>CAWCYZ010000006.1:0-7100 GCA_963799925.1 uncultured Acidobacteriota bacterium | reverse complement strand
CGCGCAGACGAGCGCCGCGAGCGCTCTCGCGCGAGAGGGGGACGACGAGATGGAGCGGGGGTGCATGGCGGGGCCCAGGGGGCAGTATAGCAACGGCCCCGGAATGATCCCGACAGCGGCCCCGCCGCGGCTCGCCCGGGACCCGGCCGGCTGAGTCCTACCCGATCCCGATCTCCCGCTCGACCGGCGGCAGGCAGCGGGTCTCGTCGCAGGGCTGGTAGGTGAGGACGAGGCTGCCGGTCCCCTGGAGCTCGCCGGCGAGCTCGACGCGCCCGGCGTAGGCGGCGAGCGGCTTCTCCTCGAAGCCCATGCGGAGCGGCTCGCCCGCCGGATAGCGCAGGTTGCGCAGCTCGAGGCCGCGGCCGGCGAGGGCGGTCGGCACCAGGAAGGGCTCGGAGGCGGGGTTGGCGTTCAAGTGCCAGCCCGGCTCCACGGCGAGGGCGAGGGTGAAGGGGCGGAAGCCGTCGGCCCCCGGCTCGCCGAGCTGCAGGCCGAGCCGCACCACCTCTTCCGCCTCCTCCTCGATCAGCCGCAGGCCGGCATCGGGGCCGCGCTCGTCGATCGCCGGCTCGAGCCCGCCGCCGGCGGCCAGGTGGTAGCGGCGGGCGGCGAGCGCCAGGGTGCGCACGGCGTCCGGGTGGCGCTCGACGAGCGGCGCGAACGCCTGGAGAGCGGCGCGGGCCTCGGCGAGCCAGGCGGCGGACTCGGCGCCCCTCTCGGCGGCGGGGTGGGCGGGTCTCGTCACCTCGGCGAGATCGACGAGGTTCAAGACCGTGATCGCGTCGGCCGCCGGCAGGGCGCCGTCGAAGACGTCGTGGCTGCGGAAGAGGAGGTCCGGGCTCTCGGCGGCGACGAAGCAGCCCCCCTGGGGGTCGCGCAGGCGGGCGAGCTGCTCGCGGCTGAGCTCGGCCGCGGCGGTCAGCCAACGCTCCTCGCCCGTGGCGCGGTGGAGGGCGAGGAGGCCGCGCACCAGGAAGGCATAGTCGGAGGCGAAGGCGGGGATCTTCGCCGCGCCGTCGCGCCAGACGTGGTGGAGCGGCCCGCCCGCGGGGCGCAGGCGGGTCAACAGGAAGTCGGCGGCGCGCGCCGCGCGGGCGGTGAGCTCCGGATCTTCGAGGATCTCTCCGGCGACCGCGAGACCGGTGATCGCCGTGCCGTTCCAGTCGGTCAGCACCTTGTCGTCGGTCGCCGGCCGCGGCCGGCGGTTCCGCGCCGCGAGCAGGCGGTCGGCGAGGCGGCGGACGTCGGCGGCGAGCTCCTCGGGGGGCAGGCGGCGCGCGCCGGCGAGGTCGGCGAGCGGCTGCGGCAGGTGGAGCACGTAGCGGCCGCCCTCGAAGAACGGCGGCCCGGCGAAGCCCGCGAGCGGCGCCAGGAAGGCCGCGTCCTCCTCGCCGAGGACGGCGGCGATCTCCTCGCGGGTCCAGACGTAGTAGGCCCCCTCGTCGCCGTCCGTCTCGGCGTCGATGGCGCTCCAGAAGGCGCCCTCGGGCGAGGTCATCTCGCGGGCGAGGAAGGCGGCGGTCTCGCGCGCCGTCCGCGCCATCTCGGGGTCTGCCGGTGCGGGCGTGCTCGCGGGCGTAGACCTCGAGCAGCAGGCCGTTGTCGTAGAGCATCTTCTCGAAGTGGGGGACCCGCCACTCGCGGTCGGTCGAGTAGCGGTGGAAGCCGCCGCCCAGGTGGTCGTAGATGCCGCCGCGCGCCATGGCGTCGAGCGTCGCGGCGAGCATCGCGCCGGCGCCTGCCGCGTCATCCCCCTCGTCCGCGACCTCGAGGAGGAGGAGCAGGTTCGCCGGGGTGGGGAACTTGGGGGCGTCGCCGAAGCCGCCGTGCTCGCGGTCGAAGCGGCGGGCGAGCGACTCGACGGCGCGGTGGGCGGCGCCGGGGCCGGGCGGCACCCCGGCGGGCTGCACCCGCTCCTCGAGGTAGTGGCGCATGGCGCGCGCCATCTCCTCGGCCTGCTCCTCGACCTCCGGGCGGCGCCCGGCCCAGGACTCGGCGAGGCCGGCCAGCACGGTGGGGAAGCCGGGCCGGCCGTGGCGGTCCTCGGGGGGGAAGTAGGTGCCGGCGTAGAACGGCTTGAGCTCCGGGGTGAGGAAGACCGAGTTCGGCCAGCCGCCGTGCCCGGAGAGGATCTGGGTGGCGGCCATGTAGATCTCGTCGAGGTCCGGCCGCTCCTCGCGGTCGAGCTTGATGTTGACGAAGTCGCGGTTCATCGGCTCGGCGATCGCCGGGTTCGAGAACGACTCCCGCTCCATCACGTGGCACCAGAAGCAGGTCGAATAGCCGACCGAGAGGAAGATCGGCTTCTGCTCGCGGCGGGCGCGCGCGAGCGCCTCCTCCCCCCACGGGTACCAGTCGACCGGGTTGTGCCGGTGGAGGCGGAGATACGGGCTGCTCTCCCCGCCCAGCCGGTTGGTGGTGCCTGTCTCGCCCCCGCCCTTGGCCTCGCCCATCCTGCCTCCTCGCCGGTCCCTGCTCGCGGGCGCCTCCGCGGCACTCCGCCCACGGCCAGTGTAACAGTCGCCAACCGGGTGTCCGCCCGCGCCAGCCTGGCGGAGCAGCGGAGCGTTTGGCTTCAAGGGGTTTCAGGCCGGAGAGGCCGAGGACGGTGATTCCAGGCGACGGGACGACGGCGTTCCAGCGCCCAGCCCGCGGCCGGCGAGCGGCCGGAGCGGGCCGCTCACTGCAGCGGTGGCTGGACCGGCCGCACCCCGGTCACGTAGTACTCGGTCTCGCCGAAACAGCTCCCCGGCACGCCCTTGTGCTGCTCGTAGTGGATCGCCACCCGCTGCCCCATGGTGCGCTCGAGGCTCGCCGCGATCGCCGGGTCGCGCACGGTGAAGGGGAAGAGCTGCGGCAGGGCGCCGGGCAGGGTGACCATCGCCAGCTCCCCCTCCCAGGTCTTGCAGAGCCACCCCTTGCGGGAGAACTTCTGGATGTAGCCGGCGCGCTCGCCGTCGGAGTAGGAGAAGCGGAGCGCCGCCCAGACGTAGAGCGCGGCGATGCCGAGCAGCAAGAGGAGGATCAGCAGCAGGATCGGCAGGCCGCGCCGGCGGCGGCGCGGCGGCGCGGGCTTGGGCGGCGGGGCTGGATCGGGCATGGCGGGCCTCCGGGCGAAGCCCATCCTATCCCGGTTGGCGCTCTATCCCAGTTGATCGCAAAGTTGCTCTCGACCTGGGCGGCACGTACAATAGTTATTGAAAAAGAGCTTGATGCTCCGCGAATGCCCGAACCTGGCAAGAAGGCGACGGCGAGCTGCCCCGCGCTCGGAGCCACTGCGGCATGGAGCACGGCCGACAGGCGATGAACGCGTGCCGCCTCGCAGCGGGGAGCCGTATGCGCCTGGCGCGGGCGATGGCATGGCTGGTCGCCTTCGCAGCTCTCGCCGTCGCTCGCTCCGCTGTCCTGTCTGCCGAGCCCGCCAAGCCGGTGCTTCGCAGCGCCGGAGGCATCGAGATCAGGCTTCTCCCACCCCGCGGAGAGGCGGGCCCCTCCGCGGTTTCCGTCCGCTTCGAGCCGCCGCCGAACGGCGATCCGGGCCGCCCGTGCCCAGCGCTCGACGGTCTCCTGCCGCGCCGAGGGTGAACGGTGGCGCTGCCGGCTGCCCAGCGGCCGTTGGGATCTCCGCGTCGCGGCCTCCGGGTTCACGCCGCAATACCTCTGGCAGGTCGACGTCGCACCGGGGAAGATGAGGAACGTGGGGGCGCTCGCGCTGGCGCGCGGCTCGTCGCTCGTCGGCAGGGTGGAGACGGCGAACGGCGCGCCGGTCTCCCGGCTCTGCCGGATCGAGCTCCTGGCGAGCGCCCTTGCGCTCCTGCGCGCGGAGGATCCGCGCCGCGCCGACGCGCGTTCGACGACGGCCGGCGCGCAGGGCTTCTTCCAGCTCAGTGGAATCGCCCCCGGCTCCTACGCCCTCTCCGTCAGCCAACCCGGCTTCGCCACCACCACCCTCGTGCCCGTCATCGTCGAGAGAGACCAGGAGACCCAGCTCGCGGAGCCTCTGGTCCTCACCCTTCCTCTGCGATTGGAGGTCGAGGTGAGCCCGGCGCTCGATCCGTGGGGACAGCCCTGGCGAGCGGTCCTGATGAGGAAGGAGCTGGCGCTCGGGAAGCTGCGGGAGGCCGCCGGCGGTCCGCTGGTCGACGGACGGTTCTCGCGCCGCGGGATGGATCCGGGTCTCTATGCGCTGGACATCCGCGACAGCCAGGGAGCGAGCTTTCTCTCCGAGGACGTGGACCTCGATCGCGATCGGACCCTCGTCCGCGAGATCCCTCTGGTCCTCGTCGAGGGGCGGGTGAGCAAGGGAGACGCCCCTTTCTCCACGCGCCTGGGATTCTTCAAGGGATCGCGCGGCACGGCCATCCGCATGGACTCGGACGGCAAAGGGCTGTTCACCGGTTTCCTGCCGCGGGAGGGGCGTTGGCGGGTCGATCTGCCCGAGCTGCATCGGACGCTGCGCGACGTGCGGGTCGAGCGGCTCAAGGGGGCGCGATCCGCACGGCTGGACCTCGTGATCCCCGACCGCCGGATCACCGGCGAGGTCGTCGACGAGAGCTCGAATCCGGTGGCCGGGGCGGTGGTCACGGCAGGCGACTTCGTCGACGGGGACGAACAGCAGACGCAGAGCGACCTGCAAGGCGCCTTCGTCCTCGATGGGCTCCCCGAGAGGCCCCATCTCGCGTGGGCCGAGTCCGAACGCGACGATCACGTCCTCAGCTCGGACCATGTAACCGTCACGCCGTCCAAGGAGCCGGCGAGCCCTGGCCTCCGCCTGGTGCTGCACGAAAAGAAACGGCTCGCGGGGGTGGTCAGCTCGCCGGCAGGGCCGGTTGCCGGCGCCCGTCTCTTCGCAACGTACCGCGGGCGGTTGAACTTCCTCACCTCCGAGGCCAGGTCGGACGAGTCGGGCCGCTTTCGTCTCGACGTTCCCGCCGCCGCCGACGAGCTGCAGATCCTGGTCATGCCGCCCGGCTTCGCGCTCCGCACCGTGCGCGTGCAGGCGCCGTTCCCCGATCCGCTGTCGATCGTGGTCGACGAGGCCGGCGGCAGCCTCGTCCTCCGCACGCCGGCCTTGGACCTCGGGGACCCTGCGCAGGCGATCCCTCTGATCGTCGTCGGTGGTGAAGCGCTCTCGTTGGACTCGCTCCTGAGCTGGGCGCGGATGTCTGGGGCGAGCAGGCAAGACCCTCTCCGTTACGAGATCCCGCGCCTCGCCGCCGGCGACTACTCCGCTTGCCTGGTCACCCTGCCGGAGCAGATCCAGGTGGTCCTCGGCCTCGCCGCCTTGACCGGCAAGAGCTGCGACCACGGCACTCTCGCCCCGCATGGCGAGCTCGTGCTCGACCTCGGCGGCGCGAAGTGAGCGTGAGTGACCCCGATGGACATATTGGATATATCGCATTTCCTTGCGACGCCGCCCCTCCGGCGCTAGGCTGAAACAAGCTACGACACGCGCCCCGGCCGGCCGCCGGGGAATCCTCGGACCGCGACCGTCTCAGGGATCAGCGAGGTCCGATATCTCGCGGAGGGCTCGCTGCCATGACTGCGATCGACATCTTCATCGGTGCGGTTTTCGTGTGGTTCTCCGCCCTCGAGCGTTTCAATACGCCGCCCACCAACCGCTGGTCGACGACGACGCCGCGCTACTACACGGCGGTCGCCTGCTATCTGGTCGTGGGTCTCGGCCTCTACTTCGGCCTGCTGTCCTTCCCGGCCCTGCTGCGCTACGTACAGGAGGAGATGGGGTTCCTGCTCCGGCCGGTGACGCCGTTGCCCTCCATGCCGGCCTTCGCGGGAGCTCCCCTGGTCGCTCTGCTGTTGACCGTGCTGCTGCCCAAGATCCCCATCCTCTCGGAGGCGGACTCGTGGATCCGCGCCCGCCTCCAGCGCATGGGTGCGATACCCCATGAGGTCGGCCGGCTCGCGGCGGAGCTCGAAAAGGCTGCTTTCGCCGTCGCGCCGAGAGCTCAGGCCGAGGTCCGATCGCGGCTGATCAGCGAGGGATTCGCCCCCGAGACCGCGGTTTTCGAGGCGAGCCATTCGCTGCGCTATCAATGGAGCAAGATCTCGACCTTGACGATGAACCTCGAGAGCTGGGAGAGCGATCGCCGGTTCATCGGCTTCCTGGCGCTCTTCGCCTCCGACTTCAAGGTTCTCAAGGAGCGCCGCCAGCACCTGGGGGAGCGCGTCAATCTCTGCCTGCGTTGGATGCACAACATGCCGGACGGCCGGCGGAGCAAGCACGACGAGGTCGTCCTGCACGTGCAGAAAGACCTGACGCGCGAATGCGCCGAGCTGCTCAAGGATCTCTATGCCTTCGTCAGCCGGGGGCTGCTGCAGTGCGGGCTGACGCAGCGGGCGCGCGCCGCGAAGCTCGAGAGCCTGGGCTTCGATCCCGCGGTCGAGACCCAGACCAAGCTGACGCTCAACCATCTGATGTCTCTCTTCGGCCTGGTCGGGATCGTCGCGCTGATCCCGTCCCTCTACCTGGCCCCGGCCGCCAGCCGCATGGGGGAGCGCCTGGAAGGGCCCGTCCTCATCGCGATCCTCTACAGCGTCTCCGCCTTCTGCGCCGTCTACCTCAAGGATCATTGGGCTGCCGGCAGGAAGAGCGACCGCGGGATGCGCCCCACCGCCCTCTACTTCGCCGCCGGCGCCCTCGCCGCCGTGCTGAGCCTGGCGATCCGCCTGGTCTTCCAGCTCCTCCACTACGGTTTCCGCTGGCGGGAGGCGTGGGAGCACTTCGTGATCACGGCTCCCTGGACGGTCACCTGCTTCGCCGCCGCGTTCATGGTCGCCTGGATGACCGACGACGAGCCGACTCCGAAGCTGACCCGCGGCCGCCTCCGCTGGATCGAGGCGGCAGCCGGCGCGGGCACCCTCCTCTTCGCCGCCCTCATCGTCCATCCCTGGCTCGCGCAGCTCGCGGCAAGCCATGTCGAGGCCGGACACCAACCGCCTCCCCTGGGCAGGATCATGGGGCTCTGCGGGACCCTGGGCTTCGTGATCGGTTATCTGATCCCGACCTGGTACCGGGAGGCACCGCGCGAAGAGGCGGAGCCCGCGGCAAGACTTCAGCCCGCGGCGAACGCCGCCTAGCC
>CAWCYZ010000005.1:0-13982 GCA_963799925.1 uncultured Acidobacteriota bacterium | reverse complement strand
TAGGCTGGCGGCTTGAACGTCGGCGACTTGGCGGCGGGCTCGGAGAAAAATCGAAAGTTTCGTCGTTTCAACGGCTGTAGAGGAGAAACATCCAAAGTTTCCTCGCTTCAACGGCTGTAGCGAGGAAACATCGAAAGTCTCGTCGGTTCAGCGGCTGTAGCGAGGAAACGTCGATAGTTTCGTCGCTTCAGCGGCTGTAGCGAGGAAACATCGAAAGTTTCCCTCGTTCGACGGCCGCAAAGAGGAAAGATCCGATCCTTCCGCTCTACAGGCGATGTTTCGGCTCTGCCGCCGATCCTTCCGCTCGACAGGCGATGTTTCCGCTCTACCGCCGATCCTTCCGCTGTACCGACGGCGCTTCCGCTCTACCGGCGGCTGTATCGCGTTGCGCGCGAGCTTTCTTCTTCGCCGCCGCGGCATCGCCCTACCAGTCGAGGCCGGTCTCGTAGCCGAGGGTCACCAGCATGTCGCCGGCGATCTCTTTGAAGAGGCGGCGGTCCTCGGGGCTGAAGTTGTTCTTCCAGTCGCCGGCGATCCCCTTGCGATAGAAGCGCTTGCGGTCCTCCTGGCCGCGCTCGCGGCCGGCGTAGAAGCGGAAGGAGGAGCGCTCGATCATGCGGGCGACCAGGGCGTCGTCGTAGCCGAGGCCGAGATAGTCGAGGAGGTCCTCGACCACCGGCGCGCCGCGGCCCAGGAGCGCCTCGTAGGAGCAGGCGAAGAGACGGTCGGTCTCGGCGTAGCGAAGGTGGGCCTCCATGTCGCGGCGCCAGCTCTCGACCGCGTCGGCGAAGGAGAAGGGCTTGCCCAGGTGGTCGACGGTGAAGAAGCGGTCGGAGACGACGACGTCCCGGCCGTCGCGGTAGATGACGATCAGCTTGGCGGCGGGGAAGGCGGCGCGGATGTTTCCCACCTGGTGGACGTTGCTCGGCGACTTCTCGAGGAGGTAGCGGCGGGGCTCCAGGCGGTCGCGCAGGAAGAGGTAGAAGCGCCGGCAGTACTCCGCCGGATCGGCGGTGGTCGCCAGCAGGCGGCGCAGCCGGCGCTGGTCGAGGAGCGCGAGGTCGGGCAGCTCGCTCGGGCGGTCGACCTTGGGGAGCTCGAGCGCCGGCTTCTTCTTCTTGAGGAAGGGCGCGGCGAGATGGGTCATGCGCTGCGACGCCGTGGCCTTGAGGCCGCCGCCCTTGCTCCACGGGGTATGGGTGAAGAGCTTCCCGGTGCGCTGATCGAGGTCCGGCTGCTCCCAGGCGATCTCGAAGGCCGCCGTCTCCATCACCCCGCGGATGTCCGGATGGAGGGAGAGCAGGTTGAGCAGCCAGGTGCTGCCGCTCTTGCGGTGTCCGACGATGAAGGCGAAATCCCGCCCCGGTTCCGGCTCGCCGCCGGCCGCCTCTTCCGGCGCGCCCATCCCGTCCCTCTCGTCGACTCCCGTTGCGGCCCTGCGGTCGGTCGCGATCATCATCCTCTCCCCCGAGCGGCAGCCGCCATGGCTGGCGCCGGTTCCTGGCGCGTTGGTCGGCCGCACGCTGCGCACGGCGGGACGGCGGCCAGATCGTAGATCCAGACGACCGGCCCCTTGCCGTGCCAGGCGCGCGGATCGAAGGTTTTCGTGGGCTGGAGCGCGGCGAGCTCCCGGTAGAAGCGGACGAAGCTCGGGAAGCCGCCGTGCGACTGCTTGCCGGTGAAGTAGCGGTCGCGCGCCTCGCTGTTGGTGACGACGTAGCGGACGCCCTGGGCGCGGTACTCGGCGAGCGTCCGCGGCTGGCGCGAGATCAAGGGATTGCCCATCTCCTCGTCGGCGGGCGTCGAGCGCAGCAGGGCGTCGGGCTTCTCGTGATCGAGCCACCAGGGGTGGCCGAGCTCGTCCATGTCGAAGCCGTCCTGCGGCGGGAAACGGGCGAGGAGGCTCAAGCGCATCGCCTGGGAGCGGGTGAACGGACCCTTGGCGAGCGTCGGCAGGAGCGCCTGCTGCCGCGCCACCGCGCGCCGGTCCGGCGGCAGCTCGGGGCCGTAGTCGTCGACCAGCACGCGCTCGCCGCGCGGCAGGTTGGCGACGATCCAGCGATAGGCGACCAGGCGGCTGTCGCGGCGCAGGAGGGTGACGTCGTGCGCGGCGGCGGCCGCGGCGCTCGGCAGGCAGGCGAGCGCCACCAGCCCCAAGGTCGCGGCGGAGAGGCGCCGCGGCGGCACGCCGAGGCGGCCGAGGACCCAGGCGACGCCGGGGAAGACCAGGGTCGCGAGGAGCGGATAGACGGCGTTCAAGTGGCGCGGCGCCGCGTGATAGGCGGCGACCGTCGCCGCCGCGAAGGAGAAGAGGGCGGTCGGCAGGAGGACGAGGAGCCCATACCAGCGCGTCTCCCGGCGCGCCACGACCACCGCCAGGCCGAGGAGCGAGAGCAGCGCCAGCGCCCAGCCCATGGCGTTCGGCGAGACGAGGACGCCGGCGAACTGGCGGGCTGCCCCCGCCCAGGCGCGCGCCCCCGGCCGGTAGCGGACCCCGGTGTCGGGCTCGTAGACCGTCCCGCCGGCGGCCGCGGCGCCGCCGGCGGGACTCGCCGGGGCGCTGGCGCGCGGCTTCGCGAGGTGGAGCTTGCGGAGCGAGTCGCCGGCCGTCGACCGCATCCAGCTCGGGTCGAGGAAGTTGTAGGGCGAGGTGACGAAGAAGCCGGCGACGAAGAGGCCGGCGACGAGGGCGAGGCGGCCGAGGAGGGGCCGCGCCGCGCCGCCCCCGGCGCGCGCGGCGCGGGCGATCTCGCAGGCGGCATAAGTGGGCGGCAGGACCATGGCGTAGTAGTGCATGCCCATGGCGGCGCCGGCGAGCAGCGAGGCGGCGACCAGCGGCCGCGCGCTCGCCGTCTCGCGGACGCCGAGATAGGCCCCGAGCGAGAGCGTCATCAGCAGCGCGCAGGGGATGTCGCTCTTGATCTCCTGGGACGAGTTGATCATCGGCACCAGCACCGCGGCGACGAGCGCCGCGCCGAGCGCCGCCGGGACCGACCCATAGGCCCGCCGCGCCAGCCGGTAGACGGCGTAGACGGTGGCGATCCCGCAGGCGCAGACCACCAGCCGGCCGATGAGGAGGAACGGCCCCGGGGCGGTGAGGAAGTGGGCGCCGAACGCGGCGGTCGAGCCCCAGGCGCCGGTCAGCCGGCCGGCCGCGTAGTAGAGCCCATAGCAGAAGGCGAGCACGTACATGAGGAGGGCCGGCTTGTGGAACCAGTGCGGGTTGAGGTCGCCGGTCCCCATCGCCATGGCGCGCTTCATCAGGTAGAGCTCGTCGCCGTAGTAGGAGAAGGGAAGATCGTGGCCGAGCCCCCAGAGGCGGAGGCCGGCGGCGGCGAGCAGGATGGCGAGGAGGGCGAGCCCGGCGACGCGCGTCCAGCTCTCTTCCGCGATTCCCCCGCGGGGTACGGATCTCCCCTCGAGACCGGCGACGGTCATGGGCTCGCTCGGTGCAAATCGCGGGCCGGGGCGCCCGCGCCATCGCCGGCGGCGGCGGGATCGGCGAGATCCTCGGGCGCCGCGGCGTGGATGCTGAAGACGGCCCCCATCCCCGCCGGCTCGAGATCGACCTCCGCGAGGAGGCGCGGCCGCTCGTCGGCGCCGGCCGCGAGGTCGTAGAGGGCGATGCGGGTCGGCCGCACGAGATGGTGCTCGCTGCGGCGGAAACCGTGGCGGATCCAGCTCAGGTTGCGGCGCAGGTTGGTGTAGCGGATGCGGGTGAAGCCCACCCAGGCGCGGTCGCCCAGCGGCAGCAGGCCGCGGCACCAGCCGAGCGCGACGCCGTCGCCGGGATTCAGATCGAGCACCCGGCGGCCGCCGCCATGGCGGTCGAAGCGCACCAGGTGGCCGTCGACGGTGGTGAAGAGCACCTCGCCGCCGCGGACGTGGCCGTCGTGCACCCCCTGGACCTCGATCGCGAACGGCGGGCCGTCGCCGGCGAGCGGCCGTGCGTCGCGTTGCTGGAAGCGGGTCACCCACGGCCGGCCGTCGCCGTCGGGAAAGAAGACGTAGTTGGGATGCGAGCGGTGCGGCTTGGTCGTCGGCACCTTGCGGTAGTCGACGTCGGGCGAGAAGCGCTCCCAGGGATCGTCGCCGAGGACGCTCACCAGCCGCCGCAGCTCGCCCGCGGGCGACAGCTCGGCGACCGCGTCGAGGCCGGTCACCGCGACGTAGAGCGTGCCGTCCGGCGCCGGCGCCACGTGGTGAAGGTCGTTGAAGCAGGGGTGCGAGATGACGCGGCGGATCGCGAAGCTCGGGAAGTCGCAGATCAGCACCTCGGTCTGGGTGCAGAGATAGGCGGTGCCGCCGGCGACCGTCGCCGCCTTGAAGACGTGGGACGGCTGCTCGTCCGGGCAGTGCTCCGGGGGCGAGGTGTACTCGAGCACGCGCTCGCACCGGCCGCCGTCCACCCGCACCACGAGCCCCGAGCGGAAGCTGGTCCACTCGGGCTGGGTGCGGAAGGCGACGCGCTGCTCGCCGCCGATGGCGAAGAGCGGTCCGCTCACGTCGACCTCAGCCGCTTGGCGCCGCCGGTCGCGATCAGCCAGAACGTCCGCCGCCACTCGGCGGGCTCGAGATAGACGAAGGTGCGCACGCCGACGCGGCGGCGGGCGGCGCGCACCATCGCGAGATTCAGGCCGACGAGGGTGAGGGCGGTGGCGGCGGCGACGCCGTAGCCGCCGAGCCGGGGGGCGAGGAAGAAGTTCAGGCCGGCGTTGATCGCGGCGCCCGCGGCGGTCAGGCGCAGGAGCGTCATGTGGTTGCCGGTCATCTGCAGCACGTAGCCCGCCGAGCCGGAGGCGGCGTCCCAGAAGGTGCCGGCGGAGAGGATCAGCAGGATGCCCCAGCCCGACATGTAGCCGGCGCCGAAGGCGATGCGGATGAGGGGCCGGCCGAGCAGCACGATGCCGGCGAGCGCGCCGAGGGAGAGGAGGGCGACCGCGGTCGCCGCGGTGCGCGCCAGGCGCTCGAGCTCGGCCTTCTTACCGTCGGCGTAGAGCAGCGCGAACTCCTGCGGGATGAGGAAGTTGGCGACCAGCGGCAGCGCCCCCATCACCTGGATGATGCGGGTGACGACGCCGTAGACCGCCACCTCCTCGTGGCTCCGCGCCCAGGAGAGGATCCAGAGGTCGGAGGAGACCATGAGCACCGCGGCGGCGCTCCTCAGGCCCATCGCCGCGGTGGTCGAGAAGATCTCCCGCACCGGCGGCGGCGGCGCGGCGAGCCGCGGCTCGGAGGCCTCGCCCCTGCCCGTCGCCGGCAGGCAGGCGGCGTAGGCGAGGTCGGTGATCAGCTGCGAGCCGACGAAGACGGCGATCAGGACCAGCCACGAGACGCCGCGGACGCCGGCGATCCACAGCGCGGCGAAGGCGGCGAGGACGAGCCCGCGCGGCACCGCGTGAGTGAGCGTCGCGGAGACCGAGTAGAGCCGGAAGGCGCGCAGGTAGGCGTCGATCACCCGCCCGAGCGAGGCGAGCATGGCGAGGGCGACGAGGATGGCGCCGGCGCCGGCGAGCTCCGGGGCGTCGAGCCGGCGGGCGATCGTCGGCCAGGCGAGGACGAGGGGCGGCGCCACCACCGCCCAGACGGCGATCTGCAGCCCCACCAGCCGGCGGCGCAGGGCGCGCGTCGCCGCCTCGCCGCCGGCGCCGCGCGAGACCGGCACGAAGCGCAGCGCCGCCTCGACCAGGCCGAGCTGGAAGACGAGGGCGACGGCGAGCGCGGCCTGCAGGATCAGGAGGTAGGAGGCCACCTCCGAGCGCGGCGCCAGGCGCACCATGGCGACGCTCGACAGGAAGCCCATCGCCATCCCCAGCACGTGGCTGGCGCCGAACAGCATGCCGCCGCGCCGCAGGCTGCGCGCCGAGAGCGCCGGCGCGGGTGGAGGCGCCGGCCCGGAGGCCGGCTCCCGGGCCGCGTCGGCGACGGCGTCAGGGATGGTGGCCAACGGCTTTCTCGTCGCCGTCGCGCCGGACGGCCTTCCCGGCGCCGGCGGTGGAGCCGGCGAGCTCGGCGACGCCGCTGTGCAGGCGGGAGAAGTACTGGCCGTCGAGCTTGCCGAGGGGCAGGATCTGCCCGCCCGCGGCGTCGAGGGTGAACTCGACGACCTCCCTGCCGGCGTCGGTGAGCTCGCGGTCGCCGCTCTGCCGGCCGGCGCGCAGCAGCAGGGAGGCGAAGCACGCCTTCTCCGGCCCATAGAGGAAGCGGCCGACCGGCGTGACCGAGGTGAGCTGGCCGCCGATGCGGGCGCCCGACCAGGCGAGCTTGAGCTGCAGCGGCCAGCGGGCGCCGAGGTCGCGAAAATCGCCGCGGCCGCCGTTGGCCTTGGGCTCGATCTCGACCAGGGTGCGCGCCAGGGCGGCGATCACCCGGCTGGGGGCGAGCGGCGGATCGCCGATCGCCGCGTCGCCGCTGTCGAGCTCGAAGCGGTAGAGGTTGTCGCCGTCGTAGAGGCCGGTCAGCCACACCTGCTCGCTCTCGAGCGTGTTGGGCTCCGGGCCCATCTTGCCCAGCACGCCGTAGCTCTTGCCGTCCCGCTTCGGCTCGGCGTACTCCAGGGTCACGGCGCGGGCGAGGCCGGAGCGGAAGTCAGCGGAGAAGCTCGCGTCGGGGCTCGCCAGCCCCAGGAAGCGGAAGACCGCCAGCCACTGCGAGGCGACGCGGCCGACGAAGCTGGCGCGGGACAGCGGGTGATCGGGGGGCAGGCGGGCCCGGCGGGGCCGCGGGCGTCGCGCGGCCCCTGCTCCGGCCCGCGCAGCTCGCACATGTGACGGCGCATCGTCTCGCCGCCGCGCTGGAGCGTCGCCACCACGGTCGAATCGCCGCTCAGCCAGTAGTAAAGGAAGAGGTTTTCGAAGTAGGCGTGGGAGCTGTTGAAGTCGGCGCGGTAGCCGCCGTAGCCGGCCGGCGCCTGGCCGCAGTAGAACCACTTGTCGCCGGGGGCGCACTGCATGATCTGGGTGTGCAGCGTGCGCAGCGCGCCCGGGAAGGCGAGCTCGTCCAGCCACTCGACCTCGCCCGTCCGCATCGCCCAGACCGGGGCGGTGGCGAGGGTGTTGTGGTAGTCGGTCCAGGTGCCGCACCAGAAGATGTCGTCCCAGTGCTCGTTGGGCGTCGGGTCGTTGCGGCAGGCGAGCTCGGGCGATCCCCAGCGGCCCCAGTAGCGCGGGAAGACGCCGTAGGTCATGAGCCCCGAGATGCCCTCGGCGTCGACCTGCTGGAGCGTCGCGTCGAGCGTGCCGCCGATGATGCGGTCGTAGCCGCGGACGCTGCGCGGCAGCTCTCCCACCGGCAGGTCGGGGACGGCCTGCGAGGCGGCGAACCATCCCGCCTCGGGCCAGGCATGGAGCGGGTGATCGAGCGGCGCCCAGACCTCGCGCTCGAGCCGATCTTTCGGCTCTGGCGCCGGCAGCGCCGCGACCGCGAGGGTGGCGAAGAGCCCCTGGTGGTGGGCCAGCCAGACCTTGTCGTCGGCGAGGTCGACGGCGAGGTCGCCGGAGGCGAGGAGGCGCAGCGCCTGCGGCTCGTAGCGGTGCATGTGGTTCAGGGCGATGGCGACGGTGCCGCGCGGGCCGCTCACGGCGAGCACGCCGCCGTCGGCCTTCTGGCAGGAATCGGTCTTGCCGCCCACCCGGACCTCGCAGGCGAGCCGCGCCGCGCGGTCGGGCCGCAGCCGCTGGCGGACGAACGCCTCCTGTCCGGCGGCGACGGTGCCGGAGAGCTCGGCGCCCTTGCGGCCGCCGAGCGCCTGGACCCGCATGCCGCCGGCCGCGCCGACCCCCGCGGCGGCCGGGTCGCCGGCGGCGAGCGACAGCTCGTCGCGGAGGCCGGTCAGCAGGAGGCCGTTGGGCGCGCCGTGGGCGACCAGGCAGCCGTTGCAGCCGCCGGCGAGATTCCCCTCCCAGTCGATCGACTGGCGGACGATGGCGGTGGGCGAGCCGGCGGTGAAGACGTAGCGGCGCAACGACCCGAGGCCGCCGCCGCCGACCGGCGGCATGGCGTAAGCCCCCTCGACGATCACCACGGCCGAGAGCGGTCCCTGGTGCTCGATCCGCACGTCGCGGACCTTGTCGTGCGCCACCGCCGCGCCGCCGTCCTTGGCCAGATGGACGGTCATCCGGCTGCCGCCGACGAGGCGGGCGCCGTCCTCGAGGCGCACCTCGTCGAAGAGCGCCCCGCTGTCGCCGCCCAGCCGGAAGACGGCGGCGCCGGTGTCGACGGTGATGCGGTTCCCCTCGCGGGTGAGCTTGAGCGGCGCGGCGGGCGCCGGGTTGGCGCCCGCCGAGCCGTCGGTCACCAGATGGTAGACGGCGCTCTTGCCGGCGCCGACCGCGGCGGGGAAGGAGACGAGCAGCCATTCGATGGGCGCCGCCCTGTCGTCGCGGCCGCCGCTCCAGCGCGCCAGGACCTCGAACTCGGCCGGCACCGGCTTGCCGGCCGGATCGACCACCGCGAGCCGCGCCGGGTCGCGGAGGCCCAGCGCGCGCGGCAGCGGGATGCCCGAGCGGAGGACCTCGCCGCTCCTGGCGACGCCGCCGGTCTCGCGGACGGTGAGCGCGATCCGGTTCGAGCCGGCGGGGAGCGGCGCGGCGGTGAGGGGCGGCGTGGCTCGCGGGGCGGGGGCGGCGGGGGCGGCCTCGTCGCCCGGCTCGGCAGCAGGCTCCCGACTCGCGGGGCTCGGCGGGCTCGGGGCCGCCGCGCCGCAGGCCAGGACGAGCGCCAAGGCGCTCAAGCGAAGGACGGGACGCATCTCAATCGTTCGTCCGGCCAGGCTCCGGCCGCTCGGGAGGGGCTGCCTTGGCGGACGCGCGGCGCCGGCGGTACGGCTCGTCCCAGGCCCAGGGATCGGCGCTCCCGCCGAGCACGCCGACCGAGCGGAGCGCCCGCTTGAGCGGCCGCTTGACGCCGGATGGGACGAGGTGGCTCATCCTCTTCGACAGCCGCGCCCGCGGGTCCTGGTCGGTCGACAGGCGGGGCCGCCACGGCTCCGGCCAGTCGGGGGCGGCGAGCTCGTTGACCTTCGGGCACGAGCGCAGCTCGCAGCGCTGCCCCTTGAAGGCGACGAGGGTGAGGCGGTCCGCCGGCTTCTTGAGCTCCGCCGGCACGTGGCACTCGTGGACGGTGGTGAAGCCGCAGGCGGCGAGCAGGTTCAAGAGCGAGCGGCGGGTGAGCCAGAGGCTGCGCGGATTGTCGAGCGAGGCCCAGTGGCGCGCCAGGCGCGCCTCGCGCGACGCCTCGGCCTCGTGCTCGTGGATCGGCCGCCCCCAGTAGGGCTTGCCGCGGTAGAGGTGGCGCTCCTCGCGGGCGACGCTGACGAAGGTGTCGAACACCGCGAAGCGCCGGCAGACGCGGCCGATGTTCTCGACGAAGCGGAAGACGTCCGGGGCGTCGAGGTGGTAGAGGATGCCGAGGCAGAGCACGATGTCGAACGTGCCGTAGGTCTCCGGAGAGAGATTGCGGACGTCGTCGTGGGCGAAGGAAAGCTCGGAGAGCTCGAGGGCCCGCTGGGCGAAGCGGGCCTTCTCGAGGTTCGCCTCCCGCCCCTCGATCCCCACCGCCGTCGCCCCCTGGCAGGCGAACTCGACCGCGTACTGCCCTTCGAGGCAGGCGAGGTCGAGCACCCGGAGGCCGGCGAACGGCGGTCCGGCGATGTCCTCAGGAGCCCCGCCGCCGGCCGCCAGGACGTCGGAGACGAGCTGCACGATGCGCCGCAGCTTCTCGGGCGCGACGCCCTCGTCGATGGTGTAGAGGTCCCCCCCGAGCTGGATGTTGTGGTCGGTCCACTCGCCATAGCGTTCGACGAGCTGCCGCTTCTCTTCCCTGAGCCGTTCGATGTCCATGCGCTTTCCTCCTTGGGGGTCTATGACGGAACCGGCTTGTCTCCGGAGGCTGGACGTGCGTTGAAAACCGGGTCGGCAGCGCTGCAATGAACGTTCCAGGGGGCTCAGGCCGTCAGCGCCTCGGTGTAGAGCTGGCGATAGGCGGCGCAGGTCGCCTCGAAGGTGTAGGTGGCCTCGACGCGGGCGCGGTTGGCGATCCCCAGCCGCCGGCGCCGCGCCGGATCGCCGATCGCCTCGGTGAGGCAGCGGGCGAGCTCGGGCACCGTCCGCGCGGCATCGACCGGCACCAGCCAGCCCTCCTGCTCCGGCGGCAGCATGGCGCGCACGTCGCCGACGTCGGTCGCCACCACCGACAGGCCGGCGGCCATCGCCTCGAGCAGACAGACCGGCATCTGCTCGGAGTCGGAGGTGAGCGCGAAGACGTCCATCGCACGATAGAAGTCGGCCGGCGCGGCCCGATAGCCGGCGAGATGGACGCGGCCGGCGAGGTCGGGAAGGGCGGCGCGCGCCGCGAGCGCCGCCCGCTCGCTCCCCTCGCCCACCAGCAGCACGTGGAGCCCGAGCGCGGGGTCGACCGCGGCGGCGGCGTCCAGGAGGCGAAGGAAGTTCTTCACCCGGCGCAGGCCGCCGACCCCGCCGACGACCGGCGCGCCCTCCGGGATGCCCAGCGCGCGGCGGAGGATTGGATTGCGAGCTGGATGGCCAGCGGGATGGTCGGCGGGATGGTCGTCGCCGGCGGCCAGTGAGGCGAGCGGGACGCCGTTGGGGATCAGCGCCACCCGCTCGGGACCGAGCCGCCAGAGGTCGGTCGCGATCCGCTGCAGCCGGTGCGAGGGGACGACGACGCGGTGAACGCGCGGCAGGAGCACGCGCCGGGCGAGCACCCGCCGGCGCTTGAAGTGGTCCGCCTCGTCCTCGTTGAAGCCCTCTTCGTGATGGATCACGCGGCGGAAGCCGAGGCTCGCGGCGGCGAGGACGGCGTCGATCGCCGCCCAGTTGTAGGTGAGGAGGAGGTCCGGGCGCTGGCGCCGGATCACTTCCCGCAGCCGCCGCGCGGTGGCGAGCGAGCCGGCGCGCGGCGGGCTGGCGAGCAGGCGGACCGGCGCGGCGTCGGCCAGCCGTCCTGCGGCGTCCATGCGGCCGTCGAGGGAGAGGATCGAGTGCTCGAAGGCGCCGCCGAGCACGGGGATCATGGCGACCGTGCGCAGCTCCGGCCCGGTGGCGGTGAAGTTCGAGAACACGTGGAGGAGATGGGGCGGCATGGCGAGACCGTCGATCGCCCGCCGGGCCGTCAGGCTGGGCCGGGACCGTCCGTCAGAGCTTCAATGGACCTCCGGCTGGGCTCCTCCCACCGCCCTCTCGAGCAGCTCCTCGGACGCGCCGGCCACCGGCGGGTCCGCGTCCCGCTCGCCGCCGCCCCCCGCCCCTTCGCTCCTCGTCGCCGCCTCGCCGTGGACGCGGACGGCGCGGTCGAGAAAGGCCTCCCGCTCCTCGAGCGGCCGCCAGCCGAGCACCTCGCGGGCGGTGGCGAGCTGAACGCCGGGGCGAGCGAGCGCGACTTCAAGTCGCGGTAGGAGGGGAAGGGCACGTCGCGGCGTCCGGCCTTCTTGACCAGCCACTTGCCGACCTCGAGCCCCTGCGAGAGCCAGAGCGCCCGCGGATGGAAGATGAGCTTGCGGCCGGTCGCCCGCGCCAGCTCGTCGACCACCTGGCGCGCCGAGAGCGGCACCCGCGAGCAGAGATTGAGCGCCGTGCCGTCGAGCGAGTCGCCGCTGAAGAGGGCGAGGCGCGCCAGCCCGTCGGCGACGTCGTCGGCGGTCACCAGGGGGAGCGGGTGGTCGCCCAGCCCCCAGCCGACGCACTGATTGTCCTTGACCCACAGGCCGAGGCCCGAGTGCTGCATCGGCTTGCCGGGGCCGAGGACGACGCCCGGCCGCACGATGACGAGCGGCAGCCCCTGCTCGCGGTGCAGGGCGACGAGCGCCCGCTCGGCGGCGATCTTGCCACGGCTGTAGACGTCGCGGCCCGCCGGCCGCGGGTCGACCGCCAGCGAGTCCTCGATCACCGGCGTCCCGCAGTCGGCCCCGGCGTAGAGCGCGGCGATCGACGAGACGTAGACGAAGCGGCGGACGCCCTGGGCGAGCGCCGCCCGCGCCACGGCGACCGAGCCGTCGACCATGGCACGGCGCACCTGCTCCCAGGTCTCGCCGGAGCCGGTCGCGAGGTGGACGACGACCTCGGCCCCGGCGATGGCGGCGGTCAAGCTCTCGGGGTCCTCCAGGCGGCCGGCGACGACGCGCAGCGGCAACGCCTGGCTGCCGGGCGCCGCCGCCGCGAGCAGCTCGGGCGGCAGCCCCTGCGGCCGCCGCGTGACGGCGGTGACCGGCGCTCCCTGCGCCAGGAGCTGGGCGACGAGGCGGCGGCCGATGAACCCGCTCGCCCCGAGGACCGCGATCTCGCCGTGCCGTGCCGGTCCGACCGGCGGGGGGAGCGCGGGCACCCGATGCGGCGCCTGGCCGTCGCGGCCCTGGCGGAGGTCGGCTCGCGGCCGCCGCACCTCGGCCGCGACGGCCTCGCACCAGGCGAGCACCTCGGCCGCCTGAGCGGCGTCACCGGCGGCGGCGCGCCGCTGGCGACGGCATCGTAGAAGGCGCGGATCGATTCGCGCATGCCGGCGAAGTAGGGGTCGTCGCGGCGGCCGAGCCCGAGGGTGTAGCGGCCGTAGCGCGAGAGGCCGCCGAGGGCGCCGCGGCGCATGGCGGCGCCGCGCCGCCAGCCGGCGAGGAAGCTGTTCCAGAAGTCGAGCCAGGGCGTCTTCTCCTCGCCGGCGAAGAGGTCGTGGGCGAGGTCGGCCTCGAGAGCCGTCGAAGCCGAGGACCTGGATGGTGCTGCGGGTGAAGGTGGCGCCGAAGGCGAGATAGATCTCGGCCGTGGCGCGCTCGCCGCGGGCGGCGATCAGGAAGCGCTCGTGGAACGGCCGTCCGGGCGCCAGCTCGCGGGTCTGGAGGAGCGTCGTGGTGGCCGTCAGGACCGGCCCCGCCAGCGCGTGCACCTGGCTCATCGGGTGCGGCCCCTGCTCGAAGAGGATGTTCTCCGGGGCGCGGAACATCCAGTGCGAGAAGTCGCCGGCGGCGAGCTGGGCGAGCGGCACCGAGAAGCAGAGCTGGACGTGCTCGACACGGCCGATCCGCCCCGCGCGCACCTCGCGCAGCAGGCGCGCGAAGGCGGGGTGGAAGACCTGTTGTGGTTGACCCCGAGCGGCAGGCCGCGGTGGGCGGCGAGCCGGCCGAGCTCGCGGACGGCGTTCGAGTCGAGCGCCGCCGGCTTCTCCAGCAGCACGCCGATCCCCAGCTCGAGGAGCTGCCGGGTGACCGCCACGTGGTGGTCGGGCGGGGTGAGGACGTGGGCGATCTCGACCTCGAGCGCCGGCAGCTCGTCGACCGAGGTCACGGCGTGGGGGACCCCCCACTGGGCCCGCGTCGGCGGCGCGGTCGCGGTCGAGGTCGGCGACCGCCACCACCTCGACGCCGGGGAGCGCCTTGAGGATCTCCAGATGGAAGCGGGCGACGTAGCCGGCACCCACCAGGGCGACACGCAGCGGCGGGCTCGGCCGCGAGGTCGATGCGGCGGAGCCGGCTCTGGACATCGGGCCGGGGCCGGGGTTCGGGACGGGCGTCAGGACGGGTGTCAGGACGTCCGGGGGTCGCGGCGCCATTTCGTCGACGGGCTTGTTCATGTCCTCCCTTGCGGCCGTTCGGCGGCCCGCGCATTCCGAGGAAACCGTCCGCGCCGCTAGGAGCCCGGCCGCTCCGGGCTCGCCCGCGGCGGCGGGCCGGCAAAGCTGAGGAATACCGCCTCGTCGGCGGCGAACGTGAAGCGGAATCGACGGCCCCGTGCCCCGGTCCGGCCGCTCCCGCTCGTCGACAGCTCCCCGAGACCTCGCCGGCGAGCTCGACCTCGATCGGCACCGGCTGCGAGGCGAGACCCTCGACGCCCCAGACTCCGCCGGGGGTTTTGCCGAGCAGCGGGTTTTGCAAGATGAGGACCAGGGTGCGGCCGCCCTTCTCCCAGCAACCGCCTCGAGGGGAGCGAGGCCGCCGGCCCCCACGGGGCGCCCGGAGCCGCCGGTCGAGGCCGTGGAGC
>CAWCYZ010000004.1:0-2059684 GCA_963799925.1 uncultured Acidobacteriota bacterium | reverse complement strand
CAGCTCGCGGCCTCGCCGCCGAGGACGAGCCAGCGCCGCGGCACCACCCTCGCCTCGGGCGATGCGGCACAGAGCGCGGCGAGATGGGAAGGGACGATCTTCAGACAGTCGATGCGGTGGCTCGCCAGGTACTCGGCGAGGGCCGGCGGATCGGTCGCGCGGTCGGGCGAGATCAAATGCAGGCAGCCGCCGGTCGTGAGGCTCGGAAAGACGGCGGTGTGACCGAGATCGGCGGCGAGCGTCGAGACGGCGGCGAAGCTCACCCCCGCGGGAAGCTCAAGACGCTCGCCGATCGCCGCCAGGTAGTGGCCGAGCTGACGGTGCTCGACGACGACGCCCTTGGGCTGGCCCGTCGAGCCCGAGGTGTAGATCACGTAGGCCGGGTTCTCCGGCGCGGCTGCGGACGGGAGATCCTCCGCGGACAGCCCGGCGAGCGCCCTATCGTCCTCGCAACAGTCGAGCGCGATCGGCAGCGCGGAGCAGCCTTCCAGCCGATGCAGCAGCGAACGCTGGGTGAGGACGACCGGAGCGCCGGTGTCGTGGAGGACGAAGCGCAGCCGAGCCCGCGGGGTGGCGAGGTCGAGCGGCACGTACGCCCCTCCCGCCTTGGCGATGGCCAACAGCCCGGCGAGAGCCGCGAGCGAACGCTCGAGGTAGAGGACCACCGGGATCTCGGGCCCGATGCCGAGGCGTCGCAGATGGCGGGCCAACCGGTTGGCGCGCCGGTTGAGCTCGCCATAAGTGATCGCCTCCTCCTCGCAGATCGCGGCGACGGCGGCCGGGCGGGACGCCGCCTGCCGCTCGAAGTGGCGGAAGAAGAGAGGCTCGGCGACCTCCTCGACGGCGGTATCGTTCCACTCGGCGACGACCTGCCGGTACTCGGCGGCGCTCAGCGCCGGCTGGGTGGAGAGGGGCTCCTGGGGCCGGGCGAGGAAGTTGCCGAGGAGCGTTTCAAAGTGGCCGATCAGCCGAGCGGCCGTGGAGGCGTCGAAGAGGTCGGTGTTGTAGTCCAGCCGGCCGGCGAGCCCGCGCGGGCCTTCAGAGAGGGAGAGGGTGAGATCGAACTTGGCCGCCTGGACCTCCGGCTCTTCGAGCTCGACCGTCACCCCGGACAGCGACAGCGGCGGCAGCGGCGCGTTCTGCAGCACCAGCATCACCTGGAACAGCGGCGCGTGCGACAGGCTGCGCTCCGGCGACAGCTCCTCGACCAGACGCTCGAACGGCAGATCCTGGTGCTCGTGCGCCGACAGCACCACCTCGCGCGACTGCCCCAGCAGCGCCGCGAAACCCTCCTCTTCCGCCAGCTTCAGGCGCAGCACCAGGGTGTTGACGAAGAGCCCGATCAGTCCCTCCGTCTCCAACCGGCCGCGCCCCGCCACCGCCGTCCCCACCGCCAGATCCCCCTGCCCCGACCAGCGCGAGAGCAGCGCCGCGAAGGCCCCGAGGAGCACCATGAACGGCGTCGCCCCCGCTCGCCGCGCCGACTCCCGAATCCTCCCGCTGAGCTCATCGCCCAGCTCCACCCGCCGACGCGCACCACGCGGGCGCTGCACCGCCGGACGCGGACGGTCCCCCGGCAGCTCCAGCACCGGCACGCCCGCCAGCCGCTCGCGCCAGTAGCTGAGCTCCCCTTCCAGCACCTCCCCCGTCAGCCAATCCCGCTGCCACGCCGCGTAGTCCCCGTACTGCAGCGGCAGCTCCGCCAACCGCGAGCCACCCTCCTCGCCCAACCGCCCGCCGAGCGACCGGTACAGCTCGCCCACCTCCCGCACCAGCACGCCCATCGACCAGCCGTCCGCCACGATGTGGTGGAGACAGAGACCCAGGCCCCAGACGCCCTCCCCCAGATCCACCAGCAGCAGGCGCACCAGCGGACCCTGCGACAGGTCGAACGGACGCCGCGCCGCTTCTGACAACAGACGCCGCGCCTCCCCTCGCCGCAGCCCACGCTCCAACCCCTCGACGCTCACCCCCCACCACGCCAGGCCGCCCCCCGCGGCGATCGCCTGCACCGGACGGCCCTCCTCCACCCTCACCCGAGACCGCAGCACCTCGTGCCGGCGCACCACCCCCTCCAGGCTCGCCACGAAACGAACCGCATCCAGAGACCCGGAGGCCCATCCCACCTGCGCGATCGTGTACGCCGTGCTCCCCGGCTCGAGCTGGTCGAGGAACCACATCCGCTGCTGAGCAAACGACAGCGGCGGCGACTCCCCCCGCCACGACCGCCGCGACCAAGACGGCGCCGAAGAGAGCTCGCCAGCCCCCCGCGCCCGCTCCAGATGCGACGCCATCGCCGCCGGCGTCGGCGCCGTGAACAGGTCCCGCACTCCGAGGTCCACGCTCAGCGCCCGGCGCAGCCGCGACACCGCCTGCGTCGCCAGGAGCGAGTGACCCCCGAGAGCGAAGAAGTCGTCCTCCACCCCCACCCGCGCGACCCCCAACACCTCCTCCCACACCCCCGCCACCAGCTCCTCCAACGGCGTCCGCGCCGCCACGTAGCCCTCCCCCGACCCACCCCAGTCCCGCCTCGACGCCCGCCGCTCCAGCTCCCGACGATCCACCTTGCCGTTCGGCGACAGCGGCAGCGTGACCAGCACCTCCCAACCCTGCGGCACCATGTAGACCGGCAGACGCTCCCCGAGCGCCCGGCGCAGAGACTCCGGCTCCACACCCTCCGCCACCGCCACGTAGGCCACCAGGCGCGGACCCCCATCGCCCTCCCGAGACACCACCACCGCCGCCTCGCGCACTCCGGGCCGCTCCAGCAGAGCCGACTCCACCTCCCCCAGCTCGATGCGAAAACCCCGCACCTTCACCTGTTGGTCGGCGCGGCCCAGGTACTCGATCCGGCCGTCCCCCAACCAACGACCCAGGTCACCCGTACGGTACAGACGCCCCCCCACCTCCACTCCCCAACCGTCCGGCACGAACCGCTCCGCCGTCAGCGACGGCTGATCGAAGTAGCCCCGCGAAAGGCTGCGACCCCCCGCGTACAGCTCTCCCACCACCCCCAACGGCACCGGACGCAGATCCCCGTCCAGCAGGTACACCCGCGTCCCCGACACCGGACGACCGATCGACGGACGAGCCTCACCACGAGCCACCACATCCCACGTCGTGTACGTCGTGTTCTCCGCCGGACCGTACAGGTTGAGCACCCGCGACACCCCCGCCGCGTACACCTGCTCGACCAGCGAGCCCGACAGCGCCTCACCCCCAAACCCCACCGTACCCACCGACGACGGCAACCCCTCGCGCACCAGCTCCGCCATCACCGACGGCACCATGCAGACCAGCCGCACCTCCTCGCGCGACGGCAGCGAGACCAGATCCAGACCGTCCCCGGCCAACAGCAGCGTGCCGCCCCAGACCAGCGGCGCCCACAGCTCGAACGACGAGACGTCGAAACCCACCGACGTCGAGCCGAAGACGCCCCCCAGCTCCACCGCCGAGAACTGCTCACGACTCCAATGCAGCAGCGCCGAGACGTTGCGATGCTCGACCGCGATCCCCTTCGGACGACCCGTCGAGCCCGAGGTGTAGATCAGGTAGGCCAGGTTCCCCGACGAAGCCTCCGCCGCCGGCCCCGCCGCCTGCTCCGCCTCGGCCGCCGGCCCCGCCACGACCTCCTCCACCAGGAGCCGCGGCAGCTTTCGCCCGGGCCGAGCCGACTCCAGAGCCGTCACCAGACCGGAGAGCTCAGCCGTCGTCACCAGAACGGCCGCTCTCGCGTCCGCGAGCATCCAGACCAGCCGCTGCGACGGATACTCCGGATCGAGCGCCACGTACGCCCCGCCCGCCTTGAGCACACCGAGGAGACTCCAGAGCAGCTCGCAGCGGCGCGGCAACAGCACCCCCACCCGCACCTCCGGACCCACCCCCTGCCGCCGCAGACGGACCGCGAGACCCTCCGACAGACGGTCGAGCTCCGCGTAGCACAGCCGATGCTCGCCGCAGACCACCGCCACCGACTCCGGCGTGCGCGCCGCCTGCGCCGCGAACAGGCCATGGATCGTCTCCTCCGGCCAGTCCACCGCCGTCGCGTTCCACTCCACTGCCAGCTGCTGGCGCTCCGCCGACGACAACAGCGGCAGCTCCGCCAACCGGCAGCCCGGATCCGCCAGCGCCGCCGACAGCAGGGTCCGCAGATGACCCAGCAGGCGATCCATCGTCACCCCGTCGAAGAGCTCCGTGCTGTGCTCGAGGAAGCCGGCGAGGCCGCGCGGGCCTTCAGAGAGGGAGAGGGTGAGATCGAACTTCGCCGCCTGGACCTCCGGCTCTTCGAGCTCGACCGTCACCCCCGACAGCGACAGCGGCGGCAGCGGCGCGTTCTGCAGCACCAGCATCACCTGGAACAGCGGCGCGTGCGACAGGCTGCGCTCCGGCGACAGCTCCTCGACCAGACGCTCGAACGGCAGATCCTGGTGCTCGTGCGCCGACAGCACCACCTCGCGCGACTGCCCCAGCAGCGCCGCGAAACCCTCCTCTTCCGCCAGCTTCAGGCGCAGCACCAGGGTGTTGACGAAGAGCCCGATCAGTCCCTCCGTCTCCAACCGGCCGCGCCCCGCCACCGCCGTCCCCACCGCCAGATCCCCCTGCCCCGACCAGCGCGAGAGCAGCGCCGCGAAGGCCCCGAGGAGCACCATGAACGGCGTCGCCCCCGCCCGCCGCGCCGACTCCCGAATCCTCCCGCTGAGCTCATCGCCCAGCTCCACCCGCCGACGCGCACCACGCGGGCGCTGCACCGCCGGACGCGGACGGTCCCCCGGCAGCTCCAGCACCGGCACCCCCGCCAGCCGCTCGCGCCAGTAGCTGAGCTCCCCTTCCAGCACCTCCCCCGTCAGCCAATCCCGCTGCCACGCCGCGTAGTCCCCGTACTGCAGCGGCAGCTCCGCCAACCGCGAGCCACCCTCCTCGCCCAACCGCCCGCCGAGCGACCGGTACAGCTCGCCCAGCTCCCGCACCAGCACGCCCATCGACCAGCCGTCCGCCACGATGTGGTGGAGACAGAGACCCAGGCCCCAGACGCCCTCCCCCAGATCCACCAGCAGCAGGCGCACCAGCGGACCCTGCGACAGGTCGAACGGACGCCGCGCCGCTTCTGACAACAGACGCCGCGCCTCCCCTCGCCGCAGCCCACGCTCCAACCCCTCGACGCTCACCCCCCACCACGCCAGGCCGCCCTCCGCGGCGATCGCCTGCACCGGACGGCCCTCCTCCACCCTCACCCGAGACCGCAGCACCTCGTGCCGGCGCACCACCCCCTCCAGGCTCGCCACGAAACGAACCGCATCCAGAGACCCGGAGGCCCATCCCACCTGCGCGATCGTGTATGCCGTGCTCCCCGGCTCGAGCTGGTCGAGGAACCACATCCGCTGCTGAGCAAACGACAGCGGCGGCGACTCCCCCCGCCACGACCGCCGCGACCAAGACGGCGCCGAAGAGAGCTCGCCAGCCCCCCGCGCCCGCTCCAGATGCGACGCCATCGCCGCCGGCGTCGGCGCGGTGAACAGGTCCCGCACTCCGAGGTCCACGCTCAGCGCCCGGCGCAGCCGCGACACCGCCTGCGTCGCCAGGAGCGAGTGACCCCCGAGAGCGAAGAAGTCGTCCTCCACCCCCACCCGCGCGACCCCCAACACCTCCTCCCACACCCCCGCCACCAGCTCCTCCAACGGCGTCCGCGCCGCCACGTAGCCCTCCCCCGACCCACCCCAATCCCGCCTCGACGCCCGCCGCTCCAGCTCCCGACGATCCACCTTGCCGTTCGGCGACAGCGGCAGCGTGACCAGCACCTCCCAACCCTGCGGCACCATGTAGACCGGCAGACGCTCCCCGAGCGCCCGGCGCAGAGACTCCGGCTCCACACCCTCCCCCACCGCCACGTAGGCCACCAGGCGCGGACCCCCATCGCCCTCCCGAGACACCACCACCGCCGCCTCGCGCACTCCCGGCCGCTCCAGGAGAGCCGACTCCACCTCCCCCAGCTCGATGCGAAAACCCCGCACCTTCACCTGTTGGTCGGCGCGGCCCAGGTACTCGATCCGGCCGTCCCCCAACCAACGACCCAGGTCACCCGTACGGTACAGACGCCCCCCCACCTCCAATCCCCAACCGTCCGGCACGAACCGCTCCGCCGTCAGCGACGGCTGATCGAAGTAGCCCCGCGAAAGGCTGCGACCCCCCGCGTACAGCTCTCCCACCACCCCCAACGGCACCGGACGCAGATCCCCGTCCAGCAGGTACACCCGCGTCCCCGACACCGGACGACCGATCGACGGACGAGCCTCACCACGAGCCACCACATCCCACGTCGTGTACGTCGTGTTCTCCGCCGGACCGTACAGGTTGAGCACCCGCGACACCCCCGCCGCGTACACCTGCTCGACCAGCGAGCCCGACAGCGCCTCACCCCCGAACCCCACCGTACCCACCGACGACGGCAACCCCTCGCGCACCAGCTCCGCCATCACCGACGGCACCATGCAGACCAGCCGCACCTCCCCGCGCGACGGCAGCGAGACCAGATCCAGACCGTCCCCGGCCAACAGCAGCGTGCCGCCCCAGACCAGCGGCGCCCACAGCTCGAACGACGAGACGTCGAAACCCACCGACGTCGAGCCGAAGACGCCCCCCAGCTCCGACCGCCGAGAACTGCTCACGACTCCAATGCAGCAGCGCCGAGGCGTTGCGATGCTCGACCGCGATCCCCTTCGGACGACCCGTCGAGCCCGAGGTGTAGATCAAGTAGGCCAGGTTCCCCGACGAAGCCTCCGCCGCCGGCCCCGCCGCCCGCTCCGCCTCGGCCGCCGGCTCCGGCCCCGCCACGAACTCCTCCACCAGGAGCCGCGGCAGCTTTCGCCCGGGCCGAGCCGACTCCAGAGCCGTCACCAGACCGGAGAGCTCAGCCGTCGTCACCAGAACGGCCGCTCTCGCGTCCGCGAGCATCCAGACCAGCCGCTGCGACGGATACTCCGGATCGAGCGCCACGTACGCCCCGCCCGCCTTGAGCACACCGAGGAGACTCCAGAGCAGCTCGCAGCGGCGCGGCAACAGCACCCCCACCCGCACCTCCGGACCCACCCCCTGCCGCCGCAGACGGACCGCGAGACCCTCCGACAGACGGTCGAGCTCCGCGTAGCACAGCCGATGCTCGCCGCAGACCACCGCCACCGACTCCGGCGTGCGCGCCGCCTGCGCCGCGAACAGCCCGTGGATCGTCTCCTCCGGCCAGTCCACCGCCGTCGCGTTCCACTCCACAGCCAGCTGCTGGCGCTCCGCCGACGACAACAGCGGCAGCTCCGCCAACCGGCAGCCCGGATCCGCCAGCGCCGCCGACAGCAGGGTCCGCAGATGACCCAGCAGGCGATCCATCGTCACCCCGTCGAAGAGCTCCGTGCTGTACTGGAGAGCCATGGTCAGGCCGTCCGCCAGCTCGGCCGCCGCGAGGCTCAGGTCCAACTGTGCCACCGGCAGCGAGAGCGCGAGAGGGCTCAGGATGAGATCGCCCAGAGCGACGTCGGCGCCGGCCTCGCCGAGGGCCAGAGCGACCAATCCCTCGAGGTCCGCGACCTGCGCTCGCTGCCAGACGAGCATCGCCTGGAAGAGGGGGAAGCGCGCGACATCGCGTCCGGGGCGCAGCTTCTCGACCAGCACGGCGAAAGGCAGGTCCTGGTGACGGACGGCGGCGAGCGAGCGTCGCTTCATCCGTCCGAGCAGCTCGACGAAGGTGGGATCGCCGCCCAGGTCGGCGCGTAACGGCAGCGGGTTGACGAAGTAGCCGACGACGCCGGCCCACTCCGCCCCGCTGCGGCCCGTGGCGGGCGAGCCCACCAGGAAATCGGTCTGGCCGCTGTGGCGCGCGAGGAGGGCCGTGAAGCCAGCGAGCACTGTGACGTAGAGCGTCGCCCGCTGCGCTGCCCCGAGGGCCCGGAGCCCTGCCGCGAGCCCGTTCTCCCAGCGCACGGTGACCTTCCCGCCGCGCCGGCTCGCCGCCGGCGACCGCTGGCGGTCGACCGGAAGATCGAGGTCCTGGAGGCTCCCGGCGAGCTCCTCGCGCCAGAAGGCCCACAGCCGCTCCCCCTCGTCACTCGCCAGCAGCCGCTGCTGCCAGCGCACATAGTCGCCGTAGTCCCGCGGCAGCCGCGGCAGCTCCGCCGCCGGCCCACCCATCCCCTGGCTGTACAGCCTGCCGAGCTCGCGCGCCAGAATGGTGAGCGACCAGAAGTCGGCGACCAGATGATGGACGGTGAGCAGGAGCACCGCCTCGCCGCCCGGGCGCGAGAGGACGAGCAGGCGCAGCAGCGGACCGCGCTCGAGGTCGAACGGCCGGCTCGCCTCGGCGAGCAGGCGCTGGCGGAGGCGGTCCTCGTCGAGCTCTCGCCCGTCCTCCTCGCACAGCGCGGGCGCAGCCTGCGGGCGGATCCGCTGGCGCGGACCGTGGGGACCGGCCGCGAACGTGGTGCGCAGTGCCGCATGCCGCTCGCCGAGCGCCGCGAGCGCCCGCGCCAGCACGCCGGGGTGCGGGGCCGGGCGCACGCGCATCGCCGCGGCGATGGTATAGGCGCCGCTGCCGGGCGCCAGCTGCTCGAGGAACCAGAGCGCCCGCTGCCCATAGCTCGCCGCCAGCACCTCACCGTCACCCGCCTCATCGCCGGCCGGCGCATCGACCGACTCGCCGGCCAGCTCATGGGGCGGCTCATGGGCCGGCGGCGGCTCGCCGGCGAAGCGGCGGAGGATCTCGTCCACCGCGGCATCCAGGCTCTCAGCTTCGAGCAAGGTGGCGACGCCGAGGCGGACGCCCAGCTCCCCCTCGATGGCATTCTGGATGACGATCGCCTGCAGGGAGTCGAGGGCCAGCCGGGAGAACGGCTCGCCCGCCGGCTCGTCTTCGGCGAGGTGCAGGCGCCGCATCAGATAGCCGGTGAGCAGCCGCCGGCGATCCGCGGCACCGGCCGCCCGCAGCACCTCCCCTTCGGCGCCGCGCGGCAGCGCATCCTCTGGAGGTTCCAGTGGGGCTTCCAGCGTCTCCGGCTCCGGCTCCTCGCGGCTCCGGCCGAGCGCCGCGAGATCGCCGGCGAGGTAGGCTGCCCGGCAGGCGCGGCGCTCGACCTTGCCGCTCGACGTCTTGAGCAGGGTTCCGGCGGCGAGCAGCACGACCTCGTGAACGCCGACCTCGTGCTCTTCGGCGACCGCCCGCCGGATGGCCACGGCCGCGACGGCGCTCTCCGCCTCCTGGCCGCGCTCGAGCTCCTGTATCACGACCAGCCTCTCCTCTCCCCCGAGATCGACGGCGAAGGCGGCCCCGCCAGCGGGGCGCAGGGCGGCATGGCTGCGCTCCGCAGTGGCCTCGATGTCCTGCGGATAATGATTGCGCCCGCGCAGGATGATCAGGTCCTTGAGGCGGCCGGTGACGAAGAGCTCGCCGTCGGCGAGGAAGCCGAGATCGCCGGTGCGGAGATAGGCCCCGCCGGCGGGCTCGGCGAGGCGCGCACCGAAGCTCGCGGCGGTCTCCGCCGGCCGGTTCCAATAGCCGCCGGCGACCGCCGGACCGGCGACCCATATCTCCCCCACCCGATCCGGCGGGCACGCAAGGAGCGTGACGGCGTCGACGATGCGAACCTCCGCCCCCCGCGGCGGCCGGCCGCAGGCGACCAGCGCCCGCCCCGGAGCCCCCTCGGCGGGAACGGTACGCCCCGCCTCGAGGGCGGTCCGATCGAAGGTCCGCACGGTGGGCTCCCCATCCGGCGCGCCGCCCGCGACGAGGAGGGTGGCCTCGGCCAGACCGTAGCAGGGGAGAAACGACGCGCGACGGAAGCCGCAGCCGGCGAAGGCCGTGGCGAACCGCTCCAGCACCTCGGCCCGCACCGGCTCGGCGCCGTTGAACGCCACCCGCCAGCTGGCGAGATCGAGCGTCGCCCGCTGCTCCGGGCTCACCCGGCGCACGCAGAGGTCGTAGGCGAAGTTGGGGCCGCCGCTGGTCGTCGCGCGGTAGCGGCTGATCGCCTCCAGCCAGCGCGCCGGGCGTTGCAGAAAAGCGGCCGGGGACATGAGGAGGCAGCGCGCTCCGACGTAGAGCGGCTGCAGCACGTTCCCGATCAAGCCCATGTCATGGTAGAGCGGCAGCCAGCCGACGATGACCGACGCTTCCGATTGCGCGAAGGCCTCGGCGATCCAGCGCTCGTTGGCGAGCAGATTGCCGTGGCTGACCGCGACCCCCTTCGGGGTGGAGGTCGAGCCGGAGGTGTACTGCAGGAAGGCCAGGCTGTCACTCGCCATGGCTGGCTGGCGCCAGCGCCCGGCCAGGTCGGAGGCGACCTCGTCGACCGCCACGCAGACGTCGGGCACCGGCACGTCGAGGCCGGCGAGCACCGCCCGCACTCGCGCCTGCAGCACGGAGCTGGTGAGCACCGCCCGCGGCCGCGCGTCGTCGAGGATGGCGCGGAGCCGGTCCGGCCGGCGGCGTGGGCGCGGCGGGTAGGCCGGCACGGCCACGACCCCGGCATAGAGACAGCCGAGAAAGGCAGCGACGAAGTCGAGGCCCGGAGGAAAGAGCAGGAGCGCCCTTTCGCCCGCCATGTCGAGCTCCTGGAGCCGCGCGGCCACCGCGGCGGCGCGGCGGTCGAGCTCGGCGTAGCTCAGCCGCTCGGACTCGACCTCGCCGTCGAGCAGGAAGGTGAAGGCCGGCGCGTCCCCCTGGGCGGCGGCGTGTCGCCGAACGACGTCAACGAAGCTGGACGGCGCGCCGTTGCGGCGATCCGGTGAGCCGCTCATGGGCCGCCACGTCTCTCCCGCGCCTCCCCCGCCGAGCGGAGCTTCCGCGCCCTCTCCGCTCGGCCCGCGCCCGCCCGCTCACTCATAGCGCAGGGCCACCGCGGGGTCGACCCGAGTGGCGCGCCGGGCCGGCAGGTACGCGGCGGCGAACGCCACCAACACGAGCAGCGGCGGGACGACGGCGAAGACCATCGGATCGGTCGCCTCGATGCCGAAGAGCATGCTCGACAGCACCCGCGTCAGCGCCAGGGCGCCGATCCAGCCGAGGACGAGGCCGGCGAGCACCAGGCGCATGCCGTGGCCGAGGATGAGCCGCAGCACCCTCCCCTTTTCCGATCCGAGAGCCATGCGGACGCCGATCTCGTGGGTCCGCTGGGTGACGGAGAAGGCGATGACCCCATGGATGCCGACCGCCGCCAGAACCAGGGCGAGCAGGGCGAAGAGCTGCATCAGATCGCTGTTGAAGCGCTGCTGCGAGATCGAATCGGCCAGGAGCTGCTCGAGGCGCTGAGCCTTGGCGATCGGCTGGTCCTTGTCGACACGCCAGACCGCCGCCCGCACCACCGAGGCGAGCTGCAGCGGGTCGCGGGAGCCGCGCACGACCAAGGTCATGAAGTTCTCGCTGTACTCGGCGAGCGGCACGTAGAGCTGCGGCCGGATGGCGCTGTCCAGGCCGTAGTGCCGCACTCCGCCGACGACGCCGACGATCTCGCGCCATTCCTTGCTCACCCCGGGGATCAGGATGCGCTTACCGAGGGGGTTTTCAGCCGGGAAGAACTGGCGCTTCAACCCTTCGTCGATGATCGCCACCTTGGGGGCGTTGGCGCGGTCGAAGGGGGTGAAGCCGCGCCCCCCGAGCAGCGGGATGCCCATGGCGCGGAAATAGTCCGGGGTCACCAGGTCGAGGCCGACCCCGGCCGGTCCACCGGTCGGCGGACGCCCTTCGATCATGAACGCTTCCTGGATCTCCATCGGCGTGAGCGGCAGGGTGGTGACCGCCCCCGCCATCACCACCCCCGGCGTCTGCCGGATGCTGTCGACGACCTGCTGGAAGAACGCCACCTTCTGAAAGGTCTGGGGGTACTTGGCCGGCTGCAGCGTGACCTGCGCCACCAGGACGTGCTCCGGGTGGAAGCCGGGGTCGACCTGCTGCAGGCGCCGGAAGCTGCGCACCATGAGACCCGCCCCGAGCAGCAGCACCAGCGCCAAGGCCACCTCCCCGACCACCAGAGCGCTGCGCAGGGCGAAGCGGAAGCGGGAGGCGGAGACTTGGACCCCGGACTCCTTGAGCGAGACGCCGAGCCGAGGACGGGTGGCCTGGAGAGCGGGGACCAGCCCGAAGAGGATGCCGCAGAGCACCGAGATGCCGAGGGTGAAGGCGAGCACCCGGCCGTCGATACCGGTCTCGGTGACGCGCGGGATCTGGTTGGGATGCATCTCGACCACCGCCACCGTCCCCCAGAAGGCCAGCAGGAGGCCGCCGGCGCCGCCGAGCAGCGCGAGCAGCAGGCTCTCCGTCAACGCCTGTCGGATCAGCCGGCCGCGCGCCGCGCCGAGTGCCGCCCGCACCGCCATCTCGCGCACCCGGTCCGTAGCCCGCGCCAGCAGCAGGCTGGCGACGTTGGTCGCGGCGACCAGCAGCACGAAGGCGACCGCCCCGAAGAGCACCAACAGGGTGCGGCGAATGTTGCCCAGGACCTGCTCGTTGAGCAGGACGAGGCTGACGCTCCAGCCGAAGTTGCTGTCCGGGTACAGCTCCGCCTGATGATTGGCGATGGCGGTCGTGTCCGCCCGCGCCTGCTCGATGGTGATCCCCGGCTTGAGACGCCCCATCACGCGCAGGAACGAGCCGCCCCGATCGCGCAGGTTCTCCTGAGTGAAGGCGAGGGGCACCCACACGTCGGCGCCCATGAACTGAAATTTCGGCGGCATGACGCCGACGATGCGATACGACTTGCTGTTCAGGAGGATGGTGCGCTTGAGCACGCCGGGATCGCCACCGAAGCGGCGCTGCCAGAGCCCGTAGCTCAATACGACCACCGGATCGGCTCCGAGCTGGTCCTCGCCCGGCCGGAACGTGCGCCCGAGGATCGGCAGCACGCCGAGCACCTCGAAGGCATTGGCGCGCAACAGGCCGCCATCGAGCCGCTCCGGACGATCTGCACCCGTCAGACTGAAGGCGGAGCGGTTGAAGGCCGTCAGGGCCATCGTGCGGCTCTGCGCCTGCCATTCGAGAAAGTTGGGCGCCGACGCCGGCACCTGATCGACCTGCTCCTTGGGCAGGCTCTGCCACACGGTGACCAGGCGATCCGGAGCTCGATACGGCAGCGGGCGCAACAGCACGGCGTTGACGATGCTGAAGATCACGCTGGTGGCGCCGATCCCCAGGGCCAGCGTGATGATCACCACCGAGCTGAAGCCCGGGCTCTTCACCAGCATGCGAAGGCCGAAGCGGAGGTCTTGAACGAAGGTGTCCACCAACAGAAACCTTTAACTATTACTTAAACTGGTCGCCTTGACTGCCTGGGGTGAATCGGGTTGCTGCCTCGCACCAGGGTTGTGTTGGACTGCGATAGGGTAGCACAAAGAAACGGCAGTGTAGTTGCACAAAAGCCGCTAGATTGAACCGTCGAGTCGAGGAGGAACACGTGAATACACCACCACGGAAGCTTCGCCCCATCATCATCCTGGGCGTGGACCGCAGCGGCACCTCGCTGATCGCGGAGCTCGTCCACCGCTGGGGAGCCTATGCCGGCGAGGAGTCCGAGCTCGCGCCGGGCAACGAGAGCAATCCCCAAGGGTACTGGGAATACATGCCGATGGAAGATTTCCTCAGCGACTTATCGCGCAGTGTCGGGCTTTCCGACTGGCACCCATCGTTTCCCGAGCTGATGCGCCAACGCTCGCAGGATCCCAAGCACCGCGAGCGCGCCAAGGAGCTGATCGGCAGGATGGAGTCGGCGGGCCGGCCGTGGTCCTGGAAGGAGCCGTACCTCTGCACCACGCTGCCGTTCTGGCAGGCGATCTGGGAAAACCCGATCTTCATCATCCCGGTGCGCAATCCCCACCACTCGGCACTCTCTTACGAAAGATTCATCCTGACCGAGAAATTCTACGGCAAGGTTCACCTCGTCGGTCTGTTCCTGCTGCGCTGGCAGCACTTCATGCTCTCCATCCTCAGCCACGCCGAGCGCAATCCCAGCACCGTGTTCATCCATTACGAGGAGACACTGCGCGCACCGGTCGAACAGTGCCGGCGGCTCGCCAGCTTCCTCGACCGGGAGTGCGGCGTCACCGAGCCCACCCCCGAGCGGCTGATGCAGATGATCGAGGCGATCAATCCCAGCCTGTGGCGCCACAAGAGCGGGATCCCCTTCGACGAGCTGCCCGAGGCGGCGAGCGAGCACAAGGCGCTCTATGCCTATCTCCAGCGCAAGGTGGCGGACCCGAGCCTGCCGTTCGACCCGGCGCTCTACCCGCTGCCCGCCTGCGGGCGGGAGTACCTCGAGAACTTCGACCTGTTCCGCAATCTCCTGTGGAGCACCCCGACCGGCGTGGCCGCGCCTGCCGCCGAGGCCGGCCGGCCGGGAAGGTCGGCTCTCAGCCCTTCGGCATCTTGAAGTCGCCGTCTTCGAGCGCCGGGTTGATCTCGATCTTGTCCCAATGGATGGTCTGAGGGATATTCATCGCCTTCAGGGTCGTCGTCTCGCTGTAAGCCCAGAGGACCCCGCCCAGCGGCCGGAGATCGCTCCACACGATCTCGGCGTCGCTGGCCTGGCCACCCAGGGTGCGGCGCTCCACGGCCTTGACGAGGAGATGGCTCTGCCCGTCGAGGTAGAAGCGCGCCGTCTCGCCATCCTTGAAGGTCGCCTGGAGCACATAGATCTCCTTCGCTCCCGTCTTCTCCTTGCCCAGGAGCTCCACCTGGGTCCCCTTGGCGCGGTAGTCCAGCAGCGGCGGATCGATCGCGGCCCAATGCCGGAAGTACCCTTCCCGTGAAGGATTCATCGGCGACGGCTTGGTGACGCCGGTGGGAGGGAAGATCTCCCACAGGGAGTCCCCGTCCCGCCCCTGCGAGATCAGGTCGCGGTCGTGCAGCCGGCGCAGCATCTGATTCGGGCGCTTCTTCTCGATGGTAATCGGCGCCGGCGGGATCCCCGGGCGGAGGAACTTGCCGGTCAGCCTCACCGAATGGATGGCCCGCCACTTGTCGCGGCCGCCGATCGCCGTGACGTACTTGTCGATCAGCTCCTCGGCGCTGTGGTCGGTCACCTTGACCAGCGGGGCGCTGGCTGCCGGCGCCATCTGCCTCGAGTCCGCGAGGTTGCAGCTCAACAGAAACACGACGCCAAGGCAGAATAGACTCCTACGCATCATGGCTTGCTCTCCTGTGCATTGCGCGGTCCAGAACGGACGGCCAAAGATGATAAGCGGCGCCTGCGCCGAGGGCAAGCCGCCGCGGCGCCGGCTCGCCGCGAGTGGAACCCGGATGGCGCTTCCGCGTTACACTGTCGGCCCGAACGAGCTGGCCTAGGGCCTCGACGTCGAGAGCGCCGACGTCCTCCGATCTCGCCCTATAACCTCGGCGCTCAGGAGGATACGAGACGAGATGTCGGCGCTGTCTACCCACCGGACCCTACCGACCCGCCCTCTGCTGGCCTGCGTGGCCGGCGCCCTGTTGGCGTTGCCGGGCTACGCTGCTTTGGATGGGCCTTCCGCCGGGCGGCAAAATGATAGGACACCTGCTCCCATGAGAAGCTCTGCGGAAACCCCGGCCGGCACCCCGGCACCATCCCGCGCCGCGGCGGTCACGCTGCCCGACACGCCGGCGGGCCAGCGCGCCAAAGCCTTCCTCGAGGCCTACAACGCCGCGGACGACGCGGTCGCCCGCGCCTTCTTCGCCGCCAACTTCCCGGCTGCCGCCTTGTCGCGCGACCCGATCGATTCCCGCCTGGCGCGCTGGAAGCGCTTCCGCGCCGATCTGGGCGGGCTCACCCTCGAGCGGGTCCTGCACTCCGAGCCGCTCGCCATCGCCGTGCTGGTGCGGCCGGAGCGCGACCCGGGCCGGCTGGAGCTCGCCATTCAGCTCGAGCCCGAGGCGCCGCACCTGATCGGCGGCGTCCGGCTGCAACCGCGCGAGCCGGAAGAGGGGGAGGCTACACCGGAGCAGCTCGAAGGCAACGGCCCACTGCTGGAGCCCCAGGCGGTCGCCGCCCTGTCGGCGGAGGTCAAACGACTCGCCGGAAGGGACGAGTTCTCGGGCGTGGTGCTGGCCGAACGGCGAGGCCGGGGCCTGCTCGAGGACGCCTACGGCATGGCCGATCGGCCGCGAGGCATACCCAACCGAGTCAGCACCCGTTTCAATCTGGGGTCGGTGAACAAGCTCTTCACCCGCATCGCCATCGCCCAGCTCGCGGAGGCAGGCAAGATCTCCCTCGCTGAGCACCTCGTCAAGTACCTCCCGGACTACCCCAACAAGAGCGTCGCCGAGGCGGTGACCGTCGCTCAGCTGCTCGATCACAGCGCCGGCCTGGGCGACATCTTCAACGACCGCTGGCAGACGATGCCGAAGGAGAAGCTGCGCACCCTCCACGACTACTTCCCGCTCTTCGTGGACCAGCCGCTCCTTTTCCAGCCCGGCGCGCAGCAGAAATATTCGAACGCCGGCTACGTCGTGCTCGGCGCCATCGTCGAGCGGGTCGCCGGCCAGGACTACTTCAGCTACGTGCGGGATCACATCTTCCAGCCGGCGGGCATGACGGACTCCGGCTGGTTCACCCGCGGTGAAGGCGTCCCCGACCGGGCGGTGGGCTACACCTACGGCGATGGCCCGCACGACCGCCCACGCCACCCCAACGTTCAGGCCCTCCCCGAGCGGGGCAGCTCGGCGGGCGGAGGTTACGCCACGGCTCCGGACCTGCTCCGCCTCTCCCATGCCCTCACGGCCGGCAAGCTCCTCGGCCCGGCGTACACCGAGTGGATCTTCACCGGCGGCCCGCAGCCCTCGACGCAGGGCGCCGCTGCGACGCCTCTGCGGGGGACGATCGCCATCGCCGGCGGCGACCTCGGGGTCAACGCCTTCCTCGAGATCTCCGCGGACCACGGCTACACTCTCGTCGTGCTGTCGAACTACGACCCACCCGCCGCCGAAACCGTGGCGAAGACCGCCGAACGGCTGCTCGCGCGCGTCACCGAACCCGGCTGAGCCAAATCATCCGCGGCGGTATGGTGAGAGCGGCCTGGAACGCGCGGAGCGTGGGTTCCGGGCCGACGCTCTCGCCCGGGACCCGCCGCATTCCAACGCGACATTCGGTAGTGGGTCCGTTGGGTCCGCTGCGGGCGGCCGCCCTCGGGACCGGACGGACCCCAGTACCCGACATTCCGGCGGCTTCGACCCCGCGCTCGCTCGGCGTATGATGCCGAGTGTTCACAGTCCAATCTGCCGCCATGCCCGACGCGACGAGCTGGTCCGAGGAGCTGCGAGCCGCCCACGGAGCGCTCTCACCCTACGATTTGGCTTTCCGCGAGGCGGCGAAGGACGATCCGCGCTTCCTCGCCCGCTCGACCTTCGATCCGCTGCGCGTGAGCCCGGATCTCCTCCAGTACTCTCTCCAGTCCTGGCCCACCTTTCTAGGCGCCGCCAAGCGCGATGAGCTGCACCAGGCGAGCCTTGCCATCGCCGAGCTCCTCAAGAAAATCCCGCAGCTCATCTTCGGCAACGATCCGGCGGCGATCGCCCGCTTCTACCATCTCCCCGCGCCGGACGTCGCCGAGCTCTTCTCTCCGAGCCGAACGGCGTCGCGGGAGCGATCGCCCGCGGCGACTTCATCGGCACGAAGGATGGCTTCAAGTGTTTGGAGTTCAACGTCAATCCGCGGCTCGGGGGCTGGGAGACGGCGCCCCTCGTCGATCTCCATTCGCAGATCCAGCCCACCGCCGAGTTCCTGCGCCGGGAAGGGATTCCGATCCGCTGCACCAACACCACCCGCGAGCTCTCGGCACACATTATCCGGGAGGCGCTCGCGGCCGGCCTCGCCGCGGACGGCACGCTCAACGTCGTCATCCTCCGCCAATCCGGCCTGTTGAAGGGCAAGGCGGCCTTCCAGGCCTACGTGCGCGGCGAGTTCGCCCCCGCCTGCGCCGAGGACGGCCGGATCCAGGGCACGATCACGGAGTGCTACCCCGAAGAGCTGCAGACCCTGCGCGGCTCGCTCTACCTTGGCACGCGGCGGATCGAGGCCGTCCTCGAGCTCTGCCAGACGACCCCCAGCCACGTCTACCGCGCGTTCAAGGGCGAGAAGCTCGTCCTTTTCAATGGCCCGATGTTCCCCATCCTGAGCGACAAGCGCAACCTTGCCCTGCTCTCGGCAGGTGCCGAGAAGGGCCTCTTCGACGCCGCGGAGCGGGAGACCATCCGCCACTACATCCCGTGGACGCGCCAGGCCCTCCCCGGCCGCGCTGAATTCCGTGGCGACGAGATGGCGATGCGCGACCTGCTGGTCACCCACCGCGACGAGCTGGTCTTGAAGGAGGCGGCGAGCTATGGCGGCAAGGGGGTGGCGATCGGTGCGTTCACACCCGAGGCGCCGTGGCGGGAGCTGGTCGACGCGGCGCTCGCGCGCGGCGACTCGGTGGTGCAGGAGCGGCTCGATTCGCTCCCCTACCTCTACCAGCACGGCGAGTACGGCGCCTCGCCCAGCGACATCATCTGGGGGCCCTTCCTCTTCGGCCGTACCTACGGCGGGCTGTTCCTGCGCATGCAGCCCAAGGCCGCTCGCAACGTCGTCAACCTGACTCAGGAAGCCAGCGAGGGCACCGCCTTCGAGGTATGAGTATGAGGCCACCCGCGAGCCTCGCGCTCCTCTGCGCCACGGGAGCTAGCGCCGGCCCGCGATCCCGAGCCGCTCGGCGAGCCATCGGTCCCGGTCCTGGACCGCCTTCTCGTCGAGGCCGTGACCGGCGTCGTACCAGAGGACGGTCTTCGGCAGGCTGCCCGCCTGCTGGTAGGCCATGGCATGGGACGGCGGCACCACATGGTCCTGGCGGCCGTTCTGGAACAGGAGCTGGGCCGGGGCGGCCCGCCCGACGAAGCGGATGGGCTGGATGGGCTCCATCGCCGCGAGCCACCGCCGCACCTGGGCCTGGGGCATCCGCTGCAGCGGGCTGTCGGTCACGTCCGGACCCGAGAAATGACTCACCACGCCGCCGTCGCCCACCACCAGCGCGTAAGCCCCGAGGCGCTTCTCGACGCCGGCGAGCAGACCTCCCGTGGCGCCCCCGAAACTGATGCCGAGATAGCCGAGGCGCCTCGGATCGACGTCCGGACGCGAGGTCAGGAGATCGATGCCGCGGCGCAGGTCGACGATGAGCTGGATCTGATCGGCGCGGTCCCGCTCGTCGAAGTGGAGGGGAGCGGGGTCGGCGCGGCCCGGGCGGGCGAAGGGAGCGTCGATCAGGAGCGCGACGACGCCCCGCCGCGCCATGGCCTCGGCCTCGGGGATCAGCTTCCGGTGGTCTCCCGGCGCACCGTGCATGAAGAGCATGCCGGCGAACGGCCCCCTGCCCGCCGGGACGATGAGGACAGCGGGCACCCGCCCTCCCTTCGGGCTGGCATAGGTGAGGGACTGGCGGCTGATCCCGGGCGACATCTCGGTCGACATGACCCGCACGTCGAGCGGCGCCTTCGCATCGTAACCGAAAGCCGCAATCTCCGGCGCCGGCGCGGCAACCCGGGCCGCCGCGCCAGCGATGCCGGGGTCGAAACGGAATAGGACGAGCAGGAAGAGAGCCGAGGTCAGGGCTCGCGCAGCGGTTTTCGTTCTACGCACGAGATCTCCGAGAGTTAGGTCGTGGATATCCAGGCCGGGGGACTCACCCCCCCCGGCCACAGAGTATAGGAAACTCGACGACCGCCTGAAGGCCGAGTCAGGCCCGGGCCGGGGGCTCCTGGAAGCGCCGGCGGCGGTGGCATGGCTCGCGGCCCATGAGGCGGATCTGGTGGTCGACTCGGTCGTCCTCGGCGAGCTCTGCCTCGGAGTGCTCGCGCTGCCTCGCGGGCGGCGACGGGAGCGCCTGGAGCAGTGGTTTGCGGCGGTCGTTGCGGCCGTCGATTGCCTGCCTTGGGACACAGCGGTCGCCCGCCGCTGGGCGGCCCTCGTCGTCGACCTCAGGGTCAAGGGACAGACGTTGCCGCTGCTGGATGGAATGATCGCTGCCACGGCCCTCACTCACGGCCTCATCGTGGCGACGCGAAACACACGCGATTTCGCGCCGGCCGGAGTCGAGGTCGTCGATCCGTTCGTCTGACCGCCTGCCCTCGCCGCCAGCTCGACGTCAGTAGCTCCACGTCTCATGCCGCACCGGCAGGCGATTGAGCACCTGGCGATGGAACTGCCAGTTGGGCATGAAGCGGTCCATCAGCGCGACGAAGCGGGCGTTGTGCGTCGGCTCCAGCAGGTGGACCATCTCGTGGACGACGATGTATTCGAGGCACTCCCGCGGCTTCTTCGCCAGCTCGGTGTTGAGGCGGATGGTGCGTGCGCGGTGGTTGCAGCTTCCCCACCTGGTCTTCATCCGCTGCACGAAGAAGCCGCTCGACCTTGCACGCCCATGCAGCGGCTCCCACTCGCGCCAGCAAGGCCGGCACGGCCGCCTTGAGCTGCTCGCGATACCACTCTTCGACGATCGCCTGCCGCTTCTCCTCGCCGGTTCCCGGCCGCACCCGCAGAAGCATCTGGCTGTGCTTCAGCTCAATCGCGGGCGGCGCGTCGCTCTCGATGACCTTGAGCAGGTAGCGCTTGCCCCAGACGTAGTGGCTCTCGCGGTCCAGGTATTCGCGGGGCGTCTCGCGCTCCTGCGCCCGCAGCTTCGTCTGCTGCTGCTTGATCCAGCCGAGCTTGGAGATGGCGAAGACGCGGATCGTGTCCAGGCTCATGCGCGTCGGGGCGGAGATGCGCACCCGGCCGGCCGGCGGGATAGACGCTCAGGTGGACGTTCTTGATGTCCTTGAGCACCACGTCCACCGCGATGTCGCCCAGCTTGATCTGCGTCGCCATCAGTATTCCGCTCTGCGCCTTGATGATGAGGAAGATCCGCTCGACCTCGGTCGACATCGCTGCAAGACGCCGTACAAGGCCGCCTTGATGACCTGCTCGCGGGCCTGGACGCCGCGCCAGCCGTCCGGCCGCGCGCTTGACGGCTCATCGACTCCGAGCCGGTCGTCGTCCGATCCTGCGACGTGGCCAGCTGCCTGCGTCCGTCGGTCCGAGGTTGTTGTAGAGGGCGCGCTTGCCCGGCGTGTTCAGAGCTGCTCGGGCGTGTCGTCCGCCTGCCCGGCCTCGACCTTCTTCGCCAGCTCGGCGATGCGCTTGCAGGTATTCCTCGTACTCGATGGCCTTGGCCTTGCGCGCGGCGATGATCTCGTCCAGCAGCGCCGACATCTTCTCGTAGTAGGCCGGGTCGTTCAGGTGCTCCTTGATGATCTTGCTGCGGACGTTGTTCTCGATCGTCTCCGCGATGGCGTCCTTGTTGCCCTTCATGCCCGCCGAGCTGGCTGGCGATGGCGTTCGGCGATGCCGGTCTTCACGATCAGCTCCAGCAGGCCCATGTCGTCGAAGGGCGAGATCTTCCGCGGCTCGTCGGCCTCGATGTAGGTGTCGATCAGGTGCCGCATGTCGGCCTCGTAGGGCTTCAGGTCGAGCGTCTCGCCGCTGGCCTTGCGGACGATCTCGCGGACGTTCAGGTAATGGTCGAGCTGCTGCTTGATGCGGGCGATGTCGGCGGCGCTGTAGCCGGCGCGGCTCCAGCTCGTCGGCGATGTTGGCGTAGGCGCGCACCAGGGCGACGGTCGCCTTGTAGAGCGCCGCGCGTTGCGGCTCGCGCTCCTCCAGGTCCGCCGGGATCTCCGTGTTGCCGCAGAAGTAGTGGATGTGCTCCAGCTCGCCCTTGCGGCGGCTCCACCGGCTCGCACAGCAGCGCGAGCGCCTCGAGCGCGTCGTCGAGCCGCTCCCTGCCCTTCTGTCAGCCGGTCCTGCAGCAGCACCTCCGGAGTCGCGCCGCCGGCGCTGTGGTCCAGCTCCGAGGTGTAGACGGCGATGGCGTTCTCGACCTTCTTGAACAGGTCCTTGTAGTCGACGATGTAGCCGAAATCCTTGTCCTCGCCGTCGAGCCGGTTGGTGCGGCAGATGGCCTGGAACAGGCCGTGGTCCTGCATCGACTTGTCGATGTAGAGGTAGGTGCAGGGCGGCGCGTCGAAGCCGGTGAGCAGCTTGTCCACCACGACCAGCAGCTTCATGTTCGCCGGCTCCTTGATGAACAGCGCCTTGGCCCGCTCCTCGTAGGTCTCGGTCTTGCGTCATGCCCGGCTTGGCTTCGACGTCCTTCAGCAGCTCGGTGTAGGTGTTGTAGATGAACTGCTTGTCGGTCTCGGTGTTGGCGCCGGTCTCCTCCTGCGTCACGTCCTTCGCCTGCGGATTGTAGGAGGTCACGACCGCGCACTTGCCCTTGAACGGCGTCTTCTGGAACAGCGCGAAATACTTGCACGCCTCGTAGATGCTCGACGCCACCAGGATGGCGTTGCCGCGCTCGCTCGACAGGCGCGGCTTCACGCTGAAGTCGAAGACGATGTCGCTCACCACCCGATCCATGCGGGACCTTGGAGCTGAGCACGTTCTGCATCGTGCCCCACTGCTTCTTCAGCTCGTCCTTCTGCCAGTCGTTCAGGCCCTTGGTCTTGGCCTCGAACCAGGCGTCGATCTTGTCCTCGCGAGCCGAGCCGCTGGTCGATGTCGCGCGCCTCGTAGACGAGGTCGAGCACCACCTCGTCCTCCACCGCCTCGCTGAACTTGTAGGTGTGGATGTAGCCGCCGAAGACCTCCAGGCTGGTCTGCCTGTCCTTCTTCAGCAGCGGCGTGCCGGTGAAGCCGATGAACACCGCGTTCGGCATCATCGCCTTCATCACCCGGTGCAGCTTGCCGCTCTGGGTGCGGTGGCATTCGTCCACGAAGACGAACACCTCGCCCACCGTCGGGCTGGGCTGGGCTTCCAGCTCCTTGATGAAGGCGTCGAAGTCGTCCACGTCCCTGCGGCCGAACTTGTGGACCAGCGAGCAGAGCAGGCGCGGCGTGGCCTGGCCGAGCTGGCTCATCAGGTCGCGGCCGCTGCTGGTGCGCTTGATCGGCTTCGCCGCGCCTCGGTGAAGACGCGCTCGATCTGCTTGTCCAGCTCGTCGCGGTCGGTGATGATGGCGACGCGGGCGTTGGGGTTGTTCTCCAGAATCCACTTGGCCAGCAGCACCATGACGATGCTCTTGCCGCTGCCCTGCGTGTGCCAGATGATGCCGCCCTTCTTCTGCGCGGACGTGCTCCTGCGCGGCCTTGATGCCGAAATACTGGTGCACGCGCGGCAGCTTCTTCACGCCGCCGTCGAAGAGCACGAAGTCGTGCATCAGCTCGATCAGCCGGTCCTTGCCGCACATCTTGAGCAGGTACTTGTCGAGCTTGAAGCGGCTGTCGTCCGCTTCGTCCTCCTTCCATTTGAGGAAGTACTTCTCCGGCGTGCCGATGGTGCCGTACTGCAGCCCCTCGGAGTCGTTGCCGGCGAAGACGAACTGCACGGTGCTGAAGAACCACGCGTTGAACTCCGGCTGCTGGTTCGAGAGAGTTCTGGCGGATGCCGTCGCCGATGGTGACGCGGCTGTTCTTCAGCTCCAGCACGCCGATGGCGATGCCGTTCACGTAGAGCACGATGTCGGGCCGCCGCTCGTGATTCGCCCTTGAGCGTCACCTCCTCGGCGATGGCGAAGTCGTTCTTCTCCGGCTCGCTGCCAGTTGATGAGGTGGACGGTCTCCGTGACCTTGCCCGCCTCGGTCTTCACCGGCACGCCGTAGCGCAGCAGGTTGTAGACGGCCTGGTTGTTGCCGTAGAGCGCTGCGGCTGTGGTTGTCCGCCTCGGTGCGCAGCTTGTGGAGGGCGACGCGATCTGCGCCGGCGTGTAGCCGCTCTTCGGTCAGCCAGGCCGTGAGCAGACCCTCCTCGATGTTGCTGTTGCCGCCGCGGTCGGTCCAGTCGCCGAGGTAGCGATAGCCCAGCTCGTCGCGGAACAGGGCGATGACGCGGTTCTGGGTGGCGCGCTCGGGCTGGCCGATGGTGCTCATACCAGCCGAATCCTCCCGGTGAGGAGTTCCTGCATCATGCCCTGCTTGAGCTGCGGGCCTTGGCGAGCTTCGTCTCCAGCGCGGCGATCTCGGCGTCCATGTCGCGAGGATCGCGGCGATGGCGGCTTGTTCTTCGATGCGGGATGCGACTTGATGCGCATTGACCGATGCACTTCGAGAATGCGCTTGCACGTTGCATACCAGGCTCGATCCAGCTTCGCATGGCATTACCGATACGCAGTACAGAATCATCGCCGATAGTCTCGTCGGTGAAAGTCGCGAGAACCCTGGATGATCGTGACCGTCACTGAGTTGATCGTCGCGACTCACCAATCGTCAGCAATGACGCAGCTCGCCATCGCTGACGTATGTGCGGATGATCTCTGCCAGAACTGGCCTCCAGTCTCGCGAGGAGATCTCGATCTTCGTCATCGCAAGTAATCATCGCCGAGTGCGATGACGTCCGTCGACGTCGCCTGTCAGGAATGAATCCGTCCCATGTCGCTCGATAGTCGTGACTCAGTACGTTCGGAGTCTGCCGAAGCGGCAGCTCGCGTCGTTGATCCATGTCGGGATTGCCAACCAAGCTCCGCATTCGTCTCCCACTCGCCGCTGAACCCCGGCAGGCGCCTCTTGCCGGTGAGCAATTCCTGCATGGCGCCTTGTTTGAGCTGGCGCTTCTTGGCGATGAGTTGCTCCAGGGATTCGATGAGGGCATCCGCATCGCTCAACGCCTCGGCGATGGCTTCTTGTTCGGCTTTGGTGGGCGGAAGGGAACTTGAAATCGCCGAATGCAGCTCAGATTGTGTTGACCGTATCGGCTGACCGTGTTCCAGCTCGACTCACGGATGACGTTCGAACAGCTGAAGACTGCATTAGCTAGAGAAATAGTTCGGCGCAAGCTGATGTTCTACGAAGTGCGATTCGCAGCTAGCACCATTCGCTGATCGTAGCAACTTGACCAGACGTCCCAGTGTCGCTCGCAACCGAACAACTGTCGCCTCGTGAGCAGCTTCGCTGATATCAGCAAGCCTCCTTGCAGATTAGCAGTGCGAGTTGTATCGCAGACGAATCGATCGTCTAGTCATAATCGCGGATTCCGACAATATGAGATCGTGCCGCAACGAATAGTCCGATTCACGCATCGCCAGTATGTGCGAACAGCCTCGCTATCGATGCGTAACTCAATCGTCGCCGAGCAGCCTACACTTCCCAATCCTCCGGGATCACCCCCACCTCGGTCTGCTTGTAGCCGGGCTTCACTTCCATGAGAAACCCATCCTTTCCAGGTGGCGGTTCACCTTCGCTTCCAGCTCGGCCACGCGGCTGGCCATCTGCGGCAGCGGGGTTTCGTAGCGTTCGGCCAGTTCCTTCACGCGCTGGGTGAGCTGCTGGCTGATGCGGTCCATCTCGCCGTGGATGGCGGCATCGAGCGCGGCCAGCCATTTGTCGTCCACCACCAGCGTCTTGATCTCGGCCTCGGTGAGCTTCGGATACTGGGCGTAGGCCTTGGCGTCGAGCGCGGCCTCGGCGTCCTTGAGGCGCTTCTTGAGGTCGGCCTCCTCGTCGTTGAGCTTCAGCCACTCGTTCAGCACGGCGGCTTCGTCCTTCGCCTCCTTGTCGCCCTTGATCTCCTTCAGCCGGGCGGTGACGTTGGCCTTGTTCACCTTGTCGAGTTCGGCGAACGCGCCTTCCTCGCCGCCGTGCTCCTCCTCCAGCTCGGCGAGGCGGGCGGTGACGCTTTCCAGCTCGGCCGCCAGCTGGTCGATGGCCGCCTGCTCCTTGGCGAAGTAGCGGGCGACGATGAGCGGCTTGGGCACGAGGTCGCAGGCCCAGCCCTTGTCCTTCTCCTTGCCCTTCTTGTCCTTCTCGATGATGCGGTAGGTCTCGGCCTTCCAGCCGTCGGCGGCGATCAGGTAGCAGTCGTCCTGCATGGTCTCGGCCCAGTAGTCCATCAGGTGCTGGTAGACGTCGTAGGGGTCGATCAGCGGCTTGCCGGCGTAGTGGGCGAGCAGGTCCTCGGAAAGCGCGGCGATCACCTCCTTCGGATGGCAGCCGACCTCAAGCGCCTTGAGCGTCGCGGCGCTCTTCTGCCGCCAGGCGGCGAAGTGGGCGTTCATGCTCGGCGATGAAGGCCGCGAACTCGGGATGCTCGTAGATGGTGGACTTGATGGCCGACTTCTCCACGGCGAGGTCGAGGTAGCCGGGGCGGTTCGGTCCTTGAACAGGCTGCGCCGCAGCTGCGGGCAGACGGCCCAGTAGCGCTGGAGCGCGTCGACGTCGGCGGCGGGGATGCCGCCCTGCAGGTGGCCCTCGATGTCCTGCATGTCCTCGGGCTGTCTGGCTGTCGATGTAGCGCGGCAGGTTGAGGTTGAAGTCGTTCTTCTCGATCTCCTCGACGCGGACCATGCGCGAGTACCTCGGGACCTCGAGCTGCCGGTTGAAGACGTCGACGATCTTGTGGATGTCCTGGGCGCGGAGGCGGTTCTTGGGGCCGTCCTTCATGAAGCCGCCGCTGGCGTCGATCATGAAGATGCCCTTGCGGGCGTGGGCGTCCTCCTTGTCGACGACGACGATGCAGGCGGGGATGCCGGTGCCGTAGAACAGGTTGGCGGGCAGGCCGATGATGCCCTTGATGTAGCCCTTGCGGACGAGGTCCCGGCGGATGTCGGCCTCGGCGTTGCCGCGGAACAGCACGCCGTGCGGCAGGATGCACGCGCCCTTGCCGGTGCTCTTGAGCGAGCGGACGATGTGCAGCAGGTAGGCGTAGTCGCCCTGCTTGGCGGGCGGCGTGCCGAAGGGCTTGAAGCGCTCGTAAGGGTCGTGCAGCGGATCGAGGCCGGTGCTCCAGCGCTTGTCGCGAGAACGGCGGATTGGCGACGACGTAGTCGAAGGTCTTGAGGCGTCGTCGCCGTCCTTGAACTTGGGGTCGGCCAGCGTGTTGCCCTGCACGATCAGCGCCGTCGGGGTTGTCGTGCAGGATCATGTTCATCCGGGCGAGGCCGCTGGTGGCGGCGTCCTTCTCCTGCCCGTAGAGCGTGACCTTGGCGTGCCGGCCTCGTCGCCGACCTTCAGCAGCAGCGAGCCCGAGCCGCAGGTCGGGTCGTAGACGGTGGTGTCGGCGCTGGTCTTCGCCGTCGCGGATGCCGATGATCTGGGCCATGATCGCGGCTGACCTCGGCGGGGGTGTAGAACTGGCCCTTGCTCTTGCCGCTCTCGGTGGCGAAGTGCCGCATCAGGTATTCGTAGGCGTCGCCCAGGATGTCGTCGCCCTCGGCGCGGTTCTTGGAGAAGTCGAGCGCCGGGTTCTCGAAGATGGCGATCAGGTTGGTGAGCCGGTCCACCATCTCCTTGCCGCTGCCGAGCTTGGTCGGCGTCGTTGAAGTCCGGCATGTCGGACAGCTTGTTGGCGTTGGCCAGCGGGGCGATGATCTTCTTGTTGATCTGGTCGCCGATGTCGGGCTTGCCCTTGAGCGCGACCATGTCCTTGAAGCTGGCGCCCGGCGGGAATGGTGATCGGCGCGTAACGGCTGGCCGGCGTACTTGTCGCTGACGTACTTGATGAACAGCAGGACGAGGACGTAGTCCTTGTACTGGCTGGCGTCCATGCCGCCGCGCAGCTCGTCGCAGCTCGACCAGAGGGAGCTGTAGAGTTCGGATTTCTTGAGCGCCATCAGGCGGTGAGACCGGGGTGAGGCGGTGCGCTAAGAGTGCTCAACGGGGACGACTCCTCGGCCGGAGAGATACCGGTAGACCTTGTCTTGGGGACTTTGACTATCCTATGCCTGGGCCTTCAACGCGTCAATTTCGCACGGCGCCGGCCCCCCGCCCAGCCGCCGGCGGCCGCGACCCGCATCGCGGCCTGCTCGACGACCCGTCGGACGAGCCCGGTATCCGGGGCGTACCCGTGCCGGTTTGTCCAAACCCGTCTGGGTTCAGCCAAACCCGGGCCGGTTTGGCTAAACCCTGCCGCGGTTCGCGCCTGCCGTGAGGCGGCATGACCAAACCGCGTGGCGGTATGGTCAAACCACGGGAGGGTTTGGCCAAACCCGGTGGGGTTTTATGGCTGCCGGGCGCCGGCACGCTCGTTCCCCGGCACGGTACGGCCATACCGCGGCGTGGTACAGCCATACCGCGGCGTGGTATCGCCATACCACGCCGTGGTGAAGCCAAACCGCGTGCCGGTTTGGCGGTGCCGCGTGGTGGCGAGGCGCAAACCTCGCGCGGTTTTGGCCATGCCGCCACGGCGCACGACGAGGGCGCCGCCGCGCTTCGCCACGACGCCGCGCGGCATCGTGGTGCCGCGACAGGCTCTCTCCGTGAGGAATGCCGGTCTGCCCACGCGCCGGCGCGGCAGGGTCCCGCCGGTAGGCGCGACGGCGAAGGCGCCGCTCGCCTTCGTCATGCCACCACGCGGCAGGCCAGAGCCGGCGCTCGGCGCGAGGCTCAGGCCGTCGTCGACCGGCGTGGCCGAGATCCGCCAGGCGGGCCGGCGCCGGCGCCGCCTAACCGCCGGCGGCCGCGACGCGCGTCGCCGCCTGCTCGACGAGCCCGTGGTAGTAGACCGCGAGCCGGTGCGGCAGGTGCCTCGACAGCGCCCAGCGGCGGGTTACCGTGCCGTCCGGCCCGGCCGCCGCGACGTAGGTGGCGACGAGCGTCTCGCGGCCGTCGGCGAGGCGGCGCAGGAGCTGGTCGCCCACCGCGAGCGGCGTCGACGCCGTCATCACGTCCTCCTCGTTGAGGTGCAGGGGGTACTCCTCGATCTCCAGATGGTTGCGCAGGACGAGGAGGACCAGCTCGTCCGAGATCCCCAGGCCGGTGTAGGGGTTGAGCTGGCCCTGGCGGTCCATCTCGAAGAAGCGGCCGGCGAGGCCGGGCGCGCCGGCCTGCGCGGCGTCGCTCAGGTCCTTGGCGAGGGGGATCCTGGCGGCGCTCGCCCCCTCGGCCGACATGGTGTGGCGGATCGAGTGGAGGCCGTGGCCGAGGATCTCGAGGGAGACCTCGCGGTAGAAGGAGTCCTCGCTCGCGTCCGTGAACTGGCCGAGCGCCGTCGTCTCGTAGTCGAGGCCGACGGCCGCGACCGTGGCGCCCGCGGTGAGCCCCTCGGTGTTCCGCTCCAGCCCCACGAAGCCGCGGACGGTGTCGGTCGTGACCACCAGCGGCTCGCCGCCGGAGGTGATCACCGTGCGGCCATAGAGGATGCCGCCGACGTCCGAGTTGGGCACGTACTTGCGGAGGATGGCGCCCTGCCGCATGTCGGGGTCGAGGACCTCGTGCATCCTGAGGAGAGCGGCGACCTGGGAGGCGGAGAGCGGCGGGCGAAGAGCGCCGTCCGGGTCGAGCTCGCCGCTCGCGAACGCCGGGTCGGCGAGCGTCGTCTGCGCGTCGTGGCCGATCGAGCTCCGCACGGCGTCGATCTCGACGAGCGACATGAAGCACCGCATCACCTCGACGGGCGGCAGGTGCTGGCGCGCCGCGGCCGAGGGAATCGGCCGGTGGATCGCCGGGCACTCGCCGGGCCGGGGGGCGCCGGCGGCGGCGGTCGAGAGGGCGAGGAGTAAGGCGGCGAGGACCGGGCCCAGCGATCTCTTGGTCATCGGCGCACTGTAGCAATCCCTTTAGATACGCACAATATCAGGGCGGCTGGCGCCCGCCACAGGCGGTCCGCCGAGGGGCGGCGGCGACGGCTTGGTCGGCCTAGTTTCGCGCCGGTGGCCGACTCCGGCCGCACGCCTAGCCCGCCGCGGGCGATGACGCCGCGGCGTCCAGCGGTTGCGGCCTGGCGCCCTGGATGAGGAGCCACAGCATGATCGCGATCTCCCCGAGGAAAGGGACGAAGGCGTACTGGAAGACCCGGTCGTAGTATTGCGGCACCAGCAGGCCCGTGAAGCTGAGGGCCAGATAGGTGATGCCGTTGACGACCAGCCAGACGGCGAGGAAACGGGGCAGGAAGCGCGACCTGTAGACCAGGCTCGCCAGGGGGAAGAGCCAGAGGCCCCAAAGGATCTCGGCGCCGACGTTCTCCTGGTGATGCAGGCGGAGGAAGAACATGGCCAGGGCGTCGCGCTGGGCCTGGTCGAAGGGGGACAGGAACTCGGCGCCGCGCACGAGGATCAGCGCGGCGCCGTCGTTCATCATGTTGACGAAGTAGAGGGTGGCGGGCATCAGCCCACCCACGATCACCATCAGCACGGCGAGGTTCTTGTCCACTCCCTCGAACAACCGGTACAGAGCCAGCACGAGGAAGATCAAGAGGACCGCGGCGAGCAGGTCGCCGACGATGCCGAGACGGAAGAGCAGCTCGTGAGCGGCGATGTTTCTCGCCGTCGCGGTCGCGTTCCCGGTCACGAAGAGCACGCTCGGAATGTAGAGGAGGCGCAAGGGGCCGACGACGACGAGAAGCAGGTAAAGGAATCCGGCGACTCTCCCAGGGTTGCGGATCGAGCTCATCTCTCCCCCTTGTCAAGGTCTAGCCGGCAATACGCCGCTGGGCCTCGGCGGGTTTCGGACCGCCGGCCGACGAGGCTCGAGCGAAGAAAGCCGCGGCATTCCGCCGGGGGCGACTCCGCGAGGCGCGACGCGAGGGCGTTGCGTCGCCTAGATTTCCACGCGATGTCTCCGGCCCTCCGCGCCTCCCAGGCTGAGCAAGAAGCCGGCGTCGAATCGACGAGCGCCTACTCCACCTTCCTGCCGCCCATCCCGGTGCTCCAGGCGCCACATTCCTCGGCTGCCTGGAAGTCTGGCAGGCCGCCCCGGTCGAGGCGCGCCATGTACTGCGCGGCGGTGAGCTCGAAGGCGAAGAGGGTGGCCTCGATCCCGGAGAGCGCTCCCCGGAGCTGGGCGCAGACGCCGCCAGGGTCCTTGTCGGCCACCAGGAAGACCTGCCCCCGCCCCTCGGCATGGCCCTCGGCCTGGATGGCGTGCGCCGAGCGCCGCACGAGGCCGACGAGGCGCTGGTCGCGGAGGGCATGGCCCACGACGTGCCAGACGACCACCGCCGGAGCGGTGGTCGCCAGCTCCGTGACGCGCGAGAGCGCGACCTCGTAGAGCTGATAGAGGTCGTCGATCGGCACGCTCAGCGGGCTGAACGTGTCCTTGTCGTTGCCGGCGATCGCCATCGTCTGGAGATGAGCGATGTCGCCGTGCAGCTTGAAGAGATAGCGGTCGCCGTCCTGCCCGCCGGCCGGCGAGGAGGTGTCGCGGACCAGCATCCGCCCCTCGGCCGCGGTCGACACGCTCCGCCACCTCCCCTCGCCTTCGAGGGCGATCGCCCGATCGGCGAACCGGGTGTAGTTGGTGGTCAGCCAGGCGCGCCACGGCAACCGCGCCGCGATCAGCGCCTGGCGGAGGTACCCCCAGTCGTACTGCAGCAGCGAGGCGCGGAATGCCTCCCGCATCTGGCGCTCGCGGCGCAGCGCCTGCACCTTCCGCGCGTCGCGCGGCGAGCCGCTCGCCGCCGCGTGCGAAGGGTCCAGCACGCTGTACAGCTCGTGCTCGAGGAGCAGGTCCCAGTAGGTGTCGAGGTCCTTCTCGCCGGCGATGCCGGCGGCGGCCTGGATCTGCCGCCGGTAGGCTCCCCGCGCCTCCGCGGGCACCGGGAACGTCTCCGCGGCGTCAGGGCTAGCACGCCCGCTCCGCTGGCTGGCCCGCCGGATCTCGTCCCGTTTGAGCGGCAGGAGCTCCAAAGCGAGCGCGCTCGAGCTGTCGAAGGGACCCTTCATCTCGGACAGCACCTCGGCGGTATGCGGCAGGCCGAACCCTCCCTGCCCGCTCCGCAGCTCGAAGCCGGCGCCGGTGACCAGGAGGTGGCAGGCATGCCGCGGGCTTGCCGGGGCTCCGCCGCCCCCGGGCCAGCCCTCCCCGCCCATCACCGGCGGCCGCAGCCGCCGCTCGATCTCCTTGAGCGTGTCGCGCGACTTCGGCCAGATCCGCCGCCCGGCGCTCTCCTGCGAGACCGAGGAGTAGGCGCTGACCAGCAGGCATTCGGCGCGGCCGCCCCTCTCCGCCGCGTGGAGCACCGCGTGGGCCTGATAGTCCCCCTCGCCGTGGATGTCGACGAGGACCATGACCTGGTCGGCGGGCGCGATCTCGAGCGCCCGCTCCAGCGCCGCCCGCCAGCGCCCGTCGGCCCGCACCCAGAGGACGCGGATCGCGCCGTCGTCCGAGCTGAGGACGCTGCCGTCGCCTGTGATGGATCGGTGATCGACGGCGCAGATCCACCGCTCCTTCTCGTCCTCCCGCTCGCCCCAGTGCACCCGCCCGTCCGTTCGGACGTAGCCGATCCCGAGGCCCAGCGACTGGCTGAGGTAGCGCCAGACGTGGAGCGGGAACCGGCTGCTGTCGTCGACCACGACGACGGTGCGGGACGGATCGGGCATCGCCTCAGTCCAGGGGATCGTGCCGCTCGAGGGCGAAGCGGAGCTCCCCCTCGCCACCGGCTGGCGCCTGCCGCGCCAACCGCAGCTTCCAGCCGACGGCCGCCGCCGCCAGGTTCGCCAGGTAGAGCCCGGTGCCGTGGGAGGGGTAGCAGGGGTTGGGATGCGGGGCGACGGGCTGCTGGAGGTCCTCGCTCAGGCGTTCCTTGAGGTACAGCCATTCGCCGCGCGCGAAGCGGCAGCGCAGCTCGAAGCGGATCCTGCCCGCCTCGACGCCGAGCCGCGTCTTCCAGGCTGAGCCCGGCGCGGCGTCCGCGCTCTCCGGCCCGTGCAGGCCGTACTGCCAGTCGTTCTGCGCCAGCTCGCCCAGGGTCAAGAGGAGGAAGTGCCGCTCGCGCGGGTCGATCCGCCGTGCGAGCTGCGGCGCCGGCGGAGCGTCGAGCGTCCAGCCCGTCCGGTGCCTCTCCTCCTCGTCCTCGGCGAACCGCTGGAAGAACGCGCCGTAGGTGAGCCGGGCGTCGGCGCCGTTCGAGCTGAAAGAGAGCAGGCCCTGGAGGTTCCTCAGGTTGGAGGGGACGGTCTCAGCGTTCCGCGCCCGGTCGAGCAGGTAGTCGGCGAACCGCGCCGCGGTCGAGCTCCGCCGCGGCGGCTCGGGGCCGGAGACCGCGAAGCCGGGCGCCGCGGCATCCCGCGGGCCGGATGTGCGGGCGATCCGCCGGAGCTCCAGCAGGTCCCGCTCGCGGGTGCGCTTGGGGTCGACGGCCTGGGCGATCTCCCAGAGCTCCAGCACGTGCTCGTCGAGCAGCTCCACCAGACCGTGGCCGAGCACCCCCAGCACCACGTTCTTCTGCACCGCGGCGCCCTCGCGGAAACGGCGCGCCGCCCGCTCCACCAGGGCCAGCCCCTCCGTATACAGGGTGAAGACGGGCTCGAACGCCTCGAAGCGCAGCCGGCGCGACTGGAGCTGGCGGTTCCAGCGCTGCGCCCACTCGGCGAGCTCGCGGCTGGCGAGGACGAGGTCCGGACGGATGTTGGGCGGCCGTAGCTCGTCGTTGTTCGCCGGGCTCGGCGAAGCGCCGGCGAGGCCTCCGAGGCCCTCGAGGATCAGAGTCCTCAGCTCGGCCAGGCAGTCGAGCCAGAACTGCCGCGAGTGGCGGAACTGATCCCAGAGCCGCTGGCGCCCCTCCTCCCCGCCCTCGTAGGTGCTCGCCGGCAGGTCGCCGGACGCCGTGAGGCCGGCGCGCAAGCGGGCGGCGAGCGCCAGCGTCCGATCGAGGTGGGCCGCGTCGTCGGTCAGCCGGTTCGCCAGCTCGTGGAGCCAGAGCACGATGTCGTCGAAGGGCTTGCGCACGGCGATGAGGCCGACGTTGTCGGCGCCCACCCGGCGCACGTCGCCTCTCCACGCCGGTCCTTTCTCGCCCTGGAAGATGAGCTCGTCGAACTCGGCCTTCCCCGCGCGGGGCCCGATGATGATGTCGAGCAGCCGCTGGTGCTCGGCACAGAGCCGCAGGCCGAGGAGGTCGGCGAGGAGCGCGAGCTGGTCGTGGACCTGCTGGATCAACGGCTGCGGCAGATCGGCCTCGGCCATCCATACGCCGAGCCGGAGGATGGCGGGAGGGCAGGCGAGCATGCCGAGCGCGTAGGCGCGGCAGACCTCGTGCATCGTCGCCTCTTCCATGCTGGCGTTGCGGTGGGCCGAGCGGGCGGCGAAGTCGCCGACCGCCGCGAAGAAGCCCTGCGCCGCGCCCCAGTCGAGGCGGTTCTCGCCGGTCTCGGCGGCGCTCCAATCCGTATCGGCGGCGCGGCGGTGGCCAGCCAGCCGCCGGCAGAGCCGCGCCAGGGCGAGGTTCGCGGCGCGCAGGGCCTCCAGCGCGAGGAGGTCGTCGCCGCGGTCGAGGAAATCGTGGACCTGCCGCGTCCGGGCGGACATCGCCTGGGAGATCGACCGGCCCGCGCGGCTGTCCAACGGCGGCCGCACCCGCAGGATGGCCACCGCGCGCGCCAGGCTCCAGAGGGTGTCCCCGTCGAGGAGGTTCTTGGCGATGACGATGCGCATCCGGGAGTCGAGGTTGTCCGACCAGGCGAGCCAGGCGCCGCGCGACCCCTCGATCACCCGGAGAATCTCGAGGAAGCGGCGGGCGAAGGGCAGGGTGCCGCCGGCCTCCACCGCCCTCGCCTCGGCGAAGAGCTGGTGGTTGGCGCGCCGCAGGACGACCTCGAGGATCTCGCGGAAGAGCGCGAGGTCCTCGGTCCTCCGGGCGGAGGCGAGGGCCCGGCGCAGGGCGTCGCCGAGCGGCTCCCCGCGCGCCCACCGGCGGTCGAGCTCGGCGAGCGGCCGCAGATGACGCGGCAGCCACTGCTCGGCCGGCCCCCTCCCCCCGGCCGGGAGTCGGATCGCGTTGCGCACCCCCCAGGGCTCCGTCGTCTCCTCCGCCGAGAGCACCCAGCGGACGAGCGCGACCGTGAGGGCCGGCTCGGCGGCGTAGGTGAGGTCGCCGCGGCGCAGGAGGTACCCGGGCACCTCGAAGCCGCCCTCCTCCCGCGGCCTGCCGTCGAGGTTCCCCAGCAGCTCGGCGAGGATCTGGCGGAACCGCTCCTGACGCGGCGCGGTGAACTCGGGGTAATGGAGGGTGAGGACGCGAACCGCCCCCTCGCCCGTCGCCACGGCGACGCGGGCGACGAGGCCGGTCAAGAGATCGTCCGGCGAGGCGGCCTGGAGCGACGGGTCGGACAGCCAAGCCGAGCCGAAGACGGTGCAGCCCAGGAAGAAGCGGCCCAGCCGCTCGCCTGGCACGCCGATGCGCTGGTGCTTGTCGGGGTCGCGCAGCTCGTCGACCCGGGGCTGGTCGGCGACCAGGACGGCCCTCCCCTGGCGGGTGATCCCGAGGATCGCATGGACGGCGCCCGCGTCCTGTCCTGGCCGGGAGCCCGCCTCGGCCCACCGGATGGGATGGATGCGGGAGAACGGCCCCCGCTCGCGCGTCGCCCATAAGGTGGCGAACGGGCGCTCGGCCGCGGCACCGGCATCGGCGGCGCCCTCCTCCCCGCCCACCCATTGGAATGCCAGGAGAGTGCCGTCGGCGCCGCCGGCGAAGACCCTGAGGGGGCCGCCGGGCTCCGGCCGGGAGCAGGCGAGCGCCCAGACCGGCGCCGATAGCCGCCCGACGTGGACGCGGGAGGCCGGCGGGACGGCGGGACCGGCCGCGCCGACCTCAAGGGAGAGCTTCCAGACCTGGCCGTCGCCGCAGCCGACCACGAGCTGGCGCGGCTCGCCCGGGACGCGGGCCAGGGCCCAGATGGGGTTGTGCCGCAGCGCCTTGGTCTCCGGGTAGGACGGCAGCAGCGAGCAGTCCTCGTCGCTCGCCGGGCGGAGCGGGTGGAGGCGCGCGTCGGCGCCGACCCGCAGGACGCCGAGGCGCGGGCGCCCGGCGCGCCCCTCGAGCCCGACGACCACCAGGCGCCCGCCGTCCGCCTCGGCATCGAGCGCCAGGAGGCTGTAGACGGACTCCTCGTCGGAGCCGCTCGCGGCGCCGCTTCCCGCCTCGCCGTGGGCGGGCCGCGCCACGAGCGCCGCGACCCGCAGCCGCGACGGCTCGGTGTCCCCATCCAGGAGCTGGAGGGTGATCTCGGACCGGTTCCCACCGTCGACCGGCGCGGCGAGCAGATAGGCGCGGTCGCCGGCGCTCGCGAGGAGGATCCGCCGGCTGTAGCGCTCGGGCCGATCCCCGTCGGCTGGCAGCTCGCACCGGCGCCAGGCGTGCTCGCCGGCCTCCCGCGAGTACACGCTGAGCCTGCCGGGCAGGCTCGCCATGCGCTGGCTCGCCTCGCCGCTCTCCTGGCGCTGGATGGCGACCGCCAGGTACTCGCGATCGCCGTGGCGCAGATGCGCCACGTCCCACGGCGCCAGGGTGTCGCTCGCCGGCGGCTCGACCTCGGCCTCGAGGTTCACCCGCCGGCTGAAGATCAGGCCGGCGAAGACGAGCTGGTCGAGCTCGCGCTCGGCGGACTCCTGGCCGGTCAGCCGGAGCTGCGCCGCGACGGCGTTCTCGCGCGTCGCATGGGTGGCGCCGAAGAGGCCCCACTTGCGCGCCTGCAGGAGGACCTCCTCGATCCGCGCCTGGAGCTTCGTCCGGGCGCGGCCGGCCGGCTCCGTCGCCAGCCGGCGCTCGATGCGGCGGAGCCAGCGCAGGGCGCCCAGGTAGTCCTCGGCCACCGGCTCCGCCAGCCGCCGGTGGATCGTGCCCACCAGGGCGTGGGCCCACAGCGTCAGGGCCTCGCCCGCCCGCTCCGCTCCTCCGGCGCCGGCGAGGAGCTCGTCCAGGATGCTCATCGCGAGGTGCGGCTCCGGGTTGCGGAGGAAGAGCCGGAGGCTCTGGCGCCCTTCGGCGGTTTCGCCCGCCTCCTCGATCTCGTCGGCCAGGAGCGCCTCGATGCACCAGCGCCTACCGGCGTTCTTGGGGAGGTCGCGGAGGTCCGCCGCGCTCCCCCAGGAGAGGAAGTCGGCGAGCGGCCGGCGCCCCGGGGGCCAGCTACCCAGCGGCCCGCCGCTGGGAGCGCGGTACCAGGCGATCGACACCAGGTCGTTGCGGCAGGCCTGGGCGACGACCGCCTCGATCCCGTCGGGGGGCTCCCAGGAGGCGATGGCGCGAAGCACCTGGGACTTCCCCTCGCGGGTCCCCGACCGGCGCCAGAGCGGCGTGCCCGGCTCGCGGCCCTGCTCCCAGAACCGGCGGCGGTCCCAGAACAGGTGGGCCGTGCCGGCCTGGTCCGAGACCCAGAGGTAGCAGTGCTCACCGCGGACGGCGTGGGAGATCGCCAGGCAGAGCTCGCCCAGCCCGGGAAGGTAGACCGGCGCCACCGCGATCGATTCCCCGGCACCCCGCTGCAGGAGGAAAACGCCCTCCGCCGTCGAGAGATACATGCCGTGCGTGCGGCCGGGGCCGAGCTCGGTCTTGATCGCCGAGAGGTCGTAGACGAAGCTCGGCTGCTCCTCGCCGTGATCGGCCCAGAGATGGGATGCAGACTCGAGGCGGCCTGCGCGGTGGCGCCAGAGGGCGCCGGTCCGCGAGACCAGCAGGCGGTCGTCCGCCCCGAGCGGGAAGATGCCGGCGAGCGCCTCGACACCGCGGAGCCGGTCCTCGATGACGAGGCGCGGGCCGGTCTCGCGGTCGGCGAACGAGACGAGGAGGGCGTCCGAGCTCCGCGCCGACACCAAGAGGCGGTTCTTCTCGTCTCCCCAGCGTCCGAGGTAGGAGACGGCGCCGTGGATCTCGTCGCACTGCCCGGTCCCCAGGTCGTCTTCAACAAAGGCGAGCTCCACGGGAGGATCGACGGCCAGCGAGCGGGTCGACCAGCGGACGAGGTCGACTCCCCCCGCGTCCCGGCCGACCAGGAGGTTGCCGCCCTCGAGGTCGCAGAGGGCGCGCACGCCGAAGCGCTTGCGGTCGCTCGAGGGACCGGCCAGGAGGCGCGTGAGGATCCGCTGCCCGGGCGCGAGCGGCGCCAGAGGGACCGCGGTGACCGACCCGTCCTTGCAGCCGACGATGGCCATGCTGCGGTCGAACGACAGGCGGATGGTGCGCGCGCCGACGCCGGACGGGCACTCCACCGTCTCGAGCTCGAGCCGCGGCCCTTCCTCGCGCGGGCCCTCTTCCAGCCCCTTCCCCATCGATGACCTCTCCAGGAGATTCCGGAAACCGCGGCCCTGTCCAGAAGGACCTCAGTGACTTCGCCAGGATTTCGCTTCAGAAAAGCGAAGTATACGAAGGTCTCGCGCCCGGTCAAGGAACGGAGCGGGGGCCGAGAACCTCGACCGACCGGCGCGGAGGCCAGGGCCGGCAGCTCGAGGTTCGATCCCCGCGCTGCGCGGAGCCAGTAGCTGGGTTGGCGATGCGATTGGTGCGGCCGGGAGGACTCGAACCCCCGACCAAGAGTTTAGGAAACTCCTGCTCTTTCCACCTGAGCTACGGCCGCACGGACGGGAGTATATCCGCCCTCCTCCGGCACCCGGCGGAGGGCGGCCGGCCTCAGTACTGGATCAGCGACAGCACCTCGTAGCCCTGGAGCTTGGCGCGGCCGGGGAGGAAGGTGAGCTCGATGATGAAGCCGAAGCCGGCGACCTTGCCGCCCACCGACTCGACGAGGCGCGTGGTGGCGAGGGCGGTGCCGCCGGTCGCGATCAGGTCGTCGACGATCAGGACGTGGTCGCCGGGCTGGATCGCATCGCGGTGCATCTCGACGGTGTCCGAGCCGTACTCGAGGTCGTAGCTCTCGCCGACCTTCTCGGCCGGGAGCTTGCCGGGCTTGCGGACCGGCACGAAGCCGGCGTTCAGGTTGTAGGCGACGATCGGCCCGAACATGAAGCCGCGCGACTCGATCCCCACCACCTTGTCGATGTGCCGGCCGGAGAACATCCAGACGAAGCGGTCGACCGCCTGGCGCAGGGCGAGCGGGTCTTTGAGCAGCGTGGTGATGTCGTAGAACAGGATCCCCGGCTTCGGGAAGTCGGGTACTCTCGCGGATGTGCGCCTTCAGGTCGTCCATCGTCTCCTCCTCTTGAGTGCCGGTCAGTGGAGTGCCGGTCAGCGGCAAGGCTAGCGATCGATCTCGAAGCCGTCCCAGTCAGGGACGGCGGTTATCTCCTCCTCCGCCAGGCGCGGTCACCCGCGCCCCCGGCGGTCCCTGGCGCAGGCGCTCGCGGAATGGGCGAGGGCTCCGGTCTCGCCTACGGCCTCGACCTCGACGCGCCGCCCGGCAGGTTTCGCACCCGGCCGGCGAGCCCGAGCCGGCGCGCCGCCTGGCGGACGAACCAGCGGAAACCCACCCCTTGCACGCGGCCGCTCGAGCCGCCAGCGCAGGGCGCGGCGCGCGGCGTCGCTCACCGTGCTTCTCCGACTTCCAGCCGTGGCGGCCGAGCAGCGGCACGAAGGCGACCTCCTCGCCCTCGCGGCGCCGGAGCTCGCCGCGCGCCGATTTCCGGTAGAGCACCAGCTCTGGGCGTTGAGCGTCCCCTCGGGGATCAGCAGGGTGCCGCCGGCGGCGAGCTGGTCGAGGAGCGGCTCGGGCACCTTCGGCGCGCCGGCGGTCACCAGGATGCGGTCGAAGGGGGCCCACCTCGCTCCACCCCACGGTGCCGTCGAAGACCTGGATCTTGACGTTGTCGAGCCCGAGCTCGCGCATCCGCGGGATCGCCGCCTGCGCCAGCTCGGCCACCCGCTCGAGGCTGTAGACCCGCCGCGCCAGGAGGCCCAGGATCGCCGTCTGGTACGCCGCTGCCGGTGCCGATCTCGAGCACCGAGTGCGTCGGGCCCCACCTCCAGGAGCTCGCTCATCCGCGCCACGATGTAGGGCTGGGAGATGGTCTGCGCGGCGCCGATCGGCAGCGCGTGGTCGCCGTAGGCGCGGGCTGCGCAGGTGATCCTTGATGAAGAGATGCCGCGGCACCTTGCGCATCGCGGCGAGCACCCGCTCGTCGCGCACCCCGCGCGACGGCGACCAGCTCGCGGACCATGCGCTCGCGCTGAACCGCGAAGTCGCTCATCCCGCGCCGGGCCGGGCCTCGCCGCCCGTGAAGTCGAGGCGCACGAGCTTCTCCTTGAGCGGGTCCGAAGGTCTCGAGGCCGGGGTAGTAGGTGAGGTCGAGGTGGAGCGGCGTCACCGAGATCCAGCCCGCGGAGACGGCCTCGTAGTCGGTGCCGCTCGCCCGCTCCCACTGCGGCGTGCCGGCGATCCAGTAGTACTTGCGGCCGCGCGGATCGAGCTTCTCGATCACCGACTGCTTGTAGACCCGCCGGCCGAGGCGGGTGAAGCAGAGCCCCTGGATCGGCCCCGCCGGCACGTTGACGTTGAGCAGCAGGTCGCGCGGCAGCTCCTCGGCGATGCAGGATCTCGAGCAGCTGGCGGGCGAAGCGCGCCGCGCGGTCGAAGGAGAACCCCTCCGCCACCTCCTGGCTGAAGGCGACCGAGGGGATGCCGAGCAGCGTCCCCTCGAAGGTCGCGCGCACCGTGCCCGAATAGGTCACGTCGTCCCCCAGGTTCAGGCCGAAATTGATGCCCGAGCAGACGAGGTCGGGCGGCGTGTCCTTGAGCAGCGACAGCACCGCCAGGTTGACGCAGTCGGTCGGCGTGCCGTCGACCGAGTACCAGCTCTCCTCCATCTTCTGCATGCGCAGCGGACGCGCCAGCGTCAGCGAGTGGCCGGTCGCGCTCTGCTCGCGGTCGGGCGCCACGACCACCACCTCGGCGATCTCGCCGAGCGCCGTGGCCAGGCAGCTTGATCCCCTGCGAGAAGACGCCGTCGTCGTTGGTGACCAGGATGCGTGTCATGCGCTTCGCCTTGCGGAGTCGCCGGCCACTAGCGTTGGATGTAGCTGCCGACGATCGGCGCCAGGTCGCGCAGGGTCTCGCGCCGGGATCAGCGAGCGCTCGGTGATCAGCGAGTACTGGCGAGCGCCTCGGCGCACAGGCAGTCGCGCGCGTGCCGCCGGGCCGACCCGCGCCAGCATCTGGCGCACCACCTCCTGCGACATCTTGGACGTTCTGGCTCGATGACCTCCATCACCGACTCGCCCGAGACCGCCTCCTCCGTCTCGTGCCAGCAGTCGTAGTCGGTGACCATCGAGAGCGAGACGTAGCAGATCTCGGCCTCGCGGGCGAGCTCGCGCCTCCTGGCAGGTTGGTCATGCCGATGATGTCCGACCCCGTGGCTGCGGTAGACCTCGGACTCGGCGCGGGTCGAGAACTGCGGCCCCTCCATGCAGACGTAGGTGCCGCCCTCGTGGACGGTGGCGCCGGCGGCGCGCGCCGACGTCGGCGAAGAGCGTCGACCAGGCGCGGGCAGACCGGCTTGGCCAGCGAGACGTGGGCGACCAGGCCGTTGCCGAAGAAGGTGTCGACCCGGTGCCGGGTGCGGTCGTAGAACTGGTCGGGGACGACGATGTCGGTCGGCTTGTACTCGAGCTTCATCGAGCCGACGGCGGAGACCGAGACGAGCTCCTCGACCCCCAGCACCTTGAAGCCGTAGAGGTTGGCGCGGTAGTTGAGCTCGGTGGGCAGCAGGCGGTGGCCGCGGCCGTGGCGCGGCAGGAAGGCGACCAGCCGGCCGTCGAGCTCGCCGATCACGTAGGCGTCCGAAGGGTCGCCGAACGGCGTCTCGATCGCGGCGCTCCTCGCGGACCGTCATCCCCTCCATCCGATACAGGCCGCTGCCGCCGATCACGCCGATGCGAGATGTCGCTCATCAGAAACTCTCCTTCTTAAAGGAAATCTCGAGAGCCGGGCCGAGCTCGTGGAGCGCGGCAGAGTGCCCGCAGGCTCGGGCGCTGTCGCCGGATCGTCCTCCCAGCCGCTTGCGGCGACCGCGAGGGCGGTCGCGAGCGCGCGGCGCCCCTGGGCGCCGTCGACCCGCGGCGCCGGCTCGCCCCGGCAGGCGGCGAGGAAGGCCTCGAGCTCCCGCTCCAGCGGCTCGGCCCGCTCGACGGCGAGGTCGTCGGGCAGGATCCGCCGCTCCGCCGGCGCCGTCCCTCCTCCCTCCGAGCCTCTCCAGCCGGTACCCCTTGATCTCCTGCGCCTGGTAGTCGAGCGAGTAGTAGCGGTTGGGGAGGAATGACCCGCAGCTTCCGCGCCCGCTCGGACGAGACCCGCGACGCGGTCAGGTTGGCGACGGCGCCGGAGGCGAGCTCGACGCGGACGTTGGCGATGTCGATCCGCGGCGAGAGCACCGGCGATCCCGGTCGCGCGGATCTCGGCCACCGGGCTGCGGTCGAGGGCGTGGAGGATCTGGAGGTCGTGGATCATCAGGTCGAGGACGACGTCGACGTCGAGGCTGCGCGGCGAGAAGACCCCCAGCCGCTGCACCTCGACGAAGCGCGGCGGCGATGCCGACCGCCGAGCAGCGCCTGCACCGCCGGGTTGAAGAACTCGATGTGGCCGACGGCGAGCACCCGGCCGGCCGGCGATGCGCGCTCGAGCAGGCGGTCGGCCTCCTCGAGGCTAGGCCGCCAGCGGCTTCTCGATCAGCACGTGGAGGCCGCGGTCGAGCAGGCGCGCACCCCATCTCGGCGTGCGCCACCGTGGGCGCGGCGACCACCGCCGCCTCGATCTCGCCCGGCCAGGTCCTCGAGGCGGGGAAAGACCCGCGCGCCGTGCTCCCGGGCCGCCGCCTCGGCCGCCTCCGGCCGCGGAGTCGTAGACCCCCGACCAGCTCGGCGCCGGGGAGCGCCGAGAGCAGGCGGACGTGGTTGCGCCCCATGCGCGCCGGTGCCGAAGACGCCGACGCGCAGGGGCGAGCGACTCAGCGCCGGCTCCGGATCGCGCTACTCAGGATCGCCGCCTCCGCGGCCGCCGCCGCGCGGCGGCGACTTGTGGACGCCGCGCTGCGAGCTGGCGACGAAGGCGAGCAGGTAGTCGACGTCCGGGTCGCCGGCGAGCTCGGCGCGGATCTGCTCGAGCGCCTTCGGGGTCGGCAGGCGCGAGCGGACCAGGATGCGGTAGCGCGGCCTCGAGCCGGCGGATCGTCTCCGGCGCCATCCCCTTGCGCGTGAGGCCGATCGAGTTCAGGCCGTAGCAGGCCGCCTTCTGCCCCACCGTCTTGACGAACGGCAGGGCGTCCATGGTCGCCACCGTGTAGCCGCCGACGTAGGCGTGGCGGCCCACCCGGCAGAACTGGTGGACGGAGGAGAAGGCGCTCACGTTGGCGTCGTCGTGGACCTCGACGTGGCCGGCCAGGGTGGCGTTGTTGGCGAAGACGATGCGGCTCCCCACCTGGCAGTCGTGGGCGATGTGGGTGTAGGCCATGAACAGGCTGTCGCTGCCCACCCGGGTGATGCCGCCGCCCTTGGCGGTGCCGCGGTGGACGGTCGCAGAACTCGCGGAACTGGTTGCGGTCGCCGATCTCGAGCCAGACCTCCTCGCCGCCGAACTTCAGGTCCTGGGGGTCGAAGCCGATGGCGGCGTTGCGGCTAGATCCGGTTCTCGCGGCCGATCCGCGTCGGCCCCTGGATCTGCGCCCCGGCGCCGACCTCGGTGCCGTCGCCGATCTCGACGCCGCGCGCCGATCACCGCGAACGGGCCGACCGTGACCCCCGTCGCCCAGCCGGGCGGAGGGGTCGATCACGGCGGCCAGCGGATGGATTCCGCGGCCGCCGCATCAGCGGTCCACCATCGCCGAGGAGATGCACCGCCTCGGCGGCGAGCTGGCCGTCGACCAGCGACCCTGCCGGCGAGCTTGCAGTAGGTGCTGCGCAGGCGCAGCACCTCGACCTCGTAGCGGATCTGGTCGCCGGGGACCACCGGCCGGCGGAACTTCGCCTCCTCGATCGAGGCGAAGATAGAGCAGCTTGTTCTCGCGGTCGGGGATGTCGTGCAGCAGCAGCAGGCCGCCGGCCTGCGCCATCCCCTCGATCAGGAGCACGCCGGGGACGCACCGGCCGGCCGGGGAAGTGGCCGAGGAAGACCGGCTCGTTGATGGTGACGTTCTTGATCGCCACGATCCGCTTGCCTGGGCTCGATCTCCAGCACGCGGTCGACCAGCAGGATCGGATAGCGGTGCGGCAGCACCGAGAGGATCCACTCGATGTCCCATGTCTGTCGGTTCAGCGGCGGTTCGGCTCGCTCAACTCATGTCTCCTCGCTCCGTGCCGCCGGTCGCGTCGCTCTCGAGCGGCCGCCAGGCGGCGGTCGAGGTCGGCGAGGCGCCGGCTCATCTCCTCCAGGCGCGACAGCAGGACCGCCTGGCGCCGCCACTTGCGCAGCTCGATCGCCGGGATGCCGGCCGACCAGCGCGCCGGCCGGCGAACGAGGCCAGGGCCGCCGACTTGGCCGCCACCTGGACGCCGTCGCCGAGCTCGATGTGCCCCGACACCCCGCCTGCCCGGCCAGCACCACCCCGTCGCCCAGCCGGGCGCTGCCGGCGATGCCCGCCTGGCCGCAAAGGATACAGTGCCGGCCGACCTGCACGTTGTGCCCGACCTGGACGAGATTGTCGATCTTGGTGCCGGCGCCGATCCGCGTCTCGCCCAGCGTGGCGCGGTCGATCGTGGTGTTGGCCCCCACCTCGACGTCCGCCTCGAGCACCACCCGCCCGACCTGCGGCACCTTGTGGTGGCGCGCCGCCGTGGGTGGCATAGCCGAAGCCGTCGGCCCCCAGCACCACGCCGGCGTGGACGATCGCTGCGCGCCCCCACCTCGGTGCCGTCGTAGAGCACGGCGTGCGGATGGAGCACCGCCCCCTCCCCCACCCGTGCAGCCGCGGCCGACGGCGACGAAGGCGAGGACGGCCGCGCCGGCGCCGATCCGGCTCCCCGCGCCGATCACGGCGTAGGGACCGACGTGGGCCGCCGGGTCGACCGCGCACCCGCGGCTCGAGGATCGCCGTCGGGATGGACCCCCGGCGGCGCGGCGCTCCGCCGGATGGAAGGGCGGCGAGCAGGCGCGCCAGGGCATCAGGACGGATCGTCGGCGATCGAGCAGGTCCCGCCCGAGCGGCCGCGTCCGCGAGCGACGGCGCCCACCAGCAGCGCGCCGGCGCGCGCTCGCCGCCGCCTGCCCGCGATAGCGGGGGTCCTTGAGGAACGAGAGGTCGCGGGGACCCGCGGCCTCCAGGGAGCGGATCGCCTCGACGACGCGCTCCGGGTCCCCCTCGACCCGGCCGCCGACCAGCTCGGCGAGCTCGGCCAGCCGGTAGGCCACGCGGCCGCTACTTGCCCTGGGCGGCGGTGTCCAGCCGCTGGATGACGAACGCTGGTGATGTCCACCGCCGTCGTCGGCGTAGATCAGGCCGCTCTCGAACTTGCGGAAGATCAGCGTGTAGCCGAGCTCCTTGCCGACCTGGTTGATCACCGGCATGACCCGCTCGTCGATCGCGCGCCAGCATGTCGTCGCGCTTCTTGTTCGAGCTCGCGGTTGGCGTCGTCCTGCGCGCGGCGCAGCGGGATCTCCTTCTCCTCGAGCTGCTTGGCGAGGTCGGCGAGCTTGTCCTGGGCGAGCGAGAGGCGGCCGTCGTTGATCTTGGCCTGCAGGTCCTTGAGCTCCTGGGCCTTGGCGCCGCAGCTCGTTCTCCCTCTGGTCCTGGAGCTTCTTGAGGTCGGCCATGCGCCTTCTTGCCGGCCGCCGACGACGAGCAGGATCTTCTCGGTGTCGATCACCGCGATCCGGATCGTGCCCGAGCGGCCGCGCCGGCCGGCGCCGCCGGCTGCGCCGGCTGCGCGGCCGTCGGCCGCCGCCAGCAGCGAGCCCGAGCAGCCCGGCCGCGGCGGCCCGGGACAGAACGTGGCTGGAAAACGACATGAGTCTCTCTCTTCTTCTTGCTTGGCTGATAAACCGCTAGAAGCTGGTGCCGATGCTGAACTGGAAGCTCTCGAAGCTGTCCTGCGGCTGCGGGTTGAGGTTCTTGGCGTAGATGAACCGCAGCGGCGCGCCGAACACCGGCAGCAGGACCCGCAGCTCGACGCCCGCGGTGTAGCGCAGGCGCGACAGGTTGAACGACTGCCCCTCGCCGTAGACGTTGCCGGCGTCGGTGAACAGCAGCACGCGGAACGGCCCGCCGAGCAGGAAATGGTACTCCACATTGAACTGAGCGTACTTGTCGCCGCCGAGGATGACCCCGGTTGACGTCGTCGCAGCGGCGGTTCCGCCTTGTCGTCGCGCAGGAAGATCGAGCGGATAGCGGTGGCCGCGGATGCTGTTCTCGCCGCCCAGGTAGAAGCGCTCCAGCACGCGGGATGGTCGTGGCCGCCGAACGGGATGGATCAGCCCGCCCCTCGGCGTTGAAGGCGAAGATCGTCTGGGCCGGGTAGTCTGGTCACCGGCTGGAAGATGCTGTACGACGACCTCGGGCCGGAGGAAGTAGTTGTCGCCGCCCAGGAAGCCGCCCGCGTACTCGAGCGGCGAGCGAGATCTGCTGGCCGCTGGACGGCTCGAAGGGGTTGTCCCGGCTGTCGAAGACGTAGGCCGGCCGGAGCGACGAGTTGTCGATCGGTACGGCGTCGTGCACGCTCGGCACGGCGCCGGTCGGGGCGGCGTCTGGCCGGCGAGCCGTCAGGACGATCGGCGGTCTTGTCGTTGTACTTCGAGAGGTTGTAGCTGATGCTCGCCGACTGGAAGAGCCTGAAGTTCCGCCCGTAGGTGAGCACCGCGCCCTTGCTGTCGCGGATGTAGCTGGTCCTGGTCGAGTTCAGGCTGTAGTCGAAGTTCTGCTTGTAGGCGCGGATGCCGAGGCTCTGCGGCCGGTCGCGGAACCAGGGGATGGAGTAGGAGAGGTCGTAGTAGTTGCGGAGCGCTGCCGGTCTGGACCGAGACGCCGACCTGCTCGCCGCGGCCGAGGAAGTTCTTGGTGCTGATCGCGAACTGGCCGAAGAAGCCGTCGAGCTGGCTCCAGCCGCCGCCGAACTGCAGCTCGGTGCGGTCCGACTCCTCCCCCTTGAAGAGCAGGTTGACCTGCTTCTTCTCGGCTGTCGGTGTCGATGTCGACCGGGTTCTCCTCGTTGAGCTTGAAGTAGCCGAGCTGGTTGACCTTGGTGACGCTGTTGCGGATCGCCGTCGACGTTGACCAGCCCGCCCCTCGTAGAGCCGCAGCTCGCGGCGCAGCACCTTGTCGCTGGGTGCGCTCGTTGCCCTGGAACTCGATGCGGCCGACCTTGAACTGCTCCCCCTCGGTGACGTGGATGACCACGTCGGCGACCCGGTCCTCGCGCTCGACGAGCTCCGGCTCGACGCGGGCGAAGATGTAGCCGGTGTTGTGGTAGGCGTCCGCGATCGCCTTGATCGCCGTCGTCGACCACCTTGGAGCGCAGCCAGCCGCCGGTCTTGTCGCTCGAACGGCCGAGCAGGATCTGCGTGGGGTAGACCTTGTTCCCCTCGATCGACACCTGGCCGAACTTCCAGCGCTCCCCCTCCTCGAGCGGGATGGTGATGAACATCCGCCGCTTCTGGTCGCTCCTGGGCTCGGCCGGCGGGCGCCGAGCGCCCTGACCTCGATCTTGGGGTCGCCGATGACGATGTTCTTGTAGCCCACGCCGCGGTAGAGGTCGCGGACCTTGTCGAGGTCCTCCTGGAGCTTCGCCGGGTCGTAGAGGTCCTTCTTGGCGATGCGCGAGATGAAGGCGGTCTCCTTGGTGTTGCTCATCGTCCAGCGCAGGCGGGCGTCGCTGAACACCGTGTTGCCCTCGAACTCGATGTCGGAGATGCGGACGCGGTCCCCCTCGTCGACCGTGAAGACCACCTTCTTCTCGTTGGGGCCGACGTCCTGGACGGTGTACTGCGGCGGTGGCGAAGCGGTACCCCTTCTCGCCGTACATGCTCCTCGATCAGCGACTTGACCCGCTGCAGCTCGCCGAGCGACAGCGGCTCCCCCTCGTGGACGCGGACGCGCTGCGTGGTGAGCTTGTCCTGGAGGTCGGTCTTCGAGATCCGCTTCAGCCCCTGGTAGTCGATCGAGCGCAGGACCGGCCGCTCCGCGACGGTGATCACCAGGCGGACGCCGTCGCCGTGCGGCACGCTCTCCACCTGGACGTCGTCGACCAGGTTGCGGTCCCAGAGCTGCTTGATGTTCCTGTTCAGGGCGTCTCCTCGTCGAGCGGCTGGCCGGGCGCGATCCCCAGGTAGTAGCGCAGCGTCTCCTCGGAGAGGGCCTTGAGTCCCCTTGAACTCGATCGCCTCGATGGTCGGCCGTCGTCGTCGGCGGCGAGGAGCGGCGGCGTGCCGGCGAGGAGCATCAGCGGCATCAGGAGCGAGCGAGCGCGCGATGGAGCCATGCGGCGCGGGTCGGAGAACCGCCGGAGACCGAGCGACCTTGGGAGCAGCGACGCCGCCATCAGACGGCGCACGGCCCTCCACCGGCGCGGCGCTGCGCCGGCCCACGATGACGATCAGGCATTCATCTCGTCCTTTCCTGACCCCGGCGGCTCGATCAGGCCGACCGGGGTGTACCGGCCCTCTGATCTTGCTGGGAATCACCGGCGGAGCCGGGCGTCGGACGGAGGGTCAGCGCCTGGGGATGACGATCTCCTGGGCGCCGGCATGGAACGTCAGCTCGCCGCCCTCCAGATCCACCTCGATCCGCTCGATCGCCTCGCCGTGCTGGTTGATGAGGATCTCCGACACCGCGTCCTGGATGTGGCGCTGGATGGTGCGGCGCAGCGGGCGGGCCCCGGTCGAGGGCTCGATGTCCGCCTTGGCAGCAGCCACTCCTTGGCGCGGTCCGAGACCTCGAGCTGCAGCGCTCCGCTCGGAGAGCGTATTGTTCACATCGGCGAGCAGGATGTCCACGATCGACCGCAGCTCCTGCTCGCCCAGCGGGTTGAAGACGATCACCTCGTCGATGCGGTTGATGAACTCGGGGCTGAAGGTGCGCCGCAGCTCGGCGAGGATCTCCTCCTCGAGGCGCTGGAAGCTCGCCTCCTCGCTCGCCCTCGCCGAAGCCCATCCGGCCGCCGCGCAGCACCAGCTTGCTGCCGATGTTCGAGGTCATCAGCACCAGGGTGTTGCGGAAGTCGACCAGGTTGCCGTAGGCGTCGGTCAGCTGTGCCGTCCTCGAGGATCTGGAGGAGCAGGTTGGCGACGTCCGGGTGCGCCTTCTCGATCTCGTCGAACAGGATCAGCGAGTAGGGCTGCGCGCCGCACCCGCTCGGTGAGCTGGCCGCCCTCCTCGTGCCCGACGTAGCCCGGCGGCGAGCCGATCAGCTTCGAGACCGCGTGCTTCTCCATGTACTCGCTCATGTCGAAGCGGATCATCGCCCGCTGGCTGCCGAAGAGGAACTCGGAGAGCTGGCGGGCGACCTCGGTCTTGCCGACCCCCGAGGGCCCGAGGAAGATGAACGAGCCCATCGGCCGCTGCGGGTTCGAGACCCCCAGCCGCGAGCGGCGGATCGCCCGGCTGATCGCCGATGATCGACCGGTCCTGGCCGACCACGCGCAGGCTGCAGGATGTCCTCCATCTTGAGCAGCCGCTCGGCCTCCTCGCTCTGCAGCGCCGCCACCGGGATGCCGGTCCACGAGGAGATGACCTCCTCGATGTCGTGGCGGGTCACCTCGAGGACGCCGGTCTCGTCGGTCGCGACGCTCATCCGCTCGAGGTCCTCGCGCAGCTCGATCTCCCGCTCGCGCAGGTAGACCGCGCGCTCGAAGTCCTTGTCGGAGATGGCGACCTTCATCTCCTTGACCACCTGGCGGATCTCCTGCTCCAGCCGGCGCAGGTTCTGGGTGTCGCGCACCCGGCGCAGCTTGACCCGCGCGCCCGCCTCGTCGATGACGTCGATCGCCTTGTCCGGCAGGTGGCGGTCCGGGATGTAGCGGTTCGACTGGTAGATCGCCGTGCGCAGCGCCTCGGCGCGGTAGCGCACCTTGTGGAACGACTCGTAGCGGTCCTTGACCCCCTCGAGGATCTCCTCGTCTGCTCCGGCGTCGGCGGATTGCCACCTGGATCGCCTGGAAGCGGCGCAGCAGCGAGCGGTCCTTCTCGATGTACTTGCGGTATTCCTTGAGCGTCGTCGCGCCGATGCAGGAGATCTCGCCGCGCGACAGCGCCGGCTTCAGGATGTTGGCGGCGTCGAGCGACCCCTCGGCCGAGCCGGCGCCGATCAGCGAGTGGATCTCGTCGATGAAGACGATCAGCTCCTTGCTCTCCTTGAGCTCCTTCAGGATCCCCTTCAGGCGCTCCTCGAACTGGCCGCGGTACTTGGTGCCGGCGACGATCAGCGACAGGTCGAGCGCCATGATCCGCTTGTTGGCGAGGAAGATCGGCACCCGCCCCTCGACGATGCGCTGCGCCAGGCCCTCGACGATCGCGGTCTTGCCGACGCCGGGCTCGCCGAGCAGGATCGGGTTGTTCTTGGTGCGGCGGGAGAGGATCTGGATGATGCGGTCGACCTCCTCCTCGCGGCCGATCAGCGGGTCGAAGGACTGCCTCGGCGGCGAGCGCCGTCAGGTCGCGGCCGTACTCGGAGAGGAACGGCAGCTCCTTCTTCTGCTGCGAGGCCTCGCGCTCCTTGGCGATCGACGAGCACCTCCTCGCGCACCGTGTAGACGTCGAAGCCGTGCTGGGCGAGGATGCGCATCGCCGTGCGACCCCTCGACGCGCAGGATGCCGATCAGCAGGTGCTCCGAGCCGACCGTCGCGTGGAGCATGCTCTCCGCCTCATGCGAAGCGTAGGCCAGGATCTTCTTCGATTCTTCGGAAAGCGGCAGCTCGGCGGTCGAGGAGATCCGCTCGACGAAGACGCGCTCGCCTTCGATCTCGCGGCGGATGTCCTCGGGCTTGACCTGGAAGCGCCGGAAGATCTCGCTGACCGTCTCCTCCCCCTCGCGCAGGATGCCGAGCAGGATGTGCTCGGACTCGATGACCCGGCTGCCCAGCTTGCTGGCTTCGTAGCGGGCGAAGAAGAGCGCCCGGCGGGCCTTCTCGTTGTACTTCTCAAACATTCTGTTCAACCTCTTCCTAGACGCCGGCGCCGCGTGCATACCCTCGAAACCGAGGTGCTTGTAGAGCGGCGGACGCCGTCTTGTTCAGGCAGCCGGATTCTAGCACGCCGCCCCTCGGCTCCGGGCCGCCGGGCCGGGAGGGCCTGCGGCCGGTATCCGGATTCCTACCGGATGAGAGCGCGCCGGAGCCGCGGCAAAATTCCGCTGGCTCCGTGTCCGTCGCCCTGCCGGTGTCTGCTTTTCAATACGGGTGTAGCACGTCCGCCATCCAGCCGCAGGTCCGCGTGCACCGCCGGGCGATCTCCGGGTTGTGGGTGACCAGGACGCCGGTCGTGCCGTGGCGGGCCTGCAGGGCGACGAGGAGCTCGAAGACCGTCTCGCCGCTCGCCGGGTCGAGGTTGCCGGTCGGCTCGTCGGCCAGGAGCAGCGGCGGCTCGAGCGCCAGCGCCCGGCAGAGGGCGACCCGCTGCCGCTCGCCGCCCGAGAGCTGGCTGGGGAAGTGGTCGAGCCGCTCGGCGAGCCCCACCTCGAGCAGGAGCCCGCGGGCGCGCTCCAGCACCCGCCGCGGCTCGATCCCGGCGATCCGCCCGGGGAGCATGACGTTCTCGAGCGCCGTGAAGTCGGGCAGCAGCTGGTGGAACTGGAAGACGAAACCGATGGTGCGGTTGCGGAACGCCGGCGAGGCGCGCCCCGGAGAGGCCGGCGAGCGACTCGCCGCCGATCTCGACCGTCGCCGGCGTCCGGCCGGTCGAGCGCGCCCAGCAGATGGAGCAGCGTCGACTTGCCCGACCCCGAAGGGCCGACGACCGCCACCAGCTCGCCCGGCTCGACCGCCAGGTCGACGCCGCTGAGCACCTCGACCCGGCGGACGCCGTCCTGGTAGGTCTTGGTGAGGCCGCTGGCGCGGACGGCGACGCTCACCGCTCGCATCGCCTCCGACCGGATCGAGCGCCGCCGCCCGCTGCGCGGCGTAGAGCGAGGAGGCGAGGGCGAGCGCCGAGGGTCAGCAGCAGCACCAGCGCGAGATCGCTCCGGCTGCACCAGGAACGGCACGTAGTCGAGGAAGTAGACCCGCCCGGGCACCGGCAGCAGCCGGTAGTGGTCGAGCACCCAGGCGCCGCCCACGCCCGAGCCCGTCGCCCGCCAGCACGCCGCGCGCCCGCCACCAGGCCGCCCAGCAGCACGAAGGCCTGGCGCAGCGCCGCCGGGGTCGCCCCCAGGGTGCCGAGCATGCCGATCTCCGGCCGCTTGCTGGAGATGATCAGCGCCAGGTCCGCCACCAGCGCCAGCGACGCCACCAGGACGATCAGCGACACGGCGACGAACATCACCAGCTTCTCCAGGCGGAGGGCGAAGAGGAGCGGCCGGTTGAGGTCCTGCCAGGTGCGCACCACGCTCCCCGGCGGCAGCGACGGGCCGGCAGCCGGCCGGCGACCTCGAGGGCGGCGTCGAGCCCGCCCGCCTCGACGTCCAGCCGGCGGTCCGGTGCCGCCGAGCAGCGTCTCGGCGACGGCGCGCGGCAGGGCGATCGCGCTCCTTCTCCTCCTGGGTGCGCGCCGCCTCGTAAGGTGCCGGCGAGCGGCACGCTGCGCACGCCGCGGCTGCGGGCCGCCGAGGGGGGTGAGCGTCGGGCCGCGGCGAGACGACGTCGAGCGGCGTCGCCGGCCTTCGAGCCCCCAGCGGGCGGCGAGCGCGGCCGGCGACGTAGAGCCCCTCCGGCCGGCCGGCGGCGCCGGGGAACGAGGCGCGGCACCCGGCCGTCGAACCCCACCAGCTCGACCGGCTGCACCTTGCCGCGGTCGACCAGCCAGCCGCTCCCCGCGCACCTGCGACCTGCGCCCGAGCGCACGCCGGGCACGCGAGCGCCGCGCGCCGCGCCGCCGCGGCGTCCGCGGCGTCGGCGCCCGGCGGCAGCTCGACCTCGATCTGCGGCGTGCGGCCGAGCAGTCTCGCCGCGCAGCGCGCTCTGGAAGCCCGAGATCACCGCCAGCGACAGCACCATCGCCGTCACCCCCAGCGCCAGGCCGCCCGCCGCCACCGCCGAGAGGAAGCTCGCGAAGGCGTCCCGGCGGGTGCTGCGCAGGTAGCGCAGCGCGATCACGGACGCCGGGAACGGGACCGGCGTGCGCAGCGAGCGAGGCGGGAGGGGCGGCTCAAGCCCTCTCGCGCAGCTCCGCCGGACGTCAGCTTCGCCTCCGCCGCCGTCACTCGCCGCCTCGGGCCGCAGCAGCGGGAACAGGATCACGTCGCGGATCGACGGCCGGTCGGTCGAGCAGCATGGTCAGGCGGTCGATGCCGATCGCCTCGCCGCCGGCGGGCGGCATGCCGTGCTCCAGGGCGCGGACGTAGTCGGCGTCGTAGAGATGGGCCTCGGCGTCGCCGCGCCTCGCGCGCCGCGACCTGGCCGCGGAAGCGCTCGGCCTGGACGTCCGGATCGTTCAGCTCGCAGAAGGCGTTCGCGATCTCCATGCCGGCGATGTAGAGCTCGAAGCGCTCGGTGAAGCGCGGGTCGTCCGGCGCGCTGCTTGGCGAGCGGCGAGACGTCGATCGGATGGTCGAGTGATGAAGATCGGCGGACGAACAGGTGCTCCTCGACCGTCGTGCTCGAAGAGCTCCATCAGCAGGTGGCCGTAGGTGCCGCCGGGCGGCGGCTCGAGCCGCCTTCTCCGCGAGCACGGCGCGCACGCGCCTCCGGCGCTCTCCAGCCGCGCGGATCGGCGCCCCGGCGTAGCTGGGTGATCGCCTCGCGCATGGTCAGGCGCTGCCACGGCCGGGCGAGGTCGAGGACGGCGCCGTCCCAGGTCAGCTCGCTCTTGCCCAGGAGCGTCCGCGCGCGCTCCGGCGAGCTCGGCGAGCAGCTCCTCGGTGAGGTCCATCATCGCGGTAGTCGGCGTAGGCCCAGTAGAACTCGAGCATGGTGAACTCGGGGTTGTGGCGGGTCGAGATCCCCTCGTTGCGGAAGTTGCGGTTGATCTCGTAGACCCGCGGGATGCCGCCGACCAGCAGCCGCTTCAGGAACAGCTCGGGCGCGATGCGCAGGTAGAGGTCGAGGTCGAGCGCGTTGTGGTGGGTCTTGAACGGCCGCGCCGCGGCGCCGCCCGGGATGGACCTGCATCATCGGCGTCTCGACCTCGAGGAAGCCGCGGCGCGTCGAGGAAGGCGCGGATCCCCTGGACGAGCGCCGCGCGCACCTCGAAGACCCGGCGCGACTCGTCGTTGGTGGCGAGGTCGAGGTAGCGCTGGCGGTAGCGGGTCTCGACGTCGGCCAGGCCGTGCCACTTCTCGGGCAGCGGGCGCAGCGCCTTGGCGAGGAGGGTCAGGTCCTCGACCTCGAGCGACAGCTCGCCCGTGCGGGTGCGGATCAGCCGCCCGGCGGCGCCGACGAGGTCGCCCAGGTCGAGGTTGTCGTAGACCCGGCGCGCCGGCTCGGCCAGGCGGTCGGGGCGGATGAAGAGCTGGAGCTTCTCCCTGCCGTCGTGGAGGTCGGCGAAGGCGGTCTTGCCCTGGAGGCGGATGCCGAGGATGCGGCCGGGCACGCGCAGGCGGACGGGCTCCGCCTCGAGGTCGGCGGCGGAGGCCGCCGCCCACTTCGCCCGCACCTCGGCGGGGTCGGCGTCATGGTCGAAGCGGTGCGGGTAGGTGAGGACCCCCGCGTCCTGCAGCTTCCGGCGCTTGGCGCGCCGCACCTCCATCTGCTCGTCGAGCTCCGACATGGTCCCCCGCTGGCCAATCTACCCGATCTAACGGAAGCGGCCGGCGAGGTGCCGGCCGCCGTCGAATCGCCAAGCGGGAACGATAGCGCAATGCGATGGAGGGTAGGTAGCGCGCCGCGGCTCCGCCCTCCCCTCCCTCCCCTCAAGGGGCGCAGTTGTGGCACGTGCAGCTGTAGCTGCAGGGGTCCGACGGGATGCAGGAGAAGTAGACCTTGCAACCCGGACAGTCGACCTGCAGGCACTGCTGTCTCGCCTGCGTGCAGTTCGTCAGCTGACAGCCGACCGGCATCTCGCCGATCGGCGCGCCGGCGCTCGTCACCTGCGGCGACGCGGCCGCGGGAGCGAGCCCGAGAGCCTCGGCCAGGGTGGAGCCCGCCGCGCAGCTCGGCATGGATTGGGGCGGCGGGGCCGCGGCGTAGGACGCGGCGGCGAGCAGGAGGAGGACGGCGGGCAGCAGGACGTTCTTCATGACATGGGCTCCTTTCTCGAATCGCCTGATTTAGCAAACATATCCCAAGCCTCACTCGACCGTGATCATCGCCCGCTGCAGGCCGCAGCCGCTGCGCGAGGGGAAATCGCCGACGATGCGGTTCAGGCCGACGTAGATGAAATAGGCGTCCGAGGGGACGATCTTGTCGGGCAGGGCGAAGAGCTTCTTCGACCCCACCGTCTGCAGCACGTGGTACGGCGTGCCCCAGCTCAGCCACTGGTTCTTCACCGTGAACTTCATCGACCCGTAGTTGAGCGCCAGGTTCTCCTGGTAGAGGTTGTTGTCGTTGCCGCCGGGGATGCGGCTGCTCGACACCCACAGGATCTGCTGGTTGATCCACATCTCGGCATTGTTGGGCGTCGTCGTGTCGCCGCCGTAGGCATCGTTGGTCGGCGAGTCGCCGATGTTGAGCGTGAAGCCCGTCGGCTTGTCGTACTCGACGACGACCTCCGCCTCGTCGCAGGGCGGGGCGAGGTCGATCTTGAGCAGCGCCGAGTACCAGCCGGCGGGACAGGCGGGGTTCGGAGTCGGGGCGAGCGAGGTCAGGGTGATGCGGGCGGGGGCGTTCGAAGGAAAGGTCTGCCCGGTGGTGAGGTCGAGGAAGTAGGTGCCCTTCGGGCACTGCGCCTGCGCCGCTCCGGCGGCGGCGAGCGCCAAGGCGAGGGCGAGGACGGCGAGCAGCGGACGGCGGGCGTTCTCTCGTTTCACTTTCAGATCCATGAAGAATCTCCTCTCGAGAGTGGACGTTATGTTTCTTTTAGCTATGCAAGAAACATGCTTACGCTGCGCTTCTCCGCCCGCCGCGAATACAAACCGCGCCGTGTCGAGACAGTGCAATAGGCGTAAGCGGGCGCTCCTCGCGCGCCGCGCAGAAAAGGTTACAAATCGCGGGAAGAACGCTGACGTCTCGGCGCCGGCCGCTCATCGCCGCCGCCGGGTGCTACGATCCCGCGCCGTGGAAGACTTGGCCGCCCCGCTCCGCCGGGCCGTAGCGCGCTGGGACGCGCTCGGCTGGCCGCGTCCCGCCGTCGCCGTGGTCGCGGGCTCGGGGCTGGGCGTCGAGATCACGCCGCCGGCGCGCGGGCCGATCCCGCTCGCCGACCTCCTCCCCTTCCCCATCCACGCCGTCGCGGGGCACGCCCATGCGGCCGAGCTGCTGCTGCCGCTCGCCGGCCGCCCCGTCCTCTACTTCCGCGGCCGGCTCCACACCTATCAGGGTTACGACGCCAACCAGGCGGTGTTCCCGGTGCGGCTGGCGGCGCTCCTCGGGGCGCGGGCGTTGATCGTCACCAATGCGGCGGGCGGGGTGAATCCAGCGCTACTGTCCCGGCGACCTCGTCCTCCTCCGCGATCAGATCAACCTGACCGGGATGAGCCCGCTGCGCGGCCAGCTGCCGCCCGAATGGGGGCCGCGCTTTCCCGACATGACGCAGGCTTTCGACCCCCGCCTCGCCGCCCTCGCCCGCGCCACCGCCGCCGGCCTCGGCGTGCCGCTCGCCGAGGGGATCTACGCCGGCCTCGCCGGCCCCAGCTACGAGACTCCCGCCGAGGTGCGGATGCTCCGCACGCTGGGCGGCGACGTCACCGGAATGTCGACGGTGCTCGAGGTCTTGGCCGCCCGCCACATGGGGCTCGCCTGCCTCGGCATCTCGCTGGTGGCGAACGCCGCCGCCGGCCTCGCCGAAACGCCGCTCGACCACGCCGAGGTCCTCGCCGCCGGCGCCGCCGCGGCCGGGCGCCTGCGCGCGCTCCTCGCGGCGTTGTTGAGCGACCCGACGCTGTTGCCGAGCGGCTGAGGCCAGCCCTACGCGATCGTCCCGCCGGGGCGGCGGTTGGAGAAGATCGGGCGGTAGGCGAGGAGCCAGAGGCCCGAGTAGTCGCGCATCAGGCGCATGCGCAGGAGCTGGAGCTGGCGCGCCTCGGCGGCGTCGCCGGAGAGGAGCATCTCGTTGAGCACGTGGTGGAAGCGCCAGAGGTAGCCGTCGGCGGTGCGGGCGGTGAGGCGGGCGCGGCCGAAGATCGACGCCTCGCCGGTGACCGAGGTCTCGTCGAGGATGCCGGCGATCTCCTGCGCCTCCTCGTTGACCTTGATGCGCAGCGCCGCCGCCTCGAGCAGGAACTGCTCCAGCTCGCGGTCGCAGTCGACGGCGCCGTAGAGACGGCGGAAGGCGACCACCTCGCGCCCCTCGAGCCGGTAGGGGAAGATCACCGGCGTCAGCACGACGCTCTCCGGACGCAGGTCGGGGTCGACCTCGCGCAGCGCCACCACCAGCAGGCGAAAGTGGTCGCCGAGCACGTCCTCGCGCTCGGCGAGGGGCGCCTCGGCGGCCGCCGAGACCCGCATCTCGCCGGTGTCGGTGAAGCGCCCCGCCGGCGGCGCCACGCTGCGCGCCTCGGAGAGCCGCGGCATCAAGGTGCGCACGCGCTGGCGGATCTGCGCCAGGTCCTGGAGCTTGAACTCGTCCTTCTGGAGCGCCTGCTCGAAGCGCTCGATCTCGAGCCGGAACTGCGACAGCTCGCCGTCGAGCTCGCCGTCGACCGGCACCTCGCGCTCGAGCTCGAAGACGCCCTGGTACTCGGCGACGATCCGCCGCTCCTCCTGGCCGTAGAGCTTCTGGATGCGCGACTTGATCGCCAGGTTGGTCTCCTGGATGGCGAGCGACAGCTCGGGCTCGAAGAAGAGGTTGCCGAGGCCGTGCTTGATCTCCCGGTAGCGGCCGATCAGGCCGCTCTCGTTCAGCTGGTCGAGGGTCTCGATGCCGGCGACCTCGAAGCGCGCCTGCTCGATGGCGCCGCGCTGGCGGGCGACGTCCTCCGGGCTCGGCGTGTCCGCCCCGAGGAGCGCCCAGAGCGCCTGGTAGACCTCCGCCAGCCACCGCGCGTCGCGCAGATTGGGGCCGTCGGCGGCGTCGGCGCCGTCGTCCTCCGACAGGCGGGTGAGCAGGAAATCCACCTTGTCGATGCGCGCCGGCAGCCAGACCTCGCCGTGCTGGGCGTAGACGTAGAACTTGACGAGCTGGGTGAGGATCTTCTCGTCGTAGCTCTTGATGCGGCGGAAGAACTGCCGCAGGGCATGCGGATCGACTCTGCTATCCTCCTCCTCGAGCGTCCAGATCAGCTCGCCCAGACGGCGGTCCAGCTGGTCGAGCCGGACGCGCAGGCGCTCGGTCTCCGAGGCGTTCAGGCTCTGCGAGATCTCCTTGAGATCGGCGTAGAGCGCCTGGAAATCGCTGGCATGGTCCGGCGTGCGGCCGAGGACGCTCTTTCCCAGGCTCTGCAGAAACTGATGGAAGGTCCACGCCGCGCGGAAGCGGTGGGAGATGTCCGCGTAACGGCGGTGGAGGACGGAGAGCTCCTGGACCGTGGACATGGTCGGCGCGTTTCCCGGGTCGATTTCCCGAACTGATTTCCGAAGCTGGATGACCTGATCGAGAGTGTACGCCATGGAGCGAGGAAACGAAAACCGCCCGGTGCGGGCGCTCGTCGAGCCGGCGGCGCTCGCGCGCCGGGTGCAGGAGCTGGCGGCCGAGATCGACCGCGACTACGCCGGCCGCCTGGACTGGAGCGAGCCGCTGATCGCCGTCGGCGTGCTCAAGGGATCGGTCTTCTTCCTCTGCGACCTCCTCAAACACATGACGGTCCCGGTCGCCGTCGATTTCCTGCAGACCTCGAGCTACGGCGCCAAGACGAGCCCGGGGGAGATCCGCATCCTCAAGGACGTCGACATGGCGATCCGCGACCGCGACGTCCTCTTGGTCGAGGACATCGTCGACACCGGCTACACTCTGCGCACCATCCTCGCCCTGCTGCGCTTCCGCGGCGCGCGGAGCGTCAAGCTCGCCGCCCTCCTCGACAAGCGGGCGGCGCGGCGGGTCGAGATCCCCATCGACTACTGCGGCTTCGTCATCGAGAACCATTTCGTGGTGGGCTACGGCCTGGACGCCGGCGAGCGCTACCGCAACCTCCCCTACATCGGGATCTACGAGGGCAGCCCCGAGATCCCCGAAACCTGAGCCGACCGAGAGCCGGCTCGAGAGGAACGGACGGATGGACGACAGAGATCAGCAGAGCGGCGAGATCGCCGACTATCACTCGGAGGGCGCCCCGGCCGCCATCGGCCCCTACTCGCAGGCGGTCTCCTGGGGCGGCTTCCTCTTCACCTCGGGCCAGGTGGGGCTCGATCCGGCGACCGGCAACCTCGTCCCCGGCGGCTTCGAGCCCCAGGCGCGGCGGGTCTTCGCCAACCTGGAGGCCGTGCTGGCGAGCGCCGGGGCCTCCTTCGCCGACGTCGTCAAGGCGACCGTCTACGTGCAGGACATGGCGGACTTCCCGACCCTCAACGCGATCTACGCCGAGGCGATGGGGAGCCATCGCCCGGCGCGCTCGACCGTCCAGGTCGCCGCCCTTCCCAAGGCCGCGCTGGTCGAGATCGATCTCGTGGCGCGCCGGCGCTGAGCGGGTATCGGATCGACTCAGCCGGCGGCCATCGGCGCCATGGGCGCGGCGCTCGCGTGGGCGACGCGCCGCAGCCGCTCGATCGCCGTCTCGACGTCGGCGCGGCCGGCGTCCTTGTGGGTGACCATCCGCACCTCGTCCTGGGAGACCTGGCTGGCGAGCACTCCCTGATCCTTGAGACGAGCGAGGAAGGCGGCCGAGAGACCCTCGGCGGGAGCGCTGCCGCCGAACATCTCCGCCGTCAGGCGGAAGACGACGATGTTGGTCACCACCGCCGCCGGGTCGAGCGCCACCCCCGGCAGCGCGGCCACGGCGCGGGCGAGGAGGGCGGCGTGCGCGTGGTCTTCGGCCAGGCGTCCGGGTCCCTTGCGCAGCGCCACCAGACCCGCCGCCGCGATCACCCCCGCCTGGCGCATGCCGCCGCCGAACATCTTGCGCACCCGCCGCGCCTCCTCGACGAAGGGCCGCGTGCCGCAGACGATCGACCCGACCGGCGCCCCCAGCCCTTTCGAGAGGCAGAACTGCACCGAGTCGAAGCCGGCGGCGAGGGCCGCGGCGGTCGTCCCCAGGGCGGTCGCGGCGTTGAAGATGCGGGCGCCGTCGAGGTGGATGGGCAGGCCGTGCCGGCGGGCGACGGCGAGGAGACCCTCGAGCTCGGCCCGCGTGTAGACGGTGCCGCCCGCCATGTTGTGGCTGTTCTCGACGGCGATGAGGCCGCTGCGGCCGCGGTGGGAGCCGCGCGGCAGGATCAGCGCCTCGACCGCCGCCGGATCGAGCTGGCCGTGCGGCGAGTCGATCGTCCGCGGCAGCAGGCCGGAGAGGGCCGCCATCGCCCCCATCTCGAGGTGGACGACGTGGCTCCGCGCGTCGCAGATCACCTCGCTCCCCGGCCGCGCGTGGAGATGGAGGGCGATCTGGTTGCCCATCGTCCCCGAGGGGACGAAGAGCGCCGCCTCGTAGCCGAGGAGCGCCGCGGCCTCCTCCTGCAGGCGGTTGACCGTGGGGTCCTCGCCGTAGGCGTCGTCGCCCACCTCGGCCGCCGCCATGGCGCGGCGCATCTCCTCGTCGGGCCGGGTGACGGTGTCGGAGCGCAGGTCGATCATGGAGCCTCCGGGAGCGGTCGAACGGTCAGAACCCGAAGGCCACCCGCACGCGGCCCTGCACCACCTCGCCCTTGTCCACCTCGACGGTGATCTTGGGCAGCAGCAGGTTCAGGGTGAGCCCGGCGTAGGCGATGCCGCGGGTGTCGGTCGTCGAGAGGCTGCGCAGGTCGCCGCGGAGCTCGCCGCGGCTGTGCACCACTCCGATGCCGGCGAAGGGGGTGAGGAGGAGGAAGCCCTTCGAGACGAGGAGCTCGGCCCCCTCCTGGTCGAGGACATAGGCGTGGCCGTCGAGAGTCCGCGTGCCGGTCAGCCGGATGCCGACCGCCGGCGTCGCCGCGCCGCCGCCGAGGAGAGCGTAGGAGAGCTCGGCCGAGCCGAGCTTGACGTCGCCGTCGAGCGCCTGGGAGACGGAGACCCCGAGGTCGATCCGCCCGGGCAGCCCCTTGCGCACGCCGACCCGCCCGAAGACGAGCGCGTTGCCGGTCAGGCCGCCGCGCACCGTCGAGTCGGCGAAGCCCTCGGAGCCGAAGCCGCGGTCGTAGCTCCCCTCGGCGAAGACGTTGAAGCCGACGAGGCCGAGCGGCGCGGCGCCGTGGCCGGGATAGAAGTAGGCATCGGAGGCGAAGCGCCGGCTGAACGCTTCGAAGTCGGCGCGCGGGGCGTTGCCGTCGACCGTCCACGCCGCCGCCGGGAGGGGGGCGAAGAGCGCCAGCGCCGACCCCGCCACGAGTCCCACGATGCAAGAGAGCCCGCGCCTCGCGCCGCCGCGCCGCGGGCGCTGTCTGGAAGTCCCCGCCTCAGTCATCGATGCTCCTCCCCGGTCGAGTCAGTCGTTTCCTGGTGCTGCCGCGAGCCAGCGGATGGTATTGGCTCCGTTGGGTCCGCTGCGGGCGACCGCCCTCGGGACCACCCGCCCGAGCCCCCTTCCAGGCGGTCGTCCTCGGGACCAAACGGAGCCAGTACCCAGCGGATTATCCCTCGGCGGCGACGTACTCGGCGAGGAGATCGGCGAGGAGCGCCGGGCTCTCCCCCGCCGCGCCCTCCTCGACCATGCGCCGCCCGGCCGCGTCGAGCCAGCTCAAGGGTGCCAGGTTCTTTTCGCGCGCCAGCCCGGCGAGGTCGTACGGCGTGCGGTCGGCCTGGCGGGCGGCGGCGTAGAGCGCCTGCCCGGGGCCGGCCGGACGCCCGAGGCGGAGCCACAGCTCGCCGGCTAAGGCGAGCTCGCCGGCGAGGCGCCGGTTGACCGCGGCGGCGCGGCGGAAGCCGGCGGTGCCCCCGGCCCCGGCAGCGCCAGCAGAAGCCGGCGCCGGGAGCGGCCGCGGCAGGAAGGGATCGAGCCCGTGCCGGTGGGCGGTGCGCGCGAAATCGCGCTCGGTGCGCGCGTCCGGCGGCGGCCGGTGGAAGAGCGGCTCGAAGGCGGCCTCGCCGCACCGCTCGACGAGGCGGCGGCGCTCCGCCGGCTCGAGGTCGAGCGCCAGGGCCTGCACGGTGGCCGCACCGGCCGCGGCGAGCCGCGCGCACCCGGCTTCCCAGAGCGCCGGATCGTCGGTGAGGCCGGCGGCGAGGGGCCACACCGCGGCGGCGCCGGGGAAGCCGCCGCTCGAGCGGCGCGAGGTCGCGGGCGAGGAGGGCGGCGAGCGGATCGACGACGAGGACTGCCCCCGCGAGATCCCGCGGCAACGGATCGTCCGCCCCGGCGACCGCCTGCACGAGGACCGGCGTGCCGGCGGCGAGGCGCTCGCGGGCGAGGGCGTCGCGCGCGGCGGTCAGCTCCGGCGGCACCGGCGGCAGGTAGAGGAGGTCGTCGAGCGGCTCGGCGCCGCCGATCTCGGGCAGGCCGGAGAGGGCCGCCGCCGAGCCGGCTGCGGCCGGGCGCCCGAGCCCTGCCGTCGCGAGGTCGGCCCACAGGCCCGCGGCGCCCGGCCAGTCGCGCGGCGCGTAGCGTATCCAGCAGCGGCCGGGCTCGGGCAGCCTGGCGACCGGCCGCGCCCGCTCGGCCGCGGGGGCCCTCATCGCGCGCCGCCGCCGCCGAGCCCGGCTCCATCGGCGAGCGGCCCCGCTTCGACCACGCCGCGCGCCGCGAGCGCCTGGTGCACGTACTTGGCGAGCACGTCGACCTCGAGATTCACCCGGTCGCCGGCCGCGAGGTCGCCGAGGGTGGTGACGGCGAGGGTATGGGGGATGAGCGCCACCGTGAAGCGGTCGGGCCGCCGGGCGGCGACGGTCAAGCTGACGCCGTCGACGGTGATCGACCCCTTCTCGACCAGGTAGGGGGCGAGATCGCCCGGCAGCGCGAAGGCGAGCACCCGGTTCTCGCCCGAATCCTGGCGCTCGACCACCTCGGCGGTGCCGTCGACGTGCCCCTGCACCAGGTGGCCGCCGAGCGGGTCGCCCATGCGGAGAGCCGGCTCGAGGTTGACCGCGGCGCCGTCGCGGAGCCGCGCGAGGGTCGTCCGCGCCAGGGTCTCGGGGACGAGCTCGAAGTCCGACCGGCAGCCGGCGGGCGAGGGAACGGTCGCGACCACCGTCAGGCAGACCCCCGAGACGGCGAGCGAGGCGCCGAGGCCGAGCCGCTCGGCGAGCGCCGCGCTGTGCTCGACCGCCAGGCGCATGGCGCCGCCCGCCAGGGGCCGGAGATCGCCCGCCACCCGGCCGCGCTCGGTCACCAGGCCGGTGAACATAGCCTCTCCGCTCTTTGCTCTCTCTCCTTCACGGCGGCAATCTATCGCGATCGGCGGCAGGGCCGCGTCGTGGCAGCGCTCTTGCTCCCCGAGACGAGGAGATCGGAACGGCCGCCTGCCGCGGCCGTCTGTCGTCTCAGGAGCACTCCATGGCCGATCGCAGAGAGCCGTCCCCCACCGCGCAGATCACCGGCGAGAACATCCGCACCATCGCGCGCCTCGAGCAGGCGGCCATGCACCACCGCAGCCGCGGCGAGCGGATGAGCGACGTGCTGGTCCGCACGTTCGGCACCATGACGTTCGTCGTCATCCACCTGATCGCTCTCGCGGCATGGTTCGCCGTCAATCTGAAGCTCGTGCCGGGCGTCCGCGCCTTCGACCCCTTCCCCTTCGGCATCCTCACCCTGATCGTCTCGACCGAGGGCGTCCTCCTCGCCCTCTTCATCCTCGTCAGCCAGAACTCCATGACCCGCCAGGCCGACCAGCGCGCCCACCTCGACCTCCAGATCAGCCTCCTCGCCGAGCAGGAGGTCACCAAGATGCTGCAGATGCTCCAGGCCCTCTGCGAGCGGGCCGGGGTGACCGACGACTCGAGCCGCGAGGAGATCGAGCGGCTGGCGCAGGGAACGGACATCACGGCGCTCGCCGAGGAGCTCGACCGCTCGCTGCCGCGGCGCTAGAGCGTCGGGTCGACCGGTCAGGCCGGCGGCACGCGCGCGAGGAGCTCGAGGAAGACGAGGAGGTCGGCGACGGCGCCCTGGCGGCGGACGGCGAGGACCACGTCGGCGCCACGGCCGCCAATCGATCGCGATCGATGCGACGGCCGATCCTCCGATCCGGAGTACAATCGAAAGAGTTCTCGGCAGGAGGCGCTGTTGAAAGACTCCGCTGGTCACCGGCTGTTCCCCAGGAGCCACGAAAGGATGCAACCCGTACGCTTGGGTTTCCTCCTCGCGATCCTGGCCCTTGTCCCCGCGCTCCCAGCTCTCGGCGGCGATGCCACCGTTCCTCCGACGCACGACGAGGAGCTGCGGGAGGCTTGGGCGCTCATCGCCAGGCAGGAGTACCGGCCGGCGGTTGCGTACCTCGAGCGGGTCGACCAGCTCGCGGGGGGCCAGTGCGCGGAGTGCCAGCTATGGCTGGCGGAGGCGCACTCCCACCTAGGCGAGCGGCGCGAGGCGGCCGCGGCAGCGCGGGCGGCGGTTGCGCGGCTTGGCAATCCGGCGCAGACCGCCTGGGCGAGCGCTCTCCTCGGGTACTCCCTGATCGATCCCAAGGCCCCGCCCGGCGAGCTCGCCGAGGCCGAGGCCGCGGTGCGCCGGGCGGTCGAGCTCGGCGGCCCCGGCCTGCAGAGCTGGGGCCATCAGGCGCTCGGCTGGATCTTCCTCCGGCGCGAGCACTACGAGGATGCCGTGATCGAGGGCCGGGCCTATCTCGAAGACCACCCCGCGGGGGAGGACGCCGAGATCGAGCGCCGCATCGTCTGCGCTGCCCGCTCTCTCGGCCACATCCCGCCGCCCGAGCTCGAGCCGCTTCCGGGCGGTCCGCATGGGAAGGTCAACCGGCCCCAACCGGTCTTCCGCCCCAAGCCGGGCTATACCGAAGCCACCTTCGCCGCCCGCTTGCGCGGCACGGTCGTGGCGCACATGGTCATCGATTCCGAAGGGTGCGTCGGCAACGTCGAGCTCAAGACCAGCCTCGACCCGGACCTCGACCAGGGAGTGCTCGATACCCTGCGCTACTGGACCTTCCGCCCCGCCACCCTCGACGGCCACCCCGTCTCCGTCTACTTCACGTTGACCGTGAACTTCGCCGCGCCCGACGAGCCCGAGCCGCCCCGGTAGGCGCCACGCCCGGAAGGACGAACGGGGAAGCCGGGCAGGCCACGTCGTCTGCCATGGCAGCCCGACTCGAGCCGCGAGGAGGTCGAGCGGCTGGCGCAGAGGACGGACATCACGGCGCTCGCCGAGGAGCTCGACCGCTCGCTGCCGCGGCGCTGAAGCGTCCGGTCGACCGTCGACCGTCGACCGGTCAGGCCGGCGCCACGCGCGCGAGGAGATCGAGGCGGTCGAGGAGGTCGGCGACGGCGCCCTGGCGGCGGGCGGCGAGGACCACGTCCCGGCCGCGGCGGCCGGCGGTGAGCCCCTCCAGGCGCGGCGCTTCGCCGAGGAGGCGGAAGCCTTCGCCGCCGAGCGGGCCGGGCGCCGCCCGCCCGCCGATGAGGAGCGGCGCCGCGGCGACCGCCACCCGGTCGTAGAGGCCGCCGCGGGCGAAGCTCGCCAGCACCTCTCCCCCGCCCTCGACGAGGACGCTCCGGGCGCCGCGGCGGTAGAGGTCGGCGAGCAGCGGCGCGGGCGCGACCTCGGGCAGCCGGACGACGGTGGCGCCGCGCGCCGCGAGCGCGGCGCCCCTCTCGCCGTCCGCCGACTCGGTGTAGATCAGGATCTCGCCGGGGGCGTCGAAGAGGCGCGCCGTGGGCGGCGTGCGGAGGCGCCGGTCGAGCACCGCGCGGAGGCCCGGCCCCGGAGCCAGGCCCAAGCGGCGGTTCAACCGCGGATCGTCGGCGAGCACGGTGCCGATGCCGGCGAGCGTCGCGTCGTGCTCCTCGCGGAGAGCGAGGGCCCAGCGCCGGGCCGGCGGGGAGGTGATCCACTGGCTCTCTCCCGTCGCGGTCGCGATGCGGCCGTCCAGGCTCATCGCCCACTTGAGGGTGACCGCCGGCCGGCCGAGCGCGGCGGCGATCAGGAAGGAGAGGTTGAGCTCGACCGCCTCGGCGGCGAGCGGCCCCACCTCGACGGCGATCCCGGCGTCCCGCAGGCGGGCGAAGCCGCGCCCGGAGACCCGCGGGTCGGGATCGCCATGGCAGGCGACGACGCGGGAGATTCCGGCCGCGGCGACGGCGTCGGCGCAGGGCGGGGTGCGCCCGTGATGGGAACAGGGCTCGAGGGTCACGTAGAGGGTGGCGCCCCGCGCCCGCGAGCCGGCGGCGGCCAGGGCCTCGGCCTCGGCGTGCGGGCCGCCCACCTGCCGGTGCCAGCCGCTCCCCACCACCTCGCCCGACGGCGCCACCAGGACGGCGCCGACGCGCGGGTTGGGCGAGGTGCGGTAGCGGCCGCGGGCGGCGAGGCGCAGGGCGAGCGCCAGATGCCGCCGGGTGGCGGCGGAGATCGTCTCAGCCGAGGAGGGCAGCGGCGAACTCCCGCGGCCGGAACTCCACCAGGTCGTCGGCCGTCTCGCCCACCCCCAGGTAGAGCACCGGCACCTTGAGCTCGCGCGACACGGCGATCGCCATCCCCCCCTTGGCGGTGCCGTCGAGCTTGGCGAGCAGCACGCCGTCGACCGGCACCACCTGGGTGAAGGTGCGCGCCTGGGCGAGGGCGTTCTGGCCGGTGGTGGCGTCGAGCACGAGGATCGTCCGCCGCTGCCAGTCGGCGGCCTCGCGCTCGATGACGCGGCCGATCTTGCCGAGCTCGGCCATCAGGTGGTCCTTGGTGTGGAGGCGGCCGGCGGTGTCGACGATGAGCTGGTCGGCGCGGCGGGCGCGGGCGGCGTGGATGGCGTCGTAGACGACCGCCGCCGGGTCGGAGCCCGCCGCCTGGCGGATCACCTCGATCCCCAGCCGCTCGCCCCACAGGGCGAGCTGCTCGATCGCCGCGGCGCGGAAGGTGTCGGCGGCGGCGAGGACCACCCGCTCGCCGCGCTCCTGCGCCCGGCGGGCGAGCTTGGCGATCGAGGTCGTCTTGCCGACGCCGTTGACCCCGACCACCAGGGTGGCGAGCGGCCCGCGGCCGAAGCGGCGCGGCGGCGGCGCCTTCTCGAGCAGCTCGGCCATCTCGTCGGCGAGCAGGCGGCGCAGGCGCGCCGGATCGGCGGCCTGCTCGCGGGTGGCGTTCTTCTTCACCCGCTCGACCAGCTCGAGGGCGGTGTCGACCCCGAGATCGGCGCCGATCAGCACCTCCTCCAGGTACTCGAGCGTCCGCTCGTCGAGCGCCACCTTGCCGGCGACCACCGCGCTCATCTTCTCGACGAGCTCGGTCTGGGTCATGAAGAGGCCGCGCTTCAGCTTCCCCAGCAGGCTGGCGCGCTCGGGCTCGGGGAGCGTCGTCTCGGGGGCGAGCTCCAGGAGATCGTGCGGTCGGCTGTCCTTCGGGTCCGGCATAGGGGGATGATAGCCCGCCTACGCGAACAGCTCTCTCGTCAGCTGGCCCACCGCGTCCTCCATCGACTTCCGGCTGCGGGCGACCAGGGCGGGGTGGCGCTGCACCATGGCGAGGTAGTAGCCGTCCTCGAGCGGCATGGCATAGATGTGGACCGTCTTCCTCTCGATGTGGACGAGGCGCGGCTCGCCCAGGTCGTTGCTCGCCAGGAGCTTCTCCAGGCGCCGCAGGTAGATCCCCAGGTAGGCGCCCAGGACGCGCATCTCGTAGTGGGTGTGCTCCGAGCAGGCGAGGTCGACGGTCTCGCCGCTGCCGTCGAGGAACAGCACCCCGACCGCGTCGTCGTTGTTGGCCAGGAGGTTGGCGAGGATGTACTGGAACACCATCTACTGCGCCGCCGCCTTGGCGGCCGGCTGGACCGGCACGACGGCTTCCTCGATCTGCGCCGGGCGGGCGACGCCGACCCGCACGTCGCCGGCCTCGCAGGCGCGCAGGAACGCGGTCACCACCTTGGCGTCGAACTTCCTGCCGGTCAGCTTGGTGATGGTCTCGATCGCGTACTGCAGGCTGCCGGCCTTCTGGTAGGGGCGGTTGGTGGTGATGGCGTCGAAGCAGTCGGAGACGGCGACGATGCGCGCGATGAGCGGGATCTGCTCGCCGCGGAGGTTGTCCGGATAGCCGCCGCCGGCCCACGACTCGTGATGCCAGCGCACCGCCGGGATGACCTCCTTGAGCTCCTGGATGCGCGACAGGATGTCCGCCCCCATGACGGTGTGGAGCTTCATCTGGTCGTACTCCTCGGGGGTGAGGACGCCGCTCTTGCGCAGGATCTGGTCCTCGACGCCGATCTTCCCCACGTCGTGGAGCAGGGCGCCGATCCAGACCTTGTGCTGCACCTCCTCGGGGAGGCCGAGCTGGCGGGCGACGGTGCGGCTGACCGCCGCCACCCGCTCGGAATGGCCGCGGGTGTAGGGGTCCTTGGCGTCGACCGCCGCCACGAAGGCGCGCAGCGAGCCGATGAAGAGCTCGCGGTTCGCCTGCGCCGCCCGGCGCAGCTGGCGCACGTGGCTCTCCAGGTTGAGCGTCATGCGGTTGAAGTCGTCGGCCAGGTCGGCGAGCTCGGAGCCCAGGCCGCCCACCTCCACCCGCCGCGACAGGTCGCCCTCGGCGATCTCGTGGCTGGTCTTCGCCAGGCGCTGGATCGGCTGGCTCACCAGCCGCGCCGCGACCAGGGCGAAGAGCATGGCGAGCGCCGCCAGGAGCAGGGTCGCGAGCCCCCAGTTGAAGAGCATCTGGTCGGCCATGGCGAACGCCGCCGCCTGCGGCCGCTGCATCAGCACCCCCCAGCCGCTCTCCGCCACCGCGCTCACCTGGGCGAGCATGTCGCGCGACTCGCCGGGGGTCTTGACCGTGTACTCCTGGGTGAAGCTCATCGGCCGCTTGACGAAGACGTTGACCACGTTCTTCGGCAGGCCGGGGCGGCCGTTCGACCACAGCAGATGCCCGGCGCGGTCGATGAGGAAGACGGAGACGTCCCGGCGGAGCTCGCTCGAGAGCGCATCCTCGACCGGCCGGAAGCGCAGCAGGGCCTGGACGACGAGCTGCGGCCCGGCTACGCCCGGGGAGACCACGGCGCCCGGCAGGACGCCGGCGGCCGGCGAGGCGGCGGCGCCGGGCGGCGGCAGGGCCGCCGGGGGCGCCCCGGCGGCGAGCCGCGGCGCGACGATCGGCATCGCCATCGCCACCAGCGGCGCCCCGCCGCCGCTGTGGTCGACGAAGCGGTAGGCGGTCTTCCCCGTCCGCCGCGTCTCGTCCCAGGCGAGGTCCATCGCCTCCTTCTCGCGCGGGCTCAGATTGCCCGGCGAGAGCCCGGCGCCGCGGGCGTCGAGCACCCGCAGGCCGCGGAAGTCCGGGTTGTCGCGCTGGAAGCCCTGGAGGTAGAGGGCGACCCACGGCTCGTGGAGCCGCGCCTCGACGTCGGTCGGGCCGGCCGGCAGGAGCAGCCCGTTGCCGAGCTGGTCGAGCTGCCGGCGGACGCCGACCAGGTACTCGCTGATCTCGCGCGACAGCGTGCCCGCCTTGGAGATCAGGTACTCCCGCTCCTTGTTCTCGAGGATGTCCTGGTCGCGCCCGAACAGGAAGACGCTGCTGACCATGAAGGGGATGAGGCCGGAGAGCAGGAGGACGACGAAGAGCACGTAGCGCAGCTTGACGCGGCGCAGGAGGGTTCGGCGGGTGGTCATGCTCGGCCGGCCATTCGGTGTTTCCAGGGCGCGCTCGGTGCCCGTCTCTCCTACTTGAGTAGGTAGAAGTATAGCCGATGGTCGACTTTTCGCGCCGGCGCCCGCTCAGCTCCCGGCCGGTACTGGGTCCGTTTGGTCCCGAGGACGGCCGCCTGGAAGGGGGTTCGGGAGGGCGGTCCCGAGGGCGGTCGCCCGCAGCGGACCAAACGGACCCACTACCTCCCGGCCAGCAGCTCGCGCAGCGCGGCCAGGTCGATCGGCTTGGTGATGTGGCGGTCGATGCCGACGTCCCGCGACCGGCGGTGGTCCTGCTCCTGGCCGTAGCCGGTCAGGGCGTAGAGCCGGGTGGCGGCGAAGGCGGGGTCGGCGCGCAGGGTCAGGGCGACCTCGTAGCCGTCCATCCCCGGCAGGCCGATGTCGAGGAGCACCACGTCGGGCGCGAAGACGCCGGCCGCCGCCACCCCCGCCGGACCGTCGTGGGCGACCCGCACCTCGTGGCCCCAGAGGCGCAGCAGCTCGGCCAAGGCGGTCGCCGAGTCGAGGTTGTCCTCGACCACCAGCACCCGCCGCGGCGTGCCCGGCGCGAGCGCCGGCCGCGAGCGGCGCCGCGTCGCCGCGTCGGGCGGCGCCGCCAGCGCCGGCAGGCGGACGGCGAACGTGCTGCCGCGCCCCGGCCCGTCGGAATGCGCCTCGACGCTCCCGCCGTGCATCTCGACCAGCCGCTGGACGAGCGTCAGGCCGATCCCGAGGCCCCCCTGCGAGCGCGCCAGCGAGGGGTCGACCTGATGGAAGAGGTCGAAGATCCGGGTCAGCATCTCCGGCGGGATGCCGGCGCCGTCGTCGGTCACCGTGACCACCACCTCGAAGCCGTCGCCCTCCGTCCGCAGGGTGATCCCGCCCCCGGGCGGGGTGTACTTGGCCGCGTTGTTGAGCAGGTTGCAGAGCACCTGCTCGAGGCGCGCCGGGTCGACCTCGAGCCACACCGGCTGCGGGCAGAGCTCGAGCGCCAGCCGATGGCGCCGGTCGTCGAACAGCGCGCGGCAGCTCTCGACCGCCCGCCGGACCAGCTCCGAGAGCTCGATCGGCTCGAGGCGCAGCTCGATCTTGCCGCGGGTGATGCGCGACACGTCGAGCAGGTCGTCGACCAGCCGCGCCATGTGCCGCGACTGGCGCTCGAGCATCTCGACCGCCCAGCCGCGCGTCGCCGGGTCGCCGCCCTTCTGGCGCATCACCTCGAGGGCGTGGAGGGTCGGCGCCAGGGGGTTGCGCAGCTCGTGGCCGAGCATCGCCAGGAACTCGTCCTTGGCGCGGTTGGCGACCTCGGCGTCGATCCGCGCCTGGCGCTCGGCCTGGTAGAGGCGCGCCCGCTCGAGCGCCTGGGCGCACTGCTGCGCCAGGGTGAGGACGAAGCCCAGGTCCTCGTCGCCGAAGGCACGCCCCTCGGGGAAGATCATGCCGAAGCCGCCGATCGCCCGCCGGCCGGAGAGGAGCGGCACGGCGACCAGGGCCCCGTCGCCGGCGGGATCGGGAAGGAAGCGATGGGGATACCGCGCGCGGCGGGCGGCGTGGTCGTGGAGGACGACCGGCTCGCCGCTGCGCACCGCGTCGGCGAGCGCCACCGGGCTGGCGAGCGGGAACTGCCGCCAGGGCGTCACCTGGTCCGGCGGGAAGCCGGCGCTATGGAGCATCTCGAGCTCGGTGCCCGAGGGGGTGACGAGCGCGATCGTGCCGGACTTGGCGCCGAGGGCGGCCAGCCCCTGGTCGAGGATCACCTCGGCCACCTCGGCGGCGGTCGCCGCCTCCGAGAGGGCGGCGGTCACGGTCTGCAGGCGGAGGGTGCGCGCCGCGGCGCGCTCGGCCACCGCCCGCGCCGCCCGCTCGCCGGCGAGGAGGCGCGCCCGCTCGGTGACGTCGCGGGTCATGGCGACGATCGCCGTGACCTCGCCGTCGTCGCCGCGCACCGGCGCCAGGACGTACTCGAAGTGCAGATCGCCGGAGGGGGCGGGGAAGGTCACCTCGTTGCGCACCGGCAGGCCGCTCGCCATGACCGACTCCCGCTCGCGGTCGATCCGCTCGAAGGAGCTGGCCCGCAGGCCGAGCTCGCGCCAGGTGCGGCCGACCATCTCGGCGGGCGACCGGCCGAGCATCCGGGCCGCGGCCTCGTTGACGAGCAGATAGCGGCCGGCGCGGTCGATGACCGAGATGTGGTCGACCGAGGCGTCGAGGATCGCCGTCAGGGTCGTCGCCTCGAGCGCGCCCCCCGGCGAGCGGGAGCCGGAGCGGACCTCGGGAGGGGCGGGTGGGGGCTCGCGCTCGACCGGCATAGTGGAAGGAAGGAGCTTAACCCGGATCGATCGGCCAGGAGCGGAGCGGCCGAGCCGATCCGGCCGCAGCTCCATGGCAGCCGCGAGGGGCTTGACATTTACCGTGCAGCACACAGTATGCTTCGCACAATGTCTGACGCACGGTGTTCCCCGGCCGCGGACCTCTTCGAGAACCTGCGCCTCGAGCTGCGCCGCGGCTGTCTCGTCGTCGCCGTGCTCGCCCGCCTGCGCACCGAGCACTACGGCTACGCGCTGCGCAAGGCCCTGGCGGACCTCGGCATGGAGATCGACGAGAACACCCTCTATCCGCTGCTGCGCCGGCTGGAGAGCCAGGGCCTGCTGGTCAGCGAGTGGCGCGAGGAAGACCGGCGCCGGAAGCGCTTCTACCGCCTCTCGCCGGAGGCCGAACCGATCCTCGAGCAGCTCCTCGCCGAGCTGCGGCGCATCAACGCGGCGCTCGACCGCATTCTGCAGGAGGGATAGACGATGGAGCTCCTCGCCCGCTACCTGAACGCCGTGCGCCCGCTCCTGCCCAAGGGGCAGCGGCAGGACATCCTCCAGGAGCTGTCGGCCAATCTCCTGTCGCAGATGGAGGACCGCGAGGCCGAGCTCGGCCGGCCGCTGAGCGCGGCCGAGCAGGAGGCCATCCTCGAGCGGCACGGCCCTCCCCTGGTCGTCGCCGGCCGCTACCGGCCGGACGACCGGAGCGTCGCCTTCGGCCGCCGCTGGATCGGGCCCGCCCTGTTCCCCCTCTACGTGAAGATCCTGTCCCTCAACCTGGGGCTCACGCTCGCCGTCAGCGTCGTCGCCGTCGTCGTCGTCTCCGGCCGCCGGTCGATCGCGCCGAGCCTCCCCGCGATCGTCCTCCACCTCCTCCTGCAGTTCGCCATCGTGACCCTCGTCTTCGCCGCGGCGGAGCTCCACGCGACCCGCTTCCCGGACGCCTGGAACCCGCGCCGCCCGCGCGCGCCGCGGGGCGGCGAGGACCGGCTGCAGGTCCCGCGCTCGCAGTCCGTCGCCGAGCTCGTCGTGGGGACGGTCTTCGTCTTCTGGTGGCTGGACGTGCCGCGCGGCCTGCAGGGGATCTTCGCCCCCGCGGCCGTGCTGCGCGGCGGTCCGGGGTGGGAGATCCTCTACCGGCCGGTCCTCTGGCTCGCGCTGCTCGCCATGGCGGCGCCGTGCGTCACCCTCTTCCGCCCCCGCCGGGTGCGGCTCCGCTCGTGGGCGCGCCTCCTCTCGACCACCCTCTTCCTGGCCATCGTCTGCCTCTCGCTCCGCGCCGGCGACTGGGTGGTCCTCGCCTCGCCCGGCCGCCCGGCGCCCGACCGGGCGCTCGCCGCGGCGGTCAACCGCTGGTTCGGCATCAGCCTGGCCGTCGTCGCCGCGGCCTGCGCCCTCCACATCCTGTGGGAGCTCTGGCGTCTGGCGGGCCGCCGCTCCCACCGCTCGCCGGCGGGCCTCACCTTCCCCTAGAGGATCCGGCTCCGCGCCCCGCCGAGCCGGCTGCGGCGACGGCGCTCACGGCCGCGGCGGGCCGGCCGCCGCGAGGGAGTCGAGGAGGAGGGAGAGCTCCACGGCGTCGGCGTAGTCGAGCCGGGCGTCCGCGGCGAGCGCCGGATCGCGCGAGCCGCCGGCGAGGGCGAGGAGGGCGTCACGGACGGGGAGGAGCCCCTCGCCGAACTGCTCCGGCGGGGGGATGAGGAGCCTCGCCGCTTCCGCGCCGCTCTCCCGGAGCGCCCGGCCGGCGGCGGCGATCCGGCGAGCGGCGGAGGACTGGGGCTCGCCCCCGTCGCGGCGGTAGGCCGCGTACAGCTCCATCGCACGGGAGCGCGCCGCGGCGGCGGCCTCCGGGTTGCCGGATCGGGCCTCGATCTCCTGGAGGATGTTCCAGGTCTTCCAGGGCGCCGCGGCGTGGCCGAAGGGGGCCTGGAGCTGGACGGCCTGCAGGGCGGCTCCGCGGGCGTCCTCGAAACGGCCCAGCTCGCGAAGCGCGATGGCCAGGTTGCTGAGGGAGCGCGCCTGGGCGAAGGGGTCGCCAAGCTCCTCACGGAGAGTCGCCGCCTGCCGGTGGAGCCGGGCGGACTCTTCCAGGCGGCCCGATTTCCTCGTAAAGGAGTCCCATCTGGTCCAGGCTCGAGGCCTCGCCGCTCTTGTTCCCGCTCTCGACCTTGATGCGGAGCGACCGCTGGTAGGCTGCTTCCGCGCCGTCCCACTGTCCGGCCTCCTCCAGCACCCGACCGATCTGATGCCAGGCGGTGGCGACGCTCCCGCGCTCCCCGAGCTCCTCGAAGGTCTCCCGGGCCTTCTCGTACGCCTCCATGGCGTCCTGCAGGCGGCCCTGGAGAAGCCGCACCGTGCCGAGCTGGAGCGCGACCGACCGCGGCGCCCCGGCGGTTGCCCGTCCTTTCGTCGATCTCGATGCCCTGCTGTTGGGATTCGGCCGCCTCGTCGAGTCGCCCGAGGTCTAGCAAGGTGTCCCCCCGGTCGGCGGCGACCACGGCCAACATCCCCGCTGCATCCTCGTCTCCCGCCTCCGCCAGCCCGGCGAGCCCGGCCTCCGCCTCGGCCAGCCGGGGCAGCGCCTCCGCGGCTCGGCCGGCCAGCCTCAGCGCCCGGCCGAGCTGGAGGCTCGCCAGCGCCCGGTCGTAGGCGGCTTCGGGGTAGGCGTCCCCGGCCGCCTGGGCTCGCTCCCGGAGCCGCTCCGCGAGCTGGACCGCGGCGCCGTTGTCTCCCGCGCCCTGCCGCTGTTCCATCTCGGCTCGTGCCGATACGAACCGCGCGTGGCTCCATGCCCCGAGCCGCCGCTCCAGCCGCTGCCGCGCCGCCTCGACCTGCGCGAGCGCCGCCGGCCGCCCGAGGTCTGCGACGAGCGACCGCAGGCGGGTCACCGCTCCCATCGCCGCCTCGGCGGAAAGCCCGCCGGCCTCCACCTGCCCTTCCGCCGCGGCGAGCGCGGCCAGCAGGTCCTTGAGGGCGATCCGCGTCCCGTCGGCGGCCACCTTCGTGTCCTGGAAATACATCCCATAGAGAGATCCGATCAGGCCCAGGCTGGCCCCGAGCCAGCGCTCCTCCATCCCGCGGCGCTCCTCCCCGGACCGCTCGTCCGCCACCGCCGGCCCCAGGGCGGGGTCGGGGAGGAGGTACGGCCCCTCCGCCCCGGCGAGCCCGAGCGCCACGAGCTGCCGGCAGAGCTCCAGCGCCTCGTCCGGCTCGACCTCCAGCACCCGGGCGAGCACCTCGATAGTGCGCCGCCCCGTGGAATACGGCGAGCGCCCGCACCTGCCGCCTCGCCGCCTCGGGCAGGCGGTCGAGCGACAGGCGCACGCTCGCGAGGAGCGACAGCTCCCGCGCCCCGGGATGGCGCGCCTCCAGCTCCCGCATGAGGTGCGCCACCGAGCCGGCGGTCTCCCGCAGCCCACGCTCGGCTGCGAGCGGCGCCAAGAGGACGAGGCTCCGCGCGTGAGCGCCCACGGCCTCGATCAGCTCGTCCGCCGCCCGCTCCCCGGCGTCGCCCGCCGGCGCCCGATCGAGGCGGGCGAGGACCCCCGCCACCAGCTCCCGCCCCTCGCTCTCGGAGAGCGGACCCAGGCGCAGCGCCGGCCCGTCGAGGGGAGCCGGCGGCGCCTCGCGGCTGGTGAGGAGGAGCCGGGTGCCGCCGATCGCCGCCAGGTCGCGGAGCAGGGCGAGCGTCGCGGCCGGGCCCGGCCCCGCCGGCGCCGCGGCGTCCGGGACCGGGGCCGGGGCCGGGAGGATCGACTCCAGGTTGTCGACCACCAGGAGCACCCGGCGCTCGGCGAGCACCCGCTCGACCGGCAGGCGCGCCCGCCGCAGCCTCTCCTCGGCCGTGCCCGCGCCCTCGGCGCTCGCGACCGAGTACCCGGCGACGAGCTGCCGGCCCAGCCGCTCGAGGAGGAGCCGCGCCCCCGGCAGGTCCTCGACGCTGGCGAAGGCGGCGCGCTCGAAGCGGCGCAGGTCGAGCAGCCAGCGGGCGCTCTCGACGGCGAGGGCGGTCTTGCCCTGGCCCCCCTCGCCGAGGAGGGCGAGCCATCGCCGGTCGCGCAGGCCGCGCTGCACCGCGAGGAGCTCGCGCGCCCGGCCCACGAAGCCGTGATCCGGCGCGGGCGGCAGCTCGCCTTCCCGCACCTCGCGCTCCCGCGCCAGGTCCTCCCCGTCCGCCGCCGCCCCCGCCGGGAGCAGCGCCAGGTCCCCCTCCTCCTCCTGGAAGAGCACCGGCACGAACCAGTCCTGGAGGCGCAGCTCGCCGTGCCCCCCCACCCGCCCGCGCAGGGTGTCGCCGGCGAGGTGGCGCTGGCCCGCGGCCATCGCCGTGCCGATCCGCCCGCCCGCCGCGAGCTCCCGGTAGAAGCGCTCGACGAAGCGCCGCGCCGTCTCCACCAGCACCGAGTGGGTCATGGCGAGGACCGAGCCCACCCCCGCCCGCAGCAGCCGGGCCGCCACCGAGGCGGTGACCTTCTCCTCCCCGCGGGCGCTCTCGCACGCCTCCAGCACGAAGAGCGGCACGCGGCGCTCGCGCAGCAGCGATCCGAGCCGATCGGCATCGACGCGGGCGGCGCGCCGCCGCGGCGCGTTGGCCGCGGCGTCGGCGGGGTCCTCGAAGCAGAGCTTCCCCAGGCCCAGCGCCGGGTCGTAGACCCCGTGGCCGTCGAAGTGGACGATGTGAAAGGGCCGGCCCGCCCGCTCGGCGCCGAGGAGCGCCTCCTCCAGGGCCGGGAGGGTGCCGTCCGCGAGCACTTCGCAGCTCGGCCCGCCGGCCCAGCGGGGCGAGGGCCTCGATCAGGGGCCGGGCGCTCGCCCGCGGATCGAGGAAGCCGACGCCCTCCTCCTCCGGGCGCGCGATGACGAGGAGCACCCGCAGCCGCTCGGCCGCCGGCAGCGGCTCCCGCGACGCCTCCCGCGGGATGCGGCGGACGACGCGGGCGCCGAGCCCGCCCTCGAAGAGGTAGCCCTCGGCGTCGGCGAGCAGCTCCCAGGGCAGGGCGAGGAGAGCCGCGGCGCCGGCGCTCTCCGCGCTCTCCAGAGGGCTGGTGCCGTCGGAATCCTCGACCTCGACGACGACCCGCCGCTCGCTCCCCGCCGCCCGCCGCCAGGCCGCGACCTGCCCGGGCGCCGTGCCCAGGGTCCGCTCGAAGAGCGCGCGCCCCCACTCCGGAAGCCTCGCCTCCAGCTCCCGCGCCCGCTCGCGGAAGGTGCCGAAGGGCCAGCCGGGGTAGCGCTCCAGGTACCAGCGGATCTCCTCCAGCTCCAGGGGGCCGAGGGGGCTCTCGAATTCCCGCCAGCCGCTGCGGCTCCCGACTCCGCGGGCCGGCCGGTGGTGGACCCGGAAGCGCGCCGCCGCGCGCCGCCGCCCGCCGGACTCCTCGAGGCGGGCGCCGGTCAGGGAGACCACCAGCTCCTCCAGGAGCGGCGCCGGCGGCAGCTCGGTCGCCTCCGCCATCCGGCCGGAGGGGGCCCGCTCGCCCAGCGCCCGCAGGATCCCGGGGACCGCCTCCTCGGCGGCGCCGTCGGCGGGGAGGAAGACGAGCTCCTCGCCCAGCAGCCGCCGCGCCGAGACTCGCCCGCCGCCCCGCAGCACGACCAGGATTCGGTAGCCGGGCTCCGCCTCCCGCGCCGCGCGCGCCCAGGCCGCCTCGCGCTCGACCCACTCCGACTCGTTGGCCGCCGGGGTCCAGAGCAGCAGGAGGCCCCGCGCGGCCTTCACCTCGCGCTCGAGGTCGGCCAGGCGGTCCCCGGCCGAGAGCTCCAGGCGTCCTCCCACACCGCGACCCCGCGATCCTCGAGCGCCCGGCGCAGGGCCTGGGCCTCCCGCTTGTCCTGCCTAGAATGAGAGAGGAAGAGCTTGCCGTTCACGCTCGCGACGGCCTCCTGTCCACCAGCTTTGCGCAATGCCTGCGATCGTACCGCGGCGCGGGGATCTAATCCGAACGGCTGGGATCTCATCCAAACGATTCTGATCTCGACAGAATCGTTCGGATGAGTTCCCGGTGATATCTCACCGAGATATCGATTCTGATGACTACAGATTCAATCTGTCGTTATCCCGGGCGATATCTCGCCGAGATTTCGACTCGGATGACTACAGAACCGATGGGAGGGCCACAGATCCGATCGGTCGACCGCCCGCGGCGGGGACCGCCTAGCCCTGCGGGCGGCTGCCCGGCTTCTCGGGGGCGCCGCCGGCTGGGCAGAGGGGGCAGTCGGCGGCGGCATAGGAGGGCAGGTCGAGCTCGAGGAGAGCGCGGAAGGGGACGTCGAAGGGGGAAGCGCCGCCGCTGCGGTCGATGATCGCGCCGACCGCGACGACCTCGGCCCCCTGCGCGGCGGCGAGCGCCGCGGTCTCGCGGGTCGAGCGGCCGGTCGTCACCACGTCCTCGACGATCGCCACCCGCTCGCCCGGCGCGAGGGCGAAGCCGCGGCGGAGATCCATCGCCTCGCCCTTGCGCTCGGTGAAGCGGAAGGGGACGCCCAGGGCCGCCGCCACCTCGTGGCCGATGATCACCCCGCCCAGGGCGGGCGAGAGGATCGAGTCCGGCGCCAGGTCGGCAGAGCGGCGGCGAGCGCCTCCCCCACCCGGCGGGCCCGCGCCGGGCGCTCGAGGAGGAGGGCGCACTGCACGTAGGCCGCGGAGTGGAGGCCCGAGGAGAGCTGGAAGTGGCCGCGTTTCAGCGCCCCGCTCTCCTCGAGGAGGCGGGTGACGTCGAGGCGGCCGGCGGCGGCGGCCGCGGCTCAGCTCTCGGCGGCACCGGGCGGCGCCTCGCGGCGGATGTCGTACTGGTCGAGCTTCTTGTAGAGGTTCGAGCGCGGCGTGTCGATCGCCTGCGCCGTCTGGGTGACGTTCCAGCCGTTCTCGTCGAGCTTCTGGAGGAGGAAGAGGCGCTCGGAGAGGTCGCGGAACTCGCGCAGCGTCTTGACCGCCATGATCGCCCCCGAGAGCTCCGGCCGCGCCCCGCCGGTCGCCGCGATGACGTCCTCGCGGGTGATGACCTCCCCCGGCGCGAGGATCAGCAGGCGCTCGACCAGGTTCTTGAGCTCGCGGATGTTGCCCTTCCAGGGGAGCGCCTGCAGGTGGCCGACGGCGTCCGGCGCGAACTCCTTGGGGCGGTAGTTGTTCTGGTCGGCGTAGCGGCGGACGAAGTAGTCGACGAGCGGCGGGATGTCCTCGAGGCGCTCGCGCAGCGCCGGCACGTGGATCGGGATGACGTCCAGCCGGTAGAAGAGGTCCTCGCGGAAGCGGCCGGCGGCGATCTCGTCGGGCGAGGTTGCGGTTGGTGGCGGCGACCACCCGCACGTCGACCTGGACGGTGCGGTCGGCCCCCACCGGCTCGACCTCGCCGTCCTGCAGGACGCGCAGCACCTTGGCCTGGGTGCGGGCCGACATGTCGCCGATCTCGTCGAGGAAGATCGTGCCGCCGTCGGCGGCTACGAACTTGCCGGTCTGGCGGCGGTCGGCGCCGGTGAAGCTCCCCTTCTCGTGGCCGAAGAGCTCCGACTCGATCAGCTCCTCGGGGATCGCGGCGCAGTTGACCTGGACGAACGGGCGGTCGCGGCGCGGCGAGTGGCGGTGGATGGCGCGGGCGACGAGCTCCTTGCCGGTGCCGCTCTCGCCGGTGATGAGGACGGTCGCCGGGGTGGGCGCCGCCTTCTCGATCGTCTCGCGCAGGCGGTTCATCGCGAGGGCGCTGCCGATCAAGGCCTCGCTCTCCGGGCGGAAGCTGCGGTTCTCGGCCTGCAGGCGGGCGCTCTCGGTGGCGTTCCGGAGCGACAGCAGCACGCGCTCGCGCTGCAGCGGCTTCTCGAAGAAGTCGTAGGCGCCGCGCCGGGTCGCCTCGACCGCCGTCGCCACGTCGGCGTGGCCGCTCACCACCAGGACCGGCATCTCGTAGCCGCGCTCGCGGAAGGCGCGGAGCAGGTCGAGCCCGTCCATGTCCGGCATCTTGATGTCGAGGAGGACGGCGTCCGGCAGCCGCTCGCCGACTTTCGCCAGCGCCTGCGAGCCGCCCGACGCCTCGTCGACCCGGTAGCCCTCGTACTCGAGGATCATCCGCAGGCTCTCGCGGATCGCCGACTCGTCGTCGACGATGAGGACCGACGCCCGGTAGCTGTCGCTCTTCGCCATGGCGGGCGGAAGTCTAGCAGCACCCTTCCCCCGGCCGTTCAGCCGCCGCGCCCGGCACATCCGGTGCCGGCGCGACGAAATCTCGGGATGCGGCGGCGAAATCGATCGACCCGGGGCGGCGGACGGCAGCCGCGCCGGCCCAATCCACAGATTCCAGGACCGAAAGACGAGATTCGAGGACCGAGAGACGAGATGAGAGGACGGCGAGCCCCGACCTCATCGCTTGAGGACCTGTTGCGCAGACCCGGGGATCGAGCTGGCGGACGGAATCTCGTGCCGCCGCCGCGCGGCGGCGAAATGTAGGGACCGGACGACGAAACTCGGGGACCGGGCGGCGAGATGGAATGGCCGCGGCACGAGATGGGGGGGCCGCAGCGCGAGATGCGGAGACCGGGGCCGGTCCCTCACCGGATCACCGGCGACATGCGCCGGCGCCGCACCCGGCGGCGCGGCGCGGGAGCGACTCCGCCGCGGCGCATCTCGCCGCAAAAGCGAGAGGCCGGCCCGTCGCCGGGCCGGCCTCTCTATATAGAACCGCGGAGATCGGGTACTGCTTACGGCACCTTGACTACCGCGAAGTAAGGCTGTGCCTTGCCGCCGCCAGCCTGCGGCGACGCCGGGCGCAGGACGTAGAGCCGGAGGAAGGTCCCCGACCGGACGCCTTTGACCAGGCGCTCGAAGTCCGACGGGCCGTTGACCGACTGGCCGTTGACCTCGGTGATGACGTCGCCCGGCCGCACCCGCTGGTCGTAGAGCGGGCTGGTCGGCGCGACGTTGGTGACCACGACGCCGTTGACGTTCGACGGCAGGCCGTGGCCCGAGCGGATGTCGCCGCCCAGGTTCTCGTACTGGATGCCCATCCAGTCGATGCCGCTCTCGTGCTGCTCCTCGGTGTTGCTCGCCTCCTTGACCTCGGAGGGCCGCTCGCCCAGCTTGACGTCCTTCTCCATCTGCTTGCCGTTGCGCAGGACGGTGAGCGCCACCGTGGCGTTCGGCCCGCGATCCGAGACGTAGTTGATCAAGTCGCGGGTGGTCTTCACCGGGCGATGGTCGACGGTGGTGATGATGTCGCCGTGCTGCAGGCCGGCGCGGGAGCCCGGCGTGCCGTCGTCGACCTCGCCGACCAGGGCGCCGTCGGTCGAGCTCAGCCCGAACGCCTGGGCCGTCTGGTAGTCGAGGTTCGAGACCTGGATGCCGAGGTAGCCGCGGCTCACCTTGCCGCGCTGGCGCAGCTGCGGCAGGATCTCGCGCAGCGTGTTGACCGGCACCGCGAAGCCGATGTTCTCGGCCCCGTAGTTGATGGCGGTGGCGATCGCCACCACCTGGCCCTGCATGTTGAGGAGGGGGCCGCCGGAGTTGCCGAAGTTGATCGCCGCGTCGGTCTGGATGAAGTTCTCGAACGAGATGTCGTTGATGCCGATCGAGCGCCCCTTGGCGCTGACGACGCCGACGGTGACCGTCTTGTCGAGGTTGAGCGGGTTGCCGATAACCATGATCCAGTCGCCGACCCGCAGGTGGTCGCTGTCGCCGAGCTCCAGGTAGCGCAGGTTGTTGCCGGCGTCGATCTTCAAGAGCGCGATGTCGGTCGCCGGGTCGGTGCCCTTGACGGTCGCCGTGTAGTCGCGGTTGTTCAGGTGGACCTTGACGTTCGAGGCGCCCTCGATCACGTGGTAGTTGGTGACCACCAGCCCGTCCGAGCTGATGACGAACCCGCTGCCGCCGGCGTCCGAGCGGTACTCCTGCGGCTGGTTGCCGTTGCCCTGGCCCTGATCACCGCGGCCGCGGGGGCCGAAGAAGAACTCGAAGGGGTCCTGGCCGCCCTGCCCACCCTGTCCGCCCTGGCCGCGGCGCCGCGTCGGCGTCTTCTCGATGGTCGCCGCCTGGATCGAGACCACCGCCGGATCGACGGCTTCGGCCAGATCCGCGAACGACGGGATGCCGCGGCTCATCGCCGCGCTCGTGCTCGTGCTGGCGGCGAGCTGCGTCGCCGAGAGGGTCGAGGGCTGCTGGGCGGTCATTCCGGGGGCCGTCAGCTCCAGCCCTCCGGCGAGCACCATACCGAACACAACCGCGCCGACCACGAGCAAAATGGTTGCGAGTTGACGGCTTCGGGAATCGTTCATGACTGCTGTATTCTCCTTTCGCTGAATCTCTCGTACGCTTACCCTAAGCAAGCGCCCTGCCAGTGAAATTCCCCAGGAGAAGTGGCTGTTGAAGGGGTAGAACGCGCCAGATTGGCACGCCTCGGCTTCTCCGAATCGGCGCGCCGTCCCTGCCCCGCCGGTCGCTTGCCGGTCCGTCGTCATTGGGCTACAATGCGACTGGCCAGCTTGCCCTGACCGTAGGAGGAAGTGGGCGTAGTGCCCACTTTTTTTGTTGGCGCGGATGGGGCGGGCCGCCGGAACGAGCGCGCGAGCCATCCACGACCATCGAGCAGGATCGCCGGCGCCGTCGACGGAGCGATGAACGGAGCCAAGGCGCAGACGCGCGGCCCCCGGGCGGTCGATCCGGAGCTCGAGGCCGAGCTCGCGGCCATCGCTCGCGCATCCGATCTCGAGCTCGCGCACGTCGAGATCAAGGGCAACGTCCTGCGCCTGATCCTCGATCGAACCGAGGGGGATGAGGGCGTCTCGCTGGGCGATTGCGAGCTCATCGCGAAACACGTCTCGGCCCTCCTCGACGTCGTCGACTTCGGCAAGAGCCGGTATTTGCTCGAGGTGAGCTCCCCCGGTCTCGACCGCGAGCTCTACGGGCCGCGCGACTACGCGCGCTTCGTCGGCCGCCTGGCGCGGATCAGCTTCGAGGACGAGGGCGGACGCAAGAAGACGGTGGTGGGACGGCTGCGGGATTTCGCCGCGGAGCCTGGAGTGGTGACGGTGGACGTCGAAGGCGGAGAGGAGCTCGCCATCCCTCTCGAGCGTGTGCGCAAAGCCCGGCTGGAGATCGAGATCTAGCGGCCACGAGCGGCCAGCAGGTCATAAGGAAGGACGGAGATGCCTCAGGCACAGACCGCAGAGCTGAACTTCAACGAGATCCTGCGCCAGGTGGCGCGCGAGAAGGATATCGACCTCGATCGGTGGATCGCGGCGATCGAGGACGCCATGGCCTCGGCGGCCAAGAAGCAGCACCGGATCAAGGAGCCGGTCCGGGCGAGCCTCGACCGCGAGACCGGGCACTTCGCCGCCTTCATCGTCAAGAAGGTCGTCGAGACGGTCGAGGATCCCTTGGCCGAATGGACGGTCGACGAGGCGCGCGACCACAAGGACGACGCCCAGGTGGGCGACGAGATCCACCTGCCGATCTCGACCGAAGGGCTGGGGCGCATCGCCGCCCAGTCGGCGAAGCAGGTCCTCTACCAGCGAGTGCGCGAGGCGGAGCGCGAGAACGTCTACAACGAGTTCATCGACCGCGTCGGCGAGGTGTTGAACGGCACCGTCAAGCGCTTCGAGCGCGGCGACATCATCGTCGACCTCGGGCGCACCGAGGCGATCGTGCCGAGGAACGAGCAGGCCCGCCACGAGCGCTACAGCCAGGGCGAGCGCATCCGCGCCGTCATCGTCGACGTCCACAAGCAGCCCAAGGGGCCGCAGATCGTGCTGTCGCGCACCGACCCGCGCCTGCTGGTCAAGCTCTTCGAGACCGAGGTGCCGGAGATCTACGACGGCACGGTGGTCATCAAGGCGGCGGTCCGCGCCCCCGGCGAGCGCGCCAAGGTGGCGGTCTACAGCCGCGAGCGCGACGTCGACCCGGTCGGCGCCTGCGTCGGCATGAAGGGCTCGCGCGTGCAGTCGATCATCCGCGAGCTGCGCGGCGAGAAGATCGACATCATCGAGCACAGCGACGACCTGGTGACCTTCGCCCAGAGCGCCCTCGCGCCGGCGAAGATCACCCGCGTCTCGGTCACCCACCAGGGCGAGGTGCCGCACCTGGACGTGATCGTCGAGGACGAGCAGCTCTCGCTCGCCATCGGCAAGCGCGGCCAGAACGTGCGCCTCGCCTCCGAGCTCATCGGCGCGCGGATCGACATCAAGAGCGAGAGCGACGTCAAGGACGAGGTCGCCGGCGCCCTCGCCCGCATGCTCTCGGACGCCCTCGGCGGCGACGCCGCCGCGCCCGAGGCGCTCGACCTGACCGCCGCGCCGGACATCGACGTCGACGCCGCGGCGCGGCTCATCGCCGCCGGCTACGGCACGCTCGAGGCGATCCTCGAGGTCGACGTCGACGGGCTCGCCGAGGCGGCGGACCTCGGGCTCGACCGCGCCCAGGGGCTGCAGGACTGGGCGCGCGAGCTCGCCGCCGAGCAGGAGCGCCGCCGCACCGAGGAGCTCGCCGCGGGGATGTCGTTCCCCAAGGCGCAGCCGACCTCGTCGATGGCCGACGACGACTTCCTGGCCGCGCTGTCGAAGGCGTTCCAGGAGAGCGAGGCGTCGCGCGCCACCGCCAGCGCCCAGCTCGACGGCCCCGAGGCGGCCGGCGCCGCGCCGGCGGCCGAAGGGACGGAGGGTGCCGCCGGCGAGCCGGAGGGGGAGTAGGCGGCGCGGACAGGATGAAGAGGTATAGAGACAAGAGGTAAGAGGAACAGGAAACGGTCACACGGCTGGGCACGACGGCGATCAGGCTACGGGTAGCCGGGTGAGGACGTAGGCAAAGGAGTTCGAGGAGACTTATGGGAAAGATTCGGGTCCAGGACCTCGCGCGGATGATGCAGATCTCCAACCAGGATCTGGTTTTCAAATTGAAGTCCATCGGCGTGAGAGTCGAGGGCGACGACGCCCAGCTCGATACCGACATCATCCAGTCGATCCTGGCCGGCAAGAAGCTGCCCCACCCGCGCGAGGTCATCCTGCGCGACGCGCAGGAGCAGACCGCGCCGCCGGCGACGGCGGCACGCCGCCGGCCCGTCGTGCCGCAGCGGCCGCCGATCAACCCGCTGCGCCCCGGCCGGCCGCGCACCCTGATCCAGAAGGTCGAGCCGCGGATCCAGAACATGCCGGTGACCGAGCGCCCGGCGCCGCCGCCGGCGAGCCCGCTGGCGCAGGGCGCCGGCGCGCCATGCCGGAGCCCGCGGCGGCCGAGCCGGCATTCATCCCGGCGCCCGCCCCGGACACCGCGGCCCCCGCCGAGGCGGCGGCGCCGCGCCAGCCCGCTCCGGCCGCGCCGCACGTTCCGACGGCTCCCGCGCAGGCTCCGAGCGCTCCCGCTCCGGCGTACCGTCCGGCGCAGCCCAGCCATCCGGTCTACCGTCCGGCGTCGCCCGGCACGCCCTCCGGGCGGCCGCTCGTGCCCGGCTCCACCGCCTATCGCCCGGCGCCCGGCGGCCCGCCGCCCGGCCGTCCGGCGCAGCCCGGCACGCCCTCCGGACGCCCGGCGCAGCCCGGCGCTCCAGCCGGACGCCCGGGCGGCATCTCCGCCACCTCCTCCGCCTCGGCGGCGAGCGAGGCCCGGCGCCGCGCCGAGCGCGAGCGCGAGGCCGCCGCCAAGAAGGCCAAGCACGGCAAGAAGGCGCCGGTGCGCGCCGTCGACGAGGAGCTGGCCGGCTTCAAGGGCTCGGTCTCCGACCTCGACGCCGCCGAGGACGACGCGGTCGCCGGGCTCTCCAGCCGGCGCGGCCGGCGCGCTCTGCGCAAGGAGGACGAGACCAAGGTCACCGAGGACGGCGGCAAGCTCCTCACCTTCAAGAAGGCGCCGGGCGGCCCGGTGATGATCTCCGAGGGCATGACGGTGCGCGACTTCTCCGACAAGCTGGGGATCAAGTCGCGCGACCTGATCAAGATGCTCTTCGACCGCGGGGTGATGGCGACGCTCAACTACGTGCTGCCGGCCGACACCGCCGAGGAGCTCGCCCGCCAGCTCGGCATCGAGACCATGGTGGTGTCGTTCGAGGAGGAGCAGCAGCTCAAGGAGGAGCAGCTCGCCCCGGCCGGCGCCGAGACGGCGGCCAACAAGAAGACGCCGCGCGGTCCGGTGGTCACCATCATGGGCCACGTCGACCACGGCAAGACCTCGCTCCTGGACGCCATCCGCTCCTCGAAGGTCACCGAGAGCGAGCACGGCGGCATCACCCAGCACATCGGCGCCTACCAGGTCGAGGTCAACGGCAAGAAGATCGTCTTCGTCGACACCCCCGGCCACGAGGCGTTCACCATGATGCGGGCGCGCGGCGCCAAGGTGACCGACATCGTCGTGCTGGTGGTGGCGGCCGACGACGGCGTCATGCCGCAGACGATCGAGGCGATCGACCACGCGCGCGCCGCCAAGGTGCCGATCGTCGTCGCCATCAACAAGATCGACAAGGCCAACGCCAACCAGGACCGGGTGAAGAAGGAGCTCTCCGACCGCGGCCTGGTGCCGGAGGACTGGGGCGGCGACACGGTGATGGTGCCGATCTCGGCGCTCAAGAAGCAGGGGATCGACTCGCTGATGGAGATGATCCTCTTGAACGCCGACATCCTCGAGCTCAAGGCCAACCCCGAGATCAACGCCCAGGGCGTGGTGCTCGAGGCGCGCAAGGAGGTCGGCCGCGGCATCATCGCGACCGTCCTGGTGCAGAACGGCACCTTGAAGATCGGCGACATCTTCGTCTCCGGCGCCATCTCCGGGCGCGTGCGCTCGATGACCGACGACCTCGGCCACCGCATCAAGGAGGCGGGCCCCGCCACCCCGATCGAGGTCACCGGCTTCAACGACGTGCCCGAGGCCGGCGATCCCATCCAGGTGGTGGAGGACGAGGCGCAGGCGCGCGGCATCGCCGAGTTCCGCGGCGAGCAGCACCGCCGGCGCGACCTCTCCCCCACCCAGGGGCGGATGTCGCTCGAGCAGCTCTTCAACCGCATCCAGGAGGGCGAGGTCAAGGAGCTGCCGGTGGTCTTGAAGGGCGACGTCCAGGGCTCGGTCGAGGTGCTCCGCGAGGCGCTCGGCAAGATCGCCTCGGACAAGGTCAAGGTGAACGTCATCCACTCCGGCGTCGGCGCCATCTCGACCAACGACGTGCTCCTCGCCTCGGCCTCGAAGGCGATCATCGTCGGCTTCAGCGTGCGCCCGGAGCGCGCCGCCGTCGACCTCGCCGAGAAAGAAGGGGTCGACATCCGCCTCCACACCGTCATCTACGAGCTGATCGACGAGCTCAAGAAGGCGATGACCGGCCTCCTCGACCCGACCTACCGCGAGGTGTCGGCGGGCCACGCCGAGGTGCGCGAGACCTTCAAGGTGCCGAAGGTGGGGACGATCGCCGGCTGTCACGTGACCGACGGGGTCATCCCGCGGAGCGCCGCCGTCCGCCTGCTGCGCGACAACCGGGTGATCTACGAGGGCAAGATCGCCTCGCTGCGGCGCTTCAAGGACGACGCCTCCGAGGTGCGGGCCGGCTTCGACTGCGGCATCGGCCTCGAGCGCTTCCAGGACATGAAGCCGGGCGACGTCATCGAAGCCCACGTGCGCGAAGAGGTGGCCCCCGTCCTCTAGGCCGCCCGAGCGGTCCGGAGGTCACGGGGCCGGCGTCCACCCTCCCGGCCCGGCCGAGCGATCCATGTCGATGAGCGTCGGAATCTCGAGCTTCGAGCTCCACCTGCACTCCGCCCGCAGCCTCAAGGACAAGCGGCGGGTGATCAAATCGCTGGTCGACCGCATCCACCAGCGTTACCGGGTCTCGATCGCCGAGACCGACTTCCACGACCTCCACCAGCGGGCCGAGATCAGCCTCGCCGCGGTGGCCAACGGAGAGAGCGAGCTCGAGCGGATGCTGGAGGAGGTGCACGGAATGGTCGACGCGGTGCCCGAGGCGTTCCTCACCCGCTGGGAGCCGCAGATCCTGACGGGGGTGCGATGAGCCGCCGGACGGACCGCGTGGCGGACGTCCTGCGCGCCGAGATCTCGGACCTGCTCCTCACCGCGGTGCACGACCCGCGGATCAAGCTGGTGACGGTGACCGAGCTCTCCGTCACCCCGGACCTCCGCCGGGCGATCGTCAAGGTCTCGGCGCTCGGCGACGATGCCGAGCGCGAGGCCGCAGTCCTCGGCTTGCAGCACGCGCGCGGGTTCCTCCGTACGGAGCTCGCCCGCCGCTTGAAGACGATGCGCGTCACCCCGGAGCTCGTCTTCGAGCTCGACCGCGGTGCCGAGCACAGCCAGAAGATCTCAGACCTCTTGGAGAGCCTGCATGGGCCAGACGAAAGCTCCTGAAGACCTGTTGAAGAAGATCCGGCAGGGCAACCGTTTCCTCCTGACCAGCCACGTCAGCCCGGACGGCGACGCGATCGGCTCGGAGCTCGGCCTCGCCCGCCTGCTGCGCAAGCTCGGCAAGGGAGCGGTGGTGTGGAACCGCGACGCCACCCCCTCGGTCTACCAGCCGCTGCCGGGGAGCGACCGCATCCATACCGGCGCCGAGCCGCCGGCCGGCTTCCCCGAGGTGTTCGACGGCATCATCGTGCTCGAATGCCCGAGCCCCGACCGCACCGGGATCGAGGAGCACCTGAAGGCGCTGCCGATCGCCAACATCGACCACCACCTCGGCAACCAGCACTACGGCGCCGTCAACTGGGTCGACTCGGCCGCCCCGGCGGTCGGCGAGATGGTCTTCCGCCTGGCGCAGACGCTCAAGCTCGCCATCGACCCGGAGACCGCCTCGGCGCTCTACCTCTGCCTGGTGACCGACACCGGCGGCTTCCGCTACTCGAACGCCACCCCGGCCGCCTTCGAGGCCGCCGCGGCGCTGGTGCGCGAGGGGGCGCAGCCGGAGCAGGTCTCGCAGTGGCTCTACGAGAGCCAGCCGCTGCAGGTCCTGCGGCTGCTCGCCGAGATGCTGCCGACGCTCGAGCTCCACGAGGGGGGCCGCATCGCCACCGCCCGCTTGGACGCCGCGATGTTCGAGCGCGCCGGGGCGAGCGCCGGCGACGCCGAGGGGCTGATCGACTACCCGCGCTCGGTCGCCGGGGTCGAGGCCGTGGCGCTCGTCCGCCAGCGCGACGACGGCTCCTTCAAGGTCTCTCTCCGCAGCCGCGGCGAGGTCGACGTCGAGAAGGTCGCCCGCCATCACGGCGGCGGCGGTCACCGGAACGCCGCCGGCTTCGCGGTCGAGGACGCCGGCGCGGACGGCGAGCAGCTCCGCCAGCAGACCGTCGCCGAGCTCGCCGCGGCCCTCCAGTAGCGCCCGATGGCCGTACCGACCGCCAGAACCGCGATGGAGATCCCCTCTTCTTGAAGGACGGACTGCTGCTCATCGACAAGGAGCCCGGCTGCACCTCGCACGACGTGGTGCAGCGGGCGCGGCGCATCCTCAAGCAGAAGAAGATCGGCCACTGCGGCACGCTCGATCCGGAGGCGACCGGCCTGCTGCTGCTGACGCTCGGCCTCGCGACCCGGCTCACCCGGTTCCTCATCCGCGCCCCCAAGGTCTATCAGGGGACGATCCGCTTCGGCATCGAGACCGACACCTACGACGCCGTCGGGCAGGTGATCGCCGAGGCGCCGGCGGAGGCGGTGGCGGCGCTGACGCTCGGCGGCGTCGAGCCCGACATGCGCCGCTTCGAGGGCACCTTCGAGCAACAGGCGCCCCCCTACTCGGCGAAGAAGGTCGGCGGGGTCAAGCTCTACGAGATGGCCCGTCGCGGCGAGGAGGTGCCCCAGGAGTCGAAGGAGGTCACCGTCTACGAGTTCGCGCCGCGCGGCTTGGCGCCGGCGGACGGCGACGGCGGCGGCGAGGCCGCGCCGGCCCTCGTCGACGGCCGGCTCCCCTTCCGCCTCGCCTGCACCTCGGGGACCTACGCGCGCACCCTCGCCCACGACCTCGGCCGCGGGCTGGGGGTCGGTGCCCACCTCTGCGAGCTGCGGCGGATGAAGATCGGCCCCTTCGAGGTGCACCAGGCGGTGACCCTCTCCCGGCTCGACGCCCAGGTGCAGGCGGGCGAGGGAGTCGGCGAGGCCTTCGTCCCCTTCGACCAGATCCCGCTCCCCTTCGGCGAGGTGACCGCCGACCCGCAGCAGGAGCAGCGCATCAGCCACGGCCAGACGGTCCTGGTGCGTGAGCTGGCCGGCGAGGAGGGGGACTGGGTGAAGCTGATCAACCGCCGGCGCGAGTTCATCGCCGTCGGCACCGTCATCGAGCGGATCGGCGCCGGCGGCGTCGGCCTCGTGCAGCCGAAGGTGGTGTTCCGGTAGGAGCCGAAGCGAGAGGAAGAAGGGCGACCACGGGGGGTCGCCCCTACACCTCCGTCTCGGATTCGCCGGTAGCAGGCCCCGTGCCTGCCCATCTTCTAGAAGCAGGCCCCGGCGCCTGCCCACCGTTCTTCGTAGGGGCAGGCCCCCGTGCCTGCCCACGGTTTGGGATCAACACCTCGGATGCTCTCTTTTCTAGGCCGTCTCGCCATGGGCTGGGCTTCCCGCCAGCCCATCGCGTCCGTCCCGAGCTTTCAGGCCCTGGCACCGGAGTCGCCGGAAGCCGTTCGACGGTTGCGGGCGATCGTCGACGAGGTGAACGGCTCCGGCGGCACCTATCATCGCCTCGACTTCGGGGCCGGCCTCACGATCGCCGGCGACTACGACCTCCGAAGGTATCTCGATCGATATCAACTGCCGCCGAGCTTAGCCGGCCGAACGGTCTTGGACATCGGCTCGGCCTCCGGCTTTTTCGCCCTCGAATGCGCGCGTCGCGGCGGCAAGGTCACCGCCATGGACATCTGTGACGGCCCTCTCCTCGCCCGGCTGTCGCCTCTTCTCAAGGCTGACGTCACATACGTCCAGAGGAGCGTCTACGAGCTCGAGCCGTCGGGCGGAGCCTTTGACCTGGTCGTCTGCGGCTCACTCCTGCTGCATCTCCCGGACCCGCTGGGCGCGATCCGACGAATCGGCAGCGTGTGTGCCGGCCAGGCGATCCTCTCGACCGCCTGTCCCCCCTACAGTCGGCTGACCTCTCGTCCGGTCTGCGAGTTCCAGGGCCGGAAAGCGGCGGATGGAGAGTACTTCCACTGGTGGGACATCGGAGCGGCCGCGCTCCGGCGGATGCTGCTGTCGGCCGGCTTCTCCGACGTCAGCGACCCGCGGCATTTCGTCCTCGAGAGCGAGCCGGGGCGCGCTCCCTTCGCCACACCGCACGTCGTCGTGACGGCGCGCCGGTGAGCCGGGTAGTGGGTCCGTTTGGTCCGCTGCGGGCGACCGCCCTCGGGACCAAACGACCCCAGTACCGTGAGCCGTTCCGGGGCGGAAGCCAGGCAGGATCTATGGTACACTTCCCAAGCTACGGCCGGAGTCAGCGCTGGGCGCTGTGAATCTATGTGGAGGAGTCTGCCTTGCAGAGCAAAGAACAGAAGTTGAGCATCGTCGGCGATCACCGCCGGCACGAGACCGACACCGGCTCGCCCGAGGTGCAGGTGGCGCTGCTCACCAACCGCATCACCGAGCTGACCGAGCACTTCAAGATCCATACGAAGGATCACCACAGCCGCCGCGGCCTGCTCAAGCTCGTCGGCCGTCGCCGCCGCCTGCTCGATTATCTCAAGGGGCAGGATGTCGAGCGCTATCGGTCCACGATCGAGCGCCTCGGAATCCGCAAGTAGGTCTTTCCCCGCAGGTAAGTCCCGTCGCCCTGGAACGGTCGCGAAGCGTTCGCGATCGGCGCAGCAGAGCCCCGGGACGGTCCGGGTGCCCGGTCCCCCTTCCGGGCCGCCCGACCCCACCGTCGTCAGAAGAGAAAGCGAGAGACGAAAACCCATGAAGCAACGCAAAGAGATCCCCATTGGGGCGGGTACGCTCATCATCGAGACCGGCCACATGGCCACCCAGGCCAACGGCTCGTGCACCGTGCGCTTCGGCGACACGGTGGTGCTCGCCACCGCGTGCATGGACCAGCGCGCCGGCGTGGCGCGCGACTTCCTGCCGCTGACCGTCGACTACCGCGAATACACCTCCGCCGCCGGCCGCATCCCGGGCGGCTTCTTCAAGCGCGAGGGGCGCCCGACCGAGAAGGAGATCATCACCTCGCGCCAGATCGACCGCCCGCTGCGTCCGCTCTTCCCCGACGGATACATCGCCGAGACCCAGATCATCGCCTTCTGCCTGTCAGCCGACGGCGAGAACGATCCCGACATCCTGGCGATCAACGGCGCCTCGATCGCCCTCGTGCTCTCGGACATCCCCTTCTACCATCCGATCGGCGCCGTGCGCGTCGGCCTGATCGACGGCGAGGTGGTGATGAACCCAGTCAACAGCCAGCGCGACGTCTCCGACCTCGACCTCGTGGTCGTCGGCACCGAGGACGCGGTGGCGATGGTCGAGGCGAGCGCCAACCAGCTCGGCGAGGACGTCATCCTCGACTGCATCTTCAAGGCGCACCAGGAGATCCAGAAGATCATCCGCGCCCAGCACGACCTCTTCCGCGAGGGCAACCGGCAGAAGCCGACCTGGAACGCGCCCGAGGTCTATCCCGAGCCGCTCTACGACGAGGTGCGCGGCGCCGTCTCGGCCAACCTGAAGGCCGCCCTCTTCACCAAGAAGAAGTTCGAGCGCAAGGCGGCGGTCTCCGACGTCGTCAAGGCCTACCTCGATACCGTCCCCGAGGCCGAGGTCGAGAAGCGCGGCCAGGTCAAGAAGATCTTCAGCCGTCTGGAGGAGGAGATCCTGCGCGAGGTGGTCCTGAACGACCGCATCCGGTTCGACAGCCGGAGGCTCGACGAGGTGCGCGACATCCGGATCGAGCTCGGGGTCCTGCCGCGCACCCACGGCTCGGCGCTCTTCACCCGCGGCGAGACGCAGGCCCTGGTGACGGCGACGCTGGGCACCGGGCGCGACGCCCAGATGATCGAGGAGTACGAGGGGCAGACGCTGCAGAAGTTCCTGCTGCATTACAACTTCCCGCCCTTCTCGGTCGGCGAGGTGAAGTTCCTGCGCGGCCCCGGCCGGCGCGAGATCGGCCACGGCGTGCTGGCGCGCCGCGCCCTGGTGCCGGTGCTGCCGAGCGAGGACGAGTTCCCCTACATCGTGCGGGTGGTCTCCGACATCATGGAGTCGAACGGCTCCTCGTCGATGGCGACGGTGTGCGGCGGCTCGCTCGCCCTCTTCGATGCCGGCGTGCCGATGCTCTCCCCCGTCGCCGGCGTCGCCATGGGCCTGATCAAGAGCGACAGCGCGTTCGCGATCATGACCGACATCGCCGGCCAGGAGGACCATTACGGCGACATGGACTTCAAGGTCGCCGGCACCCGCGACGGCGTGACGGCGCTCCAGATGGACATCAAGATCACCGGCGTCACCCGCGAGATCATGCAGCAGGCGCTCGCCCAGGCGCGCGCCGGCCGCCTGCACATCCTCGAGCAGATGGAGGCGGCGATCTCCCAGCCAAGGCACGACATCTCGCGCTTCGCGCCGCGGCTCTACACGCTGCAGATCCCGAAGGAGAAGATCCGCGACGTCATCGGACCCGGCGGGAAGATGATCCGGTCGATCATCGAGGAGACCGGCTGCGACATCGAGATCGAGGACGACGGCAAGGTCGTCATCGCCTCGCCCGACGAGCCGGCGGCGCGCCGCGCCATCCAGATGATCGAGCGGCTGACGCAGGTGCCGGAGATCGGCAAGCTCTACACCGGCCAGGTGCGGCGGGTGGAGAACTACGGCGCCTTTGTCGAGATCATGCCCGGCACCGACGGCCTGGTGCACATCAGCGAGCTCGCCCCCTATCGTGTCCGCGAGGTCGCGGACCTGGTCAAGGAAGGCGACGAGATGACGGTCAAGGTGATCAACATCGACGAGACCGGCAAGGTCCGCCTGTCGCGCAAGGCCGTCATCATGGAGGCCCCCGACTACGATCCCGCGCAGTACGAAGGGATGGAGATGGCGGCGGTCGAGTCCGGTAGCGGCGGCGGCGACCGCGAGCGCGGCGGCCGCGGCGGGGATCGCGGCGGCCGGGGCGGCGGTGGCGGCGGCTTCCGCGGCGGCCGCGGCGGCGACCGCGGTGGCCGGAGCGGCGGCGGTGGTGGGCGAAGCGGCGGCGGACCGAGCCGGTAAGGCTCTGCCGTCCCCGTAGGCGGGATCCAGGGCGACCCCTTCGAGGGTCGCCCTTTTTCTATGCTCTCTTACGGCTTCTTGGCGTGGCGTGGGTCGTCGGCGGGATCGGCGTAGGTGATGGCGAACGGACCGGTGCCGTGGACCTGCACCACCGTCCTTCCCTTCGCCCAGGCGTAATGGTTCATGTTGGCGGGCAGCGACGCGAAGCTCCCCGCCGGCAGCATCAGGCCCTTGGCGGTATCGAGCTTGTCCCCCATCCCGGCGTGGAACTCGCCGGAGACCACCGTGACGTTCTCGATCGTCGGGTGCGAGTGCGCCGGGATCTTATAGCCGTCGGGCATGGAGAGCCGGAGGGTGTACTCGCCCGCCTGCCCGGGATCGCCGGCCAGCACGGCGAACTTGACGCCCGCCGGCAGGAACGGCGGCCCGGCGCCCCAGGCGACGTCGTGCGGGGTGTAGATCCCCGGATGAGCGGGTTTCGCGGCGGACTTCGCGGGCACCGCGGCGTACGCGGCGAGGCAGGCGGCCAGCGATGCGGCCACGGCCAATGCGAGACGTTTCGACATGCGCTCTCTCCTTTTCCCCTGACGGGGGTTCTCGTCCGGTTAGGCTAACATGCCAGGTCGACATGAGCTCGCCGGCCGCCTCGTCCCGCCCGCTCCCTCTCGCCGACCTCGCCGCCTACTTGGACGAGCTGCTCGACGCCGGGCGCGGGCGCGACTTCGGCCCCAACGGCCTCCAGGTCGAGGGTCGCCCCGAGGTGCGCAAGGTGGTGACCGGGGTCTCCGCCTGCCGCGAGCTCTTCGTCCGCGCCCGCGATGCGGGGGCCGACACGGTGCTCGTCCACCACGGCCTGTTCTGGGAGTGGATGCCGCGCCAGCTCACCGGCCTGCACTTCGCGCGGGTGGCGGAGCTCGTCCGCTCCGGCATGAGCCTCCTCGCCTACCACCTGCCGCTCGACCGCCACGCCGGCCTCGGCAACAACGCCGTCGCCGCCCGGCGCTTCGGCCTCGTCGAGCTGGAACCGTTTGCCGAGTATCAGGGGCTCGCGATCGGCTTCAAGGGGCGCTTCCCCGAGCCGGTCTCGCCCGAGCGCCTGGTCGAGCTCTGCCGCGAGGTCTACGGCCAGGAGCCGCTCGCCTTCCTCTCCGGACCGTCCGCGGTCGAGACCTTGGGGATCGTCAGCGGCGGCGCCCAGAAGGAGCTCTACGACGCCATCGCCGCGCGGCTCGACGCCTACCTGACCGGCGAGGTCTCCGAGTGGGTGATGAACGTCGCCCGCGAGGCGGGCATCCACTACCTCGCGGCCGGCCACTACGCGACGGAGCGCCTGGGCGTCCAGGTGCTGGGAGATCACCTGCGGGAGAAGTTCGGGCTCGAGGTCGAGTTCATCGACGTGCCGAACCCGGTCTAGCCGGCCGCCTTCGCGAACAGTCGAGCGAAGTTCTCCCCCGTCCTCGCCCAGACCCCCTCCTCGCTCTCCCCCGTCTCCTCCGCCAGCCGCCGGGAGATCTCGACGACGTACGCCGGCTGGTTGGGCTTGCCGCGATAGGGGATGGGGGCGAGATACGGCGTGTCCGTCTCGACCAGGACGCGGTCGGTGGGCAGGTGGGGGATCGCCGCGCGGACGTTTCCCGCTTTCGGAAACGTGATCATCCCGGAGAGCCCGAAGTAGAAACCCCTCGCCGCCAGGTCCCGCGCCATGTCGAGCCCGCCGGCGAAGGAATGGAAGTCGCCGGTCAAGGCGGCGAACGCCGGCTCGGCCACCAGGGCCAGCATCTCGGCGTTGCTCTCGCGGTTGTGGACGACGACGGGCAGACCCAGCTCCACGGCGAGCGACCACTGCGCCCGCAGCACCCGCTCCTGGACGTCGCGCGGCGAGTGGTCGTAGTGGAAGTCGAGCCCGCACTCCCCCACCGCCACCGCCTTGGGATCGGCGAGGAGGCCGGCGAGGCGGCGCTCGTCGCCCTCCCGCCAGCTCGACGCCTCGTGCGGGTGGACGCCCAAGGCGCACCAGACGTCCGGATGGCGATGGCAGAGGGCGAGGATCTCCTCGGCCTCGTCGAGCCGGATCGCCGGCACCAGGAAGCCCGCGACGCCGCGCTGGCGCGCCAGGTCGAGCGCCCGCTCGCGCTCGCCGGGCGGCAGCGACTGCAGGTGGCAGTGGGAGTCGATCGGGCCGCGCGGCCGGCCGGCGGCTCCGGTCAGGGTGCCGGTCACTTGACGCGGGTGCCGTCGGGGACCGGCTGCGCCGGGTGGAGCAGGATCGGCTGGCCGTCCTCCGAGGCGGCGAGCACCATGCCCTGCGACTCGACCCCCATCAGCTTCGCCGGCTGGAGGTTGGCGACGACGACGACCTGTTTGCCCACCAGGTCCTCGGGCCGGTAGCGCTGGGCGATCCCGGCGACGATCGTGCGCGGCGATTCCTCGCCCAGGTCGACGGCGAGCTTCATCAGCTTGTTGGACTTCGGCACCGGCTCGGCGGCGCGGATCGTCGCCACCTTGAGCTCGGCGGCGAAGAACTGGTCGATCGAGATCATCGTTCCTGAGGTCCCTCCCGGAGATGGGGATGCCGCCGGCACTCCGGCCGGCGCGTTCTCCGCCACCGACTGAGGAGAAGCCGGCGCGGCCTTCTCGTTCTTCTTCGCGGTCTTCGCGGCTTTCGCCGGCCGGGCGCCCGCGGCCTCGGCCGGCTCCGCCCCTTCGAGGTACGCCGCCTTGTCGATGCGCGGGAAGATCGGCGCCAGCTCGGGGAGGAGCGCCCCGGTCGGCGTGCCGCCCCAGGCCATCGCCTCGAGGCTCGCCGGCGGCGCGGCCGTCCCCACCGCCGCCAGCACCGCGGCCGCGGCGCGCGGCATGAACGGCAGCAGGCCGGTCGCCACGACCCGCACCGCCTCGAGCCCGTTCCACAGTATGCGCGCCAGGCGCGGCGACGGCCCCTCGCTCTTGATCAGGTTCCACGGCTCGCGGCCGACGAGGTACTGGTTGGCCTCGGCGAGGAGGCGCCAGAGCGCCTCGAGAGCGCGCGAGAAGGCGAGCTCGTCCATCGCCGCCCGGTACTCGCCGGCCGCCCGGGCGGCGATCTCGATCAGGGGGTTGCCGTCGCAGAAGATCGGCGGCGTGCGGCCGCCGAACGCCTTGCGCGAGAGGGTGACCACCCGGCTCGCGGTGTTGCCCAGGTCGTTCGCCAGGTCGCTGTTGTACCGGTCGATGAAGGCCTCGTCGGAGAACGAGGCGTCCTGGCCGAAGACCATGTCGCGCAGCAGGAAGTAGCGCAGAGCGTCGCTCCCGAAGCTGGCGACGAGGGCGTCGGGGCGGACGACGTTGCCCGCCGACTTCGAGACCTTCCGCCCGTCGCGCTGCCACCAGCCATGGGCCCAGACCGTCGTCGGCAGCGGCAGGCCGGCCGACAGGAGGAAGGCCGGCCAGTAGACGGCATGGAAGCGGAGGATGTCCTTGCCGACGACGTGCAGGCGCACGTCGCCGCGCTCCCAGAAGCGCGCGTAGAGGTCGGCGCCGGCGGCGCGGCCGAACCCCAGGGCGCTGATGTAATTGGTGAGCGCGTCGAGCCAGACGTAGACCGTCTGGCCGGGACGGCCGGGGAAGGGGATCCCCCATTCGAGGCTGGCGCGCGACACCGAGAGGTCGCGCAGGCCCGACTCGACGAACGTCCGCACCTCGTTGGCGCGCGAGGCTGGCCGCACCGCCTCCGGGTGGCCGGCGTACCAGTCGAGGAGCGGCTGCTGGTAGCGCGACAGGCGGAAGAAGACGTTCTCCTCCGACTTCCATTCGACCGGCGTGCCGTGGACGGGACAGGTCTTGCCCGGCCCCAGCTCCTTCTCGGTGTAGAAGGTCTCGCACGGCGAGCAGTACCAGCCCTCGTGGGTCGCGGCATAGAGGTCGCCGGCGGCGTCGATCCGCCGGATCATCTCCTCGACCCCCAGCCGGTGGCGCTCCTCGGTGGTGCGCACGAAGTCGTCGTTGCTGAAGCCCATCTGCCGGCCGAGCTCGCGGTAGCGCGAGACGACGCGGTCGGCGAGCGCCAGCGGAGCGATCCCCTCGCGCCGGGCGGCGCGCTCGATGTTCTGGCCGTGCTCGTCGGTGCCGGTCAGGAAGCGGACGCTCTCCCCCGCCATGCGGTGATAGCGGGCGAGGGTGTCGGCGACGGTCGTGGTGTAGATGTGGCCGATGTGCGGCAGGTCGTTGACGTAGTAGATCGGGGTGGTGACGTAGAAGGTGCGCATGGGAGAAGAGGATTCTAACAGGCCGGCGGCGGCCGCCGGGCCCCTCCTCCGCCTTGCGCTTCGACGCCTCGACACTCCGTTGTCACGCTTCCGCGTTTGGGTGCACAGCTAAGATAAGAGATGGACATTTCCCGTAAGTGCTGAGGTCGTAAGGCGAGGACGGAGTCCCCGTCCCGCCCGTCGGTCGGTTGTTTCCACAGCCCATTTAGAGGCGCGAGCTCCCCGCTGGCTCACGCCTCTCCTCTCGGCGCCGGGCACCCGTCGTGGGCCCACCCGGTCGCTGATCCTTGAAGCGGCTTTCGCTGAGGAGGTTGTTGGGTATGAGGATCAAGGCTTCGATGTTGGTACTGACCGGTGGGTTGCTCGCCATGGCCGCCAGCGCCGCAGTCGTGCGTCACGACGCGGGCGCCGACATGGTGCCCTCGGGCAAGGGCTTCGGCGTGCACAGCGCCGAGGCGCACGCGACACCGGTGCTGTCGCAGAAGGCAAGCGGCATCTCATTCCATGGCGGCCCGGTGCTGACCGGCACGCCGACCCTGTATTACATCTTCTACGGCACCTGGAGCTCGACCGCGAAGACGATCCTCACCGATTTCGCGTCCACCCTCGGCGGCTCGCCCTACGAGAAGGTCAACAGCAGCTACACCGGCGTGACCGGCAACCTCACCTACGGCGGGTCGTCGACGGACAACTACTCGCACGGCACCAGCTTCTCGGACTCCAGCCTCAAGGCGATCGTCTCGTCGGCGATCACCAGCGGCGCCCTGCCGAAGAACAGCAACGCCATCTACCTCGTCGTCACCTCGGCCGACGTCAACGAGAGCTCGGGCTTCTGCACCCAGTACTGCGGCTTCCACACCCATGCCACGATCAGCAGCACGGACATCAAGTACGGCTTCATCGGCAACACCGACCGCTGCCCGAGCGCCTGCGAGGGCTTCCCGAACAACGCGCCGAACGGCAACACCGGCGCCGACGGCTCGGCCTCGATCATCGCCCACGAGCAGGAAGAGGCGATCTCGGACCCGGACCTGAACGCCTGGTTCGACAGCAGCGGCAACGAGAACGCCGACAAGTGCGCCTACAACTACGGCACGACCTACACCTCCGCGAACGGCGCCATGGCCAACGTCCACCTCGGCAGCCGCGACTTCCTCATCCAGCAGAACTGGAACGCCAACACCGGCCGCTGCGCCCTGCACCTGTAATCCGCGATCTCCCGCGCGACCGAAGAGCCCCCGCTCCGGCGGGGGCTCTTTCTTTGTTTTCCGAGAGTTGGCAGGAGGCTTGCTGGGACCCGGGCCGAGGATCTGGCCATGGAACCGAGGCGACACGACCGAGCCCATCCACCCGACGACGACCTGCCGGCGGCCGCCGAGGGCCCGCGGCAGGTTTCCACCCCCGCGAAGCGCGCCGAGGAGCGGGTCCGCCGGGGGGTCCGCCGCCATCCGGTCCTCGGCGGGATCGGCATCGTCGTCGGGGCGCTCGCCCTCCTCGTCTTCATCGCCTCGTTCTTCCTCGACGGCTTCGTGCGGCGCACCCTCGAGGCGCGGATCAACCAGCATCTGAAAGGCTACAAAGTCACCCTCGGCCGCGCCCACCTCCAGCTCCTCACCCTGCGGCTCACTCTGCGCGACCTCGTCATCCGCCAGGAGGCGGTCCCCGAGCCGCCGGTGGCGGCCATCGCGCGCCTGCGGATGGGCGTCGAATGGAACGAGCTCGTGCGCGGGCACCTGGTGGGCGACATACGCTTCAACCAGCCGAGGCTCCACGTCGACCTGCCCCAGCTCCGCCGCGAGGCGGCCGACCCGGTGAGCATGAGGAACCGCGGCTGGCAGCAGGCGCTCGAGTCGATCTACCCGCTCAAGTTCAACCACTTCCAGGTCGACGACGGCGACGTGGTCTACGTCGACGAGGACCCGGCGCACCCGCTCCACCTATCGCACCTGCAGCTCAGCGCCGAGAACATCCGCAACATCCAGTCGCGCGACCGCACCTATCCCTCGCCGATCCACGCCGAGGCGGTCGTCTTCGACACCGGCCGCGCCACGATCGACGGCAACGCCGACTTCCTCGCCGTGCCGTACCCCGGCGTCCACGCCGTCTACCACGCGGCGAACGTGCCGCTGGCGCTGCTGAAACCGGTCGCCCAGCGCGGCAACGTCGCCATCCGCGCCGGCAGCCTCTCCTCCCAGGGCGAGGTCGAGTACGCGCCCAAGGTCAAGATCGCCCATGTGGCGAAGGTCGAGATCGCCGGTCTGCAGCTCGACTATCTCCATTCCACGGCGACGGCGGCGGCCGAGAAGAAGCGCGAGGAGAAGGTGGTCGCCGCGGCGAAGAAGGCGGCGGCCGAGCCCGGCCTCGACCTGCGCGTCGACCGGCTGACGGTAGCGGACGGCGACCTGGGGTACGTCGATCACGCGCGCAATCCCGGCTACCGGGTCTACCTCGACCGCGCCCAGGTCGCGATCGAGAACCTGTCGAACGACCGCGGGCCGGCCCTGCTGCGGGTGAGCGGGCGATTCATGGGCCGGGGCTCGGCGCGCGCCACCGTCCGGTTCAAGGAGCACCCGCAGGGAACCGACATGGGGCTCGAGGCGGCGATCGAGAACGCCTCGCTGCCGGCGCTCAACGACCTCCTGCGCTCCTACATCCACTTCGACGTCGCCGCCGGGACCGTCTCCGTCTACTCGCAGATGAAGATCCACGACGGCCGGATCGAGGGCTACGTCAAGCCGCTCTTCCAGGGCGTCCAGGTCTACGATCCGCGGCAGGACAAGAACAAGAGCCTGGGGGAGAAGATCAAGGAGAGGCTGGCGAACGTGGCGGCCAAGGTCCTCACCAACCGCCAGCACCACGACGTGGCGACCGTCGCCGACCTCTCGGGACGGGTCGACAGCCCGAACACCAGCCTCTGGCAGATCGCCCTGAAGGCGATCGAGAACGCCTTCGTCAAGGCCATCCTGCCCGGCTTCGAGCACACCTACGGCCCGGGTCGCGGCAAGAGCAAGTAGAGCGGTGGGAGCTCGAGCGGGACAGGGAGCGGCGCCGGCCCGCGGCTCATTCGCCGCCAGCTCGTCCAACGTGTACCGGTAGCGGCTGCCGCAGAAGACGCAGTCGGCCTCGATCCTTCCTTCCGCATCGCAGAGGTGGTCGCGATCCTCGACCGGGAGGAGCGCCAGGTGGTGGCGCAGGCGCTCGCGGCTGCAGCGGCAACGGTAGCGCAGCGGCCCGCTCTCGTGGACCTCGCGGTCGAGCCCGGCGAGGAGCGTGTCGATCACGTGCCCCGGACCGCCCGCCTCGACGAGCTGGCTGACGCCGGGGACGCTCAGGATGTTCCGCTCCAGCCGCTCGATGACCTCCTCCGGGGCGCCGGGGAGCACCTCGACGATCATGCCGCCCGCCGCGGCGACGCCGGACGGCCGGGCGAGGACGCCCAAGAGCACCGCCGAGTGGCGCTGCTCGCTCTGCGCCAGGTAGTGGGCGACGTCTTCGCTGATCTCGCCGCTCACCAGCTCCACCTGGCTGTGGTAGCTGCCGCCGCCGGCGTGCTCGCGGAGCACCCGCAGCAGCCCCTTGCCCACCGCGCTGCCGACGGCGAGCTTGCCGTTCGGGTAGTTGGGCACCGTCACCCGCGGGTCGCCCACCATGCCGCGCAGGTTGCCCTCCGGATCGGCTTCGGCGATCACGCGCCCGAGCGGCCCATCGCCGCGGATCTCGACGACCAACCGCGACGGCGTCTTGGCCGCGAAGCGCAGCAGCAGCGCGGCGCCGGCGAGGCTGCGGCCGAGGGCCGCCGCGGCGACCGGCGAGAGGTCGAGCCGGCCGCGCGCCTCCTCGACGACGCCGGTGACGTCGGCGACGGCCCAGCGCAGAGCGCCGCCGCCGGCGAGCCCGAGCTGCAGCGTGCCCGCGGCGCCGTCCTCTGGATTGCCGTGGCCGTTGTTCAGGGATTCCATGTCGTAGCTCGGTCCTCGTCGGTCTCGGCCTGTGGAACCCGTCGCCGCGGCGGGCCTATTCCTGGAGATCGAGGGAACCCGGCAGCCTCTAAGCGCGCGCCGCGGCCGCCGACGTGAGGGCCTGGCGGTAGACCTCGCGCCAGGGGACGCCGGCGGCGAGCGCCAGACGGCGGCAATCCTCGAACTCGGGGGCGGCGGCGAGCGGCCGCCCGCCCCAGCTCGCCTGCTTGACCCGCACCGGCCCGAACGGCGTCGCGACCTCGACCGTCCGGCGCTCGGCCTCGAAGCGCGCCGCGCGGTGGTAGCGGCAGCCGAGCGAGCCCGACTCGGAGAGCAGCAGCCCGGCGAGCGGCTCGAGCTCGGCCGGCCGGCAGAGCAGGGTGACCAGGGTGCCCGGCCGGCTCTTCTTCATCTGCACCGGGGTGAAGTAGACGTCCAGGGCGCCGGCCTCGAGCAGGCGCTCCATGAGGAAGCCGAACCCCTCCCCCGGCAGGTCGTCGACCTCGCACTCGACGACCATCACCTCGCCGGCGACGGCCGGCCCCGCCGTGGCGAGGCTCCCGGCGCCGGCGACCGCGGCCGTGTAGCCGCGCAGGAGGCGCACGGCGTTCGGCTGCGCGGCGAGCTCGCGGCGACCGAGGCCGTAGCCGGCCCCGTCGAGGACCAGGTCGGGCAGCGCGACGAACTCGTCGACCAGCACGGCGAGGAGCACGGCGCCGGTCGGCGTCGTCAGCTCGCCGCCCGGACCGCCGTGGACCGGGATGCCGGCGAGGAGCTCGGCGGTCGCCGGGGCCGGCACCGGCAGGCGGCCGTGCGCGGTGTGGACGTGCCCGCTCCCGACGTTCACCGGGCCGCTCGTCAGCCGCTCCGGCGCCAGATGCTCGACCGCCGCCGCCGCGCCCACCAGGTCGACGATCGAGTCGACCGCCCCCACCTCGTGGAAGTGGACGCGGTCGAGCGGCAGGCCGTGGACCTTGGCCTCCGCCGCCCCCAGCCGCTCGAAGAGGGCGAGCGCCCGCTCGCGGACCGGCGCCGCCAGCGAGCTGTCGCCGATCAGCCGCCGGATGGCCGCGAGGTCGCGGCCGTGGCCCTCGTGGGGGCGGGCATGAGGATGGCCGTGCCCCTGCTCGTGCGCGGGCTCGCGCTCGTCGTCATTGGCATGCCCGTACGCGGGATCGAGCCCAGGAGCGAAATCGTGCCCGTGCTCGTGGGCATGATCGTGATCGTGCGGGTGAGCGTGCGACCGCGCGCCGGGCGCGGGCGCTTCGCCAGGATCGGGCCCTTCGAGCGGCCGGCCGTCGATCAGCACGCGGAAGCGGGTGCCGGTGACGCCGCCGCGGGCGGCCTTCCCGGCCTCGACGGTGACGCCCGGCAGGGCGAGCCGCGCCACGGCGTCCTCGAGGACGGCGAGCGGCATGCCGAGATCGAGGCAGGCGCCGAGGAACATGTCGCCGGCGAGGCCGCTCCAGCAGTCGAGGTGGTAAGAGGGCATGGCGGCAACCTACCACGCCGCCCGGCGGAGCAGAGACAGCCAACGGCCGGCGCTGCCGACGACCAGGTGGTCGACCAGCAGCACGCCGACCACCTCCGCGGCGACCTCCATGCGGCGGGTGAAGAGCAGGTCCTCGGTCGAGGGCGACGGGTCGCCGCTCGGGTGGGTATGGAAGAGGACCACCCCGGCGGCGCCGCGCAGCAGACACTCCTTGAGGATCTCGCGCGGCTCGACGGCGGCGCGATGGAGGGTGCCGCGGTACATCTCGCAGTCGCCGAGGAGGCGGTTCCTGGCGTCGAGGAAGACCGCCCCCATCACCTCCTGGTCGCGGACGTGGTAGCGCAGCGCGAGGTAGCGCACCACGTCGCCCGGCCGGCGCACCGGCGCGCGCTGCGGCACCTCTTCGCGCGCCAGACGCCGCGCCAGCTCGATCGCCGCCAGCAGGCTCGCCGCCTTGGCCGGCCCGAGGCCGTGCCGTTGGAGGGCGCGCGCGCCCACCCCCGAGAGGCCGGGCAGGCCGTCGACGTCCTGCAGCAGCTCCATCGCCATCTGGAAGGCCGAGCGGCCGACGCTGCCGGTGCGCAGGAGGACGGCGATCAGCTCGGCGTCGGAGAGCGCCGCGCTCCCCTGCGCCAGCAGGCGCTCGCGCGGCCGCTCGGCGGCGGGGAGCTCACGGATCATCATGTCGGCGGGCGGCATCGTTCGATCTCCTCAAGATCAGCCTGCGGCGATTCTTTCAGTCAGCCAGGGGAGCGCCTCCCCCGCCGGCGCGGCGAGGCGCAGGGCGGCGAGGCGCGAGAAAGGGGTCGGCTCGGGGTTGACCTCGATCAGGCTGGCGCCGTTGCCGAGCGCCAGCTCGATCAGCCCCGCGGCGGGGTAGACGGTCGCCGAGGTGCCGACGGAGACGAAGACCTCGCACCAGGCGGCGGCCTCGCTGGCGCGCTCGAGGATCTCCGCCGGCAGCGCCTCGCCGAACCAGACGACCGCCGGGCGCAGCAGGCCGCGGCAGGAGCAGACCGGCGGCGCCTCGGGCGACCCGGCGACCGCCTCGCCCATCGGCATCCGGCGGCCGCAGGCGTCGCACTTCGCCCAGGCGAGGGTACCGTGCAGCTCCAGGGGATCGGAGCTGCCGGCGCGCTGGTGGAGCCCGTCGACGTTCTGAGTCACCAGACAGAAGGACGCAAACAGGCGCTCCCATCTTGCGAGTGCGAAGTGCGCCGGGTTGGGCGAGACCGCCGCGGCCCGCCGGTAGCGCTCCGCATACCACCGCCAGACGCGGGCGGGATCGCGCCGGAAGGCCTGCGGCGTCGCCATGTCCTCCGGGCGCACCTGCTGCCAGACTCCGCCCACGTCGCGGAAGGTGTCGAGCCCGCTCTCCTTCGAGACCCCGGCGCCGGTCGAGGCGACGACGGAGCGGGCGGCGGCGAGGCGGCGGAGGAGGTCGGCGGGGAGCTCGAGGGGAGAGGAATCGCTCATGGATGGATTGTGACATTCCACCGACTCTCGCAGCCGAGCATCGGGCGCCCGCCGCACGCCGGCACGCTTGACGCCCCTCCGCCCCCCTGCTACAACCCCGCCCCATGCCCTTCCTGCCGACGAATTTCGGGTTGCTCGAGGCGGACGACTGCCGTTACGAGACCAGCCGGGTGGCGGTGCTGCCGGTGCCGTTCGAGCGGACGACGACGTACGGCAAGGGCACGTCGGCCGGCCCGGCGGCCATCGTGCGGGCGTCGCAGAGCCTGGAGCTGTGGGACGAGGAGCTGGGGAGCGAGCCCTTCCGGCAGGGGATCGCGACCCTGCCGCCGTATCTCCCCGAGGCGTTCGAGATGGAGGACGCCATGGGCGAGCTGGCGGCGGAAGCCCGGCGGCACCTCGCGGCGGGGAAGTTCCTGGTGACCCTCGGCGGCGAGCACAGCCTCACCCAGGCGCCGGTCGCCGCGGCGCGCGACGTCCACGGCGAGATCGGCGTCGTCCAGTTCGACGCCCACGCCGACCTGCGCGACGAGTTCGAGGGGACGCCCTACTCGCACGCGAGCGTCATGAAGCGGGTGGTCGACCTGGGGGTACCGACGCTGGCGGTGGGCATTCGGTCGCTGTCGGCGCCGGAGGCCCGATGGGTGAAGGAGCGGCGCCTGCGGGTGATCTGGGGGCACGAGATGGACCGCGCCGCGGAGCGTTTCGCGCACCTCCTCGCGGAGCTGCCGGAGAGGATCTACCTGACCTTCGACATCGACTACTTCGATCCGGCGCTGGTGCCGGCCACGGGCACGCCCGAGCCGGGCGGCGGGGCGTGGTACCCGACGCTCGCGCTGCTGCGGACGCTCTTCCGGCAGAAGACCGTCGTCGCCATGGACCTGGTCGAGCTGGCCCCCATCGGCGGCCAGCCGGCGAGCGACTTCCTGGCCGCGAAGCTGGTCTACAAGTGCCTCGGATATCTGCAGGAGAAAGAAGCGGGCGGCGAAGCGAGGCCGCTCTCGTAGGTCGCCGGACGACCCTGAGGCGGTTCCCTTGACGCCCTTGACGCATCGGGTCCCCGGACGCTATCCTGAGGTCATGGCGACCCAACCGATCGTCTCCAGCGCATTCCTCGACGAGCTCACCGACCGGGTGCGGCACGGCCTCGAAGAACGGTTGACGGTGCTCATCGAGCACGGCCACTCGCTCGCCGAGCTCGGCGCGCCGGCGGAATTGGCCGATCGCATGCTCGCCGCCGTCCCCGCGCCGTCGCGCTGGGACGACCTCCTCGGACCCTTCTACACCACCGCCGAGATGGCGAAGCGGCTGGGCGGCGTCTCCCGCCAGGCCCTCGCCGACCGCCGCGAGCGGCGGACGATCCTCGCGCTCAAGACCGCCGACGGGGTCCTCGTCTACCCGGCCTTCCAGTTCGCGGACGGCGGCCATCAGGTCGTCGCCGGGCTCGCCGAGGTCCTCCAGGCGTTCCGGGGCTCGGAGGTCGACGAGTGGACGCTCGCCGGTTGGCTGGTGGCGCCGTCGCGTGCCCTCGGCGGGAGATCGGTGATCGACTGGCTGCGCGACGGCCGCGATCTCGCCGCCGCCCTGACCCTCGCCCGCGACGCCGCCCGGCGCGCCTCCCGCTGATTGGCAGCCCGGCGGAAACCGCCCAGCCGGCGGGAGCACGCGAGCCTGCCGGCGCCGCCTGCCGATCCTCGTGAGCTCGCCGGCTTCCCCGCCCACCGGCTCGGCACCGGCAGCGCCCTCTTTCGGGTGGTGCGCCAGGGCGCCGGGCGAGCGCACCGGCTGGCGCAAGGGGCGCGAGCTGCCGATCGCGGGCGATCTCCGGGAACGGCTCGCCAAGGAGTGCGGGATCGAGGTGCTCGAGCTGCCGCGCGCCAATGAGCTGACGATCCGCGGCAGCTAGCCCCCGCGGCTCGGTCGCGGCTCAAGCGAGCCCGGCGGCGGCGAGGAGGCCGGCGAGGTCCGGCGGGAGGGGCGACTCGAGCGCCAGCCGCTCGCGGGTGACCGGATGGATGAAGGCGAGCCGCCAGGCGTGGAGCGCCGGGCGCGCCAGATCGCGGCAGCGCGCCGCGAGCTGCGGATCGGGGATCGCCCGGAGCAGGCCCGCGACGTGGCGCGGCTCGCCGTAGAGCGGATCGCCGACCAGCGGATGGCCGAGGGCCGCCAAGTGGACGCGGATCTGGTGCGTGCGGCCCGTCTTCAGGCGGCAGGCGAGGAGCGAGAGCGGCGAGGCCGCCGCCTCGCCGAGCCGCTCGTAGAGGGTGAGCGCGTCGCGGCCGGCAGCGGAGACCAGGCGCCGGCGGCGGTCCGCGGGATCGAGCCCGATCTTCCCGGCGATGCGGCCGTGCGGCAGGCGGACACGCCCGTAGACCACCGCCCGGTAGACCTTCTCGGCCGACGGCGAGCGGAGCGCCCGCTGCAAGCCGGCATGGACGGCGGCGCTCTTCGCCACCAGGAGCACGCCCGAGGTGCCGCGGTCGAGGCGGTGGACGAGGCTCGGCCGGCGGCCCTCCGCTCCCCCGGCATCCTCCATGCTCCAGCCGCGGGCGAGGAAGAGGAGGGCGTTCCAGAGGGTGCCGTCGCGATGCCCGGCGGCGGGGTGGACGACGAGCCCGGCCGGCTTGTCGAGGGCGAGCAGGTGCTCGTCCTCGTGGAGGATGGCGAGCGGCAGCTCCTGGGCGGGATGGACCCGGCGCGGCGGCAGCGGCGGCAGGTCGAGGGCGACCTCGTCGCCCAGGCGCAGGCGGAGCGCCGGCCGCGCCGCCGCGCGGCCGTTGACCGCGACCTCGCCGGCGGCGATCCGCCCCTGGAGAGCATGGCGCGAGACGTCCGGCCGATCGGCCAGGTGGCGCCGCAGGACGCGGTCCAGGCGGATTCCAGCGTCGCCGCGGTCGGCGCGAAAGACCCGGCGCTCGCCGGGGTCGCCAGGAGAATCCCGGCGCTCGCCCGTCAAGCCTTGGGCGGGCGGAACTCGACCAGCGTCGTCGGGCCGCCGTCCGCCTCGATCTCGAGCGTCCCGGCGAGCCCCTGGCCGGCGACCCAGCGGACGTGGCTCGGGTGATCGACCGTGTGCTCGATGTGATCGTCGGCCGAGACGCCGGCGTCGATGTCGATCGAGCTCGCCCGGCTCCCCTTCTCCTCCATGGCGAGGCCGAGGAGCGGCAGGTCCTCGACCAGGCGCTGCGCCCCCTCGTCGCCCAGCAGCACCTGGACCGACACGCGCCAGCCCTCGTGATCGTCGCTCAGCTGGTTGAGGAAGCCCTTCCACTCCTGCTGCGGGATCTCCCGGCTCTCCATGCTCTCCCCTTCCTTTCCGGACGTCTTCGGCATCGAGCCGATGCCATGCTCGATCGTTCGATCATGTCACCCGCGCGGCACGCGGGCGGCCACGGCGAGAGGTGCTGCAACCCGCGCGCCCGCCGGCCGTAAGACGATGGCAGCCAACCCGAAGGAGGCCCCATGGACCGCCGATCGTTCCTTAAGACCGTGGGACGGGCAGCCCTCGCCAGCGTCGCCGGCGCGGCCGGGAGCGCCGGAGCGGCCGCCGGCGCAGCGCCGCCCGGCTCGCCGGCCGCCGAGGGCGCGACGCCGCCCCCACCTCCGCCGCCCGCCGCCGACCGCCTCGCCCTGACCCTTTCCGGCGACTGCCTCATCGCCCGCCGCGTCTCGCGCCTCAAGGACCCCGGCTTCCTCGCCGTCCGCGAGCTGCTGACCGGCGCCGACCTCGCATGGGGCAACTGCGAGCAGGTGTTCGCCGATCCGCAGCGCGTCTCGCCCGCCCCCAAGGGCGAGGACCCGGTGACGATCTGCCCCACCTGGGGGGCGGACGAGCTCCGCGCCATGGGCTTCGGCCTCATGGGGACGGCGAACAACCACGCGCTCGATTACGGCAACGAGGGGCTCGCCTCCACCTGGACCGAGCTCGACCGCGCCGGGATCTCCCACGCCGGCACCGGGCTCGACCTGGCGCAGGCGGCGCGGCCGGCCTACGCCGACACCGCCGCCGGCCGTGTCGCCGACGTCAACTGCGCCTCCTCCTACCCCGACTTCTTCGCCGCCGGCCCCGCCCACCCCTGGGTCAAGGGGCGGCCGGGGATCAACCCGCTGAAGATCGACTACACCGTCCAGCTCGAGCGCGGCCTCTACGAGCGCCTGAGGAAGGAGCAGGAGCGGCTGATCGAGCTCCAGGGCTGGGGCGACTTCGCCGAGATGATCGCCGACGAGGAGAGCCGCAAGCCCGCCGGGACGGCCACCTTCTGGGACCTGACGATCGCCCCCGGCGGCGGCACCGACATCGTCCCCCGCGCCCGACCCGAGGACGTGGCGCGCATCGCCGAGTCGATCCGCGCGGCGCGGAGCGTGTCGCGCGTCGTCATCGCCTCGATCCACGCCCACGAGGCGCGGCAGCGGCTCGACCGCCCCGACCTCTTCCTCCAGCCCTTCGCCCGCGCCTGCCTGGACGCCGGCGCCGACCTCTTCGTCGGTGCCGGCCCCCACGTGCTGCGCGGCATCGAGGTCTACAAGGGGAAGCCGATCTTCTACTCGCTGGGAAACTTCTTCTTCCAGTACGAGTCCGACCCGCAGGTGCCCCCGGAGGCGCTCGCCTTCGAGGGGCTCGACCCGAGCACCCTCGACACCTGGAGGTACAACCGGAAGATCATCTACTGGAAGGAGCGCCGCTTCTGGCAGAGCGTCGTGCCGCGCCTGACCTGGGCCGGCGAGCGGCTGGCGGAGGTCGAGCTCCACCCCATCACCCTGGGCTTCGGCCTGCCGGTCGACCGCCGCGGCACGCCGCGGAGGGCCGAAGGAGGCGAGGCGCGCTCGATCCTCCAGGGCCTCGCCCACCTCTCCGCCCCCTACGGCACCGAGATCGCGCTCGACGGCGGGATCGGACGGGTGAGGCTCACGTGACCCGTCGGCGCAGCGACCCTCGCCGTTCCTCATGACGTCTCTTCTAGTTATTGATCCGGCAATCGTCGCGCATGGCGATGCAGAGGCCCTGACAACAGAAGTGGTTGAGGTCGCAGGTGACTCCAGCACAGATCGAGCTGGCGCCGAAGAGGCTCTCGAACGAGGGCGGCTTCAGAGCGGCCGAAGACGGCGTTTCCGCCGGTTTGGCAACGCCGAACAGGGGCAGGACCGACAACATCATCTGTAGTAAGAAGGACATGAACATGGGATCTCCTTTCAAGCATGGTGCCGCCGAGCCGCCAGAGAGAGTCAGATACCTCCGGCAAAGCCGGAGGCTGAAGATGTGAACCGCTCAAAGCGGTTGAATCCTGAGCCGCCTAAGGGGCTACGATAGAGGGCACGATCGAGCCTCCGGTCTTCGACCTCCTGCTGCCGGATGTACGGCGCAAGCAGATCTCCTTCTCCTCGACGTGCGGCGGCCCATCGGCATCTGCGCAGCTCTCCGCCCATAGCTCTCCGACAACCGGCGCGGCGTGGGAGAATCGCTTCCGCATGGCCGACCCCGCGATCTCCGCCCTCCCCGGCGCCACCCGCACCCGCCCCTCGCTCGCCGCGCGGCTGCCGGCGGCGCCGGTCTTCGACGCCGACTGGATCCTGGGGCAGTTCCTCGAGTGGGTGGCGGAGGTCGGCTTCGAGCTCTATCCGGCGCAGGAGGAGGCGCTCCTCGAGATCATGGCCGGCCGGCACGTGATCTTGAACACGCCGACCGGCTCGGGCAAGTCGCTGGTCGCCCTCGGGCTCCACTTCAAGGCTCTCTGCGAGGGGAGAGCCTCCTACTACACCAGCCCGATCAAGGCGCTCGCCTCGGAGAAGTTCTTCTCGCTGTGCGAGGACTTCGGCGCCGCCGAGGTCGGCATGCTGACCGGCGACGCCTCGATCAACCCCGACGGCCGCGTCCTCTGCTGCACCGCCGAGGTGCTCGCCAACATGGCGCTGCGCCGCGGCCGCGGCCTCGACGCTCCCTATGTGGTGATGGACGAGTTCCACTACTACTCCGATCCCGAGCGCGGCGTCGCCTGGCAGGTGCCGCTCATCACCCTCCCCGGCACCCGTTTCCTCCTCATGTCGGCGACGCTCGGCGACGTCTCCGGCATCGCCGAGCACCTGGGGCGCGAGACGTCGCACGAGGTCGCGGTCGTCGCCTCCGCCATGCGGCCGGTGCCGCTCGACTGGGAGTATCGGGAAACCCCCCTCCACGAGACCGTCGAGGACCTCCTCGCCGCCGGCAAGTCGCCGATCTACATCGTCAACTTCACCCAGCGCGAGTGCGCCGAGCTCGCCCAGTCGCTCACCAGCATGAAGATCGCCAGCCGCGAGGAGCGCGACAAGATCCGCGACGCGGTGGGCGACTTCCGCCTCGACACCCCGTACGGCAAGGAGTTCCGCCGCTTCCTCTCCTTCGGCATCGGCGTCCACCACGCCGGGCTCCTCCCCAAGTACCGGCTGCTCGTCGAGCAGCTCTCGCAGCAGGGCCTCCTCAAGGTGATCTCGGGGACCGACACCCTCGGGGTCGGCGTCAACATCCCCATCCGCACCGTGCTCTTCACCCGCCTCGCCAAGTTCGACGGCAAGAAGATCGCCATGCTCTCGGTGCGCGACTTCCAGCAGATCGCCGGCCGCGCCGGCAGGAAGGGCTTCGACACCGAGGGGAGCGTCGTCGCCCAGGCGCCGGAGCACATCATCGAGAAGCGGCGGAGCGACAAGAAGGCGGAGAGCGGCGGCAAGAGGTCGAAGTCGCCGGCGCGCGGCCCGGCCAAGGGCGAGGTGTCGTGGAGCGCGGAGACCTTCGAGAAGCTCATCTCCCGCCCGCCCGAGACGCTCAAGTCGCGCTTCCGGGTCACCCACGGGATGGTCCTGTCGCTCCTCCAGCGCGACGCCGAGGAGGACGATCCCAACCGCCGCAACTTCGGCTCGCTCCGCGAGCTGATCCGCCGCTGCCACGAGGACGAGGGGACCAAGGCGCGCCTCCTCTCCTTCGCCGCCGTCCTCGTCCGCTCGCTCTACCGCGCCGGCATCCTGCGCCTGGCGCGCGACTCGCGGACCCGCTATCTCTGGGTGGTGATCGCCGAGGACCTGCAGTGGGACTTCTCGCTCCACCAGGCGCTGTCGCTCTATCTGATCGAGACCCTCGAGCGGCTCGAGCTCGACTCCGAGACCTATCCCTTAGATGTCCTGACGCTCGTCGAGTCGATCCTCGAGAACCCCGAGGTCGTGCTCCGCCGGCAGATCGACAAGCTGAAGACCGACGTCGTCGCCCAGCTCAAGGCCGACGGCGTCCCCTACGAGGAGCGGATGGAGCGGCTGCAGGAGATCACCCATCCGCAGCCCCTCGCCGACTTCCTCTATGGCGCCTTCAACCGCTTCAAGGGGGATCACCCGTGGGTGGGCGGGCGCGAGATCGCGCCCAAGTCGATCGGGCGCGAGATGTTCGAGGAGTACCTCTCCTTCGCCGACTACGTCCGCCGCTACGGCCTGCAGCGCAGCGAGGGCGTGCTGCTGCGCTACCTCTCGCAGCTCTACAAGACGCTCGACCAGAGCGTCCCCGAGCCGGCGAAGACCGAGGGGGTGTGGGACGCCTTGGGCTTCTTCCGCGCCCTCCTCGACCTCACCGACACCAGCCTGCTCGAGGAGTGGGAGAGCCTGCTCCATCCGGAGCTCCGGCTGGCGCAGAGGATGGCCGCGGATGCCGCCCGCGAGGCGGCGCGCGAGGCGCTGTGGGTGCGCGACCTGCTCGACAACCCGAAGGCGTTCGCGGCGCGGGTGCGGGCCGAGATGCATCTCCTGGTGCGCAAGCTCGCGGCGCGCGACTGGGAGGAGGCGGCGGCCTCGATCCGCCAGGACCCCGACGACCCCGAGGGGCCATGGGACGAGGCCCGCTTCGAGGCGGCGCTCGCCCCCTTCCACGAGAGCTACGGCGACCCGCTCTTCACCCCCGAGGCCCGCCGCCACCAGTGGACCCAGCTCGAGGAGACGGGCGAGCGCACCTGGGAGGCGACCCAGATCCTTTTGGATCGCGACGGCGACAACCTGTGGGCCCTCCAAGCGAAGATCGACCTCACCGACCCCGAGGCCGTCGACGGCCCGATCCTCCGGCTGACGCGGATCGGGCCGTAGGCGCGCTCCATCCCCATGGTAGGCTGCGCGCTTCAACGAGAACGAGCGCGACCGCTGTCGCGAGCTCCCTTCAGCTCCAGGGGTAGCCGATTTCATGGAGCATCCTCCCCCAGGCTCCTCCACGCTCTCCGAGAGCCATCTCGCCGCGCTGCGAGCCGACCTGGCGCGCGCCGTGCGTCAAGTCTGCCCCGCCTGGCTGGCCGACCGCTCCGAGGACCTCGTGCAGGTCGCGCTGATGCGGGTCATGGAGGTCCAGAGGAAGAGTGAAGGGAACGTGGAGCTCTCGTCGTTCTATCTGCATAAGGTGGCCCGCAGCGCCCTGATCGACGAGATTCGCCGATTGCGGCGCCGGCAGGAGGTCGCCCTGGACGAGACCATGAGCGAGAGCCATCCGCCGGCACCGGCGCCGGACCCCGAGCGCACCGCGGCCGGGCGCGAGCTGGGGCGGGCCATCCAGAGCTGCCTGGGGCGCCTCATCCGGCCCCGCCAGGCGGCGGTGACCCTTCACCTGCTGGGGCACAGCGTGCCGGAGGCGGCGAAGCTCCTCGGCTGGAGCCTCAAGAAGGCGGAGAACCTGGTCTACCGCGGCCTCGCCGACCTGCGCGGCTGCCTCGAGCTGGCGGGGGTGGCGCGGTGAGCGAGCCCGAGCCCGACCTCGCGGCGCTCCGGCGGGCCTTCGCCGCCCTCCCGCCCGTGGCGCCGGCGCCGGAGTCCTGCCCGCCCGCCGAGTCGATCCTCGCGGCGGTCCGCGGCGAGCTGCCGCCCGCCGAGCTGCGCGACGTGATCGCACACCTCGCGACCTGCCCCGCCTGCGCCGAGGACTGGCGCCTCGCCGTCGCCCTCGAGCAGCCCATGGCCGAAGATCCGGCGGCCGAGGCGTCTCCCGAGACGACCCCGTGGCGCGCCCGCAAGAGCCGCCTGGCGGTCTGGTTCGCCTCCGCCGCGGCCGCCGCCGCCCTCCTCGTCTCCGGGCTCCTCTGGCGCATGCCCGATCCCACCTCAGGTATGCGCGGCGGGAGCCAGACGATTCAGCTCACTCATGTGGATACCGTGTCGCGGAAAGCCTGCTTGCTGCGCTGGACGAAAGTTCCTGACGCAACGACCTACGATCTGAAGATCGTGGTCCAAGATGGCCCGCCCGTCGAGCAGGTCCGTGGGCTCACCGAGCCGCAGCACCAGGTTCCGACGTTCCTTTTGAAGGACATCCCGGCGGGGGCTGCGGTGACGTGGCGGGTGACCGCCCACCTCCGCAACGGCCAGCATCTCGCCTCGCCTCTCGACACCTTCGTCCTCCGCTGAAACGCGCGGACCTCCCGCGCCACTGACAACTGAGGGGATCGCCCCCTCGCCTTCGTTCTTGCTCCAGGGACGGGCGAGGCCGGCGAGCGCCGCCGCGAGCCCTGCAGGCCACCAACGACTCGAGGATAGAAAGGAAAGGCACATGTCTGACCACGCGTTCAGAAGAAGGGAATCCGAGGAGTCGATCGACGCGCCGGACCGCCGAGTCGGCGAGGCGCCCCAGACGAAGTCGATCCGCCTGCCCTGGCGGCGGTACCGGATCAGCCTCTTCTGGAAGTTCGGCATCAAGGTGACGCGGCCGAAGCGGACGGCAGGCTGTCCGCCAGGCGCCGGTGCGCCGCATCGAGCCGCCGGCATGAGATCCCCAACCAGCGGCGCCAGCCCGACAGAATCGGGCGCGGTCGCCGCCCAGGCGAGCGAAAGGAGAGAGCGTCATGGCTGACGATTCGAACCAGGAGGTATTTTCGATCGAGATCGAGCGGCGAGTTCGGCGCCCAGTGCGTCACCCCGCCGGTCGACAATGGAAGAGAACGAGTAGGCAGGAACCGAGGGGGCCGCGGGCATGCGCGGCCCCTCTTTTCTTTCGCATCTCATAGAGGAAGCAGCCGGCGGGAAGTACTATGCTAGCGGGGTCGAGCCCCCGCACTCTGGGCGTCATCTCCTTCGCCTGTACGCTGCTCCTGCCCACTGCCGACAGGCCGTGGCGATGGACTTCGGACCGTGCGAGAGCGGAGCTCGCCGCCCATCCCGACAGCCAACGACCGCCCGCTGCTTCTATCGTCTCGGCAACGACGCGCCGAGCGGAACGCGGTTGTCTCGACGAATGCAGGCGATACGTCGCTCGGGATCTCCCGACTCTCCCGTGGTTCAACTTTCTACCTCGGCTACCTGCAGGACTCGGACGGCCCGACCGCGGAGCGCCTCTTTCGAATCGCCGCGGCGGGTTTCGTCGCCGCCCGCGAACTGCGGGGGCAGCTCATCGCGCGCGAGAATCTCGTCGCGCCATTGATCCACCAGCATCTCACCCTGGAGGGGCAGCTCGAGCGCGAGCGCGCGATCGCAGTCGCTCGCGCGGCGAAAATCGGGACGGTCGTCGCGCGGCGGAGAAATCCTCAAGGCCAAGGCCTCCTGCAGTCCGGCCGCGAAATCGCTCGCGCCTATACGCTCCTGCAGCATGCCGTTAAGACTCTGGAGCGCAAGCTCCACCGACCCCGATCAGCCCATCGTGCTCGACAAGTGCCTCAACGATCTTGGCAACGTCGCCGCCGAGTTCGGGCTCTTCGAGGCAGCTCGTGGAGTATTACCTACGCCGCCTGAGCTTGGCCAATGAAGAAGGGCAAGCCCGCAATGCGGCAGGCGCACAGTACGGCGTCGCTCGCATGGCCATCGAGCCGTTCGCCGAAGCGCCGAGCGAGGAGGACCGGCCGCAAGCCATCGATCTGGCCAGAAAGCGCTCGTCATGGACGATGCCGCCGGCGATCACTCGAACGCCGCAGTGCGAGCCTGGCCCTCGCCGGGCTTGTTGGCATCAACGCGGCGCGCCCGTTTCTCGACATCTGCCTGTGGGAGGCTCGCGACCCTGTCCATGAGGCTACTGCGACAACCAGCTCGCCCGGCATCTCGCGGCGGTGGGCGATCTGAGCGCGGCGGAGGCAGCAGTGGGCGAGGCCCTCCAACTCGCCAAGAACGACAAGTGGGCGAACGTGCTCGCCAATGGGAGCGCGATGCGCGTCGCCTGGGCTCGCAGTCGGCTCGATCAGACGATCGCTTCGGGAGAGAGCACGCTCCATGCGATCGAGGAGATCCGCAGCGCTCAGGGGACCTCGTCGAGCCAGGCAGGCCTCTTCTCCACCTGGTCGGACGACTTCTACTGGCTCGCCGGACGCCTCCTCCAGCAGTCGCGGGGTCGGGACGAGGCGCTCCTCGAGCGAGCCTTCAGTGTGACGGAGCGCCTGCATGCGCGGACGCTCCTCGACACGCTGGTGAAAGCCCAGGCGGCGGCGCCGTCCCGAGAGGAGCTCGAAGACCGCATCCAGGCGCTCGAGGAGGCGCTGAAGCGCGTCGCCGCGCGCCAAGGCGATCCCGCGCTGCCGCAGCTCGAGCGCCGTCACGCCGAGGAGGACGCCGGCGTGCTGGCGCGCGAGCAGAGCGCGGTGAGAGCTCAGCTGGCCAAGGTGCCCGCTCATCCAAAGAAGGGTTCCTTCGCGACGCTCAAGCTCGTCCGCGGCCATCTGGCACCGAACGAGGCCCTGCTCTCCTTCCTGGTCGCTCCATGGAACGACTGGACCGGCGACTTCGGCGGCGGCACCTGGCTCGTCGTCGCCACCCGCGGCGCCCCGCCGCGCGCCTACTCGCTGAACACGGACCGCACGAAGCTGCGCCGTGACGTCGACGCCTTCATCGGAGCCCTCCAGCAGCCCTTGAGGTCGAAAGAAGCGGTGCTCGCGGCCGACCTTTACCGCAAGCTGCTGGGAGCCGCCCTCCGCGATCTGCCCCCTGGGATCGACCATCTGATCATCGTCCCCGACGACGCGCTCCACCGCCTCCCCTTCGCGGCGCTCCGCGCGGCGTCCGGCGCGCCGCCGCTCGTCCGCCGCTACCGCTGCACGGTGATCCCCTCCGCGACGCTGTGGCTGCAATGGCAAGGCCGGCGCCAGCGGTTGCCCCGCCCCGCCCTGGCGCTCGCCAACCCGCCGCTGCCCGGCCCCATCGCCCGCCAACGTTTCGAGGAGGCGGGGATCAATATTCCGTACGAGGCCCTTCCGGGCGCCGAGCGCGAGGCCGCGTCCGCGGTGCGCTTCCTGGGCGGAGACAGCCTCGTGGAGAACGCGGTCTCGGTGAGCCGCCTCCAGAGCGCCCGCCTCGCCCGCTTCGGTCTCGTCGATTTCGCCACGCACTCCGTCGTCAACGACCAAGACCCCGAGAGCTCGGGGATCTGGCTCTCCCGCGGCGGCAGGGGCGGCGACGGCCTGCTGCGGATGGCGGACATCGTCAAGTTGCCGTTCGACGGCCGCGTCGTCGTGCTCTCGACCTGCAGCAGCGCCCGCGGCAAGCTCCTCCGCGGAGAGGGGGTGCTCAGCCTCGCCCGCGCCTTCTTCCAGGCCAAGGCGAGCGCGGTGGTGGCGAGCCTGTGGCCGCAGGGGGACCAGGACACCGCGAAGCTCTTCGACCGCTTCTACCGCCACCTCGCGGAAGGCAAGAGCCTCTCGGTCGCGCTCGCCGACGCCCAGCGCGACCGCATCGCGGCGGGCGCGCCGACCGCCGCCTGGGCAGGCTTCGTGGTGCTGGGGGATGGCGATCTCGTGCCCGTGCCCGGCGGGAGGAGCTGGGTCGACCTCCACCGCGAAGGGCTGGCACTCGCCGCGATGTTGGCGATCCTCCTCGCGCTCGCCCTGGCGCTACGTCATCGCCGTTCCGGAGGAGGCTTCTTTCGACGCTCTTGAAAGGGACGGCCTCAACCGGTGAGCTGGCCGATCACCTGCGCTGCATGGTGGGGCTGTCCGCAACACGACATCACGATCGACCACGGCTCAGCCGCTCGAAAAGAGCCTCCTCGGCCCCCCTGCGGACGATCTTCAGATCCTCGTACATGCTGATCGTGCGGCCGAAGAAGGCCTCTCGCCGCCGGGGATCGCGGTCGACCAGCAGGCGGCCGTGCTTGAGGACCTGCATGGCGAGGATGGGCGAAGCCTGGTCGAGATCGATCACGTCGACCTCGACCCCGAGCGTCTCGCCGAGCTCGCCTTCCACGTCGAACAGCTCGAGCTGGTCCGGCGGCCGCCGGAAGAGGCCGGCGAGGTCCAGGTCCGAGTCGCCGCGGGCCACACCCTGGGCCCGCGAGCCGAAGAGCCATAGCGCCGCGAGCCCGAATCGCCGGTCGAGGTGCTCGCCGGCGAGATCGAGTTCCGGAGTGGCGGGCATGGCCTCTCCACTGTAACAGAGAGGCCTCGCCGCACTCCCCTACTCCGCCGGCGCCGCCCCCCAGATCTGCTCCAGCCGCCGGTCGCGGCCGCAGTTGTAACGGTAGAACTTGTAGCGGATCGGATTCTTCTTGTAGTAGTCCTGGTGGTAGTCCTCCGCCGGCCAGAACTGGGTCAGGGGCACGATCTGGGTGACGATCGGCTCCTTGAAGCGGTGCTGCATGTCGGCCTTCGAGGCCTCGGCGAGCTTCTTCTGCTCGGGAGTGGCGTAGAAGATCGCCGTCCGGTACTGGTTGCCGTGATCGCAGAACTGGGCGTTCGGCGTGAACGGATCGACGTTGTGCCAGTAGGTGTCGAGGAGCTTCTGGTAGGTCACCTTGGCCGGGTCGTAGACCACCTCGACCGACTCGGCGTGGCCGGTCGAGCCGCCGGAAACCTCCTCGTAGGTCGGGTTCTGCGCGTGGCCGCCGGCGTAGCCCGAGGTCACCTTGACGACGCCGGGGAGCTGGTCGAAGGGGTGGACCATGCACCAGAAGCAGCCGCCGGCGAAGGCCGCCTTGGCGAGCGGCTGGCCGGCGGCGGGGGGCGGGGCGGCGGCGGCGGCACCGGGGCCGAAGAGGCTCAGCAGGGCGACGACGCTCAACGATATGGTCGCGATCTTCATCGATTCGTTTCTCCAGGGAAGGCCCGCGGGCGAGAGCACGCCGCCGCGGGTCGTCATCTCAAAGTACGAAAGCGTCGCGAGTTGCGGATTGGAAGACCGGAATGGCGCTCTCTCGCCTGGCCGCAGCACCTAGATCTTCGTAGGCACTCACATTCGGGATCGCGCCGCGACTGCCAGGGCTCTCCGGCGGCGCGGCGACGGTCGAAACGTAGATCTACGGGAGGACTCTATGCCACGTCATCGCTCGGCCCTCGCCCTGTCGCTCAGCGTTCTCGCCGCCAGCCTGCTGCCCGGCCACGCCGCCGCGCGCTCGCTCACCGCCGGCGCCGTCTATGCCGCCACCAACTCCTTCGCCGGCAACGAGATCGTCGTCTACGAGCGGGCCGCGAACGGCGCCCTCACCCAGATCCAGCGGGCCGCGACCGGCGGCCGCGGCAGCGGGCTCGGGCTCACCCATCCGGTCCAGGACATCGATCCCCTCGGGGCGCAGAACTCGCTCATCCTGTCGCCGGACCACCGCTTCCTCTTCGCCGTCAACGCGGGGAGCGACGAGATCTCCTCGTTCCGCGTCCGCCCGCACGGCCTCGAGCTCGCCGACAAGGTGCCCTCGGGCGGCGCCTTCCCCAACAGCCTGACCGTCCACGACGACCTGCTCTACGTCATCAACTCGGGCGGCGACGCCAACATCACCGGCTTCCGCGTCGACGGGGACGGCGGGCTGACCGCGATCCACGGCTCCACCCGTTCGCTCCATGCCGGCGGCAGCAACCCGCCCGACCCGCTGGGGAACCCGGGCCAGGTGTCGTTCACCGCCGATGGCCGGCGGCTGATCATCGACCACAAGGGCCCCAGCCTCTTCCTGGTCTTCGACGTCGGGCACGACGGCCGGCCGAGCGCCGCGCCGGTCGTCACCCAGGCCGCCGGCTACATCCCCTTCTCCTTCATCATCGGCCCCGGCGGCGCCATCGTGTCGGACGAGGTCTTCGGCACCCATCCGCCCAATCCCAACCCGACCGGCGACAGCGCCGCCTCCTCCTACACCCTGCGGCCGGACGGCACCCTCGCCGTCCTCACCGCCTCGCTCCCCACCTTCCAGACCGCCGAGTGCTGGATCGACTGGGACGGCGGCAGCTACGTCTACTCGAGCAACACCAACGGCAACACCCTGACCGGGTTCCGCGTCGGCGGCGACGGCCGGCTCGCCCTGCTGCAGCCGGACGGCGTCGCCTACGCCTATTCCAACCCCACCGCCTACCCGGCGGACATCAAGATCACCCCCGACGGGCGCTTCCTCTACACCCTGAACCAGGGCGCGGGGACGGTCGCCGCCTTCCGCATCGAGCGCGACGGGAGCCTCACCCCGCTCGGCGAGGTCGGCGGCCTGCCGGTCTACGACGGCGCCGAGGGGCTGGCGGTGCGCTGACCCCTCGGCTCCCCTCGGCTCCCCTCGGCTCCATGGGCTCTAAGCCCGCTGCGCCCGGCGCGGCGTCGCCGCGGGCTCGGCATCCGCCGGTGGGACCGGCGGCGCCGGCACGGCCTGCGGCGGCGCCGCCGGAGGCGCGGCGGGCTCCGCGGCCGCCGGCGTGCCGACGGCGCGGAAGGCGTCGAACACCTCGGCGTTGGTCATGTAGTGGATGCGGCGGTTCTTCTGATAGGCCTCGGCGCCGGTGATCAGATGGTTCAACGCCCGCGAGTGGCGGAAGTCGAAGTAGGCGCGCTTGATCTCGGGGTAGAAGGTCCCCGCCGCCGCGGCCAGGAAGGCAAAGGTGTCGTCGAACACGGGAATGAAGGGCAGGAAGACGATGAGCCCGCCGACGGCGAGCGCGCCGACCGTCCACAGGGCGCGCGCCGCCGGGTCGCCGCGCCGCCAGAGATCGTAGTTGGTGCGCTCGAGGCGGGTCTGCTCGAGGGCCGCCGCGACGTACTGCGGCATCGCCGTCTGCAGCACCTCGCTCTCCAGCTCGCGCCAGTACTCGGGGCCGCCGCCGCACTCGAGGTAGCTCCGGTGGACCTGCTCGAGCTTGGCGCGCGCCACGTCGTAGAGCGCCCGCTCGGCCTCGTTGGCGAGCAGGCCGCGGCGCCGGTGCTCGCACTCCTGGAGCACCGCGAAGAGGACGTTCCCGAAGTCGTAGGACGGGCCGGCGAGGTTCATCATGGCTCTACTCTATTCCTCCCCGGCCAACCCGCGGGGTGGAGACGCAGTCGCATCCACGAGCTCCTGCGGAATGGGCCGCAAGACCCTGCTAAGATCGCGCGCACATGTCGCCTCGGAGTCGCCTCCTGTGGCTCGCCGTGCTCCTCGCCGGCCTGCTCGCCTTCGCCTCGCGCTCCGGCGCCCTCCAGGCGCTCGCCGAGATCATCTTCAGCGGCTACCGCCTCCAGCCCCAGGGCGCGCCGGTCGCGGCGACCCACGCCAAGCTCTCCGAGCACGAGATCGAAGCGCTCGGGCGGCTCCCTCCCCAGCAGCAGGCCGAGCGGCTGATGCAGGCCGCCGTCAACCATGACGAAGGCGCCACCCGGATGATCACGGAGAAGGTCGGGAGCTGGCGCGGGCACCTCAAGAAGACCAAGGTGTGGAATGAGCTGGTCGAGCAGACGGCCCTCTATTCGAACGACCTGCGGGTCCGCGCCGCGGCGATCGAGGCCGATCTGGCTGCCTATGGCATCGAGAGCTCTCCGGCCTGGGCCGACAGCTTGATCGAGAGCGGCCAGGCGCATCCCGAGAACCGCCCGTTCGACGCCTGGGTGCTGGGCTTGCTGGCCAACCGCGGGGTGGAGACGGAGCGCATCCACGAGCTGCTGCGCGAGTGGACGCACGATCCCGCGGAGGAGGCGCGCTTCTGGGCCGTCGAGGGGCTGGCGCTGATCGGCACGGACGCGACCATCCCCGACCTGCTCGACGCCCTGCGCAACGACCCGTCGCCCCGCGTGCGCGAGCGCGGCGGCTGCGGCCTGGCGAAGTCCGGCATGCTGACGCGCGAGCAGCGGGTGACGGCCGTGCCCGGGCTGATCGACATCGCCGCCGATCCGGCGACCGACCCGGAGACCCGGACCTGGAGCTACCAGGCCCTCCGCGAGATCACCAACCAGCCCCTGGCGAGAGATCCCGCGGTCTGGCGGGACTGGTTCGCCCGCCACGGCAGCGAGCGCACGGAGCCATCTCAGGAGCCGGCCCAGGGAGAGGACCCGAAGCCTCTCTGACGCCGAGGACGGACGCCGGGAAGACGGCCGCCGCAGCGTGATCCCGGCTCCCGATCTGCGTCGCGAGCTCGGCCGTCGCGCGAGGGCTCAGCCGCGCGACGCGAGCGCGGGGAGGAGCGCATGCTCCACGCACTGCGGTCCGCACCAGGCCCGGGGCGACTCGCCGCGACAGCGGGAGAGGTCAACGGCGGCGCTCCGCCGGCCATGCGACGCTCGCCCGGCTCGCCGTTCTGCGCTCCTCGCCGACCGCCCGCTCCTCGCCAGACTCGCCGCACGCAGCGATCGTCGTCCTTACGCCGAGTCTTCGCCGCGGCGGTAGCGGCGCACGGCCCGTTCGGCGCCTTCACCATCCGCTTGTTCGCACTCGACCGCGTCGCGCCTCGCGACCGCCATCTGGCCTGAGCGCGAGGCGCCATCCGGCCTTCGCATGGCCTAGGGCATCCTGCCCTCCTTGCTCATGGAGAAGGACGGACCTTGACGGCACCAGCGTGTAGCACGGTCCCTCCCGGACAGCCGCGCGCGCGCCGCCAGCGCGAGCCTGAGCGCCCGGCGTGCCGAGGAGAGCCGGCGCGAGGTGGACGGCCAGGCGGCGGCGCGCGACCGCCGGCCCGGGCTTCGGCGCTCCGCTCAGGAAGAGAAGGGATTTTCGACGGTGATCCCGCCGTAGACTCGGCCGTTGCCGAGATCCTCCGAGAGCACCCTCTCGCAGCCGGCCTGGCGCGCCGCCTCGAGGATGGCTGCATCCCACGGGGAGATCTTCGAGCGTTCCGCCAGGCCAAGCGCCGCCAAGACCAATGCGGGTGTCATCTCGATGACAGGCCACTCCGCGAAGGCGCGGACATACTCGAAGGCTTCGGCGGCGGGGAGGCCGATTCTCGCTTTCCGGGTGACGTTGACGTACACCTCGAACATCACCTGCGTGCTGATGGCGAAACAGCCTTCGGTGAAGCCGCGCGCCACGATCTCTCGCGCCCGTTTCTGCTTCTCCGGCTCGTCACCGCTGACGGCATAGACGAGCACGTTGGAGTCCACGAAGGCCGCGAGATCAGCGCTCATGGAGGTCGGCCCGGGAGGGACGGGAGCCGCCGAGCTGCACGGAGGGCCGGTCCAGGAGAGGCTGGATGCGCTCCAACGCCGCCAGGCGGCGAGTCTCCTGGCTCACCACATCCTGCAGGAACTCCCGGACCATCTCGTTCACGGAAGTCCGTCGTCGGGCCGCCACGGCGCGGGCCTCGCGCAGCAGGTCTTCCTCGACGACCAGGGTCATGTTCAGCCTCTTGGTGGATCGGATCGCCATGGGCCTCTCCCCTTCGGAGCCGAGCCTAGCACGGGTTCCGTGCACCGGCGGGCCGCCGCGTCCCGTACAATGCCCGGCGCATGTGGCGCCCCGGCGATCGGCTCACCCACCGCGGCAACCCCGAGCTGGGGCCGGGGCGGGTGCTGGCGATCCATGGCCGCCGGGTCGAGGTGCAGTTCCCGGAGGCCGCGGCGACCCTCGTCTTCGCCGCCGACGCCGACGCCCTCGTCCCCTTCGTGCCGGCGCCCGGCGGGCGGGCGCGCCTGCCGGCGACCGGCGAGGTCGTCGTCCTCGCCGCCCGCGAGGCGAGCCGCGGGGACGGCGGCGAGATCTGGCGCCTCGCGGATGGCCGCCGGGTGCCGGCCGACGATCTCTGGCCGCCGCCGCCCGAGGCCTCTCCCTGGAGCCGCCTCGCCCGCGGCGAGGTCGACGCCTTCGAGGACTTCCAGAACCGCCTCGATGCCCTCCATCTCGAGCGCCTGCGCCAGGCGGACGGCCTGGGGTCGTTCCTCGGCGGCCGCATCCGCCTCTTCCCCCACCAGCTCTACGCCGCCGAGCGGGCGACCGCGAGCGACCCGGTGCGCTGGCTCCTCGCCGACGAGGTGGGGCTCGGCAAGACGGTCGAGGCCTGCCTGATCTTGAACCGCCTCGTCCATACCGGCCGCGCCGGCGGCGTCCTCGTCGTGGCGCCGGAGACGCTCACCATCCAGTGGCTGGGCGAGCTGTGGAGGAAGCACCACCAGGTCTTCGTCCTCTTGGACGACAAGCGCCTCGCCGACGTGGCGCGCGACCATGGGGAGGGCTTCAATCCCTTCGACGTCCACCGCCGCGCCATCGTCTCGCTCGAGCTGCTGGCGGAGCGGCGGCGGCTCGCCGAGCAGGCGGTCGAGGCCGGCATCGACCTCCTGGTGGTCGACGAGGCGCACCGCCTGAAGCGGCCGCCCGGGCCATCCCGGCAACCCCGCCTACCGCGCCGTGGCGCCGATCGCCGCGCTGGGGAAGAACGTCCTCCTGCTGACCGCGACGCCGCTCGAGGACGACGCCCACGGCTTCTTCCGCCTGCTCCAGCTCCTGCGCCCCGAGGAATTCCCCGCCGAGCAGAGCTTCGACGAGCGCCTGGCGCGCCGCGAGCCGCTGCCGCCCTGCACCAGCGCCACCCGGCGGGCCGATGTCGGCGGCCTGCCGCCGCGCCTGCCGGTGCCCGTCGAGGCGGGGGCGGCCGGCGACTGGGAGCCCCTGCTCGCTCTCGAGCGGCGGGCGCGGGGAGCCCCGGTGCCGAACGCCGCGGCGCGCCGGCCGGCGCTCGAGCGCATCGCCCGTGCCCTGGCCTCGCCCGCCGCGCTCGCCGCGGTCACCCCGCCGGCCGAGCGCGGCGATCCCGAGCTCGCGGCGCAGCTCGCGGCCGCCGAGCGCGGCGACCGCGGCGATCCGCGCCTCGCCTGGCTCCTCGGCGAGCTCCCCGCCTGGCGCCGCGCCGGCGAGAAGACCCTCGTCTTCGTCGCCCACCGCGAGACGCTCGAGACGATCCGGGAGGCGGTCGAGAAGCGGGCGGCTCTGCGCGCCGGGATCTTCCACGAGGGGCTCGAGGCGGCGCGGCGCGACATCGAGGTGGCGCAGTTCCGGCTCCCCGAGGGGCCGCCGGTCCTGATCTCGACCGAGGCGGGGGGCGAGGGACGGAACTTCGAGTTCTGCCAGCGGCTGGTGCTCTACGACCTGCCCTGGAACCCGGCGGTCGTCGAGCAGCGCATCGGCCGGCTCGACCGGATCGGCCGCGATCGGCCGACCGAGATCGTCTACTTCCGGCCGCCCGGGGGCCTGGGGAAGACCCTCGCCGCCCTCTACGAGGAGATCGGCATCTTCCGCGCCCCCACGGCCGGCCTCGAGCGCGAGCTGGCGAGCCTCTCCCGCGCGGTCGAGGAGGCGGCGCTCACCGGCCCTTTCGACGTCCCGCCTGCCGCCTTCGCCGGCGTGCTCGACGAGGCGCGCGCGGCGCGCGACCGGGTGCTCGCCGCCGCCTACCACGAGCTCCACCGCGACCCCTACCGGCCGGAGATGGCGGCCGGCATCCTCGCCCGCGTGCCGCCGGACCTCGAGCCGGTCACCCAGAGCCTCGTCGAGCGCGCCGCGGCGCGCTTCGGTTTCATGGTCGAGCGCGAGAGCGGCCGCCGCACCTTCCGCATCGAGCTCGGCTACGAGGCGGTGGTCGAGAGCCTCCCCGGCGTGCCCCCCGGCTCGCGCTTCCTCGGCACCTTCGATCGCGAGGAGGGGGTCGAGGACGAGAGCCTCGACTTCTTCGCCAACGGCCATCCGCTGGTCGAGGGGGTGCTGGCCGAGCTGGAGGACGGGCCGCGCGGCCGGGTGGGGCTCTTCCAGGTGGAAGGCGACGTCGAGACCTTCGGCCTCCTCGCCCTCTACCGCCGCCCCGACGGCTACGTCGCCGTGGCCGTCGACTCGACCGGCCGCCGCCGCCCCGACCTCGCCGTCTGGCTCGCCGCCCCCGGCCGCCGCCGCGAGGCCGCCCCGGTCAACCGCTGGGTGTCGCAGGCCGGCTGGGCGAAGACCATCCGCAGGCTGGCCGCTGCCCTGCCCGCCGAGCCGCCGCAGGCGGTGGCGGCGTTCCGGGTGCGCCAGCGCGGGCGCTGAGGCGGGTTGCCCCCCGCGAGTGGTCGCCCGAGCCGGCCGGCTCCCACCGCCGCTCAGCCAGGCATCTCGGCGGCCTACGCTCCCCCGTTCGGCTTCGGCGCCTCGAGCGTCGTCTCCTCGGTCCGCACCGCGACCGCCGGCGCCTGCGCCCCCCGCGCCTTCTCGAAGAGATCGTTGATCTTGAACCCGGTCAGCGACTCGACGACCGGCGGCACCTGGGCGATGACCTTGGCGACCTCGCTCGTGATGCGCGAGAAGCCGGAGCCGTCGGCGCCGGAGCCGCCGGTGTTGACCAGGGTGATGCGGTCGATCTTCGAGAGCGGCTCGGCCACGGCGCGGGCGATCTCGGGGAGGATGGGGGCCAAGATCTGGATGATCGCGGCCTCGCTGTACTTCCTCCAGGCCTCGGCCTTCTGCTCCATCGCCGTCGCCTCCGCCAGCCCCTGGGCTTTTCGCGCCTCGGCCTCGGCCAGACCCTGCGCCTGACGGATCTGCGCTTCGGCGAGGCCGCGCGCCCGCTGCGATTCCGCCTCGGCCAGGCCCTGCGCCTGGGTGACCGCGGCGCCGGCGAGGCCGCGCGCCTTCTCTCCCTCGGCGACCGTCGTCAGGCGCGACTTCTCGGCCTCGGCGCCGGTCTCGATGCGCTGCCGCTCGGCGGCGGCCAGGGTCTCGATCTCGTAGCGCTTGGCGTCGGCCTGGCGGCGGATCGTCGCGTCGAGCTCCTTCTCCTTCCTCTTGATCTCCTGCTCCTGGACCTGGATCTCCATCGTCTTCTTCTGCAGGTCGTAGGCCATCTCCGCCTGGGCCTTCTTCTGGTTGGCGATGGCCTGCTGCTCGGCGATCGCCTGGGCGGCCTGGTAGTTGGCGATCTCGGCCGCCCGCCGCGCCCCGGCGTCGGCCTCCTGCTGGCGCCGCGCCTTGTCGGCGTTGGCCTCGGCGACCGCGGCGTCGCGCTGGGCCTCCGCCTCCTGGGCCAGGCGCTGCGCCCCGGCCTGCCGTTCGCGCGTCTCGCGCTCGGCGTCGGCCTGGGCGATCGCCGCCTCCTTGTTGGCGCCGGCCTCGGCGATCGCGGCGTCGCGCTTGATGGCGGCGATGCGCGGCTTGCCCAGGGCCTCGAGATAGCCGTGCTTGTCGCGGATGTCGCGGATGGTGAAGGAATCGATCCCGAGACCCATGTTGGCGAGGTCGCCGGCCGAGATCTCCTGCACCTTCTGCGCGAACTGGTCGCGGCTCATGTAGATGTCCTCGACCGTCAGCGTCCCCAGGATGCCGCGCAGGTGCCCCTGCACCGTCTCGAGCGCGATCTTCGCGATCTCCTGCGGCTGCTTGCCGAGGAAGCGCTCGGCCGCCGCCTGGAGCGACGCCTCGTCCTTCTTGATCTTGATCTGCGCCACACCGTCGACCGCCACCGGAACGCCCTGGGCGGTGTAGACCTCCGGCGTCGTCACGTCGAGCGTCATCACCTCGAGCGACAGCATGTTCCAGGTGTGGAAGAGGGGGATCACCATGTCGGCGCCGCCGGTGATGAACTTGACCGCCCCCCGCCCGGAGACCACGATCACCTCGTTGGGCCCCGCCTTCTTGAGGAAGGCGAGATAGGCGACGATGTAGCCCAGGGCGACCAGGACGAGGACGCCGACGGCGGCGAGGACGAGGACCAGACCCATGCTATGCGGCATGACGGATATCTCCTTAGGAAGCCTTGACCTGCGCCTTGACCAGCAGGGTCGGACCGACCATCCCGACGACGGTCACCGCCGCCCCGCGCGGCGCGCCGCCCCCGTCGGCCTCGCGCGCCGGCGCCGCGTAGCGCTGCCCGGCGACCATCGCGACCGCCTCCCCCACCCCGCCCGGCGGGATCGGCGCCGTCACCTCGGCGAGCGCGCCGCGGATCTGATCGAGGCGGATGACGCTCGAGGCGCGCGCGCCGGAGACCAGCCGGAAGGCGGCGTAGGTGACGCCGTAGGCGGTCGCCATGGCGGCGGGGACGGCGAGGAGCAGGCTGCCGCCATCCCCCAGGTTCAGCGCGTACTTGCCGATCAGGCCGAAGCCGCCGATCGCGGCGATGAGCGTGGCGAGGGCGAGAGGCGAAAAGAACGGGAAGTGGAAGACGCTGTGGCCGACGGTGCCGACCGAGGCGCTGCCGTGGCCGCTTCCCCCGACCCCGTAGCGGTCGCCGCCGTGGTGCCCGCCGGCGTCGTGGCCGGCGTGGGCGTGCCCGAAGTCGACGAAATCGGAGGCGTGGCCGAGGAACGCCGCGAGCAGGACATAGAGGCAGCCGCCGGCGGCGAAAAGGATGTAGGTCAGCGTGAGCATGCCCGTTCCCCTGTCGGCTCCGGGGCGGAGCGAAGGCGGTCGTTGGGGTTCGTCTCGATGCTACGCGCGAAGAAGGCGGCGCGCAAACCGCCGCCCGGCCGGGCGCCGGCTCGTCTCGAAGTGTCGCCGCGGCGGCAAGCGTTTCGCACCGAGCCGCGCCGGGCGGCAGCCGTCTTGCAGGCTGAGGGGGCGCGACGATCGGCGGCCCCAGTCGGCCGGCCACGCGCGCGAGTGAAAACAACTGGGAAGGAGCACACCATGGGATTGATCGATTTCATCAAGGACGTCGGACACAAGCTCGAGCAAGGCGGAGCGCAGGCGGCCCACGGGCAGCAGCCCGCGGCCCAGAAGCCGCAGGCGCAGGCGGCGCCGGCTCAGCCGAGCCAACCCAATACCGCGGACCTCGACCGGCAGAAGGCGGCGGCGCTCTTCCAGCACCTGCAGCAGCTCGGCCTGGCGAGCGACGACCTGAGCGTCCGGGTCGACGGCGACAAGGCGACGCTCTCCGGCCGCGCCGCCAGCCAGGAGGCGAAGGAGAAGATCGTCCTCGCGGTCGGCAACAGCCAGGGCATCGCGACCGTCGACGACCAGCTCCAGGGGCCGCAGGCCCAGCAGCAGGAGCAGCCGACCTACTACGACGTCAAGTCGGGCGACACCCTGTCGAAGATCGCCAAGCAGTTCTACGGCGACGCCAACCGCTACAACGAGATCTTCGAGGCCAACAAGCCGATGTTGAAGAGCGCCGACGCCATCTACCCCGGCCAGAAGCTCCGCATCCCCGCGGCGCAGACGGTCGGGCAGCACGCCTAGCCGGCTCGGGAGAGGGGCGCGTTCGGTTCCGGACCGCCCCCTCCTGACCTACTGGCGCAGCGGCCGCACGTGGGCGCCCAGAAAGTCAGGAGCGAACGCTCGCTCTCGACAATCCCAGCCCGCCTCCCGTCAATCCCTGCCAAATTGCCAGAAATAGACGCTCGACAGACATCGTCCTGCCGATGACGGTCTTCTTGAATCGTTGGAAAGACGGGAACCGGCGCTCTCGACGCGCCTCCTTCATCACACCTGACGCGAAGCTAGGCCATTCTGCAAGGAACATAAACCAAATTGTCTGGAGGTAACACTGCCTCCTGGCAAGCATGTCTTACCCGCCAGAGCAGAGCTTCACCTGGTGCCTGGGCGAGCCTGCGCACCCAGCATCGTAGGCCATGAATGTCTTGAAATTTCACTTGCATGTCATGAATTGATCCAGCTTCCCGTCGTTCATCCACGCTTCCGACAGGAAGGCGCTGGCCAGCAGCCAGTGCGATTCGTCGCGCCGCGGGTTCTCCCGGAGAGCCCAGCGGAAGGTGGCGACCGCCGCCCGTCGAACATTCCCACCCCGTGGGTAGAGACGCCCCAGTCCCTAACCACGGACCTCGCGGGTCCACCGCCGTCGGGGCGTCTCGTTTCGGCCACGAATCGCCGTGCCTGCGGGATAACCCGCATGGCCCCATTCGTCAGGCTCGTGAACGACTGCGGCCCTTCACCACCGGCGCCTGCCGCCGGGGCGGGCGACGAAGACTGCGGCACGCTCGGGGACGCGTACGAGTACCTGCTCGGCCAGTTCGCCGCTGGGTCGGGCAAGAAGGCGGGCGAGTTCTATACGCCGCAGCGGATTTCGGACATCCTCTCGGCGATCGTCACGCTCGACTACCCCGGCCAGAAGCTCCGCATCCCCGCGGCGCAGACGGTCGGGCAGCGCGCCTAGCCGGCTCGGGAGAGGGGCGCGTTCGGTCCCGGACCGCCCCCTCCTGACCTACTGGCGCAGCGGCCGCCGGCCCACGGGAGGCGTGGATTGCAACAGTGACGCGATGGCCGGGTTCGCTGCAGCGCATGGTCATACGCCAGGCACGCCTTAGCCGAGCTGCTCGGCAAGCGCGACAATGATGCCCTCAGGCCCGCGGATGTAGGCTAGCCGGTACGTGTCCTCGTACTGCATTTCGCCAATGAGCTCGGCCCCGTGGGCGCGCATGCGCGCAACGACAGCGTCGATGTCATCGACGGCGAACATGACGCGACGGATGCCCAGCGTGTTCACCGGCGCGTCCACGGGCCCAAACCTGATCGCGTTGGGCGTGTGGAACTTGTCCAGCTCAATGCCCTGCCCATCGGGAGTCCGCATCATCGCGAGGGTGGCCCGGACATCCTTGAGCCCGATCAGGCTCCCGACCAAAGGCCCTTCGACTGTCGTCTCGCCCTCGAGCTTGAGGCCCAGTTCGATGAAGAACGCCTTGGCGGCTTCGAGATCGTCGACAACGATGAGGACGTTGTCCATCCGTTTAAGCGTCATATCCTTCCTTTCCTCGCTTCACTCGAGGGTGAACAGCACCGTCCCGGCGTCGATGCCCACCTGGTCGAGACGCGGCACCGTGCCGGCGCCGAGCCGGACCACCAGGCGCAAGGTCCCCCAGGCGAGGACCACGGCCACCCCACCGGCGAGGGCGGCGAGAGCCAGCCCCTCGGCAAAGGCAGCCGCGGCTCTCACCCAGGGCGCCGCGGATCGCCAGCTCGCCGGAGCGTTCTTCGAAGCGCACCAGGAACAAATTGGCGACGTTGGCGCAGGCGATGGCGAGGATCAGCCCGGCCACGGCAAGCAGCGTCCACAGCACCGGCCGCACCTTGCCGACGGCGCTCTCCAGGAGGGCCTTGAGCACCGGACGCAAGCCCCCATCCTGGAGCACCTTCGCCGCCTCCTCGGCGCCGCTGCGGAAGGCCAACCGTCGCTGCGGAAGGCCAGCCGCCGCGCGGGAGCGCCAGGGCACGCGTGCCCTGGGTCAGGCGCGACGCGGCTGGCCTTCCCGCGACGCGGCTAGCTTTCCCGCGGCGCGCCTGGCCTTCCCGTGACGCGGTGCCTGGCGCTCGCGCCCGGCTACGGCTTGCCGGCGGTCAGGCTCTTGTAGACGGTCTCGAGCCAGAAGTCCGTGTTGATGACCTTCGAGCTCCACGACTTCCACTCCGCCGGCATGCCGGCCTTCTGGATCTCCGCCAGGCTCTCGTGCGCCTGGATCTCGGCGCGCACGAGGTCGATGCTGGTGGTCAGCATGCGGTGGAAGGCCTTCAGGCCGGCGGCGTCCGACAGCGCGCCATGGCCGGGGATGACCTTGGCGCCGGGGGGGAGCATGGGGATCACCTTGGCGACCGCGTCCGCCATGCCCTGCACGCTGCCGCCGCTCGCCAGGTCGACGAACGGGAAGAGGCCGTTGAAGAAGTCGTCGCCCATGTGCACCACGTTCGAGCCGGTGAAGAAGATGATGCTGTCGCCGTCGGTGTGGCCATTGGGGAAGTGCACCACCCGGATGTCCTCGCCGTTGAAGTGGATGGCGATGGCGTCGTCGAAGGTGATGACCGGCCACGCCTTCTCGGGCGCCGGCGGCACCACGTTGTCCATCACGTTCTGCCCGGTCATCAGGCGCTTGCGCACGTTGCTGTGGGCGATGATCGGCGCCTCGGGGCCGAAGACCACGTTGCCGCCGGTGTGATCGCCGTGCCAGTGGGTGTTCAAGACGAACTTGAGGCCGCCGCCGCCCAGGCCCTTGAGCGCGGCGCGGATCTTGTCGGCGAGCGGGGCGTACTGGTCGTCGACGATCAGGATGCCGTCGCTCCCCACCGAGACGCCGATGTTGCCGCCGGCTCCGCTCAGCATGTGGATCTTGCCGGCGACCGGGATCGCCTTCACCTCGACCTTCGAAAAGTCCTGGCCCTGGGCCGACGCCGGCAGCGCCGGCAGCGCCGATACCAGCGCGCCGGCGACGACGAGGGCGCGGAAACCTGCGGGGAAGCTCGGTCGCATCGCCATCCTCCTCGGAGAGAGAAAAGGGGTGGAAAAAAGGCGCCCGCGACTCTAGCACGCGGCGGATCGGCGATAGGATGACGCCATCCTGCCCAGACGCCGGCGGCGGGCGCGCGGGCCCCCTGCCGTTCCGGGATCGACCCGCCTGGAACGAGGAGATCCGCGATGCCGCCGGAGGAGACAGCAGCCGAAGGATCGCGCCGGCGGCAGCCGCTCTACCGAGCGGCCGTCGCGCTGCTGCTCGCCGCGGTCGTCTTCGCCCACTTCTTCCGCCTCACCGAGGTGCCGCGCGGGCTCTACTTCGACGAGTGCTCGGTCGGGCTCAACGCCGCGCTCGTCGCCGCCGACGGCCATGACGAGCACGGCGTCTTCCTGCCCGTCTTCTTCGTCACCTTCGGCAACCTCAAGAACCCGCTCATCATCTACACGGCGGCGCTGCTGTTCCGGCTCGCCGGACCGTCGGACTGGCTGCTGCGGGCCACCCCGGCCCTCTTCTTCCTCGTCTTCCTCGCCGGCCTCTGGGCCCTGGTGCGGCGGCTCTTCCCGCGCTCCCGCGCCGTCGAGATCTACGCCCTCGCCGCCGGCGGCTTCCTCCCCTGGTTCTTCACCCTCTCGCGCTTCGCCATGGAGGACAGCAGCCAGATCCCGCTGCTCGCCTGGGCGCTCGTCCTCGCCCACCGCGTCTATGAGGAAGAGGGCCGGCGGCCCCTCCTCGCGGCGCTCGGCCTCGGCCTCGCGACCGGCCTCTCGGTCTACTCCTACACCACGGCGCGCCTGCTGAGCTTCCTCTTCGCCCTCTCGCTCCTCGCCGCCTACTGGGGGCGCCGCTATCTGGCGCGGCACGCCGCCATGCTCGCCGGCTTCGCCGTCGCCCTCATCCCCTATGGCGCCTACGCGCTCGCCCACCCCGGCGAGCTGACCAAGCGCTTCTACCACGTGAGCTATCTCCATGACGCCGCGCTGTCGCCGGCGGCGAAGCTCGCCCGCTTCGCCCAGTACTACGCGGCGAGCTTCACCCCCACCTTCCTCCTCGTCTCCGGCGACCCCAACCGCCGCCACTCGACCGGCTTGACCGGCGAGGTCTACGCGACGGTCTTCGTCCTCGCCCTGGCCGGGCTCGCCTGGTGGTGCCGCCGCGCCGCGGCCGGCGACCGCTTCGCCCGCCTCCTCCTGCTCGGCGCCGCGGCCTCGCCGCTCGGCATGGCGCTGACCGAGCCGCAGCACGCGATGCGCGGCGTCCAGCTCGGCCTCTGCCTCCTCCTCGCCTCCTGCTACGGTTTGGCGCTCGTCGCCGGCGGCGGCTGGGGCGACCGGCGGGCATGGCGGGCGGCCGGCCCCGAGCCCGGCCGGCGCCGCGCCGGCCTCGCTGTCGTCGCCGTCGTCGCGCTCGCGCTCGCCCTCGAGTGCGGCCACATGCTCGCCGCCTACTTCGGCCCCTACGCGGCGGTGAGCGAGGAGGCGTACCTCTCCTACGACTTCGAGGGGCTGGTCGAGACGGCGCTCGCCGGCGGCGCCAAGGAGGTCGTCGTCGTCCCCCGGCCGCGGGTCTTCTACGCCCTCCCCGCCTTCTACCGGGCGACGCGGCGAGGGGCGCCGCCGCTCCCCGTCCACACCGGCCCGCCGGTCGCCGAGCCCGGCGCCTGCCTCGTCTACTTCATCGAGGACCTGCCGATCCGTGGCGGCGACCGCTATCCCAGCCAGCTCCTCGGCGTCCGGGCACCAGACGCTGATGCGCTGCTACGCGCTGCCGCCGCTGCGCGATCCGGGCTGACCTACTCGTAGCGCAGCGCGTCGATCGGATCGAGCGCCGCGGCGCGGGTCGCCGGGTAGAGGCCGGAGGCGAGGCCGACGCCCATGGCGACGCCGGTCGAGACGGCGATCGAGGCGAGGGTGACGACGGTGCGCCAGCCGGCGTAGGCGGCGACGCCGCGGGCGATGGCGAGGCCGAGGACGACGCCCGCCGCCCCGCCGAGCAGGCTGATGGCGAAGGACTCGACCATGAACTGGAAGCGGATGTCGCCGCGCTTCGCCCCCACCGCGCGGCGGACGCCGATCTCCCGCGTCCGCTCGAGGACGGTGGCGAGCATGATGTTCATGATGCCGATGCCGCCGACGAGGAGCGAGATGCCGGCGATCGCCCCCATCACGATGTCGAACAGCCGCTGGGTGCGGCGGCTCTGCTCGAGCAGGGCCTCGGGGACCACCAGCTCGTAGTCGGCGGCGCCGCCGTGGAGGCGGTCCAGGAGGTCCTTGACCACCGCCGCGGTGGCGGTGCCGGAGACGCCGTCTTTGAGGTGGACGACGATGCCGTCGAGCGGCGAGGCGAGCGGCCGGCGCGTGAACTTGCGCTCGGCGGTCGACAGCGGCAGGAAGATCGCCGCCGCGACCGAGCCGACGTCCACCCCCTCGAAGCTGTCGCCGCCGCCCGACGGCGCCAGCACCCCCACCACCTCCATCCAGACGTCGTCGACCTTGATGTCGCGCCCCACCGCCCGGCCGTAGCCGAAGAGCTCGCGCCGCACCTCCGGGCCGACGATGCAGACCTGGGCATGCAGGCGCTCGTCGAGCGGGTCCAGGAAGCGGCCCTCGGCGAGCGCCAGGTGGGCGAGCTCGGCGTGGCGGGAGGAGACCCCGTAGACCGCCGCGCCGCGCGCCTTGCCCTCGTCCGAGAGCACCGTCCAGGGGTCGATCCGGAGGCTCGGGGCGGCGAGATCGACCCCCGGCACGGCGTCCATGATCGCCGCGACGTCGCGCTCCGAGAGGCCGGGCGACTTGGCGCGGATCTCGGTCAGCTCGTCGTCCTTGAAGGTCCTGGCGCGCACCAGGACGTTGCGCAGCCCCAGCCGCTCGACCATCTGCAGGGCCTGGCGCTCGGCCCCGGCGCCGATCGACAGCATGGCGATCACCGCGCCGACGCCGAAGATCATCCCCAGCATGGTGAGGGCCGAGCGCAGCTTGTGCGCGGCGAGGTTGTCGAGGGCCGAGCGGAAGGCCTCGGCCGGGGTCACGGCGCCGGCCCCGCCGCCGGCGACCCCGCGGCCGCTCCCCGGCCGACGGAGCCGGTGGCGGCGTCCGCGCCGGGTGCTGTGGCGGGTTGGGCGCCGGGCGGCGCCGCGGGTCGGGTCGGATCGCGCAGGGCGAGCACGTCGCCCGCGGCGATGCCCGAGCGGATCACCACCCGCCCCATGCCGACCGCCCCGAGGGCGACCGGCACCGGCTCGAAGCCCCCGGCCCGCCGGCGGTAGACGACGCTCTGCCCATCGCGCTCGAAGACCGCCTCGCGGGGGACGGCGAGCGCCGCGTCGAGGCGCTCGAGGGTGAGCCGCGCGGTCACCCGCGCGCCGGGCTTCATCCGCGCCGGGTCGGTCCTGCCGAGCGCCAGGGTGACCGCGAAGTACTGCACCGGCGAGCCGCGGAAGCGCGGCTTGGCGAGGGTGTCGACCCGCGACACGGTCGCCGGGTAGGAGACGCCCGGCGCCGCCTCGAGGCTCACGGTGGCCGGCTTGCCCACCACCAGGCCGCCGGCGTCGGCCTCGAGGACGTAGACCTCGGCCGCGAAGCTCCCCAGGTCCGGCAGCTCGGCCAGGGGCTCGCCGGGCCAGACGTTGTCGCCCACCCGCACCGGCTCGCGCCGGGTGCTCCGGCGCAGGAGGACGACCCCGTCGCGCGGCGCGGTCAGGGTGAGCGACCGCAGGCCCCGCTCGGCCCGCGCGATCCCCGCCGCCGCCTGGCGGCGCTTGATATCGATCAGCTCGCGCTCGGCGCGCGACACGGCGCCCCGCGTCCGCCGCGCCGCGGCGGCGTGCTCGGCGTGCTGGCGCGCCAGCTCGCCGTCGATCTCCGACTCGATGCGCTCGGCGCGCGAGAAGATCGTCGCGTCCTTCTTCTGGAAGCGGCGGGCCGCGTCGAGCTCGAGGTCGGCGACCTCGCCGTCCCCTTGGAGCTTGTCCAGGTCGGCGGCGCTCTGGGCGCGCTCCTTGGCGGCGAGGATGCGGTCGGTCGCCAGCGCGTCCTGGGAGGCGCGCAGGCTGTTGCGCAAGAGCCGCGGGTCGAAGCGGGCGATGGGATCGCCGGCGCGCACCCGCGTCCCGTCCGCCGCCAGCCAGGCGACGACCATCGAGTCCTCGAGGCCGGAGTCGGGCACCGCCAGGGGGATCGAGTGGACGGCCTGGAGGCTCCCCTCGGCCGCCACCTCCTGGACGAAGGGGGCGCGGACGGCGGTCGCGACCGGCACGTCGCCGACGCCGCCGGCGCGGGGGACGAAGACGAAGGCGGCGACCGCGAGGCCGACGGCGAGCGCCAGGGCGGCGGCGAGCGGACCCGAGCCCCTCACGACCCGGACCCGCCTGCCGCCGGGCGCCCGCTCCGCGAGCGCGCCACGCGGTCGCCGGGCGCCAGCCCCGCCAGCACCTCGACGAGCTGGTCGTTGTGCCGGCCCAGCCGCGGATGGACGACCTCGGCGCCGAAGGCGGTGGCGCGCTCGACGGCCGGCCCGTCGGGGGTGGCGGCGACGGCGTCGGCGGGGGCGACGAGGACGCCGCGCAGCCGTGATACCTCGATCGTCCCCTGGAAGCGCATCCCCGGGCGCATGCGGAGCGGATCGGCGTGGTCGAGCGCCAGCTGGGCCTCGACCACCTTCTGGCGATTGGCGTCGGAGCGGTTGGTGACCGCGGCGCGGATCGCCTGGACGCGGCCGGCGACCGGCTGGTCGGGATGGGCGTCGAGGCGGAGCGTAACCGGTTGGCCGACCGCGACGCGGGAGAGGTCGGCCTCGTCGATCTCGGCGTCCGCCCGCATGCGGTGGAGGTCGGGGATCTCGAGCACGCTCTCGCCCTGGTAGGCGGAGTCGCCCACCTTCTTCTTCTCGCCGCCGCGGGCGACGACGTAGACGACGATGCCGTCGCGCGGCGCCAGCACGGTCAGGCTGCGGATCTGGGCGCGGAGCTCGGCGACGCGGCTGGCGGCATGGTCGTGCTTTCTCGCCAGCTCCGCGATCTCCGCCTCGCCCTGGCGGCGCGCCAGCTCGAGCAGGCCGGTGAGCGACGCGATCTGCTGGCGGGCGAGCGTCAGGTCGGCCTGCCATTGCCCGAGGTCGGCCGCCGCCACCAGGTCGGCCGGCACCGCCACCTTGAGCGCCGCCTTGCGCTCCTTGGCGCGGGCCTCGGCGAGCTGCAGCTCGTCGTCCTGGCGCTTCATCTCGACATCGATGCGCTTCTTCGCCAGCTCCTGGACCGCCTGCTCCTCCTCGGAGAGGCGGTCGACGAGGTGGCGGTCGAGCTCGCTGGGGTCGAAGCGGAGGACCGGCGTCCCCCGCCGCACCGCCTGTCCCTCGGGCGCCATATAGGCGATCTTCAGGCTCCACTCGTCGGGGATCGCCGGCGGCGACAGCGACACCGGGTCGACGGCCGCGAGGGTGCCGCGCACCTCGACGCCGAGCACCAGGTCGCCGCGGCGCACCTCGCCCCAATCGGCGGCCCGCTCGCCGGCGGCGCGATCGACCGACCACCAGAGGCCGGCGCCGGCGAGGAGCGCCGCGGCGAGCCCCAGGCGCAGCCGCCGATCCCTCCTCGGGCCGCCCGTCCCGGTCACCCGCCGGCCCCCTCGGCCGCCCCTGCCGCTTCACCCGCCGGGCTGTGCCCGGCAGGCGGCACCAGGGGGCGCAGGCGCTCTCCCGGCCCCAGGCCGGACTCGACGACGCAGGTCAGCGGATCGCACTCGCCGAGCCGCACCGGTGCCGCGCCGCCGCCGGCGAGGAGGGCGCGCGGCGGCTGGGCGGCGAGATCGAGGGCGGCGCGCGGCGCCAGGAGGGCTCCCTGGCGCTCCGGCCCCAGCACCTCGACCTTGACCGACATGCCGGGGCGCATGTGGGCGAGGTCGCGGTCGCGGAGGTCGATCTCGACGTGGAAGCTGCGCAGGAGCGAGCTGCGCGCCGACTCCCGCGCCACCGGCGACACCGCCGCCACGCGGCCGGCGTAGGAGCGGCCGGGATAGGCATCGAGGGTGAGGCGGGCCGGCATCCCAGGGCGTACCCGCCCATCGTCGACGTCGGAGAGCTCCGCCGCGACCCGGAGCGTCGAGAGGTCGGGGATGAGCACCACCTTCTGGCCGGAGAAGAGGCCGTCGCCGACGCGCACCTTGCGCCCCTCCCAGGGGTCCTCGGCGACGAGGGCGATGCCCGCGGTAGGAGCGCGGAGCACCAGGCCCGAGATCGCCGTCAGGGCGTCGGCGACCTCGCGCTCGCCGCGGGCGAGCTCGATCTTCTTGACCTCGAGATCGGCGGCGCTCGCCTGGCGATGCGCCTCGCGGTCGGCCTCGGCGTGGGCGAGCTCGACCTCGGCGCGGCGCCGGGCGAGCTGGCGGTCCTGGTACTCGCGCTCGGCCATCAGGCCCTGCGGCACCGCCGCCTGGATGCGCGCCTTCTCGAGGGCGGCGCGCTTCTCCTCGACGGCGAAGGCGCGCTGGGCGTCGTCGGACTCGGCAGCGGCGCGCGCCCGCGCCAGCTCGTTCTCCTTCTCGGCGTTCTCCAGGCGCTTGTCCTCGAGGTCGTTGGTGAACTGCGAGTTGTCGAACACGGCGAGCACCTGGCCGGCGACCACCGGGGAGCCGTCCTTGACGAGGGCGCGGATCTCGAGCCGGAAGACGCGGTTGGGCGGCACCTTGAGCTCCGTCGCCCGCTCGCTCTCGAGCTCGCCGGTCAGCAGCACGCGCTCCTGGAAGTCACCGCGCCGGACCGCCAGGTCGGCCGCCGGCGCCGCCCGCGCCCCCCGGCAGCCGGCGGCGCCCGCCGCGACCGCCAAGAGGCTCGAGAGGAGGCTCGCGAGGGTGCCGATGGATCGTCGGTGCAACATTTCCCAAAGTTCTACGCCACGTCGGGGCCGCCTGTCTATAGAAGGGGTGCGCCGCGAGAGGCGAAGGAGGCTGGACCGGCCGGACGCCGGTGCCGCGGCCGGCTCGCCGCGGGCTGGAGCCGGCGCCGCCGAGAGAGATAACCATGCGGGCGGTGGCGAGGCTTCCCGCGGCGCCGCGCCGGGCTCTCAGGATGCCCCGAAGTCCACCTTCGGCGCGGTCTCGCTGCCCGGCTGCGCCTGGAAGTAGGCCTTGGGGGGGAAATTCCAATGCAGCAGGCCGACGTACCAGGCCGCCGGCACCTGGTGGATGCGGGTGTTGTAGCTCTGCGCGAGGTCGTTGAAGCGCTTGCGCTCGACGTTGATGCGGTTCTCGGTCCCCTCGAGCTCGACCGCGAGGTCCCGGAAGTTGGCGACCGACTTGAGGTCGGGGTAGCGCTCGGAGACGACGAGCAGCCGGCCGAGGGCGCCCCCGAGGTTGTCCTGCGCCGCCTGGAAGCGCTGCAGCGCCTGGGGGTCGTTGGTGATGTTGGGGGTGGCCTGGGCGGTGACCTGCCCGACCTGGGCGCGCGCCTTGACGACGTCCTCGAGCGTCTTCTGCTCGAAACCGGCGGCGCCCTTGACCGTCGCCACCAGGTTGGGGATGAGGTCGGCCCGCCGCTGGTAGGCGCCCTGCACGTTCGCCCACTGCCCGTCGACCTGCTGCTGGGCGTTGACCAGCCCGTTGTACACGCCCGTCCCCGAGACCGCGGCGACGATGCCGACGAGGACCAGCACTCCGATCAGACCCAGGCAGCCGATGCTTTTCATGAGCGGATCATATCGTGCGCGCCCCGGCGGTGGCCGCGCGCCCGGTCAGCCGTCAGAAGAGGATCCGCAGGAGATCCTCGCGGCTCAGCTCATGATGCCTGGTGAGGTCGACGAGGATCGCCGAGAGAGTCCCGACCCGCAGTGGATCATGGCGAGGAATCGTGACGTGATGCTCGCCCTGCATCTGGGTGGTCAAGCGGAGATGGCTGCCCGTCTGGCGGGTCACCTCGTAGCCCAGGTTTCGAAGGGCGCGGGCTAGATCCTCTCCCGTCAGCCCGCGGGGCAGCCTCATGGAGCGATGACTTCCTCGCGGACGAAATGGAGCCGGAGGATCTTGGGCTCCTTCCCCTCGTCGAAGTGGCAACGCACCGCGTCGCGGATCCTCACGTGCAGATCCTCCAGGTCGTCGGCCTCGGTGAAGATCGCCTGGTCCAGGGCGCGCGCTGTGTATCCCCCCTCGGGCGCCTCCTCCACGATGAAGATCAGCTCGCTCATTGCGGTCCTCAGTATATCCACGGCGCTCCTCGGCGAATCAGGTGCCGGCCGCGCGCTCGTAGGTCGAGAAGCGGTAGGGGAAGGGCGCGCCGTCGCCGGGCGGGTGGGGCTCGTCCTCGATCAGGCGCCAACGTGCCCAATCGACCTCGGGGAAGAAGGTATCCCCGGCGAAGTCCTGCTCGACGAAGGTGAGGTACAGGCGGTCGGCGATGGGCAGGGTCGCGCGGTAGACCTCGGCGCCGCCGGCGACGAAGACCTCGCCGGCCGGCGCCATGGCGAGCCCCGCCTCCACCGAGGGCGCGGCGAGCACCCCCGGCGGCGCCGTCCAGAGGGGGTTGCGGGTGACGACGACCGTGGCGCGGCCGGGGAGCGGCCGGCCGATCGACTCGAAGGTCTTCCGCCCCATGAGGAGCGTATGGCCGAGGGTCAGCCGCTTGAAGCGGACGAGGTCCGGCGACAGATGCCAGGGGAGGCGGCCGTCGCGGCCGATCGTCCGGTTGGCGGCGAGCGCCGCGATCAGGCTCACCCGCGGCGTCATACCGCGATCGGCGCCTTGATCGCGGGATGGGGATCGTAGCCGTGCACCGCGACGTCCTCGTAGCGGAAGGCGAAGAGCGAGCGGACCTCCGGGGCGAGCGTCAGGGTGGGGAGCGGCCGCGGCTCGCGGCCGAGCTGGAGGAGCGCCTGCTCCGTGTGGTTCGAGTAGAGGTGGGCGTCGCCCAGGGTGTGGACGAGCTCGCCCGGCAGGAGGTCCGTCACCTGCGCCACCATCGCGGTCAGCAGGGCATAGGAGGCGATGTTGAACGGCACGCCCAGGAACACGTCGGCGCTGCGCTGGTAGAGCTGGCAGGAGAGGCGGCCGCGCGCGACGTAGAACTGGAAGAGCGCGTGGCAGGGGGAGAGGTGCATCCGCGGCAGGTCGGCCACGTTCCAGGCGGAGACCACGTGGCGGCGCGAGTCGGGGTCGCGCCGGATCCCCTCGACGACCTGGGCGAGCTGGTCGATCGTCCGCCCGTCCGGGGCCGGCCAGGCGCGCCACTGCCGGCCGTAGATCGGCCCCAGGTCGCCGTCGGCGTCGGCCCACTCGTTCCAGATCGTCACCCCCTGCGCCTGGAGGGGGCGGACGTTGGTGCTGCCGGAGAGGAACCAGAGGAGCTCGTGGACGATCGAGCGCAGGTGCAGCTTCTTCGTCGTCACCAGCGGAAAGCCCGCGGCGAGGTCGAAGCGCATCTGGTAGCCGAAGACGGAGAGGGTGCCGGTGCCGGTGCGGTCGGCCTTCTCGGCCCCGTGGTCGAGGACGTGCCGCAGCAGCTCGAGATATTGCCTCATGGGTGAGGGAACGCTAGCATCGCCGCCGTGTCGACGCCACCGGCTCTCCCCCTTTTCGCTGCGGCATGACGGCGTGAGGAACGGTCTGCCGGCGGCGTGGGCGCTCGCGCTCGCCTCCTGCTACGCCGCGACCTCTCCACCGCCGGCGGTCAAGCCCGCCGCCACCGCGGTGACCGACCGGGTGCGCATCTTCCTCATCGCGCCGCACGACGGCGGCCGCGCCGGGCGCGCCGCCGGTTGCGGCGACAGCGCCGTGCCGGTCGAGGTGACGCTCCCCGCGCCCGCCCCGGCGCTCGCGGGGGCGCTCGGCGCGCTCCTCGCCGGCTCCGCCCGGCTCGACTCGCCCTCCGGGCTCTACGACTCACTTCACGGCTCGTCGCTCCGGCTCGCCGGCATCGAGCGCGCCGGAGGCGAGGCGCGCGTCCGCCTCTCCGGCTACCTCGAGCTCGGCGACGCCTGCGAGGCCCGCCGCATCGCCGCCCAGCTCCAGGAGACCGCCCTCCAGTTCCAGGGCATCCAGCGCGCGACCTTCACCGTCGACGGCCAGCCCCTGCCGGAGCTGCTCGCCGAGGCGCCGCCGGCGGACGCCGGAGCGCGCTGAAGCCGGCCCTCAGAGCTTCTAGAGCTTCCCCGCCGCCGCTCCCAACAGATACTTCAAATTGTCGTCGTTCCAGCGGATGCCGGCGCCGAGGAAGAGCGAGTGGGTCTCGAGGGGGTCGTCGTAGCCGCCCACCAGGTAGAGGTTGGGGTGGAACTGGTAGCGGCCGGTGAGGCGCAGGTGGGGGCGCTTCTTGTCCTCGCGGCTGAAGTCGAAGGCCTCGAAGGAGACCAGGGCGCGGCGGCCGAAGAACGGATACTCGATCTCGGCGCCGCCGGTGTTCTCGATGATGCCGGCCCACAGCCGGGAGCCGTTCGGGCCCTTGTAGCCGAAGAGCCCGCTCGCGACGTAGCTGTTCTCCGAGGTCAGGGTGGAGATCGTCTCGGTCGAGGTCTGGCCCTCGGGGCCGATGAAGGTGATGCGCTGGGTCTTGGTGTGGCGCTTCCCCTCCGGGGTGTTGGCGATCCCGACGCGGTAGATGTGCTTGCCGTCCGAGGGATCGACGTCGACGTTGAGGCCGGAGCGCGAGTCGCCGGCGTTCAGCTTGTAGGTCTGCAGGTCGAGGTCGAGCTTGAACTTCTGGGCGGCGCCGAGCGTGCTGCTGAGGCTCTCGACCCCCCCCTTGATGCTGTCGAGCGTGCCGACCACCTTGTCGTACGCCTCGCTCCGGTTGACCAGCTTGCCGACCGTCCCCTGGCCGCTCGCGATCTTCCCCGTGATGTCGTTGAGATTGTTGACCGAGGTCTGCAGGCTGGCGGTCAGCTGCCGGGCGTTGGCGAGGGAGGCCGAGACGTCCCCCTTGTTCTGCGCCACCAGGTCCGAGATCTGGTTGACCGTCCGCGACATCTCGTTGGCGAGGCGGGGCAGCTCGCGCGCCAGGGTGCCGGAGAGGGAGTCGAAGTTGCGGACCGTCGCGGCGACGGTCACCCGGTTCTCGGCGACCAGGGCGCGGATCTCGTCGCTCGTCGCCTCGAGGTTGGTGAGCAGGCGGTTGATCCCGCCCCCTCCCGGCCCCCCGCCGAGCTGGCCGGTGATCCCCTGGATCGAGTCGCCGATGCTCTCGAGCTTGGTCATCGCGTCGTCGAAGCTCGGCGTCGTCCGGCCGGGCAGCACGGCATTGGCGCCGAGCGCCGGCGCCCCGTCCGGGCCCGGCACCAGCTCGACGTACTTCTCGCCGAGGAGGCCGAGGTTCGAGATCTTGGCGTAGGTGCCCTGGGTCAGCGTCACCGGCTTCTCGAGGCGCAGGCCGACCTTGGCGCGCCGGCCGAGGAGGTCGACGCCGTCGACGCGGCCGATGCGCACGCCGGCGATGCGCACCGCCGCCTTGTCGTCGAGGCCCGCGACGGTATCGAAGACCGCCGACATCCGGCGGCCACGCTGGCGCTGGAACGGATGGATGTCGTTGATGCGCCAGATCAACAGCGCGAGGACGACGAGACCGATGCTCCCGAAGATGCCCAGCTTGACGGCCTGACTCAAGACGTTCCCTCCGACCGGCGGCCCGGCGGCTCCCGAGCGCAAAAACCCCGCTTGGGGCGGGGCGAAGCAAGTCTAGCAGCGTCTCGGATCAGGGGGAAAGCAGAGGCGAGCGAACGGCCGCGGCCCGGCCGCAGAACGGCCGGGCCGCGGCCCGCTATTCGAATCGCCCGAGGGGCGCCGCCTCAGACCCGCCGGATCGCGTGGTAGACGACGAGCACGATCACGGCGCCGATGATCGCGACCAGGAAGCTGTAGAGGTTCAGGCCGTTGACGCCGGTGTGCCCGAACATGCTGAACAGCCAGCCGCCGACGACGGCGCCGACGATGCCGAGGACGATGTCGAGGAGGATGCCCTCGCCCGACTTGTTGACGATCTTGCTGGCGACGAAGCCGGAGATGAGGCCGAGAACGATCCAGGCAAGGATACCCATAGTGCAAACCCCCCTTTGGTAGGTACGTCGTTAGGTGCAGCACCGACGCATCGTGCGAAGTGCACGAGTCATACCAAGTCCGTGGGGCTGGCCGGCGGAAACGGCGGGTGGAAGCTCTCGCTTGGGAGGCCTCCGGGCGCGGCCCTTGTGCTGCCGAGGATTGTATCAACGGGCGCCGCGCGCGGCTACGCCAGGCGGGCCTCTTCGGTCAGCGGCCCTTCGGCGCGGCCGTGCAAGAACTGCTGGATGCGCGGGTCCTGGAGCTCGCGGAACTCGGCCGGCGGCGCCGCGGCGACGATCTTACCGCGGTCGAGCATGGCGATGCGGTCGCCGATCCGGAAGGCGCTCTCCATGTCGTGGGTGATGGTGACCATCGTCGTCTTGAGCTGGTTCGTTCATGTCGAGGATCACCTCGTCGATCAGCGCCGTGGTCACCGGGTCGAGCCCGGTCGTCGGCTCGTCGAAGAGGAGGATCTCGGGCACCTGGGCGATCGCCCGCGCGAAGCCCACCCGCCGCCGCATGCCGCCCGAGAGCTGCGAGGGCAGCGGTCGCCGATCCCGTCGAGCCGCACCAGCGCCAGGCACTCCTCGACCCGCTCGTCGGATCTCGTCCTTGCGACTTCTGGGTCAGGCGCTGCAGGGGGAAGGCGACGTTCTGCCAGACCGACATCGAGTCGAAGAGCGCGCCCTCCTGGAAGGCCATGCCGAACTTGCGCCGGAACTCGGTGAGCGCGCGGTTGTCGAGCCCGGCGACCGCCATGCCGTCGACCTCGACCGTGCCGGCGTCGGGCTTCAGCAGCCCGATGATGTGCTTCAGGAGCACGCTCTTGCCCGTCCCCGAGGCGCCGATGATGACCATCGACTCGCCCTCGGCGATGTCGAGGTCGACGCCGTCCAGCACCACCTTGGGGCCGAACGACTTCTCGAGACCCCGGATGGCGATCTTCGGGCGGCTCGCGGTCGCTCGGCTGGCGCGGGTCGGCCATCGTCCGCCGGCCCTAGAACAGCAGCTTGGTCAGGAAGAAGTCGGAGATCAGGATGGCGATCGAGGCGACGACCACGGCGGCTCGTCGTCGAGCGCCCGACCCCCTCGGCGCCGCCGGTGGTGTAGAAGCCCTGCTGGCAGCCGATCACCGCGAGCAGGAAGCCGAAGACCGCGGCCTTGATCAGCGCCGGACAGGAGGTCGTGCACGCCCATGTACTGGAAGCTCTTCGGTCCAGGTAGGAGACCGGGTTCGCCCCGAGGAGCACGACGGAGACCAGGTAGCCGCCGAAGATGCCGATGGCGTCGGCGAAGACGACCAGGATCGGCAGGGTGAGCGTCGTCGCCCACACCCGCGGCACGACCAGGTAGTGGACCGGATCGGTCGCCATCACCTCGAGGGCGTCGATCTGCTCGGTCACCCGCATGGTCCCCAGCTCGGCCCCCATGGCCGAGCCGGCGCGGCCGGCGACGATCAGCCCCGAGAGCACCGAGGAGAGCTCGCGCACCATCGACAGGCCGACCAGCGAGCCGACGAAGCTCTCGGCGTTGAAGCGCAGAGCACGGTGAAGGTCTGGAGCGCCAGCACCATGCCGGTGAACATGGCGGTCAGCAGCACCACCGGCATCGAGTTGACCCCCACCTTCACCATCTGCCGCAGCAGCTCGCGCCAGTCGTAGGGCGGCCGCGAGGTCCAGGCGAAGACCCGCCCGACCATCAGGATGAAGCGGCCCATCTCCTCGAAGAAGCGCTCGAGGGCCGCCCGGCAGCTTCAAGCCTCCTCCCGCGAGAAGCGCGACATCAGCTCCTCCACGCCCCCCTCCCGCAGGTAGCGGCGCGGCAGGCGGAGCCCCAGATGGCAGAGGATCTCCCAGGAGATCGTCCCGGCGTGGCGCCGCGAGCTCGACGGCGCTGATCTCCTCGCCCCCCTGGCGGCCGAGGAGGACGACCTCCTCCCCCACCTCGCCGCCGGCTCTCGGTCACGTCGAGGAGCGTCATGTCCATCGTAACCGAACCGGCGACCGGCACACGACGGCCGCGCACCAGGGCCTCGGCCTGGCCGGTCAGCCGCCAGGCGTAGCCGTCGGCGTAGCCCACCGGCACGACGGCGATGCGGCTCCGCCGCCGGGTGACCGTCCGCCCGCCGTAGGAGAGCGGCGTCCCCGCCGGCACCTCGCGCAGCTGGACGATCCGCGCCCGACCGACATGACCGGGCGCGAGGTCCGCCGCCCGCGCCAGCGGGTCGACGCCGTAGAGCGCGATCCCCAGCCGCACCAGCGTGAAGCGGCCCGAGGGGCGCGACAGCGCGGCGGCGCTGTTGGCCATGTGGATCAGGATGCCCTCGCGCTCGGCCGGCGCGAGCAGCGCCAGCACGGCGGCGAAGCGCGCCTCCTGGGCGGGGTTGCGCGGGCTCTCCGGGTCGTCCGCGTCGCCGAAGTGCGAGAGCAGGCCGGCGAGGCGCAGCCCGCGGCTGCCGCGCAGGAGCGCCGCGAGCGCCGCGCGGCACCTCGTCGAGCGCGACCCCCAGCCGCCCCATGCCGGTGTCGACCTTGAGATGGACCGCCTGCGGCTCGCGCTCCCCCGCCGCCCACTCGCGCCAGAGGGCGAGCTCGGCGAGCGATCGAGAGCGTCGGGGTCAGCCGGTAGCGGCGGTAGAGGGCGATCTTCTCCGGCCGGGCGGTGCCGAGCACGAGGATGGGGAGCCGCGACGCCGGCGCCGCGGATCTCCGCCCCCTCCTCGAGCAGCGCCACCCCCAGCCAGTCCACCCCCGCGCGCCTCGAGGGCGCGCGAGACCCCCACCGCCCCGTGGCCGTAGGCGTCCGCCTTGACGACCGCCATGAGCGTCCGCGATCGCCCGGCGACCCGGCGGCGGATCGCCGCCAGGTTGGCTCGCAGGGCGGCGAGGTCGACGTCCACCCACGCCGGGCGGAGAGCGGCCTGGAGGTCGTCCGACGGCGAGGCCGGCGCGGCCCTCCGCGGCCGCCGGGGCGCCGGGCGCCTCAGAAGGGGGTGTCGGGATCGGGCGCGCCATCGCCGGCCGAGGTTGCGGAAGCTGGTCGTCTCGCCGAGGAAGTACGAGCTCGATGGTGCCGGTCTCGCCGTTGCGGTGCTTGGCGATGATCAGCTCCGCCAACCCCTTGTTCTCGGCTCGGTCGGGGTTGTAGACCTCGTCGCGGTAGATGAACGCCACCATGTCGGCGTCCTGCTCGATCGAGCCGCTCTCGCGCAGGTCGGAGAGCTGCGGCCGGTGGTCGCTCCCCCGCCGCTCCGGCTGCCGGGAGAGCTGGGAGAGGGCGATCACCGGCACGTCCAGCTCCTTGGCGAGCTGCTTCAGGCCGCGGCTGATGGCGGCGATCTCGAGGTTGCGGTTCTCGTAGCGGCCGCCGGCCTGCATGAGCTGGAGGTAGTCGAGGACGATCGAGGTCGAGGCCGCGCTCGGCTTTCAGCCGCCGCGACTTCGAGGCGACCTCGAGCAGGGTCGGGTTGGCCGAGTCGTCGATGTAGAAGCGGCGCGTCGCCGATCGCGCGGACGGTCTGGATGATCCGCGCTCCACTCCTTCTGCGACACGCCGCTTCGAGCGCAGCCGCGAGAAGGAGATGTCGGCCTCCGAGCAGAGGATGCGCAGCGCCAGCTCCTGCTGGCTCATCTCGAGCGAGAACATCCCCACCGTCTTGCGCTCGCGGATGGTCGACGTGCTGGGCGACGTTGAGGGCGAAGCTCGTCTTCCCCATGCCCGGGCGGCCGGCGATGATGATCAGGTTGCCCCGGTTCAGGCCCTGGCTGATGCGGTCGAAGTCGATGAAGCCGGTCGGCACGCCGATGAGCATCGATGCCCGGCCGCTCCTCGAGGTCCTCCAGGGTCGTGTGGAGGACCTGGCCGATCTGCGCGAAGCCGCGCTGGATCGCCTCCTCGCCGAGGCCGAGGATCGCCTGCTCCGCCTGCCCCAGCGCCTCCTGCGCCTCGAGGCCGCCGTCCAGGCAGTTGCGGATGATCTGCCCGGACAGCCTGGATCAGCCGCCGGCGGACCGAGCGCTCCTTGACGATCTCGACGTAGGCGTCGATCCGCCCGATGTCCGGCAGGTCGAGGTCGAGCCCGGTCAGGTAGGCGAGGCCGCCGATCCCCTCGAGCTGCCCCGCTGCTCGAGCTGCGCCTGGAGGGTGCGCAGGTCGATCTCCACCTGCTCGCTCCTGGAGGTCGAGCATCGCCTGGTAGAGGATCTGGTGGCGCTCCGATGTAGAAGTCGTCCGGCCGCAGCCGCCCGGAGATCGTCGGCAGCACCCGACGGGTCGAGCAGCACGCCGCCGAGCACGGCCCGCTCCGACTCCTCGCTGTGCGGGAGCGCCTTCTGCTGGGGGAGAGTGTCGATCATGCGGCGGTGGCCGGACCACCTCATTGTCTCCCGGGCGGGAGGGCGGGGCAAGGGCGGGGAGGGGGCGTGGCCGGCCCAGGCTCAGCGGACCGGCGTCGCGCTCCGGGTCTCTTCCGGCTGGCTCGAACGGATCGTGATCTGCAACTCGGTCGTGGTCGACGGCGGCAGGGTGATGCGCTGCAGGAAGCCCTGCGGCCATCCAGCGGCGATCGTGCTCTCGGAGGACAGGCCGGCGAGGAAGAGCTCGTAATCGCCCGGCGTCAGGAAGGGCAGGACGAGATGTCCCGCGCCGTCGGCGGCGCCCGGCAGGCCGAGGAGCGCCAGGTGGGTCGAGAGGACGGATTGGGGGATGATCGTGCCGCCTCCCCGCAGGACCACGGCAGCATTCGGAACCGGTCGGCCGCGCTCGTCGACGAAGCTCAGGTCGAGGGCCGCAGGCTGTGCGGCGCAGGGCACGACGACGGCGGCGTCGCCGCCGGTCTCGCCCCCGCCGGTCGCGCCTCGGCTCGAGAGCGACCACGAGAGCGGGCATCCCGGGCCGGCGGCGAAGAGCATCGCGGTATCGGAGCCGCCGGAGGAATTGCCGTCCGGGATCTCGACCTCGAACCGGCCGTCGTCTCCGGCCCGGCTGTCCCGATAGAGCTGCAGGCCGGTCTCCGGCGCAAAACGGGTGCTGGCGACCCAGGCCCGCGGCACCGGGCCTCCCGCCGCGACCACGATCCCGGTCACCGTGCTGTTCTTCTGGAGGACCAGCGTGACGGGCGGCACCTCACCCTCGCGGGTCACCTCCACGGTCCGCGAATCGGAAGGGCGGAAACCGGTCTTGAACGCCTGCAGCTCGGCCGAGCCCTCCCCCTCGGCCCGAAACTCGAATCGACCGGCCGCATCGGTCGACAGGGGGATGATGCCGTTCCAGCGCAGCGCGACCCGCGCGTCGGCCACCGGCCGGCTTTCCGCGTCGACCACGACGCCGCGGATCGCGCCGTTCGCCAGCCGGAAATCGAGGCGCTCGTCGCCACCCGCGGCGACCGTCAGCTCCTTGTGGCCGGCGGTCGGCGCACCGGACTCCGTGACCACTCGAAATGAATACCAGGAGGGCTCCCAGAGCGTGAGGTCGTACTTCCCGTCGGCGTCGACCGGCGCCTCGCCGGCGTCGTCCGCCCTCGCTCCGGTCGGCCGGTAGGCGTCGATCGCCAGGCTGTGCACGCTGTAGCCGGCCGCGGGCCGGTCCCCGACGAGCACCTCGCCGCGGACGTGCGCGGGGGTCAGAGCGACCTCCTCGGATTTCGCCTCGCCCGGCGCGATCGAGAGCCAACGATTCACCTGCGACCGTCCGGCCGAGATCAGAACGCGCAGCTCGTACAGCCCCGGCGCCAGGCGATGGAACCGGCACGTCCCATCCCGGCCGACCGCCGCTTCGCCCCGCAAGGCCAGCGGCGAGGGCCCCTTTTCAGCTTTTCCAAGATCGGGGCTGAGGAGACGGCAGGCCGAGCCGGTCAAAGGGCTCGCGCCGGCGGTCACGTGCGCCGTCAACTGCGCCGCCGCGACGAGGCCGACCTCGCGGAAGGCGAACGTCCCCGGGCTCGCGACGAGCCCGCGCGCCTCGGTCGGCGCGAAGCTTGGATGCTGGATGGAAGCGGTCGCCAAGGAGCTCGTGAGCCCCGAGAACAGCGCCAGTCCATCGCCGGAGCTGGCGCGCTCGCCTTGGCGACGCACGGCCTGACCGTAACCCGTCGTCGCCTCCAGAACGGCCTTCGCGTTCGGCACGACCTGACCGCTCGCAGTAGAAACGCAGCGCAGGACGAGCGACCAGCCCGGTAGCTGCTGGTACGTCAAGAGAACCTGCGCCGCCGGCTTGGCGGACAGTCGCTGCAGATCGGGAGCGTGACCGTTCGTCGTCAGCGACGCCACGAAATCGCCGGAGGGGATCTCGATCCCCTCTGGCCTCATGGCGCTCCGGAACACCGGCTGCCGAAACGTCGGGTCCGCCGGGTCATAGAGCGATACGGCGACGGCATCGGAAACCGGGGCCTTCACCCGTAACCGTGCCTTCCGCGGAACGACGACGTGATACGAACCGTCCGCCGCGAGCCGCAGCCGATCCCGCTGGCGGCGGACCGGCCCGTGATCCGCCCCCTCCACGCGCAGGCTCTGGAAGCGGCTGGGCACCCGCGGCGCCTCGCCGGGCGGCACCGTATGGCAGACGGTGCCGAGATCGATCTGAAAGCAGAGCTCCAGCGGCTCGTGGATGGCCTGATCGCGATCGTCGACCAGATGAACCGCAGGTTCTCGCGGGCTGGACCACCCAGACCGAGGACGTCGAGAGGATCAGGAGACCGAGAGCCAGCTCGATCACCGTGGCGACAAAGCCATTCACCCCCGCGGCTGCTCCTCCGTCTGTGCCGCTGCCGCTCCACCCACTCGGCGGCATCCGCGATTCCCTCGGCCTCCCAGCCGCCGGCGAGGCCTGCCGCGACGATCTCGGCGCCGGTCATGGGTTCGATCTCGAGCGCTCGAGCGAGATCCTCGGAGCTCCAGCCTGCGTCGGGTTCGATCGTCGCCATGGTCGTCTCCTCCGACGACGTATTGTACCGCGGGGCAGGGACGACCCCGGTCTGCCGCACCGCCGGCCGGCGGCGCGAGGGACGATCACGCGTCGCCGGCCGGGCTCCGGGCAGCCGACCTACGGGCAGAGGAAGGCGTTGGTGTCCTGCACCGGCGGTGCGGCTTTGTTCAGCGGGTTGGTGTAGGTCAGCGTGTGGCCGGTCTTGGTGTCCTTGACGGTCACCGTGAAGCCGACGTTGGTGCCCGCCGAGTAGAAGACCCAGAAGTGGTTGTTCACCGGGCAGCCGTTGAGCACCTTGATCAGCATCTCGGGGTTGGCCGGGCTGAAGAACCAGAACAGGCCGCCCAGGTTGACGTCGACCTTCGTCAGGTCGATCGGGCCGCCGCTGCCCGCGGTGTTGGCCGTCGTGTAGCTGACGGTGATCTGGAAGCGCTTGTCGCCGAGCTGATCGTCGATGCAGAGCGTCTGCGCGTTGGGGCAGGTGGGGGCCGCCGCCGCGTTCTCGGTCAGGGTCACGCCGACGCTGAACCCGTTGAGGTTGGCCGAGGTGCCGACCGTCTCCTCGTCTCCCGGGCAGCCCGCGGCGACAGGCTGAAGTAGACGTTGCCGGTGCCGCTCGAGGAGTGGAGGAAGTAGAGGGTGTCGCCGGAGGTGATCGGAGCGTCGCCGAAGCTCCAGGTCAGCACCTTGTCGGTGGAGCTCGAGAGCGACACGGTCTGCGTCTGCGTCGTGCCCACCACCGGGCCGGAGTAGGAGCCGCGGCGGACGGTCAGGCTCACGGTGTAGAGGCCGTCCTGATCGGTGCGGTAGGCGATCGCGGCCGTGTGCAGGTCGGTGGCGTGGACGTTCTGCACGTAGAAGCCGTTGAAGACGTAGTCGTGCTGCCCGGCGTCGCCGCCGCCGGCGCAGCTATAGACCGTGGTGACCGCGGCGCAGAGGGGCGCCGCGGCCGAGAGCAGGATCGCCGCGGCCGCGAGCGGCGCGCGAAGGCAGCGAAGAGACTGGGGGCCGGGGATCATGGGGCTTCCTCCTTGGAGATCGCGTGGGGGGTCGTTGCGCGACAGAGAGGCGTCGGATCGCGTCGGCATGTTACCGCCGCTCGGCGCCGGGGCGGGTAGTGGGTCCGTTTGGTCCGCTGCGGGCGACCGCCCTCGGGACCACCCTCCCGAACCCCCTTCCAGGCGGTCGTCCTCGGGACCAAACGGACCCAGTACCCCGGGGCGGCGGCCGAGGGCTCCCCGCGCGGCGTATGCTAGCCTCGCCGCCAAGCTGTCTCATCTCGAGCGTGACCGCCCCGCGCGGGTTCTTCGGGAGGCTCCCACATGTTCGGCTCGGCGATCCTCGACGTCGCGATCGGCCTGATCTTCGTCTTCCTCCTCGTCAGCCTGATGGTCACCGCGGTGACCGAGCTCCTCGCCGGCTGGCGGAAATGGCGGGCGAAGACGCTGTGGAGCGGGCTCGTCAACCTGCTCGACGACCCCGGGAAGACGGGCTGGACGGAGATCCTCTACGCCCATCCGCTCATCCAGGGGATGTCGCCGCCGCCGAAGAAGAAGCCGACGGCCCCCGAGGACGGCAAGAACGGCCCGTCCTATATCCCGTCGAGCACCTTCGCCCTCGCCCTTCTGGACGTCGTCCGCGACGACCGGAACGTGCGCGACTGGATGCGCCGCGAGCTCGCCGCCGCGGTCGCCGCGCTCGGCGATCCCCAGGCCGCGGCGACGCGGCAGGCGATCGGCGCCCTGACCAAGGTCGCCGGCCTCGCCCAGCCGATGGCCGGCCTTCTGGCGCAGGCCGAGGCCGCGGGCTCGACGCCCGAGACGCTGCGCGCCGGGGCGGCCGCCCTGGTCGCCGCGCTCCCCGATTCGGCGCTCGTCGAGGCCGGCAACGCCCGGCTCGAGGAGAGCCGGCTCGGCCGCGCGCTCGCCGCGCTCGAGGAGGAGGCGGCGGGCGACGCCGAGCGGCTGAAGGCGGGGATCGTCCGCTGGTTCGACAACGGCATGGACCGGGTGAGCGGCTGGTACAAGCGGCACACCCAGCTCGTCCACGTGCTGCTCGCCACCGCCCTCACCCTGGGCATCAACGTCGACTCGATCCTCATCGTCCAGCACCTGGCGACGGACACCGCCCTGCGCAGCTCGCTCGTCGCCCAGGCCCAGGCCTACGCGCGCGAGAACCGGGACCCCGCCCAGACCGACCAGAACCTCGCCGCGCTCGAGGCCCGGCTGCAGCAGGTCGATCTGCCGGTCGGCTGGAAGCTCGATCCGGGGGCGCCGCCGAGTGCCGCGAAGCTGGCGGCCCAGCCGGCGACATCATCGTCCGCCTCCATCGATCGCGATCTCTACCGCCGCACCCTCTACTACGACCCCAACTACCTCGCGGCAGACTTCTCCTATCTCGGCAGCGCCGTCCTCTTCCACCTCTGGGGGTGGCTGTTGACCGCCATCGCCGTCTCGCTCGGGGCGCCGTTCTGGTTCGACATCCTGAACAAGGTGATCACCATCCGCGCCTCCGGCAAGGCTCCGGGCGAGGTGCGGCCGGCGGCGCCGCCGACCACGACGATCGCGCTGACCACGACGTCCCCCGGGCCGCCGCCCCCGCCGTCCACGGGATCGGCGTGAGGGCGGCGCTCCTCCACGGCTACGGCGGCCCCGAGCGGCTCGCCATCGGCGGCATGAGCCGTCCCACCGCGGGGGCCGGGCAGGTCCTCATCCGGGTGCGGGCGGCGGGGGTCAACCCGATCGACTGGAAGATCCGCCGCGGGAGCCTGCGCCTCGTCCTCCCCGCCCGCTTCCCCATCGTCCTCGGCTTCGACGTCGCGGGCGACATCGAGGCGGTCGGCCCGGAGGTCGAGGGCTTGGAGCCGGGCGATCCGGTCTACGCGATGCTCGACGGGCGTCACGGCGGCGGCTATGCCGAGTACGCGCTGGCCGCCGCCACCGCCGTGGCGCACAAGCCCGAGGAGCTCTCCTACGAGGAGGCGGCGGCGGTGCCGCTCGCCGCGCTCACCGCGCTGCAATCGCTGCGCGACCTCGCCGGGGTCGAGCGCGGCCAGCGCCTGGCCGTCGTCGGCGCCGCCGGCGGCGTCGGCCACTTCGCCGTCCAGATCGGCGCCGCGCTGGGCGCCCGCGTCACCGCCGTCGCCGGGCCGCGCAACCAGGACTTCGTGCGCGGCCTGGGCGCCGAGCGCGCCGTCGACTACACGCGGGAGGAGCTGGCCGTGGGCGACGAGACCTTCGACGCGATCTTCGACGCCGCGGGGGCGAGCGACTTCGCGCGCTGCGACCGCATCCTCGCCGACGGCGGCGTCTACGTGACGACCGACATCGGCCCGCGGATCTTCGCCGCCCGCCTGCGCACCGCCTTCGCCGGCCTCCTCTCGCCGGAAGCCCGCCGCGCCCGCTGGGTGAAGACGCGCCCGAGCGGCCGCGACCTCGAGCTGCTCGCCGAGATGATCCGCGTCCATCTCCTCCGCCCGACGCTCGACCGCGTCTTCCTCCTCGAAGACGCCGGCGAGGCCCAGGCGGCGAGCGAAGCGGGGCACACCCGCGGCAAGATCGTGCTGCAGGTCGCGCCGGTCTCCTGACTCAGCTCGTGTGGATGCCGCTCGCCATCTCGAGATAGCGGCAGCGGAACGATTCGAGCGCGCCGCTCCACTCCGCATCGTCGAACAACGTCTCGATCGATCGAGGGAGCGCCGGAACGGACTTCACCGAGAGGCGCGCGGCGGCTGTCAGCATGCCCTTGTCGCGCAGCATCTCCGGGTGGCAGCATTCGATGGCGCTCAGGGCGACGAGGAGGTCCTCGGGGATGAAGGGCCGCTCGGTATCGGGCGATGACGGCGCCGGCGGCCCCTGGAAACGCCGCCGCGGGCGCCGGGCGCTGCCGCCAGCGCTGCCAGCGGCCGGCCAGGCTGTCGATCAGGCGCCGCGAGAGCGCCGGCTCCGCCACGGGGGCGCGCTGGAGCATGGCGAGATAGCGCACGCGGTTCAGATAGCGCTTGATCGAGCGCGGCGTGTTGCGCCAGGCGAAGAGGAGCGGATGCCAGGTGGCGAGCGCCAGCTCGAACTCCTGCGAGTCGCGGATGACGACGTCGGGCGGGATCGACAGCCGCCAGGCGCCGAGGCCGACGAGGAGGAGGGCGAGGAGGGCGAGCGGCCAGCGCGTCCAGTGGGGCGGCTCGCCCAGGGACGGCTCGGGGAGCTGGCGAGAGGCCGGCGCCGGCACGCCGGCCGGAGCCCCGGGAAGGATCCGAGGCGCTCCGGCCTGCGGCGCCGGCGGCGCCGCCACCGGCGGCCGGGGCTCGGGCGGCCGCGTGAGCCCGTAGTAGAAGCCGGCGGCGAGGAGCGCGGCGAAGCCCGCGACGGGCAGCAGCCGGCGGGCCCAGGTCCAGACCTCGCGCCGGCGCCGGCGGCGCCGCGCCTCGGGCGTCTCCTCCGCCGGCTCGCCCGCCGCCAGCAGCCGGCGCGACTGCGCGTCGGTCGGCACCGGCACGGGCACCTCGATGTTGATCAGCTTCTCGAGATACTGCTGGCCGAACTCGAGCCGGCGCCGGCGCGCCAGATCCGCCGCGGTAGTCGCCGGCGACTCCGGTGCCGGCGACTCCGCTGTCGGCGCCTGGGGTGCCGCCGCGGGGGCCGGAGAATCGAGCAGCTCGTCCGCCACGTCCTTGAAGCTCAGGCCGACGCAGCGCACCACCCGCTCGCGCGCCATCCCCAGCACCACGAAGCAGTCGCCGGAGCTGACCAGGAAGTTGACCGCCTCGAGCACCTCGATGACGTTCTCCGGCCGGCAGCGGTCGAGGTCGTCGATCAGGATCAGCATGGTGCGCGGGTTGAGCGCCCGCGTCACGTCGCCGAACTCGGCCGCGAAGCGCTGGCGGAAGCCGGTGAGCGCCTGGAGGTCGCGGATGCGCCCCGAGTCGTGCGCCAGGAGGCTCGCCGGATCGACGCCGAACCCCTTGGCGCCCTTCCATATGGATACGGCGAGGCCGAGCCCGCTCAGCAGGAGCCCGGCGACCGGCACGTGCTGGCCGGCGGGCGGCGGCGCAGGCGCCGGCTGGATGCCGCTCGACGGGGCGCTCGGTGAGGCGCTCGATGGGGCGGCGGCGCTCGGTGAGGCCGGGGACGGCTTGGCGGGCGCCGCGGCGGAATGCCCGGCCAGCACCTCGGAGACGCGGCCGATCCGATCACCCCAGGAGTCGACGAGCCCCTGCGCCTGGTCGACCCGCCGGGGATCGGAGCGCAGATACCCGGCCGAGACCGAGAAGGCGAGGAGCAGCAGGGCGACGACCGGCCAGTAGCGCAGCCAGCGGATGCCGAGGAGCCGCAGGCGGTAGGTCATGCCCTCCGGGCGCCAGACCGCGGGGATGGCCTGCGCGCGCACGGCTTCGAGCAGCGAGGCGAGGAGGTTGTCCTCCTTCTGATGATGCCAGGCGTTGAACCAGACCGGCCGGAAGCCGTAGCGCCGCAGGTCGCCGCGCAGCAGGTTCATCAGCGAGCTCTTGCCGCTCCCCCACTCGCCGGTGACGGCGATGGTGAGCGGCGGCTCGGTCTTCTCGTTGCGGAGGAAGCGCGACAGGCCGAGGGCCACGGCGTTGAAATCGAACACGTCGGCCTCGCCGCGCTCGATCGGCCGGTCGGAGATGAGGAGGCTGGCGACCGACGGGCTGGGATCGACGTAGGGCGGCGGCGTCTTCAGAGCGGGGGCGAGGAGGAGCGCGACGAGCAGCAGGCTCAAGCCGTACCAGGGCGCCGGCCAGATCGAGTAGGGGCCGAATCTGCCCTGCTCGCGCGCCATGGCCGCGGCGTTAGCCGCCGCGTCGGCGCGGCGCGCGGGCACCTCGCGCGATTGGCGGAACCAGGTAGCGCCGCCGTCCTCGGTGGCGAGCAGAGTGCCGTCGCCACCGGCGATCCAGCCATGTTCGGGATCCGCAAATCCGATGGCAGCGAGGGGGGACGGCGCGGCGACCCGCGAGCTGACCCAGATCGTCCCGTCGCCGGTGCGGTTCAGAGCGCCATCGGCCTGCAGGGCCCACGCGCGATCCCCGACGAGGTCGCTATCGACGGCGCCGCGGGTGGCGTTCTGGAACGATACGCTGGCGACCATCTGCAGCCGATCGGCTCGCTGGTTTCCGGAGAGCATCTTGGTTAGACGCCGGCACCGGGCGCCAGCCGCTTTATTCCCTGCGGATCACGGAGCGATCGACGTGGAACACGCCCAAGTCCGGCCGCCATCCGCCGTTTCGAGGACGATCGCCCGAGCGGCCCACCAGCAGACCTCTCTCCGGTCGGTGAAAGAGACTTCCCTCAGGTCCAGAACGACGGGCACCGCCGCATCCCGCCGCTCCCAGCTCTCGCCGCCATCCGTCGTCGCGAAGAGCGCGCCGCCGTCGCCGGCCACCCAGCCGTAGCGATCGTCGACGAAATCGACGCTCCAGAGCGTCGACCGCGCGAGCTCGGCGAGCGGCAGCCGAGGCGCCGGCGCCGGAAGAGGCGCCTGCTGCTGCGGCGGCCGGGGAGGAGCGTTCGCCGAGCCCTGAGGAAATTGCGGCCCCTTCGTGGGGCCGCGGCTCGGGACCATGGCGAGCAGCGTCAGCGCGGCGAGCGGATCGGACGGCGCGAGCCCGCGCAGCCAGGCGGCGGCGGCCGTTCCCTGCTGCCGGCGCCGCGGGCCGCACCAGGAGCTGCCGCGTCCAGTGCCGGCCGTAGTCGTCGCTGTGGAGGACGAGGCCGCCCTCGCCGACCACCCAGACCTTCCCGGCGTCCTTGCCGCGCAACGCGAAGACATCGTTGAGATTCCCCCAGACGAGCGGCAGCCGGCGCGGCGCGTTGCGCTCGATCGGGTGCCGCCACCACTCCGCCGTGAGCGGGCTCGGCCGGAGATAGGCGTCGAGGCGCGGCGCCTGCCGGAAGGCGATGAAGGAGCTGACGGAAAAGAGGACGAGCGCCGCGCCGAACGAGAGGACGCGAGCGAAGGGCGAGCGCCGGCGGGAGCCGGTGGCCGAAGACTCCGAGCGGATCGCTCTTGCATGGCGGATCTCCCCGGCCGGGCGACGAGCGCGCAAGGCCGCGGCTGCACCTAAGCTTGGTCGCTTTGAAGTCTACGATGTTACAGGAGCCTGGGAGAGATGCGAGGAGTCCTCACCCACGGTCCGCGACATCCTGGGCGGGCCAAGCTGGCCAACGCCAGGATAGCCTCGGTCACGCAAGCCGCCCGGTGAGATCCTGCCTGAGCGGCAGGGCGGCTAGCGTTGCGCCAGCGAGGACGCTGGTCGGCGAGGACGATGCCGCCGAATTGGGCGGGCGGGTAGGCGCGCAGATCCCCGATCGCCCTGGTCGGAGGGTAAGAAGGACTCGCGCCTCAGCCTTGGCGCAGTCGAGAACGATTGGATCGGCTGCTCCGGCGATGCCCTCATCCGGCACGGAGTCGACTTCGTGACCGGCAGCGCGGAGATCGGTGAGGAGCTCGGCCGGAAGGTTCTCGTCAAGCTTGAGCTTCATTCCCTACCAGGCTACAGAAGGCTCTCCTCGTGAGCCAGCTCGGCCGCATAGGCGAGGGCGGCCTCGATGTGCTCCGGTGCGAGCGTGGGATAGCTGCGGAGGATTTCCTCGCGGCTCGCTCCCTCGGCAAGGCTGTCCAGGATGTTGGTGACGAGGACCCGCGTGCCCCGCACGCACAGGCTGCCGCCGCAGATCTGCGGATTGGACGAGAGATACGCGCGCCAGTCGGTCATGGGTCACCTCACGCGCAGACCACTGAAAGCTCGTCGGCCTGCGCGCTCTCATGGTAGCAGCGGCGCCTTAGGTGCCGCCACAAGTCCGCCGTGAGCGGACTCGGCGGTCCGCCGCCAAGACAACCGCCTTGGTAGGGGCGGAGCTTGCCTCCGCCCTGGTCCGCGGAACGTAGCCAGGATTTATGGCCTGCCGCGGTTGCGGGCGGAGGCAAGCTCCGCCCCTACAGAAGGATTTGTGCTGACACGGGCGCCAGCCGGCGCGCCCCCCCTACAAATGCGCCAGCGCGTAGGCTGGGGTGCCGCCACAAGTCCGCCGCGAGCGGGACTCGGCGGTCCGCCGCCAAGACAACCGTCGTGGTAGAGGCGGAGCTTGCCTCCGCCCTGGTCCGCAGAACGTAGACAGGATTTATGGCCTGGCGCGGTTGCGGGCGGAGGCAAGCTCCGCCCCTACAGAAGGATTGTGTGACATGGGCGCCAGCCGGCGCCCCCCCCTACAAATGCGCCAGGTACTGGTGCACGAAGGACACCGCGATCGCCCCCTCGCCCACTCCGGAGGCGACGCGCTTGACGGAGCCGTGTCTCACGTCTCCGGCGACGAAGACTCCGGGGACCGAGGTCTCCAGGAGGAAGGGGTCGCGGTCGAGGGTCCAGCCGCGGGGGCGGCGGCGGCCGTTGCCGTTGTCGGCCGGCTCCAGGAGGTCGGGGCCGGAGAGGATGAAGCCGCGGTCGTCGCGCGCCACGACGCCCTCGAGCCAGGCGGTCCTCGGCACGGCGCCGATCAGGATGAAGAGCGAGTTGGCGGGGAGCGTGTCGCGGCGGCCCGTCGCCGAGGTCGATCGTCAACGCCTCCAGGCTCTCGTCGCCCTGCGCCTCGGCGACGCGGGCGCCGAAGCGGACGTCGATGTTCGCCGTGCCGCAGATCTGATCGACCAGGTACTGCGACATGCCGGCTGGCGAGCGACTCGCCGCGCACCAGCATGGTGACCTTCCGCGCGTAGCGGGCGAGGTGCATCGCCGCCTGGCCGGCCGAGTTGGCGCCGCCGACGACGAAGACCTCCTCGTCGCGGCAGGACATCGCCTCGGTCATCGCGGCGCCGTAGTAGATCCCCGCCCCGGTCAGCCGCTCGACGCCGGGGACGTCGAGCTTGCGGTAGGAGACGCCGGTCGCGACGAGCAGCGCGTGGCAGCTCACCTCGCCGCCGTCGCCCAGGGAGACGATGCGATAGGCGTCCTCGATGCGCAGGCCCTTCGCCTCCTGCGGGGTGAGGATCTCGACCCCGAAGCGCGCCGCCTGGGCGACGGCGCGGCGGGTCAGGTCGGCGCCCGAGAGGCCGGAGGGGAAGCCCAGGTAGTTCTCGATGCGCGAGCTGGTGCCCGCCTGGCCCCCCGGCGCGTCGCCCTCGACCATCAGCGTCCGCAGCCCCTCGGAGGCGCCGTACACCGCCGCCGCGAGCCCCGCCGGCCCGCCGCCGACGATCACCAGGTCGTAGAACGGCTTCTCCGCCTGGGTGCGCAGGCCGATCCGCGCCGCCAGCTCGGCGCGCGTCGGCTCCTCCAGGCGCGAGCCGTCGGGGAAGACGACGAGCGGCAGGCGCGGCTTGACCGTCGCTGCCGGCGGCTCGGCGGCCACGGCGCCCGCGGCGGCGGATGGTGCGGGAGCCGCGGACGCGGCGGGGGCCGCGGTGTTCGATGAAGCCGCGGTGTTCGATGCGCCCGCGGTGCTCGATGAAGCCGCGGTGTTCGATGAAGCCGCGGTGTTCGATGAAGCCGCGGCCGTCGCGCCCGGCGGGCTCCCGGCGCTCGCCGGACCGCCGTCTCCCTCCGCCAGCCGCTTCGCCTCGGCGTCGGTCTCGACGTCGAGCCAGCGGTAGGGCACCTGGTGGCGGGCGAGGAAGTCGCGCACGTCGAAGGACTTGGGCGACCAGCGGTGGCCCACCACGCGCACCCCCTGGAAGGGCGGCGTGTAGTCCGCCCGCCAGTCGGCCAGGAGGTCGTCGAGCACCGGATAGAGGTTCTCCTCCGGCGGGTCCCACGGCTTCAGCAGGTAGTAGTCGAGCCGCACCGCGTTGATCGCCTGGATGGCGGCGTCGGTGTCGGCGTAGGCGGTCAGCAGCACCCGCTTGGCGTCGGGGAAGAGCGGCAGCGCCTGCTCGAGGAGCTCGACGCCGTTCATCTGCGGCATCCGCTGGTCGACGAGGAGGAGGGCGAGGGAGCCGCGCCGCGCCTTGAGCTCGCGCAGAGCGTCGAGCGCCGAGGCGCCGGAGTCGGCGCGCAGCACCCGGTAGTCGGCGCCGTAGCGGCGGCGCAGGTCGCGCTCGACGGCGCGCAGGACCTCGGGGTCGTCGTCGACGGTGAAGAGCGCCGGCTTGGGGGCCGGCTTGATCGGCTGGGCGGTCTCGGTCATGGCACGGTGCCGGCGGGCGGATCGGCTGTCGGATCGGTGGACGGACCATCGGGCGGATCGGCGGTCGGACCATCGAGCGGATCGGCGGGCGGACCATCCATCGGACCACCCATCGGATCAGCCGCGATCGGCAGGCGGACGATGAAGCGGGTGTCGCCGGGCGCGGACTCGAGCGACAGCTCGCCGCCGTGGCGCTGGACGACGCGGCGGGCGATCTCGAGCCCGAGGCCGGTCCCCTCGCCGATCGGCTTGGTGGTGAAGAACGGCTCCCAGATCCGCCCCTGGACCTCGGGCGGGATCCCCGGCCCGTCGTCCCGCACCTCGACCACCGCCCAGCGGTTGGCGCGGGCCGTCCGGACCGTCACGTGCCCGCCCTCCGGCACGGCGTCGATCGCGTTGTCCAGCAGGTTCGTCCACACCTGGTTGAGCTCGCCGCCGTAGGCCTCGATCGGCGGCAGCGCGGGGTCGAAGTCGCGGCTCAGGGTGACTCCCTTCTTGCGGATCTTGTGGGTCAGCATGGTGAGCGTGCTCTCGATCTCGCGCGCCAGGTCGGTCGGCGCCTTGCCGGCGCCGCTGTCCATGTGCGAGTAGCTCTTGACCGCGCCGACCAGCTCGGAGATGCGGCGCGCCGAGGTCTCGATGTCGGCGACCAGGGTCGAGGCGGCGAGGCCGGCCTCGAGCCAGACGAGCGCCGCGGCCCACGCCGGCTCCGGCACCCGCGCCGCCAGCCGCGCCAGGTCCTCGGGGGCTAATCCGGCGCCGACGAAGGTCGGCGCCAGGCGCCAGCTCTCCGCGATGCCGCGCTCCTCCAGCCAGTCGGCGAGCGCGCTCTCGCGGTCGGACGCCTCCATCGGCGAGAGCGGCGGCGACTGCGCCATCTCCTGCGAGCGCGAAGCCTCGACGACGTCGGCGAGCTCGCAGAGCACGGTGCGGTCCTCGTTCGTCAGGCCGCGCGCGGCGAGCTCGGCGGCCGCCCGGCGCATGGCGCCCAGGCGGTCGCGCAGGTCGGCGGCGGCCCGCCGGGCGGCGGCGGCGGGGTTGTTGAGCTCGTGGGCGAGCCCCGCCGAGAGCTTGCCGAGCGCCATCAGCTTCTCGAGCTGCTCGTCGCGCCGGGTGGTCTCGCGCACCCGGTCGGTGAGCACCCCGACCAGCCGCGGCTCGAGCCGCGGGATGCGCGCCAGGAGCGGCGGGAAGAGCGCCGCCGGAAAGCGCACGACGCGGCTCGCGGCGACGGCGCGGCCGGTCACCGTGAACTCCGTCATGCGCGAGAACGGCAGCATGCCGGAGACCTCGCCGGCGCGGACGGTGAACGTCCGCCCGTCGGCCGGCCCCTTCTCGCGCCGCCCCTCGATCATTCCGGCGAGGAGCATGAAGAGGGTGTCGGCCGGCGAGCCCTCGGCGAGCAGGACCTCGCCCGGCGCGAGCGTCACGAGATCGGAGCGCTCGGCGATCCAGGCGAGCTCCTCGCCGTCCAGGTCGGCGAGCACCTCGATGGCGCGCAGCTCCTCCGGCCGCGGGCGGCGCGGGCCGCTCAAAGCATGACCTGGTCGATGTAGCACCAGCCCCAGTCCTCCCCCGGCTCGAAGGAGCGGATGATGGGGTGATGGCTGTGATGGAAGTGCTTCGTCGCGTGCTTGTTCTTGGACGAGTCGCAGCAGCCGACGTGGCCGCAGGTCATGCACAGGCGCAGGTGGACCCAGCTGTCGCCCGTCTTCAGGCAGTCCTCGCAACCGTCCTCGGTGCTGGGGGTGACGTCGCGGATCTGATCGGTGTGAGCGCAGCTCGCCATGGGATATCTCCTGATCGGCGCCCCGTGGATGAAGGCTTCGCCAAGGACGCCAAGTCAGCCTAACACCGCCGTCAAGAGCCCGGCCTCCGCGGCGGCGGATTCGGACGCCGGGAAGCGCGAGCCCCCGGGGATTCTTGCGGCACCGGGAAGCGAGAGCCCAGTGAATCTTGGTGCGCCGGGAAGCGCGAGCCCCGGGGATTTTGGGGCACAGGGAAGCGAGAGCCCCTGTGGTAGGGGCGGAGCTTGTCTCCGCCCTGGTCCGGCGGCGCTACGAACAGGATCCCGCCACCTTGGGACGGCTGCGGGCGGAGACAAGCTCCGCCCCTACCACGGGGGTTTGCCTGCAGGCGGAGGTCGAGCTCCGAAGGATGAAGGCCCGCCGGCCTCAGCGCTCGGGGCGCCGGGCGCGGTAGAGCCGCGCCGGGCCGTCCTCCGTCACCAGGTCGTAGCGCCGGCCGAGGCGGCGGGCGGAGGGCGACGGGTACATCTTCCAGGTGAAGACTTCGTCGACCATGCTGCTCCAGGCGGCGAGCGGCAGGGTGTCCGGGGCGATGTTGATCGTCCACACGTCGGGGCGGTCGAGCCCGGGCCGGAAGCGCACCGGGAAGAGCACCGTCCCCGCCTCGTAGTCGCTCCAGTCGACCATCCCCTTCTCCGCCGCCTGGTAGCCGGAGGCGTGGGAGAAGACCGCGAGGCGGGTGTCGAGCGAGGTCTGATCGAAGACCAGGGGGAGGAGGCGGCCGCCGGGCTTCGCCTGCGCCAGGACGCGGAAGAAGGGGGCGCGCGCCGCGTCGAGCGCCCGGTAGGAGCGGACGATCGGCACGAGGCCGGCGGCGGCGAGGCCGGCGAGGGCGAGCACGGCGACGCCCCGCGCCGCGCGGCCGCGGAGCGGAATCCACGGCAGGGCGAGGAACCAGGGGAAGAGGGTCAGCCGCCGGGGCAGGAAGGCGCCGCCGGTCGTCGTCCCCTCGGGCGCCAGGAAGCAGAGGGCGACGACCAGGAGGGCGGCGAGGAGGAAGCCGTCCTCCTCCCGCGGCGAGAGCCGCCGCGGCGGCCCGCGCCGGACGAGCCCGGCAATCTCGGCGAGGACCGCGAAGCCGGCGATGGCGAAGAACGCCGCGGCGACGGCGGCGGCGAGCCGGAGCTGCTCCGGCCCGAAGGAGACCAGCCCCTCGAGGCGGAGGAAGTAGCGCGCCAGCTCCGGCGCCGGCGTCGTCCGCGCGTACGGCTTGCCGGCGCCGGCGGCGAACCAGAGCGGCAGGACGATCTGCGGCAGCAGCAGCCCGATGTGCAGCAGGTGGCGCCGCAGGTGGCGAGCGACGCGCCGGTGCGGCAGGGCGGCGAGCCATAGCGCGGCGATGGTGACCAGGGCGACGGCGTGCGGCACCGCGTGCGCGAAGTAGGTGAGGAAGAGGAGGGCGTTGACGCCGAGCGCGAAGGCCCAGATCGACCGCGCTGCCGGGCGGCGGGCGGGGCCCTTCGGCAATACGGCCGGCAACACGGCGGGCAACACGGCCGGCAACACGGCGCCGGCGGGCGCCGCCTCTCCCTTCCCGTCTTCTACCGCATCTCCCACCGCCTCCCTCCCCCGCCACCACGCCGCGATGGCGAGGAACGAGAGCGCCATGCCGAGGCCGAAGTTGTAGAAGCCCATCTGCACCGGCCAGGAGTAGAGGAACGGGAAGGCGAGGAAGGCGAGGGCGCGGCGCTCCGGGGCGACGGCGCCGGCGAGGCGGCGGACGGCGTAGAGGAAGAGGAGGACGTAGCCGGTGACGAGGACCTTCTCGGCGGTCCGCGGGTCGAAGACGGTGAGGAGGAGGGCGAGCGCGCCGTGCGTCAGCCAGTTGGGGAGCGGCCGCGGATCGATGACGAAGGCGGCGCGGACGAGCGGCGGCGCGGTGCCGGTCGCCAGGCGCAGGAGGACCCAGGCGTTGTAGACGTGGGAGGCGCCGTCGGTCGTCGGCAGGCTGCCGACCGCCCAGAGCGGCACCAGGTACCCGGCGCCGAGAGCCATATAGAGACCGTCGATGAGGCCGTCGATCCAGCGGCCGGGGAGATCGCGCGGCGGAGATCGGCGGAGGGGCTCCATGCCTGCGCGGCAAGATAGCAGAGGCCGCGGAACGGCCCGCCGGGGCACGGTGGCCGGCCCGAGGGGCGGGAGCTCGGATGGTAACCTTCCGCCTGCGGGAGCGGACGTAGGACGAGCGCACGAGAGGAGCGACCGGATGAGCGACGACCCGAAACCGAGCGGACCGGACCTGGAGGCGGGCGTCGCCTTCGACGACCTCGAGGAGGGCAAGCCCCTCCTCGGCCACGCCGGCGGCGAGCCGGTGATCCTCGTCCGCCGCGGCGCCGGCGCCTTCGCCCTCGGCGCCGCCTGCACCCACTACGGCGGCCCGCTCGCCGAGGGTCTGGTGGTCGGCGACACGGTGCGCTGCCCGTGGCACCACGCCTGCTTCGGCCTGGCGAGCGGCGAGGCGCTCCGCGCCCCGGCGTTGAACCCCGTGGCCTGCTACGAGGTCCAGCACGACGGCGACCGGGTGAGGGTCGGCGGCAAGAAGCCGCCGCCGGCGCCGCCCGTCCTCGACGAGCAGCCGGAGGCGGTCGTCATCGTCGGCGCCGGCGCCGCCGGCAACGCCGCCGCCGAGGCGCTGCGGAAAGGCGGCTACACGGGGCCGCTCCGGATGATCGGCGCCGACGACGCGCTCCCCTACGACCGCCCCAACCTGTCGAAGGACTACCTCGCCGGCAGCGCGCCCGAGGAGTGGATCCCCCTCCATCCGCCGGATTTCTACGCCGAGCGGAAGATCGAGCTGATCCTGGGGACGCGCGCCGCGGCGCTCGACCTCTCGGCGCGCGAGGTGCGGCTGGCGGACGGGCGGACGATCCCCTTCGGCCCGCGCGGCGCCCTCGTCTTAGCGACCGGCGCCGAGCCGCGCCGGCCGCAGATCCCCGGGGCCGAGCTGCCGCACGTGCGCCTGCTCCGCACGCTCGCCGACAGCCGCGCCATCGTCGAGCTCGCCGCCCGGGCGAAGAACGCCGTCGTCCTCGGCGCCAGCTTCATCGGCCTCGAGACGGCGGCGGCGCTCCGCGCCCGCGGCCTCGCCGTCACCATCGTCGCCCCCGACGAGCGGCCGCTCGGCCGCATCCTCGGGCACGAGCTCGCCGCCTTCGTGCGCCGGCTCCACGAGGAGCACGGCGTCGTCTTCCGCCTCGAGACGAAGGCGGAGCGCATCACCGCGGCCGAAGTCGAGCTCGCGGGCGGCGAGCGCCTCCCCGCCGACCTCGTCGTCGCCGGCATCGGCGTCCAGCCGCGGGTCGAGCTGGCCGACGAGGCCGGGCTCGAGGTCGACAACGGGGTGCGGGTCGACAACCACCTGCAGACCTCGGCGCGCGCCGTCTACGCCGCCGGCGACATCGCCAACTGGCCGGACCCGCGGAGCGGCGAGCGGCTGCGCGTCGAGCACTGGGTGGTCGCCGAGCGGCAGGGGCAGACGGCGGCCGCCAACATCCTCGGCCGCCGCGAGGACTTCGCCGCCGCGCCGTTCTTCTGGAGCCAGCACTACGACGTGCAGATCTCCTACGTGGGATACGGCAGCGGCTGGGAGAGCACGGAGCTCTCCGGCTCGCTCGCCGAGCGCGACGCCACGGTCGTCTTCCGCAAGGGGGACGAGATCGTCGCCGTCGCGACCGTCGGCCGCGACCGCCAGAGCCTCGAGGTCGAGCTGGCGATGGAGCGCGGCGACCGCGACGCTCTCGCGATCGCCGCCGGCGCCGTCGGCGCCGGGCTGTTCTCGGTCGATCATGGCGACGGCGCCCGCTGAGGCGCCGGCGGCGGCCGCGGCCCCGCCGCCCTCCCCCTGGCGGCCGCTCGCCCAGCGGGTCTTCCGCTGGCTGTGGATCGCCCAGACGGCGTCGAACGTCGGCACCTGGTTCCAGAGCGTCGGCGCCTCGTGGATGATGGCGACGCTCACCCCGTCGCCCATCGTCGTCGCCCTGGTCCAGGCGGCGAGCAGCCTGCCGATGTTCCTCCTCTCGCTCCCCGCCGGGGCGATCGCCGACGTCGTCGACCGGCGGCGGCTCCTCATCGTCACCCAGGTCTGGATGGCGGTGGCGGCGGCGGGCCTCGGGCTCGCCACCCTGGCGCACCTGGCGAGCCCGGGCGTCCTCCTCTTCTTCACCTTCCTCCTCGGGCTCGGCGCGGCGTTGAACGGCCCGGCCTGGCAGGCGATCGTCCCCGAGCTCGTCGAGCGCGAGGACCTCCCCGCCGCCGTCTCCCTGGGGAGCCTCTCCTTCAACATCGCCCGCGCCGCCGGCCCGGCGCTCGCCGGCCTCGTCGTCGCCGCCTCCGGCCCCGCCGCCACCTTCCTGCTCAATGCCGTCTCCTTCGTCGGCGTCGTCGCGGTGCTCGTCTGGTGGAAGCGGCAGGGCGAGGAGACGGTGCTGCCGGCCGAGCGGGTGCTCGGCGCCATGCGGAGCGGCCTGCGCTACGTCCGCCACGCCCCCGAGCTGATCGCGGTGATCGCCCGCGGCACCGTCTTCATCCTCTGCGGCAGCTCGCTCTGGGCCCTGCTGCCGCTGATCGCCAAGAGCGAGCTCCACCGCGGCCCGGCCGGCTACGGCCTGCTCTTGGGCGCCATGGGGATCGGCGCCGTGGGCGGCGCGATCGCGCTCCCCCGCTGGCAGCGCAACAACTCGACCGACCTGGTGGTCGCCGTCGCGACGATCGTCTTCGCCGGCGCCACCGTCTCCCTCGCCTACGTGCGGGACTTCTGGCTGCTGATGGCGACGATGGTCCTCGCCGGCGGCGCCTGGCTGTCGCTGCTGTCGAGCCTGAACGTCGCCGTGCAGACCGTCGTCCCCTCCTGGGTGCGGGCGCGGGCGCTCTCGGTCTACATGCTGGTCTTCTACGGCGGCCTCGCCTTCGGCAGCGCCCTCTGGGGCGGCGTCGGGGCGCGGCTGGGGGTGCCGATGGCGCTCCTCCTCTCGGCGGCCGGCATGGTCGTCGGCCTCGCCGCCACCTACCGCTTCCACCTGCTCTCCGGCGAGGGGCTCGACCTCGCCCCCTCGCGCCAGAACCCGGCGCCGATCATCCACCACGGCTTCGAGCCCGACCGCGGCCCGGTGCTGGTCACCGTGCAGTACCAGGTCGACCCGGCGCGCACGGCGGATTTCGCGGCGGCGATGCAGGAGGTGCGCCGCATCCGCCTGCGCGACGGCGCCTTCGACTGGGGCCTCTTCGCCGACGCCGAGGCGCCGCACCGCTACGTCGAGGTCTTCCTCGTCAAGTCCTGGCTCGAGCACCTGCGCCAGCACGAGCGCCAGACCGTCTCCGATCAGGACGTGATCCAGGAGGCCCGCGCCTTCCACGTCGGCGGCGAGCGGCCGGTCGTCCACCACCTGATCGCCGAGCGGATGACGCGGCTCGGGTAGCGTCGGCCGGCGGCGCGCACCGGCCGTTCCCGCGGCCGCTGCCTATAAGATCGGCGCCATGAACCGCCCACGGCTGCTCCCCGCCCTCGCGATCCTCGCCCTGTCGGCGGCGGCCTCCGCCGCCGCGGCGCCCGTCACCATGAAGTGGACCGTCGCGGGGGTCGAGCGGCAGGCGCTGGTCTTCGCGCCGTCGGTCGCCGGCGCGCGGGCACCCCTCGTCTTCGCCTTCCACGGCCACGGCGGCAACATGCACGGGGCCGCCGCCACGATGAGGATCCAGACCGTCTGGCCCGAAGCCGTGGTGGTCTACATGCAGGGGCTGCCGTCGGTCTCCAGGATCGATCCGCTGGGCCGCCAACCCGGCTGGCAGCGCAACGTCGGCGAGCTCGGCGACCGCGACCTCCAGTTCTTCGACGCCGTGCTGGCCTCGCTGCGCGCCAAGTACCCGGTCGACGACCGCCGCGTCTACGCCACCGGCTTCTCGAACGGCGGCTTCTTCACCTATCTCCTCTGGGCGGCGCGCGGCGGCGCCCTCGCCGCCTTCGCTCCCTGCGCCGGCAGGATCTGGCCCGGCCTCCAGCTGAGCGACCCCAAGCCGCTCCTGCAGATCGCCGGCGAGACCGACCCGCTGGTCGCGCTCGCCGGCGTGGAGCAGACCGTCGCCACGGTGCGCGCCCTCGACGGCGCCACCGGGGCGGGCGCCGCCTGCGGCCCCGGCTGCACGCTCTACCCGTCGTCGAAGAACGCGCCCGTCGAGGTGATCGTCCACCCCGGCGGCCACGTCTATCCTCCCTGGGCCCCGGCGAAGATCGTCGAGTTCTTCAAGGCCCACGCCGCCGGCGGCTGAGCGGCCGGTGTGTAAGCCGGGGTGCCGCCACAAGTCCGCCGTCAACGGACTCTGGCGGTCCACCGCCAAAACAACCGTCGTGGTAGGGGCGGAGCTTGCCTCCGCCCTGGTCCGTGGCGCGTAGTCAGGTCCCGCGGTCTTCCGCGGTTGCGGGCGGAGGCAAGCTCCGCCCCTACAGAAGGATTTGTGTGACACGGGTCGACCCGGGTCGCCTGCCATCGGCGCCAGCCAGCGGGACTCGGCGGTCCGCCGCGGCGTTCTCTCGATCCGCCGTGGCGTCGAGTCGAGACTTCGCGGCCGCACCTCGCCCCCCGACGGCTCGAAGTCGGGATTTCGCGGCGGCATCTCGACCTCTCGCGGTGTGGAGTCGAGATCCCGCGGCGACATCTCGACCCGGCGCCACGACATCTCGACCCTCGGCGGCGACAACTCCAGATTTTGCCGTGACATCTCGACCCTTCTGCGGCGACAACTCGAGATTTTTCCCTGGCAGCTCGACCCTCCGCGGCGGCGGCTCGAGATGTTTCGGCGGCAGCTCGACTCTTCGCGGTGGGGAGTCGAGATGGCGCCGCGACATCTCGACTTCCCGCCGCGGCAGCTCGAGTGACGAGCGTAGGCTGGGGTGAGCGCAGCGAACCCCAGCGCCCGCCGCGCGCCCTCCGTCCGCCCCGCCATCCATCGTTTCAAAGCTGGGGTTCGCTGCGCTCACCCCAGCCTACGCGCTCGGCGCCGGAGATCGGCTCAACCCGCGAGGCGGCGGCGGCGGGCACGGCGCGCCAGCCAGAAGCCCGCGAGCAGCAGCGCGACGGCGGCCGCCGAGGCGGCGAGGGCCGGGCCGAGCCGCGGCTTGCCGACCATCGAGCGGCCGGGATCGGCCGGGTCGTAATAGACCCGCAGCCGCGAGCCGGCGGGCGCCCCGTCCTCGCGGCCCTGGTAGCTCGCCGGGCCGACCCGGTAGCTATAGGTGTACGACTCGTGGCGCTGGCGGCCGAGGCGGATGCCGAAGCGCCGCAGGTCGAGGAACGGCGCCACCTCCGTCCGCACCTCGCCCACCGTCGCCTGCGCCGGCCGCCAGCCGCGGGTGCTCGCCGCCTGCCAGAGGACCGCCGCGATGACGAAGAGGAGGAGGACGGCGAGGGCGCGCAGCGACCGCGTCTGGCGGTCGGCGCGCGGCCGCCGGGGAGGAGCCGCCGGGGGGCGCTGCGGCGGACGGCGGGAGGCGCTGCTCATGGCGGGCGCAATCTATCGCACCGGCGGCGCGCGGCGCGGCGGCGGCCGGCGCGCGCCCGCGCCGGGCGGCACATGCCTTGCTCTTCCTGCCGCCATCGCCTCGACGTCGAGGCGAGAGGGCAGCTCCGAGGGTTGCGCCGCAGGTAAAAACGTCCTCTCGCGGAAAGAAGGTATCGATGTTTTACCACGTCAAAGAGCTCCAGTACGACGCCCGTGTCTCCGCCCCCGATCCGGCGTTCGCCCGCCTGCTCCTCGAGCAGTTCGGCGGCAACGGCGAGCTCAAGGCCGCCATGCAGTACTTCGTGCAGGCGTTCGCGGCCAAGAAGCCGTACCCCGACAAGTACGACCTCCTGATGGACATCGCGACCGAGGAGTTCAGCCATCTGGAGATCGTCGGCGCGACGATCACCATGCTCCTCGACGGCATCAACGGCGAGCTCAAGAACGCCGCCGAGTCGAGCGACCTGATGCGCCTGCTGCGCGGCAAGGGGGAGAAGGAGGACTACATCCACCAGGCGATGACCGATCCGCAGTTCTTCATCCTCACCGGCGGCGGCCCCAAGCTGACCGACGCCGGGGGGGTGCCCTGGAACGGCACCTACGTCCAGGCCAACGGCGACCTGACCGTCGACCTGCGCTCGAACATCGCCGCCGAGTCGCGGGCGAAGATCGTCTACGAATACCTCCTGAAGTTCACCGACGATCCCCTGGTCAAGGACTCGCTGCGCTTCCTGATGACGCGCGAGATCGCCCACTTCCAGATGTTCTCCGCCGCGCTCGAGACGATCGAGCCCAACTTCCCGCCCGGCATCCTGCAGGGCGATCCGCGCTTCACCCACACCTATTTCAACATGTCGAACGGCACCGACGTGCGCGGGCCGTGGAACCAGGGGCAGGGGCCGTGGGGCAAGGGCGAGCAGTGGGAGTACATCGCCGATCCCCTGCGCTACGTCGTCGAGTCGCAGGGCCTGGTCGACGAGCCGATCCGCGGCACCCAGCAGACGCAGTCCGAGGTCGAGAAGAAGAACCGGCAGCTCTCGAAGCGGCGCAGCGAAGAGGTGCTCTCGGCCGGCGCCGGCGGCGGCGAGATGGCGTGGTCCGAGTACGCCATGGCGCCCGAGCCCGAGCCGGTCGGCGGGGGAGCCTCGCGGTCGCGCCGCGGGCGCTGACGCCATGCCGCCCGGCCGCCTCGAGGGCACCTACTACACCGACCCGCTCTGCTCGTGGAGCTGGGCCTTCGAGGCGCCGTGGCGGCGCCTGCGCCGGTCGCTGGGGGACCGCCTCGCCGTGCGCACGGCGATGGGCGGCCTCCTCCCCGACTGGCGGAGCTTCTCCGACTCGGTCAACGACATCCACCGGCCGGCGCAGATGGCGCCGGCCTGGATCTCGGTCGCCGAGCTCTCCGGCATGCCGATCGACGAGGCGGTCTGGCGCGACGACCCGCCGGCCTCCTCCTACCCCGCCTGCCTCGCCGTCAAGGCGGCCGAGCGCCAGAGCGCGGCGGGCGGCGCGCTCTACCTGCGGCGCCTGCGCGAGGCGGTGATGCTCGACCGCCGGAACATCGCCCGCCGCGACGTCCTCCTGGAGATCGCGGGCGAGCTCGCCCGCGACGCGCCGCGGGCGCTCGACCTCGCGCGCTTCACCCGCGACCTGGCGGGCGAGGCGGCCGGCGCCCTCTTCCGCGACGACTTGAAAGAAGCCCGTTACCTGGGGATCTCCCGCTTCCCCACCCTCGTCCTCGGCCGCCCCGGCGGGCGGAGCGCGGCCCTCGTCGGCTACCGCCCTGGAGCGCCCTCGCCGAGGCCATCGCCCAGATGGCGCCCGAGCTCGAGCCGCTGGTCGCCCAGCCGCCGTCCGCCGATCCGCTCGACTACGCCGTCCGGGGGCGCATCACGGCGCGCGAGGCGGCGGAAGGAACCGGCCTCGACACCGGCGAGGCCGAGCGCCGGCTGGGCGAAGCGGCCGAAGCCGGGCGCCTCCGCCGCGCCGGCCATCTCTTCCTCGCCGCCATCGAGCCCGTCGCGCCGGTCGACGCGGCGGCGTCCGCGCCCGTCAGCACCGCCAGCTCCTGACGTCGGCTGCCCCGCCGGGCGTCTGCAGCATCTGCTACCGAGCTCCGCGCCTAAGGCTTGCTTCAAGGATACCGCCTGCGGCTGACCGCGCGGCGCCGGCCGTTCGCCTGGCGAGATCGCGAGCCGGGCCGCTCGCGCCGCGGCTGCACGGGCCGCGGCCGGTTACAATTCCTTGAAATGCCTCAGCCCGAGGTCTTCGTCAGCTACTCCCACCTGGACGAGCGGTGGAAAGACCGGCTCGTCGAGCAACTGGCCGTCCTCGAGACGGAGGAATTGCTCGCGGTGTGGGACGACCGCCGGATCGCGGCCGGAGGCGACTGGTACGCCGAGATCGAGCGCGCCCTGGCGAGCGCCCAGGTCGCCGTGCTGCTGGTGACGCGGCACTTCCTCGGCTCCCCCTTCATCCGCGAGGTCGAGGTGCCCCGCCTGCTGGAGCGGCGGCAGCGGGAGGGCCTGCACGTCGTGCCGGTGATCGTGACCTCCTGCCTCTGGCAGCATGTCGCTTTCCTGCGGCCCATGAACGCCCGGCCGCGCGACGGCAGGCCGCTCGCCGATTTCCGGGGGAACCAGAGAAACAAGCAGCTCGCCGCGATCGCCGAGGAGATCCTGCGCCTGGCAGGGCAGGATGGCCGTCCGGAGAGCCCATCCGGTCCCCGCTCGCCGCGCGCCGTGCCCGCGCCGACGGAGCCGCGCCAACCCTCCGCCCCCCACCAGCTCCCCTCGCCTCCCGCCGACTTCGTCGGCCGCGAGGCGGAGCTCGCCGCGCTGCGGGCGGCGGCGGGCGCCGGCGGGCCGATCGCTGTCTTCGGCCTGCGCGGCCTGGGCGGTGTGGGGAAGACCGCCCTGGCGCTGAAGCTCGCCGGAGAGCTCGCGCCGCGTTACCCGGACGGCCAGATCTTCCTCGACCTCCAGGGGGTGAGCACAGGAGCGGCCGCGGCCGCGCCGCTCTCCCCGGCGCAGGCCATGGCGCACGTGATCCGCTCCTTCCTGCCGGAGGCCCGCGTGCCGGAGGGCGCTGCCGAGCTAGCCGGGCTCTACCGCTCGGTGCTCCACGGCCGGCGCGTCCTGCTGCTGATGGACAACGCGGCGCGCCGCGAGCAGGTCGAGCCGCTGATCCCGCCCGAGGGCTCTGCCCTCCTGGTGACCTCGCGCGTCCACTTCCAACTGCCGGGAGCGGCGACGCGGGATCTCGGCGAGCTGCCGGAGGCGGATGCCCGCGCCTTGCTCCTGGGGATCGCTCCCACGATCGGCGACGACGCCGGCGAGATCGCCGGGCTCTGCGGCCGGCTACCCTTCGCCCTGCGCCTGGCCGGGAGCGCGCTCGCCGACCGGCCGGACCTCGCCCCCGCCGACTACGCCCGGAGCCTCGCGCGGGCGGAGCACCGCTTCGGGCCGGTCGACGCCTCGCTCGAGGTCAGCCTCGCGCTCCTCGGCGAGGAGCCGCGGCGGCTCTGGTGTCGGCTCGCGGTCTTCCCCGCGACGTTCGACCGCGAGGCGGCCGCGGCGGTGTGGGAGAGGGAGACCGACAGGGCGAACGCCGCGATGGGCGAGCTGCTGACGGCCAGCCTGGTCGAGTGGGAGGCCGGGCGTTACCGGCTGCACGACCTGGCGCGCCTCTTCGCCCGCGGCCGGCTCGGCGGCGAAGAGACGGCGGTCGCGGAGCTCCGGCACGCCGCCCACTACCTGGAGGTTCTGCGGCGGGCGAACGCGCTGTACAAGGAAGGCGGCGCCGTCCTCCTTCGAGGCTTGCGGCTGTTTGACGCGGAGTGGCCCAACATTCAGGCAGGTCAGGCCTGGGCAGCCGCCCACTCGCAGCACGACGAGCCCGCCGCGGCTCTCTGCGACGGCTACCCCGATGCCGGCACATACTGCATTCTGCTGCGCCTCCACCCGCAGGAGCAGATCCGCTGGAGGGAAGGCGCACTGGCGGCCGCCCGGCAGCGCGGTGACCGCTCCCACGAGGCAGTCCACCTCGGCAACCTGGGCCTCGCCTACCTGGATCTCGGCGAGCCGCGCCGCGCCATCGAGCTCTACGAGCAGTGCCTCGTCATCGCCCGCGAGATCGGCGACCGCCGCGGCGAGGGCTACACCCTCGGCAACCTGGGCAGCGCCTACGCGGGTTCTCGGCGAGTCGCGACGCGCCATCGAACTCTACGAGCAGGTCCTCGCTCTCGCCCGCGAGATGGGCGACCGCCGTAGCGAAGGTAACGCCCTCGGCAGCCTGGGCCCCGCCTACGCGGATCTCGGCGAGCCGCGCCGCGCCATCGAGCTCTTCGAGCAGCGCCTCGCCATCGCCCGCGAGATCGGCGATCGCGACGGCGAGGGTGCCGCCTTCGGCAACATGGGCCTCACTTACGCGAATCTCGGCGAGTCGCGCCGCGCCATCGAGCTCTTCGAGCAGCACCTCGCCATCGCCCGTGAGATCGGCGATCGCGACGGCGAGGCCAAAGCCAATTGGAACCTGGGCGTGATCTATGTGGCGGAGGGCGATTTGAGGCGAGCGGTTTCGCTCATGGGGCTCTTCGTGGCGTACGAGCGGGAGATCGGGCATCCCGCCGCCGAGAAACACGCCGCTCTGGTCCACGCCATCTGTGCCCGGCTCAGCGAGCCTCCGACCCGGGTCCACGCAAGGGCGGCAGGCCCCGCTCGCGCCGCCCCCGCGGCTAAAGCCCTCGCAAGCCAGACGACCGTGCTCGACTTCTTCGTCAGTTACAACCGCCAGGACCGGATCTGGGCGGAGTGGATCGCCTGGACGTTGGAGGAGCGGGGCCACACCACCGTCCTCCAGGCGTGGGACTTCCGTCCTGGCTCGAACTTCGTGCTGGAGATGCAGAAGGCCGCCTCCGGCGCCCGTCAGACGATCATGGTGCTGTCGCCGGCTTACCTCGCGGCCGAGTACACGCAGGCGGAGTGGGCGGCCGCCTTCAGCGCGGACCCGCGCGGCGCGGCGCGCAAGCTGATCCCCGTCCGGGTGACGCCCTGCGAGCCCACCGGCCTGCTGGGACCGGTGATCTACATCGATCTCGTCGGGCTCTCGGCCGAGGAGGCGGCAGCGGCGCTCCTCGGCGGCCTCGCCGAGCGGGCGAAGCCGGAGACGAAGCCGGCGTTTCCGGGGAGCTCCATGGCGGCCGGTGCCGCCGGCCATGCGCCGCGGATGGCTCCCCAGGAGATCCCCTTTCCCGGTTCCGGCGCTCTCCTCCCCCGGCAGCTCCCCTCGCCTCCCGCCGACTTCGTCGGCCGCGAGGCGGAGCTCGCCGCGCTGCGGGCGGCGGCGGGCGACGGCGGGCCGATCGCCGTCTTCGGCCTGCGCGGCCTGGGCGGCGTGGGGAAGACCGCCTTGGCGCTCAAGCTCGCCGGAGAGCTAGCGCCCCGGTACCCGGACGGCCAGATCTTCCTCGACCTCCAGGGGGTGAGCACAGGAGTGACTGCGGCCGCGCCGCTCTCCCCGGCGCAGGCCATGGCGCACGTGATCCGCTCCTTCCTGCCGGAGGCCCGCCTGCCGGAGGGCGCCGCCGAGCTCGCGGGGCTCTACCGGACGGTGCTCCACGGCCGCCGCGTCCTGCTGCTGATGGACAACGCGGCGCGCAACGAGCAGGTGGAGCCGCTGATCCCGCCCGAGGGCTCTGCCCTCCTGGTGACCTCGCGCTCCCACTTCCACCTGCCGGGAGCGGCGACGCGGGATCTCGGCGAGCTGCCGGAGGCGGATGCCCGCGCCCTGCTCCTGGGGATCGCTCCCACGATCGGCGAGGACGCCGGCGAGATCGCGGGGCTCTGCGGCCGGCTGCCCTTCGCCCTGCGCCTGGCCGGGAGCGCCCTCGCCGACCGGCCGGACCTCGCCCCCGCCGACTACGCCCGCAGCCTGGCGCGGGCAGAGCACCGCTTTGGGCCGGTGGACGCCTCGCTCGAGGTCAGCCTCACGCTCCTCGGCGAGGAGCCGCGGCGGCTCTGGTGCCGGCTCGCGGTCTTCCCCGCGACGTTCGACCGCGAGGCGGCCGCGGCGGTGTGGGAACTGGAGCCCGACGCGGCGAACGCCGCGATGGGCGAGCTGCTGACGGCCAGCCTGGTCGAGTGGGAGGCCGGGCGTTACCGGCTGCACGACTTGGCACGCCTCTTCGCCCGCGGCCGGCTCGGCGGCGAGGAGGCCGCCATCGCAGAGCTCCGGCACGCCGCCCACTATCTGGAGGTCCTGTGGCGAACCGATCGGCTCTACAAGGAAGGCGGCGGCGCCCTCCTTCGAGGCTTGCGGCTGTTTGACACGGAGTGGCCCAACAGTCAGATACCTCCGGCAAAGCCGGAGGCTTGAAAGATGTGAACCGCTCAAAGCGGTTTGAATCCTGAGCCGCCTAAAGGCGGCTACGATAGAAGTTGCAACTGATCGAGCCTCCGGTCTTCGACCTCCTGCTGCTGGATGTACTGGCGCACTGCTTGCTCGTCTCGACCTACGGTTGAAACGAAGTACCCTCGCGCCCAGAAGTGCTGGCCCCGGAAATCTCGCCGCTTCCCGACGTACGACCTGGCGACATGGATCGCGCTCTTCCCCTTGAGGTAGCCCACCACCTGCGCCACCGCGTACTTCGGGGGAATCGAGATCAGCATATGGACATGGTCGCTGAGCAGGTGTCCTTCTTCGATGCGGCTCTGCCTCTGCGCCGCGAGTTCTCGGAATACCTCCCCAAGGTGTTGCCGTAGCTCGGCGTACAGCGCCCTGCGACGGTACTTCGGGATGAACACTACGTGGAACTTGCACTCCCATCTCGTGTGGCTTAGGCTTCGTTGTTGTCCATCTGACTCCCTCTCGGAAGACCTTGAGCGGTTCACGAGAGGGAGTTCTGTCGCCTGTTCCCGGAAACGTCAAACTTTAGGAGTCCCCCGGCAAAGCCGGGGGATTGCTTTTTAAGTCAGATACCTCCGGCAAAGCCGGAGGCTTGAAAGATGTGAACCGCTCAAAGCGGTTTGAATCCTGAGCCGCCTAAAGGCGGCTACGATAGAAGTTGCAACTGATCGAGCCTCCGGTCTTCGACCTCCTGCTGCTGGATGTACTGGCGCACTGCTTGCTCGTCTCGACCTACGGTTGAAACGAAGTACCCTCGCGCCCAGAAGTGCTGGCCCCGGAAATCTCGCCGCTTCCCGACGTACGACCTGGCGACATGGATCGCGCTCTTCCCCTTGAGGTAGCCCACCACCTGCGCCACCGCGTACTTCGGGGGAATCGAGATCAGCATATGGACATGGTCGCTGAGCAGGTGTCCTTCTTCGATGCGGCTCTGCCTCTGCGCCGCGAGTTCTCGGAATACCTCCCCAAGGTGTTGCCGTAGCTCGGCGTACAGCGCCCTGCGACGGTACTTCGGGATGAACACTACGTGGAACTTGCACTCCCATCTCGTGTGGCTTAGGCTTCGTTGTTGTCCATCTGACTCCCTCTCGGAAGACCTTGAGCGGTTCACGAGAGGGAGTTCTGTCGCCTGTTCCCGGAAACGTCAAACTTTAGGAGTCCCCCGGCAAAGCCGGGGGATTGCTTTTTAATTCAGGCAGGTCAGGCCTGGACAGCCGCCCACTCACAGCACGCCGAGCCCGCCGCGGTTCTCTGCGATCACTACCCCAATGCCGGCACGTACTGCACTCCGCTGCGCCTCCACCCGCGGGAGCAGATCCGCTGGAGGGAAGCCGCGCTGGAAGCCGCCCGGCAGCGCGGTGACCGCTCCCGCGAGGGAGTCCACCTCGGCAATCTGGGCAACGCCTACGTGGATCTCGGCGAGCCGCGCCGCGCCATCGAGCTCTACGAGCAGCCCTCGCCATCGCCCGCGAGATCGGCGACCGCCGCGGCGAGGGTGTCGCTCTCGGCAGCCTGGGCCTCGCCTACGCGAATCTCGGCGAGCCGCGACGCGCCATCGAGTTCTACGAGCAGGACCTCGCCATCGCTCGCGAGATCGGCGACCGCCGCGGCGAGGGCAACGCCCTCGGCAACCTGGGCATCGCCTACACGAATCTCGGCGAGCCGCGCCGCGCCATCGAACTCTACGAGCAGTGCCTCGCCATCGCCCACGAGATCGGCGATCGCTACGGCGAGGGCAAGGCCCTCGGCAACATGGGCGTCGCCTACTCGGATCTGGGCGAGCCGCGCCGCGCCATCGAGCTCTACGAGCAGCGGCTCGCCATCGCCCGCGAGATCGGCGATCGCTCTGGCGAGGTCATAACCAGTTGGAACCTGGGCCTGATCTATGAGGCGGAGGGCGATCTGAGTCGAGCGGTTTCGCTCATGGATCTCTGCGTGGAGTACGAGCAGGACATCGGGCATCCCGACGCCGAGAAGCACGCCGCCCGAGTCGAGGCCCTCCGTGCCCGGCTCGGCGAGCTACCGGCTCGGGATCCACGCTAGGGCGGCTGATTCCGCTCACGCCGGGCCCGCGGCTAGAGCCCTCGCCAGCCAGCGCGTAGGCTGGGGTGAGCGCAGCGAACCCCAGCTTTGAAACGGGGATGGCGGTGCGGACGGAAGGCGCAGCCGGTGCTGGGGTTCGCTGCGCTCACCCCAGCCTACCGCGGTGCCGCCACAAGTCCGCCGTGAACGGACTCGGCGGTCCGCCGCCAAGACAACCGTCTTGGCAGGGGCGGAGCTTGCTTCCGCCCTGGTCCGCAGAACGTAGCCAGGATTGATGGCCTGCCGCGGTTGCGGGCGGAGGCAAGCTCCGCCCCTACCAGAAGGATCTGCGCCAAGGCCAGACGACCGGGCTCGACTTCTTCGGCGCCGCTCACTCCCGCTTCCCGACCTCCCACTGCCGCAGATGGCTGTGGCGGCGGCCGTAGGTGAAGTAGAGGACGAAGCCGAGCCCCAGCCAGACGACGAGGCGGATCCAGGTCTCGGGCGGCAGCGAGAACATCAGCAGGAGGCAGCTCGCGATGCCGAGGATCGGCGTCAGCGGCACCAGCGGGGCGCGGAACGGCCGCGCCGCCTCCGGGTGGGTGCGGCGCATGATGAGGACCGCCGCCGAGACCAGCACGAAGGCGAGGAGCGTCCCCATGTTGACCAGCAGCAGGAGCACGCCGATGGGCAGGAAGGCGGCGAGGAGGGCGACGAAGAGGCCGGTCGCGAGCGTCGACTTCCAGGGCGTGCGGAAGCGCGGGTGGATGGCGGCGAAGAAGCTGGCCGGGAGGAGGCCGTCGCGGGCGATGGCGAGGAGGATGCGGGCCTGGGAGAGCATCGTCACCAGGAGCACCGAGGTGATGCCGGCGACGCCGGCCGCGGCGACGACGAACTGCGCCCACGGCAGGCCGACGCGGCGGAAGGCCTCGGCCACCGGCGCCGCGAGGTCGAGCTCCCGGTACGGCACCATGCCGGTCACCACCATCACGACGCCGATGTAGAGCACGGTGCAGAGGACGAGCGAGACGATGAGGGCGATCGGCACGTCGCGCTGCGGATTCTTCGCCTCCTCCGCGTGGGTCGACACCGAGTCGAAGCCGATGTAGGCGAAGAAGGCGAGCGCCGCCCCGGCGAGCATGCCGACCGGCTGGCCGCCGGCGTCGGTCTTGCCGAAGAGGGTGTGGCCGAAGAAGGAGAGGCCGGTCCAGCCGTAGGGCGCGAAGGGGTGCCAGTTGGCGCGCACGACGTAGCGCGCGCCGACGACGATGACGAGGAGCACCGCGGCGACCTTGATCCCGACCAGGACCGCGTTCAACCCCGCGCTCTCGCGGATGCCGGCGATGAGGACGAGGGTCACCCCGGCGGCGGCGAGGAGCGCCGGGAGGTTGACCACCGCGCCGGTCGCGACGAGGTGGCCGAGGGCCGGGTCATACTGGACGACGGGGCCGGCGAGCGCCTTGGGGATCGCTAATCCGAAGCTGCCGAGGACGCTCTGGAAGTAGCCCGACCAGCCGGTCGCGACCACCGCCGAGGAGACCGCGTACTCGAGGACGAGATCCCAGCCGATGATCCAGGCGAAGAGCTCGCCCAGGGTCGCGTAGGCATAGGTATAGGCCGAGCCGGCGACCGGCACCATGGCCGCGAACTCGGCGTAGCAGAGGGCGGCGAAGACGCAGGCGAGCCCGGCGACGACGTAGGAGACGGCGAGCGCGGGACCCGCCGTCTGCCGGGCGATGGTCCCGGTGGTGACGAAGATCCCGGTGCCGATGACCGCCCCGACGCCGAGCGCGGTGAGCTGCACCGGCCCGAGGACCCGGTGCAGCCGCTGCTCGCCCTCGACCTCGGCGAGGAGCAGGGAGAGGGGCTTCTTGGCGAAGAGGGGGTTGGGCGTTCGGCTGGACGCCCGGCTCGACCGTGGAGTCGCCGGTCGATTCGACGCTTGGCTGGACACTGGGGCACCTCCCGGTAGGTGGCGATCGTTCGGACGGGAGGCTAGCGGCAGGGGAAACGGCGGGACTATGCCCGCACCTCGGGCGGCCTCGCCCGAGGTGCGGGAGGGGAACGGAGGCGGCGGGAGGCGGCCCGCCGTCGCGACAGCTTCTGAATTGGCAGATCGCCTGCCTTCAGCGAACCGGCGACGCGATCCCCGCCGTCAGGCGCTCCGCCAGCCGGTAGGCGTGGCCGGCGGTCACCACGGCGGCGGGATCGGCGAGGCGGCCGCGGAGGGTGTGGAGATGGCGGGCCGCGGCGTTGGTGACCTCGGGCTTCCCCGCCCCCTCCGGCGCCAGCCGGGCGCCGATCTCGACGACCGGCACGCCGGGGCCGCCGGCGAGGCGGTCGTCGATCAGCCGGCGCCAGGTGGCGGCCTCGTGGCTGCCGGCCTTGAGGGCGAGACGGCCGCCGGACGGCGCCGGCGCCACCGCGCGGCCGGCGAGCTCGAGCGCGCCGTCGTCCCCCTGCCAGAGGACGAGGTCGAGCGCGGCGTCGACCTCGGCGCGGTCCTCGCGCCCCAGGCGGATGGGCGGCAGAGGCCCCTCCGCGCCGGCCGCGGCGAGCCTCGACGGGAAGCGGCGGGCGAGGTGGCCGAGGAGGGTCGGGACGACGGCGCGCGCGAGGTCGCCCTTGGCCATCACGTCGCGCGGATCGAAGCCGGCCTCGTGCAGGTCGCGGCCGAAGGTCGCCTCGTAGCCGCGCTTGTTGGAGAGGAAGCGCACCTCGGGCGGCCGCTCGGGGAAGGTGCCGCGCACGGTGCTGGCGAGATAGATCGACTCCCACCAGCGATCGGCGGGGAGGAAGGCGAGCGTCTGGAGCTGGACGTCCTGGACCAGGAGGCCGCCGGGGCGCAGCGCCGCCGCCAGCCGCGCGGCGAGCCGCGGCGCGCTGGCGAAGACCGCGGGGTCGAGCGGCGAGAGCCCGGCGCGCGGCGGCGCACCATCAACCTCCGCCGCCACCGCGAGCCCGGGATGGGCGGCGAGCCACTCGCCGACCGCGCGCTCGGTGTCCGGCCCGCGGCGCTCCAGGCAGACGACGCCGACGTGGCGGGCGACGTCCGGCGCCGCCGCGGCGAGCGCCGCGAGCAGCTCGGTGACGTGGTAGAGGTGATCCTCCACGATCACGATCGGCCGCCGCGCGCCGGCCCCGCGCACGAGGTCCGAGGCGAGGTCCGGAAAGCCCGCGGTCACAGGGCAATACTAGCCATTCTAGCCCGCGGCGCGCGCCGCGCCGCTGTAGACTGGCGCCCAGAGACATGGGCGAGCGGAGGATCGAGCGAGGGGCGAGGAGCCGCGGCCGGTCGCCGGGCCCTCCCGGTCCCCGCCTCCTCTACCTGGGCGTCGTCCTCTTCGCGCTCCTCGCGATCCTGACCGCGCGCTCGATCCGCGAGGAGTGGCGGCGGCGGATCGGCGAGAGCCGCGCCCAGGCGGTCTACGCTCTCGTCGCCGACAAGATGCCGGCGCGGCCGACCGAGACCCCCGGCGTCTCCGCCTGGCTCCACGTCGAGCTCGAGCGCTACCGGCGCCAGATCGCCGACCCCGAGCGGGCGCGGCTCTACGGCGAGCTCGCCGCGTGGCACGACGAGGCGAGCCTCCCCGCTTCGCTCACCGCTCTCCGCGAGGTGCTCGCCGCACCCGGAGGGGGAGCGGCCGCCGCGCGAGCCCGCGGAGCAAGCCGCCGCCCGCCCGCCTCCTCGACCCGCTGCAGGCCGGCGATCCCGCCGCCGGCTCGCCGCCGCTCCAGTTCCGCGACGTCAGCTATCTCGACTTGGGCGGCCGCCGCCTGGTCGTCACCCGCCGCCGCGCCCTCGCCGGCACCGCGGCCGCGTCGCCCTCCGACCGCTTCGTGGCGCGCGCCGCGGCGCGCCTCACGGCGACGGCCGCCGCGCTCCAGGCTTCGCTCGCCCGGCATCCGCTCCCCGCCCTCCCCGGCGACCGAGCGCCGCAGATCGTGCGGATCTACGCCGTCTCCGAGGACGGCACGCTCGTCTCCCTCCCCTTCCCCGCCGGCGGCGGCCCGCCGGATCCGGCGGCCGGGCGCGAGCGCGCCTTCGCCGAGGGGCGCGAGTTCCGCAAGCTCGCGGAGCTCCCCAGCTTCGCCGCCAACGAGTTCGACTTCCGCTTCGACTTCCGCGACCCGGCCGCGCAGGCCTACTGGTCCGGCCTCTATCTCGACCTCGGCGGCCAGGGCGTCGTGGCGACGCTCCTCTCGCCGCTCGCCGATCCCGCCGCCGGCGCCCAGGCGGTGCTCGCCATCGACTTGACCTTCGGCATCGACTGGCCGCGGTTCGCCGCCGGCATCGAGCCGCCGATGACCGCCGCGGTCGTCCACCTCGCGCCGCCGCCCGCCGGCTCCTTCCGTCCCTGGGCGGCCATGCTCCACGGCCTCGGCGGCCGACGACCGGAAGCGCCCGTCCCGGCGCTCCGGGCGGCCGTCGCCGACCTCGCCGCGCGCGAGGCGCGGCAGGGGGGAGCGGCCGATACGTTCTATCTCTACCAGGGGGTCGCCGCCGGGCGCGGCGCGGTCGCCGCGGTGCAGGTCGCCGCCACCACCTGGCTCCTCGTCCTCTTCCCCGCCGCCCAGCCCGGCTTCCCGGCGCTGCCGGTCGCCCTCCTGGCGCTCCTCCTCGTCTCCCTCCTCGCCGGCTTCGAGGCGAACCGCCGCCGCGCCGTCGCGGCGCAGGGCCGGGCCGAGCTCGCCTTCGCCGAGAAGGAGAACCTCCTGAACACCATGCAGGTGCCGCTGATGGTGGTCGATCCCAACACCGACATGGTGGTCTATGGCAACCGGGCGGCGGCGGGGCTGGGGATCGCGAGCGGCACGCGGGTGGCCGATCTCATCGCCCCCGAGCCACGGGCCCGCGCCCACTACGACCGCATGCAGGTGGCGGCGCCCGAGCCGCGGCGGGCCTACGGCGTGCCGCTCCAGGTGCGCGGGCCCGGCGGCGCTCTCGAGACGCGCTACGCCCTGGTGCGCTCGGTCGCGGTGACGGCGCCGATCGAGGCGCTGCACGCCGACGAGCGCCACCGGCTGGGGGTCCTCTTCCTCCTCGAGCCCGACGCCGACCTCGCCCTCTTCGCGGCCGACCTGGTCGCCGAGACGCGCGCCGACGAGCGGCAGCGCCTCTCGGGGCTGCTGACCCATGGCGTCGATACGCTCGCGCGCGTCCTCGCGAGCGTGCTGGCGAGCTCGTCCGGCGCGGCGGCCGGCGCGGCTGCCGGCGGGGCTGCCGGAGATCCTTTCGCCGCCTGGCTCGCCGCCTACCTCGAGCGGCGGGTGCAGGCGACGGCCTGGCTCCTGGCGCGCTGGGACGCGGCGCCGCCGCTGCCGCCCGACAGCTCGGTCGAGGCGGCGCAGGCGCGGCAGACGATCGAGCGCTTCCAGACGATCGGCGCGCGGGTGCGGGAGGACGCGGCGCTGCGCTCGCGGCTGCACTGGGACAACGGCGTGCTGGCGCCGCTCCCCGGCGCGCCGCCGGCGGACGCCCCGGTCTTCCGGGTGGAGATCGACTGGCCGGACGACTACTGGTTCGCCTGCCCGCTCGCCGGCGGCTTCGGCTTCTTCCTCGGCGAGGTCCTCGGCAACGCCGTCCGCCACGGCCGGCCCGGCAGCCGCCCGCGGCTCTCGATCCTCCTCGACCGGGTGCGCCGCGAGCTCGTCTTCACGATCGAGAACGAGCCCCGCGCCACGGCGGCGGACGGCCGCGGGGATCGGCGCGAGCGCCAGGATCGGCACGACCATCCCTACGGCGGCCGCCGCATCCTCGAGCGCTTCGCCCATCTCTTCGACTGGCGCGACCTGCGTTTCGAGCCGGGCGGTGGACCGGGAGCCGAGCTCTACCGCGTCACCTGGCGGGTGCCGGTCTCCGAGCGCGGCGATCCGCGGCGAGGGGACTAAAGAGCGCGGGCACTGGGTCCGTTGGGTCCCGAGGACGGTCGCCTGGAAGGGGGTTCGGGAGGGTGCGGGGTCGTCAGTACCGCCAGCTCCTGACGTCCGCCCCCGCCGGCGCGGTCGCCAGCATGTGGCTCTCGATGGCGGGGAGGAGGCGCTGGTTGAGGGACAGGCGGTTGCCGGTCACGTCGCCGTCGCCTCCCGTGTAGCAGTGCGGCTGGTTGCGGCCGATCTCGACGCTGCCGGCGTAGAAGGGGCCGCGGCCGGGCTGGCGCGTCGCCGCGAGGAAGCGGTCGAGGAGGCGGACCGCGCCGTCGAGGTAGAAGCTGTCCTTGTCCCCCACGGTGAGGTGGATCTTCCCCTCGAGCTTCGGCCCCAGCGTCCGCCAGTCCCGCTCCAGGATGTGCGACAGGTCGTAGTGCTCGCGCCAGTAGGCGGCGACCTGGGGGTCGATCTTCCCCGTCGCCTTGTCCCAGGCGCCCCGCGGATAGCCGTCGTCCCCCGCCGGGCCGTAGACCGCCTCCCAGGCGTCGAACTGGTCGCCCGAGCGGCCGTGGGTGCCGAGGACGCGCTCGAAGCGGTTCATCGCCGCGACCGTGGTGAGGACGTTGCCGTCGAGGTCGCGGCTGTCCGGGCGCGGGGCGCGGCCGGTCGGCCCGTCCTGCCAGTAGACGTTGGGGTCGGCGTAGAGGTCGGTCGTCTGGAAGGCGCGGAAGTCGACCGGGTCGGGGCAGAGCGACCAGACGCCGTTGTACTCGTCGGGATAGAAGACCTGCTGCGCGAGCGCCGCCCAGCCGCCGGTCGAGTCGCCGTACGCCGCCCGAGCCCAGGGCTCGCCGAGGCCGCGGAAGCTCTTCTCGACGTAGGGGATGAGCTCCTGGACGATGGCGTCGCCGTAGGGGCCGAGGTTCGCCGAGTTCACCCCGTAGGAGTCGTCGTAGTAGGGGTTCGGGTGCTGCAGCGCGACGACGATCATGCGCGGCAGCCGGCCGGAGCGCCAGTCGCGGTAGAGGCGGTAGGCGTACTCCTGGGAAGTGCCCTCCTGCTCCTCGAGCCAGGACGGGCGGGTCTCGAGGAAGCCCACCGGCGTCGAGAAGTCGGCGGCGTAGTGGCCGTAGTAGTAGACCGTCGGGTAGCGCGCCCGCGGGTGGCTGTCGTAGCCGGCGGGAAGGAGGACGACCGCCCCCAGCTCGACCGGGCGGCCCCAGAAGCGCGACAGGAGCGGCGAGACGATCTTGACGTGCCGCACGTAGCGCGTGTCGGCCGGCGGCGCGAGCGCCGGGATCTCGTGGTCGAGGGCGATGGCGAGCACCGGCTGGCGCGCCGGATCGAGCTCGACTTTGACCGGCGTCGAGATCAGGTTGCCCGGCGAGGCGCTCCAGCGCTGCCCCTCGCCGTGGTCGGCGTGGAGCTCGACCGTCTTGCCGTCGGCGCGGTGGAAGGTGTCGTAGAGGTTCAAGACCGCCTGCACGTAGTACTCGCCCGCCGGCAGCGCCGCGAGGCTGGCGCGCGGGAAGCCGAGGGTCGCGGCGTCGAAGACCGCCTTCTCGCCCGGCGCCAGACGGCGCGCGTCGACGCCGAAGACCTGCTGGCTGTCCGCGCTCTCGACGACCTGGGTGCGCGGCTCGGCGCCGCCGCGGGTCGAGAGGACGAGCAGCACCCGTCCGTCCGCCGGCGCGGCGCGCAGCGCGGCGGGGAACGACACCTCGACGCGGAGGGCGGCGAGCGAGCCCCGCGGCGCGCAGCCGCGCGGCGCCGCGACCGCGACGAGCGCCAGGAGGGCGAGCGCGAGGAGCGGCAGGAGGCGGGGCCAGGCGCGGCGGCGGCCAGGGGCCGCCGGCGAGCTCCCCCTCAAGCGACCGGGCTGGTGCAGGCGCGGCACCTCCGGGCGGCGGCGGGGATGAGCTCCTTGCACTCCGGGCACTCCTTGGTCGACGGCGCCGCCGCCGCCGGCGCCGGCTTGAGGAATGCCCTGGTGATGAGGTAGACGACGAGGGCGATGAAGACGAAGTCGACGACGTTGCCGAGGAACGCGCCATAGGCGACGGCGTTCGCCGGCGTGCCGTCGGGCTTGACGCTCAGCACCCATTTGAGGTCCCGCCAGCCGCCGGACGGCAGGATGAGGCCGATCACCGGCATCAGCATGTCGCCCACCAGCGAGGTCACCACCTTCCCCACCGCGGCGCCGATGATGACGCCGATCGCCAGGGCGAGCGCGTTGGTCTGCAGCAGGAACTTCTTGAAGTCCGCGATCACGTCCCCTCCTTCCGCCGCGGTGCCGCGCGCCCGGTCGAGCCCGGTCGCCGGCCCGCCGCCGTCGTCTCGAGTCCTGCCGGCATCTTAGCCGCGGACGCAGAGCCGCCGCACGCGGGCGGACGGCGCACCGCACCGGATCAGACGGGATGGGGAGGGGTTCGGCTACAGAGAGTCGAATTCCGCATGTGAATCGCTCGGTCGAGCAGATCGAGAATCTCCAACGACCACCGTGTCCTCTCTGGCGCCCCCTAGACCTCGATTCGGCAACGGTGGGTTCTCCGCCTGTGTGGCAATGGGCCAGTTATCGAGCTTGACTTCTGAGGCCAGGGGAGATGGCCAGTGGTCCAATAGCTTTCCGATAGCCGGCGCTACGTCGAGGTGGAGTAAGCCACGAGCGATATCTACATACTGGTCTTGTTCATCGATCTTCCCTGGCCAATCGAGCGAAAGCACGGAATACTCATTTAGGCGAAAGACGTAGAACGAGCTATAGGATCTCTCTCCGCGATTTTGACCGTCGCGGTTCGCATGCTTCAGCGTCGTGAAATAGGGTGAATTCTTGCCCCCTGAGAGGACTTGGTACGCCACAGAAGTTTCATCAAACTTCTGCTTTGTGTGACTTCGGCGCGCCCCCGCATAGGACAGCCAGTGCCGTCCAACGACTTTCCCATTCTCGCAGCCAAACACAATCAGGGAAATACGCGAGCGATACTGCGGCTTCTCAGCTAAGGCATCCAACACAAGGTTGAACGCGTCGACAAGTGAAGTCAACCAGCCTCGTAGCGCCGACGACACCCACAGATTATAGTCTTTGGCGGAAGGGTCAGCCAGGATCACCTGTGATTCTCGGAGCACCATTCCGCGGTAATTCTGGCTCCACACTGTCAAGGCCGAAATCAAAAGATGACGATCTTCAAAGTCAATACGATCACGGACACCCTTAAGACCCGAAACATGATACTCAATTAGCGAGCGAGCCCATTTCCAGCTGGCCAGGAAAGAGAGGATGAGATATACGACCCAGCCCGTGACAGCGCCACATGCAGAACCAAATACTCCCACGAGAAGAAGTTGCGGCTCTTTCTGGAGGACAGCAGCAAGTCCTCCCACTGTCGTACCCGCGATCGCTCCGAATGTACCTTGGCGAAGTCGATCCTTTTGCTCGTTTGCCATGACCGAGGCGATGAATGTCGCGAGAAAGGCGCTCCATCCGACGAGAGCCTCTGGATCTTTTACGACCGCCATTAGAAGAGTTCTCATCACTTCTCCCATCTGGTTTCCATTGCGCGATCGAGCTGCACTCATCTCACGACTATCATCCGGTAGCCAGATGTTAGCGAGGGCTCGGATCCCAATGCAGCTTAGAAGACTGCGAGCTCTTTAGCAAGGAAATGGTACCGATCTGATATCGGTATATACGTATCTATCGTCGATCCGTCTTTGATGCACCTCCGGAGCCGAAGTGGGGTCTTGAGTAATCAGTCGTCGTTCGAGGCCAGAGGGCCGCCGATTGGTTCGTTTCCACCGCATCAGCCTCGGCCGGATCCTCTGCAGGACCTGCCTTGCTCAAATCAGTGGATGTCCCGGGCGAGGATTGACCTATGACCGCAGCGCGATCACCGACGCGCGCGGCCTCACTCCTGGCGCAGCGCGCGGACCGGGTCCATCCGGCTGGCGCGGCGGGCGGGGAGGCCGCCGGCGACGAGGGCGACGGCAGTCAAAGCCGCCGCGGCGAGGACGAAGGCGAGCGGGTCGTGGGCGCTGACGTTGACGAGGAGCGAGGCGAGGAGGCGGGTGAGCGCCAGGGCGCCGGCGAGGCCGACGAGGATGCCGATCGCGACCGCCGAGAGGCCGGAGGCGAGCACCAGCCGCTGGACGTAGCCGGCGGTGGCGCCGAGCGCCATGCGGATGCCGATCTCGCGCGTGCGCTGGGTGACGAGATAGGAGAGCACGCCATAGATGCCGACGGCGGAGAGGGCGAGGGCGGCGACGGCGAGGAAGCCCAGGAGCACCGCCTCGAAGCGCTGCAGGCCGAGCGAGCGGCCGACGATGACGTCGAGCGTCTCGACGTCGGCGACCGGCTGCTCGGGGTCGACCGCCCACACCTCGCGCTCGAGCGACGGCGCGATCGACCCGGGCGCCAGGGCGGTCTTCGCGGCGACCGAGATCGGCAGCAGCTCGACGAGCTTCGCGGCCAGCGTCCTGGGCACCTGGCCGATCGGCACGTAGATGAGGGCCGGGGCCTTCTCGTCGAGCCCCTGCTCGCGCACGTCGCGCACCACGCCGACGATCGTCCGCGGGGCTGGATCGGCGAGCTCGGGGACGTCCGGCAGGCCGATGTGGAGGCGTTGCCCGATGGGGCTCTGGCGGGGGAAATAGCGCTTGGCGAGCGCCTGATTGACCACCGCGACCAGCTCGCGCCCGGCGGCGTCGGAGTCCCGCAGGTTGCGGCCGGCGAGCACCGGGATGCCGAGCGTCGGGAAGAAGCTCGGGCTGACGGCGCGGTACTGCGCCCCGCCCTCGCCCTCGTGCTCGCCGTCCGAGTTGGCGGCGCCCTTGCCGCCCTTCCAGCGCCCCTCGACGATGAACGGCAGGTCCGGGCCGGGCTCCATGGGGAGCGAGGTCGCGAGCGCCACGCCGCGCACCCCCGGCAGGCTCTCTCCCCGCGCCACGAGCTGGCGGGCGAAGCGCTCCAGCGCGGCGGGGTCGCCGTAGCGGGCGACCGGCATCGAGAGCTTCATCGTCAGCACATGGTCGGTGTCGAAGCCGGGCTCGGTGCCGAGGAGCCCGGCGAAGCTCTTGACCAGGAGGCTCGCGCCGGTCAGCAGCACCAGCGCCAGGGCGACCTCGGAGACGACGAGCGCCCGCCGGGTGCGCAGGCCGCCGATCCCGCCGGTCGTCCGCTGCGAGCCCTCCTTGAGCGGATCGGCGAGATCGCCGCGCGCCGCCTGGAAGGCGGGGGCGAGGCCGAAGAGGAGGCCGCAGAGCACCGAGACGGCGAGGGTGAAGAGGAGCACGTGGCCGTCGATCGCGACGTCCGAGAGCGGCAGCAGGTTGTCGAGGGCGGCCGGGCGCACGGCGAGGAGCCCGCGCAGGCCGGCAAGGCCGAGGAGCAGGCCGGCGCCGCCGCCGAGGAGCCCGAGGACGACGCTCTCGGCGAGGAGCTGCGCCGCGATCCGCCCGCCGCCGGCGCCGAGCGCGCTGCGGACGGCGATCTCCCGCCGCCGCGCCGCGGCGCGCGCCAGCTGCAGGTTGGCGATGTTGACGCAGGCGATGAGCAGCACGCAGCCGACGGCGGCCATGAGCACGAGGACGGCCGGCCGCAGCGGCCCGTAGAGGCGCTCGGCGAGCGGCTTGGCGCGCCATACGAGGCGCGGGTCGGAGGTCTCGCCGGCGATCTTCTCGGCATAGAACCGCTGGCCGAGGAGCTGGACCTCGGCGCTCGCCGCGGCGGCCGTCACGCCCGGCCTAAGACGGCCGACGACCTCCAGGTAGTTGGCCTTCTCGGTGCTCGCCGGGTCGATCTGGAGCGGCGTCCAGAGCTCGGCCTGGCTCGGGTAGCGGAACGACGGCGGCATGACGCCGACGACGGTGTAGCTCTCGCCGTTCAGCCGCACCGTGCGGCCGACGACTTGCGGGTCGCCGCCGAAGCGGCGGTGGAAGAGGCCGTCCGAGAGGAGGACGACGCGGCGCGCGCCGGGACGGTCCTCCTCGGCGAGGAAGTCGCGGCCGACGACGGGCGCGGCGGAGAGCACGGTGAGGAAATCGCGCGACACCCGCGAGCCGACGATCCGCTCCGGGCGCCCCTCCCCCGCCAGGTTGAAGCCCGAGCCGAGGACGTCGTACGTGGCGACCCCCGCGAACGAGCGCGAGTGGTCGCGCACGAAGCGGAACTTGGGGACCGACATCGACGACGCCTCGCCGCCGGGGAAGTGGCGCACCACCGCGAGCAGCCGCGACGGCTGGGGGAACGGCAGCGGCTTCAAGAGCAGCGCGTTGGCGATGCTCCAGATCGCCGTATTGGCGCCGATCGCGAGCCCCAACGTGAGCACCGCCACGGCGGTGAACCCGGGGCTCCTGCCGAGCACCCGCAGGGCATAGCGGAGGTCGTGGGCGAGCTGGCTCATGGGTCCCCTTACGGGACCGGCGGGCGGCGGGTTTCGCGGCGAAGGTGGGCGAGCCCGCATGGGCAGGAGGGAGACGCGGGCTCGCACGGGGCCCGGTCATCGCAAAGCCGGATTCATCCGGCGCCCCTCATAGCACGGGCATTCATGCCCGTGCGGGGACGCGAGCGCGCGTGATCGTGCACGAAGAGGAGCTCGGGAGCCGATATCGAGAAGCCATCGCCGTCCGTGATGTGGAGCATGCGGTGAACCGCAGGACCACCACCCACAAGGCATAGCGGAATGGTGGGCGCGCTCGATGGAGGTGCCGATCGTCCCAGGCCGTTATCCGGTCCAGGCCGTCATGCAGGAACGCACCGGCAGGACGGAGGGCGTCCCCGCACGGGCATGAATGCCCGTGCTATGAGGAGCGCCGGATGAATCCGGCTTCAACGATCGCTACGATGGTCCGGCACCCCTGCCGGCAGCAGCTCCCGGATCACCTTGCCGTCGCCATCCAGAACGGAGACCTTGGCGGCGCCGTCCGGCGTGACCTGCATCTGGAGGCGCTTCCTGCCTTTGGCGTCCATGAGCGCCAGCGTGGCGGCGCCGTCGTCGCCCCGCCCCAGCCAGATGCGGCGGTGGACCTCGGAGCCCGAGGGGCTGTCGGCCACGGCGAGCCCGGCCAGGCGGTCTTCCTTGTCGTCGACGCCGAGGAGCTGCACGATCTGGTTGGCGCCGTAGCGATCGAAGGAGAGGCTGCCGCCGGAGTCGACGACCTCGCCGGCGGCGTTGCGGCACCCGCCGAAGATCAGGCCGCCGACCTCCGACGCCTCGTCGTTGTAGAACAGCAGGCCGGCCTGCGGCCGGGCGAACGGCTTCTCCTTGCCATGCGAGAGGATGCCGGGGAGCTCGGCGTGATCGGAGATCACCAGGCGCAGGGTGCCGTCGGGCTCGACGACGTCGATCCGATGCGCGGTAATGCGATCGAAGACCGCGTGCTGAGAGGGGCCGAAGCCATAGAGGACCGTGGCCGCGAAGACGGCGGTCAGCACGCCCGAGTAGACGACGAGGAAACGCTCTGCCTTGCTCATCCTTCCTCCTGGCTCTTCGCCCTCAGGCGCGCCAGGCGGCCCGAGTCCGGGGATGAACGGAATTGGCAGGCGGCTCGAGGGCCATGGGCGGAGCCGCCGCCTCCAGTCCTGGGATTCCCGCTACCGGGAGCTCAGCTCGTCTGGTGAGATGCCGAGACCTTTGAGAATCGCCCGAAGCGTCCCGACCGGGAGATCTCCTGGGTGTCGCGGAATGACTGCTGATCGATTCTGGCGCGGGTTGTGCCAGACCTCATGGCTTCCCTTGCTCTGGCGTTTCAGCTCGCAGCCGAGCCGGCGGAGCTGCCGAGCCAGCTCCAGGTAGGTCACGCGGGGACGAGGACGGACACTCGCCCTGGAGCGGTGACCGTTTCGAGGCCTGGCGGCAGCTGCTGGTTCGTCTCGACCATCACGGCGATCAAATCGTGCGCCAGGTCGGGTGCCAGCCTGAGAACCTCTTGGACGGTGTCGCCCTGTATGACGAGCCCGGGGAGATCCGGGCTCGTACCGAGGTATGGCCCCTCGGGCAGTTGCTCGATCTCCAGGTCGATCTTGTACATCGCTCAGGTCTCCGCACGTCTGTCGATGATCAGTCTAGCGCACCGGCGACGGCTGCTGCTCGCCGATCGGGCTTCCTCGGCCGGCGATCGCGGACCGAGCCATCCCGTTCCCCCCGCCAAGCCGCTCCGCTAGAATTCCCTCTCCGTCCCCTCGGGCCGGATCTTTTTCTCTCTTCAGGGAAGGTCATGGCGTCCTTCACGCACCTCGAGCTCCATCGCGCCGGGATCCGTCTGGTGCCGCGGCGCGCCCTGCCGGACGCCGATTCGGCGGCCGCCATCTATGTCGAGCTGGCGATGGGCAGCTCGCGGCCGCTGCGCTCCTGCACCTGCGCGGCGAGCCGGAAGCGACCTGCTGAAGATCGCCGCCATCATCGACCGCAAGCGCCACATGATGGAAGAGATCGTCGAGGAGGACGACCCCAGGCTCGCCAAGATCTTCAGCCGCGAGGAGCTGCTGGCGATGCTGCGCGGAGTTTGACGGCTTTTCCGTGAGGCTGGGGTCATCCCTGGGCTGTCCCGCTTGCGCCGAGGCTCCACACTTCAGCTTCAGGTGGAGTAGTAAAAAACTCGAGCTCCCAGGGAGAAGGCGATGGAAACGACCGGCCAACCTGCGTCATCGGGCACGGACACGGCAACCTCAGGCTCACCGGCGAGATTCAGCCGGCGCAAGTTCCTCGGCGGCACCGGCCTCGCCGCCGCGACGATGGCGGCGGGCACGGCGGGCGTCATCGGCCTCGAGCCGCTGATCAAGGGCGGCAGCACCGCCGCCGCCGACTTCAACCCGCTCCCCGACACCAACGGCCCGGGCACCGGCCGCCGCGAGCAGTCCTACGAGATCCGCGTCGCCGCCGCCGAGTACAACCGCGAGCTCCCCATCCCTCCCCATCCGACCAACGGCGACGAGGCGCTCTATCCGAGCAAGATCGGCAGCTACACCAAGGGCCTGCCGCACAACAGCTTCGGCGAGGTCAACCTGAACGCCTGGGCAACCCTCCTCCACGCTCTGGACACCGGCCGCCCGGCCGACTTCGACGCCATCCAGCTCGGCGGCGGCCGCCACCTGGTGAACCCCCAGTCCGGCCTCGCCTTCGACCTCGAGGGCACCGACAGCCACCAGCTTGCCATCCCCGCGGCGCCGGCCCTGGCGAGCGCCGAGGAGGCCGGCGAGGCGGTCGAGCTCTACTGGATGTCGCTCCTCCGGGACACCAACTTCGCCGACTACCCGACCAGCGGGCTCGCCGCCCAGGCGATCGCGAACTTGAACTCCCTGACCGTCTTCAAGGGCCCGAAGCAGGGCGGCCAGGTGACGGCGCAGACCCTCTTTCGCGACGTCCTCCCCGGCGGCACGACCGGTCCCTACGTCTCCCAGTTCTTCCTCCTGCCGACGCCCTTCGGTTCCCAGTTCGTCGACAACCGGGTGCGCACCTACACCGCGGGCGTCAACTACCTGACCAGCACCGACGATTGGCGGACCGTGCAGAACGGCTCCTCGACGGGGCTCGCGAACTCCTTCGATGGCCGCCGCTACATCCGCAACAGCCGCGACATCGCGGCCTTCGTCCACGTCGACGTCCTCTTCCAGGCCTACTTCAACGCCTGCCTGATCCTCATCACCCCGCCCGACCCGTCGGACCCCAACTCGAGCGGCATCGGCGCCCCTTTCAATCCGGGCAATCCCTACATCGGCGATCCCACCCAGGACGGCTTCGGCACCTTCGGCCCGCCGGCCTTCAAGGCCCTGATGTGCGAGGTGGCGGACCGCGCCCTGAAAGCCCAGTGGTACCAGAAGTGGTTCGTCCATCGCCGGCTGCGGCCGGAGGAGTTCGGCGGCCTGGTGCACTACCAGATCGCCAACAACCGCTACCCCGGCGTCCTCCACCCCGACATCCTCAACTCGCCGGCGGTGGCCAAAGTCTTCAACAAGTACGGCACCTACCTGCACCCGCAGGCGTTCCCCGAGGGGTCGCCGACGCACCCCTCCTACGGCGCCGGCCATGCGACCGTCGCCGGCGCCTGCGTCACCATCCTGAAGGCCGTGTTCGACGAGACCTTCGCCATCCCCTCACCCGTCGTGGCGAGCGCCGACGGCCTGTCGCTCCAGCCCTACCTCAGCTCCTCCGGCACCCCGCTCACCGTCGGCGGCGAGCTCAACAAGCTGGCCTCGAACGTCGCCACCGGCCGCAACCATGCCGGGGTCCACTGGCGCTCCGACGCCTACTGGTCGCTGCGCCTCGGCCAGCAGCTCGCGATCAGCATCCTGCGCGACCAGCGCGGCACCTACAACGAACGGTTCAACGGCTACACCTTCACCGGCTTCGACGGCGAGACGATTACCGTATAGCTTGATTTCGAGGGCCGCCCGGAATCCCGGGCGGCCCCTCCCGGCGACGGCTGCTGCTCGACGATCGGGCTCGCCGGAGGGCCGCGTGGCGAAGCGCCGCGGCGCCCTCGCGGTACGACGCGGCGGCATGGCCAAACCGCGCCAGGTCTTCGCCTCGCCGCGACGCGGAACCGCCAAACCGGCACGCGGTTTGGCTTCGCCACGCCGTGGTATGGCGATACCACGCCGCGGTATCGCCATCCACGCCGCGGTACGGCCGTACCGTGCCGGGGAACGAGCGTGCCGAGGCCCGGCAGCCATGAAACCCCACCGGGTTTGGCCAAACCCCCTCGTGGTTTGACCATACCGCCACGCGGTTTGGTCGTGCCGCCTCACGGCATGCTCGAACCGCGGGAGGGTTTAGCTAAACCGGCGCGGGTTTGGCTAAACCCGGGCAGGTTCGGATAAACCGGCACGGGTACGCTCCGACCGCGGGCTCCTTCAGGGCTCCGGCGCCGCGGCCGCTCCGGCCGGAGCGGCCGCGGCCTGCTCGCGCGCGTAGGCGGCGAGGAGGGCGATCAGGGCTTCGGGATCGACCGGCTTGATCAGGTAGCGATCGAAGCCGGCGCGCTCGCCCTCGCTCCGGTCCTCCTCCTGGTCGTAGCCGGTGATCGCGATCAGCCGGGCCGGCGCCGTCGCCGGATCGCTCCGCAGCGCCCTCGCCACCGCGAAGCCGTCCATCTCGGGGAGGCCGATGTCGCAGAGGACGACGTCGGGCCGCACCCTCTTCACCAGCTCGACCCCCTGCGCCCCGGAGTGGGCGCGGGACACCGTGTGCCCGAGGAGCTCGAGGAGCACCCCCAGGCTCTCGGCGGTGTCGCGATCGTCCTCGATGATGGCGACGGAGAGCGGCTTGACCGCGGGCGGCGCGGCGGGCGGCCTCCCGCTCTCGGCGCGCGGCGCGGCGAGCTGCGGCAGGCGGACGGTCAGCTCCGCCCCGCGGCCGATCCCCTCGCTCGCCGCCTCGATCGTCCCGCCGTGGAGCTCGACCAGGCCCTTGGCGACCGCCAGGCCGAGCCCCAGGCCGCCGCCGGCGCTGGCGCGGTCGGCCGGCGGAGAATCGGGCGCCAGGGGCTCGAACAGCCGCGGCAGCCGCTGGGCGGCGATGCCGCTGCCGGAGTCGCGCACCACCAGGCTCGCCCACTCCCCGTCCCCGTCGATCCGCACGCCGACCCGGCCACCGGGGCCGGTCGAGCGGAGGGCGTGGTCGAGCAGGGTGGCGAGGACCTGGGCGAGGCGCCCCCGCTCGCCGGAGACCCAGACCGGCCGCGGCGGCAGGCGCACGTCGAGGTCGACCTCCGCCGCCGCGAAGGCCGGCCGGTGCTCGTCGGCCACCTCGCTCGCGATCCGCCGCAGGTCGACGTCCGCGCGCTCGAGCGCCAGCGTGCCGCGGTTGAGGCGCGAGGCGTCGAGGAGCTCGTCGACGAGCTGGACGAGGTGCTGGACCTGCCGCTCCATCACCTGCCGCGCCGACTCGACCGTCGCCAGGTCGCGGGGCCGCAGCCGCAGCAGGTAGAGGGCGTTCGAGATCGGCGCCAGCGGTCCGCGCAGCTCCTGCCCGAGCCGGATGAGGAACTCGTCGCGCGCGGTTCGTTCCGGCTCGTCACCGGACGAGGTGTGCTGCGGGGCGGTCGGAGTCATGCCGCGATACCCTGCGAACCTTGCGCCAGGTCGCGACGGCGAGGCGCGCGCCAGGTCGCGGGGGGCGGCGAGGCGCGGAGCGGCGCCTCGGAGCGGCCGGCGAGCCGGGGCTCGCCCTCGCTCACCTCTCGCTGTCGAGCGTCGCCATCAGCCGCGGGTCGTAGCGCTCGCCGGCGGCGGCGCCGGGCGGCACCGCGCGCTCGATCGCCGCCAGGTCGTCGGCGCCGAGGTCGAGCTCGAGGGCCGCCAGCGACTCGGCGAGCCGGTCGCGCCGGCGGGCGCCCACCAGCGGCACGATGTCCTCGCCGCGGCGGAGCGCCCAGGCGATCGCGACCTGCGCGACCGTGGCCCCGCGGGCCTCGGCGACCGTGCGCAGGGCCTCGACGAGCGCCAGGTTGCGGTCGAGGTTCTCGCCGCGGAAGCGCGGGCTGTGGGCGCGGAAGTCGCCGGGCGCCGCGGCGCGCTCCTTCGACCAGTGTCCGCTCAGCAGGCCCCGCGACAGCACGCCGTAGGCGGTGACGCCGACGCCGAGCTCGCGGCAGGCCGGCAGGATCTCGGCCTCGATGCCGCGCGAGAGCAGCGAGTATTCGATCTGCAGGTCGGCGATCGGGTGCACCGCATGGGCGCGCCGCAGCGTGCCGGCGCCGGCCTCCGACAGGCCGATGTGCCGGACGTGGCCGGCCTCGATCATCTCCGCGATGGCGCCGACGGTGTCCTCGATCGGCACCGCCGGGTCGACGCGCGCCGGCCGGTAGACGTCGATGTAATCCGTGCCGAGCCGCCGCAGGCTGTAGGCGAGGAAGCTCTTCACGGCGGCGGGGCGCCCGTCGACGCCGAGGAACGCGCCGTCGGGGCCGCGCAGCGCCCCGAATTTGACGCTCAGCACGACCCGCTCGCGGCGGCGGCCGCGCAGGGCCTCCCGCAGCAGCATCTCGTTGTGCCCCATGCCATAGAAGTCGCCGGTGTCGAGGAGCGTGATGCCGGCGTCGAGGGCGGCATGGATGGTCGCGATGCCCTCGGCCTCGTCGGCCGGGCCGTAGAGGTCGGACATGCCCATGCAGCCGAGGCCGAGGGCGGAGACGCGGGGACCGGTGGAACCGAGTGGGCGAGTCTGCACGGGCGTCCTCCTAGAGAGCTCTCGACGCGGCGCCGGCGAGCCGCGCCACCGCGGCGACCAGCGCGGCGGGCTCGACGGGCTTGGCGAGGTGGGCGGCGAAGCCGGCGGCCAGGGCGCGGTGGCGATCCTCGCTCCGCGCGTAGGCGGTGAGCGCCACGGCGGGGATCTCGCCCCCGTCTTCGGGAGCGCGCTCGCGGAGCTTGCGGAGCAGGACGTAGCCGTCCTCGTCGGGCATGCCGATGTCGGAGACGATGACGTGCGGCAGGCGGCCGCCTGGCGCGATCCCGGCCAGCGCCTCGGCGACCGAGGCGGCGGCCCTCACTTGGGCGCCGCAGCGCTCGAGGACCTCCGCCAGGAGCTCGCGGGTGTCGGGCTCGTCCTCGACCACCACGACGAGCAGCCCGGCCAAGGTGCCGGCCTCGCTCCATGGCGGCGGCGCGCCCTCGTCCGCCGCGCTCCCCGCGTCGCCGCCGGCCGCGGCCGGTCCCGGCCGCGCCGAGAGGGTGACGGTGAAGGCCGAGCCGCGCCCGGCGCCGGCGCTCTCGGCGGCGATGGTGCCGCCGTGCAGCTCGACCAGGTGACGGGCGATCGAGAGGCCGAGCCCGAGGCCGCCATGGGTGCGGGTGGTGGCGCCGTCGGCCTGGCGGAAGCGGTCGAAGACGTAGGGGAGGAACCCCGGCTCGATCCCCGCCCCGCTGTCGCTCACCCGGATCTCGACGCGGTCGCCGGCGCGCCGCAGCGCCGCCTCGACCCGGCCGCCCGTCGGCGTGAACTTGATGGCGTTCGAGAGCAGGTTCCACACCACCTGCTGCAGGCGGTCGGCGTCGCCCCACACGGCGCTCGCCGCGGGATCGAAGCGGATGGCGACGGCGATCCGCTTCGCCTCCGCCGCCGGCCGCACCGTGTCGAGCACCGCCTCGATCACCCGCGGCAGGTCGACCGGCCCGAGCTCCAGGCGGAGCTTGCCGGTGATGATGCGCGAGACGTCGAGGAGGTCGCCGATGAGCTGCGCCTGGGCGCGGGCGTTCCTCTCGATCGTCTCGTAGGCGCGCTGCGCGGTGGCCGGCTCGAGCTCGGTCAGGCGCAGCATCTGCGCCCAGCCGAGGATGGCGTTGAGCGGCGTGCGCAGCTCGTGCGACAGGGTCGCCAGGAACTCGTCCTTGATGCGGTTCGCCTCCTCGGCCTGGCGCCGCGCCGCCTGCTCGCGGACCAGCAGGAGCGCCCGCTCCTCCTCGGCGTGCTCGCGCTCGGCGATCTCGCGCTTGAGGTCGACGTTGGCGATCGACAGCTCGGCGGTGCGCCGCCGGACCAGCTCCTCGAGCTCGGCGTGGGTGCGCTGCAGGGCCTCCTCGGCCCGCTCGCGCACCGCGACCTCGCGCCTCAGCTCGGCGTTGGCCCGCGCCAGCTCGGCGGTGTGCTCGACGATCTCGCGGCGGAGAGCCACCTTCTCGATGGCGTTGGCGACGGCGCGCTTCAGCCCCTCGGCCGAGATCTCCCCCTTGAGCAGGTAGTCCTCGGCCCCGCTCTTCATCGCCTGCACGGCGACCGCCTCGTTGCCCTGGCCGGTCAGCACGATGACCGGCAGCGGCCGGTCCGCCGTCTGCTCCGCCAGGCGGTCGAGGAACTCGAGGCCGTCGGTGTCGGGCAGACGGTAGTCGAGCAGCAGGCAGTCCGGGCGCCGCTCGCGGCTGAGCCGCAGCCCCTCCTCGCCGGAGTCGGTCTCGAGGAAGCTGTAGGCCTGCTCGCGGTCCTGCGACAGCAGCCGGCGATAGATCGCCCGGTCCTCGGGGCTGTCGTCGACGATCAGGATGGCGAGCGGCGCGGCGTTCATCGGCTCCCTCGCACTCAAGGCTCCCGCGGCAGGATGACGACTTCGAACCAGTAGCCCTTCAGGCGCTCGATCGCTTTCATGAAACCGTCGAGGTCGACCGGCTTCTGGACGTAGCTGTTGGCGCCCGCGCTGTAGCAGGCCTGGATGTCGCGCTCGTCGCTCGAGGTGGTGAGGACGATGACCGGGATGCACCGCAGGCTCTCGTTCCCCTTGATCTCCTCGAGGACCTCGCGCCCGTCGGTGCCGGGGAGGTTCAGGTCGAGCAGGACGATCCCCGGCTTCGGCGAGGTGGCGGGGTCGGCGTAGCGGCCGCGCCGGAAGAGGTAGTCGAGCGCCTCGTCGCCGTCGCTGCAGCGGTGGATGGGGTTCTTCAAGCCCGCCCGGCGGAAGGCCCTCTCTGTCGCCTCGTAGTCCTCCGGGCTGTCCTCGACCAGGAGGATCGATTGATTCGGTGTGTCGCTCACGTCATGCCCCCCCTTTCCAGGGTGAAGTAGAAGGTCGTCCCCTCGCCCGCCGTCGACTCGATCCAGACCCTCCCGTTGTGCCGCTCGACGATCTTCTTGACGATGGTCAGGCCCGCCCCCGTGCCGCCGCCGAACTGGTCGCGCCCGTGAAGGCGCTTGAAGATGCGGAAGATGGCGTCGAAGTGCTTGCGCGGGATGCCGATGCCATTGTCGCGCACGTAGAAGACCGGCGGCCGGCGGCCGGCGGGCGCGCCGGCCGGCCCGCCGCCATCCTGGTATCCGATCTCCACCCACTTCGTGGCTTTGTCGTTGTACTTGACCGCGTTCGCCACCAGGTTGCGGAAGATCTCCCCCACCCGCGCCCGGTCGCAGCGCACGGTCGGCAGCGGCCGCGGCAGGCGCACCTCGACCCCCTGCTCCGCGAGGCTCACGGAGAGCGACTCGAGGACCGAGGCGACGATCTCGCCGAGGTCGACGCGGTCGATCGCGAGGTCGACCCGGCCGACGCGCGAGAACTGGAGCAGCGAATCGATCAGCGCCTCCATCCGGCGGGTGAGGCGGGGGAGCGTCTCGAGCTTCGCACGCCCATCGGCATCGAGCTTGTCGCCATAGTCCTCGAGGAGAAAGACCGAGAAGTTATGGATGCCGCGCAGCGGCTCCTTGAGGTCGTGCGAGGCGATGTAGGCGAAATCGTCGAGCTCGCGGTTGCTCTGGTCGAGCTCGACGTTGCGCTCGGCGAGCTGCCGCTCGGCGCGCCGCCGCTCGACGAGCTCCAGCTCCAGCTCTCGCGTGCGCTCCTCGACCCGCCGCTCGAGCTCGTCCCTCGCCTGCTGCAGCTCGGCGTCGCGCTCCTCGACCCGCGACAGCATGCGGTTGAAGTCGTCGACGAGCTGCCCCAGCTCGTCGGCGCCCTGCCTCTCGGCCCGCAGCGAGTAGTCCTGCCGCGCCGAGACCGCGCGGGAGGTCGAGGCGAGCTCGAGGATCGGCTCGGAGATGAGCCGCTGCAGCCGCGCGAAGAGGAGATAGGAGACGCCGGCGGCGAGCAGCAGGATGGCGGAGACGGTCATCGCCTGCAGGCGGAGGCGCCCGTAGAGGTCCTGCAGGCCGCTCTCGAGACGGAGCGTGCCGATCCGCTCCCGGTCGAGCACGACCGGCGCCCAGAGGACCAGCGCGCCGCCGGTGAAGCCGGAGCCGAGCGGCTCGGCGGCGGCGGGCACCCGCGCCGCGCCGCCGGCCTTGCGATAGCTCGCGAAGAGCCGGCCATGCCGCTCGTAGAGGCCGGCGGAGGCGATCGCCGGCTTGCCGCGCAGGGCTCCCAGCGTCTCGTTCGCCGTCTTCGGATCGTCGAAGCTCAAGGCGGCGGTGCTGTTCCCGGCCACCACGGCGGCCAGGGTCTCCAAGTCGCTCACCATGTTGCGCCGCAGGATGACGAAGTTGATGCCGACGAGCGCGGCGTTGGCGAGGAGGAGGGCGACGCCGCTCGACAGCATCAGGATCAGCATCAGCTTGCGGCGGACGGGCAGGTCGCGCAGCGGCGTCACGGCATGACTCTCGCCACCCGCAGGAGCTTCGAGCTCATCTTCAGCGGGCTCTTGTCGACCGCGGCGCGGTTGACCTCGAAGCGCACCTTGTTGGCCTCTAAGAAGAAGCTGATCATGCCGCCGTCGGCGAGGAAGCCATCCGCGTCCCCTACCGTGAGGACGCTGCCGTTGCGCAGCATGCCCAGGATCTCGCGCTGGCGCTCGCGCTCGGCGCGGCTGACGAAGAGGATGTGGCATCCCTTGAGCTCGGCGAGCCGCGCTCCGCGCTGGACGACGATCGGCCGCCCGTCGATCGACTCGTTGGCGACGACGTCGTCGAGGACGCGGCCGAAGGGGTCGTCGCCCAGGACGCAGAGGTTGAACCGCGGCTCCGGGAAGGCGGCCGCCGGCCAGTCGACGAACTTGGCGAAGTTGAAGAGGAACGCCGCCTTGACGCCGTACTCGAAGTCGGCCGGGCGGGCGGCGCGCGCCGGCGGAGCCAGGAGAGCGGCTGCCGCGAGGAGCGCGAGGACTGCCGTGCGGCCCGGAGCCCTCAGAACCGCCATGCGACCCGTCCAAAGATGCTGCGCGGCACCTCCTGGCGCTGCGGGCTCGCGGGACCGAACTCGGGGTGGTGGGCGTGCAGCAGGTTGCGGCCCAGGATGGACAGCTCCAGGCGCGGCACCGGCTCCCAGCCGAGCCGGAGGTCGAGCTCGGTGTAGGCGGGGACGACGGGCTGCGGCAGCTCGCCGACGTGGCGCAGGAAGGTGTCGAGCTCCACCCGGTGCGGCAGGTCGAGGCTGGCGCGCAGCGAGAGCTGGTTCTGCGGGTCGTCGCCCTCCGCCGTGCCGCCGGTCGGATCGTGGCTGCCGGGCTGCAGGTAGAAGCGCTCGTGGAGGTAGGAGTAGCCGGCGGTCCAGCGCAGCCAGGCGGTCATCTGGTAGTTGGCCGAGATCTCGAGACCGGAGGACTCCGCCCCGGCCAGGTTGGCGAGGACGATGGGGAACCCGGTGGGCGAGTCCGCCGTCGGCTCCTGGCTCCGCAGATGGCTGTAGACGTTGTGATAGGTCGCGGTGTCGAGCGAGAGCTGGGGCAGCGGCTGCACCCGCCAGCCGAGCTCGTAGGCGACGACGACCTCGGAGCGGAAGTCGGGGTTCCCCTCGACGGTGGTCAACGGGCCGGCGAAGAATCGGACGTCGGTGTCGATGCGGGTGGGGCTGCGCACGGCGCGCGAGATGCCTCCCCACAGCGTCTGGGCCGCGCTCGGGGTGTAGGAGAGCCGCGCGCTCGGCTGCAGCTCGAAGCCGGTGTAGTCGTTGTGCTCGAGCTTGGTGCCGACGGTCAGGCGCAGGCGCTTGGGGACGAGGGCGACCTCGTCCTGCACGAAGGCGTTGACCAGGGTCTCGACCATCCGGGGGGCAGGAAGGCGACGAGGTCGCTGTTCTGCACCTGGTCGCCGCTCACCCGGTAGCCGACCCCCCACACCACGTCCTGCCGGCCACCGGGCTGGAAGTGGCGCTGCAGATCGAGGTCGTAGGTGCGCCGCTCCTCGGCGAAGAGCTGCGGGATCGAGCGGTGGGTCTGGTCGACGTAGACCTGGAGCTTCCAGTCGGAGGTGTCGGAGGTGCGCCGCGTCCAGCGGCCGAGGAGGTTGCCGCCGTCGAGGCTGGCGTCGGCGGAGACCGGATCGGCGTAGAAGCCCGAGTAGAGGTCGCCCTGCACAGTGAAGGCGTCGCCGCCGCCGCCGCCGTCGACGCGAAAGCCGCCCTGCGTGCGCTCGATGGGATCGTGGGCGCTGGCGCCGTTCGAGAAGACGAGGGGGGCGGTGTGCTCGAACCGGGCGTAGGTCCGGTAGGCGGTGCCGCCCTCCGTCCTGCCGCCGTAGCGCAGGCCCGCGGCGGCCCCCTCGCCCTCGCCGCCGACGGCGAAGACGCGCCCGCCCTGGCTCTGCGCCGCGCTCTTGGTGATGATGTTGATCACCCCGTTGACCGCGTTGGCGCCCCACAGCGTCGCCCCCGGGCCGCGGATCACCTCGATGCGCTCGACGTCGTTGAGGAAGGTGTCCTGGACGTCCCAGAAGACGCCGGAGAAGAGGGGGGTGTAGATGCTCCGCCCGTCGATCAGCACCTGCAGCTTGTTGGCCGTGGTGATGTTCAGGCCGCGGGCGCTGATCGCCCAGGTGTGGCCGTCGGCGCGCGCCACCTCGAGGCCGGTGGCGAGACGGAGCAGCTCGGGCAGCGAGGTCGCCCCGTAGCGGCGGATGTCCTCGGCGGTGATGACGCTGATCGCCGCGGCGGCGGTCGACAGCGGCTCGCTGCGCTTGGAGACCGACGTCACGTCGATCTCCATCAGCTCCTCGACGGAGAGCCGTTTGAGGACGGTGGGGTCGAGAGGCGGCGCGGCATCCTGAGACGCCTGGACCGCCGCGGGGCTCGCGGCGGCGGTGAGCAGCAGGCACAGCACCCAGCGGATCGCGGTAGCGGAGGGCCTCATCTCGTCCCTTCATCCCGTACGGAGGATCAGCACATGGACATCAACCTGCAGATGCGAGCCGCCAGGACTCGAATTTATTTTCCTAAACTCTTGATGGGGCGGAACCTACGACGACGAGCGCGGGGGCGACTCTAGCACGGGCCGAGGCCCTAGGTCTCGGCGAGGACCCGCTGGATGACGCCCTGGAGCGTCGCCAGGTCGACCGGCTTGGTGACGTGGGCGCGGAAGCCGGCCTCGCGGCTGCGCCGCAGGTCGGACTCCATGCCATAGCCGGAGAGGGCGATCGCCTTGAGCGACTGGGAAGGGCGGCGGCGGCTCACCTCGCGCAAGAGGTCGAGGCCGCTGCCGTCGGGAAGGCCGAGGTCGCTCACCAGGAGATCGACCTCGTCGAAGTCGACGGCGAGTGCCCGCGCCACGCTCGCCGCCACCGCCACCTCGTACCCCTGGCTCTCGAGCAGGTGCGTCAAGGCCTCGGCGCTGTCCTGGTGATCCTCGACGAGGAGAATGCGGATCGGCGTCTGCGGACCGGCGGTGGCGGGCGCCGCCGCCGCCGGGCGGCATGCCGGGGCCGCCGCCGGAAGCTCCGACGGCAGCTCGACGCGGAAGGTCGCCCCCTGGCCGCGCCCCCCGCTCACCACCGAGAGCCGCCCCTCGTGGAGATCGACGATCGTCTTGCTGATCGCGAGCCCGAGCCCGAGACCGCCCTGGCGCTCGAAGCCGCGCTCGTCGCCCTGCTCGAAGGCGCCGAAGACGCGCGGCAGGAACTCCGGGTCGATCCCGATGCCGCGGTCGGCGACCTCGACGACCAGCCGGCGGCGGCTCCCCGGCTCCTGCAGCTCCTGCGGCTGCCTGCGGCTCCTGAAAACAGCGCGCGACGACCTCTCCCCCCTCGGGGGTGAACTTGACGGCGTTGCGGACCAGGTTCCAGAACACCTGGGTCAGGCGCGCCGGGTCGCCCCACACCGGCAGCTCGTCCGGCTCGCCGGGCACGGTCGCGACGCGCAGCGCGATTCGCCGCGACAGGACCTCCGGGGTGCGGCAGATCGACATCGCGTGCTCGACGACCTGCCGCAGGTCGAACACCCGGCGGTCGAGCTCGAGCGTGCCGCGGGTGATGCGGGCGAGGTCGAGCACGTCGTCGATCAGCCGCGCCTCGAGCTCGACGTTGCGGCGGATCATCTGCAGAGTCGAAAGCAGCTCGGGGGCGGCCGCGGGCTCGCCCGTCGCCTCGAGCTGCGACAGCGCCGCCAGCACCGGGGTGAGCGGCGTCCGCATCTCGTGGGAGAGGGTGGCGAGGAAGCGGTCCTTGGCGCTGCTCGCCGCCTCCGCCTCGCGCTTCGCCCGGCGCAGATCCGCCTCCACCGCCTTGACCGCCGTGATGTCGGAGAGATTGAAGATGGCGCCCAGGAGCTTCCCCTCGGCGTCGCGCCAGGGGCCGGCCGAGACCAGGAGGTGGAAGCTGCGGCCGTCGCGCTCCAGGCGCGCCTCGACCCCCTGGAGCGCCGACCCGGCGAGGGCGGTGGCGATGGGAAGGGCGACGGCGCCGTCCGCCGGCACCAGGGGGAAGGCCTCGGTGAAGCGCTCGAGGAGCGGATTGCCGCCGCAGAGGCGGTGCGCCGCCTCGTTGGCGCGCCGGACGAGGCCGCTCTCGTCGCAGACCACGACGGGCTCGAGCGCCTGCTCGAGGATCGAGCTCGCCAGGTTCTCGACCGCGAGGAGGTCCTGCCGCCGCTTCTGCTCGGTCAGATCGGTGGCGATGACGCAGAGGCCGGGGAAGCCCTCCGGCTCGAGGCCGTTGAAGGCGAGATAGGCCGGCACGCGCACGCCGTCGGCGGCGCGGAGCGCGATCTCCGCGCGGGCGGTGCCGCGGGCGGCGACGTGGAGCAGGGCGTCGAAGAGGGGCAGGGCCTCGCCGGCGACGAAGTCGCGGATCGAGGCGCCGGCGAGCTTCGCCGGCGAGACGTGGAGCATCTCGGCCAGCCGCCGGTTGCCGTAGAGGAGGTCGCCGCCCGGGGTCAGCACCGCCGCCCCCTCGCTCATCTCCTCGACGACGAGGCGGAAGAGGAGGTCGGCCTCCTTGAGCAGATAGACCCGCTCTCCCGCGGCGTCGTGGGTGACGACCAGGGCGTCGACGGCGCCCTCGCGGATGGCCTCGAGCGTCTCCTCGGGCTCGCTCAGCCGCGCGCGCAGGCCGGCGATCTCCTCCAGGAGCTGCTCGCGGGTCTTCTCGGCGTCGTGCATCGAGGAGGGTCGGGGGAGCGGCAGGCCGGGCGCGAGCGCGCTCCCCTAGGTCTTGCCGACCTGCCGGACGTCGAGCCCGATCAGCACGCGGTCGGTCTGCGAGAGGTCGCCGATGATCTTGCGCACCGGCTCGGGGAGCTTGCGCACCAGCGTCGGGATGGCGAGGATCTGATCGCCGCGCGCGAGCTGAGGATTCTTCAGCAGGTCGACGATCTCGATACGGTAGTGGCCGGCGAGGTGATCCTCGCACAGGCGCTTCAGGTTCTGCAGGGCGGTGACCGACCTCGGCGTCTGGCCCGCCACGTAGAGACGCAGGTCCCAGAAGCTCTCGCCGGCGGCCGCGGCGGGGCTCGTGACGCTCACCTCAGAGCTCCTTTCCTTCCCGCCCGGCGACCGGCGCCGGCACGGCTCTCCCCTGCCGGCTCCGCGTCAGCTCGCTGCGCTGGCGGTCGGCGAGGTCGTGCTGCTCCTGCGCCTCGGCGAGCAGGCGCTCGACCTCCTCCTCGTGGGCGGCGTACTCGCCGCGCAGCGCCGCGATCTGGGCCTCGACGGCGCGCTGCCGCGAGACCAGCTCGCGCCGCCGGCGCTCGGCCTCCTGGGCGCGGACGGCGGCGGCGGCGCGCTCGCGCTCCTGGTGGGCGAGGCGCGCCGAGCCGGTGAGCACGCCCTCCGGACCGACGCAGATGTCGAGCAGCTCGATGCCGCGCGAGGTGATGTTGAACTCGCGCACCTGGTTCGAGTGCGCCATGCCGCGCGACTTGAGGACGTAGAGCCCGCGGTTGCGCTCGCCGCCCGACTCGAGCTCGCGCAGCAGCAGCCAGGTGTCGACGATCGAGGAGATCCCGAAGTCGGTCTGCTCGGCGGCCGAGCCGCCGGCGTTGAGATGGGTGAGGAAGGTCGTCGCCTGGCGCTCCTTGAGGAAGTCGAGCAGCCGGGTGAGCAGGGCCTTGACGTCGGCCGGGGTGGCGATGGCGATGAAGCTCCCCACCGGATCGATGACGACGGCCCGCGGCTCGTATTCCCGGATCTCCCGGTACATCCGCGCCAGGTGCATCTCGAGGCCCTGCATCGTCGGGCGCGCGGCGTGGAAGCGCAGCAGCCCCGCCTCGATCCACGGGTCGAGGTCGATGCCGATCGAGCGCAGGTTGCGGGCCATCTGGTGGCGCGACTCCTCGAAGGTGAAGAAGAGGGCGCGCTCGCCGCGCCGGCAGGCGGCGGCGGCGAAGCTCGCGGCGAGGCTCGTCTTGCCGGTGCCGGCGGTGCCGGAGACGAGGATGCTGCTGCCGCGGAAGTAGCCCTCGCCGCCCAGCATCTCGTCGAGCCCGGCGACGCCGCTCGAGATCCGCTCGGTCGAGGCGTCGTAGGAGAGGCCGAGAGAGGTGATCGGCAGCACCTCGAGGCCGCCGTCGTCGATCAGGAAGGGGTACTCGTTGGTGCCGTGGGCCGTCCCCCGGTACTTGACCACCCGCAGGCGCCGGGTGGCGATCTGCTCCGAGACCCGGTGGTCGAGGAGGATCACGCAGTCCGAGACGTACTCCTCGAGGCCGTGGCGGGTGAGCGCCCCGTCGCCGCGCTCGGCGGTGATGATCGCCGACACCCCGCGGTCCTTGAGCCAGCGGAAGAGCCGCCGCAGCTCGGCGCGCAGCACCGCCTCGTTGCCGAGGCTGCCGAAGAGTGCCTCCAGGGTGTCGAGGACCACCCTCTTGGCGCCGATCGAGTCGATGGCGTAGCCGAGGCGGATGAAGAGGCCCTCCAGGTCGTACTCGCCGGTCTCCTCGATCTCGCTGCGCTCGACGTGGACGTAGTCGACGACCAGCTGTCCCTGCTCCACGAGGCCGTCCAGGTCGAAGCCCAGCGAGCGGGCGTTCTGGGCGAGCTCCGGAGGGGTCTCCTCGAAGGCCATGAAGACGCCGGGCTCGCCGTAGGAGATCGCCCCGTGGGTGAGGAACTCCAGGGCGAAGAGGGTCTTGCCGCAGCCGGCGCTGCCGCAGACGAGGGTCGGCCGGCCCTGCGGCAGGCCGCCGCCGGTGATCTCGTCGAAACCCTGGATCCCCGTCGGAGCCTTGAGGAGACCCAGGGTGCCGGGGGGTGAGGAATGCGAAGAAGACATGCGCCGAGTCTATGTGGATGAACTGAACGGCATCGCGATGCGAGAATCAAGGATAGCACTTCGTCCAGCGATCCATGCCGGTCGAGATCGGGCCAAGCACCGTCCGCTTCCGGTGACACCAACCCCCAGCAATAGGTGCCAGGTGATCCGTAATAGGTGCCAGGTGACCCGAAGCCGGCGAGGTGCCGGGCGATTTCGTCGCGCAATAGGTGCCAGGTGATCCGAGGTGCCGGGCGATTTGCGAGGGCGGCTCGCTCCCCCGCCCGGACCTCCGGACGGGGGAAGCCGCTCGATGGCCTACGGCCGGATCGCCAGGCTGGGCTGCCAACCGGGGTTGACGGCATCGCCCGAGTAGGCGCCGCGGAAGCTCGCCAGGCGGGCCGTGCCGTTGAAGTCGACATTCCAGTCCAGGTATCCGCTCAGACCGGCGGTATCGAGGGCGGGACCCTCGAGCTTGCCCAGCAGGGGGTAGAGGTCGACCTCGCCCAGGGGAGCCAGCGGATCGACCAGAGAGCCCGCCGCCGCCGCGTAGGCGCCGGTGACGTTGCCGACCTGCTGGCCGCCACTGAGCGGCACGGCGGCGAAGACGGCGTTGCCCAGCGAGCGCTGGCGATAGGCGGGGTCGCCGCCCAGGATCTGGATGCCGGCGCCGGTCGCGAGGACGGTGTTGTGGAAGATCTCGATCCGCCGCGGCTTGTCGTTGTGCGGCTGGATGTGGATCGCCGCGCCGGCGCGGTTGACGAGGAGGTTGTCGTGGAGGGCGATGTTGCCCTCCCCCTGGAAGAGGGCCTCGACCGGGTTCTGGTAGAAGACGTTGCCGTAGACCTGGTAGACGTCGGTCGAGCCGGGTCCGGAGAGGGGCCAGTGGCCGAGGAGGACGTTGGGGGTCTTCCAGCTCCCCGCGTCGTAGCCCGCCTCCTTGTCCCAGACATTGTCGCGGATGATCGTCGTCCCCGCCGCGGGGATGCCGAGCGACGTCCGCCGGCGCGTCTGGTGCTTGATCTCCATGTTGTACGTCTGCGTCGTCGACACCACGTTGTGCTCGATCAGGCCGTCGACGAACTCGACGCTGCCGTCGGCGATCCCGAAGTACATGCCGGTGCCGGTCTTCTCGATCGAGTTGTAGCGCACCACCCAGTTCCAGGCCGGCGACTTGGTCGAGATCCCCACCGTCTGGGTCGTCGCATTGTGGTTGCGGATCGTCAGGTGCTCGATCGTGACGTGGTGGGCGTAGGTCGACGGCCCCTCGGCCTTGACGCCGTCGCCGGCGCGCGACATCCCGTCGAGCGTCAGGTAGCGCACCGCGACGTAGCTGGCGTTCTCCAGGCTGACGGTATTGAAGCTGTTGCTCCCCAGGAAGAGCGCCGGCGCGCCGCTGGCCGGCCCCTCGACCGCGATGCACCTCCCGGGCTGGCCGTTCAGGTTGTGCAGCCAGAGCCCGGAGGTATAGGTCCCGGCGGCGAGGAGCAGCCGGTCGCCCGGCTGGAGGGTCTTGACCAGCGCGGTGTAGGTCGAGGGCGTCGCCAGGATGGTGCGGACCGGCGCCGCGCCATTGCAGCCGCCCATCGTCTGGTCGAGGGTGAGGGCGGCGGCGGGAAGCGAGAGGGCAGCGAGGGCGAGGACGGCGAGGGCGGCTTGACGCGGTTTTCCCCTGAGCATGCGCAGTGCTTCCTCCAAGTTGTGCGTCGCAGGGACGACGTGAGACGACCCGGCTATTGCTGAATGCGCATAAGGGTACAGGCCGGACGGAGGGAAGGCAACCCCGGCCCGCGATCGACGCCTCCCACCGAGCATTTCTTACAAATTCGAAGGTGCCAGGTGATTTCTCACAGGTGCCAAGCGCCAACCTTCACTCCCTCGGGCTGCTGACCCTCTCAGGCATTCGCATACCTCTCAGGCATTCGCAGCCGCGCAGGGAATATAGACGCTGCTCGGCGCGCCTCCGTAGACTCTAAAGTTTCTGCGAAGCGGATGCTGGCCGCTCGAACCAAACCCTCAGGTCGAGGAGACCGGTAAAGAGGAGATCGGTAAATGAGCCGTCAAAGTGGCATCACCTTTGGCCTGTTGCTCGCCTGTCTATCAATCTTCGCCACAATACCGGCGGCCGCCAGCGATAACGCCAGTTGGCTCTCGGCCCAGGTGCCAAAGACTATGGCGCCTGGCCAGACGCTCGCTGTTTCGGTGACCATGGCCAACACCGGGACGACGACTTGGACAGCAGCAGGTCACTACTGGCTAGGAAGTCAGGACCCGCAGGACAACCGAGTCTGGGGGATCAACCGGGCCGTGCTCGCCAGCACTGACGCAATCGCACCACAACAACAAAAGACCTTCAACTTCAACATAACAGCTCCCCTTACATCAGGCTCGTACGCCTTCCAGTGGCGCATGCTGGTCGAGGGGGTCGCGTGGTTCGGATCGTACACTCCGATTTACCTGATCCAAGTAGGCGCTAGTGGGGATCAAGCTTATTGGGTGTCTCAGACCGTGCCGAGCAGCCTCGGCGTCGGAGAGGTGCACAGTATTTCGATCACCATGAGCAATACTGGAAGCAGTACTTGGACCACTGCCGCGGGATACAAGCTCGGAACGCAAAACCCGCAGGATAACGTGACCTGGGGTCTCGCCAGAGCAGGCTTGCCAGGGTCGGCGAGCATCGCACCCGGTCAGCAAGTTACGTTCGCTTTCAATATTACGGCACCCAGCTCGCCAGGAACCTACAATCTGGAGCTGCGCATGCTCCGGGAGGGAACGGCTTGGTTTGGCGACTTTAGTCCGAATGTGGCAGTGACGGTGGGAGCACCTTGCGTCCAAGCGGATCTGTCGGCATATTTAGTTCCCAATTACACAGGATGGGACCAGGCGAAGAGGTCATGGATAGGATCCGACGGCGGCAGCAGCTCCGAAAGGTGGCTCTCCTATGCCCCTCAGAAGTACGAGCACATCAAGTTCAGCGACCCCCAGTCGGCGGAGATGTTTACTCTCGATTCCAACTGGATCTACATCACTGCCGAGAACAAGATCAACGACACTGCGATGAGCCGTGTTTGGCCAGCGGGCATCTATGGCCTCGGCTTGAGATGGCTACCGCGCCACGCGCAGAGCTGCCCGGGCTGTACAGCCGTCGAATTGGCCGCGTGCAACCAACAGAACACTTTCGATCCTTGCGATTCCGGAGAGAACCTCTACAGCAGCTGCCAGTTCACCTCGAGCAGCGGAAATTATTGCGCTCCGAACCACAGCAGCGTCACCTTTACGACCTATGCCTACGGCTACTCGATCGGTACACTCGCATCTATCATCAAGCACGACGTCTTGGACAATGGCTATGCCGAGAACTACTACTATGGGCTTAGCCGGGGACTTCTGCGATACGAGCTTTACGACGATAGTGGCAGGCTCATCCTATGGACGGCCCAAACTGGCGAAGTCGCCAACCAACCGATTCCAGATCAGGTGTGTTTCCATCCCTAGTCTGGCCTGCTAGAGCCCGGCTCCGCCAGCCGCGGCTCTCGGACGTTCTCACCGGTTAGAATCCACGTCCCGGATGAACCGCCAGGGCTTATCGAGCCATGGCGGCCTGATCTGGAGACGGGGAGAAACTTCGCAAGTGCGGTCACGAGCAGCCGAAGTAGATAGTAGGGGGCGGTTCCGGTGCCGCTAGGAGAGCCGACCGCCGCCTCCACCCAACACTCGGCATCAGGCGCGTCTGCCGTCGGGCGGGCCGGCAGACGCGAGCTCGCTGCGAGCCTCGCAATGCTCGTGGGATTCTACTTCGTCACAACTTCTTACCTTCGGCCGGTTTGGCGACTCTGGCGGACTCAGATAGCTCAGAATCAGGGCGACCCGGTCTTCAACCTCTATCTCCTCAAGTGGGTAGGACACGAGTGGGGGCGGCGATTCGCCGGCTTCTGGGACGCGCCGTTCTTCTTCCCCACGCGGGGAGTCTTGGCCTACTCGGATCACATGCTGGGCCCCGGCCTCGTCGCCGCGGCGTGGCAGGCCGTGGTCCCCGGATGGGTCGGCACTTACAATCTGCTCTTCCTGTCCGCCTTCGCCTGGACCGGCTGGACGATGAGCTGGGTGCTTCGCCGCTCGGGGCGAACCTGGGCGGCCGCCTTCCTCGGCGGCTTGATCTATGCCTTCTGTCCCTTCCGTTGGGATCAGATCTCCCACCTCCAGGTGCTACTGATGGCGGCCATTCCACTCACCTTGTGGACCTTCGACCGCCTGCTAGCCGAAGTCTCGTGGGCACGGGCGGCGGGCTTCCTTCTCTGTTATGCCGTGCACCTCGCCGGGGGCTGCTATCTCGCCGCCATGATCCAGTTCCCGTTGCTGATCCTCGCCGGCAATCGCGCCATGGCGCTCTGGAGGAGTCGACGCGCCATCGGGATCGATGGGTTCGCCGTGCTCGCCACGACGGCTGCCGCCGCGGCCGGGCTGCTCGGCGCGACGTTCTTCGAATACCGGCGGGTCGCCGCCCGCGACGGCCTGACATGGGACGCAGGCACCGAGCGCCATTGGGGCGCTAGCCTGCTCAGCTATCTCCAGCCGTCTGACTTCAACCTCTATGCGACGCTATGGCCACGGAGCCTCTTCCGCTCCGAGAATTGCCTCTTCCCGGGATTTCTGGCGGTCGCGCTCTGCGCCGCCGGCGCCTGGCATCTGCTCCACCGGTCGACTGCCCTCGACGACGCACCGAGAGTCCGCCGCCATCCGGCCAAAGTCTGGCGGCTTGCGCCCCTAGCGCTCGTCATACTCGGGTGGACCGGCGGAGAGCTCCTCACATGGGGCGAGGTCCCGCGCTTCGCAGCACTGGCGCGATGGGTTCCATGGAACAGCTACAGACTGCCGTTCGCGCTCGTCGTCTCGGGTGCGGCGCTGTGGCTGGTCTTCACGCGGCGTCTCACCGGTCGCTGGTCCGGAGCATGGATCGCGGCGCTCGATCCCTGGCCCCGCGGCCTCCTCCTCGCCGGCATTGCGACAGCGCTCCTCTCGACTCCCCTCTTCTACCTGCCGCTGTCACACGTGCTGCCGGGCCTCTCATCGATGCGCGTGCCGGCCCGCTTCCAGGCGTTCACGATGCTCGTCATCGCTTTCTTTGCCGCCGCCGCGTTCGACGCCTGCGCCAAGCGGCTGCGCACAGCGGCCGGAGCCAGCGCGCGATGGCGGGCGGCGGCGCTAACCATTGCGGTGCTGGCCTTGGCTCTCGTCGAGTGCGCGCCACAGAGGCTTCCCTGGGGACCCCTTCCCGACGAGGCGGCCTTCCCCAGTGTCTATACCTGGCTCGCTGGCCAGAGCGACATCCGGGCGCTCGTCGAGCTGCCGCTCACCGACCCGACCGTGCCCGTCGGGGGGACGGCCGCGCTCCAGGCCATGTACTTCGGGACTCGCCACTGGCGTCCCGTTGTCAACGGATACAGCGCCCATTTCCCACCCGACTACCGGCGTCTCGAATCCACGTGCTGCGATCCGGCGCCCGACGACGCGACGATCTCCGAGCTCGAGAGCCGGGGCGTTTCCCATATCCTCGTGCATCGCGACCGGCTGCGCCGCTGGCAGCGGCACGCGCTCGCCGCGTGGGCTGCGGCCGATGCCAGCAGGCACGAGATCGAGCTCGTCTATGCCGACGACAGCGACTCCGTCTACCGCCTGGCCGCAGCGGCGGAAAGCCGGCCGGGGACCGCGGCCTCCCTGCCGCTGCCTATCGCGCCGAAACCGCGGCCGCCGACGGCAGCTGCTCCGTCGCTCCAGCCGCCCCCCAGCGCCTTGACCAGGTTGACGCTCGCGGTCATGCTGGCGGATGAGGAGGTCGACGGCGGTGCGCTCGTTGGCGAGGGCGGCGTTCTGGGCGGTGATCGACCTCGAGATAGGTGGTGATGCCGGCCTGGTAGCGGTTCGGGCGAGCGCCAGCGAGCGCTCGGCGGCGGCGGCGGCGGCGGCCTGCTCGCGGGCCTCCTCGGTCGAGGATGCGGAGCGCCGAGAGGTTGTCCTCGACGTTCTGGAAGGCGGTCAGCACGCTCTCGCGGTAGACCGCCACGGTGGCGTCGTAGTTGGCCTTCGCCTGCTCGATCGCGGCGCGCCGCCGGCCGCCGTCGAAGAGCGTGCCGAGCGATCGCCGGCCCGATCGACCAGAAGCGGCTCGGCAGCGAGAAGAGCTTGGCGAGAGTCGAGCTCTGGAAGCCGCCCGAGGCGGTCAGGCTGAGGGTCGGGTAGTAGGCGGCCTGGGCGACGCCGATCTGGGCGTTGGCCGCGGCCACCCGGCGCTCGGCGGCGGCGATGTCCGGCCGGCGCTCGAGCAGCTCCGAGGGGAGCGCCACGGGCACCGCCGGCGGCTGCACGCCGATCGGCGCCGGCGGGATCGTGAGCTCGGAGGGGGCCTTGCCGATGAGGATGGCGATGGCGTGCTCGAGCTGGGCGCGCGACGCCGCGAGGTCGATCGCCTGCGCCCGCGCGGTCTCGAGCTGCGTCTGCGCCTCGCGCCACGTCGGCGCCCGACGCCACACCCTGGTTGTGGCGGTTGACGGTGATCTGGAGCGCCCGGTCGATACGCCTGGACGGTCGAAGTCGAGGAGCTGCCTCTGCTCGTCGAGGCCGTGGAGCTGGAAGTAGTCGACCGCCAGCTCGGCCTGCAGGCTCAGGCGCATCGTTCTCGACGTCGGCGGCGCTCGCCTGGGCGCTCGCGACGTCGGCCTCGATCTGGCGCCGCACCCTCCCCCAGAGGTCGAGCTCCCAGGTGAAGTCGATCGGCACCTGGTAGACGGTCGCCGTCGCCGCCCGGTCGCGACGCCGCCGGTGACCGAGCCCGGCACGATGACGCCGCCGCGGCTCGGCCGAGGAGCTGGCGCGCGGGTCGCCCTGGCGCGCCCGCGGTCACCGTCGGGAACAGGCCGGCGCGCGCCAGCGCCACCGCCGCGCGGGCGCCGCGGAACTGCGCCTCGGCCTGGGCCAGGGTCTGGTTGGAGACCGCGACCTGCTCCTCGAGCGCGTTGAGCTGCCGGGTCGCCGAACAGCTCCCACCACTTGCCGCGCAGGGCGGCGTCGCTCGGCTGCGCGCCGCTTCCAGCCGCTGCCCGGCGGCGCCTCCTTGAACGCGCCGGCGCCGGCGCCGAGGGCCTCTTGTAGTTCGGCCCGACGGCGCAGGCCGCGCGCGAGCAGCCCGAGCCGCGACCAGCCAGCGGAGAGATCCAGCGCGCTCGTTCGCTCCTCATTCATGATCTGTTCCTCAGGCCTCCGAGCTCCGCGGGCACGGCGCCGGCGCCGGCGCGGCGCGCGGCGGCTTCCCGCACGCGCTCCCACCAGAGCTGGAAGCGGTCGAGGTAGAGGTAGACCACCGGGTCGTGTAGAGGGTCAGGAGCTGGCTGAACAGCAGGCCGCCGACGATCGCGATGCCGAGCGGCCGGCGCAGCTCGGAGCCGGTGCCGATGCCGATGGCGAGCGGCAGGCCGCCGAGCATCGCCGCCATGGTGGTCATGGTGATCGGCCGGAAGCGCAGCAGGCAGGCCTCGTAGATGGCGTCGGCCGGGCTCTTGCCCTCCTTGCGCTCGGCCTCGATGCGCGAAGTCGATCATCAGGATCGCGTTCTTCTTGACGATGCCGATCAGCAGGATGATGCCGATCAGCGCGATCACCGACAGCTCGGTGTGGAAGAGGAGCAGCGCCAGCAGCGCGCCGACGCCGGCCGACGGCAGGGTCGAGAGGATGGTGATCGGATGGATCGTGCTCTCGTAGAGCATGCCGAGCACGATGTAGACGGTGAGCAGCGCCGCCAGGATCAGCAGCGGCTCGTTCTGTCAAGCGAGGCCTGGAAGGCCTGCGCCGTCCCCGCGAAGCTGCCGTGGATGCTCGCCGGCAGCCGGATCTCCGCCTCCGCCTGGTTGACCGCGTTGACGGCGTCGCCGAGCGCCACGCCGGGCGGCAGGTTGAAGGAGAAGGTGACCGCCGGGAACTGCCCCTGGTGGTTGACGGTCAGCGGCGCGTCGCGTGCTCTCGTAGTGGGTGAAGGCGGAGAGCGGCACCAGGTGCCCGTCGCTCGTCCGCACGTGGATGTACCTCAGGCCGTCCGGGTTCTGCCAGAACTCCGGGCTCGACCTCCATGACCACGTGGTACTGGTTGAGCTGCTGGTACATCGTCGACACCTGGCGCTGGCCGAAGGCGTCGTAGAGCGTGTTGTCGATCGTCCTGCGGCGTGATGCCCAGCCGCGCGGCGGTGGCGCGATCGATCACCAGCGAGGCTCTGCAGCCCCTTGTTCTGCTGGTCGGTGTTGACGTCGACCAGCTGCGTGACGCGTGCGCAGCTTCTGCAGCACCTTGCGGCGCCCACTGCAGCAGCTCGCTGCGGTGTCGTCGCCCTGCAGCGTGTACTGGTACTGCGCGTTGCCCGGCGCGGCCGCCGACCCGCAGGTCCTGCACCGGCTGCAGGAAGAGGTTGGCGCCGGGCTCGTGCGAGAGCTTCGGGCGCAGGCGGGCGATCATCTGGTCGGCCGTGACCTTGCCGGCGCTGGTCGAGGTCCTTCAGCGCCACGAACATGCGCGCCGAGTTGTTGCCGCCGGTGAAGGCGGTGACCGCTCTCGACCGCGGGGTCGCTCTGGACGATCGCGGCGAGCCGCTCGAGCCGGCTGCTGCATCGCCTGGAAGGAGCTCGACTGGTCGGCCGACGATCGAGCCGTTCAGCCGGCCGGTGTCCTGCTGCGGGAAGAAGCCCTTCGGCACGATGACGTAGAGGTAGACGCTGGCGCCCATCGTCGCGAGCGTGACCAGCAGCGTCAGCGCCTGGTGGCGCAGCACCCAGCGCGAGCGACCGCTCGTAGCCGTGCGAGGATGCCAGTCGAAGCCGCGCTCGCTCGCCTGGTAGAGCCGGCCGTGCTTCTCCTGCGTCGTGCGCGCTGCAGGAGCTTGGCGCACATCATCGGCGTCGTGGTGAGCGAGACCACCATCGAGACGGCGATGGCGACCGAGAGGATCACCGCGAACTCGCGGAACAGGCGCCCGACGATGCCGCCCATCAGCAGGATGGGGATGAACACCGCGATCAGCGAGATGCTGATCGTCAGACACGGTGAAGCCGATCTCCGCGGCGCCCTTGCAGCGCCGCCTCGACCGGCGTCATCCCCTGCTCCAGGTAGCGCGTGATGTTCTCGATCACCACGATGGCGTCGTCGACCACGAAGCCGGTCGCGACGGTCAGCGCCATCAGCGACAGGTTGTCGATGCTGTAGCCGAGCAGGTACATCACGCCGAAGGTGCCGATCAGCGACACCGGCACGGCGACGCTGGGGATGAGCGTCGAGCGCACGCTCGCGCAGGAAGAGGAAGACGACGAGGATGACCAGCACGATCGAGATCAGCAGCGTGATCTCGACGTCGTGCACCGAGGCGCGGATGGTGGTGGTGGCGTCCATCACCACCGCGAGCGTCGATCGCCGGCGGGATCGACGCCTGGAGCTGCGGCAGCACGGCGCGGATGCGGTCGACGGTGGCGATGATGTTCGCGCCCGGCTGGCGGAAGATGATCAGCAGGATCGCGGGCTTGCCGTTGGCGAGGCCGCCGGAGCGCACGTTCTCGACCGAGTCGGTGACGTTCGCGACGTCGCCCAGGCGCACGGCGGCGCCGTTCGTGTAGCTGACGACCAGCGGCTGGTACTCGGCGGCCTTGAGCAGCTGGTCGGTGGTGCTGAGCGACCACGAGCGGTCGACGCTCGCCGAGCTCCCCCTTCGGCCGGTTGGCGTTGGCGTTGGCGAGCGCCGTGCGGACGTCCTCCAGGCCGAGGCCGTAGCCGTTGAGCACGGTCGGGTTGACGCTCGACCCGCACCGCCGGCAGCGCGCCGCCGCCGACGGTGACCTGCCCGACCCCCTCGATCTGCGAGATCTTCTGCTGCAGCACCGACGAGGCGATGTCGTACATCTTCGGCCGCTCGATCAGATGTCCGAGGTCAGCGACAGCAGCATGATCGGCGCGTCCGCCGGGTTCGACCTTGCGGTAGCGACGGGTTGCTCGGCAGGTTCGCCGGCAGCTGGCCGCGCGCCGCGTTGATCGCCGCCTGCACGTCGCGCGCGGCGGCGTCGATGTTGCGGTTGAGGTCGAACTGCAGCGTGATGCTGGTCGAGCCGAGCGAGCTCGGCGAGGTCATCTCGGTGACGCCGGCGATGCGCCCGAACTGCCGCTCGAGCGGCGTCGCGACCGAGGAGGCCATGGTCTCCGGGCTGGCGCCCGGCAGGCTCGCCTGACACGTGGATGGTCGGGAACTCGACCTGCGGCAGCGGCGAGACCGGCAGCAGGCGGAAGGCGAGGCCGCCGGCGAGCGCGATCGCCACCGTCAGCAGCGTGGTGGCGATCGGCCGGCGGATGAAGGGCGCCGAGATGCTCATCCGCCGCTGCGCCCCCTGCCGGCGCCGCGGTCCGGCGCCACGAGCTGCCGGCGCGCGCGCCGCTCGGCCTTCTCGGTCAGCGCGCCGCGCCAGGCGGTCGAAGGCGAGGTAGACGACCGGCGTGGTGTAGAGGGTCAGGAGCTGGCTGAAGATCAGGCCGCCGATGATCGCGATGCCGAGCGGCCGCCGCAGCTCGGCGCCGATGCCGGAGCCGAGCGCCAGCGGCACGGCGCCGAGCAGCGCCGCCATGGTGGTCATGATGATCGGCCGGAAGCGCAGCAGGGCGGCCTGATAGATCGCCTCGTCGCGGCTCCTTGCCCTCCTTGCGCTCGGCGTCGAGCGCGAAGTCGATCATCATGATCGCGTTCTTCTCGACGATGCCGATCAGCAGGATGATGCCGATCAGCGCGATGACGCTGAACTCGGTGCGGCAGATCAGCAGCGCGAGCAGCGCGCCGACGCCGGCCGAGGGCAGGGTCGAGAGGATCGTCAGCGGGTGGATGTAGCTCTCGTAGAGCACGCCGAGCAGGATGTAGACGGTGACCACCGCCGCCAGGATCAGCAGCGGCGTCGTTGGCTCAGCGACGCCTGGAACGACTGCGCCGTGCCCTGGAAGCTCGCCTGGATGCTCGCCGGGCATGCCGAGGTCTGCCTTGCGCCTGGTCGACCGCCTTCACCGCCGTCGCCCAGCGAGGCGCCCGGCGCCAGGTTGAAGGAGACGGTGACGACCGGGAACTGCCCCTGGTGGTTGACCGCCAGCGGCGCGCGTCGTCGTCCTCGCACCTGCGTGAAGGCGCCGAGCGGCACCGAGCCGCCGGTCGTCGAGCGCATGAAGATGTCGTTCGAGGTCCTGCCGGCGCTCTGCTGGAAGCTGGGCTTGGTCTCGAGCACCACGCGGTACTGGTTGAGCTGGGTGAACATGGTCGAGATCTGGCGCTGGCCGAAGGCGTCGTAGAGCGTGTCGTCGAGCATCTGCGGCGTGATGCCGAGCCGCGACGCGGTGGCGCGGTCGAGGACGAGGTGCGCCTGCAGGCCGTCGTTCTGCTGGTCGCTCGCCGACGTCGGCGCAGCTCGGGGAGCTGCCTGCAGCTTGGCGACGAAGCGCGGCACCCAGGTGGCGAGCTCGCCGGCGTCGGCGTCCTCGAGGCTGTACTGGTACTGCGCCCGGCTCACCCGGTCCTCGACCGAGAGGTCCTGCACCGGCTGCATGTAGAGCGTGATGCCGTCGACCTTGCGCCGAGCTTCGGGCTGCAGGCGGCGGATGACGTCGCGTGGCGCTGCGCGTCGCGGTCGCCGAGCGGCTTCAGGTTGATCTGGATGCGGCCGGTGTTGACCGTCGTGTTGGTGCCGTCGACGCCGATGAACGAGGACAGGCTCTCGACCGCCGGATCGGCGAGGATCACCTGCGCCAGCGCCTGCTGCCGCTCGGCCATCGCGGGGAACGAGACGCTCTGCGCGGCCTCGGAGATGCCCAGGATGACGCCGGTGTCCTGCATCGGGAAGAACCCCTTGGGGATGACCAGGTAGAGGAGGATCGTGGCGACCAGGGTGCCGACGGCGACCAGCAGGGTCAGCGGCTGGTGCTCGAGCACCCAGGCGAGCGTGCGGCCGTAGAACTCGATGATCGCGCTCGAAGACCCGCTCCGAGGCGCGGTAGAAGCGCCCCTGCTGCGACTCCGGCCTTGTGGCGCAGGAGCTTGGCGGCACATCATCGGCGTCAGCGTCAGCGAGACGACGGCGGAGATCAGGATCGTCACGCTGAGAGCGTGACCGCGAACTCGCGGAACAGGCGGCCGACGACGTCGCCCATGAAGAGCAGCGGGATCAGCACGGCGATGAGCGACACGGTCAGCGAGAGGATGGTGAAGCCGATCTGCTCCGACGCCCTTGAGCGCCGCCTCGAGCGGCTTCTCGCCCTCCTCGATGTAGCGCGAGATGTTCTCGATCATCACGATCGCGTCGTCGACGACGAAGCCGGTCGAGATGGTGAGCGCCATCAGCGTCAGGTTGTTCAGGCTGTAGCCGAGCAGGTACATGGCGCCGAAGGTGCCGACCAGCGACAGCGGCACCGCGACGCTGGGGATGATGGTCGCCGCGAGCGTGCGCAGGAAGAGGAAGATCACCATCACGACCAGCGCGATGGTGAGCATCAGCTCGAACTCGACGTCGTGCACCGAGGCGCGGATGGTCGTGGTGCGGTCGGTCAGCACGGCGACCTGCGACCGCCGGCGGCAGCGAGGCGCGCAGCTGCGGCAGCAGCGCCTGTGACGCGGTCGACGACGCTGATGATGTTCGCGCCCGGCTGGCGCTGGATGTTGACGATCACCGCCGGCGTCGTCGTTCATCCACGCCGCCTGCTTGACGTTCTCGGCGTCGTCGATCACGTTGGCGACGTCGGAGAGGCGGACCGGCGCGCCGTTCCGGTAGGCGATGATCAGCGGCCGGTACTGGTCGCTCGGACAGCAGCTGGTCGTTGGCGCCGATGGTGTAGGACTGCGCGGCTGCCGTCGAAGCTCCCCTTGGCCTGGTTGACGTTCGACTGCCGCGACCGCGGTGCGGACGTCCTCGAGGGTCAGGCCGTAGGAGGAGAGCGCGGTCGGGTTGGCCTGGATGCGCACCGCCGGCTTCTGGCCGCCGCTGATCGCGACCAGGCCGACGCCGGGGAGCTGCGAGATCTTCTGCGCGAGGCGGGTGTCGGCGAGGTCCTCGACCTTCGACAGCGGCAGCGTCTTCGAGGTCAGCGCGAGGGTGAGGACCGGCGCGTCGGCCGGATTGGTCTTGCTGTAGATCGGCGGGTTCGGCAGGTCGCGCGGCAGGATAGGTGCCGGCGGCGTTGATCGCCGCCTGCACCTCCTGCTCGGCGACGTCGATGTTCGAGGTCGAGGGCGAACTGCAGGGTGATGACCGAGCTGCCCTCGGAGCTGGTCGAGGTCATCTGGTTCAAGCCCCGGCACCTGGCCGAACTGGCGCTCGAGCGGCGCGGTGACGGCCGAGGCCATGACGTCCGGGCTGGCGCCGGGGTAGAAGGTGATCACCTGGATCGTCGGGTAGTCGACCTCCGGCAGCGCCGAGACCGGCAGCTGCCGGAAGGCGACGATGCCGGCGAGCAGCAGCCCCGCCATCAGCAGCGAGGTCGCGATCGGCCGCAGGATGAACGGCCGCGACGGGCTCATGAGCGCCGTCCTCTGGGGAGCCGTTGCCTCCGCGCCGGCGCCGCGCGGCGGCCGCCCGTGTCGGCGCGGCTGACCGTCGACCTTCATGCCCGGCCGCAGCTTGTCGACGCCGTCGATCACCACCACGTCGCCGGCCGCGAGCCCGCTCGCTGGATCGCCGTGTCGTCGCCCTCGGTGAGCCGGACCTGCGACGTTGCGCGATCTCGACCGTCTGGTCCGGCTTGACGACGTAGACGAAGCGTCGACTGCGGGCTGCGCTGGATCGGCCGCGGTGGGGACGACGACGGCGCCCCGCAGGGTGTTGACCAGCAGGCGCGCGTTGACGAACTGGTTGGGGAAGAGCGCTCGTCCTGCGTTGGGGAAGATCGCCTTCAGCCGCACGGTGCCGGTGGCGGGATCGATCTGGTTGTCGACGGCGAGCAGCGTCCCGCGAGCCGAGCTTCTGCTTGAGGTCGCGGTCGTAGGCGTCGACGGGGAGCTGCCGGCCGGCGTGCACCTGCGGCAGCACCTGCGGGAGCTGGTCGGCGGGGAGGGTGAAGAGGACGTCGATCGGCTGCAGCTGGGTGATGACGACGACGCCGTTGGCGTCGGCCGGCGTGCACGATGTTGCCGACGTCGACCATGCCGCAGGCCGACCCGGCCGCCGATCGGCGCGGTGATGCGGCTGTAGGTCAGGTTCAGCTTGGCGCTCTCGATCTGCGCCTGGTCGCTCTGCAGGGTCGCCTCGGCCTGGCGGACGGTCGCCGCCTGGGTGTCGAGCTGCTGCCGGGCGATCGAGTCCTGCTGGGCGAGGACCTGGTAGCGCTGGAGGTCGACGCGCGCGTTCTGCAGCACCGCCTCGTCCTTCGAGCGCTGCCCCTGCGCCTGCATGAGCTGGACCTGGAACGGCCGCGGGTCGATCTCGGCCAGTAGATCGCCGGCGCGGACGAGCTGGCCCTCGTGGAAGTCGAGCGAGACGAGCTGCCCGTCGACCCGGCTGCGGACCGCGACGGTCGCGAGCGGGTTCACACTGCCCAGGCCGGTCAGGTAGACGCCGACGTCCTTGTTCTTGGCGGCGACGGCCAGCACCGGCACGGCGCGGGGCGCCTGCTGCTGCCCCTTGCCGCCCTTGGCCGCGGCCGCCTGCGCCTTGCCGCCCCTGGGGATGAAGTGATAGGCGAGCAGACTGAGCCGCGGCGACCGCCAGCAGCCACAGCCACCAACGGTGCCGGGCCGGGGCTGCCGGAGCGTCCGGAACCGCCGGTGGGACCGCCGAGACCGCGGGGGCCTCGCTCGCATGCATCACGGGTTGCTCGGGAGTCATCGTAGTGCCTCTTGGATCTGGCATGGGGTTGTTCTCGACGGTCGCGTCGCTCTGCCGATTCTCATATGAACCATCGGAGCGGCGGGCTGCACCTCTCCGCTGAGCGCCCCAGGGGGCGCGCCCTGCCCGGAAGAGACGGAGGCTCGAAAGCCGCGGTTACATCCTGCCAGCCCCTCGCCGGCCCGCCGCGCCACTCCGCTGCAAAGAATGAAAAGAGCTCCCGGCGGCGCCCTGCGCCGCAGGAGCCGGTGCTCGCGCGTTTCGCTGTTGCACGCGGCTTGCCACCCCACCCAGCACCTCCGCCGGGGATTCCGCGGACTGTGGCGGCTTCGATGGCAGGCGCTGGCAGAGCTGTTCCTGCGCCAGATCGGCACTGGGCGCCGAGGTTGAGGCAGGCAGGTCTCTCGAGCCGGTCTATCTATTGCAAGACAACTCGATGACGCAGGATCTCATGAGCCTCCCAAACCAGAGACCCCCACCCCGCTCGATCTGGCCGGATCGCATTCTCGCCGGCGACGACAACAACGAGGAGCAGGGGTCGGATTGGCGCCGCCGCCTCAACGGGCTTCGCGCCGAAGCCGAACGGCTCTGCCGGGAGGCGGAAGAGCTCGTGCGGAAGCGGAACGGTCCTCTCTGACCCGAAGAGGCGCTGCGACGAGACTCCCGCCTCGTCGCCTTCCGGTCACCGCCCTACCCGTCCAGGCTCGGCGTCACCTCGGAGTCGCCCACCACGTCCTCGACGTAGAGCATCTTGATGGCGACGATGATCGCGGCGATCAGCGGCACCGCCAGCAGCAGTCCGAGGAAGCCGAAGACCAGGGCCATCAGCGCCTGGCCGATGATGGTGAGGACCGGCGGCAGGTCCATCCCCTCCTTCATCAGGATGGGGATCAGGAGGTGCCCTTCGATCATCTGGACCCCCCAGTAGACGAGCGCCACGGCGAGCGCCTTCTGCGGCGAGTCGAGGAAGGCCATGGCGATGCCGGGGATCGCCGAGAGGATCGGCCCGAGGGTTGGAATGAACTCGAAGAGGCCGGCGATGATCCCCAGCGACAGCGCCGCCTTGATCCCCAGGAGCTTCAGCGCGACGGTCACCACGACGCCGATCGTCAGCATGGCGATCGCCTGCGTCTCCAGCCACTTGCGCAGCGCGACGGCGATCGACTCCAGAACCTCGCCGGCGCGCCGCCGGCTGCCGTGCGGGACGAGCGCCAGCATGCCCCGGCGGTAGGTGTCGGGCTCGGTGCCGATGTAGATGGTGATGAAGGTGATGAGCAGGAGGCCGGCCACCACCTCGAAGGTCGAGGAGAGGAAGGGGAAGAGGTAACGGGTCACCGAGCCGAGGTGCTGGCCGATGGTCGTCCGGAGGTCGGACGGCGCAGGAGCGGCGGCAGCGGCCGGCGGCGGAGCCGGCCGCGCGTTCGCGGCGCTCCCCTTGCCGCCCGCCCGCGGCGCCGGGGCGGCGGGAGCCGGAGCGGCGGCGGGAGCGGCGGCGGCCGGCGGCCGCGCGCCGTCGATCACCTGGCCGAGCAGGCCGTGGCGGTGGGCGTTGATCCAGCCGTTGACCTTGTCGGTCGCCTCGGGGAGGCGCGTCCGCAGCTCGCCGAACTGTTCCGTCAGGGTGGGCGCCGCCCAGGCGCCGATCCCGTAGAGCAGCCCGTAGAAGCCGAAGACGATGATCGCGGCGCCGAGGCCGCGGGGGATGCGCAGCCGGTTGAGGTAGTCCGCGCCGCGCGCCACGGCGAGGCCGAAGAGCACGCCCAGGAAGGCGGTGAGGACGAGGAGGCGCGCGAACCAGACGAGCTGGAGGGTGAGGTAGAGCCCGAAGACCAGCGCCGCGGCGCGCAAGATGTCGGCGCTCTTCCACGCCGTGGACCGGAGGACCGGCCGGGGCCCGCCGGCCGGCGGGCCGACGCCCGTCGCCGGCGGCATTCCGCCGGGAGCGCCGGGAGCGCCGGGCAGTGAGGGGGACCGCTTGGGCCGCAGATCCATGAGTCGACCGTCCTTTACTCGAGGAGAGACATCCTAGCAAAAGCAAGGATCCTGCCCGGCGGACGCCGGCCCTGGATCACCGTGCTAGATCCTGGCGATCAGCCAGTACACCACCGCCGCCACCGCCGCCGCGATCGGGATGGTCAGCAGCCAGGCCCAGACGATGCGGCCGGCGACCCCCCATTTGACCGCCGAGAGGCGCCGGGAGGCGCCCACCCCGACGATCGCGCCGGTGATCGTATGGGTGGTCGAGACCGGGATGCCGAAGTAGGTGGCGCTGAGGAGGGTGATAGCCCCCGCGGTCTCGGCGCAGAAGCCGCCGAACGGCTGCAGCTTGGTGATCTTGGTCCCCATCGTCTTGACGATCCGCCAGCCGCCGAACATGGTCCCCAGCGCGATCGCCGCATGGGAGAGGAGGATGACCCAGAGCGGCACCTTGAAGGCGTGGAGCCGGCCGGTGGAGACCAGCAGGCCGGTGATGATGCCCATGGTCTTCTGCGCGTCGTTGCCGCCGTGCCCGAGGCTGTAGAGGCCGGCCGAGAAGAGCTGCAGGCGGCGGAAGAGGCGGTCGAGCCGCGAGGGGTGCCAGCGGTGGAAGATCCAGGTGACGGCGATCATCAGCGCGAGCCCGAGGACCATGCCGAGGAGCGGCGCGAGGACGATGAAGGCGAGAGTCTTCACCCAGCCGGCGGGGAGGATCGCCGCGAAGCCGGCCTTGGCGACCGCCGCCCCCGCGTAGCCGCCGATCAGCGCGTGCGACGAGGAGACCGGCAGGCCGAAGTACCAGGTGATGAGGTTCCAGGCGATCGCCCCGAGCAGGCCGGCCAAGATCACCCGGTTGTTGACCACGGCGATGTCGATCATCCCGCTGCCGATCGTCTTCGCCACCTGGGTGCCGAGGAGGAAGGCGGCGACGAAGTTGAAGAAGGCCGCCCAGAGGACCGCCTGCTGCGGCGAGAGGACGCGGGTCGAGACGACCGTCGCGATCGAGTTGGCGGCGTCGTGGAAGCCGTTGAGGAAATCGAAGACGAGGGCGATGAAGATGATGCCGACGAGGACGCCGAGGCCGTGGGGCATGAGGTCGTCGGGCGGGCCTAGGAGTTCTTCACCACGACGTTGCCGACGATGTGCGTGTAGTCCTTGCACTGGTCGCAGGCGTCCTCGAGCCCCTCGTACACCTCTTTCCACTTGAGGACCTCGATCGCGTTGCGCCGGCTGTCCCTGAAGAGGTCCGCGATGACCGTCGCGTAGAGCTGATCGGCCTGGTTCTCGAAGTCGGAGATGCGCACCATGCCCTCGCGGATGCGGGTCTCGTTGCCGAGGTCCCAGACGAGGGAGGTGATGAGGGCGATCTCCGCCACGGTCTTGACCAGGATGTCGGCGAACTGGCGCAGGGCCTCGGGCGACTCCTCGAGCTCGAAGAGGACGAGGTCGTGCGCCACCGCCTCCAGGTAGTCGAGGATGTCGTCCAAGTCCGTGCCGATCGAGCGGATGTCCTCGCGGTCGAGCGGGGTGATGAAGGTGGAATTGAGGGCGTCGAAGATCTGCCGGGTGAGGCCGTCGCCCTCGTGCTCGATCTTCTTGAGCTCGACCCACTTCACCCGGCGGTCGGCGAGGCTGCGGCTGGCGGCGATCTCGGCGAACAGCCCGGCCCCCTTCACCAGGTTCGCGGTGTCGAGGTCGAGCAGCTCCTGGAAGCGCCCCTCCTTCGGCCTCAACCACTTGAGGATGGCTGCCGCCTTCATGGATTCACCTCTCCTCTCGATGTGATGACTGGGTGATCGGCGCGACGGCGGGATGGTAACACCGTCCGCCGGTGAAACTCCGCGGCGGCTCGGGCGTTGTGTATAAGGACGGCTTCACGGCTGGCGGCCCTCGGCGCGCCCGCCGCATGGCGGCCGCCGACCGGAGAGGGAGCGAAGCGTTGCGCGAGATCCACCGCTCGAGCGCCTGGGAGCACGCCCGCCGCCTGGTGGCGAGCGTCTACGGCGCCACCCAGCCCTGGGCCGCCGCGCCGCCCGACGCGGTGCAGGCGTTGCGGCGCGCCTCGGTCGCCGCGGCGGTCTCTCTCCTCGAGGCCGGAGCCGAGCCGGCCAGCGCCGCCGGCTCCGCCGCCCTCGACGCCAGCCGCACGGCGCTGCGTGAGGTCGCCCGGCAGGCCCGCCTCTGCCGACTGGCGGGGCACCTCCCCGAGGCGGCCGAGCGCGACCTCCTCGCCGAGCAGGCGGCGGCCGAGGCGGCGCTGGCCCGCGAGTCGGCGGCCGGCGGGCCGCCGATCTAGGTACCGGTCTGCCGTTGCCGGGCCCTCTCGCCGAGTGGGGCATCTCGTGGCAGACTTCCCCGCCGTGAGCTTCGAAGACCACTTCTCCGGCCACGCCGCCGCCTACGCCGCCTTCCGGCCCGCCTACCCCGCCGGCCTCCCCGCCTTCGTCGCCACGCTCCCCGTGCCGCCGGCCGACCACCGCCTGGCCTGGGACTGCGCCACCGGCAACGGCCAGGCGGCGCACGGCATCGTCGAATTCTTCGCCCGGGTGATCGCGACCGACGCCTCGCCGCAGCAGATCGCGCAGGCTGCCCCCCACCCGCGGATCGAGTACCGGGTGGCGCCGGCCGAGAGCTCCGGCCTGGCCGACGCCTCGGTCGACCTGGTGACCGTCGCCCAGGCCCTCCACTGGTTCGACTTCGACCGCTTCTACGCCGAGGTCCGCCGCGTGCTGGCGCCGGGCGGCGCCCTCGCGGCGTGGACCTACGACTACGCGCGGATCTCCCCCGAGATCGACCCCCTCCTCGACCGGCTGGCGCACGAGGTCGTCGGCTCCTACTGGCCGCCGGGCCGGCGGTGGGTCGACGAGGAGTACCGTACGATCCCCTTCCCGCTCGACGAGATCCCGACGCCGCCCTTCGAGCTCCACGAGCGCTGGCCGCTCGAACGGTTCGCGGGCTACCTGCGCACCTGGTCGGCGGTGCAGCGCTACCGCGCGGCGACGGGCGAGGACCCGGTCGCGACCCTCCTCCCCGAGCTCGCCGCCGCCTGGGGCGACCCCGCCGCGCCGCGCGACATCCGCTGGCCGATCGCCCTGCGCGCCGGTCGGCCGTAGCCGCTCCCTTGGGTCCATCTCCGCACATCCGTCTCCCGGAGGAACGATGACTCGCCGAGACCTGCTCCCGACCGTCCTCGCATTCGCCCTCGGCGCCGGCGCCGGCGCCGTGATCGCCGCCGCCCAGCCCACGGCTCCCGCGCCTGCTGTCGCCCCGTCCGCCGGCCCGTCGCAGCCCGAGCCGGTGCTCGACCTGACGTCGATGGACGCGAGCGTCGACCCGTGCGCCGACTTCTACACCTACTCCTGCGGCGGCTGGATGCGGAAGAACCCGATTCCGCCCGACCGCTCGAGCTGGGGCACCTACAGCAAGCTGCAGGAGGAGACCAATGAGACCCTGCGGCAGATCCTCGAGCGGTCGGCGGCCGGCGCGGCGGCCGCCGCCGCCGACCCCGACCGCAAGAAGATCGGCGACTACTACGCCGCCTGCATGGACGAGAAGGCCGTCGAGGCGAAAGGCGCGCAGCCGCTCGCCGCCGATCTGGCGCGGATCGCGGCCCTGCGGTCGAAGGCCGGCCTCGCCGACGTCGTCGCCGCGCTCCAGCCGACGAGCGAGGCGACCGGCAGCGCCAAGGCGCTCCTCTTCTCCTTCAGCTCGACGCCCTCCTATCGGGACGTCAGCCGCGTCGTCGCCAGCGCCGATCAGGGCGGCCTCGGCCTGCCCGACCGCGACTACTATCTCGACCCCGGCAAGGAGAAGGCCGAGCTGCGCCAGGCCTACGTCGCCCACGTGCAGCGGATGCTCGAGCTCGCCGGCGAGGCGCCGGCGCACGCCGCGGCCGCGGCACGGGAGGTGATGGCGATCGAGACGGCGCTCGCCCGCGCCTCGCTCACCCGCGTCGAGCGGCGCGATCCCAAGCGGCTCGACCACACGCTGTCGCGCGCCCAGCTCGCCGCCCTCTCCCCCGACTTCGCCTGGGGGCGCTATCTCGCGGCGATGGGCCTCGCCCATCTCGCGTCGCTCAACGTCGCCGTCCCCGGCTTCTTCCAGGGGCTCGAGGCCGAGCTCCGAGCGGTCCCCCTCGACGGGTGGAAGAGCTATCTCCGCTGGCACCTGATCGCCGGCCGGGCGAGCTACCTGTCGCAGCCGTTCGTCCAGGCGAGCTTCGAGTTCAACGGCAAGCGGCTGACCGGCGCCCAGGAGCTCAGCCCGCGCTGGAAGCGCTGCGTCCGCTTCGTCAACCGCGACCTGGGCGAGGCGCTCGGCAAGGTCTACGTCGAGGAGCGGTTCAGCCCCGAGGCGAAGGCGCGGACGGTCCAGATGGTCAAGGAGATCGAGGCGGCGATGGGACAGCGCATCCGCGAGGCCGGCTGGATGTCGCCCGCCACCCGGAAGGGCGCCCTCGAGAAGCTCGCCGCGGTCGCCAACAAGGTCGGCTACCCCGATCGCTGGCGCGACTACGGCGCGCTCGCCGTCTCGCGCGGCGACTTCGCCGGCGACGCCGCGCGCGGCCTCGCCTTCGAGTTCCGCCGCGAGCTGGCGAAGATCGGCAAGCCGCTCGACCGCGGCGAGTGGCAGATGACGGCGCCGACGGTCAACGCCTACTACAACCCGCAGATGAACGACGTCAACTTCCCCGCCGGCGTCCTCCAGCCGCCGGCCTTCGACCTGCGGGCCGACGACGCCCCCAACTACGGCGACACCGGCGGGACGATCGGCCACGAGCTGACCCACGGCTTCGACGACCAGGGGCGGCTGTTCGACGCCAAGGGCAACCTCCACGACTGGTGGACCCCGGTCGACGCCCAGCGCTACGTCGAGCGCGCCGCCTGCATCTCGGACCAGTACTCCCAATACACCGTCGTCGACTCGATCAAGCTGAACGGCAAGCTGACCCTGGGCGAGGACGTCGCCGACCTCGGCGGCCTGATCCTCGCCCACATCGCCTGGCGCGAGCAGACCAAGGGGCAGGATCTGAAACCCATCGACGGCTTGCGCCCCGAGCAGCGCTTCTTCGTCGGCTACGCCCAGAGCTGGTGCACCAACGAGCGCGACGAGCAGAAGCGCCTGCGGGCGACGGTCGACCCGCACTCGCCCGAGAAGTACCGCACCAACGGCGTCGTCGCCAACCTGCCCGAGTTCGCCGCCGCCTTCCAGTGCAAACCGGGGTCGCCGATGGTCAACCGCAAGGTCTGCCGGGTCTGGTAAGGGACGGGGCGCCGCCGGCCGCCGAGCGGGCGGCGAGCAGCGCCTAGCCGTCCAGACCCCGCGCCTACCGCCTGGGATGACCCGGCTGCGGCGCGCGGCCGAGGTCGCCCGGCATGTCGGCCACGGCCCAGGCCACCGCCGCCCAGGCGGCGACGTTCTGGTCGAGATCCTTGGGATCGATCTTGTCGAGGGTGTCGTCGGCGGTGTGGTGATAGTCGAAGTAGCGGCTGGCGTCCTGGTCGAGCTCGAGGACGGGGACGCCCGCCGGCGCTAAGGGAGTGGTGTCGGCGCCGCCCTCGGCGTCGTTGCCGCCCGGCTCCACCCCGAGCGGCGCCAGCAGGCGGGCGATGCCGGCGGCGAGCGGCAGCCGGTCGGGCGCCACCCGCGACTGCAGCCGCCAGACGCGCCCGGAGCCGAGATCCGACTCGGAGGCGAAGACGTGGCGCGGCAGCTCGGCGGCGTGGGCCGCGGCGTAGGCGCGGGCGCCGGAGAGCCCGAACTCCTCGTTGGCGTAGAGGATCACCCGGATCGTCCGCCGCGGCCGCTCCCTCCGCGCCAGGATCTGCCGCGCCGCCTCGCCGACGATGGCGACGCCGGCGCCGTCGTCGATCGCCCCCGTCCCCAGGTCCCAGGAGTCGAGGTGCGCGCCGATCAGCACCACCTCGCCCGGGAGCTCGCGCCCCACGATGTCGCCGATCACGTTGGCCGACCGCGCCTCGGGGAGCTCGCGGCTGGCGAGGCGGAGGCGAAAGGTGACCGGCTTGCCGCTCGCCACCTCGGCCGCCAGGAGGTCGGCGTCGGGCACCGCCAGCGCCGCCGCCGGGATGCGCGGCACCCCCTCGGCGTAGCGGGTGCCGCCGGTGTGGGCGAAACGGTCGGTGCCGGTCGCCATGGAGCGGATGAGGACGGCGACGGCGCCGAGCTTCGCCGCCCGCGACGGGCCGGCGCCGCGCACGGCGACGGCGCGTTCGTAGCCCGAGCCGTCTCGGGTGCGCTCCATGGGGGCGTCGAAGAAGACGATCCTGCCGCGCACCCGGGCGGGGTCGAGCCGGTCGAGCCGCGTCGAGCGAGGGCACCGCGACGACCTCGGCGGTGATCCCGGCTTCCGGCGTCGCGACGCTGCCGCCGAGGGCGGTCAGGACGACCGGCTGCGGATACGGCGAGAGGATCTCGCCGGCGATCTCGCCGCGCTCCCAGTGCGGCACCGCGACCGGCTCGGCATGGACGTTCGCGAGGCCGAGCGCGCGGAGCGTGCGCAGGCCCCACTCGACCGCCGCCCGGTCGCCGGCCGACCCCGCCGAGCGCGGGCCGACCTCGACGGTCAGCGAGCGGACGATGTCGAAGGCGCGGGTGCCGCGCAGCGCGGTGTCGCGGAGGGCCGCGGCGGCGGCGAGGACGTTCGCGGGCAGGGCGGCGGCCGGAGACGGGGCGACGATCGGAGACGGGGCGGCCGCCGGCTGGCCTGCAGCCGGCGGCAGAGCGGCGAGAGACAGAGGGGCGACAAGAGCCGCGGCACAGACGGCGAGGAGCCCCGCGCGGAGGCGGCCCGGTCGTCGCGCTCACGGCGAGGGGCTCAGGCGGTCGCGGCGCCGCCCGGCAGCCGCTTCATCTGGCGCAGGATCTGCCGCCACTCGGCGAGCGCCTGCTCGAGGGCGTTGTGGACCATCCCCAGCCGGGTCTCGTGCGGCAGGTGCTCCAGCTCCGGCGGCGGCGCCGGCGCCTTGCGGCGCTCGAAGGCGAGGAGGTCGTGCATCGCCCTCTGCACCGAGGCGTAGGCGTCGTGGAGGCGGCGCTCGTAGCTGTCGCGCAGGTCGGCGACCGTGCCGTCCATGTGCTCGCGCGCCTTGGCGAACTGGACCTCGACCTTGGCCTTCAGGATCGCCACGTCCGAGGCGCGCCGCAGGTTCTTGGCGAGACCGAGCCGCGACAGGCCGTAGATCAGCCACTTGGCGGGATCGAAGTGCCAGCCCTTGATGCCGTTGCGGTAGTCGAACGGGAAGCTGTGGTGGTAGTTGTGGTAGCCCTCGCCGAAGGCGAGCACCGCCATCACCGTGCTGTCGCGGGCGCTGTGCTCGCGGCTGTAGGGCTGGCGGCCGACCATGTGGCAGAGGCTGTTGATGAAGAAGGTGCCGTGATGGCTGACGACGATGCGGAGCACGCAGCCGATGATGAGGCAGCCGAGGACGTGCCCGGTGGCGAAGCCGACGGCGAGCGGGATTCCCAGGGCGACGGCGATGCCGATGGGGACGTACCAGCGGTCCTGCCAGACCACCAGCGGGTCCTCGGCCAGGTCGCGCACCACGGTGGCGCTGGGCGTCTCGTTCTGGAAGAAGATCCAGCCCATGTGCGCCCACCAGAATCCCTTCTGGATGTTGTAGGGGTCGCGCTCGTCGTCGGTGTGCGAGTGGTGGACGCGGTGGTCGGCGGCCCAGTTGAGCACCGAGTTCTCGAGCGCGCCGGCGCCGAAGACGAGGAAGAAGAGCCGCACCGGCCAGGAGGCCTGATAGGTCTTGTGGGAGAAGAGGCGATGGTAGCCGGCGGTGATCGAGACGCCGACGGCGAGCCAGATGCCGAGGAAGGTCAGGGCCTCGGGCCAGCCGAGCCCGTGGCGCCACAGGTACCAGGGAGTGCCGACGGCGGCGATGGCGAACGTTCCGAGGAGGAACGTGGTGTTGAGGATGGAGATGGGAGGTCTGCCTTCGCTCAAGTTGGGCTCCGATGCTCTCGATAGATGGCGCGGCATCGCCGCGCGAGCGGAAGAGCGGTCCCGCGGGCGCGCTCCCGCGGCCGACCTCTCGGCCCTGGGAGGATACCAGCTCCTGGTGAAAAAAGGCCTCCCCGACCTGCTGTCCTTTCGAGAGCAACCTGCCGGCCGGTGGAATCATTCCGCGCCGCCCGAACGCCCGCTCGCGGCCTGTCCATTTCATGGCCAGGCTCCTACAATCGCCCGCGATGACTCCGCCGTCCCGCCAGATCCTCCCCCCGCCCGCCGCCGCGCCGCGCGAAACCCCGACGCGCCGGCTGCGCCGCAAGGGGCGCACCAAGGCCCTGCGCCTCTTCGACCGCGCCATCCTCGCGCTCTACCGCGCCGTCGCCTGGCTCGACCGCCGGGCACCGGTCGAGCGGCGCTACTTCCGGGTGGCGATCTTCGGCTCCAGCCGCATCCTTCCGGAGGACGAGAACTACGCCCGCGTCCGCGAGCTGGCGCGCCGGCTCTCCGAGCTCGGCTGCGACATCGTCACCGGCGGCGGCCCGGGGCTGATGAGCGCCGCCAACGAGGGCGCCCGCCGCGGCGCCTACCGCCATAAGACGCGGAGCTTCGGCCTGACCATCCTGCTGCCGATGGAAGAGCAGCCGAACCCCTTCCTCGACGAGGTGGCGCAGCACCCCACCTTCTTCTCGCGCCTCCACCAGTTCATCCGGCTGTCGCACGCCTACGTCGTCGTCGACGGCGGCATCGGCACCACGCTCGAAGCGCTGATGGTCTGGCAGCTCCTCCAGGTCCACCTCGTCCGCGACCGGCCGCTGGTCTTCGTGGGGCCGATGTGGCGCGACCTGCGGAGCTGGGTCGAGGAGCAGATCGTCGAGCGCGGCCTCGCCTCCGCCGCGGACTTCGGGGTCGTCCACTGGGTGGACGACGTCGCCGGCGCCCTCCCCATCATCGAGGCGGCCAGGAACGACTTCCTCCGCCGCCACGAGGTCGTCCTGCCGCCGGTCGGCCCCGCGCCCGGCGAGCGCCGCGCGGACCCGCCGCCGCTCCCGCCGCCCCCCGCGGAGGAGGCGCCGTCGTAGCTTCTGCCCGCTCTCGCGCCCGCCTTTCCAGATAAGCTCGGGCACGCGCTTTGCTCACCGGCCACCCGGTGCGGCTCCAGGAACTGGAATCATGACAATGCGGCGCGCTGCGGCGCCGTTCCGGCCGGCCCCATGGCCGCCCGGGACTCTGCGGGAGGGGGATCGAGCATGCCGTTTCTGACCATCGCGCTCGAGACGGGGCCGGCGGGCGCCCGCGGGCTGTTCGACGCCTTCGCCGAAGCGGGGCCGGTCGCCAAGCTGATCCTGGCGATCCTCGCCCTGCTCTCGCTCGTCTCCTGGGCCATCATCCTCGGCAAGCTCGTCCAGTTCCGCCGCGCCGACTCCCACAGCGGGCAGTTCCTCGAGGCGTTCCACCGCAGCGCGCGCTTCAGCGAGGTCAACGCCCAGGCGGGCAAGCTCCACTCCTCGCCCCTGGTCGGCATCTTCCAGGCCGGCTACGCCGAGATCGACGGGCAGATCAAGCACGCGCGCGACCTGGCGCCGGGCAGCGAGGGCCACGACTACCGGATCACCTCGCTGCCGTCGCTCGAGCGCAGCCTGGCGCGGGCGATCAGCGTCGAGGTCCAGGGGGTCTCGCGCTGGACGCCGTTCCTCGCCACCACCGCCGCCGCGGCGCCCTTCATCGGCCTCTTCGGCACCGTGTGGGGGATCATGGTCGCCTTCGGCGACATCGGCGCCTCCGGCTCGACCTCGATCGTGGCGGTCGCCCCCGGCATCGCCGAGGCCCTGGTCAACACCGCCGCCGGCCTCGCCGCGGCCATTCCGGCCCTGATCGGCTACAACTACTTCGCCAACCGCACCCGCCGCCTGAAGGCGCGGATGGACGATTTCGTCCTCGAGCTCCTCAACCTGGCGGAGCGGAACTTCACGTGAGCGGTTGCGTCCAGGTCGGCGAATGGTTCTATGGTCCCAGGACTGATCGCGAGCGTTCGACGAAGATGCCTCGTTAGGAGAGACCGCATGGCCTTCAACCCCCGCGGCGGCGGCGACGACGATCAGGTCCTGGGCGACATCAACGTCACGCCGCTGGTCGACGTGATGCTCGTGCTGCTGATCATCTTCATGGTCGCGGCGCCGATGCTCCACCAGGGGATCGACGTCGCCCTCCCCCGCTCCCAGGCCAAGGCCCTGCCGGTCAAGGTCGAGGACCCGCTCGTCGTCTCGATCAACAAGGACGGCCTGGTCTACATCCAGGAGACCCCGGTGGCCGCCGCCGACCTCGTCGACCGCTTGAAGACGACGATCGCCCGGCGCCACGACGACACGGTGTTCCTCAAGGGCGACCGCGACGCCGCCTACGGCAAGGTGGTCGACGTGCTCGACATCCTCCAGCGCGGCGGCATCCAGCACGTCGGCATGGTGACCGAGCGGCCGCCCAAGAGGCGCGCGCGGTGAGCGCCGGACCGGCGCTCGGGAGGCGCCCTCATTAGGGGCGCGCCGCCGGGAGGGCCGGCGCTCGCGCCGGACGATTCGTACCGAGAGCTCGCCGTCATGGACGCCGTCGACCAGGTCCTCGTCCAGCGCGCCCGCCAGCAGCGCAAGGGAGCGCTGTGGGGAGGGCTCGCGGCGGCCGCCCTGCTCCACGGCGGCCTCCTCGCGGCGGCCCTCCTCGTCGCCTCCTGGAAGCCGCCGACCCCGCCGCTCGACTACGTGCCGGTCACCATCATCCCGGCCCAGGCGCTGGGGGTCGAGCGGCCGCGCGCCCGGCCGCGCCCGCCGGCTCCCGCCCGCGAGCCGGAGGCTCCCGCCCAGCCGGCGCCGCCGCCGCCGGCGAAACCGGCGCCCAGGCCCGAGCCCAAACCGGAGCCGCCGGAGCCACCGAAGCCTAAACCGCGGAGCCGGGAGCCGCGCGTGACCGAGCACGAGATCTCCCCCGAGGTCGACCGGCGGCCGGTGCTCCACAACGTCGAGGAGCAGTCGCTGCCCAAGCCTCAGCCCAAGCCGCCGAAGAGCCGGCCCGAGCCCGCCGAGCGCCCGAGCGCGCGGGAGAGCGGCAGGGGGAGCCAGGCGAAGTCCGCGGGCAAGCGGCCGCCCGAGCCGCGGAGCGCCGCCGCCTCCAAGGGGCCGTCCGGGCCCGGCGGCGTCGCCGACATCGGCAAGGGAGACGAGAGCGGGCCACGGGGGTCGGCCGCGGGCAACCCGCTCGGCAGCTCGGCCTTCGGCTCCGCGATCGCCGGCCTCGAGGACCCGGACTTCGGCTATGGCTACTACATCGACCGCCTGCTGCAGCTCATCGACGCCAACTGGACCCGGCCGCCGGTCGGCGGCGAGGTCCGGACGGTGGTCTACTTCCGCATCCAGAAGAGCGGCGCCATCACCGATCTCAAGGTCGCGCAGTCGTCCGGCTACAATGCCTTCGATCTCGCGGCGCTGCGGGCGGTGCAGAACGCCGCCCCCTTTCCCACGCTGCCGGCGAGCTATCGCCACGACTCGTTAGGCGTGAACCTGATCGTCCACTGAGACATCCCCGAGGTGTGATGAAAAACTCGACCGCCCCGCGCGCCGCCGCCCTCGTCGCCCTCCTCCTCGTGCTCGCCGCCGCCCTCGCCCTCGCGGCGGGGTTGGCTCAGGCTCCTCAGGAGCCGCCGGCCGCGGCGCCGCCGCCCGCCGCCAACCAGACGAACGTCACCCTCGAGCTGCGGCGCAACCAACGGCCGCTCATCCGCCTCGCCATCCCCGCCCTCTCCGGCCTGCCGGCGCTCACCGCCGACTCCGGCAGCGCCGGGCGCGAGGTGGACGAGACGCTGCGCCGCGACCTCGACCTCTCGCGCTACTTCGAGATCCAGGGCCCGCGGGAGCTCGCGGCGCTCCACCTCTCCGGCGACCCCGCCCGCGACCGCGACCAGTACCGCTCGACGGGCAACGAGGTGCTGCTGCTGGGCGATCTCAAGAGCGAGGGGGACAAGCTGGTCTTCGAGGGGCGGCTGTTCGACCTCAGGAGCGGCCAGACGGTGCTCGCCAAGCGCTACCGCGGCCCCTACACGGTCGCCCGGCGGATGGCCCACACCTTCGCCGACGAGGTGATCCGCTACCTGATCGGCAGCCGCGGGCTCGCCCTCACGACCATCGCCTTCACCTCCGACCGCACCGGCCACAAGGAGATCTTCCTGATGGACTACGACGGCGCGAACCAGCGCCAGATCACCGGCCATCGCTCGACCTCGATGTCGCCGGCGTGGAGCCCGGCGGGCGATTCGATCGCCTACACCTCGTTCTTCAACGGCCCGGCCGGCATCTACAGCGTCGAGCTGGCGACCGGGCGCAAGCGCCCGATGATCAACTCGGGGACGCTCAACATCAGCCCCAGCTACTCGCCGGACGGCCCCCACATCGCCTTCTCCCGCTCGGTCGACGGCAACATCGAGATCTTCACCGCCGACCTCGAGCGGCGGCGGCCTGCGGCGGCTGACCCACTCCGAGGCGATCGACACCAATCCCGGCATGGAGCCCCAAGGGGGGCGACATCGCCTTCACCTCCAGCCGCGCCGGCAGCCCGCAGATCTACCTGATGGACGCCGAGGGCGCCAACCAGCGGCGCCTGACCTCCGAAGGCACCTACAACGACGGCGCCGCCTGGAGCCCGGACGGCGACTCGATCGCCTACACCAGCCGCCGCGACGGCCAGTTCCAGATCGCCGTGACCAACGTCGTCAGCCTGGAGACGAAGGTGCTGACCTCGGGGGCCGGCGAGAACCAGTCCCCCGCCTTCTCCCCCGACGGCCGCAAGATCGTCTTCACCTCGCGGCGCGCCGGCGGCAAGCAGCTCTACGTGATGGACCTCGACGGCGGCAACGTCCGCCAGCTCACCACCGCCGGCGAGAACGACCTCGCCGACTGGTCGCGCCTGCCGGCGCAGTAGGAACGATGGCAGTGGGTCCGTTGCGTCCGCTGCGGGCGACCGCCCTCGGGACCACCCTCCCGAACCCCCTTCCAGGCGGCCCTCCTCGGGACCCAACGGACCCAGCACCGGAACGATGGCCCGGTTCTCCCTGACAGGCGTTTCTGGTAGATTGACCGTCGAGGTCCGCTTTTTGCCCCGCCATGTACCGACCCTTATTCAGCACCCCATAGAGAGAGTGAGGAGAATGAGCATGCATAAGTGGATGGTCTGGCTCGCCCTGCCGGTCCTGTTGACCCTGATGCTCGGCTGCCCGAAGAAGAAGCCGGCGACCCCCGCCAAGGACCTGAACGTCGACACCACGACCGTGGCGCCGCCCCCGGCCCCGGCCCAGGACGTCACGCCGCCGGCGCAGCCGTCGATGCAGGACAAGACCGAGGATCCGCTGCTGTCGCAGGACCTGCAGGTGGTCAACGACGAGATGCGCCGGCGCGGCTTCAGCGCGGACGTCTATTTCCAGTACGACGAGAGCTCGCTCTCCGACGAAGCGCGCGAGAAGCTCGCCCGCAACGCCGACGTGCTGAAGGGCCAGCCCAGCTTCCAGCTCACCGTCGAGGGCCACTGCGACGAGCGCGGCACCGCCGAGTACAACCTGGCCCTGGGCGAGCGGCGCGCCAACGCGGTGCGCGACTACATGGGCTCGCTCGGCGTCAACGCCACCCGCCTGCGCACCATCAGCTATGGCAGCGAGCGGCCGGTCTGCACTCAGCACGAGGAGAGCTGCTGGTCGCAGAACCGCCGCGCCCACATGATCGTGACGGGCCGTTCGAGCGTCGGGTGACAGACTGATGCGCAGCAAGATCCTCCTCCCCGCGGGCCTCCTCGCCGCCGCCCTCGCGGCGGGGGGCTGCGTCTCCTCCTCCGACATCGAGGGGCTGCACAGCCAGATCTCCGACGTCCAGAGCCAGGTCCAGGCGGCGAAGGTCCAGGCGCCGTCGAAGCAGGACGTGGCGGCGCTCGACGCCCAGGTGAGCCGCCAGATGGAGTCGCTCCTGAAGACCGAGGCGGACATGCAGGTCAAGCTGCAGAGCCTGACCAGCCACATCGACGAGCTGCAGTCGAAGCTCGAGGACACCAACTACCGCCTGTCGCAGCTCTCGCAGCAGATCGCCGCCACCAACCAGGAGCTCAAGGGCAGCCGCGGGGCGGCGCCCGTGCCGGCGCCAGGCGACCTCGGGGCGCCGCCGGCGGCGGGAGCCCCGGCGGGGGCGGGAGGGCTCCGTTCGGGCGCTCCGGCCGGCGCCAACACCGGGGCGGCGGCGCCGTCGCAGGTGGTCAACGACCCCAAGGCGCTCTACGACTCGGCGTACAACGACTACCTCAAGGGCAACTACGACCTCGCGATGCGCGAGTTCCAGGAGTACCTGAACGACTTCCCCGACACCGACCTGGCCTCGAACGCCACCTACTGGATCGGCGAGTCCCACTACCGGCAGAAGAGGTACCGCCAGGCGGCCGATCAGTTCGATCAGGTGCTGCAGAGATACCCCCACAGCGAGAAGCGGGCGAGCGCGCTCCTCAAGAAGGGCTACTCGCAGCTCGCCCTGGGCGAGCGCTCGGCGGGCGTCGCGAGCCTCCGGCAGGTGGTCCGCCAGCACCCGACGAGCGACGAGGCGAACCTCGCCCGGCAGCGCCTCCGCGAGCTGGGCGGCTGAAGCTTCCTGCTGCCGGTACTGGGTCCGTTGGGTCCCGAGGACGGCCGCCTGGACGGACCCACTACCCTGCCGCCCAAGTTGACGCGACGGCGCGAGCGGTGGTATAAACCAACGCTGGTCGCACCTCGGTGCGACTTTCCTATTTAGATCGAACAGCCGACCAGATAGCCCGGCCGACCGGGCACAACCAGGCAACCCGGGAAATCAGGAACCACCATGGCCAACACCAAGTCCGCTGAGAAGAGGATCCGGCAGAACGCCAAGGAGCGCGAGAGGAACCGCGCCCATCGCTCGCGCCTGCGCACCGCCGTCAAGCGCTTCCGCTCCGTCGTCGAGAGCGGCGATACGGCGAAGGCCACGGAGCTGCTGCCGGAGACGCTCCGGACGATCGACTCGATCGCCCAGAAGCGCATCATCCACAAGAACACCGCCGCCCGCACCAAGTCCCGCCTCACCAAGTCGATCGCCGCCGCCAAGGGCTGACGCCCCCCGGCGAAGCCGCGGTTCCATCACCGCGAAGCCGCGCGCCATTCTCCATCGCAGCGATCTCCCCACGCGCCCGGCCTAGCCCGGGCGCGGCGTGTATTGGGCGCTCACGAAGCCCGGAAGCGGCTGTTCGGCAACGTCAGATCGCTTCCCGCGCCAGCAGATCCGCGACGCGGTTCGCGAAGTCCTCGACGGGTGCCAGCCGATCGAGCGCCTCGATCACCCGCTCGTAGTCGAGCGATACGTATTCATGGACGAGGATATTGCGGAAGCCTGGCAGCTTTTCAAGATCTTCGACCAACCGCGGCGGGAACTCCTGGAGCATCGCCAGGCTCCTGACCGACGCGGTGTAGTCCTCGTAACGCAGTCCCCGGCGGGCAGCGAGGTCGGCCGCCATGTCGATGACGAGCTGGCACACCTGCATCAAGGAGAACAGCACGTCGTTGTGCAGCGAGAGGTCGGCCCGGAGCTGCTTGGCTCCGAGGACGCGCGGCCGCAGCGCGCGGAGATGGGCGAGATGCCGGCGCAGCTCGGCAAGGCGCTCGATGAGCCGGCTCATCGCCGCAGCGCCGCGAGCTTGATCCTCTGCATTCGCTCGAGCCAGGGGGCGAGATCCGCGGCGCGGCTCTGGACCTGCAGCAGGTGGTCGAAGTCGGCTTCCGCGTCGCCCAGGAAGAGGCGGACGCCCTCCCAGAGGATGCGGCGGGCGAAGAGCGGCGGCAGATCGTTGAGGACGACCAGGTCGACCTCGTTGTGGTGGAGGACGGCGATCAGCTCGGAGCCCAGGCTGACGCGCGCCTCGAAGCGGTCGCGCGCCGTCGGGTGGTGCTTCCAGGAGAGGAGAACGGCCACGTCGACGTCGCTCTCGCGATGGGCGCGACCCTCGGCATGGCTGCCGAAGAGGTACGCCGAATCGACGCCGAGCTCGGGATGGGTGGCGAAGAAGCTCGCCAGCCGCCCGCGCAATATCTCCTCGGGGTCCTGACCGTCGCTCCGCCGCTCCATGGTCGCCTCGTGGCCAGTCTATACCGCGCCTGACCCTCGACGCCGAGCGGTTCGGCGCGCCGGCATGGAGGCGAGCCGCCGCGCTCTCGCTAGAACCCCTCCAGCAGGTCGGAGACCATCGTCTGGGCGAACTTCTTCGAGGCCGTCTCGAGGGCGGTGTTCTCGAGGTCGAGGTAGCCGGTGCCGGTGACCTGCACGGGGTAGCTCTCGCGGAAGAGGTAGCGGTCGTTCTTCCAGAGGACGTGCTGCTCCTTGTCGAGGCGCTTGAAGATCACCTGGGCGATGATCGCGATCTCGTACTCGGTGGCGCGGCCGGTGTTGTCGAAGGTGACCGGGGTGGCGCCGAAGGAGATGACGGCGCCCGAGATCTCGGCGTCGGCGCCGGTCGCCGCGGAGACCACCGCGAAGCGGTGCCGGGTGACCAGCTCGTCGGCGATGGCGCGGGTGAGGAACTGCTCGACCTGGGTGCGCGGCGTGCGGTTCTCGAGCGGCTGCAGGTAGACGGACTTGATGTCCGTCGGGATGTTGCTGCCGCGGCCGACCAGGCCGTAGCCGCAGCCGGCGAGGGCGCCGGCCGCGGCGAGGACGAGGGCCAGGGATGCGAGACGGGGCTTCATGCGGACCTCCGCGCTGGGATCTTCATCGGGTCTTCGGATCTCCTGATCTCCGGATCTCCCCCGCGCGACGGCGCGTCACGCGGGCTTCCTCGTCACCAGGTTGACCAGCCGGCCGGGGACGACGACCGCCCGCTCGAGCTCGCGGCCGGCGAGGAACTCCTGCGCCTTGCTCGCCAGCGCCGCCTCGCGCACCTCCCCCTCCGCGGCGTCGGCGTCGACCTCGACGCGGTCGCGCAGCTTGCCGTCCACCTGCACCACCAGGGTGATGCGCTGGCGGCGGATCTTCGCCTCGTCGTGCACCGGCCACGACGACTCGAGGAGCGTCCCGACGTGGCCGCGCCGCTCCCACAGCTCCTCGGTGATGTGCGGCGCCATGGGATGGAGGAGCTGGACCAGGGCGTCGAAGACCTCCGCGCAGAGCCGGCGCGAGGCGGTCTGCTCGTCGAGCGCGCGGGTGAGCGCGTTCGACAGCTCCATCAGCGCCGCGACGGCGGCGTTGTAGTGGAAGCGCTCCATGCTCTGGGTGACGCGCTGGATCGTCGCGTGGAGCTGGCGGTCGAGCTCCTTCTCGGTCGGCGCCGGCGCCGTCGGCGGCGCCTCGTCCAGGCGCTCGAAGGTCCGCCAGACGCGGTTCAAGAACCGGTTGGCGCCCGCCACCGCCTCGTCGCTCCACTCCGCCTCCTTCTCCGGCGGCCCGATGAAGAGGGTGTAGACGCGCTCGGTGTCCGCCCCCATCTGCTCGATCAGGCCGTCGGGCGAGACGGTGTTGCCGCGCGACTTCGACATCTTCTCGATGCGCCCGGTCTTCTCCGAGAAGCGGGTGATCATCCCCTGGTTGAACAGCTTGGCGAACGGCTCCTCGAAGGGCACCATGCCGAAGGAGCGGAGCACGCGGCAGATGAAGCGCGCGTAGAGCAGGTGCAGGATGGCGTGCTCGACGCCGCCGATGTACTGGTCGACCGGCGCCCACGCGGCCGCCAGCTCGGGGTCGAACATCCGCGTCGAGTCGCGCGGCGAGAGGTAGCGCAGGTAGTACCACGAGCTGTCGACGAAGGTGTCCATGGTGTCGGTCTCGCGCCGCGCCGGGCCGCCGCACCGCGGGCACTCCGTCTCGACGAAGCCTCTGTGGCGCGACAGCGGGTTCCCCTCGCGGCCGGTGAACTCGACGTCGTAGGGGAGCTCGACCGGCAGCCGGTCGTCGGGGACCGGCACCATGCCGCAGGCGTCGCAGTAGACGACGGGGATCGGCGTCCCCCAGTAGCGCTGGCGGGAGACCAGCCAGTCGCGCAGACGGTAGGAGACCCGCCGCCGGCCGACGCCCTTCTCCTCCAGCCAGGCGATGAAGCGGGCGATCGTCTCCGGGCCATCGGCCAGGCCGTCGAAGGGCGCGGCGTCATGGATCGTCCCCTCGTGGAGGATCGGCTCGGTCAGCGCGGCCGGATCGACCTCTTCCCCCTCGCGCCGGTACACCAGCCGCACCGGCAGCCCCTCCTGGCGCGCGAAGGCGAGGTCGCGGGCGTCGTGCGCCGGCACCGCCATGATCGCGCCGGTGCCGTAGTCGGGGAGGACGTAGTCGGCGAGCCAGATGGGGATCGCCTCGCCGGTCGCCGGGTTCACCGCCGTCCGGCCGGTGTCGCGGCCCACCTTCGCCGCCCCCTCCTCCTCGCGCTCGCGGCGCGGGGTGTTGCGGACCCGCTCGATCCAGGCGGCGATCTCGGCCGCCTCGGGGCTCCCCTCGATCAGCCGCGCCGCCAGCGGGTGCTCGGGGGCGAGGACCAGGAAGGTGGCGCCGTGGATGGTGTCGGGCCGGGTGGTGAAGACGCGGACCGCCGCCTCCGGACCGCCGCCGAGAGAGGGCACGGCGAGCTCGATCTCCGCCCCCTCCGAGCGGCCGATCCAGTTGCGCTGCATGACCTTGACCTTCTCCGGCCAGTCCTCCAGGCGGTCGAGCCCGGCGAGCAGGCTGTCGGCGTAGTCGGTGATGCGGTAGAACCACTGCTCGAGGTCGCGCTGCACGACGGGCGTGCCGCAGCGCTCGCAGGCGCCGTCGACCACCTGCTCGTTGGCGAGCACGGTCTGGCAGCTCGGGCACCAGTTGACCGGCGCCTTCTTCTTGTAGGCGATCCCCTTCTCGAGCATGCGCAGGAACAGCCACTGGTTCCAGCGGTAGTACTCGGGGGTGCAGGAGGCGATCTCCTTCGACCAGTCGTAGAGGATGCCCCAGCGCCGGAACTGCTCCTTCATCACCTCGATGTTGGCGAGCGTCCAGTCGCGCGGATGGATGCCGCGCTGGATGGCGGCGTTCTCGGCGGGCAGGCCGAAGGCGTCCCAGCCCATCGGGTTCAAGGCCCGGCGGCCGTGCATGCGGAGGAAGCGGAAGAGGGCGTCGCCCAGGATGTAGTTGCGCCCGTGCCCGACGTGCAGGCGGTCCCCCGACGGGTAGGGGAACATCATCAGCATGTAGAGCTTGTCCCGCGAGCTCCTGAGATCGGTCTCGGCGACCCGCCGCGCCTCCCAGCGCTCCTGCCACTTGGCCTCGATGGCCCGATGGTCGTACTGGCTCATGTTCCCTCCCGCAACCGCCTCACGCCGCGCCTTTGTTCCCGCCGCTAGGTCAGGCTGCCGGGGAACGTGTGCTGCTTGAGCAGGCCGTCGAGCAGGCCGTTGACGAAGCGCCCGGACTGCTCGGAGCCGAACTTCTTGGCCAGCTCGATGGCCTCGTCGACCACCACCAGCTTGGGGATGTCGGTCTCGAAGAGCATCTCGTAGATGGCGAGGCGCAGGATGTTGCGGTCGACCGCCGGCATCCGCTCGAGGCGCCAGTTGTCGGCCTGGCCGCGGATCAGCCCGTCGATCTCCTCGCGGTGCTCGAAGGTGCCGCGCACCAGCGCCTGGGCGTAGTGGAAGGCCTCGTCGACGCGCTGCTTGCGCCGCGAGTAGTCGGCGCGGTCGGCCTCGACGTCGGCGGTCTTGCGCCCGGTGCCGGCGGCCTTCGCCGGCTTCTTCTCGCGCGCCGCCTCCTGGACGACGTATTCGGAGAGATCGAAGCTGACGAAGATCTGCGGCGGCGTGCTCCCCCCGAGGTCGCCCTGGTAGAGCATCTGCACCGCCATCTCCCGCGCCGTCCGCCGCTTGCCGGCTGCCATGCCTCGCCTCAAAGAATCCGCCGCCACGACGGATCTCCCCGTCTGCCTCGAACCTGCTCGCTCGATCGCTGGTGGATAGATGACTGGACCGGCGCCGCGCGCGCCTCGACCATCGGGCGCCCGTGTTCCGGTCCGCCAATGATAGCGGCTGCGGGCGCCGCGGGCTAGCGGGTGCGGGGCATCGACGACGATCTCACCCGGGGCGTCACCGCGGGGGCCGATCCGGCTAAGATGCGCCCATGGCTTCGATCCGACCTTTCCGGGCGTTGCGGCCGGTGCCCGCGGCGGCCGCGCGCGTCTCTTCCGTCCCCTACGACGTGGTGAGCACGGAGGAGGCGCGGGCGCTGGCGGCAGGCAACCCGCTGAGCTTCCTGCACGTCACCCGGCCCGAGATCGACCTGCCCCCCGGCACCGACCCCTACGGGGACGAGGTCTACGCGCGGGCGGCGGCAAACCTGGCGGAGCTCAGGCGGGCGGCGCCGCTCCTCGTCGAGCCCGAGCCGAGCTTCTACTTCTATCGTCTCCGCGACGGCGGCCACGAGCAGATCGGCCTCGCCGCCGGCTACTCGCTCGACGAGTACGACCAGGGCCTGATCAAGAAGCACGAGCACACCCGGCGCGACAAGGAGGACGACCGCACGCGGCACATGGTCGAGCTCGCGGCGCAGACCGGGGTCGTGTTCCTGACCTACCGCGCCTCCGCCGCGGTCGACGCCGTCGCGCGGCGGGTCGCCGCGACGCCGCCGCTCTACGACTTCACCGCCGAGGACGGGGTGACGCACACGCTCTGGCGGGTCGGCGGCGAGGACGCCGCCGACCTCGCCGCGGCCTTCGGCCGCGTCCCCGCCCTCTACATCGCCGACGGCCACCACCGCGCGGCGAGCGCCGCGCGGGCGCGGGCGGCCCTCCGCGGCCAGGGCCGCGGCACGGGGGAGGCCGACGCCATGCTGGCGGTCGCCTTCCCCGACGAGCAGGTGCGCATCCTGCCCTACAACCGCATCGTCAAGGACCTCGCCGGCCTCTCGCCGGAGGCCTTCCTCGCCGCCGTCGAGGCGAAGTTGCCGCTGTGCCCGGGCGGGCCGGCGCCGGCGAAGAAGGGCGAGGTCTCGATGTACCTCGCCGGCCGCTGGTACACGCTCGACCTCGCCGCGGCGCATGCGCCCGGCAGCCGACCGCATCGGCGGCCTCGACGTGTCGATCCTGCAGCGGGTGGTGCTCGCGGACCTGCTGCGGATCGGCGACGTGCGCTCCGACCAGCGCATCGACTTCGTCGGCGGCGCGCGCGGCACGGCGGCGCTCGAGCAGGCGGTCGACGGCGGCCGGGCCGCGGTGGCGTTCTCGCTCTATCCGGTGACCGTGGACGACCTGCTGGCGATCGCCGACGACGGCGGCATCATGCCGCCGAAATCGACCTGGTTCGAGCCCAAGCTCCGCGACGGCTTGATGGTGCACTTGATCTAGCGGCCCGGCGCCGCGCCATTCGGCTTGCAACCCGTTCCGGCGTCCCGAGGAGCCATGCGATGAAACTGCTGATCGCCGACAAGTTCGAGACGAGCGGGGTCGAGGGGCTGGCGGCCGCCGGCTGCGAGGTGATCCACCAGCCGGACCTGAAGGACCAGGCGCTGGCGCGGGCGATCGCCGACACCCAGGCCGAGGTCCTGGTGGTGCGCAGCACCAAGGTCACCGAGGCGATGCTCGACAGCGGCCGGCTCTCGCTCGTCGTGCGCGCCGGCGCGGGCTACAACACGATCGACGTGGCGGCGGCGTCGCGCCGCGGCATCTACGTCGCGAACTGCCCGGGAAAGAACTCGGTCGCCGTCGCCGAGCTGACCATGGCTCTCATCCTGGCGCTCGACCGCCGGCTGCCGGACAACGTGGCCGAGCTGCGCGCCGGGCGGTGGAACAAGAAGGAGTTCGCGCAGGCGCGCGGGCTCAAGGGCCAGACCCTGGGCCTCCTCGGCGCCGGCAGCATCGCCCGCGAGGTGATCCGCCGCGCCGCCGCCTTCGGTCTCGAGGTGGTCGCTGTGGAGCCGGCGCTTCGACGGCGAGGACCGGCCGCTGGCCGAGGCGGAGGCCGAGGAGCTGGGGCTCGGCTCCGCCGCGCCGGTCGCCCTGGCGCCGTCGCCCGGCGAGGTGGCGGCGCGCTGCGACATCCTGAGCATCCACTTGGCGCTCAAGCCCGAGACCCGCGGGCTCGTCGACGCCGCGCTGCTGGCGCGGCTCAGGCCGGGCGCCACGGTGATCAACACGTCCCGCGGCGAGGTGGTGGACCACGAGGCGCTGGCCGCCGCCGTGCGGGAGAAGGGGTTGCGCGCCGGGCTCGACGTCTACGCCGCCGAGCCGGCGAGCGCCACCGGCGAGATGAACGACCCGCTCCTCGCCCTGCCCAACGTCTACGGCACGCACCACATCGGCGCCTCGACCGACCAGGCGCAGGAGGCCATCGCCGCCGAGACGGTGCGCATCGTCCGCACCTACATCGAGACGGGCAAGGTGCCCAACGTCGTCAACCTCGCCCGCAAGACGCCGGCCTCGCACCGGCTGGTGGTCCGGCACCGCGACCGCCCGGGCGTGCTGGCGCACGTCTTCGAGCACCTGCGGGCGGGCAACCTGAACGTCCAGGAGACCGAGAACATCGTCTTCGAGGGGGCCGAGGCCGCCGTGGCGCGCATCAACCTCGACGTCGCGCCCCCGCCGGGGCTGCTCGACGAGATCCGCCGTGGCAATGCCGACGTGCTCGACCTGCACCTGATCGCGCTCTAGCGGCCCAGGGCGGCCGCGTCCCGCAGAGAGGAGATCCGCCATGTCCACCCTGTCCAGCCCGACCCGCACCGATCGCATCTTCAACTTCTCGGCCGGGCCGGCGATGCTGCCCCTGCCGGTGCTCGAGGAGGCCCAGCGCGACCTGATCGCCCTGCCGGGCGTCGGGATGTCGGTGCTCGAGATCAGCCACCGCTCGAAGCCCTTCGACGAGATCCTCCAGGGAGCCGAGGCCGACTTCCGCGCCCTGGCGCGCATCCCGGAGGGCTACCACGTGCTGTTCCTGCAGGGGGGGGCGAGCACCCAATTCTCGATGGTGCCGATGAACCTGCTCGACGCCGGCGCGACCGCCGACTACGTGGTCACCGGCTCCTGGTCGAAGAAGGCGGTCAAGGAAGCGAAGAAGGTCGGCGCGGTCCACGTCGCCGCGACGACCGAGGCGGAGAGCTTCGCCCGCATCCCCCGCCAGGACGAGCTCGAGCTGACGCCCGGCGCCGCCTACGTCCACTTCACCTCGAACAACACGATCTTCGGCACCGAGTGGAAGGCGGAGCCCGCGGTGGGCGATGTCCCGCTCGTCTGCGATGCCTCCTCCGACATCTTCTCGCGGCCGCTCGACGTCGGCCGCTACGGCCTCATCTACGGGGGGGCGCAGAAAAACCTCGGGCCGTCCGGCCTGACGGTGGTGGTGATCCGCGACGACCTGGCCAGGCGAGGCGCCGAGTCGCTGCCGACCATGCTGCGCTACGCCACCCACGTCGAGAGCCGCTCGCTCTACAACACGCCGCCGGTCTTCGCCATCTACATCCTGCGCCTGGTGCTGCGCTGGCTGATCGCCCACGGCGGCCTCGAGGCCATGGCGGCGGCCAACGAGCGCAAGGCGGGGAAGCTCTACGCCGAGATCGACCGCAGCGGCTTCTACCGCGGCCACGCCGCCGCGGACAGCCGGTCGCAGATGAACGTCACCTTCCGGCTGCCCGCCGAGGAGCTCGAGAAGCGGTTCGTCCGCGAGGCGACCGAGGCGGGCTTCGACGGCCTCAAGGGCCACCGCTCGGTCGGCGGCCTGCGCGCCTCGATCTACAACGCCTTCCCCGAGGAAGGCGTCGACGCCCTGGCCGCCTTCATGCGGGAGTTCGAGACGCGGCACGGCTGAGCATGTCCGAGCGCGCCGCGGCTCGCCCTCTACTTCACGCCGGCCGGCGGCCGCACGCCGGCGTAGACGTAGCGGATCGAGAGGTGCATCTTGTCCGCTTCCCCGGCACCCAGGTCGTTCTCGCTGCGCAGCGGCAGGCCGGTGCGCTTGGATATCCATAGAGTCGCGTCCGACTTGCCCGCCTCGCTGTCGGCCTGCGCCCGATAGACCGCCGCGCTTTCTCCGTCGATCGTCTCGTCGCGCAGATAGCGACAGGCCATCGATTTCGCATGCAGCTGGTTCTCCTCCTGCTGCTTCTGCATGTCCTGCACCGACATCGGGCTGCGCCTCCACACGCCCTTCACCTGGACGTAGATCGCGCCGCCGGCGTAGATCGATTCATTGACCTGCGGCTTGCCGCCGCGGCGCGCCGCGACCTCCGTCGCGTAGACGTGGGTCGGCGTCGCGATCTGCTTCAGCATCGCGTCGACCGCGGGCTTGCAGGATGGGCTCACCGCGCCCGCCGCCCGCCCCGCCATGGCGGCGGACAGCAGGAGGGCCAGCATGGCTCCCGAGACGCGCATCCGTATCGTACCTTCGGCTTCCTGGCTCATCTCCGGCCTCCTCGATCGTCGCGGTCGGTGGCCCATCCACCGCCCTCTACGCCTGCGTCGGCGCGCCTTGCCCCCTGACGTTCATCTGGCGGCGAGCATAGGTCCGGAGGGGGGGATTGTCCTGGGCGGAAGTTCTCCTCGCGTTCTCTTTTCTTTCGCCGGCATAGGGCGGAACTGCCCCGAGTGCAGCGATCCGATTCGGCCCGGCGGCTCCGAGAGCGCCGAGCGCATCAAATGATATCCTTTCCGTATGACTCTCAAGGCTCGCGTCCACCAGGGCCGGTTCGTGGTGGACGAGCCGACCGAGCTCCCCGAAGGCACGGAGGTCGACCTCCTGCCGCTCGATCCGGGCGACTGGCTCGGTCCGGATGACCGTGCCGCCCTGCACCGGGCTCTCGCCGCGTCTCAGCAGGATGTCGAAGCCGGGCGTCTCGTCGATGCGGAAGAGGTGCTGCGGGAACTACGGGAGCTGTGACGCGGCGCAAGACCCGCTTCACTGCGACGGCCCAGAGGCACGTTCGGCTTCTCAAGCAATGGTGGCGGGAGAATTCACTACGACCTGAGATCCTTCCCCACGACCTGGGCGAGGCTTTGAAGATGCTGTCGATCCTGCCGGGAATCGGTACGGTCTATCCAGATGCCCCCATTCCCGGCGTTCACCGCCTATACCTCGAGCGGCTGAGATCACACCTCTACTACACCTACGACGAGGGGGAGGTTGTCGTCCGGGCCGTGTGGCACGCGCGGCGCGGCTCCGGACCTGACTTCGGCTCGCAGTAGCGCGCCTGCGGCGTCGGCCATGTATGCCGCCGTCCGGTGACGGAAACAATCACGCCGGCGGGACGCCAGCGTTCCCAGGGATGCCTCATGGCCGCTGCTTTTTCCCTGGGAGCGCCGGCGTCCCCGCCGGCTCTTCACAGCGCCCCGCGGAGAGCCGAGCGAGTGATGCGGACGCTGGCGGCCCGTCGGCGGACTTACTTTCGCGTGAGGGCGAGGAGCTTCGTCATGGTCGCCCAGTTGCGGGTGGTCACGGCGTCGCCGAGCGCCCGGCCGACGGCCTCGGGCAGCCGGCTGGCGAGGATGCCCTCGGGACACCAGGGTATGCCACGCGCGCGCCGAGGGCCAGGGCCTCCGGCGTCCAGTCCTGCCCCGCCAACGACGCCAGCCGCTTCCGATCCGCCGGGTCGGCGAGGACGGCGACGAGCAGACGCGAAGGGTCGCCGGCGACCTCGAGCAGTGGGTTCTCGGCGACGGCGGCGGCGAGCTCCGCGGCGGCGAGCACGATGATCCGGGCGGCGACGCCGAGCCGCGCGGCGAGCGCCTCCTCGATTCGGGCCGCGGCGTCGCGGCCGCCGCCGGTGAACACGACGTTGTCGCTGTTGAGGAGAGTCCGCGGCACGGCTAGCGGCCATGCCGCACGGCATCACTACTTGGCCTTGGACTCGCGCAGCCGGGCGAAGAGGTCGGCCATCTCGAGGGCGGCCAGGGCGGCGTCCTCGCCCTTGTTGCCGGCCTCGCCGCCGGCCCGCGCCTCGGCCTGCTCGGCGTTCTCGCAGGTGAGGACGCCGAAGCCCACCGGGATGCGGTAGCGCTCGGTGACCGCGGCGACGCCGCGGCTGCACTCGTCGCAGATCACGTCGTAGTGGGACGTGTCGCCGCGGATGACGGCGCCCAAGGCCACCAGGCCGTCGGGACGGAACTCGGCCCGCGGGTCCGCCGTGCGGGCGGCGAGCTCGGCGAGCGCGCCGGGGATCTCCCACGCGCCCGGCACCCGCACCAGGCGGATGTCGGCCGGCGCGACGCCATGGTTGAGCAGGCAGTCGACCGCCCCCTGGATCAGCGCATCGACCACCCATTCGTTGAACCGCGACGCGACGATGCCGAAGCGCCGGCCCGCCCCGGCCGCCGCTCCCGCCATCTGCTGGATGTCGTTCATCAGGCTATCCGTACGGCGGGCGAGTATAGGAGCGCGGCCGGCGGGGCGTCAAAGCGGAGCGGCGGAAAGCTCTCCTTGCGGCAGCTCCTGGCTACGAGGCATTGCAACCAGATGGTTGCCTTTTGCCGCGGGCGGAGCTAGAGTGCAACCAGGAGGTTGCCTATGGATACCGACCGTATCGAGAAGAAGATCTTGTTGCGCGCGCCGCGGTCGCGGGTCTGGCGCGCCATCGCGGACGCGGAAGAGTTCGGCTCCTGGTTCGGCGTGAAGCTCGACGGCGCCTTCGCGCCGGGCGCCCAGCTCAAGGGCCGGCTCACCGTCGCGGGGTACGAGCACCTCACCTTCGCCATCGCCGTCGAGCGGGTGGATCCCGAGCGCCTGCTCTCCTACCGCTGGCACCCCTATGCGATCGACCCGGAGGTCGACTACTCGGGCGAGCCCATGACGCTCGTCGAGCTCCGGCTCGCAGAGGTCGCCGGCGGCACCGAGCTCACCGTCGTCGAGTCCGGCTTCGACCGCATCCCGCCGGCGCGCCGTGCCGAGGCCTTCCGCATGAACGACAAGGGTTGGGCCCAACAGCTCGAGAACATCGAGCGCCATGTCGCGGCGTGACGCCGGAGCGGCCGCGCTCGCCGGCGCGGCGCCGGTCTTCGCGGCGCTCGGCGACGAGACCCGGCTGGCGCTGGTGGCGCGGCTCTGTGGCGACGGTCCGCAGTCGATCGCACGGCTCGCCGCCGGCTCCGCCGTCACCCGCCAGGCCATCACCAAGCACCTCCACGTCCTCGCCGGCGCCGGCCTCGTCCGCGACGTCCGGCGGGGGCGAGAGCGCATCTGGGAGATCGAGGCAGACCGCCTCGACGACGCCCGCAGCTACCTCGCCGAGATCTCGCGGAGCTGGGACGCCGCCCTCGACCGCCTGAAGCAGCTCGTCGAGGAATGACGGTGAAGCCAGGCGCGTCGGCCTCACCGAAGGTCGGGGAGCCCAGGTGCACCGGCTCCGGCTCGGTGGGAAACGGAGCCGGTTCATCGCCATGTTATTCTCGCTTCGACATGGTTCCGGAGACCTACCACGTACAGGCGGATTGGGATCCTGAAGCCGGCGTCTGGGTCGCCACCAGCGAGGACGTTCCAGGGCTGGCGACCGAAGCCGTGACGATCGAGGCGCTCGCCGAGAAGCTCCGTATGATGATCCCCGAGCTCCTGGAGGCCAATCGGCTGCTCCCCCCGGCTCACCCCGGAGCCATCGCTTTCGAGCTGACGAGCCATCGCCAGGAGCTGGTCAAGCTGGCTTCGTGAATGGGCTCGTCCCTCACGCCGCAGGTGAAAAAGCTGCTGCTGGATCAGGGTTGCCGCTTCGAGCGACCCGGCAAGGGCGATCATGAGATCTGGTTCAGCCCCATCACCCAGCGCCGTTTCGTCGTCGATGCAGACATCCGATCCCGCCATACCGCGAACGCAGTCCTGAAACAGGCGGGCCTTCCCAAGAAGCTCTAACGGCGCCGGCCAGCCCTGTTGAGGCTCCCCTGCCGCCGCTGCCGTCGCGGCGGCAAGCTCGCGGCCGAGCCCCCCTACTGCTGCACGCAGCCGGCCTGGCGCTGCGGGTTGAGCAGGCCCTTGCCCTTCAGATAGGCGGCGTTCGACCACTCCGTCTGGAGCTGCCACTGCGTGCCGTTGGCGAGGGTGACGGCGCGGCGTCCGAAGACGTAGGCGCACTTGTCGCCGACCTCGCCGGTGAAGTCCTTCTGCGCGTCGTACCAGCCCTCGCCCCGCGGATCGGTGATCGTCTCGACGAGCTCGTGCGCGGTGGAATTGATGATGGCGGCGGTGCCCGGCGAGCGGTGGGTGAGGGTGTCCTTGATCTGGCAGGCGCGGACTCTGTCCAGGTTCGGCATGTAGGCCGCCTGGACGGGCGCGCCGCCGGCGCAGGTCCACCAGGTGTGATAGGCGCAGAACTCGACCGGGGCGGCGAGGCCGGTCGAGGTGTAGATCATGTAGATGGCGGCCGGATCCGGGTGGTCGCCGGCGATCTTGCAGGCTTCGTCGAGGGTCTCCTCGGGGCTCAGCGCGTGGCTCGGCGGCGGGGTGGGGTCGAAGACGTGCCCGAGGTAGGTCGAGGCGCTGGTCGCCTTCGCCTCCTGGGTCGCGTACTCCTTGAGGATGCCGGCATAGGGGCTGCCGCCGAACCCGGCGAGGAAGCCGTCGACGCTGTCGATCGTGTCTCCGGCGAAGGCCGGGTCCGCCCATTCCGGTCCCCAGAAGATCGCCACCGTCCGCGTGGCGCCCATGACGAGCCCGCCGTGGTAGGTGACCAGCGCGGCGCGGGGGTTGAAGCGGTGCCCGCGCCGTTGGAAGACGTGCGCCGGCGGACCGGTCGAGAGGACGAGCGCCTGGGCGCCGAAGTCCCCCGCCAGCTCGTGCACCGGGCGGCCCGCGGCGTCCACGAGGACGAGCCGCTCCGCCAGCGCCGCGGCCCTCCCCGCCGCGACGAGACCGGCGGGATCGGCGAGCGTCGCCAGCCGGCGCCCGCCGCGGTACCACTCGACCTGCCCGCGCTCCCCCGCCACGAGCTGGTCGCCCTCGGCGAACGGCGTGCCGGGGAGGACCCGCAGCTCGACGGCGGCCGGCTTCTCGACGATGCCGGCGGCGGAGACGGCCGGGACCGCGCCGGCGGTCAACACCCCGAGCATCAGCGCCAGCCGTACGATCCAAGGCTTCTGCGTCATGTTCCGATCCTCCGAGCTGCGTTCAGGCAGCGGACGAGAAGCCGTCCAGCGCCGATATGAGTAGACGTCCCCAACGCTGGAAACCCCTCGCCGCCGCCACGTCTTACCCGAGCCCCACGGTCCGCGCCATCTGGCGCAGGAACCTGCCGTACGCCGGGGCGCAGGCGGCCTTGATCAGGATGTCGGCGACGAGGCCGCTCGCCGCGAGCGCCATCAGCTGATACTCGAGGCGGGTGAAGGGCCACGGCTTCCTCGCCAGGAGCGGGCGCGAGAAGACGGCGCCGAGGAGCACGAAGGCGGCGACGCGGAGGACCGACCAGGGGACCCAGGCGGCGACGGCGCCGAGCGCCGGATGGCCGCTCGCCACCGCGTAGGAGCCCACGAAGTAGCTCATGTAGCCGACGAGCGCCGCCCCCATCACCAGGGCCAGGTAGCCGCCGGAGATCCAGGCGGCGGCGAGGAACAGCCCGAGGTGGAGCAGGTGCTGGGGGATGAAGACCGCGGGGTGGTTCTCCGGCGCCTCGCCGGTCGCCACCCAGCCGAACATCTCGCGCCGGTAGTCCTCGCCGTGGAGGATGCCGGCGCGCGCCGCGCCGGGCAGCCAGGCGACGAGGAGGATCACCCCCAGCGAGAGGAGCGCCGCCCAGGCGAGCCCGAGCGTCCAGGCGCCCAGGTAATCGCGCTCGCGGACCCGCGCCGCGAAGGCCGGGTAGACGGCGAGCGGCGCGACGACCGGCAGCGCCCAGCGCCCGCCGGGCACCGCGGCGAGGAGCGGCAAGAGCGGCGTCAGGAAGACCGCCCAGGCGAGCGGGTGGAGCGGGCGCGGCGGGCCGCCGGGGAGAGCGGTCATAGCGCTCCGCCGGCCGGCCCCAGGTGGATCTCCTCGACCAGGGCCCGCGGATCGGCCGAGAGCGCGTAGCCGATCGCCCGCGCCACCTCCGCCGCGGGCACCATGAGGCCGCGCTCCCAGGTGCCCGGCATCCCCTCCCAGATCGGGGTGTCGGTCGCCCCGGGGTAGACGGCGGTGACGCGGATGCCGCTGCCGGCGAGCTCGTCGCGCAGGACGGCGACCAGCCCCGCCAGGCCCCACTTGCTGGCGCAATAGGCCGACCAGCCGGGGAAGCCGCGGCGCGCGGCGACCGAGAGGAGCGGCACGATCCACCCCCTCCCCCGCCGCTTCATCGCCGGCAGCAGCGACCGCAGCAGCAGGAAGGCGCCGGTCAGATTGGTGTCGAGGACGGCGGCGAACTCCTCGGGCGCGGTGTCCTCGAGCGCGCGGATGGTCGACACACCCGCCGCCGGCACGATCACGTCCGCCGCCCCCCAGCGCGCCTCGACCGCGCCGCCGGCGAGGCCGACCGCCCGCGCGTCGCGGACATCGCAGACGAAGATCTCGCCGCGGCCGCCGGCGGTGGTGAGCGTCGCCTCGAGCGGCGCGGCACGGCGGCCGAGAAGCGCCAGCTCCCAGCCGCGGCGCGCCAGCTCGAGCGCCACCTCGCGGCCGATGCCCGAGCCGGCGCCGGAGATCACCGCGACACCGCGTTGGCCGTTCGTCTCGTCCATGGTTTCCTGGGGCCGCGCCTGGAGGCGGGCTCCCCGTAGTGTAGCAAGGGCCGGCGCCGCGGCCGGCCCCGGCTCCCGCACCGCGGCCTGCGCGGACCGCATCACGAGATATCGAGACCGGATCTCACGATTTGAGGACGGTACCTCTTCATATGAGGACGAAAATTGACGATTTGAGGACCGATCGATTCCTGGCAGACCGCTGACTTCGCCATACGAGGACCGATACTTGATGTTTGAGGACCGCAGGACGCTGCGCGAGGACCAAAAATCATCCTGCGCTCCCACGTCGTGACGTTGCCAGGTCGGGGCGATGTGACGAGAGGACCTAGATCAGCCACTTGAGGACGAGATATCACGACTTGAGGACCAAAATCAGCAGAGAGAGGACCGCACACTGCGAGCGGATGGGCCGATCCCTCCATCTCAGGAGCGGAATCGGCGGTTTGAGGACGACTCCGGCCCGTGCGCGTACCGCGCCGGACGAAGAAGAGACCGGATCTCGGCGGGATCAGGACAGGAATGTGTATGCGAGGACCGATCCCTGCGGCTTGCGGACCGCTCTCCCCGGCCCCGCGCTCCCCTGCCGAGCCCACGACGCACCGGCTATTTCGCCGCCGGCGCCGCCGGGGACTGCCGCGCCAGCTCCTCGCGCACCACTCCGCGCACCAGGTCGGCGAGCGCGGCGGCGTCGAGCGGCGCCGCGGCGGCGGCCCCGCGGGGCGCCACCACCGCGGGCTGCAGCCAGTCGCGCAGGCGGTACTTGGCGGCGGACCTCTCCGCGAAGGCGAGCTCGAGGAAGTCGGCCGGGGGCACGGCGAGGACCTCGGCGAGCCCCAGGAGGTGATCGATGCGGATCTCCAGCCGGCCGTCGAGCAGGCGCGCCAGGTTGCCGCTGCCCAGCCCGATCATCCGCTCGAGCTCGCGCACCGGCCGGCGCGAAGCGTCGACGGCCTGGCGCACCACCGACCGCAGCTGTCTCTGGCTCTCCACGCTCATCGCATCCTCCTGAGGAATTTGGCGGACTCTACGCGCCGCCGGGGGCGGGAGGCAAGCGGCAGTCATCCCGAACCCCCTTCCAGGCGGCCGTCCTCGGGACCCAACGGACCCGGGTACCGCGTGCTAGCATCCCTCGCGCCGGCACCGCCGCGCGCCGCCGGCGGCCTCGCCCCTTGCGGAAGCTCCCCCTGCCCTCGACCCGCGCCGCCCTCGCCTGCCTGGCCCTCCTCGCCGGCTCGTGGCTGTCGAGCTGCACCTCGCACTACCTGATCGAGAAGGCCGAGCGGCGCCTCCTCGAGCGCGCCGTGACGGTCGACGGCACGGTCTACCGCTACCGCGTCTTCCTCCCCCGCGGCTACGGCCGGCCGCGCGCCTGGCCGGTCGTCCTCTTCCTCCACGGCAGCGACGAGCGCGGCGACGACGACGTGGCGCAGGCGACCTCCGGCCTCGGCGCATATCTCTTGAACCATCCGCGCCGGGTGCCGGCGATCGTCGTCTTCCCGCAGTGCCGGAGCGACCAGGAGTGGGTGGGGCCGATGGCGCGCCAGGCGCTCGCCGCCCTCGAGCAGACCGTCGCCGAGTTCCACGGCGACCCGCGCCGGCTCTACCTGACCGGCATCTCGATGGGCGGCTCGGGCGCCTGGTACATGGCGCGCGACCGCCGCTTCGCCGCCGTGGCGCCGATCTGCGGCGAGATCCGCCCGGCGGCGGACGATCCCCTGCCGGGCAACGCCTCGCCGCGGTTGAAGGCCCTGGTGGCGACCCCCGATCCCTACGCGGCGCTGGCGCGGGAGATCGCCGGGACGCCGGTCTGGGCCTTCCACGGCGAGCGGGACGACGAGGTGCCGGTCGAGCAGTCGCGCCGCATGGTGGCGGCGCTCCAGGCGCTCGGCTCCCCCGTCCGCTACACCGAGTACCCCGGCGTCGGCCACGACGCCTGGGACCGCGCCTACGCCACCCCCGAGCTCTGGCGCTGGATGCTCGGGCAGCGGCGGCCGGAGCGCTAGCCACCTTTTGGCGCAAGGGGCGGCCGGTCGGCGGATAGCAGGCGCCCTCTGCGACGCCAGGGGGAGGCGACGTCAGAAGGGCGTCACCGCGTTGCGCTGGAGCGTCCACTGCGTCGCCACGCTGCCGTCGCAGGCGCCGAGGACGACGGCGCCGGTGCCGGCGGTGACCATGCAGAGCGTGTTGTCCGCATGGTTGCGGAGCGTGAGATCGGCGTTGAGCTCCCAGGTCTGCGAGGCCTTGCGGTTGCAATTCTCCAACACCACGCGATTGCCCGCCGCGGCGCCCGCGCCGGCCACGCCGAGGCAACGGGGACTGGAGTCGCCGACGTCGGTCGGCTCCAGGATGAGCGCCGTCTGCCCGCCCGCGGCGAGCGTCTGCATGCGCCAGCGGTTCCTGCTGCAGGGGGCGGTGAGCGCGTTCCCCGCGCCGTCCATGTCGAGGCAGAGACCGGCGCTGTTGCGGGGCAGCTCGCCGAGGACGCCGACGGTGCCGTTGTCGTAGCAGAGATAGTCGTTCGCCCAGCCACCGCCGAGCTGCGGATCGTAGAGCTGCGTGCACTTCATGCCGGGCCGCGGCCCGGCCGTCGACCAGCTGAGGAGGAGCGGCGTTTTGAACGGATAGCAGAGGTAGTTGGGCTGGGCGCTCCAATCGGCGTCGGTCGGCTCGGGGATCTCGAGGCAGCGATAGTTCAACCCAGTGAAGGCCGGGTCGCTCTCTCCGATGTGGCTCCAGAACCAGCTGGAAGGGCTGCTGGCAGAGCTCCGCGCCGTAGGTCTTCGACTGGAACGCGGGGTACTTGTACGGGTCGGGACCGACGACGAAGCAGGTCTTCAGGTCCAGCTCGTAGCCGCCGCTGGCGCTGGTCAGGAAGGCGACGATGCCGTAGAGGGCTCCCACGCTCGCGATGTCGGACGCCGTCAGCACCCCCGAGCCGCCGAGCGGCCCGGGCAGGCCGTCCTTGCGCGTCATCGTCGTCTGCGTCACCCCGGCGACCACCTTGCCGAAGATCGTGCTGCCGTAGTGCATGACCGAGCTGAAGTCGTAGGGCCTGAAGAGGGCGGTGCCCGCGAACGTCGTGCGGTCGAAATTGGACTCTCTCCCCGGCAGGACGTTCCCCAGGTTGATTACCACGTACAGATCGCGGAGCGGGGAGTGTGCTCGTGGAAGAGGCCGACGGAGTGGCCGATCTCGTGGACCGCGAGGCCGCCGTTGGCGGCGGTGCCGAGGGTGATGGTCTGCGCGCCGCCGAGACGGCCGACGGGCGACGAGCCCGCCGTCGACACCGGGTCGTTGTCGAACACGATGTAATCCGGCTGCGTGGTGCGCGGCATGAAGCGGATGGGCGTGCTCGCCTCCCATTGCGCCATCCCCCCGCGCGCCGCGGCGGGGTTGAGGAAGCCGGCGGCGAACGCATAGGGGACGATCCCGCGGGGCCAGAGCGTGCGCCGCAGGGCGACCGCCGGAGAGATCGGCGGCTTCGCCGCCGGCCGGACGCGGATGTCGCCCTCGATGAGCGCCAGGTCGCCGCGCTGGATGTACTTGACCCGGCGGACGCCGAAGAGGTCCGGGATGTAGCCCTCCTTCACCACCTCCTTGATCTCCGCGGCGGCGAGCCGCGAGGAGGCGCCGGCGCCGAGGAGCGCACCGGTCAGTAGCAGACACCAACCCAGAACGTTGACGCGCATCTCCATTTCCCTCCTGCCGAGAGGATGCCGCACAGCGTGACCGCGGAGCGCTCGCGGCGAGGACCGCGGGCCGCTCGAGGCTTGGAGTTCGAGAATCTCCTGACAGTATACCCGCAATGTCTCAAGCGAGCGCTCTCCGTCCCGCAGCGGCGGCCGGAGCGCTAGGCCGACAGGAGGGCGCTCGCGGTCCTGGGCACGGCCGCAATGCCTGTCGCGCGTGCTGGGGCGGCTCGAGCTTGACCGTACCGTCTGCCCGACGGGCTGCTGAGGCGCGGCTCAAGAGAACCGGCCCGGCATCCTGAGTCGGAGCCCGCTCAGGCGACGACGACCTCGCGGCCGGCGGCGACCGGCGGCGCGAGCTCGAAGGCGGTCAGGGCCAGGCGGTTGCCGTGGGGGACGAACTGCGGCGCGTCCTCCCAGGCGAGGGGGCCGGCGGGCGCGGGGTAGCCGAGGGCCTGCCAGAGGCGGCGCGAGAGGTCGGGCAGGATGGGCGCCGCGAGGATGGCGAGGAGGCGCGCCGCCGCGAGCTCGAGGCCGAGGCCGTTGCGCAGCTCCTCGACGCCGTTCGCGAGCTTCGCCCAGTGCCGCTCGGACACCCCGAAGCGCCGCGCCTGGCGGACCAGCTCGGAGAGCAGGCGCACCGCCCGCGCCGGCGAGAAGGTCGCCGCCTCGTAGCAGGCGGCGACGTCGGCGCTGGTGCGGGTGAGGACGCCGAAGAACTGCTGGTGGTCGTCGGTCCAGCCGCCGCTGCCCTGGGCGACGCCGCCGTAGTGCTGGTCGATGCGGCTCCCCAGGTCGCGCAGCCAGCCCTGCCAGCCCTCGACCAGCTCGCGCTCGACCGTCGCCTCCATCTCCGGCAGAGTGAAGTTGGTCTGCTCGCGCTCCGGGCCCGCCCAGGCGAGATAGAAGCGGAGGACGTCGGCGGGGGTGCGGGCGAGGATCTCGTGCCCCCAGATGGCGTGGCCGCGGCTGGTCGAGAACTTGGCGCCGTCGAGGCGCAGGAACTCGTTGGTGACGAAGGCGGTGGGGAGCGGGATCTCCGGGTCGTAGGCCATCCACAGGGCGGGGAAGAGCACCGCGAAGTAGTAGCTGTTGTCGAAGCCGAAGAACTGCACCAGGCCGGCGTCGCCGGAGAGCGCGTCGCGCCAGGTGCCCGGCTCGCCGCGCTTCGCCAGCGCCTCTTCGGCGGCGGCGAGGAAGCCCGGCGCCATCTCGAGCCAGGCGTAGATCGTCTGGTCCTCGTAGCCCGCTACCGGCACCGGGATCCCCCAGTCGGTCGGGTGGCAGGCCGCGACGTCGGGCAGGTCCTCGATCATCTGCGTGCAGAGGGTGCGCAGGTGGGAGCTCATCTTCACCCGCCGGTGCCATTCGCTGAGGCCGTCCCGGTGGCGCGAGAGCGGGAAGTAGAGGCGCTTCACCGGGCGGACGGCGGGGCGGCCGCCGCAGTACTTGCAGGCCGGATCGACCAGGTCGACCACCTGGTTCGGCCAGCCGCACTGCTCGCAGGAGTTGCCGTCGGCGCCGGCGCCGCAGTGCGGGCAGCGGCCGCTCACGTGGGCCTCGTAGAGGTACTTGTCGCAGGTCTCGCAGTAGAGCCCCGGCGCCTCCTTCTCGACGAAGGCGCCCTTCGCGTGGAGGGCCTTGAAGAACTCCGCGACGAAGGGGATGTGGTGCCGCGAGGTCTTCGGGCGGACGAAGAGGTCGAGCTCGATCGCCGCCATGGCGAGGCTCTCCTCGACCAGGTCGCCGAAGCGGTCCGCCACCTCGCGCGGGCCGATCCCCAGCTTGCGCCCCTTGGCCGGCACGTAGCTCTGGTGGTCGTCGGCCCCCGAGAGATAGATGGCGTCGACGCCGCGCGAGAGGAGGTACCGCTTGTGGATGTCGGCGGCGAGGTAGGGTCCCGAGAGGTGGCCGACGTGGAGGTCGCCGTTGGGGGTGGGCGGCGTCGCGATGATGACGGTGCGCCGCGGCCGCGCGGCGTCGGCCGCCGACTCGGCCTTCTCGCCGGCGCTCTTCGCGAGCTGCAGGTCCTCCCACCAGACGGCGAGGAAGAGCACCGTCTCGCCCCCCGGCGGATTGACCACCTCGTGGGTCTCGAAGGGATCCATGAAGACCGCGTCGCCCGGCCCCACCGGGAGCGACTCGCCGCCCACCCGGATGAAGCCGTTGCCCTGGGCGAAGATGTAGGTCTCGGCCTCGTGATGCTTATGGGTCTTGACCGACCGGCCGGGCTCGACGACGCACCACATGGAGCCGAACGGCGTGTCGGCGACGCCCTCCCACGGGTAGAGCGGCTGGCAGGGGATTCCGTAGGCGAAGTCTTCCGGCTTGTATCTCTGGATTTTCATCTCGGCTCTCGCTCGTCTCGTGGGAAGCGGGCCGGAGCGGCGCTCCAGCCCAGGTCCGGACCGGCTGGCGTCCGGCGCCGGACGGCGGTCGCCGCTCCGGCGGGCGCGCGGCGGCCCGCGGCGGCCGTTCCGTCTGTAAACTAGGTGCGGCGGGGCCGCCGGGGCGCGCCGAGCGAGCGGCGGCTTGCGCGAGCTTGCAATCTCCGTAAAATGAGCCGTTCGCCACACGCGTCCCGTTCCGCGCCCATGGAGCGACCTTACATAGTCGAGGAGGAACACCCGATGAACGAATTGGTACAGCGCCTCACCAAGGAGCAGCCCATCGTCGTGTCGCTGCGGCCGGAGCCCAACCTCGCCGCCTTCAAGGCCGCCGTCGACCGGCGCTACGTGCACGTCCTGTTCACCGAGACCCGCGGCGGCACCGAGCTCGGCGTCCGCCTCGCCAACCCCGAGGACCTCGACCTCAGCCGCGCCGACCTCGAGAAGGGCACCGGCGAGGTGGAGCTGGCGGGCAACCTCACCCTGGACTACGTCCCCGTCCGCTGCCACGCGAAGATCGACGTCGCGAGCTTGAAGGGCACCGGCTGGCTCGAGATCCGCGAAGAGGAGAAGCCCGCCGAGCCGGCCGAGCCGGCGGCCGCGGCGGCGGGCGGCGACGAGGCGCACTAAGGCGCACTAGGCGCGACGGTTTCCCGGCGTTTCCCGACTCAGGCGTTTCTCGGTTCAAGAGCCGCGGGCGGGAGGAGCGGTGGCGCTCCCCCGCCGCCGGCGGGCGGGGCCTACTCCGCCCGCAGGGCGACCATCGGATCGACGCGCGTCGCCCGCCGCGCCGGCAGCCAGCAGGCGAGGAGCGCCAGGGCGAGCAGCACGAGGGTCACCGCGGCGAAGGTCAGCACGTCGGTCGAGCTGACGCCGTAGAGGAGGCTCGCGACCAGGCGGCTCGAGGCGAGGGCGAGGGCGAGCCCGACGCCGATGCCCAGGCCGGCGAGGGCCATCCCCTGGCCGACCACCATCTTCAGCACCTCGGCCCGGCGCGCGCCGAGCGCCATGCGGATGCCGATCTCCTGCACTCGGCGCACGACCGAGTAGGACATGACGCCGTAGACCCCGACCGATACCAGCGCCAGCGCCACGACGGCGAAGACGGCGAGGAGGAGGGCGTAGGAGCGGCGGCCGACGAGCGAGCGGGCGACCACCTCGTTCATCGTCGACACCCGCTCGACCGGCAGGTCGGCGTCGACGCCGTGGACCGCCTGGCGGGCGGCGCTGACGAGAGCGAGCGGCTCGCCGCGAGTGCGCAGGGCGAAGGCGAGGAGCTGGCGCGGCACCTGGGCCCACGGAGTGTAGATCTCCTGCCCGGAGTCGACGTCGAGCCCCAGGGCGCGCACGTTCTTGACCACCCCGACGACGGTCAGCCACTTGCCCTGCCCGTCGTTGAGCTTCATGCGCTTGCCGAGGGCGCTCTCGCCGGGCCAGAAGCGCTTGGCGAGCGAGTCGTCGACCACCACGGTGTCCAGAGTGCCGGCGGCGTCGGAGTCGCTGAAGACGCGGCCGGTGACGAGCGGGATCGCCATCGCCTCGAAGTAGCCCGGCGACACCGAGCGCCAGTCGACCTGCGGCGGGCTCTCGTTGGGGGCGGTCGGACGGTTCTCGACGATGGCGTCGATCAGCACCCGCACCTGGCCCATCGGCAGGCTGTTGATCAGCCCGGCGCGCGCCACCCCGGGGAGGGCGCGGAGGCGGTCGAGCAGCCGCGCGGCGACGGCGGCGCGCTGCGGGTCCTTGAGGTACTTGCCGGGCGAGAGGAAGACCTGGAAGGTGAGCACGCCGTCGGCGCGGAAGCCGGGGTCGACGTGCTCGATGCGCTGCACGCTGCGGATCACCAGGCCGGCCCCCACCAGCACCACCAGGGAGAGGGCGATCTCGGCGACGACGAGGGCGCTGCGCAGCCGGTGGCGGCCGGTGCCCACCGACGCGGTCTTCCCTCCCTCCTTGAGCAGGTCGTGCCCGGCGCGCGAGCCGCGCAGAGCCGGCACCAGGCCGAAGGCGACCGCCGTCGCCACCGCCACCACGGCGGTGAAGAGGACGGCGCGGCCGCCCAAGGCGATCTCGTGCAGGCGCGGCAGCTTCTGCGGGTTGAGCGCGACCAGCGCCTTCAACGCCCACCAGGCGAGGAGGAGGCCGAGGCCGGCCCCCGCCGCCGCCAGCACCAGCGCCTCGGCGAGGAACTGGCGGATGAGGCCGCCGCGGCCGGCGCCGAGCGCGGTGCGCAGAGCCACCTCCTTCTCGCGCGCCGTGGCGCGGGCGAGCATCAGGTTGGCGACGTTGGCGCAGGCGATCAGCAGCACCAGGCCGACCGCGGCGAAGAGCACCGTCAGGCTCAGGCGCACGTCGCCCACCAGCAGCTCGTAGAGCGGCACGGGGACGAGATGCCAGGCGTGGCGGCCGTGGTAGATCTGCGGGTAGTCGGTCTTGAAGCGCTGCGACAGGGCATCCATGGCGGCCCGCGCGCCGGCGACCGAGACGCCGGGCGCCAGGCGCGCCGTCACCGTCAGGCCGCGGAAGTCGCGCGGCGGCACGCGGCCGGTGACCAGCGTCAGCGGCAGCCAGAGGTCCGGCTCCGCCGGGAAGATGCCGGCGTGGAAGTCGTCCTTCAGCACGCCGATCACGGTATAGGGCTGGTCGGAGAGCGTCACCTTGCGGCCGACGATCCCTGGGTCGGCGCCGAAGCGGCGCCGCCAGATGCCGTCGGTGAGGACCGCCACGTGGCGGTTCGCCGCCAGCTCCTCCTCCGGGCGGAAGACCCGGCCGAGCGCCGGCTGCACGCCGAGGAGCGGGAAGAAGCCCGCCGACGCATAGGCGCAGATGAGCTGCGCCGGCTCGTCGACGCCGGTCAGGTTGACGAAGGCGGCGTTGCCGGCCGCCACCTGCGAGAAGACGCCGCGCTGGTCGCGCAGGTCGACGAACTCCGGCAGCGACAGCGGCAGGCGGGGGTTGCGCTCGTCCTGCCCCATGACGGTGACCAGGCGGCTGGGCTCCTGGAAGGGCAGGGCGCGCAGCAGCACCGCGTCGAAGACGCCGAAGACGGCGGCGACGGCGCCGATGCCGAGGCCCAGGCAGAGCACCGCGGCGGCGGTGAAGCCGGGGCTCCTGGCGAGCACCCGGAAGGCCAGCCGGAGGTCGCGGCCGAGGGTCTCGAAGGCGGCGCCGGAGCGCCGCTCGTCACTGGAGATCGGGGTCGGAGTGGGGGTCATGGGGAGAGCGGCCCTCGGGCGATGGATGGGGTACGGACGCGAGGTCGATCGAGCGGTGGTGGAGCGTCTATCAAGAGATAGGGTGCGCGAGGCGGCCGGCGCGTGACCACCGCGGCGCGGCGGCCCTGCGACAGAGGTCATGCGCACCCGCCGGCGCGGCGGAAAGCGCGGCGGTTTCAGGCCGTTCCCAAGGCGTTTTCAGGTCGTTTTTCAGGTCGTTTTTCAGGCCGTTTTTCAGGTCCTAAGGCGCTTGTCACGCTCAACCCCTGGAGGACACCATAGGAACTTGAGCGCTGATGAACTTCGAATTTGCTCGGCGCGTTCAATCCTCGCCGCGGCCGGCCCGGGATGTGCCCGGGCCCGCGGTGTCACAGTGATCCAAAGGAGTTCGAACGATGAGAAGAACACAGGGACAATCGAACCCGTGGAGCGGCCGGATCGCCGCCTGCGCGGCGGCCGCGGCCTGCCTGGCCGGCAGCGGCGCGCTGCGGGCCGACGGCGGCGTCGCCTTCACCAACATCGCCGCCGGCGGCGGCGCGGGCATCCAGTACGAGCGCCTCGAGACGCCGGCGCTGCTCGCCGAGCAGCTGGCCTTCTACCAGGGCGTCCAGCTCCCCCATCCCGGCCTGCTGGCGCAGACCCCGCAGAAGCCGCACGGCGCGCCGGGCGTCGTGGTCTTCGACTACGACAACGACGGCGACATGGACATCTACGTCACCAACGGCCCGGGCGGCAAGAACAGCCTGTTCCAGAACCAGTTCGCGCAGACCGGCGTCGTCACCTTCGTCGACGTCGCCGAGCAGGCCGGCGTCACCGCCACCAGCCAGGATTCGACCGGCGTCTGCTTCGGCGACGTCGACAACGACGGGTACGAGGACCTCTACGTCCTCGGCCTCGCCGAGAGCAACATCCTCTTCCGCAACAACGGCAACGGCACCTTCAGCGACATCACCGCCGCGGCCGGCGTCGGCGGCGGCACCTACCACCACGCGAGCTGCGCGATGGGCGACTTCAACAACGACGGCTATCTGGACATCGCCGTCGCCGACACCTACGACGACTGGACCCATCGCGCCCCGGTCTTCGTCAAGGGCGGCTACGCCGGCGGCGAGCCGAACCTGCTCTTCATGCGCAACCCCTCGCGCCATGGCATCCAGTTCGACGACGCCAGCGCGAGCTCGGGCGTGCAGAGCGCGTCGCCGCTCGCCCGCAAGACCTTGACCTGGGGCATCTCGGCGGTCGACATCGATCAGGACGGCAACGTCGACCTGCTGTGGGCCGACCTCCAGGGCGCCACGGCGCCGAGCGGCCCGGGCGACGACCGCGGCTACACCCGGCTGCTCAAGAACGACGGCAGCGGCCACTTCACCGACGTCACCCAGCAGGCGCACATGGCCTGGGGCTCGTGGATGGGCCTCGCCTACGGCGACTTCAACTGCGACGGCAACCTCGACTTCATCGCCACCAACCTGGGCAACTACGTCGGCGGCAAGCTGCAACCGACCCGCTGGTTCCTCGGCGACGGCCACGGCGGCTTCACCGACCCCGGCCTCGGCACGATGAACGCCTCGCCCTTCGGCTGGGGCGTCGCGGTCGCCGACTACGACAACGACGGCGACCAGGACATCATGTACTACGGCGACGACGACCTGCTGACCATCATCGGCGAGGACAACCCGGGCACCATCCTGCAGAACACCGGCAACTGCAGCGCGAACTTCCAGCCCGACCTCACCGCCATCAGCTACGACCACCAGATGCGCGAGGTCAACGGCGTGGCGGCGGGCGACCTGAACAACGACGGCTTCACGGACATCGTCACCGTCTCCAGCTTCCAGATCGAGGAGGTGCCCGGGTTCCACCGGCTGTTCACCGCCATCTCGATCCCCTACAACTCGATCTGGGACACGGTCGCCAAGGCCGAGGTCATCATGCTCGCGCACGCCGCCCCCAACGGCAGCGTCTCGCTCCAGTTCGTGCCGACGCAGTTCTACCGCGGCGACCTCGCGGTCGAGGTCAACAGCGGCAACAACGGCAACGGCGCGGTCGCCATCCGCACGGTCGGCAGCTTCGGCATCACCGACGGCGGCAAGGTGAACCGCGACGGCATGGGCGCCGTCCTCAAGTTCACGCCCGACGGCGGCAAGACCGTCATCAGCCCGATCCTGGGCGGCGGCAGCCACGCCTCGCAGAGCAGCCGGGTCGCGGGCTTCGGCCTCGGCACGGCGGCCAAGGGCACCGTCGACGTCCTCTGGCCGGGCGGCACGCGCAACCGGCTGTACGACGTCGCCAACGGCGAGCGCCTCAACCTGCCCGAGATCCCGTGCAGCTATGCCGCGACGTGGAAGAACTTCGGGCAGTACAACTCCTGCCTGCACCATGCCATCAACGACCTGCGCAAGGCCGGCGTGGTCAGCGAGCAGCAGGGCCAGCGGTTGGTCGACAGCGCGACCCGCGCCTTCAACGAGCGCTAGACCCGGATCGAAGTCAGGCGATGATCGCTGCCCGCGGCGCCTCGGTGCCGCGGGCAGCTGTGCTCAGGGAGGACGAAGCGGACCGGCGGGCGGGCGGACGGATCAGCGGCTCACCCGCACCTCCTGCAGGCGCACCGGCTGCGTGGCGTAGTCCTCGAGCTGGATCTCCTTCAAGTCCGAGCTGATCTCGATCTTCGTCGCGATCGACATCTTGCCCTCGCCGCGGCCGTCCTTGTCCAGCCGGATCTCGAGCAGCGTGAAGGGATAGTTGATCGAGCGCGGCAGGTTGGCCGCTTCCCAGAAGCTGATCGGGCGGTCGGTGGCGAGGAAGATGCGCCGGCTGCCGTCCGGCATCGTCCGCTCCCGCGCGTAGTGGAGGTCCCAGGCGAGGCTGTTGGGGGTGCGGATCGTCCCCACGCGCGGGTTCTCCTGCAGGGCGCGAAGCAGCGCGCTCTGGCCCTTGTTCTGGAGCGCCGCGAGGAGCTCGTCGCGCTCCTGCTGGGTGGACCAGCGCTCGATCGTGATCTCGACCGTGCCCGACGCGGCCCGCGGCTGCCGCAGGGTCGGCGTCGCTCCCAGATTGACGGCGAACGCGGTGAGCTTCAGCGGCGTCGCGTCGCCCGCCCCCTGGGCGAAGGAAAGGGCGCCGCCCGCCAGGGCGAGACACCCCAGGAGAGCGGCAGGAAGGCAGTGTCTGGTGCGGATCGGAATGCGCATGAGGACCTCCTTGGACAATTCCACCCCGGCCCCTCCGCGGTGGCTGGCGCGCGGCACCCGGCCTCGGCGGCCGGGCCGTCTCCAACCGCGCATGCAATCACTGCGCCCTGGATGGGCTCGGGAGGTGCCGCCGCTTCAGATCATCTCGAAGACCGAGCGGCCGCCGCGCGGCCCGGTCTGCTCGAGCCGAATCACGTAGGGCGCTTCCTTGGTCAGGTGGAACAGCATCTTGTAGCCGCCGTTCTCGGTCGTCACCCGCCAGGCGTCGACCCGCTTGCCCGGGCCCGCCGGGACCGACTCCTTGGCGCCGACGGTGAAGGTCAGCCAGTCGACCTTGTCGCCCTGGTCGAGGAAGATCGGCAGCCGCGCCGAATAGCCCTCGTGGAGCGGGAAGCCGACCAGCAGCATGCCGTACATGCCGCCCAGGAAGTCGAAGGCGGGCATCGCGAGCGTCAGGTCTTCCTTCTTCACCGGCTCCCCAGGCTTGGCGCCGGGACCGCCGGCGTGCTCCGCCTTGACGTGCGTCGGGTCGACGAACTCCAGGCGCATGTGGTAGCCCCGGTCGTCGGTCTCGACGCTCAGGACCGGCGCCAGGGTCCTCTGGTCGACCAGGTTGAGCGTGGTGACGGTCCCGCGGGGCAGCTTCTCGATCTGCAGCCGCTTGAGCAGCGAGCGGCCGTGGTCCTCGACGACCGCCATCTCGTCGGTCCAGGTGCCGCCGTCGAGCGACTTGCCGTCGGGCATCAACCGGGTGATCTTCCAGGCGTTCTTGTACGGCTTGATGAAGCTGCCGTCGACGGCCGGATCGCCGACCCGGACGGTGATCGGCTGGGGCGGCTGGGGCGGCTGGGGCGTTTGGGGCGGCTGGGCGGCGCCGGGCCGCGCCAGGAGCAGCATCAGGACGGGTGCCGCCCGGCGCAGCGGGGTCTGTGCGCGCATGGAACCTCCTTGGCAGATCGCGGTCTCGAGTCGGAGCTCGGGCGTCATTATCCGCCAAGCGACGGTCCGCCGAGCTAATCCTCATTTTAGAATAGTTTATCGACGCGAAAACGCCGCGGCGGGGGCGCGTGGAGCAGCCGTTCCAATGATTTATTTTGTCCCGCAACTTGCGAAGCCGGACACCCTTGGGTGTAGACATCGCTGCAAGGTCTAGATCGCCACGATCCCTGCAGGAAGATTTGCAATCTCTTCACGAAAGGAAAGATATGCAGAAAAAACTTCGCTACGCTCCGGCGCTGGGACTGGCCCTGGGCCTCTGCCTCGCCGGCAGCGCCCTCGCCGACGGCGGCGTCACCTTGACCGACATCGCCTTCGGCGGCGGCGCCGGCATCACCTATCACCGGACGGCGACCCCGTCCCGGCTGGCGGTCGAGAACTTCTTCTACACCAACGGCGCGGCGCCCTCGCCGCTCCTCCTCTCGGAGAGCCCGCAGAAGGCGCGCGGCACCCCGGGCGTGGCGCTCTTCGACTACGACAACGACGGCTACCTCGACATCTACGTCAGCAACGGCCCGGGCTCGCCGAACAGCCTCTACCACAACCTCCTCGGCCGGACCGGCGTGCTGCAGTTCGAGGACGTCGCCACCCAGGCCGGCGTCGCGGCGACCGCCCAGGACAGCTCCGGCGTCTGCTTCGGCGACATCGACAATGACGGCTACGAGGACCTCTACGTCACCGGCATCGGCGGACCCAATATCCTCTTCCACAACAACGGCAACGGCACCTTCAGCGACATCACCGCGGCCGCCGGCGTCGGCGGCGGCAACTTCAACCACTCGGGCTGCGCGATGGCCGACTTCAACGGCGACGGCCTGCTCGACATCGTGGTCAGCAACACCTATGACGACTGGAGCAACCGCCAGGCCGTCTTCCTGCAGCCGAATTATCCGGCGATGGAGAACAACCAGCTCTTCATGCGCAACGCCGCGGCGCACGGCATCCAGTTCACCGACGCCAGCGCCTCCTCCGGCATCCAGAGCATCGCCGGCTTCCCCGGCGGGACCTTCACCTGGTCCGTGTCGGCGGTCGACTACGACCAGGACGGCAACGTCGACATCCTGTGGACCGACCTCCAGGGGCTGGCGCCGCTCGATCCCTCCCAGGCCCGCGGCTACACGCGCCTCTTCAAGGGCGACGGCACCGGGCACTTCACCGACATCACCCTCGCCGCCGGCATGCAGCTCGGCTCCTGGATGGGCCTCTCCTACGGCGACTTCAACTGCGACGGCAACATCGACTTCTTCGCCACCAACCTGGGGCGCTGGATCGGCGGCAAGGCCAACGAGCCGCGCTGGTTCCTCGGCGACGGCCACGGCGGCTTCACCGACCCCGGCATCGGCGCCCTCAACGCCCTCCCCTTCGGCTGGGGGACGGTGACGATCGACTACGACAACGACGGCGACCAGGACGTCCTCTACTACGGCGACGACTCGCTGCTGGTGTTCATCGCCATGGACAACCCCGGCATCGTGCTGCAGAACCAGGGCTGCTCGGGCAACTTCCAGCTCGACCTCTCGGCGATCAAGCGCGACCACCGCTACCGCGAGGTCAACGGCGTCGCGACGGGCGACCTCAACAACGACGGCTTCCCTGACGTCGTCACCGCCGCCATGTTCCAGATCGTCGCCAACCCGGCCTTCCCGCAGCTGCTCTTCCCCTACCAGTTCGTCACCGGGACCTTCGGCACGCCGCTCGACAACATCGCCCTCGTCCAGTACGTGATGGCGGCGACACGGGCGATGCCGAACTACTTCAGCTACTTCGGCGTGCCCCGCCCGGACGGCGATCTGGCGGTCGAGATCAACAGCGGCGGCAACGGCAACGGCTGGGCGCAGGCCCGCCTGATCGGCACCCGCGGTATCACCGACGACGGCAAGTCCAACCGCGACGGCATCGGCGCGACGATGAAGTTCACCCCCGACGGCGGCAAGACCGTCATCGTGCCGCTCATCGGCGGCGGCAGCCACGCCTCGCAGAGCAGCTCGACGGCGACCTTCGGCCTCGGCACCGCGGCCAAGGGCACCCTCGACATCCTGTGGCCCGGCGGCACGCGCAACCGGCTGTATGACGTCAACAACGGGGAGCGCGTCAACGTCCCCGAGATCCCGTGCAGCATCGCCGCGAGCTGGAAGAACTTCGGGCAGTACAACTCCTGCCTCCATCACGCCATCAACGACCTGCGCAAGGCGCAGATCATCAGCCAGGACGAGGGCCAGCGCCTGATCGACAGCGCCACCCGCGCCTTCCCCGGCGGCGGCCACTAACCGCCAGCCCGACGACCGGACCACGGCCCGCTGCGCTCTCGGCGCAGCGGGCCTTTTTCATGGATCGATCAGGACGGTGAGAGGAGAGGGTGGGGCGGCGACTCTCAGAACATGTCGAAGCTCAGGCTCCCGCGCGGGCCGAGCTCGACCAGGCGGATCACGTAGGGCGACTCCTTGGTCAGGTAGAAGGTCATCTTGAAGCCCTCCGCCTCGGTCTGCACCGCCCAGGCCTGCACCTTCTTGCCGGGGCCGGCGTCGACCGTCTCCTGGCCGCCGACGGTGAAGGTGATCCAGTCGAGGGCGTTCTTCTCGTCGTTGAAGATGGGGAACTTCGCCGCGTAGCCCGCCTTGAGCGGGAAGGCGACGAGCAGCATCCCGTACATGCCGCCGAGGAAGTCGTAGACCGGAGTGTCGAGGGTGACCGTGCTCGACTTCACCTCGCCGCCCGCCGGCTCGCTCGAGCGCTTGATCTGGACCTTGTTGCCGTCGAAGTCCCAGTGGCGGAGATAACCCTTGTTGTCGGTGATCTCGCTGCTGATCGGCGCCAGCGTCTTGGGCTCGACGATGTTGACGTTGGTGACGGTGCGCTCCGTCAGCAGCTCGGTCTGGGTCCGCTTGATGACCCGCTTGCCGTTCACCGTCGCCATCTCGAGCTTGTCCGTCCAGGTGCCGCGCCCCACGCTCTTCCCCGACGGAGTGACCTGCGTGATCTTCCACTGGTTGGTGTACGGCCGGATGAAGCTGCCGTCGACGGCCGGATCGCCGGGGCGGACCGTCACCGGCTCCGCCGCGCGGGCGTGAGCCGGGGTGAGGGCGAGCAGCGCCGCCAGGATCGGCCATGAGGACTTGACGCGGAAACCGGGCATGGAAAGCCTCCTCTCGGGAATTGAACGTCAGATCGCCGGCGGGCCGGCAGCGGTCGCGAGTTTACGGCACAGCGCCTCGACATGGGGAGGGCGCAGCATGCTGTAGTGGTCGCCCGGCACGGCGACGACCTCGAGGCCGCCAACCGCGACCTCCCGCCAGAGCGCACCGCCGTCGTATCCCGTGCCGTCGGCGGGCAGGACGAGGGTCACCGGCGCGGCACAGGGGAGCGGCACGTAGGCGAGCCCGGCCCGCAGGTTGGTCCGGTAGAGGTGCGCCAGGCGGCGCAGGCGGCCGGGGTCGAGGTCCGGCGGCAGCCCGCCCGCCGCGCCGACGCGCTCCAGCAAGACGTCCAGCCGGCGCCCGGGATCGACGGCGGCGAGCTCGCCCGCCGAGATCTCGATGGGCCGCCCGGTGAGGCCGCCCAGGTCGCGCGCCACGAGCATGAGCTCGGCCACGTCGTCGACCCCCTGTCCCCGCAGCTCCGCCGGCACCGTCGTCGGATCGAGCAGGAGGAGCCGGGCGACGCGCTCGCCCCCCGCCTCGAGCCGGCGCGCCATCGCGAGCGCCACCAGGCCGCCGAACGACCAGCCGCCCAGGTGATACGGCCCGGAGGGCTGGACTTGGACGATCGCCCGGCAGTAGGCGTCGGCCATCTCCTCGACCGCCGCGTGCGCCTCGCCCTCCGGCGCCAGGCCGCGCGCCTCGAGGCCGTAGAACGGGCGGCCCTTGCCCAGGCCGTTGGCGAGGTGGCGGTAGCAGAAGACCGAGCCGCCGACCGGATGGACGAAGAAGAGCGGCGGGGCGGCGCCGGCCGGCTGCAGGAGCACCAGCGGCGTCCAGCCCGGCGCGCCCGCCCTCCCGGCGTCCGCCGCCAGCAGGGCGGCCAGCCCTTCGACGGTCCGCGCCTCGAAGAGGGCGGCGAGCGGCAGCTCGCGGCCGAACCGCTGCGCGATGCGGGAGAGCAGGCGGACGGCGAGCAGCGAGTGGCCGCCGAGGTCGAAGAAGTCGTCGGTGACCCCCACCGGCCCGCGCCCGAGGACCTCCTCCCAGATCGACGCCAGGGCGAGCTCGACGTCGCTCCGCGGCGCCACCCCGCCGGTACCTCTCATGCCATCGGCACCGCCGTCGGGGTCCGGCAGGGCGGCGCGGTCGACCTTGCCGTTGGGGGCGAGCGGCAGGGCGGCGAGGACCACCCAGCTCGCCGGCACCATCGCCTCCGGCAGGCGCTCGCGCGCCGCCCGGCGCAGCGCGGAGACGTCCGCCTCGCGCCCCTCCCGCGGCACGACGTAGGCGACGAGCCGCCGCTCGGCGCCCTCGCCGCGAACGACCACCACCGCCTCGCGCACCGCGGGAGCGGCGGCGACCACCGCCTCGATCTCCCCCAGCTCGACGCGGAAGCCGCGGATCTTCACCTGGTGGTCGACCCGGCCGAGGAACTCCAGCGTGCCGTCGGCCAGCCGGCGGGCGAGATCGCCGGTGCGGTAGAGCCGGCTCCCCGCCGCCTCCCCGTCGATCGCGCTCGGCACGAACCGCTCCGCCGTCAGGTCCGGCCGCCCGAGGTAGCCGCGGCCCAGGCAGATCCCGGCGATGCAGAGCTCGCCCGCGACGCCGATCGGCACCGGCTCCAGCCGCCGGTCCAGCAGGTGCACCTCGGCGTTGGCGATCGTCGCCCCCAGCGGCACGCTCGCCGCAGCCGCAGCCGTGTCCGCCGGACGGCAGCGGTGCGCGGTGATGGCGATCGCCGCCTCCGTCGGGCCGTAGATGTTGACCAGCTCCGCCCCCTCCGCGAAGCAGCCCCGGAAGCTCGCCGCCAGCTTGCCCGACAGCGCCTCGCCGCCGCTCAGCACCCGCCGCAGCGAGCGCGGCGGCGCCGCCGCCCACCGGTCCTCCAGCAGCGCCTGGAGGAGCGTCGGCACGAGCTGCAGCACCGTGATCCCCCGCCGCTCGACCTCCGCCGCGAGATACGCCGGATCGCGCTGGCCGCCCGGGCGGGCGAGCACCAGGCCGGCGCCGGCGAAGAGCGGCGCGAAGATCTCCCCCACCGAGACGTCGAAGCAGATGCTCGTTTTGAGCAGCACCCGGTCGCCGGCCCCGAGCGGGTAGGCCGACTGCATCCAGAGCAGGTGATTGGCGATGGCGCGGTGGGAGACCATCACCCCCTTCGGCCGGCCGGTCGAGCCCGAGGTGTAGAGGACGTAGGCGAGCCCGTCCGCTGGAACCAGAGCAGCCGGGGCAGCCGGAGCCTCGTCGATCGCCGGGAGCCCCGAGTCGAGCGCCGGATCGAGCGGCACCCGCCGCGCCGCCGCCGACCCGAGCCGCGCCACCAGATGGGGCTGGATCAGCAGCGCCGCCGGCGCCGCGTCGGCGAGCATGAACGCCAGGCGCTCGTCGGGGTAGTCGGGGTCGAGCGGCACGTAGGCCGCCCCCGCCGCGAGGATGCCGAGGATGCCGGCGAGAAGCTCCGGCGAGCGCTCGGCGCAGATGCCCACCCGCGACCCCGCGCGCGACGCCCTCTGCCGCCAGGCGCAGGGCGATCCGCGCCGAGCGCCGGGCGAGCTCGCCGTAGCTGAGCGCCGCCTCGCTCTCCGATCACCGCGATCGCCTCCGGCGTCCGCCCCGCCTGGGCGCGGAACCGCGCCGCGAGCGTCGTCTCCGGCACTCCCGCCGCCGTGGCGTTCCATTCCCGGACGAGCTGCGCGCGCTCCCCGTCGGCGAGCAGCGGCAGCTCGGCGATCCGGCGCTCCGGTGCGGCGAGGATGGCCGCGACGAGCGCCGCGAAATGGCCGGCGAGGCGCGCCACCGTCGTGCGGTCGAACAGATCGCGGTTGTAGCTCCAGGTGCAGCTCCAGGTGCCCTCCAACCCTCGGGGCCCGGCGGCGAAGCCGAGCGTGAGGTCGAACTTGGCGACGTCGTCGACCGTCTCGAGCGGGCGCAGGGCGAGGCCGGGCAGCCGCAGCTCGCCGAGCTCGTCGGCCGCGTTCTGCAGCACGAGCATCACCTGGAAGAGCGGCGTCCGGCTCGGATCGCGCGGCGGCGCCAGCGCCTCGACCACCCGCTCGAAGGGCAGGTCCTGGTGCGCGAAGGCGGCGAGCACGGTCTCCCGCGCCCGCGCCAGCAGCTCGCGGACGGCGGGCTCCCCCGAGACATCGGTCCGCAGCACCAGGGTGTTGACGAAGAAGCCGATCAGCCCCTCCGTCTCGGCGCGGCTGCGGTTGGCGATGGGCGATCCCAGCGCCACGTCCTCGCCGCCGGCGTGGCGGGCGAGGAGCGCCGCCGCCACGGCGAGGAGGGCCATGAAGAGCGTCGCGCCCTCCGCCCGCGCGAGATCCGCCAGGCCCCCGCCCAACGCCGCCGGCAGGCGGAAGGCGTGCGTGCCGCCGGCCGAGGTCAGCATCGGCGGGCGCGGGCGGTCGGTCGGCAGCGCGAGCGGGGCGAGGCCGGCGAGCGCCCGCCGCCAGTGGGCGAGCTCCGCTTCCAGCGCCTCGCCCGCCAGGGTCCGCCGCTGCCAGACCGCGAAGTCCGCGTACTGGATCGGCAGCGGCGGGAGCGCCGAGGGACGCCCCTCGCGGCAGGCGGCGTAGAGCGCTCCCAGCTCGCGCACCAGGACCCCCATCGACCAGCCGTCCGAGACGATGTGATGCAGGGTGAGGAGCGCCAGGTGCTCCTCGCCGGCGATCAGGCGCAGGAGCGTCGCCCGCAGCAGCGGACCGGCGGCGAGGTCGAAGGGCCGCCGCGCCTCCTCGCGCGCCAGCCGGCGCGCCTCGGCCTCGCGCCGCGCCGCCGGCAGCCCGGCGAGGTCGACGCCGGGCAGGGCCGGCCGCGCGAGCGGATGGATCACCTGCACCGGCCGGCCGTCGGCCATGGCGAACGTCGTGCGCACCGCCTCGTGCCGGCGGACCACCGCCGCCAGGGCCGCGGCCAGCGATCCGGCGTCGAGCGTGCCGCTCAGGCGCACCGCCAGCGGCACGTTGTAGGCGGAGCCGCCGGGCTGCAGCCGGTCGAGGAACCACAGGCGCTCCTGGGCGAAGGAGAGCGGCGGCGGCTCGGCGCGCGGCGCCGGCACGATCGGCGGCAGCCCGGCAGCGCCGCCCGCGCGCAGAGAGGCGATCTCCCGCGCCAGGGCGGCGATCGTCGGCGCCTCGAGGAGCCGGCGCAACGGCAGCTCGACGCCGAACGTCTGGCGCACCCGCGAGACCACCCGCATCGCCAGCAGCGAATGGCCGCCGAGGTCGAAGAAATCGTCGTCGATCCCCACCCCGGCGGGATCGCGCCCCAGCGTCTCGCTCCAGATCGCCAGCAGCAGCTCCTCGGCGGGCGTGCGCGGCAGGGTCGGACCGCCAGCGGGACCGCCAGCGCGCCCACCGGCGCCCCGCTCCGGCGCCGCGTCGAGGGCCAGCAGGGCGCGGCGGTCGACCTTGCCGTTGGGGGCGAGCGGCAGGGCGGCGAGGATCACCCAGCTCGCCGGCACCATCGCCTCCGGCAGGCGCTCGCGCGCCGCCCGGCGCAGCGCGGGGACGTCCGCCTCGCAGCCCCTCCCGCGGCACGACGTAGGCGACGAGCTGGCGCTCGGCGCCCTCGCCGCGGACGACCACCACCGCCTCGCGCACCGCGGGAGCGGCGGCGACCACCGCCTCGATCTCTCCCAGCTCGACGCGGAAGCCGCGGATCTTCACCTGGTGGTCGACCCGCCCGAGGAACTCCAGCGTGCCGTCGGCCAGCCGGCGGGCGAGGTCGCCGGTGCGGTAGAGCCGGCTCCCCGCCACCTCCCCGCCGATCGCGCTCGGCACGAACCGCTCCGCCGTCAGGTCCGGCCGCCCGAGGTAGCCGCGGCCCAGGCAGGTCCCGGCGATGCAGAGCTCGCCCGCGACGCCGATCGGCACCGGCTCCAGCCGACGGTCCAGCAGGTGGACCTCGGCGTTGGCGATCGTCGCCCCCAGCGGCACGCTCGCCGCAGCCGCAGCCGTGTCCGCCGGACGGCAGCGGTGCGCGGTGATGGCGATCGCCGCCTCCGTCGGGCCGTAGATGTTGACCAGCTCCGCGCCCTCCCCGAAGCAGCCCCGGAAGCTCGCCGCCAGCTTGCCCGACAGCGCCTCGCCGCCGCTCAGCACCCGCCGCAGCGAGCGCGGCGGCGCCGCCGCCCACGCGTCCTCGACGCAGCGCCTGGAGGAGCGTCGGCACGAGCTGCAGCACCGTGATCCCCCGCCGCTCGACCTCCGCCGCGAGATAGGCCGGATCGCGCTGGCCCCCCGGACGGGCGAGCACCAGGCCGGCGCCGGCGAAGAGCGGCGCGAAGATCTCCCCCACCGAGACGTCGAAGCAGATGCTCGTCTTGAGCAGCACCCGGTCGCCGGCCCCGAGCGGGTAGGCCGACTGCATCCAGAGCAGGTGATTGACGATGGCGCGGTGGGAGACCATCACCCCCTTCGGCCGGCCGGTCGAGCCCGAGGTGTAGAGGACGTAGGCGAGCCCGTCCGCCGGCGCCGGCAGCGCGCCCGCTGTATTGAGATCGCCATCGAGATCACCTTCGAGATCACCATCGAGCGCCGGATCGAGCGGCACCCGCCGCGCCGCCGCCGATCCGAGCCGCGCCACCAGATGGGGCTGGATCAGCAGCGCCGCCGGCGCCGCGTCGGCGAGCATGAACGCCAGGCGCTCGTCGGGGTAGTCGGGGTCGAGCGGCACGTAGGCCGCCCCCGCCGCGAGGATGCCGAGGATGCCGGCGAGAAGCTCCGGCGAGCGCTCGGCGCAGATGCCCACCCGCGACCCCGCGCCGGCGCCTTCCGCCGCCAGGCGCAGGGCGATCCGCGCCGAGCGCCGGGCGAGCTCGCCGTAGCTGAGCGCCGCCTCGCCGCCGATCACCGCGATCGCCTCCGGCGTCCGCTCCGCCTGGGCGCGGAACAGCGCCGCGAGCGTCGTCTCCGGCACCTCCGCCGACGTCGCGTTCCACTCCCGGACGAGCTGCGCGCGCTCCCCCGCGGCGAGCAGCGGCAGGTGGGCGACCCGCCGCTCCGGCGGCGCCTCGACCATTCCCGAGAGCAGCGCCTCGAGGTGGCCGGCGAGGCGCGCCACCGTCGTGCGGTCGAACAGGTCGCGGTTGTAGCTCCAGGTGCCGCCCAACCCCTGCGGTGCCTCGGCGAAGGTGAGCGTCAGATCGAATTTGGCGACGTCGTCGACCGTCTCGAGCGGGCGCAGGGCGAGGCCGGGCAGCCGCAGCTCGCCGAGCTTGTCGGTCGCGTTCTGCAGCACGAGCATCACCTGGAAGAGCGGCGTCCGGCTCGGGTCGCGCGGCGGCGCCAGCGCCTCGACCACCCGCTCGAAGGGCAGGTCCTGGTGCGCGAAGGCGGCGAGCACGGTCTCGCGCACCCGCGCCAGCAGCTCGCGGACGGCGGGCTCCCCGAGACGTCGGTCCGCAGCACCAGGGTGTTGACGAAGAAGCCGATCAGCCCCTCCGTCTCGGCCCGGTTGCGGTTGGCGATGGGCGATCCCACCGCCACGTCCTCGCCGCCGGCGTGGCGGGCGAGGAGCGCCGCCGCCGCCGCGAGGAGGGCCATGAAGAGCGTCGCGCCCTCCGCCCGCGCGAGATCCGCCAGGCCCCTGCCCAGCGCCGCCGGCAGGCGGAAGGCGTGCGTGCCGCCGGCCGAGGTCAGCATCGGCGGGCGCGGGCGGTCGGTCGGCAGCTCCAGCGGGGCGAGGCCGGCGAGCGCCCGCCGCCAGTGGGCGAGCTCCGCTTCCAGCGCCTCGCCCGCCAGGGTCCGCCGCTGCCAGACCGCGAAGTCCGCGTACTGGATCGGCAGCGGCGGGAGCGCCGGCGGACGCCCTTCGCGGCAGGCGGCGTAGAGCGCTCCCAGCTCGCGCACCAGGACCCCCATCGACCAGCCGTCCGAGACGATGTGATGCAGGGTGAGGAGCGCCAGGTGCTCCGCGCCGGCGATCAGGCGCAGGAGCATCCCCCGCAGCAGCGGGCCGGCGGCGAGGTCGAAGGGCCGCCGCGCCTCCTCGCGCGTCAGCCGGCGCGCCTCGCCCTCGCGCCGCGCCGCCGGCAGCGCGGCGAGGTCGACGCCGGGCAGGTCCAGCCGCGCCGGCCGGATGGATCACCTGCACCGGCCGGCCGTCGGCCAGGGCGAACGTCGTGCGCACCGCCTCGTGCCGGCGGACCACCTCCGCCAGGGCCGCGGCGAGGGCCCCGGCGTCGAGCGCGCCGCTCAGGCGCACCGCCAGCGGCACGTTGTAGGCGAAGCCGCCGGGCTGCAGCTGATCGAGGAACCACAGGCGCTCCTGGGCGAAGGAGAGCGGCGGCGGCTCCGCGCGCGGTGCCGGCAGGATCGGCATCAGCCCGGCATCGCCGCCGGCGCGCAGGCCCTCGACCTCGCGCGCCAGGGCGGCGATCGTCGGCGCCTCGAAGAGCCGGCGCAGCGGCAGCTCGACGCCGAACGTCCGGCGCACCTGCGAGACCACCCGCGTCGCCAGGAGCGAGTGGCCGCCGAGCTCGAAGAAGTTGTCGTCGGTCCCCACCGCGGCGGGGTCGAGCCCCAGCGTCTCGCTCCAGATCGCCAGCAGCAGCTCCTCGGCGGGGGTGCGCGGCAGCACTGGATCGCGAGCGGGATCGCCGGCGCGCTCGCCGGCTCCCCGCTCCGTCTCGGCGCCGAGAGCCGGCAGGGCGCGGCGATCGACCTTGCCGTTGGCGTTGAGCGGCAGCTCGGGGACGAGCACGAAGGCGCTGGGGATCAGGTACTCGGGCACCTGCTCGGCGAGGAAGGCGCGGAGCGCCGCCGCCGAGAGGCCGCTCTCGTCCACGCTCAGGTAGGCGACCAGCCGCCGGTCCTCGCCCGCCCGCTCGCCCTGGCGCACCAGCACGGCGGCCTGCCGCACGCCGGGATGCCGGCAGAGCGCCGCCTCCACCTCCCCCGGCTCGATCCGGAAGCCGCGGATCTTCACCTGGTCGTCGAGCCGTCCCAGGAACTCGATCGTCCCGTCCCGCCGGCGGCGCGCCAGGTCGCCGGTCCGGTAGAGGCGTCCGCCGGGCTCCCCCAGCGGATCGGGCACGAAGCGCTCCGCAGTCAGCTCCGGGCGGCCGAGATAGCCACGCGCCAGGCCGTCGCCGGCGGCGCAGAGCTCGCCGGTGACGCCGATCGGCACCGGCTGGAGCCAGCGGTCGACGAGATGCACGCGGGTGTTGGCGATCGGCCGGCCGAGGGGGACCGAGGCGCCGATGGCCGTCCCGGCGGCGAGCGGCGCGGCGCAGGTGAAGGTGGTGTTCTCGGTCGGCCCGTAGCCGTTGACCAGCCGCATGCCGGGGAGCTCGGCGAGCAGCCGGCGCACCGGCTCCACGCCGAGGACGTCGCCGCCGGCGAGGAGCTGGCGCAGCGGCCGCAGGATCTCGAGATGGCCGTCGACGACCTGGTGGAAGAGCCCCGCCGTCAGCCACAGGGTGGTCACCGCGTGCCGCGCCAGGAGCTCGCCGATCTCCTCGATGGCGAGCGCTCCCGGCGGCGCGATCGCCAGCCGTGCGCCGTGGAGGAGCGCCCCCCAGATCTCGAGCGTCGCGGCGTCGAAGGTGGGCGGCGCGAGATGCAGAAACACCTGATCGCGGCCGAACCGCACGTAGTCCGTCTCGCGCACCAGGCGGACCACCGCGCGGTGGGGCACGGCGACGCCCTTGGGCGTCCCCGTCGAGCCCGAGGTGTAGAGGACGTAGGCGAGGCTGTCGGGAGAGGCCGCCCGGCCCACCGGCGCCGGCGGGCTCGCCAGGGCGTCCGCTTCCGGATCCGGCCGATCCAGCAGGAGCGCCGGCGCGGCGTCCTCGGGCAGCCGGTGGCGCAGGTCCGACCGCGTCAACACCAGCGCCGCTCCGACGTCTCGCAGCAGGAAGGCCACGCGCTCCCGCGGATGTCCGGGGTCGAGCGGGACGTAGACGCCTCCCGCCTCGAGCACGGCGAGGATGGCGACCACCATGTCGAGCGACCGCGGGAGATAGAGCCCCACCGCCGACTCTGCCGCCGCCGACACTCCCCGCGCCAGAAGGCGCCGGGCGAGGCGCCCTGACCGTCTGGAGAGCTCACCATAGGTGAGGGTCTCCTCCCCGGAGACCAGGGCGACGGCTTCCGGCGCCCGCTCCGCCTGGGCGCAGAACAGCTCCGCGATCGAGGCCTGCCGCGGGTAGGCGGTCGCCGTCGCGTTCCATTCCCAGACGAGCTGCGCGCGCTCGCCGGCGCCGAGGAGCGGCAGCTCCGTGATCCGGCGCTCCGGCGCGGCGACGATCCCCAGGAGCATCGCCTCGAGATGGCTCGCCAGGCGCGCCACCGTGGTGCGGTCGAAGAGGTCGCGGTTGTACCCCCACATGCCGCGCAGGCCCTCCGCCCCCTCGGCGAAGGCGAGCGTCAGGTCGAACTTCGCCTGCCCGCTCTCCTGCTCCACCGGCCGCAGGGTCAGCCCGGGCAGGCGGAGCTCGTCGAGCGTCTCGCCGGCGTTCTGCAGCGCGAACATCACCTGGAAGAGCGGAGTCCGGCTGGGGTCGCGCTGCGGCGCGAGCTCCTCGACCACCCGCTCGAACGGCAGGTCCTGATGCGCGAAGGCGGCGAGGACCGTCTCCCGCGCCCGTCCCAGCAGCTCGCGGAACGGCGGCTCGCCGGCGCAGTCCAGCCGCTGCACCAGGGTGTTGACGAAGAACCCGATCAGCCCCTCGATCTCGGCGCGGTTGCGGTTGGCGATCGGCGAGCCGACCGCCACGTCCTCGCCGCCGGTGTGCCGGGAGAGGAGCGCCGCCACCGCCGCGAGGAGCGCCATGTAGAGCGTCGTGCCGGCCGTGCGCGCCAGATCCGCGAGCGCCCCGCCCAGCGCCGCCGGCAGCCGGAGCGAGCGGCTCGCGCCGGCGGAGGTCACCACCGGCGGGCGCGGCCGGTCGGTCGGCAGCTCGAGCGGGGCGAGGCCGGCGAGCGTCCGCCGCCAGTAGGCGACCTCGCGCTCGAGCACCTCGCCGGCGAGGGTGCGCCGCTGCCAGACCGCGAAGTCCGCGTACTGGACCGGCAGCGGCGGGAGGGGCGAGGGCCGCCCCGCGCCGAAGGCGGCGTAGAGCGCCCCCAGCTCGCGCATCAGGACGCCCATCGACCAGCCGTCCGAGACGATGTGATGGAGGGTGAGGAGCGCCAGGTGCTCCCCCGCGGTCAGACGCAGGAGCTTCCCCCGCAGCAGCGGGCCGGCGGCGAGGTCGAAGGGCCGCCGCGCCTCCGCCGCCGCCAGCCGGCGAGCCTCGGTCTCGCGCCGCGCCGCCGGCAGCCCGGCGAGGTCGACGTGCGGCAGGGCGAGGCGCGCCGGGGGATGGATCACCTGCACCGGCCGGCCGGCGATCACCGCGAACGTCGTGCGCACCGCCTCGTGCCGTCCCACCACCGCGGAGAGGGCCGCGGCGAGCGCCGGGACGTCGAGCTCGCCGCTCGATCGGATCGCCAGGGGGACGTTGTAGAGGGCGCCGCCGGGCTGCAGCTGATCGAGGAACCACAGCCGCTCCTGGGCGAAGGAGAGCGGCGGCGGCGCGGCGCGCGGCGCCGGCAGGATCGGCGGCAGCCCGGCCTCGCCCCCGGCGCGCTCCGCCTCGATCTCCCGCGCCAGCGCCGCGATCGTCGGCGCTTCGAAGAGCCGGCGCAGCGGCAGCTCGGCGCCGAACGTCTGGCGCACGCGCGAGATCACCCGCGTCGCCAGCAGCGAGTGGCCGCCGAGGGCGAAGAAGTCCTCGTCGGTCCCCAGGCGCCGCGGATCGATCCCCAACGCCTCGCCCCAGATCGCCTGCAGCAGCTCCTCCGTGGGGGTGCGCGGCGGGGTCGGATCGCCGGCGCGCTCGCCGGCTCCCCGCTCCGGCTCGGCGCCGAGGGCCAGCAGAGCCCGGCGGTCGACCTTGCCGTTGGCGTTGAGCGGCAGCGCGGGGACGAGCGCGAAGGCCGCCGGCACCAGGTAGTCGGGCAGCCGCTCCTTGAGGAAGGCGCGGAGCGTCGCCGCTCCGAGGGCGCTCCCCTCGGCAGGGGCCACGTAGGCGACCAGCCGCCGGTCCTCGCCCGCCCGCTCGCCCTCGCGCACCAGCACGGCGGCCTCCCGCACCTCGGGATGCCGGCGCAGCGCCGCCTCCACCTCGCCGGGCTCGATGCGGAAGCCGCGGATCTTCACCTGGTCGTCGATCCGCCCGAGGAACTCGATGGCGCCGTCAGGGCGCCGGCGCGCCAGGTCGCCCGTCCGGTAGAGGCGCCCACCCGGCGCTCCGAACGGATCGGGCACGAAGCGCTCGGCGGTCAGCTCGGGCCGGCCGAAATAGCCGCGCGCCAGCCCGTCGCCGCCGGTGTAGAGCTCGCCGCCGACGCCCACCGGTACCGGCTGCCGCTCGCGGTCCAGCAGATGGACGGTGGTGTTGGCGAGAGGCTGGCCGATCGGCACCGTGGCCGCCCCGGGCTCCACCTCGCCGACGTGGTGCCAGGTGGTGAAGGTGGTGTTCTCGGTCGGGCCGTAGACGTGGAGGAGGCGGCCGCGCGGCGCCGGCGCCAGCGCCCTCCTCACCCAGGCGGGATCGACCGCCTCGCCGCCGAAGAGGACGCTCCCCACCGCCGCCAGCGCCTCCGGCGCCTCGCGCGCCATCTGGTTGAAGAGCGCGGTGGTGACGAAGAGGGCGCTCACCCCGCGCTCGACGAGGCGCGCGCCCAGCTCGCGCGGCGCGAGGACGACGTCGCGGTCGATCACCACCAGGAGCGCGCCGTTCAGCAGCGCCCCCCAGATCTCGAACGTCGCGGCGTCGAACGAGGGGTTGGAGACATGCGCCACGCGGTCCGCCGGCCCGAGGCGGACGTAGTCCGTCTCGCGCACCAGGCGGACCACCGCCCGGTGAGGCACGGCGACGCCTTTGGGCGCCCCCGTCGAGCCCGAGGTGTAGACGACATAGGCCAGGTTGTCGGGAGAAAGGGCCGGGCGCGGCGGCGGGGCGTCGCCGAGCTCATCGCTCCCAGGCTCCGTCGAATCCATGCAGAGCACCGACGCCGTCCCCTCCGGCAGCTCGCCGAGCAGATCGGTCCGCGTCAACACCAGCGCCGCTCCGACGTCTCTCAGGAGGAGCTGCAGCCGCTCCCGCGGCAGCCCGGGGGCGAGCGGCACGTAGGCTCCTCCAGCCTCGAGGGCCGCGAGCATGCCGATCACCAGGTCGAGCGAGCGCGGGAGATAGAGCCCCACCGCCGAATCGGCGCCCACCCCGAGCGCCCGCATGCGCCGGGCGAGACGTGAAGCGCGCCGCCGGAGCTCGCCATAGGTGAGCGCCCGGTCGCCCCACACCGCCGCGACGCGATCCGCCGCCTGCCCGGCCTGCCGGCGGAACAGCTCCGGGATGGTGGCGTCCCGCGGGTACGCCGTCGCCGTAGCGTTCCACTCCCGGACGAGCTGTGCGCGTTCGCCATCGGTGAGGAGCGGCAGATCGGCGAGCGGGGTCTGCGGGGAGGCGAGGGCCGCCGCGAGCAGCACCTCGAGATGGGCCGCCAGGCGGGCCACCGTCGCCCCGTCGAAGAGGTCCCGGTTGTAGCCCCAGATCCCGCTCACCCCCTCCGCCCCCTCGGCAAAGGCGAGCGTCAGGTCGAACTTCGCCGGCTCGCCGCCGAGGTCCAGCGGGCGCAGGGTGAGACCGGGCAGGCGCAGCGCGCCGCCGCCCGGCGCCCCGCCGATCCCCGCGTTCTGCAGCGCGAACATGGTCTGGAAGAGCGGCGTCCGGCTGGGGTCGCGCCGCGGCGCCAGCTCTTCGACCACCCGCTCGAACGGCAGGTCCTGATGCGCGAAGGCGGCGAGCACGGCCTCGCGCACCCGCCCGAGCAGCCGGCGCAGTGTCGGCCCGCCGGCGCAGTCCGTACGCAGCACGAGGGTGTTGACGAAGAACCCGATCAGCCCCTCGGTCTCGGCGCGGTTGCGGTTGGCGATCGGCGAGCCCACCGCCACGTCCTCCTCGCCGGTGTGGCGCGAGAGGAGCGCCGCCACCGCCGCGAGGAGCGCCATATAGAGCGTCGCCCCCTCCGCCCGCGCCAGGCCCGCGAGGCCGGCCTCGATGCGGGCCGGAAGGCGCAGCCGGTGCATGCCGCCCCGCGAGGTCAGCACCGGCGGGCGCGGCCGGTCGGCCGGCAGCTCGATCCGCCGGAGCCCCGCGAGCTCCTGCCGCCAGAAGGCGAGCTCCCCTTCGAGCGCCGCGCCGGAGAGGGTCCGCCGCTGCCAGACCGCGAAGTCCGCGTACTGGATCGGCAGCGGCGGCAACGGCGAGGGCCGCCCGGCGCGGAACGCCGCGTAGAGCGCCCCGAGCTCGCGGAGGAGGACGCCCTGCGACCAGCCGTCCGAGACGATGTGGTGGAGCGTCAGCAGCATCAGGTGATCGGCGGCAGCGGCGCCACCGTTCGCGGCGCCGGGATGCATGGCGAGGAGCACCGCCCGCAGCAGCGGGCCGGCGGCGAGGTCGAAGGGCCGCCGCGCCTCCTCCGTCGCGAGGCGGCGGGCCTCCTCCTCGCGCCGTGCCGCCGGCACGCCGGCGAGATCCACCCGCCGTAGGGGAAGGCCGCCCGCCGGCAGGATCACCTGCACCGGGCCGCCGTCGCGGACCGGGAAGACGGTGCGCAGCGGCTCGTGGCGCCGCACCAGCTCGTCGAGGGTGGCGGCGAGGGCGCTCGCGTCGAGCGCCCCCTCGAGGCGGATCGCCGACGGCAGGTTGTAGGCGGCGCTCCCCGGCGCCAGCCGGTCGACCAGCCAGAGGCGCTCCTGGGCGAAGGAGAGGGGGAGATCGCCCACCCGCTCGCAGAGCGGGATCGCCGTCCCATCGGCGAGGTCGATCCCCTCCTCGGCGAGGAGGAGGGCGAGGATCTCCTCGTCTTCCGCGGAGAAACCCGTCGATGCGGTCAGGTCGCGGGTGCTCATGCCCCCTCGGCCGCTCCTTGGCGGCTGGAGAGCAGCTCGCGCTTGCTCTCGGCCGACATGCGGCTGACCTTCAGGCGGGCGCGGGCGATCTTCTCGCTGCGGCCCGGGGCCGCCTCGTGGTCGAGCACCGCGGCGGCGATGGCGGCGACGGTCGGCGAGCCGAAGAGCTGCCGCAGCGGCACCTGCACGCCGAAGATGCGGGACACCCGCGAGATCACCTGGGTCGCCATCAGGGAGTGGCCGCCCAGGGCGAAGAAATCGTCCTCGACGCCCACCGTCGCGAGGCCCAGGATCTCGCTCCAGAAGCCGGCGACGACCTCCTCGACGGCGGTCCGCGGCGCCACGTAGGGCGCCCGCGATCCCAGGCTCCAGCTCTCGGGCGAGGGGAGCGCCGCGCGGTCGAGCTTGCCGTGCACCGTACGCGGCAGCGCCTCCAGGTGGAGGAACGCCGAGGGCACCATGTACTCGGGGAGGAGGCGCCGCAGCGAGCCGGCGAGCTCCTCCGCGCTCGGCACCGCGGTCTCGGACCCCGCCAGCGGCACCACGTACGCCACCAGCCGCACGTCGCCCCCCACCGACCTCCCCAGCACCACCGCTTCGCGCACCCCCGGGTGCGCCGCCAGCGCCGACTCGATCTCCCCCAGCTCCACTCGGAAGCCGCGCACCTTGACCTGCTGGTCCATCCGCCCCAGGAACTCGATCGTACCCGCCGGCAGCCAGCGCCCGAGATCGCCCGTCCGGTACCAACGCCCGCCAGCCCCCGGCACGTACTTCTCCGCCGTCAGCTCCGCGCGCCCCAGGTAGCCGCGCGTCACCCCCCCGCCGCCCAGCCAGATCTCGCCCGGCACCCCGATCGCAACCGCCTCCCCGCTCCGGTCCCGCAGCTCGAGCCTGGCGCCCGGCAAAGGACGGCCGATCGCGTGACCCGCGGGCCCAGGACCGCTCACCGTCAGGCTCGCCGCGAGGATCGTCCCCTCCGTGGGACCGTAGAGGACCGTCACCGCGGCCCGCGGGAACACCTCGACAAGGTCCGACAGCAGCTCCGGCGGCACCGCGTCGCCGCCCACGAACACCCGCCGCAGCCGGTCCCCCGCTCCGCCCTGATGCCGCGCCCCCTCCACCACCTGGCGCATCAGCGCCGGCACCGCATGGAGCAGCGTCATCTCCGGCAGGCCCGCCACCAGCTCGCCCAGATCGAGCGCCGGCTGCAGCCGCCAGAGCACCGTGGTGCCGCCGCCCAGGAGCGGCCCGAACGCCTCGAACAGGAAGATGTCGAACGAGGCCGCCGCCAGGCATGGCATGCGGTCTTCCGCGCCGAAACCGAACGCCGCGACCGCCGCCCCCAGCGACCGCGCAAGGCTGCCGTGCTCGACCGCGACCGCCTTCGGACGCCCCGTCGTACCCGACGTGTAGATCAGGTAGGCGAGATGCGACGGTGCGATGCCCGAGAGGTCCGGGATGGCTCGCGCGCCGTCCTCCAGATCGCCGGCTGCGAGCTCCTCCCGGAGGTCGTCCCACAGCAATACCTGGACGCCGGCGAGCGGCAGGGCCGCCAGCAGCTCCCGCTGCCCGCCGTCGGCCACCAGGACCGGCGACCGCGAGCCATGGAGAGCGTCCTCGACCATGAAGCTCAGACGCTCGAGCGGCAGCCCCGGATCGAGCGCCACGTAGGCGCCCCCCGCCTTCCAGATCCCCAGGATCGCTGCCACGAGGTCGGCCGAGCGGGAGACCAGCAGACCCACCCGCGACTCCGCCCCCACCCCCAGCGCGGCCAGCCGACGCGCCAACACCGCAGAACGGCGCGACAGGTCCCGATAGGTCAGGCTCTCCCCCTCGAAGCGCACCGCCACCGCCCGCGGCCGCTCCGCCGCCCGCGCCTCGACGAGCGCCGGCACCGATGACCCCGGAGCCACGCTCCAGCCCGCCGTCCAGCCGGCCTCGCTCCATTCGACGACGAGCTGCTGCCGCTCCGCCGCCGAGAGCAGCGGCAGAGCCGAGAGCGCCGCACCCGGCGCCGCCGCGACGCCGGCGAGCAGGTTGGCGAGATGGCCCGCCCACCGCGCGACCGTCGCCGCGTCGAAGAGGTCCCGCTTGTACACCCAGGAGCCGACGAGGCCGTCCGGCGTCGCGGCGAAGTTGAGTGACATGTCGAACTTGGCGTCGGTCGACTCGAGCGCGATCGGCTCGACGACGACTCCCGGCAGCGCGAGCTGCCCGGGGCGGGCGCTCTGCAGGGCGAACATGAGCTGGAAGAGCGGCGTGCGGCTCGCGTCGCGCTGCGGCCGGAGCTCCTCGACCAGCTTCTCGAAGGGCAGATCCTGATGCGCGTAGGCGTCGAGAGCCGAGCGCCGCACCCGCTCGAGCAGCCCCGCGAACGACGGATCGCCGGCACAGTCGACGCGCAGCACCAGCGTATTGACGAAGAACCCGATCAGCCCCTCGATCTCCGGCCGGTCGCGGTTGGCGACCGCCGTGCCCACCGCCACGTCGTCGCGCCCGGCGCTGCGCTGCAGGAGCGCCGACCAAGCGGCGAGGAGCGTCATGAAGAGTGTCGCGCCGCGCGACGGCCCCAGCTCCTCGAGGCGCCGGGCGAGCTGGCGCGGGATGTCGAGCCGATGGGCGCCGGTGCCGCGACCGCCGCGGCCGGTGAGGAAGGGCGGCCGCGGACGGTCGGCCGGCAGCTCGAAGTCGGTCAGCCCGGCGAGCGCCTCGCGCCAGTAGCCGAGCTGGCCCGCGAGCCTCTCCCCCGTGAGCCAGGCGCGCTGCCAGAGCGTGAAGTCGGCGTACTGGATGGGCAGCTCGGGGAGCGGCGAACAGCGTCCGCTGACCGCCGCCGCGTAGAGCGCCTCGAGCTCGCCCACCAGCACGCCCATCGACCAGCCGTCGGAGACGATGTGGTGGACGGTGAAGAGGCCGGCGTGCTCGCCCTCGGAGAGCCGCAGCAGGGTGGCGCGCAGCAGCGGACCGCGCGCCAGGTCGAACGGCCGGACCGCCTCGGCGACGACCAGCCGGCGGAGCTCGGCGGCACGCGGCGCCTCCGGCAGCGCTCTCAGGTCGATCAGCGGACACGGCAGCTCGACCGCGGCGTGCACCACCTGCGCGGGTCTGCCGTCGAGCCCCGCGAAGGTGGTGCGCAGCGAGCCCTGGCGGCGCACGATCTCGTCGAGACCGCGGGCGAGCGCCGCGGCGTCGAGCGCGCCGGTGAAGCGCAGCGCCGTCGTCAGGTTGTAGCTCGCCGAGCCGGGGTCGAGCTGGTCGAGGAACCACAGGCGCTCCTGGGCGAAGGAGAGCGGCAGCGGCGCTCCCGGCGCCCAGGCGCCGCGCTCGATCTCATGCCAGGCTCCCGGCTCGCCGGGGCCGGACGGCTCGCCGCCTGGCGCGGCCGGAGCGTGATCCTCGAGATAGCGCGCCAGAAGGGCGATCGTCGGCGCCTCGAAGAGCTGCCGCAGCGGCACCTGCACGCCGAAGGCGCGGGACACCCGGGAGATCGCCTGGGTCGCCATCAGGGAGTGGCCGCCCAGGGCGAAGAAATCGTCCTCGACGCTCACTTGATCGAGCCCCAGGACCTCGCGCCAGCAGCCGGCGACGACCTCCTCGACGGCGGTCCGCGGCGCCACGTAGGGCGCCCGCGATCCCAGGCTCCAGCTCTCGGGCGAGGGGAGCGCCGCGCGGTCGAGCTTGCCGTGCACCGTACGCGGCAGCGCCTCCAGGTGGAGGAATGCCGAGGGCACCATGTACTCCGGCAGGAGGCGCCGCAGCGAGCCGGCCAGCTCCTCCGCGCTCGGCACCGCGGTCTCGGACCCCGCCAGCGGCACCACGTACGCCACCAGCCGCACGTCGCCCCCCACCGACCGCCCCAGCACCACCGCTTCGCGCACCCCCGGGTGCGCCGCCAGCGCCGACTCGATCTCCCCCAGCTCCACTCGGAAGCCGCGCACCTTGACCTGCTGGTCCATCCGCCCCAGGAACTCGATCGTACCCGCCGTCAGCCAGCGCCCGAGATCGCCCGTCCGGTACCAACGCCCGCCAGCCCCCGGCACGTACTTCTCCGCCGTCAGCTCCGCGCGCCCCAGGTAGCCGCGCGTCACCCCGCCGCCGCCCAGCCAGATCTCGCCCGGCACCCCGATCGCCACCGCCTCCCCGCTCCGGTCCCGCAGCTCGAGCCTGGCGCCCGGCAAAGGACGGCCGATCGCGTGGCCCGCAGGACCAGGATCCGCTCACCGTCAGGCTCGCCGCGAGGATCGTCCCCTCCGTGGGGCCGTAGAGGACCGTCACCGCAGCCCGCGGGAACACCGCGGACAGGTCCGACAACAGCTCCGGCGGCACCGCGTCGCCGCCCACGAACACCCGCCGCAGCCGGTCCCCCGCTCCGCCCTGATGCCGCACCCCGTCCACCACCTGACGCATCAGCGCCGGCACCGCATGGAACAGCGTCATCTCCGGCAGGCCCGCCACCAGCTCGCCCAGGTCGAGCCCCGGCTGCAGCCGCCAGAGCACCGTGGTGCCGCCGCCCAAGAGCGGCCCGAACGCCTCGAACAGGAAGATGTCGAACGAGGCCGCCGCCAGGCATGGCATGCGGTCCGCCGCGCCGAAACCGAACGCCGCGACCGCCGCTCCCAGCGACCGCGCAAGGCTGCCGTGCTCGACCGCGACCGCCTTCGGCCGGCCCGTCGTACCCGACGTGTAGATCAGGTAGGCGAGATGCGACGGTGCGATGCCCGAGAGGTCCGGGATGACACGCGCGCCGTCCTCCAGATCGCCGGCTGCGAGCTCCTCCCGGAGGTCGTCCCACAGCAATACCTGGACGCCGGCGAGCGGCAGGGCTCGCCAGCAGCTCCCGCTGCCCGGCGTCGGCCACCAGGACCGGCGACCGCGAGCCATGGAGAGCGTCCTCGACCATGAAGCTCAGCCGCTCGAGCGGCAGTCCGGGGTCGAGCGCCACGTAGGCGCCCCCCGCCTTCCAGATCCCCAGGATCGCCGCCACCAGGTCGGCCGAGCGGGAGACCAGCAGCCCCACCCGCGCCTCCGCCCCCACCCCCAACGCGGACAGCCGACGCGCCAACACCGCAGAACGGCGCGACAGATCCCGGTAGGTCAGGCTCTCCCCCTCGAAGCGCACCGCCACCGTCCGCGGCCGCTCCGCCGCCTGCGCCTCGACGAGCGCCGGCACCGATGACCCCGGAGCCACGCTCCAGCCCGCCGTCCAGCCGGCCTCGCTCCATTCGACGACGAGCTGCTGCCGCTCCGCCGCCGAAAGCAGCGGCAAGGCCGCGAGCGCCGCACCCGGCGCCGCCGCGACGCCGGCGAGCAGGTTGGCGAGATGGCCCGCCCACCGCGCGACCGTCGCCGCGTCGAAGAGGTCCCGCTTGTACACCCAGGAGCCGACGAGGCCGTCCGGCGTCGCGGCGAAGCTGAGCGACATGTCGAACTTGGCGTCGGTCGACTCGAGCGCGATCGGCTCGACGACGACGCCCGGCAGCGCGAGCTGCCCGGGAGGCGCGCTCTGCAGGGCGAACATGAGCTGGAAGAGCGGCGTGCGGCTCGCGTCGCGCTGCGGGCGGAGCTCCTCGACCAGCTTCTCGAAGGGCAGATCCTGATGCGCGTAGGCGCCGAGCGCCGAGCGCCGCACCCGCGCGAGCAGCCCGTCGAACGACGGGTCGCCGGCACAGTCGACGCGCAGCACCAGCGTGTTGACGAAGAACCCGATCAGCCCCTCGATCTCCGGCCGGTTGCGGTTGGCGACCGCCGTGCCCACCGCCACGTCGTCGCGCCCGGCGCTGCGCTGCAGGAGCGCCGACCAAGCCGCGAGGAGCGTCATGAAGAGGGTGGCGCCGCGCGACGACCCCAGCTCCTCGAGGCGCCGGGCGAGCTGGCGCGGGACGTCGAGCCGATGGGCGCCGGCGCCGCGGCCGCCGCGGCCGGTGAGGAAAGGCGGCCGCGGGCGGTCGGCCGGCAGCTCGAAGTCGGTCAGCCCGGCGAGCGCCTCCCGCCAGTAGCCGAGCTGGCCCGCGAGCCTCTCCCCGGTGAGCCAGGCGCGCTGCCAGAGCGCGAAGTCGGCGTACTGGATCGGCAGCTCGGGGAGCGGCGGACGATCTCCGCCGGCCGCCGCGGCGCAGAGCGCCTCGAGCTCGCTCACCAGGACGCCCATCGACCAGGCGTCGGAGACGATGTGATGCATGGTGAAGAGGCCGGCGTGCTCGCGCTCGGAGAGGCGCAGCAGGACGGCGCGCAGCAGCGGGCCGCGCGCCAGGTCGAACCCGCGGCTCGCCTCGGCGGCGGCCAGGCGGCGGAGCTCGGCGGCGCGCGGCGCCTCCGGCAGCGCTCCCAGGTCGATCAGCGGGTGCTGCAGCTCGACCGCGGCGTGCACCACCTGGGCCGGTCTGCCGTCGAGCCCCGCGAAGGTGGTGCGCAGCGAGCCGTGGCGGCGCACGATCTCGTCGAGACCGCGGGCGAGCGCCGCGGCGTCGAGCGAGCCGGTGAAGCGCAGCGCCGTCGTCAGGTTGTAGCCCGCCGAGCCGGGGTCGAGCTGGTCGAGGAACCACAGGCGCTCCTGGGCGAAGGAGAGCGGCAGCGGCGCTCCCGGCTCCCAGGCGCCGCGCTCGATCCGCTGCCAGCCCTCCGCCTCGCCGTCGGCAGTCACGCCGGCGAGCCGCCGCGCCACCGCCGCCGGATAGCGCGCCTCGAGATGGCGGGATAGACGGGCGATCGTCGGCGCCTCGAAGAGCGCCACCACCTCGACCGGCTCGCCCAGCCGCTCCTGCAACAGGTTAGTGAGGATCGCCACCTGGATCGAATTGCCGCCGAGCGCGAAGAAGCTCTCCTCGACTCCCAAGCAGTCGATCGCGAGCACCTCCCGCCACAGCTCCGCCAGCCAGCGCTCGAAGGGCGTCCGCGGAGCGATCGATGAAGCCGCCCGCGGCTCGGCGAGCGGCCCGACCTCGGCGAGCGCGCGGCGATCCACCTTCCCGTGCGCCGTCAGCGGCAAGGCCGTGATCGTCACCCACTCCGCCGGCACCATGTAGTCCGGCAGCGCCTGGCGCAACGCTCCGGCGAGCTCTTGGCCGCTCGGGCCATCGGTCTCCGGCGATACGGGCACCACATAGGCCACCAAGCGCATCTCGCCGTCCACGGCGCGCCCCAGCACCACCGCCTCACGGACGCCGGGATGCGCCGCCAGCGCCGACTCGATCTCCCCCAGCTCCACCCGGAAGCCGCGCACCTTGACCTGCTGGTCAACCCGCCCCAGGAACTCGATCGTGCCGTCCGACGACCGCCGCGCCAGGTCGCCCGTCCGGTACCACCGCCCACCGACACCCGGCACGTACTTCTCCGCCGTCAGCTCCGGGCGGCCCAGGTAGCCGCGCGTCACCCCGGCGCCGCCCAGCCAGAGCTCCCCCGGCACCCCGATCGGCACCGTGGCTCCGTCGCGGTCGCGCAGGTCGACCCGCGCGCCGGGCAGCGGACGGCCGATCGCGTGCCCCCCCGGCAGCGTCCTGCTCGCCGGGCTGCTCGCCGGGCCGCTCACCGTCAGGCTCGCCGCGATGATCGTCCCCTCCGTGGGGCCGTAGAGCACCGTCACCGCCGCCCGCGGGAAGACATCGGCCAGATCCGACAGCAGCTCCGGCGGCACCGCGTCGCCGCCCACGAACACCCGCCGCAGGCCGTTCCCCACCCCGTCGCGGCGCCGCGCCACCTCCACCACCTGCCGCATCAGCGCCGGCACCGCATGGAGCAGCGTCATCTCCGACAGGCCCGCCACCAGCCCGCCCAGGTCGAGCGCCGGCTGCAGGCGCCAGAGCACCGTGGTGCCGCCGCCCAGGAGCGGCGCGAACGCCTCGAAGAGGAAGATGTCGAACGACGGGGCCGCCAGGCACGGCATGCGGTCCTCCACGCCGAAGCCGAACGCCGCGACCGCCGCTCCCAGCGACCGCGACAGGCTGCCGTGCTCGACCGCGACCGCCTTCGGTCGGCCTGTCGTCCCCGACGTGTAGATCAGATAGGCGAGGTGCGACGGCTCGACGGCTCCGCTGGCCGAGATGGCCGCGCTGTCTCGTCCATCGTCCTCCGCATGAGCGGAGTCGTCCCCCAGCTCGTCCAGGAACACCACCCAGACGCCGGCGAGCGGCAGGGCCGCCAGCAGCTCCCGCTGCCCGCCGTCGGCCACCAGGACCGGCGACCGCGAGCCGTGGAGAGCGTCCTCCACCATGAAGCTAAGCCGCTCGAGCGGCAGCGCCGGGTCGAGCGCCACGTAGGCGCCGCCTGCCTTCCAGATCCCCAGGATCGCCGCCACCAGGTCGGCCGAGCGGGAGACCAGCAGCCCCACCCGCGCCTCCGCCCCCACTCCCAGCCCGCGCAACCGCCGCGCCAGCACCGCCGATCGTCGCGACAGGTCCCGATAGGTCAGGCTCTGCCCCTCGAAGCGCACCGCGACCGCCTGTGGCCGCTCGGCCGCCCGCGCCTCGACCAGCGCCGGCACCGAGGCCGGTGACCCCGGCAGGCTCCAGGCCGCCGTCCATCCGGCCTCGGTCCATTCGACGGCGAGCTGGTGCCGCTCCGCTCCGGTCAGCAGCGGCAGCTCGGAGAGCGGGCGCTCCGGGTCCTCGACCATCCCCGCCAGGAGCGCCGCGAAGTGCCGCAGCAGCCGCGCCACCGTCGCCGGGAAGAAGAGGTTCCGGTTGTAGGCGAAGATCAGCTCGAGGCCGCCGCGTCCCTCGCCGCTCACCAGGGTGAGGTCGAACTTGGCGTCGTAGGTCCTGACCGGCACCGGCTCCAGACGCAGACCGGGCCCCTGCGGCAGCGGGGGCGCCTCGTGAAGGTCGAACATCACCTGGAAGAAGGGCGTCTGCTGGAGCGTGCGCTCGGGGGCCAGCTCCTCGACCAGCTTCTGGAACGGCAGGTCCTGGTGCGTGTAGGCGCCCAGCGCCGTCTCGCGGAGCCTCGCCAGCAGCTCGCGGGAGCTCGGATCGCCCGTGAGATCGGTGCGCAGCACGAGGGTGTTGACGAAGAAGCCGATCAGCCCCTCGATCTCGGCGCGGTTGCGGCTCGCCACCGCCGTGCCCACCACCACGTCGCGCTGCCCGGTGTGGCGGGCGAGCAGCACTTTCAGGATCCCGAGGAGCGCCATGAAGGGCGTCGCGCCCTCGCGCCGGGCCAGCGCGTGGAGCGCGTCGGCCAGCGGCCGGCCGACGCGCAGCGACCGCCGGCCGCCGCGAAAGTCGAGGTGCGCCGCGCGCGGCCGGTCGAGCGGCAGCTCGAGCGTCTGCGGCGCGCCCGCGAGGCGCTCTCGCCAGTAGGCGAGCTGGCCGGAGAGAAACGGCGCGTCGAGCTGCTCGCGCTGCCAGGCGGCGAAGTCGGCGTACTGCACCGGCAGGCTCGGCAGCGGCGAGGGCCGCCCGGCGCGGAAGGCGCCGTAGAGGGCGATGAGCTCGCGCACCAGGAGCGAGATCGACCAGCCGTCGCTCGCGATGTGGTGCATGTCGACGAAGAAGACGTGATGGTCCTCGCCGAGCGCCAGCAGGGCGGCGCGCAGGAGCGGCGCGCGGGTGATGTCGAAGGGATGGCCGCCGGCGAGCGCGAGGACGCGGGCGAGCTCGGCCTCCTGGGACGCCGCCGGCAGCGACCGGAGATCGATCGCGTCGAGGCTCACCGGCGCGGCAGGGGTGACGACCTGCGCCGGCGCGCCGCCGACGGTGACGAAGCGGGTGCGCAGCGCCTCGTGACGGCGCAGGATCTCGTCGAGGCCGCGGCAGAGGGCGGCGCGGTCGAGCCGGCCGAGGAGGCGGACGGCGTACGGCAGGTTGTAGGTCGCGCTCCCCGGCTCCAGGCGGTCGAAGAACCACAGCCGTTCCTGGGCGAAGGAGAGCGGCAGCGGGCCTTCCCGCTCGCGGCGGACGAGCGGCGCCGCCGGCTGCTCGCCGTCCGGGCGACGGGCGGCGGCGACCGCCTGGGCGAGGCCGGCGATCGAGGGCGTCTCGAAGAGGCCGCGGACGGGGAGCTCGATCCCGAAGACGGCGCGCAGGCGCGAGATCACCTGGGTGGCGAGGAGCGAGTGGCCGCCCAGCTCGAAGAAGTCGTCGAAGACCCCGAGCTGCTCCGGCTCGAGCTTGAGCACCTCCGCCCAGATGCCCGCCAGGATCTCCTCGATGGGATCGCGCGGCGCCACCGCCGCGGCGGCGCTCCCCCACTCCGGCCGCGGCAGCGCCGCGCGGTCGAGCTTGCCGTTGGTGGTGACCGGCAGCTCGGCGAGGGCGACGAAGGCGGCGGGGAGCATGTGCTCGGGCAGCTTCACCGCCGCGAAGGCGCGCAGCGCCGCGGCCGCGGGACCGGGCTCCTGGCGCGGCACCACGTAGGCCACGAGCCGGCGGTCGCCCGGGGCGTCCTCGCGCAGCAGGACCACCGCCTGGCGCAGCTCCGGGTGCGCGGCGAGCACTGCCTCGATCTCCCCCAGCTCGACGCGGAAGCCGCGGATCTTGATCTGATGGTCGGAGCGGCCGAGGAAGTCGAGCTGGCCGTCGGCCAGCAGGCGCGCGCGGTCGCCGGTACGGTACAGCCGTGCTCCCGGCGGACCGAAGGGATCGGGGACGAAGCGCTCGGCGGTCAGCTCCGGCCGCCCCAGGTAGCCGCGCGCCAGGCCGTCGCCGGCGAGGACGAGCTCGCCGGGGACGCCGATCGGCAGCAGCTCGCCCGCCTCCCACCGCCGGCCGAGCACCCGCGCGCGGGTGTTGACGAGCGGCCTGCCGATGGCGGCGAGGGCGGCGCCGCGCGGCACCGTGGCGCCGGTCGAATACGTGGTGTCTTCGCTCGGACCGTAGAGGTTGACCACCCGCTCGACCTGGGCGTGAGCGTAGAGGCGCGCCGCGAGCTCCGGCTTGAGCGGCTCGCCGGCGAGGTTGACCGTGCGGAGACCCGGGGGCAGGGGCCGGCCGACCAGCTCCGCCATCGGCGAGGGGACGGTGTTGACGAGCGTCACCTCGGCCGCCGCCGCGAGCTCCGGGAGCGCCAGGACGTTGGGGACGAGGATCGCCCGGCCGCCGGCGGCGAGCGGCGCGAAGATCTCGAAGATCGAGAGGTCGAAGCAGACCGACGTCGCGGCGAGGACTCCCGCCAGCTCCTCGCGCCGGAACGCCACGAGGGCCCAGCGGATCAGGGTGACGGCGCTCCGGTGCTCGATTCCCACCCCCTTGGGACGGCCGGTCGAGCCCGAGGTGTAGATCACGTAGGCCAGGTTGCCGGCGGTCGTGGCATCCGCGGGATCCTCCTCGCCCGCAACCTCGGCACCGGCCGCCGTCGTTGCGCGGTCGACGAACCGATCGAGCAGCACGGTTCGGCCGGCGAAGAACGGGAAGCGGCCGGCGAGCGCGGAATCGGTCAGCAGCACCTCGGCGCCGGAGTCGCCGAGCATCAGCTCCAGCCGGGCCTCCGGGTAGGCGGGATCGAGCGGCACGTAGACCCCGCCCGCCTGCAGGATGCCGAGGACGGCGGCGATCAGGTCCGGCGTGCGCGGCAGGCAGAGGCCCACCCGCCGCTCGGCGCCGATGCCCAGGTCCCGCAGCGCGCCCGCGAGACGGCCGGCGCGCGCCACCAGGCCGCCGTAGGTCAGCCGCGCCGCGCCGCCGACGACCGCCACGGCGTCCGGCGTGCGCGCCGCCTGCGCCGTGACGAGGTCGTGCAGCCGGTCTCCAGCTCCTCTCTCCCAGCCGGCCGCCGAGTCGTTCCACTCGGCGACGAGCTGCTGGCGCTCGGCGGGCGTCACCAGGGCGAGGACGGAGAGCGGACGATCGGGCTCCGCCAGCGCCGCCGCGAGCAGCGTTTTCAGATGGCTCGACAGGCGCAGCACCGTCGCGGCGTCGAACAGATCGACGCTGTATTGCAGATGACCGGCGAGTCCCTGCTCTCCCGGCACCCACTCGAGGAGGAGATCGAACTGGGCGGCGGCGGTCTCCACTTGGGCGAGCCGCAGAGTGAGCTCCGGCAGGCTGGAGGCGGGCAGCGGCGCCTGTTGCAGCACCAGCATCACCTGGAAGAGCGGCGTGCGCGAGAGGTGCCGCGCCGGCTGCAGCTCCTCGACCAGGCGGGCGAAGGGGAGCTCCTGGTGGGCATAGGCTTCCGCGCTCGCCCGCCGCGTGCGGGCGAGGAGGCCGCGGAAGCCCGGATCGCCGGCCAGGTCGTTGCGCAGGACGAGGGTGTTGACGAAGAAGCCGATGAGCGGCTCGAGCTCTTTGCGGTTGCGGTTGGCGACCACCGAGCCGATCACCACGTCGTCCTGCCCGGCGTAGCGGCCGAGCACGGCGGCGAAGAGGGCGAGGAGCGCCATGAACGGCGTCGCTTCGGCCGCGCGGCAGAGGGCATAGAGGCGCTCCGCGGTCTCGCCGCCGAGCGCGAAGGAGCGCTGCGCCCCGCGCCAGCTCGGATGCCTGGGACGCGGCCGGTCGAGAGGCAGCTCGAGCACGGGAGCTCCCGTCAGGCGCGGACGCCAGTAGGCGAGGTCGTCCGCGGCGAGGCCGCTCGCCAGCCGCTCGCGCTGCCAGAGCGCGTAGTCGGCATACTGGACCGGCAGCTCCGGCAGAGGCGACGGGAGCCCATCGCGGAACGCCGCGTAGAGCGCCGCGAGCTCGCGGATCAGCACGCCGAACGACCACCCGTCGGAGATGATGTGGTGCATGGCGAGGAGCACGCGGTGGCGCTCCCGCCCGAGCCGCAGGAGGCACGCCCGCACCAGCGGCCCGCGGCCGAGATCGAAGGGCCGCAGCGGCTCGAGATCGGCGAGCCGCCGCGCCTCGCGCTCGACGCGCCCGCCGTCGAGAGCGGCGAGCTCGATCCGCGGCAGGGCGAGGCCGCCGGGGGGCGAGACGAGCTGGAACGGCACGCCTCCGCTCACCCCGAACCGCGTGCGGAGGACCTCGTGCCGCCGCTCGATCTCGCCGAGGGCGCGGGCGAGCGCGCCGGCGTCGAGCCGGCCGTCGATGTCGACCGCCTGCACCAGGTTGAGCGCCGGGTTGCCGGGCTCCATCTGGTCCAGGAACCAGAGGCGCTCCTGCGCCGGGGAGACCGGGATCGGGCCCTCGCGGTCCGCCCGCCGCGGCGCCAGCGGGGCGAGCTCGGCGGCGCGGCCCGCGCTGGCCGGTGGCTCGGCGCGGCTCCGCGCCACCAGGCCCGCGAGGTTGGCGACCGTCGGCTCCTCGAAGAACGACTGCAGGGGGACCGCGACGTCGAAGCGCGTGCGCAGCTCCGAGATCAGGCGGGTCGCCAGCAGAGAATGCCCGCCGAGCTCGTAGAAGTTGTCATGGCGGCCCACCGGCGCGATCCCGACGAGCTCCTGCCAGACGGCGGCGATCTCCCGTTCGAGCGGGGTCGCCGGGGCGCTGTAGTCGGTGCCGAGCGCCGGCCGCGGATGAGCGCCGCCGGCGCCCTCGCCGTGCGGTGACGGCGCCGCTGCCGCCGCGTCGGCGACCTCCTCCGGCGGCGCCGCCGCGCCGCGCGTTACCGGCGCGGCGATCGTCGCGTGCGACAGGCCGGCGGCGAGGAGGAGCGGGAAGAGGTCGGCGCCGCGCGCCCCGTCGGCGGGAGATCCCCCGTTCCAGCCCAGCGAGATCACGCGCCGGCCGTCGCGCTCCGCATGAGAGGTGGCGAAAGCGTCGAGGTAGGCGCGCGTCGAGGCGGCCGCCGTCCACCCTCCCTCGGCCTCGGCGCCGGGCAGGATCGAGCAGAGGACGAGGTGGTCCGCACCGAGCGCGGGGAGGAGGCCGTGGAGCATCTGGACCTCCGCCGTCGGCGCGCCGAGGGCCAGGCTGACGTCGGCCCCGAACGCCTCGCCCGAGCCGAACGACAGCGGGGCATAGATGATGCCGTCGATGCGGTCGAAAGGCGCGCAGGCGCCGCGCAGCAGGGCCGGCATGTCTTCCGGCGCCGTGCCGTTGAGGCCCAGGCATACCGCCCGCAGCCCGCGCGCCTCGCTCGCCGCCACCAGGCGGCGGATGCGCTCGACCTCGCCGTGCCGGTGGCCGTTCCCGCCGTTCCCCTCCGGCATGGACGGCTCCGCCGCGGAGTGATCCATGACCATCGGCGAGCGGCCGACGAGGACGAGGCCAGCGGCGAGCGAGCTCGCCAGGCGCTCGCTGAGCGCCGTCTCCGATACCCGCCTCGTCGAAGCCGCCGAAGACGAGGTAGCTGCCTCCCTGCCGCGGAGGCGCCACGGGAGAGCCCGCCGCGTCCGCTTCGCCGGCACCGAGCGGCACCGGCTCGAGGGCGCGGACCCAGCGGCCACCGCCGCGATAGGCGACCACCAGGTCCGGCGAGTCCGCGCGCAGCTCGGCAAGGAGCAGGCGGGCGAGGTCGTCGGAGGACTCGCCGACAGCCTCGCCGAGGCGGACGTCGATCGCCCGGCAGACGGCTCCCGGCAGCTCGCGCGGCAGGGCCTCGACGGCGGCGAGCACGGTGGCCCGCTCCAGCGCCAGCGCCTCACCGCCGGTGACGCGGAAGAGGCCGCTCGCCACGATATCGACGCGCAAAGGCACCGAGACGACTGCCGGGACGGCCGCCATGCGCCACGCTCGCGCCAGGCACAGCAGGCTCGCCAGGCCGGTCTCCTGTGGGCCGCGCAAGGACGCCGCCGGTTGGTCGGGCGCGACGCTCCACAGGTGGACGACCGGTCCGAGCGGCGCGTCCGCCAGGTCGCGAAGCAGCGCTTCATAGCCCACGGCGACCGCGGGCGCGAGCCGGTAATGGCCCGGCGACAGGCGCGCAAAGTCCTCGCCCGCGGAGATCCGGACCACCTCTCTGCCGTCGCTCTCGAGCCGGCGCGCCAGGCGCTCGCCGAGCCCGCTGTCGTCGAGGAAGAGCAGGCAGCGGCCGGGGCGCTCAGCGCTCCGCGCCAGGAGGCCGGGGGGGAGGCTCCCCTTCCATATCGGGAGGTAGATCCCTGCCGCCGAATCCGGCCGGCGCTCGGCGAGCGGCGAGGCCGGCTTGGCGGCGTCGATCCAGAAGCGCCGGCGCTCGAAAGGATAGGTCGGCAGATGCAGGCGGCGCCGCCGCTCGCCGGCGTGGAACGCCGGCCAGTCGACCGCCGCGCCCGCCAGCCACAGCCGCCCCAGCGCGGTCAGCACGGCCTCGCTCTCCGGCCGCGCCTCGTCGCGGTGGCCGAGGGCCGAGAGGGCGAGTCGCCCGGCGCCGTTCTCCTGGCGGCGGGCGAGACCGCCCAGCCCCTGGCCGGGGCCGAGCTCGAGGAGAACGATCTCGGGCTCCTCGAGGAGTGTTCGCAGGCCGTCCCCGAAGCGGACGGACCGCCGCAGGTGCTCGACCCAGTAGTCGGGGTCCGTCGCCTCGGCGGCGCGGATCCAGGTGCCGGTCAGGTTGGAGACGTAGGGCACGCGCGGCGCGGCGAGCTCGAGCCGCGCCAGCCGCTCGCGGAAGGGCGCCAGGAGCGGCTCCATCATCGCCGAATGGAAGGCGCGCCGGGTGTGCAGCCGGCGGACCTCGAGCCCGCGGCGGCCGAGCGCCGCGGCGAGCGCCGCGATCGGCTCCTCCGGCCCCGACACGACGCACTGGGCTGGCCCGTTGACCGCCGCGAGCGAAAGCTCGTCTCCCAGCAGGGGCTCGATCTCGGCCTCGGCGAGCGGCACGGCGAGCATGGCGCCCGCCGGCAGCCGCTGCATGAGCTCGCCGCGCGCGGCGACCAGCGCCAGGGCGTCCGGCAGGGAGAGGACGCCGGCGAGATGAGCCGCCACGTACTCGCCGAGGCTGTGGCCGAGGAGCGCTCGCGGCACGACGCCCCAGGAGGCGAAGAGCCGCGCCAGCCCCGAGGAGAGGACGAAGAGGAGCGGCTGGACGAATGCCGTCTCCTCGAGGAGCGCGGCGGCGCGGCCGCCGTCCCCCTCGCCGGAGAAGAAGCGGCGGATGTCGCCGCCCATCCCGGACTCCAGGAGATCGGCGCAGAGATCGACGTGGGCGCGGAAGACGGCCTCGCTCCGGTAGAGGTCGGCGCCCATGCCGGCGCGCTGCGCCCCCTGCCCCGGCAGCAGGAAGGCGACCGGGCGCTCGCGCACCTCCTCGAGCCGGCTGAGCACCCGCCGCGGGTCCGGGCCACGGAGGGCCTGCACCGCGTCCTCGCGGTCGCGGCAGATCGCGATCCGGCGGTGATCGAAGCCCTTGCGACCGACCTGCAGGGTGTACGCGACATCGGCGAGGTCGAGGCCGGGGTGCCGCGCCAGGTGGTCCGCGAGCTCGGCCGTCGCCGTATCGAGGGCGCTCGCGGTGCGTGCCGAGAGGGTCAGGATCTGCCATGGCCGCCCCCCCTCCGAGGCCTCCGGCTCCGGGGCTTCCTCGAGCACCAGGTGGGCGTTGGTGCCGCCGATGCCGAACGAGCTGACGCCGGCCCGGCGCGGCGAGCCATTCGCCGGCCAGTCGCGCAGAGCGCCGTGGACGGCGAATGGGGTCGCCGCGAAGTCGATCTCGGGGTTCGTCCGCTCGCAATGCAGGCTCGGCGGCAGGACGCGGTCGTGGAGCGCCAGAGCGGTCTTGATGAGGCCGGCGACCCCGGCGGCCGCGTCGAGGTGCCCGAGGTTGGTCTTGACCGAGCCGATGGCGCAGGTGCCCCGCCGATCGCCGCCGCCGCGGAAGACCTGCGCCAGCGCCGCGATCTCGACGGGATCGCCGAGCGCCGTCCCGGTGCCATGAGCCTCGACGTAACCGATCGTCTCGGGCTCGACCTCGGCCATCGCCTGGGCCTCGGCGATCACCGCCGCCTGTCCCTCGACGCTGGGGGCGGTGTACCCGACCTTGGCGGCGCCGTCGTTGTTGACCGCCGAGCCGCGGATCACCGCGTAGATCGAGTCGCCGTCGGCGAGCGCCCGGTCGAGCGGCTTCAGGACCACCACTCCGGCGCCGCTCCCCCCGACCGTTCCCCGCGCGTCGGCCGAGAAGGCGCGGCAGTGGCCGTCGGGCGAGACGATGCCGCCCTCCTGGTAGAGGTAGCCGGCGGCGAGCGGCACGCGAACGGAGACGCCGCCGGCGAGCGCCATGTCGCACTCGCCGTGAACGAGGCTCTGGCAGGCGAGGTGGACGGCGACGAGCGAGGTCGAGCAGGCGGTCTGCACCGAGACGCTCGGGCCCTTGAGGTCGAGCTTGTAGGAGACGCGAGTGGGCAGGAAGTCCTTGTCGTTGCCGATCAAGGCCTGGAACTCGCCCATCGCCGCGAGCAATTCGGGGCGCGAGGCGAGGTTGGCGAGGTAGCCGCCGAACCCGGCCCCGGCGTAGAGGCCGATCGACCCGGCCGCGGCGCCCGGCACGTAGCCGGCGTCCTCGAGCGCTCCCCAGGCGCACTCGAGGAACAGGCGGTGCTGGGGGTCCATCGCCTCGGCCTCGCGCGGGGTGTAACCGAAGAAGGCGGCGTCGAAGAGGTCGGCGCCGGCGATCACGCCGCGCGCCCGCACGTAGCGCGGATCGGCGAGCAGCCGCGGGTCGACGCCCGCCGCGGCGAGCTCGTCGGCGGTGAAGAACGAGATCGACTCGACGCCGCCGCAGAGGTTCCGCCACAGCTCGGCGACGCTCGCCGCGCCGGGGAATCTGCCGGCCATGCCGATCACCGCGACGTGCCGATCCGGCCGCGCCAGCGACGAGGCCCGCGCCGCCGCGCGCCCGACTCCCGCCGCCGGGGCCGGCGCCGGCGCCTCCCCCGGCGCCGCCGCGCCGAGGTGCCCGGCCAGAGTGCGGATGGTCGGATGACGGAAGAGATCGACCATCGAGAAGGGGACGTCGACCTGCTGGCGCAGCTTGGCGAGGACCTCGGCCATGAGGAGCGAGTGGCCGCCGAGCTCGAAGAAGTTGTCGTCGACGCCGACGTGATCGAGGCCGAGGATCTCCCGCCAGATGGCGGCGATTGTCCGTTCGAGGACCGTCTCGGGGAGCGCCACCGGCTCCCCCTCGCGGCGATCATGCTGCGGCGCGGGAAGCGCCTTGCGGTCGAGCTTGCCGTTGGCGGTGACCGGCAGCTCGGCGAGCGTGACGAAGGCCGCCGGGACCATGTAGTCGGGGAGCTTGCCGCGCACGAAGGCGCGCAGGTCGGCGGCGTCGAGCCCGCCCTCGCCTCGCGGCACGACGTAGGCCACCAACCGCCGGTCGCCCGGCACATCCTCGCGCACCGCGACCACCGCCTCCCGCACGTCGGGATGGGCGGCGAGGGCCGACTCGACCTCGCCCTGCTCGATGCGGAAGCCGCGGATCTTGACCTGCGTGTCGGAGCGGCCGAGGAACTCGAGGTTGCCGTCGACCCGATAGCGCGCGCGATCGCCGGTGCGGTAGAGCCGACCGCCGGGCTCGCCGCCGAAGGGGTCGGCGATGAATTTCTCGGCGGTCTGCGCCGGATCGCCGGCATAGGCGGTCGCCAGGCAGATGCCGCCGATGTAGAGGTCGCCCGGCACCCCGATCGGACAGGGGTCGAGCCGCCCATCGAGGACGTGGTAACGGGAGCTGACGATCGGCCGCCCGTAGGGGATGCTCCGCCACTGCGGGTCGACCTCCTCGACGGGGAAGAAGTTCGACCAAACGGTCGCCTCGGTGGCGCCGCCCAGGGCGATGACGCGCGCCGCCGGGAAGCTCCGCCGCACCTGGTCCGGCAGGCCCACCGGGATCCAGTCGCCGGAGAGGAAGACCAGCCGCAGCCGGTTCTGGCCGGGGTCCGTGCCGGGCGCCGGGAAGAGGGGCACCAGCCGCTGCAGGGCGGCGGGAGCGGAGTCCCAGAAGGTGACCGGCCGTGCGCAGAGGAGGCGCACCAGCTCCTGGGGGTCGCGCAGGTCCTGCTCGGTCGCGACCTCGATCGAGCCGCCGGCGGCGAGCAGGGCGAAGACGTCATACACCGAGAGGTCGAAGCAGAGCGAGGTGACGAAGAGGACACGGTCGTCAGGGCCCATGCCGAAGGCGTCGTTGGCCCACTCGATCAGATTGACGACCGGGCGGTGGCGCACCACCACGCCCTTGGGGACGCCGGTCGAGCCCGAGGTGAAGATGATGTAGGCGATGGCGTCGGGCGGGACGTCGGGGAGCGGCAGGGCGGGAACCTCGCCCAGATGCCAGGCGGTCCACAGGCTCTTGCGGCGCCGGCCGCCCGCCGCGACGGTCGCGCCCGGTGCCGCCTTTTCGAGGACCACGTCGTAGCGGAAGCGGAGCTCGTTATCGAAGCCCGCCGTGCGGTGGAGCACCCGTACCGCGCCGACCTCGGGCAGGGTCGCGAGATCGGCGAAATAGCCCTCGTCGACCGTCAGCTCGGTGCCTTCGGAAAGCCGCGTCCGCATGGCGGGATCGCCGCGGTGCTGCCGGCGGTGCTCCTCGAGCGCCAGCCGCAGCTCCTCGGCCCGGCGCTCGTCGAGCACGTCGGCGATCAGCAGCGCGCCGCCGGGGGCGAGGAGCCGGAGGGCCGAGCGGACGACCCGCTCCAGGTAGACGAGACCGGGGAAGAACTGCACCGTGCTGGCGACGACGACGAGGTCGAAGGAGCCCGGCTCGAAACCGTCGACCTCATGGGCGAAGCCGGTCACCAGCTCGACCTGGTCCATCCCCTCGGCCAGCGCGCGCTCGCGGTTGCGCTCCTGGGTGACGGCCGAGGGGTCGAGACCGACGTAGCGAGCCGTCTCCCCGGCGAGCGCGAAGAGGACCAGGCCCGAGCCGCAACCGATCTCGAGCACGCGCTTGCCTGAACCGGCGTAAGGGGCGGCGAGAGCCACGACGCGCGCCAGGTACTCGTCGACCTCCGACTCGGCGAAGGAGGCGCCGGTGAAGCTGCTGACGAACCCGGCGGCGGAGACGCGGTCGGTGGCGCGCTGCGCGACGTGGTCGAAGAGGCCGCGGACGGCCGCCGCGTCGAACGGCTCGGAGAGGGGCTCCGGCGTCTCGACATCGAGGCAGAGGACGTGCGCGAGATCGGGGGCCCGCCACAGCAGGCGCTCGACCGAGCGCAGCTCGGCGGCATCGGTCACTACGAAGCGCACGGCAAGCGAGACGAGGATGAACAGGCGGCGCTCCGCCGGCCAATCGGGCTCGAACGGCACGTAGTAGCAGCCGGCGGCGAGGATGCCGAGGAGGGCGGGCACCATGTCGAGGCCGCGCCGCATCCAGACCGCCACCGGCTCGCCGGGCCGCGCGCCGCGGGCGAGGAGGAAACGAGCCAGCCGCTCCGCCCGCTCGTCGAGCTCGCCATAGGTGAGCCGCCCGTCGCCGCAGGCGACGGCGAGCGCCCCGGACGTCCGCGCCGCCTGCGCCCGGAACAGGGAATGGAGCGGCACCGCGGCGGGTCCGGCGCCCGCGGTGTCGTTCCATTCGACCACCAGCTGGTGGCGCTCGACGGGATCGAGGAGCGGCAGCGCGGCGATCGGCCGCTCGACGCCCGACGGCGCGGACGAACCGACAGCGCCGGCGAGCAGCGTCTCGAGCTGTCGCAACAGGCGGGCCGCGGTGGCGCCGTCGAAGATCTCGCGGCCGTACTCGATCCAGCCGAAGAGGCCCTCTCCGGCGGCGTTGAGCGAGAGGTTCAGATCGAATTTGGCGCTCCCCGTGGCGACCTCGAGCGGCTCGACCTTGAGCCCGGGCAGCTCGAGGTCGTGGAGCGGCATGTTCTGCCAGGCGAACATCACCTGGAAGAGCGGCGTGTGCGAGAGGTTGCGCTCCGGCGACAACGCCTCGACCAGCTTTTCGAACGGCACGTCCTGGTGCGAATAGGCTTCCAGGGTGATCTCACGGAGGCGCTCCGCGAGCGCCGCGAAGCTCGGCTCCCCCGCCAGGTCGCAGCGCAGCACCAGGGTATTGATGAAGAAGCCGATCAGCGGCTCGGTCTCCTCCCGGTTGCGCCCGGCGATCGGCGCTCCCAGGACGACGTCGGTCTGTCCGCTCATCCGGCCGAGGAGGGCGGCGAACGCCGCGAGCACGGTCATGAAGAGGGTCACGCCCCGGCTGTCGCTCCAGCGCGCGAGGTCCGCGGTCAGCCGGGAGGAGAGCGCGATGTGGCGCCGGCTGCCGGTGAGGCCCTGCACCGCCGGGCGCGGCCGATCCGCCGGCAGCGCCAGGACGGCGGGCGCGCCGGCCAGCCGCCCCCGCCAGTAGGCGAGCTGTGCGTCGAGGACGCCGCCGGAGAGCCACTGCCGCTGCCAGGAAGCGAAGTCGGCATACTGGATCGGCAGCTCGGGAAGGGGCGACGGGCGGCGCTCGGAGAAGGCCTGGTAGAGGACTCCCAGATCGCGCAGGAAGATCTCGAGCGACCAGCCGTCCGAGACGATGTGATGCATGTTGAGGAGCATCGCGTGCTCGCCCGCGGCGAGGCGCAGGAGAGTCGTCCGCACCAGCGGGCCGCGGGCGAGGTCGAACGTCCGCCGCGCCTCCTCGCGAGCCAGGGCGTGCACCTCCAGCTCGCGCCGCGCCGGCGGCAGGCCGCCGAGGTCGACCGCCGGCAGCGCGAGATGGCTGGGCGGAGCGATCACCTGCGCCGGGCGGCCGTCGAGCGCAGCGAACGTCGTGCGCAGCGGCTCGTGGCGCGCGACGATCCCATCGAGGGCGGCGCCGAGCGCCGGCAGCTCGAGCCGGCCGCGGAGGCGGACGGCGACCGGCAGGTGATACGAGGTCGAGGACGGGTCGAAACGGTGCAGGAACCAGAGCCGCTCCTGGGCAAAGGAGAGCGGCAGCGCTCCGCCGCGCGGCAGCCGCCGCGGCGGGGGCGCCAGGGCGACCGCTCCCTGTCCGAGCAGCTCGGCGACCGCCGATGCGAGGCCGGCGATCGTCGGCGTCTCGAACAGCCGGCGCAGCGGCAGCTCGACCCCGAGGACGGCGCGCGTCCGCGACACGACCTGCGTCGCCAGCAGCGAATGCCCGCCGAGCGCGAAGAAGCTCTCGCCGCTGCCGACCGGGCCGACCTGGAGCACCTCCTCCCAGATGCGCGCCAGCGCCTCTTCGACGGCGCCGCGCGGGGCAACGTAGGGCGCCCTGCCGACCGGATGCCACTCCGGCTCGGGCAGGGCGCGGCGGTCGAGCTTGCCGGCGGCCGTCGTGGGCAGGCGCGGCAGGCTGACGAACGCCGCCGGAACCATGTGGGCCGGCAGCCGGGAGGCGGCGAGCTCCGCCAGCTCCGCCGCCGCGGCGGTGGCCTCGCCACGGAAGACCAGATAGGCGACGAGGCAGCGGTTGCCGGCGGGGTCGTCGCGGTCGACGACCGCCGCCTGGGCGACGGCCGGATGCCGCCCGAGGACCGCCGCGACCTCTCCCAGCTCGACTCGGAAGCCGCGGATCTTCACCTGCTGATCGCGTCGGCCGAGGAACTCGAGAGCGCCGTCGGGGCGCTGGCGGGCGAGATCGCCCGGTGCGGTAGAGCCGGGCCCCCGCCCCGTCTGCCGGGAACGGGCTGGGCACGAAGACCGCCGCCGTGACATCGGGTCGATCCAGGTAGCCGCGCGCCAGACAGACGCCGGCGATGGCGAGCTCGCCGGCGGCCCCGGACGGCACCAGGCGCAGCTCGCGGTCGACGACGTGGAGACGAGCGCCCGCGATCGGCCGGCCGATCGGCAGCACCCTTTCGTCCGCCCCCAGGTCGCAGCGCCAGGAGGTCACCGAGACCGTCGCCTCGGTCGGCCCGTAGCGGTTGAAGAGGCTCGCCGCGAGCCGGGCGTGGAAGCGCGGCGGTAGCTCCGCCGAGACCGCTTCGCTGCCGGTGACGACGCTCTTCAGGCTGGCGGCGAGCTCGATCTCCGGGTGATCGAGGAGCACTCCGAGCATCGCCGGCGGCATGTTTAGATGGGTGATCCGCTCACCGGCGATCACCCGCAGCAGGTAGAGCGCGTCCTGCTGGCCGCCCGGGCGCGCCAGCACCATGACGCTCTGCGACACGAGCGGCCCGAAGAGCTCGAGGATCGAGACGTCGAAGCTGATCGTCGTCTTCTGGAGCAGCCGCTCCGGCGCCGTGAGGTCGGTCGCGACGTGATAGGCGAGTCGGTTCGCCGCCGCTCGATGGGAGATCACCACCCCCTTGGGCACGCCGGTCGAACCCGAGGTGTAGATGACGTACGCGGCATTGTCCGGCGCGACGCCGCTCGCCGGGTCGTCGGCGCGCTCGCCACTCCACTCCGCCTCGCGGTCGAGCAGTAGTGAGACGACGGCCGCAGGGAAGAGCGGCGCGATCTCCGCCGTGGTGAGCACGAGGCGCACGGCGGCATCGCCGATCATCAGCTCGAGCCGCGGCCGGGGGAGAGCCGGATCGAGCGGGACGTAGGCCCCGCCCGCCTTGAGGATGGCGAGGAGACCCACCACCATCGCGGGCGACCGCTCGGCGGCGATCCCCACCCGCGCCTCGGGGCCGACGCCGAGCGCGATCAGGCGATGTGCCAGGCGGTTCGCCCGCGCGTTCAGCTCGGTGGCGGCAAGCGCGCGCCCTTCGGTGATGAGTACTATGTCCGCCGGCCGGCGTGCCGCCCGCAGCTCGAACGGCCGGTGGACGAGCCGGGGAAGCGGGTATTCGACGCTGGGGTCGTTCCACTCGAGCGTGGCCTGATGCCGCTCGCTCGCGGGGAGGAGCGGCAGGTCGCCGATGCGCGCCCCGGGGTCGGCCGCCGCGCCGCCGAGGAGAGCGACGAAGCGCTGCGCGAAGCGGCCTGCCGTCGCCCGATCGAAGAGGTCGGCGCGATAGATGAAGCGGCCCTGCCGCCCGTCCTCCTCGAGCCAGAGCGAGAGGTCGAACTTCGCCGTCCCCGGATCAGCCTCGAGCGGGCGGAGCGCCAGACCGGGAAGGGCGGTGGCGGCGAGCGGCGCGTTCTGCAGCACGATCACCGCCTGCAGGAAGGGCGCGCGGCCGAGGCTCCGCTCGGGAGCGAGCTCCTCGATCAGCTTCTCGTAGGGGAGGTCCTGGTGCGCGTAGGCGGCGAGGGCGACGTCGCGCACGCGGGTGAGGAGCTCCCGGAACGTCGGCTCGCCGGAGAGATCGAGGCGCAGGACGAGGGTGTTGACGAAAGCGCCGATCAGGCCCTCGAGCTCGCGCCGCAGGCGGTTGGCGATCGGCGAGCCGAGGACCAGGTCCTCTTGGCCGCCATGGCGGGCGAGGAAGACGCCGAAGGCGGCGAGAAGGGCCATGAACGGCGTGACCGCCTCGCGCCGTCCGAGGGCGGCGAGCCCGGCCGCGGTCGCCGCCGGGACGGCGAAGGCATGGCGGCCGCCGCGGTCGCTCGGCGCCGCCGGACGGGGCCGGTCGGTCGGCAGCTCGATAATCTCCGGCGCGCCGGCCAGCCGCTGGCGCCAGAAGGCGAGATGGCTCGCCAGGCGCTCGCCCCGCATCAACTCCCGCTGCCATACCGCGAAATCGGCGTACTGGACCGGGAGCTCCGGGAGCGGCGACGGGCGGCCGGCGACGAGCGCCGCGTAGAGGGTCGACACCTCGCGCACCAGGATGCCGAGCGACCAGCCGTCCGACGCGGTGTGGTGGAGGGTGAGCGAGACCGCGTGCTCCTCCCCTCCCAGCCGCACCAAGGCGGCGCGCAGCAGCGGTCCGCGCGCCAGGTCGAACGGTTGGCGCGCCAACCGGTCGAGGGCGCGCTGCGACTCCACCGGCCGCGAGGAGAGCGGCAGGCCGACCAGGTCGATCACCGGCAGGACGATGGCGGCCGGCGGCGCGATCACCTGTCGCAGCGCTCCGGCACCGGCGTCGAAGGTCGTCCGCAGGGCCTCGTGCCGGCGGACGACCTCGCTCAGCACGGCCGCGAGGGCGGCGACCGCGAGGCGGCCGGAGAGCCCGAGGGCGACGGCATCGTTGTAGGCAGCGCTCGCGGGGTCGAGCTGGGCGAGAAACCACAGGCGCTGCTGAGCGAACGAGAGCGGCAGCTCACGGTGCCGGTCGACCGGCGCGAGCGGCGGCAGGGCCGCTCCGGCATGTGGCAGGGCCGCCTCGACCTCGCGCGCCAGCCGGGCCACCGTGGGCGCCTCGAAGAGCGCCCGCAGCGGCATCTCGATGCGGAAGGCCTCGCGCAAGCGGGCGAGGAGCCGGGTGGCGAGCAGCGAGTGGCCGCCGAGGGCGAAGAAGCTGTCGTCGACGGCGACCCGCTCGACCTCGAGGATCTCGGCGAAGAGTCCGGCGAGCACCTCCTCGACCGGGGTGCGCGGCCGGTCTCCGTCCGTCTCCCGCGCCGGCTCGCGCACCTCGAGCCGCGCCAAGGCGAGGCGGTCCACCTTGCCGTTCGGGGTCAGCGGCAGGGCGGGAAGGAGGGCGACGGCGGCCGGGACCATCGCTTCTGGCAGGCGGTCGCGGAGGAAGGCGAGGAGCCCGTCCGGCTCCGGCGCTCCCCCGGCGCTCGCCGCGACGGCGAAGGCGAGGAGCCTCGCCTCCCCCGCCGCCGTGCGGCGCACCACGGCGGCCGCCTCCCGCACTCCCGGATGAGCGGCGAGCGCGGCCTCGATCTCGCCGAGCTCGATGCGGACGCCGCGGAGCTTGACCTGCTGGTCGGCGCGGCCGAGGTACTCGAGCGTTCCGTCCGGCCGCCGGCGGGCGAGATCGCCGGTGTCATAGAGCCGGGCACCGGCGACGCCGGCGAAGGGATCGGGCAGGAAGCGCTCGGCGGTCAGGTCGGGCCGTCCGAGATAGCCGCGGGCGAGCCCCATCCCCGCGATGACGAGCCGGCCGGGGGCACCCGGCGGCAACGGCCGCAGGCCGCGCGCGAGCGGTGTCACCAGGTGGATCTCCGTGTTGGCGATCGGACGGCCGATCGGCATCGGCTCGGCAGCTTCCCGCACTTCGTGCGCCGCCGACCAGACGGTCGTTTCGGTCGGCCCATAGAGGTTGACCAGCCGACCCGGCAGCGCGCTCAGAGCCTCGCCGGCCAGCGCTCCGGGCAGGGCCTCGCCGCCGAGGAGGAGGGCGCGCAGACCGGCGAGCGGCCGCCATCCGGCGGGGCCGGCGACGATCGCCCGCAGCGCCGAGGGCGTGCACTGCAGCAGAGTCGCCCGATGGCGCACTGCGTGCGCGGCGAGCGACGGATCCGCCGCCGGCTGGAGCCCGGCGCTGGCCAGATCCTTGAGCTCGGCGAGCGCGGCGAGACCCTGGAGGACGGCTTCCTCGCCGACGCCAAAGTCGATCAGGCAGGCGATCTCGTCGACCCCGATGCCGCGCAGCCGCTCGACCATGTCGAGGCAGCCGCGCGGGTCGCCGAACAGGGCGCCGGTCTCGAAATAGCGGTCGAAAGCGATGGCGAGGAGGTCCTCGCGATCGGCGTCGCTCATCGCCGCGTCGAGCGCCAGGCCGAGGCTCCGCGCCAGGTTGGCGAGCAGGCCGAGCGACGAGCGGAGGTATTCGGTGAACGGCCGGCGGACCGTCGCCCGCACCGTTTCCCGGTCGGCGCCGACGAAGGTGTGGAGCATGAGGGTGACCCGCCCCGCCTCGGGGTCGTAGCCGTGGGCGGCGCGCGCCTGACGGTAGGTCTTCACCCGCGCGGCGACCTCCTCGACGGTCTGGCCGAGCAGGTGGGTGAGGACGTTCGCCCCCAGGCTCCCGGCGCGCGCGAACGTCTCGTCACTACCGGCGGCGGTGATCCAGATGGGGATCTCCGCCTGCAGCGGCCGCGGCAGGACGCGCACCTCGATCTCCCGCCCGCCGCCGCCGCGGACCGCCACGGCCTCGCCCCGCCAGAGCCGCCGCACGGTCTCGATGCCGCGGTACATGACCTCCTTGCGGTCGGCGTAGTTCTCGGGGCGGAAGGCGAAGTCGTCGGCGTGCCAGCCGGAGGCGAAGGCGATGCCGACGCGCCCGTTCGACAGGTTGTCGACGACCGCCCACTCCTCGGCGACGCGCAACGGGTCGTGCAGGGGCAGAACCACGCTCCCGGCGCGGATGTCGACGTGCTCGGTCAGCGTCGCCAGGGCCGCGCCGGTGACCGAAGGATTGGGATAGAGGCCGCCGAAGGCATGGAAGTGGCGCTCGGGCGTCCACACCGCGGCAAAGCCGTGGGTGTCGGCGAACTTTGCCCCTTCGAGCAGGAGCCGATACTTGCCGGGAGCCGCCTCCGCCCCGTCGCTCGCGAAGTAGAAGAGGCTGAAGGCCACCGGCCGGGCGCTCTGCGCGCTCGGGGCGGCGGCCCCGGCGACGACCGCGCCCTCGCCGAGGAGGACGACCTCGGCGCCGCGGCAGAGCGTCCAGAAGAGCTCGAGCACCGAGATGTCGAAGCTGATGCTGGTGGCGGCGAGGAGGCGGTCGCCGGGCCCGCAGCCCACGGCTCGATCCATCCCGAGGAAGAAATTGACCACGCCGTGGTGACAGACCGCGACCCCCTTGGGGCGGCCGGTGGATCCCGAGGTATAGAGGACGTAGGCGAGGTTGTGCGGCGAGGCGAGCTCCGGCGGCCCGGAGGCCCCGCCGCCGTCGCCGGCGCTCGCCTGCGCCGCGCCGTCGAGCAGCAGGAGCGGGCCGGAAAAGGCCGGGAGGCCGCGCCGCGTCAGCCGCTCCTGGGTCAGGAGCACCTCGGCACCGCTGTCCTCGAGCATCAGGTCGAGCCGCTGGCGGGGATACGCCGGATCGAGCGGCACGTAGGCCCCGCCCGCCTTGAGCACGGCGAGGAGCGCCACGACCATCTCCGGCGAGCGCTCGGCGTAGATCCCCACCCGCACCTCGGGCCCGACCCCCAGCGCGCGCAGGCGGCGGGCCAGGCGGTTGGCCCGTCGATCGAGGTCGGCGTAGGTGAGGCGCTCGGCCGCGAAGGCGAGCGCCGGAGCCTCCGGCGTGCGCCGCGCCTGCGCCGTGAAGAGCTGGTGGATGCAACCATCGGGTACCCGCGAAACCGCGGTGTCGTTCCATTCCGCGACGAGCTGCCAGAGCTCCCCCGCGCCGAGGAGGGGCAGGTCGGCGACCCTCGCCTCCGGCGCCGCGGCGAGCCCGCGGAGGAGCGTCTCGAAGCCGCCCCGCAGGCGGGCGATCGTGGCGGCGTCGAAGAGATCGGTGTCATAGGTCAGGCGGAGGGCGAGCTCGCCGGAGGCGAGCGGCGCCATGGCAAGCTCGAGGTCGAGCTGGGCGCCCGGCGAGGCGAGCGGCACCGACTCGAGGGCGAGCCGGCCGAGTGCCAGGCGCGCCCCGCTCTCGCCCACCGCGAAGGCGGCAAGCCCCTGCTCGCCCGCCAGGCGCTCGCGCTCGAAACTGCACAGCGCCTGGAAGACCGGCGAACGCCCCGGGTCGCGCTCGGGCGCCAGCCGCTCGGCGAGGAGAGGAAAGGGGAATGCCTGGTGCGCGAAGGCGCCGAGCAGGTCGCGCCGGGTGCGGGCGAGGAGCTCGCGACCGTCCGGATCGCCGCGCAAATCTCCGGCGAGCACCACCGGATTGACGAAGTAGCCGACGACCCCAGCGAGATCGGCCGCACCCCTCCCCGTGGTCGGGGCGCCGATCAGCACCTCGTCCTGGCCGCTGGCGCGCGCCAGCAGCGCCGCGAAGCCGGCGACGAGGGTCATGAACAGAGTCGCCCCCTCGCCGCGGCCGAGCGCCTCGAGGCGCTCGACGAGGTCGCGCGGCAGCCGCTGCCGCTGCGCGGCGCCGCGCAGCGCCTGCACGCGCGGCCGCGGCCGGTCGGTCGGCAGCTCGAGCACCTGCGGCCGGCTGGCGAGCGCCTCCCGCCAATAGTCCCAGAGCCGCTCTCCCTCCGGCCCGGAGAGGAGAGCCCGTTCGCGCCGCACGTGGTCGGCGTAGGTCGCGGGGAGGGGCGCGAGCGGGGCGGGGTCGCCCGCGGCGGAGTAGAGCGCTCCCAGCTCGGTCAGGAGAATACCGAACGACCAGAAGTCCGCCACCAGGTGATGGACGGCGATGACCAGGATGTGCTCCCCGGCCGATAGATCGAAGAGGCCGAGGCGCAGCAGCGGATCGCGCTCGAGGTCGAATGGGCGGAAGGCGAAGGCGGAGAGCCGCGCGCCGAACGATCCCTCCGGCCAGCTCGCGGCGTCCTCCCGCACCATCTCCAGTCGCGGCTCCGCCGAGACGCTCTGCCGCGGCTGACCCTGCTCGGCGCGAAAGTGTATGCGGAGAGCCGGATGGCGCTCGACCAGAGCGGTGGCCGCGCGCGCCAGTACCGCGGCGTCGAGGCCGCCCGCGATGCGCCCGGCGCCGGCGAGGACGTAGGCGCTGCTTCCGGGGACGAGGCGGTCGAGGAACCAGAGCGCCCGCTGGCCGTAGGAGAGCGGGAGATCGGCGCTCGACGGGCGCTCCGCGAGGGCACCGGCCATGATGCCGGCCGCCGGCGAGGCCGCTGGGATCGCCCGCTCGATCCCCCCGAGGACCTCGCGCACCAGCTCCTCCAGCGTCGGTCCCGCCAGAAGGTCCGCCAGCGACAGGGCGATGCCGAAGTCGGTCTCCACGGCATGGCCCAGCTCGACGCCCGCCAGCGAGTCGAGCCCCAGCTCGGAGAGCGGGCGGTCGATCGTCAGGCGAGCGGCCGGCGTCTTGAGGGCCCGCGCCACCTGTCCTTTGAGATAGGAGAGCAGTGCCTCGGCGCGCTCCGCCGGATCGAGGGCGAGGAGATCCTCGCGGCGGAGTATTTCGACCGCGATCTCTGTCCTCGGCGCTCCCGGCGAGGGCGCTCCGTGCCAGCGCCTGGAGATCCCCCGCCAGATATTGCTGGCGGCAGGTCAGGCGCCGGATCTTGCCGCTCGAGGTCTTGGGGACGGTCCCCTCGCGGACGAGGACCACCTCGTGCACGCGCGCCTCGTGCTCCTCCGCGACGGCACGCCGCACCGCCTCGCTGACGGCCTCGAGATCGCGCTCGTGGCGCTCCACCTCGCAGACGAGGACGAGCCGCTCCCCGCCTTCGGCATCGATCGAGAACGCCGCGCCGCAGCCGGGCCGCAGGCCCGGATGGCTCCGCTCCGCGGTGACCTCCACATCCTGCGGATAGAGGTTGCGCCCGCGCAGGATGATGAGCTCCTTGAGCCGGCCGGTGACGAAGAGCTCGCCGCCGGAGAGGAAGCCCAGATCGCCGCTGCGCAGATAGGGTGCCCCCCCCGCCTCCCCCGCCGGATGGCCGCGAAAGCTGCGCTCCGTCTCCACCGACCGCTCCCAGTAGCCCGCGGCGACGCTCGGCCCCGCGATCCAGACCTCGCCCACGGCGCCGTCCGGGCAGCGCTCCCCGGAGGCCGGATCGACGATCGCGACGTCCTGGCCGAGCCAGGGGTGACCGCAGCCGACGAGGCGGCGAGCGGCGAGCGCCTCGGTGGACGCCGCCACGGCGCGGCCTCTCTCCAGCTCGGCCGTGGCGAACGGCTGGTCGACCGGGCCGGTCTCCACTCCTCCGCCGGAGACGAAGAGCGTCGCCTCGGCCAGGCCGTAGCAGGGATAGAACGCCTGCCGCCGGAACCCCGCAGGAGCGAAGGCGTGCGCGAAGCGGTCCAGCGTCTCCGCCCGCACCGGCTCGGCCCCGTTGAAGGCCACTCGCCAGGTGGAGAGATCGAGGGCCGCGCGCTGCTCCTCGCTCGTCCGCCGCACGCAGAGCTCATACGCGAAGTTGGGACCGCCCGAGGTCGTCGCCCGATAGCGCGAGATCGCCTGCAGCCAACAGAGGGGCCGCTTGAGGAAGGCGACGGGCGACATCAGGTGACACGAGGCACCGATGTACAGCGGCTGGAGGACGTTCCCGATCAGCCCCATGTCGTGGTAGAGGGGCAGCCAGCCGACGATGACCGATTCGGCGGACTGGTCGAAGGCGCGCCGGATCATCTCCTCGTTGGCGAGCAGGCCACCATGGGTGACCATCACCCCCTTGGGATCGGCGGTCGAGCCCGAGGTGTACTGGAGGAACGCGAGATCTCCGTCGCCGGGCCGCGGATCGCTCCACTCCTCGGCCCGCGCCGGATCGAGCCCATCCGACGCGATCACCTGGGCGCCGAGAAGCTCGGGGAAGCGCCCGGCGAACGCCCGGATTTGAGGCTCGAGAGCCGAGCCGGTGAGCACCGCCCGTGGGCGGGCGTCGCGGGCGATCGCCAACAGGCGAGGCAGGGTGCGGGTGGATCGTGGCGGATAGGCGGGAACGGCGACAGCTCCGCCGTAGAGGCATCCCAGGAATCCGGCGATGAACTCGAGGCCCGGGAGGATAGAGCAGCAGCACCCGCTCGCCGGCGAGCCCAGCGCCCGCGAGGAAGGCGCCGATCGCCCGCGCCCGCAGGTCGAGCTCGGCGAACGTCAAGCGATCGCCCTCGCGCTCTCCATCTTCGAGGAAGGAGAACGCCAGACGATTGGAGCACGACACGGCTTGCCGCTGGAGCGCTGCGAGGATTCCGGACAAAGGTCTCTCCTAATACCTTAGGAGTGCTCCTCCTCCATTTCGCGAGACAGAGATGCCAGCACGCAGAATGTGCGGTGATAGTGTTTCTATTTGCAAAAACACAGGATCGATGGCGAGCGCGGCGCCCGCAGCAGATCGAAGGGGTAGCCGTCTCTCCTATCCGACCTCCTGGTCGGCCAGCAATCGCACCATCTCGGCCGCGACGCACACCGCGAATTCGGACAGGATCGGAGCCTCGAAGATGGAGCGGACCTGGAGGTCCACACCGAGCGCGTCGCGCAGGCGCCCCATCAGCCGTATCGCCTGCAGCGAGTGGCCGCCGAGGTCGAAGAACGAGTCGCTGGCGCCCACTCGCGGGACGCCCAGGAGCTCGGTCCAGATCTCGGCCAGCACCTCCTCCATGGAGTTACTTGGCGCGACGTACTCCGCGACGGCCGCGAGGCCGACCTCCGGCTCGGGCAGCGCTCTGCGATCGAGCTTGCCGTTGGCGGTCAGCGGCAGCTCCGCCAGCTCGACGAAGGCGACCGGTATCATCGCCGGCGGCAGGCGCTGCTTCAACCAGCTCCGGAGGTCGCTCGCCGCGAGCCCGCCGGCGCGCGGCACCACGTAGGCGGCGAGCCGTCGATCGTCCGCGCTGTCGCTGACGGCGACCGCGGCAGCGGCCACCGCCGGGTGGGCCGCGAGCGCCGCCTCGATCTCGCCCAGCTCGATGCGGATACCGCGGATCTTGACCTGGTCATCGCGGCGGCCGAGGAACTCGAGCTGGCCATTCGGCCGCCAGCGTGCCAGGTCGCCGGTGCGATAGAGCCGGTCCCCCGGGAAGGCCGCCAGCGGGTCGGGCACGAAACGCTCGGCGGTGCGGGCGGGATCGCCGAGATAACCGCGCGCGAGTCCCGCTCCCGCGACGCCGAGCTCCGCGGCCACGCCCATCGGAACCGGCAACCCGGAGGACGCGAGCAGGCGGACGCGGAAGTTGCCGATCGGCCGTCCGATCGGAGGCAGGGAGGCTCCTGCGGTCACCTCCGTCGCGGTCGCCACCACCGCGCTCTCCGTCGGACCGTAGTGATTGATCAGGCGGAAGGGCAGGTCGCACCGCGGCCCTTCGTGGAGGCGGTCGCCGCCAGTCAACAGGACGCGGAGCACCGCCGTCGCGGACCACGTCTCAGCCAGCACGGCCTCGGCGAGAGGCGTCGGCAGGAAGCAGAGGGTGATGCCCTGGAACGCCAGCCAGGCGACGAGCCGCGGCGGCGAGCTCTTCGTCTCCTCGTCCGGGATGACGAGAGTGCCGCCCGCCGCGAGGCATGGCCAGATCTCCCAGACCGAAGCGTCGAAGCCGGTGCCGGCGAGGAGTGTCGAGCGATCGGCGCTACCCACCCCATACGCGGTGAGATGCCACTCGACTAGATTGGCGAGCGCGCCGCGCGAGACCACCACGCCCTTGGGACGCCCGGTCGAGCCCGAGGTGTAGATCACGTAGGCGGCGGACGCTGGGGGAACCGGCAGGGGAAGGAATGGGGCGGCCTCCGCCGGATCCTCCGGGTCGACCACCGCGACGCCCCGCGACGCCAGCTGCTCGGTGAAGGGCACGGTGAGGGCACGGCGGGCGACCAGCACCGGCCGTTCGTTCCCCTGCCAGGCGTCCTCCATCATCGCCATTAGGCGGTCCACCGGCTGCAGCGGGTCGAGCGCAACGTAGGCGCCGCCGGCGGCGAGCACGGCGAGATAGCCGACGATCGTCGCCGGCGAGCGCTCCGCGAGCACCGCCACACGGGCCTCGACCTCGACGCCCAGCGCCCGCAGGCGGGCGGCGATACCGCCGGCGCGAGCGGCGAGCTCGCCATAACCGACCGGCGAGCCGCTGCCCTCCACCGCCGGCGCGGCGGGCGACGACCGGGCCCAGGCGCCGACGAGCGACACGACGTCCTCGCCGATCGCCGCCGCCGTATCGTTCCATTCGGCCACGAGCTGCTGCCGCTCGGCGGCGGCGAGCAACGACAGCTCTTCCAACCGCCGATCGGGCTGGGCGATCGCAGCGGCTAGGAGAGCCGTGAAATGCTCCGCCAGGCGATCGATGGTCGGCGCATCGAACAATGCCGTCGCATAGCCGAGCGTCCCGCCGATGCCGTCGGCCGTTTCGGCGAGGGTGAAGGTGAGGTCGAATTTCGCCATGCCGCCGGGCGACGGCCAGGTCTTGAGCTCGAGCCCCGGCAGGACCAGCTCGGCGGTCGGCGCGTTCTGCAGGGCGAACATGGCCTGGAAGAGCGGCGAGTGACCGAGGCTGCGCTCGACCCGCAGCTCCTCGACCAGCCGCTCGAACGGCAGGTCCTGATGCTCGTAGGCGGCGAGAGAGTCCTCCCGGATTCGCTCCACCAGCCGGGAGAACGCACGGTCTCCCGGCAGCTCGGCGCGCAGGATGAGGGTGTTGACGAAGAAGCCGATCAGACCTTCTGTCTCCAGATGAGTGCGGCCGGCGATCGGCACCCCCAGCGTGACGTCCTCCTGGCCGCTGTGCCGCGCCAGCAGGGCGAAGAACCCTGCCGCGAGAACCATGAACGACGTCGTGCCGGAACGCCGGCACTGCCCGCGAACCGCCGACGAGAGCGCGCCGCCGAGGCGCACCGGACGCGAAGCCCCGCGCCAGCTCTGTACCAGCGGCCGCGGCCGATCCGTCGGCAGCTCGAGCAGCGCCGGAGCACCCGCCAGACGGTCCCGCCAGTAGGCGAGCTCCCCTTCGAGCACCGCGCCGGCGAGCCAGCGCCGCTGCCAGACGGCGTAGTCCGCGTACTGGACCGGCAGCTCCGGGAGAGCCGCCGCCGCGCCGCTCGCCGCCGCGCGATAGAACGCCGACAGATCGCGCACCAGCACCCCGAGCGACCAGCCGTCGGCGATCGAGTGATGGAGCGCCAGCACGATGCCGTGGCGGTCGGCGGCGAGCCGGAGCAGCCGCGCCCGCAGCAAGGGGCCGCGCGCCAGATCGAACGGACGCCACGATTCGCCCGCGATGAGGCGACCCGCCTCGACCTCCCGCCGCGCGGCGGGCAAGCCGGCCAGGTCCACCAGCGGCAGCGCCGACGGACCCGGCGCGTCGATCCGTTGCACCGGCCGGCCGTCCACGAGATCGAAGCGCGTGCGCAGGGTCTCGTGCCGAGCCGAGAGCGCCGAGAGCGCCCAGCCCAGAGCCGGCGCATCGAGCGGGCCCACGCAGTCGAGCGCCAACGGCAGGTTGTAGGCGGGATTGCCCGGCTGCAGACGGTCGATGAACCAGAGCCGCTCTTGGGCGAACGAGAGCGGCGGATCGCCCTCACGGGTCATCCGCTCGAGCGGTGGCGCCGACGCCCGCCCCACCGCGCGAGCCTCCGCCACCGAGCGGGCGAGGCCGGCGACCGTCGGCTGCTCGAAGAGCGCCGCCACCGGCAGCTCGACCCCGAGGGCGTCACGCAGGCGCGCGATCACCTGCGTGGCGAGCAGCGAGTGCCCGCCCAGGGCGAAGAAATCCTCCGTCACCCCGACCTCTTCGCGGCCGAGGAGCGCCGCGAACAGGTTCGCCAGCAACTCCTCGGTCGGCGTGCGCGGCGCCGCCTGCTCGTCAGCTCTCGGCTCGCCTTCCGGGTCATGGAGCGGCCGGGCGGCCAGCGCCCGCCGGTCCACCTTGCCCTGTGACGTCAGCGGCAGTGCCTCGATCAGGACCACCACCGAGGGCACCAGGTGCTCCGGCAGCCGCGCACGGAGGAAACCCTTCAGGTCCGCCGACGTCACATCCCCCCGCCGCGCCACGCAGTAGGCCACCAGGCTCCGCTCCCCCGCCCCACCGACCGCCACGACGCTGACGTCCCGCAGATCCGGGTGCTGCCCGAGCACGCTCTCCACCTCGCCCGGCTCGACCCGGAAGCCCCGGATCTTCACCTGCGCATCCACACGGCCCAGGAAGTCGAGCTCGCCGGTCGGCAGGAAACGCACCAGGTCGCCGGTGCGGTAGAGCCGGCCCCCCGCCCTGCCGAACGGATCCGGGACGAAGCGCTCCGCCGTCTGCGCCGGACGCCGGAAATAGCCTCGCGCCAGACCGTCGCCGCCGGCGAGCAGCTCGCCGCTCACGCCGATCGGCACCGGCCGCAGAGAGCGGTCGACGACGTGGACCCGCGTATTGGCGAGCGGCCGACCGATCGGCGTCGTGGCGCCGACTCCCGGCAGCGGCTGGCTGGTCGTGAAGGTCGTGTTCTCGGTCGGACCATAGCCGTGGATCAGCCGTAGGCCAGGGAGGCCGGCCAGGGCGCGGCGCACGTGCACCGGAGACGTGACATCGCCGCCCACGATCAATTGCTCGAGCGGCCGAAGGACTTCGAGGTCGCCGTCCACCGCGGCGTGGAACAGGCCCGACGTCAAGAACATGGTCGTCACTCCGTGCTGCTGTGATCAGACGCCCCAGCTCGGCGAGCGACGGCACCCCCGGCGGCGCCACGACCAGCCGACCGCCATGCAAGAGCGCCCCCCAGATCTCGACCGTCGACGCGTCGAAGCCGAGGGGCGCGATGTGCAGGAAGACCTCGTCCTCGCCGAAGGCGGCATAGTCCGTCTCGCAGACGAGCCGCACCACCGCCCGGTGGACCACCGCCACCCCCTTCGGCTCTCCCGTCGAGCCCGAGGTGTACAGCACGTAGGCCAGATTGGCGGAGCATGCCGACGCAGCGGTCGGCTCCCCGCCTGCCGATTCCCCGCACGCTGACTCCCGTCCCCCCTCTTCCTCTTCCAAGAGGATCGTCGTCCACCCTCTCGCGGTATCCAGAAGCACCGGAAGCGTCGGCAACAGGCTCGCCCGGGTCACCACCACCCGCGCCCCGGTGTCGGCGAGCAGCCAGCCCAGACGTTCCTGCGGCTGAGCCGGGTCGAGCGGCAGGTACGCGCCGCCCGCCTTGAGGATGGCGAGCATCGCGACCACCGCGCCGGCGGACCGCTCCAGACACAGACCCACCGGCACCTCCGGCCCCACGCCGGCGTCCGCCAGACGCCGCGCCAGGCGGCTCGCCCGCGCCTCGAGCTCGCCATAGGTCAGGCGTTCGCCGCGATCCTCGACCGCCATGGCCCGCGGACGCCGCGCCGCCTGGCGCGCGAACAGCTCGTGGAGCGTCGCCTCCCGCGGATAAGGGCTCGGCCCACCGCTCCATTCGACCAGCACCGCCGAACGCTCCGCCGGCGACAGCAGCACGATCTCTCCGACTGCCAGGTCCGGATCTGCCGTCACCGCGGCTGAGGAGAGCCGTGAAATGCTCCGCCAGGCGATCGATGGTCGGCGCATCGAACAATGCCGTCGCATAGCCGAGGGTCCCGACGATGCCGTCGGCCGTTTCGGCAAGGGTGAAGGTGAGGTCGAATTTCGCCATGCCGCCGGGCGACGGCCAGGTCTTGAGCTCGAGCCCCGGCAGGACCAGCTCGGCGGTCGGCGCGTTCTGCAGGGCGAACATGGCCTGGAAGAGCGGCGAGTGACCGAGGCTGCGCTCGACCCGCAGCTCCTCGACCAGCCGCTCGAACGGCAGGTCCTGATGCTCGTAGGCGGCGAGAGAGTCCTCCCGGATTCGCTCCACCAGCCGGGAGAACGCACGGTCTCCCGGCAGCTCGGCGCGCAGGATGAGGGTGTTGACGAAGAAGCCGATCAGACCCTCCGTCTCCAGATGAGTGCGGCCGGCGATCGGCACCCCCAGCGTGACGTCCTCCTGGCCGCTGTGCCGCGCCAGCAGGGCGAAGAACCCTGCCGCGAGAACCATGAACGACGTCGTGCCGGAATGCCGGCACTGCCCGCGAACCGCCGACGAGAGCGCGCCGCCGAGACGCACCGGACGCGAAGCCCCGCGCCAGCTCTGCACCAGCGGCCGCGGCCGATCCGTCGGCAGCTCGAGCAGCGCCGGAGCACCCGCCAGACGATCCCGCCAGTAGGCGAGCTCCCCTTCGAGCACCGCGCCGGCGAGCCAGCGCCGCTGCCAGACGGCGTAGTCCGCGTACTGGACCGGCAGCTCCGGGAGAGCCGCCGCCGCGCCGCTCGCCGCCGCGCGATAGAACGCCGACAGATCGCGCACCAGCACCCCGAGCGACCAGCCGTCGGCGATCGAGTGATGGAGCGCCAGCACGATGCCGTGGCGGTCGGCGGCGAGCCGGAGCAGCCGCGCCCGCAGCAAGGGGCCGCGCGCCAGATCGAACGGACGCCACGATTCGCCCGCGATGAGGCGACCCGCCTCGACCTCCCGCCGCGCGGCGGGCAAGCCGGCCAGGTCCACCAGCGGCAGCGCCGACGGACCCGGCGCGTCGATCCGTTGCACCGGCCGGCCGTCCACGAGATCGAAGCGCGTGCGCAGGGTCTCGTGCCGCGCCGAGAGCGCCGAGAGCGCCCAGCCCAGAGCCGGCGCATCGAGCGGGCCCACGCAGTCGAGCGCCAACGGCAGGTTGTAGGCGGGATTGCCCGGCTGCAGACGGTCGATGAACCAGAGCCGCTCTTGGGCGAACGAGAGCGGCGGATCGCCCTCACGGGTCATCCGCTCGAGCGGTGGCGCCGACGCCCGCCCCACCGCGCGAGCCTCCGCCACCGAGCGGGCGAGGCCGGCGACCGTCGGCTGCTCGAAGAGCGCCGCCACCGGCAGCTCGACCCCCAGGGCGTCACGCAGGCGCGCGATCACCTGCGTGGCGAGCAGCGAGTGCCCGCCCAGGGCGAAGAAATCCTCCGTCACCCCGACCTCTTCGCGGCCGAGGAGCGCCGCGAACAGGTTCGCCAGCAACTCCTCGGTCGGCGTGCGCGGCGCCGCCTGCTCGTCAGCTCTCGGCTCGCCTTCCGGGTCATGGAGCGGCCGGGCGGCCAGCGCCCGCCGGTCCACCTTGCCCTGTGACGTCAGCGGCAGTGCCTCGATCAGGACCACCACCGAGGGCACCAGGTGCTCCGGCAGCCGCGCACGGAGGAAACCCTTCAGGTCCGCCGACGTCACATCCCCCCGCCGCGCCACGCAGTAGGCCACCAGGCTCCGCTCCCCCGCCCCACCGACCGCCACGACGCTGACGTCCCGCAGATCCGGGTGCTGCCCGAGCACGCTCTCCACCTCGCCCGGCTCGACCCGGAAGCCCCGGATCTTCACCTGCGCATCCACACGGCCCAGGAAGTCGAGCTCGCCGGTCGGCAGGAAACGCACCAGGTCGCCGGTGCGGTAGAGCCGGCCCCCCGCCCTGCCGAACGGATCCGGGACGAAGCGCTCCGCCGTCTGCGCCGGACGCCGGAAATAGCCTCGCGCCAGACCGTCGCCGCCGGCGAGCAGCTCGCCGCTCACGCCGATCGGCACCGGCCGCAGAGAGCGGTCGACGACGTGGACCCGCGTATTGGCGAGCGGCCGACCGATCGGCGTCGTGGCGCCGACTCCCGGCAGCGGCTGGCTGGTCGTGAAGGTCGTGTTCTCGGTCGGACCATAGCCGTGGATCAGCCGTAGGCCAGGGAGGCCGGCCAGGGCGCGGCGCACGTGCACCGGGGACGTGACATCGCCGCCCACGATCAATTGCTCGAGCGGCCGAAGGACTTCGAGGTCGCCGTCCACCGCGGCGTGGAACAGGCCCGACGTCAAGAACATGGTCGTCACTCCGTGCTCCGTGATCAGACGCCCCAGCTCGGCGAGCGACGGCACCCCCGGCGGCGCCACGACCAGCCGACCGCCATGCAAGAGCGCCCCCCAGATCTCGACCGTCGACGCGTCGAAGCCGAGGGGCGCGATGTGCAGGAAGACCTCGTCCTCGCCGAAGGCGGCATAGTCCGTCTCGCAAACGAGCCGCACCACCGCCCGGTGGACCACCGCCACCCCCTTCGGCTCTCCCGTCGAGCCCGAGGTGTACAGCACGTAGGCCAGATTGGCGGAGCATGCCGACGCAGCGGTCGGCTCCCCGTCCGCCGATTTCCCGCACGCTGACTCCCGTCCCCCCTCTTCCTCTTCCAAGAGGATCGTCGTCCACCCTCTCGCGGTATCCAGAAGCACCGGAAGCGTCGGCAACAGGCTCGCCCGGGTCACCACCACCCGCGCCCCGGTGTCGGCGAGCAGCCAGCCCAGACGTTCCTGCGGCTGAGCCGGGTCGAGCGGCAGGTACGCGCCGCCCGCCTTGAGGATGGCGAGCATCGCGACCACCGCGCCGGCGGACCGCTCCAGACACAGACCCACCGGCACCTCCGGCCCCACACCGGCGTCCAGCCAGACGCCGCGCCAGACGGCTCGCCCGCGCCTCGAGCTCGCCATAGGTCAGGCGTTCGCCGCGATCCTCGACCGCCATGGCCCGCGGACGCCGCGCCGCCTGGCGCGCGAACAGCTCGTGGAGCGTCGCCTCCCGCGGATAAGGGCTCGGCCCACCGCTCCATTCGACCAGCACCGCCGAACGCTCCGCCGGCGACAGCAGCACGATCTCTCCGACTGCCAGGTCCGGATCTGCCGTCACCGCGGCGGCGAGAACCCCAAGCTGCTGCGACCACCGCGCGATGGTCGTCGGGTCATAGAGCTCGCGGCGGTAGGTCCACGCCCCGGCAAGCCCTCCTCCCACCTCGGTGAAGGTCGCAGCCAGATCGAACTTGGCGATTCCCTCCGCGGCCGCCTCGACGGGCTCGAGGACTAGGCCGGGCAATGCGAACCCGTCGAGGCGGAGATTCTGCACGGCCAGGAGAACCTGGAAGAGCGGAGTCCTGCCTGGATCGCGCTCCGGCGCCATCTCCTCGACGACCTTGTCGAACGGCAGGTCCTGGTGCGCAAAGGCGTCGAGCGCCACGTCGCGAGCCTGCCCCAACAACGAGCGGAAAGTCGTCGTTCCGGCGACCGCGCCACGCAGGACGAGGGTGTTGACGAAAAAGCCGATCAAACCTTCGATCTCCGGCCGGCTCCGGTTGGCCACCGCCGTGCCCACGGCCACGTCCTCGCGGCCGGTCAGCCGCGCGAGCAAGACCCAGAGCGCCGCGAGAAGCGTCATGAACGGCGTCGCTCCCGCCCGCTTTCCCAGCTCGACGAGCGCGGCGCCAGCCGGCAAGCGCGCAGCGTGCGCCGCCCCGCGGAAGCTCGGTCGCGCCGGCCGCGCCCGGTCCGCGGGCAGCTCGAAGGGCTCGAGACCGCCGAGTGCCTGACGCCAAAAGCCGAGCTCGCCCGCGAGACCTTCTCCGCGCAGGTTCTCGCGCTGCCAGGCCGCGTAATCGGCATACTGGATCGGCAGCGCCGGGAGCGGCGAGGGCCGGCCGGCGGAAAAGGCTGGATAGAGCTCCCCCAGCTCGCGCACGAACACCCCGATCGACCAGCCGTCACCCACGATGTGATGCACGGCCAGCAGCAGCCAGTGCTCACGCTCGGCGAAGCGCAGCAAGCGGCAGCGCAGGAGCGGCCCGCGCTCGAGGTCGAAGCCGCGGACCGCCTCGGTGCGCGCCAGTCGCAGCCCCTCCTCACTGCGACGCCTCTCCGCCAGGCCAGACAGGTCGACGACCGAAAGAGAGATTGCCGCGGCAGGCAGGATGATCTGGACCGGTCTCCCCGTGACCTCGCCGAAGATCGTGCGCAGAGACTCGTGGCGGCGCGCGATCTCGGAGAGCGCCGCGGCCAGCGCACGCCGGTCGAGCCGCCCGACCAGCCGCAGCGTCGCCGGGATGTTGTACGCCGAGCTGCCGGGGAGCAGGCGGTCGAGGAACCAGAGCCGCTCCTGCGAGAACGACAGCGGCAGCTTGCCCTCCCGGGCCACCGGCGCGACGGGCGCCTCCACGGAGAGCTCGACACCGTCCTCCGCCAGGAGCTGGGCCAGGAGCTCGCGCTCCTGCGTCGAGAGCCCCGAGGCGCCCGCCACGTCATGGATGCTCATTGCGCTGTGTCTCCTGCATCAGTGCCGGCCAGCGCCGCCAGACGCCGCTCGGCCGAGATCGCCTTGACCCGCAGCAGGGCGCGAGCGATCTTCTCGCCCTGCCCGTGCCTGGCCTCCTCGTCGACCACCGCCTCGGCGAGGCCGGCGACGGTCGGTTTGTCGAACAGCCGCCGCAACGGCAGCTTCACCTGGAACGTCCGCGCCACGCGCGAGACGACCTGCGCGGCGAGCAGGGAGTGCCCACCCAGGTCGAAGAAGTCGTCCTCGACTCCTACCCGTTCGCGCCCCAGCACTTCGCTCCAGAAGCCGGCGATCACCTCCTCGACCGCGGTCCGCGGCGCCGCATGGGCCTCGGCCTCGGCCTCGCGCGCCTCGAGACTCGGCGAGCGCGCGCCGATCGACCTTGCCGTTAGCGTTGAGCGGCAGCGCGCCGAGCCGAATGAACGCTCCGGGCACCATGTAGTCGGGGAGCTTGGCGCGCAAGAAAGCGCGAAGCTCGGCCGGCGTTGGAATCGCGGCCTCGCAGACGTAGAACGCCGCCAGCCGGCGCTCGCCGGCGCCCTCGCCGCGCACGATCACCGCCGCGCGCTCGACCAGCGGGTGTCCGGCGAGGACGGCCTCGATCTCGCCCAGCTCGATGCGGAAGCCGCGGACCTTGACCTGGCCGTCAGTGCGGCCGAGGAAGTCGATGGCGCCGTCGGGCAGCGCGCGTACGCGATCGCCGCTGCGATAGAGGCGGGCGCCGAAAGCGCCGCTGACGGCGTCCGGCACGAAGCGCTCGGCGGTGAGCTCCGGCCGTCCGAAATAACCGCGCGCCAGACCATCGCCGCCGATGAAGAGCTCGCCCACAACCCCGATGGGGACGGGGTTGCCGGCGCCGTCCAGCAGGTGGACGGTGGTGTTGGCAATCGGCCTGCCGATCGGCAACGACAAGGCGTCCGGCGCGACCTCGGCGATCCGATGGCACGCCGTGAACGTCGTGCTCTCGGTCGGCCCGTAACCGTTGAGCAGGCGCGCGGGCGGGACGGCGGCGAGAACCCGGCGCGCCGCCGCCGGCTCGACGGCCTCGCCGCCGACGAGGAGGAAGCGGACCGCGGCGAAGGCCTCCGGCGCCTCACGTGCCACCTCGCCGAAGAGCGACGAGGTGAGGAAGAGTGCCGAGATCCGCCGCTCTGCGATCTCCGCCGCAAGCTGCTGCGGCGCGAGCGCCACCTCCTTGGTGATGCCGACGAGCCGGCCGCCGTTGAGGAGCGCGCCCCAGAGCTCGAAGGTCGCGGCATCGAAGGCGGTGTTCGAGATCTGGGCGACGCGATCGTCCGGACCGAGCTGTGCGAAGTCGGTCTCGCGCACCAGTCGCACTACCCCGCGGTGCGGCACGGCGACGCCCTTGGGCAACCCCGTCGAGCCGGAGGTATAGATCACGTAGGCGAGGTTCTGCGGAGCGGCTTCGAGCGGGGAGCCGCCGCGTGGGGTCGCCACGCGGGCTGGCGCCGCACCGGGACCATCGAGGCGATCCAGGCAGAGGACGGCCGCCGCCGTCTCCGGCAGCTGGGCGAGGAAGCGGCCCTCGGTCACCACCACGCGCGCGCCGACGTCGGCGAGGAGCAGGGCCAGCCGCTCACGCGGATGCCCGAGGTCCAGCGGGACATAGGCGCCGCCCGCCTGGAGGACCCCGAGTGTCGCCACCACCATCGCCGTCGAGCGCGGCAGACAGAGTCCCACCATCACCTCCGGCCCGACGCTGAGCCGGCGCAGACGGTGGGCTACGCCGGCCGCGCGCACCGCGAGCTCGCGATAGGTGATCGTCTCGCCGCCGAACTCGAGCGCCACGGCCTCCGGCTGCTGCGTGACCCGTGCGGCGAACAGGGTATGGATCGTCTCCCCGCGCGGATAGATGGTGACCCCATCGTTCCACTCGCGGAGGAGCTGCGCGCGCTCGCCCGCAGTCAGCAGCGGCAGCGCCGAGAGCGGCTGCTCCGGACGGCTCGCGGCGCCCGCCGCGAGGACCTCGAAGTGGGCGGCCAGCCGGGCGATCGTCGTCGCATCGAAGAGATCGCGGTTGAAGCCCCACGAGCCGCCAAGCCCGTGCTCGGCCTCGCCGAAGCCCACGGAGAGATCGAACTTGGCGAGGCCGCCCGCAGGATCGATCCGCCGCGAGCGCAGACCCGGCAGGGAGACCTCCTCGGAGCCCCACTCCTGGAGCGTGAACATCACCTGGAACAGAGGCGTGCGGCTCGGGTCGCGGCGCGGGTTCAGCTCTTCGACGATCTTCTCGAAGGGCAGGTCCTGATGGGCGAAGGCCGAGAGAGCGGTCGCGCGCACGCGCCCTAGGAGGGTCGCGAACGAAGGGTCTCCCGAGCAATCGCCGCGCAGCACGAGCGTGTTGACGAAGAACCCGATCAGTCCCTCGACCTCGGCGCGGCCGCGGTTGGCGACGGCGGTGCCGACGGCGACGTCGTCTTGACCGGCGTGGCGGGCGAGCACTGCGACGGTGGTCGCGAGGAGGGTCATAAAGAGGGTCAGCCCCTGACGCCGGCCGATCTCCGCAAGGTTCGCCGCGAGCGGCGCCGGGAGCGCCGTCCGCACGCCGCCGCCGCGGAAAGTCTGGACCGCCGGCCGCGGCCGATCGGTCGGCAGCTCGAGCGGCGCGATGCCGGCCAGGGTCCCGCGCCAGTGGACGATCTCGCGCTCGAGCGCATCGCCGGAGAGCTGCCGCCGCTGCCATAGCGTGAAGTCGGCGTATTGGATCGGCAGCTCCGGAAGCGGCGAGCGGGCGTTGGCGACCGCGGCGGCATAGAGCGTCCCGAGCTCCGCCATCAGCACCCCCATCGACCAGCCGTCGGCGACGATGTGGTGCAGGTTGAGCAGCGCGACATGGCTCTCCGCCGCCAGACGCACGAGCGCGGCGCGCATCAGGGGCCCACGGCGCAGATCGAACGGCCGCAGCGCCGCCTCGCGGCCGAGCCGTCGCGCCTCCGCCTCTCCCGCCGCCGGCGGCAGCCCGTCCAGGTCGACGAGCGTCAGAAAGGACCCGGACGCCGGCGCGATCACCTGCACCGGATGTCCCTCGGCGGCGGCGAACGTGGTGCGCAGCGAGGCATGCCGGCGGACGATCTCCCCCAGGCTCGCCGCCAGCGCCGCGACCTCGAGACCGCCGTCCAGGGCCAGCGCCAACGGGATGTTGTAGGTCGGGTTGCCCGGGTCGAGCTGGTCGAGGAACCAGAGCCGCTCCTGGGCGAAGGACAGCGGCAGCGGCTCGCCCGCACGCCAGCGCCCAGCCACGATCCGCGTCAGCCCCCGGCGGTCCTCGCGCTCGTAGCCGAGCGCCTCCGCCACCTCCCAGGTCCCCTCGCCAAGGAAATCCTCGGCGAGCTCGCCGCGCCAGCGCTCCGCCGTCTCCCGCTCGACGCCGCGGTGCTGGTGGAACTTGACGTCGCCCAGCATCCGCGACTCGGCATGGATGCCGTCCGTCATCCGCTCCCGCCGGCCTTCGTAGGGCCGCGCCATCGCCGGCTCGTAGGGGATCCCCAGGAATGCGCAGATGCCCGACAGCACCTCCTCCGGCCGATCCACCAGCTCCTCGAAGCACACCCGGTGCTGCCGCTCCGCCGGCACCTCCCGCAGGAAACCGAGGATGTTCTCCTGGCTCACCCGCCAGATCAGCTCGGCCAGCTCCCGGCGACCGAACGGGTGCTCGCGGCGGAAGAAGATCTGATCGAGCTTCGCCTCCTCGAAGGAACGGATCATCCCGTGCGGATGGCGCACCAGATGCAAGTACAGCGGCCGCTCGAACGACTCCTCCGCCCGCCCCAGGATCGCCGCGTCGAGCGCGTAGGACGGCGTCTTGTCCACCAGCATCCGGGGGCCCAGCCACTCCTGCAGCCGGCCGTAGAGCTGGCGCGTCGACAGCCCGGCGCCCTCGGCTTGCGCCAGCATCGCCGTCGCCTCCTCGGCGCCGCAGCCGCGGATCTCCATCACCGCCCGCACCACCCCCTCGAGCCAGAACCGGTCGCGGCCGGAGAACGCCGCCGAGCGCTCGGCCAGCGTGTTGAACGACAGCAGCTCGAGCTCGGGCGGGGCGAAGAGCCGCGGATGGCCGCCCAGCATGACCCGCAGCAGCGTCGAGCCCGAGCGCGGCGGCGACAGCACGAACACCGCCGGCGGGTTCTTCCCCGCGCTACCGGCCGGCGCCGGCGCCAGCGGCTGAATCAGCGCGCGGAACTTCATGACAGCGGCCTCGCCCACCCGGCGATGGACGCTGCCTCCGGCCGCCTCGACGCTGTCATCCGGCCAGCGCCGCGCCACGGCCCCGGCGTGCTCGGCGGCCAGATGGGCGGCGAGCTGGCGCACGGTCGGCGCGTCGAAGATCGTCACCACGTGGACGACCTCACCCACCTCCTCCTGCAATCGGTTGATCAGCACCGCGCCGAGGATCGAGTTGCCGCCGAGGGCGAAGAAGTCGTCGTCGAGGCCGACCCGCTCGCGCTGGAGGGCGCGGCCGAAGAGCTCGACGAGGAACAGCTCGAGGGCGGTGCGCGGCAGCGAATTGCCAGCGCTGCGCGCGTTGGAGCCGACACCGGCGTCGGCATCGGCCGCCTCGGCCTGGTCGACCGCCCGCTCGAGCGCGTCGCGGTCGAGCTTGCCGTTGGCGGTCAGCGGCAGGACCGGCAGCGCCAGGATCCGCGACGGCACCATGTAGTTCGGGAGCGCCGCGGCCAACGATTCCCGCAACGCCGCGGGCCACGCGGGCGGCGGCTCCTCTCCCGCCCCCCGAACCACGCAGGCCACCAGACGGCGCTCTTCCGCCGCACCGCCGCGCACCAGCACCACCGCTTCCTGCACCGCCGCGCTCTGGCGCAGCGCCGCCTCGATCTCCCCCAGCTCGATGCGGAACCCCCGCACCTTGACCTGCCGGTCGATCCGCCCCAGCACCTCGAGGTCGCCGTCCGCCCGATGGCGCGCCAGATCCCCCGACCGGTAGAGCCGCGCTCCGGCAACGCTCCCGAACGGGTCCGGCACGAACCGCTCCGCCGTCAGCTCCGGCCGGTTCAGGTAGCCCATAGCCACCCCCGCACCCCCGACCACGATCTCCCCAGGCGAGCCCAGAGCCACCGGCTCGAGGTTGCCGTCCAGCAGGTAGAGACCGAGGTCCGGGAGCGGCCGCCCGATCCGGCTGCCCAGCGCCGCATCAGCGGTCCCCAGCGCACGGTACGTGACGTGCACCGTCGTCTCGGTGATGCCGTACATGTTGACCAGCCGCGGCCGTGCCTCCCCATGGCGCTCCCACCACGACGAGAGGCTCGCCGGCTCCAGCCGCTCGCCGCCGAAGACGACGGAACGCAGAGCCGACAGATCCCCCGCGGGATCGAGGCGCCGGTCGCCTCGCCGCAGCGCCGACTCCTCGGCCCGGACGAGCTGCTGGAAGGCCGACGGTGTCTGGTTGAGCACCGTCACGCCCTCCCGCCACAGCAGCTCGTAAAACGCCTCCGGCGAGCGGCTCACCCAGTACGGCACCACCACCAGCCGGCCGCCATGGCCGAGCGCCCCCCACAGCTCCCACACCGAGAAATCGAAAGCGTAGGAGTGGAAGAGCGTCCAGACGTCCGCCGGACCGAAGGCGAACCACTCGGCCGTCGACGACAGCAGCCGGAGCGCGTTGCCATGCGTCACCGCAACTCCCTTCGGACGCCCCGTCGACCCCGAGGTGTAGATCACGTAGGCGACGTCGTCCCCGACCGGATGGACCGGGTCGAGCGGATCGAGCGGCGAGCGGGTCGCGTGAGATATCCGGCGGCACCGCACCCCCATCGCCGGCCGTCTCCAGACGCAGCAGGCGGACACCCGGCGGCATCGTCAGCCGTCCGCCGGCGTCGCCCGCCGTCACCACCACGGGCACGCCGCTGTCTTCGAGCGCGAAGCGCAGCCGCTCCTCCGGATAGTCCGGATCGAGAGGCACGTAGGCCGCGCCCGCCCGGAGCACCGCGACGATCGCCACCACCATCTCGGCCGAGCGCTCGAAGAGCAGGCCCACCCGATCGCCGCGGCGTACCCCCAGCCCGGCAAGCCGCCCGGCGAGCCGGCCCGCCCTCGCCGCCAGCTCGCCGTAGCTCGTCCGCTCCTCTCCCATCGACACCGCCACCGCGTCCGGCCGCGCCGCGGCCTGCCGGACGAAGAGCTCGGCGAGCGTCGCCGCTCCCGCCTCCGGCACCGCCGCCCCGGAGCTCCACTCGCGGAGCAACTGCTGGCTCTCCACCTCCGACAGCAGCGGCAGCGCCGAGATTTTGCGACCCGGCTCGGCGACCGCGCCGGCGAGCAGCCGCTCGTACTGCGCCAGCAGGCGCACCACCGTCGTCCCGTCGAACAGGTCGGTGTTGTAGCGCAGAACCCCAGCGACCTCACCACTTCGCTCGACGAGGTTCAGCACCAAATCGAACTTGGCGCTCTGCCCCGCCACCTCGACCGGCGTCAGCTCGAGGCCTGGCAGCGACAGCCGCGACGACGGCGCGTTCTGCATCTGGATGACGACCTGGAACAGCGGCGAGCGAGACGGATCGCGCGGCAGCCGCAGCTCCTCGACCAGCTTCTCGAACGGTAGATCCTGGTGCGCATAGGCACCTAGCGCCGCCTGCCGCGTCCTGGTGAGCAACGCCTCGAAGCTCGGGGCGTCGCCGAGGTCGGCGCGAATGGCGAGGGTGTTGACGAAGAAGCCGATCAGGCCTTCGATCTCGGCGCGGTTGCGGTTGGCGATCGTCGAGCCGACGACCAGGTCGCGCTGACCGGCGAGGCGCGACAGCATCGCCTCGAAGCCGGCGAGGAGCGTCATGAAGAGCGTCGCGCCGCGCTGCCGGGAGAGCCGTCGGAGGTCCGACGCGAGCGGCAGGGCGAGAGTGAAGGGACGGCTCACGCCGCGGTACGTTTGCACCGGCGGCCGCGGACGGTCGGTCGGCAGGTCGAGCGACGCCGGCGCGCCGGATAGCCGCTCGCGCCAGAAGCCGAGCTGGCGCTCGAGCTCCTCACCGCGCAGCCAGCCGCGTTGCCAGAGCGCGAAGTCGGCGTACTGGATCGGCAGCTCCGGAAGCGGCGACGGCGCGGCGGAGACGGCGGCCGTGTAGAGCGCCCCGAGCTCGGCGATCAACACTCCCATCGACCAGCCGTCGGCGACGATGTGATGCACCGCGAAGAGCGCGATGTGCCGCTCCGCCGCCAACCGCAAGAGCGCGGCGCGCACCAGCGGCCCACGGCGCAGATCGAACGGCCGCAGCGCCGCCTCGCGGCCGAGCCGTCGCGCCTCCGCCTCTCCCGCCGCCGGCGGCAGCCCGCCCAGGTCGACGAGCGTCAGAAAGGACCCGGACGCCGGCGCGATCACCTGCACCGGATGCCCCTCGGCGGCGGCGAACGTGGTGCGCAGCGAGGCATGCCGGCGGACGATCTCCCCCAGGCTCGCCGCCAGCGCCGCGACCTCGAGACCGCCGTCCAGGGCCAGCGCCAACGGGATGTTGTAGGTCGGGTTGCCCGGGTCGAGCTGGTCGAGGAACCAGAGACGCTCCTGGGCGAAGGACAGCGGCAGCGGCTCGCCCGCACGCCAGCGCCCAGCCACGATCCGCGTCAGCCCCCGGCGGTCCTCGCGCTCGTAGCCGAGCGCCTCCGCCACCTCCCAGGTCCCCTCGCCAAGGAAATCCTCGGCGAGCTCGCCGCGCCAGCGCTCCGCCGTCTCCCGCTCGACGCCGCGGTGCTGGTGGAACTTGACGTCGCCCAGCATCCGCGACTCGGCATGGATGCCGTCCGTCATCCGCTCCCGCCGGCCTTCGTAGGGCCGCGCCATCGCCGGCTCGTAGGGGATCCCCAGGAATGCGCAGATGCCCGACAGCACCTCCTCCGGCCGATCCACCAGCTCCTCGAAGCACACCCGGTGCTGCCGCTCCGCCGGCACCTCCCGCAGGAAACCGAGGATGTTCTCCTGGCTCACCCGCCAGATCAGCTCGGCCAGCTCCCGGCGACCGAACGGGTGCTCGCGGCGGAAGAAGATCTGATCGAGCTTCGCCTCCTCGAAGGAACGGATCATCCCGTGCGGATGGCGCACCAGATGCAAGTACAGCGGCCGCTCGAACGACTCCTCCGCCCGCCCCAGGATCGCCGCGTCGAGCGCGTAGGACGGCGTCTTGTCCACCAGCATCCGGGGGCCCAGCCACTCCTGCAGCCGGCCGTAGAGCTGGCGCGTCGACAGCCCGGCGCCCTCGGCTTGCGCCAGCATCGCCGTCGCCTCCTCGGCGCCGCAGCCGCGGATCTCCATCACCGCCCGCACCACCCCCTCGAGCCAGAACCGGTCGCGGCCGGAGAACGCCGCCGAGCGCTCCGCCAGCGTGTTGAACGACAGCAGCTCGAGCTCGGGCGGGGCGAAGAGCCGCGGATGGCCGCCCAGCATGACCCGCAGCAGCGTCGAGCCCGAGCGCGGCGGCGACAGCACGAACACCGCCGGCGGGTTCTTCCCCGCGCTACCGGCCGGCGCCGGCGCCAGCGGCTGAATCAGCGCGCGGAACTTCATGACAGCGGCCTCGCCCACCCGGCGATGGACGCTGCCTCCGGTCGCCTCGACGCTGCCATCCGGCCAGCGCCGCGCCACGGCCACCGGGTATTGCGCGGAGAGATAGGCGGCGAGCTGGCGCACGGTCGGCGCGTCGAAGATCGTCACCACGTGGACGATCTCGCCCAGCTCCTGCTGGAGCTGATTGATCAGCACCGCGCCGCTCATCGAGTTGCCGCCGAGAGCGAAGAAGTCGCCATCGAGGCCGACCCGCCCGCCGTGCAGCGTGCGGCCGAAGAGCTCGGCCAGGAAGATCTCGAGCTCCGTCCGCGGCGGCGTCCAGGCCGCCGTGTCGACCCCGGCATCGGCCGCTTCGGCCCGGTCGACCGCCCGCCCGAGCGCGTCGCGGTCGAGCTTGCCGTTGGCGGTCAGCGGCAGGACCGGCAGTGCCAGGATCCGCGACGGCACCATGTAGTTCGGGAGCGCCGCGGCAAGCGATTCCCGCAATGCCGCGGGCCACGCGGGCGGCGGCTCCTCTCCCGCCCCCCGAACCACGCAGGCCACCAGACGGCGCTCTTCCGCCGCACCGCCGCGCACCAGCACCACCGCTTCCTGCACCGCCGCGCTCTGGCGCAGCGCCGCCTCGATCTCCCCCAGCTCGATGCGGAACCCCCGCACCTTGACCTGCCGGTCGATCCGCCCCAGCACCTCGAGGTCGCCGTCCGCCCGATGGCGCGCCAGATCCCCCGACCGGTAGAGGCGCGCTCCGGCAACGCTCCCGAACGGGTCCGGCACGAACCGCTCCGCCGTCAGCTCCGGCCGGTTCAGGTAGCCCATAGCCACCCCCGCACCCCCGACCACGATCTCCCCAGGCGAGCCCAGAGCCACCGGCTCGAGGTTGCCGTCCAGCAGGTAGAGACCGAGGTCCGGGAGCGGCCGCCCGATCCGGCTGCCCAGCGCCACATCAGCGGTCCCCAGCGCACGGTACGTGACGTGCACCGTCGTCTCGGTGATGCCGTACATGTTGACCAGCCGCGGCCGTGCCTCCCCATGGCGCTCCCACCACGACGAGAGGCTCGCCGGCTCCAGCCGCTCGCCGCCGAAGACGACGGAACGCAGAGCCGACAGATCCCCCGCGGGATCGAGGCGACGGTCGCCTCGCCGCAGCGCCGACTCCTCGGCCCGGACGAGCTGCTGGAAGGCCGACGGTGTCTGGTTGAGCACCGTCACGCCCTCCCGCCACAGCAGCTCGTAAAACGCCTCCGGCGAGCGGCTCACCCAGTACGGCACCACCACCAGCCGGCCGCCATGGCCGAGCGCCCCCCACAGCTCCCACACCGAGAAATCGAAAGCGTAGGAGTGGAAGAGCGTCCAGACGTCCGCCGGACCGAAGGCGAACCACTCGGCCGTCGACGACAGCAGCCGGAGCGCGTTGCCATGCGTCACCGCAACTCCCTTCGGACGCCCTGTCGACCCCGAGGTGTAGATCACGTAGGCGACGTCGTCCCCGACCGGATGGACCGGGTCGAGCGGATCGAGCAGATCGATCGGATCGATCGGGTCGCGTGAGATATCCGGCGGCACCGCACCCCCATCGCCGGCCGTCTCCAGACGCAGCAGGCGGACACCCGGCGGCATCGTCAGCCGTCCGCCGGCATCGCCCGCCGTCACCACCACGGGCACGCCGCTGTCTTCGAGCGCGAAGCGCAGCCGCTCCTCCGGATAGTCTGGATCGAGAGGCACGTAGGCCGCACCCGCCCGGAGCACCGCGACGATCGCCACCACCATCTCGGCCGAGCGCTCGAAGAGCAGGCCCACCCGGTCGCCGCGGCGGACCCCGAGCCTGGCAAGCCGCCCGGCGAGCCGGCCCGCCCTCGCCGCCAGCTCGCCGTAGCTCGTCCGCTCCTCTCCCATCGACACCGCCACCGCGTCCGGCCGCGCCGCGGCCTGCCGGACGAAGAGCTCGGCGAGCGTCGCCGCTCCCGCCTCCGGCACCGCCGGTCCGGAGCTCCACTCGCGGAGCAACTGCTGGCTCTCCACCTCCGACAGCAGCGGCAGCGCCGAGATCTTGCGACCCGGCTCGGCGACCGCGCCGGCGAGCAGCCGCTCGTACTGCGCCAGCAGGCGCACCACCGTCGTCCCGTCGAACAGGTCGGTGTTGTAGCGCAGAACCCCAGCGACCTCACCACTTCGCTCGCTGAGGTTCAGCACCAGATCGAACTTGGCGCTCTGCCCCGCCACCTCGACCGGCGTCAGCTCGAGGCCCGGCAGCGACAGCCGCGACGACGGCGCGTTCTGCATCTGGATGACGACCTGGAACAGCGGCGAGCGAGACGGATCGCGCGGCAGCCGCAGCTCCTCGACCAGCTTCTCGAACGGCAGATCCTGGTGCGCATAGGCACCTAGCGCTGTCTCGCGCACCCGCGCCAGCAATGCACCGAAGCCAGGATCGTCGGCGACATCGGCGCGCAGAGCGAGGATGTTGACGAAGAAGCCGATCAACCCTTCCATCTCTCGGTGTGTGCGGTTGGCGATCGTCGAGCCGATGACCAGATCGCTCTGGCCGGAAAGGCGCGACAGGAGCGCCTCGAAGCCGGCGAGGAGCGCCATGAAGAGCGTCGCGGCCTGCCGGCGCGCCTGCCGGCCAAGTCCGCTCGCCACCTCGCCGCTCAAAGTGAAGAGACGGTCCGCGCCGCGGTACCTCTGCACCGGCGGCCGCGGCCGGTCGGTCGGCAAATCGAGGGCGGCCGGCGCGCCGGAGAGTCGCTCACGCCAGAAGCCGAGCTGGCGCTCGAGCTCCTCGCCGCGGAGCCAGGCGCGCTGCCAGGACGCGAAGTCGGCGTACTGGATCGGCACCGCGGGCAGCGGAGAGGGAGCGCCTGCGATCGCCGCGGCGTAGAGCGCTCCGAGCTCGGCGACCAGCACGCCCATCGACCAGCCGTCGGTCACGATGTGATGCAAGGTGAAGAGCGCCACGTGCTCCGTCTCGCCGAGCCGCAGCCAGGTAGCGCGCAGGAGCGGTCCACGCGCGAGGTCGAAGGGGCGCACCGCCTCCGCCGCGCAGAGCCGCCGCACCTCGGCCTCCCCGCGCGTCCCCTCCAGACCTGAAAAGTCGACGGTCGGCGGCTCCCAGCGCCGCGGCGGCGCGATCACCTGAAGAGGGCGGCCGGCCGGCGCCGCGAAGGTGGTGCGCAGCGCCTCGTGCCGGCGGACGATCTCCGTCAGGCACGCGGCGAGCACCGGAACCTCGAGATACCCGGAAAGGCGCAGGGCGATCGGCAGGTTGTACCAAGACCCGCCGGGCTCGAGCTGATCCAGGAACCACAGCCGCTCCTGCGCGAAGGAGAGCGGTAACGGCACCTGGCGCGACACCCGGCGCAGCGGCGGCACCGGCGCGCCGCCGGCCGGCGATCGCTGCGCGGCGACGACCGCGGCGAGCTTGGCGACGGTGGGCGCCTCGAACAGGCGCCGCAGGGGAAGGTCGACGTCGAGGGCGCTGCGCAGGCGTGAGATCACCTGCGTCGCGAGAAGCGAATGCCCGCCGAGGTCGAAAAAGCTCTCCTCGACCCCCACGCGCTGGCGGCCGAGCACGTCCGCCCAGACGCCAGCGATCAGCTCTTCGAGCGGCGTCCGCGGCGCGACGTGATGAGCCTCCTTCGGCTCTCCCACGCCGAGCGTACCGAGAGTCCGGCGGTCGACCTTACCGTTCGGCATCAGGGGCAGAGTGTCCAGCCGGACCAGGGCCGCCGGCATCATGAAGCCCGGCAGGCGCGAGGCGAGGAAGTCGCGCAGCTCGCGCTCGCCGGGCATGCTCGCATTGGCCGCGACCCAGTAGGCCACGAGCTTTCGGCTCACCGCATCCTCGCGGACGACGACCGCCGCCTCGGCAACCTCGGGGTGAGCGCGCAGCGCTGTCTCGATCTCCCCCAGCTCGACGCGCGAGCCGCGGATCTTCACCTGGCCGTCGATCCGGCCGAGGAACTCAATGGCACCGTCGCGGCGAAAGCGCGCCAGGTCGCCCGTCCGGTACAGGCGTTCCCCCGGTTGGTGGCCGCGCTGGCTGCCGAACGGGCGCGGCACGAAGCGCTCGGCGGTCAGCGCCGGCTCGCCCAGGTAGCCGCGCGCCAGGCAGACGCCGCCGATGTGCAGCTCGCCGGCGATGCCGACCGGCGCCGGGTTGCCCCAGAGATCGACGATGAAGATCTCGGCGCGCGCGATGGGCCGGCCGATGGGCACCGAGCGCTCCATCCTTTCCGGTGCGCAGCGCCACGAGGTCGTCGCGACCGCCGCCTCGGTCGGGCCGTAGCGATTGAAGAGCTCCGCCCGCAGCTGCCGATGGAAGCGCGCCACGAGGTCGACGGGAACCGCCTCGCTGCCGGTGACGACCCGCCGCAGACTGCGGCAGGAGGCGAACGCCTCCTGGTCGAGCAGCACCGAGAGGAGCGAGGGCGGGAAGTTCGCATGGGTGATCTGCTCGCGCTCCATGAGCTGCAGGAGGTAGTCGGCGTCCAGCTGGCCGCCCGGGCGGGCGAGCACGGAAACCCCTCCCGCGAGGAGCGGCCCAAAGATCTCCGCCACCGAGACGTCGAAGCTCGCGGTGGTCTTCTGGAGCATCCGCGAGTCCTGGTCGAGGTCTGCCGCGGCACTGAAGCAGAGGCGGTTGGCGACCGCCCGGTGGCTCAGCACCACCCCCTTCGGCCGTCCCGTCGAGCCGGAGGTATAGAGCACGTAGGCCGCATTGTCCGGCTGCACGCCGCTGCGCGCGGCCACGCGCCGCTCGCGCCCGCCGCCGCTCGGCGGCGAGAGCTCGACGAAGCGCGCGCCGTTCACCGGCAGCCGCTCCCGCCAGCGGCTCTCGCCGAGGATGAGGGCCAGCCCCGAATCGGCGACCATCATGGCCAGCCGCTCGGCAGGATACGAGGGATCGAGAGGCACGTAGGCGCCGCCCGCCTTGAGGATGGCGAGGAGCCCGGCGACCAGGTCGGGAGAGCGCTCGGCGCAGATCCCCACCCGCACCTCAGGCCCGACGCCCAGATCGCGCAGTCGGCGCGCCAGCCGGTTGGCGCGTGCCTCGAGATCGCCATAGCGCACGACACCACCGTCCCAGACCAGCGCCACGGCGTGCGGGCGCCGCGCCGCCTGGACCTCGAACAGATCGTGCACCAAGCCAACCGCCGTGTAGTCGACGGGTGGATCGTTCCACTCGACCTCGACCTGCTGGCGCTCCGGCGCAGAGAGTAGGGAGATCTCCGAGATCCGCCGCTCGGGATCCATGGCGACGGCGACCAGGAGCGTGTCCAAGTGCCCGGCGAGGCGGCGGATCGTCGTCGCCTCGAAGACCTCTGGGTCATAGATCCACACGGCGACCGTGCCGGATTCCGTGCCGTGCCAGGCCAGGGTGAGATCGAACTGGGCCGGCGCGCCCTCGATGGCGAGGCCGCGCAGCCTGAGCCCGGGAAAGCCCTCGGCGGCGAGGGGCTCGTTGTAGAGCATCATCGCGCGGAAGAAAGGGGTATCCCCCTCGCCACGCTCCGGCCGCAGCTCCTCGACGAGGCGCTCGAATGGCAGGTCCTGATGGGCGAAGGCCTCAGCAGCGCTCCTCCGCGCGCGCTCGACGAGCTCGCGGAACGGCGGATCGCCGGACAGGTCGGTGCGCAGCACCTGGGTGTTGACGAGGAATCCGATCAGCGGCTCGATCTCGCGGCGATTGCGGTTGGCGACGACCGAGCCGAGCCCCACGTCCTCCTGGCCGGCGAGGCGCCCGAGGAGCGCCGCGAAGCCGGCGAGCAGCGCCGTGAACGGCGTCGTCCCCGCCCGCCTGGCGCGCTCGAAGAGAGGCCGCGCCGCCGCGGCGGGCAACGGGCGCAGGATGCGCGCACCATGCCGGCGGCCGGGACCCCGGCGGACGGCATCCACCGGCAGGTCCAGGGGGGCGAGGCCGGCGAGCTGGCGCCGCCAATACCCGAGCTCGCGCTCGAGCACCGGCCCTTGGATCCAGGTGCGCTGCCAGACCGCGTAGTCAGGGAACTGCACCTGCAGCTCGGACAGCGGCGATGGGCGGCCGCCGAGCGCCGCCGTATAGAGCTCACCCATCTCGCGGACCAGGACCCCCAGCGACCAGCCGTCCGCGATGATGTGGTGCATCGAGATGAGGGCCCAGTGGAGGTCCGCCGCCAGCCGCACGAGATGGAGCCGCACGAGAGGTCCCCGGCCGAGGGCGAACGGGCGGTTGCGGTCCGCGACGGCGAGGCGCCGCGCCTCGCGTTCGGCGAGCGCCGGCGGCAGGGCGTCGAGGTCGACCGCCGGCAGCGTGGCGGCCGCCTCGGGAGCGACGACCTGAACCGGCCGGCCGTCACGCACCCCGAACGTCGTGCGCAGCGCCTCGTGCCGGCGCACGATCTCGTCGAACGCGCCGGCGAGCGCCGGCGGTTGCAGTCGGCCGGCAAACTCGACGGCCAGGGAGATGTTGAGAGTCACGTCCCCCGGATCGAGCTGCTCGAGAAACCAGAGCCGCTCCTGGCCGAAGGAGAGCGGCAGCGGGTCCAGGCCGGGCGGCCGGCGGGGGATGGCCTCGCCGCCGGCGGCCCCGCTCTTCTCCTCGCTTTTCGTCCGCAGACGGGCGAGAAGCAGCTCGCGCTGGGCAGTCGACAGCCCAGCCAGGATAGTCGCCAGATCACTCATGTGTTTCCGTCCCCGGCTCGGCCGTGGACAGGGCCTGCACCTCGCCGGCGCTCATCCGCTGCACCTCGGCGAGGATCTGGTCGAGCTCGTCCTGGTCGAGCCGCGCGGCATGCCTCTCCGCCACCAGGCCGCTGAGCTGGGCGATGGTCGGATGGGCGAAGAAGTCCTCGAGCGCGATCGGCACGCCGGCCAGCTCGCGCAGCCGCGAAACGAGCTGGGTGGCGAGGAGCGAGTGGCCGCCCAGCTCGTAGAAGTTGTCGTGAATGCCGATCGGCGCGATGCCCAGGAGCTCTTGCCAGAGCCGGGCGATCTGGGCTTCGAGCGCGTCGCGCGGCGCGAGGTACGGTGAGCCGAGCACCGGCCGCGCACCGCTGGCGGGGTGGGCCGCCGCGGTTTCGGCCGCCTCCTCGGCGGCCAGATCGCCGGGGTGGAGCGTCCGTGGATCGCGCTCCGCGACCGCCGCCTGCGGCTCGCCCTCGGCCAGCGCGGCGAACAGGGCCGCGAGCTCGCACCGCCCCTCGTCCGCCCCGCCGCCACTCTGCCGATGGAGCGCCAGAAGGAACGGCCCCGGCTCGTGGCGGGCGCTCCCGGCGAGGGCATCGAGGTAGGCGCTGACGGCGCAAGGCACCGCCAGGCCCTGCCCGCCGACGAGCGGCCGAAGCGAGGAGAGGAAGACCAACGAGCGCACGCCGGTCTGCCGGCAGACCGCCGCGAGCTCCTCCGCCGCGGCCAGCGCGGCGAGGAGGGCGGTGGCGGCGTCCGTGGCGAGGAGGGCGTCGGGGCCGCCGGGGGCCGCGCCCGCCGTAGTCATCTCGAAGAGCGCGCAGTCGACCGGACCCGCCGCCTCGAACGCCCCGCGCAGCCGGTCCGCCAGCCAGGGGCTCGCGCCGGCGGCGGGTGAGAGCGCGAGCGGCTCGACCCGGGCTCCCGCCGCGGCGAGCTCGCCGGCCAGGGCCATCGAGCTCGCCGCGATACCGCCGACGAACACGCAGCGGCCCAAAGCCGGCGCGCGCCGCTCCTCGGCGGCCCGCCCGGGCGCCTCCTCGAAGACCTCGACCCAGCGGCGGCCGGCGCGGAAGGCGACGGCCGCGGGCTCGGCGAGCTCGACGATCTCGGCCAGCAGGCGTGCGATCAGCTCGCTCCGATCGTCCTCGAGGGAGACATCGATCGCCCGGCAGGTCATGCCGCCGGGGAAGTCGTGGGGCAGCGAGCGCAGCGCCCCCAGGAGCGTCGCCGCGGCCGGCCGCAGGGTCTCGACGCCGGTCACCTCGAAGAGGCCCTGGGCGATGGCAGTGAGGCGGATGGGCACGGCGAGGCCCGCCTGCCGCAGCGCCTCGCCGAGGAGGAGCAGGCTGGCGAAGCCGCGCTCGACCGCCGCCCGCGTCTCCTCTCCGGCGTCCGGCTCGGCGTCCAGATCCACATCCAGGCTCCATAGATGGAGGATCGACCAGCCCTCGCTGCCGCCGTGGTGCCGCAGCTCGCCGGCCAGGGCGGCGTAATCCTCGGCGGCGGCGCCGAGGACATAGGCGCGCTCACCGGCGCGGCGGAAGGCGCTGCCGCGAGCCGCCGTGACGACGGTCGCTCCGTCCTCTGCCAGCCTCTCGACCAGGGCGGCGCCCAGGCCGGAGCCGTCGACGAAGACGAGCCATCGCGCGGGCTCGCTCGCGGTGAGCGTCGAGGCGGCGGGGACGGCGAGCCGCGCCCGACGCCAGGTCGGGAAATAGGTCCGGGCGCCGTCGGCCGCCCGCACCCCGGCCGCGGCGGCGGCACCCTGCCCGCGCTCGATCCAGAAACGGCGGCGCTCGAAGGGGTAGGTGGGGAGCGACACCCGCTGGCGCCGGCGGTGAGCGTGGACGCCCGCCCAGTCGATCGCCACCCCGGCGAGCCAAAGGCGCCCGAGCGCGGCGGACAGCGTCTCGCCCGCGGAGCGCGCCTCGTCGCGGTGGCCGAGCGAAGAGAGCACGGCGAGCGCTCGGCGCCCCGCGCCTTGCTTAGCGAACGAACCCAGGCCCTTGCCCGGACCGACCTCGAGGAGAGCCACGCCGGCCTCGCTGAGGAGGGTGGTCAGGCCGTCGCCGAAGCGCACCGTCGCACGCAGCTGACGCGCCCAGTAGCGGGGGTCGATCGCCTCCGCCGCTTCGATCCAGCGGCCGGTCAGGTTCGAGACGTAGGGTATCCGCGGCGGCTTGAGATCGACCCGCCCGACGCGCTCGGCGAAGCGCGCCAGGATCGGCTCCATCATCGCCGAGTGGAAGGCGAGCGCGACCGGCAGGCGGCGGCCGGAGACGCCGCGGCCCGCGAGCTCGGCCTCGAGCGCCGCGATCGCGGCCGGCGGTCCGGAGACGACCGCGAGCTCGGGCGCGTTGACCGCGGCGAGCGCCAGCTCGCCCGCCGAGCCGGCGAGCAGCGCCTCGACCTCACTCACCGGCAGCGGCACCGCCAGCATCGCGCCCGTCGGCAGCGCCGCCATCAGCGCCGCCCGTTCGGCGATCAAGGCGATGCCCTCCTCGAGCGTGAAGACGCCGGCGAGGTGAGCGGCCGTGTACTCGCCGAGGCTGTGGCCGATCATCGCCCGCGGCGTCACCCCCCATTCCATCCAAAGCCGGGCGAGGGCGGTCTCGACGGCGAAAAGGGCGACCGGAGCGATCTCCGGCCGATCGAGCCGCGCCGCCGCGGCGGCGCGCTCCTCCGGCTGCGGATAGAGGACCTGCCGCAGATCGACCCCGAGGTGCGCCAGCGCGAGCTCGGCGCAGTGGTCGAGGTGGGCGCGGAACGGCGGCTCCGTCGTGTAGAGCTCCCGGCCCATGTCGACGTGCTGCGCCCCCTGACCCGGGAAGAGGAAGGCGACCGCCGGCTCCCCCGCCGCCGGATCCACGACGTGGGTCAGCAGCCGCGCCGGATCCGCGGAACCCAGCGCGTGCGCGGCCTCGGCGAGGCCGGCACCGGCGGAGGCCACCAGGGCACGGCGGTGGGCGAAGGCGCGCCTCCCGGTCTGCAAGGTGAAGGCGACGTCGGCGAGGTCGAGCTCCGGATGGCGCTCGAGGTGGCCGGCCAGGCGCTGCGTCGCCCGCTCGAGCGCCTCCGCGCTGCGCGCCGAGAGAAGCAGCAGGTGATGGTCCCCCGCGTCGCCCACGGCGTCGCCTATCGCAGCGGCCGCCGGCGCCTGCTCGAGGATCACGTGGGCGTTGGTGCCGCCGATGCCGAACGAGCTCACCCCCGCCCGCCGCGGCGACTCGCCGGCATCCCAGTCGAGGAGCCGGGCGGCAACGCGGACCGGGCTGGCGGCGAAATCGATCGCCGGATTGGGCCGCTCGAAGTGGAGGCTCGGCGGGATCTGCCCGTGATGGACCGCCAGCGCGGCCTTGATCAGGCCGGCGACGCCGGCCGCGGCGTCGAGATGCCCGAGATTGGTCTTGACCGAGCCGACCGCGCAGGGCTCTCGCCGCTCGCCGCCGCCGAGCGCCTGGGAGAGCGCGGCGATCTCGATCGGATCGCCGAGCTGGGTGCCGGTGCCGTGCGCCTCGACGTAGCCGATCGTCGCCGGATCGACGCCCGCCACCGCCAGCGCCTCGGCGATCACCGCCGCCTGGCCGTCGACGCTCGGCGCCGTGTAGCCGACCTTCGCCGCCCCGTCGTTGTTGATCGCCGAGCCGCGGATCACCGCCACGATGGCGTCGCCGTCCGCCAGCGCATCGTCGAGGCGCTTCAGCACCACGATGCCGAGACCCGAGCCGTTGACGGTGCCGCGGGCGTCGGCGTCGAAGGCGCGGCAGTGGCCGTCGGGCGACAGGATGCCGCCCTCGCGGTAGAGGTACCCCGCTTGGAGCGGCACCTTGATCGAAACCCCGCCGGCGAGCGCCAGCTCGCACTCCCCGGCGAGCAGGGCCTGGCAGGCCAGGTGGACCGCCACCAACGACGTCGAGCATGCCGTCTGCACCGCCACGCTCGGTCCCCTGAGGTCGAGCTTGTAGGAGATCCGGGTGGGGAGGAAATCCTTGTCGTTGCCGAGGAGGACCGGGTACTCGCCGGCCGAGGCGAGGACGTCGGGCCGCGAGTAGAGGTTGCCGAGATAGCCGCTCAGGCTGGCGCCGGCGAAGAGGCCGATGGCGCCGCGGTAGCTCCCCGGATCGCATCCGGCATCCTCGAGCGCCTCCCAGGCGCACTCGAGGAAGAGCCGCTGCTGCGGGTCCATCAGCTCCGCCTCGCGCGGCGTGAAGCCGAAGAAGGCGGCGTCGAAGAGGTCGGCGCCGTCGATGGCACCGCGCGCCGGCACGTAATCCGGGTGCTCCACCTCGGCGGGATCGGCGCCCGCCGCGAGCAGCTCCGCGAGCGAGAACCGCGAGATCGACTCGACGCCGCCGCGGAGGTTCTTCCACAGGGTCTCGACGTCGGCGGCGCCCGGGAACCGCCCCGCCATGCCGACGATCGCCACCTGGCGCGACGGACGCGAGGAGTCGACGCGGGCGGCGGCGCGGCGGGCACCGGCGGCGGCGCCCGCGGCCGGCGTGGCGCCCGCGCTCGCCGAGGGAACGAGGTGGGCGGCGAGCGAGCGCACCGTCGGGAAGCGGAAGAGGTCCACCATCGAGAGCGGCGCCGAGCTCAGGGCCTGCAGCTTGCCGTGCATCTCCGCCATCAGCAGCGAGTGGCCGCCGAGCTCGAAGAAGCTGTCGTCGATGCCGACCTGCGGCAGGCCGAGCGCCTCCTGCCAGACGGCGGCGATAGCCCGCTCGACGGCAGTCGACGGCGCGGCGTAGGAGCCGACGCGCTCGTCCAGCGCGGCGGCCGGCGCGGGGAGCGCCTGGCGGTCGAGCTTGCCGTTGGCGGTCAGCGGTAGCTCGGCTAAGGCGACGAAGGCGGACGGCACCATGTACTCCGGCAGCTTGTGACGCAGGAACGAGCGCAGCTCGCCCTCCTCCGGGACTGCCGCCCCTTTCGACACCACATAAGCGACGAGCCGCCGGTCGCCGGGGACGTCCTCGCGCACCGCGACGGTGGTCGCCCGCACGCCGGGGTGAGAGGCGAGCGCCGATTCGATCTCCCCCTGCTCGATGCGGAAGCCGCGGATCTTCACCTGCTGGTCGCGACGGCCGAGGAACTCGAGATTGCCGTCCGCCAGGTAGCGGGCGCGGTCGCCGGTGCGATAGAGCCGGGCCCCCGGCTCTCCGCCCACCGGATCCGGGACGAAGCGGTCGGCGGTCTGCACCGCGTCGCCGTAGTAACCGATCGCGAGGCACAGGCCGCCGATCAGGAGGTCGCCGGGCATGCCGACGGGACAGGGGCTCTGCGCCTCGTCAAAGACGTGGTAACGGCAGCTGCGCATCGGCCGTCCGTACGGGATGCTCCGCCAGCCGGCGCCGACCTCGCCGACCGGGTAGCAGTTCGACCAGACCGTCGCTTCGGTGGCGCCGCCGAGCGCGATCACCCGCGCGCCAGGGAAGCTCGCGCGCACGCGGTCGGGCAGGCCGACGGGTATCCAGTCGCCGCTGAGGAAGACGAGCCGCAGCCGCGCCGGCTGACCGAGCGCCGAGCCGAGCTCGCGGCCGGGCTCGGGCGGCGGGAAGAAGGGGACCAGGTGCTGCAGGCCCGCCGGCGCCGAGTCCCAGAAGGTGATCGGCTCCTCGCGGAGCAGGCGCACCAGCTCCTGCGGGTTGCGCAGGTCGCTCTCGGCGACGACGTGGATCGAGCCGCCGGCGGCGAGCAGCCCGAAGACGTCGTAGACCGAGAGGTCGAAGCAGAGCGAGGTGACGAAGAGGACGCGGTCGTCCGCACCGACGCCGTAGGTCTCGTTGACCCAGCGGATGAGGTTGACCGCCGGGCGATGCCGCACGGCGACCCCCTTGGGGACACCGGTCGAGCCGGAGGTGAAGATCGTGTAGGCCAGAGCGTCCCCGGCGGTCGGCGGCAGGTCGTCCGCGGGCAGGCCGGCGAGCGGCCAGGCCGTCCACAGGCGCTTCTTCCGCACCCGGGACGGGGAGGTGTGCTCGGCCGCCGCCTTCTCCAGGACGACGTCGAAGCGGTGCCGTAGCTCGTTGTCGAATCCCGTCTGGCGGTGGAAGATCCGGACGCCGCCGATCGCCGGCATCTCCGCCGCTAGATCGGCGAAGAGGTCCTCGTCGAGGTAGAGCTCGGAGTCGAGCTGGGTCTTGGTGCGGACCTCCGGATCGTCGCGGTGCTGGTAGCGGAACTCCTCGAGCGAGCCGCGGAGCTCTTCCTTGCGGCGGTCGTCGAGGAGATCGGCGAGGAGGATCGCGCCGCCCGGCGCGAGGCGCCCGAGGAGCGACTCGATCACCCGCTCGAGGTAGATGCGGCCGGGGAAGAACTGGACGACGCTCGCCAGGATCACGAGGTCGAGCTCGCCGGCGGGCAGGAGGTCGAGCTCGTGCGCGAAGCCGGTCACCAGCTCGACATTGGCGAGGCCGCGCGCCGCGACCGCCTGGCGGTTCTTCTCCTGCGTCGCCGCCGAGGGATCGAGGCCGATGTAGCGCTCCACCTGCGGCGCCAGGGCGAAGAGGATCAGCCCCGAGCCGCAGCCGATCTCGAGCACGCGCTTGCCGGCACCGAGATATGGCTGCGCCAGGCCCACCACCCGCGCCAGGTACTCGTCCACCTCCTGCTCCGCGAACGGCCGGCCGGTGTAGCTGCTGACGAAGCCGGCGGCGCCGACCCGGCCGGCGGCGCGCGCGGCGAGGTGGTCCCACATGCCGCGCACCACCTCGGCGTCGAGCGGCTCGGGCGCCAGCCGCGGCGTCTCGACATCCAGGCACACCATGTGACGGAGGGCGGGGAGGCGCCACTCGATCTCCTGGATCGAGCGCAGGCGGGAGGATTCGGCGAGCACCACACCCACCGCGAGCTGGCGCAGGGTATAGAGGCGGCGCTCGGCCGGCCACTCCGGGTCGACGGGCACGTAGGCGGCGCCGGCCTTGAGCACGCCGAGGAGCGCCGGGACGAGATCGAGCCCTCGCCGCATCCAGATCGCGACGTTGTCGCCGGGCTTGACACCGCAGAGCCCGAGAAGACGGGCGATGCGGTTGGCGCGCGCGTTGACCTCGCCGTAGGTGAGGCTGTCGCCGCCGCAGACGACCGCCGTCGCCATGGGCCGTGCTGCCGCCTGCGCCTCGAAGAGGCCGTGGAGCGATCCCTCAGCGGGCGCCGCGGCGGTGTCGTTCCACTCGGCGAGGAGCTGGTGCCGCTCGCCCGGCGCGAGCAGAGAGAGGTCCGCCAGCGGCTCCTCCGGGCTTTCGAGAGCCGCCGCGAGGAGACGCGAGAACTGCCCGGTGACGCGAAGCGCCGTCGAGTGGTCGAACAGGTCGCGGTTGTACTCGAGCCAACCATCGACCGTCCGGCCCTCCTGGGTGAAGGCGATGGTGAGGTCGAATTTGGCGGTCCGGCTGTCGATCTCGAACGGCTCGACGGTCGCGCCGGGCAGGTCGATCGTCCCCAGCGCTGCGTTCTGCAGCGCCAGCATCGCCTGGAAGAGCGGGGTGTAGGCGAGGTTGCGGTCCGGCTCGAGCGCCTCGACGAGCTTCTCGAACGGCAGGTCCTGGTGCACGTAGGAGTCGAGCGTGTGCTCGCGGGCGCGGGCGGCGAGGGAGGCTAGTCCGGGAGCGCCGGCGAGATCGCCCCGCAGCACGAGGGTGTTGGCGAAGAAGCCGATCAGGCCCTCGGTGTCGGCGCGGTTGCGGCCGGCGACCGGCGAGCCGACGAGCACGCTCGCCTGGCCGGTCAGCCGGCCGAGCAGGGCCTGGAAGCCGGCGAGGAGGGTCATGAACAGAGTGACCCCGTGGCGCTGGCTGAAGCGCTCGAGGCGCGCCGCCAGCGCGGCGGGCAGGGGGAGCGGACAGCGGCCACCGTGCAGGGCCCGCACTGCCGGGCGCGGCCGATCGGTGGGCAGCTCGAGGATCAGCGGCGCGCCGGCGAGCTGCCGCCGCCAGAAGGCGAGCTGAGAGTCGAAGACCTCGCCCGCCAGCCAGGCACGCTGCCAGTGGGCGAAGTCGGCGTACTGGATCGCCGGCTCGGAGAGCGGCGACGGGCGACCTTCGGCGAAGGCCCGGTAGAGCGCCGCGAGCTCGTGAACGTAGAGGTTGATCGACCAGCCATCCGACACGATGTGGTGCAGGATGAGGAGCATCCGATGCTCCGTCGCATCGAGGCGCAGGAGGGTCGTCCGCAGCGGCGGGCCGGCGGCGAGATCGAACGGACGACGGGCCTCAGCGGTCGCGAGCTGCCCGGCCAACCGCGCGCGCGCCGCGGCAGGCAGGCCCGAGAGGTCGACGACCGGCAGCCGCTGCGGCCGCTGCGGCGCCACCGCCGGCGCCGGCCGGCCGGCGGCGCCGCCGAACGTCGTCCGCAGCGTCTCGTGCCGCCGCGCGATCTCCCCCATCGCGGCGCGGAGGATCGGTAGGTCGAGGCGGCCGCGCAGGTGCGCGCCGAGCGGCATGTGGTACGAAGAGTCCGCCGGATCGAGCCGGTGCAGGAACCACATCCGCTCCTGGGCGAAGGAGAGCGGCGGCACGACGTCCGGCGGCAGCGGCCGGATCGGCGGGGCCGCCGGCCGCGCGCCGGCGAGCTCCGCGGCGATCCGCCGCGCCAGCGACTCGACGGTCGGCGATTCGAAGAGCGCCCGCAGCGGCAGCTCCACCCCGCACGCCTGGCGCACCCGCGACACCACCCGCGTCGCCAGCAGCGAATGGCCGCCGAGGTCGAAGAAGCTGGCCTCGACCCCCACCGGCGCCAACCCCAGCACCTCGCCCCAGATCCCCGCCACCAGCTCTTCCCAGGGGGTGCGGGGCGCCACCCCCATGCCGGCCTCCGGCACCGGCGGCGGCGTCAGCCGCGCCAGCGTCTTGCGATCCACCTTCCCGTTGGGCTGCAGCGGCAGCGCCGGAAGCGCCACGAAGACCGCCGGCACCAGCGCATCCGGCAGCAGCTCGCGCAAGCGGGCGCGCAGCTCCTGCGGCCGCGGCTCGCGGCCCGCCACGTAGGCGACGAGCTGCCGCTCGCCCCCTTCACCCCGCACCAGCACCACCGCCTCGTGGACTCCCGGACACCTGGCGAGCGCCGCCTCCACCTCGCCCAGCTCGACGCGATGGCCCCTCACCTTGACCTGCTGGTCGAGGCGGCCGAGGTAGTCCAGCTTGCCGTCGGGGCGCCAGCGGACGCGGTCGCCCGTCCGGTATAGACGCTCTCCGGGACCGCACCCGAAAGGATCGGGCACGAAGCGCTCGGCGGTCAGCGCCGGCCGTCCCAGGTAGCCCCGCGCCAGGCCGTCGCCCCCCAGGCAGAGCTCGCCGGCGACGCCCGCCGGCACCAGGCCGAGATCCGCGCCGAGGACGTAGGCGCGGCTGCCGGCGATCGGCCGTCCGATCGACGGCGGGCGCTCCGACCGGCGCTCGGCGAGCGACCATGTCGAATAGACGGTGTCCTCCGACGGGCCATAGATGTCGAGCACCCGCTCGATGCCCAGGGCGTAGAGGTCGTCGGCCAGCCGGCGCGGCAGCGGCTCGCCCGCGAGATTGACCGTCCGCACCGAAGCCGGCACGCCGCCCGAGCGCACCAGCTCCGCCATCGCCGAAGGCACCGTGCTCACCATGCGCACCTGCTCGGCCTCGGCGAGGCGCGGCAGGTGGAGGACGTCGCGCGCCAGGATCAGCCTGCCGCCCAGGCCGAGCGGCACGAAAAGCTCGAACACCGAGACGTCGAAGCACACCGAGGTCGAGGCGAGAGCCCCCGCCAGCTCCTCGGGCCCGAACGTGCCCCGCGCCCAGTCGACGAGCGCCGAGGCGCTGCGATGGGTGACCGCGACCCCCTTCGGCACCCCCGTCGAGCCCGAGGTGTAGACCACGTAGGCGAGGTTCTCCGCCAGCACCCGCGGCGCGCCGCCCGCCGGCGCGGCTTCCGGCGCCGGCGGCGCGGACAGATCGTCGAGCCGCAGCACCGGCGTGTCGATGCCCGCCAGGTGCGCTCCCGCCGCCGCGCTGGTGAGCACCGCCGAGACCGCGGCGTCGGCGGCCATGAAGAGCAGACGCTCCGCCGGATAGGCAGGATCCATCGGCACGTAGGCGCCGCCAGCCTTGAGCACCGCGAAGAGCGCCACCAGGAGGTCCGGCGTGCGCTCGAGGCAGACGCCCACCCGCACCTCCGGCCCGACTCCGAGGTCGCGCAGGCGGCGGGCGAGCGCCGCCGCCCGGCCGTCGAGCTCGCCGTAGCTGAGGGTGCTCCCGTCGCAGAGCAGCGCCGGCGCCTCCGGAGCCCGCCGCGCCCAGCCCTCGAACGCCGCGTGCAGCAGGCCGTGGGTCGCCGGACCGGGACCGCCGTCGCCCCACTCCACCGTCAGCTGGTGGCGCTCGGCCGCGGCCAGCAGCGGCAGGGCCGACAACGACCGGTCCGGCTCGGCGGCGCCGGCCTCGAGAACGGACCGCCACTGGGCCAGCAGGCGCTCGGCGGTCGTCGCGTCGAACAGCTCGGCGTCGTACTCGAGGACCGCCGTCAGACCGTCGCCGTCGCCGCTCACCGAGAGCGTCAGATCGAACTTCGCCCGCCCCGAATGGACCTCGAACGGAGTCAGGGTCACCGCGCCCAGATCGAGCTCCGGCGGCGGCGCGTTCTGTACCGCGAGCATGACCTGGAAGAGCGGCGTCTGCCGCAGGTCGCGCTCCGGGGCGAGCGCCTCGACCAGCTTCTCGAACGGCAGGTCCTGGTGCGCGTACGCCCCCAGCGCCATCTCGCGCACGCGCCCCACCAGCTCGCCGAAGCCGGGGTCCCCGGCGAGATCGCCGCGCAGCACCAAGGTGTTGACGAAGAGGCCGATCAGCCCCTCCGTCTCCAGCCGTGTGCGGTTGGCGATCGGCGTGCCGACGGTCAGCTCGGTCTGCCCCGCGGCGCGCCCGAGCTGCGCCTCCCAGGCGGCCAGAATCGCCATGAAGGACGTCGCCCCCAGGCGCAGCGCCGCCGCCGCGAGCTGCCGCGCGCTCGCCGGCGGCAGCGCCAGCCGGCGCAGGCCGGCGCGGTGCGAGCGCACCGCCGGCCGCGGCCGGTCGACCGGCAGCTCGAGTCCCGCCGGAGCCCCGGCCAGCCGCTCGCTCCACCACGCGAGCTGCCGCTCGAGCGCCTCGCCAACCAGCCAGCCGCGCTGCCAGACCGCGAAGTCCGCGTACTGCACCGGGAGCGCCGGCAGCGGCTCGCTGCCCGGCTGTTCTCGATACAGCGCCGAGAGCTCGCGCACCAGCACCCCCATCGACCAGCCGTCGGCGACGATGTGGTGCACGGTCAGCAGCAGCCACCACTCCGCGTCGTCCACCCGCAGCAGCAGGACGCGCAGGGGCAGATCCGCCGCGAGATCGAACGGCCGCTCCGCCTCGGCGCGGGCGAGGGCGGCGGCGCCGGCCGGCCGCCTGGCCGGCGGCACCGACCGCAGGTCGATCTCCGGCAGCGTCAACGGCTGCGGCGCCGCGACGATCTGGACCGGCCGCCCCGCCAGGTCCGCGAAGCGCGTGCGGAGCGTCTCGTGACGGCGCGCGACGGCGGTGAGCGCCGCGGCGAGAGCCGCGGTCGACAGGCTGCCGGCGAGGCGCACCCCGACCGCGATGTTGTAGAGCGGGCTGTCCGGCTCGAGCCGGTGGAGGAACCACAACCGCTCCTGGGCGAAGGAGAGGGGCGGCGCCTCGTTCGCCTCGCCGGGCGCCGGCGCCGCGCGCGCCGCCAGGGGCGGCGCCGCGAGCGACGGCGGCGGGGCTCCGTCGCCGCGCTGCCGCTCGATCCATGCCGCGAGGCCGGCGACCGTCGGCTGCTCGAACAGCACGCGCAGCGGCAGCTCGACGCCGAGCGACCGGCGCAGGCGCGACGCCACCTGCGTCGCCGAGAGCGAGTGGCCGCCGATGGCGAAGAACCCATCCTCCCGGCCGACCCGCGTCAGGCCCAACAGATCCGCCCAGATCCCCGCCACGATCTCTTCGAGCGGAGTGCGCGGCGCCGACCCGCGCCCGGCGGCCCACTGCGGCTCGGGCAGCGCACGGCGATCGATCTTCCCCGTCGCCAGGAGCGGCATCGCGGCGAGCGGCACCAGCGCCGCGGGAACCATGTAGTCCGGCAGCCGCGCGGCGAGGAGGGCGCGAAGCTCGCCGGCGAGATCGTCCCAGGCCTCGAGCCCGCGCCGCGGCACCACGTAGGCGACGAGGCGCCGGTCGCCCTCGCCGGTGGTCGCGAGCGTCGCCACCGCCTGCGCCACGTGCCGGTGCTCGACGATCACCCCCTCGATCTCGCCCAGCTCGATGCGGAAGCCGCGCAACTTCACCTGGCCGTCGGCGCGCCCGATGAATTCGAGCTCGCCCGTCGCCAACCAGCGTGCGACGTCCCCGGTGCGGTAGCGGCGGCGCCCGCCTCCCGCCTGCGCCGGCTCGACGAAGCGCTGCCGCGTCAGCTCTGCACGGCCGAGGTAGCCGCGCGCCACGCCGCGGCCGCCGATCCACACCTCGCCCGGCACCCCGATCGGCGCCCGCCGCCCATTGGCGTCGCGGACCTCCACTTCCATTCCCGGCAGCGGGCGGCCGATGGAGGATCGGCCCGGCCGCTCGCCGGGCGGCACCGTCGAGCTGGTGCAGAGGATCGTCCCCTCCGTCGGGCCGTAGAGCACCCGCAGCTCGGCGCCGGAGAACGCCTCCCGCATCGCCGCGAGCAGCTCGCGCGGCACCGCCTCGCCGCCGACGAAGAGCGTCTTCAGGCGCGGCGGCTCGGCCAGCCGCGCCGCCCCCGCGACCACCTGCCGCATCAGCGCCGGCACCGCGTGCAGGCGGCTGAAGCCGGGGAGCCGCGCCACCAGCGCCTCGACGTCGAGCGCCGGCGTCAACGGCACCAGCTCGCAGCAGCCACCGGCGAGGAGCGGCGACAGCAACTCGAAGAGAAAAATGTCGAAGGAGAAGGGCGCCAGCGCCGGGGAGACGTCCCCTTCCTCCCAGCCGAGCTCGCGCCGGCTCGCCGCGAGCAGATTGGCGAGGCTGCCGTGCTCGACCGCGACACCCTTCGGCCGGCCGGTCGAGCCCGAGGTGTAGATGACGTAGGCGAGATCCTCCGGCCGCGGCGGCCGCGGCGGCCGTCGCCGGGCGCGCGGGGTATCCGGGACTGCCGGGAGCGCGGCGAGCCGCAGGACCGGCATGCCGTCCGGCGGCGCCAGCGCCGCGAGCGCCGCCGGATCGCCGGCCACCGCCGCGGCGCCGGCATCCCGGAGCATCCAGTGCAGGCGCTCGCGCGGATGGCTCGGGTCGAGCGGCAGAAAGGCGCCGCCCGCCTTCCAGATCCCCAGGAGGCCCACCGCGAGCCAGCCCGTGCGCTCGGCCGAGAGCCCGACGACCGACTCCCGCCGGATGCCGAGCGAGCGCAGCCGCTCGGCGAGAGCGTTCGCCCGCGCCTCGAGCTCGCCGTAGGTGAGCTCGCCGCCGTCCCAGCGCACCGCCGGGGCCGCCGGCCGCCGCCGCGCCTGCGCCGCGAAGCGCGCCACCACGCCGCCGCCGTAGCTCTCGGCCGCGCCTCCCATTTCCCACTGCCGGAGCTGCAGCCGCTCCGGCTCGGACAGCAAGGGGAGATCGCCGAGGAGCGCCGCCGGCCGCGCGACCATCCCGGCGAGCAGCGATTCCCAGTGGCCGGCGAGGCGCGCCACGGTGGCGGCGTCGAACAGATCCCGCCGGAAGCCGAAGCGCACGCCGAGCGCACCGTCACGCTCCGCGATCTCGACTTCGAGATCGAGCTTCGCCTCGCCGGTCGGCACCTCGGCGAGCTCGAGATCGAGCCCGGGGAGCGACAGCGCCCACGCCGGAACGTTCTGGAGCGCGAACAGCACCTGGAAGAGCGGCGTGTGGGCGAGGTCGCGCTCCGGCGCCAGCGCCTCGACCAGCTTCTCGAACGGCAGGTCCTGGTCGGCATAGGCGTCGAGCGTCTCCTCGCGCAGGCGCGCCACGAGCTCCCGCGCCGCGAGACCCGCCGCGGGCCGGGCGCGGAGGACGACGGTGTTGACGAAGAGGCCGATCACACCCTCGGTCTCGAGCCGGTCGCGGTTGGCGACCGGCGAGCCGACGAGGAGGTCCTCCTCGCCGGTGTAGCGGCCGAGGAGCGCCGTCCAGCCCGCGAGGAGGGTCATGAAGAGCGTCGCCCCGGACGCGCGGCCGAGCTCGGCGAGGCCGTCGGCAAGCTCCGCCGGCAGGCTCCGCCGCAGCTCGCCGCCGCGCGAGCCGAGCGCCGCCGGACGCGGCCGGTCGGCCGGCAGCTCGAGCACCGTGGGCGCTCCCGCCAGCCGCCGCCGGCCGCGGTCGAGCCGGCCGGCGAGCGCCTCTCCCGCCAGCCACCGCCGCTGCCAGCGCGCGAAGTCCGCATACTGCAGCCGCGGCGCGGCGAGCGGCGACGGCAGCCCGGCGCGGCAGGCGCCATAGAGCGCCGAGATCTCGCGCACCAGGATCCCCACCGACCAGCCGTCCGCCACGATGTGGTGCAGGGTCACGAGCAGCGCGTGCTCGCGGGCTTCCAGGCACAGGAGCGTCGTCCGCAGCAGCGGCCCGCGGGCGAGATCGAAGGGCCGGCGCGCCTCGCTCGCGGCGATCACCGCGAGCGCCGCGAGCGCGCCGCCCTCGCCGTCGCGCGCCGCCGGCGGCAGACCGGCGAGGTCGACGACCGGCAGCTCCCCTGACGACGCCGGCGCGACCGCCGGCACCGGCCGGCCGCCGGCGGACGGGAAGCTCGTCCGCAGCGCCTCGTGCCGCCGCGCCACCTCGCCGAGGCTCGCCGCGAGGGCCCGGCGATCGAGGTCGCCGCGCAGGCGTACCGCGGCCGGCATGTTGTAGAGCGGGCTCGCCGGCTCGAGCTGGTCGAGGACCCACAGCCGCTCCTGGGCGAAAGAGAGCGGCGGCGGCGCCTCATCGGCCGGCGATTCCGCTCCCGGCACCGCCAGCGGACGCTGCGCCGCGACGAGCGGCGGCGGTGCCGGCGACGGAGCGGACGCCTGGGCCGGCGGACCGCTCCGCGCCCGCTCGATCCACGCCGCGAGACCGGCGACCGTCGGCTCCTCGAAGAGCGCCCGCAACGGCAGCTCGACGCCCAGGGTCCGGCGCAGCCGCGAGATCACCTGGCTCGCCAGGAGCGAATGGCCGCCGAGGCGGAAGAAGTCGTCGCCGGACCCGATCTCCGGGATCCCCAGCACGTCGCTCCACAGGCCGGCCACGATCTCTTCGAGCGGCGTGCGCAGGGGGGCGTGCTCCCCCCCGCCGCGGCCCAGACCGGCGCGGGCAGCGCGCGGCGATCGACCTTGCCGCTGGGCGTGCGCGGCAACGCCGGGAGGACGACGAAGGCCGCCGGCACCATGTAGCCGGGCAGGGTTCGCGCGAGCTCGCCGCGCAGGGACTCCGCCAGCGCGGCGCGGTCCGCCTCGGCGGCGCGATCGGCGGTCGGCACGACGTAGGCGACGAGGCGCGGGTCGCCCGCGGTCCGGGCACGGACCGCGACCGCCGCTTCCCCCACCGCCGGGTGGGCGGCGAGGGCGGCCTCGACCTCGCCCAGCTCGACGCGATGGCCGTTGAGCTTCACCTGGTCGTCCAGCCGGCCGAGGAAAGTCAGGTCGCCGGCGAGGTCCCAGGCGACCAGGTCGCCGGTGCGATAGAGGCGTCCCCCGGCTCGCCGCCGAACGGATCGGGCAGGAAGCGCTCGGCGGTGAGGTCCGGCCGGCCGAGGTAGCCCCGCGCCAGCCCGGCGCCGCCGATCAGCAGCTCGCCGGGCGCTCCGGCGGCGGCCGGCTGCAGCCGCCGATCGACCACGTAGACCGCGGTCCCGGCGATCGGCCGGCCGATCGCCGGCGCGCGCCGCTCGCCGCGCGGCGACTCCGCGAAGGTCGCGTAGACGGTGCATTCGGAAGGGCCGTAGACGTCGACCACCCGGGTGATCGAGGTGCGCTCGTGGAGCGCGTCGACGAGGCTCCGCGGCAGGGGCTCGCCGCCCAGATTGGCCGTCTGCGCCGACGCCGGCACCCACCCTCCCCGCACCAGCTCGGCCATCGCCGACGGCACGGCGCAGATCAGCTTCACCCGCTCCGCCGCCGGATGGCCCGCCAGCTCGAGGACGTTCTCCGCCAGCACCAGCGTGCCGCCGGTCGCGAGGGGGGTGAAGAGCTCGAACACCGAGACGTCGAAGCAGACGGAGGTCGCCGCCAGGACGCCGCCGAGCTCCGCGGCCGAGTACGCCCGCGCCCCCCAGCGGACGAGCGCCACAGCGCTCGCGTGCTGCACCGCGACACCCTTGGGGCGGCCGGTCGAGCCCGAGGTGTAGATGACGTAGGCGAGGCTCGACGGATCGACCCGGCAGGCCGCCGCCGGGTCGTCCTCGCCGGCCGCGAGCGCCGCCGGGTGGACCACCGCCGGCGCGCCGGCGGCGAAGCGCGCCGCCAGCGCCGGCGAGGTCAGCACCACGGCCGCCCGGCTGTCCTCGATCATGAAGGCGAGCCGGGCGGCCGGATAGGCGGGATCGAGAGGCACGTAGGCGCCCCCCGCCGCGAGCACCGCGAGGAGCGCCGTGACGAGATCCGGTCCGCGCTCGAGGCAGACCGCGACCGGGACCTCGGGCCCGACGCCCAGGCGCCGCAGCCCGGCGGCCCAACGCCGGCAGCGGGCCGCCAGCTCGGCGTAGGTGAGCTCGCCACCCGGGTAGACGAGCGCCGGGTGCGCCGGGGTCGCCGCCGCCTGACGGACGAAGAGCTCGTGCAGGCAGGCCTCGCCGGGGGCCTGGGCTCCCCCGCGGCCGTTCCACTCGACGAGGATCTGCCGGCGCTCCGCGGCGGAGAGGACCGGGGCGTCCCACACCGATCGCTCCGGCTCGGCGACCAGCTCCTCGACCAGCGTCGCGAGCTGCGCCAGCATCCGCTCGGCCGTCGCATCGTCGAAGAGGTCGCGATTGAAGCGGAGCGATGCGCCGAGGTTGGCGCCGAGGTTGGCGAGGGCGAGGGTGAGATCGAGCTGGGCGCCGCGTGGCGCGAGCCGCACCGACTCGAGCGCGAGGCCGCCGAGGCTGAGCGTCGCGCCCTCTTCTCCCAGGGCGAAGCCGGCGAGACCCTCCTCGCTCGCCCGGCGGTCGCCATGGAGGACCAGCAGCGCCTGGAACAGCGGCGAGCGGCTCGGCTCGCGCTCGGCGAGCCGCTCGGCGAGGAGCGGGAACGGCAGCTCCTGATGCGCCAAGGCGGCGAGCGCCGCGGCCCGCACCCGCGCGAGGAGCGCGGCGAAGCTCGGCTCGCCACGGAGGTCGCCCGCGATCACCACCGGATTGACCAGATAGCCGACCCGCTCCGCCAGCCCGGCGTGGCGCGGACCCACGGCCGGCGTGCCGACCAGCAGCTCCTCCTGGTCGCCGAGGCGGGCGAGGAGCGTCTGGAACGCCGCCATGGCGCCCATGAAGAGCGTGGCGCCGGCGCCCCGGCAGAGGGCGGCCAGGCGCGCCGAAGCCGGCGCCGTGAAGCGCGTGGCGCAGGCGCCGCCGCGGAAGGTCTGCGCCCGCGGCCGCGGGCGGTCGGTCGGCAGCTCGAGCGCCTGGGGCTTGCCGGCGAGCGCCGCGCGCCAGTACGCCCACAACCGCTCCCCCGCGGCGCCGGCGAGCCGCCGCTCTTCCCGGCGCACCGCCGCCGCCCAGCTCGCGGCAGCGGCGGGCGGCAGGCTCGCGGCCGGAGCGCCGGCGTAGAGGGCTCCCAGATCGGCCAGCAGCACCCCCATCGACCAGAAGTCGGCGGCGATGTGATGGACGGCGAGCACGATGAGGTGCTCGGCGGGCCCGCGGCGGAAGACCGTGGCGCGGAGGAGCGACCCGGCGGCGAGGTCGAAAGGGCGGTGGGCGGCATCGTCCAGCCGTGCCGCCAGCTCCGCGGGCGCGAGGTCCGCCGCCTCCGCGTAGGCGAACTCCGGTACGGCGCTGGCGAGCACCGACGCGACCGGCTGCCCCGCCTCGTCGCGGAAGCTGGTGCGCAGTGCCTCATGGCGCTCGACGAGGGCGGCGAGGGCGCGGCGGAGCGCCTCGACGTCGAGCCCCCCGCGCACCCGCGCCGCGCCGGCGATCACGTAGGCGGCGTGCTCCGGCGCCCGCCGGTCGAGCAGCCACAGCGCCCGCTCGCCCGGCGAGACCGGCCGGAGCGACCGATCGCCATGCCGCCCGGAGCCGCGTCCGGAGCCGCGTCCGGCGGCTCGCCGGCGTCCCGCGTCGCCGTCCCGTCCCAGAGCCGCGCGACCTCGGCGGCCACCTCGGCGAGCGTGGGACCGGTCAGCAGCCAGGCCATCGGCAGCGCGACGCCAAGATCGCGCTCGACGGCGTTGGCGAGGTCGATGGCTGCCAGGGAATCGAGGCCGAGCTCGGTCAACGGACGGCCGGCGTCGACGCGGGATGGCGAGACCCGCGCCGCCCGCGCCGCCTGGCCGCGCAGATAGGCCGCGAGCGCCCCGCCCCTCTCGGCGTCCGCGAGGCCGGCGAGCGCGTCGCGGTCGAGCGCCGGCACGATCGGCATCGCCGGCTCGTCCGGCGCGAGCGGGCTGGCGGCGACCACCTCGAGGGTGCCGGCCAGGTAGCGCTCGCGGCAGGCCGCGCGCCGGATCTTGCCGCTCGAGGTCTTGGGCACGGCCCCCTCGCGCACCAGCACCACGTCGTGGAGCTGTGCCTCGTGCTCCTCGGCCACCGCCGCGCGCGCCGCCGCCGCGGCGCCGGCGAGATCGCGCTCGCGCCGGTCGACCTCCTGAACGACGACGAGGCGCTCCCCGCCGTCCCCCTCGACGGCGAAGGCGGCGCCGCAGCCCGGCCGCAATCCCGCATGGCTGCGCTCGACTGTCCGCTCGATGTCCTGGGGATAGAGATTCCTGCCGCGCAGGATGATCAGGTCCTTGATGCGCCCGGTGACATAGAGCTCGCCGCCGGAGAGGAAACCCAGGTCGCCGGTGCGCAGGTAGGCATCAGGGCGCCCGCTGCCGTCGTCGAGCCGCGCCGTGAAGTCGCGCGCCGTCTCCTCGGGCTTGCCCCAGTAGCCGCGGGCGACGCTCGCGCCGCGCACCCAGACCTCGCCGACCTCGCCCGGCCCGCGGGGCCGCGCCGTCTCCGGATCGACGACCGCGACCTCGTGCCCCGACGCCACCGCGCCGCAGGAGACGAGATCCCGGCCCGCGGTCGACTCGAGGGCATCCGGGACCGCCTCGCCGCGCCCCCGCTCGAGCGCGGCGGCGGCGAACCGGCCGAGGCGCGCGCCGGCGCCGCGCCGGCCGCCGGCGACGAAGAGCGTCGCCTCCGCCAGACCGTAGCAAGGGTAGAGCGCCTGGCGTCGGAAGCCGCCGCAGGCGAACCCTTCGGCGAACCGCGCCAGCGTCTCGGCGCGCACCGGCTCGGCGCCGTTGAACGCCAGCTCCCAGCTCGACAGGTCGAGCGCCCGACGCTCCTCGGCGGCCACCTTCGCGAGGCAGAGCTCGTAGGCGAAGTTGGGGCCGCCGCTGGTCGTCCCGCGGTAGCGGTCGATCGCCTGCAGCCAGCGCAGCGGCTTCTGCAGGAAGGCGACCGGCGACATGAGGACCGCCTGGCCGCCGGAGAAGAGCGGCTGCAGCACGTTGCCGATCAATCCCATGTCGTGGTAGAGCGGCAGCCAGCCCACCACCACCGACGACTCCGACTGGCCGAACGCCTGCCGGATGGCTTCCTCGTTGGCCAGCAGGTTGCCGTGGCTGACCATCACCCCCTTGGGGTCCGCCGTCGATCCGGAGGTGTACTGGAGGAAGGCGATCGACTCGGCGGTGAGCGCCGGAGCGCGCCAGCTCGCGGCGAGCTCCGCTCCGGCCTCGTCGGTCGACAACAGGGGGAGCGCGGCGAGCTCGGAGCTCGGCGCGGCGAACCGCGCGATCTGTGGCTGCAGGGCGGCGGTGGTCAGGGCCACCCGCGGCCGGGCGTCCCGCGCCACCGCCAGCAGCCGCGGCAGCGTCCGCGGCGCGCGCGGCGGGTAGGCCGGCACGGCCAGCACGCCGGCGTGCAGGCAGCCGAGGAAACCGGCGATGAAGTCGAGACCGGGAGGGTAGAGGAGCAGGGCGCGCTCGCCGGCGAGACCAGAGCCCTGCAGCAGGGCGGCGATCGACCGCGCCCGGCGGTCGACATCCCCGTACGTCCAGCGCGCCGCCACGCCCTCGCCGTCGCTCAGGAAGGTGTAGGCGAGACGGTCGGGATGGCGCTCCATGCGCTCGCGAAGCGCATCGAGAAAGGTCAGTATGGGCATGTCATTCAAGGTAGGTGCAGCAGACTCGAATTCGCGCGCATCGAAACCGAACGTATCCGGCGCCGAGGGAAGGGAGAGGTTTCCGGCTGGCGCTCAGGCCGCGGCGGGGAGCCGGCGGGAGGCGCGACGAGGGGCGGCCCGCCCCGCCGCGGCCGTCACTTCACCGGCCGCGACCGCCGCCTTTACCGGCTGGTGGGGATGGCGCGGACGTAGCGCCGCAGCCGTGCCTGGGTCTCTCCGGCGGCGGCGGTCTGGGCGAGGGCCCGCTGGGCGCGGAGCAGGCCCTGGAGCGACCGGGTGCGGCCGGGGGCACGCGCCAGCGCGGACTGATAGGCCCGCTCCGCCTCGGCGTTGCGCCCGAGGGCGAGGAGCTCGTCGCCGAGGAGCTCGAAGGTCGGTTTCTCGACGAAGGGCGGGCCGAACTCGAGCGCCATCGCGCTCTCCCCGTCCGCCGTCTGGCGCAGCGCCGCGATCCCCTCCTCCTTCTCGCCTTCGCGGATGCGCTCGAGGGCGTCGACTTGCTGCACCGCGATCTGCGCGCGCTGGCGGTCGGCGGGCGCGATCTCCCGCCGCTTCTCCAGCTCCGCGAGAAGGTCCCGCTGCCGCTCGCGCAGGCGCGCCGCGGCGGTGTGGAACGCCCGCAGGTCGCCGCCCGCGGCCGCCAGGGCCTCGCCGTAGGCGAGCGTGAACCGCGGCCCGGCGTACCGCCCCTCCGGCACCACCAGGGGATCCGCGGCATCCCACCGCCCCGTCTCGACCGCATGGACGAGGCGCATCGAAGCATAGGCGTCGACGAGAGGCTCGTCGTCGCCGGGCGGCGCCTCGCCGTGGGTGCGGACCGCGCTCACCGCCATGCGCCGGCAGGCGTCGAGCTGCCGCTCGGCGTCGTCCATCCGATGCTCCTGGAGATAGGCGTAGTCGAGCCAGCTCACGTAGTGGCCACAGGTCATCAGCGGCTTGCCATGAGCCGCGAGGTGCCGATCGACGACGCTCATCGCCCTCTCGTTGGCGGTGATGACGTCGTCCCACCGGCCGAGGGCGATGAAGATGTGCGACGTCATGTGCAGCGCATGGGCGGCGTTCGGCGCCACGCTGCCGTAGAGCCGCGCCGCCCGGACGCCCAGGGGGGCATGGATCGGGTCGTCGTAGGAGTGGATCAGGTAGTGCAGCACCCCCGGATGACGCGGGTGCGCCGGGAAGACCTCCTCGAGCAGCGCCGCCGACCGCATGTAGGTGGCGAAGTCGCGTCCCTGATGGGCGGTGCCGAGGAGCGAGAGGGCGTAGAACGCGGTCGCGTCGACGTCCTCGGGGTAGCGCTGGTGGAGCGCGGCCATGGCGTCGGCGTAGCGGAGGTCGCGCTCTTCTTTGGACAGGCCGGCGCCGCCGGCATCGTTGCCGTAGAGCACCTCCACCGCGCGCAGGTAGTCGCGCTCGCGCTCGGTCTTCGCTTTCGCCAGCCGCGCCTCGGGGGAGGCGCCGAGCCGGCCCAGCGCGGCGCGCGCCGCGGCGAGGTCCTGCTGCATCCACACCGGATGGTTGTAGGTCATCGCCTCGCCCCAGTAGGCCATGGCGAAGCCCGGATCGCTCGCCTGCGCCTGGCGGAACTGCTGCGCTGCGTCGGGGTACTCGAAGTTGTGCAGCAGCGCGAGCCCGCGCCGGAAGGGTTCCTGCGCCGCCGCGGAGCCCGAGTTGGCGAACGACACCTCCCCCACGCCGCTCTGCGCCGCGGCGGGAGCCGCGGCGACGGAGACCAGGGAAAACGCCAAGAGCCAGGAAAGCGCGAGCTGCCGCATGCGTCACCTCCGGAGTCGTCGCCCATTGTACAAGGCGGGACGGCCGCCGGTTGTCGCCGCGGGCGATTGCCGGCGCTCCTCGCCGCGGTATCATGAAAGCAGCTCGATGCTTCCCCTCGGACCCCATCCTCCCGCGGTCGTTTCTCTTGCGAGGAGCTGCCGTGGGGCTCGATAGCGAGATCGACGACGCGGGGGAGAAGGACTCGGCCCAGAAGTCCTACCGCGAGATCCTCGCCGAGGAGATCTCGACCGGCATCCAGGAGCTCGAGAGGCCCACCGGCGGGCTGCTGCTCTCCGGCCTCTCGGCGGGGCTCGACGTCGGCTTCAGCCTCTTCCTGATGGGCGTCATGACGACGCTGACCGCGGGCGCCCTCCCCCGCCCGGTCGCCGAGATCCTGGTCGCCAACATGTATGCCGTGGGCTTCATCTTCGTCATCCTGGGGCGCTCCGAGCTCTTCACCGAGCACACGACCCTCGCCGTCCTGCCGGTCCTCGGCGGCCGCGCCTCGGTGCCGCAGCTCCTCCGGCTGTGGGGCCTGATCTATCTCTCGAACCAGGCTGGGGCGGCGGCGTTCGCGGCGATTGCGGCGTGGGTGGGGCCGGCCCTCGGCGTCATCGAGCCGTGGGCGCTCGGCAAGATCGCCCATGGGCTGGTCGACCATCCCTGGTGGGTGCTGCTGGCGGGCGGCGTCCTCGCCGGCTGGATGATGGGCCTCCTGTCCTGGTTGGTCACCGCCGGCCGCGACACGGTGAGCCAGATCTTCTTCGTCTGGCTGGTGACCTTCTCGCTCGGCTTCTCGCATCTCCCCCACGCGGTCGCCGGCACCGTCGAGGTGCTGGCGGGAGTCTTCAGCGGGCAGGGGATCACGCTCGCCGACTTCGGCCGCTTCCTGGCGCTCTCCACGCTCGGCAACATCGCCGGCGGCGTCGTCTTCGTGGCGATCCTCAAGTTCGCCCACGCCACGCAGGCCGCCGGCGACTGATCGCGACGCTCGCGGCGAGGAGCGCCTGTGGCCGGCCGCGGCTCGGGGCGTCCACCGCCGGCGTGGTACCATCTCTATAGCACTCCGAATCAAATTCATCGGTAGCGGCGGCGCGACGGCGCGGTGAGCGGCCGACCAGGAGGCGACATGACGTCCTTCGTGACCGGATCTCTGACTTCCCTTCGCCGCACGCTGCTGGGCAGGGCCGGGATCGCGCTCGCCGGGAGCTTCCTGGCCGCCGCGGCCCCCGCCTTCGCCGCCTCCTCGGGCTCCGTCGTCTTCTCGCCGAAGGGCGGCGACAGCGCCACCTCGGTGGGCGACTACGTCGCTTCGAGCGCCGGCCTCAACACCTTCTATCGCTATTTCATCGAGGTGCCGCCCGGCGCGAGCAAGCTGGTGGTCGACCTCTTCGACGCCGACGTAGGCGCCGGCGGCTTTCCGGGCGACGCGTGGGACTTCCCCCACACCGCGGACAACTCGTTCGACACCACCTGCACATATACCCTGCTCGATCCCACCGGCGCGGCGCGGCCGCTGCGCTACGGCGCCGGCAACACCGTCGTCCCCACCGGCGGGAACAACGCGTGGCTGAGCCTCTACGACAGCTCGGCGGTGGTGACGGCAGCCCCCGCCTTCGGCGCGGCCACCACCGCGATGACCCTGAGGAACGACAACGTCACCTCCCTGGCGATCGCCAACCCTGGTACGGCGCCGAACGACCTGATGATCGCCATCGTCGGCGACCTCGACCTTGAGCGATATGGTGACCGCTCCGGTCGGCTGGAGTTTGATCGACCGGAGCAACTGTGGCGCCGGGTGCCAGCTGGCGGTCTTCTACCGCGTGGCAACATCCGCCGAGCCCGCCACCTACACCTTCACCCTTGCCAACGCGACCATGGCCGCCGGCACCATCCTGCGCTACACCGGAGTCGACACCGCGAATCCGATCAATCCGGTGACCCTGTTGAACTTCGCCAACGGCGGCTCCGACAATATGGCCGTCACGCCCAACATCGAGACGCTGCGCGAGAACACCACGGTGCTGCGGCTGTTCGCATCGAGCGCCAATGACACCTCGACATGGGCGACAGCCACGATGCGCGCCAACGCGCGCCGGAACAACATCACCGTCGGCGCCGCCGACGCGGCGCAGACCAACGGCGGCCTGACCGGCACCGAGACCGATACGCTGAACAACAATGCCAACTGGCGCGGCGGGACGATCGCGATCAAGGGCGCGAATTCCAACGTCGCCCCGGCCAACGGCCACTGGGAAGGCCGCGTGGACTGCTCCAAGGCCGGCAACGGCGTCGCCGACAGCGGCTACGGCATCCGCGCCCACGACGGCGACACGACCTCCGGCGGCACCGAGTACCCGATCTACTACGAGTCGTTCCAGAACTACATCTCGAACCCGACCGCCGTCGCGACGCTGCAGGCCTACGTCAACTATCCGTACGTCACCGCGAGCTGCACCGCCAAGTCCAACAACTTCGACTGGGACCACGCCGACGCCAACCAGGGCGGCGACCTGCTGCGGCTGACCAGCCGCACCGCCGCCTTCGTCCACACCGCCAGCAGCGCGCAGCTCTCGGGATCGAACGCCTGGATCACCGACTCGTTCGGCGGCTGGACCAACGACACCGACGCGTTGGACTATGGGCTGTGGAAGCTCGAGGTGACGATCGGCAACTTCCCGGCCAACGGCAACAACCACATCACCTACTACATCGGCAACTCGAGCTCGGCGAACGCGCCGCCGACCGCGCAGCCCGAGGCCAACGCCTACCGCGTCTACCTCCCCACCGACGGCGGGGCGGCGCCGGTCAAGCCCTACCTGGAGCAGCAGCTGCGCTACTCCGGCTCGGGCGGCAACAACGGCCCCAACCCCCCCGTCAACGGCAGGGACTCGGTGTTCACGGTGACCGTCCGGGTGGCCAACCCGACCGCCAGGGCGATCACCTTCTCGGCCACCAACCTGGTCACCGCCAACGTCCCGGGGCCGGCCGTCAACGTCAAGTACGACGGCATCGCCCAGGTGAGCCAGGGCACGGTCACCGCGGCGCCGGCGGTCGGCGGCATCGGCAACGTCACCTGGAACCCGGGCACCGTCGCGGCCGGCACCACCGCGCTCCTCGCCTACCGCGTCATCGTGCATCCGACGGCGGCGGGCCAGCGCGTCGTCGTCACCGGCACGGCGGCCGGGGGCAACGGCACGCGGGCGACCTGGCTCGACGAGACCGGCAATTCGACGCAGGCCCGCGCCACCTTCACCTTCGGTCCGCTGTGCGAGCTCGCGGCGACGGAAGCTTTGCTCACGCCGGCGGTGGTCGCCGGCCTGCGCGCCGTCGACGGTCCCCACGGCCCGGTGGTCGAGTGGTCCACGGCGGCGGAGATCGGCAGCGCCGGGTTCGACGTCTATCGCCTCGAACCTCGCCTCGGCGCGCGCGGCGAGCATTGGGTGAAGGTGAACGAGCGGCCCGTCGCGGGCCTGGTGGGAGCGCCGCAGGGCGGCACCTATCGCGTCCTCGACGCCGGGGCGCCGCGCGCCGGCAGCCTGCGCTACGTCATCGTCGAGACGGCCATCGACGGCAGCGTGCGCCGGCACGGTCCGTTCGACGTGGAGATCGAGCGTCCCGCGGGCGAGGACGTGCCGGCCGGGCCGCACGTCGACGCCACCTGGGCCGGCCGCATCGCCGCGGCGGGCCCGCGGCGTCTGCAGAGCACCGCCGACGGCGTCGTCCAGACGAAGAGCCCGAAGGCGGCGCTCACCCTCGGCGTCGGCGCGAGCGGCCTCTACCGGATCGACGCGGCGGCGCTGGCGGCGGCGCTCGGCACGACGGCGAAGGAGGTGCAGCAGAAGATCCAGGGCCGCGCCTTCGCCCTCACCCAGCAGGGCCTGCCGGTCTCCTGGATCGCCGACGGCGCCGGGCAGGGCATCCTGTTCTGGGGCCGCGCCCTCGACAGCATCTACTCGGCCGAGAACGTCTACTGGCTGCGCAGCGGCGACGGCGTGGCGATGGACACCGTGAGCGGCGGCAATCCCGCCGCTCCGGCCGGCCCCGGCGGCACCTTCACCGACACCGCGGTCGCCGAGCGGGACGTCTTCGCGGCGGTCGTGGTGCCGGCCGATCCGGACTCGGATTATTGGTACTGGGACTTCGTGATCGCCGGCGATCCGACCGACGGCGCCAAGAGCTTCCCCCTCGATGCGCCGGGATTCTCCTCGGGCGCCGCGCAGCTCACCGTCGGCCTGCACGGGGCGACCAGCGCCGGCCATCACGCCCAGGTGACGCTCAACGGCGTCGCCCTGGGCGACACGCAGTGGTCGGGGCTGACGGCGCAGAGCGCGACTTTCCCGGTGCCGGCGGGCGTGCTCCGGGCGAGCGGCAACCAGGTGCAGGTCAGCGCCGATCCGCAGTCCACCGGGAGCATCTTCTACATCGACCGTTTCGACACCGCGTACCCGCGCTCCTTCACCGCCGTGGGCGACGCCCTGACCTTCCACGGCGACGGCCGCGGCCCGGTGACGGTGAGCGGCTTCTCCGGCCCCCAGGTGCGGGTGCTCGACGTCACGACACCCCGCCGGCCCAAGCTGGTCACCGGCCTGCGCATCGACGCGGCGCCGGGCGACGCCCGCGTCACGCTGCTGCCGTCGGCGGCGGCGACGCCCTACGCGGCCGTCGGGCCGGCGGCGGTGCGCGCCCCGCTGTGGATTCGCCGCGCGGGGACGGCCGGCCTGCGGTCCCCCGCCAACGGCGCCGACTACCTGGTGGTGACCACCGCGGACCTGAAGGCCGCCGCCGAGGAGCTCGCCGCTCTGCGCGCCGCGGAGGGCCTGTCCACCGCCGTCGTCGACGTCGCCGACGTGATGGACGAGTTCGGCGACGGGGTGCCGAGCCCGCACGCGCTGCACGACTTCCTCACCTATGTCCACACGAGCTGGAGCCCGGCGCCGCGCTATGTCGTGCTCGCCGGCGGCGGCAGCTTCGACTACCGCAACCTCCTCGGCCTCGGCGGCAACCTGGTGCCGCCGCTCATGGTGGCGACGCCATGGGGTCTCTTCGCGTCGGACAACCGCCTCGCCGACGCCGACGGCGACGGCCTGCCGGACGTCGCGATCGGCCGCCTGCCGGTGGTCTCGGCGGCCGAGCTGCGCGGCGTGGTGCAGAAGCTAGCCGCCTACGAGGCGGCGGCCGGCACCGGCTGGGCCGGTCATCTGCTGTCGCTCGCCGACGGCGCCGACGGCGCCGTCGACTTCGCCGCCGACAGCGCGGCGCTGGCGCAGCAGCTGCCGCCCGCCTGGAGCACGCAGCGGATCGACCTCGGCGCCAGCGGGCTGGACGCGGCGCGCCGCGACCTCTTCGCGGCGCTCGGCGCCGGCGTCGACGTCGTGACCTACCTGGGCCATGGCGGCCTCGACCGGCTGGCGGCGCCGGGGCTCCTGGTCACCGGCGACGTGTCCGGCCTGGCGAACGCGCCGCGCCTGCCCGTCTTGGCGGCGCTCACCTGCTCGGTCAATCGTTTCGAGGTGCCGGGCTTCTCGTCGCTCGGCGAGGAGCTGGTGCGGCAGCCGGCCGGCGGCGGCGTCGCGGCATGGAGCGCCTCCGGGCTCTCGTATCACGTCGAGGGCCGCTCGCTCGGCGCCTGGTTCCTCCGCGAGCTCGCCAAACCGACCAACCCGCGCCTCGGCGACGCGGTGCTCGCGGCGCTCCGCGACGAGGCGAGCAGCGGGGTCGCGGCCACCCTCGACCTCTACACCCTGCTGGGGGACCCGGCGACGCGCGTCAAACCGCTGCCGCTGCCGTAGGCGCCGGGGAGGACCCCGCCACCGGCATGAAAGCCCTCGGCTTCGACCGCTTCGGCGGCCCGGAGGTGCTGGCGCTCCGCGAGCTTCCTGCCCCCCGGCCGCGGCCCGGCGAGCTGCTGGTCCGCATGCGGGCCATCGGCCTCAACTTCGCCGACGTCTATCGCCGGCGCGGCAACTACCACTTGGCCGGGCAGCCGCCGTACGTCCTCGGCTACGAGGGAGCGGGAGTCGTCGAGGACGCCGTCGAGGAAGGTGAGGCGGAGACCGCGGGCCCGCCCGCCTTCCGAGCCGGCGACCGCGTCGCGTTCGCCGACGTCCCCTTCGCCAATGCCGAGCTCGTCGCCGTCCCGGCCGACCGTGCGATCCCCCTGCCGCCCTCGATCTCCTTCGATACCGCGGCCGCGCTGCTGCTCCAGGGCCTGACCGCCCACTACCTCACCCACGACAGCTATCGCGTCACCCCCGGCACCCTCGCCCTCGTGCACGCGGCGGCCGGCGGCGTCGGCCAGCTCCTCACCCAGATCGCCCGCCGCCGCGGCGCGCGGGTCTTCGGTCTCACCTCCTCCGAGCCGAAGCGCCGGGCGGCGCTCGCCGCCGGCGCCGACGAGGTGGCGCTCTACGGCGGCGACTGGAAGGCGCAGGCCGCCGCTTTCGCCGCCGCCTCCCGAGCGGCCCGGCACGCCGAAGCGGCCGGCGCCGGCGGCCATTCTCCCGGCCTCGACGTCGCCTACGACTCGGTGGGCTCGACCCTCGGCGACAGCTTCGCCGCCGTGCGCAAAGGCGGCACCGTGGTCTTCTACGGCATGGCGGGCGGCGACCCCGAGCCGGTCGACCCGCGCATGCTGATGGACACCTCGAAGACGCTGACCGGCGGCGACCTGTGGAACGTCCTCACCTCCGCCGCGGAGCGGCGCCGCCGCGCCCAGGCGCTCTGGGACTGGGTCGCCAGCGGCGACCTGCGGCTCGGCCCCGTTCGCCGCTTCCCCCTCGCCGCCGGCGCCGAGGCCCACCGCCTCCTCGAGAGCCGCGAGAGCACGGGGAAGATCCTCCTGATCCCCTGATCGGCGAGTCTCAGCGCTCCCTAGCGCGGCGGCGCTCGCCGGCCGGGACGGGGGCGCGCGGCGCGCTCGTCGTAGAAGAGGATGTTGACCAGCAGCGCGACACCGCAGGCGGCGGCGGCGAGGAAGAGGAGGAGGGCGAGGCCGGGGTAGCCGAAGATGCGGAAGCCGGTGTCCACCCGCATCAGCATGGCGGCGCCGAGGATGAGGGCGGCGAGCACCAGCCCCATGGTGATGCGGTTGGCGATCTTCTGGAAGCCCGCCATCAGCAGGTGCTCGTCGATCGAGTCGACGCGCACCCGCAGGTCGTTGTCGGCGATCCGCCGCAGGATCCGGTTGATGCGGCCCGGCAGCATCTCGGCGAACTCCTTGGCGTCCATCACCGCGTTGAACAGATGCCCCGGCGAGGCGCTCTTCCACATCGTCCGGCGCAGGAGCTCCATCGAGTGGCGGCGGACCACGGCGTTGGGGTCGAGATCGGGATCGAGGGTGCGGCTGACCTCGTCGAGGTTCAAGAGCGCCTTGCCCAGCATGGCGAGCTCGTGCGGCGGCAGGACGCCGCTCTCGCCGCAGGCGCGGGAGATCTCGAGGATGGTCCGGCCCACCTGGAGGTCGGCGAGGGTCGTCCCCTGGTACCGCGCCACCAGCTCCGTCAGGCGCCGCCGCAGCTCGCGCTCGTCGAAGGCGTCGGTCGTGCGCCCCATCCGCTGGGCGAGAGTGGCCACCTCCTCGCCGCGGCCCTCGGCGACCGCCAGCAGCAGCTTGAGCAGGCTCTCCGCCAGCTGCGGCGGGATGTGGCCCACCATGCCGAGATCGAGCAGGGCGAGCCGGCCGTCGCCGGTCAGGAAGACGTTGCCCGGATGCGGGTCGGCGTGGAAGAAGCCGTCGACCAGGAACTGCTTGAGGTAGGCCGAGAAGAGCTGCTCGGCGAGCGCGGCGCCGTCGATCTCCAGGCGCGCCAGCGGGCTCAACGCCGTCACCTTGCGCCCCTGGATGAAGTCCATGGTCAGCACCCGCCCGGTGGTGTAGTCGAGCACCGGCGCCGGCACCACGATGCGGTCGAACTCCGCCAGGTTGGCGGCGAGCGTCGACAGGTTCTGCGCCTCCTGGCGATAGTCGAGCTCGCGCAGCAGGCTGGCGCGGAACTGCTCGAGCAGGCGCCCGAGCTCGTAGCGGTCGCCGAGCTCAGTGTGGCGCTCGAGGACCTCGGCGACCTCGCCGAGCACCTCCATGTCCTCGACGATCCGCTCGCGCACGCCGGGCCGCTGGACCTTGACCGCGACCGGCCGCCCGTCGCGCAGCGCGGCCCGGTGGACCTGGGCGAGGGAGGCCGCGGCGAGCGGGGTGGGCTCGAATTCCGAGAAGGCCTTGGAGAGGCGGACGCCGAGCTCGCTCGCGACGATCGCCTCGACCTCCGCGAACGGGAACGGAGCCACCCGGTCCTGGAGCCGGGTGAGCGCCTTGAGATACGGCAGCGGCAGCAGGTCGGCACGGGTGGAGAGGAGCTGGCCGAGCTTGATGAACGTCGGCCCCAGCGCCTCGAGGTCCGCCGCCAGGCCCGCCGCGTCCTCGGCGCTCCCCGCCTCGTCGACGTCGGCCAGCCCGTCGCTCTCCAGTCCGCTGCCCTGCCAGAGCTCCGGCCGCACGTGGCGCAGCAGGCGCGAGATCTCGCGGTAGCGTTTCAGGTGGCGGAGCTTGAAGGGGAGCACGGGCATGTGCGTGATGTGGCGAAGCCATACCTGGCAGCTGTACAGACGGCTTCGGGTACCTCCGGGCGGCCAACTGTGCAAGCGATATGCCGGAGCTGGACGGCGGCCCGCCCGCGAGCCGCCGCTCCCGGTGCGAGGGGAATCGCGCTTCGCGGCCGTCCTAAGGAGTGGCCCGAGCATCGGCAAAGGAGCTGCGCATGAACCGCGGTACTGTTCGATCGCCTCACCGTGATCCACTGTCGTTGGCCGTCCTGTTCGCTGGCCTTCTGGCGCTGACCGCCGCCCGACCCCATTCCGCCATGACCAATCCAGAACCCAGCCCCCGGCCGACCCGCGATCCCCGCCGCCTCGTCCTCTGCCTCGACGGCACCTGGAACAGCGCCTACGACGAGCAACGCCGCAGCGACGGCCACTCCGTCCTGAAGCCCACCAACGTCCTCAAGCTCTGCCGGAGCGTGCTGCCCCGCGGCGGCGCGGGAGCCGTCGAGCAGATCGCCTTCTACGACGTCGGCGTGGGCTCGATCGCCATCTATCCGGGGTTGCCGAATCGCCTGCTCCACCTCTCCGACCGGGCGCTCGGCGGCGCCTGGGGCGCCGGTTTCGAGGCCAACATCGAGAACGCCCTCAGCTTCCTCGCGCTCAACTACCAGGAAGGCGACCAGGTCTTCCTCTTCGGGTTCAGCCGCGGCGCCGCGACGGCGCGAGCGTTGACGCACTTCCTGGACTGGGCGGGCGGCCTGCCGGTCAAGAGCGACGCCTACTACCTGCCCCAGCTCTTCCGCGAGTTCGTCGTCTCCCGCGGCGAGGCGAGCCGCGACGAGGTGATCGCCCGGATCGACCGGGAGCGCGCCGCGGAGAGACGGCCGCTGCCGCCGCTGGAGCCGTTCCAGGCGATCGACGTCGAGCTCCTCGGCGTCTGGGACACGGTGATGGCGCTCGGCTCCCGCTTCCGTTCGACCGGCGCGAGCACGTCGACGGTCAGCCAGAGCTTCTATATCGACCACCAGCCGGCGGCGTGCGTGAAGCACGCGCGCCAAGCGCTGGCGGTCGACGAGGCGCGCTATGACTTCCGGCCCGAGATCTGGGACCGCCCCCGCGACGGGCAGACGCTCGAGCAGCGGTGGTTCGCCGGCGTGCATGCGAACGTCGGCGGCGGCTACGTCCACGACGGCCTCGCCAACGTCCCGTTCCACTGGATCCTCGACGGCGCGACCGCCCTCGGCCTCGAGGTCGACCGGCGCTTCGCCGCCAACTACCGCGCCTTCCCCCAGGACGCGCTCTACCGCTCCGATTCGCCGGTCTATCGCGTCCTCGACGCGCTGCGCTTTCGCACCGGCCGGGGCAAGCGGCGGCTCGTCGGCCGGCTCGCCACGGCCAACCTCTCCCTCGACCCCTCGGTCATCCACCGGATCGCGGCGGTCCCCGGCGAGCGGTTCCCGGAGCTGAAGCAGCCGTACCGGCCGGAGAACGTGCTCCTCTTCCTGGCCTGCCAACCGGATCTCGAGCAGTACCTGAAAGGACTGGGGCTGGACGACGAGCATCGGCGGCTTCCGCCGGACGTCCTGCAACGGATCGGCGAGCTGCGGAGCCGTTGCGGCACGGCGACGGCGGCCGCTCAGGACCTGAGCGCACCGTCGTCTCCAAAGCGCTGATCGCCGCCAGGCCCTGGCCGGCGCGGGGAGCCCGGCGCGGCGCTCAGCTACCGCCGAGCAGGCCGTGCAGCGAGCGGAACCATGAGGTGTTGTAGAGCACCCAGGCGCCGATCGCCAGCGTGGCGACGCCGATGACCGCCTCGATGCCGTTGTACCACCCCGTGAGGACACGCCCCGGGCGGTGCAGGGGCAGCGCGATGACCGCCGACAGCGCCGCCATCCCGAGGATGGAGCCGGCGCCGAAGACGGCGATGTAGGCGAGGCCCAGCCAGGCCGACGAGAGCGTCGAGAGGGTGACGAGGAGCAGCGCCGCGGAGCCCGCCAGGCCGTGCACCAGCCCGACGAGCAGGGCGCGGCCGGTGAGCTGGCGCGGATGCTCGTGCGCGTGCGCCTCGTGATGCGCCTGGTGCGCCGCGTGGCCGTGGGCATGGAGGTGCACGGTGCCGTCGTCGTGGCGGTGCACGTGGATGTGGATGCGGCGGCGGCGCCAGCGCCAGAGGACGTCGGCGCCGAGAACGAGGAGCATCACGCCGACCGCCCCCTCCAGGGCCGCGGCGACGCGGTCCGGGATGGTCAGGCGCAGCAGCAGGCAGATGCCGCCGACGACGAGGAGCGTCAGGGTGTGGCCGAGGCCCCAGGCGACGCCCTGGGCGACGGTCGAGCGCAGGCCCCGGCTGCGCGTCGCGAGGCTGGCGACCGCCGCGAGATGGTCGGCCTCGGTGGCGTGGCGGATGCCCAGCAGCAGGCCGAGGAACAGGAGCGAAACCGTCGCCGTCATCCTCCGAGCATGATACACCGCGGGTTTCTGCTCGCGGCCCCGGCATTCCGGCATTCCGGCATTCGGGCATTCGGGCATTCCGGCATTCCTACGATGGGCCGACGCACGGGTCTGCCGCCGCCCTTGGCGGTGACCAGCCCGCCGCCGAGAGGCGGTATGATCCGCGCCGGCACGAGATGAGCTCCCACGACCCCAGGCCCGCGAGCGCCGCCGGCCACCTCGCCGCGATCGTCGCCTCCTCCAGCGACGCGATCTTCAGCCAAGGGCTGGACGGCATCCTCACCACCTGGAACCGGGGCGCGGAGCGGCTCTTCGGCTTCACTCCGGAGGAGGCCGTCGGCCAGCATGTCAACCTCATCCTCCCCGAGGACCGCCGGACCGAGGAGGAGGGCGTGGTGCGGCAGGTGTGCCGCGGCGAGGTGGTCGAGCACCTCAAGACCATGCTCCGGCGGCGCGACGGCACAGAGCGGCTGGTCGCGCTGACCGCCGCCCCCATCCGCGACGCCGCCGGCGGCATCGTCGGCGTCTCGAAGATCGCCCGCGACATCGTGGAACAGATGCGGTCCGAGAGGGCCGCGCTGCAGCTCGCCGCCATCGTCGAGTGGTCGGACGACGCCATCATCAGCAAGACCCTGGAGGGCGTCATCATCTCGTGGAACCGGGCCGCCGAGAAGATGTTCGGTTATCCCCCCGAAGAGGCGGTCGGCCGGTCGATCCGCATGATCATCCCGCGGGAGCGGTGGAGCGAGGAGGACGATGTCCTCAGCCGCGTCTGCCGCGGTGACATCGTCGACCACTTCGAGACGGAACGGCGGTGCCGCGACGGCAGCCCCATCCAGATCTCGCTCACCGTCTCGCCGATCCGGGACGCGGCCGGCACGATCATCGGCGCCTCGAAGATCGCCCGCGATATCGGCGCGCGCAAGCGCGCCGAGGCGGCGCTCACGGCGGCCGAGGAGCAGCGCGCCCGGCTGCTGGCCGAGGCGCAGGAGGCGAACCGTTCCAAGGACGAGTTCCTCGCCATCCTCTCCCACGAGCTGCGGACGCCGCTCAACGCCATCCTCGGCTGGTCGCGAGCTGCTGCGGACCGCGCGCCTCCGACCCCGAGCTCCTGGAGCGCGGCCTGGAGGTCATCGAGCGCAACGTCAAGGCGCAGGCCCAGCTCGTCGAGGACCTTCTCGACGTCTCGCGCATCGTGGCGGGCAAGCTGCGGCTCGACGTGCAGGTCGGTCGAGCTGGTGCCGGTCGTCGAGGCGGCGCTCGAGGCGGTCCGGCCCGCCGCCGAGGCGAAGCAGATCGCGCTGCGGCGAGCTCCTCGATCCGCGGCGGGCCCGTGGTCGGCGATCCGGACCGGCTGCAGCAGGTGGTCTGGAACCTGCTGTCGAACGCGGTGAAGTTCACGCCCCGGGGGGGCCGCATCCAGGTGCGGCTCGCGCGGGTCAACTCCCACGTCGAGATCGTGGTGAGCGACGACGGCAGCGGGATCTCGCCGGAGTTCCTGCCGCACGTCTTCGAGCGCTTCCGGCAGGCGGACGCCTCGACCACGCCGCACGGCAGGGCGGCCTGGGGCTCGGCCTCGCCATCGCGCGCCACCTCGCCGAGCTCCACGGCGGCAAGCTCGAGGCCCACAGCGCCGGGGAAGGCAAGGGCGCGACGTTCGTGCTGAGCCTGCCGCTCTCGCTCTCCCACCCGCTGGCCGCCGACGCCGCCGGCGAGCATCCGAGCGCACCGTCGCCCCGCCCCAGCAAGCTCGCCAGCCCGGACCTCTCCGGGCTGCGGGTGCTGGTCGTCGACGACGACCGGGCGAGCTGCGAGCTCGCCCACAGCATCCTCTCGTCCATGGGTGCCGAGGTCCTGCTCGCCGCCTCCGCGGAAGACGGGTTCCGGCTGCTCACCCGGCACCGCCCCGACGTCCTCCTGGCGGATCTCGAGATGCCCGGCGAGGACGGCTACAGCCTGATCCGCCGGGTGCGCGCGCTGACGCCGGCGGAGGGCGGCGACACCGCCGCCGCCGCGGTCACCGCCATGGCCCGCAAGGACGACCGCTGGCGGGTGCTCGGCGCGGGGTTCCATCTCCATCTCGAGAAGCCGATCGACCCCCTCGGCCTTGCCATCGCGGTCGCCAACCTCGCCGGCCGCCGCAGCCCCGCGGCGACGTCGTAGAGCCGCGGGGATGCCCCGCGCTCAGCGGCGCGCGAGGATGCCGATGCGCTCCAGAACGTCCAGGTACTCGGCGACCTCCGCCAGCGGCAGCGGGCCGTAGATCGCCGCCAGGGCGTCGCGCACCTGGCGCGCCGAGCGCTCGCCGTCGACCAGGTTGAGCGCCTCGTAGGCGTAGAGCGAGCCGTCGCCCCACAGCCCCTCGCGCGCCAGCAGGGCGGGGGTGGGGAGCCCCTGCCGCGCCAGGCGGTCGGCGAGGAGGCCGTAGCCGAAGCCGACCAGCGGGCCCTTGGGCGCCGGCCGGCGGCGGTAGACCGGCGAACGGTCGGCGGCGGCGGCCGCCGCTGCCGGCTCCGGCTCTGGCTTCTGCTCTGGCTTCTGCTCTCCAGCCGCGGCGCGCGTCAGGCGCTCGAGGCCGGCGAGGAACGGGTCGGCCGCCGCCCGTGCGCTCGCCGGCGGGGCGGCGAAACCGGCCACCGAGCCGGCGATGCGGCGCTCCGAGCGGAAGTGGAAGTCGAGGAGGTTGGCGGCCTCGCCGGACCCCGGCGCGAGCGCCGCCAGACGGGCGTGGCGCGCCAGGGCGGCGGCGGTCCGCTCCAGGCTGTGGCGGCGGATCACCTCCCAGAGCGCCGGCGCCGGCGCGCCGCCGTCCAAGCTCGCCAGATAGTAGGCGCTGGCGGCGCCGATGAAGGCGGCGCGCAGCAGCTTGGTGGCGTCGATGTTGGCGAGGGCGTCGGCATCGGTGTGGATGGTGCGGTCCGGCCAGTCGTTGAGATAGATGGCCGGCACCCGCCACGAGCCCTCGCTCCACACCTCGTGGTCGCTGCCGGGGGTGAAGTCGACGACCTCCGCCTGCAGCGCCCCCTTGCTCCCCTCGGGGTCGGCGAGCGGATAGGCCGCCCGGCCGGTCGCGGCGTAGGCGTCGGACTGGGCGTTGACGAAGCGGGCGAAGGCCTCGCCCACGTCGTTGACGAAGCTCGGCAGGCTGGCGGGCGTGCGGGTGACGTGGAAGACCGCGCCGGTCGCCGCCGGATCGCCGCCGACCATGTCCATGTGCACCACGGCGCGGGCCCGCGCCGCGAGGTCGGGCCGCGCATTGAGCAGGGCGATGGTGCCCTCGACCTCCGGCGGCCAGACGAAGCGCAGGGTGCGCCGCGGCGGCGCCAGCCGGCCGGCGCGCACCAGCGCCGCGAGGGCGCGCCCCACCTCCAGGATGGTGGCGCAGCCGCTGGCGTTGTCGTTGGCGCCGGGGCGCTCGTGGTCGAGGTGGCAGGAGAGGACGATCTCCTGCTGGCGCAGCGCCGGGTCGCCGCCCGGGATCACCGCGGTGACGACGTCGTAGCTGCCGGCATGCCGGCCGGCGCGCACGCTCGCCCGCAGCCGCACCGCTTCGCCGGCGGCCAGGCGGCCCTGCCAGGCGCGCGCCTGCTTGAGCGACACCATGAAGGCGAAGGTGGGGGTCTTGGGGAAGCTCTGCAGGTGCCCCCAGCGCACCAGGTTCTCGTCCTCCCCGAGCCAGGCGGTCGGCTGGTTCTGCGCGTAGGAGACGATGCCGGCGGCGCCGAAGCGCTCGACGGCGAGCGCCTCCACCTCCCCCGGCTGCGCCGCCGCGAGCACCAGATTGCCGCGGACGTCGCGGCCCCGGTAGTCGCCCTCGGCGGTGCCGGCGCCGACGTCGATCAGGCGGGCCGCGACCTCGGCGGAGGCGCTGTCCTCGGCCAGCGTGATGGGCCGCGCCTCCCACGAGGCGATGCGCGCGGCGTCGGCCCAGCCGGCGGTGCCCGCAGCGAGCGGCCGCTGCTCCCAGAGCTCGGCGAAGTCGGCGTCCCAGGCCGGGCGCGAGCGCTGGGTGCCGTAGAAGATCTCGCCGTCGGCCGGGAAGGAGAGGATCTCGACGCCGGCGAGCCCGGCGCGCTTCGCCTCGGCGGCGATGTGCTCGGCGGCGGCCCGGAAGGGGCGCGAGCCGCGCATGCGGTGGAAGAGCGTCAGGGCCTGCACCGTCCGCTTCGCGGCGGTGCCCGAGAGCTCCCCCGCCAGCGCCCGCACCGTGGCCGCGGCGAGCAGCGGCGGCGGCTCGGCAACCGGCTCGGCTAGCGGCTGGGCGGGCGGCGGCGCGGACGCCGCGGCGAGCGGCAAGGCCAGGAGGGCGAGGAAGCAGAGCGCGCGCCGGACGGCGCGCCTCCGGCGGACGGCGAGCGGCACGGTCATCGAGAGACCTCCGGATCGAGGGCGCAACCCTATCAGAGGCTCCAGATCCGAGGTCCTCCGGCCGCGGGGCGTCGACGGGCAGAATCCTTGCACGGGAGATCCGCGCGCGGCGGCGTGAGCTGCGTCTTTCCGACATGTCGACCCAAGCAGCGGAGCAGGCCATCACCGCGCGGCCGGGCTCGAGCCCTGTGCCGAAACCCGATCCGCTCGCCGGCGGCGGCGAGATGGGCGCCCTCATGCGCTCGCTCGACTGGTCGCAGACCGCGGTCGGCGCGGTCTCGACGTGGCCGCAGAGCCTGCGCACCGCGCTCAGCATCCTGCTCGAGACCGGTTTTCCGATGTACATCGCCTGGGGACCCGATTTCACCCAGTTTTACAACGACGGGTACCGGCCGATCCTCGGCTCGACCAAGCATCCCGCCGCCATGGGGCGGAGCACCCGCCAGACCTTCGCCGAGATCTGGGACATCATCGGACCGATGTTCCAGGGGGTGCTGCGGGGGACCGCGACGACCCTGGTCGACTTCCTCCTCCCGCTCGACCGCCACGGCTTCGTCGAGGAGTGCTATTTCATCTTCTCCTACAGCCCCATCCGCGAGGAGGGCGGCAGCGTCGGCGGCGTCCTCGTCACCGTCACCGAGACCACCGAGCGCGTCCTCGGCGCCCGCCGCCTGCGGACGCTGCAGGAGCTCGCCGCCAAGACCCAGGAGGCGGCGACCGCCGAGTCGGCCTGCGCCGCCGCCGCCGAGGTGCTGGGGGAGAACCCGGCCGACCTGCCCTTCGCCCTCCTCTATCTCCTCGCCCCCGACGGCCGCAGCGCGCGGCTCGCCGGAGCGGCGGGGATGCCGGCGGGATCTCCCGCCAGCCCTCTCGCCGATCGACCTCGCGACCGGCCCCGCCGCGGAGGATTCGCCGTGGCCGCTCGCGGCGGTCGTGGCGAGCGGCACGGCGCGGCTCGTCGAGGAGCTGCCCGCCGGCATCGACCGGCTCGATGCCGGCGGCGAGCCGCCGCGGCCGCGGCGCGCCCTGGCGCTCCCCATCGCGCGGCCGGGAGCGGCCCGGCCGGCCGGCGTGCTGGTCGCCGCGGCGAGCCCGCGGCTCAGCCTCGACGAGAGCTACCGCAGCTTCCTCGCCCTGGTCGCCGGCGAGATCGCCACCGCCATCGCCAACGCGCGGGCCCTCGCCGAGGCGCGGGCGCAGGCCGCGGCGCTGGCGGAGATCGACCGCGCGAAGACCGCTTTCTTCAGCAACGTCAGCCACGAGCTCCGCACCCCGCTCACCCTGATCCTGGGGCCGACCGAGGACGCGCTCGGCCAGGCCGCGGCGCTGCCGGCGCCCGAGCGCGAGCGCTGGCAGCTCGTCCACCGCAACGCCCGGCGCCTGCTCAAGCTGGTCAACACCCTCCTCGACTTCTCGCGCCTCGAGGCCGGCCGCGTCGAAGCCTGCTTCGAGCCGACGGACCTCGGCGCTCTCACGCGCGATCTGGCGAGCGTCTTCCAGTCCGCCATCGAGCGCGCCGGCCTGCGCCTCGAGCTCGACGTCGAGCCGCTCGGCGAGGCGGTCCTGGTCGACCGCGACATGTGGGAGAAGATCGTCCTCAACCTGCTCTCGAACGCGCTCAAGTTCACCTTCGCGGGGGAGATCGGGGTGGCGCTCCGCCGCGTCGGCGACCGCGCCGTCCTCACCGTCCGCGACACCGGCACCGGCATCGCCGCCGAGCAGGTCCCCCTGTTGTTCGATCGTTTCCACCGCGTCCCCGGGACGCGCTCGCGCACGCACGAGGGCACCGGGATCGGGCTCGCCCTGGTGCGGGAGCTGGTCGGGCTGCACGGCGGCACGGTGGCGGTCGCGAGCGTCGTCGACCGCGGCACCGCCTTCACCGTCACCCTGCCGTTCGGCTCGGCGCACCTGCCGGCGGAGCGGCTCGCGGCGGCGCGGAGCCTGGCCTCGACCGCCATCGGCGCCGCGCCGTTCGTCGAGGAGGCGCTGCGCTGGCCGGCGGACGCCGCCGCCGGGACGCCGGCGCCGCCGCCGGCCATGCCGCCCGCCGCGGCGGGCGGCCGGACACGGCCGCAGCGCGTCCTCCTCGCCGACGACAACGCCGACATGCGCCAGTACGTCTCCCGGCTGCTGGGCGAGCGCTGGGAGGTGGAGGCCGTCGCCGACGGCGCCGCCGCCCTGGCGCGCGCCCGCGAGTGGTCTCCCGATCTCATCCTCTCCGACATCATGATGCCGGGCCTCGACGGGTATCAGCTCCTCCGCGCGCTGCGCGCCGACGAGCCGACGCGCGGCATCCCCGTCGTCTTCCTCTCGGCGCGGGCCGGCGAGGAGTCGCGCCTCGAGGGCCTCGAGGCGGGCGCCGACGACTACCTGGTCAAGCCCTTCTCCGGGCGCGAGCTGCTCGCCCGCGTCGGCACGCATCTCGAGATCTCGCGGCTGCGCACGGAGGCCGACCGCGCCCGGCGGCGGCTCTACTCCCAGCTCATGCAGGCGCCGGTGCCGGTGTGCGTCATGCTGGGCCCGGCGCTCGTCTACGACCTCGCCAACCCGCTATACGAGCGGATGGTCGGCCGCTCGGCGTTCGTCGGCAAGCCGATACGAGAGGTCTTTCCCGAGCTGCCGGCGGACGCCCCGATCTTCCGCACGCTGACGCGGGTCTACACCCGCGGCGAGCCCTTCAAGGCGGACGAGTTCCTGACGCCGCTCGCCCGCCAGGGCGACGGGGCGGTCGAGGACGCCTACTTCCAGTTCACCGCCCAGCCGATGCGCGACGCGGCCGGCGAGGTCTTCGGCATCATGGCCGTCGCCGTCGACGTCACCGCGCAGGTGCGGGCGCGCCGCGAGGTCGAGGCCTCCCGCAACCTGCTGGCGACGGTGGTCAACCAGATGCCGGCGGGGGTGATCGTCGCCGCCGCCCCCTCGGGCCGCACGCTGCTCGCCAACGAGCGGGTGCGGGAGATCCTCGGCCATCCGCCGCTCCCCACCGCCTCGGCCGGCGACTTCGCGGCCTATGGGGCGGAGCACGCCGACGGCCGCCCGTTCGCCGCCGGCGAGTACACGCTCGCCCGCGCCCTCGCCGGCGAGATGGTGAGCGATCAAGAGATCCTCTACCGCTGCCCCGACGGCACTCTGCACACCCTCTCGGCCAGCGCCGCGCCGGTCTACGGCGCCGACGGCAGCATCGTCGCCGCGGTCAACGCCTTCTCCGACATCAGCGACCGCAAGCGCGCCGACGCCGAGCGCCAGCAGCTCCTCGTCCTCGAGCGCGAGGCCCGCGCCCAGGCCGAGATCGCCAACCGCTCGAAGGACGAGTTCCTCGCCATGCTCGGCCACGAGCTGCGCAACCCGCTGGCGCCGATCGTCACCGCGCTGCAGCTCATGCGGCTGCGCGGCGACGAGACGCTGCAGAAGGAGCGCACGGTCATCGAGCGGCAGGTCAGGCCACCTCGTGCGGCTGGTCGACGACCTGCTCGACGTGTCGCGCATCACGCGCGGCAAGATCGAGCTCAAGCGCGAGCGGATCGAGCTCTCGGCGATCGTCGCCCAGGCGATCGAGATGGCGAGCCCGCTGATCGAGGAGCGGCGGCACCGGCTCACGCTCGACGTGCCGCGCCAGGGGCTGCTCGTCGAGGCCGACGCCGTCGCGCCTGGCGCAGGTGGTGTCGAACCTGCTGAACAACGCCGCCAAGTACACCGAGCCGCACGGCGAGATCGCGGTCAGCGCGGCGCGCCAGGGCGGCGAGGTGGTCCTCGCGCGTGCGCGACAGCGGGATCGGCCTCGCCCCGAGATCCTGCCGCGCATCTTCGACCTCTTCGTGCAGGAGCGGCAGGCGCTCGACCGGGCGCAGGGCGGCCTCGGCCTCGGGCTCGCCATCGCGCGCATCCTGGTCGAGCTGCACGGCGGCACGGTCGGAGCGCGGAGCGAAGGGCCGGGCCGCGGCAGCGAGTTCGTCGTCCGGCTGCCCGCGCGCGCCGCCGCATCGGCCGGCCGGCGACCCGAGCGCGGGATCGCGCCGCGCCCCGACGCCCTCCGCGTCCTCGTCGTCGACGACAACGCCGACGCCGCCGAGCTGCTGGCCGAGAGCGTCCGGCTGCTCGGGCACGTCGCCCAGGCGGCGCACGACGGGCCCGCCGGCCTGCGGATCGCGGCGCGCTTCCGCCCCGACCTCGCCCTCCTGGACATCGGCCTGCCGGTCATGGACGGCTACGAGCTCGCCCGCCACCTCCGCGCGATGCCCGGACTGGGGGCGCTGCGGCTGGTGGCGGTGACCGGCTACTCCCAGGACGAGGACGAGCGGCAGAGCGCCGCCGCCGGCTTCGAGCGGCACCTGGTCAAGCCGATCCGCCTCGAGCAGCTCGAAGCGCTGCTGGCCCGCCGGCCCCCCGCCGGTAGATAGCCCACGACCAGCCGGGCGGCCACGGAGGACCGCCCCTACGGCTGGTTCCCTGCTAGAATGATGTTGAAGATTTCAACATCAGGAGCCCCGCCATGCCGATCAGCACGGTCAACTTCAGCGTCCCGGAAGAGGTCAAGCAGGCGTTCAACGAGACGTTCGCGGGGGAGAACAAGAGCGCGATCATCGCTCGGCTCATGCAGCAGGCCATCGACGAGCGGCAGCGGCAGCGCCGCCGCGGCGCCGCGATCGACGCCCTGCTCGACCTGCGGCGCGGTCAGCGCCCGGTGTCGGACGAGGAGATCGCCACCGCCCGCCGCGAGGGCCGGCCCTGAGGGTCGTCGTCGACGCCAGCGTCGCGGTGAAATGGGCGCTCCCGGACGTCGAGCGTGAGAGCGACATCCCGCAGGCGCTCCGGCTGCTCGCCGGGATTCGCGCCGGGAGCCTGGAGCCGATCCAGCCGCCGCACTGGCTGGCGGAGGTCGCCGCCGTCGTCACCCGCCTCCGCCCGGAGATCGCCGAGCCCACCCTGGATCTCCTCGACGCCCTGGAGCTGCCGGTGGCCGAGGACGTGGCGATCTATCGGCGAGCGATCCGGCTGGCCGCCGCTCTCGATCACCACCTCTTCGACACCCTCTACCACGCCGTGGCCCTGGAACGCGACGCCCTGCTCGTCAGCGCCGACGACCGCTACCTGCGCAAGGCAAGGCAGCTCGGCGCCATCGCCGACCTCACCGATTGGAGCGAGGGAGGGGGCTGACGCGCGCCCCGCTCACCAGTGCACGTTGCCGGTGATGAGGTCTCCCGCGGCGGAGCGGTCGATGGGCTTGGAGAAGAAGTAGCCCTGGCCGAACTGGCAGGCCAGGCCGCGGAGGCGCGACACCTGCTCGGCGGTCTCTAGGCCTTCCGCGGCGACGCCCATGCCGAGGGTGCGGGCCAGGGTGACGATGGTGTGGACGATCTCGGAGCGGCCGTTGCCATCGCCGGTGTAGCTGATGAAGGAGCGGTCGATCTTCAGGGCGTCGACCGGCAGGCGGTGGAGGTAGGAGAGCGAGGAGTAGCCGGTGCCGAAGTCGTCGATGTAGAGCTTGACGCCGAGGCTGCGCAGCTGCGAGAGCTTGGCGAGCGACACCTCGCCGTGGTCCATGATCGTGCTCTCGGTCATCTCGAGGTGCAGGCTCCCCGTCGGCACTCCGCTCTCGCGCAGGAGCCTCTTGATGCGCTTGACCAGATCGGCCTGCATGAACTGCTTGCCCGAGAGGTTGACGCTGACCGACAGCGGCCGGCCGGCCGGCCGCAGCGCATGCCACTCGGCGAGCTGGCGGCAGGCCTCGCGCAGCACCCACCAGCCGATCGGCACGATCAGCCCGGTGTCCTCGGCGATCGAGATGAACGACTCCGGCTGCAGCAGGCCGCGGGTCGGGTGGTGCCAGCGCAGCAGGGCCTCGAAGGCGTCGAGCTCGCCGCTCGCCAGCGAGACGATCGGCTGGTAGCGGACCTCGAACTCCTCGCGCTCGATCGCCCGCCGCAGGTCGTTCTCGAGCTGCAGGAGGGCCACCGCCCGGTCGTGCATGTCGCGGTCGAAGACGTCGTGGCGGTCCTTGCCGGCCGCCTTGGCGCGGTACATCGCCGTGTCGGCGTCGCGCAGCACGTCCTCCGGGCGCTCGTAGTCGCAGCTCGTGCCGAGCGCGATCCCCAGGCTCGATGGTGACGAAGACCTCGTGGCCGCGCAGGCCGAAGGGCTTCGCCAGCTCGCGGTTGACGCGCTGCGCCACCCGCGTCGCCTGGGTGCCGTCGACGACGTCGTCGAGGAGGATGGCGAACTCGTCGCCCCCCAGCCGGGCGACGGTGTCGCCCGGGCGCAGCAGCGACTCCAAGCGGCGGCCGACGGCGACCAGCAGCTCGTCGCCGACGTTGTGCCCCAGGCTGTCGTTGACGTTCTTGAAGCGGTCGAGGTCGAGGAAGAGCACCGAGTAGGGATGGCCGCCGCGCCGCCGGGCGTGGGCGATCACCATGCCGAGCCGGTCGAGGAAGAGGGCGCGGTTCGGCAGGCCGGTCAGCGCGTCGTGGAAGGCGTCGTGCACCAATCGCTTCTCGGCCACCTTGCGCGCCGTGATGTCCGACTGCGAGCCCGCCATCCGGTGGGCCGGCCCGGCGTCGCGGCGCACCGCGATGCCGCGGCTGAGGACCCAGCGGTAGGTGCCGTCCTTGTGGAGCATCCGGTGCTCGCTCTTGAAATGCGGCGTGCCGCCCCCCTGGTGGGCGGAGATCTCGGCGCGCAGCATCATCAGGTCTTCGGGATGCACGCGGTCGAACCACTCGCTCGGATCGTCGCCGACCTCGGCGTCCTCGTAGCCGAGCATGGACTTCCAGCGCGGCGAGAAGTAGATGCGGCCGGTCTTCAGGTTCCAGTCCCAGAGCCCGTCATGAGCGCCCTGGACGGCCAGCGCGTAGCGCTCCTCGCTCTCCCGCAGCGCCATCTCCGCCTGCTTGCGCTCGATGGCGTAGCGGATGGAGCGGCCGAGCAGCGCGCTCTCGACCTGCCGCTTCTGGATGTAGTCCTGCGCCCCCTGGCGCACCGCCGCGGCGGCCAGCTCCTCGTCCTCGACGCCGGTCAGCAGCACGATCGGCAGCTCGGGGGCCTGCGCCTTGATGCGGGTGAGCGAGTCGAGGGAGGAGTGGACGCTGTCGGGCAGCGAGACGTCGAGCAGGATGACGTCGAGGGCGGGAGACCGGCGCAGGAGCTCGATGGCCTTGGCGATGCGGTCGACCGTGGTGAGGCGGAACGGCCCCAGCGGGGCGCGCGCCAGCAGCCGGCGCACCAGGTCGGCGTCCGTCCGGCTGTCCTCGACGAGGAGAATCTGGATCGGTCGATCGATCAAACGTACGCCCTCCCAGAAGTCAGGGCCGACCCAGGCCTTGCACAGAGATCGATCTACATGCTAAACGATTGCCGATTCTATACTAAATCCCGCTCCGCACGATCCCCGTGCACTGGGTCCGTTGGGTGCCGAGGCGGACGCTTATCTCGCTTCCGGCGCCGGGATGGTGAAGTAGAAGGTGGACCCCTGCCCCGGCTCGGACTTCACCCAGATCCGGCCGCCGTGGCGCTCGACGATGCGGCGGCAGGTGGCGAGGCCCAGGCCGGTGCCCGGCACCTCCGGCTGCAGGCGCTTGAAGGGGAGGAAGATCGACTCGCTCTCGGCGGGATCGATGCCGACGCCGTTGTCGTGGACGGAGAAGACCCACTGGCCGTCGGCGAGAGCCGCCGAGAGGAAGACGCGCGGCTTCTCCTCGCCGCGGTACTTGAGGGCGTTGCCGAGCAGGTTCTGCAGCAGGCGCAGGATCTGCACCGGATCGGCGTGGATCGTCGGCAGCCGGGAGTGGGTCACGGTGGCGCCGCTCTCCTCGATCGCGGCCCCGAGGTCGGCGACGGCATTGGCGAAGACCTCCTCCGCGTCGACCGGCTGGAACGGCCGCTCGCGGCTCTCCAGGCGGGCGAGCGAGAGCAGGTCGTCGATCAGGTCCTGCAGCCGGCGGGCGCCGCCGGCCACGCGGTCGAGGATGCGGTCCCCCTCGGCGTCGAGCTTGCCGGCGTACTCCTCCTGCAGCAGCCGGGCGTAGCGCTCGACGGTGCGGGCGGGCTCCTGCAGCTCGTGCGAGGCCATGGAGGCGAACTGCTGGAGGTCCTCGTTCGAGCGCCGGAGCTGCGCCGTGCGGCGCTCCAGCTCCTCCTCGCCCCGCTTGCGCCCGGAGATGTCCTCGACCAGGCCGTCGATCCGCACCAGGGCATCCGGGTCGCGCAGGACGGTGCGGATCACCTCGACCCAGATCGGGCGCCCGTCGGCGCGCAGCAGGCGGATCTCACGCGCCGGCTCCGCCTCCGCGCCGGCGGCCGGCGGCACCGAGGCGGAACCGGCGGAGCCGGCGGAGCCGGCGCGGCGCGCGTCCTCCTCGACGGCGACCAGGGGGGTGAGGTCGAGCCGGTCGGCGGCGTCCAGGCTGTCGATGCCGAGCATCGCGAGGAAGGCCGGGTTGGCGTTGAGCAGCCGCCCGCCGGTGGTGGCGCTGAAGACCCCGATGCGCGCCTCGACGAGCAGCGACTCCAGGCGGGCGGGGCGCGGCCGCGGCCGCGAGCGGCTGTGCTCGAGCGCCGACCCGACGGCGAGCGGCAGGCGCAGGAAGTTCCCCGTCCGCTTGGTGAGGTAGTGGTCGACCCCCAGACGCGCCGCCTTGGCGCTCACCTCCTCGCTGCCGTGGCGGGTGAACATGATCACCGGGATCTCGGGCAGCTCCTCCTTGACGAAGCCGAGGACGGCCAGGCCCTCGGCCCACCCCAGCTTCTGCTCGACGACGATGAGGTCGAAGTCCTTGCGGCTGCAGGCCTGCGCGAACCCGATGGCGTCGGAGACCTCCTGGATCTCCAGATGCTCTAATTCACCTTTGAGCACAATCTTCGATAGCGCGCGGTCCTCCCCATCGTCGTCGATGAGCAGGAGGCAGGGGTTGCGGTCGTTCACCGCGTCAACCTAGCAACAAGGAACGTGCCATATCCATTCATCAATGGGTATAATCCCCGGTATATCTAGTGGACTGTAGCGGAATGGGTCGATCGCGGCTGGCGCGGCGACGGCGGCAGGGTCGCAGGCACTCGCTCGGATGAAAGCGGTTCGCATGGACTTCGAGGACTCCTCCCAAGATCGCGCCGAGCGCCTGATCGCCAGCCTGCGCCTGCTGGCGGGCTTCGCCTTCCTGCTCTTCGTCGGGCTCGAGCCCGCGGCGCTCCCGGTCGGCAGCCGGGAGCGCGCCCTGCCGCTCCTCGCCGTCTATCTCCTCTTCTCGCTCCTCCTCGCGGTCCTCTTCCGCGGCTCGGCGGCGATCCGGCTGCGCTGGCGCGCCGCGGTCCAGGCCCTCGACCTCTTCGCCTTCTCCGCCCTCACCTTCCTCGCCGGGGCGCCGGCGGGCGCTTCGCTGATCTTCTTCGCCTTCATCCTACTCGCCGGCGCCCTGCGCTGGCGGTGGCGCGGCGTCGCCTGGACGGCGCTGGCGGGGATCGTCCTCCAGCTCTGCCGGCGGATTCCTCGCCTCGCTCACCGGCCGCGGCCTCCCCCTCACCTTCGACCGGCTGCTGGCGTGGAGCGCCGGGCTCGCCGTGCTCTCCCTGCTGCTCGCCTCGGTGTCGGCCCACCAGCAGCGGCTCGGGCGGGAGATGCAGGGGATCGCGGCCTGGCCGCGGCTGCCGCTCGCCGACGGCGACGCGCTCCTCGCCCACCTGCTCGACCAGGCGGCGGGCATCCTGCAGGCGCCGCGCGTCCTCCTCGCCTGGGAGGAGATGGACGAGCCCTGGCTCCACCTCGCCCACCGTTCGAGCGGCGGCGTCGAGCGCTCCCGCGAGGCGCCGACGGCGTTCCAGCGGCTCGTCGCCGAGCCGCTCGCCAAGACCAGCTTCTTCACCCGGCGCACCCGCGGGCGGCGGCCGCCGGCGGTATGGTACCGCTCGGCCGAGGGGGTGAGCCTGTGGCGGGGCGCCCCCGTCGGCGAGGAGCTCGGCCGCCGCTTCTCGATCGACCGCGTGGGCTCCTGGCCGCTCTCGGCGGAGCGCGTCGAGGGCCGCCTCTTCGCCCTCGACAAGAAGGACTTCGAGCGCGACCACCTGCTGCTCGGCGAGATCGTCGCGCGGCGCATCGCCGCCGAGCTCGACCAGTTCTACGTCGCCCGCGAGCTGCGGAGCGGGGCGGCGACCGAGGAGCGGATCCGCCTCGCCTGGGACCTCCACGACGGCCTCCTGCAGTCGCTCACCGGCGCCGCCCTGCAGCTCCAGGCCCTCGTCCGCCAGCTCGACGAGGATCCCCTGGCGGCGCGCGCGCAGCTCCTCGAGGTCCAGAAGCTCATCGCCGCCGATCAGCGCGACCTGCGCTTCTTCATCGAGGAGCTCAAACCCGCCTCGCCCCAGGCGCTCGCCGGCCAGGCCGACCTGAACGTCCGCTTCGCGGAGCTGGCGGAGCGGCTGCAGCGCCTCTGCGGCCTCGAGGTGGAGCTCGTCCTCGACGGCGTCGACGCCCAGATCTCGACCTACCTCGCGCGCCAGCTCTACCGGTTGATGCGCGAGGCGCTGTTCAACGTGGCGCGGCATGCCGGGGCCTCCACCGTCCGGGTGGAGATCGCGCGCCGGGGCCAGGCGCTGGAGGTGACCGTGACGGACAATGGCCGGGGTTTCCCCTTCAAGGGGCGCTACGAGCACGAGGAGCTGAAGAGCCAGAAGCTCGGCCCGGTGAGCCTCAAGGAGAGGATCGCCGCGCTCGGCGGCTCGCTCGCCATCGACTCCGGGCTCGGCCGCACCCGCATCGAGATGAGCCTGCCGGTGACGGCGGGGAGCCGCTGATGGCCGCCAATTCCGCCGTGCCCGCACCGCTCCGTCTGCCCATCCGTCTGGTGGTCGTCGACGATCACCCCTTGATCCTCGCCGGGCTCGAGCGGCTCTTCCGGCTGGAGGGGGATTTCGAGCTGGTCGCCAAATGCGTCAACGCCGACGAGGCCCTGGAGGCGGTGCGCACCCACCGCCCCGACGTCCTCGTCCTCGACCTCCGGCTGCCCGGCCGGCGGGGGCTCGACGTGCTCGAGGCGATCCAGCGCGAGGGGCTCCCCATCCAGACGGTGCTGCTGACCGGGGCGATCCATGAGGACGAGCTGATGGACGCGCTGCGCCTGGGGGCGCGCGGGGTGGTGCTCAAGGAGATGGCGCCGGAGCTCCTGGTGCGCTGCATCCGCAAGGTGCGCGCCGGCGAGCTCTGGCTGGAGAGCGAGTTCCTCGGCCGGGCGGTCGAGGGGATGCTCAACCGCGACGGGGTCGCCGGCCGCGGGCGGCGCACCCTCACCTCGCGCGAGCTGCGCATCGTCCGCATGGCGGCGACCGGCCTCCACAACCGCGAGATCGCCGAGGAGCTCTCGATCACCGAGGGCACCGTCAAGGTCCACCTGCACAACATCTACGAGAAGCTCGGCGTCACCGGGCGGGTCGAGCTGACGAACCTCGCCCGCGACCAGGGATGGGTATGACCGGGCGTCCCGGCGAGGAAGAACGATGACCCGTAGCCCGAGACCTTGCGCCGCCGCCCTGCGGCTCGCCGCCGCCGCCGCCGTGATGACTGTGATGACCGCCCGCGCCGGCGCCGCCGGCCCGGCCCGCGCCGCCGCCCCGGCGGTCACCCTGGAGCAGATCATGGCGGCCCCCGACTGGATCGGCAATCCGCCGGAGAACCCCTACTGGAGCGACGACGGCCGCGCCGTCTACTACGAGCGCAAGCGCCCGGCCGAGGAGCTGCGCGACCTGGTGCGGCTCGACCTCGCGACGGGCGCGGCGCGGGTCGTGCCGCCGGCCGAGAAGGGGACGGCCGACGCCCCTGGCGGCGACTGGAGCCTCGACCGCCGGCGCAAGGTCTACGCGCGGTACGGCGACATCTATCTGAAGGACGCCGCGACCGGCGCCGTGCGGCAGCTCACCCGCACCGCCGAGGCGGAGACCGAGCCGCGGTTCCTGGCGCGGCGACCGCCGCGTCTCGTTCCGCCGCGGCGACGACTTCTTCGTCTACGACCTCGGCTCCGGCCTGGTCTCGCAGCCGGCCGACGCTGCGGCTCGAGAAGGACCCCGCGGACAAGGACGACCGCCAGCTTCCTCAAGGCCCAGCAGCTCCGCCTCTTCGACGTGATGCGCAAGCAGCAAGAGCGACCGCGACGCTGGCGCGCGAGGAGGACCGCGCCGAGCAGCGGGCCGATCCCGGCGCGGCCGCCGCTCCCCTTGTACCTGGGAACAAGGTCAAGATCGTCGACTCCGCCCTGTCCCCGAGCGGCGACTGGCTGCTGCTGGTCGACGACGCCGGTGCCGGCCAAGGACGCCGACGATCCCAAGACGATGCTGCCCAATACGTCACCGAGAGCGGCAACGTCGAGGCCGAGACGCGCGCCCCAAGGTGGGCGCCGAGAAGCCGGTCGCGCGCTCGCTGACGCTCCTCGACCTCCGCGCCCACGAGCGCTCGACCTCGATCCCGCCGGCTGCCCGGCATCCTCGACGATCCGCTGAAGGAGCTGCGCGACGTGGCGGAGAAGGCCAAGGCCGCGGCGAAGGCGGCGCGGGAGGAGAAGGAGGCGGCGCAGGGAGTGAGGCCCGAGGCGGCGGGCCAGGACGAGGACAAAGACAAGGACAAAGACAAGAACGTGCCGCGCCCGTTCGAGGTCCAGGGGCTCGCCTGGTGCGGACGACGGCCGGCAGCTCGCCCTCGAGCTCCGCGCCTGCGACAACAAGGACCGCTGGCTCGCCACGTCGACCTGCCGCCCACCGCCTGGCTCACCCCGCGCACCGGCTGACCGACCCGGCCTGGATCAACCTGGGACTTCAACGACTTCGGCTGGCTCGCCGACAACCGCGACGCTCTGGTACCTCTCCGAGGAGAGCGGCTGCTCCCAGCTCTACCGCCGTCGACGTCGGCGGCCGGCGCCGACCCGGCAGCTCACGCCGGGGCGAGCTACGAGGTCTCCGCGCCGGTGCCGAGCCGCGACGGCCGCTACCTCTACTACACGGCCAACGCCGACCACCCGGGCAACTACGACGTCTGGCGGGTCGAGGTCGCGAGCGGCCAGCGCCGAGCAGCTCACCCGGCTGGGCGGCCTCACCTCCTTCGCGCTGTCGCCGGACGAGCGCCGCCTCCTCCTCCCCCACTCGTCGCTCGCCCGGCCCGACGAGCTCTACGTGCAGGACGACCCGGCCCGGGCGCCGAGGCGCGGCAGGTCACCCACACGCTCACCGCCGCCTTCCTCGCCAGCGACTGGACGGTGCCCGAGATCGTGCCGATCCCGTCGACGCACGGCGCGACCCGATCTACTCGCGGGTCTACACGCCGCCGGACTTCGACCCGGCGCGCAGCTATCCGGCGGTCGTCTTCGTGCACGGCGCCGGCTACCTGCAGGAGGCCCACTCCGGCTGGTCCTACTACTTCCACGAGTTCATGTTCAACACCTTCCTGACCCGCCACGGCTACGTGGTGCTCGACATGGACTACCGCGCCTCGGCGGGCTACGGCCGCGACTGGCGCACGGCGATCTACCGCCAGATGGGCCATCCGGAGCTCGAGGACCTCGCAGGACGGCGTCGCCTGGCTCGCGGCAGCACAAGCAGCGTCGATCGGCCGGCGGGTCGGCGTCTACGGCGGCTCCTACGGCGGCTTCATGACCTACATGGCGCTCTTCCGCCAGCCCGACCTCTTCGCCGCCGGCGCCGCCCTGCGGCCGGTCTCCGACTGGGCGCACTACAACGAGGACTACACCTCGGCCATCCTCAACCGCCGGAGATCGACCCGGAGGCCTACGACGCGAGCTCGCCGATCGAGTACGCGGCGGGGCTGCGCAAGCCGCTGCTGATCTGCGACGGCATGCAGGACGACAACGTCTTCTTCCAGGACAACGTGCGCCTGGTGCAGCGCCTGATCGAGCTCAAGAAGGAGAATTTCGAGCTCGCCATCTACCCGGTCGAGGGCCACGGCTTCGTGCAGCCGACGAGCTGGCTCGACGAGTACCGGCGGATCTTCAAGCTGTTCGAGGCGCATCTCAAGGGGTAGCGTTGCGCCTCGGGTGCCGCGGCGCCTTGGCCGAAGCTCCGAACCGGGCTCATCTCGAGCTGTCGCGGCCGCATCTCGATCCTCCGCCGGTCCATCGGCAGCCTGCGCCGCTCCATCTCGACCCTTCGCCGCTTCAACTCCAGATTTTGCGGCTCCAACTCGAAGATTTCGTCACTCCATCTCGACCCTCGGCGGCTCCATCTCGACCCTCCGCCGCTCCAAGCCGAGATCTCGTCGCTTCCTCGCGAGATTTCGCGGCTCCATCTCGATTACGGGCCGGTGGGGAACGAGATTTCGACGCGCAGGGTCGAGATGCCGGCGTGCAGGGTCGAGATGCGGCGGCGCGGGCGCGCTCCCGCGCGGCCCCGTGCCGAGCGCAAAAAAGGCGCCGGGGAGACCCCGGCGCCCGATGACTACAGGGAAGAAGAGAGCGGCGTGACGCTACGTCGCCGGAGCCTTGGCCGGCGACGCGGGCGGCGCGGTCTGCGGCTGCGGCGCCGAGGCGCCCGCCGTGACGTTGCCCGAGCCCGCTTCGACCGGCGGCGGTGCCGCGGCCTTCTTGCGGCGCAGCTTGCGCGGCCGCGGCTTGACCCCGAACTCGATCAGCTTCTCGTTCTGGGCGCCCAGGATGCTCTTCAAGCCGAGCGCCAGGCGGCCGCTGGTGTCGCCGCCCTGCTTCAGCATCTGCCGGCGCTGCTGGTTGACGTCGCGCAGCTGCGCCCGCGCCGCCTCCTGCCGGTTCTCGAGGTCCCGCGCCTGGCCGAGGAGAGCGCCGAGGGCGGTATGGTCCGGCGACAGCAACGGCATGTCGGTCAGCTGCGGCGCCAGGTTGTCGTAGAGCACCTGCCAGTCGCCGAGGCTCTCCTTGAAAGTACGGTTGGTCATGGTTTTCGTTCCTTTCCCTCTCGCGAGGGGTGCGGCCCCGGCGTGGTATCTTGGAAATCCGCCGGAGCCAGGGTTTGCTCCTTGGTTTTCGCGGGGGCGCGGGTCTGGGACACTGTCGCCTAACAGAGAGCCCAGGCCTCGCCCGTCTTCTCACTCCTGCAACAGGCTGATCCTCCGCGCCAGCTCGAGGTCCTCTTCCGTCACGCCGCCGACCTCGGCGGCGCCGAGCTGGCAGACGACCGTCTGGCCGCACACGGTGATCCCCGTGGAGCGACCGGCCTCCAGCCCCCTGGCGCCGACGAGCGCCGCGAAGAGGAGCGTCGAGATGTCGCCCTCGAGCTCGAACGCGCGGCGGATCCCCCCGCCGTCCGACGTCGCCGCCCAGCCCGGAAGCCGGCGCAGCGAGAGCTGCACCCGCTCCGCCTTGAGCGCCTCCTCCGGGGGAATCACCGGCCTGCCGCCATTCGGCGGGATCGCACACACTTCGCCATCGTGATGCATAAAGATTCTCCTTTCGACGACCCAAAGCTCCATTGCCACGGATCGACGGCGGGTATCCTCCGGCAGAATTTCCCTTGTGTCAACTGCCGGCATCAAGTTGGCCGTCGTCCAGGCTTCTTGGTGTGGAGAAAAAGGCCGTCTGTTGTCTTTGCGGTGGTCTGTTTTCTCTCTTGAAGATCGAACCAGCTCGCCTCACTGGCGCCGAATCCTCAACGATCCGGCGTAGGGGCAGGCCTCCCGTGCCTGCCCCCGTCCCGGACCGTGCGCCGCCGGCCGCGCCCTCAGCTCACGGCGTCGGCGCGGAAGCGGGGATGCGCTCGGCGAGATCGGTGCGGGCTTCCAGCTCGGCCGCCTGCTCGCCGAGCGAGACGGGGCGGAAATGCTCGGCGAGGCGGGCGAGGTGGTCGCTCACCTCGGCCGAGCTTCGCGCCGCTGGGGCGGCGCATGGCGGGGAAGAAGTCGAGCGGCGCGAGATCGTCGTCGCTGCCGAGGAAGTCGAGTGGATGCAGCAGGATCGAGGGCGCGATGCCGGCGCGGCGGCAGAGCGCGCAGCGCGGTGCGGAAGTAGCGGCGGGCGAGGGCGGGCGAGACGCCGCCGAGGTAGAGCAGGTAGCTCACGTGGATCGGCGTCCGCAGCGCCGGCATCGTGGTCACCGGGATCTCGAACAGCCGCTCGGTCCCCGAGCCGCCAGCGGTAGGGCGCGAGCGGCCGCAGCCCGTCCGCGAGCGTGCCGAACAGGATCTGCGCGCTCCTGCCGCTCGGCCGGCGTCGAGCCGCGCGCCGAGCGGAAGTAGTAGGCGCGCGCCAGCGGGCCGATGAACGTGGGGAACGTGCGACGCGTCGTAGCGGTAGCCGCGGCGCTGCAGAGCACCCGCAGCGTGGCGAGCGACAGGCTGAAGCCGGGGCCGCGGAACCCGCGCGGGCGCTGCCCGGTCGGCGCGCTCGATCGCCTCCTCCGCCTGCGCCAGCTCGGCCGCGATCTCGTCCTCGCGAGTAGCGGTGCAGCCAGGGCTCGTGGTGGAAGGAGTGGTTGCCGATCTCGTGGCCGGCGCGGCGAGCGCGCGCAAGAGCGTCGCGGTTCTGCTCGAGCGCGGCGTCCTGGCCGACGACGAAGAAGGTGATCCGCGAGGTCGCGCGCCGCGAGAAGGTCGAGCACGCGCGGCACGACGCGTTCGAGGTAGGAGGGCAGCGTCCCAGGCCGGCATCGCCGTGCGTCTTCAGGTACGACCACTGGTTGTCGAGATCGAGCGAGAGGCTGGCCAGGGGCTTCGGCGTCATCGGCTCGCACGCCGAGGCCGTTCCGTCGCCACCGCCGGCGAGCCCAGCCGACGCCGCGCACCCGCTCGGCGAGCTGCGACGGTCTCGTCGACGTTGAGGGTGCCGTTGACGATGTGGGCCGAGCTTCACCAGGTGCAGGCCGGCGACCGAGCTGGTCGATCGGCGGCAAGCGCTCCGAGTAGCCGAGGGTGGCGATCGCCAACACGTGCTCGCACGCGCGAGATGCGGAACGCCAGCACGTCGCTCGCGGCGAGATCCGGATAGAGCCGCGCCAGCGCCGGCCAGGAACAGCTCCTCGACCTCGTCGTCGGGCGGCGAAGAAGGGTCGTCGGGCGCGAGGTACTTCGGCAGGTACACGAGCGTGTGGCCGCCGAAATGGCGCGCGCGGTCGACGAGCGCCGACATCTCGATCACCGCCGGTGAACGGGCAGCCCGTCGTCGGTGATGTTGGTGAGGTAGTAGCCGCCGAGCGGCCGGCGAGGACGAGCGACGCGCAGACGATCCCCTGGTAGCGGATGCCGTCGAGGCGCGCGCCGCTCGCCGGCGCGAGAGCCGGGGCACAGCCGCGCCGCGAGCGGGCGCGGCGAGCGTCACCACGACGTCGTCGAAGCGCTCGGCGCCGCCGTCGCGGAAGCGCACTTCCAGGTGGCCGCTGTCTCGCCGGGAGCGCTCCGGTGTCCTCCTGCCCCTGCACTTGCCTCTGCCCCTCCACCACGCGGTCGACCGGCACGGCCCAGCTCGAGGCCGACGCCGAGCGCCGCGAGCTGGCCGAAGCGCTCGAGGATCCGCGCGTAGCCGCCCGGCACGTAGCCGAACATCTCGCGCTTGAGCCCGCTGCGGCGGGCGGCGTAGAGCCGCGGATGGTCGCCCAGATGAAGGCGGCCGACGTCTCGCGATAGCTCTCGCCGAGCTTCGCGCGCAGCAGCGGCAGCCAGAAGCGCGCCGAACGCCCGCCGCCCCGACCAGCGGGCGAGCCAGTCGGCGGCGATGACCCGCTCCAGCCGCGCCAGTCGCGGACGCGCGAGCCGTAGAGGATCGTCGCGCCCAGGCGGAGCTTGTCGAGCAGGCCGAGCGCGGGGAAGCGCAGGAACTCGACGCGTGTTCGACACCGAGTGCAGGCGCCCGTCGGCGAAGAACCCGGTGCGCGTCTTGACCCACTCCATCTCCGCCTCGAGCCCGAGCTCGCGCGAGCAGCCGCCGCAGCCGCCGGTCGGAGAGCAGGGTGACGTGGTAGTGGCGGTCCCAGACGACGTCGCCGAGCCGCCAAGCGCTGGCCAGCCCGCCGAGCGGTCGGCCGCCTCGATCAGGGTGACCGCTTGCCCTGCTGCGCCAGGCGGAGCGCGAGCGTCAGCCCGAGCATGCCGCCGCCGACGACGGCCCAGCGGGCGGGTGACGATTCAGGAGACGTCACGGACGCATCCGCGCATTCTTCGCCCGCTCGCGTTTCGATTCTCCGCGCCCAGCTCCTCGACCTCGCCGCCGGCGACGGCGTAGCGCCGGCCACAGGCCGCGCACTCGAGGATGCGGTCGTCCGGCGGCAGGTCGTGCGGGAAGCGCGCGGTGGGCTCGCCGCAGCGGCAGACGTAGCCGACCGAGCGCGCCGGGCGGCCGAGCGCGAGGTGGAAGTCGGGGACGGAGCGGGTGACGAGCGCGCCCATGCCGACCATGGCGAAGCGGCCGATCGTCGAGGTCGCAGCCGATCATCGCAGCCGGCGCCGATCGTCGCCCCCTGCGCGCACGCGGGTGGGCAGCGTGTGCTCGTCGGGGCCCGAGCGCGCGGAGCCGCAGCAGGTCGGGCGTCGTGGCGCGCGGGAAGCGGTCGTTGGTGAAGATCGTCCCGGCGCTCGACCATCACGCCGTCCTCGATCGTGACGCCGGTGCAGAGTAGACGAAGGCGTTGATCTTGACGCGGTCGCCGATCTCTACGCCGTAGGCGATGTAGCGTCTTTCTCGCCGACGATGCAGTCTCGTCCCGAGGCGCGCCGGCGCGCGGATGTGCGACGTTGTCCCACACGGCCGTGCCGTCGCCGATCTCGACGCCGGCCTCGATGATCGCGGTGGGGTGGATGCGACGCCTTCATTGGACCGCGGGGAAGGCGGTGCCGGCGGCGGCGGGAGCGGCCGCGAGCGCCGGAGCCTCGCTCCCCGCCGGCTCCTCGATCCCGTGGCGCACCGGCACCCAGTGGCTCTCGCGCAGCGAGCGGTAGGCGGCGGCGATGACCTCGACCGACGCGATGGCGTCCTCGGCGGTGATGAGCAGCGGCTCGCGGCCGGCGATCGCCGCGGCAGAAGTTCTCGAGCTGCCGGCGCAGGGCCTGCGACCTTGTCGTAGCCGGTGCCGAAGACCGACCCAGTCCGAGCTCGCCGTCTGCCGGTACCGCGACTCCTGCCAGCCGACCCGCATCGTGCCCTGCGAGCCGCAGATGTCGATGTAGTAGTCGAGCTCCTTGTTGATGCTCCACGACAGGTCGATGGTCGCCATGCACGCCGTCGTCGCTGCGCAGGAACAGCTGCGCCGTGTCCTCGACGTCCAGGCCGCTGGACGCGCCTGCCCTCGACGGCGCTGCACCTCGGCGCACCGGCCCGAGGAAGTAGCGCACGATGTCGACCGAGTGCGTGCCGTTGTCGATCAGCACGCCGCCGCCGCTGAGCTCGCGGGTCGGCAGTTCCAGCGCCCGCGCCATTCGACCCGCGACGGTGAAGGCGTTCTCGAACAGCACGATCTCGCCGAGGATGCCCGAGGCGACGATGCTCTCGGCGCGCGACGCACGTCGTCGACGTAGCGGAACTTCGACGCCATCGTGAGGACCACCGCCGCCGCCTCGGCCGCGGCGACCATCCGGCGGGCGCTCGGCGACGTCGATGGCGAGCGGCTTCTCGCACAGCACCGGCACGCCGGCGCTCGAGCCACTCGAGCAGATCTCCACGTGCGTGGCCGGCGGCGTGCAGACGAACACGGCGTCGAGCTCGCGTCCGCTCCGCCATCGCCTCGTGGACGGCGAAGGCGCGGCAGCCCAGCTCGCTCGGCCGAGCGCCTGCGCGGTCTCCGGGCGCACGTCGGCGACCGCCGACGACGCGCGCCTCGGCGAGGCCGCGGAACACCTGGGCGTAGGCCTGGGCGATGCCGCCGGCGCCGATCGAGCCCGAACCGAGCGGCGGCCGCGTCATCGCGGCCTCCGCGCAGCGAGGCGACCGGCGCCGCGAATGCGCGTCGGCGATGCAGTCGACGTGCTCCGCGGTGTAGCGCTCGTTCCACGGCAGCACGAGGATCGTGTCGAGCGCCCGGAACGTGCCGGGGAAGCGCTCGGCGAGTAGTCGACCGCCTCGGGGCGGGCGAGCGTGAACGGCACAGCGGCTCGCGCCGAACGTCCGCTGTTCGCGGAAGACCTCGCAGCGGAACGCCGGCTTCTGGATGTAGCGCGGCGCGCGAGGCGATGCCGCTCGCAGCTTGAGCAGCCGGCCGAGCGCCTGACGGCCGCCGGGCACCGCGCCGGTCGTCGACGCACAGGCAGTATTTCCAGTAGGTGTGCACGTCGCCCGGCGGCACGCGCCGGGGCTGGCGATGCCGGCGAGCCCCGCCAACGCGTGCGGTCAGCCGCCGCGCCATCGCGATGCGCTGCGCGACGGCGGCCTCGAGCTTGTCGAGCTGCGCCACGCGCCACGGCGCCCTGCAGCTCGGTCATGCGGTAGTTGAGCGCCAGGAAGTCGTGGTCGGGCGCCGCGTCGCCGTAGCCCCAGGCCTTGTTGATGAAGAGGACGCATGCGGCGCGCCAGCCGCGTCGTCGTCGCTGACGACCAGGCCGCCCTCGCCGGTGGTGATGTGCTTGCCCTGCTGCAGGCTGAAGCAGCCGACGCGCCCGATCGTGCCGACGACGCGGCCGCCGGTCGCTGGCGCAGGAACGCCTGGGCGCAGTCCTCGATCACCGGGATGCCGGCGCCGGCGGCGAGCGCGAGGATCTCGGCCATGTCGCACGGGTTGCCGAACAGGTGCGTGACGACGATCGCCCTGCGTGCGCGCGGAGAGCCGCGCCGCGATCGTCGCCGCGCGTGACGTTGCAGGTGCGCGGATCGACGTCGGCGAACACCGGGATCGCGCCCTGGTAGAGGATCGGCGCGAGCGCCCCCATGTCGGTGATCGGCGTGGTGATGATCTCGTCGCCGGGCTCGGGATCGATCGCCGCGACGGCGGCATGCACCGCCGCCGTGCCCGACGCGCAGGCGACGGCGTGCGGGCACGCCGAGCATCGCGGCGAAGCGCGTCCTCGAAGCGCCGGCACGTGCGTGCCCTTGGTGCTGGTCAGCGTGCCGCTCCGATCGCCTCGCGCAGCGAGCGCGAGCTCCTCGTCGCCGAGCGTCCGGCCGGAGGCGTCCTGATCCGAAGGCAGCCGCAGGGCGGCGAGGGAAGCGATCTCAGCGGCCATCTCGGTTCATCTCCTGTCGGCGAGCGAGCGGTTGGCAGCTCCCGCGGCGGCGGCACGGGCGGCGGCGCCGTGATGGAGCCATCTGGCGAGGGCGAGGCGGGCGAGGACGCGGAGGTGCCCGGCCACCGTGCGCACGATCTTCATCTTCGAACGGCCGAGCAGGCGGACCTCGAGGGCCGCCGGGCACTCGACGATGCTCCCCCCCGCCAGATCGAGCAGTCCCAGCATCTCGATGACGCCCAGGAAGCCGCCCTCCTGCAGCGACAGGCCGGCGACAGCGCCGCGGCGGTAGACCCGGAAGCAGCTCGTGTAGGTGGCGAGCTTGTGGTGCAGCACCTGGCGGTAAGCGAGCGACAGGGTCCTCGACATGGCGAGCCGCCAGCCGGGGACGTTGCGCACCGTCCCCTGCGGGTGGTACGGCGAGGCGGTGACCAGGTCGACGCCTTCCGTCGAGCATGCGGGATCAGCGCGCGCGAGCTGGTGCGGATCGTAGGTGCAGTCGCAGTCGATCGAGCAGACGATCTCGCTGTCGACGTGGCGGATGCCGGTGAGGATGGCCGCCGCCACGCCGCGGTTCTCGGCGTGGCGCAGCAGCGCGCAGTCGGCGCGGCCGCCGAAGAGCCTGACCAGCGCGGCCCAGGTGCCGTCGACGCTGCCGTCGTCGACGAAGGCGAAGCCGAGGTCGTAATCCTCTCCCAGCGCGGCGGCGAGGCTCGCCAGGGTGTTGGCCAGGTAGGGCAGGATGAGCTCCTCGTTGTAACAGGGGACGACGATCGAGACCGGCTGGCGTCGCGGAGCGCCGTCGACCGCCGCCCGCCGCGCTCCGCCGTCTCGACCTCGATCGCCCGCGGCGCGCTCCCGCCGCTCGCGCCGCCGAGCGATCCGGCGAGCGGCCGCGCCGGCAGCGCCACGCTGCTGCGCGTCAGGTAGTCCGCGATGCCGGTGAAGCGGTACGCCGCGAGATAGCCGCGCAGGATGCCCTCCATGCGCTCCAGGTTGCGGTACTGGCGGACCCTCTCGTAGAGCGGCGCAGCGCCGATCCGCGGCTGGTCGGGATCGAGCTCCCAGACGTGGAAGTACATGAGCAGGGGCGTCGGGGCGGTGCGGTGCCAGCGCGCCACGGCGTGGCGCATCAGGCCGGCCGGCAGCTGGCGGAGGTAGTTGCCGCCGGCGATCGGCAACGACCAGCCGCCCAGGCTCCAGCTCGACAGCGGGAACTCCCACAGGGTGCGGCCGCCGCAGCGGTTGAGGTGCACGCCGCGGCGCCAGCGCTCGCCGGCGAAGGCGCGGAAGATCGGCCGGATGCTCGAGTCGTAGGCGAAGCCCTCCTCGGCGAGCACGTCGAGCGCCCAGAGGTCCTGCGGCGTGAACCAGTCGTGGGCGATGCGGTAGCCGACCACCGGCGCGCCGGCGGCGCGCTCCAGCGCCTCGCGCGAGCGCACCAGGTCGTCGCGGAACTCCTCGCGGCCGAGCTGCCGGATGCTGCGGTGGTAATAGCCCTTGCTGGCGATCTCGTGGCCGCGCGCCGCCACCCGGCGGACCAGCTCCGGCATCTGGTCGGCGATCCAGCCGAGGACGAAGAAGGTCGCCTTGACGCCGAACTCGTCGAGGAGGTCGAGCGCCTTGCCGGTGTTCCTCTCGACCCGCGTCTCGAAGCGATACCACTGGCCGCGTCGGGATCACGCTCGCCAGCGGCGACACCTGGAAGTAGTCCTCGAGGACGACCGTCAGGATGTGCCGCTCGCCCCGCGGCAGGTCGGGGCTCCGGCTCCGGTGCCGCGAAGGCAGGTGCGGCGATGGGCATGCGATTCTGACCCCGCTAGCGCTCTTCTAAATGTTGGACGATCAGCCTGCGCGCCATTATGAAGCGAAAGCCGTGCCAGTCCTAGCTGCTCGATCTCCTTCTGGGTGTCCGCACTTTTATTCGCTCATAGCTTTGTAACAACATGGTTATTGACCCCTGTCGCATAGACGCTCCGCCCCCCGCCTGGCGTGTGGCTTGCATTTGCGTTACCTCGCTTTCATAGGAGCTTCCACGAATGCCCTTGCGCCGCCGGATCCTGGCAATCGGCCTCAAGTCGGGTGACCTGCTGATGATGTCGGCAGCCTTCGTCTTCGCCAGCGACTTTGTGTCCGGCAGTATGTCGCTGGGACGTTTCCTGGCGATGCGCATCCGCGTCTCCAACTTCACGGTCTTCTTCCTTCTCCTCTTCCTCTGGCACTTCGTCTTCACCCTTCATGGGATGTACCGCTCGGCCCGCCTGTCCTCGCGCTGGACGAAGACGCGGCAGGCGGTGCAGGCGACCTCCTGGGGGACGCTCGGGCTGCTCAACATCGCGTTCCTCTTCCATCTCCGGCTGGCGACACCCCGCTTCTTCGCCGTCTTCTGGCTGGCGGCCACCGGCCTGACCATCGCCTATCGCTCGCTGGTGCGGCTGCTGCTGGGCTACGCCCGGCGCGGCGGGCGCAACCTGCGCAACCTGCTCATCGTCGGCACCAACGCGCGCGCCGCCGCCTTCGCCCGCAAGATCGCCACGCGGCCGGGGCTGGGGTACCGCGTCCTCGGCTTCGTCGACGAGGAGTGGAGCGGCACCTCCGAGTTCCGTCGCAGCGGCAACCAGGTGATCGCCCTGCCGGACCGCCTCGTCGAGTTCCTGCGCAGCAACGTGGTGGACGAGGTCGTCATCGCCCTCCCCATGGGCTCGGCGTACCAACGGGCGCAGCGCATCATCGCCACCTGCGAGGAGCAGGGGGTCATCGTGCGCTTCCTCTCCGACCTCTTCCCCTTGAAGCACGCGCACGCCACGGTCGAGATGTTCGAGGACGAGCCGGTGGTCACCATCTGGAGCGGCACCATGGAGGGCTGGCCGTCGCTGCTCAAGCGCGCCGTCGACGTGGCGCTCTCCGGCATGCTCCTCCTCGTCCTCTCGCCGCTGCTCCTCGCCATCGCGCTGCTGGTGAAGAGCACCTCGCGCGGACCGGTCTTCTTCACCCAGCAGCGGATCGGCCTCCACAAGCGCCGCTTCCTCGTCCACAAGTTCCGCACCATGGAGGTCGACGCGGAGAACCGGCTCGCCGAGCTCGCCCATCTCAACGAGGTGAGCGGTCCGGTCTTCAAGATCCGCCGCGACCCGCGCCTGACGGCGCTCGGCGCCTTCCTGCGCCAAGCCAGCCTCGACGAGCTGCCGCAGCTCTTCGACGTCCTCGCCGGCGACATGAGCCTGGTCGGGCCGCGGCCGCTGCCGGTGCGCGACTACGAGGGCTTCGCCCACGACTGGCACCGCCGCCGCTTCAGCGTGCGCCCCGGCATCACCTGCCTGTGGCAGGTGAACGGCAGGAGCATCCTGCCCTTCGAGAAGTGGATGGAGCTCGACATGCAGTACATCGACCACTGGTCGCTGTGGCTGGACCTGAAGATCCTGCTGCAGACCATTCCCGCCGTCTTCAAGGGCTCCGGGGCGGTTTGACCTCGCCGGCGGCCCCGCGCCCGGCGCCGGGGGCGTCGTTCTCCTCGGCTGCCTCGGAGCTGCCGCGCCGCGCCGTGCTGCTGTCCGTCGCCTTGGCGCTGGCCGCCGGCGCGCTGGTGTTCCCGGCGCTCATCGCCCATACCGGCGGCTACCTCTTCCGCGGCGACGGGGCGGCCTACTTCATGATGGCGCGCTCGCTGGTGGTCGACGGCGACGCCGATCTCACGGACGAGTACGCCCAGCTCGACTCCCGGCTGCCGCCCGGCTCCGACGTGCTCATGGCGGTTCGCTTCAGCGCCCGGCGGGTGCCCGCCAGCGACCGCATCGTGCTGCCGTGGCCGATCGGCGGCGGGCTGGTGATGGCGCCCTTCTACGCCGCCGGCTATGCGGCCGAGCTGGTGAGCGCCCGGCTCGAAGGGCGCGCGCCCGACTCCTACGGCCTGCTGCCGCAGGTCTTCTACGGCGCCGGCGCGCTGGCCTACGGCCTGCTGGGCTTCTGGGCGACCTACCTCGGCTGCCGGCGGGTGGCGGGACCGGCGGCCGCCGCCCTGAGCTCGCTCGCCATGGTGCTGGCGAGCCCGGCCCTCTTCTACATCCTCTTCCACCCGACGATGTCGCACGCCGCCTCCTTCGGCCTCGCCGCCCTGCTCCTCCTGATGTGGTGGCGGCGCTGGCAGGCCGGCGCCGCGGCCGGCGAGCTGCGCCTCGCCGCGCCCTGCCTGCTGCTCGGCCTGATGGTCCTGGTGCGCTATCAGAACGCCGTCTTCGCCGTGCTGCCGCTCTCGCTGCTGGTGCGGGCGGCGCGCCGGTCGGGTCGATCCCGCGGATCCTGGCCCGGCATCCTCCGCGCCGCGGCCGCCGGGGCGCTCGCCGGTCTCGCGCCCGTCGCCCTGCAGATCGCCCATCTGCTGGGCAGCGGCGAGCTCGCGGGCACCGCGACGAGCGGTACCGCGCCCGCCATGTGGCGGGCGCGAGGGGGCTCACCCTGGGCGAGAACGGCTTCCATCCCGCCTCGCCGAGCTTCTTCCGCGTCCTCTTCTCCTGCCAGCATGGCGCGTTCTACTGGACGCCCGTGCTGGCCCTCGGCTTCCTGGCTCTCCTGTGGGCGGCGGCGCAGGCGGTCTGGGCGCGGGTGCTGGTGGCCCTCTTCCTCGCCGACACCTACGTCGTCGGCTGCCTGGGCGGCCCCACCAACTGGTCGGGCGATCACGCCTTCGGCATGCGCTATCTGATGGAGTGCGTGCCGCTGCTCGCCGCCGGCCTGGCGGCTCTGCTCGCCCGCGGGCGGTGGGCGGCGCCGGAGCGACCGGTCAGGCGGCGCCTCGTCTGGCCGGCGGCGCTCGGCGCCCTGGTGGCCGGCAACGCGCTCCTCGTCCTCGCCTTCGCCAGCGGCCAGATCTCCCACGAGGGTTGCGTGACGTACCGCGAGATGGCGGCCGGCGCGGCCCGCGCCCTCGCCCACCGGCCGCCCGCCGCCGGAGCGTCTGGAACCCCACGAGCTCCCGCAGCCGGCGGAGACGCCCGATGAGCGAGCGGCGCTTCCTCCTCGCGCTCTTCGTCTTCGCCCTGCTGCTGCGCGGCGCCTTTCTCTTCGCCTACGACCTCCACGCGCCGGTCGCCGACTGGGGCGACGACGCCGACTACGACGCCATCGCGCGCCACCTGGTCGTCGCCCACCACTACGGCGACCACTGGTTCCCACCCGGCTATCCCCTCTTCCTGGGCCTCCTCTACAGCCTGGCGGGCCCCAGCCTCGCCGTCGCGCGCCTCGTCCAGGCGGCGCTCGGGGCCGCCACCTGCTGCATCCTCTATCTCATCGGCCGGAACCTGTTCCAGCCCACGGTCGGCCGGCTCGCCGGCCTGCTCATGGCGGTCTTTCCGGGCCACATCTACATGGCGTGGCGGTTGATGTCGGAGACGCTCTTCGTGCTGCTGATCAGCCTCGCCGTGCTCGCCGCGATGGCGCTACGCGAGCGCGGCGGCCTCGCCCGCGCCGCCGCCCTGGGCCTGGTCCTCGGCGCCTCCGTGCTCGTCAAGTCCAACCTGCTCTTCCTGCCGCCGCTGCTCGTGCTGTGGCTCGGCGTGGAGGCCTGGAGCCGGCGCGCTCGCCGTCCGTCCGCCGCCGGATGGTCGCGGCTGGCGCGGCTGGCACCTCTCGCCGCGCCCGCCATGGTCGCGGCCGTCTGCTGCGCCGTCGCGCTCGGCGTGCCGCTCGCCAACGCCGCCAGCTCCGGCGGACGGTTCTGGCCGCTCGCCGGCAACGGCGGCGCCACGCTCTGGTGGTCGAACAACCCGATCGCCGACGGCTACTTCGTCGACCCCGACGCCACCGCGGCCGGCCGGGACTTCATCGCGCGGCATGGCCTGACCGCCGCGGCGCGGACCGCCGACCCCTTCGAGCGCGATCGCGTCGACCGCCGGATGGCGCTCGCCTGGATGCGCGAGAACCCGCGCGCCTTCCTGCGGCTGGCGGCGCGCAAGCTCTGGAACGCCTACGGCCCCCTGCCGCGCGCCGCCGTCTTCGAGCGCGACCCGCTCGCCCGCCGCATGCAGCTCCTCTCCTACGGCGCCATCCTCCTCCCCGCGCTCGGCGGCCTGCTGTGGTCGCTCGGCCGCTGGCGCCGCTACATGATCATCTACCTGGTGCTGGCGAGCCACGCGGCGATGACCGTGGCGACCTACGGGACGCCGCGCTTCACGCTCGCCGTGGTCCCCTATCTGCTGGTCTTCGCCGCCGCGGCCCTGCTCGCCGCCGTGACGCTGCTGCAGCGCCACGCGGCGAGCGCTCCCCTGCCGCAGGTGGGGAGGATCTGATGGGACGCCGCGAGCCGGCCGAGCGCCAGGTCCCCGACCGCCGGCTCGATCGCGCGATCCCCGATCGTCCAATTAAAATTGCGTTCATCGGCGGCCGAGGCGTCGTCGGCACCTACAGCGGCATCGAGACCTACTACGAGGAGATGGGCGCGCGGCTGGCCAGCCGCGGCCACCAGGTGACCGCCTACTGCCGCGGCTACTTCACACCCCACCTCGCGGAGTACCGGGGCATCCGCATCCGCCGCCTGCCCTGCCTGCGCACCAAGCACCTGGAGACGATCTCGCACAGCTTCCTCGCCACCCTCTCCTGCCTGGCGCAGGACTTCGACATCGTGCAGTACCACGCCGTCGGCTCGGCGCCGCTGGCGCTGCTGCCGCGCCTCCTCGGCCACACCACGGTGGTGTCGGTGCGCGGGCTCGATTGGCAGCGCGCCAAATGGGGGGCGGTGGCGCGGGCGGCGCTCAAGCTGGGCGAGTGGGCCTCCGTGCGCCTGCCCTCGGCCACCGTGGTGGTGTCGCGGACCCTGCAGCGCCACTACGCCGCGGCGCACGGCCGCCGCACCTACTGCATCCCGAACGCGGTGATCCCGGCGGCGCGGCGGGAGGCGGACGAGATCCGCCGCCGTTTCGGGCTCGAGCGCGACGGCTTCCTGCTCTTCGCCGGACGGATCTCGCCCGAGAAGGGGGTGCACACGCTGATCGAGGCCCTCCGGCCGCTGCCGCGGAAGCTGCCGCTGGTGCTGGCCGGCGGCAGCAGCTACTCCCGCGCCTACATCGAGGCGCTGCGGCGCGACGCCTGGAAGGAGATTCTCTTCCTGGGCAGCGTCGAGCACGCGGTCGTCGAGGAGCTGCTGAGCAACTGTTACGCCTTCATCCTCCCCTCGACGATGGAGGGGCTGTCGATCTCGCTCCTCGAGGCGCTCAGCTTCGGCTGCTGCATCGTCGCCACCGACATCCCCGAGAACCGCGAGGTGATCGGCGGCGCCGGCCTGACCTTCCCCGCCGGCGACGTGCCGGCTCTGCGCGCCGTGCTCGCCGACCTTCTCGACCACCCAGAGCGCGTCGCCGAGCTGCGCGAGCGCGCCGCCGCCCACGCCCGCTCGCAACCGGACTGGGACGAGGTGGCGGAGCGCACCGAGGCCTTCTACCTGGACCTCCTAGAGCCGCGCGCCGTGCCCGTCCACGCCTGAGCCGCCGAGCTGCCGGCCGATGAGCGACCTCACCGCCGATTTCCGCCGCATCCTGTCGTCGAGCGGCATCTACGCCGCCGCGGCGCTGGCGCAGCAGGGCGCGTCGTTCCTGCTGCTGCCGCTCTACACCCGGTTCGTGCCGCCGGCGCAGTACGGCGAGCTCGAGCTGCTCAATGCCGCCGCCTCGATCGCCTTCGCCTGCCTGATGCTCGGCCTGCCCTCGGCGATCGTCAAGTGCTATCACCGGGATTGCGCCGGCACGGAGGACCGCGCCACTCTGCTGCCGACCGCGCTGGCGCTCGAGCTGCCCGTCCTCGCCGCCGGCACGGCGGTGATGCTCCTCCTGGCGAAGCCGCTCGCCGGATGGCTGCTGGGCGCGCCGGCGGCCGGCCCCCTGGTGCGGCTCGCGGCGGTGACCGGCCTCCTGTCGAGCGTCTCGGCGGTCATCCTCGCCGGCTTCCGGGCGCAGGAGCGGGCCCTCGCCTTCGGCGTGCTGACCCTGGCGCAGTTCGCCACCGCCCTGGGCCTCAACGCCCTGCTGGTGGTCCACTACCGGCTGGGCGTCGACGGCATCCTGTGGGGGAACCTCGTGGCCAACGCCGTCGCCCTGGCCATCGCCCTCGCCGCCATCGGCCGCGGCGGCGAGACGCGCCGCCGCTTCAATCGCCGCCTCGCCGCTCCCCTGCTGCGCTTCGGCACCCTGCTCCTGCCGGTGCTCCTCGCCGGCTGGGTGATGGACCTCTCCGACCGCTACCTGCTGCGCCACTTCACCGGCCTCTCGCAGGTCGCGGTCTACGCCGTCGGCTACAAGATCGGCATGGTCCTGCAGCTCGCCGTCGTGTGGCCCTTCCAGCTCGCCTGGCCCGCGACATCGTTCGCCATCAGCCACCGCGAGGGGCACCGGGAGACCTACGGCCGCATGCTGGTCTACCTGGTGGCCGCGCTCGCCTACGGCATCGTCGGGCTGTCGCTGCTCTCGCGGGTGGTGGTGCCGCTGCTGCTCGGCGCCGGCTACCGCGCCGCCTACCAGGTGGTGCCGCTGGTCGCCTTCGCCTATGCCTGCAACGGCATCCACTACTGCGTCAGCCCCGGCGTGCACCTGAGCGGCAGGACCCGCTACTTCCCGTTGCTCGCCGCGCTGGCGGCGGGGCTCAACTTCGGCCTTAACGTCCTGCTGATCCCCGGCCGCGGCATGATGGGGGCGGCGTGGGCGACGGCGGGCGCCTTCCTCTTCCTCGCCGCCGGCACGGCGGTCCTCTCGCAGCGCTCCTACCCCATCCCGTATGAGTACGGCCGCCTCGCCAAGTTGGTCGCCGCCGCCGCGCTCGTCCTCTGGCTCGGCACCCGCCTGCCGCCCGACGGCTCGCCGCTCTCCGTGGCCTGGCACGCGATCCTGGCATTGGCGGGGCTGCCGGCGCTGCTCCTGGCGAGCGGCTTCCTGAGCGCCGGCGAGCGCGGGGGGATCGCCGGCGCGCTCCGCCGGCTCAGGCCGGCGCGCCGAGTCGCCCTGCCCGCGCCGGGAGCAGACTGAGGTACAGGCTCTCGTGCCGCCGCACCATGGCGGCAAGGTCGAAGCCGGAGACGATCCGGCGGCGGGCGGCGGCGCCGAGCTCACGCCGCCAGGCAGGATCGGCCGCCAGCCGCTGGAGCGCGACGGCGAGCTCGGCGGCCGAGGCCGGCTCGACCAGCAGGCCGGAGCGCTCGGGCTCGACGATCTCGGCGACGCCGCCGACCGGCGTCGCCACCACCGCGCAGCCGCAGGACATCGCCTCGAGCAGCGCCATCGGCGAGCCCTCCTCGAGCGAGGACATGGCGAACACGTCGAAGGCGGGATAGAGCGACTCGAGGCCGTCCTGGAAACCGAGCAGCCGGACGCAGCCGGCGATCCCCAGCCGTGCGGCGTGGCGCTCGAGGGCGGCGCGCTCCGGCCCCTCGCCGGCCAGCACCAGGGCGATGGGCACGCCGGCGGCGCGGACCCGCGCCACCGCCTCGAGGAGGACGGCGAAACCCTTCTCCGGCGCCAGGCGCCCGACGCCGCCGACCACCACGGCGCCGGGATCGAGCCCCAGCGCGCGGCGGCGCGCGCCGCCGTCGGCGGGGCGGAAGCGCTCGACGTCGATGCCGTTGCAGATGACCACCACTCGCTCGGCGGACACCTGCCCGGTGGCGACCACCGCGTCGCGCAGGGCGCCCGCCACCGCGACGACGCGGGTGGCGAGAGGGCGGGTCCAGCGCGCGGCGAGGGCCGTCCCCCGGCCCGCGGTGGCGAGCACGCTGTGCTGCCCCCACATCATCGGCGGCCGCCGCCGCGCCAGCCGGCAGGCGACCGCCGCCACGGTGTTGGCGCGGTAGAGCAGGCCGTGCACCAGGTCGACGGCGTCGCGGTCGAGCCGCCGCGCCAGGCGGAGCGAGCCGCCCAGCAGCTCGTCCAGGCGGGGCGCCGCCGACATCCCGAGGCTCTCGACGGGTATCCCCGCGGCGGCGATCCGCCGCCCCACCCGCCCGGGAGGGCAGAGCGAGCAGACGCAGGGCGAGAAGCGCTCGCGGTCGAGCCCGGCGACGAGCTGCTCGAGGAAGCCCTCGCTGCCGCCGAAGTCGCTGGTGGTGATAACGAACAGCACCCGGATCGGCGCCGCGGCGAGCGGACCGGCGCCGCGGGCCGGGAGCGGGGGCGATGCCGACGCCACGGCGCGGATGGCTCTCAGACACCGCTCCCGTCGCGCGCGCCGGCGCCGGCGGGCGCCGCCAGCCGGGCGCGGCTCACCGCAGAGATCACCAACCTCCGCTTGCCGGCGCCGGAGAGGGGGATGGCGTCCACCCACTCGAAGCCGGTGGAAAGGGCGCCGCGGCTCGCCGCGTCGACCGCCTGCCGCACCGCCGACTCGATGGCGCGGCGGTCCGCCCCCGGGCGGGCCACCAGACGGACGCGGATGGCCTCCGGGCGATCCTGCACCACCTGGTAGCGGTCGATCTGCTGCAGGTTCTTGAAGAGCACGACGAAGAAGTGCGGCACCAGCGCCGTCCCGGCAGCGGTCCAGATCAGGTCGGCGGCGCGCCCCTCCAGCCGCTCGAGGAGCGGCAGGGTGCGGCCGCAGGGGCAGCGCGCCCCGGCCGGCGCCGCCACCGCCACGTCCTCGAGGTCGTAGCGCAGGAGCGGCATGGCGTCGTTGTCGAGCTGGGTGACGACGACCCGCCCCGGCACGCCCGGGGGCGCCGGCCCGTCCTCGCCGAGGATCTCGAGCAGCGCGTTCTCCGGGTGGACGTGGTAGCGCGTGCCGCTGTCGCGGCACTGGCTGGCCAGGTGGAGCCCCTCGCCGCCGGCGCCGTAGTAGTCGAGCACGCGGCGGCCGAAGGCGGCCTCGACCGCCTGGCGGTAGACCGGGTTCAGGGTGTCGCCGGTGGCGGTGACGCCCTCCACGCCGGGGTTCTCGATCCCCCCGGCCAGCATGTGCTCCGCCAGGACGTAGAGCGACGAGGCGAAGCCGTTCAGGTGGCGGATGGGGTGCCGGCGGCGGCGCAGGCGCTCGACGATGCGGCGCGAGTCCTGGTTGTCGGCGTTGAAAGTCAGGTACGAGCAGCGGAAGAGGCGGTCCTGCAGCCGCTTCTTCCACTGCCGGCGCGGGTTCAGATTGATCGTCAGGTAGGGGTCGCCCGGGCGGTAGCCCGCCCAGTGCCAGATGCGGAAGCGCAGGGCCCAGAACCAGCTCTCCTGGGCGGGCGAGCGATAGAAGGTCATCGGCGAGCCGGTGGAGCCGCTGGTGCGCGCCGCGATCGTCGGGCCGCGATAGCTCGCCAGGGGGAGCTCGCCCCGTTGCACCGCGGCGGCGAGGTCGGCGCGGGTCACCACCGGCAGAACGTCGAGCGGCGGGTGGAGCGACGGCGGGCCCGGCCCGCGGGAGGCCCACAGCCGGCGATAGAAGCCGCCGTCGCGGCGCGCCCGCTCGATCGCCCGCGCGGCCTTCTCCCGCTGGCGGCGCTCGATCTCGGCCGGATCGAGGTGCTCGCCGGCGAGGAGCCACTCGAGATCGGCGGCGATGCGGGTGCCGTTCAAGCGGTCGAGGAGCGGGAAGACGGCGGCCATGAAGAGCCGCCCGTACGGGCTCGCCGCCGGCCCGGCTCCGGCGTCAACGGACGAGCCCATCGGCCACCTCCCGTGTTTCAGCCGGAGCGGCAGCCGGAGAGATGCCACGCGACCGGCACCAGCGGCGGCGCACCTCGTCGTCGAAGAGGCCGCTCAGCCGCGCCGCGAGGACGCAGCCCGGGTCGCTGCCGATGCCGATACGGCGCAGCCGCAGCGGATCGCAGCCCGGCCGGTTGGAGCCCCGCACGCTGCAGCAGGCGATGCCGAAACCCGCCGCGCGCACCCGCTCGCGGGTCTCCTCCGTGAAGTCGCGGCCGGAGCCGTTCGGGTAGGCGAACGAGAGCGGTGCGACCCCGGTCTCCTGGCGCACCCGCTCCCGGCTTCGCCGGATTTCCTCCTCCTGCTCGGCCGGCGGCAGCAGGGAGAGGATGGGATGGCTGACCGTGTGGCAGCCGAGCTCGACGCCCGACGCCTGGAGCTGGCGCGCCTGCTGCCAGGAGAGCGGCCGCGCGGCGGCGGCCAGCGGCAGGTCGGCGGCCCGCAGCCGGTCGAGCAGCTCGGCCCGCTCCGCCGCCGGCAGGCGCTTGAGGCGCTCTACGGCGCGCTCGACGACAGCCCGGTGCGACGCCTCTCGGCGGCCACCACGCGGGCCTCCCAGCGGCCAGTTGCCGAGCGAGGCGGCGAGCCGCGCGCGCAGCTCGGCCGGCAGGTCCTCTCCGCGCCGGCCGGCCGCCGCCAGGGCCCGCCGAGCGAAATCGAACCACAGCTCGCCGCCGTCGAGGAAGCCGGTGGTCAGGAAGATGGTCGCCGGCACTCCCTCCTCGCGCAACACCGGCCAGGCGGCCTCGAAGTTGCCGGCATAGCCGTCGTCGAAGGTGAGGACCGCCAGGTCCTCGCTCAGCCCCTGCGGCTCGGCGAGCCGCGCCGCCGCCTCGGCGAGCGGCGCCAGGCGGCACCAGCGCCCGAGCTGCCGCAGGTGACGGCGGAAGCGGTCGGCCGAGATCACGCCCTCGCGCTCGCACTCCGCCGCCCGCGAGCCGCCGCCGCTCACGTCGTGGTACTCGAGGATGAAGACGCGGTGATCGCCGCGCGCACGGCGGCGAAGGCGGCGCCAGGCGAGCGCGCCGCTGGCGCCCGCCGCGGCGGCGCCGCACGCCAGGGCGGCATGCCGCAGACCGCTCATGACGTCGCGCCGCTCATGCGCTCCCTTCCCCCGAGCGCCAGACCGTCCTCGACCGTCGCCGCGCGGCCGGCGGCCGCCGAGCGCGCCGCATCGCTCCAGACGCGGTGCCAGGTCTCCAAGTTGATCGCCGCCCAGAGCAGCTCCTGGTGATCGCACCGCCCGCCGCGGTGCTCCCCGACCAGCTCGCGGAGCCGCCCCGCGTCCAGGTGAGCGTGGACCGCGGCGCCCGGCGCGAGGAGCCTCTCCGTCGCGGCGTCCAGCGGACCTCCCGGGCGCAGCCACTGGGCGATCGGCACCGCGAAGCCCGCCTTGCGCCGGCCGGTGATCGCGGCGGGCAGGTGGCGCCGCCCGACCTGCTTCAGCAGGCGCTTGGTCTCGCCGCCCCGCACCTTGAGGCGCGCCGGCACGCGCGCCGCCAGCTCGACGACGCGGTGGTCGAGGAAGGGCACGCGCCCCTCGACGCTCGCCGCCATCATCATCCTGTCCAGCCGGTTGAGCAGCGACTGCAGATAGGTCTGCTGGTCGAGCCATAGGGTCTGCGCCAGGAGGGTGGGGCGGCCCGCCATACCGGCGGTCGCCACGGCCCCGTTCCGGCCCTCGATCTCCTCCCCGGGAGCGGCGACGAGCAGCCGGCGCACCTCCGCCTCCGATGCGAAAGCGGCGAGGCCCTGGACCCGCGGCCCGCTGCCGTTGCCGAGCAGCGCCAGGGCGCGGAGGCGCTCGAGCGGCTGCAGCCGCCCGGCCAGCCCCGGCAATCCCCCGATCGCCAGGCGCAGCCAGGAGGCGGGGAGGGGGTAGCGGTCGAGAAGCGCGGGGAGCAGGTAGCGGCGGTAGCCGCCGAACAGCTCGTCCGCCCCCTCGCCGGTCAGCACCACCGTCACCTCCTGGCGCGCCAGCTGGGCGAGGCGGAGGAGGTGGACGCAGTGCGGATGGTCGAGCGGCTCGTCGTGGTACCAGATGGCCCGCGGCAGCCATTCGGCGTACTCCTCGCCGCCGACCAGCAGCCGGCGATGGCGGGTGGCGAAGCGCGCCGCCACCAGCTCGGCGTAGGGGCTCTCGTCGTAGGCGGGCTCGGCGAAGCCCACCGAGTAGGTGTTGAGCGGCCCGGCGCCGCCGCCGCTCGCCCCCGCCGCGAGCGCGGTCACCAGGCTCGAGTCCACGCCGCCGCTGTTGAAGGTGCCGAGCGGCACGTCGCTCACCAGGTGCTCGGCGACCACCCGCGTCAGCAGGTCGTCGAGCTCGTCGACCCAGTCGGGCCACTCGGCGCCCCGCCGCGCCGCGGGCGGCTCGGCGCCGGGGTCCGGCAGGCTCCAGTAGCGCTCGCGCCGCACGGCGCCGGCGCTCACCACGATCAGCTCGCCGGGCAGCACCCGCTCGACGTCGCGGAACATCGTCCGCGGCAGGGCGAGGCTGCGGTAGGTCAGATATTCGGGGACCGTCTCCTCGGCGAGCCGCGGCGTCCACTCGCGCAGCGGCAGGAAGGCCTTGATCTCGGAGGCGAAGGCGACGGTCTCGCCGCGGCGCAGCAGATAGAGCGGCTTGATCCCCAGCCGGTCGCGGGCCGCCACCATGACCCGCTCGGCGGCGTCCCAGAGGACGAAGGCGAACATCCCATGCAGGTAGTCGACGCAGCGCGGGCCGAACAGCTCGTAGAGCCCGACGATCGTCTCGGTGTCGCTCTGCGTGCGCAGCTCGATGCCGCGGGAGAGCAGCAGCCGCCGCAGGCTGCGGTAGTTGTAGATCTCGCCGTTGAAGACCAGGTGCACCGTGCCGCGGGCGTTCGCCATCGGCTGGTCGCCGCCCGCCGGATCGATGATCTTCAGCCGCCGGAAGCCGAGGCCGACCGCGCCGTCGAGGTGGATGCCGCTGCCGTCGGGCCCGCGGTGGGCGAGCAGGTCCCGCATGGCGACGACCTCGCCGGCTGACACCGGCTCGCCGCGGCGCCGGAAGAGGGCGACCAGTCCGCACATCCCATCAGCCTCCCGGCGACGCGAGCCCGGGCGTCGGCCGCCCCGGGCGCCGGGCGAGCGCCGCGCGCCCGATCGCCTCGCCGCAGGCGGCGACGACCTGCCGCGCGTTGTCGGTCCACGACAGGGCGCGGTGGGCGCGCGCCGCCGCCGCCCGGCCGAGGCGCCGCCGCGCCGCCGGGTGATCCACCAGGCGGAGGACCGCGGCGACCATCGCCTCGAGGTCGCGCGGCGGGAACAGCAGCCCCTCGACGCCGTCGGCGAGCAGCTCCGCCAGCGGGCCGCGGCACGGCGCCACCACCGCCTTGCCCGCCGCCATCCACTCGACGACCTTGAGCGGCGAGGCGTAGAAGCTGCTCTCGGGCAGCACGCCGACGTCGAACGTCGCGACCAGCCCGGGCACCGCCGAGTGCGGCACGAGGCCGGTGAAGCGCACGCGCTCGCCGAGCGGCGCCACCCGCCGGCGGAGCGCCGCCGCCTGCGGGCCGTCGCCGACGAAGAGGAAGCGGGTGGCGGGCCGGGCGGCCGCCACCCGCAGGGTCATCTCGCCGAGCAGGTCGACGCCGTGGAACCGCTGGAAAGATCCGACGAAGCCGATGACGGCGGCGCCCGAAACGTCGGAAGCACCGGAGGCGCCCGCTTCCTCCGCCGGCCGGAAGGCGGCCAGGTCGGCGCCGTTGGGGATCACGGCGACCCGCTCCGGCGGCAGCCGGTGGCGCGCCACCAGGTGCTCCTTGAGCGCCCCGGAGACCGTGGTGACGGCGCCGGCGCGGCGCAGCTTCCAGCCCTCCAGCCACTCGGCGAGCCATGGGTAGTGCAGGTACTCGTCGAAGTAGAGGCCGAGCTCGCAGGCCGGAGCGTTGAGCTCGAAGACCAGCGGCAGACCGAGGCAGGAGGCGACCGGCACCGCCGAGGCCGTCAGCGCATGGTCGCGCACCAGGAGGACGTCCGGGCGGCGGCCGGAGCGCAGGAGCGCCAGCTCGCGGCGCAGGTATGGCACGTTCCACAGCAGCTCTTTCGGCTCGTGCAGCCAGCGGCTCCCCCGCCGCTTGAGCCAGCGGCGCAGCCGGCGCGCGCGGGCGGCGGCTCCCCCGGCTCCACCCTCCTCGCCCGCCGGCGCCGCGAGGTTCATCGCGTGCACCTCGACCTCGTGCCCCAGCGCGCCGGCGGCGGCGGCGAGCTGCCGCACGTGGTGGAGCGCGGTGTCCTCGCCGTAGAGGTAGTGGAGGTAGGCGATGCGCATCAGATCTCCGAGCGCTCGCCGAGGAGCGGCCGCGGCGCGGCGCCGGATGCCGCGGCCGCCGCGGCGACGTCGCGGTACAGGCGCTCGTAGCCGCGCACCATCTGCGCCGCGGTGAAGCGCTCGCGGAAGCGGCGCTCGGCCGCCGCGCCGAGCCGGCGGCCGAGCGCCGCGTCGGCCAGCACGCGCGCCAGGGCGCCGGCGAGGGCGGCGGGATCGGCAGGCGGCACCAGCAGCGCCGCGCGGCCGGCGGAGGCAGCGGAGGTATCGGAAGCATCACCCACCGCCTCGGCGATGCCCGGCAGGTCGGTCGCCACGATGCAGCGGGCGGCGGCCATCGCCTCGAGCAGAGCCACCGGCAGGCCCTCGTAGAGCGAGGAGAACGCCACCACGTCACACGCCGGCAGCAGCCGCGCGACGTCGGCGCGGGAGCCGGCGAAGATCACCCGGTCGCCCACCCCCTCCGCCCGCGCCTGACCCTCCAGCTCGCCGCGCAGCTCGCCCTCGCCGAGGAGGACCAGGTGCACGCCGTCGAGACCGCCGGCGGCGCGCAGGAGGCCGAAGGCGGCGAGCAGGTGGCGGAGGCCCTTCTGCTCGACCAGCCGGCCGACGGCGGCGACGACGCGGGCGCCGGGGTCGCGCGCGGCGGCGGGCGCGAGGCCCAGCTCACGGCGCAGGTCGATCAGCTCCTCCCCGCTCGGCGGCGGCTGGGGAGCGGGCGCGGCGATGCCGTTGCGCAGGGTGAGCAGCGGGCGGCGGACCGGCCAGCCCGCGGCGGCGTACGAGCCGCGCACGAACTCCGAGCAGGCCACCACCTGATCGGCCCTGGCGAGCAGCCAGCGGTAGCCGGCGCGCTGCAGCCCGGTGAGCCCGTCGACGCCGATGTGGAGGGTCATCACGACCGGCAGCCGGCCGGCCAGCCGGGCCCCCAGCCAGCCGTGGAGGCTGTCGCCGAACAGGTGGGTATGGACGAGGTCGACGCCGTCGCGGCGCATCGTCCGCGCCAGCCCCGCGACCCACAGCGGATCGAGCTTCGGCAACCGGCGCGGCAGGATGCGGACCGCGGCGCCGGCCGCCGCCACCCGTTGGCGAAACGCTCCGTCCTCGCACGAGTAGACGAGGTACTGGAAGCCGTCGCGGTCGGCGCCGGCGACGATCTGGCGGATGATCTCCTGCGCGCCGCCCAGCCCCAGGCCGTGGATGCAGTGGGCGACTCTCATCCCGCTCCCCCGCCGCCGGCGGCCTCGGCCTCGATGCGGCCGGCGCCGCGCCCGCCGAGCGCCGCGGCCCCTCGCCCGACACGCCGCCGCCCCATGCCTCCCGTCTCTCGACCGCCGGCCTCGTCTGCCGCCGCGGCCGCGGGGGCCGGGGCGCGGGAAGCGCCGGCGGCGGCCTGCAGCGGCGGCGCCAGGGCCAGCCCGACCAGCAGCCAGAAGAGCTTGCCGACATAGGGGATGGGCAGCACGGTGTCGACCGAGTTGTGGACCAGCAGGCCGGTGAGCCCGGCGGCGGCCAAGATCGCCAGAGGGAGCTCGCCCGCCGCTCCGTCCGCGCGCGCCTCGCGCCAGGCGCGGCCCAGGGCCCACACCGCGAAGAGGAGATAGAAAGCGAGCGACGGCAGGCCGCTCGACACGGCGATGGCGAGGTAGCCGTTGTGCGGCGTGTTGGCGGTCTCCCCCAGAGTGCGGTCGACAGCGCTCCCGACGCCGAACCACGGGTGCTCCTCGATCTGCTGCAGGAAGTGCGGCCAGCGCGCGTGCAGGCGCCAGCGGAACGTCTCCTCCTGCGCCGGATGGAGCAGCGTCAGCACGCGCTGCAGGCTCGGCCGCTGCAACACGCCGGGGCTGGCGAGGAGGACGACGGCGACGCCGGCGAGCGCCCAGGGGACCACGCGGGCGAGGCGGGCGCGGCCGGCCGGGCGGCGGGCGAGCAGCCAGAGCGCCACGGCCATGCCGACGAAGATCGCCATCAGCGCTCCCCGCGAGCCGGAGAAGAGGAGCGACCGCCCGATCAGCAGAGCGCTCCCGGCATAGAAGAGCCGCCGCCAGCCTCTGGCGCCGGAGAGCAGGGCCAACGAGCAGACCAGCGCCGGCACCACGAGCACGGCGCCGAGCGTGTTGGGGCTGCCGAACGGCCCGCTGGCGCGCAGGCCGGCGTAGCCCTGCGGCAGCGACCAGAGGGCGCAGAGATCGGCGCCCGCGACCGCCGCGAGGAGGACCGCCGTCAGCCGCCGCCTCTCGGCGAGCACCAGGAAGTAGAGCGGGAAGTAGACGATCGACTTCCAACAGTAGCGGTAGAGCTGGTAGCCGACCCGCACGGGATCGGTGAGGTACAGGTTGTTCGGGGGAGCGGTGAGATACGCGACGCAGAGCAGCAGGCCCAGCGCGAGCCATGGAAAGAGGAACGACCGGCGCAGGGGCGGCGCGCCGGCAGCTCGCCGGCCGCGCAGCAGCAGGGCGAGGAGGAGGCCGCCGAGGACCAGGTCCTCGGCGTCCACCCACACGCCGCCGACCCGCCACTGGTCGGGCAGCGGGGCGAGGAGGAGATCGACGCCGACCAGGGCCGGCAGCGGCGCGGTCATCGCCAGGCCGAGCACCAGGACGGCGAGCGACCCGAAGAGCCACAGCGGCAGGATCGGCGTCACCGCCCGCCTCCGGCCGCCGGGACCCGCCGCGGCACGGCGGGCTCGCTCGACCGGCGCTCCGCGGCTCCGCCCGTGAGGCGCGCCACCACGCCGGCGAGCGCCGCGCGCCGGCGCGGCGCCCCGAACGAGCTCTCGATCCGCCGCCGGGCGGCGAGCGCCGGCCCGCGATCCGCTGCCTGGGCGAGCGCCTGGGCGATGGCCCGCGCGGCGGCGCGCGGCTCCCCCGGCGGCACCAGGATGCCGGTATCGCCGACCACCTGCGGCAGGCCGCCGACCGCCGTCGCGACCGGAACGCAGCCGCAGGCCATCGCCTCGGCCGTGGCGATGCCGAAGCTCTCGCGCGCCGAGAGCTGGGCGTAGACGGCCGCCCGGCGGTACCAGGCGCGCAGCTCGGCCGGCGCGAGGCGACGCCCGTCGATCGACAGATTGTCGCCGCCCAGCTCGCGCAGCCTGGCGCTCACCTCGGCGGCCACCTCGGCGCCGGCACCGGGCCCGGCGCCTGGGCCAAGGATGACGAAGCGCACGTCGGGGAGCAGCCGGGAGCAGGCGGCGAAGACGTCCAACCCTTTCACCCGCCACGCCGGCTCGCCGAGGGTGGCGACCGTCACCACCAGGCGCTCGCGGGGCCCCGCCGGCGGCGGCGGCTCCGGGCGGAAGAAGTCGCAGTCGATCCCCGGCGGGATCATCTCGAGGCCGCGGCCGTCGCGCCGCCCGAGGTCGCGCGCCTCGGCGGCGAGGAGCTCGGAGGTGGGCAGCAGGGCGTCGGCGAGGCGCAGGGCGAGCCGGACCTGCAGGCGCCCGCCGCGGCTGGCGAGCGCGCCGTAGCCGAGGTCGGGCAACGCGGCGAGCTCGTAGCCGCCGACCACCACCGCCGAAGGCACGCCGAGGAGCCTCGCGAGCAGCAGCAGGTACGGCGTGTCATAGGGCTCGGCGAACCAGATGAACAGCAGGTGATAGCGCCGGGTCGCCAGGCGGCGGAAGACCGCCCACAGGCGCTGGCGCCGGGCCGGGAGCTCCTCGCGCAGGAGGACGTCGACGCGGCACGATTCGCCGAGCGTGGCGAGGTCCTGCTCGACGAAGGTCAGGCGCCGGCTGGGCGCGACGAAGAGGACGCGCGTCTCGCCGCCGCGGCCGCTCTCGCCGGACGCGCCGGCGGGATCCCCGACCCCACCACCGGGCGAGCGGGGTGCCGCAGAGCTCATTCGGCCTCGCGCCGCTCCGCCTTCGCGGCGGCGAAGCGGCGCCGCCAGGCCGGCAACCGGCGCCGCGTGCCGCTCATCACCAACCCGAGGAGGGGGCATCCCGTGGCGCGCGCCAGGTCGACGGCTTGGCACAGGGACTGGCCGGGCGTCACCGCCTCCTCGACGGCGATCACCAGGCCGTCGCAGGCCTTGGCGAGCAGGGCGCCGGCGAGAGAGCTGTCGAGCGACGGAGCCTCGATGAGCACCAGGTCCAGGCTGCCGCTGGCGTGGGCGAACCACCTTTCGATCAGCGCCGGCAGGGCGCCGGCGAGCTCGAGGGGAGCCTCCGAGCAGTCGTCGTCGGCCAGGGCCAGGGCGCTCCCCGGCGGCGCCGCGCCGATGGGGTCGCCGGCGCTACCCGCGCCGGGCAGACCGCGCGATCCCGGCGACTTGAGCGACAGGGTGGGGCGCGACGCGACGCCGCCGAGCTCCGTCACGATCGTCCGCAGCCCGCTGCTGCGGGCGGCCTGCTCGAGCCCGCGAGCGACGCGCGACGCCGCCGGCCCGCGGCTGGCGCCGGCGATCACCAGCATCGGCACCGGCCCTTGGCCGAGGCGGCTCTGCAGCCGCGCCAGGAGCTGCAGGTAGGCGGTGCGCTGCGAGGCGGTGAGCGGCGAACCGCGAGGGGCCGGCGAGCTCGCCCGCTGCGGCGCCGGATCGGACTCGGCGGCCTTCTCGGCCAGCCGTCGCTTGTCGCTGATCGCCATCCACACCTCCGGTAAAAGATCGGCTGGAAAAGGCGAGCCGCCTAACCCGGCACCTCGCCGATGACGGGCACGCCGGTCAGGCGCTCGGCCTCGGCGCCGCTCTTGACCGCCGGGTCCAGCCGATCGCGCACCACGCCGGCGGCGATCCCCACTGCCAGGCTGGCGAGCACGCCGGCGAGCCACCACGCCGCGGCCTTGGTCGGCTCGGGGCTGTCCGGCACCTGGGCGCGCTCGAGGATGCTGATGTTGACGATCCCCGAGCGGTCGAGAGCGTGCGCCAGCCGCGCCTCCTCGGCACGGCGGAGGTATTCGAGATAGGCCTCGTTGGCGCTCTTGACCTCGTCCTGCAGCTGCACCAGCTGCAGCCCGGTGTTGCCGGAGGACGCGAGCTGCCGGCGCAGGCTCTCTTCCCGTGCCGAGAGCGCGGCGACGCGGGCGGTCAGCGAGGCGGCCTCGGCCTGCTTCTGCACCAGGTCGAGCTCGAGCGCCTGATGGGCCGGATTGACCGCGGTCTTGGTGGAGGCGTTCGACTCGAGCTGCCGGCCGGCCAGGAGCTTCTTGGCGAGAGCGATCTGGCGATCGAGGTCGCCGATCGCCGCGCTGGTCGGCGCGTACTTCGACAGCAGCTCGCTGCGCTGCACCTCGAGCTGCACGATGCGGTCCTGCAGCAGCCGCGCCGAATCGTTCTGGCGCGTCTCCGATTCGGCCGCGATGGTCGCCGGGTGGCGCTCGATCTCGCCGCTCAGGTAGCCGACGCGCGCCCGCACCTCGCCCAGGGCGGTCTCCGCGGTGGAGCGCTCGGTGTCCAGCGCGCCGAGGCTCTTGCGCAGCTCGGCCTCGTCCTCCGCCACGAAGTCCGAGCCCTGCTGCGCGCGGAAGCGCTGCAGGTCGGCCCGCGCGGTCTCCAGGCGGCGCGAGATGACCTCGCGCTGCTGCTGGAAGAAGCCGCGGGCGTCGGTCTGCTCGTTGAGGCGGGCGATCCGCTCCATGTGCTCGTTCAACAGCGAGTTGACGAGGGTGGCCGCCCAGCGGGGATTGCGGCTGCGGTAGGCGACCTCGACCAGGTTGGTCTCGGCGATGCGGCTCGTCTCGAGCTCCCCCTCCACCACCCGCACCCGCTCGTCCAGGGGGTCGGGGGCCGGCAGGCCATGGAACCGCCGGTAGAGGACGTCGAGCGGACCTCCGGCGGGCGACACGCGGCGCCCGGGCTGGCGGTGCTCTTCGAGCACGCTGCGGATGAGCTCCGGGCTGGCGAGGAGCGCCAGCTCGGATTCGATCTGCTTGTCGGGCATGGCGTCGACGCGGGGGCCGGAGATCCGCTGCGCGGCAAGGAGGATCGTCGCCTTGGCCCGGTAGACGGGGACCCGCAGCCAGAGCGCGGCGCCGAGCAGCAGGCTGCCCGCCAGAGCGACCGCGGCGACCAGCCGCCAGCGCCGCAGGGCGGCCTCCAGGACCTCTCGCCAGGGAAACGGGCCCTCCTCAAACATCGCCGCTCTCCTCCCTCGCCATCCTCACTTGCGGGCCGTCCCCACCGCGAAGCCGAGCCCCGGGTTGACCGGCAGGAGCTGGCGGATGTACTGCTCGACGAAGAGGTCGACGCTGGCGATCCGCGTGCGCGGCACGAAGACGATGTCGAGCGGCTGCAGCAGCACGTCCTGATCGGGATGCTCGCCGCTCTCGACCGGCCGCAGGTCGACGCTGCGCCCGAGGCGCCGGCCGCCGGCGTCGGTGCGGATCAGCACGATCTGTTGGCGGCGGGCCGTCTGCAGGAAGCCGCCGGCCTCCTCCACGGCCTGGAAGAGCGTCAGCGGGCCGCGCAGCGGCAACAGCCCGGGCTTGCTCACCTCGCCGGCGACGAAGACGCGCTGGTTGCCGAACTCGCGCACGATCACCGCCACCCGCGGCCGGGCCAGCTCGCCGGTGAAACGGCGCACCAGATCGCGGTCCAGCTCGTCGGGAGTCAGGCCCACGGCGGGCACGTCGCCGACGAACGGCAGCGAGATGGCGCCGTCGGGGCGCACGACGACCTCCTCGTTCAGCTCGGGGTTGCCGTAGAACTTGACCGCCAGCAGGTCGCCTTCGCCGAGGCGGTAGGCCGCGGCCGGCGCCGGCGGCAGGGGATTGTCCCGCCAGCGGGGCGCGGCGTTCGGCGTGCGGCCGGCACAGGCCACGAGCAGCGCCAAGGCGCAGGCGAGGATCGAGGGGCGGCACCGTCGGATCGGTAGGTCGGCCATGGCGCGAATCCGGTCGCTATCGTGAACAGGCTCGGAACGGTCGGGTGAGTCGTGCTCATTCTGAAGCACGACTAATGCCAGCGCAACGCAATAGATCGTTGGCAATGCGCATATTTGCGTGCCTATCCCTGACCAGAGACGCCGCGGGCTCCCGCTCGGGAGCCCGCGGCGTCTCTGGGGATCGTCCAGCCGGCGCTGGAAGTACGGCGGTTCTACGGGTGAGCGGCGGGGCTCGCCTGGAAGCGGGAGACCTGGTGCGCGCCGGCGTCCCAGCCGAGGCTCGGCGGCCGCGGGTTGCCGTCGATGTCCGTCGCGATCAGGCTGCCGAGCGGAGTGCCGGCTCCGCGGGCGCAGGAGTCGGTGAGGAGCAGATGGAAGTCGCCGCCGGCGCGGTCGACGAAGCTCGGGTTGCAGGCGCGGGTGGTGGCGTCCGCCTTCGAGGCGCCGTGCCAGCCGAGAAAACTGACGTAGCGGACGCCGTTCCAGGTGAAGCCGCTCAGCGGAGCGTAGACGTTGAAATTGACGTTCCAGCCAGCGGGCGCATAGTCGGCGTGAATGGCCTCCTGCCCGGCGCCGAGGCCACCGATGATGTTGTTCTCGATGGTGAACGCCTGCGGCAGGTGGGCGTTGTTGCGCACCACCGTGACGGCGCCGAAGCCCGAGCGCTTGAGGTTGGCGACCGTGGTGTTGTTGACGACGCGGAAGTTGCCCGGGTCGGCGCCGCCGGCGTTGCCGGCGTCGACGTAGATCATCCCCTGCCAGCCCGGCGTCGAGGAGAAGAAGCTGTTGCTGACCTGGACGCTGCCGACCGAGGTGCGGCCGTTCGGGCCGCCGCCGAGGATGGAAACCCCGTTGTCGCCATAGATCCAGGCGGGGAAGGTGTTGCGGAAGACGTTGCGGTCGAAGACGACGCCGTCGACCGGGCGCGCCCCGGCGCCGTCGCAGTAGCCGGAGGCATAGCCCTGCACCGTCATCCCGATCTTGAAGTCGCGGATCTCGTCGTTGCGGATCGTCCAGTCGCGGCTGCACTGGGCGGGCAGGAAGGCGGTCGATCCAAAGCCGCTGACGTGCGGCCGCCAGGCCGCCGCGTTGAGGTCGACGATGCTGTCGAGCACCTCGATGCCCGAGACGTAGCCCCACAGCTTCCAGCCCACCACGTGCGCCTCGGTGGCCGGGTCGCCGCAGGCGCCGGCGCCGGAGTCGTTGCAGCCCTGGCCGGTGAAGGTGATGCCCCTGAAGCGGTAGGGGCCGGCGTCGGTGCCGCTGAGAGGGCCGCCGCCGCGGGCGAGATAGCCGCCGCTGTTGCGCACCTCGACGTTCTCGATCGCCAGATATTGCAGCAGGGTATTGCGGGTGAACAGGTTGAACACGATGCTGCCCGACACGAGAGGGCGCCCCAGGTTGACGTTCTGCAGCGACAGGTCGTGGATGTAGATGTGGCTCGACGTTCCCGGCGCGCCGCCGAAGGAGATGAAGCCGGCGTTGTCGGCCGTCGAGCCGCGGCCGTAGTCCCGCACCGTGAAGTGGGCCAGCTCGAGGTAGCTGTTCGGGGTGTTCGCGCTGAGCGCGATCGCCTGCGCCAGCCCGGCGCCGTCGAGCACCGCGACGTCCGCCGTGTCGAAGGGCGGGTACCGGCCGTCGTGGTTGTAGTCCCAGCCGACGAGCATGGTGGGGTTCTTCGGCAGCTGCCAGTCGCGCACCTCGGTGCCGCTGCGCGGCTCGACGTAGAAGCCGGGCTTGCCGGACGCTCCGGGGGTGATCGAATCCTCGTGGCAGACGCCGCGGAAGCAGACGATGTCCTCGGCCGCGCTGCTCGCCGGATTGGTGCGGTGGCTCCAGGCGAAGCCGATGCTCCGGCACGGGTTGCCCGGGCTGCCGCAGGTGGCGCTGTCGCTCCCCGTCTGGCAGCTCACGTAGATCTGGTTCTCGCGCACGCCGTCGCCGTCGGGGTCGAGGGTCGACCCGTCGCAGACGTGGCAGTCGGCCGGCTCGCCGAAGATGCCGTTGCGGTTCATGTCGAGCCCGCACGCCCGCGGCTGGTAGCCGCGCGAGGACGCCGCCGGCGTGATCGCGACCGCCCGCTGGCGCCGGCTGGGCGCGATCGCCGGCGGCGCAGGCGTGGGAGCGGCGGGAGCGGCGACCGCCGTCGCGGCCGCCGTCCCTGACGCCGTCGCAGCGCCGCGGAAGGCGCGCGGCGTCTCGTAGGCGACCAGCAGCCGCAGGTTGGCGATGCCGGCGGCGCCCAGGAACAGGCACTCCGCGCCGCTCGGCAGGATCACGTCGCCTCCCAGGACATGGCCGTCGCGGTCGAGCCAGGTGCCGCTGAGCGTGACCAGCCCGCCGCCGGCGCAGGCGAAGCCGGCTGCCAGGTCGGGAGCGTGCGTCGCATTGGCGAAGACGAAGGAGTCGATGCCGTCGAAACGGTCGAGGCCGCCGCGCGGCTGGCCGGCGCCGCCGGCCGCGAGGCTCGCCGCACCGCCGGCGCCGAGGCTCTCGAGCGCCTGCCGGATCAGCCCCGATCCTACGGCCGCCGGATCGAGCTGCGCAATGCCGCCGCCCGAGTCGGCCGCCGCGGACGCGGCGAGCGCCGGCGCCTCGCCGCCGAGGCCCGCCGCCAGCGCGGCACGCAGGGCGGCGAGCTCGGCCGGCGGCAGGTCCGCCAGATAGTCGGCAGGATGGTCGGGGAACGTCGCCCGCTCGGCCAGCCAGTCGGCGAAGCGCTCGAAGTCGCGCGCCCGCTCGCGGGGCTCGATCAGCTCGCGCCGGCCGCCGGCCGCCGTCGTCAGCTCGCGCGTCGCCGCAAGATCGCGCACGGCCAGGCGGCGGCCGCGCCAGGTCACCTGATGGAAGGCGCCCAGCATGAGGTCGAGAGGGCGATAGCTGCCGTCGCCGCCGGGGACCAGGAAGAGGATCGCTCGCTCGCCGTCGCGCCAGGAGGGCGCACCCCACACGCGCAGGCCGATCCCGCCGGGGAGCCGCACCACCAGCGCGCCGCCGGGAGCGTCGCCCTGGAGCACGCGCTCGACCTCGACCGTGTAGTCGGTGGCCGGGCGCTCCGTCGGCGCCGGCTCGCGGCCGAGGACCCGCACCTGGGCGATGAGCGCCGCCTGCCTGGCGAGCGCCTCGTCGGGCACGGCGACGAAGGTCGTCGCCGGGGCGGAGCGGGGAAGGAGGGAAATGAGCAGGGCGGTGAAAACGAGCTGCAGGCCACGCGGCATTCGAACCTCTCCCAAGCGAATCAGCCTTTTGGACGTCGCCTTTATGCCACGCGGGATCGGCAGGAGCAGTAAAATCCGTCATAGCCCCTGTGTTATATTTTTCACAGCCTGCGGAAGCCGGCGCGCTCGCCGCGCAGATTTTTCAATCTTGTTTCCAAAGCTGATTTTCAAAGCTGGACGATGCACGTTTCCGAGCTACAGACGGTCGAGCTCTTCCGGGACCTGGAGCCCGAACAGCTCGCCGTCCTGGCCGCCTGCCTCCAGCGCAAGACTTTCCCCGGCGGCACCCTCCTCCTCACCCCGGAGCAGCCCGGCGACGCCCTCTTCGCCATCCTCGGCGGCTCGGTCAAGATCTTCACCCATCGCCCGGACGGCAGCGAGGTGATCCTGGCGCTCCTCGGCGCCGGCCAGACGGTGGGCGAGATGGGGCTGTTCGCCAGCGGCGTGCGCTCGGCGAGCGTCGTCACCATGGAGCGCTCGACGCTGCTGGCGATGAGCGGCCCGGCGTACCGGCAATGCCTGTCCACCATGCCGGCGCTGAGCAATAACCTCAACCGGTTGCTCTGCGCGCGCCTGCGGCTGGCGGACGAGCGGATCCTCGCCCTCGCCTCGCTCGACGTCGCCGGGCGCGTGGCGCGCGAGATCCTCGTCTTCGCCGAGTGGTACGGTCAGGGCGGGGGGGCCGGCGACGTCCACATCCCCCTGCGCCTCACCCAGGGCGACCTCGCGGCGATCGTCGGCACCTCGCGAGAGCGGGTGAACCACGCCATGGTGCGGTTCAAGGAGCGGGGGTATCTCTCGGTGGATCCGTCCTACCACATCATCGTGCACGACCGCGACGCGCTCGCGGCATGCTGCCGCTAAAGGCTTGGCGCGGCGCTAGGCCGCCGGCACGAAGGCCGCGAACGGCTCGCCGGCGAGGATCGCCGCGATGCGCTCCGCCGCCCGGCCGTCGCCGTAGGGGTTGCCCGCGCCGGCCATCCGCCGGTGCGCCGCCGGATCGGTGAGCAGGCGCGAGACCTCGGCGACGATGCGCGCCGGGTCCGTCCCCACCAGCCGCGCCACTCCCGCCGCGATCCCCTCCGGCCTCTCGGTCCGCTCGCGCAGCACCAGCACCGGCGTGCCGAAGCTCGGCGCCTCTTCCTGGATGCCGCCGCTGTCGGTCAGCACCAGCCGCGCCCGCCGCAGCCGCCGCACCAGCTGGCCGTAGTCGAGGGGGGCGCAGAGCTGGAGGTTCGGCAGGCCCTGGAGCAGCTCGCCGGCGGGCCCGGCGACGTTCGGGTTGCGGTGCACCGGGTAGATCCAGCGCAACGCGGGAAAGCGGCCGGCGAGCTCGCGGAGGGCGTCGAAGATGCCGCGCAGCGGCGCGCCGAAGCTCTCGCGGCGGTGCACCGTGACCAGCACCTCGTCGGCGGCCGGCTCCTCGACGGGCTCCGCGGGCAGCCGCTCGCAGATCCATCGCAGCGCGTCGATCCCGTGTTGCCGGTGACGAAGATCCGCGCCGGATCGCCGCCGCTCGCCAGCAGCTGCCGCTCGGCGCGCGCGGTCGGCGCGAACAGCAGGTCCGCCAGCGTGTCGACGATGCGCCGGTTGGCCTCCTCCGGGAACGGCGCCGCGAGGTCGCCGGTGCGCAGCCCCGCCTCGACGTGCCCGACCCGGACGCCGCGATAGAACGCGGCGAGGCGGCGAAGGCCGCCGTGGTGGTGTCGCCCTGCACCAGCAGCCAGGCGGGGCGCAGCTCGGCGAGCAGCGGGTCGAGGGCGGCGAGCGCCGCGCGCGGCGAGCTCGTTGAGGGTCTGGGCCGGCCGCATCAGGTCGAGGTCGCGCTCGGGGCGCAGCTCGAACAGCTCCTGCACCTGATCGAGCATCTCGCGATGCTGGGCGGCGGCGCAGACGACGGCCTCGAAGCTCTCCGGCCGCTGCCGCAGCACCCGCACCACGGGGGCCATCTTGATCGCCTCCGGCCGGGTGCCGTAAAGGACGAGGACGCGTAGGGGCGGCGCGGCGGGCGGAGATGGGCTGGTCAGGCGCATCGGCTTGCCCTATCTTAAGGGCATCAAGGCGTCGGCAATGATCCATTCGGCATCGAGCCCCGGGTATCGCGGCATCCAGGCGATCGTCCTGATCGTCGGCTGTCTCCTGCCGCTCTATGGCGCCGGCCGGCGCCTCGACCACCGTTCCCTGTCGCTGTGGCACGAGGCGGACTACACCGAGATCGCCCGCAACTTCGCGCGCGAGGACATGGACATCCGGTACCCCCGCATCGACTGGCGGCGCGATTCCTCCGGCAAGGTGGAGATGGAGCTGCCGCTCGTGCCCTGGCTCGCCGCCGTCTCGACGCGCCTCCTGGGCACCGACGAACGGGTGATGCGGCTGCTGGCGGCAGCCCTCTCGATCGCTACCTTCCTCCTCTTCCGCGACCTCGCGGGACGAGCCCTGACGCCGCTCGCTCCCGCCGCCGCCCTGTTCGCGACCGCCGCCTATGCGCTCAGCCCGCTGGCGGTCTACCTCTCCACCCGGATGCAGCCGGAGCCCTGCATGATGTTCTTCCTGCTGCTCGCCGGCCGCGCCATCTGGCGCTGGTACGACGAGCCGAGCACCGGGCGGCTGCTGGCGGCCGCGGCATTCCTCGCCGCGGCCATCCTGCTGAAAGAGCCGGCGGCGTCGCTCGGCCTCCTCTTCGCCTGGCTGATCTGCCGGCGCCGGCGGCTCTCGGCGCTGCGCGACGGGCGGGTCTACCTGGCGGCGGCGATCGCGCTCGTCCCGCCCATCGCCTGGTACGCCTGGGCCTACCGCTTCTGGATCGTCGACGGCAATTCCCTCGGCCTGTCGGACGAAGCGCATCGACTCGGCCTCGACATCCTGGTGCGCCGGGGGATCCTCGGCAACGCCTGGGTCGAGGCCATGGACGTCTTCACGCCGCTCGGGCTGGTGCTAGGGTTCCTCGGGCTGCGTTACGCCTGGCGGCGGATCGAGCCGGCGGCGATCTGGTACGCCTCGGCGCTCGTCTTCTACCTCGTCGCGGCGCGCACGGCCGGAGCGGGATGGGCCTTCTACTATCACTGCCTGTCGATCGCCCCGGCCTGCCTCCTCATGGGGGCCGGCGCCGGCGTGCTGCAGGAGCGATGGGCCGTGCGACGCCCCGGCGGCGCGGCCGGCCGGCGGCGCGCGCTCCCCCTCCGCGCCGCGCTCCCCGCCCTCGTCCTCGCCTCGCTGGCGGCGATGACCGCCTACCGCCTGGCGCAGCGGGACGGCCTCCTCGACGCCGCGTCGACGGGAGTGCGCACCACCCAGCGCCGCATGAGCTGCGCCGCCGAGCTCGCGCGCCGCATCCCCGCCGCCGGCCGCATCGCGGTCCGGGGGCTGAACGGCGCGGACGGGAAAGGCCACGCGATCGCCTACAGCGACCCGACCTTCTTCGCCTTCGCGGACCGCAAGGGCTTCGTGTACGAGGAGCGCAACGCCTCCGTCGCCACCCTCGAGGCCCTGGCGCGGCGCGGCGCGCGATACTGGATCGTCGCCGAGGGGGACCTCGATCGGCCGCCCTTCGACCGGGCGACCCTCGACCGCACCTTCTCCCGCCTCGCCACCTGCGCCGACGGCTATGCCCTCTACGACCTGGCGACTCCACGGCCGGTGGGCGGGTCCGGATCTCCGCTGGCGCGCTGAGACGGCCTGCGCCGGCGCATCTCAGTGGCGGCGCGTGGACTCGCGATGCGTCGGCACGCGAGCCCGACGCCCCCGGGCTGGTAGAGTTTCACCGCGCCGGCGGAGTCGCCGGCGCGCGGAGGGCGGCGATGACGGCGAGCGGATCTCTCGATCTCCTGGGACAGGTGGCGGTCGTCACCGGCGGCGGCCGGGGGCTGGGGTGCGCCTATGCCGCGGCGCTCGCCGGCGCCGGCGCCGCGGTCGCGATCCTGGCGCGCTCGGCGGATCAGCTCGCCGCGGCGGCGGAAGCCATCGAGGCGACCGGCGGGCGCGCCCTCGCCATCCCCGCCGACGTCACCGACCCCGGCGCCATCGCGGCCGCGGCGGCGGAGATCGAGGGCCGGCTGGGGCCGGTCGACCTCCTGGTCAACAATGCCGGGGTCGTGCGGCCGATCGGGCCGCTCTGGGAGGCCGATCCGGAGGAGTGGTGGCACACCGTCGAGGTCAATCTGCGCGGTGCGCTCCTCACCTGCCGCACCTTCCTGCCCGGCATGGTGGCGCGCCGCCGCGGCCGCGTCATCAACGTCGCGAGCGGCGCCGGCACCAGCGCCATCCCCTACTTCTCGGCCTACGTCGCCAGCAAGGCGGCGCTCATCCGCCTGACCGAGGTGCTCGCGGCGGAGCTCGCCGGCCACGGCGGCCACGGTGTCGCGGTCTTCGCCATCGAGCCCGGCACGGTGCGCACGGCGATGGTCGAGGACATCGTGAGGGCCGAGGACGGCCGGCGCTGGCTGCCCTGGCTCCAGCGCGTTTTCGACGAGGGGTTGGACATCACCCCCGAGCACGCCGCCGAGCTAGTGCTGCTCCTCGCCTCCGGGCGCGCCGACCGCCTCTCCGGCCGCTTCTTCCACCGCCTCGACGACCTCGAGGCCATCCTCCGCAACGCCGACGAGATCGCGGCGAGCGACCTCCTCACCCTCCGCCTGCGGCGGCCGAAGTAGGCGCGGCGCGCGTTGATTCCAGCCTGTCGACCATCCGCGGCCCGTGCGGGGAATCTCGGTATGGAGCTGAAGCGGGAGGACCTCATCCGCCGCGCCTTCCGCCTCGAGTACGCCACGGTGCTCTGGATGGTCGTCGAAGCGGTGGTCGCGATGGGAGCCGGTATCGGCGCCCACTCGGTCACCCTGACCGCCTTCGGAGTGGACAGTCTGCTCGAGCTGGCATCGGCGGGCGTGCTCCTCTGGCGGCTCACGGTCGAGCTGCGTCGCGGACGGGCGTTGGCCGAGGCCGCCGAGCGTGTCGCGCGCCGGATCGGCGGCGCGCTCCTCTTCGCTCTCGCCGCCTACGTCGTGGCCGCGGCCGGCTGGAGTCTCTGGATCCGGCGCGGCGCGGAGTTTTCCTTGCCTGGTCTGGCGGTGAGCCTGGCCGCGATTCCGGTGATGTACCTCCTCGGCCGACGCAAGCTCGCGATCGCCGAGGCGCTCGGCAGCCGGGCGCTCCGCGCCGACGCGGTCGAGAGCATCACCTGCGGTTACCTGTCCGTGGTCGTCGTCGCGGGGTTGCTCGTGCAACGGGTGACCGGGGCGTGGTGGGTCGACGCCGTGACTTCCATCGGAATCGTCTGGTTCGTCGTCAAAGAGGGACGGGAAGCCTGGCAGGGCGAGGACTGCTGCGATCACTGCTGATCGCAGGGCTGGCATCGTCGACCATGAGTAGGCCGTGTGGTCCCGGACGCACGCCGGACTCGGCCGGCGATGACACCGCTCGCCTTCTCCATGCCGCGTCGTGGCGGCACGAGGGCGGCATGAGGGCGGCGCGCGGTTCGGTCGTCCGCCCGCGTTCGGGTTCCAGCGGAGCAGGGGGCGCTCGCCAGGGGCTTCGGCTTCATGCCGCCACCGCCTTGTCCTCGCCGCCGTCCGCGCCCAGCGCGCACCGCCACCCGCTCGGCGACCGGCGCGCCGAACCCTTTCCCCAGCGAGCCCCGGATCTCATATAAAGGTAGGTCTTAGCATGGTCCGGATCGCTCGGAGGTGAATATGGATGCTCTTCCCCTCGCCTGCAATCTCACGGCGCCGGAGCTCGCGGCGCGCTTGATCGAGCTCGGCGCGGTCCTCCGCGGCCGTGCCGCCGAGGTGGCGCCGCTCGCCGACGGCTATGCCTTCCGCTACGCGGCGGATGATGCGCCGCTCGCCGAGCTCGCGCGCCTCATCGATCTCGAGCGCCGCTGTTGCCCGTTCCTGCGCTTCCAGCTGACCGTTGAGCCGGGAGGCGGTCCCGTTTCGCTCGCGCTGACCGGCCCGAACGGCACCCGCGAGATGCTGGAGGCCGAGCTGGGCCTCGGCGGCTGAGGTTCACGCCGCGAGGCCGACCCGACCCGCCGTGGCGTCCATCGCCAGGGGCTCGCCGGGAGGCGAGCCCCGCGGGCTGGTAGAATTTGCCCCCGAGCCTACACGGAGGGCGGCGATGACGGAGAGCGGATCTCTCGATCTCTCGGGACAGGTGGCGGTCGTCACCGGCGGCGGCCGGGGGCTGGGGTGCGCCTACGCCGCGGCGCTCGCCGGCGCCGGCGCCGCGGTCGCGATCCTGGCGCGCTCGGCGGACCAGCTCGCGGCGGCGGCGGACGCCATCGAGGCGACCGGCGGGCGCGCCCTCGCCATCCCCGCCGACGTCACCGACCCCGGCGCCATCGCGGCCGCGGCGGCGGAGATCGAGGGCCGGCTGGGGCCGGTCGACCTCCTGGTCAACAATGCCGGGGTCGTGGGGCCGATCGGACCGCTCTGGGAGGCCGATCCGGAGGAGTGGTGGCACACCGTCGAGGTCAATCTGCGCGGTGCGCTCCTCACCTGCCGCACCTTCCTGCCCGGCATGGTGGCGCGCCGCCGCGGCCGCGTCATCAACGTCGCGAGCGGCGCCGGCACCAGCGCCATCCCCTACTTCTCGGCCTACGTCGCCAGCAAGGCGGCGCTCATCCGCCTGACCGAGGTGCTGGCGGCGGAGCTCGCCGGCCACGGCGGCCACGGCGTCGCGGTCTTCGCCATCGAGCCCGGCACGGTGCGCACGGCGATGGTCGAGGACGTCGTGAGGGCGGAGGACGGCCGGCGCTGGCTGCCCTGGCTCCAGCGCGTCTTCGACGAGGGGTTGGACGTCACCCCCGAGCACGCCGCCGAGCTGGTGCTGCTCCTCGCCTCGGGGCGCGCCGACCGCCTCTCCGGCCGCTTCTTCCACCGCTTGGACGACCTCGAGGCCATCCTCCGCAACGCCGACGAGATCGCGGCGAGCGACCTCCTCACCCTCCGCCTGCGGCGGCCGAAGCCTCCATGAGCTAGGACCGTGTGGTCCCGGACGCACGCTTTGCCTAACTCGCCTCTCGACCTTCATCCCCGGTGCGGATCTCGACCACGCCACCGCCGGCCGGCTGGTCGGGCCTTCGCGGCGGCCGAGCCGTGGCTCGACCCGCGCCGGTTTGTCCAGACCCGCTCGGGTTTCGCCAAACCCGCGCCGGTTTGGCCCCACCTCGCGGCGGTTCGATCATGCCGCGTAACGGCATGGTCAAGGCACACCGTGGCAGGTGCAAACCGCACACCGGTATGAGCAAACCCGGCGGGGTTTCGTCGCCGCCGAGCGGCGGCATGCCCGTCTCTCGCCGCGTCACCGCCGTCCCGGGCTTTGGGATCGCCATGCCACCAGGCGGCGAGGCCAGTCCGCGTGCCGGTTTGGCGGTGCCGCGCGGCTGGCACGGTTAGAACCCGGCGCGGTTTGGCCATGCCGCGGCGTGGCGCCGGCAGAGCGCCGCGGCAGCCCGCGACGACGCCGGGCAGCATCATGATGCGGCGAGATGGCTTTCCCGCGCGCGCTGCCGGCGGGCTCATGCGCCTGCGCGGGCCGATACCGCCGCCGGACGCGGCGGCGATGACACCGCTCGCCTTCTCCATGCCGCGTCGTGGCGGCACGAGGGCGGCACGAGGGCGGCGCGCGGTTCGGTCGTCCGCCCGCGTTCGGGTTCCAGCGGAATACCCGTAGGTTCCCCGCCGTAACGTTTCGGCCACGGCGATCGCCTGCATCCCATATCCGCCCGCTGCAGCTCGTCCACCGAGCGGTCACGCGGCCGAACGCCCCGAGCCGAGCCTATGAGCGCGATCCACATCTTCGACGCCGACCCGGGCCTCGCGCTGGGGACCGCCCTCGGCGAGATCCTCGGCTCGTCGGGCGAGCTCGACCTCACGCTGCGGCATCTCCCCCTCGATCCGCCGGGCTCCCCCGGCGCGGACGATGGCGCCGCCCCCGACCGCCCCGCCCTGGTCTTCGCCGTGCTCGGCGCCGTCCGCGCTTCTGCTTCCCTTTCCATGGCCGAGCGGCTGATCGAATCGCTGCGCGCCTGGGCGCCCGGCGTGCCCATCGTCGTCGTCCTCGAGCGCACGGAACGGGACGAGATCGTCGCCCTGCTGGAGCTCGGCGTCGCCGACTTCCTGGTGCCGCCGCTGCGCGCCTGCGACGTGCTGCCGCGGGTCTGGCGGCTGCTCGCGGCGCCGCCGCGGCCGCCGCGGGCGATGGGCGAGCTGCAGGCGAAGCTCGCCCGGCTGCACCTCTACGGCGAGGCGCCGAGCTTCGTCACCGCGATCGAGAAGCTGCCGCTCATCGCGCGCTGCGACGCCAACGTGCTGATCTCGGGCGAGACCGGCACCGGCAAGGAGCTCTTCGCGCGCTCGATCCACTACCTCTCGCGCCGCGACCAGAAGCCGTTCGTGCCGGTCAACTGCGGCGCCATCCCGACGGAGCTGGTCGAGAACGAGCTCTTCGGCCACGAGCGCGCCGCCTACACCGGCGCCGCCGGGCCGCAGGGCCGGGCTGATCGAGGAAGCGGAGGGCGGCACGCTGCTGCTCGACGAGGTCGAGTCGCTGCCGCTCCTCGCCCAGGTCAAGCTGCTGCGCCTCCTCCAGGAGCACGAGTACCGGGCGCTCGGCTCGGCCCGGCTCCGCCGCGCCGACGTGCGCGTCCTCGCCGCCACCAACGGCGACGTCGAGGACGCGGTCGCCGCCGGCCGCCTGCGCCGCGACCTCTACTATCGGCTGAACGTCATCCCGCTGCGCCTGCCGCCGCTGCGCGAGCGGCGGCAGGACATCCCGCTCCTCGTCCGCCACTTCCTCGACCGGCGGGCCGCCGAGACCGGCCGGCCGCCGGCGCGGTTCTCGGCCGCCGGGATGCGGCGCCTCGCCGCCTACGACTGGCCGGGCAACGTGCGCGAGCTCGAGCACGTGGTCGAGCGCGCCGTCGTGCTCTCTCCCGGCGGGCCGCTCCTCGACGATCCCCAGGTCGGGCTACGGGCCGAGCCGCCGCTCGCCCTCGGCTTCCAGCAGGCCAAGGCGCGCGCCGTCGCCCAGTTCGAGGCCGGCTACATCCGCGAGCTCCTCCTCGCCCACGCCGGCAACATCTCGCGCGCCGCCAAGGCGGCCGACAAGAACCGCCGCGCCTTCTTCGAGCTGATCCGCAAGCACCAGATCGACGCCGCGAGCTTCCGCCCCGCCCGCTGATTCAGCCTGATCCTCGCGGGACCGGCCGCCGTGCCCGCCCGCGGTCCGGCGACCGGCCGGCCATGCGTCCGCCGCCGCGGCGACGGGACCATGGCGCGCCTTCGACTCGGACATTCACGCGCAGCGGTCGGACAAAAAAGTCCTCGTGGCGATCTCCCGGCGGCGGGCGGCGCCGCGCCCCTCCGCGGCCCTCGCAGGGCGGACTAAAACATCCTGCCGATCGCCGCAAAGCCCCGTATTGATTGGGTTTTCACGTGGCACCCCGGTTGCACTCCCCCACCCGCGAGCCGCCCATGGACGACGACATCCAGACGATCTCCCGCCAGGTCCTCAGCTATCTGGCGGAGAACCCCGAGGCGAGCGACACCGCCGAGGGGATCGCCGAGTGGTGGCTGCCGCCCGGCGCCGCGCCGCCGCAGGCGAGCGTCGAGCGGGCTCTCGCCGAGCTCGCCGCCGGCGGCTGGCTGCTGGCGCAGCGTGGCGCCGACGCACACCCGCGCTACCGCCTCGCGCCGGGACGGGCCGGCGCCGCCCGGCCGGCGTCCGGCGAGGGGGAGCCGTGATGGCGGCGGCGGCGCGCGTCATCGAGGTGAAGCCGGTCGGGCCGGCCGGGGCGAGCGGGGTGAACGGGCCGAACGGGCCGAACGGGCCGAGCGGGCCGGCCACCGCGGGCGATCCCGCCGGGCGGACCGAGCGGCCGTACCCGAGCAACTGGGAGCACCTGGAGGAGGAGCTCCTCTGGCTCGACCAGCTCCTCCACCTGCGCATCCGCGAGAGCCGCCTCGCCGGCCGCGGCGAGCCGCTCGAGGCCTGGCGGGGGCTGGCGATCTCGGAGCAGGAGGTGCTCTCCCTGCTGGCCGGCTCCATCCCGCCGCCGGCCGCGCGGCCGCCGCAACCGCGTCCGCCGCAACCGAGCCCGCCGCCGTCCTACCGCAGCCGGCCCGGCGCGGCGCCCGCGACCGCGGCGGCCGCGACGCCCGCGACGCCGGCGGCCGCCGAAGAGCAGGAGGCCGAGGCCCGGCGGCTGGCCTATGCCGCCCTCGCCCGCCAGGGCGAGCGGCTGGTGGCGCGCCGCCAGGCGACGGACGAGGCGGGCCAGCCCGGCCAGCTCCGCCTGGCGCAGCTCTCCCGCATCTTCCACCTGAGCCCGTTCGAGGAGCGCGCCGTGCTCCTCTGCCTGGCGCCGGAGATCGAGCGCCGCTACGAGAAGCTCTACGCCTACCTGGCGGACGACGTGACGCGGCGCAAGCCGACCGTCGGCCTCGTCCTCGACCTGCTCTGCGGCAGCCGGCAGGAGGCGGTCGCCGCGCGCCGCGCCTTCCTGCCGCCGGCGCCGCTGGTCAAGGCCCGCCTCCTCGCCGTCGAGGACGACGGGCCGGCGAGCGGGCACGGCGCTCCCCTCCTGGCGCGGCCGCTCAAGCTCGACGACCGCATCGTCGACTTCCTGCTCGGCGGCGGCGGGCTCGCCGCCCCGCTCGAGCGCGCCGCGACGCTCGTCCTGCCGCGCCCGCCCGAGCCGGAGACCGCGCCGCGGCCGGAGCCGCCGGCCACGGCCGGCGCCCCGGCCCTCGGCCCCGCCGTGGAGGTCGATCCTGCCGCCGCGGAGGTCGATCCTGCCGCCGCGGCGCTCCGCCGCCGCATCGGCGAGCTCGTCCGCTGGCGGCTGGGGCAGCCGCGGCCGGCGCCCTCGATCTTCTATCTCCGCGGCCCCTACGGCAGCGGCCGGCGCGCCCTGGCGCGGGCCGTGTGCGGCGAGCTCGGCCTGCCCTTGGTCGAGGCCGACCTCGCCCGCCTCGCGGCCGCCGCGCCGCTCGAGGAGTCGGCCTGGCTCCTCGCCCGCGAGGCGGCGCTGCAGCCGGCGGCGCTCAGCCTGGCGGGCTTCGACCGCCTGCTCGAGGACGAGGAGGGCCGGGCGGCGGGCGACCGCGCCGGCGCCGTGGGCGAGGCGCTCGCCCTCTTCTCGCGCGTCACCTTCCTCCTCGGCGAGCGCCCGTGGAGCGCCGCCGGGACGCTGGCGCTCGGGCGCGCCGGCCGGCTCGCCGGCGGCGACGGCGAGGCGCAGGACGACGAGGGCGAGGGCGCCCACGGCGTCGTCGAGATCGTCCTCGGCCTGCCCGACCTCACCACCGCCCGCGCCCTCTGGGCCCGCGAGCTGGACCGCCTGGAGATCGCCCCGCCGGCCGGCACCGCCGCCGCCGCCGGCGTCACCTCGACCGGAGCCGACCGGGGCGTCGACGCGGGGGCCCTGGCGAGCCGTTTCCGCTTCACCCCGGGCCAGATCCGCGACGCCGCCGCGCTCGCCGGCGAGCTCGCCCGCTGGCGCGCGCCCGGCGAGCGCGGGGTGACCGCCGCCGAGCTCCACGCCGCCTGCCGCGCGCAGAGCGACCAGAAGCTGGCGCGGGTGGCGCGCAAGGTCGAGCCGCGGGCGCGCTGGGACGACCTGGTGCTGCCCGCCGACCAGCTCGAGCAGCTCGGCGAGATCTGCAGCCAGGCGCGGCTGCGCGACGTCGTCTTCGGCGAGTGGGGCTTCGACCGCCGGCTGACCGCTCGGCAAGGGCTTGAACGTGCTGTTCGCCGGGCCGCCCGGCACCGGCAAGACGATGGCCGCCGAGGTGCTCGCCGGCGAGCTCGGCCTCGACCTCTACAAGATCGACCTGTCGCAGCGTGGTCAGCAAGTACATCGGCGAGACCGAGAAGAACCTCGACCGCGTCTTCGCCGCCGCCGAGAGCGCCAGCGCCATCCTCTTCTTCGACGAGGCCGACGCGCTCTTCGGCAAGCGCTCCGAGGTGCGCGACTGCGCACGACCGCTACGCCAACATCGAGATCAGCTACCTGCTGCAGAAGATGGAGGAGTACGAGGGCGTCGCGATCCTGGCCACCAACCTGCGCCAGCACCTCGACGAGGCCTTCCTGCGCCGGCTCTCCTTCATCCTCGACTTCCCCTTCCCCGACGAGGAGAGCCGCCGCCGCATCTGGCAGGGCGCCTGGCCGCGCGGAGACCCCGCTCGCCGCGGACGTCGACGTCGCCGCCCTCGCCCGCCGCTTCAAGCTCGCCGGCGGCAACATCAAGAACATCGCCCTCGCCGCCGCCTTCCTCGCCGCCGCCGAGGGCGGCCCGGTCGAGTCCCGCCACCTCGTCCAGGCGACGCGGCGCGAGTTCCAGAAGCAGGGCAAGACGGTCTCGACCGCCGAGCTGAGCGAGCCGGAGCCATGATCGACTTCCTCGACCATCTCCTGCGGCACCTCTTCCGCAGCCGCATCCCGGAGCTCTCGAGCGACGACCTGGTGCGCTTCCAGCCGCCGGACCAGGACTGGCGCAACCACGTCGGCACGCTCACCGGCGTCGCCCTGAACGTCTACCTGGTGAGCATCTGGGAGAACGCGACGCTGCGCTCGAACGCCGTCGAGCGCCAGCTCGACCTCGGCCAGGTGAGCGAGCGCCGGGCGCCGCGCCGGCTCGACTGCATGTACCTCGCGACCGCCTGGAGCCCGATCTCGGTCAACTCGCTCTTCGAGCCGACGCCCGACGAGCACGCCCTCCTCTACCAGGTGGCGGCGGTGCTGATGAACGCCGAGCCGCTGGTGCCGCGGCGCCTCTACGAGCCGGACCCCCTGCCGGCGGGCTTCCCCGACGCGATCGCCGACGCCGAGCTGCCGAGCGTCATCCTGCTCGCCGACGCCTTCCCCAAGCTGGCCGAGTTCTGGGGGACGGTCGACTTCCGCTGGAAGCCGGGCGTCTACTTCACCATCACCCTCCCCGTCGTCCTCGACAGCCAGGTCGCCGGGCCGCCGGTCCTGACCCGCATCGCCACCTACCGGGCGCCCGGGGGAGCGGCGGAGGCGCGGGTCCAGATCGGCGGGCTGGTCTCGGCCGGCGCCCCCGCGGCGGGAGTCGCCGGCGCCTGGGTGCGCCTGGAGAGCCCGGCCGGCGCGGCGCTCCGCACCGCGGCGACCGACGCCGACGGCCACTTCACCTTCGCCGGCCTGGCACCCGGCGCCTACACCCTGCGGGCGCGCGCCGCCGGTTACCCGGAGGCCAGCCGCGCCATCGCCATCCCCTCCGCCCCGGGCGGATACGACCTGCACTTCTAGCTGATCGGAGAAAAGGAGCCTCGGCATGAATACCATCGGAAAGAGCCCCGGCGTCTACATCGACGAGGTCACCGGCCCCGGGGTGATCGCCGGCGTCAGCACCAGCACGGCGGCCTTCATCGGGCCGGCCCTGCGCGGCCCGCTCCTCGAGCCGGTGCGGATCACCAGCTACGACGACTACCTGCGCGCCTTCGCCGCCCTGCAGGCGAACGGCACCTACCAGCCCTACCTGCTCGGCGGCGCGAAGCGCTTCTACCTCACCCACGCCGTCCAGGGCTTCTTCAACAACGGCGGCAGCCAGGCCTACGTGGTGCGCATCGGCACCGCGGCGGCGACCGCCTGGGACGTCAAGAACCAGGGCGGCGAGGTGGCCTTCCGGCTGCAGGCGCTCGCCGAGGGCGCCGCCGGCGACGGCATGACCGTCGCCGCGGCGGCGGAGAGCCGGACCGGCGCCGGCGGCGTCGCCGCGGCGACCGGCAGCGCCACGGTCACCGCGCCGCCGGCCGGCACCAGCGTCACCGTCGGCGACGCCAGCGCGCTGCGCGCCGGCGACCTGGTGACCAAGGACCAGACGGCGCGGGCGCCGATCCAGTCGATCCCGCCGCGCAACGTGCTGACGCTCAGTGCGCCGCTCGCCGGGCTCGCCAACGGCGACACCCTCCACCTCGCCAACCTGAAGCCCGGCGACACCTCGATCCGCCTGGCGGCGACGGCCGGCCTCGCCGCCGGCAGCGTCGTGCTCATCAAGGGCACCGATCTGACGACGCCGCCGCGGTCGAGGACTACGCGGTCGTCGAGAGCGTCGACGCCGCGGGCTTCGTCACCCTGGCGGCGAGCCCCGCCCGCACCAAGTCCTTCGACCTCGCACGGCCGACGACGCTGGTCTCGCAGGAGTTCTCGCTCCTGGTCACCCCGGCGGGCGACCCGGCGGTGACCTACCACAACCTCTCGCTCGACCCGCGCCACCCGGGCTACGTCTTCGCGGCGGTGCCCGCGGACTACCTCGAGGTCCTGCCGCCGGCCGTGCCGCCGACCGCCGCGGGCTATCCCCAGCGCCTGATCGCCCCCAGCGCCGGCAACCTGGGGATCGCCGTGCACGGCGCCGACGACGATCCGAGCGCCTTGACCGCCGACGGCTTCGAGGCCGGCTTGGCGGCGCTCGAGAACCTGGACGACGTCAACCTGGTCGTCGTCCCCGACGCCGCGGCGCACGCGAGCTACGTCGAGATCCAGAAGGCGATGATCGACCACTGCGAGGCGGACGTGCGCCGGGACCGCTTCGCCATCCTCGACTCGCGGCCGGGCGCCGGGATGTTCGGCGCCGGGAGCGTCGACGAGCAGCGCGGCAACTTCTCGACCCAGCTCGGCTTCGCCGCCCTCTACTACCCGTGGCTGGTGATGCGCGACCCGTTCAGCTCGACCCTTCCGCCGGCGACGATCCTGGTGCCGCCCTCCGGCCACATGGCCGGCATCTACGCCCGCACCGACGACGAGCGCGGCGTGCACAAGGCGCCGGCCAACACCGAGGTGCGGGGCGGCGTCCTCGGGCTCGAGCAGCGCCTGACCAACGCCCAGCAGGGGCCGCTCAACGACGTCGGCATCAACGTGCTGCGCATCTTCCAGGGCTCGAGCGCGGCGCAGGTGTGGGGGGCGCGCACCCTGGTCGACCCCGACATCACCGACTGGCGCTACGTCAGCACCCGGCGCCTCCTCATCTACATCGAGCAGTCGATCGAGGAGGGGATCCGCTGGGCGGTCTTCGAGCCCAACAACCTGGCGCTGTGGCAGAAGCTCAAGCGCACGGTCGGCGAGTTCCTCACCCGCGTCTGGCGCGACGGCGCCCTCTTCGGCGACTCCGCCGACAAGGCGTTCTACGTGCGCATCGACGAGGCGCTCAACCCGCCCTCGGTGCGGGCCCTGGGCCAGCTCTATCTCGAGATCGGCGTCGCCCCGTCGTATCCGGCGGAGTTCATCATCGTCCGCATCGGCCTCTGGGACGGCGGCGCGGCCGTCTCGGAAGGTTAGTCCCCCAAGCAAAGGAGAGCCGCCATGGCACAGACCGGGCAGCGAGTCGATCCGTACGGCAATTTCAACTTCCTGGTGGAGATCCAGGGCATCACCCGCGCCGCCTTCCAGGAGGCGAGCGGCCTCGATTCCGCCATCGACGTGACCGAGTACCGCGAGGGGGGCGCCAACACCACGCCCTACAAGCTGCCGGCGCAGTCGAAGTACTCCAACATCACGCTCAAGTGGGGCATCACCGACGACCAGGAGCTCTTCGACTGGCACCGCCAGTGGGTGACCGGCGATCCCGCGGCGAAGCGCCGCAACGGCTCGATCGTCGTCCTCGACCGCCAGGGCAAGGAGAAGGTGCGCTGGAACTTCCTGAACGGCTGGCCGGTGAAGTGGACCGGCCCGAGCTTCAACGCCGGCGGCAAGGACGTGGCGATCCAGACGCTCGAGATCGCCCACGAAGGGCTCGAGAAGGCTTGAGGCGGCAGGCCAGCCGCCGGATTCCTGGAGGAGAGGCGATGTTTCAGACCGAATACGAGTTCACCCTGCCGCTCGGCTACGTCGATCCGCAGGGCAACCTGCACCGCGACGGCGTCATGCGGCTCGCCACCGCCGCCGACGAGATCCTGCCGCTCAAGGACCCGCGGGTGCAGAGCAACGAGGCCTACCTGATCGTCATCCTGCTGGCGCGCGTCGTCGTCCGGCTGGGCTCGCTCGCCCAGGTCAACCCCAAGGTGATCGAGGAGCTCTTCGCCGCCGACCTCGCCTATCTGCAGGAGCTCTACAACCGGATCAACCGCGACGGCCGGGCGACGCTGCCGGCGGTCTGCCCGCGGTGCGACAACCAGTTCGAGGTGGCGCTCGGCGCCGCGGGGGGGTCCTAGGCTACCCCCTCGCCCCGCTGTACGAGGAGGTAGCCTTCATCGCCTTTCATTTCCACTGGCCGCCGGACGTGCTCCTGAACCTCGAGCACCCCGAGCGGCGGCGCTGGGTCGAGGAGATCTCGAGCCTCAACCGGCGCCTCGACGGCGAGTGAGCCGAGCGTGAGAGAAGAGCCCGTAGAGAGAGCCCGTAGAGAGAACCCGATGACCGCAAACGCACGCCACGCCATGACCGCCACGAGCGCCACGACTGCCAAAACAGCGGGCCGCCTCGTCCCCCTGGGGCGCTGGCGCCCGCTCGCCCGGCCGCGGCCGATCGGCACGCGCGGCCGCGGGCGGCTCGTCGCCCGGCGCCTGGGCGGCGGCCCTCGCCGGGCGCCACCGGCGCCAGGCGCGCGACGGCGCCGGGCGGCGCGGGACGCTGGCGGCCCGGCGGCCGGCGCTCGCGCTCTATCGGACGACCGCGCCGCGGCTCGACCTCCGCTTCCAGCCGATCCTGCGCCTGAGCATCGCGGCGCACCTCAGCCAGAGCTTCTGGCGGACGGCCGCGGCGGCGGGCGGCGGCGCGAACGGGCCGGCGGGCGGACTGGCGGGCGGCGGCGGCGGCGCCATGGCGCGGGATCTCGCCGCGGCGGATCGCCCGTCCGCGTTCGCGCCGGCGGCCGGCCCCGTCTTCCGGCTCGCCCGCGGCGGCGGGGCGGCAGGCGGCCATCCCGGCGGACCCGGCGCCGCTCGCCCGCGCCTTCCGCCACCTGCGCGCCCCGGCGCGGAGCGCGGCGGGCCTGGCGACACTCGCCCCGCTCGCCGCCCGCGCCGAGCTGGCGCGCGGCCTCGCCGCCGCCCGCGAGCGCCGCGAGGCCGCCGCCGGCGAGCCGGCCCGGCCGGCGCTCGCACGCCAGCGCGCGGCCCAGGCGGCCCAGGCGACCGCAGCAGCCGAGTGGAAAGCGGAGCGAGCGGAGAGCCCGGCGCCCTGGGACCTGGAGCGGCCGGGCCGCGCCGCCGCCGCGCGCCAGCCCGCCGCGGCGGCGCCCGCCGTCTTCGCCCCGCCCAACGTCGAGCAGCTCGCCGACCAGGTGCTGCGCCGGATCGACCGGCGCCTCGGCGCCTGGCGCGAGCGGACGGGAGCGTTCTAGATGGCGTTCGCCAGGGCGAAGATCACGGTCGAGCGCACCGGCCAGTCGGTCGAGGTGATGTTCAACCCCGAGGAGTACAGCCTGTCGCGCGACAACAACTTCGCCTCGCAGGCGATCCCCGGCCTCTCCTCGCCCATCCTGCAGTTCGTCCACGGCAACCTGCGGACGCTCGACATGGAGCTCTTCTTCGACACCTACGAGCAGCGGCGCGACGTGCGCGACGAGACGCAGAAGGTGGTCGGGCTCCTGGACATCGACCCCGAGCTGCACGCGCCGCCGATCCTCCTCGTCGCCTGGGCCTCGCTGCAGTTCCGCTGCGTGCTCGCCAAGGCCAACCAGAAGTTCGTCCTCTTCCTCCCCGACGGCCGGCCGGTGCGGGCGCGGGTGACCGCCTCGTTCAGCGAGTTCGTCGACCCCGCCCGCGAGGCCCGCCAGGTCAAGCGCCAGACCGCCAACTTCAGCAAGTCCCACACCGTGGTCGACGGCGAGACCCTGGCGGCGATCGCCGGCCGCTTCTACGACAACCCGCAGATGTGGCGGCCGATCGCCATCGAGAACGCGATCGACGATCCGCGCGCCCTGGCCGCCGGGCGCTCGCTCGTCATCCCGCCCCTCCCCTACGTCGACCCCGCGACCGGCGAGGAGCTCGCGTAAGCCATGCCCGGCACCAGCACCTTCGCCCCGGCGTTCGTCCTGCGGATCAACGGCGAGGAGCTCCCCGCGGCGGTGACCGGGACGATCTCCGGCGTCCGCTACCAGGACGGCGTCAACGCCGCCGACCGGGTGGAGGTGAGCTTCGCCAACCCCAACCTGCGCTGGCTGCAGCGCCACATCAAGGGGCTCGGCTTCCGGCCGCCCAGCGGCGTCGCCATCGGCCCGGTGCGGGTGGCCGACGCGGCGCCCGACGGCACCTTCGACATCGACAACCAGCTCCGCCTCTCGATCGGCTACGCCCCCGGGCCGCTCGAGGAGGTGTTCAAGGGCGACGTCACCGGCGTCCAGGTCACCTTCCCCAACGGCGGCATGCCGGGCCTGACCATGGTGGCGCACGACTACCTGCAGCGGCTCTCCCGCGGCACCGCCTCGCGCGGCTTCGGCCCGCTCCAGGACGCCCTCGTCGCCGTCATCCTGGGGGCCGAGAACCTGCTCATCCCGGCGATCGACCCCGCTCTCCTGGCCGCCGGCGCGGCGCTCACCGCGGTCAACCTGATCTTCAACGGCACCGGCACCAAGCAGGGGAGCCCGGGGCACGGCGAGAGCGACCTCCAGCTGCTCGAGAAGATCGCCGCCAAGTACGAGGCCAACTTCTGGGTCGAGGGGGACATCCTCTACCTCGCCCGTTTCTTGAAGGAGTACGAGCCGCGCCTCGCCCTCACCTGGGGACAGTCGCTCCTCGACTTCTCGCCCAAGGTGTCGACCGTCGGCCAGGTGGCGGCGGTCTCCATGCGCTTCAACCTGCGGGTGATCCCGCTCGACTTCCTGGTCACCGTGTTCTGGGACTTCGACCGCGAGGCGATCGGCATCTCGATCGTCCCCGGCGCCGCGGCCAAGGCCGGGCCGCTGTTCAGCGGCCCGGCGCTGACGATCATCGACGAGCCGATCAGCAGCCCGGCGGACATCGCCTCCTCCGCCCTCAAGATCTACAGCGAGCTCCGGAAGAAGCTCAACGCGCGCCTGACCGGCAGCGGCTCGGCGGTCGGCGACCCGCGCATCCGCGCCGGGGCGATGATCCGCCTGGACGGCCTGGGGCCCGACTTCAGCGGCGACTACCGCGTGGCGAGCGCCACCCACTCCCTCGACGCCAGCGGCTACAAGACGGACTTCCAGGTCTTCAAGGAGATCCTCCCCTGATGGAAGAGACGCTCTCCGACCTCATGGATTCGCTCGCCGGCCAGCGCGACAAGTTCTTCGGCGTGGTGGTGGGGAGAGTCATCAACCCGCTCGACCCGATGGCGCTCGGCCGGGTGCAGGTGCAGCTCCCCTTCATCGACAGCCTCGACCTCTCGCCCTGGGCGCGGGTGGCGTCGCCGATGGCGGGGCCGGCGCACGGCATGTACTTCATCCCCAACCCCGGCGACGAGGTGCTGGTCGCCTTCGAGCACGGCGACAAGAACGTGCCGTACATCATCGGCAGCCTGTGGAGCGCCATGTCGCCGCCGCCGCTCCCCTCGCCGGTGCCGCAGATCCGCATGATCCGCACCCTGGTGGGCAACACCATCATGTTCACCGAGGCGCCGCCGACGATCACCATCATGACGCCGTCGGCGCAGACGATCCTGCTGTCGCCGGCCGGCATCCAGATCCTCGACGGCGCCAACGTCATCAACATGACGCCCGACGGCGTCACCGTCACCGGCACCCCCAACCTGAACCTGGTCGCCAGCGCCGCGATCAACATCACCGCGCCCAACGTCACCATCAACGGCGCCGCGGCGACCAACGTGCTCTCCGGCGGCCTCTGCAACATCACCGCGCCGCTGGTCAAGATCAACTAGCCCGGCGCCCGAGGAAGCCATGCCGCCCGCCGCCCGCATCACCGATCCCACCGGCCATCCCGGCATCGTCACCGGCCCCGGCGTCCCCACCGTCCTGATCGGCGGCCTCCCCGCCGCGGTGCTGGGCGACCTCCACACCTGCGCCATCGCCCCCGTCCCCCACCCGCCGACGCCGCTCGTCCTCGGCAGCTTCACGGTGCTCATCGGCGGCCGGCCGGCGGCGCGCGTGGGCGACCTCGCCGGCTGCGGCGCGCCGATCATCCTGGGCGACTTCACGGTCGAGATCGGAGGATGAGCGTGAGCGGCCCACCGCGCGATCCGAGCCGCGCCTTCCTGGGGGTGGGCTGGGGCTTCCCGCTCGCCCTCGCCGCCGACCGCACGGTCGCCACGGCGGCCTACGAGGAGGACATCCGCGAGTCGATCCTCATCATCCTCGGCACCCGCCGCGGCGAGCGGGTGATGCGGCCGGACTTCGGCGCCGGGCTCGACGACTTCGTCTTCGAGCCGGTCTCGGTCGCCACCGAGGAGTCGCTCGGCAAGCGCGTCGAGGAGGCGCTGATCGACTGGGAGCCGCGGATCGACGTGCTGGCGGTCGACGTCAGCCCCGAGCCGCCGTACCGCGACCGGCTGAGCATCGCCATCTCCTACCGCGTGCGCGCCACCAACACCCACTACAACCTGGTCTATCCCTTCTTCCTCCAGGAAGGAGCGGGCGCGTGAAGGCGGACGATCGCCGCGCCCTGGACCCGCGCCGGGCGGCGGACTTCCACGCCGAGCTCCTCGCCCGCCGCGCCGCCTACCTCGCGGCCTGGGCGCCGGCCGCCGCCGGGCCCGACGCCGCCCTGCTGTGGATCGCCGCCCGCTATCTCGAGGCGATCGCGACGCGGCTCGACCGCGCGCCGGAGAAGAACCGCCTCGCCTTCTTCGACCTCCTGGGCGTCGAGCGGATCCCCGCCCAGGAGGCGCGCCTGCCGCTGGTCTTCCAGCTCGGCGACACGGCGGTCGACGTGACGCTCCCCGCGGCGGTCCAGGTGGCCGCCCCGCCGCCGCCCGGCAGCAGCCAGCAGATCGTCTTCGAGACCGAGCAGGCGGCCGGCCTCGCCGCGGCGCGCCTGCGGAGCGTCGTCAGCCTCTGGCCCGGGCGCGACCAGGCGATCGACCATGGCGCCGACCTGGCCGCCGGCCGGCCGCTCGTCCCCTGGGATCCCGCGGCGCTCGCCGACACGCCGCACGCCCTCTACATCGCCCACGACACCCTCCTCGCCTTCTCCGGCCAGACGCACCTCGCCGTCGAGCTCGAGCTCGCGACCGCCGCCAACCAGGCGCTCGACGTCGTCTGGGAGTACTGGGACGGCGCCGTCTGGCGCGGCTTCGCGGGGATGCGCCGGCTCTGCGGCGAGGCGGCGGCGAGCGCCGACGGCACCGGCGGTTTGACCGCCAGCGGCCGGGTGCGCCTGACGACCGACTGCGCGCAGACCGCCCAGACGACGGTCGGCGGCATCGCGGCCTTCTGGATCCGCGGCCGGCTCGATCAGCCGTTGCCCATCGACCCGGCGCGGGTGCTGCCGCAGATCGCCGAGCTCAAGCTCGCGGTGTCGGTGACGGTGCCGGTGCTGCCGGAGGGGCCGCCGCCGCCGCCGTGCCGGCCGCGATGCCGGGCGCGGGCGAGGCGCCGCCGCCGGCCCGCGGCCCGGCGCCGCCGCCGGGCCTGCTGCCCGACAAGGCGCTCGCCGGCGCCGAGACGCTCGACACCAGCAAGTCCTTCTTCCCGCTCGGCCAGAGCCCGAAGCCCGGCGACGCCTTCTACCTCTCGAGCGCCGAGATCTTCGCCAAGCCCGGCGCGGTGGTGACGGTGCGCCTGGCGCACGCGCGGACGCCGGCCGACGAGGTGGCGATCGGCGGCGCCGCCCAGCTGGACCACGAGCTCGCCTGGGAGTACTGGAACGGCGCGGCGTGGAACCTGCTGCCGATCGACGAGGTCCGCCCCGCCTCCCCCTATGTCGCCGCCGGGAACGTCACCCTGGTCCACGGCGGCGCCCTGCTCGAGCAGTCGGCGAGCGCCGGCGCCGCGTCGGCGCCCGCGCCGCCCGCCGACCTGACCGGCAGCGGCAGCTTCAGCTTCCGCGTCCCCGACGACATGCTCCCCGTCAAGGTGCACGGCGAGGAGGCCCTCTGGGTGCGCGCGCGGCTGGTCTCCGGCGGCTACGGGACCCGCGCCAAGGTCAGCTTCCGGGGCACCGACGGCACGACGAACACCTTCCACTACGTCCTGCCGTGCCCGCCGGCGCTCGCCGAGCTGCGCCTCGGCTACAGCTGGGAGCGGGGCCCCTACGTGCCCGAGCACGTCCTCGCCTACAACGACTTCGCGTACGTCGACCGCAGCGAGGAGGCGCGCTGGCCGGGCCACCCCTTCCCGCCGTTCGCCACGGTGTCCGGCCAGACGCCGGCGCTCTACCTGGGCTTCGACAAGCCGCTCCCCGTCGACCGCCTCAACGTCTACTTCGACGTCGTCGAGCAGCGCGGCGACACCGTCGGCCCCGACCTCGTCTGGGAGTACTGGGACGGCATCGCCTGGGACCGCCTGGCGGTCGACGACGAGACCTCACGGCTGCGGGTGCCCGGCATGGCGTCGCTGATCGGGCCCGAGGACGCCGCCGCCGCGGCGCGCTTCGGCGATGCCGCGCTCTACTGGCTGCGCGCCCGCCTCAAGGAGGACGGCCCGCCGGGCGCGCCGACGCTCGCCGGGATCTACCCCAACGCGGTGTGGGCGTCGCAGCGCCAGACCATCGCCGACGAGTCGCTGGGCAAGGCTTCGGGCGCCCCGGCCAGGTCCTCGCCTTCCGCCAGTTCCCGGTCCTCGCCGGCGAGCAGATCGAGGTCCGGGAGCTCGCCGGCGCCCGCGCCGACGTCGAGTGGCGGGTCCTGGCGCAGGACCTCTTCGGCGGCGATCCGGCGGCGGTCCAGATCCTGCCAGCCTCGAGGCGATGCTCGCCGCCGAGGGCCGGCAGACCGACCTCAGCGGTCGACCCGCTCCGCCTCGTGCGCGACCGCAACAAGCGGGTGACCGAGGCGTGGGTGCGCTGGCAGCAGCAGCGCGACCTGCTGCGCTCCGGCCCCGCCGACCGCCACTATGCGCTCGACCGCACGCGGGGGCGCCTGCTGCTCGGCGACGGCGAGCACGGCCGCGTGCCGCCGGCCGGCGCGGCGTTCGTCGCCCGCCGCTACCAGACCGGCGGCGGCAGCCGGGCAACGTCGCCCCCGGCGCCGCCAAGCAGCTCCTCGCCGGCATCCCCGGCGTCCAGGCGGTGTCGAACCCCACGGCGGCCGAGGGCGGCGCCGATGCCGAGACCCTGGCGGCGCTCGGGCTACGCGCCCCCGCTACGCTCCGCCGCCGCGGCCGGGCGACGTACCGCCGCCGATTTCGCCGCCCTGGCGCGCGAGACCTCGCCGGCGGTGGCCGCCGCCTGGGCCCTCCCCAACCTCGACGCCGACGGCCGGCGGCGGGCGGGCTGGGTCACGCTCGTCGTCATCCCGCAGAGCGCCGAGCCGCAGCCCTGGCCCTCGTTCGGCCTGCGCGAGCAGATCCGCCTGGCGCTCGCTCGGGAGGCCTCCGCCCAGGCGAGCGCCGCCCTCCACCTCCACGTCACCGGCCCCGACTACCTGCCGATCGACGTCGCCGCGACCGTCGCCGCCGCCGATCCGGCCGCCGCCGGCACCGTCGACCAGCTCGCCCGCGCCGCGCTCGCCACCTTCCTCCATCCGCTCGCCGGCGGCCCCGAGGGCCTCGGCTGGGCGCCCGGCCGCGGCGTCTTCCTCTCGGACCTCGCCACCGCTCTCGCGCGGGTGCCGGGGGTCGATCACGTCGAGGAGCTGGCGCTCCTCCTCGGCGGGCAGCTCCAGGGCGAGCAGATCGCCGTGCCCGCCGGCCGCGTCGTCGCCGCCGGCACCCTCAAGGTCCAGGTGGTCTGAAGGAGCCGCCGATGCCGCTGCCGCTGCCGAACTTGGACGACCGCCGCTGGGCCGACCTGGTGTCCGAGGGGACCTCGCTCGTCCCCCTCTACGCGCCGGGCTGGACGGACTGGAACGTCCACGATCCGGGGATCACCCTGATCGAGCTCTTCGCCTGGGTGGCGGAGATGGATCTCTACTGGGCGAACCGCATCCCGGCGGAGCGCGTCAGGAAGCTCCTCGCCCTGGTCGGCATCGCCCCGCGGCCGCCCCGCGCGGCGCGCACCGTGGCGGCGTTCACCCTGGCCGCCGGGCCGCTTCCCGCCGGCCTGCCGCTCGACCTCCCGGCCGACCTCGAGGTCGCCGGCGACGACCCGGGCGGCGTGCGGACCGTCTTCCGCACCCTGGCGCCGGTCGCCCTCTCCGGCGCTTCGCTCGCCGCGGTCCAGGTGGCGGCGGCCGGTGACGGCGGCGGGGCCGCGGCGCCCGTCGACTGGACGGCGCGCTTGCGCCGCGGCGAGCCGGTGCCGCTCTTGGGCGACGATCCGGCGCCGGGCGCGGCGCTCTACCTGGGGCTCGCCATGCCGCCGGGCAAGGCGCTCCCCGCCGGGCGGCCGGTCAGCCTCTATCTCACCTTCGCCGGCGATCCGCCGGGCTCCGCGGACCGCGCGGCGCGCCGGCGGCTGCTCGCCGCCGCCCGGCTCGCCGCCGCCTCCCCCTGCCCCGCTCCCGGCGGCCGCTGCGGCTGCGGCCAGCCGGAGAAGGATCCGCACGCCGGGGCCGATGCGGAGCCGGAGCCCGCCGGAGCCGGCGAGCCCAGCGAGCTCATCGAGCCCATCGAGCCGACACTGCCGCCGCACGCGTCGGTCCGCACGGTGTGGGAGATCGCGGTCATGGGTGCCGGCGCCGGCGGCGCCGGCATCGTCTGGCGGCCCCTCGATGCCGCGGCCGGCGAGGTCCTCGACGACACGCGCTCGCTGACCCTGGACGGGAGCGTCGTGGTGACGCCGCCGGCCGCCCTCGCGAGCCAGCGACTCGGCACCGTCCAGGACGAGCTCTTCTACCTCCGCTGCCGCTTCGTCGCCGGCGCCTACGACGCGGCGCCGGCGCTCGCCGCCCTCGCCGTCGACGGCGTCCTCGCCGAGCAGGCCGAGACGCTGCCGGAGCTCTCGAACGCCACCGCGGACGGCCCCTTCCAGGCGACCTTCGTCGGCACCGGGAGCGGCGAGCCGAGCCAGCGCCTCGCCTTCCCCAAGGCGCCCGTCCTCGCCGCGACGCTCGCGGTCTGGACGCTCGAGGGGACGCGGCTCCGGCCCTGGCAGGTCCGCCCCGACTTCGACGCCTCGGGCCGCGCCGACTCGCACCTGGTGGTCGACCTCGAGCAGGGGCTCCTGACCGCCGGCGACGGCGAGGCCGGGCGGACGCTGCCCGAGGACGCCACGGTCCTCGCCCGTTACCGGGCGACGCGCGGCGAGGCGGGGAACCTCCCCGCCGGCCGGCTCGCCGGGATCGCCGACACGCCGCACAACCAGGCCCTGCTCGGCGCCGCCAATGCGGATGCCTGGAAGGCGCTCTGGGCGGCGCTCGGCGCCGGGATCGCGGTCGCCAACCCGCTCCCCGCGACGGGCGGCGCCGCGGCCGAGACGCTCGCCGCCGCCACCGCCCGCGCCGTCGACCTGGCGGCGGGGAGCGAGCGCGCCATCACCCTCGCCGACTACGAGGCGCTCGCCGTCGCGACGCCGGGGGTGGCGCTCGCCCGCGTCACGGCGCGCGCCAACCTCGATCCGGCCTTCCCCTGCCTCGCGGCGCTCGGCGTGGTGACGGTGATCGTCCTCCCCTTCCTGCCGCGCCACCGGCCGCAGCCGAGCGCCGGCCTGCTGCGCGCCGTCGCCGCCCAGCTCGGCCGCCGCCGGCTCGTCGGCACCCGCGTCGTCGTCAGCGGCCCCGACTACCGCGAGATGGCGGTGCGGGCGACCGTCCGCGCCCTGCCGCGGAGCGACCGCACCGCCCTCGCGGCGCGCGTCGCGGCCGCCCTCGACGCCTTCTTCCATCCCCTCACCGGCGGGCCGGCGGGCGACGGCTGGCCGTTCGGCCGCGACGTCTACCGCGCCGAGGTGCTGCGGGTGATCGCCGCCGTCCCCGGCGTCGACGTCGTGCTCTCGCTGGCGCTCGTGCTCCCCGACGGCAGCGAGCGCTGCGGCAACCTGTGCCTCGCCCCGCTCGAGCTGGTGGCGGCGGGCCGGCACGCGATCCAGGTGGAGTGAGGGCGGCGATGGCGAACTTCCCGCGGCGCGAGCTCGAGCGGCTGAGCCACTACCCCGGCCAGGACCTCCTGGCGCGCGACCTCCGCGACCAGGCGGCGGTCGAGGACCAGCTGCGCTGGTGGCACGCCCGCGCCCTCCACGCCGCCTACGGCGTGCGCGCCGGGCTCCAGGCGCTGCCGGTGCCGGGGGCGCCGCCGCTCGTCGCCGAGGTGCTCCCCGGCGTCGCCTTCGACCCCTACGGGCGCGAGCTGATCCTCGCCGGCGCCCGCCGCCTCGCGGCGCCGGACCTGGAGGGTGATGCCGCCGGCGGCACCGCGCCGCTCCTCCTCGTGCTGCGCTACCGGCAGGCCGCGGCGGCAGGGTGCGCCGCCGGAACCGACACCGCCGAGCTCGCCTGGCTGGCGGAGGCCGCCTGGCGCCCCGCCGACGGCGTGCCGCTCGCCCGCCTGACCGCCGGCCCCGCGGGGCTCGCCTGGGACGCCGCCTTCCTCTCCCCCTTCGCCGCGCCGCTCGCACGCCCCCGCATCGCGAGCGGCGCGACCCTCGCCGGCGGCACCGCCTGGGTGCCGTGGCCGGGGCCGCCGCACTCGAAGCAGCCCGAGCTGGGGCTCCTCGTCTGGGTCGACACGCGGGCCGCCGGCTTCACCCGCCCGCCCTGCTACTTCGCCTGGCTCGCCGGCAGCCTCGCCGGCGCGACCGTGCCGCCGATCGCGCTCGTCGACTTCGTCGGCCGGACCTTCCTCCACGGCTTCTACTTCCACCTCCGCCCGCGGCCGGTCCCGGCCTCGACCGCCGCGGGCTCGAACGCCGCGAGCCCGTCCTTCTCCGACGTCTGGCGCCTGGCGCGGCAGCAGCTCGCGGTCTGCTGGATCGGGCTCCAGACGCAGCCCGGCAGCGGCCGACCGGCCCGTCTCCAACCCGAGGTGAGCGATGAAAAACCCTGACGTGCCCAGCGAGCGCCTGCAGTTCTTCGACGGCCAGCGGCTGCTCGCCGCCGACCTCGACGGCATCGACGCCTACAACCGCGACATGCGCTGGCTGCACAACCGCGACCTCCACCAGCCGGGGATCGGCAGCGGCTACGCGGTCAGCGGCCCGCGCGGCGCCCGCGAGGTCTCGGTGGGCGCCGGCTACGCCCTGGACGCCCTGGGGCGGGAGATCGTCCTCACCGCGACCCACGTCGAGCCGGTGCCGCCGGTGGCGAGCGAGGCGGACGGGCAGTCGGTCTTCTTCGACCTCACCGTCGCCTACCCGGACGACTCGGCGCTCCCGGAGAGCGAGACGCGGGAGGGGATCTGCCTGCCGCGCGGCGTCGTCCGCCGGCGCGAGGAGCCGAGCTTCTGCTGGGTGCGCCTCGAGCGCGGCGAGACCGGCGACCTGCAGCCGGTCGACCCGCAGCTCGGGCAGGACGTCCAGTCGGCGCGGCGCATCGTCCTCGCCCGCGCCGAGGTGCTGAGCTGCCAGCTCAAGCAGGCGGTGTCGACCGCCGAGCGGCGGAGCGCGCGCCTGGCGCGGCAGCCCTACATCGCCTGCGGCGAGGCGGCGGGGGGCTGGAGCCGCCTCGACGTCCCCATCCCACCCGGCACCGCCGTCCAGCCGCCGTTCCTGTCGTTCGGCCTGCAGTCGCGGGTCGACACCTCGGCGGCGGGCTTCGCCTCGACGCCCTGCTACACGGCGCGGATCGCCGGCGACCGCGTCCTGATCGACCCGGCGCACGAGCTGCCGCTCGCCCTGGTCGAGCCGCTGATCGCCGTCCGCGACCCCGGCCCGAACGGCTTCACCCTCGAGGCCTACCTGCTGGTCACCGGCCTCGGCGGCCCGACCGACGTCCTGAGCCTCGCGAGCTTCGACGCCTGGCGGGTGGCGTGGATGGGGGTCGAATGAGCTTCTCCTACCTCAACCGCGAGAACCTGTGGCCGCGCTTCGCCTGGCGCGGGCTCGAGCTCGGCGGCGAGGGCGCGCTCCGCCTCCTCGCCGTCCCGCTCCTCTCCCCCGCCGTGCCCGGCCTCGACGCCCTGCCCGTCCCCGACGGCCCGGCCGGCGTCGCGGTGGACGCCGCGGGAGCCGTCTTCTACACCGACCCCGGCGCCGATCTCCTGTGGCGCGTCGACCCCTGCGACGGCAGCCGCGCCCCGGTCCCCTGCTTCGGCGGGACCGGCGACCTGCCGACCCGGCTCAAGAGCCCGCGCGGCCTGCTCCTCCAGCCCCGGACCGGTGGCCCGAGCGGCCGGCGGATGGGCCGGCGGACCGGCCTCCTCCTCGTCGCCGACAGCGGCAATCACCGCATCCAGCTCGTCGATCCCGGCTCGTTCGCCCTCGCCGGCATCTGGGGACAGGCCGACCCGGCCGGGCCGCCCGAGCCGAGCGCCGAGCCCGGCCGCTTCGACACCCCGTGGAGCCTCGCCGCCGATCCCACGGGCGCCGTCTACGTCGTCGACCACGGCAACCGCCGGGTGCAGAAGCTCTCCTCCCGCGGCCGCGTCGACGCCGCCTTCTGGGAGCGGGCGGCGGCCGCCGGCATGGCGCAGCCGACCGGCGTCGCGGTGCGGGCGAGCGCCGCGGGCGACGCCTCCGCGGACACCGAGGTCCTGGTGCTCGACCGGCCCGACGGCGCCGCCGGGCGCGTCTTCGCCTTCGCCGCGGACGGCACGCCGCGGCGCTCCTTCGACCTGCCGCCGGGCGACCCTCTCGTCCTCGCGACGATCGACGGCGGGACGATCCTGGTGGGGGACAACGCCTCCCGCCGCCTGCTGGTGCTGGCGCCGGACGGCGCGCCGCTCGGCGCCGCCGAGGGCTTCTCCGGCCCGGTCGCGGCGCTCGCCCTCGGCTCGCCGTCCCCCTGCGCCTGCGGGCGGGAGGAGGACGACGACGAGCCGGCGGCGCCGGACGGCGGCGCGCGCGACCTCTGGCTGCACTTGGGTGGCGCGGGAGGCGCCGCCCCGCCGCTGCGCCTCGACCTCGGCGGCGGCCGCGCCCGGAGCGGCGTCCTCTGGGGCGGTCCCTTCGGCTCCGGGGCGCAGCCGGTCCTCTGGCACCAGGTCGAGGCGTTCGCCCAGGGACTCGGCGACCCGCTGGCCGCCGGCGGCCACCTGCAGCTCTTCTTCGCCACCGCCGACGCCAAGACCGGCGCCCCGCCCGATCCCGACGGGCCGCCGCTCGCGCCGTTCGCCGGCCCGGCGTGGCAGCCGCTGCCGCCGGACGCCGCCCAGGGGCTCGTCCGCGGCGCGCCGGCGCGCTATCTCTGGCTCGGCGCCCACCTGACCGGCGAGGGGCAGGAGAGCCCCTGCCTGGCGCAGCTCCGCGTCGACTTCGATCCCGAGACCTTGAGCGCCCACCTGCCCGCCATCTACCGCGAAAAGGCCACCGACCCCGAGCTCCTCGAGCGCTTCCTCGCCCTCTTCGCCAGCGGCTTCGCCGACGTCGAGGCGGAGATCGCCGGGATCGGCCGCCACTTCGACGTCGCCGCGGCGCCCGCCGACTGGCTCCCCTGGCTCGCCGGCTGGCTGGGCTTGGAGCTCGAGGAGACCTGGAGCGCCGGCGAGAAGCGCCGGGCGCTCGCCGGCGCCTTCGCCGCCGACGGCCGGCGCGGCACGGTCGCCGGCCTGCAGGCGGCGCTCCGCGCCGCGGCCGGCGTCGAGGCGCGGATCGCCGAGCCCATCCTCCACGCCCGCTGGTGGGCGCTGCCGGAGGACGGCACCGCGCCCGGCGATGCGGCCGCCGGCGGCCTCGGCTTCGCCACCGTGCTCGCCCCCGCCGACGTCGACGGCGCCGTCGTCGGCACCACGGCGGTCTTGGGCGGCTCCTATCTCGCCGAGGACGGCGAAGGTCCCGGAGCGCACCTCTTCGCCGAGGTCGCCCACCAGTTCGCGGTCGAGGTCTACGAGCGCCAGGTCGCCGACCCGCGCCGGCGGCAGCGGGTGCTCGACGTCCTCGACGCCGAGAAGCCGGCGCACACCGCCTATCGGCTCGCGGTCATCGCGCCGCTCCTGCGGGTCGGCTTCCAGGCGCGCCTGGGGATCGACACGGTGGTCGCCGGCCCGGCGGCGGCGCGGCGGCTGGGCGACGCTCCCGGGCTGGTGCTCGCGGGCGAGCTCCCCGGGCGGATCGGGCAGGGGGACGCGATCGGCATCGGCACCCGGCTGGGCGAGGCGGGGCTCGCCGCCGGAGCACACTGAAGCGCAGGCTCTCGAACCAGGAGGAGGAACCATGGCCACGATCGACACGCACCCGGCGGAGCGCACCGGCCTCAAGGCGCCGGCGCGCAACCGGTACTTCTACGGCAAGCTGCTGGACGTCTACCACTTCCAGTTGGAGACCGAGTATCTGAACGGCCACCGGCAGCGGCTGAACCGGCTGGTCTCCGGCTACGGCGTGGCGGCGGGGTTGAACGTCGACCCCGGCGCCGACGAGCAGCACATCATCGTCCGGCCCGGCTTCGCGATCGACAAGTGGGGGCGCGAGATCGTGGTGCCGGAGACCACCCGGCCGATCGCCATCCCGCCGGAGGTGGCGAGCGAGGCGGCGGACCACGCCACCGCCGACGACCCCGCCGGGGTGGCGCGGGTCGTCCTCTGCTACAACGAGTGCGAGAGCGACCCGACGCCCGTCCTCGCCGGCGACTGCGGCAGCGTCGACGAGTGCGAGGCGGGCACCATCCGCGAGCGCTACCGGGTGGTGGTCAAGGCGGGCGCGGCGCCGCCGGTCCACCTCGGCTGCCGGGTGCCCGACCTCATCTTCGACGACAAGATCGACTACGAGGCGCTCGCCAAGTGGGTGAGCGGCGGCGTCCCCGAGATCGCGGCCGACCCGTGCATCACCCTCGCCAATCTGCGGCTCACCGCCGACGGCGGGCACGACTGCGATCCCAAGCGCATCGACATCACCGTCCGGCCGCTGGTCTACACCAACGACCTGCTGTTCGAGATCATCCTGGCGCTGCTCGCCCGGACCGCCGACGGCGGCTCCGACACCCGGCGCTCCAAGTGACGACGCGAGGTGAACGAATGAAGACTTCGACCTGTGCATGCGGATGCGGCGGCGGCCAGCCGATGGGCGACCCGGGCACCCTCGAGCGGCCGCGCTACTTCCCCCGCCAGCTCATCACCCCGGTGGAGCTGACGCTCGAGCAGCAGTACTTCCGCGACAAGCTGCGCCGCCACAACCGGCTGCTCCACGGCTGGGGGGTGGTCTGCGGCGCCGCGGTCTGCCAAGTCGCCGACGACACCACGGGGGAGCTCCAGCCCTGGGTGGTGCGCGTCCACCCCGGCTACGTCCTGGGGCCCTACGGCGACGAGATCGTCATCGCCGGCGAGCAGGTCGTCGACCTGCGGACGCCCGGCGTCTCCGCGGCCTGCGACGGCGGGCCGGCGGCCCCCGACCCCTGGTGCACCGAGGTCAAGGTGCAGCGCCCGCCCGGGCCGCTCTTCGTCGCCGTGCGCTACAAGGAGACCATGGCGCGGCCGGTGCGCGTCCAGCCGGCGGGCTGCGGCTGCGACGACACGCAGTGCGAGTGCTCGCGCTGGCAGGACGGCTACGAGATCGGCATCCTCACCGCCTGCCCGGCGGGCTACGACCAGCCGCCGAGCTTCGACAACCTGTTCCAGGGCGCGCCGCCGGCCGCCTGCCCCGACTGCCCGGCCGACGGCTGGGTGGCGCTCGCCCGCGTCGACTTCGACGCCCAGGGCGTCATCCAGGCGATCGACAACTGCTCCTGCCGGCGCCTCGTCGTCTCCTGGGCCAATCTCTGGTGGAAGTGCCAGGAGACCCGCGTCGACATCGGCGACGTGGGGGTCACCCCCGATGCGCCGGCGCCGGGGACCGCGATCACCGTCACCGTGCAGGCGAAGCAGCTCCCCGCCCAGGTCGCCGTCAGCCTGGGAGCCGGGGTGACGGTCAAGAGCGTCCAGGTCGACACGGCCCAGCAGAGCCTGACCGCCAACGCGCAGATCGCCGCCGACGCCCAACCCGGCCCCCGCACCCTGCGCCTCGCCGACCCGAACGGCTGCGTCCTGGCGTCCAAGGACAACGCCCTGACGATCGCCGCGCCGGTCCCGCCGCCGGTGCAGCCGTCCGTCCCCACCGACCAGGCGCCGAAGAAGGCGGCGGCGAAGCGCACCCCGTAGCGCCGGGAGAGGGATGAGATCGATCGAGGGCTCGACCATGAGCGCCTTGGCAGAGAAGCAGAAGCCCGCCCGGGCGGCCGAGCCCGCCGGCTCGCCCGCCCGGCGAGCGCTCGCGTCGCCGGACGGCCCGATGGGCGCGATCCTCGATCTGCAACGCACGATCGGGAATCGTGCGGTGACGCGTCTGCATCCTCGCGGATGCCTCAACCCAGAAGCCGTCCTCCGAGGAGAACGCCGAGGCGCCAAGCGCCGAGGCCACGATGTCTGCAAAGGCCCAGCAGGCCGGCAACATCAAGGCCGCGCTCACCTATAAAGGAAGCGTCAAACGCTGGGGCCTGATCCTTCCGGGAGATTTCGGTGACACGTACGGGCTCAACTCCAGCTTCACAGGCGGGACGATCTCTCCGGAGAAAGACGGCTCTTTCTCGGTCGCTGGCACCCTTGAGCACCCTGTTACCTATCAGGTCCGCTTCGGAATCGGCCCGGAGAATCAACGCGATATCACGTCTGAGGCCGATGAGAAAATCACGAAAGCCAACTATCGCGACGTGGCCTCGGACTTGACGCCGGACAGTGACGGCTACCCTCCACGCCAGCACTTCTGGGCGCAGGATCTGACTGAGCGTCACGAGCTCGTGCACGCTCAGGACTATCTTGACAACGGGCCGAGCGCGCTGGCAGCCGCCACGACTTGGCTAAACGCTCAGACTGCTGGCCGACCCCAAGGGGATCGATGCCCTAATCCGCCCGCTGCAGGAAAACTTCGCTACGGCGCTCAGCGCGGCGCTCCCCGACAAGAAAATAGAAAAGCACGCCTACGCCGAGGGGGCTCCCGCCTACAAGGCGCGCGCGGATGCGATCAGGGCGAAGGGCAAGAATGGAGAGTACAAGTGATGGCCGGGGAGACCCCGAGCAGACCCGAAGAGGAGCCGACATGAAGATCTCGTCCCCGCTGAACGTTCTGCCTCGCCGCGGCCCTGTTGCGGTCGCTCCTCATCCCGCGGTCCTCCGGCAGCGGCCGAGCCGTGCGTTCAGGTGATCAACCACTCCGTCTACTTCAACGGCGACTGCGAGCGCTGCCGGCCGCAGTGCGGCGCCTTCTGCTGCATCGGCTACGGCTTCGTCAGCCTGACCGAGGACGAGGCGAAGAGCGGCCGCTATGTCTACAAGGAGGCCGCCGAGAGCTGCGGCTGCCAGCTCTGCCAGCGGATGCGGATGGCGGGGGTGAGGTACACCCTCCTCAAGCAGCGCGACGGGAGCTGCACCTACCTCGACGGCGGCCGCCGGTGCAGCATCTACGCGGACCGGCCGGAGACCTGCCGCCGGTACTCCTGCAAGAACGTCCCGTTCAGCCTGTCGACGAGCTGAGGCGCGGCGGCAGGCCCGAGGAGACGCCGAGGCGATGGCCGAGAAGAGCGCGAGCGCCGAGCCGGCCCGCTCCGAATCCGGGAGCCGGGCCCGGGCCCCGAGCGGGGCCCTGCCGGCCGCCGGGATGGCCGGGATCGCTGGGATGCCGACGGCCCCGCCTCGGGGCTCCTGCGCCTCCAGCAGGCGCTGGGAAACCGGGCCCTGGGGAGCCTCCTCGGCGGCTATGGAGCCGTCCTCCAGCCCAAGCTCCGCGTCGGCGAGCCCGGCGACGCCTTCGAGCGCGAGGCGGACCGCGTCGCCGACGCGGTTGTGGGCGCTGCCGCCGGAACCGCCGTGCCGCGCGGCGCGCCCAGCATCTCGCTCGTCCCCTCGGGGGCATCCGGCGCCGCGGTGAGCCGCTGCGCCCGCTGCGGCGGCGCGCGGCAGGAGGAGGGAGAGCAGGCGGCGGCGACGGGCGGCACGACGGTGCAGCGCAAGTGCTCCTGTCAGGAGAACGAGGACGGGGACGATCTCGTGCAGGGCCGGCTCGCTGGCGGGCCCGGCCGCGCGCCGCGGGTCGGCCCCGGCCTCGCGGCGAGATCGCGGGCCTCCGCGGCGGCGGCTCGCCGCTCCCGCCGGCGCTCCGCGGCTACTTCGAGCCGCGCTTCGGCCACGACTTCGCCGCCGTGCGCCTGCACACCGGCGCCGCGGCCGAGCGCTCGGCCGCGGCCCTCCAGGCGCGCGCCTTCACCGTCGGCCACGACGTCGTCTTCGGCGCCGGCGAGTACGCCCCCGAGAGCGCCGCCGGCCGCCACCTCCTCGCCCACGAGCTGACCCACGTCGTGCAGCAGACGCCGCTCGTCGCCCGCCGCGAGCCGCTCGCGCAGCGCGCGGCGGCGACGGCGGCCGACGCGGCGGCGGAGCCCGCTCCCGCCGACGGCTCGCCGGCTGCCGCGCCCGCGGCGACCGCCGACCCGGGCTCCGCGGCCGACCCCACCCCGGCAGCCGCTCCCGCCGCCGCGGACCCGGCGGCCGCCGCGGCCGAGACGGCGGCGCCGCCGGCGCCGATCGTCGACGACGAGGCGGCGAGCGTCGCGGCCGGGCAGATGAAGAAGGGCGAGTTCCTCGCCCGCCTCGAAGCCGAGGTCCGCGCCGCCGCCACCGCCGCCCTGGCCGGCACCGGCCGCACGACCGAGGACTGCCCGCTCCTCGACTTCTGGTTCGGCTACTACCAGGGCCAGGACGCCGCCCGCATCAACCGCGACCTGCCGCGCATGCTCCCGGCGGGCTCCCGCGCCGGCACCGCCGCCGAGCTCATCCCGCTCGTCGCCGCGCGCGTCGGCACGAGCGTCGCGACCTGGGCGAAGACCGGCGAGGTCACCGGCGTGCCGCCCGGCATCCCCCTCGCCGGCATGGGCCTGCTGGGGGCGGAGCGGCGAGCCTCGCCGGTCCCCTGCTCAAGGCGCGTTCCGGAGGGGCGCGCGACGACGGCGATCCGCGGGCGATCCGCCGCGAGCTGGGGGGAGGCAGCCCGCTCGACTCGGCGCTGCGCTCGCGCATGGAGTCGGCCTTCGGCCAGAGCTTCTCCCACGTGCGGGTGCACAACGACGCCAGCGCCGCGGGCCTCTCCGAGAGGCTCAACGCGCGCGCCTTCACCCTCGGCCCGCACGTCGCCTTCGGCGGCCAGGAGTACCGCCCCGGCACCCTCGCCGGCGACGCCCTGATCGCCCACGAGCTGGCGCACGTCGCCCAGCAAGGCGGGGCGGCCGAAGAGATCGCGCCCTTCGCGCGGCTCCCCACGGTCGGCGGCGAGACCAGCGCGCTCGAAGCGGACGCCGACGCAGCGGCGGTCGGAGCGGTGGCCTCGCTCTGGGGAGGGCTCCGCGGCGCCCTGCGCGGCCTGGCCGGGGAGCGGGTCCCGCGCTCCGCTCGGGGCTGCGGCTGCAGCGCTGCAAGAGCGACAACCCGACGACCGCGGGCAACCGCCGGACCGGCTCCCGCGACGCCAGCGACGCCGCCGCGCCTGACCAAGACAACAGACAGCGGACCGACCCCAACCGACTGCGGCGGCGCCGAGTGGGTGGTGCAGTGGCTCCTCGACCATCCGACCGCCAAGGGCGGATGGGTGGTGCAGAAGGTGGAGACGACGTTTGACGTCAAGGATTGCGCCGGCAAGGATCTGGACATCGTGAAGCGGACCGCCGGGCGCGTGGATCCGGCCTGGTGGCCTCTCTGGGAAGCTTGGGAGATACATTCAAAGCAGAAAGTCACGACGTATGCGGAGGGCGGCGACACGGCGGACGACACCTTCGGCATGCCCGCCATGGGCGACAAGTCCAAGGGTACGATCACGATCAAGGGCACCGCGGAGTTCTACGACGGGCTCACGCTGCCGAAGGATTTTGTGGCGACTAACAAGCCCCCCGAGCGGGAATCCTGCCGGTGACGCGGAAGGCGCCCACCCTCGCCGGCGGAACGGGCTCGCTCGACCACACTCTCGTCGAGGCTTGGGATTGCTGCACGGACAAGGCCAGCAAGAAGACGACGGTCACCACGACGTGAGATGGACACGGTGAATAGGTCTCGAGCTCCCGGCTCCTCGCGCGGATCGCCGACCCCGCGATCTCGATCGCAGAGCTGGAGCGCGCGGTCGGCGACCTGCGGGAGGCCTGGAGGATGCGGCCTTCTGGACGGCCATCGCGAACAGCGAAGGCCTACTCTCCCCCCATCGGCGGATCGCCGTCCTCCAGCTCTTCCGCCGCCATGTGCCCGCCGGCTCGAGCCTCGCCGACCTGGCGAGGCTCCTCGGGCCCGCTGCCTGGCTGCCTCGTCGGAGCTCGACGTCGTGGCCGCCCTCGGCGGCAAGGTCCCCGTGCGCTGGAGCCTCGATGACACCGTGTTCGTGATCCGCGTCCTGCCGGGGCCTCCAGACCCTCAGGCCGCGCTCTATCTCCGCGTCTCGGGGCACGTGGCGCTCGCCGGCTTCCGCGACCTGCTGGCCGGGCAGCCGAGCGAGCCGGCGGTCCGCGAGGCTCTGCTGCTCGAGATCGGAAGCTATCTGGGCTGACCCATGCCGCGCCGCCCGCGACCCACCCACCCTCGCTCGCCGCAAGTCGCATCAGGAACCAGCGAAGCTGCCGATGACTGAAAAGTTCACGCGCGGCGACAAGCCCAAATCCGCCGGGCGCCGGGCGACCTCGGCCGCCCGCGTGCCGGCGCGCGACTCCGGACCCGCCGCGGCGCTCCTCGGTTTCCAGCAGTCGGTCGGGAACCGCGCCTTCGGCCGGCTGCTCGTGCAGCGCAAGGCGATCGGAGAGGGCGGCGCGGCGGCCGAGCCCTCCGCCGCGACCTCGACCTCCGGCGAGCCGGAGGCAAGCTCCGATCCGGCCGCCGCCGCTCCCGCCGCGGCGCCGGCCCCTGCTGCGGAGAACGCTCCCCCGCCGGCCGCGGCTCCCGAGAGCGCGCCGCCGTCGCCGGTCGTCGACGACGAGGCCGCGAGCGTCGGCGCCGGGCAGATGAAGAAGGGCGAGTTCCTCGCCCGCCTCGAGGCCCAAGTCCGTGCCGAGGCCACTGCCGCGCTCGCCGGCACCGGCCACACGACGGCGGACTGTCCGCTCCTCGACTTCTGGTTCGGCTACTACCAGCGCCAGGACGCCGCCCGCATCAACCGCGACCTGCCGCGCATGCTCCCGGAGGGCACCCGCGCCGGCACCGCCGCCGAGCTCATCCCGCTCGTCGCGGCGCGCGTCGGCCGGAGCGTCACGGTATGGGCGAAGACCGGCGAGGTCACCGGCGTGCCGCCCGGCATCCCCCTGCCCGGCATGGGACTGCTGGGAGCGGGCGGGCTGCTGGGGGCGGTCGCCGGCCTCGCCGGGCTCCTCTTCAAGGCGCGGCCGGGAGGGCCGCCGACGCCGGGCGAGCCGCGGGCGGTGGGTGATCCGCGGACGATCCGCGGCGAGTTGGGGGAAGGCAGCCCGCTCGACTCGACGCTCCGCTCGCGCATGGAATCGGCCTTCGGCGCAAAGCTTCGCGCACGTGCGCGTGCACGACGATGCCCGCGCCGCCGGCCTCGCCGAGCGCCTGAACGCGCGCGCCTTCGCCCTCGGCCCGCACATCGCCTTCGGCGGCCAGGAGTACCGCCCCGGCACGCTCGCCGGCGATGCCCTGATCGCCCACGAGCTGGCGCACGTGGCGCAGCAGGGGGGCGCCCCCGAGGAGGTCGCGCCCGCCGCCATAGGCCGGCGGCGAGACGAGCGCCCTCGAAGCGGACGCCGACATGGCGGCGGCGGGCGTCGTGGCGACGCTCTGGGGAAAGGCCGCGGCAATGCGCTCCCGACTCGGGACAGCGCCGCGACTGAAGACGGGCCTCGGCCTCCACCGGTGCAGCAAGAGATCGCGCCAAGCGCCCCGGGTGAACAAGATCGAGCTCGTGGACACCCCCGCCGGGGCGGTCCACGGCTTCGAGACGCCGCATGAGCTCGGCCGCGATCCCTTCCAAACGGGTGACCTCAACCAGCCCGGCCCCTTCAACGACCGCGGACCGGAGCGGTCAGCCACGTGCTCCAAATCCACTTTCATCTCGGCCAGGGCAGCTCGGAAGACCTGATCCCCTCGCGCCACATGGGACGCACCGTGATCCAAGGACGAAGCGGGCGCAAGGATCCGCCCGACCGTCGGGCAGGAGCCGCCGGCCCTCTCGTTCCCGGCGGCTTCGACAGTGCGCCGACCGCGCCCGATCCGCCGAGGGACATCGCGGTCCTACGGCCCTCCGACGAGAAGATCGTCGTCGCCGATGCGCCAGGCTTCAACAAGGTGGATGCCTATCCGGCGATCTATCGGGCGCATTTCTCCGTCGTCGTCGGCTCCCGCGAGGACGCCAACTTGGCTCAGGCGGATTACGACGTCCGCATCGAGAAGACGAACGCGGACGACGTCCCCAACAAGGAAAACGTTCTGATTCCCGTTATGACATCACACCTCGCGAAAGGTACCTGGCCCCTGTGAGCGAGCGGCGGAGCGGGAGCTGAGACATGGCTGAAGCGAGCCTGAGCGCCGATAAGGCCAAGCCGGAGAGCGGCGGCCGCACGAGCCCTGACGGGCGCGCGGCCGCCCGCCGCGCCCAGCCTGCCGCGCCGCTCCTCGGCCTCCAGCAGACGGTCGGAAACCGTGCCCTCGGCCGGTTCCTCGGCAGCGGCGGCGCGGCGAGGGCGGTGATCCAGCCGAGCCTCCGCGTCGGCGAGCCGGGCGACGCCTTCGAGCGCGAGGCGGACCGCGTCGCCGACGCGGTGACCGGCATGGCCGCGCCGCGCCGCGCGCCGAGCATCTCCCAGGTTCCGGCGGGCGGCGGCGTCCGCCGCTGCGCGCGCTGCGACGGCCAGATCCGCGACGAGGGAGACGAGCCGCCGGCGACGGGCGAGGCGACGGTGCAGCGCCAGTGCTCCTGCCGCGAGGAGGACACGGAGGAGGAGGGAAACCTGGCGCAAGGGCGTCTCGCGGGCGCGCCCGGCCGGGCGCCGCGGGTCGGCGCGGAGGTCGCGGCAGAGGTCGCGGGCCTGCGGGGCGGCGGCGCGCCGCTCCCGCCGGCGCTGCGCAGCTATTTCGAGCCCCGCTTCGGCCAGGACTTCGCCGCCGTCCGCCTGCACACCGGCGGCGCCGCCGAGCGCTCGGCAGCGGCCCTAGAGGCGCGCGCCTTCACCGTCGGCCACGACGTCGTCTTCGGCGCCGGCGAGTACGCCCCCGAGAGCGCCGCCGGCCGCCATCTCCTCGCCCACGAGCTCACCCACGTCGTGCAGCAGACCCCGCTCGTCGCCCGCCGCGAGCCGCTCGTGCAGCGCGCCGCGGCCGCCGAGGGAGAGGCCGCGGCCGATCCCGCCGCGGCCGACAGCTCGCCCGCCGCCGAGCCCGCGCCGGGCGATCCGGGCGCCGACCCGGCGGCCGACCCGGGCGCCGCGGCGGCGGCTCCCGCGGCGGCTCCGGCAGCGGCAGCGGGCGCCTGGATCGTCGACGACGCGGCCGCGAGCGTCGGCGCCGGCCAGATGAAGAAGAGCGAGTTCCTCGCCCGCCTGCGGCCGGCGGTGGAGGCCGCCGCGCAGGCCGGACCGGGGGCGGCCGGCGCCGCCCCGCTCATCGAATCCTCGTTCGCCGAGTACCAGCAGCAGGACGCCGCGCGCCTCAACGGCGATCTCGCCGAGCTGGCGCCGCCGGGCGGCGTCGATCGGCGCCGCGGACTTCATCCCGCTCATCGCCGCCCGCGTCACGGCGGCGGTGGCCGCCCCGGGCGCTCCCGGCGCGAGCGCCGCCCCGCCCTCCGCGGCCTCGCCCGGCACCTCGCCCGCGGCGAGCCCGCCGGCGGCGCGCGGCGGCCGGCGCCTTGACCGGCGACCCCTTCCTCGCCCACGAGCTGGCGCACGCCGGCGACGCGGGGAGCGCGCGCGCCGTCCCCGCCGGCGGCGAGACGGCCGGACGCCGGCGCGGCGTCGTGGCGACCGTGGTCAACGCCGCGCGCTCTCTCTGGGGAGGATTGCGCGGCGCGCGGACCGGCAGCGAGGAGGACGCGGCGGCCTCGATGCCCGTCTTGACCCTGCTGAGCTGCGACAAGACCTGCCCGGAGCCGAAGTCGCCGCCGAAGCTGACCAAGACGACCTCCTCCGGACCGCTCCCCGACGACCGCTGCGGCAATTTCGCCTGGGGGGTGAAATGGCGGCTCGACAACCCGACGGCCAAGGGCGGCTTCGTGGTGCAGCGGGTGGAGGCGAACTTCGACGACATCAAGGACTGCGACAACAACAAGGTCGACGTCAAGGCGCTGACCGGCGGCGTGATCGATCCGGCCGCGTGGCCCTTCTCGGAAGCCTGGGAGATCAATCGCTGCAGCCAGGCGACCGGCGACACGACCGACGACAGCTTCAGCATGTGCCTGTGGAGCAGCCCGCCCCTCGTCCGCTGCGGTCACGACTCCCAGGTCAAGACCAAGGGGAGCATCAAGATCAAGGGCACCGCCGAGTTCTTCGACGGCCTCAAGCTGCCGAGCAGCTTCGTGGCGACCGGGAAGCCTCCCGCCGGCAAGCTCCCGGTGAGCCGGACGTCCACCGCCCTCGCCGGCGGCACCGGGTCGCTCGACCATTCGATCACCGCTACCTGGAACTGCTGCGAGGGCAAGGACCCCTTTACCCATGTCGCCAAGACGTAGAGCTGCGGACCAGCTCGCGATGAACCGACCGCCGCCCCTTCCTCCGCCCGTACCTCCGCCTGCCCTGGGGGACCTGGCCGGCCTACCGCTGCTTCGTCTTCCTGGGGGTGCTCGCCGGCGCCGGCTACGCCGCGAGCATGGCCGCGGCGACCGGCCGCTCGGTGGCGCTGGCGCTGGGATTGGTGGCCGGCGGGGTGGTGGCGGCGGTGGCGCTCGGGCTGGCCTTCAAGGCGGCGACCGGCAGCGAGGGGTTCACCTTCTACCACCACCAGCTCGTGGTGCTGGCGGCGACCGCCGGCCTGTTGACGCTCCTGCGCCGGCCGCCCCTCCCCTACCTCGACCTGATCGGCTTGACGCTCGGCCTCGTGCAGGCGTTCGGCCGCCTCGGCTGCCTGATGGCCGGCTGCTGCCACGGCCGGCCGGCCGGCTGGGGGCTGCGCTACGGCGAGGATCACGCGGCGATCGGCTTCCGGCCGTCGCTCGTCGGCGTGCCGCTGTTCCCCATCCAGGCGGTCGAGTCGCTCGGCCTCTTCGCCCTGGTGGGCGGCGGGACCGCCGCGCTCCTCGCGGGGAGCGCCGCCGGCACCGCCTTCACCTCGTATCTCGTCGCCTATGGCACCCTGCGCTTCGCCCTCGAGCTGGCGCGCGGCGACGACGCCCGGCCCTACCGGCTGGGGCTCTCCGAGGCCCAGTGGACGGCGCTCGCCTGCCTGGCGGCGGTCGCCGCCGGCGAGGCCGCGGGGCTCCTGCCGTTGGCGCGCTGGCACGCGGCAGCCGCCGCGCTCGCCGCTGCGGCGGCGGCAGGCATCGCCCTGGCGCGCCGCCTGCGGGGCGCGGACGGGCTGCTCGCTCCGCGGCACGTCGGCGAGGTCGCCGACCTCCTGGACGGCGGCGCCCGCGCCGCGCCGGCCCCTGGACGCTCGCCGCTCTTCGTGCCGCCGCTCGCGCCGCCCCCGATCGCCCTCGGCCGCACCTCGCTCGGCATCAGGATCTCGGCCTCGGCGCGGCCGGGCGACGGCGCCCACTACGCGCTGTCGCGAGCCGGGGCGGCGCTGCCCGCGGCGGCGGCGCGCCGGCTGGCGCGGCTGATCCTCCGCCTCCGGCACCCTCGGGCACCCGAGCCGGCTGGTGGCCGGAAACCATGGCGTCTTCCACCTCCTGGTGGAACCGCCGCCGGTCCTCCGGCCCGCCCGCCCTGCATCTCCCCTTTCGCTCGAGGAGCCCGCATGAGCCGCCGCAAGAGCCGGAGCCCGCTCGGCCGCGCCGCGGGCAGCGCCGGTGCCGCGCGCTCCGGCGTGCGGCCCACCGCCCCGCCCATCCATCCCATGCTCCAGCTGCAGCAGGCCGCCGGCAACCGGGCGACCGAGCAGCTCATCCGCTCGGGGCTGGACGAGCCCGCGGCCGGCGAGACCGCGGCGCCCGCGGCGGACACCGCCCCGGCGGCCGCGGTGCCGGCCGCCGCGGACACCGCCCCCGCCGCCGCCGCGCCGCAGGCCGCGGCGGCCGGGCTGATCGTCGACGACGAGGCGGCCGACGCCGGCCCGGGGCAGATGCGCAAGGGCGAGTTCCTGGACGCGCTCGAGGCGAGGGTCTGCGCCAGCGCCCAGACCGCCCTCGCCGGGACCGGGCGGACGACCGACGGCTGCCCGTGGATCGAGCACTGGTTCGAGCACTACCGCGGCCAGAGCGCCGCCCACGTCGAGCGCGCCCTGCGCCGCTATGCGCCCGAGGCGGCCGGCGTCGCCGCCGCCGCGGGCTACATCCCGATCGTCGTCCAGCGGGTGCAGGCGAGCGTCGAGGTCTGGGCGCGCACCGGCGAGGTCACCGGCGTGCCGGAGGACGTCCCCATGCCGGGCGCCGGCATCCTCGGCATCTTCGGCGGCATGTTCGGCGGCGTTCGGCGGCTCTTCGGCGGCGGCGCCCCGGCGCCGGGCGGAGAGCCGGCGGCCCCGGAAGGCGCGGCGACCGCGGCGGTGCGGCGCATGGCGCGGCCGGCGGACGGCGGCCGCGCCGCGGGCGGCGGCGGGCCGCGGCCGGCCGCGGTCGAGCGGCAGCTCGGCCCCGGCGCCGCGCTCGACGGCGGCCTCCAGTCGCGGATGGAGTCGGCCTTCGGCCAGAGCCTCTCCCATGTCCGCGTGCACGCCGACCGCACCGCCGCCGGGCTCTCCGACCAGCTCGCCGCCAAGGCCTTCGCCGTCGGCCCGCACATCGCCTTCGGCGCCGGCGAGTTCCAGCCCGGCACGCCGCTCGGCGACGGGCTGATCGCCCACGAGCTGGCGCACGTCGTCCAGCAGGAGGGCGCCGCGGCGGCGCCGCCGCAGGGCGAGGCGGACCACCGGGCGCTCGAGGCCGACGCCGACCATGCCGCCGCCGGCGCCGTGCTCTCGCTCTGGGGCCGCGGCCGCGGCGGTCTCGGCCGGCTCGCCGCCGGCACCCGCCGCGCCGCCGGCGGCGGCCTCCGCCTCCAGCGCTGCGCCTCCGGCCAGAAGCAGGTCGCGAGCCCCAAGGCGGCGGCCGCCGGCGGTCCGCGGTTCGCGGACCTGCCCGACGTCGACGCCGCCAAGTGGCGCCAGGGCGTCGAGCAGGCCGAGAAGCTCGAGGGCGACGCCAAGGCCCAGGCGCTCGGCGCCCTCCTCCAGCAGGAGCTCGGCAAGGCGGCCACCGTGCACGTCGCCACCCAGACACACACCGACCAGGTCCATCCGGACGACTACCAGGAGTACCCGGCGATCAACCTCGATCTCGGGCTCAAGGAGAAGAAGAAGTGGAACAGCTCGGTCCTCGTCGGCGAGAACCCCGGCTTCACCTTCACCAGCAAGGGCAAGACCTATGTCGTCCTGGGGCCGGGAGCGATCGACAAGAACGTCCCCGGCAAGTCCCGCATGTACGCGGACCACGAGTCGTTCCACGCCACGGACACCGGCCCGGCGGGAAAGGCGGCGCGGAAAGCCGAGCTCGAGGTGGACCGGGAGATCCGCAAGGAGACGGACGCGGACAAGCTCGCCGAGCTGCGCCAAGAGAAGAAGTCCTTGGCAGACGACACCGAGCTCCGGATCTGGACCGAGACCTTCGTCGCCTACTTCGACCCGCTGCGCACCGACCGGTCCGCCGTTCGCTGGACCCAGCTCGCCGTCTACGACCGGACGGCGCATGACAGCGCCCGGAGCGCCAGCCTGGAGCGGCTGGTGGCCTACCACGACGATCCGCCGGTCGCCAAGGAGCGGAAGGCGGAGGTGCGCAAGAAGCTCCGCATGTGGCTCTACAAGGAGCTGCAGAACGATCCGACCACCAAGCTCTACCAGCAGCTCGCGGCGCGGATCAAGCTCGGCGAGCCTCCCGAGCCCTGAGCTCAAGCGCCGAGAGGAGGCGGCGCCCGCGGGCGCCGCCTCCTCCGCGGAAGGCTCTACTCGCCGAGGGTGGCCGCCGGCGGGCAGCTCGCCGCCCCCGACACGATGCCGAGCACCGTGGTCAGCGAGGCGCCGACGAAGTCCCGCGGCTTGCCGGGAGGGTTCGGCGACAGCGCGGCGTAGGTCTTGCCCTCGGGCAGCCGGTTCTGCACCCAGTAGAGGGGGTCGGTGACGCCGCGCATCACCGGGAAGTAATAGACGTACTCGGAGCCGCTCTTGTAGATGCAGAGCGTGTCGCCGAGGCGTGCCGAGGCGGTGCCGCCGGACGGCGGCAGGCCGAGGTTCGTCGAGACCGGGATGCCGGCCGCGTTGAGCGCCTGCAGGTCGAACGGACCGGTGTAGAACTGATCGTCCGTGCACGAGCGCGACTGGAAGCCGGAGTGGCCCTGCAGAAGACGCAGGACGTCGTCGCGCAGCGTGTTGTCGCCGAACTGGCCGGTCGAGCCGAAGCGCGCGCCGGGCGCATCGATCATCCCGGAGCTATCGGCGAGGAGCGCCAGGAGCACCTTCTCGTCCGCCCACCACTGCCGGGCGGCATCGCGGATGGCGGTCTCCGGCGTGCTGCCGGGGGAGCTCGCGGAGATGACGCCGCCGTTCGCCACCGCCAGCAGGTAGGCGCCGGCCATCGCCCCGCTCCACAGCTGATAGTGGCTCGAGGTGAGCTCCTCGTTGGCGCTGGTCGCGGTGGCGTAGTCGCCATAGCTGTTGGTCTGCCGGGTGATGAAGTCCAGGAGCTGGCTGCGGGCGTCGTTCTTGTCCGCCGCGGTGCCGAGGTGGAGCGCCCAGCCGTAGTACCAGACGCGCGCCAGGAGCTTCTGGTTCGGCGTGCCGCCGGTGAGGTAGGAGGTCGGCTTGACGTCCGTCCAGGTGGGATCGAGCGTCGACGGCTGGCAGGCGGACGTGCCGATGGCGATGCGCGACAGGTTGGCCACGGAGCGGAGCTCTTCGTGCTCCGGGCCGTTGTCGGCACGGGCGGGGGTGAGGGCGGCGAGCACCAGCATGGCTGCGGCGAGGAGGGGTGACGAGCGTTTCATCGCGGGCTCCTATCTCTCGACCGGCAGCTTCCCCGGCCGAGCAGGTGCGGCTCTCGGGAATCGAGCCGGGGCGCGCGGGCCCCGCGGTCGGTCGACCAGCCACGAGCCGCACGCTAGAGCGGCGCCCGCCGCCCTTCCATAGGCGGAGGGTGAGCCGGCCATGGGCCGCGAGTGAGCCCGGAATGAGCCCGCAATGAGCCCGGGATGAGCCCGGCATGAGCCCGGACGAGCCGGGCCGGCGGCTCAGACCGCGCCGCGGCCGGCGACCCCGGCGGCCTCGGCGGCTTCAGCGGCCAGGGCGCGCCGCTCGGACCTCTCGCGGAGCCAGGCGTAGACCGACGGCACGGCGTAGAGGGTGACGAGGGTCGAGAGGAAGAGGCCGCCGATCACCGCCAGGGCCAGCGGCTTCTGCAGCTCGGCGCCGGCGCCCAGGCCGAGCGCCAGCGGCAGCAGGCCGAAGAGGGTGCAGAGGGTGGTCATGAGGATCGGCCGCAGGCGCACCTGGGCGGCGGTCGCGATCGCCTCGCGGGAGGGCGCCCCCGCCGCCTGCAGGCGGTGGGCGTAGTCGAGCATGACGATGCCGTTCTTGACCACCAGGCCGACGAGGAGGATGAGGCCCATCGCCGAGGAGACGTCGAGCTCGGTGCCGGTCGCCCAGAGGAGGGCGAAGGCGCCGGCGAGCGACAGCGGCGCCGCGGCGAGGATGAGGAGCGCCGGGGTGAAGGCGCGGAACTGGATCACCAACAGGATGAAGACGAGCGAGGCGGAGATGGCGAAGACCGAGAGCAGCTCGGCGAAGGCGTGACGCTGCGACTCGTACTGGCCGCCGACCTCGAAGGTGTAGCCGACGGGGAGCTTCACCGCCGCCAGGCGCCGCTGGATCTCGGCGACGGCGCTCCCCAGGTCGCGCCCCTCGAGCCGCGCGGTCAGGAGCGCCATCTGGCGCAGGTTCTCGCGGGTGAGCACGCTCTGGCCGTCGCGCGAGACCGGGGTCGCCAAAGTGGCGAGCGGCACCAGGCGGCCGTCGGTGCCGCGCACCGGCGTCGAGGCGAGGCGCGCCGGGTCGAAGCGGTCGGCGTCGGGGTAGCGCACCCGCACCGGGATGCTGCGGTCGAGCAGGCGGAGGCTGGTCGCCGTCTGCCCGAGCCAGGCGGCGGAGAGCTGCGCCGCGACCTGGTCGACGCTCAAGCCGAGGCGCCCCGCCGCCACCGGGTCGATCCGCCAGACCACCTCCGGGCTGCCGCGCTCGACGCCGACGACGTCGACCACGCCGCGCACTCCGCCGAGCCGCGGCTCGACCTCGCCGGCCAGCCGCTCCAGGACGTCGGTGTCGTCGCCGAAGATCTTCACCTCGATCGGCGTCGGCGTCCCCTCGAGGTCGCCCAGCATGTCCTGGAGGATCTGGGCGAACTCGATCTCCATGCCCGGCGCCGCGGCATGCAGCTTGGGGCGCAGCCCGTCGATCACCTCCTCGGCCGAGCGCGAGCGCCGGCTCAAGGGCTTCAGGCGCACCAGGATGTCGCCCTTGTTCTGCTCCGTCGCGAAGATCCCGAGCTCCGAGCCGGTGCGGCGCGAGAAGGCCGCCACCTCGGGGGTGGCGGCGACGATCGCCTCGAGCTTCCGCACCTCGGCGTCGGTCGCCTCGAGCGCGGTGCCGGGCGGCGTCCGGTAGTCGACGACGAACCCCCCCTCGTCCATCGGCGGCAGGAAGCCGCTGGGGATGCCGAGGTAGAGGAAGACGCCGGCGGCGCCGAGCGCCAGGGCGGCGAGCGCCGCCCACCCCGGCCGGCGCATGGCGAGGGCGAGGGTGCGGGGATAGAAGCGCCCGAGCCGGCGCGGCTCGCGGGCCGGCTTCTGCACGGCGCTCTCGCGCCGCCAGAAGGCGATGCGGGAGAGGAGCGGGATGAGGGTGAGGGCGAGGGCGAGCGAGATGAGGACGGCGATCGAGAGGGTGAGCGAGAGGGCGCGGAAGAACTGCCCGACGACGCCCGAGAGGAGCCCCAGCGGCGCCAGCACCACGACGGTCGTCAGCGTCGAGGAGGTGACCGGCCCCACCAGCTCGGCCGTCGCCTCCTCGACGTAGTGGACGCCGATCCGGGCCGCCATGCGGCGATGGATGTTCTCGACCACCACCACGGCGTCGTCGATCACCAGGCCGATGGCGACCGCGAGGCCCCCCATCGACATGATGTTGATGGTGCCGCCGAAGAAGCCCATGAAGAGGAAGGTGGCGAGGACGGTGAGCGGCAGGGTGACGGCGGCGATGACGGTCATCCGCCAGTCGCGCAGGAAGATCATCAGCACGACGATGGCGAGCAGGCCGCCGATGAGGATGGCGTCGCGGACGTTGGCGATCGCCGTGGCGACGAAGTCCGCCAGGTCGTAGACCTTGGAGATCTGGAGACCGGAGGGGAGCGCGCCGGCGAGCCCGCGCAGGGCGTCGTCGATCCCCGCCTGGACGTCCAGGATGCTGGCGTCGACCTGCTGCGAGACGTTGACGATCGCCGCGGCGCGGCCGTTGCCGGTGACCAGGCTGGTGCGGTCGGGGGCGCCGGGATAGACCGCGGCGACGTCGCCGACCTTGATCGCCGCTCCCTTCCTGACCGCGACGGGCGTCGACGCGATGTCCCCGGCGCTCGCCCACAGGCCCGAGGCGAGCACCAGGTGCTGGCGGCCGGCCTCGGTGAAGCGGCCGACGGGGGCGAGCTCGTTGGCGTTCTTGAGCGCGTCGGCGACGTCGCCGACGGTGAGCCCGGCGGCGAGCAGGCGGCCGGGGTCGGCCACCACCTCGATCTCCCGCGTGTCCGTCGCCTGCACCTCGACACGGCCGACCCCCGGCACGCGGGCGAGGGCGGGGCGGACGATGAAGTAGGCGTCGTCGCGCAGGTCGGCGGTCGGCAGCCGGCCGGTCAGGTTGAGCGACAGGATGGGGAAGGCGGCGGGGGTGAGGCGCTCGACCGTGATGTCGACGTCGGCGGGCAGGCCCGACTTCGCCTCGTCGACCCGGTTCTGCATCTGCTGCAGCGCCTGCAGCATGTCGGTCGACGGCTCGAACTGGGCCGAGATCTCGGTCGAGCCGCGGAAGGTGCGCGAGCGCACGCGGCGGATGCCCGGCACCTCCATCGCCGCCTGCTCGAGCGGGCGGGTGACGACGAGGGTCATCGAGCGCGCCGGCAGCGTGCCGCTCTTCGCGATCACCACGATGCGCGGGAACTCGAGCGGCGGGTAGATGCTCGCCGGGAGCTGGGTGAGCATGTAGGCGCCCGCCCCGGCGAGGAGCAGGGTCACCAGGATCACCGCCCGTCCGTGGTGCTCGGCGAGATGGGCGGGGTTGCCCCAGCCGTGGCGCGCGCCGTGCGCCGCGCCGCCCAGCGCCCGGCTCAGCAGGGAATGAGCGCCTGTCGCCGCCCTGTGCCCGCCGTCCGGCTTCTGGCCCGCGGGATCGCTGGGATCGCTGAGATCGCGGGGATCGCGGGGATCGCTCATGGGCGCCCGGCGGCCGCCGGGACCGCGGCCACCGCCGCGCCGTCCGGCAGGCCGTTCTGGCCCTGGACGACGACGCGCTCGCCGGCGGCGACGCCGGCGAGGATCTCGGTCTCGCCGCCGGCGGCGATGCCGGTCGCGACCTTCACGCGGTGCGCCTTGCCGGCCCCGTCGACCGTGTAGACGGAGCTCTCCGGCCCCTCCTGGACGACGGCGGCCGAGGGCACCAGCACGGCACCCGCGTGCTCCTGGCCGAGGATCTCGACCTCGACCGGCGTGCCCGCCGGCAGGCGCGTGGGGCGCGCGAAGGCGAGCCGCACCGTCGCCGCGCCGGTCGTCGCGTCGACGGCGGCGGGCCGGGCGATGACCTTCGCCTCCTCCGCCGCGAAGGGAGCCGGGCCGCGGACCTCGGCGGGCCCGCCCGCCTCGATCTGCGGCAGGGCGGTGAGCGGCACCGCCGCCTCGACCTGCAGGCGGTCCGGGTCGATGACGCGGAGGATCGGGTCGCCGCTCGCGTCGACCAGGTCGCCGGGGTTGTGCAGCCGGCTCGCCACGACGCCGTCGAACGGCGCGCGGACCACCGTGCGCCCGGCGAGCTCTCCGGCGGCGCGGCGCGCGCTCCCCGCCGCGGCGACCGCCGCCTCGGCGTCGGACAGCTCGCGCCGGGCGTCCTCGACCTCCTTGCGCGCCGCGATGCCGCGCGCGAAGAGCCCCTGGACGCGCTGGGCGGCGGCGCGGGCGTTCTCCAGCCGCGCCCCGGCCATCGTCGCGTCGGAGCGGCGGCCGGCGGCATCGGCGGCGAGCGAAGGGATGTCGAAGCGCACCAGGAGGTCGCCCCGCCGCACCCGGTCGCCCTCCGCCTTGGGCATCTCGGCGATCCGCGCCGCCTGCGGCGCCGTCACCTGGAGCTCCGCCCCCGGCGCCGGCCTGACCGTGCCGGTCACCCGCACGGCGGCGCGGATCGCCCCGCGCACCGCCGGCGCCGTCGTCACCGGCACCTTGTCGGTCGCCGCGATCTCCTCGCTCGCGCCGTGCGAGCAGGCGGTGATGAGGACGAGGATTGCGACGAGGCACATCCTCTGGCTCGTCCTCCTGAGCGCCGGCGATCTGGCCGGCCTGCCGATACCGCGATGGACCGGAGGGCATAACCTTCCCGTTGTCATCCTGAGCGGAGCGAAGGATCTGGGGGACGGGAAGACCCCAACGACAGGGAAAAGGGTTTCGCATAGCGACCGGGACAGGCCGTCGACCTCCGACGAGAATTCGGCTCTCATGGCAGCGGTACCCCCATCGCCTTCTCGAGATCGGCCAACGCGTTCTGGTAATCGAGCCCGGCCTGGATCGCCTGCAGGCGGACGTCGCGGGTCGCCTGGAAGGCCTGGAGGAGCGCCGCGAGACCGGTCTGCCCGGAGCGGTAGGAGTCCTCGGCCAGACGCTCGACCTGCTCGGCGCGGGGCAGGATCTCGTCGCGGAAGCGCAGCGCCTGCAGGCGCGCGGTCTCCGCCTGGACGGCCGCCGAGTAGACCTCGCCGCCGATCGCCGCCGCCCGCGCCGCGCGCTGGGCCGCGAGCTGCGCCAGCGTCCGCTCCTCGACCGCGACGGCGGCCTGGTGGCGGGTGAAGAGGGGGAGGTTGACGGTCACCCCGGCGTGCCAGCCCCAGTCGAAGTCGGGCGGCGAGCGGTGGGTGACGGCGCCGGAGACCGCCGGATCGGGGTAGCGCTGGGCGCGCGCCAGGTCGAGCCGCGCCTCCTCCTCGGCGATCCGGCGGTCGAGGAGGGCGAGCTCGGCGTTGGCGGCGAGCGCCCGGCCGGCCGCCGCCGCGAGCGTCGGGCACGGCCCCCGCGGCGAGGTTGCCGGCGAGGTCGCCGCCGGTCGCCACCGGCGCCTCCGGCGGCCGCGCCAGGAGGGTGTTGAGGTCCGCCCGCGCCGCGGCGAGCAGGCTGCGCACGCCGCGCGCCTCGTTGTCCGCCTGGGCGCTCACCAGCTCGGCCTGGAGGACCTCCAGGCGCGCCGCGTCGCCGGCGTCGAAGCGCTGCCGCGCCGTGTCCAGCGTGCGGCCGGCGAGCCCCAGGAGGACGTCGCCGAGGGTGGCGCGGCGCTCGACGGCGGCGAGGGTGTAATAGGCGCGGCGCACCTGGTTGCGCAGGTCGGCGACGCTCCGCGCCAGGTCGGCCTCGCCGCTCGCCGCCTGCGCCTGGGCGAGGACGACGCGGCGGCGGCGCTTGCCGGCGCTCTCGATCGGCTGCGAGAGGGTGAGGATGTCGTGCGGCGTCTCGCGGTCCTCCTCGAACGAGAGGTCCGGGTTCGGCCGCTCGCGCGCCACCTCGACGTTGGCCGCCGCCACCTCGCGCCCGAGGCGGGCGGCGGCGATCCCGCGGTTGGTCGCCAGAGCGAGAGTGATCGCCTGGTCGAGGGTGAGGGTGGCCGACGGCGGGACGGCGGGACGGGCCGGCGGTGTCGATACCGCGGCGTCCCCCGCGACGCCGGCCCGGGGCGCCGCAGGCGCCGCGGTTGCCGCGCCGGGCGCCTGCGCCGCCCGCGCCGCACTGGCGGCGAGGGTGCAGAGGAGGAGGGCGACTCCGGCGGCAAGGCGCATGGCGGGACGGATCATACCGGGGCCGCGCCGAGCGCCAGGAGCACGCGGCCGGAGCGGCCGGGGACGGTGCCGAGCCCGACCTCGCGCGCCCCCGCCCGCGCCCGCGCCTCGCCGGCGAGGACCGCGAGCGGCAGCGTCTCGATCCCCAGCTCGCGGTGACGGGCGAGGAGGCGCTGGAAGAGGGGACGGTAGGCGAGCCCCTCGGTCTCGGCGTGGACGGTGAGCACCTCGTCCGCCCCCTCGCGGTACCTGCGCGACCAGACGCTCGACGTAGCTCTCGGCGGTGACCCCGTCGCGCCCGAGGTCCTCGTCGAGGGTGGGGAGGGTGGTCGGCAGCTCGACCGTCGTGAGCGCCCGGCCGCGCACCCGCGGGTAGAAGGGCTCGGCGGCGCCGTTGTCGACGGTGCGCGAGATCGAGAGGTAGTCGAAGCCGCGCGCGTCGAGCGCCTCGAGGGCGTCGTCGGTGGCGAACCAGGCCGGCGCCGCGAAGCCGCGCGGCCGCTCGCCGAAGACGGCGGCGAAGGCCGCGATCCCGCGGTCGATCTGCCCCTCGACGCCGCGGCGGTCGAGACGATCTAGGCGGTCCTGCCAGGCGACGTGGTCCCAGGCGTGGAGCCCCACCTCGTGCCCGGCGGCGCGGCAGCGGGCGAGCGCCGCGGCGCAGCGGCGGCCGATGACCGGCGCCGGCAGGAGGGTGCCGTAGAGCGCCGTCCTGATGCCGTACATCTTGGCGGCGTTGGTGCGCAGCATCTTGCCGAGGAACCCGGGCTTCGTGAAGACGCGGAGGATCGCCCGGCCCGAGTTGTCGGGCCCGAGGGTGAAGAAGAAGCTCGCCGCGACCCCCGCCGCCGCCAGGTCGTCGAGCATCGCCGGGACCCCCTCGCGGGTGCCTCGGTAGGTGTCGACGTCGATCTTGAGGAAGACGCGGGTCTTCGCCATGTCGGAGGTCAGCGGCGGTCGGCGGCGAGGGACCGCCTACGCGTGATGGTGCCCCAGCTCCTGCTGCTCCTTACGGAACCAGTCGATGGTGCGGCGCAGGCCGTCCTCGAGCGAGATCCTGGGCTCGACCTTCAGGATCTCGCGCATCCGCGTGTTGTCCGGGTAGCGCCGCGGGATGTCCTCGTAGAAGTTGCCGTAGATCTGCTCCTGCTGGACGAAGCGGATCTTCGAGCCGGTGCCCGGGTAGACGCGGAGCATCGCCTCGGCGAGCTCGAGGATCGTCGTCTCGCGGTCGACGCCGATGTTGAAGATGCCGCCGCGGGCCTCCGGCGTCAAGCCGGCGCTGACCAGGGCGGCGACCGCGTCGTCGACGTAGGTGAAGGCGCGGGTCTGCTTGCCGTCGCCGATCACCGTGATGTCCTCGCCGCGCAGCAGCTGGCCCATGAAGATGGTGATGACGCGGCCGACGTCGATCTTGTCGAGGCGCGGGCCGTAGGCGTTGAAGAAGCGGACGATGACGAACGGCATCCCCAGCTTGCCGTAGGCGAAGCAGAAGTGCTCGCCGACCGCCTTCGACGTCGAGTAGCACCAGCGGTCGATCTCGGTCGAGCCGAGCACGCGGTCGCCATGCTCGCGGAACGGGGTGTCCTTCGACTTGCCGTAGACCTCGGAGGTCGAGGAGAAGACGACCGGCTTCTCGTAGCGGTGCGTCAGCCGGAGGATGTTCTGCGTCCCGTTGACGTTGACGTTGAGGACGTGCAGGGGGTCCTCGACGTAGTGCTCGACCCCGACCACCGCCGCCAGGTGATAGACGAGGTCGCTCCGCGCGATCAGCGTCTCCAGGAGATCGGCGTCGAAGATCGAGCCCTTGATGTAGCGGAAGCGCGGATTGGCGAGGTTGTGCCGGACTTTGAGGTCCGGCGAGATGTCGAGCGCGGTGACCTCGTGCCCCTGGGCGAGGAAGCCGTCGCCCAGGTGCGAGCCCAGGAACCCGCCGCCACCGGTGATGAGGATTTTCATGTGGATCTACCCTCTCTAGAAGATTGGATCTGCATCGCGGTCTAGACCGCTGTGCGCGGATCGCGCACCCTGCGCTCCGGCAGGCTTCGAGGCGTCGATCGGGTCACCCCCGCATCCCCTCGGTCCCCTTCCCACCCTCAAGGGGGGAAGGGGACGCCCCCGCCCGCTCGAGCTCGAGCGTTGGGGAAGGGAACTCGATACCCTCTCCCGCGTCGATGCGGAACCAGCGGTCGGCGGCGGCGACCAGCAGGCGGCCGGGCTCGCGCCGCGCCGTCCCCGGCGCGATGCCCGGAGGCAGCGGCTCGGCCGGCTCGCCGGCGTGGATTCCGACCCGCCGGCCGTCGATCTCGCCGAAGGCTCCCGGCCAGGGCGGCGCCACGGCGCGGACGAGGCGGTCGATCCGCGCCGCCGGCCACGACCAGTCGATCCGCCCGTCCTCCGGGCGGCGGCGGCCGACGACGCTCGCCCGTGATGGGTCTTGCGGCAGGCGCGGCGCGGTCCCCGCGGCGACGAGCGGCAGAGCTTCGCGCAGCAGCTCGACCCCGGCCGCCTCGATCTTCCGGTAGAGCGACAGCGCCGTCTCGCGCGGCGCGATAGCGACCGCCCGCTGGGCGACGATGTCGCCGGCGTCGGCCCGCGCCACCATGTGGTGGAGGGTGACGCCGGTCTCCCGCTCGCCGTTCACCAGCACCCAGTTGATCGGCGCGCGCCCGCGGTAGGCCGGCAGCAGCGACGGGTGGAGGTTGAGGGCGGCGAGCCGCGCCGACGCCAGCACCGGCGCCGGCAGCAGGTCGCGGTAGAAGACCGAGAGGACGAGGTCCGCCGCCGTCTCCTCCGCCAGCGCCGCGACGCCGTCGCGCCCCAGGTCCTCGGCGTAGAGGGTGGGGAGCCCGTGCGCCGCCGCGGCCTCGGCCGGCGTCCGGTACCAGCGGTTCTCGTGCGGGTCGTCGCGGTGGGTGACGACGGCGGCGACCTCGTCGCCGCGCGCGGCGAGGAGCTCGACCGCCCGGCAGCCCATCTGGCTGTAGCCGAAGAAGAGGACCTTCACGCCGTCGCGTCCCCGCGGTCGGCGTACTCGAGGTTGATCGTCTCGGCGACGACGCTCCGCGGCCGCCGCCGGACCTCGACGTAGATCCGCCCCACGTACTCGCCGAGGATGCCGAGGGCGAGGAAGTTGCCGCCGACGAGCAGGAAGAGGAGGGCGAAGAGGGTGAAGAGCCCCTGCGCCTCCGGCCCGTGGAGGATGCGGCGGATGACGAGCAAGACGCCGAAGCCGATCGAGAGGAGGGAGATGCCCGTACCGGCGAGCGTCGCGGCGCGCAGCGGCCCGGAGGTGAAGCCGGTGATGAGGTCGGCCTGCAGCTTGACGAGCTTCCAGAGCGAGTACTTCGACTCCCCCGCCGCGCGCTCGGCGTGCCCCACCGGCACCTCGGCGATGCGCCGCGCGAACTGGCAGGCGAGGGCGGGGATGAAGGGCGAGCGCTCCTCGCAGAGGAGCATCGAGTCGACGACCGGCCGCGAGTAGGCGCGCAGCATGCAGCCGTAGTCGCGGAACTCGATGCCCTTGAGGATGCGGCGCATGAGCCGGTTGGTGATGCGCGAGGCGACGCGGCGGAAAGCGGTGTCCTGGCGATGCTCGCGGTAGCCGCCGACGACGTCGAAGCCCTCCTCGGCGCGAGCGAGGAGCTTGGGGATGTCCTCCGGCGGGTTCTGCAGGTCGGCGTCGAGCGTCACCGCGGTCTCGCCGCGCGCCGCGTCGAGGCCGGCGAAGACCGCCGCGTGCTGGCCGTAGTTGCGGTTGAACGAGATCACCTTGACCCGCGGGTCGCGGCGCGCCAGCTCGCGCAGGATCTCGAGCGAGCGGTCGGAGCTGCCGTCGTCGACGAGGATCGCCTCGACGCCGCGGGTGGCAGCTGCCGGTCCGGGTCCGGACAGCGCGTCCATCACCGGCGCCAGGCGGGCATAGAGCGCCGGCAGGTTCTGCTCCTCGTTGAACACCGGGATGACGATCGAGGCGCGCAGCGGCTCCCGGCGCGGCGAGACCGGCCGGGGCGGACGCGATGCCATGTCGCGCTGCGCCGCGGAGCCCGGGCGCTCGCCCACGGCGCTACGCGGCATCCTTCAGGGCCTCGCGAACGCCGCCCACGACGTCGTCGACGTCCTCCTCGGTCATCGAGGGGAAGAGCGGCAGCGAGACGATGCGCGAGCAGACCTCCTCGGCGACCGGGTGGGTGCCGGGCCCGGTCCCGTACCGCTCGCGATAGAAGGTGTGGAGATGGACCGCCTCGAAGTGGAGGCCGGTGCCGATCCCCAGGCTCTTCAGCCGCTCCATGAAGGGCGCCCTCTCGGGCGCCAGGACGGTGAAGAGGTGCCAGGGATGGAGGTGCTCGTACGGCGCCTCTCCCGGCAGCCCGAGCCCGGGAAGGCCGGCGAGCTCGGCGCGGTAGCGCGCCGCGATCTCGGCGCGGCGGGCGTTGAAGCGCGGCAGCTTGCGGAGCTGGTGGATGCCGATCGCCGACTGGATGTCGGTCAGGTTGTACTTGAAGCCGGGGAGGACGACGTCGTAAGTCGCCGGCGCCTTCTCGGTCGCCGAGTAGGCCTTCCAGGCGTCGCGCTGGACGCCGTGGAACTTCCACAGCTTGATCCGGGCGGCGAGCTCGGCGTCGTCGGTCGTCACCATGCCCCCCTCGCCCGTCGTCATGTTCTTGATCGGGTGGAAGGAGAAGCAGGCGGCGACCGTGCCGGCCGCCGCCGTCGCCCCGATCGGCCGCCCCTTGTAGCGCGCGCCGGCGGCGTGGGCGGCATCCTCGACGATCGCGACATCGCTGCGCCCGGCCGCGGCGAGCGCCTCGCGATAGCCGTCGAGGTCCGCCGGCTGGCCGGCGAAGTGGACGGGGATGACGACGCGGGTGCGCGGGGAGAGGGCCTGGAGCATCGCCTCGGGCGACAGGTTCCAGGTCACCGGGTCGATGTCGGCGAAGATCGGCGTCGCCCCGCAGGCGATCACCATGTTCGAGGTCGACGGCCAGGTGAGCGCCGGGACGATCACCTCGTCGCCGGAGGCGAGCCCCATGGCGAGCAGGAGGGCATGGAGGGCGCCGGTGCAGGAGGAGAAGGAGAGCGCGTGCCGGGCACCGTGCGCCGCGGCGAACTCGCGCTCGAACTGCGCCGTCAGCGGGCCGGTGGTGATCCAGCCCGAGCGCAGGCAGGCGACGACCTCGGAGATCTCTTCTTCTCCGATCTCGGGGCGGGAAAATGGCAGGGTTTCGGCGCGCGGCAACACGACGGCACAGTAGATCACCTCCGCCGGGCGAGCCGCAAGCTGGAGAACGGGGGCTCGAGCGGCGGTCAGGGGGCGGGAGGATCGCCGGGGCCGGGGTCTCCCGTCCAACCCCCGGCGGCGGCTTCGAGCTCGTCGTCGGAGAGCTCGCCCGCGCCGCTCAGCCCCTCGGCCTCTTCCAGCGTGATCGCGTAACCCTGCGCATTCGCCCAGCGCACCTGGCCCTCCAGGTCCCCCTTCAGGCGATGAAACTCCTCCGCCAGCCTGGAGCGGGTGCCCAGATCCCGCAGGAAGCGCTGCAGCTCGTTCTTGCTCATGTCTCCACCACCTCCGCGAACGCGTTCTTGACTAGTCTCCCCCAGTCTAAAGGAACCGGCCACGCTATGGAAGCGTCGCTCAGGGGGTTTTAAGACAAGAGTGCCCTGACCGGCCAGGAGCGCGCCGGCCCACGGGTACGAAACCGCTGCGCGGACGTACGCCGGCGCCCGGGGTATGCCGGGCGCCGGAAGGCCGCCGCGTCAGACGACTCTTCGGCCCTGCACCAGGCGGACGATCAGCACGATCACGGCGAGCACGAGCAGGATGTGGATCAGGCCGCCGGCGACATGGAAGGCGAAGAAGCCGAGCAACCAGAGGATGAGAAGGATGACGAAGATCGTCCAGAGCATGGGTGCCTCCTTGGCGAGGTGCGCGGCATCAGGCCGCGCGCCGCAAGAGAACTGCCGGACTTCGCTGGCGAAGAAAGCAAGAGCTTTGCCAGCAGGCCGCGGAACGGGTGAGCCCCGGGAAGCCGGCGGGCCTGGGATAGAGTCGGCCGCCGGCATGGAAGCCCGTCCTCCAGCTGTCCTCACTTCCGGCCGACCTTCCGGCCACCTGCCCGAGCCTTCCTGGGGCCGCGACCTCGCCCTCCTCGCCTTCGCCCTCGCCGCCTTCTTCGGCCCGCTCCTCGGCGTCCGCGCCCTCTGGTCGCCGGACGAGGGCCGCTATGCCGAGATCCCGCGCGAGATGGTGGCGAGCGGCGACTGGGTGACCCCGCGCCTCGACGGCGTCAAGTACTTCGAGAAACCTCCCCTCTTCTATTGGCTGCAGGCGATCGCCATCGAGCTCTTCGGCCGGCGCGAGTGGGCGCTGCGGCTGTGGCTCGCGGTCTTCGCCGCCGCCGGCTGCCTCGCCGTCTACGCCGCCGGCCGCCGCCTCTTCGGCCGCCGGGCGGGGCTCCTCGCCGCGGCGGTCCTCGCCACGTCGCCCCTCTACTACTTCCTCTCGCAGTCGCTCACCCTCGACATGGCGGTCTCGGTGCTGCTGAGCGCGACGCTGCTGGCCGCGCTCCTCGGCCTCGAGGCGCCGGCGGGGAGAGGGCGGCGCGCCCTGCTCTGGAGCGCCTACGCCGGCGCCGCGCTCGCCACGCTCACCAAGGGGCTGATCGGGTTTCTGCTGCCGGGGTTGATCGTCGTCGTCTGGGTGGCTCTCCTCCGCCGCTGGCGGCAGCTCCGCCCGCTCTACCTCCCGTCGGGAGTCGCCATCTTCCTCGCCGTCGCCGTCCCCTGGCACGCGCTCGTCGCCCGCGCCAACCCCAGCTTTTTCCACTTCTACTTCGTCCACGAGCAATTCCTGCGCTACGCGACGAAGATCCACGCCCGCTACCAGCCGTTCTGGTTCTTCGTCCCCGTGCTCCTCGCCGGGATGGTCCCCTGGACGGCGTTCCTGCCGCGCGCGCTCGCCCTCCGCCGCGGCGACCCCGGGCGCCCGGCGGCCATCTTCCTCCTCCTCTGGGCGGGGCTGGTGCTCGCCTTCTTCTCGGCGTCGAGCTCGAAGCTCATCCCCTATATCCTCCCCTGCGCGCCGCCGCTCGCGCTGCTGGTCGGCCGCGCGCTCGACGAGGCGTGGGACGAGAACCGCGGACGCCGCCGCGGCGTCTACACCTTCCTTCTGGCGAGCGGCGTCGGCCTCGCCATCGCCCTCGCCGTGGCGCCGCGCGCCCTCGCCGGGAACCCGGAGGCGGCGCACGCCATCGGCCTCCTCGGCGGCGGGCTCTACGCCGCGGCGGCGGCCTTCGCCGTCGCCGGCCTGGCGCCCTATGCCCTCCACCGGGCCGGGCGGCCGCGCGCCGCGATCCTCGCGCTCGTCGCCGCCACGGCGCTCGTCCTGGCGACGCTCGCCGTCCTCGCTCCCGCCTTCGACGGCGAGCGCTCCGTCAAGAGCCTCGCCGAATTCCTGCGGCCGCGCCTCCGTCCCGGCGACGAGGTCGCGGCGTACCACGACTACCCGCAGGACCTCCCGGTCTACCTCGGGCGCACGATCACCGTCGCCGGCTATCAGGGGGAGCTCGAGGTCGGCATCCACGGCGAGGACACCAGCGCCTGGATCCTCGACGAGCCGACCTTCTGGCGCCGCTGGGCGGAGCCGCGGCGGATGTACGCGGTGATCGAGGCCGCCCGTTACGCCAAGCTCGTCCAGGAGGGCCGCGCCATGGCGCTCCTGGCGCGGAGCGGCGGGCACGTGCTGGTGGCGAACCGGGCCGCGGCGCAGTCCGCTGGAGAGCCTTCGCCGTAGCCGGCCACCAGACCGCGACGGCGGCAACCCCGTTTCCGAGGGGTCACGACGACCGGCGGGTGGGATGATCGCGACGCGACGCGGCGGCGAGCGCCTCGCGGGCCTTGGCGAGCTCGGCGCGGGCGCGCTCGGCGCGGTCGCTGGCGGCGTCGGCGGCCTCGCGCGCCGCCTTGGCCAGCTTCGCCGCCTCGGCCGCCGCGCGCTCGGCCTGCTTCGCCGTGGCGCGGCGGAAGGCGGCCTCCGCCTCCGTACGCGCCACCTCGGACTCGGCGCTCTCGACGCGGTCCTTGGCCTGCGCCACCTCGCGCTCCCGCCGCGCGCGGACCGCCTCCTCCCACCGCTTGCGGCCGTCCGCGACCGCCTTCGGCACGCCCGCCGCGCCGCGGCGGCCCGGCTTCGGCGGCGTCTCGGCTCTCGCCGCGCCCGCCGCCTTCTCCCCGCTCGCCGCCGCGGCGCCCGGCGCCGAGCGCGCCGGCCGGCGGGCGACCGGCCGCGGGGTGGCGGCGAGCTGCAGGCCGGCGAGCACCTCGAAGCCGGGGGCTTCGAGGTCGCTCTCGAGGTAGCCGCGGCGGACCGTCTCGGCCGCGCCGGGCAGGAAGGCGAGCGCCTGGAAGTCGGCGGCCAGGCGCTCGACGACCGCGGCGCTCGGCGGCCGGCCCGACTCGGCGAGGATCGACTCCGCCTCGCCGCGCAGCTCGTCGACCAGCCCGCGCGCCTGCTCGAGCGCGGCGCGGAACGCCTCCGCGCCGCGGCCGGCCATCGCCTGGCGCTGCGCCGCGCGCGCCTCCTTGCCGGCGCTCAGCAGCTCGGTCATGCGATCGGGATGGCGGGCGAGGAGCTGGGTGACCGCCCAGGCCGAGGGCGACGGCTTACCCCGCGCCTGGACGCTCTTGGCGCCCTCGCCGTCGCCCGCCGCCGCGAGGCGCTTGACGAGGGCGTTGCGCGCCGCGGTGAACTCCGTCAGGGGCAGGCGGTAGAGCTCGCCGAGCTCGCGGTCGAGGCTGGGTCTCCTGGCCATCGGCTCCGGTCCGGCGTCGCCGGCTTCAGCCTCCGCCGCTCCGCCGCTCGATGGCGCGCGCCATCTCCTCGACCACCGCGGCGACGGGCAGGTCGGAGGCGTCGATGAAGGTGTAGGAGGGGTCGCGGGTCAGCGGCGAGTCGGCGCGCGTCGAATCGCGCCGGTCGCGGCGGGTGATCTCGTCGATCACCTGTTCGTAGGAGACCTCGCGGCCGGCGCTCCGCAGCTCCTCGTGACGGCGGCGGAAGCGCACCTCCGGGCGGGCGTCGAGGAAGAACTTGTAGGGCGTGTCGGGGACGACGCGGGTGCCGATGTCGCGCCCCTCGAGGACGCCGCCGAAGCGGCGGGCGGTGGCGCGCTGGAGCTCGACCATCCGCCGGCGCACCTCGGGGTAGGCGGAGACCGCCGAGGTCGCCTCCCCCACCTCGGGGGTGCGGATGCGGTCGCCGACCGGCTCGCCGTCCAGGAGGACCTCGAAGCTGCCGTCGGCGAGCGCCGTCAGGCCCACCTCGGTCGCCGCGGCGACGCCGGCGACCGCCGGGCGGTCGGCGGGATCGATCCCCGCCGCCAGCACCTTGAAGCCGATGGCGCGGTACATCGCCCCGGTGTCGAGGAAGGGGAGGCCGAGGCGCCGCGCCAGGCTCCGCGCCACGGTGCTCTTGCCGACGCCCGACGGGCCGTCGACGGCGACGATCACGGGGGATGACGGCTGGGGGTGCACCGGCGCCCTTTCCTGCCCGCCGCTCAGCCGCGGCTCCGCGGCCGGCCGGAGCGCGGCGTCCGCGCCGCGCCGCCGGGACCCCTCGTCGCCCGCCTCTCTCCCCCTCCCGCTCTGCCGCCGGGCTTGGCCAGGCCGCCTCGCGATGGCTTGGCGCCGGACGGCTTGCTGCGCGGGGCCTTGGCGCCGGACGGCTGGCTTCGCGCCGGCCTGGCGCCGGACGGCTCGATCCGCGCCGGCCTGGCGCGCGGCGCCGCTTTGGCTCTTCCACCTCCAGCCGCCGCTTTTCCACCCGCTGCCTTTCCCCCTGCCGCCTGGCGCGTCGCGCGCGTCGCCGCGGCACGCAGCATCTCGACCTCGTGCTCGGTGAGCTCGCGCACGGCGCCCACCGGCAGGTCGGGGTCGGCGACCGGGCCGATCGCCACGCGGCGGAGCTTCTGCACCGGGTGGCCGATCTGCGAAGAACATCTCGCGGATCTGCCGCGAGCGCCCCTCGGAGATCTCGACCATCCACCAGGAGTTGTCGCTCTCGGCCTCCGGCGCGCCGCGGGCGCGTGGCGCGGGCGGTGATGCGGCAGGGGGCGGTGCGCCTGCCCTCGAGCACGATGCCGCCGCGCAGGCGGTCGAGCTGGGCCTCGGTCGGCTGTCCCCTTGACCTTGACCTCGTAGGTCTTGACGCAGCCGTAGCGCGGGTGGGCGACCTGCTGCGCGAACTCGCCGTCGTCGGTGAGCAGAAGCAGGCCCTCGGTGTTGTAGTCGAGCCGCCCCACCGGCACCAGCGCCTTGCGCAGGCGCGGCGGCACGAAGTCGATCACCGTCTTCCGCCCCTCGGGGTCGGAGAGGGTCGACATCACCTTCTTCGGCTTGTTGAGCAGCAGGTAGCGATGGGCCGCCGGCGTGGGCTGCACGCGCTTGCCGTCGACCTTGATCGGCGTCGCGCTCGAGGTCGGCCTTGTCGCCCAGCTCGGCCACCCGGCCGTTGATCGGTGACCCGCGCCTCGCGGATCAGCTCCTCGGCCTTGCGGCGGGAGGCGATGCCGGCGCGCGCCAGGATCTTCTGCAGGCGCTCTTCGCTCATCGGGCTTACCCCTCGTCGCCTTCGGCGCCTCGAGCTCGGCGATCTCGCGCAGGACTCGTCGGCCTCGTCGGCCTCCTCCCCTTCGGCCAGCCGCGCCTCGGCGGTATGGTCCGCATGGGCTCTGTGGGCGACGGCGGGCGGCGGCTCGGCGTCCTCGGCTTCCGCGTGGCCGCGGCCGCCTCCTCGAGCGCCGCCGCCTCGGCGAGGATCTGCTCCTCGCGGTCGTCAGGCCCGGCAGCATCTCGCCCACCCCGCCTGCGCGTCTGGCCAGGCCGCCGAAGGTCTCCTCGAACTCCTCGAGCGGCGGCAGGTCCTTCAGGCTCTTGAGGCCGAAGTGGACGAGGAACTCGCGCGTCGTGCCGTAGAGGAAGGGCTTGCCGACGACCTCCTTGCGGCCGGCGATGCGCACCAGCCGCCGCTCGAGCAGGGTCTTGAGCACCCCCGCGGCGAGACGCCGCGCAGCTCCTGGATCTCCGGGCCGGTGATCGGCTGGCGGTAGGCGATGATGGCGAGCGTCTCGAGCGCCGCCATCGACAGCTTGTTGCCGCCGGCGACGTCGAAGAAGCGGCGCAGCCAGCCCGACCACCTCCGGCCGGGTCGCCAGCCGCACCCCGCCGCCGACGTCCTCGACCAGGACGCCGCGCCACTCGGCCTGGCGCTCGGCCTCGGCGGCGCGCTCGACCTCGGCGTGCTGCTCGACCGCGCCGACGGCCGGCGGCGCTCCGGTCGGCTCGGCGGCCGGCTCGGCGGACGGCGGCGCGATCGGCGCCGCCCGCCGGCTCGGCTTCGGCGGGCCCGTCAGGCTCGATCGGCAGCTCGGGCTGGTCCGGACTCGGGCTCCGGCTCCGCGGCGATCCGCGCCTCCGCCATGGCGGCCGGCAGCGCTCCCCGCGCCCCGCCGTAGCGGGCGAGCACGGCCTCGAGGGCCGCGGCCGCCGCCTCGCGCTCGTCGTCGTCGAAGAGCTCGATCAGGCGGCTCCGCGGCACCGGCTCGGCGGCCACGAAGAGCACCGCCTCGATCACCGCCTCCATCTCGGCGCGCTCGGTCATCCCTGGATCGCCTCGCGGTCGGGGGCCCCCAGCTCGCGCGTGGTGCGGTAGAGGAGGAGCTCGCCGAGCTCGGTCTGGTGGACGCGCACCAGCTTCAGGCGCGCCAGCTCGAGCACCGCGAGGAAGGTGGCGATCGCCTCCGCCCGGCAGGAGAGGCCGCGCAGGTCGGCGATCAGGTCGAACGGATGGCCGGCGTCGAGGAGCGCCATCAGCCGGTCGAACTGCCCGCGCACCGAATAGCTCTCGAGCGAGAGCTGGAGCGGCGGCGGGTGCTCGCGGTCGTAGCGGACGAGGACGCTCTTGAGCGCGCCCAGGAGATCGAAGAGCGACACCTCGCCGAGGTCGATCTCGCCGGCCTCGGTCTCCGGCTGGGCGGCCTTCCACGGCGGCTGCGGGTCGGGCTTGCGGGTCAAGATCCCCATCCGCATGCGGTCGACCTCGGCGAACGACTGCGCGGCCTCCTTCAGCCGCCGGTACTCGAGCAGGCGGTCGACCAGCTCCTGGCGCGGGTCCTCCTCGGCCTCCCCCTCGGCCGCCGCCGGGCGCGGCAGCAGCAGCTTCGACTTGAGGTGGATCAGCACCGCCGCCTCGTAGATGTACTCGCCGGCGATGTCGAGGTTGAGCTCCTCCATCAGCTGACAGGTAGGCGTGGAACTGGTCGCAGATCGTCGCCACCGGGATGTCCGTGATCTCCACCCGGTTGAGCTTGATCAGGTGGAGCAGCAGGTCGAGCGGCCCGTCGAAGATCGGCAGGTGGACCTGCCACGCCTCGGGGAGCAGGCTGCGCTCGGAGAGCGGCAGGCGGCGGCTGAGCTTGCCGGCCGGCGGTCGCGGCGCCACGGGCGGCGCGTCGGCGCCGGCGCTCTCGGGGGCTCGCGAGCGTCCGTCCGGCTTCCGTCCCTCGGCACCGGCTCCGGTCTCGAGCTCCTCGTCCGGCCGCTCGGGATCGCTCACCGCGCCACCTCGGAGGCCGAGCGGGAAGCCGAGCGGGAGGCCAGGCGCCGGTAGTCGAGCCCGAGGGCGCCGCGCACCGCGCTCCATGGTCTCGGCGGCGCGCTCGCGCGCCTTCCGCGAGCCCTCGACGAGGATGTCGAGCAGCGTGTCGCGGTCGCGATCAGCCGCCTCGCGGCGGCGGCGGATCGGCTCGAGGCAGTCGATCAGGATCTCGCGCCAGCAGCCGCTTGTCCTCGACGCAGCCGATCTGCGCCGCCCGGCACTGGCGCGCCACCCGCTCCTGCACCTCCGCGGTCGAGAGCAGCTTGTGGAACTCGTAGAGGTTGCAGACCTCGGGGCGCCCGGGATCGCTGCGCCCTGGCGCTGCGGGTCGGTGAACATCTGCATGCACTTCTGGCGGATCTCCTCCGGCGGATCCGAGAGGTTGATCGCGTTGCCGTACGACTTCGACATCTTCCGCCCGTCGATCCCCGGCACCTTCGCGGCCGGCGTGAACAGGCCGCGCGGCTCGGGGAAGACCTCGCCGTAGAGGCCGTTGAAGCGGCGCACGATCTCGCGGCTGATCTCGATGTGGCTCGCCTGGTCCTCGCCCACCGGCACGAAGTCGGCGCGGTAGATGACGATGTCGACCGTCTGCAGCACCGGGTAGCCGAGGAAGCCGTAGGTCTCGAGGTCCTTGTTCTCGATCTGCTGGATCTGCTCCTTGTAGGTCGGCACCCGCTCGAGCCAGCCGAGCGGGGTGAGCATCGACAGCAGCAGGTGGAGCTCGGCGTGGTCGGGGACCATCGACTGGATGAAGATCGTCGAGCGCTCGGGATCGAGCCCGGCGGCGATCCAGTCGGTCACCATCTCGAGGGTGTTCTCGGCGATCTGCGACGGATCGGCGTAGTCGCTGGTCAGGGCGTGCCAGTCCGCGGCGAAGTAGAAGCAGCGGTAGCGGTCCTGGAGGTCGACCCAGTTCTTGAGCGCCCCGAAGTAGTTGCCCAGGTGGATCTTCCCCGTCGAGCGCATCCCCGAGAGCACGATGGGGACCGCGTTGGTGGTCATCAGCCGATTCTATCCGCTCGGATGGCCTAGCCGGTGAGGTGCAGCAGCAGGCCCAGGAACACCGTGAACGGCAGCAGGAGCACCGTCACGACGCCGAAGACGGCGAGGAGGATGCCGAGGGCGAAGCCGTAGGGGCGGATCCTCGCGAAGCGCGGCGCCCAGTCGGCAGGCATCAGGTGGAGGAAGATCTGGCCGCCGTCGAGCGGCGGCAGCGGGATGAGGTTGAAGACCACCAGGAAGGCGTTGATGTAGGCGATCTGGAGGATCGTGAAGACGACGGGGAAGCCGGCGAGCGCCCCGGCCTGCTGGAAGTGCCGGAACAGGGTGAGGTCGCCCGCCTGGCGCGCCGGGTGTCCCAGCGCCGCGACCGCGAACGGCAGCAGGAAGCTCGCGGCGACGGCGAGGAACGAGTTGGCGGCCGCGCCGGCCGCGGTGACCAGCATGTCGTCGCGGCGCGGGCGGGAGAAGTTGTGGACCAGCACCGGCGTCGGCCGCCCCCAGCCGAAGACCGGCAGGCCGAAGCAGCACGAGGACGAGCGGCACCAGGACCGAGCCGAAGGGGTCGAGGTGGCGCAGCGGGTTGAACGACGCCCGCCCGAGCATCGCGGCGGTCGGGTCGCCCAGGCGGCGGGCGGCGAAGGCGTGGGCCGCCTCGTGGGCGGTCACCCCGAGGAGCACGACGAGGATCTGCACCGCGCCGGTGAAGAGCGGGGTCGTGTCCATCAGCCGCGCGCCTCCGCGCTGCCGCCCGCAGCGGGTGGTGCGGACGGCGCGGCGCCAGGGAGCCGCGGCGGCGGGGGAAGGGGATCGGTCAGGCCGCGGAGCACGCCGCGCGCCTTGGCGGCCACGGCGCGGGCGTTGCCGCGCGGCAGCTCGCGCAGCCAGGCGACCGGCAGCGCCATCAGGTTGGCGGCGAGGAACCCGGCGAGCCCGAGCGCCCCGCCGTGGCGGCGCACGTAGAGGGCGTTGCTGCGCCCGGTGTGGAAGGTCTTCGCCGGCGTGTAGCCGCCGGCGGTCGCCGTCGCCACTTTGTGCCAGATGCGGCTCTCCGGCACGTAGCGCAGGCGCAGCCCGAGGTCGAGCGCCCGCCGGCACCAGTCGGCGTCGTCGACGTTGATGAAGTAGGACGGATCGAGGAGGCCGACCGCCTCGAGCGCCTCGCGGCGGACGAGCAGGCAGCAGGTGGTGAGATAGGTGACGTCTCCGGGGCGTGAGAACTCGGGTCCGTCCGGCCGGCCGCGCCCCAGCTCGACGGTGACCGTCTCGCGGATGCGCAGGCGCCCGCCCGCCGCCCACAGCCGGTCGGGCCGGTCGAAGTAGAAGATCTTGGGGCCCGCCGCCGCCACCCCCGGCTCGGCGAGCGCCGCGGCGAGCGGCGCCAGAAATCCCGGATCGACCTCGACGTCGGTGTTGAGCAGCAGCACGCGGGCGATCCGCGGGTCCGCGAGCACCCGCGCCAAGCCGACGTCGTTGCCGCCGGCGAAGCCCAGGTTCTCGCCGGTCTCGATCAGCTCGAGGTCCGGCCGGGCGCCGCGCAGACGCTCGGCCGAGCCGTCGGACGACCCGTTGTCGACCACCACCACGCGCAGCCGCTCGCGCCCGGCCATGCGGTCGAGCGAGGCGAGGGTCGCCAGGGTGTCGTCCGCCCCGTTCCAGTTGACCAGGATGGCGGCGGTGTCGATCGGGCCGGCCATTGCGCTCCCAGCGGAACCGTCGCCGGCGGCGTGGCGTCGGGGCGACGGCGCGCCCGCGGCGGCCGTCAGGCGGGGCTCGCCACGGCGAGCCGCCGGTTGATGTCGCCCATCAACCGCTCGTTCTCGACCAGCACCTGGCCCTCGAGCTGGAGGGCGCGCGCCTGGGCGAGGAGCGTGGCGTAGAAGAGCGCGTGATGGATCCAGGCGGGGATCGAGCCCGTCGCGACGCCGCCGCCCAGGATGAAGGTCGCCATGGCGAGCCCCAGGGCGAGCATCAGCATCGGGTAGGAGCGGTTCTTGTAGCCCTTGGTCGCCTCGTAGAGCGCCGGGTCGAGGTCGTTCTCCTTGACCGCGTCCTTGATCGCCCGGCCGGTGCCGATCAGGTAGAACATGATCCAGCAGTGGGCGAAGAGGAGGAGGAGGGCCGAGGCGAGCCCGAGGAGGACGTGGCGCGACAGGCCGGGGTCGGCCGGGCCCTTGAGGAAGTAGCCCAGCGCGCCGGTCACCACCAGGCCGGCCGTCGACATCCAACCGATCACCAGGAGCGCCCGCCCCATCATGGGCGGTGCCTCGATCTCATCCGCTGGCCACTCATCCTCATGCCTCCCCAAAGGAACGACCGACACGATCCGCTATCCGAGATCCCCGCCCTCCGCCCGCACCGCCGCCTCCCAACTCCGCGCCACCGTCTCCGGGCGGTACCGCTCCTCCACCCGGCGCCGCCCGGCGGCGCCGCGCCGCGCCGCCTCGGCGGGAGCGGCGAGGAGGGCCGCGAGCGCCGCGGCGAGCGCCGCCGGCTCTTCGGGCGGCACCAGCCAGCCGGTCTCGCCGTCCACCACCACCTCCGGGATGCCGGCGACCCGGCTCGCCACCACCGGCACCCCCGCCGCCATCGCCTCGAGCACCACCAGCGGCATCCCCTCGTAGATCGAGGGCACCGCGAGGGCGCGCGCGCCGCCGAGGAGCGCCGCGATACGCCCGGCGTCGCAGCGCCCCAGGAGCTCGACCTGCTCCCCCAGCCCGAGCTCCGCGACCGTCCGCTCGACCGCCCCGCGGTGCTCGCCGTCGCCGGCGACCTTCAGCCGCAGGTCGACGCCCTCGCGGGCGAGCCGGGCGAGCGCGTGGAGCAGCACCTCGACTCCCTTGCGCAGGCGCAGGCGCCCGACGAAGAGGAGGTACCCGGTATCCCCATCCTCGCCCTTCTCACCCCAGCCGGGCTCCCCGCTTCGGCCGGCCCCGGCGGCCGTCGCCAGCCCGCCCGTCGCGTTGGGTACCACCGCCACCGGCGCCGCCCCGTAATCGCGCTCGAGCTCGGCCGCGGTCGCCTCGCTCGGCGCGAGCACCAGGTCGGCGACGGCCGCGGTCAGCCGGCCGAGGGCGATCTGCAGCGGCGCCTTGAGGTAGCGGAAGCGCCGCTCGACCGCGCCCGGACGCCCGAGGACCGCCGGCCGGCCCGCGCCCGCCGCCGCGTCGATCAGCGGCCGCACCGCCCGGCGCTCCTCGACATAGCTCACCTGAAGGAGAGCGACGAGGAGGGGCGGGGGGTCGAGGAGCGGCGCGGCGACGGCGACCGCGAGAGCCGCGAGAGCGCCGTCCGACTCGTGCACCTGGACGACGTGCGGCCGGAAGCGCCGGAGCGCCCGCCGGACCGCGGGCACCGCAGAGAGCGGAAACAGGAGCTTCGGGCCGCGGGCCCCGTTCCGGCCGCGCCCCAGGATCTCCACCTCGTGCCCTGTCGCCCGAAGTCCAAAAGCCAACTGTAGCACCTGTTCTCCGACCCCGGAAACGTCGGCGGGCGGCAGCGTGTTGGCGACGAGGAGGACGCGCATCGCGTGGGCTCGGGTGCCCTCGCGGGCGGTTCTGGCGAACGGAGGGCGTGGTGACCTACTTACGACAAATTGCGCTCGATCCGCTCGAGCAGCTCCAACCTACGGGACACGGATCGCTTCTGCCTCGACGAGGGGCATGGCCCAAGACTTGAGGGCTTTCTTCATGACGAGATCCACCTGCCGTCCCAGACGGTCCTCCAGCCAGAATTTGAGCCGCATGTATTCCGTCAGACCAGGCGTTTCCCGGAACTCGACCAGGACATCCACGTCGCTCGTAGGCCCCGCCTCGTCTCGCGCTACGGATCCAAAGAGGGCGAGCGAGGAGACGCCGAAATGCTCCTCCAGCTCCTGCCGGTAGGAAGAAAGAAGATCGATCACATCGTCGCGTCTCATCGCGCAGCTTCCTCCGCAGCATCCTAACAGCCTGGCCTCGGCCACGGCCCCGGCGCCTACAGCTCGTCGAGCGACAGGAGCCCCTGCTTGAGCGCCTCGACGACCGCCTGCGTGCGGTGGCCGAGCTGCAGCTTGCCGAGGATGTTGGCGACGTGGCTCTTGACCGTCTCCTCGCTCACCCCGATCGCGGCGGCGATCTCGCGGTTGGTGTGCCCGAGGGCGAGCTCGCGGAGCACCTCCCGCTCGCGCTCGGTGAGCGCCTCGCGCCGGACGCCGCGCAGGCGGGCGACCAGGGCCGCCTGCGAGGCGGGGTCGAGCACCGCGCGGCCGTGCGCCGCGCCGCGGACCGCCGCCAGCAGCACCTCGGGATCGGCATCCTTGCGCACGTAGCCGATCGCCCCGGCGTCGAGCGCCGCGGCGCCGCGGACGTCGTCGGTATGGGCGGTGAGCACGACCACCCGCGTGCGCGGTGCGCGGGCGCACAGGCGTCTCGTCGTCTCGATGCCGTCGATCCCCCCGGGCAGCGTCAGGTCCATCACCACGACGTCGGCGGCCCAGGCGTCGAGCCGCGCCAGCGCCTCCTCGCCGCTCGCCGCGGCGCCCACCACCGCGAGGTCGGGGAAGGAGCCGAAGTAGCTCATCAGACCGGTCTGTACCACCCGGTGGTCGTCGACGATGGCGATGCGGATGGCGGGCATGGCGTTCACCTCGTCGCCGGCGCCGCGACGTCGACCGCGAGCCAGGCGGCGTAGATCACGGCGAGGGCCGTCGCCCGGCGGAGCATCCCGACATAGCCGCCCGGGAAGGTGAGGAGGAAGTAGAGCGACATCAAGGGGACGAAGTACGTCGTCGAGAGGGCGAAGACGAGGCCGGCGAGCCATGGCCAGAAGGCGCCCGCGGGCGACAGCGCCCCCGGCGCGGACCACCAGCGCCCCGCCCTCTCGACCAGCGGCGAGAGCGAGCGGTCGAGGCCGCGGGCGAGCGCCACGGCGCGCGCCGCCAGCCGCGCCCCGCCGCGGTGCATGAGGGCGAGCTCGCCGAGCGCCAGCGCGCCGGCGGCGAGGCCGAGGCCGATCCACAGCGGGCGCGGCGCCATGGTCATCCAGGTGATCGGCGGGCGGCGCGTCGCCGTCCTGGCGCCGACGAAGACGAGAGGATGCCAGGGCGATATCCAGGCGGCGGCGAGATAGCAGTAGACGCGGTTGCGGCCGGCGGCGCCGGCGAGGCCGGCGAGCGCCGCCGGCGACGGGCTGGCGCTCGCCGCATGACGCAGCCGCAGCCGGCTGGCGAGGGCGACGAGGACGAGCGCCGCGATGGCCGCCGAGGTGCCCGCGGCGATCGGTCCCGGCCCGCGCAGCGCGGCGAGCGACTTGCCGACGACGTAGAGCGACAGGGCGAGCCACGGGGTCCACGATTCCGCCCGCTCCGCGGCCGCCAGGGGATCGTCGCCGGCGACGGCGGCGAGCGGCAGCTCGACCGCGATCCGGGTCCCGCCGCCCGGCGCGCTGGCGATCGCCAGGCGGCCGGCGAGCTCGGCCGCGCGCTCGTGCATGTTGCGCAGGCCCATCCCGGCGGCCCGCGCCGCCGGCTCGAACCCCTGGCCGTCGTCGTCGATGCGCAGCAGGAGGGCGCCGTTGCGGCGGCCGAGCCAGACCTCCACCGCGGCCGCCCGCGCGTGGCGGCCGATGTTGGCGAGGGCCTCTTGGGCGATGCGGAAGAGCTCCTGCGGCGCCCGCGCGTCGAGGCGGTCGGCCGGCAGCTCGCCGAGCTCGAGGGCGACCGTGGCGCCGGTGCGCAGGCGCAGCACCTCGCACTGCAGGCGGAGGGCCTCGACGAGCCCGACGAGGGTCAGCGCGCGGGGCTGGAGCTGGTCCAGGAGCGCCTCCATCTCGAGCATCGCCTCCTGGCTGCCGCGGCGCACCTCGGCCACCGCCGCGCGCGCCCCGGCGGGGTCCGTCTCCCAGCGCTGCTGGGCGGCGGCGGCCTGGAACTGGATGCCGAAGAGCTGCTGCTTGATCGAGTCGTGGAGGTCGCGGGCGAGGCGGTTCCTCTCCTCCTGGGCGGCGGTCTCGCCGATGCGCCGCAGCCAGCCGCGGCGGAGGTCCTCGAGCTCGCCCTCCTGGACGAGGGCCGGGACCGGCGGCGCCCCCGGCGCGCGCAGGGCGGCGGGGGCGCCGCCGGAGAGGGCCGGCGGGGGGCCCGGCGCGGTCAGCCAGCCGGCGAGCGTTCGATCGACGAGCTGGAACCGCCGCCGCCAGGCGCCGATCAGAAAGAGGCCGACGCAGCCGCCGAGCGGCAGGGCGAAGGCGAGGGCCGCCCCCCAGAGCCAGGCGCCGTGAAGGAAGGGCTGGGTCCGCGCCAGGGCGAAGATCCCGAGGAGCGCGCCGGCCGCGGCGGCCCCCGCCAGGGTATGGGTCGCCCAGATGCCGAAGCCGAGCCAGGGGAGGCCGCGGTCGCCGCCCCCGGCCGCCGCAGCTCCGGCGCCGGAAGGGCCGCGCGCGACGGCGAGGGAGCCGAGAGCGAGGCCGAGATGGACGGCGACGAGGAGCAATCCCAGGGCCGAGTGAGCGGTCGTGCCCTGATCGGAGTAAGCGATCACCGTCATCCCGACGTTGGCGACGAGCAGGCCGCGGGCGAGGCGGCGGGCCGCGGACGGCTCGCCGAAGCCGCCCCGGCCGACGAGGACGAGGAGGCCGAGGCCGAGGGTGCCCTCGATGGCGCCGAGGAGCCGCAGCGGCGCGAGCACCAGGGGCAGCGGCGGCGATTCCGTCTCGAACGGCCACCAGAACAGCGCGAGGGCGAAGCCGAGGCCGGCGGCGAGCGCCGCCTGGAGGATGAAGGGGGCGAGAACGAGGCCCGCGGCGGCACGGCTCCCCCCGCCGCCGCCGGGCGCCGCGTCGGACCGCCGGGACAGCTCGCCGCCGCCGCTCCGTCCCCCGGCGAGGGCGACGGCGCCGAAGGCGACGGCGAGCGCCGCCGCGAGCGGGCCGGCCACCGAGGCCCAGAGCGCCGCGCGGACCGCCGGCCCCTGGAGCGCGATCATCACCACGGTCGCGGCGTCGCCGGCGGCGAGCCCGGCCGCCAGGCGCCGGCGTCCGGAGAGCGGACCTACCGCGAGGAGCCACAGGGCGAGGGCAAGGGAGCTCGAGGCGAGGCCGAGGAACCGATAGGTGATGAAGGCGGCCAGGTCGGGCAGGTCGATGAGGAGGCGGGGGGCGAGCGCCATGCCGAAGCCGAGCCCGATCGCGTAGAGCGCCTGGGCGAGGAAGAGCGCACGAGCCGGACGCATGTCGAGCGACAGTGTAGGAGACGCGAGGGGCCGGCGCATCGCCCGAACGGGGGAGATCGTCCGCCGGGCGCCGGGCGACGGGCGCCAGCGGAAACGGGCGCTTCGGCCGGGCTCAGGGCACGTCGAAACGGAGCACCACGACGCCGCAGCGCACCTCGTCGCCCGGCTTGAGCTCCGAGGGGATGCCGGTCTCCAGGCGGGCGCCGTTCAGGAAGGTCGCGTTCATCGTCCCGATCTCCTCGGAGAGGAAGAACTTGGGGCCGCGGCGGTAGATCTTGGCGTGGCGGCGGGAGACCGAGCGCTGGTTGTCGACCGGGGTGAGGTCGACGTCGGGGTAGATGCCGGTCACCGGGTCCTTGCGCCCGATCGTCGTCTCCGAGCCGCGGGAGAGCGAGAACTCCATCCCGGAGGGGCCGTGGACGAGGCGCTCGGGGCCGCTGACGTGGAGCTCGGTCAGGTCCGGCGTCGGCATCTCGGGCGCCGGCGTGTGGGCGCTCGAGCCGAGGGCCGTCTTCAGGAGGTCGTCGGTCTCGCGCAGGCGGCGCGACAGCTTGCGCATCATGCGCACCGCGATCTCCGGGTTGTCGCGCAGCATCTGGTCGAAGGTCGAGCCGTTGATCTGCAGCAGGCGGGTCTGGCCGAGCGCCCGCGCCGAGGCGGCGCGCGGCCGGTCCTCGAGGAGGGCCATCTCGCCGAAGAAGTCGCCCTTCTCGAGCACCGCGAGGAGCCGCTCCTCGTCGCCCACGCGGTTCAGGATCTCCACCTGCCCCTCGTGGATGATGAACATCTCGGTGCCGAGATCGCCCTCGCGGAAGACGTACTCGCCGGGCCCGTGCTCGACCGTGTAGTCGGAGCCGCTCTTCCTGCCGGTGGTCTTGAACACGGTCTTCGCCATGGGCGCGTCTTCCTTCAACCGGCTTCAGCCGAGCACCAGCTCCGCCGCGTCCGCGGACAGGCGAGCCGGCAGGCCCAGGGGGAGCGTGCGATTGGGAGGGCGGTGGCCGCTCGGCTGCCCCCAGGCGATCGGCCACGCGAGCCCGGCGAGCGCGTCGGCGACGACCTCGCGAAAGCTCGCGTCACGGCGGTCCGCCGCCCGCTGGCCGTCGCCCGGGACGGCCGGGGCGGTCGGGGCGGCCTCGCCGCCGTTCAGGTGACCGACGATCATCCCCTGGAGCCCGGCGAGCGTACCTGACAGCCGCAGGTGGGTCAACATTCGGTCGATGCGGTAGGCCGGCTCGCCGACGTCCTCCCAGAAGAGGAGCGAGCCGGCGAGAGCGGGGAAGAACGGGGTGCCGAGGGTGGCGGCGAGGAGCGACAGGCAGCCGCCGAGGAGCGGCCCGGCCGGCGCGCCGCTCGCCCCGCCGAGCCGCACCGCCGGGCCGAGCGGCTGGGAGACCGGGTAGCGGCCGGCGAGCGCCCCGAGGAGCGACGCCGCGTCCTCCGCCGGCAGGCCGCGCGCCAGGTCGGCCGCGACCATCGGCCCATGGAAGGCGACGAGGCCGAGCCGCTGGACGACGCCGAGGAGGAACGGCGTCAGGTCCGAGTAGCCGACGTAGGCGCGCGGCCGCCGGCCGAGGAGCTCCCAGTCGATCCCCGGCAGCACCCGGAGCACCCCGTGCCCGCCGCGGGCGAAGAAGATCGCCGCGATGTCGCGATCGGCCGCCAGCCGGTGGAAGCCGGCGAGCCGCTCCGCGTCGCCGCCGGCGAAGAGGCCGTGGCGGGAGAGGGCGTTCGCGGCGACGACCGGCTCGAAGCCCATCCCGCGGAGCGCCGAGAGGCCCCGCTCCAGCCGCTCGGGATCGACCGGACCCGAGAGCGCCGCCACGCCGACGCGGTCGCCGGTCCCGACGGGCGGCGGGAGGCGGGCGGCGCGCGGGAGGGAGGTCATGACGAGGCGGGAGAGGATCCGCCCCTGATGGTAGCAGCGTCCCGGCGCGGCGTCCGGGCTCTACGCCGCACCGCCATCCGCGATCGGCTATGCTCGCCCGCGGAGACCCCCAGGCGGTCGCTCCGCCGGGCCGGCTCGCCGGCCCGGCGGAGAGGAAAGTCCGAGCTCCCACGGGCAGCATGCTCGCTAACGGCGAGGCGCGGCGACGCGACGGAAAGTGCAACAGAGAAGAGACCGCCCGGCTCCCTCGGGGGCCGGGTAAGGGTGAAACGGTGCGGTAAGAGCGCACCGCTCCGGCGGCGACGGCGGAGGCATGGCAAACCCCATGCGGAGCAAGACCAAATAGGGGAACGGACCAGCGGGCCGCCCGTCCCGCTCCGCCGGTGAGCGGCGGACCGTTTCCGGGTAGGTTGCTTGCGGCCGGCGGCAACGCCGGTCCCAGAGGAATGACCGCTACCCGGCTCCGGCCGGGGAGACAGAACTCGGCTTATGGGGGTCTCTTTTTTTCATACCTAGCGGGTGGCGGCGGGCTTGCGCTCCGCTCCCGTTGCCCACGTAGCTTCTCCATATGCACATAGAGGTGACGCTGCAGAATGTCCTCGTCCTTCTCACCGTTCAGTTCGCGGTCTTCGGCTGGCGAATCAATCGGCGCTAGCCCTAGAGCATTGGCCGACTCGACCTGCTTGACAATTGGATTTCTGAAGAGGCGAAGTGTGGGATGAAAGACGACTTTGACATAAAGGAGCACGCCTCTGCCTGCACCAGGTGGAACGGAGTTACGAGCAACGCTCTCAAGGCAGCTCTAATTTTTGCTGTGCTCACATTTGGCGCATGGTGGAACTCAAACCCGAATAATTGGTTGGACCACCGGATTAGATTGTATCAGTTAGCCTTAGAGAGTAGTGCTTCTAGCCCTGGGCAGGTTCTTCTGAGATACTACTCAGTAGAGGAGCTCAAGCATCGCTTGGCGTACCTTCAGGAGCTACAGCTTAAGCGATCTTTATTCCATGCGCCTGTTGTTGACCTTGATTTTGATATCAACGACCTTGGCGTTATTTCCGGCATGACATTTTTAGTCCTTATGTCATGGCTCCGGATGTGCCTTATGCGTGAAGAGCTGTGTCTTCGTATGGCGTTCGCGAGAGCAAGCACCTCTGGGCGGCTGCGGCCCTTCTATGAGCTTGCAACGATTGGTCAGATACCGCTGGTACTTCGGCGAAAAGGTGTCTCATTTTTCTGGAAAGTTGTGCCCGCAATGACATACGCGCTTCCTCTCTTGGTTCAGACTAACCTAACTTTCACCGATTTTAGAAGTTATGGAGCCAGGACACTTTTGTATTCCGCGAGAACATCCCAGGCTGCACTTGTTTCTATATTTTCTACCGTCGGATTGTTGGTGCTTACCGTTTCCTGTGTCATGGGTGCTCGGCGAGTAGATCTTCTTTGGCTCAAGGCTGAGAAAGAGGTATCGAATGCAGAGGCTTATGGTACAGTCCTTGGCAAAAAAGACGTGGCCAACGCTGCGGTCGAGCAGACGGAAACCGCAAGAGGTGCGGTTCCGCCGCTCATCTCATAGCGTTAGAAGGCGACAGAGCAACGCCCATGGTCACTCCAGCGCCCGCTTTTCCAGAAACCTTGCAGGCGATCGCCACGAACGTACGCCGTGCCAGGGCCAGCTGGACCCTTTGGTCGCTCCTGCAGGGACCTGACTACCGCGGCGAATTCGATCCAGCGATCAGGCTCTGTTCTGACTTCTTCGAGTATGACGGCTGGCAGCACCTCGCCGGTGCAATCACGTCCACCTATCGGGTCTTCGACACACACAAGGATGTTGCAAGTCTGCCTGTGCTTCTCACCCGCGCCGAGAAGCTAACGCCCGTACCCACTCTCGCCATTTCGCAGGGGCGAGCGGTCCTTGCTTAGGTTGCTTGCGGCCGGCGGCAACGCCGGTCCCAGAGGAATGACCGCTACCCGGCTCCGGCCGGGGAGACAGAACTCGGCTTATGGGGGTCTCTTTTTTTCACCGGCACCGGGATCGCTCGGCTAACGGACATCGGCTCACTCAGCAGCTCACTGCGCGCCACCTTCGAGGCGTCGATCCGATTCCCCCTCCCCGGCCCTCCCCGAGGGGAGGGAGCAGGACGCCTCAGGCGCAGGGGCGCCGGGATTGGAGTCAGGGCTGTGGAGGCTCCAGCCGGAGGAGCGGCTAGTCCCCCGCTGGATCGGTCGCGGACCGCTCCTCGGTCGGGCTCGGAGATATTCCTAGATGCCAATCGAGCCAACCTGCAACTCGGCTAGCTTCCGTGCATAGGACTTCGCTAGCTCTGACAGGACTATCCCTGAGGTCCCCGTCTCATTGTTGCTCTCGTACACCTCGGCCGTCTCGAAGAGAAAGTCGCGCAGGCTACGAATGTCCCGAGATGCGGCCCGAAGGGCGGCATACACATGTCTCTCGTCGGGGAGCTTTGGCTCGTGCGTATCGACAAACTCGTACACCATCCGCGTCACGCGAGCCAAAGCGGCCCGATCTTCCGGGCTCGCCCTGCACAGTAGCGTCTCTCGAAAGACCTGCTCGCGAGGACCGGCGAGAATGCTCTCGTCGTCGGTCTTCATGACCGCGGACGCGCTCCGTCCTCGTTTGCCCAGCGACAATTAGTCCTGTGCGCTGCACAGGAGTAGTTGACGTCGAGGATTGCGGTTGAAGAAGACCTCGATATAACTCGAAAATCTCCGCCGTCGCCTCACGCGGTTGCGAAGGTGGCGCAGTTTCCAAAGGCCCTCCAGGACGAAGCCGCGAGGGTCTTCGAGCGCCTAGAAGCGACCGGTCCGGAAGGAATGAGGGTTCGTATGCAGCCTCGATCCGGGCCATGACCGAAGAGGATGCCTCGGACCTCGCTTCTGACATCCTGGCGCTCTACCACCGGCTAGAGATGTACTGGCGGGAACGGGACGCACCCCGCTTAGCGGCGTCTCAACCTCCAACAGGTGCGCCCCCTGACGATCTCTGTGGCTTGTTCAGGGCTGCGACACGGCCGCAGCGCTGGCCTTCGGGTCTTGTTGAAAGATCGCCGCGACAGTCCCCTGCTCGGGGGGGCAGGCCTCACCCACGCCATTCTCCGAAGCTGCGCTGAAGAAGGAGGAGCAGTAGCCCACGCAACTGGCCGCCACGCACGAATTACCTTGGCAGTCAAGGGAGCTCGAGCAACTGAACCCCCGACGCACACCCGCAGAGCAATAGCGACCGCATGAGCCGCTGCTTATGCAAGCAAAGCCCGCGAATGGTCCAGCGTTACAAGTCCCGCAATCGAAGCTGGAGGAGCAAGGAAGGCCGCTCCGGGCGCCTCCCAAACAGGTACCGGCTTCGGCGACGGCAGGCAGGAGTGCGAGGGAGAGAGCGAGGACGATCAAAGAGTTGGTGGCTTTGAATTTCATCGTTGTTCCTCCTTTCTTGAAGTATATAAGGCTACTCCGAAGTGTCAACAGGGCTACTGGTCTGGTCCGGTCCAGCCCACCAGGGGCTTGCGTAGGCGTGCTGCCTTCCGGCCTCAGGCCTCGGAGAACCAGATGCCGCCCTCCGTGCCCTCGAATGTAGAGGCCCGTGAAGCAAGAGCCCGGGAGACGAGAGCGGCGAGCTCGGCAGCCGCTCCGGCGGCAAGGCGTGACACAGAAGCACGATGGCGGCGGAAGAGACGGGGAGGGGGAAGGGATGGCCGGATCGTGCTTCTGTGTCACGCCTGGGGCGATTTGCTGGGCACGAGGGAACGACGGGCCATCGATTGGCCCAGAGGGGAACGTGGAGAGGGCCGCCAGGGCGCCGGCGGCAGACCGTGACACAGAAGCACGATCTGGGCGACCGGAGGGCGCGGGGGGGCGGGGCTGCGGGAGACGAAGGAGCCCGCGTCGTGCCTCTGTGTCACGGTCCGGCAGGAGGCGGCGAGGGGCTGGGTCGGAAGCCGTGCCGAAGGCCGGAGGAAGGGGCTGGCGTGACACAGAAGCACGATGCCCGAGGGAGGATCGTGCTTCTGTGTCACGGTTGACCGCCGAGCCGGACGTCGGATGCCTCTTTCCCTACCAGACACGCACAAAAGAGCGCCGCGCGGAGGTCACGTCAATTGGTGTGTAAACGTCCTCAGGCGGCGGCCTTCTCAGTCGCAGGGTTGTCTCGTACAACACGGACCCCGTTTTCGTAGATTGCACCCTCGGCGAGCTCGGGCAAAAGCTCTGGGTGATCGAGGCGGCGGAAGGCTCGCTCTGCCACCATCAACACCCGCCAGATGAGTGCCGTGGCGTTGGCTACTTTCTTGTAGCGCTTGCCGGCGGCCGTTCGTAGCCGCACGGCCGCAAAGGGCGACTCCACGGGATTCGTCGTGCGCAGATGCTTCCAGTGTTCCTTGGGGAAGGCGTAGAAGGCCACCATGCGGGGCCATTCGCGCTCCAGGGTCTCAACCGCCTTCGGATGCTCGGCGGTATACCGCGAATGGAACTGGTCGCGCAGTTTCTCGGCCTCCTGTCGGGTCGGCGCGCGCGGGATCTGGCGCAGCACCTCGCGCGCTTCGGCCTGCTTCTTCCTCGGTAGCGCGTCGAGCACGTTGACGAGCTTATGGTTCCAGCACCGCTGCTCCGCCACTTCAGGGAAGACCTCCGCCAGAGCAGCCCAGATCCCCAGGTGGCCGTCTGCGATCACCAGCCGTGGAGAGCCCATCCCGCGCGCTCGCAGGTCCCGCAGCATCCGGCCCCAACCTTCGGCCGACTCGCGGTACCCGCTCTCCACCGCCAGCACCACTTTGCGGCCGTCGCGCAGGCCCGCCACCACCACCAGCAGCGCTGCCTTGTCCTTCTCCAGGCCGGCCTTGACGTAGATCCCGTCAGCCCACAGGTACACCGGCTCGAGGCCACGTAGGCTTCGGCGGTTCCAGGCTTCGTGCTCCGCTACCCACTTGCCGCGCAGCCGCTCGATCGAGCTTGGCGACAACGGTGCGCCCTCGCCGAGCAGGCCACGAAGCGCCAGCTCGAAGTCACCCTGCGCCAGCCCATGCAGGTAAAGCTGCGGCAGCAGCTCGCCAACCTCCTGCGTCCGGCGACAGAACAGCGGCAGGATGCTGCTCTCGAAGCGCTCTTCGAGGTTGCGCACCCGCGGCCGTTGGACCGTCACTGTCCCGCTCATCAGCGATAGCTTGCGCGGTTTTCCGTGACCGTTGCGGTACACCGCAGGGCTATCCACGCAGGCTCGACGCTCGCTCTTTGCACGGCCGACCAGCTCCGTGACCTCTTCCTCCAGGAGCGCCTGGATGAATTCCTGGATCCGCTCGCGGGCCATCGCTTCCAGCTGCTCCCAGATGGTTCTTGACCCGAACGGTGCCTCAGTGCTCTTCTCTTCCATGGGCGGTGTCTCCTTCCTCGGCCGGATTCCCCGGCTGGTCGTCGCTGACCAGGAAGGTTATGCCGCCTTCAGTTCATTTACACACCTTTCGAGGGTACCTCGCCGCGCGGCAAGGCCGGTTCCCGCCGGCAGTGCCGCCGTGGCGAGCAGGGTGCGGTGCGGCCCAGAAGCGGAGGGTCCGGGGGGGCGAAGGGCCGCCTGGGGGGAGGAATCGTGTTTCTGTGTCACGCCCCCCGGGGCAGCGGTTGCCGCCTAGCGGAGGTCGTCGAAGCGAGGCGGCCGAAGCGCGTCGCGGTGCGGCTGTGCGGACCGTCGCCGCGGAATCCGGGCCGATCTTCGAGAGCCTCGACGTCCACCGTGAGACTCTCGCGGCATCGCGCCTGTTCTGGGCGTCGGTCGAGCAGGACACGGCCACGGCCGAGCTCGGCCGTGGTCTGCTCAAGCTCCTCGAGCGAGGCCGCCCCGGGGCGTAGAGACGCCCCGACGGCGGTGGCCTCGGTAGGTTGGTGGTCACGGACTGGGGCGTCTCTACGGCTGGGTTCGCTGCGCTCACCACGGCCTACGCGCTTGGGCCTCACCCTCACCGATCCCATCCCGATCCGCGCCGCGCGCCGCGGCAGCGCCGTCGCGGTCGCCCGGCGCGCGGCGCGGTAGCCCAGCGAATCGAGCGGGAACCCGGCGCGCGGCGCGGTAGCCCAGCGCGCGAACGGAAAGGCGAGCGCATCGAGCGGAAGCCGGGCGCGCGGTCGGGAAGCCCGGCGCGCGAACGGGAGGACGAGCGCGCGGCCGGGAAGCCGGGCGCGCGAACGGGAGGGCGAGCGCGCGCTCGGGAAGCCCGGCCGGCGACGGATTCGGGCGGCCGCTCGGCGGGCGAGCGGAAGCGTGCGGGTCTTCCGGGAAGAGACGGCGTCTAAGAGGAAAAAATGAGTTCTTCCCGGAAGCGGGCGGGGCGCAACAGGAAGGTGTCAACCCTTCCCGGAAGAGCTCGCGAGCCGCGGGAAAACCCCGGCTCTTCCCGGATAACCCCGGCTCTTCCCGGAAGAGGGCAGGCGGGAAGGAGAAGAGCCGGGCCCTTCCCGGAAGAGGGCGCGCGCCGCGGGACGACGCGAGCCCTTCCCGCCATCTCAGCTCACCGGCGGCCCGTCGGCCTTTGCCGCGGCGGCGGCCAGGCGGCGGCGGGAGTGGCGCCGCCGCGGCGCGACGCCGAACGCGACAGCCGGTCGCTCTCGAGCCCCAGGGAGCCGCGCAGGAGCGCCGCGAGCTGGTTGCGCAGGGCGCGGCCCTGGGCGAGCGTGGCCGTCCGCGCGTGGTGGGTCTCCCGCAGCCTCATCGACCGCGGGATCGTCGCCGAAGAGCCCGTGCGTGTCAACCGGGGTTGGCGGAGGGGCCGAAGGGGAGGGGCCGGGGCGCTCGAGCCGGCTTCGGGGCCGCAGCCGATCCCTAGGCGAGCGTCAGCGCCAGGAGCTTTGCGATCGGTCCGTCGAGCAGGTCGAGGTCCACGGTGCCGCTGATGCCCGGCACGACGCCGGTCTCGGAGTGCTGCCAGATCAGCCACGTGCTCCATCCCTCCGGCAGGGCGGGCTGGACGACGTCGTAGTCGGCGATCCAGAGAGGGTAGGCGGCGAGGCTCGCGGGGATCTCGTACTCGGCGGCGAAGGTGGGATCGACATAGAGGAAGGGTTGCAGCCCGGTGGCGGCCGCGACGGTCTGGAGCCAGGTCTCGACCCCCTCCCACAGGGCCGTGCCGCCGCTGCCGGCGTTTTCGACGTCGAGGGCCGGCGGCAGGTCGCCGGCCGCGAGTTGGACGGTCTGCAGAAAGAAGTGGGCCTGCTCGGCGGCATCGTCCGCGGGCTCGAAGAAATGATAGGCGCCGCGCAGGACGGCCGCGGCCTTCATCGCCGGCCAGTTGACGGCGAACTGGGGATCCGTCCAGGTGAGGCCGTCCGTGGCCTTGGCGAAGGCGAACTCGATGCCGGCTTGGCGGACCTCCTGCCAGCTCACCGTCCCCTGGTAGTGGCTGACGTCGATGCCCTGCGCGTTGCCGTCGGACATTTCGCTCCCTCTCCGGGCCCGGCAGGGGCCCTGGCCTCCTCCAGAGTGCCGAGGTTTCAGCGGCCGAAGAATCTCCGTTTGCCTTCGCGCGGCAGCGGGGAGCCGCCGGCGGACGCCGTCTCGTCGGCGGCCATCTGAGCCCGGACGGCGTCGCGGGCGCCGGTGACACCGGCATCGGCGACCCCGAGCTCGATCGCGCGATCGAGGTTCTCGGCGGCGAAGCGGAGCCAGAGGGGGTTCTTGGCGAGGAGCTGCCCGAGGAAAGCGTAGTACTCGCCGCGCGGGTCGACGCGCACGGCCTGGCGCATCAGCTCGATCCCCAGGTGGTACTCCTCGGAGGCGGCGAGCACCTGCGCCTTGGCGAAGTAGCGCCGCGCCAGCTGCTGACCCTCGGCGCTGCGCGCGCCGCCGTCCTTCCCGCCGCCCCACAGCCGGCCGCCCAGCTCGCGGTCGTAGCGCTTGCGGCGATCGGGATGGGAGAGGGTGAGATAGCCCTGGGTGGCGCGCTCGAAGAGGAGCCGCAGCACTCCCTCCTTGCCGGCCAGGCCGAGGTCGCGGGCATGGCAGGGATGGACCGTCCGGGCGAGCCGCTCGTAGGCGTCGTGGATCTCCTGATCCGAGGCGCCCGGACCGACCGCCAGCAGCTCGTAGTAGCTCGCCTCGCCGACCCGGCCGACGAGGCCGCTCACCTCGGCGTGGTGCGCCGCCGAGTCGACGCGCAGCGGGCGCTCGCCGAGGCCGCGCGCGATACGGTCCTCGAAGAGCCGCAGCTCCTCCGCGGAGAGGGAGTTCTCGGTCCGGTCCGCCATGATGATCGTCTGGGTGACTTGGCCAAGTGTAGCGTAAAGGCCGGCCCGCCGCCCTTCCGTCGTTCGGTACTGGCTCAGTTTGGTCCCGCGGACGACCGCCTGGAAGGGGGTTCGGGCGGGTGGTCCCGAGGGCGGCCGCCCGCAGCGGACCCAACGGAGCCAGCACCCGTCGTTCGGCCGGCAACGAACGTCCTCCTGAGAGGACAGGCACTCGCCCGAGCGCCTCCGCTCGGCGTCCATTCCCCACCTGGCGGCCCCGGTTGGCGAGGTCCTTGCACTCATCAGGCTCGTTGCGATCAAGAGGCTTCGCCCTTATCGAGCGAACGACAGAGGAGAACGGAACATGAAACGCACAAGCCACGTCACGACGTTGTGCATAGCCGTCCTGGGAGCGCTCGCCGCCCTGCCGGCGGTGGCGGCCACCCCGCTCACCAACCTGCGGGCCGAGGTCCAGAACCGCCGCGAGGGCCGCGCCCCCGAGTTCTATGGCATCAAGCCCTCCGAGCCGGTGCCGCTGGGGGTCGGCGAGACCATCCGCGTGGCGCTCGTCGGCACCCTCGGCAACGGCGCCCAGGTGCCCGTCGACGCCGCCTTCTCCGTCGCCGCCGGCGGCCGCGCGATCGGCCTCGGCCGCAGCGGACCCAGCTGGGTCGAGGTCAAGGGCCTGGCGGGCAGCGGCAACGGCCTCGCCCAGCTCGGCTATCGGGTGACCGACCGGCGCTACACGATGCGCGGCGGCTTCACCGAGGGCCGCATCACCTTCCAGATGGGCGGCAACAACCCGGTGTCTACCCAGCCGGTCGGCGACGCGCGCCTCCAGGCGGCGCGCCAGGTGACCCGCACGCTCTACCGTACCCTCCTCGGCGACGACCTGCGCTCGCAGCGCGCCGAGGACGACGTCAACCGCATCTACCGCGGCGGCTACTCGGCCATCCAGCGGGTCGCCGGCGAGCTGGCGCGCGCGGCGGACGCCCGCCGCATCTTCGCCGGGCAGACCAACACGCACGTGATGGGCGAGCTCTACCGCGGCCTTCTCGGGCGCAGCGGGAGCGACAACGATCTCCAGTACCAGGACAGCGGCTTCCGCGGCTCCGCCGACGGGCTGCGCCGCAATGGCTTGGTGTGGGCGGTGCAGACGATCGTCAGCTCGCCGGAGTTCCAGAGCGTCCACAACCTCCAGGCCGACGGCCTGCTGTAGCCCGGCGCCGGGGGCGGCGCTCGCCAGGATCGGCCGGGCGGCTCGCCGCCCGGCCTTCTACCATCCGCCCGACGCGCCGCCGCCGCCGAAGCTCCCGCCGCCGCCGGAGAAACCGCCGCCCCCTGACGAGAAGCCGCCGCCCCCTCCCCCACCCCAGCCGCCGCCCCACATACCGCCGCCGCCCCAGAAGCCGCCGCCGCCGCCCAGGCTGCCGACGAAGCCGCCGCGCTTGCCGAGCAGGAGCTTGAGGAGCGGGAAGCCGATCAGCCACAGGGCGGTCAACCCGAGCGCCGCCGGCCGGCCGAGGAAGGTCAGCGGGAAGACGAGATAGAAGGGCGCCAGGAAGACGTAGAGGAACCAGCTCGCGCAGCCGCGGGTGCCGAGGGCGACCGCCGAGAAGATCCCGACGACGACGAGGAAGAGGAGGCCGAAGGCCGCCCTCTGCCCGGCCGGCAGGCGGGCCGAGCCGGCCGTCGGCGTGGCGGCCTCGGGCGGCAGCGGCTGGCCGGTGAGGAGCTGGAGGATCGCGTCGACGCCTTTTTCCACCCCGCCGTCGAAGTCGCCCTGCTGAAAACGCGGACGGATCACGTTGTCGAGGATCTCGTGGGTCTGCAGGTCGGTGAGCTTCGGCTCGAGCCCGTAGCCCACCTCGATCCGCATCCGGCGGTCGTCGCGCGAGATGAGCAGCAGGACGCCGTTGTCCTTCCCCTTCTGCCCCAGCTTCCAGGTCTGCGCCACGCGGACCGAGTAGTCCTCGAGCGGCTCGCCGTCGAGGCCGGCGACGACGAGCACCGCGACCTGGTCGCCGGTCTGCTTCTCGAAGGCGGCGAGCTCGGCGTCGAGCTTCTGCTTGGCCGCGGCCGAGAGCATGCCGGGCTCGTCGACCACCCGGCCGGAGAGGAAGGGGACGGCCTTGGCGGCGAGGGCGGGCGCCGGGAGGGCGAGGAGCGCGAAAGCCGCCGCCAGCACGGCGAGCCGGAAGAGCGCGCCGGGAGCCGCCGTCCGGAGCCGTGGCGCCGTCCGCATCTTAAGGCTCTCCCCGGCGCACGTCGTCGGCGAGCTCGTTGCCGCGGCCGGGCGGGCGCGACAGGCCGTGGCGGGCGAGGAGGTCGCCGCAGGCGCGCACGCCGGCGACGAGCGCCGCCTCGGCCTCGCCGCGGCGGATGCCGTCGACGATCCGCGCCACGATGCCGTCCCACTCCCCCTCCTCCACCCGCGCGTGGATGCCGCTGTCGGCGAGGATCACGACGCGGCGCTCGAAGAGCGAGACGAAGAGGAGGATGCCGGTGCGGCCGGCGGTCTGGAAGACCTCCTGCTCGAGGAAGGCGGCGGCGGCGCGGCGGCGGGTGCGGAGCTCGATCAGCTCGGCGCCGGCGAGCCAGCGGCGCAGGGGCGGCAGCAGGTGGACGGCGAGGAACCCGAGGGCCGCGCCGGCCGCCGGCGGCAGCCCCGTCCAGGCGAGCAGGTGGCCGCCCCAGTAGCCGCCCGCACGATGGATGGCCCAGGCCGCGAGCGCCGCCGCCAGCGCGGCGAAGGTCGCCCCCTTCCAGGCCGCGCCGGGATAGGGATCGCTCGCCGCGACGACGTAGGGGACGATCTCGCCGGCGCTCTCCGCCTCGGCCGCGGCGACCGCCCGGCGCACCGCCTCGAGGTCGGACGCGCTGAAGCCGGGAGCGGGCATGAGAGGGACCGGCGAGGATCTTACACCAGCGCCGCTCAGGCCTCGGGGAGCTCGCTGCGCAGGCGCTTCCGCTCGCCGCGCCGGCGCTTGGCGTCGAGCCGCCGGCGGCGGGCGGCGCGGGTGGCGCGGGTGGGCTTCCTCGGCGTCTCGGGGGCGAGGGCCTGGCGCAGCAGCTCGGCCAGGCGCTCGAGGGCCGCCTCGCGGTTGGCCGACTGGCTGCGGTGGCGCTGCGAGGTGACCTGGAGGACGCCGCCGCGGGTGACGCGGGTGGCCAGGCGCTCGCGGACCCGCTCCTTCTGCTCGGGCGAGAGCGCCGCCGTGCCGTCGAGGTCGAGACGCACGGTCACCCGCGTCTCCAGCTTGTTGACGTTCTGCCCGCCCGGGCCGCCGCTGCGCGACGTCGCGAACGAGAGGTCCTCGTCGGGGATCGCGATGCCGTCGGCGAGCTGGAGCATGATCGAAGCATAAGCCCTGGCGAGCGCCGCCGTCCTGGTAGACTTGCGTCCGCTTCGCTCACGACCTGACTTCACGGAGGAGTCTCGGATGCGCGCTCTCCGCAGTCGCCTGACCGCTCTCTTTGCCGGGCTCGCCGCCCTCCTCCTCTTCGCCGGCTGCTTCGACGTCGAGGAGTCGGTCGACCTCGACCGCAACCTCTCCGGCAAGGCGGGCTTCAGCGCCACCGTGGACATGGGCGCGATGGTCCTGCCGATGCTCATGATGCAGCGCCAGATGGCGGGGAAGACCGGCGATCCGACCCCGGCGGAGATCGCCGCGGCGAGGCAGGAGATGGCCGCCCAGCAGAAGACGAGCCAGTCGAAGGCGCCGGGCTCGCCGCAGCGGGAGGACATCGAAAAGGCGCTGCCCCCCGGCATCCGCCTGCTCGACGTCGGCGGCGGCGACAAGGGGGACCTGAAGCTCGAGGTCCATGCCGTCTTCGGCTTCGACGACCTGAACAAGCTGGCGCAGATCCGCGATCCCAAGAAGGACGGCGAGGCGCCGGGGCCGGGCAAGCCGACGCTCTTCGACCGCCCGTTCTCCGGCTTGAAGCTGGTCGACGAGGGCAGGACGGTCCTGGTCTCGACCGAGCTCGGCAATCCGGTCGGCGAGGCCGGCTCGCAAGCGCCCGGCGCCGACGCCGAGCGGCAGATGCAGCAGATCTTCCAGGGGCTCCACCTGCGCTTCAAGCTGACGACGCCCTTCGCGGTCGCCGACACCAACGCCACCCGGCGCGACGGCAGGACGCTCGTCTGGGACTACGACCTGGCGGCGATCCAGAAGCTCGCCGACGCCAAGCAGCCGGTCAAGATCTGGGCCCGCCTGCGCCGCTGATCGCCGCGGACCATCGAGGAGTGACCATGCGCGTCCCCAGTCTCTGCCTCGCCGGCCTCGCCCTCGCCGCGATCTTCACCGCGAGCGCCGGGACCGGCGCGTCCGCCCGCTCGACCCCGGCGATCGTCGCGATCGCCGCGAGCGCCGCCGCCCCAGCGGCGGCGGTCCACGACCTCGTCCTCCGCGGCGGCACGATCTACGACGGCTCGGGCGCGGCGCCGGCGATCGGCGACGTGGCGGTCGACGGCGACCGCATCGCCGCGGTCGGCGATCTGGGCGCGGCGAAGGGCCGCCGCGAGGTCGACGCCCGCGGCCTCGCCGTCGCCCCCGGCTTCGTCAACATGCTCTCCTGGGCGAACGACACGCTCCTCGTCGACGGCCGGGCGCAGAGCGACCTGCGCCAGGGGGTGACGCTCGAGGTGATGGGCGAGGGCTGGTCGATGGGGCCGCTCAACGAGGCGATGCGCAAGGAGGCGCTCGCCGAGGAGGGCGACCTCAAGTACGACATCCCGTGGACGACGCTCGGCGGCTACCTCGACCATGTCGCCGGCCGCGGCATCGCGGTCAACGTCGCCTCCTTCGTCGGCGCCACCACGGTGCGCGTCCACGAGGTGGGCTACGCCGACCGGCCGCCGACGCCGCCGGAGCTCGAGCGCATGCGCGCCCTGGTGCGCCAGGCGATGGAAGAGGGGGCGCTCGGCGTCGGCTCGTCCCTCATCTACGCGCCGGCCTTCTACGCCAGGACGGACGAGCTGGTCGAGCTCGCCAAGGTGGCCGGGCAGTACGGCGGCATGTACATCTCCCATATGCGGAGCGAGGGCAACCGCCTCCTCGAGGCCATCGACGAGCTCGTCGCCATCGCCCGCCGGGCCGGGGTGCCGGCCGAGATCTACCACCTGAAGGCCGCCGGACGGCCGAACTGGGGGAAGCTGCCGGCGGCGATCGCCAAGGTCGAGGCGGCGCGCGCCCGAGGGCTCGCGATCACCGCCGACATGTACACCTACACCGCCGGGGCGACCGGGCTCGACGCCGCGATGCCCCCCTGGGTGCAGGAGGGCGGCCTCGAGGCCTGGCGCCAGCGGCTCGCCGACCCCGCCGTCCGCGCCCGCGTCGAGCGCGAGATGAGCCAGCCGTCGGACGCCTGGGAGAACCTCTTCCTCGCCGCCGGCCCGGAGAACATCCTCCTCGCCGCCTTCAAGAGCGCGGCGCTCAAACCGCTCACCGGCAAGACCCTGGCGGAGGTCGCGAAGCTACGCGGCAAGTCGCCGGCGGCGACCGCGATGGACCTGGTGGCCGAGGACGACAGCCGGGTGGGCACGCTCTATTTCCTGATCTCGGAGGACAACATCCGCCGCGAGGTGGCGCTCCCCTGGGTGAGCTTCGGCTCGGACGAGGGGGCGCCCGTCGGCCGAAGGGGTGTTCCTCAAGTCGAACAGCCATCCCCGCGCCTACGGCAACGTGGCGCGCCTCCTCGGGCGCTACGTCCGCGACGAGAAGACGATCCCGCTGGCCGAGGCCGTCCGCAAGCTGACCTCGCTGCCGGCGGCCAATCTCAAGCTCGACCATCGCGGCCGCCTCGCCCCCGGCTACTACGCCGACGTCGTCGTCTTCGATCCCGCGGCGATCGCCGACCACGCGACCTACGAGAAGCCGCACCAGTACGCGACCGGCGTGCGCCAGGTCTGGGTCAACGGCATCCAGGTATTGAAAGACGGCGAGCCGACGGGCGCCGCGGCGGGCCGGGTGGTGCGGGGACCGGGCTGGACGGGGTGGAAGAAGAGCGAGGGGAAGCCCGCGAGCTGAGCCGCGGGATCTACTTGAAGAGCGCGTCGAAGGCCGACCGCGCGTCTTTCGGGCTCGGCCGGTCGCGCTCCTGGCCGAACTCCTGGACCGTCTTGGCGGCGAAGAGCGTGCAGGCGTTGGCGTCCCGCTTCTTCGCCACCCGCGCGGGGATCGTCTGCCGGCACTCCCAGCGGGTCGAGGTGTCGAAGTGCACGCAGTTGTTGCAGGTATGGAGCGGCTGAGCGCACTTGCCGCAGAGGGCGTCCACGGCGACCTCGGTGACCACCTGCCGCTCGCCGCAGGCGCCGCAGCGGAACGCCGTCTCGGTGGGAGCCCCCAGCCCACGCCCGCGCGGCCCCTCCTTCTTCTCCCGCGGCCCCTGCGGCGCGCCCCCGCGCTTCTCGTCGGGACGCTCGGAGTCCTTATAGCCCCGCTGGCGGTACTTCGGTCCGTCGGACATCGCCAATCCTTATAACAGAATGCGCCCGGGCCGGAAAGCGCAATCAGATCCGCCCGGCTTGCGCTACCCTTCCGCGCGTGCCGAACGCCCCCGCCCTCCCGCTCGTCCCCGCCGCGACCGCTCGCCGGCTGCTCCTCGACGCGCAGGGGCTCGCCGCGGACCCGCGGCGGGCGGCGACCGCGGCTTCGCTCTACTCGCTCATCGAGCGGATGGGCTTCGTGCAGATGGACTCGATCAACGTCGTCGAGCGGGCGCACCACCTGACGCTCGCCTCGCGGCTCGACGGCTACCGGCCGCCGCTCTTCCGGCGCCTGATCGAGCGCGAGCGGAGCCTGTTCGAGGGGTGGACGCACGACGCGTCGGCGATCCCCACGGTCTGGTTTCCCTACTGGAAGGTGCGCTTCGACCGCTACACGCGGCACGGCCACCCCTGGTGGCGGCAGCGGCTGGGGCCGGACGGCGAGGCGGTGATGGCGCGCGCCCTCGAGCGCATCGGGCGGGAGGGCCCGCTGCAGTCCAAGGACTTCGCCGCCGAGACCCCGGGCGGCGCCGGCAACTGGTGGGGCTGGCGGCCGGAGAAGGCGGCGCTCGAGCACCTGTGGCGGACCGGGCGGCTGGCGGTCGAGCGCCGCGTCCACTTCAACAAGGTCTACGACCTGACCGAACGGGTGCTCCCCGAGATGGCCGCCCGGCGCCGGCCGACCGACGCCGAGCACCTCGCCTGGGCCGGCAACACGGCGCTCGAGCGCCTCGGCACGGCCACCCCGCAGGAGATCGCCGACTTCTGGGATGCGGTGACGCCGGCGGAGGCGAAGCGCTGGTGCGAGCGGGCGGCGAGGCGCGGCGAGATCGTCCCCGTCGTCGTCGGCACCGCGGACGGCAGCCGAGCGCGCCCGGCCTACGCCCTGGGCGACTGGGAGCGGCGCGCGGCGGAGGCGCCGGAGCCGCCGGCCCGCCTGCGGCTCCTCTCCCCCTTCGACCCCATCCTCCGCGACCGCCGCCGCACCCAGCGCCTCTTCGCCTTCGACTACCGCTTCGAAGCCTTCGTGCCGGCGCCCCAGCGGCGCCACGGCTACTACATCCTGCCCATCCTCGAGGGCGATCGGCTGGTCGGCCGCGTCGATCCGAAGCTCGACCGCCAGGCGGGGCACCTCGCCATCCGCCAGGTCTGGTGGGAGCCCGGAGTCCGCGCCGGCGCCGGCCGCCGCGCCGCCCTCGACGCCGCCGCCGCCCGCCTGGCGCGCTCGGTGGGCGCGGCGACGTACAGCGTCATGGCCTGAAGGCAGCGGGCAGGCTCCGCCGGTCCACCGCTCGCGGGGGTGACCGGCGGAGCTCCTGGGGCTTCTGGGATGGCGCGCGGTCTCAGGCGTCGGCCGCCGAGCCCTGCCCGTGGATCTGGCCGGTCCCCCCGGGCTTGTAGAGCGCGCCGTCGGGATCGCGCGGCCGCTCGTCGTACTGCTGGCGGTCGACCTGCTTGGCGGAGAGCTTGTCGCCGAGCGACGGCGCGACCTTCGACACCGCGGTGTTGACCTTGGACATCGCCCCCACCTTGACGTCGCGGGTGGCCTTGGTGGCGGCGCCGAGGATCGCCTCGGCCACCTGCTCCGGGTCGATCATCGGCGTCGGCAGCTTGGGCTCCTGGTCCATGTAGTTCCTGGCGTGCTGCGGGTAGGGCGTATTGACGGCCGTCGGCTGGATCAGCGTGATCGAGACCGGCGCCTTGTCCACCTTCTCGATCTCGACCCGCAGGGCGTCGGTGAAGCCCTTGACCGCGTGCTTGGACGCCGAGTACATGCCCTGCAGCGGGACCACCGCGTCCGACACCTCGCTGCCCAGGTTGATCAGCGCGCCGCCCTCTCTTCCGCAGGTACGGCAGGGCGACGAGCGAGCCGTGGACCACGCCCCAGAAGTTGGTGTCGAAGAGCCGCCGGCTGTCCTCCTCGCTGACCTCGTCGAGCCGCCCGTAGATCGAGACGCCGGCATTGTTGATCCAGGTGTCGATGCGGCCGAAGCGGCCGACCGCGGCCGCGGCGATCCGCTCGACCTGCGCGCGGTCGCCGACGTCGGCGACGACGTGGATGGCCTCGCCGCCGGCCGCGTTGATGCGCTCGACGATGTCGCCCAGCGTCTGCTCGCTGCGCGAGGCGAGGACGAGCTTGGCGCCCTCCTTGGCGGCGGCCTCGGCGGTGGCGAGGCCGATGCCGCTCGAGGCGCCGGTGATGACGATGACCTGTTGATCGAGGGGTTTGAGCGAGCGTGCCATGATGTCTCCCTTGGAAGATCCGCCGACGGCGCGGACCGCCCGGAACGCCCGGCGGCCGCATCCGTCCACGCCGCGAGGAGGCTGCAACCCCTGTGCCGCGATCGGCGCCCTTCCGGCCGCCGGCGGAGCCTTCTGCTATCCTGTTTCCATCCCAGTAGGACACCGCGCCGCCGGTTCGAGGCCTGCGAGGCCCCGGCGCGCGCCGACCGACAAGGAGGGTTGCCGGTGAAAGGATGGCTGAGGATCTCGGCGTTCGCGGCGATGGGTCTGCTCGCGAGCGGGTTGGTGCTGGCGCAGACCACGGACACGGACGAGCCGCGGCGGGACGAGCGGGCGAGCTCGCGCAACTCGATCGCCATCGGGGCGGGCCTGGTCAACGCGGACTCCCAGACGCAGACCTATCTGATGGCGGCGCTGCGGGTGCGCATCGGCGGCCGCCGCCAGGGCGACGCCGACGACTGGCGCGGCCGGCCGCCCGACACCGGCATCCGCGGCTACTTCGAGCCCGAGGTCGGCTACTGGAAGGCGGGCGACGACCGGGGCGGCGGCAAGGACCAGCTCCTCGGGTTCAACCTGATCGGCGTCATCCCCCTGGGGCCGGTCGACAGCTTCTTCGGCGCCGGCGCCGCCTACCACCGCATCGACCAGTCGATCCTCCTCGGCCTGCCGGTGTCGACCGGCACCGAGAGCAAGCTCGGCGTCGACGCCCAGTTCGGCATCGACATCTACCTGAGCCGCAACCTCTCGCTCTTCGGCGCCGGCCGCTTCGACCTGGTGCAGGACCTCCGCCGCGGCGTCGAGGCGAAGGGATACCTCGGCCTGCGCGTCCACTTCTGAGCGCCGCGCAGAGGACCGCTCCGACGAGCTCCGCCAGGAGGTCCGGGGCCGCGGCCGCCTCCCGGCGGGCGGCCGCCCCCATGCTACGATTGAACCCAATCGAGGCGAGCCCGAGGGCCGGAGCGGGGCGGTCTGAAACGATTCCGAGGTCCTGATCACCATGAGCGAGAAGAAAGGCTGGGGATCGAGCGTCATGGGGCTGTTCGTGGTCCGCGACGACCAGAATGCCGAGAGCGCCGCGGCGCCGGAAGGCGAGCCCGCCGCCGACGCGGCGGCCACCCCGGATCTCGCCGCCCCGAGCCCGGCGGCCGGAGCCGACTTCGTCAAGGCGCCGCCCGCCGCGCCGGGCGGCAAGGTCGATTTCGCCGCCGTCTACGCGGCGGCGGGGATCGACGCCGACGAGCAGGCGCGGGTCGCCAAGGCCGCCGAGCTGCTGCACGCGCTGCCGCCGGGCACCGCGGCGGCGAAGCAGATCGTCGAGGCGTCGCTCAAGGCCTTCGGCGTGCCGCTCGAGAAGATCATCGAGACCGGGGAGAAGGAGATCCGCGCGCTCGCCGCCTACGTCGCGACCGGCGCCGCCGACACCCGCCAGGTCCTCGCCGAGTCGCAGCAGCGGATCGCCCAGTACGAGCAGGAGATCCAGCGCATCCGCCAGGTGATGGACGAGCGGGTGGCCGAGCAGCAGGGGGTGGAGCGGACCTGCGACGAGGGCAAGCTCGAGGTGGCGCGGGTGCTCGAGTTCTTCGGCCACTCCCCGGCGGCGTCCGCCGCCGCCGCGCCGCCGCCACCGATCAATCCGTCCGAAAGGAGCGTCTGATGGCCGGAAACGGCGTGTTCGCGCGGCTGGGCAATCTCTGGCGCGGCTTCCTGTCGCTGTGGATCTCCGACATCGAGAAGGAGCACCCGGAGATCGCCTACCAGAACGCGATCGAATCGATGATCGACAAGTACTCCAAGCTCAAGTCGGCGACCGCCGCCATCATGCGGCGGCGCGACGACCTCGTGGCGCGGAGCGACCAGACGACCAAGGACCTGGCCGACACCGAGGCCCAGCTCGCCGTCGCCGTGGACGGCAACCAGGACGACCTGGCGCTCATCCTGATCCAGAAGAAGAACCAGCTCGCGGCGGACCTCGCCGAGGTGCAGACCGATCTCGCGACCGCCAAGGGCGACGCCGACTCGGCCAAGTCCTCGCTCCTCTCGGTGCAGTCCGAGATCCGCAAGCTCCAGGCGGAGCGCGTCACCATGCTCGCCCGTATGCAGTCGGCGCAGGCGCGGATCAAGATCCAGGGGCAGCTCGACGGCCTCTCCGTCGACGCCGAGGTCAAGGCGCTCGACAACGTGCGCGACCACATCAAGAACACCATCGCCGAGGCCAACCTGGGCAAGGAGCTCTCCGACTCGTCGCTCGACTCGCGCCTCGCGGCGCTCAAGAACCAGACCGGCGACGTGCAGGCCAAGCAGCAGCTCGCCGAGCTCAAGGCCAAGCGCGCCGCGCAACAGGCGTCGCAGGGCCAGAAGACGATGTAGGCCGGTCCCCGCAGATCCCTTGAGGAGACGACATGCGACTCACGCCCTTCGCCAAGCTGTTCATCACCGTCGTGATCGTGGCCGTGCTGGGCTACGCGCTCTGGCACTACAAGGGCGGCGACATCCGCCACTGGGCCGGAGCCGAGAAGCAGGCGCCGTCGAGCGGCGCGGCCACCGACTCGTCGAAGGACTTCGCCGGGTTGAAGGACGCGCCCGCCGACCCGGGCCGCGATGCCGGATCGACCGGCGTCGCCCCGGCGTCCCTCGCCTCGAGCGGCAAGCTCGGCCGCCCGCTGGTCGTCGGGATCAACACCTGGGCGGGGCATTCCCCCGGCATCGTCTTCAACAACGGCATGGAGCCCAACGCCGGCTCGAGCTACAAGAGCCGCTTCGGCATGGACGTCAAGTTCGTCCTCCTCGAGGACCCGGCGACCAAGCTCGCCGCCTTCCGCACCGGCGACATCGACGTCATGTGGGACACCGTCGACAACTGGGCGCGCGAGGCGTCGATCCTCGCCGAGCAGAACCAGAAGGCGAAGTCGATCCTCATGCAGGACTGGTCGCGCGGCGGCGACGGCATCGTCTCGCTCGCCGCGATCAACTCGATCGAGCAGCTCAAGGGGCACCGGATCGCCTGCACCCAGTTCACCCCCTCGCACTTCCTGCTGCTCTACCTGCTGTCGCAGTCCGGCCTCTCCCCGGAGGACCGGGCGGCGGTCGAGAAGAACATCATCTTCACCCAGGACGCGCCGGCCGCGGCGGCGATGTTCAAGGCCAAGCAGGTGGACGCCGCGGTGACCTGGGAGCCCGACCTCTCCGGCGCCGTCACCGCGCGCGGCAGCGAGGCCCACGTCCTGGTCTCGACGACCGCCGCCACCCACATCATCGCCGACACCCTGGTCGCCCGGCAGAACGTGATCGACCAGGCCCCGGACACCCTGCGCGACTTCGTCCACGGCTGGCTCCTGGGGATCGACAGCATCAAGAAGGACCCGACCGCCGCCTACGCCCTGGTCGGCAAGGCGCTCAAGCTCGACGCCGACACGGTCTCCGGGATGCTCTCCGGCCTGAAGCTCACCGGCTACGCCGACAACGCGCAGTTCTACGGACTCGCCGGCGGCCACGCCCACTACGAGACGCTCTTCAACACCGCCTTCGTCATCTGGCGCAAGAAGGGCCTGGTGACCCGCGCCGTCGACGCCAAGGACTGGGTCGACACCCGCTTCCTCACCGCCCTCGCCTCCGAGTACCAGGGCCAGAAGGTCGAGGAGCCGGTGATGGCGGCCAAGGCGCCGTCGCCGAATGACCGGGCGATCCTCAACAAGCAGATCCAGATCCACTTCACCCCGGGCTCGGACGAGATCATGTCCGGCTCCTACATCGTCCTCGACTCGCTGGGCGAGACGATGACCTCGTTCGGCAACACCTACCTGCGGATCGAGGGCAACACCGACGCGACCGGCAGCCCGAAGGCCAACATGACCCTCTCCGAGAAGCGGGCGCTGGCGGTCAAGAACTACGTCACGCAGAATTTCCCCGGCGTCAACGCCGCCCGCTTCCAGACCATCGGCCACGGCTCGCAGAACCCGATCGCGCCGAACGAGACCGAGGGCGGCCGCCAGCTCAACCGCCGCACCGACATCAAGGTCATCCTGGCGACGCAGTAGATGGCTCGCCGGCGGGATCCCTTCGCGCTGCGCCAGCCGCTCCCGCGGACGGCGTCGCTGGCCATGGGGCTGGTCGCCCCGGTGCTGGTGATCCTCTTCTGGTGCGTCCTCAGCTACGGCCGCCTGGTGCCGACCTATTTCCTCCCCTCCCCCACCGAGGTGCTGCGCGGCACCATCCAGCTCTTCGCCCAGTGGGACCTCGGCGGGGCGATCCTCCTCTCGACGCGGCGGATCGCCCTCGCCTTTCTCCTCGCCGCCGTCATCGCGCTCCCCCTCGGCGTCCTGATGGGGGCCTTCGAGCCGATCAACCGCTTCTTCGAGCCGATCGTCTCGCCGCTGCGCTACATGCCGATCTCGGCCTTCATCACCATCCTGATCCTCTGGTTCGGGATCGACGAGAAGCAGAAGATCGCCTTCCTCTTCCTCGGCGTCTTCGTCTATCTCCTGCCGGTCGTCGTCTCCTCGATCCGCGCCGTCCCCGACGAGCTGGTGCAGACGGCGCTCACCCTGGGGGCGTCGAAGGGGCAGGTGGTGCGCACCGTGCTGCTGCCGGCGGCGCTCCCCGAGATCTTCGACTCCTTCCGGGTGATGAACGCCATCTCCTGGACCTACGTGATCCTCGCCGAGGCGGTCAACCCCGGGCACGGGCTGGGCTACATGATCGAGCTGGCGCGCACCCATCAGAAGCCCTCCTGGGCCTTCGCCGGCCTGCTGGTGATCGGCGGCATCGGCCTGTTCACCGACTTCCTGATCCGCAGCCTCTCGAACGTCCTCTTCCGCTGGCGGGAGACGATGGTCGAATGACCGATCCCACCCCTCCCCACGCGCTGCCGCAGGCGGGCGAGCCGGGAACCGTCGCCATCACCCCGACGGCCCCGCCGCTCGATTCGCGGGAGCGGCCGACCTATCGCCACGAGCCCTCCGCCGAGACCCCGAAGCTGCGGGTCAAGGACCTCTCGGTCACCTATCTCGACCGGAACGGCGTCGGCTTGGAGGCGGTGCGCGACGTCTCCTTCGACATCCTCGACAAGCCGGGGGTGGGCGAGCTCGTGGTCTTCCTGGGACCCTCGGGCTGCGGCAAGTCGACGCTCTTGAAAGCGGTCGCCGGGCTCCTCGTCCCCACCGCCGGCGAGGTGCTGGTCGACGGCCAGCCGATCGACGGAGTCGGGCGCGACCGCGGCATGGTCTTCCAGTCCTACACCTCGTTCGCCTGGCTGACCGTCCGCGACAACGTCGAGTACGGGTTGAAGCTCCAGGGGATCGCCGCCGCCGAGCGCCACGCGCGGGCCGACAAGTACCTCCAGGCGGTCGGCCTCGCCGACTTCGCCGACCGTTATCCCAAAGAGCTCTCGGGCGGCATGAAGCAGCGGGTGGCGATCGCCCGCACCCTCATCAACAAGCCGCGGGTGGTGCTGATGGACGAGCCCTTCGGCGCCCTCGACCCGCAGACCCGCTGGGGCATGCAGGGCCTGCTCCTCGACGTCGCGCGGACCGAGGACAACACCACCCTCTTCGTCACCCACGACGTCTCCGAGGCGGTCTACCTGGCGGACACCGTCTACATCGTCTCGCCGCGCCCGGCGCGCATCCTGCACCGGGTGGACGTGCCCTACTTCACCCACCGCGACATCGACCTCAAGTCGTCGGCGGAGTTCCGGGCGGTCGAGAAGAAGCTCCTGGACATGCTCTACGCGCCGCCGCCCAAGGCCTAGACCGGGATAGCATCGGGCCGGCGACCCCGGATTCCGCCACCCTCCATCCGGGCCACCCGCCTGACCGACGCCACCGTGGGAACCGCCGAGAAACCCCAGACCCCGCCGCGGCCCCAGACCGCGACCAAGCCGGCGACGCCGACGCGCACGGCGACGCCGCCGGCGGCCGGCCGCGAGGTCGCGGGCGGGCTCCTGGACGGCATCAAGTCGGTCGCCAAGGACTCCCTCGCCGAGCGCCACCCCTATCTGAAGATGGCCCTCGTCAACCCGTTCAACCTCTCGCTCGTCGGCGGCGGGCTGGCGGCGGCGCTCCTGACCGCCAACCCGCTCCTCGCCCTCGGCACCCTGGGGCTCGAGGCGCTCTGGCTGCTCCATGCCCCCGACAACGAGCGCCTGCGCCACATCCTCTGGGACCCCCGCTTCGAGCGGCTGAAGAAGGCCCTCGAGGCGCAGGAGCGCTCCCGCCGCATGGCCGGCCTCTCGCCGGACGCGCGGCAGCGCGTCGAGACGCTGGTCGGGCGGCAGGAGGAGATCCGCCGCCTGGCGGCCGAGAACCCCTCCTTCGCCGGCGACCTGCTGCGCGACGAGCTGGTGAAGACCGACCGCCTGGTCGACGCCTTCGTCGAGATGGCGCTGACCTGCGGCCGCTACGAGAGCTACCTGCAGGCGATCGACCCGGCGCAGCTCGAGCGCGAGCGCAAGCGCTACGAGCAGGCGGTGCGCGACGCCGGGGACGACGCGGCGCAGGCGGGGATCGCCAAGCGCAACCTGGCGATCGTCACCAAGCGCATCGAGAAGCTGCAGGAGATCCGCCGCTACCTGACCACCGCCCGCGGCCAGCTCGACCTGATCGAGAACTCCTTCCAGCTCATCGCCGACCAGATCGTCACCATGCAGTCGCCGCAGGAGCTCTCCGGCCAGCTCGACGAGCTCCTCGACGGCGTCGAGGCGGTGCGCGAGACCAGCCGCGAGACCGAGCAGCTCCTCGCCGGCATCGAAAAGTCGATGTGAGGGCCGCCCACCCGATGGCCGACGCCGATCCCACCGCCCCGTCCCCCCTCCCCGCCTGGGCCGAGGACCTCCGCCGCCGCTACCTGCGCGGCGAGGCCTCGATGTTCGTCCTCCACGGCAACGTCTTCGACACCGTGCTCTACCGCGGCACGAGCTGGAGCCTGTCGGACTTCCTCGCCGGCCCCCTCCTCGCCGAGAGCAAGGAGACGATCGCCCTCTACAACCTGGCGACCGGGGTGCGCTGGAAGAAGCGCGCCCCCGGCCTCGAGCTGACCGAGGACCTTTTGGCGCGCGGCCCCAAGGAGCAGGTCCTGGCGGCGCTCGAGAAGCTCCTCGCCGCCGGCTGCCGGACGGCGGTGATCCTCGAGTACGCCGAGAACCTGGCGCCGGCGGGCGACCTCGCCTTCCAGACCGACGCCGACCGCGCCGCCGTGGTGACCCTCCACCGCTGGTCGTTCCTGCCCGAGATCGAGAAGGGGGACAACGTCGTCCTGCTGGTCGCCGAGAACCTGACCGACCTCGCCCCCAAGCTGATCGCCAACCCCAAGGTGGCGGTGGTCGAGATCCCCATGCCCGACCGCGCGGCGCGCCTGGCGGTCGCCAAGCTCGCCGACCCCGGCCTCGCCGAGCGCGAGGCGGAGCGCTACGCCGAGCTGACCGGCGGCCTGAAGGCGATCCAGATCGCCTCGATCCTCACCCCGCCGGCGCCCGCCGCCAGCGACAGCGCCGAGCGCCGCGCCTTCATCGCCGGCATCCTCGGGGGCGGCGCCGCCGCCGAGGCGCGGGCGGACAAGCTGGCGGCGCTGACCGCCGGGCTCGGCCGCGACGAGATCCGGGCTCTCCTGGCCCCCGGCCCGCCCGCCGCCGGCGGCGCCGCCGACCCCGCCGCCGCCTGCAACGCCCCCGATCCGGCGCGGACGGAGATCGACCGCCTGATCGCCCACCGCAAGCGCGAGATCCTCGAGCGCGAGTGCTTCGGGTTGGTCGAGCTGGTCGCTCCCGAGCACGGCTTCGAGGTGGTGGGCGGCATGGACGAGGTCAAGCGCGAGCTGACCGGGATCGCCGACAACATGCGCGAGGGGCGGGTGGCGCGGGTGCCGATGGGCATCCTCTTCACCGGCCCCATGGGGACGGGCAAGACCTTCGTCGCCGAGGCGTTCGCCAAGGAGTGCGGCCTGGCGGCGATCAAGCTCAAGAACTTCCGCTCCAAGTGGGTGGGGGCGACCGAGGGGAACCTCGAGAAGATCCTCTCCGTCGTGCAGGCGATCGGCCAGGTGATCGTCATCATCGACGAGGGCGACCGCGCCTTCGGATCGGCCGACGGCGAGGGGGACGGCGGCACCTCCTCGCGGGTCATCGCGCGGATCAAGGAGTTCATGTCCGACACCTCGAACCGCGGCCGCATCCTCTTCCTGGTGATGACCAACCGCCCCGACAAGCTCGACGTCGACCTGAAGCGCGCCGGCCGCCTCGACCGGAAGATCCCCTTCCTCTACTCGCAGACGCCGGAGGAGGTCGAAGAGGTGGCGCGGGCCCTGGTGCGGAAGAACCGGGTGAACACGGAGGTCGACTTCGCGGCGATCCGCGACGGCTTCTCCCGCCCCCTCGTCGGCTACAGCAACGCCGACGTCGAGGCGGTGATCCTCCTCGCCAACGACGACGCGGCGCGCGAGACGGGCCCCGATCTACCGGTCGCCGCCGAGCGCTTCCTCGCCGCCGCCGCCGACTACTTCCCCAGCCGCGACACCGACCTCCTCGAGTACATGGAGCTCCTGGCGGTGTTCGAAGCCAGCAGCCGCCGCCTCCTCCCCGCCAAGTACGCCGGCCTCACCCCCGAGGAGCTCGACGCCCGGCTGCGGCTGCTGCGGGCGACGATCGGGGACCGGCGGTAAGGGCTCTCAGGACCTATCCAAGAACGGCCCGACCACCTCGCGCGTCTCCTCGCTGCTCACCACGGGGACGATACCGCGGGACGGCGTGATGAAGGCGGCTGGCGGCTCGCGCACCGCGCGCGCCGGCGAGAACGTTCCGCGCCGCGGCATGGGCATCCCGACACGGCTCGCGGGGAGGCGCTCGCGCGGCATCATGATGCCGCCTGGAGAGATGGCGAGGCGCCGCGGCGGCGGCGCGGTGCCCCGCGGCGGGACGGCCAGACCGCGCCGGGGTTTGGCGGCGCCAGCCTCGGGTACGTCCAAACCACGCCGAGGTTTGCTCTCACCGCCATCCGGTACGGCCAAACCGCGCCGCGGTTTGCTCTCGCCACGATCGGGTATGGCCAAACCGCGCCGGGTTTTGGTCTCGCCGCCCGCGGGAACGGCCGATCCGACGCGCGCCGAGGCGGCGATGCGGCGCGAGACCGCCATGCCGCCGCTTCGTCGACCCTGACCCTGCCCGGGTTTGGCCACACCGCCGCATGGTTTGGCCATGCCGCGCGACGGCATGGCCGAACCGCGAAGGGTTCTGCGAAACCGGCACAGGTTTGGCTACACCCGGGCGGGTTTGGACGAGCCGGCGCCGGCATGCCGCTCGGCCGGAGCCTCCCGGCGCGCGGCGCGGTCCTCATCCCAGCTCGAACTCGGCGATGACCGGCAGGTGGTCGCTCGCAACGCGCGAGGCCTGCAGGCGGCAGACGCGGACGGTGTCGAGGGCGAGGGGACCGCGGTAGTAGATGCGGTCGAGCCCGCCCTGGGGCGAGAAGGAGGGGTAGGTGCGGATGGCGCGGTCCACCCGCCTCCCCTGGCGGTCGGTGGCGCAGCGGAAGCCGAACACCTCGGTGAAGATCGGCCGCAGCAGCGAGCGCCAGTCGTTGAAGTCGCCGGCGACGACGACCGGCACCTCGGGGCCGACGCGGCGGAACTCCTCGGAGTTGACGAGGAGGCCGATCTGCCGCTCGCGCTCCCGCGCCGACAGCCCGAGGTGGAGGTTGAAGACCTCGATCGAGGCCCCCGCGCCGTCCAGGGCGAGCGTCGTGTGCTGGCAGCCGCGGCGGATGAGGCTCAGGCGGCCGCCCGCCGCGATCATCACGTCCTGGCGCCGCCGCGAGAGCCTGGACAGGGTCTCCGAGCCCGCCGGCGAGTCGTCGACGGTGAGGTCGATGTTGCGCTCGCGGAGGATGGGGAGACGGGAGAGGGTGGCGTTGCCGTAGCGCCCCTTCTTGAGCGTGACGTTGTGCCCCACGGCGACGTAGGGGAAGCCGAGGCGGCCGGCCAGCTCGCGCGCCAGATCGAGCCCGCCCGACCGCGGCACCCCCTCGTCGACCTCCTGGAGGAGCACCAGGTCGGCGCGATAGTGGGCGAGGATCGCGGCGATCCGCTCCGGGCGGAAGCGCCGGTCGACCCCGATGGCCCGATGGATGTTGTAGGTGATGACCCGCAAGCGCAACGCCGGCTCCAGCCCGCTCCCCCTCTCGCACCGGACCGCCCGGCCGCGGCGGCTCGCCGCCCGCAGCCCGGTCCGCCGCGCGACTATAGTAGACGCATGGGGGGTCCGGTCTTCACCCTCGGCCATTCGACGCGCGGCGCGGCCGAGCTGATCGCCATGCTCCACGAGGCGGGGGTCGAGCGGCTGGTCGACGTCCGCCGCTTCCCCGCCTCGCGCCGCCATCCGCAGTTCGGCCGCGAGGCGCTGGATGCGGCGCTCGCCGAGGCTGGGATCGAGTATCTCCATGCCGCCGACCTCGGCGGCCGCCGCTCGCCGCGGCCGGGCTCGCAGAACACCGCCTGGCGGGTGGCCGCCTTCCGCGGCTACGCCGACCACATGGACAGCCCCGAGTTCCAGGCCGCCCTCGCGCGGCTGATCGCCTGGGCCGCCGAGCGCCCCACCGCCATCCTCTGCGCCGAGGCGGTGCCCTGGCGCTGCCACCGCCGTCTGATCGCCGACGCCCTGACGGCGCGCGGCATCGAGGTGGTGAACCTCCTGGCGCCGGGCCGGCGCGAGCCGCACGCCCTCCACCCCGACGCCCGGGTGCTCGCCGGCGGGCGGCTCGTCTACCCCGCGAAGAGGGAGGCGCAGGCGACGCTCGACCTCGGCCCCGAGCCCGAGCCCGAGCCCCCGCGCGGGTAGTGGGTCCGTCGGTCCGAGGCGGCCGTCCTCGGGACCCGACGGACCCCGTGCCCCCGCGTCAGCTTCCCGGCCTGACCGCACCTTCCGCCTCGGGATATGATTTCGCTCTGCCCGCCGATCATCTCTCCCTCGACGATCCGGCCGACCCCAAGGAGATCCGAAGACCATGAGCCTCGCAGACAGTCTGTTGCCTGAATTCGACCAGGAGATGGCGAGCACCCGCCGCGCCCTCGAGCGGGTGGACGAGAGCCAGCTCGCCTGGAAGCCGCACGAGAGGTCGATGACGCTCGGGCGGCTGGCGTCGCACGTCGCCGAGCTGCCCGGCTGGGCAGCCTCCGTCCTCGCCGACGATTCCTACGACGTCGCCCCGGCCGACCGCCCGGCCCCCTACAGCCCGTCCAACTTCAGCTCGCGCCAGCAGATCCTCGACGCCTTCGACGCCAGCATCGCCACCGCCCGCCAGGCGATCGCGGCGACCGACGACGCGAGGATGTTCCAGCCCTGGACGCTCCTGCGGGCGGGGGAGACCGTCTTCACCCTGCCGCGCGCCGCGGTGCTGCGCACGATGCTGTTCAACCACGTCGTCCACCACCGCGGCCAGCTCACCGTCTACCTGCGGCTGACCGGCGCCAAGGTGCCGTCGATCTACGGGCCGTCCGCCGACGAGCCGAGGATGTGATGACGATGACCATCGCGCAAGCATTCCTTCCCGAGCTCGATCAGGAGATGGCGACCACCCGGCGGGTGCTCGAGCGGGTGCCCGAGGACCAGCTCGGCTGGAAGCCGCACGAGCGGTCGGCGACGCTCGGCGGCCTGGCCTCGCACATCGCCCAGCTCGCCGGCATGGCGGCGCGGGTCTTCGCCGGAGACTCGGTCGACGTGGCCCCTCCCGGCGGCCCGCCGCCGGTCCCCGCCCAGCTCGCCTCGCGCCAGGAGATCCTCGACGCCTTCGACGCCAACGCGAAGAAGAGCCGCGAGGCGCTCGCCCAGGCGGACGACGCCACGATGGCCCGGACCTGGACGCTCCTGCGCGGCGGGGAGACGATGTTCAGCCTGCCGCGCGTCGCGGTGGTGCGCTCGGCGCTGCTCAACCACATCATCCACCACCGCGGCCAGCTCTCCGTCTACCTGCGGCTGACCGGCGCCAAGGTGCCGTCGATCTACGGGCCGTCGGCGGACGAGCCGCGGATGTGAGAGGTAGGCAGGAGGGAGCCCGTCGCGGGGCGAGCCGGCCCGAACTATGCGCGGCGCGGGCTCTAGAGCACGGCGAAGGTGACGGTCGCCTTGGCGACCAGCTCGCCGTCCTGGGACACCTCGCCCTCGGCGACGGCGAGACGCCGGCCGCGGCGCAGCAGCTTGCCGCGGCCGACGAGGCGCCCGGGGCGGGCGCGCGCCATCAGCTGGACGGTGACGGAGGCGGGCACCACCGGCACGCCGGCCGCCTGCGCCGCCGAGACCTCGGCGAGCGTCGCCAGCACGGCGAAGTGGATGGTGTCGGGCGCCACCTGGTGCTCGGGGCCGGCGTCGAGCACGACGGAGGCGCCGTCGTCGCCGGCGCGGATCCCCAGGATGTCGTTGAAGGAGGCCATGCGCGGCGCAGTCTAACAGGGGTCTTCCGAGGTTTCCGTCACCCCGGCCGACGGCCGCCGTCGAGCGTCTCGGTCCTCACCGTCAGCCGCTCCAGGCGCTCGCGGTCGACCTCGACGCCGAGGCCGGGGCGGTCGAGCGGCACCCGCATGCGGCCCTCGCCGTCCATCGTCCACTCGGGGTCGACGACGTCGCGCTCCCAGTAGCGCCGGCTGGGCGAGACGTCGCCGGGGAGGGTGAAGTTGGGCAGCGCGGCGAGCGCCACGTTGTGGGCGCGGCCGATGCCGCTCTCGAGCATGCCGCCGCACCACACCGGCAGGCCGTGGGCGGCGCAGACGTCGTGCACCGCGATCGCCTGCCGGAAGCCGCCCACCCGGCCGGGCTTGATGTTGACGATGCGGCCGCTGGCGAGCGCGATGGCGTCCTCGGCGCGCTCGACCGAGGTGATCGACTCGTCGAGGCAGATCGGGGTGGCGAGCTCGCGCTGCAGCTCGGCGTGGCGGAGCAGGTCGTCCCAGGCGAGCGGCTGCTCGATCATCACCAGCCCCAGGCCGTCCAAGGCCCGGAAGAGGCCGCGGTCGGCCAGGGTGTAGGCGTTGTTGGCGTCGGCCATGAGCGGCGCCGCGGGGAGCGCCCGCCGCGCCGCCTCCAGGTACTCGCGGTCCTTCCCCGGCTTGATCTTGATCTTGATCTTCCGGTAGCCCTGGGCGAGCGCCCGCGCCGCCCTCTCGACCAGCGCCTCGGGGCTCGCCTGGATGCCGAGCGAGATCCCCACCTCGATCGCCGCGCGGGGCTCGCCGCGGGAGCGGCCCGGAGCGCCGATCAACAGCCCGGCGAGGGGCAGGCCGCGCTCGCGCGCCGCCATCTCCCAGGCCGCCATCTCGACCGCCGCCTTCGCCATCGAATGGCCGCGGAAGTCGACGTCGAGGGCGGGCTGGACCTCCTCCGGCCCGGCGAAGCGGCGGCCGAGGAGGCGCGGGGCGATCCATTCGCGGAGCGCCCACCAGGCGGTGTCGACCGTCTCCGGGCCGTAGTTCGGCAGCTCCCCCGCCACGCACTCGCCCCAGCCGGGGACGCCCTGGTCCGACAGCAGCTCGACGATCAGGATGCGCCGGCGCGTCGTGACGCCGGAGGAGATCTGGAACGGCTCGACCAGCGGCAGGGCGATCTCGCGGAGGGTGATGCGGTCGATCCGGAGCATGGCGTCGCTCAAGGATGGATCCTCTCGTGCCCATCCAACATGGCGACGAACTTCGCGATGCGGCGCGCCCGCGTCTCGGGCCGCTTGGCGTCCTGGACGCGATAGAGGATCGCGTAGCGGTTGACCCGGTCGAGCGTCGCGAAGAAGGCGGCGGCGCGGGGATTCGCGTCGAGCGCCCGCTGCAGGTCCTCGGGCACGGTCGCGGCGCTCTGCGCCTCGTAGGCCGCCTCCCAGCGGCCATCCGCCTTGGCGCGCTCGACCTCCCGCCGGCCGGCCGGCCGCATGGCGCCCTGCTCGATCAGCGCCAAAGCCTTGGCGCGGTTGATCTGCGACCACTTGCTCCCCGGCCGGCGCGGCGTGAACCGCTGCAGCCAGAAGTCGTCGTCGAGCTTGCCCTTCTGGCCGTCGATCCAGCCGTAGCAGAGCGCCGCCTCGAGGGCCTCGGCGTACGACACGGTGACGCGGCCCGAGCCCTGCTTGGCGATCTTCAGCCAGACCCCCGCGGCGGCCCCGTGATGCTCGGCGAGCCAGGCCTCCCACTCGCCGCGCGACGCGAACGACACGATCGGCAGCTCGGGCGTCCGGCCGCCGCTCCGCCCACCGGCGGTATCTCCCTTTCTCGCCGTCATCCCGGCAGCTCGAGCCCGTAGTGGCAGCGCGCCGCCCCCGGCTCGCCGGCGAAGGCGGCGACCCGGTAGCCGCGGGCGAGGTAGCCCTCGAAGGCGCGGCGGGTGGCGGCGCGCCAGGCGGCGGCCTCCTCGGGGCGGTCGCGCTTGACGTCCTGGATGCTGGCGGGGATCGCCACCCGCACCCGCGGAGCGTCGGGAAGCGCGGGGAAGCTCGGGGACCGCCGCGCCGGGCGCGAGACCGTATTCCGGCGCGGCGCGGAAGGGGGCGAAGTCGGGCGGCTCGCCGGCGAGCGCCCGGACGGCGCGCTCGCCGGCGATCTCCCAGCGGACGATGAAGCGGTCGGTGCCGATGCCGCGGGCGAGCTCGCTCCCCATCTCGCCCCCCATCGGGTCGGCGTACATCTCCTCGACGTACTCCTCGACCTCGACCCCCAGGCGGTTGAAGTTCAGGTGGGCGTTCCTCGCCTCGAGCGGGTCGTAGGTCCAGAGCACGCTCTCGACCCCGAGGGGCAGGAGCTGCTCGCGCTGGTAGAGCTTCAGCCGGCGGCCGAGCCCCAGGTCGCGCGCCGCGGGGTGGACGGCCAGCATGTGCGACCAGTGGGCGAGGCGGCCGTGGCGGACCCCGGTCAGGCCGAAGACGAAGCCCAGCAGGCGGCCGGCGCCGGGGCCGGCGGAGCCAGGGGCCGGCGGAATCCGGAAGCGCCGAAGGCGCCGGCCGCCACGCCGCCGACCTGCTGGCAGATCTTGAAGAGGACGCCCGGCACCAGCTCCTCGAAGCCCCGTCCCCAGGTCTCCCTCTGCAGCTCGACGCAGGCGGCGTAGTCCTCCGGCGAGGCGAGCGGGCGGAGCGTGACGTCTTCCGGACCGGCCGGCACGGTCCCTACTTCTTCTTCTCCGCCGCCTGCTCGGCCGCCGTCCAGGGCGGCACCACGCCGTTCATCCGGGCGTAGGCGATCGACTGCCCGAGGTGCTCGTGCATGTGGTTGCCGATGAGCGCCATCGTCTCGCGCACCGTGCCGTCGTGGTCGAAGATGTGGACCTTGCGGTCGAGGTCGGAGTCCGGCGTCGCGAGGACGGCCTGGCGCACGCCGGCGATCGACTGGCGGAGCGCGTCGACCACCTTCGCCTTGTCGCCCGCCTGGCCGGAGAGAGCCTTGACGTCGAGGCCGCCGGTCGCCGGCGCGGCGCCCCAGACCCGCGGCAGGCCGAAGTTCGCCTGCGCGATGTGGACGTAGACCTCGCCCACCGAGCGCACCCCCTCGGCCGGGCGCCAGGCGTACTTGTCGGCCGGCATCGCCTCGGCGAGGTCGACGAGCTTCTTGCCGACGTCGTCCAGCCCGCGCAGGAACTCGGCGCGGTAGCCGGAGACCGGGGCGGATGCCGGGGCGGCAGGCGCGGCGGCGGCGGCGAGCGGGGTGAACGGAAGGAGCAGCAGGGCGAGCGGCGCGGCGGTCTTCCAGCGAATCATGGATGCCTCCTCAGGCGAGCGCATGGATGGAGAGATAGGAATCAGATCGCCGGCGATTCTAGCCCACGGGGCACCGGGTCCGTGGGGTCCGCTGCGGGCGGCCGCCCTCGGGACCACCCTCCCGAGCCCCCTTCCAGGCGGCCGTCCTCGGGACCCCACGGACCCGGTGCCCACGCGACGATCCGGCGGTGCCGGCCGCGGGGTGCTGCTAGAATCGCCGCCGTCGTCAGCGTCGTCATGCCCGATCCCCAGGCCATCGCGGTCGCCGTGCTCGCCGGCGAGAGCGCGCCCGCCGCCCGGCGGAGGCGCCGTTGAGCTTCGCCCTCGCCTTGGCCGCGAGCTTCGCCGTCGGCGCCGTCCTCGCCGCGGCGATCACCTTCCTGCAGAGGAAGCTCTTCCTCGTCCGCCGCCTGGCCTTCCCGCTCTACGTGGCGGCGCTCGCCGCCGCGCTCTGGGTCTTCTCGCTCTTCGGGGTGGGCGACCTCGCCCGCGTGCGCTCGGCGCTCTCCTGGTCGCTCCTCTTCCTCGGCATCGCGACGCTCCTGCGCCTCCTCGCGATCCTGCTCTTCGACGTCCACCTCTCCGGCACCAAGGGCCTGAAGCTGCCGCCGCTCCTGCCGGCGGTCTCGATGTTCCTCGTCTACACCATGGCGGCCCTGGTGACGCTCAAGGTCGCCTACCCGAAGTTCGACATCGGGCCGCTCCTCGCCACCTCGGCGATCACCTCGCTGGTGCTCGGCCTGGCGCTGCAGCCGATCCTCGGCAACTTCTTCGCCGGCCTGGTGATCAGCCTCGAGCGGCCGTTCCGCATCAACGACTGGATCCGCATCGGCGAGCACGAGGGGCGGGTGGTGGCGATCACCTGGCGCACCACCCACCTGCGGACGCGCGAGAACGACAACATCGTGGTGCCCAACGGCAGGATCGCCGACGAGCGGGTGCTCAACTATTACTACCCGCACCCCATGCACCTGGAGAAGGTGCGGGTGGGGGCCGACTACCGGGTGCCGCCGCACCGCGTGCGCCGCGCCCTCCTCGACTGCGTCGCCGGGGTGGCGGGCGCCCTCGAGAAGCCCACCCCGGACGTCTACCTCGCGTCCTTCGACGACAGCGCGATCGTCTACGAGCTGCGCGTCTACATCGAGGACGTCGCGCAGTCGAACCGCATCGCGAGCGAGCTGCGGACGCGCATCTGGGAGGAGTTCCACCGCGAGGGGATCGCCATCCCCTTCCCCACCCGCACGCTCGAGATCGCGCCGCGCGCCCAGGCAGGGCGAGAGCGCCGGAGCCGGGACAGGAGCCGGGACAGGCGCCGAGGAGGCAGCCGGCACCGACGCCGCGCCGCGGCCCGGCCGGCTCTTCGTCGCCGAGGGGGCGGAGCGCGGCAGGGTCCTGGCGCTCGACGGGAACCCGTCGACCGTCGGGCGCTCGCGCGCCTGCGCCCTGACGCTCTCCGACGGCAACGCCAGCAAGGAGCACCTGCGGATCGAGTGGACCGGCGAGGGATACCGCCTGACCGACCTGGGGAGCCGCTTCGGCACCCGCGTCAACGGCCATCCCGTGGAGAGCGCGCTGCTCCGCCCGCTCGACCGCATCGGCATCGGCGACACCGTCCTCATCTTCGAAAGCGAGCCCGCCCCTCATGGCCCAGCCCACCGCTGACGAGCCCCAGTCCCTCGGCCCCTACCGCCTGCTCGATCGCCTGGGACCGCGCGGCCGCTTCACCGCCTGGCGCGCCACCGACGCCGCCGGCCGGCCGGTCGTCGTCCAGATCGTCACCGCCGGGCCGCCCGCCCGGCTGGCCGCCGACGCCGCGCCGGCTGCGCAGCGGCCGCCGCTGCCACTGCCCCGACCGCAGATACCGAGCGCTTCGCCGCCGGGGCGGAGCGGGTCGAGGAGCTCCGCCATCCGAACGTGCTCCAGGTGCTCGGCCACGGCGCCGAGGGCGGGAAGCTCTATCTCGCCACCGAGCCGGCGGCCCTGGGGACGCTCGGCGCGCGGCTCCGCGAGCGGCAGCCGACCGTCGAGCAGGCGATCGGCGTCTTCCAGTGCATCCTCGCCGGCCTCGCCGCCAGCCATCAGAAGGGGATCGTCCACGGCGAGATCCACCCCGACACGGTGCTCGTCTCCCCCGACCTCGCGCAGGTCAAGCTGACCGGCTTCGGCCTCGGCCGGCCGGAGGGGCTCCCCGGCCAGGGGACGGCCGCGGGCACGCTTTCGACCGGCGAGGTGAGCCTCGCCTACCTCGCCTACCTCGCCCCCGAGCAGGCCGACGGCAAGCCCGCCTCGGCGCGCTCCGACCTCTACTCCGCCGGCGTGATGTTCAACCAGATGCTGACCGGCAAGCCGCCGAGCGGCCGCTTCACCCTCCCCACCCAGGCGAACCCCCAGCTGCCGCCGGAGGTCGACGCCCTGATCTTGAAGTGCCTGGCGCGGAACCCCGCCGAGCGCTACCACAACGTCCAGCACCTGCTGGGCGACCTGGCGCAGGTCGAAGAGCTGCTCAGCATGCGGCTGATGTCCGAGCTCAAGGGGATCTCGCGCTCGATCCGCGGCCAGGGCGCCGCCGCGAGCCCCGCGCCGGCGGCGGCAGCGCCAGAGAAGGGCAGATCGCCGCTCCTCTGGGTGGGGATCGCGGTGGCGCTGGTGGTCGTCGCCGCGATCGTCTTCTTCCTGCTCCACCGCTAGGCGCGGGCGCCTCCGCCTGACGGGTTACTTCCGCGAGCACTGCTACGAGAAGGACGGGGAGCGGAGGACCTTCACAAGCTTCGTCGTCCAGCAGCTCCAGGTCCTGCGCCGGAGGCGGGCGCCCGAGGTGGCGTAGCGCCGAAGCGGCTCCCGCTCGCGGGGCCGCCCCTTCGGGGGCGGCCCCTTTCCCTGTCGCTCCTCCCGCGCCGCGGGCTATCAGCAGTTCCCTCCTCCTCCGCAAGCGCAGCGTTCGCACCAGGCGATCTCGGAGTACTCCGTTACCACCCCATCGCAATAATTCCCGCCGGCATAGCAGGCCCCATAGCAGGCTCCAGACGGTTGTGTGTGAGCAGCGTCATAGTAGTACTGATAGGTGCAAGCTTGTCCGGCGCCGTTGCCGGCTGCGGGGATGGCCGGAAGCAGGGAAAGGATCGCGGCGATTACGAGAGGAGGTGCCTTCTCCTCCGCTGCTTGGGGAGCATCCTGCGCCAACGCTGGGAATGCAGAGGCGAGAATGACCCCAGTCAGGCCAATCAGCGACAGCATCTTCTTCATGAGGGGCTCCTTTGTGTAATCGGGGATCTTTCCCCGGGTGCAGAACTATGGCATAGGATGAAGCGCTGGGCGGCTCGCTTAGGGCGTGCCAGGCAGTGAGGCCCCACTCCGCCGTGAAGCTCCGGATCACCGGTTCATACCCGGGATCCTCGAGTCTGGCGAGCACGCTCAAGACCATGGGCAGGCTCTCCCGCCGCCGCATCGCCTCCTCCAGGAGAGGCTTGGCGCGATCCCCACCCCGCACCAGCAACATGCCGGCCATCGCCACGGCCCAGAAGTCTGGCGACTCCTCTCTTGGCGAGAAGCTCCCCGATGTCGAGCCGTCGAACCTCAATGCGCCTTTGCGCGCTGCCCTAGAAGCAGCGGCAGCAACCCCGCGAACACGCACCATGGAGGCCGAAGTCACCGAAGCAGTAGTTGTAGCAATCCACGGCGAGATTGCATGTCGGGGTGTCGGTATCTGTGCAGGTCAATTGAGGGCAGTAGCTCCTTGTGCCGTCACAGGTCACGTAGGGTATACCTGTCGTGCCTGATGAGGAGCAGGAGCTCATCGCGTTGTTCCCGCTGCAAGTGACCATCGTGCCATCTTGACAAGTCACTGTTGCGGTGCAGTTTGCGAACACCGTCGGTGTCGTCGCCAGGAACAGGCCAAATGCACACAGCAAGCGCACGGACATTTTCATGATCGCTCCTTTCCTGCGGACAAGTCCGCAAAGAACTAGTTAGTAATTTAACCAAGGCTTGCTCATAGGTCAAGTGCCGAGGTCAGGCGACCGCGTCCAGGCCAAGGGCCATTTCAAGGGAGCACGGCTACGCGCCGCTGGAGACGGCGGCCGAGCTCGGCCGCCCGGCAGAATCGATGGAGTGCCGCAAGCGCCGCCCCCGCGGCGATGCGCCCCTCGAGCCACAGCACCCGTGCCAAATCGAGGTCATTCAGGAGGGGGATCGCGAGCTCGCGGCCGCAAGCTCGGCAGCCTGGCGACGGCCGCAAGACGCATAATCACCTGGCCGGCGCGACGGACGCGCCGGCGGCACGGGACGGGAGGGTCGAGCGATGGACTACCGCAATCTCGGGGCGACTGGGCTCAAGGTCTCGCCGCTCTGTCTGGGGACGATGATGCTGGGGGCGTGGGGCAACCCCGATCACGCGGAGGGGGCGCGCATCATCCACCGTGCGCTTGACGCCGGCATCAACTTCGTCGACACGTCGAACAACTATTCGGACGGCGAGTCGGAGACGATCGTCGGCAAGGCGCTCCAGGGCCGGCGCGACCAGGTCGTCCTCGCCACCAAGGTGTGGGCGCCGATGGGGCCGGGGCCCAACCAGCGCGGCCTGTCGCGCAAGGCGATCCAGGAGCAGGTCGAGGCGAGCCTGCGCCGCCTGCAGACCGACGTCATCGACCTCTACCAGATCCACCGGCCGGACCCCACGACGCCGATCGAGGAGACCCTCTCGACCCTCGACGGCCTGGTGCGCCAGGGGAAGGTCCGCTACCTCGGCTGCTCGACCAACCACACCGCCGGCGAGGCGCTGTGGGAGAAGCGCTTCAGCGCCTGGGAGATCGTCGCCGCGCTATGGGCGAGCGACGCGCACGGCTGGGAGCGCTTCGTCTCGCTGCAGCCGCCGTACAGCATCCTGCGCCGCTCGATGGAGCTCGAGCACTTCCCGATGACGCAGCGCTTCGGCATGGCGAACATCGTCTGGAGCCCGCTCGAGGGCGGCTGGCTCTCCGGCAAGTACCGCGCCGGCAACCCCGGCGACACCCAGCGCGCCAAGCAGTGGATCGGCGACCTCGCGAACCCCAAGTTCGAGCGCCGCAAGGCGGTCGTCGACGAGCTCTGGAAGCTGGTCGAGGCGAAGGGCGTGCCGCTCGCCCGCTTCGCCAACGCCTGGGTGCTCCGGCATCCCGCGGTGACCGCGGCGATCCTCGGTCCGCGCACGATGGAGCAGCTCGAGGACAGCCTGCAGGCGCTCGACGTGACGATCACCGACGAGGACGCCGCCGCGGTCGACCGGCTGGTGCCGCCGGGGACCTCGGCGCTGGCCGGGTGAGCCAGCCCTTGGACTTACGGACGCGGCGCTGCCGCGCAGAGCAGCCGGCGTTCGAAGGGTAGCGCCTTCACCCTCGCCGCGCACAACGGATGTAAAAGGAGGTCCCATGAAAAAAACGCTCAATCGCTTCGCCTGGACTGCGATCCTCGTCTTGCTCGCACTCTCCACGAGCATCCCTGCCGGGGCCTTTCCGGGCCCGCGGTGCATGGATATCAACGGCACCTCGTGCCCTCGGGTCCTGCAGACGACGACGTGCTGGTATCTCAACGGCACCACGGGCAGCTGCCAGTGCTACTACCCCTACGTCGGGCAGCAGGGCCCCTACGTGTGGCACTGCACGAACCCGCTTGCGCTGTTCACCCTGCAGGCCGCGCCGACCTGCATCGCCGAAGGCCGCCCGCAGGGTCGCTCCGCCAGCCTACGCGTCGAGGTGATTAATCCCTCTGTGGCGACGGCGCGACGCTCCGGATTCTCCCCCTGGGCGTCGGGCGTGCCGCCCGGGTTCAACTCTTGTGGTAGGGGCGGAGCAGGCTGCGCCCGCAGCCTCGCAAGGCCGCGGGACCTGACGACGCGCCACGGACCAGGCGGTGACAAGCTCCGCCCCTACCACAGGGCTCGCGGAGCGTAGGCTGAGGTGATTTCCCCGCAGCGCCGTGGGGTTACGGCACCTCAGCCGTCGAGGCCGAGCGCGTAGGTGCGGTAGCCGGCTAGGCGGCTCGTCTTCTCGACGATGAAGTTGCAGGTGACGGCCAAGCGGGTGCCGCCGCGGCTCGGGGTGACGGAGTGGGCGAGCGAGCCGGGGTGGATCACCATGCGGTTGGGGCGCGGGTAGATCTTGTAGTGGTCGCGGGTCGCCGGGCCGCGGCGGTCGAAGGTGGCGTCGGTCCGCGGGTCGTGGAGCACCAGCAGGCCGCCGTCCATCGCGTAGTAGGAGCCCGCCGGGTCCTCGCGCTCGTAGCGGTGGGTGCGCGCGTAGTAGATGGCGACGAAGTCGGCGTCGCCCAGGTGGTCGTGGACCGGGGTGAACGAGGACTCCTGGGTGTGGTTGGCGAACATGTAGGCGTCGATCTCGAGCGGGCGGCCGGCGGCCGGGCCGCCGAGGCCCAGCTCCTTTAGATAGAGCCGCAGCCCGAGGTCGAACTTCGCCCGCAGCCGCCCGGCGAGGTCGCCCGCCTCGTCGAGCAGGTTCCTCCCCGTCGTCGAGTCGTTGAGCTCCGGGTGCGCCGCGACGAGCTCGAGCACCGCCGCGTTCAACGCCTCGTCCTCCTCGAAGTCGAGGATCTTCACCTTGACGGGAAAGAGATCGAGGTCGGTGACGTGCATCGCAGGGCCGCTGGCGCTCGATTCTACTCCTGGCGCAGCGCCGTCACCGGGTCGACCGCCGTGGCGCGGCGGGCGGGGAGGAGGTTGGCGGCGAGGGCGACCGCGGCGAGGAGGAGGGCGGTGGCGCCGAAGGCCAGCGGGTCGGTCGGGCTGATGCCGAAGAGCAGGCCGGCGGCGAGGCGGCTGACCGCGGCGGCGACGGCGATCCCCACGGCGAGGCCGAGCGCCACCACCGTCATCCCCTGGCCCAGCACCATCCCGAGCACCGTGCCGCGCCGCGCCCCCAGGGCCATGCGGATGCCGATCTCCCGCGCCCGCCGGGCGACGGAGAAGGAGGTCACGCCGTAGATCCCCACCGCGGCGAGCACCAGGGCGAGGAGGCCGAAGACGGCGAGGAGCGACGCCCCGACGCGCGGCGCCCAGAGGCCGTTGGCGAGCACCCGCTCTACGGTCGCGACGTTGGTGATCGGCAGGCCCTTGTCCATCCCCCGCACCTCCCGCTCGACGGTCGGGAGGACCGCCGCCGGGTCGCCGGCGGTGCGCGCCAGGAGCGCCAGCGCCCCGTCGTAGCGCTGGGCGAGCGGCAGATAGATGTAGGGCTGCGGGTCCTCGCCCAGGGTGTTGTACTTGACGTTCCGCGCCACCCCCACCACCTCGACGAGGAACTTGTCGCCGAAGAAGCGGAAGCGCTTGCCGATCGGGTCCTGGCCGGGCCAGAGCTTCGCCGCCATGGTCTCGTTGACGACGACGACCGGCGGCGCCCCCTCGCGGTCGCCGGCGGTGAACGACCGGCCGCGGACGAGCGGCACGCCGAGCGTCTCGAAGTAGCGCGGGCCGACGCCGTTGACCTGGATCAGGGTGCCGCTCTTCGTCGCGTCCTGCCCCTCGAGGAAGACCGAGCGCAGGAAGGTCCCCGCGAGCGGGCCGGCCTGGGCGACCGTCGCCGCGCGGACGCCGGGGACCGCCGACACCCGCTCGATCATCTGGCGCAGGAAGGCCTGGCCGCGCGCCGGGTCGTAGCCGCCGAGCCCGAGGTCGAAGTTGAGGGTGACGAGCTTCGCGGTCTCGAAGCCGGGGTCGGTGCGCTCGGCGGCGCCCAAGCTGCGCAGGAAGAGGCCGGCGGCGATCAGGGCGACGAGCGAGAAGGCGACCTGCGCCGCGACCAGGAGGTTGCGGCCGCTGAGGCTCCGGCCGCCGCCGGCCGGCGGCGGCACCTGGCTCTTGAGCGCGCCGACGAGCTCCGGGCGCGACGCCTGGAGCGCCGGGACGAGGCCGAAGACGAGGCCGGTCAGGAGCGAGAGGCCGAGGGTGAAGAGGAGGACGCGCGGGTCGAGCCCGAGGTCGAGCTTCGTCGTGACGCCGAACGGCACCGCGGCGACGACGGCGGCGAGACCGCGCGTCGCCCAGGCGGCGAAGAGGAGGCCGCCGGCGCCGCCGAGGAGCGCCAGGAGCACGCTCTCGGTCAGCAGCTGGCGGATGAGGCGGCCGCGCCCGGCGCCGATCGAGAGGCGGATGGCGATCTCCTTGCGGCGCGCCGCGGCGCGCGCGAGGAGGAGGTTGGCGACGTTGGCGCAGGCGACGAGGAGGACGAGGCCGACGACGGTCAGGAGCAGCCCCGCGATGGCGACCACCCCGCCGCGCAGGCCGGCGGGGATGGTGGCCTCGGCGAGCGGCACCAGGCGGAAGCTGCGGCCCTTGTCGTCGTCCGGATACTCCTGCTGGAGGCGCCGGGAGAGCCCGGTGGCCTCGGCCTGCGCCGCGGCGAGGCTCACCCCCGGCCGCAGGCGGCCGATCGCGAAGACGAAGAGGCCGCGGCGGGTCTCGTACCAGTCGAGGTCGCGGTTCGGGCGGACGATCCGGTGGAGCGCCATCGGCAGCCACAGCTCGGGCTGCACCCCGACGTCGGTGCCGGTGAACTCGGGCGGGGCGACGCCGACGACGGTCACCGGCTGGTGGTTGACGAGGACGGTGCGGCCGACCGCGGCGGGATCGGCCCCCAGGCGCTGGCGCCAGAAGCGGTCGGAGACGACGGCGACCGCCCGGCCGGCTCCCGGGGCGTCCTCGTCCGCCGTGAAGGTGCGGCCGCGGGCGGCGCGGATCCCCAGCAGGTCGAAGTAGTTCCCCGAGGCGAGCTGGCCGAAGACGACCCGCGGCTCGCCGCCCCCGATCGTGACGCTCATCGGCACCCAGTCGTAGCCGAGGACGCCGGAATAGGAGCGGCTCGCGGCGCGCAGATCGCGCCAGTTGAGGTGCGCGCTCGGCGAGAGGCCGGGGTTCTTCTCGTCGACCGTGTAGAGGGTGACCAGCCGCTCGGGGTGGGCGACCGGCAGGGTGCGCAGGAGGAGGGCGTCGACGAGGCTGAAGATCGTCGAGTTGGCGCCGATCCCCAGGGCGAGCGAGAGGACCGCCACGGCGGTGAAGGCCGGCCGCGCGAGGAGAAGGCGGAGGCCGAACCGGAGGTCCTGGAGCAGGTCGTCCATCGTTTCCCCCTGGAAGGAGATGGGAAAATCCCTCCCGCTCGCGATCCTACTGTTGGTGTCCGCCTGGAGGGCGAGGCTCTCTCTTCCTGAGTACGGCCGCGGCGCCGCCAGGTTGCTGGCCGGGGCTATCTCTGAGGATAGACTGAGAGCGTGTGAATCTTTGTCGGAAGGCGCCCAGAGTCATCAGGTAGCTGTGCGAAACCCTCTGTGTTGTCATCCTGAGCGAAGCGAAGGACCTGGGCGGGGCAGCCTCGAAGGCCAATGGATTCCGAGACTTGGCGCCGCCTCCAGGTCCTTCGCTTCGCTCAGGATGACAATGGAAGGTATGAGCGCATCGCAGTGGAGTACGCTTCCGTTGGTCCGCGAAAAATTCACCGACTCTGAGCGGCACGCTCGTCACGATCGAGAGCCCAGGAACGAGGAGGGACGGATGGCGGATCTCGGCGGCAAGACCCTGTTCATCACCGGCGGCAGCCGGGGCATCGGCAAGGCGATCGCGCTCGCCGCGGCGGCCGACGGCGCCAACGTCGCCATCGCCGCCAAGACCGCCGAGCCGAACCCCAAGCTGCCGGGGACGATCCACACCGCCGCCGCCGAGATCACCGCCGCCGGCGGCCGGGCGCTGCCGCTCCAGGTGGACGTGCGCGACGAGGAAGCCGTCCGGCGGGCGATCGAGGAGACGGTCGCGACCTTCGGCGGCCTCGACGTCCTGGTCAACAACGCCAGCGCCATCAACCTGACCGGCACCCTCGAGACGCCGATGAAGCGCTTCGACCTCATGTGGTCGGTCAACGCCCGCGCCACCTTCGCCTGCTCGCAGGCCGCGATCCCCCACCTGAAGCGCGCCGCCAACCCCCACATCCTCACCCTCTCGCCGCCCCTGAACCTCGCTCCCAAGTGGCTCGCCCACCACACCGCGTACACGATCTCGAAGTACGGGATGAGCCTCTGCGTGCTGGGGATGGCGGCGGAGTTCGCCGCCGACGGCATCGCCGTCAACGCCCTCTGGCCGCGCACCGTCATCGCCACCGCCGCCCTCGCCATGCTGGGCGGCGCGGTGCCGCCCGAGAACTGCCGCCGCCCGGAGATCATGGGCGACGCGGCGCGCGCCATCCTCCTCCGCGACAGCCGGACGACGACGGGGAGGTTCTTCCTCGACGACGAGGTGCTGGCGGAGGCCGGGGTGACCGATCTCGACCGCTACGCCGTCCAGCCCGGGGCCGAGCTGTTCACCGACCTGTTCCTCGACGAGGGGCCGGGGCGGGGGGCGGGCGACGCCGGGATGATCTGGGGGTGATGGGACCGCCGGGTGGCGGGTCCGTTGGGGTCCGCTCCGGGCGACCGCCCTCGGGACCACCCTCCCGAACCCCCTTCCAGGCGGCCGTCCTCGGGACCCAACGGACCCAGTACCAGGGTGATGAGACCGCCGGGAATGGAAGTTGACGGGCTTCTGTTGTGGAATGCACAGCCCGCTGGAAGTCCGGCCGTCTGTGAACAACCGTCGTGAGGGTTCTCTCACGAAAAAACCAAGGTAGATGGGTACGGTTCGCCGGCTCACTACACGAGGAGCAGGCAGAACATGCGTACCAAAGGCACTGTCAAGTGGTTCAACGAGTCGAAGGGTTTCGGATTCATCACCCGCGAGGACGGCGAGAAGGACTGTTTCGTCCATCACTCGGCGATCCAGGGCGCGGGGTTCAAGAACCTCGCCGAGGGTGAGCGCGTCGAGTTCGACGTCGTCCAGGGCCAGAAGGGCCCGGCGGCCGAGAACGTCGTCCGCGTCTGAGCCCAGACCATCGATCGTTGTACCGGGGGCCGGCTCGCCAGAAGGCGGGCCGGCCCCTCGCCGTTTGAGGGCGCCGCCTACCGCTCCTCCTCGAGCTCCGCCGCCATGTGCGGATAGCGGAAATCCCGCGGCGGCACGAAGTTCTCTTTGAGGGCGCGCTGGGAGGTCCAGCGCAGGAGGTTGGCGGGCGAGCCCGCCTTGTCGTTGGTGCCCGAGGCGCGGGCGCCGCCGAAGGGCTGCTGGCCGACGACCGCGCCGGTCGGCTTGTCGTTGATGTAGAAGTTCCCCGCCGAGTGCCGGAAAGCCTGGGTGAGACGCGAGATCACCTGCCGGTCCTCGGCGAAGATGGCGCCGGTCAGGGCGTAGGGGCTGGTCGTGTCGACCAGCTCGATCGTCTCGTCGAGCGCGCCGTCCTCGTAGACGTAGACGGTCAGCACCGGTCCGAAGATCTCCTGCTTCATCAGCCGGAAGCGCGGGTCCTTGGTGAGGACGACGGTCGGCTCGATGAAGTAGCCCTCCGACTTGTCGCCGTGGCCGCCGAGCAGGATCTCGGCGTCCGCCGACTGCCTGGCGTAGTCGACGTACTCCATGATGCGGTCGAAGGAACTCTCGTCGATCACCGCCGCCATGAAGTTCTTGAAGTCGGTCGGCGCGCCCATCCGGATCGACCCCACCATCTCCTCGATCCGCCGCTTGACGTCGCCCCAGAGCGAGCGCGGGATGTAGGCGCGCGAGGCGGCCGAGCACTTCTGCCCCTGGTACTCGAAGGCGCCGCGGACGAGCGCCGTCGCGAGCGCCCCCGGATCGGCCGAGACGTGGGCGAGGACGAAGTTCTTGCCGCCGGTCTCCCCCACCACCCGCGGATAGGAGCGGTAGCTCGCGATGTTGTCGCCGAGCGTCTTCCACATCTGCTGGAAGACCGGGGTCGAGCCGGTGAAGTGGATGCCGGCGAAGTCCGGATGGGCGAGGACGGGGTCGCCCACCTTGCTCGCCCGGCCGGGGAGGAAGTTGATGACGCCGTCCGGCAGGCCGGCGGCCTGGAGGACGCGGAAGACCTGGTAGTTCGAGAAGACCGAGCTCGAGGCCGGCTTCCAGAGCACGGTGTTGCCCATGAGCGCCGGCGCGGTCGGCAGGTTGCCGCCGATCGAGGTGAAGTTGAACGGCGTGACGGCGAAGACGAAGCCCTCGAGCGCCCGGTACTCGACGCGGTTCCAGGTGAGCGCCGGCGACGACGGCTGCTCGGCGTAGATCTGCCGGGCGTAGAAGGGGTTGAAGCGCCAGAAGTCGGCGAGCTCGCAGGCCGCGTCGATCTCCGCCTGGAAGACGGTCTTCGACTGGTTGAGCATGGTGCCGCCGTTGACGGTGTCGCGCCAGGGGCCGGCCAGGAGGTCGGCGGCGCGGAGGAAGACCGCCAGGCGGTCCTCCCAGGGGAGCTCGGACCAGTCTCTCCATGCCGCTTTCGCGGCCTGGGCGGCGGCGGCGACCTCCGCGGCGCCGGCCTGGTGGTAGGTCGCGAGGACGTGCCCGTGGTCGTGCGGGCAGACGGCCCTGGCGACGTCGCCGGTCCGCACCTCGCGGCCGCCGATGACTAAGGGGATCTCGATCTCCTCGCCCAGCATCTCGTCCAGGCGCCGCCGGATGGAGGCCCGCTCGGGCGAGCCCGGCGCGTAGGAGCGGACCGGCTCGTTGGCCGGAGCGGGGACGTGGAAGATGGCGTTCGACATTCGGGATATCTCCTGGAATTACAGCCGTAACGCCGCCCAACCGAACACCGCGAACCCGGCGATCAGCAGCAGCCCGCCGAGCGGGGTGACCGCCCCCAGCCAGCGCGGGCCGCCGAGCGCCAGCGCGCCGACCGTGCCGCTGAAGACGACGGCGCCGGCGACGAGGCACCAGCCGGCGGCGGCGAAGCCGCGGCCCGGGGACTGGCGGGCGGCGAGGCCGAGGGCGAGGATGCCGAGGGCGCCATACATGAGGTAGCGCGCCGCCGTCTCCCAGAGCGCCAGAGAGTGCGCGTCGAGGCGGGCGGCCAGGGCGTGGGCGCCGAAGGCGCCGGCGGCGACGGCCAGGGCGGCGCCCCAGGCGCCGATCGCGATCCAGGGCATGGGAGAGCGCTCAGCCCGGAGCCCGGCGGTCCTGGTCCTCGAGCTCGCCCAGACGGCGGACCGAGGCGACGCGCTCCTGGGGGATGAAGAGGCGGTCGTACTTCTTGAAGACGCCGAAGCGGGCGGCCCTGCGGACGTAGTCGTCCTTCGAGCCGCCCTCCCCGTCGCGGTGCACGTCGACGTCGTCGAGCACGATGCCGCGCTCGTCCATGTCGTCGCAGCGGCCGACGAAGATCTCCGCGCCGGTGGTGTCGACCACCACGGTGATCCCGTGCAGCTCGCTCTTGCCCTGGTGGAAGGTGCCCATCGGCCGAGAGCTTAGGCGCGGCTCGCGGACGCGCTCGCCGGCGCGTCGAGACCGCGCAGTGCTCGTCGAAGGCGGCCGTCAGGTCGCTCGCGACGCCGCGGGCGTCGCGCCCCTCGATGCGGTGGCGGGGGATGAAGTGGACGAGCTCGCCGTCCTTGAAGAGGGCGATCGACGGGCTGGACGGCGGGATGTCGGCGAGGTAGCCGCGGAAGCGCGCCGTCGCCTCGAGGTCCTGGCCGGCGAAGACCGAGGCGACGCGGTCCGGGCGCTGGCCGTGCTGGAGGGCGAGGCGGATGCCGGGGCGGGCCATGCCGGCGGCGCAGCCGCAGACCGAGTTGACGACGAGGAGCGCCGTCCCCTCCTTCTGATTCATGAAGTCGTCGACGTCCTTGGCGGTGACCAGCTCGCGCACCCCCAGGGTGGTGAGCTCGTCGCGCATCGGCTTGACCAGGAGCGGGCTATAGGGCATGGGGAATCCTCCTTCGGATTCTTAAGCGTGGATGTCTAAGCGTTCCATCGAACGTAACCGCCGGGGCGGTCGAATGCTTCCCGACTATCCTACGCCAAGTGCCGAAGCGGCGAAGGAGCCTGTGATGCCGGCGAGCGATGGGCGGCGCCTCCACCCCCTGGCGACCCCGGACGGCTGGACGATCCACCTCGAGGAGCATCCGCTGACGACGGCGGCGGCGCCGCCCGTCGCCGCGCTCCTCCTGGTGCCGGGGATGATGCTCGACCGCCGCGCCATGGACCGGCCGGCCGGGCGCGGGCTCGCCTCGTTCTTCCGCGCCCGCGGCTACGCGGTCTACAGCCTCGACCTGCGCGGCCACGGCGCCAGCCGCCCAGGAGCGTCGGCCGCCGTCGACTGGTGCTACGACGACCTGGTGACCGTCGACCTGCCGGCCGCCCTCGCGGCGGTCGCGGCGCGCCATCCGGGGCTGCCGGTCGTCCTCCTCGGCCACAGCCTGGGGGCGATCGCCGGCGCCGCGGCGGTCGGCTGCCGGCCGGAGCTGCCGGTCGACCTCCTCGTCCTCCTCTCGCCGTCGGTCTGGATCCGCGCCCTGGAGCCGTCGCTCCCCATCTGGCTCTACAAGCGGGCCCTCCTCGAGCTCTGGTCGGCGCTCTCCCGCCGCTTCGGCTACTGGCCGGGCGGGCGGCTGCGCATCGGCACCGACGACGAGCCGCGCGGCTTCGTCGAGCAGTTCCGCGCCTGGGGGGCGAGCGGGCGCTGGACGAGCCGCGACGGCGCCGTCGACTACCTGGCGGCCCTCGGCCGCGTCGGCCGGCCGACGCTCGTCGTCAGCACCACCGCCGACCCGATCAGCCGGCGGCGGACCGCCGGGCTCTTCGCCAATCATCTGGCCGGCGGCGGCGGCGGACCGGTCGAGGTCTGGCGGATCGCGGCGCGCGACCTCGGCCGCCGCCTCCCGCCGATGCACATGGCGCTCGCCGTCGACCCCGCCGCCGCCGCGGTATGGGCGCGGATCGACGCCTGGATGCGCCGGCATCTGGCGGACCGGGCGTGGGACGCGCGCCGATCGGCTCCGTAGCGCTGCTGGTACCATTCGCTCCGTCATGGCGACCGCCCTCTCCCCCGCCCGCACGATCCAGGTCGCCGCCGCCGCGAGCGGCGGGCGGGTGCGCCTGGAGAGCCGGCCGCGGCCGCAGCCGGGGACGGGCGAGCTGCTGCTCCGGCTCTCCTGCTGCGGGCTCTGCGGCACCGACCTGTTCAAGCTCGAGCGCCCGCGGGAGCACGGCGGCGCCGCCGAGGGCGCGGTGCTCGGCCACGAGGTGGTGGGGGTGGTCGAGGAGGTGGGCGCCGGCGCCGTGGGCTTCGCCGCCGGCGACCGGGTGGCGGTGCCGCACCACGTCGCCTGCGGCGTCTGTCCGCTCTGCCGCCGCGGCAGCGACACCCTGTGCCCGCAGTTCCGCGACAACCTGCTCCTCCCCGGGGGGTTCAGCGACCGCCTGCTGGTCGGCGAGCGCGCCGTGCGCCTCGCCGCCTGCGGGCTGCCCGACGGCCTGTCCGACGAGGCGGCGGTCTTCCTCGAGCCCGCCGCCTGCGTGCTGCGCGGCGTCCGCAAGGCCCGCCTGGAGGAGGTCCTTTCATCCGGCACCGCGGTCCCCGCGGGCGGCACCGCGGTCCTCGCGCGGCGCCACCGCGGCCGTGCTCGGCGCCGGCAGCATGGGCCTCCTCCATCTGCTGGTCCTCAAGGCCCTCTGGCCGCGGCTCCGGGTCGCCGTCGCCGAGCCGCTCGCCGAGCGCCGCGCGGCGGCGCTCCGGCTCGGCGCCGACGCCGCGGTCTCTCCGCGAGGCGGCCGGCGAGGCGGTCGCGGCGCTCTCGGACGGCCTCGGCGCCGACGCCGTCTTCGACACCGCGGGGGGTGCCGCGGCGCTCGCCGCGGCGCTCGAGCTCACCCGCCCCGGCGGCGTCGCCGTCCTCTTCGCCCACGATCACGCCGTCGGCTCGCCGGCGGCCGGCGCCGGCTTCGACCTCAACCGCTTCTTCCGCGCCGAGCGGCGGCTCCTCGCCACCTACTCGAGCGGCCTCGCCGAGCAGCGCGAGGTCTACCGCCTGCTGGTCACCGGCCGGCTCGACCCCGCGCCCCTCGTCACCCACCGGCTGCCGCTCTCGCGCTGCGCCGAGGCGGTCGAGCTCGCCCGCTCGCGCCGCGCGCTCAAGGTGCTGCTGGTGCCGGATGGGGACGTGACCGACCCCGCCGCTCCCGAGGAGCGCCGCTGAAGACCGCGCCGCCGGCCCCCGAGCCGCTCCGCCCGCCGGCATCGCCCCGAGCCGGCGCCCTGCCCGCCACCCAGCGCTCGGCGTTCCTCCTCGGCCCCGAGCGGCTGGAGGTGCGCCAGGTGGCGGTGCCGCGGCCGGCGGCCGGCGAGCTGCTGGTGGCGATCGGCGCCGCCACCACCTGCGGCACCGACGTCAAGGTCTTCCGCCGCGGCGGGCACCCGCGGATGCTCAAGGTCCCCAGCCCCTTCGGCCACGAGATGGCGGGGACGGTCGCCGCCGCCGGCGCGGGCGTCGCCCGCTTCCGCGAGGGAGACCGGGTGGCGATCGCCAACTCCGCCCCCTGCGGCCGCTGCCGGGCGTGCCGGCGCGGCCACGAGAACCTCTGCTCGGACCTCCTCTACCTGAACGGCGCCTTCGCCGAGTACCTCCTGGTGCCGCCGCGCTTCGTCGAGCGGAGCGTCTATCCCTGCCCCGCCGGGCTCCCCTTCGAGATCGCCGCGCTCGCCGAGCCGCTCGCCTGCGTGCTCCACGGCGTCGAGACGCTCTCGCTCGAGAATCCTTCCGAGATCGCCCTCTTCGGCAGCGGCCCGATCGGCCTCCTCTTCGTCGACCTGCTGACCCACCGCGGCCACCGGGTGGTGGCGGTCGACCCCAACCCGCCGCGCCTCGCGGTGGCGCGCGAGCTGGGGGCGGCGGCGACGGTCGCGATCGGGCGCGACGGCGGCGAGGCGAGGCGGGTGCTGGCGGAGTCGCAGGCCGGCGGCTTCGACGTGGCGATCGAGGCGAGCGGCTCGCCGGCCGCCTGGGAGGACGCCGTCGGCGCCGTCTCCCCCGGCGGCCTCGCCCTGCTCTTCGGCGGCTACCCGCCGGCGACCGCCGTGCCCCTCGACGCCCACCGCCTCCACTACTGCGAGCTGACCCTGAAGGGCGCCTACCACCACCGCCCGGCGACCTTCGCCCGCGCCCTCGACCTGCTGGCGGGAGGCGGCCTCGCGCCGCGCGCCCTCCTCTCCGCCGAGCTCCCCCTCGACCGCGTCGAAGACGCCCTCCGCAGCATGATGCGCCGCGAGACGCTCAAGGTGGTGATCCGGCCGTGAGCATAAGATGGGCGAGGCAGCTGAGCTCCTGATCCGCCGGTCGCCGGGAGGGAGGAAATTCATGATTCACGGCACCGCCGCTCCCACCGTCCCCGCTCCCCCGCCCCGCCCGCTCCTCGTCTTCGACGGCGACTGCGGCTTCTGCCGCTACTGGCTGGCGCGGTGGCGGCGGGCGGTGGGCGACCGCTTCGACGCCGAGCCGTACCAGACGGCGGCGGCGCGCTTCCCCACCCTGCCCCGCGGCCGCTTCCGCCGCGCCGTGCACCTCATCCTCCCCGACGGCAGGGTCTACCACGGGGCCGAGGCGGCCTATCGCCTGCGCGCCCTGGCTCCGGGGCAGGGCGGCTGGCTCGCGGCGTACCGGCATCTGCCCGGCTTTCGTCTCCTCTCGAACGTCGGCTACCGGATCATCGCCGACCACCGGAACGCCGCCTTCCGGGTGACGCGCTGGATCTGGGGCGCCGAGCCGGGCGAGGACCGCGCGGCGCGCAACGTCACGCTCGCCGCCCTCGTCCTGGGATTCCTCGCCGGCCGGCTCGTCGCCCGGCACCGGCGGCGGTGAGAACGGGGCTTCCGCGCGGCACAAACCATCGGGAGAGCGCAGAGGAGAGGCCATGGAACCCATCGGGGACATCCGAGTTCTGTTCATCGCGGGCTTTGGTCCGATCGTCCGTGACGAGCTGGCAAGCCGCAAGCTCTACAGCCAGACCCTCGGCATCCGCTTCAAAGAGGAGAGCGGCGGGTATCTTCATACGGAGGCCCTGCAAGGCGCGAAGAGCTTTGCCCTGTGGCCGCTTTCTCAGGCGGCGCAGTCCTGCTTCGGCAAGGATTCCTGGCCCGACGACATTCCTCTCCCCCAAGCCTGGCTCGAGTTCGATGTCGACAGCGTCGAAAAGGCGACGGCGGAGCTCGAGTCGCGAGGCTATCGAATGCTCGTCAAGAACAAGAAAGAACCGTGGGGCCAGACCGTCAGCCGTTTCATCGGACCCGAAGGATTGTTGGTCGGGATCACTTTGACTCCATTGCTGCGAGAAGAAAAATAGCTCGACCGTATACAACAAATGAGACGGTAGCGATCACCACCTCCTCGCGAGCCACGGGACCGCTCACGAGGAGGTGGGTCTCTGCTGGTGAATCAGGCGGGGCTGCCCATCACGCGCAGAGTCTTGATGAGATCGCCCTCGAAGAGGAAGCGATTGGTGTTGAAGGGCATGGCCACGCGGGTGCCGCCGGGGCTTGACGATGGCCCTCCGCTGCTCGGTGATCGCGCGGTTGCCCTCGACCCATGACCGAGAAGATCTCGGGGCTCGATTTGCGGGAAGCCCTGGAAGAGTTGCTGCTGACCGGTGGGACCATAGCGGATCGATCGGCGCGCCGTCGCGGGTCTCCCGCTCGACCCCTTCGGCCCAGATCGTCAGCTCGCCGCGGAGGCGTCGCGGCTCGATGAGGCTCTCCACCTGCTGCTGTTCAAACGCGCGGAACTGAGGGTCAGCACCGACGGCACTCCAATCCTCCCGCCGGTTTGAGCGGATCGATTCGGCCTCGGCCGCGAGCGCCACTCCAGCTTTTTGGATGGCGTCGTGACGGCGGACGATGAAGGACTCGGACCAGTCGTTGAGCCGCTGTTGGTACAGGGCCTCAATCCTCGCCCGATAATCGTTGACCCGGTTCTCGATTTCTTGTTGTAACACCACCTGATCGGACTGTGGGCCGCTTCCCTGTCCCACCCCGCCGCGAGTATCGGGCAGCAGAGGCACATCATCATGACTGCGCGACCAGTATCCTTCATCGTGCCCTCCTTTTCAGTCGAAGCTACACACCATAGACACCGGAGGTGCGCGGGATGTTCAGACGCGGCTACTAACTCCTTTCCGGCAGCTGCGTTTCTCTTGCTGTGAAACGTCTCGTGACGCGAGGGCAACGTACGATGGAGCGACACTACCCGGACAGTTACCTCGCCTTCAGGATCCGCTTCGACCTCGACGCCGAGCGGTGGACCTATACGGTGCGCGCCGAGTGCGCGCTCCATCGCGCCGCGGCGGAGCCTGCCGAGCTGTCCCCGCGGCTCGCTGAGCTGGCGCGCGCCGCGACTCCGGTCCTGTTTGCGGAGCGTGCCAGCAGCTCCTTTGCCGGCCCGTCGCAGCCTGCCATGACCTCGAGGCAGAGGCGCCGCATGGACGCCCTGGTCTTGGGCGGCGAGCTCTACCGGATGATCTTTCGCGGCGGCGTAAGGGACCTCTACCTGCAAAGCAGGCAGCATGCGAGCGATCGCGGGTGCGGGCTGCGCATCGAGCTCGACCTCGAGCCCGATTCCCCGCTCAACTCGCTTCCCTGGGAGCTGATCCACTCGCCGGAAGACTCCTACCTGGGCACCGACCCGACCACCCCGATCGTGCGCTGCCCGGCGACACCGCGGCGGGAGCCGGCTGAGCCGGGATGGTGGCTGGGAAGCCTCTTGATCGTTGCCGCCGACCCCGCCGGCTGGCGGCCCCTTGATTTGTCGGAAGAGATAGCGAGCATCGAGGAAGCGTGCCGGAGCTGCCACGTGGAGGTGGCTCGCGCCGCGAGCTCGGAGCCGCAGGCGCTACGCCAACTGATCCGCGACGGCAACTTCGACGCGATTCATTTCATGGGACACGCGGAGTTCGACGACGCGCTCGCGTTGGGTCACCTGATCCTCGCTGGCGAGGACCGGCGCCCGCAGCGCCTCGACGCCGAGGCCGTGGCGCGTCTGGTCGCGGCGCGCCTGCCCCGCCTGGTCGTGCTCAACGCCTGCAGCTCGGCGCTCGTGCGGCCGGGAGGCTCCGCCTTTTCCGGTCTGACATCGGCTCTGTTCCAGGCGGGCGTTCCCGCGGTGGTGGGCATGCAGGGGCCGATCCTGAACCGCCCCGCGACTCGCTTCGGAGGCAGGCTCTACGAGAACCTGGCTCAGGGTAGGCCCATCGAAGCCGCGGTCAGCGAAGCCCGGCTCAGCCTCTATGAGGCGGATCCGTCGGATCCCCGGTGGGCGGTGCCGATCCTCTTCCTTCCCGGCGCCTTTGGCGATCCTGCCCGGACGGAAAACCTCGCCCCCTCTCGCTCGCTGCGCCGCCGGCTCGACCAGCGATTCCCACGCCTACACAGCGCCCTGGTGACGCTGCGCCTGCTCGCCGAACCGCCGGAACGTGGGTGCCTCCTGGAAATCGGTGGCGGGCAGCTTAAAGCCTGGAAATACGAGATCGAAGAGCCCCACCTCGGCCTGTGGGCGGAGCCCGTGCCGATTTCCAACCCGACGATCGAGAATGCGGTGCGCGAAGGCGACCCGTTCAGCCGCAACATTCAAGTCGACATCCGCCGCCTCATCGGCCTGCCGGCGGCCGGCGACGATCCAGCGGCACTCGGCTCCTCCGTCCGCCGCGGCCGCCCCGTGCCGGACATCGATCGCATCCTGCGCCAGGACCAGGGTCCTCTCGTCCTGGTCGGGCCTCCAGGCAGCGGCAAGACCCAGGCACTGGTGGTGGCGGCGCGCGACCTGACTCTGGCCGAGCGGCATCGCGTCTACCCGCGGATCGTGATCTTCGTGCGGCTCGGAGAGTTCTCTACCCAGGGGCGAAAGCCCGGGCCTCGCAATGTCGCCGAGCTGGTACGGAGATACTGCCCGCCGGAGCTGCGGGCACCCGCGCCGACCTCGCAACGCCCTTCCCTTGACGAGCTCAGCAGCGCCGGCCGGCTGATCGTGCTCTTCGACGGTCTGAACGAGATGAGCCGCGACGGCTACATCGACCGCATCCGGGCACTCAGCCTCTTCGCCTACGACCTCGAACAGCGGGGCGGCCGATGCATCTTCACCTGCCGCGTCGACGAGTTTGCTTCCATGCCGCACCGGAGGCTCGCCCTGCTGCCCTTCGACTCCCTGCAGATCGACCGCTACTTACGGCGGCAGTTCCCCCACCGCGGCACCTATCCGGTCCAGGGGAAACGATGGAAACCGAGACGCTTCGCCCGCTATCTGGCGGCCGACTCGCCGCACCTCGGAGCTGGCAACCCGTTGAACCTCTTTCTGCTGTGCAAATTCCTGGCGAGTCGGGGCGTTCTGCCGGCCTCGCGGGCGGAGATGTTCGAGCAGTTCTTCCGCTCGCGATACGCCAGCCGGGTCGCCGAAACGGACAGGGCCGGCGAACCGCGGCTGCCGGCCGAGCAGGCCGTCTTCCATACCTGGTCGCGGTTCGCCTGGCTGATCAGCGAGCGCAACTTGGGGAGCGCCATCGACGAGAAGAGCCTGCACGAGGATGCGGCCGGCGCGCGCGACGGGAACGTGGGAAGGATGATCCGCGCCGGCACCCTCTGCGGCGTGTTGCGCGAGACTATGGAAGAGAAGCAGTGCCAGATCCGCTTCACCCATCACCAGTACCAGGAGTACTTCGCCGCCCGCTGGATTCACCAACGGAAGGAGGCGATCGATTGGTTGGCGAAGCTCGACGCTCCACGCTGGCAGGAGACGATGTTCGACCTGGTGATGCTGGGCGGCGGCGAGGAAGCCCTCGCGGCGCTCTCCGCCGCCGTGAGCCGAGAGACCGCGGCGCAGCGCGCGGCCGTGGCTGCCCGCGAGGCGTGGAAACCGCAGAAGGCGGATCCCGCGCCGCCGGCGGACCCCGCACCGCTGCCCGCTCCCGCGGCTCCGGAGCTGCCGCGCCACTCGGCCGAGGCAGCCCTGGCCGATCGCGTGGTGCTCGGAGCCCGCCTGGTGCAGCAGGTCGGCGCGGGCTCGCCCGCGGGCCATCGGCTCCGGCCACCAGTGCTGGATGCTGTCAGGCACCTGGTCGTGCACGGCAGGCCCGACAGCCAGGTCAAGATGCTCGAGGCATGGAGGGCGCTGGACGATTCCGACCCGGCGCTGGCCGATCCCGAGCTCGACGCGGCGGTCAAGACGGCCCGGCAGTCGCCCGTGCGCTGGGTGCGGGACAAGGCCGTCCTCTTGACCAGCGATCTGCCGGCGGAGGCCGGCGTCGACCTCGCCACCTCGGAGCTGCTGCCGCGGCTCAGCGTCTTCCTGCGGCGCGCCTATGCCGGCGGCGGTGCCGGGGACTGGCTGGCGCTGGCGACGGCGACGCTCCTGGGAGTCGCGCATCTCGCGGCGATGCTCGGGCTGTCTCTTGCCCTCTCCCGGAAGTGTCTCGAGGACCTCATCGGCATCGAGCGGGAGTTCAAGGAGCCGGTCATCACCTCCTTCGGTCCTTGGGCCATCAAGGAGTTTTCCGCAGCGCAGGCGGCGCTCACGCTCGGCGTGCTGCTCTTCGCCCTCGTGTCGCGCCCCAGGCGTGCTTGGCTCTGGTGCTTCGGCACTGTCCCCGTGGGTTGCGCGGCGGGGTACGCGGCACTGGCCGTATCGCAAACCAAGTTCGCGCCGATCGGAATCGCCGAGCTCCTGGTCATGGTACTCGCCTTCGGATTGCCGGTGGTCGCCGGCGGTTGCGCGCTCCTTCACCTGGCGGTGCTGGCGGCCTACTCGTTTGCCGTCCCGCGGCGCGCCGGCAGCCCAGCGATCGCCGAGCTGATGGGCACCGCCTGGCGAGATTGCGGGTACGGATCGACGATCGGCGCCTTCTTCTTCGTGTTGCTGCTCGGCATCGTGGGAGGGGGTGCCCATTGGGGAGCGGAGTGGCTGGGCGATCGGCTCGGTGCGCTGCTCGTAGCGCTCGGAGACTGCCTGTACGACGGCTCCTCCCGGCTCGCCGTCTACCTTCGAGAAATCGGAGTCGGGCCGAGCGCGGTCTTGCTGACCGCGCTCGGTCTCGGCGCGCTCTCCATGCTCCTGCGGGCCGTGCGGCGGTGGCTGCGGAGGGTCGCTCGCGCACTGCCCCAGATCGCCGCGGCGATGGGCTGCCTGGCGACGATCGGCGTGTTCTTCGTCTTGAGCGGGCCCTTGGTCGACGGCGTCGTCGACACGGCAAGGTGGCTCTGGGATCGCACCCCCGGCAGGAATCACATCGCGCCGGCGATGCTCCTGGTCGCCTCCTTGCTCGCCGCCCGCGTCGGCCTGATCCATTTCTTACGCTGGCTGCAAGCGGTTCGCCCCTCCGCGCCTCCGGCACAGCGCTCCTCGACCCCCGAAGCTTGGAAAGCCCGGCTGGACGCGGCATCGCCAAGCCAGCAGAAGGTCCTGCTCCACGCCGACCACCACAGCCTAGGCCTCTCCCCGCGCACCTTCCTACGCCTCTTGGACGAGGTCTATCCGCTGCTCAAGGAGCCCGTTCAAGACGCCTACTGGCAGCGCTTGTATGAGGTCGGGCAGGCGGCTCGCCAAGAGCGCACCGGCTCCGAGGCCGATCCAGCGCTCACACCGCCTACATTGCCATGACCGAACGTGACTCCTTGATGCGGGTACGCCATCGCTCGCCGCTACGGACGAGGCATCCCGCCGTAAATGACGATGGAGGCACCGCGCTCGCCGCCGCCGGCCTCGGCGGTCTGCTGGCCCTCCTTTTGCCCCGCTGCCGGCGCTGACCGCCGCGACCCTTCGGCGCCTACAGCTCGCCGCGACCCTTCCGGCGCCTACAGCTCGCCGTTCGCCAGGTACGACGACCAGTCGAGCAGGCGGTGCCAGATCGACCGGCTGCGCCAGGGGCCGAGCCGGACCTCGGTCGAGTTCTCTAGGTCGTGGGCGAAGGCGGCCTTGAGCTGCTTCGCCACCGCGGGGTCGATCACCCCGGCGCTCGCCTCGTCGTTGATGTAGATCGAGCGATCGTCGAGGTTGGTCGAGCCGACCAGCGACCAGAGGCCGTCGATGATCATCACCTTCTGGTGCGAGAGCGTCCGGTTGTAGATGTAGAGCTTCACCCCGGCGCGCAGCAGGGCGGTGAAGTAGTAGTGCCCGGCGTGCTTGACGAGGGCGCTGTCGGTCACCGGGCCGGGGACCATGATCCGCACGTCGACGCCGCGCTGGACGGCGTTGGCGAGGAGCGCCACCAGGCCGTCGTCGGGGATGAAGTAGGGGTTCTCGATGAGGATCTCGTGCTGGGCGCTGGCGAGCGCCATCTTGAGCAGGATCTCGATCTCCGACACTCCGCCGTGGGGCGAGGCGGCGACCACCTGCACCCGGCTGGTACCGGCCGGCCGCAGGGCCGGGAAGTACTTCTCCCCCACCATCAGCTCGCCGGTCTCCTCCCCCCAGTTCTCGGCGAAGGTCCCCTGCAGCTCGTTGACCACCGGCCCGGCGATGCGCAGCCCGGTGTCGCGCCAGTGCTCGGCGTCCTGGGCGTCGCCGGTCCACTCGGCGGCGATGCCGTGGCCGAAGATGTAGCCCACCCGCCCGTCGAAGACCGCGACCTTGCGGTGCGTGCGGTTGTTGATCAGGCCGAGGTCGCGCAGATGGAAGGGATGGTAGAGCTCGATGCGGCAGCCGGCCTGGCGCATCTCCTTGAGCAGGTCCTTGTCCGCCTTGTGGCTGCCGATGGCGTCGAGGGTGATCCGCACCTCGACGCCGCGCCGCGCCGCCGCGGCGAGCGCGTCCGCCACCCGGGCGCAGATCCGCCCCTTCCACCAGACGTAGGTCTCGAGGTTGATGGTGCGGCGCGCCGCCAGGATGTCGGCCAGGAAGAGGGGGAAGAAGCCGTCGCCGTTCTGCAGCACCTGGACGCGGTTGCCGGGCAGGATCTCGGCGCGCGCCAGGCCGGCGATCGAGGGGAGCGCCTCGGAGAAGCGGTCGATCGCCGGCACCCGCACGTGCGTCGTCCGCTGGTGCTCGACCGACCAGAGGAGGACTACGAGGCCGAGGGCGGCGAGGATCAAGAGGATGTAGCCGACCAGCGAGACCTCGACCAACCACTCCTTGTGCTTGCCCTGCGTCCGTCGGATCGCCATCTCGGGTCTCCCCCTGGCGCCCTCGGCTCGGGCGCGGTGCGACAGGCTGCTGGTTGGCCTCGCGGGCTCGGCGAGCCCGCGAGTCGATCGAGTCGATCTAGGGCGTCACGCCGTTCGCCGCAGCTCCACGACGACCGGCCAGTGGTCCGAGGGGCCGACGCGGAGCACCCGCGAGGCCACCGGCGTCCAGCCGGGTCGGCGAAGACGTAGTCGATGCGCTGGCGCGTCATGCGGTGGGTCGAGGCGAGGCCGCCGCAGGCGCGGAAGAGCTCGGTCGCCATCAGGTGGCGGAGCTCCGGGGCGTCGGGCGGCGCGTTCAGGTCCCCCACCAGGACGAACGGGCTCGCCGTCCGCCGCAGGTGCTCGGCGAGCGCCGCGGCCTGCCGCCCCCGCGCCGCGCGCCCCAGCCGCCCCCAGGCCGCCAGGTGGGTGACGAGGAACTGGACCTCGGCCCCGCGCACCCGCACCCGCGCCTCGAGCACCGTGCGCGGCTCGCCGCTGCCGGGGAGCGCATGGATCTCGACCGAGCGCACCTCGCCGCCGGTGAGGAGCGCGTTGCCGAACTCGCCGCCGGTCTTCCCGCCGGCGGAGGTCTTCCCGCCGCTGGAGCCCTCGCCGCCGAAGCTGCGGCCGAACTGGACGACCATCCCGGTCTCCCGGGCGAGCGCCTCGGCCTGGTCGGCGTGGCGCGCCCGCCAGCCGCCGCGGTAGACCTCCTGCAGGCCGACGAGGTCCGGCTTCTCCTCGGCGATCACCCGCGCGATCCGCCGCAAATAGCTGCCGAGCACGAGCGACCCGTGCCCCTGCACGTTGTACGTCATCACTTTGAGGTCGAAGGGACCCACCGTACGGAGGGAAGGTAGCAAGTTCCGGACCACGGGCGGGAGACCCGCGGAGAGGATCCGCCGATTCTAGTGCTCGTTGAGCATGCCGAGCTTGTGCCGCAGCAGCTCCAGGGCGTCGAGCCCCTCGACCGCGCCGTGCCCCTCGATCCACGCCTCGGTGCACTCGCCGCAGCACGGACCCTTCTTCGCCGCGACCTCGCGGCAGTGGCACTCGCCGCGTTTCAAGAGGCACTCGTTGCAGGACGGCCGCACGCAGCAGCGGTAGCGGCCCTGCTTCTCGAGGTTCGCCTTGGCCTCGGCGACCTCGCCGCGCAGGCGCGCCCCCTGGGCGGTCTCCGGGAGCGCCGCGAAGTCGGCCGCCGCGGGCGCCACCGCCTGGGCCGGCGCCGCGGCGAACACGTGCGGCGCCGCGGCCCCGTGCTGGTGCCGGTAGGCGGCGCAGCCGGCGGCCGCGAGGACGACGAGGAGGACGGCGACCGCCGCCCTCGTGTGGGTGGACCCGAGATCTCCGGACATGGCGGGGCTCCGTTCAGAGGTGGAAGGTGCGCACCAGGTTGAAGCCGAGGCGGACGTCGCGGGAGCGGAAGCCGGCGGCGGAGTCGCCCCCCAGATACTGGTCGACGGTGGTCGCCCGCGAGTTGCCGAGGACGACCGAGAAGAGGTGCTGGCCGACCGCCTTCGAGAGGGCGGCGTGCCAGCCGGCGACGCTCTCCTTCAAGTCGCGGTTGCGCGGCACGTACTCGAGGTCGACCAGGCTGCCGCCGAGAAACGGCAGGGTGAGCCCGAGCGGCACGTTCCAGGCGTTGCGCAGGCGCGGCGTGTCGCGCACCCAGGAGGGAGCGGCGAGGAGGTTGATGCCGGCGGCGAGCCGCCGCGAGACGACGAGCTGGGCGAACGGGCGGTGGGGGTCCGCCACCCCCGGGCGCTCCAGCAGGTCGGCGCCGGCCCGCACCGCGAGCGAGACCGGCACCCGCTGCGCCTGCTCGAGGGCCAGAAACTTCGCCGCCAGCTCGTAGTCCTCCTCGAACGACGAGCGGTATACCGAGAGGTCGAGGCTTCGGGTCACCCCGTAGCCGAGCCCGATGCCGACGTCGGCGCCGCTGTCGAGCCCCCAGAGGTCGTGGGCGCTGCCGTCGCCGACCGACTCCTGGAAGCGGTGGGTGAAGAGGAGCTCGAGCTCGCGCCGGCCCACCGTGTAGGGGGTCGGCAGGTCGATCAGCCGCGTGCCGATGGGATCGCGGCGGACCGGAGTGTAGGGGCTGGTGAGGCCGGCGGCCTCCGCCGCGCTGTCGGAATCGGTCTGCGCGGCGAGCTTTCCGGCGGCGAAAGGGCCGAGGAGGCCGGCGAGGAGCGCCGCGGCGGCGAGGACCCGGCGGGCGAGGATGGGGCGGCGGTCGTTCGAGCTCATCGCTGGGTCTCGCTCGCTAGTCGTTCGGCGCGCCGGCGCGGATCCAGGCGGCGAGCCCGTCGAGCTCGGCCGCCGAGAGGAAGGGCGGCCCGTCCTTGGGCATGCGCGAGCCGGAGATGTCGCCGTCGCCGCGCACCTTCTTGAAGAGGTAGCTGCGCTCGGGATCGCCGGGCTGGACGCGGGCGAGGAGCGGGCTCTCCTGGGACGGCCGGCCGACGATCTGGCCGTAGCTCCGGCCGGCCTCGAGGATCATGCCCCCCGCCGCGACGCCGCTCACGTGGCACCCCGACTTGGCGCAGCTCGGGGTGAAGATCGTCGCCTGCACCTGGGCGAAGGTGAGCGCCGGCCCGCCCCCCGCGGGCGCCGCCGGCTCGGTGGGCGACTTCACCTTGCCGCAGCCGGCGGCCGCGAGGACGGCCGCGAGGGCGAGGAGGAAGCCTCCCCGCCCCGCGGCGATGGACCCGGATCGCTTACGGGCAGGTCGCGAAGGCATCGGTGTCTTGGACGGGTGCCGCGGCCTGGTTGAGCGGGTTGAAGTACACCCGGACCTTGCCGGTCTGGGTGTCGGTGACGGTCAAGGTGAGCTGGACGTTGGTCGTCGCGGCGAAGAAGACCCAGTAGCGGTTGAAGGGCGGGCCGCAGGCGTTCAGGACCTTGACCAGCATCTCGATGTTGCCGGGGTTGAAGAAGTAGAAGAGCCCCGAGTCCGGCGCCGAGGGAATGGTCACCGCGTTGCCCATCCCCGAGAGGACGGCCGTCGACCACGTCACGGTCACCTGGAAACGGTTGCCGGCGCCGACGCAGAGGGTGTTCGCCCCGGCGACGCAGGGGGCCGGCGTGGTGTCGGTCGCCGCGCCGGCGACGTTCGAGAAGGGCGAGAAGCCGCCGCCGTTCGCGGCGCGGACGCGGAAGTTGAAGAAGGTCGCCGGCGTCAGGCCGGTCACCAGGTCGGAGGTGGTACCGCCGGGGACGGTGTCGACCTCCGCGAAGGCTCCGCCCAGGCTCTGCTGCTCGACGTGGAACTCGGAGACGCCGCTCGACGCCTCGTTCCACGACAGCAGGATCGAGCTCGTCGACTGCGCCACCGTGTGGAGGCCGGTGGGCGCGGCGGGCGGCGTTCCGGGGCCCGCGCCGGTGTTGTCGAGGATGGTGAGCACGGCGCTCGCCGGGCTGCCGAGGGCGGCGCCGCCGGTGGGGCTCGACAGCGTCAGATCGACGGTCTTGCTGGGGCCGGAGAGATGGCGGTTCACGATCGGCACGGTGAACGTCTTGTTGGCCCCGTCGCCGGCCGCCCAGGTGAGCGTCCCCGAGGTCGCGGTGTAGTCGGTGCCGGCCTTGGCGGTGCCGTCGGCGGTGGCGAAATGGACCGCGACGGCGCCGTCCTCGCCGCCGCTCCTCTCGACCGTGATCGTCGCGTGCCCGGAGCCCTCGCCGATGCTGAAGGTGGCGCTGCCGAGCTTGAGCGCTCCGGGCGTCGACACGGCGGCCTGGACGGTGATCGTGCCGGACATGCCGACGCCGCCGGCGCCGCCGTGGATCTCGCAGTGATAGGGGATGACGCCGGCGCTGCCGAACGTGCGGCTGAAGCTCCAGGAGCCGCTCGGCGTGCCGTCGCCGCCCTGCCCGTCGCAGCCGTTGGCGCAGCGGAAGCTGCCGTCGTCGGCGTGCACGTTGTGGGGGAGCCCGCTCGAGTTGCTCCACGTCACCGTGTCGCCGGCCTGGATGGTGAGGTCGCGGGGCGAGAAGGCGAGGTCGCCGCCGGCGTTGACGTGGAACGTGGTGGCGCGGGCGGCGGGCCCGGCGAGCGCCAGGGCGAGCAGCAGGACGAGAGCACGGCAGGCGGGGCGCGGGGATCGCGCCGGTCCGCGGCGTCCGGGGTATCGAGTCACGGGCATCTCCTTCGAGGTCTCCTCGGATGAACGCGGCCGGTCAATAGCCGGTGGTCGGCGGCGGCGCGTTCTGGCCGACGCGCACCGAGCCCTGCATCTGGCAGCACACGTAATGGGTCTGGCAATGATACAGCGTCGTCGTGTCGCCCTTGACGAACGTGTGCTCGAAGACCGCGCCGCCCTGGGTGAAGATCTTGCCGCTGTCGAACGAGCCGTCGTTGGCGGTGACGGTGTGGCCGGCGGTGGCGGAGCCCATCAGCACCCAGCGGACGGTGTCGCCCACGTTGACGTTCACCTCCTTGGGGACGAACTGGTCGTCCTGGATGCCGACGACGACGACCTGCGGCGAGGTGATCGGGGGCGGCGCGGTGGGCGACTTGCCGCCCCCGCCGCCGCCACAGGCGGCGAGGAGAGCGGAAGCGATTGCGATGGCGAGCCAGCGAGATTGGCGCATGGGGACCTCCTTTGGGTCGCCCGTATGTCCCGCGCCCGCCGCCGAAGTTCAACGCCTGCCCCATTGAACCGAGCGGCCGCCGGCGGGGACATAGAGCAGGACCCGCCCGATGCGGGCTGGAGGCGAGCTGGTAGAGTTGCGCTCGCCCCGGCACATCGATTCCGCTCGGCTCTCCGAGGCAGGTGCGAGGGCTCCGCATGGCTCCGATGGCTCCGATGGCTCCGACTGCTCCGATCGCTCCCGACGACGAGCACGCGCTCCTGCGGCGGGTGGCCGCCCAGGACCGCAAGGCCTTCGAGGCCCTGTACCAGATCTACTACCGGCGCCTCTTCGCCTACCTCTTCAAGGTCACGCGGCGGGGCGAGCTGGTCGAGGAGCTGGTCAACGACGTGATGTTCGCGGTGTGGACCGGCGCCGCGCGCTTCGACGGCCGCTCGCGGGTCTCGACCTGGATCTTCGGGATCGCGTATCACAAGGCCTTGAAGGCGCTGGCGCGCAACGCCTCGCCGCTCGGCGGGCCGGCGGCCCAGCCGGCGGACGGCGACGGGCGCGCCGACCGCGACGCGGCGCTCGCCGCGCCGAGCGAGGAGCCGGAGAGCCTGATCACCCGCCGCGAGCTGGCGAGCACCCTGGGCAAGGCCCTGGGCACCCTGTCGCCGGAGCAGCGGGCGGTCGTCGAGCTGACCTACTACTACGAGCTCTCCTATCACGAGATCTCCGCCATCGTGGGCTGCCCGGTCAACACCGTGAAGACGCGGATGTTCCACGCCCGGAGGCGGCTGAAGGAGCTGCTCCCCCGGCTCGGGGTGTCGAGCCACGCAGGCTGAAACGAACGAGGACGAGGAGAACGCCGATGGAACCGACCCTCCCCAGCGCGCGCCGCGAGCACCTGCATCGCCGCGTCGGGCAGCTGCTCCCCTGGTATGCCAACGGCTCGCTCGCCGAGGCCGAGCGGCGGACGGTCGAGGAGCACCTCGCCGCCTGCCCGGCATGCCGCGAGGAGCTCGCCGCCTGCCGCGACCTGGCGCGGGCGATCGACGGGCTGGGCGAGGTGGCGCCCTCGCCGCACCCCGTGCAGCTCGCCCGCCTCATGGCGCGGATCGACGCCGCGCCGGCGGCCGGCCCGGCGTGGGACGAGCCATCGACCTCGCTGCGCGCCCTGGCGCGCCGGTGGTCGGCGCTCGCCGCCGCCACGCCGCGGCCGGTCCGCACGCTCCTCGCCGCCCAGCTCGCCGCGGTCGCCCTGCTCGGCGTCCTCCTGGCCGGCCTGGGCGGATTCGGCGGGCCCGGCGGCCGGGTCCGCCCGCGGGAGCTGCCGCGCGCCGCGGCGGCGCCTGTCTACCGCACGCTCTCCGAGGCGCCCGCCCGCCCCGCCGCCGGAGCGCAGATCCGCCTGGTCTTCGCCGACCGGGCGACCGCGGCCGAGATCCACCAGCTCCTCGCCGGCGTCCGCGGTCAGATCGTCGCCGGCCCCTCTCCCCTCGGCACCTACACGGTCGAGGTCCCGAGCGGGCGCGGCGCCGACCCCCTGGAGGTCGTCCTCGCTCATCTCCACGCGCGGCGGGAGGTGAGCTACGCCGCGCCGGTGGCGGGCGCCGAGCCGGAGCGCTGATGCGCCGCGCCGTCTCCCTCGCCCTCGCCGGGCTCGCCATGCTGGGGAGTCTCGCCGGCCTGGGCGGCTGCGCCAGTCTGGGGACGGGGGGGACGGGGGAGACGGCCGGGACGGCTCCCCCGCGCGGCGTGCCGGCCGACGCGCCCGAGGTCACCGAGCACCAGGTGATGGTGACGCTCCGCCCGGCGCCGCCCTCGATCTGGAACCAGACCACCCGCGAGCTGGCGCTCGACTACCGGCTGCAGACGGTCTTCGCCTGGTCGATGGAGTCGCTCGGCGAGCGCTGCATCGTCTTCGGCGTGCCGAGCAACCGCTCGACGGCGCAGGTGGTGAAGCGGTTGACCGGCGACCCGCGGGTGGGGACCGTGCAGCTCATCCAGAGCTTCGCGGCGCTCGGCGACCTCCCCGCGGCGGGCGCGGCGCGCCCGCCGGCCGGCGGCTACGGCCGCCTCCAGCGCGGGGCGGCGACTGCTCCGCCTCGCCGCGGCGCACCGCATGGCGACCGGGCGCGGGGTGAGGGTGGCGGTCGTCGACACCGGCGTCGACGTCGGGCACCCCGACCTCAAGAACCGCATCGCCAACGCGAGCAACTTCGTCGATCGCGGCGAGCAGACCTTCACCTCCGACATCCACGGCACGGCGGTCGCCGGGGTGATCGCCGCCGACGGCGAGAGCGAGGGGCGGATCGCGAGCGCCGCGCCGGAGGCCGAGATCTTCGCCCTGAAGGCCTGCTGGCCGCAGCCGGCGGGCAGCCGCCAGGCGGTCTGCAACAGCTACACGCTGGCGCGGGCGATCAACTTCGCCATCGCCGAGCACGCCCAGATCCTGAACTTCAGCCTCGCCGGCCCCGCCGATCCCCTGCTGGCGCGGCTCGTCCGCGCCGCTCTGGCGCGCGGCATCACCGTGGTGGCCGCCGAGGCGCCGGCCGCCACCGCCTCGTTCCCGGCCTCGCTCGACGGGGTGATCGCGGTGGTGGCGAGCGACCTCGACGGCGGCCTCCGTGCGCCGGTCCCCGCCGGCTCGCGCCTCGCGGCGCCCGGGGTCGACATCCTGACCACCGTCCCCCACGGCTCCTACGACTTCTTCTCCGGCAGCTCGCTCGCCGCCGCCGAGGTCTCTGGGATCGCCGCCCTGCTCCTCGAGCGCAACCCCAAGCTCACCCCGGCGCAGGTGCGCGAGGCGCTCTTCAAGTCGGCCAAGCCGATCAAGCTGCAGCCGGGAGACCCCGATCCCGACGTCAGCCTGGTCGACGCCTGCGCCGCGGTGGCGCAGATTGCCGGCGGGAGCTGCTGAAGGCTGCGCGCCACCGGACGGACAGCGGATCGGTCTCTGCGCTCCGGCAGAGCCGCGTCGATCGGCACCGGCGCCGCCCCGCTTTTCCGTCCAGCTCCTCGATCGTCGCATCCGAGGCCGGGCGCTCCTTCTGCAGGCGCGCCGCCACCCGCTCGGCCTCGCCGAGGGCGCGCAGCACGTTGCCGCCGGCGAGCTTCTCGACGTCGGCGTCGCTCCAGCCGCGGCGGAGCAGCTCGGCGAGGAGCACGGGGTAGCGGTCGACCCCCTCGAGGCCGAGCGGGGTCGAGGTGATGCCGTCGAAGTCCGAGCCGATCCCGACGTGGTCGACCCCCGCCACCCGGCGCACGTGCTCGACGTGGTCGGCGACCTGGGCGAGGGTGGCGCGCGGGGCGGGATGGGCCTTCTGCCACCCCTCGAGCTCGGACTTCGCCCGCTGCGGGTCGCCCGGGTAGAGCGACTTCGCGCGCGCCTGGACGGCGTCGCTCTCGGCGTTCCAGGCGCGCACCGCCTCGGAGGTGAAGCCGGGGACGAAGCTCACCATGACGACGCCGCCGTTGGCCGGCAGCAGGCGGAGGACGTCGTCCGGCACGTCGCGCGGGTGGTCGGTCAGGGCGCGCGCCGAGGAGTGGGAGAAGATGACCGGCGCCTGGGAGACCGCGATCGCCCGCCGCATCGTCGGCGGCGCGACGTGCGAGAGGTCGACCAGCATCCCCAGGCGGTTCATCTCGCGCACCACCTCCTCGCCGAAGCGGGTGAGGCCGCCGTGCCGCGGCTCGTCGGTCGCCGAGTCGGCCCAGTCGGTGTCGCTGCTGTGGGTGAGCGTCATGTAGCGGGCGCCGGCGGCGTAGAGCATGCGCAGAGCCCCCAGCGAGTCGGCGATCGAATGCCCCCCCTCCATGCCGACCAGCGAGGCGATCTTCCCGGCGCGGTGGATGCGCCGCACGTCCTCCGCGGTGTAGGCCATGGCGAAGGTCTCGGGATAGCGGGCGGCCAGACGGTGGACGACGTCGATCTGCTCGAGGGTCGCCAGGACCGCCGCCGGCCCGCTCATCTCGACCGGCACGTAGACCGACCAGAACTGCCCGCCGAGCCCGCCGCGGCGCAGGCGCGGGATGTCGGTGTGCATCGGCGGCGCGAGCCGGCTGGTGTCGGCCGTCAGGTCGAGCTTCGCCAGGTGGTCGTGGAACCGCTCGCGGACCTGCCACGGCAAGTCGTTGTGCCCGTCGACGAGCGGCGCGCGGTCGAGGATCCGCCGCGCCCGCTGGACGAGCGCGGGGTCCGGCGAGGCGGGAGCCTGGGCGGCGAGCGGGCAGGAGAGGGCCAGGGCGAGCGCCGCGAGGCGCAGGAACGTCGTCCGCATCGTGTCTCCTCCCGCTCTAGGCGAGGATTCTGACGTCGACGTAGGAGGGGAGCGGCTGGATGCTCGCCAGGTCGTTCTCGAGCACCGCCACCTCCCCTTGCGGGCCGCGGCGCTCGACCTCCTTGAAGCCGGCGAACTTGTAGGTGACGTACATCATCCGGTTGCGGTCGTTCGAGACGAACTCGGCGCGCAGGCGCGCCCCCGCCCGCTTCGCCTCGGCGAGGAGGTGGTTGATCATGATCGTCCCCACTCCTTTGGACATCACCCGGCAGGACATCAGGAGGAGCTTGACCGACCAGATCTCCGGGCCGCCGGCGGGATCGGGAGCGCGCTCGACAAGCCCCAGGCCGATCTTGCCGTAGCTGCCGTAGCGGTCCTCGAGCGAGGCGATGAGCAGCCGGTGGCGCGGCGACCGGCTGAAGGCCGCGAGCTCCTCGTAGGAGTAGGTGTAGCCGGTGGTGTTGAGCTGATGGGTGCGGACGGTCAGCTCCTCGGCGCGCTTCAGGTCCTCCTCCCGCGCCGGCGCCAGGGTGAAGATCATGCCGAGCCCGGCGAGGAACTCCTCCTTGGGGCCGACGAACTCCCCTTCGGCGCGGTTGCGGTCGATGTCGGCGAGGTACATCGCGCGGCGCTTCCGCGAGTCCTCGGTGACGAAGCGCGGCATCATCGCGGGGAGCTCGACGATGCCGGCGAGCTCGGCCGAGTCGAGGCAGAGCACCTGCGGGTGCGAGAAGGCGACCTCCTCGCGCTCGAACGGCTGGTCGTCGACGAAGGCGACGGCGTCGAGCCCGATGTTCAAGTCGGCGGCGATCTGGGCGATCGAGGCGGCCTTCGAGCCCCAGTTGATCTGCGGGTAGAGGAAGTACTCCTCGAGGCCGAGCTCGGCGAGCTTCGCCAGCGCGAGATCGCGGTCGTTGCGGCTGGCGATCGAGTGCAGGATGCCGCGCTCGTCCAAGGTCTCGAGGATCCCGGCCACCTCCGGCCGCAGCGTCACCCGCGGGTCCTCGAGCAGGATGCCGTCCCAGACCGTGTGGTCGAGGTCCCAGACCAGGCACTTGATGGTCTGCTTCTTCTCGGCATGCTTCCCGGCCGCGGGTGGGGTCCGGTCGGTCGGCGCGGTCGGCTCGATCGGCCGGTCGGCGTCGGCTCGGCCCGGTCGCAGCGGTCTTGACGTCCATGGTCAGAGCTCCTGGAAATCGAAGCGCGAGATGGTGATCTGCTGGATCTGGTTGCTCCCCTCGATGATCTCCATCACCTTCGCGTCGCGGAAGTAGCGCGCCACGGGGAAGCTCTCGCTGCAGCCGTTGGCGCCGTGGATCTGCACCGCGTCGGCGGCGGCCTTCGCCGCCAGCCGGCCGCAGAAGTACTTGGCGACCATCGTCTCGGGGAAGGCGCCGGGATCGCCCGCCTGGCGCAGGTAGCCGGCGCGGCAGCACAGCAGGCGGCCGGCGCGGACGCCGGTCACCATGTCGGAGAGCATGGCGCGGACGAGCTGGTGCTCGCCGATCGGCGCGCCGAACTGGCGGCGGGAGCCGGCGTAGGCCAGGCAGGCGTCGAGGCACGCCTGGGCGATGCCGACCGCGCCCCAGGCGACGCTGTAGCGCCCCAGCTCGAGCGCCGCGGCGGCGACGTGCGAGACGCCGAACCCGACGCGCCCGACGAGGTTCGCCCGCGGCACCCGGCAGCCGTCGAGCGCGAGCCCGGCGAGCATCGAGGCGCGGGTCCCCAGCATGCCGCGGATGGGGGTCACCTCGAGGCCCGGCGTGCCGCGCTCGACGAGGAAGGCGGCGGGCTTGCCGCCGCACTGCGCGAAGACCAGGTAGAGGCCGGCGAGCTGGCCGAAGGTCGTCCACTTCTTGCGGCCGGTGAGGACGAACCCGCCGCCGGCATCGGCGTCGGCCCCGGCATCCTCGATCGCCACCGTCTCGACCCCCTGGGCGTCGCTGCCGGCGTTCTCCTCGGAGAGGGCGAGCGCCCCCAGGACCTCGCCGCGGGCGAGCGCCGGCAGCCAGCGCTCGCGCTGCGCGCGGCTCCCCCAGCGCAGGATGGCGTGCGCCACCATGTCGTGGACGGTGAGCAGCGAGCGCACCGACGAGCAGGCGCGGCCGATCTCCTCGGTCAGCAGGCCGTAGGTGACGGCGTCGAGCCCGCCGCCGCCGTGCTCGGGCGGCAGCAGCGCGCCGAGATAGCCGCGGGCCGCGAGCTCGCGCGGCAGCTCCGCGGGGATCGCCTCCTCGCGGTCCCAGCGGTCGGCGTGGGGCGCGATCGCCGCGGCGACGAAGGCGCGGAACTCCTGGCGCGCCGCGCGCTGCCGCGGCGAGAGCTCGAGCCGCATGGCGGCGGCATCGGAGCCGGCATCGGCGGCGGCGGACAAGGCCGGGCTCACCGCGCCGCGGGCGCGCCGCTCTTGCGCTCCACCAGCGCCGAGATCGCCCGGATGGAGCGGAAGTTGTCGAGGTCCAGGTCCGCGTCCTCGACCCGGATGGCGAACTCCTTCTCGACGAAGGCGACGAGCTGCATGGCGAGGAGAGAGTTGACGAAGCCCAGGGCGAAGATGTCCTCGTCGGGCTGCAGGTCGTGGCTCTTGAAGAAGCGGGAGAGGAACTCCTTGATCTTCCGCTGCTTCTCGTGCTGGTGCTGATGCTCGTGCTGGTGCTCGGCGCTCTGGTCCATGGCGGGCCGGCCCTCCGCTAGACGGTGATCCCGTAGTCGTAGAAGCCCTTGCCGCTCTTGCGTCCGTGGAGGCCGGCGTCGACCATCTTCTTGAGCAGCGGGCAGGGGCGGTACTTGCTGTCGTTGAACGATTCGTAGAGCACGTCGATCGAATAGAGGATGGTGTCGAGCCCGATCAGGTCGGCGGTCTCGAGCGGCCCCATCTTGTGGCCGAAGCAGCTCTTGAAGAGGCGGTCGACCTGCTCCGCCGTCGCCACCCCCTCCTGCACCAGGTAGATCGCCTCGTTGACGGTCAGCATGAGCACCCGGTTGGAGACGAAGCCCGGCGAGTCGTTGACGACGATCGCCTCCTTGCCCATGCGGCCGAGAAGGCCGAGCGCCGTCGCCAGCGTCTCCTCGCTGGTGTGGTAGCCGCGGATGACCTCGACCGTGTTCTTGAGCGGCACCGGGTTCATGAAGTGGATGCCGAGCACCCGCGGGGCGCGGCGGGTGGCCGAGGCGATGCGGGTGATGAGGATCGCCGAGGTATCGGCGGCGAAGCACGCCGTCTCCTTGCAGACGCGGTCGAGGCGCTCGTAGATCGGGCGCTTGACCTCCCACTTCTCGGTGGCGTTCTCGATCACGAAGTCCGCCGCGGCCAGGGCGTCGAAGTCGGTCGTGAAGACGACGCGGCCGAGGACCGCATCGGCCCCTTCGCCGCCGGCTCCCTTCTTGAACATGCCCTGAAAGCGCACGCCGTTGCGGATCTCGGCCCGCGCCCGCTCGAGCGCCTCCGGGGCGACGTCGACGAGCACCACGCGGTGCCCGGTCTGCGAGAGGTTCTGCGCCACGCCGGCGCCCATCACACCGGCGCCGACCACACCGACCGTCTGGATGTCCATCTGCCGCTCGGATCTCCTGGCTCCGCGGCCCGGCTCGCTGCCGGCCCGGGGCGATTCGCCATCATAACCACATCTCTATAGGATGGCCCGGCCGCCACCCGCCGACAACTCTCTTAAGGTGCGGCGGGGACCCCGGCGGGGGACGCCGGGCGCACGGGTTGCATCGCCCCCTACCGGCCGCCCATTCCGTCTTCCGATCCCGACATGCGCCGCCGCTGGCCCACGCTCCTGCGCCTCCTGGTCACCCTGGCTCTCCTCGCCATCCTGGCGCGCACGGTGGGGCTGCGGCAGGTGGAAAGGGCGATCGCTTCGGCGCGCCCGTGGCCGTTCGCCCTCGCCTGCGTCCTCGGCCTCCTCGACCGCGCCCTGATGATCGGCAAGTGGTACCCGCTGCTCCATGCCCAGGTGCCGGAGGTCTCGCCGCGGCGGGCGGCGCGCGCCTACCTCGCGGCGGGGTTCGCCTCCTATTTCCTGCCCACCTCGGTCGGCGCCGACGCGCTGCGCAGCGTCGCCCTGGGGAGAGGCCGGCGCGCGGTGGCCGAGGTCGGCGCCTCGGTGGTCGTCGAGCGCCTGCTCGGCCTCCTCGGCGCGCTCACCCTGACGCTCGTCTCGCTCTTCCTGGCGCGGGGCGGGCCGGCCCGGCGCCTCGCCGCTCTCCTCCCCTGGGCCGGAGCGGCCTGGGCCGTCGCCCTCGGCGCCGTCCTCGCCCTCTTCGACCGCCGGCTGGCGGCGATGATCGTCGCGCGGCTGCCGGACCCCGCGCGCGGCCGCGGCGCGGCGCTCCTCGCGCGCCTGGCGGCGGCGGTCGAGCGCTACCGGCGGGCGCCGGGGACGGTCGCCGCGGTGGCGGCGATGTCCGCCGTCGAGCAGCTCTTCCCCGTCCTCATCCTCTGGGCGGTCGCCCGCTCCCTCGACCTGCCGATCCCCTTCGTCACCATGCTCGCCGCCGTGCCGCTCGCCATGTTCGTCGGCCGGCTGCCGATCTCGCTCGCCGGCCTCGGCGTCTTCGAGGGGACGCTCGTCGCCGTCCTCGCGCTCTACGGCGTCGTGCGCGCCGACGCCCTGGCGATCGGCATCGTGGCGCGCGTCGTCGAGGTGGGGGCGCAGCTCCCCGGCGCGCTCTTCTGGGGCGATCTGGCCGCCCGCGACGCCGCCCCGCCGGCCGCGGCGGTCTCCGAGCCCGAGACGCCGTGAGGCCGCCGGGCTAACGGACGTTCCAGAGCTTGTGCTGTTGCAGCGACAGGCGCCAGCGCGGGTTCTCGCGCACCAGGCGGACGCACCAGTCGAGGGTGCGGGGGTCGACCGAGTCGCCGTCGAAGGCGGGCGAGATGAGATAGTGCTCGGCCTCGACGACGGTCGCCGGGATCGCCTGGCCGTAGCCGCGGACGTACTTGACCTCGTGCGCGGCGCGCTGGCGCAAGGCGTGCTCGGCGACCTTGGGCGAGACGGTGATCCAGTCGATCCCCGGCGGCAGCTCGCGGCTGCCGTTGGTCTCGATCGCCAGCCGGTAGCCGGCGGCGTGGAGCCCGTCGATCAGCTCGCGGTCGACCTGGAGGGCCGGCTCGCCGCCGGTCAGGATCACCCACTCGCAGCCCGCCGCGAACGCCGCGAGCTCCGCCGCGATCTCCTCGAGCGCCAGGGGCCGGCCCGACTCGAACTCGGTGTCGCAGTCGAAGCCGTGGCTCTCCACCGTGCAGGCGAGATTGCAGCGCGCGAAGCGCAGGAAAAGGTTGGCGGTGCCGGCGCGGACCCCCTCGCCCTGGAGGCTATAAAAGATCTCGTTGACCAGGTAGCGCCGCATCGCGGCCACTCTACCAAGCCCCGCGAGAGCCGCTACAGGTCGCGAGGAGGAGAGGAAGCCCTCAGCCTCTGAGCTCGGCGAGCAGCCGGCGGAGGACCTCGAGGTCGACCGGCTTGACCAGATGGTGGTCGAAGCCCGCCTCGCGGCCGCGGGCGCGGTCGCTCTCCTGGCCGTAGCCGGTGACCGCGATCAGCAGCACGCCGCCGAGGTCCGACTGCCGGCGAAGCCACCGCGCGACCTCGTAGCCGTTCATCCGCGGCAGGCCGATGTCGAGCAGGACGGCGTCCGGCCGGAACCCCGGGGCGGCCTCGACGGCGGCCTGCCCGTCGTGCGCAATCCCCACCTCGTAGCCCCACAACCGGAGCAGATCGGCCAGCGTCTCCGCCGCGTCGACGTTGTCCTCGACCACGAGCACCCGCACAGCGCGGTCGACCGGGTAGGGGGAACGGGCAGGAGAGGGCATGGGAGGAGAGCGGTCGGACGGCTGATTCTAGCGCCTGGCCGCCCTGCCGGATCGCGCGGGAAGGCTTCCGCGCGGGAAAGTCGGGCTTCTCAGTCCCCGTCCAGGTACTCCTGCGGCACGTCGTCCTCCGGCACCTGCCGGGTCCGGATCTCGCCCTGGTCGGCGTCGGGGGCGTTCTCGATGGCGTCGATCAGGACGGCCTCGTAGCCCTGGCCCTCTTCGGCCAGCTCCTCGACGCTCTCCGAATCGACCGATTCGTCCCGCGACAGGCCCTCGGTGTCGCCGGACTGACCGCCGGCCTCGGTGCCGAGCCCGCGCCCGGCGGCCGGCGGCGCGACGCCGAAATCGGCGGGGCCTCGGTCGGGCTGGAGGTCGCCGGCCGGTTCCTTCTCGTCGACTGAATCGTCATTGTCCATGAAGACCTCCTATGCGAGAAGAGTGCCGGCCCGGGCACGCCGGCCCCGGCTCGAGGCGAAGTCCGTGGGAGCCGGCGACGCTCAGCGCTCCGCTTCCCGCTCCGTTCCCGCTCCGTTCCCGGCACAGAGAACGCCGAGACCGCGCCCGCCGGGGCGGCCGCCGGCGCCATTCCGGGCTGGACGATCCCCTTGCCGCTCTTCGCCTTGGCCTCGCGCACCATGCGGCGGACGTCGGCGAGGAGCTTCTTGGCGTCGTAGACGACGCCGCCCTTGATCGTGTACTTGACGCCGCCCACCCGCTTCACCTGGTTCTTCTCGTCGAGCTTGATCGCCCCGGTGCCGTAGAGCACCGCGAGGTTCTGGAGCGGGTTCTCCTCGACGACGACCAGGTCGGCGAGCTTGCCGGGCTCGACGGTGCCGAGCTCGCCCGCCCGGCCGAGCGCCTCGGCTCCCTTGAGCGTCGCGGCGCGGATCACCTCGAGCGGCGAGAAGCCCGCCTCGCGCAGCAGCTCCATCTCGCGGATGGTGTCGAAGCCGTAGAGCTTGAAGATGAAGCCGCTGTCGGAGCCGACCGTCACCCGGCCGCCGCGGTTCTTGTACTCGTTGACGAAGGTCATCCACAGCCGGTAGTTGTTCTTCCACTCGACCTCGTCCTCGGTCGTCCAGTAGTACCAGTAGGCGCCGTGCGACTTGCGGCTCGGCTGGTAGAAGTCCCAGAGCGAGGGGAGCGTGTACTCCTCGTGCCACTCGGCGCGGCGCACCCGCATGAGGTCGCGGCTCGCCTCGTAGATGGTGAAGGTCGGATCGATGGTGAAGTCGAGCGCCAGCAGCTCGTTCATCACCTGGTTCCAGCGCGCCGAGTAGGGCGGCGCCGCCTGCTTCCACAGCCGCCCCGCCTGGCCGAAGCGGTCGGACTCGTCGTTGTAGTTGTATCCGGGCGGATAGTCCTGGAGCGTCTGGCCGGTGAAGAGCGCCTCGGGGAGGCCGTACCAGTGCTCCATCGAGGTCAGGCCCCAGCGCGCCGAGTCGAGGACGTTGACCCGCGCGACGTCGAGCTGCGCGTGGTGGCAGGCGGTGCGCAGGCCGCGCTTCTTCGCCTCCTCGATCGCCGCCTTCATGATGTCGGGCCGGTAGCCGAAGAACTTGACGCCGTCCGCCCCCTTGGCGGCCATCGCGTCCACCCAGCGCCGCGCCTCGTCGGGGGTGGTGAACGGCTTCTCCCGCCCCTGGCCGAAGGCGACGTAGGCGAAGATGCGCGGCGCGGTGATCTCGTTCCTGGCGCTCCTCGCCTTCTCGCGGAGCGTCCAGTCGAGGCCGTTCAGGCTCCCCGGATCGCGCACCGTGGTGATGCCGTGGCCCATCCACAGCTTGTAGACGTACTCGGCCGGCGTCCCCTGCTCCTTGCCGCCGATGTGCCCGTGCATGTCGATGAAGCCGGGGAGGACGTACATCCCGGCGAGGTCCATCTCGCGGTCCTTGGGGCCGGCCTTCGGCCGGTCCGCGGGATCGATGGCGATACCGGGGCTGCCGACCGCGACCACGTCGGCGATGCGGTCGCCCGCGATCACGATGTCGACCGGCCCCTCCGGCGGCGCGCCGGTGCCGTCGATCAGGGTGACGCCGCGCAGGATGAGGCGCCCGAACGGCCCCTCGCCCTCGGCGCGCGGCGGCGCCGGCGGGATCGCGCGGTCCTCGGCCGGCGACTTCACGGCGCGGGTCGAGGCGTCCTTCGCCACGGCTCCGCGCGGCGGCGCCGAGAGCGCGGCGAGGGCGAGGGCGGCGGCGGCGAGGGTGAGGCGCCGGACTCTCATGCTCGGTCTCCTCGGAAGGGGATGGGGAAAGCTGGCGCGATCCTGCCAGAAGGCGGCGCGGCCGGCAACCGCGGCGCCGGCGGCAGCGCGCTGGCTCGCCAGCGCCTCGGGTGAGCGGGCTCGGCGGCGGGCTCTAGAAGGCGGTGGTGGTCGCCGCGGCGGCGAAGCTGGCGTCGGACTGCGCCAGGGTCTCGAGGATATGGCCGGCGACGATCTTCGAGCTGCTGGCGAGCCGGTGGCCGCCCGGACGCGGCACGACCCGCGCCAGCTCCGGCGCGAGCTCGGCGCAGAGGCTGCCGGACTCGTGCTCGCCGTAGGAGCAGAGGATCGGCTTGCCGCGCAGCTTCTGGATCTCGGGGAGGACCTCGCGGGCGTCCTTGCCGTCGCGCCCCAGGAAGTCCGCCAGGGTGAGCCGGAAGTCGGCGCGGCGGTCGGGGCCGACCAGCGCGACCAGCGGGATGCGGGCGCGGAGGTCCTCCGGCAGCCGGTTGACGAAGAAGGGCACCACGTCCGCCCCGAACGAGTAGCCGATCACCACCGCCTGGTCGGCATGCCAGACCGCCAGGTAGTGGCGGAGCACCGCCTCGAGGTCGTGCGACCCCTCCTCCGGAGTACGGCCGTGGAGGAAGTAGCGCAGCGAGCTCCAGCCGACGACCGGGATGCCGCGCGCGGCGAGCGCCTCGGCGAGGCCCCGGTCGGAGGCGCGCCAGCCGCCGTCGCCGGTGAGGAGGACGGCGATCCGTGCGCCCCCCGGGGCGGCGGCCGCCGCCGCCGTCGCCTTGACCTCGGTCAGCGGCAGGCGGGCCAGGCGCTTGGATGAGCCGGCGCTCGCCGTCTCGCTCGCCGCCTCGCTCGCCGTCTGATGCGTCGCGCGATGGACGGAGCGGCGACGGCTCGTGGACGCGGTCTTCTTGCCGGAGGGCTTCGCGGGCGGCGCCGCCTCGCTCGACCGGCCGTCGCCCGACGGCGCGCCCTCCGTCCGCTCGCCGGCGACCCGCGCGTAGCTGTCCTTGAGCTGGGGCATCCAGTTCCTCGGCACCGAGAAGCCGTGCCCCACCTTGTGCAGCCAGACGAGCTCGCCGTGCGGCACCTCGTGGACGTAGGTGCGGGTGTCCTCGGGGGTGCAGATCTTGTCGATGTCGCCCTGGAGGGCCACCCATGGCACCTCGAGATTCCGGCTCGGCTGGAAGTCGACCCCCTTGCCCTCCGGATCGCGCTTCCAGGTGAGGCCGTTGCCCTTGCAGATCGGCATGTTGACGATCAGGTCCGGGCAGAAGCCGAGGCTGACGGCGCCGCCGAATGTCCTGGGTGGCGCCTGGACGAGCGCGGCGTAGACCAGCGTCGCGCCCGAGGAGTAGCCGATGAGGATCGGCGGCACCTGGGTCGAGTACCCGTAGCGCTTCTCGACCGCGCGGCCGAGCGCCTCGAGGTCGCCGCCGGGGTTGAAGCAGACGTTGGGATCGGCCGCGGCGGTGTCGTGCCCGGTCGCCCCGACGTTCTTCATGTAGGCGGGGATGCTGACGCCGGCGACCAGGGTGTCCATGCCGGCGATCTCGCGCGCCATGTCGACGACGCCCAGCTTCCAGCCGCCGTCGCCGGAGACGAAGAGCGCGACGTGCGCCGGGTGGGAAGTCGGGAGATAGACGGTGACGGTGCCGAACGGGGCGAGGGTGAACGTCTCCTCCTTGGCGAGGCAGGCTGGCGCGAACAGGCAGGCGGCGAGCAGGGCGGCGGCGAACGTCTTCTTCATCGAATTCGTCTTCTCCTGGGTGCGGCCGACCGCCTCGCTCCCGCGACGCCGGGCCGGTCGAATCAGAGCCATTTCAGAGCCATTGCACGGATTGTGCCCCGCCAGGGACAGACGGAAATGCCGCGCCGGGCACGGGAGTATAATCTGCATTCATGCGAGCCTTCATTCTCTCACTCCTCGCACTGGCGCCCATCCCCTCCCTCGCGTCGCCGCCGCCTCACCCCCTCGGCCCCGAGATACCGCTCAACGTCTCGACCCTGGGCAGCCATTCCGGACCGCGGATCGCCCTCTTCGCCGATGGCGGCTTCGCCGCCGTCTGGACGAACTCGGGGCCGCCGAAGAGCGTCCTCCACGCGCGCTTCTTCCAGGCGGACGGCAAGCCAGCGAGCGGCGAGTTCCGGCTGGGCCCGCCGGTTCCCGGCAGCTCCGTCGCGACCGCGGCCGTGGCGGACGACAAGACGTTCCTGGTGGCCTGGGACTACACCTTGCCCGGGCACGCAACGCAGGTGATGGTCGGGCGGTTCGACCGCCGCGGCCAGCCGGTCGGCCCCCCCCTCCCGGTGAGCGCGCCGAGCTCACGGAACCGCTTCGGCGGCCGGCTCGCCGTGCGCCCCGGGGGAGGCTTCGCCGTCGCCTGGACCGCCGAGGCGGACTACATCACCCATGTCCCGGACATTGGCGACATCTACGCCTATGACGTCTACGCGCGGGCGTACTCCGCCGGCGGCAGAGCGGTCGGTGCGGAGTTCCTGGTCAACCAGTCCACCTTCGACGATCAGGTCGTCACCGGCCTCGCCGTGGAACCGAACGGGGTGCTCGTCGCCCTCTACTTCAGCTACTTCGACCCGAACACCCTGGTGCTGCGGCGCCTCACCGCCGCCGGCCAGCCGCTCGACGACGAGCGGATCGTCGGCTCGGGCGCGCCGCAGAACGTGGCCGCCCTGAGCATGGCGAGGGATGGCAGCTTCACCGTCGCCTGGACGGCCTTCGACATCGGCGACAACGTCATGGCCCAACGCTTCGCCCCTGACGGCGAGCCCGTCGGTGCCGTGATCACCCTCAATCGCTTCGGCCTCGGCGGCCAGGTGATCGGCGACATCGCATCCAGCCCCGATGGCGGCTTCGTCGTGGTCTGGACGGACTACAAGCGGCGCGACGGCGACGGGGCGGGGGTCTTCGGCCGCTCCTTCACCGCCGCAGGCGATCCGCTGATCGACCACGATTTCCGCCTCAACGTGACGGCCGCCGGCGACCAGTTCTGGCCGGTCCTCGCCGGGCGCAACGGCCGCTTCGTGGCCGCTTGGAACCAGGGGAACGACGTCACCCTGCAGCACCTCACGGTCCGCGCCCGGCTGCTCGGCTGCCTGCAGCAGGCCCCCTGCCAATAGAGCTGGACCCACCTCGGCGCGAGCCGGGTGCTACGATCCCGCGCCATGGACTACGTGAGCCTCGGCGCGACCGGCCTCAAGGTCTCGCGCATCTGCCTCGGCTGCATGAGCTACGGCACCCCGGAGTGGCGCCCCTGGGTGCTGCCGGAGGCCGCGAGCCGGCCCTTCTTCGCCCGCGCCCTCGAGCTCGGGATCAACTTCTTCGACACCGCCGACATGTACTCGGACGGCGCCTCCGAGGAGATCCTCGGCCGCGCCATCCGCGACCTCGCCCGCCGCGACGAGGTGGTGATCGCGACCAAGGTCTTCTTCCCCACCGGCCCGGGGCCCAACGACCGCGGCCTGTCGAGGAAGCACATCTTCCAGGCGATCGACGCCTCGCTCCGCCGCCTGGGCACCGACCACGTCGACCTCTACCAGATCCACCGCCTGGACAAGGAGACGCCGGTCGAGGAGACGCTCGCGGCCCTGGCGGACGTCGTCCGCGCCGGCAAGGCGCTCTACCTGGGGGCGTCGAGCATGTCCGCCTGGCAGTTCGCGCAGGCGCTCGACCTCCAGGAGCGCCGCGGCTGGCCGCGCTTCGTCTCCATGCAGAACCACTACAACCTGGTCTATCGCGAGGAGGAGCGGGAGATGCTCCCCCTCTGCCGTCACGCGGGGGTGGGGGTCATCCCCTGGAGCCCGCTCGCCCGCGGCTTCCTCGCCGGCAACCGGAAGCGCGGCGAGCGGGGCGAGCGCGGCGGCGAGACCGCGCGCTCGACCTCCGACGACTACGCGCAGAAGATGTACTACGAGGACTACGACTTCGCCGTCGTCGACCGGGTGGTCGAGATCGCCCGGCGCCGCGGCGTCGAGCCGGCCCAGGTGGCCCTCGCCTGGCTCCTCGCCCAGCCGGGGGTGACGGCGCCGATCGTCGGCGCGACGAAGCTGCCGCATCTCGAGGACGCCGGCGCCGCGCTGGGCCTGGAGCTCGACGACGCCGAGAGGAAGAGTCTCGAGGAGCCCTACCGGCCGCACCCGGTGCTCGGGCACTACTAAAAGACCGGCTCATCCTGACCATGGCTCCACGTCGTCATCCTGAAGCATGACTCCACGTTGTCATCCTGAGCGCAGCGAAGGATCTGGGCGGGGGAAGACGGAGCGCGAGATGCCCGCCGCCCGATCCTTCACTTCGTTCAGGATGACAAGGGATGGAACGTGCTGCCCGCTCCTCCCGCCGCCATGACGCCGCTCGAAGTGACCGCATTGGTCGCCTCCTCGATCGGCGGCGGGATGATGAACGCGCTCGCCGGGGGCGGCACCATCCTCGTCTTCCCCACCCTCATCTTCCTCGGCCAACCGTCGATCGTCGCCAACGCGACGTCGACGGTCGGCCTGCTGCCCGGCGCGGCGGCGAGCATGTTCGGCTACCGCCGCGAGGTCGTCACCCACCGCGAGTGGCTGAAGACGCTGCTGGCGCCCAGCCTCCTGGGCGGCGCCTTGGGCTCGGTCCTCCTGCTGCGCACCTCCGAGCACGCCTTCGCGCGCCTGGCGCCCCTCCTGGTGCTCTTCGCCACCGCCCTCTTCATGGTCCAGGGGATCGTCGCCCGCCGGCGCGAGCGGCGGCGGCCGCGGCAGCCGAATGCAGAGGCGGCCGGCGACGCGCCGCCGCCGGCGCGCGGCATCTCCTGGAAGCACTGGGCGGCGGCGGTGCTGCTGCAGTTCGCCGTCGCCGTCTACGGCGGCTACTTCGGCGCCGCGGTCGGCATCCTGATGCTCGCCATCCTCGGCTTCCTGGGGCTCTCGGACATCCTGGCGATGAACGGCCTCAAGAACTTCTTCGGCATGTGCATCAACGGCATCGCCGCCGGCTACTTCATCTTCCGCGGCATCGTCGAGTGGCCGTCGGCCCTCGTCATCCTGGGCGGCGCCGTCGCCGGCGGCTACGGCGGCGCCCGCCTGGCGCGGCGGATCGGCCGCGAGAAGGCGCGCGCCGCGGTCGTCGTCATCGGCCTCTTCATCAGCGCGCTGCTCTTCTGGCGGCAGATGGGACGCTAGGCCGATCGCCGAGCTGCCGATCGTCGTCGTCGGCGCCGGGGCGGCCGGGCTCGCCGCGGCGATCACCGCCGCCGCGGCGGCGGATCCCGTCCGCCGGGTCCTCCTCCTCGAGCGCACGCCGGACGGCGGGCGCAAGATCCTGGTCTCCGGCGGCGGACGCTGCAACGTCCTCCCGGCCGTGGCGGCGCCCGAGCGCTTCGTCACCGACTCCTCGCCCCACACCCTGCGCAAGATCCTCCTCTCCTGGCCTCTGGCCGGAGCAGCGCCGCTTCGTCGAGCGGGAGGTGGGGATTCCCCTCGTCGTCGAGCCGGGCACCGACCCCGCCGACCCGGCGACGGCCAAGCTCTTCCCCGCCTCGAGCCGCGCCCGCGACGTGCGCGACGGGCTCCTCGGCCTCGCTCTGCGCCGCGGCGTCGAGCGCCGCTTCGGCGCCGCCGTCGCCGATCTGGTGCCGCCGCCGGGGCATCCGGACGAGCGGCCGGACGAGTGGGAGGCCGAGCGCGATGCCTGGACGATCCGGCTGGAGGACGGGGAGCCGATCCGCGCCGCCGCGGTGGTGCTGGCGACCGGCGGCCTGTCGCTCCCCGGCACCGGGAGCGACGGCCGGGGGATCGAGATCGCCCGCCGGCTCGGGCACGCCGTCCACCCCACCTACCCGGCGCTGACCCCGCTCACCGCCGCGCCCCACCCGCACGCGGCGCTCGCCGGCATCTCGCTCGGCGTCGCGCTCACCGCCCCCGGTCTCCGCCCGGGGGTCCGCGCGGCGACCGCGCGCGGCGGCTTCCTCTTCACCCATCGCGGCTGGAGCGGTCCGGCGGTGCTCGACCTCTCGCACCTGGCCGTCCGCTCGCGCCGGGCGGCGGAAACCGGGAGCGGTCCGCGCCAGCCGCTCCTGGTGCGCTGGACCGAGCTCGACGAGGCGGCCTGGGACGAGGCCCTCCGCATCGCTCCCGGCAAAGTATCCACGCTCCTCGGCCGCCATCTCCCCGACCGGCTCGCCGCCGTCCTCCTCGCCGCGGCCGGCGTACCGGCCGGCCGCCTGGCGCCGCAGCTCCGCCGCGACGAGCGCCGGAGCCTCGCGGCCGCGCTCGCCCGCTACCCGCTGCCATGGACCGGCGACGAGGGCTATGCCCGCGCCGAGGTGACCGGCGGCGGGGTCGCGCTCTCCGAGGTCGATCCGCGCACCCTCGAGAGCCGGCGCCACCCCGGCCTCTTCCTCTGCGGCGAGATGCTCGACGCCTTCGGCCCCATCGGCGGCCACAACTTCTCCTGGGCCTGGGTCACCGGCCGGCTGGCGGGACGGGCGGCGGCAGGCCGCGGGGCGAGCCAGGGCTAGACAGATCTGCAAGAATTGGTAAAATGCGCAGACCATGCCCAACAGACAGCCCGGCGGCGAGATCGGCCGCCACGCGACGTACTTCGAGCCGCCCGACATCATCTTCATGCGCCTCGCGGGGCCGGTGAGCGAGCAGGAGGCGATGGACATCAACGTCTACCACCGCCTCTGGGGCCAAGAGCACCCGCGGGTCTTCTACCTCCTCGACCTCTCGCGCCTCGAGTCGATCGACCCCGAAGGGCGCAAGGAGGCGAGCCGGACCGTCCGCATGCTGCCGCTCGCCGGCGTCGCCGCCTTCGGCGCGCCGATCAAGGCGCGGGTGCTCGCCAAGCTCGTCTTCACCGCCATGAACCTCTTCAAGAGCAAGACCGCCGACCGCTTCCCCATCGAGTTCGTCGACACCGAGGCCGAGGCGCGGGCCTGGATCGACGAGCGCCGGAGCGAGCTCGGGCCGGCCGGCGCGCACGCCGCGGCCGCCCCCTCGCCCGCCTGAGCCGTCGAGAGAGGGCGCACCGACCGCAGCCCTGGCATCGGCGGCGCTGCCCGCGCCCCGCGAAGTCCGGTAGGCGACGACCCGGTATCGTTCTTCCGTCACCACGCACGCCGAGAGACGACGTGGTAGCGCCTTCCTGCAGCTCGACAAAAGACCGCTGAACAGTAAGATGCGCCGATGATGGAAAGCGAAGCGATCGGCCGCCACACGACGCATCTCGAGAACCCTGACATCCTCTTCATGCGCTTGGCCGGTCCGGTCAGCGAGGCGGAGGCGAAGGAGCTCGACCGCCTGCATCTGGCCTGGTCGAAGAACCACCCGCGGGTCTTCTTCCTCCTCGACCTCTCGCACCTCGAGTCGATCCATCCCGAGGGGCGCAAGGACGCCAGCCGCACGGTGCGCGAGCTGCCGCTCGCCGGCGTCGCCGTCTACGGGGCGCCGATGAAGGCGCGGGTGATCGCCAAGCTCGTCTTCACCGCCATGAACCTCTTCAAGGCCAACACCGCCGATCGCTTCCCGATCGAGTTCTTCAAGTCCGAGGCGGAGGCGCGAGCCTGGATCGAGGCGCGCCGCCGGGCGCTCGGCCTGCCCGGCGCGAGCGCCGCGCCCGTCTCCGCCTGAGATGCCGCGGCACTTCGCTGGCCGCGAGCTCCGCCGCGGTCACGATGCCCGCGTTGGCGGATCTCACCGGGTGAGCCGCGGCGTCGTCGAGCTGGTGCCCGACGCCGCCAACCCGGCCGGCTGGCTCGTCGTCGTCAACGGCCTCGACAGCTCCTATGTCGACCTCGACGACCCGACCTGGCTGGAGTTCGAGTACGTGCGCTGGATGGGCGACGTGCTCGACCTCGCCGCCCTGCCCGGCTCGCCGCTCCGCGTGGCCCATCTCGGCGGCGGCGGGTGCACGCTGCCGCGCTACGTCGCCGCGACGCGCCCCGGCTCCGCCCAGCTCGTCCTCGAGATCGACCCCGAGCTGCTGGCGCTGGTCACCGGCGCCTTCGGCCTGGCCGGGATCGCGGGCCTGCGGCGGCGCGCCGCCGATGCCCTGGCCGGCCTCGCCGCCGAGCCCGACGGCTCCTTCGACGCGGTGCTGCGCGACACCTTCGAGGTCGACGCGGTGCCCGCTCACCTGGCGACGCCCGGCTTCCTCGCCGAGGTCGCCCGCGTGCTCGATCCCAGCGGCGTCTACCTCGCCAACGTCCCCGCCGGCGTGGACCTGGAGACCGCGCGCGCCGAGGCGGCGGTGGCCGCGGCGGTCTTCGCCCACGTCGCGCTCCTCGTCGACCCCGTGCACCTGCGGGGCCGTCGCTTCGGCAACGTCGTCCTCGCCGCCTCCCGGCGGCCGCTGCCCCGCGAGGCGCTCGCCCGCCGCCTCGCCGGCGGCATCGCCCCCGCCCGCATCGTCGACCCCGGCTGAGCGCCGCCCCGGTCCGCGGGGCGGGAATGCGGCGCGGCGCCGGACCGTTCTGGTTGCGGCGGACTCTGCTACCCTCCACGCTCCGGGGCCGCGGCGCCCCGAGCACCCCAAGGAACCCGATGAACGACCCTTCGAGCGATCCGATCGCGCGCCGGCGCACCTTCGCCATCATCTCCCACCCCGACGCCGGCAAGACCACGCTCACCGAGAAGCTCCTCCTCTTCGGCGGCGCCATCCAGGCCGCCGGGGCGGTCAAGGCGCGCGGCGAGGCGCGGCGGGCGCGCTCGGACTGGATGAAGGTCGAGCGCGAGCGCGGCATCTCGGTCACCGCCTCGGTGATGACCTTCGACTACGCCGGCTGCACCTTCAACCTGCTCGACACCCCCGGCCACGAGGACTTCAGCGAGGACACCTACCGGACGCTGACCGCCGTCGACTCGGCGGTGATGGTGATCGACGCCGCCAAGGGCATCGAGGAGCAGACGCGGAAGCTCTTCGAGGTCTGCCGCCTGCGCGACGTGCCGATCATCACCTTCATCAACAAGCTCGACCGCGAGGGACGCGACCCGTTCGAGCTGATGGGCGAGATCGAGCAGACCCTGGCGCTCGACGTGACCCCCGCCGCCTGGCCCATCGGCCAGGGCCAGGCCTTCCTCGGCTGCTACGACCTGCTTCGGCGACCGCCTGGTGCTGATGGACCGCGGCAAGCGGAGCGTCGTCAACGAGGGCGAGGTCCTCGAGGGCCTCGGCGACCCGCGGCTCGACGCCGCGCTGCCGGCGTCGGCGCTGGAGCGCCTGCGCGAAGAGGTCGAGATGGCGCGCGGCCTCTGCCCGGACTTCGACGTCGACTCCTATCGCGGCGGCCACCTGACGCCGATCTACTTCGGCAGCGCGCTCAACAACTTCGGCGTCCGCGGCCTGCTCGACGGCCTGGTGGCGCTGGCGCCCTCGCCGCGCCCGCAGCCGGCGGCCGAGCGCACCGTCGATCCGCAGGAGGCCGCGGTCACCGGCTTCGTCTTCAAGATCCAGGCGAACATGGACCCGCGCCACCGCGACCGCGTCGCCTTCGTCCGCCTCTGCTCGGGCCGCTTCCGCCGCGGCATGAAGCTCTTCCACGTGCGGACCGGCAAGGCCATGGCGATCCAGAATCCGCTCCTCTTCCTCGCCCAGGAGCGCGAGCTCGCCGAGGAGGCCTGGGCGGGCGACATCCTGGGCATCCCCAACCACGGCAACCTGCGCATCGGCGACGCCCTGACCGAGGGCGAGGAGCTGCGCTTCACCGGCATCCCGAGCTTCGCCCCCGAGCTGCTCAAGAAGGTCCGCCCGGAGGACCCGATGCGGGCCAAGCACCTGGGCCGCGCCCTCCTCCAGCTCGCCGAGGAGGGGGCGGCGCAGGTCTTCCGGCCGCGCCTGGGGACCGACTGGATCGTGGGGGTGGCGGGGGCGCTGCAGTTCGACGTCCTGGCCGACCGCATCCGCACCGAGTACGACGTCCCGGTGCACTTCGAGGGGACCTCGATCTACGCCGCCCGCTGGGTGGAGGCCCCCGACGTCCAGGCCCTGAAGCGCTTCGACAACGCCAACTACGGCAGCATGGCCGACGACCACAACGGCTCGCCCGTCTTCCTCGCCAGGAACTCCTGGCACCTGAAGACGACCGGCGAGGAGTGGCCGGGCCTCAAGTTCCTGAAGACCAAAGAGCAGGTGCAGTAGGCGATCGCGCTGCGGCTGCCTACTTGAGCCCGGCGGCCGGGAGAGCGTCGCCACCTGAGGCCGAGTGGCATCCACGTGAGCCGAGGGCGCTGCGCCGATCGGCTCTCTCGATGCGCTTCTCGCGCATGGCCGGTCCGCTGCTGGGCTCAGGCCACGGCTGTGGCACCTTGCCTTGTCGAGGAAAGCCTCCTTTCCTCCAAAGGCCATGCGTCCGCCGGCAATTTCAACTCCACCAGACTGTGCTCGGCCAGCTTCTGGAAGTAGCCGAGGAGCCTGGTCGCGAGGGGCTCGTCCACTGCCGCCAGAAGATCGCCGAGGACGACGGGCTGCGGATGGGTGGAAAGCAGCCTGTAGACGAGCGGGTTCAATCGCGCGCACCAGACGCCCGACATGATCCAGCCGGACCGCTTGAGCTCGGCGGCCAATGGAGGCCGGCCGGCGGCCCATTCCTGGAAGGCCGCCTGCGTCGGTTCGCGAGGGACCTTGGCCAGCTGCTTCAGGTATGCCTCCCTGGCCCGGCGCTCGGCGAGGATCTTCCCGATGTCGAACGGCGAGTCCTTGACGACTCCCGGCAGGACGAGGGTGCAGGAACGGAGCTGATCCGCCGAGGCCGGGCGCGTCCCATCAACGTTCGATGCGGCATAGTCGCGGAAAAACGATCTGCCGTAGGCATCGTAATAGATCATGCTGTGGAGGGCGTCGGTGCCGCCGGCCCATGGCCTGCCTAGGCGCTGGGGGAAGATGCCGCCGTCGGAGTCGAAGGATGCATCGCGATCCTCGGTGAGCATCGCCCTCGACTCGTCCTCTTGCGAGCCTCCGTCGATCCTGTAGGCAACCGCCCGCACGATGTCGACGTCCTCTGCCTCCACCAGATGGATGCCGAAACGGGCAGGGTCTTTGGCGACGATCGCCGTGCCGGTGAGCTGGAAGGTTCCCAGCCCTCCGGCAGACCAGTAGGAAGCATGTTTGTGGAGGAACCGGTAGGTCTCCTCCTTCTCGGCCTGGGTCTCGGAGGGGAAGTCGGAAAACGCCATGATCTGGACGGCGACCCCAGCCGCCGTGAAGTTCTTCATGGTCTCGCCCATGAAGGCGACCTGGGTCCCCTTGTCGATGAGGTCGAGGATGCGCTGGCTCCCGGACTCCATGCCGAAGGAGATGGAGACGCAGCCGCTCCTGGCCAGCCGGACGCAGCGCTCGTAGGAGAAGACCTTCTCGAGACGCAGCTCGGCGCTCCAACGGATATCCAGGCCGGCGTCGAGGATCGCGTCCGAGAGCCGATCGAGATAGGCGGGGGACATGACGTCGACCGCGAAGTAGACGAACCGCGCGCCGGTCTCTGCCACCGATGCGCGCAGGTCGTCGACCGCCTGGTCGACCCTCCGCTCGCGCCACGGCGAGGTCGGCTTCGAATTGTTGAGCCCATAGTCGCAGAACGTGCAGCGATTCCAATAGCAACCGCGCGTCGGCGAATAGTTGATGCCGCGCTCAGGGGAGAGATAGAGGTCCCAGGGGTAGCGGAAGAGCGGACGGCCGAGGGCCGCGACGTTCTCGTAGTGGACGTGATCGGGCAGGTAGAGCCGGTCCGCGGCGCGATCGTACGAGATGAGATTGTTGACCTTCATCCCGGGAACGACCTCGCCTCCGGCATCCGCAAGCTGGCAGAGGGCGGTCTCGCCTTCGCCGACGACGATGCCGTCGCAGACCGTGAAGAACGCTTTCATCAACTGTTTGTCGCGGATGTACTTGTAGAGCTGGCTGATGGCCGTGCCGCCGAGGAGGATCTGCTTCTCGGGCCAGCGCCGTTTTGCCCAGCGTGCCATATGCAATGCATGGAAGAGCTGATGGTCGTAGACGATGCTGATGCCGAGGCAGTCGGCGGCGGAGAGCTCGGCATCGACCGCCAGACGCTCCTCGAGAAAGCGATCGAAGACCTGGCAGATCTTCGCGGTGAGCGCCTCGTCGAAGAGATCTCGGAGGTTGTACGCCGAGAAACGGCCGCGGCTGACCGGGTGGAAGCTCGAGAATCCGCACGGATAGCTCAAGGCTCCGAGCAGATTCAGATACTCCGAGATCGTGAACCGGTAACGGTCGTACTCGGGGAAGTGGAGGAAGGACTCGCGATCGCGCATGCCGGCGACGGCGTGCTGCAACTCGTCGAACGAGACGGACCGCCGGCGCCAGAGCCCGAGATACTCGTCCTGCCCGGGGAAGGTGAGAGAGGCCTGCCGCTCGAAACTTCGCAAGCGCCTCGCCGCTTCCTCATGGAACGCGGCGGACACCTGAGGCTCGAACGTCCAGTTGACGAGCTCGATGTTAACATCGCGTATCGCGACGTCGGTGAAGCCGCAGTGGACGAGGTGCCCCGCCAGGTACGCGGTCGAGTGGTAGGGAATCGTGGGATCGTCGAACGGTGGATGGGCGAGAACGATCTTCATCTCGTGGTCCCCAGAGAAGTGGGCTCATTCTGAACAGGGCGCTACCCCGACGGGGTCGCCGGTGGCCGCAGATCGCTAGATATCGCCGTGCCTGCGTTCTGTTCCTGTTTGAGGAGCAGGGTACCGCGCCACGACGGGTCGCTCTGCGACGCGGTACCCACATTGGTCATTTGGCTTTTATTTTTGGCCCATAACTCCGGCTAGGTATCAGCACCCCTGTTGTTGTAGGTGCAACAGGAGCTAGAGCCATTGCTGTCACCGCCGGCAACGTCCTCGAGGTCTGCATCCTTCAGCGCCTCAACTTCCAGGTTCTCGATGTCTTCTTTTCTCTCGTTCTTCTCGTCCATGATGGACCTCCTTGTCGTGAGGTATCGAGGGGAATCCCCGAGTCCTCGGTTTGGGCTGCGTCTCTGCTGCTGGTCAATGCCCCTCGGGATGACCGGAAGCAGAGTGGGTCGCGGGTACTCGGAGCAGCGCAGCAAGCCCTCCCGGCCCCTCAGCGCGAGAGTCAGTCAGCCCGGACCGTCCAGGCCGTGGGACGGCCGGCACGCTTGGGTCAATTTCTGGTCGTCGCGGCCGTAGCGCCAAACTGTCGATCTGTATCTCGATGGCTCTCGATTGGCCGGCGGAATCGTGGGGGAAATCCGTGAAGCATGGCAGGGGCTCCTCGAAGAGCAGGCGGCCCGGAGCTTTTCTCAGGATCGAGACAAAGACCCCGAGCAGCGAAGGGGAGCTGAGATCGAGGTACTGCGGCTTGAAAACATGAACGGGATCGTCTTTTTTATGAATCGGCTCATAGACGAAGAGCTGCAGGGGCAGGTTGACCGATAGACGCCAGGCCTGGACGCGACGGAATGTCTCGTGCTCGGGCTCATGCGCATTGCCCGCATCGATCGAGGACACGTCGAGCTCCCACCGTTTGCGCTGGACGACCAGGGGGCCGCAGGTCAAGCGCTCGAAGGCTCCCAGGGCGGTACACCGCGGCCGTGGGAAGACCTGGCGGACCTCGTAGGGTCCAAAGATCGAGAGGAAGCGTAGGATCTCCGGCAATTTGAGATGGCTCAGGCTGCTGAGGTGGACCGGCAACAGCCGCCGCTCCCTCGAGTCGATGACCTGGAAGGTCTCGCGGGAGAGGTCTGCCCGCACCCGGAGGTCACGCAGCAGCACTCGGTTGCTTCTGAAGGAGCGGACGTGCTCGCCCGGCGCCTGGAGGACTCGCGGCGTCTGCGGGGTATGGGCGTTCGTCGTGCCGAGAGAGGTGAACATCAGGTCCAGGAGCTCGACCTCCTCGCCTTCGACCTCCACCGTGGACCGCTGTCGGAAGTGCTCGCTGAAGCGGCTGCGAGTCAGCTCCTCGAAAACCGATCCGTAACGACTGAGATAGCGGCCGGTCCCCTCGAAGAGACGGTTGAGCACCCATAGCCGGCTGTCCGGGGTCGCGGGCTGGGCGAAGACGGAGCAGCCGAGGAGTGGACGATAGCGAGCCGGAATGTAGTCCACGAGAGCCTTCAGACTCGTCGGCGACAGGGTGCAGCCGGATGCTCCCTCGCGCATCGATGCCTGGGCCTCGCCGAAGATCTGCTCGCGCAGGCGGTCCAGGTTGTCGATGGCAGGCAGGCACGAAGGGTTGAAGGAGCTGAGCAGGAAACGATGGTGAACATCGAACCGGAGATATTCCCGCCATAGCGGCTGCGCCGCCCAGAAGATCTCGAGCAGGGGGATCTCCCGCCGCGAGGGCCAGCGGTTGGCCCAGAAGGCCACGAGAGTGTGCAAGAGGTCGTGGCGATGGTTGTAGAGAGACGCAAACCTGGACAGTAGCTCCGCGCAATCCAGGATCGCCGTGGATTGCTGCGGCGAGATGTATAAGACTTCCGGCCGTTCCAGATCCGCCTCCGCAGGCACGAGCACGACGTCCTCGTGCAGGAGCTGGGCGCGCTGCTCCGTTTCGCGAGGCTCGATGCCGGCCACCCGATCGACGGCGGCTCCCAGCCGGTGGAGCGCCGCCACGATCGATCGCGCCGCGCGCTCGGGCCGCAGTGCCGAGGCGTAGCCCCGCTCGAAATCCAGCACCAATTCCAGGGAGCGGGTCACCTCGCCGAGCGCCTGGTCCAGAGCGTGGTCCGCTTCCAGTGAGCGCAGGAAGGCAAGCAGGCTCTCCTCGAGACGAGGCTCGTGCGTGGGCCATGGAGGGAGCAGCATCAGGAAGCCCGCTGACAGGAGCTTCTCGATGCGAGAGTGGATTTCGCCATCTCGGTCGCGTGCCATCCCGGTCCTCGCCAGCTGTCGGATGGCGTCGGCATAGAGGACCGGCCCCGCGGCGAGCACGCGGCATAGCGGACCGGTGAGATCGCCCTTCAGGGTCACCCTCACCTGCGCCTGGGACAGGTAGCGAAGCTCGTGATGCTCCCCGTCGAGTTGCCAATGGCCAGGGCGTAGGAGCCGGTAGCGCCCCGGCTCGATCTCCTCCGCCGTGTCGTTCAGCGCGAGAAGGCAGCGAGCGCGCACCTGCGGGTGGTGCGACAGCAGCGCGAGATAGGCGTTGAGGATATAGCGGTCGACACGCACAAGAGAGACCTCGCTCAGACTGGCATCGAGGGCGGCCAGTCTTCCGTGGTCGGCGGTCTCGCTGACGGCACTCAGCGCGAACGTGGTCAGGGTCGAAGAGGGCGACAGCTTCGCCACAGCTCGGGTCACGAAGCGCAGGAGACTCTGCTCGACCTTCCGCGCCCGCCGGTCGAAGCAGCCCGCCGGCCGGCGGGAGAGCTCCAGCGCCCTGTCGACCAGCTCCTGGCTGGTGAGAGCGATGCCGCGGAGAAACCGGGTATCCGCCAGATGCTCGAAGAGATGGCGCCGCTCCCGGGTGTGCTCCCGTTCAACGCAGCGGCGAAGCTCAGCGTCGAGCCGCTGGGCCTCCGCTTCGAGGGCCAGGAGCTCCTCCGCCTGGCCGCAAGACAAGCGGTCGAGAGTCGCCCATTCCGGATGGGCAGCGTGCCGGCTCAGCTCTCGGCCGTTGAACGCATCGCGCTTCACCGCGAGAAGGAAGCGGCGCGTCTCGGCAGGGAATCGAGGTAGAGCTTCTGCGAGGGTCTCGGCGAAGCTTGCACGCGCGGAGGCCATGGCAGCGCGGTGAGCGCGCTCGGCCTCCAGCAGCTCGAGACAGCGAGGGCTGGAGAAGGGGGCGAGAGTGGTTCCAGGAAGTCCGGCGATCCGTACGATCAACGGTGGGAGCTGCGCCTCAGGAGGCCGGGGAATTAACGTCGGAGACTGCACTGCTCAGTAGCCCCTCTCTCCTTTTCAGCCTATACGAATTTTTATTGTGCCGCAATACTCTTGATTTTGAAGGTCAGGACGAGACTAACCATGCTGCGGCTACCTGCCGGGGCAGAGCGGATCGCGCCTACCAGGCTCTGCGATACGAGTAGCCGGCCGTCGCCTCCGCCGCCGCCTCGCGCGAGCCGGGAGGATGCGCGCCTCAGCTCGCGGGCGTGAGCGTCAGGCAGCCGCCTGTCCCCGAGCGCGTCAGCGCGTAACGACGGCTATTGCAGGAGGAGCACGCAGGGAAGGTCCGTTGGGCGCGCTAGGCGCAGGAAGGCATAGCCGAGCCCCGCGGCGCCGGTGAAGAAGGCCGGATCGAAGAGGCCCGGCCCCTGCTCCGCACGCCAACAAAAGTCCCCGTCGAGGCGCGCGTGGTGCAAGACCTCGCAAGCCAGCGATTCCGCCGCGCTCCTCGACTCCTCATCGTCGGTGGCTTGGTGCGCGACGAGGAGCGTCTCCACTCGCCCCATGTTGCCGCAGCAGAGATGGTCGACCGCCGTCATGGGGGCGGTGCGAACCGTCGCGAGCCCGTCGTCAGCCTCACCTCCAGCGGCGCGCTCGTCGAGGCGCGACAGCGCGATGCCGGCGGCGCCGCTGCACCAGCTCGTCTGATAGCTCTCGGGAACCCTGGGGTCCCGCCAGTTGCGGTGCTCGGGCGAGTACAGGCTCTCGAGGAAGGCGGTGCCGCGCCGCGCGGATTCCAGTAGCTCGCGGTCGCCGGTCACCGCGTACAGGCGGAGCAGCGAGTGGCAGATCCCGCTCGCGCCGTGGGAGAAGCCGCCGAGCGGCGGCAGGCCGGCGAGCGTCTGCCAGGCTCCGGGAGGGTCGGCCAGCTGCCGCTCGATCACCCGTCGGGCGCAGGCTTGGGCCACCGCGAGCGGCGAGCGGCCGTGGCGGTCCGGCTCGGGCGCGACCCGGCGCAGTGCCAGCAGAGCGAGGATGGCTCCGGCGCCACCATAGAGGACGTCACAAGCCTCATCGCGTGCGATCCGCTCGGGGGTCAGGAGATCCAGCAGGCCGTGGGCTTCGGCGACCAGCTCCGGCTCGTCGAGCAGCGTACCCATCCGCAGGAAGGTATAGATCAGCGAGCCGAGGCCGATCATGCCGCCGATCCCCAGCCGGTCGAGCCCGGCCGCCCGCACCGGGTCGGCCACGAGCGCGGCGAGCTGGCGGCGGACCGGACCAATGGCCTCCAGGCTCCGCGCGCGATGCTCGCCACCCGCGTCCTGGCGAGCGAGAGCCGCGAGGAAGAGGGCGATCCCCGCGCTGCCGTCGTAGAGATAGGGGTCGACTCGCACGCGAAGATCGATCGGCTCGCCGCGCCCCGACGATCCCGGCCGGATCCAGGTCACCGTGCCGTCCCGGGCCTGGACGCGAGAGCTCCAGATCCGTTCGGCGAGCTCTTTCGCGACGTTCATGAACGTGGCACGGACCGCCGCGCCCGGAGCCTCGCAGTCGTTCGGCGAGGCCAGCGGGCGAGCGCCGCTCATCTCTCCCCTCCGTCAAGGACGGTCATCGCCTCGGGCACGAGCTCGCGCAGACTCGGCAGGCCTACGGCCGGCCGCGCGCCGGCGAGAGCGTCGCGCAGCTCACCGCCGCTCTCGGACTCCCCGGACAGCCGCTCGACGATCAGGCTCGCGACGATCCGGCTGAGATAGACCTCCTCGGGGTTGCTCAGGCCGAGGCGGTTGGCCGTCATATGGAGCTGGCTGACGCCGATCTTTTGGCGGGTGGCCCGATTCTCGCGACCGATCGCCGTGGACAGCCGGCGGGCGGCCGCGCCGAGCCAGGCGGCGGCCTCGCCGGCCGGCCGGTCCGGTTCGGCCGAGCTCATCGCCAGGAGCTCGCGCTGGAAGAGCTGGCGGAAGACCTCCCCCTGCTCGGCGAAGACGCGATCCGCCTTGGCCACGATGGAGGGCATCGCGTCACCCCAGCTCGCGACGCCATAGCGCGCTAGCGCGCTCAGCTCCTCCTCGTCGAGCGCGAAGTGGAGCGCCTGGCGGACCAGCAGGGAGAAGACGACCGCGAGCTGGCGGGAGCGCGGCTGCTCGCCGCATGCAGCGAGGAATTCGAGCGCCACGGCGCTCGAGACGGCGAAGAAGTCCAGCGAATCGACCAACCGCTCGGGACCGCCGTAGCGGTCGGTCTCCGGCCGGAACGGAAAGGCTAAGAACGAGTTGTCCGGGTAGACCGCGACGTCGGACTCATAGGGGTCGGATGCGACGAGGGCCTCGGCCCCGCGGCGGAGCGCCTCCGGATCGAGCGCCGAGGTCGACGGGAGCTCGGCGAGGAACTCCCGCGCCCGCGCCTCGGCCGCCGTGGCGACTTGGGCGGCGCAGCCGGACTTGGGCAGCAGGCGCAGGCGGATGTGCGGGCCGCCCAGCCCATAGCGGATGAAGAAGAAGCTGTCGATCCGCTCGGCCGCGAGGAGCTCGGCGACCGCCGGGCGGACGAACCGCAGGAGGGCCCGGTTCAGGTCTTGATGGTAGTAGAGGTGATAGCAGATCCAGGGCGCGCCGACGTCTTTCACACCTGGGATTGTATGCAAGTACGGGGCAGCCCTCGTCACGCAGCCCGCCTGCTTGAAGCCCGCGCGCCCTGACTGGCAGGAACCCAGCCGGTGCAGTAGCCCGCCGCGGGTCGGTCTCGGCACTTCTCTCTGTAGGGCGCCGCGGCGAACCGGTCCATCGTGAGCCGGCCTCGGCCGGTGGCGCCAAGAGAGGAGAACCCGATGAAAAGGTTCCTCACCTGTCTGCTGGTGACCGCCGGACTGTTCCTGGCGCAAGGCGCCTGGGCCGCACCGGCGGCGCAGCGAAAGGCCGCCGCGCCGCCGGCCGCGCCGGCTCACGTGGCCGCGGCGGCCACCTCGGCGACGGGCTTCGCGCACTTCCTCGCCGGCTTCATCCCCTGCCCCCTCTGCAGCCCGCGCATCCCCTGCCCGCGCTGTCCCTAGACTCGAGAACGAGCCGCCGGGAGCGACAGCGCCCGGCGGCTCGCGACCTTCCCTGACGCCATCCGCGAATCTAGTAAGTCAGGTTGCCGTTGTTGTTGCCGATGCCGTTGAGCGGCAGGCTCGTCGGGTTGCTGGCGCCGCCGGCCGTCCGGCAGAGAGCCGAGAGGACGACCTGCGCGCCCTGGACCTGGATCTGGATGTTGCCGCAGCTCTGCTGGAACGTGCTCGCGCCCGAGCCCTGCACCAGGGTGCCGTTGTTGTTGCCGACGCCTTGGAGGAGGAGGGTCGAGGGATTCGCGGTGCCGTTGGCCCGCAGGCAGACGGCCTGCAGCGCGGCCTGGTTGTTGACGTAGGCGAACGTGATGTTCGAGCAGCTCCCCTGGAACGTGCTGCTGGCGAACGCGGTGCCGGCGACGGCGATGAGCAGGAGCGCGAGGACGAGGACTCTCTTCGACATGGCTTTTCTCTCCCTGAATTGTGATCGCTCTTCCGGCGATCGGTTGAGACCGGCAGGAGCCGGCCCGGACGAAACCTTTTGAAACCTTTCTTCCTCGGAAGAGCAATGTATGTGCCATGCGGCGCGAAGGGGAGGTCGGCCCGCAAGCCCGTATGTCCGACATCGTCCGACATCGTCCGACACAAGCGGACGGCCGAGGCCGACACAGATCGGCGCTGCGGCGGCTCGCCGCCGAATTGCGGCCCAATCGAAACCCGACCTATTGAATCTTCAGAGATGACGCTAGAACGCCTGAGCGCAAGGTCGGGCGCGCCGCTACCTGCTGCGGGTGGACGAACCGCCGGACGGCCCGGTTCAGGTCCTGGTGGTAGTAGAGGTGATAGCAGATCCAGGGCGCCGCGACATCTTCCACGCTCAGATTGTATGCAAACGCTGAGCACGTGACGCGGCCGCCGGGCTCGGCCGATCGAGCTCGACCGGCAGCGCCCTCACCGCCGACGATCACCCGCCGCGGGCAGCGCCAGCGATCGAGCTCCGGCGGCTCCAGGCAGGTCTGCAGGATCGAGGGCACGGGTCTGCGGAGCCGGCGGCGGGAGCGCGGTCCGCGGCTCCCTGGGCGCGGTCCGCCGTGCGGCGCCGAGCTCCCGTTCGATGCAGGAGCCCAGGAGCTCGGCGAGGCCGGCGACCGCCGGCGGCGCCAGCATGGAGTAGTGATCCGCGGCGGTCCCGCCGCTCGGCGTACCGAGGTCGCCGCGGCGCGAAATCACGCGGCCGAGCGGTGAAACCTCGTTGCCGGCGGGCGAAATGACGTCCCCCGGCCATGCGGGCCCGTGGCGGGACGGCGAAAATCGCCGCCGCGGCGGCGAAAGGTGGCCATCGCGCAGCCCGCGAGCGAATTATGGGGACACGGCGACGAAGCTTGGGGACCGGGAAGGCTGGGTGCGCGGCGCCGCGGTGAAAGGTCGGGACACGGCAGCGAAGCCAGGGGACCGGGCATCGAAGCCAGGGGACGCGGCGACGAAACTCGGGGACCGGGCGGCGGCGCCGGGCGGCCCGGCGGTGAAACTCGGGGACCGGGAGACGAAGCCCAGGGACGGCGGGGCGAGGCCGCGCCGGCTCCGGGCTCGCAGTTCGCACGGGAGCCGAGATGACTGGCGATGTTGTGACCTCGGTGACCAGCGAACGGGAAGCCTCAACCGTCGTCCCGGCTTCCATCCTCGAGGAGGCGCCCCGCCTCGCTCACGATCTCCGCGATGATATCCGCGGCAGGCTCGACGCGCACGGTCTCGAGCACGCTTTCGGAGCCCGCGGGCATGTCCATCTCCTCGAGGTCCCCCGTGGTGTCGCGGGTGGGGACGATGGCGCTGTACTTCGGCATCTCGTAGGGGGCATTGACGACGCCGGGGAACAGCAGGGTCGAGCCGATGACCGGCGGTTGGGCCGACGGCGGCTCGGTCGCCGCCCGGTTCGCGAGGACGCGCTGGGTGGCATTGGGGAATTCCGGGCCGAAGACCGTCGTGAACGTGGTGGCGCGCTTACCCTTGGCGCTCACCAGACGGGCCTTGTAGCCGGGGTTGGCATACGACTCGGTCGACGCCGCGAAGCGAGTCCCGATCCAACCGCCGTCGGCTCCGGCGCGCAGCGCGCGCACCAGGCTGTGGCCGTCGGCGATGCCCCCGGCCGCCAGCAGGAGACAGCGGCGAGGCAGGCGCGAGCGGACCATGGCGAGGAGGTCGAGCGTCGGGATCGTCTGGTTGTGATTGTGGCCACCGGCCGATTTTCCTTGCGCGATGACCGCGTCGCAGCCGAGCCCGGCGGCACGCTCGGCGACGTCCACCGACCCCGCCTGAACCCAGACCCGCGAGCCCGCCGCGTGCAGCTGATCGACCCAGGCCTGGAGCGGCAGGTCGTAATGGAACACCACGACGGGCACGCGACGAGCGGCGGCGACATCGATGTGATCCTGCGTCGTGAAATCGCCCATGGGACCGGAGGCGATGATGAAGTCGACCCCGAAGGGGGCGCTCGTCTGGCTCGCGATCGCGCTGAGGCGCGCGTCGACGACGGGAGGGGGCTCCGGCGCCGCGCCGTAGACGCCGAGACCGCCGGCGTTCGAAACGGCAACCGCCAGCTCGGGCAGCCCCACGAAAGCCATGCCGGCGCTCACGATGGGGTAGCGGATGCCGTAATCACGGACGAGGCGCGTGTGGAGCGATACCTCCTCCTGCCCCTCGTTTCCCTCCTCCCCCTCCCGATTGCGGTCACCCTGGCCGGCGCGGAGGGGGTTTACGCCCAGGAGAGTGAGGGCGGAGGCGCCGCCCAGAGCTCCCAGCAGCTGGCGGCGGCTGACCGCGAGCGGGCTCTTGTCGTCCTGATTGTCGTCGTGAGACATGAGTGGATCCTCCCAGAGATGGATCGAAGAGGTGAACAGCTCGACACTCTAGATAATCGAGATCCGCGCGGAAAAGGCGACAGCCGGCGAACCGGCTCCGGATCGAGACCCGTTGACTGCGACCAAAAAGATGTCCCGCCCAGATACGAACGCCCCGCCCGGCGTGAGCCGGACGGGGGCGAGACGTGGGCCTGGCGCTCTAGGCGGTGCGCCGGCGGCGCAACGCGGCGACGGCGGCGAGGGCGAGGAGGAGGCCGAGGGCGGCGAGGCCCAGGGCGGAGAGGGTCGGGATCTGGGCGACCGCGAGGGCGGTGAAGGCCGTCGGGTCGGCGGCGCCGCCGACGCCGGGATCGTCGGTCGGAGCGCTCGATTCGTTGGTGCCGTTGCCGTCGGCGTCGAAGAAGATGTTGCCCTGGTTCGAGATCCGGACGCCGCCCGCCTCGCTCGAGATCGTCGCGTGGATGGTGACGGTGACCGAGCCGCCGGCGGGGATGGAGCCGTTCCATGACGCCGTGTTGGTCGCCGGGCTCGCCGTCGCCGTGCCGCTGGTGGCGGAGGCGCCGGTCAGCACCAGCTCGGGCGGCAGGACGTCGGTGAATTCGTCGCCCGGGTTGTCGAGCTGGGTGAAGGTGCCGTGGTTGGTGAGCGTCACGGTATAGGTGATGCTGCTGCCCGGCGCGAAGGTGCCGGCGACGGTCTTGGTGGCGGTGACCGCGGCCGGCGACAGCACCTTGAACGAGGTCGGGTCGGTGGCGCCGCCCGCCGCCGGATCGTCGGTCGAGGCGCTCGCCTCGTTGGTGCCGTTGCCGTCGGCGTCGTAGGCGATCGCCGCCTGGTTCGAGATCGTCTGGCCGTTGGTGGCGGCCTGGATGGTGGCATGGACGGTGATCGTCACCGAGCCGTGCGCCGGGATGGCGCCGTTCCAGGTGACGGTGTGGGTGCCGACGGTCGCGACCGCCGTGCCGGAGGTGGCCGCCGCGTCGATCAGGGTGAGCGTCGCGGGCAGGACGTCGGTCATCTCGTTGCCCGGATTGTCCTGCTGGTCGAAGTCGGCGCCGTTCGAGAGCACGATCGTGTAGGTCACGGTGCCGCCGGGGGTGAAGGTGCCGGACACCGTCTTGGTGCCGGTGACGACGGCGGGCGAGAGGACGGTGGTCGTGGCGCTCGCCGTGTTGTTGGCGTTGACCGGATCGCCGGTCGAGGCGCTGGCGGTCCCCTGATCGGTCAGCGCGCCGGCGATGTTGGGGGCGTTCAAGGTGATGACGAGCGTCGCCGAGGCGTCCTTGCCGAGGCTGGCGAGGTTCCACAGGCCGGTCGCCGGGTTGTAGGCGCCCTGCGAGACGGTGAAGCTCGCGGGGTTGAGCAGCGGATAGCTGGGGAACGCCTCCTGGACGTCGAGGCCATACGCCGGGTCGCCGCCGTGATTGGTCACCTTCAAGGTGTAGCTCACCGAGCTCCCCACCAGCACCGTCGGGCTGCTGACGCTCATCGCCAGCGCGAGGTCCGCCGCCCGCGGCGCCATGACCGCGACCGTCGACTGGTTGTTGGCCGGATTCGGGTCGAGCGGCGTCGAGGCGACGATCTGCGCGGTGTTCGAGATCGCGTCCGAGGTGTCGACGGTCGCCACGATGTGGAGCGTGGCGCTCGCCGTGTTGGCGACCGCGCCGACCGTCCACAGGCCGGTCGAGGAGTCGTAGGCGCCGCCGCCGTCGTCCGAGACGTAGGTGAGCCCCGAGGGGAGGATGTCGGCGACGACGATCCCGCTGGCGTCGTCGGGGCCGTTGTCGGTGACCGTCACGGTGAAGGTGACGCTCTGCCCGAGGGCCGGGCTGGCGGGCGCCATCGACTTGGCGACGGCGAGGTCCGCCGCCGGCGAGCCCTCGACGGTGACCACCTGGGCGCGGGTGCCGGCGGCGTTGTGGTGATGCAGCAGGAGGGCGCCCCGCGAGCCGTTGGCGGCCAGGTTCGCCAGGTTCCAGGTCACCGGCAGCGCGGCGCCGTTCAGGTCCTGCTGAAGGTGCTTGCCGGCGAAGTTGAGCCCCTGCGAGGCGGCGGCGTAGTTCCACGAGAACGGCCCCGGCGCCTCGTCGTAGAAGAAGCCGTTGAGCGGCCCGCAGAGGGGCGCGAAGCCGGGGCAGGTCTGCACCTTCCACCTGAAGCTCGTCGTCCCCGCCGGCAGGCCGAGCTGCGCCGGCGTCGCCGCGAGGATCATCACGTTGGTGCGGAAGAGCGCGCTGTCGATCGACGCCGACGACAGCCGATTGACGAAGGCCCCGACGCCGACGCCGTTGGTCGCCAGGTTGAAGATCAGGGTGAGGAAGGAGTCCTGGCCGTTGGCGCTGGAGGTGCCGAAGAGGCGCTGCGCCGCGGTCCCCGGGTTGGTGTTGAAGAGGATGCGGTCGTAGGTGCCGTCCGAGTTGTTGTCGATGTAGATGTTGAACGCCGTCTCGGTCGGCGTCGACCAGTCGCCCCAGGTGGTGACCGCGAAGAGCAGCAGGTTGGTCGCCGGGTCGTAGGCGACGCCGGCGTACTGGAGGTCGGCGTCGGGCGGCGCGTTCACCGGATCGAGCCCGGAGACGGCCTGGAGCTCGAAGGGCGAGACGAGCGAGACCTCGTCGAAGGTCGGCGCCGTGGTGGTCGCCGTGCAGAGCGGGCCGGCGCCGAGCGTCCCGGTGCAGACGTCGGTGCCGGAGAGGGCGAGCGTCGTCGCGCCGGTGTTGGCGCCGCCGGTCACGAGGACGTGAGCGGCGGCCATCGCCGAGGCCGGCCGGGCGGCCATGTAGACCGGCACCCGGAGCTTCGTCGTGCCGGCGACGCGGAAGTCGACGTAGCCCTCCTCCTCGGTGTCCCAGTGGCGGGCGAGATTGCCGAGGGAGGTGAGCGGCGAGGGGGCGGCCTGGGTCAGCGCGAGCGTCCTGTCGGCGACGTGCCGCATGAGGTTGGCGGTGGCGTCCATCTGCACGTCGATCTCGACGGTGCCGCCGGCCGGCACCGTCACGCTGCTGCCGCCGGGGAGCGAGAAGCCGATGCCCGGCGCGTCGTTCTTCAGGTCGATCGCGAGGTCGTAGGTCGCCGCGGCGGCACCATGGTTGGCGAGGCGGATGTGCCGCACCTGGGTGGCGCTGCCGACGACCGGCGTGTCGAAGGTGACCGACACTGCGCCGGCGACGTCGGAGCTGAAGGCGGTGACCTGGGCGAGCGCCGAGTCGGTGGGATCGGTGCGCCCGGCGCCGATGCGGCCGGGGGCGAAGACCACGCCGGAGCCGTTCGAGCCGATGGTCTCGTCGTGGAGGGCGCCGTTCATCGCCAGCGCCTTGAGCTCCTCGACCGTCCAGTCGGGGTGGAGCTGGCGCAGCAGCGACAGCACGCCCGCCATGTGAGGGGCCGCCATCGAGGTGCCGGAGAGGATCAGCGATTGGCTGCCGGGAAGGAAGCCGCTGGGGTCGGACACCAGGCAGCCGCCGCCGGCGACGCAGGTGTGGCCGGTCTGCACCGAGGTGATGCTCAACCCGGGGGCGCTGACGTCCGGCTTGAGCGCCGCCGGCGAGCCGATCCGCGCGCCGCGGGAAGAGAAGATGGCGACGGTGTCGGCGGCGGTCGCCGCGGCCAGGGTCGCGTTGACCCCGCCGCCCAGCTGGGCCTTGATCCTGGCACCGTCGTCGGAGGAGATGAAGACCGAGGGGATGGTGACCGCGGGGCCGGGAGGGGCGGTGCCGCTCATCGAGACCAACGACGGATCGCCCGGCACGTTGCCGATCACGATGGCGCCGATGGCGCCGGCGGCCTGCGCGTTCTGGACCTTGACGATGAAGCCGCAGGTGCCGCGGTCGATGAGCGCGATGTTGCCGGCGACCGCCGCGGCGTTGGTGAGCGCGGTGCAGCCATCGGTGGTCAGCGGGCCGGAGGCGTTGGCGGCGTCGAGCGCCTGGACGACCGCGGCGGTCTGCCCGGAGGGCGCCGGCGGGGTGGGCGTGAAGATGGCCGCCGCCGCCGCGAAGCCGCCGGCGATCGCCGGCGGCGAGTTGACCTGCAGGACGGCGCCGGCAACCCCGGAGTCGGCGATGGCGGCGACCGAGATCGCCCGCGTCGAGTTGCCGGGAGAGGAGGTGATGTAGAAGGTGTCGCCCGCGTTCCCCGCCGCCGCGACGACGATGACGCCGGCGAGCGCGGCGTTCTGCGAGGCGACCGTGCTGGTCGAGGAGAGGGTGCCGAAGTCCGAGCCGAGCGACATGTTGATGACGTCCAGGTGGTCCGAGAAGTCGTCGTCGCCGTTGGGGTCGATCGTCCAGTCGATCGCCTGGACGGTGAGGCCGGTCGAGCCGCCGCAGCCGAAGATGCGGAGGGCGTAGAGCGAGGCCTGCGGCGCCACGCCGGGGCCGATGCGGAGCGCGGCGAAGGGGGCCGCCGGGCCGTAGGGACCGGCGTAGGCATTGCCAGAGGCGTCGACGCCGCCGCCCGCCGCGATGCCGGCGACGTGCGAGCCATGGCCGTAGCAGTCCATGGGGTCTGGATCGGGCGCCGGGAGGTTGCCGCCGTTGTAGGAGTCGCCGGCGAAATCGGTGCCGCCGACCACCCGCGCGGTGGGAAAGAAGCCGTCGGCGTTGGTCGTGGTGTCGTTCGCCTGGTAGCTCGCGAGGAGGCCGGTGCCGCCGAAGTCGGCGTGCAGGTAGTCGATCCCGGTGTCGATGATGCCGATGCGGATGCCGGCGCCGGTCAAGCTGGTGCCGACGCCCGCCGTGTCGTTCCAGAGCGGCGGCACGCCGAGGAAGGGCACCGAGGTCGAGAGCGTCGGGCGCTCGGGAACCAGCGGGTGGATCGCCTTGACGCCGGGCACCTTCGCCAGGCGCGGCAGCTCGGACGGCGGCACGGCGAGGGCGATGCCGTTGTAGGCGCGGGCGACGCGGTAGATCTCGGTCGACCCCGGCGCCGCCGAGCGGATCGCGGCGGCCGCCCTCTCCTGGGCGCTCCGCACGACGCGGACCTGCGCCGCTCCCGCGACGCGGGCGGCGGCCAGTCCCTCGACACGGCTCTTGGCGCCGTGGAGAGCGCTCCCGTAGCTCACCGCCGCCGGGGCGTCGGCGAGCTCGACCAGCACCTGCAGCCGGCCGTCGTCGAGCCGGCCGGCCTGCGCGACGAGGCTGGCCTCGATCGTGACGTCAGGCAGCGGCTGGGCGACGGCGGCGAGGGGGAATGAGAGGACGGCGAGCAAGAAGGCGAAGACGGCGGCAAGGCGGCGCCGGGGGCGGAGAGACATCGCGAGATCCTCCAATGGATGGCGCCCGACAACGGACGGCACGAAACCGGCACGGGTCTCGCGGTCGCCGCAGGACGCCCAAATGATCACTGCACGGGAATCGGCCTTTCATGGTAGCCGAGCCAGACTGGAAGTCAAGCGCGCATCGTCGTCAATGCGCCGACGTTGCGGGGCGCCGCCCGGGAAAAAGCGACGGCGGGAGACGGCCGACTCGACTCCTGATACAGGGTGTCGCCTTACCGCGGCGAGCGGTAGGGCGCCGCCTTCTCGGGCCGGCCCCAGGCCTCGTAGAGGGCGACGAGGCGCTCGCGGTTCGCCCGGCCTTCGCGGGGCTTGGGCCCCTCGGAGGCCGGTGCCACGGGGAGGAGCTCGAGCGCGCGCAGCAGGCAGGGCTCGGCCGCGGAGAAGCGGGAGAGCCGCGTGTAGGCGACGCCGAGGAGGCTCTCCGTGATCCCCAGCCGCCAGTCGCCGGCGGCATAGCTGCGCTGCTGGACCGCGAGCGCGTGCAGGAGGAGCGCCTTCGCGGCGGCCGGGCGGCCCTGGTCGAGGTCGACGCGCGCCAGGCCCACCTCCTGGCGGGAGACGGCCGGGTGGTCCCGGCCGAGGGCCGTCCGGGAGATCGCCAGGGCTTCCTCGCTTCTCGCCTCCGCCTCGGCGAGCTTGCCTTGGAGCCGCAGGGCACCCGCCAGGTTGGCGAGGCGTTGCGCGTTGGCGGGGTGATCTCTTCCCAGGCTGGCCTGGCCGATGTCCAGCGCCTGGCGAAACATCGCCTCGGCGGCCGCGGGGTCGCCGCGCTCGTTGACGGCCAGGGCCAGGTTGCCGAGCGCCGTGGCGACGTCCGGATGCTGCGGGCCGCGCGTCGTTCGCGTCACCGCCAGGGTCTCGCGAAACAGGGCCTCGGCGGCGGCCCGGTCGCCCTTGTCGCGCAGGAGGAGACCGAGATCGCTCAGGCTCGTCGCCGTCTCGTGGTCGGCCGGCCCGAGCGCCTTGCGCCGGATCGCCAGGGCCGAGCGGAAGTGCGCTTCCGCCTCGTCCAGGCGCCCCTGGTCGAAGAGCACCCGGCCGAGCTCGCTCTCGGTCACGGCGACGTCCCGGTGCTCCGCGCCGAGAACCTGCCGCCGCATCCCGAGCGCCTCTTCGAGCGTGGCGCGGGCGGCGTCCCACTGCGCCTTCTTGCCCTGCGCGACGCCGAGATCGTTCAGGCTCCCGGCCAGCGCGCGGCTCGGGCCCTGGGCGCGCCCGAGGGCGACCGCCTCGTCGAGCAGCGGCAGGGCCTGCCCGTAGGCTCCGCGCCGCTCGTAGATCCGGCCCAGGAGGGTGAGCATCTCGCGCCGGAGCTCGGGCTGCGCGGCGAGGTCATGGCGCACCCGGGTGGCGCCGAGGTCGAGCAGGCTCCGCACCGTGGGCTCCCGTCGATCGGCGGCCTCGAAGGGATCGGCGTTGGTCAGCAGGCCGGTCAGGAACTCGCTCACCTGGGCCGCCTTCTGCGCCGCGAGGCGCTCCCGATCCCGTTCCTCGGCGAGCCGGGCGCCGTAGAACGCCACCACCGCGGTCAGCACAAAGACCGCCGCCGCGGCGGCGGCGAGGCTCCGCGCATTGCGGCGCGCGAACTTCCCGCTGCGGTAGGCCCAGGAGTCGGGGCGGGCATGGATCGGCTCCTCGGCGAGGTAGCGGCGCAGGTCCTCGGCGAGCGCGGTGACCGATGCATAGCGCTCCTCGGGGCGCTTCTTGAGGGCCTTGGCCACGATGGTGTCGAGGTCGCCGCGGAGCTCGCGCCGCAGGCGCTCGGGGGTGCTCGCGCGCCGGGCCGCGGTGGCGCGAAGCGCCGCCGGCATCGTGCGCGAGTCGACGACCACGTCGGACGGGCGGTCGGGGTCGGTCTCCAGGATCGCTCGCAGCAAGGCGGCCGGCGAGGTCCCGGCGCTGTCGACCGGATGGCGGCCGGCGAGGAGGAGATAGAGCAGGGCGCCCAGAGCATAGACGTCGGTGGCCGTGGTCGCTCTCTCGCCCAAGACCTGCTCGGGCGCGGCGAAGGCCGGTGTGAAGGCCCCCCCCGCCTCGCGCGTCACCGGGGTCGGCGCGCTGTCCTCGCCGCCCCCCGCGAGGAGCTTGGCGATGCCGAAGTCGAGCAGCTTGACCCGGCCCTCGGTCGACACCATGACGTTCGACGGCTTGAGATCGCGATGGACGACGAGATTCGAGTGAGCGTACGCCGCGGCGGCGAGCACGTCGAGAAAGAGCCGTACGCGGGACGCGACGTCGAGGGCCCGGTTGTCGCACCAGCGGTCGATCGGCTCGCCGGAGACGTGCTCGAGCACCAGGTACGGCTGGCCGATCGCGGAGACGCCGGCATCGATCAGATGGGCGATGTGGGGGTGTTTCAAACGCGCCAGGATCGTGCCCTCGCGGCGGAAGCGGGCGACTCCCTCGCTGTCGAGGAGCGCGGCGGAGAGGAGCTTGACCGCGGCCGTCCCCTCGAAGCGCCCGTCGTTGCGCCGCGCCAGCCAGACGCTGCCCATCCCGCCGGCGCCCAAGGGCTCGAGCAGCGCGTAGGCGCCGAAGACCTGTCCCACGAGGTCGGACTCGGCGAGCAGATCCTGCGCGTCGTGCTCCAGGTATCTCTCGTCGCGCAGGGACCGTTCTTCGCCGAGGAGGAGCTCGAGGTCGGCGGCGAGCGCCGGATCTTCGCTCGCCAGGCCGGCGAGGTACGGCCGCCGCTCCTCGGCCGGGAGCTCGAGCAGCCGGTCGAGGTGCGGGCTGGCGAGCCGCCAGCGGTCGCCCTTCACGGGAGGATCTCCGCGCGCAGCACATGGCGAAGATAGATCCTCGCCTTGTCCCAGTGCCGCTGCACCGTCCGCTCGCTCACCCCGCGGAGGCTCGCGATCTCGGTGAAGGTGAAGCCGCAGAAGAACTTGAGGTCGACGACGTGGGCGATCTCCGGCTCCACGGCGGCGAGCTCGTCGAGCGCCTGGCCGAGCCGCTCGATCTCCTCGGCATCGCTCGGCGGGCCCTCGCCGCCCAAGTCCTTGCCGTCGATCGAGGTGATCTCGAAACCTCCGCCGCGCTTCCCGGCCTGGCGGCGGCGGAGGCCGTCGATGATCAGGCCGCGCATGACCCGCGCCGCGTAGGAGAGGAACCGGGCGCGGTCGGGGAAGGCGACCCCCTCGCGCCGCGCCATGTCGAGATACGCCTCGTGGAGGAGGCTGGTGACGCCGAGCGAGGCGCCTGGGCCCGAGCGCGCGAGCTCGCGGCGGGCGAGCCCGCGGAGCTCCCGGTAGAGCGCCGCGAAGAGCGCCTCGGAAGCTTCGCCGTCGCCGCGGTCGGCGGAGGCGATCAGAGTCGAGAGGGGGAGTTCCACGGGTCGTCCCGCAGGCGTACCGGCCTCACCCGCTCGGTCGTGACAGGCATCCGGTAGCTTGTCAGTATACGCTGCTACACCGAGGCTGCGTACGCGACAGCTCCGCCGGGTGGTGGGCCCGTTGGGTCCGCTGCGGGCGACCGCCCTCGGGACCACCCTCCCGAACCCCCTTCCAGGCGGCCGTCCTCGGGACCCAACGGACCATCCGCTGGGGATTGAAGACCGCAGGCGGCGGGTCACCGCCCGAGCGCGTCGCCGGCCGCGGCGAGGAGCCGGGCGAGCTCCGCGGCGAGCCCGTCGACCGCCGGCGGGCGGAGCAGCGTGTAGTGGTCCCCCGGCAGGATCTGCACCTCGAGCCCCCCCTCCGCCACCGGCTTCCAGAGGTCGAGGCGCGACGGGAGCGGACCCGCCGCGGCGGCGAGCAGGTGGATGGGGCAGCGCGTCGGGAGCGGCAGATAGGCGCGGGCCGCCCGCTGGTTGGCCTGGTAGAGCTCGACGATCCGCCGCAGCCGCGGCAGGTCGGCGTCCGGCGGCAGGATCCCCGCCTCGATCGCCCGCGCCAGGAGGAAGTCGAGGCGGTCCGCCGGGCCGGCCAGGCCGTCGAGCTCCTCGCGCGTCACCGGCACCGGGCGCCGGCGAGGCCGCCCAGGTCGCGCACCAGGAGGGACAGCATGCCGACGTCGTCGAGCTCGCGGGCGCGCTCCTCGGGGGTGATCGTCATCGGATCGACGAGCGCGAGGAGGGCGACCGACTCGCCGCGCGCCAGGAGCTGGCGCGCCATCTCGAGGGCGACGAGGGCGCCGAACGACCAGCCGCCGCAGATGATAGGGGCCGGCGGGCTGCGCCAGGACGAGGCTCTCGAGATATGCCGCGGCCATCTCCGGCACCCCTGCGATGGGCTGTTCTTCGCCGGCGAAGCCGCGCGCCTGGAGGCCGTAGACCGCCCGGCCCTCCGGCCGGCCACCCAGCCGGCGGGCGAGCTCGCGATAGCAGAAGACCGAGCCGCCGATCGGGTGGACGAGGAAGAGCGGCGCCGCCGCCCCCGGCGCCGGATCGCCGGCGGCCGGCTGGACGAGCGGCACGAGCGCCGACGCCGCCTGCGCTGGCGGCTCGGCGGCGCGCAGGATCGCCGCCAGGCCTTCGATCGTCGGGGCGCGGAAGAGCGTCGAGAGCGGCAGCTCGCGGCCGAGCTGGCGCTCGATGCGGGTCATCAGGCGCACGGCGAGGAGCGAGTGCCCGCCGAGGTCGAAGAAGGTGTCGCGCACGCCGATCCGCTCGACCCCCAGGAGCTCCTCCCAGATCGCCGCGAGAGCCATCTCGACGGCGTCCCTCGGCGCGATCGGCGCCGCCTTGCCGTCCGCGCCCACGGCGCCGGCGATCGCCGCCATGTCGAGCCGGGCGAGGGCCCGCCGGTCGACCTTGCCGCTCGGGGTCGAGGGGAGCGCCGGCAGGACGGCGTAGGCCGGCGGCACCAGGTAGTCGGGCAGCCGCTCGGCGAGATAGGCCTTGAGCGCCGCCGGCACGGGGGCCTCGCCCGCCTTCCCCACCACGCAGGCGAGGAGCTCACGGCCGGCGCGCCCCGCGCGGACCACCACCGCCGCCGCCTCGACCGCGGGATGGCCCGCGAGGACCGCCTCGATCTCCCCCGGCTCGATGCGGAAGCCGCGGACCTTGACCTGCTGGTCGACGCGGGCGACGAACTCGAGCTCGCCATCCGCCCGCCACCGGGCGAGATCGCCGGTGCGATAGAGACGCGCGCCGCCGGCGCTGAAAGGATCGGGGACGTAGCGCTCGGCCGTCATGTCCGGCCGGCCGAGGTAGCCGCGCGAGAGCCCGGCGCCGGCGAGGTAGACCTCGCCCACGCCGCCGAGCGGCACCGGCCGGAGGCCGCGATCGACGAGATGGATGCGGGTGCCGGCGATGGGCCGGCCGATCGCCGGCTCGCGGACGCCGCCGGCGGGAACCGCGGAGAACGTCGAGTAGGTGGTGTCCTCCGTCGGGCCGTAGAGGTTGTAGACCCGCTCGACGTGCGGCAGGGCGTGGACGGCGTCGACCAGACGCCGGGCGAGCGCCTCGCCGGCGAGGTTGACGACGCGGATCGAGCCGGGCAGCGGCGGCGCTCCCTCGCGCAGCAGCTCCGCCATCACCGAGGGCACGGTGTTGAGGAGGGTGACCTCCCCCGCCGCCGGCAGGCGCGGCAGGGCGAGGGCGTTGGGAGCGAGGATCACCCGGCCGCCCGCGGAGAGCGGCGCGAAGAGCTCGAAGACCGAGATGTCGAAGGCGATCGAGGTGCCGGCGAGCACCCCGTCGAGCGCGTCCCCCCACTCGCCGATCGCCCAGCCGAGCATGGCGACGACGCTCCGGTGCTCGACGGCCACCCCCTTCGGCCGCCCCGTCGAGCCCGAGGTGTAGAGGACGTAGGCGAGCCGGCGCGGGTCGTCGAAGCGCGGAATCATGGCGCCGGCGCTCCGCGGCTCGCCCGCCGCCGCCTCGGCCTCCAGGCGATCGAGCGAGAGGAGGCGCCGCCGCCCGTCGTCCGGCAGCGCGGGCGAGCCCGGACCGGTCAAGACGATCGCCGCGCCGGAGTCGGCGAGCATCGCGGCGAGCCGTCCCTCTGGATAGGCGGGGTCGAGGGGCAGGTAGGCGCCGCCCGCCTTCAGCACGGCGAGGAGGGCGACCACCATCGCCGGCGAGCGCTCGAGGCAGACGCCGACCAGCGCCTCCGGCCCCACCCCCAGCTGGCGCAGGCGGCGGGCGAGGCGGTTGGCGCGCGCCTCGAGCTCGCCGTAGGCGATGCGCTCCTCCCCCCAGACGAGGGCGACGCGGCCGGGCTCGGCCGCCGCCCAGACCTCGAAGCGCTCCTCGAGGGAGGCGCCGGCCGCCGCCTCGCCGGCGAGCGTGTTCCAGCGCTCGATCTGCCGCCGCTCGGCCGCCGAGAGGAGGGGCAGCTCGGCGAGCGGCGTCTCCGGCGCCTCGACGGCGGCCGCGAGGAGCATCGCCAGCTGGCGGGCCAGGCGCTCGACCGTGGCGGCCGCGAAGAGGTCGACGTTGTACTCCCAGGTGCCGCCGATCGCCCCGGCGCGCTCGACGAGCGACACGTTGAGGTCGAACTTGGCGCTGCGCGCGCCCTGCGTCGCGACCGGCTCGAGGGTCAGGCCGGGCAGCTCGAGGGCCCCCATGGGGGCGTTCTGGAGGGCGAGCATCACCTGGAAGATCGGCGTATAGGCGAGGCTCCGCTCCGGCTCCAGCTCCTCGACCAGGCGCTCGAAGGGGAGGTCCTGATGGGCGTAGGCGGCGAGCGTCGTCCGGCGCACCTGCGCCACCAGCTCGCCGAAGGTGGGATCGCCGGCGAGCCGGCCGCGCAGGGCGAGCGTGTTGACGAAGAAGCCGATCAGCCCCTCGGTCTCGATCCGCGTGCGGTTGGCGACCGGCGAGCCGACCACCACGTCCTCTTGTCCGGAGAGCCTGCCGAGGAGGGCCTGGAAGCCGGCGAGGAGGACCATGAAGAGGGTCGCCCCGCGAGCCCGCGAGAAGGTCCCGAGGAGCGGCGGCAGGTCGGCGGGGAGGAGAGCGCCGACGATCGCGCCGCGCAGCGTCTGCACCGGCGGCCGCGGGCGGTCGAGCGGCAGCTCGACCAGGGCCGGGGCGCCCGCGAGGCTGTCGCGCCAGAAGTCGATCTGCCGCTCGAGCGCCGCGCCCGACAGCCACTGGCGCTGCCAGAGGGCGTAGTCGGCGTACTGCACGGGGAGCGGCGGCAGCGCCGGCCGCTCGCCTCGCGAGTAGCCGGCATAGAGCGCCCCCATCTCGCGCACCAGGACGCCCATCGACCAGCCGTCGGAGACGATGTGGTGCATGGTGGAGAGCGCCATGTGCCAGTCCGGCTCGAGGCGCAGGAGCGTCGTGCGGAGGAGCGGCCCGCGCGCGAGGTCGAACGGCCGCGCCGCCTCGTCCTCCGCCAGGCCGACGCCCGCCGCCTCGCGGCGCGCCGCGGGGAGGCCGGTGAGATCGACCAGCGGCGGCGCCGCGGCGGACGGCGGAGAGATCACCTGCACCGGCCCGAGCTCGGTGTCCGCGAAGACGGTGCGCAGGGCCTCGTGGCGGGCGGCGATCGAGCCGAGGCTGGCGGCGAGGGCCGCGACATCGAGCCGCCCGCGCAGCGCGAGGGCGAGCGGCATGTTGTAGACCGCCCGCCCGGGCTCCAGCCGATCGAGGAACCAGAGCCGCTCCTGGCCGAAGGAGAGCGGCGGCGGAGCGCTCCCCCGCCGCCGCGCCGGCGGCGCGGCGGCGCCCTCGGCGCGCGCCGCGGCGATCTCGACCTCCCGCGCCAGCGCCTCGAGCGTCGGCGCCTCGAACAGGCGGCGGATGGGCAGCTCGACGCCCAGGGCGGCGCGGGCGCGCGACACGAGCTGGGTGACGAGGAGCGAGTGGCCGCCGAGCTCGAAGAAGTTGTCGCGGGCGCCCACGCGGTCGATCCCGAGCAGCTCCGACCAGAGGCCGGCGAGGATCTCCTCGACCGGGGTGCGCGGCGCGACGAACGCCGCCCGCCCGCCGCCGTCGCTCCCCGGCTGCGGTTTCGGCAGCGCCGCCTGATCGAGCTTGCCGTTGGCGTTGAGCGGCAGGTCCGCCAGGATGACGAAGGCCGCCGGCACCATGTAGTCCGGGAGCGAGCGCTTGAGGTAGACGCGCAGGTCGTCCAGGCGCAGGGCCCCCTCCGTCTCCGGCACCACGTAGGCGATCAGCCGCGTGCCAACGGCGCCGGCGGCGGCCGCCCCGGCCGCCACGACCGCGGCGTCGCGCACCTCCGGGTGGCGGGCGAGCGTCGTCTCGACCTCCCCCAGCTCGACCCGGAAGCCGCGCACCTTGACCTGGCCGTCGATGCGGCCGAGGTACTCGATGCGCCCGTCGGCCAAGTGGCGCGCCAGGTCGCCGGTGCGGTAGAGGCGCGCCCCGGCGGCCGTCCCGTAGGGGTTGGGGATCATCTTTTCCGCCGTCAGCACCGGATCGTTCAGATAGCCGCGCGCGACGCACTCCCCCGCCGCGTAGAGCTCGCCGCGGACGCCGATCGGCACCGGCTCGAGCCGGCGGTCCAGGAGGTGGATGCGGACGTTGGCGATCGGCCGGCCGACCGGCGGGATCGCCGGCCAGCCGCCGGGGTCGCCGAACAGCGACTGGGCGCTGACGACGTGGGTCTCCGAGGCGCCGTACTGGTTGTGCAGCGAGCAGCCGGGGAGGCGCTCGAAGAGCCGGCGCACGGCGGGGGTCACCTGCAGCTGCTCGCCGGCGGTGATGATCTCCTTGAGACGCGATCCGGTCAGCTCGGCGGCGGGCAGCCCGGCGGTTTCGGCCAGGTGCTTGAGCGCCGCGAACGGCAGGTGGAGACGCTCGACGGCGTTCTCCTCCAGGAAGCGGCCGAGGCCGAGGACGTCCTTGCGCGTGATCTCGCTCGCCATCACCAGCGTGCCGCCCGAGCACCAGGAGGAAAAGATCTCCTGGAAGCTGACGCAGAAGCCGAAGGTGCTGAACTGCACCGTGCGCGTGCGGCCGGCGAGCGGCGACTGCTCGAGCTGCCAGGCGAGGAGGTTGGCGAAGGCGCGATGGGGCACCACGATCCCCTTCGGCTGGCCGGTCGACCCCGAGGTGTAGATGGCGTACATCGGGTGGTCGGGGAGGACGCCCGCCCGCGGGTCCTCGGGGCTCTCGTCGGGGAAGGGATCGGTCCCCTGCTCGATCAGCAGGGCGATCGCCTCGTGGTCGGGGAAGTGGCGCAGGAGCGAGCGCTCGGTGAGGAGGACGGCGAGGCCGGCGTCGTCGATGATCGTCGCCAGACGGTCGCGCGGATAGGCGGGATCGAGCGCCACCAGCGCGCCGCCGGCCTTGAGCACGGCGAGCGCCGCGACCGCCATCTCGAGCGACCGCTCGACGCAGATCCCCACCAGGCGCTCGGGAGCGACCCCTCGCCGCCGGAGGCCGTGGGCCATCCGGTTGGCGCGCCGGTCGAGCTCCTCGTAGGTCAGGCTCTCCCCCTCGAAGACGACGGCGAGGGCGCGCGGCGTCCGCGCCACCTGCGCCTCCACCCACTCGTGGACGGCGCAGGGCGCCGCCGGGGCCGCCGTCTCGTTCCATTCGTAGAGCATCTGGTGGCGCTCGGGTAGAGCGACGAGGGGCAGCTCGGAGAGCCGGCGCGCGGGGTCGAGGCCGACGGCGCCGAGGAGGGTCTCGTGCTGGGCGTAGAGACGGCGGATCGTCGTCTCGTCGAAGAGGTCGGTGTTGTGCTCGACCAGGCCATGCAGAGCGTCGCCCACCTCGCTCCAGAAGATCGTCAGGTCGAATTTGGCCGCCCCCAGGCTGACCTGGAGAGGCGCCATCTCCAGGTCGCCCGCCGGCAGCGCCGACCGCGGCTGGTTCTGCAGCACGCACATGACCTGGAAGAGCGGGTTGCGGCTCATGTCGCGGTCGGGCTGCACCTCCTCGACGATGCGCTCGAAGGGGAGGTCCTCGTGGGAGTAGGCGCCCAGCGTCACCTCGCGCACCCGCGCCAGGAGCTCGCGGAAGGTGGGGTCGCCCGAGAGGTCGGTGCGCAGCACGATGGTGTTCGAGAAGAAGCCGATCACCCCCTCGACCTCGCGCCGGTTGCGGTTGGCGATCGGCGAGCCGATGGGGATGTCGGTCTGTCCGGTGTAGCGCAACAGAAGGGTGTCGAAGACGGCGAGGAGGGTCATGAAGAGCGATACCCCCTCGCGCCGGCCGAGGTCCTTGAGCCCCCGCGTCGTCGCCGCGCTGAGGGCGACCGGCCGCGCCATGCCGCGGAACGTCTCGACCGGCGGCCGCGGCCGGTCGCCCGGCAGCTCGAGCCCGGAGCTGCCGCGGAGCCTCTCGCGCCAGTAGGCGAGATGCTCCGCGAGGACCTCGCCGGCGAGATAGGAGCGCTGCCAGACGGCGTAGTCGGGATACTGGATGGGAAGGGGCGGCAGAGGCGACGGCCGGCCGGCCGAGAAAGCGCCGTAGAGCGCCGCCATCTCGCGCAGGAAGACGAGCGAGGACCAGCCGTCCGACAGGATGTGGTGCATGGTGTAGACGACGGCGTGGTCCTCCTCGCCGGCGCGCAGGAGGGCGACGCGCAGGAGCGGCCCGCGGGCGAGGTCGAACGGGCGCCGGGTCTCGAGCAGGGCGAGCCGCTGGAGCTCCCCCTCGCGGGGCGCCGCGGGGAGCCCGGCGAGGTCCACCAGCGGGAGGAAGACGGCCGCCGGCGGGGACACGATCTGGAAGGGGCGCCCGGCGTCGTCGCCGAAGGTGGTGCGCAGCGACTCGTGCCGCTTCACCATCTCGTCGAGCGCCGCCGAGAGCGCCGGGAGCGCGAGCTTCCCCTGGAAGCGTGAGGCGCCGGGGATGTTGTAGAACGCCGTCCCCGGCTCCAGCTGGTCGAGGAACCAGAGCCGCTCCTGGGAGTACGAGAGGGGAATCGGCCGCCCGTCGTGCGCCCGCGGCTGGATGCGCCCGCGCTCCTGGCGGCCCTTGAGCCGCGCCGCGAGCGCCATCAGCCGGTCGGCCGGAAGCTGGAGGATCCCGTTCGAGCTGTCGATCGTCGCCATCATTCTCCTCGCCGGGCGGAGCCTCTGGGGTCCGCCTCCTCTAGCGGAGTGCGGAGGGCCGCGCCGGCTGAGCCCTACGCCTCCTCGCCACCCAACGAACGCGCCATCTCCGCCGCGACGAGGACGGCGAAGTCTGCGAGGGTCTGGGCCTCGAAGATGGCGCGGACCTGGAGCTTGACGCCGAGCTCGTCGTGGATCCGCCCCATCAACCGGATCGCCTGCAGCGAATGGCCGCCGAGGTCGAAGAAGGAGTCCTCGGCGCCCACCCGCGGGCTCCCCAAGAGCTCGCTCCAGAGGCCCGCCAGGAGCTCCTCCAGGGCGTTGCGCGGCGGCACGTGCTCGGCGCCCGGCAGGGCGCCGGCGGCGGGCTCGGGCAGCGCGCCGCGGTCGAGCTTGCCGTTCGCCGTCAGCGGCAGCGCCGCGAGCTCGACGAAGAGGGCGGGGACCATCGCCGCCGGCAGGCGCGCCTTCAGCCAGCGCCGGAGCTCGCCCGCGTCGAGCCCGCCGGCGGCCGGTACCACGTACGCCGCGAGCCGCGCCGCCTTCCCCTCGCCCGAGACCGCCGCCGCCGCCGCCGCCACCGCCGGATGCGCCGCCAGCACCGCCTCGATCTCCCCCAGCTCGACGCGGATGCCGCGGATCTTCACCTGCCCGTCGCCGCGGCCGAGGAACTCGAGCCGGCCGTCCGGCAGGAAGCGTGCGAGGTCCCCGCTGCGGTAGAGCCGCTCGCCGGGCGACCCCGCCAGGGGATCGGGCACGAAGACCTCCGCCGTGCGCGCCGGGTCTCCCAGGTAGCCGCGGGCGAGGCCGGCGCCGCCGACCGCGAGCTCCGCCGCCACCCCCACCGGCACCGGCTGGCCCGAGGGCGAGAGGAGCCGGACGCGGAGGTTCCCGATCGGCCGCCCGATCGACGGCAGGACGGCTCGCGGAGCGACTGTCTCCGCCGTCGACACCACCGTGCTCTCCGTCGGTCCGTAGTGGTTGACCAGCCGGAACGGCAGCCCGCCGCGAGGCCCCTCGTGCAGCCGGTCGCCGCCGGTCAGCAGAGCCCTGAGCGCCGCCGCCGCGGGCCACGGCTCGGCGAGCGCCGCCTCGGCGAGCGCCGTCGGCAGGAAGGAGAGCGTGATGCGGCGGGACGCCAGCCAGGCGACCAGCGCCGCCGGCGCGATCCGCGTCTCCTCGTCCGCGACGACGAGCGTGGCGCCCGCCGCGAGGCATGGCCAGATCTCCCACACCGAGGCGTCGAAGCCGGTGCCGGCGAGGAGCGTCGCGCGATCGGCGCGGCTCATCTCGTACGCCGCGAGGTGCCAGGCGACGAGGTTGGCGAGCGCCCCGCGCGACACCACGACGCCCTTCGGGAGGCCGGTCGAGCCCGAGGTGTAGACGACATACGCGGCGGTCTCCGGCGGCACCGCGAGCGGCGTGAAGGGGGAGGCGGCCGGCGCGCCGGGCTGCGGGGCGGCCTCGGCGGGATCGACCAGCACGGCGCCGCGCGCCGCCAGGCGGTCGGCCATGCCGCCGGGAACGGCGGCGAGCGCGGCGCGCGCCAGGAGCACCGGCGGCGACTGCGCCGGCGGGCCCCCCTGCCAGGCGCCTTCCATCATCGCCACCAGCCGCTCGGCCGGCTGCTGCGGGTCGAGCGCCACGTAGACGCCGCCCACCGCGAGCACCGCGAGATAGCCGGCGAGCGTCGACGGAGCACGCTCGGCGAGCACCGCGACCCGCGACTCGGGTCCCACTCCGAGCGCCCGCAGGCGCGCCGCGAGACTGCCGGCCCAGGCGGCGAGCTCGCCATAGCCGACCACCCGATCGCCGGCCTCGATCGCCGGGGCTCCCGGCTCCCGGCGAGCCTGCGACGCGAAGCGCGCCACCACGTCCTCGGCTTCCTCGCCCGGCGACGACGCCGTGTCGTTCCATTCGGCGACCGCCTGGTGCCGCTCCCCGGCGCCGAGGAGCGGCAGGCCGGCGAGAGGCCGCTCCGGGTCGGCCGCCGCCGCGGTGAGGAGCACCTCGAAGCACGCCAGGAGGCGCGCCGCCGTCGTCCGGTCGAAGAGGTCGGTGTCGTAGGTCAGCGAGCCGCCGAGCTCCCGTCCCCGCTCGAAGACGTTCGCCGTCAGGTCGAACTTCGCCGCCTCCGCCGCCATGCCGACCGGCCGCAGCTCGAGGCCCGGCAGCGACAGGTGCGGCGCCGGCGCGTTCTGCATCTGGAACACCACCTGGAAGAGCGGCGAGCGCGAGGTCTCCCGCGGCACGCGCAGCTCCTCGACCAGCGTCTCGAACGGCAGGTCCTGATGGCCGAAGGCCCCCAGCGCCGACTGCCGCACCCGCGCCAGCAGAGCCGCGAAGCTCGGCTCCTCCTCGAGGTCGATGCGCAGCGCCAGGGTATTGACGAAGAAGCCGATCAGACCCTCGAGCTCCGCCCGGTTGCGGTTGGCGATCACCGAGCCCACCACCAGGTCGCGCTGGCCCGAGAACCGCGACAGCAGCGCCGCGAAACCCGCCAGGAGCGTCATGTAGAGCGTCGTCCCCCGCGCCAGGGAGATCTCGCCGAGCGCCGCCGCGAGCGGCGCCGGAAAGGTGAACGGCAGGCTCGCGCCGCGGTGCCGCTGGACCGCCGGCCGCGGGCGGTCGGTCGCGAGATCGAGCGCGGCGGGAGCGCCGGCGAGGCGCTCGCGCCAGAAGCCGAGCTGGCGCTCGAGCTCCGCGCCGGCGAGCCAGCCGCGCTGCCAGGCCGCGAAGTCGGCGTACTGGATCGCCAGCTCGGGAAGCGGCGAGGGAAGGCCGGCCAGGGCCGCCGCGTAGAGCGCTCCCACCTCCCGCGCCAGCACCCCCATCGACCAGCCGTCGGCGACGATGTGGTGGAGGGTGAAGAGGACGATGTGGCGCTCGGCCTCCAGGCGCAGGAGGGTCGCGCGCACCAGCGGTCCGCGGGCGAGGTCGAACGGCCGCCGCGCCTCGTCGCCGGCGAGGCGCCGCCCCACGGCGTCCCGCGCCATCGGCGGCAGGCGGGAGAGGTCGACCTGCGGCAGGGGAAGATCGCGGGCCGGCGCGATCACCTGCGCCGGCCGGCCCGCGGCGAGGGCGAAGGTCGTGCGCAGCACGGCGTGGCGGCGGACGATCTCGGCGAGGCTGGCCGCGAGCGCCGCCGTCGCCAGATGCCCGGCGAGCTCGACGGCGAGCGCGATGTTGTAGGCCGGGCTCCCCGGCTCGAGCTGGTCCACGAACCAGAGGCGCTCCTGGGCGAAGGAGAGCGGCACCGGCTCGCCCGCGGCCCATCCCGCCGCCGGGATGCGCCCCATCTCGTCGCGCCGGTCGCCGGCTGCCGGCACCGCCGTCCCGCCGCCCCAGCGCCGCGCCACCGCCCGCGGGTGCTCGCGACGCAGGTGGGCGGCGAGCTCGGCGACGCTCGGCGCGTCGAAGATGACCACCACCTGCACGATCTCGCCGAGCTTCTGCTGCAGCTGATTGACCAGGATCGCCCCCGCGATCGAGTTTCCCCCCAGCGCGAAGAAGCCGTCGTGGATCCCCACCCGCTCGACCGCGAGCGACGCCGCGAAGAGACCCGCCAGGTAGCGCTCGAGCGCGTCGCGCGGCGGCGCGTACGCCGCCGCCGCCCGCGCCTCCGCAACCTCGACGCTCATCTCCTCGAGCGCCCGCCGGTCGACCTTGCCATGCGCCGTCAGCGGCAGCTCGGAGAGGACCACGTAGGCCGCCGGCAGCATGTGCTCCGGCAGCCGCGCGGCGAGGAAGCCGCGCAGCTCCGCCGCCCCCGGCCCTCGCCCGCCGGCCGCCGCCAGGTAGGCCACCAGGCGCGGCTCGCCCGGCTCGCCCGCCTCGTGCGGGCCCCGCCGCGCCAGCACCACCGCCTCGCGCACCGCCGGATGCCGCTCGAGCGCCGCCTGGATCTCTCCCAGCTCGACCCGGAACCCCCGCACCTTCACCTGCCGGTCGATCCGGCCCAGGTAGAGCAGGTCCCCCTTCGCCCCCCACCGCGCCAGATCGCCCGAGCGATACAACCGCCCGCCCGCCTCCCCCGCGAAGGGATCGGGCACGAAGCGCTCGGCGGTCAGCTCCGGCCGGCCGAGATAGCCCCGCGCCACCCCCGCGCCGCCGACGAAGATCTCCCCCGGCACCCCGATCGGCACCGCCGCGAGCCCCCGGTCGAGCAGGTGGACCGAGAGATCCGCCAGCGGGCGACCGAGCGGGCTCGCCGAAGACCCCAGGTCCTCCCGCCGGATCCGCCGGAAGGTCGTGTGCACCGTCGTCTCCGTGATCCCGTAGAGGTTGGCGAGGCGCGGCCGCTCGTCGCCGTGGCGCGCCATCCACGCCGCCAGCGCCGCGGGCTCGAGCGCCTCGCCCCCGAAGACCACCCAGCGCAGCGCCGCCAGCCCGCGCCCTCCGTCTCTCGCCTCCTCCTCCGCCCAGAGCAGCTGCCGGAACGCCGACGGCGTCTGCGACAGCACCGTCACGCCCTCGCGCTGCAGCAGCCCGTGGAGCTCGACCGGCGAGCGCGACACCGCATGCGGCACCACCACCAGCCGGCCGCCGTACAAGAGGGCCCCCCACAGCTCCCAGACCGAGAAGTCGAAGGCGTAGGAGTGGAAGAGCGTCCACACGTCCCCGGCACCCGCGCCCAGCCACTCCTCGGTCGCCGCGAACAGCCGCAGCGCCTGACCGTGCTCGACGAGGACCCCCTTCGGCCGGCCCGTCGAGCCCGAGGTGTAGATCGCATAGGCGACGTCCCGCGGCAGCGAGACGATTCGCGGCGGCGCGCTCGCCGCCGCCGCGATCGCCTCCCACTCCTCGTCGAGCCGCACCTGCATCGGCCCGCCCTTCAGGAGACCGTCCAGACGGGCGACGAGCGGGCTCCGCGTCAGCAGCGCCGCCATCCCGCTGTCCGCCAGCAGCCAGGAGAGCCGCTCGGCCGGATAGGTGGGATCGAGCGGCACGTAGGCACACCCCGCCTTGAGCACGCCGACGAGCGCCACCACCAGCTCGAGAGAGCGCTCCAGGCAGAGGCCGGCGAGCCCGCCCGGCGCCACCCCGCGCGCCAGCAGGTAGTTGGCCAGACGGTTCGACCGCGCCGCGAGCTCGCCGTAGGACAACCATTCGCTGCCGCAGACGACCGCCGTCGCCTCCGGCGCTGCCGCCGCCCGCGCCGCGAAGGCCTCGTGCAGGCTCCGCCGCCCCGGCTCGCCGAGGGCGAAGCTCGCCGTCCGCCCGCCCCATTCGACGCCGAGCTGATGCACCTCGGCCGCCGAGAGGAGCGGCAGCTCGGCGACCCTCGCCGCCGGCGCCGCCACCGCCGCGGCGAGCAGGCGGGCGAGGCCAGCGACCAGCCGCTCGACCGTCGTCCCCTCGAAGAGATCGGCGTTGTACTGGCACGTGCCGGCGATCCCTTCGCCCGCCTCGGAGAGGTTCACCAACAGGTCGAACTTGGCGCTCTCCGTCGCGCTGCCGAGCGGCGCGAGCGACAGGCCCGGGACCTCGTACGCGGCCCGCGACTCGTTCTGGACCTGGAAGACGACCTGCACGAGCGGCATCCGGAAGGGGTCGCGCACCGGCACCAGGAGCTCGACGAGCTTCTCGAACGGCAGGTCCTGGTGGGCATAGGCGGCGAGGGCCCGCTCCCGCGTGCGGGCGAGGAGAGCGCGGAAGCTCTCGCCGTCCGCCAGGTCCGAGCGCAGGACGAGGGTGTTGACGAAGAAGCCGATCAGACCCTCGAGCTCGGTGCGCCGGCGGTTGGCGATCGGCGAGCCGACGAGGAGCGAGCCCTGTCCCGTCATCCGATGCAGCAGCGCCGCGAAGGCCGCGAGCCCCACCATGAAGAGCGTCGCCCCGCTCCGGCGGGCGAGCTCCCGCACGCCGGCGGCCGCCGCCGCCGGCAGGGCGAAGGAGCGGCTGCCGCCGCGGATGGTCAGGAGCGCCGGCCGCGGCCGGTCCGCCGGCAGCTCGAGGACGGTCGGCGCCCCGGCGAGAGCCGCGCGCCAGTGGCCGAGCTCGGCCTCCAGGGCCTCGCCCGACAGCCGGCCGCGCTGCCAGGCGGCGAAGTCGCCGTACTGCACCGGCAGCTCGGGGAGCGGCGACGGCCGGCCGGCGCGGAAGGCCGCATAGAGGCGCACGAGCTCGCCGACCAGCACGCCCATCGACCAGGCGTCCGATGCGACGTGATGCATGGTGAGGAGCACCGCATGGTCGTCGTCGCGCCCGGGCTCCGCGATCGCGGCGAGGGTCACCCGCAGCAGGGGACCGGCCGCGAGGTCGAAGGGACGGGCCGCCTCGGCCGCGGCGAGCGCCGCGAGCTCCGCCTCGCGCCGCCCCGCCGGCAGGGCGCGGAGGTCGGCGAGCGGCAGCGGCAGCGGCGCCGGGTCGCCGATCACCTGCAGGGGACCGGCCGGACCCGTCACGAAGCGGGTGCGCAGGGCCTCGTGCCGGCGGACGATCTCGTCGAGCGCCGCGGCGAGGACCGGGATCGAGAGCCGCCCGCCGAGCCGCACGGCCGCCGCCACGTTGTAGGCGACGCTGCCCGGCGCCAGGCGATCGAGGAACCACAGCCGCTCCTGGGCGAAGGAGAGGCGCAGCGCGCCGAGCGGCCGCGGCAGGCGGGGGATCTCCCGCGCCGGGCGACGCCTCTCCTTCAGCCGCTCCGCCACGGCGAGGAGCCGCTCCTCCGCCAGCTTCGTCCCCTTCGTCTCCTCGACCATTCGGCTCCCTTCGAGCTTTCGCTCTCGGCTGCGTTTTCTCGCTGCGGCGGTCTCGTGGCGCGGGCCTACGTCATCGAGCGGCCGTCGCCGGCCGCGACGGCGGGTCACCGCGGAGCTGGCGCTCGCGGGCACCGGCGGCCAGCCGATGGCGGGGGCTGGGAAGGAGCCGGTCGAGCCGGATCTCGGGGTCGCCGGCGGCCTGGACGATCAGCTCTTCGTAGTCCTCGCAGATGGCGGTGAGAGTCGCCGGATCGAAGAGGTCGGCGGCGCCGATCAGGTGGCAGAGGATGCGGTCCGCCTCCTCGCGGCCGCCGACGAGGAGGTCGTACTTGGCCGGCGCCTCCCCCTCGCCGAAGCTCGTCGCGGTGAGGCCGGGGAAACCGGCCTCCCGATCCGGCTCCCGCTTGGTCTCTGGCATCGCCGCCGAGAAGTTCTCCATGTTGAAGGCGGTCCTGAACATCAGGGTGCGGTGGAGCGCCTGCCCCGGAAACAGCGAGGCGAGGAGGGCGGGAAAGGGGACGTCCTGGTGGCGATAGGCGTCGAGCACCACGGCGCGCACCCGCTGCATCGCCTCGGCGAAGGAGGGCGCGCCGGAGAGGTCGGTGCGCAGCGTGACCGAGTTCATGAACATGCCGATCAGGGGCGCGAGCTCGCGCCGGTGCCGCCCGGAGACGATCGTCCCGACGAGGATGTCCTCCTCCCCGGTGTAGCGATGGAGGAGGGCCTGGAGGGCGGCGAGGAGGGCCATCGAGACGGTGCAGCCCGCCGCCCGCGCCGCGGCGCGCAGCGCGGCGAGCGCCGGCCCGCGCAGCTCGAAGCCGCCGCCGACCGTCGCCGATCCGAGGACCTCCGGCCGCGGCCGGTCGGCCGGCAGGTCGACGACCGGCGGCCGGTCGGCGAGCAGCCGGTGCCAGTACGCCAGCTGGGCGGCGAGCGCCGGCCCGGCGAACGAGCGCCGCTGCCACCAGGCGAAATCGCCGAACTGGAGCGGCAAACGCGGCAGCGGCGACGGCTCGCCGCGCAGGAAAGCGCCATAGAGCGCCGTGAGCTCGCCCTGGAAGACCTCGATCGACCAGCCGTCGCCGATCGCGTGGTGCATGTTGAAGAGGATCGCGTGCTCCGCCGCGCCGAGGCGCAGGACGCGCAGCGAAAGGAGCGGGCCGCGGCGGACGTCGAAGGGCCGGCGCGCGTCCTCGGCGGCGAGCTCGTGGACGAGGGCTTCGCGAAGCGCCGCGGGGAGGCCCGCGAGGTCGATCACCGGCAGGACCAGGGCGGCGGCGCCGGCGGTGCCGGGCACGGGGCCGATCACCTGCACCAGCTCGCCGCGCTCGACGCGGAAGGTGGCGCGGAGGACCTCGTGACGGCGCCAGATCTCGGCCAGGGCCCGGCGGACGACGGCGAGGTCGAGCGGCCCGGAGAGGCGCAGGGCGAACGGCATGTTCATCGCCGCCGAGACCGGCCCACCCTGGAGCTCGAGCGCCCACTCCTGGAGGAAGCTCGCCGGGATCGGCTCGCCGCGCGGCGCCGGGACGATCGGCGGCGCCGGCGGCACCCCGGCCCTCCCCTCCCCCGCCGCGTCGATCGCCGCCGCCAGCTCGCCCAGGGTGACGCGCTCGAACAGGCGGACGAGGGGCAGCTCGACGCCGAACGCCTCCCGCACCCGGAACGCCACCTGGGTGGCGAGGAGCGAGTGGCCGGAGAGAGCGAAGAAATCGTCCTCGACGGCGATCGTCTCGATCCCCAGCACCTCGCTCCAGATCGCCGCCAGCAGCTCCTCGCTGGGGTTGCGCGGCGGCGTGCGCGGCGCCGCCGCAGCCGCTCCCCGGGGGGGCTCCGCAACGGGCAGCCGCGCGAGCGCGGCGCGGTCGAGCTTGCCGTTGGCGGTGAGCGGCAGCGCGGCGAGGATCACGATGTGCGCCGGCACCATCGGCTCCGGCAGGCTCAGGCGGAGGTGGGCGCGGAGCTCGGCCGCGCCGGCAGCGGGGCTCCCTTCCCTCGCCGCGACCTCGACGTAGGCGGTGAGGCGGAGGTCGCCGCGCCGGCGGCGCGACAGCACCGCCGCCTGACGCACGCCGGGATGGGAGGCGAGGGCTGCCTCGATCTCCCCCGGCTCGATGCGGATGCCGCGCAGCTTCAGCTGCCGGTCGGCGCGGCCGAGGAACTCGAGCCGGCCGTCGGCCCGATGGCGGGCGAGGTCGCCGGTGCGGTAGAGCCGCGCGCCGGGGGCGGCGAGGGCGCCGGACTCAGCGTCCGGCAAGAACGCCGCGGCGGTCAGCTCGGGGCGGCCGGCGTAGCCGCGGGCGAGGCCGGCGCCGCCGGCGTAGAGCTCGCCCACGGCGCCGATCGGCGCCGGGCCGCCGGCGGCCATCGAGGCGATCGAGAGGAGGACGGCGCGGGTGCCGGCGATGGGCCGCCCGAGGGGGACCTGGGCGCCGATCGCGGCGGGCTCGGCGAGTGGAGCGCAGCAGGTGAAGGTGGTGTTCTCCGTCGGCCCGTAGCCGGCGATCACGAGCGTGCCGGGGAGCGCCGCGATGGCGCGCGCGGTAAGGGACGGGGAGAGGACGTCGCCGCCGACCACCAGCCGCGCCAAGCTCGCGAGGCGCTGCGGCGCGCGGTCGATCACCTGCTCGACCATCTGGTGGAAGAGCCCGGCGGTGAGCCAGAGCACGGTGATGCCGTGCTGCGCGACGAGGTCGGCGATCTCTTCCGGCGAGAGGACGCCCGGCCGCGGCACCACCAGCCGCGAGCCGTTGGCGAGCGCGCCCCAGATCTCGGCGGTCGAGGCGTCGAAGGAAAAGGGCGCGAGCGCGAGCCCCACCCGGCGGGGCCCGAAGTCGATGGCGCCGGCGACCAGCCGCACCACGCCGCGATGGGTGACGGCGACGCCCTTCGGCCGTCCCGTCGAGCCCGAGGTGTACATGACGTAGGCCAGGTGATCGGGATCGAGATCCGGCGGCGGGGACGCCTCCGCGGCTCCCTCCAGGGCGAGCGCCTCGAGGGTGAGGACCGGGAGGCGGCCGGCGTGGAGGACCGCCGCGAGGCGCCCGAGAGAGGCCTCGTCGGTGAGCACCGCCACCGCCCCCGCGTCGCCGGCCATGAACGCCAGCCGCTCGGCTGGCAGCTCGGCGTCGAGCGGCAGGTAGGCGCCACCGGCGAGGATCACGGCGAGCGCCGCGACGACGAGCTCGGCCGAGCGCGGCAGGCAGAGGCCGACGACGGCGTCGGGACCGACGCCGGCGCGGCGCAGCGCCCGCGCCAGGCCGCCGGCGCGCGCGGCGAGCGCCCCGTAGGTGAGGGCGCCATCCGCAGTCTTGCCCGCCATCTCGCCCGCCGTCTCGATCGCGACCGCCTCCGGCCGGCGGCCGGCCTCGCGGACGAAGAGGTCGGCGACGGTCGCCCGCGGCGCCGGCGCCTCGTCCCCCGCGCTCCATTCGAAGAGCACCTGGTGCCGCTCCCCCACGCCGAGGAGCGGCAGGTCGGCGAAGGGGCGCTCCGGGTCGGCCGCCGCCGCGGTGAGCAGCACCTCGAAGCCCGCGGCGAGGCGCGCCGCCGTCGTCCGGTCGAAGAGGTCCGTGCTGTAGGTCAGCACGCCCGCGAGCTCCCGGCCCCGCTCGTAGACGTTCGCCGCCAGATCGAACTTCGCCGCCTCCGCCGCCATCCCGACCGGCCGCAGCTCGAGGCCCGGCAGCGACAGATGCGGCGGCGGCGCGTTCTGCATCTGGAACACCACCTGGAAGAGCGGCGAGCGCGAGGTCTCCCGCGGCAGCCGCAGCTCCTCGACCAGCATCTCGAAGGGCAGGTCCTGGTGACCGAAGGCGCCCAGCGCCGACTCCCGGACCCGCGCCAGAAGCGCCACGAAGCTCGGCTCCTCCTCGAGGCCGATCCGCAGCGCCAGGGTGTTGACGAAGAAGCCGATCAGACCCTCGAGCTCCGCCCGGTTGCGGTTGGCGATCATCGAGCCCACCACCAGGTCCCGCTGGCCCGAAAGTCGCGACAGCAGCGCCGCGAAGCCCGCCAGGAGCGTCATGTAGAGCGTCGTCCCCCGCGCCAGAGAGATCTCGCCGAGCGCCGCCGCGAGCGGCGCCGGAAGAGTGAACGGGAGGCTCGCGCCGCGGTACCGCTGCACCGCGGGACGCGGGCGGTCGGTCTTGAGATCGAGCGCGTCGGGAGCGCCGGCGAGGCGCTCGCGCCAGAAGCCGAGCTGGCGCTCGAGCTCCGCGCCGGCGAGCCAGCCGCGCTGCCAGACGGCGAAGTCGGCGTACTGGATCGCCGGCTCGGGAAGCGGCGAGGGAAGGCCGGCCACCGCCGCCGCGTAGAGCGCTCCCACCTCCCGCGCCAGCACCCCCATCGACCAGCCGTCGGCGACGATGTGGTGAAGGGCGAAGAGGACGATGTGGCGCTCGGCCTCCAGGCGCAGGAGGGTCGAGCGCACCAGCGGCCCGCGGGCGAGGTCGAACGGCCGCCGCGCGTCGCCGCCGGCGAGCCGCCGCCCCAAGGCGTCCCGCGCGGCCGGCGGCAGGCCGGAGAGGTCGACCTGCGGCAGGGCGAGATCGCGGGCCGGCGCGATCACCTGCGCCGGCCGGCGCGCGGCAACGGCGAAGGTGGTGCGCAGCACGGCGTGGCGGCGGACGATCTCGGCGAGGCTCGCCGAGAGCGCCGCCGTCGCCAAATGCCCGGCGAGCTCGACGGCGAGCGCGATGTTGTAGGCCGGGCTCCCCGGCTCGAGCTGGTCGAGGAACCAGAGACGCTCCTGGGCGAAGGAGAGCTGCACCGGCTGGCCCGCCGCCCACGTCGACGCCGGAATGCGCCCCAGCTCCTCGCGCCGGTCGCCGGCCGCCGGCACCGCCGCGCCGCCACCCCAGCGCCGCGCCACCGCCCGCGGGTGCTCGCGACGCAGGTGGGCGGCGAGCTCGGCGACGCTCGGCGCGTCGAAGAGGACCACCACCTGCACGACCTCGCCCAGCGCCTGCTGCAGGCGATTGATCAGGATCGCCCCGGCGATCGAGTTGCCCCCCAGCGCGAAGAAGCCGTCGTGGATCCCCACCCGCTCCACCTCGAGCGACGCGGCGAAGAGATCCGCCAGGAACCGCTCGAGCGCGTCGCGCGGCACCGCGTACAGCGCCCCCGCCCGCGCCTCCGCACCCCCGCCACCGAGCGCTTCGGGCGCTTCGAACGCTTCGAGCGCCCGCCGGTCGACCTTGCCGTGCGCCGTCAGCGGCAGCTGGGAGAGGACCACGTAGGCCGCCGGCAGCATGTGCTCCGGCAGCCGCGCGGCGAGGAAGCCGCGCAGCTCCGCCGCCCCCGGCGCCCGCTCGCCATCCGCCGCCACGTAGGCCACCAGGCGCGGCTCGCCCGGATCGCCCGCCTCGTGCGGGCCCCGCCGCGCCAGCACCACCGCCTCGCGCACCGCCGGATGCCGCTCGAGCGCCGCCTGGATCTCCCCCAGCTCGACCCGGAACCCCCGCACCTTCACCTGCCGGTCGATCCGGCCCAGGTAGAGCAGGTCTCCCTTCGCCCCCCACCGCGCCAGATCGCCCGAGCGATACAACCGCCCGCCCGCCTCACCCGCGAAGGGATCGGGCACGAAGCGCTCGGCGGTCAGCTCCGGCCGGCCGAGATAGCCCCGCGCCACCCCCGCGCCGCCGACGAAGATCTCCCCCGGCACCCCGATCGGCACCGCCGCGAGCCCCCGGTCGAGCAGGTGGACCGAGAGATCCGCCAGCGGGCGACCGAGCGGGCTCGCCGAAGACCCCAGGTCCTCCCGCCGGATCCGCCGGAAGGTCGTGTGCACCGTCGTCTCCGTGATCCCGTAGAGGTTGGCGAGGCGCGGCCGCTCGTCGCCGTGGCGCGCCATCCACCCCGCCAGCGCCGCGGGCTCGAGCGCCTCGCCCCCGAAGACCACCCAGCGCAGCGCCGCCAGCCCGCGCTCTCCCTCTCTCGCCTCCTCCGCCGCCCAGAGCAGCTGCCGGAAGGCCGACGGCGTCTGCGACAGCACCGTCACGCCCTCGCGCTGCAGCAGCCCGTGGAGCTCGACCGGCGAGCGCGACACCGCTTGCGGCACCACCACCAGCCGGCCACCGTGCAAGAGGGCCCCCCACAGCTCCCAGACCGAGAAGTCGAAGGCATAGGAGTGGAAGAGCGTCCACACGTCCCCGGCACCCGCGCCCAGCCACTCCTCGGTCGCCGCGAACAGCCGCAGCACCTGGCCGTGCTCGACGAGGACCCCCTTCGGCCGGCCCGTCGAGCCCGAGGTGTAGATCGCATAGGCGACGTCCCGCGGCAGCGAGACGATTCGGGGCGGCGCGCTGCTCGCCGCCGCGATCGCCTCTTCCTCGTCGTCGAGCCGCACCAGAGGCGGCCCCTTCTCCAGGAGACGCTCCAACCGGGCAACGAGCGGGCTCCGCGTCAGCAGCACCTTCATCCCGCTGTCTGCCAGCAGCCAGGAGAGGCGCTCGGCCGGATAGGAGGGATCGAGCGGCACGTAGGCGCACCCCGTCTTGAGCACGCCGACGAGCGCCACCACCAGCTCGAGAGAGCGCTCCAGGCAGAGGCCGGCGAGCCCGCCCGGCGCCACCCCGCGCGCCAGCAGGTGGTTGGCCAGACGGTTCGACCGCGCCGCGAGCTCGCCGTAGGACAACCATTCGCTCCCGCAGACGACCGCCGTCGCCTCCGGCGCTGCCGCCGCCCGCGCCGCGAAGGCCTCGTGCAGGCTCCGCCGCCCCGGCTCGCCGAGGGCGAAGCTCGCCGCCCGCCCGCCCCATTCGACGCCGAGCTGGTGCTCCTCGGCCGCCGAGAGGAGCGGCAGCTCGGCGACCCTCGCCGCCGGCGCCGCCACCGCCGCCGCGAGCAGGCGGGCGAAGCCCGCGACCAGCCGCTCGACCGTCGTCCCGGCGAAGAGATCGGCGTTGTAGACACATTTCCCGCCGATCCCCTCGCCCGCCTCGGAGAGGTTCACCACCAGGTCGAACTTGGCGCTCTCCGTTCCCGCGCCGAGCGGCGCCAGCGACAGGCCGGGAACCTCGTACGCGGTCTCCGGCTCGTTGAGGACCTGGAAGACGACCTGCACGAGCGGCGGCCGTGACGCGTCGCGCACCGGCGCCAGGGTCTCGACGAGCTTCTCGAACGGCAGGTCCTGGTGAGCGTAGGCGGCTAAGGACCGCTCCCGCGTGCGGGCGAGGAGGTCACCGAAGCTCTCGCCATCCGCCAGGTCCGAGCGCAGGACGAGGGTGTTGACGAAGAAGCCGACCAGCCCCTCGAGCTCGGTGCGCTTGCGGTTGGCGATCGTCGAGCCGACGAGGAGCGAGCCCTGTCCCGTCATCCGATGCAGCAGCGCCGCGAAGGCCGCGAGGCCGACCATGAAGAGCGTCGCCCCGCTCCGGCGGGCGAGCTCCCGCACGCCGGCGGCCGCCGCCGCCGGCAGGGCGAAGGAGCGGCTGCCGCCGCGGGTGGTCCAGAGCGCCGGCCGCGGCCGGTCCGCCGGCAGCTCGATGACGGTCGGCGCCCCGGCGAGAGCCGCGCGCCAGTGGCCGAGCTCGGCCTCCAGGGCCTCGCCCGACAGCCGGCCGCGCTGCCAGGCGGCGAAGTCGCCGTACTGCACCGGCAGCTCGGGGAGCGGCGACGGCCGGCCGGCGCGGAAGGCCGCATAGAGGCGCACGAGCTCGCCGACCAGCACGCCCATCGACCAGGCGTCCGCCGCGATGTGGTGCATGGTGAGGAGCACCGCGTGCTCGTCGTCGCGCCCGCGCTCCGCGATCGCGGCGAGGGTCACCCGCAGCAGGGGACCGGTCGCGAGGTCGAAGGGACGGGCCGCCTCGGCCGCGGCGAGCGCCGCGAGCTCCGCCTCGCGCCGCCCCGCCGGCAGGGCGCGGAGGTCGGCGAGCGGCAGCGGCAGCGGCGCCGGGTCGCCGATCACCTGCAGGGGACCGGCGGGGCCCGCCGCGAAGCGGGTGCGCAGGGCCTCGTGCCGGCGGACGATCTCGTCGAGCGCCGCGGCGAGGACCGGGATCGAGAGCCGCCCGCCGAGCCGCACGGCCGCCGCCACGTTGTAGGCGACGCTGCCCGGCGCCAGGCGATCGAGGAACCACAGCCGCTCCTGGGCGAAGGAGAGGCGCAGCGCGCCGAGCGGCCGCGGCAGGCGGGGGATCTCCCGCGCCCCGGCCGGGCGACGCCTCTCCTTCAGCCGCTCCGCCACGGCGAGGAGCCGCTCCTCGGCCAGCTTCGTCACCCGGTTCGTCCTCTCGACCATGCGGCTCCCTGCGGCTTCGCTCTCGCCGCTCGTTAGCGGCGCGCGGCCATCGCCCGCCCGTTCGCCCCCGCCATCACCTCGCGCACGATGGCGCAGAACTCGGCGATGTCCTCCGGCCGGTTGTCGGCGCGGAGCATCACCCGCAGGCCCGCCTGCCCCCGCGCGACGATGGGGAAGAACACCGCCGAGGTGTAGTAGCCGCGCTCGAGGATTCGCGCCGAGCAGGCGACCGTCCCCTCCTCGTCGCCGATCGGCACCAGGCGGATGTTCAGGCCGTTGCCGCTCTCCTCGGTCGGCAGGAGCCGGTCGAAGAGGTCGACGTTGGCGCGCAGTCGCGCCTGCAGCAGCGCCAGCTCCGGCGAGCGGTGGATGGCGATCGAGGCGAGGCTGGCGCCCAAGCTGGGGACGTTCGGCGCGTTCGACCAGGCGATCGGACCGCCGTGGCGGCAGAGGATCGCGTGCTGCCGCTTCGGACCCAGCAGGATCGCCCCGCCGCTCGCCCCGAAGGCCTTGGCGAGCGAGCCGGCGACGACGGTGAGCGGGTTGAGCTCGCGGCCGAGCTGCGAGCGCACGTAGCCCTCGCCGCGCTCGCCGTAGATCGACAGCGAGTGGGAGTCGTCGAAGTAGAGGAAGAGGCCGTAGCGGTCCTGGAGGGCGATGAGGCCGTCGAGCGTCGTGCTGCCGCCGGTCGAGTAGGCGCCGTCGGCGACGTAGGCGACGCGGCGGTGGCGGCGGCAGGCGTCCTCGACGAAATCGAGGTCGTTGTGCGGCGAGGTGAGGACCGTCGTCTCGTCCGCGCAGACCGGCTTCGTCAGGTTCATCGAAAAATGGCAGTACTTGTCGAAGACCATCACCCGCGGCTCGCCGTCGTCGGTCAAGTGGCCGGAGGCGATGAGCGGCAGCACCCCCGCCGTCGCCGCCGAGGCCGAGGTGGTGAGGACGATGTCCGCACCCCAGAGCTCCGAGAGCCCCGCCTCGACGTCGTCGAGGAGGGCGCTGCGGACGCGCAGGCGCGACATCGAGATGGCGTAGAGCCCCTCGCCGCGGAGCGCCCCGATGGCCCCTTCGAGGAGGTCCGGGTGGGACTGCAGCCCGAGATAGGCGCAGGAGGAGAGATTGACGAAGGTGCGCCCGCTGCGGCGGTCGACGACGCGGTCGGCGGCACGCTCGCCGGCCTGCCTCCCCGGAATGCCGAGCAGGCCATGGTCCTCGGCATCCTGCCAGGCGCGGTCGCCGATCGGGATGGCCTTGGCATTGTTGCGGAAGCGATGGATCAACGGTTCCATAGTTCGGTCCTCTCGCCGCCGTCGCCCGTCGCGACGGCGGTCATATCGTGGAGCCGGCGCTCGCGGGCGCCGGCGGCCAGCCGATGGTGGGGGTTGGGGAGGAGCCGGTCGAGGCGGATCTCGGGGTCGGCGGCGATCTGGAGGATCAGCTCTTCATAGTCTCGACAGATGGCGGTGAGGGTCGCCGGATCGAAGAGGTCGGCGGCGCCGGTCAGGCGGCAGAGGATGCGTTCGGCCTCCTCGCGGCCGGCGACGAGGAGGTCGTACTTGGCCGGCGTCTCCACCTCGCCGAAGGTCGACACGGCGAGGCCGGGGAAGCCGCCGGCGCGCTGCGGCTCCGGTGGCCGCCTCGGCTCTGGCACCGCCGCCGAGAAGTTCTCCATGTTGAAGGCGGCCCGGAACATCAGGGTGCGGTGGAGCGGCTGCCCCGGGAACAGCGAGGCGAGGAGGGCGGGGAAGGGGACGTCCTGGTGGCGGTAGGCGTCGAGCACCGCGGCGCGCACCCGCTGCATCACCGCGGCGAAGGAGGGCGCGCCGGAGAGGTCGGTGCGCACCGTGACCGAGTTCATGAATATGCCGATCAGGGGCGCGAGCTCGCGCCGGTGCCGCCCGGAAACGGCCGTCCCGACGAGGACGTCCTCCTCCCCGGTGTAGCGATGGAGGAGGGCCTGGAGGGCGGCGAGGAGGGCCATCGAGACGGTGCAGCCCGCCGCCCGCGCCGCGGCGCGCAGCGCGGCGAGCGCCGGCCCGCGCAGCGCGAAGCCGCCGCGGACCGTCGCCGACCCGAGGACCTCCGGCCGCGGCCGGTCGGCCGGCAGGTCGACGACCGGCGGCCGGTCGGCGAGCAGCCGGTGCCAGTACGCGAGCTGGGCGGCGAACGCCGGCCCGGCGAACGAGCGCCGCTGCCACCAGGCGAAATCGCCGAACTGGAGGGGCAAAGGCGGCAGCGGCGACGGCTCGCCGCGGGTGAAGGCGCCGTAGAGCGCCGCGAGCTCGCCCTGCAGGACCTCGATCGACCAGCCGTCGCCGATCGCGTGGTGCATGTTGAAGAGGATCGCGTGCTCCGCCGCGCCGAGGCAGAGGACGCGGAGCGAGAGGAGCGGCCCGCGGACGACGTCGAACGGCCGGCGCGAATCCTCGGCGGCGAGCTCGCGGACGAGTGTTTCGCGAAACGCCGCGGCGAGGCCCGCGAGGTCGATCACCGGCAGCACCAGGTCGGGGATGCCGGCGGTGCCGGCGACGGGGCCGACCACCTGCACCAGCTCGCCGCGCTCGGCGCGGAAGGTGGTGCGGAGGACGTCGTGGCGGCGGCAGACCTCGGCCAGGGCGCGGCGGAGGACGGCGAGGTCGAGCGGCCCGGAGAGGCGCAGAGCGAACGGCATGTTCATCGCCGCCGAGACCGTCCCACCCTGGAGCTCGAGCGCCCACTCCTGGAGGAAGCTCGCCGGGATCGGCTCGCCGCGCGGCGCCGGCGCGATCGGCGGCGCCGGCGGCAACCCGGCCCCTTCCTCCCTCGCCGCGTCGATCGCCGCCGCCAGCTCGCCCAGGGTGACGCGCTCGAACAGGCGGACGAGCGGCAGCTCGACGCCGAACGCCTCCCGCACCCGGAACGCCACCTGGGTGGCGAGGAGCGAGTGGCCGGAGAGGGCGAAGAAGTCGTCCTCGACGGCGATCGTCTCGACCCCCAGCACCTCGCTCCAGATCGCCGCCAGCAGCTCCTCGCTGGGGTTGCGCGGCGGCGTGCGCGGCCCCTCCGCCGGCGAGGCCCCCGCGACGGGCTCCGGATCGGCCCGCCGCGCGAGCGCGGCGCGGTCGAGCTTGCCGTTGGCGGTCAGCGGCAGCGCGGCGAGGATGACGATGTGCGCCGGCACCATGGGCTCGATCAGCCGCCGGCGGAGGAAGGCGCGGAGCTCGGCGGAGGCAGGAGCCGCCCCGCCGTCGCCCGCGCGCTCCACATAGGCGGCGAGGCGGAGGTCGCCGCGGTCGCGGCGCGCCACGACCACCGCCTGGCGGACGCCGGGATGGGCGGCGAGGGCCGCCTCGACCTCGCCCAGCTCGATGCGGACGCCGCGGACCTTCACCTGCCCGTCGCGGCGGCCGAGGAACTCGAGCCGGCCGTCGGGCAGGAAGCGCGCGAGGTCGCCGGTGCGATAGAGCCGCTCGCCGGCCGTCGCCGCCAGGGGATCCGGCACGAAGACCTCCGCCGTGCGCGCCGGGTCTCCCAGGTAGCCGCGCGCGACGCCGGCGCCGCCGACCGCGAGCTCCGCCGCCACTCCCACCGGCACCGGTTGGCCCGCGGCGGCGAGGAGCCGGACGCGGAGGTTCCCGATCGGCCGCCCGATCGACGGCAGGACGCCTCGCGGAGCGACCGTCTCCGCCGTCGACACCACCGTGCACTCCGTCGGCCCGTAGAGGTTGACCACCCGGAACGACAGCCCGGCCGGCGGCCCCTCGTGCAGCCGGTCGCCGCCGGCCAGCAGCGCCCTGAGCGCCGTCCCCGCCGGCCAGGGCTCGGCGAGCGCCGCCTCGGCGAGCGCCGTCGGCAGGAAGGAGAGCGTGATCCGCCGCGACGCCAGCCAGGCGACGAGCGCGGCCGGCGCGATGCGCGTCTCCTCGTCCGCCACGACGAGCGCCGCGCCGGCCGCGAGAGACGGCCAGATCTCCCACACCGCGACGTCGAAGCCGGTGCCGACGAGGAGCGTCGAACGATCGGCGCGACCGGTCCCGCAGACCGCGAGATGCCAGGCGGCGAGATTGGCGAGCGACCCCCGCGACACCACGACGCCCTTCGGGCGACCGGTCGAGCCCGAGGTGTAGATGACGTAGGCGGCGCTCTCCGGCGGTACCGGCCGCGGCGCGAAAGGGGAGGCGCCCGGCACCGCGGGATCGACTTCGAGCTCGGCGGGATCGACCAGCACGGCACCGCGCGCCGCCAGACGGTCGGCCATGCCGTCGAGACCGGCGGCGAGCGCGGAGCGGGCGAGGAGCACCGCCGGCTTCGCCGGCGGATCGGCCCCCCAGGCGTCCTCCAGCATCGTCATCAGCCGCTCGGCCGGCTGCTGCGGATCGATCGCCACGTAGACACCGCCCAACGCGAGCACCGCGAGATAGCCGGCGATCGTCGACGGGGCACGCTCGGCGAGCACCGCGACCCGCGACTCGGGCCCCACCCCGAGCGCCCGCAGGCGCGCCGCGACGGCGCCGGCCCAGGCGGCGAGCTCGCCGTACCCGACCACCCGATCGCCGGCCTCGATCGCCGGCGCCTCCGGCGCCCGGCGCGCCTGGGACGCGAAGCGCGAGACCACGTCCTCGGCTTCCTCGCCCGGCGACGACGCCGTGTCGTTCCATTCGGCGACCGCCTGGTGCCGCTCTCCCGCGCCGAGGAGCGGCAGGTCGGCGAGGGGCCGCTCCGGGTCGGCCGCCGCCGCGATGAGGAGCACCTCGAAGCACGCCAGGAGGCGCGCCGCCGTCGTCCGGTCGAAGAGGTCGGTGTCGTAGGTCAGCGCGCCGCCGAGCTCCCCATCCCGCTCGAAGACGTTCGCCTCCAGGTCGAACTTCGCCGTCTCCGCCGCCATGCCGGCCGGCCGCGGCTCGAGGCCCGGCAGCGACAGGCGCGGCGGCGGCGCGTTCTGCATCTGGAACACCACCTGGAAGAGCGGCGAGCGCGAGGCGTCCCGCGGCAGGCGCAGCTCCTCGACCAACATCTCGAACGGCAGGTCCTGGTGGCCGAAGGCCCCCAGCGCCGACTCCCGCACCCGCGTCAGGAGAGCCGTGAAGCTCGGCTCGTCCTCGAGGCCGATGCGCAGCGCCAGGGTGTTGACGAAGAAGCCGATCAGACCCTCGAGCTCCGCCCGGTTGCGGTTGGCGATCACCGAGCCCACCACCAGGTCCCGCTGGCCCGAGAACCGCGACAGCAGCGCCGCGAAACCCGCCAGGAGCGTCATGTAGAGCGTCGTCCCCCGCGCCAGCGAGATCGCCCGCAGCGCCGCCGCGAGCGGCGCCGGAAGAGTGAACGGGAAGCTCGCGCCGCGGTGCCGTTGGACCGCCGGCCGCGGGCGGTCGGTCTTGAGATCGAGCGCGGCGGGAGCGCCGGCGAGACGCTCGCGCCAGAAGCCGAGCTGGCGCTCGAGCTCCGCGCCGGCGAGCCAGCCGCGCTGCCAGACGGCGAAATCGGCGTACTGGATCGCCGGCTCGGGAAGCGGCGAGGGCGTGCCGGCCAGGGCCGCCGCGTAGAGCGCCCCCACCTCCCGCGCCAGCACCCCCATCGACCAGCCGTCGGCGACGATGTGATGGAGGGTGAAGAGGACGGCGTGACGCTCGGCCTCCAGGCGCAGGAGGGTCGCGCGCACCAGCGGGCCGCGGGCGAGGTCGAACGGCCGCCGCGCCTCGCCGCCGGCGAGCCGCCGCCCCTCGGCGTCCCGCGCGGCCGGCGGCAGGCCGGAGAGGTCGACCCGCGGCAGGGCGGGATCGCCGGCCGGCGCGATCACCTGCGCCGGCCGGCCCGCGGCGACGGCGAAGGTGGTGCGCAGCACGGCGTGGCGGCGGACGATCCCGGCGAGGCTCGCCGCCAGCGCCGCCGTCTCGAGGCGCCCCGTGAGCTCGACGGCGAGCGCGATGTTGTACGTCGCGCTCCCCGGCGCGAGCTGGTCGAGGAACCAGAGGCGCTCCTGCGCGTAGGAGAGCGGCAGCGGCTCGCCCGCGGCCCATCCCGCCGCCGGGATGCGCCCCAGCTCTTCGCGCCGCTGGCGCCGATAGCCGAGATCGATCGCCAGCCGCCAGGTGGCAGCGCCGAGAAAGTCCTCCGCGAGCTCGCTCCGCCAGCGCTCGGCCACCCGCCGCTCGACGCCGCGGTGCTGATGGAACTTGACGTCGCCGAGCATGCGCGAGGCGGCGTGGAGCCCATCGGTCATCCGCGCCGCCGGCTCCCGGTAGGGCTCCGCCATCGCCGGGTCATAGGGCAGGCCGAGGAAGCCGCAGACTTCCGCCAGCACCTCGTCCGGGCGCGCCACCAGCTCCTCGAAGACCACCCGCCGCTGCCGCGCCGCCGGCACGCCGGCGAGGAAGCCGAGGATGTTGCGGTGCGAAGCGAGCCAGACCAGCTCGGCGAATTCGCGCCGGCTCCACGGGCTCGCCGGCAGATCCGCGCCCCCCTCCTCGACGGGATGGAGGAGCGGCGAGAGGAGCTGGTCGAGCTTCGCCTCCTCGAAGGAACGGATCATCCCGTACGGATGGCGCAGCAGGTGGATGTAGAGCGGCTCGGTGAAAGCCTCCTCGGCGCGGGCGAGGACCGTCGGATCGAGGGCATAGGACGGCGTCTTGTCGACCAGCAGCCGGCCGCCGAGCCACGACTGCAGCCGCCGGTAGAGCGCCTGCGTGCTCCAACCTGCCCGCTCCCCCTCGGCGAGGATCGCCTGCGCCTCCTCCACCGCGCAGCCGCGCGCCGCCATCACCGCCCGCACCGCGCCTTCGAGCCAGAAGCTGTTGCGGCCGTCCGCGGCACCGGAGAACGCCGTCCGCCGCTCGGCGAGCGTGTGGAACGACAGCAGCTCGAGCTCGGGGGGCGCGAAGAGCCCCGGATGGCCACCGAGCATCACCCGCAGCAGCGTCGTGCCCGACCGCGGCGGCGCCAGCACGAAGACCGCCCGCGGGTTCTTCGGCTCGCCGGCCGACCGCGGCGAGCGCCGCCGCACCCACCGCTCGAACTCCGCGAGCCTCGCCTCGTCGACCGCCGCGACCGCGCCGCCCGTCCCTGCCGCCGCGGCCGCGACCGCCGCGCCCTCCCCCCAGAGCCGCGCCACCGCCCGCGGGTGCTCGCGGCGCAGATGGGCGGCGAGCTCGGCGACGCTCGGCGCGTCGAAGATGACCACCACCTGCACGATCTCGCCCAGCGTCTGCTGCAGCCGATTGACCAGGATCGCCCCCGCGATCGAGTTGCCCCCCAGCGCGAAGAAGCCGTCGTGGATCCCCACCCGCTCGACCTTGAGAGACGCGGCGAAGAGATCCGCCAGGAAGCGCTCGAGCGCGTCGCGCGGCTCCACGTACCGCGACCCCGCCCGCGCCTCCACGCTCTCGGCACCGAGCGCTGCGAGCGCCCGCCGGTCGACCTTGCCGTGCGCCGAGAGCGGCAGCTCCGAGAGAACCACGTAGGCCGCCGGCAGCATGTGCTCGGGCAGCCGCGCGGCGAGGACGCTGCGCAGCTCCGCCGCGCTCGGCGCCGGCGCGCCGTCCACCGCCACGTAGGCGACCAGATCCGGGTCGCCCGGTCTGCCCGGCTCGGCCGCCTCGTGCGAGCCCCGCCGCGCCAGCACCACCGCCTCCCGCACCGCCGGGTGCCGCTCGAGCGCCGCCTGGATCTCTCCCAGCTCGACCCGGAACCCGCGCACCTTGACCTGCTGGTCGATCCGGCCCAGATACAGCAGGTCCCCCTTCGCCGCCCACCGCGCCAGATCGCCCGAGCGATAGAGCCTCGCTCCCCGCTCGGGCGCGAACGGATCGGGCACGAAGCGCTCCGCGGTCAGCTCCGGCCGGTCGAGGTAGCCCCGCGCCACCCCCGCGCCGCCGACGAAGATCTCCCCCGCCGCCCCGATCGGCACCACCGAGAGCGCGCGGTCGAGCAGGTGGACCGAGAGATCCGGCAGCGGGCGCCCGACCGGGCTCGCCGACGACCCCAGGTCCGCCCGCCGGATGCGCCGCAACGTCGTGTGCACCGTCGTCTCCGTGATGCCGTAGAGGTTGGCGAGGCCCGGCCGCTCGTCGCCGTGACGCGCGATCCACGGCGCCAGCGCCGCGGGCTCGAGCGCCTCGCCGCCGAAGACCACCCAGCGCAGCGCCGCCAGCCCGCGCCCTCCATCTCCAGCCGACACCTCCGCCCAGAGCAGCTGCCGGAACGCCGACGGCGTCTGCGACAGCACCGTAACCCCCTCCTGCACCAGAGTCCCATAGAGCTCGACCGGCGAGCGCGACACGGCGTACGGCACCACCACCAGCCGGCCTCCGTACAAGAGAGCCCCCCACAGCTCCCAGACCGAAAAGTCGAAGGCATAGGAGTGGAAGAGCGTCCACACGTCCGCCGCGCCCGGCCGCAGCCACTCCTCGGTCGCGGCGAAGAGGCGCAGCACCTGACCGTGCTCGACCAGAACCCCCTTCGGCCGGCCCGTCGAGCCCGAGGTGTAGATCGCGTAGGCGAGGTCCCGCGGCGAGCCGGCGAGCCGCGGGCTCACGGCGCTCGCGCCCGTGATCGCCGCCGCCTCCGCGTCGAGCCGCACCAGCGCCGGCCCGCCCTCGGCGAGCCCGTCCAGCCGGGCGACGAACGGGCTCCGCGTCACCAGCGCCGCCATCCCGCTGTCCGCCAGCAGCCAGGAGAGCCGCTCGGCCGGATAGGAGGGATCGAGCGGCACGTAGGCGCACCCCGCCTCGAGCACCCCGACGACCGCCACCACCAGCTCCAGCGACCGCTCCAGGCAGATCCCCGCCAGCCCTCCCGGCGCGAGGCCGCGGGCCAGCAGATGATTGGCCAGCCGGCTCGACCGCGCCGCGAGCTCGCCGTAGGACAACCATTCGCTGCCGCAGACGACCGCCGTCGCCTCCGGCGCTGCCGCCGCCCGCGCCGCGAAGGCCTCGTGCAGGCTCCGCCGGCCCGGCTCGCCGAGGGCGAAGCTCGCCGCCCGCCCACCCCATTCGACGCCGAGCTGATGCTCCTCGGCCGCCGAGAGGAGCGGCAGCTCGGCGACCCTCGCCGCCGGCGCCGCCGCCGCCGCCGCGAGCAGGCGGGCGAGGCCCGCGATCAGCCGCTCGACCGTCGTCCCGTCGAAGAGATCGGCGTTGTACAGGCACTTCCCGGCGAGCCCTTCGCCCGTCTCGAAGAGGTTCACCACCAGATCGAACTTGGCGCTCTCCGTCCCGCCGCCGAGCGGCGCGAGCGAGAGGCCCGGGATCTCGTGCGCCGCCGGGGATTCGTTGTGGACCTGGAAGACGACCTGCACGAGCGGCGGCCGCGACGGATCGCGCGCCGGCGCCAGCACCTCGACGAGCTTCTCGAACGGCACGTCCTGGTGGGCGTAGGCGGCGAGGGAGCGCTGCCGCGTGCGGGCGAGGAGGTCGCGGAAGCTCTCGCCGTCCGCGAGGTCCGAACGCAGGACGAGGGTGTTGACGAAGAAGCCGATCAGCCCCTCGAGCTCGGTCCGCGTGCGGTTGGCGTTCGTCGAGCCGACGAGGAGCGAGCCCTGCCCCGTCACCCGATGGAGCAGCGCCGCGAAGGCCGCGAGGCCGACCATGAAGAGCGTCGTCCCGCTGCGCTGCATGAGCTCCCGCACGCCCGCGGCGGAAGCCGCCGGCAGGGCGAAGGCGCGAGCCGCGCCGCGGGTGGTCCAGAGCGCCGGCCGCGGCCGGTCCGCCGGCAGCTCGAGGACGGTCGGCGCCCCGGCGAGCGCCTCGCGCCAGTGGCCGAGCTCGGCCTCCAGGGCCTCGCCCGCCAGCCGGCCGCGCTGCCAGGCGGCGAAGTCGCCGTACTGCACCGGCAGCTCGGAGAGCGGCGACGGCCGGCCGGCGCGGAAGGCCGCATAGAGGCGCACGAGCTCGCCGACCAGCACGCCCATCGACCAGGCGTCCGATGCGACGTGATGCAGGGTGAGGAGCACCGCATGGTCGTCGTCGCGCCCGCGCTCCCCGCTCGCGACGAGGGTCACCCGCAGCAGGGGACCGGTCGCGAGGTCGAAGGGACGGGCCGCCTCGGCCGCGGCGAGTGCCGCGACCTCCGCCTCGCGCCGCCCCGCCGGCAGGGCGCCGAGGTCGGCGAGCGGCAGCGGCAGCGGCGCCGGGTCGCCGATCACCTGCAGGGGACCGGCGGGGCCCGCCGCGAAGCGGGTGCGCAGGATCTCGTGCCGGCGGACGATCTCGTCGAGCGCCGCGGCGAGGACCGCGATCGAGAGCCGCCCGCCGAGCCGCACGCCCGCCGCCACGTTGTAGGCGACGCTGCCCGGCGCCAGGCGATCGAGGAACCACAGCCGTTCCTGGGCGAAGGAGAGACGCAGCGCGCCGAGCGGCCGCGGCAGGCGGGGGATCTCCCGCGCCCCGGCCGGGCGACGCTTCTCCTTCAGCCGCTCCGCCACGGCGAGGAGCCGCTCCTCGGCCAGCTTCGTCACCCGGTTCGTCCTCTCGACCATGCGGCTCCCTGCGGCTTCGCTCTCGCGCGCCTACCTGGCCTCGATCGCCGCCAGACGCTTCGCGAGCCGCTCGCGCTGGGCCGGCGACAGGCCGTCGAAGCGCTTCGCGAGCTCGGCCTGCCGACGAGCGAGGCTGTCCGACAGCTCGGTCGCGGCCGGCGGCCTCTCGGCGCTCGCGAGGGCCGTCTCGTCGGCGCGATCCGACGGCGAGGGCGCCGCACCCGCCAGCTCGAGCCGCCCGCCGGCGCGGCGCCGCGCCCGCCGGCCGGTCCTTTCCAGAGCACCGTCCGGCCCGCGCCGGCAGAGCTCGCCCCAGACCCCCAGGGCCGCTGGCAAGTCGCCCTGGAGGACGACCTCGCCGTCGGCTCCCCATTCGACGAGCACCTGATGGCGCTCGCTCTCGGCGAGCAGCGGCAGCTCGTCGATCCGCCGCTCGGGCGCCGCGACCGCCGCCGCCAGCAGGCTCAGCCAGTGACCCCGCCAGCGCGCCGCGGTCTCGCGGTCGATCAGACCGGAGTCGTAGCCGAGCATGCCGTGGAGCTGTCCCCGCGATTCCACGAGAGTCATCACCAGGAGGGACTGGGCGCGCAGGTCGGCTCCCTCGGAGCGTGACAGCGGCGCCAGCTCCAGGCCGGGAAGCTCGATCTGCGGCAGCGCATGGTTCTGCAGCACGAACATGGCGTCGGCGAGCGGCATCGCCCCCTGCCGGCGGTCGGGGCGGAGCGCCTCCACGATGAGGGCGAAGGGGAGATCCTGATGGTCGTAGGCCGCGAGCGTCGTCTGCAGCACCCGCGCGAGCTGGCCGCTGAAGGAGAGCCCGGCGCCGAAGCGGCCGCGCAGCACCAGCTGGTTGACGAAGAAGCCGATCAGCAGCTCGATCTCCGCCCGGTTGCGGTTGGCGATCGGCGTGCCGACCGCGACGTCGTCCTGCCCGCTCAGACGATGGAGGAGGGTCTGGAAGACGGTGAGGAGGACCATGAAGGGGGTGGCTCCCTGGCGGCGCGCCAGGACCCGGACGCGCTCGTGGAGCTCTGCCGGCACGGCCAGAGGGTGCGAGCCGGCCGGCGACGTCCGGCCCGGCCTCGGCTCGCGGTCGGTCGGCAGGTCGAGGGCCGTGAGGCCGGCGAGCTCCCGGGTCCAGTAGCCGAGCTGCTCGTCGAGCACGCCGCCCTGCAGCCACCCGCGCTGCCAGACGGCGAAATCTACGTACTGCAGCGGCAGGTCGGGAAGCGGCGAAGCCTCGCCGCGCGAGAGCGCCGGGTAGATCGCCGCCAGCTCGCGCAGCAGCAGGCCCATCGACCAGCCGTCCGAGATGATGTGGTGCATGGTGAAGAGGAGGACGGCGTCTTCGTCCCCCACCCGCAGCAGGCTGGCGCGCAGCAGCCGGCCGGTCTCGAGATCGAAGGGCGAGCCCTGCTCGCCGGTCACCAGAGCTTGGAGCTGCGGAGCGGCGACAGCCGGCGCCAGGCCGCGGAGGTCGATCACCGGCAGCTCCGGGCGCCACTCGGCAGCGATCTCCTGGAGCGGCCTCCCGCCCACCGACACGAAGCGGGTGCGCAGCGTCTCGTGGCGGCGCACGATCTCTGCCAGCGTCGCCGAGAGCACCTCGGGGCGGACCGCGCCGCACAGCCGGAGGGCGACCGGTATGTCGTACGGCAGCTCGTTCCTCGCCAGCTGATCGACCAGCCAGAGCCGCTCCTGCGCATAGGAGAGCGGCAGCCGCGCGGTCCGCGGCACCGGCCGGATGGGCGGCGCGCTGGCGCCCGCCGGCGACTGCGCCGCCGCCCCGACGGCGGCGGCGACGCCCGCCACCGTCGGCGCCGCGAAGAGCTGCCGCAGGGAGAGCTCGACGCCGAGCGCCGACCGCACTCGCCCCACCACCTGGGTCGCCAGCAGCGAATGGCCGCCGAGCTCGAAGAAGCTGTCGTCGACGCCCACCCGGGCGCGGCCCAGCAGGTCGGCCCACATCTCGGCGAGCAGCTCCTCGAGCGGCGTCCGCGGCGCCCGGTAGCTCTTCGCGCCCTCCCTCCCCACCTCGGGCCCCGTCTCGGGCAGCGCTCGGCGATCGACCTTGCCGCTGGCATTGAGCGGCATCGCGTCGAGCGTCACGAAGGCCGAGGGCACCATGTACTCCGGCAGCGCCTGCAGCAGGGAGGCGCGCAGGTCGGCGGAGGCCGGCGCCGTGCCGTCCCGCGCCACCAGGTACGCCACCAGCCGCCGCTCGGCGTCGGCGCCGCGCGCCATCACTACCGCCTGGCCGACCTGCGGATGGCGCAGCAGCGCCGCCTCGATCTCGCCGAGCTCGATGCGGAAACCGCGCACCTTGACCTGGTGGTCGAGCCGGCCGAGGAACTCGAGACCGCCGTCGGCGCGACGGCGCGCCATGTCGCCGGTCCGATAGAGCCTCCCGCCGCGAGCGTCCCAGGGGTCGGGGACGAACCGCTCCGCGGTCAGGTCCGGGCGGCCGCTGTAGCCGCGCGCGAGGCCCGCGCCGCCGATCAGCAGCTCGCCGGCGACCCCCACGGCCAGCGGAACGAGCTGGCGGTCCACGACGTGGATCCGCGTGTTGAGGATGGGACCGCCCAGGCCCACGGCCGCGTTCGCGGCAAGGTCCTCGACCGGCGGGACACGACGCACCGCCGACCACACCGCGGTCTCCGTCGGACCGTACAGGTTCCACAGCTCGACGCCGCGGCCGGCGAGCGCCGCCGCCAGCGGCTGCGACAGCGCCTCGCCGCCGCAGAGCGCCTTGAGCCCCCGCTGGCCTTCCCAGCCCGAGCCCAGCAAGAGGTGCCAGGTGGCCGGAGTCGCCTGCATGACGGTGACCCCGGCCTCGACCATCCGCGCCGCCAGCCGCCGGCCGTCGGCGCCCTCCTCCCGGCCCACGACCTCCACTCTGCCGCCGACCGCCAGCGGCAGGTAGATCTCGAGGCCCGCGATGTCGAAGGTCAGCGTGGTGAGCGCCGGCACCACGTCGCCGTCGCCGAGGCCGGGGCTCTCGGCCATGGCGCGCAGGAAGTTGACCACCGCCCGGTGGGACAGCTCGACGCCCTTCGGCCGGCCGGTGGAGCCGGACGTGAAGATGACGTAGGCCAGGCTCTCCGGCAGCGCCGCGCAGGCGATCGGGGAGGCCTCTTCGGCGGCGATCCTCGCCGCCCGGCGATCGAGGCAGACGACCCGCGGCCCGGCTTCGCCATCGCCGACGGCGAAGCGCTCCCGCCACCTCTCTTCGGTGAGCAGGACCGCGATCCTGCCGTCGGCGAGCGCCGCGGCCAGCCGCTCCCGCGGGTGCGCCGGGTCGAGCGGCACGTAGGCGCCCCCCGCCTTGAGGATGCCGAGGAGCGCCACCACCATCTCGGGCGAACGCTCGACGCCCAGGCCCACCCGCACCTCGGGCCCCACGCCCAGCCGCCGCAGATGGCGCGCCAGCCGGTTGGCCCGCGCCTCGAGCTCGCCGTAGGTGAGCGCGACACCCTGCCCGACGACGGCGACAGCGCACGGCCGGCGCGCCGCCTGCAGCTCGAACGGCTGCTGCAGCCGCGTGGCGCCGGCGGGCAGCCGCCCCGCCGCGGTCCCCGCGGTGTCGTTCCACTCGCGGAGCTGCTGCCGCTCCCCGGCGGTGAGGAGCGGCAGCGCCGAGAGCGGCGTCGCGGCGGCGGCGCCCGCCGCCGCGAGGAGGACGCCGAGCTGGCCGACCAGGCGAGCGATCGTCGCGCCGTCGAAGAGATCCCGGCCGTATTCGGCCATGCCGCGCAGGCCCCGCCCCTCCTCCCAGACGATGAGGTTGAGGTCGACTTTCGCCGGCCGCTCGGCGAGCGCGATGGGTGTCGCCGCCAGGCCGGGCAGGGCGAGATCCGCGGCGGGAACGTTCTGCAGCGCCAGCTGCACCTGGAAGAGCGGCGAGCGGTCGGTATGGCGCTCCGGCTGCAGCTCTTCGACCACCTTCTCGAACGGCAGGTCCTGGTGCGTGAAGGCGGCGAGCGTCACCGCGCGCACCCGTCCCAGCAGCAGGGCGACGTCGGGGTCGCCGGCGAGGTCGGTGCGCAGCACCAGGAGGTTGACGAAAAGGCCGATCAGCGCCTCGGTCTCGACGTGCCGGCGGCCGGAGACCGGCGTTCCCACGCTGATGTCCGTGCCTCCGGTGAGGCGCGCCAGGAGGGCCTGGAAGGCAGCCAGCAGGGTCATGAAGAGAGTCGTGCCATGGCGTCGCCCGAGGTCGCGCAGAGGGTCCACGAGCCCGCCGGCGAAAGCGAACGGGAGGCGGGCGCCGCGCCCGCTCCACACCGCCGGCCGCGGCCGGTCGGCCGGCAGCTCGAGGCGGTCGGCAGCGCCGGCGAGCTGCCCGCGCCAGTAGGCCATCTCGCTCGCCAGGACCTCGGTGGAGAACAAGCGGCGCTGCCAGAGGGCGAAATCGGCGTACTGGATCGGCAGCTCCGGCAGCCGGGCGGCCGAGCCTCCCGTCGCCTCGCCATAGAGCGCGGCGAGCTCGGCGGTGAAGAGCGCCACCGACCAGCCGTCCGCCACGGCGTGGTGCAGGGTCACCAGGAGGACGTGCTCCGCCGCGTGCAGACGGAGCAGGCCGACGCGGAGCAGCGGCCCGGTGTCGAGGCGGAACGGACGGCGAGCCTCCTCCGCCACCAGGCGCAGCGCCACCTTCTCGCGCACCGCCGGCGCGAGCGACCGCAGATCGATCTCCGGCAGCATCAGGAGGAGATCGGCGGCGACCGACTGCACCGGCAGCTCCCCATCCAGGGGGAAGCTGGCGCGGAGCACCTCGTGGCGGTCGACCACCGACTGCAGGGCGCGGCGCAGAGCCGGCGGCGCCAGCGGCCCGCGGACGCGCACCGCCTGCGGCATGTTGTAGGCCGAGCCGCCCGGCTGCAGCCGGTCGAGGAACCAGAGGCGCTGCTGCGCGAAGGAGAGAGGAAAGCGATCCCGCGGGCGATCGACCGCCACGAGCGGCGGCGGCGCCGGGCCGCGCCCGGCACGCAGCCGGCCCTCGATGCGCTCGGCGAGGCCCGCCGTCGTCGGCTCCTCGAAGAGGTCGCGCAGCGGCAGCTCGATGGCGAGCACCCGGCGCAGGCGCGCCAGCGCCCGCGCCGCGAGGAGCGAGTGCCCGCCGAGATCGAAGAAGCTCTCCTCGCGGCCGATCCACTGGCGGCCCAGCATGTCGCGCCAGACCGCCGCCACCATCTCCTCCACCTCTCCCTGCGGCGGCGTGCCCTGCCGCCCCGGCGTCTCGCTGGCGCTCGCGCCGTCCGCGGCGAGGTGCGCCAGCCTCTGGCGGTCGACCTTGCCGTTGGCGGTCCGCGGCAGGGCGGCGAGCTCGACGAAGCGCGCCGGCACCAGGTAGTCCGGAAGCCGCTCCCGCAGCCAGTCGCGCAGCGCGCTCGCCTGCCACGGCTCCCCCGCCGGCGGCACGACGAAGGCCACCAGCCCGTCGGCGGCGGCCACCGCGACCTCGCGCAGGCCGGGATGGCCGGCGAGCGTCGTCTCGACCTCCCCCGGCTCGACTCGGATGCCGCGGATCTTCACCTGTCGATCGAGACGCCCGAGGAACTCGAGGGTGCCGTCGGCAAGATAGCGGGCGCGGTCGCCGGTGGCGTAGAGCCGGCCGCCCGGATCGGTCCCATAGGGATCCGGGAGGAAGGCCGCGGCGGTCCGGTCCGGCTGCCCGAGATAGCCACGGCTGAGGCCGCCGCCCCCGATGTGGAGCTCGCCGACGGCGCCCAGCGGCGCGGCAGAGCCGTCCTGGACGACGTAGAAGCGGCGGTGCGGGATCGGCCGGCCGATGGGGGCCTCTCCGGCGGACGCCGCGCCCGTCGCGGTCCGGTGATAGCTCGAGGTCATCGTGCACTCGGTCGGTCCGTACTGGTTGACGACCTCGACGGCGGCGCCGAAGACCTGGCGCGCGCGCTCCCCGTCCGCCCGATAGAGCCGTTCGCCGCTCGCCAGGACGAGGCGCAGAGCGCTCGCCGCGGCGCCGCCCCGCGCCTCCGCCTCCTCGAGCAGGATGCGCAGCAGGCTCGGCACCACGCTCAGCAGGCAGGTGATCCGCTGGCGATCGATCTCCGCCAGCCAGGCGGCGGGGTCCTTCGCTCGCCCGTCGTCGAGCAGCACCACGGTCGCCCCGGCGAGGAGCGGGCCGAGGAGGTCGCGCACCGAGGCGTCGAAGGAGAGCGAGGCGACCTGGAGCACCCGGTCGCCCGCCGCGAGCGCGAAGGCCTCGTGGAGGAAGCGGAGATACGAGATGGCGGCGCCGTGCGTGCCGAGCACCCCCTTCGGCCGTCCGGTCGAGCCGGAGGTGTAGACCAGGTAGGCGAGGTGGTCGCCGCCGGCGCCGGCGCGCGCCGCGCCGGCCGGCGGCTCGCGGAGCGCCTCGCGGTCGAGGAGGATCGTCTCGCCCTGGAAGCTCTCGCCGCGCCGGCCGAGCGACGCCTGGGTGAGGAGCACGGCGGCGCCGCTGTCCTCGAGCATCGCCGCGAGACGCGCCGCGGGCAGCTCCGGATCGAGCGGCACATAGGCGCCGCCGGACGCGAGCACCGCGAGGACCGCGGCCGCCATGTCGAGCGAGCGCTCGCAGCAGATCGCCACCCTCACCTCGGGCCCCACCCCGCTCCGCCGCAGGCGATGGGCGATGCGGTCGGCGCGCCGGCCGAGCTCGCGGAAGGTGAGCGCCTCGTCCCCGCGGACGATCGCCACCGCGTCGGGGCGGCGCGCCGCGGCCGCCGCGAACAGATCGTGCAGGCCCGCGGCCTCCTCCCCCGCCGCGGCGCCGTTCCACTCGCGCAGGAGCTGCTGGCGCTCCGCCGCCGCGAGCAGCGGCAGGTCGGCGAGCGGCGCGTCCGCGGCCGCCGCGGACCCGGCGAGCAGGTGGTCGAAGCGGTCGAGCAGGCGGCGCGCGGTGGTCGCGTCGAAGAGGTCGCGGGCGAACTCCAGCCGGGCGAGGTACCCGGAGCCCTGCGGCACGATCGACAGGGTGAGGTCGAACGCGACCCGGCCGGTGTCGACGTCGGTCGCCGCCAGCGTCAGCTCGGGGAGCTCGAACGGCGCGGCGGGCAGGTTCTGCAGGATGAAGAAGGCCTGGAAGAGCGGCGAGCGCGAGAGGTCGCGCTCCGGCCGCAGCGCCTCGACCACCATCTCGAACGGCAGATCCTTGTGCGCGTAGCCGTCGATCGCCGCCTGGCGCACCCGCTGCGCCAGGGCCGCGAAGCTCGGCGCGCCGTCGAGCTCCAGCCGCAGGGGTATGGTGTTGACGAAGAAGCCGATCAGCGGCTCGAGCTCCACCCGGCCGCGGTTGGCGATGGGCGTCCCCACCACCAGGTCCCGCTGCCCGGACGAGCGCCACAGCAGGACGCCGAACGCCGCCAGCAGCACCATGAAGGGCGTCGCGTCGAGCCGGCGGCCGAGCCCCTCCAGGCTGGCCAGTCCAGCGGCGGAGATCCTCAGGCTCTCGACGCCGCCACGGTGCGACGGCAGCGGCGGGCGCGGCCGATCGGTCGGCAGCTCGAGCACCTCCGGCGCTCCGGCGAGGTGCGTGCGCCAGTGCGAGAGCTGGCGCTCCAGCGTCTCTCCGGCCAACCATTCCCGTTGCCAGGCCGCGTAGTCGCCGTACTGCACCGGCAGCTCGGGCAGCTCGCGCGCCAGCTCCTCCGCCGTCCGCGCGCGGCCGCTCACCCGCGCCGCATAGAGCGCCGCCACCTCCTGCGCGAAGACGCCCATCGACCATCCGTCGGTGATCGCGTGATGCATCACGAAGAGCAGCTGATGCAGCTCGCCGGCGAGCCGCACCAGCGCCAGGCGCAGCAGCGGACCCTGGGCCATGTCGAAAGGCCGCGTCGCCCAGGCGCGCCCCAGCCGTCCGGACGCCGCCCGCCGCACCGGCTCCGGGAGGGCCGCGAGGTCGACGAGCGGCAGGAGGAGCGCCGGCGGCGCCCCGACGACCTGCACCGGCCGCTCGCCGGAGACGACGAAGCGCGTGCGCAGCACGTCGTGCCGGCGGACCACCTCCGCCAGCGCCGCGGCGAGCGCCGCGCCGTCGAGGCGGCCCTCCATCCGCAGGGCGACCCAGATGTTGTAGCTCGACTCGCCGGGGTCGAGCTGGGCGAGGAACCAGAGCCGCTCCTGGGCGAAGGAGAGGGGGTAGCCGCCGCCCCGCGGCAGGCGCGGGATGGGCGCCGGCGCCTCGCAGGCCGGCGCCTCCTCCGGCAGCAGGGCCGCGAGGCGCGCGGCGAGCGCCGCCAGGGTGGACGCCTCGAAGATCGCGCGCACCGGCAGATCGACGCCGAAGACCGCGCGCACCCGCGAGGCGAGCTGCATGACGAGGAGCGAATGGCCGCCGAGCTCGAAGAAGTTGTCCTCGACCGTCACCTCGTCGATGCGCAGCACCTGCCGCCAGATCGCCGCCAGCTGGGACTCGATGGGATCGCGGGGCGCCGTGCCCGCGCGCGGCGCCCCGGCGGCGGCCGCGGGCTCCGGCAGCGCCCGGCGGTCGAGCTTGCCGTGGGCGGTCAACGGCAGCCGCTCGAGGCTCACGAAGTCGGCCGGCACCATGTGCTCCGGGAGGATCCGCCGGAGGTGCTCGCGGAGCTCCTCCGGCGCCACCGGCGCGCCGCGGAGCACCACCCAGGCGACCAGCCGCCGGTCGTCCACCGCGGCGTCGCGCACCATCACGGCGGACTCCCTCACCCCGGGGTGGCGGCCGAGGGCCGCCTCGATCTCTCCCAGCTCGATGCGGAACCCCCGGACCTTCACCTGGCTGTCGATCCGCCCCAGGTAGTCGAGGTCGCCGTCCGGGCGCCGCCGGGCGAGGTCGCCGCTGCGGTACAGGCGATCGCCCGGCCGGGGGGAGAACGGAGCGGGGACGAAGCGCTCGGCGGTCAGCGCGGGAAGGCCGAGATAGCCGCGGGCGAGGCCGGCGCCGCCGACGTGGATCTCGCCGGGCACGCCGACGGGCAGCAGCTCGCCGTGGCGGCCGAGGAGATGAATCTGGAGGTCGGGAATCGGCTCTCCCAGCGGGCTCCCGCCCGGCCGCGCGGCGTCCTCGGCGCGCAGCGGGCGGAAGGAGACGTGCACCGTCGTCTCGGTGATGCCGTACATGTTGACGAGCGCCGGCCGGTCCGCTCCGTGGCGCGCGATCCAGGGCGCCAGCATGGCCGGCTCGAGCGCCTCGCCGCCGAAGATCACCCAGCGCAGCCGCAGCGGGCGCTCGCCCTCCTCGCCCTCCAGGTGGACGAGCTGGCGGAAGGCGAGCGGAGTCTGGCTGAGCACCGTGACGCGCTCGGTCGCCAGCAGCTCGTAGAAGGCCTGCGGCGAGCGGCTCACCTCGCGGGGCACGATCACCAGCTCGCCGCCGTAGAGCAGAGCTCCCCAGATCTCCCAGACCGAGAAGTCGAAGGCATAGGAGTGGAAGAGCGTCCAGACGTCGTCGGGGCCGAAGCCGAACCAGCGCTCGGTCGCGGTGAACAGGCGGCCGGCGCTGCCGTGGGAGACGAGCACGCCCTTCGGGCGCCCCGTCGAGCCCGAGGTGTAGATCACGTAGGCGAGGCTCTCCGGGCCGGCGTCCGGCAGCTCGGGCAGATCCTCGGCGCTCTCGGCGGCGAGCGCCGCGCGATCGTCCAGGAAGACCAGGCGGGGGACGGTCGCCTCGCCGCCTGCCGAGGCGGGGAGGAATCGCTCGACGAGCGGCGCCTGGGTCACCAGGACCGGGGCCGCGACGTCGCGCAGCGCGTCCTCGAGCATCCAGGCCAGCCGCTCCGGCGGATAGGCGGGATCGAGCGGAACGTAGGCGCCGCCTGCCTTGAGGATGCCGAGGATGCCGACGATCATGTCGAGCGAGCGCTCGACCGCGAGGGCGACCGGAGTGTCCGTTCGCACGCCGAGCGCGCGCAGGCGGCGGGCGAGCTGGTTGGCCCGCGCGTTCAATTGGCCGATAGGTGAGCGTCTCGAGGTCGTGGACCACGGCCATCGCACCCGGATGGCGGGCGGCCTGCGCCGCGAAACGACGATGCAGGCTCTGCCAACCCGCGCCCTCGCTCGCCGAGTCGTTCCAGGCGTAGAGCAGGAGGTCGCGCTCGGCCGGGGTGAGCAGCGGCAGCTCCGAGAGGCGCGGCGAGGCGTCGGCGGCGACGCCGCGGAGCAGCACCTCCCAGTGCCCGAGGAGGCGGGCCATGGTCGCCTCGTCGAAGAGATCGCGGCTGTATTCGAGCGTCGTGGTGAGGCCGTCGGGCAGATCGAAGAGGAAGACCGTGAGGTCGAACTTGGTCGTCTGGTTGTGCTCCTCGAGCAGGGTGAGGGTGAGGCCGGGGAGCGCGAGCGGCGCGTTCGGCGTGTTCTGGAGCGAGAGCTGGACCTGGAAGATGGGCGCGCGGGAGAGATCGCGCTCCGGCCGCAGCTCGGCCACCAGGCGCTCGAACGGCACCTCCTGGTGCGGGAGCGAGCCGAGGAAGCCGTCCTTGACGCTCTCGAACAGGTCTTCGAACGCCGGATCGCCCGCCACGTCGGCGCGCGCCACGACCATGTTGAGGAAGACGCCGATCAGGCCCTCGAGCTCGCGCCGGTTGCGGTTGGCGATGGGGATGCCGAGGAGGAGGTCGTCCTGGCCGGTATGGCGGGCGAGCAGGGCGTCGAAGGCGGCGAGGAGGATGAGGAACAGCGTCCCGCCGGAGCGGACGCTCGCGGCGCGGAGCTCGCCCAGGACGGCGGCCGGCAGGGTGCGCGAGAGGCGGGCGCCGCGCAGCGTCAGGACGGTCGGCCGCGGTCGATCGGTCGGCAGCTCGAGGTACGGCAGGGGCCCCGACAGCCGCTGGCGCCAGTAGCCCAGGTGCTCGGCCATCGCCGTCTCGTCGAGGGCGAGCCGCTGCCAGGCGGCGAAGTCGGCATACTGGACCGCGAGCTCCGGCAGGCCGGGGGAGCGCCCGGCGGCGAGCTCGGGGTAGAGCGCGGCGAGCTCGCGCACCAGGATGCCGATCGCCCAGCCGTCGGCGACGATGTGGTGGAGAGCGACGAGCAGCACGTGCTCGTCGGCGTCCAGGTGCAGGAGCGTCGTCCGCAGCATCGGACCGGCGGCGAGGTCGAACGGACGCTTCCCTGCGGCGAGCGCCAGCCGGCTCCTCTCGGCGCCGCGCGGCGCGCTCGCCAGCGAGCTCAGGTCGACGACCGGCAGCGGCCACCGGGGCGCGGGCGGGGCCACTCGCTGCACGGGCAGGCCCTCGATCGCCGGGAAGGTGGTGCGCAGCACCTCGTGCCGGCGCTGCACCTCGGCGAAGCTCCGCGCCAGGGCCGGCACGTCGAGCGACCCGCGCAGGAGCACCGCGGCAGGCAGGTTGTACGCCGGGCTCTCCGGGTCGAGCTGGGCGAGGAACCAGAGCCGCTCCTGCGGATAGGAGAGCGGCGGCTCGCCCGGCTTCCCGGCGGTGGAGCGCCGGCCCAGGGCGACGGCGGCCGGCGCGGGCGCCGCATAGCCGAGGCGCTCCGCCAGCTGCCGGGTCTCGGCGCGCAGCGGGCTCCCGGCGCCGCGGGACCGCGCCGCGATCTCCGGCTCGACGCGCCGATAGCGGTGGAACTTGGGATCTCCCATCATCCGCGACTCGGCGTGGATGCCGTCGGTCATGCGGCGCCCTTGGTAGGGCTCGGCCATGGCCGGCTCGAAGGGCAGCCCGAGGAAGGCGCAGACGGCGCCCAGCGTCTCGCTCGGCGAGGTGACGAGGTCCTCGAAGCGCAGGCGATGGACGCGCTCCGCGGGCACCGCGGAGAAGAGCTCCAGGATGTTCTGCTGGCTGAGGAGCCAGACCAGCTCGGCCTGCTCGGCACCGGCGAACGGGAAGTCGTAGACCCGCTCCATGCGGGCCTCGACGTAGGAGTCGATCACCGCCCGCGGATGGCGTACGAGGTGCAGATAGAGCGGGTCTTCGAACAGGGCCTCGGCTCGCCGCAGGGTCGCCAGGTCGAGCGGATAGCTGGGCGTTTTGTCGACCAGGACGCGGCCATCGCTCGCCTCCTGCAGCTCCCGGTAGAGCTCCCCGACCGGCGCGTCGCGCTCCACGAACCCGGCGACCCACCGGCTCGCCGCCGCGGCGTCGCAGCCGAGGAGCTCCATCACGGCCCGCAGCAGCCCTTCTGCCGAAAAGCTGTTGCGGCCGGAGAGGGCGCCGGCCCTCTCCGCCATCGACCGGAAGGCCAGGAGCTCGAGCTCGGGAGGGGCGAAGAGGCGCGGGTGCCCCGCCAGCATGACGCGAAAGAGGGTGCTGCCCGAGCGGAAGGGCGAGAGGACGAAGATCGCCCGCGGGTTCCGCCGCGAGCGCCCCGCCGGCGGCTCGGGCGCCGCGCGGTGTGGGCGCTCGCCCCGGCCGAGGCGCCGGGAGACGGCGGCGCGGAGGGCGGCGAGCCCCTCCCGCACGTCGGCCGGCGCGCTGGCGACCGTCGTCTCCGGGGAGGCCGGGCCGCCGCCTACCAGCCGGGCCACCGCCGCGGGGTAGCTGCGCTCGAGGTAGGCGGCGAGCTCGGCCACGGTGGGCGCATCGAAGAGCGCCATGACATAGACGATCTCCCCCAGCTCCTCCTGCAGCCGGTTGACGAACATCGCCCCCTGGATCGAGTCGCCGCCGAGCTCGAAGAAGTTGTCGTGGACGCCCACGCGGCCGCCTCCGAGCAGCCGCCGCCAGGTCCCGGCGAGGCGCTCCTCGAGCGGGCTGCGGGGGGCGGTGAAGGAGCGCTCGTCGGCCGGGCTCCCGCGCTCGTCCGGCGCCGGCAGCGCCCGGCGGTCGACCTTGCCGCTCGGGGTGAGCGGGAAGGCCGGCAGGCGGACGAAGGCCGCCGGCACCATCGCCTCCGGCAGGCTCTCGCGCAGGAAGGCCCGGAGCTCCGCCGCGCCGGGCGTCGGGCCGCCGGCGGCGACGACGTACGCCACCAGCCGCGCCTCGCCGCCGCCAGCGGCCCGGGCGACGACCACGGCGTCGCGCACCGCCGGGTGGCGGACCAGGGCCGCCTCGATCTCGCCCAGCTCGACGCGGACGCCGCGGACCTTGACCTGGTGATCGAGGCGCCCGAGGAACTCGATGGCGCCATCGGCGAGGAAGCGGGCGAGGTCGCCGGTCCGGTAGAGCCTGGCGCCCGGCTCTCCCGAGGGGACCGGCGGGGCGGGCACGAAGCGCTCCGCGGTGAGGTCCGGGCGGCCGAGGTAGCCGCGCGCCAGGCCGACGCCGCCGATGTAGAGCTCGCCCGGCACCCCGATGGGGACCGGCTCCCCTTCGCGGTCGAGGAGGTAGAGGACGAGGTTGGCGATCGGGCGGCCGATGGGGACCGTGCTCGCGCCGTCGCGCTCTCCGGCGTGGCAGCTCACGTCGACCGAGGCTTCCGTGGGACCGTACAGGTTGTGGAGCGGGGCGCCCAGGCGCTCGCGGGCGCGCGCCGCGAGGGCGCGGGGTAGCGCCTCGCCGCTCGCCATCACCCGGCGCACCGATCGACAGGCGGCGGCGAGGTCCTTCCCCTCGAGGAAGAGCTGCAGCATCGAGGGGACGAAGTGGAGCGTCGTGATCTCGCTCTCGCTGACGAGGCGCGCCAGCCAGGCCGCGTCCTGATGGGCGCCGGGAGGCGCCATGACCAGCCGGGCGCCGACGATGAGCGGCCAGAAGAGCTCCCAGACCGAGACGTCGAAGCCGATGGGCGTCTTCTGGAGGACGCGGTCGTCGGCGGCCAGGCCGTAGGCCTCCTGCATCCAGAGCAGGCGGTTGACGATCCCCCGATGCGGCACGAGGACGCCCTTCGGCCTGCCGGTCGAGCCCGAGGTGTAGATGGCGTAGGCGGGGTTGTCCGCCGCGACCCGGCCCTCGGGGCGGCTCGGCTCCTCGCCGTCCCAGCCATCGCCCGGGTCGACGGAGACCGTGCGGACGCCGGGAGCCGCCAGGGCCGGAGCCCCATGGCTCCCGGTGACGAGGACCCCGATCCCGGCGTCGGCGAGCATGAACCGCAGGCGCTCCGGCGGATAGCCCGGGTCGAGGGGAACGTAGGCCGCGCCCGCTTTGAGCGTCGCCAAGAGCCCCACCATCAGCTCGACCGAGCGCTCGGCCGCGATCCCCACCAGGCTCTCGGCGCCGGCGCCGAGACGCTGCAGGCGGGTGGCCAGCCGGTTGGCGCGGCGGTCGAGCTCGCGGTAGGTGAGGGACTCTTCGGCAGACGAGACGGCCACGGCGTCCGGCGTGCGCTCGACCTGCTCCTCGATCAGGTGGTGCAGGCCGTCCCTTGCCGCGTAGGCCGCCGCCGTGTCGTTCCACTCGAGGAGGACCTGATGGCGCTCCCCGGCGGTCAGCCAGCCGAGCCGCGAGATGGGGAGGTCGGGAGCCGCCGCCGCGGCGGCGAGGAGCGCCTCGAGCTGCCCCGCCCAGCGCGCCGGCGTCGGCGAATCGAACAGGTCGGTGCTGTACTTCCAGGTCCCCAGCCACCCCTCCTCGACCGGCGCCATCGAGAGCGCGAGGTCGAACCGTGCGGTGCCCAGGTCGATCTCGCGCGGGTCGAGGCGAAGGCCTGGCAGGTCGACGCGGGTGCAGGGGCGCGCTCTGCTCGGCGAAGAGGACCTGGAAGACGGGCGTGCGCGCCGGGTCGCGAGCGATCCCCAGCGCCTCGACCAGCGCTTCGAAGGGGAGGTCCTGGTGAGCGTAGGCGGAGAGCGCCGTCTCCCGCGCCCGCGCCAGGAGCTCCCGGAAGCTCGGATCGCCCCCCAGGTCGAGGCGCAGCACGAGGTTGTTGATGAAGACGCCGATCAGCTCCTCGAGCTGGCGCCGCTGGCGGCCGGAGATGGGCGTGCCCAGCAGGAGGTCCGTGCGCCCCGTCAGGCGCCCGAGGAGGGCGGCGAAGCCGGCGAGGAAGGCCATGAAGGGTGTCGCTCCGCCGCCGCGGGCGATGGCCAGGAGCGGCGCGAGCGCCGGCGCCGGAAGGCGCCGCTCGTGGTGCGCGCCGCGGTGGGAGAGAGCCGCCGGGCGCGGCCGGTCGGCCGGCAGATCGAGGATCGGGAGCTGCCCCGCCAACCGGCCCTGCCAGAAGGCGAGGCGCTCGGCGAGCGCCTCGCCGCGCAGCCAGCTCCGCTGCCACCGCGCGAAGTCGACGTACTGCAGCGGCAGGCCCGGCAGGGGATCGGGCCGGCGGTCGCGAAACGCCGAGTAGAGCGCCACGAGCTCGCGGAGAAAGACGCGGAGCGACCACCCGTCCGCCGCGATGTGATGCCAGACGAGGGCGAGCTCGTGGCTCTCCGCGCCCTCGGCGAGCAGGACGGCGCGGAGGAACGGCCCGCGCTCGAGCGCGAACGGCAGGCGGGCCACCTGCGCCGCGCACCGCCGCGCTTCCCGCTCGCGGGCGGCCTCCGGCAGCGCCGCGAGGTCGATCGCCGGGAGAGGCAGGGGCGCGGCGGGAGCGGCCTCCTGCACCGGCTCGTCGTCGCCGCTCCCGAAGACCGTGCGCAGGGCCTCGTGCCGCGCGACGATCTCGCCGAGAGCCGCCGCCAGCGCCGCCCTGTCGAGCCGCCCGCTGAGGCGGACCGCGGCGGCGATGTTGTGGACCGGGTTCTCGGGGTCCAGTCGATGGAGGAACCAGAGGCGCCGCTGGGCGAAGGAGAGGAGCGCCGGCCCGCGGCGCGCCTGGGCGGCGATGGGCGGCTCCGCCGGTGCCGCCGCGGCGAGGCCGTCGAGCTGGGCGGCGAGGCCCGCCACCGTCGGCGTCGAGAACAGGCTGTCGAGCGGCAGCTCGACCGCGAAGACCTCCTGGATGCGGGAGAGGATCTGCATCGCCTTGAGCGAGTCGCCCCCCAGGGCGAAGAAGTCGCCCGCGAGGTCCGGGCTTCCCAGGACCTCGCGCCAGATCGCCGCCAGCTTCTCTTCGGTGGGGCTCCGGGCGGCGCGGGGGGCCTCGCGCGGCTCCTCGGCGAGGTCGCCGGCTCGCCACGAGCCGAGGAGGTCGAGCCGGCCGGCGAGGAATTCCTCGCGGCAGAAGCGCCGCCGCACCTTGCCGCTCGAGGTCTTGGGGAGGTTGCCCGCGGCGATCAGGGCGACGGCGTGAATCGGGATCTCGTGCTCTTCGGCCACCGCCTGGCGCACGGCCGCCGCGACGCCGCCGAGCTCCCGCGCGCCGGTGCGCTCGACCTCGTGGACGATGACGGCGAGCTCTTCGCCGTCCACCTCCACCGAGAAGGCCGCGCCGCCGCCGGAGCGCAGCGCCGGGTGACTCCGTTCGGCGGTGAGCTCGATGTCCTGCGGGTAGTGGTTGCGGCCGCGGACGATGATCAGGTCCTTGAGCCGGCCGGTGACGTAGAGCTGGCCGGCGGAGAGGAAGCCGAGGTCGCCGGTGCGCAGCGAGCGGCCGCCGCCGCTCTCGCCGGCGTTGCGGCCGAAGGCCTCGCGCGTCTCCTCGGGGCGGTTCCAATATCCCGCCGCCACGCTCTCGCCCTGGACCTCGATCTCCCCCACCTCCCCCTCCCGCCGCGGCTCGCCGCTCTCCGGGTCGACGATCTGGACCCGCTGGCCGAGCCAGGGAGTCCCACAGGCCACCTGCGCGCGCGAGGGGCGGCCGGCGCGGGCGGGGACGGCCGTGCCGCGGGCCAGCGCCTCGGCATCCAGCTCGTGGACCGTGGCGCCCTGCCCGGGCCGGCCGCCGGTCACCACGAGCGTCGCCTCCGCCAGCCCGTAGCAAGGGTAGAACGCCGCGCGGCGGAAGCCGCAGGGAGCGAACGCCTCGGCAAAGCGGGCCAGCGTCTCCGCCCGGACCGGCTCCGCGCCGTTGAAGGCGATCTGCCAGCAGGAGAGGTCGAGCTGCCGGGCGGGAGGCCGGGGGGATCCGGCGCACGCAGAGCTCGTAGGCGAAGCTCGGTCCGCCGCTCGTCGTCGCCCGATAGCGGCTGATCGCCTGCAGCCAGCGCAGGGGCCGCTGGAGGAACGCCAGCGGCGACATCAGCACGCAGGTCGCGCCCACGAAGAGGGTTTGCAGGACGTTCCCGATCAAGCCCATGTCGTGGAAGAGCGGCAGCCAGCCGAGGATCACCGACGCCTCCGATTGGCCGAAGGCGAGCTCGATCATCCGCTCGTTGTGGACGAGGTTGCGGTGCGTGACCATCACGCCCTTGGGAGAGGCGGTCGAGCCCGAGGTGTACTGGAGGAACGCCAGGGAATCGCCGCCGCCGTCGTTCCCGGACGGCGCCGGGGGGTCCAGCGCTCCGCCCAGTCCGCCGCGAGGCCCTCGGTCTGGATCCAGCGCGCCTTTTCGAGGCCGGGAATCTGAGCGGCGAGCTGCGGCTCGAGCCTCGCCAGGGCGGCGGCCGTGAGGACGAACCGCGGCGCGGCATCGTCGACGATGGCGGCCAGCCGCGAGGCCGGGCGGTTGGCCCGCGGCGGGTGGACGGGCACGGCGACGGCGCCGGCGTAGAGACAGCCGAGGAAGGAGACGATGAACTCGAGGCCCGAGGGATAGAGAAGGAGAGCGCGCTCACCCGCGGCGCCCTGCGCCGCGAGGAGAGCCCCCACCGCTCGGGCCCGGCGGTCGAGCTCGGCGTAGGTGATCGACGCCCCCTCGTTCTCCCCGTCGACGAGGAAGCGATAGGCGAGCTTGTCCGCCTGCGCCGTCGCCCGGCGGCGCAGCACCTCGACGAGGGTGGAAACGGGGCGGTCCGCTGGCGCCATCACGGAGAGAGCGGTGGGCGAGCTAGGTTGCCGGCGCTGCAGCATGGCTCGCTTCGATGGGGTTTTGTATTACGCTCTCGGCGCATGGAGCTTTCCGCGGCGAAGGCGATCGTGACCGGCGGCGCCGGCGGCTTGGGAGCGTGCTTCGCCCTGGAGCTCGCGCGGGCCGGCGCCGCCGTCGCCGCGGGCGACGCCAATGCCGCCGGGCTGCGCGAGCTGGCGGCGCGAGCAGAGGGGCTTCCCGGCACCGTTTTCGTCGCCAAGCTCGACATCACCGACGAGGCGTCGGTCGCCGGATTCGTCGCCTCGGCAGCCGAGCGGCTCGGCGGGTTGAACGTCCTCATCAACAGCGCCGGGATCGCCCGCGACGCGCTCCTCATCCATCCCGAGCAGGGCGAGGTCAAGAGGCTCCACCTGGCACAATGGCGCAAGGTGATCGACGTCAACCTGACCGGCCAGTTCCTCATGACCCGCGAGTTCGCCGCGCGGGTGGTCACCGCGGCGACGCGCGACGCGGTCGTCGTCAACCTCTCCTCGATCGCCCGCGCCGGCAATCCCGGCCAGTCGAACTACGCGGCCTCGAAGGCCGGGCTCGACGCCTGCACGCGGACCTGGGCGCTGGAGCTCGCGCAGCACGGGATCCGGGTCGGCGGCATCGCCCCCGGGGTGACGGAGACCGGCTTCCTGGAGGGGTTCTCGGCGAGCGCGCTCGACCGCCTCAAGGCGGCCATCCCGCTCGGACGGCTGGGCCAGCCGCGCGACATCTGGCAGGCCGTCCGCTTCATCCTGGAGTGCGACTTCTTCACCGGCCGGACGGTCGAGGTGGACGGCGGCGCCAGCATGGGCGTGCTCTGAGGCGCGCTGGAGCGGAGCGCCGCAGGCGTTGTTGAGCTCCATCGACCTGCCTCCGGGACCTTGGTCAGCTGGTGAACGGACTCAAGGGGCGAGGCGCCGCGTGGACCTCGAGCGCCGCGCGGTTGCCGGATTCGAGCGCCCCCTCCATGGTGCGGCCGAGGAGCGAGGTGTGCTCGCCGGCGAAGTGGACCCTCCCCTCCGCTTTCGCGAGCTCCGGCATCCAGCCCGTGAGCTGTCCTGGAAGCCACCAGGCAAAGGCGCCGCCCGCCCAGGGCTCGCCGCCCCAGATCACCGACGTGCCCACCTCGAAATGACGTTTGAAGCCCGGATGGACCTTCTCCATGTTGTCGACCGCGAGAGCGATCCGCGCCGGCTCGTCCATGGCGGCGAAGCGCACCGCCTCGGGCCCGCGCAGGTAGCTTTCTAGGATGCCGCGCTCGCCGCGCACGCCGGTGCGGACGAAGGGGGCCTCGTTGACCTTCTGGATCGGCAGGTCGGTGGCGGCGAAGCCCGACTCGCCGGCGTCGGCCCAGAAGCGGCGATTCACCTGCAGGAAGATGCGGGAGACCGGCAGGTATTCGAGCTGCTCGAGGATCCGGCTCTTGGCCGCCGACAGCCCCGGCTCGAAGGAGATCTTGCGCAGCGGCGGGCACGGCGCCGTGCAGATCAAGCGATCGGCCTCCAGCCACCGCTCGGCGCCGTGGTCCTGAAAGACGGCGCGGACGCCGCCTGTATGGTGGACGATCCTGGTCACCGCGACGCCATAGCGGATGCGGTCGCCGAGGGACTTGGCGAACGCTCGAGGCAGCTGGTCGAGCCCCCCCGGGATCGACTTCTTGGCGCTGTCGTCGCCGAGGTAGAAGAGCGTCACGTCGGAGAGCAGCCGATGCAGCGCCGAGACCCGCGACCAGTCGTTGCCGAACGGCACGACGTCTCCGAGCAGCTCGACGGCACCCGGCGTGGCGCCCTGGCGGCGCAGGAAGTCCGCCATCGTCATCTGGTCGTAGCTCTTCCAGGGATCGAGCTTCCAGCCGGGCAGGGTCGGATCGCCGATCTGGTCGACGATCCCGAAGTACTTCTGGAACATTCGATTGACGCCGAGCTTGCGCTCCTCGTCGCTGAGCGCGAAGGGCCACGCGGGCTCCGCGGCCTTGCCGCCGAACCGGGCGGTGAATCGCCGGCCGCGCAGGTGATAGACCGAGGCGAGCGGCGTGGGCTCCGGCGGGGAGACCGGCAGGTTGAGCGCCTTCACGTAACGCACCAGATTGCGATAGCTGCCGGAAAACTCGACCGCCCCGGCCTCCGCGTAGAGGCCGTCGGCGAAGGGCTCGCGCAGGCTCTGCACACGCCCGCCGGGGCGGTTCTGGGCCTCGAGCACCGTGACGGTATGGCCCCGCGCGACCAGCTCGTAGGCGGCGGCGAGCCCGGCGAGGCCCGCGCCGACGACGATCACCGACTTCGGCGCGCCGCGCTCGCTCTTCGCCGGCGGCGGCTTGAGCGCGCTCGCCAGGCCGGGCAGGGCGAGCGACGGAGCCGCGACCGCCAGGGACTTCAGCAGATCGCGGCGGGTGAGCTCTAGAGTGCGCTTCATCCCATCCCCTTCGCGGTGGACGTCGGCACGACGACCGGCTCGCCGGCGGCTCCCCCCCGAGGAGCCCCCGCCGGACACACCTTGGGCGCGGTGATCATCAAAGCATCCAGTGCGCCGCCGGCTCAAAGCCGCGCCGAGAATTGTCAGGTCCGCTCAACGTCTTACTGAAGCCTTAGCCCATCCACTGGATCGACGCTCGAGGCACGGCGCGCCGGCAGGTAGTTGGCGGCGAGGGTCACCAGGAAGAGCACCAGCGCCGTGCCGCCGAGGACCAGCGGATCGGTCGGGCTGGTCCGGTAGAGGAGGTCGATCAGCAGGCGGCTGAGCGCCAGGACCATCGTGAGACCCAGGCCCAGGCCGACGACCGCCAGCACCGCTCCCCTGCCGACCACCATACGGACGACGCGGCCGCGGTCGGCGCCGAGCGACATGCGGATGGCGATCTCGCGCCGCCGTTGCTCGACGCTGTAGGCCATCACCCCGTAGATACCGATCGCCGCGAGGATCACCGCGAGAGCGGTGAAGATGACGATCAGGAGAACCTCGAACCTCGGCTTGTCGGTCTGTTTGACCAGCCTCTCGGCGAGGCTCGCCACGTCATAGTCCGGCAGCTCGGGATCGATCGCCGCCATCTCCCGATGGAGCGCCGACCGCAGCTCGGCCGTCGACGCCTGGGGCTTCGGACGCACCAGGAAATTGATCGTCAGAGGCGGCCGCCGGATGAACTGCAGGAGGGACAGATAGAGGTCGGGTGCCGGCGACCGCTCGCGCTGGATCCCCTCGTGACGGACGTTGGCGACGACTCCGACGACGGTCAGCCAGGGAGCGCCGCGGTCGATCCGCGCCGAGAGCTTGAGGCGCTTGCCGAGCGGATCCTTGCCGGGCCATTGCGCGTCGGCGAGCGCCTTGCTCACCACGACCACGTTCGACCGCGTGTCCTCGGCGTTGAAGCCGCGGCCGGCGAGCAGCGGGATGCGCAGGACGCCGAAGAACGCCGGGGTCACGGCGTGCCACATGGCGAGATAGGTGCCGTCCGGCAGGTCGCTGTCGTGATCCTCGATGGTCATGAAGCCGCCGGCCCAGCCGTCGGTCGGCATCGTCGGGTCGGAGAGCGCCACCTGCTGCACGCCCGGCACCGCCGAGATCCGCGGCAGGTACTCCTCGCGCAGCAGCCGGGTCACCGATTCGTCCTTGCTGTACTTCGGTCCCCGCGGGTCCATGCGGAAGGTGAGCAGGTCGTCCGCCTGGAAGCCGAGGTCCTCGCCGACCATCTCGTGGAAGCTCTTCGCCATCAGCGCGGCGTCGACCGAGAGGAGGAGGGCGAGCGCCACCTGGGCGATGACGACGGCCCGCTGGAAGCGGCGCCAGCCGTGCCCGCGCGCCTGCTGCTCATCCCGCATGAGGCTCTGCACGAGCCCGCTGCCGAAGCTGGTCGACAGCGGCGCGAGGCCGAAGACGAGGCCGCAGAGGACCGCCAGGCAGACGGTCGCGACGATCACCCGCGGCGTGACGGAGACCTGGACGAAGCTCGGAAACTCGACGCCGCTCTCGGCGACCAGAGCGCCGAGGGCCCATTGCGCCAGCAGGATCCCCACGGCGGCACCCGACAGCGAGAGGAGCAGGCTCTCGACGAGCAGCTGGCGGACCAGCCGCCGGCGGCTGGCGCCCAGCGCGACACGGATCGCGAAGGCGCGCTGTTTGGCCGCCGCCCGCGTCAGCAGCAGGCTCGCGACGTTGATGCAGGCGATGAGCAGAATGATGCCGGCGCCGAGCGTGAGGATGAGGAGGCCCGTGCGCAGCCCGCCGAACCAGTAGTCCGCGAGCGAGGTGACGGTCACCCCGGCCCCGCGGTTGGAGTCGGGGAACTCCCGCTCCAGGGCGGCGGCGATGCTCTTCATCTGCTGCTGCGCCTGCCCGATCGTCACGCCGGGCCGCAAGCGCGCCACGCCGTCGAGCCAGCGCAGGCGGCGAGAGGTCAAGAAAACGCGGACGGGAGGCACCATGGAGGGGACCCATAGATCGGCCTTGCCCGAGAGGCCGCGAAAGCCCCGCGGCCCGACTCCGACGACCTCGTAGGTGAGGTCGTTGAGCCGCAGCCGGCGGCCGATCACCGTCGGGTCGCCGCCGAAGCTGCTGCGCCAGAGATCGTAGGCGAGCACCACGACATAGCGCTCCATCGGCTTGGCGTCCTCCGCGGCATCGAAGAACCGGCCGAGCGAGGGTTTCAGGCCCAGCAGCGCGAGATAGCGGTCGTTGACCAGCTCCCCCCAGAGCCGCTGCGACTGCGGCCCCTGCTCGAGATTGAAGGCCAGGCTGCCGAAGACCGAGCTGTCGGTGAACACAGTGCTCTTCTGCCGCCAGTCGGCGAAGTCCGCCTGAGAGATGGGATAGGGCTTGGTCTCCCCCTTCTCCACCAGGGCGCCGCCGAGGATCACCAGCCGCCCGGAGTCGCGGTAGGGAAGCTCGCGCAGCAGCACGGCGTCGACCATGGTGAACATGGCCGCGGTGGCGCCGATGCCCACCGTCAGGGTGAGGATGGCCGCCAGCGAGAAGCCGCGGTCCTGTACCAGCTGGCGCAGCCCGATCCGCAGGTCCTGTAGAAGGTCTCTCATGAGTCGTTCTCCATCATAGGGCGATGAGATCCCCTCTGCGGGCTCGCCGTAAGACGCGGTGAAAAGCCGCCCGGCCGGCGCCGCCGCGCGAGCTGCAGCGCGGCGGCGCCGGCCGGATCGGCCGCGGACCTACTCAGCGACGGTGCGAATCGTCGTCGTGCCGGCCGCTCTTCTCTTCCCCCTGGATGGTGGCGAACAGCACGTCGATGGGGCCGCCGCTGCCGTCGTCGGGCCAGACCGCCAACGTACGGTCGCCGACCGAGGCCGTTCCGATGTAGAACCCGAAGTTGGCGAGCAGAGCGCTGGCGAACTTATAGGGAGCGGTACACCAGTTGCTGGTCTGCGACGACACCCGGACGGGCGGCCCGAAGGAAGACCCGCCGTCGCGCGACTGCACCCAGAAGGTGTCGACCAGAGAGCTCGCCGGACCGGTGCGCTTGGCCACCGTGCCGATGGGCACGCTGCACGGCGTGCCGGTCGCGACCTCCTGGCTCTCGAGGTAGACCACGTCGACCGCGCCGTTCGGCCGCACGCTGACGGTCGGCCAGATGCGCTTGACCCCGGTCGGAGGCACCGGCGGCGCGAGGGCCTGGGGCGCGCTCCAGGTGCGGCCCTGGTCGTCGGAGAAGAGGATGTACGCCTGGGACGACACGGTCGACTGCACGGTGGCGGGCACCGCTACCGGCGCGACCGCCGGGAAGATGGTGACATAGATGCGGCCGCGGTGGGGCCCGCTGGCCGCCACCGCGATGCGCGGCTGGTCGTTCATGCGGTTCTGCCCCAGGCCGACCGGCGGGTTGGCCCGCATGTCGTTGAGCCCGGCGATGAAGGCCGGCGCCGAGAAGGTCTGGCCGCCGTCGGTGCTGCGCGAGAAGGCGATCCGATCGGTCGCCGTGTTGGTCCCGTCGAGGAGGAACTCGGGGCCGTACTGCCACACCACGTAGACCTCGCCGCGCGGCCCGATCGTCACCGCCGGCGCGATCTGCAGGAATCCCGCATTGCCGCAATCGGGATCGTTGGGATCGAGGATCGTGGCGGTCTCGGGGCTGACGATCACCGGACCCGTCCAGGTGTTGCCGCCGTCGTGCGTGCTGAAGACCTCGACCTGGCCGAACCCGGCGAAGGGCACCTCGCAGATCTCGTCGATGTTGATCAGCGCGACATAGGCGTCCTGGCGTCCGTCCTTGGCGGCGGCGAGCGCCGCGCGCGTGAACTGGTCGAAGGGGTTGGCCGGAGCGAGGGTCCTCACATCGTCGAAGGCGAACGTGCCGGCGCCGAAGTGACCCCGATAGATGCCCAGTGCCACGGCTCTGGGCGCGGTCGCGCTCTCCAGCACGGTGCTGAGGAAATAGGTGTCGCGGTCGCGGCCGTGCTCACTATCTCCGTGGCCGTGCTCGCTGTCTCCGTGGCCCTCCTCTCCATCTTCATCGTCTCCCCGCGCCGACAACCGATCGGCCCACGGGTGACCCTGGGTGATGGTGGCACCGGTCGGGAAGGGGGCGCCGCCATCCGTCCAGCTCCTGCCGCCATCGGTCGAGAACGAGAAGCCGACGACCCCCGGCGGGTTCGGCGGCGGGCAGGCAAAATTCGACGGCGGCCCGCAGACTCCCTGGAAGTCCTCGAAACCGACGAGCAGGTTCTGGCCGTCGGCGCTCGCCGCGATCGTCGTCGTGCTGCGGGTCGGGTTGTCGTTGGGGAAGAGCTGCTGCGGGGCGTTGACGCGCACCTCCGGCGAGACGCGGGGACCGCCGTCGGCGGCCAGCCGGCCGGCCGCCATCGTCCCACAGGCGGCGATCAGCAGCACGGCGACACGGGCCAGTCTGCCTCGTTTCTGGTCTCTCTCGTCAGACATCTCTCATCTCCATTCTTCAGCGGGAAGGTTGCACTCAATCCACGAACGCCGGGCGGGCATCGCCCGGTGAGGCGAGTCGGTAGCGATCGGCAGCGGGTTCACGTCCAGGCGTCCTCCGCGGCCGCAAGGGTGAGACGGGGAGCTCGGCCGCGCCGGCCGGCCATCTAGCTCGCCGCCTCGTCATCGGTCATGCCCTCGATCTGCGCCACCAGAGCCGCGTAGACGCTCAGGGCGAACTGCCCCAGCGTCGGCGCCTCGAAGAGGGCGCGCAGCGGCAGGGTGACTCCGAGGGCGTCCTCGATGCGGGCCACCGCCTGGGTCGCCAGCAGAGAGTGCCCGCCGAGATCGAAGAAGTTGTCGTAGATGCCGATCTCCTCGCGGTCCAGCAATTCCCCCCAGATCTCGGCCAACAGCTTCTCGGTGACCGTCTCCGGCGGCGCGTAGCTCTCGGCGCTGCGGAGCTCCGGCTTGGGCAGCGCCGCGAGGTCCCACTTGCCGGTCGCCGTCAGCGGCAGCGCGGCGAGCGTCACGAAGTCGGCTGGCACCATGTAGGCCGGCAGCCGCTCGCCGAGGAAGGCGCGCAGCTCGGCCGCCGGCAGCTCCCCGCCGGCGGCGACGTAGGCGACGAGGTTGACGTCGCCGGGTCTCGCCTCGAAGGGCAGGACCAGCGCCTCGCGCACCGCCGGGTGAGTCGCCAGCACCGCCGCGATCTCTCCGGGCTCGACGCGGAAGCCGCGGATCTTGACCTGGTCGTCGGTCCGCCCGGCGAAGTCGAGACGGCCGTCGGCTCGATAGCGGGCGAGGTCGCCGGTCCGGTAGAGGCGCTCTCCGGGCGGTCCGAAGGGACAGGGGATGAAGCGGTCGGCGGTGAGATCGGGGCGCCCGAGATAGCCGCGGGCGACGAGGCCGCCGGCCATCTGCATCTCCCCGGCGACGCCGAGCGGCACCGGCGAGAGCGCGCTGTCGAGGAGCCAGATGCGGGTGCCTCCCCAAGGACGTCCGAGGGGCACCCCCGTCTCCGCGACCGAGTCGCCGGGCGCCCCCAGAGCCCCGGCGGTGCTCATGACCGTCGCCTCGGTGGGGCCGTAGGTATTCCACAGGCGCGGGTGGGTGCCGACGCCCGCGAGCCAGTCGACGACCCGCTCCGGTAGAGCGCGCTCGCCGCCGATGATGACCAGCCGGATCGCCGCCGGGACGGCGATGCGGTCGCGGACGAGGTCGGCGACCAGGGTATGCCAGAACGCGGTCGGGAGATCGAGGACGGTGAGCTCCCAATCCCGGCAGGCGGCCAGGAAGCGCGCCGGAGAGGCCGTCATGGCCTCGGTGCGCAGGACCAGCGTGCCGCCGGAGACCAGGCAGGGGAAGATCTCCTCGAGGCTGACGTCGAAGCTCGGCGAGGCGAACTGCAGAACGCGGTCGGCGCGCCCGATGCCATAGGTGGCGAGCGCGGCGACGGTAAAGCGCGCCAGCGATCCGTGCGCCACCTGGACCCCTTTGGGACGCCCGGTCGAGCCCGAGGTATAGATGACGTAGGCGAGGTTCTCGGGCTGCGGCTCCGGCGGCGGGTCGCCGCCCTGATCTCCGCCCAGCAGATCGGTCCAGCGGTCGAGATGGACGAGCGGCCCGGCGAAGGCCGCCGTCCCCTGCGGCCGCCGCCCGGCGACGACGAGCGCCACCGCCCGCGAGTCCTCGAGCAGGAAGGTCAGGCGTTCGTCCGGCAAGCTCTGGTCGAGGGGCAGGTAGGCCGCGCCCGCCTCGAGGACGCCGAGGAGGCCGATCACCAGCTCGGGGCTGCGCGGCAGCGACAGCCCGACGATGCTCTCCGGCTTGACGCCGAGGGCGCGGAGGCGGCGGGCGACGGCCGCGATCCGGCGCTCGAGCTCGCCGTAGGTGACGAAGACGCTCTCCTGCACGATCGCCGTCGCCTCCGGGGTGCGCGCCGCCTGGGCCCTGATCAGGGGCCGGGCGAGGCCGGGCGCGCCGTCCTCGGGCCAGCCGCCGCTCACCCACTCGACGGCGACCTGGTGGCGCTCGGCCGCGGTGAGCAGGGGAAGGTCGTCCAGCTGCCGCCGCGGCTCGGCCACCGCCGCGGCGAGCAGGCTGGAGAGGTGACCCAGCATCCGCCGCACGGTCGGGCTCTCGAAGAGATCGGACTGGTACGAGACCTCGAGGCCGAGCGTGCCGCCGTCCTCCGACGCCACCAGGACGAGGTCGAAGTTTTCCCGCCGCTGCTCGTAGAGATAGACCGGGGCGATCTCCAGGCCCGGCAGCTCGACGGTCGGCACGGCGAAGTTCTGCAGCACGCACATGACCTGGAAGAGCGGCGTGTTGGAGAGGTCGCGCTCGGTGCCCAGCTCCTCGAGCAGCATCTCGAACGGGAGGTCCTGGTGCTCGTAGGCGCCCAGGGTCGTCTCGCGGACGCGCCCGATGAGGTCGTGGAAGCTCGGCCCGCCGCCGACGTCGGTGCGCAGCACCAGCGTATTGACGAAGAACCCCACCAGCGGCTCGACCGCCGGCCATCGCCGGTTGGCCACGAAGGTGCCGACGCTCAGATCGCTCTGCCGGGTCTGGCGGTGCAGGAGGGCGTCGAAGCCGGCGAGGAGGGTCATGAAGAGCGTGGCGCCCCGCGCCTGCCCCAGGGCGCGGAGCGGCGCGGCGAGCGACGCCGGCACGCGGAGGGTCTCGGTCGCGCCGCGGAAGGTCCGCGCCGCCGGCCGCGGGCGATCGGTCGGCAGGTGGAGCCTCTCGGTCGCGCCGGCGAGGCGCGAGCGCCAGTAGGCGGCGAGCCGCCGGCCCTCCTCTCCCGCCAGGGCTCTCTGCTGCCAGGCGGCGTAGTCGACGTACTGGACCTCGAGCTCGGGCAGCGGCGACGGCCGGCCGGAACGGAATGCCTCGTAGAGAACGCCCAGCTCGCGGCTGAGGACGCCGAGCGACCAGCCGTCGAAGACGATGTGGTGCACGGTGAGGAGGAGGAGGTGCTCCTCGCCCGCCAGGCGCAGCAGCGAGGTGCGCAGCAGCGGCCCGCGCGCCAGATCGAAGACGCGCCCGCCCTGCTGCTGCACCAGCCGCGCCGTCTCCGCCTGCCGCGCCGGCGGGGCGAGCCCCGCGAGGTCGATCGCCGGCAAGGGGAGCTCGAGGCGCGCGGCGATGACCGGCGACGGCCGGCCTCCCACCGCCGAGAACGTCGTGCGCAGCGACTCCTGGCGGCGCACGATCTCGGCGAGCGCGCGCGCCAGCGGCGCGCCGGCGAGCGCGCCGCGCAGCCGCAGCGTCAGGGGGACGTTGTAAGCGGCCGTCGCGGGCTCGAGCTGGACGAGGAACCACTCGCGCAGCTGCGAGTACGACATCGGCAGCTCCCCTTGCCGCGACGTCCGCCCGAGCGGCGAGACCGCCACCGCATCGGCCGCTCCCCGCCGCTCCACGGCGTCGGCGACGCTCGCCGCCAGCTCGGCGATCGAGGGCCGCTCGAAGAGCGTGCGCAGCGGCAGCTCGGCGCCCAGGGCCTGCTGGATCCGCGCCAGCAGCTGGGTGGCGCTGAGCGAGTGGCCGCCGGCGGCGAAGAAGTCGTCGTGGACATCGACGGCTCCGACGCCCAGCACCTCGCGCCAGAGACCCGCGAGGCGCTCCTCGAGCGGGTTGCGCGGCGCCACCACCTGCCGCTCGCCGGCCGGCTGCGCCTCCGGGGCCGGCAGCGCCCGCCGGTCCACCTTGCCGTTGGGGGTCAGCGGCAAGGTGGCGAGGGCCACCCAGGTCGAGGGCACCATGTAAGCCGGCAGGAGCGCCTTGAGGAATTCCCGCAGCTCCGCCGCTCCCACGCCGTCCGCGGCCGGCAGGCCGGCGGTCCCGCCTTCGGCCGGCTCCTCCGCCACGTAATAGGCGACCAGCCGGCGGTCCCGCGCGCCATCGGCCAGCGCCACGACGACCGCCTCGCGCACCCGCGGATGACGCAGGAGCGCCGCCTCCACCTCGCCCAGCTCGATGCGGAAGCCGCGCACCTTGACCTGCTGGTCGAGCCGCCCCAAGAATTCCAGCACCCCGTCGGCGCGCCAGCGCGCCAGGTCGCCGGTGCGGTACAGGCGAAGGCCGGCCGACGCCGCGAAGGGGTCCGGCACGAAACGCTCCGCGGTGAGCGCGGCATTGCCGAGATAACCCCGCGCCAACCCGGAGCCACCGACGTACAGCTCCCCCACCGCTCCCATCGGCGCCAGCTCCAGCGCCGGGTCGAGGACGAAGGCCTCGCTGCCGGCGATCGGCCGCCCGATCGGCACCGAACCGGTCCCCAGCCCGCCGCGCAGCCGCCAGGTGGTGCTGAAGGTCGTGTTCTCCGTCGGACCGTAACCGTCGATCAGCTCCACCCGAGGCAGCTCCGCGAGCGCCCGCTCGACGTGCGGCCGCGACAGCGCATCGCCTCCCGCCAGCAGCTGGCGCAGCCCGCTCAGGCCCTCCAGACCTTCCTCGACCGCCAGGTGGAACAGGCCCGCCGTCAGCCACAGCGTCGTCACCCCGTGCCGCCGCACCACGTCGGTCAGCTCGCCCAGCGAGAACGGCCGCGGCGGGTAGAGCACCAGCCGGCCGCCGTGGAGCAGCGGTCCCCACAGCTCCAGCGTCGCGACGTCGAACGACATCGGGACGAGCTGCAGGAAGACCTCGCCGGGACCGAGATCCATGTAGTCCGTCTCCCGCACCAGGCGCACCACCGCGCGATGGCTGACCTCCACCCCCTTGGGCTTCCCCGTCGAGCCCGAGGTGTAGAGCACGTAGGCGAGACCCGCCGGCTCGTCCCAGGCCACCGGCTCGTCCCCGGCATCCCCCGGCCGCGGAGCTTCCACGTCCTCCACCGCCAGACGCGGCAGCCCGCCTGGCAGCAGGGCCAGCAGGCGCCGCGGGCCCACCAGCGCCGCCAGGGCGGCGTCGGCGACGAGGAGCTCCAGGCGCTGCCGCGGATACGACGTGTCGAGCGGCACGTAGGCCCCGCCCGCCGCGAGGATGCCGAGCATCGCCGCCACCATCTCGCCCGAGCGCTCGGCGCAGAGGCCGACGCGCGACTCGCGGCCCACCCCCAGGCGCGCACGAGGCCGCGAGCGATCCCGCCCGCCCGGCGGGCGAGCTCGCCGTAGCTCAGCTCGCCGCCCTCCCAGACCACCGCCACGGAGTCCGGCCGCGCCGCCGCCTGCTCGGCGAAGAGCCGGTGCACGCTCCGGCGCGGGAAGCTGGACGAGGTGTCGTTCCACTCCCGGATCGCCTGGTGGCGCTCCGTTTCTGATACCAGAGGCAGCAGCGACACCGCCATCTCCGGCGCTTCCGTCGCGGCCGCGAGGATCGCCGCGTAATGCGCCAGCAGCCGCGCCGCCGTCGACGCGGCGAAGAGATCCGCCGCGTACTCGAGCTCCATCGAGGCAGGCCGGGCCGCCGCCGGCTCGCCTTCGACGACGGTCAAGGCGAGATCGAACTTCGCCGTCGTGCGCTCGGCGATCTGCACCGGCTCGAGGCGGAGCGCGGCGGCGGCCTCGGAGCGGCCGGTCGCCTCGCCCAGCGCCGCCGGCCGGGCGCTCTGCAGGGAGAGGACCGCCTGGATCAGCGGGTTGCGCGACAGATCGCGCGCCGGCCGGAGCGCCTCGACCACCGCCTCGAAGGACACGTCCTGATGGGCGAAGGCGGCGAGAGACGTCTCGCGGACCGCCGCCAGCAGGCGCCGGAAATCCACCTCGCCGTCGACCCGCACCCGCAGCGCCAGGGTATTGACGAAGAAGCCGACCAATCCTTCGAGCTCCGGGCGCGTCCGGTTGGCGACCGGCACGCCGAGGAGGAGGTCCCGCTCGCCCGTATAGCGAAACAGGAGCGCCGCGAAGGCGGCGAGATACAGCATGTGAGCCGTCGCGCCCTCCCGCCGCGCCAGACCGGCGAGCCGCGCCGCGACGTCCACCGGCAGCCGCATCTCGCGGCTGCCGCCGCGGAAGCTCTGCGCCGCCGGCCGCGGGCGGTCCGTCGGCAGCTCGAGCGCCGCCGGCGCTCCGGCGAGCTCACGCTGCCAGAAGGCGAGCTGGCGATCGAGCACCTCCGCCGGCCACGCCCGCTGCCAGGCGGCGTAGTCGGCGTACTGGATCCGCAGCTCGGGGAGCGGCGAACGGCGCCGCTCGACCGCCGCTCCATAGAGCGCCGACAGCTCGCCGAGCAACACCCCTTCCGACCAGCCGTCGTAGACCACGTGGTGCAGGGTCAGCAACAGCAGGTGACGCTCCCCGGCCGGCGGCGCCAGCCGCAGCAGGCTGGCGCGCAGCAGCGGGCCGCGCCGGAGGTCGAAGGTGCGCACCGCCTCCTCGCCGACCAGCCGGGTCCGCTCCCCGTCGCGGCGGCCGCCCTCCTGCGGCAGACCGGCGAGGTCGACGACCGGCAACTGAAACGACCGCGGGGGCAGGATCTCCTGCCATGGCTCGCCGTCCACCTCGACGAACCGCGTGCGCAGCACCTCGTGACGCCGCACCGCCTCGGCGAGCGCCGCGGCGAGCGCCGCCGGCGCGAGCGGCCCTTCGAGGACGAAGGCGACGGGGATGTTGTACGCCGGGTTGTCCGGCGCCAGCCGGTCGAGGAACCACAGGCGCTGCTGCGCGAACGACACCGGCAGCGGACCGCCGCGAAGGGCTGGCGCCAGAGGAACGAGCGCGCCCTCCGCGACCTCCGCCCCGGCCCCGAGCGCCGCCTCGATGCGCCGCGCGAGAGCCGCCACCGTCGGCCTCTCGAACAGCTCGCGGAGCGCCAGGTCCACCCCGAAAGCCTGCCGCAGCCGCGCCACGACGCGCGCCGCCGAGAGCGAGTGCCCGCCCAGCGCGAAGAAGTCGTCGTCGATCCCGACCGATAGACCCCGCGGCGCGGGGGCCGCCGGCGGATCGAGGCCCCGGTCGAGACCCCGATTGAGACCCAGCACCTCGGCCCAGATCGCGGCGATCCGTTCCTCGACCGGCGTTCGCGGCGCGGCCACCTGCCGCTCGCCGGCCGGGCGGCCCTCGGCCGGGTCCGGCAGCGCCCGCCGGTCCACCTTGCCGTTGGGAGTCAGCGGCAGCTCGGCGAGCGCCACCCAGGCCGACGGCACCATGTAGGCCGGCAGGAGCGCCTGCAGGAGCTCCCGCAGCTCCGCCGCTTCCGGCCCCGCCGCCGGCGCGCCGGCGGGCTCGCCGCCGGCCGCCTCGCCCGCCACGTAGTAGGCGACCAGCCGGCGGTCCCGCGCGCCGTCCGCTGGCGCCACGACGACCGCCTCCCGCACCCGCGGATGGCGCAGCAGCGCGCTCTCCACCTCTCCCAGCTCGATGCGGAAGCCCCGCACCTTGACCTGCTGGTCGAGCCGCCCGAGGAACTCCAGCACCCCGTCGGCGCGCCAGCGCGCCAGGTCGCCGGTGCGATACAGCCGGAGCCCCCCCGAGGCCGCGAAGGGATCCGGCACGAACCGCTCCGCCGTCCGCGCGGGATCGCCGAGATAACCCCGCGCCAGCCCGGCGCCTCCCACGTACAGCTCCCCCATCGATCCCAGCGGCGCCGGCTCCAGCGCGCGGTCGAGGACGTGGGCCTCGCCGCCCGCGATCGGCCGGCCGATCGGCACCGCGCCGGCACCCAGGCCGCGGCGCAGCCGCCAGGTCGTGCTGAAGGTCGTGTTCTCCGTCGGACCGTAGCCGTCGATCAGCTCGACGCCGGGCAGCGCCGCGAGCGCCCGCTCGACGTGCGGCCGCGACAGCGCGTCCCCTCCCGCCAGCAGCTGGCGCAGCCCGGCGAGACCTTCGAGACTCTCCTCGACCGCCAGGTGGAACAGGCCCGCCGTCAGCCAGAGCGTCGTCACCCCGTGCCGCCGCACCACCTCGGCCAGCTCGCCGAGCGAGAACGGCCGCGGCGGGTAGAGCACCAGCCGGCCGCCGTTGAGCAACGGCCCCCACAGCTCGAGCGTCGCGGCGTCGAAGGACATCGAGGCGAGCTGCAGGAAGACCTCGCCGGGGCCGAGCGACAGGTACCCGGTGTCGCGCACCAGGCGCACCACCGCCCGATGGCCGACCTCGACTCCCCGCGGCTTCCCCGTCGAGCCCGAGGTGTAGAGCACATAGGCGAGGCCCGCCGGGTCGTCCCAGGCGGCCGGGTCAGCCCAGGCGGCCGCCGCGGCCGCACCGGGCCCGGGAAGCTCCAGCTCGTCGATCGCCAGCTCCTCGAGCGCCAGCCGCGGCAGGCCGTCCGGCAGCAGCTCGAGGAGGCGCCGCGGGCCCACCAGCGCCGCCAGGCCGGCGTCGGCGACGAGGAGCTCCAGGCGCTGCCGCGGATACGACGCGTCGAGCGGCACGTAGGCACCGCCCGCCGCGAGGATGCCGAGCACCGCCGCCACCATCTCGCCCGAGCGCTCGGCGCAGAGGCCGACGCGCGACTCCCGGCCCACCCCCAACCGCCCGAGGCCGCGAGCGATCCGGCCCGCCCGCCGGGCGAGCTCGCCGTAGCTCAGCTCGCCCCCCTCCCAGACCACCGCCACGGAGTCCGGCCGCGCCGCCGCCTGCTCGGCGAAGAGCCGGTGCACGCTCCGGCGCGGGAAATTGGACGCGGTGTCGTTCCACTCCCGGATCGCCTGGTGGCGCTCCGCCGCCGACAGCAGCGGCAGGCGCGAGAGCGGCGCCTCCGGCGCCTCCACCGCGGCGAGGAGGAGCGCCACGTAGTGGGCCAGCAGGCGCGCCGCCGTCGACGCGGCGAAGAGATCCGCCGCGTACTCGAGCTCCAGCCGCGGCCCGCCCGCCTCGCCGGCGGCAGCCGCCCCGTCGACCACGGCGAGCACCAGATCCAGCTTCGCCGTCGCGCCCGCGCCCGAGCGCCACGGCACGAAGCGCACCTCGCCGCTCTCCGGGTGGACGGCCGGAGCCGCGGCGGCCCGGCCGGCGCCCTCCGAGGTCAGCATCGCCTGGACCAACGGGTTGCGCGACAGATCGCGCTCCGGCTTGAGCGCCTCGACCACCGCCTCGAAGGGCAGGTCCTGGTGGTCGAAGGCGGCGAGAGACGTCTCGCGGACCGCCGCCAGCAGGCGCCGGAAACCCGTCTCGCCGTCGACCCGAGCCCGCAGCGCCAGAGTGTTGACGAAGAAGCCGATCAACCCCTCGACCTCCGGCCGCGTCCGGTTGGCGACCGGCACGCCGAGGAGGAGGTCCCGCTCGCCCGTATGGCGAAACAGGAGCGCCGCGAAAGCGGCGAGGTGCAGCATGTGAACCGTCGCCCCCTCCCGCCGCGCCGCCGCGGCGAGCCGCGCCGCGACCTCGGCGGGCAGCCGCAGCTCGCGGCTGCCGCCGCGGAAGCTCTGCGCCGCCGGCCGCGGCCGATCCGTCGGCAGCTCGAGCGACGCCGGCGCCCCGGCGAGCTCCCGCCGCCAGAAGGCGAGCTGGCGGTCGAGCACCTCCGCCGGCCAGGCCCGCTGCCAGGCGGCGTAGTCGGCGTACTGGATCTGCAGCTCGGGCAGCGGCGAACGGCGCCGCTCGACCGCCGCGCCGTAGAGCGCCGACAGCTCGCCGAGCAGCACCCCTTCCGACCAGCCGTCGTAGACCACGTGGTGCAGGGTCAGCAGCAGCAGGTGACGCTCCGCCGCCAGCCGGAGCAGGCTGGCGCGCAGCAGCGGGCCCCGCCGCAGGTCGAAGGTGCGCGCGGCCTCCTCGGCGGCGAGCCGGGCCCGCTCGTCCTCCCGCGCGCTTTGCCGCGCCAGGCCGCCGAGGTCGACGACCGGCAGCGGCAACGGCCCGGGCGCCAGGATCTCCTGCCACGGCTCGCCGTCCCGCTCGACGAACCGCGTGCGCAGCGCCTCGTGACGCCGCACCACCCCGGCGAGCGCCGCGGCGAGCGCCGCCGGCGCGAGCGGCCCTTCGAGGACGAAGGCGACGGGGATGTTGTACGCCGGGTTGTCCGGCGCCAGCCGGTCGAGGAACCACAGGCGCTGCTGCGCGAAGGACACCGGCAGCGGACCGCCGCGAAGGGCAGGGAGCAGGGGAACGAGGGGTGGCAGCACGGCCTCCCCCCTCTCCCGGCGAGCGTTCGCCACCTCCCGCGCCAGGGCGCGCACGGTGGGAAACTCGAAGAGCGCGCGGACCGGCAGATCGACCCCGACGGTCTGGCGCAGCCGCGCCAGCACGCGGGTGACCAGGAGCGAGTGTCCGCCGAGCGCGAAGAAATTGTCGCCGGCGCCGACGGGCGCGCGCCCGAGAGCCTCCTCCCACAGGCCGGCGATGAGCTGCTCGAGCGGCGTGCCGCCCGCTTCCGTCCGCGCCGCCGCCGCCCGCCACGGCCGGCGGGCGAGCGCCTGCCGGTCGACCTTGCCGCTGGCGTTCTGCGGCAGCGCCGCGAGCGGCACGAAGCTCGTCGGCAGCATGTAGTCGGGGAGCTGGTGACGGAGGGCCTCGCGCAGCGCCACCGCGTCCGGCGCCGGCGCTTCGCCGCGGGGGGCCACGAAAGCCACCAGGCAACCGTCCAGGGCGAGGACCGCGGCGTCGCCGACCGCCGGGTGGCGCGCCAGGGTGGCCTCGATCTCGCCGAGCTCGATGCGATAGCCGCGGACCTTGACCTGGTGGTCGATGCGCCCCAGGAACTCGATCTCGCCGTCCGCCAGCCAACGCACCAGGTCGCCGGTGCGATAGAGGCGCCCGCCCGCCTCGCCGGCCGCCGAGGCGAACGGATCGGGGACGAAGCGCTCCGCCGTCAGGTCGGGCCGCCGCAGGTAGCCGCGGGCCAGGCCGAGACCGTGGATGGCGAGCTCACCGGGCACGCCGCACGGCGCCAGCTCGCCGCGGCCGTCGAGGACGTAGAGGCGGAAGTTGTCGAGCGGACGCCCGATGGTGGGCGAGCGCCCCGGCGCGCCTCGCCCGCCGCCGGCGGGCACCACGCCCGACGTGCAGATGACCGCCGCCTCCGTCGGGCCGTAGGTGTTGAGCAACGGAAACGGCAGCGTCGCGGCGGGGTATCGGCGCAGGCGGTCCGACCCCGTCAAGAGGAAGCGCAGGCTGCACCGCCCCTGCCCGTCCCGCGTCTCGCCCCAGCCCAGATCGAGCATCGCCTCGGCGATCGGCACCGGCAGCCAGCTCGCGGTGATGCCCTCCTCGACCATCCAGTCCCGCAGCTCCGCCGGCGCGGCGCGCAGGGCCGGCGGCGGGATGTGGAGGCAGGCGCCGGCGGTCAGGTAAGGCCAGGTCTCCCACAGCGAAGCGTCGAAGCCGACGCCGGCGACGAGCGTCGCGTGGTCGGAGGCGTCGACCGCGAAGGCGCGGGCGTGCCAGGCGAGGAGGTTGCGGAGGGCGCCGTGGCTGACCTCGACCCCCTTGGGCCGCCCCGTCGAGCCGGAGGTGTAGATGACGTAGGCGAGGTTTGCCGGTTGCAGATCGGGAGCGGGCGGATGCGGGCCGTCCGGCGCTCCGCTCTCGCCCGCCAGCTCGTCGACGAAGAGACAATGGACACCGCGCCCGGCGGCGACGGCGGCGAGGCTGCCGCGGCGAGCGAGCAGCACCGGAGCCGCGGAGTCCGCGAGCTGGAAGCTCAACCGCTCCTCGGGCAGGCCGGGATCGAGGGCGACCTGCGCGCCGCCGGCGAGGAAGACCGCGAGGACGGCGACGACGAGATCCGCCGACCGCTCGAGGCAGACGCCGACGCGGACCTCCGGCCCGACGCCCAGCGCGGACAGCGCCCGGGCGACCCGCCGCGCCCGGCGGTCGAGCTCGCCGTAGGTCAGCCGAAGACCGCCGCTCGCCACCGCCGGCGCCGCGGGCCGCCGCGCCGCCTGCGCGGCGACGAGCTCGTGGATCCACGGCCCGGCGGTCCCCGCCCCGGCGGTGTCGTTCCATTCCGCCGTGGCCTGATGGCGCTCGGCCGCCGAGAGCAGCGGCAGCCGGGAGAGCGGCGTCTCCGGCGCCGCGGCGGCGCCGGCGAGAAGCGCCGCGTAGTGCGCCAGGAGCCGCGCCGCCGTCGTCCCGTCGAAGAGGTCCGCCGCGTGCTCCAGCTCGAGCGCCAGCCCGGAGCCCGCGCCATCCTCCCCCTCCAGCTCGTCCACCAGCAGGGACAGCTCGAACTTCGCCGTCGTCCGCGGGGCGCCGGCCAGCGGCGCGAAGCGCAGGGTCTCCGGCCCCGCGGCCGCCAGCACCGGCGGGCCGGGGCGCTGCAAGGCGAGCGTGACCTGGATGAGCGGGTTGCGCGCCAGGTCCCGCTCCGGCGCCAGCTCCTCGACCAGGACCTCGAACGGCAGGTCCTGGTGGGCGAGGGCCGCGAGCGAGGTGTCCCGCAGCGACGCGAGCAGGCGGTCGAAGCGGGGGGAGCCGTCGCACCGCGCGCGGAGCGCCAGGGTGTTGACGAAGAAGCCGATCGATCCCTCGAGCTCCGGACGCGCACGGTTGGCGACCGGCGTGCCGACGAGCAGGTCGTCCTGGCCGGTGTAGCGCGCCAGCACCGCCGCGAAGCCGGCCAGGAGCACCATGAAGAGCGTCGCCCCCTCCCGGCGCGCCGCGCTCCGCAGCGGCGTCGAGAGGTCCGCCGGCAGGCTCATCCCGCGCGTCGCGCCGCGGAAGCTCTGCACCGCCGGCCGCGGCCGGTCGGTCGGCAGGGCGAGGGTCGTCGGCGCCCCGGCGAGCTGGTGGCGCCAGTAGGCGCGCTGGCCGGCGAGCACCTCGGCTGGCCAGGCCCGCTGCCAGGCGGCGAAGTCGGCGTATTGGACCGCCGGCTCGCCGAGCGGCGACGGCCGCCCGAGGGCGGCGGCGTAGAGCGCCGCGAGCTCGGCGATCAGCACTCCCTCGGACCAGCCGTCCGACACGATGTGGTGAGCGGTGAGCAGCAGCACGTGCTCCTCGGGCCCGAGGCGGAGGAGGCGGGCGCGCAGGAGCGGCCCGCGCGCCAGGTCGAACGGGAGCGCGGCCTCGTCGCGGCGAAGCCGCTCGAGCTCGCGGCCTGGCGCATCGCTCCGCGGCGCCAGGCGGCTGAGGTCGATCTGCGGCAGAGGGAAGGGCTCGCGCCGGCAGGATCTCCTGCCCGGGCTCGCCGTCGATCTCGACGAAGCGCGTGCGCAGCGCCTCGTGGCGGCGCACCACCGCGGTCAGGCCGGCGGCGAGCGCCGCCGGACGCAGAGCGCCGCGGAGCTCGTAGGCGGCGGGGACGTTGTAGAGCGAGCTGCCCGGCGCCAGGCGGTCGAGGAACCAGAGCCGCCGCTGCGCGAACGACAGGGGCAGGGCGCCGCGCCGCGCCAGCCGCGGGATCGGCCCTGCCGACGGCCCCGTCCCCGTCCGCAACGCCGCCTCGACCCGGCGCGCCACGCCCGCCACGGTCGGCTCCGCGAAGAGCTCCCGCAGCGACAGCTCCGCTCCGCAGACCTGGCGCAGCCGCGACACCAGGCGCGGCACGAGCAGCGAGTGGCCGCCCAGCTCGAAGAAGGTGTCGTGGGCTCCCACGCCGCGGCCGCCCGCCGGCGCACCCGGACGGTCGAGCCCCAGCACCTCGGCCCAGATTCCGGCGACCATCTCCTCGACCGCCGTCCGCGGCGCCGCCGCCTCGCCGCCGGCCGCTCCCCCCAGCTCGACGGCCGGCAGCGCGCTCAGGTCCAGCTTCTCGTTGGGCGTCAGCGGCAGCGCGGCGAGCGCCCGGAAGGCCGCCGGCACCATGTAGGGCGGCAGCCGCTCGCGGAGGAAGTCGCGCAGCTCGCCGGCCGTCGGCGCCGGCTCGCCGCCGGCGACGAAGTAGGCGACGAGGCGCAGGTCGCCGCGGTCGGCCTCGACCGGCACGACCGCCGCTGCGCGGACCGCGGGGTGGCTGGCGAGCGCCGCCGTGACCTCCCCCGGCTCGACGCGGAAGCCGCGGATCTTCACCTGGTCGTCGGTACGCCCGGCGAACTGGAGCCGGCCGTCGCCCTCGAACCGCGCCAGGTCGCCGCTGCGGTAGAGGCGCTCGCCCGGGGCGCCGGAGGGGCAGGGGATGAAGCGCTCGGCGGTGAGCTCGGGCCGGCCGAGATAGCCGCGCGCGAGCGCGCCGCCGCCGATGTAGAGCTCGCCGACGGCGCCGATCGGCACCGCGGCGAGCTGGGGGTCGAGGAGCAGGATGCGGGCCCCTCCCCAGGGCCGCCCCAGAGACACCGCCGCGGTGATCGGCGGCTCCCCCTCCCCGCCGACGGCGCCGAGGGCGCTCGTGATCGTCGCTTCGGTGGGGCCGTAGGCGTTCAACAGCCGCGGGTACGAGCCGACGGCCGAGATCCAGTCGAGCGCCCGCTCGGGGAGCGCCCGCTCGCCGCCGATGGCGACCAGACGGAGCGACTCCGGGAGGGCGATCTCGTCGTGCGCCAGGTCGGCGGCCAGGGTGTGCCAGTAGGCGGTGGGCAGATCGAGGACCGTGATGCCCCAGTCGCCGCAGAGCGAGAGGAAGCGGGCCGACGAGCTCGTCATCTCCTCGCTGCGGAGGACCAGCCCGGCCCCGGCGGCGAGGCAGCCGAGGATCTCTTCCAGGCTGACGTCGAAGCTGGCCGAGGCGAACTGCAGGACGCGGTCGCGCGATCCGAGGCCATAGGTCGCGAGAATGGCGGGGATGAACCTCGCGAGCGGCCCGTGCTCGACTTGGACGGCCTTCGGCCGCCCGGTGGAGCCCGAGGTGTAGATGACATAGGCGAGAGCGTGGAGATCCGGCGCGGCGATCGAGTCGCCGTCGCCGTCGCCGCCGCCGCCGCCGTCCGGCTCGGCGACGATCTCGTCCAGCTCGATCACCGGCAGCGCCAGGCCTGCGAACCCGGCCGGCAGCTCCCCCAGGTTGACGAGCGCCGCGGCGCCGGAGTCGGCGAGCATGTAGGCCAGCCGGTCGGCCGGCAGGGTGCGGTCGAGGGGCAGGTAGGCGGCGCCTGACGCCAGGATGCCGAGGAGGCCGACGACGAGCTCCGGGCTGCGCGGCACGGAGAGGCCGACGAGGCGCTCCGGCCCGATGCCCTGGGCGCGCAGACGCCGGGCCAGGGCCGCGGCTCGGCGCTCGAGCTCGCCGTAGGTCAGCACCCGGCCGTCCTGCACCACCGCCGTGCGCTCGGGGTGGCGCGCCGCCTGTTCCCGCACCCGCAGATGCGCCGGGACCGGCGCGCCGCCCGGCGCCGCCCGGCCGCCGTCGTTCCACTCGAGCGTGACCTGATGGCGCTCCGCGGCAGAGATCAGCGGCAGCTGCGAGAGCCGGAGCTCCGGCGCCGCCGCGGCGCCCGCGAGCAGCGCCCTGTAGTGCCGCAGCCAGCGCGCCGCCGTGGTCGCCGCGAAGAGGTCCGTCGCGTGCTCGAGCGCGAGGAGGAGCCCGGCGCCCGCGGCCTCCTCGGCCCCGCCGGGCTCTTCGACACCCAACGCCAGGTCGAACTGCGCCGTCGTCCGCGCCGCCAGCCGCTGCGGCCGGAAGCGCAGCCCGCCGGCGCCGGGGGCGGCCGGCGCCTCGCCGGCGCCCTGCAGCGCGAGCATCACCTGGACGAGAGGGTTGCGGGCCAGGTCGCGCTCGGGCCGCAGCTCCTCGACCAGCGTCCCGAACGGCAGGTCCTGGTTCGCCAGGGCGTCGAGAGTCGTCTGCCGCGCCGCGGCGAGCAGACGGCCGAACGGAGGATCGCCGTCGAGCCGGACGCGCAGCGCCAGGGTGTTGACGAAGAAGCCGATCAGGGGCTCGAGCTCCGGCCGCGAGCGGTTGGCCACCGGCGCGCCGACGAGCAGGTCCCGCTGGCCGCCGAGGCGCGCGAGGAGCGACGCGAAAGCCGCCAGCAGGACCATGTAGAGCGTCGCCCCTTGCTGGCGCGCCAGCCGGCGCAGGCTGGCGGTCAGCTCCGCCGAGAGGCGCAGCTCCTCGGTGGCGCCGCGGAAGCTCTGCGCCATCGGCCGCGGGCGGTCGGCCGGCAGCTCGAGGGCGGCGGGCGACCCCGCCAGCTGCCGTCGCCAGTAGGCGAGCTGACCCTCGAGGAGCGCCGCGGGCCAGGCGCGCTGCCAGAGCGCGAAGTCGGCGTATTGGACGCCCAGCTCGGGCAGCGGCGACGGCAGCCGCCGGGCGGCGGCGGCATAGAGCGCCGCGAGCTCGGCCGCCAGCACACGCTCCGACCAGCCGTCGTACACGATGTGGTGGACGAGCAGCAGGAGCCGGTGATCCTCGGGCCCGCGGCGAATCAGCCGGGCGCGGATCAACGGACCTCTGGCCAGCTCGAAGGGCCGCCGCATCTCGCTCGCTTCCAGGCGCAGCCGCTCCGTTTCCCGGCGGGCCGCAGAGAGCCCGCCGAGGTCGACCCACGGCATGGGCACGCGCCGCGGCGGCGCGATCTCCTGGCGCGGCTCGCCGTCTCGCTCGCCGAATCGAGTGCGCAAGATCTCATGGCGGCGCACCACCTCGTCGAGGCTGGCGGCGAGCGCCGCGAGGTCCAGGCGGCCGCGCAGATCGAAGGCCAGGCCGAGGTTGTAGTTCGCAGCGCCGGGCGCCAGCCGGTCGAGGAACCACAGCCGCTGCTGGGGGAACGACAGCGGCAGGGCACCGCCGCGCGCCGCCGCCGCGACCGGCGAGGTGGACGGTCCCGGCCCGGCGCCGAGCGCCTCGTCGACGAGGCGCGCCAGGCTGGCGATCGTCGGCGCCTCGAACACCTGCCGCACGGACAGCTCGAGCGCAAACACCCGGCGCAGCCGGGAGAGCACCTGCGTCACCGAGAGCGAATGCCCGCCGAGGTCGAAGAAGTCCTCGTCGACGCCGATCCGGCGCTCCGCGTCGAGACCCAGCACCTCCAGCCAGATCCCGGCGACGATCTCCTCGGCCGGCGTGCGCGGCTCGACCCGCCCGGCGGGGCTCGTCGGCACCGGCCGCAGCGCCGGCGGCGGCAGCGCCCGGCGGTCGACCTTGCCGTTCGGCGTCAGCGGCAGCGCCGAGAGCGCCATGAAGGCGCTCGGCACCATGTAGTCCGGCAACCGCTCGCCGAGGAAGGCGCGGAGCTCGTCCTCGACGCCGTCGAGAGCGCCGGCGAGGGAATCGGCTCCGCCGCCCTCGGCGGCGACGAAGTAGGCCACCAGCCGGCGGTCGCGCTCGCCTTCCGGCAGCGCTGCCACCACCGCTTCGCGGACCGCCGGGTGGCGCAGCAGCGCGCTCTCCACCTCGCCCAGCTCGATGCGGAAGCCCCGCACCTTGACCTGGCGATCCCGGCGGCCGAGGAACTCCAGCGCGCCGTCGGCGCGGCGGCGCGCGCGGTCGCCGGTGCGATAGAGCCTGCCGCCGACGGCGAACGGATCGGGAACGAAGCTCTCCGCCGTCAGGCCGGGCTGGCCGAGGTAACACCTGGCGAGGCCGGCGCCGCCCACGTACAGATCTCCCGCGCTCCCCAAGGCTGCCGGTTCCATCTCGCGGTCGAGCACGTGAGCCCGGCTGCTCGCGATCGGCCGGCCGATCGGCACGCGGCCCTCGCCCATGCCGTCTCTCAGCCGGGCGCAGCAGCTGAACGTCGTGTTCTCCGTCGGACCGTAGCCGTTGATCAGCCGCACGTCGGGGAGCGCCGCGAGTCGCCCGCTCGACATGGCCGGGCGACAGCGCGTCGCCGCCGGCCAGGAGCTGGCGCAGACCGGCGAGCCCGGCCAACCCCTCCTCCACCGCCAGATGGAAGAGACCGGCGGTCAGCCAGAGCGTCGTCACCCCGTGACGCGAGACCGTGGCGTAGAGCTCGGCGAGCGAGAAGGGGCGCTGCGGGAAGAGCACCAGCCGGCCCCCGTGGAGCAGCGGACCCCAGAGCTCGAGGGTCGCCGCGTCGAACGACAGGGGAGCCAGCTGCAGGAACACCTCTCCGGGGCCGAACGCTGCATAGTCCGTCTCGCGCACCAGCCGCACCACCGCCCGATGGCTGACCTCCACCCCCTTCGGCGCCCCCGTCGATCCCGAGGTGAAGAGCACGTACGCCAGGCTCTCCGGCGACACCTCCGCCCCGCGGTCCGCGGCGCCAGCCTCCTCGTCGTGAGCCGCCGAGGTGGGGCCGGCGAGGGCATCGAGGTCCAGGCGCGGCGCGGTCCCCGGCAGCGCCGCCAGGAGGTGCGCCGAGCCGACGATCGCCGCCGGAGCGCCGTCGGCGAGCAGCCGCTCCAGGCGCTGCCGCGGCTGGGCGGGGTCGAGCGGCATGTACGCCCCGCCCGCCTTGAGGATGCCGAGGATCGCCGCCACCATCTCGCCCGAGCGCTCGACGGAGAGCCCCACCCGGTCGTCGCGCCGCACCCCCGACCGCCGGAGCGCGCTGGCGATCCGGCCGGCCCGCCGATCGAGCTCGCCATAGGTCAGCGCCCCGCCCTCCCAAGCCACCGCCAGCGCTTCCGGGCGCGCCGCCGCCTGCTCCTCGAACAAGCCGTGCAACGAGAGCGGCGGGAGCCGCGCCGCGGTGTCGTTCCACTCCACGATCGCCTGCTGCCGCTCGGCCGCCGAGATCATCGGCAGCCGCCACAGCGGCAGCGCGGGCGATTCGACGGCGGCGCGCAGGAGCGTCGCGCCATGCTCGAGCAGCCGCGTCGCCGCCGTCTGGGTGAAGAGGCCGGCCGCGTACTCGAGGTCGAGCGCCAGCCCCTTCTCCGCCGCCGTCTCGGTGACCACGAGCAGAAGGTCGAAGCTCGCCGCCGCGCCGGCGCTCGGGCGCCGGGGGGCGAGGCGGAGCTCCTCGCCCGCGCCCGGTCCGGCGGCCTCCGGCGCGGCCGCGAGGCGGCGCAGGACGAGCGCCACCTGGACCAGCGGATGGCGGCCCGGGGCGGGCTCCAGCCGCAGGTCCTCGACCAGCGCCTCGAACGGCAGGTCCTGATGGGCGAACGCGGCGAGCACCGTCTCCCGCATCGACGCCAGCAGCGGGCGGAACCCCGCTCGTCCGTCCAGCTGCGGCCGCAGAGGCAGGAGGTTGCCGGAGCGGCCGGCCCGCTCTTCGCTCTGCGCTGGCGACGGCTGGTCGACCGGCATGCCGATCAACAGGTCCTCTCGACCGCTGTAGCGCGAGAGGAGCGCCGCGAACCCGGCGAGGAGCAGCATGTGGAGCGTCGCGCCCTCGCGCTGCGCCGCCTGGCGCAGACGCGCCGCCACCTCCGCCGGCAGCAGCAGCCCGCGGCGGCCGGCAGGGAAGCTCCCCGCCGTCGCCGGCCGCGGCCGGTCGGCCGTCAGCTGGAGCTCCGTGGGCGCTCCCGCCAGCTGGCGGCGCCAGTAGGCGAGCTGGCCGGCCGGGAAGGGGCGGTGGCCGGCGCCCGGCTGGTGAGCGGGCGGGGCCGGCTCGGTTCCGGCGCTCAGCGAGGAATTTCGAGCGGGAGCTGCGGATTCCGTCAAAAGGGAGTCTCGGAGAAGATCAGCCGGCTCGAGCCCACCGCTTTGAACGCACGTTCCGGCAGGTATGGACGTCGATGCCAAGCGAGCGGTCGTCGGGGAGGGATCGGGCCACCTGGAACGAGCCTTGTCGTCTCTATCTCCGGTTATCTCCTCCTACCCAGAGTGCTCGGGCATCGACGAATCGTGACAAGGAATGTATGCGCAGAGACTGGGCTAAGGGCCCACGGTTTCATCGCTGCGGCCAGGGGGGCGCGAGCTCCGCTCAGAGCTCGCGGAAACTCGCGCCGGCTGTGCAGGGGAAGGCGGCCCGCGAGCTCGTGCTCACGAGAGATCGAGGGCCACCATCCGCAGCTCGGCGGTGTAGCGGTTGCCTTGGGAATCGGGCAGCCAGAGCTGGCCATGGGCGGGCAGCATCTCGGAGAGATGGACCAGATCGTGCCCATCCGCCTTCGCCGCGCTACGGATGGCCTTGGCGAGGATCTCGACGAGGATGGGGCTCTCGAGATCGACGTAGAACGGCTTCCCCTCGTTCTGCGGCTTGGCGAAGAGGAAGCGCGGCAACCCGAGCCCTGCCGCCCAGCGCCGGGCCGCGGCGAAACGCCCCGGCGCGGTCGGCTGCCGGGCGAAGTCGAGCTCGCCGGCCTTGAGGACCCAGCTCTCGCGGCTGACCACCAGGCGATCGATGGTGACCCGCGGCGCGTGGCTCCCGGAGGGGAGCAGGCGGAACGTGCTGATGACCTGCGCCATGAGGACGAATTGGAAGAAGTCGAGGACGTCCAGGCGGACACGGCCCTCGCGGGTCCCCACGACGAGGCCGCCCTCGGCCTCCTCGACCACCAGCTCGCCGATCGCCAGGACCTGTGCGGGCGGGAAGCCGGGAGGGTCGAGCGAGAGGTCGAGGTAGAAGTCCTTCGGCGAGCGCAGGGCGAGGTCCATCCGGCCGTTGATCGCCCATACCAGCAGACCGAGCCCCTCCACCACCTCCTCCGGGCTCCACGCCTTGGGCAGCAGCGGAATCAAGCAGGGTTCCGGCAGATCGGCCTCGATGGCGGCGCGGAGCCGTTCGGGCTCGGGGTGCTGGGCGAAGAAGAGCGCACGATCGAGGGTGTTGATGGCGACGTGCAGCTCTCCCAGGACGACCTCGTAGTCGCCCTGCCGGATCGCCTCGACGCTGGGAGCGGCGATGAGGAGGTCGGGGCTGTGGTAGCGCGCCTTGACCCAGCCGGGGCCGGGCGCCGCGAACTCCTCGGCCACCAGCGCTCGCAGCTCCGCGCTGCGGCGGACGATCCGCCGTTCCCCCGGCGGGATCGCGAGGACCCTGTCCCACCGGGCCTGCAGCTCGCCCTGGAGCATCTGCCGGGTTTCCCGGTTGACCAGGCGCGGCAACGCGGTTTGGGCGAAGCTCAAGAGGTCGATCTGCCGCGAGCCCCTCTCGCCGCTCAGCTTCGTGTAGGTCGCCGCGAAACACTCGCGGTAGCCTCGGGCGATGCGCTGGGTGAACCACCGGGCGCTGGCGAGGACGAGAGAGAGGGGCGGAGCGATCGCGGTCAGGAAGGGCGCTCCGAGCTCGAGGTCGAGGTCGCGCCGGCAGTCCTCGTGGACCAGCGTGCGTCCCACATAGAGCTTGCCGTCGGCCTGCGTCGCCAGCCGGCCGGTGGCGCGCGTGAAGGTCGCCTCGAGCGCGCCGAGAGCGCGCCGGAGCGCCTCGGCATCACCGCGGGCGCGGCCCACCTCGTCGGCCGCGCGGACCATCTCGTCGAGGAGCGCCAGGGCGCGCTCGCGAAGCGGTTCCTCCTCGATCGCGAGGAGCAGGTCCCGCAGCGTGCGCTCGGGGGTCATCGACAGCGGGATCTGAAACGACCAGCGGATCATGCCCTTGTCATGGAAGCCCGCGAGCATCCCCAGGAGGACCTCCTCCTGGTCGGGGGCGAGGTCCGGGCTCAGCTCGCGCAGCAGCACGAGGGCGGGGCGGGTGCCGTCGCAAGCGGCCAAAAGGGCGCTCGAGAGCGGGCCGAGCTGGATCTGCGCGCCGTTCGGCGTGACGTAACCCTGGCCTTCCCGCCGCAGGTAGGGCGAGCGCCGGGGGGCGAGCCAGGGGCGCATCGCATCCTCCTCGGCGAGCCGTTGGGCGATGGCGTCGATCGCCCAGCCCTCGAAGTAGATCTGCCGCGCGGCGAGCAGAGTCTCCCCGGGCTGGACGGCGATCGGCTGGTCGCCCTCTCCCAGCCGGCCCCAGCCGACCGGACCGAAGAACCCGATCGTGTCGTTCTTGGTGCAGTAACGCTGGAGATAGGAGGCGACCATCTGGGCGTGACCGCGATCACGGGCCGAGCGGCCAGCCGCCCCCTCCCGCCGGCGCAGGAAGGGCTCGATCCCCGTCTCCATGGCGTGGCGGTTCTGCCAGACGACCGCCTCGCGGAAGCGCGGGTCCTCGGCGGCGCCGCGGAGCGCCGGCTCGAGGCGGTCCTCGGCCGCCGCGAAGACGGCCTCATAGGCGGCCTTTTCGGCGTCGGCGCGCCGGGCCGCCGCCGCCCAGGAATCGAGCGCCGCCGCCGGTCGGCTGGGCCAGCCCGGCCAGCCCGGCCGTAGAGGCGAGCTGCCGCCGCTTGAGGCGCTGGATCGCCTTGACGAGGGGATCGAGCCGGCTCTTGTCGGCGCTCGCCAGCTCGCCGCGCAACGCCTCGAGGGCGGCCTGGCGCAGGCTCTCCGCCTCCTCCTCCACCGCGCCCAGCCGGTCGGCCGCCGCCGCGCAGACGGCATCCGCCATCGGCAGGACGTCGGCCGCCGGAAAGCCGGCGCCGCGCACGGCGAAGGTGCGCCAGAGCGCCCATGGGCTGATGGTCTCGCCGGGCAGCGGCACGAGATGATCTGCGCTTCGATTCATGATGACCATGCCTCGTCCGGAGGGTGAAGGCGGGCGGCGCGCCCCTGATCCGGCCTCTCCTGTGCCGAGAGGCCGTCATCCGCTGTATCTACCTATGGATAGTGGGCAACCGAGTCCAGACGTGACATCCGAAAGCCGCCGCAGAGCGCGAGCCAGGCCCCGGCGTGAGGGCTGGCGTCGAGCGGCAGCGCCCGGCCGCGGAGCGCCTGGCAGGCGGCGGCGAGGAGGGGTTACGGGCGAGGGCGGCCGTAGGCGCGTAGGCCGGGGTGAGCGAGAGCGAACCCCAGCTTAAGACACCCGCGGCCGGAGGATTTTTCAGCGCCAACTCCGGTTGACACGCACGGCCTCTTCGGCGACGATCCCGCGGTCGATCCTGTACCGCGAGCGAGGAGGAGGGAGGCGCCGTGCCGGTCAGGCCGTTGACCTACAAGGAGAGCATCGCCGCCTGGCGGGTGACGGTGGACAACATGGCGGCGGTGCTCGCGGAGATGCCCCACCTGCGGGAGCTCCACGCCGCCCTCTCGGCGCCCGTCGCGCGCGCCCTCGCGCTCGAGGAGGAGAGCCTCGAGCACGAGGCGAGGCTGCGGGAGACCCACCACGCGCGGAGGACCGCGCTCGCCCAGGGCCGCGCCCTGCGCAACCAGCTCGCGGCGCTCCTGCGCGGCTCCCTGGGGCTCGAGAGCGACCGGTTGGTCGCGTTCGGCGTCGCGCCGCGGCGGCGCCACCCCCGCCGCCGCCGCTCGGCCGCCGCCGCGGCGAAGGCCGACGGGCCGCCGGTGAACTGAGCCGGCGGGAAGGGCTCGCGTCTTCCCGCGGCGCGCGCCCTCTTCCGGGAAGGGCCCGGCTCTTCCCCTTCCCGCCCGCCCTTTTCCGGGAAGAGCCGTGGTTATCCGGGAAGAGCCGGGGTTTTCCCGCCGCTCGCGAGCTCTTCCGGGAAGGGTTGACGCCTTCCGGTTGCGCCCTTCCCTCTTCCGGGAAAAACTCATTTTTTCCTCTTAGGCGCCGTCTCTTCCCGGAAGACCCGCACTCTTCCGCTCGCTCCGTCGCGCGCCGGGTTTCCCGGCCGCGCGCTCGGCTCTCCCGTTCGCGCGCCCGGCTTCCCGTTCACGCGCCCGGCTTCCCGTTCGCGCGCCGGGCTTCCCGGCCGCGCGCTCGTTCTCCCGTTCACGCGCTGGGCTTCCGCTCGATGCGCTCGCCTTCCCGGCCGCGCGCTGGGCTACCGCACCGCGCGCCGGGTTTCCGCTCGATGCGCTGGGCTACCGCGCCGCGCGCCGAGCTACCACGCCGCGCGCCGAGCTCTCCCGGGCCATCCGCCTCGACGAGGTTCCCGACGGCTACCGGGCGATGAACGAGCGCCAGGCGATCAAGGTCATGGTGCGGCCCACCGGCCGGGGACGTCAGAGCTGGCCGGCTAGTTGTATAGTCGCGGGTGAAAAATTCATGACCGCGGAAAAGACGCCGATGGCCTTCGGCTGGCGCGTGTACGGCCTGGGCGTGATGGCGTTGGGCATGGTCTGCCTGGCGTGGGGGAACTTCGACCTCGGGCAGCCGGTGCCCAAGGACTTTCCCGCCCGCACCGCCCTGGCCTATGCCGCCGCTGCGTTCCTGCTCGTCGCGGGCGCGGCCGTCGAGTGGCGTCGGACCACGGCCTGGGGCGCCGCGGCGCTCACCGCTTACTACGCGCTCATCGTCGTCATCCTGATGTACGGCCGCGTGGTGCTCGCCCACTACGCCGAGTTCGGCGCCTACAGCGGCGCCGCCGAGCAGCTCGCGATCGCGGCGGGCGGCCTGATCGTCTACGCCGCCAGCGCCAAGATCGATGCGGCCCTGGCCGCACGCCTCACGCGCCTGGGCCAACTGGCCTTCGGGCTCTGCGCGCTGCTGTTCGGCGGAGCGCATTTTTTCTACCTGAACCTCACCGCCCCTCTGGTCCCCAAATGGCTGCCGCCTTCGCAAGAGTTCTGGGCTTATGCGACCGGGGTTGGCCTCATCGCGGCGGGCATTGCGATCCTGACCGGCGTGCAAGCCCGCCTCGCCACGATCCTGCTGACCGCCATGTTCGCGTCCTTCACCCTGCTGGTGCACGGGCCGATGCTCCTGGCCGCTCCCTCCAGCCATACGGTCCTGAGCGAGAATGTCCTCAATCTCACCGTGATGGGCGCCGCCTGGGTGGTGGCGGACTCGCTGCCGTGGCGGAGGCGCTAGTGGAGCGGCTCTGAAGCCTGGTTCCCAGGTGGCCGCACCCGCGTCGACCCGCCGCGATCTCACCCCTCCGACTTCGTCGTCCGCACTCCCGGCTCCCCTGGACGCGCCAGATCGAGTGCCACCATCCGCAGCTCGGCGGTGTAGAGGTTGCCTTGGGAATCGGGCAGCCAGAGCTGATCGTGGCCGGGCAACATCTCGGAGAGGTGGATCGGCGTTCGCGGGTCCGCCTTCGCCGCGCCGCGGACGGCCTTGGCGAGGACCTCGACGAGGACCGGGCTCTCGAGATCGACGTAGAACGGCTTCCCCTCGTTCTGCGGCTTGGCGAAGAGGAAACGCGGCAGCTCGTGCTCTGCCGCCCAGCGCCGGACCGCGGCGAAGCGCCGCGGCGCGGTCGGCTCCTGAGCGCAGCCGAGCCCGCCGGTAGCGAAGCTCCAGCTCTCGCGGCTGACCACCAGCCGGTCGATGGTGACCCGCGGCGTGTGGCTGCCGGGGGGCGACACGCGGAAGGCCCTGATGACCTGCGCCATCAGGACGAATTGGAAGAAGTCGATGACGTCGAAGCGGGCGCCGCCCTCGCGGGTCGCGACGACCAGGCCGCCGTCGGCCGCCTCGACGACGAGCTCGCCGACCGGCAGGACCTGCGAGGGCGGGAAGCCGGGAGGGTCGAGCGAGAGGTCGAGGTAGAAGTCCTTCGGCGAGCGCAGAGCGAGGTCCAGCCGGCCGTTGGCCGCCCAGATCGGCAAGCCGAGCCCCGCCACCGCCTCCTCCTGGCCCCACTTGGGCAGCACCGGAATCACGCACGGTTCCGGCAGATCGGACTCGATGGCGGCGCGGAGCCGTTCGGGCTCGGGGTGCTGCGAGAAGAGGACCGCCCGATCGAGGGTGTTGATGGCGACGTGCAGCTCTCCCAGGACGACCTCGTAGTCGCCCCGCCGGATCGCCTCGACGCTGGGAGCGGCGATGAGGAGGTCGGGGCTGTGGTAGCGCGCCTTGACCCATCCGGCGCTGGACGCGGCGAACTCCTCGGCCACCCGCGGGCCGAGCTCGGCGCTCTTGCGCACGATCCGCCGCGCCCCCTCCGGGATCTGCAAGACCCTCTCCCACCGGTCCTGCATCTCGCGCTCGAGCATCTGGCGGGTCTCCCGGTTGAGCAGGAGCGGTACGGCGGCGCGGGCGAAGCTCAGCAGGTCGACCTGCGGCGTGCCTCGGTCGCGGCTCAGCTGCGCGTAGGTCGCCTCGAAACGCTCCCGGTGGCTCCGCGCGACGAGCTGGGTGATCCAGCGGGCGCTATCGAGGACGAGGCCGAGGGCCGGAGCGATCTCGGCCAGGAAGGGCGCTCCGAGCTCGACGTCGAGGTCGCGCCGGCAGTCCTCGTGGATCAGCGTGCGTCCCGCATAGAGCTGGCCGTCGCCGCGCGTCGCGAGCCGGCCGGTAGCGCGCGTGAAGGTCGCCTCGAGCTCGGCGAGGGCGCGCCCGAGCGCCTCGGCGTCGCCGCGCGCACGGGCAACCTCGTCGCGCGCGCGGACGACCTCGTCGAGGAGCGCGAGGGCGCCCTCGCGCAGCGGCTCCTCCTCGACCTCCAGGAGCAGGTCCCGCAGCGTGCGCTCGGCGGTCATCGACAGCGGGATCTGGAACGACCAGCGGATCAGGCCCTTGGCGTGGAAGTCGGCGAGCAGCCCCCACAGGGTCGCCTCCTGGTCGGGGGTGAGGGCCGGACCCAGCTCCCGCAGCAGCACGCGTGCCGAGCGCGTGCCGTCGCAGGCGGCGATGAGGGCGCCGGAGAGCGGACCGAGCTCGATCCTGGCGCCGTTCGGCGTGAGGTAACCATCGCCCTCCCGCCGCAGGTACGGCGAGCGCCGGGGGGCGAGCCAGGGGCGCATCGCCACGTCCGCCGCGAGCCGTTGGGCGATGGCGTCGATCGCCCATTCCTCGAAGTAGACCTGCCGCGAGGCGAGCAGGTCCTCGCCGGGCTGGACGGCGATCGCCTCGCGGCCCTCTCCCAGCCGGCCCCAACCGACCGGACCGAAGAATCCGATCGAGTCGTTCTTGGTGCAGTAGCGCTGGAGATAGGAGGCGATCATCTGGACCTGCCCGCGGCGACGGGCCGAGGCGCCGGCCGCCCCCTCTCGCCGGCGCAGGAAGGGCTCGAGCCCCGTCTCGACGGCATGGCGGTTCTGCCAGACGACCGCCTCGCGGAAGCGCGGGCTCGTGGCGACGCCGCGGAGCTCCTGTTCGAGGCGGTCCTCAGCCGCCGCGAAGGCGGCCTCATAGACTGTCGTCTCGGCGGCGGCGCGCGCCGCCGCCTCCTCCCACGCCGCGAGCGCCGCCGCCGCGGACCGGCCGAGCCCCGCGGCCGCGGCGGGCTGCCGCCGCTCGAGGCGCCGGATCGCCTTGACGCGGGGATCGAGCCGGCTCTTGCCCACGCTCGGCAGCTCGCCGCGCAGCACCTCGAGCGCGGTCTGGCGCAGCCTTTCCGCCGCCGCCTCCGCCGCGCTCAGCCGATCGGCCGCCGCCGCGCAGGCGGCATCCGCCAATCGCAGGACATCGGCCGCCGGGAAGCCGGCGCCGCGCACGGCGAAGGTGCGCCAGAGCGCCCACTGGCCGGTGGGCTCGCCCGCCAGCGGCAGGAGATGGCCGGGGAGCGGGGCGTCCGGCCGTGAGCGACCGGGATCGCCCCGGCCGGCAGCGTGGTCGCCCGCAGATTCCAGGTGCGAGTCGGAGGGATCCGGCAGTTCTCGGCTGCGCTTCATGGTCGTCATGCCTCGTCAAGTTGACCGTCCTCGCGGAGAGGTCAGCCTATCGCGCGGAGCATGAGCCTTGCCCGACCCCCGGTAAGCCTCTCGCGCCGAGCGTAAGCGCTGCCGCGGCCCGGGGCCGGGCCGAGCCGTCCCACGGGAAATCGACCGACCCGGTCCGCTGGATCTGCGAGCCCCATAGAATCCCCCCGCATGCCGGACGCCGGGCAGATCTCTCGACCGGCGACGCGGCGAGGGGGAACCCAAGCATGAGCGTCACACCAGCCGCGCGCACCAGGACGCTCCGCATCCTGAGCCACGCGATCCTGATCGCCGGTCTCCTCGCCGCCCTGGTGATCTACCGGACCGCCGCGCCGCCGCCCGAAGATCCCCTGGGCAACATGGAGGACAGCAAACAGTCCCTCCGGCAGCTGGAGATGTACGGCGGCCAGGCGAACGTCTTCGCCTACGAGCTCCGCCGGTGGTTCGGCGGTCTCTGGCAGGGCACCAGCCTGGCGATCACCGTGGCCTTCCTGGCCACGATCCTGGCCGCCGGCTGCCGCCTCGCCGCCATCCCCCTGCCGCCCCCCGAAGGCGACGCCGCCCCGAAGCCCAACCCGAACGATCCGGGATGACCGCTCTCGTCAGGCCGTCCTCGCGCTTCCTCCACCATCCAGCAGAGAGATGGTCGGGGCGCCAGCGCCGCCCGAGCCCCATGGATCAGGCCGCCTGCAGCACAAAATTGACGCGCACGGCATCGAACGGGAACACGATCCGGCCTGCAGCTGTCTTTTGCAGGATTCCGACGGTGAGCAGCGCATGAACGTCGCCGTGCACGGCTTTCACGTCCCGCCCGACCCGGCGGGCCGCCTCACGCAAGGTCATGGGACCCTCACCCGTCATGGCTGAAAGCAGCTCCCATCGCTTCTGCGTCAACACCTTGAACAATAACGCTGGGGTCTCGAAGCTGATGAACGCCCCTTGGGGTTGGCCCTCGACGGCGCGCAGGAAACGGCGATCGGCCTCCTCGCGAGTTGAGACTTCCAGGGTCACGGTATGCATATCAGGATCTCCACGGGTCCACGTCGTTCCAGAAGTCGGCGAGCAGTTGTGCCGGCGTGGTGAAAGAGTAAGGAGCTTCCTCCCCACCGAGGTGCCTGTGATCACCCTTGCCCGCCTCGTTGTCGTAGCGCAGCACACACACGCCGTTCACCACGAGAGCCAACCGATACTTGAAACCGTGCGCACTGCCAGGCGCTGGCCTGGGAACCTGCCACACCACCAATTCCACGAACGCGTCTGCGGCGACGATTTGCCGCTCACGGAACAGCGGCTCGGCCTTCATGTTGGAGATGATAACAACACGGGGGAGTGTTGTCCATCGCTCCAACATCCATGACGCCCCGGTGACCCCAGGCGGGGGGCTCCGTCGGGCTCGCTGAGCGTGAACGGCGGCCTCACTGTCCCGCCGAAGCGCGAGCCCGCGGCGTAGCCCGAGCCGTCGGTGGGACGCAGACGAGCGGCCGCTCGCGCGCCGTCCAGCCGTAGACTCGCAGCTCGTGGCCGGGGTGGGCGACGCCCCCGCCACCGGGCCGCCCCTGTCACGTTTGACTCCTTTTGGACACTGTGCTCTTGGCGAGGCGAGAGACGTCGATTGCCCTTACTAAACAGAACATTTCTCGAGACTTACAGGCCTTCGGGCCGCGGCTGAATGACTCCCTCTTCAAGCTCTCGGATGGCGCTTCCCACCTTCGTCGAGGTGCTCCGCGCCCGCGCCGCGGAGAGCCCGGAGGCGAGGGCCTACACCTTCCTCGACGCGGCGGGCGAGGAGGCGGCGACGCTCACCTTCGCCGACCTCGATCGCCGGGCGCGGACGATCGCCGCCCACCTCCAGGCGCGGGGCGCCGCCGGCGAGCGCGCCCTCCTCCTCTATCCCCCCGGCCTCGAGTTCGTCGCCGCCTTCCTGGGCTGCCTCTATGCCGGTGTCGTCGCCGTGCCCGCCTACCCGCCGCGCTCCGCCCGCACCCTGCCTCGCCTCCTCGCCGTCACCGCCGACGCCCGGCCGCGCTTCGCCCTCACCGAGTCCTCGCTCCTCCCCCAGCTGCGGGCGATGGGGCCGGGCGCGGCGGCCTTCGACGCCCTGACCCTGGTGGCGACGGACGCCCTCGATCCGGCGGCGGCCGACGCCTGGCGCCAGCCGGCGATCACCGCCGAGAGCCTCGCCTTCCTGCAGTACACCTCCGGCTCGACCGCGGCGCCCAAGGGCGTCATGGTGAGCCATCGCAACCTCCTCCACAACGAGGAGATGATCCGCCGCGCCTTCGGCCAGTCGGTGCGCTCGGTCGTCGTCGGCTGGCTGCCGCTCTACCACGACATGGGCCTCATCGGCTGCGTCCTGCAGCCCCTCTACCTGGGCGCGCGGGCGGTGCTGATGTCGCCCGTCGCCTTCCTGCAGCGGCCGGCGCGCTGGCTGCAGGCGATCAGCCGCTACCGGGCGACGACCTCGGGCGGCCCGAACTTCGCCTACGAGCTCTGCGCCTCCCGCATCGACGACGAGGAGCGCTCGCGGCTCGACCTCGCGAGCTGGGAGGTGGCCTTCAACGGCGCCGAGCCGGTGCGCGCCGAGACCCTGGAGCGCTTCGCCCGGCGCTTCGGCCCGGTGGGCTTCCGCGCCGGCGCCTGGTACCCCTGCTACGGCCTGGCCGAAGCGACCCTCTTCGTCGCCGGGCCGCCCCGCGGTTCGACGGGGCCGCCGATCGCGAGCGTCGCGGCGGCGCCGCTCGAGCAGGGGCGCGCCGTCGCGGCCGCGGACGGCGAGGCGGCGCGCACGCTCGTCGGCTGCGGCACGGCCTGGCTCGGCCAGGAGGTGGCGATCGTCGAGCCCGAGTCGCGCCGCCCGCTCGGCGCCGGCGAGGTGGGCGAGATCTGGGTGCGCGGGCCGAGCGTCGCCGGCGGCTACTGGCGGCGCCCCGAGGAGACGGCGCGCGACTTCGGCGGCCGGCTGGTGTCGGCCGCGAATCGGGCCGCGAATCGGGCCGCGGATCGGACGGCGGACCCGGCCGCCGCGGGCGCCGCGGGCACCAGGGACGGCGAGCCGTACCTCCGCACCGGCGACCTCGGCTTCGCCGACGCCGCCGGCGGGCTCTTCGTCACCGGCCGCCTCAAGGACCTCATCATCCTGCGCGGCAGGAACCTCTACCCGCAGGACATCGAGCGCACCGTCGAGGCGAGCCATCGCTCGATGCGCCCGGGCTGCGGCGCGGCGTTCGCCGCCGACCTCGACGGCGCCGAGCGGCTCGTCGTCGTGCAGGAGGTCGACCGCCACGCGAAAGACCTGGGCGAGATCGCCGACGCGGCGCGCGCCGCCGTCGCCGCCGAGCACGAGGCGCAGCTCTACGACCTCCTGCTGGTGCGTGAGGGCGCGGTCCCCAAGACCTCGAGCGGCAAGGTACAGCGCCGCGCCTGTCGCGCCGCCTATCTCGACGGCAGCCTGGCCTCCCAGCTCGCCGGCCGGCCGGCGGGGGGGAGAGAGCTGCCGAGCCGGCGCCGGCGGCCGAGCGGAAAGCGGACGAGCCCGCCCTTCCCGCGGCGCGGGAGATGCTCCTCGCGGTGCCGGTCGAGGCGCGGCGGCCGGCGCTCGCCGCGGTGCTCGGCGGTCGGCTGGCGCGAATCCTCGGCCTTCCCTCCGGGCAGCTCGCAGACGACCGGCCGTTGACCGCGAGCGGCCTCGACTCGCTCAAGGCGATCGAGCTCTCCCATGTCGTCGAGACGGAGCTCGGCGTCGCCCTCCCCATGGCCTGGCTGCTCGAGGGCGCCACGCCGGCCGACCTCGCCGGCGAGGTGCTGCGGCGTCTGGCCGACGACCCGCCGGCCGCCGGAGCCGGTGCTGAGGACGGCGCGCCGGGGGCCGTCTCGCCCGGCCAGCGCGCGCTCTGGCTCCTCGATCGCCTGGCGCCGGAGAGCGCCGCCTACGTGCTCGCCGGCGCGGCGCGCGTCGTGGGCGACGTCGACGTTGACGCCCTCCATGCCGCGCTCCTCGCTCTCGCGGCGCGCCATCCGGCGCTCTCCACGGTCTTCGCGGAATCGGCCGGCGAGCCGGCGCCGCGGCCGATCGCCGGACCGCCCGTCGAATGGCTGGAGGAGGACGGCGCCGCCTGGAGCGACGAGGAGCTGGCGCGGCGCCTCGCCGATCGCGCCTACCGGCCGTTCGACCTCGCCGCCGGGCCGCTCCTCCGTGCCGGCCTCGTCGCGCGGGGCCGCCGGGAGCCGGTGCTGTGGCTCGCCGTCCATCACATCGCCGCCGACTTCTGGTCCGTCGAGGTGCTCCTCGGCGAGCTCGCCCGGCTGTACCGCGGCGCGGGGAGAGCCGCCGTCGCCGACAGGCGCCGAAGCCGCCGAAGCCGCGCTGCCGCCGGCGCCGCGGCCCCCCTACGCCACGGCGCATCGCTCCACCGACGCCGAGACCCAGCGCCTCCTCGCCTTCTGGCGCGCCGCGCTGGCCGACAAGCCGCAGGTGCTCGAGCTCCCCACCGACCACCCACGCGGCAAGGCGCAGAGCTTCCGCGGCGACTGGCGGACGGCCCGCCTGCCGGCCGATCTCACCCGCCGCCTGCGCGAGCTCGGCCGCGCCGAGTCCGCCACCCTCTTCGTCACCCTGGCGGCCGGCTTCGGCGCCCTCCTCGCGCGGACGAGCGGGCAGGACGAGCCGCTCTTCGGCACCCCGACCTCCGGGCGCGGCACGGCCGAGCTCGCCGGCGCTGTCGGCTACTTCGTCAATCCGGTGGTCCTCGCCGCCGACCTCTCAGGCGACCCCAGCGCCGCCGAGCTCCTGGCGCGCACGCGGCGGACGGCGCTCGCCGCCTTCGCCCATCAGGAGCTTCCCTTTCCGCTCCTCGCCGAGCGCCTGGCGGCCGAGCGCGATCCCTCGCGGTCGCCGATCTTCCAGGCGATGCTGGTGCTCCAGGGCGGCCGCGGGCCGCTCGGCGAGCGCCTCGCCGCGCTGGCGCTCGGCGCCGCGGGGGCTGCCGGAGGAACCGGGAGCCTCGACCTCGAGCTGGGCGGCCTCGAGCTAGATCTGGGCGGCCTTCGCCTGGCGCCGCTGCCGCTCGCCCCGCGCGGCGCCCAGCTCGACCTGACGCTCGCCTGCGGCCTCCTGCCGGGCGAGACGGCGGGCGGCGAGCCGGCCGGCCTCGCCGCGGCGCTCACCTTCAACGCCGACCTCTTCGACGGCGCCACCGCCGAGCGCCTCCTCGGGCACTTCGCGGCGCTCCTCGACGGCATGGCGGCGGACCCCGCGGCGCGGGTGTGGGAGCTGCCCCTCCTCTCGCCCTCCGAGCGGGCGCAGCTCGCCGCCTGGGGCGGCGGCGAGGGCGAGGCGCCGCCCCAGGCGGTCTGCCTGCACGAGCTGTTCGCCCTCCAGGCGGCGCGCACGCCGGAGGCGACGGCGCTCGTCGCCGCCGGCGAGGAGCTGACCTACCGCGAGCTCGCCCGCCGGGTCGCCGGCCTCTCGGCGGTCCTCCGCGCCGCGGGGGTCGGCCCCGAGGTGCGCGTCGGGATCTGCCTCGAGCGCACGCCGGCGATGATCGTCGCCCTCCTGGCGGTGCTCGCGGCGGGCGGCGCCTACGTCCCCCTCGATCCCGCCTATCCGCGCGACCGCCTGTCCTTCACCGCCGCCGACAGCGGCATGACCGTCCTCGTCACCCAGGCGGCGCTCCGCGGCCGGGTGCCGGAGGAGGGCCTGCGGGTGATCGTGATCGAGGAGGCGGAAGCCGCCGCCGCGGCGCCGCCGACCCTCGCTGCCGGTGCCCAGCACGGGCCGCTCCCCGGCAACCTCGCCTACGTCATCTACACCTCGGGCTCGACCGGCCGCCCGAAGGGCGTCGCCATCGAGCACGCGACGGCCGTCGTCTTCGTCGAGTGGGCGCGGAGCGTCTTCTCCGCCGAGGAGCTGGCGGGCGTCCTCGCCGCCACCTCGATCTGCTTCGACCTCTCGATCTTCGAGATCTTCGTGCCGCTCGCGAGCGGCGGCGCCGTGGTGCTCGCGGCGAGCGCCCTCGAGCTTCCCGAGCTGGCGGCCGCCGATCGCGTCACCCTCGTCGACACCGTCCCCTCGGCGATGGCCGAGCTGGTGGGTGGCGGCCGGGTGCCGGCCTCGGTGCGGACGGTGAGCCTCGGCGGCGAGCCGTTGACTCCGAGCCTCGCCGAGGCGATCCGGCGGCGGACGCGGGCGACGCGCCTGGTCAACCTCTACGGACCATCGGAGGCCACCACCTGCTCGACCTGGTGGGCGGCGCCGCTCGCCGCCGGCGGCGAGCCGCCGGCGCCCACCATCGGCCGGCCGATCGCCGGCTCCCGCGTGCACCTCCTCGGCCCGGGCCTCGCGCCGGTGCCCGCCGGCGTCGCCGGCGAGGTGTGGATCGGCGGCCGCAGCGTCTCGCGCGGCTACCTCGGCCGGCCCGAGCTGACCGCCGAGCGCTTCCTCCCCGATCCCTTCGCCGCCGCCCCCGGCCGGCGCCTCTATCGCGTCGGCGACCTCGCCCGCTGGCGGCCGGACGGCGAGCTCGAGTTCCTCGGCCGCGTCGACCACCAGGTGAAGATCCACGGCTTCCGCGTCGAGCCCGGCGAGGTCGAGGCGGCGCTCGAAGCCCTCCCCGGCGTCGGCGCCGCGGCGGTGGTGGCGCGCCCGGCGGGCCCGCCGGGTACTGCCGAGCTGCGCCTCGTCGCCTACGCAGTCCTCGCGCCCGGGGGCGAGCCGGGCTCCGCGGCGACGGCCGAGTCGCTCCGCCGGGACCTCTCCCTGCGCCTGCCGCAGCACCTGGTGCCCGCCGCCGTCGTCCTCCTCCCCGAGCTGCCGCGGACCCCCAACGGCAAGCTCGACCGCCGGCGGCTGCCGGAGCCGGAGTGGAGCGACGGAGCGCCCCCGGTCGCGCCGCGGACGCCGCTCGAGGCGCGCCTCGCCGCCATCTTCGGCGAGGTGCTGGGGATCGCGGCGGTGGGCATCCACGACAGCTTCTTCGCCCTGGGCGGCCATTCGCTCCTCGCCGCGCGGGCGCTCGCGCGGGTGCGCGCCGAGCTCGGCCTCGAGCTGCCGCTCCGCGCTCTCTTCGAGTCGCCGACCGTCGCGGCGCTGGCGCTCGCGGTGGAGCGGGCGGCGCGCGCCGGGGACGGGGTCGATGGGGTCGAAGGGGCCGGCGGCGACGCGCCACCGGTGCGGGGGGAGCGCCGCGTCGGCGAGGCGCCGCTCTCCTTCGCCCAGGAGCGGCTCTGGTTCCTCGACCGCCTGGAGCCGGGGAGCGCGCTCTACAACCTGCCCGCCGCGGTCGAGCTGCGCGGCCGCCTCTCGGTCCCCGCCCTCGCCGCGAGCCTGGCGGCGATCGCGGCGCGCCACGAGATCCTGCGGACCTCCTACGGCGAGCGCGACGGCCAGCCCCTCGCCGTCGTCGCCGCCCGTCCCGTGGGTTGGCTCGCCGTCGTCGACCTGGCGCCGCTCGCCCCGTCCCGCCGCGCCGGCGAGGCGGCGCGGCTCGCCGCCGCCGAGGCGCTCCGCCCGTTCGACCTCGCGGCCGGGCCGCCGCTCCGCGCGGCGCTCCTCCGTCTGGCGGACGAGGAGCACGTCCTCCTCGCGACCTTCCATCACATCGCGGCCGACGGCTGGTCGATCGCCGTCTTCGTCCGCGAGCTGTCGGCGCTCTACGGCGCCGCCCTCGAACCTGGTTACCAATCCGGCCGCCAGTCCGCCAGCCTGGCGGGCGTCCTGCCGGAGCTGCCGCTCCAGTACGCCGACCACGCCGCCCGCGAGCGCCGCGAGCTCGCCGGCGCGGCGCTCGAGCGCCAGATCGCCTACTGGCGCGAGCGCCTGGAGGGAGCGCCCGCCGTCCTCGACCTGCCCACCGACCGGCCGCGCACGGCCGCCCCCGACCTCCGCGGCGGCCTCCGCCGGCTGACCCTGCCGGACGCCCTGGCGGCCGACCTCCAGGCGCTCGCGCGCGACCAGGGGGCGACGCTCTTCATGATGCTCCTGGCGGGCGTCGAGTCGCTCCTCGGCGCCCACTGCGGGCAGGACGACCTCCTCCTCGGCACGCCGGTCGCCAACCGCGGGCGGCTGGACGTCGAGGGGCTGATCGGCCTCTTCGTCAACACCCTGGTGCTGCGCGCCGACCTCGCGGGCGAGCCCACCGGAGCCGAGCTGGTGGCACGGGCGCGGGAGGCGAGCCTCGGCGCCTTCGCGCACCAGCGGCTGCCCTTCGAGCGGCTGGTCGAGGCGCTGGCGCCGGAGCGCGAGCTCGGCCGCGCGCCGCTCGTGCAGGCGCTCTTCGCCTTGCAGAACGCCCCCGCCGAGCGGCTGGCGCTCCCCGGCCTCGCGCCGGCGCGGCTGCCCGAGGCGGGCGGCCTCGCCAAGCTCGAGCTGGAGATCGAGGCGGAGGAGGTGGCGGGAGAGGGCCTCGTCCTCCGCCTGCGCTACCGCCGCGAGCTGTTCGACGCGACGACGATCGACCGCCTGGCGGGCCATCTGGCGCGCCGGCTCGCCGGGCTCGCCGCCGAGCCCGGCCGGCGCGCCGCCGACCTGCCGCTCCTCTCCGCGGCGGAGCGGGCGCAGCTCGTGGTCGAGTGGAGCGACAGCTCGTTCCGGCCATCCGCGGCGGCGGAGACCGTCGTCGGCCTCTTCGCCGCCCAGGCGGCGCGGACGCCGGCGGCCGTCGCCTTGCGCTCCGGCGCCGTGGCGGTCACCTACGGGGCGCTCGCGGCGCGGGCGGGGCATCTGGCGCGGCGCCTCCGCCGGCTCGGCGTGCGGCCGGGGGATCGCGTCGGCCTCTGCGCCGAGCGGTCGCCCGACCTCGCCGCCGGCCTCCTCGCCATCTTCCAGTCGGGCGGCGCCTTCCTGCCGCTCGATCCCGGCTATCCCGCCGAGCGCCTGCGCTTCGTCCTGGGAGACGCCGCGCCGTCGGTCGTCGTGGGCGAGGAGGCGCTCCTCCGCTCGCTCCCCGCGCACGGCGCCGCCACCCTGGCGCTCGACGACGCGGAGGACCTCTCGGCGGCCTCCGCACCGGAGAGCGCGGAGCTTCCGATGCCCGCCGCGCCGGAGGGCGCGGAGCTTCCGATGCCCGCCGCGCCGGAGGGCGCGGAGCTTCCGATGCTCGCCGCGCCGGAGGGCGCGGCACTGCCGGCGCCCTCCGACCTCGCCTACGTGATCTACACCTCGGGATCGACGGGGCGGCCGAAGGGCGTCGCCGTCGAGCACGGCAGCCTCGCCAACCTGCTCGCGGCGAGCCGCGACGAATTCGGCTGGCGCGCGGGCGACGCCGGCGCCGTCGTGGCGCCGTTCTCCTTCGACATCTTCCTCTTCGAGCTGCTGGCGCCGCTCGTCGCCGGCGGCTCGGCCGTCCTCGTGCCTCTCCTGCCGGCGCTCGACGTCGAGGCCCTGGTCGGCGGCCTCCCGGAGCTCACCCATCTCCACGCGGTGCCGGCCCTGATGCGCCAGGTCGCCGCGGCGGCGCGGCGCCGCGCCCTCGCCGCGGCAGTGCGGAGCCGCGGGTTCGCCGCGGCGGGCCTGCGGACCCTCCTCGTCGGCGGCGACACCGTGCCGCTCGACCTCCTCCGCGAGATGCGCGCGGCGTTCCCGGCGGCGGCGATCCGCGTCCTCTACGGGCCGACCGAGGCGACGATCCTCGCCACCTCCTGGACGATCGGCCCGGGCGAGCCCCCGACCCGCTCGCTCCTCGGCAGGCCCCTCGGCAACGTGGAGGTCGGCGTGCGCGACGCCGGCGGCCGGCCGCAGCCCATCGGCGTCGCCGGCGAGCTGTGGATCGGCGGCGCCGGCGTGGCGCGCGGGTACCTCGGCCGCGCGGAGCTGACGGCGGAGAGGTTCGTCGCCGCGGAGGGCCGGCGCTGGCTGCGCTCGGGAGACCGCGCGCGCTTCCTCGCCTCCGGCGAGCTCGAGTTCCTCGGCCGCCTCGACCAGCAGGTGAAGATCCGCGGCTTCCGCATCGAGCCCGGCGAGGTCGAGGCGGCGCTCGCCGAGCACCCGGCGGTCGCGGTGGCGGCCGTCGTGGCGGCGGCGGCCGGGGCCGGGGCCGGAGATGGCGAGGGCCCGCGGCTGGTGGCCTATGTCGTCCCGCGGCAGGACGGCGGCCCTGCCGCGGCGCTCGCCGCGGATTTACCCGATGCCGCCGCCCTCGCCCCGGACCTCGCGGCGGATCTCCGCGCCCACCTCGCCCTCCGCCTTCCCGCTTACATGGTCCCGGCGGCCTTCGTCGCGCTGCCGGAGCTGCCGCTGACCTCCCACGGCAAGCTCGACCTCCGGCGCCTGCCGGCGCCGGAGTGGCGGGCCGGCGAGACGGCGGGACCGCGGACGCCGCGGACGCCGCGGACGCCGATCGAGGAGCTCGTCGCCGGCCTGTGGAGCGAGGTCCTCGGGCTGCCGCGGGTCGGCCTCGAAGACGACTTCTTCGCCGCCGGCGGCCATTCGCTCCTCGCCACGCGGCTGGTGTCGCGGCTCCGCGAGGCGCTCGGCGTCGAGATCCCCCTCCGCGCGCTCTTCGAGTCGCCGACCGTCGCCGGCCTCGCCCGGCGGCTGGAGGCGGCGCGCCGCGAGCCCGCCGCTGGCGCGCCCGCTTCGATCGGGGCGCCGATCCCGCCGCCGATCTCTCCGACACCGCGGCCTCCGGACGGGACGCCGCTGCCGCTCTCCTTCGCCCAGGAGCGCCTGTGGTTCCTCGACCGCCTGGCTCCGGGCGGCAGCGCCTACAACCTCGCCGCCGCGGTGCGCCTCCGCGGCGGGCTCGAGGTCGCCGCCCTGGCCGCCGCCTTCCGCGAGATCGCCCGCCGCCACGAGGTCCTCGGCGCCACCTACGGGGCGAGCGGCGGCAGGCCGTTCCAGCGGGCGGGCGCCGGGGCCGACCCCGAGCTGCCGCGGGTTGATCTCAGCGGCCTGGCGGCCGACCTCAGCGGCCTGCGGCCGGCGGCGGCGGCCGGCGCGCGCCGAGGCGGCCCTGGCGGCCCTGGCAGCCGACGAGGCGGAGCGGCCGTTCGACCTCGCGCGCGGTCCGCTGCTCCGCACCGTCCTCCTGCGCCGGTCGGCGGCCGATCACCTGCTGGTGGTGACGATGCACCACATCGTCTCCGACGGCTGGTCCATGGGCATCCTCGTCCACGAGCTCGGCGCGCTCTACGCGGCGGCGGTCGACCGGCGGCCCCGGCGGCAGGCACCGCTCGCGGCGCTGCCCATCCAGTACGCCGACTACGCGGCGTGGCAGCGGCGCTGGATGGCGGGGGAGGTGCTGGCGGGCGAGCTCGCCCACTGGCGCGCCGTCCTCGCCGGCCTGCCCGAGGCGCTCGAGCTGCCGGCCGACCGGCCGCGCCCCGCCGTGCAGAGCTTCCGCGGCGCCGAGCTCGGCGTCCCGCTGCCGCCGGCCCTGTGGAGCGGCCTCGGGGCGGCGGCGCGGCGCTCCGGGGTGACGCTCTACATGCTCCTCCTCGCCGCCTTCGACGTGCTGCTCTACCGCCTCACCGGGCAGCGCGACCTCGCGGTGGGCTCGCCCATCGCCGGCCGCACGCGCGGCGAGACCGAGGGGCTGATCGGCCTCTTCGTCAACACCCTCGTGCTCCGCGGCGAGCTCGCCGCGGACGACACCCTGGCGACCCTGCTGCCGCGGCTGCGGGAGACGGCGCTCACCGCCTACGCCCATCAGGAGCTGCCGTTCGAGAAGCTGGTCGAGGCGCTGGCGCCGGCGCGCGACCTCGCCCGCTCGCCGCTCGTCCAGGTGATGCTCGCCCTGCAGAACGCCCCGCTCGGCGCTCTCGCCCTGCCCGGCCTGACCCTCGAGCCCCTGCGGCTCGCCGGCCGCGCCGCGAAGCTCGACCTGACCCTGAGCCTCGTCGAGGCGGACGGCGGCGCCATCGGCTACTGGGAGCACTCGACCGACCTCTTCGACCGGGCGACGATCGCCCGCCTGGCCGAGCGGTTTGCCGCCCTCCTCGCGGGCGCCGTCGTCGATCTGGAGGGCGCCGCGGCGGGGCGCAGGCTCGACGACCTGCCCCTCCTCTCCGCCGCCGAGCGGCAGCAGCTCCGCGAGTGGAACGACACCCCGGCCCTGCCCGCGGAGCTCGCGGGGACGGTCGGGGGGACCACCCTCTACGGGCTGATCGCGGCGCAGATCGAGCGCACGCCCAATGCGGTCGCGGTCTCCTTGGCGGGCGACGAGCTGACCTATCGGCAGCTCGGCGACGCGGCGGAGCGGCTGGCGCGGCGGCTCGCCGGCCTCGGTGGCTCGGCGTGGGACCCGGCGTCCTCGTGGGCCTCTGCGCCGAGCGCTCGCTCGAGCTGATGGTCGGGCTCGTCGCCATCCTCGCCGCGGGCGCCGCCTACGTGCCGCTCGACCCCGCGTACCCCGCCGAGCGGCTGGCCTTCATGGTCGAGGACGCCGCGGTCGGTGTGCTCCTGACCCACGGCGCCGCGGCGCGCGCCCTGCCGCCGCATGGTGCGGCGGTGGCGGCGGTGATCGAGCTCGACCTCGCGGCGCTCCTCGCCGACGCGCCAGATCGCCCCGGTGCTCAGCCGGAGGCTCGGCCGGCTGGTCGACCGGACGACCGGTCCGAGCCGCGGCTGCCGGCGGCCGATCCCGACGACCTCGCCTACGTCATCTACACCTCGGGCTCTACGGGTAAGCCCAAGGGGGCGATGAACAGCCATCGCGCCGTCGTCAACCGGCTGCTCTGGATGCAGCAGGCGTTCGGCCTCACGGGCGAGGATCGGGTGCTGCAGAAGACGCCGATCTCCTTCGACGTCTCGGTCTGGGAGCTCTTCTGGCCGCTCCTCGCCGGGGCGCGGCTGGTCCTCGCCCGGCCGGGCGGCCACCAGGACGCGGCCTATCTCGCCCGCCTCGTCGCCGAGGAGCGGATCACCACCGTGCACTTCGTGCCGTCGATGCTGCGGGCCTTCCTCGCCGCGCCGGGCGTCGAAGCCTGCACCGCGCTGCGCCGCGTCGTCGCGAGCGGCGAGGCGCTGCCGCGCGAGCTGGCGCGCCGCCTCGCCGAGCGGAATCCGGCGCCGCTCTGGAACCTCTACGGCCCCACCGAGGCGGCGGTCGACGTCACCTTCCAGGATTGCCGCGAGGGGGCGGGCGACGGCGAGGGGGGGAGCGTGCCCATCGGCCGGCCGATCTCGGGCGTCGAGATCCGCCTGCTCGACCCCTCGCTCCGGCCCGTCCCCGTCGGCGCCGCCGGCGAGCTCGCGATCGGCGGCCTGGCGCCGGGCCGCGGCTACTGGCGGCGGCCGGACCTGACGGCCGAGCGCTTCGTGCCCGATCCGCTCGCGGCGCCCCCCGGCGGGCGGCTCTATCGGACCGGCGACCTCGCCCGCTTCCTGGCCGACGGCAGCCTCGACTACCTCGGCCGCCTCGACCATCAGGTGAAGGTCCGCGGCGTGCGCGTCGAGCTGGGGGAGATCGAGGCGGCGCTCGCGGCGCATCCGGCGGTCGCCGAGGCCGTGGTGATGCTCCGTCCCGAGCTCCCCGGCGGCGGCCTCGCCGCCTATCTCGTGCCCCGGCCGCAGGCCGCTCTGCAGACCGAGCCAGGGCCCGGTCTGGATCGAACGGAGCTGCGGCGGTATCTCGCGGCGCGCCTCCCCGAGGCGATGGTGCCGGCGGCCTTCGTCCTCCTCGCGGCGCTGCCCCTCACCCCCAGCGGCAAGGCCGACCGGCGGGCGCTTCCCGCGCCGAGCGCCGCGGACCGCGGCGCCGGTGGCGTCGGCTCGGTGGTGTCGCGCCCCCTCGGGCCCACCGAGGAGCTGCTGGCGGGCATCTGGGCGGAGGTGCTGGGGATCGACGCCGTCTCGATCGACGACGACTTCTTCGCCCTGGGCGGCCACTCGCTCCTCGCGACACAGGTGCTGGCGCGCCTGGAGAAGGCCCTCGCGGTCGAGCTGCCGGTCGCCGCCCTCTTCGCGGCGCCGACGATCGCGGCGCTCGCCGAGCGGGTGGAGGCGGCCATGCAGGAGGCCAAAGGGGAGGCCCAGCGCACGATCGCCGCGCCGCCGCTCGTCGCCCGGCCGGCGGCCGAGCGAACCGAAGGCGAGCTGCCGCTCTCCTTCGCCCAGGAGCGGCTCTGGTTCCTCGATCGGCTCACCCCCGGCGGCACCGCCTACAACATTCCGGTGGCGATCCGTCTCCGCGGCGCCCTCGACGCCGCGGCGCTCGCCGGCGCGTTCGGCGAGATCGTCCGCCGGCACGAGTCGCTGCGCACGACGTTCGCCGCCGGCGAGGGCGGCGCCTGGCAGCGGGTGGGCCCGCCGTCTCCCGCGGCGCTCCCGTGCATCGACCTCGGCTCCCTGCCGGCGGCGGCGAGGATGGCGATCGGCCTCGCGCTGGCGAAGACGGAGGCGGAGCGCCCATTCGACCTCGCGCGCGGCCCGCTCCTGCGCACCGCGCTCGTACGGCTGTCCGGGTCGAATGAGGCAGGCGAGGCGGGCCATCACCTGCTGCTCGCGACGATGCACCACATCGTCTCCGACGCCTGGTCGCTGGGCGTCCTCGTCCGCGAGCTGGGGGCGCTCTATGCCGCGGCGCGCGAGCGGCGGCCCCGGCGGCAGGCACCGCTCGCCGAGCTGCCCATCCAGTACGCCGACTACGCGGCCTGGCAGCGCCGCTGGATGGCGGGAGAGGTGCTGGCGGGCGAGCTCGCGCACTGGCGCGAGCGCCTCGCCGGCCTCCCCCGGCGCTCGAGCTGCCGGCCGATCGGCCGCGGCCGCCGGAGCAGAGCTTCCGCGGCGCCGAGCTCGGCGTCCCGCTGCCGGCCGCCCTGTGGAGCGGCCTGGGGGCGGCGGCGCGGCGCTCGGGGGTGACCGTCTACATGCTCCTCCTCGCCGCCTTCGACGTGCTGCTCTACCGCCACACCGGGCAGCGCGACCTGGCGGTGGGCTCGCCGATCGCCGGCCGCACGCGCGCCGAGACCTTCGGGCTGATCGGCCTCTTCGTCAACACCCTCGTGCTGCGCGCCGAGATCGCCGAGGACGACACCCTGGCGACCCTGCTGCCGCGGCTGCGGGAGACGGCGCTCGCCGCCTACGCCCACCAGGAGCTGCCGTTCGAGAAGCTCGTCGAGGCCCTGGCGCCGGCGCGCGACCTCGCCCGCTCGCCCGTCGTCCAGGTGATGCTCGCGCTGCAGAACGCGCCGCTCGGCGCCCTCGCCCTCCCCGGCCTCGAGGTCGAGCCGCTGCCGGCGCCGGGGGGAGCCGCCAAGCTCGACCTCTCTTTGAGCGTCGGCGAGGAGGACGGCGTGGCGGTCGCCCGCTGGGAGCACGCGACCGACCTCTTCGACCGGACGACGATCGCCCGCCTCGCCGGGCGCTTCGCGGTGCTCCTCGCGGGCGCCGTCGCCGACCTGGCCGCGGCCGGCGAGCCCCGCCGCCTGGACGATCTGCCGCTCTTGACCGCCGCCGAGCGGCAGCAGCTCGGCGAGTGGAACGACACCGCGCCGGGGGAGGCGGCCGCCGACCTCTGCCTCCACGATCTCGTCGCGGCGCAGATCGCGCGCACTCCCGACGCGCTCGCCGTGTCGTGCGGCGGCGCCACCCTCACCTACCGGCAGCTCGGCGCCGCCGCCGGCGCCCTGGCGGCGCGCCTCCGCCGTCTTGGCGTCGGCCCGGACGTCGTCGTGGGGGTCTTCGCCGAGCGGTCGCGCGAGATGGTGGTGGGGATGCTCGCCGTCCTCGCCGCCGGCGGCGCCTACCTGCCGCTCGACGTCTCCCATCCCGCCGATCGCCTGGCGCGGATGATCGAGGACGCCGCCCCGCCGGTGCTCCTGACCCATGGTGCCGTGGCGCTCACGCTACCCGCCGCCGGCGCGCGCCGCCTGACGATCGAGCATCGAGCTCGAGCTGGAGATCGGCGACGAGGTCGCAGGCGGGAGCGAGACCTCGGACCTCCGAGCCGCCGGCGGGCCGGCGCCGCGGCCCGCCCCCGACCATCTGGCCTACGTCATGTACACCTCGGGCTCGACGGGGCGGCCGAAGGGGGTGGCGGTTCCCCACCGCGGCGTGGTGCGGACGATCCGCACCGCGATGGGTCTCTACGGCGTCGGCGCGGGCGACCGCGTGCTGCAATTCGGCTCGCCCTCCTTCGACCTCTCGGCCCTCGAGCTCTTCACCACCCTCGCCTCCGGCGCCTGTGTCTGGATCCCGCCGCCCGGCCCTCACCTGCTCGGCGCCGACCTCGCCGCCGAGCTGCGCCGGGAGGCGATCGCCGCGGCGTTCCTCACCCCGTCCGTCCTCGCGACCCTGGAGCCGGGGGAGACCCTGCCCGACCTCCGCCTGCTCGCGACCGGCGCCGAGCCCTGCCCGCCGGAGCTGGCGCGCCGCTGGGCGCCGGGGCGGCGCTTCTTGAACCTCTACGGGCCGACCGAGGCGAGCATCTTCGTCACCGCCTGGCAGGCGGGGGCGGCGGGCGAGGTCCCCACCCTCGGCCGCCCGGTTCCGGGCGTACGCGTCCACGTGATCGCCGGCGGCCGGCCGGCGCCCGTCGGCGTGCCGGGCGAGGTCCTCCTCGGCGGCCTCGGCCTCGCCCGCGGCTACTTCCGCCATGCGGATCGCACCGCGGAGAGCTTCGTGCCCGATCCCTTCTCGGCGTCCGGCGAGCGGCTCTACCGCACCGGCGACCTCGCCCGTTGGCTGGCCGACGGCCAGCTCGAGCACCTCGGCCGCCTCGACCATCAGGTCAAGGTCCGCGGCGTCCGCATCGAGCCGGGGGAGGTCGAGGCGGCCCTCGCCGACCATCCGGCGGTCGCCCGCGCGGCCGTCCTTCGGCGCCCCGAGCTGCCCGGCGGCGGCGGCGGCGGTGGCCTCGTCGCCTACCTGACCCGCCGCGACGGGAGCTCGGAGCCGCTCGACGCCGAGCTCCGGGACGGCCTCCGCGCCTTCCTCGCCGCGCGGCTGCCGGGGCCGATGATCCCCAACGCCTTCGTGCTCCTCGCGGCGATGCCGCTCACCGCGGCCGGCAAGCTCGACCGCCGGGCGCTCCTGGCGATCGAGCCCGACCTTCCCGGCCCGGCGGAGGGCGGCGGCCACGTGGCGCCGCGCAACCCCGTCGAGGCGCTCTTCGCGGGCATCTGGGCCGAGGTGCTGGGGAGCGGGCGGCCGGGGCGCGAGATCTCCGTGCACGACAATTTCTTCGAGCTCGGCGGCAACTCGATCCTCTCCCTCCAGATCGTCGCCCGCGCCGCGCGGGCCGGCCTGCGCATCACGCCGCGCCAGCTCTTCGAGCAGCAGACCGTGGCCCGCCTCGCCGCGGTCGCCGGGACCGCCGCCGAGGTCCTGGCGAGCCAGGGGCCGGTCACGGGACCGCTGCCGCTCACCCCCATCCAGCGCTGGTTCTTCGGCCAGGACCTCGCCGATCCGCACCACTTCAACCAGGCGGTGCTCCTCGCCGTGCGCGAGGTGGGGCCGCGGGTGGCCGAGAGCGCCCTCGGCGCGCTCGTCCGCCACCACGACGCGCTCCGGCTGCGCGTAGCGCCGGCCGCCGAGGACGGCGGCCTGCCGCGGGCGGAGAACGCCCCGCCGGAGCCCGGCTTCTTCCTGCCGCGGGTCGACCTCGCGGCCCTGGCGCCCGCCGACGCCGAGCGCGCCCTGGGCGCCTCGGCCGACGCCGCGCAGGCCAGCCTCGACCTCGCGCGCGGGCCGCTGCTGCGGTTCGTCTGGTACCAGCTCGCGGAAGGCGCTCGGCTCCTCCTCGCCATCCATCACCTGGCGGTCGACGGCGTCTCGTGGCGCATCCTGCTCGAGGACCTGGAGACGGCCTGCCGGCAGGTCGCCGCGGGAGGTGCCGCCGCCCTTCGCCTGCCGGCGAAGACCACCTCGTTCAAGGAGTGGGCCGAGCGGCTCGCCGCCTACGCCCGCGGCCTGTCGCCGGAGGCGGTGGAGCGCGAGCTCGACCACTGGTCGGGGCTCGCCGGGCTGCCCGTCGACCGGCTGCCGTTCGAGCCGCCCGATCCAGTTGAGCCGACCGAGCGGACTGCCCCGTTCGATTCCTTCGACCCCACCGCGCCGCTCGCCCCCGCCGCTTCCACCGGCCTCTTCGCCTCGGCGCGGACGGTGACGGTCGAGCTCGACGCGGCGGAGACCCGCGCCCTGTTGACCGAGCTGCCGTCGGCCTACGGCACGCAGGTCAACGACGCGCTCTTGGCAGCGCTCGCGGCGACCCTCGCCCGGCCGGGCGGCGCGCTGTGGGTCGACCTCGAAGGGCACGGTAGGGAGGAGGTCGTCCCCGCGGTCGACCTGTCGCGCACCGTGGGCTGGTTCACCACCCTCTTCCCGGTGGCGCTCGCGGTCGACAGCACGGCGCCGGGCGCCCTCCTGCAGTCGGTCAAGGAGCAGCTCCGCGCCATCCCCGACCGCGGCTTCGGCTACGGCGTGCTGCGCTATCTGCGCGGCGGCGAGGCCGCGGCGCTCCTCGCCGCGCTGCCGGCTCCGAGAGTGAGCTTCAACTACCTCGGCGAGTTCGACGGCAGCTTCGAGGGCGGCCTGTTCGCCCCCGCCGCGGAGCCGAGCGGCGCCGCGCAGAGCCCGCGCCAGCGGCGCCCGCACGCCCTCGCGGTCTCCCTGCTCGTCGCCTCCGGACGCCTGCGGGTCGACTGGGGCTACAGCGCCGACCTCTGCGACCGCGGAACGATCGAGCGCCTCGCCGCCGCCTATGCCGCGAGCCTGCGGGAGCTCATCGCCCACTGCCGCGCCGCCGGGACCGGCGATACGCCGGCCGGCTTCAGCCGCGCCGATCTCGAGGCCGACGTGCTCGCCGAGCTGGACGAGGCCTGAGCGCCCCGCCGTGAAACCTTCTCAGGCCAAGGGCGGCAGAAGGAAACGGCAGCGAGGACCAGTGGCTTTGGCGAGGCGGCGATCGAGCGTCGCCAGAGGGAGGTCGAACTGTTCGGCGGCAACCAGGAGCGAAGCGTTGACGCTGCGCTCACCGGCGGTCCGTGTCACGGTGGGCCAGTATCTCCTCAGGCAAGAGTCGGGTCCCTGCCGTCGCCTTGCGCTCCCGGATCCGCTCGAGCACCTTCTCGACCGGCACGCGTGTTGCCAGACGTTCCAACTCGGCGCGCAGGTATTCCTGCATCGGTGCCTCGTGTCTGCAAGCTAACGTGGATGCTGATAGCCGGCGGCTTCGCCGTCCGGTTGAGCAGCCGGGTTAGGCGATCAGCCTTACGCAGCTTCTGAGCCCTTCACTGCGGGTACTTTAGCCGGCAGCGTAACGGTCTGCTGCCCTGCCGCGCGCGCGGGGTCGCGCCTAGCCGGAAGAGGCCGCGACTTCACCTCCCGCCTCGGCCACCACTGCTCCCGAACGCGATGGAGCTCGTCGAGAATCTCGTCGTTCGCCATTTTCCTTACTCCTCCAACAGTTCCTCAGGCGTGCACAGGACGGGAGCCTCGTACCCTGCGCCTCGTCGCAATTGGTCGATGCGCTTTCGCGTGACGGCGTTGGCGATGTGCCGACAATTCCACGTCAGGAGATAGTCTATTCCGTGGACGGCAGCAATTGCGATATGAGCGGCATCCGCACGCGCCTTCGAAGGAATCAGGCTCGCACGGAGAATCCGCTCCGTGAGCGCCTCTGCGGCGGCGGTGGACTCGAGAACGGGAATCCCCGCAAGCAGCGCTAAGCGACCAGAGGCCGCGTCGAGGTCTCCGGCGCGGGCCTCCAGCAGAACCAGCTCCGAAATGTACAGATCGAATGCGGCTCGGCGGGCCTACCACCACTGGTGAGTGAGGCTTTGGTGCGCCGCCGTGATCACCGTCTGCTCCATCCTACGCTCTCCGGCGCTCGGAACCTGCAGTCAGTGTTCCTGGCGTCGCTCGGCGGAGCTTCTCGTGACAGCCTTTGCTCTCGTCGCGATGGAGAGGGCACATATTCTCCGGATCGTGGAGGCCTGGCACGCCCCATCTTTATATGATGGAACGTGGCCACTGCGAGCGACTCGATTCGCTCCTTGCAGACCATGCATTCTTGATTCCAGTGGAGGAAGCTCGCTCGCTTCTCTCGCTCCTTTGGATTTGTATGTCCTTGGCTTGTAGACTGCTGCCAATAGCGGATTTCCTGTACCACTGCTTCGAGTGGGTGACGATAGTCGCTCGCTGCCTGACTGCCGAACGTCTCGAGCTTTGCCCGGAACTCCCTGCTTTCCTTGGACGGCGAATCCGCTCGTCAGGCGAATTTCATCGTTGCGTGGCATGCGATATAACCTCGGAAGTTCTGACTGCACTGGCCAACCAGCCGGCCAAAGCCTGGCGCTCACCCGTTGGGCGGCAGCGCGCGCTTATGCGGTTACAACTCGTCCGACGCTGCGGCGGGCGGCCACGCCCCTATCCGCTGCCGCAGCGCTACGATTTTGCCAAAGTGATATGCGTTATGTACCGCCACACTGTTCAATTCATCGGCCAGTGTCACGCCCGGTTCAACCTCGACCGCCAACCGCTCGGGAGCCTGCCCCAACGCTGCCGCAGCGCGAGCACCGTCCAGGAACACTCGCACCAGGTCGTGCCATTGGTGCTCGTGCTCCGGCGGGGCGCTCGGGTAGAAGTCGCCGGCTGGGTCACCCGGTTCGATGATGCTCTGCTGGTACCCCACAATGTGCCACAGTTCCTCATAAATCGAGTGCGACGCGCCGTCAGGACGAAGCGTGACTTGCTCGAGCGAAAGCGCCGACAGCAGGTGGGCTCGCTCTGGGAACTCGCCGACGAGAAATAGATGTTCGAGGTTATGCATCGCATGCCCCTGCGGCTGGCTTTGGGTTCGTAGTTGAGCTGAGTGATCGGGCTCGAAGCTCCGCTCGACCGCGGCCGTCAGACGGAGAGCGGCAGCGCGCCCTCGACCCGCGTGCGCTCGAGGCGCGGCGCGGCGCCGGCGGCCCAGCGCCGGGCGCGGTGGGTGACGCGGTAGGCGAGCGGGCCGCCGTCGGGGCGGTCGCTGCGCTCGAGCGGGCGGACGACGCAGACGAACTCGACCTCGAGGTCGTCGGCGCCGGCGCGGACGACGGCATAGCCGTGGCCGCCGACATCGGTGAAGGCGAGGTGCGGCGCGACCTCGGGGTTGCTCGCCTGGAGGGCGCGCTCGCGGTCGTGGGTGCGCGCGAGCTCGAGGCTGGCGCGGACGCCGTGGAGGACCGTCCAGTTGATCGCCGGCTCGAGGGGCGCCGGGGCCGGCGGCTGGTGGAGGTAGAGCGCCCGCAGCGGGTGCTCCTTGGGGATCTTGTGCGACGCCGCCTCGAAGAGGCCGGGGGCCGAGACCGAGCCGACGACGAACTCGACGCCGACGGGCGCCATGGGCGACGGCGGCAGCGCCGCCGAGAGGAGGCCGGCGGCGAAGGCGTGGCGGTCGCCGGCGAGCGTCGCGAAGCCGGCGAGGTTCTCGCGCCGAACGAGGTCCAGGATCTCGTTGCGCTCGGTGCGATAGCTGGCCCAGTCGCCGGTGCCCATAAGGCCGTAGCCGGGGAACGGCCACTTCGCCCGCAGCTCCGGCGGCAGGTTCTGCAGATCGGTCCGCCAGTCGAGCATGGCGACGGAGTTCCCCCACAGCCGCCAGCGCGCCGTCGAGGCGCGGAGGCGCGCGAGGAACCAGGCCTTCTGCGCCGCGCCGAGCATCGACTGCGGCGGCGCCGCGCGCCGCGGGTTCGCCACCTCGGCGCCGCCGAAGGGGATCGTCGCCGGCGGCCGGCCGCCGGCGAAGCTCCGCCCGGCGTCGAGGACCTCGGCGATCTCCAGCGAGCCGAAGAAGGGGACTCCCGGCGGATCGAAGGCGGCGACCTCGGGGTGGTCGTCCATCGGCTCGGAGCGGAACGAGCGGTTGTCGGTGAGGATGAGCTCGACGTTGGCGCCGAAGCGGAAAGCGCGGAAGAGCTTCAGGCTCGAGATGGCGGCGAGGTTGCCGGCCTCGAGGCCCAAGCCCTGGTCGTCGAAGCGCTCGATCGGCGCGTCGCGGACGGCGGGGGGACGAAGCGGTCGGCAGTGTCGGCTTTGGCGGCGGTTCCCGGCGCCGGGGCCTTCTCCACCCGCGCCGGCTGGTACTCGAACCAGGCCTGGTTCGCCGCCACCTTGCGGGTCTGCGCCGGGCGCGCCGCGCCGCCGAAGTTCTGCTGGCTCTGCCAGCCCTTCCAGGAGAACTCGTGGTTGTCCCACATGCAGACGAACGGCCAGCGGGCGCGCGCGTCCTGCAGGTCGGGGTCGGTGAGATAGCCGCGGTAGAGGGCGCGGTAGTCGGCGAGGTCGGTCGGCACGTGGAAGTCTTCGATCTTCTCGCCGCTCGGATAGCGCACCACGTCGCGGATGCGGCGGTCGTACATCCCCTGCGGGCGATCCTCGGGGTACCAGACGATCTCGTAGACGAAGTCGCCCAAGTGGAGCACGAAGCCGAGCCGGTCGGCCTCGGCGGCGCGCTCGTCCTCCCAGATCATCCGGCGATAGGCGTTCGAGGCGCCCTGCGTCACGTTCTGGCAGCTCACGAAGGCGAAGCGCACGGCACGCCCGTCGGTCTCCGCCGGGGCGGTCACCGTGCGGCCGGTGCGGCTCGCGAAGCCGTGCTCGTCGACGAAGCGGTACCAGTAGACCCGCGCCGGAAGGAGGCCCGCGGCGAGCACGCGGCAGGTCCAGTCGGCATCGGCGGAGAGCGGCGCGCGGGCGCGCGCGACGACGTGCGCGAACCCCGCGTCCTCCGCCACCTCGACGGCGAGGAGCGCCGCCCGGCTCTCCCCGACCGGCGGCCGGCGGGTCCACAGGATGACGCTGTCGGGATGGGGATCGGCCGAGGCCACGCCCTGCGGAAAGAGGTCCCGCCGCTCGACCGCGCCGCGCTCGCCATCCCCCGCCCGCCCGGCTCTCCCAAAGACCGCCGAAGGCCACGCCAGCGCCGCCCCGAACGCCGCCGCGCTCTTCATCGCCTGCCGCCTCGTCATCGCCATGAGCAACCTCCGCTTGAAGAACACGCCACGGCCAATTCCGGGATCGATACGGCCGTGATCGTCCGCTGGGGCTCGATCAGCGCCGACCTCTCCGGATCGAATTCGAGGATGGACAGTCGTGGGTCATGTCACTCCGCCTGCAGCTCGGCCTCTTCGTCGGTGAGGCTGGCGATCTGCTCGATCAGGATCTTCTGGATCGCCACGCCGAGCCGGCGGACGGTGGGGGAATCGAAGAGGAGGCGGAGGGGGATCTCGAGGCCCAGGGAGTCGTAGACGCGGGAGGTGAACTGGATGGCGAGGAGCGAGTGTGCTCCCGCGTCGAAGAGGTTGTCGTCGAGGCCGATCGGCCCGCGCCTCAGGAGGTCCTGCCAGATGCCGGCGAGGAGCTCCTCGAGCTCGGTCCTCAGATCGCCGACCCCGCCGGGCTCGGCCGCGGGCGCCAGCTCGCCGGCCGGGCGGAGGGCGCGCAGGGCGCCGCGGTCGAGCTTGCCGCTCGGGGTGAGCGGCAGAGCGTCGACGAACGCGAAGTCGGCGGGCACCATGTGCTCCGGCAGGACGCGGCGGAGGGCGTCGCGGAGCTCCCCCACCTCCGGCCTCGGCCCGGGCCCCGCCGGCACCACGAAAGCGGCGAGCCGCACCTCTCCCGGCCCCTCCTCCCGCGCCACCACCGCCGCCTCGCGGACGGCCGGATGGCCGGCCAGCGCCGCCTCGATCTCCCCCGGCTCGATGCGGAAGCCGCGCAGCTTCACCTGGTCGTCGGTGCGGCCGAGGAACTCGATCTCGCCGTCGACCGCGAAGCGCGCCAGGTCGCCCGTCCGGTAGAGCCGCTCGCCGGGTCGGCCCAGCGGATGGGGGACGAAGCGCTCCGCCGTGAGGTCGGGCCGGCGGAGGTAGCCGCGCGCGAGGCCCGTCCCGCCGATGTAGAGCTCGCCGGGCACCCCCAGAGGCACCGGCCGGAGCTCGGCGTCGAGCAGCCAGATGCCCAGGTTGGCGATCGGGCGGCCGATGGGGACGGCGCGCCGCGCCGGCCCCGGCAGCGTCCGGTGCGCCGTCACCTCGACCGCCGCCTCGGTGGGGCCGTAGAGGTTGTACAGCTCGGTAGTTCCGGCAGGCCGGGCAGGCCCGGCAGGCCCGAGCCCGCCTCCCAGGAGCTCGTGGAAGCGCTCCGCCAGCTCCGCCGGCAGCGCCTCGCCGCTCGCCATCACCCGCCGGAGCGAGCGGCAGCGGCCGACGTCTGCCTGCGCCAGGAAGGCGGAGAGCATCGACGGCACGAAGTGGACGGTCGTCACCCCCTGCTCCTCGATCCGCCGCGTCAGGTAGGCCGGGTCGCGGTGGCCGCCCGGCCGCGCCAGCACCAGCCGCGCGCCGACGACGAGCGGCCAGAACAGCTCCCAGACCGACACGTCGAAGGAGACCGGGGTCTTCTGCAGCACGCGGTCGGCCGGCGTGAGGCCGTAGGCCCGCTGGATCCAGGCGAGCCGGTTGACGATGCCGCGGTGGGTCGTCATGACGCCCTTCGGCCGCCCCGTCGAGCCCGAGGTGTAGATGACGTAGGCGAGGTTGTCCGCCCCGGCGCCGCCGTCGAGCGGGGCGGCGTCGGCGTCGCCCGCCGGGCCGGCCGCCAGGTCGAGGTCGATCAGGCGGGCGCCGGCGCCCGCCACGGACGCGGAGAGGAGGTCGACCTGCGCCAGGAGCACCGGCGCCGCGAGGCCTTCGAGCCCGTCCTCGATCATGAAGGCCAGCCGCTCCGACGGATAGGAGGGGTCGAGCGGCAGGTAGGCGCCGCCGGCCTTCAGGATGCCGAGGAGACCCACGACGAGCGCCGGCGAGCGCTCGGCGCAGATGGCGACCGGCTCGTCGACCCGCACCCCCAGCCGGCGCAGGCGGCGGGCCAGGCGGTTGGCGCGGGCGTCGAGCTCAGCGTAGGTGAGCGATTCGCCCTCGCCGACGACCGCCGTGGCGCCCGGCGTCAGCGCCGCCTGCCGCTCGATCCAGCGGTGGAGACGGGGCTCGTCGCCGCCGAGCGAGCCCCGAGAGGTCCGCCGCCGTGTCGTTCAGCTCGACGGCCACCTGCTGCCGCTCGGCCGGCGACAGCAGCTCGATCTCCGCCACGCGGCGCGACGGGTCGTCCGCCGCCGCCGCCAGCAGGCGGACGAGGTGCCCCGCGAGGCGCGCCATCGAGGTGCGGTCGAAGAGGTCGGTGCTGTACTCGAGCCCCCCGCCGAGCTCTCCCCCCTGGTCGGAGAGGCCGAGGCTCAGGTCGAAGCGGGAGACCCGGGCGGAGAGGTCGAGCGGCTCGACCGCGAGACCGCGCAGGGCGAAGGGGACCCGCGGCGTGCTGTTGAGCGCGAGCATCGTCTGCACCAGCGGCTGGCGGCTGCGGTCGCGCGCGGGGTTCACCTCGTCCACGATGCGCTCGAAGGGGACGTCGGCGTGGTCGTACGCCGCGAGAGCCGTCCGCCGCACCCGCGCCAGGAGCTCGGCGAAGCTCGGATCGCCGCCGCCGTCCGTGCGCAGGGCGAGCATGTTGAGGAAGACGCCGATGAGCGGCTCGAGCTCCGGCCGCGTGCGGTTCGCGACCGGCGTGCCGACGGCGAAGTCGGTCTGCCCGGAAGTGCGCTGGAGGAGCGCGTGCCAGGCGGCGAGGACGGTCATGAAGACGGTCGCCTGGCCGCGCCGCGCCAGGAGGCGGAGGGCGCCGGCGAGCTCCGGCGGCAGGTCGAGCCCCAGGGAGTCGCCGCGGAAGCTCGCGATCGGCGGCCGCGGGCGGTCGGCGGGGAGGGTGAGCGCCGGCGTGCCGGCGAGCCGCTCCTTCCAGTGGGCGAGCTGCGCCGCGAGCGCCTCCTCCGGCCAGGCGCGCTGCCAGGCCGCGAAGTCGGCGTACTGGAGGGCCAGCGGGGCGAGCGGCGACGGCTCCGCCGCCAGCGCGGCGGCATAGAGGGACGACAGCTCGCGCCGCAGCACCCCCTCCGACCAGCCGTCCGCCGCGATGTGGTGGAGGGTGAGGAGGAGGGCGTGCTCGGCGTCGAGGAGGGCGTGGTCGGCGTCGAGGAGGGCGTGGTCGCCCTGGCCCAGCCGGACCAGCGTGGCGCGGAGCAGCGGGCCGCGCTGGAGGTCGAAGCCGCGGCGGGCCTCGCGGCCACCGAGCGCGGCGAGCTCCGGCGCCCGGCGCCCCGGCGGCAGGCCGGAGAGGTCGGCGAGCGGCAGCGGTGCCGATGGCGACGGCGGGCAGATCTCCTGCCCCGGCTCGCCGTGCGCGACGGCGACGATCCGCGTGCGCAGCGCCTCGTGGCGGCGCACGACCTCGGCCAGGGCGGCGGCGAGCGCCGCCGGCGCGAGCGGTCCGCGCAGGAGGTAGCCCGAGGGGATGTTGTAGGTCGGGCTCTCCGGCGCCAGCCGGTCCATGAACCAGAGCCGCAGCTGCGGGTAGGACAGCGGCAGCACGCCGTGGCGGCTCGGGAGCGGCACGATCGGCGGCAGCGCGTTGTCCGGCCGGTTTTCCTCCTGGCCGGCCGCCGCCACCGCCGCGGCGAGGCCGGCGACCGTCGGCGACGCGAACACCCGCTGGACCGGCAGGTCGGCGCCGAAGGCCTGGCGGAGGCGCGACAGCAGGCGGGTGACGAGGAGCGAGTGGCCGCCCAGGTGGAAGAAGTCGTCGTCGACGCCGACCGGATGGCCCAGGCCGAGGAGATCCTCCCAGATCCCCGCGATCACCTCCTCGACGGCATTGCGCGGCGGCGTCCGCGGCGCGGTGTCCGCCTCGCCCGGCCGGCCGCGGCTCGGGCGCCGGCAGCGCCCGCCGGTCGACCTTGCCGTTGGCGTTGAGAGGCAGCTCCGGGAGGGACACGAAGAGCGACGGTACCATGTGCTCCGGCAGATTCTCGCGGAGGTGGATGCGGAGCTCCGCCGGCGACGGCCCGTCCGCGCCCTCCGGCTACGTAGTAGGCGACCAGCCGATGCCCTCCGGCCCCGCCGGCCGGCTCCGCCGCCGCCGTCACCACCGCCTCGCGCACGCCCGGATGGCGGAGGAGCGCGCTCTCGACCTCCCCGGGCTCGACGCGGAAGCCGCGCACCTTGACCTGGAGGTCGCGCCGGCCGAGGAAATCGAGCGTCCCGTCCGGCCGCCACCGCGCGAGGTCGCCGGTGCGGTAGAGCCGGCCCTCGCCCTTCGGGTCCTTCCCGAAGGGATCCGGCAGAAAGCGCTCGGCGGTCAGCGCCGGGCGGCCCAGGTAGCCGCGCGCCACGCCGGCGCCGCCCACGTAGAGCTCCCCGACGCAGGCGACCGGCAGCGGCGCGAGCGAGCGGTCGAGCACGTAGGCGCGGCTCGCGGCGATCGGCCGCCCGATCGGCACCGAGGTCTCGCCGGCCGCGAGCCCACCGCGCAGGCGGTGGGTGGTCGAGAACGTCGTGTTCTCCGTCGGGCCGTAGCCGTTGACGAGGTCGACCCCGGGCAGCGCCGCGAGCGCCCGCAGCACGTGGGGGCGCGACAGGACGTCGCCGCCGGCGAGCAGCTGGCGCAGGCCGCCGAGCGGCGCGAGCCCCTCCTCCACCGCCAAGTGGAAGAGGCCGGACGTCAGCCAGAGCGTCGTCACCCCGTGGCGCGCCACCGCCGCGTAGACGTCCGCCAGCGTGTACGGCCCGGGCGGCAGGAGCGCCAGACGGCCGCCATGGACGAGCGGCCCCCAGAGCTCGAGGGTCGCCGCGTCGAACGACATCGGCGCCATATGGAGGTAGACCTCGCCGGGGCCGAACGACGCGTAGCCCGCCTCGCGCACCAGCCGCACCACCGCACGATGGCTGACCTCGACCCCCTTGGGCGCGCCCGTCGAGCCCGAGGTGTAGAGCACGTAGGCGAGGCTCGCGGGCGGCAGCTCGGCGGAGACGGGCCCGGCGGAATGGGGGCGGCGTCCGCCTCGGCGACCTCGGTGTCCTCGAGGGTGGCGTCCTCGAGCGCCAGGTGGGGCGCCCCACTGGGGATACCGGGGAGGGACGCCAGCAGTCGCCGCGGCCCCACCACGGCCGCCGGCGCGGCATCGGCGAGCAGGAGCGCCAGCCGCGCCCGCGGGTAGGAGGGGTCGAGCGGCAGGTAGCCGCCGCCCGCCTTCAGGATGCCGAGGAGGGCGGCCACCATCTCCGGCGAGCGCTCCGCGAGGAGCCCCACCCGCGCGTCGGTCGCGACCCCCAGCCGCCGGAGGCGCCGGGCGACCTCGCCGGAGCGCCGGTCGAGCTCGCCGTAGCTCAGCGCGCCCGCCTCCCAGGAGACGGCGACCGCGTCCGGCCGCACCGCCGCCTGGTCCGCGAAGAGGCCGTGCACGGTCCGGCGCGGGAAGCCCGACGCCGTGTCGTTCCACTCCCCGACGAGCTGGTGGCGCTCGGCCGGCGCCAGGAGCGGCAGGCGCGAGAGCGGCAGCTCCGGCGCCGCCGCGGCGCCAGAGAGGAGCGTCGCGAAGTGCGCCAGGAGCCGCTCCGCGGTCGTCGCGTGGAAGAGGTCGGCCGCGTACTCCAGCTCGAGAAGCAGGCCCTTCCCGCCGTCCTCCTCCTCGAGCTCGGTCGCCGCCAGCGAGAGGTCGAGCTTCGCCGTCGTCCGCTCGGGCGAAGGCAGGCGCGCGAGGCGGAGGCCGCCGCCGAGCGACCGCTCCGGCCGCGCGGCGCTCCCCAGCGAGAGCATCGCCTGCACCAGCGGGGCGCGCGACAGGTCGCGCTCCGGCCGCAGCTCCTCGACGAGCGCCTCGAACGGCAGGTCCTGGTGGGCGAAGGCGGCGAGCGCCGTTTGGCGCGCCGACGCCAGCACGCGGCGGAACTCCGGGTCGCCGGCGAGCCGCGCCCGGAGGGCCAGGGTGTTGACGAAGAAGCCGATCAGCCCTTCGAGCTCCGGCCGGGTGCGGTTCGCGACCGGCGTGCCGACGAGGAGGTCCTCCTGGCCGCCGTGGCGCGCCAGCGTCGCCGCGAAGGCCGCGAGGAGCAGCATGTAGAGCGTCGCCCCCTCCCGCCGCGCCGCCTGGCGGAGGCGCGCCGCCTCCGGCGCCCCGAGGAGCAGCCGGCGGCCGGCGCCGCGGAGGCTCGCGAGGGCCGGGCGCGGCCGGTCCGCCGGCAGCTCGAGGGCCGTCGGCGCGCCGGCGAGCTCCCCGCGCCAATAGGCGAGCTGGCGGCCGAGCACCTCCGGCGGCCAGGCGCGCTGCCAGGCCGCGAAGTCGGCGTACTGGAGGGCCGGCTCGGCCAGGGGCGACGGCGCCCCCAGGAGCGCCGCGCCATAGAGCGCCGCGAGCTCGCGGAGGAGCACCCCCTCGGACCAGCCGTCGTAGACGGCGTGATGGAAGCTGAGGAGGAGCGCGTGCTCGTCTTCGAAAGGGGCGTGGTCGCCCTGGCCCAGGCGGACGAGCCCGGCGCGCCGGAGGGGTCCCGCGGCGAGGTCGAACGGCCGCTCGGCCTCCGCGGCGCGCAGGCCCGCCAGCTCGGCGCTCCGGCGTTCGGGAGCCAGGGCGCTGAGATCCACCAGCGGCAGGAGCCCCGGCGCCGGAGGTTCCGCGATCTCCTGCCGCGGCTCGCCATCGCGCTCGACGAAGCGGGCGCGGAGAACCCGGTGGCGGCGCGCCACCTCGGCGAGGGCGGCGGCGAGCGCCGCCGGCGCGAGCGGCCCGGCGAGGCCGTAGGCCGAGGGCACGTTGTAGGCCGGGCTCCCCGGCGCCAGGCGGTCGAGGAACCAGAGCCGCTGCTGCGCGTAGGAGAGCGGCGCGGCCGCAGCCGCGACGCGCGCGGCGCGAGCGGCGGCAGGGCGGGCCCGGCCGCCGCGTCGCCGGATGCCGTGGCCCGAGCCACCGCCGCGGCGAGGCCGGCGATCGTCGGCGACTCGAAGACCTGCTGCACCGGCAGGTCCGCCCCGAGGGCCGCGCGGAGGCGCGACAGCATGCGGATGGCGAGGAGCGAGTGGCCGCCGAGGTGGAAGAAGCTCTCCTCGACGGAGAGCGCGTGGGGGACGCCCAGCACCTCCGCCCAGATCCCGGCGATCACCTCCTCGATCGGATTTGCTGGGGCGCCGCGCGGCGCGACGGCGGCCCGGCCGCCGTTCTCCTTTCCTGCGCCTGCCGAGCTCTCCGGCGGCGGCAGCGCCCGCCGGTCGACCTTGCCGTTGGCGTTGAGCGGCAGCTCCGCAAGGGGCACGAGGATCGACGGCACCAGGTGCTCCGGCAGGCTCTCGCGGAGGTGGGCGGAGAGCTCCGCCGGCGCCGGCCCGTCGGCGCCCTCCGGCACGTAGTAGGCGACCAGCCGATGCCCTCCGGCCCCGCCGGCCGCCTCCGTCGTCGCCGTCACCACCGCCTCGCGCACGCCCGGATGGCGGAGGAGCGCGCTCTCGACCTCCCCGGGCTCGACGCGGAAGCCGCGCACCTTGATCTGGAAGTCGCGCCGGCCCAGGAAGTCGAGCGTCCCGTCCGGCCGCCACCGCGCGAGATCTCCCGTGCGGTAGAGCCGATCTCCGGCCCGCGGGCCCCGCGGGTCCACCGAGAACGGATCCGGCCCAAATGGATCCGGCAAAAAGCGCTCGGCGGTCAGCGCCGGGCGGCCGAGGTAGCCGCGCGCCACGCCGGCGCCGCCCACGTAGAGCTCCCCGACGCAGGCGATCGGCAGCGGCGCGAGCGAGCGGTCGAGCACGTAGGCGCGGCTGGCGGCGATCGGCCGCCCGATCGGCACCGACGTCTCGCCGGCGGCGAGCCCACCGCGCAGGCGGTGGGTGGTCGAGAATGTCGTGTTCTCCGTCGGGCCGTAGCCGTTGACGAGGTCGACCCCCGGCAGGGCCGCGAGCGCCCGCAGCACGTGGGGGCGCGACAGGACGTCGCCCCCGGCGAGCAGCTGGCGCAGGCCGCCGAGCGGCGCGAGCCCCTCCTCGACCGCCAGGTGGAAGACGCCGGAGGTCAGCCAGAGCGTCGTCACCCCGTGGCGCGCGACCGCCCCGTAGAGGTCGGCGAGCGTGTACGGCCCGGGCGGCAGGAGCGCCAGACGGCCGCCGTTGAGGAGCGGACCCCAGAGCTCGAAGGTCGCCACGTCGAACGACATCGGCACCAGCTGGAGGTAGACCTCGCCGGGGCCGAACGACGCGTAGCCCGCCTCGCGCACCAGCCGCACCACCGCCCGATGGCTGACCTCGACCCCCTTGGGCGCGCCCGTCGAGCCGGAGGTGTAGAGCACGTAGGCGAGGGCCGCGGGCGGCACGTCGACGGAGACCGGCGCGGCGTCGGTATCGGCATCGCCATCGGCGACCTCGACGAGGGCGTCCTCGATCGCCAGGTGGGGCGCCAGGCTCGGGAAGGCCGCCAGCAGGCGCCGCGGCCCCACCAGGGCCGCCGGCGCCGCGTCGGCCAGCAGGAGCGCCAGCCGCTCGCGCGGATAGGCGGGGTCGAGCGGCAGGTAGGCGGCGCCCGCCTTGAGCGCGCCGAGGAGCGCGACGACCAGCTCCGCCGAGCGCTCGGCGCAGACGGCGACCCGTGACTCGACACCCGCTCCCAGCCGCCGCAGCCGGCGCGCGACGCGGGCGGCGCGCCGGTCGAGCTCGCCGTAGGTGAGCGCGCCGCCGTCCCAGACGACGGCCGCCGCGTCGGGCCGCGCCGCCGCTTGCTCCTCGAACAGGCGGTGCACGGGGCGGCGCGGGAAGCCCGACGCCGTGTCGTTCCACTCCGCGACGAGCTGCTGGCGCTCGGCCGCGGAGAGGAGCGGCAGGCAGGAGACCGGCAGCTCGGGCGCCGCCGCCGCCCCGCCGACGAGCGTTGCGTAGTGGGCGAGGAGGCGTGCCGCGGTCGTCGCGGTGAAGAGGTCCGCCGCGTACTCCAGGACCAGGGCGAGCTCCAGCTCGCCGCCTGAACGCTCGAGCTCCGCCTCGTCTCTCTACCCGGGCCCAGGCCGCCCTGCCCCGCCTCCCCTCCCTGGGCCGGCATCTCCATCGCGGAGAGCAGGAGGTCGACCTTCGCCGTCGCCCGCTCGCCCCAGGGGAGCCGCACGAGGCGCAGCCTCGTGCCCTCGCCCAACATGGCCTGGCCAGCGGCCTGGCCGGCCCCCTGGAAGGCGAAGAGCGCCTGGACCAGCGGGTTCCTCGACCGGTCGCGCTCCGGCCGCAGCTCCTCGACCAGCATCTCGAAGGGCAGGTCCTGATGGGCGAAGGCGGAGAGCGCCGTGTCGCGCACCGCCGCGAGCAGGCGGCGGAAGGCCGGATCGCCGGCCGCCCGCGCCCGGATCACCAGCGTGTTGACGAAGAACCCGATCAGCCCCTCGACCTCCGGCCGCGGGCGGTCGGCGACCGGCGTGCCGACGAGCAGGTCGTCCTCTCCCGTGGCGCGCGCGAGGAGCGCCGCGAAGGCGGCGAGGAGCAGCATGTAGAGCGTCGTCCCCTCCCGCCGCGCCGCCTGGCGAAGCGCCGCCGTCTGGTCTGCCGGCAGGCGGAGCATCGCGCTCGCGCCGCGGAAGCCCGGCGCCGCCGGGCGCGGCCGGTCGACCGGCAGCGGCAGCGCCGCGGGTGCCCCCGCGAGCTCGCCGCGCCAGTAGGCGAGCTGCCGCCCGAGCACCTCCGGCGGCCAGGCGCGCTGCCAGGCGGCGAAGTCGGAGTACTGCACGGCGAGCTCGCCGAGCGGCGAAGGACGCCCCTCGACGGCTGCCGCGTAGAGCGCCGTGAGCTCGGCCGTCAGCACCCCCTCCGACCAGCCGTCGTAGACGATGTGGTGCACGGTGAGCAGAAGCGCGTGCTCCTCCTCATCCAGGCGCACCAGGCCGGCCCGCAGCAGGGGGCCGCGGGCGAGGTGGAACGGTCGGCCCGCCTCCTCGGCTGCGCAGGCGCGCCAGCTCGCCCGAGCGCCGCTCCCCCGCGAGGCCGCGGAGGTCCACCTGCGGCAGCGGCACCCGCCAGGGGGCGCCGATCTCCTGCCGGGGCTCGCCGTCCACCTCGACGAACCGGGTACGCAGCGTCTCGTGCCGGCGGACGATCTCGGTGAGGGCGGCGGCGAGCGCCGCCGGAGCGAGCCCTGCCGGAGCGAGCGCCCCAGTAACGAGCCAGGTCGCCGGGACGTTGTAGAGCGGGCTCTCCGGCGCCAGGCGGTCGAGGAACCAGAGCCGCTGCTGGGCGAAGGAGAGCGCCGGCGGCCCCTGCCGCGGAACCTTGGCGAGCGGCGGCAGGGCGCTCTCCGCCCCGCGGCGCGCCGCGGCCACCACGCGCGCCTGCGCGGAGAGGGTGGGGAACGCGAAGACCGTCTGCGCGCCGAGCTCCACCCCGAACGTCTGGCGGATGCGCGACAGCAGGCGCATGACGGTGAGCGAATGCCCGCCCAGGTCGAAGAAATCGTCGTGCAGGCCGACCCGCCGGCTCCTCTCGAAGGCCAAGCCGCCTTCGGCGCCCGGCCCGCGCCGCGGATCGGGGTCGAGCACCTCCTCCCAGAGCCCGGCGAGCAGCTCGGTAACCAGGTCGCTCAGGTTGCTCAGGTCGCTCAGGTCGCTCGGATCGCGGGCGCCGGCGCGGAGCGCCGCGGCCGGCTCGCCCGCCGCCGGTCCGAGCGCCTCGGGGGCCAGCAGCGCCCGCCGGTCGAGCTTGCCGATGGCGGTGAGCGGCAGCGCCGCGAGCGGCACGAAGACGGCGGGCACCATGTGCTCCGGCAGGCGCGCTCGCAGGAAGGCGCGCAGCTCCTCGCGGGTCGCCTCGGCGCCCTCCTCCGTCACGTAGTACGCCACCACGCGGTGGTCGCGCCCGCCCTCGGCGAGCCCCACCACCACCGCCTCGCGCACCTGCGGGTGGCGCAGGAGGGCGGTCTCGATCTCCCCGGGCTCGACGCGGAAGCCGCGCACCTTGACCTGGAAGTCGTGCCGCCCGAGGAACGCGAGCGTGCCGTCGGCGCGCCAACGCACCAGGTCCCCGGTCTTGTAGAGCCTCCCCTCCTCGAACGGGTTGGGGAGGAAACGCTCCGCCGTCAGCTCGCGGCGGGCGAGGTAGCCGCGCGCGAGCCCCGGGCCGGAGAGGTAGAGCTCGCCGGTGCAGCCCACCGGCACGGGCGCCAGCGTGCGGTCGAGCACGTAGGCGCGGCAGGTCGCGATCGGCCGGCCGATGGGCACCGACAGCTCTCCCAGGCCGTCGCGCAGCCGGTATGTGGTGCTGAAGGTGGTGTTCTCCGTCGGGCCGTAGCCGTTGATCAGCTCCACCCCGGGCAGCGCCGAGAGCGCCCGCTCGACATGGTCGCGCGACAGCGCCTCGCCGCCGGCGAGGAGCTGGCGCAGGCCGCCGAGCCCCGCGAGCCCCTCCTCCACCGCGACGTTGAACAGGCCGGCGGTGAGGAAGAGCGCCGTCACCCCGTGGCGCTCCACCTGCTGGTAGAGGTCGCCGAGCGCGAAGCGCCCGGGCGGCGGCAGCGCCACGCACCCGCCGTTCGCGAGCGGCCACCAGATCTCGAGGGTCGACACGTCGAACGACATCCGGGCCATCTGCAGGAAGACGTCCCCGCGGCCGAACGCCAGGTACCCGGTCTCGCGCACCAGCCGCACCACCGCCTGGTGGCTCACCTCCACGCCGTTGGGCGTCCCGGTCGAGCCCGAGGTGTAGAGGACGTACGCCAGGCTCTCCGGGGGCACGTCGGCCGAGAGCTCCTCCGCCGCCGCCGCGGGTGCCTGGGGCGCCGGCGCCGCGTCCTCCCCGGCCGCCCGCGCCATCGTCCGCATCATCGCCCGCGTGTCGCCGCCGGTCGCGCGATAGACGCCGGCCAGCCGATCGACCAGCGCCTTCGAAGGCTCGCCGGGGACGAAGCGGGCGGCAAGCCGGCGGGCGAGGCGCCGGGCCGTCGCCGGATGGACGGCGAGGAGGTCGACGGCGAGCTGCGGCGCCTTGCCGGGCAGCGACGCCAGCGAGCGGCTGGTGCCGACGACCGCCGCCGGCGCCGCGTCCTCCAGCAGGAGCTCCAGGCGCTCCCGCGGATAGGAGAGGTCGATCGGCAGATAGGCGCCGCCCGCCTTGAGGACGCCGAGGACCGCCGCCACCATCTCCGCCGAGCGCTCGAGGTAAAGGGCCACGCGCGACTCCGGACCCACCCCCAGCCGCCGCAGCCGGCGGGCGATGCGGCCCGCCTGCCGGTCGAGCTCGGCGTAGGTGAGCGCCCCACCGTCCCACACCACCGCCACCGCGTCCGGCAGCGCCGCCGCCTGCTCCTCGAAGAGCTTGTGGAGCGCGCGGCGCGGGAAGGCCGATGCGGTGTCGTTCCACTCGGCGAGCATCTGGTGGCGCTCGGCCTCGCCGAGGAGCGGCAGGCGCGAGAGCGGCAGCTCCGGCGCCGCCGCGGCGCCGGCGAGGAGCGCCGCGTAGTGGGCGAGGAGGCGCGCCGCGGTCGAGGCGTCGAAGAGGTCGACGGCGTAGTCGAGCGCGAGGAGGAGCTCCGGCTCCCTTCCTCCGCCCTCGACCTCCCGGACGGAGAAGGCGAGATCCACCGAGAGCTTCCGCTCGCCGGAGGGGAGGCACGCCGAGCCCTCGGCCGGCGGCGCCGCTGTCGGCCCCGCTGTCGGCCAGGTATTCGGCCCGGCGAAGAGCACCTGGAACGGCAGGCCGCGCGCCGGGTCGTGGCCGGGCCACAGCTCGCCGGCCAGGGCCTCGAACGGCAGATCGGCGTGAGCGAGCGCCGCGCGCAGGGCGCCGTCCGCCGACGCCAGCACCCGCTGGAAGGGCGGATCGCCGGTCCACAGGATGCGCAGCGGCAGAAGGCTCGCACGAGGCCGGTCCTGCTCTGTCTTGGCCGGCGCGAGGCCCCTGACGGCGGCGCCGATGACGAGATCCTCGGCGCCGCTGTAGCGCCCCAGGAGGGCGGCGAGGCCGGCGAGGAGGAGCACGTCGAGCGAGGTCCTCTCCCGCCACGCCGCCTGCCGCAGGCTCACCGTCGCGGCCGCCGTCAGACGCAGCGCGCGGGTCGCGCCGCGGCAGCTCGCGACGGGCGGACGCGGCCGGTCCGCCGGCAGCTCGAGCCCGCTCGGCGCCTCGGCCAGCTCCCGTTGCCAAAAGAGACGCTGCCGCTCGAGCGGCTCGGCGATCGCGGGCTCGGGGAGCGCCGGCTTGGGGGGTGCCAGCGTGCCGGGCTCTTCGCCGCTCACGAGCGGGCCTCCGGGGCCTGCGTGACGAAGACGGCCGGCGGGTCGTCCGCGGCGAGCGACCGTTCGATACAGGAGCGGAGGCGCTCCGCGAGGCCGACCACCGCAGGGAGCGCCAGCATGGAGTAGTGGTCTGCAGCCATCTCATGTACCTCGACCGGTTCGCCGGAGAGCGCCGACCAGCCATTGGTGGGTTCTCGGGACGTTCGGGGGCGGAAGAGGGTCAGGCGGCCGTCGCCGGGCCGTGGCCGGTAGGCGGCGTTGGCGCGCACATTGGCGCGGTAGACGTCGAGGAGCGGCCTGACCTGCGCCGAGCTCAGGCTGGCCCGGAGCAGGCCGGCTTCGTGCGCCCGGGAGAGGAGCCAGTCGAGGGCCGCCGCCTCGCCCATCCCCGGCGGCTCCGCCTCGAGCCAGGAGGCATCCAGCCGCTGGAGGCCCGACTGGTCGCGCAGGAAGAGGCGGACGATCTCGTCCTCGCGCGCGGGGGCAGGCACCGGCACGAGCGCCGGCGCCCAGCTGTCGAGGAGGGCCACGAGCGCCACCGGCCGGCCGCGCTGCCGCATCTGGCGCGCCATCTCGAACGCCACCACGCCGCCGAACGACCAGCCGCCCAGCAGGTAGGGGCCGTGCGGCGCGACGGCCTCGACCGCGGCGGCGTACTGGGCGGCCATCGCCGGGAGGTCGTCGACCGCGCGCCCCCCCGCGAGGCCCGCCGCCTGGATGCCGTAGAACGGCTGCTCGCCGCCCAGCCGGCGGGCGAGCTCGCGATAGGAGAGCACCGCGCCGCCGATGGCGTGGACGCAGAAGAAGGGCGGCCGCTCCACGGCGGCCGTCGGCAGCTCCGGCTGCAGCTCGACGAGGAGCGAGGGCTCGCCTCGGGCTCCGGCCCACGCGCTGCTGGAGCCGGCCTCGCCGCGGATGCGCTTCGCGAGGAGCTTCCGCTTGGCGGGCGAGAGGGATTCCAGGGGCGGGGCCGGCTCGCCGGGCCCCCTCGCCGCGGCCGCGGCCGCAGGCGCGCGCTGGACCGGCGGCTCGAGCGGGCCGGCGGGCGCCGGCGCGCTCGCCTCCAGGGTGCCGTCGGCGAGGCGGCGAGCGCGCCGGCCGGCCGGCGCGCCCGCCGCCTCGCCCCAGATCCCGATCGGCGCCGGGCCGCCGTCGAGGCGCACCGCCTCATCCCACTCGACCGTCACCTGATGGCGCTCGCCCTCGGAGAGGAGCGGCAGCGCGGTGAGCGGCCGCGCCGGGTCCGCCGCCGCGCCCGCCAGGAGCGCCTCGAGATGTCCCCGCCAGCGCAGGGCCGTCGTGGGGTCGAAGAGCGCCTGGTTGTAGGAGAAGGTCCCCTTCAGGCGGCCGCCGTCTTCGGCCAGGTCGACGGCGAGGGCGAAGTTGGTGTGGCCCAGGGTCACCTCGACCGGGAACGGCGCGACCTCGGCGCCGGGGATCGCGATCTCCGGCGTCGGCTGTTGCCAGAGGAAGAGGACGTCGAAGAGGGGCGCCCCCCCCGGCCGCTCGGCGCGCAACGCCGCGACGAGGTGCGAGAACGGCAGGTCCTGGTGGTCGTAGGCGGCGAGGGTCGCCATGCGCGTCCGTGCGAGGAGCTCGCCGAAGCCGGGGTCGCCCGCCGCCGCGGCGCGCATGACCAGGGTGTTGACGAAATAGCCGACGAGCGGCTCGAGCTCGGCGCGGGTCCGGCCCGCGGTGGCGGCCGCGATCGCGAAGTCGCCCCGGCCGGTGTGCCGGCGGAGGAGGCCCATGAAGGCGGCGAGGACCGTCATGAAGAGGCTCGCCCCCTGGCGGCGCGAGAGGGCGCTCAAGCTGGCGGTCAAGGCGACGTCGAGCTCGAGCTGCAGGACGCCCGAGCTGAAGTAGAGTCGCGCGTCCGGCGGCCGGTCGATGGGCAGGTCGAGGCGCGGCACGCCGGCGAGCCGCGCGGCCGCGGCGCTGAGGAGGCGCTCGAGCGCCTCGCCCTGGAGCCACGCTCGCTGCCAGATGGCGAAGTCGCGAAACTGGATGGGGAGCTCGGGGAGCGGCGAGGGCTCGCCGGCTAGCGCGGCACGGTAGAGCGCCGTCAGCTCGCGCACCAGGACACGCATCGACCAGCCGTCCGAGATGATGTGGTGGAGGGTCAGGAAGAGGATGAATGCCTCCTCCTCCCGGCGGACGAGGACCGAGCGCAGGAGGGGCCCGCGCGCGAGATCGTAGGGGAATGTCCTCTCCACCGCGGCGAGGCCTGCCGTCTCGCGCTCCGCCGCGGCGGGCGGCAGGCCGCCCAGGTCCACGAGCGGCAGGGGCGGCCGCCAGGGAGGGTCGATCCGCTGCAGGGGCTTGCCCCCGACCGAGACGAAGCGCGTGCGGAGCGCCTCGTGGCGGTCGACCTCCACGGCGAGCGCCGCCGCGAGCGCCGGCACCGACAGCGCGCCGCGGAGCGTCAGCGCGACCGGCACGCTGTAGATCGCGTTGCCCGACGAGAGCTGGTCGAAGAGCCAGATCCTCTCCTGGGAGAACGACATCGGCGCCTCGGTGCCGGGGGGCGCCCGCACCAGCGGCGGTGCCCCGGCGGCCGCGCCGCTCCCCCGCAGCCGCTCGACCTCCGCGGCCAACGCCGCCACGCTCGGGCGCTCGAAGAGGACGCGCAGCGGCAGGTCCACGGAGAACGCCTTGAGCACCCGCGAGGTCACCTGTGCCGCGACGAGCGAGTGGCCGCCCAGGGCGAAGAAGTCGTCCTCCACCCCCACGCGCTGCCGCTCGAGCACCTCCTCCCAGATGCCGGCGAGCACCTGCTCGACCGGGGTGCGCGGCGCCAGGTACGCGCCGGCGCCGCCGCGCTCCTCCGGCGCCGGAAGGGCCGCGCGGTCCACCTTGCCGTTCGGGGTGAGCGGCAGGCGATCGAGGAGCACCCAGGCGGCCGGCACCATGTAGCCGGGCAGCCGCTCGGCGAGGAAGGCGGCGAGCGCCTGCGGCGAAGGAGCGGGCCTGGCCGCGGAGCTCACGTAGCCGACCAGCCGCACGTCGCCCGGGCGGCCCTCGCGCGCCACCACCGCCGCCTCGCGCACCGCGGGGTGCTCGGCGAGCGCCGCCTCGATCTCGCCGAGCTCGATGCGGAAGCCGCGCACCTTCACCTGGCGGTCGATCCGCCCGAGGTATTCGAGGTCGCCGTCCGGGCGCCAGCGCGCCAGGTCGCCGGAGCGGTAGAGCCGGAGCCCGCCCCCGGCCGCGCCGGCGCCGGCGCTGGCGCTGGCGAAGGCATCGGGCACGAACCGCTCCGCGGTGAGGGCGGGGCGATCGAGGTATCCCCTCGCCACCCCGGCGCCGCCGACGTGGATCTCCCCCGGCACGCCGATCGGCACCGGCCGGCCGGCGCCGTCGAGCAGGTGGAGCGCGAGGTCGGCGAGCGGCCGGCCCACGGCGCTCCCCGGCCGCGACAGGTCGCTCTGCCGCAGCCGCCGCCAGGTGGTGTGCACCGTCGTCTCCGTGATGCCGTACATGTTGACCAGCAGCGGCCGCTCCTCACCGTGGCGCTCGAGCCACGGGGCGAGCGACGGCGGATCCAGCGCTTCGCCGCCGAAGACCACCAGGCGCAGGTCCGAGACCATCGGCTCACCGCGCGCGAGGGCAGATTCCTCGGCCCAGAGGAGCTGCCGGAAGGCCGAGGGCGTCTGGCTGAGCACCGTCACCCGCTCCCGTCGCAGCAGCTCGTAGAACGCCTCGGTCGAGCGGGCCGTCTCGCTCGCCACGACGACGAGCCGCCCGCCGAAGGCGAGCGCCCCCCACAGCTCCCAGACCGAGAAGTCGAAGGCGATCGAGTGAAAGAGCGTCCAGACGTCGCCGGGACCGAAGGCGAAGGACTGACGGATCACGGCGAAGAGGCGCGCGGCGTTCGCGTGGCTGACCTCGACGCCCTTCGGCCGGCCGGTCGACCCCGAGGTGTAGATGACGTAGGCGAGGTCGCCGGGATCGACGCGGATGGTGGGAGGCGGGACGGGACCGCCGTCCTCCTGCTCGCCGACGAGCCCGTGCAGGCCGACCAGGCCATCGAGGCCAACCACCCGGGCGGCGCCCGCCGGCAGGCGCTCGCGGAGATGCTCCGCGGCGAGGAGGACCGGCGCCCCGGCGTCCGCCAGCGTGTACGCCAGGCGCTCCATGGGATGAGCGGGGTCGAGCGGCAGATAGGCGCCGCCGGCCGCGAGGATCGCCAGCACTCCCAGAATGAGCTCGAGCGAGCGCTCGGCGCAGAGCCCCACCAGCATGCCCGGCCCGACCCCGAGCTCCGCCAGCCGGCGCGCCATCCGGCTCGACCGTCGCGCCAGCTCGCCGTAGGTCAGAGCCTGGTGACCGGAGAGGAGGGCCACCGCGTCCGGACGCCGGGCCGCCTGCGCCGCGAAGAGCTCGTGCACCGGGACCGCCCCGCCGTCCACGGGCGCCGCGTCGCTCCACTCGCGGAGGAGCTGCTGCCGCTCCGCGGCGGACAGCGGCAGGCCGATGGCCGCCAGGCTCTTCTCGCCGTCGCCGATGAGAGACGCCGCGAGCGCGGCGAGGAGGTTCTCCAGATGCCCCAGGCGGCGCCGAACGGTCGTCGCATCGAAGCGGGCGCGGTCGTAACCCAGGGAGAGGAGCAGCCGGTCGCCGCCCGGCACGACGTTCAGGGTGAGGGGATAGTGAGTCTGCTCGATCACCTCGACCTCGGTGATCCGGCGGCCGAGCGCACTGGCGCGGATCGCCTCGGCGTGTGGGTAGTTCTCGAAGACCAGCACGCTGTCGAAGAGCTCCGTCCCGCGCGCCACCGGGCTCACCCCCTGGATGCGCACGAGCGGGGCCGCCTCGTGCTGGCGGAGCTCGGCCTGTGCGGCCTGGAGGCCGGCGAGCCAGGACGAGACGGCAGCCTCGTCGGGCAGGCGGACCCGCGCCGGCAAGGTGTTGATGAAGAGCCCGAGCATCGCCTCGACGCCCGGCAGCTCCGGCGGCCGTCCCGAGACGGTGGTGCCGAAGACGACGTCGCGCTCGCCGCTCGCGCGGCCGAGGAGGAGCGCCCAGGCACCCTGGGCGAGGGTGTTCAGGGTGAGCCCGCGGGCGCGGACGGCGGCCCGGAGCGCCGCGGTCTCCGCCGCGGGGAGGCGCAGCTCCGAGGTGGCCGGGTCGGGCGCCGTGTCGAGGGCCGGCGCCGGGCGGTCCGCGGCGAGCGGCGTGGGCGCCGTGGAGCCCGCCCCGAATCCGGCCAGATAGGCGCGGAAGAAGTCGTCGTCCGCCGCCGGGTCGCGGCGCGACAGCCAGGCGATGAAGTCGCGGTAGGGCGGCCGCGCGCGGAGCGCCGGCTCACGGCCGGCGGCGAGCGCCTCGTAGCAGGCGGCGAAGTCGCCGATGAGCGCCGCGTAGGACCAGCCGTCGAGGAGGGCGTGGTGATGGCTCCAGAGGAAGCGCCAGGCGCGCTCGCCGGTGCGCACCAGGGTCCAGCGCAGGAGCGGCGGCCGCGCCAGGTCGAAGCCGCGGAGGCGGTCGGCGCGCACCCGCGCCGCGAAACGGCGCTCCAGCTCGGAATCCGCGAAGCGGCCCTCCCGCTCGGGCTCCGCGAGGGGGCGCCAGTCCTCCTCGACGATCTCGACGATCTCGGCGGCCGGGGCCCACCGGTGGACCGCCTGGAGGGGCCGCGGGAGGTCGTCACCGTGGAAGGAGGTGCGCAGTACCGGCCTGGCGGCGACGATCCGCCGCCAGGCCTCGCGGAAGGCCGCGAGGTCGAGGTCCCCCTCGAAGGTGGCGTGGAGCTGCTCGACGTACGCTCCCGAGCCCGGCGCATAGAGGCTGTGAAAGAGGAGCCCCTCCTGCAACGGGGCGAGCGGATAGGCGTCCTCGACGTCCTCCGGGAGACGGGCGAGGAGCTCCGCGGGGATGGCCGCGAGCGGATCGGCAGCAGCGGCCGGCTCGCCCTCCAGAGCGAGCGTCAGGACGCGGGAGCGGGCGTCGGCGGCGAGCTCCCGGAGGCGGGCGAGGAGCTGCTCGGCGAGCCGGCGCACGACCTCCCCCGCGAGGCGTCGCGCGCCGTAGCTCCAGATCACCTGGAGGCGCCCGGCGGCGACGAAGGCGCCGACGGCGAGCGTGTGGCTGCGCGCGGCGCGCGGGCTCTGCGACGGGCCCACCGGCTCGCCGGCGGCGGCGAACGGCGAGTCGACGGGGAGCACCGCGTCGAGCTGGCCCAGGTAGTTGAAGCTGACCGGGGAGGGCGGCCGGTCGCGGAGGGCTGCCGCCGCCGGGTGCTCGGAGAGGTAGCGCAGGAGCCCGTAGCCGAGGCCGCGCCCCGGCACGGCGGCGAGCTGGCGGCGGATGGCGGCGAGGGCTGCGTCCGGGCGCGGGTCGTCGCCGGGCACGAGGCGCACGGGGTAGAGGCTGGTGAACCAGCCGACGCTCCGCGAGAGGTCGAGATCCCCGCCCCGGCTGTCGCCCCGATCGCCGCCGACCTCCTCGCGGCCGTGCCCCTCGAGGTCGATGCATACGGCGCCAGTCGAGTCAGAATGGCCGGCGAGCGTCGCGGCGAGCGCGGCGACGAGGGCGTCGGCGATCGAGGCGCCATAGGCCGCCGGGAGCGCCCGCAGGAGATCGGCGGTGTCCTCCTCGCCGAGCTCGACGGCGACGCTGGCGGCGGTCGCCACCGTGTCAAGGGCGTCGGCAGTCGGCGGAGTGGGCGGCGGAGCGAGCAGCGCCTCGGGCGGTGTCGTGAGCAGCGCCGCGGGCGCTGGCGCGGTCTGCGCCAGCCAGAAGGCGATCTCGGGCTCGGCCGCCATCGTCCGCGCCTGCTCGGCGAGCCGCTCGGCCCAGCGCCGGAACGAGGCGGTCCGCGGCGGCAGGCGAGCCGGCTCGCCGCGGCCGATCTGGCGCCAGGCCGTCGCCAGGTCGTCCAGGAGGATGCGCCAGGAGACTCCATCGACTGCCAGGTGGTGGACGGCGAGGAACAGCCGCGCCTCGCCCGCCGGCAGATCGAGCCAGAGACCGCGCAGCAGCGGTCCGGCCGCGAGGTCGAGGCTGCCCTGGGCGGCCGCGGCAGCCGCCGTGACCTCCGTTCGCACCCGCTCCTCGGCTAGCCCCGAGAGGTCGATCCGCGCCATTTCCTGTCGCCCCTCGCTCGCCGAGCTCGCCGGGCTCGCCGGCGGCGCTTCCGGCTGTGGGGCGAGGCGCCGCTGGCGCCAGCGCCCTTCCTCGCGCCGGAAGCGCAGGCGCAGGGCGTCGTGGTGGGCGACCAGGGCCGCGATCGCCCGCGTCAGGGCGGCGGGGGGGGCCGGCGGCGGCCGCCGCACGGCGAGGAGGAGCGCCTGGTTGAAGTGATGGGGATCGGCGGGCTCCCGGTCGAGGAACCAGCGCTGGATGGGGGTCAAGGGGACCTCGCCGGCGGCCTCCTCCTTTTCCTCCTCCCGCGGCGGCGCACCGGCCGGCTCGGCCTGCGCGGCGGTCTGCTGGACGATAGCGGCGAGCCCGGCGATCGTCGGGTGCTCGAAGAGCTGCCGTGGGGTGATGCGGCAGCCCGCCTGGCCTGCCCGCGCCACCACCTGGAGGGAGAGGATCGAGTCGCCGCCCAGGGCGAAGAAGTTGTCGTGGACCGAGACCTCCGGCAGCCGCAGGACCTCGGCCCAGAGGCCGGCGAGGAGCTCCTCGACCTGGCCGCGCGGGGCGATGCGCTCGTCCGCGCCGGCGCGCGCCTCGGCCGCGTCCTCGGCATCGTCGAGCGCCGGGAGCGCCGCCAGCGCCCGCAGATCGACCTTGCCGTTGGGCGTCAGCGGCAGCGCTTCGAGCCGCACGAAGGCGGCCGGCAGCATCGGCTCGGGGAGCGTCCTCGCGAGCCGTGCCCGCAGGTCGGCCGCCGTCCGCTCCGCGGGCGCGGCGACGTAGGCGACGAGGCGCAGCGCGCCGTCGCGCTGGCGCGGCACGACCGCGGCGGCGCGCACGCCGGGGCAGGCGGCGAGGGCCGCCTCGACCTCCCCCAGCTCGACGCGATGACCGCGGATCTTGACCTGGCGGTCGGCGCGGCCGAGGAACTCGAGCTCGCCGTCCGGCCGCCACCGCGCCAGGTCGCCGGTCTTGTAGAGCCGGGCTCCGCGGCCCGCCGCCCGAAGCCGTCGGGCAGGAAGCGCTCGGCGGCGAGCTCCGGCCGGCCGAGATAGCCGCGGGCGAGCGCCGTGCCGCCGACATGCATCTCCCCCGCGACGCCGGGGGGGACGAGCCGCCCGTGGCGGTCCAGCAGGTGCACCTGGAGATGGGCGAGCGGCCGCCCGATCGGGCTCGCCGGGCTCGGAGCCGCCGCCAGGTCGGCGCTGCCGAGCGGCCGCCAGGTGGCGTGCACCGTCGTCTCGGTGATGCCGTACATGTTGACCAGCCGCGGCCGGTCCTCCCCGAAGCGGCCGAGCCAGCCGGCGAGAACCGCCGGATCGAGCGCCTCGCCGCCGAAGATCACCAGCCGCAGATCCGGCAGGCCGGCGTCGCCGGCCAGCGCTGCCACCGCCGCGGGCGCCAGCTGGGCGAAGGCCGAGGGGGTCTGGTTCAAGACCGTCACCCGCTCGGCTTCGAGGAGCCGCAGGAGCTCCTCCGGCGCGCGGCTGACCGCGTAGGGCACGACCACCAGCCGGCCGCCGTGGGCGAGCGCCCCCCAGATCTCCCAGACCGAGAAATCGAAGGCGTAGGAATGGAAGAGGGTCCACACGTCCTGCGGCCCGAAGCCGAAGAGCGGACGGGTGGCGGCGAGCAGGCGCGAGACGTCGCCGTGCGTGATCGCGACCCCCTTCGGGCGCCCGGTCGACCCCGACGTGTAGATGACGTAGGCGAGGTGGTCGCCCCCGAAGCTGGAGCCATTGCCGGAGCCTTGCCGGAGCCGAGCGGCGCCGCGCCCTCCGCGCCGCTCTCCCCGGCGTCCGCCGCCACCAGCTCCGCCGCGTGCGGCGGCAGGCGGGCGGCGAGCTCGGGGCGGGAGACGAGCACGCGTGCCCGCGAGTCGTCGAGCATGAAGCCGAGCCGCTCCGCTGGATAGGCCGGATCGAGCGGCAGGTAGGCACCCCCCGCCTCGAGCACCGCGAGGAGGGCCACCACGAGATCGAGCGAGCGCTCGAGGCAGATCGCCACCAGCGACTCCGCGCCCACGCCCCGCCGCGAGAGGACCGCGGCGAGCCGCTCGGCGCGGCCCGCCAGCTCTCCGTAGGTGAGCTCGCCGCCGCCCTCCGGCTGGCCGGACGGCACACCCTCGCCGGGCGGCACGGTGAGCGCGACCGCGTCCGGCGTCCGCGCCGCCTGGGCGGCGAAGAGCTCGTGGAGGGCGACGCCGGCGAGCTCGGCGGGCGGCGGGTTCCACTCGGCGGCGATGTGCTGGCGCTCCGCCGGCGACAGCATGGGGAGATCGCCGAGCCGCGGGGCGGCTGATCCTGGCGTCGCGCCCAGCGCCGCGTCCAGAGCATCCGGGAGCGCCGTGAGCAGGCTCGCCCAGTGGGCGAGGAGGCGCGCCGCCGTCGCGGCGTCGTGGCGCTCGGCGTCCCAGGCCAGGCGGAGCTCGAGGTCCTCCCCGGCCGGCGCCGCGATCGCCGTCAGCGGAAAGCTCGTCCGCTCGCTGAAGCGCACCTCGCCTAGAGCCAGGCTGCCGTCCTTCGGCAAGATCGGCTGCGGGTAGTTCTCGAAGACGAAGAGGCTCGCGGCGAGCGGCGTGCCCGGCGGCACCTCGCTCCAGCCCTGGATCTGCGGCAGAGGGGTCGTCTCGAAGGCTTGGAGCGCGAGCTGGCGCTCCTGGAGCTCGGCGAGCCAGGCCCCCACCTCGGCCCCCGGGTCGAGCCGCACCCGCACCGGCAGCGTGTTGATGAAGAGGCCGACCATCGACTCGATCCCGGCGAGCGGAATGCCGCGCCCGGAGACCGTCGTGCCGAAGACCACGTCGTCGGCGCTCCCCCGCTCGCCGGCATAGCGCCCGAGGAGGGCCGCCCAGGCGCCCTGGATCAGCGTGTTGAGGGTCAGCCGATGCCGCCGCGCGAGCTCCGCCAGCCGGGCGTGCCGCTCGCGGCCGAGGGTCAGCTTGCAGTCCTCGGGGTCGCGCCGCTGCCGCGCCGCCGCCGTGGTGCCGGCGTGGTTGGCGTCGTGGGCGTCCTCGGCGGAGGCCACGGGGCGCGGCACGCCGACCTCGGTGGGCTCCGTGAAGCCGGCGAGCTCGGCCCGGAAGAAGGCCTCGGCGGCGGCGAGGTCCTGCCGCTCGAGCCAGGTGATGTAGTCGCGGTAGGGGCGCGGCGCGGGGAGCGCGAGGTCTCGGCCGGCGACGAAGGCGTTGTAGTAGCGGAGCACCTCCGAGAGGACGAGCGGCACCGACCAGCCGTCGAGGAGCAGGTGATGGAACGTCCACACCAGCCGATGCTCGCCGGCGGCGAAACGCAGGAGGGCGAGGCGCATGAGGGGCGCCCGCACCGGCTCGAAACCCCGCTGGCGGTCGTCGGCCAAGAAGCCGGCGAAGCGCGCCTCGCGCTCGCCGGCCGCGAGCGCGCTCCAATCCTCGCTCGAGAGCGGCAGCGCGACGGCGCGCCGCACCGCCTGGAGAGGCCGCTTCTGGCTCTTCCAAACGAACGCCGTGCGGAGCACCGCGTGCCGCTCGATCACCCGCTCCCAGGCGCGCGCGAAGGCGGCCGCGTCGAGCGGCCCGGCTAGCGCGCAGCTCAGCTGCTCGACGTAGACCCCCGACTCCGGGCTGTAGAGACTGTGGAACAGGATCCCCGCCTGGAGGGGGGACAGGGGATAGAAATCTTCGAGGTTTTGCGTCGCCACGTCTACCAAGGTGTTCGAAGCTCGACGAAAGAGGGCAGCGGCCTCGATCGGCAAAGCTGGTCGAGAATACTGGATCTTTCGCCGGCGTTCCTCGTGACCTCACGTTGACCCACCGCCGGCCCCATGCGAAGCTGTCCGGTGCTCACCCTGCGCCAGGAATAGCCGGGCGGTCCGGGCGCTGTCGACCGGCCCGCCGGCACGTGGAGCGCGAGGCTTGTCCCGCTTCGCCGCGGACGCACACACATCCGGATGTGAACGTGGCCCTCGTCCCGGGCAGCCGGCTGGCGGAACGACCCACCCACCTACCTACCTAGATGCTGCCCCGACGAACCCTGCGACCTGGTGTGACGACACTTGAGGACGAAGCGGTGCGCCCCCTCTCCTTCGCCCAGGAGCGGATGTGGCTCCTCCACCAGCTCGACCCCGGCGCGGCAACCTACAACCTCTTCCACGCCGTCGACATCTCGGGCCCGCTCGCCCCCGCCCTCCTCGCCCGCTCGCTCGACGAGGTGGCCCGCCGGCACCAGACCCTGCGCACCGCCTTCGCCGCGCCAGGCGGAGCGCCGGAGCCGGTCGTGGCCTCGGCCGCGCCCCGGCCGCTGCCGCTCATCGACCTCGCCGGCCTTCCGGAAGCGGCGCGGAAGCTCGAGGTCGCTCGCCTCTCCACCGAGGCGAAGCAGCGCCCGTTCGACCTCGCGGCGGGACCGCTCCTCCGCCTCGCCCTCGTGCGCCTTGCGGCTCGGCGGCATGCCGGGCTCCTCGCCGCTCACTCCATCGTCTTCGACGGCGGCTCGAGCCTCGTCCTCTGGCGAGAGGTCGCGGCGCTCTACGAGGCCTTCGCCGCGGGGCGGCCGTCGCCGCTCCCCGAGCCCTCCATGCAGTACGCCGACCATGCGCTCTGGCAGAGGCTGCGCTTCGCGGGCGAGGAGCTCGTGGGCGAGGTCGATCCCTGGCGGCGCGAGCTCGCCCCACCGCTTCCGGTCCTGCGATTGCCGGCCGACTTCGACCGCGCCTCGGCCCACGGATTCCTCGCCGGCGAGGTCCACGGCGTGCTGTCGGCGCCGCTCGCCGCGGCCCTCCACGAGCTCGGCGGCCGGCGCGGGGCGACGCTCTTTTCGACCCTCCTGGCTGCCTGGGCCGCCGTCCTCGCGCGCACCAGCGGCGAGGAAGACGTCCTCGTCGGCACGCCGATCGAGAGCCGCCGCCCGGAGGCCGAGGGGCTGATCGGGCTCTTCCGGAACACTCTGCTCCTCCGCGCCCGCCCACGGCTCGACCGAGGCTACGGCCCCCTCGTCGACGAGGTGCAGAAGGCGGCAGCGGGCGCCGGCGCGCACCAGGACCTGCCGCTCGGAATGCTCCTCACGGCCCTGGACCTGCCGCGCGACCCGCGCCGCGCGCCGCCGTTCCAGGTCATGTTCCTCCTCCGGAGCCAGCCGGCGCCGCAGCTCTCCTTCGCGGGTCTCCGGATCGCCGTCTCGCCCCCCGATCTCGCGGCAGACCTGGCGGGCGAGACCTTCGAGCTCGGGGCTGATTTAGCGGGCGAGATCTTCGAGCTCGCCCTGGCCGCCGAAGAGATGTCCGATCCCCGCGGCAAGGGAGATGGCGACGGCGGCATCGGGCTGCGGCTCGCCTACGACGCCCTCCTCTTCACCGAGGCGACGGCGGCGCGCCTCCTCGACCACCTGGCGGCCCTCCTCACCGCCGCGCTCGCTACGCCGGAGCGGCCGCTCGCCGAGCTCCCCCTCCTCTCGACGTCCGAGCGGGGCCAGCTCCTCGCCTGGAGCGACGGCGGCGAGGCCGCCGAGGACGGCCAGGACAGCCAAGCCGGGGCCCAGCCGCCGCTGGCCCACCGCGCCTTCTTCGCCCAGGCGGCGCGCACGCCCGGCGCGCCGGCCGTCGTCGCCGAGGGGCGGGAGATCTCCTATGGCGAGCTCGCCCGCCTCGCGCGAGGCCTGGCGCGCCGGCTCGTCGCCCAGGGGATCGGGCCGGAGAGCCGGGTGGCGATCGCCCTCGAGCGCTCGCCGCGCATGGTCGCCGCCGTCCTTGCCGTGCTCGCCGCGGGGGCAGCCTACGTGCCGCTCGACCCGGCGAGCCCGGTCGAGCGCCTGGCCGTCATCCTCAGAGATATTGGGCGGATGTCGGGCGGGACACCGGTCACGGCATGGGCGCGGCGCGGTCGCCGCGGCGCTCCTCACCGGCCGGCGGGCGCGCGGCGGCGCGCGAGGCGGCCGGGATCGCCGGCCTGCCCGTCGTCGACCTCGACGCGATCTGGCCGGCCCTCGAGGCCGAGCCGGCGTCGGCGAGCGAGCCGGCGAGCGGACCGACGAGCGAACTGGTGCCAGCGGCCGGCCGCGAGGCCCTCGCCTATGTCATCTACACCTCGGGCTCGACCGGCGCGCCCAAGGGGGTGATGATCCGCCACGGCGGGCTCGCGAGCTACGTCCTCGCGGCGCGGCGCGACCTCGCGCTCACCCCCGCCGACCGCATGCTGCAGTTCGCCTCGCTCTCCTTCGACGCCAGCGCCGAGGAGATCTTCTGCTGCCTGGCGAGCGGCGCCGCGCTGGTCCTCCGCAACGACGCGGTGCTCGCCGGGGCGGCGGCCTTCCTGGGCGCCTGCGCGAGCTGGGGGGTGACCGTCTGTGACCTGCCGACGGTCTTCTGGCAGGAGCTGGTCGACCGGGTCGACGCCGGCGAGGCCGCCTGGCCGCCAGCGCTGCGCCTCCTCGTCATCGGCGGCGAGCGGGCTCTCCCGGAACGCGTCGCGCGCCTCCGCCGTCAGCTCGGCCCCGCGGTGCGGGTGATCAACTCCTACGGGCCGACGGAGGTCACCGTCGCCGCCACCTCGCACGCCTTCCATGGCGAGCCGGACGGCCCGCCGCGCCCGCTCCGCGAGCTCCGCGAGCTCCCGATCGGCCGGCCGCTGCCGGGCGCCCGCGCCTACGTGCTGGACGGCGCGCGCGAGCTCTGCCCGCCGGGGATCCCCGGCGAGCTCTCGATCGGCGGCGAGAGCCTCGCCCGCGGCTATCTCGGGCGCCCCGACCTGACCGCCCGCGCCTTCCTTCCCGACCCCTTCGCGGGCCGCGCCGGCGCGCGGATGTACTCGACCGGCGACCTGGCGCGCCATCGTCTGGATGGAGGGGAGGACGGCGCGCTCGAGTACCTCGGCCGCATCGACCGCCAGGTCAAGGTGCGCGGCTTCCGCATCGAGCTGGCGGAGATCGAGGGGGCGCTCGCGCAGCATCCGGCGGTCGCCGAGGCGGCCGTGGGGGTCGACGAGCGGCGCGCCGGCGAGCGCGCGTTGGTCGCCTGGTGGGCGGCGCGGCCGGGGGCGGGCGCCACGGCGGCCGAGCTCCGCGGGTTCCTGAAGGAGCGCCTCCCCGAGCCGATGGTGCCGTCCCTCTTCGCCCTCCTCCCCGCCCTGCCGCGGAACGCGAGCGGCAAGCTCGACCGCCGGGCTCTTCCGCTCCCCAAGCTCGAGGCGACCTCGGCCGGCGGCTACGAGGCGCCGGCGACGCCGGCCGAGGAGGCGGTGGCGTACGTCTGGCGCGACGTCCTGGGCGTCCCGCGCGTCGGCCGGCAGGACGACTTCTTCGCCCTCGGCGGCCGCTCGCTCCTCCTGCCGCGCGTCCGCCATCGCCTGGAGCAGGAGCTCGGCGTCCGGCTGTCGCTCGCGAGCCTCCTCGAGCGGACGACCGCCGCGGCGCTCGCCCTGGCCGTCGAGGAGCTCCTCTTGGACGAGCTCGAGCGCGAGCTCGCGGCGGCCCGCTGAGGGGATCCCTGAGAGGCGAAATGCCCGCGGCCGGCCATGGCACCGGGCAGCCCCCGCGCTGCTCCAAGCGAAAGGGGATTCGACCGCGCTCGTGGGCGGGTCGCAGTCGGCGCTCACTTCGATATTATCTCGAGTCATTATTGGGCCATCATTGCCCGCTGAAACTGCGGTTTGATAGGAGACGCCATGACGCCCACGGCGCTGAGGACAGCTGAGCTGGGCGCCACCGGTCTCAAGATCACCCGCGTCGGCTTCGGCGCCTGGGCGATTGGGGGCGGTGGCTACGAGGCGGGCTGGGGACCGCAGGACGACGAGGACTCGATCGCGGCGATCCGCCACGCGCTGGCTCTTGGGGTGAACTGGATCGACACCGCGGCGCAGTATGGCTTCGGGCACTCGGAACGGGTCGTCGGGCGCGCCCTGGCCGACCTCGAACCGCGCCCCTACGTCTTCACCAAGGGCGGGCAGCCCGAGGGACCGGGGAGGACCACGACACGGAGCCTCCGGCGCGACTCGCTGCTGCGCGAGGTGGAGGGCAGCCGCGAGCGCCTCGGCGTCGAGGCCATCGACCTCTACCAGATCCACTGGCCGGTCCCCGATGCGGAGATCGAGGAGGGCTGGTCGACGCTCGCCGAGCTGAAGGAGCGCGGGGTGGTGCGCCACATCGGCGTGTCGAACTTCAACGCCAGCCAGCTTCGGCGAGCGCAGGCCATCGCGCCGGTGGAGACCCTGCAGCCGCCGTACTCGCTGATCGACCGTCGGATTGAAGTGGAGATCCTCCCCGTCGCCGAGCGGGAAGGGATCGGGATGATCGTGTACTCGCCGATGGCCTCCGGCCTGCTCTCCGGCGCGATGACGCGGGAGCGGATCGCGGCGCTGCCCGCGGACGACTGGCGCCGGCACAGCGAGCAGTTCCGCGAGCCCCAGCTCACCCAGAACCTCGAGCTGGTGGAGCGGCTGCGGCTGGTCGCCGCCCGCCACGACACCACGCCGGGGGCGGTCGCGGTGGCCTGGACCCTCCGCAACCCGGCTGTGAACGGGGCCATCGCCGGCTTCCGGCGCCCTGAACAGGTCGATCCGATCGTGGCGGCGGCGAACCTCGCGCTGGATAAGCACGACATCGCCACGATCCTAAGGAGGAAGTGAGACCGCCGGGGGGTGACAGGGCCGAGGCGGTTCGAGAAGCCACGGCCCGTCTTGGCGGGAGACAAGCGGCGTAGGGGCCGGCCTAGACGTCGAGGGTCTCGTCGTCGAGCTTCCAAGGGGTGGCCGCGCCGGGCGATCTCAGGCGCGAGGTCGGCGGCGCTCAGGTATTCGAGCCCGCTGGGCTCGAGGAGAGCGAGGGTGTCGAGGTGTGCGGCTGTCAAGCCCAAAAAGGGGTTCTCGGGATCGAGACAGCGCTCGCGACAGGCGGGCGAGAGATGGACGAGTCGGCACGGCAGGCGTCGAGGATGCTCGGGTGCCGGAAACGCGGCCGAGGTCGCGCCGTGCGCCTCCCTGCTCGACGGGGCGGCGCATTGGGGAGACGGCGGCCCCGGCGGCAGGCCGTGTCCCTGGCAGAGCCGCGGGAATGCCCGAAGAGCTGACGGAACAAAGGGGCAACGTCGATACGGCGCGCTGATCGGTCCAGGACTTTTCGGCCGTTCGACGAGAACGAGATGCTAATGCAAGGGTGGATGAAGCAATGAGCCGGCCTTGATGCTCGTCAATGCGAAGCACCCACTGTTCGTTTCCTTAGCGGTGATATGGACATCGGCCATCGGGTCCGAGGAGTAGTTGAGGGGGCCGAACGCTGAGATGTCCCCGGTCCAGTAGAAGCCGCCGCCTCCATCCGTCGTCACCGAAGCGGTCGACTCGGTACGGGCGGGATCTGAAGAAGGAATGTCTTGGAACGAAAGAGTGATCTGCGCCTTCGGTGCGAAGCTCCGGCCGTAGATCTCAACGAACGAGCGGGCGCCGCCGCCGGGAGGTGCGGTGAGGGTCGTCTCCTTCGCATCGGCAGAAATCGACATTCCCGTACGATTGCACGGTTGGCAACCCGCACCCACCACGGCGGCGATGGCAAACAACAGCGCCAAGGAGTGTTGCGCTGAGCCACTCTGTAGGCGAGAAAACGCAGATTCAGGCGCACTTCTCATGGGTTTCATCTGTGTCTCCCCTTCATTTTAGAGAGTATAGCCTGCGTACGCATCGCGCTCTCTATGCTGGCGATAGCGCCGCCGTCGTGGGTTTTCCCGGGTGAGCAGTTCTGGGCGTGGGGGTATTGTGTCGGCGGTAGCCGAGAGGAGTCGGTGATCCGGAGTAGATGAGGAACCAGGAAAAGGAGGACGAGCGTTTGGACCAGCTCGGTGAGTGGGGCGAGAGGTGCCACTACTTCGGTGGCCCCGAATGCTAAGGGGCCCGCGTTAGCGATCCTCCCAGCTGCTTTGAGTGACCCATGACCTAAAGCCCTTGTTCTGCAAGGAGATACTGAATCGGGGAGTGGTCAGGTAGAGGATAGAAGCGACGGCCTCCACGGCACGATCAGGAGCCCCTGCCGCCGCGGCAGGAACCGCGCGGGTAGAGCGCAAGGCCTCGGGCGTCGCACCAGGCGAGGAACCGCCCCGCGGCGGCGGCATAGGCCCGTCGGGTGTGTGGGTTCCTGACCTCGGCCGCGAAATAGCGGCGGGAGAGGCGCGCTCGCCGGCGCGGGTGATCGTCGCCGTCCTTGCGGCCCGCGCCAGGCCGCGCGACGCTTTGTGCGCTCGCGGGGACGACACAGTGGCCACCGAGGTTCGGCCGCCGGCTCCTCCGTTTCCTCGAGCGCTCCCGCCACGATCCTGCGGGAGGGTTAGGCCGTCCCGGCGGGCGAAACCACGCCGCGAGCACCGACTTCCTGCGGTCGTGCTCGCCTGACGGCCAGCTCGCTGGCCGCTGGGCAGAGCGGGAGCGTTACTGTACCGTGGGTCCGCAGGCCAACGCGTCACCCTGATTCGGGAAAAAGGAGTTGGTCCCTATGGGCGCGGTACCTGCGGGACAGGGATTCGTGGTGCCGCTGCAGCACTGCGACTCCGTCGATTCCCAATAGACGGTGGTGAAGGTACGGCGACCGTTTACGATACCGGCGCAGCTGGTATGGCAGGTGCCAGTCGGGTAAGGGGAGATCGCTGTCTCAATTGGTTGCAGCGAGCCTGGCTGCTGCAAAACTGCGGGAACCGTGGTGAGAGGGGCGGCGCCTAGAACCGGATGTGTCGCCTGCGCCCGCTGTGGCGGTAAGCCCGTAGCGAAGCTGGGTAGGACAGCCAGTGCAACGAGCATGGCAAGAGCGGTAGCCTGGCAGATCTGCTTCATTGTGCCTCCGTATTAAGCCTCGCGCGACAAGCGTGAGGCTAACTATAAGAAGTGCACAATAACGAAATCTGCGAGCCGCGGGCGGTCTCATCCAGGAACCGCGTGGGCGGCGGTGTCTCGGGGAGGTGTTCGGAGGCGAGGGTTGCTGCCGAGAGGGAGGCCGGCGAGAGGCTCGTCGAGGACGCCGGCGGGGCGCTCGACGGCGCGCGCCAGGGCCTCGCGGTGGCCGGCTGAAAGGACGCCCTGGCGGACGAGGTCGTCGAGCCCATAGACGAGGCTCGACGGCAGGCGCACGTCTCCGGCGCCGATCGCCAGCGAGGACCTCTGTGCGCGCCGCGACCGCGCCCTCTTAGCTGTCATGCTCTATAGCTTCGCCCGCGTCGGCGCCGTCGTCCGTCTCCGCGTCCGTGACTACGGCGTGTCGAACTTCAACGCCAGCCAGCTTCGGCGAGCGCAGGCCATCGCGCCGGTGGAGACCCTGCAGCCGCCGTACTCGCTGATCGACCGTCGGATTGAAGTGGAGATCCTCCCCGTCGCCGAGCGGGAAGGGATCGGGATGATCGTGTATCGCCGATGGCCTCCGGCCTGCTCTCCGGCGCGATGACGCGGGAGCGGATCGCGGCGCTGCCCGCGGACGACTGGCGCCGGCACAGCGAGCAGTTCCGCGAGCCCCAGCTCACCCCGAACCTCGAGCTGGTGGAGCGGCTGCGGCGGGTCACCGCCCGCCACGACACCACGCCGGGGCGGTCGCGGTGGCCTGGACCCTCCGCAACCCGGCTGTGAACGGGGCCATCGCCGGCTTCCGGCGCCCTGAACAGGTCGATCCGATCGTGGCGGCGGCGAACCTCGCGCTGGATAAGCACGACATCGCCACGATCCTCGGAGGAAGTGAGACCGCAAGCGTGCCCCGTACGGCCCGCTTTCCTCCTCCCCAGCTCCCTCAGCTGACCTTCGCGCAACACCGGCCCTTCTTCGCGCCAGGCCGATCGCCGCCCAATGAGCCGTCGCCGCGGGATCACGGCACGATGTCCGCGGACGACGAGCCGTCGTACCGGGACCGCGGAGCAATGTCCATGGACAACGGGCCGTCATCCGGGACAATGCCCGATTTCCACCGACGGCAAGCCGTCGCCCGGAGACGACGGGCCGCTGTCCGCAGAGGAACGACCCGTTGTCCGGGATAACGGGCGATGTCTGCCGGCGACGGGCCGTCGTCCGGGATCATCGGCCGATGTCCCACAGACGACAGGTCGTCGTCCCGGGATCGTGCGAGCCGATGTCCACGAGACACATGAGCCGCCATCCCCGGGACAACGCCCGATTTCCGCGGACGGCGAGGCATTATCCCGGATGACGGAGGCTCTGTCCCCGGACGGCGGGCCGCTGTCCCGGGACAACGCCCGATTTCCGCGGACGACGGGCCATGGTCCCGGGACGACGGAGCAATATCCGTAGACCACGGGCCGACGTCCCGTGACAACGGCTAGCGCGGTCGTGAATCCCAAACGGGCCACGACCCTCTACGCCTCCGATCGCGACATCTTCATCTTTCTGGTCGATCAGGCGAATCCCGTCGCGGTACGGGTGGGGGTGCCGTCCGCGCCGGACGACCGGACGGCATGAGGACTCGCGCGCCCCTAGGGCTTCTCCCAATGCGTGGGCTAAAGGCGAGAAAAGTGACTGCGGCTAAACTATTGATTAAATTGGTCGGGACGCGGGGATTTGAACCCCGGACCCCCTGAACCCCATTTACCTAAGCACCTCGACCCCACCTCCTCAAATTTCCTCTTTCTCCCGCAGATTCTGCGGTTTACGGCTGATCCTCGCCGCGCCGGTCTCCCCTGTCATTCCGCACGTTTCCCCCCTTTTCCCGTCCCTCTGCGTACAACTTGCGTACAACCCCGCCCGGCCCAGCCGGCCGGCTGACGGCGCGGTCAATCCGTCCCACAATCAACCCTTCCCACAGAGGAGGAGGACACGAACTCATGTCGGCTCGAACCGTCGTCCCTCGACTCACCATTCAGGTCTTACGCCAAGCTTTCGCCCGTCTCTCGCACGGCTCTCCCTACTATATCCGGGAGGAGGGCGGCCGAGACTCGATCCGCGGGTGCTACCTGCGCGTCCAGCGCCGGAGCGTGCAGTTCGGCATCCGCACCGCCGGCGGCGATCGGTGGGTCAAGGTGCGGGAAGCCCGTTCCGACATGACTCTCGAGGAGGTCGAGGACGCACGCGAGGCCGTGCGCTCCGCCCTGCGGGCGATCGAGACCGAGAGCGAGTTCCCTGGCCTTCTGCGCGGCCGTCAGATGACCGTTCGCCAGCTCTCGGAAGAGTACCTCGGAGACTACGAGGAGAACCGCTCCAGCCGCCGATCGCCTCGGACCCTCGCCGCCTACCGATCCGTCTGGAACACCCACATCCTGCCTCTCCTCGGGCGGGTCCGGATTCGCGAGGTGACTCCAGACGTCGTCCACCAGCTGAAGCGTCAGGTCTCTGCCCAAGCGACTCAACAGCCCGAGATGGCCAGGGCCGGCGGCGTCTACATTGCCAACCGAGCTCTTCAGCAGCTCGACTCGGCCTTCCGTTTCGCTGTCCGAAACGAGTGGGTGATCCGCAACCCTGCCTCGCAGCATGTCGTCGCTCGCTATGAGGAGTCTCCGGCCGACGAGTTCCTTGAAGATTCCGGCTATGCGGCCGTGGGTGCGGTCCTACGCGACCTCGAGGCCGACACCATCGCCGCTCCGTTCCGCACACGTGAGTCTCGCATCCGGACCCTCTACGCTCTGCGGCTCGCCATCTATACCGGCGCTCGCCATCGGGAGGAGATCCTCTGGGCCCGCCTTTCATGGTGCGAGGATCTGGACGGCACAATTCCTCGCATCGCCATCCCCCGTGCCAAGGGGGATCGAGGCAACCGGAGGGGGCGGTGGATCTATCTATGTATAGCTCGTAGATCTTGGGACCTGGGTAGAGTAAGGCCGATAGGCCGACAGGGAGACCCAAGATGGCGAAGAAGAGCGAGCTGAAGGCGGAGGAACGGCTGGAGGTGGTGCTGGCGCTGCTGCGGCGGGAGGAGTCGGCGGCTGCGCTGTCGCGGCGGTACCAGGTGAGCGAGGTGACGATCTACCGATGGCGCGACGCGTTTCTGGCGGCGGGCAAGACCGGCTTGGCCAAGCCGGATGGTTCGGCAGAGGCGGCGGCGGCCCGCCGCATCGAGCAGCTGGAGGGAGAGCTGGCGAAGCGGGCGCAGATCATCGGTGAGCTGTCGATCGCCAACGACATTTTAAAAAAACTCCGGGCCGGCTCATGCTGAGCGAGACGCTTCGCAGCATGATCCGAGAGGCTAGTTCGTAGCCATCCCGACGGTACGCCTGAAGGCAGGTGGTTCGTGCTCTGGGCCTGCCGTGCTCGAGCTTCTTCCGCCGGCCGGTGGTCTGCGCGGCGGCGTCCTGGGCCGTCTCCTGCGGCCGCTCGATCCACAGCTTTCTGCGAGTGGTGATCGGCTTCGCCCAGCAGTTCCCTTGGTGGGGCTACAAGCGATTGGCGGTTGTGCTTCGACGGGCCGGCCAGCAGGTCACGGACCGCTTTGTGTACCGAGTGCTTGAAGGCCGCCGGCCTGCTGATCAAGAAGCGCAGCCGCGATATCGAGCTGTACCAAGCGGCCAAGCTGTTCGAGCTGCTGCCGCAAGGGCCCAAACGAGCTCTGGCAGGCCGACGTGACCTACATCCACATTCCAGGCTACGGCTGGTGGTACGCGGTGACGGTCGTCGACTACTTCAGCCGCTACCTCTTGGCGATTCACCTGTCGCCCAGCTTCGATGCGGCGTCTCTGATCGTCGGCATCGAGAAAGCCAAGGCCGAAGCCGAGCGGCTCCACGGCCCGCTCCCGCGGCGGCCGACGCTGGTCACCGACAATGGCTCGAGCTTCTTGTCGCGTCGGTTTCGTGGCCACATCGCCGGAAGCCTGGACCACGTGCGGACTCGCTATCGGACGCCCGAGCAGCTGGGCCTGCTCGAGCGGTTCCACCGCACGCTCAAGGCCGAGGAGGTGTACTGGCAGCTATACCGCTCGCCGCCGGAGGCGCGCGAGAAGCTCGAGGCCTTTCGGCAACGGTACAACGAGATCCGGCCGCACTGGGCTCTGGTGCCGGAAGCCGGCGGCGATCCGCTCCCGCCGCTCGACGTCTACCGAGGCGAGAACGCGGTGCAGTTACCGGCCTGGCAAACCTGGGCCAAGGCCGCCAAGGAGAAGCTCGAAAAGCTCCAGGTAGAGCAACAACAGGAGGTCGCGATCCCGGCCTGAGGGCCGGGCCGAGAAGTCACACAGAAATCAACCAACCCGGTCCACTTGATCTGCGAGGCAAGACATCTAGGCCCTGATGCCGCCCGCCTCATCCGCCAGATGCCTCGACAAGCTGGCTCCGAACACCTCCTAGTACCCAGCATGAGAGCAGGTCGGCCGATGAGCCGTCTCAACGAGATCTGGGATCTGGTCCTGCAGCGCGCCGGCTTGCCCCATATGGCGGTCAAGGTCCTCCGGCACTCCTTCCGCACTCACGCGGTCAACGCCGGACTCCTCGGCGAATTCACCGCCCAGCTCCTCGGTCACCGGGGCGCTCCGGTGACCGATACGGTCTACTTGAAGCGACACGGACAGGCCCTTGCGCGTGCGGCCGCCACCATGGAGGACTATCTACGCCGTCTCATGGGCGACCTCCGACCGACCGCCGAAACCAACACCTCGGCGCATCCATCTCCTCCAACCTGGCAGGTCGGTGACATGCCGGAGCACCGAGCAGATCGGTCGGTGTCGGCATGACGCCGACGGGAATGCCCGCACGACTGGTCGTTCGGGGAGGCAGTCGCAGCGACGACGCGCCCGAGCTCCGAACCAAGCTCGTCCAAGCCAAGGCGCTCATCTTCTGCGCCCTCCCTACTCGCGCATTCCCGATCGCTCGGTCACCCGCCGTGCCCGCATCGGGCGCCAGTCCGTGCTCACCGTCACCTTCGCCTCGATCGAGCCCGGTGTCCCGCTCCCCTATGGAGCCGACCGCGCTCTCCTCGGTTGGATTCAGACGCTCTGCTACCACGACCGCTTCGTCTCGTTCGAGACCTTGACCCAGTTCTTTCGCGCCTTCGGCCTCTCGGACAGCGGGCGGGAGTATGCCCGCTTCCGCGCCAGGCTCGAGCGGCTGATGAGCCTCGCCCTCACGGTACGACTGGACGAAGGCAGCTCCTCCGCTCGCGTCGCCATGCAGCCCCTCAAGAAGTCGGTCACCCCGCGAACCCCGCGAGATCTTCGGCTGAGCCTCGCCGCCGAGGCGGCGAACCAGCTCGTCCTCTTGAAGAACCGCTGGGGGTCGATCCCGACTTCCACGCCTACCTCCGCGCCAACCCCGTCCCCATGCCTCTCGCCCTCATGCGGCGCTTCCGCTCGCAGCCCAAGTCATGGGACTTCGCGCAGTTTGTGCTCTTCCGGTCGTTCTCGGCCTCGGCCCCGAGCATCGTCCCGTGGAACGAGCTCCTCTCTCAGATGGCGAGCCAGGACGGCTATCCCAGGCGCCTCAAGCTAACCGCTCGCACGCGTCCTCGAGGAGATCCGTTCCGTGTATCGAGACTTCCCGGCAAGGTTTCTTCCCGCATGGCGTGGTCTCCAGATATCGCCCTGGAGGCCACGCAATGCCTGACCGGCATGAACGGAGAGGCGGTCGCGAGTCTCGGCCGAGGATGCGCCCGCCTGCAGCCTCGCCGCGAGGGGGCGACCGGCCGGCGCCGCCTGCCGCGGACTGGCAATTCTACCGGCGGGAGGTCCGCTTCCTCGCCCTCTTCCTTCTCTTCCTGGGCGGCGGCTTCGCCCTCGTCTCCCTCAGATGGGTGAACAACCACGCGGTCGAGCCCTTCACCGCCGGCGTCGCGCGGGCGAGCGCCGGCGTGCTCGACCTGCTCGGCCAGCACGCCACCCACGAGGGAACGGTGATCCGTGGCGCGCGCTTCGCGGTCAATATCCGGAACGGCTGCAACGGGGTCGAGACGATCCTGATCTTCCTCGCCGCGGTCATCGCCTTTCCGGCCACCTGGCGGGCACGGTTCGCCGGGCTGGCTCTGGGTATCGCCGGGATTCAGGCGGTCAACCTGGTGCGCGTCGTCGCCCTCTTCCTGACCGGCGCCTATCTCCCACACCTGTTCGACACCTCGCACACGGTCGTCTGGCAGACGCTCGTGATCCTCTTCAGCGTCCTCGCCTGGATCTTCTGGGCGAGCCGCTTCGCCGCCCGCCTCGGCTCTGGGTAGCGATTCCGCGTGGACTCCGACCGTGAGCCGACAGCCTGAACGGCGCGCCACCGCTCGCCTGGAGCCATCCACTGAGCACGCGGCGCCGCGGGCCTTGGCACCGCGCCTCATCAGGAATGTCCTCCTCTGGCTGCTGCCGGTCTGGAGTCTCTGGGCCCTCGCCACCCCGGCCTACAACCGCTTCCTCCTCGCCGCGGGGGCCAACCTCCTCCACCTCGGCGAGCGCCCGCCGGTGACCGTCTTCCACTTGAGCGGCGCCCACGACGCGACCATCGAGCGCCGCGACTTCCCACCCGGACGTACCCTGGTCGGCCCCGGGCTCCGGGTGACCGACCTCCATTTTCACTTCGTGCTCCTGGGCACCCTGTTTCTCGCCGTGCCCGGAGCTCCCCTGCGGCGCCGCCTTGAGAACCTCGGCTGGGCGGCCCTTGCCACCGTCTCTTTCGATATCGCCCTCGTCTTCCTCTATGTCAAGTTCATCTATGCCACTCAGCTCGGGTCGTGGAGCCTCGCGCACTACGGCCCGCTCTCCCGGAATCTCTACGGGCTCGCAAAGCACCTCTTAGACCTCCCCGGGAAGCTCGCCCTCCCCGTCGCTATCTGGGCCGGCTTCTACCTGCATCTCCTGGGCTGCGCCGAGCCCCTGCACCCTCGTTGAACGAGCGGTTTTAATTTGCGAACGGGTAGTGCCTGGACAGCATCAGCCGGTCAGCGCCGCGCTTCCCGCCGACTCGCGCCTCGCAACTAGGTGATCACCCGGTTCTCGGGGCTCGGGCGGGCGGTGCGCGACTTCCGGAGGTCGCGCGCGACGTTGATTCGCTTCAGCCACCGGTCCTTGCCATCGTAGCGGGCCTTGAACGGCTTCCGGCCGTGCACTCCCTGGAAGTTGTCGATGAAGCAGAAGTCGCCGGCCTCGAGCACCACATCCTCCATCCGGTGGTCGATCGACTGGATAAGACCGTCGAGCGCCGCCTGCGCGCGCGGCTCGCACACTGGGTCCATGAAGTAGGGATCGATTCGAATATACGGCGTCTCCGGATCGCCGTAGAGGATGGCGATCTTGTCGGGGGCGCTATTCATCTGCTCGATCTTCGAGTAGGAGCTCTCGAGCTCGCCCTCGATGCGCTTGGGGTCAGAGACATTCTTCTTCAGGTGCGACTCGTCGGGCCGGATGGTATAGAGCGGCTCGAAGAGGAGTCGCTTCTCCTCGGGGAGGAGCGGGATGCCTTCGAGCGGCGCGAAGGTGGTCGCGACACGGTCGGGGTTGCGCAGGCAGAGCATCCCCAGATAGTCACCGCGGTAGAGGTGGAAGGCGTCCTCGGTGTGCCACCAGAGGAGCTCCTCACTGCCGCTCCCGAGCTGCTCGTGCTCGAGACCACGGATGGGCAAAATGTCGTGGATCACCCGGCCGTCCTGCTGGGTCGCCCAGCCGATGCAGTCGCCGAGAAGCGAGCCCAGGAGGATCAGGAGGATCTCCTCCTCGATCGTCGGCGTCCGCTCCTCCCGCTTCTTCCAGTGGGTCAAGGTATTGCCAATCTTCTCGTCGTCGACCGGATAGCCGGAGACGATGAGGATCGCCGAGCGCGGCTCGTGAAGCCGGAAGTCGTTGAGCGCACGCCGCACCCGGCGTGGCAGCTCGTGAGCGTAGACGGTCGCCTCGTCGAGGAAGTCTTGGTCCTCCGTCGAGTGGTGCATACCCGCGATGGTCTCGGCGAGCGCCTTCATCTCGCGCGCCTCGTCCTCGGTGAGCCAGAGCTTGGTCGTCGCAGTGCCCCGAGCAGCTTTCGATTGGAACGTCAGGGTCTCCATCACTGGGTCTCCGCAAAGCGGCCGGCGACTAGCTCGGCGGCAGGATCGAGGAGCCGCGAGAGCCTTGCCAGGCCTTGTCTCAGGTTCTCCGGCGAGCCGCCGAAGCCGAGCCGGGCGAACTCCGGCTCGCCGAAGCACGATCCCGGCACCAGGAGGACGCGCTGCTCGCGGGCGAGCCGCAGGCAGAGGTCATCGATGTCGACGCCGGGGAAACGAACGAAACACGAAACGCCACCCTGGGGCGGCACCCACTCGACCGCACCCACCTGCTCCTCAATCCAGTCGGCGACCAGCCGCCGGTTCGCCCGCGCCTGCTCACGCCGCATCCCCACTAGGACGTCTGCGCCGTCGATGGCGCGCTCTGCGATCCGCTCGACGAGCGGCGAGAGGTGGAGCGTCGTATAGTCGCGGATGCGAGCCAGGCGGGCGAGAAGCTCAGGGGCGGCGATGCACCAGCCGACCCGGAGCCCCGGCAGCCCGTAGGCCTTCGACAGCGTCCCATTGAGAGCGAGAGCTCGTAGTCGATCGGCAGCGAGAGCGGCGGCTCGTCGTAAGTGAGCTCGCCGAAGGCGCCGTCCCAGACGAGGTAGGCCCCCGCCCGCGCAACCGCCGCGACGAGCGCCTTCAGTTCGTCCGGCGTGAGGCTCGCGCCGGTGGGGTTATGCGGGAAGTTGACGACGACCATGCGGGTCGCGGGCGTCAAGACGCTCGCGAGCTCGTCCATGTCCGGCCGCCAGCCGAGGTCGAAGCGGAGCTCCCAGTGCCGGAGCCGGCAGCCGATCGCCTCGGCGACGCCGTAGAGCTGCTGGTAGCAGGGATCGAGGACGAGGACCTCGTCGCCGGGCTCGAGGAACGCGTGCATGATCATGAAGTTCGCATCCGTCGAGCCGTGGGTGACCATGACGGAGTCGGCGCGCCCTTGGGCGAGTCGCTCGCCGATGGCGCGCCGCAGCCCGCTCGCCCCGAGCGTCTGGCTGTCGTGAAAGACCACGCCGTCGAGCTCTTCCAGGGTGAGGCCGACGAGGCACCTCAGGTCGGCGAGCGAGAAGTCCTCGACGCCGCTGCTCCCGATGTCGAAGTCGGTGTCGAAGTAGAACCTCCTCATCCATTGCTCGAGGAGGGCCGGAGCCAGTTTCATGAGCGGTTCCTCCAGCGCAAGTTGTCAGCCCAGTTGCCCAGGAGCGCGGTGATCTGGCGGGCGTGCTGCAGCGCCGCCCAGCGGATGGATCTCTGCTGCGACATCACTTCGAGCCTCCTTCACACGTGGGGAACGAGCATTTCGGTCCGGGAGCGATCCCACGCCGCGCGGCTCATCGCCGCGGCACCAGCTCCAGCTTGGTCTTCGCCTTGCCGGGCAGGAACGGGGCTGCCGCTCCCTCGACCCAGGCCTCATAGGCGTCTTCGTAGTGGGGCGAGATAGGGTTGCCGCTCTCGCCGCCCGGCATCTGGAAGATCCCCTCCCCCTCACGCCCGGGCGATACCACCATGCGTAGCGAGGCGCCGAAGGAGGGCTGCTGCACGCGCGGCATGTCCTCGTCGCCGGGGAGCTGGCGCGGCGGCATGGAGAGGCGAGGACCGACGAGCGGCAGGCTGCCGCTCATCGGGTGCTCGATCGCCGAGGTGTTGCGCTCGCCCCAGGTGCGCTCGGCGAGCGGCCCCTGCCCGGCATAGGAGGCGACGACCTCGTCCGCCGCGGCGAGGAGCAGATCGTCCCAGCTCGCGTACTTGGGGTCGAGCAGGTTCGGCGGCCGCCGGGTGACGAGCTGCCAGAGCGGCGCCTCGTACTGGAGAACGGTCGCGGTGTAGTCGAAATCGGGATCGGCCTTCCGGCAGGCGGCGGTGAGCGGCGCGAAGGCGTCGCCGGCCGCCATCACCCGGAAGGCGCGCACCATGCGGTAGCCGGCGGAGTCGACGCTGGCGCGTCCTCCCCAGTGTTCGACCAGGCGGCGCAGCTCGCCGCGGCGCGGGTCCGCCGCCACCGCCTGCGGCGTCAGCACCTGGAGCAGCAGGTCGTGCCAGCGCGCCAGGAAGAGTGCGCGGTCGTCAAGCTGGATGCGGCGCATGGCGTCGGCGTCGGCCCGCGGCAGGGCGAGGAGGTCGTCGCGGATCTGGCGGGCGCGGGCGCCCAAGGCGAACTGGCCGCGGCCGAGCGGCGCCCCCGCGGGCCCCGCCAGCGCGAGGTTGTTCGCCGTCCAGAGGCGGCCCGACGGCGGATCGACGAGCCGCGGTACCGCGGCGGGCGGCAGGAGGCCGTCCCACCGTCGGCTGCCGTCCGACCAGGAGGCCGCGACCTCGCCGTCGAAGCCGACCCGCCGCGGCAGCCGCCCGGCGATCGTCCAGCCGATGCGACCCATCGCGTCGGCGGCGAGGAAGTTGAGCGCCGGCACGCCGCTCCGGTTGGCGGCGTCCAGGGCCTCCTCCAGCCGGGTGGCGTCCTCCAGGCGCAGGATGCCGAAGTCGGCGGCGCCGTCCTCGTCGACCATCGCGCGCACCGCACGCTGGCGGCCGAGCCGGTCCTTGGGGAGCACCGGCCCCCAGATCGTCCAGTCGACCGCGAGCCGCCGATCCGGCTCCTCTTTCACCTTCACCACCTCCTCGCGGCGGACGAGGCGCCGCGGGCCCTCGGGGGTCCGATAGACGCCGGATTGGCGCGGGTCGAGGTCGAGGAGGACCAGATCGCTGGTGTCGAGCATGCTGTTGGTGAGGCCCCAGGCGACCCGCCCGTTGCTGCCGATGACGACCGCCGGCGCGCCGGGCAGGGTGACGCCCGTGACGGTGCGCCGGCCGCCGGCTCCATCTGGCCAGGAGAGTTCCACGCGGTACCAGATGTTGGGCACCGAGAGGCCCAGATGGAGCTCGTTGGAGAGGAGCGGGGCGCCGCTCGCGGTGAGGCGGCCGGCGACCGCCCAGCTGTTGCTCGCCCAGCACCGGGGCGGCGCCGCCAGCCTGCCCGCCGCGGCAGCCTGCCGGGCTGCCGGCGCGCTTGCCCCGCGGCGCAGGTCGAGGACCTCGGGGCCGGGCGGTGGCACCGGAGATGGCGGTGCGCCGACGAGCGGTGCGTCCCACTCCGAGCCCGGCGGGACGAGGAAGCGGAAGAGCTCCGGTGGCAGCTTGTCGCGCATGAGGGTCAGGGCCGACTCCTCGGCGCCATCGATGTCCTCGAGCTGCGTGAACATGGTGAGGAGCACGAGCGCCGAGTCCTCCCGCCGCCAGGGGCGCGGGTCGACGCGCAGCACGAGGTACTCGAAGGGCGGGCTGTCGAGGCTGCGCAGGCCGGCATTGACGCCGTCGGCGTAGGCGGCGAGGACGTCGCGGACCTCGGGCGGGCTCGCCGCGACGATGCGCCGCGCCCGCGCGCGGAAGAGGTGGAGGCGGATGCCCGAGTCGGCCTTGAGGGTGGCGGGCCCTAAGAGTTCGGAGAGCTCGCCCGCCGCGCGGCGGCGCAGGAGGTCCATCTGGAAGAAGCGGTCCTCGCCGTGGACGAAGCCGGTCGCGAAGGCGACGTCGCGCCGGCTTGCGCCGGCGATGGACGGGATGCCGAGCTCGTCGCGCTCGATAGCGACCGGCGTCCTAAGCCCACGCACCGCGAGACGCCCCGAGGTGCGCGGCAGGTCGGCGGCCAGCCGGTGATGGACCCAGAGGGCGATGGCGCCGGCGAGGAGCAGGAGGGCGGCCGCGGCGAGGAGAAGCGCCGCTCCCAGCCGTCGGAGGACAGGCCGCCTCATGTCGTCACCACCGAGGCTTCGCCGGCGACTGCGGGATGGCCATAGGCGTCGGTCGGCCCGTCGAAGTCGATGCGCCCGTAGTTGAGCTTCACGATGCGGTCGGCCACCCCGTAGTAGCGGTCGTCATGGGTGATGACGAAGACGGTCTTCCCTCGCGCCCGCAGCTCGGGGAGGAGCTGGAGGTAGAAGACCTCCTTGAAGTAGGGGTCCTGATCGGCCGCCCATTCGTCGAAGAGGTAGATGGGGCGGTCCTCCAGGTAGGCGGTGAGGAGGGCGAGCCGCTTGCGCTGGCCCTGGGAGAGGTCGATGGTCGAGAGGCCGCCGCCCTCGATCTTCACCTTGCGGTCGAGCTGGAGCCGGGCGAGGTAGAGCTGCGCTCGCTCGCCGAGGTACGGCGCCGAGAGGCCGAGGAGGCTCTCGAAGAGGTAGAAGTCGGTGAAGACGACGGAGAACATCTGCCGGTAGGCCTCGATCGTCTCTTCCTCGACCGCCCGGCCGTCCACCCGTACCTTGCCTGCCTCCGGCGTGTAGAGGCCGCACAGCAGCTTGGCGAAGGTAGTCTTGCCGCTGCCATTGCCGCCGACGATGAAGACGAGGTCGCCGGGGCGGGCCGCGAAGTCGAGGGGCCCCAGAGTGAAGATCTCCTCGTCGCGCTCGTGCCGGTAGCTGTGGGTCACCCCGCGCAGCTCGAGGCTCGACCAGGCGACCGGCGCGCAGCGCGCCGCCAGGGCGGGGGCCGGGGACCGCTCGGCGAGCGAGAGGCCGAGGCGGTCGATCTTGCGCACCGCCACCACCGCCTGGCCGAGCTGCGGCAGCATGCTGAGGAGGACGTCGAGCGGCGTCGCCATGAAGAAGATCACCAGCGCGTAGCCGCTCGCCGCCCGCGGGGTGACGGCGAGGAAGCGGGATGCGCCGAAGAGGATGAGGCCAATGGCGACGAAGAAGAGCATCTGCCCCCAGGTATTGGCGGCGATGAAGATGGCGTTGCCGGCCAGGCTGTGGCGCCGAATCGCCCCCGCGGTGCGCTCGACGTGCTCGGAGAGGAACGCCTCCCGCCGCGGCGCGTGGATCTTGAGCTCCTTCGTCCCCTGGGTGAGGCTGCGGAAGTGGCCGAACATGCGGTCCCACTCCTCGCGCATGGTGTCGAAGTGCCGCTGGGCGCGCGTTATCGGCAGCTTGTAGGAGGCGATGCCCACGGCCGCGAAGGCGAGGACCAAGAGGAGGAGCTTGGGCGACAGGTAGGCGAGGTAGGCGAGGCAGCCGGCGATCACCGCGAGGTGGAGGCTCAAGAGCGGCAGGCTGCTCATGGCGTTGGTGATCGCGTCGATGTCCTCGGTCAGGGTGGCGAGTAGACGAGGCGCTCCCACCTCCTCAAGCCGCCGCAACGGCGAGGCGAGGATGCGCCGGCTGAGCTCCAGGCGCAGGTTGTAGACGACGTCCTGGATCTGATGCACGAGGAGCCAGGAGGAGGCGAAGCGCGCCACCGGCACGAGGACGCAGAGGCCGGCAAAGGCCGCGAGCAGATCGCTCCGCGCCCCCTCGTGGAGGGCGGCGTTGATGAGCGCCACGAGGCCGGTGCTCGCGAAGCCGCCGATCGCGGCGGCGATGACGATCAGGCCGAGCTTCCACCGCGCGGCGCGGGCGCTGGAAGCGAAGCGCACCAGCGAGGGAATCAACTGCAAGAGCTCAGGCATCGGGCCTCCTCATCTCTCTCCGCGGTCGTGGCGGTCCGGGCGCTCGTCGAGCGGCGCCGGCTCCAGGTCCTGGGACGCCGGCAGGCCGGCCTCATCGAGCGCCCGCCTGAGCTGCGCTGCGAGCTCGGCGACCTGTGGCACGCGCAGGATCGAGTAGTGGTCGCCGGGCACCAGATGCACGGCGAGGCCGCCGGCGGCGAGCGCCGCCCACCCCTCCTCCGGCTCCTGCTCGCGGGTGGCGCTCGCGCGGTACCAGTCGATCGCCCCCTCGTAGACGCCCGGCCGGAAGGCGGCGAGCGCCGCCAGGTTCCTGCGGAAGATCTCGAAGAGCTCGGTGAGCTGTGCCGCAGCCGAGCTCGCCGGGAGCGCCCCCGACTCCTTGGCGAGCGCGAGGACGGCGGCGAACTGCTCGGCCGGGCCGAGGCGCCGGAGCTCGGCGGGCTCGATCGGCAGCTCTCTCCCCGTCAGCTCGCGGGCGAAGCCGGCGACGAGGTCCGCGCGGTCGACCGACTCGACCGTCTGCCCGGCGGGAGGCTGCGGCGCGTCGATCATGACGAGCGGGCGCACCGTCTCGCCCATGGCTCGTAGCTGGCGCGCCATCTCGAAGGCCACCACCGCCCCCATCGACCAGCCGCCCAGCGCATAGGGTCCCACCGGCTGCACCTGGCGGATGGCGTCGACGTAGCTCGCCGCCATCTCCTCGACCGTCTCCGCCATCGCCGCGGGCTCCGGCGATTGGAGGCCGTAGAACGGCTGCTCCGGGCCCAGGCGCCTGGCGAGCTCCAAGAAGGAGAAGACGTTCCCCCCCACCGCGTGGACGCAGAAGAAAGGCCGCTTCCCACCCTGGGTCTGGATGGGGACGACGATCGGCCGCCGCGCCTCCTCCGCGCCGCCGCCGCGCAGGAAGGCGGCGAGCTGCTCGACCGTCGGCCCCTGGAAGAGGGTGGTGAGCGAGAGGTGGCGCCCCAGGCGCTCCTCGATCTCGGCGAGGAGCCGCACGGCGAGGAGGGAGTGGCCGCCGAGGTCGAAGAAGTTGTCCGCGACACCCACCTCGGGGATGCCCAAGACCTCCTCCCAGATGCGCACCAGGACGAGCTCGGTCTCGTCGCGCGGCGCGCCGCCACCCTTGGCCACCTGCTCCTCGAAGCGCTGCCAAAGGGCGAGCGCCGCGCGGTCGACCTTGCCGTTCGCGGAGAGCGGCAGCTCGCCGTGGAAGGCGAAGGCCGCGGGGACCATGTAGGCGGGCAGCTTCTCCCCGAGGAAGCCCCTCAGCTCTTCGGCCGCGAGGTCGCCCGCCTCGGCCGCGACGTGGGCGACGAGGCGCCGGTCGCCGGGAGCGAAGTCGCGCGCCAGGACCGCCGCCTCGCGCACCCGCGGGTGCTCGGCGAGCGCCGCCTCGATCTCCCCCGGCTCGATGCGGAAGCCGCGGATCTTCACCTGATGGTCGGCCCGCCCGAGGTACTCGAGGACGCCGTCAGCCCGGTGCCGCGCCAGGTCGCCGGTGCGGTAGAGCCGCTCGCCCGCCTCGCCGGTGGGGTCGGGGACGAACCGCTCCGCCGTCACGTCGGGCCGGCCGAGGTAGCCGCGGGCGAGCCCCGGGCCGCCGACCGAGAGCTCGCCGACGGCGCCCAGGGCGACAGGCTGCAGGCTGTGGTCGAGGAGGCGGATCCGCGCGTACGGCATCGGGCGGCCGATCGGCACCGGCCCGGGCGGAGATCTCCGGCGAGGGTCTCGTGGAGGGTGCAGCCGACAACCGCCTCGGTCGGCCCGTACTCATTGCACACCCGCGTCCCCGGCGCCCCCTCGCGCCAGGCCGCGAGATCCTCCGCCGCGAGCGCCTCGCCGCCCACGACGAGCGTCGCCGCAGCCTGGAGCTCGCCCGGCGCGAGCTCGCGGCCGAGGAGGCGCGCGTGGCTCGGCGTCAGCTTGAGGAGGCCGCTACGCCGGCGGCCGCGGAGCGCCGCCGCGAGGCCGTCGACCCCCGCCGACTCGGGCACCAGGACCGCCGTCTCGCCGCGCAGGAGAGGCACGAGGAGGCTCGTGATGGTCAAGTCGAAGGAGATCGAGGTGTGGACGAGCGAGCCGCCGCCCGCCGCCGCGCCGTACGCCTCCGCCGCCCACTCGAGATAGGCGCAGAGCGCGCCGTGGGCGACCGAGGACGCCCTTCGGCCGCCCCGTCGAGCCCGAGGTGTAGATCGCATAGGCCAGGTTCTCCGCAACCGCCGCGGGCGCCGGCCGCACGGCCGGCGAGCGCGCGATCCGCTCGCCGTCGGCGTCGAGCAGCACAAGCTGCGCGAAGCCGGCGGCCGGCAGCCGGTCGAGGAGCCGCTCCTCGGCGACGAGGACCGGCATCAGCGAGTCCTCGAGGAGGAAGGCGAGGCGCTCGGACGGATAGGAGGGGTCGAGCGGCACGTAGGCGCCGCCCGCCTTCCAGATCCCGAGGAGTCCGACGACGAGCGCCGGCGAGCGCTCGAGCGAGAGGCCCGACCGGCACCTCGGGCCCGACCCCGAGCGACCGCAGGTAGGCCGCCAGGCGGTTGGCGCGCTCCTCGAGCTCGCCGTAGGTGATCCCCTCGCCCGCGTGCTCGATCGCCACCGCCCCCGGATCGCGGTCCGCCTGGCGCTCGAAGAACTCGTGCGCGGTGCGCGCGGCGGAGGCGGGGCGCACCGCGGGGCTCCACTCGACGAGGAGCTGGTGGCGCTCGGCGGCGTCCAGGATCGGCAGCTCGGCGAGGCTCCGCCGCGGGCCGTCGACGACGCCCTGGAGGAGGGTGAGCCAGGCGCCGAGGAAGCGGTCGATCGTCGTCCCGTCGAAGAGGGTGGGGGCGTAGACGAGCGAACCGCCAAGGCCCGCGGTCCCCTCCGCTCATGGTCAGCATGAGTTCGAACTGCGAGGCGCCGGTTCTCGAAGGCGAGGGGCGTGAGCATGAGGCCGGTCACCGCGAGCGGCTCGACCGGCGCGTTCTGCATCTAGAAGAGGATCTGGAAGAGCGGCGTGTAGAGGACGCTCCGCTCCGGCGCCAGCTCCTCGACGAGCTTCTCGAACGGCAGGTCCTGGTGCTGCGTAGGCATCGAGGGTGCGCCGCCGCGTGCGCGCCAAGAGCTCGGCGAACCCCGGCGCGCCGGTCAGGTCACCTCGCAGGACAAGGGTGTTGACGAAGAACCCGATCAGGCCCTCCACCTCGCGGCGCGTGCGCCCGGCGATCGGCGAGCCGACCGAGAGGTCCGCCTGCCCGGAGAGACGCGAAAGCAGCGCCTGGAAGCCGGCCAGGAGGCCACCATAAAGACCGTCGCCCCCTCTCCCGCGCCCGAGGGCGCAGAGCGGAGCCGCCAGGGGGCGCGGCACGGCGAGCCAGCGCTGCCGCGCTCCCCCAGCCCTCCCCCGCCAGTCGCGGGCGGTCGAACGGCAGGTCGAGGAGGGCTGGCGCCCCGGCGAGCGCGTGCTTCCAGTAGGCGAGCTCGGCGCTCCAGCGCCTCGCCGGCGAGCCAGCGGCGCTGCCACGCGGCGAAGTCGGCGTACTGCACCGGCAGCTCGGGCAAGCGCGCCGCGATACCCTCGCCGCGGCGGCCACGTAGAGCGCCGACACCTCGCGCACCAAGACGCCCATTGACCAGCCGTCGCTCGCGATGTGGTGCATGGTGAAGAGGGCCGCCCACTCCTCGGCCGGCCAGCCGGAGCATGGTCGAGCGCGAGCACTGGCCCGCGCTCGAGGTCGAACGGCCGCGTCGCCCTCCTCGTGCGCGAGCGCCGCCGCGACCTCCTCCTCGCCGCGCCGCGGCAGGGAGCGCGGCGAGATCCACGAGGTCCGGCACCGCGGCGCCAAGGCGGCAGCGATCACCTGCTCCGGCCGCGCCCCTCGACCGCGGCGAAACCGTGCGCAGCACTTCGTGCCGCTCGGCCATGCGCCCCAGCGCACCGGCGACGCCGCCATGTCGAGCTCACCGCTCGCAGGCGGAGCGCGCATCGGCACGTTGTAGGCGGAGCTGCTCGGGCTCCATCTGGTCGAGGAACCAGAGCCGCTGCTGGGCGAACGATAGCGGCAGCTCGCCGTCGCGGGGCACCCGCTCGATCGGCGGCGCCGCGAGCCCCGCCCCGGAGCGCTGGAGCTCGGCGACGACCCCGGCGACGCCGGCCACGGTCGGCTGCTCGAAGACCGTGCGGAGCGGCAGCTCGACCCCGAAGGCGTCGCGCACCCGCGAGGCGAGCTGGGTGGCGAGGAGCGAGTGCCCGCCGAGCGCGAAGAAGCTGTCGTCGACGCCCACCCGCTCGACCTGGAGCACGTCGCTCCAGATCCCTGCGAGCACCTCCTCGAGCGGATTGCGCGGCGCGACGTAGCCCGCTTCCGGCCCAAGCCAGGCCTCCTCCGGCGCCGGCAGCGCGCGGTGGTCGACCTTGCCGTTCGGCGACAGCGGGAAGGCGTCGAGCGTCACGAAGTACGACGGCACCATGTAGTGCGGCAGCGAGCGGCCGAGGAGGGCCTGGAGCTCGCCCGGCGCGGCGACCTCGCCGTCGGCGACGAGGTAGGCAACGAGCCGGTCGTCGCCCGGGCCGTAGCGCCGGGCGGCGACCAGCGCCTCGCGGACGCCCGGCAGCGCGGCGAGCGCCGCCTCGACCTCGCCTGGCTCGATGCGGAAGCCGCGCACCTTGACCTGCCGGTCGCGGCGGCCGAGGAACTCGAGGTTGCCGTCGGCGAGCCAGCGCGCCAGGTCGCCGGTGCGGAAGAGCCGCTCGCCGGGATCGCCGTAGGGGCTCGGCACGAAGCGCTCGGCGGTCAGCTCCGGCCGTCCCAGGTACTCGCGGGCGACGCCGCTGCCGCCGAGGTAGAGCTCGCCGGCCACCCCGGCCGGCGCCGGCCGCATCGATCCGTCGAGCACGTAGGCCCGGTTCTCGCCGAACGGCCGGCCGATGGGGAGGAGGGCGGAGACGGCGGTACGCTCGGCCCGATGGAGCGTCGAGGTCACCGTCACCTCGGTGAGGCCAAAGACGTGGACGAGGTCCGCGTCGAGCCGCCGCCAGGCCGCGAGGCGCTCGGGGAGCATCGTCTCGCCGCCGACGAGCGTCCAGCGCAGGCTCTCCGGCAGCTGCTCGCCCGAGCGCTCCAGCCCGTACACCCACTCGTGCCAGAAGGCGGTGGGGAGCTCGACGACGGTGACCCCCTCCTCGTCGATCGCCCGCCGGAGCCCCTCGCCGGTCGCCAGCTCGGCGGGATCGCGGAGCACCACGGCGGCGCCCGCGAGGAGCGCCGGGAAGATCTCCTCGACCGAGACGTCGAAGCTCAAGGACGCGAACTGGAGGAAGCGGTCGCCGGCTCCCAGGCCGAGCCAGGCGGCCAGGCCCTGCGAGTAGCTCACGAGCGAGCGGTGGGTGATGACCGTCCCCTTCGGGCAGCCCGTCGAGCCCGAGGTGTAGATGACGTAGGCGGCGTTGCCGGCCGAGGCGGCGCGGGCGAGCAGCCGCGTCGAGCGGCGGGAGATCCGCGGCCAGTCGGCGTCCAGACGGACGGTCTGCGCCGCCGCGGCGCCGACCCCCGCCGCGAGCCGCCCCTCGAGCCGCTCCTGGGTGAGGACGACGCGGGCCCCGCAGTCCTCCCGGAGATAGGCGAGCCGCTCGGCGGGATAGGCCGGGTCGAGCGGCACGTAGGCGCCGCCGGCCTTGAGCACGCCCAGGAGCGCCACCAGCATCTCGGGCGAGCGCTCGACCTGCACGGCGACCCGCTCCTCGGGGCCGACGCCCAGCGCGCGCAGGTGGCGCGCGAGCTGGCTCGAGCGGCGGTCGAGGTCGGCATAGCTCAGCTCCCGGCCGCCGCCGAGGACCGCCGACGCCTCCGGCGTGCGGGCGGCCTGCGCGGCGAAGAGCTCGTGGACGAGGTCGCCCGCGGGCGGCGCCGTCTCCCGGCCGCCGCTCCACTCGGTCAGCAGCTGATGGCGCTCGCCCGCCGACAGCAGCGGCAGCTCCGCCAGCCGGCGCCCGGGGTCGGCGGCGGCCCCCGCGAGGAGCGTCGCGAGCTGGGCGAGCGCGCGCTCGACGCTCGCCCCGTCGAAGAGGTCGGTGCGGTACTGCAGGATGCCGAGGATGCCGTCGGCGGCCTCGGTCAAGTCCAAGGTCCAGTCGAACTGCACCGCGTCGCGGGCGGCGGCCAGCGGCTCGAGGAGCAGGTCCGGCAGCTCGAGCGGGCCGCCTGGTGCGTTCTGGAGCGCCATGACGACCTGAAAGATCGGCGCATGGGCGAGGCTGCGCTCCGGCGCCAGCTCCTCGACCAGCCGCTCGAACGGCAGCTCCTGGTGAGCGTAGGCGTCCAGCGCCGCGGCGCGCGCCCGGCGGACGATCTCGTCGAAGGGGGGATCGCCGCCCAAGTCGCCGCGCAGGGCGAGGGTATTGACGAAGAAGCCGATGAGGCCCTCGACCTCGCGGTGAGTACGGCCCGCGATCGGCGTGCCGACGACCACGTCGAGCTGCCCGGAGAGGCGCGCGAGGAGGGCCTGGAAGCCCGCCATCAGGACCATGAAGGGGGTGGCGACCTCGCGCCGCGCGACGGCTCGCAGTCCAGCCGCGAGCTCGGCCGGGAGGGACAGCGGCCGCATGGCGCCGGCGACGCCCTGGACCGGCGGGCGCGGGCGGTCGAGCGGCAGCTCGAGGAGGGCCGGGGCGCCAGCGAGGCGCCCGCGCCAGTGCTCGACGAGCCCGTCGAGGGCCTCGCCGGCGAGCCAGGCGCGCTGCCAGACGGCGAAGTCGGCGTACTGGACGGGGAGCTCCGGGAGCTCCGCCTCCTCGCCGCGGGCGAACGCCCGGTAGAGGGCCGAGATCTCGCGCACCAGGACGCCGAGCGACCAGCCGTCGGAGACGATGTGGTGGAGGCAGAAGAGGGCCGTCCAAGCATCATCCTCCTCGTGCAAGAGCGCCGCGCGGAGGAGCGGCCCGCGGGGGAGGTCGAACGGACGGGTCGCGTACTGACGGTCGAGCTCGGCAACCTCGCGGCGTCGGCGGCCGGCCGGCAGGGCGCGCAGATCAACGAGCGGGATCCCCGGTGCGGGCGGCGGGTCGATCACCTGCACCGGCCGCCCGGCGACAGCCGGGAAGCGGGTGCGGAGCGCCTCGTGCCGGGCGACGACGGCGGCGAGCGAACGCTCGAGCGCCGAGCGGTCGAGCCGCCCGGCGAGGCGCAGCGGCATTGGCATGTTGTAGGCCGGGCTCTCGGGCTCGAGCTGGTCGATGAACCACAGACGCTGCTGGGCGAAGGACAGCGGCAGCTCGCCGTCGCGGGGCACCCGCTTGATCGGCGGCGCCTCGACGCCGGCCCCCGCGCCGACCGCCCGCTCCACCCGCGCGGCGAGCGCCGCCACGGTCGGCTCCTCGAAGAGCTCCTGGAGGCCGATCTCCGCCTGGAAGGCGCCGCGCACCTGAGAGATCACCCGCGTGGCGAGGAGCGAGTGGCCGCCCAGGTCGAAGAAGTTGTCGAAGACGCCGACCCGCTCGATCCCCAGCACCTCGCCCCAGATCGCGGCCAGCACCTCCTCGGTCGGCGTGCGCGGCGCCGCCGCGCCCGGCGCCGCCGCCTCGGCGAGTTCGGGCGCGGGCAGTGCCCGGCGGTCGACCTTGCCGTTGGCGGTGAGCGGCAGCGCGTCCAGGACCACGAGGCCGGTCGGGATCATATGTTCCGGCAGATGGGCACTGAGGCGCTCGCGCATCGCGGCGAGCGTCAGGCTCTCGCCGGCGCCAAGGACCACGTAGGCCACCAGCCGCCGGTCGCCGTCCACCTCCCGCACCACGACCGCCGCCTGGCGCACCCCCGCGTCCTCGCGGAGCGCCGCCTCCACCTCGCCCGGCTCGATGCGGAAGCCGCGCACCTTAACCTGCTGGTCGGCGCGGCCCAGGAACTCCAGCCGCCCCGCGGAGGTGAAGCGCGCGAGGTCGCCGGTGCGGTAGAGCCGCGCCCCGGCGCCCGACGGATCGGGCACAAAGCGCTCCGCCGTCAGCTCCGGCCGGCCGAGGTAGCCGCGCGCCACGCCGGGGCCGCCGATCCAGAGCTCGCCGGCCACGCCGATCGGCGCCGTCTCGCCACGGCGGTCGCGCACCTCGAGGGCGACGCCTGGCAGCGGCCGGCCGAGACAGCTCCCGGCGCCCGGCCCGGCGCCGTCCCAGGAGGCGAGGATCGTCCCCTCGGTTGGGCCGTAGAGGACGGCGACGCGGGCGCCGGGGAAAGCCGCCGCCATCTCCGCGAGGAGATCGGGCGGCACGGCGTCGCCGCCGACGAACACCTGCCGGAGGCGCGGGAAGCTCGCCCGCCGCTCCCGCGTCGCCGCGACGACCTGCCGCATGAGCGCCGGCACGGCGTGGAGATGCGTCGCCTCCGCGAGCTCGTCGACGAGCCGCGGCACGTCGAGGGCCGGGCGGAGGTCGGCGAGCGCCGCGGCGCCGCCGGCGAGGAGCGGCGTGAGGAGCTCAAAGAAGAAGATGTCGAAGGTGGAGGGCGCCACGACCGGCATGCGGTCGCCGGCCCGGAAGCCGAAGACCTCCTGCACCGCCGAGAGCGTATGCCGGAGCCCGCCGTGCTCGACCATGACCGCCTTCGGCGCCCCCGTCGTGCCCGAGGTATAGATGAGGTAGGCGAGGTCGCCCTCGCGGACCTCCGCGGGAGGCTCCGCCGTCGCTCCTTCCCCCTCACCGAGCCAGGCGACCGGCGTCCGCGCGACGGGCAGTCCCGCGACCGTCTCGAGGAGGGCGTGCTGCGCGACGAGCGCCACCGGCGCGGCGTCCTCGACGAGCCAAGCAAGGCGCTCGCGCGGCTGCGCGGGATCGAGCGGCACCGCGGCCGCCCCGGCCTTCCAGATCCCGAAGAGACCGACCACCAGGTCGAGCGAGCGCTCGGCGAGGAGCGCGACGCGCGACTCCCGTCCCGCCCCGAGCGAGCGCAGGCGCGCCGCGAGGACGGCCGCACGGCGGTCCAGCTCGCCGTGGCTCAGCCGCTCCCCCCCGTGGAGGACGGCGTCGGCCTGGGGTCGGCCCGCCGCCTGGAGGGCGAGGAGGGCGGGCACGGTGGCGGCGGGAGGCGCCATCGCGCCGCCATCGCGCCACTCGACGACGAGCTGCTGCCGCTCGGCGGGCCCGAGGAGCGGCAGCTCAGAGAGGCGCGCCTCCGGCGCCGCGGCGGCGGCGCGGAGGAGGGTGGAGAGCTGGCCCGCCAGGCGCTCGACGGTCGTGCGGTCGAAGAGCGCTGCGTCGTGCTCGACGAAGCCGGCGAGGCCGCCCGCGCCCTCGGTCAGCGCCAGAACGAGGTCGAACTTGGCCGCGCTCGCCTCCTGGGCAAGAGGGGTGAGTGTGAGACCTGGAAGCTCCAGTGGACCCATCGGCGCGTTCTGGAGGACGAACAAGACCTGAAACAGCGGCGTGTGCGCCAGACTGCGCGCCGGCGCCAGCTCCTCGACCAGCTTCTCGAACGGCAGGTCCTGGTGCGCGTAGGCGGCGAGCGCCTCCGACCTCACCCGCGACAGATGCTCCGCGAAGCGCGGGTCGCCCGCGAGCTCCCCCCGCAGCACCAGCGTGTTGACGAAAAACCCGATCAACCCTTCGAGCTCGCGGTGCGTACGGCCCGCGATCGGCGACCCCACCGCCAGATCCTCCTCCCCGCTCTGCCTCGACAGCAACACCTGGAATCCCGCGAGGAGCGTCATGAAGAGCGTCGCCGAGCACGTCCGCGACAGCTCGGAAAGCGCCTGCGTCAGCTCGACTCCAAGGGCGATCGGCTGCATCCGCCCGCGGTAGCTCTGCAACGCCGGGCGCGGCCGGTCGAGCGGCAGATCGAGGAGAGCCGGCACACCGGAGAGACGCTCGCGCCAGTACCCCAGCTCTCGCGCCAGAACCTCACCCGAGAGCCAGCGCCGCTGCCACACCGCGAAGTCCGCGTACTGCACCGGAAGCTCCAGCAGAGGCGACGCGAGACCCATCGAGAACGCCTCGTAGAGCGCCGCCACCTCGCGCACCCAAACGCCCATCGACCAGCCGTCGCCGACGATGTGGTGGAGGGTAAGAAGGACCACGTGGTCGTCCTCGCCGAGCTCCGCGACGAGGGCGCGGAAGAGCGGGCCCCGCGCGAGGTCGAACGGCCGCTCGGCCTCCGCGGCGGCGAGAGCGGCGGCTTCCCGCTCCGCCGCGGCGGGCGGCAGCGCCGAGAGGTCGACCCGCGGCAGCGCCACCTCGCCGGGCGGCAGGATCACCTGCCGCGGCCGCCCGCCGTCGGCGGCAAAGACCGTGCGCAGCGCCTCGTGCCGGCACGCCACCTCGGTGAGCACCCGCGACAGCACGCCCGCCGAGAGCCGCCCCGCCGCCCGCAGGGCGAGCGGGATGTTGTAGAGCGGGCTCCCCGGCCCGAGCTGGTCGATGAACCAGAGCCGCTCCTGGGCGAAGGAGAGCGGCAGCTCGCCCTCCCGCGGCGCCCGCTCGATCGGCGGCGCGGGCGGCGCACCGCCAGCCCTCGCCTCGCGCTCCACCCGCTCCGCGAGGCCGGCCACCGTCGGCTCCTCGAAGATCTCGCGCAGCGGCAGCTCCACCCCGAAGGCGGCGCGGAGCTGCGACATCACCCGCGTGGCGAGGAGCGAGTGGCCGCCCAGGTCGAAGAAGTTGTCGCGCGCGCCCACCCGCTCGACCCCGAGCACCTCGCTCCAGATCGCGGCGAGGATCTCCTCGGCCGGCGTGCGCAGCGCGACGAAGCCGGTCGCGGACACAGTCCCCAGCGTTCCCGGCGTCTCGGGCGACGGGAGAGCGCGGCGGTCGACCTTGCCGTTCGGCGTCAGCGGCAGGGCGTCCAGGACGACGAGCGCCGCCGGGATCATGTGCTCCGGGAGGCGCCGGCCGAGGTGCTCGCGCATGGCAGCGGCGGTGAGGCTCGCGCCCGGCTCGAGGACGACATAGGCGACGAGCCGCTTCTCCCCCGCCGGCTGCGCCTCGGCCACGACGACCGCCTCGCGCACGCGCCCGTCGGCGGCGAGCGCCGACTCGACCTCGCCGGGCTCGATGCGGAAGCCGCGCACCTTCACCTGGCCGTCGAGACGGCCGAGGAACTCGAGCGTGCCGTCGGCGCGCCAGCGCGCCAGGTCTCCGGTGCGGTAGAGGCGCTCGCCCGGCCGGCCGCTCACGCCGTCCGGGATCCAGCGCTCCGCCGTCAGCTCCGGCAGGCCCACATAGCCGCGGCCGAGACCGGCGCCGCCCGCCAAGAGCTCGCCAGCGACGCCGGCCGGCGCGAGCCGCCCGGAGGCGTCCACCAGATAGACCTCGGTGCCGGAGATCGGGCGCCCGATGGGCACCGCACCGGCGGCCGGCGGCTCGTGCATCGGGTGGCAGCAGGTGAAGGTGGTGTTCTCCGTCGGCCCGTAGCCGTTGACGAGGGTGAGCCCGGGGAGCTCTGCCAGCGCGCGGCGCACGGCGCGCGGCCGCAACACGTCGCCTCCCGCGAGGAGCTGCCGCAGCGGGCGGAGGGCCGCGGACGCCTCCTCCACCGCCTCGTGGAAGAGGCCGGCGGTGAGCCAGAGCGTCGTCACGCCATGGGTCGCGAGCATCCTACCCAGCTCCTCGAGCGACGGCGGCCCCGGCGGCGGCAGCACCAGGCGACCGCCGTTCAAGAGCGGGCCCCAGATCTCGAGCGTCGAGGCGTCGAAGGAGGCCGGGGCGAGCTGCAGGAAGACCTCGTCCTCTCCGAAGCGGGCGTAGTCGGCCTCCCGCACCAGGCGGGCGACGGCGCGGTGCGGCACGGCGACGCCCTTCGGCCGCCCCGTCGAGCCCGAGGTGTAGAGGACATAGGCCAGGCTCTCGCCGTCGAGGCGGAGGCGCGGGCGGGCGGCGCTCCGGCGGGCGATCGCCTCGCCCTCCTCGTCGAGGAGCACGAGCCGCGGCGCGCCGGGGAGCGCAAGATCCACCAGGCGCCGCCCTCTCCCCACGACGACCGGCATCCGCAGGTCCTCGACGAGGAGGGCGAGGCGCTCGTCCGGATAGGCGGGGTCGAGCGGCACATAGGCGCCGCCCGCCTTGAGGATGCCGAGCATGCCGACGACGAGGTCCGCCGAGCGCTCGAGGCAGAGGCCGACCGGCACCTCCGGCCCGACGCCGAGGCGCGCCAGGTGGGCGGCCAGGCGGTTCGCCCGCCCTTCGAGCTCGGCATAGGTGAGCCGCTCCTCGCCGGAGATGAGGGCGGTCGCCGCCGGCCGCCGGTCGACCTGCTCCGCGAAGAGCTCCGGCAGCGAGCCCGCGACCGCCGGCCGCCGCGGGCTCCACTCGCGGAGGAGCTCGTGCCGCTCGGCCGCGTCGAGGAGCGGCAGCTCGGCCACCCTGCTCTTGGGCGCCGCCGCGGCCGCCGCGAGCAGGGTCGAGAAGCGGCCGGCCAGCCGCTCGATCGTCGTGGGGTCGAAGAGGTCGGTGTTGTAGATGGCGAACCCGCGGAGCCCCTCCGGCGTCTCGGTCAGCATCCAGGTGAGGTCGAAGGGCGCCGTCCCCATCTCCCGGTCGAGCGGCGTGAGCGTCAGGCCCGGCAGGCGCAGGGCGCCGAGCGGCGCGTTCTGCAGCACGAGCATCGCCTGGAAGAGCGGCGTGTGGGCGAGGCTCCGCTCCGGCGCCAGCTCCTCGACCAGCTTCTCGAAGGGGAGGTCCTGATGTGCATAGGCGTCCAGGGTCTCCTCGCGGGCGCGCGAGAGGAGGTCGCCGAAGCGGGGATCGCCGGAGAGGTCGGCGCGCAGCACGAGGGTGTTGACGAAGAAGCCGATGAGCCCCTCGAGCTCGCGGTGGGTGCGCCCGGCGATCGGCGAGCCGAGGGCGAAGGCCTCCTGGCCCGAGAGGCGCGAGAGGAGGGCCGAGAAGCCGGCGAGGAGGGTCATAAAGACGGTAGCCCCCCGCCGCCGCGAGAGCGCCGCGAGGTCGCGTGAGAGGCCGCGCGGCAGCGCCACCGCGACCGAGGCCCCGTGGAAGCCCTGCACCTCCGGCCGCGGGCGGTCGAACGGCAGCTCGAGGAGCGCCGGGAGGCCGGCCAGCCGGCCGCGCCAGTAGCCCAGCTCGCCGGAGAGCACCTCGCCCGCGAGCCAGCCTCGCTGCCAGGCGGCGAAGTCGGCGTACTGGATCGGCAGCTCGGGGAGGCCCGAGTCGCCCCCCTCGGAGAGGGCACGATAGAGGGCGGAGACCTCCCCCACCAGGACGCCCATCGACCAGCCGTCGGAGACGATGTGGTGCATGGTGAGGAAGGCCACCCAGCTCTCCTCCCCGAGCCTCAGGAGCACCATGCGCACCGCCGCGCGGGCGAGGTCGAAGGGGCGCACCGCCTCCTCCCGCTGGAGCCGCGCCGCCTCCGCCGCAAGGGCGGCCGCCGGCAGGCCACGCAGGTCGACGACCGGAAGCGGCCGGGCGGCGGGCGGATCGATCGCCTGGAGAGGCCGGCCGCCGGAGGCGACGAAGCGCGTCCGCAACGTCTCGTGGCGGCGCACCACCTCGGAGAGCACCCGCGAGAGGAGCGCCACGTCTAGCGCGCCGTCGACCTGCAGCGGCAGCGCCATGTTGTAGGCCGGGCTCTCCGGGCTCATCTGGTGGATGAACCAGAGCCGCTGCTGGGCGAAGGACAGCGGCAGCTCGCCGTCCCGCGGCGCCGGCGCGAGCGGCGGCACGGGGAGCCCGCGCTCGGCGCGCGCCGCATCGTCGACGGCGCGGGCGAGTCCGGCGACCGTCGGCTGCTCGAAGATGGCGCGCAGGGGGAGCTCGACGGCGAACGCCTCGCGCAGGCGCGAGGCGAACTGGGTGGCGAGGAGCGAATGGCCGCCGAGCTCGAAGAAGTCGGCCTCGGCCCCCGGCCCTTCCACCCCGAGCAGCTCGGCGAAGATCCCCGCCACCAGCTCCTCGGCCGGCGTCCGCGGCGCCTGCCCCGCCGCCGCGCCGCCGGCCTGCCGCTCGTCCGCCAGCGGCCCCTGCTCGGCGAGCCAGCGGCGATCCACCTTACCGTTCGGCGTCAGCGGCAGGGCGGCCAGTGGGACGACATGGGCCGGCACCATGTACTCCGGGAGCTTCGTCGCCAGATGGACGCGAAGGGCAGCGGCCGAGAGATCGCCTCCCGGCTCGGAGGCCACGTAGGCGATGAGCCCGCGCCCGGCCGGCAGGTCCTCGCGCAGGACGACGGCCGCCTCGGCGACCCCGGCGTGCTCGGCGAGCGCCGCCTCGATCTCGCCAAGCTCGATGCGGAAGCCGCGCAGCTTCACCTGCTGGTCGGCGCGGCAGCGGAACTCGACGCTGCCGTCCGGGAGGAGGCGTGCCAGGTCGCCGGTGCGGTAGAGGCGCTCGCCGGGGAGGGCCGGGCTCTCGACGAAGCGCTCGGCGGTCAGCTCCGGGCGATTCAGATAGCCGCGCGCGAGGCCGTCGCCGCCCAGGTAGAGCTCCCCGGTGACGCCGAGCGGCACCGGCTCCAGGCGGCGGTCGAGCAGATAGAGGCGGCTGTTCGCGATTGGCCGGCCGATCGGCACCGTGACCGCATCCTCCGCCACCTCTTCGACCCGGAACCAGGTGCTGAAGGTGGTGTTCTCGGTCGGCCCGTAGACGTGGAGGAGGCGCTCCGGCGGGGCGCTCGCGAGCACCCGGCGGACGACGCCGGGATCGGCCGCCTCGCCGCCGAAGAGCAGGTAACGGAGCCCGCCGAAGGCCTCCGGCGCCTCGCGGGCGACCTGGTTGAACAGCGCCGTGGTGAGGAAGAGGACGCCGATCCGCTCCTCGGCGAGGAAGCGCGCCAGCCCGCGCGGCGAAAGCAGCGTCTCCTGGGGCACCCCGACGAGCGTGCCGCCGCGGAGGAGCGCCCCCCAGATCTCGAAGGTCGCGGCATCGAACGAGACGTTCGAGAGCTGTGCGATGCGGTCGCCTTGGCCGAGCTCGACGTAGTCGGTCTCCTCGATCAGCCGCACCACCGCGCGCTGCGTCACCGCGACGCCCTTGGGCGCCCCCGTTGACCCCGAGGTGTAGATGACGTAGGCGAGGCTCGCGGCGCCTGCCGGCGGGGCGGCGATCGCGCTCCCCTCCTCCGCCGGGCCGCCGGCAATGCCGTCGACGACGACGGCCTCGACCCCCGCCGCGGTGAGCCGCGCGGCGGACGGGCCGTCGGCCAAGAGGAGCGCCGTGCCGCTGTCTGAGAGCATCAGCTCCAGGCGCTCCTGCGGATACCCCGCGTCGAGCGGCAGGTAGGCCGCCCCCGCCTCGACGATGCCGAGGAGCGCGGCGACCATCGAAGCCGACCTCTCCATGGCGATCGCCACCAGATCGCCCGGCGCGACGCCCCGGCGGCTGAGGAGGCTCGCCACGCACCCCGCCCGCCGGGCGAGCTCGGCGTAGGTCAGCTCGACGCCGCCGTAGGAGAGCGCCGGCCGCCCCGGATGGCGCGCGGCGCGCCACGCGAAGAGCTCGGCGAGGGTGACGTCGCGCGGATACCCCGTCGCCGTCGCGTTCCACTCGACGACGAGCTGGTGCCGCTCCGCCGCCGCGAGGAGCGGCAGCTCGCCGACCCGCCGCTCCGGATCGCCCACCGCACACGCGAGCAGGCGCTCGAAGCGCTCGACCAAGTGCTGGATGGTGGTAGCGTCGAACAGCTCGGCGTCATACTCCAGGAAACCCGCAAGCCCGTCCGCCGTCTCGGTGAGGGCCAGGACGAGGTCGAACTTGGCCGCGCTCGCCTCACGCGCCATTGGCGAGAGCTTGAGGCCGGGGAGCGCTAGCGTGCCCATCGGCGCGTTCTGCAGCACGAAGACCACCTGGAAGAGCGGCGTGTGGGAGAGGTTTCGCGCCGGCGCCAGCTCCTCGACCAGCTTCTCGAACGGCAGGTCCTGGTGCGCGTAGGCGGCCAGCGTCTCCGTCCTCACCCGCGACAGATGCTCCGCGAACCGCGGGTCGCCCGAGAGGTCACCCCGCAGCACCAGCGTGTTGACGAAGAACCCGATCAGCCCTTCGAGCTCGCGGTGCGTGCGGCCCGCGATCGGCGATCCCACCGCCAGATCCTCCGCCCCGCTCTGCCGCGACAGCAACACCTGGAACCCCGCGAGGAGCGTCATGAAGAGCGTCGTCGACTGCGACCGCGACAGCTCGGAAAGCGCCCGCCGTCAGCTCGGCCCCGAGGGCGATCGGCTGCATCCGCCCGCGATAGCTCTGCACCGCTGGCCGCGGCCGGTCGAGCGGCAGCTCGAGGAGCTCCGGCACTCCGGCGAGACGCTCGCGCCAGTAACCCAGCTCCCGCGCCAGGAGCTCGCCCGAGAGCCAGCGCCGCTGCCACGACGCAAAGTCCGCGTACTGCACCGGGAGCTCCGGGAGAGGCGACGCGAGCCCCGCCGAGAACGCCTCGTATAGCGCCGCCACCTCCCGCACCAGGACGCCCATCGACCAGCCGTCGCCCACGATGTGGTGAAGCGTCAGGAGGATCGCGTGCCGCCTCGCCTCCATCCTCACTAGGAGGCCGCGCAGGAGAGGACCTCTCGCGAGGTCGAATGGCCGCTCGCCCTCCCGCGTCCGCGAGCTCCGCCGCGACCGTCTCCCGCGCCGCCTCCGGAAGACCCGATAGGTCCACGACCGGCAGTGGGAAGGCAGAGGGCGGCAGGATCACCTGCCGGCCGCGCCCCTCGACCGCCGCGAACACCGTCCGCAGCGCCTCGTGCCGGCGCACCACCTCGCCCAGCGCCCTCGACAGCACGTCCACTCTCAGCTCCCCGCTCGCTCGCAGCGCGATCGGGATGTTGTACAGCGCAGTGCCCGGGGCGAGCTGGTCGATGAACCAGAGCCGCTGCTGGGCGAACGACAGCGGCAGCTCGCCGTCGCGGGCCACGCGCTCGATCGGCGGCGCCTCGAGGCCGGCCCCCGCGCCGACCGCCCGCTCCACCCGCGCCGCGAGCGCCGCCACGGTCGGCTCCTCGAAGAGCTCCTGGAGGCCGATCTCCACCTGGAAGGCGCCGCGCACCTGGGAGATCACCCGCGTGGCGAGGAGCGAGTGCCCGCCGAGGTCGAAGAAGTTGTCGAAGACGCCGACCCGCTCGACCCCCAGAACCTCGCCCCAGATCGCGGCCAGAACCTCTTCGGTCGGCGTGCGCGGCGCCACCGCGGCCGACTCCGCCGCCGCCGCGACCGACGCCGGGTCGGGCAGCGCCCGGCGGTCGACCTTGCCGTTGGCGGTGAGCGGCAGCGCGTCCAGGATCACGAGGCCGGTCGGGATCATGTGCTCCGGCAGACGGCGGCCGAGGCGCTCGCGCATCGCGGCGAGCGTCAGGCTATCGCCGGCGCCGAGGACCACGTAAGCCAGCAGCCGCCGGTCGCCGTCCACCTCCCGCGCCACGACCGCCGCCTCGCGCACCCACCTATCCTCGCGGAGCGCCGTCTCCACCTCGCCCGGCTCGATGCGAAAGCCGCGCACCTTGACCTGGCCATCGAGGCGGCCGAGGAACTCGAGCGCCCCGTCCGACCGCCAGCGCACGAGGTCGCCCGTGCGGTAGAGGCGCTCGCCGGAGCCGCCGCTCAGGCCGTCCGGCACCCAGCGCTCGGCCGTCAGGTCCGGGCGGTTGACGTAGCCGCGCCCGAGGCCGAGGCCGCCGGCCAGGAGCTCGCCCGCCACTCCGGCCGGCAGCGCCCGCCCCTCCGCGTCGACGACGTAGGCCCGCGTGCCCGCGATCGGCCGGCCGATCGGCACCGGCTCGCCCACCTCCCGCGGCGCCGCCATTCGGTGGCAGGCGGTGAAGGTGGTGTTCTCCGTCGGGCCGTAGCCGTTGATCACCTCGAGCCCCGGCACCGCGCCGAGCACCCGCCGCACCGCCGACGGCCGCAGCACGTCGCCTCCGGCGAGGAGCTGGCGCAGCGGGCGGAGGCCCTCGACCTCGCGCTCGACCATCTCGTGGAAGAGCCCGGCCGTCAGCCAGAGCGACGTCACCCCCTCGGCAGCGAGCAGCCCGCCCAGCTCGGCGAGCGAGGGCGGGCCCGCCGGCGCCAGCACCAGCCGGCCGCCGTTCAGGAGCGGCCCCCAGATCTCCAGCGTCGAGGCGTCGAAGGAGAGCGGCGCGAGCTGCAGGAACACCTCGTCCTCGCCGAAGCGGGCGTACTCCGTCTCCCGCACCAGGCGCGACGACGCCGGCGTGCGCGACACCCACTCCCTTCGGCTCCCCCGTCGAGCCCGAGGTGTACATCACGTAGGCGAGGTTTTCCGCCGCGAGCCCCGGCTCGGGGCGCGCGGCGCTCTGCCGTTGGATCAGGTCCTCGTCGGCGTCGAGCAGCACGAGCTGCGTCAGGCCGGTCATGGGGAGCGACGAGACCGTTGCCTCCTCGCCCACCACGACCGGCATCAGGGTGTCGGCGAGCAGCCAGGCGAGGCGCTCGGCCGGATAGGCCGGGTCGAGCGGCACGTAGGCGCCGCCCGCCTTGAGGATCCCCAGCGCTCCCACCACCATCGCCGCCGAGCGCTCGACGCAGAGGCCGACCGGCACCTCCGGCCCGACGCCCAGTGACGAGAGGTAGTGCGCCAGGCGGTTCGCCCGCGCCTCCAGCTCGCCGTAGGTCAACCGCTCCTCGCGCGCGACAACCGCCACCTCGCCACCGCGGAGGTCCGCCTGCTCGCCGAAGAGGGCGGGGATGGTACCGCGCACGCCCGGCCGGCCCTCGCCCCACTCGCGGAGGAGCTGGTGCCGCTCCGCCTCGCCCAGGGCGAGCGGCCAGAGTTCGGCGAGGCGGCGCCCCTCGCCGCCGGCCATCGCTACGAGCAGGCGCTCCAGGTGATTGAGCAGGCGGCGTGCCGCCGTCCCCTCCAGGCGCCCGGTGTCGTAGCTCAGGCGGAGCGCCAGCCTCTCGCGCTCGAAGGCGAGGAGGGCGAGCGGATAGTTCGAGGGGTCGGCCCCGAGCTTGATGTCAACGCGTAGGCCGATGCGTTCCTCGATCTGGCGCGTCAGGGCGCGGTCGAACGGGTAGTTCTCGAAGACGAGGATGCTCTCGAAGAGCGGCAGTCCGCGCGGCACGCCGCTCCATCCCTGCACCTCGACGAGCGCCGAATGCTCGTGCTGGAGGATCTCGGCATGGCGCTCCTGGAGGCGCGGAGCCAGGGGATGAGCGGAGCGTCCTCTCCCACCTCGACGCGCAGGGGCAGGGTATTGATGAAGAGGCCGATCATCGACTCGATGCCCGCGAGCGGCGCCGAGCGGCCCGACACGGTGGTGCCGAAGACGCACGTCCGGCTCGCCGCCGTGGTGCGCGAGGAGTAGCGCCCACGCCCCCTGGAGGACATTGTTGACGGTGAGGCCGTGGCGCCGCGCGAGCGAGGTCAGAGCGGCGGTGGCGCCGGCGGAGAGCTCGACGCCGACATCGGCGGTGCCGCGGCGGCCGGCCGGGCCTTCGCCCGGAGCGGCGAGGCCAAGGGGCATCGGGGCGGTGAAACCCGCCAGGCTGCGCCGCCAGAACGTCTCGGCCTCGGCGGGATCCTTGCGCCGCAGCCAGGAGATGTAGTCGCGGTAGGGCCTCACCTTGGCGGCCTCCGGCGCGAGCCCCTGGACGAGCGCCTCGTAGGCGGTGAAGACCTCCTGGAAGAGGAGCGGCATGCACCAGCCGTCGACGAGGAGGTGGTGGAAGCTCCAGACGAGGTGATGGACGAGATCGCCGGTGCGGATCAGGGTGAGGCGGAAGAGCGGCGCCTGCCCGAGGTCGAAGCCGCGCTCGCGATCGGCATGGCGGAGCTCCGCGAGCCGCCGCTCGCGCTCGTCTTCGGGAAAGGCACGCCAGTCCTCCTCGCGCCACGGCAGGGGCACCCGGCGGTTGACCACCTGGACGGGGTGCGCCATGTCCTCCCAGTGGAAGCTCGTGCGCAGCGCCGGGTGATGCTGGAGCACATGCGCCCAGGAACGCTGGAATGGGGCGGTCTCCAGCCGACCGTCAAGCGTGCAGACGAACTGCCGGAAGTAGAGCCTCTCCTCTGGCTCATAGAGCGTGTGGAAGAGGATTCCTTCCTGCACCGGCGAAAGCCGGTAGATCGATTCCAAGTTTTCCGGTTTCATCGCAACGCTCCCTGCTGATCTCTGGCCAGCTTGCCCAACAGCTTCTCGAGCTCCCGATCCGAGAGCTCCGCCTCCGGGAAGTCCGAGGCCGAATAGCCGCCGGCGCCGGGCTCCTGACAGTGCGCGACGAGCACCGCCGAGCTCGGCGAGGAAGCCCTCCGCCAGGCGCTCGACCGTCTCAGGCCGGTGGAGGTCGGCGCTGTAGCCCCACTCCGTCTCCAGCCGCCCCGCGGCGAGCCAGCAGCTCACCGTCAGGAGATGGCTGCGCCGCCCGGCGGGATCGACGGCCGGGCCGCCCGGCTCCGTCCTCCAGGCGAAGCGCGCGCCCGCGACGCCATCGGCGCGCCCGAGATAGTTGAAGAGCACCTCGGCGGGCGCCTCGCGCAGCTCGGCGCCCGCCAGATGGCGCAGGACGCCGTAGCCCACGCCGCCCGACGGGATACGGCGCCCCTGCTCCTTGATCGCCTTGAGCTCCTCGCCGGGGCCGCGCGCCGGCCCGAGGTCGAGCCGCAGCGGGTGGACGGCGGTGAGCCAGCCGACCGTGCGCGTGAGGTCGAGGTCCGGGAAGGCTCTTCCCTTCCATGCCCTTCGAGGTCGACGCGGAGCACGCGACGGCCCGTCCAGCGGGCGAGGGCACGCATGAGGGCCGCGCGCAGGAGGTCCTCGACCCGTGTCTGGTAGGCGGCATGCACGTCCGCGACGAGCGCCGCGCTCTCCTCGGTGCCGAGGGTGCGGCGCACGGAGCTCGCCGAGGACTCGCGCCCGGCGCCGTCACGCCGCGGAAAGTCGACCGGCAGCGGCTCCTCCTCCCCGCCCTGCGCCGCCCAGTAGGTGGCCTCGTCGAGGAGGAGGTCGCTCGCAGCGAAGGCCGTGAGGCGCCGCGCCCAGGTACCGAAGGGAGAACTCGCCGGCGGCAGGCGGATCTCCTTGCCCGCCGCCGCCTGCCGGCAGGCGGCCTCCAGGTCCTCGGCGAAGATGCGCCACGACACACCATCCATCACCAGGTGGTGAACGGCGACGAGGAGGCGGTCCGGCCGGCCGCCGCCGAGCTCGAAGAGGACGGCGCGAAGGACCGGCCCGCGCGCGAGGTCGAGGCTCGCCTGCACCGCGGCGCAGGCCGCGGCGAGAACCGCCAGCTGCGCCCCGCTCGCGAGCGCGCGGAGGTCGACGCGCGCGCAGGCGGCGCCCGCGTCGTCCTCGGCGTAGAGCTGCCGCCAGCTACCCTCGTACCGCAGGAAGCGCAGGCGGAAGGCGTCGTGATACCGCGCGACCGCCGCGAGCGCCCGCTCGAGGACGCCGGGCGCGAGCGGCTCGCGGACGGTCGCGAGCCCCGCCGCGGACCAGTTCCAGTGGTGCGGGCGCGGCAGCTCCCGCGCGAAGAGATCGCGCTGCACCGGGGTGAGGGGCACCTCGCCGGCGAGCGGCTCGACCGCTTCCGGCACGCCCTCGGCCGCCCGCGCGAGCGGCGCCAGCTCGGCGATCGTCGGGTGGCGGAAGAGCTCTCTCAGGGTAAGGCGGAGGCCTACCTGCGCCGCCCGCGAGAGCGCCTGGAGACCGAGGATCGAGTCGCCGCCCAGAGCGAAGAAGTTGTCGTGGATCCCGATCCGCTCGCGCTCCAGGACCACGCCCCAGATGGCGGCGAGCGCCTCCTCGGCGGGCGTCCTCGGCATCGCGAACGGAGCGTCGGCCACGGCGAGCTCCGGCGCGGGGAGCGCCCGCCGGTCCACCTTGCCGCTCGGTGAGAGCGGCAGGGCGGGAGGAACACCCAGCCGCTCGGGATCGAGGTCTCGGGCAGCATCTCCTGGAGGTGGGCGCGCAGCGCTATCGCCGTGGGCGCCTCGCCCACCGGAACGACATAGGCGACGAGCCGCAGCCGCCCGTCGTCCTGCCGTGCGGCGACCGCCGCCTCGCGCACCGCGCCATGCGCCGCGAGGGCGCGCTCGACCTCCCCCAGCTCGATGCGGACGCCGCGCACCTTGACCTGATGGTCGAGCCGCCCCAGGAACTCCAGCTCGCCGCCCGGCCGGCGGCGCACCAGGTCGCCGGTGCGGTAGAGTCGCGCACCGGCCTCCTCGGCGAACGGATCGGGGAGGAACCGCTCGGCGGTGAGCTCCGGGCGGCCGAGGTAGCCGCGGCCGACCTGCACGCCGCCGATGCAGAGCTCGCCGGCCGCGCCGATGGGCAGCAGCCGCAGGCGGCGGTCGAGGACGTGGATCGAGGTGTTGTCGATCGGCCGGCCGATGGCGATCGGTAGCGCGGGCGCGTCGAGCCTGCAGGGCCACCAGGTCACGTCGACCGCCGCCTCCGCGGGGCCGTAGAGGTTGTGGAGCTCGTCCCCGCCACCCCTAGGGTGGCGTCGAAGCGGGCCGCGAGCTCGGGGGAGAGCGCCTCGCCGCTCGCGATCACACGCCGCAGGGAGTCGCAGGCCGCGAGCCCCGGCTGGCCGAGGAAGAGCTGGAGCAGAGACGGGACGAAGTGGACGGTGGTCACCATCTCCCCCGCGATCTCGTCGCGCAGATAGGCGGGGTCGAGGTGCCCCCCGGGACGCGCGACGACAAGGCGGGCGCCGATCATGAGCGGCCAGAAGAACTCCCAGACCGAGACGTCGAAGCTCGCCGGGGTCTTCTGCAGAACCCGATCGGCAGCGGTGAGCGGGAAGGCCCGCTGCATCCACCGCAGGCGGTTGACGATGGCGCGGTGGCCGTTCATCGCCCCCTTGGGGCGGCCCGTCGAGCCCGAGGTGTAGAGGACGTAGGCGAGGCCGTCCAGCGGCAGCGCCGGCGTCGGCCTCCCCGGCGAGCCCCACCACTCCCCCCGCCGGTCGACTTGCACGGCGCGCGCGGCGTGCCCCGGCAGCCGGGCGGCGACCGCCTCCTCCGTCAGCACCACGGCGGTGCGGGCGTCGGAGAGCATGTAGGCCACCCGCTCGGCGGGATACGAGGGGTCGATCGGCACGAAGGCGCCGCCCGCGCGCAAGGTGGCGACGAGGGCGAGGATCAGCTCGAGCGACCGCTCGAGGCAGATCCCGACCCTCACCTCGGGGCCGACGCCGCAGCGCTCGAGATGTCTGGCTAGCCGGCCGGCCCGGTGGTCCAGCTCGCCGTAGGTCAGCTGCGCCTCGCCGCAGGAGACGGCGACGGCCTCCGGCGTGCGCGCGGCCTGCGCGGCGATCAGCTCGGACAGCGAGGCCGCCGGGCGCGGGGTGGCGGTGGCGTTCCATTCGCGAACCAGCTGCTGCTCCTCCGCCGGGGAGAGGAGCGGGAGGGCGGAGAGCCGGCGGTCGTCGCCGCCCGCCATCGCCGCGAGCAGGGAGGCGAGGTGGCCCAGCATGCGCTCCGCGGTCGCGGCGTCGAAGAGGTCGGCGTTGACCTGGAGCGCGGCGGCGAGATCGCCATCGATCTCGGCGGCAAGCAGCAGGACGTCGAACTGCGCCCCCGGCGGGTCGAGGGCGAGCGAGGTGAGCACCGCGCCGCCGCCCAACGGGAGACGGGCCTCCCCCTCTCCCAGGGCGAAGGCGGCGAGGCCCGCGAGCTCCGGTCGCGGCGAGCGCTGGAGCGCCACCATCGCCTGGAAGACCGCCGGGCGGCTTGGGTCGCGCTCCCCGCCCAGCCCCTCGGCGAGGAGGGCGAACGGCAGCTCCTGGCGCGCCATGGCGGCGAGCGCGGCGCGGCGGGCGCGCGCAACGAGCGTCCGCACGTCGGGGTCGCCCGCCAGGTCGGCGCGCATGGGAACCGGGTTGACGAGATAGCCGACGACCGCCTCGAGCGCGCGCGACGAGCGGCCCGCGGTCGGGGTGCCGACGAGGAAGTCCTCCTGGCCGCCGTAGCGGGCGAGGAGGGCCTCGAACCCGGCGAGGAGCACCATAAAGAGGGTCGCGCAGTGCCGGCGGCCGAGGGCCGCGGTCGCCGCGGCGACGTCGGCTCCCAGCCGGCCGCCCCGTTGCACGCCGCGCCAGGTCTGAAGAGCCGGCCGTGGCCGGTCGAGAGGGAGCTCGAGGGGAGGGGCACCGGCGAGTTCCCCGCGGGCGCTCGCGAGGAGGTCGTCGTAGCGACCGGCCGCCTGCTCCCTCCGCTGCCTTCTTGCCAGCTCCGCCGGCTGCAGGGCCGGGGCGGCGAGCGCGGTCTCCCCGCCACCCCCATCACCAGCGTAGAGCGCCCGCAGCTCGCTGACTAGGAGGGCGAGCGACCAGAAGTCGGCGGCGATGTGATGGACGGCGAGGACGAGCACGCTCGGCTCCTCCGTCCCCCGCGCGAAGAGCACGGCGCGGAAGACCGGCCCGCGCTCCAGGTCGAAGGGGCGGAACGCCGCCTCGCGCACCCGCTGCGAGAGCTCCGCGGCGCTCCAGCCGGCCGCCTCCTCGTGCGCCAGGACGCCCGCCGCCGCGGGGTGGACCCGCTGCACGGGTCCGGCGTCGCCGACGGCGTAGGTGGTGCGCAGCGCCTCGTGGCGGGCGACGAGGCGGTCGAGGGCGCGGCCTAGGAGCGCGAGGTCGACATCGCCCGTGAGGCGCGCCGCGCCGGCCAAGTGGTAGGCGGCGCTCGCCGGGTCCAATCCGTAGAGGATCCAGAGCGCCTGCTGGCCGAAGGAGAGCGGGAGCGCGGGGCCGCCGGGCTCGGCCGCGTCCGCCGTCTTCGGGGGGGCAGGGATCCCCGCGGGCGAGCTGGCCGCCAGCTCGCGGGCCGCTTCGGCGAGCGATATCCCGTCGAGCAGCGCGGTGAGCGACGGCGCGGCGCCGAGCTCCGCCTCGGCGGCGTTGTAGAGCTCGACCGCGGCGAGCGAGTCGAGGCCGTAGGAGATCATCGGCCGCTCGCGGTCGATGCGCGCCGGATCGAGGCGCACGGCGCGCACCAGGGCGGCGCGAAGGACCTTCTCGATCTCATCGAGGGGACTCCCGGCGGAGTCGCCGCGGAGCTCCGCTGGCGCCGCCGTGCCGAGCGCGCTCCGCCCGAGGACGGCCAGCTCGCCGTCCAGGTAGAGGGCGCGGCAGGCCTGGCGCTGGACCTTGCCGCTGGAGGTCTTGGGGAGCGAGCCCTGGCGGATGAGCACCAGCTCGTGGAGCTGCACCTCGTGCTCCTCGGCGAGCACCCGCCGGACGGCGGCCGCCACCTCGTCGACCGCCGACGCCGCGGCGACGCGGCGGTTCGCCTCGAAGACCAGCACCAGCCGCTCCTCGCCATCGATCTCGACCGAGAAGGCGGCGCCGCCGCCCGGACGGAGCGCCGTTTGGGCCCCCTCGGCCGCGAGCTCCAGATCCTGCGGGTAGTGGTTCCGCCCGCGCAGGATGACCAGGTCCTTCCTGCGGCCGGTCACGTAGAGCTCTCCCCCGGAGAGGAAGCCGAGGTCGCCGGTGCGGAGGAATGGCCCGCCGCCGCCCGCGAGGACGGCGCGGAGCTCGCTCTCCGTCGCCTCCGGGCGACCCCAGTAACCGGCCGCCACGCTCGCGCCGGAGACCCAGATCTCCCCGACTCGGCCGGGCGGCAGCTCCGTCCGCGCCTCCGGGTCGACGACCAGGACCCGCTGGCCGGGCCCGGGGCGGCCGCTGCTCACGAGGCGGCGCGTCGCGGCCCCCTCCGCGGCCGTGGCCTCCTGGCGGGAGAGCGCCTCGGCGTCCACGCGGAGAGACCTCGCGCCCTCCCCCGGCCGGCCGCCGGTCACGAGGAGCGTCCCCTCGGCCAGGCCGTAGCACGGGAAGAACGCCCGCGCCGAGAACCCCGCGGGCGCGAAGGCCTCGGCGAAGCGGTCGAGCGTCTCGGCGCGCACCGGCTCGGCACCGTTGAAGGCCACCCGCCAGCTCGAGAGATCGAGCCCCGCGCGCTCGCGCGGACCGATCTTGTCGACGCAGAGGTCGTAGGCGAAGTTCGGGCCGCCGCTCGTCGTCCCCCGGTAGCGGTCGATCGCCTCCAGCCAGCGGCGCGGCCGCTGCAGGAACGCCGCCGGCGACATCAGCACGCAGCGCCCGCCGCTCTGGAGCGGCTGGAGCACGTTGCCGATCAGCCCCATGTCGTGGTAGAGCGGCAGCCAGCCCACCACCACCGACTCCTCGTCCTGGCCGAAGGCCTCCTGGATCATCCGCTCGTTGTGGAGGAGGTTGGCGTGGCTCACCATCACCCCTTTGGGGAGCGCCGTCGAGCCGGAGGTGTACTGCAGGAAAGCGGGCGTATCCGGGGCGCCGGCCGCCGGCAGCTCCGGCATCGCCCCATCCGTCGGCGCGAGGAGCAGGGCGTCGGTCGCCAGCCAGGCGAGCGACCGCAGCTCCGGCGCCTCGCCGGCGAGCGAATCGGCCGCCGCGGCGAGCGCAGCGGGTGCCAAGGCCAGCCGCGGCGAGGCGTCGCGCGCGATGGCGGCGAGGCGCGCGCCGTCGCGGCGCGGCCGCGGCGGGTAGCAGGGCACCGCCACCACCCCGGCGTACAGGCAGCCGAAGAAGGCGACGACGAAGTCGAGACCCGGCGGGTAGAGGAGGAGCGCGCGGTCGCCCGGTGCACACCGGCACAGGAGCGCCGCGGCGACCGCGCGCGCCCCGCGGTCGAGCTCGCCCCAGGAGAGCCGCGCGGCCTCGCGCTCGCCGTCCGCCAGGAAGAGGTACGCTGGGCGCTCCGGCGAGAGGGTGGCCCGCAGCGCGAGGAGCTCTGACAGGTTCGGCACCTTCTCCATCGCCGGAGGCCGGCCGGCTGCGGGGCTCCGATCAGCTGCCGGCACGCAGGGCCCTCACGGGGTCGACGCGCGCCGCTCGGCGCGCCGGGAGATACATCGCCGCACTGGCCAGGAGGCCCAGGATGGCGGCGACGCCGAGGAAGGTCAGGGGATCGGTCGCCTTCACTCCGAAGAGCAGGTGCGACAGCATGCGACCGGCGGCCAGCGCGCTCGCGAACCCCACCGCGATACCGATCGCCACGAGCCCCAGCCCCCGCGCGAGCACCATGCGCAGCACGTCCTCGCTCTGCGCCCCGAGCGCCATCCGGATGCCGATGTCGTGCAGGCTCTGGCTCACCGTGTAGGAGATCACTCCGTAGATCCCGACCGCGGCGAGGAGCAGGGCGAGGAGCGAGAAGAAGGCGAGCAGCACGGCGTTGAAGCGCTGCAGCGAGAGGCGCTCTCCCAGGAGCTCCTCGGCGGTGGCGACGCGGGTGATCGGCTGGTTGCGGTCGATCGTCCACACCGCCCGCGTTACCGCACCGGCGAGGCTCGCGGGGTCGCCCGCCGTGCGCACGACGAGGGTCATGTTGGGCGTCGGAAGTTGCGCAAACGGCCGGAAGCACGACGGCGGCTCCTCATGGTCGAGCTCGCTCCGCCGCATGTCGCTGATCACCCCGACGACGGTCGTCGGAGGCTCGTCGGGCGAGGAACGGAATCGCTTCCCGATCGGGCTCTCGCCGGGCCAGAAGCGGCGCGCCATTGCACGGTTGACGATGGCGACCGGAATTGCCTTCTCCCCGTCCTGCGCGTTGAAGAGCCGGCCCTGGAGGAGCGGCGCCCCGAGGGTGCGGAAGAAGTCGGGGGAGACGGCGTCGAAGTTGACCTCCACCCGTTCCTCGGGCGGCGGCACCGGGCGCCCCTCGACGAAGATTTGCCTGGAGTCCGAGAAGTGCGAGAGGAGGAACGCCGAAGTCATCCCCGCCGATTGCACGCCGGGCAAGGCTTCGACGCGCTCCAGCACCCGCTGATAAAACGAGGCTACCTGGGCAGGCTCCGGGTAGTCGCTCGAGGTCAGCGTCACGCTGGCCGTCAAGAGACCCTGCGGCCGGAAGCCGAGATCCACCCGCTCGAGGCGCGAGAAGCTCTGGATAAGGAGCCCGGCGGCGACCAGCAGGACCAGCGCGAGCGCCACCTCCGCCACCACCAGGGCGTTGAGGGTGAACCTCCGCTGGCGGCCGCCGCCGGTCGCGCTGCGCTCCTTGAGTGCCTCGCTGTAGTGAGGGCGCGAGGCCTGGAGCGCTGGCGCGAGGCCGAAGAGGATCCCGGTCAGGACCGACACCACGAGGGTGAAGCCGAGCACCCGCAGGTCGACGGCAACCGCCGCGTCCTGCGGCAGGCTCGACGGGGCGAGCCGGCGCAGCGACTCCCCGCCCCACCCGGCGAGGAGGAGCCCGAGGGCCCCCCCAGGAGCGAGAGCGCGACGCTCTCGGTGAGGAGCTGGCGGAGCATCCGGACGCGGCTCGCTCCGAGGGCCGAGCGTACGGCGATCTCCTGCTCGCGGGCCGCGGCGCGGGCGAGCAGGAGGTTCGCGATGTTGGCGCACGCGATGAGCAGCACGAACGCCACCGCGCCGAGGAGGACGAGGAGGGCCGGCCGCACGTCGCCGACGAAGTACTCGCGGATCGGCCGCACCGCCGCGCCGAAGGCCCGCAGGCCGGGCTCCTCGCGCCCGATGCGCGCCTCGACGGCCTCCATCGCTGCCTGCGCTCGCGCCAGGCTCGCCCCCGGCTGCAGGCGGGCCACCGTGTAGAGCCAGAGGGCGCCGCGTTGGACGCGCAGGTCGGGCGAGGGCGCGAGAGGGATCCAGAGCTCGGCGCCGGAGGGGAAGTCGAAGCGCGCCGGCATCACACCCACGACGACGAGGCTGCGACCGCCGACCCGCACGCTGCGGCCGAGGATCTTCGGGTCGGAGCCGTAATGCCGCGTCCAGAGGCCGTGCGAGAGGACCACCTCGCCGTCCTCCCCGAGCTGCTCCTCGCGCGCCACGAAGCCCCTCCCAAGCTCCGGCGCCACACCCAGAAGAGGGAAGAGGTTGGCGCTCACCATCGATGCCTTGACGCGCTCCGGCGGCCCCTCGCCCGTCAGGTTGGCGCCGAGCGGCTTGAAGGCCGCCATGTCGGCGAGCGCGCCGCTCTTCTTCCATTCTTCGAAGATCGGGTACGACGCGAGGTCCTTCGCGCCGCCCTTCTGTCGGTTGGCGAGCCAGACGTTCACCAGGCGCGATGGCTCGCGGAAGGGCAGGGAGCGCAGGAGCACCGAATCGACGACGCTGAAGATCGCGGCATTGGCGCCGATCCCCAAGGCCAGGGTGAGGACGGCGACCGCCGCGAAACCCGGATTGCGAGCCAGCGAGCGCAGGCTGTGCCTGAGGTCCCGAAAAAGCTGCTCCATCCCTACGCCTCCTTCTGAGCGGCGCCTACACCGCGGCTCACGCCATGGCTCCCGAGCGCCGCCATCCAGCGACGAGATCGAACGACGCCTCGACCTCGCCCGGCGCGAGCCGCCATCGCGAGCCGTCGGCGCGAAACCAGGCGGCGAGGAGGCGCTCCGCCTCGGCCGAGAGACGGTCGCCGCGCGTCAGGATGGCGTCCGGCAAGAGTTCCTCGAGAGCGGGCATTTCGGGAGCAAGGCTGGAGGTACCGCGGTCATCGATCATGCGTCTCCACCTCTCGTGGCTCGGTATCTACGGCTCGTTCGCTTCTCTCGATGCTGACGTCGGGAGCGCGGTCGCGGGGCCGCGCCATGCCAGGCGCGCGCCAGAGTTGCAGGTTCGGACGGAGACCTACGAGGCTACTGCCTGCGGCGCAGCAACGAAGATTTCCTTCTCTCCATAGAGGCGTTCCGCCACCAGCCCGCGCTCGCGGCACTCAGCGATCAGGCGGTTGGAGGCGATAATGGGGTCAGAGTCCGGCGTGTAGTCCTTCGCCATGATGTACTTGAGCCAGGGCTCCATGCCCATGGCATAGACGTAGGCCTCACTGCAGCCGAAGCGGTTGACGATGTCTATGCCGCGCTCGTAATTCGAGCCCGAGAGGCGCCGCGAGTGGTCCATCTTGCGGTCGAGCGGCCGGGTGACGAGTGGCCCATAGAGCCACGACAGCGGAGCGCCGTCGCACTCCATGCCGAGGAAAAGGACGTCGACGTCTCCCACGATGCGCTGCACGCGCTCGTAGATGCGGGGCTCGATGTTGCAGGAGTCCGCCGCCAGGAGGGCGCTGCCCGCCCCCAGGCGCACCAGGTAGGTCATCTTGGTGCGGATGTCGAGGTCGCTGTGCTCGCCCATGAACGGCACGCCGGTCATCGTCCCGCCTTCGATCTCGATCGTCTCCATCTCGCCGATCTCGACCACCTCGCGAAAGCCGATCCGCTGCAGGATCAGCTTGAGCGAGGGATCCTGCAGGCCGCCGCCGCCGCACCGCGGGACCACCACGGTGCCAACCTTGTGGCGGATCTGGAGCAACGTCTCGAGCAGCACGTGGTCCTGGTGATTGTGAGTGATCACCACGTAGTCGATGCGGTCAGGGAGGTCCGAGTAGGTGTACCGCGGCAGATCCGCGTGGTACTCGTAGGAGAGGACCGGATCGGAGAGGATGCTGACCCCCTTGCCCTCGATCAGGATGCAGGCGTGGCCGAAGTAGCGCGTCCGCATGCCGCTGCCCATGTAGTGCGCGTAGGGAGCCGGCTCCTCCTCGGTGAAGAAGCTGCGGAAGAGCGGCTCGTCGGCCGCGGCGACGCCCAGGAGGTCCTTGATGTAGCCGTAGGGCCTCGCCTCGCGCTTCATGCGGAAGAGCTCGTCGATTCCCTCGTGCGCGAACGGCCGTTCGACGAACATCAGCCCTTCCTCGGGCAGGCGCGGCGTGCTGAGCACGAACGGGCGGTCCTTGTCGCCCTCGATGAGTGAGAGGGCGAAGGTCTGGAGCGAGGGCTTGTAGTAGTCGCTCTCGTAGAGCAGCGGCTCGATGAGCCGGAACGACGGGTTGTGGTTGAGGTCGTAGACCAGCTCGACGAGGCCGCGCAGCGGCTCCGGCACGCGGCTGTAGAGCGGCTCGAGCGAGAATCCCTTGGCCTCGCTGCGCAGCAGATCGTCGAGCTCCTTGACGGCGTTGGCAAGCGCGATGAGACCGGCCTGGTCGACCAGGGTGCGCTCCATCAGCGCCTTAATGTCCTTCACCCGCTCGGGGCCGTAACTGATGAACGGGCCGCCCAGCATGGCCGGGTTGCGCGTCGCCGCCAGGTGGACCTGGGGCGCCTGGACGAACGACTTCATGATCGTCAGGTGGCGGTCGATGATGTTGCGCCCGGCGGTGGCGGGCTGTATGAGGTGAGCCCATGCGTACCAGTTGCAGAGCAGCGGCTCGGCGAGCACGTTCGGCTTCAGATAGACGTCATGCATGCTGCGACCTCCAACGAGCCGACGGGCCGGGCCAGGACCGGTCCCTGCGGCGCGCGCGGCATGATAGATGACTCTCTTTCACGAGATAACCAAAGACGTTTATCGATCAGAGGTTCTACTTCGTAGGCTACTAGGGCTACGCGGCGGACTCGCCAGATCAGCTCTCCCCTCTTGGGATTGCCCGCGAGGTCGGTCGGCAGGGGCGGCATGCTCACGAGGTAGGCGACGAGGTCGGCCGGACCGCGCCCGCTGGTCGGGTTGCCCCCACCAGCAACGGCTCCTTCCCCCGACCAGCAGCCGAGCAGGGCTGCGAAAGCGGCCAACAGTGTGGGGGTGGAGAAAGCGAGCGCGATGCCGATCGAGAGCGCCTGCGGGTCCGAGGTGCCGATCCGAGGTAACAGCTGGTGCGCGGTACCTGCGCCAGAGGCTCGTAGACCTCGGGCTGCGTCTCTGCACCCAGTCCGTTCTCCAAAAGAGAATTGGCAGCAGAGGATCTCGCCCGAGGCGCACCTATCCGGAGAGCCGGGATGAGGATTGCCAACAGCGACGAGGAGACTGGAGTCTTGGGGATCCTGCGGTGGGCTAGATCTGCTTCAGAGAAGTAATCACCAAGTTGCACTCTCACGACCACTACCCTTCCATCGAATTACCTGAACCATCGGAGCTGCGGTCCGCAACTTCGACGTCAACGGTTGGCAAGTATACACATCTCCTGTTTCGCTGCAAGCCCCCCTGATCTGCAAGGCACCTTACCTGCGTTCGTGGCCACCCGGCCTATGCTCTTCGTAGACCCCTCCTGAAGCGCGGCTCGCAGGAGCACTAGACCGAGGCCCAGGCCTGGTGACGTGAATGAGAGCGCGCTTGATATGTTGCGCTGCTTAGCCGGTGGACTCGTCCCAGGTCATCGGCTCGCCTAGCTTTGAACGATGCAGCGCTCGACCGTCTCCGAGGCCACCGCGCCCACATCCTTCCGCGGGCGCTCCGCCCGCGAGTCTTCGTCTCGCCCTCCCTTTGCGCTTGAACTTTCTAATCCAGTCTGTATAGTCACCCGCCATGAAGCTGTGCGGCGTGCTCCTCGGAGAATGATGAGTCAGTATTCCTTCTCGCCGCGCGTGCTGACATTGGCAGCAGCATCACTACAGCTAGGAGGTGTATAGCTCGCAGATCTTGGGACCCGGCTAGAGTAAGGCCGGAAGGCCGGCCAGGAGACCTGAAATGGCGAGGAAGAGCGAGTTGAAGGTGGAGGAGCGGATGGAGGTGGTGCTGGCGCTTTTGCGTCGGGAGGAGCCCGCGGCGGAGCTGTCTCGGCGGCACCAGGTGAGCGAGGCGACGATCTACCGCTGGCGCGATGCGTTCCTAGCGGCGGGCAAGGCCGGACTGGGCAAGGCCGAGGGCTCGGTGGAAGCGGCAGCGACGCGTCGCATCGAGCAGCTGGAAGGGGAGCTTGCGAAGCGGGCGCAGATCATCGGCGAGCTGTCGATCGCCAACGACATTTTAAAAAAACTCCAGGCTCGCTCCTTCTGACGGAGGAGCTGCGGACCATGATTCGAGATGCTGTTGGCGCTGTCCCGGCGGCGCGGCTGAAGGCGGTGGTTCGTGCCCTGGGCCTGCCGTGCTCGAGCTTCTTCCGCCGGCCAGTGGCCTCACGACGGTGTCCCGGGCCGGCTGCTCGGCCGATGGATCCACAGCTCAGCGAGGTGGTGATCGGCTTCGCCCAGCAGTTTCCGTGGTGGGGCTACAAGCGATTGGCGGTGGTGCTAAGGCGCGCTGGCGAGAAGGTCACGAATCGTTTCGTCTATCGGGTGCTGAAGGCCGCTGACCTGCTGGTGAAGAAGCGCAGCCGCGACGCCGAGCTGTACCAGGCGGCGAAACTGTTCGAGCTGCTGCCCGAGGGCCCCAACGAGCTCTGGCAGGCCGACGTGACCTACGTCCATATTCCGGGATACGGCTGGTGGTACGCGGTGACGGTGATCGACTACTTCAGCCGCTATCTGTTGGCGATCCACCTGTCGCCGAGCTTCGACGCAGCATCGCTGATCGTCGGCATTGAGAAGGCGAAGGCTGAAGCTGAGCGTCTCCACGGCCCGTTGCGGCGGCGGCCGACGCTGGTCACCGACAATGGCTCGAGCTTCTTGTCGCGTCGGTTCCTTGGCCATATCGCTGGGAGCTTGGACCACGTGCGGACGCGCTATCGGACGCCCGAGCAGCTGGGTTTGCTCGAGCGGTTCCACCGCACGCTCAAGGAGGAGGAGGTGTACTGGCAGCTGTACCGCTCGCCGTCGGAGGCTCGCGAGAAGCTCGAGGCCTTTCGGCAACGGTACAACGAGATCCGACCGCACTGGGCTCTGGTGCCGAAAGCCGGCGGCGATCCGCTCACGCCGATCGACGTCTACCGAGGTGAGAACGAGGTGCAATTGCCGGCATGGCAAGGCTGGGCTAAGGCCGCCAAGGAGAAGCTGGAAAAGCTCCAGGTAGAGCAAACACAGGAAGTCGCGGTCCCGGCCTGAGGGCCGGGCCGAGAAGTCACACAGAAATCAACCAACCCGGTCCACTTGATCTGCGAGCCAAGACAGTCACGACCTCCGCCGGTACTGTGACGCTCGGCAACGCCGCCGGCGACAAGGTCCCCACCGTGACGCTCGCCTCCCTCGCTCCCGGCGACTCCGTCACGATCACGTTCGCCGCTCAGATCACGGCACCGCTTCCGCCGACCGTCACCCAGGTATCCAGCCAGGCTTTCACCAGCGGCTCGAATTTCACCGTCGACGCGAGCGACGATCCCAAGACGGCCGATGTTGACGACGACCCGACGGTCACCAAGCTCCACGCGGGGATGACCGCGGATGTACCGACCCTCGGCGGCGCGGGGCTTGCCCTGCTGGCGGTCGCGCTCTTCATCATCGCAGTCCGCCGGCTTCGCAGCCCCCTCCTGGCGGTCGGGGGACGCTAGCCGATGGACCGCCCGCCCGACTCCTCGGCCGAGCAGGCCGTCGCGCACCTGTTCACCTTCCAGCTCGAACGCGTCGCTCTCTTTGCCGATCGCGACGTGAGCTGGTCCGAGCGGCAGGCGATCGACTGCCTCTTCGACTCGCTCCGGCACATCGGCGTCCTCGCTCGCTTCCTTCCGGCTCTCCGCACCGGCACCCTCGCGGGCGAAGACCGCCGCCGGTTCCAGGCCGCCTGCGCCGACGCGGCCAACTACTTCGCCTTCGCGGCGGCCAAGGCGGTTCGTGAATGAACGTGCAGCCGACTCCGATTCCGACCGTGAACCGCGCCACCTCCTCGGTGGTGCGGTTCGCTCTCCTGCTTGTCCTGTTACTCGCCAAGCCGGCCTGTCCTCGACCCCCCAGCTCGAGGTTTCCGTCGCCGGCAGCTGTCCGGCACCGGCGCCGAACACCTTCTATGTCGGATCGAAGATGACGCTCTCAGCCAACATCGGCTCCGCGTCCCCCGACAGCCTCACCACCTATCCGCCATGCCAGATCCTCACCGGGAGTGCGAACGGCGTCACGGGCAAGCCGCCGATCACTCTCACCTGGCGCACCGACACCGGCCTTGCGCTCTCGGGCAATCCCGTCCAGCTCAACACCGCCCAGCTCCCCGCGGGATCGCACACCCTCACCCTCACGGCCACGAACGCCTACGGCCACGCGACCCTCTCGACAGTCTTGACCGTCGAGGCGCTCGCCTTCACCAGTCCACCGACCGTGACTTACCTCTCCGATTACCAGGTCGCCTCCTGGCGAACACCACGGGGGCGACCGAGTGGCAGTGGGATTGGGGCGACGGCACCTCGACTCCCTGGACAGGCAGCTGTGCCGAGCGCGCAGCCGCGAAAACCTACGCGGGCTCCGGCCCCTTTACGGTCACCCTCCGCGCCCGGAACTGCCGCGATGCGGCGATCGAGATCCGAACCCTCGTCTCGCCCGTACTCCTGCTCCCGCCCAAGGTGCTGCAGTTTGCGGCGCGCAACTGTCCCGCCGGCTTCTGCATCTTCCCGCCTGGCGTTCCGATCCTCTTCGACCAGAGTTTCGAGGGCGCGCCGATCACGTACCGCTACGACTGGAATGGCGACGGGACATTCGAGGAAACCAGCGCCAATCCAGTTCCAGCGCACAGCTTTGCACTGGGCTTCTACCAGCCGATCCTCCAGGTGCAACGCGAGACTCAGGCGGCCACTTACCAGCATCTGCTACCGATCGAGATCGAGTTCGACCCTACGATCTCACCCCCTCCGCCCTCCGCTGCCTTCACCGCCACACAGATGGGAATCGCCGAGCCGAACACCGCCGACCTCAGCTTTCCGTCGCCCACACAGCCGCTCGTCGCCTACAAATTCACCTGGGCTGAGCCATCGGCGAACGAGACCGGTTTCAACCTGTACGTCAGCAAGGCCGGCTCGCCCTTTCAGATACTCACCAGCGAGCCGCGAGGCACCAGGTCTACCGAGGCGCTCTTCTTCGTCAAAGGAAGCTCTTACTCGGTACGGCTCACCGGATTCAACCTAGGTGGCGAGAGCGCCCCTTCTTTCACTCTCGTGCTCGACCTGCGCTGAAGGAACTAGTCGAGAGTAAAGGGGTATGCCGAGCAGCTCGAGCGGTCCAAACGACTTCACTGAAATTCTCTCCAGGGTTTTGGCTCCTCTCGAAGAGATTCCAGCACTCGTCGACGAGCTCAAGCGGAGCCGCGAGTTGCAAGCGGCAGCCGTTTGTTCAGAGCCAGAACCCCTACCAAGGGGTGTTCGGTCCGTTCTGCGCGAGCTCATCGCGGTACTCGCGTTTTCGCCTTCGCCGGACGAGGTTCTACGCCTTGGCCGCCGCATTGACCTGCGCGACTTCAACGAACAGGAGATCGCCTACCTGGAAAGGTATCCGTCAAGACCGTTCAGAGATGGCGAGCCGAGGGGTAGGGCCATTCTACCGCAACCAGGGGAGCATCCGCTACCCCGTCCAGGACTATTTCACGTGGTGCTCGAGCGGCAGACAGAGGATGACATCGCAAAGGACAACCCGGGGCCGGAGGTCTTGACAGTGCTGCCTTACTTGCGAACACTTCCGTTCGTGGATTGCGTACAAGTTGCGTACAACCCCCGCCGCGGCGCCGAGTCGGCGCCCACCCAAGTTGTTGATTCTATTGGTGGAAATTGGTCGGGACGCGGGGATTTGAACCCCGGACCCCCTGAACCCCATTCAGGTACGCTACCAGACTGCGCCACGTCCCGACCGGAACAGCAGGAAGGCGTCAGAGGCTCGTGCGAGAGCCGAGGAGGGCGAGAATTTCGCGCGTCTCCGCCAGCGCTCGCTGAACCCCCGAACGCAGCCTTTGTATCCGTTCGCCGCCCTGGGTGTCAAGCTGACCCTCGAGCTGGAGCGGCACCTGCAGCGGTGCGGATTCCGCCTCGGGCGGGGCGGCGGCCGGCGGGGGCGCGGCGCGGCGCTCGCGCGGCGGTGGGGGCGCGGCAGGGGGGGCGGCCTCGGCAGGCTCGCCGTCGTCGTCGGCCCGGCTCAAGGTGCCGCTCGCGAGCTCTCCCTCGAGCTTCTTCTTGGCGCCGGCGATCGTGTAGCCCTCGTCGTAGAGGAGCTGCTTGATCCGCCGGATGATCTCGAGCTCCTTCTCGCTGTAGACCCGCTGGCCGGAGCGGCTCTTGCTCGGCGAGATCGCCGCGAACTCGGTCTCCCAGTAGCGCAGGACGTAGGGCTGGATGTCGAGCGTCTTGCAGGCCTCGCCGATCTTGTAGTAGAGCCGCTTCTGGACGCGCGCCTTCGGCATCGGCCTAGTGTCCTCCATCCGCGGCGCCGGCGGCGAGCGGGCCTCGCCGCCCCATGCCGCTGACCTCGGCGCCGGACACTAGCTCGGCTCGTCCTCGCGGCGGCCCGGGGTGATGACGTCGCGCAGGCGGCGCGCCGGGCGGAAGCTCAGGCCCTTGTGCGGCGGGATGAAGATCTTCTCTCCCGAGGTGGGGTTGACGCCGACCCGGCCCGGCCGGCGGGTGACCTCGAAGGTGCCGAAGTTCTTGATCCGCACCGTCCGCCCGTCGCGCAGGCTGCCCTTGACCGTCTTGAAGATGGCCTCGACGATCTCCGCCGCCTCGAACTTGGTGAGGCCGCCATGCCGCTCGTAGACCACGTCGACGAGGTCGGCCTTCGTCAGCCCCGGGTGCTCGATGGCTTTCTTTCTCGTCACCTTGGCGGTCCGTTCGGGCGAACGCGAGCGTGATCTGGATCAGCCTGCCGGGCTGGAAGTAGTGCCTGAAGTATAGGAGATCAAACCGGCATGGACAAGAGCCGAACGCCTGGGGCCTCATGGCTCTCCACGGGATGCAAGATCCGCGCGCTCTCCACCTGTGCGGCCGGTCAGCGGCCCCGCTTCTCGTTGCGGCGCCGGATGACCAGGCGCAGGGGCACGCCGGGCAGGTCGAGGTCCTGGCGCAGGCGGTTCTCCAGGTAGCGCCGGTAGTTGGCGTTGCGCGACAGCGCCCGGTTGGCGAAGAGCATGAAGGTGGGAGGGGCGGTCGACACCTGGGTCGCGTAGTAGAGCTTCCACGGCCGGCCCTCCTCGGCGGGCGGCTGGACGCGCTTGACCGCGGCCTCGAAGAGGCGGTTGACCTCGCCCGTGGTCAGGCGGGTGTTGTAGGCCGCGAGCGCCCGGTCGAGCGCCGGGAAGAGCTTCTCGACCCCGCGCCCGGACAGCGCCGAGACGTTGACCCGCGCCGGCCCGGCGAGGACCTGGTCCAGCCGCTCCCACGAGCTCTCGAGCGCCGTCCGGAGATCGCCGTCGAGCAGGTCCCATTTGTTGACCGCCACGACCGCCGCCCGCCCCAGCTCCCAGATCGAGCCGGCGATCGCCAGGTCTCCCGAGGTGATCCCCTGCGCCGCGTCGACCACCAGGACGGCGACCTGGGCGCGCTCGATCTGTCGCCGCGCCATCATCACCGCGAGGTCCTCGGCGACCCCCGTGGTCTGGCTGCGGCGGCGGATGCCGGCGGTGTCGATGAACAGGTAGGAGCGGCCGTCGCGGGTGAGCAGGGTGTCGACCGGATCGCGGGTGGTGCCGGCCTGCGGCGAGACGAGCGCCCGCTCCTCGCCGACGACGCGGTTCAAGAGCGACGACTTGCCGACGTTCGGCCGACCGACGATGGCGACCGCCGGCGCCTCCACCTGGGGAGCCGTCGCGAGGTCCGGGAGGACGGCGGCGATCGCCTGGCGCAGATCCTCGATCCCCTGGCCGTGCTCGGCCGAGATCAGGAGCTGGGGATCGATGCCCAGGGCGTAGAACTCCGGGAAGCGGGCGCGCGCCTCGGCGGTGTCCCCCTTGTTGACCACCAGGAGGGCGGGCTTGCCGGCCGGGCGCAGGCGCTCCCAGACCGCCTGGTCGCCGCCCACCAGCCCCTCGCGGCCGTCGACCACGACGAGCAGGAGATCGCACTCCTCGACCGCCAGGAGCACCTGGCGGTTGAGCCCCAGGGGATCGTCGCCGGGCACCAGGCCGCCGGTGTCGACGAGCTGGATGGGGCGGTCGTCCGCCAGCTTGGCGGTGCCGATGATGCGGTCGCGGGTCACCCCCGGCAGGTTGTGGACGATCGACTTCCGGCTGCCCAGGAGGCGGTTGAAGAGCGTCGACTTGCCGACGTTCGGCCGCCCGACGATGGCGACCATCGGGGTGAGCGCCAGCGGGCCGGAGGTCTCCGCCGGGATGTCCCCGGCCGCGACCGCGAGCTCCTCGCTCACCGCCGCCGCCCCGGCGAGCGCGGCCGCGCGCCGCCCTTGCCGCCGCTGCGTTCCCCCGCTCGGCCGCCGCCGCCCGCCGCCCGCCTCTCCCGCGGCGGCGGCCGCCGGCTGGCGGCCGCCTCTCCCGGCGGCGCCTCGGGGAGGTCCGCCAGCCGGAAATCGAGCCCGCGATGCCGGAGGTCGACCCCCACCAGGTCGACCTCGAGCTCGTCGGCGAGCTGGAAGACGCGGCCGGTGCGCTCCCCCACCAGCCGGTGCGCCTCGGCCTCGTAGACGAAATAGTCGTTGCCCAGGGTGCGGATCGGCAGCAGGCCGTCGACGTAGGCTCCCTCGAGCTGCACGAAGAGGCCGAACGGCTGGACGCCGGTGATCCGCCCCTTGAAGCGCTCCCCCACCCGGCCGGCCATGAAGCGCACCTTCTTCCACTGCACGAGGTCGCGCTCCGAGCCCTCGGCGCGCCGCTCGGTGGCGCTGGCGTGCTCGGCGATCGCCGGCAGGCGCAGGGCGAGCTCGCTCGCGTCCGCCGCCTGCCGCGCCGCCTCGGCCCCGTGCCGCAGGAGCGACTTGAGCTGGCGGTGGACGATGAGGTCAGGGTAGCGGCGGATCGGCGAGGTGAAGTGGGTGTAGGTCGGCGAGGCGAGGGCGTAGTGGCCGCGGCACTCGGGGCTGTAGACCGCCCGCTTCTGGGTGCGCAGCACGAGCGTCGAGACGAAGTGCTCCTCGGGCCGGCCGGCGATCCGCGACATCACCTCCTGGAGGGCTCCCGGCGGCAGCTCGTCGAGATCGCCGTAGAGGCGGAGCCCCACCGGCCGGAGCAGCTCGTCGAGCTCTTCGAGCCGGTCGCGCGACGGCGGATCGTGGACGCGGTAGAGGGCCGGCAGCTCGTGGCGCGCGAGCTCGAAGGCGACCGCCTCGTTCGCCGCGATCATGCACTCCTCGACGATGCGGTGGGCGACGTTCCGCTCCTCGGGAAGGATGCCGACCATGACGCCGTCGGAGTCGAGCGCCACGTCGCCCTCCGGCAGGTCGAAGTCGATCGAGCCGCGCACCCGGCGGGCGCGGCGGAGGACCTCCATGAGATAGCCCAGCTCGGCGAGCGCCGGCAGCACCGCGCCGTACTCGGCGGCGTCCGCCGGACGGGGCTCTTCGAGGACGCGCCGCACCTCGGTATAGGTGAGGCGCCGGGCGCTCCGGATGACCGTCTCGGCGAAGCGGCGGGCGAGGACCTGGCCGTCGCGGCCGATGTCCAGGAAGGCGGAGAGGGTGAGCCGCGGCACGCCGGGGCGCAGCGAGCAGAGCCCGTTCGAGAGGCGCTCCGGGATCATCGGGATCGCCCGCTCGGGGTAGTAGACGCTGGTGCCGCGGCGGTAGGCCTCGAGGTCGAGAGCGCTCCCCTCGACGACGTACTGGGCGACGTCGGCGATGTGGACGCCCAGCCGGAAGTCGCCGTAGGGGAGCCGCTCGATCGAGAGCGCGTCGTCGAAATCGCGCGCCGTCTCGCCGTCGATGGTGACGACGACGGCGGCGCGGAGGTCCTCGCGCCCGGCCCAGTCGGCGGGCCGCGGGTCCTCGGGGAGGCCCTCGGCCAGGGACCGCACCTCGACGGGGAACTCCTCGGGGATGCCGTGATGGCGGAGCACCACCTCGACGTCCACCCCCGGCACCTCGAGGGGGCCCAGATCCTCGACCAGCCGCCCGTGCGCCGGCCTTCCCGGCCCGGGCCGCTCGACCGCGACGACCGCGAAGCGCCCCGGCGCCATGGCCTCGGCGCCCACCACCTGGAGGTCCAGCGAGACCTTGGGGTCGAAGGGGATCAGCCAGCGCCGGCCCTGCTCGTCCGTCTCGACGGCGCCGACGAGCGTCGGGCGGCGCCGCGCCACGATGCGCTCGACCGCCGCCTCGGGCAGGTGCTCGCCGCGCGGCCGGCCGCGGCCGAGCGGCCGCGCCAGCACGGTGTCGCCGTCGAGCGCGCCCTTCAGATACCGGCGGGGGACGAAGAAGCCCGGCTCGCGGCTGGCGCCCGGGCGCAGCAGCCCGTCGCCGCTCTCCAGCCGGTCGATCCGGCCGGCGATCCACGGGCTCTCCTCGACGGCGAGCCACCGCCCTTCGATCTCGACCGCCCGTCCGGCGGCCGCGAGGGCCGCCAGGGCGCGCTCGAGCGCGCCGGCATCGGCGCCCGGCTCGCCGGCGAGCTCCGCCGCCGTCAGGCCGCGGCGCCCCGCCTGTACCAGGCGCGCCAGCGCGCGCTCACCGACCAGCACCTCGGCCCCGGGAAGGGCCTCCGAACGTTCATTTGACACCCTGGGGGTCTCTCCCTAGAATCAGCGCCGCGCGAAAGTGGCGGAATTGGTAGACGCGCAAGATTCAGGATCTTGTGGCCGCAAGGTCGTGGGGGTTCGAGTCCCCCCTTTCGCACCATCCTCACCCACACCCGAACCGCACGAAACGAGCCAGAGCTTACACGAGGAATCGGCGGCGGCGGAGCGGCGGACCCGGCGCTCCGCCCGCACGGCCGATCCCGCCGATCCGCGCTCCATGTCCGATCATGGTCGGCCATGGGGAGCCGTCTCGTCGATGGGAGGCTCGTCGCGGCGCGGCGAGCGGAACGGAGACAGGGGAACGTTCGGGCGCCGGGCGGAGCCCGCGGCTCGGCGCCGGCTACCGCGGGTCGGTGGGGGTGTCGGTAGGGGCGGGGGTCTCGTCGGGGGCGTCTAAGCGCTTCGCCTCTTCCTCGCCGTTCATCGCCTTCTTGAAGTCGCGGATCGAGGTCCCCAGCCCCTTGCCCAGCTCGGGGAGCTTGCTGGGACCGAAGAAGATGAGGGCGATCCCGAGGATCAGGAGCAGGTGCATCGGCTGGAACAGACCTTCGAACATGTCGACCTCCGCGGGCGGGGGGCGGCCCTCCGGGCAAGAGGGCCGGGGCCGGCGTCCGTGGGTATCTTACTCCTCTCCAGATGCCGCCGAGCCGGGCACCGCCGGCTTGGGGCTCAGGAAGTCGTCGACCGCGCGGAGGAAGAGCGCCGGCTGGTCGACGAAGGTCATGTGGCCGCTCTTCGGCAGCACCACGAGCCTGGCACCGGCGATCTTGCCGGCGATCGTCCGGGCGAGCGAGGGGTCGCACTCGTCGTTCTCCCCCACCGTCACCAGGGTCGGCACCCGGATCGCCGGCAGGCGGTCGGTGTACTCGGCCGACTTGAGGTTCCCGTCGATGACGAACTCGCCGTCCGAGCCCCACATCTCGCGGTAGAGATCCCAGGAAATCTGGCCCGACTGTAGCGGGTCGAAGTTGGGGTCCGGCCGGTTGTGGTAGAGGTAGGGGAAGTACCCCTCTCCCCAGGCGGCGGTCATGTACTCGGCGGGATAGCGGCTCTTCTCGTAGTCCTTGCCGTGGCCGAACAGGCCCGCGGCCTCGAGCTTCGCGATCCGCTGGCGCAGCTCGGGCGTCATCCTCTCCTTGATGCGGGCGAGGACCTCGTTCATCGCCCGCGTGCTCGAGAAGGTGCTGCAGAGCACGAGATGGTCCAGGTGCTCCTGGTATTTGAGGGCGTAGGCCTGGGCGAGGACGCCGCCGTAGGAGTGGCCGAGCAGGTCGATCCTGCCGAGCCCCAGGGCCTGGCGCACCGCCTCGACGTCCTCGACCATCGCCTCGACCGTGTAGCCGGAGGGGTCCTCGAGCTTCTGCGATTTGCCCGAGCCCCGCTCGTCGAGGAAGATCAGCCGGCGATGGCGGGCGAGCGGCACGAGATAGGGCAGGAAGTAGTCGTGCGAGGCGCCGGGCCCGCCGTGGACGACGACGAGCGGCGCCTCCTGCCCGAACGACTGCCCGAACGACTGGTAATAGAGGAGGACGCCGTGGGCGTCCACATAGCCCTCCTGCATCGGGTAGGCGGCCGGCGGGAGGGCCGCCGGGGCCGGCTCCACGGCGAGGGCGGCCGGGGCGGCGCCGGCGGCCGGAGCCCCCAGGAACCCCTCGACCGTCGAGACGAAGGCCTCCGGCTCCTCGAAGAACGGCAGGTGCCCGCTGGTCTCGAACACCGCGAAGCGCGAGCCGGCGATCGCCTGGTGGATCTTGTAGGCCGTCGACGGGGCGACGTTGGCGTCGTAGCGGCCGGTCAGCACCAGGGCCGGCAGGCGGAGCTTGAGGAGCTCCGGGTTGAGGTCGAAGCGCGCCAGGTCGGCGTTCAATGCGCCGTTGATGGCGGCGCTGTAGCTGAAGCCGGACGAGGCGGCGAGGAAGGCCGCGCGCCGGGCCGGCGAGACGAAGAGCATCGCGAGATATTCCTGCAGGCTCGCCGCGGCGGCCTTGCCGTCGCCCAGGGCCTGGGCGAAGCCGAGCGCGTCCTGCCGGGCGACGCCCTCGGGGAAGACGTCCTTGAAGAGGAAGGCGGTGTCCGACCACTTGGGGGCCGCCGAGTCGCAGAGGATCAGGTGGGCGACGCGGTCCGGGTAACGGGCGGCGTAGGCCATGGCGAGGTAGCCGCCCCACGAGTGCCCGAGGAGGTCGATGCGCGGCGCGCCGAGGTGGGCGCGGACCGCTTCGAGGTCCTCGATCTGGTCGGCGAGCGTGCAGGACTGCCCGCGCCCCAGGGCCGGCGAGCGGCCGTTGCCGCGCTGGTCGTAGAAGACGACCGGGCGAGCGCGGGCGAGGCGGTCCCAGGCGCCCGAGACGTGCAGGTAGGAGTGGTCGAAGCCCGGGCCGCCGTTGACGACGACGAGCGGTACGGCGCTCCGCGCCCCAGCGCCGCCGCCGCCGCGGACCTCGACGTAGAGGGTCGCCCCGGGCGCCTTGACCAGCGTTCCGCTCTCGCTCCCCGCGGCCCCCGCCGCCCGCGCCAGGGCGCCGCTCCCGAGGAGCGCCAGCAGAGCCGCCGCGGCGAGCGCGCGCGGCGAGCGATCCCGTGTCGTCATCGCAGTGTCCTCCTTAAAGAGAGATCTCTTGGGGTCGTCAGCGGCTCGAAGGATACGACAGGGCGGCGCCGGCGCAGCAGCCATACCCGGCGCGGCAGCTCCGGCGTCGGCACGCGCTCGAACTCGGTGGCGAGATAGCGGAAGGTCGAAGGGAAGTCCTGGTCGAAGGGCTCGCCTTCGGACGCCGGCACCGGGTACATGGCGAGGAGCGCCCAGCGCACCCGGTGAGCGCGGAGCTCGGCGAGCATGCTCTCGTCGAGCCCGCCGACGCCCGGCCAGGTGGGGAGGATGTCCCAGACCGGCGCCGTCCGGCCGAGGAGGACGTACATCCCCGGCCAGTCCCGCGCAATGAACAGCGGCTCCCCCGCCGGCACCGAGCGGCCGATGCGCCGGACGAGGGCGTCGTAGAGATGGGCGGCGCGGGCGTGGAGCAGCAGGTCGTCGCCGCGCAGGCGATAGGGCACGAAGCGCTCGGCGGGATCGTCGCCGGCGGTCAGGCGGTCGAAGATCACCGTCTGCGGCACCGCGATCCCGACCGTGAGAAGGGCGAGGAGGACCGCGGCGGCCGCCGCCGCCCGCCGCCGGTGGGCGGGCGCGACGGCGAGCGGCAGCCCGACGGCGGCGAGCAGGATGGGATGACTCGCCTGGGTGAGGTGGAAGGTGTCGGCGCGGGCGAAGACGTGATGGAGATAGAAGCAGCCGACGAAGCCGGCGGCGATCGCCAGGCGCCGCTCGGCCAGCCGCTCGCGTCCCGTCGCGAGCGCCACGGCGACCGCCGCCGCAGAGAGCGCCGGCCACAGCACGTAGCAGGCGCCGGCGGCGATCCGCTGCGCCAGGTCCCAGCCGGCGAGGCCGGCGTAGGAGCCCCACGGCCAGCGCACCGGCACCGGCACGTTGGTCCGCCCGTTGGCGACGTAGAAGAGGCACGACTTGACGAAGCCATGGACGAAGCCGGGGATGGCGCACATGGCGAGGAACGGCAGCGAGCCGAGGGCGATGCCGCCCAGCAAGGCCGGCAGCCGGCGGCCGAAGCGCCGGGCGAGCCCGCGCGGCGGATCGCCGGCGCCGGGGCCGAGGCCGCGCGATGCCAGGTAGAGCACCAGGGCGAGCGCGGCGAGGAGACCGTAGAGGCCGTGGTTCTTGCCGACGAAGGCGGCGAGGCCGACGGTCGCGCCGAGCGCCAGGTGGCGCCGCGGCGAGGGCTCCTCGATCAGCCGCACGGCGGCGAGCACCAGGGCCATCTCGATCGCCGGCTCGAAGAGCTTGTGGCGCGGCGACATCCAGAGGACGAGCACGAGGCCGACCGCGGCGAGCGCCAGCCGGCCGCTCGCCGCCCGCCGCGCGGCGCGGAGGCCGCAGAACAGGCCGGCGGCGCCGAAGAGAGCGGCCGAGAAGCGGAGCGCCAGGATGCCGTCGTCGCCCGTCAGCCTCGCCCAGGCGGCGCACCAGAGATAGCGGGCGGGGTCGTAGGAGCGGAAGTCGCGCAGCGGCACGGCGCCGTGGGCGGTCGCCACCGAGCCGTACCAGAGATAGCCCTCGTCGGCCGGGTTCCAGTCGATCCGCCGCTCGGCGAGGTAGAGCCCGCCGGCCAAGGCCAGGGCGAGGAGCGCCGTCCACAGGAGATCGCGGCGGCGCCCCGCGGCCCGCGGGGCCGTGTCGGCGTCCATCGTCAGAACACGAACATCCCGACCGCGGCGGCGAACATCAGGAACGTCGTCACCGCCACCACGGCGCGGCCGAGCGGCGAGCTCGGCTGGCCCCTCATCAGCTTGCGGTCGCAGGCGACGACCAGGATGCCCACGAGGACGAACGGCGCCAGCACGCCGTTGACGACCGCCGACCAGAAGAGGGCGCGGATGGGGTTGATGTCGGCGAAGTCGAGGGCGATGCCGGCCGCGGTCGACACCAGCACCACGAAGTAGAAGCCGCGGGCCGAGGCGATCTTCTGGTCGAGCCCCTCGCTCCAGCGGAAGGTCTCGGCGAAGGCATAGGCGGCCGAGCCGGCGAGGGTGGGGATGGCGAGGCAGCCGACGCCGAGGAGACCCAGCGTGTAGAGGGTCGCCGCGAGGTTGCCGGCGAGCGGGCGCAGGGCCTCGGCCGCCTGGCGCGAGGTCTCGATCCGCACGATGCCGTGGGCGTGGAGGGTGAGCGCGGTCGTCAGGATGACGAAGAACATCACCAGGTTCGAGGCGAAGGTCCCGACGCCGACGTCGAGCTTGCGGTCGGCGATCTCGCGCGAGGTCGCCCCCTCGCGGCGGACGAGCATCCGCCGGCCCTTGGCGCGCTCCTCCTCGACCTCCTGGGACGCCTGCCAGAAGAAGAGATAGGGGCTGATCGTGGTGCCGAGGATGGCGACGAGCGTCGCCCACGCCTCGCGCCCATGGGGAAGCGACGGCAGGAAGGTGTCGCGGAGCACCGCCGACCACCGCGGGTGGACCAGGAAGGCGGTGATGACGTAGGCGAAGAGCGACAGCGCCAGCCACTTGAGGACCGACGCCAGCTGGTAGTAGCGCAGGCGCACGGTGGCATAGGCGATGCCGGCGCCGAAGAGCACCACGTAGTAGTGCGAGTTGATGCCGGTCAGCATCTCGGCCGCGTCGGCCATGCCCGCCAGGTCGGCGCCGATGTTGACGACGTTGGCGGCGAGGAGCGCCGCGCAGGTGGCGACCAGGAGCGGCTTGGGAAAGCGCTTGGCGAGCGCCCCGGCGAGCCCCTCGCCGGTCACCATGCCGATGCGCGCGCACATCATCTGCACCGCCGCCATCAGCGGCCAGGTGAGGACCGCGGTCCACAGCAGGCCGGTGCCGAGCTGCGCCCCGGCGATCGAGTAGGTGGCGATGCCGGAGGGATCGTCGTCGGCGGCCCCGGTGATGACCCCCGGCCCCAGAGCGGAGAAGAAGCGCCTGGCGAGGCTCGTTCTCTTCGCGGTCATGGGAGTTGTCGAGTGAGAGGACACGGGCGGCGGAAGGCCGCTCGGGCGAGCGCAGTGTAGCAGGCGGACCGGGCCGCCAGGCTCGCCCGAAGCCCGCTAGAATCCGCGCATGCCACGCCATCCCCGGCTGCTCCTCGCCGCCCTGGCTCTCCTCGCCGCCGCCGCCGCGTTGACGGTGGCCGACGCCTATGGGCTCGTCGCCGTTCCCGCGGCCGCGCTGGCGATCGCCCGCTGGGCGGCGCTCGCCGGGCTCGTCGTCTATGCGGTCTTCCGCCGCTCGCTCACCACCTGGATCCTGGTCGCCATGGCGCTCGGCGCCGAGCTCGGGCACGACCTCCCCCAGGTCGCCGTCCAGCTCCGGGTGCTCTCGCTCGTCTTCCTCCGCATGATCAAGACGATCATCGCGCCGCTCCTCTTCGGCACCCTGGTGGTGGGGATCGCCGGCCATGCCGACCTGAAGAAGGTCGGGCGGATGGGGGTCAAGGCGCTCGTCTACTTCGAGATCGTCACCACGCTCGCGCTCTTCATCGGCCTCGCGGCGATCAACCTCTCGCAGGCCGGGGTCGGCGTCAAGCTGCCGCCCGCGGCGCACATCGACGAGACCGCGCCGGCGAAGCAGACCGCCGCCGACATCCTCCTCCACATCTTCCCGGAGAACCTCGCGAAGTCGGTCGCCGAGGGGCAGGTGCTGCAGATCGTCGTCTTCTCGATCCTCTTCGCCATCGCCCTCGCCCTGCTGCCCGAGGCGCGGCGGCGGCCGATGCTCGCCTTCGCCGAGAGCCTGTCGGAGACGATGTTCCAGTTCACCAACCTGGTGATGCTCTTCGCCCCGGTGGGCGTCGGCGCGGCGATCGCCTACACGGTGGGGCACATGGGGCTGGGCGTCCTGGTGAACCTCTTCCAGCTCCTGGCGACGCTCTATCTCGCGCTGACCGCCTTCCTCCTCCTCGTGCTGCTGCCCGTCGCCCTCCTCTTCCGGGTGCCGATCCGCCGCTTCGTCCGGGCGATCGCCGAGCCGGTGTCGATCGCCTTCGCGACGACGAGCTCCGAGGCCGCCCTGCCGCGGGCGATGGAGGCGATGGAGGGGCTGGGGGTGCCGCGCCAGATCGTCGCCTTCGTCATCCCGACCGGCTACAGCTTCAACCTCGACGGGACGACGCTCTACCTCTCGCTCGCCGCGATCTTCGTCGCCCAGGCGGCGGGCATCCATCTCAGCTTCGGCCAGCAGCTCCTCATGTGCTTCACCCTGATGCTCACCAGCAAGGGCGTCGCCGGCGTGCCGCGGGCCTCCCTGGTGATCCTCCTCGGCACCGCCGCGTCCTTCCACCTGCCGATCGAGCCGATCTTCCTGATCCTGGGGATCGACGAGCTGATGGACATGGCGCGCACCTCGGTCAACGTCATCGGCAACTGTCTGGCGACGGTGGTCGTCGCGCGCTGGGAGGGCGAGCTGGCGCCGGCGGGCGGCCCCGAGCCGGCGATCGAGGCGCTGGTCGCCGAGTAGCGAGCGACAGCCGCGCCTACGCCGCCGGGAACAGCGGCGCGGAGATCTCCCCCAGCAGCCGCCGCGCGAGGTATCTCCCGGTGGCGAAGCCGAGCGACATGCCGTGGCCGTTGAAGCCGGCGGCGTACAGCACGCCCGGCAGCCCCGGCACCTCGCCGATCCGCGGCAGCCCGTCGCGCGTGAAGCCCATCGTCCCCGCCCAGCGTTGCAGAACCGGCCGGGTGGCGAATCTCGGGAAAGTCTCGGCCAGGAACCGCTCGAGCGCCCCCTGCACGGTGGCGGTCGGCGTCTCGGCGGTCCCCACCTCGGCCTCCCGCGCCGCCCAGCGGCAGCCGCCGAGGACGACGGTGCCGTCGCCGAGCTGCCGCACGTACTCATAGCCTTCGTTGACGTACCAGACGCCCGGCAGGTCCCGCGCTCCCGGCGCCGTCGCCAGCATCTGGCCGCGCACCGGACGGATCTCGTCCGCCAGATGAGGCAGGAGGGCGCCGGCGTAGGCGTTGAGGGCGACCACCACCCGCTCGGCGACCAGCTCGCCGGCCTCGGCGACCAGCCTTACGCGGTCGCCCGCGGGCGCCAGCTCGCGCACCGCGAAACCGGTGCGGATCTCCGCGCCGGAGAGCCGCGCAATGCCGCGGCAGAGCCGCACCGGGTGGAGGCCGCCGTCGCGCGCCTGGAAGATGGCGCCGCCCAGCCGGTCGCTGCCGCTCGCCCGCCGCACCTCGTCCGCCGCGCGCCATTCGAGGTCGAAGCCCAAGGCCGCGAGCGCCGCGGCGCTCGCCTCGAGCTCGGCCTCCTGCGCGCTGTCCGCCAGCGCCGCGATCCAGCTCCCCTCGGGGCGGAAGTCGCAGTCGACGCGGCCCGGGTCGAGGAGCTCGCCGCGCAGTAGCTCGCGGTTCTCGCGCGAGATCTCCCACAGGCACCGCGCCGCCGCCTCGCCGATCGAGCCGACCAGCTCGGCATAGGGCTCGGGAGTCCCGGTGAGCAGGAACCCGGCGTTCCTCCCCGAGGCGCGGCAGGCGAGGCCGCCGGCCTCGAGCACGGCGACGCGCTTGCCGGCCCTGCCCAGCCAGTACGCCGTCGAGAGGCCGACGATGCCGCCGCCGACGACCGCCACCTCGACCTCCTCGGCGGGCGCGCTGGCGAGCCAGAGCGAGGGCTGGACGTCGACCGGCACCGCGCTCATCCCGTCATTCCCTCACCCCACCAGGACGCTGCCGCCGTTGACGTTCAGGATCTCGCCGGTGATGTGGCGGGCGAGCGGCGAGGCGAGGAAGACGACCGGCCCCGCGACGTCCTCGGGCGTCGCCACCCGCCCGAGGGGGATCGCGGCGGCGATCCGCCGGCCGGAGTCGCCGGCGAGGGCGTCGGCGGTCATGTCGGTGTCCACCCAGCCCGGGGCGACCGAGTTGACGCGGATCTTCGGCGCCAGCTCGGTCGACCACGACTTGGTCGCCGAGATCATCGCCCCCTTGCTCGCCGCGTAGGCGCTGTAGAACGCCTCGCCGCGCTGGCCGGCCGTCGAGGAGATGTTGACGATCGAGCCGTCCTCCGAGAGCTCGAGGAAGGGCACCGCCTCGCGGGCGCAGAGGAAGGGGCCGACGACGTTGACCGAGAGGGTCGCCTCGAGGCGCTCCTCCTCCATCCGCAGCAGCGGATCGTGGACCCAGACGCCGGCATTGTTGACCAGGCAGTCGAGCCCGCCCCACTCGCCGACGAACTCGAACATCTTGGCGATCTGGCTCCGCCGCGTCACGTCGCAATGGATCATGGCGTGCGGCCGGCCGGAGAGGCTGCGCAGCTCGGCGAGGATCGCCGCGGCGCGGCCGTGGCTCGCCAGATATTGGACGAGCACCGTGGCGCCGGCGCGGGCGAAGAGGCGGCAGCAGGCGGCGCCGATGCCGCGGCTGCCGCCGGTCACCAGGACGCGGCGCCCGGAGAGGTCGATCATTGGATTTGCGCTCTCGGGATGCGGGCTCTCGCCGGCGGCCTCAGGCGGCGCTCTCGACGACCATGGCGATGCCCTGGCCGCCGCCGATGCAGGCCGAGGCGACGCCGCGTCCGCCGCCCCGGCGCTGCAGCTCCTTCAAGAGCGTCAGCACCAGGCGGGTGCCGGTCGCGCCGAGGGGATGGCCGAGGGCGATCGCGCCGCCGTTGACGTTGAGCCTGTCGACGTCCAAGTCCAGCTCCTTGACGACGGCGAGGATCTGGCCGGCGAAGGCCTCGTTGATCTCGAAGAGGTCGACGTCGCCCAGGCTCATCCCGGCCCGCTCGAGGGCCTTGCGGATGGCCGGCGCCGGGCCGATGCCCATGCGCGACGGCTCGACCCCGACGACCGCCCAGGAGACGATGCGGCCGAGCGGCTTCCAGCCGCGCTCCTGCGCCCGGCGCCCGGTCGACAGGATCATCATCGCCGCGCCGTCGACGATGCCGGAGGCGTTGCCGGCGGTGACGGAGCCGTCCTTGTCGAACGCCGGGGGGAGGCCCGCCAGGTCCTCCATGGTGCTCTCGGGCCGCATGTGGTCGTCGCGCTCGACGAGCTTGGCGCGCTTGCCCTTCCCCACCGGCACCGCGACCACCTCCGCGGAGAGCCGGCAGGCGCTCCACGCCTCGCCGGCGCGGCGCTGGGAGAGGAGGGCGAAGCGGTCCTGCTCCTCGCGGCTGATGGCGTAGTCGCGGGCCAGGTTGTTGCTCGTCTGCGCCATGTAGCAGCCGCAGTAGGGGTCCATGAGCGAGACCATCAGCAGGTCCTGGAGCTGCCCCTGGCCGAGCTTGAAGCCGCGGCGGGCGCCCCAGATGACGTGCGGCGCCTGCGACATGTTCTCCATGCCGCCGACCAGGCAGGTCGTCGCCTCGCCGGTCAGGATCGCCTGCGAGCCGGAGACGATCGCCTGCACGCCGGAGCCGCAGAGGCGGTTGACGGTGAGCGCCGGAACCTCCTTCGGCACCCCCGCCTTGAGCGCCACGTGGCGGGCGCCGTAGATGGCGTCGGGCGAGGTCTGCAGGGCGTTGCCGACGAAGGCCTGATCGATCTCCTCGGGCGCGATGCCGGTGCGCTCGAAGAGCGCGCGCGCGGCATGGGCGCCGAGGTCGATCGCCGAGATCTCGGCGAAGGAGCCGTTGTATTCCGCCATCGGGGTGCGTACCCCGTCCACGAGGACCAAGTCTTCTACGTTCATCGAGGCTCTCCTAGAGCTCAGACGACCGAGGCGGATGCGCCTCGATCCTATCAGTGCGTCAGTGCGCCGGCGGGGCCTCCCGGCTGCCGCTTCCCGGCTACCTGCTCGCGGCTTGGCGCCGGGCGTCAGACGAGGGCGTGGAAGCGGCGCCGCCACTCGTTCATGTCGGCCTCCGGGCGGGCGCGATGGGCCAGGAGGACCGCGATCGAGCCCCGATCCGGGTCGACGAAGAGGCTGCCGCCGGCGTAACCCAGGTGGCCGAAGGCGCGGCGCCCGAGGGGCGCGGCGGCGACGGACCGCGCGGTGCGCCGCTGCCAGCCGAGGGCATGGGCCTCGCCGCCAAAGGCGAGCGCGCGCGCCACCGCCTCCGGCTGCAACAGACGGCCGGGCGCGAGCCATTCCCGGCCGAGCATCCACAGGTCCTCCGCTCTCCCGAAGAGGCCGGCGTGGCCGGATACCCGGCTGCCGAGAGCCCGGAGGAAGCGGGCGTTGGCGTCCTGGACGACGCCGGGCGGCGGCGGCCCCAGGGGGGCGATCGCCAGGCCCTGCGCCGCGGCCAGCTCGACGTCCTTGCCGGTCCCGAGAAGGCTCTCGGCGACGTCCGGCCGATCGCCGGGAGACGGCACGACCCGGCGCCGGCCGAGCGGCGCCAGCACCTCCGCCCGCAGCAGCCGGGCGAGAGGAGCATCCAGGCGGCGCTCGGCGGCGAGCCCCCAGAGGACGTAGCCGAGGTCGCTGTAGGTATCGGGCGGTGCGCCGAGGAGGCCGCCACCCAGCAGGAGATCGAGGACGTCCTGCCGCGACGCGCAGCGCGCGTAGAGCGGCGTCCAGGCGGCGAGCCCCGAGCGGTGGGCGAGGAGGTCCGCGAGCGGCCGGCCGGCGAGGGCCGGCGCGGCTTGGGGAAAGATCTCCCCCACCGTCGTCGCGAGGGGCAGCCGGCCGGCGGCGTCGAGGAGGATCGCCAGCGTGCCGACGAACGGCTTGGTCAGCGAGGCGTAGTCGAAGCGGGTGGTGACCGCGGCCGGGCGGTCCGGACGGCGGGCGAGACCGGCGGCGGCGGCGCGCTCGATCCGCTCCGGCGTTCCGACGAGAGCGACGGCGGCCGAGGCGTCGCCGGAGGCGACGAGCTCGTCGACGCAGCGCTGGAGCACGGGGCGGCTCAGAGGTAGTTGTCCGGGCTGCCGGTCTGGAAGACGACCACCCGCTGGCCGGGCCGGAGGTCGCCGGCGGCGGCGAGGTCCTCGACCGCGGCGAGCGCCGCCGCGCCCTCCGGCCCGATGCGCAGGCCCGCCCTCGCGGCTCTGGCGGTGATCGCCGGCAGGCGATTCTCCTCCACCGCGAGGGCGCGGCCGTCCGTCTCGCGGAGGGCGCGGAGCACCAGGAAGTCGCCGATCGCCCGCGGCACCCGCAGCCCCCAGACGCGGGTCTGCGGATGCTCCCACGGCTCCGCCCGTTCCTCGCCGCGCGCGAAGGCGCGGACGATCGGCGCGCAGCCGGTCATCTGGACGACGGCGAAGCGCGGGCGCCTGGCGCCGATCAGGCCGAGCCGCTCGAGCTCGTCGAACGCCTTGTGCATGCCGACGATCCCGGTGCCTCCCCCCAGCGGGTAGACGATCCAGTCCGGCAGCTCCCAGCCGAATTGCTCGGCGAGCTCGAGGCCCATCGTCTTCTTGCCCTCGGCGCGGTAGGGCTCCTTGAGCGTCGAGAGGTTCCAGAAGCCTCTCGCCTCCCGCTTCGAGCAGCTTCGCCGCCTCGACCAGGGTCCCCGGCCCGAGGAGCACCTCGGCGCCGTGCTCGCGGCAGCGCACCGGGATGGAGCGCGGCGTGTCCTCCGGCATGGCGAGGCGGGCGGGAAGGCCCGCGGCGGCGGCGTAGGCGGCGAGCGCCAGGGCGGCGTTGCCGGCGCTCGCCAGCTGGACGCCGGGCGCCCCCAGCTCGCGGGCGCGGTTGACGGCGAGCGCGAGGCCGCGGGCCTTGAACGAGCCGGTGGGGTTCGTCGCCTCGTCTTTCACCCAGAGCTCGATCTCGGAGCCTGCCGGCGCCAGGGAGTCGACGCGGAGGAGCGGCGTCGCCCCTTCGCCGAGGTCGACGCGCGCGGCGAAGCGGGCGAGCGGCAGGAGCTCGGCGTAGCGCCAGAGCGTCCACGGACGGCCGGGGAGGGCGCGGCGCAGGAGCTGCCCGCGCTCCGGGTCGAGCTCGTACTCGACCAGCCAGGGCGCGCCCGCCGGGGAGAGAAAGGCCGGCTCGTCGAGCGGCGCGGTGACGCCGGTCCGCGAGCAGACCAGGCGCCGCGCCCAGCGCTCGGGGGCGGTGACCGGGGCCGGGGCCGCGGCGCTCACCTCGAATGTCTCGATGCCTGTGTCCACTATGACCTCCCTGTGCTCGAGCTCGCCGATTATCGCAGAGCCAGGCGTCAGAGCGGCCGCCGGGGGGCGGCTAGCGCCGCGAGGTACCCCTCGCGGTAGCGCGCCGCGACGGCGTCCCAGGTCAGGAGGGTCGCGGCTCGCCGCCGCCCGCGCTCCCCCATCGCCCGAGCCCGCTCGGGATTGGCAAGGAGGGCGGCCAAGGCCCGCCCGAGCGCCGCGGCATCGCCCTCCGGCACCAGGATTCCGGTCTCGTCCGAGACCACCGCGAGCGGGATTCCCGGATACTTGGGTGGCGACGACGGGGAGGCCCGTCGCCATCGCCTCGAGGATGACGTTCGGCAGGCCGTCCACGTTGCCGTTGCGGTCGTGGACCGCGGGCAGGACGAAGAGATCGGCGGCACGGTAGAGGTTGGGCAGATCGCCGTGGAGGACCGGCCCCGGCAGGTGGACCCGCGGCCAGGCGGCCGCCGCGGAGCGGAAGCCGGCGAGGAGGTCGCCGCCGCCGGCGAGGACCACGTGGACGTCCGGAAACGCGGCGAGGAGATCGGGCAGCGCCGCGAGGAGCACCTGGAAGCCCTTCTTGGTCGCCATCCGGCCGACCCCGAGGACGAGCGGCGCGGCGGCCGGGATGCCCAGCCGCTCGCGCCAGGCGGATCGCGCGGCGGGATCGGGCGAGAACGCCCGGACGTCGACGCCGTAGGGGATCACGCGGGCGCGCTCGGGCGGCAAGCCGAGGGCGACGATCCGCGAGACGAGCTCGGGCGAGCAGCCGGTCAGCAGGTCGGCGCGGGCGAGAGCGCGGCGGGCGAGCGGGCGGACGGTGGGCCTCTCGGCCAGGAAGACGTCGCTCCCGTGCAGGCCGATGGCGAAACGCGCCCGGTAGCGGCGCGGCAGCGACGGGACGGCGACGCCGTTGGGAACGATCCAGTGCGCGTGCACCAGATCGTAAGGACGTCGACGGAGCGCCGCGGCGACGGCGCGGCGGGCGGCGAGGAGATAGAGCGGCGCCGCGAGCGCCGCCCCGGCGCGCGGCCGCTCGTCGGCGGCGAGCGAGCGGCCGTAGCCGAGGAGCTCCCAGCGCTCGGGGGCGTAGCGGAACGGCAGGACCTCGACGCCCGCGGGCTCCGGCTCCAGGGCGAGGCCGGCGGCGTGCGGCACGAGGACCGTCACCCGGTCGCCGCCGCGGGCGAGGGCCCGCGCCAGGTCGCGGATGAACGGCCCGGCGCCGTCGCCGGCGAAGCGCGGGTAGGTCTGGGTGAGGAAGAGGAGTTCGAGCGGCTGGCCTGCGCCGGCCGGAGTCACTGGCGCCGGGGCGCCAGGGCGCGCGGCGACGTCCCGAGGGCCGGTGCAGCGATCGGCGCCAGCGCGCCGGCCGTCATTCCAGCCGCTCTTTCACCGAATAGCTGTCGCGGCGGCGGAAGTTCTTCAAGGTGATCATCTCGCCGATGAGCCCGGTGGTGAGCACCTGGATGCCGAGCAGCATCAGCAGCACGCCGAGCAGCAGGAGCGGCCGGTTCGAGAGATAGGCGCCGCGCGCCCAGAGGATCGCGAGATAGAGGTTGATGGCGAAGCCGGCGGAGAGGAAGAGCAGGCCGAAGGCGCCGAAGAGGTGGAGCGGCCGCCGCGTGTAGCGGGTGATGAAGAGCACCGTGATGAGATCGAGCAGACCCTTGTAGAAGCGGTCCCAGCCGTACTTGCTCACCCCGTGGAGGCGCGGATGGTGCTGCACCTCGATCTCCCCCACCGCGAAGCCGCGCCGGGAGGCCAGCACCGGGATGTAGCGGTGGAGCTCGCCGTAGACGGCGATCTCCCCCAGCACCTCGCGGCGGTAGGCCTTGAAGCCGCAGTTGAAGTCGTGGAGGTCGACCTGCGCGAGGCGCCGCGTCGCCCAGTTGAAGAGACGCGACGGGATGCGCTTGCCGGCCGGATCGCGCCGCTGGCGCTTCCAGCCCGAGACGAGATCGAGGCCGTTCCGCTCCAGGGTGTCGAGGAAGCGCGGGATCTCCTCCGGGTCGTCCTGGAGGTCGCCGTCCATGGTGACGAGGATGGCGCCGCGCGAGTGGTCGAAGCCGGCGGTGAGGGCGGCGGCCTTGCCGAAGTTGCGGCGCAGGCGCACGAGCCGCACGCGCGGGTCGCGCTCGCGGGCGGCGCGCACCCGCTCCGGCGTGCCGTCGCCCGAGCCGTCGTCGATGAAGACGATCTCGAAGCTCCGCCCCAGCCCATCGAGCACCGCGGCGACCCGCGCCGCCAGCTCCTCGACCGTATCCGCCTCGTCGAGCACCGGCACCAGCACGCTCACCTCGACGGCCGGAAGGCGGCCGGAGCCGCCGACCGCCATTTCCACGGGCAGGCCGATCGCGAGCGGTTGGGAGCTCATCGGAGGAGATTCTAACAGCGACTGCCTTGCCCGAGTGTCGTCTTGCGTACCACAATGCTGCGTTCAGCACGCAGTCGAAGTCTTCCGTTCCGCTCCAGCGACCGGCAGCGCATGGGAGGGCCTGCAAAACTCATGGCGGAAGGCTGGTCGGAGACCCGGATCGGCCCGCCCTACACGCCCCGCCAGGATCTCCTCGGCCGCCGTCTTGCCGCTGCGCATCGAGTGGTCCATGTTGAAGTACTGCCACTCGCCGAAGCGGCCGACGGCCCAGATCCCCTGCTCTTTTAGATAGGCGCGGATCAGCGCGACGTTCCTCTGGTGGTCGAGGTCGTAGATCACGTAGGCGGGGAGGATCTCCTCGGTGTGGACGAGCTCGATGGTGTCGTCCGGCGCGAGGATCTCCGCCAGCCGCAGCGCCGCGATCGTCTTCTCGACCGCCGTGTCGCGGTCGAGCGGACGGCTGGCGGAGAAGGCGACCTCGGTCGCGATCGAGCTCTTGCCCGGCGGCACGGTGTCGGGGCTGAAGGTCGCCGGGAAGGAGAGGCGGTGGAACGGGAAGGGGTCCTCGTAGAAGTAGACCCAGTGCTTGTCCGAGACGTCCGGCCGGTCGATCCCCAGGTTGACGCAGTAGATGCCCTGGTAGCGCAGGGCCTCGCAGGCGCGGACGACCGCCGGCCGGCAGGCCGGTCGCGAAGCGCGGCAGGAAGGGCAGCGGCAGCGACAGGATCAGCCGCTCGAAGGGCACCACCTCGCCGTCGGCGAAGACGACGTTCTTCGCCGGCAGCTCGAGCCGCTCGGCGCAGCGCCCGAGGTGGACGTTGCCGACCCGCTCGCCCAGCGCCTTCGGCAGCGGCTCGATGGCGCCCCGCCTCGGGTACCAGAACGAGGCCGTGGCGCCGACCGGCTCGACCTCGTCCGACAGGGCGCCGGCGATGATCCGCTCGAAGTCCGGCGTCGGCACGCGGCGCCCGATCCAGCTGAAATCCATCGTCGACGGCTCGACGGTCCAGATCTTCCGCGCGTAGGGGATCATCAGGTGATCGGCGATGCCGTCGCCGAAGAAGCCGCGCATCCATTCCTCGTAGTTGCGCGGCTGGAGCTCGCCCCTCGCCTGGAGCTGCGCGGCATGGACGAGCCCCACCAGGCAGTCCTTGACGACCGGCGCCGGCAGGCCGTGCAGATGGGCCTGGAAGGGGAAGCGGGTGTAGCGGCGCGAGGCGTGGTGATAGATGAACGCCTGGCGCTCCTGGGCGTGGAAGTTGTCCCCCAGGAGATCGCGGATGAACGCCTCGATCTCCGGGTCGATGGTGAAGAGGATGTGGGGACCGAAGTCGAAGAGATAGCCGTCGACCGCCGTCGAGCGCGCCAGCCCTCCCACCCGCGACTCCTTCTCGTAGAGCTGCCAATGGCTCTCGCCGCCCTGCTGCAGGGTGTAGGCGGCGGTGAGGCCGGAGAGGCCTCCGCCCAGGATGACGTCCTGTCGTTCGCGCATGGTCCGGGTGGTTCCGTCGAGCCGGGAGCAGGGACGGCGCATTCTCTCCCGCCCCCGATCGAAGGTCAAAAGGCGGCGCCGGGACCCGGCGCCTACTTCATCAGCCGGTGGTACTCCTCGGTGGTGTCGCCGAGGGGCGAGATGCCCAGCTCGTCCAGCAGCAGCGCGCAGAGGCGGTCGTACTGGCGGCGCACCAGCTCGCGCCGCCCCTGGCCGGCATAGAGGCGCATCACCGCGACGTGGATACGCTCCTGGAGCGGATCCTCGATGAGGACCGCCCGGTAGGCATCCATCGCGTCGGCGACGCGGGCGAGGCGCACGTAGAGGTCGCCCAGGTCGCGCAGCAGGTCCAGGTACAGCCGCTGGTACGACTCGCGCCGCTCGTTGACCCAGGCGTCGTAGTAGCCCTGGAGGAAGGGGCCGCGGTAGAGCTTCCACGCCCCTTCCCACTCGGCGGCGGCGGACGCGAGCTCCCCGCTCTCGGCCGCGGTGCGGCCGCGCTCCAGCCGCTCGCGGAACTCGAGCAGGTCGACCTCCCAGGCGATCTCCGGGTTCAGGCGATAGACGCCGCCGCGGAAGAGGAGCGGCGGCGGCACGTCACCCCGGCGATCGCCCTCGAGCGCGCGGCGCAGGTGCGAGAGCGTGGGGTGGAAGTTGCGGTCGATCGTCCGCTCCCCTTCGCGCGGCCAGACCGCCTCGATCAGGTCCTCCCGGCCCGCCTGGAGGCCGGGCGAGGAGGCGAGGAAGGCGAGAATCTGGAACGAGCGGCGCAGGCGCCAGCCCAGGTCGCGCGAGCCGCCGGCCGCCTGCTGGCGGACGAAAGGCTCGCCGAGGAGGCCCAGGCGGTAGACCGGGCGCTCGCCGCATTCGGCATCCGGCGGGCGGACCGCCGGTCGTCCGACCCTCCGGCCTCGGCTCGCGGCCGCGCCGTCCGGCGGCTCTGCCGAGGGATCGGCCGCCGCGGCGCCGCCGCGGGCGGTGCGGACCGCCAGCGTCGAGCGCCGGCGGCGGGCGGCGCGCTCGAGATAGGCGGCGAGGAGGCGCGGCGGGCGATCCCCCTCCGGCCCTTCGACCCACAGGCCGAGGGCGTCGACCAGCTCGCGCAACGGCGCGGGCTCGGTCCAGGCGGCCGGCTCGGGCGGCACCGCGAGGAGCGTCTCGCGCTCCTTGGGAGCGAGCGCCTCGATCACCTCATGGCGCAGGAACGATCGCACGGCCGGGATCTCGAGGAGCGCCTCGGGACCAGCGCCGGCGAGGCCGCCACCGCCGGTCGCCTCGAGCGCCAGGCGCAGCGGCCGGTACCAGCCGTCGGTCGCCGCGCGGAGAGATGCCGCCGGCTCCGGCGCGGTGCCGGTCAGCAGGTACCAGAGAGTCGCCGTCTCCTGCAGGTCGAGCAGCAGCTCCTGAGGGGAGAGGACGGAGCAGGCGAGGCCGGCAGGCGGGCGCACGCGGCGGTCGGTCGCGAAGATCAGCCGCTCGCCCGGCAGCAGCCAGCGCGCCGCATGGGCGACGCGGTCTTCCGGGCAGACGGAGGCGACGAACCAACGGGCTCCACCGCCACGGGCCGCGGCGAGAGCGTGGCGCAGCTCGCCCTCGTCGGCGAGCTCCCCCAGGGCGACGCCCGCCGCGCCCGCACCCTCCGCCGCGAGGATCGCGCCGAGGAGGGCGCTGCGGCCGCTCCCCGGCCAGCCCCAGACCTCGATCAGGGGGGCGTCGAGCGCGCGCAGGCGCCGCAGCAGGCGGGCGAGATGGGGAGGTTGGATCGCGCCGGCGGGATCGGCGGCGGCGGAGTCCATGGAGGAGATGGAGGGGCGCAGAGCCGGCGAGGGCCGGCGATCAGCGCCGGGCCCGCGCCCGCTCCGGAGCGGGCGCAGCGGACGCGGGACCGTCCAGAGCGCCCGTGGCTCCCGCCCGCGAGGAGCAGCCGGCGCAGCCGGTCAAGCGGGAGATCCGCCCCTCGCCGGCGCCCGCGGCGAGCAGCTCGCGGTTCAGCGCGGCGAGGCAGCGGGTGGTGATCTTGCCGATGCTCGCCGCGCTGTACCCCATGCGCTCGGCCACCTCCGGCGGCTCGTAGCCCAGACGAAACCGCAGCGCGAGGAGCGACCGGCAACGGTCGGGCAGCCGATCGATCAACCTCTGCACGTCGCGGAGCAGCTCGGCGCGTTCCTGCTCCGGCTCGACCGCCGGCGACATGAGCTCGAGGAGCGCGGAATCGACCGCCGAGTAGAGGCGGCGGCGCTGCGCCCGCCAATACATCAGGCACTGGCGCTTCAGCGTGCCGATCAGCCATGCCTCGTGATCGCGGATGCGGTCCCAGTGATGGACCAGCTGGAGGAGGGTCGTCTGCAGCAGGTCTTCGGTATCCTGCGGCGGGATGCGGTACTTGGCGAGAAGGCTCTTCAGACGCGGCTTGACCCGGTGCACCAGATCGCCGAAACGGTCCGTGGGGAGCTGTTCAAACGGACTTGCCATGCTTCTATCGCACGCTTGTCTCTCGGAACGTAACAGCTCCGTCACGGCGTGTCCAGCTTATCGAACTATCGGAAGTTGCTTGAGAGACGTGCCACGCGGCGCCGCCGGCCTCCCGCTCCTCTCGTCGATCAGCCGGCGGATGGGGCGCCGGATGCCGGCGATCCCGCCGCCGTTTCCAGCAGACGATCGCGAACCTGCTGCAGGTCCTCCCAGGTGGGCCGCTTGAGGCCCGGGTTGCGCAGCAGAGCGGCCGGATGATAGGTCACCATCGTCGGCAGACCCTGGACCGTGAACCAGCGGCCGCGCAGGCGGCCGATCGGCGTGTCGTTGCCGAGGAGGGTCTGCGCGGCGATCCGCCCGAGGGCGACGATCACCTTGGGCTGGACGAGCGCGATCTGCTCCTCGAGGTAGGGGCGGCAGGCGGCGACCTCGTCGGGCTGCGGATCGCGGTTGCCGGGCGGCCGGCATTTGACGATGTTCGCGATGTAGACCTCCTCGCGCGTCCTGCCGATCGCCTGGATGATCTTGGTCAGCAGCTCGCCCGCCCGCCCGACGAAAGGCAGCCCCTGGCGATCCTCCTCGGCCCCCGGTCCCTCGCCGATGAACAGCAGGTCGGAGCCGGCGGCGCCCGAGCCGAAGACGGTCCGGTTGCGCGTCTCGCAGAGGCGGCACAGCCGGCAGACCGCGACCTGCCCCGAGAGCTCGCTCAGGCGGGCGACCCGCGCCTCGAGGTCGGCCGGGGTGGCGGGAGCGCGGGAGCCGAGCGCGGCCGGGCGCGCCGCATCCATCGACAGGGGCGCGGCGACGGCAGGGGGAGCGCTCGCCGGAGCCGCCGCGGCGGGGCCCGTGAGATAGAGATCGCCGTAGCCGATGGCCCCGAGGTACTCGAGGACGGGGGCGAGCTCCGGCGGCACGATCTGGCGGGGCATCAGGAGGCGGCGGCCGGAGCGGAGCGCGGTTGCGAGACCGGCCGCGCCCGGCCGGCGAGCGCCGCGGCGAAGAGGTCGAGGAGATGGGCGGCGAGCTCGCCCTTCGGCTGGCGGCCGAAGAAGACGGGCGGCCCGCCGCGGCGCAAGACGGTGACCTCGTTGGCGTCGGAGCCGAAGGCGATGTCGTGGCGCGAGACGTCGTTCGCCACCAGGAAGTCGACTCCCTTGCGCTCGAGCTTGGCGCGGGCGTTGGCCTCGAGGTCCGCGGTCTCGGCGGCGAAGCCGACGGTGACGGCGTGAGCCGCCAGGCCGCGGAGGCCGGCCAGGATGTCCGGCGTCGCCTCGAGGTCGAGGGCCGGCACGCCGTGCTCCTTCTTGATCTTCTCGCGAGCGACCGCGCGCGGCCGGAAGTCGGCGACCGCCGCGGCCATGACGATCAGGTCCGCCGCGGGCGCCGCGGCGGCGACCGCGCGCTCCATCTCGGCGGCGGTCTCGACGTCGATCCGCACCACCCCCGGCGGCGTCGCCAGGGCGACGGGACCGGCGATCAGCGTGACGCGCGCCCCGCGGCGCGCCGCCGCGGCGGCGAGGGCGAAGCCCATCTTGCCGCTCGAGCGGTTGCCGAGGAAGCGCACGGGGTCGAGCGGCTCATGGGTGGGACCGGCGGTGACGATCACCGCGCGATCGGCCAGCGGATCGCCGGGCACCGCCTCGATCCCAACCCTGGAGGGGGGCCGCGGGCGCTCGGCGGCGGGCGCCGCCGCCAGCACCGCGTCGGCGATCGCCTCCGGATCGGCCATCCGTCCCATCCCCACCTCGCCCGAGGCGAGCGGGCCTTCGACCGGCCCGACCAGGCGGGCGCCGCGCCCGGCGAGCGTGGCGGCGTGCTCGCGGACGGTGGGCTTCGCCCACATCGCCGTGTGCATGGCCGGGGCGAGGACCAGCGGACCTTCGAAGGCGAGGGCGGTGGTGGTCAGGAAGTCGTCGGCGAGGCCGAGGGCGAGGCGGGCGAGGAGGTGGGCGGTCGCCGGAGCGACGCAGAGGACGTCCGCCCAGGCGGCCGCCTCGATGTGCCCCTCCTCGCCGCTGCCGGTCGCCGCGAGATACTCCTCGCCGAGGACCGGCCGGCCGGTGAGGACCTCCAGGGTGAGCGGGGTGACGAACGAGCGGGCGCTCGCGGTGAGAGCGCAGCGCACCTCGCAACCGCGCCCGCGGAGACGCCGCACCACCTCCGCCGCCTTGTAGGCGGCGATGCCGCCACTCACTCCCAGGAGCACCCGCACGACGCGCCGCCCGTCTCGTCCGCCAGGCTCGGCTAGTGGACCTCTTCGGTGGGGACCGCCTGCCCCTCGGCGCCAGGCTCGGCCGTCTCGCTGGGCTCCGGCACGGGCGCGGGACCGTAGTCCCAGTCGACGAGGTCGCTCGAGACCTCCTGCATCGCCACCTTGGTCGGCTTCTGCCGGCCGCTGACCTCCACCTTCGGCCGCGCGCCGCGCATCAGCTGCTCGGCCCGCTGGGCGGAGACCAGCACGAAGCGGAATTTGCTGTCCACCCGGTTGGGGGCGCGCTCGTCGTTCGGCAGCGGGTCCTCTTCTTTTTGCGAAAGGCTTCCCGGACCGGCTGCCTCGCCGGCCGCCGCCTTGGTCTTCTTCATAGGGAGCTCCTGTCTTGGAAATCCTTCAGGATGTCGTCGACCCGCGCGCGCATGCGTTCCTGACGGTGCCGCTTCTCGAGAACGATGGCAGCCAGCACGTCGCTCGCGCGGTGTGCATCATCGTTGATGATAACATATCGATACCGATCGTAACGTCGCATCTCCCACAGCGACACCGCGAGGCGGCGGGCGATCTCCGCTTCCGAGTCGAGGGCGCGGCGGCGGAGCCGGCTCTCGAGGACGGCATAGGAGGGCGGCATGATGAAGATGCTGTGCGCCTCCGGGTAGCGGGCGAGGACCCGCTCCGCCCCCTGGACGTCGATGTCCATCAGCACGTCGATCCCCTGCTCCAGGCGGGGGAAGACCTCGTCCTTCGAGGTGCCGTAATAGTTGTCGTGGACCTGCGCCCACTCGAGAAAGCGGTCGGCGGCGATCATCGCCTGGAAGGTGCCATGGTCGACGAAGTGGTAGTCGCGCCCGGCGGTCTCGCCGGCGCGCGGGGCGCGGGTGGTGTGGCTGACCGAGAAGGCGAGGCCGCCGAAGCCGGCGAGCCCCCCGGTCATCATGCTTTGGATGAGCGTCGTCTTTCCGGTGCCGGAAGGCGCCGAAAGGATGAACAGCTCGCCGCGGTGGACCGCTTCGCTCAAGGGGTTCAGTGGGTTGGGAAGGCGCGGGACGCTCGCGCCGCGAAGAGGATAGCACAATGGCCGAGCCTCCCCTGCCCTCGCTCAAGCTGCGCTCACGCCCCCCAGCCGCCGCACCTCCGCCGCCAGCTTGGCGACGTCGGCCCCTTTCCCCAGGGTGGCGAGGTCGTCGGCGGCCTCTACCATCGACCGCCACGGCTCGATCTCCCCGGAGACCTCCTGGGCGATCTCGTTCCGCTTCCCCTTCAGCTGGTTGCTGACCTGCAGCGCGCGGATGTCCGCCGCGATCTCGGCCGGGGTGCGCGGCGGGATGGGGGGCTCCGGCGGCCCGGAGGGGGTGGGCGGCACGGCCGGCGTCGAGGAGCCGTCGGTCACGGTGGAGTCGGGGGGGGACGCCCTCACCCCGATCACCAGGTGCTCGGGCTCGCCGGCGGGGAGATCGAGCGTCTGGGTGCCCTGCTTGTTGGACTGGTAGGTGAGCAGGCCGGGGGTCAAGGTCATCTCGACGACCTCGAGCTGCTGCCGGAAGCGCGTCCCTCCAGCGGCCGGCAGGTAGGAGAGCGCGCCGGCCTGCCAGAGCGCGGCCATCAGCGGCGGCGTGTTGCCGTTCCCGTCGGCCCCGTCGTGGCCCTGCAGGAAGGCGAGCTGGGCGAGGACGGCGCCGGAGCTCTCCCGCCAGGTGAGGAAATGGATGGGCTGGGCCAGGCCGACGCCTGCGGGCAGGGAGCTCAGCCACGGCTCCGCCTGCGCCAGCATCGCCGTGAGCGGCGGCTGCAGCATCTTGAAGACCGCCCACTGCGGGCTGATGGCGATCGCCGCCCCGCTCTTCTTGCCGGCCGCGATCGCCGCCTGGATCGCCGCCGAGTCGCGGCGGGCGAGGGCCAGCGTGGCGCGGTCCCAGGCGACGCCCGAGCGGGGATCGTGGCCGCCGGAGCGGAAGCCGACGTGGAGGATCTGGGCGTCCGGGCACTCCCCGAGGAGCCGCAGCAGGAACCAGACCGCCCCGATGTCGAGAGCGGCCGCGGCGAGCTCGCCGTCCCCGCCCCGGGTGGCGGCGGCGTGGATCTGTGCCCAGGCGCGCAGGTGCATGCCGCCGTAGATGGTGCTGTCCTCCTCGTTGCCCATCCACCGGCCGCGCTCGGCGAGCAGAAAGGCCAGGAGGCGATCGCGGGCGCCCAGGGCGTTGCCGTTGGCCGAGTAGTTGATCGCCTCGCTGCCGATCGGCCAGTTGGCCGAGCCCTGGCCGGTGAGCTGGCTGGGGACGACCCGGAAGCCCTTGTAGGTCTCCGTGCGCGGCGGGCGGCCGGCGACCACGTCCTGCATCTCGAGCTCGAGGTCCTGCTCGGGTCCGGGCATCGGATGATGATATTCGTAATGAGAGGCCCATGCCCAGGCCGCCCCGCAGCCCCGCGCCGCGGCAGCTCGTCCAGCCCCCATCCCCGGCCCGGCCTATTCGACGTTCTGCACCTGCTCGCGGATCTGCTCGCAGAGGACCTTGGCGTCGAGGACGGCGCGGGTCATCTCGGCGTTGCGGCACTTGGAGCCCAGGGTGTTGAGCTCGCGGAAGATCTCCTGGGTGAGGAAGTCGAGCCGCTTGCCGGCGGGGCCGCGCTCCGCTCCCACCTCGCGGAAGTGGGCGAGGTGCGCGCGCAGGCGGTCGATCTCCTCGCTGACGTCGCCGCGGTCGACGAGGATGGCGACCTCCTGGGCCACCCGCGCCTCGTCGAGCGCCTGCCCCGGCTGGCCGGCCAGGAGCTCGGCCAGCCGGCGCCGGAGCGCCGCCGCCATCTCGTCGCGCACGGCGCCGCGCAGGGCGTCGAGGCGGCCGGCCACCGCGTCGAGGAGGACCAGGCGCTCCTCCATCGCCGCCTTGAGGCTCGCCCCCTCGCGCTCGCGGCCGGCGACGAGCTGGGCGACGGCGTCCCTGGCGACGCCGAGGAGCAGCTCGTCGTCGCTCTCCTCCCAGCCGCCGCCCTCGAGCTCCACCCGGAAGGCCTCGGGGATGCGCAGCAGGTCGCCGGCGGCGAAGCCGCGCTCGAGGAGCCCCTGCTCGACCAGCCGCTGCGTCGCCGCGACCGCCGCCTCGACGAGCCCCAGATGGACGGCGACCGCGGCGCGCCGCTCGCCGCGCGGGCGGACGTCCACCCGCATCTCGACGCGGCCGCGCTGCACCTCCTTGCCGACCAGCTCGCGAAGGGCGGGCTCGCTCCCCCGCGCCTCCTCGCCGATCCGCACCTGCAGGTCGAGAAAGCGGTGGTTGACCGCCTTCAACGAGATGGACATCGTGTGGCGCTCGCCTTCGGCCGACGCCTCGCCGTACCCGGTCATGCTGCGCATAGAGTCTCCTTAAGAACGGCACCTATATCGCGACCTCGAGCCTCACTCACTCGCCAGCCGCTCCGCTTCCTCTTCCGCTCCGTTCAGCCGATTCGCGAGCTCGCGGGCCGCAGCGGCTAGGTCGCCGCGGCGGGGGACGGTGAGCGGCTCGCCGTAGACGAAGTGGACCGCCGCGAACGGCAGCGGCACCAGGAAGCGGTCCCAGGAGCGCAGGCGCCGGGCGCGGCTCGCCGCGACCGCCACCGGCTGGATCGGCAGGCCCGTCGCCGCCGCCGCGAGCACCACCCCGGGCTGCACCGCGGAGGCGGGGCCGCGCGGACCGTCCGGCGTGAAGGCGAGGTCCCAGCCATCCTCCGCCCGGCGCAGCAGCGACCGCATCCCCGCCAGGCCGCCGCGGCTGGACGAGCCGCGGCGGCGTCGATCCCGAAGCGCGCCACCGTCCGCGCGATCAGCTCGCCGTCGCGGCTCTGCGAGATCAGCACCGAGATCCGCCGCCCGCGGTAGCCGTAGGGCATCAGCAGCAGATGGCGGTGCCAGAAGGCGAGGATGAAATGCTCGTCCGCGGCCTCCCAGGCCCGCACCCGCTCGGCGCCGTGATAGCGCAGGCGGACCGTGGCGCGCAGGGTGCGGATGAGCCCGGCGGCGAGGAGCGAGAGGCAGGCAAGCCGCAGGCGCTCGCCGGCGCCCGAGCCGTCGAGGCTGCCGCTCACACCCTGAACTGCAGGTCGTAGAGCCGCTTGTAGGCGCCGCCCAGGGCCAGCAGCTCGCGGTGCGAGCCCTCCTCGACGATGCGGCCCGCCTCCATCACCACGATGCGGTCCGCCCGCATCACCGTCGACAGGCGATGGGCGATGACGAGCGTCGTCCGCCCGTGCATCAGGTTGTAGAGCGCCTTCTGGACCAGCGCCTCGGAATGGCTGTCGAGCTGCGAGGTCGCCTCGTCGAGGATCAGGATGGGCGCGTTCTTGAGCAGCGCGCGGGCGATCGCCAGGCGCTGCCGCTGGCCGCCCGAGAGGCGGAGGCCCGACTCGCCGATCACCGTGTCGTAGCCCTTGGGGAGCTGCATGATGAACTCGTCGGCGTAGGCCGCCGCGGCCGCCTCGCGCACCCGCTCGAGCGGCAGGTCGGAGCGGCCGTAGGCGATGTTGTCGCGGATCGTGTCGTTGAACAGCATGGTGTCCTGGGTCACCATGCCGATCAGCGAGCGCAGGCTCTTGAGGTCGATCTGCCGGATGTCGACGCCGTCGATCGTCACCCGTCCGGAGATCGGGATCGAAGAAGCGCGGCAGCAGGTTGACCAGCGTCGACTTGCCCGCGCCCGACGGCCCGACCAGCGCCACCATCTCGCCGCGCCGCGAGCGGCAGCGACACCTCGTGCAGCACCGGCCGGTCCTCGTAGGCGAAGGCGACCCCCTCGTAGGCGATCCCGCGCTCGGACGGTCGTGATCTTCCGCGCCCCCGGCATGTCGTAGATGTCGTTCGGGATCTCCAGCAGCCGCGACACCCGCTGGCTGGCGGCGGTCGCCTCCTGGAGGATCAGGTTGACCTTGTTGAGCTTGCGGATCGGGTCGTAGAGCATGAACAGGGTGGTCAGGAACTGCACCAGCTCGGCGGCGGTCAGCTCGCCCGCGCGGATCGCTCTTGCCGGCGTAGACCAGGAGCGCCGCCGCGCCGAGCACGGCGAGCGACTCGACCACCGGCCCCGAGGCGTTGGCGAGCATCTGCGCCCAGAGGTTCACCCGCAGATGCCGCCGGGTCGCCTCGCGGAAGCGGCGGAGCTCGAACTCCTCCATGCCGAACGCCTTGACCACCCGGTGGCCGCGCACCCCCTCGGCCATCAGGCTGGCGAGGTCGGCCATCCGCTCCTGGCTGCGGTGGCTGGTCCGCCGCATCCCCTTGCCGAAGCGCACGATCGGATAGAGCAGCACCGGCGCCGCGACGAGCGAGATCAGCGCCAGCCGGAAGTGGGTCGAGAGCAGCAGGGCGAGCAGCGACGACGAGCGTGAACGACTGCTGGAAGAGGTCGAGCAGGCGGTTGGAGACCGCGTTCTGCATCAGCGACACGTCGTTGATGACGCGCGCCACCAGCTCCCCCGAGGGTGCTCGGCGTGGAAGCGGCTCGACTGGTCGAGGATGCTGGCCGGTAGAGGTCGTTGCGGATGTCGGTCGTCACCCCCAGGCCGATGTGCTGGAACGACGTAGCCGGAGACGAAGTCGGCGAGGCAGCGCAGCAGGAAGACGACGACGAAGAGGACGGGGACGAAGTAGACGACCTCGTCTCGGTCCACCCCCAGCCGGCGCTTCAGCGACTCGTAGCTGTCGTCGATCTGGCGCCGGCGACGTTGAGCTCGCGGGAGAGCCTGGCGAGGGCGCGCGGTATCGGATGCCCGCGGCTGTTGCGGCGGCGCCGGCCGCCGGCTTCGCCGCGTGGTGGACCGGGATGCCCATGATCTCCGGCGTCTGGTCGGCCAGCAGCACCTCGCCGAAGATCGGCTTGATCAGCGAGGCGGTGCCCGCCGTCGCCGCGGCGTAGACGAGGATGGCCGCCGCGGCGAGCATCGCCCAGCCCGCGTAGCCGCGCAGGTAGTGCCAGAAGAAGGCGCGCAGGCTGCTGGTCACGCCGCCACCCCCGAGCGCCCCTCGGCGCTGCGGCCGATCCCGTCGAGCATAGCCGCCACCTCGCCCGCCGCCCGCCGGCTCGCGCCGCCCTCCCCCAGCCGGCCGCGCACCTCGGCGAGCGCCTGGCGCATGCGGTCGACGCTCGCCGGCGTCGGTCAGCAGGCGCGCGCGCCTCGGCCGCGATCCGCTCCGGGCTGGCGTCGCCCTGGATCAGCTCGGGCACGACCCTTCTGCCGAGTACGAGATTGACCAGGCTGACGTCGGGCAGCCGGACCAGCAGCTTGCCAGGAGGTAGGTCCAGGTCGCCAGCCGGTAGACCATGATCATCGGGGTCCCCAGCAGCCCCACCTCGAGCGTCGCGGTGCCCGAGGCGCAGAGCGCCAGGTGGGAATCGGCGATGGCGGCGAAGCGGTCGCTCGCCGACGACCTCGACCGGCAGCCCGGCGAGCTCGACCGGCTCGTCCACCAGCTCGCGGGGCAGATCGTCGGCGCCCGGATGATCCGCACCTCGATCGGGAGCTCGCCGGCCAGCCGGCGCACCGCCGCGAGCAGGGTGGGCAGCAGCGCCTCGACCTCGCTGAGCGCCGCGAGCCGGGGAGGAGGGCGATGCGGAACGGCCCCGGCCGTCGGCCGTCGCCGCGGGCTCGATCCCAGGCCTGCGGCAGCACCGGCACCTCGTCCACCAGCGGATGGCCGACGTGGACGACGTCGACGCCGTGCTCGCGGTAGAAGTCCACCTCGAACGGGAAGAGCACCAGCATGCGGTCGACCACGCGGGCGATCGTCTTGACCCGCCCGCGCCGCCAGGCCCACACCTGCGGGCTGATGTAGTAGAGCGACCGGGACGCCGCGCGCGCTTGAGCTGCCTGGCCAGGCGGAGGTTGAAGTCGGGGAAGTCGATCAGCACGGCGAGCGCTCGGGCGGCCGGCGGTCGACCTCGCGCAGCAGGGCGGCGAAGATCTCGCGGGCGCGCGGCAGGATCCTCAGCACCTCGGTGATGCCGACGACCGAGATCTCGGAGCTGTGCGGCGACCGCCTCGCAGGCCGGCCGCCCGCATCTCGTCGCCGCCGAGGCCGAAGGCCGCAGATCCGGGCACCAGCGGCGCAGCTCGGCGATCAGGCGCGCGCCATGGAGGTCCCCCGAGGCCTCCCCGGCGACGACCAGCAGCTCGCCGGGTGCGACATCGCCGCGCGAGGGCCGTCATGGGATGGGCGCCGGCGGCCCGAGGGGAACGGATACATCAGCCAGGCCACCAGCAGGCCTCCCCCCACCATGCCGAGGAAGATCTGGAGGAAGAGCCCGACCTGCTCCCGGCGCTCGCGGCGCCAGAGGAGGGTGAAGAACAGGCTGACACCAGCAGGGCGTAGAGCGACCATCAGCAGGAAATGGCTCAGCACGATCGTCGATCTCACTCCTTCTTGCCGCGGACGATGTCCCAGGCGTCGAGCACCAGCAGCAGGTTCATCAGCCCCGCCGTCAGCAGGAAGGCGGTGCCGTACTCGTAGCCCGCCCCCATGATGTTCCCCTGGTAGTGGAGGAGCGTAGCGGAGGAGGAAATAGGGGAAGCCCATGCCCATCGAGGCGAGCGTCGCCAGGAAGGTGAGCGGCTGGCCGGCGATGGCCTGGTAGAGGTTCCCCTCGAGCCGGCAGCCGATCGAGGACCGCGACGACGACCAGACGAAGAAGAGCACGCCGCGCAGGCGCCGTCTTGAGATAGAAGTGGCCCAGCGCCCGGGACCAGCCAGGCGGAGAGCACCGCGACCAGCCGCGTTCCGCGACGGACCGGGGGCGCCGGCGGCTGCGGCGCGGAGGGCTGCCGGATTCGGCCAATCAATCCTCCTCTCGCGCGAAGAGCGCCCGCAGGCGCTCCCGCGACTGGCGCAGGTCCTCCGGGATCAGCCGGACCTCCGCCAGGACGGTCATGAAGTTCGTGTCCCCCGTCCAGCGCGGGACGACGTGGAAATGAAAGTGCCCGGGCACGCCGGCGCCGGCCGGCGTGCCCAGGTTCATCCCCAGGTTGAAGCCGTGGGGCTTGTAGGCCTCGGCGAGCACGCGCTGGCTCTTGAGCACCAGCGGCCAGAACTCGGCCCGCGCCTCCGCGCCGCTCTCCTGCGGCGAGGCCAGATGCTCGAACGGGGCCACCATGAGATGGCCGTTCGAGTAGGGATGGAGGTTGAGCATCACCAGGTGGTGCCGGCCGACCGTGGACCACCAGGCCGTCGGGATCGTCCGGGTTGCTGGGCGCCGCGGCGCAGAAGAAGCACCCGGAGTCCGCCGCCGCGCTCGCGGTGATGTACGCGTGCCTCCAGGGAGTGAAGAGCTGTTCCATCCGGGTTCGCTGAGGAAGTGCGGGGGCGCCCGGGGACGCCCGGCCGGTCAGCACTCGTCGTTGAGCAGCTCGCGCAGCTCCTTGCCCGGCTTGAAGTAGGGGATCCGCTTGGGCGGCACCTTCACCTTGTCGCCGGTCTTCGGGTTGCGCCCGGTGCGCGCGCCGCGATGGCGGATGCGGAAGCTGCCGAAGCCGCGCAGCTCGATCTTCTCCCCGTCCTTGAGCGAGTGGACGATGCTGTCGAACACCGTGTTGACGATGATCTCGGCGTGCTTCTTGGTGAGTTGAGTCGTGCGGGCGACCTCCTCGACCAGCTCGGCCTTGGTCATCCCGTCCTTCAAGGGCTCCGTCATCTCCCACCCCTTTTCTTACGTGGCAACGGCGGGCGCTCGACGCTTCGAGTCCGCCCGCCGTTTCCGGGTCCCAGTGACCTACTCCACGTCTCCCTCGGACTCCTTCTCGGACTCCTTGGAGGCTCGCGCTTCTTGCCGCGGCCCTCGGCTTCCTCACCGCCCCGGCGCTCCCGGTCCTTGGCCTGCAGCTCGGCGATCTCCTCCTCGGTCGGCTGCTCGACGCCGCGCATCGAGAGGCCGACCTTCTTCTCGTCCTCTTCGACGCGCAGGATGCGCGTGCGCACCCAGTCGCCGACCTTGTAGTGGTCCTCGAGCTTGGCGCCGGCCGGCACCTCGATCTCGCTGACGTGGGCGAGCCCCTCGAGGCCGTTGTAGATGTCGATGAAGAGGCCGAAGTCGGTGACGTTGACCACCTTGCCCTCGAGCACGTCGCCGGGCGTGGTGCTTGTCGGCGAACTCCTCCCACTCGTTGGGCATGAACTCCTTGATCGACAGCGAGACGCGCTGGTTCTCGACGTCGATGTTGGTGATCCGCGCCTTGACCGTGTCCCCCTTCTTGAGCACCTCGCTCGGGTGCTTGACCCGCTTGGTCCAGCTCATGTCGGAGACGTGGATCAGGCCGTCGATGCCGTCGGTGATCTCGACGAAGGCGCCGAACTCGGTGAGGTTGCGGACCTTCCCCTCGATGACGCTCCCCTCGGGATGGGTGTCCTCGAGCTCCTCCCACGGATTGCGCTCGGTCTGCCGCAGCGACAGGCTGATGCGCCGCTGGTCCATGTCGAGCTCGGAGACGATCGCCTCGACCTCGTCGCCCACTTCGAGGATCTTGGCGGGGTTGACGACCTTCTTGGTCCACGACATCTCGCTGACGTGGATCAGGCCCTCGACCCCCTCCTCGATCTCGACGAAGGCGCCGTAGTCGACGATCGACACCACGCGGCCGTGGACGCGCGAGCCGATCGGGTACTTCTTGTCGACCAGCGTCCAGGGATCGTCGCTGCGCTGCTTGTAGCCGAGCGAGACGCGCTCGGTCTCGGGGTCGAACTTGAGCACCACCACCTCGACCTCGTCGCCCACCGTGAAGTGCTCGGAGGGGTGGTTGACCCGGCCCCAGGAGATGTCGGTGATGTGGAGCAGGCCGTCGATGCCGCCGAGGTCGATGAACACGCCGTAGTCGGTGATGTTCTTGACCGTGCCGCGCAGGCGCGCGCCCTCTTCGAGCCGCTTGCAGGGTCTCGGCCTTCTTCTTCACCAGCTCGGTCTCGAGCACGGCCTTGCGCGACAGGACGATGTTGTTGCGCCGGCGGTCGAGGCTGATGACCTTGAACTCCAGCTCCTGGCCGCGCAGCGACTCCAGGTTCTTGACCGGCTTGATGTCCACCAGCGAGCCGGGCAGGAAGGCGCGCAGGCCGACGTCGACCGTCAGGCCGCCCTTGATCCGGTCGGTGATCCGGCCCTTGATGATCCGGCCGTCCTTGTAGGCCCGCTCCACCTCCGTCCAGCGCCGCATGCGCAGCGCCTTCGAGTAGGACAGAAGCACGTGGCCTTCGAGGTCCTCGGTCTTCTCGAGCAGGACGTCGACCTCCTCGCCGACCTTGACGGACAGCTCGCCGCCGCGGTCGGTGAACTCCTCGATGGGGATCAGGCCCTCCGACTTGTACCCCACGTCGACGATCACCGCGTTGGACGTGACGCCGATGATGCGCCCCGTCACGATCTCACCCTCGGTGAGATTGCGCATGCTCTCGTCGTACAGCTCGAGGAGCTTGCGGTACTCGTCCGCGTCCCGCTCCGCTCCTCCTCGGACTCAGCCGCGAGCAGCGCCTGGTCCTCGAGTTTTTCGCTAGCCGGCATAGAAAAACGTACCTCCTTGGGCTTTGGATTCAGGCTCTCGAAGCCTGTGGCCCCCACGGTCGTGGGGGGTGCGAGCTCTTCTTAAGTCATTGAGAACTCGGGCCGCCGAGTATAGGGCGCGGGGAGTGGGGTGTCAATGCGGCCGAGGCCGGCGGCGATCTCGGCCCGGACGGCGTCGTCCCCTTCGAGCGGCGAGCGCCGCCTCCAGGGCCGCGCGCGCCCCGTCTCCCCCGATCCGCCCCAGCGCCCAGGCCGCGTGGCCGCGCACCTGAGTCTCCCCTGTTCTCGAAGGCTTCCGCGAGAGGTTCAACATACCGGGACTCCCGGCGATTCCCCATCGCCACGGCGGCGTTGCGCTGCAGCCCTTCGAGCTTCGCCCGCTTCATCGGGCTCCCCCGGAAGCGCTCGACGTACTCCTCGCGGCGGAGGCCGAGCAGCCGCGCCAGGGTCAGCTCCGCCGCGCTCCGGCGGCAGCTCCATCTCCGGGTGGACGGCCGCCCGCCGCCGGCGCCGCGTTCCACGGGCAGACCTCCTGGCAGACGTCGCAGCCGAAGACCCACCCCCCCACCATCCGCCGCGCCTCGGCCGGGAGCGCCCCGCGGTGCTCGATCGTCCAGTAGGAGATGCAGCGGTTGCTGTCCAGCCGGTAGGGCTCGGCGAGCGCGCCGGTCGGGCAGGCGTCGAGGCAGAGGGTGCAGCTGCCGCAGAGGTCGGCGAGCGGCTGGTCGGGCGCGAGGTCGAGGCTGAGGAAGAGCTCCGCCGAGGAGGAACCACGAGCCCCCCTCCGGGTGGAGCAGCATGGTGTTCTTCCCCACCGCCCCGAGCCCGGCCCGCGCCGCCAGCTCGCGCTCGAGGACCGGCCCGGTGTCCACGTAGCGCCGGGTCTCGCAGCCGGGGAACGCCGCGCGGACGCGCTCCTCGAGCGCCTGCAGCCGCTCCCCCATCACCTCGTGGTAGTCCCGTCCCGCGGGCGTAGCGGGCCACCCGCCGCCAGAGATCCCCGGAGGGCTCCGGCTGCCGCTCCCCATCCTCCTTAGATAGAGGGTGGTACTGGAGCGCCACGCAGAGGGCGCTCCGCGCGCCGGGGAAGACCGTGCGACGGATCGAGCCGCGCCTCGAGCCGCCGCCCGAGGTACTCCATCCCCGCCTGATCCCCGCGCGTCGAGCCAGCGCACCAGGCCTCCCCGTGCTCCAGGGCTCGAGCGCCGCCACCCCGGCGCGGTCGAAGCCGGCCTCGAGGGCCCAGGACTTGAGGAGCTCGGCGGTGGGCGCGGGGGCGGGGCTCCATTGGTAGATCCTTACACTTTCCCTGGCGGCAGGCCGCCGGGTTGGGTGTCAAGACCCCCTTTCAAACCGTGCGTGCCGATTTCCGGCACACGGCTTACCGGTGGTTTCTCGTGCGATGGCCTTACGCAGCCTCCGGGTACTGGATGGTGCCGCGCAGACGGACTAAACCGAGGGCTTCGAAATAGCCGCGGTGCCACCTCTCGAACTGCCCGGCCCGCAGGTTGCGACCGGCACGCTGCACTCGCAGACGCTTCAGTCGCCGTTCCACGTACCGGTCGATCGAGTTCAGCTGGTCCGCAGCATTTCCGGTGCGGAAGTAGTTGCCCCAGCCACGGAGCACGGGGTTGACCGCGGCGATGATCCGCCGAAGATCCTCGTGACAACGCCCCCGTGGCGTCAGCTCCTTGATCCGCTGCCGCACCCGCTTCATGCTGCGCTGCGACGGCCAGCGGTGGAGGAAGTAGACCCTGCGGCCTTCCTTCTCCCAAAGCCGACCGCTCATGCGCTTGCGCAGGTGACAGCCGAGAAAGTCGAAGCCCCCCTGACCGCGGGATAGCTCCACCTTCCTCGTTTTCTCCGGATGCAGGCTCAGGCTCAGCCGGCCGAGGATTTCAGAAACCCTCTGCTCGGCCTGCTCGCACGCCTCTCGCGTGCGGCACACGACGACGAAATCGTCCACGTACCGCACCAGCACGCCCAAATGCGCGCACCGCCGCTCCCACACCGTGTCGAGCACGTGCAGGTAGAGGTTCGACAGCAGGGGCGAGATCACGCCCCCCTGCGGGGTGCCCGACAGCGTCGCCGTCACCTCGCCCGCCTCCATCACTCCTGCCCGTAGCCATTGCCGCAGCAACTTGAGCACCCGCCGATCCGAGATGCGCCGCTCCACCAGCAGCATCAGCTTCTCGTGGTCGATGCTCCCGAAATAGTCCCGGATGTCGGCGTCCAGCACGTGGTTGTACCCCTGGGCGCCCAGCTTGCGCAGGGTCTCCAAGGCATCCGTCGCGCTGCGCCGGGGCCGATAGCCGTACGAGCTCGGTCGAAAGTCCGCCTCGAAGATCGGCTCCAACACCAGCTTCGCCGCCATCTGGACCACCCGGTCCCGAACCGTCGGGATCCCCAGCGGTCGCTGCTTGCCGTCCCCCTTCGGGATGTATCGACGCAGGACCGCCCGCGGTCGATACTCGCCTGCTCGCAGCTCGGCGCCGAGCTCTTCCAGGAAGACCTCGACTCCGCTCTGCTCTACCGCGAGAAGCGTCTGGCTATCGACACCAGCCGCTCCGCGGTTGCGCCGTACCCGTCTCCAAGCCTCCCACAGGACGTCACTCCGGTGGATGCGGTCCATCAAGGCGTGGAAGCGCCGACCCGGCTGCCGCTTGGCCGCCGCACACAGACAGCGTTGGAGTTGTCGCACTTTGTCGCGAGACTCGCGCCACACGGGGTGGTTGGGACCGGACCTGCCGGCCATGCCCTCACGCTTACCTCCGCCACCGCCAAAACCACCGCAGGGGCCCTTCCCTCCGGGGGCGTTGTTCTTCACCCCCATCGACGGTACTACGGCCCCCTCGGACTCCCGCTGCGCAACGCTCGACTTCGCCTTCGGCTTATACGAGCCGCCTTGCCCCGACAAGGGCCGCGCAGACGGGCCTCTCGTGTTCCGTGCTCCTCCTTGAACGCGTGCTGCTCCCCGTACCCCGGAGGAACCCGCCGCGCTTTCTGCTCCGGACTTCTGCGCGATGGGCATGGCCTTCGCCGTGAAATGAGCGGCTCGGCTTCCTCGTTGTAAATCTGTCGAGGCTGCAGGCTTCACTTCATGTTGCGGCCCGCGTTCTTGCTCCCTCCGTAGAGGCTTTCGACGCCCCGCTTCGGACTCGAAGGTCTCCCCTCGCTCCGGGGGCCTGCTACCCGGCTCTCCGGCGATTACCGGGGCGGGACTCGCACCCGCTGGACGAGCACAGCTTGAAGACAGGACCCCTCCCTCCTCTTTCGCTCCCGGTCCCTCCTCTTCACGACGCACCATTGCGGCATTCTACGGGGACGGCGGAGCGTCCACCGCCGTCGGGGCGTCTCTTGAGGCCACGAATCGCCCTGCCTGCGGGATGACCCGCATGGGCCCATTCGTCGACTGCCGCGGCCGGGCGATGGCGGTACCGACGTCACGTGTCGCCGGCGGTGGTGGCCGTTGTGGCGTGGAGACGCCCCGACGACGGTGGCCTCGGTAGGTTGGTGGTCACGGACTGGGGCGTCTCTACGGCTGGGGTTCGTTGCGCTCACCACAGCCTACGCACCCTCACCGATCCCATCCGATCCGCGCCACGCGCCGCGGCAGCGCCGTCGCGGTCGCCCGGCGCGCGGCGCGGTAGCCCAGCGAATCGAGCCGGAACCCCGGCGCGCGGCGCGGTTGCCCAGCGCGCGAATGGAAAGGCGAGCGCATCGAGCGGAAGCCGGGCGCGCGGTCGGGAAGCCCGGCGCGCGAACGGGAGGACGAGCGCGCGGCCGGGAAGCCGGGCGCGCGCGCGGGAAGCCCGGCTGGCAACGGATTCGGGCGGCCGCGCGGCGGGCGAGCGGAAGCGTGCGGGTCTTCCGGGAAGAGACGGCGTCTAAGAGGAAAAAATGAGTTTTTCCCGGAAGCGGGCGGGGCGCAACAGGAAGGCGTCAACCCTTCCCGGAAGAGCTCGCGAGCCGCGGGAAAAACCCGGCTCTTCCCGGATAACCCCGGCTCTTCCCGGAAGAGGGCGGGCGGGAAGGGGAAGAGCCAGGCCCTTCCCGGAAGAGGGCGCGCGCCGCGGGACGACGCGAGCCCTTCCCGCCATCTCAGCTCACCGGCGGCCCGTCGGCCTTCGCCGTGGCGGCAGCCAGGCGGCGGGAGTGGCGCCGCCGCGTCGCGACGCCGAACGCGACCAGCCGGTCGCTCTCGAGCCCCAGGGAGCCGCGCAGGAGCGCCGCGAGCTGGTTGCGCAGGGCGCGGCCCTGGCCGAGCGTGGCCATCGGCGCGTGGTGGGTCTCCCGCAGCCTCAGCGACGCGGGATCGTCGCCGAAGCGCCCGTGCGTGTCAACCGGGATTGGCGGAGGGGCACCGGGATTGGAGTCGGGGGACATCGCACAGCCCACCCGGGGCGTAGAGACGCCCCAGTCCATAACCACGGACCTAACGGGTCCACCGATGTCGGGGCGTCTCTTGAGGCCACGAATCGCCCTGACTGCGGGATGACCCGCATGGGCCCATTCGCCGACTGCCGCGGCGGGGCGATGGCGGATCGACGTCGCGTGTCGCCGGCGGTGGTGGCCGTTGTGGCGGGGAGACGCCCCGACGACGGTGGCCTCGGTAGATTGGTGGTCACGGACTGGGGCGTCTCTACGGCGGTGTAGCCATTGGTAGATCCTTACACTTTCCTTGGCGGCATGCCGCCAAGTCGGGTGTCAAGACCCCCTTTCAAACCGTGCATGCCGATTTCCGGCACACGGCTTACCGGTGGTCTCTCGTGCGACAGCATTACGCAGCCTCCGGGTACTGGATGGTGCCGCGCAGACGGACTAAACCGAGGGCTTCGAAATAGCCGCGGCGCCACCTCTCGAACTGCCCGGCCCGCAGGTTGCGACCGACACGCTGCACTCGCAGGCGCTTCAGTCGCCGTTCCACGCCGGACGGGGCTACCCTGACAGAGCGCTCGCAAGGGCATGGAAACGCGCAGGCGCGGCGACGGGAGGGGAGAGGGCGATGAGCATCAAACCGTCACGACCGGAGCGGGAGGGCAGGGCGGAGCTCGCCGGCGGCCGGCAGCCGGCGGGACCGGGCGCGCTCCTCCTCGGCCGCTATCTCGGCGGCGACCTCTCGGCCGAGGTGACGGTCGCGGCGCTGATCGCGGCGGTCGGCGACGTCGGCGTGGCGCGCGCGGCGGTGGCGCCCGCCGCCGGCGCGGACCCGCGGCTCGCGCCGCTCCTCGCCCTCCTCGATGCCCACGGCGAGCGCTGCGCGCCGATCGCCCCGCTGCTCCTTGAGCACCCCGACCCGGAAGCCCGTCCCCTCGCGACCGCCGACGCCCTCGCCGCCTGCCGCCGCTTCTTCGATCGCACGGTGGCGCGGAGCGAGGAGGCGAGCGTCGCCCTCTACTCGCTCGGCGATGCGGCGATCCTCGCGCGCGCCACGGCCGAGATCGTCGACCTCTTCGCCCGCTGGGGCCTCCTCGCCCCCGGCCGCGCCGCGCTCGAGATCGGCTGCGGCATCGGCCGCGTCCAGGCGGCGCTCGCCGGCCGCCTCGAGCGGATCTGGGGCGTCGATCTCTCCCTCTCGATGTTGGCGGCGGCCCGGCGCCGGACCCGCGGCGGTGCCGCCGCCGCCAAGCTCGGCCTGGCGCTCACCGCCGGCCGCGACCTCGCCTTCTTCGCCGGCGCGAGCTTCGACCTCGTCTACGCCGTCGACTCCTTCCCCTACCTCCAGGCGGCCGGGCGGCGCGTCGTCGAGACGCACCTCGCCGAGGCGGCGCGGGTCCTCCGGCCGGGCGGCGACCTCGCGATCCTCAACTTCTCCTACCGCGGCGACCTCGACCTCGACTCGCTCGAGCTCGCCGAGCTCTGCGATATCCACGGCCTCGTCCCCGAGGTCCTGGGCCAGCAGCCGTTCGCCCTCTGGGACGGTGCAGCGTACCTGGCCCGCAAGCCCCGGCGGTGAGGTGGATGCGAGCCGGGAGAGCGGTGCCTCGCCACCGGCGCGCGGGAGCTTACGGCGCCTGCTTCTGCAGCAGGCAGTCGCCCGACCAGGGCCGCGAGCCCTGGCGGCCGGTCGATTCGGGGAAGAGGGCGAAGAGGCGCATCCAGAGCGGGACGCGCTTCAGCCGCGCCGCCATGGTGAAGACCGAACGGACGGCGATGGGGCTCCAGCCGAAGCGGGAGAAGAATTCCGGCCCCTCTTCCGGGGCGAACTTCAAAGGCGCCCGGGCCTCGTCGAGCTCCGCGCCGAACTGCTTCTGGAGCATGCGCAGAAGCCCGGGCGAGGCGAGATCGCAGATCCAGCGCTGGAAGCTCGGTGGGGCGGCAAGGTCCAGGGCGAGCGATCCCACCCCCTCGGGCCCGAGATAGATGAGGAGGCCCTCGGTGACGATCACCGCCCTCCGCGCCTCGCGCCCCAGCCGCGCGAACAGACGGCGGCGGGCCTCGACGTCCGCGAGGTCCAGAGAGACGCGCTCCAGGGCGCACGCCGGCGTCTCCCCCGCGAGCACCTCCTCCTTGTAGGCGAGCAGTTCGGGAAGATCGACCTCGACCCAGCGCAGCGACGGCGGCAGGACCATGCGATACGGCCGGGCATCGAGCCCGGCGGCGAGGTTGACGACCAGGTCGGCGCCCTGCTCGATCTCCCCGGCGAGGAAGGCGTCGAACAGGTAGGTGCGCATCACCCAGGCCCAGGCGTTGCGGTCCTGTCCCGGCAGCCGGGCGATCTGCTCGCCGCGCTCGCCCGCCAGGCGCCGCGCGAAAGGATCGCGGAAGAGAGCGTCCGGCCGCTCGCTCTCCTGGGCCCGGTACACCGCGGCCCAGCGCGCGGTATCGGAGACGTTGCGGATGACGGGCTCCGTCGCGCTCACCGGGCGATACTACCTCGCTCGCGCGCGGCGACTCGGGGGCGAAGGGGATACTCTGGCGCGGCGCTCGCAAGGGGCGGAAGCGATGCGGGCGAGCGGCGCCGGAGGGGGGAGAGCGCGATGAGCATCAAGCCGTCACGAGGGGAGCGGGAGGGCAGGGGGGAGGGCACGGCGGAGGGCGCCGGCGGCCGGCGGCCGAGCGGACCCGGCGCGGTCCTCCTCGGCCGCTATCTCGGCGGCGACCTCTCGGCCGAGGTGACGGTCGCGGCGCTGATCGCGGCGGTCGGCGACGTCGGCGTGGCGCGCGCGGTGGTGGCGCCCGCCGCCGGCGCGGACTCGCGGCTGGCTCCGCTCCTCGAGCTCCTGGACGCCCACGCCGCCCAGTGCGCCGGCATCGCCACCCTTCTCCCCGAGCACCCCGACCCCGAGACCCTGCCGCTGGCGCCGGAGGACGCCCTCGCCGCCTGCCGCCGCTTCTTCGATCGCGCGGTGGCGCGGAGCGAGGAGGCGAGCGTCGCCCTCTACTCGCTCGGCGATGCGGCGATCCTGGCGCGCGCCACGGCCGAGATCGTCGACCTCTTCGCCCGCTGGGGCCTCCTCGCCCCCGGCCGCGCCGCGCTCGAGATCGGCTGCGGCATCGGCCGCGTCCAGGCGGCGCTCGCCGGCCGCCTCGAGCGGATCTGGGGCGTCGATCTCTCCCTCTCGATGCTGGCGGCGGCCCGGCGCCGGACCCGCGGCGGTGCCGCCGCCGCCAAGCTCGGCCTGGCGCTCACCGCCGGCCGCGACCTCGCCTTCTTCGCCGGCGCGAGCTTCGACCTCGTCTACGCCGTCGACTCCTTCCCCTACCTCCAGGCGGCCGGGCGGCGCGTCGTCGAGACGCACCTCGCCGAGGCGGCGCGGGTCCTCCGGCCGGGCGGCGACCTCGCGATCCTCAACTTCTCCTACCGCGGCGACCTCGACCTCGACTCGCTCGAGCTCGCCGAGCTCTGCGACGCCCACGGCCTCGTCCCCGAGGTCCTGGGGCAGCAGCCGTTCGCGCTCTGGGACGGCGCCGCGTACCTGGCGCGCAAGCCGCGCTAGCGTCAGCCTCCCGCCGGCGGCTCCCAGAGCTCGACCTTGTTCCCCTCGAGATCGTAGATCCAGGCGAAACGGCCGTAGTCGTGGTCCTCGCGCTTCTCGTCGATCCGCACCCCCTCGGCGCGCAGAGCGTCGAGCAGGCCGTCGAGGTCCCGCACCCGATAATTCAGCATGAGCTGCTGGCCGCTCGGGCCGAAGTAACCCGTGTCCTTCTCGAAGGGGGCCCACACCGTCATGCCCTCCCGCTCGGGCTCCTCGGCATCCCGCCAGCGCAGCATGACGCCGCCCTCCTCGCGCTTCAGCCCCAGGTGGCGCTCGTACCAGGAGTAGAGCGCCGCCGGATCGTCCGCCCTGAAGAACACGCCGCCCAATCCCGTGACATGCCCCATCGAACGCCTCCCTTTCTTGATGCGGTGAGCCTAGCATCAGCGCACCGCCGCGGCGGGAGCCGGCGCGCCGCGAGCTCACCTACGCCCCTTAGACAAGGAGCACCGATGCCTTCGACCATGCAGAGCCGTCGTGGCGGCCCGGAACCCCCGCAAGGCGGCCGTAAGGGCTGGCTCAACTCTACGGTCCTCGCCGTCGGTCTGGCGAGCCTGTTCTCCGACGTCGGCCACGAGATGGCGACCGCGGCGCTACCCGCCTTCCTCGCCACGCTCGGCGCATCCTCCGCCGCGCTCGGCCTGATCGAAGGCCTGGCCGACGGGCTGTCGAGCTTCGCCAAGCTCGTCTCCGGGGCCTATACCGATCGCCTGCCGCGCCGGAAGCCGCTGGCGGTCATCGGCTATGCGATCACCGCCCTCGGCATGGGGAGCTTCGCGCTGGCGACGCGCTGGTGGCAGGTGCTGCTCGGGCGGGCGGCGGGCTGGATCGGGCGCGGCGCCCGCACGCCGGTGCGCAACGTGCTGCTCGTCGAAGCCACGACGCCCGAGACCTACGGCCGCGCCTTCGGCCTGGAGCGGGCGATGGACAGCCTTGGCGCCGTGATCGGCCCGCTGCTCGCGGTCGGCCTGGTGACGGCCGTCGGGCTCCGCTCCACCCTCGCGCTGACGCTCGTGCCAGGGCTCGCCGCGGCGCTGCTCATCGCCCTCCTGGTGCGCGAGACGCCGCGTGCGCCGGGGCCGGCCCGCCGCGTGCTCGACGGCTTCCGTGGCCTGCCGGCCGGCTTCCGCCAGTACCTCGTGGGCGTCGGCGTGGCGGGGATGGGCGACTTCTCGAATACCCTGCTCATCCTCTGGGCAACCCAGGCGTGGGCGCCGGAGCTCGGCATACTGCGAGCGGGCCGGCGGGCGATGCTCTTCTATGTCGGCTACAACGTGGTGTACACCGTGAGCTGCTGGGTGAGTGGCCAGGCGGCGGATCGCTTCCCCCGCCGCCGGGTGCTGGCGGTGGGCTACGCCCTGGCCTCTGTGCCGGCCGTCGCCCTGCTGCTGCCGGGCGCTGGTCTCGCCAAGTTCGCGCTGGTGTTCGCGGCCTCGGGAGCGTACATGGGGGTCTGGGAGACGGTCGAGAACGCCGCGGCCGCCGAGGTGCTGCCGGCCGACCGCCGCGGCGCCGGGTTCGGCGTGCTGGCGACGGTCAACGGGATCGGGGACATGATCTCGAGCGGGCTCGTCGGCGTCCTTTGGGTGCTGTCGCCCGCCGCCGCCATGGGGTTCGTCATCGTCACCTCGCTTCTCGGCGCCGCATTGGTAAGCGCCCAAGGGACGGGACGAGCGCGACGCCTTCGAGCGCCAGCCGGTGGTAGCTCGCCGGAGTAGCCTAGAAGGCGCTGTTGTCGAGGCCGCCGCAGAGCTTGCCGGCGCTGCTCTGGTAGGTCTTCACCGTCCCCGTCGCGGTGTCGGTCACGTGAAGGGTGTAGGGCAGGTCCGAGAGCGCGCCGTAGAAGACGGCGACGCGGTCGGGGAACTGCAGGAGCTTGACCATCAGCTCGACGTTGCCGGGATCGGTGAAGTAGAAGGTCCCGACGACCTTCGAGAGCGGCTGCGCCACCGCCGCGCCGCCCGACCCGTTGCCGGGGTTCGACCAGTCGACGGTCACCGCGAAGCGGTTGCCGAGGAGGCAGAGGGTGTTGCGGTCCGCCCGGCAGCCGCCCGCCGCCTTCGCCGCCGCCGGCAGGAGCGCGAAGGAGCGGTCGCCCGCCCGGCTCCGCGGGCTCCGGTCGCCGGCGGCCGGCTCGGCGAGAGCGCCGCCCGCCGCGGCGGCGAAACCGCCGGCGACGCTGGCGCCGAAGGCGGCCTGGTCGATGGCGCCGCAGTCGCCCGCCGTGTTGGTGTAGGTCCGCACGTCGCCGTCGCGGGTGTCGGTCACCGTCAGCGTGAAGTTGAGGTTGGTGAGCTCGCCGTAGAAGAGCTTCACCGCGTCGCCGAAGTCGAGCACCTTGACGAGCAGCTCGACGTTCGACGGGTCGCCGAACGAGAAGAAGCCGGTCGCGCCGGTGCGCGGGATCGCCCGCCCGGTGCCGCTGGTGCCGTTGAACTGGTTGTACCAGCGCAGCGTCGCCTGGTAATGGCCGTCGAGGCAGAGCGCGGTCGCGGTCGTGCGGCACGGGGTCGCCGCGGGCGGCGCGTAGAGCGCGCGGATGCCGGCGAGGTCGTCGGCGCCGAGGCGCCCGCCGCGGCAGTCGTGGTGGATGAAGGCGCGCATGATGGCGTCGTTCTCCACCGGGTCGGCGCAGACCGCGCCGCTCGGGCCGTCGCCGCACGAGTGACCCAGCCCCAGCGAGTGGCCGAGCTCGTGGGTGAAGAGCTCCTCCGCCGCCTGGCTGGGGCAGGAGCTCCCCTCGAAGAAGCAGGCGATGCCGGAGTTGGTGATGGTGTCGGCGCCCTGGATCGCGATGTAGGTGCGCCCCTTGAAGAGGCCGGTCACCGACGAGCTCGTCCACGGTCCGGTGACCGCGAGGACGCCGCCCTTGGTGCAGCTGAAGGGCGACCCCACCTCGTTGTTGGGGTCGTTGAAGAGGATCGAGTTGACGTTGTCGTAGCTCTTGAGGCCGGCGGTCGCGGGCGTCGTGCCGCCGTAGACGTAGCGGATCGGGGTCCCCGCGGCGCCGCTCCAGGCGGCGAGCGCCCGCTGGTACTCGGCGTAGCCGCCGCCCGAGAGGCCCGCCTGGCCGGCCTGGCCGGCGAAGAAGGTGACGCTGCCGGTGCTGCCCGGATCGAACTCGAACCAGCGCAGATTGCGACCCTGGTAGGTGAAGAACGTGTAGCGGCCGCGGAGGTTCCGCAGCGCGCCGTCCGCGAGCTCGGCGAAGTAGTCCGGGGCGCGCCGGCCGCCGCGGCCGCGGTCGGCGATCCAGGCGGCGAAGCGCTCGAGGTCGCGCGGCCGGTCGGCGCCCGCGGCCGCGGCGGCCCCGCCACCGGGCGCGCGCCGCACCTCGTCGGCGGCGGCGAGGTCGCGGATCGCCAGCCGCTGGCCGGCGACCTCGGCCTCGTGGAAGGCGCCGAGCAGGAAGTGGAGGATGCGGTAGGAGCCGTCCGGGCGCGGGGCGAGGAAGAGGAGCGCCCGGTCGCCCTCCTGGAAGCTCGGGGCGCCGAAGATCGTCAGGCCGAGCCGGCCGTCCTCCGGCATGCCGCCGAGGACGCGGACGACGATCGAGCTCCCCGCGGTGTAGCCCTTGAGCAGGCGGTCGACGTCGAGCACGTAATCGGTCGACGGCGAGCCGCCGGCGGGCGACGGGGCGACCGAGACGATGCTGCCCTCGGCGATCACCGGCGCCTGGTCGACCAGATCGGCGTCGGCGACCATGACGTAGGAGGTCGCCGCGGCGGGGGCGGCGGCGAGGAGCGCGGCGAGCGATGCGAGCGCGAAACCGGCGAGGCCGAGAGAGCGCGACGGACTCTTGGAAGACATGAGGAAACCCTCCGTTCACCTATCCTACAGGTGAGTGCCCGGCGCGGCGCGAACGTTTCATCGCGGCGCAAGCGCGGCGCCGGCTCACTCCTCGGCGGTCAGGCGGAGGGCCCGCTTGAGCGCGAACCAGCGGTCCCGCAGCCGCCAGAAGCGGCTCGCCCGCATCGCCGCGAGCCGCGCCTCGAGCACCGAGATGCGCCAGCCGGCGTCCGCGAGCGCCGCCTCGGCGCGGTCGTGCGCCGCCCGCTCGGCGGCGAGCCGCTCCCCCCAGGCTCGCTCCGCCGCGGCGCTCTCGCGCCCGCGGGTGATGAGGTCGAGCCGCGCCGAGCGCAGCAGCGCACCGAGCACCCGCTCCTCGTCGAGGACGCTCCGCTCGCCGTCGTCCCAGACCACCGACAGGCGGAGCGCCTGCTCGCCGAGGGGGCGGTCCGGCGCGACAGGCGGGCGCAGCCGGAAGCCGTGCCCGGCGAGCGACGGATCGCGGTGGAGGGCGCCGATCTCGGGGCGGGGGTCGAACGCGTCGCAGGCGTCGGCCACCCGGCCGTCGATCTCGGCGAGCATCTGGCGCGGCCGGCGGCGCCGGTGGCGGTCGACCACCCAGCCGCGCACGTCGAGGACGTTGCCCGCCTGCCAGGAGCAGTGCTCGACCACCCCCTCGGCGGGAGGGGGCGGCGGCTCGGGGGCGGGCTCGCCGCCGAGCGACACGACGTAGAGGTCCTGGAAGCTCACCAGGCCGCGCGGGACGCGCCGGACGTCGAGGCGGAGGCCGAGGACGCCGGCGGCGGTGGCCAGGGCCGAGCGCACGAAGTCCTCGCTCACCCAGGCGGTTCCGTACTGGGCGGTGGCGAGCGAACGGCTCTCGCTCACCTCGCGGAAGACGAGGCCGGCCGCGGGCTCCTCGTCGGCGGCGTCGGCGACGCTGGCGGGCGCCGCCTCGCCGAGGAGCGCCAGGTCGTGGACGCTCATGAGGAGCAGCCCGCCGGGATGGAGCAGGCCGCAGAGCCGCGCCAGCCAGGCGTGGAAGTCGCCCGCCGGCAGGTGGGTGAAGAGGGAGGAGACGACGATGCAGTCGAAGCGCTCGTCGCAGGCGAGGTCGTCCGGGCGGCCGGTGGAGAGCAGGCCGTGGACGCCGAAGGCGCGCTCCTGGAAGCGGACGGCCGCGGGATCGATCTCCGCCACCCACAGCCGTTCGGGCGCCAGGTCCTGGACGATGAAGCGGCTGACGCGCCCGTAGCCGGCGGCGAAGTCGAGGAGCTTGCCCACCCCCGAGAGGCCGCCGAAGCGGCGCTCGATCACCGCGCGGAGCGTCGACCAGATGAGCCGCCCCGAGGCGAAGTACATGACGAGCGCCCGCTCGCGGTCGACGGCCAGGCCCGAATGGAGGAAGACGAGGTACATCTCGTCATCCTCATGGATGTCGAAGCTCAGACCGCGGCAGAGCTCGTCCTGGAAGAGGGCGACGACGGCGGGATTGGCCTCGTAGGTGCGGTAGGCGAGACCGTCGCCGGCGGGCCGGCTACTCACCCTTCTTGCTGATGGTGAACTTGCCGAAGCTGACGCCGAGCTCGATGCCGGTCCCCTTGCCGGAGAGCGCGAGCGACACCTCGCCCTTGGTGATGACCTGCGCCTCGGCCGACTTGCCGGCCCCGGCTGCGGCGCCGGCGTTGGCGTAGCTGCCGAAGAGCTCGTCGATGCTCGCCACCTCGGAGAACTTGCCGTGGCCGTCGCGCACCTCGGACTTGCCGGCGGTCAGGCCGCCGCCCTTGGCGTCGATCGCCACCTGCGCCCGCTGGCCGTTGTCGCAGGTGATCGTCCCCGTGCCGTGGGCGACCTTGTAGAACGCCGACCAGCCCTTGAGGGTGAAGTCCATCTCGCACACCGTCGCCTTCTGCGCCGCGAGGACCGGCGCGGCGGCGAGGAGCGACAGGGCGAGGGCGGCCGAGCCAAGATTCCAGGGTGATCTCATTTGCACATCCTCCGTAACGTCGTTCGCGCGGCCGTGTGGCGCCGCGCCGGATCGGCCGGCGCCGGACGGGCCGCGCTCTTCAGTGTATCAATCGGTGTCTGCAAGAAGCCGGCCACGGGCGTAGACGGCGATGCGGCGGTCCCATTTCTCGATCTCCCGCTCGCAGGTCATCCCCACCCGGCGGGCGACGGCGATCGAAGCGGCGTTCGCCGGGGCGATCAGCGAGACCACCCGCGCCGCCCCGAAGCGCCCGAAGGCAAAGTCGCGGCAGGCGGCGGCCGCCTCGGTGGCGTAGCCCTGATGCCAGTGCTCCCGCCCGAGGAGGTAGCCGATCTCGAGCTCCTCGCGCCCCAGGACGTCCTGCGGGATCAGCCCGCAGTAGCCGATGAGGCCCGGACCGTCTTTCCGCTCGACGCCCCAGACGCCGCAGCCGCGGGTGCGGTAGAAGGCGATATGGCGGGCGATCCAGGCGCGCGTCATCGTCAGGTCGCGCGTCCCCTCCATGAAGCGCATCACCTCGGGGTCGCTGAAGAGGACCTGGAGCTCCGGCGCGTCCTCCATGCCGAGCGAGCGCAGCACGAGCCGGGGAGAGTCGAGGATCACCATGGGGAGCGGGACGCTATCACGGGGGCTGCGGTACACTCCCCCGGACCGACCGCAGGGCTTCCCCAGAGGAGCTCCCGACCGATGGCCGAGCCGACCCAGCCGCCCGACCCGAAATCCGCCGACGAGAAGCCCGAATGGCTCGCGGAGGGCGCCAGCGCCCCCGACTTCACCCTCCCCGGCGACGACGGCTCCGCGGTGACGCTCTCCGCCCTCCGCGGCCGGCCCGTGGTGCTGTATTTCTATCCCCAGGACGACACCCCCGGCTGCACCCGCGAGGCCTGCGCCTTCCGCGACCGCACGCCCGAGCTGCGCCAGCACGGCGCCGTCGTCCTCGGCGTCTCGCCCGACGACGTCGCGAGCCACGGCCGGTTCCGCGACAAGTACCAGCTGAACTTTCCGCTCCTCGCCGACGCCGGCCACCGGGTGGCCTCCCGCTATGGCGCCTGGCGCGAGAAGAACATGTACGGCAAGAAGTCGATGGGGATCCAGCGCTCGACCTTCCTCATCGACCGCGACGGGACGGTGCGCAAGGTCTGGAAGAGGGTGTCGGTCGACGGCCACGATCAGGACGTGCTCGCGGCTGTCGCCGCCCTGTAGGAACGGAACCTCGAGTCTCGTCGACCAGCCATGGTGATGGAGATGGACGAGATCCGCGACGGCCTCGCCGAGGGCTGGGCGGCGCCGGAGGACCGCTTCCGGGACCTCTTCGAGCGCGGCGTCGACCCCGTCTGGGCGACCGACGCCGCGGCGGTCGTCCGCTACGTCAGCCCGGCGGCCCGGCGCCTGCTGGGGGCCGCCGCGCCGGCGCCCGGCGACCGCGTGCTCGACGCCATCCATCCCGAGGACCGCGCCCCTCTCGCCGGCGACCTCGCCGCGCTGTGCGCCCGGCCCGGCTCGTGCGCCAGCTCCGAGTACCGGGTGGCGAGCGGCGACGGCTCGTTCCGCTGGATCGAGAGCACCGTCTGAACCTGCTCGAAGACCCCGGCGTCGGCGCCCTGGTGTGGAGCCAGCGCGACGTCACCGACAAGCTGGCGGCCCCGCTCTCGCCGGCGGCCGAAGGGCGGCTCGCCGACATCCTGGCGCGGGTGAGCGACGGCGTGCTGGCGCTCGACCGCGCCTGGAGAATCACCTACGTCAACCCGAGCGCCGGGCGCATCCTCGGCCTGACGCCCGAGGACGCCGTCGGCCACGACCTCTGGGAACGGCTGCCGCAGCTCCGCGGCACGCCCTTCGAGGCGCACGTGCGCCGCGCCATGGCCGAGGGGATCGCGGTGCAGTTCGAGGCGCTCGGCCCGGTCTCCGGCCGCTGGCTCGAGGTCGACGCCTTCCCCACCGCCGAAGGGCTCTCGGTGGTCGAGCGCGACGTGACCGCCCGCCGGCGCGCCGCGGCCGAGCTGGCGCGCCTCGCCGGCGACCTCGAGGAGCGCCTGAGCGAGCTCGGCATCGACGTCACCGAGCGCCAGCGCGCCGAGGGCGAGCTCGAGCGCGCCAAGCAGGCGGCGGAGGAGGCGAACCGCGCCCGCTCGCGCCTCCTCGCCGACCTCTCCCACGAGCTGCGGACGCCGCTCACCCCGGCCCTCGCCATCCTGTCGCGGATCGAGGCGGCCGGCGCCGCTCCGGCCGGCCTCGCCGCCGACCTCGCGCGGGTGCGGCGGGCGATCGAGATCGAGGCGAGGCTGATCGACGACCTGCTCGACCTGACGGGGCTCGAGCGCGGCGAGATCGGGCTGCGCCGCGAGACCGTCGAGCTCGACCGGGTGATCGAGCAGGCGATCGCCGTGGCGGCCGCGGCCTTCGCCGAGCGCCGCGTCGACCTCCGGGGCGACCTCGCCGGGAGTGCCCTCGTCGACGCCGACGCCGGCCGCCTCGCCCAAGCCTTCTGGGCCCTCCTCGACCACGCGCTGCGGGCGACGCCGCCGGGCGAGGCGGTCACTCTTGCGCACCGAGATCGACGGCGGCGAGGTGGTCGCCGAGCTGGCCGCGGCGGGAGCCGGCATCGCCGCGGAGGACCTCCCCCGCCTGTTCGCCGGCCTCGGAGACGAGACGCCTCGGGGCCAGCGGACGGGCGGCGGCGCGGCGCTCTCGCTGGCGGTCGCGGCGGCGATCGTCGAGCGCCACGGCGGCCGGCTGTCGGCGGCGCGTCCCGCGATGGGCTCGGCGATGGGCTCGGCGACGGGCGCGGCGGTCGGCTCAGAGCACGGCGTCACCTTCACCGTCCGCCTGCCGCGGGCGGCGGCGGCGCCGATCGCGCCGGCGCCGCGGACCGAGCCCGGCGCCGCCGCCGGCGGGCGCCCGCTCCACATCCTGCTCGTCGAGGACCACCCCGACACCGCCGAGGCCATGGCCGAGCTGCTCCGCCTCGACGGCCACCGGGTGACGGTCGCCACCAGCGTCGCCGCCGCCCGCGCCGCGGCGGATGCCGCGCTCGCGGATGGCGGCGGGCTCGATCTCGTCATCTCCGACCTCGGCCTCCCGGACGGCACCGGCCACGAGCTGATGCGCGGCCTCGCCGGCCGCGGCCTCGCCGCCATCGCCCTCTCCGGCTTCGGAGCGGCCGAGGACCGCGACGCCTCCCGCGACGCCGGTTTCCGCCTCCACCTGACCAAGCCGGTCGACTTGAAAACCCTGCGCCAGGCGATCCGCAGCCTCTCGATCCCGCCCTGACGAGCCGCGCAGCCGCGGCCGCCCCGGGGTACTGGCTCCGTTGGGTCCGCTGCGGGCGACCGCCCTCGGGACCACCCTCCCGAAACCCCCTTCCAGGCGGCCGTCCTCGGGACCAAACGGAGCCAGTACCCCGCCCCGAGGGATCTCGCGGTGGCGGTAAAGAAGCGGTAGACTCAGAGACCATGGCGACGACGGCGCATGGCCAGCCGGTCCCCGGCCCGCGGGGGCGGGGCACCGGGGACGACCCCGAGAACCGCTTCACCGGCCTGTCGGTCGAGGCCGACTACGACTCGGGCGAGCTGCCGCCCGAGCGGGTGGCGACGCGCTTCTTCGTCGACGGCACCCGCACGGCCCTCGCCAGGAACGACAGCCCGGACGTCGGCTTCGCCGTCTCGCTCAACCCGTACCGCGGCTGCGAGCACGGCTGCATCTACTGTTACGCCCGCCCCACCCACGAGTACCTGGGCTTCTCGGCCGGCCTCGACTTCGAGACCCGCATCCTGGTCAAGGAGGACGCGCCGGAGCGGCTCCGCAAGGAGCTCTCCGCCCGCTCCTGGGAGCCGCAGACGATCGCCCTCTCGGGGGTGACCGACCCCTACCAGCCGGTCGAGCGCAAGCTCGAGATCACCCGCCGCTGCCTCGCCGTGCTCGCCGAGTTCGGCAACCCGGTCGCGGTGATCACCAAGAACGCCATGGTGCGCCGCGACGCCGACATCCTGGCGGACCTCGCCGGGCGGGGGCGGCGGCGGTGTCGCTCTCGATCACCAGCCTCGACCCCGAGCTGCAGCGCCGGATGGAGCCGCGCACCTCGCCGCCCGAGAAGCGCCTCGAGGCGATCGCCGACCTCGCCGCGCGCGGCATCCCGGTCTCGGTGATGGTGGCGCCGGTGGTGCCGGGCCTGACCGACCACGAGCTGCCGGCGATCCTCGCGGCGGCGGCGAGGGCCGGTGCGCGGTCGGCGGGGTTCGTGACGCTCCGCCTGCCGGGGGCGGTCGCCGGCCTCTTCGAGAGCTGGCTCGAGGAGCACTACCCGGACCGCAAGCAGAAGGTGCTGGCGCGCATCCGCGACCTGCGCGGCGGCCGCCTGAACGACCCGCGCTTCGGCAGCCGGATGCGCGGCGAGGGGATCTTCGCCGAGCAGATCGCCGCCCTCTTCCACACCGCCGCCCGCCGCCACGGCCTCGACGGCGGCTTCCCCCCGCTCTCGACCGCCGCCTTCCGCCGCCCCGGCACCGCCGGCCAGCTGGCGCTGTTCGGCTGATCGCCGCGGCTCCCCGAGGAGTACGATGCCCGCGATGCTCCCACCGCGCGCCAGGCGCCGCGCTCCCGCTCGGGCCGCGATCTCGGCCATCTCGGCCATCTCGGCGCTCTCCGTCGCCTTAGCCCTCGCCGGCCCGACCCTCCACAGCGCCGAGGGCGCCGAGCTGCTGGCCTCGAGCAGCGGCTTCGGCGCGGTGGTCCGCTACGACACGGCGACCGGCGCGCCGCAGACGCTGGTCGCGCCGGGGAGCGGCGGCCTGGTCAACCCCGACGGCGTCACGGTCGGGCCGGACGGCGCCGTCTACGTCTGCAGCGAGACGGGCAAGCGCGTGCTCCGCTTCGACGGCGCGACCGGCGCCTACCTGGGCGACTTCGTCGCCGCCGGGAGCGGCGGCCTCGGCCAGTGCGAGGACCTCGCCTTCGGCCCGGACGGCGACCTCTACGTCACCAACCCGGAGAGCGACGCCAACCTCCGCAACGACCAGGTGCTGCGCTACGACGGCGCGACCGGCGCCTTCCGGGACGTCTTCGTGGCCACCCGGAGCGGCGGGCTCCACACCCCGAGCGGCCTGGCGTTCGGGCCCGGCGGCGACCTCTTCGTCGCCAGCACCAACACCAGCCAGATCCTGCGCTATGACGGCGCCACCGGCGCCTTCCGCGGCGCCTTCGTCGCCGCCGGGAGCGGCGGCCTGTCGCGGCCGGTGGGCCTGGCGTTCGGGCCCGCCGCGAGCGGCGGCGACCTCTTCGTCACCAGCCTCGACACCGACCAGGTGCTGCGCTACGACGGCGCGACCGGCGCCTTCCGCTCCGTCTTCGTGGCGAGCGGCGCGGGCGGGCTGCACGGCGCCTACGACCTCGCCTTCGGCCCCGACGGCGACCTCTACGTGGCGAGCTTCGTCGGCAACCAGGTGCTGCGCTACGACGGCGCGACCGGCGCCTTGCGGAGCGCCCTCGGCGGCGGCGCCCTCCTCCACCCCACCTATCTCGCCTTCGCGCCGGCGGCGCCCATCCTCCCCTGCGCCGCCGGCACGCAGACGCTCTGCCTCCTCGGCGGCCGCTTCGCCGTCGCCGCGGCCTGGGCGACGGACAGCGGCCTCTCCGGCGCGGCGCAGGCGGTGCCCCTGACCGGCGACACCGGCTACTTCTGGTTCTTCGCCGCGAGCAACGTCGAGGCGATCGTCAAGGTGCTCGACGGCTGCGCGGTGAGCGGCCACTACTGGGTCTTCGCCGGCGGCCTCACCAACGTCGCGGTGACGACGACGGTGACCGACACCCGGACGGGCGCCGTCCGCGTCTACCAGAATCCCCAGGACCGGCCCTTCGCCCCCCTCCAGGACACCGCCGCCTTCCCCTGCTCGTGAGTTGACCGCCGCGGCGACGCCTCACCGGCTGCTGGGGCGGGGAGCGCTGCTCTTCTCGACCGCGGTGTGGGCGACGAGCTTCGTCCTCGTCCAGCGGGCGCTCGCCGTCCTCCCCGTCTTCCATCTCCTCGCGTTCCGCTTCACCCTGGCGACGGTCCTCCTCCTGCCGCTCGCCCGCGGCGCGCGGTGGGACCGGCGGCTCTGGCGCGACGGGGTGGAGATCGGCCTCTCGCTCTTCGCCGGCTTCGCCCTGCAGACGTCGTCGCTCCTCTGGACCACCCCGGCGCGCACCGCGTTCCTCACCGGCCTCTCGGTCGTCCTGGTGCCGATCTTCGGGCGGGCCCTCGGACGGCCGCTCCGTTCCGGCCCCGCCCTGGGGTCGCTCCTCGCCGCGGCCGGGCTCTACGTGCTCTATCTGCCCAGTGTCGGACCAATTCGGACGATTGTCGGGTCGAAGATCGGGCCGGCCGCCGGCTTCGGCAGGGGCGACGCGCTCGCCTTGGCCGGCGCCGTCGTCTTCGCCGTCTACGTGCTCCTCGTCGAGCGCTCGGCCCGCCGCAACCCGCTGGCGCCGCTCGCCATCGTCCAGTTCGGGGTGGTCGCCCTGCTGTCGCTCCCCTCCCTCGCCTTCCCGCCGCCCGCCGTCCGCGAGGTCACCGGCTTCCCGCTCTTCGCCATCCTCGTCCTCGCCGTCCTCGCCACCGCCGCCGCCTTCCTCTGCCAGCTCTACGCCCAGCGCCACCTGTCGGCGATCGAGGCCGGCGTCATCCTCACCCTGGAGCCGGTCGCCGCCGCCGCCTTCTCGGTCGCCCTCGGGGCCGAGCCCCCCAGCCGCTGGCTGGCGCTCGGCGGGGCGCTCGTCGTCGTCGCCATGCTGGTGACCGAGCTCTGGGGCGGACCGGACGACACCCCGCCGGCCGTCGGCGCCTCGCCGCGGTCCTGACGCCGCCGCCCCTCTACCCCGCCGCTACCCCATCGGCTAGACTCCAGGCGGCCGCCGGCTCGCCCTGGGCAGGACCGGCCACCCGGACGTCAGCGCACCAGCTCCCCGCGGCCCACCAGGCCGGCGAACCCCGGCCCGTCTCGGCGCGGCCGCAGCGGAAAGGACGGGCGATGGAACTCTTCCAGCAGATGGCGGGCATGGGCCACGAGCGCGTGCTGTTCTGCTCGAACCCCGACGTCGGCCTCCAGGCCATCATCGCCGTCCATTCGACGGTGCTGGGGCCGGGGTTGGGCGGCGTGCGGATGTGGCCCTACAACAGCATGGAGGAGGCGCTCACCGACGTCCTCCGCCTGTCGCGCGGCATGACCTACAAGGCCGCCGCCGCCGGCCTCAACCTGGGCGGCGGCAAGGCGGTCATCATCGGCGACCCCAAGAAGCACAAGAGCGAGGCCCTCTTCCGCTGCTTCGGCCGGTACGTCGAGTCGCTCGGCGGCCTCTACATCACCGCCGAGGACGTCGGCACCGACATGGAGGACATGGAGCTGATCCTCACCGAGACGCGCTGGGTGACCGGCGTCTCGCCGGCCCAGGGCGGCGGCGGCGATCCCTCGCCGGTCACCGCCTTCGGCGTCCTCCAGGGGATGAAGGCGGCGGTGCGCTGGACGTTCGGCGACGCCTCGCTCGCCGGCCGCACGATCGCCATCCAGGGGCTGGGGAGCGTCGGCCTCCACCTCGCCTCCTACCTCAAGGAGGAGGGGGCGAAGCTCTTCGGCGCCGACATCGACCCCGAGGTGACCGACCGGGCGCGCGAGCGAGCTCGGGATCGAGATCGTCCCCGTCGACGAGATCCTCGCCGTCCCCTGCGACGTCGTCGCCCCCTGCGCCCTCGGCGCCTCGCTCAACGACGACACCATCCCCGAGCTGCGCTGCCGGATCGTCGCCGGCGCCGCCAACAACCAGCTCGCCGAGGAGGAGCGCCACGGCCAGGCGCTCGCCGCGCGCGGCATCCTCTACGCGCCGGACTTCGTGATCAACGCCGGCGGCCTGATCAACGTCTACAACGAGCTGATGACGGCTACAACCGCGAGCGGGCGATGCGCATGACCCGCGGCATCTACCTCAACATGATGCGCGTCTTCGAGATCTCCCGCGACGAGGGGATCGCCCCCGCGGCGGCGGCCGACCGCGTCGCCGAGGAGCGCATCCGCAAGGTCAACGGCCTGCGCTCGCAGCACTGGGGGCGGATGATCCGCCAGCGCCGGACGCGCTCCTGAGGCCGCCCCGCCGCCCGCGCCGGGGGCGGCCGCCGCCGGCGCGCTAGAATCTCCGCCGTTGCCCACCCCCGACCTCTCCGTCGTCGTACCCGATCTCGACTCGCCGCTCGTCGACGCGACCCTCGCCGCCCTCGCCGCCCAGGGGGCGCCGGGGGCGGGCGTCGAGGTGCTGGTCGTCGGGCGCGACGCGCCCGGCAGGGTGCCGCGCGGCGGCGCCGTCCGCTTCGTCGAGACGCCCGAGCGCCTGAATCCGGCGGCGGCGCGCAACCGCGGTGCCGCCCTGGCACAGGGTGCCAGGCTCTTTTTCACCGACGCCGACTGCCGCCCCGAGGCCGGCTGGCTCGCGGCGCTCGCCGCCGCCCTCGACCGCTCGCCGGTCGCCGGCGGCGCCGTCGTCTTCCCCGGCGCCGGGAGCCGCGGGAAGGGGGGCGATGCCGGCCCCCGCGGCGGCCGCTGGGCGCTCGCCGACAACATCGCCTCGTTCCACGAGCTCCTCCCCGACCGCCCGGCCGAGGCCGACACCCGCCGGCCGCTCGGCAGCCTCAACCTCGCCGTCCGCCGCGACGCCTGGGAGCGGGTGGGGCCGTTCGACGAAGCGCTGCCGACCTCGGAGGACCACGACTGGGTGCTGCGGGCGCGCGCCCTCGGCCTCGCCACCGCCTTCGTGCCGGCGGCGCGGGTCGAGCACGCGGCGGTGCGGACGAGCCGCCAAGCGCTCGCGGCGCACGCCGCCTGGTACGGCGAGCATTTCCACCGCTTCCGCGCCCGCCATCCGGAGGCGTTCGCCACCGGCCCCACCTGGCGGAGCCGGCGGCGCCTGGCGGCGGCGGCGCCGTGGAAGGCGGCCGCCTCGGGCGGCGCGATCTTCCTCGCCCATCCCATGCTCTGGCGGGCTCTCCCGGCGCTCCCCGGCGTCGTCGCCTTCCGCCGCGCCTGGTACCGCGCGGTGCTCGCCGGCTGGCCCGAGGAGACCAGGCTCGATGAGCGGCCGCCGACGACCGAGCGCCGCTTCCTCCGCTCGACCGTCGCCGCCTACGGCAGCCAGCTCGGGCGCGTGCTGATCCGCGCCGGCTCGGACCTCCTCCTCGCCCGCCTCATCCTGCCGCAGAGCCACGGCCTCTTCGACCTGGCGCTCTCGGTGGTGACGATCGCCGCGATCTTCCGCGACCTCGGCCTCCCCTACCAGGTCATCCGCGACCAGCGCCGCCCGTACGGCAGCGTCCTCCTCTGGGTGGCCGGCGCCGGCCTCCTGCTCTGGGGGCTCCTCGCCGCCGGGGCGCCGCTCGCCGCCGGGCTCGATCCGGGGCTGCCCGCGGTCCTCCGCGTCTATGCGCTCTGGGTGTTCCTGGACGGCCTCTCCGTCGTCCCCAAGCTCTTCTTCGAGCGCGAGCTCGAGGTCGGACGCCTGGTGGCGCCGGAGATCGCCCGCGGCCTCGCCGTCGCGCTCGTCTCGATCGCCCTCGCCTGGCGGGGCGCCGGGGTGTGGAGCCTGGTCGCCGGCGAGCTCGCCGGCGCCGCCCTCTTCGCCGCCCTCCTCTGGTGGCGCGCCTGGGGGCGGATGCGGCTCGAGCTCGAGCCGCGGCTCATCCGGCCGCTCATCACCTCCAGCATCTATCTCTTCTTCATCGCCCTGATGGCCCTCCCCATGCCGGCGTTCGCCAAGTTCATCCTCGCCGGCTACAGCAGCGCGGCGATGGTCGGCCAGTTCACCAAGGCGCGCGACTGGGCCTTCCGGCTGCAGGTGCTGGTGCTGCCGGCGGTGGCGCGCGTCCTCTACCCGGCGCTGGTCGAGTACCGCCACGGCGATCGGGCGCGCTTCCTCTCCGCCTACCGGCTGGGGACGGTGACCATCCTCGCCTTCGAGACGCTCGCCGCCTACCTCCTCTTCTTCAACGCCGAGACGATCCTCCTCCACGTCCTGCTCGGGCCGCGCTGGCGGCCGGCGGTGGCGCTCCTGCGCATCCTCTGCTTCGTGCCGCTGACCGATCCCTTCTCGCGGCTGGGCGGCGAGGTGCTCAAGGCCGAGGGGGACGACCGCGGCTGGCTCGCCATCGTGGGGCTCAACTTCGTCTCGCTCCTGGGGATCGGCATCCTCCTCACCCGCGCCCTCGGCGCCCCCGGCATCGCCTGGGCCCACTACTTCCTCGCCGGCAACCTGCTCATGGCCTGGCGGATCTGGCGCGTCTGCGGCGCCGAGCTCTGGCGGCTGGCGCGCGACCTGGCCTTCCTCTACCTCGTGCCGCTGCCGCTCTTCCTCTTGGCCGCCTGGGCTCTCCCCGAGGGCTGGGGGCGCCTCGCGGCCTCGCTCGCCGCCGGCGCCGTGGCGGGGCTCCTCTATCTCCTCCGCTTCCGCCGGCCGCTCGCCGACCTCTTCACCTCGCCGCTGGCCCAGATCCCCGAGATTCCCGCCGCGGCCGAGGCGGCGCCATGATGCCGGAGCGCTCCGGCGCGGTCTCGCCCGGCCCGCCGGCGCCCGCGGCGCGCCCGCCGCGGGTCGCCTTCGTGATGCCGGGGATCGGGGTCTTCCAGCGCGGCGCCGAGGCCTTCGTCGTCGAGCTGGCGGCGGCGCTCCGCGACCGCCACGGCTGGGACGTCACCCTCTTCTGCCGCGGCGAGGCGGACCGCGGGCTACCCCAGCGCCGCATCCGCGCCCTGCCGCGCGACAGCCGCGCCGTCGTCGCCCTCTACCGCGCCACGCGCCTGGGGCGGAAGGCGCTCGACACCCTCTTCCTCGACCCCATGAACCTCGAGTGGGACACCGCCGCCCTCGCCGCCTTCCCCGCCCTGGCGCGCGGCCGCTACGACGCCATCGTCATGGAGGGCGGCCTCGCCGGCGCCTGGCTCTGCCGCCTGCTGCGCCGGCTCCAGGGGGTGCCGTGGATCGACATCGCCCACGGCCTGTCGCCCAAGTGGGAGGGCGCCTTCGCCCGCCAGCGGCCGGACCGGGTGGTCGCCTTCACCGCAGGCCGCCGCGGCGATGATCGCCGCCCGCGCGCCGCGGGCGCGGATCGCCGTCATCCCCCACGGCGTCGACCTCGACGCCTTCCGCCCCGGCCTGCCGCCGGCGCTCCTCGACCTGCCGCGCCCGGTGGTGCTGGCGGCCGGCGCCGTCGACGAGCACAAGCGGCTGCACCTCGCCGTCGAAGCGGTGGCGCGGCTGCCGGCGGCGAGCCTGGTCGTCCTCGGCGACGGGCCGGAGGGCGCGGCGGTCGACGCCCGCGCGGCGCGGCTCCTCCCCGGCCGCTACCGGCGGACCGCGGTGCCGCGGGCCGCCATGCCCGCCTGGTACGCCGCGGCCGACCTCTTCACCCTGCCCTCGGTCGACGAGTCCTTCGGCCTCGCCTATCTCGAGGCGATGGCCTGCGGCCTGCCGGTCGTCGCCCCGGACGACGCCGTGCGGCGCGAGGTGATCGGCGCGGCCGACGGCGCCGACGCCGCCGGCCTCTACGCCGAGGTCACGGACGCGGACGCCTACGCCGCCGCGCTCGCCGCCGCTCTGTCGCGCGATTGGGGCGCCGCGCCGCGCCGGCGCGCCGAGCGCTTCCCCTTCGCCGCCACCGTCGACGCCTACGCCGCTCTGCTCGCCGAGACACGGGCCGAGATCCGCGCCGAGCGCCGGCCCGGCCGGCCCGGCCCCGGCAACTCTGGCCGAGCGGAGGCCGGCGGTTGAGCGCCTTCCCCCCGGTGCTCATGTTCCACCACGTCGAGGCGCTGCCGCTCGACCCGCCGCCGCTCCACGCGAACAGCTATCTCGGCCGCGAGGAATTCGCCGCCCGGCTCGACGCGCTCGCCGCGCGCGGCTTCGCGACCCTCACCCTGGCCGGCGCCGTCGAGCGCCACCTCGCCGGCCGCCTGCCGCGCCGCGCCGTCGTCCTCACCTTCGACGACGGCTGCCGGTGCTTCCGCGACCATGCCTGGCCGGAGCTCGCGGCGCGCGGCATGACGGCGACCCTCTTCGCCGTCGCCGGCGAGCTCGGCGGGACCAACCGCTGGGACCTCGACGCCGGCGAGCGGCGCGAGGAGCTCCTCGGCGCCGCCGACCTCGCCCAGCTCGCCGCGGCCGGGGCGGAGATCGGCTGCCATGGCCTCACCCACCGCGACCTGACGGCGGCGAGCGCCCCGGAGCTGGCGCGGGAGACCGCCGGCGGGCGGACGGCGCTCGAGGGCGCGCTCGGACGGCCGGTCGTCACCTTCTGCTACCCTTACGGCCGGCTCGATCCCGGCGCCCTCGCCGCCGTGCGCGCCGCCGGCTACCGTGCGGCGGTCGGCATCCACGGCCATCCCGGCGCGCGCCCCGGAGACCTCCACGCCCTGCCCCGCATGATCGTCAACCCCGGCGACAGCCGCTTCGAGCTGCTGCTCAAGGCGCGCGGCCTCTATCCCCTGTGGAGCCGCCTGCCCCGCCTGGGGCTCCTCGGCGCCCTGCGGCGTCCGCGGGGCCCGTCGTGATCTGGCCGCGGCTGCGGCGCGACTTCGCGCGGCTCCGCGCCGTCAAGGGGCGCGGCTGGCTGCTGGCGCTCCTCGACGCCGTCCTCTTCGACTCCGGCTTCCAGGCCCTCCTCGCCTACCGCCTCGGCCACACGCTCCTCACCTGGCGGGTGCCGGCGCTCCCGGCGGCCTGCCGCCGCTGGGCGATCGCCGCCTGCGGCGTCGACATCGTGAGCCGCGCCGAGATCGGCGGCGGCTGCATCGTCGCCCACGGCCTGGGGCTGGTGATCGGCGGCCGCACGGTGATCGGCGAGGACTGCACCCTCCTCCACGGCGTCACCCTGGGCGAGGTCCGCTTCGACGAGCTCGACTGCCCGGCGGTCGGCGACCGGGTGACGATCGGCGCCGGCGCCATGGTGCTCGGCGGCATCCGCATCGGCGACGGCGCGACGGTCGGCGCCGGCGCCGTGGTGCTCGCCGACGTCCCCGCCGGAGCTACCGTCGCCGGCGTGCCGGCGCGGGTGATCGGCCAAGCTTCCCCGGCGACCGCCGCCGCCCCGGGATCCGATCGGAACGACACGACCGCCGGCGAGCGCGTCCATGCCTGAGCCGGGCCCCGCTGCCCACGAGGAGATCGAACGATCATGAGAGCCGACCGCCGCGCGACCCTCCTCCTGCTGGCGCTGCTGCTCGCCGCGCCGGCCCTCGCCCCGGCCGCCCCCGCCGCGGCGGCGCCGCTCTCCTCTGCGACAGCGGCTCGGCGCTCACCCCGATCGGCATCGACACCGCCGCCGGCCGCGTGCTCCTCGCCGTGCCGCCGCTGGGCGGCAAGGGAAACGGCGGGGACCGAGGCCAGGAGAGGGGCCGGGAGAGGGGCCAGGACAGAGGCCAAGACAGGGGATGGATCGCCGAGCTGACGCCCGGCGCCGCCGAGGTCGCCGTCTATCCCGATACCGGCAGCGCGCACTTCGGCGGCTCGGTCGGCCCCGGGCCGGTCGTCGCCCTGGCGAGCTGCGGCGCCACCTGCCTGCAGCCGGTGCGCTGGGAGGCCGGCGGCTTCCGGCCGCTGGGCGAGCCGGTGCTCGTCCCCGCGGCGGTCACCGGCGGCGCCACCTACGACCTCGAGGGGATGCCCTGGCTGGTGGTGCACGGCAAGGGCGCCCGCGAGGGCGAGGTGAAGGCGTGGGCCTACCGGCTCGCCGGGCGGGAGTGGAAGCGCGCCGGCGGGCTGACGGTCGCCGCGGTGGGCGACCTGCCGGCGGTGCCGGCGCCGCAGAGGAAGGACGGCGTCCTCTCCGGCACCGGCCTCTTCTCGGCCTCCGGGCCGGCCGAGGTCTGGGCGCGCGGCCTCCCCGACCTGCCGCCCGCCCGCCAGGGCCAGGTGATCGCGCTGGGCGGCGGCAGCGCCGCCTACCTGTCCGCCGACGGGGCGATCTATCTGTCGCCCGATGCGGGCCGGCACTGGCGCCGCTCGGTGTGGAAGCCCTGGGGCTCCGACACCACCGGGATCTGGCTGCAGGGCAAGGACTTCTGGGTCGACCTGCCGGCCGGCGACCGGCGCGGGCCGCTGCAGCTCGCCTGGTTCGACCGCCGCCTGCCGAAGGAGGAGAAGATCGTCCTCACCCGCCTGAATCCGGCGGCCGAGTGGGTGACCCTCGCCGAGTCGCCCTCCGACGTGCGCTCGAAGAACGGCGAGCATCTGCCGGTCAACCAGGTGCTCACCCCCACCGCCGAGACCTGGGTCCTCCTCTCCGGCTGCGCCGGGACCGCCGGCGGCTCCGGCCTCGTCATCCGCACCTTCGAGCAGGGAGCGCTGACCGCCCCGCGCTTCGTGCCCTTCCGGGTGCGCGAAGCGCCGGCGCCGTAGGCGGCAGCCTTCGCTCTCGCTCAGGATGACAAGAGAAAGAAAGTTGCACGCCGCCTGCAACGAGTTGTTAGCCGCGACGTCTCACACATTGAGCAGGAGCACACCTACGAACCAGGCCGCGAGCGCCGCCAACAAAGTGCCGCTCCTCGATCTGAGGCCAAAAGCGCTGAAACGCCCAGCGAAAATAGCGAGGGCACCAAGAAGGTAGCCGAGGTGAGAAAGGCCGAAGCCTAGGATTGTCTGCAGCGAAGCCGCGCCTCCCGCCTGACGCGCCAAGATGATCATAGCCGCAATCGGGTAGAGCAAGACGAGCAGCGAAACAATCGGCCGGCGAGGACGCCAGGACCTGCCGTGGGTCTGCACGAAGCGCGGCTGAGATTCGTCAATCCTTCCGCGGTCAGCAAAGAGGACGATAGGGGCACCCAGGAACTTTGGCACACTCAGTCTAAACGGGCCAACGAAGCGCTCCATGTCGAGTGTGGGTGGCGGCTCTTGGGACGGCATTACGACAACCCAAGCGGGATCCGAAGTGAACCAATCATAGGCCTCGTTCGGGCGTTCAGCGGCGAGTTGCCAGAAAGGATGACTACCCGCCACTTGTCCTCGTTGCCACCAAACGATGAGGGAGAAAAAGACAAACGTAAGCAGGGCGACGACTAGGGATGGCATGTGGTCTCCCGAGGCGGCTAACGCCTCAGCTGCTCAGCGGCACGCGAAGCGTGTCCGTTGCAGCAGCAGGGTTGATCGCCTCCCGCTGAATTTTTGCGGCTTCTCGCACCGCTGCTCGAAGCTCATGATATCCAACGGCTCGATTACACAGCTTGCAGAGAGTCGACAGAGTAATCGAGTGCTGACTACGGGTTCTTCCATTGAGCACCGATGTCGGCAGGGCATAGAAGGTCCATTGGCTGACATCCAGAGGTTCTACAGTACGTTTGTCCTGGTGCGCCAGTAGGGCGAAGACATAGACATCTGCCTGGCGGACAGCCAACTCGTTCATCGCGTTGATCGAGGGGGCCCAAGCCCGGGTTCTCGGCACCACGAATGAGACTCGAGAAAGCCGGTCTTGGTACCAACTCTGTAGAAAGGCAGAAGACTTAACCTCGACCTTAATGCCATCCTTAGTGCTGAGATCGTAGGTTGCCCACTCGTCGCGGACGCCTTCAAAATCCGCATCGAGGGCTCGGGCCACGATGTACTCGGCGACAATGCCGCGAGCCGCATTGCTCAAGAGATTGGAAGTGCTCCACTGCCAGAAGCTGAGCAGGTTAAAGTCGAGTTCGTGCGCCCCATCCCTGAACCGCTCGCGTCCGGACTTCCTGGTAGCGAGGATCTGAGCTAGGTCTGATTTCATGTCAGTGCCCAGTGGGCGGTCAACTCGGATTCGACGACAGCCGCTTCCCGACTTGACCACGTTTCGGGTCATCCGCTGTAGCCATAGGCATTCCGGGGCGCGGAGAGATCGTCTCCGTAACCATCTCGGGTTACTTGAGTTATTTCAGTGTAGCCGGCGGGCTCAGGGGTGTCAATTGCGACAGCAGGGTGGCGCCCGGCGAATCGATCTCGCGCCGCCCCCCCGCCCAGGTCCTTCCATGAGAAGGCCAGAAAGCAAGCCGCCTTGGCGGCTCGCCGCTGAAGTCTGTGTCTACGAGCCGTCGCCAAGCTTCCATGCGCACTCTTCGAGGGCTCGTCAAAGGAGCCTGGTGCAGGGTGGAGTCCAGTCCGAACAGGTGCTGCTTTCTTCGCTCCGACCTCCCGAAGGGGTCAGGGACCTGTCGCAGTCGCCTGGACGGGGCGATGAGCTCGTAGTCATGACGTTCAAAGAACCTCAACCGATGTGCTGTTGCTTACCCAGAAACAGCCGCTGCCGCGGCACGGTTTGCCTGCCGCAGGGGATCGTAGATCTGAGCCGTGCGCCACAAGCTATGCAGCAGCACCGCCAGCTTACGGGCCACCGCGACGACCGCTCGTTTCTTCCCGGCCCGGCCTCCGCGTTGGGCCAGGGCCAGTCCGAAGCGTCGCAGGTCCGAGTCTTTGCCGAAGGGACCCAGGATGTACTGGGCCGAGCTGACCAGCAGGCGGCGCAGCAGGGCGTCGCCGCGCTTGCTGATGCCCAGTTGGCCCTCCCGCTCTCCGGATTGGTCGCTGCGCGGACTCAGCCCGACGAAGGGCCCTACCGATCGGCTCCTGGAGAATCGGCTCGCGGTCTCCAGCGTCACGACATAGGCCAGGGCCGTCAGCATTCCCACGCCGTTGACCTGACACAGTTGCTGGGTCTGCGGGTAGGTCTGCTCGCACAGACGCTTGACCTGGCGCTCATACTCGTGGATCTGCTCGTTGAGGGTCTCCAACACCTGGAACAAGGGGGCCAGCGCCTCGCGCACGGCCTCGGGGACCTGCGCCAGGGCCTTGTGCGCGAACGCCGCGCTGGAGCACGAAGGCAGCCGCTCTCCCATCGTCTTGACCACACCCCGCGCGTGGTTGATCAACGCCGTGCGGCTGCGCACCAGCGCGTCTCGCGAGCTCAACACCGCTCGGTGCGCCTGCGCCTGCGCGCCCCGGTGCTGAATCGGCGACAACAGAGTCACGTCGGCGCGCGCCAGACGAGCCAGCGACTCCGCGTCGACCCGATCACACTTCTTCGTGTTCTTGAAGATCCAGTACACCTGGCGCGGATTGGCCACGATCACCTCGTGTCCCCAGCTCTCCAAGCTCTGGCTCGCCAGCTCGAGTGCGTGCCGGCTTCCAGGGCCACTCGCAGTTTCCCCTTCCCTTCGAAGCGCTGGCTCAAACCTGCCCGAGTCGTCGAACAGCGCGAACGCTCAATCACCTCGCCGGCCTCATTCAGCACGCACACCGCCGTGAAACGGTCCCCCAAATCCAATCCCACTGTCTGAAGCTCCTGCTTCTTGCTAAGCTCGCCCACGGCCAATCTCCTTTCCGGGTCTCCGACCCTGGATCCCTTTGCAGCCCAATCTATGGGACTGCGCCGGGAGATTGGCCTTCTCATTCCATTCTTCGCTCTCGCTCAGGATGACAACTCAGAGGATTTCGCACGGCCACAGCCGAGATCCGATGGCGGCATGGTAGGCGGCGTAGCCGAACCGTGTGCCCCCGACGGGGGCGGAGCCTGAGCACCGTTCGGGTCCATACCAGAGCCGAGGTGGGCGGCAAGAGTCAGATACCTCCGGCAAAGCCGGAGGCTTGAAAGATGTGAACCGCTCAAAGCGGTTTGAATCCTGAGCCGCCTAAAGGCGGCTACGATAGAAGTTGCAACTGATCGAGCCTCCGGTCTTCGACCTCCTGCTGCTGGATGTACTGGCGCACTGCTTGCTCGTCTCGACCTACGGTTGAAACGAAGTACCCTCGCGCCCAGAAGTGCTGGCCCCGGAAATCTCGCCGCTTCCCGACGTACGACCTGGCGACATGGATCGCGCTCTTCCCCTTGAGGTAGCCCACCACCTGCGCCACCGCGTACTTCGGGGGAATCGAGATCAGCATATGGACATGGTCGCTGAGCAGGTGTCCTTCTTCGATGCGGCTCTGCCTCTGCGCCGCGAGTTCTCGGAATACCTCCCCAAGGTGTTGCCGTAGCTCGGCGTACAGCGCCCTGCGACGGTACTTCGGGATGAACACTACGTGGAACTTGCACTCCCATCTCGTGTGGCTTAGGCTTCGTTGTTGTCCATCTGACTCCCTCTCGGAAGACCTTGAGCGGTTCACGAGAGGGAGTTCTGTCGCCTGTTCCCGGAAACGTCAAACTTTAGGAGTCCCCCGGCAAAGCCGGGGGATTGCTTTTTAATTCACGAGCACCGTCCATGCCCGGCGGATGGCGGTCGAGTTCACGGTCGCCCTCGGCGTCCGAGGTGCCGGGCGAGAGCCCGCGGAGAACGGAAGGCGCTTCCACCCGGCACGAGACGCTTGCGATGGCCTCGGCAGCGCTTACACTCGCCGCGAGAGGCTTACAGACGCCGCGGAACGCTTACCCGGCGTTGCGAGAGGCTTACAGACGCCGCGGAACGCTTACCCGGCGCCGCGAGAGGCTTATAGACGCCGCGGAACGCCTACCCGGCGTCGCGAGAGGCTTACAAGCGCCCGGGAACGCGTATCGGGCGTCGCGAGAGGCTCTCACCGTCGCGGGAAGGGCTACCGCGCGGGATGAGAGCCTCTCGCGGGCTCGGGTAAGCCTTACGCGCCGCGCGAGAGGCTCTCGCGGTCGCGGGAACGCTTGCCGCACGAGGTGGGGGCCTCTCGCCGCGCCGGGCGAGCCTTGTCTTCGACTCGTACGGCTCACGGACGGCCCGCCAGCCCCAGGCGTCCTCGATTCGTGCTCCACTGCGCTCATACCTTCCATTGTCATCCTGAGCGAAGCGAAGGATCTGGCGGCGGGAACGTCCAAGTCTCGGAATCCGTTGGACTTCGAGGCTGCCCCCGCCCAGGTCCTTCACTTCGTTCAGGATGACAGGACGAAGGATATTCCGTTCGGGTCCGCGCCCGCGGCCGCGGCCCGAGCCTCAGCGCTCGGCGGGGGCGAAGACGGCGTGGAAGCCGAGGTGGAGGGGCGTGGCGAGGGGCAGCTCGGCGATGGGGCCGCGGGCGAGGTCGCGGGCGTCGAAGACTAGGAAGGAGCTCGCCTCGCGGTCGGCGTCGAAGCGCTGGCAGATGATGACACCGGCGCGGCTCTCGCTCGGGTCGTCCGGATCGCCCACGAAGGCCGGCTCGCCTCCCAGATAGGAGCCGGCCGGCGCCCGCCAGAGGTCGGCGGCGTCGGGTCGCGACCAGGCGAGGCGGACGATCTCGTCGAAGAACTTCCGTCCCGCCTTGCCCCGGCCCGAGATGCCGAGGAGCCAGAGGTCGTCGTAGGGGCGCCCGAGGCGGCGCGGATCGATCGCCGGGAAGTCGGGGGCGCGGTCGTAGGCGATCTCGTGGCGCTCCGCGAGCTCGCCCCGCGCCAGGTCGACGACGAAGCGCACCGGCCGGCCGCACGCCACCTCGGCGAAGAGGTGCGGGATCTCCTGGTACTGGTCGTAGACCGGACGGTCGAGCTCGAGGACGTCGACGGTCAGCCGGCCGCCCTCCTCCCAGCCGTTGATCGTGTGCAGGCTGTAGCGCTCGCCGATGGGGACGCTGGCGACCGGCTCGCCGGTGTCGCGGGAAACGACCAGGAGGCGGCTCCCCCGCTCCGGCTGCCAGGAGAGCGACTCCATGAGCGTCCGCCCGTCGCGCGAGAGGGCCTCCATGTCGACGAGGTAGGGGGCGAGATAGAAGACGGCGTGGCGCGGCGTCAGGCAGAAGTCGTGGAGCGACGCGGCGTGCTCGAGCGGCAGGCGGCGGCGATAGACGAGGCGCCCGGCGGCGTCGAAGCGGTAGAGGTTCAAGAGGGGCTGCTGGCGCGAGAAGGAGATGCCGAAGTTGAAGAGCTCGCCCGTCTCCGGGTCGATCTTGGGATGCGCCGCGAAGGGCGACAGCGGGTTCAAGCCGCCGCCGAAGGTGAAGGGGCCGCGGGTCTCGAGCGTCGCCGGATCGAGCTCCCAGGGGAGGCCCTGCTCGCCCAGGGCGAGGACGGCGCCGCCGTAGGGATAGGCGCTGACGTTGACCGGGGATTCGAGCGCCAGGCCGCGCAGCAGCCGGTCGCCGGGGAAGGCGGTGCCGAAGGTGCGGAAGAGCGCCTCGCCCGCCGCCTCCTCGGCCTCCCACTTGGCGCTCCGCACGAAGCGGTTGACGAAGCGGACCCCCTCCGGGTCGCCGTCGAAGTGGAGGGCCGCGACCATGCCGTCGCCGTCCAGCCAGTGGCGGTAGGCGAGGCCGCCGCGGCGGAAGCGGGCGGGGCCGTTCAGGTAGTAGCTGCCGCGGACGAACGCGGGCAGGCTCCCCTCGACCGGCAGCCGGCAGCAGCGCTCCTCGGGCAGGAAGGCGAAGGCGCGCTCGAGCCCGGGCGCCAGGTCCGGGCGCCAGATCCGGGGCCAGCCCCGGCGCCAGATCCGGCGCCGGATCCGGCGCCAGATCAAGTAGAGGGCTCAGCCGGCGGCCGCTCGGGCGTCGGCTCGCCGCTCACCGCGCCCCTCCCATGCCGGCGCGGACGCCCTCCGGCTCCTCGGCTTCGGCCGCGCTCCCGGCCGCCGGCAGCGGCTCGCCGCGGAAGCGCGCCAGCGACGGCATGGGGAGGCGCCAGGCGTACTCCGGCCCGTCCGCCGGGCAGGCCGCCAGGCGCTCGGCCATCGCCGCGGGATCGAAGGCCAGCCGGTCGAGGTCGAGGCCGCCGACGTAGGCGGCGGAGAGCGCCCGCGGGTCGCCGGTCACGACCGCCGCGATATGGGCGGCGATCTGCCGCGCCAGGTCCTCCAGGTTCTCGAGCTGGTCGTCGAGCACCCGCCGCGCCTCGCTCGACGAGACGCCGACCCGGTAGAAGCAGGCCTCGGCGGCCTTCAGGTGGCCGAACTCGGTGAACTCGAAGAACACCGGCCCCGCGGCCGGCGGCGCCGGATGCTCCTTCTTCCAGCGATAGAAGCCGAGGAGGAGCTCGTGGAGGCGGCGGTTGATCGGCCCCAGGCGCGCGAAGCGGCGCAGGAACCCCGGCCCGAAGGTGGGGTCGGTGAAGAGGTCGTTGATGAAGGGGAAGACGTAGAAGCCGAAGTAGATCGCGAGCTCCCAGACGTAGCGCAGCGAGAAGGTCTCCTGATCGCCCAGGGTCTCGTAGGAGACCGCGAAGCTCGGCAGATAGGCCTCGTAGATCGAGCGCGCGAGCTGCTCGTAGAGCCGCACCTTCCCCGGCAGGCGCGAGCGGTCCTCGGTCAGGATGGCGTCGACGATCAGCGTGTTGTACATCGAGATGAGGTCGCCGCCGGGGCTGTAGAGCGGGTCGGAGAAGCGGCAGGCCTCGCCGCACATCGCCCAGCGCTGGGCGGAGAGCGTCTGCACGCAGTCGTGGGCGAAGCAGACGAAGCCGCTCTGGTCGACGATCCGGCGCCGCGGCAGGTCGCGGGCGAAGAGCGGATGGCGGCGGCAGATCCACTCGATCGCCTTCTCGGGCGTCGCCACCTCCTCGCGCGGCACGATGCGGTTGTCGTAGACGAGGCCCAGGCTGGTGATGCCGTGGAGCGGGATGGTCCAGAACCAGTAGCCCTCGCCGCAGAAATGGTTGGTGGCCAAGAAGGGCGGCAGGTGGCCGAGGGCGCTCCGGTTGGAGTGGACGCGGCGCTCCTGGGGCGTGAGGTCGGTCAGCCGCTCGATGTCGAGCAGCCCCTCGACCCAGAAGAAGGTCGTCCCATGATGGACCGGGCTCTCGCGGGCGAGCTCGTGCCGCTTGGCGAGCACCCGGCCGCGGCCGGAGGCGTCGACCACCCAGCCGGCGGTGCCGGCGATCTCCTTCCCCTCGTGCCGGCAGCGGAAGGCGTGCGGGCCGTCGTCCTCGGCGAGGTCGATCTCGAGGTCGGCGGTGGGGGCGAGGAAGGTGAAGTTGGCGCTCTCGCGGTTGCGGGAGAGCACCTCGGCCTCGAACTTGTTGCGGTCGAGCTGGTAGGTCGGGATGTTCGAGATCGACCGGATGTAGGACTGGCTGACCTCCTCGTAGCGCGTCGCCGGACCGCCGTCGACGCGGCCGTCCGGGCCGGGGTTCCAATAGAAGCGGAGGTTGTACTTGAGGTAGTGCTCCTGGAGCAGGTACTCCTCGAGGTCGAGCACCTTGCCGTAGTAGTAGCCGCTCATCTGCACCGTCGCCTCGCCCACCTTCTGCTTGGCGGGCGGCAGCTCGGCGCGGCGGTCGACGAGCAGGATCGTCTTGTCCGAGTTGAGCAGCAGCTGGCGGGCGAGGGTGAGGCCGGCTAAGCCCCCGCCCACGATCAGGACGTCGAAGTGCTCCGGCATGGGCTCTCTCTCCTCTGCATGGCTCCGGCTCGTGGCGCTCGTCACCACGCCGCGGCGCTCGCCGTCTCCCGCCGCGGCGGCGTGCCGCCGCCGGGGCCGAGCGCGCGGTCGATCGCCCGCGCGGCGCGCCGGGCCTCGCCCTCTCCCCCCGAGAGGGCGCGCCGGCCGCCGGCGAGGATCTGCCGCGCCACCCGCTCCGCCGAGACGATCACCGGGGTGATGCCGCCGCCCGGCCGCGTCCAGTGGCCGACCAGGTAGAGGCCGTCGACCGGCGTCGTGACGTCGGGGCGGAGAGCGCCGAGCTGGTCGGGCGACATCTCCCAGCCGAGCATCGCCCCGCGGTGGTTCAGGGTGAAGCGCCAGGAGGTGTGCGCCGAGGCGCTGGCGCAGACGACGATCCGCCCGCCGATCCCCGGGATCGTCCGCTCCAGGCGGTCGAGGACGAACGCCTCGACCGCCCGCTTGTGGGCCGGCCAGTCGGCGATCGAGCCGTGATCGAGCTCCTGCACCTTCTGGACGACGATCTCCTGGCCGCCGGGCGGCGCCATCGCCGGCTCGTAGAGGGTGGGGGCGAAGATCTTGAAGCGCAGGGCGTCGAGCCCGACGCGGTCCATCTCCCAGGAGTCCCAGTAATAGCCCTGCGCCTGGCGCAGGACCTCGTCGGGCACGCCGCGCAGGCCCAAGTGGGTGAGGAAGCACGGGAAGGTCGGCCGCAGGGCGCGCACCGCGTCGAGCAGACCGGGCGCCAGGTGCTCGCGCCCGACCATCTCTTCCAGGGTCCGCAGCAGGTCGGAGTTCGAGACCACGACGCCGGCGCCGACGCGCTCGCGGCTCGCCGTCTGGCCCCGCCGCACGTCGACCTCGACGCCCCGCGCGCGGCCGCCCTCGACGAACGATCCGGCGCACCAGCGAGCGCATCAGGATGTGGCCGCCGCGCGCCTCGAAGCAGCGCGCCAGCTCGTCGGCGAAGGCCTGCGAGCCCCCCGCGGATAGTAGTTGCCGAGGAAGTAGGAGAGGCGCAGCATCGAGTCGAAGACGAACGAGGTGCGGCCCGGCGGCGACCCCCAGTGCGGGCAGTCGGCGGTCAGCAGGAGCTTGAGCTTGGGGTCGCGGAAGGTCTCGTCGAGCACCTGCCGCACGGTCAGGTCCGCCAGGGCGCCCAGGCGCTCGGCCCCGCGGCCGCGGAAGTAGGCGAGGAGCCCGAGGAGATAGGCGTCGCGCACGCGGGCGAAGAAGCCGTCGAGCGCCGCGGCCTCGGCGGGGAACTCGGCCTTGAGGCGCGCCATGTAGGTCTCGAAGTCGGCGGGGACCTCGAAGCGTGTGCCGTCGGGAAAGTGGAAGGTGTCGACCGGGTCCATCTTCACCCAGCCGGTCTCGACGCCCAGCTCGGCGAGGAGGCGGCCGGTCAGGGTGTCGGGGTTTCCCAGCAGGGGATAGAAGTGGGTGGCGGCGTCGAAGGTGTAGCCGCCGCGGCGGAAGGTCGAGCAGTAGCCGCCGACCATGTAGTGCTGCTCGACGAGGAGCACCGAGAGGCCCCCCTGGGCGAGGAGGTTGGCGGCGATCAGGCCGCCGATCCCGGCGCCGACGACGACCGCGTCGTAGGACGCCGCCGGCCGGCGCTCGCGCAGGCCGCGGAACGGGCGGCTCACGGGGAATCCCCGGGCGCCAGCACGAGCGCCGTCGCGCCGCCGTCGAAGCCGCGGGCGGAGAGGAGGGCGAGCCCGGCGCTCGGATCTCTGCTGCGGCCGATCGTCCGGCTCTCGCGCGCCAGCGCCAGCCCCAGCCCCGGCTCCGCCTCGAGGTCCGGGATGCCGGGGAGGTTGCCGTCGCGCCAGGTCTCGAGCGCGTCGATCGCCTGCAGCGCGCCGGCGGCGCCGAGCGTCTCGCCGAGCATCGCCTTGAGCGCCGCGACCGGCATCGCGGCGGCGGCCGGTCCCAGCCCGGCCGCGAGCCCGGCCGCGAGCCCGGCCGCTTCTTGGCGGTCCCCCTCCGGGCTGCCGTTGGCGGCGGCGCTGACGAAGCCGATCGCGGCCGCCTCGGCGCCGGCGTCGGCCAAGGCGGCGCGGACGGCGCGCTCGACGGCCCGCGCCGCCCGCGCCGCGTCCTCGCCGCGCGAGCTGTCGAAGGCGGAGCCGTGCCCGCGCACCTCGGCGAGGACGCGGGCGCCGCGCGCCGCCGCCGCCCCGGCCTCCTCGAGCATGAGGAGCGCCGCCCCTTCGGCGAGCGCGAAGCCGTTGCGCCGCGCGTCGAAGGGGATGGGGCGCTCCCCCGCGCCGTCCGCGACCGCGCCGCAGAGCCGCCCGGCGCGGTAGAAGCCGTAGAAGGTCTCGAAGCAGAGCTCGTCGGCGCCGCCGGCGAGGACGGCGTCGGCGCGGCCGGAGCGGACGAGGTCCGCCGCCACCGCCAGCGCCTGGAGGCCCGAGGCGGCACCGCCGGCGATCGTCGAGTTGACCCCGGTCAGCCCGTGCCAGATCGCCGTCTGCCCGGCGGCGGCGTTGATCACCGTGTTGGCGAAGTCGAGCGGCGAGATGTAGGACGGCCCGCGGGTGATGCCGCGGCGGTCGAACTCGGCGATGGTGTGGAGGCCGCAGAACATGGTGCCCAGGACCAGCCCGATCTCCCGGCTGGCGCCGCCCGCCGCCACCCGCTCGGAGGTCCAGCCGGAGGCGGCGAGCGCCCGCCCGGCCGCCGCCGCCACCAGCCGGCTCAGGCGGTCGAGCGGACGGATGTTGCGCTCGGCGCCGAGATAGGCCGCGGCGTCGAAGCCGCGGATCTCGCCCCCCTGGGCGCAGCGCATCCCGGCGGTCGGGAAGAGGGTGATCGGGCCGATGCCGGAGGTGCCGGCGAGGAGCGCCGCGTGCACGCCGGCGGGATCGTCGCCCAGGGGCGAGAGCAGGCCGGCGCCGGTGACGACGACCCGGCGGCGCTGGCTCACGACGCCGCCTCGTGCTTCTTGAGGATCAGCGAGGCATTGTTGCCGCCGAACGCATAGGCGTTGTTCATGGCGACGCCGACCCGCCGCTCGCGGGCGGCGTTGGGGACGTAGTCGAGGTCGCACTCGGGGTCGGGCTCGACCAGGTTCATCGTCGGCGGGATGCGGTCGGTCGCGATCGCGAGCGCGCACACCGCCGCCTCGATCGCCGAGGCGGCGCCCATGGTGTGGCCGAGCATCGACTTGACCGAGCTGATGGGGACGCGCCGGGCGGCGTCGCCGAAGACCCGCTTGACGGCGATCGTCTCCAGCCGGTCGTTGGTCGGGGTGCCGGTGCCGTGGGCGCTGATGTAGTCGACGTCCTCGGGCGCCAGGCCGCTCTCGGCGAGGGCGCGGCGCATCGCCCGCGCCGCGCCGTCCCCCTCGGGGTGCGCCGCGGTCATGTGGTGGGCGTCGCAGGAGAGGCCGTAGCCCGCCACCTCGGCGTAGATCGTGGCGCCCCGCGCCAGCGCCCGCGCCAGGGGCTCGAGCACCACGACGCCCGCCCCCTCGCCCGGGATCATCCCCTTGCGGTTCCTGTCGAACGGCTGGACGACCTCGGGGGCGATCGCCCCCAGCCGCGCGAAGCCGGTGTAGGTGATGCGCGAGAAGGAGTCGGCGCCGCCGGCGAGCATCAGGTCGGCGCGCCCGGCGCGCAGCACGTCGACGGCGTGGGCGATGGCGTAGTTGCCGGCGGCGCAGGCGGCCGGGATCATGGTGTTCACCCCCTCGAAGCCGAGCTCGGCGGCGACGTGGGCGGCGATCACGTGGCAGGGATAGATGGCGATGAACTCCGGCCCCACCCGCGCCAGGTCCTCGGCGAGGACGCAGTCGTCGAAGCGCTCGATCTCGAGCGGCTCGCCGGAGGTCGTCCCCATCGACACCCCCGCCCGCGCCGGGTCGCCCCAGCCGGCGAGGCCGTCGGGGTCGAGCCCGGCGTCGGCCAGGGCGAGCCGCGCGGCGGCGACGGCGAGCTGCGAGGCGCGCCCGAGCCGCGCCGGATCGAGCCTCCGCATGTGCTCCTCCGGACGGAAGCCGTGGATCTCGGCCCCCAGGTGCACGGTGTGGCGGCTGGTGTCGAACGAGGCGACCGGGGAGAACCCCGAGCGCCCGGCGAGCAGGCTCTCCCACATCTCGGCCCGGCCGGTGCCGACCGGGGTGACGGCGCCGATCCCGGTGACCGCGACGCGGCCCGCGAGATCGGAGCCTTTCAAACCGCCTCCGACCGCGCCGGCTCGGCCAGGCGGCCGGCGACGAGATCCACCATGTCGTCGAGGCTCTGGATCTCCTTGTAGCGCTCGTCCGGCAGGTTCAGCTTGAAGGTGAAGTCGACGTCGACGCCGATCTCGAGCAGCGACAGGGAGTCGAGGTTGAGCTCTTCGCGCAGCATCGCGTGATCGGGGATCTTGGCGGCGTCGAGGCCGGCGACGTTGGCGATGATCTGCTTGATCTGCGACCGCACCTCGGCGGACCGGCTCTCGGCGGCAAGGATCTCGGGGGCGGCGACGTCGGGGGACTGGGTCTCGGGTGTCATGGTTTCCTCCACCAGCTCGAATTGCGGGACGGGGCACGGGCCCCAGGTCATCGAGCGATCGATGAGCCCCGCGGTCAGATGAACCCGCTCTCGCCGGGCGCCGCCGGCGGCTTGAAGGAGCGGCTGCTCCACAAAGGATGTGGATCGCCGCACGACGGCGATCGACTGGATGGGTGAAAGGGACTCAACCGCCACGCTCCCCATAGGCGCCGGCAGCGGCGGATCGTTACCGTGGAGCGCAGAGCCTTAGCGCCATGACGAAGGGCCCCGCGGACCCGGCCGGAGCGCTCGCGCTCGAGCTCTCCGCGCGTGCCTCGTGCTGCCGCCGCTCCAGCAGAGTAAACCACAACTCCGCGCGCCGGCGCGAAATCAGCGGCCGCTCGGCGTGGGTGCGATCATTCGCATCTGGTGGTCCAAAAGTTGTCGCACATTACGTGATCGATTGAGGGCTGGCCCGAGCGGCTAACTCGATCGGCTAACTCGATCGGTACACGATGCGATAGATCGCGCCCGCCAGATCGTCCGAGACGAGGAGCGAGCCGTCGGGCAGGGGCTGGACGTCGACCGGCCGGCCCCAGGCGCGGCCGTTCTCGAGCCACCCTTCGGCGAAGGGCGCGTAGGAGAGCGCCCGTCCGCCGTCCACCCTGACCCGCGTCACGCGGTAGCCGATCGGCCGGCTGCGGTTCCACGAGCCGTGCTCGGCGATGAGCACCTGGTTCCTGTACTCGGGCGGAAACATCGCGCCGGTGTAGAAGCGCATCCCCAGCGACGCGACGTGGGGGCCGAGCTTCTGGGCCGGCGGCGTGAACTGGCTGCACGGGTGCTTGCCGCCGTATTCGGGGTCCGGGATGTCGCCGCCGTGGCAGTAGGGATAGCCGAAATGCATGCCCGGCTGGGGAGCGCGGTCGAGCTCGTCGGGCGGCCGGTCGTCCCCCAGCCAGTCGCGCCCGTTGTCGGTGAACCAGAGGACGTTGGTGCCGGGCTGCCAGTCGAAGCCGACGGTGTTGCGGATGCCGCGGGCGAAGACCTGGTAGCCGCTGCCGTCCGGGCGCATGCGGGTGAGCCCCGCCTGCGGGTCCTTGGGCTCGCAGATGTTGCACGGCGCCCCCACCGGGACGTAGAGGAAGCCGTCGGGGCCGAAGCGGATGAACTTCCAGCTATGGTCGCTCTGGTGCGGGAAGGTGACGGGGAGGGCGCGCGGGGCGGGCGGGCTGTCGAGGTGGTCGTCGATGGCGTCGAAGCGGATGACGCGGGTGACCTCGGCGACGTAGAGGGCGCCGTCCCGCCAGGCGACGCCGTTGGGCTCGTCGAGCCCGGAGCCGATGGGCACCACCCGCTCGCCGCGCTCGAAGCCGCCGCCGCGCGACGGCACCACGGCGAAGACCCGGTCCCCCTCGCGCGAGCCGACGTAGAGGATGCCCTTGGGCGACAGCGTCATCGAGCGCGCCCCCGGCACGCGGGCGTAGAGGCTGATCGAGAAGCCGGGCGGCAGGTGGATGCTGGCGAGCGGCAGCGGGCCGCCCGTCCGCCGGGCGGCGCCGCAGGCGGGCGGCGAGCCGGCGACGGCGGCGAGGAGCGCGACGAGGGCGAGGAGTCGGCGGGCGGCGGGTCTCATGAAGGGCTCCTTTGGAGGCGGAGGAAGGCGCCGGGGGTGGGCTTGCCTCAGATCAGGATCAGCGCCACCCCCGCCGCCATCAGGCCCACGGCGAGCAGCTTGGCCGGGGTCACCGCCTCGCTGAAGGCGAGCCGGCCGAGGACGACGGCCATCAGGTTGCCGATGCCCCGCTTCAGGGTCTCGACCCAGCTCACCCACACCATGCTGAGCGCAAGCAGTTGCAGTGCCAGGGCGAGGGTGCTGACGCCGACGGCGAGGACGAAGAGGCCCGGCGCGCGCGTCACACCCGCCATCTCGCCGAGGCGGCGGCGGGCGGCGAGCACGGCGAGGAGGCCGAGGGTCACCCCGGTGTTGAGGACGAGGCCGTGGAAGGGCGCGGTCGACCGGGAGACGGCCAGCTTGTCGAGGGTGATGGTGAGCGACCAGGAGAAGGCGACGAAGAGGATGAGGAAATGGGGAGATAGGAGCCCGCGGCTTCGAAACCCGCGGCGGGTCCTGTCACGGCGTGGTATCCCACATCCGTGCTCGCGGGGCACCGGCGTCCCCGGTGTGGCAGAGTCTTCGGCCCGCTCCGCGCGAGATGCGGGATCCCTCCACGCCGCGCCACCCGCCGCGCTGGCGCCTGCGGGGTCGCGCGCGGGCGGGGCGTCGACTTCGGGCGTGGGCAAGGAAGATGGACCGGGGTTCCGGCGGCTCTGGAGCCAGAACGCTCCGAGGACGACGAGGAGAATCCCGAGGGCGGTGATGGGGGTGGGCAGCTCTCCCAGGAGGGGGATGGCGAGGAGGGCGCTGAAGACCGGGGTGAGGGAGAGGAGGGGGACGGTCGAGGAGAGGGGGGCGCGGCGGAGGGCCTCGACGAAGGCGAGGTTCGAGACCACGCTGAGGACGATCGAGGCGAGGGCCGGGGCGAGGTAGCCGGGCGTCAGGGCCGCGCGGCCCGCCCTGCCGTCGAGAAACGCCCAGATCGCGAGCGCCGGCAGCGAGGCCGCGGTGAGGAGGAAGAGGAGGGGGAGCGGCGCCAGCCGGCGCACCAGGGCCTTGCGCAGCGAGTCGAAGCCCGACCACGCGAGGCTGGCGCCGAGGGTGACGGCGAGGGCGCCCGGGGCGAGGGTCATCGGGCCGTAGGCTAAACTGTAGCCAGGGTTTCCGGAAATCTGTCCGCCTTGGCCCCCTGGCGGGCCCGAAGGGCGCGGGACGCATGAATCTCACCCCCGAGCTGGTCGCCGACATCCTGGTCCGCCGCGGCCACCTCACCGCGGAGCACGGCGAGAGCATCAAGAAGGAGGCGCGCCAGCTCCCCAGCCGGCTGCGCTCGCCGGGCGCCTACGAGCAGAAGGCGATCGCCTACGAGCTGGTGGCGCGGCTGCGCCTGCCCGACCTCCGGGACTCCGGCGGCCCGGTCGGCGAGCAGGAGATCGCCCAGGCGATCGCCGCCGACGCCGGCCTCCCCCACGTGCGGATCGACACCCTGAACCTGAACGCCGACCTGATCGAATCGAAGGTCTCGCGCCCCTTCGCCCGGCGCCACCGCATGATCCCGCTGGAGATGAAGAACGGGCGCCTGAAGGTCGCCTGCGCCAACCCCTACGACATCGAGGGGATCGACTCCTTCCGCCGCATCGCCGGCCGCGACCTCGAGCTGGTGGTCGCCTCCGAGCCGGACATCCTCAAAGCGATCACCGAGTTCTATGGCCTCCGCCACTCGGTCAAGCGCGCCGAGCGCGACCTCTCGGCGGGGATCGACCTGGGGAACCTGGAGCAGCTCGTCCGCATGAAGAGCGAGTCCGAGATCGAGTCCTCGGACCAGCACGTCGTCAACGCCGTCGAGTTCATGCTGCAGCACGCCTTCGACAGCCGGGCGAGCGACATCCACATCGAGCCCAAGCGCGACAACAGCCTCATCCGCTTCCGCATCGACGGCATCCTCCACGACGTCCAGACGATGCCGAAGATCGTCCACGCCGCGGTCACCTCGCGCATCAAGACCATGTCGCGGCTGGACATCGCCGAGAAGCGCCGGCCGCAGGACGGCCGGGTCAAGGCGACGAGGAACGGCCGCGACGTCGAGCTCCGCGTCTCGACCCTCCCCGTCGCCTTCGGCGAGAAGTTGGTGCTGCGGATCTTCGACCCCGACGTCCTGATGCAGGATCTCGAGGGGCTCGGCTTCTACCCCGACGAGCATCAGACCTTCAACGACTTCATCACCCGCCCGCACGGCATCATCCTGGTCACCGGGCCGACCGGCTCGGGGAAGACGACGACGCTCTACTCGGCGTTGAAGACGATCGCCACCCGCGAGCTCAACGTGACGACCATCGAGGACCCCATCGAGATGGTCTACGACGAGTTCAACCAGACCGCGGTGCAGACCAAGGTCGGGATCTCGTTCGCCGGGGCGCTGCGCCACATCCTGCGCCAGGACCCCGACGTCATCATGGTCGGCGAGATCCGCGACGGCGAGACGGCGCAGTACTCGATCCAGGCGGCGCTGACCGGCCACCTGGTCTTCTCGACCCTCCACACCAACGACGCCGCCTCCTCGATCTCCCGCCTGGTCGACTCGGGCGTCGAGCGCTTCCTCATCAGCTCGACCCTGGTCGGCTCGATGGCGCAGCGCCTGCTGCGCCGCATCTGCCCCCACTGCCCCACCGAGCGCCACCTGACCGCCGACGAGGTCGCGACGCTGCGCCTCGCCGTCCCCGCCGGCAAGCGGGTCAAGGTCAAGGAGGGCGGCGGCTGCCACGAATGCCGCGGCACCGGCTACCTCGGGCGCACCGGCATCTTCGAGATCCTCCCCATCGACGACGGCGTCAAGAGCCTGATCGTCGCCGGCGCCGACTCCCCCGAGATCAAGCGCGAGGCGGTCAAGAACGGCATGCGCACCCTCCGCCAGTCCGCCCTAAGGAAGCTCGCCGAGGGCACGACGAGCTTCGAGGAGGTGGTGCGGGTGACCGGGATCTGACCGCCGGCGGCGCGAGCCCGCGGGCCTGGAACGGAACATCTTTCGGCTTGTCATCCTGAGCGAGAGCGAAGGACCCGGGCCGGGGGGCGGCGCGAGATCGATTCGCCGGCGCGCCACAAGAATGTGGTCGCCGTGGCCATAGAGGGAAAGTACCACTTCCTCCCAACGGTCAACACCCGAACGGCTGCGCACCGCATGCGCGCCCTGGAATTGCCCCTTGATTCAATATCTGTTAAACCTCTCCTGACCATAAAGGAGAACGCGTGCGCAATCGAGTGCCAGTGAAATACACCTTGAGGATGGTCTGGACGACCGTGTTGCTGAGTTTGCTCGGGTCGCCGTTCGGCGGAGCGTTGGCGCCAGCCCGCGCAGCGGTCGCTCCGCCCCAGAACCAGTGCCCCGGCGACTGCTCGCCCTGCCTGGGCCACGCGGACCCGTTCTGTAACCCCGATCCCATCCCGACCACCTCCGGCACCTGCTGGGCCTGTCACTGGATCGACGAGGGGAATGGGATCACCCTCAAGGCCTGTGATCGGGCGGACGACCAGGAGGCGGGCCGCGCGGGCTGCAAGGAAGACGTCCCGTTGATGGCGAGCTGCACGTTCTCCGGCGCCGCCTGCACGGGCCAATCCACGACTCCATGAGAAAGCACCACCCGTTGCTCGTGCTCGCGGCGGGGCTTGCCATCGCGCCGGCCGCCGCGCGCGCCGTGCCGGTGGTCGTCGCTCTCGACGCGCCGGCGAAGTCCCTGGTGCGGCTGGTCTTCACTCCTTCCGGCCCGGCTCTCCATGGCGCTCTTCCGGCCGCGCGCTCGATCGAGGCGGCGGCGCCCGGCGAGGTGCCGGTCGAGCTGCCGGCCGGCTCGCGCTGGTCTCTCGCGGCCCAGGCTCGCGGCCTCTGGTCTCGCCCCGAGCTCTTCGAAGCCGCCGCCGGGGGTCGGGTCACCGTGCGACTGCTGCCTGGCGGGACGATCCACGCCAACATCGAGGTCGCTCCCGGCGAGACCCTTCCATCCGAGCTGTCGCTACGCCTGGAGCCGTCTCCCGGCGGGCCGGCCAGCCAGACCGCGCGGCCGGCCTTCGAAGTCTGCCCGGTGAGCGATCGCCGGATGGCGTGCCCGGCGCCGGCGGGCACCCTCGACCTCCGCCTGCGCGCCAGGGGCTTCGTCTCCCAATACCGCTGGGGGATGGCCGTGCCGGCGAACGGCGATCTCGACCTGGGGAAAGTGCCGCTGCGCCGCGGCGCTTCCGTGGTGGGGACGGTGGCGGCGCCGGCGCGGGATTTCCGGTTCCAGGACTGCCGCGTCGAGCTGACGCCGCGGATCACCACTCTTCCGAGGGAGAGCGAGCAGGCGAGGAACGGCGAGAAAGCCGAGGCCGCCAGGGTGAATGCGCGGGGATTCTTCGAGCTGGCCGGCATCGCCCCCGGCACCTACCGCCTCACGGTGCGGCATCCGAAATACGCCCCTGCCGTCGTGGCCCCCGTCGAGGTCGCGACGGGCGCGGAAACGGAGGTCAAGCGGATCGATCTCCATCTCCCCGTCGCGCTGGAGGTCAGGCTCAGCCCGACGACGGATGCCTTCCTGCGCCGCTGGACCGTGCACCTCCTCCGCGAAGGCGAGGTCCTCGGCTACTCCGCGCTGGTGGCGGAGGGCGCCGCGGACGCCGCGGGTAGCTGGAAGCGAACGGGGCTCGAGTCCGGAGAGTACACGGTCGAGGTGACCGACAGCCGCGGCGCCCGCTGGGCGGCCCAGCGGCTCACCCTCGGCGCCGAGTCCGCCGCGATCGACTTGGAGGTGCCCTTCCAGAGGGTGCGGGGGACGGTCACCCTGGGCAGCGAGCCGCTCGCGGCAACCCTGGAGTTCGGCGGCGCGCACGGCGAGCTGCGTATCCCCGCGCGGAGCGACGCGAAGGGCCGTTACTATGCCTTTCTGCCGTGGTCGAAGAGCTGGGACGTCGACGTCACCTCAGAGGGCGATCCGCACGTCGTGAGCCACCTGAAAGGTCTGGAGATCGCCGCTCTCGCGCACGCGCCCGGGGTGCTCGACATCGCGCTCCCCGACACGCGCCTGCCGGTGGAGGTGGTCGACGAGCGCGGGCAGCCGGGGACCCATGCCAGCCTCCGCGCCGTCCGCGAGGGGGACCGCAAGGCCGTGGCCGAGCGGATCGCCAACCTGGAGGGGAAGATCGAGCTCCGTGGATTGGCTCCCGGCGTGTGGCATCTCGAGGCCGACGGCACGGACGCCGCCGGCAACCGCGAGAGCGCCGACGCCGTGAAGGTCGATCTCGAGGAGAAGCAGGAGCATCCGGAGACCGTCCGGCTCGTGCTCCGGCGGGGTTGGAAGCTGTCCGGCGAGGTCGTGTCCCCGGCGGGGAGCGGCGTCTTCGGCGCCGAGATCCTCGCGACGCTCGAGCCGGAGACGCCGTTCGCGCACCTCGAGATCCCGACGGCTCACACCGGACCTCGACGGCACCTTCACCTTGAACATTCCGGCGAGCGCCAGCGGCGCGCGGCTGACGGTGCTCGCGGCGGGCTTCGCCCTGCGGCAGCTCCCCCCGCAGGGCCCCGACGACGGTCCGCTGATCATCTCGGTCGATCAAGAAGGAGGGACGCTCGTCGTCGACGGCGTCGGGCAGCTCGCGGAGTACGCCGCGCAAGGCGGGGCACCGACGCTCGTCGGCCGCTACCCGCTGCCGCTCCCGCTCGCCTACTCCTGGGCCCACCTGAACGGTGACACGGCGTGGCCGGCCGGCGAGATGATCGTCCCGATGCTCGAGCCGGGCACCTATGCCGTGTGCCGGCCGGGAGCGCCATCGCCGCGCTGCGCTTCGGGAACGCTGGCGCCCGGCGGCAGGCTGTCGCTGCGGGTGCCCGGCGGCTGAGGCCGCGCATGCCGGAGCGCCCGGCGGCAGAGACCGCCGCTCCCGCTGCGCGCCGGCGCCGGCTCAGGGGTCCGGATAGGTGCGCGGCGTGAACACCCGCGTGCCCGGGGCCGCCCAGCCGCGAGGCGGCACGGTGAAGGCGAGAGGCGCCTTCGCCACCGCGCCTGCCGGCGCGACCACACCACACCGGCGCATGAGCGGACCGGCACCGCTCATGGGTCTACCCTCTCGCGGCATCACGATGCCGCGCGGCGGCATGGCGAAGCGCCGCAGCGGCATCGCGGTACCGCGCAGCGGCATGGCCAAACCGCGCGCGGTCTTCGCCGGGCCACCACGCGGCACCGCCAAACCGGCACGCGGTTTGGCTTCACCGCGCCGTGGTATGTCGATCCCACGCCTCGGTACCGCCCTGCCGCACCGAGAAACGGGCGTGCCGAGGCCCGGCAGCCCTGAAACCCCGCCGGGTTTGGCCAAACCCTCTCGTGGTTCGAGCGTACCGCCGCGTGGTTTGGTCATGCCGCCTCACGGCATGCTCGAACCGCGGCGGGGTTTCGCCAAACCGGCGCGGGTTTGGCTGAACCCGGAAGGGTTTGGACAAACCGGCACAGGTACGCTCCGATCCACTCAGGGGCCCGGATAGGTGCGCGGCGTGAACACGCGATAGGCGATGCCCAGCGTGAGCGTGAGCGGGTGGGTGTCGATGCCCTTGCGGAAGAGGTCGCCGCGCGGCGTGTCGAGCACCACCGTCTCGGCGACCGGCAGGTAGCGGAGGTCGAGGCTCAGCGTCGTCCGCGGCGCGAGGACGAGGTCGGTGCCGGCGTCGAGGACGAGGTCGCCGTGATGCGGGTTGACCAGGCGCCGGAACCCCGCCGCCTGGAGCGCCGGCGCCAGGCGCGAGCTGGCGACCAGGGGATAGGCGACCCCGGCGCCGGCGTACGGGCGCCACCTCCCCAGCCGCTTCAGCTTGGCGACCACGACACCGGTGATGGGAAGGAAATCCACCCGGCCGCCGTCCGCGGACGCCGCCGCCGCGCCGTGCAGCCGCAGGGAGGGCCGGAGCTCCCCCGCCGTCAGGATGCTCGCGATGCGGTCCGTCCAGTCGAGGGTGAGCTGGCCGCCGAAGCCCGCGGCCGAATCGATTCCCACCCCGAGGTCGGGACCGGCGTTGCCGCGCTCGGAGCGCGGCGCTTCATAGAAGACATCGGCGCCCACCCGGATCGCCGGCCAGTCGGCGCGGGCGACGGCGGGCCAGGTGAGGGCGGCGAGCGCGAGGACGGCAAGAAGCCTGGCGTAGGACGGCGGGCGGCGGATCATGTCGTGGTACCGCCTGCAACCGCGGCGCCAGCCGTCGGGATGAGGCCGGGTGACATCGTTGACCGAGGCCGAACCGAGCTCGCCCCCCCGCGAGCCCGGCGCGGATCGCTTTCGCCGCGCTGGCGAGGAGCGTCGATGGGCAGCTCCATTCTACTGCTCGGCGCTCGAGCGGTGAGGTGGAACCCCAACCGCCGCGCCGCCCGCCGTTCACTCCCGGCGCAGCGCGACCATCGGGTCGACGGCGGTCGCCCGCCGGGCGGGGATCCAACAGGCGAGCATCGCCACCGCGGCGAGCAGCACGCCGACGCCGGCGAGGACCGCCGGATTGGCCGCGCTCGCCCCGAACACCAGGCTCGTGATCAGGTGCGCCAGAGCCAGGGAGAGCGCCACCCCGAAGACGATGCTGAGGAGCGCCAGGGCGGCCCCCCTCCCCATCACCAGCCGGGAGACGTCCGCCCGCCGCGCGCCGAGGGCGATCCGGATCCCGATCTCGTGCGTGCGCTGCGTCGCCCAGTAGCTGATGACGCCGTACATCCCCACCGCCGCGAGGATCAGGGCGATGGCGGCGAAGATGCTGATCAACAGCACGTTGAAGCGGCGGTCGGCCATCGCCAGGCTGACGATCTGCTCCATCGTGGTCGGCGCGACCGCCGGCATCCCGCGATCGACGGAGCGTATCGCCTCGCGCGCCGCCTGGATGCTCCCCGCCGGAGCGGTCGCGGTGCGCGCGACGAGCGACATGTAGGGGGCCGGAGCCTGCGCGAACGGCCGATAGACCTCCGGGTCCGGCGCCGCCTCGAGCCCCAGGTCGCGCACGTCGCCCACGACTCCCACGATGGTCAGCCATCCCGGCGCGCCCTCGCCCAGCCGCAGGCGCTTGCCGACCGGGTCGACGTGGGGGAAGAAGCGGTGCGCCATGGTCCGGTTGATCACCGCGACCTCAGGTGCCGCCTCGCGGTCCGTGTCGGCGAAGATCCGGCCCTTCATCAGCGGAATGCCCATGGCGCGGAAGTAGCCCGGCGAGGCGGCGCGCACCTGCGCCACCGGGAGCTCGCTCGCCGTCGCCGCCGGCTGGCCCTCGATCTGAAAGCCGTCGGCATCGCGGTCCGAGGTCAGCGGGAGATCGTCGATGCCGCCGGCCGCCGCCACCCCGGGCAGCCCACCGAGGCGGTCGACCGCCTGGCGAAAGAACGCCACCTGGCCGGCGGCGTCCTTGTAGGCGTAGCCGGGAAGCTGGACCGCCGCCACGAGGACATTGTGGGCATCGAAACCGGGCGGCACCCGCAGCAGGTTGACGAAGCTGTCGATCAGCACGCCGGCGCCGGTGAGCAGCACCAGCGAAAAGGAGAACTCGAGGACGATGAGGGCGTCGCGCAGACGGCCGCTGCCGACGCCGCCGGTCGAGCTCCGCCCGCCCTCGCGCAGCGCCTGCACCAGCGAGGACGAAAAGACCTGGAAAGTCGGCGCCAGGCCCGTCAGCACGCCGGTCGCGAGCGCGATGCCCAGCGTGAAGGCGAGCACCGGGAGATCGATGAGCTGGGCCACCGTCAGCGGCAGGTTGCCGGTGAATCTTCCCTTGAGGAGGGTCATGCCGGCGGCCGCCAGCAGCACCCCCAGGAGGCCGCCGGCGAGCCCGAGCATCATGCTCTCGGTGAGGAGCTGGCGCAGGAGCTGGCCGCCGCTCGCGCCCAGGGCGCGCCGGATGCCGACCTCGCGCTGGCGCAGCGAGGCCCGCTCGAACTGCAGGCTGGCGACGTTGGCGCAGGCGATCAGCAGGACGAAGGCGACCGCTCCCAGCAGGATGAGGAGGGCCGGCTTCGTCTCGCCGACCATCTGCTCGCGCAGCGACACGACCTTGGCGCCCACCGACCGGTCCACTTCCGGATACTCGCGCGCGAGCTCCGCCGTGATCCTCGCCAGATCCTGTCCGCCCCGTTCCAGGCTCGCCCCGGGTTTGAGCCGGGCGATGACGCGGAGAAAGTTGGTGGATCGCGAGTCGCCGCGCGAGAGCGCGACCGGGGCCCAGAGATCCACCGCGCGGAAGTAGCCCGGAATCGTGAACTCGAACGCGGCGGGCATCACCCCGATGACCGTGTACGGCTTCGAGTTGAGAAGGATCTTCGTGCCGATGACCTGGGGCCGCGCGGCGAACCGGCGCTGCCAGAGACCGTAGCTGAGGACGACCACGCCGCCGTGGCCGGGCTGTCCCTCGTCCTGGCTGAAGCCGCGGCCCAGGGCCGGCCCGACGCCCAGCACCCGGAAGAGATCCGGCGTGGCCCGGCCCGTGCGGACCCGCAGCGGATCGGCCGCGTCGTTGAGGATGCCGTCCGCGCTGGTGAAGGCGGCCATCGCCTGGAAGGCGGAGCTCCGTTCCCTGTAATCGAGGAAGTTGGGAGCCGAGATCGGCGTACGGCTGACCTGCGGCACGCTCCCCCACACCATCACCAGCCGGCCGGGATCCGGATAGGGGAGATGCCGCAGCAGCACCGCGTTCACGATGCTGAAGACCAGAGTGTTGGCCGCGATCCCCAGCGCCAGGGTGAGGATGGCCACCAGCGTGAAGCTCGGAGCGCGCCGCAGCACGCGCACCCCGTAGCGTAGATCCTGCATCAATGTTTCCATCAGCACCCTCCAGGGTCCGACGATCGAGCCATTCACCGCGGCGCCGCTACGATGCGCGCCCTAAGAGAGCGTGGGGACGGCCGCTTCCGTGCGGTGGCGGCTCTGGCTCACCACCCGGCCGTCCTCGAGCTTGATCACCCGATCCGCCACATGGTAGTAGCGGTCGTCGTGGCTGATCACCAGGACGGTCTTGCCCCGGCGCTTCAGCTCGGGCACCAGCTCGAGGTAGAAGACGTCCTTGAACTGCGGATCCTGATCGGCCGCCCACTCGTCGAAGACATAGAACGGCCGGTCGTCCAGATAGGCCGCCAGGAGGGCGAGCCGCCGGCGCTGCCCCTGAGACAGGTCGAGCGTCGAAAACGCACCGTCCGCGACCTGCACCTTGTGGTCGAGCTGCAGGGTGACGAGATACTGCCGCGCTCGATCGTCGACCTCGGTGCCGTCGACGCCGAGGAGGCTGTCGAAGAGGTAGTAGTCGGCGAAGACCACGCCGAAGTTCTCCCGATACTCGTTCAGCTCCGCCGGCCCGATGGGCTTTCCCGCCAAGCGGATCTCGCCGGTCTCGGGAGTGTAGAGGCCGATCAGCAGTTTCGCCAGGGTGGTCTTGCCGCTGCCGTTGCCACCGGTCAGGAATACGATCTCGCCCGGGCGGAACGTCAGCGTGATCGGCCCGAGCACGAACGAGCTGTTGTCCCGTTCGCGCCGATAGGCGTGGCGGATGTCCACCAGGTCCACCGGCCCGGCGATCCCGGAAGCTGCCGCCGCCAGCGCCCGTCCGCCATCCGCCAGCGGGCGCGGAGCGAGCGTCTCGCAGATGCCCTCCACCCGCTGGACGGCGATGTTGGCCCGGCTGAGCGTGGGAAGGATGCCGAGGACGGAGGTCAAGGGCGTCATCATGTAGAGCGTGGTGAGCACGAAGACGACGACGTCGCCGCCGCGGAGCACGCCCCAGGAGGGGGCCTGGAACATCAGCAGGGCGATGAGCAGGAAGAGCAGCGCCTGGCCCCAGGCGGCGGCCGCCGTGTAGGCCGTCAGCCCGGCACGATTGTGCTCGCTGAACGATTGCGCGGTGGGCTGGAGGCACCCGGTCAGGAACGCCTCGCGCCGCGCCGCGCTGAGCTTGAGCTCTTTGTTCCCCTGGGTCAGCGCGCGGAAGTGGACGAAGAGGGCGTCCTGGTCGTGGCGCGCCAGCCGCAGGAGGCGGATGCCGGCCATCGTCAGGGAGCGGTAGATCACGGTGCCGATGGCCAGGAACGCCACGACCACGAGGAGGCCGAGCGGCGACAGCCAGCCGATATAGGCGAGGCAGCCGAGCACGATCACCAGGTTCATGCAGGCGGCGGGCAGACCGGTGAGGACATTGCTGATGGTCATGATGTCGTCGGTCAGCACCGCCATCAGCCGGGGGCCGCCGAGCTCCTCCAGGGTGCGCAGCGGCGCCGCCACGATGCGGTGGGACAACAGCATGCGGATCTCGAGGCTGGTCCTCTGGGAGAGCCGGATCAGCATGGCTTCCGAGGCGAACCGGCTGATCGGCAGGAGCAGGCAGAGCGCCAGGAACCCCCAGAGGTAGAGCGGCGTTCTGCCGTGGACCAGGACGGCGTTGATCAGCGTGATGAGCGCGATGCTGCTCGCGCCGCCGAGTATCCCGGTGACGAAAACGAGCGCGATCGTGCTGTGGGAGTACGCCAGATCCTTGGAGTTACGCAGCAGAAATTTGATCAGGCTCAGGCCCATAGGACCTCGCTGTTCGGACAGGGCATCGGTGGATCGCTCCTTCTACTCATTCGGCGGCTGGAGGTTGCGTGAGATAGGGACGGAGCAGGACCGCCAGCTCCTCGGCCGCGGGCCGGCGCACGATCGTGAAGTGATCCGCGGCAACGAAGGCGAGGCGGACTCCACCGCCGACCAGCGCCGTCCAGCCGAGGCTGGCGTCCGCGCCGTCCCGGGCGGGGCTCTCGGTCGCCCGCACCAGGAGCGCGGAGCCGGCGTAGGGCACGCCCTGGTAACGCCTCAGCGCCCGCAGATTGGCGGCGAAGGTCTCGAAGAGGCGCCGCATCGTCGCGAAGTCGAGATCGGGGGGCACCAGCGCCGCGGCGCGAGCTTCCCCGAACACCTGGCGCAGGAGGTCCTCCGCGCCGAGCCGGCGCAGATCGTCGCGGGCGGCCAGATCGATCGCCTCCCGCCGTCCCCCGAGCCCCCAGAGGTCGCGGGCGAAGTGCGAGATCTGCGCCGGCAGATCGAGATCGTCCGCCGCGGCGGCGAGCGGCGCCGGGACGTCGATCATCGCCAGGAGCTCGGCCCGCTCGCCGGCCGCCGCGAGTTGGCGCGCCATCTCGAACGCCACCACGCCGCCCATCGACCAGCCCGCCAAGGCATACGGGCCGGCCGGCTGCGCCGCGCGCAGGGCCGCCAGATAGCACGCCGCCATCGCCTCGACGCTCTGCGGCGAGGCCTCGTCGAGCTGCGGCGATTGCAGGCCGTACAGAGGTTGGTCGGGGCCGAGGGAGCGCGCCAGATCGCCATAGCACAGTACCTCCCCGCCCACCGGATGGACGCAGAAGAGCGGCCGGCGCCCGCCGCCGGGCTGGACCTCGACCAGCACCTGCCGCCTCTCGGGACCGCGCTCCCGCCGCAGCACGCCGGCGAGGTCCTCGATCGTCGGCGCCTGGAACAGCAGAGAGATCGGCAGCTCCCGTCCGAAGCGGGCCCGCAGGCGAGACATCAGCCGGGGGGCGAGCAGCGAATGTCCGCCGAGGGCGAAGAAGTCGTCGCGGACGCCGATCGGCCGGACGCTCAGGAGGTCCTCCCAGATCCGCACCAGCGCGAGCTCGATGGCATCGCGCGGCGGCGAGGGACGGTCGCCGCCCGAAGGCGCGGCCTCCGGCGGCACCAGAGCCCGCAGGGCACGCCGGTCCAGCTTGCCGTTCGGGGTGAGGGGAAGGGCGCTCAGCAGGAGGAAGCTGGCGGGGATCATGTGCGCCGGCAGGCGCTCGCGCAGGCTCGAGCGCAGGCGCTCGGGATCGCAACCCTCGTCGACCGCGACATAGGCCGCCAGGGCCGCGGGCGGCCCGCCGCCGGCCGTCGATTCGGCCGTCAGGACGGCCGCCTGACGGACTCCGGGCTGCTCCGCCAGGGCGGCCTCGATCTCGCCCAGCTCGATGCGGAAACCGCGGATCTTGACCTGCTGGTCGACGCGGCCCGAGGTTTGGAGCTCGGCGGCGGCGCTCCAGCGCGCCCGGTCGCCGGTCCGGTAGAGGCGCCCTCCCGGCGCGCCGGAGAACGGATCGGGCACGAACCGCTCGGCGGTCAGCGCCGGCCGGTGCAGATAGCCGCGGGCCAGGCCGGCGCCTCCCAGGTAGAGCTCGCCGAGCGCTCCCAGCGGAGCCGGCTGCATCTCGCCGTCGAGGACGTAGGCGCGGGTCTTCGCGATCGGCCGGCCGATCGCCGGCGCCCGCCCTGACCCCGGCTCGATGCGCGCCCCCGTTGAATAGACGGTGTCCTCGGTCGGCCCATAGAAGTTCCACATCCGGCCGACGACGCCGCTCGCCTGCACCTGCCCAGCGGCAGCCCCCGTCAACGGCTCGCCGCCCAGGTTGGCGGTGAGCGGCCCGGCGGGCAGCGCGCCGGCGCGCGCCAGCTCCGCGGCCGCCGACGGCACCATGCTCATCAGGCGCACCCGGTCGCGCGCCGGGTGGTCGGCCAGCGCCAGCGCATCGGCGGCGAGGATGACCGTGCCCCCCCAGGACAGCGGCACGAAGAGCTCGAAGACCGAGACGTCGAAGGAGAGCGACGTCGAGGCCAGGGTGCCGGCGAGCTCCTGCGGCGAGAACACCTCGCGCGCCCAGCGCACGAAGGTCGCCGCCGAGGCATGGGAGACCGCGACGCCCTTCGGCCGTCCGGTCGAGCCCGAGGTGTAGATCACGTAGGCCAGGTTCGGCGCCCGCGCGTCGCCGGGGAGCGGCGATGCCTTCTCGCGCGCGATCGCCGCCGCCGCGCGGTCGATCGCCAGCACCCGCCCGCCGCCCCAGGCGAGGTCGGCGGCAAAACGCTGGTCGGTGAGCAGGAGCCCGGCGGCGGAATCCTTCAACATGAGCTCCAAGCGCTGGCGCGGATAGGCGACGTCGAGCGGCAGGTAGGCGCCGCCGGCCTTGAGCACCGCGAGCACCGCGACGACCATCTCGGCCGAGCGCTCGAGGGCGATGCCCACCACCCGCTCGGGTCCGACGCCGAGACGCCGCAGATGCCGTGCCAGCCGGTTGGCGCGCCGCTCGAGCGCCGCATAGGAGACCGCGCGGCCGCCGGCGATCAACGCCTCGGCATGGGGCGTCCGCCGCGCCTGCCGCTCGAAGCTCGCGTGGAGCGTCGCCGCCGCCTGCCAATCCGGCTCGGTGTCGTTCCACTCCCGCAGGAGCTGCGCCAGCTCGGGCTCGGCCAGCCATGGCAGTCGGGCGAGCGGCGCCTCCGGCTGCGCCACCGCCGCCGCCAGGAGCCGTGCGAAATGGCCGCTCAGCCGCTCGACCGTCGTCGTGTCGAAGAGATCGAGGCTGTGCTCCCAGCTCCCCACGTAGCCCTCCCGCCGGCGCTCGAGGCCCAGCGTCAGGTCGAACTTCGCCAGCGCGCCGGCGCTCCCCATCGGCTCGAGGGCCAGCCCCGCGAGCTCCGCCGGCTCCCGCGGCGTGTTCTGCAGCACCAGCATCGCCTGGAAGAGCGGCGCGTGCGCCAGGCTGCGCTGCGGCGCGAGCTCCTCGACCAGGCGCTCGAACGGCACCGACTGATGGGCGTGCGCCGAGAGCACCACCTCCCGCGCCCGCTCCAGCAGCGCGGCGAAGCTCGCCGCCTCGGACGGCCGCAGCCGCAGCACCAGCGTGTTGACGAAGAACCCGATCAGGCCCTCGATCTCGACGTGGGTGCGCCCCGCGATCGGCGTTCCCACCGCGACGTCGCCCTGCCCTGAGTAGCGGTCGAGAAGGGTCGCGAAGCCCGCCAGAAGGACCATGAACGGCGTCGCCCCGCGCTGCCGGGCCAGCGCCTCCAACGCTCCCGACAGCTCGCCGCCGAGGGCGAGATCGCGCGACCCTCCCCGGAAGCTCTGGACCGCCGGCCGCGGCCGGTCCGCCGGCAGCTCGAGGACCGGCGGCAGCCCCGCGAGCTGATCGCGCCAGTAGGCGAGCTCGGCCGCGAGCACCTCGCCGGCGAGCCAGCCCCGCTGCCACGAGGCAAAGTCCGCGTACTGGACGGGCAGCTCGGGGAGGGGGGGCGGCGGGGGAAGCGCGGCCGGCCCGCCCGCGACCGCCGCTGCGTAGAGCGCGGTCACCTCGCGCATCAGCAGGCCCAGCGACCAGCCGTCGCTCGCCACGTGGTGCATCGTCACCAGCGCCGCGTGCTCCTCGGCCCCGACGCGCACGAGGCTCGCCCGCAGCATCGGGTCCCGCGCCAGATCGAACGGCCGCGCCGCCTCCTGCGCCGCCAGCCGGCGCAGGAGAGCGTCACGCGACGCCGGGCCGAGCGCCGCCAGATCGACGACCGGCAGCGCCAGGGGAGCAGGGGGCAGGATGACCTGCGCCGGTACGCCGTCGGCCGCGGCGAAGATCGTCCGCAGCACCTCGTGGCGCCGCACCACCGCGGTGAGCGCCGCGGCGAGCGCCGGCACCTGCAGCGGCCCGACCACCCGCAGCGCCAGCGGCATGTTGTAGAGCGGGCTCCCCGGCTCCAGCTGAGCGAGGAACCAGAGCCGCTGCTGCGCGAACGACAGCGGCAGATCGGCGCGCCGGGCGGCGGGCACCAGCGGCGGCTCGACGAGACCCGTGCGGCGGCGGACGGCATCCTCGATGCGCCGCGCGAGCCCGCCGAGCGTCGGCGCCGCAAACAGCTCGCGCAGGGCGATCTCGATCCCCAGCGCCGACCGCAGCCGCGCGATCACCCGCGTCGCCAGGAGCGAGTGCCCGCCGAGCGCGAAGAAGTTGTCGTGGATCCCCGCCCGCGGCACCGCGAGCACGTCCGTCCAGATCGCGGCCACGATCTCCTCGACCGGCGTCCGCGGCGCGACATAGGCGTCCTCTCCAGCCGCCGCCGCGAGCGGCAGGGCCGCGAGAGCCCGCCGGTCGACCTTGCCGTTGGCGGACTGCGGCAGCGCCGCGAGATGTAGGTAGACCGCGGGGAGCATGTACTCCGGCAGCAGCTGGCGCAGGAACCGGCGCAGCTCGGCCGGCGTGGCGGCCGCCGCGACTGTCCCATCGGCCGCCAGGTAGGCCACCAGCCGGCGGTCCACCTCGCCGCTCGCGGCCACCACCTCGCGCACCAGCACCGCCGCCTGCCGCACCCCCGGGCACGACGCCAGCGCCGCTTCGATCTCCCCCAGCTCGATGCGGAAGCCGCGCACCTTCACCTGGTGGTCGAGACGGCCCAGGTACTCGAGGATCCCCTCCGCCGTCCACCGCACCAGGTCGCCCGTGCGGTACAGGCGCCGGCCCGGCTCGCCCGAGAAGGGATCCGGGACGAACCGCGCGGCCGTCAGCGCGGGCAGGCCCAGATACCCTCGCGCCAGGCCGGCGCCGCCGACGTAGAGCTCGCCGGCGACTCCGATCGGCAGCGGGGAGCCCGCTTCGCCCGCCACGAAGACGCGCACGTTCGGCAGCGGCCGTCCGATCGCCGGCCGCCGGCCGCCGGGAAGGATCGGCAGCACGGTGGTGTCCACGGTGCACTCGCTGGGGCCGTAGACGTTGAAGAACCGCGTGCCGGCGAGGCCGCACAAGCGTTCCCACAGGACCGGCTCCACCACCTCGCCGCCGACGAGGACCAGGCCGGGAGCCCAGCCGCCGTCCGTGCCCATCCCGGCGTCGAGCAGGGCGCGGAGCTGCACGGGCGTGCAGTCGAGCACGTCGACCCGCTGCCTGGCGAGGTGCGCGCGGAGCGCCGCCGCATCGGCTCGCATCGCTTCCGGAACGATGTCGAGCCGGCGGCCGCGAGCCAGCTGGATGACCTGCTTGACGGCGCCGTCGAAGAAGAACGGCGCGTTGACGGCGACCGCGAGGCCGCCGCCGGCGCCGGCGTAGATCGCCGTCTCGAGCGCCTCCAGGAGGTTCGCCAACGCGCCGTGCGAGACGAGGATGCCCTTCGGCGTGCCGGTGCTCCCCGAGGTGTAGATCGCATAGGCGAGCTGCCCCGGCGAGACGGCGAGCCCGAGATCGTCCGCGCCGGCGTCCGCACCGGCAGCGCTCGGCTCATCCAGGCTCTCCAGATGGATGACCGGGGCGGTGCAGGCCGGCAGCGCCGCGGCCGCTGCGCCGCGGGTGAGGACGACCGCCGGCGCGGCGTCCTGGAGCATCTGGGCGAGGCGGGCGGCCGGCTGGTCCGGATCGAGGACGACCCAGGCCCCGCCCGCCTTGAGCGCCGCCAGGAGCGCGGCGACGAGATCGACCGAGCGCTCCATCACGAGGACCACCGGCGACTCCCGCCGCACGCCGGAGCGCCGCAGGAGCCGCGCCAGGCGGTTGGCCCGCCGGTTCAGCCCGCCGAAGGAGAGCTGCTCGCGGCCGCAGACCGCCGCCACCGCGTCAGGACGCGAGCTCGCCTGTGCCTCGAACCGCTCGTGCAGGGAGCGCCCGCCGCTCCATGCCGGTGGCCGCGCGGTGTCGCTCCACTCGCGGAGGAGCTGCGCCCGCTCGCTCTCGGCCAGCCAGGAGAGGCCCGCGAGCGGCGCTTCCGGCGCCGCCGCCGCCGCCGTCAGGAGCCGTGCGAGGTGGCCGCTCAGCCGGTCGACCGTCGTCGCGTCGAACAGCTCCAGGCTGTAGCTCCAGCCGCCGCCGTAACCGTTCCTGCCGCGCTCGAGCGCCAGCGTCAGGTCGAATTTCGCCGCCGCACCCTCGCTCTCCAAGGGGGCGAGCGCCAGCCCCGCGAGGTCGGCCGACGCCTGCGGCGTGTTCTGCAGCACCAGCATCACCTGGAAGAGCGGCGCGTGCGCCAGACTGCGCTCCGGCGCCAGCTCCTCCACCAGGCGCTCGAACGGCACGGCCTGATGCGCATGGGCCTCCAGCACCACCTCCCGCACGCGCCCGAGGAGACCGGCGAAGCTCGCCGCCGCGGCCGGCCGCAGGCGCAGCGCCAGGGTGTTGACGAAGAACCCGATCAGGCTCTCGAGCTCGACGTGGGTGCGGCCGGCGATCGGCGTTCCCACCGTGACCTCGCCCTGGCCCGCGCAGCGGTCGAGGAGCACCGCGAAGCCGGCGAGCAGGACCATGAACGGCGTCGCACCGGCGCGGCGCGCCAGCCCCTCGACCGCCGCCGACAGCTCGGCGCCGAGCCGCAGCCGGCGCGAGCCGCCGCGGAAGCGCGCCACCGCCGGCCGCGGCCGGTCCACCGGCAGCTCGAGGACCGGCGGCGCGCCGGCGAGCGCCCCGCGCCAGTAGCCGAGCTCGGCCTCCAGCACCTCTCCCGAAAGCCACCGCCGCTGCCAGGCGGCAAAGTCGCCATATTGGATCGGCAGCTCCGGCAGGAGAGGCGGCCGGCCCGCCGCCAGGGCGCGGTAGATGGTGGTGATCTCGCGCACCAGGACGCCCACCGACCAGCCGTCGCTCACCACGTGGTGCATGGTGAAGAGGAGGGCGTGCCGGCGCGCCGCGAGGCGCGCCAGACCCGCCCGCAGCAGCGGACCGCGGCCGAGATCGAACGGCGCGCCCGCCTCCTCCCTGGCGAGCCGGGCGAGCTCGGCCTCCCGCCGGGCGGCCGGCAGGGCGCCGAGATCGAAGACGGGCAGCTCGAGCCGCGCCTCCGGCTCGATCACCTGCACCGGCCGGCCGGCGATCTCGGCGAAGCGCGTGCGCAGCGACTCGTGCCGGCGCACCACCTCGACGAAGCTGGCGCGCAGGAGGCCGGGGGAGAGGTCACCCTCGGCGCGCAGGAAGAGGGGGATGTTGTAGGCGGCGCTGCCGGGCTCGAGCTGATCAAGGAACCACAGCCGCTGCTGGGCGAACGACAACGGCAGGCCGCCGGCGCGCGAGGCCCGGCCGATGGGCGGCGCCGCGGCGGCCGCTCCGGCGCGCCGCTCGGCGTCGACGCGGCCGGCGAGGCCCGCCACCGTCGGTTCCTCGAACAGGGCGCGGAGCGGCAGCTCGACGGCGAGGACGTCGCGCACCCGCGCGATCACCTGCGTCGCCAGCAGCGAGTGGCCGCCGAGGGCGAAGAAGTCGTCCCCCGTGCCGACGCGCTCGCGCCCCAGGACCTCTTCCCAGATCGCCGCCAGCAGCTCCTCGGTGGGCGTGCGCGGCGCGCCCGTCGGCTCGCCGCCGTGTTCCGGCGCCGCCTCCAGCCGCGCCAGGGCGCGCCGGTCCACCTTGCCGTTGGCGTTGAGCGGCAGCTCGGCGAGGAAGCGGAAGGCCGCGGGGACCATGTAGTCGGGCAGGCGCCGGCGCAAAAAGGCGCGCAGCTCCGCCGCCTCGGGCGCCCCCTCCGCCCGCGCCACCAGATAGGCGGTCAGACGCCTGTCCTCGGCGGCGGGACCGCCGTCGCGACCGGCACGCCGCGGCGCCGCGGCATGCACCACCACCGCCGCCTCGCGCAGGGCCGGATGCGCGGCGAGCGCCGCCTCGATCTCCCCCAGCTCGATGCGGAAGCCGCGGAGCTTCACCTGCCCGTCGCGGCGGCCGATGAACTCGATCCGGCCGTCCGGCAGCCAGCGCGCCATGTCCCCCGTCCGGTAGAGACGGCCGCCGCCGTCCCTGGCGGTGAGGGGATCGGGAATGAATCGCTCCGCCGTCAGGCCGGGTTGACCCAGATAACTGCGCGCCAGGCCGCTCCCGGCGATGCAGAGCTCGCCGGCCATGCCGACGGGCACCGGCCGCAGCTCCGCGTCGAGCAGGTAGATGCGGGCATTGGCGATAGGCCGGCCGATTGCGGGCAGCGCGCCTCCCGCCGGACCGACGGCGCCCGAGCTGGCGACGACCGTGGCCTCGGTCGGACCGTAATCGTTGACCAGCGCGAAGGGCAGGGCGGCGGACGGACGGGTCCGGAGGCGGTCGCCGCCGGTGAGCAGCGCGCGCAGCGCGAGCGGCCGCGGCCAGTCGAGGTGGATGATCTCCTCGGCGACCGGCGTGGGCACGAAGGCGAGAGTGATGCCGCGGGACACCAGCAGGTCGCGCAGGCGCGCCGGATCGGCCCTCGCCTCCTCCCCGACGATCTCGACGCGCGCGCCGCTGACCAGGTAGGGCCACAGCTCCCAGATCGAGGCGTCGAATGCCGGGCTCGCCAGCTGAGTGGCGCGATCGGCCGAGCTCACCTCGAATGCCTGCCGGTGCCAGCATACGAGGTTCGAGAGCGCCCGGTGAGCCACGGCGACGCCCTTGGGCCTGCCCGTCGAGCCGGAGGTGTAGATCACATAGGCCAGACGGTCCGCCGTAGCGTCCACCCACGGTGCCTCTGCACTCTCTGCGTACAGCGGGCCCCCCTGCCTCTCCAGGAGCACGACCCTGGCCCGATGCTCGGGAAGCGCGGCGAGCAGGCTCTCGTCGGTCACCAGCACGGGCGTCCCGGTATCGGCGAGGATGAGCCCCAGCCTCTCCTGCGGAGAGCGCAGGTCGAGCGGCACGTAGGCTCCTCCGGCCTTGAGCACGGCGAGGGTCGCCGTCACCCAGCGCGCCGAGCGCTCGAGGAAGATCCCCACCGGGACGTCCGGCCCGACGCCGAGGGCGATCAAGCCGTGGGCCAGACGGTTCGCTTGGCGGTCGAGCTCGCCGTAAGAGATCTGTGCCTCGGCGTCGCTCAAGGCGATGGCATGCGGGGAGAGCGTCGCCTGGGCCGCGAACAGCTCGTGGGCACACGGATCGCTGGGGTAGGCGACCGCCGTCTCGTTCCACTCCCGCACCACCTGCGCCCGCTCGGCATCGCCGAGCCAGGGCAGCTCCGCGAGCGGCGCCTCCGGGCTCGCCACCCCCGCCGCCAGCAGGCGCGTCAGGTGGCCGCCCAACCGCTGGATGGTCGACCCGTCGAACAGGTCGACGTCGTGCTCGAGGGTGCCGCGGAAGCCGTCCGGGCCGCGCTCGAAGCTCAGCGTCAGGTCGAACTTCGCCGTCGCGCCGCCGCCCGCCGGCAGCGCCAGCGGCGCCAGCGCCAGAGCTTCCAGCTCGACCGCCTCGCGCGACACGTTCTGCAGCACCAGCATCACTTGGAAGAGCGGCGAGTGCGCCAGGCTGCGCTCCGGCGCCAGCTCCTCCACCAGGCGCTCGAACGGCACCGCCTGGTGCGCGTAGGCGCCCAGCACCACCTCCCGCGAGCGCGCCAGGAGATCGGCGAAGCTCGCCGCCGCAGCCGGCCGCAGGCGCAGCACCAGGGTGTTGACGAAGAACCCGATCAGGCCCTCGAGCTCGACGTGCGTGCGGCCCGCGATCGGCGTCCCCACCGCGACCTCGCCCTGGCCCGCGCAGCGGTCGAGGAGCGCTCCGAAGCCGGCGAGAAGAACCATGAACGGCGTCGCGCCGGCGCGGCGCGCCAGCCCCTCGACCGCCGCCGACAGCTCGGCGTCGAGCCGCACCCGGCGCAGCCCGCCGCGGAAGCGCGCCACCGCCGGCCGCGGCCGGTCCGTCGGCAGCTCGAGGAGCGGCGGCAGGCCGGCGAGCGCCTGACGCCAATAGCCGAGCTCGGCTTCGAGCACCGCCCCGGAGAGCCAACGCCGCTGCCACACCGCGTAGTCCGCGTACTGCAGCGGCAGGCCGGGAAGCACCGGCCGATCGCCGCTGGCGCCGCTGGCACCGCTGATACCTTCGATGGCGTCGATCGATGCGGCCCGGTAGAGCGCCGTCACCTCGCGCACCAGGAGGCCCATCGACCAGCCGTCGCTCGCGATGTGGTGCATGGTCATGAGCAGCGCGTGCTCCGCCGCGCCGAGGCGCAGCAGGCTCACCCGCAGCAGGGGACCGCGCGCCAGATCGAACGGCCGCGCTCCCTCCGCGCCGGCGAGACGCAGCATCTCCGTCTCGCGCCACGGCGTCGCGAGAGCGGACAGATCGACCGCGCGCAGAGCGAACGGCGACGCCGGCTGGACGATCTGCACCGGCTCGCCCGCCACGGCGGCGAAGACCGTGCGCAGCACCTCGTGGCGCCGCACCACCTCGCCCAGCGCCGCGGTCAGCGCCGCGGCGCGGAGCGGCCCGCTCACCCGGAGCGCAACGGGTAGGTTGTAGAGCGCGCTCCCCGGCTCCAGCTGATCGAGGAACCAGAGCCGCTGCTGGGCGAACGACAGCGGCGGATCGCCCCTCCGCGCCAAGGCCGCCAGCGGCGGCTCGGCGAGCGCTGTCGGCGTGCGCCGGGCGCGCTCGATACGGCCGGCGAACTCGCCGAGCGTCGGCGCCGCGAAGAGCTCGCGCAGGGCGACCTCGACCCCCAGCACGGACCGCACCCGGGCGATCACCCGCGTCGCCAGGAGCGAGTGGCCGCCGAGATCGAAGAAGTTGGCGCCGGCGCCGATCCTGGCCACCCCCAGCACGTCCGCCCAGATCGCCGCCACCAGCTCCTCGACCGGCGTCCGCGGCGGGAGCTCGGCGCCGGCGGCGGCCTCCGCCGCGAGCGGCAGAGCGGCGAGCGCCCGCCGGTCGACCTTGCCGTTGGGCGAGAGCGGCAGCGCCGCGAGATGGACGTAGCTCGCCGGCTGCATGTAGTCCGGCACCCGGCGGCGCAGGAAGTCGCGCCACGTGGCCGCGTCGGCGGTAGCGGCGACCGCGGGATCCGCGGCGACATAGGCGACCAGGCGCTGATCGATCTCCCCTGACGCGGCAGGCACCTGGCGTAGCAGAACCGCCGCCTGACGCACCGCCGGATGCGCCTCCAGGGCCGCCTCGATCTCCCCCGGCTCGATGCGAAAGCCGCGCAGCTTGACCTGCTGGTCGACGCGGCCCAGGTACTGGAGCTCCCCCTCCGCGGTCCAGCGCACTCGATCGCCGGTCCGGTAGAGGCGGCCTCCCACCTCGGTGGTGGAGGACGGATCGGGCACGAAGCGCTCCGCGGTCAGCTCCGGCCGTCCGATGTAGCCCCGCGCCAGAGCCATGCCGCCCAGCCACAGCTCGCCCGCGACGCCGGCGGGGCAAGGCCTGCCGGTCCCGTCCACCACCAGGCTCCGCAGGTTGCGGGCCGGGCGGCCGAGCGGCACCGGGCCCCCGGTCTCACGCAGCCGGCGCGACGTCGCATTGATCGCCGCCTCGGTCGGGCCGTACAGGTTGACGAGCTCCGCGCCATGCCGGGAGAGCCAGGCGTCGCGCGGCTCCGGACGCAGCTCCTCGCCGCCGCAGTAGAGCCGGCGCAGCGGCGTGCACGCCGCCAACCCGGGCTCCTCCAGCAGCAGACCGAGGAGCGTCGGCACCACCTGCAGCAGCGTGATCCGCTCGGCGGCCAAACGCGCCGCCAGCGCCGGCGGGTCCCGCTCGAGACCCGGCTCCCCGATCACCAGGCAGGCGCCCGCGAGGAGCGGCGCGTAGCGCTCCCAGACCGCGGCGTCGAAGCCGACCGGCGTCTTGTGGAGCATCCGGTCCGCCGCCGCCAACGGGTAGGCCGCCAGCATCCACTCCATCTGGTTGACGATCGCCCGGTGCGACACCATGACGCCCTTCGGCCGGCCGGTCGACCCCGAGGTGAACAGCACGTACGCCAGGTTCTCCGCCGTCGGCTTCTCCCGCCGGCGACGTCGCCGGCGGCCTTCCCCTGCCGCGCTATCCATCCCCCCTTGCGGCGGGACCGCGAGCACCGCCGCATCCCGCAGATCCACGCCCGGCGGCACGCCGGCGGCGCCGGCGATCACCACCGCCGGCCGGGCGTCCTCGATCATCGCCGCCAGGCGCCCGGCCGGCTGGTCGGGATCGAGCGGCAGGAAGCCACCGCCCGCCTTGAGCACGCCCAGCTCCGCGATCACCAGAGCGGGCGAGCGCTTCAGGTGGAGCCCCACCCGCGCGTCCGGCCCGACGCCCAGGGCCAGCAGCCGCTCCGCCATGCGCTCGGCCCGCGCATCGAGCTCGGCGTAGGTGAGCGCCTCCCCGCCGGAGACGACGGCGACGGCGTCCGGGGTGCGCCCGGCCTGCGCCGCGAACAGCTCCTGCAGGCAGCGCTCGCCGGCCGGCGACGCGGTGTCGCTCCACTCCCGCTGGAGCTGCGCCGCCTCCGCTTCGGCAAGCCAGGGGAGCTCCGCGAGCGGGGCCCGCGGGCTCGCCACCGCCGCCGCCAACAGCCGCGCCAGATGGCCGCCGAGGCGATCGATCGTCGTCCCGTCGAACAGGTCGAGGCTGTGCTCGAGGCTGCCGAGGAAGCCGTCCGGGCGGCGCTCGAAGGTGAGCGTCAAGTCGAACTTCGCCGTCGTGCCGGCGCTCGCGAGGGGCGCCAGCGTCAGCTCGGCGAGCTCCACCACCTCCCGCGGCACGTTCTGCAGCGCCAGCATCACCTGGAACAGCGGCGAGCGCGCCAGGCTGCGCTGCGGCGCCAGCTCCTCCACCAGGCGCTCGAACGGCACCGCCTGATGCGCATGGGCCCCCAGCAGCACCTCCCGCGCGCTCCCGACGAGGTCGGCGAAGCTCGCCGCAGCGGCCGGCCGCAGGCGCAGCACCAGGGTGTTGACGAAGAACCCGATCAGGCTCTCGAGCTCGACGTGCGTGCGGCCGGCGATCGGCGTCCCCACCGAGACCTCGCCCTGGCCCGCGTAGCGGTCGAGGAGCGCCGCGAAGCCGGCGAGCAGAACCATGAACGGCGTCGCCCCCGCCTGGCGAGCCAGCGTCTCGACCGCCGCCGACAGCTCGGCTCCCAGCCGCATCCTGCGCCGCCCGCCGCGGAAGCGCGCCACCGCCGGCCGCGGCCGATCGGTCGGCAGCTCGAGGACGGGCGGCACGCCGGCCAGCGCGCCGCGCCAGTAGTCGAGCTCGGCTTCCAGCACCTCTCCCGAAAGCCACTGCCGCTGCCAGGCGGCGAAGTCGCCATATTGGATCGGCAGCTCCGGCAGGAGGGGCGGCAGGCCCGCCGCCAGGGCGCCGTAAACGGTGGTGATCTCGCGCACCAGGACGCCCACCGACCAGCCGTCGCTCACCACGTGGTGCATGGTGAAGAGCACGGCGTGCTGGCGCTCCGCGAGCCGTGCCAGGCGCACCCGCAACAGCGGCCCGCGGCCGAGGTCGAACGGCTGCAGCGCCTCCTCCCGAGTCAGCCTCTCGAGCTCGCCCTCCCGCCGGGTGGCGGGCAGAGACCGCAGGTCGAAGACGGGGAGATCGAGCCGCGCCTCCGCCTCGATCACCTGCACCGGGTGGCCCGGCTGATCCGCCGGCTCGACGAAGCGCGTGCGCAGCGACTCGTGCCGGCGCACCACGGCGGCGAGGCTCGCCCGCAGGAGGCCGGGGACGAGAACGCCCTCCACACGCATGGGCAGGGGCAGGTTGTAGACCGCGCTCCCCGGCTCGAGCTGATCGAGGAACCAGAGCCGTTGCTGGGCGAAGGAGAGCGGCAGGTGCCCCGTCCTCGCGGCCGGCGAGAGCGGCGGGGCGCTTCCCGAGCTCGTCGCGCGCTCCGCCGCCGCGGCCAGGCCCGCCGCCGTCGGCGCCTCGAAGAGAGCCTTGAGCGGCAGCTCCACGCCGAGCGCCCGCCGCACCCGCGCGATCACCTGCGTCGCCAGCAGGGAGTGGCCGCCGAGCTGGAAGAAGTCGTCCGTCACCCCGACGCGCGACAGCCCGAGCACCTCTTCCAGGATCCCGGTCAGCACGCCTTCCGCCGGGGTGCGCGGCGGCGTGTACTCGCCGGCGCTGGCCTCCGGCGAGAGCTGCAGGGCCTGCAGGGCTCGCCGGTCCACTTTCCCCGTCGGCGACCGCGGCAGCTCCGCCAAGAGGACGAACGCCGTCGGCACGAGGTAATCCGGCAGCTCGGCGCGCAGGAAATCGCGCAGGCCGGCGGGAGCGAGCCGGTGCCCCGGCCGCGCCACCACGCAGGCGATCAGGCGATGGCTCGCGCCGGCGTGCTCCGCGGCCGTCACGACGGCCGCCTGCTCGACTCCGGGGTGGACGGCGAGCGCCGCCTCGATCTCCCCCGGCTCGACGCGGAAGCCGCGGATCTTGACCTGCTGATCGAGCCGGCCCAGGAACTCGAGCTCGCCCGGCGCCGCGAAGCGCGCCAGGTCGCCGCTGCGGTACAGGCGCTCACCCGGCGATTCCCCCCAGGGATCGGGCACGAAGCGCTCCGCGGTCAGCTCCGGACGGTGGAGATAACCCCGCGCCAGCGGGCCGCCGAGGCAGAGCTCGCCCGGCGCTCCCGGTGGCAGGAGGCGCAGGCGGCGGTCGAGCACGTAGGCCCGACAGCCCGGGAGAGAGCGCCCGATGGGCACCGCGCGGCCGCCGGGAAACGCGGCGAGGTCGGAGCACGTGGCGACGACCGTCGCCTCCGTCGGACCATAGGTGTTGAGCAGACGGACGCCGGCGACGTTCCGTCGCCAGGCCGCCAGCTTGTCGGCGCTCGCCTGCTCGCCGCCGATGATGACGAGGCGGAGCGCCGCCGGCAGCTCCACCTCCCCCGCCGCGATCTCCGCGACCAGCTCGTGCCAGAAGGCGGTGGGCAGATCGAGCACCGTGATCTCCCAGCGCCGGCAGGCCGCCAGGAACGCCGCCACCGAGCCGAGCATCGCCTCGCTGCGCAGCACCAGCGTGCCGCCGCGCAACAGGCAGGGATAGATCTCCTCGACGCTGGCGTCGAAGGCGATCGAGGCGAACTGCAGCACCCGGTCGGCCGGGCTCACGCCGTAGATCTCGGTGGCCGCCTCGGTATAGGCCGCCAGCGAGCGGTGGGAGACCATCACCCCCTTGGGCCGGCCGCTCGAGCCCGAGGTATAGATCACATAGGCCGGCTGCTCGGCCGACTCCGGCCGCGGCGCCCTCGGCGCCGTCGCGTCCTCCGGCGTACCGTCGGCGTCCAGGAGCACGACCCGGACACCGCGGAGCGCAAGCGCCGGGAGCAGCCGGCGCTGGGTCGCCAGCACTGGGGACGTCGAGCTCCGGTAGACATCCTCGAGCAGCATCTCGAGCCGCCGCGGTGGCAGCCGCGGGTCGATCGGCACGTAGGCCGCCCCGCTCTTGAGGATGCCGAGGAGGCCGATCACCATCTCCGGCGAGCGCTCGGCGACGAGAGCCACCAGAGCCTCGTCCCCCACCGCCTCCTCCCCCACAGGCAACAATGCGAGGCGCCGCGCCAGGAGATCAGCCCTGCGGTCCAGCTCACCGTAGGTCAGCGCCGCGCCCTCGAGCGTCACCGCCACGGCGTCGGGGGCCCGCGCGGCCTGCTCCGCGAACGATCGATGAACCGCCGCCCGGCCCGTCGTCTCGGCCGGTGCCGCGGCTCGCCGGCCGCTCCACTCGAGGACCTGCGAGCTCTCCGCGGCGGTGAGGAGCGGCAGCTCGGAGAGCGGGGAGCCCGGGGCATCCAAAGCGCCGCCCAGCAGCACCTCGAAGCGCTGCAGCAGGCGCTCGATCGTCGTGCCGTCGAAGAGATCCGTGCTGTAGGTGAGGACTCCCGAGATTCCCTCTTCGTGGTGGACCAGGCTCAGGGTGAGGTCGAATTTCGCGCTCTCGGCAGGCGACCCGAGCTCGCGGACCTCGAGCCCCGGCAGCCGCAGGGGCGCCGGCGAGGCGTGGGCGACGTCGAACATCACCTGGAACAGGGGGGAATGGGACAGGCTCCGCTGCGGCTGGAGCTCCTCGACCAGGCGCTCGAAGGGAAGGTCCTGGTGGGCGTGGGCGGCGAGAGTCGTCTCCCGTACGCGGCCGAGCAGCTCCCGGATCGACGGATCGCCCGCCAGGTCCGTGCGCAGCACCAGGGTGTTGACGAAGAAGCCAATCAACGGCTCGAGCTCCTCCCGGTTGCGTCCCACGATCGGCGTGCCGATGCTGATGTCGTCCTCGCCCGAGTGGCGCGACAGCAGCGCCTGGAAAACGGTCAGCAGGACCATGAACGGCGTCGCGAGCTCCGTCCGGCCGAGCGAGACGAGCGAGCGCGAGAGGGCCGCCGGCAGGCGCAACGAGCGGCTCGATCCGCGCTGGCTGAGCGCCGCGGGGCGGGGCCGGTCCGCCGGCAGGTCGAGGAAGGGAGGCGCCCCGGCCAGGCGGTCGCGCCAGTAGCCGAGCTCCGCCGCCAGGACCTCGCCGCGAAGCCAGCCGCGCTGCCAGAGGGCGAAGTCGGCATACTGGATCGGCAGCTCCGCGAGCGGCGAGGGGCGGCCCGCGGTGAGGGCCGCGTAGAGCAGGCTCAGCTCGCGGATGAGAATCCCCACCGACCAGCCATCGGCGACGATGTGGTGCACCGCCGCGAGCATGGCGTGCTCCGCCGCGCCGAGGCGCACCACGAGCCAGCGCACGAGAGGACCCCGCGCCAGATCGAACGGGCGCACCGCGTCCTCCCGGACCAGCGCCGCCAGAGACTCCTCCCGGCGCGACCTGGCGAGCCCCTGCAGGTCGACCATCGCCAGCGGCAACGCCGCGGCGGCATCGACCACCTGTATCGGCTCGCCGTCCAGCGATTGGAAGGTCGTGCGCAGCGTCGCGTGTCGGCGCACGATCTCGGCGAGGGCGCCGGCGAACGCCGGCAGATCCATATCGCCGTCGAGCCGCAGCGACAGCGGGATGTTGTAGGCGCCCGAACCGGGTTCGAGCTGGTCGAGGAACCAGAGCCGTTGCTGGGCGAAGGAGAGCGGTGGATGGTCTTCGCCTCGGCCGGCGACCGAAGGCGCCGCCGCCGGCACGCCCGCGCTTCGCCGGGCGCGCTCCACTTCCGGCGCCAGGCCGGCGATCGTCGGCCGCTCGAACAGCTCGCGGAGAGCGATCTCCACGCCGAAGACCCGGCGCACCCGCGAGATCACCCGCGTCGCCAGCAGCGAGTGGCCGCCGAGGGCGAAGAAGTCGTCGGCCGTGTCCACCCGCTCGAGCCCGAGGACCTCTTCCCAGATCGCCACCAGCAGCTCCTCGGTGGGCGTGCGCGGCGCGCTCGCCGGCTCGCCGTCGGCCCGCCCGGCCTCCGCAGCGGACGCCAGCCGCGCCAGAGCGCGCCGGTCCACCTTGCCGTTGGCGTTGAGCGGCAGCTCGCCAAGGAAGCTGAAAACCGCCGGGACCATGTAGTCGGGCAGGCGCTGGCGCAGGAAGGCGCGCAGCTCGAGCCCCGAGGGCGGCTCGCCTCGGCGCCCGACGAGGTAGGCAACCAATCGCTTGTCGCCGGCCGCGAGGTCGTCTCCGTCCAACCCCTGGCGCGGCATCGACGCGTGCACCACCACCGCCGCCTCGCGCAGAGCCGGGTGCGCGGCGAGCGCCGCCTCGATCTCTCCCAGCTCGATGCGGAAGCCGCGGAGCTTCACCTGCCCGTCGCGGCGGCCCATGAACTCGATGCGGCCGTCCGGCAGCCAGCGCGCCATGTCCCCCGTCCGGTAGAGGCGCGATCCCGGCGCCTCGCCGGCGCCCGCGATCGGGCAGGGCACGAACCGCTCTGCGGTCAGCTCCGGCCGGTCGAGATAGCCGCGCGCCAGGCCGTCGCCGCCGGTCGCCAGCTCGCCCACGACGCCGACCGGCACGGCACCGCCGCTCGCGTCGAGCAGGTAGACCCGCGTGTTGGCGATCGGCCTGCCGAGCGGCACCGTCGCGCCGACCGCCGCCGGATCACCCAACGTCTGGCAACAGGTGAACGTCGTGTTCTCGGTCGGGCCATAGCCGTTGACGAGCCGCGTCGCCGGCAGGCCGCCCAGCGCACGGACGACGTGCGGCAAAGACAGCGCGTCGCCGCCCGTCAGGAGCTGGCGGAGGGGAGACAGGCTCTCCAGGTGGGTTTCGACCGCCTGATGGAAGAGGCCGGCCGTCAACCACAGGATGGTGACCCCGGTCTCCGCGATCCGATGCCCCAGCTCTTCCAACGACACCGGGCCGGGCGGCGGAATGACCAGCCGCCCGCCGTTGAGCAGCGCCCCCCAGATCTCCAGGGTGGAGGCATCGAAGGAGGGCGAGGCGAGCTGCAGGAACACCTCGTCCGCACCGAGGTCGGCGAAGGCCGCGCCCTGCACCAGCCGCACGACGCCACGGTGCATGACGGCCACCCCCTTCGGCACCCCCGTCGAGCCCGAGGTGTACATCACATAGGCCAAGCTGTCCGCGGTGGCGCGGCGGGCCGGCGCGCCACCGCTCTCCGGCTCCGCCGGGTTCGCGGCCGCATCCAGGAGGACCACCTCGGCCTGATGTCCGGGGAGTGCCGCGAGCAGCCGCTCCTCGGTCACCAGCACGGGCGCTGCGGTATCGGCGAGGATCAGGCGCAGCCTCTCCTTCGGATGGCCCGGGTCGAGCGGCACGTAGGCGCCGCCGGCCTTGAGCACGGCGAGGATCGCCGTCACCAACCCGGCCGAGCGCGCGAGGAAGATCCCGACCGCGACCTCGGGCCCGACGCCCAACGTGATCAGACGATCCGCCAGACGGCTCGCCCGGCGGTCGAGCTCGCCGTAGGAGATCTGCTCCCCGGCCCCGCTCGGCGCGCTCAGCGCGATGGCGTCGGGGGAGAGCGCCGCCTGCGCCGCGAACCGCTCGTCGATCGAGGCGTCACGCGGGTAGGCGGCCGCCGTCTGATTCCACTCCCGCACCACCTGCGCCCGCTCGGCATCGCCGAGGAGCGGCAGCTCGTCGACGCGCGTCGCGAGCGCGCCTTCCGGCCCCACGACGGCGCCCAGCAGGTTGCGCAGGTGCCCCGCCAGGCGCGCCACCGTCGCGGCATCGAAGAGGTCGGTGCTGTACTCGAACGTCGCCGGCAGCGCGCCCTCCTGCTCGTGGGCGACGAGGTTGAGGTCGAACTTGCTGCTGTGGCTCGGGAGATGGACCGGCGCGAGCTGCAGGCCGGCGACGTCCACCGCCGCTCGCGGGGTGTTCTGCCAGGTGAACATCACCTGGAACAGGGGGGTGTCGCCGCCGCCGCGGTCCGGCTGCAGCGCCGCGACCACCGACTCGAAGGGCAGGTCCTGGTGCGCCTGCGCCTCGACCGCCGTCTCCCGCACCTGGCCGAGCAGCTCGCCCATGGAAGGTGCGCCGGCGAACCGCGCCCGCAGCACGAGGGTGTTGACGAAGAATCCGATCAGACCCTCGATCTCCATGCGGACGCGGTTCGCGATCGGCGACCCCACGACCACGTCGTCCTGGCCGCTGTAGCGGTAGAGGAGCGTCTGCCACACGGCGAGCAGCACGGTGAAGAGCGTCGTCTGCCGCTGCCGCGCCAGCGCCCGCAGCGCGGCCGCCAGATCGCCGGGGATCTCGAACCGGTGGTGCGCGCCGCGCGAGCTCGGCCGCGCCGGGCGGGGCCGGTCGGTGGGCAGCTCGAGCACGGCCGGCGCTCCCGCCAGCTGCCGGCGCCAGAAGCCGAGCTGCGACTCGAGGACCTCGCCGCGGACGTAGTCGCGCTGCCAGCAGGCGAAGTCGGCATACTGCAGCGGCAGCGGCGGCAGCGGAGACGGCGCCGGGAGCCGCCCCGCCTGGAAGGTCGGATAGAGAGCCACCAGCTCGCGCACCAGCACCGCCATCGACCAGCCGTCCGCGACGATGTGGTGCACCACCAGCGCGATCACGTGGTGCTCGGGCGCGAGCCGCAGCAGCACGGCCCGCAGCAAGGGGCCGACCCGCAGGTCGAAGGGGCGCTCGACCTGCTCGGCGGCGAGCCGCAGCGCCTGCGCCTCGCCGCCGTCAACCGGCAGCCCGCCGAGGTCGATCACCGGCAGCTCGACCGCCAGCTCGTCGAGGACGACCTGCGCCGGCTCGCCGTCGGCGGCAGCGAAAACGGTGCGCAGGATCTCGTGCCGGCGCACCACCGCCGCCAGGGCGCCCCGCACCGCGCCGGCGTCGACCGGCCCGCGCAGCCGCAGGACGGCGGAGACGTGATAGCCGGAGCTGCCCGGCTGGAGCTGGTCGAGGAGCCAGAGCCGCTGCTGGGCAAAGGAGAGCGGGCAGGGGCTGCGCACCATCCGCGGCGGGATGGTCTGCAGCGCCGCGACGTGGATGCCCTTCTTCTTGAGGAGGAGCGCGAGCAGCTTGCGCCGGTCGGGGGGCGAGACGGCGGTCTCGGAGGGTGGCGCCATCGGCATCAGCCGCCCTGCAGGAGCAGCTCGTCGACCTCCTCGGGCCGCATGCTCTCGATCTCGAGGAGCGCCTCGGCGACCGCCTCGACCACCTGCTCGCCTCCCAGCTCCGCGGCGAGCGCCGCCACCAGTCCGACCACCGTCGGCGCCTCGAACATCCGCCGCAGGGGGAGCTGCTCGACCGGGAACTCGGCGCGCAGGCGCAGGATGATCTGGGTCGCCTGCAGCGAATGTCCGCCGAGGTCGAAGAAGTTGTCCTCGACGCCGATCGGCTCGCGCTGCAGCACCGACGACCAGATGCCGGCGACCACCCGCTCGGCGGCGGTGCGCGGGCTGATGCCGTCCGGCGCGGCGCCGGCGTCGACGGCCTGGCGCTCGGCGAGCGCCCTGCGGTCCACCTTGCCGCTGGGCGTCGTCGGCAGCGCCGGCAGGGTGACGACCACCGTCGGGACCATGTAGCCGGGGACGTGCTGGCGCAGGTGCCGGCGCAGCTCGGCGCCGGAGACCTCGTCGGCGCCCGCGGCGACGACGTAGGCGGCGAGCTGCCGCTGCCCGGCCGCGTGCTCCTGGGTGACGACGATGGCGTCCTGGATCGCCGGGTGGAGCTTCAACACCGTCTCGATCTCTCCCGGCTCGATGCGGAAACCGCGGATCTTCACCTGCTGGTCGGAACGCCCCAGGAAGCGGAGGTTGCCGTCGGGCAGGTAGGAGGCGAGGTCGCCGGTCCGGTACAGCCGGGTTCCGGGCTCCGCGCTGAAGGGGTTGGGCACGAAGCGCTCGGCGGTCAGCTCCGGCCGCCCCAGGTAGCCCCGCGCCAGGTTGTCGCCCCCCAGGTAGAGATCGCGCGGGACGCCTGCCGGCACGGGCTGGAAATGGCGATCGACGACGTAGGCCTGCGAGTTCGCGATCGGCTTTCCGATCGGCGGCAGCGGCGGCCACGAGCCCGCCGGTCCGCTCGCCGTGTACGTGGTGAGGACGTGGGTCTCCGACGGGCCGTACTCGTTGCACAGCGTGCAGCCGGGGAGCCGCGCGAAGAGCTCCGCCACGGAGTCCGTGACCTGCAGCGGCTCGGCGGTGCTGAACAGCTCGCGGAGCGACTGCGGATAGCCGCCGGTACGGCGGAGCTCGTCGGCGAGCTGCTGCAGCGCCACGAAGGGGAGGAACATCGTCTCCACCTCGTCCTCGAGGATGAAGCGGGCGAGCGCGGTGATGTCGTGCCGCGTCTCCTCGGAGACCACCAGCAGAGTGCCGCCGAGGCTCCAGGCGATGAACGCCTCGGCGGCCGAGACGTCGAAGCTCAACGAAGAGAACTGCAGCATCCGCGGCCGCGGCTTGACGACGAGCGCGTCGCGGTGCCATTCCACGAGGTTGACCAGGGGGCGGTGCGGCAGGGCGACGCCCTTGGGACGGCCGGTGGAGCCGGAGGTATAGATGACGTACGCCAGATGGTCGGGCGTGACCGGGATCGCCGGCTCGCCGGGCAGCTCTCGGGTGTCGGCGCCGGTTGCCGCGGCGCCGCCGCGCGCCAGCTCGACGCGCCGCGCCGTGCTCGGCGGCAGCGGCGTGCCCGGCCGCGAGAGGAGCACCGTCGCGCCGCTGTCCGCGAGCATGAAGCGCAGGCGCTCGGCGGGATACGACGGATCGAGCGGCACGTAGGCGCCGCCCACCTTGAGGACGCCGAGCACGGCGATGAACATCTCCGGCGAGCGCTCCATGCAGATCGCCACCGGCATGTCGGGGACGACGCCGAGCCCGCGCAGCCGGCGGGCCAGCCGGTTGGCGGCGGCCTCGAGCTCGGCATAGGTCAGGTGATCGGCGCCGCAGACCAGCGCCACGCCGTCGCCCGTCCGCGCCGCCTGGCGCTCGAACAGGGCGTGCACGGGGATGTCCCGCGAGTAGCTCGTGCCGGTCGCGTTCCACTGCACGACGAGCTGCTCGCGCTCCGCGGCCGGCATCAGCGGCAGGATGGAGATCGGCTCGTCCGGAGCGGCGACGATGGCCTCGATGAGGGTCTGCAGATGCCCCGCCACGCGGGCGATGGTGGCGGCGTCGAAGAGATCGGAGTTGTACTCGATGGCGCCCTGGAAGGTGCTGCCGGCCTCGGTCAGGAAGAGGGTCAGGTCGAACTTGGACGTCGAGCTCTCGCGGGAGAGCGCGGTCAGCTTCAGCCCGGGTATCTGGAGGTCCGGCACGCCGGTCTTCTGCCAGACGAGCATCGCCTGGAAGAGCGGCGTGTGGCTGAGGCTGCGCGCCGGCTGGAGCTCCTCGACGAGGCGATCGAACGGCAGGGCCTGATGCTCGTAGGCCTCGAGCGTGGTCTTCCGGACGCGGCTCAGGAGACCGCGGAAGGCGGTGTCCCCGCCGAGATCGGAGCGGATCACCAGCGTGTTGGTGAAGAAGCCGATGACGTTCTCGGTCGCCAACAGGTCGCGGTTCGCGATCGGAGTGCCGACGCTCAGGTCGTCCTGCGCGGTGTAGCGATGCAACAGCACCTGGAATCCGGCGAGGAGCAGCATGAAGGGGGTGCTCTCCTCCCGCCGCGCCAGGTGGTGGATCGCGGCGAGCAGGCTCGCCGGCAGCTCGAAGCCGTGCTTGGCGCCCTGGAAGCGCTCGACCGCCGGACGAGCGCGGTCGGTCGGAAGCTCGAGCAGGACGGAGGCGCCGGCGAGCTGCCGCCGCCAGTAGTCGAGCTGCGCCTCCAGCACCTCGCCCTGGAGCCAGCCGCGCTGCCAGCAGGCGAAGTCGGCATACTGGATCGGCAGCGGCGGCAGCGGTGAGGGCCGCGCGTCGCAGAAGGCCGTGTAGAGCGTCGTCAGCTCGCGCACCAGCACGCCCATCGACCAGGCATCGGAGATGATGTGGTGCAGGGTCAGCAGCAGGAGGTGGTCCTCGGGCGCGAGGCGCACCAGCAGCGCCCGCATCAGCGGTCCACATGCCAGATCGAAGGGCCGCCGAGCGGCCGCGGCGAGCCGCCGCCGCGCCTCCGCCTCGCGGTCCTCGGCGGGCCATTCCGCGAGGTCGACCTGCTCGACCGCGGCCGCAGCCTCCGGGTCCGCCGCGCCGACCTCCTGCACCGGCTGGCCGCCGCGCACCGGGAATCGCGTGCGCAATGCCTCGTGGCGCTCGACCATCTCCTGCAGCGCCTGGGCGAGCGCGCCGACCGACAGCGCCCCCTCGAGCCGCACGGCGGTGTTGATGTTGTAGAAGGCGCTGCCGGGATGGAGCTGGTCCAGGAACCAGAGCCGCTGCTGGGAATGCGACAGCGGCAGCGGCTCCGGGCGGACCCCGGCGACCAGCGGCGGCGCCGCCGCGGCGCTCCCCGGCCGCATCTGCTCGACGCACGCCGCCAAGCGCGCCACCGTCGGCGCCGCGAAGAGCATCGGCAGCGTGAGGTCGACCTCGAACGCCGCCCGCAGCCGCGACACCACCTGGGTGGCGAGCAGCGAGTGCCCGCCGAGATCGAAGAAGTTGTCCTCCCGGCCGGGCTCCTCCTCTCTCCCCAGAACGTCGGCCCAGACCGCGGCGACCACCTCCTCGACCCCGCTCCGCGCCGGCTGGATCGCGCCGCCGGCGCCGCCCTCCTCGGGAGCCGGCAGGGCCTGCTCGTCGAGCTTGCCGTTCGGCGTCCGCGGCCACTCGGCGACCTCGACCAGCGCCGACGGCACCATGTAGTCCGGCAGCCGCTGCTGCATCCACACCCGCAGCTCCGCCTCCGGCGCTGCGGGCTGCGGCTCCGGCGACGGGCTCCAGTAGCCCACCAGACGCGGTCCTTGCACGCCGTCGCGCAGCACCACCGCCGCCTCCCCCACGGCCGCGTGGGAACGCAGCGCCGACTCCACCTCGCCCAGCTCGATCCGGTAGCCGCGGAGCTTCACCTGCCGGTCGGCGCGCCCGAGGAACGAGAGCACGCCGTCGGCGGACCACCGCCCGCGGTCGCCGGTGCGATAGAGCCGCGCCCCCGCCTCGCCGCTCAGACCGTCGGGCACGAACCGCTCCGCCGTCAGCGCCGGCCGCTTCACATAGCCCCGCGCCACGCCGCCGCCGCCGATCTGGATCTCCCCCGCCACCCCCACCGGCGCCGGCCGCCCCGCGCCATCCATCAACCAGACGTCGACATGGGCGATTGGCCGGCCGATCGGCACCGGCGCGAGAGGCCCGCCGTCCTGCGGCGCCTCCCACGCCGTGCTCCATACCGTCCCCTCGGTCGGACCGTACTCGTTGAAGAACCTCGCCGCGGGCAGCCGCTCGCGATGGCGCTCCGGCAGCTCCGGCGGGCAGATCTCCCCCGCCACGATCGCCACCCGCAGGCTCTGCAGACGATCCGCGGACTCGAGCAGCACCGCATAGAGCGACGGCAGGCAGAGCAGATGCGTGATGCCGCCGGCGCCGACCCGCTCCGCCAGCGCCAGCGCGTCCCGCTGGCCGCCCTCCGCCGGCAGGCACACCATGCCGCCCTGGCTCAAGGTCCAGAACAGCCCCGCCACCGAGCTGTCGAACGACAGCGACGACACCAGCAGGAAGCCCTCGACGCGGTCGCCGTAATGCGACCAGCGCGCCGCCGTCGAGTGCAGCAGGTTGGCGTGGCTCACCGCCACTCCCTTCGGCTGCCCCGTCGAGCCCGAGGTGTAGATCAGGTAGGCCGCCTGCGCCGGATCGAGAGCCAACTCGGGCTCCGCCGCGCTCATCCCCGCCCACTCCGCCGCCTCGTCCAGCCACAGCACCTGCGCCGGCGACGACGGCAGACGCTCCGCCACCGGCCGCACCGCGAGTACCAGCTCCGCCCCGCTGTCCTCCAGCATGTAGGCCAGCCGCTCGACCGGGTACCCCGGGTCGAGCGGCACGTACGCCGCACCCGCCTTCAGGATCCCCAGCATCCCCACCAGAAGCTCGAGCGAGCGCGGCGCGCTCAGGGCCACCCGCGACTCCGCCCCCGCGCCCAGCGAACGCAGACGGTGCGCCACCTGGTTGGCCCGCGCGTTCAGCTCCCCATAGCTCAACCGCCGCCCGGCGCACTCGATGGCCGGCGATCCCGCATCCTGCTCGGCGATCCAGCGCGGCAGCAGCCGCTCCCGGTCATAGGCGCTCCGCGGTCCGTTCCACGAAGCGAGCTGGCGCCGCTCCGCCTCGCTCAGGATCGCCAGCTCCTCCAGCGGACGCTCGGGGTGCGCCAGGCCATCCTCCAGCAGCGTCAGCCAGCGCTCCGCCAGGCGCTCGACCGCCGGCCGCTCGAACCGCGTCTCGTCGTACCACCACTCCGACCACAGGCTCTCGCCTTGGCGCACGCAGGCGAGCTTGACGTCGAAGCGGTCGAAGGACACCCCCTGCCGCACGATGGCGAGCCGCAGTCCTCCCGCCACCCATGGCTCCGGGCGCTCCTCGTGCTCGAAGCAGCGCGCGAGGTAGGTCTCCTCGGGGCTCGCACGCACGTAGTACCTCTGCCAGGTGGCCGCCTCCTGGAGGGACGCCGCCACCTTCCCGACGAGATCCCGGAACGGCAGCGACGGGGCGCACGCGACCTTGAGCGGGACGTGCTTGGCGAGCGGTCCCAAGACGCTCTTGAGCTCCGCGTAGGAGCGTCCGTCGCTGGCGGCTCCGATCACGACGTCGGGCTCGTCGCCAAGCCGGGCCGCCAGCGCATACCAGGCGGCGAGGAGGAGCGCGGAGAGCGGCAGGTCCGCGGCGAGATCCCGCGCTGCTCGCGAGACCGCGGCCGGTACGGGGACGACGCAGGAGGCGAGAGGCCCCGGGGCCGCCGCCCGTCCGCTGCCCAGCTCGGCCGCCGAGCCGGCGCTCTGCTGGCGCCAATACTCGCGTCCGAGCTCGCGATCCTCGGCCTCGAGCAGCTCGTTCAGCCACTCCGACACGTCCGCGTACTGCAGCGGGCCGTCGCCCGCTTCCGCGGCGCTCCCGCCCGGCCCCGCGGTGCCGCCGAGAGCCGCCGCGAGCTCGCCCACGAGGTTGTGGAGGGTGACCGCGTCGGCGCAGAGGGTCGGCAGGGTGAGGGAGAGGAGATGGCGCGCCGGCGACAGGGTCACCAGGACGGCGCGCAGCGGCGGGAAGACTGCGAGCGACGTCGTGCCCTCCGGCTCGGCGAAGAGCGCGTCGACCGCGCGGCCTTCGTCGCCGGCCGCCGCCGGCTCCCGGCGCTCCTCGAACTCCGCCGCGGCGCTCGCCTCGACGACTTGGAGGGGATTGGCCATCCCGCGCGAGCAGACGAACCGCGTGCGCAGGATCTCGTGCCTGCCGACGACGGCGGCGAGCGCCGCGGCGAGCGGCATCGCCGCCTCACCCGCCGCTCCTTCGATCGTCAGCACGCACCTCGCCTGATACGGGATCGCGGCGCTCTGGAGCTGCACCCAGAGCTGGCGCTGCTGCGGCGAGAGGCGGTAACCGTGAATCGTCTCGTCCTGGATCATGGAGCCCAATCCTTCGCCAGCCGGCGAGCGGGTTGCTGGATGATGCGCTCTCGCATGGAGCCCCTCGCCCGGTAGGTCATGAGCTGGAGACCGCCGGTGCCTCGACGCTCGCCTCGCGGTGCACGCCGGCGGCTCCGCGCAGCCGCTTGAGGGCGCCCAGGCGTTCCAGGTCGGAGGAGCGGATCTCCTGCGCCTGCTTCGCCAGCGCTTCGGCATCCGCCTGGGCAAGGCCCGCGAGCAGCGCGGCGAGCGCCACCTGCGGGTCCGCCACCACCTCGCGCAGGATGCGCGTGAAATGCGCCAGCATCCGGCCGACGGTGGCTTCGGCGAAGAGGTCGACGTCGTATTCGAAGGACGCGGTCATCGTCGGCCCGCGGTCGACCATCGTCAGCACGAGGTCGAACTTGGCGGCCGCGTGCGGGATGGGAAACCAGCGGAAGGCGAGGCCCGCCGGCGTGCGGCGCTCCTCCTGCGGTGGCTGCAGCGTGAAGAGCACCTGATAGAGGGGCGAGTGGCTCGCATCGCGGTCGGGCCGCAGCTCCGCCACCAGCTGCTCGAACGGCAGCTCCTGGTGCGCGAAGGCGCCGAGGACCGTGGCGCGAACCCTCGCCAGCAGCTCCGTGAAGGAGGGAGAGCCGGAGAGGTCGCCGAGCAGCACGAGCTGGTTGACGAAGAACCCGATGATCCCCTCGATCTCGAGACGGTTGCGGTTCGCCGAGTTCGTCCCGACGAGGATGCGGTCGCATTCCGTGTAGTGCCGCAGGAGGACCTGGAACGTCGCCAACAGCAGCATGAAGAGCGTGGCTCCGCTGCGCCGCGCGAGCGCGCGCACCGCCGCGACGAGCTCGGGGGCGAGGTCGGCCGCCAGGCGCCGGCCGCGGAAGCGCTGCAGCGCGGGGCGGGGATGATCGGTCCGCAGATCCAGGCTGGGAGGGGCGTCCTTGAGCTGCTCCCGCCAGTAGGCGAGCTGGCTCTCGAGCACCTCGCCCTGCAGCCAGTCACGCTGCCAACAGGCGTAGTCCCCATACTGCACGGCGAGCGGCGGGACCGCGGGGGCGGCGCCCGCGCTGCACGCCTCGTAGAAGGCGACGAGCTCGGCGACCATGATGCCGTTCGACCAGCCGTCGGAGACGATGTGGTGCATGGAGAGGAGGAGCACGTGATCGCCCTCGCCCAGCTTCAGCACCTCGGCGCGGAGCAGCGGCCCACGGGCGAGGTCGAAGGGCCGCCGCGCGCCGGCGACGACCAGCTCGAGCGCCATGGCGTCGCGCCGGCTCTCCGCCAGACGGCTCAGGTCGCGCACGGGCAGCTCGACGTGCAGGGCGGGCAGGATCACCTGCAGCGGACGGCCCTGCTCGGCGGGGAACACCGTGCGCAACGTCTCGTGGCGGCGCACCAGCAGGTTCAACGTCCGCCCCAGCGCGGAGAGGTCCAGGGCGCCGCCGATGCGCACCGCCGACTCCACGTTGTAGAACGCGCTGCCGGGGTTCCATTGATCGAGGAACCAGAGTCGCTGCTGAGCGAAGGAGAGGGGCAGCGGCCGGTCGCGCGGCACGGCGACGAGCGGCGGCGGCAGCAGGTTCTCCCGCTCGCGCCGATGGCGCTCGATGCGGCCGGCCAGGCCGGCCACCGTCGGCGCGTCGAACAGCCAGATGACGGGGACCTCGAGATCCAGGGCGGCGCGCAGCCGCGAGGTCACCTGGGTGGCGAGCAGCGAGTGCCCGCCCAGCTCGAAGAAGCTCTGCTCCGGCCCCACCAGCTCGGGCCGGCGCAGCACCTCGGACCAGATGCCGGCGATGATCTCTTCGAGCGGGGTGCGCAGCCGCACGGACAGCGCGTCGGCCGCCTGCTCCGGCGCCGGCAGCGCCTGCCGATCGAGCTTGCCGTTCGCGGTCAGCGGTAGCCGAGGCAGGATCATGATGGCCTGCGGAACCATGTAGCCGGGAAGCCGCGCCGCCAGGAACCGCCGCAGCCCCGCACCGCTGACCGCCGCCTCCTCCTCCCTCACCACCGGCAGCGGGATCCCCGCCGATCGGCCCCAGGCCGCGAGCGCCCCTTCCTCCTCGGGCCGCACGGCGTAGACCTCGTAGCGTCCCCCGGCCTCCAGCCGCTCGGCCTGTCCCACCACCACGCGGTAGCCGCGCCGCTCCAGCAGAGTGCGGACCTCCTCCAGCCGCACGGCGGCGGGAGAATCGTCGTGGACTTCCATCACGATCTGCCGGATGCGCGGCCAGTCCTCGTCGGCGATCCCCTCCAGCACCTCCCGCTCGGCTCCCTGCACGTCGATCTTCAGCAGGTCGATGCGCTCGATGGCCTCCTCGCGCACGATCGCCGACAGCGGCCGCAGCCTGCACACCTCGGTCCGGCTGCCCAGCTGCGCCTCGACGATCTCCTCGGCCTGCAGACGCCGGTCCTCCCCCTCGCCCGCCTCGCTCGCCGCGCTGAGCAGCGGTTCCAGGAAGCTCCGCACCAGCGCCCGCTCCGACTTTCCCGTGGCATAGGCGCGCAGTCCGGAGAACATCGAGTAACGCGGGTAGTAGGTGAACTCCTGGCGCTCCTCCCGCGCCCCCAGCCCATAGCCGTAGACCCGCACGTTGGTGCCGTAGCGCGCCGTGTTGGCGCGTAGCGCCTCGCCCAGATCCTCGATCGGCTCGAAGGCATACACCCGTCCGGTCGGGCAGCACTGGCTGGCGAAGAGGGCGAACATCCCGATGTTGGCCCCCACGTCGAGCACGCACCCATCCGCGCCGAGCCGCGCCCCCAGGCGCAGGTAGCTCTGCTGCTCGAAGATCTCCCGATATTGATACTCGGTCTCCGCTCGGTTCTGGTGCAGCACCGCCATCCCGTTGGGCAGCCCATAGCGTGGCCGGCTCGTCGCCTCCTCGACCGCCTCGGGCGCGGTCACGTAGGCCACGAGCTGGCGCTCCCCGTCGCCGTCCTCGCGCGCCAACACCGCCGCGTCGCGCACCCCCGCATGGCTGCGGAGCGCCGCCTCGATCTCCCCCAGCTCCACGCGGTAGCCGCGGATCTTCACCTGGTCGTCGGCGCGCCCCAGGAACTCCACCGCACCGTCGGCCAGCCAGCGGCCCAGGTCGCCGCTCCGGTAGAGGCGCTCGCCGCCGCCCCCGAACGGGTGCGGCACGAAGCGCTCCGCCGTGCGGTCCGGCTGCCCCAGGTAGCCCCGCGCCACCCCGGCGCCACCCAGGTACATCTCGCCCGCCAGCCCCACCGGCACCGGCTGCAGCCCGCCGTCGAACAGGTAGACCTCGGCGTTGCCCAGCGGCCGGCCGAGCGGCGCCGTCGCGCTCGCTCCCGCCGGCGCCTCCACCGGCACCTCCCCGCACAGCGCGCCGACCGTCGTCTCCGTCGGACCGTAGTGGTTCCACAGCGCGCAACCCGGAGCCAGCTCGCGCAGCCGCGACACGAGGTCCCAGCCGCACGCCTCCCCACCCAGCACCAACCCCCGCCGCGGCAGCAGCCGCTCCGGCCGCGCGCCGCTCAGCAGCGCCCGCAGGTGCGACGGCACGATCTTCAGGTAGTCCACCGGGTGCGACTCGAACCGCTCGGCGAGCGCCGCCGCATCCCCCGAGCGCTCCTCGCTCGCCACCTCCAGGCAGCCGCCGGTGCAGAGCGCCGGATACAGCATCGTGTACCCGAGATCGGCCGCGTAGGTCGACACCAGCCCGAAGCGCGACCCGGGCTCCGGCCGCAGCCGCTCGACGATCCCCTGCACGTAGTTGAGGAGCTGGCGGTGTTCGACCGCCACCCCCTTCGGACGGCCGGTCGAGCCCGAGGTGTAGACCAGATAGGCCAGCTGCGCGGGATCGAGGTCCGGCTCGGCTTCCGGCTGCGCATCCCAGGCCGCCCATTCCGCCGGCTCGTCCAGGCACAGCACCTGGGCTGCCGAGGACGGCAGCCGCGACGCCAGCCGCCGCGTGCTCAGCAGCAGCCGCGCCCCGCTGTCCGCGAGCAGCCACTCCAGGCGTTCGGCCGGATGGCTCGGATCGAGCGGCACGTACGCGCCGCCGGCCCGTAGGATCCCCAGGAGCCCCACCACCATCTCGAGCGAGCGCGGCACGCACAGGCCCACCCGCGACTCGGTCCCCACCCCCAGAGCCCGCAGACGGCTCGCCACCTGTCCGGAGCGGGAAGCGAGCTCGCCATAGCTGAGACGCTCGCCCTCGTGCTCGACCGCCGGCCGCTCCGGGTGCCGCGCCGCCTGCTCCGCGATCCAGCGCGGCACCAGCGGGCCCGGCGCATACTCCCGCCGGTTGCCGCTCCAGGCGCCCAGCACCTGCCGGCGCTCGCTCTCGCCCAGCAGCTCCAGCTCGCCCACCGCCCGCTCCGGATGCGACAGCGCATCGGCGAGGAGCGTCCGCCAGCGCTCCGCCAGCCGCTCGACCTCGCCGACGCTCGAAGCGGGTGCCGTCGTAGTGCAGCTCGGCCGAGAGCTCTCCGCCGCGGCGCACGCAGACGAGCTTCAGATCGAACCGGTCGAAGCACACCCACTCCCTCGCCAGCGTGAACGAGACGCCTGCGGCCTCCGCCGCGCCCGGCTCCTCCACATGCTCGAAGCAGCAGTCGAAGTACGACGCGGCATCCACCTGCCAGAACTCCTGCCACTTGTCCGCCTCGCGGGTGGCGGCCGCCGACTGGCGCGCCAGCGCGAGCCACGGCATCGCCGGCTCGACCGGGACGCGCTCGGGTAGATACCTCGCCAGCAGGCCGGGCGCCTCGCGGAGCTCCTCGTGCCGGCGCCCGTCGTGGGCGACTCCCAGGACGTGCTCCTCCAGCATCGAAAGGCGATGGAGGACGGTGCGCCACGATGCGTCGAGCGCCGCGGGCTCCCCCAGCTCGTGTCGCGCGGCGAGGTCGGCGAGCTGCCGCCCGATGCCCCGGGTGAGCGGCACCTCCAGCGCACGGGGAGAGAACTCGCGGCCTGCCCGAGCAGCTTCCGCGAGCTGACGGCGCGGCGCCGCCGCGCCGTCGTCGGAGCGCCAGCGCCGCAGCGCCGGCTCCGCCTCGGGGCTCGCGAGGAGCTGCAGCTGCCACTCCGACAGGTCGGCGTACTGCGGCCCGGCCGGCGGCGGCTCGGCCCCGCGCAGGCCCGCCGCATAGACCCGCATGACGTCGCGGACGAGGCTTGCCAGCCCCGTGCGGTCGGCGCAGAGCGCCGGCAACGCCAGGATGAGCGCCGAGCGCTCGTCGTCCAGCTCGGCGAGCGTGGCGGCCAGCAGCGGCCCGTTCTCGACGTCGAAGACGTGGTTCTTGGCGCTCGCGAAGAGGTCGGCGAGGGACGTCTCCTGCCCGGCGGACGACGCGGCGCGAAGCGAGCGCTCCTCGACGTCCGCCCGCGCGAGGCTCGAGATGACCTGGAGCGGCGCGCCCATCCCCGCCAGGGAACGGAACCGTGTTCTCAGGATCTCGTGCCGCTCGACCGTCTGCGCCAGCGCCGCATGGAGCGCTCGACGGTCGAGCGGACCGTCGAGCCGCACCAGGCAGCAGGCGTTGTACGGCTCGGCACCGCCCCGGCGGACGGACCATAGGCGGAGCTGCTGCGGAGAGAGCTCGAAGCCCTCGACGGCCTCGCTCGCCATGGTCTCGGCGCCGATCACGCCGGCGACGCCAGCGGCGCGGATACCGCCGCTTCGAGAGGAAGCTCGTCCAGGGGCACCGGGCGCGGCGCCGAACCGGCCCGCGGCTCGACCCAGACGACCCGCTGCTCCCAGAGGCCGATCAGCTCGTCGATCAGCCGCTCCGACCCGCCGGCGTCGATCCCCGCCTGCGCCGCGCGCTCGGCCAACGTGGCGGCGCCGTCGCCGCCGCTGAGGACGGCGAACATCTGCCGCGAGATCTCGCAGACCTTCGGTCCGAAGAAGGGGCTCTTCGCGCTCTCGATCTCGAACACATCGTCGCCGAATGCGGCGGCGGCCGTCCGGCTGCGCCGCGCGAGCTTTTTGAAAGACGGCAGGCGCGGCGTCATGTCCATCACCGCCCGGCGGATCTCCGCCGGCGACCTCTTCGTGGCCAGATAGCTGCCGACCGCCAGGTGGTTGATGCCGGTGGTGAGAAAGCAGGAGATGGCGTCGTCCACCGAGTCGACGATCGGCTCGGCGTTGTTGTTGAACGAGGTGTTGAGCAGCACCGGCACGCCGGTCAGCTTCTCGAACTCATGGATGAGCTGCCAGTAGAGCGGGTTGGCATCGCGCGAGACGGTGTGCGGCCGCGCCGTGCCATCGACATGGGTGACCGCCCCGAGGAGAGAGCGCGCCTGCTGGCGGACGCGGAGCACGAAGATCATGAACGGGAACGCCTCCTGGTCGGCCGGCGTCTCGAAGAGCTCCGCCGCCCGCTCCGCCAGCACCGAGGGCGCGAACGGCCGGTATCCCTCGCGCTTCTTGACCATCGCATTGATGCGCAGCTTGTTCTCCGCCGGCCGGGGATCGGCGAGGATGCTGCGGTTGCCGAGCGCCCGCGGCCCGAACTCGGAGCGCCCCTGCGCCCAGCCGATGACGGCGCCGTCCGCCAGCAGGCGCGCCGTGGCGGCCGCGATGTCCGGCTGGGGCTCGAACGACAGGAACGAGGACCACCGCTCGAGCGCCCGGCCGATCGCCGCGTCGTCGCCCAGCTCGCTCCCGAAGTAGAGGTGCTCGAGGCGCTTCGGTTTCGCCTTGGGCTCGCGCTCGTACCAGGCGCTGTACGCCGCGCCGAGAGCGCCGCCGGCGTCGTGCGCGGCGGGCTGCACGAACATGCGGGAGAAGAGGCCGGAGTACAGCACCCGGCCGTTCATGCTGCAGTTGTGGGCCACGCCGCCGGCGAGGCAGAGATTCTCCTGCCGCGTCTGTTGCTGGTAGTAGGTGAGCACGTGGAGCACGATCTTCTCGATGCTGTGCTGCAGCGCCGCCGCGAAGTCCTTGTGGGACTGCGAGAACGGCGCCCCCTTGCGGCGCGCCCCGGCGATGAGCCCAGCCGAGTCCATGTGCGCGAACCAGGTCATGATCGGCTCGATGCTGTAGCTGCCCTTGGGCAGCAGGGCGTAGCAGCGCTCGAAGAGCGGCAGGTAGACGGAGGGATCGCCGTATGGCGCCAGACCCATCACCTTGTACTCGTCGAAGCGGTCGTAGCCGAGCACCTTGATGAGGCTCTGGTACAGGCGGCCGAGCGACTGCGGGATCGCCAGCTCCTGGAGCTTGGTGATGCGGCGCCCCTCGCCCAGGAGCACCATGCCGGAGCAGCCGTCGCCGTCGCCGTCGATGGAGAGGATGAGGCTGCGCTCGAAGCCGGAGGCTACGAAGGCGCTCCAGGCATGCGCCAGGTGATGGTTGCAGAAATGGATCTTGGGGCGCACGTCGATCCCGAAAGCCTGCTCGAAGAGCGCCCCGAGCTGGGTGCGTCCGTCGCCGGGCAGGCGGTTCCGGGGATCGTCGATGATCCGCATCTTCGCCCACAGGTCCGCATGGAAGACGGAGCTGTTGGTGGCGATCACGTCGACGTCGGCGAGCGTGCAGCCGGCGCTCTCCAGGCAGAGCTGGATGGCGCGCACGGGGAAGCAGTTCGAGTGCTTCATCCGGTTGAGCCGCTCCTCTTCGATGGCGGCGACGATCTCGCCGTCGCGCAGGAGGACCGCCGCGCTGTCGTGGTACGCGAACCCCTCGTGGTCGTCTTCGTGCTCGAACTTGCTACCGCCGTGGACTCCAAGGATTAGCATCGGTGCCTCGTTCTGACTGGTTTCAAGATGGTCAACGGATGAATCCCGGCGGCAGCCAGGCAGGAGGCTCGGCGAGACCGTCCGGGCTGAACGGCTCGGCCATCGCGACGGCGATGCGCCGCTCGCCCGAATACGGCTCGCGCCCGTGGGCGATCGACATGTTGTCGAGCATCAGGACGTCGCCCGCTTCCCAGGCGAAGGTGATCGCCGTCCGCCGATACGCCTCGCGGATGTCCGCCAGCGCCGCGGGCTCGATCGGCGTGCCGTCGCCGTAGAAGGCGTTGCGCGGCAGGCCGGCCTCGCCGAGCTCCGCCAGCAGCTCCTTCGCCAGGCTGGGCTCGACGCCCGAGATGTGGAAGAGGTGAGCCTGGTTGAACCACAGCATGCGGCCGCTCTGCGGATGCGCCGCCACCGCCTGGCAGATCTGGCGCGTGCGCATCGTCCCGTCCGCCTTGACCTCGTACTCGATGCGCGCCTCGGCGCAGAAGCGCGCGATCTCGTCGCGATCGGTGGTGCCGAAGACCTGCTCCGAGGAGAGGTCGAGGCCGCGGCCGTAGTTGCGGACGTACATGACGCCGCGCTCGATGAAGCGCTCCCTCACCGCCGGGCTGATGGCCTCGAAGACCGCCGCGCTGTCGGCGATCGGGGTGGCGCCGCCTTGCGCGGCGGCCTGCAGGCAGCAGAACCAGATCCGCGTCGGCCAGGCGCGGGAGTACGACATCTCGTTGTGCATCGGAATCGCCTGGTCGGCGGGGTACTCGGTCGAGGTGTAGATGCCGCCCTGGATCCGTCGCCGCGGCGTCGAGCCGTACTTGTACTCCGCCAGGCCGCGGTCGGCGGCCGCCTCGGCGAAGGACTGGAACATCTCGAGCGAGTTGACGCCGAAGCCGCGGAAGAGGACCGCACCGTGTTGCAGGAGCTGGGCGTCGATCTGGGCGCGGTTCGCCTTCGCCCAATCGAGCAGGCTGACCTGCGGCAGGGCGGGGCGGACGACCATGGGAATGGCCACCCCGTCGGCGAGGGGCGCCATGCGGACCAGGCTGTCCTCGGTGAGGCGGACCGGCTTGCGCCGTTCGCCGGCGCCGGCGAACGAAGAGGAGAAGGGTTGGGGATTCATGATCGTCTCAGCTCCCTTTTTCCGCGGCGACGGCCACCGGCCGTCGTCGCATGGCTTTCAAGCTCTGCGCCCCGAGCTCCTGGATGCGGTCTTCGACCGCCAGCCGGCGCTCGTCGGCGTGCGCCGCGAGCATGGCGCCCAGCTCCGCCAGCCGCATCTCCGGCCGCTCGACCACCGCCGCGAGGACGGCCTGGTACTGCGCCAGGAAACCGTCCACCGTGGAGGGGTCGAACAGCTCGGCGTCGTAGAGCAGACGGCCGGCGATTTCGCCGCCCAGATCGTGGATGGAAAGATGCAGGTCGTGGCGCGGGGCGCTCACCCCGCTCTCCACCGCCGACACCTCCAGGCGGGCGATGGCGGGGGCGGCGGCCGGCGACGGCTCGACCTCCAGCTTCACCTGGACGAGGGGGGAGCGGGCGGCCGTGCGCTCGGGACGGATGTCGGCCACCAGCATGTCGAAGGGCAGGTCCTGATGCGCATAGGCGCCGAGGGTGGTCTGGCGCACCCGGCCCAGCAGCTCGAGGAAGCTCGGATCGCCCCCCAGCCCGGTGCGCAGCACGAGCTGGTTGACGAAGAAGCCCACCAGCTTCTCGGTCTCCTGGCGATTGCGGTTGGCGACGTTGGTGCCCACCATCATGTCCTCGACGCCGGTGAGGTGCCAGAGCACCGCGTCGAGGGCGGCCAGCAGCAACATGAAGAGCGTCACGCCCTGGGCGCGGGAGAGCGCCCGCAGCTGCCGGGAGAGGTCCGCCGGCAGGATGAACCTCGCCTCGGCGCCGCGGACGGCGGAGACCGCCGGGCGCGGATGGTCGGTGGGGAGCTCGAGGGTGGCGGGGGCGCCCGCGAGCTGCTGGCGCCAGTACTCGAGCTGCTCCTCCAGCACCTCGTCCCGCAGCCAGAGGCGCTGCCAGGCGGCGAAATCGCCGTACTGGATGGCCAGGGGCGGCAGCGGCGACGGGCGCCCCTCGCGGAAGGCCGCGTAGAGCGTCGTCAGCTCGCGCACCAGGAGCCCCATGGACCACCCGTCGGAGACGATGTGGTGGAGGGTCAGCAGCAGCAGGTGGTCCTCCGCCTCGAGCTGCACGAGGAGGGCGCGGAACAGCCGTCCCGCGGCGAGGCTGAAGGGCCGCCGCGCGGCGGCGTCCAGATGCCGCCGCGCCTCGGCGTCGCGCGCCTCGGACGGCCCCTCGGCGAGCTCGATCCGCTCCAGCTCCAGCTCCGGCTCGGCGCCGATCACCTGGATGGGCTCGCCGCCGCGGAGCGGAAAGCTGGTGCGGAGCACCTCGTGCCGCACCATCAGCGCCTGCAGCGCCCGCGTCAGCGCCGGCACCGAGAGCTGGCCGCGCAGCCGCACCGCGGTGTTGACGTTGTAGAAGTTGTTGCCGGGATGGAGCTGGTCCAGGAACCACAGCCGCTGCTGGGAATAAGACAGCGGCAGCGGCTCCGGACGCCGGCCGGCGACGAGCGGCGGCGGCGGCGCCGCGCTCCCCGGACGCAGCTGCTCGATGCGCGCCGCGAGCCCCGCCATCGTCGGCGCCTCGAAGAAGATCGGCAGGGTCAGATCCACCTCGAAGGCCGCCCGCAGCCGCGACACCACCTGGGTGGCGAGGAGAGAGTGCCCGCCGAGATCGAAGAAGCTGTCCTCGCGGCCCGGCTCCCGCTCGCTGCCCAGGACGTCGGCCCAGACCGCCGCCACCACCTCCTCGACCCCGCTGCGCGCCCGCTCGCCAGCGCGGCTCTTGGCGGCCGCTTCGGGCGCCGGCAGGGCCTGCTCGTCGAGCTTGCCGTTCGGCGTGCGCGGCCACTCGGCGACCTCGATCAGCGCCGACGGCACCATGTAGTCCGGCAGCCGCTGCTGCATCCACACCCGCAGCTCCGCCTCCGGCGCTGCGGGCTGCGGCTCCGGCGACGGGCTCCAGTAGCCCACCAGACGCGGGCCCTGCGCGCCGTCGCGCAGCACCACCGCCGCCTCCCCCACGGCCGCGTGGGAACGCAGCGCCGACTCCACCTCGCCCAGCTCGATCCGGTAGCCGCGGAGCTTCACCTGCCGGTCGGCGCGCCCGAGGAACGAGAGCACGCCGTCGTCCGACCACCGCCCGCGATCGCCGGTGCGATAGAGCCGCGCCCCCGCCTCGCCGCTCAGCCCGTCGGGCACGAACCGCTCCGCCGTCAGCGCCGGCCGGTTCACATAGCCCCGCGCCACGCCGCCGCCGCCGAGGTGGATCTCTCCTGCCACCCCCACCGGAGCCGGCCGGCCACCGGCCTCGACCACCCACACGTCGGCGTTGGCGATCGGCCGGCCGATCGGCACCGCCGCGAGAGGCCCGCCGTCCTGCGGCGCCTCCCATACCGTGCTCCATACCGTCCCCTCGGTCGGACCGTACTCGTTGAAGAACCTCGCCGCGGGCAGCCGCTCGCGATGGCGCTCCGGCAGATCCGGCGGGCAGATCTCGCCCGCCACGATCGCCACCCGCAGGCTCTGCAGACGATCCGCGGACCCGAGCAGCACCGCATAGAGCGACGGCAGGCAGAGCAGATGGGTGATGCCGCCGGCGCCGACCCGCTCCGCCAGCGCCAGCGCGTCCCGCTGGCCGCCCTCCGCCGGCAGGCACACCATGCCGCCCTGGCTCAAGGTCCAGAACAGCCCCGCCACCGAGCTGTCGAACGACAGCGACGACACCAGCAGGAAGCCCTCGACGCGGCCGCCGTAATGCGACCAGCGCGCCGCCGTCGAGTGCAGCAGGTTGGCGTGGCTCACCGCCACTCCCTTCGGCTGCCCCGTCGAGCCCGAGGTGTAGATCAGGTAGGCGGCCTGCGCCGGATCGAGGGCCAACTCGGGCTCCGCCGCGCTCATCCCCGCCCACTCCGCCGCCTCGTCCAGCCACAGCACCTGCGCCGGCGACGACGGCAGACGCTCCGCCACCGGCCGCACTGCGAGTACCAGCTCCGCCCCGCTGTCCTCCAGCATGTAGGCCAGCCGCTCGACCGGGTACCCCGGGTCGAGCGGCACGTACGCCGCACCCGCCTTCAGGATCCCCAGCATCCCCACCAGAAGCTCGAGCGAGCGCGGCGCGCTCAGGGCCACCCACGACTCCGCCCCCGCGCCCAGCGACCGCAACCGGTGCGCCACCTGGTTGGCCCGCGCGTTCAGCTCCCCGTAGCTCAACCGCCGCCCGGCGCACTCGATGGCCGGCGATCCCGCATCCTGCTCGGCGATCCAGCGCGGCAGCAGCCGCTCCCGGTCATAGGCGCTCCGCGGTCCGTTCCACGAAGCGAGCTGGCGCCGCTCCGCCTCGCTCAGCAGCTCGAGCTCGCTCAAGGGACGCTCCGGCTCCGCCGCCAGGGCGCCGAGCAGGCTCTGCAGGTGCCCCGTCATCCGCGCCACCGTCGCCGCCTCGAACAGCTCCGTGCTGTACTCGAAAGTCGCCGGCAACGGACCGTCCTGCTCATAGACCGCCAGGGTCAGGTCGAACTTGCTGGTGTGGTTCTCGAGCTCCACCGGCTCCAGCCGCAGGCCCGCGAGCTCCAGCTCCGGCCGCGGCGTGTTGTGCCAGGTGAACATCACCCGGAAGAGCGGCGTGTGGCTCAATCCGCGGTCGGGCTGCAGCTCGGCCACCAGCTTCTCGAAGGGCAGGTCCTGGTGCGCGTAGGCGCCGAGGGTCGTCTGGCGCACCCGTTCGAGGAGCTGGCGCATCGACGGATCGCCGCCGAACCGGGTGCGCAGGACGAGCGTGTTGACGAAGAACCCGATCAGCGGCTCGACCTCGACCTGCAGGCGGTTGGCGATGGGGGTCCCGACCACGATGTCGTCCTGGCCGCTGTAGCGGTGGAGGAGCGTCTGCCAGGCGGCGAGGAGCACGGTGAACAGCGTCGCCTGATGTTGGCGCGCCAGGCCGCGCAGCGCGCCGGCGAGATCCGCCGCGATGGCGAACGCCGACTGGGCGCCTCGGAAGCTCTCCTCCGCGGGGCGGGAGCGGTCGGTGGGCAGCTCGAGGAAGGCCGGCGCGCCCGCGAGCTCCCGCCGCCAATAGCCGAGGTGCGCCTGCAGCACCTCGCCCTGCAGCCACTGGCGCTGCCAGCAGGCGAAGTCGCCATACTGGACCGCCAGCGGCGCCAGCGGCGAGGGACGCCCCTCGAGGAAGGCGGCGTAGAGCGCCATCAGCTCGCGCACCAGCACCGCCACCGACCAGCCGTCCGAGACGATGTGGTGCATGGTGCAGACCAGGACGTGGTGGTCCTCGGCGAGGCGCAACAGGCGGGCGCGCAGCAGCGGTCCGCTCGCCAGGTCGAACGGCGCCACGGACTCCGCCTGCGCCATCCGCAGCGCCTCCGCCGCGGCCTGCGGGAAGCTCGTGAGGTCTTCGACCGGGAGGTCGAAGCGCACCGCGGGCTGGACGATCTGCGCCGGCAGCCCCTGCACCGCGCCGAAGACGGTGCGGAGCACCTCATGGCGATCGACGAGCTGCTCGCCGGCCTGGCGCAGCGCGTCGACATCGAGCGGACCGAGCAGGCGGATGGCGCTGCTGGTGTTGTAGAACGAGCTGCCGGGGTTGCGCTGGTCGAGGAACCAGAGGCGCTGCTGGGCGAAGGAGAGCGGCAGCGGCCGGTCTCGGGGCACCCGCACGAGCGGCGGCGGAAGGAGGTTCTCCTGCTCCCGCCGATGGCGCTCGATACGGCTCGCCAGGGCCGCCACGGTCGGCGCATCGAACAGCCAGATGACCGGGACCTCCACCCCCAGGGCGGCACGCAGCCGCGAGGTCACCTGGGTGGCGAGCAGCGAGTGCCCGCCGAGGTCGAAGAAATTCTGCTCGGCACCCACCAGCTCGGGCCGGTTCAACACCTCCGACCAGGTGCCGGCGATCACCTCCTCGAGCGGGCTGCGCAGCCGCGCCGTCTCCGCTCCGGCCGTCTGCTCCGGCGCCGGCAGCGCCTGGCGATCCAGCTTGCCGTTGGGCGTCAGCGGCAGGCGCGGCAGGATGACGACGGCCGCCGGAACCATGTAGGCCGGCAGCCGCTCGGCCAGGAAGCGGCGCAGCCCGGCGCCGCTCGCCGGCTCGGCCGCGGCCGGCTCCCCGGCCTCTGCGGTCTCGGCGGTCTCGGCGGTCTCGGCCGGCGTGGCGTAGGCCACGAGCTGGCGCTCCCCGCCGCCGATGTCGCGCGCCAACACCGCCGCCTCGCGCACCCCCGCATGGCTGCGGAGCGCCGCCTCGATCTCCCCCAGCTCCACGCGGTAGCCGCGGATCTTCACCTGGTCGTCGGCGCGCCCCAGGAACTCCACCGCGCCGTCGGCCAGCCAGCGGCCCAGGTCGCCGCTTCGGTAGAGGCGCTCGCCGCCGCCCCCGAACGGGTGCGGCACGAAGCGCTCCGCCGTGCGGTCCGGCTGCCCCAGATAGCCCCGCGCCACCCCGGCGCCACCCAGGTACATCTCGCCCGCCAGCCCCACCGGCACCGGCTGCAGCCCGCCGTCGAACAGGTAGACCTCGGCGTTGCCCAGCGGCCGGCCGAGCGGCGCCGTCGCGCTCGCCGCCGCCGCCGCCTCCACCGGCACCTCACCGCACAGCGCGCCGACCGTCGTCTCCGTCGGACCGTAGTGGTTCCACAGCGCGCAACCCGGAGCCAGCTCGCGCAGCCGCGACACGAGGTCCCAGCCGCACGCCTCCCCCCCCAGCACCAACCCCCGCCGCGGCAGCAGCCGCTCCGGCCGCGCGCCGCTCAGCAGCGCCCGCAGGTGCGACGGCACGATCTTCAGGTAGTCCACCGGGTGCGACTCGAACCGCTCGGCGAGCGCCGCCGCATCCCCCGAGCGCTCCTCGCTCGCCACCTCCAGGCAGCCGCCGGTGCAGAGCGCCGGATACAGCATCGTGTACCCGAGATCGGCCGCGTAGGTCGACACCAGCCCGAAGCGCGACCCGGGCTCCGGCCGCAGCCGCTCGACGATCCCCTGCACGTAGTTGAGGAGCTGGCGGTGCTCGACCGCCACCCCCTTCGGACGGCCGGTCGAGCCCGAGGTGTAGACCAGATAGGCCAGCTGCGCGGGATCGAGGTCCGGCTCGGCGTCCGGCTGCGCATCCCAGGCCGCCCATTCCGCCGGCTCGTCCAGGCACAGCACCTGGGCTGCCGAGGACGGCAGCCGCGACGCCAGCCGCCGCGTGCTCAGCAGCAGCCGCGCCCCGCTGTCGGCGAGCAGCCACTCCAGGCGTTCGGCCGGATGGCTCGGATCGAGCGGCACGTACGCGCCGCCGGCCCGTAGGATCCCCAGGAGCCCCACCACCATCTCGAGCGAGCGCGGCACGCACAGGCCCACCCGCGACTCGGTCCCCACCCCCAGAGCCCGCAGACGGCTCGCCACCTGTCCGGAGCGGGAAGCGAGCTCGCCGTAGCTGAGACGCTCGCCCTCGTGCTCGACCGCCGGCCGCTCCGGGTGCCGCGCCGCCTGCTCCGCGATCCAGCGCGGCACCAGCGGGCCCGGCGCATACTCCCGCCGGTTGCCGCTCCAGGCGCCCAGCACCTGCCGGCGCTCGCTCTCGCCCAGCAGCTCCAGCTCGCCCACCGCCCGCTCCGGATGAGACAGCGCATCGGCGAGGAGCGTCCGCCAGCGCTCCGCCAGCCGCTCGACCTCGGCACGCTCGAAACGGGTGCCGTCGTAGTGCAGCTCGGCCGAGAGCGCCCCGCCCCGCCGCACGCAGGCGAGCTTCAGATCGAAACGCTCGCCGCACGCCCACTCCCGCTCCGCGGCGAACGAGACGCCGGCGGACTCCTCCGGCTCCCACGCCTCCACGTACTCGAAGCAGTAGGCGAGATAGGAGGCGGCGCTCGCTGCCGGCTCGTGCGACTCCTGCCAGTCGCGGTGCTCGCCGAGCGTCCGCCCTGCGAGATCCGCCAGCGCGGCCAGCGGCGCGCCGCCAGTGGCGCCCAGCTCGACCGGCAGGTAGCGCGCCATCAGGCCCAGCGCCTCCTGGAGCTCCGGATAGCGGCGGCCGCCGTCCGCGACACCGATCGGCACCGCCGCACCGGCCAGTCGCTCGAGGAGGGCCGCCCAGGCGGCGAGGAGCAGATCCGCCTCCGTCACCCCGAGGGCGCGCGCCCGCTCCGCGAGTCCCTCCGCATCCGCCACCGCCGCCTCGACGGGCTCGACGGCGGGGGCGAACTCGGCGCGCTCGGCAACCGGCTTCTGGCCGGGGAGATGAGCCGCGCGACGGGCGCCGAGCGCCTCGGGCGCCTGCTTGCGCCAGTACTCGCGGCCGGCCGCGGCATCCTCCGACTGCAGGAAGTCGTTGAGGATCCCGCAGTAGTCGGCGTACTGGAGCGGCGGCTCGGGGAGCTCCTGGCCGGAGACCTGCGCCCCGTAGCAGCGGGCGATCTCGCGGACCAGATTGCGCAGCCCCTGGCGGTCGACGCAGAGGGACGGCAGGGTCAGCACCAGCGCATGCCGCTCGGGCGCGAGCGCCGCGAGGGTCGCCGACACCAGCGGCCCGCTGGCGTAATCGAAGGGCAGGAGGAGGCCGCGTTCCTCGGCCTGCCGCAGGCCGGCGCGCTGCGCATCGGAAGCGAGGCCGCGCAGGTCGCACTCCTGGTAGATGAAGCCTTCCTCCACACCGATCACCTGGAGGGGCACCGTCATCCCGGGCAGGCAGGAGTACGTCGTCCGCAGGATCTCGTGGCGCGCCACGGCGCGGCGCACGGCCGCGGCGAGGGCGAGCGGATCGAGGCGGCCCGCGATGCGGACGACGCACTGGGCGCGAAACGGCGCGCCGTCGCGCTGTTGGAGCAGCCACAGGCGAGTCTGTTGTGGCGAGAGCAGAAATCCGCGGACCGTCTGTTCCATACTTTTCGCTTCCTCTCGTCCGATGACGGCGCGGCCCTAAGCGGGGCGCTCCTGCGCGCGGCGGAGCCGCTCTTGAAAGGCGCCTTGGAAGCTGTGCCTGCGCTCGCTCTCATGGCGCCGGTCGCCGGTCGCCAGCCGATCCAGGAGCTCGCTCAGCCGCAGCTCCGGGGTTTCGACGCACGCCTCGAGGACCGTCCGATACCCCTCCTCGAGACGAGCGATGGTCGATGGCGCGAAGAGATCCCGGTCGTAGATGAAGGCCGCGCGCAGGACGGTCGCCGTCTCTTCGACGAAGAGCTGCAGCTCGCAGTGCAGCGCGGTGTTGATGGCTTCCGGCGCGTCGACGGCGAGGCCCGCCAGCTCGCCGATCGGCTCGAGCGCCCGCGTGACGTCGATCTTCACCTGGACGAAGGGCGAGCGCGCGACGCTGCGCTCGGGGCGGATGTCGGCCACCAGCATGTCGAAGGGCAGGTCCTGGTGGGCGTAGGCCTCGAGGGTGGTCTGCCGCACCCGCCCCAGCAGCGCGAGGAACGTGGGGTCGCCGCCGAGGTCGCTGCGCAGGGCCAGCTGGTTGATGAAGAAGCCCACCAGCCCCTCCGTCTCCTCGCGGTTGCGGTTGGCGACGTTGGTGCCCACCACGATGTCCTCGGCGCCGGTGAGATAGCGCAGCAGCACGCCGAACGCCGCCAGCAGCGTCATGAAGAGCGTCACGTCCTGGCCGCGGGACAGCACCCGCAGCCGGCGGGAGGTCTCCTCGGCGAGGGTGAAGGCATGGGTAGCGCCGCGGAAGGCGGGCGCCGCCGGGCGCGGATGGTCGAGGGGCAGGTCGAGGGCCACGGGGGCGCCCGCCAGCCGCTCGCGCCAGTAGCGGAGCTGCGCCTCGAGCTCCTCGCCCTGGAGCCAACGGCGCTGCCAGCAGGCGAAATCGGCATATTGGATCGGCAGCGGCGGCAGCGGCGACGGCCGCCCCTCCTGGAAGGCCGCGTAGAGGGCCGTCAGCTCGCGCACCAAGAGGCCCATCGACCAGCCGTCGGCGACGATGTGGTGCAGGATGAGGAGCAGCAGGTGGTCCTCCGGCCCGAGCCGCACCAACAGCGCCCGCAGCAGCGGCCCCCGCGCCAGGTCGAAGGGCTGCCGGGCGCTCGCTTCGAGCCGCCGGCGCGCCTCCGCCTCGCGGTCCTCGGCCGCCCAGCCGGAGAGGTCGAGATGCTCGAGAGCGACCTCGCCCGGCGCGCCATCGGCGCCCTCCCCGGCGATCTCCTGGATGGGCTCGCCGCCGCGCAGGGGGAAGCGCGTGCGCAGGGTCTCGTGCCGCGCCGTCATCGCCCGCAACGTGCGGGCGAGCGCCGGCACCGAGAGCGCGCCCCGCAGCCGCACCGCCGTGTTGATGTTGTAGAAGGGGTTGCCCGGGTGGAGCTGGTCGAGGAACCAGAGGCGCTGCTGGGCGAAGGAGAGCGGCACGGGCTCCAGACGGCGTCCGGCCACGAGCGGCGGCGCCGCCGCCGCGCTGCCCGGCCGCATCTCCTCGATGCGCGCCGCGAGGAGGGCCACGGTCGGCGCCGCGAAGAGCATCGGCAGCGTGAGATCGACCTCGAACGCCGCCCGCAGGCGCGACACCACCTGGGTGGCGAGCAGCGAGTGCCCGCCGAGATCGAAGAAGCTGTCGTTCCTGCCCGGCTCCCGCGCGCTGCCCAGGACGTCTACCCACACCGCCGCGACCACCTCCTCGATGCCGGTGCGCGCCGGTTCGCCGGGGCGGAGCGCGCCGGCGGCCTCGGGGGCCGGCAGGGCCTGCTCGTCGAGCTTGCCGTTCGGCGTCCGCGGCCACTCGGCGACCTCGACCAGCGCCGACGGCACCATGGGCTCCGGCAGCTTCTGCCGCAGCCACTCCCGCAGCTCCGGCTGAGAGGCCCCTGCCGCCGGCTCGCCGCGCCGGCTCCAGTAGCCCACCAGGCGCGGACCCTGCGCGCCATCGCGCAGCACCACCGCCGCCGCCCCGACGCCCGCGTGGGAGCGCAGCGCCGACTCCACCTCGCCCAGCTCGATGCGATAGCCGCGGAGCTTCACCTGCCGGTCCGCCCGCCCGAGGAACGAGAGCTCGCCGTCGGCGGACCACCGCCCGCGGTCGCCGGTGCGATAGAGCCGCGCCCCCGACCGGCCGCTCAGCCCATCGGGCACGAACCGCTCCGCCGTCAGCGCCGGCCGGTTCACATAGCCCGGCGTCACGCCGCCGCCGCCGATCTGGATCTCCCCCTCCATCCCTATCGGCGCCGGCCGGCCGCCGGCCTCGACCACCCACACGTCGGCGTTGGCGATCGGCCGGCCGATCGGCACCGCCGCGAGAGGCCCGCCGTCCTGCGGCGCCTCCCACACCGTGCTCCATACCGTCCCCTCGGTCGGACCGTACTCGTTGAAGAACCTCGCCGCGGGCAGCCGCTCGCGATGGCGCTCCGGCAGCTCCGGCGGGCAGATCTCCCCCGCCACGATCGCCACCCGCAGGCTCTGCAGACGATCCGCGGACTCGAGCAGCACCGCATAGAGCGACGGCAGGCAGAGCAGATGCGTGATGCCGCCGGCGCCGACCCGCTCCGCCAGCGCCAGCGCGTCCCGCTGGCCGCCCTCCGCCGGTAGGCACACCATGCCGCCCTGGCTCAAGGTCCAGAACAGCCCCGCCACCGAGCTGTCGAACGACAGCGACGACACCAGCAGGAAACCCTCGACGCGGCCGCCGTAATGCGACCAGCGCGCCGCCGTCGAGTGCAGCAGGTTGGCGTGGCTCACCGCCACTCCCTTCGGCTGCCCCGTCGAGCCCGAGGTGTAGATCAGGTAGGCCGCCTGCGCCGGATCGAGAGCCACCTCGGGCTCCGCCGCGCTCATCCCCGCCCACTCCGCCGCCTCGTCCAGCCACAGCACCTGCGCCGGCGACGACGGCAGACGCTCCGCCACCGGCCGCACTGCGAGTACCAGCTCCGCCCCGCTGTCCTCCAGCATGTAGGCCAGCCGCTCGACCGGGTACCCCGGGTCGAGCGGCACGTACGCCGCACCCGCCTTCAGGATCCCCAGCATCCCAACCAGAAGCTCGAGCGAGCGCGGCGCGCTCAGGGCCACCCGCGACTCCGCCCCCGCGCCCAGCGAACGCAGACGGTGCGCCACCTGGTTGGCCCGCGCGTTCAGCTCCCCATAGCTCAACCGCCGGCCGGCGCACTCGATGGCCGGCGATCCCGCATCCTGCTCGGCGATCCAGCGCGGCAGCAGCCGCTCCCGGTCATAGGCGCTCCGCGGTCCGTTCCACGAAACGAGCTGGCGCCGCTCCGCCTCACCCAGCAGCTCGAGGTCCCACAGCGGCCGCTCCGGATGCGCCAGGGCGTCTCCCAGCAGCGTCCGCCAGCGCTCCGCCAGCCGCTCGACCTCCGCGCGCTCGAGCCGGCCGCTGTCGTAAGACCACTCCGACCACAGGAGCTCGCCCTGGCGTACGCAGGCGAGCTTCACGTCGTAGCGGTCGAAGCACGCCCGCTGCCGCACGATCGTCCACCGCAGCTCGCCCGCCGTCCATGGCTCCGGACGCTCCTCAGGCTCGAAGCAGCGCGCGAAGTAGGACTCCTCGGGCTCCGGGTTCGGGCAGTATTCCTCCCACTCACGGCCCTGCTCGACCGCCTCCTCCTGCTCGGCGGCGAGCCGGCGGAAGGAGATGCCCTGATCGCGCTGCTGCGGCATGGGCAGGAAGCGCGCGAGGAGGCCCACCACCTCCTCCAGCCCGGCGTACTTGCGGTTGGGCGAGCCGAGGCCGAGCGTCTCCGGACGCCCTGGCGCCGCACCGTCCAGCCGTGCCCAGAGCGCCTGATAGGAGGCGAGCAGCAGGGTCGCGGGCGTGCTGCCCCACTCGCCGGCGAGACTCGCCAGCCGGGCGACCTGCGCCGCGGGAAGCGCGACCTCGAACGACCGCGGCGCGAAGCCGGCGCCGGTGCCGAGCCCGGCCGAGCCCCCGGCGCTCGCCTCGCCGGCGCCGCTCCGCCGGCGCCAGTGCTCGAGCCCTTCGCGCGTGTCCGGTGATTCGAGGAGCTCGCTCTGCCACTCGGAGAAGTCGGCATACTGCATGGGCTCCGCCGTCTCCTCGCCTGCCGGCGCCACGCCGCCACAGGTCTCTGCGATGGCGCGGACGAGCTGCTGCAGCCCCACGGCATCGGCGCACAGAGCGGAGAGGTCGAGGAGCAAGAGGGCGCGCCCCGGCGACAGGATCGCCAGAGTCGGCTCCAGCAACGGCCCGTCCTCGAGGTCGAAAGCCTGCCGCCCTGGCGGGTCGAAGCGCCGGGCGATGAAGTCCTCTTCCGAGGCGGCATCGACGATCCGCAGGGTGGACGCGAGCCTGCTGTCGCCCGGCTCGGCGATCACTTGGAGCGGCAGCCTCATCCCGGCGGGGGTGCGGAAGGTGGTGCGGAGGATCTCGTACCGCTCGACGGTGCGGCGGATCGCCCGCCGCAGCGCCTCCGGGTCGAGCGGCCCCGCGAGGCGCACGGCGCACAGCGCGCGCCAGGCGGCGGGGTCGCCCCCGAGCTCGAGCAGGCGCCACACCCGCCGCTGCTGGGGAGACATCCGGTACCCGGTGATCGGTCGTTCCTGGATCACGCTTCCTCTCTCCTCGCTGTCGCCGTCTCGCCTGTCCATGTCCTAGACCGCCGCCTGCCGGCGCTGCGCCCGCTTGAGCTTCTCCGAGCTCACCGTCTGCAGGTCGCGGTTGCGCGCCCGCTGGCGCTCCCGGCGCGCCGCCGCCAGCGCGCCCTCGATCTTGCTCAGCCGGTCCTCCGGATGGGCGACGGCGTGCGCCACGACGGCCTCGTACTCCCCCAGCATCCGCTCGATGGTGTCGCCGTCGAACAGGTCGACGTCGTACTCGATCGACTGCAGCAGCCCCTGGTCGGTCTCCTCGAGCGCCATCGCCAGGTCGAACTTGGCCGTGCCCAGCGGCGAATCGACCAGCGTCACCGTGAGGCCGGGCAGCTCGATCGGGCCGAGGGGCGCGTTGTGCAGCGTGAAGAAGACCTGGTAGAGGGGCGAGCGGCTGGCGGTGCGCTCGGGGCGGATCGCCGCCACCAGCATGTCGAACGACAGGTCCTGATGGGCGTAGGCGCCGAGGGCGGTCTCGCGCACCCGCGCCAGCAGCTCGACGAAGCTGGGGTCGCCGCCGAGGTCCGTGCGCAGCACGAGCTGGTTGAGGAAGAAGCCCACCAGCCCCTCGGTCTCCTGGCGGTTGCGGTTCGCCACGTTGGTGCCCATCACGATGTCGTCGCGGCCGACGTAGTCGTGGAGCAGGACGTCGAAGGCGGCGGCGAGGGCCATGAAGAGAGTGACGCCCTCGCGGCGGGCGAGCGCGGTGATCGCCTCGCGCAGCCCGGGGCTGAGGATCCTTCTCCGCGTCTCGCCGCGGAAGCGCTGCAGCGCCGGGCGCGGGCGATCGGTGGGGAGCTCGAGGACGGCGGGCGCGCCGTCGAGCCGCTGCCGCCAGTAGCCGAGCTGCGCCTCCAGCACCTCGCCCTGCAGCCAGCCGCGCTGCCAGCAGGCGAAATCGGCATACTGGATGGGCAGTGGCGCGAGAGGCGAGGTCCGGCCTTCGAGGAAGGCCGCGTAGAGCACCGTCAGCTCGCGCACCAGCACGCCCATCGACCAGCCGTCGGAGACGATGTGGTGCATGGAGAGGAGCAGGAGGTGGTCCTCCGCCGACAGGCGGATCAACGTCGTCCGCAGCAACGGTCCGCGGGCGAGATCGAACGGCTGCTCGGCACTTGCCGCCAACCGGGCCTGCGCCGCCGACTCCCGTTCGGCCTCGGGCCAGCCGGAGAGGTCGACCTCTTCGAGGGCCGCCTGCGGCTCCGCGGCGATCTCCTGAACGGGCTGGCCGTCGCACAGGGGAAAACGGGTGCGCAGCACCTCGTGGCGCTCGACCACCACCCGCAGCGCCCGCGCCAGCGCCGGCACGGCGAGCCCGCCGCGCAGGCGCACCGTCGCGTTGACGTTGTAGAAGGGGTTGCCCGGATGCATCTGGTCGAGGAACCAGAGGCGTTGCTGGGCGTAGGAGAGCGGCAGCGGCTGCGGGCGATCCCCCGCGACGAGCGGCGGCACCGCCGCGCTGTCCGGGCGCATCCCCTCGATGCTCGCCGCCAGCCCGGACAGCGTCGGCGCCGCGAAGAGCATCGGCAGCGTGAGGTCGATCTGGAACGCCGACCGCAGGCGCGACACCACCTGAGTGGCGAGCAGCGAGTGCCCACCGAGGTCGAAGAAACTGTCGTCTCGGCCCGGCTCCTGGGCCCTCCCCAGGACGTCGGCCCAGACCGCCGCGACCAGCTGCTCGACCGCGCTCCGCGCCGGCCGGCTCGCGCTGCCGGCGCGGCCCGTCTCACCCTCGTCGGGCGCCGGCAGCGCCCGCTCGTCGAGCTTCCCGTTCGGCGTCCGCGGCCACTCGGCGACCTCGACCATCGCCGACGGCACCATGGGCTCCGGCAGCTTCTCCCGCAGCCACTCCCGCAGCTCCGGCTCGGCCGGCGCTGAGCTCGCCGACGCCGGCCCGCCGTGCCGGCTCCAGTAGCCCACCAGGCGCGGACCCTGCGCGCCGTCGTCGCGCAGCACCACCGCCGCCTCACCCACCCCCGGGTGCGAGCGCAGCGCCGACTCCACCTCCCCCAGCTCGATGCGGTGGCCGCGGAGCTTCACCTGCCGGTCCGCCCGCCCCAGGAACGAGAGCTCGCCGTCGGCGGACCACCGGCCGCGGTCACCGGTGCGGTAGAGCCGCGCCCCCGGTTCCCCGCTCAAGCCGTCCGGCACGAACCGCTCCGCCGTCAGCGCCGGCCGGTTCACGTAGCCCCGCGCCACGCCGCCGCCGCCGAGGTGGATCTCCCCCGCCAGCCCCACCGCTGCCGGCTGCCCCGCAGCGTCCATCAACCAGACGTCGACGTTGGGGATGGCGCGGCCGATCGGCACCGACGCGAGGGGCGCGCCGTCCGGCGGCGCCTCCCACACCGTGCTCCACACCGTCCCCTCGGTCGGACCGTACTCGTTGAAGAGCCTTGCCGCCGGCAGCCGCTCGCGATGGCGCGCCGGCAGCTCCGGCGGGCAGCTCTCCCCCGCCACGATCGCCACCCGCAGGCTCTGCAAGCGATCCGCGGACTCGAGCATCGCCGCATAGAGCGACGGCAGACAGAGGAGATGCGTGATGCCGCCGGCGCCGATGCGCTCCGCGAGCGCCAGAGCGTCCCGCTGACCACCCTCCGCCGGCAGGCACACCATGCCGCCCCGGCTCAGCGTCCAGAACAGCCCGGCCACCGAGCTGTCGAACGACAGCGACGACACCACCAGGAAGCCCTCGATACGGCCGCCGTAGCGCGACCAGCGCGCCGCCGTCGAGTGCAGCAGGTTGGCGTGGCTCACCGCCACACCTTTCGGCCGCCCCGTCGAGCCCGAGGTGTAGATCAGGTAGGCGGCCTGCGCCGGGTCGAGAGCCGCCTCGGGCTCCGCCGCGCTCATCCCCGCCCAGTCCGCCGGCTCGTCCAGCCACAGCACCTTAGCCGCCGACGGTGGGAGCTGCGCCGCCACTTCGCGCACCGCGAGCACCAGCCCCGCTCCGCTGTCCTCCAGCATGTGGGCCAGCCGCTCGACCGGATATCCCGGATCGAGCGGCACGTACGCCGCGCCCGCCTTCAAGATCCCCAGCATTCCCACCAACAGCTCGAGCGAGCGCGGCGCGCTCAGGGCTACCCGCGACTCCGCCCCGGCGCCCAGCGATCGCAGCCGATGGGCCACCTGATTGGCGCGCGCATTCAGCTCCCCGTAGCTCAACCGCCGTCCTGCGCATTCGACCGCCGGCAGCTCCGGATGCTCCATGGCCTGCTCGGCGATCGACCGCGGCAGCAGCCGCTGCCGCGCCAAGCTCACCCGTGGGCCGTTCCACGAGACGAGCTGGCGCCGCTCCGCCTCGCCCAGGAGATCCAGCTCGCCGAGCGGACGCTCCGGGTGCGCCACGGCGTCACCCAGCAGCGTCAGCCAGCGCTCCGCCAGACGCTCGATCTCCGCCCGCTCGAAGCGACCGCCGTCGTAGCACCACTCCGACCACAGGACCTCACCCTGACGCACGCCGGCGAGCTTCAGGTCGAAGCGGTCGAAGCACACCCGCTGCCGCACCAGGGTGAGCCGCAGGTCTCCCGCCGGCCACGGCGCCGGGCGCTCCTCGTATTCGAAGCAGCGCGCGAGCCACGCCTCCGCGCGGAGCTCGGAGGCGTAGGAGTCCTGCCACGCCAGCACCTCGGCGGCGGCGGCGCTCGTCCGGCGGGCGAGCTCGCTCCAGGCCATGCTCCCCTCCACCGGCACGGCGACGGGAAGGAAGCGCGCCAGCAGGCCGAGCGCCTTGGCGAGGCTGGGATGGGATCGCCCGTCGCAGCAGACGCCGTACATCACCTCGCCGCCATCCAGCCGCCAGGACACCGCCTGCCAGGCGGCGAGGAGGAGGGCCGCGACGGGGATGCCGAGCTGTCCCGCCAGGGTGGCGAGGCCGGCGGCGAGCGCCGGCGCCAGCGGCTGGGCGAGGAAGCGCGGCGCGAAGCCGGCGCCGCCGGGATCGGCCGCGGCACCCGCCGCGGGCGCGGCCAGCGAGCGCCGGTTGCTCCAGTAAGCCCGCCCCGCCTCGGTCTCGTCCCCGTCGACGAAGTCGTTGAGGATCTCCGCGATGTCCGGATACTGGACCGACTGCGCCTCCGACTCGCCGCCGAGCAGGGCCGCGCGGTAGCAGCCGATCGTCTCCTCGACCAGGTTCCACAGCCCCGCCGAGTCCGTGCAGAGAGCCGGCAGGGCGAGCGTCAGGACGTGCCGTCCCGGACCGAGCCGGCAGATCGTGGCATGGAGCACGGGACCCCGCTCGAGGTCGCCGCGCCGCTCCGCCTCACGCTCGAACAGCTCGTCGATCCGGCGGCCCTCGTCGGCGGTCGATCCGCCGCCGTCCGCGAGGAACGCGACGTCGGGCGGCAGAGCGGACACGACCACCTGCAGGGGCAGCGCGAGACCCGGCGGACGCACGAAGGTCGTCCGCAGGATCTCGTTGCGGCGGACGGCGGCCGCGAGGGCCTGCGCCAGCAGCTCGCCGCGCAGGTCGCCCTCGATCAGCACGGCACACCGCGCCGCGTACCCGGCCGCGGCGCCCTGCTGCAGCCGCCAGAGCTGCCTCTGCTGGGGAGAGAGCTTGAATCCATCCATTCGCTTGACCCGTCCGGAGCTCGCCGCCTCGCCTCAGGCGGCGCTGTCGGACTGCGCCTCCGTCATGGCGACGACGATGTTCCGCTCGCCGGTGTACGGCTCGCGGGCGTGCGCCACCGACATGTTGTCGAGCAGCAGGATGTCGTTTTCCTGCCAGGCGAACATGAGCTTCTCGGCGGTGTACGCATCGCGGATGTGCGCCACGACCTGAGGATCGATCCGCGTCCCATCGCCGTAGTAGGTGTTGTAGGGCAGGCCCTCTTCGCCGAAGGAGCTGAGCAGGGCATCGCGCACCGCGGCGTCGAACGACCAGATGTTGAAGAACGCCGCATGGTTGAACCACACCGGCTCGCCGGAGAGCGGATGGTGGCGCACCGCCGGGCGGATCTGGCGCGTCACCAGCCGGCCGTCTTGGGTCCATTCGATATGGATGCTGTTCTTCCGGCCATAGTCCTCGACGACCTCCGCATCGGTGGTCTGGAAGGCGTCCTGCCAGGTCAGGCCGATCCCGGGGTTGTAGGTCCGCGCGTACATGACGTGCTTCGCCTCGAACTCCTCACGGATCGCCGGATCGATCCGCGCGTAGACCTTGCGCACGTCGGCGATCGGCGTCTCGCCGCCGGTCGCCGAGGGCTTCAGGCAGCAGAAGTAGATCTTCAGCGGGAAGTGGGTCCAGTAGGTGCCCTCGTTGTGCAGGGCGATCCGCTGGTCGGCCGGATAGACGGTCGAGACGTAGACGCGCTCCTTGACCTCGTAGCGCGGGGTCGAGCGGTCCTTGTACTCGAGCAGCGGACCGCTCGACGACGCGTGCACGAACTTCTCGAAGTAGGCCGGCGTCCGCACCTGGAAGCCGCGGAAGAGGAGCGCGCGCTCTTCGAGGAGCCGGGTGGCGATGAGCTCCCGGTTGCTCTCGGCCCAGGAGACGAGGTCCACCTCGTCGCTCATCGGCCGGATCACCAGGGGGATGGAGGAGCCCGCGGTGAGGCGCTCGGTCCGGATGAGGCTGCCGGGCGAGAAGTCGATCGTCTTGCGCCGGAACTTCGGCGTGAAATCCGGGGTGGGCCTAGAGGTTGCGGGATCGGACATGTGCGTTCCTTTCATCGAATGGCGACGGCGCGAGTCAAGCCACCTCGCCCGAGCCGCCAGCGGTAGGGGATGGGGGATCAGCGGAAGCCTGCAAGCGGACCCGGATCTGCTCGAACCGGCGCTGCACGGTGCTCTGATAGGCGGCCCCGGCGTCGAGCTGGCGAAGGCGATCGGCCTCGGCCATGACCGCCGCGAGCTCCGACAGCAGAGCCTGTGGGCGCGCGACCACCGCCTCGAGCAGGGTCTCATACAGGCGCAGCGCTCCGGTGATCGCCGGCGAGTCGAAGCGGCGCGGGTCGAACTTGACGCGCATCGCCAGGTGCTCGACGGCGTCGACCGCGACGCTCAACGGATAGCTGTTCCAGTCGATCACCGCGACGTCCCTGAAGTGCAGCCGCCGGCCCTCGCCGCGGAGCGCCCCCGCGATGGGGTAGCTGTTGAGCGAGAAGATGCTCTCGAAGAGCGGCTGGCTGCGCGGCAGGTCGCTCCATCCCTGGACGTCGACCAGCGGGCTGCTCTCGTGCTGCCGCATCTCGCTCTCGCTATCCTGGAGGGCGTGGAGCCAGCCGAGGAGGGGCTCCGCGCCGACCAGCCGGGCGCGCACCGGCAGGGTGTTCACGAAGAGGCCCGCGATGGCGTCGACGCCGGCGAGATCCGGCGGCCGGCCGGCGACCACGGTGCCGAAGACGACGTCGTCGCTGCCGCTGTAGTGGCCGAGGAGCAGCGCCCAGGCGCCCTGCAGCAGGGTGTGGAGGGTGAGGCGGCTGGCGCGCGCCAGGCCGAGGAGCGCGGCGTGGAGCGCCGGCGCGAGCCGCGCGTCGAGCGTCGCGAACTCCTCGATCTCCCGCGCTCCGGCGGCCGCGCCGCGGTCCAGGCGCAGACGCGTCGGCGCCGCGAAGCCACCCAGCCGCCGCCGCCAGAACGCCTCGGCGCCCGCGCCCGCCTGACGGCTCAACCAGGCGATGTAGCTTCGATAGGAAGGCGGCTCCGCCGCCACGCCGCTGCGACCCGCCGCCAGCTCCTCGTAGCGCTCGACGACGCTCGCCAGGACGAGCGCGGTGCTCCAGCCGTCGAGGAGCAGGTGATGGTAGCTCCACACGAAGCGGTGCTCGCGCGCGCCGGTCGCGACGAGCACCAGGCGCGAGAGCGGCGCCGTCTGCAGCTCGAAACCGCGGCTCCGGTCGGCCTGCAGGAAGGCGGCGAGGCGCTCGTCCCGTTCCACCGTCGGAAGCGCTCGCCAGTCGAGGACCGTCCAGCCCAGCCCGACGTGGCGGTGGACGACCTGCACCGAATGGTCGAGCCCCTCCCAGAGGAACGACGTGCGCAGCGTGGTGTAGCGCTCCACCGTCTGGCGCCAGGCCTCCTCGAAGAGGGTGAGGTCGAGGTCGCCGCCGAGGGTGCAGACGAGCTGCATGATGTACATGCCCGAGCGCGGCGCATAGAGGCTGTGGAAGAGCATGCCCTTCTGCGCCGGCGACAGCGCATAGATGTCCTCCACCGCGGCGCCGGCCGCGGGCACCGTGGCGACGACCTGCTGCAGCTCGCGCTGAGTGAGCCCCGCAAGGGGGAAGTCGCGCCCCGTCCAGGTCCGCTGGCAAGCCGCCCAGCGGTCCCGGATGAGCTCACGGAGCGAGCCGGCGAAGCTCTCCGCCAGGGCGCCCACGGTGGTCTCGCGATGGCGGCCCGCGCTGTAGGTCCACAGCACCTCGAGCCTGCCGCCGTCGACCTGCGCAACGACCTCCAACAGGTGGCGGCGGCGGGCGCGCGGGCTGTGCGCGGGTCCGGTCGACCCCGCGGCCAGGGCGAAGGGGGCGTCGCCGCCCAGGACGTGGTCCAATTGGCCGAGGTAGTTGAAGCTGATGCCGGCGCCGGGCTGCGGGGGCGCGCCGAGCCCGCCGGCGGCGAGGTAGCGCAGCACGCCATAGCCGATGCCGCGGCGGGGCACCGCACGGAGCTGCTCCTTGACCGCCTTCACCGTGTCGAGGAGCTCGCCCGCCGGCGCGAGCTCGAGGCGCAGCGGGTAGATGGTGGTGAACCAGCCGACGGTCCGCGACGGATCGCCGGCCAGCCCGGCCGCGCCGATCTCCTCGCGGCCATGGCCCTCGACGTCGACGGTCAGGCGATCCGCCCCGGTCCAACGCGCCGCGGCGGCGGCGAGGACGGCGAGGAGCGTCTCCTCCACGTCCATGCGGTAGGTGGCGCGAAAGTCGAGCAACAGGGCGCGCGTCTCGTCGGCGGTGAAGGCGAGCGCCAACCGGCGCGCCGAGGCCTCGTCGTTGGCGCCGCGCTCGAAGTCGACCGGCAGCGCGGGGGCATCCGAGCGCTCCACCGCCGACCAGTAGGGGAGCTCGGCCCGCAGGCTGTCGCTCTGCGCGTGCCGCTGCAGCCGCTCGGACCACTGGCGCAGCGACAGCGTCTTCGCCGGCAACCGCACGGGCTCGCCCGCCGCCAGCGCCGCGCAGGAGGCCGCCAGGTCCTCGAGCAGGATGCGCCAGGAGACCGCGTCGACCACCAGGTGATGGGCGACAAGGAACAGGTGGCGCGGCGACGACGCCGACGGGGGCGCGGTCGCGAAGACCGCCGCGCGGAGGAGCGGTCCGCGCGCCAGGTCGAGGCTCGCCTGCAGGCTCGCCATGGCGCGCTCGCGCTCGCCGTCCCGCGCCGCGGCCGGGAGGGCCGCGAGGTCGACGAGCGCCAGGTCCGTGCGTCCCCCGGCGGGGGTCGAGAGCTGCCGCCACCGCGCGCCCTCGCGCCCGCCGTCCCGAAAGAAGCGGAGGCGCAGGGCGTCGTGGTGGATCAGCAGGCGCCGGATGCCCTCTTCGAGGACCGCGGCCGGCCAGGCGCGGCGCAGCTCGAGGAGGATGGCCTGGTTCCAGTGCCCGGGGTCGGCGAGGTCCGGCTCGAAGAACCAGTGCTGGATCGGCGTCAGCGGCACGGCGCCGGTGACCTCGCCCTGCTCGGCCGCGGCCTTCAGGGCCGGCGCCGCGGCGGCCGCCAGCTCGGCGATCGTCTGGTGCTGGAAGAGGTGGCGCGGGGTGAGGGGGATGCCGGCCTGATTGGCGCGGTTGGCGATCTGGATGCTGAGGATCGAATCGCCGCCCAGCCGGAACAGGTTGTCGTGGATCCCGACCTCGTCGCGGCCCAGCACCTGGCGCCAGACGGCGGCGAGGATCTGTTCCACCTCCGTCCGCGGGCGCTCCGGCCCCGACCGCTCCCCACCATCGGTCTCCGGCAGCGGCAACCGGCGGCGGTCGAGCTTGCCGTTCGGCGTCAGCGGCAGCGCCTCCATCAGCACGAAGTGCGCCGGCACCATGGACGCGGGGAGGTCGCTCTGCAGGAAGGCGGCGAGCTCCTCCGGCCGCGGCGCCTGGCCCTGCGCCGGCACCACGAAGGCGACCAGCCGCATGCCCCCCGCCCGGTGGCGCTGCGGCACGACGACCGCCTGACGCACCGCCGCGTGCCGCGCCAGCGCGGCCTCGATCTCGCCGGGCTCGATGCGGTAGCCGTGGAGCTTGATCTGCTGATCGAGGCGGCCGAGGTAGTCGAGGGTCCCATCGGCGCGGCAGCGCCCGAGGTCCCCCGTGCGATAGATGCGCGCGCCGGCACGGCCGCTCCAGGCGTCGGGCCGGAAGCGCTCCGCGGTGAGGTCGGGACGGTGGAGGTAACCCCGGGCGACGCCCTCGCCGCCGATGCAGATCTCCGCCGGGATGCCGGGCGGCGCCTGCTGCAGCCCGGCGCCCAGCAGATGGATCTCCTCGTTCGCCACGGGCCGGCCGATGGGAGGCGCGCCCGCGGCGCCGCGGGCGATCAAGGCGAACGTCGAGTAGACCGTGGTCTCCGTCGGGCCGTAGAGGTTGAGCACCCGCGCGATCGACGGCTGCCGGTACAGATCCTCCACCAGGCTGCCCGGGAGCGCCTCGCCGGCCAGGCTCACCGCGCGGACCGCCGGCGGGATCGCGCCGCTCGCCACCAGCTGGCCGGCGATCGACGGCACGGTGTTGATGAGCGTCACCTCGCCGGCGGCGGGGAGCGTCGGGAGGTCGAAGGCGGAGCCGGCGAGGATGACCGCGCCGCCGCAGGCGAGCGGCACGAAGAGCTCGATGACCGAGATGTCGAAGCAGATGGACGTCGAGGCGAGAACCCCGCGGAGCTCCTCGGGGAGGAAGCAGGAGAGCGCCCAGTCCAGGAGGGCGGCGGCGCTGCGGTGGCGGACGGCGACCCCCTTCGGCCGGCCCGAGGAGCCGGACGTGTACATGACATAGGCGAGGTTCTCCGGCGTCGCGGCGAACTCGGGGTCGTCCTCCCGCTCGCCGGCGATGGCCTCCTCTTCCGCGTCGAGAAAGACCCGCCGCGCCGCGCCCACCGGGATTGCGCCCGCCAGCCGCCCCTCGGTGAGGATCACTTCGACGCCGGCATCCGCCGTCAGGAGGGCGATCCGCTCCGCCGGGTAGGCGGGGTCGAGCGGCAGATAGGCGCCACCCGCCTTGAGGACGGCGAGCACGGCGGGCAGCAGGTTCGCCTGCCGCTCGAGGCAGATGCCGACCAGCCGCTCCGGCCCGACGCCGAGCTTCGCCAGCCGGCGGGCGAGGCGGTTGGATCGCGCGTTGAGCTCGCGATAGCTCCACCGCCGCTCGCCGCAGACGAGGGCCGTCGCCTCCGGGGTGCGCCGGGCCTGCTCGGCGAAGCGGAGGGGGAGGCAGGCCGGGTCGTAGGCGGCCGCAGTGGCGTTCCAGCTCGCCAGCAGGAGCCGCTCGCCCGCGGTCAGGAGGTCGAGGCTGGTGAGGCGCCGGCCGGGATCGCCGACGGCGCTCGCCAGCAGGGTCCCGAAGTGCGCCGCCATGCGCTCGATGCGGGCGGGCTCGAAGAGGTCCGTGTTGTACTCGAGGTCCGCGGCGATGCGCTCTCCGCGCTCCTCGAGCGAGAGCACCAGGTCGAAGATCGAGGTGCCGCCGAGGCGCGGCAGGACGTCGACCTCCATGCCGGGGAGCGTGAGGTCCTGGTCCGGCAGGCGGTGGGACTCGACGAGGAGGCGGAAGAGCGGCGCGCCGCCGAGATCGCGGTCCGGCTGCAGCTCCGCCACTAGCTTGTCGAAGGGCACGTCCTGATGCGCCTGGGCGCCGAGCATCTTTTCGCGCACGCGGCTCACCAGCTCGCCGAACGGCGGATCCCCGCCGAGGTCGGTCCGCAGCACCAGGGTGTTGACGAAGAAGCCGATCAGCTCCTCGACCTCGACCCGGTTGCGGTTGGCGACCGGCACGCCGACGACGAGGTCGTCCTCGCCGGTGTAGCGATAGAGCAGCGTCTCCCAGGCCGCGAGGAGGACGGTGAACAGCGTCGTCCCGTGGCGGCGCGCCAGCGCCCGCAGCCGCAGCACGGTGCCGGCGGGGATGGCGAAGGAGCGATGCGCGCCGCGGAAGCTCTCCACCTCGGGGCGCGGGCGGTCGGTCGGCAGGTCGAGCACCGGGGGGGCGCCGGCGAGCTCCCGCCGCCAGTAGGCGAGCTGCGCCTCGAGCGCCCCCGCGGCGAGCCACTCGCGCTGCCAGCACCCGTAGTCGGCGTACTGGATGGGCAGCGGTGCGAGCGCCGAGAGCGGCGCCGTCCGCCCGTCGCGGCAGGCGGCGTAGAGCGCCGACAGCTCGCGGACCAGCACCCCCATCGACCAGCCGTCGGAGACGATGTGGTGCAGGCAGAGGAGCAACAGGTGGTCCTCCGCCTCCAAGCGCACCAGCACAGTGCGCAGGAGCGGTCCCTCGGCGAGGACGAAAGGCTGCCGGGCGGCCGCGTCGAGCCGCGCCCGCGCCGCCGCCTCGCGATCGCGCGGACCCTCCTCGGCCGCCCGGCCGGAGAGGTCGACGAGCTCCATCGTGACCTCGGCGTGCGGCAGGATCTCCTGCACCGGCTGGCCGTCGCGCGCCGGGAACCGCGTCCGCAGCGCCTCATGGCGCTCGACGAGCGCCGCCAGCGCCCGTTCGAGCGCCGGCGCCGCCAGTGGACCGCGCAACCGCACCGCCGTGTTGATGTTGTAGAAGCTGTTGCCCGGGTGGAGCTGATCCAGGAACCACAGGCGCTGCTGGGCATAGGAGAGCGGCAGGGGCTCCGGCCGGAGCCCGGCGACGAGCGGCGGCGCGGGCGCCGCGCTACCCGGCCGGAGCGCCTCGATCCGCGCCGCCAACGTCGCCACGGTGGGCGCGTCGAACAGCATCGGCAGCGTCAGATCGACCTGGTAGGCGGCTCGCAGCCGCGAGACGAGCTGTGTGGCGAGGAGCGAATGCGCGCCGAGGTCGAAAAAGTTATCCGCGCCGCCCACGCGGTCGACGGCCAGGAGCTCGCCGGCGAGGCTCGCCACCGCGCGCTCGAGGGGGGTGCTCGGCGCGACCCAGGTGCTCTCCGCCAGGGGCCGCGGCCGCCGCCGGCGGGCGCGCAGCGCGCGGACGAGCTGGCGCGGCTCGGCGAGATCCTGCACGAGGCGGAGGATGCGGTTCGCCGCCGACCCCCTCGCTTCCGTGCCGTGCGCCGGCGCCTCCTCCACCGCCGCCGCATCCCCATCCCCATCCTCTGACCCGAGATCCCGCGCCGGGCCGCCTTCCCCGCCTGCCGGCGCCGGCGGCTCATAGCGAAGGCTCGCCAGGGGACCGGCGGCGAAGCGGTGCGGCCCGCCGCCAGCGCCCGGCGCGAGGGGAGCGCCCAGGCCGGTCAGAAAATCGCGCGCCGGCTGGTTCCTTGCCGTGGGCCGGAATCCGATGTCGAGGAAGGGCAGCCCTCTCCCCACGGCGATGGCGGCGAGATCCGCCGTCATCCGGTGCTCCACGCCGCGGCCCAGGGCGCGGCAGCTGAGCAGCCAGGTATCGACCTCCAGGGCCTCGCCCCGCGCACGGAAGAGCGCGACGCCGACGAGCCCGTAGTCGCCGAAGCGGTCGCGGACCCGCGTCACGCGGGCTTCCAGCTCCCCGGAGCGGAGGAGAGCACCGATCTCCGCCGCCGTGCGCCGGATACCCGTCATGTTGAACTGGCTCGTCCGCGCCGTCAGCTCGGCGATGCGGGGCAGCTCCGCCGGCAGCGCCGCCGCGGCGTCGACCACGAGGCCGAGGCCGGCCAGGAACTCGGCGAGGGAGCTCGACTGGCGGCGCAGGCCCGCGCGGTCCGCGTTCTGGCGGTAGAGGTCGGTCCGGCTCTTCCCTTCCGCCGTCACCGCCGGGCGGTCGAAGGCCCAGACCTGGCGCAGGAAGTCGGGGATGCGCGAGCGGTCGCGCGGCAGCTCGAGGACGAGGACCTCCGGGAGCGCCTGCCGCACCTCGGCGCACTCGCGCGGATCGTCGTCCACGAAGACGAAGCTATCGAGCGCGAGGTCGAGATCCGCCGCCAGCTCGCGGAGGTTCTCCGACTTCGGCCGCCAGTTGACGCGCGAGAGCGTCAGGTGCTCGCGCCGCAGGAGCATGTCGGGCCGCTGGCGGAACACCGCCTCGATGTCCTCGGCGTTGTTCTTGCTCGCCAGGCAGAGGATCATGCCGGCGCGCTGCTGCGCCAGCATCAGCTCCTGGAGGCGGCGGTGCGGCTCGTCGATCTCCACCCCGAGCGGCCCGTCCTCCCCACAGACCCCCTTCCACAGCGTGTCGTCGCAGTCGAGCACGATGACCTTGGCACGGAAGACTCCCTCGATGGCGCTCACCCGGCGCGCGACCGCCGTGCCGAGCGCGGCGAAGAACTCCTCGGTGTAGGGCACGTGCGCCAGCGCCTCGCCGTGCGGGTCGTGATGCTCGAGCGCCGGGAAGCTCCCCAGGGTCTCCGCCGAGGAGAGCACCTGGACGCCGGCCTGCCCCGCCAGCCCGCCGGCGAGCGCGGCCTCCCAGCGGCGGGAGGCTTCCGTCTCCGCGGCCTCGGGGCAGATGCACACGAGGTAGGTGGCCGCCGCGCCCGCCGCGGCGGCGCGCACGGCCGCCGCCAGCTCGTCCGCGCTGCGCTCCGCGATCTGCCCTGGAACCTCCCCTGCGTCCAGCGAGCCGAGCAGATCGGAGGCGCGCACCAGCACCAGATTGACCCCCGCCCGATTGCGGGCGAAGGCGCCGGCGGTGTCGAGGAGCTGCTGGAAGATCTGGTTGTACGGCGCGAGCTCGAGCCGCGCCGGGATGCCGATCTCCTCCATCCAGAAAGCGAGGAAGGGGAGGACCGGATCGGCGGTGAACGAGGCGGCGACGGCGAGCGTCCGTGCCGCGGCCCGCCGGCGCTCGACTCCCTGCTCGAGCGCGCCGCCGAGGCGGAGGGTCGAGATCGGCAGCGACGGCTCGGCGGCGATCCGGGCGAGGAGGGCCACATAGGCCTCGACGAGCCGGCCCACGGTCTCCGACGCGAAGCGGCCGCCGTCGTAGAGCACCGAGCCGCGGAGCTCGCCGCGACCCTCGATCAGGGTAAGGAACAGATCGCAGTCCGAGGTGCCGGCGCGCAGCACGGCGGGCATCGCGGCGGCGCCCGCCAGCCGCAGCTCGGCCATCTCCTCCGGCAGCAGGCTGAACATCACGGGCAACGCCTGAGCGCCGGGAGCGGTTCCCATGATGCGGGCGAGGAGCTCGAAGGGGACGCCTTCGCCCGCGAACGACTGGAGCGCCGCGTCGCGAGTGCGGGCGAGCTGGCCGAGGAAGGTCGTCTCGCCGTCGATCCGGGAGCGGATGGGGAGCGGGTGGGCGAAGAAGCCGATGAGGCCGTCGAGCTGCGCTTGCGGCCGTCCCTTGACGGGCACGGCCACGACCAGGTCGTCCACCTGGCAGTAGCGGGCGAGGAGGAGCTGAAAGGCGGTGAGCAGAACGGTGAAGGGGGTGGTCCCCTGCTGGCGCGCCAGCCGGCGCACCGCGGTCGCGGTGCCGGGCGCGAGGTCAAAGGAGAGCTGCTCGCCGGCGGCACCACTCGGAGTCGAGGCCGGCTCGACGGGCCAGACGAGAGGGGCCGCACCGGCGAGGAGCGACCGCCAGCCGTCGAGCTTGGCGGCGTCGGGCGCCGCCCGCCGCTGCCGGCGGACGAAGTCGCGGTAGCGCAGAGGCAGCGGCGGCAGATCGGGCGTCCGGCCAGCGGCCAACGCCGCGTAGACCGCGCCCAGCTCGCGCAGGAATACGCCGAGCGACCAGGCATCGCACACGATGTGGTGGATGGTGAGCAGGAGGGCGCACTCGGCGCCGGCCGGATCCATCACGGCGATGCGGAGCAGCGGACCGCGGGCGAGGTCGAAGCGCGGCGCCAGCTCCTCGCGCGCGAGGAGCTGCAGCGCCGCGGCCAGCGAGCCTCGGGCCTCCACCACTCTCACCCGCGGGCAGGGCTCGGACGCCGTCGATTGCACCACCCGGCCGCCCGCGAAGCGGAACGTGCTGCGGAGCGTCTCGTGGCGCCGCAGGACCGCCTGAACGGCACGCTCGAGCCGCTCGATGTCGAGCGGTCCCGAAAGGCGATAGCCCGCCTGGAGATGGAACGCGCCGCCGTCGGGCCGCATCTGCTCGGCCATCCAGATCCGCTCCTGGTCGGGCGACAGCTCCCACTGCGCGCCGTCGTCCGCGCTGGGCTCTCCGGCCGGCCGGAGATCTGCCTGGATGGCCGGGACCTCGGCCGGCAGGTTGCCGGCGATCCAGGCGGCCAGGCGATCGAGGCTCCAGCCGTCGAGGAGCAGCGCCGCGTCGACCGGGACGCCGTAGGCGACCTCGGCATCGTTCGCCAGCTCGGCGATGCCGAGGGAGTCCATCCCGAGGCGGGTCAAGGCGATTGCCGGATCGATCTCGGGGCTGCCGGACGCGAAGCCCGCAGTGCCCAGCCGGCGCGCCGCCGCCGCCCGCAGGTGCTCGCAGATCACCGCTGCCCGCCGCTCGGGAGCCGCGTCGAGCGCCCGCTCCCGCTGGCTCTCGGCGGCGAGCTCCGTCCCGTCCTCCCAGGCGAGGCTGGCGAGGGGCGTCAACGCGCCGGCCAGATACTCTTCACGGCACTTCCCGCGCCGCAGCTTGCCGCTGGTGGTCCGCGGGATCGTGCCGAACCGCACGAGAACGGCGGCGTGGAGCTTGACCTCGTGCTCCTCGGCGAGCACAACCCGGATGGCACCCAACAGCTCTGCCGCCCGCAGGTCCCGGGCGCGCCCCTCGTACTCCTGCACGAGGACCAGGCGCTCTTCGCCCTCGACCTCCACCGCGAAGGCTGCGGCAGGGGATCCGGCGAGCGCCGGATGCGCCGCGCGAGCGGTCTCCTCGAGATCCTGCGGATAGTGATTGCGGCCCCGCAGGATCATCATCTCCTTGAGGCGGCCGGTCACGAACAGCTCCCCGTCGACGATGCAGCCGAGGTCGCCGGTGCGCAGGAACCGATCCTTACCCTCCTTCCCCTCGCCGGCGAGCGCCGCCTGGAACGTCCGCCCCGTCTCCGCCGGCTGGTTCCAGTACCCCGCGGCGACGCCCGGTCCGCTGATCCAGATCTCGCCGATCTCCCCGGGCGCGCACGGTGTCCTGGCCGCGGGCGCGACCGCCAGGAGCCGCTGGCCTCCCAGGACCCGGCCGCTGCTCACCAACGGACGGCAGGCACCTCCCGCCGCCGCGGCCTCCAGGCGCCCGCGCGCGAGGGCTGGCGCGGAGGCGCTCAGCACCCGCGGCGCCTTCGCCACCTTGCCGCCCGTCACCAGCAGGGTGGCTTCGGCCAGGCCGTAGCAGGGATGGAACGCCTCTCTCTTGAAGCCACACGGGGCGAAGGCGGCGGCAAAGCGATCCAGCGTCTCCGCGCGCACCGGCTCGGAGCCGTTGAAGGCCGTCCGCCAGCAGCTGAGGTCCAAGCCGGCACGCTCCTCCTCGCCGATCCTGCGCACGCACAGGTCGTAGGCGAAGTTCGGTCCGCCGCTGGTCGTCGCTCGATAGGTCGAGATGGCTTCCAGCCAGCGCACCGGCCGCTGGAGGAAGGTGCCCGGCGCCATGAGGACGCAGGTCGCGCCGGCGTACAGCGGCTGGATGGCGCCGCCGATGAGGCCCATGTCGTGGAAGAGCGGCAGCCAGCTCACGATCACCGAGTCCTCGTCCTGCCCGAACGCACCCTGGATCAAGCGCTCGTTGAAGAGCAGGCTGCGATGGGTGACCATCACGCCGCGCGGCGAGGCCGTCGAGCCCGAGGTGTACTGCAGAAAGGCGATCGAGTCGGGTGACAGGCAGGGATCCCGCCATTCATCCGCTAGCTCATCCACGATCTGGTCCGTACCGAGGCGGCGGATCGACCGGAGCTCCGGCATCGTGGCGAGCTTCTTATCGAACCTGTCCGCCGCCAGGCCGGCCGTCAAGGCAAACTCGGCCTCGGCGTCGGCGGCCAGCGGGCCGAGCCGGTCCACCCCCCTCGCTCCCGACACTTGGGTGGGGACGGCGATGGCACCTGCATAGACACACCCGAGAAAGGCGCTGAAGTACTCCCATCCCGGCGGGCCGAGCAGGAGCACGCGGCGTCCCGCCGCGCCCTGCGCCTGCAGGCAGGCGGCGATGGCTCGCGCCCGCCGATCCAGCTCTCGATATTTGACCCGGGACTCCTCGGCGCCAGTGCGTCCGAGGACCACGTACGCCGTCTGGTCCGGCCTCTCCTCGACGCGGCGGCGGAGGAGATCGACCAGGGTTCCAGGGTCGAGCATGAGCCCGTGTTGGGTTGGACGCATCAATTTTCACGTACTCGCGAGAAAGGGACTGCGGAGCCTTCGCCGTAGCAACGGATGCGCTGGAACTCTCCAGATAGGTCAGACATCGACTGCGATGCCCGGACCACTGCGGCACCTTCTTACGGGTGGGGGTTCTCTGGCCGGCGGTGATCAGTACTCGCGACGTCTCTCATGGCCTCGGCATGACATCTTCCAGCGCATGCCCCGCACGCAAATCCGAGCTCACATTCTCATATCCACCTCGCCGAGTAAATAGATTTCTTTGGTTAACGATCTCTTGGCGTGAAGGGAGTACTTCCAGCTCGCCGCCCGTCCCTCCTCCGCTTGTCAAAGGCCGAAAAGTCGTCCGCTGACGGACCATCCGTCGCCTCTTTGAGAGCCATGGGCCCGCTCGATCATGCGCCATTGCTTAAGGACCAGCTCGCGCCTTGGGCGCCGGGCTCGTGATGCCCTGGGATGCTCGTGATCCAATCGCGTTCAACACACGAGACGTATCGCCGATCGAATCGATGTGTCGACGAGCGATCGAAATGGCGTAAAAAACCCAAGTGGACGACGACAGATTGATATCTCGTCACCGCGCTCACAAGATCCCGGGCTGGTCCTGCCGCGGGGCGGCGTGATGAAGGCGAGCGGCGCCTCGGCCATCGCGCCCGCCGGCGGGACCATGCCACATTTGCGCCTGGCCGAACAGGCACCGTTCGTGGGCAAACCCTCTCGCGGCACTACGATGCCATGCGGCGGCGGCGCGAGGCGCCGCGGCGCCCGTGCGGTACCACGCGGCGGCATGGCCAAACCGCGCGGGGTCTTCGTCGCGCCACCCTGCGGCACCGCCAAACCGGCACGCGGTTTGGCTTCGCCGCGCCGTGGCATAGCGATTCCACCCCTCGGTACGGGGGTGCCGCGCCGCGCGACGGGCGTACCGACGCCCGGCAGCCATGAAACCCCACTGGGTTTGGCCAAACCCTCCCGTGGTTCGAGCGTACCGCCACGCGGTTTGGTCATGCCGCCTCACGGCAGGCTCGAACCGCGGGAGGGTTTAGCCAAACCGCTGCGGGTTTGGCGGAACCCAGGCGGGTTTGGACAAACCGGCACGGGTACGCTCCGATCTCTTGAGCGACAGAGTATCCCCAACGGGATTCGAACCCGTGTTGCCGCCTTGAAAGGGCGGAGTCCTAACCACTAGACGATGGGGACGCGAGGGGACTTCGGATGGCCGCAGCGCGTTCCGCCGGCGCGCCGCGGCCGCGGGCTAGCCTACCACAGGGGTGTCTGCGGACTGGCGCGGGCAGGGGTCTCGCATGCCTCCATCGGCGTGCCCGACAGCTCGGCCAGCGAGGTCCGCGAGTACTATCGGAAGATCCTGCCGTTCTACGACCTCGAGCTCGCCGAGCGCGGCGACGAGGAGCTCTGGACCTGGGCGGCGAGCGAGCCCGCGGACGCTCAGGTGCTGGAGGTGGGGGCGGGGACGGGCCGCGCCACCGCGTTCCTCGCCCGCTCGGCGGGAACGGTCACCGCGCTCGACGTCGATCTCGCTCTGCTGGCGGTGGCGCGCGGCCGGCTCGCCGCGTGCGGCAACGTCCGCCTGCTCGCCTCCGACATGCGGCGGGCCGGCCTCGCCGGACGCTTCGATCTCGTCGCCGCGGTCGACGACCCCTTCGTCCACCTCACCCGCGGCCGCGACCGCAGCCGCGCGCTCCGCACCGCCGCGGCGCTGCTGCGCCCCGGCGGCCGCTTCGTGCTCGACGCCGCGTGGTTCCCCCCCGCCGCGCGGCGCCGCGCGGCGGAGCCGGCAGGGCTGGTCGAGGAGCGCGCGCACGGCGAGCGCCGCGAGCTCATGGTCCGCGAGGAGTGGCGCTGCGCCCGCGGCAGCCGCCTCTGCCGGGTGCGTTTCGACTACCGGTACGCGGGAAAGGCGGTCGCGTCGGCGAGCTTCCGCGCCCGCCTCTGGTCGATCGCCGAGCTCTATCGCCGCTGCCGGGAGGCCGGGCTCGAGCCCGTCAGGTTGTGGGGCGATTACGACCGCCGGCCGTGGCGCCGCGCCACCTCGCCGCGGCTGATCGCCGAGGCGCGGCGCGCCGGCTGAGGGGCGAGCCTCGGCGCAGTCAGCGGCCCGCCGGATCGCTGGCGCGCAGACCCGGCGTTGGTTTCGCCGGTGTCGGCAGCTTGAAGCGCCCGGCGAACATCCCCACCTCGGGGGTAGAGACGCCCCAGTCCGTAACCACGGACCTCGCGGGTCCACCGACGTCGGGGCGTCTCCTTTCGGCCACGAATCGCCGAATCGCCGGTGCCCGCGGGATAACCCGCATGGGCCCATTCGTCTACCGCCGTGGCGGATCGCCGGCGTTGGTGGCCGTTGGTGGCGTGGAGACGCCCCGACGGCGGTGGACTCGGCAGGTCAGTGGTCAGGGACTGGGGCGTCTCTACGGCGGGTCCCAGCGGCAGGGGGCGCCATCCTCCCTCGAGAGGATGGCTGATCGGAGCGCTGTTGTGGGCCGGGGGTGGAGCACCGGCGGTGAGCCTTCGTTGCTCACCTCAGCTCTAGCGGGATGATGAAAAACCCACCTCCCCATTGAGCCTGGCCAACCGGCAAGACGAGCGCGAAAAGGCAATCCGATGCTGACCCAGGCCTTGTAACGAGCCACCGGGTGATCGCTGAAATACACCATCGACTTAAGCCGAAAGCCCCAGTTTTTCAGCATCCTGCTAGCAGGGATCGCCCGTGAATATGTCCGCGCATTGGCAGATGTACGCACAGGGGTCTGTGCAGTCACCGATCGGCCCGCAGCTAGATCCCCCTCCGTTAAAGCAGCTATTCCTACATATTCTGATTACTTGGAAACATGTAAATCCACAGGTGGTGGCCGGCTTCGTACCACCGAGGAAGGCAGGGACGTCCGCTGTTGCTGTTTCCACGGAGCTCTTGGGGGATGTGGCTTTCGACGGCACAGGCGCGGCGAACGCCGCTGTGCTCAGGGCAAGAACGACCAGGCTTAACCAGCAGTAAACAACCGCGGAGCTCTTCATGCGCTGTCTCCCTTCTCTCTGGCTTTTGACTCGACGAAGTCAGTTTTAACACCTCCTGAAACCCTCGTCGGCGAGGTGGCGATGACGGCCCTGGCAAAGACCCTTGGGGCTCGCGCGCGCCGGAGCGAGGCGGCGCGCCGGCTGGCCGCAATAGCTGCGCGCAGCACAAGAATAGCTGAACTCTTCTTTGCTGGCGAGAGCCTCTCCTGGAGCTTCTCCGATTGGGTAGCTCTTGGCTTCCCGATCGGCAGGGCAAGCGCCCCAGCCGCATGTTAAGCTTCCATGAAGGTGAAGAGCTTCCTTCAACCCACCCCTCCAGAAAACCCAGAGGATTTGCGCCGCATGGTGGCGGGGTGGCAGGCCGTTGAAAGCCAGGAGCGAGAAGAACGCCGCCAGGCGGGGCCTCATGCCGCTGTCTCCATCCGGGGCGCGTTGGAGCTGATGGACCTGTTCGGTGCGATGCACGGCTGGCCTCCTCCCGAAAACGAGGCCCGCCGCCGCGACAACGAGCTGGCACGGCGCTGCTGGGTCCGTGTTCGCAGTTTCTATCTGGCCCATGGCCAAGCGGCCAAGTAAGAGAATCCTTGAGGCTCTCGCCGATTTGGCGAAGGCTCTCCGGCACATCGATGCCCCCAGTATGGTGATCGGGGGAATCGCAGTCATCGCACACGGAGTCGCTCGCCAAACCGTCGATATCGACGCCACGGTTCTCGCCGCCCGGCTGGATACTTCCCAAATCCTCGAAGCCCTGGCAGATTGCTCGATTCGTCCGCGGATCCCCAATTTCTTGGAGTTCGCCGAGAAGAGCCAAGTCCTCTTGCTCGTGCATGAGAAGACGAAGGTCACCCTGGAGATCAGCCTCGCCTTCACCTCCTTTGAACAGGAGGCCCTGGCGCAAGCTGTCGAGGTGAGGTTCGGGGGGGTGAAGATCTCGGTCGCGACTCCCGAAGACCTCGTCATTTACAAGGCGCTCGCCTGGAGAGATCGGGATCGATACGACATCGAGCAGCTTCTCACGCTGCACGGGGACCGCATCGATCTGGAAAGAGTGCGTGCTTTCGTCCATGAGTTCGCACAGATCCTGGGCGCACCAGAGCGAATTCTCGAGTTCGATCGGCTGCTGCAAAAAGTCCTGGAACCGGACGCATAAAAGGCTGCGCCGAGCGGTTTGGGAATCGTCTCTCCCGCGGCGGATCGCCGAGGCGCGGCTCAGCGCGCCCGCTCGATCTCGAGGAGCGGCAGCCGCGCCGGCGGCGGCGGCTCGCCGCCTCCCTTGATCGCCCGCCACAGCACGCGGTTGAAGAGCGCCTCGTCGGCGGCGTCCGGCCGGTCGAGGTCGAGGCGCGCCGAGCGCTTGGCGTTCTCTCCCGGCGGGTTCTTCTCGTCGAGCGGCACCGCGGGGACGAGCGCGCGGTAGGGCGAGAGGTCGGGGGTGGCGGCGAAGAGGCCGGCGAGCGAGCGGCCGTAGTAGTCGAAGTGGGAGAGCGAGCCGAGGCCGAGGATCGCCTCGATCGTCGCCAGCACGTCCGTCGTGTTGACGAAGCGGTGCACCGTGCCCGCCCGGCTGTAGGGCGAGACCGCCAGCAGGACCGAGCGGTGCGAGTCGACGTGGTCGGGGCCGTCCTGGGCGTCGTCCTCGACGACGAAGATCGCCGTGCTCTTCCAGAATGGCGAGGCGGAGACCGCCTCGACGATGCGGCCGAGCGCCAGGTCGTTGTCGGCCATGTAGGCGCGCGGCGTCCGCTTGCCGGCGCGCGCGCCGGAGGTGTGGTCGCCGGGGAGCCAGAGCATCTCGAAGGCGGGCATCTTCCCCGCCGCGACGTAGCCCTGGAACTCGGCGAGCCAGGCGTCGGCGCGGACCTTGTCGGGGATGTCCAGGTCCCAGGGCGGATAGGTCGGGCTGACGTAGGGCGCCAGCGCCGGCTTGCCGGAGGTGTAGAAGGTCGTGCCGTCGGGCCGCTTCGCCTCCTTGCCGTACTCGCCGTAGTCGCGGAAGCCGATCCCCTTGGCCGCCGCCAGGTTCCATAGATAACCGCCCGCCGGCTCGTCGACGTCCTCCCCCTCGGGAGTCTCGGGATAGCGGTCGGAGTAGGCCGGCGGCGTGATCTTCTCGCTGAAGTCGGTGACGTAGGCCGAGGTCGACCAGGGGTGGCCCTGATTGCTCACCTCGGCGTTGACCAGGAAGCGGTCGTAGAGGCCGAAGCGCTCGGCGAGAGCGTGGTGGTTGGGGGTGACGGCGCGCGGAAAGAAGAGGAGCGACGGATCGCCGTCGCCCTGCGGCAGGTCGGCGAGGATCTGGTCGTAGGTGCGGTTCTCCTTGATGATGTAGACGACGTGCTCGAAGGGCGGCAGCCCCGCGCCGGCCGCCGCGTGCGGCCGGTTCCAGCCGTCGGCCGCCGCCACCCGCCGCGACATCTCGGCGAGGTCGCCGGCCGGCGGCGGCAGGAAGGTGAGGGTGCCGTCGAGCTGGCCCAGGGTGTAGCTGCGCGAGAGCGGATCCTTCTTGCCCCCCGGCTGGTGCTCGCCGGGGTTCGGTCCCGTGCCGCGCCCCTTGCCGTTGACGACGACGAGCCCCCCGGCCTCGCCCTTCTCCTCGACCACCAGCGCCGTCGGATACCACTCGGTGGGGATGCGGCCGGCCAGCCGGTCGCCGGAAACCCCCGCCGCCCCCGCGACCCGCCCACCGCCGGCCGCCAGGCCGGAGGTCGCCGGCGAGAGGTCGAAGACGGCGACCGCGTTGTCGTCCGCCTCGGCGGCGAAGAGCCGCCGGCCGTCCGGCGCCAGGGCGAGGGCGTCCGGGGTGCTCCCCTCGGACGGGCCGGCCGGCGGCGGGTCGCGGAGCTCGGCCATCACCCGGCGCGCCCGCGTGTCGACGACGGCGACCTCGTCGAGGCTCGCGAGGGCGACGAACAGGCGCGAGCCGTCGGCGTTCAAGAGGAGGGCCGAGGGATGGCGGCCGACGGCGACGCGGCCGGCGGCGGCGAGCCGGCCCGCCGGGCCGGGGGTGAAGACCGAGACCTCGTCGCCGCCCCAGGCGGAGACGTAGACGGCGCCGTCCGGCGCGACGGCGACGGCGTACGGGTAGTGGCCCGTCGGCAGCCGCTGGACGACGCGGCCGCCGGCGAGCTCGACGACGGCGAGGTCGTTGCCGAGGTTCTCGGCGACGTAGAGCCGATCGCCCGCCGGCGAGACGGCGATTCCCGCCGGATAGCTCTGGGAGCCCTTCTCCTCCGGCCGTCCGCCGGCCTCCTTCGGCCGCAGATCGATCGTGCCGTCGGGTTGGGCTTTCCCCTCGCGCCAGGCGTATCGATAGATGGCGTCCTCGTTGCCGCCCGAGGCGTAGAGCGTCCGCCCGTCGCGGGCGAAGGCGAGGCCCAGGAAGGCGGCCTTCTGGGGCAGGGTCTGGAGGACGCGGCCGGTGGCGCGCTCGACCACCTGGACCCCCTCCTCGCGCCAGCCGCAGAGGAGGAGGACGAGGCGGTCGCCCTCCGGCGCGGCGAGCGCGGCGAGCGGCATGTTGCCGACGTCCGCCGAGCGCCCGGCGGGATCGAGCCGCATGCCGGTGGGGAGCGGCAGCCGCGCCGGCAGGGTCGCGCTCGAGGGGGCGGTGGCGGTCCGCGCCGGCGCCCGGCAGGCGCCGAGGGCGAGGACGGCGAGGCCGGCGGCCAGGAGGCCGGGGAGAGCGGTCCGGCCGGAGCGGGCCGGGCGAAGCGGGCGGAGCGTCGTCACGTCGTCTACCTCCGAGGGGCGGGCGAATCCTATACCGGCCCCGGACGAGGGGGGCGCTATACTGGCGGGCGCCAGGGCCTTTACGGTCCGCAACTTCCACCCGCAACCACCGTACGAGGAACCATGAACCCGACCAAGGCCATCGCCCTGCTCGCCGCGGCTTGCGCCGCGCTTCTCGCCGCCCTGCCGCTCGCCGCGGCGGAGGCTCCGGCGGCGCCGGCGCCCACCGGCATCGACCTCCACGCGCTCGACACCAAGGTCGCCCCCTGCGACGACTTCTACCAGTACGCCTGCGGCGGCTGGACGGCGAGCCATCCGATCCCGCCCGACCGCTCGTCCTGGGGGCGCTTCGACGAGCTGCAGGAGCGCAACTACGCGGTCCTCCACGCCATCCTCGAGAAGGATGCCGCCGCGGGCGCCCAGCGCAACCAGGTCCAGCGCGAGATCGGCGACTACTACGCCGCCTGCATGGACGAGCACGCGATCGAGGCCAAGGGGACGGCGCCGCTCAAGCCCGAGCTCGACCGCATCGCCGCCCTCGGCGACCGCGCCGCGCTCCCCGGCCTGGTCGGGGAGCTCCACCCGATCGGGGTCAACGTCTTCTTCAGCCTGACCGCGCTCCAGGACTTCAAGGACGCGACCCAGGTCCTGGCGCTCGTCGACCAGGGCGGGCTCGGCCTGCCGGACCGCGACTACTACTTGAAGGACGATCCCAAGTCGGTCGAGCAGCGCAAGCTCTACGTCGCGCACGTCAAGAACATGCTCGTCCTGCTCGGCGAGCCGGCCGACCGCGCCGCCGCCGACGCCGACGCGGTGCTCGGCTTCGAGACCGGGCTCGCCAAGTCGGCGCTCGACCTGGTGAGCCGGCGCGACCCGCAGAACATCTATCACCGGATGAGCGTCAAGGACCTCCAGGCGCTGACCCCCGGGTTCTCCTGGGAGCGCTACCTGCGGGCGATCTCGGCGCCGCCGGTCACCGCGTTGAACGTCACCGAGCCCGCCTTCTTCCGCGGCATGGACGCCCTGCTCGCCAGGACCGACCTGCCGACGCTGCGCTCCTACCTGCGCTGGCAGCTCGTCCACGCCTCCGCCGAGTTCCTGCCCAAGCGCTTCGCCGACGAGAACTTCGCCTTCTACGGCAAGACCCTCTCCGGCGCCAAGGAGCTCCGCGTGCGCTGGAAGCGCTGCGTCGCGGCGACCAACAGCGCGCTCGGCGAGGCGCTCGGGCAGGAGTACGTCGAGCGGACCTTCGGCCAGGAGTCCAAGGCGCGGACGCGGGCGATGGTGCGGGCGATCGAGGCGGCCCTCAAGGAGGACATCGAGTCGCTCTCCTGGATGACCCCGACGACCCGCAAGGCGGCGGAGGTCAAGCTGCAGGGGGTCGCCAACAAGATCGGCTATCCCGACCGCTGGCGCGACTACAGCAGCATCCGCATCGCCCACGACGACGCCCTCGGCAACGCCCAGCGAGCCAACCGCTTCGAGTTCCAGCGCCAGTTGAAGAAGATCGGCAAGCCGGTCGACCGCGGCGAGTGGTCGATGACGCCCTCGGTGGTCAACGCCTACTACAACCCGCTGATGAACGACATCAACTTCCCCGCCGGCATCCTGCAGCCGCCGTTCTACATCCAGGCGGCGGACAACGCCGTCAACTTCGGGGCGATCGGGGCGGTGATCGGCCACGAGCTGACCCACGGCTTCGACGACTCCGGCCGCAAGTTCGCCGCCAACGGCAACCTCCAGGACTGGTGGACGCCCGCCGACGGCAAGGAGTTCGAGAAGCGCGCCAGCTGCGTCGCCGACCAGTACTCGAAGTACACCGCGGTCGACGACGTCAAGCTGAACGGCCGGCTCACCCTGGGCGAGAACACGGCGGACAACGGCGGCCTGCGCATCGCGAGCATCGCCTTCGCCGACACGATGCGCGGCAAGCCGGAAACCAAGGTCGGCGGCTACACCCCCGAGCAGCGCTTCTTCCTCGGCTGGGGACAGATCTGGTGCGAGAGCCTGACCCCCGAGACGGAGCGGCTCCTCGCCCTCACCAACCCCCACTCGCCCGGCCGCTACCGGGTCGACGGCGTGGTCTCGAACATGCCCGAGTTCCAGCAGGCGTGGGGCTGCAAGACCGGCGCGCCGATGGCGCCGGAGAACCGCTGCCGGGTCTGGTAGATCCATGAGAGCCCAGAGATCGATGCGCACCGTGACGCGAATCGCCGCCGCCGTGGCCTGCCTCGCCGCGGCGGCGGCCCCGGCTCTGCATGCCGCCGCGGCGTCCCCATCGCCGCAGCCCGCGAGCGGCGGCTGGAAGTTCGACACCGCCGTCTCGCCCTGCGACGACTTCTACGGCTACGTCTGCGGGGTGTGGCGGAAGGAGAACCCCATCCCCGCCGACCAGCCCGCCTGGGGCCGGGTCAACGAGCTCGCCGAGCGCAACCGCGAGACGCTGCGCCGGATCCTCGAGGCGGCGAGCGCCGACGACCCGCACCGCTCCGCGGACCAGCGCCGGATCGGCGACTTCTACGCCAGCTGCATGGACGAGAAGGGGATCGAGGCCAAGGGGACGGCGCCGCTCGCGCCCGAGCTCGAGCGCATCGCCGCCTTGAAGTCGAAGCGCGAGCTGGCGCCGCTCGTCGCCCGGCTTCATGCGGCGGGCGCCGGCGCGTTCTTCGGCTTCTCCTCGGAGCAGGACTTCAAGAACGCGACGGCGGTCCTGGCGCTCGCCAGCCAGGGCGGCTTGGGCCTCCCCGACCGCGACTACTACCTGAAGAACGATGCCAAGTCGGTCGAGCAGCGCCAGTCCTACACCGCCCACGTCGAGCGCATGCTGGCGCTCCTCGGCGAGCCGCCGGCCGCGGCGCGGGCCGACGCCGCCGCGGTGCTCGAGATCGAGACCGGGCTCGCCAGGGGAGCGCTCGACGCCGTCTCCCGCCGCGACCCCGCGAAGCTCTACCACAAGATGAGCCGGCGGCAGCTCGCCGCCCTGACCCCGAGCTTCGACTGGAACGGCTACCTCGCGGCGCTCCCGGCGCCGGCCGGCGAGATCAACGTCACCGAGCCCGCCTTCTTCACCGGCATGGACCGGCTGCTCGCGACGACCGACCTGCCGCGCCTGCGGAGCTATCTCCGCTGGCAGCTCGTCCATGCGGCCTCGCCGCTCCTCCCCGCCGCCTTCGTCGACGAGACCTTCGCCTTCTACGGCCGCACTCTCTCGGGGGCGAAGGAGAACCAGCCGCGCTGGAAGCGCTGCGTCGCGATGACCGACACCGCCCTCGGCGAGGCGCTGGGCAAGGTCTACGTCGAGCGGGTCTTCCCGCCGGCGGCCAAGGCGCGCACAGCGGCCATGGTGCAGGCGATCGAGGCCGCCCTGCGGAGCGACATCTCGACCCTCCCCTGGATGACCGCGGCGACCCGGCAGCAGGCGCTCGCCAAGCTGCAGCAGATCGCCAACAAGGTCGGCTATCCGGAGGTCTGGCGCGACTACGGCGGGCTCGAGATCCAGCGCGGCGACGCCCTCGGCAATCTTCTCCGCGCCCGCGCCTTCGAGCTCCACCGCCAGCTCGGCAAGATCGGCAAGCCGGTCGACCGCGGCGAGTGGGGGATGACGCCGCCGACGGTCAACGCCTACTACAACCCGCTGATGAACGACATCAACTTCCCCGCCGGCTTCCTGCAGCCGCCGGCCTTCGACCTGGGGCGCGACGACGCCTACAACCTGGGCGCCATCGGCATCGTCATCGGCCACGAGCTGACCCACGGCTTCGACGACTCCGGGCGCCAGTTCGACGGCCACGGCAACCTCGAGAACTGGTGGACGCCGGCCGACGCGCGGGAGTTCGAGAAGCGCTCGGCCTGCATCGCCGACCAGTACTCCGGCTACACCGCGGTGGGCGACCTCAAGCTCAACGGCCGCCTCACCCTGGGCGAGAACGTCGCCGACAACGGCGGCGCGCGGATCGCCTACATGGCCCTCGAGGAGCGCTACAAAGGAAAGACGCCGGAGCGTCTCGACGGCCTCACCCCCGAGCAGCGCTTCTTCGTCGGCGCCGCGGAGCTCCACTGCGAGAACCGCACGCCGGAGATCGAGCGCCTGCTGGCGCTGACCAACCCCCACTCGCCGCACCGCTACCGGGTGAACGGCGTCGACTCGAACATGCCCGAGTTCCAGCGCGCCTTCGGCTGCAAGCCGACCGACCCCATGGTGCGGGCGAACGCCTGCCGGGTCTGGTAGGGCCTGCCCGGGCCTGGTAGGCCGCGCCGAGCGAGGCGGCGCGGGCGATCGGGTACTGGGCCGTTGGGTCCCGAGGACGGCCGCCCGCAGCGGACCCAACGGACCCACTACCGGCGATCGCGTTAGGATAGCCGGGAGGGCGGCGCCGCCCGGCCGTCTCCTGGCCGGGGCGAGGCGACCGCCCGGGCGGGAGGGTCCCTCATGAGCGACGTCATCACCGTGCTCGGCGCCACCGGGCACATCGGCCGGCGCATCGCCGAGCATCTCCTGGAGCATCACCGCGAGGTCCGCGTCGTCGGCAGGAGCGCCGAGCGGCTGGCGGCTCTCGCCGCGCGCGGCGGCGAGCCGCACGTCGGCTCGCTCGACGATCCGGAGCTCCTCCGCCGCGCCTTCGACGGCGCGCGGGCGGCTTTCTCGATGATCCCGCCGGAGCTCCCCGGCGACGACCTCCGCGCGGCGCAGAACCGGGTCTCCGCGGCGATCGCCGAGGCGCTGCGGGCGGCCGGCGTCGCCTACGTCGTCAACCTGAGCAGCATCGGCGCCGAGGTCCCCTACGGCACCGGGCCGATCGCCGGCCTCCACGACCACGAGGAGCGCCTGGACGGCCTGGACGACGTCTCGATCGTCCACCTCCGCCCCGCTTCCTTCATGGAGAACCTCCTCTCGGCGATCCCCATGATCCAGGGTCAGGGGGCCTACTTCGGGCCGCTGCCGGGCGACCTGCCGCAGCCGATGATCGCGACCGCCGACATCGGCGACGAGGCCGGCCGCCTCCTCTTCGAGCTCGGCTTCGGCGACAAGACGACGCGCGAGCTCCTCGGGCCGCGCGACTACACCCAGCAGGAGGTGATGGCCATCCTCGGCGCCGCCATCGGCCGGCCCGACCTCGCCTACGTGCAGGTCTCCTACGAGGCGGCGCACGACGCCATGGTGGGGATGGGGATGCCGGCGTTCCTCGTCGCCAGCTACCTCGAGATGCTCCGCGCCGTCGAGTCGGGGAAGATCCGCCCCGCCGAGCCGCGCCTGCCCGAGAACACCACGCCCACGACGCTCGAGGACTTCGCCCCCACCTTCGCGGCCGCCTACCGCGCGGCCGCCGGTTAGACGGCTCGCCGCGCCGCCCGAGCCCCGCGTTCCCAGCCCCCGGCTACTGGGTCCGTTGGGTCCGCTGCGGGCGACCGCCCTCGGGACCACCCTCCCGAACCCCCTTCCAGGCGGCCGTCCTCGGGACCCAACGGACCTGTACCCCCCCGGCTTGGAGGCGCCGGCCGGCGCGTGCTATCGTCTCGCCGCCCATCCATCAACCCTCTGTCTCGAGGAGACTCTCCATGAGCGTCGACTATTCGCAGGGAAGCGCGGTTCCTCCTCCTCCCCCGAAGAAGGGCATGGGACCCCTCGGCTGGATCGCCATCGGCTGCGGCGTGATCGTCGTCCTCGGCATCATCGGCTTCGGCGTCCTCGGATACATCGGCAAGAAGTTCGTCGACAAGGCGCAGAAGAACCCCGCCATGTTCGGCGCCGAGATGCTGGTGCGCGCCAACCCGGACCTCGAGCTGGTGAGCAAGGACGACTCGACGGGGACCATCACGGTCAAGAACAAGAAGACCGGCGAGACCGCGACGGTGAACCTCGAGGACATCAAGAACGGCAAGCTGTCGTTCAAGACCGACAAGGGCTCGATGACGATCGACGGCAACAGCAAGGACGGCGGCGTCATCAAGGTGACCGACGAGAAGGGGAACCAGTCGGTGCTCGCGGCCGGCGTCGGAACGGCGCCGAAGAACCTCCCCTCCTTCGTGCCGAACTACCCCGGATCGGCGGCGCAGGGGACCTTCGACGCCAACACCTCCGACGGCCATTCGGGCGCCTTCACCGTCTCGACCAAGGACTCGGTCACCCAGGTGATGGACTTCTACGAGTCGCAGCTGAAGTCTTCGGGGTTGAAGGTCGAGAAGACCACCTACAACGCCAACGGCAAGGACGGCGGCACCGTCTCCGGCAAATCGGACGACGGCAAGCGGCAGGTGAGCGTCATCCTCTCGACCGACGACAAGGGCACCGCGGCGATGGTGACCTTCGCCGACAAGCACTAGGCACGCCGAACGGCGCGCCGGCCATGGCAGGTTCACGGGGCGCCCACGGGCGCCCCGTTCCATTACAGATCGGTTTGAATCGGCCTGCCGCTAGGGACAGGTGGCGAACGCGCTGGTGTCGTCGACCGCCGGCGCGGCGTGGCCGTACGGGTTCTCGTAGCGCTGCATCGCGCCGGTCCGGGTGTCGGTCACCGTCAGCGTGTAGCCGACGTCGGTCGTCGCCGCCAGGAACACCCAGTAGCGCTGGTTGACGGCGCAGCCGTCGATCGCCTTGACCATCATTTCCCAGTTGTCCGGCGAGAAGAACCAGAAGAGGCCCGAGCCGTCGGCGGGGCAGCCGGCGGCCATGCCGGCGCCGGCGTCGCCCTGGGCGTCGCGCCAGGTCGCCTCGACGCGGAAGCGGCCGCCGAGGAGGCAGAGGACGGCCGGCCCGGGCACGCAGGGCGGCGGCGCCGCCGGGTAGCTCTTCCCCACCAGGAACGCGAACCCCGCCATCATCGAGGCGAGCGGCCAGGTGTTGTGGCCGAAGCCGGCGGCGACGTCCTCCTGCCACGGCACCTTGAGGCGGTCCCACTGCGCCGTGAGCTGCGCCTGGGCGCCGCCCGTGAAGTTGGGGTCGGTCGAGCCGTAATACATGCGGATGGGCGCGGCGTAGGCCGGATCGGCGACCGCCGGCACCGGGTAGTAGGGCGCCGAGAGGGTGAAGACCGCGCTGTAGCGCGCCGCGCCGCCGTAGGCGAGGAGATAGGCGTAGGCGCCGCCCGCCGAATGGCCGGCGATCGAGGTGCGCAGGCCGTCGGTGAGGACGGGCGCGAGGTCGGCCTTCACCAGGCGCAGGCTCTCGGCGACCGTCTGCTCGTCGGCGCCCAGGCCCCAGCCGAGGTCGGAGCTCGACTTCGGCATCGCCACGACCGCCCGCGAGGCCTCGGCCGACTCCTGGACGAAGTTCTTGTAGAGGTCGGGGGTGCCGCCGGCGCCGTGGAGGAAGAGGACGACCGGCGCCGGCGCCGACGGATCGAGGCTCCGCGGCAGGTAGCGCCAGAGGTAGGAGCCGGTCGCCGGGATCTCGAGCCGCTTCCAGCCGGGCGGATCGGCGGCGAGCGCCGGCCCGGCGGCGAGCGGCGCCAGCAGGACGGCGGCGAGCGCCAGGAGGCGGAGAACAGCCGGCGGAGCATCAGCGCGCTTCGCTGGCGCAACGGGCGCGCGGTCCGCCGCCCCCGGAGGGCCCCGCGACGTTGCCAACGGCCTGCGCGCCGACCGCGGCGCGCAGCGTCTCGAGGAACGGCGGGCCCCAGGCCTCCATCCGCTCCTCCAGCCGCGCCGAGCAGTCGCAGTCGCAGCAGGCCCACGGCTCCTCGCCGGTCAGGTCGCGGCAGCGGCTGCGGCGGTGGGCGTCCTGGACGCGGACCAGCTCGAAGAACTCCTCCCAGTACGGCCGCTCCTCGTCGAGCGGGACGTCGCAGAAGCAGACCTCGACCCAGCGCGCCGCGCCGTCCCCGGCCCGCCGGGCGCGGGCCATGTCGTGCAGGTACTCGCCGCCCGCCACCGATCCCCGGCCGAGCTTCCCCTCCTCGATCGCCTGGAGGAGCGCGGCCTCGCGCCCGGGGCGGACGCGGGCGGTCACCAGATATCTCATCTCGCCATGGTAGCAGGCCGGTCAAGCCCGCCTCTCCCCCTGTGCTAAGCTCGATTCGAGGGCGCCGCCCGGCGGCCCGGCAGGCCGATACCCGACTCGCCATCCGAAACCCCGAGAGTCACGCCGCCATGCAGTCCCAAGAGTACGCCGTCGTCAGCCGCGACTGCCGCGTCGTCGAGATCCCCCAGGGGACGCCGACGATCCTCCCCGCCGGCACCCACGTGCGCATCACCCAGTCGCTCGGCGGCAGCTACACGGTGATGACCGAGTACGGCCAGCTCCTGCGGGTCGACGAGAAGAGCGCCGACGCGATCGGCAAAGGGCCTCTGCCGGCGCCCGGCACCGAGGCCGCGCCGGCGGCCGACCCGGGCGCGGGACCGGCGGGCGGCGGCGTCCGCGAGCCAGGCGAGCCAGACCGGCCATGGCCTCGCGGGATCGATCGAGGACCGCGTGTGGGCGGCGCTGCGCACCTGTTACGACCCCGAGATCCCGGTCAACATCGTCGACCTGGGGCTGGTCTACACCTGCGAGGTGACCGAGCTGCCGGACGGCGGCAACCGGGTGGTCATCCAGATGACGCTCACCGCCCCCGGCTGCGGCATGGGCCCGGTCCTCGCCGGCGACGTCAAGACCAAAGTCGAGGAGATCGCCGGCGTCCGCCAAGCCGACGTCGAGGTCGTCTTCGACCCGCAGTGGGATCAGAACATGATGACCGAGGCGGCGCGCCTGCAGCTCGGTCTGTTCTGAGGACGGGCGCGCTTCGCGCGGTGGGTAGCTCCTTCCTTTCCCCGTTGGCTACTGCATCTCAGCCCGGCTGGGATCCTCCTCCGCCTCCCCTGGGGCGCCGAGATCCCGGCGCCTTCCGGCGCTCGCGCGAACGGCCTGCCGCTCGCGCGGCGGCTTCAGACCTCGCCGCGTTCGACCAGCGCGGCGACACCGGCGGCGAAGGCTTCGACCGGGCCGAGATCCTCGAGAGCCTCGATCACGCGATCGAAGTCGAGCGACACGTATTCGTGCACGAGCACGTTGCGGAATCCGGGCAGTCGCACCAGGGTGCGGATCACCTCCGGCGGGAACTCCTCGTAGGCGGTCAGGGCACGAACCGCATCGGCGTAGTTCTCGAACCGTCTGCCGCGCTGGGCAGCTCAGCTCGCCGGCGAGATCGATGACGATTTGACAGACCAGCTGCAGCGAGTGGAGGACATCGTTGCGCAGCGACAGGTCCTCGCGCAGCTGCTCGGCTCCTTTGACCTCGGGCCGTAGCTTGCGCAGATGTACCAGGTTGCGCCGCAGCTCGGCCAGGCGCTCGATCAGCCGGCTCATCGCCGCAGCGCCGCCAGTTTGATCTTCTGCATCCGTTCCAACCACGGGGCGAGATCGGCGGCGAGCAGCTGGACGTTGCAGAGGAAGTCGAGGTCCGCCTGCGGGTCGCCGAGGTAGACCCGCACACCCTCCCATACGATCCGCCGTCCGAAGAGCGGCGGCAGGTCGTTCAGGATCACCACGTCGACCTCGTTGAAGTTGAGGGCGGAGATCAGCTCGGAGCCGAGGCTCACGCGGGCCTCGAAGCGGTCGCGCGCCGTCGGGTAACGCTTCCAGGAGAGGAGGACGGCCACGTCGATGTCGCTCTCGCGATGGTCGCGGCCCTCGGCGTGGCTGCCGAAGAGGTACACCGAGGCGATCCCGAGATCCGGGTGGGCGGCGAAATAGCCCGCGAGCCGCTCGCGCAGCACCGTCTCCGGGTCCTTTGCCTCGCTCTCCGCCATCGGCCTCTCCTCGGGCGCAGTCTATCGCGCCGCTTGCCTCGCCCCGCCCTGCCCAGGAATGATCCCGCCCGTGACACCCTTCTCGGAGCAAGATGCGCTGAGGTGGCCGCCGAGCCCGCGCGCCAGCTTTCCGGCCGCGCTCGCCGCGCCGTCCTCTCCGCCCCCGGCTGCGGCATGGGCCCGGTCCTCGCCGGCGACGTCAAAGACCAAAGTCGAGGAGATCGCCGGCGTCCGCCAGGCCGACATCGAGGTCGTCTTCGACCCGCAGTGGGATCAGAACATGATGATCGAAGCGGCGCGCCTGCAGCTCGGTCTGTTCTGAGGACGGGCCCTTCGCAAAAGACGAGGGCGGCCGTGCGGCCGCCCTCTCCTACGATCACCTGGGAGTCACCCCAGGCTTGCCCCGTAACCTCAACTCTCCGAACCGCCGGGCGCGGTCAGTCAGTAGCTGACCCTCAACTGATAGGTCGTGCGCGTCGACGAGTAGCGGTAGGCACGGATGTAGACGTTGACCGCCGAGCCCCCCGTGTTGGTCCAGGACGTCTGGTCCGCGGTCGTGCCGCCGTTGGTCGAGTACGCCACCCGGCTCCCCGCCGCGTTGTAGATCTCCAGGTCGTAGTCCGCCGTGAGGCCGTTGAGCAGCGCTGTCACCGTGCGGCCCGCCGGCACGCTCAGGAGGAAGTAGTCGTTCACCTGCGACGCGGCATCGTTGAGGAACGTCCCCGAGATCTGGTTGCAGGCCCCCGAGATCACCTGCGGCGCCCTGGTGCTGTTGTTCGGCTCCACGTCCGAGATGGAATTGCAGGTCTGGTAGCTCCCGACGAGCGTCATGCCCGAATACGAGGCGTAGCCGTCCACCATCACGTACCAGGTGCCGGCCGCCGGCGACGGGAAGGAGCAGGTCTCCTCGTTGGTGCTAGTGACCGGCCCGCAGTCGTAGATCGTGGTGGTCGGCGCCGAGCCAAACTGCACGTACAGGTCGGCGTCGCCGGGACCACCCGAGGTCTGGAACTGCAGGTTCGTCGCTCCCGAAGGCACGCTCATCGTCCAGAACTGCTGGCTGTCGGTCGCTCCCGAGATCCCCGACACCGGAACACCGTTTTGCAGCACGTTGCCCGTGGATCCCGTCTGGTAGCTCCCGACGAGCGTCATGCCCGAATACGAGGCGTAGCCTTGCACCATCACGTACCAGGTGCCCGCCGCCGGCGACGAGAAGGAGCAGGTCTCCTCGTTGGTGCTAGTGACCGGCCCGCAGTCGTAGGTCGTGGTGGTCGGCGCCGAGCCAAACTGCACGTACAGGTCGGCGTCGCCGGGGCCGCCCGAGGTCTGGAACTGCAGGTTCGTCGCTCCCGAAGGCACGCTCATCGTCCAGAACTGCTGGCTGCCGGTCGCTCCCGAGATCCCCGACACCGGAACACCGTTTTGCAGCACGTTGCCCGTGGACGGCTCCGGCTCGATCGCCAACGCCGGCGTCCATCCCGGGTTCACGCCATCCCCCGAGTAGGCACCCCGATAGGTCGCGATCCGTGACCGTTGGTTGAAATCACGGTCCCAATCCAGCAGGCCGGAGAAGACGGACTCGTCGATCGCGGTGCCCTGGAGCTGGCCGGTCTTCGGGTAGAGGTCGAGGCCCGATCCCAAAGCCGCCATGGGGTTGTTGAGGTAGGTCGAGGCCGCGGCGTAGGTACCCGTCACATTGTTGCTCTGCTGGCCGCCGGTGAGCGGCGTGGAGGCGAAGACGGCGTTGCCGATGACGCGCTGCGGGTAGGCGGGGTCGGCGCCCGTGATGAAGACGCCGGTGTAGCCGCCGCCGACGACCACGGTGTTGTTGAAGAGCTCGATCCTCCTGGGCACATCGTTCTGCGGCTGGATACGCACCCCCCCGCTCGCACGATTCACCAGCAGGTTGTCGTGGAAGGCGACGTTGCCTTCCCCCTGGAAGAGCGATTCGTAGGGGTTCTGGTAGAAGAGGTTGCCGTAGATCTGGTAGATGTCCGAGGAGCCCGCGCCCGAGAGCGGCCAATGGCCGACGAGGAGGTTCGGCCGCGCGTCGGCACCGGAGAGCGAGCCGGTCTCTTTGACGAAGGTGTTGTGGCGGATGATCGTCGTGGCCGTCGCCGGGACGCCGATCGAGGTGTTGCGGCTGAGCTGGTGCTTGAACTCGGCGTTGTAGCCCAGAGTGCCGTAGACGAGGTTGTATTCGATCAAGGAGTTGGCGAACTCGAACTCGCCGGAAGAGCCGCCGAAGTACATACCCGTGCCCGTGCTGGTGATCGTAGTGTGCCGGACGACCCAGTTCCAGGCCGGGCACTTGGTGTTGATGCCCACAACTTGCAAATTCTGGTTGAAGTTCTTGAGGCTCAACCCCTCGATCAGGATGTGGTGAACGGACACGGCGCCTGCCTCGGCCTTGATGCCGTCGCCGTCCTTGCCCAGGCCGTCGAGCGACAGGTTGCGCAGGGCGATGTAGCTCGAGTCCTTGAGGCTCACGAGGTTCCAGCTATCGCTACCCAGGAACAGGGCGGGCGAGCCGCTCGCGGGACCCTCGATGACGATGCACTGGCCGGGCTGGCCGTTCTTGTTCCAGAGGTTGAGGCCCTGGGTGTAGGTGCCGGCGGCGAGCTGGAGCCGGTCGCCCGGGAGCAGCCCCGCGAGCAGCGACTGGTAGGTGGAGGGGGTTGCCTGGATGGTTCTCGTGGGAGCTGCGCCGTTACAGCCGCTCAGGGTCTGATCGAGAGTCTGGGCTTGGGTCGCCGAGGCGACGAGAAGTGTGGCGATGGCGGTCCGGAGCAGGGCTTTCCTCAGCATGGAGTCATTCCTCTAGGTTGTTTAGGGAAATTGAAGTTGGCCGGAGCCTGACGGGAGGCTCCGCGTCATCCCTTCACCTGTCTCTGGTAGCGACGTTCGCGCGCCGAAAGGTTCAGCGAACGCGTCAAAGAAGAAGCTATCGCCCGTCGCCGACGAGCTGCAGGGCGGCCCAGAAGTACGGGGCCGCTGCGTTGCGCTCGGTCCAGCCGCCGCGGCCGTCCGGGACGCGGAGGGGGCGCCGGATCAGCTCGAGCTGGGCCGCCCGCAGGGCCTCGTCCTTGGCCTTGCCGGCGCGCAGGTGGCGGTAGAAGCGCTCCATCAGCTCGGCCGTGGCCTCGTCCTCGACGCGCCAGAGGCTGGCCAGCACGGAGCGCGCGCCGGCGTATTGAAAAGCCCGCGTGAGCCCGATGATCCCTTCGCCGCCGCGGATCTCCCCGATCCCGGTGTCGCAGGCCGAGAGCACCACCAGGTCCGCGTCCAGCCGCACGCTCTCGAAGATCTCCCAGACCTGGAGAAGCCCGTTGTCGCGCCCCTCGGCGAGCGTCTCCGGGATGGAGAGCACCAGCCCCGAATCGAACGGCGAACGGTCGTCCACGTAGGCGTGGGTGGCGAAGTGGACGATCCGCGCGTCCCTCCCCACCGCCTTGGCGCGCTCTTCGGAGGCTTCGCGATCGAGGTAGGTCCGGCGGCGGTCGGCGGGAAACAGCGCGGCGATCTCTTCGACCTCCCGGCGGCTCTCGGGCAGGCGCTTCCACCGCAGCTGCCCGCGGGTGGAGAGGGAGCGCAGACGGGTGTCACGGAGATCCTCGGGCCGGCCCTGGGCCAGCCGCGGCGGGAACCAGGGATCGCCGAAGGCCACCCACTGAAGGGAGGAGGTTTGAGCCTCGGCCACCGCATCGCGCCGTTGCTTCTTCAGCTCGGCGAAGACGGTGCCTGACAGGACCGTGGACAGCGGCTTCCATTCCACCAGGTGCCGCCCATCCTTCCGGGTCAAGGCGGCAAAGGGCAGCAGGTGCAGGGGGCCGTCCGGGACGAGCACGATTCGCTTCCCCGCCGCGATCCACGGCTCTGCCGGCTCGACCAGCAGGTGGTAGAGCCTGCGGCTGAACCAGTCCAGACCCTGCGCGCCGAGAGCCGAGCCGGTCCGGGTCTGGTCGACGAGCCGACGGAAGCGGTCGACGTCTTTCTCGAGGGCCTCTCGCCCGACCTTGAGGGTCTCGACCTGGAGCTCGCGCCCCGGGGTGACGATGAACAGGTAGCTCTGCTCCTTGCCCGCGCTGTAGGACAGCATCACGGTGCCCGGGTCGAGCGCCTCCCGCACCTGCTCGAAGGTCAGGGCCTGGGGATATTGCAGGGCGGCCAGCCGGGGAGAGATCCGGCGCATCTCGGCGGCGATCTCGTCGCGCCGCCGGCGCAGTTGGACCTGCTGACGTTGGAGCGCCCCGATCGCCTCTCGGTCTTTTTCCGCCTCGAGCGCGGTGAGCTGCAGTTGATTGCGATCGTACGAGAAAGCCAGCCGGCGGCGCTCCTGATCGAGCTCGGGAGGGAGATCGGCCGCAAAGGTGAGGTCCCGTTCCGCCAGCAGGATCAAGAAGGCCTGAGCCCGAAATCGTTCCAGAAGGTGGAAGGCCTCCTGTGGACGGCCCATCTCCAACTGCAGGCGCAGCGCATCGCGATAGATGTCGCCGCTCCGCCCGCGGAACTTGCCCTTCGCCTCCTGGGAGCCCCCGAGCTTGTCGATCTGTGCTTCGAGTGCCTGGATCGAGAGATCCGCGTACTGGGCTGCCTCTTGCAACCGGCCCGTCTGGCGAAGAACGTTTGCCAAGGACTGGAACACACTTGGGAGTCCCCAGTCTGCCCACGGCGATTTGCCGTCGCCGCCCAGGTATTCCCGCAAATAGCTCTCGGCTTCTTTCAGATGACCGAGCTGGCGGGCAATCTCCCCCAAGGAGTAAAGGACTGGCCTTCTCGCCTTCAACTGCTTGCCTTGCAAGAGGCGGTAACAATAACTCTCAGCCGCCGCCAGGTCCCCACGTTGCTGAGCGATTTCACCCAGGCTCATCAAAGCTAGCTCGACCGGACCTTCCTGCGCGGTTTGCTCGTAGAGCGCCAACGACTCCCGGAAATAGTGCTCTGCCAATCCGAGATCGCCGCGTTCCTTGGCTACCATGCCCAGAAAGCTCAAGCTCAGGGCGACCAACGGGCTTCCCGGGGCAAATCGCAAGCGACGCTGCAACGATCCTTCGAAGTATTCCTGCGCCGAGTCCAGATCGACCCGCAGAAGAGCTGTCAGACCGAGGCTGTCCATCGTAAATGACACAGTCAGGCCTTCCGACGCCAGCTTCGACTGAAGCACCATGGCTCTCCGGAAATAGTCCTCTGCCCCGATCAGATCTCCGCGCATCATGGCCAGATCTCCCAGGTCTTTCAGGCTGCTCGCCATCAAGGGGCTTGGAGACGTGGCCTGCTCCATCACCGACGAGGCTTGCTGAGTCAAAGCCTGAGACTTTTCGAGATCTCCGTTCAAGAGAGCCAACTTGCCGAGGTTGAGCAGGGTCGCAGCCATGCCCGGGCCGACAGGCTGCAGGAGCACGCTGATCGAGAGGGATTTGTCGAAGTACATCTCCGCCCTGTTCGGATCTCCTTGCTGGAGAGCGATCGATCCGAGGTCGTTGAGGCTTCTGGCCGCTGCGACCCCTCCGGGAGCCAACCTTTCCTGAATGGCCAGAGCCCCTTCGATCTGCTCATGGGCCACTGCCGCCAGTTGATCGCGTTGCTCGCGAGCCGCTGCCAGACGGCTCCGCAGATAGGAAATCCAGCCCAGGTTGTTCCTGCTGCGGGCCAACTGCAAGCTCTCCCCCCAAGTGGCCTCCTTGAGATCGAAGGAGGAGCGGTGACTGGCCTCGGCCTCAACGAGACGTTGCTGATTCTCGAAGCTTCCGCCCATGGCGTCCAATACCGTGATCCGCGAGAGGGGATCCCGGCTCTTCCGCAGTGCCGCCTTGTACGCCGTCTCGGCCTGCTTGAAGCCCGCCGCCCTGTCCCAGGCGACGCCGATGCGCAACCACATCCAGGTTTGCAGACGCCAGCCCGCGCCGTCTCCCGCACGCTCCGCCAACTGCCGCCACCAGGTGGTTCCATCCTCGACCTGCTCCTTGTCCACGAGCTCCTTGCCGCGCCTTGTAGAGGTCCTCGAGCTCGGCGGGCAGCACGGGACGCACCTCGGCCGCCCACAGCCCGACCGGCACCTGGATGACGAGCGGCTCTCCGTGCCGCTCGCCGCGAAGCTCGACGGGGCCTCGCGGCGCCTGCTCGATCTCCAGCCATTGCCAGTCGAACGGTGACTGAAGCGTCCCCGAGGCTGGTTCGGGATGGATAGGGGGATTGGCCAGCCGCGTCCAGGCACGGAAGACGTCTCCTTCCCGTGCTCCGGCCTTCTCCAGCGCCGACGCCGCGGCCACGGTCTCGACCACGACACCCTGTGCGCTCAGGAGGGAAGGCAGGAAGAGAACCAAGGTCAGCCAGAGCCCCCAGGCTCGCAACGGATGAAGCCTCACCCCGCGTCCTCCTTCAGGCGGGCTTCATAAGCACCCACCTCGCGCCGCTCGCCTTCGCAGACGCCATAGAGCCGGAGCTGATAGGAGCCGTCCGGCAACTGCGCCCGGGGGACCGCCACGCTCACTTCCTGGTCCCGGCCGGACAGCGGCCGCAGCCCTCGCACGGTCAGGGCGGCCGCGGGAGCGCCGCCGGGTGTGATCTCCAGCCCGTATTCCTTGCAGGGTTCCTGGCCGACATAGAACTGCAGGAAGAGGTACGTCGACTCGGCCGGCACTGCGATCTCCCGCTGAGTGCCGCGCGTCTCGCCCGGGTAGAAGCTGGCGTAGGCAAGGTTGACCAGCGGGTTTGCCAGCGGCCGGAGCGGCTCGCGGGCGGGGGGCGGCGGCACGGGAGGACGCCGGGTCTGGGCTTGCCGCAGAACCGCGAGCTGCCGTTGGTGCGCCGCCTCCAGCTCCCGGCGCTCCTCAACCAGGCGCTCGACATCCCGCAGCGCCTGCTGCTCCCGCCGCTGAGACCGCCAGGCCAGCGCCGAGACGCCCCCCAGAGCCACCAGCAGGAGGAGGAAGGCCGCCCCGGCGGCGAGGCGGCCGAAGCGGCGCGGCGGCCCGGTCGCTGCGAGGCGCGGGGGAAGGAGAGCGGCGCGGGCGGGCGCCAGCACCTCGTCGAACCAGTGATCGAGGCCGGGTTCGGGCTCTTCGCCGGCGCCCGCCCGGGGGGCGAGCGATCCGGCGGCGACCTCCTGCAGCCGGCGGCGCACCGGCTCGAGGATCTCCGCAGCCACGGTGCCGGTGCGCTCTCCCCGCCGCACGGTCTCGACACCGACCTCGAGGCTCATGGCACAGCGCACGGCGAGCGGCCCACCCTCGAGCTCCGCGGGGACCGGCACGTCGGAGCTGCCGAGGATCGGGTTGGTGTCCGCAGCCACCAGCCGGCAACGGCCCGGTCTCCGCTCGACCACCAGCCACTCGACGGGAAAGCCGGCGGTCTCGGCCAGCACGTACAGGTCGCCCGGCCAGGGCTCCGGCCCGCGCGCCGCCGCCCGGGCGCGCTCCTGTCCGTAGCGGTCCATGGCTTTCCGGAGCGCTTCCCGGCTGCGCACCTTCGGATCTCTCGGCTTCATGACGCTTCCTCCTCGGAGATCTTCTGCCGGCAGGCCTCGGCGAGATTCCGGAGTGTACGGAAGAGGTCGGGCAGGCGCTCGCGCGGAATGGCCAGGAGCTGGGCGAGCTGGCGGTGGGACGGGAGCACCCTGTCTGGCGCCCCCCGCTCCTCCGGGGTGTCCGCGGCATGGCTCTGCAAGAACACCAGCAGCCGGCGAAGATAGTCGCGCGAGCGCGCCGGCGGTTCCGCGACCTGCTCGATCGACCGCTCCAGGCAGACGAGGAGCCTCTCCAGGCTCTCGCGCTCGTCCTCGCCAGGAAGCTCGACCAGGCGGGCCACGGCGGCGAAGCCGTCCTCCTCCAGCCGGGGCGGAATCCCTTCCGGCGAGTGGAGCCACACGGCGCGCCAGCGGGCCCGGGCGTCCTGGCGCAGCGCATCGATCAGATCGTGAAAACGGAAGGCGCGGATGCCTTCGGCCGCCAGGCCTCGAAGGTGCCGCTCCAGGCGCGCCGTGACCTGCCGGACATCCCAGCCTCGCGCCGTGATGAGGTCAGGCAACAAGTCATCGTTCCAGGCCAGGACGTGCAGGCGCAGCTCGGCGGGACGGGCGGACTCCTCGGGAGAAGCTCCGCGGCGAAAAGCCAGCACGGTATCGGGTCGCACGGCCGTGCTTCCCGCGATCACCTGGAGCTCGCCGGCGGACAGCGCGCCGCGCACCGCGCTCCGCAGCACGGTGAAGACGCGAAAGCCCACCGGGTCGTGCCGCCTCTGCCTCTCGTGCAGGAAGTTCCGCACGTTGCGCAGGATCAGCCCCTCGACGTTCGGTTTGTGCCGCAGCTGAGCCTTGAGGCTGCGGAAGCGCTCCGCGAAGGTGAAGACGAAGCAATCGGCCACCAGCTCCTCGACCGCGTCTGGATCGGCCCAGGCGGCGCAGCCGTAGATCCCCAGACAGGCCGGAGGAAGCGACCACAGGGACCGTCGCTTCAATTCGCTCACCAGCAGCCGCCGCAGGGCCGTCCAGACCTCGTCGAAGTCGCCGTTCTCCCGCTCCAGCGGCCCGTCAGGCTCGAGGTTCCGCAGGAAGCGTGTGAACTCGGAGCGCTCGCTTGCTGTTTTCACAATACCGCCGCAATCCGCCAGTCGCGACTCGCCACAGTTAACCAAGAGCGAGGGGTCGCCACGATGATAGCTGAGGACGAAGTTCTGGAATTGCTGCGGTCCTGGGCAGCGGGAGATCCGCAGGCGTTGGCCGAGCTGATGCCGCTCATCTGCGGCGATCTATGCCGGCTCGCGAGATCCCTGCTGCGGCGGGAGGCGGAGGGCCACATCCTGGAACCCGGCGCCCTGGTCAGCGAGGCCTACCTGCGGCTCCATGCGCTGCGGTCGGCTGGCTGGGAAAGCCGCGCCCATTTCTACAATTTCGTCGTCTGCCTGATGCGCCAAATCTTGGCCGATCATGCGCGGGCGGGCAAGCGCATGAAACGGGGCTGGGGGGGCCGGCACCTCCCTTTGGAGTCGGCGACCGACCAGCCGGTCGCGTCCGGCGACGAGCGGAGAGCCTTGAACGACGCGCTGCTCGATTTGCGCCGGATCGACCCGCAGCGTTTCAAGATCGTCGCGCTGTATTGCTTCATGGGTCTGACGGTCGAGGAGACGGCGGCGGCGTGCGGCGTCTCGCTGTCGACCGTCAAACGCCGCTGGTGCGAAGCCCGCATCTGGCTGCGACAGGCGCTCACCGGCGACGCGTCGCTCACCTGCGGCCGTCCACCGGGCCGGCGCAGGAACAGCACCAGCTCGCGCGCGGCTTTGGGCGCGAGACCGGCGCCGCAATCCTCCGGTCGCTCGTTTCGCGGTGGCCACACCCGATGCGCCGGCTGTCCAGTGTGATTTCGCGGCCGGGCGGGCTCGATTCGTCTGGCGGCTGCGGTGTTTCCCGGCCCGGCCGCGAAGCGTTGCGGTCCTATCGCGCGGCGGAGGCGCCGTCCCGCTTCCACTCGAGGGTGGAATGGAGCTCGCCGGAGGATTTCCCGGGCGCCAGGCGGAGCGTCGCGGTCCACGGCCGGCTCCGGTCGTCGCGGAAGGTCCAGCGGCGGGTCGAGACGCCGGCGGACGATTGAATGGGGCCGGCGGGGACCCAATGGGACTTCTCGAGGGCGCGGTCGAAACGCTCGGCGACGGCCGGCGGGGCGAGGCGGGTGGTCAGCACGCCCTCCCAGCGCCAGTGGTCGGCGTCGCCGAGCGAGGTGACATCCTGCCCGTCGACGCCGTCGCCCAAGGAGATCCGGCCGACGAAGCGGTCGGCGAGGCTGGCGCGGGCCCAGGTGGAGTCGCGCCGCCAGTCGTACTCGAGGTCGAGGGCGACCTGCCTCGCCTTGGCTTCGCCGCTCAGCTTCTCGACGACGTGGAGGGAGCCCTCGAGCCCGGAGGAGAGGCCGGCGGTGGTGACGATCTTGCCGTTGTCGACCCAGCGCCGGTCGCGGACCACGCGGGCCTTCGGGGCGGCCGCGCGGAGCTCGTCGATGCGGCCGGCGACGGTGGTGGCGGTGAGGCCGTCGAGCAGGCCGGTCTTGGCCAGCCAGAAGGCGCCGTTGCAGACCGACAGCACGACCTTGGCGCCGGCGCTCCGGCGCTTGACCCAGTCGACGATGCGCCGCGTCGCCGGTGTCGACGCCGCCGCCCGGGAAGACCACCACCTCGGCGGCCGGGGCGTTGGCGAAATCGTAGTTGGGCGTGACCTGGAGGCCGCCGGTGTTCACCGGCTGGCGCGTGGGGCCGACGGTGAAGACCTGGTATCCGGCGTCGCTGAAGACTTCGTAGGGCGCCGCGTAGTCGATGGTCTGCACGCCGTCGAACAGCAGGATCGCGACCGTGTGGCGGCCGGCGCGCCGGACCAGGCCCATGCCGCAGAGCGGGCAGGTTCCGGGATGATCGAAGACCTGCGGGTGCTCGGGCATCGGACAGACGTACTCGGCTCGGGGGCTCTCCGCGGCCGGGGTGCGGGCGGCCGAGAGCAGGGCGAGGGACAGCGCGACGGCGGCGAGAAGGGTCAGGCGGCGGTTCATGGGGTGGTCTCCGGGAGGTCGGCGATCTCGAGCGATCGCTCGCGAGTGAAAGGTAAGGCCAGCCGGCGCCCGGCGTCTTGGACGCCCGAGCGGCTCTGGAACGTTCCCCGGCGCCGGTCCTCCGCCGCGCCCGCCGCGCCGGGGCGGGCGCGAAACCTCGGCCGCGGGAAGACGTAGTATCCGGTGCGGCGAACGGGGGAGAGCGCCTCTGCCGCCGCAACCAGACATGAGCGCCGCGCAGCGGGACCCCCTCGAGCCGGGACAGTTCTTCGGCGACGTGCGGCGAGCCGTGCGGGCGGCCGACCTGGTCCTCTCGGACGTCGTCCACTCACGGCCCCGGCGGACGCCGGAGCACGTCCACCTCTTCGCCAACTACACGCTCCTCCTGGCGGGCGACTACCACGAGGCCTGCGGGCGGCGCGACTTCACCTATGGGCGGTCGACGGTGATGTACCACCCGGCGGGCATCGAGCACTGGGACGAGTTCGGCTCCCGCGGCGGACGGCTCTTCCTCGTCGAGCTGTCGCCGGCCTGGCTCGGCCGGCTCGACCGCCTCGACCTCGACGGCACCGCCCGCCGCGCCCTCGCGGCGCCGCAGCTCCTCACCGGCGGCCCGGTCCACTCGCTCGGTCTGCGGCTCTACCGCGAGCTGTATGCCGCCGACGCCTGCTCCCTCCTCGTCATGGAGGGGCTGCTGCTGGAGATGCTCGGCGAGACGGCCCGCCGCCGCATTCGCCGCGAGGAGCCGCCGCCGGCCTGGCTCGGCCGCGCCCTCGAGTGCCTGCGGGAGGAGCTCGCCCAGCCCTGGACGCTCGCGGCCCTGGCGCGCGAGATCGGCGTCGAGGCGTCCGAGCTGTCGAGCGCCTTTCGCCGCCACCAGGGGGAGAGCGTGGGCGAGCACCTGCGGCGGCTGCGGGTGGCCTTCGTCTGCGAGCGGCTGACCGCCGAGCCGGAGGCCGGGCTCGCCGGCCTCGCCGCCGAGGCGGGCTTCGCCGACCAGAGCCATTTGACCCGCGTCTTTCGCCGCCTCGCCGGCACCACGCCGGGCGCCTTCCAGGCCGCTCTGCGCCGCCGCCCGCGCGAGCGGCCGGCGGGCGCCGCGGGGGCGCCCCCTCGCCGCCGCGGCTGACGCCGCCGGACGTTTACGACGGCGCGTCGGGAACCGGCGGCGCTTCGTGGGGCTCGCCCCTGGGCATCCCCGGCGCTGGCGTCGCCGGCATCGCCGGTGTTGCCGGCGCGGCCGCCGGACGCCCGGCGAAGGCCCGCTTGGCGGCGAGGCGGAGGCCGCCGAGCTCGGCCTTGGCCCAGAGCTTGAAGCCGCGGGCGCCCATGCGGAAGGCGCCCCAGTCGAGGTCGAAGTAGACGTTGATCCGCCGCCCGTCGTTGCCGTTCCCGCCCTCGCCCATCTCGCGCCGCAGCAGCGCCAGCGCCTTGAAGCGGCGGTTGTAGATCCGCATCAGGTGGTAGGAGAAGAAGGCCGGCTTCGGCCCCAGGACCGGCAGCCAGAAGAAGCGGCCGAAGAAGCGGTAGGCGGGGATCACCACGAAGATGTAGTACTGCGCGGTGTCGAGCAGGACGGCGGCCGAGATCAGGTCGTGCTCGCCCATGTAGAAGTACTTGTCGGCGTACACGGCGCGGAAGAAGCGGTGGTAGGAACGCAGGAACGCGGCGTTGTGCTCCGCGGTCCGCGCCGCCACGTCCTCGCCACGCGCCTCGGCCTTGACGATCTCGACCGTCGCCTCGACGCTGAAGCTGGCGTGGTCGAGGCCCGGCGAGTAGTAGGGATCGAGGAACGCCGCCGCGTCGCCCAAGAGCGCCCAGCCCTTCCCCATGTATTGGCTGGCGCAGTAGGCGAGGTGGGTGTAGCAGCGCAGGTCGTCGCGGCGCAGGCGGGCGTCGCCGAGGAGCTCGGCGAGCGAGGGGATGGCGGCGAGGAAGCGGCGATAGGTCGCCTCGCGATCGCCGCCCAAGTCGAGCTCGACCAGCCGGGTGTCGTAGACGATGCCGATCGAGGTCTCGCCGTTGCCGAGCGGGATCACCCACACCCAGTAGCCGAAGCCCACGTAGTGGTTGGTCGCCAGGCGCCGCGACGAGACGTTCTTGCGCGCCAGGTCGAGGGAGCCGCGCGCCGCGAAGTCGTCGATGTGGCGCACCCCCTGCCAGCGGCCCCAGAGGGCGGCGGTCGGGTGCTCGCGGTTGCGCTCGATCAAGCCCAGCTTGCGGCCGAGGAAACAGGCGCGGCCGGTGGCGTCGAGCAGCCAGCGGCAGGAGATCGTCTCCTCCCCCGCCTCGCCGCGCGGGCCGTGGGCGATCCGCACGCGGTGCTCGAACTCCCCCACCTCGACGTCGACCGCCCGCGCCGGGCGGGCGAGCTCGGCCCCCTCGGCGGCGGCGCTCGCCAGGACGTGCTCGTCGAGGACGTCGCGGCGGAGCTGGAACGAGGTGACCGCGGAGCGCCGGAAGGAGCCCGTCTCGCTGGCGTCGGCGTGGCCGGTGACCCGCGCGTTCTGCGACCAGTAGCGCAGGCCCTCCTTCGGCAGGTGATGGAGCTCGAGGTGCTCCCAGAGGGCGAGCCGGCGGGTGAGGAACATCGCCGACATCTCGGTCGTCGCCTCGCCGACCTTGGAGTCGAAGGCGGCCGCCCGCTCGACGACGAGGACCGACAGCTCCGGCTGCTCGCGGCGCAGCAGGAGGGCGGCCGCGGCGCCGCTGAAGGCGCCGCCGAGGACGACCACGTCGTAGCGCCGCATCGCCGCTTCAGGTGGCGGGCTGGGAGGGGACGGCGGGGCGCCGGAGAGCCCGGCGGGCTCCCCGGCGAGGTCCCCGGAAGGGGGTGGCGCCGGCGGGCTCAGGGGTTGACGATCACGTTTCCCGGCCGCCGCGGGGGGTCGTTGCGGGGCCGCTCTTCGACCTTCGGATTGCCCTCGTAGACCGGGGCGAGCTCGGCGTTGATCACCGCCCACTCCGGCGACTCGGACTCGTTGTCGACGATGGCGCCGATGGGGCACTCGGGCAGGCAGAGGCCGCAGTCGATGCAGACCTCCGGATGGATGATCATGAACTCCTGCCCCTCGTACTCGCCGGCATGGATGCAGTCGACCGGGCAGACGGACACGCAGGTCGCGTAGCGCTCCCCCAGGCATTTATCGGTGATCACGTAAGTCATGAGCTTGATTCCCTCCCGCCGGCGACCGGCGTCCAGAGCAGTTGAACGTCGGGGGAGTATAGCAATCGGGCGCGGGTCAAGGGAGGGGCTGGTCCCACCACGGACCGGCTCGCCGGCGGCGTCGCGCGGACGAGCCCCGAGTCGGCTCCTCCACGCCCCCTATTACTTGAAGAAGATCGGGAACCGCTGCGGGTCGCCCTCGTGCATCAGCTCGTAGACCGCCTCGAAGATCGTCTCCCGGTTGGGCTTCGAGAAGTAGTCGCCGTCCGAGCCGTAGGCGGGGCGGTGCTCCTTGGCGGCGGAGGGTGCGCGGGCGGGCGTCGAGCCAGTCGTAGCCGCCCTGCTGCTCGAGCACCTGCTGCATCATGTAGGCGGTGGCGCCGCCGGGGACGTCCTCGTCGAGGAAGAGGACGCGGTTGGTCTTCTGTGAGCGACTCGCCGATCACCGCCGGCGCGGTCGAAGGGCAGCAGGGTCTGGACGTCGACGATCTCGATCTCGATCCCCACCCCGGCGAGCATCTCGGCGGCGTCCAGGGCGATCCGGCAGCAGGCGCCGTAGGTGACGACGGTCACGTCCCGTCCCGTCGCGCAGCACCTCCGGCACCCCCAGCGGCACGCCGGAAGCTCGCCGATGTTCTCCGGCAGCCGCTCCTTCAGCGCGGTAGCCGTTGAGCACCTCGATCACCATGCGCCGGGTCGTCGCCCGCGAGGAGGGTGTTGTAGAAGCCGGCCGCCTGGGTCATGTTGCGCGGCACGCAGACGTAGATGCCGCGCACCAGGTTGAGGATGCCCGCCCATCGGCGAGCCGGAGTGCCAGATCCCCTCCAGGCGATGGCCGCGGGTGCGGATGATGACCGGCGCGATCTGCTGCCCCTTGGTGCGGTAGCGCACGTTCGCCAGGTCGTCGGAGATGATCTGCAGGGCGTAGAGCATGTAGTCGAGATACTGGATCTCGGCGATCGGGCGCAGGCCGCGCATCGCCATGCCGATCGCCTGGCCGATGATCGTCGCCTCGCGGATGCCGGTGTCGGCGACCCGCAGGCTGCCGTACTTGGCCTGCAGGCCGGCGAAGCCCTGGTTGACGTCGCCGAGCTGGCCGACGTCCTCGCCGAAGCGCGACCAGCTCGGGCATGCGGGCGAGCGCGGCGTCGAAGCAGGCGTTCACCACCTCGTAGCCGTTGACCACCGGCGAGCTCCGGCGCATAGACGCGGCGCGACCGGCGCGACCGCGAGGGCGGCCCGCGGCGTCTCGCTCCAGAGGCTCGGAGGCGTAGCGGTCGCGCGTTGCGCGGCCCTGCTCGCGCTTCCAGTCGAGGATGCGCCGGCGCGCCGGCCGAGTCCTCGCCGCGCGCCGCGACGAGCATCGCCTCGACGGCGGCGAGGACGTCGCGGCGGAAGACGTTCGGCTGCCGGTCGAGCTCGGCCGCGGCGGCCTCGACGGCGAGCGCGCGGCGCCCTCGGCGGCGCCGGCCGCGAGGGCCGCCGCGAGCGCCAGGACGGTCCGCTTCTCCGCCTCGATCGGCGCGCGGAACTCCTCCCAGGCGCGGCGCTGGCCGTCGCGCACCCGCTCGCGCTCCTCCTCCTCCAGGCGCTCGAGCTCCGGCTTCGCTCCGCGATCCCCTGCGCCGATCATCCACTCGCGCATCTTCTGCAGGCAGTCGTGCTCGGCCTCCCAGTCCAGGCGCTCCGTCGACTTGTAGCGCTCGTGGCTGCCGGAGGTCGAGTGCCCCTGCGGCTGGGTCATCTCGATGACGTGGACAGATCGCCGGCACGTGCTCGGCGCGGACGATCTCGGCGGCCGCCGAGGTAGGTCTCGCGAGAGCGCCGGGTAGTCCCAGCCCTGGACGGTGTAGAGGTCGTAGCCCCGGCCGCTCGCCCGGCGTCGCGCCGGAAGCCGGAGAGGAGCGCCGAGAGGTCCCCCTTGGTGATCTGGTGCTCGTTGGGCACCGAGATGCCGTAGCCGTCGTCCCAGATCGAGAGGATCATCGGCGCCTGGAGGACGCCGATGGCGTTGACCGCCTCCCAGAACACCCCCTCGGCGCAGCTGGCGTTGCCGATCGTGCCGAAGGCGATCTCGTCGCCGTTCGTCGAGAAGCGGCGGCGGGGGCCCGCGTCGAGGCTCGGGGATCTCGCGGTAGAGCCGCGAGGCGTAGGCGAGGCCGACCAGGCGCGGCATCTGCGAGCCGGTCGGCGACACGTCGGCGCTCGAGTTGAAGCGCGACGCGAGGTCGACGGAAGCGCCGCCTCGTGGTCGACGAAGCAGGTCGCGAAGTGGGCGGTCATCGAGCGGCCGGCCGAGCAGGGCTCGCGCACCACGTCGGGGTCGGCGTAGAGCTGGGCGAAGAACTGCTCGATGGTGAGCATGCCGAGGGCGAACATCAAGGTCTGGTCGCGGTAGTAGCCGGAGCGCAAGTCGCCGCGGCGGAAGGCGCGCGCCATCGCCACCTGCGCCACCTCCTTGCCGTCGCCGAAGATGCCGAACTTGGCCTTGCCGGTCAGCACCTCGCGGCGGCCGAGCAGGCTCGCCTGGCGGCTCTGGTAGGCGATGCGGTAGTCGTAGAGGACGCCGTCGCGGGTGAGCCCGTGATCCGGGGCCTCGGGCCCGGCGGCGGCCTCGGCGTCGTGCCGCGGCGCGATCGGGGCGCCCCCGCCCTCCAGGATGGGAGTTGCCTGAGCCACGTGCATAGCCTCCTCAAGGGTAGCTGGCGGCCGGGTGCGGCCACGGCACGGGCCGCGGCGGCGGCCGGGCGGGCGCCCTCGGGCTTCGCCGCGGATCGTGCCGCAATGGTAGCATGTCGCCTGCATTCGTCAGGGCGGAGCGCCCGCGGCGGCCCCCGCCGTCGGCGAGAGGCGCATCGGCTCCCCATCGAGGGCCCTAGGACAACCATGGATGAACGGCGCAGGCATCACCGCTACGAGGTATCCGGTATCCGTGCGACCCTCGCCGAGCAGCACCCCTGCGACGTCCTGCTGCTGTCGCGCGGCGGCATGCTGCTGACGACCGGCTTCGAGCCGCCGCTCGGCCAGGTGTTCGACGTCGCGATGCCGATCGGCCGCGACGTCTTCCGCTCGGCGGCGCGCATCGTGTTCGTCGGCGAGGACCGGGGCGCGCCGCGCACCCAGCGCTACCGTGTCGGGGTCGCCTTCGCCGTCGAGTCCGACGCCGATGCCGCCCTCCTCGACCGCTACATCCGCGACGAGATCGAGCCCACGGCGACCGGCCGTAGCGCATGAGATCATCCCGTCGTTCGCCTTCGGCCGCCAGCGGCCGGTAAGAAACGGAGCGGTTCTTTGGCACGCAGAATGTTGATCGACGCCCAGCGCCCCGAGGAGCTGCGCGTCGCCATCGTCAACGGCAACACCCTCGAAGGTTTCCAGGTCGACGTCGCCGAGTCCGGCCTCACCCGCGGCAACATCTACCGCGGCATGATCGCCAACGTCCAGCCGAGCCTGAACGCCGCGTTCATCGACTACGGCGTCGAGCGCCACGGCTTCCTGTCGATCCAGGACGTCGTGCCGCAGGCCTACTACCACGACCCCGCCGGCGCCCACCCGCGGATCGAGGAGGTGCTCGACCGCGGCAAGCCGATCGTCGTCCAGGTGCAGAAGGACGCCGTCGGCCAGAAGGGCGCCGCGCTCACCACCAACCTCTCGCTCGCCGGCCGCTACCTCGTGCTCACCCCGTTCGACGACGTCCGCGGCGTGTCGCGCAAGGTCGAGGACGAGGAGACGCGCAAGAAGCTGAAGAGCCAGGCGGCGAAGCTCGAGCTGCCGGCGGGCTGCGGCGTCATCGTGCGCACCAACGCCCTCGACCAGACCAAGGCGACGCTGGCGCGCGACCTCGCCGCCCTCCTGCGCCTGTGGAAGCGGGTGCAGACCGAGGCGACCGTCGGCGGCCGCGGCGGCACGCGCCTCCTCTACACCGACCAGGACCTCATCGTGCAGGCGCTGCGCGACCACCTCGACGCCTCGATCGAGGAGGTGCTGGTCGACGACGACGAGGCCTTCCAGCGGGCGCAGAGCTACATGCAGGCGTTCATGCCGCGCGGCAAGACCCGGCTGGTGCGCTACGCCGAGCGGCTGCCGCTCTTCTCGCGCTACGAGCTCGAGACGCAGATCGACCGCATCCACCAGCGGGCGGTGCCGCTCCCCTCGGGCGGCTCGATCGTCATCGACGGCACCGAGGCGCTGACCGCCATCGACGTCAACTCCGGGCGCTCCACCCGCGCCGCCACCCAGGAGGAGACGGCGGTCAACACCAACGTCGAGGCGGCCAGCGAGGTGGCGCGCCAGCTCCGCCTGCGCGACATCGGCGGCCTGGTGGTCGTCGACTTCATCGACATGCGGGCGAGCCGCAACCAGCGCAAGGTCGAGAAGGCTCTGCGCGACGCGATGAAGGAGGACAAGGCGCGCGCCTCGGTGGGGCGGATCTCCCCCAACGGGCTGCTCGAGATCAACCGCCAGCGCATCCGCCAGGCGCTGTCGCTGCGCACCCACCGCCCCTGCCCCACCTGCGGCGGCGCCGGCTCGATCGCGAGCCCCGAGGCGGTATCGCTCAACCTGCTGCGGCGGATCGAGGCGCGGGCGGCCTCCGGCCTCGTCGAGGCGGTCGCCATCGGCCTCCACCCGGAGCTCGCCGACGCGCTGCAGAACGGCCGCCGCCAGGAGCTCGCGGCGCTCGAGCGGGAGTTCGACATCCGCATCGAGATCGTCGCCTCGCCCGCCCTCCACCGCGCCGAGGAGAAGGTCGACTGGAGCTACCGCGAGAAGCCGACGGCGCCGCTGCGCCGCGACAAGCCGATGCGCCCCGCCATCTCGGTCTCCGACCTGCTGCCGGCCGCCGGCGAGGAGGAGGAAGAGGAAGAGGAGCCGGCGGCGGCCGAGCCGCAGGGAGCTGAGCGGGCGCAGCGCGCGCCGCGGCCGGAACGCGCCGAGCGCGGGCAGCGCGGGCAACGAGCGCAGCGCGGGCAGCGGCCGGAGCGCGGCCAGCCGGCGGACCGCGGTCAACCGGCGGAGCGGCAGCCGAGAGCCGCGGCGCCGCCCGCCGCCGCGCCGCTCGAGGCCGGCCACGAGGAGGGGGGCAAGCGCGGCAAGAAGCGCCGCCGCGGCGGCAGAAAGCGCAAGAAGGGCGCCGGCAACGGCGCGCCGCTTGAGGGGCACGAGGGCCACGACCCGGAGGCCCAGCTCGCCGCCGAGCCCTCGGCCGGCGAGGGGCACCCGGGGGACGAGTCCCCGTCCTACGAGCGGGCCGACTCCGCCCCGCCGGGCGAGCCGTCGGACGAGCCGGCAGAGGGCGCCGTCGAGACCACCGCCGGGCATCCCGCCGGGCACCCTGACGAGATCGGCGGCGGGCCGCGCAAGAAGCGCCGCAGCCGCCGGCGCCGCGGCAAGCGGCCGGCCGGCGCCGAGGCGCCGGGCGGCGCGGCGAACGGCGGCGGGGACGACTCCGAAACCGAGCCGGACGCGGACGCGTGGACCCCCCCGCCGGGCCTGCTGCCGAGCGGCAACATCGGCGCCCGCCCCACGGCCGCGCGCTTCCTCCACGAGGGTCCCCGGATGTGGGGCGGAGCCATGCCGGACGACGAGGACGAGGCGCGGGAACCCTCACCCGCCAGCCCCGAGCCGAGCGCCGCGGACGTGAGCGAGCCCGCCGATGAGCCACGGGAATCCGCTCCAGCCGAGCCGGGGCACGGCGACGAGCCGGCGCCGGCGCCAGCCGTGCCCGAGCCTACGCCCGAGCCGCGGGCTTCCGCCGCGCCGGAGCTCGAGCCCGAGCCGGCGCCGGAACCGCCACCGGCGCTCTCGGGCGGCGGCTTCGATCCGGGCGAGTGATCGCCGCTGGCGCGGCTACTCCCCCGCGACGATCTTGCGCAGCAGCGCGATGTTGTCGCGGTGCCCGGTCAGCCGCGCCGTCACCTTGCCGCGGATCGGATAGCCCAGCAGGTAGAGGTCGCCGATGATGTCGAGGATCTTGTGGCGGACGAACTCGTCGGGGAAGCGCAGCTCGGTGTTGACGACCTCGTCCTCGCCGACGAGGATGAAGTTGTCGAGCCGGCCGCCGGAGCCGAGCCCCAGCTCGTTCATCATCTTGAGGTCCTTCAGGAACCCGAACGTCCGCGCCGGGGCGATCTGGCGCTTGTAGGCCTCGGGTCCGGTCAGCGTGAACTCGAGGTACTGCTCGCCGAGCGGCGGCGGATAGCGCAGCAGGTACGACACCGAGAACTTCTCCGCCGGCTCGATCGCCAGCAGCTTCTCGCCGCCGTTCGCCACCTCGTAGCGGCGGTCGATCACCACCTCCCGGGCCCGCTCGGCCTGCTCCTCGAGCCCGACCTCCTCGAGAGTCCGGCAGAACTCGAGCGCCGAGCCGTCGAGGACCGGGATCTCGCCGTGGACCTTGATCAACAGGTTGCCGACGCGGTAGGCGTGCAGCGCGGAGAGCAGGTGCTCGACCGTCTTGATGCTCTCGCCGTCGAGCGAGAGGGTCGTCGCGTAGTCGGTGTCGGCGACCGAGTGGACGTGGGCGGGGATCTCGATGCCCGTCGGCAGGGTGACGAAGTGGATGCCGCTGTCCGGCGGCAGCGGCTGGAGCGACATGGCGGTGCGCTGCCCGGAGTGCAGGCCGAGCCCGTAGACGACCGTGCTGTGCGCCAGGGTGCGCTGGCGCCGGCGGGTCGGCGCCAGCAGCGGCAGCGGCGAGGGGGGCGAGAACATCCGGTCGACGTCCATCCGCCCGCGCGGCAGGGCGGCGGCGCCGGCGAGCTCGCCGCCGGCGACCAGGGCGCGGCGATACGACAGGGCGCCCGCCGCCGCCTCGACCGCCCGGCGGTACGAGAGCGGCTTCTCCAGGTAGTCGAAGGCGCCCATCTTGATCGCCTTGACGGCGGTCGACGCGGTGCCGTGGCCGGACATCATGATGACCGCCGCCGTCGGGTCGTTCTCGCGCAGCGCCTGGAGCGTCTCGAGCCCGTCGCGGTCGGCGAGCCAGATGTCCAGGAAGACGAGGGCGGGCCTGCGCTCCTCGTAGAGCGACAGCGCCTCGGCGCCGCTCGTCGTCGCCATCGTGGCGTACCCCTCGTCGGACAGGATGCCGCCGAGGGTGGTCAGGATCCCCGGCTCGTCGTCCACGATCAGCACCAGCTCGGACATGCGTTTCCTCCCGGCGCCCAGGCGGGCGCCGCTCCCACTCTCCTGTTCCGGCCCCGCGCTTGTCAAGTCGCCCGCCATGTTACGATCCCGCGCGCGACGGCTGCGCCTACCGCGAGGTGTCCATGAACGAGAGATTCCGGAGCGTCTCCCTGCTCCTCCTCCTCGCCGCCGCCGGCTGCGCCAGCAGCCGGACGGCTCCCCCCGCCACCTCCCCGGCGACCGCGGCCGCCCCGGCAGCCACGACCGCCGCCGCGAAGAGCCGCGACGTCCCCACCGCGCCGCCCTGGTCGACCGCCGCCTACCCCTCGACCTACCGGCCGATCCCGTCGCCCCCGACGCTGGTCCGCAACGCCACCCTGCTCACCGCCACCGGCGCGCCCGGCAGTCGGATCGAGGGCGGCTCGATCCTCCTCCAGGACGGCAAGATCGCCGCCGTGGGCAAGGACCTCCCGGCGCCTCCCGGCGCGGTGATCGTCGACGGCGCCGGCAAGTGGGTGACGCCGGGGATCATCGACATCCATTCCCATCTGGGCGTCGACGCCGCGCCGGACGTCGACGCCAACTCCGACGCCAACGAGCTCACCAACCCGGTCACCGCCGACGTCTGGGCGGAGCACTCGGTCTGGCCGCAGGACCCGCAGTTCCCGCTGTCGCTCGCCGGCGGGGTGACCGCGATGCAGATCCTCCCCGGCTCCGGCAACCTGATCGGCGGCCGCAGCGTGACGGTCAAGAACGTCCCGGCGACGACTGTCCAGGCGATGAAGTTCCCCGGCGCGCCCTATGGCCTCAAGATGGCCTGCGGCGAGAACCCCAAGCGGGTCTACGGCGAGAAGGGGCGCTTCCCCTCGACCCGCATGGGCAACGTCGCCGGCTACCGGGAGGCCTGGATCAAGGCCGCGGACTACCGGCGCAAGTGGGACCGCTACTTCGCGAAGAGGAAGAAGGGTGAAGAGGCCGACCCGCCGGAGCGCGACCTGGCGATGGATACCCTGGTCGGAGTCTTGAACGGCGACATCCTCGTCCACAACCATTGCTACCGCGCCGACGAGATGGCGGTCATGCTCGACGTGGCGCGCGAGTTCGGCTACAAGGTGACCGCCTTCCACCACGCCGTCGAGTCGTACAAGATCGCCGATCTCCTGGCCAAGGAAGGCGTCTGCTCGGCGATGTGGGCGGACTGGTGGGGCTTCAAGATGGAGGCGCTCGACGGCATCCGCGAGAACATCGCTCTCGTCGATCACGCCGGCGCCTGCGCCATCGTCCACTCCGACTCGGCGCTCGGCATCCAGCACCTGAACCAGGAGGCGGCGAAGGCGATGGCGGCCGGCAACCGGATGGGCTTCCGTATCACCCCCGAGCGGGCGATCCGCTGGCTCACCGCCAACCCGGCGAAGGCGATGGGCGTCGACCGCTGGACCGGCACCCTCGAGCCCGGCAAGATGGCCGACGTGGTGGTGTGGAGCGGCGACCCGTTCAGCGTCTACAGCCGCGCCGAGAAGGTCTACGTCGACGGCGCCCTGCTCTACGACCGGAGCGACCCGGCGCGCCAGCCCAGGACCGACTTCGAGCTGGGGACGCCGGCGGTCGCCGGAGGTGCGCAATGAGCCGTCTGAGCGAGCCGCCGCCGCTGGCTCGCCGCCGGCTGCCTGACGCTCGCGGCCCTGGCCGGCCGGCCGGCGCGCGCCGCGACCGCGCCGGAAGTCGTCGCCATCACCGGCGCGCGGGTGGTCACCCTGGGGCCTGCCGGCACGATCGAGAACGGCACCGTGCTGATCGAGGACGGCCGCATCCGGGCGGTCGGCAGGGAGCTGGCGGTGCCGGCGGGCGCCCGCCGGGTGGACGCCGCCGGCAAGGTGGTGACGCCGGGCTTCTTCGACTCGTTCTCGCAGCTCGGCTTGGTCGAGGTCGGCGCGGTCGCCGGCACCAACGACTACACGGTCAAGGGGCACGAGGTCACCGCCGCCTTCGACGTCGCCGAGGCGCTCAACCCGCGCTCGCAGCTGATCCCGGTGACGCGGGTCGAGGGGGTCACCGGCGCGGTGGCCGCGCCGGCGCCGGGCGAGGGCCTCTTCTCCGGCCGCGGCGCGGTCATCCGCCTCTCCGGCGCCGGCGACATGGTGGTCAAGAGCCCGGCGGCGCTCTTCGTCGACCTCGGGGAGAGCGGCGCGGGTCGCGCCGGCGGCTCGCGCGCCGCCGACCTCGAGCGCCTGCGCGAGGCGCTCGACGACGCCCGCGACTACGCCCGGCACCGCGCCGAGTTCGAGCGCAACGCGAGCCGCCGCTACTCGCTCACGCGGCTCGACCTCGAAGCGTTGCAGCCGGTCCTCCGCGGCGCGCTGCCGCTGGTCGTCTCGGTCGACCGGGCGAGCGACATCGAGGCGGCGCTGAAGCTCGCCCGCGACTTCCATCTGAAGCTGATCCTGGCCCGCGCCGCCGAGGGCTGGATGGTGGCGCGCGACATCGCCGCGGCGCACGTTCCCGTCCTCCTCGACCCGATGCAGAACCTGCCGTCGAGCTTCGAGCGGTTGGGGGCGACGCTCGAGAACGCCGCCCGGCTGGGCAGGGCGGGCGTCACGCTCGCCTTCATGAGCGGCGAGGCGCACAACTCGCGCAACCTCCGCCAGGGCGCCGGCAACGCCGTCGCCTATGGCCTGCCGTGGGAGGAGGCGGTCCGGGCGATGACCGCGAGCCCGGCGCGCATCTGGGGCCTGGAGGCCAGCCAGGGGACCCTCGAGCCGGGCAAGGAGGCCGACGTGGTCGTCTGGAGCGGCGATCCGCTCGAGCTCCAGACCGCCGCCGAGCACGTCTTCATCCGCGGCCGCGAGATGCCGCGGACGACCCGGCAGACCGAGCTGCGCGACCGCTACAGGAATCTCGCCGGCGACCTGCCGCCGGCCTATCACCAGCCCTAGTCGGCGAGGAAGCTCGCCTCACCTCCGGCCGGTCTCGCCGCGGGCGCTCACCGGCCGGGCTTGGACGCCGCCGGCCGGCCTTCGCCGTCGCCTTCCATGCTCGTCGCCGGCGAGGTCTGGCCGCGATGGCAGGTGGCGCAGGTGACATGGGCGTCGTTGTGCAGGCCCTTGATGCTCTTCAGCTGGTCCTTGTTGATGGCGGCGGTCATCTTCAGCATCTCGCGGGCGATCCGCTTCTCGTCCTTGTCGTCCTTGTCCCACTCGCCGATCACGTGGCAGTGCGCGCACCGCACGCCGAGCGACCGGCTGAAGCCGCCGCGCATGACGTCCAAGAGCTGCCCAGCCGGCACCTGCTTGAGGATCTGGACATTCTTGAACACCGTGCCCGCGGGCTCCTTCTCGCGGCCCGCGATCGACCGCTCCAGCTCCTCGGCCGGGTTGGAATGGCCGCCGCCGGCCGGCGGCGCGCTCGGTGGAACGCTGCCGGGCTGCATCTGGGCATGGATGACGGCGGCGGTGAGCAGGGCGAGGACCGATCCGACGACCGCTCTGGGCTTCCAAGGCATGCGCTGTCCCCTCGAGTTGCGCGTTCGTACGTCCGAGCCAGGGCGGCCCGGACCGCTGCGCTGCGGCGGGTGAGTCCGCGCGCGGCCGCGGGGGGTTCAGCGAGGGGGCGGCCTAGGCCGTCCGACGGCCCCTCGCCAACCCGGTTGACACGCACGGGCTCTTCGGCGACGATCCCGCGGTCGATGAGGCTGCGGGAGACCCACCACGCGCGGATGGCCACGCTCGCCCAGGGCCGCGCCCTGCGCAACCAGCTCGCGGCGCTCCTGCGGGGCTCCCTAAGGCTCGAGAGCGACCGGCTGGTCGCGTTCGGCGTCGCGCCGCGGCGGCGCCACCCCCGCCGTCGCCCGGCCGCCGCCGCGGCGAAGGCCGACGGGCCGCCGGTGAGCTGAGATGGCGGGAAGGGCTCGCGTCGTCCCGCGGCGCGCCCCCTCTTCCGGGAAGGGCCCGGCTCTTCCCCTTCCCGCCCGCCCTCTTCCGGGAAGAGCCGGGGTTATCCGGGAAGAGCCCGGGTTTTCCCGCCGCTCGCGAGCTCTTCCGGGAAGGGTTGACGCCTTCCTGTTGCGCCCCGCCCGCTTCCGGGAAAAACTCATTTTTTCCTCTTAGGCGCCGTCTCTTCCCGGAAGACCCGCACGCTTCCGCTCGCCCGCCGCGCGGCCGCCCGAATCCGTCGCCGGCCGGGCTTCCCGACCGCGCGCCCGGCTTCCCGACCGTGCGCTCGTTCTCCCGTTCGCGCGCCGGGCTTCCGCACCGCGCGCCCGGCTTCCGCTCGATGCGCTCGCCTTCCCGGTCGCGCGCCTGAGCTACCGCACCGCGCGCCGGGTTGCCGCTCGATGCGCTGGGCTACCGCGCCGCGCGCCGAGCTACCGCGACGACGGCGGCGCTGCCGCGGCGCGAGGCGGATGGATGGGCGGTATGGACGGAAGGCGCGGCGGGTGAGCCCGGCCGGAGCGGTCGCGCGACCCGCTCCGGCGTTCTGTCCTCGGCCGGCTAGCGGCCGCTGGGCTTGGCGGCCGGCGACGGCCTCTCCCCGTGCCCGCCTGGCGCGCCTTCCATCGTGGTCGCGGGCTTCTCCTGGCCGCGGTGGCAGGTGGCGCAGGTGACCTCGGGCTTGTCGCTCATCAGGTTCTTGATGTTCTTCAGGAGGTCGTTGTTGATGGTGCTGGTCATCTTCATCATGTCGCGGGCCACCTGCTTGTCGTCCTTGTCGTCCTTCTCCCACTGGCCCATGATGTGGCACTTCGAGCAGCGCACCCCCAGCGAGCGGCTGAAGCCCATCCGCATGATGTCCAGGAGCTGCCCCGCCGGCACCTGCTTCAAGATCTGGACGTTCTTGAAGACCGTTCCCGAGGGCTCCTTCTCCCGTCCCGCGATCGACTTCTCCAGCTCCCCGATCGGGTTGCCTTGAGGCGATCCGCTGCGCTGCAGCGCGGGGTGCTCGGGAGCCGCGGGCTTCATCTCGCCGGGCTTCCCTTCGCCCGGCGGCGTCTGGGCGTGGATCGCGGCGCTGGTGAGCAGGACGAGGGCCATTCCGAGGACCGCTGGGTGCTTGCGAGGCATGCGCTGTCTCCTAGGGTTGACGAGGTTCGTGCTCGAGCTCTCCGCATCTTAATGGAACGCGAGCCGCGCCGGGCGCGCCGGCCAGCACCGCTCGGCGAGGACGTAGAGGCTGAAGGTGATCGCCCAGGCGCCGACGACGTCGATCGTGTAGTGGAGGTGGCAGAGGAGGACGACGGCGACGGTGAGGAGGTGGGCGGCGAGCGCCAGGGGACCGAGACGGCCGCGGCCGCGGCAGTAGAGCCAGAGCAGGAAGGTGCTCGAAGCGTGCCCCGAGAAGAAGAGGTCCTTGGTGAGATAGACGCGGGCGGCGTCGCCGAAGAGGCTGGCGAAGGGGTTGATCAGCCGCAGCCAGGCGTGGAGCAGCGCCGCGCCGCGCAGGCCGGCGTTGACGTCCGGCCCGTAGACGGGTCCCAACCCGGTCAGATCGACGCAGATCCCCCGCGCCAGGCTCAGCAGGCCGCCGACCCAGAGGAAGCGGAGAAACGAGGCGCGGTCGCGGCGCCAGAGGAGGAGGGCGACCGGCACGTAGGCGGCGAGCCAGAGCCAATAGTTCCAGGGCTCGAGCCAGGGGAGGCGCGGCAGCCGGTCGAGCAGCGTGTCGGGCAGGTGCGGCGCCGGCCGGGCCTCGTTCCAGAGCGAGAGCAGCAGCATCGCCGCGTGGCAGCCGTAGCGCCAGGCGAGCGCCACCGGGACCGAGCGGAGCAGGTCCCGCGGCGCTCGTGCCCTCGACCCGGTCTGCCGTCTCCGCGTCCGCTATCGCGCACGAGGCGCGATCCTACAACCTCGGGCCCGTTCCGCCGCCGGCGCGCGGGCTCAGCGCCGCAGCCGGTCGAGCGCGGCGGTGAAGTCGGGCGGCGGCGGCGCCTCGAAGAGCAGCTCGCGCCCGGTGCGCGGGTGGACGAAGCCGAGCCGCGCGGCGTGGAGCATCGGCCGCGGCGCCGGCAGCAGCGGGCCGGCGAAGCCGCGCACGTAGACCCGCTCGCCGACGAGCGGGAAGCCGGCCTCGGAGAGGTGGATGCGGATCTGGTGCTGGCGGCCGGTCTCGAGCTCGCAGGCGACGAAGGTGGCGCCGCGCAGAGGCTCGAGCACCTCGACGTGGGTGACGGCGCGGCGCGCGGTCTCCGGCGGCGCGCCCTTCGGCCGCCGGAAGACGCCCCACGAGCCGCGCAGGCCGTCGCCGCGGTCGGCGACGAGGAGCGTGTCGTAGGTGGCGTCCGCCGCGCGGCCGTGGACGAGGGCGAGGTAGCGGCGCAGCATGCTGTGGGCGCGGAGCTGCTGCTGGAGATGCCGCTCGGCGACGACGGTGCGCGCGAAGACGAGGAGGCCCGAGGTCTCCTTGTCGAGCCGCTGGACGACGCGCAGCCGCGGCCCCGGCCCGCCGTGCTCGGCGTTTTTGCTGGCGCCTTTGGCGGCGCTCTTTCCGGCGGCGCGGCGGGCGCTCTCCTTGCGCGTCAGGACCGCACGGGCCAGGGTGACCAGGGTGTCGCGGTCCTCCTCGCTCCAGGGGACGGTCAGGATGCCCGCGGGCTTGTGGACCACCACCACCTCGGAGTCGGCGTGGACGATGTCCTCCGGCGCGAGCGGACCGCGCGGCGCCCGCGCCCCCTCCGGCCGCAGCTCGACGACGCTCCCCGCGGCGAGCCGCGACGCCGGGTCGCGCGCCGCCGCCCCGTCGACCCACACCCGCCCGCTACGGCAGAGCTCGCGCGCCCGGCTCCAGGGGACGCCGGGGACGAGCGTACGGACGAAGGCGGAGACGGTCGCCTCCGCGTCGCCGGGATCGACGGTGCGGGACAGCGGGCCTTCCGTGGCGGCGTCGGGCGCGGGCATCGGGCGAAGAGTAGCAGGCCGGCCTCGCTGTCGCCGCTGCCGGGCGCGGCCACTGGGTCCGTTTGGTCCCCTGCGGGCGACCGCCCTCGGGACCGCCCTCCCGAACCCCCTTCCAGGCGGCCGTCCTCGGGACCCAACGGACCCAGTACCCGGGCGCGACGCCTGGACGGCTTCTTGCACCGACCCGCGCGCGTGCTCGTCTACGGCGATGCGACGCGGCGGGAGGTGCCGGAGAGCTCGCCTCTCGCCTGCGCGCGGGGATCGCCGCGGTCGAGGCGATGCCGGACGGTCTGGCGCGCCATGCGGCGCTCGCCGGTCTGCTGATCGCCGCGGGCGAGCTGGCGCAGGGCATGCTCGACGCGCGGCTGGCGGCGGACGGCGCCGAGCGGCCGTCGCGCCTGGCCGAGGCGCTCGGCGGCCTCACGCTCGCCCTCGCCGCGGCGCTGCGGTCGTCCTTCGCGCGCTGGTCCGCCGGCAGGTCTGTCGGCAGGTCTGTCGGATGCGCTGTCGGATGCGCTGGGGGCTGCTCCGGGGACGACGACGCGGGCGCCGTCCGCGCCGAGCTGCGGCGCGCTCGCCGCGCCCTCGACCGGCTGGCGGGGCCGGCGGGCCCGGCGCTGCCGCACGAGATCGAGACCGAGGTCGAGATCAAGGTCCCCGAGGGCTACTCGATCTATGCCCTCTACCCGGAGGCCTATCTCGCCGCCGGGGCGCGGCTCGCCGGCGAGAGCGCTGGACCGCTCACGGTGATCGGCATCCGCAGCATCGGCAGCAGCCTGGGCGCCGCGGTGGCGACGGCCACCGGGGCGAACAGGCTGGTGACGGTGCGCCCGGTGGGCCATCCCTTCGCGCGCCACCTCGACCTCTCCCCCGCTCTCGCCCGGCGGCTCGCCGCCTCGGAGGGCCGCCGCTACGCGGTGGTCGACGAGGGGCCGGGCCTCTCCGGCAGCTCCTTCGGCGCGGTCGCCGACTGGCTGGAGGACCGCGGCGTGGCGCCGCCGGCGATCACCTTCCTGCCGGGACATGCGGGCGACCTCGGGCCGCGGTCGAGCGGCCGCCATCGCGCCCGCTGGGCGCGGGCGCGGCGGCTGACGGCGAGCTTCGAGGAGCTGTTCCTGGAATTGCCGGCGGATTCGCCGCGCCACCTGGCGCGCTGGGCGGCGGACCGCATCGGGCGGGCGGTGGCGCCGCCGCAGGATCTGAGCGGCGGGAGGTGGCGGTGGCGAATCTTCCCTGGCGAGGCGTGCTGGCCGCCGGCCGACCCGCAGCAGGAGCGGCGCAAGTGGCTCGTGCGCACCGAGCGCGGCGCCTTCCTGCTCAAGTTCGTGGGCCTTGGGCGCTATGGCGACGAGGCGTACGAGCGCGCGCGGATCCTCGCGGCGGCCGGCTTCGGGCCGCCGGTCGCCGCGCTGCGCCACGGCTTCCTCGTCGGACCCTGGCTGGAGGGGGCGAGGCCGCTCGCCGTCGCCGACGTCGACCGCCGAGCGCTCGTCGAGCACCTGGCGCGATACCTGGCGTTCGTCGCGCGGCGCTTCCCCGCCCCGGCGGGGACCTCCGGGGCCTCGCCCGCCCGGCTCTTCGAGATGGCCCACCACAACGCCGCCGCGGCGCTGGGCGACGAGACGGCGGAAGGTCTCCGCGCCTTCGCGCCGCTGGTCCCGGCGCTCGGGCGGCGCGCCCGCCCGGTGCTCGGGGATCACAAGCTGCAGAGCTGGGAGTGGCTCGTCCGGCCGGACGGCCGCATCGTCAAGACCGACGGCCTCGACCACTGGCGCGGGCACGACCTCGTCGGGGCGCAGGACGCGGCATGGGACCTGGCGGGAGCGATCGAGGAGCTGGAGCTCGACGCGGGCGAGATCGAGCTCCTCCGCCGGCGGCTCGGGGAGGGGGACGCGGCGCCGGTCGCCGCGCCCGTGCTGGCCTTCTACCGCGCCGTCTATCTGGCCTTCCAGCTCGGCCGGCAGACTCTCGCTCGCGACAGCGCCATGGCGTACGACGCGGCGGAAGCCGCGCGCCTGGAGCGCGCCGCCGAGCGCTACCGGGCCCGCCTGCGGACTTGCCTGAGAGCGGCGCGGCCGCCGATCGGCTGACTGGCCGGAGCAGTCAGCCGGCCGATTTCCTATCGGAGGCCGGCGCCTCCCAGTGCGCGGCGAAGCGCGCCACCTGTTCCAGAGTGGCGGCGAAGTCGCCCTGGAAGCAGACCGCCCGGTCGTCGACGAAGACGTGCGCGGCAAGCTTGCGGTCGGTCACCTCGGCGACGTAACGGGAGAGGCCGTGGGCGGCGAGCCAGGCCTCGGCGTCGGGGGCGTAGCGGGTGGTGAAGACGACGACGCGGTAGCCGCGATCGTTCAGGGCGCGGAGGAACTCCCCCGCCCCGGCGCGCGGCGGATCCCAGTGCTCGGCGCCGCGCCAGCCGGTGTAGGCGTCGAGGACGCCGTTCAGGTCGACGCAGACGATGGGCCGCGGGTCGTCCATGAGCCACTCCGTCCAGCAGCACCCGTGCCAGCCGGCGGACGAGGGATGGCGCCGCAACCGTTCGCCGAGGCCGCGAGATGCGCCGCCCGAGTCTCAGGCTTCCGCCGCCTCGGCGCTGGCACGCACCTGGCCGAGGGCGCCGCGGATCTCCTCCAGGCGATCGCTCGGCTCGCCGGTGTGGGCCGCCTGCTCGCGCGCCGCACCCAGGGTGGCCAGGCGCTCGCGGTAGAGGGCGACGCGGGCGAGCGCCTCCTCCCGGCGGGAGCCGAGGCCGGGGTCCTCGAGGCGGGCGATCACCTCCGGCAGGTCCTCCAGGCGATGGCAGACGAGGAGCGCGTCACAGCCGGCGGCGAAGGCCGCGGCGGTGCGCTCGGCGATGCCGCCCCACTCGGCGAGAGCCTTCATCTCGAGATCGTCGGAGACCACCAGGCCGTCGAAGGCCAGCCGGCCGCGCAGCAGGCCGCCCAGGATCGCCGGCGACAGCGTCGCCGGGCGGCCCGAGGTGTCGTAGGCCGGATAGGCGGCGTGCCCCACCATCACCGCCCCTGCCAGGTGGGCGAGGGCGGCGAACGGCTCGAGGTCGCGCGCCAGCTCGCCCGCCGGCAGGTAGATCGCCGCGCCATGGTGGTGGGTGTCGGCGCCGGCGCCGCCCAGGCCGGGGAAGTGCTTGATGCAGCCGCCGACGCCGCCGGCGTGGAGCCCGCGCAGAAAGGCGCGGGCGCGCGGGATCACCTGCTCGTGCGTGGCGCCGAACGTGCGCCCGTCGAGGGCGTTGTCGACCTCGCCGCGGTCGAGATCGACCACCGGGGCGAAATCCATGTCGAAGTCGAAGAGGCGCAGGGCGCGGGCGATCCAGGTGCCCGCCTGCAGCGCGAGGGAAGGCGGCCGGCGGGCGAGCAGCGAGGCGGCCGGCGCCGGGGCCACGATGTCGCGCATCCGATCCACCCGCCCCCCCTCGGCATCGATGGCGAGGATCGCCTCGGGGAGGAGCCGCCGCAGGTCGTCGGTGAGCTTGGCGAGCTGCTCCAGGGTCTTGAAGTTCCGCCCCAGGAGCACCACCCCGCCCGGCCGGTGCTCGGCGAGGAGAGCCGCCGAGGCACGGTCGAGGTCGGGGCCCGGCACCCCGGCAAAGATGAGCTCGTTGGCTCCCATGACGGGCGATCCTACGCCACTCAGGCCGGCTGGCCGACCTCGAGCGCGGCCGCCTCGCGGAGCATCTCCTCGGCCACCACGAGCGCCAGCTCGCGCAGGCGCGGCGCCTCGAAGATCCGGCGCACCGGCAACCGCACACCGAAGACCTCGGCGATCCGCGACATCAGCCTCACCCCCTGGAGAGAGTGGCCGCCGAGATCGAAGAAGTGGTCCTCGACGCCCACTCGCTCGATCCCCAGGAGATCTTTCCAGATCTCGGCGAGCAGCTCTTCCATCGGGTTGCTCGGCGGCTCGTAGACGCCCTCCTCGGCGCGCTCGAGCGGCGCCGCGCCGCGCGCCACCAGCGCCCGGCGGTCCACCTTGCCGCTGGCGTTCAACGGCAGCGCCGCGGCGATCACGAAGGCGGACGGCACCATCTGCGGCGGCAGGAGCCGGCGCAGACCCTCGCGGAGCACTCCGGCCTCGACCTCGCCGTCCGGCGCCCCGACGTAGGCGACCAGCCGGCGCTCCGCCGCCTCGCCGGCGGCGAGGACCGCGGCCTGGACGATGCCGGGCAGGTTGACCAGCGCCGCCTCGATCTCCCCCAGCTCGACGCGGAAGCCGCGCACCTTGACCTGATGATCGAGCCGCCCCAGGTAGTCGATCTCGCCGTCCGGGCGGAAGCGCGCCAGGTCTCCCGTGCGGTACAGCCGGGCGCCGTCGCCCCAGGGATCGGGGACGAAGCGGGCGGCGGTCAGGTCGGGACGGCCGAGATAGCCGCGCGCCAGCCCGGAGCCGCCGAGATGGACCTCGCCGGCGACCCCGATCGGCACCGCCTCGCCGTGCGCGTCGAGCAGGAGGGCCCGCTCGCCGGAGATCGGCCGGCCGACCGACGGCGCCCGCTCGTCGCCCGGCGCGATCCGCGCCACCGTCGAGTAGGTGGTGTCCTCGGTGGGGCCGTAGAGATTGAACACCCGCGCCCGCGGCGCGCGCTCGAAGAGCCGCTCGACGAGGGCGCGCGGCACCGGTTCTCCGGCGATCTGGAGGATGGCGGATTCGGGCGGCGCGAAACCGGCGTGCAGCAGCTCGGCGAAGGCCGAGGGGACGGAGTTGACGAGGCTGACCGGCGGCGTCGACGGAGCGCCGGCGAGCGCCGGCGAGGCGAGATCCAGGGCGCTCTCGGCGAGCAGCACCGTGCCGCCCCAGGCGAGCGGCCCGAAGAGCTCGAAGACCGCGACGTCGAAGCCGATCGAGGTGACGGCGACGACGCCGGCGAGGTCGGCCGCGGAGTACCGCTCGCCCACCCAGGCGAGGAGCGCGACGGCGCTGCGGTGCTCGATGGCCACCCCTTTCGGCCGCCCCGTCGAGCCCGAGGTGTAGAGCACGTAGGCGAGGTTCTGCGGCCCCGCCGAGCGGGCGAGCGGCGGCGGCGCGCCCGCCTCCCGGCCTACCGCCTCCGCGAGAACGCTCTCGATCGCCACCACCGGGCAACCTGCCGGCTCCGCCGCTCCCGCCGGCCTCTCCAGCAGCCCGGCGACATGGAGCGCGACCGCCGACGTGGCGAGGATCAGCGCCGCGCCGGCGTCCGCGACGACCCAGGCGAGCCGCTCGTCCGGATAGCTGGGATCGAGCGGCAGGTAGGCGCCGCCGGCGGCGAGGATCGCCAGCATGCCGACGACCATCGCCGGCGAGCGCTCGGCGGCGATCCCCACCACGACCTCCGGCCCGACGCCGCGGCGCCGCAGCTCCGCCGCCAGGCGGCCGACGCGAAACGCCAGCTCGCCGTAGGTGAGGCGCCCGTCCGCCGCCACGACGGCCAGGGCCTCTGGCGTCCGCTGCGCCTGCGCCAGGACCAGCTCGTGGAGGCAGCCGGCCGGGGCGGCCGCGTCCGGCGTCGGGGCGACCGCGTTCCACTCGTGGAAGATCTGCTGCCGCTCGGCCGCGGTCAGCCGCGGCAGGCGCGAGATCGGCCGGTCGGGATCGGCGGCGATCCCGGCGAGGAGGACCTCGAGATGAGCCGCCAGACGGCGCGCGGACGCCGCGTCGAAGAGCGCCGCGTCATAGCCGAGATCGCCGAACAGACCGCTGGGCTCCTGGGAGACGAACAGGCTGAGGTCGAACTTGGCGCCGCCCGCCGCGAGCGGCAGCGGGGCGAGGGAGAGCCCCGGCAGCTCGAGGCTGCCGCCCGGCGTGTTCTGGAGCGAGAAGAGCACCTGGAAGAGCGGCGTCCGCGCCAGGCTGCGCTCGGGGTTGAGCTCCTCGACCAAGCGCTCGAACGGCAGCTCCTGATGGGCGTAGGCGGCGAGCGTCGTCTCGCGCACCTGGGCGAGGAGGGCGCGGAAGGGGGGCTCGCCGGCGAGCTCGGCGCGGAGCGCCAGGGTGTTGACGAAGAAGCCGATCAGCGGCTCGGTCTCGAGGCGGGTGCGGTTGGCGATCGGGGTGCCGACGACGACGTCGTCCTGCCCGCTGGTCCGCCCGAGGAGCGTCTGGAAGGCGGCCAGGAGGACCATGAAGAGCGTCGCCCGCTCCTCCTGCGCGAGGGCGGCGAGGCGCTCGGCCGGCGCCGCCGCGAGGCGTATCGGCACGCTCCCGGCGCGGTGGGCCGGCACCTCCGGCCGCGGGCGGTCGAAGGGGAGCTCGAGCTCCGCCGGAGCGCCGGCGAGCCGCTGCCGCCAGTGGGCGAGCTCCGCCGCGAGCGTCTCGCCGGCAAGGCGCTGCCGCTGCCAGGCGGCGAAGTCGCCGTACTGCCAGGCGAGGGCCGGCAGGCGCGGGCGCCGCCCGGTGCGCGCGGCGGCATACAGCTGCGCCACCTCGCGCACCAGGACGCCGGTCGACCAGCCGTCGGTGACGATGTGATGGAGGGTGAGGAGCGCCAGGTGCCGCCGCTCCGCGGTGCGCAGCAGGAGCGCGCGCAGGAGCGGCCCGTGCGCGAGGTCGAAGGAGCGGCCCGACTCGGCCTCGGCGAGCGCCCGCGCCGTCGTCTCGCGCCGGCCCTCCGGCAGGGCCGAGAGGTCGACGAGCGGCGGCACCAGCGCCCGCGGCGGCGCGATCCGCACCACCGGGCGGTCGACCTCGGGGCGGCCCGGCGGCCGGCCCGACTGGGCGTCGCCACCCTCGGCCAGGTGAAAAGTCGAGCGCAGCGTCTCGTGGCGCGCCGCGACCGCGGTGAGCGCCGTGGCGAGGGCGCGGCGGTCGAGGTCGCCGGCGAGGTCGAGGGCGAGCGGCACGTTGTAGAGCGAGCTCCCGGGCAGCAACCAGTCGAGGAACCAGAGCCGCTCCTGGGCGAAGGAGAGCACCCGCTCGCCGGGCGCGGCTTCCGGCGGCCCGAGGAGCGCCGCCGCCGCCGCGGGCGCGGCGAGAGCCGGCAGGCGTGGCGCCAGCGCCGCGGCGAGGCCGGCGACCGTGGGATGCTCGAAGATCATGCGCACCGGCATCTCGACGCCCAAGGCCCGGCGCACCCGCGAGGCGACCTGGGTGGCGAGGAGCGAGTGGCCGCCGAGCGCGAAGAAGCCCTCGTCGCGGCCGACCGTCGGGCGCTCCAGGACCTCGGCATAGATCGCCGCCAGCCGCTCCTCGAGCGGCCCGCCGGCCGGGAACATCCCGGCCTCCGCGGCCGGGGGCTCGACCCGCGGCGTCGCCGCGGCGGTCCCCGGCGGTGGCAGTGCGCGCCGGTCCACCTTGCCGGTCGAGGTCAGCGGCAGGGCCGGGAGGATGACGACGTGCGCCGGCACCAGGTGCTCGGGAAGGCGGGCGCGGAGCGCCTCGCGCAGAGCCGCGAGATCGAGGCGGACCCACGGCTCGGGCACCGCATAGGCGACCAGGGCGGGACCGCCGGCGAGGTCGTCGCGCACCGTGACCGCGGCCTCGCGGATGCCGCCCAGGCCGGCGAGCGCCGCCTCGACCTCGCCCGGCTCGATGCGGAAGCCGCGTATCTTCACCTGGTCGTCGCGCCGGCCGAGAAAGTCGAGCTCGCCCCGCGGGCTCACGCGCACCAGGTCGCCGGTGCGATAGAGGCGGGCGCCGGGCCCGCCGAACGGGTCGGGGACGAAGCGCTCGGCGGTCGCCGCCGGCTCGCCCAGGTAACCGCGGGCGAGCGGTCCGGCGATGGCCAGCTCGGCGGGGACGCCGAGCGGCGCCAGCTCGCCCGCGGCGTCGAGCGCGTGGAACGCCCGGCCGGCGAGCGGCCGTCCGAGCGGCGCCGCCCCGGCCCCCTCCGTCGTCGCGACCTCGGCCAGGCTCGCCGTCATCACCGCCTCGGTCGGCCCATAGGCATTGAGCAGGCGGACGGCGGCCATCGGCGTGCGGCGCCACTCGCGCGCCGCGGCGGCCGGCATCGCCTCGCCGCCGGCGATCACCAGACGGAGGCTCGCCGGCGCCTCCTCGCGCCGTCCCGCCGTCGCCCGCACCCAGCGCTGCCAGTAGGCGGTCGGCAGGTCGACGACCGAGAGACGGAGCGCGGCGACCTTGCCGAGCAGGTCGGACGGATCCCACGGCTCGGGGTCGCGCAGAACCACCGCGGCACCGGCGGCGAGGGCGGCGAGGGCCTGCTCGAGCGCCACGTCGAAGGCCGGCGCGGCGAACTGCAGCACCCGGTCGCGCGGCCCCAGGTCGAAGGCGCGGACGATCGCGCGGCAGTGCTCGGCGGCGGCGGCGTGCGGCACGCCCGCGGCGCGCGGTGCGCCGGTCGAGCCCGAGGTGTAGAGGATGTAGGCGAGGCTCTCGGGCGGCGTCACTGGGCGCGGCGCGGCCGCCGGGCGTGCCGGCGAGCGCTCGCCCGGCTCGTCGCGAGCGTCGCGCTCGTGGCGCTCGACGGGGACCACCCGCAGGCCGGCGAGGGCCGCGCGCCCCGCCTGGGCGCGGGAGGCGAGGACGATCCCGGCACCGGCGTCGGCGAGCACCCGGCGCAGACGCTCCTCCGGGTACTCGGGGTCGAGCGGCAGATAGGCGCCCCCCGACTTGAGCGCCGCGAGGAGCGCCGCGACCGCGGCCGGCGAGCGCTCGACGCAGACCGCGATCGGCGCCTCCGGCCCGGCGCCCAGGGCGCGCAGGCGATCGGCCAGGCGGCTCGCCCAGCGCTCGAGCTCGCCGTACGTCACCCCCTCCCCCGCCTCTCCCCAGCCCGCCACCGCGACCGCCTGCGGCGCCCGCTCCGCCTGGGCCTCGAAGAGGCCGTGCAGAGGGACGAACGGCGCCGGGTCCGCGGGCGACATCCACTCGGCGAGGAGCTGGTGGCGCTCGGCCGCGGAGAGGAGCGGCAGGCGGGAGAGCGGCAGGTCGGGATCGGCGGCCGCCCCGGCGAGGAGGGTCGCGAGGTGGCCGGCCCAGCGGCCGGCCGTGGCGGCGTCGAGGAGCGCCGGGTCGTAGGCCAGGGTGCCATCCAGCGCCGGCGCCCGCTCGCCCCCGGCTCCCGGACCGGCGGCGCGCAGGCGGAGCGCGAGATCGAGGCCGAGGCCGTCGCCGCCGACGAGGTCGAGCGACGCGGTCAGCCCCGGCATGGCGAGCCGCGCCGGCGGCCGGCTGTCGAGGGTGAAGAGCACCTGGAAGACCGGCGCCCGCCCCAGGTGGCGCTCCGGCGCGAGCTCCTCCAGCAGGCGCTCGAACGGCAGCTCGCGGTGGGCGAGCCCGGCGCGCAGCTCGTCCGCCGCGCGCCGCGCCAGGGTGCGGAACGTCGCGAGATCGCCGGCGGAGCGGCCGGCGAGCTCGAGCCGCAGCGGCAGGAGGTTGGCGAGCGGGCCGACGAGCGGCTCGGCCTCCGGCCGGTCGCGGAGATCGGCGGCGGTGCCGATCACCAGGTCGCGCTGCCCGGAGAGTCGGGAGAGGAGGGCGGCGAAGCCGGCGAGGACGATCCCCTGCAGCGGCGCCGGCAAGCCGAAGCGGGCGACGAGCTCCGCCGGCAGCGACAGCGGCACCCCGGCGGCCACCGCCGGCGGGTCGATGCCGCGCCGCCGATCGCGCGGGCGGTCGAGCGGCAGGTCGAGCGCGGCAGGGGCGCCGGCGAGGCGCTCACGCCAGTAGGCGAGCTGACCGTCGAGGGCGCCGCCGGCGACCTCGCGCCGCTGCCAGCGGGCGAAGTCGGCGAGCTGCCAGGGAAGGGACGGCAGGCGCGGCGCCCGGCGCTGGACCGCCGCCGCATAGAGCTCGGCGACCTCCCCGGCCAGCCGCTCGCCCGAGCGCTCGTCGGCGGCGATGCGGTGCACGCCGATGAGGAGGCGGTGGCGGTCCCCCGTGAGGCGGACCAGGAGGGCGCGCAGAAGCGTGCCCTGAGCGAGGTCGAACGGCCGCGCCTCCTCCCTTGACGCGAGCCGCTCCGCCTCGACCGCGCGGTCGGCGGCGGAGAGGACGGCGAGGTCGGCGAGCGGCAGAGGCCGGAGGGTCGACGGGTCGATGGTCGCCGTCGGCCGGCCGTCCTCTCCCGCCGCGAAGCGCGAGCGGAGCACCGCGTGGCGAGCGGCGACGCCCCGGACGCCGAAGATCGCCGCGGCGAGCGCCGCGGGATCGAGCCCGCCGGCGAGGCGGAGGGTGAGGTGGAGAGCCGGCGGCGGCCCCCCGGCGGCCAGCCGGTCGAGGAACCAGAGCCGTTCCTGGGCAGAGGAGAGCTCCTCGCCCGCGGCGGCGGTCAGCGCGACGCGGCGCGGCGCCGGGCGCCAGCCAGCGGGGAGGCGCGGCGCGAGCAGCGCGGCGAGCGAACGGGCGGTCGGCTGCTCGAACAGCCAGAGCAGCGGCACCTCGAGGCCGATCGCCTCGCGCAGGCGCGAGGTCACCTGGGTCCCCAGGAGCGAGTGGCCGCCGAGCTCGAAGAAGCTCTCGTCCACCCCCACCCGCGGGCGGCCGAGCAGCGCGGCGAAGATGCCGGCGACCAGCTCCTCGGCGGGGGTGCTCGGCGCCGCGAAGGCGGCGCCCTCGGTACTCGGCGGGGGCGGCGAGAGCGGCAGAGCGGCGAGGGCGCGGCGGTCGACTTTGCCGTTGCCGGTGAGGGGCAGCGCCGGCAGAGCGACGAAGCGGGCGGGCACCAGCGGCTCCGGCAGCCGCTCCTTGAGCGCCTCGCGGAGGGCGGCGGCGGTCGCCATCCCCGCGCTGCCCGCCAGGTAGGCGACGAGCCCGCGGCCCTCCGGCAGGTCGTCGCGCAGCAGCACCGCCGCCTCGCCGACACCGGGCAGCTCGGCGAGCGCCGTCTCGACCTCGCCGAGCTCGATGCGGAAGCCGCGCAGCTTGACCTGATGGTCGAGGCGGCCGCGGAAGTCGAGGTTGCCGTCGGCGAGGCGCCGTGCCCGGTCGCCGGTGCGGTAGAGCCGCTCGCCGGGCAGGTGCGGGCTGGCGAGGAAGCGCTCGGCGGTGAGCTCGGGGCGGTCGAGGTAGCCGAGGGCGAGGCCCTCGCCGGCGACGAAGAGCTCGCCCTCGACGCCGATCGGCACCGGCCGCAGCCGCTCGTCGAGCACGTGGAGCCGGGTGTTGGCGACCGGCCGTCCGATGGGGATCGAGGTCGCCCCGGCGGGCACCTCGCGGATCCGGTGCCAGGAGCTGAAAGTCGTCGCCTCGGCGGGTCCGTAGGCGTCGAGGAGGCGCGCCGGCGGGCCGGCCGCGAGCACCCGCCGCGCCGCGCCGGGATCGACGGGCTCGCCGCCGACCAGCAGATGGGTGACGGTCGCGAAGGCGTCCGGCACCGCGGCGGCGATCTGGTGGAACAGCGCCGAGGTGAGGAAGAGGGCGCTCACCCGGCGGGCACGGAGCTCCTCGGCCATCCGCCGCGGCGAGAGCATCGCGTCGCGCGCCATCCCCACCAGCGTGCCGCCGGCGAGGAGCGTCCCCCAGACGTCGAAGGTGAAGACGTCGAAGGAGGCGTTCGAGGTCTGCGCCACGCGGTCCGCCGGTCCCAACGACAGATAGTCGGTGGCGAAGAAGAGGCGCACCACCGCGCGGTGCGGCACGACCACCCCCTTCGGCCTGCCCGTCGAGCCGGAGGTGTAGACGACGTAGATCGGCGAGCCCGCATCGACCGTCTCGCCGCCGCCGGCCGCCGGCTCCTCGGCGGCGATCGCCGCCCGCTCGCGGTCGAGGACGACGATCCTCCCCAAGCGCTCCGGGCCGCCTTCCCGCGGCAGCCGTTCGAGCAGCCGCTCCTCGGTGACGACCACCGCCGCGCCGCAGTCCGCCACCAGGAAGGCCAGGCGCTCCCTGGGATAGGTGGGGTCGAGCGGCACGTAGGCGGCGCCCGCCTTGACCACCGCGAGGAGAGCGACCACCAGCTCGGCCGAGCGCTCGAGGAAGAGGGCGACCCGCGCCCCCGGCGCCACGCCGCGGCGGGCGAGGAAGGCGGCCAGACGGCCGGCGCGCTCCTCGAGCTCGGCATAGGTGATCGTCGCGCCGCCGGCGCCGCTGAAGTCGAGGGCGACGGCGCCGGGGCACGCCGCGGCACGCGCGGCGACCAGCTCGTCGACCGTCCGCCGGCGCGGGTAGTCGCTCGCCGTGTCGTTCCAGTCGACGAGGAGCTGGTGCGCCTCGGCCGCCGAGAGGAGCGGCAGCGCCGAGACGGCGCGGCCGCCAGCACCTCCGACAGCGGCGGCGAGGAGGGTCTCGAAGTGCCCGGCCAACCGCGCCGCGGTCGTCGGGTCGAAGAGATCGGAGTCGTACTCGAAGAAGCCGGCGATCCCGTCGGCGCTCTCGCCGAGCGAGAGGGTGAGGTCGAACTTGGCCGTGCGGCGGTCGCTGCGCAGGGGCTCGAGCGTCACCCCCGGCAGCTCGAGCCGCTCGAGCGGCGCGTTCTGCAGCACCAGCATGACCTGGAAGATCGGCGAGCGCGCCAGGCTCCGCTCCGGCTTGAGCTCCGCCACCAGCTTCTCGAACGGCAGGTCCTGATGGGCGTAGGCGGCGAGCGTCGTCTCGCGCACCTGGGCGAGGAGGTCGAGGAACGAGGGGTCGGCCGCGAGCTCGACCCGCAGGGCGAGCGAGTTGACGAAGAAGCCGATCAGCCCTTCCATCTCGCGATGCGTGCGGTTGGCGACGCCGGAGCCCACCACCACGTCCTCTTGGCCGCAGACGCGGGAGAGGAGGGTCGAGAAGGCGGCGAGGAGCAGCATGAAGAGCGTCGCCCCCTCGCGGCGCGCCAGGGAAGCCGCGGCGCGCGAGAGGTCGCGGTCGAAGAGCAGCGGGAGCTGGCCGCCGCGGAAGCTCTGGATAGTCGGGCGCGGCCGGTCGAGCGGCAGCGCCAGCTCGGCCGGCGCCCCGGCGAGGCGGCGGCGCCAGAAGCCGAGCTCGGCGGCGAGCCTCTCGCCGTCGAGCCAGCCGCGCTGCCAGGCCGCGACGTCGGCGTACTGCACCGCGAGAGGCGGCAGGCGCGGCGCCTCGCCGGCCGACGCCGCGGTATAGAGGGCGCCCAGATCGGTCACCAGGATGCCGAACGACCAGCCGTCCGCGACGATGTGATGCAGGGTGAAGAGGGCGATGTGATTCCCCGGCTCGAGGTGGAGGAGCGTCGAGCGCAGGAGCGGTCCGCGCGCGAGGTCGAACGGCCGCGTGGAGTCCTCGCCGGCGAGCGCCGCGGCCGCGGCCTCGCGGCGCGCGGCCGCGAGGCCGCTCAGGTCGACGAGCGGCAGCGGCGGGGCGAGGGTCGCGGGCACGGCGGGGGCGATCTCCTGCACCGGCCCGGAGTCGGTGGCGGCGAAGCTGGTGCGGAGGGTCTCGTGGCGGGCGGCGAGGCCGGCCAGGGCCGCGGCGAGCGCCGGGATCGACAGCTCCCCGCGCAGGCGGAGGACGAACGGCATGTTGTAGGACGGGCTCCCCGGCACGAGCTGGTCGAGGAACCAGAGCCGCTCCTGGGCGAAGGAGAGCGGGAGCCCCGCGGCGCGCGCCGCCGCCGGCAACGGCAGGAGCGGCGGCAGCGGCAGGTCCTCCCCCGCCGCCCGCGCCCGCTCGACCTCGGCGGCGAGGGCGGCCAGGGTGGGGGCGACGAAGAGGGTGCGGATGGGGAGCTCGACCCCCAGCACCTGGCGCAGGCGCGAGGTCACCCGCGTGGCGAGCAGCGAGTGGCCGCCGAGCTCGAAGAAGCTGTCCTCGAGCCCCACCCACTCGTGGCCCAGGAGCTCGCACCAGATGCCGGCGACGAGGTCCTCGATCGGCGTCCGCTGGCGCACGTCGGAGCGCGGCGCCTGGAGGGCCAGCTCGCGCTCCGCCCGCGCCAGGGCCGGGCGGTCGACCTTGCCGTGGGGGTTCAGCGGCAAAGCGTCGAGGAGCGCCCAGTCGGCCGGGACCATGAAGTCCGGGAGGCGCTCCTTGAGGAAGGCGCGGAGCGCGGCGACGGCGGGGGCGGGGGCGGCTCCCTCGCGCGCCACGACGAAGGCGGCGAGGCGCGGATCGACCGCGGTATCGGTATCGGCCGGTGCGCGCACGACGACCGCGGCATCGCCGACCGCAGGGTGCTGGCGAAGGACCGACTCGATCTCCCCCGGCTCGACGCGCACGCCGCGGATCTTCACCTGGTGGTCGACGCGGCCGAGGTACTCGAGGCGGCCGTCCGGCAGCAGGCGGCCGAGATCGCCGGTCCTGTACAGGCGCGCGCCCGGCGCGCCGCCGGATGGATCGCCGGCGGCGAACGGAGCGGGGGTGAACGCCTCGGCGGTGCGCTCCGGCTGGCCGAGATAGCCGTAGGTGAGCCCCGGGCCGCCGATCGCCACCTCCCCCACCGCCCCGAGCGGCGCAGGATCGAAACCGCCGTCGAGGCCGCGGTCGAGGATGGCGATCCAGGCATCGTCGATCGGCCGGCCGACCGGCGCCGGCGCCGCGGCGCCGGCCTCCGCGGTCACCGCGGCGAAGGTCGAGCTCATCGTGCACTCGCTCGCCCCGTACTGATTGAACAGGCGCGCCTGTGGCCCGAAGGCGGCGCGAACCCCTTCGCCGTCGGCGCCATAGAGGCGCTCGCCGGCGGCGAGGACGAGGCGCACCGTCTGCCCGCCCCTCGCGCCGGTGCTCTCGGCGAGGGCGCTCTCGACCACCCGGCGGAGCAGCGACGGCACGATGCTCGGCAGCGCGGTCACCCCATGCTCGGCGATCCGCGCCACGAGCGCCGCGGGATCGCGCACCACGTCGCGCGGCACCAGCAGCAGGCGGGCGCCGGCGGCGAGCGGCGCGAAGACGTCGCGCACCGCGGCGTCGAAGGTCAGCGGCGCGAGCTGGAGGGCCACGTCGTCCGGGCCGAAGCCGTACCGTTCGATCACCCAGCGCAGATAAGACACCGCGCCGCCATGATGGGCGAGGATCCCCTTGGGCCTGCCCGTCGAACCCGAGGTGTACACGCAATAGGCGGCGTCGAGCGGCCCCGGCCCGGCGCCGCGGCCGAGCTCGCCGCGCTCGTCGAGATCGCCGGCGGCGTTTCCCCTCGCGAGCACACCGGCGGCGGCGAGCACCGTGCCGTCGAAAGCCGCCAGACGGTCGGCGAGGCCGGCGCCGGCGAGCGCCAGGCGGCAGCCGGCGTCGGCGAGCACCTGGGCGAGGCGCGCCGGCGGGTGCTCGGGATCGAGCGCCACGTAGGCGGCGCCGGCGCGGAGCACGGCGAGGACCAGCGCCACCATCTCGGGCGAGCGCTCGCAGCAGATCCCCACGATCTCGCCGCGGCCGGCCCCCGCCGCGGCCAGCCGCCGCGCCCCGGCACGGCTGCGGCGCTCGAGCCCGCCGTAGGTGACGCTCGCCCCCTCGCAGACGAGGGCCACGGCGTCCGGCGTCCGGCGCGAGGCGGCGATGACGAGGTCGTGCAGACAGGCCGGCCCGCCGCCGTCCGCGCTCGCCGTCGCCCGCCGGGTATCGTTCCACTCGCGGATGAGCTGGTGGCGCTCGGCCGCGGAGAGGAGCGCCAGATCGCCGACGCGGGCGCCGTGGTCCGCGTCGAGCGCGCCGGCGAGCGCCGCGGCGAGGTCGCGGGTGTGGGCGGCGAGACGCGCCACGGTCGTGCGGTCGAAGCGGCCGGGATCGTAGGCGATGCGCAGCAGCAGCCCGCGGTCCGGCATGGCGAGCACGGTGAGCGGGTAATTGGTCTGCTCGAAGCCCTCGACGTCGACGACGCCGAGGCTGGGACCCGAGCTGCGCAGCGAGGCGTCGCGGGGATAGTTCTCGTAGGCGAGGATGCTGTCGAAGAGCGGCAGGCCGCGCGGCACCGCGCTCCATTCCTGGACCGAGACGAGCGGCGTCTGCTCGTGCTGCCGGAGCTCGAGGAACCGGCGCTGGACGTCGGCCAGCCAGGCGGCGAGCGGCGCCGCGTTGCGGACCTCGAGGCGGATCGGCAGGGTGTTGATGAACAGCCCGACGATCGCCTCGACCCCCGGCAGCTCGCCCGGCCGGCCGGAGACCGTGGTCCCGAAGACGACGTCGTCGACCGCCCCGTAGCGCGCCAGGACGAGCCCCCAGGCGGCCTGCACCAGGGTGCTCGGGGTCAGCCCGGCGCGCCGCGCCGCCGCCTCGAGCGCCGCGGTCGCGGCGGGGTCGAGCCCGGCGTCGACCGTCCGCCGCCGCTCCGAGTCGCCGCTCTGCCGGCGGTCGGCGGGGATCGGCGTCGGCTCGCTCCAGCCCGCCAGGGCGGCCCGCCAGTAGCCCTCGTCGCGCCCCTCGCGCGCCGCCAGCCAGGCGATGTAATCGCGGAAGGGCGGGCGGGCCGGCAGGTGAGGCTCCGCGCCGGCGACGAGCGCCTCGTAGGCGGCGACGAAGTCGCCGATCAGCGCCGCGTAGGACCAGCCGTCGAGAAGCAGGTGGTGATGGCTCCACAGCAGCCGGTGGGAGCCCTCGCCGGTCTTCACCAAGTGCCAGCGCATGAGCGGCGGCCGGCCGAGGTCGAACTCCAGCAGGCGCTCGCGCTGCACCAGCTCGGCGAGCCGCTCCCGGCGCTCGGCGTCGTCGAGCGCCGGCCACTGCGTCGACCAATCCGCGCTGGTCAGCGCCACCTGCGCCGAGCGGTGCACCGCCTGGAGCGGGCGCGCCAGCCCACGCCAGTGGAACGAGGTGCGGAGGACCGGCGTGCGCAGGACGATGCGCGAGAGCGCCCCCTCGACCGCCGGCACGTCGAGGTCGCCGGCGAGCGTCACCATGAGCTGCTCGACGTAGACGCCGCTCCCCGGCGCGTAGAGGCTGTGGAAGAGGAGCCCCTCCTGGAGCGGGGAGAGCGGGTAGAGGTCCTCGATCGCCGCTTGGACACTGGCTCCGGCACAGGCGGCGAGCACGCCGTCGAGCGCCGGCTGGTCGAGCGCGCTCGCGGCGAGGGGGAAATCGGAGGGCGTGGCGCCGGTCTTCCCGGCGGCGACCGCCGCCGCGCAGTGGGCGACCAGCGCGCGCAGACGCTCCAGATAGGCCACCGCCAGCCGCTCGGCCCAGGGGCGCAGCGGCCCTTCGGCGCCGCCGGCATACCCGAAGCCGACCTGCAGCTCTCCCTCCTGGACGAAGGCGTTGACCGTCAGCCGATGGTCGCGCCGCCGCCGCGGGCTCTCCGGCTCCCCCGCCGGCTCGGCGGCCGGCGCGAACAGCGAATCGCCGCCGAGCACCGGATCGAGCTGGCCGAGGTAGTTGAAGGCGACCTGCGGCGCCGGGAGGGAGGCGAGCCGCGCGTCGCCGCGCAGGTGGCGCAGCAGGCCGAAGCTCATGCCCCGCTGCGGCACGGCGCGGAGCTGCTCCTTGACGGCACGGAGCGCGGCGCCCGGATCAGCGGCGGACGTCGGCGCAAGGGCGAGGGCGACCGGGTAGAGGCTGGTGAACCAGCCGACGGTGCGGGTCAGGTCGACGCCCGGGAAGAGCTCCTCGCGCCCGTGCCCCTCGAGGTCCACCCACAGCGCCTCCCCCTCGGCGGCGAGCGCCTGGACGAGGGCGGTGAGGAGCGCGTCGTCGATCCGCGTCCGGTAGGCCGCCGGCACGTCCTGGAGGAGCGCCCGCGTCGTCTCGGCGTCGAGCGCGACGGCGACCATGCCGCCCGTGATCGGCTCGGCGGACGGGAGCGTCGCGCGCGGCAGCGCCGCGGCCTCCGTCCACCAGGCGGCCGCGGCATCGACACCCGTCGCCGGCAGCGACAGCGCGTGCGCGGCGAGCTCCTCGGCCCAGCGCTGGAACGAGGTCGTCTTCGGCGGCAGCGCTGGGGACCTCGAGGCGCCGTCGCCCGCGGCGAGCTGGCGGCAGGCCGTCTCGAGGTCGTCGAGGAGCACGCGCCACGACACGCCGTCGATCGCCAGGTGGTGAACGACGAGCAGCAGGCGCGCCGCGCCGCCCGGCAGATCGAGCCAGGCGGCGCGGGCGAGCGGGCCGCGCGCCAGGTCGAGGCTCGCCTGGACGGCCGAGCCGGCGCTCGCGAGACCTGCCGCCGCCGCCGCGCCCAGGCCCGAGAGGTCGATCCGCGACCACGACGGCGGCTCCGCCGCGACCGGCGCGATCTGCTGGGAGATCTCCGCCGCGACCTGCGGGCCCGCGCCGGCGCTCGCCTCCGTCCACCCGAAGCGCAGCCTGAGGGCGTCGTGATGCGCGACGAGCGCCGTCCAGGCGCGCTCCGCCGCCCGCGCCGGCAGCGGCCGCGCCAGGCGCAGGAGGATCGCCTGATTGAAATGGTGGCGGTCGGTCGGATCGCCGGCGAAGAACCAGCGCTGGATGGGGGTGAGCGGCACCGGCCCGGTGACCTCGCCCTGCTCCGCCTCCGCGGCGGCGACCGTCCCCGCGACCGCCGCCAGCTCGGCGACCGTGGGGTGCTCGAAGAGCTGGCGCGGGGTGATGCGGCAGCCCGCCCGCGCCGCCCGCGCCACCACCTGGATGGACAGGATCGAGTCGCCGCCGAGGGCGAAGAAGTCGTCGTCGATCCCCACCCGCTCGAGGCGCAGGACCTCGCTCCAGACGCGGCAGAGGAGGTCCTCGGCGGGGGTCCGCGGCGGCCGATGCGGCCGGCTGTCGCGGCCGGTGCCGCCGGCGCTCTCCAGCGCGGCGGCGCGGGCCGCCAGCGCCCGGCGATCGACCTTGCCGTTGGCGGTGAGCGGCAGCTCCTCGACCGCCGCGAAGAGCGCCGGCACCATGTAGGGCGGAAGCTCCGCCAGCAGGTGCTCGCGGAGGTCGGCCGCCGACGCGCCCTCTCCCGCCGGCACATAGAAGGCGGCCAGCCGGCTCTCCGCGCCGCCGGCGGCCGGCGCCACGATCGCCGCCGCCAGGCGCACGCCGGGATGCGCCGCGAGGGCCGCCTCGATCTCCCCCAGCTCGACGCGGAAACCGCGGACCTTGACCTGGCCGTCGATGCGGCCGAGGAACTCGATCTCCCCGTCGGCCCGCCAGCGCGCCAGGTCGCCGGTGCGATAGAGACGGGCGCCCCGCCCGCCGTCGCTCCAGGGATCGGGCCAGGGATCGGGGTATGGGAATGAAGCGCTCCGCCGTCAGCTCCGGCCGCCGCGGATAGCCGAGCGCCACCCCCGCTCCCCCCGCCCACAGCTCGCCGGCGACGCCGATCGGCACCGCCTCGCCGGCGCGATCGACCAGGTGGACGCGGAGGTTCGCCACCGGCCGGCCGATCGACGGCTTGCCGCGGCCGGGCGGGACCTCCGCGCTCGTCGTCACCACCGTCACCTCCGTCGGGCCGTAGTGGTCGAAGAGGCGGAACGGCAGACCCGGCGGCGGCGCGCGGTGGAGCTTGTCGCCGCCGGTGGTGAGAAGGCGCAGCCGGGTCGCCTCGGGCCAGGGCAGGTCGAGCACCAGCTCGGTGAGCGGCGTCGGCAGGTAGCAGACGGTGATCCCCTCCGCGGCCAGCCAGGCGACGAGCGCCGCGGGCGCCGCGCGCGTCTCGTCGTCCGGCACGTGGAGGCTGGCGCCGCTCGCCAGAGCGGGCCAGATCTCCCAGACCGCGGCGTCGAAGGCAGGCCCGGCGATCTGCGTCGCCCGGTCTGCCGGCTCCAGGCGGTACGCCGCGCCGTGATGAGCGAGCAGGTTGAGCAGGCTGCCATGCGATACCGCGACCCCCTTGGGCCGGCCGGTCGAGCCGGAGGTGTAGATGACGTAGGCCGGCAGATCTCCCGCCGCTGTGCCGCGCTCCATCCTCACCGCGCCCGCCGGCGACGGGCCGACCGGCGGCCGCACCGCCACATCTTCGAGGTCGCGGGCGAGGTCCAAGACCGCCATGCCGCGCTCGGCGATCCCCGCCGGGAGGAGCGGCCGCAGAGCGGGATGGATCAGGAGCGCCAGAGCGCCGGAGTCCGCCAGCACATAGGCGAGGCGGTCCGGCGGCCAGGCGGGATCGAGCGGCAGGTAGGCGGCTCCTGCCTTCCATGCCGCGAGCGCCGCGACGACCGCCTCGGCGGAGCGGCCGGCGAGGATGGCGATCACTCTCCCCGGACCGGCGCCGAGGGCGGCGAGGCGGGCGGCCAGCCCGTCCGCGGCGCGGTCGAGCTCGCCGTAGGTGAGGCGCCGGGCGCCGGACACGACCGCCAGGGCCCGCGGCCGGAGCGCCGCCTGCGCCTCGATCAGGGCGAGGACCGAAGGCGCAGCGGGGGCCGCGCGGCGCGTGTCGTTCCATTCGGTGGTGAGCTGGTGGCGCTCGGCCTCCGCCAATAGCGAGAGGGCGGCGAGCGGCAGGTCGGCGTCGAGCGCCCCCGCCGCCATCCCGCCGAGGAGGCTCGTCAGGTAGCTCAGCAGCCGCGCCGCCGCCGTCGGCTCGATGCGCGTTCGGTCGAGGTCGAGGTGGAGCGCGAGGTCGTCGCCGGGGAGGGCGGCGAGGCCGAGCGGATAGTTGGTCTGCTCGACGGTGTCGACCGCGGTCACTCCCAGCGCGCCGCCCTGGCCCATCGCCGCATCGCGGGGATAGTTCTCGAAGACGACCAAGGTCTCGAACAGCGGTGTGCCGCGCGGCACCTCGCTCCAACCCTGAATGCGGGCGAGCGGGCTGTGCTCGAACTCGCGCGCCTCGAGCTGGCGCGCCTGCAGCTCGCGGAGCCATGCCGCCAGCCGCGGAGCCTCGGCGCTGACGGCGACCGCGGCCCGCACCGGCAGCGTGTTGATGAAGAGCCCGACCATCGACTCGACGCCGGGCAGGTCGGCCGGACGCCCCGCGACCGTGGCGCCGAAGACCACCTCGGAGCGCCCGGTCAGGCGGGAGAGGAGGATCGCCCAGGCGCCCTGGACGAGCGTGTTCGCGGTCACCCCGGCGCGCCGCGCCTGGGCCTCGAGCGCGGCGGTCGCGGCGCGGCCCAGGCGCGCCGTGCGCGCCGCGCGATCCGCCGCCCGGCCACCGCGCGAGCTCTCACCGGCCCTGGCGCTCTCGAGGGGGAGGGGCGTGGGCTCGGCGAAGCCGGCGAGTGCCCGCCGCCAGTGGCGCTCGGCGGCCAGCGGGTCCTGGCGGCCCAACCAGGCGATGTAGTCGCGGTAGGCCGGGCGCCACGGCAGCCGCGGCTCCTCTCCCGACCGCAGCGCCGTGTAGGCGGCGAGGAACTCGGAGATCACCGCCGCGTAGGACCAGCCGTCGAGCAGCACGTGGTGGTGGCTCCACAGGAAGCGGTGCTCGGCGGGGCCGGTGCGCACCAGGCGCCAGCGCAGGAGCGGCGGCCGCGCGAGGTCGAAGCCGCGCTCGCGGTCGGCGGCGAGGAGCGCCGCCAGCCGCCGCTCGTGGTCGGCGGCCGGAAGGCCGCTCCAGTCCTCGCGCTCGACGCGCACCGGGACCTCGGCGTGGACGACCTGCAGCGGCCTGGTGAGGCCCTCCCAGGCGATCGACGTGCGGAGGATCGGATGGCGCGCCACCACCCGGCGCCAGGCCCCCTCGAGAGCCTCGGCATCGACTTCGCCTGCCAGGGTGCAGAGGACCTGCTCGACGTAGACGCCCGAGGCCGGCGCGTAGAGGGCATGGAAGAGGATTCCCTCCTGGAGCGGCGAGAGCGGGTAGAGGTCGGCGATCCCCGCGGTGGCCGAGGCCGCGAGCGCGTCGAGCCCGGGCGCGTCGATGCCGGCGAGCGGGAAGTCGGACGGCGTGCAGCCGGAGCGCCCGCCGGCGGCCGCCTCGCGGCAGTGCGCGATGAGCCGCCGCAGCTCGGCGAGATAGCGCTCCGCCCAACCCTCGACCGTGGCGCGGTCGAGGACGGCGGAGCCGAAGGACCAGTCGAGGCGGAGCCGCCCGCCGGAGACCTCGCCGGCGATGGCCAGGCGATGCGGGCGCCGGCCGGCGGGATCGACCGGCGCGCCGCTCGGCTCGGCCGCGGGGGCGAAGAGCGAGCCGGCGGGGAGCGCCTGGTCGAGCTGGCCCAGGTAGTTGAAGCTGATCTCCGGCGCCGGCAAGGCGGCGAGGGCAGGCGCCGAGTCCGGCCGCAGCCAGCGCAGCAAGCCGTGGCGCGCCGCCCGCTCCTCGCCGTCGCGGAGCTGCTCCTTGACCGCTTTGAGGGTTGCGCCCGGACCGGCGGCGGGGTCGGCCGCCAGCCACACCGGGGCGATGCGGGTGAACCAGCCGACGGTGCGCGAGAGGTCGAGGCCGGGCACGGCGTCGCGGCCGTGCCCCTCGAGGTCGACCGCAAGCGGCGCGCCGCCCCCCAGGGCGGCGGCGAGCGCCGCGAGCAGGACGTCGTCGATCCGCGTGCGGTAGGCGGCGGGCACCTCGCGCAGCAGCGCGGCGGTCTCCTCGGCGTCGAGGGCGACCGAGACGGTGCGCGAGGCGGCGACGGTGTCCTCGCGGCCGTCCATCCCGGCGTCCGCTCCTCGCTCCGGCCGATCGAGCGGCAGGCGGGCCGGCGTCCGCTCGGCCTGCTGGCGCCACCAGGCGAGGTCGGCGGCGACCGTCTCCGGGGCGAGGCCGCGCGCGCGCGCCGCCAGCCGCTCGGCGAAGCGGCGGAACGACGCCGTCCGCGGCGGCAGCGCCGGCCGCAGGCCCGCCATGAGCCGCCGGCAGGCGGCGTCGAGGTCTTCCAGCAGCACCCGCCAGGAGACGCCGTCGACCGCCAGGTGGTGGACGGCGAGGAGCAGCCGCCGCCGGCCCCCGGGCAGGTCGAGCCAGGCGGCGCGGGCGAGCGGCCCGTGCGCCAGATCGAGGCTCGCCTGGATGCCGGTGGCGGCCGCCGCGAGCGCTCCCTCGGCTCTCGCCGCGAGGCCGGAGAGGTCGATCTGCGCCAACGGGAAGCGGGCGGCGGCATCGGCGGAGACGTCGTCGCCGGCGCTCTCCTGCACCCAGGCGCCGTCGCGTCGCGCGAAGCGCAGCGCGAAGGCGCCGTGGTGGGCGGCGAGGGCGGCGAGGGCGGCCGCGACGATCCCCGGGGTGAGCGGCGGGGCGAGCGTCCCCCCGCCTCCGGCAGGGCGAGGAGCACCGCCTGATCGAAGTGATGCGGCCGCGCCAGCCCCTGGGCGAAGAACCAGCGCTGGACCGGGGTGAGCGGCACCGGCCCGGCGGCGGCGCTCTCCTCGCCGTCCGCGGCGCTCTCGGCGGCGGCCCGCGCGTCGACGCTCGCGGCGACCGCCGCCAGGCCGGCGATGGTCGGGTTCTCGAACAGCTGCCTGGGGGTGATCGCCAGGCCGGCCTGGCGAGCGCGCGCCACGATCTGGATCGACAGGATCGAGTCGCCGCCGAGGGCGAAGAAATCGTCCTCGACGCTCGGCCCCGCGGCGGCGTCGAGGCGCAGCACCTCGGCCCAGATGGACGCCAGCGCCGCCTCCGCCGCGGTGCGCGGCGGCAGGTGGACGCGGCCGGCGCGGCTCCCCCACTCCTGCGCCGGGCCGGCGGCGAGCGCCCGGCGGTCGACCTTGCCGGTGGCGGTGAGCGGCAGGGAGCCCAGGAAGACGAAGCCGGCCGGCACCATGTAGGGCGGCAGCCTGGTCTCCAGGAAGGCGCGGAGCTCGCCGGGGTCGATGACACCGGGAGAGCCCGCTTCAGCATCCCCCGTTTCAGCATCCCCCGTTTCAGCGTCCGGCACAGCGCCCGGCGCCGGCTCCGCCGCGACATAGGCGACGAGGCGCCGGTCCCCCTCGCCCACCTGCCGCACCGCCACCGCGGCCTGTCGCACCCGCGGGTGCTCGGCGAGCGCCGCCTCGATCTCCCCCGGCTCGATGCGGAAGCCGCGGAGCTTCACCTGGCGGTCGAGGCGGCCGAGGAAGTCGATCGCCCCATCCGCCAGGCGCCGGACGAGGTCGCCGGTGCGATAGAGCCGAGCGCCGAGGCCGCCCTCCGCGGCATCGCTGCAGGGGTCGGGAACGAAGCGCTCGGCGGTGAGCTCCGGCCGGCCGAAGTAGCCGCGCGCCAGGCCCTCGCCGCCCGTCCAGCCGCCGATGCAGAGCTCGCCCACCGCGCCCACCGGCAGCTCGCGCAGCTCGCGGTCGAGCACGCGGGCCACGGCGTTCCCCACCGGGCCGCCGATGGGCACCGAGGCCGCCCCCGGCGCCACCTCCCGCACCGCGTGCCAGGTCGCGAAGGTCGTCGTCTCGGTGGGGCCGTAGACATGGAGGAGGCGCGCCGGCGGCCCCGCCGCGAGCACCGCACGCACCAGGCGCGGGTCGGCCGCCTCGCCGCCGAAGAGCAGCTCGCGCAGCGGCGCGAACGCCCGCGGCGCCTGGCGCGCCACCTGGTGGAAGAGCGCCGAGGTGAGGAACATCGTGCTCACCCGCTCCTGCGCCAGGGCGCGCGCGAGGTCGGGCGGCGAGAGGAGCACCGACTGGGGGAGAAAGACCAGGCAGCCGCCGTTCAGCAGCGCGCCCCAGATCTCGAAGGTCGCGGCGTCGAAGGCGGGGTTGGCGACCTGCGCCACGCGGTCGCCCGGCCGCAGCCGGACATAGTCGGTGTGGCGCACCAGGCGGTGGACGGCGCGCTGGGTGACGGCGACGCCCTTGGGCCTGCCGGTCGAGCCCGAGGTGTACATGACGTAGGCGAGCCGGCGGTCGTCGATCCCCCGCCCAGGCAGATCGGCGCCGGTGTCCGCGGCTCCCGTGGCGGCAGCGGCATCCTCGGTTCTCTCGCTTCTCCCCTCGGCGCCCACCTCGACGAGCCGCGCCGCGCCGGCCCAGGCGAAGCCGGCCCGCTCGGCGCCGGCGGGGACGAGGACGACCGGCGCCGCGACGTCGCCGGCGATCCAGGCGAGGCGCTCCGGGGGATAGGCCGGATCGAGCGGCACGTAGGCACCGCCGGAGAGCAGCACGGCGAGGCTCGCGACGACCATTTCCGGGGTGCGCGGCAGGCAGAGCGCGACCGGCGTCTCGGGGCCGATGCCGAGGGCGGCCAGCCGGCGCGCCAGCCGCGCCGCCCGGCGCTCGAGCTCGCGATAGGAGACCTCGCGCCCGTCCGCCGCCAGGGCCGGCGCTTCCGGGAAGCGCGCCGCCCGCGCCGCGAAGAGGTCGGCGAGGCCGAGCGGCGGGAAGGCCGCGGCGGTCGCGTTCCATTCGCATACCTGCTGGCGCTCGGCGGCGGAGAGGAGCGGCAGATCGCCGAGCGGCAGGTCGTCCGCCGCCTGCCCCACCGCGAGGAGCAGGGTGCGCAGGTGTCCCACCAGGCGCCGGGCCGTGGTGCCGTCGAAGCGGGCGCGGTCGTAATCGATGCGCAGCCGCAGCGACTCGGCCGGAAGGGCGACCACGGTGAGCGGATAGCTCGTCTGCTCGATGCTTTCGACCGCGGCGATCCCGAGGCTCGAGCCGGCGCGGGCGAGCGCGGCGTCGCGCGGATAGTTCTCGAATACCAGCAGGCTCTCGAACAGCGGCAGGCCGCCCGGCACCTCGCTCCACCCCTGGATGCGGACGAGCGGCGTGTGCTCGTGCTGGCGGAGCTCGGCGGCGCGGCGATGGAGGCCGGCGAGCCAGGGGCCGAGCGGGGCCTCGGCCGCGATGGAGAGCCGCACCGGGAGCGAGTTGATGAATAGCCCGAGGATCCCCTCGACCCCCGGCAGCTCGGCCGGGCGGCCGGAGACCGTCACCCCGAACACCACATCCTCCGGCGCTCCGTAGCGGGCGAGGAGGAGCCCCCAGGCGGCCTGCGCCAAGGTGCTCAGGGTGAGCTGGCGGCGCCGCGCCCCCTCCTGCAGCCGGGCGGTCTCCGCCGCCGTCAGCGGCAGCTCGACCGAGCCGATGCCGGCGGGGCCGGCGGCGGCGGCCCCGGCGGCATGCGCTCCGGGCCGGCGGTCGGCGGGGATCGGCGTCGGCTCGCTCCAGCCGGCGAGCGCGGCGCGCCAGTAGGCCTCCGCGCGCGCCGCCGCCGCGGCGCCGAGGTTCGCGAGCCAGGCGATGTAGTCGCGGTATGGCCGCCGCGCCGGCAGGCGCGGCGCGCGCCCCTCGCGCAGCGCCTCATAGGCGGCGAGGAAGTCGGCGACGAGGCCGGCGTAGGACCAGCCGTCGAGGAGCACGTGGTGGTGGCTCCACAGGAAGCGGTGCTCCCGCTCCCCCATCCGCACCAGCAGCCAGCGCATGAGCGGCGGCCGGCCGAGGTCGAAGCCGCGCTCGCGGTCCTCGGCGAGCCGCCGCCGCCAGCGCCTCGCCTGCTCCTCGCCGCCGAGGCCCGACCAGTCCTCCGTCGCGAGCTCCACCCCGACCCGCCGGTGGACCGCCTGGAGCGGCCGCGGCAGATCGCGTCCAATGGATCGAGGTGCGCAGGATCGGCGTCCGCTCGACCACCCGCCGCCACGCCTCGGCGACCGTCGGCGGGTCGAGCGCGCCGGCGACGGTCACCGCGAGCTGCTCGACGTAGACCCCGGAGCCCGGCGCGTAGAGGTCGTGGAAGAGGAACCCCTCCTGGAGGGGCGACAGCGGATAGAGGTCGTCGATGCCGCCGGGCGGGAGCGCGGCGAGGGCGTCGAGCGCCGCCTGGTCGCCGGCGCCGAGGCCGGCGAGCGGGAAGTCCGACGGCGTGCCGACCGTCCTCCCGGCGCCGATGGCTGCCAGGCAGTGGGCGACGATCGCCTCGAGGCGAAGCCGGAAGTCGTCCGCCAGCCGCTCGACCACGGCGCCGTCGAGGACCCCGGCGTGATAGGCGAAGCTCGCCTGGAGGCGGCCGCCGAGGACCATGGCGTTGACGGCGAGCGCCTCGTGATGACGGCGGCGCGGGCTCTCCATCTCCCCCGCCGGCTCGGCGGCGAGGGCGAAGGGCGAATCGCCTTCGATCGCCGAGTCGAGCTGGCCCAAATAGTTGAAGACGATGCGGGCCGGCGGGATCTCCTCCAGGCGCGGCTCGCCGCGCAGGTAGCGGAGGAGGCCGTAGCCGACGCCCCGGGCGGGCACGGCGCGGAGCTGCTCCTTGACCGCACGCAGTGCGGCGCCCGGATCCGGAGCGGCCTCGAGGGCGACAGGATAGACGCTGGTGAACCAGCCGGTGGTGCGCGTCAGGTCGACGCCGGGGAAGAGCTCCTCGCGCCCGTGCCCCTCGAGGTTCAACCACAGCGCCTCGCCGGGGCCGGCGAGCGCCTGGGCGAGCGCGGCGAGGAGCGCGTCGTCGATGCGCGTGCGGTAGGCGGCCGGGACTTCCTGCAGAAGGGCGCGCGTCGTCTCGACATCGAGCGCGACGGTGACCGCCGCGAGCGGCCCGGGCGCCGCGGCGTCGAGGCGCGCCGGCAGCGCGGCGCGCGGCCGGCGCGCCCGCTCCACCCACCAGGCGACCTCGGCCGCCACCGCCTCTTCCGGCAGCGCCCGCGCATGCTCGACGAGCCGCTCGGCCCAGCGCTTGAACGAGGTGGTCTTGGCGGGCAGCTCCAACAGCTCGCCGGCGGCGAGCCGCCGGCAGGCGGACTGGAGATCCTCGAGGAGCACCCGCCACGACACGCCGTCGACCGCCAGATGGTGGACGGTCAGGAGGAGCCGCGCCTCGCCCGGCAGGTCGAGCCAGGTGGCGCGGGCGAGCGGCCCGCAGGCCAGATCGAGGCTCGCCTGGACGGCCGAGGCGGCGCCGGCGAGCGCCTGCCGCGCCATCGCCGGGACGAGCGCGGAGAGGTCGATCCGCGCCCAGGAACGCCGGCCGTCGCCGGCCGGCGCGGCGGTCTGCCGGACGCCCTCCGGCGCGGACGGATCGGGCGCGAAGCGCAGCCGCAAGGCGTCGTGATGGGCGAGGAGCGCCTCCCAGGCCCGCTCGGCGACCGCCGGGGCGAGCGGCCGGCGCAGGGCGAGGAGCACCGCCTGATTGAAATGGTGGCGGTCGGCCGGATCGGTGGCGAAGAACCAGCGCTGGATCGGCGTCAGCGGCACCGGCCCGGTCGCCGGGCCCGGCGCCGCGGCCACCGGCGCGGCACCCGTGGTGCTCGACGAGCCGGCGAGGGCCGCGAGCTCGGCGATGGTCGGGCTTTCGAAGAGCTGGCGCGGAGTGATCCGGCAGCCGGCGCGCGCCGCCCGCGCCACCACCTGGATGGAGAGGATCGAGTCGCCGCCGAGGGCGAAGAAGTTGTCGTCGATCCCCACTCGCTCCCGGCGCAGCACCTCGGCCCAGACGCGGCAGAGGATCTCCTCGGCCGGCGTCCGCGGCGGCGTGTAGGCCCGCTCGTCCGCCGGCTCGTACATCGAGGAGTCGAGCGACGCCGCCCGCGCCTCCAGGGCCCGCCGGTCGACCTTGCCGTTGACGGTGAGCGGCAGGGCCTCGACGGCGACGAAGCGGGACGGCACCATGTAGGCGGGGAGCTTCGCCGCCAGGTGCTCGCGCAAGGCTGCCGCGGCAGGCGCCGCGTCCGCCTCGCCCGCCGGCACGAAGAAGGCGACCAGCCGGCGCTCGCCACCCGCGCGATCCCGCACCGCGACCGCCGCCGCCTGGCGCACGCCCGGATGCCCGCCGAGCGCCGCCGCGATCTCCCCCAGCTCGATGCGGAAGCCGCGGACCTTGACCTGGCTGTCGATCCGCCCCAGGAACTCGACCTGCCCGTCGCCGCGATAGCGGGCCAGATCGCCGGTGCGATACAACCGCGCTCCGGCGCCCGCCCACGCGTCGGGCGTGAAGCGCTCGGCCGTCAGCTCCGGCCGTCCGAGGTAACCGCGCGCCACCCCCGCGCCGCCCACCCAGAGCTCGCCGGCAACGCCGATCGGCACCGGGTCGCCGCGGCGATCGACGAGATAGAGCCGCACGTTGTCGCCCGGCCGGCCGATCGGCGGCGGCGCGGGCTCCTCCGCGTCCACCTCGGCAGAGGTCGCGTCGACCGTGTTCTCGGTGGGGCCGTAATGGTTCACCAGGCGGAACGGCAGGCCGGGTCGCGGCGGCCGGTGGAGGGTGTCGCCGCCGGTCAGCATCAGCCGCAGGGCGGTGTCCTCCGGCCACTCCTCGTCGCAGGCCAGCTCGGCGAGCGGGGTGGGCAGGAAGCAGAAGGTGATCCGCTCGGCGGCGAGCCAGCGGACGAGCGCCGCGGGCGAGGTGCGGGTCGCCTCGTCCGGGATGTGGAGGCTCGCGCCCGCCGCAAGGGCGGGCCAGATCTCGCCGACCGCGGCATCGAAGGCCGGCCCGGCGATCTGCGCCGTGCGGTCGCCGGCTCCCAGGGCATGGAGCCGGTGCAGCCAGTCGATCTCGTTCAGCAGGCTGGCATGGCCGACCTCGACGCCCTTCGGCGTGCCCGTCGAGCCCGAAGTGTAGATCAGGTAGGCGCGCAGGGCTCCTGCCTGCCGCCGTGGAGAAGCCAGCGCCAGCGGCGGCGCGGTCTCCGGCTCTCCTTCGTCGAAGATCGCGGCGTCGAGGTCGAGCACCGGGCAGCTCCCCGGGGCGGCGCGCGGCCCCGGCGCGGGGACCGGCAGCACCGGCAGCACGGGTAGTACCGGCAGTACCGGGAGCAAGGGCCGCAGGGCGGGGACGACGAGCAGCGCCATCGCCGCCGAGTCGGCCAGCAGCCAGGCGAGCCGCTCGGGCGGCGAGGCGGGGTCGAGCGGCAGGTAGGCGGCCCCGGCCTTCCAGGCGGCGAGGCCGGCCACCACCCCCTCGGCCGAGCGGTCGGCGAGGACGGCGACCACCCGCTCCGGCCCGGCGCCGAGCGCCGTCAGGCGCGCCGCGAGGCGGCGCGCGGCACGATCGAGCGCGCCGTAGGTGAGGCGCCGCCCCGCCGCCGCGACCGCCAGGGCCTGCGGGCGGAGCGCCGCCTGATCCTCGACCAGGGCGTGGACCGAGGGCGCCGCGGGGAGCTCGACTGCGGTGTCGTTCCATTCGCCCAGGAGCTGCTGGCGCTCCGCCGCCGAGAGCATGGCGAGATCGCCCAGCCGCAGCGCCGAAGCCATCGGGTCCGCCGCAGCCATGGCCGCGACCAGGTTGCGGAAGTGGACGAGCAGCCGCGCCGCCGTCGCCGGCTCGAAGCGTCCGCGATCGTACTCGAGCTCGAGCGCCAGCTCCTCGCCCGGCGCCGCGACCGCGGTGAGCGGGTAGTTGTTGCGCTCGACGAAGCGCATCTCGCCCAGCCGCAGGCCGCCGCCCACCTCGCCGGAGCGCGCGCCGGCCGGGTAGTTCTCGAAGACGTAGAGGCTCTCGAAGAGCGGCAGGCCGCGCGGCATGTCGCTCGCCGCCCGCACGCCGGCGAGCGGTGCGTGCTCGTGGCGCTGCAGCTCGAGCTGGCGGTCCTGGAGGCCGGCGAGCCAGGCGGCGAGCGGCGCCTCCGGATCGCAGCGCAGGCGCAGCGGCAGGGTGTTGATGAACAGGCCGACCATCGACTCGATGCCGGGGAGGTCGCCCGAGCGCCCCGACATGGTGATGCCGAAGACCAACTCGTCGACCGCGCCGTGGCGAGCGAGGACCGCCACCCACGCCCCCTCGACGAGGACGTTCAGCGTCAGACGGCGCGCCTGGGCGGCGCGCTCGAGGTCGGCGGTCGCCGCGGCATCGAGGCGCGAGCGCAGCACGGCGTGCTCGGACTCCGGGACCGCGGTCGGGGTCTCCGGGCTCGCGGCCATGCGGTCGGCCCCGATGGGCGTCGGGACGACGAAGCCGGCGAGCTCGCGGCGGAAGAATGCCTCGGCGGCCGCGAGGTCCTGGCGCTGCAGCCAGGCGAGGTAGTCGGCGAAGGGGCGGACCGGGGCGAGCGCCGGCTCGGCGCCGCGCTGGAACGCCGCGTAGCAGGCGAAGAGCTCGTGGAGGAGGAGCGGCAGCGACCAGCCGTCGACCAGCAGGTGATGGATGGTCCAGACGAAGAGGTGGGCCTCCTCGCCCGCGCGGACGAGCGCCAGACGCAGCAGCGGGGCCTTGGCGAGCTCGAAGCCGCGCCGCCGGTCGGCGGCGAGGAAGGCGCCGAGGCGCTCCTCCCGCTCGCCGGCGTCGAGACCGCTCCAGTCGAGCCGCTCGAGGGGCAGGGCGACCTCGCGCTGGACCGCCTGGAGCGGCTTCGCCTGGCTCTTCCAGACGAAGGCGGTGCGCAGGATGGCGTGGCGCTCGATCACCCGCCCCCAGGCGCGCTCGAAGGCGGCGACGTCGAGCGGTCCGCAGGAGCTCGCAGCTCAGCTGCTCGACGTAGACGCCGGACTCCGGCGCGTAGAGGCTGTGGAAGAGCATCCCCTCCTGCAGTGGGGAGAGCGGGTAGACGTCCTGAATTCTTCTCGTGCTCATGCTCGTGCTGAGGCTTCCCGGGGCGGCGGCTACTCCGTCGCCTCCTCCAGCTCGGCCAGCAGGTTCTCCAGCTCCTCCTCCCCGAGGCCGGCCTGCGGGAAGTCCGAAGGGGTGTAGCCGGCCTCGGCCGTGCGGCAGTGCGCGATCAGCTCGCGCAGGCGGCTGGCGTAGGTCGCGACCAGACGCTCGACGACCGCGCGGTCGTGCAGGTCGGCGCTGTAGCGCCAGTCGATGCGCAGCCGCCCGGAGAGGACGACGGCGTTCACCGCCAGCGCGTGGGTGCGGCGCTGCCGCGGGCTCTGGGCGGGGCCGCTCGGCTCGTCGGCGGGAGCCCACATCGCGCCGTCGCCGAAGGTGCCGTCGAACTCGCCGAGGTAGTTGAAGCTGACGCTCGGCCGCGGCAGCGCGGCAAGGAGCGCCGCCGGCTCGCCGCCGCGCAGATGGCGCAGCAACCCGTAGCCGAGCCCCCGCTCGGGGACCGCCCGGAGCTGCTCTTTGATCGACCGCAGGAGCGGCCCCGGCGACCCGGTCGCGGCGTGGTCCACCACCAGCGCCAGCGGGAACAGGCTGGTGAACCAGCCCACCGTGCGCGAGAGGTCGACGCCGGGGAGGATCTCCTCGCGGCCATGACCCTCGAGGTCGACCCACAGCGCGCCGCCGGGCGGCGCCAGGGTCGCGGCCAGCGCCGCCAGCAAGGCGTCGTTGATCTGCGTGCCGTACGCCGCCGGCACCTCGGTCAGCAGGGCGCGGGTCTCCTCCTCGTCGAGCTGGGCGCTCGCCGTGCGCGAGGAGGCGGCGAGGCCGCCGCTTCCCGCCGTTCCCGGCGCCGGCTCCCACGGCTCGAACGGCAGCGGCTCGGCCGGCAGCGCGCCGAGCCGCGACCAGTAGGCGAGCTCGCGCTCGACCGCCGTGTCCGGTAGAGCCGCGCGCATACGCCTCCAATCGCTCGGCCCACTCCTTGAACGAGGTCGTCTTCGCCGGCAGGTGGACCGAGCGGCCCGCGGAGCGCGGCGCCGCGAGCTGGCTGCAGGCCGTCCCCAGGTCCTCGAGCAGAATGCGCCAGGAGACGCCGTCGATCACCAGGTGATGGATGGCGAGCAGCAGGCGCCGCGCGCCGCCGCCCAGCTCGTACCAGACGGCGCGGGCGAGCGGCCCGCGCTGCAGATCGAGGCCCGCCTGAACGGCGGCGGCGGAGCCCTCGAGCGCCCGGAGGGACGCGGTCGGCGCGAGCGACGAGAGGTCGACGCGCGGCAGGAGCGCCCCCGTCGAGGCCGCGGGCAGGGTGTTCTCGGCCCGCGGCTCGCCGTCCTCGATCTCGAAGCGCAGGCGCAGGGCGTCGTGATGGACGAGCAGGGCGGCGAGCGCCTCCTCGACGTCCCGCGGCCCGAGGCCGTCGAGCGCGCCGCTCGGGCGGAGCAGGAGCGCCTGGTTGAAGTGGTGCGGATCGGCGAGGCCCAGGGCGAAGAACCAGCGCTGGATGGGGGTCGGGGGGAGCGGCCCGGCGACCGGGCCCTGGGTGGCGGCGACCGCGGCGGTCGAGTTGGCGACCGTCGCGAGGCGGGCGACGGTCTGCTGCTCGAAGAGCTGGCGCGGGGTGATGCGGCAGCCGGCCTGGGCGGCGCGGGCGACGATCTGGATCGACAGGATCGAGTTGCCGCCGAGCTCGAAGAAGTTGTCGTGCACCCCCACCTGCCGCCCCTGGCGCGCCAGCCCCAGCACCTCGGCCCAGATGCCGGCGAGGAGGGCCTCCACCGGATTGCGCGGGTTGCACGGGCCGACCTCGCCGCTCGGCGCCTGCGGCAGGCCCGGCTCGATCCGCTGCAGCGCCTGGCGGTCGAGCTTGCCCACCGGCGTGAGCGGCATCGCCGCGAGGAGCAGGAAGGCGTTGGGGATCATCGGCTCGGGCAGCCGGCGGGCGAGGAAGGCGCGAAGCTCGGGGGTGGCGAGCTCCGCCGCCGGCGTGCCGGGGCTCGGCACGAGGTAGGCGACCAGCCGGCGCCGATCGCGTGCCGCGGGGTCCGCCGCGTCGGCGGCGGCGTCGGCGGCGGCGCCGGCCGGCGGCAACACCGCGACCGCCGCCTCGGCGACGCCCGGATGGGCGGCGAGCGCCGCCTCGATCTCGCCGAGCTCGATGCGGAAGCCGCGCAGCTTGACCTGGCGGTCGATGCGCCCGAGGAACTCGAGGTTGCCGTCCGGCCGCCAGCGCACCAGATCGCCGGTGCGGTAGAGACGGCCCCCGGCCTCGCCTGCGGATCGACCGCCGAAGGGGTCGGGCACGAAGCTCACCGCGGTCGCCTCCGGCCGGCCGAGATAGCCGCGGGCGAGCCCCCAGCCGCCGACGCAGAGCTCCCCCGGTACGCCCGCCGGCAGCGGCTCCAGCCGGCGGTCGAGCACGTAGGCGCGGCTGTTGGCGAGCGGCACGCCGATCGGCGACATCCCCGCTCCCGCCGTGCGCGGGTCGACGGCATAGGCGGTGCAGTAGATCGTCGCCTCGGTGGGGCCGTAGGCGTCGATCACCGCGAGCTCGGGCGCCGAGCGGGCGATGCGGGCGAAGAGCGGCTCGGGGACCGGCTCGACGGCGGTGATCGTGCGGCGCAGCGAGTGCTCGATCCCCCCCTCCAGGCGCCGCGCCAGCTCGGGGAGCGCGAAGGGGGGGACATAGGCGCTCTCGATCCGCCGCTCCGCCAGCCAGGCGACGAACGCCGCGGGATCGGCGCGGATGGCGTCCGGCGCGATCTCGAGGCAGCCGCCGCTCAGCAGGGCGCCGAAGACCTCGGACACCGAGACGTCGAAGCTCAGGCTGGTCCACAGGCTGGCGCGGCTGCCCGGCGGCAGCGGCCAGCGGCGCGCCAGGTCGGCGAGCAGGTTGACGGCGCCGCGGTGAGCGCAGGCGACTCCCTTGGGGCGTCCGCTCGAGCCCGAGGTGAAGAGGATGTAGGCGAGGTTCTCCGGCGCCGCGCGCCGCAGCGGAGCGGCCGCGGCGCCCGCGGTCTCCCGCGCCAGCTCGTCGAGCCGGACGATCGGTCCGGCGCTCGCCGCGACCTCGGGGTCGAGATCGACGTCGTGGCGGGTCAGGAGGACCGGCCTCCCGGCGTCCTCGAGCATCGCGGCGAGGCGCGCGCCGGGGTAGTTGGGGTCGAGCGGCAGGTAGGCGCCGCCCGCCTTGAGCACGCCCAGGACGGCGACCAGCGCCGCGCCGCCGCGCGGCAGCAGGAAGGCGACGGGCACCTCCGGGCCGACGCCCAGGCGCACCAGCGCATGGGCCAGCCGATCGGCACGCCGGTCGAGCTCCCGGTAGGTCAGCGAGCCATCCTCCGCGACGACCGCGGGGAGGTCCGGCGTCGCCGCCGCCTGGCGGGCGAAGAGGCGATCGAGGCAGTCGACCTCGACCTCGCCCGCGGCGTCGTTCCACTCGGCGAGGAGCTGCTGCCGCTCGGGCGGCGTGAAGAGCGAGTGCCGCGCCACGGGCTCGCCGGGCGCCGCGGCGACCGCCGCGAGCAGCACGCCGAGATGGCCGGCCAGCCGGGCGGCGGTCGCGGCGTCGAAGAGCTCGGAGCTGTAGACGAGCTGGCCGGTCAGCCCCTCGTCCGCTTCGAACCAGGTGAGCGAGAGGTCGAGCTTCGCCGTCCGCTGCTCGAGCTCGACCGGCGTCAGGGTGAGGCCGGGCAGGCGCAGGGGCTCGAGCGGCGCGTTCTGGAAGACCATCATGACTTGGAAGAGCGGCGTGCGGCTGGTGTCGCGCACCGGCTGCAGGGCGTCGACCAGGCGCTCGAACGGCAGGTCCTGATGTGCGTAGGCGCCGGCGCTCACCCGGCGCACCTGCGCCAGGAGGTCGCGGAAGCCGGGCTCGCCGCCGAGCTGGACGCGCAGCGCCAGGGTGTTGACGAAGAAGCCGATCAGCCCCTCCGTCTCGCGGCGGGTGCGGTTGGCGATGGGCGAGCCCACCACCACGTCGTCCTGCCCGGCGTAGCGGCCGAGCAGGGCGGCGAAGGCGGCGAGGAGGGCCATGAAGAGCGTCGCCCCCTCGCCTTGGGCGATGGCGCGGAGCGCCGCGGCGAGCGGCGGCGGCACGCGCGCGGCATGCCAGCCGCCGCGCGTGCCGCGGGTCGCCGGGCGCGGGCGGTCGAGCGGCAGGTCGAGGGCCGGCGCGCCGGCGAGGTGCTCGCGCCAGTAGGCGAGATCTCCGGCCAGCGCCTCGCCGTCCAGCCGCCGGCGCTGCCAGAGCGCGTAATCGGGGTACTGGAGAGGGAGGGCGGGGAGCGGCGACGGCCGGCCGGCGGCGAAGGCGGCGTAGAGCGCCCCCAGCTCGCGCAGGAAGACGCCCATCGACCAGCCGTCGGAGACGATGTGGTGCATGGTGAGGAGCACCTGGTGCCGCCGCGCGGCGAGGCGCAGCAGCGTCGCCCGCACGAGCGGGCCGGCCGCGAGGTCGAAGGGGAGCGCCGCCTCCGCGGCGCCGAGCCGCCTCGCCTCGCCCTCGCCGAGCGCCGCCGGCAGCCCCGCCAGGTCCACCCGCGGCAGCGCCGGCGCCGCCGCCGGGGCGATCGCCTGCGCCGGCCGGCCGTCGACCGCCGGGAAGGTGGTGCGCAGGCTCTCGTGGCGGCGCACCAGGGCGGCGAAGCTCGCGGCGAGGGCCGCGGCGTCGAGCGCCCCCTCCAGGCGGACGGCGAGCGGCAGGTTGTAGGCGGTGTCGCCGGGCTGCCACTGGTCGAGGAACCAGAGCCGCTCCTGGGAGAAGGAGAGCGGCAGCGGGCCGGTTCCGGGGAGGCGAGGGAGGAGCCGCTCGCCGCCGGCGCCCTCCCGGGGTCTGGATTCGCCGTACGCCAGCGCCGGCTCCCCGAAGCCAGTACTGCCAGCGCCGCCGGCCACGCCGGCGACCGTCGGCCGCGCGAAGAAGTCCTCGAGCGGCACCGCGATCCCCAGCCGGTCGCGCAGCCGCGCGGCGAGCTGGGTGGCGACGAGCGAGTCGCCGCCCAGCTCGTAGAAGTTGTCGTCGCGACCCACCTCGGCGATGCCGAGCAGCTCGCCGAAGAGATCGGCGATCCCGCGCTCGATCCCCGCGGCCGGCGGCGAGTACGGCGTCGCGACCGCCGGCCGCGCATGCGCTCCGGCCGCCGCCACTCGCGCGCCGCCGAACGCCGCCAGAGCCGGAGCGGCCGCTCGCGCCGCCACCGCCCCGAGCGGGCGCGCCGCCGCCAGGAGGTCGAGCAGCGGCGCCGCGGCGTCTGCCGCGTCCCCTTCCCAGCCGAGCGCCGCGACGAAGGGACCGCGCCGGCGGCGCCGCTGGCTGGCGAAGGTGTCGCAGAATGCCCGGTAGGCCCCCGCCTCGGCGGCGGAATCCGCCGCCGAGGCGAGCAGCAGGAACCCGGCGCCGGCAGCCGCCGCGAGATCCGCCGCGGCGCCGATGGCGGCGAGCCGCCGGGCGAGCCCGGCGGCCGCAGGCTCGGGATCGCCGGCCGCGGGGCCGGGATCGCCGCCGAGCAGGATCAACCCGTCGAGGGCCGGATCGCCGTCGTCGCGGTCGCCAAACACCGCGCGCACCCGCGCCAGGGCCTCGGCAGTGGGGCCAGGCTCGACCCGCAGCACGCGGCCGCCCTTCTCCCGCAGAGACGCGTCGAGCTCCTGCGCCGGCGCGGCGGCCGCCGCGCCGCCGGGCGCCGCGAGGACGAGGTTGGCGCGCCAGCCCTCGGCGAGCCGGCCCGCGATCGCCTCGCCGAGGCCGCCGGGACCGTCGAAATCGCCGGGGCCACCGGCGATCCAGTAGGTGCCCCCCTGGCGCAGCGGCAGGCGGGGGCTGCCGGAGGCGAGATCGGCCGCCGGGATCGGCTCGCGCGTCCGTAGCCAACGATGGCCGCCGCGATAGGCGACGACGGGATCGCGGGCGGCGCCGGCGAGCTCGGCGGCGATCAAGTCGACGGGGTCGCCCAGCTCGAGGTCACGCGATTCCCCCCCGCCTTCGCCGTCGAGCTCGGCCGCGGCGAGGTCGATCGCCTGACGCTCGACGTGCGGGACGCCGGCGCCGAGAGCCGGACCGAGGGCCGTCGCGGCCGCAGGGCAGAGCGCCTCGCCACCGGTGACGTCATGGACACCCGCCGAGATCACCACGAGGCGGACGGCGGAGGACGGCCGCTCGGCGAGCGCGGCGGCGAGGGCGAGCAGGCTGGCGAAGGCCGCCAGCCCGCCGGGTGCTGGACTGCCGGGCGCCGGACCGCCATCCATGCCGGCAGCCCCGACGGCGCCCAGATGCGCGATGCCGAGCGGCTCGCCGTCTTCTTCAGCCGTCGCCGCCAGCGCCGCGAGCAGGCGGGCCCAGTCCGCGGCCGCGCTCGGCGCGATCTCGTAGCGGTCGGCTTCGAAGGCCGCGAAGCCGGCGCCCGGCATCGCCGTCGCCACCCGCCGCCCTTCCTGCCGCAGGCGTCCGGCGAGGCGCGCCGCGAGGCCGCGGCCGTCGCCGAAGATCAGCCAGCGGCGCGGCCCCTCGCCGGCGGGGGGCAGCTCGCTCCGCCGCCAGGAGGGGACCGATGCCTGGCTGGGCTCCGCTATCGCGGCCGGCGGCGCGCCGGGCGCCGCGGCCTCGATCCAGTACCGCTGGCGCTCGAACGGATAGGTCGGCAGCGGCACGCGGCGCCGGCGCTCGCCGGCGTGCAGGCCCTGCCAGTCGACCCGTACGCCGGCCGTCCACAATCGCCCGAGCGTTCCCAGCAGGTGCTCCTCGTCCGGCCGCGGGTCGCGCCGAGGCGGCAGCGAGGAGGCGACCGGCCGCGCGTCGCCGCGGGGCAGCCGGCGCCGGGCGAGCGCCGTCAGGGCGGCGCCGGGGCCGACCTCGAGGAGCGCCAGGTCCGGCTCCGCGAGCAGCGTGCCGAGCGCGTCTCCGAAGCGGACGGTGCGCCGCAGGTGCTCGATCCAGTAGCCGGGGTCGGTCGCCTCGCCGGCGCGGATCCAGCCGCCGCTCAGGCTCGAGAGGTACGGCAGGCGCGGCGGCGCCAGCGTCACCTGGCGCAGGCGCGCCGCGAAGTCCGCCAGGACGGGCTCCATCGCCGCCGAGTGGAAGGCGCGCCGGGTGTCGAGGCGCCGGCTCTCGACGCCGAGCGCGGCCAGCCGGCCGGCCACCGCGGCGACGGCGTCGAGAGGGCCGGAGAGCACCGCGTCCTGCGGCCCGTTGACCGCCGCGAGCTCGACACCGGCGCCGACGAACGGCCCGATCTCCGCCTCCGCCAAGCGCACCGCCAGCATGGCGCCGGGCGCCGCCCGCTGCATCAGCTCGCCGCGCGTGGCGACGAGGTCGAGGGCATCCTCGAGCGAGAGGACGCCGGCGAGGTGGGCCGCCGCATACTCGCCCAGGCTGTGCCCGAGCATCGCGCGCGGCCGCACGCCCCAGCTCATCCACAGGCGCGCCAGGGCGGTGGAGACGACAAAGAGGGCGGGCTGCGCCAGGGCGGTATCGGCGAGGCCCTCCGCCGGCGCGCCGTCCGCGGCGAGCGGCGGGAAGAGCAGCTCTCGCAGGTCGAGACCGAGCCGCGGCCCCAGCAGCTCGGCGCAGCGGTCGACGTGCCGGCGGAAGACGGCGGCGCCGGCATAGAGGTCGGCGCCCATGCCGGCGTGATGAACGCCCTGGCCGGGGAAGAGAAAGGCGACGCGACGCTCCGTCGCCGGCTCGTGGACGCCGCCCTCGCCGGCGGCCCGCAGCCGGGCGAGCGCCTCGCCGCGGTCGCGGCAGACGATGGCGCGGCGATGGGCGAAGCGCCGCCGCCCCACCTGCAGGGTGTAGGCGGTATCGGCGAGATCGCCCAGGTCAGCCTGCGCATCCGTCTGCGGAGAGCTCTCGAGGTGATCCGCCAGGTTCGCCGCCGCCGTCGCCAGCGCCGCGGCGCTGCGGGCCGAGATCGGCAGCAGGAAGGGCGCTCGGGCGGGGTCGCTCGGCTGCGCCGGCGCCTCTTCGAGGACGGCGTGCGCGTTGGTGCCGCCGATCCCGAACGACGAGACGCCGGCGCGCCGCGGCGCCGGCCCGGCCGGCCACGCGCTGAGTGCCGCGTTGACGAAAAAAGGGCTCGCCGCGAAGTCGATCTCGGGGTTCGGCCGCCGGTAGTGGAGGGAGGGCGGGATCTCGCCGTGCCGCAGCGCCAAAGCGGCCTTGATCAGGCCGGTGACCCCCGCCGCGGCGTCGAGGTGGCCGAGGTTGGTCTTCACCGAGCCCACGGCGCAGAAGCCGCGGCGGCCGGTGCCGGCGCGGAAGGCCTGGGTGAGCGCCGCGATCTCGATCGGATCGCCGAGCGGCGTGCCGGTGCCGTGTGCCTCGACGTAGCCGATGGTCTCCGGCGCGACTCCCGCCACGCGCTGGGCCTCGGCGATGACCGCCGCCTGCCCGGCGATGCCGGGGGCCGTGAAGCCGACCTTGTCGCCGCCGTCGTTGTTCATCGCCGAGCCGCGCACCACGGCGGCGATCGAATCGCCGGCGGCGAGCGCGTCGTCCAGGCGCTTGAGCACCACCACGGCGACGCCGTCGCCGGCGACGGCGCCGCGGGCGGCGGCGTCGAAGGCGCGGCAGTGGCCGTCGGGCGAGGAGATCCCCCCCTCGCGGTAGAGATAGCCGGAGCGCAGCGGCAGCCGGATGGCGACGCCGCCGGCGAGGGCGAGGTCGCACTCGCCCTGGAGCAGGCTGCGGCAGGCGAGGTGGACGGCGACCAGCGACGTCGAGCAGGCGCTCTGCACCGCCACGCTCGGCCCCTTCAGGTTCAGCTTGTAGGAGGTGCGGGTGGCGAGGTAGTCCTTGTCGTTGCCGAGCAGCACCGGCATGTCGCCCACCGTCTCGATCAGCTCCGGATGCGAGAACAGGTTGCGCAGATAGCCGGAGAGGCTGGCCCCGGCGTAGAGCCCGATCAGGCTGCCGTCGCCGTCCCCGCCGTGGCCCTCGGGGGCGTAGCCGGCGTCCTCCAGCGCCTCCCACGCGGTCTCCAGGAAGAGCCGCTGCTGGGGGTCGAGCAGCTCCGCCTCGCGCGGCGTGAAGCCGAAGAAGCCGGCGTCGAAGAGGTCGGCGCCGGCGAGCGCCCCGCGCGCCGGCACGTAGCGCGGATCGGCGAGCAGGCGCCGGTCGACCCCCGCCGCAGCCAGCTCGCCGGGGCTCCAACGCGAGATCGATTCGACGCCGGCACGCAGGTTGCGCCACAGCTCGGCGACGCTCGCGGCGCCCGGGAAGCGGCCGGCCATGCCGACGATGGCGACGTGTGGCGCCTCACCTTCGCCGCCGGCCGTGACGCGACGCGCGCGGCGCCACGCCGGCGGCGGGGAGGGCGGCTGGGCGGCTTCGGCTGCGGATTCGAGGTAGGCGGCGAGCGAGCGCACGGTCGGGTGACGGAACAGCTCGACCATCGGCACCGGCCGCGGCGCGCTCTCCGGCGATCCCGCCTGTAGGCGGGCCTGTAGCCGCGCCATCAGCAGCGAATGGCCGCCGAGGTCGAAGAAGCTCTGATCGAGCCCCACGGACTCGACGCCGAGCAGCTCGCGCCAGAGGGCGGCGACCTCCCGCTCGCGGCCGGTGCGCGGCGCGGCGGCCGCTTCCTCGTCGGCGTCCTCGGGGGCGGGCGGCGCCGGGAGCGCCGCGCGATCGACCTTGCCGCTGGGGCTCAGCGGCAGCGCCGCGAGGACGACGATGGCGGCGGGAACCATGGGGGCGGGGAGCTTGCCGCGCAGGAACGCCCTGAGCTCGGCGATCTCGAGCGGCGGACCGCCGCTCGCCACGACGTAGGCGGCGAGGCCGGTGCCGCCGGGGAGGTCGGGGCGCACCTCGACGACCGCCTCGCGCACCGCCGGGTGCGCGGCGAGCGCCGCCTCGATCTCCCCCAGCTCGATGCGGACGCCGCGGATCTTGACCTGGCGGTCGATGCGGCCGATGAACTCGATGGCGCCGTCGGCCCGGTAGCGCGCCAAGTCGCCGGTGCGATAAAGGCGGGCGCCCAGCCCGCCGTTCCAATCGCTGCGGGCCCCGCCCCCTCCAGTCGCTCCGCCCGCTCCGTCCAGGTCCGCGCTCCATGGGTGCGGGATGAACGTCTCCGCCGTGAGATCGGGCCGCCCGAGGTAGCCGCGGGCCAGGCAGACGCCGCCGATCAGGAGCTCTCCCGGCACCCCTGCCGGCACCGGCCGCAGGCCGCGGTCGACCAAGTAGACCTCGGCGCGGCAGATCGGCCGCCCGATCGGCAGGGCGCGCCCGCGCTCGCCCGGCTCGCAGCGCCAGGAGGTCATGGCGATCGTCGCCTCGGTCGGCCCGTAGCGGTTGTAGAGCTGGGCGGCGGAGACGGCGTGGAACCGCTCCGGCAGCTCCGGCGGCACCGCCTCGCTGCCGGTCACCACGTAGCGCAGCGACCCCGCCCGCGCCAGCGCCTCCTGCTCGATCAGCACCGCGAGGACCGAGGGGGGGAAGTTGGTGTGAGTGACCCGCTGCTCCTCGATCAGCTCCAGGAGATAGGCGGTGTCGAGCTGGCCACCGGGCTTGGCGAGCACCACCGTGCCGCCGACGAGGAGCGGCCCGAAGAGCTCGAGCACCGAGACGTCGAAGCCGATGGTCGTCTTCTGCAGCACCCGGCCGCCGTCCCGCAGGTCGGTCGCGGCGTGGTACTGCAGGCGGTTGCTGACGGCGCGATGGGAGACGACCACCCCCTTCGGCCGCCCGGTCGAGCCGGAGGTGAAGAGCAGGTAGGCGGGATGATCGGGGAGGAGCCCGCTCTCCGGCGGCCGCTCGTCCTCCGCCTCCGCCTCGATCCCGGTGCCGGCGAGGGCGATCTGCGGCACGCCGGCCGCCGCGAACGACGGGGCGAAGCGGGGCTGGACGAGGAGCGCCCTCGGCGCCGCGTCCTCGAGCATCGCGGCGAGCCGCTCGGCGGGCAGGCTGGGATCGAGCGGCAGGTAGGCGCCGCCCGCCTTCCAGATGGCGAGGAGGCCCACCATCATCTCGAACGAGCGCTCGGCCGCGATGGCGACGATCGACTCCGGCCCGACGCCGAGATCGCGCAGCCGGCGGGCGAGCCGGTTGGCGCGGCGGTCGAGGGCCCGGTAGGAGAGCGCCTCGCCGGCGAAGATCACCGCCGGCGCCCGCGGCAGCCGCAGGGCGGTGGCATGGGCGATCTCGTGCAGGAGCTCGAACGGCGGGTAGTCGACCCGCGGGGCGTTCCATTCGGCGACGAGCTGCCGGCGCTCGGGCGCGGTGAGGAGCGGCAGCTCGGAGAGCCGCCGCTCGGCGTCCCCGCCTGCCTCCCCGCTTCCTCCGATCGCCGCCAGGAGGACCCCGAGGTGACCCATCAGGCGGGCGGCGGTCGAGCCGTCGAAGAGCTCGGCGCTGTAGACCAGGCGGCCGGTCAGCCCGTCCGCCTCCTCGCTCCAGGCGAGCGAGAGGTCGAACTTCGCCGTCTCCTGTCCGAGCTCGACCGGCGCCAGCGCCAGGCCGGGCAGGCGGAGCGGCTCGGCCGGAGCGCTCTGCAGCGCGATCATCACCTGGAAGATCGGCGTGTGGCCGGGGTCGCGCACCGGCTGCAGCGCCTCGACCAAGCGCCCGAACGGCAGATCCTGGTGCGCATAGGCGCCGATGGCCACCTGGCGCACCCGCGCCAACAGGCGGCGAAACGGGGGATCGCCGCCGAGGTCGAGCCGCAGCGCCAGGGTGTTGACGAAGAAGCCGATCAACCCCTCCGTCTCGCGGCGGGTGCGGTTGGCGATCGGCGTGCCCAGCACCACGTCGTCCTGCCCGGTGTAACGGCCGAGCAGGGCGGCGAAGGCGCCGACGAGGACCATGAAGAGGGTGGCCCCTTGGCCCTGGGCGAGGGCGCCGAGCGCGGCGCCCAGCGCGCGCGGCAGGCGCATGACGCGCTTGCCGCCGCGGACGCCGCGCACCCCCGGCCGCGCGTGGTCGAGCGGCAGGTCGAGCACCGGGGCGCCGGCCAGGCGCTCGCGCCAGTAGGCGAGCTCGCCGCCCTCCGCCGCGCCGGCCATCCACCGCCGCTGCCAGGCGGCGAAGTCGGCGTACTGGAGCGCCGGCTCGGCGAGGGGCGACGGCCGGCGGGCGGCCGCCGCGGCGTAGAGGGCGCCGAGCTCGCGCACCATGATCCCCATCGACCAGCCGTCCGAGACGATGTGATGCATCGTCACCAGCAGCAGGTGCTCGGCCTCCGCGCCGGCGGCGAGCCGCACGAGCGCCGTGCGCAGCAGCGGGCCGGCGGCGAGGTCGAAGGGCCGCGCCACCTCCTCCCGCCCGAGGGCCTCGGCGGCGGCGGCGCGCGGCGCCGGCGGCAGGGCCGCGAGGTCGATCTGCGGCAGCGGCACCGGCGCCGCGGGCGCCACCGTCTGCAGCGGCCGGCCATCGTCGGCGCCGAAGGTCGTCCGCAGCACCTCGTGGCGGCGGGCGATGGCGGAGAACGCGGCGGCGAGGGCCGGGGCGTCGAGGCCGCCGGCGAGCCGCACGGCGACCGGCAGGTTGTAGACCGCGGTGCCCGGCGCCAGGCGATCGAGGAACCAGAGCCGCTCCTGGGCGAAGGAGAGCGGCAGCGGCACGGCAGCGGAGCGTTGGATGGCGACCAGGGGTGGCGCGGCCGCCGCCGTCCGCTCGCGCCGCGCCGCCTCCACCCGCTCGGCCAGGCCGGCGACGGTGGGGCTCTCGAAGAGGGCGCGCAGCGGCAGCTCGGCCCCCACCGCCTCGCCCAGGCGCGACATCAGGCGCGTGGCGAGGATCGAGTGGCCGCCGAGGGCGAAGAAGTTGTCGTGCACGCCGACCCGCGGCACGCCGAGGACCTCCTCCCAGAGCGCCGCCAGCCGCGCCTCGTCGAGGTCGCGCGGCGCCTCGTAGGTCCCGGCGCTCCACTCGGGCTCCGGCAGGCGGCGGCGGTCGAGCTTGCCGTTCGGGGTCAGCGGCAGCGCCGCGAGGACGACGAAGGCGGCGGGGACCATGTAGTCCGGCAGCCGCGCGGCGAGATGCGGCGCGCAGCGCCGGGGCGAGCGCCGAGAGGTCCGCCGCCGCGTCCCGCGGCACGACGTAGGCGACCAGCCGGTCGCCGCGCGCCGCCACCGCCGACGCCGCCACCGCGGGGTGCTCGGCGAGGACCGCCTCGACCTCGCCCGGCTCGACGCGGAAGCCGCGGATCTTGACCTGCTCGTCGACCCGGCCGAGGAACTCGAGCTCGCCGTCCGCCCGGAAGCGCGCGCGGTCCCCCGAGCGGTACCAGCGGCGGCCGGCGGCGACGGCGAACAGCTCGGCGTCGAGGTCGGGGCGGTTGAGATAGCCGCGCGCGACGCCCGCGCCGCCGATCCAGAGCTCGCCGCCGACCCCGATCGGCACCGGCCGGCCGCCGGCGTCGCAGAGGCGTACCCAGACGTTGCCGAGCGGCCGGCCGAGCGGCGAGCGCTCGATCGCGCGGTGCGGCGGGATCGCCGCGCGGGTCGCCAGGATCGCCGCCTCGGTGGGGCCGTAGAGCACCTGGATCTCGGCCTGCGGGAAGGCCTGGCGCATCTCGCGCAGGAGGTCGAGGGGCACCGCCTCGCCGCCGACGAAGAGGGTGCGCAGGCGCGGGAAGGAGAGCCCGCGGCGCCGCGCCGCCGCCGCCACCTGCCGCATCAGCGCCGGCACGGCGTGCAGGCGGGTGAGCTCGCCCAGCCCGTCGACCAGCCCCTCGACGTCGAGCGCCGGGCGCAGCGGGACGATGCGGCACGAGCCGCCGGCGAGGAGGGGCGAGAGCAGCTCGAAGAGGAAGATGTCGAAGGCGAACGGCGCCAGGACCGCGCCGGCGTCGCCGGCGCGCCAGCCGAGCTCGCCGAGGCTCGCGAGGAGCAGGTTGGCGAGGCTGCCGTGCTCGACCGCGACGGCCTTGGGACGCCCGGTCGAGCCCGAGGTGTAGATGACGTAGGCGAGATCGCCGGCGGCGGGGGAAGACGGCGCCGCGAGCTCTGCGGTCACCGGCCCTCGGTCCGCCGAGTCTCCTTCCCGATCGTCGAGCGGGATCCGCCGCGCCGCCGACTCCGGTAGCGCGCCGCTCGCGCCCTCCCCCACCACCACCACGGCCGGGGCGGCGTCGGCGAGCATGAACGCCAGGCGCTCGCGCGGATAGCCGGGATCGAGCGGCAGGAAGGCGCCGCCGGACGCGAAGATCGCCAGCACGCCGACGGCGAGGTCGAGCGAGCGCTCGACGCAGAGCCCCACCCGGTCGCCAGCCGCCACCCCCGCCCGCCGCAGCCGCCGCGCCAGCCGATCCGCCCGCGCCGCGAGCTCGCGGTAGGAGAGCGACGCCGCGCCGCAGCGCACGGCCACCGCCTCGCCCTGCCGCGCCGCCTGCGCGGCGAAGAGGTCGACCACGGTGCCGGCGGCGCGCTCCACCGCGGCGCCCGACCACTCGACCTCGACCTGGCTCCGCTCGGCCGGCGAGAGGAGCGGCAGAGCGGCGAGCGGCCGGCCGGGCTCCGCGCTCGCCGCCATCCCGGCGAGCAGGCGGCCGAGATGGTCCGCCAGGCGCTCGATCGTCGTGTCGTCGAACAGGTCGCGCCCGTAGCGCAGCCGGAAGAGCAGGCCGCCGGCGAGCTCCGCGGCCTCGATCTCCAGCTCGAACTTCGCCGCGCCGCCGGCGTCGGGCAGGCGCTCGAGCGCGAGGCCGGGGAGCGCCAGCGGCGCCGCCGGCGCGTTCTGGAAGGCGAAGAGCACCTGGACGAGCGGCGTCCGCGCGAGATCCCGCTCCGGCGCCAGCTCCTCGACCAGGCGCTCGAACGGCAGCTCCTGGTGGGCCAGCGCCGCCAGGCTCGACTCGCGCGCCCGGCCGACGAGCTCGGCGACCGTGGGGCCGCCGGCGAGGTCGGCGCGGAGGACCAGCGTGTTGACGAAGAAGCCGATCAGCCCGAGGACCTCCGCCCGGCGGTTCGCCGCCGGCGTCCCGACGAGGAGGTCCTCCTGCCCGGAGTGGACCCCGAGCACCGCTTCGACCGCGGCGAGGACGACCATGAAGAGCGTCGCTCCCTGGGCGTGGGCGAGCTCCGCCAGACCCTCCGTCACCCCGCGCGGCAAGGCGAGCCGGCGCTCGCCGGCGAGCGAGCCCGGCGCCGCCCGCGCCCAGGCAACGGGCCGCGGCCGGTCGGCGGGCAGCTCGAGGACGGTGGGCGCGCCGGCGAGCGCCTGGCGCCAGAAGGCGAGCTCGGCGGCGAGCGCCGGGCCGGCTGAGCGATCCCGCTGCCAGACCGCGTAGTCGGCATACTGCACGGGGAGCGCGGGCAGGTCGGGCTCTCGGCGCTCGACCGCCGCGGCGTAGAGCGCCGAGAGCTCGCGCAGGAAGACGCCGATCGACCAACCGTCGGCGGCGATGTGGTGGAAGGCGACCAGGACCACGTGGTCCAGCGCGTCGAGGCGCAGGAGCGCCGCCCGCAGCGGCGGGGCGGCCGCGAGGTCGAACGGCCGCCCGGCATCCTCCGCGGCGAGCCGCCCCGCCTCGCGCTCGCGGCGCGCCGCGGGAAGCGGCGAGAGGTCGACCCTGGCGAGGGGGATGGCGGCGCGCGCCGCGACCCTCTGCACCGCCTGCCCGCCGACGGTCGCGAACGTCGTGCGCAGCACCTCGTGGCGAGCGGCGATCGCGGCGAGGCTCGCGGCGAGGGCGTCAGCGTCGAGCCGGCCGCGCAGCCGCACCGCCGCCGGCATGTTGTAGAGCGCGCTCCCCGGCTCCAGGCGGTCGAGGAACCAGAGCCGCTCCTGGGCGAAGGAGAGCGGCGGCGGCGCGCCGGCGCGCCGGGCCGGCCGCAGCGCCGGCGCCGGCGGTTCGGGCGAGCCGTCGAGCAAGGCGGCCGCCAAGCGGGTCGACTCCAGCCGCGCCGCCAGCTCGGCCACCGTCGGCGCCGCGAAGAGGGCGCGCAGCGGCAGCTCGATCCCTTCCGCCTGCAGCCGCCAGACGAGCTGCGCGGCGAGGAGCGAATGGCCGCCGAGGGCGAAGAAGTTGTCGTGCACGCCGACCCGCGAGAGGCCCAGCACCTCCGCCCAGAGGCGGGCGAGGTGGCTCTCGAGAGCCGTCCGCGGGGCCTCCACCGACGCCGTCCGCGCGCCCCGCGGCTCCCCCGCCAGCGCCGGCCGGGCGGCGCGCGGCGAGCGCTCGATCCGCGCCAGGAGCTCGGCGCGCTCGGCCGGGGCGAGCCGCGGCAGAGCGGCGAGCGGGCGCCAGGGCGCCGCCGCCATCTCGGCGAGCAGGCGGCCGAGGTGGTCCGCCAGGCGCTCGATCGAGGCGGCGTCGTAGAGATCGCTCCAGTAGCGCAGCCGGAAGAGCAGGGCGCCGCCGGCCTCGGCCGGCTCCTCCGCCTCGATCTCCAGCTCGAGCTTGACCAGGCCGCCGCTTCGCGGGGAGCAGCCGGTGCGCGATGCCGGGGAGCGCCAGGGGCGCCGCCGGCGCGTTCTGGAAGGTGAAGAGCGCCTGGACGAGCGGCGTGCGCGCCAGCTCCCGCTCCGGCGCCAGCTCCTCGACCAGCCGCTCGAAGGGCACCTCCTGATGGGCGAAGGCGGCGAGCGCCGCCTCGCGCGCCCGGCCGACGAGCTCCGCCGCCGTGGGGTTCGCCGGCGAGGTCGGCGCGCAGGACCAGCGTGTTGACGAAGAGCCCGATCAGCCCCTCGACCTCCACCCGGCCGCGGTTCGCCACCGGCGTCCCGACGAGCAGGTCCTCCTGCCCGGTATGGAGGCCGAGGACCGCCTCGACGGCGGCGAGGAGCGCCATGAAGAGCGTCGCCCCCTCGCCGCGGGCGAGCGCCGCGAGCTGCGCCGCCACCGCGGCGGGCACCGCCAGCCGGCGCTCGCCGCCGCGATAGCTCGGCAGCGCCGGCAGCGGCCGGTCGGCCGGCAGCTCGAGGACCGTCGGCGCCCCGGCGAGCCGCTGGCGCCAGAAGGCGAGCTCGGCGGCGAGGGCCGGCCCGGCGAGGAGCCGCCGCTGCCAGATCGCGTAGTCGGCATACTGGACCGGCAGGGCGGGCAGCGCGGCCGGCCGGCGCTCGGCCGCGGCGGCGTAGAGCGCCGACAGCTCGCGCAGGAAGACGCCGATCGACCAGCCGTCGGCGGCGATGTGGTGGAAGGTGACGAGAAATACGTGCTCCGCGGCGCTCAGGCGCAGGAGCGCCGCGCGGAGCGGCGGCCGCCGCGCCAGGTCGAACGGGCGCCCTGCCTCGCCGGCGGCGAGCCGCGCGGCCTCGGCCTCGCCAGCCGCGGGCGGCAGGGCCGCGAGGTCGACGTGGTCGAGGGCGATCGCGGGTGCCGCCGCGATCACCTGCACCGGCCTGCCCGCCGGCGTCGCGTAGGTGGTCCGCAGCACCTCGTGGCGCGCGGCGATCGCGGCGAGGCTGGCGGCGAGGGCGGCGACGTCGAGCGGCCCGCGGAGCCGCACCGCCGCCGGCATGTTGTAGAGCGCGCTCTCCGGCTCCAGGCGGTCGAGGAACCAGAGCCGCTCCTGGGCGAAGGAGAGCGGCGGCGGGAGGTCGCGCGGCGCCGGCCGGAGCGGCGGCGCGGCCTCGCCGTCGCGCCCGTTCGACCCGGTCATGTCGGCCGCGGCGGCCGCAGCCGCCGCGGCGAGCCCGGCGACGGTCGGCGACTCGAAGAGCGCGCGGAGCGGCAGCTCGATGCCGAGCGCGGCGCGCAGGCGCGACAGCGCCTGGGCGGCGAGGAGCGAGTGGCCACCGAGGGCGAAGAAGCTGTCGTGGATCCCGACCCGCTCGATCCCCAGCACCTCGCGGAAGATGCCGGCGAGCCGCTCCTCGAGCGGCGTGCGCGGCGCCGCCTGCTCCGCGCCGCCGCCCCACTCCGGCTCGGGCAGCCGCCGACGGTCGAGCTTGCCGTTGGCGGTGAGCGGCAGCTCGGGCAGGAGCACGAAGGCGGCGGGGACCATGTGCGCGGGAAGCCGCTCGGCGAGGTAGCGGCCGAGCTCCGCGGCCGTGACCTCGTGCTCCGGCTCCAGCGCCGGCTCCAGTGCCGGCTCCAGCGCCGGCTCCGGCGCGACATAGGCGACCAGCCGGAGGTCGCCGTGGAGCGACGGCCGGGCGACGACCGCCGCGGCGCGCACGCCGGGATGGTCGGCGAGCGCCGCCTCGACCTCGCCGGGCTCGACGCGGAAGCCGCGGATCTTGACCTGGTGGTCGATGCGGCCGAGGAACTCGAGCTCGCCGTCGGCGCGCCAGCGCGCGCGGTCGCCGGTGCGGTAGAGCCGGCGGCCGGGCGCGTCGGCCAGGGGGTCGGGGAGGAAGCGCTCGGCGGTGAGCTCCGGCCGGCCGAAGTAGCCGCGGGCGATGCCGGCGCCGCCGATCCACACCTCGCCCGCGACGCCCGGCGGCACCGCGGCGAGCCCCGGCCCCAGCAGGTGGACGCGGGTGCCGCCGACCGGCCGGCCGATGGCGGGCGCCCGCAGGTCCCCTGCCGGCACCGCGTACCAGGTCGAGAAGGTGGTCGCCTCCGACGGCCCGTAGAGGTTGACCACCCGCGTCGCCCGCGTCGCGCGGTGCACGGCGTCGGTCAGGCTCCGCGCCAGCGCCTCCCCCGCCAGGTTGACCGTCCGCACGCCCGCCGGCACGACGCCGGCGCGCACCAGCTCGGCCATCGCCGAGGGGACGGTGTCGATCAGGGTGACGCGCCCGGCCGCGGCGAGCTCCGGCAGCTCGAGGACGCTGCCGGCGAGGACCACCGCGCCGCCGGCCGCGAGCGGCGCGAAGATCTCGAAGGTCGAGATGTCGAAGCAGATCGACGTCGCGGCGAGCACTCCGGCGAGCTCCGCGGCGGAGAAGAAGCTCACCGCCCAGCGGATCAAGGGCACGATCGTCGCGTGCTCGATCGCCACCCCCTTCGGCCGCCCCGTCGAGCCCGAGGTGTAGATGAGGTAGGCGAGATTGCCGGGGAGAGCTCGGCCGGCCGCCGCCGCGGGGCGATCGCCTCGATCACCCGCGGCGCCGGCGGCATCCGCCCCCTCCCCGGCGTCGACCTCGATCACCCGCAGGCCCTCCTCGGGCACCCGGCCGCGCAGCGAGCCCTGGGTGAGGAGGACCGCCATGCCGCTGTCGGCGGCGGTGAAGGCCAGCCGCTCGCGCGGGTAGGCGGGGTCCAAGGGGACGTAGGCGCCGCCGGCCGCGAGCACGCCGAGAAGGGCGGCGACCATCGCCGGCGTGCGCTCGAGGCAGACGCCCACCCGCACCTCGGGGCCGACGCCCGCGGCGCCGAGGCGCGCGGCGAGCCGGGCCACCCGCGCGGCGAGCTCGCGGTAGGTCAGCGTCTCGCCGGCGGCGAAGAGCGCCGGCGCATCCGGCGTGCGCTCGGCCTGCGCCAGGAACAGCTCGTGGAGGCAGAGCGCTGAGGGCGCCGCCGGGGCCTCCTCTCCGCCCCATGCCACGAGCTGGGCGAGCTCGGCCGGCGAGAGGAGCGGCAGCTCCCAGATCCGCGCGCCGGGCGCCGCGGTCATGCCGTCGAGGAGCGCCGCGAGGTGCCCCAGCATCCGCTCGGCGGTCTCGGCGTCGAAGAGGTCGGCGTTGTAAGTCAGCGCGGCGCCGAGCGCGGGCTCCGCCTCTCCCTGCCCGGCTCCCTGAGGGATGGCGGCGATCGCCAGCGTCAGGTCGCGCTGCGCGCCGCGCGGCGCCAGGGGGAACGGCTCGAGACGGAGGCCGCCGAGCTCGATCGCCGGCAGATCCGGCGCCGCCTCGCCCGAGGCGAAGGCGGCGAGCGCGTCGCCGATCCCGCCGCGCCCACTCTGGAGCACCAGAATCGCCTGGATGAGCGGCGAGCGGGAAGGGTCGCGCTCCGGCGCCAGCCGCTCGGCGAGGAGGGGGAACGGCAGGTCCTGGTGGGCGAACGCCGCGAGCGCCGTGCGCCGGGTGCGCGCCAGCAGCTCGGAGGTCGTCGGATCGCCGGTGAGGTCGGCGGCGAGGACGACCGGGTTGACGAAGTAGCCGACCAGGCCGGCGAGGTCGGCCGCCGCGCGCCCGGTCGTCGGCGTGCCGAAGAGCAGCTCCGCCTGGCCGCTGGCGCGCCCCAGGAAGGCGCCGAACCCGGCCGCGAGGGTGACGAAGAGCGTCGCGGACTCGGTGCGGCCGAGCGCCCGCAGGCGCGCGCCGAGATCGGCGCTGAGCCGCGCGTGGCGCGAGCCGCCGCGGAAGGTCTGCGCCCGTCCCCGCGGGCGGTCGGTGGAGAGCTCGAGGATCTGCGGCCTATCCGCCAACGCCGCGCGCCAGAAGGCGAGGAGCCGCTCGCCGGCGGGGCCGGAGAGCCGGCGCGCCTCGCGCCGGGCGTGCTCGGCGAAGGTGGTGGCGAGCGGCGGCAGGACGGCGGCGGTCCCCCGGCATTCGGCGTCGTAGAGGATCGCCAGCTCGCCCAGCAGCACCTCGAGCGACCAGAAGTCGGCGGCGATGTGATGGACGGCGAGGAGCAGCACGCGCTCGTCCGGGCTCTGCGCGAAGAGCCCGACCCGCAGCAGCGGCCCGGCGGCGAGGTCGAACGGCCGGTAGGCGTGATCGGCCAGCCGGCGCGCCAGCTCGTCCTCGCTCCACCCTGAGGCATCCGCCTCCAGCCAGTCGAGCGCCGGGCCCGCCGCCCGCCGCGCCGCCGGCTCGCCCCCGTCGTCGGGGAAGACGGTCGAGAGCGCCGGATGGCGCGCGGCGAGCGCCTCGAAGGCGCGCCGCAGCGCCGGGGCGTCGACCTCGCCGCGGAGCCGCGCCGCGCCCGCCAGCACATAGGCCGCGCTCTCCGGCGCCAGCCGGTCGAGCAGCCAGAGCGCGCGCTGGCCGTGGGTGATGGGAACGGCGCCCGTGGTCGCCTCGCCCGAAGGTCCTTCTTCGTCTCCGGCCGGCGGCTCCGCCAGCCGGCGCAGCACCTCGTCCGTCAGGCCGGCAGGGGTGGCGCCCTCGAGCAGCCACGCCATCGGCAGCTCGATCCCGAGCTCGGTCTCGACCAGGTGCCCGAGCTCGACGGCTTTGAGCGAGTCGAGCCCGGCGGCGGTCAGCGGCCGGTCGGCGGCGAGCTCCCCGGCGGGAACGCGGAGGACGCGCGCCAGGCGCGCCCCCAGCACCGCGGCGAGGGCCGGCCGCCGCGCCGCCGCCGGGATGGCGAGCAGCATCTCGCGGCCGGGCGGCGAGGCGACCGAGGCGGTCGAGGTGACCGAGCGCGGCCGGCCCGGGCGCCGCGGGCGCGCTACCGGCGGCGGCCGCGGCATCGCCGGCGAGGCTCGCCGCATAGCCGCCGGCGAGGTAGGCCGCGCGGCAGGCGCGGCGCTGGACCTTGCCGCTCGAGGTCTTGGGGACGGTTCCCTCGCGCACCAGCACGAGGTCGTAGAGCCGCGCCTCGTGCTCGGCGGCGACCGCCATCCGCGCGGCATCGCCGATGGCGGCGAGGGCGACGGCGAGGTCAGGCGTGCGGCGGTCGACCTCCTGCACGACGACGAGCCGCTCCTCGCCCTCGACCTCCACCGAGAAGGCGGCGCCGCAACCCGGCCGCAGCGCCGGATGGCTCGCCTCGACCGTCCGCTCGATATCTTGCGGATAGAGGTTCCTGCCGCGCAGGATGACGAGGTCCTTCGACCGGCCGGTGACGAACAGGCGGCCGCCGTCGTCGAGGAAGCCGAGGTCGCCGGTGCGCAGGTACTCCCCTGGACCTCGCCGCCGTCGCGGTCCTCCGAGCCGGCGCTCCCGCCGCGGGATTCGGGCTCGGCGGGCTCGGCGGGCGCCGCCGACTCCGCGAGCGACGCGCCGAAGTCGCGCGCCGTCTCCTCCGGCCGCCGCCAGTAGCCGCCGGCGACGCTCGCCCCGCGCACCCAGATCTCCCCCACCTCGCGCGGCTCCGAGCCGGCGGCGCGACGCGGGATCGACGATCGCGATCTCCTGCTCGAGCCAGGCCGTGCCGCAGCCGACGAGCTCTCGCGCCGGCTCGCCGGCCGCCGCCGGCTCGGCCCTCCCCCGCTCGAGAGCCGGCGCCGCGAAGCGCTCGACCGCCGGAGAGCCCGCCATCTCTCCAGCCGGCTCGCCGGCGCCCGGGCGGCGCGGCCCGGCGACGAAGAGGGTCGCCTCGGCGAGGCCGTAGCAGGGATACCAGGCGCTCGCCCGGAAGCCGGCGGGGGCGCAGGCGCGCGCGAAGCGCTCGAGGGTCTCGGCGCGCACCGGCTCGGCGCCGTTGAAGGCGACCTCCCAGCTCGCGAGGTCGAGCCGCGCGATCTCCTCCGGGGCGATGCGCGAGGCGCACAGCTCGTAGGCGAAGTTGGGGCCGCCCGAGGTCGTCGCCCGGTAGCGGCTGATCGCCTCGAGCCAGCGCGCCGGCCGCTGCAGGAAGGTGAGCGGCGACATCAGCACCGCGCGCCCGCCGACGTAGAGCGGCTGGAGGACGCTGCCGATCAGCCCCATGTCGTGGTAGAGCGGCAGCCAGCCGACGACGACCGAGGCGGCGGACTGGCCGAAGGCGCGGCGGATCATCTCCTCGTTGTGGAGGAGGTTGCCGTGGGTGACCATCACCCCCTTGGGGGCGGCGGTCGAGCCGGAGGTGTACTGCAGGAAGGCGAGGCTCTCGGCGGTCGTCCCCGCATCGCGCCAGTCGGCGGCGAGGGCGGGATCGAGCCCGTCCGTCGCCACCAGCTCGAGCCCGCGCCAGGCCGCCGCGCTCGCCTGCAGGCCGGCGAGCTGGGCGGCGAGCGAGGATTCGGTGAGGGCGAAGCGGGCCTGGGCGTCCTCGGCGACGGCGAGCAGGCGCGGCAGGGTGCGGGCGGAGCGCGGCGGATAGGCGGGGACGGCGACCACCCCGGCGTCGAGGCAGCCGAGGAAGGCGGCGACGAACTCGAGGCCGGGCGGGTAGAGGAGGAGCGCCCGCTCGCCGGCGGCGCCGAGCGCCTGCAGCCGCGCCGCGATCGCCCGCGCCCGGCGGTCGAGCTCGGCGAAGGTGAGGGCCGCCGACTCCTCGCCCGCGGCGTCGAGGAAGGTGTAGACGCGCCGCTCCGGGCTCTCCGCCGCGCGGGCGCGGAGGAGCGCGGAGAGGGTGGGGAATGCCACCGGCGAGCGGGGAAGGCGGGTCATCCTGTGGAATCCCTGGAGCCCCGAGAGGGGCGGACGCGATCGGCGGGAGCGGACCGGTGAGGCCTAGCGGAGCCCGTGGGGACGGCCTTCCTCGAACGCCGGATCGAAACGCGCGCCTACGCCTCCTCCACGCTTCGTTCCGCCGGCCCTGAAAAACCGGGAAGTCTCGAGTAATCTGCTATTTCGCAAGTGCGGCTCGCCGTTTCGTCTCACCAAAAGCAAAGTGCCGGGCGGGGCCAGAACGTGACATCGTCGGGCATCATGGCCGGCCTGTCCGGACCGCCTGTTCCGGGTTGTGCTCCACCCCGCGTCCGCATAGGCTTCGAGCCCTTCTCCCGACGCATGTCGAGCCCCCGTCCGAGCCCTCCCGCACCCGCCGCCGCGCTCGTCGTCGCCCACCCCGGGCACGAGCTGCGGGTGTACGGCTGGATGGAGCGCACGCGGCCTCTCGTCTTCGTGCTCACCGACGGCTCGGGGGCCGCCTCGCGCTCACGGCTGGCGGAGACCACGGCGCTCCTCGCGCGCCTGGGGGCGACGGCGGGATCGATCTACGGCCGGCTGACCGATCGCGAGCTCTACGCGGCGCTCCTCGCCGGCCGCCACGACGGGCTGCAGGCGCTCGCCGCCGAGCTGGCGGCGGCCCTCGGCCGGGCGCGGGTCGGGGTGGTCGCCGGCGACGCCGCCGAGGGGTTCAACCCGGGCCACGACCTCTGCCGGCTGCTGCTCAACGCGGCCGTCGCCCGGCTCGCGGCGGCGGGCGGTCCGCCGATCGAGAACCTCGAGTTCCCGCTCGACGCGGCGCCCGAGCGCCCGGCGCCGGGCGGCGAGCCGTCCCGAGAGACCCCTGGCGGCGGCTGCCGCCTGGTGCTCGACGACGCGGCCCTCGCCCGCAAGCTGGCCGCGGCGCGCGCCTACGCCGGCCTCGGCGACGAGGTCGAGCGGGCGCTCGGCCGCTACGGCGCCGAGGCCTTCCGCGTCGAGCGCCTGCGGCCGGTCACCTACGGGCTCGACCTCGCGCCGCGGCTCCCCGACCCGCCGCCTTACGAGCGCTTCGGCGCCGAGCGCGTGGCGGCGGGACGCTACCGCGAGGTGCTCACCTTCCGGCGCCACATGGCGCCGGCGGCCGAGCGCCTGCGCGCGTTCGCGGACGGCGCCGGCCCTTGAGGATCCTCCTCACCAACACCACCCTCGCCCACCGCACCGGCTCCGAGCTCTACGTCGCGGAGGTCGCCCGCGCTCTCCGCGACCGCGGCTGCCGGCCGGTCGTCTGGAGCCCGGTGCTGGGCGAGGTCGCGGCGGAGCTCGCGGCGGCCGGCATCCCGGTGGTCGACGACCTGGCCCGGGTGGGCGGAGAGCCCGGCCGCGACCCCATCGACCCATCGATCTCATCCATGGCCAGCACCACCTGGAGACGATGACCGCGCTCCTGCGCTTCCCCGGCGTGCCGTGCGTCTTCGTCTGCCACGGCTGGGCCCCCTGGGAGGAGGCGCCGCCGCTCTTCCCGCGCATCCGCCGCTACGTCGCCGTCGACGCCGCGACGCGCGAGCGGCTGACCGCGGCCGGCGTGCCGCCCGAGCGCATCGCGACCATCCTCAACTTCGTCGACCTGGCGCGCTTCCGGCCGCGCCCGCCGCTGCCGGCGCGGCCGCGCCGCGCCCTCGCCTTCGGCAACAGCGCCGCGGAGACGACCTACCTCCCCGCTCTGCGCGCCGCCTGTGGGCGCGCCGGCATCGCCCTCGACGCCGCCGGCCTCGCCGCCGGCAACCCCGCCGCGCGGCCCGAGGAGATCCTCCCCGCCTACGACCTGGTCTTCGCCAAGGGGCGCGCCGCGCTCGAGGCGATGGCGGTGGGGGCGGCGGTCGTCCTCTGCGACGCCGACGGCAGCGGACCGCTGGTCACCGCCGCCGAGCTCGACCGCCTCCGCCCCCTCAACTTCGGCCTGCGCGCGCTGACCGGGCCGCTCACCGCGGAGGCGCTGCTCGGCGAGATCGGGCGCTACGATGCCGCCGACGCGGCGCAGGTCTCGGCGCGGGTGCGGCGGGAGGCGTCGCTCGACGACGCGGTCGAGCGGCTGCTCGCGGTCTACCGCGAGGCGCTCGCCGAGCCCGCCGACCGCTCGCCGGAAGCCCTCGACCGGGAGCTCCGCGCCGCCGCCGGGTACCTCGCCTGGCTCAACCCGTTTCTCAAGGAGCGCGCGCGGCTGCTGATCGACCGCGACGAGCTGTGGCGGCGGCTCGACGAGCGGACCGCCGAGATGGCGCGGCGCGAGCGCCAGCACGCCGGCGCCCTCGCCGAGGCGGCGCGGCTCGGCGCCGCCCTGGAGGAGATCCGCGCCACCGCCGCCTGGCGCTGGCGCGAGCGGCTGGTGGCCCGTCCCGCCCTCGCCGGCATCTATCGCAGCCTGGACCGCATGCTGGGCCGCTTCCGGCGGCGCCGTCCGGGCCGACCTCCGGGCGTATCCTAGGAGCGTTCCGCCGGCGGCCCAGGGCGGAGGGGGTGGTTCCGGGATGGGTGGATCAGGCGATCTCGAGTGGGTCCTCGAGCGGGAGGTCTGCGGCGACTTCGCGCGCGGCAGCCGCTACGAGTGGCTGGAGACCAACGGCCTCGGCGGCTGGGCCGGCTCGACCGCTATCGGCGCCCACACCCGCCGCTACCACGGCCTGCTGGTCGCCGCGACGCACCCGCCGGTGGGGCGGATGTTGCTGCTCTCGCGCCTCGACGAGACCCTGGTCACCGCCGCCGGCCGCTCCGAGCTCGCCGCCAACCAGTATCCGGGCGTCGTCCACCCGCGCGGCCACGAGCGCCTCGAGCGCTTCCGCCGCGCCGTCTTCCCCAGCTTCGAGTACGCCTGCGGCGGCATCCGGCTGGCGAAGACGGTCGCCGCGGTCAACGGCGAGAACACCACCCTCGTCCTCTACGACGTGCTCGCCGCGCCGGGCCGCTTCGTGCTCGAGCTGCGGCCCTTCTTCGCCGGCCGCGACTATCACGGGCTGGTGCGGGCGAACGGCCACGTCCGCCGCGACGCCGCGTTCGCCCGCGGCACGCTCGCCTACCAGAGCTACGACGGGGTGCCGGCGGTCTTCGTCCGCGTGCCGAACGGCGTCTACCGCCCGTCCCCCGACTGGTACCTCGACTTCGAGTACGCCCGCGAGCGGGAGCGCGGGCTGGACTTCCGGGAGGACCTCTTCACGCCGGGCGTGCTCGCGGTCGAGCTGGGGCCCGGCGCGCGCCTGGGGGTGATCGTCTCGACCGCCGACCCGGCCGGCTGGAACGCCTTCGATCTCCTCGCCGTCGAGCGCCGGCGGCGCCAGGCGGTGCTCGCCGCCTTCGCCAACCCCGACCCGCTCTGCCGCGCCCTCTGCCGCGCCGCCGACCCCTTCGTCGTGCGCCGCGGCGAGGATCTGCGCACGGTGATCGCCGGCTATCACTGGTTCTCGGACTGGGGGCGCGACACCATGATCTCGCTCCCCGGCCTCTGCCTGGTGACCCGCCGCTTCGACGAGGCGCGGAGCATCCTGCGCGCCTTCGCGCGCGCCGTCTCCCAGGGGATGCTCCCCAACCGCTTCCCCGACCGCGGCGAGGCGCCGGAGTACAACACGATCGACGCCACGCTCTGGTTCTTCATCGCCGTCTGGCGCTACCTGCAGGCGAGCGGCGACGAGACCTTCGTGCGCCAGGAGCTGACGCCGGTGCTCGAGGAGATCCTCGCCTGGCACGACCGCGGCACCCGGCACGGCATCCACGCCGAGGCCGACGGCCTCCTCGCCGGCGGCGAGCCGGGGATGCAGCTCACCTGGATGGACGCGCGCGTCGGCGACCGCGTCGTGACGCCGCGGATCGGCAAACCGGTAGAGGTCGAGGCGCTATGGGCGAACGCCCTGTGGACCCTGGCCCAGCTCGTCGCCCGCGCCGGCCGCGGCGGCGAGGCTGGAGCGCTGCGGCGCCGGGCGCGCGGCGCGCGCCAGCGCTTCGCCGAAGTGTTCTGGAACCCGGAGGCGCGCTGCCTCTACGACTGCGTGAGCGGCGACGAGCGAGACGCGAGCTTTCGCCCCAACCAGATCTTCGCCCTCTCGCTCCCCTTCCCCCTCCTCGGCGGCGAGCGGGCCGACGCGGTGCTCCGCGCCGTCGAGGAGAAGCTCCTCACGCCGCGCGGCCTGCGCACCCTCGCGGCGGACGATCCGCGCTACCGGGGCACCTGTGCCGGGACGGCCGAGGAGCGCGACAGCGCCTATCACCAGGGGACGGTCTGGCCCTGGCTCCTCGGCCCCTATCTCACCGCGCTCGTCCGCCTGCGCGGCGAGGCCGGACGGCGCCAGGGGCGGGAGCTCCTCGCCGGCTTCGCGGCGCACCTGGGCGAGGCGGGGATGGGATCGGTCTCCGAGATCTTCGACGGCGATTCTCCGCACGCGCCGCGCGGCGCCATCGCCCAGGCGTGGAGCGTCGCCGAGCTGCTGCGCGCCGCCGTCGAGGATCTGCAGATGGGCGTCGAGCGCGATCCGGCGGCGCCGACCGGGCCGGCGCGGCCGTTCCGCGGCGGCCTGTAGAAGGAAGGACCTCGGCCCGAGGGCCGCCTACTCAGGCCCAGACCTCGCGCCGCTCGTGAAAGCTCTGGTAGCTCCCCCAGTCGATCAGCGACGCCTCGTCCTCGACGTCGTAGACCGTGCGCCCGAGCAGGCTGTTGATGATCTTGGCGCTGCGCCAGGCGAGGAGGCTCAGGTTGGGATCGGCGATGCCGCGCCGGATGCGCGCCGCGTTCTGGACGAAGATCCGGCGGTCGGCCGGGCCGTCCCAGGCCACCGAGAAGTCCTCGGCGATCTGGTACTGCCCGTCCTCGAGCGCGATACGGCCGGCGATCGGCGCCAGGAACTTCGGCACCGAGTAGGTGTAGCCGGTGCAGAGGATGACGTGGTCGACGCGCAGCGGCTCGTGGGCGCCGGTGAAGCGCTCGTCGACCTCCAAGAGCCAGCCGTTCGACTCGTGGTGCATGGAGCTCAGGTTGCGCCCCGGCCACAGCCGGCAGCGGCAGGGCGAGGTCTCGATGAACTCGAGCTCGTAGAGCCGCCGGTAGAGCGACTCGAGGAGGCCGGGCGAGATCCCGTCGCTCGCCAGCTTCTGCTCCTCGATCAGCTTGCCGCGCACCGGCGCCGGCAGGTGGTAGAAGAAATCGCTGTATGCCGGGGTGAACCACTCGTTGGTGAACGGCGACTCGTCGAGCGGCAGGAAGTTGGCCCGCCGCGAGATCCAGAAGAGCTCGCGCGGCAGCCGGTCGGCGTGCGAGATGAGGTCCATCACCACCTCGGCGCCGGTCTGCCCGCCGCCGATGACGGCGATCCGCTGGCCCTTGGGATCGATGCCGCTGGCGAGGAACTCCGAGGCGTGGAAGACGCTCGAGCAGCGGTGCGGGGCGACGCACGCCGGCAGGTAGGGAACGGCTCCGGTGCCGAGGATCAGGTTCTTGGTCCGCACCCGCTCGTTGCCGAGCTGGAGCACGAAGTCGTTGTCGAACGACACCGCCTCGAGACCCTTGCCGAACTCGAGCGAGGAGAGCTGGCTGCAGACCCACTGCAGGTAGTGGTTGAACTCGCGGCGGCGGACGCGCGGGAAGCTGGCGTTGATGAAGCGATAGAGCCGCTTGGTGGCGAACAGGAAGGCGAGGAACGTGTACGGGCTCGTCGGGTCGGCGAGGGTGACCAGATCCTTGAGGTAGGACACCTGCAGCACCGCGTCGGGGAACATCAGGCCGGGGTGCCACTGGAACTCCGGCCGGCGGTCGTAGAAGCGGGCGCGGACGTCCCGGCAGCGCGCCAGGAGGGCGGCGACGCTCAGGTTCGAGGGGCCGATGCCGATCCCCGTGACGTCGAAGGCGTGCTCTGGGCGAGCGGTCACGCCACTCTCCGCGCCGGGATGGCCCCGGCGGCGCCCTGCGGGCGCGGCGGACAGCTCGGCTCGATATCGACCACCATGTCTGATCTCCTCTCGTGCAGCCGCGAATCGTGCCCCGCCGGGCTCGGGGCCGGGCGGCGGAGCCCACTTCCTAAGAACAGTGCGCCGAAGCTCGCGGGCGAGCACGACGCCGAGAGCTCGGCAGACGAGCGCCCCGCTCGTTGATTACGAAGAGGAGGAGGAGCCCCTGCTCATTTCCAAGGTGTCATGAAGCGGCCGGCGCGAGCCTCCTCCGGGCGCCCCGGTGCGCGGGGCCGTCGCGCCGTGACGCCACGGAGGCTCTGCGCCATTGTTCAAGATAACTCTGGAAGAATCCCCCGGCTGGCTTCAGACGGCGGCGGCCGGCGAGCGGCGGGTCGGATAATCGGTGTAGCCGTGCTCGCCGCCGCCGTAGAACGTCGCCTGGTCGGGGGTGTTGAGCGGCGCCCCTTCGACGAAGCGCTCCGGCAGGTCGGGGTTGGCGAGGAAGAGCGAGCCGAAGCTGACGAGGTCGGCGAGCCCGGCGGCGAGGACGGCGTCGGCGCTCTCGCGGCCGTAGCCGCCGTTGATGACGAACGGCCCATGGAACTTCGCCCGCAGGTGCTCGGCGACGAGGCGCGCCTCGGATCCCTCCTCGGCGCTGCCGTACGCGACGACGTGGAGATAGGCCAGGCCGTAGCGGTCGAGGAGCTCGGCGGCATGGCCGAAGGTGGCGCGCGGATCGCTGTCGCTCATGTCGTTGAACGGGCTGACCGGCGACAGGCGGACGCCGACGCGGCCGGCCCCCCAGACCGCGGCGACCGCCTCCACCACCTCGCGCAGGAAGCGGGCGCGGTTCTCGATCGGGCCGCCGTAGGCGTCGGTGCGGTGGTTGGTGCCGTCGCGCAGGAACTGGTCGATCAGATAACCGTTGGCGCCGTGGATCTCGACCCCGTCGAAGCCGGCGGCGAGGGCCCGCCGCGCTCCTTCCGCGTACTGGCCGACGACGCCGGGGATCTCTCCGAGGTCGAGGGCGCGGGGGGTGACGAAGGGCTTGCTGCCGCTCGGCGTGCGGGCCGTCCCCTGCGGCGCGATGGCGGACGGTGCGACGGGCAGCGCGCCGCCGGGCTGGAAATCGGGATGGGAGATCCGGCCGACGTGCCAGAGCTGGAGGAAGATCCGGCCGCCGGCACCGTGCACGGCCTCGGTCACCCCGCGCCAGCCCTCGACCTGGGCGTCCGAATAGATGCCCGGAGTGCCGGCGTACCCCTGGCCCTCCGGGCAGACCTGCGTCGCCTCGGTGACGATGAGCCCCGCCGAGGCGCGCTGGCGGTAGTAGGTGGCGACGAGCGGCGTGGGGACGTCGCCCTCGCCGGCGCGGTTGCGCGTCATCGGCGCCATCACCATGCGGTTCGGCAGGCGGTAGGGTCCCACCTGCACGGGGGTGAACAGCGTCAGGTCCTGCGTCTTGGTGTCGGTCATCTGGATCTCCAGTCGATGGTCTGTGATCGATACTTCGCGGAACAGTTCAGCGGCTGAAAGTCGAGCGCTGAACCACTTGAGCTAAAAAAAGACCGGCGCCTCAGGCGCCCTCTCCCAGGCGGCGCACCAGGCCGGCGAGCGCCGTCCGCTCGGCCTCGCCGAGCGCGGCGAAGAGCCGGCGCTCCTGCTCCGCCAGAGCGCGGGCGCCGCGGGCCTGCTGACGCCGCCCCTCGTCGGTCAGCACGGCGCGCACCGAGCGGCGGTCGGCGGGGTCGCCCACCCGCGCCACCAGCCGGTCCGCCTCCAGCCGGTCGACGAGCTGGGTCATGTTCGAGCGCACGCAGCTGCAGCGCTCGGCGAGGCAGCCCAAGGCCAGCGGCTCGTCCACCTCCACCAACTTCGAGAGCACCCCGAGCTTGGCGAGCGACAGCCCGACCTCGGCGAGAGCGCCCTCCAGCCGCGCCTCGATCTCGTGCACCGCCCCGAGCAGCAGGAAGGCCATGGGCGCGGGGCTCTCCGGCGGCTCCGGGAGCGGCGGCGGGGGAATGCCGAGTTCGTTCATGACCATAAAAATACATGACTGAACGAAGTACCACAAGCGGGGGGTGCTAGGTCCGTTGGGTCCCGACCATCACCCTTGCGCAATCCGACTACGCAATCCTCCGTGATGGGAGCACGCTCCCTGCTCACCGCAGGCGAAGCCTCGCAGCCGCGCGGAAGTCCGCCAGTTTGGCGCGCCGGCCCTCGGCCGCGGGGTCAGCGGGGACCGCGTGCGAAGAAGCCCATCACCCTCTCCCGCATCTCCTCCGGGATGTGGTGCGGACGGTCGCTCTCGTCCTCTAGATAGTGGGCGGCCAGCGTTGCGGCCTCGGCGGGGCCGGGGACGTCCCAGCCGGCCTCGCGGGCGAGGGGGAGGAAGCCATTGCCGGCGGCGAGATGGAGGGCGAGGCGGCACTCGCCGAGGGTCCCGACGCAGTCGAAGGGGCGGCGCTCGCGGGTGGTGAGGAGGGCGACGGCGCGGCGCAGAGCCGGCGCGCCGGCCGGGTCGGCGCCCAGGATCGCCGCCACCTCGGCGGGCGGCAGGAAGGCCGCGAGGAGGAGGAAGACGAAGGCGCACTTGGCGCAGGCGAGGCACCAGGAGCCGGCGTACAGACCGCGGTTGCAGCTCACGACAGCGCGGTGGTAGCGCGGCAGGGCGGCGAAGAGGCGCCCGATCTCGATCTCCCAGAGCGGCCGCAGGACGCTGAAGTAGGAGATCCCGGCGAGCAGGTCGGCCGCGACGTAGGCGCCGAGGCGGGTCTCGAACTCGTGCGACTTGGTGTACTGGTGGTTGACCGCCACGCCGCCGTGGACGAGGGTCGGGAAGTTGGCCGACCGCTCGTTGCTCGCCACCAAGTAGCGCCGGCCGGTCAGGTAGGCGGCGGCGAGCCCCACGAAGGCGAGGAAGGAGTTGAAGGGGCGATGGCCGCGCAGGCGCCGGGCGCGGCCGCTCGGCGAGCCGGCGCTCGCCACGGCGAGGATCTCCGTCACGCCCGAGGCCGCCGCGGTCGCCGCCACCGCCGGCGAGGGGTTGACCGCCAGCCAGGCGAAGGGCACCGCCGCCGCCGCGAGCGCCGCCGCCCCCACCGCGCTGTCCTTGCCGCCGCCGCCGAAGAGAAGGGCGCCGGCGCCGGGCTCGAGCTGAGCGGGCCGCCCCCCCGCCCGCTCCGGCGCCTCGATCGCCACCTCCCGCGCCAGGTCGAGCCCGTTGCGGAAGCGCAGCTCGGCGAGCCCCTGGCGGAGGAGGTCGCGGAAGAGGTCGGCGCCGGCGGGCGACAGCGGCACGCCCTCGGCGGTCAGGTGGGTGAAGTCCTCGATGGCGAAGAGCTGCGGCGCGAAGGCGAGGCCGACGTGCCCGAGGAGGAGGTCGAGCAGCGCGGGGTCGGCGGCGCGGAAGGCCGCCTCCGGGATGCCGCCGAAGGTGAGGACGCGCGAGTAGGTAACGCGCTCGTAGCGGTAGACGAAGCGGCAGCGCGGCGGGCGGAGCTCGTGCCCGGCGAAGACCAGCCGGCGGACCTCCGGCCGCGGCCCCGACTCGGGGCGCGACGGACCCCGGAGGACGGCCCAGCGGTCGGCGGCTCGCAATCGCTCTCCCTTAGGTACTGGCTCAGTTTGGTCCCGAGGACAACCGCCTGGAAGGGGGTTCGGGCGGGTGGTCCGAATCGCGCCGCAGGATACCGCACGCCCCGCCGCCGGCCCATGATAGGTTCCGCGCCGATTCGCATGTCGCTCGAAGGCCGGATCGTCCTCGTCACCGGCGGCTCCCGCGGGATCGGCCGCGCCATCGCCCTCCGCCTGGCGCGCGAGCGCCCGGCCCACGTCGTCATCGGCTACTGTCTCGACCACGACGCCGCGCGGCGGACGGTGGCCGACCTCGAGGCGCTGGGGGTGGGGGCGTCGAGCCTCGCCGCCGACCTCGGGCACCCGGCAGAGGTCGACCTCCTCTTCGCCCGCGTCGGCGAGCGCTTCGGACGGCTCGACGTCTTCGTCAGCAACGCCGCCCGCGCCACCTTCCGCCCGGTCGCCGAGCTCTCCGCCAAGGCCTTCCGCCGCACCGTCGAGATCAACGCCCAGGCGTTCCTCCTCGGCGCGCAGCGCGCCGCCGACCTGATGGACGGCCCGGACCGCGGCCAGGGCGGCGAGGACGACCCGGACGGCCAAGGCGATCGGGGTAGCCGGGGCGGCCGGATCGTCGCCGTGAGCAGCCTCGGCGCCCACGCCTGCGCCCCGGGGTACGCGGCGCTCGGCGCCGCCAAGGCCGCCGTCGAGGCGCTCGCCCGCTACCTCGCCGTCGAGCTGGCGCCGCGGGGCATCAACGTCAACGTCGTCTGCGGCGGCCTCATCGACACCCCGAGCGTGCGCCGGCATCCGCAGTACGAGGAGCTGGCCCGAAGCATCGCGGCGCGCACCCCGGCCGGCCGGGTGGGGCGCCCCGAGGATCTCGCCGGCATCGTCGCCTTCCTCTGCGGCCCCGAGGCGGGCTGGATCCGCGGCCAGACGCTGGTCGCCGACGGCGGCTTCTCCCTCGCCTCGTGAGCGGCGCCGGCGCCAGCTCTTGCGCCCCAGGCCTCGCCGGCACGCTCGCCGGCAAGGCCGCCCTGGTGACCGGCGCCTCGCGCGGCATCGGGCGGGCGATCGCCGTCGAGCTCGCCCGGCACGGCGCCGCGGTGGTGGTCAACTACCGCGAGCGCGAGGCGGCCGCCGCCGAGACCGTCGCCGAGATCGCGGCGGCCGGCGGCCGTGCCGTCGCCTGCCGCGCCGACGTCTCGCGTCCGGAGGAGATCGCCCGCCTGGTCGCCTTCGCCGTCCGCGAGCTGGGCGGTCTCGAGGTCCTCGTCTGCAGCGCCGCGGCCGTCCTCTCGAAGCTCGCCGCCCTGCAGACCGCCGAGGAGTGGCGGGCGGTCCTCGACGTCGGCCTGGTCGGCCCGTTCCTCTGCATCCGCGAGGCGCTCCCCCACATGATCGCGCGCCGCCGCGGTAGTATCATCTGCGTCTCCTCGATCGTCGCCCGGCGCGGCAGCACCGGGCTCGCGAGCTACGCCGCGGCCAAGGGCGGGCTCGAGGCGCTGGTGCGCACGCTGGCCGTCGAGCTGGCGAAGAAAAAGATCCGCGTCAACGCCGTCGCGCCGGGCATCATCCAGACCGACATGACCGCGGAGCTGCGGCACTTGGCGCCGGAGGAGATGCTGAAGCACATCCCCCTGGGGCGCTTCGGCGAGCCCGCCGAGGTGGCGCGGGCGGTGCGCTTCCTGGCCTCGGACGAGGCCAGCTACATCACCGGCGAGGTCCTCGGCGTCCATGGTGGCCTGGGCAGCTGAGGAGCCTCTGGAGAATCGCCTGGAGAGCCGAATGGAACCCACTACCGCCGAGCCTTCCCCGCCGCCGCCCGCCGGCATGCCCGCCGAGGACGAGGTGCGGCGCAAGGTGATCGCCGCCGTCGCCCACGCCCTCGACCTCGATCCCGCCGAGATCCCGCCGCGCGCCAGCCTGGAGGACGAGCTGGGCGCCGAGTCGCTCGACTTCCTGGACCTCGCCTTCATGCTGGAGCGCGAGTTCCAGGTCCGCCTGCCGCGCCTCAACCTGCTGCAGCGCGCCGAGGAGCGCTACGGCGAGGGGACGCTCGTCGCGGACGGCGTGGTGACCGCGCGCGGCCTGGCGCTCCTCCGCGAGAAGATGCCGGAGGCCGATCCCGAGCGCCTCCGGCCGGGCCTCCGCGCCGCCGAGCTGGGGCGCCTGGTGACCGCCGAGACCTTCGTCCGCGTCGTCCTCCTGCTCCTCGCCAACAAGCGGGAGCTGCTCGCCGGGAGCTGCCCGTGCGGCGGCGCCTGGACCGCCGCCACGGCGGCCGCCGCGCCGGAGCTCGTCTGCTCGCGCTGCGGCGCCACGCTCCCCCTCCCCGCCGGCGACGACGTGCTCGTCGCCTGAGCGCGGCGATGGGCGACGCTCTGCCGCCGCGCCGGGTGGCGGTCACCGGGCTCGGGCTCGCGACCGCCCTCGGCTTCGAGGTCGAGGAGGTCTGGCGGGCCCTCCTCGCCGGCCGCTCGGGGGTCGGCTTCATCGAGCAGTTCGACAGCCGCACGCTGCCCGTCCGCGTCGGCGGCGAGATCGCCGCCCTCCCCCCCTCGGCGGAGGCCCGCGAGCAGCCCAACCGCACCCTGCGCTTCGCCGTCTGGGCCGCCCGCCGCGCCTGGGAGGACGCCGGGCTGGACGGCTCCGGCCGCGGAGCCGTGACCGGATCAATCGCGCCTTCGATCGCTACCGCGGCGCCGTCGTCGTCGGCGCCGGCCTCTTCCCGGTGATGGAGGACCGCCTGTCGGACGACATGTTCGACGGCGACGACCTGTCGACGCCGCGCCACCTGGCGATCTGCCGCGAGCGCCCGGAGATCCTCAGCCAGCAGGCGCTGGGGTCGGTGTCGGGCGAGCTGTCGCGGCGCCTCGACCTGCGCGGCCCCTCGGTCACCGTGCAGTCGGCCTGCACCTCGGCCACCCAGGCGATCGGCGAGGCGTTCGAGCGCATCCGCGGCGGGCGGGCGGACGTCGCGCTGACCGGCGGCGCCGACAGCATGATGTCGATGTTCTGCGTCGCCGGCTTCGCCCAGCTCGGCGCCCTCTCGCGCCACCCCGACCCGGCGACCGCCTCGCGGCCGTTCGACGCCCGCCGCGACGGCTTCGTGCTCGGCGAGGGGGCCGGCATGCTGGTCCTGGAGGAGCTCGGCCGCGCCGTCGCCCGCGGCGCCCATGTCTACGCCGAGCTGATCGGCTACGGCTCGTCGTCGGACGCCTACCGCTTCACCGACATCGAGCCGGCGGCGCGCGGCGCCGCGGCCTGCCTCGCGGCCGCGGTCGCCTCGGCCGGCGTGCGGCCGGAGGAGGTCGGCTACGTCAATGCCCACGGCACCGCGACGCCGCAGAACGACCGCATGGAGACGCTGGCGTTGAAGCGCGCCTTCGGCGCCCACGCCCGGCGCCTGGCGGTGAGCTCGACCAAGTCGCAGCTCGGGCACCTGATCTGCGCCGCCGGCGGCGTCGAGATGCTGGCGACCGTCCTCGCCCTCGAGCGCGGCGTGCTGCCGCCGACCCTCAACCTCGAGCACCCCGACCCCGAGTGCGACCTCGACTACGTGCCGAACGAGGCGCGGCCGGCGGCGGTCGCGGTGGCGCTCTCGAGCTCCTTCGGCTTCGGCGGCCAGAACGCCGCGGTCGTCGCCCGGCGCTGGGACGGCCGGGAGGACGGCGAGGGCGCCGCGAGCCGATGACCCGCGTCGTCGCGACCGGCTTGGGCGTCGTCTCCTGCCTGGGGCTCGCCGCCGCCGAGCACTTCCGCCGCCTGGACGCCGGCGAGTCCGGCGTCGCGCCGCTCGCCGGCTCGCGGCGGCGCGGCATCCCGCTCCACTTCCAGGCCCCGGTCGCCGGCTTCGACCCCCGGCGCGCCGTCGCCAACCGCATGCTGCGGAAGCTCCTGCAGCCGAGCGCCGCCTACGCCGTCGCCGCCGCCGGCGAGGCGCTCGCCGACGCCGGCCTCCCCGCCGGCCGCGCCGGCGCCGGCGCGGGCAGGGGGGAGGGCGAGGGCGAGGGGGGCGGCGACCCGCGGCTGGCGCGCGCGGCGCTCTACTTCGGCTCGGTCAGCTACGACCTCCCCTCGCGGATCTACGTGCCGGCGCTCCGCGCCGCGCTCGACGCCGGCGGCAACTTCAGCTTCGCCCGCTTCGGCGCCCAGGGGATCGCCCTCGTCGACCCGCTCCTCATCGTCAAGGGGCTGCCCAACGCGGCGCTCTGCGGCATCGCCATCGAGCACGGCATCGAGGGGCCGAACGCCAACTTCGCCAACGGCGCCGTCGCCGGCCTCGAGGCGGTCGCCTGGGCCGCCGCCGCCATCCGCCGCGGCGACGCCGAGATCGCTCTCGCCGGCGGCGCCGACTCCCTCCTCCAGCCCGAGCACTGGATCGAGCACCACCTGCGCGGCCGCCTGTGGCCGGGCGAGGCGCCGCGCGCCGTCTGCTGCCGGCCGTTCACGCCCGGCCGCCAGGGCTACCTGCCGGGCGAGGGGGCGGCGGTCGTCGTCCTCGAGTCGGCGGCCCACGCCCGCGCCCGCGGCGCCCGCGTCTACGCCGAGATCGCCGGCGACGGCGAGACCGCCGGGCCGCCGGACGATTTGAATGATCTGAACGATCCGGAGGATGCGGACGGCGGCGGCGAGGCGCTCGCCGCCGCCGCCCTCCAGGCCCTGGCCGGCGGCGACGGGCCGCCGGACGCCGTCTTCGGCCAGGGCGTCGGCACCCTCGCGGACGACCGCCGCGAGGCCGCCGTCCACCGCCGGGTGTGCGGCGGCGCCCCGTTCACCTCGGCGACCGGGGCGCTCGGCTGGACCGGCGCGGCGAGCGGCGCCTTCGCCTTCGTCCACGCTCTGCGCGCCGTCGCCGGCGGCCCGCTGCCGCCGACCGCCGGCTGCGGCGCGCCCGACCCCGCCTGCGCCCTGCCGCTGGTGCGCCAGGCCGAGCGCCGGGCGGTCGCCCGCGCCCTGGTCTGGGCGAGCGACGAGGGGCGGAAGAACGTCGCCGTGCTGCTGCGGCGTCACGGCGGCGGAGAGGCCGCCGCGTGAGCCCCGCCGAGGGGTCCGCGGCCGCGGCGACCGGGGCAAGCCCGGCGAGCCCGCCGGTCGACCTCGAGCTCCTCGCCCCGGACGCCGCGGCCGGCGGGATCGCCATCGCGTCGCTCGCCGTGCTGGGGAGCGCGCCGCTCGTGGGAGGCCGGAGCGAGGCGGGGACGAGCGGCGCCTGGCGCCTCGTCGGCCAGGACGGCGGCCAGACGATCGACCTGGGCGACGAGGTGCTCTTCACCTTCGCCGACACCCTGATCCAGCCGCCGGCGACGGCGAACGCCCCGGCGGCGGCGGGCGCGGGGGACAGGCGCTCCTCGCCAACTGCGCCGCGCGGGCGCGGCCGGCGGAGGGCGGCCTGCCGCGGGCGCTCGCCGAGCTGCGCTTCCTGGAGGACGCCCGCGGCTGGCCGCGGCAGATCCTCTCGCCGACGCCGGAGGAGCGGCGGCGGCGCATGCGGCTCTGGCCGGCGCACGGGCTCGCCTCCGGCGGCCGGGTCTACCTCTTCTATCTCGGCATCGAGTTCACCAACCCGAGCTCCGACTGGGGCTTCCGCAACCTCGGCGCCGGCCTCGCCGCGCTCGACCCGGCGACCGGCGAGGCGGTGCGCGTGCGGCGCCACGGCGACTGGTGCCTGTGGCGGGCGCACGGCGACGACTTCCACTTCGGCGTCCAGGTGCTCCGCGAGGGCGACCTCGCCTACGTCTACTCGAGCCTCCGCCACGGCTACCACAGCGAGGCCGGGGTGGCGCGGGTCCCCGTGGAGCGGATCGGCGAGCCGGCGGCCTACGCCTTCCTCGCCGCCGACGGGAGCTGGACGCCGCGCCACGCCGAGGCGGCGAGCCTGGGGCCGGCGAGCAACGACTACTCGGTCTCCTGGAACGCCCACCTCGGCCGCTATCTGATGACCTTCGTCGACCCCTACGCCAAGGTCCTCAACCTGCGCACCGCGCCCCACCCCTGGGGCCCGTGGGGAGCGCCGCAGCCCGTCGCCGCCCTCCCCCACCGGCCGGGGAGCGAGCTGATCTTCCTCGGCTTCGAGCACCCGCGCTTCGCCGCCGACGGCGGCCGGACCGTCTTCGTCACCTACTGCCAGCCGCACTTCGTGCAGAACACCGTCCTGGCGCTGACCTTCGCCTGAGCCCGCCGCTTGTCCGCCGGTCCCCCAGCCGAGCCCCCCCTCGACGTCGTCCGCGACCTCGCCTACGGGCCGCTCGCCGAGCAGCGGCTCGACCTCTACCGGCCCGCCCGCCGGCCGGCCGGCGGCGGGATCGCCCGGCCGCTCCCCGCCGTCCTCTCGATCCACGGCGGCGGCTGGCAGGGCGGCGACCGCGCCGACCCGCGGATGGTCGCCCGCGTCGCCCGGCCGCTCGCCGGCCGCGGCTACGCGGTCGCGGCGGTCGGCTACCGGCGCGCCCCGCGCCACCGCTTCCCCGCCCAGCTCGAGGACGTGGCGCTCGCCGCCGCCTGGCTCGGCCGCGAGGCGGCGGAGCTGGGGATCGATCCGGCGCGCCTCGGCGCCGTCGGCGGCTCGGCGGGCGGCCACCTGGCGGCGCTCCTCGGCACCGGCGGGACAGGCGATGCCGGAACCACCGCACCGGCGCCGGCGGCCCTGCGCTGCGTCGTCAACCTGCTCGGACCCACCGACCTGACGCCGGCCGGCTACCTCGAGCGCGTCGCCGACCCGGCGCTCCGCGCCGACCTGGCGAAGGTCCTGACCGAGCTCCTCGGCACCGCCTGGGGAGCCGATCCAGCGGCCTGGCGGCGGGCCTCGCCGCTCTTCCGGGTGTCCGCCGCGAGCGCGCCGTTCTTCCTCCTCCACGGCAAGGACGACGCGGTGGTGCCGCCCGAGCAGGCGCGCCGCTTCGCCGCCGCGCTCCGCGCCGCCGGCGTCGAGGTCGAGACCGCCTTCGTCGACGGCCTCGGCCACGACGTCGACGCCGACCCCGAGGTCTCGCAACGGGTCGACGCCGCGCTGGCGCGGGCCTGGCGCTTCCTCGATCGGCACCTGCTAGAATCCGCCCCTCGATCGGAACAGGCGGCGCGCGGAGCATGACGAATCCCTCAGCAGACTATCGCCCGGCCGACGGCAGCGCGGCGGAGCCGGCGGCGCGGCCGGCCTGGTACACCGGCGTCGACGACCTGCGCGACCTCGCCGACCGGCTGCGCCAGCACATCGAGGCCCGCCGCTGGCCCGAGGTCGCGTCGCTCCTCGCCCTCGACCAGGTCTGGGCCTTCGACCGCCCGCTGCCGCTCGCCGAGGGCGTCGCGGCGCTCGCCGCGGTGCTCGGCGAGGCCGTCGACATCCACCTCTGGGTCGAGAAGATCTTGAAGGCGCAGGCGGAGGGCGATGCCGGCCATCTCACCCTCAACTGCTGCCTGATGTGGGGCGAGAAGGGCAACTTCAGGGACCACGAGGTCGAGCTCGACCTCCATCTCGGCTTCGGCCGCGACGCCGCCGGCCACTGGGCGTTCCGCTACCTCGGCGTCACCGCCGGCACGCCGGAGCGGGTCCCCTTCCCGCAGGAGCCGAAGGACGCCGCGCGGGACGCGCCGGCGGCCGGCGGAAACGGCGCCGTGCCGGCCGCGCTCGCCCTCGCCGGCGCGCCGCCGCTCGCCGTGCCGCCCGGCCAGGTCCTCGCCTACCTGCCCGTGCTCGTCCCCGCCGCGGCGCTCGCCGGTGCCGGAGCGCGGCGCCGCCGCCGAGCCGGCCGCAGCCGACCGAGCCGACCCCGCCGACCCCGCCGCGATGAGCCGGCCGCGGCTCGTCTTCATCACCTACTTCCGGCTGGTGCCCACCGGGCAGATCGGCATCTTCAAGCGCTGCATGCGCCTCATCACCGGGCTGCTCGACGACTTCGAGATCCACCTCGTCAACTTCGGGCCGCTGCCGGAGACCGACGGCCTCTTCGCCGAGGTGGCGCCGCGGATCGCCATCCACCCCACCCCGAGCGAGGGCCTGGGCGACGCGCTGGCGGAGATCTACGCGCGGCTCGCCCCCGCCGCCGTGATCCTCGGCGAGACGCCGCTCCGCGGCAGCATGCGGATGGCGCACCGGGTGGCCTCGGCGATGGGGCTCTGGCAGGTCGGCCTCGACAACTACTACGGCCCGCTCTCCATCTCCGCGCTCCCCCGCGAATGGCCGCGGGTCGACCGCTGGCTGCTCCTCGGCTTGACCGAGGACGGCGCGCCCACCGAGCGGCAGGGGCCCTTCGAGGTGGTGCCGCCGCTGCTGCGCTTCCCGCCCGGCTTCGGCGCCGCGGCGGCGCCGCGCGACCGCGTCGTCGTCATCGGCTACGACAAGCAGACCCTGCTGACCGCCGGGCGCCTCCTCGGCTGCCTGCCGCCCGGGCTCGCGGTGGACATCTTCACCGCCCCGCAGTGGGAGGAGTATCTGCGCCGCACCGCCGGCGCGCGGCTCGCCGAGCGCCCGGTGCGGGTGCTCGTCCTGCCGCCCGACGGCGAGCTCCACCGCTCGCTCGGGAGCGCCCGCTTCGTCCTCGGCAAGGCCGGCTTCCAGCAGGTCGTCGAGGGCATCCTCCTCGGCGCTCCCATCGTCTGCCAGGCCGCCGGCGGCGGCCTCGAGCCGGTCATCCTCGCCAACTACCTGCAGCCCTACGTGCGCTTCGTCGCCTCCGAGGACGACCTCGGCGGCGTCCTCATGGACCTCGCCTTCTGGCTCGTGGCGCCGCCGATCACCCGCTGGTCGCGCATCGCCGCCGAGATCCCCGACCCCATCGCCTTCGGCGCCCGCCGGCTCGCCGCCCTGGTGGCCGAGTCCGGGCGGGCGGCGTAGCCGAGGGCCGCGGCCGGTGCGCAAGATCCTCGTCCTCGGCGGCTTCGGCTTCGCCGGCAGCCATCTCGTCGAGCACCTCCTCGCCGACCCCGAGCAGGAGGTCCACGTGGTGGACGACCTGTCGTCGAGCCCGCTGCCGCTCGACGCCCTCCTGGCGGAGATCGGCCCGGCGACCGCGCTCTCCTGGTCGATCGAGACGGTCGAGAGCTTCTTTGCCGGCAACGGGGGCAGCGGCGGCGAGCGCTGGGACGAGATCTACCACCTCGCCTCGATCGTCGGGCCGGCCGGCGTCCTCCCCCACGCCGGGCGGATCGCCGCCGAGATCGTCGCCGACCTCCTGCGGGTGGCGGAGGCGGCGCTCGCGACCGGCGCCCGCCTCCTCTTCGTCTCGACCAGCGAGGTCTACGGCGGCGGCGCCGACGGCCTGTGCAGCGAGTCGAGCCCCAAGCGGGTGCCGGCCGCCGCCTCGCCGCGCCTCGAGTACGCGGTGGGCAAGCTCGCCGCCGAGATCGCGCTCGAGAACCTCTGCGCCAAGGACGGCCTCGACGCGCGGATCGTGCGGCCGTTCAACATCGCCGGCCCCCGCCAGTCGGGGGCCGGCGGCTTCGTGCTGCCGCGCTTCGTCGGCCAGGCGCTCGCCGGCCTCGACCTGACGGTCTTCGGCGACGGCTCGCAGGTGCGCGCCTTCACCCACGTCGAGGACATCGCCCGCGGGCTCGCCGCCGCCCTGCGCCGCGGCGCGCCGGGCGCGGTCTACAACCTGGGCGACCCGCGCAACCGCACGACGGTCCTCGAGCTCGCCCGCACGGTGCTCGCGGTCGGCGGCTGCGGCTGCGGGGGCGGAGCGGACGGCGCCGGCCGCATCCGCTTCGTCGACCCGCGCGAGGTCTTCGGCCCGCTCTACACCGAGGCGGCGGACAAGCTCCCCGACGCGGCGCGCGCCACCGCCGAGCTCGGCTGGCAGCCGCGGCACGATCTCGCGGCGACGGTCGCCGACACCGTCGCCTACATGCGGTCGCTGCCGGCGCCGCTCCGCGCCCGCCTGCAGGGATTCTGACCGCCGGCCCGCCCGCGCGTATGCCCGACTTCCTCGTCTTCTCGCCGCACGTCGACGACGAGGCCCTGGGGCTGGGCGGCATCCTCGACGAGCGCTTCCACGTCCACTACTGCGGCGTCGAGAGCTTCCGCGAGGTCGACCGCGCGATCCGGCTCGCCGAGGCGCGCGCCTGCGCCGACCTCCTCGGCTTCGGCTTTTCGATCGCCGAGGGAAACCGCGTCAACGACTACCGCGTCGCCGACCTCGTCGGGCAGCTCGAGGCGGCGGTCGCCCGCCACCGCCCGGCGACGGTCTTCGTCCCCGCCGCGAGCTACAACCAGGACCACCGCGCCGTGCTCGACGCGGCGCTGACGGCGCTGCGCCCCCACGACCGCAACCCGCCGGTCGCCAACGTCCTCCTCTACGAGCAGGTGCACGTGACCCTCTGGCCCTGGCGCGAGGACCTCGCCGCCGGCCGCGCCTTGCAGCCGAATCTCTTCGTGCCGATCGACCTCGAGCGGAAGCTCGCCGCCTACCGCTGCCACGCCTCGCAGGTGCGCGCCATGCGCTCGCCGGAGCGGGTCGAGCTGCTGGCGCGCTGGCGCGGCGCCCAGGCCGGCTGCGAGTTCGCCGAGGGCTACCAGGCGGTGCGGCTCACCGACCCGCTGCGGCTCGACCTGGGCCGCCTGCGCCGTCCGCCCCCGTCGCCTCCGCCCGTCCCCCACCCTCTCGATGACCAGGTCGGCGATGGCGAGGCCGAGCGCCAGGTGCTCCGCCTCGCACTCGGCGCGGCTGCGGCCGGTCTGCGCCCGGTAGGCGAGCGAGCGCTCGTCGTCCCCCAGCCCGGCCATGCCGAAGATCGGGTTGCCCTCCCAGAAGACGCGGGCGCCGTCCTCGCCGGGCGAGTAGTCGAGGGCGACGATGTCGGGCCCCAGCGCCTGGCCGGCGCGGAGCACCAGCGCCGCCGCCTCCTCCGGCTCCTCCCCCGCGGCGCGGAAGCGGCGGTCCTCGGCGACGCTCTCTGGGCTCGCGAGGGCGGTCTTCAGCTTCACCTGCCAGACCTCCGAGAGCATGTGCTGGCGCGGCAGCAGCCGGTCGCCGACGACGAAGGTCCGCCGCTTGCGGTAGAGGCCGTCGGCGTAGCGGGTGTCGCGGAACTCCATGGCGAGCGACAGCGGCCGCCGGTTCTCCAGGAGCCGGCGGTTGACCACCGCCTCGGCGGCGGTGCGGTCGCCGACCAGGAAGGCGTCGTCGAGCGCGTGCTCGCCGCCGTCGGCGCGGAGGACGAGCGGATACGGCAGCGTCACCTCGTCGAGCCGCGCGAAGCGCTCGGAGCGGGCGCACGGCACGCCGGCCCGCTGCCACGCCGCGAGGCCGCGCGAGTGGCGCATCCCGAGGCGGCGGGAGAGCGGGTTGACCACCGGGATGCCGAGCTCGGCGCAGCGCGCCTCGAGGTGGCTCTCGAAGCTCTGGCGGGCGGGGGTCATCGCCCGCGGGTAGATGTGGCGCAGGGCGCAGGCCTGAAAGCGGTGCTTGTGGCGCGGCGGCGTTCCCCACCAGGAGAGCACGGCGTCGAAGCCCCGCGGGTCGGCCCGCCCGGCGCCGACGAAGGCGGTCTGCCAGCGGATGCCCCGCCGGTCCAGCCCCCAGGCGAGCCCCAGGCTGGCGGTGGCCTCGGGCTTCGGACGGCGCAGGTCGCCCTCTGCGATGACCAGGAGATGGAGAGGCATCAGGACGTCTCCTCCGTGTAATGGCACATGGTCAGTGAGACGCCGGCGCGCCGCCGGCGGGCTTCCGCTCACTCCCCCGAGCGCAGATAGCTGCGCGCCACCCGCCGCACGCGGCGCCAGACGTTCGCCGGGCGGCCGGCGGCGGCGAGGAGCGCCTCGAGCTCTCCGGCGAGGCGGGCGGCGCCGCCGCGCTCGGCGGCCAGACGCTCGGCGAGCGCCGGCGGGAAGGGCGATTCTCGCACCCACTCGGCGAGGCGCCGGCGCTGCACCTCCGGCTCCTCCTCGATCGAAATATAAGACTTGTAGCGGTCGTCGACCTGCCAGCCGGGGAGCCCGATGCCGCGGTCGACGCAGACCGCCGGCCGGGCGAGGGCGAGCGACTCCAGGATCTGCATGAAGCCGTTGGCGAGGACGACCGCGCGGGCCGCCGCCATGAAGCCGAAGAGGTCGGGGTCCGGGCAGAGGCCGGGGGCGATCACCCGCTCGGGATCGAGCCCCTTCGCGGCGGCCAGGGCGAGCGCCGCCGCCGGGTCGTGCGCCAGGGCGACGGCGACCGGCCGCGGCGCGGGGAGCGCGGCGACCAGCTCGAGGCCGCGCTCGAGGACCAGGCGCTCGAAGCCGAGGATCGTCACCCAGGGGAGCCCGGCGAGCGCCGCCGGCGCCGGCAGCCGCTCGGCGGGCGTCACCGCCGCGATGAACGGCGGCACCAGCCGGTAGCGCTCGCCGAGCTCTAGCTCGCCCGCCTCGACGAACGGCCGCAGGCCGTAGAGGAGGATGCGGTCGACGTCCGGGCGCCGGGTGAGCAGCCAGTCGCCGTAGTACTGGTCGAGGAGGACGAAGGGCGCCCAGGTCCCCCGCGCCGCGCGGTAGTGCATCCGCATGGTGTCGAACGGCCCCTCGCCGATCACCACCAGGTCGGGCGCCAGGGAGGCGAAGAGGTCGCGCGCCTCGCGGAGGCCGAAGCCCGGCCCCTGCCAGGGCAGCTCGGCCAGGGTGAGCCGGGCGCGGGCGAGGTCCACCTTGGGGTCCGCCGGCACCGGGCCGGCGTTCGCCACCGTCACCCGGTGGCCGCGGTCGGCGAGCTCGAAGCCGAGGCGGAGGGCGCGGAAGAAGACCCCCACGGCGGTCGGGTTGGTCATCGTGTAGGTGACGACGACGACGTGCCGCGCCGGCGGGTCAGCCAAGGCCGGCCTCGGCGCCGTCCGCGTCCACCGGCGCGCCGGCCGGCACGCTCCAGCCGTAGACCTCGCGCGCCAGGAGGCCGGCGGCGCGCCGCGGGCGCGAAGCGCCGCGCCACCCAGGCGGGGCCGGCGGCGGCGCCGGCCCCGCCCGCGCCGGACGCCGCGAGCATCTCGGCCGCCGCCGCCGCCCAGCGCCGCGGGTCGCGCGAGGCGAGACGGCGGCCGCCCGAGCCCTCCCCCACCACCTCGCGGAGGCCGCCGACGTCGGCGGCGAGCACCGGCGCGCCCGCCGCCAGCGCCTCCGCCGCCACCAGGCCGAACGGCTCGTAGCGGCTGGGGACGACGGCGAGCGCCGCGCCGCCCAAGAGGCTCGACAGCTCGCCGCGGCCGAGCCAGCCGGCGAGCCGGCAGCGCCCCGGGAAGGCGGCGGCGAGGCGGCGCGCCAGCGCCTCGCCCGCGGCGTCGCCATGGCCGCCGGCGAGCACCACCCGCCGGCCGGCCGCGAGGAGGCGCGGCACGAGGCCGGCGAGGAGGTCCATCCCCTTGCTCGCCGCGAACCGCCCGGCGAAGACGACCGGCGCCGCGGCGTCCGGCGGGCGGCGCGGCGCGCCGGCGGGAAAGACAGCGGGCTCGACGGCGTTCGGCACGACGCGGCTCCGCGCCGCGATCTCCGGCAGCCAGGCGACGGCCGCGGCGCGCTCGGCGGCGCTCACCAGGACGGCGCGGTCGGCGGCGCCGAGCAGGCGCCGCTGCGCCATGGACCAAGGGTGCCCCGTCGCCGTGGCGCCCAGCTCGCGGTGCACCAGGCCGTGGGCGGTCGCGGCGAGCGGCAGGGCGTAGCGGCGCGCCAGCTCGACCGCCAGCTCCCCCAGGCGCAGCGAGTGGACGTGCACGGCGTCGAAGCGCCGCGGGTCGAGCGGGAAGCTGCAGCGGCCGAGCGGAAGGACGCGGAGGTTGGGTCGGCTCTCGCCGGCTCCGCCCGCGGCTTCGCCGCCGCCGGCGACGAGCACGGTCACCTCGACCCCGGCGGCGGCCAGGGCGCGCGCCTGGGCGGCGACCGCGACGCCGATCCCGGACCACGGGCGCGGCGGGTAGTCGGCGGTGAGGACGAGCAGCCTCACGGCGCGGGAGCGGAAGCGGCGGGGGCGGGAGCGGCGGCGGGAGCGGCGGCAGGACCCTCGCGCCGCCGGGCGAGCAGCGCCAGCTCCCCCGACTCGCTGCCGCCGAGCTGGCGGAAGAGCGCCATCCAGCGCGCCTCCACCTCGGCGGCGAACGGCGGGTGCTCGACCGCCTCGACGACCTCGAAGCCGGCGTCCTCGAGCAGGCGCGTCAGCGAGGCGCGGTTGAAGTACTGGTAGTGGACGAGGGGCTGGATGGCGTTCCAGCGCCGCGCCAGCAGGCGGAACTGGACCGAGCCCATGTCGGGCACCGCGACGTAGACCAGCCCCTCCCGGTTGAGCGCCTGGCGCACCCGCGCCAGAGCCGGCCGCGGATCGGGCAGGTGCTCGACGACGTGCGACAGGACGATGACGTCGAACGACCCCCAGGGGAGCGGCCCGTCGCCCAGCCAGCAGCGCGCCAGGCGCGGCCCGAAGAAGGGCTCCTGGCGCGCCAGGAGGGCCGGCGAGCCGTCGACGCCGAAGACCTCGAAGCCGTAGGCGCGGGCGACCTGCATCAGGTAGCCGCGGCCGAAGCCGGCGTCGAGCAGCCGCGGCCCCGCCGTCTGCGCGTGGAGGCGCCGGCAGAGCGAGTCGGCGTAGAGCTTCTGCACCTCGAGGAAGGCGTCCTCGACCGGCTCGACCGTCTCGGCGGCGATGCGCGCCTGGAGCGCCCCCCGCAGGCGCGGGTTGACGTAGACGTGGAAGCAGTCGAGGCAGCGCACCAGGCAGAACCCCCGCGCGGTGAGCAGGCGCTTGGTGCTGGCGCCGCCGCAGACCGGGCAGGCGACCTCCTCGAGCGCGCCGGGGCCGAGGCGCGCCAGGACGTCCTCCGCCGACGAGTGCCAGGAGAGCCCGAGAGGCGCGGTATCCGGCTCGGCGTCCCTGCCGGGCTCGGCATGGCGCTCGGCGTCCGGATCGCCGGGCGCCGCCGCCGCGGAGTCCGCCGGATCGCGGAACAGCCCCAGCCGGCGGGCCTGCGCCAGCTGCTCGGCGAGCTTGACGCTCGCCACCGCCCGCTCGCGCGGCGGCAGCGCCGCCGCCATGTCGCCCAGGCGGAGGAAGTCGGCGGCCAAGATCGTCTCGATCTCCGTCTCGATCTCGCTCTCGATCTCCGTCTCGAGCCCGGCCGCGCTCCCCGCCTCCGCCACGGGCGGCTCGTAGGGCACCGCGGCCGCCGGGCGGCGGCGCAGGATGGCGACCAGGTTGGGCTGGCCGCGCGCCTCGTCCGCCGGGTGCTCCTCGAGGTCGTTGATCTTCTGGGCGAGCGCGGCGCGGGCGGCGAGGAAGGGGGCGAGCGGCGAGGCGTCCGCCGGGTCGAGCGCCGCATAGAGGATGCGGAAGTAGTCGACGTTCTTGAGCTCGACCAGCCGCTCGTACATCGCCGGGCTCCACGCCTCGCGCTCGCTCTCCTCGACGATCAGGCCGATCAGCACCCGGCGGGTCGCCCCGACCGCCGCGGCGAGGGTCTCCCCGGCGCGCCGGCCGCCGGCGCCCTCGCCGCTCCCCAGCTCGGCGATCAGGCGCGAGATCCCCTCGAAGGCGAGGAGCATGGCGGCGAGGAGGGCGAGCCCCTCCGAGCGCCGGCCGCGGCCGTGGCTCCGGGTGAGCGTCGCGAGCAGGCTGTGGCGCCGGCCGCGGTACCAGAAGTGGCGGTCGAGGAGGTCGTCGAGGACGCGGATCGAGAGGTAGAGCAGGCCGCAGGAGGCGACGCCGCGGCGCAGGCGCTCGGGGTCCGGGCGCAGGGCGACGGCGAGGTAGGGGAGGTCCCAGAGCGTCCACTGCAGCCAGTCGACGTACTCCGCCGTCTGGCGGGCGAGCTCGGTCGCCAGGGGGTTGCCGCCGGAGAGCTCCTCGACGTCCTGGCGCAGGCGCGCCAGCGCCTCGCCGATCCCCGCCGAGATCTCGGCCCGATAGGCGTCGAGCTCGGCGGCGTGCGCCGCGACGAAGCCGGCCCCCGCCGCCGCCAGCCGGCGCTCGAGGGCGCCGAGCCGGCGCGCCTGGTCCTCACGGTCGCTGTGATCGCCGGGATCTTGGCGGCTGGCGCCGGTCCGCCGCCGCGCCGCCTCCCCGCCGTCCCCTGCCGCCTCCCCCGACGATTGCCCGGGCAGCTCGTGGACGCTCACGGCGCCTGCTCCGGCAGCGCCGCGCCGAGGCGGGCGAGCGCCGCGACGGCAAAGGCGCTGGTCAGGCCCGGCGAGCCGCCGCCCTGGCGGACGTAGCCCTCCGCCGCCCAGCCGCCGGCCGGCGGGCGGTGCTCGAGGAGGGTGGCGCCGAGGGCGCCGAGGCGCTCGGCGAGCGGTGCGAGGAGATCGCCCTCGGCGCCGGCGGCGAGATCGAGGAGAGCCGTCAGCGCCAGAGCGGTGGCGAACGGGCCGCCGAAGCCGCCGCCCGGGCGCTCGAGCGCGAGGACGCGCGGCACCAGCGCCGCGGCGACCTCGGCGCGGCCGGGCAGGCCGGTCGGCGCGAAGGCGCGGCTCACCGCGTGGACGAAGACCATGGGGTCGGGGTGATCGGGCGACCCCGCCGCGAGATCGCCCCGCGCGGCCTCCTCGGCGAGCCAGCCCGCCAGCTCCGTTATCAGATCGCCCGGCTCGCCCGGCTCGCCGGCCAGCGCCAGGAAGCGCAGCACGTGGGCGTTGACGACGCGGTCGAAGCCGGCGCCGCGGCGGCCGTCGCGGGCGATGGTGCTCCAGCCCCGGCCCGCGGCGTCGACGAAGGTGAAGAACCGCCCGCCCCGCTCGGCGCCGGCGCGGTGGGCGCGGAGCGCGGCCAAGGCGCGGGCGGCGCCGCCCGCGGGGGCACCTGCCCGCCGGCCGCGGCGCCGCCGGCCGGCGGCGGCCGGCGGCGACCCGCGCCGCGAGGAGGACGGCGCCGGCGCAGGCGGTGGTGGCGGCGTCCGGCGGCAGGCCGCTGCCGCGGCCGAAGTAGCCGAAGCGGCCGTCGGGAAGCTGCTGCCAGGCGAGGAAGCCGCGGATGTGGCGGCGGACGTGCGCCGCCGTCAGCCCCGCCCAGCGCGCCGCCGGGGGCGGCCCGAAGAGCGGCGGCGCCCCCGGCTCGAAGCGCGGCGAGGTGGGATCGAGGCAGGCGAGGGCGTCGTGGGCGAGCGCCGAGGCGAGCGGGCTGAGGCGATAGAGCGGCTCGCCGTCCTCGCCGCGGCCGTAGGAGGGGATCTCGCCGGTGCGCAGCTGCGAGCGCAGCACGAGCTGCAGGCCGTGGACGAGCGCCGTGGCGAGCCGGCGGGCCGCCGGGCGCGCGGGCGGGCGGGCGGGGACGGCGGCGGACGGAGCGGAGAGCGCGCTCATCGCGCCCGCTCCCCGTCGCCCACCTGGCCGGCGGCGCCGGCGCGAGCGGCCGGCGGGGCGAGGAGCCGGAGGTACTTGTAGAGGTTCGAGTTCTCCCACTCCTCGAAGCGGGCGCGCAGGTGGAGGGCGAGGCCGGCGTCGCCCTGCCGGTGCGCCGCCGCCGGCGCCAGCGGCGGCAGCAGGAGCGGATAGGGACGGTCGGCGCGCAGCGCGTCGAGCTCGCGCGGCCAGTGCTCGAGGCCGGCGGCGAGGGTGCCGAGCGCCCCCCCCAGCTCCGCGTAGGCGTGCCGGAGCTCGTCCGCCCCGCGGTCGCCCGCGGCCGGCACCGCGAGCGCCCGCGCCAGGCGCTCCGAGGCGGCGACGAGCCGCGCCGCGCCGGGGGGCGACCACGGGCGCGGCACGGCGCCGTCGAAATGCCCGGCGGCGGCGAGCGCCTGGCGCATCGCCGCCGCGATCTCGGGGAGCGGCCGCGACTCGTCGAAGTAGAAGCTCCGCGGCGCCGGCACGCGCCAATCGGCGAGGCCGGCCGCGGCGACGACGAGCGCCGTGGCGCCGCCGAGCGGCGCGGCATGGGCGGCGTAGGAATCGCTCGCCACCACCACGTCGGCGGCGGCGATCGCCGCCAGGGCGCGGCCGAGCGGCAGGGCGCGGCCGTCGCCCGCCGGCTCGACCACCGCGCCGGCGGGGAGCGCGCCCCGCGTCGCCTCCGCCAGCGCGGCGGCGAAGCGGGCGGTGGTGTGATTGGGCCCCGGATCGACCCGGATCCGCCAGCGCGGCAGCGCCGCCGCCGGCAGCAGCGACGCGAGCAGCCGGCTCCAGTAGACGAGCGACGGCTCGTGCTTCGAGGTGAAGGGGGCGACGAGGAGGGTCGAGCGCGCCGGCTCCGCCGGCTCGCCGGATCGATCCGCCGCCGGCGCGACCGCGCCAGAGGGGTCCGCCGCCGGCGCCGCGCCCGTCCGGGCGGGCGCGAAGAGCGCTCCGCCGCCGGGCGCGGCGCCCGCCGCGCATCCGGCGAGCCAGCCGAGCAGGCCGGCGAGGCGCGAGTAGTGGTTGCGCGGCGCCGCGCCGGACGCCTCGGCGCGGTGGAGCCAGCGCGCCTCGGCGTCGAAGCACACCGCCTCCCCGGCGCCCAGGGCGATCTCGACGTAGCGCTCGACGGCGCCGTCGAAGGCGACCGCCGCGGCGAGGTCCGGCTTCTCGAAGTCGACCATCGCGACGAGGTCGAAGCGCCCCTCCGGCCCGTCGCCGCGCAGCACGGCGACCAGGTCGGCATAGCGCTCGTAGGGGACGGCGCGGTCGACCGCGGTCACCGGCGCGCCCATGCCCTCCCAGAGCCCGGGGTAGCCGGTGTAGGCGACGAGCTCGGCGGCCGGCAGCCGGTCGCGCAGCGCGCGCGCCGCGGCGAAGGCGAGGATCTCGTCCCCCACCCCGATGGCGGGGCCGAGGATCAGCGCGGCGCGGCGGACCGGCGCGAAGAAGCCGCCGCCGGGCGGCGCGGCGGAGACCACCACGTCCGCCGGCGGCTCGCGCAGCAGCCCCGGGGCGAGGAGCGCCTCGAGCCGCCCGGCGCGGTGGGCGAAGTTGCCCGCGGCGAGGCGCGCCAGCTCCTCGGCGGCGCCGTCGAGCCGCGGCTCGCCGCGGCCGGCGAGGAGCGGCCCCAGCGACTGCAGCCCGGCCAGGCGGCGCTCGAGGTAATGGGCGTTGGCGCGGCTGATCGGCCGGCGCGAGAGGAAGAAGAGGTAGCGCGCGAGGAGCGTCGCGGGGAGCTGCAGGTCGGCGGCCAGGGGGCGCGCCTGGCGCGGGCTGGCGATCACCCGCCGGCCTCCTCGACCGGCGCCGGCGGCGCCCGATCGGACAGCCGATCGGACAGCCATCGGGCTGCACCGGGCAGCGGATCGCTCGGGCGGTCGCTCTTCGGCCCCAGGGCGCAGATGCGGAAGCCCGCCACCGTCTCCTCGAGCACCGCGACCCACTCGAAGAGGCGGCTCTCCGGCAGGGCGCCGGGGCCGGGCGGACGGCGGTCGATCTGCAGCGTCGTCGGGATCAGCACCAGGCCGTCGCGGTAGGGGATCGGCTCGGGCACCTCGGTGAGCGACACCGCGACCTCGCCGCCGCGCAGCTCGTCGACCAGCGCCTCCAGCCGGTGGCGCAGCGCCTCGGCGTCCACCTCGCGGTCGGCGTCGACGGCGCAGTAGTCGTCGGCGACGACCGCCATCGCGGCGTCGACGTCGAGGCGCCCGATGGCGTGGACGAGCTCGTAGAGGCACTCGGCGGCGGCGAACGCCGCCGAGTCGTCGAGCGGCTCCTCGAGCGACGGGCGCGCCGGCGGCGGCGGAGGCATCCGAGGCGGCTCCGGGCGCCCGGCGGGCTCGCCCGGCGGCGCCGGCGCGAAGTAGGCGTCCCACGCGCCGGAGCCGGCGCGGTCCGCCAGGCCGCCGCCCAGGCCGACCGCCGCCGAGCCGGCGAACGGCTCGGGCGACCAGGGGACCAGGAGGTCGGTGGCGCTGATCAGCCAGGGGTCGGCCGCGAAGAGGTCGGGGGCGCTCTGCCACGGCCCGCCGATCTCGTCGGCCTCGTGGCCGGCGCGGCCCGCCGCGCCCGGATCGCCGTCCGTCCCCTCGAAGAGGCTGCGCAGCAGGTCGTAGGCGCGGCGCAGGCGCGGGTCGGCGCGGGGATCGTCCGCGCCGCTCATGCCTCCGCCTTCGCGGCAGCCGGCCGCGCGCCGGGCCGCCAGGGAGAGCCGAGCCGCTCGAGCTCGGCCTCGGCGCGGGCGGCGAGGACCGCGGCGTCGCCCCCGGCGGCGGCGCCCCGCGGGTCGAAGGCGAGGGCGAGCCGCATCGTCGCGCAGCGGGTCGCGCCGCGGCGGATGGTGGCGCGCAGGAGCGCCGAGCCGCTCGCCAGGCTCACCAGCTCGGCGGCGATCTCGAGGTGGGTGTCGGGCGGCACGAAGGCGCGGAACTTGGCGTCGCGCACCAGGGCGAGGACGGGGAAGACCCAGTGCCCGCGGCGCTCGTGGACGGTCGCCTGCACCAGCAGGCCGCTCAACTGCGCGCCGAGCTCGACGAGCAGCACGCCCGGGGTGACCGGGAACGACGGGAAGTGATCGGCGTAGAGCTCGGGCGGGAAATCGGTGACCGCCCGGCCGGCGATCCGCTCGCCCGGGACGACCTCGTCGACGGCTCGGAGAAGCTGCCAGCGCAATGCGTGATGAGCTCCGTGAACGCCGGGCGACTGTAGCATCCGCCGCGCGCCCAAGGCTAGCCGCCGGGCGCTCTCCGGCGCCGCGCGCGCATTGCCCGCCCCGATTCGGCGATGCTAAGATACGCCCGCTTCCACCGAGCGGATCGCAGGCGGCCCCCGGCGCGGACGGCGGGGCGCGCCGCACCGGTCCCCAGCTCGACTCCCAGCCCTGTGCCGGCCGCGGACGCGCGAAAGGAGAGCACGATGGCGAATCCCACCATGACCGGCACCTGGAGAGGCGAGGTGCGCGGCTTCCCCTATGGCGTCGAGGTCGAGCAGCTAGGCGACCACGTCGTCGGCCTGCTGCACGTCGGCGGCTTCGAGCGCACCGGCAGCCTGAGCGGCGCCTGCCAGTACCCGGCGGTCTCGCTCGCCGGCTTCTTCATCAAGCACGGCGCCCACTTCAGCGGCCGGTTCACCGACGCGAACACCATCACCGGCACCCTCAAGTACCAGGAGGACTCCGCCGAGTTCACCCTGCGCCGCTCGCTCGACGGCAAGTGGCGCTGAGGCGGCGCTCGAGGCAGCGTTGGACATGGCGCTGAGGCGCCATGGCACACAGACCGACCCCGCCGGACCGGGCGCGGGCTCCGGCGGCACGCCGCCGCCGGCCGAGCCCGCCCGGCCGTCCGCCGCCCGGCGGCGCGAGAGCGGTCACCCTCCCCGGGGCGGAAGCTCGTCCTCGACCACGTCGTCCGCCGCCCGGCCGCGCGACAGCGGTCCTCCTCCCGCGAGCCGTCCGCCGCTCGCGGTCCACCAGCCGCTCGAGATCCAGGTCTTCGCCGGCATGCGCTCCGGCCACCACGCGATCGTCCACTGGCTCCTCTGCCACTTCGACGGGCCGGTCCTCTTCCGCAACAACCCCCTGGGCGCCGGCCACTCGGTGTACCGCAACGCGGACGCCGGCTACATGGCCGCCGACGCGCTCCGCCCGCAGCCCAAGGACTGCTACGTCTTCAACGTCGAGGACCGCACGATCGAGGAGATCGCGGCGGCCCTGGCCGAGCGCCGCGAGCACCTGGCCTGGGGGACGAGCGGGCGGGTGGTGCGGCTGCTCGTCGTCCGCGACCTCCCCAACTTCATCGCCAGCCGCCTCAAAGCCGACGGCGTGACCATCCCCGCCTTCATGGCCGAAGACTGGTCGGGGCTATGGGCCTCGCACGCCCGCGAGCTCGCCGGCGCGACGGCGACCTTCCCGGACCTCGTCAAGGTCAGCTACAACGCCTGGGCGACGGACGCGGCATACCGCCGGGCGCTCGCCGCGCGTCTGGATCTCCGCTTCACCGACGCCGGCCGCGACTTCGTGCCGCGCATCGGCGCCGGCAGCAGCTTCGACGGCCGGCGCTACGACGGCCGCGGGCGGGAGATGGCGGTCCTCGAGCGCTACCGCGAAGTGGAGGCCGATCCCGAGTATCCTCGCCTTCACCGCCGACCCCGAGCTGCGCCACCTGTCGAGCCTCCTCTTCGGCATCCCGGAAGACCCCTGGACCTGGGGCGGCGGCCCGAGCGTCTGGCGGAAACGGCGGCGCTACGTGCGCCCGCCGCGGTGAAGACCGGCGCTCCTGGCTAGCAACGCCCTTAGGTCGATAGCGCCTTCTGCCGACGAGCCGGGGCCAGGGGACCATCCCTCCGACGACCCGACCCGCCAGAAGGGCTTGACAGTACCGCGGCTATATCTCAGAGTGCGTGACTTAGACGCTAATGATATGGCATCGGATGGACCTTGCCTGCAGTGACACCTCAGTCTTCTTCGGCAGGAGAAGGGCAACAGCCAAGCTTGTGATGCTGACGGTGCACGATTCCGAGAAAGGCGTAAGCGATGAAGTTCTCAGCGTTGTCCGAGCTTGGTCCTATCAAGCTTAAGGCGTCTCCGGCCGGCACTGCCACCATAACCTCGCCTGGACTGGCCGTTCCTCCGCTCATTGGTCGACTCGCGGGTCTCCCCGCACGGGTTCTGGCCCCGCTCAAGAGTTCCACCGCGGCGGCGCTGCTGCAGGCTCGAGAGGAGGTGGAACGGGAACTCGCAGGAGCCCGGAGCGCGATGGTCGACGCGATCACCGAGACCCTCCCCAGCTTCGACTCCACCGACCGGCGGCTCCTGCTAGCGGTCATGCGGAGCTGTTTCAACGGACGAGATATAAGCCGATACAGCAAGAAGGCTGAGTGGTCTGCTCTGCTCCAGGTCTCGGCAAGCATGGCGGAGCAAATCGTGAACCTCGAGGAGCAGCTCCATGCGCAGGACCGCGAGCTCGACGTAATCTACGCGCGCGAGCTCACCCGCGAGCGCCGCCATATCCTCAAGGTCATCGAGGATCGGAGGTTCCTTCGGGGCGTGGCCATAGGAACGCCGGGCCTAGTTCGGAAGATTCGCAGTCAGGCACCTTCCCTCGTGGCAGCGGATTTTGCAAAGCCTCCGGCGAAGTGGGAGGACAGCCTTTTGCGTTTCGTCACCCGAGCCGCGGCGAAACTGTCCGCCAACTCGACGCTTACCTCTTACGTAACAGGGAGCATTCGACGCTCGGCCATCGCGCGCGGCCTTCACTTCGACCGCGCTCCGCAAAGAGAGATCTCGCTGGTCCAACTCAAGCTACCGCAGGTCGAGCAGTTCCAGGCACTGCTGGTGCGCCATCCGGCGGTGCGAGGGCGTGCCCTGGTGGCCTGGAACGACAGTGTCGAGGAGCTCGAACCGGGGCGGTTCCGCTTCGTGCGCGACGGTCACTGGAAGCTCGAGCCTGACGCGGAGGAGTTACAGTACGTCGAGTCCGCGAGGGTCAAGGTAACTCCCTCCAACCCGCTGCTGGGCACCGCATGCGAAACACTGCGGGGGGGGCCACTCCGATACGACGATCTCCTGGCCCAGCTGGAAACCGGGCTACCGCCTTCGACTGGGGCGCGAGCGACGCTCGGGTCGGCCTCGAAGAGCTCCTCGAGCTCGGGCTGCTGCTCCTTCTTCCCGCCCTGGCCCTTTCATGAGCCCTGGCTCGAGCGACGAATTAGCAGCTTCCTGCGTTCGATCCCGGAGGAGGAGCTCAGTATACGCGAGCTCGCGGAGGCCATCGCAGATCTGGTGGCACGAGAGGAGGCATTCGCCTCGGCTCCTCGCCCCGAGGTCGCGGTGTTCGAAATGGCCGAGTCGTACTCGCGGCTGATGCACACGGTGGCGCCCGTCGCCGGGCACCACGGGCGTCTCGCGACTCAGGCGACTTTCTTCGAAGACGTACTGTGCGAAGCCGAGCGCGACCCTGGCGACGATCGCGGTGTCTTCGAGATCGCGTCGTCGACGGTGGACGAGATGCTTCGCGTCGTCCGTCTGGTCTCACAGTTCGATGGATTGTTCAATCTGCGCCACGACGTTCAGCACACGCTGGCCTCCTGGTGGCGAGACCACGCGCCGGCTCGTCGCCAAATCCCGTTCAATGAACTCGCCGAGGGATTCGCTCCGGTATGGAGGCAGTTTCTCAAGTTTTATAACACGGCGAAGGAGTCCGCGGCTCAGCACCTTCGACCTCTTGGCATCGCCCGCCCTCGCGGCCTTGCGAGAGAATCGACAATGGCTCCTCTCCCGAACTAGGGAGCTGGTAAGCAGGTCTCCAGCGAAGGATTCGCTTTCGGCGCCGGCGCTCACCGAGCTACTGGAAGCCCTTCCACGCCGTTATGCACCCCTCGTGGGCTCCAGTGTGTTCCTCCAGCCCACGAACCCTGAAGGTTCTACCTGGGTGCTCAACAACGTCACCGAAGGTACGGGGCGCTACCTGAGCCGAGTCGTGCCGGCGTTGGAGGGTTCGCGGCGCGCTCGCATGCTTGATCACCTCACCGCGAGATCGGTGATCGACCTCGAAGGCGAGGAGGCGGACCTTCTCGAGGTCAAGCACCCCTGGATGAACCTCGTGAGAGCTCATCCGCCTCAAGCCGCCAGGGTCCTGGACCTCCGCGGCCTACACCTCGACCTGCCGCGCGAGCGCAGGCTCAGCCTCGACGACCTCGTGGTCCAGACGGATCTCGATGCCGATGCCTTTCGCCTGGTGGACCGCTCGGGTCGTCGCGTTCTTCCGGCGAGCCTCAGTGCCATTTCCGACTCCGGGCTGCCGAATCGATTGCGCTTCCTGCTGATGTTCGGTCCTGGGGAAGCTCGCGGCGTCTTTCCGTTTCCGTGGTCCGAGGGGGAGGAGGAGGGGGAGGTGGTGGCCTTCAATCGTCTAACGTGCGAGAACGTGGTCACCCGTCGCCGTTCATGGAAGATCGCGGTCGCGAGGCTTCGTGAGCGCGTTGGGAGCGCTACCGATCGCCGGTCCTACGTACTCGTCGATCAGTGGCGCCGCAGCTTGGGGCTCCCAGACGAGGGGTACTACCACGAGCTTGCGAGCTGTGGGAAGAAGAAGCCGCAGTTTGTCCGCTTCGACTCGCCGTCGCTCTGTCGTCTGTTCGTTTCCAGCCTTGAAAGGATGGCGGGAGCGTCGCTGTACTTCGTCGAGTCTTTGCCATCGTTGACAGACTTTCCCCCCGATGCATCCATGGAGCGAAGAGGCTTCGAGCTCTTGATCGATCAACTGGCGATTCGTGATCTCGGCAGGGAATCCCCCGCGAGCTGATCGGGTCGCAATCCGAGAGATAGCATCTCTCAGAAGGGAGCACCGGAATGTCCGAACCCAAGGATACTCAGAACCTGGAGATCGAGACTCTCTCCAACGACGATCTCGAGTCGGTGAGCGGCGGCGGCGCCGAGCTCATCCCCGACACCTCTGGAGGCACCTGCACCACCACCGGCGGCTCTTGCACCACCACCGGCGGCACTTGCAATACCACCGGCGGCACTTGCACCACCACCGGCGGCTCTTGCTAGCAGGCGGTGAACCCGGTAGAAGGCTGAGCGTCTAGTGATTGGGCCGCTCCTCGGGCGTTTCGGCCTGGGGAGCGTTGCTATCTCTTGTGCATGAGCCATCCAACTGTCCGAAGAGGTAACCACGATGGAGCACGAAGCGAGGACCCGTGATGATCTCGCAGCGAGCTTCGCCGATCTGATCGCTCCGACGTCAACCGAGGACTTCTTCGCCGACTACTGGGAGACGACGTTCCTCCACGTCCGCCACGCGCCCAGGCGGTTCGCGGGCTACTTCTCGCTGCGCGACATCGATGCGTGGGTGAGCTCGACGCGTAGCGGTCTGGTGTTCGTCCTGCTACCGGAGGACGAGGGGGTGCGGTTCGACATCCATCCGGCGCAAGACCTCACGCCGGGCGCCGTTCTCGGCAACTTCCAGGAGAGGATTCTCCCAGATCCTCAAGAGGCTGGCCGACTGGCCGGCCCTCCAGGGCCTCGTCGATCATCTGGGCAGAGTCTTTCATGCGGGTGTCCAGGTCAACGCCTTCCTGACTCCGGCGGGGGCGAGGACGCACCCGACCTATATCGCCAACGACGACATCCTCGTCCTGCAGTTGGAGGGCGAGGCGGTCTGGCGGCTCCACGAACTCTCCGTGCTGCAGCTCGACCTGTCGCAGAAGAGGAATGTCGAATTCCCCGAAGAATGGCGAGGCCGTATCGAGACTCCGGTTCTCGCCGAGGTCCGCCTGCGGCCCGGTGATCTGCTCTTCATCCCGCGAGGGATGCCGCACTTTGCTACGACCCCGGATTGTACGAGCCTGCACCTGAGCATCTACATCACGCCGTTGTTCTGGATGGACTTTCTCAAGTTCGCCGCCGAGTACGCGGCGGTCCACTCCCAGGAGCTGCGGCGAGCCCTCCCACCCCGGCTTCGTCGACAGCAAAGAGATATCTGACTGGATGCGGAGCACCTTTCAGCAGGTGATGGGGGTGTTTCAGGAAGTCTCCTTTGACGGCGTGCTCGCCGCGGTGAAGCGCAACCGGGTAGCGCTCCAGGGATTCCCCTGCAACGGCCAGTACGACACTCTTGCAAGTAGCCGAAGGACTCACCGTCGACTCGGAGGTCGAGCGACGACCGGACGTTCTCTGTACGGTCGCAGAGGTCTTTGACGCCGAGCGGAACCGCCAGAGCACCATCTTCTTCGGCGATGGACGGCTCAGCGGGCCGCCGCACATGCTCCGAGCGCTGGAGTTCATCCGTGACCGCAACCGATTTCGCGTGTCCGAGATCCCCGGCCTGGACGCGAAGGGAAAGCTGGTGCTGGCGCGCCGTCTGATCGCAGAGGGACTGTTGCGACCGTCCCAGGCGACGGAGGAGCGCGTCGCAGATCCCGTGGCGGCGCTGTCCTGACCGGCAGGAACCGCGGTCGGTTATCCCTCCCAGGGGGAAGGACCGCGAGATCCATCTCCTCGATTTGAGGCGAGCTCCCTTGGCCAGCGCCTTCCTCCCCACCACCAGCTCCTCGTCCGGGTCGCCGATCCCGCCGCGCGGCGGCGAGGGCGGCATCGACCTGCGCGACGAGGTCTCGAGCAGCCCCTCGCGCGTGCGGCCGAAGGGCGGCAGCAGGGTGAAGCAGAAGAGGGAGGGGACGGCCAGATAGTAGGCGGGCGACGAGGTAGAGGCGCTCCTTCCACGGGGTGCCGGGTGGCGGCGCGAAGAGCGGCTCGAAGTCGCGGTTGGTGACCGCGAGCAGCCGCCGGCGAAGGCGCCGCAGCAGGGCGAGGAAGAGGGCGAACTCCCGAGTTCCTCGCCTTCACCCGCCGACCCCGAGCTGCGCCACCTGTCGAGCCTCCTCTTCGGCATCCCGGAAGACCCCTGGACCTGGGGCGGCGGCCCGAGCGTCTGGCGGAAACGGCGGCGCTACGTGCGCCCGCCGCGGTGAAGGGAGTCGGCGCCGCCGCGACGGCGGCCCGGCCCCGCCGCCCAACCTGCGAATTGTCATCCGGAGCGCGTGTGAATCTTTGCCGGAAGTCGCCCAGAGTCATCAGGTAGCTGTCGGCACCCCGAGACGGAGTAGGAGCTGCGAGACACCGTGCCCCTGCCGCTCATCGAGGAGGAGCGGCGCGGCACAGGTCGAGGAGCTAGCGCACTGCTTCGGCGCCGGAGGGCACGCGCCGCAGGTGCAGCCGATGCGAGCCGGCCACGCCCGCACGGGCATGAATGCCCGTGCTATGAGGGGCGCCGGATGAATCCGGCTTGGCCGCCTGGCGGCTGCCTCCCGCCGGCTCAAAATTCCACGATCCCCATGTTCGCGCGTTCTTCCCCCCTGGGCGGGGCGGTTGGAGAAGGGGGCGAGATCGAGCCTGCGCTCCTCATGGGCGGTTGAGGCGAAGCTTCGCCCGCAGGACATGAGATGCGCCGGTCAGCGCAAAGCCGGATTCATCCGGCGCATCTCATAGCACGGGCATTCATGCCCGTGCGGGCGGCCGGCTCGCGCGAAGGGCTTCGTCCCGTCGCAATCCCTCCGTACAGATCAGGGCAAGGGAGGCGGCGAGGCGCCGGGTCCGGAGCTGGCATGAGCCGTGATAGCCAAGGGGCACGGCCCGCGTGCTCCGCCGACACGAGCCCCTGAGGAGGACCGCGCCATGCCGACCCGGAGCAGTGGAAAGCCGATCGCAGCGCTCCCCGCCTACGACCGCGCCTCCGGCGACCTCAACGTCGTCATCGAGACGCCGAAGGGGAGCCACGCCAAATTCGACTACGACGAGGAGCTCGGGCTCTTCGAGCTCGGCGGCATGCTGCCCCAGGGCTCGAGCTTCCCGTTCAGCTTCGGGTTCATCCCCGCGACCCTCGCCCCCGACGGCGACCCGGTCGACGTGCTCCTCCTCATGGAGGAGCCGGCGTTCACCGGCTGCCTCGTCCGCTGCCGCCTGATCGGCGTCCTCGAGGCGGAGCAGACCGAGGAGGGCGGCGAGACGACGCGCAACGATCGGCTGATCGCCGTCGCCTCCCACTCGCGCGAGCATTCCGACGTGCTCTCGGTGAAGCACCTGCCGAAGGCGCTGACCGGCGAGATCGAGCACTTCTTCGTCTCCTACAACGAAGTGCGCGGCAAGCGCTTCAAGCCGCTGGGCTACCACGGCCCGCGCCGCGCCGCGAAGCTCGTCGAGTCCGGCACCCGGAGACGGAGGCGGGCCCGCAAGGGTTGAGCCGCGGGAGGCGTCGAAGCTCGATTCTTGCCGCAGAATCGGGGCAGGTCAGAAAAGCGGCGTCACGGAGCTGCCGCCGCTGGTGCCTCCACCCGGCACGCCCGGCACGGCGAAGATCAGGCTCTAAACGCCGCTGTACGGGTTCGACAGCCTGTGCGGGGCGGTGATTGTTGGGCTAAGTTGCAATCCCTACAGATCAGGGCCATTCCGACGGAGATTGGACAGCACGGCTTCGGGATGCCGTAGTCGAGTCGCAATCCCTCCATCAAGAAGGGGAACCTACCCTCGAAGGTATTCAGGTCGCAATTCCTCCGTACAGATCAGGGCAATTTCGACGTCTTGAGGGAAACTGTCAGTCCGACCGGAACTGGCGCTCGGCGTCGCAATCCCTCCGTACAGATCAGGGCAATTTCGACTGCCGCCTTCCCAGGCTGCTGATTCTACGCGGGTTTCCGGGCCGGTTTCGTGTTACCCCCGAAATTGGGGCTGCCGACGCGGCCCTTCCGCTCCATTTCGCGCCCTCCTTCTCTTGCCCAACCCCTTCTCTCCACTTGATTTGTGGCTCTCCGTGTAACCTGCCGGCCAAATTGACGTTTTAGCGCTGGCATGCGATTCGCGCCACTGGGCTTACGGGCGCCGCGGGCCTCCGTCGCCTCGCCCGGCGCACTGCTCCGGCGCCGGAGGGCACGCGCCGCAGGTGCAGCCGATGCGAGCCGGCCACGCCCGCACGGGCATGAATGCCCGTGCTATGAGGGGCGCCGGATGAATCCGGCTTGGCCGCCTGGCGGCTGCCTCCAGCCGGCTCAAAATTCCACGATCCCATGTTCGCGCGTTCTTCCCCCTGGGCGGGGTGGTTGGAGAAGGGGGCGAGATCGAGCCTGCGCTCCTCATGGTCGGTTGACGCGAAGCTTCGCCCGCAGGACATGAGATGCGCCGGTCAGCGCAAAGCCGGATTCATCCGGCGCATCTCATAGCACGGGCATTCATGCCCGTGCGGGCGGCCGGCGCGCGCGAAGGGCTTCGTCCCGTCGCAATCCCTCCGTACAGATCAGGGCAATTCCGACGTGAGCCACGTCACCGCGATCCAAGATGTCACCAGTGAGTCGCAATCCCTCCGTACAGATCAAGGCAATTCCGACAAGAAGGAGATGGTGCCAATTTCGCCGGGCTACCTCATCGGCAGTACTCTTACGTGATGCAACCCCTTCGGTATTCGATCAACGTCACATTGGACGGGTGCTGCGATCATCGCGCCATCGTCCCGGACGAAGACCTGCATCGTCACGCGGTCGAGAACCTCGACCAGGCCGATGCCCTCCTCTTCGGCCGGGTAACTTACGAAATGATGGAGGCAGCGTGGCGGCCGCCGTCGCAGCCGGGAGCGATGCCTGATTGGATGGAACCCTTCGCCCGGACGATCGACGCGGCGAAGAAGTATGTCGTGTCGAGCACTCTGGACCGGGTCGATTGGAACGCAGAGCTCCTGCGCGGGGATCTGGGGAAGGCCGTTCAGCGGCTCAAGCGGAAGTCGGGCAAGGGGCTGCTCGTGGGAGGCGTGAAGCTCCCGCTGGCGTTGACGGAGCTGGGATTGATCGATGAGTACGAGTTCGTGGTGCAGCCCAGGCTTGCGGGCCATGGGCCGACGTTGTTCGCGGGGCTATCGAAGCACGTCGACTTGAAGCTCGTGAGCCGGCTGGAGTTCGGGTCGGGGGCGGTGGCGATGCGGTATGTGCCGAGAAGGTAACCATCGGACTTGTTTTCCCAAGTCCACATCGTAGGCCCCATGGGTCGCTCCCCTCACAGCAGGTAGACCTCCGGGCCTCTGTCGCCTTGCCCTGGCCGAGGATCTCCACCCTCAGGCGAGGCGGATGGCGTCGAGCGGCCCGCCCTCACACCACCGCCTCCCTCCCCACCACCAGCTCCTCGTCCGGGTCGCCGATCCCCGCCGCGGCGGCGAGGGCGGCGAAGGCGGCGTCGACCTGGGCGACGAGGTCCTCGGGGCGGCTCGCCGGGGACGGCCAGATCGGCGCGCCGAAGTGGACGACGATCCGCTGCCGCGGACGGCGCAGGCGCCAGCGCAGGTGGACGTTGCCGTGGAGGACGGCGGGGAGGAGCGGGAGGCCGGTCTCGAGGGCGAGCCGCGCCACCCCCGGATCGTGGCGGTCGGGGTCCGGCATCCCCCAGTAGAGGAGGCCGCGCGGGAAGGTGATCGCGCTCCAGCCGCGCCCGAGCAGGCGGCCGGTCTCGAGCAGCCCCTCGCGGGTGCGGCCGAAGGGCGGCAGCAGGGTGAAGCAGAAGAGGGAGGGGACGGCCAGGTAGTAGGCGGCGGCGAGGTAGAGGCGCTCTTTCCACGGGGTGCCCGGTGGCGGCGCGAAGAGCGGCTCGAAGTCGCGGTTGGTGACCGCCAGCAGCCGCCGGCGCAGGCGCCGCGGCAGGGCGAGGAAGAGGGCGAAGGAGTCGAGCCAGTGCTTGTGCGGCGCGGCGACGAGGAGGAAGGGCCGCGGCACCGCCGCCGGATCGGTGTGCCAGCGCGCCTCGACGCGGTAGCCGAGCGCCGCCCAGAGACGGAGGACGAGGCCGCGCGCCAGCGCCCGCCAGAGCACGGCCGGCGGGCTCGCCGCGAACGGCGGCTGCCGCGCCGGGACGCGCCGGCGCGCCGGCGGCGAGCCTGGAGGGAGGCCGCCTCGCTCGCCGGAGCCGGGGCGCCGCGTGCCTCCGCTCACCGGCTGCCGGCGGAGCTCGCCGCCGTCCCGCGGCGCGGTGGACGAGGCAGGCGCCGCCGCCGGCAGGCCGCGCTCCTCACGGCTCTCCGCCGTCGCCGGCGCGCCGCTCGCCCAGCGCCGCAGCTCGGCGAGCGTCGAGGCCGGGCCGAGGGCCGGCAGCGGCTCCCCCGCCGCGCCTTCTAGGTGGCCGAGCAGCTCGACGACGTCGAGCGAGGCGAGGCCGAGCCCCTCGACCAGCGGCAGGTCGGCGGGCTCCGCGGGGTCGGGCGCCGGCTGGCGCAGATAGCGCGCCAGGAGCGCCAGGCGCGCGCCGCGCTCGGCGGTTTCGAGGACCGCGGCGAAGGGGACGGCGGCGGACGGCGCGGCGCCGGGCCGGGCGCAGGCATCAGCCGCTGTGGGAGCTGCGCGGGATTCGGGAGCTGCGGGAGAGGCGAGAGCTGCTGGAGATGCGGGAGCTACGGGAGATTCGGGAGATTCGGGAGCTGCGGGGGATTCGGGGGCTGCGAGGGATTCGGGAGCTGCGGGAGATGCGGGAGATGCGAGGGATCGGGCAGCCGCGGGAGCTTGGGGAGCCGCGGCCGGCCCCGGCCCGCGCTCCAGATCCATGACCCGCCGCGCGATCTCGCCGCGGCGGAGCTTCCCCAGGGCGGCGCGTGGCAGCTCCGGCTCCGGCCAGAGGCTCCAGCCGGCGATTCGCTGATAGGGCCGGAGGGCGCGGTTCGCCCGCGCCACCGCCGCGGACGCCGATGCTGCGGACGCCGATGCCGCGGAGCCCGCGGCGGACGCCGCGGCGGGATCGCCGCCCGCGGCGAGGACGAGCACCGCGTGGACCTCCTCGCCGCGCGCGGTGGGGCGGGCGAGGACCGCCGCCTCGCGGAGCCCCGGGGCGCCGGCGAGCGCCGCCTCGACCTCGTCGGGGACGACGTTCATCCCCTCGGCGGTGATGATGAGGTCCTTCTTGCGCCCGGCGAAGCGCAGCCGGCCGCGCGCGTCGAGGCGCCCGAGGTCGCCGGTGCGGAGGAAGCCCTCCGGCGTGAGGTCGAGCGGCGGTCCGCAGCCGGCGGCGACGTTGGGCCCGCGCACCAGGATCTCGCCGTCGGCCGCGAGGCGGACCTCCTGTCCGCCGACCGGCCGCCCGAGGCTCCCCGGCCGGCGGGAGAACGGGCTCCCGACGCTGACGAAGGCGGCGGTCTCCGACAGGCCGTAGCCCTGGAGGACGAGGAGGCCGGAGCGCCGGAAGAAGGCCTCCGTCGCGAGAGGCAGCGCCGCCCCGCCGACCAGCAGTAGACGGAACGGCAGCCGCCCGAAGACCGTGCCGCGGCGGAGGAAGAGCCGACTCCGGGCGGCGAAGGGCGCGGCGCCGGCGAGGCGGGCGGCGAGCGGCACCCCGGCGCGGTCGCGGCTCGCCAGCAGGAAGTCGGCGAGGAGCTCGAGGTTCCGCGGCACCGCCACCAGGGCGGCGAGGCGCGCATCGCGGATCGCCCGCGCCCAGCGCGCTGGCCGCGGGCTCGCCGTGTAGACGGCGGCGAATCCCAGCGAGAGCGGCAGCGCCAGGCCGACCACCAGGCCGAGGGCGTGCGACAGCGGCGGCAGCACGAGGAAGCGCGGGCGGATCGGCGCCAGCAGGCGCAGCCGCGCGAAGGCCGCCCACTGCGCCGCGAGGTTGCCGTGGGTGAGGACGACCCCCCGCGGCGCGCCCGTCGTCCCGGCGCTGTAGACGATCGCCGCCGGGTCCGCCGACGAGACGGGGACGAGCGCCGCCGGCGGCCAGGAGATCCCGCCAACGGGCGGCGGCCCGGCCGTCAGCTCGGCGAGCGACAGCCAGCCGTCGCCGCGGCGGCCGCCGGAAGCCTCGCCGGAAGCTTCGCCGGAAGCTTCGCCGGAAGCCTGGCCGGAAGGTTTCTCGGAAGCCTGGCCCGCCCGAGCGCCGTCTGCCGTGACGCTATCCATATAGATGACCCGCCGCGCCCCCTCGGCCGCCGCGATCCGCTCGACAGCGTCGCGCGGCGTCGCCGCGTCGAGGAGCACCGCCACGGCGCCGCGCAGAGCGAGGGCGAAGAACGCGGCGGCCCACTCCGGCCCGTTCTCCGCCTGGAGGACCACCCGCTCGCCCTTCCCCACCCCCAGCGCCTCGAGGCGCGCGGCGGCGCGCCCGATCTCGCCGGCGAGCCGGCGGTACGACCACCAGCGGACGCCGAGGTCGGCGGCGACGCCGAGCGCCCGCCGCTCGCCGCGCGGGGCGAGCGAGGCGGCGAGGTCCTGGAGCGTCGCCGGCGCGCCGGAGCGGGCGCGGCGACCGGCTCCAGGGGCTCCGGGGGCTCCAGGGACTCCGGGGCTCCGGCAGTCCGCCGCTCACGCCGCGTCCTCGGGCGAGCGCTCGGGGGAGTCCTCGGGGGAACGGCCGCCCCAGCCGGCCGCCGCGCCGGAGAGGAGGTCGGAAAAGGCTTGGCGGACGCCGGGGTCGCGCTGCCAGCCGTCGCCGAAGTGGCCGCCGGCGAGCTCCAGGAAGCGCTTGGGTTCGGCGGCGAGGCCGAAGGCCCGGCGCCCCAGGGCGGGCGGGATCACCTCGTCGCCCCGCGCGTGGAGGAAGAGCGCCGGCGCGCGGCGGGCGATGAGGGCCGGCGCGCAGCCGAGGCGGACATAGCAGGAGACGGCGACGAGCGGCCGGGGGAGGAAGCACGCCGCGAGGTCGGGCACCGAGGGGAAGCCGTTGTGGAAGACCAGCCCGGCTCCCTGCTCAGCCGCCAGCGGCGCCGCGAAGAGGCAGCCGAGCGAGCGGCCGTAGACGAAGAGCGGCCCCGGCGCCGGGCGCGCCGCGGCGAGGAAGCGGAAGCCGTCGGCGGCGGCGCGCCGGCAGGCGGCGATCGTCGGCCGGCCGTCCGAGCGGCCGTAGCCGGGGTAGTCGATCGCCAGCACCCCGGCGCCCAGGCCGCGGAGGAAGGCGAAGGTCGGCAGCTCGTGGCTCGAGTTGCCGATGGCGCCGGGGAGGAAGAGGAAGGCGCCGCGCCCGGGCTCGCCGGGGATCCACCAGCCGCGGACGGGTCCCGCGTCGCCCGGCAGCTCGACGTCGGCGCCGTCGAGCCCGACGTCGCGCGGCGTGCCGCGCCGCTCGCGGCGGGGCTGGAAGAGGAGGCCCTCCTGGTCGGCGAGGAGGCGCAGGGCGAAGCGCGCCATGCGGGGGAGGCGCCGCCAGAGGGAACGGTTCGTCCGCCGGTGACCGAGGAAGAAGCTCATGGTGCGGCGCGGCGCAGGATACCAGACGCCCCGCTCCCCTGCTTCGCCCGCAGGGACTTCGGCGCCGGAGGGCACGCGACGCAGGTGCAGCCGATGCGAGCCGGGCACGTCCGCACGGGCATGAATGCCCGTGCTATGAGGGGCGCCGGATGAATCCGGCTTGGCCGCCTGGCGGCTGCCTCCCCCCTTCTTTGCCCCGCCCCTGTCCACGACCACCGGCGCGGCACGGGGCATGAACGCCGAGATCGAGTCTGCGCTCCTCATGGTCGGTTGAGGCGAAGCTTCGCCCGCGGGGACATGAGATGCGCCGAGTCAGCGCAAAGCCGGATTCATCCGGCGCATCTCATAGCACGGGCATTCATGCCCGTGCGGGCGGCCGGCTCGCGCGGACGCTGGTTTGCGCGGTCACAGGCATTGGCCGAGTCCCGCGTAGCCGGGAGAGCAGGGCCTCCAGGACCGTACCCATGTGCATTTGTCACTTTCCGAGTCACTTAAGCAAGCTGCTATGCTGCGATTTTAACATTGCCAAACGGGCACCTTGCCCGACAAGGGAGTCGCCGATGATCCGCTTCGTCCGTGTCGCGCTCTTCACCAGCGTGCTGTTCGCATTGCCACTGTCGCTCGTCACGGGCGACGACGCGCAGCCACCCGCCAGACCGATCCTCTCGGTAAGTCTGCCGGCGGAAAGCGCAGCGCCGGATCCGCTCGGCGAGTGGACCGGCCGGGTCGTCGGTATCCCCGAGGCCTCTCCGCTCGACGAGAAAAGAGGCGGGGCGCCAGCACTGGCCACGTTCAGGACGACGGTCCTGTCGCGCCGCAAGCGCTACCCGTTGACTATGGTTGGATCGAACCCATTTCTGCGCGGCGCCAAGAACGTGATCGTGCCGGTGCAGATCTTCCCCGTCCGCTTCGAGTTCCCCGACGGCACCGTGTTGGATCCCACCGAACCGAATGACTGCGCGCGAGGCGGTGCTCCGCTCGATCTCGTCCTCCAGTCGCCGCTCTTCGCGGACGCCGACTACGGCGAAGGCCCCCGGCAATTCGTGGAGGAGGTCCGCCGGATGGAGCTCTGGTCCTTCACCGGCCCCGGCGCGTTGAACCCACGGTACAGCGTGCGTGTCGCCGCCAGCGTTCCCGCCTCGATCCGTGTGGTGCTTCCGGCCGGTTACGAGACGCGTCCGGCGCCCTGCGGCCGATCGGCGATCATCAGCTTTCAGATCTGGCAGCAGATCTTCGCGCAACTGGGCCCGCAGTTCCGCCAGCTGGGGGTAAGCCCCAAGACGTTCCCGCTCTTCCTCACCGTCAGCGTGGCTACGAGCGTGTCGAACAACGGCCTGGCATTCGGTTTCCATACCGCATCCCGCGGCCAGACCTATGGCGTGGCGATGTGGGACGCCACGGGCTACACCCCCATCAACCCGGACATCTCGATCCTGTCGCACGAGCTGGCCGAGTGGTACGACGATCCTTTCGTCACCAACCCCACGCCGCCCTGGGGCCATGTCGGCCAGGTTGCGGGGTGCCAGGCGAACTTCGAGGTCGGCGACCCCCTGAGCGGTCATCTATTTGGCGAGATCCAGATGCCGAACGGCTTCACCTACAATCCCCAGGAGACCGCCTTTTTCTCCTGGTTCTTCGATCAGGTGCCTTCCTGGGGCATCGGCGGATGGTACTCGTCGGCAAATACTTTCCGCGCCCCCGCCGCTCTCTGTCATTGATCCTCGGCGTCGTGCGTCGGCAGCCCCGACCCGGAGCGGGGAAGCCAGGCGCAGGCACTCGGCGGCGGCGGTGCCGAAGGCGGGCGGGGTTCTGCGCCGCCCGGCGCGGCGGGTAGGATACGGACGCCCCGCCGGCGCCGCGCCGGGCGGCATCGCCTTGGACCATGCCCTCGCCACCGCCCGCAGGTCCCGACGCTCCGCGGCCCCTGCCGCCGCGCGCGGCGCTCGAGGCGCAGCTCGCGGCCGACTGGCGGCGGCTGCTGGCGGTCGAGGCGGTCGGCCGGGAGGACGACTTCTTCGACCTCGGCGGCGAGTCGATGGCGGCGGTCGAGCTGCTCGCCCTCCTCGAGCGCCGCCACGGCGTCGCGCTGGCGCTCGACGCGCTCCTCCCCGGCCTCACGATCGCGCGGCTCGCCGGATTGCTGCTCGCCCGGGCCGGCGCCGGGGCCGCGGCGCACCGGCGCTCGCCGCTCGTCGCCCTGCGGCCGGAAGGCGAGGGAGGGGGGCGGCCGCCGCTCGTCTGCGTCCACCCCTCGGGCGGCTCGGTCCTCTGCTACCTCGACCTCGCCCGCCGCCTGGGGCCCGGCCAGCCGTTCTATGGCCTCCAGGGGCCGGACCCGCGGGGCGGCGAGGAGCCCTACGAGCGCGTCGAGGACATGGCCGCGGCCTACCTCGCCGCCGTCCGCGCCGCCTGGCCCGCGGGCTCGCCCTACCGGCTGGGCGGCTACTCCTTCGGCGGCTACGTCGCCTTCGAGATGGCGCGCCAGCTCGCCGCGGCGGGCGAGCCGCCGCCACTCGTCGCTCTCCTCGACACCCGCGCCCCGGCGGCGGTCCGCGACCGCCTGGGCGAGCAGCCCGAGGGCGGCCTCGTCGCCGATCTCGCCGCCGTCCTCGAGCGCCACGACCTCGGCGACGGGCTCCCCTCCCCGGCCGACGAAAAGCGCCTCTGGGACGAGCTCGCCGACCTCGCCGGACGCCATCTCGAAAAAGTCTACGCAGGATCGGCGGACGAGGGCGCGGCGCGCCGGGCCCGAGGATCGCCCGCGGTCAGGGCCGCCCGCGCCGGCCGAGCCGCATGGGGGCGATCCAGCGCTTCTTCCGCGAGTACCGCTTCCTCCCCACCGGCGAGGAGATCGGCTATACCGACGTCCGCCGCTACCTGCGCCACCTGCGGGCCAACTTCCGCAGCTCGCGCGCCTACGCCCCGGGGCCGTACCCCGGCCGCGTCCTCCTCTTCCAGGGCACCGAGCGCCTGACCGGCGCCGAGACGCCGCCCGCGGTCCACGCGGCGGGCTGGGCGGCGCTGGCCCAGGGCGGCCTCGAGGTGCGGCCGGTGCCCGGGCATCACCTGAACCTGCTGGCGATGCCGGCGGTCGCGGCGCTGGCGGAAGCCCTCGGGGCGGCTCTCGCGGAGATCCCCGGCGCCGCGGGTGGCGAGCCCTATCCCGCCCGTCCCGGGACGTAGAGAAGGCGCGGGATCGCGTCCACGCGGGTCGGAAGGCCGCCGAGCGGCGCGGCAGCCGAAACCGCGCATCGGCGGGCAGCCGCGGCGAGCGGCGGCGGAAAATCGCCCGCGCTCTCGTCCCGGCGGTTTGGCCGACGTCCCAACGATTCCGTAGGCGAAACATCGAGTTGGATCTCGACCGATCGGTTGGGACGACGAAAAATCGAATCGGTACGCTACAGATTGAATCGGTACGCTACAGATTGAATCGGTAGGCTACAAATCGAATCGGTAGGCTACAGATCGAATCGGTACGCTACAAATCGAGTGGGACCGCTGAAAATCGAGGGGATCGCGCGATCGAGTTGGACGGCTAAATCGAGTTGGACGGCTACCCAGACGAATCACCCGCTCACCCGCCCTCAGAGTCGGTGAATTTTTCGGGGACCCACAGAAGCGTACTCCACTGCGAACTCGTCTCGGAATCCTTTGATTGACTTCAGCTCCGCCAGATCCTTCGCTTCGCTCAGGATGACAATGCAGAGGGGTTTCGCACAGCTACTCTGATGACTCTGGGCGCCTTCCGACAAAGATTCACCCGCCCCTCAGATCTCCTCCGGGCCCTGGATCGTCAGACCCTGCGGCGCGCCGAGCGGGTTGCCGGCGGCGTCGTGGAAGCGCACCTCGAAGCGGAAGAAGCCATGGACGGCGTTCTGGGCGAGGGCGCGGTCGAGGAGCATCATGCCGAGGCCGTCGGGGCCGAAGCCGAAGCGGGTGGCGCTCCCCGCGGCGGTGGCGAAGGCTCCCGGCAGCGGCTCGCCGGCGTGGTCGAGGGCGACGATGTAGACGCGGAGGCTCTGCTTGTCGACGGCGACCGCGTCGTCGCCGTCGACCGCGGCGTAGACGTAGCGCGGCTGGGGGCGGCCGGCGAGATAGGTCGCCAGGAGGTCGCGGACGGGCTGGTTCTCCCAGAGGACGATGTGCATGCGGCGCAGCTGGTCGCCGGGGTAGTTGCCGATCGGCACCAGGAAGGTGCGCACCCGCGGGCCCTCGAGCCAGGCGGCCGAGGGGCGCGGGACGGTGCCGTCCCCCTCCGGGCCGTCCAAGAAGCCGAGGCGGCCGTGGGGGTCGAGCGACGAGCGGATGAGGGTGTCGGCCCGCCAGCCGACGACGTTCACCAGCTCGACGCCGCCGAGGTCGAGGCTCCGGCCGCGCGTCCCCAGCCGGGCGTCGGAGCGCGCCGCCCGGTCCCGCATCGCCGGCGCGCCGGCGCCCGGCGGGATCCAGCCGGTCGCGGTGAGCGGCGACGCGGGGAGGTCGGCCGCGTCGTGGAACAGGTCGACGTCCGTCATGTCGGTCTTCGCCGGATCGGGGGGCAGCAGGTCGAAGGCGGCCCAGGAGCCGCCGAGGGCGTGCAGGGTCTGATCCGCGGTCAGCGGCCCCCAGCCCCCGTGCCCGGCGAGCATGGGGAGCGGCTGGAGCGTCCCCGCCCAGGGGATGCCGAGGGCGAGGACCCGCTCGACTAAGGCGGCGGTCTCCGGCTCGGCCTCGAGGAGGCTCCGCACCACGAGCCCGCCCGTCGAGTGGCAGAGCACGGTGACCTTCTCGCCGGTCGATTGCCGGAGCTCGGCGATCGCGTTCCGCACCGCGGCGAGCGTGTCCTTCTGGTCGACCGGCCGCCGCCAGTCCCACCCCACCGGCCGGAAGCGGTCGCCGAAGGAGGCGTCGGTGATGCCGTAGCCCAGACCCCGGAGGACGTCGTAGAGCGACGCCGCCTGCTTGAAGATGCCGGAGAGGTCGACGAACGGCAGCAGCGGGATCACCTGCTCGATCGGCTCGCCGGCGACGACCCCGTCGTCGGCGTCCGGATCGTCGGGGCCGCGGAGCCGCGCCAGCAGGCGGTCCCGCGTGTCCGGGCGAGAGGAGGCCGAAGAGGTTGGGGAAGAGCTCCTCGCCCGAGGCCCGGTCGAGCAGACGGGAGCCGGGCAGGCCGGGCACGAACACCAGGGGCTTCGGCGACATGTCGCCCTCCTTCGCTCTCTTGGACGAAGCGAGACGCGAATTTACCTCATTCGGCCGGCACGGAATTCGGCACTGGCTCCGTTTGGTCCCGAGGACGGCCGCCTGGAAGGGGGTTCGGGCGGTGGTCCCGAGGGCGGCCGCCCGCAGCGGACCAAACGGAGCCAGCCCGCCGACGCTCACGGCTTCCCGCGCCTACTGCGACAGGACGATCGCCGTGTAGGGCCCGAGGCCGACGTCCGCCTGGCACGGCATGCCGTCGCGCTCGCCGGGCGCCGCCTCGGTGTCGAAGCTCGGATGGTTCGCCGAAGTCGGCGCTGTAGCCGTTCCAGTCGCTGTTGAAGCGCACGCGCCAGAGGCCCGCGCGCGGCATGCCGATCGTGTAGCGGTCGTAGGCGACGTCGGCGAAGTTCGAGGAGGACGATCACGTCGTCCCCCGGCCCGCCGCGGTCCCAGCGGTGGAAGGCGATCACCTTGTCGCGGTCGTTGACGTGGTGGACGTCGATCCCCTGGCCCTTGAGGCCGCGGGTGGTGTCGAACCAGTTCCGGCGCAGGCGGGCCAGGTCGCGGTAGAGGGCGACGATGCCGGCGAAGCGCTCGGCCTTCCCCCAGTCGAGCGGCACCGCGTCGCGGAACCAGCCGTCCTCGAGGAACTCCTGCCCCTGGAAGATCATCGGGATGCCGGGCGCGGTGAAGACGAGCGCCGCGCCGAGGGTCGAGCGCTTCCGCGAGGCATAGCTCGCGGCGTTGCCCGGCCAGATCTCCTCCGGCACGCGGGAGTGGCCGTTGGCGTCCTCGTCGTGCGACTCGGTGTAGATGACGCGCTGGAAGGCGTCGCCGTTGAAGCGCTGGGCGATCGCGTCGCGCACCGCCCGCATGTCGCGGCCGGCGTCGTCGGGCGGGATGATGGCGCGGCGGACGGCGTGGACGAAGCCGGCGCCCCACTGCGCGTCGAAGCCCGCCCCCTGCGCGTCGGCGGGCCTCGTGATCCACTCGTTGTCCTGCATGTCCTCGGCGATCGACATCTTCCACGGCTGGCGGGCGCGGATCTCGCCGTTCACCTGCTGCAGGAGGCTCCAGCCGTCGGCGATGTCGTGCGCCGGATCGTCGTCGTTGCCGTAGACGTTGCGGATCCAGCCCGTGGCGTCCCAGCGCAGGCCGTCCACCTGCCGGCGCTCGAGCCAGCGCAGCGCGGCGTCGAGGAGGTAGCGGCGCACCTCCGGGCGGCCGTAGTCCGGCCGGGTGTCGCCCCACGGCGTCGTCCGCCGCCAGTCGTTGTAGAAGTAGATCCCGCCGCCGCCGTCCTCGCTCCAGCCGTCGAGCCGCCAGAGGTCGAGGTCGTTCGGGCCGACGTGGTTGAAGACGACGTCGAAGACGATCGCGATGCCCCGGCCGTGCGCCGCGTCGACGAGCTGGCGGAAGCCGTTGGGGCCGCCGTAGAGGTGCTCGATGGCGAACATGTACGACTGGTTGTAGCCCCACGAGTGGTCCCAGGGGAACTCGCCCGCCGCCATCACCTCGATGACGTTGATCCCCAGGTCCTTGAGGTAGTCGAGCTTGCCGATGACGGTCTGGAACGTGCCGCCCCGCACCAGCGCCGCGGTGTCTAAGAGGAAGCTCCCCACGTGCAGCTCGTAGATCACCCACTCGTTCCACGGCGGCGTCGAGTACGCCGACGGCGTCCACGCGAACTCGGTCTCGGCGACGATGCCGTTGCCCGCCGAGTTGGTGAGCGACCGCGCGTAGGGGTCGTTCTTCCACAGCGTCTCGCCGTCGGCGGTGACGAGGACGAACTTGTACTGGTCGCCGACCTTGGCGGCGGCGACCTCCGCCGCCCAGACGCCGCCGCCCTCGCTCGCCAACGGGTCCGCGGCCGCCGACCAGTGGTTGAACGTGCCGGCGACCGCGGCGCTCGCGGCATGCGGCGCCCAGATGCGGAAGGTGACGCCGGCGGCGGTGGAGGTGGCGCCCATGGGGCGGTCGGGGTCAGGCATCGGTCGATTCCCTCTCGAAGTGCTCCATGACGCGCGCGGCGATCTCCTCCGGCATCCCGTGCGGCCGATCCCAGCGCTCCAGGATCTCCGCCGCGAGCGCCGGCACGTCAGCGTCCGCAGAGAGCTCGCGGAGCTCCGCCCAGCCCTCGTCCGCGATCCCCTGCGGCCGCCCGTGCCGCGCCAGGGCGAGAGCGAGCGCCAGCTTCGCCTCGTCCTTCGTCCCCACGCACTCGAAGGGCTTGCGCTCGCGGATCAAGCGGCGGAGCCAGTAGCGGATCTTGTCGCTCGCGAAGAGGTCGGCGCCGAAGATGGCGTCGAGAGCTTCGGCTTCCAGGAACGCCGCGAGGATCAGGTAGACCCAGGCGCACTTGGGGCACTCGCCGCACCAGCGGTTGTCGCGAAAGCCGACGTTGCAGCTCAGGAACTGGGCGAAGTATTGCGGCCGGCCGGCGAAGAGGCGGGCGATCTGGAGCTCGTAGAGGGGAGCGAGGACGCTGAAGTAGCGCAGGCCGGGCACGAGATAGCGCTCGACGTAGTCGGCGAAGGCGGTCTCCGCCGCCAGCGACTTGCCCGCCTGGTGATTGATCGCGACGCCGTCGACCACCAGGTTGCCGAAGTTGGCCGAGTGCTCGTTGGCGGTCACCACGTAGCGCATCCCATAGACGTACGCCGGGATCAGAGCGATGAAGCCGAGCCGCGGCGCCAGCACGTCCTTGTAGAGGAAGCGGGAGACGAGCGCCGGGTCCGCCGGCCGGTGCTCGATGTGGAGGGCGCGCGGGTTGCCGGAGGCCTCGATCACCCCGCGCATGGCCGGCGCGAGCGGGCTCTGCACGGTCAGCCAGGTGAACGGCAGGCTGATCGCCTGCAGGATCTCCCCGGCGACTGCCGAGTCCTTGCCGCCGCCGTTCAAGAGGAGCGCGTGCTCGCCGGCGCCGTCCGCGAGCGGCGCCGGGGCGTAGCCGGGGGCGAACGGCGAGGCGGTGACGTGGAAGGGTTTCTTCACGTCCAGCCCGTTGCGGTATCGCATCTCGGCCAGGCCGCGCCGGAAGGTGCGCTCGAAGTAGGCGATCGCCGGCGGCGGCAGCGCCAGCGGCTCGACGTGGAGCTGGTCGAAGTCGTCGAGCGGCAGCAGGTAGCGGGCGAAGGCGACGCCGGCATGGGCGAGGAGGTTGGCGAGCCCCGCAGCCGGTACCGCCGCGAGGTCGGCGGCCGGGATCGCGCCGAGGCCCATCGTCACCCGCTCGGTGCCGGAGGTCGAGCGGCCGTCCCAGCGGTAGGTGTAGACGGCCTCCGGATAGTCGAGCCGCCAGCTCTCGTAGACCAGGAGCGTCACGGCGGCCCCGGATCCCGCCGGCGACCGGGCGCCAGGCCGAGGTCGGCGTAGACCGCCTCGACGACCTCGGCGGCGAGGCGCCGGTGGGCGGCGCCGCCGGGGAGGCCGTTGACGGCGAGGGCGACGGCGAGGCCGCGCGCCGGGTCGGCGAAGGCGAGCGACGAGCGGAAGCCGCCGTGGCCGTAGCTACCCGCGGCGGCGTGGTTGCCGAATTCGGCGGCGGCGGAGAGCCGCGCGGCCCCCGGCGCCGGCGCGTTGACCCGCAGCCCCAGCCCCCAGTGGACCACCCGGCGGAGTGACTCGTCGAAGCGCCCCGCGGCGAGCTGCGGCGCCGTCAGCGCGGCGACCGTCTCCGCGGCCAGCAGGCGCGCGCCGCCCCAGGCGCCCCGCGCCAGCAGCATCTCGTAGAGCCGCGCCAGCTCGCGCGCCGGCCCCCAGCCGTTCTCGGCCGGCGAGACGCGGCTCGCCCAGCCCGCGTCGTCCCACGGGTAGCGCCGCCAGCGGGCGGCGGGCGCGGCGTACCCGGTCTGCCCGGTCGGCGTGGTATTCGCAGGCGGCGCTCCGGTCCGGTAGACCGGGGCGAGGCGCGGGCGGAGCGCCGCGTAGCGCGCCGCCGGGATGCCCACCCAGGAGCTCTCCATTCCCAGCGGCGCGAAGATCCGCTCGCGCAGGTAGCGGTCGATCGGCAGGCCGCTCCGCCGCGCCACGATCTCCCCCAGGACGTACCACGATGACGCCGGGTGATAGGCGGTGCGCTCGCCCGGCACCCAGCCGGCCTCGAGCGGCACGGCGCAGATGCGGGCGAGGTTCTCCTCCCAGGTGCGGTTGGGGCCGCCGATCGCGAGCGTGCGGAAGCCGCCGCTGTGGGTGAGGAGATGGCGGAGGGTGATCGCCTCCTTGCCGCCGCGCGCGAACTCCGGGATGTGGCTCGCCACCAGGTCGTCGAGGCCGAGCGCCCCCGCCTCCCAGAGCTGGGCGACGGCGATCGCCGTCGCCGGCTTGGTCGAGGAGAGCCAGGGCAGCAGATGGTCGGGCGTCATCGGCTCCCCCGGCCGGCTCTCGCCGACCGCGAGATCCGCGGCGGCGATGCCATCCACCGAGGCGTAGAGCTGTGCCCCGTAGAGGAGGCCCGCGGCGATCCCCCGCTGCAGCCGGGCGACCGCGGCGGGAACGGCGGCGTCCGTGCTGGCGGCGACCGCCGCGGTCCCCGGCGTCCCGGGGCTCCCCGGGCTGGCGCTCGTCCGGGCGATCACGCTACCGCCCGAGGAGCTCGCCCAGCACCTCGACGCCGCGCCGCACGACCGCGGGCGGCGCGGCGCTGAAGCAGAGGCGGACCGAGGTGGGGTACGGGCCGAAGCTGGTGCCGGGGGAGAGCAGCAGGCCGCGGTCGGCGGCGCAGCGGAGGAAGGCCGGAGATCGCCGTCCCCATGGCCGCCAGCTCGGCAAGAGTCCAGAAAGAGGAAAGTGGCGCCGCGCGGCGCCGCGACGCCGAGGCGCGCGGCGGCGCGGACGCCGGTCGCGCGGTACTCGGCGCGGGCCTCGGCGGCCCAGCTCTCGCCGCGCCCGTCGAGCGCGGCGAGAGCGCAGAGCTGCGCGCCGGTCGGCGCCGAGTAGACGAGCTGCGTCGCCATGCGGAGCGCGTCGCCCATCGCCGGCAGCGGCCCCATCACCCAGCCGCAGCGGTTGCCGGCCATGCCGAAGGACTTCGAGAACGAGCGGAAGGCGAAGGTGCGCTCGGGAGCGAGGCCGAAGGCGTCGACGGCCTCGCCCTCGTAGCAGAAGTCCCGGTAGGTCTCGTCCGCCAGGACCCAGAGCCCGGCGCTCCGCGCCCAGAGGACGAGCGCCTCGATGCACGCCCGCGGCAGGACGTCGCCGGTGGGGTTGTTGGGCGAGTTGAAGTAGAGCGCGACCGTCCGCTCCCCCGCCCGCGCCGCGACGGCGGCGACCGCGGCTTCGGTCTGGTCGGCCGATCCCGGGATTCCCTCCGGCCCCGTCGCGCGATGGAACGGCACCTCGACCGGAACGCCGCCGAAGGCGGCGACGAGCCCGCCGGCGAGCGGCCAGTGGGGCGAGAGGAGCAGCACCTCGTCCCCCGGCTCGACGATCGCGCCGAGCACCGCCGCGAAGGCGCCGGTCGCGCCCGCCGTCACCAGCACGTTCTTGCGCCGCAGGGCAACGCCGGTCTCCGCCCGCGCCCGCTCGACGAGCGCGTCCACCAGCGCCGGCAGGCCGCCCGGCGGCGCGTAGCGATAGAGGTCCGGATGGCGCGCCGCGGCGAGGTCCTCGAGCCGGCAGCCGGCGGGAGGCAGCCGCCAGGTGTCGCCCAGGTGGAGCGGAAAGACCTCCGCCGCCTCCGTCAGGCGGTGCGGGATCGAGTACGACGTCGCCGGCAGCGCCGCGGCCGCCGAGCTCACGCGGGGGTGGCGGGGCACGGCGGCGAGCGTATCACCGCGCTCCGCGCCGGCTGGCCCCCCGCGCCGTTGCGCCCGCGCTCGGGCCGTGCTAGTAATCTCCCACCCAAAACCCGGGAGCGTGGTCGGGAGCGGCGGCGCCGCCGTCGCGACCTGTCGTCGTTCGGCCGCCCGGCGGGCGGCCCATGCCGCAGCGTCCCGACCCGCGCCTCCCATAGGAGGAGCCGCCTTGAGCATTGCCTTCTTTCGCGCCTCCGGCGCGCGCCCCCACCGCGGGAGCCGCGCCGTCCTCTTCGCCATCCTGGGGCTCGCCGCCGTCGCCCCGCTCGCCGCACAGAGCACGATCGTCCAGACCGCCGACGGCCCCTGCGACCTCGCGTCGCCATCGCCGCCGCCGCCGCGCGCCGGCGGCCACCTCGCCGCGGCCGCGAAAGCCGGCGCGCCGGGGCCGCTGGGACCGCTGGGGGCACTGCTGCCGAGCGTCGAGATCCCCGAGTCGAAGGGGGTGCGCATGGCGCACCTCAAGGCGAGCGCGCTCTTCCAGGCGGCGGCCCCGAAGTGGATCGAGCCGCCGGAGATCGCCGCCGACACCCTGATCGACACCACCCTCCGCGTCGCCTACGCGACGCTCCACGTCAACGGCCAGGACCTCCTGCTGCGGTCCTACATCGACCCCCACACCGGCAAGGGGACGACGCCGGCGCCGACCTTCCGCTTCAAGAAGGACGACGCCGAGCGCCACCTGCGGGTGAAGCTCGAGAACGACCTCCCCTGCAACGGCCAGGCCCCCGGCGCCCCGCCCTGCAAGCCCGCCCAGTGCACCTTCCACGGGCACGAGCACGCCGACCCCAACAACCCGGCCAGCTTCCGCCTGAACGACACCAACCTCCACGTCCACGGCCTCCACGTCTCGCCGCGGCCGCCGCAGGACGACGTGCTGCTGACCGTCGAGCCGGGCTGCAAGTACCAGGTCGACGTGCGCATCCCCAAGGACCACCACCCCGGCACCGACTGGTACCACCCCCACCAGCACGGCTCGACCGCCCTGCAGCTCGCCAGCGGCATGGAGGGGGCGCTGATCCTCGAGGGCGACATCGACCGGGTGCCCGAGATCCGCGCCGCGGCCGAGAAGGTCTTCGTCTTCCAGCAGCTCTCCTACGATCCGGCGACCGGCCGCAGCGAGAGCTTCAAGGACCTCGAGCGCAACTGGAACAAGAAGATCAAGCTCACCCTGATCAACGGCCAGGTGAAGCCGCAGATCGTCCTCCACCGCGGCGAGGTGGAGCGCTGGCGCTTCGTCCATGCCGGCTTCCTCAACGTGCTGCCGATCCGGCTGGTGGGCGACAACGTGCCGGACGCCCAGCTCCACGTCATCGCGGTCGACGGCATCACGCTGCCGCGGCGGCGGCCGCTCGAGCGGCTGGACATGGCCCCCGGCAACCGCGCCGACGTGCTGGTCAAGATCGAGCAGCCGGGGCGCTATTACCTCTACAAGTCCGAGTCGATGCGGGAGAAGGGGGTGACCGACCCGGACCAGGTCCTCGCCCAGATCGACGTCCTCCCCGAGGCCAAGGAGATGAAGCTCCCGGACGTCCTCCCCGGCGACAAGATCCAGCCGATCGACGAGCGGATCGCCAAGGCGCGCCCGCCGCTCTACTTCTCGACCGTCTTCGACGACAAGCTGAAGCGGCCGCGCTTCATCGTCAACGGCCACGACTTCGACTCCCACCGCGTCGACCAGACCCTCAAGCTCGGCGCCACCGAGGAGTGGACGGTCTTCAACTGCACCGACCAGGACCACCCCTTCCACATCCACGTCAACCCCTTCCAGGTGAGCGAGTACACGCGGCCGGACGGCGGGGTGGTGCGGATCGGCGACCCCAAGCAGCGCCCCTGGCACGACACCTTCCTCATCCCCAAGGGGCACAAGGACAGCACGGGCAAGATCGTCCCCGGCCACTTCAAGTTCCTCACCCGCTACGACGACTTCGACGGCAGCTTCGTCCTCCACTGCCACATCCTCACCCACGAGGACCAGGGGATGATGCAGCTCGTCGACATCGTGAAGTGAGGTGACGTGATGCGCGGCGGCCCCGCCGCCCAGGCAGGCGGGGCCGCCGGCGCGGAGGGGAAACTCGGCCGCGCCGCGAAGCGGCACGAGGAAGGCGAGCCATGCCTTCCCCGCCGCGCCCGCCGGCGCGGCCATCGCGCGCCGCGGCTCGCGCGCGCCGGCATCCCGCGCGGGGAAACCCTCTCGCGGCGCCGCGAAGCCACCCGGTACTGTGGTGAAACGCTGCGGCGGCGGCGTGGCGCGGCACGGCGGCATGGCCAAACCACGGCGGGTTTTCGCCGCGCCACCACGGCGCATGGCCAAACCGGCACACGGCGTAGCGACGCGGCATGGCGGCGGAGTGATTTCGGCGCTCAAAACGGTGGTGACGCGGCGCGAGACCGGCGCTCCGCCGCCCGGCAGCCGCGTAACCCCACTGCATGAGACCGCAACCCCGCGCGGTTAGGGCATGCCGCCGCATGCCTTGGCCAGGCCGCGGCACGGCATGCGCGAACCGCGCGGGGTCGTCGCCAAACCGGCGCGGGTTCAGCGAAACCCGAGCGGGTTTGGACGAACCCGCACGGGTGCGGCCCCGGGTCTCACTCACTGCCGGCCGCGGGGCATTGAACGAGGGTGGTCGCCTCGGCGCCGCGAGCGCGCCGTCCAGGCGGCGCTGCTATCCTCGGGCCTGACAGAAAAGGAGCGATGACCATGGTCCACGTAGCGTTGCTCGTCCGGCTCGAGGCGAAGGCAGGGAAGGAAGCGGAGGTCGAGAGCTTCCTGCGGAGCGGTCTCGCGATCGTCGAGGAGGAGCCGGCGACGACCGCCTGGTTCGCCCTCCGCATGGGGCCGTCGAGCTTCGGCATCTTCGACGCCTTCCCCGACGAGGCGGGCCGCCAGGCCCACCTCGCGGGCCGCGTCGCCGCGGCCCTGATGGCGAAGGCCGGCGAGCTCCTAGCGCAGCCCCCCGCGATCGAGAAGATCGACGTGCTCGCGGCGAAGCTGCCGGGCGCGCGGTAGCGGCGAGCCCTCAGCGCCGCACGAACCGCATGGAGCCGGCCTCCAGCGCGGCCGCCTCCCCAGCCGCCGTCTCGAACTCCACCGGCTCGCCGACGAAACCGCCGCCGGCGAGCCGGAAGGTCCCGTCGCCGGCCGGCAGCAGCTCCTCCTCTTCGGCGTAGTGCATCGACAGCCAGAGCCGCCCCGCGCGCTCATAGACGCGGGCATCGCCGTAGCCGGGCCGGTGATAGATCCCCGCGCGGGCGCCGAACGCCGGATCGGGGCTCGGCGCCGCCTCCCACCGCGACGCCGGCCCGGCGCCGGCGCGCCCCCAGAGGCGCGGGCCGGCGGTCAGCTCCCAGGCGCCGATGCCGGCGGCGCCGGAGAAGGCGAAGCGCGCCAGGTGGTCGGAGAACGGCCCGCGCTCCTGGATGAAGTGGCCACGGCCGTGGCGGGTGAGGGGGATCGCCTCTCCGCCGTGCTCGAGCTCCAGGCGCCCGGCGGCGAGGCGGACGCGGAGCGCGCCGGCGGGCGAGCGGTAGTCGCCCGCGTAGCGCCCGAGGTCGTCCGCCGGGCCGCGCTCCGCGGGCCGGCCGCCCGCCGCAAGGAGCGGCGCCAGGGCGCGGTCGAGGATCTCGGAGACCGGGTAGTAGGCGGAGCAGCGGTTGGCGAGGGCGACGCCGGCGACGCCGTCCGCGGGGAAGATCCGAAGCAGCGCGAAGAAGCCGGAGTGGCCGGCGTCCTGCTCCAGGCAGGGCCGGCCGAAGCGGCGGCCGAGGCGGAGGGCGAGCCCGAACGGGCGGGCGCCAGGGGCGGCCGCGACCGGCGGCCGCGTGACCTCGGCCCAGGAAGCTGCGGAGAGAAGAGAAAGCCGGCCGGGCAAGAGAGCGTTGGCGAGCCGGGCGAGGTCTCGGGCGGAGGCCACCAGATCTCCCGCTCCCTCGGCAGCCGGAAGGTCCGGCGCCGGCTCCAGCCGGTCGCCGCGGCGGACCAGCGAGCGGTAGTGGCCGCGCTGGTGGCCGGTCGCGAGGCCGCCGGCTGACGTCGCCGGCGCGCCGAAGCCCGCGCCGTCCATGCCGGCGGGCGCCAGGACCAGCTCGCGCGCCAGCTCGTGGTAGGGCCTCCCGGCGGCCTGCGCCAGGACATGGGCGGCCAGGGCGTAGCCGAGATTCGAGTACTTGCTCCGCTCTCCGGGAGGGAAGGCGAGCGCCATGCCGGCGAGGTCGCGGAGGCGTTCTTCCGTCGAGCGCGGCGCCATGCCGTAGGGGCCCCGCGGCAGCCCCGAGCCATGGGCGAGGAGATGGCGCAGCGTGAGCGCCGAAAGGTCGGCCGGGCCGCCGCCGGCGGCGCGCGCCGCGAGCCAGGGGACGTAGCGGAGGACCGGCTCGTCGAGCCCGACGACGCGCCGCTCGACCAGCCGGAGCGCCGTCGCCGCGGTGACGAGCTTGGTGAGCGAGCCCGCCCGGAAGGCGGCATCCTGCCCGAGCGGCGCGCCGGACGCGAGGTCCGCGACACCCCAGGCGCGGCAGGCGACGACCTCGCCATCGGCGACGAGGGCCAGGGCGACGCCGGGCAGGTTGTCCTCGCGCCGGCGCGACGCGACGAAGTCGTCGAGCGATGGATCGGCGGTCATGGCCCGCTCCGACCTCTGTACAACGCGGGAGGGCGGTGGCGCCGATGCCGCCGGCAGCGGAGTCGCCGATCTCCGTCTCTCGAGCTTCCGGCGGCTCCCCTCCCGGCGGCGGGGCGGCCCAGCGGGTGGGCGGGGTGAGGGGGCGTGGGCGGCCCCTTACCCCGCTCGGGGCGGGCGGTGGAAGGCCTCGCACGGCAACGCCTCCCCCGCCCAGATCCTTCGCTTCGCTCAGGATCTGGGAATTTTTCGGGGACCAACAGAAGCGTACTCCACTGCGATGCGCTCATACCTTCCATTGTCATCCTGAGCGAAGCGAAGGACCTGGGAGGCGGGAACGTCCAAGCCTCGAAATCCGTTGGACTTCGAGGCTGCCCCCGCCCAGATCCTTCGCTTCGCTCAGGATGACAATGGGAACCGATCTCGAGACGTTCCAACGTCCTGGCGCATGAGCGCATGGAGCCCCGATAGAGCGCAGCGGAATCCGGGGCGGAGCGCATGGAGCCCCAATGGAGCGCGGCGGAATCCGGGATCGGGCCGGATTCGCGACCCCGGATCCCGCTAGGCTCCATCCGGGCCACCTCGCTGAGCCTCCGCCATCCGGCGCAGCACGAGATCCACCAGCGCCTCGCCCCACCGCCGGTCGGGCTCGCGCACCCGGCTCGCCGCCGGCAGCCCCTTGTCGCCCCACATGCGCGGGTTGCGGTTGGCCTCCCAGAAGACGTACTCCCCCGCCGGCGTCGGGCTGTAGTCGACCGCCGCCCAATCGGCGCCGAGCGCCGCCACGGCGGCCTGCACCAGGTCCGCCCGCGGCTCGCCCTCGCCGAGGTACCGCTTGTCTTCCCGATAGGAGGCGAGCGTGCCGACCCGCGCGCCGAAGTTGACGATCCAGCTCGCCGAGCGCACGGCGTGCGCCGGGATCACCTCGCCGCCCACCACGTAGGCCCGGCGCTTGCGGTAGAGGCCGTCCGGCCAGCGGGTGTCGACGAACTCGACGGCCAGGTCGAGCGGCTTCTCCCCGGCGCCCGTCCCGCGGTCGGCGGCGAGGGCGGCGCGCGCCTCGACGGCGTCGCCGACCCGGTGCATGCGGCCCCCCTGGTGCTCGCTGTCGCGGCGCAGGACCTGCGGATAGCGCAGGCGCACCTCGCCCAGGTCCGCGAAGCGCTGGTGCGGCGGGCAGGGGATGCCGCGGCGCGCCCAGACGGCGAGGTCGCGCGAATGGAGATAGGTGAAGCTCCCGGTGGGGTTGACGACGGCCAGGCCGAGCGCCGCCGCCCGGGCCTCGAGGCGGGCGGCGTGGGCCAGGAAGCCGCCCCAGGTGTGGCGATAGGTCCAGTTGAGGACGGCGTCGAAGGAGGCGAGGTCGGCGGCGTCCCGCCACGGCTGGCGGAGCTCCCAGGCGATGCCGCGGCGCTCGAGCGCGGCGGCGAGCTGACGGGCGGCCTGGAACTCGCGGAAGCCCTCGGGCGTCCGGTAGGAGGTCGAGACGAGGAGCCGCACGGGCATGGCGGGCGCGCCGCCTAGCGCCCGGCGGTCGGAACGGCGGCGGCGGCGTCCACGATGGACGGTTCGGCGTCCGCGGCACGCGCGCCCGCCGCGCGCTCGATCACCAGGTCGGCGATGGCGAGCCCCAGCCGCTCGTCCTCCGCCCGCCGCTCCTCGGGGCTCCTGCCGGTCGCGGCGTGCATCCGCTCCGGCCGCTCGTAGCCGGGGTCGCCCAGCATCAGGAAATGGCGGTTCGCCTCCCAGAAGACGTAGCCGCCGTCGCGCCGCCGGGCGTAGTCGAGGGCGACGATGTCGGCGCCGGTCCAGCGCGCCGCCTCGCGCAGGAGGTCCGGGCGGGGATCCCCGTCGCGCACGAAGGCGCGGTCCTCGGCGGCCGCCGCGGCGTCCTCGATCAGGTTGCCGAAGTTGACCAGCCAGTGGCGCGACAGCTCGAGGAGGCGGGGGATCACCCGCTGGCCGACGACGTAGCTGCGCCACTTGCGGTAGACGCCGCGCTCGTCGGCGGTGTCGACGAACTCGATCGCGAGATCGAAGCGGCCGCGCGGGCGCTCGGCGCCGCGCAGCGTCTCGCGGTCGCGCTCGCGCCCGGCGACGAGCGCCCGCGCCTCCTCCGGCGTCGCCACGAGGTGGACGTCCTGGCCCCGGTGGACGCCGTCGCGGCGGACGAGCAGCGGGTAGGCGAGGCCGAGGCCGTCGAGCTCGGCGGCGCGGGCGAAGCGGCGCGCCGCGGCGCAGGGGACGCCGCGCTCCCGCCAGGCGCGGAGGAAGTAGGAGTGCGGCTCGGCGCAGCGCTCGACGCCGTTGACGACCGGGATGCCGAGCGCCGCCGCCTGGCGCTCGATCCGCCCGGCCCAGAAGGGGAAGCTGTCGACCTGCCAGCGGTAGGTCCAGCAGAGGACGGCGTCGAAGTCGGCGAGGTCGGGGCAGGGCAGCCAGGGCTGGTGGAGCTGCCAGTCGATGCCGCGGCGGTCGAGCCCGGCGAGCATCAGCCGCCCGGCGACGCGGTCGGCGGCGAGGTCCTCCGCCGTCGCGTAGCTCGCCAGGAGGAGGAGCTTGGGGGCTCGAGCCGGCGGGCGGGCGGGCGGCCGATGGGTAGCCATGCTCAGCCGGCGAGCGGGGCGAAGCCGGCGTAGAGGCGCTCGCAGGCGAAGACGCGGCCGGGGCGCTGGGCGAGCGTCGCCAGGGCGGCGAGCGGCAGCTCCAGGCGCGCCAGCCGGGCGCGGCCGGGGCCCCAGGAGTAGTGGAAGAGGCAGAGCACCCCGGCGACCCGGAAGCCCTCGGCGCGCAGCACCCCGGCGAGCTCGCCCGTGCTGCGCCCGGTGTTGACGATGTCGTCGAGCAGCCAGACCGGCCGGCCGCGGTCGAGCTCGCCCTCGAACGGGCGCAGGAAGCCGCGCTCCTTGGGCCGGTCGCGCAGCAGCGCGCCGTCGATGCCGCGCGCCGCGGCGACCACCCCGCAGACCAGCGGCGCGGCGCCCATCCCCTTGCCGGCGACCTGCGTCGCCCCCTCGCCGAGCAGCCGCTCGGCGACCGCCGCGGCCGCCGGCTGCAGGTGCTCCGAGCGGAGGAGAGGCCGGCGCAGGTCGAGCGCCCAGGCGAGCCGCCGGCCGGCCTTGGTGACGTAGGCCTCGGCGGGCGCGGAAAGGGGATCGAGGTCGATCGAGGCCGCCGCGTAGAGCCGCGCCAGGAGGCTTTCGTGGCGCGGGTCCGCCGCTCGCAAGAGGTGCCGCATCTGCCGCGTGATCGCTCGCTCCTCGGCGGTTTTGGATGCCGGCGCGGATCGCCGGCGTGATGGCCAGCGGATCGCCGGCGGAGCCGTTCGGGGATCGTTCGGCATCTTAGAGCGCAGCGGGGGTTCCTGTATACTCTCGGCTCGACGACGGGAACAGAACGGCGCCGCGGACGGATCGGCGACAGCGGTCCGCGCACCGAGAGCCCGGCGCTCTCTCGGCTCGCTCGGAACGCTTATCAATCCACAGGAGGAGGGGACATGGACATCGACGGGCAGGATTGGGACGATGCGGATCACGCGGACGTCGACAGCTTCGACGAGGAGGTCGGCGGCCTGACGCTCGACGGCGGCGACGGCGATGGCGACGGCGACGGCGACGCCGATTCCGAGGACGACAAGGAGCTCGAGTGCCTCGGCAAGCTCCTCGAAGGGGCCTTGAAGGACCTCGTCCAGAACCTCGGCCCGCAGGACCGCAGCACCATCGTCGAGGTGATCGCCCAATTCGCGCTGCCCTCGAACCCGCTCCCCGCGAGCAACCCGAACAACATCCTGAAGGCGTTCTACTTCCTCCTGGTGACGCGCAACAAGGCGACCGGCGTGCCGCTCTACAACACCAGCGCCATCTACAACCAGAACCCGCAGTACCAGGGCCAGATCCAGCAGTCGATCAGCGGCTGGGACAACATCCCCGACAACCCCGACCGCTGGAACGACCTGGCCGAGGGGATCGACAACAGCTCGATCAACACCGAGGCCCTGCAGCTCGACCTCATCCTCTCCTTCCAGTTCACCCGCCTGGTCACCAACGCGCTGCACCAGGCCAACGACCAGTTCGCCAACAAGTGGACGCCCGCCGGCATGACGGCCCAGGTCGGCGTGCTGGTCGCGGCGGCCCAGGGCGCCGGCTGGGAAGGCCAGGAGGCGCTGTCGAACTGGGCCAAGTTGATGGCCGTCTTCCAGGTGCCGAGCCTCGGCTACCCGCCGTTCGCGATCGGCGCCCAGACCGTCCTCATCGCCTACTCGGTGCTGAAGGGCCTCGTCACCCTGCAAGAGATCGACAAGTGCGTCAACGGCGAGTAGCCTCTCGCCGGCGGGTGGGACGCTAAGCGCGATGGCCGTGGCGCGGCCGGAGATCTCGACCCAGCCGCTCGGCGGGTCCTTCGGCCGCGCGATCGAGCCGGCGCCGCTCGAAGGCTCGGCGGCGGCGCCGGCCGCGAGCCTCGGCGACCTCGACCCCGCCGAGGTCGCCCGCCTCCTCCGCCGGCACGGGGCCCTCCTCTTCCGCCGCTTCGGCGCCAGCCGCGACGAGCTCGTGGCGCTCTCCGAGCGCTCGTCGCGCGGCTTCTCCTCCTACCAGGGCGGCTTCTTCCGCGACCGCCAGCCGGTCGGCGCCGCCGGCACCCTGCTGACCGTCACCGGCAGCCAGGAGGGGTTCGCCATCCCCCTCCACGGCGAGATGTACTACACCGGCCGGCGGCCGGCGATCCTCTGGTTCTTCTGCGAGCGCCCGGCGGCCGAGGGGGGCGAGACGACGCTCTGCGACGGCGAGGCGATCGCCGCCGCCCTGAGCGAGACGGCGCGCCGGCTCTTCACGACGCGCCGCGTCCGCTACCGGCGCGAGCTCCCGGACGGCGCCTGGCAGGCGGCCTTCCAGACCGGCGACCTGGCCGAGGTCGAGCGCTACTGCCGGGAGAACGACACGCGGCTGGAGGTGGACCCCGCGACCGGCGCCGTGGCGACCGAGCACCTCGCCTGGGCGATCGTCCCCGGCGGCGAGCACCGCCCCGGCCGCCCCGCCACCTTCATCAACAACGTCGTCTCGCTCTACATGGGGGAGCTGTCGCTCAAGCGCGGCACGGCGGGGGAGACCATCCGCCAGCTCGCCGGCGCGCGCTTCCCCATCACCGTGCGGATGGAGGACGGCGCGCCGGTGCCGGGGGCGGTGATCAAGGAGCTGCTGGCGCTCGACCGACGGCTCGCCGCCGCCGTCGCCTGGAGCGCCGGCGACGCGCTGATGATCGACAACACCCGCGTCCTCCACGGCCGCACCGCCTTTCGCGGCGCGCGCGACGTCTACGTCCGCATGGCCGAGCCGGCGCTCTGATCCGGCGCCTCCATAGAGCCATCGAGAGCCCATGAGCAGAGCCCCGCCCGCGATGCCGCCCGGCCCGGTCGTCTTCATGTTCCCCAGCCAGTCGTCCCGCTACGCCGGGATGATCCGCAAGCTCGTCGAGCTCAAGCCCCTGGCCGGCGAGATCCTCGCCGAGGCGGCGGCGGTGCTGGGCGAGGACCTGTCGCGCTACCTGGCGGACGACCCCGGCGTCTTCAAGGCGAAGCGCGACCAGCGGCTGGGGATCTTCCTCGTCAACCACATGTACCAGCGGGTGCTCGAGGCGGCGGGGGTCGAGGCCAGCCTCTCCCTCGGCTTCAGCCTCGGCGAGTACAACCACCTGGTGCACATCGGCGCCCTCTCCTTCGCCCAGGCGTTGAAGATCCTCGAGCGGCCGTCGCCGCCCGACCTCCCCGACCCGGTGGGCGACCGCGCGGTCGTCTACCGCATCCCGATCGAGCCGGTGGCGGCGATCGTCGAGCGCGCCCGCGCCCACGGCCTGATCGAGATCGGCGGCATGCTGTCGCCCCACCTCCACCACATCGTGGGCGAGTCGGCGCCGGTGCGCTGGGCCTGCGAGCGCCTCAAGGAGGAGCAGCCGGAGTCGCGCTCGATGTTCATGCCGGTCAAGCTGCCGCTCCACTCGAGCCTGATGCGGCCGATCGGCGAGCGCCTCTCCTGGTGGCTGTCGGAGAACGCCGAGCTCCAGGAGCCGCGGCTGCCCTACCTGCCCAACGCGCTGGGGAGGCTGGTCGAGAAGCCGAGCCGCGAGACGCTGATCGACCTCGTCGGCCGCCACCTCTACGAGCCGGTCTACTGGCGCCAGTCGATCGACACCATCCTCTACCGCCACCGCCGGCCGGTGTTCGTCGAGGTCGGCCCGCGCCGCGCCCTCTCGGCCTTCTTCTTCCACGAGAAGCGCTGGGTGCCGGCCGACCGCTACTACATCACCGACAACATGGACGGCGAGACCGGCCGCCACATCGAGCGCATCGTCGCCGATCTCGCCCCCCGGCGGCGGACGCACTTCGCCAGCCAGCGGCTGAGCGACCGGATCGGCCCGGCCTGACGAGCTCGCGGCGTCCAGCCCTGCGATGACTCCCGAAGAGGCTCGCGCGGTCCTCGCCGAGCAGTGCCCCGAGCTGGCGCTCGCCGCCGTCAGCGGCCCCAGCGCGGGGACCAGCAACGAGTGCTTCCTGGTCGACGGCGAGTGGATCTTCCGCTTTCCCAAGGACGCGGAGTCGGCGGCCGAGCTCCGCCGCGAGCTGCTCGTCCTGCCGGGTCTCGCGGCCGAGCTCGATCCCCCGGTGCCCCGCTACCTCGTCTTCGGCCGGCCGGCGAACGGCTACGCGCACGCCTTCGTGGGCTACCGGAAGATCCCCGGCGAGGCGCTCACCCGCGAGCGGCTGGAGAGCCTGCCCGCCGGCGGCCGGGACGAGGCCGCGCGGCGCCTGGGGAGCTTCTTCACCCAGCTCCACGGCTATCCGCTCGACCGCCTGCACGCCGCCGAGGCGGCGGCCGGGGTCGCCCTAGAGCGGAGCCCGATCGAGTGGCTCGCCGACGGCGGCCGCGGCTTCCGGCGGACGCTCGCCGCCAAGCTCCGCGAGCACCGCGGCCATCCCGACCTCCCGCGCTACCAGGTCCTCGTCGACCGCCTGCTCGACGACCCTGGGGTCTATCGCTCCGAGGACGCGCTGATCCACGGCGACCTGTCGCCGCCGCACATCCTCTACTGCGACGAGCGGCGGACGGTGACCGGCGTGATCGACTTCGGCAACCTCGCCGTCGGCGACCCCTTCGCCGACTTCCTGCAGCTCGTCGACCACTACGGCCGGCCCTTCTGCGACCGCATCCTCGATTTCTACGCCCGGCCGAGCGCCTCGCTCATCCGCCGCAAGCTCGACAAGGCGCGGCTCCTCCTCGACCACATCGAGGACTTCAAGCGGCTGATGGGCTTCGCGGCGGGCGCGTGAGACGGGCGCCGCCTACTCCTCCTCCGTCTCCGCCTCCACCTCGGTCTCCTCCTCGTCCGCATCGTCCGCCTCGTCCGGCCGCAGCGCGAACGAGCCCCAGGGGGAGCCGCCGACGTCGATCACCTGGTCGCCGATCGTGCCGGAGAACTTGGCGTCCTGCGGGCAGATCTGCGATTCGGGGGTCTGCGTCGTGCCGGTGAGGGCGAACGATGAGCCGTCGACGCTGCCGGCCACCTGATAGGCGCAATCGCCGATCCCGTAGAGCGCCCACGAGATCGAGCCGCTGACCGCATTGCCGTCCTGGGTGAATTCCGCCGAGACGGTGGCATGGCCCACGATGCTGTACCAGTCGCCCGCCATCGAGGCATCGTCCGAGGACATGGATCTCCTCCCGCCGGAGCCGCGCGCGCAGGTCTGGATCGACCACCGCGGCGGCACGGAGCGTCCCACCGCGGCTACGGCGCCGCGGGCATCCTTTGAATTCGGAAGAGTGTAGGCGGAGACGCCAGGCGAGGCAATCGCCGGACGCAGGCTCGCGCCGGCCGTGAGACGGCCGGCTGAAGTCGAGTATCGTGCACCTCGCCGCGACGGAAGGCGCTCGGCGCTTCGATCTCCAGGGAGAGCCGCTCATGGATAGGACGAGCTGGGACGTACGGGAGCGCCGCGCGCTCTCCGGCATGGCGCTCCTCTTTCTCCTCTGCCTTTCGCTCGCCGGCGCGGCGCCGAGCTCGGCGGCCTGCACGGCGTTCGTCGACGTGACGGTCGTGCCGATGGACCGGGAGCGGCTCGTCCCGCATCGCACGGTGCTGGTCCGCGGCGACCGCATCCGCGAGGTCGCGGCGGCCGGCGGCGCCGTGCCCGCGGATTGCTCGCGGATCGACGGCCGCCATCGCTTCCTCCTCCCCGGCCTGACCGACAGCCACGTCCATTTCTTCGGCTACTCGCGCCGCGGCGCGGACGACCCCCGCGTCGAACGGTCGATCCTCGGGCTGCTCCTCGCCAACGGCGTCACCACGGCCGTCGTCATGGAAGGCACGCCCGCCATCCTCCGCCTGCGCGCCGACGTGGCGGGCGGCCGCGCGCTCGGGCCGCGGCTCTACACGACCGGGCCCCTGATCCAGATGCCCAACTCCGGCGAGCTGCCGGGGCGCCGGACCTTCACGACGCCGGCAGAGGTCCGGCGGGAGGTCGCCGCCGAGAAGCGGGCGGGCTACGACTTCGTCAAGGTGCACGGGGATCTCCCCGCCGCGACCTACCGCGCCCTGCTGGCGGCGGCGCGCGAGGAGCGCCTCCGCGTCGTCGGCCACGTGCCGGCCAACCTGGGGATCGACGCGGCGCTCGACGGCGGCCAGGCGCTGATCACCCACGCCGAGTCGTTCCTCGACGCGTATTTCCGCTTCCGCCGCGAGCTGCCGACCGACCCGGCCGAGATCGACCGCATGGTGCGCGAGGTGGCGGCGCGGACGGCCCGCGCCAGTACCTGGGTGCAGCCGACGCTCTCCGTCTTCCGCCAGATCGCGGCGCAGGTCGCCGACGTCGACGCGCTGCTGGAGCGGCCGGCGATGCGCTACCTGCCCGCCTCGGCGACGGCCGACTGGCGGCCGCCGAACAACCCCTACCTGAAGCATTGGAAGCTGGCGGACATCCCCAGGCTGCGCGCCCAGTACGCGCTGCTGCAGCGCCTGGTCCGCGGCCTGCGCGACGCCGGCGTGCCGCTGCTGGCGGGGACCGACCCCATGGTGCCGAGCCAGCTACCGGGATATTCGATGCAGGACGAGCTCGAGCAGCTGACCGCGGCCGGCCTGACGCCTTTCGAGGCGCTGCGCTCAGCGACCTCCAACCCGGCGCGCTTCCTCGGCACCGCGGCCGACGCCGGCACCGTCGCGCCGGGGAAGCTCGCCGACCTCGTGCTGCTGGACGCGAACCCGCTCGACGACGTCGACAACGCGTTCCGCCAGGACGGCGTGATGCTCCGCGGCCGCTGGTTCCCCGAGGCCGAGCTGCGGGCCGAGCTGGCTCAGATCGCGCGAGAGCCCGCGACGGCGCCCTGAGCGCGAGACGCCGGAGGCGACCGGCGAGCAGGCGCGCCCGCGTCACCCCGCCAGGCCCTTGCCGCCGTCGATCGCGAAGGTCTGCCCGACGATCTGCCCCGCGGCGTCGCTGGCGAGATAGCGCACGAGGAGCGCCACGTCCTCTGGCGTCGTCAGCCGTCCGCTGGGCGTCTGGCGCGCGGCCTCGGCGACGCGGCGCTCGCGGTCGGGGAAGACCTCGGTCGCCTCGGTCAGCACCAGGCCGGGCGAGACGAGGTTGACGGCGATGCCGCGCGGGGCGAGCTCGACGGCGTAGTGGCGGAAGAGCGACTCGAGCGCCGCCTTGCTCGCTCCCACGGCGGCGTAGTAGGGGCCGGTGCGGACGCCGCCGGCCGAGGTGAGGCCGACGATCCGGCCGCCCGCGGGCATCCGCGGCAGCAGCTCGCGGAGGAGGGCGTGGATGGCGACGACGTTGGTCTCGAAGGTGAAGCGGAGGTGCCGGGGGGTGAGCTCGAAGGCCGGGCGGTGGACGCCCGAGGCCGCGGAGTGGACGACGACGTGGACGGCCGGGGCGGCGGCGCGGATCGCCTCGACGCTCGCCGCCAGCGCCTCGTCGCGGGTGAGGTCGCCGCGCAGGCAGCGGACGTCGAGCCCGCGCCCGGCCGCCTCGGCGGCGAGGCCGTCGGCCGCCGTGCGGTTCCGCGCGTAGAGGGCGAAGACCGTGCTCCCCTCCTCCGCCAGGGCGAGCGAGATGGCGCGGCCGATCCCCCGCGTGCCGCCGGTGACGACGCAGACGCGCGCCGGCCGCGCCGCCGGCGCCGGAGGACTCGGAGGGCTCGGCCGGCGCGGCTCGCTCACGACGCGGCGTCCCCCAGGGAGCGGCCGCCGTCGACCGGGATCACCGCTCCCGTGATGTAGGAGGCCGCCGGCGAGCAGAGGAAGCGGACGAGGGCGCCGACGTCCGCCGGCTCGCCCACCCGGCCGGCGGGGATGCGGCGGCGCAGCGCCGCGGCGCCCGCCTGGGATCCGAGGGTCGGCTCCAACATTGCCGGCTCCAACATCGGCTCCAGCATCGGCTCCAACATCGGCCGTGTCATCGGCGTCGCGACGAGCCCGGGCGCCACGACGTTGACGGTCACCCCGCGGTGCGCCACCTCGAGCGCCAGGGCGCGGGCGAAGCCCTCGAGGCCGGCCTTGGCCGCCGCGTAGCCCGCCTGCCCGCGCTTGACGTAGCGGGCGCCGATCGAGCCGAGCAGGATCACCCGCCCGCGGCGGGCGCGGTACATGCCGCCGAGGAGGAGGTGCGCCAGCGCCATGGCGGCGACCAAGTGCTCCTGCAGGCGCTCGGCGTGGAGCTCGAAGGGGCCGTCGAGGAAGAGGCGGTCGGCGACGCGGCCGGCCGAGTGGACGAGGACGAGCGGCGGCGCGGCGAAGGCTTCCCCCACCTTCTCGACCAGGGCGCGGGCGTCCGCGTAGCCCGCGAGCGGCTGGGCGAAGACCTCGACGCGCGCCGCCGGGACGTCGCGCGCCAGCGCCGCCCGCGCCGCGCCGGCGCGCTCGCCGTCGGCGCGGTAGCCGAGCGCCAGGTCGTGCTCCGCCGCCAGCGCCCGCGCGATGCCCAGCCCGATCCCCGAGGTCCCGCCGGTGACGAGGGCCAGCGGGCGCGCCATCTAGCCGGCGCCCTCGACGACGAGGCAGGCGTTGTGGCCGCCGAAGCCCAGGCTGTTGCTGAGCATCACCCGGAAGCTCGCCCGCCGCGCCCGGTTGGGGACGTAGTCGAGGTCGCAGGCGGGGTCGATCGCGTCCTCGCGGTAGTTGATCGTCGGGGCGATCGCCTGCTCGCCGAGCATGGCGAGGCAGGAGACCGCCTCGATGGCGCCGGCGGCGACCGTGGTGTGGCCGATCTGCGACTTGAGCGCCGTCACCGGCAGGCGGCGGGCCGCGGCGCCGAAGAGGAGCTTCAGGGCCTTCGTCTCCAGCCGGTCGTTGAGCTGCGTCGAGGTGCCGTGGGCGCTCACCACGTCGACCGCCTCCGGCGGCAGGCCGGCGTCGGCGAGCGCCTGGGACATGGCGCGGACGACCGCGGCGCAGTCCTCGCGGCCCTCGGTGGCGTGGAAGGCGTCGTTGGTGTGGGCGTAGCCCCGCACCCAGCCGAGGACCGGCGCGCCGCGCCGCTCGGCCGCGGCGCGGCTCTCGAGCAGCAGGGTCGCGGCGCCCTCGCTCCGCACGAAGCCCTGGCGGTCGATCGAGAACGGCCGGCTCGCCCGCTCCGGCGGGCACTCCTCGGTCACCAGGGCGGAGAGCAAGTGGAAGCTCATCAGGTTCGAGAGGATGAGCCGCGCGTCCACCCCGCCCGCCACGGCGCGCCGCCAGCGGCCGCTGCGGATGCGGTGGAAGGCGATGCCGATCGCCTGGCTGCCGGAGGCGCAGGCGCTGGCGACCGGGATGCGCGCCGGGGGAGCGATCGGCCCGTGCCCGCGGGCCTCGAGCCGGCGCGCGACGGCCTCGACCGAGCCCTCCGGCCGGCTCGGCTCCCATGGCGTATTCGCCGCATCCGGCGTGGCGCCGCGGGCGAAGGAGGCCTCGACGACCTCGTAGTTCATCCCCTCGGCGGTGCCGTAGACGATGCCGTCGACCGGCAGCCCGGCGGCGAGGCCGGCGAGCGCCTCCTCGGTCGCCGCGAGGGCGAAGCGGCGCAGTCGGCGAGCGCGGTGGAATGCTCGCCCGGCGGACGCCCGGCAGGCGCCAGCGTCTCGCGGCAGACCACCCCGCCGTAGGGGACGGGGAAGCCCTCGGGGGCGAGCCAGCCGCGCAGGCTCCGCACGCCGGAGTCGCCGGCGAGCATGCGGCGGGTGAAGGTGGGGACGTCGTTGCCGAGCGGCGAGACGACGCCCATGCCGGTGACGGCGACGTCGTCGGCGCGGGGCCCGGCGGGGCTCACGCCGTGCCCAGCCGCGCCTTGAGCAGCTCGACGAGCTGCGCCAGGGCGACGTCGCGCCCGGCCTGCGGCACGCCGTCCTGCTGGCGGAGCATCTCGGCCAGCTCGAGCTCGCAGCCGGTCAGGCGCTCGATCTCGTAGGAGATGTCCAGCAGGTCGACCGAGTCGACCCCCAGCTCCGCGAAGAGGCGGGTGTCGCGGGTGAGCTCGGCGGCGTCGGCGCCCAGCGCGGTGCCGATCGAGGTGCGCACGTGTTCGAACAGCTCCGTGTCCGTCAGCAAGCGGGGGGCTCCTTCTTGGATTCTCGGTAGATTCCCGGCCAGGTCCTCGGTGCGGGCGATATCTATCAGGGGTTGGGCGATGCCGCAACGGTCGCCGTCGCCGGCCTCGCCCACCTCGCCCGCCCGCCCGCCGCCCTCCCCGCCACCATGACCAGCGCCGCCGCCCCCTCGGCGAGCACCGCCGGGAGCGGCCAGTCGCCCCGGGCGCGCAGAGCGAGCAGCGGGTCCTCGAGGCTGAAGGCGGAGCAGACGAGGGCCGCCGCGAGCCGCCCCTCCGCGAGGTCGATCGCCGCCTGCTCGAGCGCGTGGAACAGGCGGCGGTCGAGTGGCAGTAGACGTTCACCGGCCCGCGCACGCCGAGGAAGATGCCGAGGTGCGCCGCCGGCAGGTTGGCGAGTGGGCGAGGTAGCGCTTGGGGTGGTTCGCCTGCTTGAAGAGCGCCGCGAACTCCGCGCGCGGCCGGCGCGCCAGCTCGCGCGCCCCCGCGTAGTTCTGCGGCCCGCTCTCGATGGCGCAGTAGATGCCGACAGCGTAGGGGTCGCGCGCCAGCCAGGCGGCGAGCGGCGCCGCGGCCGCCAGCCCCACGGCGCAGAGCATGACGCCGCTGCGCGACAGCGAGCGGTAGGCGCGGCGGTCGGGGAGCGCCGCGAGCGACACCGTCGCCGCCGGCAGCGAGCGGGTGCAGGGCACCACCAGCGGCGGGTCGTAGACGCCGTAGACGCGGTCCTCGACCGGCGTCCCGGCGGGGCGAGGAGGGTCCGCGCCCAGACGATCGAGCTCACGGCGCCGGCGCCAGGCGCTGGAAGCGGCAGCCGAGCGGCCCGCGGCCGAGGTCGGCGAGCGGCGCGCCCTCGCGCCAGAGCCGCTCGAGCTCGCGGCGGCTCGCCTTGCCGGCGGCCGAGCGCGGCAGGGCCTCGACGAGGACGATGTCGCGCGGCACCTTGTAGGGCTCGAGCGCGCCCTTCAGGGCCGCCTCGATGGCCGGCCGCGGATCGGCGGCCGGGCCGCCTGGCGCCCCCGGCACCTCGACGAAGAGGAGGGGGCGCATGCCGCGCACCGGGCAGGGGACGGCGAGGCAGAGCGCCGCCGCCACCGCCGCGCAGCCGAGCGCCGCGCGCTCGATCTCCGCCGCCGCGATCCGCCGCCCGTAGCTCTTGAAGATGCCGTCGCCGCGCCCCTCGACGACCACCCGCCCGTCCGCGGTCAGGTAGCCGAGGTCGCCGGTGTCGAGCGCGTGCGAGCGTCCCGCGCCGCCGCGAGCGGCGCCGGGCGGCGCGGCCGCCGTCGCCGTCGTAGCCGAGCATCACGTTGGGGCCGGTCACCCAGATGCGGCCGCGGGTACCCGCCGGCAGGCGAGCTGCCCCGCTCGTCGCGGATGGCGACCTCCTGGCCCGGCAGGGGTAGCCGGCGGCGGGCTCGGCGAAGCGCGGATCGCGGCTGTCGATCATCGCCACCCGGATCGCCTCGGTCAGCCCGTAGCCCTTGTGCAGGCGGGCGCCGGGGAAGAGCTCGCGGGCGATCGCCAGGTGCTCGGCGTGGATGGCGCCGCCGGAGAGCTGCACCTCGGTCACCGCCAGGGCGGCGCCCAGGCCGCGGCGCGCCCGCTCCAGCCGGCAGGGGGCGAGGAGCTCCGAGACCAGCGAGACGAAGCTCGCCCCCGCACCCCAGGATGTCGCGGTAGGTGCGGCCGAGCGAGAGCGGATTAGCGAAGAGGACCGAGCGCCCGCCGGCGAAGAGCGTGGGGAGGAACTGGGTGTTCAGGGCCATCGTGTGATGGAGCGGCAGGGTGACGGCGGCGACCGTCTCCGGCCCCAGCGCGAAGCGCTCGATCAGGGTGTCGACGATCGTAGGCGAGGCCGCGGCGCGAGAGGAGGACGGCCTTCGGATCGCCGGTCGACCCGGAGGTGCTCAGGATGAGCGCCGGCCGCGGCGCGGCGGCGGCGGCGGCGGCGGCGGGCCGGCAGCGAGGGCCGGAACGAGGCTCGGATCTCCAATCGGCGACCCTGCCGCGCTCGTCCAAGGCGAGCCGCGGGCCCGGCGCGCCGGCGAGGTCGGGCGCGGCGCTCGCGACGGCGAGGGCGTCGAGCCGCAGCCGCCGCCATTCGTCCGCCAGCCGCGCCGGGTCCGTCCAGGGATCGAGCAGCGCCGGCACCCATCCGCCGCCGAGCGCGGCGAGGATGGCGAGCGCCTGCGCCGCCGACGGCGGCAGCAGGATGCCGACGCGGCCGCCGGCCGGGACCCGCGAGCCGCGTCCATCGCCCCCGGCGAGCGCCGCGGCGAATTCCGCCACCGCGGCGCGGCACGCCGCGCCCGTCAGCTCGACCCGCGGGTCGGCGAGGAGGACCCGCCCGCCGCTCGCCGCGAGGACGCCGTCGAGGCGGAGCGAGAGGTCGGCCCCAAGATCGGCCGAGACATCGGCCGAGACATCGGCCGAGACCTCGGCCGAGACCTCGGCCGGAGCCTCCGAAGCATGGATGGGTTCGATCCGCGGCACCGGCGCCTCGCACCCCGCTCCCCGGCGGCCCGAGCCGCCGGCGCGGAGCGCGGCCGTCCGACTGGCGAGCGATGGTGAATGACGATAGATTTCGACCGTACCACCGAGCTTCGAAACCCGTCAAGGACGGTCCGCCCCGGCTCCTCGCGCCCCTTTCGTCCTCCCTTCCCTCGCTGCTGCCGCGGCTCCCGACGCTGTCCATGCTGCTGATACCGCGCCTCCCTCGCCCTCCGCGAGCCGGCGACCGGCGACTACGAGGTCGACCGCCAGCGCCACGTGCGGGCGCGCCGCGCGCGGCTCGAGGCCGAGGCCGGCCTCCTGACCACCCCCCTGCCGGACCTCTGGCGGCCGGCGCGACGAGCGCCTGCGGCGGCTGCTCCGCCACGCCCGCGCCCGCTCGCCGTGGCACGCGCGGCGCCTGGCGGGGATCGACCTCGACGCTATCGGCGGCGGCGCCCTCGCGGCGATCCCGCCGATGACCAAGGCCGACCTCATCGCCCACTGGGACGAGATCGTCACCGACCGGCGCCTCGACCTGGCGACGGCCGAGGCCCACCTGGCGCGGGTGGCGGCCGGGGGCGAGCACTCCTATCTCCTCGACGAGTACCACGTCGTCGCGAGCGGCGGCTCGACCGGCATGCGCGCCGTCATCGCCTGGGATTTCGAGGGGTTCCTCCACCATCACCTGGCCTACGCCCGCGTCGGCCTCTGGCGCTCGCGCCAGGAGCCCCACGCGGCCGCCTCATCCGGCGCCGCGCCGCGCCGCCCGACCGCCGTCGCCGCCATCTACGCCGTCAACCCGGTGCACGTCTCGGCGGCGCTCGGCCGCTGCTTCGCGACCGACCGCTATCCCACCCACCTGCTGTCGGCGACGACGCCGCTCCCCGAGCTGGTCGCGGCCTTGAACCGGCTGCAGCCGACGAACCTCGCGACCTACCCCTCGCTCCTCCACCTGCTGGCGCGGCGGGCGCGGGCCGGGGCGCTCCGCCTGCGGCTGCGCCGCATCACCACCAACGGCGAGCCGCTCCTGCCGGAGATCCGCGCCGCCGCCGCGGCAGCCTTCGGGGTCGACCCCGAGAACGGCTGGGGGACCACCGAGACGGCGCCCCTCGCCTGCTCCGACGGCGTCCACGACGGCCTGGTGATCGTCGAGGACAAGACGGTGATCGAGCCGGTCGACGATGCCGGCCGGCCGGTGCCGCCCGGCGCGCGCGCCGCCAAGGTCCTGGTGACCAACGTCGTCAACCGGCTGTTGCCGCTGATCCGCTACGAGGTGACGGACCAGGTGACCTTCGTCGACGGGCCCAACCCCGGCCCCTGGACCGGCCGGCTCGATCGAGCAGGTCCACGGCCGGCTCGACGACGGCTTCGCCTACGGCGCGAGGTGACCGTCCACCCCTTCACCTTCCGCGCCGTCCTCGGCGAGGAGGCGAGGGTGAGCGAGTACCAGGTGCGGCAGACCGCCGGCGGCGCCGAGGTGCTCCTCTGCGCCGCCGGCGACCTCGGGGAGCGCGACCTCGCCGCGCTCGGCCGCCGGCTCGAGGCGGCGCTCGCGGCGGCCGGCCTGCCGGCGCCGCGGGTCGTCCTCACGCGGGTCGACAGCCTCGACCGCCACCGCGAGACCGGCAAGCTGCGGCGCTTCGTGCCGCTGTCCCCAAGTACCGAATGACAGCGGGATGACTGCGGGATGACTGCCGGATGAACCGCCTCTGGGACCTCGCAGCGCTCGCCGCCCCGCCGCCCTGCCGGACCATCGAGCGCGCGGCCGGCGCCGAGGGCGTCCTCTTCGCCGCCGAGCCCTATCGCGGACGGGCGACCGAGGTCTTCGCCTATCTCGCCGCGCCTCCCGGCCGCGGCCCCTTCCCCGCCATGGTCTGCCTCCATGCCGGCGGCGGGCGCGCCTGCAGCGCCTGGGTCGAGGCGTGGACCGCGCGCGGCTACGCGGCGATCGCCCCGGACCTCGACGCCCGCGGCCCGGGCGGGCTCCTCGCTCGGCGAGCGCGGCGGGCCGCGGCAGAGCGCGGCCGCCGAGCTCGCGCCGGGCCTGGCCGACCGCGAGCGCTGGAGCTATCACGCCGTCGCCGCCGCTCTCTTAGCGCGGAGCCTCCTCGCCGCCCGGCCGGAGGTCGACGCGGAGCGCATCGGGATCGTCGGGGTGAGCTGGGGGGCTCGCTCGCCTGCGTCGCGGCCGGGCTCGAGCCGCGCTTCGCCGCCGGCGCCTCGGTCTTCGGCAGCGGCTTCCTGCAGAGCGAGAGCGGGCGCGAGCGGAGCCGCCTCTTCGCCGGCCTGTCGGCGGCCGAGCGCCGCCGCTGGCACCAGCTCTTCGACCCCGCGAGCCACCTGCCGCGCTGCCGCCGGCCGCTGCTCTTCGCCTCGGGAGCGCGGGACGGCGGCTTCCCCTTGGACATCCTCGAGCGGACCGCCGCTCTTCCTCCCGTGCCGGTCTTCCGCGCCGTCCGGCCGGAGATGGACCACGGGCACGAGGCGGCCCTCCGCTGCCGCGAGGTCTACCGCTTCGCCGACCACGCCCTCCGCGGCGCCCCGCCGCCGCCCCGCGTCTCGGCGATCGAGCGCCGCGGCGACCGCCTCGCCGCGACGGTCGATTCCGTGACGCCGATCGCCGCCGCGGCCCTCCACGTCACCCGCGACCGCGGCGAGTGGAAGCATCGCCACTGGGAGAGCGCCGCCGCCCGCAGCGCCAGCGCCATGGAGGCGCGCCTCCCCGCCGGCGCCACCGCCTGCTTCTTCACCGTCGAGGATCGCGAAGGCTGCCTGGCGAGCTCGCCGCCCGCGGAGGTCGAGCCGTAGGGCAGCTCACGCCCGCACCACCTTGCCGCACGGCTGGCGGTAGACCCCCCGCGTGTCGACCACCAGCGGCGCGTGCGCCAGGACCAGGTCGTAGTCGCAGCACGAGTGGTCGGTGACGATCAGCACCGCGTCGGCCGCGGCGAGCGACTCCGGCGTCGAGCGGCGACGACTCGAGATGCGCCAGGTGGGCCCAGGCGCGCATCGCCGGCACGCGCGGGATGAAGGGGTCGTGGTACGACACCCGGGCGCCCAGCCGCAGCAGGCGGTCGATGATGTCGAAGGCCGGGCTCTCCCGCGAGTCGGCGAGGTCGCGCTTGTAGGCGATCCCCAGCACCAGGATGCCGCTCCCCTCGACCGGCTTGCCGCGCTCGCCGAGCGCCAGGGTCAGCTTCTCGACCACGTAGTCGTGCATCCGCGCGTTGACCTCGCCGGCGAGCTCGATGAAGCCGGTCGGCTGCCCCGCCTGGCGGGCCTTCCATGCCAGGTAGAAGGGATCGAGCGGGATGCAGTGGCCGCCCCAGCCCGGGCCGGGGTTGAAGCGCATGAAGCCGAAGGGCTTCGTCGCCGCGGCGTCGAGCACCTCCCAGATGTCGATCCCCGATGCTGTCGTAGATCACCTTGAGCTCGTTGACGAGGGCGATGTTGACGGCGCGGAAGATGTTCTCGGTGAGCTTGGTCGCCTCGGCGGCGCGCGCCGAGGAGACGCGGACGACCCGCGGCACGACCCGCGCGTAGAGCGCCGCGGCGAGCCCGGCGGACGCCTCGTCCACCCCGCCGACCACCTTGGGGAGGTCGCGGTGGCGTCTGCTCCGGGTGGCCGGGTTCTCGCGCTCGGGCGAGAAGGCGAGGAAGAAACCCTCGCCGCAGCGGAGCCCGCTCGCCTCCAGGAGGCCGCGGAGCAGCTCGTCCGTGGTGCCGGGGTAGGTCGTCGACTCGAGGACGACGAGCTGCCCGGGCCGCAGGGTCGCGGCGATCTGCCGGCCGGTCGCCGCGACGTAGGTCAGGTCCGGCTCGCGCTCCGGGGTGAGCGGCGTGGGGACGCAGATCAGCACGGCGTCCGCCTCGCCGAGGCGGCCGAAGTCGCCGGTCGGCACCAGCGTTCCCGTCGCGACCAGCGGCGCCAGGCGGCCGGCGGCGGGATGGCGGATGGAGGGCTCGCCGCGGGCGAGCGCCGCGACCTTCTCGCCGTCGACGTCGAAGCCGAGCACGGTCATGCCGCTCTCGGCGAAGGCGAGCGCGAGGGGGAGGCCGACGTAGCCGAGACCGATGACGCCCACCCGCGCGGACCCCTGCTCGATCCTCGCCCGGAGCGCCGCCGCCAGGGCGGAGCCGCTGGAGACCATGCGGCGGATCATGCCCTACTCGGCGCCGGAAGCAAGAGCCGCCCCTCGAACGGGTATCGGGTCCGTTGGGTCCCGAAGGACGGGCGCCTGGAGCGGACCCGACGGACCCACTACCCTCGAACGGGGGAGAGCGCGGGCCGGCCGCCGGCGGTATGCTCCGCGCATGACACCCGCCATGCCGCGGCGCCTCCGGCGGAGCGGGCTCGCGCTCGCCGCGGCGGCTTCGATCCTCGCCCTCGCCGCCGGCCCGCGGAGCTCGGCGCCCGCGCCGGCGCGCCAGCCGCCAGCGCCCGCGGCGAGCTGGGCGCCCGCGGCGACCTCGGCGACCTCGGGGGGAGCCCTCGCCGACGGCCGCGACGCCGAGCGCGCCGCGATCGCCGCTCTCCTCAACCAGCAGCGCGCCGCCCGCGGCCTCGGCGCCGTCCGGCTGGTCGCGGCGCTCTCCCGCGCGGCGCAGGCGCACGCCGCCGACATGGAGGCGCGGGGATACTTCGCCTTCACCTCGCCCGACGGCCGGCAGATCGAGGACTGGGTCAAGGCGGCTGGCTACGAGGCCCAGCTCGTCACCGAGAAGATCGAGCAGACGGAGGACCCGCCGGCGCGGATGGCGGCCTACTGGGGGCAGTCGCCGGAGCTGCAGAAGAACAGCCTCTTCCAGCCAGAGGTCGACGAGGCGGGGGTCGGCGTCGCCCGCGAGGCCGGCCGGCCGATCTACACCATCGTCCTCACCCGTTCCCAGGCGTCCTATCTCGCCGGCTACACCCGCCGCCTCTTCGCCGAGCAGACGGCGCGCTTCCGCGACCTCCCGTCGCTGCGCCGCGAGATGCTCTCGCGCCTCAATGCCGTGCGCGCCGCGAAGGGGCTGCCGGCGCTCGCCGAGGACGCCGCCCTCGACCGCGCGGCGCAGAGCTACGCCCAGACGCTCTTCGCGACCCTCGCCAGCGGACGGGAGGTCCCCAGGCCGGGCCTGCTGCGGCGGCGGGTGGCGGACGAGGGCTACCGGGTGCGCGGCAACGTCGGCGAGGCCGTCGTCCAGGGCGCGCTCTCCGCCGCGGAGACCCTCGAGGCCCTCCTGGGGGGCGCCGACCGCCGTGCCCAGGTGCTGCGGAAGGGCTACACCGACCTCGGGCTCGGCCTCGCCTTCGAGCGCCGCGGCGACACCTTCTTCGCCGTCTGGGTGGAGTGCCTGGCGCGCGGCGAGAGCGGCTCGGAGCTCGCCAGCGGCGCGGCGCGGCCGGATTCGCGGGTCGACTGGCTGCGGGCGAACGCGATCCCCGTCCGCACCGTCGATCCCGCCGACGAGGACTTCCGCGATCTCCAGCCGCTCCGGCGCGTCTTCGGCGACGCCCGCATCGTCATGCTCGGCGAGGCGAGCCACGGCGACGGCGCGACCTTCCGCGCCAAGAGCCGGCTGGTGCGCTTCCTCCAGCGCGAGATGGGGTTCTCGGTGCTCGCCTTCGAGAGCGGCTTCTACGACTGCGCCAAGGCCGCGGAGCTGCTCCAGGGCCGGACCGGCGAGGACGCCGCGGCCGCGGCCAGCCGCGGCGTCTTCGGCATCTGGTCGCAGAGCGCCGAGGCGCGGCCGCTCCTCGCCGGCCTCGGCCGGACGGCGGCCGGCGCGGCGCCCCTCGAGCTCGCCGGCTTCGACAGCCAGTTCACCGGCAGCGCCTCGCGGGACTTCCTGGTCGCCGACCTGGCGCGCTACCTGCGGAAGATCGGCTCGCCGGCGGCCGCCGCCCCGGCGTGGCCGGACCTCGCGCGGCGCCTCCAGGCGCTGATCGTCGAGGGCGGCACGCCGGGGGCCGCCATCCCCGACCGCGCCGCGCGGCAGGCCTTCGCGCGCGACCTCGACCGGCTCGGCGGGGAGATCGCCGGCGGCGGACCGGAGGCCGCCTTCTGGCGCCAGGTGCTGCGCAGCGCCAAGGCGGAGGCCGAGGTCGACTGGGCGGCGGCGGGCGACGACGCCAAGGGGAACCGCCGGCGCGACCTCCAGATGGCCGAGAACCTCCTCTGGCTGGCGCGCGAGCGCTACCCCGGCCGGAAGATCGTCGTCTGGGCGGCCACCCGCCACATCCTGGCGCGCCCCGGCCGCATCGGGACCGCCGACCTGCCGCCCTACCCCGCCTTCCCCGGTGGCGCGGCGATGGGCGACGAGGTGAAGAAGGCGCTCGGCCCGGCGGTCTACGCCCTCGGCTTCACCGCCGCCGGCGGCTGGTGGGGCAAGGCCTGGGAGGCGCCCCGCGAGCTGCCGCCGCCCGCTCCCGGCAGCCTCGAGGAGCTGTGGGGCCGCGCCGGCGCCGAGCTCGCCGTCGTCGACTTCCGCCACCCGAGCGCCGGCGGGCGCTGGTTGAGCGACGGGCTGATCGCGCGGCCCCTGGGCTACGTCGACATGCGGGCGGACTGGACCGCGGTCCTCGACGGCATGATGTTCCTGCGCACCATGACGCCGGCGACCCCGGCCGCCGGCGCGGACGAGCGGCGCGACGGCGCCGCGCCGGTCAATTGACGGCGGAGAGGGTGCGCACCAGCTCGCTGTCGGGCCGCTTCAGCTCCGGCAGCTGATCGGCGTCCAGCTCGTAGGAGGCGAAGCCGCCGGAGGCGTCGCGCGCCAGGATGAGGATCCCCGGCGTCAGCAGCTCCTCGTCCAGCTCCTCGCCGGCGCGGACGCGATCGAGGGCCGCGGCGACGTCGAGCGGCGAGAGGTAGGCCGACCAGTTGTCGCCGCCGGCGGCGGCGGGCTCCGGCGTCGGCACGCCGTGGGTGACGTGGAGGCGCCACTCCTCGTAGCCGAAGAGCCCCTGGATCAGGCTCTTGTGCTCGTCGCTCAACCCGGCATGGCGGGAGATGAGGGAGGTGAAGAGCGGCCGCAGCGTGCGCCAGTTGGCGTGCGGCGGCTCGGCGGCGTCCCAGCTGAGCTGCTCGCGCTGCAGGGGGCCCTCCTCGGCCAGAGCGCCATAGAAGGCGGGGACGAGGGCGCCGTGCGCCAGCTGGCCCAGGGCGGCGACGGTGAACGGGGCGAGGGTCACCGCATGATGGAAGAACATCTCGACCTGCGCCAGCTGGGGGGCCGTGCCGGCGATCGTATCCGGCACGAAATAGCCGCTGAAGAAGGAGTTGTCGGCGCGGATCGCGTCGACGTGCTCGGCCGGCACCTGCGGGAACGGGTACTCGATGCGCAGCGAGTCGAGGTCGAACTCGACCGGCAGGGGCAGCTTGGTGATCGGCGCCGGCGGCCACATGCGCAGGCGGTGGAACTGCACCGTCTCCGCCCCCAGCAGCTTGAGCCGCGCCCCCAGGGCGATGGTCTCCGACAGCTCGTCCGCCCGCTCGTCGGGCTGCCCGAGGACGAACGAGCAGGTGCAGGAGATCCCGTGCTTCGAGAGCTCGGTGACGGTGGTCTCGGCGTCCGCCGGATCGAGGTGCTTGTCGACGATCGCCTGCACCCGCGCCGAGGCGGACTCGACGCCGAAGAAGAGCTTCCAGCACCCCGAGGCCTTCATCTTCGGCAGCAGCCCCTTGAGGCGGATGTCGATGCGCGAGTTGGCCATCCACTCGACGGGGAGCCTGGCCTCCAGCATGGCGTCGCAGAACTGCTCCATGAACTTGTGGCTCACCGTCAGCAGGTCGTGCACCAGCATGAAGCTGTCGTAGCCGTGCTCCTGGTGCAGGAAGCGGATCTCGTCGACGATCCGCTCGGCCGGCTTGACGCGGAACTGCCGCTTCCAGAACGGCGCCGTGGCGCAGAAGGTGCACGCGAAGGGGCATCCCCGGCCGGCCTCGATGTAGACGATGCGGCGGCCGCCCGGCTGGATGGTGCGGACGTAGCGCTCGACGCTCAGGGCATCGCCCAGGGTGGTCCACATGGGCGGCAGGGTCGCGAGGTCGATCTGCGGCGCCGCGGGGTTGGTGTGGATCTCGCCGTCGGCGCGGTAGCAGAGGGAGGGGATGCCCTTCCAGGAGGTGCCGGCCGCCAGCGCGTCGAGCAGCCCGGAGAGGGCGGGCTCGCCCTCCCCCTGGATGGCGAAGTCGAGCTCCGGCAGGCGGCGGAGCGAGGCGGGTCCGAGGGCGCCGAAGTGCGCGCCGCCGGTCACCGTGACGAGCTCCGGCCGGCGCCTTTTCGCGGCGCGCACCAGGTGCTCGGCCTGCAGGCTGTTGCTGTACATCGAGGTGACGGCGCAGACGTCGGGCGCGAACTCGTCGAGGGTGCGCTCGAACTGGGGGACGTAGCGGTCCTCGGCCGCCGAGTCGCGCTCCCGCACCTCGAGGTCGAGGTCCAGGATGCGGGCCTCGTGGCCGCGCGCCATCAACCATGAGGCGAGGGTGGTGAGACCGAGCGGTGGAGTCACTTCCGCGGCCGGAAGCAGTGGCGGTTGCAACAGCAGAACTCTCATCGCCTCATTCTCCTTGCGGTCCGTGGCTCCACCGCTCTGGACTGTCTGTCGTTACACGAAGATCCGGATCGGGGACGTCTTGATCGGGGCGCCGAGCAGGGGATCCTGCAACCGGCTCGGCCGTAGGGCCGCGAGGCGTAGGGCGGTGGGCTCGAGGGCTGGGGCTTCCTTCATCGTTCCTCCTGGGTCGGGATCGGGCGACGTCGACCTCCTGGCAGGCCAGCCGCCGCCCGCGGCGGCTGGCCCCTGCCGCCACGGCGGGTCCGCGCGGCTAGACGTAGATGGGGATCGGGGACGTCTTCACCGGGGCGTCCAGCATGGGATCCTGCAACCGGCTCGGCCGCAGGGCCGCCAGGCGCAGGGTCTTGACGCCGTCGGCTGGGCTGTTGACTGCCGGGGCTACCTGCATGTTGCCTCCTTCGTCGCATCATCGCGACGGTCTCCGCGCCGGCCGACCGCCGCCCGGCCCGCGGGACGTCCCGCCGGTCGCTGCAGCGATGGGCGCAGTCGCAGCGCTCCTCTCTCCAAGGTGCGCCGGACCGCTCGCGCCGGGACAGGCGGGCTCCCCTCGACGGGGCTCGCTCCCCGCGCCCCGCGCCCCTTCCCCGCCCGTGGAAGGGGAAGGGGCGCTCCACCCTCTCGCGGCTAGACGAAGATGACGGTCGGGCCGTTCGTCACCGGGCTGGACAGCAGGGGATCCTGCAGCCGGCTCGGCCGCAGGCCCTTGACCTGCAAGGCCTTCGCATCGTTGACTGCCTGAGCTTCCTTCATGTTGCCTCCTTTATCGGTCCGCGGGGACCGGTTCGGCGGGCCGGCGGCGCGCCAGCCTACTGAAGAGGACGGTGCGGCCGGCCGATCCAGGCGCGACAGCAGCCCCTGCCCCGCCCGCCTCTCGGCTGCTGGTATCATCCGCGGAGCTTCGGCGAGCGATGGACGAGGAACCCCGGAGACTCTCGGAGACTCTAGATGCTGCGCGAAATCGGCCAGAGCACCCGCGCGCTCGCGAGGCGCCCCGGCCTGACCGCGACAGCCGTCCTCACCCTGGCCCTCGGCATCGGCGCCAGCACGGCGATCTTCAGCCTGCTCGACACCGTCGCCCTGCGCCCCCTGCCGTACCGCGACGCCGACCGGCTGATCGAGATCGGCGCCGCGGTGACCGGCCAGAAGGACCTCAAGGAGGTCTCCTGGCCGAAGTTCCAGGCGCTGGCGGCCGAGAGCCGCGAGACCGCGGCCGTCGCCGCGTACTACCAGAGCGATTTCGGATTGACCGAGCGGGAGCGGCCGGAGGAGCTCTCCGGGGTGCGGGTGAGCGGCGCCTTCTTCGACGTCTGGGCGGTGCGCCCGCTCCTCGGGCGCACCTTCACCGCCGACGAGCAGAGGCGGGGCGGCGGCAACGTGGCGCTCCTCTCCTATGGCTACTGGCGGCAGCGCTTCGGCGGCGACCGGTCGATCCTCGGCAGGAGCCTGCAGATCGAGGGCCTCCCGACGACCGTCGTCGGCGTCCTGCCGGACGTCCTGCGCTTCCCGTTCCGCGGCGTCCAGCTCTGGCTGCCGCGCCCGGACGAGGCCAACTTCCTGAGCCGCAAGGCGCTGGAGCTGGGGGCGGGCTACCTGCAGGTGGTGGCGCGCCTGAGGCCCGGCGCCTCGCTCGCCGCCGCGCGGCGCGACCTCGACCGCATCGGGGCGGCCTACAAGGCGGACCTGCCGGGCCAGCTCGACACCACCTATCCGCTCGCCGCCGTGCCCTTGAACGAGCTCCTGGTGGGGACCACCCGCACGACGCTCCTGGTGCTCCTCGCCGCCGTCGGCCTGGTGCTGCTGATCGCCTGCGCCGACGTCGCCAACCTCCTGCTCGCCGACGGCCTGTCGCGGCGGCGCGAGATCGCCGCCCGCGTCGCGCTCGGAGCCGGGCGGCGCCACATCTTCGGCCAGACCCTGCGCGAGAGCCTGCTGATCGCCTTCGCCGGCGGCGCGCTGGGAGTGCTCCTCGCCTACTGGGGGCTGCGGCTGCTGGTCGCCGCCAACCCCGCCGACCTGCCGCGCATCGGCGAGGTCGACCTCTCCGGCCGCGCCCTCGCCTTCGCCCTCCTCGTCACCGCGCTGGCCGGCGTCCTCGCCGGCCTCGCCCCCGCCTGGCAGACCCTGCGCACCGACCCCAAGAGCTTCCTCGCCGAGGGGGAGCGCGGCGCCACCGGGGGACGGCGCGCCCATTGGGGCCAGGGGCTCCTGGTGACGCTCCAGATCGCCCTCGCGCTGGTGCTGCTCTCCGCCGCCGGTCTCCTGCTGCGCAGCCTGCAGCGGGTCAACGCCCTCGACCTGGGCTTCGCCCCCGACGACCTGCTGTTCGTGCAGATCACGCTCCCCGACGCCAAGTACCCGGGGGTGGCGGCGCGGCGGGTCTTCTTCGAGGGGCTCGAGGAGCGCGTCCGCCGGCTCCCCGGGGTGCAGTCGGCGGCCTTGATCGAATACCCGCCGACCGCCGGCGCGCCGCACACCAAGCTGACCGTCGAAGGCCAGGCGCCGCTCCCCGGACAAGCAGCCGCTGGTCCTGCGCCTGGTCACCGGCGCCGGGTACTTCCGGACCCTCAAAACCCCCTTCCTGGCCGGGCACGACTTCGATCCGCAGATCGCCCCCGACGCCCCGCTGACGGCGATCATCAACCGCTCGCTGCAGAAGCTCTACTTCCCCGCCGAGAGCCCCCTCGGCAAGCACCTGCGGCTGCGCAGCGGCAAGTCGCCGCTCGAGATCGTCGGGGTCGTCGAGGACATCCAGCAGGATCCGCTCGAGGACGGCGTCGAGCCGACGGTCTTCCTGTTCCAGCACCAGGTGGGCGTCGAGCAGTCGCCTCCCGACTTCATGAACCTGGCGATCCGCACCAGCCTGCCGATGGCGAGCGTGGCGGAGTCTCTGCGCCGCGAGGTGAGCGCCATCGACCCCGGCGAGCCGCTGCCCGAGATGACGACGATGGCGGCCATGCTCTCGACCGCCACCGCGCGGCGCCGCCTGACGACCGGGCTGTTCTCCGGCTTCTCCGCCCTCGCCCTGCTGCTCTGCCTGCTGGGGATCTACGGCGTGGTGGCGCACTCCATCTTCCTGCGCCGCCGCGAGATCGGCGTGCGCATGGCGCTGGGAGCGAGCCGCGGCCAGGTGCTCGAGAACGTGCTGCGGCTGGGCGCCCGCTGGATCGTGCCCGGGCTCGCGCTGGGGACGATCGGCTCGTACTTCGCCGGCCGGGCGCTCGAGAGCCAGCTCTTCGGGGTCGAGGGCGTCGACCCGCTCCACTTCGCCGCCGCCGCGGTGATCCTCGGCGGCATCGCCTTCGTCGCCTGCCTGCTGCCGGCCCAGAAGGCGACCCGCATCGACCCGGCGACGACGCTGCGGACGCCCTGAGCGGCGCCGGACGCCGCCGGGCGGCACGATGAAACCCCTGTCCCTCAAGGCCCCTCGAATGCCCAACGAGCTCTCCGGACGCGTCGCGCTGATCACCGGCGCCGCCCGCGGCCTCGGGCGGGCGACGGCCGAGCGGCTGCTGGCCGGCGGGGCCGGCGTGGCGCTCAACGTCCGCCGTCCCGAGCAGGCGGCGGCGCTCGAGCGCGACCTCGAGCCTTTCGGCGACCGTGTGCTCGTGCTCCCCGGCGACGTCGCCGGCTCGCCGACCGTCCGCGCGCTCGTCGAGCGGGCGCTCGACCGCTTCGGCCGGTTGGACATCCTGGTCAACAACGCGGCCGCCGCCTACTCGACGCGCTTCGAGCAGATCTCCGAGGAGGAGTGGCGGCGCGCCCTCGACGTCAACTTGACCGCCGCCTTCCTCTGCACGCAGGCGGCGGTGCCGGCGATGAAGGCCAACCGCTACGGCCGCGTCGTCAACCTCTCGTCGACGGCGGGCAAGAGCGTGAGCACGCTGGGCGGCGCCCACTACACCGCCTCCAAGGCGGGTCTCCTCGGGCTCACCCGCGCCGCCGCCAAGGAGCTCGGGCCCTACGGCATCACGGTCAACGCCGTCTGCCCGGGGCTCATCGACACCGAGCTGACGCGGGAGCACGCGACGCCCGAGGAGCTGGCGGCCCACGCGCGCTCCTTCCCCGTCCAGCGGCTCGGCAGGGCGGCCGAGGTCGCCGACCTGATCGCCTTCCTCGCCTCCGAGGAGGCCGGTTACATCACCGGTGCATCCCTCGACATCAACGGCGGCGACCTGATGGTCTGATCGGCCGGCCGGCGGTTCCGGCACACTGTCGCATCGGCCGAGCGCGCCAGCCCTTCAGCCGGGCTGATCGCGCTTCTTGAGGCGCAGGCCGCTCACGCGGTGGAGCCGTACCATGCCGGGCGTTCCCTGCAGCTCGGGATAGTCGCGCTTGGCGTCGCCCCGCTTGAACCAATCCCGTATATAGCGATCGCCGCGTTCGTCGGCGGCCCAGAGCGAGAGGTCGAACTCGGCGACGATCCCCTGTTCGAAGACCTCTCGGCTCCACGATCCATCCTTGTTCACGTAAACCGCCTTTTTCGGCCAGATGCTCTTGCCGACCTCGACAGCCAGCCAAAGGGACGTGCTCGGCCCGCTCGCCACTCCCGAACAGGTGAAACCGGCCTCGACCGCCTCCTGGGGAGCCGGTTTGTCGATCCTGCCATCGACGACATCGAGATTGGGCCGGGGATCCTCCCGAACGAATGGAATGCTCTCGAGGGCGGCATTGAACTGATTGATGGCCTCCGCCGGAGAGATGAGATTCGACCTGAGCTGCCGCTCGATCGCTTGGAGCTTCGCGTTGCAGCCTTGAGCCTTGGAAAGCTTGGTCGAGATATCGCGGGATTTGTACAAATTGGTCGCCATCGACGCGCCGCCCGAGAGCACGGTGGCGACGCCGAGAAGAATCCTCCAAGGGGTGGACGCCGAGCTGGCGGCGTGGAAGCCGAAGGCCGCCGCCAGAGCGGTCAGCAGTGCGGCGAGACCCGCGGAGATGATGCTGAACATCGTCAGGTTGTTGCCGACGCGTTCCAGCTTGGCCAGGAAGGTGACGATCTGCTGCACCTTGTCCTGGATCTCTCTCAATACGCTTTGTTGCTCGTCCATGTCATCTCCTCCAGGCTTCAGTATGCGGCATGCCTCGATCGAAGAGGCTCCGGAGCGTGGGTCGACCCGCCGGGCGTCAGGCGACCGGCGTCAGGCGCTCCCGCTCGACAGGGCGGGGACGCCGGCCAGGGCCGCCTCGATGACGTCGACGCCGACGCTCGACCGGTCCTCCTCGCGGCAGAGCTGCCCCATCGCTTCGACCCGCGCCGGGAGCGAGCCGTCCGCCGCCGCCTCGGCGATCAGGGAGCTCAGCGCTTCGGCGGTGATCTCGGCCAGGCTGCCGGCGATGCCGAGGCGGTGGTGGACGACGCGCCGGGCCATCCCGAACTGGTCGCGCATCAACGGCAGCACCACCATCGGCACCCCGAGCAGGATGCACTCCTTGACCGTCCCGGCGCCACCATGCGTGACCATGAGATCGGCGCGCTCGAGGACGGCGAGCTGCGGCACCCAGCGGCTCAGATGGAGGTTGGCCGGCGCCGGCGGCAGCTCGGCGGGATCGCAGCCCCGGCCCACCGAGAGGATGAGCTGCCATTCCGGATGGGCCGCCGCCGCGCCGAGGACCGCGTGGAAGAACCGGCGCGCCGTCTCGGGCTCGAGATCGCACTGGCTCCCCAGCGAGCAGTAGACCAGGTAGCGGCCGCCGGCGATCTCACCCCACGGGAACGGCTCCTCGCGGCGGACGAGGTCGATCCCGGTGCCGACGTAGAAGACGTTCGGGTCGTCCAGCACGTCCGGCAGCTCGAGGGCGCGGGGCATGACGGCGAGCTCGGGCATCCGCAGGACCGGCGCCGCCAGGTCCTTGAAGGAGCGGAACCGGTACCCCGCGGCGGTCGCCGCCTGGATCACCGCGTCGAGGTCCGACGCCTTGAGGTTCATCAGGCGCTCGGCGATCTTGCCCGTGACGAGCTCGGCGCGGGTCCGCCGCGCGGCGCGGGCGAAGGTCTGCCACAGGACGATGGGGACGCGGTACCGGAAGTGGACGGCCAGGGCCTCGGGATAGAAGAGCGACAGCATCAGGACCAGGTCGGGCGCCAGGCGGCGCATCGCCCCGTCGAGCGATTCGCCATGGATGAGCTCGCCGAAGAGCTCGGGCCCGGAGGTGAGCGCCTGCGCCTGCGAGGAGCTGCCGATGCCGCCCAGGAGCTGCTCGAAGATCGGCACCAGCTCGAAGCCCTGCCCCCGCACCAAAGTCTCGGTGCTCGCCGGCCCGAGGTAATGGACCCCGTGCCCGCGCGCTCGCAGCTCCTTGGCGAGCTTGAAGCTGGTGAAGAAGTGTCCCTCTTCAAAGTCACAGAGAACCGCGATGGTCGCCACTTCGCCTCCGAGAAAGGTCCCGTGCCGTCGGGACAGCGAAGCAGAACTTTAGTTTGAGATGATTAACGCAGGCAAGCTCGCCCGGCATGGGCAGCGCCTTGCAGCAGGGAGAGGTCGCCGGGCCGGACCAGGCTCGCGCTTCCGACCCTCGGACAAGGTGGGATCATGAAAATTACGGCTCGCCCAGCAGTTCATTCGCTCGCCTGCGCCGCCCTGGCGGCGGTCACCCTCCTGAGCGCCGGCTGCCGTACTCTCACGCCGGAGAGCTTCGCCGGGGCCGCGCCCCGTTTCGAGCCGGACAGGTACTTCGCGGGCCCCACCCGCTCCTGGGGGGTGATGGAGAGCCGCTCCGGCAGGCCGAAGAGCCGGTTCCACACCGAGATGATGGGGCGCCGGGACGGCCCCACTCTGCCAATGTACGGTGAGACAGAAGTACCCTAGGTAAATAGGGAAGGGCGAGAAGGGGACAATGCTCGATGTCAGCAAGTAAGCCAAGCCATTGGCAGGACGGGAGAGGGGCGGCGGGGGGAGTGGAGGGAGCCCGGAGGGCGACCGGAACTCGCCCCGCCGCCACGCGTTCGATCGAAGTGTTGGCCCTGCGGCCGGTCAATCCCGAGGTGGAGCCCAAGGCGCAACGGCGGCGGTTTACGGTCGCCTACAAGCTGGAGATCGTCAAACAAGCCGAGGAGTGTCGCAGCTCGGCGGATATCGGGGCGCTACTGCGCCGGGAAGGGCTCTACGGCTCTCATCTGAGCAAGTGGCGCAAGCTGCGCGACGAAGGAGGCTTGGTAGAAAGCGCGCCTCGCCAGCGCGGTCGTAAGCCCGATCCCGCAACGCCGCTCTACCACCGAGCCAAGGAGCTCGAGCGGGAGAATGAGCGTCTGCGGCGCAAGCTGAAACAAGCCGAAACCGTCATCGAAATCCAAAAAAAAAGTCTCCGAGATCCTGGGGATCACTCTGACCGCACCCGACCCGGAGAGGACCGGCTAATGGATGGGGTCGAGCAGCTGGCAAGCACCGTGGGCTTCCAGACGGCCTGCCGAGCTCTGGATGTGTCCCGCTCCTCGTTCTACCGCCGGCGGCGCAACCCAGCCAAACCGCCGGCGGTGACTCGCCCCCGCCCGGCATCACCGCGCAGGCTTTCCGAGGCGGAGCGCCAGCAGGTCCTGGATCTGCTGCACTCCAATCGCTTTGTCGATGCCGCTCCAGCTCAGGTCTACGCCGCTCTTCTCGAGGAGGCCACCTATCTCTGCTCGGAACGCACAATGTACCGCCTCTTGCAGAGTCAACAAGAAGTCCGTGAGCGCAGAAACCAGCTCCGGCATCCCGCGTACAGCAAGCCTGAGCTGCTGGCGACGGCACCCAACCAGGTCTGGTCCTGGGATATCACCAAGCTGCGCGGCCCAGCCAAGGGGCTCTACTACAGCCTCTACGTCGTGCTCGACATCTTCAGCCGCTACGTCGTCGGTTGGCTGCTGGCCGAGCGAGAGGCCCAGAGCCTGGCCAACCGGCTCCTGGCCGAAACCAGTCAGATACCTCCGGCAAAGCCGGAGGCTTGAAAGATGTGAACCGCTCAAAGCGGTTTGAATCCTGAGCCGCCTAAAGGCGGCTACGATAGAAGTTGCAACTGATCGAGCCTCCGGTCTTCGACCTCCTGCTGCTGGATGTACTGGCGCACTGCTTGCTCGTCTCGACCTACGGTTGAAACGAAGTACCCTCGCGCCCAGAAGTGCTGGCCCCGGAAATCTCGCCGCTTCCCGACGTACGACCTGGCGACATGGATCGCGCTCTTCCCCTTGAGGTAGCCCACCACCTGCGCCACCGCGTACTTCGGGGGAATCGAGATCAGCATATGGACATGGTCGCTGAGCAGGTGTCCTTCTTCGATGCGGCTCTGCCTCTGCGCCGCGAGTTCTCGGAATACCTCCCCAAGGTGTTGCCGTAGCTCGGCGTACAGCGCCCTGCGACGGTACTTCGGGATGAACACTACGTGGAACTTGCACTCCCATCTCGTGTGGCTTAGGCTTCGTTGTTGTCCATCTGACTCCCTCTCGGAAGACCTTGAGCGGTTCACGAGAGGGAGTTCTGTCGCCTGTTCCCGGAAACGTCAAACTTTAGGAGTCCCCCGGCAAAGCCGGGGGATTGCTTTTTAATTCAACGACAGCAGGTCCCGCGCCGCCAGCTCACCATCCATGCCGATCGCGGCGCCGTCATGACCTCCAAAGGATTTGGCGCTGCTGCTGGCCAATCTGGGCGTTCTCAAGAGCCACAGCCGACCTCATACCAGCGATGACAACCCCTACTCCGAGGCTCACTCCAAGACGCTCAAGTACTGCCCCACCTTCCCGCATCGCTTCGGCTCGCTCCAAGATGCCCGAGCCTTCTGCCAATCGTTCTTCGCCGGGTACAACACCCAACATCACCATTCTGGACTCGCCTTGCTGACGCCCGAGGCTGTCCACTATGGCCGAGTTCAGCAGGTGCTCGAGCATCGAGCCAAGGCCTTAGCTGAAGCCTATGCGAAACACTCCGAACGCTTTCCCCAGGGGCCGCCTCATCCCAAAGCACCACCGGAAGCCGCGTGGATCAATCCCCCAAAGCCGCCGCCGGGGCAGGATTCCTTAATTGCAACGAAGGAACTGTCTCAAAGTCGTTGACAGGTTCCGGCGGCGTCGGGACGCATGCGCATTTTGACATAGGGTTACTGGACACCGGCCTCCAGGTTCCTGTACTTTGCTCTGTGGAAAAGAGGTTGACCGGTTTCAAACAAACGCCAGGACCTATGGCCCAAAGGGAGGAAGCAAATGCGCGAGCGCGAGGGAAGTGAGAACGAGTCGGAGGATCGCGGCAACTTTGTAAACCTTGATGGTAACGCTAGTAAGGACGATCTGCTCGACTTCGATATCAATCGGAAATCAGATGTGGATTGGCTAGAGGGACCGAAGCACCCAGAGAAATCGCCCGTCACTAAAGGAATCTTACCCGACTAAAAGTCGTGGAAGATGTGAGTGACAATCTGAGCAGCAACCTTCTGCGTCGGGTCGTCCTTCCTGGCGCAGTGGCCGTGCTTTACTTTCACCCCTACTTTGGCGAGCGGCTGCTGTCAGTAAGTCGTTCTTACGGTGTCACTGAGCTTATCGTACTGTTGGTTGAAGCGGCCTTTTTGGGCTTATTGATCAGCAGCTCGATACTTCCTATTTTCTATGTCTACGAGGGGTTTAGGTTCTCTTGGTTGACGTGGCCTGCTTTGAAACTTAACGCGCACAGGAAAAAGACAGCCCGAGAGAAGCTGAACTCACTCTATACGGACGCCAAGGGCAACGACCGAACCTATGAGCAATTTTCGGAGAAGGAAAAGAATAAGGCAGACAGGTTAACTGGCTTCTTGAAAGACTTCCCTGTCAAGCTGAGAAATGGACGGCCAACATATGTTGTCGATAGGCCGACAATCCTCGGCAACATCATAGACGGCTACGAGAGCTATCCAGAGACTCGCTATGGCATCGACGGACTCTTCTTCTGGTTCCATCTCTTAATCTTGGCTCCCGATGCAGCTCGTAAGGAGTACGAGGAAAAAGTGGCTTTCGCCGAGAGCCTAGTCCTAACATCGGCGACTGGAGCCCTGGTTGCCGTCGTCGCTCTGTGCTCGCTGTTTGGCAGGGCCGCAGGTGCTTTGACTGGGAAGGTCTTCATTCATCTCACCCCGCCTGCGAGCTTCGACTGGTGGGGCTTGGCAGGAGGCCTTATAGTCTGGTTTATTTTTTACAAACTTGCTCTGCCAGCTCATCGGCAGGTTCGATCGGCTTTTCAAGCAGTGACCGATCTTGCAATGCCCAGGTTACTCCGGTGGTTGAAAGCCTTCAACGCTCCCGCTGCGCCTGGGATGGTTGCTACGGCTAACACTGTTTCAGAGTATTTAAGGTTCCTTGCGACCAGTGCGTCTGCATCCTCAAAAGGCGCATTAGGGATGGCCCAGCAACCGGTGACAGTAGCGGAACATGCCAATGCAAACCCAGAGGGGACTACAATCGCACCAGGAACCTAGATACCCGCCTAAGGAAGACGCTGGTTAACCAATTGAGGCTGCCAGTGCTCTAAGGATTGGAGGGTAACATGCGTTCTGCTAAGTGGATGATTCTGCTGATCGCGGTACTGGCAGCAGCGATGCTTACCGCAAATCCTCGCTCAGATTCGTCGCTTGAAAAGCGGGTCGAAGTGCTTGAGGCGAAGGTTACTGCTCTGGAACAGCAAAAGGTTCCTTCAGTCGTGACGCTCACGAATTGTCGGTCTGTCGACGCACGCTACGGAACTCCTGGTCTCATCCCCCTCACCCCATGCAATCAGGCGACTGAAGTAGTGACAGGAGTCGGCGTCAGTGTTCAGAACATCACGGCGCAATGCTGCACAGTCGGGCTTAAGTGAGGACACGATCAACCGCCAGGGATCCAATCCGCGAGGGAACAAGTGCTCTTCGCGGGCGCAAAGAATGAGGAGCGAGGTTCCCCAGGAGGACTGTCTGGCCTTGCCCCGGTTTCGCGGACACCTCGAAAAGGTCCCTTGCCGTCGGGACAGCGAAGCAGAACTTTAGCTTGAGATGATTAACGCAGGCAAGCTCGCCCGGCATGGGCGGCACCGGCGGACCCGGCACCGAGGGCGGGGACGCCGGACGGGCTCCCGCGGCCCGCGCCGACGCCGTATAGTGGAGATCATGGGGAGCCGGGACCGAGCCCGCTACCTTCCGATCGGCGCCCGCCGCGATCGCCTGGCGCCGCGGGGGCGCGCGTGCCGCGGCTGATCCGCCGCGCCGCCCGCGGCCTGGCGCGGGCGCCCGGCTTCACGGCGCTCTGCGTCCTCACCCTGGCGGTGGGGATCGGCGCCGACACCGCCGTCTTCAGCCTCCTCGACGCCGTGCTCCTGCGGCCGCTCCCCTATCCGCGGGCGGAGCGCCTGGTCTGGATCGGCCACACCGTCCCCGGCCTCGGCCTCCCCGAGGTGGGGCTGTCGGACGGCACCTATCTCCTCTACCGCGGCCACCGGCGCGCCCTGGCCGACCTCGCCCTCTACCGCGCCGGCGACGTCAACCTCGGCGGCGCCGCGGCCGCGCCGCCGCGGCGGGTGCCGGCGGCCACCGCGACGGCCTCGCTCGCCGCCGTGCTCGGGGTGCCGCCGCGCCTCGGGCGCTGGTTCGCGCCGGCCGACGAGCGGCCGGGCGGACCGGCGGTCGCGGTGCTCGGCGGCGACCTCGCCCGCGAGCTGGGCGGCCGGCGGGCGCTCGGCCGGCTGCTCAGGATCGACGGCGTGCCCACCGAGGTGATCGGCGTCATGCCCGCGGGCTTCGCCTTCCCGCAGCCCGACACCGCCCTCTGGCTGCCGCGGCGGCTCGATCCGGCGCGGACCTCGCTCGCCCTGCTGAACGACGACGCCGTCGGTCGCCTGGCGCCGGGCGCCTCGCAGCAGGCCGCGGCGGCCGACCTCGAGCGGCTGACCCGCTCCCTCGACCGCTGGGTGCCGAGCGCCGTCGCGACGCTCCTCGTCAACGCCCGCTTCGCGCCGATCGTGCGCTCGCTGCGCGACCAGCAGGTGGGCGACCTCGGCGCGGTGCTGTGGGTCCTGCTCGGCGCCGTCGGCTGCATCCTCGCCATCGCCTGCGCCAACGTCGCCAACCTCCTCATCGTGCGCGGCGAGGGGCGCCAGCGCGAGCTCGCGATCCACGCCGCGCTGGGGGCGCCGCGCCGGGCGCTCCTCGGCGGCGTGCTCGCCGAGAGCCTCCTCATCGGCCTCGCGGCGGGAGCGGCGGGCATCGCCCTCGCCTGGGGCGGCCTGCGCCTGCTCGCCGCCCTGCGCCCCCCCGCCCTCCAGCGGCTCGCGCCCCCCGCCCTCGACGGCCGCACCCTCGCCTTCGCCGTCGCCCTCGCCCTGCTGACCAGCCTGCTCTTCGGCCTCGCCCCAGCCTGGCGCGCCAGCCGGCGGGTGGAGCTCGGCGCCGAGCTCAAGGCGGGCGGGCGGGCGATGAGCGCCGGGCGCCGCCGGCAGCGCCTGCGCCAGGTGCTGGTCGGCCTGCAGATGGCGCTCGCCGTGGTGCTCCTGATCGGCGCCAGCCTGATGGTCGAGAGCTTCCGCCGCCTGGCGCAGGTCGATCCGGGCTTCGACGCCCGGGACGTCCTCACCCTCGAGCTCGCCCTGCCGCCGGCCGAGTACCCGGACGACATCTCGGTGGCGCGCTGCCTGGCGGCGGCGCTGGCGCGGATCGCCGCCCTGCCGGGCGTGGCGGCGGCGGGCGCCACCTCCACCCTGCCGCTCACCCGCGACGCGGTCGCCGGCCACGGCTTCGCCGACTTCCCGCGCCCGCCGAAGGCCCTGCCGGCGGTCCTCGGCTACCAGTACGTCACCGCGGGCTACCTCCGGGCGATGGGCATCCCGCTCCTCGCCGGGCGCGGCCTCGAGCCCGCCGACGCCGAGCGGCGCACCGGCGCGGCGGTGGTGAGCGAGGCCGTGGCGCGGCACTACTGGCCGCACCAGAGCCCGCTCGGCCACCGGCTGCGGCCGGAGAGGAAGACCCCCCGCGCCGGCGATCCCTGGTACACGATCGTCGGCGTCGCCGGCAACATCCGCCAGCGCGAGCTGACCGACACCACGGCCGAGGAGCAGGTCTACTACCCGGTGCTGGCGATGAAGCCCGGCGAGTGGACGGCGCGCCAGATGACCCTCGCCGTGCGCACCCGCGTGCCGCCGGAATCGCTCGCCCCGGCCATCCGCCGCGAGCTCGCCGCGGTGGCGCCGGACCTGCCGGTGGCGAACGTCCGCACGCTCGCCGAGCTGCTCCACCGGGCGCGCTCGCGCTTCGAGTTCTCGGCCCTGATGGTCCTCCTCGCGACCGCCATCGCCCTCGCCCTCGGCGCCGTCGGGCTCTACGGCTTCGTCTCCTACCTCGTGGGGCTGCGGACCGCCGAGATCGGCATCCGCATGGCGATGGGGGCCGACGGCCGGCGGATCCGCTGGATGATCCTCCGCGAGGCGCTCCTGACGACCGCCTGCGGCCTCGCCGCGGGCCTCGCCGCGGCCGCCGCGGCGAGCGGCTGGATGGCGTCGGTCCTCTTCGAGGTGAGCCCGCGCGACCCGCTCGCCTTCGCCGCGGCGCCCCTCGTCCTCGTCCTGGCGATGCTCTTCGCGAGCTACCTCCCCGCCGCCCGCGCGGCGCGCATCGACCCCCGCGCCGCCCTCGAGCGGCTCGAGTAGCGGCGCGGCCGGGCTAGCGCCGGCCGGGCAGCCGGGAGAGCATCGCCCGCGCCTCGGGGAGGCCGAGCGCCGCGGCGGCGGCGAAGTAGGCGGCGCCGTAGAGGCCGAGGATGACGGCGCCGGCGAGCAGCGGATGGGCGGCGCCCGCCGCAGCCGTGGTACCCAGGGCGCCGATCCCGAGCTTCGCCCCCCAGGCGAGGGCGGCGGCGAGGCCCCCGGCGAGCCACAGGCGAGCGATGAAGGAGGCGGGGAGGTCGGTGCGGCCGATGCGGCGGCCGAGGCCGCGGGCGAGGAGCGCGAACTCGACCCAGCCGGCGACGCCGGCCGAGGCGGTGAGGCCGGCGGCCCCCCAGCGGGCGTCGAGGCCCAGGAGGCCGGGCAGCACCAGGGCGCAGAACCAGCCGAGGCCGGTGGTGAGGGCGACCCGCACCACCGCGTAGCGCAGCGGCGTCCGGGTGTCGCGCAGGGCGTAGAAGGTCGAGGAGTAGAGGCGCCCGAGAGTCGAGGCGAGGAGGCCGACGCCCGAGCCGGCGAGGATCGCCCAGACGTAGAGCGCGTCCTGGTGGCGGAACCTGCCGGTCTGGTAGACGGCGGCGGCGAGCACGTCGCCCAGGGCGAGGAAGGCGACCGCCGAGGGGACGACGAGGAAGGCGATCCGCCGCAGGCCGGAGCCGAGCCGCCGGCGCAGGTAGTCGGCGACCGCCGCCGGGTCGCCCTGGGCGCGCGACATCTCCGGCAGCTCCGAGGCCGAGACCGACATCCCGAAGAGGGAGACCGGCAGGGTGTAGAGGAGCTGCGCGTAGCCGAAGCCGACGACCGCGCCGGTGCCCAGGAAGCTCGCCAGCCAGCCGTCGACGTAGGCGCTGATCTGCACCACGCCGCGCGACATCACGACCGGCACGAAGTTGCGGTAGATCTCCCGCACGGCGCCCGAGCGGGTGTCGAGCGACAGGCGCAGGCGCGGCACCAGGCGGAGCACGGTCGGCAGCTGCACGGCGATCTGGAGAGCCGAGCCGATGGTCGCGGCTGCCGCCACGATCGCCGCCAGCCGGTAGAGCGGCGCGCCGTGGCCGAAGGCGAGCATGGCGGCGATCATCGCCCCGCTCCACACCACCGGCGCGGCGTAGGAGAGGAAGAAGCGGCGATGGCTGTTGAGGATCCCCAGGCACCAGGCGGAGAGCACGAGGAGGCCGACGCCGGGGAAGAGGATGCGGACGACGCGGACGGTCGCGGCCTGCTTGGCGGCGGGAAATCCGGCCGCGATGAGAGGGATCAGCCACGGCGTCGCGACGACGCCCAAGAGCACCAGCGCGCCGACGACAAGCGAGAGCACCGCGGCGACCACCCCCGCCACCCGCCCCGCCTCCTCGCGCTTGCCCTGGCCGAGGAGCGCGGCGTAGACGGGGATGAACGAGGCCGAGAGCACCCCCTCGCCGAAGAGGTTCTGCAGCAGGTTGGGGATGCGCAGCGCCGCCGAGAAGACGTCGCCGGCGTCGCTCGTCCCGAAGTAGTGGGCGAACACCCGCTGGCGGACGAAGCCGGAGAGCCGCGACAGCAGGATGCCGGCGGCGACCAGCGTCGCGGCGGCCCGCGCCGGGCGCTCGGCGGGCGCGCCGGCGGTCGCCGCGGCGGCGGCCGCCCGGCGGAGATCCTCCGTCATCGCTCCTCCGCCGCGGCGGTCATCCGAGGAACAGCAGGGCGACGCCGCCCACGGCGACGCCCGTGCCGGCGAGGCCGCCCCAGCCGACGCGCTCGCCGTGCAGCACGACGACCGCCGGGATGACCAGGATGGGGGTGGTCGCCATCAGGCTCGCGGCGACGCCGGAGAGCGTCCGCTGGACGGCGAAGAGCGACAGCGAGACGCCGAGAAAAGGGCCGAAGAAGGCGCCGATCGAGGTGTAGCCCATCGCCGCGCGGTCGGCGAGCGCGGAGCGCACCCGCGGCCACCAGCCGACGGCGAGGAGGATGACGGCGTAGGCGGCGATGCCGGCGAGGACCCGTATCTGGGTCGCGGCGACGGGGTCGTAGGAGCCCATGCCGAGCTTCGAGAGCACCAGCCCGCCCGCCTGGCCGAGGGCGCCGCCCGCCCCCAGCGCGACCCCCGCCGTCCGGTGGCCGCCCTGGCCGGGCGCCGTCGCCGCGGCGGCCCGCGGGCGCTCGAGGATGGCGATCCCGATGCCGGCGACGGTCAGCGCCATGCCCAGGAGCTGGCGCGCGGACAGCCGCTCGCCGAGGAGGAGCCAGCCGATGGCGGCCGTCATCGGCGGCGCCAGCGACATCATCAGGGCGGCGAGCCGCGGCCCGAGGAAGGCGTAGGCGCGCAGCAGACAGAGGTCACCGAAGGCGAAGCCGGCGAGACCGGAGAGCGCCAGCCAGAGCCAGGCGTGAGGGCTGGCGTCGAGCGGCAGCGCCCGGCCGCGGAGCACCTGGCAGGCGGCGGCGAGGAGGACGAAGGCGACGAGCAGGCGCAGGATGTTGACGGCGAGCGAGCCGATCCGTTGACAGGCGGCGTCGAACGCCAGCGTGGAGGCGGCCCAGCAGCCGGCGGTGCCCAGGGCGGCAAGCTGGCCGGCGTAGGGGATCGGCACGCGCGGAAGGATACCCGCGATGCCCGGAGATCCATAGAGGTGACCGGCGATCCGATGTGATAGGAACCCGGCATGGACTTCGAGCCGGAGCCGCGGGCGCGCCAGCTCGCCGCCGTGGCGCGCGACTTCGTCGCCGTCGAGGTCCTGCCGGTCGAGCGCGCCTTCCTCGCCGCGGGCTACGGCGCGGTCGAGAGCGAGCTGCCGCGCCTCCGCGAGCGGGCGCGGGCGCTGGGGCTCCTCGTCCCCCATCTGCCGGCCGAGTACGGCGGCGGCGGGCTCTCGCTCCTCGCCTTCGCGGCGGTCGGCGAGGAGCTCGGCCGCTCGATCCTCGGCCACCTCGCCGCGAACTGCCAGGCGCCCGATGCCGGCAACATGGAGGTGCTCCTGCACCACGGCAGCACGGCGCAGCAGGAGCGCTGGCTGCGGCCGCTCGCTGCCGGGCGGGTGCGGAGCTGCTTCGCGATGACCGAGCCGGAGCGGGCCGGCTCGAACCCCGCCTGGCTCGAGACCACCGCGCGGCGCGAGGGGGACGGCTACGTCCTCGACGGCCACAAGTGGTTCACCTCGGGGGCGGACGGCGCCGCCTTCGCCGTGGTGATGGCGGTGACCGACCGCGACGCGCCGCGCCACCGCCGCGCCAGCCTCCTCGTGGTGCCGACGGACGCGCCGGGCTTCCAGCTCGTCCGCAACCTGCCGGTGATGGGCGAGGCGGGCGCCGGCTGGGCGAGCCACGCCGAGGTGCGCTTCACGGGCGTCCGCGTGCCGGCGGCGGACCGCCTGGGCGACGAGGGCGCCGGCTTCACCCTCGCCCAGGAGCGGCTGGGGCCGGGGCGCATCCACCACGCGATGCGCTGGATCGGCATCTGCGAGCGCGCCTTCGACCTGATGTGCGCGCGGGCGGCCGGGCGCGAGCTGGCGCCGGGCGAGCCGCTCGCCGGCCGCCAGGCGGTGCAGCTCTGGGTCGCCGAGAGCCGCGCCGAGATCGACGCCGCGCGCCTGCTGGTCCTGCGGACCGCCTGGCGGATCGACCGCGAGGGCGCCGCGGCGGCGCGCGACGACGTCGCGCTCATCAAGTTCCAGGTGGCGGGCGTGCTCGAGCGGGTGCTCGACCGCGCCATCCAGGTCCACGGCGCCCTCGGCCTCACCGACGAGACGCCGCTCGCCTTCTGGTGGCGGCACGAGCGCGGGGCGCGCATCTACGACGGCCCCGACGAGGTGCACAAGACCGCCGTCGCCAAGCGCATCCTGGCGCGCTACGCGGACGGAGCGGCCGCGGCGCCGGCCGGGAAGGTTCCAGGGTAAGGCGGGGCGAGGGATGGAAACCGCGCCGCCCCTCGCCGAGACCCGGCCGGTCCGCCCCGGCGAGGAGCTGCCCGCCGAGCCGCTCGCCCGCTGGCTCAGCGAGCATCTCGGCTCGAAGCTCACCCCGGCCACGGACGAGGACGGCCCGGGAGCCCCGGACGCCCGGCTCGAGATCGCCCAGTTCCCCGGCGGCCATTCGAACCTCACCTATCTCCTCCGCTGGGGCGGCCGCGAGCTGGTGCTGCGCCGCCCGCCGGCGGGCTCGACGGTCCGCACCGCGCACGACATGGGGCGCGAGCTCCGGGTGCTCGCGAAGCTCGCGCCGGTCTACCCCAAGGCGCCCTCCCCGCTCCTCGGCTGCGACGATCCGGCGGTGATCGGCGCCCCCTTCTATCTGATGGAGCGGGTGCGCGGGGTGGTGCTCCGCGACCGCCGGGCCGGCGGCCTCGACCTCCCGCCGGAGACCATGCGCCATCTCTCGACAGCGGCGGTCGACGGCCTGGCCGAGCTGCACGGGATCGACCTCGACGCCGCCGGGCTCGCCGACCTCGGCCGGCCGGCAGGCTATGCGGCGCGGCAGGTCGCCGGCTGGGGCGAGCGCTGGCGCGCCGCGCGGACCGACGACGTGCCGGAGATCGATCGCGCCTTCGCCTGGCTCGGCGAGCGCATCCCGGCCGCGAGCGGCCCGCCGGCCCTCCTCCACAACGACTACAAGTACGACAACCTGGTCTTCGCCCCCGACCTCTCGCGCGTCGTCGCGGTGCTCGACTGGGAGATGGCGACGACCGGCGACCCGCGCATGGACCTCGGCTATACCCTCGCCTGCTGGGTCGACCCCGACGACGCGCCTCCCCTCCAGGCCCTCGCCTTCGGCCCCACGGCGCGGCCGGGCAACCTCTCCCGCGCCGCGGTCGCCGAGCGCTACGCGCGGGCGACCGGCCGCGAGCCGGGCGACATCCTCTTCTTCTACATCTTCGGGTTGGCCAAGCTCGCGGTGATCGCCCAGCAGATCTACGCCCGCTACCGCCGCGGCCTCACCCGCGACGAGCGCTTCGCCCATCTCCTGGACGGCGTCCGCATCCTCGGCGCGACCGCCGGGAAGGCGACGGCGAAGGGGCGGATCGACCGGCTGGAGAGCTGACTGCGGGCGGCCGGCGCGGAGCCCACACCCCGCGGTATAGCCAAGACCGATTTCACCTGATTCAACGCATGCCACGGCGCCTGACGGGAGCGGCCACGCGGCCAGTACGGGCGGCGGCTCGACCCCGCCGCCGCGCGATGACCCGACCTCGCCGGGTCGCGGCCTGACCGCGGCGAGACGCGGCGTCTCGATGCCGCCAAGGCTCGTGAGGATGCCGGGAGCGCTCGTGGGAATGCGGCCCGGCGTGGTCGCCACGGCTCGCCGCGACGCGGCATCGCGGCGCTGCGGCGTGAGCGCGCCGGCCGGCGGCGAGGCTTCGCCGCGAGGAATCGAGGCTTCGCCGAGGCGGCGCGCTGCCAGATTGTCGCTCGGCGCGAGGCCGCCGGCTCGCGGCGAGCCCGAGTATCCAGGCGGCGAGGGCTCGCCGCCGCCCGGCGAGAGGAAAATCCGCCTCGGCAGGGTCGAGATGCCGCGGCGCGCGCCCATGCCGCCGTGCGGCGAAGTCAGGGCGGGGCTCGGCGAAGCTTCGCCGCCGGCCGGCGAGGCTTCGCCGCGAGCCGGCGACGCCGAATTGGCGCCGATTTCGCTTCGCCGCGAGGATGTCCGCCAGATCGGCGTCCCAAGCTCCGAAACGCCTTTCCTTTAGGGAAGCCTCCTCAAGGGAAGCCTTACGGAGCCGTGCCATTTCTTATGGGCTCGTCTCGATTTAGCGCCGCTCCCGCCCAGGCGCGGGACTTGCTGCTGCTTTGACCGCGGAGGAGCTCACCCGCTGCGGTTTGGCAATACCGACAGCAGCTTTCCGAAGGAAGGACGCGCAATGGACATCAAGCGAAGCGGCTCCCAACCCTCCGGCGGAGGACCGGCCGAGTACTTCACCGGCACCGTACGCATCGACCCTCTGTTCCAGGCGCCCGATCCGGCACGGGTGGCCGGGGCGAGCGTCACGTTCGAGCCGAGCGCCCGGACGGCATGGCACACCCACCCGCTGGGCCAGACCCTGATCGTGACGGCTGGCGGCGGTCTGGCGCAGCGCTGGGGCGGGCCGGTCGAGGAGATCCGGCCCGGGGACGTGATCTGGTTCCCGCCGGGGGAGAAGCATTGGCACGGTGCCACGGCAACCACCGCCATGACGCACATCGCGATTCAGGAACGGCTCGCCGGCAAGGCCGTGGACTGGATGGAGAAGGTCAGCGACGAACAGTACCAGGCCCGGCAGACCGACGCCCGCCGCGAGCCCGCCGCGTCGTTCGCCGTCGAGCAGCCCGCGCTCGCCGGAAAGGCGAGGTAGAGCGCCGTGCGCGCCACCGTGATGTACGGCGCCGGGGACGTCCGCGTCGAGACCGTCCCCGACGCCGGCCTGAGCGAGCCGACCGACGCGCTCGTCGCCGTCCGCCGCGCCTGCATCTGCGGCAGCGATCTCTGGCCGTACAACCTGATGGAGCCGGAGGAGACCGGCCGCCGCATGGGCCACGAGGCGATCGGCGTCGTCGAGGCCGTGGGCGCCGACGTCCGCACCCTGAAGGCCGGCGACGTGGTCGTGATGCCGTTCGCCTACTCCGACGGCACCTGCGTCTTCTGCCGCGAGGGACTGCACACGTCGTGCACCCACGGCGGGTTCTTCGGCACGGTCGAGGTCGCCGGAGCGCAGGCCGAGGCGGTGCGCGTCCCCCAGGCCGACGGAACGCTCGTCGTCCTGCCGGTCGACGCGGACGACGCGTTGATGCCGTCGCTCCTCACGCTCTCCGACGTGATGGGGACGGGCCATCACGCGGCCCGCGCCGCCAGGGCCGGCCGCGGCAGGACGGTGGCGGTCGTCGGTGACGGCGCCGTCGGCCTGTGCGGCGTCATCGCCGCCCGGCGCCTCGGCGCCGAGCGGATCGTCCTCCTGGGCCGCCATCCCGACCGCATCGCGCTGGCACAAGAGCTCGGCGCGACGGACGTCGTCGCCGAGCGCGGCGAGGAGGCGGTGGACCGCGTGCGCGAGCTGACCGGTGGCTTCGGCGTCCACTCCGTCCTCGAGTGCGTCGGCACCGACGTGGCCATGCTCACCGCGATCGGCATCGCCCGTCCGGGCGGCGCCATCGGCCGCGTCGGCGTCCCCCACTACGAGGCGATTCCCGCCTCGCTGCCGGCGTTCTACAACAACGTCACCGTCAGCGGCGGCCCCGCCCCGGTCCGCGCCTACATCGCGGAGCTGCTCCCCGACGTCCTCGCGGGCAGGATCGAACCCGGCCGCGTCTTCGACCGGGCCATCCGCCTCGACGAGGTTCCCGACGGCTATCGAGCGATGAACGAGCGCCAGGCGATCAAGGTCATGGTGCAGCCCTGAGGACCTCCGCGGCACGAAGTACCGCCGGATCCAGAGCATGTAGCCGAGGCCCGCGACGCTCGCGAGGACGATGACGCCGAGGAAGAGCGGGTCGTGGAACATGCCGGTCATCATCTGGCGCACCGCCGGTTTGTCGGGCTGCCCCGAGGCGCGGCAGGCCGCCTCCCAGTCGATGCCGCGATAGAAGGTGAGCGCGGTGGAGGCGCCGCTGAACAGCGGTGGTGGCCGTTGTGGCGGGAGACGCCCCGACGGCGGTGGCCTCGGTAGGTTGGTGGTCACGGACTGGGGCGTCTCTACGGCTGGGGTTCGCTGCGCGCACCACAGCCTACGCGCTTGGGCCTCACCCTCACTGATCCAATCCGATCCGCGCCGCGGCAGCGCGGTCGCGCGGCGCCCAGCGCCCGGCGCGGTAGCCCAGCGAATCGAGCGGGAACCCGGCGCGCGACGCGGTAGCCCAGCGCGCGGACGGGAAGGCGAGCGCATCGAGCGGAAGCCGGGCGCGCGCGTCGGGAAGCTCGGCGCGCGAACGGGAGGACGAGCGCGCGGCCGGGAAGCCCGGCGCGCGCGCGGGAAGCCCGACCGGCGACGGATTCGGGCGGCCGCTCGGCGGGCGAGCGGAAGCGTGCGGGTCTTCCAGGAAGAGACGGCGCCTAAGAGGAAAAAATGAGTTCTTCCCGGAAGCGGGCGGGGCGCAACCGGAAGGGGGCAACCCTTCCCGGAAGAGCTCGCGAGCCGCGGGAAAACCCCGGCTCTTCCCGGATAACCCCGGCTCTTCCCGGAAGAGGGCGGGCGGGAAGGGGAAGAGCCCGGCCCTTCCCGGAAGAGGGCTCGCGTCGCGGGACGACGCGAGCCCTTCCGCCATCTCAGCTCACCGGCGGCCCGTCGGCCTTCGCCGCCGCAGCGGCTAGGCGGCGGGAGTGGCGCCGCCGCGGCGCGACGCCGAACGCGACCAGCCGGTCTCTCTCGAGCCCAGGGAGCCCTGCGTAGGAGCGCCGCGAGCTGGTTGCGCAGGACGCGGCCCTGGGCGAGCGCGGCCATCCGCGCGTGGTGGGTCTCCCGCAGCCTCGTCGACCGCGGGATCGTCGCCGCGGTCCGCGCCTACATCGCGGAGCTGCTCCCCGACGTCCTCGCGGGCAGGATCGAACCCGGCCGCGTCCTCGACCGGGCCATCCGCCTCGACGAGGTTCCCGACGGCTATCGGGCGATGAACGAGCGCCGGGCGATCAAGGTCATGGCGCCGCCCTGAGGGACGTCCGCGGCACGAAGTACCGCCGGATCCACAGCATGTAGCCGAGGCCCGCGACGCCCACGAGGACCGACGGCGCCGAGGAAGAGCGGGTCGTGGAACACGCCGGTCATCATCTGGCGCACCGCCGGGTTGTCGGGCTGCCCCGAGGCGCGGAAGGCCGCCTCCCAGTCCATGCCGCGGTAGAAGATGAAGAAGGAGGAGACGCCGCTGAACAGCCAGAGAGCGAGCCTCCCCCACCACGCGGCCGGCCGCAGGCGGTAGAGGCCCCAGGCGACCGCGGCCTCGAGCGCCGCGAGGACGAGCAAGGCGGCCGCCGCCGGCGGGCCGGTCAAGGTCCGGCCGAAGAAGGGAAAGGCCGGATGGAGGCTGGACAGGATGAGCGTGGGTATCGCCACGGCGGACATCAGGGCCAGCGCCAGCACCGGGACGGGGCAACGGTCGGTCCAGCGCGGCTGGGGATCGCGCGCCTCGCAGGTGCGGCGCACGTTTCGGCCGCCATAGAAGAGCACGAGAGCGAGCGGCAGCAAGAGGAAAGGGATCGTCCAGGTGAGAGCGAGGCACCCCAGGGCGCCTGCCCGCGCGCCGGAGGAGGGCAGCGCCGGCATGGCGGCGAAGATCCGCGGCGCAAGCACGAGCAGGAAGACGCCGACGACGACGCCGAACGCCAGCCAGAGCCAGCCGACGGCCAGGCTCAGGGCGCGAGCCCAGCGGCGCGCCAGGATCGAGCCGACGCCCAGCCAGGCGAATGCCACCGCTCCGACCAGGTAGACCATGGAGGCCAGCGCGAGGTTCGGCGGCGAATAGCCCGGCGGCATGTTGGCCGGGTGCAGGCGGGTGCTCACCAGCAGCGTGCCGATGAAGAATAGGCAGCCCAGGGCGAAGAGCAGCTCGAGGATGCCGAAGGCGACGAGGGCGCTGCTGCGGTCCTTGTATGGGACCGGCGGGGGCTCGAAGCCGGTCGCGCTCATCTCCTGCTGCATGGTACGCCTCCCGAGATGGCCGCAGGCGCGACCGGATGGCAAGGAATCGTGTGCAGATCTTATCCTGCCATGGCGAACCGCGACGATCAGCGGCGGTAAAGACGACCCGAACGGCGCGCCAAGCGGCATTTTCTTCTCACCCTGGCACTACCCTTGCGTCTACTTACCTCGCTTCGAGAGGTGATCGACCATGAGCGGAAAGGGACTGCAGATCGAGCCCGCGGACGGCAAGCTGGGCGTGCTGCTGGTGGGGCTGGGCGCCGTCAGCACCACGTTCATCGCCGGCGTCGAGGCGATCCGCCAGGGGCTGGGCAAGCCCATCGGCTCGCTCACCCAGATGGGCACCATCCGCCTCGGCAAGCGGACCGAGAACCGGGTGCCGCGGATCGCCGACTTCGTGCCGCTGGCGACTCTCGACGACCTCGAGCTCGGCGCCTGGGACATCTTCCCGGATGACGCCTACGAGGCGGCCTGCACGGCGGGAGTGCTGGAGAAGGACCTCCTGGAGACGCTCCGCCCGCGGCTCGCGGCGATCCGCCCGATGAAGGGCGTCTTCGACCCGCGCTACGTCAAGCGCCTCGCCGGGACGCACGTCAAGGAGGGGCGGACCAAGTGGGATCTCGCGGAACAGCTCATCGCCGAGATCGAGGCCTGGGGGGCCGAGCGCCGGGTCGCACGGATGGTGATGGTCTGGTGCGCCTCGACCGAGATCTTCCTCGCGCCCTCGGCTGTTCACGAGACGGTCGCCAGCTTCGAGCGCGGGCTGCGCGAGAACGACCCGCAGATCCCGTCGAGCATGATCTACGCCTATGCAGCCTTGTCGATGGGCATACCCTTCGCCAACGGCGCGCCCAATCTGACCGTCGACGTCCCGGCGATGCGGGAGCTCGCGGCGCGCCGCGGCGTGCCGGTCTGCGGCAAGGACTTCAAGACCGGCCAGACGTTCTTGAAGACGATCGTGGCGCCGGGGCTCAAGGCCCGGCTGCTGGGGCTCTCGGGGTGGTTCTCGACCAACATCCTGGGCAACCGCGACGGCGAGGTGCTCGACGATCCGGGCTCGTTCAAGACCAAGGAGGAGAGCAAGCTCTCGGTGCTCGAGCACATCCTCCAGCCGCCGCTCTATCCGGACCTCTACGGGGACATCTGCCACCAGGTGCGGATCAATTATTACAAGCCGCGCGGCGACAACAAGGAGGGCTGGGACAACCTCGACATCTTCGGCTGGCTGGGCTACCCCATGCAGATCAAGATCAACTTCCTCTGCCGCGACAGCATCCTCGCCGCGCCGCTGGTGCTCGATCTGGCGCTCTTCCTGGATCTGGCGCGGCGGGCGGGATTCTCGGGGATCCAGGAGTGGCTGTCGTTCTATTTCAAGAGCCCGATGACGCTCCCCGCGCTCTATCCCGAGCACGACCTGTTCATCCAGCTCATGAAGCTCAAGAACACGCTGCGCTACATGCGGGGCGAGGAGCAGATCACCCACCTGGGGCTCGACTACTACCAGGAGGCGGATCTCGAGCGGGCGGCCGGGACGCCGGCCGCGGCCGAAACCGAAGCCGAGGTCGTGGGGGCGAAGTAACGTTGCCCCCCTCCCGAGCCCCCTTCCAGGCGGCCGTCCTCGGGACCCAACGAACCCGGTCCCCGGCGGCGGTCAGGCGATGAGGCTGCTCGTCAGGACCGCCTCGAAGTTCGTCGCGTAGCCCTGGATCAGATCCGCCTTGTCGAGGCCGTTGATGATGCGGCGCGCCTGCTTGTAGTCGGCGCCCTTGGCGTTGATGTAGTCGGCGAGCTTCTTGCCGGTGAAGGTGCCCCGCCGCATGCCGTAGGACATGATGCGGTAGGCGATCGTCGGATGCAGCGCGTTGTCCGGGTGCAGCACCAGGTCGTCGTCGCCGCTCAGGCCGAGCCGGGTGCCGAGGTTCTGATAATTGGCCCGGCCGGTGATCTGCACGTAGCCGCGGCCGCGGAAGAGGTAGCCGTCCCCCGGGACGGTGTTCCCCAGCTGCTTGCCGAGCGCCGTCCCGGGCTCGTACTTGGCGAAGTAGGTCTTGGCGCCCCGCTCGGTGATCGGCTGGAAGGTGTCGGCGCACTCGTGCTTGGTCGTCGCCAGCAGGTACGCGACCCACCGCAGGTCGGTCATCTCGGTGTCCAGCTCGGCATAGTTGAGCAGGTTTTCGAGCCCCGACACCTGCGTCTGGCCGAGCTTGCCGTAGACCTCCCGATAGCCGTTGAAGAAGGTGGTGTGATTGAATTTCATGCGCTCTCCTCGTAAGACGTGCCCGCCGGAGGAACGGGCGCCTCAGGCGGGCGGGATCTCCGGCCAGCGCTCGGGCTCCTCCGCCCCGCGGCCGTCGCAGGCGACCTTGGCGCGGAGCTTCACCAGCCGCGGCCGGCCGTCGACGAAGCGGTAGGTGGCGAGGGTTCCGCAATCGCCGGGTCCGCGGAACTTGTCGAGGACCGAGAGCTCGCGGCTCCGCGGGTCGAAGGTCGGCAGGCCCGCGACCTCCCGCGTCTCGCTCTTCACCAGCGAGCGGTCGTCCGGGGACTCCCGGACCTCGAAGCTCAGCGGCTCCGCCCTGGGCTGCCGGGTCTCGTCGTAGAGATAGTACATCTGCGAGCCCTGGTAGGCGCCCCAGGCGCAGCGCACCTCGACGAGCGACCGCCCCGGCGCGAGCGGGTAGATGGAGAGCCCCGCCGCCGCCGGCAGCGCCGTCGCCTGGAACTCGTCCTCGCAGTCCGCCGGCCACGCCAGCCGCCGCCGCCAGGCCGCGCGGTCCTCGCGCGTGAGGTCGGCGCGCCGGGGAGAGGCGGCGGCGGCGGCCGGGGCGGGCGGCGGCGGCGGCGGCTCGACGCTCGCCTGCCGCGCCGGGAGCGGAGCGGTGCGGCGGCAGGAGAGCAGGAAACAGCAGGCGAGGAGGAAGCGAGCCTTCATGCCGCCGGACCGTACCATGCGCGCGCCGCGCTGCCGGCGCGCGCCGGCTTACGCCAACCCGCCCCGCCGCAGCGTCCTGCGATACGTCGGGCGCGGGCTCGCCCCCCACCACAGCTTGTAGGGCTCCAGGCCGCGCAGGAAGTCGAGGGCGCGGAGGCCGCGGGCGATCGACTCCTCGATCACCGCGCCGAGGAGGAGGACGCCCGGCGAGAGCGTCTCGCAGGCCGGGTCCGAGCCCTGCAGGTAGGCGTAGAGCGTCTCCCGCTCGCGGAAGCCGAGGAAGCCGGCGATGGGCCGGCCGTCGAGGGTGAGCAGGTGGAGCGCGAGCGCGCCGCGGGCCGCGAAGCCGGCCGCCGCCGCGGCGAGGAAGCCGGGCATCTCGGGCCTGCCGAGCTGGCCGGCGCCGCCGCGCCCGGCCCAGCGGGCGCGGTGGAGGTCGAGGAGGGTGGCGAAGGCGGCGTCGAAGCCGGCGCCGGCCGCCGTCTCGAGGCACAGCGTGCCGATCTCCGCGGCCTTCCGGCGGTACTTGCGGAGGTTGGCGAGCTGGCGCGTGCGGACGGCGGACGGCAGGTCCTCGACGCGCTCCGGGAGCCGCAGCACCGGGCAGGGATCGCCGGGCGAGACCTCGTCCGCCCAGCCCGCCGGCGCCCTGAGCGCGAGGAGCGGCGAGCCGGCGGGGAGCTGCTCCCAGTCGCAGACGTCCCATCCGGCATCGCCGGCGAGGTGGTCGACGAGGGCCGAGCCCACGTCCCCTTCGCGGCCCGGCAGGGCGATCAGGTCGAGATCGTCGGAGAGGCCGGCGCCGGCGAGGGCGAGCGTCCGCTCGCGGCCGTTCCGATAGCGGAAGAGCGGCAGCAGGCCCACCAGGCGGCCGGCGTCGCGCAGAACCAGGCTCCGCGGCTCCGCCGGCGGGAAGGCGCGGCACCAGGGGAGGAGCCACTCCGGGCGCTGGAACGGGGTGGTGGACAGCGCGGCGTCGCAGAGGGCCGACCACTCGGCGCGGAGGGGAGCGAGATCGGCGACCTCGTCGACGGCGAGCCCGGCGCGGGTGGTGAGAGCGGCGGCGGTCATTTCTACAAGCCGCCGGCGGCCGCCATGGCGAGGGCCTCGGCGGGGGCTGCGGCCAGCCGCTCGTAGAGGCGGAGGTAGGCGGCGATCATCCGCGCCTCCCCGAAGCGCGCTTCGGCCGCGGCGCGGCAATCGCGGCGGTCGAGCCTCCCGACCTCGCCGATCGCCGCCGCCATCTCCTCCGGCCCCTCGACGAGGAAGCCGGTCCGGCCATGCTCGACGATCTCCGGCAGCGCCCCGGCCGGGAAGGCGACGACCGGCGTGCCGCTCGCCAGCGCCTCCATGGCGACGAGCGAGCTCGTCTCCGCCGCCAGGCTGGGGACGAGGAGGCAGCGCGCCGCGGCGAGCAGGCGCGCCTTCCTCGCCAGGCCGAGCGGCCCCAGGAAGCGGCGCTGCCGCGACAGGCGCGGCGCGATCTCCTCCGCGTAATGGCGCTCGTGCTCCGGATAGGGAAAGACCTCCCCGCCGAGGAGGAGCGGCACACCCGCGCGGGCGGCGGCGTCGAGCGCCAGGTGGAAGCCCTTCTCCGGGCAGATCCGGCCGAGCGCGAGGGCGAAGCCGCGCGTGCCCGGAGCCGGCCCGCGCGGCCTGAACACCGCGAGGTCGACGCCGTTGGGGATCTCGGGGAGCCGCGCGGCGCCGGGCGGGAAGGTGCGCCGCTGCGCCGCCGAGACGCAGTGGAGATAGGTCGACGGGCGGGCCGGCTGGAGGGCCGCCGGCGGGTACCAGGAGACCGGCACGTGGAGGGTGACGAGCGCCGGCGGGCCGGGCGGCGGCAGGTAGGACGCGAAGTCGTGGCCGTGGAGATGGACGACGTCGACGGCGCGCCGGCGGAGGGTGTCGGCGAGCCGCGCGGCGTAGCGCCGCCGCGCGTCCTCGCAGGCCGCCGGGTCCAGCCGGCCGCGCGGCGCGGCGAAGGGGATCAGCTCGCCCGCCGTCGCCGAGCCCTCGCGCGCCAGGACGATCGAACGGTGGCCGGCGGCGGTGAGCGCCCGGTCGAGGACCGTCAACACCCGCTCGGCGCCGCCGACCCTGTCCGGCCCGACCGGCGCCAGCGGGTAGGCGACGGAGAGCACGGTGAGGCGTCTCATCCGGCGAAGCCTTCCGCCAGGTCGAGATCGCGGATGGCGCCGGCGACGAGGCCGCGGAAGCGCGCGCCGTCGAGCGGGAACCCCCACTGCTCGTAGAGCAGCGGGCCGGGGTGAGGGGGCCGGTCGAAGCGGCAGGGCGGCGCCGGCCGAAAGCGCTCGGCGGCGGCCGGCAGGAAGGGGCGGACGACCTCCTCCTGGGTGGCGAAGCAGGCGATCATCCGCCGCTTGCGCTCGCGCTCCGCGGCGCCGAGCGCGAGCTCGACCGGCGGCGTGTCGGCGAGCGCGGCGAGGGCGGACGATGCGGCGCCCGCCAACGCGGCGTAACCCCAGTGGGGCGGCGGCAGGAACCGCCCGATCGCCAGGCGGCCGTTCTCCGCGTGGTAGGAGGTCATCTCGCCGAGCTCCGGCACCGGGGCGCCGCGCCGGGCGAGGAGCGCCGCCGCGGCGCGGACCAGGAAGGCCGCGGCGTCGTGGTCCGGGTGCCCCCCCTCGTAGGCGTGGGTGAGGACGAGCTCGGGGGCGAGCGCGGCCAGCCGGTCGGCGAGGCCGCGGGCGAGCGCCGGCAGCTCGGCCGCGACCTCCTGGTCGACGCCCTCCAGCCGGTAGACCCGCGCCGGCGGGATGCCGGCGACCTCGAGCGCCGCCGCCAGCTCCTCGCGGCGGGCGCCGGCGTACTCCTCGCGGGAGAGGCCGGCGCGCCGGGCGGCCGGCGCCCAGGCGAGGTCGCGCGGCGCGCCGTCGGTCAGCAGGAGGATGCCGCGCGGCGGGCAGCGGGCCATGAGCGCGCCGGCCCCCAGGACCTCGTCGTCGGGGTGGGCGCCGACCACCGCCCAGCGCAGCGGCGGCTCGCCGGCGGCGCGCTCGCCGGGCTCGCGCGCGGCGATCCGGCCGAGGGCGGCCCAGGCCGCGCAGGGAGCCGCCGCCAGGGCGGCCGGCGCCGCCGCTTCAGCCGGCATAGCGCCGGGTCATCCGGCCGCAGAACTCGGCGAAGGCCTCGACGTGCCGCGGCGGGCTGGTGTGGTGCGGGCGCTGCCCCTCGTGCTCGGGGGTGAAGCAGAAGGTCACGGTGACGTCGAACGGCTCCAGGGCCTTCATCTGGCGGTCGAACCAGGCGTCGGCCCCCGGCCGGAAGCTGTCCGCCCAGGAGAGGCCGGTGCGCAGGTGCTTGACGCCCAGGCGCTTCAGCCAGCTCACCCCGTCGTCCAGCCGGTGGTCCTCGAAGTGGAACCACTGGCAGATGCCGAGCGCCGGCGCGTAGTCGGCGAAGTGGCGGGCGGCGAGCTTGGGGGTGCCGTCCTCGCGCAGCAGGCCCATGTAGAAATGACGGTAGTAGGACGAGCCCTCGGCCTCGCGGTGGCGGGTGGTCGCCGGCCAGGCGCGCGGCAGGTCGAAGAGGCTGTACCAGTGGACGCGGGGGACGCGCCCGGCGAGGAGCTCGGCGGTGCGGCGGAGGCCGAACTCCTGCACCTCCTCGGCGCCGAAGGTCGAGACCCCGACCTCGGTCACCCAGACCGGCAGCGGGCTGAGCGAGCGGATCTCGGCCAGGCGCTCCGGCCACTCGCCGATCTGCCAGTGGTTCCAGTCGAGGGGGAAGCCGTGGACCGCCACCACGTCGACGTGGTCGAGCACCCCCTGGTCCGCCATGTTGCCGATGAACTTGGGGTCGATCGGCGAGATGCCGCCCAGCACCCGCGGCAGCCCGCGGCACTCGGCCGCGATGGCGTCCCCCGCCAGGCGCGCCATGGCGCCGAAGACCTTCCACCCGGGATCCATCTCGAAGTCCCAGTGGGAGAGGTTGTTCGGCTCGTTCCAGATCATCGCCGCCTCGATCACGACACCCGCCCTCCAGGCGCCGCGAGCGCGAGCTCGGGACGGGCGGCGCGGGCGGCCTCGACCGCCTCGGCCGCCTCGACCTCGGCGCGCAGGCCGAGCAGGCGGACCGCCTCGCGGTAGCCGTCGACGGTGCCGACGTCGACGTAGGCCTCGCCGGCGCGCACCGCCCGCGCCGCGCCGCCGCGCGCCAGGTAGGCGTTGACCAGGGTGCCGACGTAGAGGTCCTCCCGGCCGCGCTCGAGCCACAGCGCGTGGAGCTCGGCGAGCCCCTCGGCCGGCATGCCGAAGGCCCCCCAGATCCAGCGCGAGCCGGCGTCCGGCCGCTTCACCTGGATCTCCAGCACGCGGCCCTCGGGGTCGGTCACCACGGCGTCGAAGAGCTCCGGGCGGCTGACCGGGAAGAGCAGGAAGGAGAGGACGTCGGCCGGCAGGCGGGCGAGGCCGTCCGCCGGGAACCAGACGGTGTCCGGCAGGCCCACCACCACCCGCTCGCCGGGGCCGATCAGCGGCAGGGCGCGGAAGATCGCGTCGCAGAGGCCGCGCGGCTCGGGCTGCACCACGTAGCAGAGGTGGGCGCCGCCGACGCTCCCCCCGTAGTACTCCATGATGTCGGACTTGCCGGGCGAGACGGCGATGCAGATCTTGTCGGCGCCGGCGATCACCATGCGCTCGATCAGGTACTCGGAGACCGCCTTCGGGCGCTCGGTGTCGCCGTCGCGCCGGCTCCCCACCGGCAGCAGCTCCTTCGAGAAGGCGAGCGGCTGGATGCGGCTGCCGAGGCCGGCGGCGGGCACGATCCCCCACATGATCTAAGCCTCCCCTGCCCAGGTGGAAACGGCGCAGGCCGCGGCTCCCGGCTCCGCGCCGGCCGTGGCGCGGATCTCCGGCGGCGGCGAGGCGAAGAAGGCGAGCATCTGCTCGGCCCGTCGCTCCGCGGTGTGCTCGGCGAGCGTCCGCCGGCGCGCCGCGGCGGCGATCCGCGCCAGCTCGCCCGTGGGCAGCGAGACCGCCGCCATCGCCTCCTCGGTCGTCCCGGCGACGAGGATCTCCCGGCCGGGAACGAAGAACTCGTCCAGGCCCTCCCAGCGGTCGGAGAGCACCGGGGTGCCGCAGGCGGCGGCCTCGAAGAGGCGCCCCGACGGGCAGTGGCCCATGCGCGCCATGGCGCCGCGGGTGACGTTGAGCGTCAGCGCCGACGAGCCGTAGAAGGCCGGGTGCTCGGGCGGCGGCACGTGGCGGACGAACCAGACGTTGTCGCCCCACGGGAAATCGGCGGGATAGAGGGCGCCGCCGATCAGGAAGCGCTTTTCCGCCAGGCGGCGCGCCGGCTCGAGGAAGAGCCGGTCGAGCGGCTCCTGGCGGTCGGCCGCCCAGGTGCCGAGGTAGGAGACGTCGGCGCGGTATTCGGGCTTGGCCGCGGCCGGCCGGTGCGCCCGCGGGTCGACGCTGCCGTAGAGCGGCGCCACCCGCCGCGCGCCCAGCCGCCGCGCCAGCTCGGCCAGCGCCTCGCCGCCGGTGTAGGAGAGCACCAGGTCGAAGCCGCCGAGGCCGCCGGGCGGCAGGTAGGCGACCGGCTCGCCGGCCGCGAGGCGCGCCAGCGTCACCGGCGTATCCAGATCGTAGAAGACGGTGAGCGGCGCCGGCGAGGAGAGCACGAGCTCGGCCGCCGGCACGCCGTCGGGGCAGTAGGAGGTCACCATGGCGACGTCGGCGCCGGCGAGGGCGGCGTCGGCCCGGCGGCGGGCGCTCTCCCAGTCCGCGTAGAGCTCGAGGGTGAGGCCGGGCAGCTCGCGGAGGTCGCGGGTGTAGGCGTAGTAGGGGACGTCGCGCTCGAAGAAGACCACCTGATGGCCGCGCGCCGCGAGGGCGCCGACGAGGCCCCGCCAGAGCGTCGCATGACCGTTGCCCCAGGAGGAGCTGATGGTGAGCCCGAAGATGACCAACTTCATGACGGCGGCGGCTCAGCGGCGGGCGGGGGTCATCGCAGGAGCGGGACAGCGCGAGGTCAGCGAGGGATCAGCGGCCGGGTGAGCGGGCGCTTCGGCGCGGCGGCGGGCGCCGCCGGGGCCCCGGTCGCGGGCGGCGGCATCCCCGGCAGCAGCTCCTCGACCAACCGCAGAATGGCCGGCCGCAAGCGCAGCGGCGCCAGCCGCTCCCGCCCGTCGAGCGACAGGCGCGCCAGGGTGAAGGCCACCTTCTGCCGGGTGTGCGCCGGGCCGTAGGCGTCGAGGAAGCCGGGGCTGTTGAGCGAGAAGAAGGAGAGGGCGTCGGCATCGACGAGCTGCGCGAGCTCCGGGTCGCGGCCCGCCGCCGGCTCGTCGTGGCCGGCGATCAGCCGCCCGGTGCGCTCGAGGACCGCGGGGTGGACGCCGGCCGCGGCGAGGACCCCGACGGCGAAGCGGGCGCCCTCCCGCGCGTGCCGCCGCTTGTAGGCGGGATAGTCGGCCGCCCGGTGCTCGCGGCGCTCGCGCGCCTCGGAGCGCAGCCGCTCCAGGTCGTGGAAGAGGGCGGCGAGCTGCAGCGCCAGGCTGGCGTCCGGGGCGAGGCGCAGCGCCCACTGCCAGACGTCCAGGGCGTGGTCGTAGTCGGCCCGCACCAGCGGCAGGGAGAGGTCGTGGAGGTCGCGGTGGCGGGCGAGCAGGCCGTCGAAGAAGAGGCTCGCCGAGGCGCGGTTGCGCCGGCCGACGAGCCGCTGGGCGCGGGTGAGGATGGCGAGCGCGGCGCCCGGCGCCCGCGCCGGGCAGGCCGGCGAGCCGGCGACCACCAGCGGCCGGCGCTCGGCGACCACCCGGTCGAGCCGGCGGTCGAAGGCCCAGAAGTCGAGGGCCGGATCCTCCCAGCGCTCGACGGTGACGTCCGCCGCGCGGCCGGCGGCCCCTTCCGGGTCGCGCTCCACGCGCACGGTGGGGAACTCGCGCTCGAGGAGGCTCCAGGTCCCCCTCGTCGCTCCGGTCTCCGCTCCCGTGCGGACCACGATTCGGTCGAGCACAGCCGCCATCGTGCCCGGCGAAAAATGCAAACCGCGAGCCAGAGACCGAGCGGGTAGTGGGTCAGTTTGGTCCGCTGCGGGCGGCCGCCCTCGGGACCACCCTCCCGAACCCCCTTCCAGGCGGCCGTCCTCGGGACCAAACGGACCCAGCACCACCGGGCGCGCGCGGAGGCGGCGAGGAGGAGACGAGCGTCCGAGGCTAGGCCGAGGCCCCCACCGCGGCGGCGAGCGGCTCGTGTGGCCGCAGCACCTCTTCGGCGATCAGCTGGCCGTCCTCCAGCCGCAGGATGCGGTCGGCGACGGGGAAGTAGCGGTCGTCGTGGCTGATGACGAGGACCGCCTTGCCGCGCGCTTTGAGCTCGGGCAGGAGCTGGTAGTAGAAGATCTCCTTGAACTGCGGGTCCTGGTCGGCCGCCCATTCGTCGAAGACGTAGAGCGGCCGGTCCTCGAGGTAGGCGGTCAAGAGCGCCAGGCGCTTGCGCTGCCCGCGCGAGAGGTCGGTCGTCGACAGCGCCCCGCCGGTGACCTTCACCTTGTGCGCCAGGTGGAGGGCCGAGATGTAGGAATGGGCCTGCGCGTCGAGGTCCGGCCCCTCGATGCCGAGCAGGCGGTCGAAGAGGTAGAACTCGGAGAACACCGCCGCGAAGTGCTGGCGATAGTGCTCGCGCCCCTCGTCGGTCACCGGCTCCCCGTCGAGGAAGATCTCGCCCCGCTCGGGGAGATAGAGGCCGGTCAGGAGCTTGGCGAAGGTCGTCTTGCCGCTGCCGTTGCCGCCCACCAGGAAGACCAGCTCGCCCGGCCGCAGGCTGACGTCGAGCGGTCCCAGGGTGAAGCTCCTCTCCTCCCCCTCCCGCTCGTAGGCATGGCTGACGCCGACGAGGTCGAGCTGCCGCCAGAGCGGCCCCGCGGGCCGGGGATCGCCCGCCTCGGAGGCTTCGGGCGGCAGGGTCAGGCCGAGCTTCTCGATCTTGGCGAGCGCGACGTTGCCCTGGCCGAGCTGCGCCATCATGGTGAGGATGATCTGCAGCGGGCCGCGGATGAAGAGGAGGATGAGGGTGAAGCCGGTCTTCGCCTCGGTCGACTCGCGGCTCATCTGCGGCAGGAAGAGGAGGAGGCCGATGACCAGGAAGAAGAGCGCCGTGCCCCAGTTGGCGGCGACGCTGAAGTAGGTCCGTGCCGAGATCAGCAGCCCGCGCACCCGGTTGGCGGTGACCGCGAGGAGACCGAGGAAGGCGCGGCGGCGCTCGGCGTGGAGCTTGAGCTCCTTGGCGCCCTCGGTCATGCCGCGGAAGTGCCCGAACAGCTCGTCCTGCGCCTCGCGCGCCAGGCTGAAGCGCTTCATGCCCCAGCGCACCGAGAGCTGGTAGCTGCCGGCGCCGAGGACGAGGAAGACCAGCGAGACGGCGAGCAGGGGGGGCGAGAGCCAGCCCATGTAGATGAAGCAGCCGACGATGATCGTGCCGTTGACGAGGATCACCGGCAGGTCGGAGAGCGCCAGGCTGATCGAGCTGATGTCGTCGGTCAGGGCGACCAGGAGCTTCGCCGCCCCCAGGCTCTCGAGCTGGCGCAGCGGGGTCGACAGGATGCGCTGCGACAGGTGCAGGCGCAGCTCATAGACCGAGCGCTGGGTGAGCTTGAGGAGCAGGATCTCCGAGGCATAGCGGGTCAGCGGCGAGATGAGGAAGAGCGCGAAGAAGGCGGCGACCATCTCCGTCGTGATGCCGTCGTGCTGCGCCGCCAGGGCGGAGTTGATGACGCCGATCATCGCCGCGCCGGCGATGCCGGAGAGCGCGCCGGCGACGACCGCCCAGAGCATCATCTTGCGCGACGAGCGGAGCAGGAAAAGAATGAGCTTCAACGTGGCTTCCTCCCTTGGGCGGCAGTCTCGATCATCCTTATAAAGGTACGCTCGGCCCCCTGCACCGGGACAAATCCGGAGCGCTCTTGCGCTTGCCTTCCGCTCGCGATTCGCTGTGCTACCATCTGCCGACCTGAAGCGTGGCCGGGCGCGGAGCTGCCTCATTCCGGCGGTTGTCGCCCCTCCCGCAACGGCCACTTTCGCGAAGGAGGGGATCGTGAAACTCGGAGACGTTCTCAAAAAGGAAAGAGAGAAGAAAAAGCTCTCTTTGGAGCAGACGGCATCCCAGCTCGGGCTGACGGAGGACCGCTACCGCGAGATCGAAGCGGGAGGCTCCCCGGCCGAGACCATGGGGCCGCTGCTCGCCAAGATCGCCATCAAGCTGGAGACGCCGACCTCGCGCCTGTTGGCCGAGAGCGGCAAGTCGAAGGACTGCCAGCCCGGTCAGGCCGGCCAGCTCATCACCAAGCACCGCGAGCGGCGGCAGAAGACGCCGGACCAGATGGCCGAGATGCTGGAGATCCCGAAGGAGGAGTACCAGCAGATCGAGGCCGGACAGTCGGGCATCGAGGAGTACGGGCCGCTCCTGCTGCACTTCGCCGAGCTGATCGAGCAGCCGGTCTTCAACCTCTTCTACCCCTGCGGCCTGCCGTTCGACACGCTGGACGACTACCCGTAGAGCGGCGAGCGCAAGCACCCGCCACACGCGAGCGGCCGACCGCGAGTCGGCCGCTCGTCGGCTCCCGCCGCTCGACGCCTCGCGAACCGCCACCGCTCCCCTCCGCCTCCCCGTCGGTTAGAATCGGCGATTGACCGGAGCCGCGGGCCGGTTTCCCGCGCCCGCTCCCCTCGAACCTACGACCGCGCGCGTACCCACGGAGTGAGATGATCGCCACCACCGCCGAATACCAGCTGCGCCGCTGGGACCTTTCCGAGATGCTCCCCGAGCCCAGCGAGCCGGTCATCGCCGACCGCTTCGCCGGCCTGGAAGCGGCCGTCGCCGACTTCGAGAGCTGCCGCGAGCGGCTGCGCGCGGGCATGGAGCCCGCCGAGTTCCTGGCCATCCTGAAGCGCTACGAGGCGCTCTCCGAGACCATGTCCCTGCTGACCAATTACGCCTCGCTCTGGTTCGCCGAGGACACCGGGCGAGCCGCGGCGCTCACCATGATGAACCGCGTGCAGCAGGAGGCGACCGCGGCCGGCAACCGGATCCTCTTCTTCACCCTGTGGTGGAAGGAGCTCGACGATGAGGAGGCCGCGGCGCTGCTGCCGCGGGGCGACGAGAACGCCGACTTCCGCCACTTCCTGGCCGACGTGCGGCGCTTCCGCGCCCATACCCTGGACGAGCGCTCCGAGCAGATCGTCAACCTCAAGGACGACAACGGCATCCAGGCGGTGGTGACGCTCTACTCGATGCTCACCAACCGGCTGGAGTTCGACCTCAAAGTCGACGGCGAGGCGAAACGGCTGACCCGCGACGCGCTCCTCTCCCACGCCTTCTCGCCGCGCGCCGACCTGCGCGAGGCCGCCTACCGCGAGCTCTACCGCGTCTATGCGGCCGAGGGGACGGTCCTCGGACAGATCTACATGAACCGGGTGCGCGACTGGCACAACGAGAACGTGACGCTGCGCGGCTACCGCTCGGCCAGTCGCCGTGCGCAACCTGGACAACGACGTGCCGGACCGCGCCGTCGAGGTGCTGCTCCAGGCGACGCGCGAGAACGCCCATCTCTTCCAGCGCTACTTCCGGCTGAAGGCCGGCTGGCTGGGGATGGAGCGCCTGCGCCGCTATGACATCTATGCGCCGCTCGCCGCCTCCGAGCGCGAGGTGCCCTTCGAGGAGGCGGTGCGCTCGGTGCTCGACACCCTGGGCGAGTTCCATCCCGTCCTCGGCCGCCGCGCCGAGCAGGTCTTCGCCGAGAACCACGTCGACTCCGAGATCCGCAAGGGCAAGCGGAGCGGCGCCTTCTGCTCGACGGTCACGCCGCGCCTGACCCCCTGGGTGCTGGTCAACTTCGCCGGCCGGGTGCGCGACGTGGCGACGCTCGCGCACGAGCTCGGCCATGCCATCCACAGCATGATGGCCGACGGCCACTCGTCGCTCACCCAGCACGCCTCGCTGCCCTTGGCCGAGACGGCCTCGGTCTTCTCCGAGATGCTGATGACCGACCGCCTGCTGCAGGGCGAGAGCGACCCGCTCGCCCGGCGCGAGCTGCTGGCGGCGGCGATCGACGACGTCTACGCGACGGTGCTGCGGCAGTCGTACTTCGTGCTCTTCGAGGTCGAGGCGCACCGCGCGGTGCTCGACGGCTGCTCGCCGGAGGACCTCTCGGAGCTCTACATGGCGAAGCTCGCCGAGCAGTTCGGCTCGAGCGTCGACGTCGCCCCCGAGTTCCGCGACGAGTGGCTGTGCATCCCGCACATCTACCACACGCCCTTCTACTGCTACGCCTACAGCTTCGGCCAGCTCCTCGTCCTCGCCCTCTACCGCCGCTTCCAGGAGATGGGCGAGGCCTTCAAGCCGGGGTACCTGAAGCTCCTCTCCTACGGCGGCGCGGCGCGGCCGGTCGACATCCTGCGCGAGATGGGGATCGACATCGAGGACCGCGCCTTCTGGCAGAGCGGCTTCGACCTGGTGGGCGAGCGGATCGACGAGCTCGAGCGGCTGTCGCTCTAGGCTTTCGCCTAACCGCGTGCTCTGGAATCGGCGAGAGCGATCTCGACTGCGGCGAGCTCGCTCCCCTTCCCTAGCTCCAGATAGAAGAAGTATCGATCCTGCCGCGGCAGCGCGACACCCGCGCGCCCGCCGCTGAATGGCGCCCGGATGACCTCGCGGCCCGCGGAATCGACGACTCGCAGGCTCCCCTCCCCCGCCAGCTTTCCCATCGCCGCGACCCTGTAGGCGCCGGCAGGCAGACAGGCCTTGACCATGCTCCACTGCCCCGGCGCGCCATAGCGCAAGGGCCCGGACTCGTCCGGCACCGGCAGCCTCATCCTCGGGTCCACGGCGAACGCCGCGGCGGCCGGGAGGGTCGCTCCCGGCCGGCAGTCTGCGGCGAGCGGCTCCAGCCGGTAGAGCTTGAGGATCGGCCCCAGGCGGGTGTCGCTCGGGAACCACTGGGCGAGCGGCCGCCAGCCGTCGAGGATCGCCCGGTAGTGCTCGCCGATCCGCCGCTGGTGCTCCTTGACCGTCAGGTCGGGCCGCAGGAAGCGCTGGTAGGCGTCGCTCGCCAGGAGCAGGTAGTCGTTGCCGCGCTCGCGCAGCTCGCTTGGGGAGAGGCGCCCGGCGAAGCGGATCTTGGAGACCGCGTACTCCTCCGCCGGCAGGTCCGGCGTGTACGACTCCTTGACGATCCGCGCGCCGCGCGGCAGGTGGGCGCGGATCCAGGCGGCGGCGTCCTCGCGCGTCGTCGTCCGCGCCAGGGCGGCGTCCTCGCTCACCGTGTCGATCGCCGGCGGAGGAGGCAGGCGAGGACGAGGACGGCGGCCGCCGCCCGCAGCGCGGTCGAGCGTCCCCGGTCGGGCCCTCGCAGCAGCCCGAGCCCCGGCTCCAGCCAGGCCGCGAGCCCCGCCCCGAGATAGGCCGCGATGACCGGCAGCAGCGGGTAGAGATTGCGCTTCACCACCATGCTCATGGCGGTGATGAGCAGCCAGAAGACCACCGGGAACGGAATGAGCCAGAGGAGGGCGCGCCGCCGCTCGCGCTGCGACATCCAGAGCAGGACCAGTCCGATCATTCCGGCGACGATCGCCGGGAGGCCGAAGCTATCGATCAGGTTGTCCAGGTAGAAACGGCCGTTGCTCCCCGGAACCACCCCGATCCAGCCGCCCTTTCCGTACTGCCGGACACCGAAAAAGATGCCCTTGCCGCCGTAGAGGGCATCGTGCGGAAAGGCGAGCAGGCTGGGGGTGGTGGCGAGGAAGGCCGCGAGCGCCGCGAGCCCGGCCCAGAGGAGGCCCAGCCGGCCGGCTAGCCGGCTCTCGACGAGGGGATGGCGCGCCACCCGCCAGGAGAGATAGACCGCGACGATCGCCAGGGCGGCGAATCCGGCCGGGTACTTGGCCCCGGCGGCGAAGCCGGCGGCGGCGCCGGCGAGGAGATAGCCGCGGGCGCTCTCCCCGTCGAGCAGGCGGGCCGAGAGGGCGATGCAGACGGCGGCGAAGAAGGCGGCCGGGATGTCGCAGGTGTTCAAGTGCGATCCGGCGTTGTGGAGCGGCGAGAGGGCGAGGAGGAGCCCGCCGGCGGTGCCTGCGGCGAGCCCGCCGAACCGCCGGGCGAGGGTGAAGACGGGGACGACCGAGAGCGCCCCTAGGAGGGCGACGACCGAGCGCAGCAGCACCCAGTCGACGTCGACCGGCTGGGTCAGCCCCCACAGCCGCGCCGCCAGGCCGGCGACGGCGCCGGGGAAGAGCCCGGCGAGCCAGAGGGCGAAGGCATCCGCGTAGTAGGTCAGGTGGGGATAGACGAAGGACTTGCTGAGCAGGTTGCCGGCGGCGATCGCCGTCGCGTGGTGGTAGTAGGTTCCCTCGTCCAGGTAGTAGTGCCCGCTCGCCTCGTGGGCGATGCCGGTGAAGCGGACGGCGAGGGCGAGGGCAAGGAGAACCGCGAGCGATACGGTCGCCCGCCGGCGCTCCCCGCCGGCCCTCCATCCCTCGACCCCATAGACGATGATCCAGCTGCCGGACGCGAGGATGGCGGCCACGGCGAGCGCGCGCCCCACCCACGGCAGGTGCGCGCCCCCGGCGACATCCCCGAGCCAGAGCAGCGCCAAGCTCCCCCACAGCGCCACCGCCGCCCATCCCAGCCGCCAAGGCGACAGCGCGCTGTCGCCGGTGGGAGGCGCCGCAGATTCTGCTGCGGTGGACGGGCACACGATTTCGCACCCTCCGTCAGAGCTTCGGATGCCGCCGGTGGAACCCGGTCGCCTCCTGGTAGGCCCTGGCGATGGCCAGGAGATCCGCCTCGCCGAAGAGCCTGCCGGTGAAGGTGATGCTCCCCGGCGTGCCGTCCTGGCGGAAACCGTTGGGCACGACGACCGCCGGATGGCCGGTCAGGTTGGTGAGCAGGAGGTTGCCGCCGGCGAAGCTCGGCGCCACGTAGGCGTCGAAGCCGGCGAGCCGCCGCGCCATGTCGCGCATCAGGAGCGTGCGCGCGCGGTTCGCCTGGATGTACTCGACCGCCGGGATCGTCCGCCCCTGCCGGAAGACGTTCGGCCAGGCGTTCGCCTCCTGCCGCACCAGCCGGTCGACGCGGCCGCTCCGCGTCAGCTCGTCGAAGGCCGCCGCGGCCTCGGCGCTGAGGATGAAGGAGAGGGCGGCGAACGGCAGCGCGGGGAGCTCGAGCGGCTGCAACTCCCAGCCCAACCGGCGCAGGGCCTCGAGCGTCGCGAGATCCAGCCCGTGCTGCTCCTCCCATTGGGCGTCCGGCTTCTCCGGCCGCTCCGCGAAGAGCGCCTTGGCGTAGCCCAGCCGCAGGCGCCGCGGGTCGCGGTCGGGGTCCCAGCGGAAGGAGGCGTCGACGACCGTGTCGTCCTCGCCGTCCGGCCCGTAGATCGCCTGGAAGACGGCGGCGCAGTCCTCGACCTGGCGCGCCAGGACGCCGATCTTGTCCATCGACCAGGCGAGGGCCATGGCGCCGTGCCGGCTCACCCGGCCGAAGGTCGGGCGCAGGCCCGTGCAGCCGGTGCGCGTCGCCGGCGAGACGATCGAGCCCAGGGTCTCGGTGCCGATCGCGAAGCCCACCGCCCCCGCCGCGGTCGCCGCCGCCGAACCGGCCGACGAGCCGCTCGAGCCCTGGTCGAGCTTCCAGGGGTTCCTGGTCGTGCCGCCGAACCAGACGTCGCCCCAGGCGAGCTCCCCCACCGCCGTCTTGGCGACGAGCACCGCCCCGGCCGCCGTCAGCCGCGCCACGACCGTCGCGTCCTCGTCGATCACCTGGCTCCTGAACGGCACCGAGCCCCAGGTGGTCGGGTAGCCGCGCGCCGCGAGCAGGTCCTTCGCCCCCCAGGGGATGCCGTGGAGCGGCCCGCGGTAGCGGCCGGCGGCGATCTCGGCGTCGGCGCGCTCGGCCTCGCGCATCGCCCGCTCCTCGGTGTAGGTGATGACGGCGTGGAGCCTGGGATCGAGCCGGCGCAGGCGCGCCAGGTACATCCGCGTCAAGCCGGCCGAGGTGACCTTCCGCGCCTCGACCAGGCGGGCGAGGTCGAGGAGCGGCAGGTAGGCGAGATCCTCGAGGTCCGCCGGCGGCGCGGCCGGGGCGGCCGTCCCGCCGCTCGGGTGGAAGGCGCGCTCGGGCGCCGCGGGCGCGGCAGCCAATCCCGCGCCGGCCGCGCCCGCCGGCCGCGGATCGAAGCGCAGGGCGGGCGGCACGTCGTTGGCGATGGCGACCTCGCGCAGCCGCGCGTAGTCGGCGGCGAGCTCCTCGACCCCTTGGAGCATCAGGTCGCGCTCCGCGTCGGTGAAGTGGACGCCGGCGAGCTCCTCGGCCGCGGCGAGCGTGCCGCGGGTGATCCTGCCGCCCTTCTTCACCTCGGCGTAGAGGATCTCCGGGAACGCCGCGGCGCCCAGGCCGACGCCGCCGAGCCCGGCGAAGGCGGACAGGAAGGTGAGGAAGCGGCGGCGGTCGAGCGCCGCCGCCGCGGCCGGGCTCGCGTCGTCGTCGAAGGGTTCCATGGTTTCCTCCATCGGCTGCGGATCGGGTCTCGCGGTTGAGCCGGCGCTCTACCTGCTCTCGCAGGCGGGGGCGGCGCGGAGGTCGAGCGCCGCCGCGGCCCGCGCGGCGATGTGCTCGCCGATGGCGATCGAGGCGGTGGCGGCGGGCGACGGGGCATTCAGGATGTGGAGCGCCTGCTCGCCCGGCAGGATGTGGAAGTCGTCGACCAGCCGGCCGGCGCGGTCGACCGCCTGCGCCCGCACGCCGCTGCCGCCGCGCAGCAGGTCGGCGTCGGCGAGCTCGGGGAGCAGGCGCTGGAGGTCGCGGACGAAGGCGCCGCGCACCAGCGAGCGCCAGACCTCCCCGATCCCGGTCGCCCAGGTCCGCCGCATGAGGCGCCAGAACCCCGGCCAGCGGGCGGTCTCGGCGAGATCGCGCAGCGACACGTCCTCCCACGTATAGCCCTCGCGCTTCAAGGCGAGGACGGCGTTCGGTCCCGCCTCGACGCGGCCATCGACGGTGCGGGTCAGGTGCACCCCGAGGAAAGGGAAACGCGGGTCGGGGACCGGGTAGATGAGGGCGCGCACCAGGTGGCGGCGCTCGGGGGCGAGCTCGTAGTACTCGCCCCGGAAGGGGATGATCGAGACGTCCGGCACGGCGCCGCAGAGGCGCGCCACGCGGTCGGCCTGCAGGCCGGCGCAGTTGACCAGGAGGCGGCAGAGGAAGTCGCCGCGCCGGGTGGCGACGCGCAGGCCGCCCCCCTCCCGCCGGACCGCCATCACCCGCGCCGCGGTCAGCACCTCGCCGCGGCCGGCGGCGATGCGCCGGACATAGGCGCGGACGACCGCCGGGTAGTCGGCGATCCCCGCCTGCGGCACGAAGAGCGCCGCGAGCCCCGCGGCGTGCGGCTCGACGTCGCGGATCTCCGCCGGCCCCAGGCGGCGCAGCTCGCCCAGGCCGTTGGCGGCGCCGCGCCGCGCCAGCTCGTCCAACCGCGGCAGCTCGTCCTCGCGGGTCGCCACCACCAGCTTGCCGCAATGCTCGCAGGCGATCCCTTCCTCGGCACAGAAGCGATAGAGCGCCGCGGCACCCTCGACGCAGAGCCGCGCCTTGAGCGAGCCCGGCTGGTAGTAGAGGCCGGAATGGACGACGCCGCTGTTGTGGCCGCTCTGGTGGGCGGCGACGGTGTCCTCGGCCTCGAGCACCACGACCGAGAGGTCGCCGCGCTCGGCGATCGCCATGGCGGTCGCCGTGCCGACGATGCCGCCCCCTACCACGGCGATGTCGAAGGCGCGGGCGGACAAGGTGTCGAGATCCGGGCCGGCGGCTACGGCGAGAGCCGCTCGATCGCCCAGCCCTGGGCGATCGAGCGGTAGCGGAAACGGTCGTGGAGCCGGCTCTCCCGGCCCTGCCAGAACTCCCAGGCCGCGGGGCGGAGGCGCAGGCCGCCCCAATCGTCGGGGAGCGGCACGTCGCCGTCGGCGAAACGCTGGCGCGCCCGTTCCAGGGCGCGCTCGAGCTCCTCGCGCCCGGAGAGCACGCGGTCCTGGTGCGAGGCCCAGGCGCCGAGCCGGGAGCCCAGGGGGCGCGAGGCGAAGTAGGCCGCCGACTCCTCGCGCGAGGTCCGCTCGACCGTCCCCTCGACGCGCACCTGGCGGTCGAGGAAGGGCCAGAAGAAGACCAGCGCGGCGCGCGGGTTCTCGGCGAGCTCCCGCCCCTTGCGGCTGTCGTAGTGGGTGTAGAAGACGAGGCCGCGCGCGTCGAAGCCCTTGAGCAGGACGATCCGCGCCGACGGCCGTCCCTCGCGGTCCGCCGTCGCCAGGGTCATCGCGGTCGCATCGTGCGGGTCGGCGGCGATGGCCTGGTCGAGCCAGGCGCGGAGCTGGGCGACGGGATCGGCGGCGAGGTCGCCCTCGGCGAGCCCGCCCAGCACGTACTCGCGGCGGATGTCGGAGACCTCCATGACCGGGGCCGATTGTAAGCGGGTTTGCGGCGGCCCGCACCGCGCCCGCACCGCGCGCGGCCGGGCCGGCGGCCCCGGTGGCCGGAATCGACAACCTGTGCGGCCGCAGGCGAACCTCGATTGCAAAGGTTTTCTCGTGGCGTGCTTCTTGCGCTTCGTGCACGATTCGCAAATTCGGTGCCGAGATTTGATCACTCGATGGCGGGAGCCCGCAACAGCCCTTCTCTATTGGGCACTTGCACGCCATTCCGATCATAAATCTCATTTCGATCGTCATTGACTTACGCTCGGATTGCGCCTAATTTCCAGAGCGGACGAGGGGGATTGGAAAGCGACATGCCCACCGCACAGGCGCTCCCGTTGTCGATCGAGATAGCGCTCCAGGCAGCGATCGAAACCGCGCCGGAATCGGCGGGCGGACCGCGGCAGGAGACGCCGGCGCGCGCCGTCCAGCGGCTGCGCTCGGCCCTCCCCATCCCCCTGCAGGGACGGCTGCACAGCGCCCGCGAGCTGGCGCGGGCTCACGCCGAGGCGGAGCGCGAGCCGTTTCCCACCGCCTGGCCCGCCTTCGACCGCCTGCTCGCCGGCGGCCTGCCCCGCGGCCAGCTCGTCGAGCTCCACGGCGGCCGCTCGTGCGGGCGTTTCTCGGCGGTGCTGACGGCGCTCGCCGCGGCCACCGGGGTCGGCGAGGCGGCGGCCCTGGTCGACCTGGGCGACCACCTCGATCCCGCCGCCGCCGCGGCGATGGGGGTCGACCTCGCCCGCCTGCTCTGGCTCCGTCCGGAGAGCGTCCGCCACGCCCTCGCGGCGGCCGAGATGGCGATCGGCGGCGGCTTTCCCTTCGTCGTCGTCGAGCTGGGCAGCCCGCCCCTGCCGGGGAGCCGGGGAGCCGAGTCCTTCTGGCTGCGCCTGGCGCGCGCCGCCCAGACGCAGGGGACGGCGCTCCTCGTCTCCTCCCCCTACCGGGTGAGCGGGACCGCCGCCGCCGCCGTCCTCCGCGCCGGCGGGGTCCGCGCCGCCTGGCACGGAGAGCCGGGCGGCCCCCGCCTCCTGCAGGGGATCTCCTCCCGCCTCGACCTCGAGAAGCGCCGCGGCGCCGGCGCCCCGTCCGCGGCCGCCTCGGCGGCGCCGCCGGCGGCGGCCGCGGCGTTCACGCTCACCGCCTCGCCGCTGGCGCCGGCGCGCCGCGAGCGGGCCGCGCCGGCCGCGCTGGCGCCGCGGGCCGAACCGGACCGGCGCCTGCGGCCGCTCCTCGCCGCCGCCGTCTGATGTCGTCCCGCATCGCCTGCCTCGCCATCCCCCTGTTCCCCTTGGCGGCGCGCCTGCGCAGCGAGCCCGAGCTCGTCCGCGAGGCGGTCGTCGTCGTCGAGGGCAACGGCAACGCCGCGCGGGTGATCGCCGCCACGCGCCTGGCGCGCGACGCCGGAGTGCGGCCCGGCGCCACCCTGCCCCAGGCGCGCGCCCTCTGCCCCAAGCTGGTGGCGCGCGCCCGCGACGAGATGTGCGAGCGGGCGGCGCAGGAGGCCCTGCTCGAGGCCGCCGAGAGCTTCTCGCCGCGGGTCGAGGACGCCGGCGGCGGGCTCGCCTTCCTCGACGTGCAGGGGATCGAGCGCCACTTCCGCTCCCCGCCGTCCGGCTCCTGCCCGGAGCTCGAGATGGGGCGCGCCCTGGCCGCCGCGGTCGAGGCGGCCGGCCTGCCGGCGCGGGTCGGCATCGCCGCCAGCAAGCTCGCGGCGCGGATCGCCGCCGGCTCCCAGGAGTCGCCGGTCGTCGTCCCGGACGGCGAGGAGGCCGCCTTTCTCGCCCCGCTGCCGCTCGGCCGCCTGACCCCGGAGGTGGGGATCGCGGCGACGCTCGAGCGCTGGGGGATCCGCTCGATCGGCGACTTCGCCCGGCTCCCCAAGTCGCAGGTGGCGAGCCGGCTGGGGACGATCGGCCGCGAGCTCCACGCCACGGCGCGCGGGCTCGACTCCCGGCCGCTCCTGGCGCGCCAGCCGCCCTCCTCCTTCGAGGAGGGGACGAGCCTCGAATGGCCGCTCGTCTCCCTCGAGCCTTTCCTCTTCGTCGGGCGCTCGGCGCTCGAGCGGCTGTGCCAGCGCCTGGAGGCGCGGGGGCTCGCCTGCTCGCGCCTGGAGATCGCGCTCCGCCTCGAGCCCGACGGCCACCAGGAGCGCGCCATCGATCTGCCGGCGCCGACCCGCGACGTCAAGACGCTCCTGACCCTGGTCCGCCTCGACCTCGAGGCGCGCCCGCCCGGCGCGCCGGTCGCCGGCTTCACCTTCCTCGCCCAGCCCGACCGCCCGCGCCAGGCGCAGCTGACCCTCTACGGACCGGCGGCGCTCTCGCCCGACAAGCTCGCCACCACCGTGGCGCGGCTCTTCGCCCTGCTCGGGCCCGGCCGGGTCGGCTCCCCCCGCCCCGCCGAGGGCCACGGCCCCGAGCGCTTCGCGCTGGTCGAGTACGCCCCACCGCCGCCGCCGCCGGTCCGCCGCGCGCCGCGGGCCGGCCGGGGCCTCCTCGCCGTGCGGGTGCTGCGGCCGCCAGTCGGGCTCGAGGTGATCACCGGCGCGCCGGCGGCGGACGCCGATCCCGCGCCCGTCGAGGTCCGGCCCCCGGCGCCGAGCCGCGCGCCCGACGGCGGCGCCGCCCAGCATCCCAAGATCCAGGGAGAGGTCAAGGTGGCCGCCGGCCCCTGGACGCTCGAGGAGGAGTGGTGGACGGAGAAGCCCGTCGGCCGCGAGTACTGGGATGTCGAGCTCGCCGGCGGCGGCCTCTACCGGATCTTCCGGGACCGCGGCAGCGGCGAGTGGTACGCGGACGGGATCTACGACTGACGGCGGGAGGAACGCGGTGGGCGCGGGCGAGGCCCGCGCCCACCGCGGCTGCCTAGGAAGGCGAGAGGATGATGATGGAGTTGCCGGGCGCGGAATGGAGGGCGGTGCAGGCGCTGTCGAGCTTGATGGCGCTGAAGCCGACCTCATAACGGCCCTCGGCGCGCATCTGGACCTCGACCCAGGCCTGGGCCGCGTTCACGTCCTCCGTCGGCTGGGAGACGCCGGTGATGGTGGTGTTCAGGTCGAGGTAGAGCCAGCCGAACGCGTACGGCACCGGCAGGCTGGTGCCGCCGACCTGGGTCGAGTTCGCCTCGGCCGGGAACGGGATGAGCCCCGGATTGCGCGGCTGCGGCGAAACCGGGAACGACTGCGGCTGCTGCGGCTGCTCCTCCTCGTTGAAGATCACCAGGCCTTCCTGGCCCAGCGGATACCAGGTCGGGCCGTTGCCGGCCGCGCAGTTGAAGCTCTGCGGCGCGCTCTTCGAATCGCGCCACACGTGCAGGAAGGTGCCACCGTTGAAGGCGCCGCCGTTGACGAAGCGGACCGCGAAGTTGGTCGCCAGCGGCTCGCGGTTGTCGGTCGCCTGGAAGTTGTCGTAACGGCCGTAGAAGGTGTACTGGCCGGGGACCGAGGTCTCCGGATTGGTGGCGCTCGCCTCGATGTGCACGAGCGGGTTGCCGGAGGCGAAGTTCTCCGCCGCGTTGACGAAGAAGACGTCGCCCCAGAGCACGTTCTGGTTGGTGGCGTCGCCGCCGCCGCCCTGCAGGAAGTAACCGGGGTCACTGGGGAACTTCAGGGTGCAGTTGCTGACCGTGTCGACGGTCACATAGCCGCGCAGGATGTTGTCGCCGAACGCCTGGGCGGCGCAGCACGCGGAATTGCTGCAGCCGGTGATCGCGGTCGACGGCTGGCCGGTGAGCGCGGCGCGCAGGTAGGCCAGGAAGTCGGCCGGCAGCGTCGCCGGGGGCGGCAGCTGGTTTTGACAGCTGGCGAAGTTGATGTCCTGCGAGAAGGGCCCCTTCGGGCTGATGGAGTCGTTCGGGTCCTGGCCAGCGGAAGCGGTATGCGGCAGGACACCGTTGAGCAGGATGTCGCGCAGGTTGATCGACTGCACGTCGTAGCCGGTGAGGTAGACGTTGAAGTCGAGCACCGGGTACGAGAGGTCGGTCCACACCGTGACGTGGGCGAGGACCGCGGTCGCCGAGGCGTTGTTGATCGAGAACAGGGTGGTGACCCCGCTCGCGTTGGCCGCGTCGACCTCGAAGTAGGGGAGCAGCAGGGTCGCCGCCGGCACGTCATCGACCGTGCAGATCACGGCGCCCGCCTGGCCGGCCAGGGCGAACAGGCCGACCAGTACGAGGAACAACGCAGCTCGTTTCATCGTGACTCCTTGGGCTTCGGATGCCCGGTTGGATGTGAACTTGACGCCCGCGCCCCGCCCTCGCCGCTAAGGCGGTCCGAGCGGGGCATGGGACGGGGTGCACGCGCTATCGAGATGCACGGCGTCGTAGCCGACGCTGAAGCGCCCGTCGGTCGTCATCACCGCGCTGACCCACGCCTGCGCCGCCATCGGATCCTCGCGCGGGTTCGCGCCCGCCTCGCCGACGGCGGTGTTGAGGTCGAGGTAGAGCCAGCCGAAGGCGTAGGGGACGGGTAGCGAGGTGCCGCCGACGTGCGTGCGCTGCGCCTCGCCGGGGAACGGCACGAGGCTCGGGCTGCGCGGCTGCGGCGAGACCGGGAAAGACTGCGCCTGCTGCGGATGCTCCTGCTCGTCGAAGATGACGACCTGCTCCTGGCCGAGCGGGTACCAGGTGGGCGCCCCATGGCTGCAGGGAAACGACCCCTGGTCGACCTTCGAATCGCGCCACACCAGGAGATCCGTGCCGCCGGTGAAGGGGCCGCCGTTGAGGAAACGGACGGCGAAGGTCGTCGCCAGCGGCTCGCGGTTGTCGACGGCGGTCCAGTTGACGTAGCGGCCATAGAACGTGTACTGGCCGGGAACGCTGGTCTGCGGGTTGGTGGGATCGGCCTCGATGTGCACCAGCGTGTCGCCCGAGGCCAGCTTCTGCCCTTCGGTGAGGTAGAAGTAGTCGCCCCAGAGGACGTTCTGATCGGTCGCGTCCCCGCCGCCGCCGCTCAGGAAGTAACCGGCATCGCCGGGGAAGCGCAGGGTGCAGTTGCTGACCGTGTCGACGGTCACGTAGCCGCGCGCGATCCGGTCGCCGTGGTCGATGCCGGAGCAGCCGCCCTGGAGGGTCGAGAACTTGCCGGTCAGGGAGCTCTGCAGGTCGGCCAGGAAATCGGGCGCCAGCACGGGCAGCGGCAGCTGGTTCTGGCAGCTGGCGAAGTTGATGTCCTGGGAGAACGGCCCCTTGGGGCTCAGGGTGTCGTGCGGGTCCTGTCCGACCGAGGCGGTGTTGGGCAGGATGCCGCGCTCGATCACGTCGCGCAGGTTGAACGACTGGACGTCGTAGCCGGTCAGGTAGACGTTGAAATCGAGGACCGGCACCGAGACGTCGGACCACACGACGACGTGGGCGAGGACCGCGGTCGCCGAGGCGTTGTTGACGCTGAAGAACGTGGTGATGCCCCACTCGTTGGCCAGGTCGACCTCGAAGTAAGGCAGCAGCAGGGTCGCCGCCGGGACGTCGTCGACGGCACAGATCACCGCCGCGGCGGGGCCGCTCCAGGCGAGCACGCCACAGATCGACAACAGGAGCACCAGTCGTCTCATCGCCTCTCCTCCGCATGAACCACGATATGAGATCCGCGCCACCGCATCGCGTCCTGCCGGGAAGCGCGCGACGAGCGCGCGCGCCGGAGGGCGGCGGAATCATAGCGCAGTACCACAGGAGGGCGTGCCGCCTGAGCGAGGCGGGGGGGATGGGCGCCAGAAGATCCTTGGGCAGGCGTTGCGGCGCCTGCCCAAGGATCCCGCTCTTGGCTCTTAGAACCTCCAGACCAGGCCGGCGTTGACGCCGAAACCGTCGAGCTTCAGGTTGACCTTGTCTTTGAGGTCGGCGTTCTCGAAGTTGGTGACCGTCGCCTTGACCCCCCGGTAGATCCCCTCGACGTTGACGCCGAAGCCGGCGCGGGTCGGGATGTCGAGGCCGGCGACCGCGTACCAGCCCGCCTCGTCCTTGATCTTGCCGCGGTTGGTCGACAGCAGATAGTAAGCGGCGCCGCCGCCGAGGTAGGGGATGACCGGCTGGTCGTGGCCGAGGTCGAACTTCAGGCCGGCCTCGAGGGGGGCGGCGTGGATCTTGAACTTGTTGCCCTCGTTGTTGAACTGGCCGGCGGTGAAGATCGTCGGCTCGTTGGCGGTGACGTCGTTGAAGTAGCTGGCGCGTAGCTCGACGATGCTCCAGCTCGCCTTGATGCCGCCGCCATAGCCCTGTCCAGCATCCTTGGTATTCCAGTACGAGCCAACCACTCCGAACTCGCCAGCCGCCGCCGGGGCGGCGAGGAGCCCCAGCATCGCGACGGAATAGAGTAGCTTTCTCATGATGCTACCTCCGTTCTCTCACGAATGACTTACCCGTTGCCGGACGGAGGCCCGGCTGGGGACGCGAGGCTCGCCCGCGAGCCCCGTGCCTTCCTGCCCGGCCCGTGAGCGGCCGGACATTCCGGCACATTGCTGCAACCCGCATTCCAGCTTGCCAGGGCCGCTACGGAGAGCCGGTTTTTCAGCTCTACTTCCGGCGGTTGCCGGGGAGGATGCGCTTCCGCAGACGGAAGGCCTTGGGGGTCACCTCGACGAGCTCGTCCTCGCGGATGAACTCGAGCGCCTGCTCCAGGTTCATCACCCGCGGCGGCACCAGGTGCACCGTGTCGTCGGAGCCGGAGGCGCGCATGTTGGTGAGCTTCTTCTCGCGCGTGATGTTGACGTCCATGTCGTTCTCGCGCGCGTTCTCCCCCACCACCATCCCCTCGTACACCTCCTCGCCCGGCGAGACGAAGAGGATGCCGCGCGGCTGCAGGTGCTCGATGGCGTAGGCGGTCGTCCGTCCGGCGCGGTCGGAGACCAGGACGCCGGTCGCGCGGTGCTCGATGTCGCCGTGCCAGCGGTCGTAGCCGTCGAAGATGTGGTTCATGATGCCGCTGCCCTTGGTGTCGGTGAGGAACTCGGCGCGGAAACCGATCAGGCCGCGCGACGGCACGCGGAACTCCATCCGCACCCGTCCCGAGCCGTGGTTGACCATGCGCATCATCCGCCCCTTGCGCACGCCCATCTTCTGCGTCACGACGCCGACGTACTCCTCGGGGCAGTCGATGGTCAGCAGCTCCATCGGCTCGTGCATGGCGCCGTCGATCGTCCGCGTCAGCACCTCGGGCTTGCCCGCCGCGAGCTCGTAGCTCTCGCGGCGCATCATCTCGATGAGGATGGCGAGCTGGAGCTCGCCGCGGCCGGAGACCTTGAAAGCCTCGGGCGAGGCGGTGGGCTCGACCCGGATCGAGACGTTGCCGAGCATCTCGCGCTCGAGCCGCTCCTTGAGCTTGCGCGAGGTGACGTGCTTGCCGTCGCGGCCCGAGAAAGGCGAGTCGTTGACCGAGAGCACCATGGCGATGGTCGGCTCGTCGACCTTGACCGGGGGGAGAGCGAGGGGCCGCTCGCGGTCGGAAAGGGTCTCGCCGATGCTCACCTCGGCGAAGCCGGCGATCGCCGCGATGTCGCCCGGCCCCGCCTCCTGCACCTCGACCCGCTTCAGGCCGTCGTAGCCGTAGAGGATGGCGACCTTGGTGGGGACGATGCTGCCGTCGAGCCGGCAGAGCGCCGCCTCCTGCCCCTTGCGCACGGTGCCGTTGAACAGGCGGCCGATCGCCAGGCGGCCGACGTAGTCGTCGTAGCCGAGCGTCGTCACCAGGAACTGCAGCGGCGCCTCGGGGTCGTAGACCGGCGCCGGCACCGAGCGGAGGATCTCCTCGAAGAGCGGGATCAAGGTCTCGTCCGCTCCGTCGGGCGCGCGGCGGCAGGTGCCGGCGCGGGCGTTGGCGTAGAGCACCGGGAAGTCGAGCTGATCCTCGGTGGCGTCGAGGTCGATGAAGAGGTCGAACACCTCGTCGAGCACCTCGGCCGGCCGGGCGTCCGAGCGGTCGATCTTGTTGATGACGACGATCGGCGGCAGCCCCGCCTCGAGGGCCTTCTTCAGCACGAAGCGGGTCTGCGGCAGCGGTCCCTCGGAGGCGTCGACCAGGAGGAGCACGCCGTCGACCATCTTCAGGGTGCGCTCGACCTCGCCGCCGAAATCGGCGTGGCCGGGGGTGTCGACGATGTTGATGCGCGTGCCGTGATAGAGGACGGCCGTGTTCTTGGCCATGATGGTGATCCCCTTCTCGCGCTCGAGGTCGATCGAGTCCATCACCCGCTCGGCCACGTGCTCGTTGGCGCGGAAGATCCCGCTCTGCCAGAGCATGGCGTCGACGAGCGTCGTCTTGCCGTGGTCGACGTGGGCGATGATGGCGAGGTTTCTGACGTCGTCACGGGTCTTCTGCGGCACGGGGATTCCTTTCGTACTCTCGAGGGCGGCGCGCGATGGGCGGCACGGCGCGGGCTCCAGGGCTTCGAGCTGGGGGATCGAACGGCAGGACGCCGCCCGTTTGAACGGGCGGGGAAGGATAGCACGACCCGCGGGGGCGCTCGGCCGCGGGGACTAGGCGTGCGGGCCAGTGGCCAGCCGGCGCATCAGGTCGAGGGTGCGGCGGATGAGGTGCACCTCGCGCGCCTCGAAATAGGAGGCCTCGCAGCGGCTGCAGACCCAGGCTGGGAGGGCCTCCCAGGCGAGCCGGTAACCGGGCCGCTCGAGATGGACCGGCGCCCGCCCGGGCTCGAGCCGCCCCTCGCAGCGGATGCAGCGCACCTGCGGGCCGGCGGCGAGGGAGGCGGGGCGGGGCTGGATCCACGGCAGCGTCTCGTTGAGCCGCTCGGGGTCCGGCGAGGCGGCGGCGGCCGGCCGTTCGTTGGGTACCAGGCGCAGAGGCGAGGGCGAGGAATCCAGGCTCAAGCGGACGCGAACGCTCATCGAGAAGCACCTCCCCAAGGCCGGCGGAGGGCGCTCCGCGGCGCCAGAAGTCACTGCAAACCGGCTGCCATCGTCCCCGGCTGCCGGCCGGCGGGAGGCCGGTGTACCATCCCTCCATGGGCATGGATGGAAGCCTCCGCCGCCTCGGCGCCGCCGCGTCGGCGCTCGCCCTCTGCGCGATCGGCGGCACGACCGGGGTCTCCGGCGCCGCGCCGCCGGCGGCGGGTGCCGCGGTTCGGCTGCCGCGCGGGAGCCTGGTCGAAAAGGTCGTCGCCGCCTCGGACCCGGCCGAGGCCTACGCCCTCTACCTGCCCTCCTCCTACGACCCGGCGCGGCGCTGGCCGATCGTCTATCTCTTCGACGCGCGCGAGCACGCCATGATCCCGGCCGAGCGCTTCCGGGCGGCGGCGGAGACCTACGGCTACCTCCTCGCGAGCTCGTGGAACTCGGCGAGCGACGGGCCGTTCGCGCCCAACCTCAAGGCCATGCAGGCGATGTGGAACGACACCCACCGCCGCTTCGCGATCGACGACCGGCGGGTCTACGCCGCCGGCTTCTCGGGGACGGTGCGCTCCTCCTGCACCATGGCCCTCGCCGTCCCCGGCAGCATCGCCGGGGTGATCGGCGCCGGCGCCGGCTTCCCGGAGGGCCAGCCGCCGACGGCGAAGACGCCCTTCGTCTTCTTCGGCACGGTCGGCAACCTCGACTTCAACTTCGACGAGATGGAGGACCTCGACGGGACTCTGGGAGACCTCCGCATCGCCCATCGCATCGAGGAGTTCGCCGGCCCCCACCAGTGGATGCCGGCCGAGCTCGCGACGCTGGCGATCCAGTGGATCGAGGTCCAGGCGATGAAGGCGGGGACCCGGCCGCGCGACCCGGCGCTCGTCGCCGCCCTGTGGAACGAGGACCTGGGCAAGGCCCGCGCCCTGGAGGCCGCCGGCGACCGTCTGAGCGCCTGGCACCGCTACCAGGCGATCGCCGAGGAGTTCTCGGGGCTCGTCGACGTCGCCCCCGCGGCGGCCAAGGCGGCCGAGCTCGCCGCCGCCCAAGACGTCAAGGCGCGCCGGCGGGAGCGGCGCGAGCTCCGCGAGCGCTCCCGCCAGTACGTGCAGGACGCGCGGCAGACGCTCGCCGCCGCCGACCCGGCGTCCGGGCCGGTCAACCTGCCGCGGCTCCTCGCCGATCTGAAGATCCCCGAGCTCAAGGCGCGCGCCGCCAAGGACCCGGCGAGCGAGCCGGCGCTCGCCGCGCAGCGCCAGTTGAACACCCTGGGAGCCCAGACCTCGTTCTACCTGCCGCAGCTCTATCTCAAGCGGCAGGACTACCGGCGCGCCGAGCTGCTCTACGCGGTCGCCGCCGAGATCTATCCCCAGCGTCCGGATGTCTGGTACAACCTCGCCGCCACCCGCTCGCGCAACGGCGCCCGCAAGCGATCCCTCGACGACCTGAAGCATGCCATCGCCCTGGGATTCAAGGACGCCGAGGGCCTCGCCAGGGACGACGACTTCGCGGCGCTGCGCGACGATCCGGCCTTCCGCGACCTGCTGGCGGAGCTGCGCCGGCAGGGTCCGGCGGCGAACGCCGGCAAGGGCTGATGCCGGGTCGATGCTGACTCGCTATCGGACGACGCCGGCCTGATGGCGCCGAGCGGCCTACCCGACGCCCTCTTCGCGCGGGCCGTCGCCTTCCTCGGCGAGCTCGCCGCGATCTCCTCCCCGAGCGGCGACCGCGACGGCCTGCGCCGCGCCGCCGACCTCCTGGCCGGGGCGCTCGCCGCCCGCGGCCTCACTCCGGAGATCCGCGGCGAAGAGCCTGGCACCTCGCCGGCCTCGCCGGGGCCGCTCGGCGAAGAGCCTGGCACCTCGCTCGGGCTGCCGGTCCTGACGGCGCGCGGACCCGGCACCTCCCGCGGCCACCTGCTGCTCCTCGGCCACTTGGACACCGTCCTCCCGGCGCTGCCGCCCCGCCGCGAGGGGAGCCGCCTGGTGGCGACCGGCGCCATCGACATGAAGGGGGGCCTGGCGACGCTCATCGGCGCTCTCGATCTCCTCGCCGAGCGCGGCGAGGCGCCGCCCGACGACCTGCTCCTGGTCGCGGTGCCGGACGAGGAGGTGGGGGGCGAGCTCTCGCGCCGGGCGGTCCGCCGCTGGGGCGAGGCGGCGCGGGCGCTCTGGGTGCTCGAGCCGGGCGAGCCAGCGGCGGACGGCGCGGAGACCCTGGTCGCCGGCCGGCGCGGGATGTTCACCTGGCACCTCGCGGTGCGCGGCCGCTCCGCCCACTCCGGGCTCGCCTACTGGCAGGGGTGCTCGGCCCTGACGGCGGCCGCGCGCTGGGCCGCGGTGGCGGCAACCCTGTCGCTCCCCGGCGCCGGCCCGACTGTCAACTGCGCGCGGCTGGTGGCCGGCGACGCCGGCTTCGTCGAAGATCTCGCGGCCGAGGCCGGGCTCCTGCGGAGCGACCAGCGGCTGAACGTCGTCCCCGATCGCGCCGTCGCCGAGGGCGAGGCGCGCTTCCTCCGTCCCGCCGAGGGCGAGGAGCTGGCGCGGCGTCTGGCCGAGCTCGCCGCCGAGACCGCCGTGGCGACCGGCGCCGAGCTCGACTTCACGGCGGACCCGTCGATCCCGCCGGTCGACCCGGACGGCCCGCACCGCGCCGTCGCCGAGCGCGCCGTCGAGCTCGCGGCGCGGCGCGGCTGGCGTCTCGTCCCCGACCGCCAGCGCGGCGGCATCTCGTTCCCGAACTTCCTCCCCGACCCCGGCCGCATCCCGGTCCTCGACGGCCTCGGGCCGGTCGGCGGCGGCATGCACACCCGCGACGAGTTCGTCGACCTCGACTCCTTCCGCCGACGCATCGTCCTTCTCGCCGATCTCCTGGCCGCCGACGCCGAATCCCGGCGCTAGTCATCGCGCCTTCAGAGCTCGTCGATCGGACAACGGGAGCTGTACAGAACCAGGACCGGCGGGGACCAGACTGTCGGCTCAGTCCTCGTTCTCGGTGGCCTCCGGCGCGTCGGGGCGGCCGTCGGGTACGGCGGAGAGCGGCTGGGTCTCGGGGGCGAAGACCGGGCGGAGGGCGGGCGCCGGGGCACCGCGGGCGCCGAAGCCGACGATCTGCTCCCAGTCGCGGTTCAGGTCGTCGCCGAAGATCACCAGGAGGTCGCCGGGCCGCGCGGTCTCGAGGCCCTGGCGAACCGCTTCCGGCTCCAGATAGACCCCGGGCGCGATGCGGTCGGCGGGGAAGCCGGCGGCGAGGAACCCCTCGCGCAGGAGCCTCCCCACCTCGCCGGACTGGCGGCCCCGCAGGTTGTCGTCCTCCCGCAGCAGCACCAGGTCGAAGGCCGGCGCCGCGACCCGCGCCAGGGCATGGATGTCCTCGTCGCGGCGGTCGCCGGGGGCCGAGACGATGCCGATCCGCCGGCCGGTCACCCCGAGCGCGCGGATCATCCGCGCCATCGCCTCCATCCCGTGGGCGTTGTGGGCGTAGTCGAGGAGGACGCGGAAGGGGTGCTCGTTGTAGAAGTTCATCCGCCCCGGCGTCTGGAAGAAGTCGGTGGTGAAGGTGCGCAGGCCCTGGCGGATGTTCTCCAGGCTCACCCCCAGGCCGCAGGCGATCGCCGCCGCGAACATGGCGTTCTGGACGTTGTGGAGGGCGTGCCCTTCGACGGCGGCCGGGATCTGCCGCGCGAGGAGCAGCGGGATGTGGTCCTCCCCCTCGTAGAGCACCAAGAGGCGCCCGTTCAGGCTCTCCTCGAGCACCAGCGCCCGCCCGCGCTCGCGGATGTGCCGGCGCACCAGGTCGTTGTGGCGGTCGACGGTGACGTAGAAGGGCTTGCCCGGGCTGTGCTCGGCCATCGCCGCGACCCGCGGATCGTCGGCGTTCAGGACGCAGACGTCCCGCGCCACCTCGGCGATCACGCGCTTGACCCGTGCCAGGTCGTCGAGGTCCTCGATGCCGCCCATCCCCAGGTGGTCGGCGGCGACGTTCAGGACCGCGCCGACGTTGCACTTCCTCCATCCCAGCCCGGAGCGCACGATGCCGCCGCGCGCCGTCTCGAGCACCGCCGCGTCGACCGTCGGGTCGCGCAGCACGAGGTGGCTCGCCCACGGTCCGGTCATGTCGCCGGCGACGGTCAGCACGCCGTCGATGTAGACGCCGTCGGAGGTCGCCATCCCCACCGTGTGGCCGGAGAGCTTGAGGATGTGGCCGACCATGCGGGTCGTCGTCGTCTTGCCGTTGGTGCCGGTGATCGCCGCGATGGGGATGCGGCAGGGGGTGCCCTTGGGGAAGAGCATGTCGATGACCGGCCCCGCCACCTCGCGCGGCGGCCCCTCGGTCGGGGCGGTGTGCATGCGGAAGCCGGGCGCGGCGTTGATCTCGACGATGGCGCCGCCCACCTCGGCGTAGCTGCGCGAGATGTCGGGGCAGATGAAGTCGACGCCGCCGACGTCGAGGCCGATCGCCTTGACCCCGCGCTCGGCCATGATCCGGTTGTCGTAGTGGATGGCGTCGGTCTTGTCGATCGAGGTGCCGCCGGTCGAGAGATTGCCGGTCGAGCGCAGGGGGGCGACCTGGCCGTCGGCGAGCACCGAGTCGAGCGTCAGGCCGGCCTCGGCGAGGAGCCGCAGCGCCTGGTGGTCGACCTCGAGGCGGGTCAGCACCTTCTCGTGGCCGACGCCGCGGCGCGGATCGGCGTTGACCCGCTCGATCAGCTGGGCGACCGACGAGCGGCCGTCCCCCACCACGTGGCCGGGGACCCGCTCGGCCACCGCGACCACCTTGCCGTTGACCACCAGGATCCGGTAGTCGTTCCCCTCGTGGAACGTCTCGACGATGACCGTCCGCGCCTCGTCGCGCGCCTTCTCGAAGGCGAGCAGCACCTGCTCGGGGGTGCGCAGGTTGATCGAGACGCCGCGGCCGTGGTTGCCGTCGAGCGGCTTGACGACGACCGGCAGGCCGAGCGCCGCGGCCGCCGCGACGGCCGCTTCCGGCTCGTAGACCAGGCGCTGGCGCGGCACCGGCAGCCCGAGGTCGGCGAGGATCTGGTTGGTCAGCCGCTTGTCCGAGGCGATCTCGACCGCGGTGTGGCGGGTCTCGCTCGTCACCGTCGCCTGGATGCGGCGCTGGTAGCGGCCATGGCCGAGCTGGACCAGCGAGCGGTCGTTCAAGCGGATCCACGGGATGTCGCGCTCCTCGGCGGCGGCGACCAGCGCCGCGGTCGAAGGGCCGAAGGCGCGCCGCTGGGCGAGGCGGACGAGCGCCTCGAGCTCGGCGGCGAAATCGAACGGGCCGGGGTCGTGCGCGGCGCGCTCGGGCGGCAGCAGGTGCCGGACGACCCGCAGGCCGAGCTCCGCCGCGGCGGTCCCCACGCTCTCCTCGAGGAAGCTGTAGACGACGTGGTACTGGCCGCTCGGCAGGCCGTGGCTGCGCGTCTTGCCGTAGCTGACGCGGGTGCCGGCGAGGCACTGCAGCTCGATCGCGACGTGCTCGAGGACGTGGCCGAGCCAGGTGCCCTGGTCCTCGGTCATGCGGCGCACGAAACCGCCCGGCGCCTTGTACGAGCAGGTGTGCTCGCCGAGGGTGGGGATCAGGGCGAGCAGCCGGTCCGCGAAGCCGGGGAGCTTCGCCGTCGGGAACTCCTCGAGCTCCGCGAGGTCGACGCGCAGCCGGATCACCGGCCGCAGCGCGTAGAGGTTGGGGCCGCGGTAGACGCGGGTCTCCAGGATCTTCATCGACGGGCAGCCGGCCGGTGGCCGGAGGGGTGGGGCGCCGGCGGCAGGCCGCGGATCACGCGCGGTTTGTAGCACGGGCCGGCGAGCCCGGCAAGCTGGCAGGCTCTATTCGCGCAGCGCGGCCGCCGCCTCCGCCGGGGATTCGCGCGGGTCTTCGCGCGGCGCGCCGAAGACCTCCGCGTCGGCGCGCCGAGGCGGCAGCCCCTCCCGGCGCAGGAGGTCGTAGCCGCAGCCGGTCGTCAGCACGTCGAGCTTCAGACCGAGCATGGCGAGCGGCTGGCCGCGGCGCACGGCGTAGCTGTCGGTGAAGGCCATCTGGCGCGCGTCGACGACGAGGACCGCGCCGGCGCCGATCACCTGCAGCGTGCCCTCCGGCTCGATGATCGCCGCGGTGTCCTCGTCGACCCCGATCCCCAGCGGCGCCGGATTGTAGGAGAGGGCGGTGAGCAGCCGGCCGAGGCGGTCGCGGCGCTGGAAGTGCTGGTCGATGATGAGGTCGGGCGCCAGGCCGAGCCCCTGGGCCAGGTGGACCAGGCGCCGCCGCGGGGTGCTGCCGCCGTCGCCCAGGGCGATCATGTGCTCGGAGAGGAGCGACGCGCCGGCGCTGGTGCCGCCGACCGCCATCCCCGCGGCGTGGCGGCGGCGGATGGCGGCGGCGAGCGGCGTGCCGCCGAGGGCGGCGGAGAAGCGGAGCTGGCTGCCGCCGGTGAGAAAGAGGCCGGTCGCCTCGCGCAACAGGCCCAGCACCTCCGGGCCGGCGGCGAGCGCGTCCTGACGGTTGCCGACGCGGAGGACGGCGACCCGGCCGACCCCCAGCTCGCGAAAGAGGTCGCTGTAGCGCTCGCCGGTCTCCGCCAGCTCGGAGGCGGTGGCGAGGATCAGCAGCGTGCCCTGGGCGCCGCCGGAGAGCTCGACGAAGCGGCGCAGGACGATGCGCTCGCGCGTCTTGTCCTCGGCGCCGCCGATCGCCATCAGCCGGCCCGGCCGGGTGGCCGGCGCGGAGTCTTCGTCCATGCGGCGGGTCTCCTCACATCCCCCGGTGGCGGGCGGTAGTGGGTCCGTTAGGTCCGCTGCGGGCGACCGCCCTCGGGACCACCCTCCCGAACCCCCTTCCAGGCGGCCGTCCTCGGGACCAAACGGACCCAGCACCCGGCGGGCCTGGCGGGGGGTCGTCCGGTCCGGCCGGGGAGCTGCCGGATTCGTCTCGACGCGCATCGACGCGCGCTCCGGGGGGAGATTCTACCAACATGCCGGCCGCGGGCCGGAGGCGGCCGCTGCGCCGCTCCCGATATAGTCTCGCCGCCGGCTCCGCTACCCTGACGCCATGGCGATCGTCGATTCCCGCCGGCTCACCGGCCCCAGCCTCCTCCTCGACGGGCCCGGCGCGGTCGTCGAGGTCGCCCTCCCCCCTCCCCCGCCGGGCATCGCCGCCGCGGACGACGCCGAGCTCGTGCTCGCCCTCTGGCGCTCGCGGGCGCGGCGGCTGCTCGAAGGCGTCGGCTGGGGCGGCGAGCGGCTCGCCGCCCGCCGTCACCCCGGAGGGCTCTCCCTCGCCTTCTCCGCCCCCCTCGATGCCCTCTACGCCGCGACGGAGGTCGCCGAGGAGGCCTGGCGCGCCACCGAGGCCGCCCTCGGTCGGGCGGCGACCGCGAGCGCGGAGGCGACCGCCACCGAGGCCGAGACCGCGGCCCGGCTCCGGGAGACGATCGCCGCCGAGCGGAACCCGCGGCTCGCCGCCCTCGCCGCCGCGGCGGCGGCGCGCGGCGTCGCCTTCCTCTGGGATGCCGACCAGGCGACCGTGGGCCTCGGCGCCGGCTCGGCGACCTGGCCGACCTCCCGGCTGCCCGCCGCTGGCGAGGTCGATTGGACGGCGGTCCGCGACGTGCCGGTGGCGCTCGTCACCGGCACCAACGGGAAGACGACGACGGTGCGCCTGCTCGCCGCGATCGCGGCGGCGGCCGGCCGCGTCGCCGGCTCGACCTCGACCGACCGCATCACCGTCGGCGGCGAGACGATCGAGCGGGGCGACTTCTCCGGGCCGGGAGGGGCGCGGACGCTGCTGCGCGACCGGCGGGTGGAGGTCGCCGTCCTCGAGACCGCACGCGGGGGAACGCTCCGCCGCGGGCTCGCCGTCGCCGCCGCCGACGCGGCGGCGGTCACCAACGTCGCCGCCGACCACCTGGGCGAGTACGGGGTCCATGACCTCGCCGCTCTCGCCGCGGCGAAGCTGGTGCCGGTCCGCGCCGTGCGGCCGGGCGGCGCGGCCGTGCTCAACGCCGACGACCCCGAGCTCGTCCGCCGCGGCCCGGCCGCCGCCCGCGCCCCCATCGTCTGGTTCAGCCTCGAGGCGGAGAATCCGCTCCTCGCGGCCCATCTCGCCGCCGGCGGCGCCGGCGCTCTCCTCGCCGGCGACGAGCTGGTCCTCGCCGGGGCGGGCCGCCGCCGGGCCGTCGCCCGGCTCGCCGCCATCCCGGTCACCTTCGGCGGCGCCGCCCGCTACAACGTGGCGAACGCCCTGGCGGCCGCGGCGCTCGCCCAAGCCCTCGGATTCCCCGACGACGCGATCGCCCGCGGCCTCGCGGCCGTCGGCGGCACGCCGGCGGACAATCCCGGCCGCGCCAACCTGATGGAAGTGGGAGGCGCCCGCATCCTCCTCGACTACGCCCACAACCCGCATGGCCTCGCCGCCCTGCTCCATCTGGCCGCCGCGCTTCCGGCCACGCGGCGGCTGCTGATCCTCGGCCAGGCCGGAGACCGCGACGAGGCCGCTCTCCGCGAGCTCGCCGCGATCGCCTGGCGCTCCCGTCCCGACCGCATCGTCATCAAGGAGCTGCCGACCATGCTCCGCGGCCGGCAACTGGGCGAGATCCCGGCGATCCTCGAAGACGAGCTGCGCCGGCGGGGAGCGCCGCAAGAGGCCCTCGACCGCGCCGCGGACGATCCCGCCGCCGTCGAGCAGGCCCTCGCCTGGGCGCGGCCGGGAGATCTCCTGATCCTCCTCGTCCACACCGAGCGCGACGCGGTGCTCGCCCAGTTGGCAGCGGCGGGCGCCCGCCCGGCGGGCGGCTGAGCCCGCGGCGATGGACCGGCTCACCCTCTTCGGCCTGTTCGCGGTGACGGCGATGCTCGTCTGTTACGCGCTCGAGCGGCGCAGCCGCTGGTTCATCCTCGCCTTCGCCGGCTCCTGCGCCCTGGGCTCGGCCTACGGCTTCCTCCAGGGAGCCTGGCCGTTCGGCCTCGTCGAGGCGGTCTGGTCGCTCGTCGCGGCAAGGCGCTGGTGGCTGGCCAGCCGATCTCGCGGTGCCAGGTGATTCGCCCGAGGTGCCAGGTGATTCGTTTCGCCACCATGGTCTACGCTCCTAAACGATTGATTTGACTGCTGTAAGGGCAACACCGGATAGGTGCCAGGCGATCCGCCCGAGTCGAGGTGCCAGGCGATTCGCGGATAGGCGTCGCCAGGTGCCAGGCGATTCGCGGACAGGTGCCAGGCGATTCGCGGGCGCCGCGGTAAGCTCTCGCGGTGCGCGCCATGCTCTTCGAGGCCGCGGGCCAGCCGCTGCGGGAGGCCGAGGTTCCGGATCCCGAGCCGGGGCCGGGACAGGTCCTCCTGCGGGTCCATGCCTGCGGGGTCTGCCGGACCGACCTCCACGTCGTCGACGGCGAGCTGGCCGAGCCCAAGCTGCCGCTCGTCCTCGGCCACCAGATCGTCGGCACGGTGATGGCGGGCGGTCCCGGCGCCCGGCGCTTCCGGGTCGGCACGCGGGTGGGCGTCCCCTGGCTCGGCTGGACCGACGGCACCTGCCGCTTCTGCCGCTCCGGGCGCGAGAACCTCTGCGTCGGCGCCCGCTTCACCGGCTACCAGATCGACGGCGGCTATGCCGAGATGACGGTGGCGGACGAGCGGTTCTGCTTCCCCATCCCCGCCGGCTACCCCGACCTCCAGGCGGCGCCCCTCCTCTGCGCCGGCCTGATCGGCTATCGCGCCTTGCGCTTGGCGGGCGACGGCGAGCGCCTCGGCTTCTACGGCTTCGGCGCCGCCGCCCATATCCTCGCCCAGGTCGCCCGCCACCAGGGCCGGCGCGTCTTCGCCTTCACCCGGCCCGGCGACGAGGCGGCCCAGCGCTTCGCCCGCGAGCTCGGCGCCGAGTGGGCCGGCGGCGCGGACGAGCGGCCCCCCGAGCCGCTCGACGCCGCCCTGATCTTCGCCCCTGCCGGCGAGCTGGTGCCGGCGGCTCTGCGCGCCGTCGACCGCGGCGGCATCGTCGTCTGCGCCGGGATCCACATGAGCGATGTCCCGTCGTTCCCTTACGAGCTCCTCTGGGAGGAGCGGATCGTCCGCTCGGTCGCCAACCTGACCCGGCGAGACGCCGAGGAGTTCCTCGCCCTCGCCCCGCGGGTGCCGGTCGAGACGACCGTCCAGCCGTTCCCCCTCGCCCGCGCCAACGAGGCGCTCGCGGCGCTGCGCTCGGGGATCCGGGGAGCCGCCGTGATCGTCCCTCCCGGCCGGCCCGCGGCGGCAGGGTGACCGGCGCGCCGCGCGCACCGTCTCCCGTGCCCACGGCCCTCATCGTCAACGCCGACGACTTCGGCCGCTCGCCGGAGATCAACGCGGCGGTGCTCGCCGCGCACCGCGAGGGGATCCTCACCTCGGCGAGCCTGATGGTGACCGGCGGCGCCGCCGAGGAAGCGGCGGCGATGGCCCGGCGGACGCCGAGCCTCGCCGTCGGCCTCCATCTGGTCCTCGTCGCCGGCCGCGCCGCCGCGGACCCCGCCGACCTGCCGCACCTGGTCGACGCCTCCGGCCGCTTCGCCGACGATCCCGTCGCCGCCGGCCTGCGCCTCGCCCACCGCGCCGCGCGGCCCGAGATCGAGCGCGAGATCGCCGGCCAGCTCGAGCGCTTCGCGGCGACCGGGCTCCCCCTCTCGCACGTCGACGGCCACCTCCATCTCCACGCCCACCCGGCGGTCCTCGACCTCCTCCTGCCGCTCGCCGTCCGCCACGGCGCGCGCGGCGTCCGGCTGCCGCGCGACCCGCTCCGCCCGGCGCTCGCCTGGGACCGCGGCCGGCCCTTCCAGAAGGCTGCCTGGGCGCTCGCCTTCGGCCTCCTCGCCCGCCGTGCCGCGCCCCGCGTCCGCGCCGCCGGCCTCGCCGTCCCGGCGCGCACCTATGGCCTGATGCAGACCGGGGCGATGAGCGAGGGCTACCTCCTCCACCTCCTGGCGCGCCTCGACGCGCCGACCGCCGAGATCTATCTCCATCCCACCGCCGGCGAGCGGCTCGAGCCCCTGGGCCCCAACCCCGGCGAGCTCGCGGCGCTCCTCTCGCCGCGGGTGCGCGAGCTGGTGGCGCGCCGCGGCCTGCGCCTCACCACCTATGCCGGGCTCGCGGGCTAGATGCATCTCCTCGTCGCCTTGCTGGCGCTCCTCCTCGCCGCGAGCTGGGCCTACTGGCTGATCGCGAGCTCCTGCCTGCGGCGGTTCCTGGCGCCCCTCGCTCCGCCGGCTCCAGGAGCTCCGCCGCCCGCCTGGCCGCCGGTCTCGATCCTCAAGCCGGTCAAGGGGGCGGACCACGAGGCGTACGAGTGCTTCGCCTCCTTCTGCCGCCAGGACTATCCGGATTTCGAGCTGCTCTTCGCGGCCGCCCGCGCCGACGATCCGGCGGTCGCCGTCGTCGAACGCCTGCGGCGGGACTTTCCCGAACGCGCGATCGGGCTGATCACGGCGGCGGGCGCGGACGGCAACCCGAAGACCATCCTCCTCGAGCGCCTGGCGGCCGAGGCTCGCGGCGAGGTCCTGATCCCCGCCGACAGCGACATCCATGCCCCGCCCGACACCCTGCGCCGGCTGGTCGCCCCCCTCGCCGATCCCGCGGTGGGCCTCGTCTCCTGCCTCTACCGGAGCCGTGGCGGCGTTACCCTCGCCGCGCGCCTCCTCGGGCTCTATCTGGACGGCGCCTTCGTCCCCTCGGCGGTCCTCGCCCACCGCCTCGCCGGACGCCGCTTCGCCCTCGGCGCGGCGATGGCCTTGCGCCGCGCCGACCTCGAGCGGATCGGCGGCTACGGCGCCTTCCGCGACCGCCTGCTCGACGACTACGAGATCGGCTCGCGCATCGCCGCGCTCGGCCTCGAGGCCCGGCTGTCGCCGGCGGTCGTCACCCACGTGCTGGGCGCCGAGAGCTTCCGCGGCCAGTGGCACCGCGAGCTGCGCTGGAACCGCGGCATCCGGGCGGTGCGGCCGGCCGACTACGCCGGCCTCGCCGTCACCCAGACGACGCCGCTCGCCCTCCTCCTGGCGCTCGCGACCGGCTTTTCCCGCTGGGGCTTAGCCGCCCTCCTGGCGACCCTCCTGCTGCGCGCCGCGGTGGTCCACCGCGCCGCCGCCGACCTCGGCGGCCGCCCGCCGTTCTCCGCTCTCGTCCGCGATCTCGTCTGGCTGCCGGTGCGCGACCTCTTCACCACGGTCGCCTGGTGCGCCGGCCTGGCGGGCCGCCGCATCACCTGGCGGGGCGCCAGGTTCACGATGCGGAGGGATGGGAGCGTCGAGGCGGTGCGGGAGTGATCCCCGCCCCGAGGTCTCAGAGCGCCGGCAACCCCTCGTCGAGCGCCCGCTCGAGACCTTCGACGATGCCGAAGACCTCGGCTCTCCCGAGCTTGGCGCCCGGACCCTTCTCGTCGAGGAGCTCGAGCGTCGCGCGCGCCAGCCGCACCGGCAGGGCGACGAAGGCGACGATGCCGCGCGGCGCTCCCTCGCGCTGCAGCGCCAGGACGTACTCGGTGGCGGCGGAGATGTCACCGCGCGCGATCGCCGCGACCTCCGCCAGCGCGCAACCCTCGGGCAGGAACCGCCGGCCGTGCACCGCGTCGGCGAGCGAGTCCTTGAGGATGTTGACGAGCTGCAGCGCCTCGCCGAAGCGGGCCGAGCGCTCGCGCAGGTAGCGCGCCACGGGGCCGAGCGCCCGGCGGCCGAGCAGGAACAGCTCGGTCAGCATCTCGCCGACGATCCCCGCCACCACGTAGCAGTACTTCTGCAGGTCGGTGAGGTCGTGGAGCTCGACGGCGCCGTCCTCGCCGGCCGAGGCGACGAACCGCGCCATGCCCTCGGCGGTGCGCCGGGTGTGCTCGCCGATGAGCCGCCGCGGCCCGGCGCCGAGCTGATGGAAGGCGGCGAGGACCTGCGGCGCGCGCTCCAGGAGCTCGAGATATCCGGCGTGGCCGCAGGGCGGCGCGGCGAGCCAGCTCGCGGTCTCCCGCGCGACGTCCGCCGCCGTCGCCCCTTCGTCGAGCAGCGCGGTGAAGCGCTCCAGGGCCTCGAGCTTGCGCTCGCGCGTCCACAGCTCGGCATCCTCGAAGGTGTCGGCGATGCGGAAGAGGAGGTAGGCGAGCCCGACCTGGCGGCGGGTCGGCTCCGGCAGCAGCGGGATCGCCAGGGCGAAGGTGCGGCTGGTCCTCTCGAGCAGGGAATCGAGCTCGGTCGGGCTGCAGGCGCCCTCGGTCATGGCACGGCTGATCGGCTCCGCGATGCTCATCGAGCTCTCCCGGCGGCACGGCTGCCGCGCGCTATGGATATCTCGTCCTCGGCCGGCTCCGGCGCCGCCGGGGCGAGCAGGACGGCAAGGCGCGCCAGCCCGCGGGCGCCGCCGCGCAGCCGGCGCCGCAGCTGGGCGAGCGCCCCCCAGACCTGCGGCCGGGCGAGCGCCATCCCCACCACCCGCGCTTCCCGGACGCCGCCCCCGGCGCCGCGGGCGCGGTTGAAGTCGAGCGGCAGCGGCTCGCCGGCGGCGTCGATCACCGCGCGGACGACGAGGTAAGGAATCCCGCGCTCGGCCGCCAGACGGGCATAGGTCGCCGACTCGAGGTCGACCGTCGCCGGGCCGGCCGCTCCGCTCGCCGCCAGCGCGCGGAAGACGGCGCGCTTCTCCGCCGGGGTGACGAGGATGCGAGCGCTGCTGACCGCGGTCCCCGAGACGGCGCCACCGGCGACCGCCGCGGCGAGCCAGCCGGCGTCCGGCGGCGGCGCCGCGCGCCCGTCCTCGATCACCCGGCGCGCCGCCAGGAGGTCGCCCGGCGCGAGATCCGGCGACAGCCCGCCGGCGACGCCCAGCACCAGCAGGCGATCGACGCGGGCGGCGGCGAAGAGCGCCGCCAGGCCGCGCGCCGCCGCCGGCGCGCCATCGCCGGTCGCCGCCAGCACCACCGGCGCGCCGCCCAGCCGGCCGAAGGCGAGGCCGCCGGCCGTGCGCTCGATCGCGGTCAGCGCGCGCACCGCCCTGAGCTCCGCCGGCAGCGGGCTCACGATCGCCGTCAGCCGGCCCGAATCGGGCCCGCCATGACCCGGCTGGTCCGCATCGGATCGACGGTCCGCCGCGCTCATCCCCGGCCTTTCACGTAGCCGCTCTCGGTGAACCAGGCGACGGCGCGCGCCAGCGCCGCCTCGACCGGCGTCTGCGGCAGCCCCAGCTCGCGCACCGCCTTGCCGGCGTCGAAGAACATGCGGTGGCGCGACATGCGGACCGCCTCGCGGGTGAACCGGGCCGGCCGCGAGCCGAGCCGCGCCAGGCCCTCCTCGACGTAGGCCGCGGCGAGCGGCAGCCAGTGCGGCACCCGGACCCGCGGCGCCGCGATCCCGCTGAGCGCCGCCAGCGCGTCGAGGATCTCCTTGAGCGTCATGTTGCGGCAGCCGAGGATGAAGCGCTCGCCCACCCGCCCGCGCTCGGCGGCGAGGAGATGCCCTTGGGCGACGTCGCGCACGTCGATCAGGTTGAGGCCGGTGTCGACGTAGGCCGGATAGCCGCCGCTAAGGAAGTCGACGATGATCCGCCCGGTCGGCGTCGGCTTCACGTCCCCCTCCCCCACCGGGGTCGACGGGTTGACGATGACGACCGGCAGCCCCTTCGCCGCCCAGGCCTCGGCGGCGCGCTCGGCCTGGTACTTGGTCCGCTTGTAGGGGCCGATCATGTCGCCGAGCGAAACCGGCGTCGCCTCGTCGGCCGGGGTGCCGTCGGCGTGGTGCCCGAGCGTACCGACGCTGCTCGTGTGGACCACCCGCGCGACCCCCGCGCGGGCCGCCGCGGCGAGCAGGCTCTCGGTGCCGCCGACGTTCGTGGCGGCCATCGCCGACGGGTCGGCGACGCCCAGCCGGTAGTCCGCGGCACAGTGGAAGACCCACTCGCAGCCGGCGACCGCCGCGGCGAGCGAGGGGCGGTCGGTGAGGTCGCCCGGCGCGATCTCGACCGGCAGCCCCGCCAGGATGTCGCGGCGGCGCTCCGCCGCCGGCCGCACCAGGCAGCGCACCTCGAGGCCGCGGGCGACCAGCGCCCGCGCCACGTGGCCGCCGATGAAGCCGGTGGCGCCGGTGACCAGGGCCTTCATCCTCTCCCGCCCGCGACGGTCTCGCCGCCGCGGCTCATCCGCCGAGGTTCCACGCCGCCAGGCGCGCCATGTCGCGCGGGCTGTGGCGCGCCTCGGTCACCACCGAGGCCTCGAAGCCGGAGTGCATGGCGCAGTTCTGGCAGAGCGAGTCCTGGCGCGACTCCCAGTACTCCCAGTCGGTGTCGTTCCAGAACTCCTGCCACGACATCGTGTAGCCCTTGCCGATCAGATAGCAGGGCCCCTTCCAGCCGAGCGGCGTGAAGGTGACGGTGCTCCATGGCGAGCACTGGTAGTCGCGCAGGCCGGCGGCGAACTCGAGGAACATCGGCGTCGAGGTGAACCGGTACTGCCGCGCGAAGCCCAGCAGGCGGCGGAACTTCTCCTGGATCTCGATGCGGGTGAGGAAAATGTCGCGCTCGACCGACTCGTACTGGTAGCCCGGCGCCACCAGGATGCCGTCGATGTCGAGGCTGGTCAGCAGCTCGCAGAGCTCGCGGACCTCCTCGACGTCGGTCTCCTTGAAGACCGTCGTGTTGGTGATGACGTGATAGCCGCGGCGCTTGCCCTCGCGGATCATCTCGATCGCCTTGTCGAAGACCCCCGCCTTGGCACAGACCTTGTCGTGGGTCTCGCGCATGCCGTCGAGATGGACGTTGATGGTCAGCCGCCGGTGCGGCGGGATGATGCCGTAGACCTTCTCGTCGAGGAGCAGCGCGTTGGTGCACAGATAGATGTGGCGCTTGCGCTCGATGATGCCGGCGACGAGCTCGGGGAGCTCGGGGTAGACCGTCGGCTCGCCGCCGCAGATCGAGACCGCCGGCGCCCCGCACTCGTCGAGCGCCTGCAGGCAGGTGGCGAGCGGCAGGCGGTCCCTGAGCTTGCCGGTGTGGCGCTCGACGGCGCAGCCGATGCAGGCCAGGTTGCAGGTGTAGAGGGGCTCGAGCATCATCACGTAGGGGTACCGGCGGTTGCCGGCCAGCCCCTGGCGGATCTGGTGCTGGATCATGTCGGTCGTGATGTGGAGGGGAAATCTCACGAGGCTGCTCCTTGTCCGTGCCATCCCGCCGGCGCCGCGCCGGCGAGCGCCGGAATGGCGAGCGCCGGCAGGGAACGCGGCGCGATCTCGACCTCCTCCTCCGTCGCCCGCCGCGCTTCGGCGAGCGCCATCAGGGGGAAGTAGGTCGCGTAGAGGTGGTACCGCAGGTAGAAGACGCGCGGAAAACCGGTGCCGGTCCACGGCGCGTCGATCCAACGGCCGTCCGGCCGCTGGGTGGAGAGCAGGTGCTGGACGCCGCGCTCGATCGCCTCGCGGCCGAGCGGGCTCGCCGCCTGGCCGGCGGCGCAGAGGGCGAGGAGCGCCCAGGAGGTCTGGGCGGCGGTGCTGTCGCCGATGCCGCGCAGCTCCGGCTCGTCGTAGGAGCGCGGCGACTCGCCCCAGCCGCCGTCCGCGTTCTGGTGGGCGACGAGCCAGGCGACCGCCCGCGCGCACCAGGGCTCGCCGGAGATGTCGCCGAAGCGCGACAGGCCGCGCAGCGCCAGCCAGGTGCCATAGATGTAGTTGACGCCCCAGCGTCCGTACCAGGCGCCGTCCGCCTCCTGCTGGGAGCGGAGGAAGGCGATGGCGCGCTCGACCGGCGGGGCGCCGCGGCCGAGGCCCAGGCGCGCCAGGCTCTCCAGGGCGCGGCCGGTGACGTCGGCGGTCGACGGGTCGAGGAGCGCGTTGTGGTCGGCGAAGGGGACATGGGTCAGCACCTCGCGGTCGCAGCCGCGGTCGAAGGCGCCCCAGCCGCCGTCCTCGTTCTGCATGGCGAGGAGCCAGGCGAGGCCGCGCTCGACCGCGCCGCTCCCCTCGGCTCGCCGCGCCGAGGGGAGATAGGAGAGGGCGGTCAGCACCGCCGCGGTGTCGTCGCAATCGGGGTAGAAGGCGTTGCGGTACTCGAAGGCCCAGCCGCTGGGGGCGGCGCCGGGCACCTTGGCGCTCCAGTCGCCGAGCTGCCGCACCTCGTTGGCGAGGAGCCACTCCCCCGCCGCGACGAGCGCCGGGTCGTCCGCCGGAGCTCCCGAGCCGGCGAGGCCGGTCACCGCGAGCGCGGTATCCCAGACCGCCGAGAAGCAGGGCTGCAGGCGCAGAGCCTCGCCGTCGTCGATCTCCAGGCGCGCCAGCTCGGCGATCTGCCCGGCGACCGCCGGGTGGTCCGCCGGATAGCCGCGGGCGACGAGGGCGAAGATGGTGTTGACGATGGGCGGGAAGATCGCCCCCAGGCCGTCGCTCTCCGCCAGCCGCTCGAGGGTCCAGGCCTCGGCGCGGTCGAGGGCGAGCCGGCGCAGCGGCTTGACCGGCAGCCGCTCGGTGAGCTTGACGCCGCGGTCGAGGGCGTCGAAGAAGGCGCGCCAGGCGCGGCTCTTGCCGGTGAGGGGCACCGCGGCGGCGGCCAAGGGCGGCGCCGCCAGCTCGGGGATGCGCGCCCGCTCGGGGAGCGGCCGGCTCGGGCGCAGGGCCCAGATGATCGACAGCGGCACCACGATCCCCCGCGACCAGGAGGAGATCTCGGCGAGGTTGAAGTAGAACCAGCGCGGCAGGAGGACCATCTCCGGCGGCACCGCCGGGCAGCGCCGCCAGTCGTACTCGCCGCAGATCGCGAGATAGAGCTTGGTGAAGCTGTTGCAGGCCTCGACGCCGCCGAGCTCCAGGATGCGGGCGCGGGCGCGCGCCATGTGCGGCGCGCCGGGAGGGTCGCCGGCGAGCTTGAGGGCGAGATAGGCCTTGACCGAGGCGCTCACCTCGGGCGGGCCGCCGGGATAGATGGCCCAGCCGCCGTTCGGCAGCTGCTGGCGGCGGAGGTAGGCGGCGAGCTTCGCCACCCGCGGATCGGACAGCCGGTCGAGGAAGTGGAAGACGAGGACGTACTCCGACTCGAGGATCGTGTCGCCCTCGAGCTCGCCGCACCAGTGGCCGTCCGGCGCCTGGGCGTCGAGGAGCCAGCGCTGCGCCGCGGCGATGGCGCGGTCCTGCGACAGGGGCTCCGCTTCCTCGATGGCCTCCTCGGCCGCGCTCACGTTCGACACTGCCACCCCTCCGAGACCCATTCCATCGCGGGAGTCATTATGCCAAAACTGTCGGCCCGCCGTGCGAGCGGCGGCCGGCGCGGCGCGGAGGCTCGGGGCTCGCCCCCGCCGCCGCGGTCACGGACAGGCGGGGAAAGCGCCGGTGTCCTCTATGGGCTGGAAGGCGGTGCCCGGCGGATTCGCGTAGGTGCGGGCGGCGCCGGTCCGGCTGTCGGTGACGGTGAGGACCGTGCGCACGTTGGTCAGGCCGCCGGCGAACACCCAGTAGGAGCCGTCGACCGGGCAGCCGTCGAGCACCTTGACCACCACCTCGACGTTCGCCGGCGCGAAGAACCAGAGATAGCCGGTGTCGGCGGTGACCGGCACGGCATGGGCGGTCCCCTGGGCGCCGTCGCCGGTCTCCCAGGAGGCGCGGAGGGCGAAGCGGCCGCCCGCGAGGCAGAGGGTCGCGGCGTCGGCGACGCAGGCGGGCGGCGCGGCGGGCGCGTAGGCGAGGAGGTCGCCGGCCTCGTCGGTCAGGAACAGGCGGCCGTCGACGGCGATCGGGCTCTCCCAGTGGAGGCCGTTCGGGGTGGCGTCGGACCACAGCGGGGCGCCGGTCTCGGGCGCCAGCGCGCGCACTCCCGAAAAGGTCGCCTGGAAGAGCACGGCGCCGGACGCCGGCCCGCCGACCAGGATGGGCGAGCTGCCGCCCTGCGGGTCGGTCCAGCGCGCGGCGAGGCTCGGCACGCCGCCGGCGCTCACCCCCAGGCGGAGGCCCGAGATGCCGGCGCCGTTGCTGACGAAGACCCAGGTGGACCCGTCGGCCGGATCGACCCACACGGCCGGCGCGGTGAGCACCGCACCCCCCTGCGGCACCGGCAGCTTCTGGAGCTCGCCGCCGAGCCGGCCGGGGCCGCCGTGGCCGGAGAGGTCGGCCAGGTCGAGCAGCCGCAGCAGCCCGTCCTTGCCCCCCTGGACGCCGAGGTGGGCGTAGCGGGTCCCGGCGAGGGCGGCGGGGGCGGGGAGGATCGCCGGGGCGGTGCTCCCGAGGTCGGCGTCCGTGTCCTGCAGGCGCTTGAACTCGGCCGGGGTGTAGCTGTCGAGCGGCAGCCCGCCGGTGGCGGTGCCGTCCGGCGCGAGCGCGAGGACGCTGTCGCCCCAATCGTGCCCGCCCCCGGCGGCGTCGAAGTCGCCGTTGCCGGTGGCGAAGAGGATCCGTCCCAGCATGGCGTCGTAGACCACCCCCTGCCGCGCCCAGACCGCGGTCTGGACGTGGGCGCAGTCCGGCTGCTTGCCGGTGCTGAAATGGACCGGGCGGTCGCTGCAGTCGGCGTTCCACACCCGCTGGGCGCCGCTCGCGAGGTCGATCGCCGTCACGTGCCCCTGGTAGTCGCCCTGGTCTCCGGGGTAGCCGCCGTTCGCCACGTAGAGATGGGACCGGCCGCCGGCGGTCGCCACGGTCAAGGCGGAGGAGCCCTTCTCCACCTGCGGCTTGAGCGTCGCGAGCTCTGGCCAGCCGCCGCCGGCGATCTCGGCGCCGTCGGCGACCGCGTACTTGTGCACCCGGCCCTCGAGGCCGTAGGAATAGACATGGAGGCGATCCGGATCGAGCGCCGGCGAGGAGGTCGTGTAGCGCGGCCCGGCGGCGGCCTGGCGCGCCCAGAGCGTGGCGCCGGTCGCCGCGTCGAGGGCGAGGAGGCGGCCGTCCTTGGTGGTCAGGAAGAGGACGTCGCGCCGGCCCGCGGAGGTCGCCGCTCCGGCGAGGTAGGCGGGGGCGCCGTCGGCGACCGCCGGCAGATGCACGCTATAAAGGAGGTGAAGGGTCGAAACGTTGCCGGGCCGGATCGACACCTCCAGCGGATTCCAGCCGTCGTGGCGGGAGTCGAAGCCGAATTGGGGCCAGTCGGCGGCCGCGGCGACCGCGGCGACCGCAACGACCGCTGTCAGGGCGAGGCTCGCGGCGAGGCCGAGCCTGCACGAGCGAAGGCGTCGGGCGGGTGGAGTCGGTAGCGGTCTCAGGGCAGCCATGGAGACATCTTCGCCCCGCCGGCCGGCCCTGTCCAGCGTCCAGAGCCAACGTTCGTAGACACCGGACCGGCGAGCGGTGGGATGCTGTCCCGGCCGGGATTCGGCGAACACTGAGGAGGTAGGTGAGCCCGTTTCTGCCGTCACGGGATCCGAGGAGCGGGGGGTAGGGCCCCCGCACCCCGGAGCCGTTCCCCATCGGCCGAGCGGATCGCGAGTGGACCGAGCATCAGCTCAAACCGCAGGGAGATGCTTCTATGGCAACGAACGGCAGCAACGGTCTCGGAAGTGGTACGGAAGAAGGACAGGCTCCGGTTTCATCGGGCCTCAGCCGCCGCAAGTTCCTCGGCGGAGTCGGCGGTGCGGCGGTGGTCGCCGGCGCCGGCGTGATGGGCATCGATCCGCTGATCAAGAAGGCCGGCGCGGCCGTCGCCGACCGCAGCCACGAGGACGGCGACGGCGATCCCAACGGCTGGGTGGGCAGCGGCCAGCAGCGCATCAATGCCGCATACAAGATCCGCGTCGACGCGGCCAAGGCCGAGCGCGACAGGCAGCATCCGGACCAGCGCAGCAACGGCGACGAGCAGCGCTACCCCGCCCGCCTCGGCACCTATACCAAGGGCCTGCCGCACAACGGTTTCGGCGAGGTCGACGGCCTCGCCTTCGCGAGCTTCCAGCGGGCGCTCGACAGCGGCTCTCCCGACGACTGGGAGAACGTCATCCTGGGCGGCGGCCGGCCGCAGACCGACCCGCAGTCGGGCCTCGCCTTCGACCTCGAGGGCGTCGACGCCCACGCCGTCGCCGCGCCGCCGGCCCCGGCGCTCGCCAGCGCCGAGAACGCCGGCGAGATGGTCGAGCTGTACTGGATGGCGCTGCTGCGCGACGTCGACTACAACGACTTCGCGACCCACCCCGACGTCCCGGCGGCCTGTGCCGACCTCAACGCCCTCTCGGTCTTCAAGGGACCCCGGCAGGGCGGCCTGGTCACGCCGCAGACCCTCTTCCGCGACGTCCTCCCCGGCTGCGCCGCCGGGCCGTATCTCTCGCAGTTCATGCTGCTCCCGACGCCCTACGGCTCGGAGTTCGTCAGCCGCCAGCAGCGCACCTTCCTGCCGAACACCGACAAGATGACGACCTTCAGCGACTGGCTGACGGTGCAGAACGGCGGCACCACGTCCGAGGGCAACGTCTTCGATCCGCAGCGGCGCTGGGTCCGCAACGGCCGCGACATCGCCGCCTGGGTGCACATGGACGTGCTCTTCCAGGCCTACTTCAACGCCCTGCTCATCCTCGGCACGCCCCCCAACTCGGTCGACTCCGAGAGCGGCGGCATCGGTTGCCCGCCCAACCCGGGCAACCCGTACGTCAGCTCGCGCACCCAGACCGGCTTCGGCACCTTCGGCCCTCCGGGCTTCGTCGGCCTGCTCACCGAGGTCTCGACCCGCGCCCTCAAGGCGACCTGGAACCAGAAGTGGTTCGTGCACCGCCGCATCCGCCCGGAGGTCATGGGCGGCCGCGTGCACGTGCAGAAGACATCCAACCGCTATCCCGGCATCCTCCACAACGACCTGCTGAATTCGCCGGTGCTCAACCGCATCCACAGCCGGTTCGGCAGCTACCTCCACCCGCAGGCCTTCCCCGAAGGCTCGCCGACGCACCCGTCCTACACCGCCGGCCATGCCACGGTCGCGGGCGCCAGCGTGACGATTCTGAAGGCGCTCTTCGACGAGACCTTCGTCATCCAGAACCCGGTGGTGGCGAGCCCCGACGGCCTGTCGCTCCTCCCCTATACCGGTCCGGCGCTCACCATCGGCGGCGAGCTCAACAAGCTCGCCTCGAACATCGCCACCGGCCGCAACCAGGCCGGCGTCCACTGGCGGTCGGACTCCTTCCAGTCGATGCTCCTCGGCGAGCAGATCGCGATCAGCATCCTGCAGGACCAGCGGCCGACCTACAACGAGAACCGCGACGGCTTCTTCCAGGGCCTGACCTTCACCAAGTTCGACGGCACGCGGATCACCGTCTGACCGGCGCGTCCGCGGCCGAGAACCCGCCCGGCTGTCTGGCTCGTCCAGGCAGCCGGGTTTTCTTTTGGCGATGGGAGTCGATTCAGTGCGGCAGGTGCGGGTACCGGCAGCTCTCGAAGCGGCCGGCGATCGTTCCCTTCCCGCCCTCGCCCTGGTACCGGCCCGCGAAGGTGCCGGAGATGAGGTCGTCGTGGTCCGCCGCGGGCACCACCCGGATCTCGGTCCTCGCCGCGGCGCGCGACACCCGCATCGTCTCCCCCGAGTAGTTGGCGCGCACGCGGGCCTCGGCGTCGTAGGTGCCGGCGCCGGCGTAGTTCTTGATGTAGAGGAAGATGAGCGGCGCCTGGGGAGCGTTCAAAGCCACCTGGAAGCTGTGGTCGGGAAAGCGGGCGCAGGTGGTCAGCGCGTCCTTGTCGACGCGGTAATCTCCCCTGAGCGTCACGTGTCCGCCCGCCGCTTGGCCGCGCGCCGTCGCGGTCGCCGTCGGCCCCGTGCTCCGCGCCGCGGGATGCTCCCCTCGGCAGGCGACCATGCCGCCGATCCAAGCGGCGATGCCGAGCCCGAGCGCCAGGGCGACGCAGGGCTTGGAGGCGGGGTGACGAGCTGCGCGCATGGGGCTCCTCCGCGGGCGGATCGTAGGCGCGATCAACCCTGCTCGGCGCCCCGCTTGGCCGGACGGACGGCGATCTTGACCGCCCGCTTGACGCTCCCGGAGACCGTGTACTGGACCGTCACGCTGCTGCCCACCTTGAGGTAGGCCGGGCTCTTGCGCCCCAGCACGGTCGTCGCGTCGTCCCAGGCGAAGGTCGTGTCGCCGCGCTTGCCATGGAGGGTGAAGGTCCTCGCCGCGGCGTCGACCGCCAGCACGGCGCCGTCCGCCAGCTGGACCGCGGCTTGCCGCCGGCCGGCGCTCTCGACCGCCGCCGCCCCCGCCCCCGCCATCGGGACCGCGCTGAGGAGAAGGAGTAGGGCCGGCAGGAAGAGCTTAGGGGTTCGCATGGTCGCTGGCTCCGGTCGGGAACGTCGATCCTCTCTGCATGGTGCCGGGCTCGCAGCCGATCGAGACAGCGCGACGCTCGGCGGCACCGGAGCGGCGCCGGGATCGCCCGCGCTCGGCGCCGCAGCGAGTCTCATCGCTCATGGCCGTCCGTCCGCAGCTCGTACCCGATGCCGGTGACGGTCACCAGGTAGCGGGGATGCGCCGCGTCGGCCTCGAGCTTCTGCCGCAGGCGATGGACGAGCTGCTTCAGGAGCTGGCGGTCGCCGCTGCCGCGCAGGCCCCAGACGTGCGACAGCAGCCGCTCGGCCGGCAGCGTGTGGCCGGCGTTGGCGAGGAGGAGCTGGAGCAGCCGGAGCTCGAGATGGGTGAGGCGCACCGGCGCCTTGCCGGCCACCGCGACCGCCTGGAGCTCGAGGTCGAGCGCCAGGTCGCCGGCGAGGAGCGGCGCCGGCTTGCCGACCGCGGCGCGGCGCAGCAGCGCCCGCACCCGCGCCAGCAGGGCGCGCGGGCTGAACGGCTTGGTCAGGTAGTCGTCGGCCCCGAGGTCCAGCCCCTGCACCAGGTCCTCCTCGGCGCCGCGCACGGTGAGCATCATGATCGGCGTGCCGCCGGGCGCCGGGCTGCGCTGGCGGATCTTCCGGCAGACCTCGAAGCCCGACAGCCGCGGCATGTTGACGTCGAGGATCACCAGCGACGGCTCCTCGCGCTCGTAGGCGGCGAGCGCGGCGGCGCCGTCCGCCGCCTCGATCACCAGGTACCCCGCCTGGCGCAGCGCGTAGGCGATCAGCCCGCGGAGGTCCGCGTCGTCGTCGGCGATGAGGATCTTCACGCCGCGTCCTCCGCGCCGCCGGCGCGCGGCAGGATGATCGGCAGGATGATCCGCACGCGCGTCCCGGCCGCGCCCGCGGCGCCCCGCGCCGGCAGCATCTCGATCCGCCCGCCGTGCCGCTCGACGATCGACTGGACGATCCAGAGCCCGAGGCCGACGCCGCCCGGCTCCGGCTCGGCGTCCGCCGGATGGGCTGAATGGGGCGTGCGGGGCGTCCGGACGAAGCGCCCGAAGAGCGACGCCTCCGGGTCCTCCGGCAGGCCGGGACCCTCGTCCTCCACCCACAGCGCGACGCCGTCGGCCTCGGCGGCGGCGCCGACGCGGATCGCCGAGCCCTCGGGGGCGAACTTGGTGGCGTTGGCGAGCAGGTTGACCAGCGCCTGGGTGAGCCGCGGCGCATCGCCGGCGACGGCGGGGAGCGGGTACGGCAGGTCGACCGAGAGCCGCTGCCGGCGCTGGTCGATCAGCGGCGACGTCATCTCGACCGCCTGCTCGACGACCTCGTCGAGCGCCACGGCGCGGCGGCGGATGCCGACCTCTCCCGCCTCGATGCGCACGCTCTCGAGGAGATTGTCGACGAGCTGCGTCAGGCGGAGCGTCCCGCGCTCGAGCGAGCGCACCAGCTCGCGGGCTCCGGCGCCGCCCGCGCCGCCGCTCGCCTCGGCGCCGGCCTCGGCCTCGGCGAGCCGCTCGGAGAGGAGCTCGATCGAGGCGAGCTGGGCGGCGAGCGGCGTCTTGAACTCGTGCGAGATGTTGGCGAGCACGGCGTCGCGCAGGCGCCGCGCCGACTCGACCTCGGTCTCGTCGCGCAGCACCTGGAACTGCCGGTCGGAGGTGGGAGCCGAGCTGGTGACGACGACGGCGCGGCGCGCCCCCGAGGCGAGCACCAGGTGCTCCGTGGCGCGCGCGCCGCCGCGGAAGCGGGCGTGGACGATCGGGCAGGCCTCGTCGCAGGGGCGCTCGCCGCCGGCCCCGCGCGGGTCGAGGACGTCGCCGCAGAAGCGGCCGACCGCCGCCGCCGCCTGGCGCGGATCGATGCCGAGGAGCGCCGCGGCCTGCGGGTTCATGTAGCGGATCCGGCGGTCGCGGTCGACGGCGAAGACCCCCTCGGCGATGCCGGCGAGGACGGCCTCCGACTCCCCCTGCCGGCGGCGCAGCTCCGCGGTCAGGCCGTAGAGCCGCCGGCGCATCTCCTCCATCGTCGCGGCGAGCGCCGCGGCCTCGGACCACCCGGCGCTCCAGCCGGCCGACGTCGAGACGACCGGCGTCTCGAGGTCGCCGCGCGCCAGGCGCGCCGCCCCGCGAGTGAGCGCGCCGATCGGCCGCGCCAGCCGGCGGCCGGCGGCGAGGCCGGCGGCCGCCGCGGCGGCCACGGCGCCGGCGACGAGCGCCGGCCGCGCGCCGGCCGCGGCGGCGAGCGCGCCGATCCCCAGGGCGAGCGCCGCGGCGAGCGCGGCGGTCAGCAGGCCGAGTGTCGGACGCGGGCCGGAGGGCACGGCGGATTTATAACAGGTCGCCCGCTCATCGTCCGGCCTTCCATTCGATGGCGCTCTTGATCACCAGGGTGACCAGGGCGAGGAAGGTGAGCAGCGAGGCGACGGCGAAGGCGGCGGTGAACTGATACTCGTTGTAGAGGATCTCGACGTGGAGCGGCAGCGTGTTGGTGACGCCGCGGATGTGCCCGGAGACGACCGACACGGCGCCGAACTCGCCCATCGCGCGGGCGTTGCACAGCACCACTCCATAGAGCAGGCCCCACTTCATCTTGGGGAGGCTCACCCGGCGGAAGGTCTGCCAGCCGGAGGCGCCGAGGAGGACCGCGGCCTCCTCCTCCTCGTTGCCCTGCGCCTGGAGGAGGGGGATGAGCTCGCGGGCGATCAGCGGCGAGGTGACGAAGATCGTCGCCAGCACGATGCCGGGGAGGGCGAAGACGACCTTGACGTCGTGGGCGAGGAGCCACGGGCCGACCAGGCCGCGGGCGCCGAAGAGGAGCACGAAGAGCATCCCGGCGATGACCGGCGAGACCGCGAACGGCAGATCGATCAGGGTGATGAGGAAGCTCTTGCCGCGGAAGCGGAACTTGGCGATCGCCCAGGAGGCGGCGAGGCCGAAGAGGAGGTTGACCGGCACGGCGCAGGCGGCGGCGAGGAGCGTCAGCTTGATCGCGGCGCGCGCCACCGGCTCGCGGACCGCCGCCAAGTAGGCGCCGGCGCCGTCGGCGAAGCCCTTGGCGAGCACGAGGGCGAGCGGCACGACGAGGAAGAAGCCGAGGAAGGCGAGGGCGAGGCCGGTCAGCGCCCAGCGCACCGCGCGCGGCTCCGTCAGGGCGCCCTGGCGCTCGCCGGAACCGCCGCGGCGGGCGGCGAGCGGCGGTCCGCCGGCCATCAGGCCGCCTCCTCGCGGGCGCGGAGGAAACGGCTGCGCCGCCAGGCGAGGACGTTGATGAGGAACAGCAGGGCGAACGAGATGGCGAGGAAGACGAGGGCGATCGCCGTCGCCCCCGGATAATCGAATTCCTCGAGCTTGATCATGATGAGGAGCGGCACGATCTCCGATTTGAGCGGCAGGTTGCCGGCGATGAAGATGACCGAGCCGTACTCCCCGAGGGCGCGGGCGAAGGCGAGGACGAAGCCGGTGGCGGCGGCGGGGACGAGCTCCGGCAGGATGACGCGCCGGAAGATCTGGCCGCGCGAGGCGCCGAGCGTCGAGGCCGCCTCCTCGAGCTCGGTGTCGAGGTCCGCGAGCACCGGCTGCACCGTGCGCACGACGAACGGCAGGCCGATGAAGGTGAGCGCCACGACCACCCCGAGCGGCGTGTAGGCGACGTGGATCCCCAGCGGCTCGAGGAAGCGGCCCACCCAGCCGTTGCCGGCGTAGACCGAGGCGAGCGCGATGCCGGCGACCGCCGTGGGGAGCGCGAACGGCAGGTCGACCAGGGCGTCCACCAGGCGCTTGCCCGGGAAGCGGTAGCGCTCGAGCACCCAGGCGACGAGGACGCCGAAGACGCCGTTGATGACGGCGGCGAGGGCGGAGGCGCCGAGCGACAGCCGATAGGCGGCGAGGGCGCGCGGCGAGGAGACCGTCCGCAGGAAGCCGGCCCAGGTGAGGGAGGCGCTCTTCAAGAGGACGGTCGAGAGCGGGATGAAGACGATAAAGGTGAGGTAGAGGAGCGTGAAGCCCATCGCCAGGCCGAAGCCGGGCAGCACGGCGTGGCGCGGCGGCCGGCGGCGGGCCGCGGCGGCGGGGGGAGCCACCGGCGGCACCGGCGTCGCCGGCACCGCCGGCGGCGGCTCGGCGCTCGCCTCGCGGTCCGGCCAGGGCCCGGCGGGCCGCTCGGGGAGGACCATGCCCCGCTACTTCGCTCCGTAGATCTGGTCGAACACCCCGCCGTCCGCGAAGTGCGTCTTCTGCGCTCGGGTCCAGCCGCCGAAGAGGTTGATGTCGAAGAGCTGCACCTTGGGGAACTGCGCGGCGTGCCGGGCGGCGACCGCGGCGTTGCGCGGCCGGTAGTGGTTGCGGGCGGCGACCTCCTGCCCCTCCGCCGTATAGAGGTACTCGAGATAGGCGCGGGCGACCTCGGTGGTGCGGTGCTTCTGCGCCACCTTGGCGACCACCGCGACCGGCGGCTCGGCGAGGACCGAGACGGACGGGGCGACGATCTCGAGCTTGCCCTTGCCCAGCTTCTCGACCGAGTAGATCGCCTCGTTCTCCCAGGCGATCAGCACGTCGCCCAGCCCGCGCTCGACGAAGGTCACCGTCGAGCCGCGGGCGCCGGTGTCCAGAACCGGCACGTTCTTGTAGAGCCGCGCGACGAAGTCGCGCGCCTTGCCCTGGTTGCCGCCGTTGGCCTTCAACGCGTATCCCCAGGCGGCCAGGTAGTTCCACCGCGCGCCTCCCGAGGTCTTGGGATTGGGGGTGATGACCTGGATGCCCGGCCGCACCAGGTCCGGCCAGTCGTGGATCCGCTTGGGATTTCCCTTGCGCACCAGGAAGACGATCGTCGAGGTGTAGGGCGTGCTGTGGTTGGGCAGCAGGGTCTGCCAGTTGGCCGGCAGCAGCCCGGCGGCGGCGAGCGAGTCGACGTCGTAGGCGAGACCGAGCGTCACCACGTCCGCCTCGAGGCCGTCGGCGACCGAGCGCGCCTGCTTGCCGGAGCCGCCGTGCGACTGCTGCACCGTCACGCTCTGGCCGGTCTTCCCCTTCCAGTAGCGCGCGAACACGGTGTTGAAGTCCTGGTAGAGCTCGCGCGTCGGGTCGTAGGAGACGTTGAGGAGGGTGACGTCCCTGGGCGCCGCGGCGACGGCGGGAGCGGCGGCGAGGGCGATGGCGACGAGGGCGGACGCGAGCGCGAATCTCAGCATGGGCTCTCCAAGGGGGTGGAATCGGGAGTGCTCATCGCGGGTCTCTCCATGAAAATTGCGACGCTCAGGACGCCTCCTGGCGCGAACGGACGATCAGCACCGGGTGCGCCGACTGCTCGAGCAGGGTCTGCACTACCCCCTCGAGCCCGACGCGGCCGCGCCGGTCGGCGAGCGGGGCGCCGAGGACGAGGAGGTTGTGCCCGCCCTGCTCCATCTCGCCGCGGATCTCCCGCACCACGGCGCCGCGGCGCACGCGCGTCGAGGCCGGCACGCCGAGGCGCCCGAGGGAGCGGGCGCTGGCGGCGAGGAAGCGCTCGATCTGCAGCGGCGCCTCGGGCGGCGCCGGCCGCTCGGCGGCCGTCAGGACGTCGGAACGGTCGGCGCGGTCGGAGCGATCGGAGCGGGCGGAATAGGCGGAACGGGCGGCGCGGATGGAGCGCTCGGAGCGGTGGCCGTCGGCGATCACCTTGAGCACCGTCGCCTCGGCGCCGAGATGGCGCACCAGGCGGCCGGCGAAGAGGACGTCCTCCTTGCCCGGCTCCCCCACCGCGACGCAGACGAGGACGCGCGAGGGGATCGGCCGCTCGCCGGCGCCCTCGGCGGGGACCATCAAGAGATGGTGCTCGCCGGCCTGCAGAGCCCGCTCGGCCAAGGCGACGCCGTCGCGCCGCGAGTAGCCCAGCACCACGAGATCGTGCTCGCCGCGCTCGGACTCGCGGACCACCGCCTCGGCGAGGCCGTCGGCGACGGCGCGGGCCTCGACCGAGGCGAGGCCGCTCCCCAGCCGCTCCTTCGCCTCCTGCAGGAGGCCGTCGGCGCTCGCCCCCCGCGCGACGCCCGCCGCCCGCGCGGCGGCGCAGCCGAGGACGGTCACCCGCGCGTGGGAGAGCCGGGCGATCTGGCCGGCGAGGAAGACCGCGGCGCGCGACTCGGGCGAGCCGTCGATCGGCAGGAGGAGCGACAGGCCGGGGTGGACCAGCGCATGCATCCGGCGCACGCCGACCCACACCTCGTCGCCGGGCTTGAGCGGCTCGCGGCGCGACTGGTACTGCGTGCGGCTCGCCTCGACGAGGAGGAAGTCGCCGCCGAAGGGGGCCGCCGGGGCGATCGGCCGCGCGCCGGGGAGAGCCGGCAGGCGCAGCCGGAGGCGCTCGACCGAGCCCAGGAAGCTCGTCTGCTCGACGACGCCCTGGCCGAGGAGCGGATTGACCGTCTCGGCCTGGGTGGCGCGCAGAGCCACGTCCTCCGGGCGGAAGAGCACCTGCACGCGCCGCGGGTCGGCCGGCGGCTCGCCCTGGGTGGCGAGGGGGAACTCGAGCGGCCCGACCTTGACCCCCTTGGCGGTGACCTCGCCGACGAGGAGGTTGGCGGTGCCGAGGAAGGTGGCGACGAACTCGGTCTGCGGGCGCAGGTAGAGCTCCTGCGGCGGCCCCTGCTCCAGGAGGCGCCCGAAGTTCATCACCGCCAGGCGGTCGGCGAGCTCGAAGGCCTCCTCCTGATCGTGGGTCACGAAGACCGTCGTCAGCCGGATCTCGCGCTGGATCTCGCGGATGGTGCGGCGCAGCTCGGTGCGGATGCGCGCGTCGAGGGCGCCGAACGGCTCGTCGAGGAGGAGGACCTCGGGCTGGTGGGCGAGGGCGCGCGCCAGGGCCACGCGCTGCTGCTGGCCGCCCGAGAGCTGGGTCGGCATGCGGCCGCCGAGGCCGGCCAAGCCCACCAGCTCGAGGAGCTCGTCGCGGCGGCGGCGGCGCTCGGGTGCGGGGATCTTGCGGATGCTGAGCGCGAACTCGATGTTGTCGGCGACGCTCATGCCGCGGAAGAGCGCGTAGTGCTGGAAGACGAAGCCGACGCCGCGGCGCTTGGGCGGCAGGTCGGTCACCTCGCGGCCGTGGAGGAGCACGCGCCCGGCGTCGACCCCGGTCAAGCCGGCGATCATCCGCAGCACCGTGCTCTTGCCGCTCCCCGAGGGGCCCAGGAGGACGAAGAACTCGCCGTCGGCGACCTCGAGCGAGACATTGTTGACCACCGGATGGCCCTGGTAGCGCTTGGTGAGCTGCTCGAGGACGATCGACATGGGCGGGTTCGTTCCGGGGTCTCCGGCGCCCGATGGCGCCGACTGGGGGAGAGCCTAGGAGCGGCGGGTGACAGTGTCAGTCGAGGGGAGGTGACAACGGGGGCGGGTTTTGTCACCTGGCCTCGGCGCCGATCGCGCCCGCCGCCGGCCTTCCGCCGATGTTCTCGCTGCCGAGGTGCTCGGCAAGCTCTCCGAGCAGAAATAAGGGCTCCCTGCAAGAACTCCTTGCGAGATGCAAGCGCTCCGCGCGAGATTTAACGGCTCCCTGCAAGATTTACCAGCTCCCTCGCAGAAGGAAGGACTCCGCGTAAAAGATAAGCGCTCCGCGCAAGATTTAAGCGGTCCCGAGCCCAGGAGTCGTTACCGCGGAGTTGGGCAGCGCCGCTGCCTGCGCAATGGGTGCGTAGCGCCAAACCCGGAGCCTAGCTGGAGCGAAGCCAAATCCGGGGGTGTCGCTGAGGGGTACCCGGGCCGTGATTGACGCCCGATTCATGGGTAGGGACAACCATCCACATCCTGCGCAGTCTTCTGGAGGAAGCCGCAGAACCATCGAAATTCAGGAACCGGTACCCGTGGCACCATCGCAGGCCGCAGACTACGCGCCGTGCTCCACATCGCCCTTCTTTCGATCGCTCCACTCGCTCGGTACCGGGAAGCCAATAGGAATGATGACGACTGCGACCATAGACGGTACTCCGGGCTTGGACGCTCCTTGGAGCTTCGGGTAGGCCCATCGCATATAGTTGCTTTGAACGCCAGGAGGATCCGATTTCGGAGAGTCATCGAGTATCGTCAGCATCGAGATCGGACAGTCTCCGGCAGACGCATACTGCGTTGGCTGCCTGACGTACCGATCGGCACCATCGAGATCGATCCCCTTGTGATTGATCTTGAGTTCATCGACGATGCGCTCCAACAAGAGATCGGCAGTGCCACGACCCAGCTTGGACGCTTCCTGAATCCGACGACCGATAAAGCGATCCTGGACGAATGCCTGCTTTAGCTTGGCCTGAAAGGCAAGCTCGTTGAGCGCGAGCAAGTCGGCTCGTTCGTTGGCAATTGCAGCGAACCGAGCCGTCGCATCGAGCAGATGAACGAGATTCCGGCGATCCTGCGGTGGTAGCGTCGGGATCTTGGCGTCCAACTCTGCCAACAGCTCGATAATCCGCTGTGCGACCATAGGCTGGCCCGAGCCGATAGCGCTTGGATCAAAGGTGGTGACACGGAGTGACCGCTGGCCAACCACGCTGGCAGCACTGCGCACCCCACGGCCGAACTCGAAAGACACGGCCGGCGTTAGATGGACGCTGTCGTTGGGACCGATCTCGGCCTTCGGCACGAGATAAGCCTCGCCGACTTGCTTGCCACGAGGAACGACAATTGGGTTCCGCTCGATGATGCTGGCCGGCACCGCACTCTCTAGATCAATGAAGAGTCGCTCCGCCTGTGACGGCCACCTCTCGACTGTCACGTGTGCCCCGAGCCGATAGGCATGGCCGGGGTTGAGGGCCATTGGCCAGGAGACTGGCTCGTCGTCAAGCGTGAAGCGAAGCAGCACAGAGGGAGCAGTCTCCCCCTCGTCTTTGACCACTGCCGGGCTACCATCACGATGGGGATCGAGAAGATTCGTCACCGCCCCAGGGACCGGCACGCGCTCGAGCAGTCCCGCTGATCGGCGCACATCTTCCAGGTCATTGAGGCCAGCTAGGATTTTCAATGCTTGCAGCAGACTCTCGTCCCAGGCTCCAAGCTTCTCGCAGGCAAGCGCCTTGCCAGCGAGGTATCGAGCGGCATCGCGAAAACGGCTGGGATTGGAATCGGCTTCCGCGACGGCTGGCTCCCACTCCACCGCCTTCGCAAGGGCCCTCAATCCTTGCTCGAGCCCCCAGATAGCATTCCCAACCTGCGTAGGATGATCGTGCACCAGTCGATCGGCAACCCGGGACGTCGTCTGCTCTGGCTCTTTGCCGGCCGTGATCGCCGAGAGCGTCACTGCGAGCAGCCTTCGTGCTTCTATGCGCTCCCGGAGTCCGTTCGCTCGAATGACTGGATAAAGCTCGTCCATCAGTCGTCTGTCTCTCCAGCCAGATGTTCCCAATCCTGAAGAAGGCGCTCGCGGGCGTCGACATCCCCCTTACTTACGGCCAAATCGAGATGGTGGCCAAGCGCAATCTGGCGAGCGAAGCGCCTGGCCGGACGTTCCTCGCGACTATCCCGTAGAACAGCCACGACCGCGTCACAGATCGTCGCGGCGCGCGCATGCTGTTGATGGAGGGCCAGCACATCGGCGATTGCCCAGGCCCAGATGTGGTCGTAAGGCAGTCGCTCGAGACCAACTTCCTGTAGCTCTTCGAACAAAGGGGCAAGCTTGTCTGTGGGCAGCTCAGCTAACTCGCGAAGAAGGTTTTGACGCTCGTGATCGCCGATGCCGTAGTACCTCGGATTCGGGTCGAGGCGAAGGGCGCGCACAGCGGTTGCAGGCCATGCTGCATGGTGTTCAAGCGGGAGCCGATCTAGAAGCTTGCCGGATTCGAAGCTCGGGAATGCGCTGATCAATTGCAGTACCACGCCTGTGGCCCTTTCCTCGTACGTTTGCCCGTGCGACAGCTGCAGCACGCAACGGAATGCACGCGCGACATCTTCGGCATAGACCCTCAGGGGCCCATAGATCTGAGCGAACTTTAGCAACCAATTGACGACATCTAGTGTTCGCTCAGCAGGTATATCGATTAGGCGAATGGCGCGGATCGCCGCGAAAACAACGGCTTGCACGTCGTCGTTCATCAGCGCGGCCAGGACACGGTCAGTCAGCTCTCCAGGAAGGGGGAGCTCGTGCTCGCCAATTTTGGAAAATGCCCGCAGCGCGGCTGCCCGCACCCCAGGTTGGTGGCTCTCGAGTGCATCGAATAACAGCGGCTCCGCGCGATCAAGGAGCATCTGTTCTCGAACGACAGAACCCAGCACGTCGAGCAGCGAAATGCGAGCTCGCTGTGAGGTGGCACTGCCGTTCCATGCAGTTGCTACCACCAGCTCGACGTAGTCGCTCGGACGGCTGGCTGCGCATACCTCTAGGACTTTCTTAAGATCGTTGAGCACGGAGCGGAGCCATATCTGCTTTCTCTCCCACTCTAGGGAAGCAAGTATCGCTTGGTCCGGCGAAGCTGCGTCTGCGGTACCGGGGTTGGAGGCGTCGTATACCTCGACCCGAAGCGCCCATAGGAGAGTGATCTCGATCGCGACAGCAAGAGGTAGCTCGAGGCTGCCCGCGCGATAGCAGGCCATCAGTTGAAACGTATTCGCCACATCTCTCAGAAGCTCTGGATCGAGATCCTGCCGAAGCAAAGCGATGCCACGTGTGACGATTGTCTCCGCGACATCCTTCGTCAACGGCTCATTATGTGTCCTACTAGCGGCTTTGTGATAGCAACCCCACAGCTGACGCGCGTAAGATACGTCCGCTGTCTTCAGCCGGTTATCGATTTCGCGAGCCGCTTTGAAAGGATCATTGGCGACGACGTTCGCAATGACGTTGCGTACTTGACCGGAGGCGAAGGGATCGCCAAGATAGAGGCTATTGTCGGGGATTTGGATCGAATCGAGCAGCGCTGAAAGAAGGTGCGATCCGGCGTCGGGTCGTGCCCCGACCAAATTGTCGGCGGCATGTGCCGCCGTCGCTCGCCACTGGACCTCGTCGTTGCACAACTTAGCACCGAGAAGTTGGATCGCGCGTTCAGGCTCAAGGTCGTAGAAATGAATCAGTGGCGCCGGCTCTGCGCCGAAACGATCCGGGTGTCCAATGTCGTCCGTCCGACCGGCAGCGAGGAGCAGGATCCCTTCCAGCGAAGCATCATCAACGTCGAAGCGCTCGGCGTGGGCTGCAACGACCCGTCCGGCAGCTGCGGCCGCAACTCCGCGACCTACCGCATCGAATGCTACCTTGAGCATGCGAGCGTTGTCCGGTCGACCCTGGCGCTGAAAGACTGCAATGACCGATTCAAGGAGGGTATCGTTCCCTATCGCGATCGACTCGTTCGTCATATGGTCGATGAGCTCGTCGGGGAAATCGCCTGGCGACATTTCGGCGTGCCTAAGGAGCAGCCGCTCTGCTTCAACGTCGCGAGCTTCGGCATCGATGCGGTCGACGAGGTCCAGGATCGACTGAAGTGTGGGATTCGGGGCGCCGAGAAGCAGCCGGCGTTCCTGATGACGTCGCCGGCGCTCCTCCATCGCTTGCCGGAGTGCCTTTTCTTGCTGTCGGCGAAGCTCCTCGCGCTCTGCGATCAGTGCGTCGGCCCACGTACCGAGGTGCTCGGTCGCATCCGTTGGCTTTCGATGGAGGCAACGGATGCAGTTCTGCTCGTAGAAGTCCAGAGCGGTATGCTCCAAGACCATGCTGAACATCGTCGGTGCCTTGGCGTATTCGCACCGTAGACTCCCTCCGCTGATCGGAAGCCCAGTCATCTCCTCGACCATGCCCGTACCCATCGGCCCCTTGGTGGCCCCAACGTTCTGGCACCAAGCAGCAGCCAACTCACGAACGGCCAAGTTCCCAAGCCCGGTCTCGATGGTCTGGTTGAAAAGGTCCTGAAGGAGGTCGTCCATCCAAATGCCGATGTGTGCTCGTATCTGGCTCGCAAAGTGGGCCAGTACCGGTAGGAAATCGCCTTCTTACCGCCGAGTCAAGGGCAGGACACAAGTCGTAGCATGGCCGCATCGAATCCTGTCCGCTCTCGGCGTACTACGTCGTTCTGGCTTCTAGGCCATACCTCGCTGCGAGGGCCTCGGCACCGCCAAGGTCCGCGCCGGCTGAGGGCTCGGCGACGAAGCAGCGGGAGGGCGCCCCGGACTTACGAGGACGATGCGCGGAAGGGGTTCAGGCACTCGACACCCGTCCGCAGGACGTCGGCGAGGTTGCGCGTAACGAGGGTGAGGCCGTAGACCTGCGCCGTGGCGGCGAGGAGGCCATCGATCACCGGCAGGGGAGTCGGAACGTTGAATCGGCCCCACTGCTCGGCGATTTCCTGGTCGACCGTCAGGATGCGGTCGGAGTGAGCGGCCACGAGCTCGCGGAGCCAGGCCTCCAGAGCCTCCGCGGAGGCCGCATCGCGGCGGCGGATGCTCTCGATCCCCTTGCGGATCTCGCCCACGGTGAGGGCCGAGAGGTAGATCTCGCCGGCAGAGACTCCGGCGAACCAGGCGGCCACGCCGGAGTCGCAGCGCCGGCCCTTGCGGAGCTCGGAAACGACGTTGGTATCGACGAGGTAGCTCAGAGGTCGACCTCGCGTCCGCGGTCCTCCCGGCGCGCGAAGTCAGAGTCCTCACCCACCTGCGGGATGGCGAGGAGGAGATCCTTCAAGGATCTCCTCGCCTCCGCCGGCACGAGGGCCTGGCGGAGGATCTCCCGGTGCTCGGCCTCGGCCGAGCGCCCGTGGCGAGCGGCGCGGACCTTGAGCTCGCGGACGACCTCTTCCTCCAGGTTCCTCACGATCAGTTGGTTCTTCGTCCTGTCCCGGTTCGCGCTCATGCTATCAATGATAGCACTCTCGCCTGCGCCAGCGGCTGGTCGTGGCCGCGGCGCTTCACCCGGCGGCTAGCCGCCTCCCTCCCCACCCGCCGGGCCGCTCAGCCGCGTGGCATACTCGGCGGCTCCCATGTCCCGCTCCACGATCTCGCTCGACCTCGTCGCCACTTGCGCGCCGGGGCTCGAGGAGATCCTCGACGGCGAGCTCGCGGCGATGGGCATCGCGGAGCGGGCGCGGGAGACCGGCGCGGTCGCCTTCCGCGGCGGCTGGGAGGACTGCTGGCGCGCCAACTGGCGGCTGCGGACGGCGAACCGCGTCCTCGTCGTCCTCGGCTCGTGGGCGGCGCCCGACGGCGAGGCGCTCGCCGCCGGCGCGCGGGCCCTGTCTGGCGGCCGGACGACCGAGCCGAGCCTCGAGCGCGGCTCGCTCGACGCCAGCGGGCTGCTCCATCCCGACCGCAGCTTCGTCCTCCAGGCGACGGCCAGCGGCTCGGGGGTGACCGACACCCGCTGGGCGGTGCTCCGCGTCAAGGACGGCCTGGTCGACGGCCAGCGCGACCGCCACGGCCGGCGCGGCGACGTCGACCGCGAGAACCCCGACCTTTACCTGCGCCTGCGCCTACGCCGCGACCGCGCGACGCTCCTCCTCGACACCTCGGGCGAGCCGCTCGACCGCCGCGGCTACCGCGCCGTCGCCGCCGCGGCGCCGCTGCGCGAGCAGCTCGCCGCCGCCTGCGTTCTGGCCTCGGGATGGGACGGCAAGGGACCGGTGGTCGACCCCATGTGCGGCACCGGGACGCTGCTGATCGAGGCGGGATGGCTCGCTCTCGGCCTCGCGCCGGGGTCGCTCCGCGCCGGCTGGGCCTTCGAGCGCCTGCCGGGCTTCGACGCGGCGGAATTCGAGAGGATACGCGCCGAGCCGCTGCCCGCCCCGGCGGCCGATCTCCACCTCTTCGGCAACGACTCGGCCGGCATGGCCCTGCGCGCCGCGAAAGAGAATCTCAAGCTCGCCTGCCTCGACGACCGCGCGACCCTCACCCGCGGCCCCGCGGCGGATTTCGTCCCGCCCCCCGGCCCCGGCCTCGTCGTCGTCAACCCGCCCTACGGCGAGCGCGTGCCCGGCGAGGCGGGGCAGTGGAAGGCGCTGGGGGACCTGCTCAAACAGCGCTTCAAGGGGTGGAAGGCGGCCGTCCTCGCCGGCGGCGAAGGTCTGGGAAAGGACATCGGCCTGCGTCCCCGCCGGCGGATCCCGGTGCGCAACGGCCCCATCCCGGCGCGGATCCTGGTCTTCGACCTGTTCTAGAAAGGCCGCGGCCCCGCGTGGCGGGCGCGGCTCGCACGGTAGATGTAGCACGCAGCCCGGCGCTCCGATCTCCTACGACGACCAGGAGGGATGACCCATGTCGTTGATCTTCATGTTGCTGCTCACGCTCGTCTCGTCGTCCTCTGCGGCGAGCTCGCTGCGCCGCAAGGGAAAGATCACAGCGACGGCACAGCGCATGCTCATCGGGCTGATGGTCGTCCTGACTGGGATCCTCGCCGCGCTGGAGTGGCTCCATCGCTAGGCGCCGCCGGCGCGGCTCGAGTAGACTGCGGCACGGGCCCCGACGCCGGCGCGTCCATCGTAGTGGCTTCGATCCCGCCGAGCGTTTTTGAGCCCTTGTGCCCGTAGCGCGGGCGACCGTCGCCCTGTCTGGGGCGAGCGCCGCCCTCTTTGGGGCGAACGCCGCCCTTTTTCGGGCGACTCTCGCCCTGTTCGGGGCGAGCCTTGCCCTTTCTGGGGCGACTCTCGCCCTGTTCGGGGCGAGCCCCGCCCTCTTTGGGTACAGCCCCGTACCTCTTGCGGGCGAGCCTCGCCCTCTCTAGGGCGAGCGTCGCCCTCTTCGGGGCGACCGCCGCCCTGATCGGGGCGGCCTCCGCCCCGATCGCCTCGCCTCCTGAAGCATCGGTTGCGCACCGAGAGTCCGCTGCTCCGCCGGGCCGAGCGCCGACGCGTTGGCCTGCGGAGCCCGCGCGGAGCGCCGCCGCGTGCGATCCCGGCCCAGAAACCAACGTTTTTCAGGGCAGCGAGGCGCCATCGCGCCTGAAAGCGCCGACAAGGGCCCGGCGGCATGCCGCCGGGCCCGGGGAGCGGCGCGACCCGGCCTCCGCCGCTAGTCGCCGTTCAAGCAGGTCCGGTTGGAGTCGGAGTGGCAGGGCCTCCCCTCGGCGACGATCAGGTTGTCGAAGTTGGCGGTGAAGGTGCCCGGCGTGTTGGGGGCGATGAACAGGTAGACGAGCGCCGAGGAGCCGCGGAGGGCATTGAACGTCGTGGAGACCGCCGTCCACTGACCGACGGCGGTCACCTGCGGCGTCTTCGAAAAGGAGGGCGGGGGGAACCCAGAGCAGTCGGGGCTCGAGTAGACGACGACGCCGAGGAAGGCGCTCCCGTCGGCCGTGTTGCCCTCCGGGATGAAGATCTCGCCCCCGAGGACGTAGGTCGCCCCGAACTTGAGCGGCACGCACTGGGTGAGGACCGGCACGAGCCCGGCTACGGCGTCGGCGGAGAAGACCCCCCGGGCCGAGCCGGAGCGGGACGAGCCGTCGGCGTCCAGCGTGCCATCCCAGGCGACCGAGCCGGACGGCACCGTCGTCACCGGCTGCCAGCCGGAGAGGCTGGTGGAAAAGCCCGGATTGGCGAGGAGGTTCTGATCGGCCCTCAAGCTGGCTCGGCCGGCGAGCAACAGTACGACGGTGAGAGCGACGGCGAGACGAGTCCTCATCCTCATACACTCCTTTCTGGTTATGAGACACCGACATCAGCGAGACTGGAATAATGCTACTACAGCATTATACGCCCCGCAAGCCCCCACCGGCGCTCCGCTCGATCGCGTGCGGTCCCGGCCCAGAAACCAGCGTTTTTCAGGGCAGCGCTTCGAGCCCGAAGGCCGGCGCGTGCCGGCGGCGCCAGAACGCGGCGTCCGGCCAGCGGCGCTCGCCGGCGTACTGCTCGCGCAGGAGATCGAGGTAGGTCCCGTAGGCCGTCTGCAGGAGGTCGAGATAGGCGAGGCGGGCGTCGTCGCGGCCGGCGAGGAGGTCGGCGATGGCGTGGCCGGCGTAGAAACCCGAGCCCATGGCCGAGGCGACGCCGTGCGACGAGAGCGGGTCGTAGGCGGCCGCGGCGTCGCCCAAGGCCAGCCAGGCGGGGCCGGCGATGGCGTCGAGGCGCGAGCTCTCCGCCGGCAGCGCGTGGAGCGGCGCCGGCCGGTAGCCGTGGGCCTCCACCCGTTCCCGCGTCGCCGCCGTGCGCCGCAGCAGCGCCCACCAGGCGGCGGAGTCGGGACGGGCGCCGAGGAGCGGGCGGGCGAGGAGGTCGCCGTCACCCATCAGCGCCACCGCCAGCCGGCCGTCGGCGAGGAGGGCCGAGTACCACCAGCCGTCCGGCGTCGCCTCGACCTGGGTGTAGGTGTCGGCGGCGGGGGTGGGGCTGGCGAGGAGCGCGGCGATGCCCACCAGGCGGTCGTAGCGCACCCGCCGGGCGCCGAGCGAGCGGGCGAGGCGGGAGAGGCGTCCCGTGGCGTCGGCCACGAAGTCCGCCTCCAGCGCCTCGCGCCGGCACGCGCGGCGCTCCGCCTCGGGCTCTCGATCGGCCTCCGCCTCCCGATCCTCGACGGCGGCGACGGTGAGGCGCCAGCGCGGCGCTCCCGCGGCGCGGCGGGCGGTGGGCTCGACGCGCTCGACGCGGCAGCCCCAGCGCCACTCGGCCCCGGCATCGCGGGCGGCGGCGGCCAGCCGCGCCTCGAAGCGGCGGCGGTCGACGTGCCAGCCGGCGCCGTACGGGTTGGCGAGGAAGGGGCTCTCGCGGGCCCGCGGCGCGCCCCAGAAGGAACGGTTCCCCTGCGACCGGAGGTGATGGCCGTCCGCCTGGAGCGCGCCGGCGAGCCCGAGCTCGTCGAGCAGCGGCGCCAGGCTGGGCGGCAGGGTCTCGCCGACCTTCAGGGCCGGCGCGGCGCCGGCCTCGAGCACCGTGGCCTGGACGCCGCGGCGCGCCAGGACGAGGGCGGCGACCGCGCCGGCCGGACCGCCGCCGGCGATCGCCACCCGCGGCACGCTCTCCGCCGTCAGCGCTGGTCCTGCCGGACGCCGCGGCGCAGCGGATGGACGACCTCGGCCGGCCGCTCCTCCCGCTCGGCGGCGAGCTCCACGAGCGGCGTCGCCGCCTGGCGCAGCAGCGGGGTGCGCGGCTCGGCGCCCTCGACGATCAGCAGCTCGCGCCAGGTGGGATCGGCGTTGCTGAACGAGGGGTCGCGGGCGGTCTCCACCCAGTAGCGCGGCGGAAAGCCGGGCGCCTCCTCGCCCGGCGGCGCCGCCTGCTCGGCGACGATGCCGGTCAGGCTCCACTGCTTCACCATGTTGTTGATGCGCGCCTGGTAGCCGGAGCCCTGGAGGTCGCGCAGCCAGAACTGGCGGTGCGCCAGGTGCTTCAGCCGCTGGACGTGCGGCAGGCCGCGGTCGGTGGCGCGCTCGAACGCCTGCTGGCTCAGCACGTCGTTGGGCACCCGCGCCGCCCAGAAGGACGGCAGCGGGAGGTAGGCGGAGGCGTCGTAGCCGGCGAGGCAGCTCGCCTCGTCGGTCTGCCAGGGGATGCCCAGCCAGCGGGTGAGAGTGCCCGGTCCGCTGGCGGCGAGCGGACCGTCGGGCGCGAGGCAGGCGGCGGGGGTCAGCACCGGCCCGAAGTCGTCCCGCGGGGGCTCGCCGGCGGGCAGGATGTGCAAGCGGAACAGGCGGCCGCCCGCGGTCGCCGGCGGCCGCCACATGCGCGGCACCCGCATGGGCCACGTCAGCTCGATGCCGGGATGGAAGGGGCCACCCAGGCAGTCCTCGAGCGGCGCCCGGTCGAGGGCCGCCGGCCGTTCGGCGAGGGGAAGGTCGTCGAGGGCGCGCGCCGGCTCGCGCCGCTCGCCGGGGACGAAATCGCCCGCCGCCCAGCGCCGCAGCCGCTCGTGCTGGGTCTCGGTCAGGGCCAGCTCGTCGATGGCGAGGTCCTGGTACTCGCCGAAGCCGTCGCCGTAGAAGGGCGGCTGGAGGGAGGGCTGCGGCGGTGGCAGCTCGGCGCGCGGCGCCGGCGAGTCCCACGGCGCGGGAGGCTGGCGGAACCAGCCGAAGACCCGCTGGCGCTCGGCCCGCGCGGCCTCGCCGGGGTCGGCGAGCCGGGCGAGGCGCTCGGGCTCCAGCAGGTCGCCCGGCGAGCCCGGGCCGAAGAGGATGTAGGCCCCCAGGTTGACCCACTGGCTCTCGACCAGCCGCGCGAGGATCGGGAAGACGTCCTCCCAGAAGCTCACCCGCGGCGGCGCCTCGACCCAGCCCTGGCGCCGGAAGAGGTCGTAGACCACGTCGTAGAGCGTCACCACCCCGTGCAGGCCGGGGCCGAAGTTGGGCGGCGTCACGGCGACCATCGCCGGCTCGGCGGTCATCTCGGGCTGGCCGGCGATGCGGACGGTCGCCCGCACCGGGCCGTCCGCGACGTCGTCGTACCAGCCGTCGTTGTTGGCGAAGGTGACCGCCGGCTGGTTGGCCGCGGAGGCCGAATGCCCGGCGCCGCCGAGGACCAGGAGCCGACCCATCTCGTCCGTCCGCAGCTCGCCCAACGGCACCTGGACCGGGCCGCCGTTGCCGAAGCGGACGAAGCCCTGGTCGAAGCGGTACTGCGGCCCGCTCGCGCCGCGCCCGGAGATCGCCACGGCGCCGGGGTCGATCACCAGGCCCTGGCGCAGGCCGCCGGCGATGGTGCCGTTGCGGTAGGGGGTCGACAGCGCGTACTGCTTGAGGTCCATGGCGTTGGCGAACTGGTACCAGGCCGCCTTGCGGTTGGCGAGGTGGACCTCCCAGACGATCTCCGCCTCCTCGGCGGTGATCTCGCGGACGACCCGGCCGTCGGCGGCGTAGCCGTAGACGCGGAAGCGGGCGGCCTCCTTGCGCACCTCGCCCTTCGCGTTCTTGAACCCGCCGGGCGCGGGATCGGCGGCGCGGCCCGGCACCTCCGGCGCGAGATAGTACTCATCGGCCGGCGCGTTGCCGACGCGCGCGATGCCGATCGCGGGGTGGATGACGCAGCGGGCGATGCGTTGGCTGTCGGCCATGGGGATCTCCCTCGGGTGCGGTCGGCAACTCCTCGCCGTCAGGGCAACCGGCGGGCGAGCCGACGCTGATTAGAATTTCTTGAATTCTACAGGAGTCGCGCCGCCGGCGGGGCAAGCCGCGGGCTCGCTAGCCTTCTGTCCGTGTCTCGGGCGGCTCCAGCCGGTTTCCTCGTTTCTCGCCCCGGAGACCAGCAGGCGTCCCGCGGATTCATGACGCGAACCGCAGCCGCGGGTCATGCCTCGACTGCTCGAGGTAGCGCGTGAGGCGGCCGACGGGCGACCACGGGGGTCGCCCCTACGCTCCTTCAAACTTGGCGTTCTTTGGCGACAGCGCGCGGAACACGCGTGGTTTCTGGCGGCATCCTTCCCATAGTGGTCCCCTGCGGTGTCGAAGACATCCTGCTCGTGCGGAGGGCCAGCCGCCGAGCGGCAGCGCCTCGCCTCGCGACGGAGCGCGAAACAAGGCGCGGCTCGTCGAGCCGCCGTTGCGGAAGGCGAGCCGCCGCTGCGGAAGGCGAGCCGCGTCGCGGCTGGGCCAGCCGACGCGCGGGAGAGTCAGGGCACGCGTGCCCTGGGCCGGGCGCGACGCGGCTGGCTCTCCCGCGACGCGCCTGGCCTAGCCGCGCGACGCCTGGGCCAACCGCGACGTGCCCTGGGCCAGGCGCGACGCGGCTGGCTCTCCCGCGACGCGCCTGGGCCAGCCGCGCGACGCCTGGACGAACCGCGACGCGCCCGGACGAACCGCGACGCGCCTGGACGAACCGCGACGCGCGCCGCGAGCCGGCGACGCCGAATTGGCGCCGATCCGCTAGAGGATCTCGTCGAGATGGCGGATGACCTTGGCCACCTCGTCGGCGGTGTTGTAGTGCGCCATCGAGATGCGGACGACGCCGCCCTGCTCGGCGAGGCCGAGCGCCGTCACCAGTCGGCGGGCGTAGAAGTCGCCGTGGCGGGCGCCGATGCCGAAGCGATCGAGATGAGAGGTGACCTCCTCCGGCCGCTTCCCCGCGACCGTGAAGCTCACCGTGGCGACGCGGGCGCGCCGGTCGGCCTCGCGGCGGCCCAGGATGCGGACGCCCCGGCGGCCGGCGAGGAAATCGAGCAGCGGCGCGGCGAGGCGCTCCTCGTGGGCGGCGATGGCCGCGAAGGCGGCGGCGAGCGGCCGAGCGGACCCCGGCGCCACCTCCCCGCCGAGCTCCTCGAGGTAGGCGAGCACCGGCGGCAGGCCGGCGGCGAGCTCGTAGGTGGGGCCGCCGGGCTGCAGCTTGGCTGGGATGGCCTCCGGGCCGAAGAAGAAATGGTTGATGCCGGCGAGCTCGACCAGCCGCTCGCGCTGGCCGTAGAGCGCCGCGTTGTGCGGCCCGAAGATCTTGTAGAAGGAAACGACGTAGAAGTCGACGTCCAGGGCCCGCACGTCGATGGCGCGGTGCGGCGCGTAGGCGACGCCGTCGACCAGGACCCGCGCTCCCGCCGCGTGCGCCAGGCGCACCGCCGCCGCCACGGGATGGATGCTGCCGATGACGTTCGAGACGTGCGGCATGCAGAGGAGCCGGGTGCGCTCGCCGAGCAGCCCGGCGAGCCGCTCGATCGACAGCTCCTGGGTCTCCGGCTCGACCTCCCAGACGCGGAGGGTCACGCCGCGCTCGGCAAGTCGCGCCCAGGGACCGACGTTCGACTCGTGGTCGGCGTTGGTGACCACGACTTCGTCGCCCGGCCCGAGGCTCGGCGCCATCGCCCGCCCGAGGTTCGCCAGGAGCTGGGTGGTCGAGCCGCCGAGGACGATCTCCCCGCGGTCGGCATTCATCAGCGCCGCGGCGGCGCCGACCCCGGCCGCGACCCGCTCGGTGGCGCGCTGCGACACCTCGTAGGAGGCGCCGAGCTGGACGTTCGAGGTGAGCAGGTAGTCGCGGACGGCGTCGGCGACTGCGGCGAGGACCTGCGAGCCGCCGGCGTTGTCGAAAAAGGCGAAGCCGGAGGCCAGGGCGGGGAAATGGCGGCGGGCGAAGTGGAGGTCCAGCGCCGCGGGAGTGGCGATCTCGGCTGTGCTCATGGTTCCTCGGGGCGGGCTCCGGGAGGGGGTCGGCGCACGGTCGTGACCGAGGTGGGCGGCACCGACCGGCGGGGATTCAGTCGGCCGCGGCGGCCGGCGACGCCGGCCGGCCCGCTCGGCGGGCGGGCGGGCGAGCCGACTACAGGCTGCGCTTGCGCGCCCGGAGGTTGCGGCGGCTGCCGCCTTCCTTGCGCGGCTTGGTGGGCGCCGAGTTGAACCCGCCGCCGCCGCCGCCGCGCGGATCGAAATCGAAGTCCGGGCTGGGCGAGGGCCCGCGCGAGGGCCGCGGCGAGAAGTCGCGCGGCGCGCCGGGAGTGCGCTCGCGGGCCACGTCGACGTTCAGGTTGCGGCCCTGGAACTCCTTGCCGTTGAACTCGGTGACCGCCTTCTGCGCTTCGTCATCCGTGCTCATCTCGACGAAGCCGAAGCCGCGCGAGCGCCCGGTCGCGCGGTCGGTCATCACCATCGCCGACTGGACCGACCCCGCGCGCGTGAACAGCTCGGAGAGCTGCTCGCTGGTGGTGTCGAATGAAAGATTCCCGACGAAAAGCTTCTTGCCCATCGCTCGCTCCTTGGAGCCGGCGTCACGCCGGCGGGGCCATCCGGTTTGGGAGGGGACCCCACGGCAGGCGCCGGCACGGGAGGATCGCCGCTCAAACACATTGTACCCGGTCACTCTATCAAGGGCCGGCGCCAGCCCGCAAACCACGCCGGGGCCGCTCACCCTCTCTATCTAAAGTAGGGTGCCGTGGACGGCACGTCCGCGACAGCCGGCGGCGACCCGACCGGCCCTCAGGCGTAGACGGATGCCGACGCACGGTCGGTCACCGGGCTCGCCTGGCGCGCCTCGAGCGTCATCCGCACGCCGTATCGCGGGCGAAGCGACAGGGTCGCCTGCGGCTCGACCGGGTGGCCCGGCAGGAGGTGCAGGCTGTAGCGCTGCGCGATCGTCGCCAGGACGATCAATGTCTGGTACTCCGCCAGACGGTTGCCGATGCACTGACGCGGCCCGCCACCGAACGGGAAATAGGCGAAGGGCGGCCGCCCGGCGGCGTTCTCCGGCAGGAAGCGCTCGGGATCGACCCCTTCGGGGTTGCGCCAGAAGCCACGGTGGCGATGGGTGACGTAGGAGGAGAGGATGAGGACCGAGCCGGCGGGTATGCGGTGGCCGCCGACGACGTCGTCGGCGAGCGGGGTGCGGGTGAACATCCAGAACGCCGGATAGAGGCGCATGGACTCCTTGAGGAGCAACCCGGCGTAGGCGAGCTTCGGCAGGTCGGCGAAACCGGGCGCCAGACCGCCCAGGGCCGCGTCGAGCTCGCGGTGCAGCCGGCGCTCGAGGCTGCCGTGCCGCGAGGCGAGGTAGAGCGTCCAGGTGAGGGTGAGCGCCGCCGACTCGTGGCCGGCGACGAGGAGGGTCATCACCTCGTCGCGGATCTCGCGGTCGGTCATCCCCTCGCCCGTCTCTTCGTCGCGCGCGGCGAGGAGCATCGAGAGGACGTCCTCCCCCTCGCGGCCGGTCCGCCGCCGCTCGGCGATGATCCCGTAGACGATCTCGTCGAGCGACGCGACGGCGCGCCGGAACCGCCGGTTGGCGGCCGTCGGCACCCAGGGCGGCAGCGGCGCGATGGCCCAGACCCGCTCGTGGAGGTAGCGGAAGGCGAAGGAGACGGCGGCGCGGACGGCGTCCGCCCGGTCGCCGAGGTCCGAGCCGAACAGGGTCTTGACGGCGATCTGCAGCGACAGGTGCATCATCTCCCGCTCGAGCTCGACCGGCTCGCCGCGCCGCGCCAGATCGTCCCAGCGCGCCAGCATCACCGCGGTCTCGCCGGTCATGACGCCGCCGAGCGCCGCCAGCCGGGACAGGTGGAAGGCGGGCTGGATGAGGCGCCGCTGCCGCCGCCAGTGATCGCCCTCGGAGAGGAACAGGCCCTCGCCCACGAAGCCCTTGAGGAGCTTGAAGTTCGCTCCCTTGACGTAGTTGCGGTGATCGGTCTTGACGATGCGCTCGATGTCGCTCGGGTGGGTGATCAGGAAGTACTTCTGGGCGCCGACGCCTCCAAGCGACACGACGTCGCCGTACCGGCTCGCCGCCTCGAGAAGGAAGCGCAGCGGGTCCTGGCGCATCTTGGGCAGCGCGCCGACGAGCGGATAACCCGGCGGGCCCGGCACCCCGCCGGCGCTCCGGGTGGCGGATCGGTCGGCGCGATCGAAAACCTCGCTCATGTGCTTCCCCCCTGCGAGTCGACGATGAACGGCAGAGAACGAGAGACCCGCTCCACGCCGGCGACCGCAGGCGGGTGGCCGGCGACGCTCGCCAGGTGCGCGAGCGGCTCCAGCGGCTCCAGCGCGCGCCGCACGCGCTGAAGCCATGGATGCGTCGATGGGTGCGGACTCCGGTTGAGAGTGTTGAGGCCGCCGCGTACCGGGACACCCGGCCAGGTGCCTCGATTTTCTGGGCGGTCGAGCGAGATCGAGCGGGGCTTCCGGACCGTCAAGCACCCGGTTTCCAGAGCTAGCTCGCGGCGCGAAAATGAGGCGCATTCCCGCCTGGATTTCCGCTTGACTTACGCCCTTTTACCGCCTACGATCGTCGGCATGCTGACGATTGGCTCCTCCGCTCAGCCCGCCTGGTCGCTCTCCTCCGTGGAGAGCGCGCAGACGATCCGCCGCGGCGGCGTACGCCGGGCGATCGCTCGTCCCGGCGGCGGCGCGACGCGCCCGGCGGAACGGGGGAAGACCTCGATCGCGGCGAGGAGAATCTAGTGGCCCGTACATCGGTTTTGACAGGGCTCGGGCCGGCTCTGCGCTGGATGCGCGAGCGGCGGGGCAAGAAGCAGTACCAGGTGGCCGCGACGGCCGGTATCACCAAAGGCATGCTCTCGGCTTACGAGACGGGGCGGCAGCGCCCGTCGCTCGAGACGCTCGACAAGCTCCTCGACACGCTGGAGAGCGATCTGAACGATCTTCACAACGCGCTCCAGATCGTCAACGGCCGGCCCAACGCGCTCGTGCGGCCGCCGTCGCGCGCGGCCTGGGACACCTATCCGCTCGCCGCCGTGGCGGCGAGCGAGGTGGCCGAGCCGCGGCCGGTCGACGTCTACGGCGCGCTCGGCATCGCCGGGCCGCTGCCGCCCGAGGAGGAGCAGGCCTTGAGCGAGATGCTCGACGGCTTCCACCGGCTGGTGCGCTATCTCCACAGCGGCCTCACCCGCCCGGCCGCTGCCGGCGAGGCTCGCGCGCCCGAGCCCCGACAGAAGAACGAAATCCCCCAGGATTGAGCCGCCGCGGCGACCTCGCCGTGGCTCTAGGGATCGCCTGGCCCGGCCCTCAGCGGATGGGGGCTGGACGCTGCGGCGGCGCGGCGGGAGCCGCGCCGTCGCGCGGCGCGCCGGCCGCGAGATCGAGGCAGGCGCGCAGGTCGCGCCCGAGAGTCTCGACCGCCGGCCGGCTCATCATGTTCCGGTGCAGGCCGGGGACGTCGAGCACATCGACGCCGCCGGCCGCCAGCTCGCCCCAGCCGAGCAGCGGGTCGGCGATGGCGAACCTCCGTTCGGCCGCCCGGAAGAGCGTCACCCGGCCCGCGTAGCGGCCCGGCCGGTAGAGCCGTATGGCCGCGGCGTTGGCCTGATAGACGGCGAGGGTGCGCTCGGCGCCCGCCTGATCGAAATCGGCTCGGAACAGGCCGCTCGAGCGCGCCAGCTCGACGACGTGGCCGAGCCGCTCCGCCGGCGGGAGCGCCCGCAGGTCGTCGAGGGTGAAGGGCAGCATCTCGAAGGCGTTGGCGAGGAACTCGGCCTCGTCGAGCGGCTGCATGGCGTCGAGCCCGGCGGCGCTCGGATCCATCAGCGCGAGGAGGGCGACCTCCCTGCCGCGCTGGCGCAGCCGGCAGGCCATCTCGTAGGCGACGAAGCCGCCGTACGACCAGCCGCCGAGGCGGTAGGGCCCCTGTGGATCGAGGCTCGCGAGCTCGCCCAGGGCGCGCTCGGCCATCTCCTCGATCCGCGGCAGGAGCTCTTCGCCTTCCCGCAGGCCGCTCGCCCGGATGCCGTAGAACGGCTGCTCCGGCCCGAGCTGGCGCGCCAGCTCGGCATAGCAGAGGACCGTGCCGCCGCCCGGCGGCAGGCAGACGAACGGCGGCCGGCTGCCCTCGGTCTGCAGGGGCACCAGGAGCGACCGCCGGCGCCGGGCGGCGGGCGCCGCGGCGACGGCGGTCTCGGCCGCCTCCGGCGCGTAGCCGAGGCGCTCGGCGAGCGCGGCGGTCGGATTCCCCAGCGGATTCCCCAGCGGATTCCCCAGCGCCTGATGGCCTGGCTCCTGCCGCCAGCGATCGGCGACCGCGGCGTCGATCCTGCCGTGCTGGCGGAACTTGACGTCGCCCAGCATGCGCGACTCGGCGTGGATGCCGTCCGTCATGCGCGAGCGCCCGCCGGCGTAGGGGCGCGCCATCGCCGGGTCGTAGTCGATCCCCAGGAAGGCGCAGATCCGCTCGAGCGTCGCCTCGGGCGCGCGCAGCAGGTCCTCGAAGCGCACCGCGTGCTGGCGCTCCGCCGGCACGCCGCGGAGGAAGGCGAGGATGTTCTCGTGCGAGACGAGCCAGATGAGCTCGGCGAGCTGGCGGCGCGCGAAGGGGTGCTCCTGGCGGAAGAAGATCTGATCGAGCTTCGCCTCCTCGAAGGAGCGGATCATCGCCGCGGGATGGCGCCGGAGGTGGAGGTAGAGCGGCGCCTCGAACCCCGCCTCCGCCCGCTCGAGGATGGCGGTGTCGAGCGCGTAAGAGGGCGTCTTGTCGACCAGCGTCCGGCCGCCCAGCCAGCTCTGGAGGCGGCCGTAGAGCTCGAGCGTCGAGAGGCCCTCGCGCTCCGCCTCGTCGAGCAGCGCCTCGGCCGCCGCGGCATCGCAGGCGCGGGCCTCCATCACGGCGCGCACCGCGCCCTCGAGCCAGAAGGCGTCGCGCCCGCTGTAGGCGGCCCGGCGGTCGGCCAGGGTGTCGTGGGACAGCAGCTCGAGCTCCGGCGGCGCGAACAGCCGCGGATGGCCGGCGAGCATGACCCGCAGCAGCGTCGTTCCCGAGCGCGGCGGCGCCAGCACGAAGATGGCCGGCGGGTTCTTCCGCGCCGCCGTCCGCCCGGCGGCCGCGGCTCCGGCCGGCAGCGGGCGGATGAGCCGGCGGAAGTGGACGGCGTCCTCCGGCGTCACCCGCGCCGCCGCCTCGGCGGCCCCGGCGCGGGCACCCAGGGCCTCGCGCCCGAAGAGGCGCTCGACCGCCGCGGGGTGCTGGTCGACGAAGTACTCGGCCATCTGCGCCACCGTCGGCGAGTCGAAGATCACCACCACGTGGACGATCTCGCCGATCGCCTGCTGCAGCCGGCTGATCAGCACCGCGCCGTTGATCGAGTTGCCGCCCAGCTCGAAGAAGTTGTCGTCGATGCCGATCCGCGCCACCCCCAGCGCCTCCTGCCAGTAGCCCAGGAGGAAGCTCTCCAGCTCGTTGCGCGGTCCCGCGTGCGCCTTCTCCTGGGCGGCGCCCGCGGCCTCGGGCGCCGGCAGCGCCCGGCGGTCGACCTTGCCGTTGGCGGTGAGCGGCAGCGCCGCCAGAGGCACCACGGCGGCGGGGAGCATGTAGTCGGGGAGGCGCCCGGCGAGGAAGGTCCGCAGCTCGGCCGCCGGCGGTGCCGCCTCCGGCCCGGCCGTCCCGACGACGTAGGCCACGAGGCGGCGCTCGCCGGCGTCCTGGCGCGCCACGACCACCGCCTCGCGGACGCCGCGATGAGCCAGCAGGGCCGCCTCGATCTCCCCCAGCTCGATGCGGAAGCCGCGGATCTTCACCTGCTGGTCGATACGCCCCAGGTACTCGAGGTCGCCGTCGGGGAGCCGGCGGGCGCGGTCCCCCGACCGGTACAGGCGGCCTCCCGGCCCGCCCGCGCCCGCGCCGGCGAACGGATCGGGGACGAAGCGCTCGGCGGTGAGCTCCGGCCGCCCCAGGTATCCCATGGCGACGCCGTCGCCGCCGACGAAGAGCTCGCCCGGCACGCCGACCGGCAGCGGCTCGAGCTCGCGGTCGAGGACGTGGACGGCGAGGTCGGGGATGGGCACGCCGAGGACGCTCCCCCGCCCGGCGTCGAGGTCGCGGCGGGCGATCGGCCGGTAGGTGACGTGCACCGTCGTCTCGGTGATGCCGTACATGTTGACCAGGCGCGGGCGCTCGTCGCCGTGGCGGGCGAACCATGGCGCCAGGCTGGCGAGCTCGAGGGCCTCGCCGCCGAAGATCACGTGGCGCAGGGCGAGCGGGCCCGCCGCGTCCTTCGCCGCGGCGCCCTCGGCCCAGAGGAGCTGGCGGAAGGCCGACGGCGTCTGGTTGAGGACCGTCACCCGCTCGTCGGCCAGCAGCCGGTAGAACGCCTCGGGCGAGCGGGAGACCCAGTAGGGGACGACGACCAGCCGGCCGCCGAAGGCGAGCGCCCCCCAGATCTCCCACACCGAGAAGTCGAAGGCGTAGGAGTGGAAGAGGGTCCACACGTCCTCGGGACCGAAGCCGAACCAGGGCGCCGTCGAGGTGAGGAGCCGGTCGACGCCGGCGTGGGTCACCACGACGCCCTTCGGCCTCCCCGTCGAGCCCGAGGTGTAGATGACGTAGGCCGGCTGCTCGGGGACGACGGCGACCGCCGGCGGCTCGTCGTCGAGGCCGAGGATCGCCTCCCGCTCGCCGTCGAGGCGCACGATGCGCAGCGGCCGCCCGCCGGGTAGCCCGTCGACCAGGCGGTCCTGGGTCACCAGCACCGCGACGCCGCTGTCCTCGAGCATCCAGGCGAGGCGCTCGGCGGGATAGGCGGGATCGAGCGGCAGGTAGGCGCCGCCGGCCTTGAGCACGGCGAGGATGGCGAGCGGGATGTCGAGCGAGCGCTCGAGGCAGAGCCCGACGAGGTCGCCCGGGCGGACTCCCTGGGCGAGCAGGTGCCGGGCGAGGCAGTTCGCCTGCCGCTCGAGGTCGCCATAGGTCAAGGTCTCCTCGCCGAAGGTCGCGGCCGGCGCCTGCGGGTCGAGTGTCGCGACGAGGGCGAAGCGCTCGTGGAGCGGCGCGGCCGGGATGTCCGCCACCGCCGGCCGGCCGCGGGTTCCACTCGGCGACGAGCTGCTGGCGCTCGGCCGGCGCCAGGAGCGGCAGCTCGACGAGCGGCTGCCGCGGGTGAGCGGCCGCCGCCGCGGCGAGGGCGCCGAGGTGCGCCGCCATCCGCGCCAGCGTCGCGCGGTCGAAGAGGTCGGTGTTGTACTTGAAGGTGCCGGCGAGGGCGCCGCCCCCCTCGCGCATGTTGAGCACGAGGTCGAACTTGGCGGCGGTCTCGGGGCCCGCCGCGACCGGCCGCAGCACCAGGCCGGGGAGCGCCAGCGGCTCGCCCACCGTCGTCTGCAGCTGGAAGACGACCTGGAAGAGCGGCGAGCGCGACAGGTCGCGCTCGGGCTGCAGCTCGGCGACCAGCTTCTCGAACGGCAGGTCCTGGTGGCCGAGGGCGCCGAGCACGGTCTCGCGCACCCTGCCGAGGAGCGCCGCGAAGCTCGGCCGGCCGGCGAGGTCGGTGCGGATGGCGATCGAGTTGACGAAGAAGCCGATCAGCGGCTCGAGCTCGCGGTGGTTGCGCCCGGCGACGGTCGAGCCGAGGACGACGTCGTCCTGCCCGGTGTAGCGGTGGAGGAGCGCCTGGAAGGCGGCGAGGAGCGTGATGTAGGAGGTCAAGCCCTGCTGGCGGCCGAGCGCGAGGAGCGCGCGCGCCGGCTCGGCGGGGATCGCGAACGGCTCGTTGGCGCCGTGGTAGCGCTGCACCGGCGGCCGCGGCCGGTCGATCGCGAGGTCGAGCGGCGCCGCGCCGGCGAGCCTCCGGCGCCAGTAGTCGAGCTGGGCCGCGAGCACCGCGCCGGCGAGCCAGCCGCGCTGCCAGATCGCGAAGTCGGCGTACTGGACCGCCAGCTCCGGCAGCGGCGACCGCGAGCCCTGGGCGAAGGCGCCGTAGAGCGCGGCGACCTCTTCGACCAGCACCCCCATCGACCAGCCGTCCGAGACCACGTGGTGGAGGGTGAAGAGCGAGACGTGCTCGGCGGCGGCGGTGCGCACCAGCGCCGCGCGCACCAGCGGCCCGGCGGCGAGGTCGAACGAGCGCCGCGCCTCGGCGAGCACCAGCCGCCGCACCTCGGGCTCGGCGAGCGGCGCGGCGACCGCCGCGAGATCGACCAGCGGCACGGGGAGGTCGACCCGCGGCGCGATCGCCTGGACCGGGCCGGCGCCGGTCAGCGAGAAGGTCGTGCGCAGGGCCTCGTGGCGGCGCACCACCTCCTGGAGCGTGCGGCGGAAGGCGGCGACGTCGAGCCGCCCCTCGAGGCGCACCGCGCTCGGCAGGTTGTAGGCCGCGGTGCCGGGCTGCATCCGATCGAGGAACCAGAGCCGCTCCTGGGCGAAGGAGAGCGGCGGCGCGAAGCCGGCCGGGCGCGGCTGCGGCACGAGGGGCGGCGGCGCCTCGCCGCCGCCCGCGGCGCGCGCCGTCTCGATCGCCGCCGCGAGGCCGGCGACGGTGGGCGACTCGAAGAGCGCCGCGAGCGGCAGCTCGACCGCGAACGCCTGGCGCACGCCGCGAGATCACCTGGGTGGCGAGGAGCGAGTGGCCGCCCAAGGCGAAGAAGTCCTCGTGCACGTCGCCGACGTCGCGGCGCAGCACCTGCGCCCAGATGCCGGCGAGCTCCATCTCGACCGGCGTCCGCGGCACCACGGCGCCCGCCCGCTCGGGCGCCGAGTCGACCTCGCGCTGGGCGAGGGCGCGGCGGTCGACCTTGCCGGTCGGCGCCAGCGGCAGCTCGGGGACGGCGACGAAGGCGGCCGGCACCATGTAGGCCGGCAGGCGCTCGGCGAGGCGGGCGCGCAGCTCGGCGGCGGGCGGGGCGCCCTCCCCCTGCGGCACCAGGTAGGCGACGAGGCTCCGCGTGCCGGAGGGCTCGAGCCGCGCCACCACCGCGGCGCGGGAGATCCCCGGCAGGGCGACCAAGGCCGACTCGACCTCCCCCAGCTCCACCCGGAAGCCGCGGATCTTGACCTGGCCGTCGATGCGGCCGACGAACTCGAGGGCGCCGTCCGGCCGGTAGCGCGCCAGGTCGCCGGTGCGATAGACGCGGGCTCCGGGCGCGGCGCCGGCGAGCGGGCTGGGCACGAAGGCGGCGGCGGTCAGGTCGGGGCGGCCGAGATAGCCGCGGGCGACGCCGGGGCCGCCGATCGCCGCCTCGCCGGCGACGCCGACCGGCACCGGGCTCATCCCGCGGTCGAGGAGGTAGACCTCGGCGCCGGCGATCGGCCGGCCGATCGGCAGCACCCGCTCGCCGACGTCGCGGCGGCAGGTCCAGGAGGTCGTCGAGATCGTCGCCTCGGTCGGGCCGTAGCGCTGCACGAGGTCCGCCGCCGAGCGGGCGTAGAAGCGCGCCGGGAGGTCGGCGACCACCGTCTCCGAGCCGGTGATGACCAGGCGCAGGTCGCCGAGGGCGTCGAATGCCTCCTGCTCCAGGAGCACCGCGAGGAGCGCCGGCGGGAAGGACGCGTGGGTGATGCGCTCGGCGGCGAGGAGCGGCAGCACGTAGGCCGGGTCGCGCTGGCGGTCCGGCTCGGGGAGCACCAGCACCGCCCGCGGGGCGGCGAGGGTGCCGAAGATCTCGATCACCGAGATGTCGAAGCTGACCGCCGCGTTCTGCAGCACCCGCGACGGCGCCGCGAGGTCGGCCGCCATCTGCTGGTAGACGCGGTTGGCGATCGACCGGTGGGAGACGACGACCCCCTTCGGCCGGCCGGTCGAGCCCGAGGTGTAGATGACGTAGGCGGCGGCGTCGAGCGGCACCTCGAGCGGAGGATCGAGCGGCAGATCGGCCGCCGCATCGGGACCGGCCCCGCCGGCGCTCTCCGGCGCCCAGCCGGCGCCGTCGAGCGCCACGGCGAGGGCGGCCGGCGGCACGCGCCCGGCGAGCGCCGCCGGCGCCAGCACGACCGGGGTCGCGGCGTCGGCGATCATGAAGCTCAGCCGCTCCTCGGGCAGGTTGGGGTCGAGCGGCACGTAGGCGCCGCCCGCCTTGAGCACGGCGAGGAGGCCGACGACCATCTCCGCCGAGCGCTCGGCGAGGACCCCCACCCGCACCTCCGGCCCGACGCCGAGAGCGCGCAGCCGACGGGCGAGCCGGTCGGCAGCCGAGTCGACCTCGCCGATCGTCGCCGTCCGCCCCTTCCACACCAGGGCGGGCTCGAGCGGGCCGCGGGCGGCGCGGCGCTCGATCAGGCGGTGGAGCGGCGCCGGGGCCGGCAGGGCGCGCTCGGCGGCGTTCCACTCGACGAGCATCTGGTGCCGCTCGGCCGGGGTGAGCGAGGACAGCTCGCCCAGGGTCGCGCCGGCGTCGGCGAGCATCGCGGCGAGGAGGGTCTGCAGCCCGCCCATCAGCCGCGCCGCCGCGGTGCGCTCGAGGCGCGCCGTGTCGTAGGCGATGCGCAGGCGCACCCGCGAGCCCGGCACCACGACCAGGTTGAGCGGGAAGTTGGTCTGCTCGACGGTGTCGGCGCTGATCAGGCCGCTGTCGGCCTGCTCGCGCACCGACTCCTCCACCGGATAGTTCTCGAAGGCGAGGATGGTCTCGAAGAGCGGCTGGCCGGCGGGGATGTCGCTCCACGAGCGGACCTGGGCGAGCGGGCTGTACTCGTGCTGCCGCATCTCGACCTGGCGCTCCTGGAGCGCCTGGAGCCAGGGGAGGAGCGGCTGGGAGGGCGTCGCGTCGACCCGCACCGGCAGGGTGTTGATGAACAGGCCCACCATGGCGTCGATCCCCTCGAGCGGCACCGAGCGGCCGGAGGAGACGGCGCCGAAGACGACGTCGTCCTCGCCGCTGGCGCGGGCGAGGAGGAGCGCCCAGGCCCCCTGCATCAGGGTGTTCAGGGTGAGCTGGTGGCGGCGCACGAAGCCGCGCAGGGCGCCGCTGGTGTCGGGCGGCACCGGCCCGCTGACCACCGCCCGGCCGGCCGGACCGGCGCTCTCCCCGCCCGTTCCCGCCGCCGCGGCGCGATCGATCCCGAGGGGCGTCGGCGCGGCGAAGCCGGCGAGCATCGAGCGGAAGAAGCCCTCCGCCGGGGCGAGGTCGCGGCCGAGCAGCCAGGCGACGTAGTCGCGGTAGGGGCGCGGCGGCGGCAGCTCGGCCTCGCGCCCTTCGTAGAGGGCGACGAGCTCGCGCATCAGGATCGGCATCGACCAGCCGTCGAGGAGCAGGTGATGGTGGCTCCACAGGAAGCGGTAGACGGTCGCCGTGCGGACGAAGGTGAAGCGCAGGAGCGGCGGCCGCCCGAGATCCAAGCCGCGGCGGCGGTCGGCGGCGACCAGCTCGCGCCAGCGCGCCTCGACCTCCGCGGCGGAGAGCGCGCTCCAGTCCAGCCGCTCCCAGGGGAGCGTCGACCTGCTGCAGGACGATCTGCAGGGCGCGCCCGGCGTCGTCGTAGGCGAAGCCGGTGCGCAGCACCGGGTGGCGGGCGACGAGCCGCGCCCAGGTGCGCTCGAAGGCGGCGACGTCCAGGTCCAGGCTGTAGGCGAGGCTGAGCTGGACGATGTAGACGCCGGACCCGGGGGCGCCCAGCGAGTGGAAGAGGAGCCCCTCCTGGACGTAGGAGGCGGGATAGACGTCCTCCACCCGGCCCGGGGCGGCGGCGATCAGCCGGTCGAGCTGGCGCGGCTCGAGCCGCGCCAGGGGGAAATCCGACGGCGTCGCGGCGCCGGGGGCGGCCGCCGCGCAGTGGGCGATCAGGGCCTCGAGCCGCTCGCGGTAGAGGGCGGCCAGGCGCTCGATCGTCTCCGGGCGATGGCGGTTGGCGCTGTAGGACCAGGCCACCTGCAGCCGCCCCTCGACGACGCTGGCGGTGATCTCCAGGAGATGCGGCCGGCGCTGGCGCGGGCTCCGCGACGGTCCCGACGACTCGCGGGAGGGGCGGAAGAGGCGCCCGGGGGCCACCGCCTGATCGAGCTGCCCGAGGTAGTTGAAGACCACCTCGGCGCGCGGCAGCGCGGCGAGCGCCGCCGCCGTACCCGAAGCGCTCGGGCCCTCGCCCAGGTAGCGCACCAGGCCGAAGGCGAGGCCGCGGCCGGGGACGGCGCGCAGCTGCTCCTTGACCGCCTTGATCGCCGCGCCGTCGGGCGCTCCCTCGGCGGCGCTGCCGCCGAGGTCGAGCCGCACCGGGTAGATGGCGGTGAACCAGCCGACGGTGCGCGAGAGGTCGAGGTCGGCGAAGAGCTCCTCGCGGCCGTGCCCCTCGAGCTCGACCAGCAGGCGCGGGCTGCCGGTCCAGGCGGCGAAGGCCTGGGCGAGCGCGGCGAGGAGGAGGTCGTTGATCTGCGTGCGGTAGGCGCGCGGCGCCTCCTGGAGGAGGGCGCGCGTCGCCTCCGGCGTGAGAGCGACGGCCGCCCCGCGGAGGCTCCCGACGGTGTTCTCGCCGGCGCGCCGGTCGACGGGGAGGGGCGGCGGCGCGGCGCCGGCCGGCGCCAGCCAGGCGGCCGCCTCGGCGAGCGCCGCCGGCGACCGCGCGTGCTCGGCGAGCCGCCGGGCCCAGCGCGCGAACGGCGCCGTGCGCGCGGGCAGGAGCACCGCCGCGCCGGCGGCGAGCTGGCGATAGGCGGTCTCCAGGTCCTCGAGCAGCACGCGCCACGACACGCCGTCGATCACCAGGTGATGGACGACGAGGAGCAGCCGGTCCGCCTGCGGCCGGCCATCGACGCGTCGGCGCCGGCGCCGGCGCCGACGGCGAAGAGCACGGCGCGCAGCAGCGGGCCGCGGGCGAGGTCGAGGCTCGCCTGCACCGCCGCCGCGGCGGCCTCGATGGCGCGGCTGCGCCGCGCCGCGGGCAGCGCGGCGAGGTCGACCCGCGCCAGGCGGATCGCGCCGGCCGCGTCCGCCGCTCCGGCCCACCGGCCACCGCCTGCCACGCCGGCCGCTCGGCGGCCGCCGCTGGAGCCGATGCCGGCGCGAAGCGGAGCGCCAGGGCGTCGTGGTGGGCGACGGTCCGCCCCAGGGCCGCGTCGAGCCGGCCGGCGTCGAGCGGCTCGGCGGTCTCCAGCAGCACGGCCTGGTTGAAGTGCTCGGGAGCGGGGAGATCCTGGTCGAGGAACCAGCGCTGCACCGGGGTGAGCGGCACCGGGCCGTCGAGGGGCTCCCCGGCATCGATCCCCTCGATCCCAGCGCCCCCCGCGAGCGCGGCGACCGGCTGGGCGACGGCGGCGAGGCCGGCGACCGTCGGCCGCTCGAAGAGCTGCCGCGGCGTCAGGCGCCAGCCCTCCTGGGCGAGCTTCGAGATCACCTGGATGCCGAGGATCGAGTCGCCGCCCAGCTCGAAGAAGTTGTCGTGGATGCCGACGCGCTCGGCGCGCAGCACCTCGCGCCAGATCCGCGCCAGCTTCTCCTCGAGCGCGTTGCGCGGCGCCGCCGGCGCCGCGCCGCCGGCCCACTCGGGGGCGGGGAGGGCCTTCCGGTCGAGCTTGCCGTTGGGGGTGAGCGGCAGCGCGGCGAGGACGACGAAGGCCGCCGGCACCATGTGCTCGGGGAGCCGCTGGCGCAGGAAGCCGCGCAGGGCGGACGGCAGGTCGGCGGCGCGCCGGCCGGGGTCGGGCACCGTCAGGTAGGCGACCAGGCGCCGGTCGCCCGGGCGGTCCTCGCGCGCCACCACCACCGCCTCCCCCACCGCCGGGTGGCGCGCCGAGCGCCGCCTCGATCTCCCCCGGCTCGATGCGGAAGCCGCGGATCTTCACCTGGCCGTCGGCGCGGCCGAGGAACTCGAGCTCGCCGTCCGGCCGGTAGCGGGCGAGGTCGCCGGCGCGGTAGAGCCGCGCGCCCGGCGCCGCCGACCACGGGTCGGGGACGAAGCGCTCGGCGGTCAGGTCCGGGCGCCCCAGGTAGCCGCGCGCCACCCCGGCGCCGCCGACGTGGATCTCCCCCGCGAGCCCCGGGGCCGCCGGCCGGCCGCGGCGGTCGAGCAGGTGGAGGCGCAGGTCGGGGATGGCGCCGCCGATCGGGCTGGCGTGCGGGCGGGCGAGGTCGGCGCGGACGATCTCCCGGTAGGTGACGTGGACCGTCGTCTCGGTGATGCCGTACATGTTGATGAGCCGCGGCCGCTCGTCGCCGTGGCGGTCGAGCCACGGCTCGAGGCTGGCGAGCTCGAGCGCCTCGCCGCCGAAGACGACGCAGCGCAGGGCGAGGTCCGGCGCCTGCCCGTTCGCCCGCTGGTCGACCTGCACGAGCTGGCGGAAGGCCGACGGCGTCTGGGAGAGGACCGTCACCCCCTCGCGCGCCAGGAGGGCGAGGAAGTCCGCGGGCGAGCGGGCGACCCAGTGCGGCACGACCACCAGCCGGCCGCCGTGGAGGAGCGCCCCCCACAGCTCCCACACCGAGAAGTCGAAGGCGTAGGAATGGAAGAGCGTCCAGACGTCCGCCGCGGCGCGGCCGCTGAAATCGAACCACGGCTCCGTCGCGGCGAAGAGCCGGAGGACGTTGCCGTGGGTGACGAGGACCCCCTTCGGCCTCCCCGTCGAGCCGGAGGTGTAGATCACGTAGGCCAGGCGGCCGGCCGCGCTCCGCGGCTCCGCCCACTCCGGCGGGTCCTCGCCGCTCCGCGCCGCGATCGCGTCGGCGTCGGCGTCGAGGCGCACGACGGCGAGCGGCGCGGCGAGCGCGAGGCCCGTCCACCAGTCGGTGGATCGGACATCCGGCCGGGCGTCCGACCCGTCCGCCACCGCGTCCGCCGAGAGCGGGGCGCCGGCGGTGACGAGGACCGGCGCCGCCTCGGCGCCCAGCGCGTCCTCGACGGTGAAGATCAGGCGCTCGGTCGGATACGACGGATCGAGCGGCACGTAGGCGCCGCCCGCCTTGAGGATGCCCGAGGATGCCGACCACCATGTCGAGCGAGCGCTCGACGCAGAGGGCGACCGGCGACTCCGCCCCACCCCGAGCTCGATCAGGTGGTGGGCCAGCCGGTTGGCGCGGGCGTTGAGCTCGCCGTAGGCGAGCGACGCGCCGTCGCAGACCGCGGCCAAGCGCCAGGGCGTGGCGCGCCGCCTGCGCCGCGAAGCGCCCGTGGAGCGAGCCGGCGACGGGGAACGGCGTCTCCGGTGCCGTTCCAGGCGGCGAGCTGCCGGCTCTCGGCCGGCGGTGAGCCAGGGCAGCTCGTCGACCGGCGCCGCGGGATCGGCGACCATCGCCTGCGAGGAGCGTCGAGAAATGGTCGGCGAGGCGCCCGATCGTCGCCGCTTCGAAGAGGTCGGTGCTGTACTCGACGAGGCCGCCGAAGCCGGTCCCGCCGCTGCCGCCGCCCAGGGTGAGGGTGAGGTCGAACTTCGCGGTCCCGGTGCCGGCGGCGAGCGGCTCGAGCTCGAGGCCGGCGAAGCGCGGCGGCCGGGCGTCGGGGTCGAGCATCACGAAGACCGTCTGGAAGAGCGGGCTCCGCGCCAGGTGGCGCTCGGGCTGCAGCTCGCCGATCAGCGTCTCGAACGGCAGGTCCTGATGGGCGTAGGCGGCGAGCGTGCGCTCGCGCTGCTGGTCGACGAGCGCGGCGAAGCCGGGGCCGCCGGCGAGATCGGCGCGCAGCACCAGGGTGTTGACGAAGAAGCCGATCAGCCCCTCCGTCTCGCGCCGCGTGCGGCCGGCGATCGGCACGCCCACGGCCAGGTCGTCCTGCCCGCTGTAGCGATGGAGCAGCGCCGCGAAGGCGGCGAGGAGGGCCATGAAGCGCGTCGCCCCGCGCCGGCGCGCCAGCGCCTCGACCGCCGCGGCGAGGCCGTCCGGCAGGCGGAAGCCGTGCGTCGCCCCGGCATAGGTCGAGGCCGCCGGCCGCGGCCGGTCGGTCGGCAGCTCGAGCGGCTCGACCCCGGCGAGCGCCTGGCGCCAGTAGGCGATCTGCGACTCGAGCACGGCGCCGGCGAGCCAGCGGCGCTGCCAGAGCGCGTAGTCGCCGTACTGGATCGGCAGCTCGGGGAGCGGCGACGGGCGGCCGGGGCCGGCGGCGAAAGACTCGTAGAGCGCCCCCGCCTCGCGCACCAGGACGCCCATCGACCAGCCGTCGGCGGCGATGTGGTGGAGGGTGAAGAGGAGCGCGTGCTCGCCGGGCGCGCCTCCTCCGCCAGCGTCACCAGGGTCGCGCGGAGCACCGGGCCGCGCCCGAGGTCGAACGGGCGCGCCGCCTCCTCGGCTGCCAGCCGCTCGGTCTCGCTCCGCCGGCGGGCCGCCGGCAGGGCGGCGAGGTCGACCGCCGGCAGCGGGACCTCGGCCCGCGGGGCGATCCGCTGCACCGCGCCGGCGCCGCGCACGCCGTGGCGGGCGCCGCGGCGTAGGTGGTGCGCAGGGTCTCGTGGCGGGCGACGAGCGCCGCCAGGCTCGCCGCCAGGGCGGCGCGGTCGAGCCGGCCGCGGAGGAGGAATGCCGCGGGGATGTTGTAGACCGCGCGGCCGGGCTCGAGCTGGTCGAGGAACCAGAGCCGCTCCTGGGCGAAGGAGAGCGGCAGCTCGGTCACCCCTTCCACGGCGCCGGCGGGACGGCGGGCGAGCGGCGGCGCCGCGGCGCGGGAAGCGCCGCGGCCGGCGGCGAGCGCCGCCTCGATCTCGCGGCCGAGGGCGGCGAGCGTCGTCGCCTCGAAGAGCGTGCGCAGCGGCAGCTCGACGGCGAACGCCTGGCGCAGGCGCGAGGCGACCCGCGTCGCCAGCAGCGAGTGGCCGCCCAGGGCGAAGAAGTCGTCGGCGCGCCCCACCCGCTCGCGGCCGAGCACGTCGCTCCAGACGCCGGCGATCACCTCTTCGAGCGGACCGCGCGGCGGCTCGGAGCCGGCCTCGCTCCCCGTCTCCCCCCACTCCGGTTCCGCTCCGTCGCGGGCGAGGGCGCGGCGGTCGATCTTGCCGCTCGGCGTCGTCGGCAGCGCCGGCAGGAAGACGTACCCCGCGGGGACCATGTAGGACGGCAGGCGCGCGGCGAGGAGCTCGCGCAGCTCGGAGGCCGCCGGCGGGCGCTCCCCCGCCGCCGCCAGGTAGGCGACCGGCGCGGCCGAGCCGGCGCGGTCGCGGCGCAGCACGACGGCGGCCATGGCGACGCCGGGATGAGCGGCGAGCGCCGCCTCGATCTCCCCCAGCTCGACCCGGAAGCCGCGGATCTTCACCTGGCCGTCGCCGGCGATGCGGCCGGCGAACTCGAGCGCCCCGTCGGCGCGGTAGCGGACCAGGTCGCCGGTCTTGTAGAGGCGGTCGCCCGCGGCGCCGGCGGCGTCCGCACCGGGGGCCGGCGAGCCCGGCGGGCCCATCGAGCCCATCGAGCCGACGAACGGATCGGGGATGAAGGCCGCGGCGGTCAGGTCCGGCCGCTCGTGGTAGCCGCGGGCGACGCAGAGGCCGCCGACGTGGAGCTCGCCCGCCACCCCCACCGGCACCGGCTGGAGCTCGCGGTCGAGCACGTAGACGCGCGCCCGCGCCGTCGGCCGGCCGATCGGCAGCGCGCGCGGCGCCGCGCCGGGCTCGCGCTCGCAGGTCCAGGAGGTCACCGAGACCGTCGTCTCGGTCGGGCCGTAGCGGTTGACCAGGTCGGCCCGCATGCGGCCGTAGAAGGCCGCGGGGAGCCCCGTGGGGACGGTCTCGCCGCCGGTGACGACGGTGCGCAGGGCGGGGAGCCGGGTGAAGGCCTCGCGCTCGAGGAGAGCGTAGAGGAGCGCGGGGGGAAAGGAGGCGTCGGTGATCCGCTCGCGAGCGAGCGTCTCGACCAGGTGGTCGGGGTCCTGCTGGCCGTCGGGCCGGATCAGCACGGTGCGGCCGCCGGCGAGGAGCGGCGAGAAGATCTCCATCGTCGAGACGTCGAAGCTGATCGTCGTCTTCTGCAGGAAGGCCGAGTCCGGCCGCATGTCGGCGGCGGCGGCGTAGCGCGCCCGGTTGGCGAGCGAGCGGTGGGAGACGACGACCCCCTTGGGGCGGCCGGTCGAGCCGGAGGTGTAGATGACGTAGGCCGGGTGGTCCGGCAGGAGGCGGGCTTCCGGCAGGCCGCCGCCGTCCGCGTCGCGAGCGTCGGCAGGATCGGCAACATCGGCAGCATCGGCAGCATCGGCAGCGTCGGCAGCGTCGACGAGGACGACGGCCGGGGCGCCGCCCGCGCCGCCGCCGCCGACCGCCGCCAGCGGCTCGGCGAGACGCGGCAGCAGGCGCTCCTGGGTGACGAGGAGGCCGGCGCCGGCGTCGGCGAGCATGAAGGCCAGCCGCTCGGCCGGCAGCGCCGGGTCGAGCGGCACGTAGGCGCCGCCGGCCTTGAGGATGCCGAGGAGGCCGACGACCATGGCGAGCGAGCGCTCGGCGGCGATGGCGACCCGCGACTCCGGCCGCACCCCCAGGCGGCGGAGGCGCCGGGCGAAGCGGTCGGCGCGCGCGACGAGCTCGCGGTAGGTGAGGCTCTCGCCCTCGTAGGTCACCGCCGGCGCCGCCGGGGTGCGCGCCGCCTGCCGGTCGATCAGCTCGTGGACGAAGCCCTCGCCCGGATATTCGAAGGGCGGCCGGTTCCAGTCGACGAGCATCTGCCGGCGCTCGGCGGCGGCGAGGAGCGGCAGCGCCGAGACCCGCCGCGCCGGGTCTTCCGCCAGGCCGGCGAGCAGGCGTTCGAAGTGCCCCGCCCAGCGCTCGATCGTCGCTGCCGTCGAAGAGCGCCGTGCTGTAGACCCACTGCGCCGCCAGCCGCTCCGGCCCGGCGTGCAGGGTGAGCGTCAGGTCGAACTTCGAGACGCTCACCTCGCCCGCCTGCGGCAGCAGCGTCAGGCCGGGCAGCGCGACCTCGCCCGGCCGGTCGTCCTGTACCGCGAGCATGACCTGGAAGACGGGCGACTGGGCGAGGTTGCGCTCGGGCGCCACCTCCTGGACCACGCGCTCGAACGGCAGGTCCTGGGCGGCGTAGGCGCCGAGGGCGGTCGCGCGGACGCCGGCCAGCAGGCGGGAGACCGCGGGGTCCTCCCCGAGGTCGGCGCGCAGGGCGAGGGTGTTGACGAAGAAGCCGATCAGCCCTTCGATCTCGCTCCGCGTGCGGTTGGCGACCGGCGAGCCGACGGCGAAGTCGTCCTGCCCGGCGAGGCGCGAGAGGAGCGCCGCGAAGGCGGCGAGGGCGGTCATGAAGAGCGTCGTCCCCTGCCGGCGGGAGACCGCCCGCAGGCCCGCCGCGAGCTCGGCCGGGAGCGGCTGGAGGCGGGAGGCGCCGCGATAGGTGGGGACGGGCGGGCGCGGCCGGTCGGCGGGGAGCTCGAGCGCCGGCACCCCGGCGAGGCGCCGCCGCCAGTAGGCGAGCTGGCGGTCGAGCACCTCGCCGGCGAGCCAGCGCCGCTGCCAGACGGCGAAGTCGGCGTACTGGACGGCGAGCGCCGGCAGCGGCGACGGCCGCGCCACCGAGCCGGCGGGCAGCACCGCCGCGGTGTAGAGGGCCGAGAGCTCGGCGATCAGGATGCCCGTCGACCAGGCGTCGGAGACGATGTGGTGCTGGGTGAGGAGCGCCCGGTGGTCGTCCGCCGCGGCGCGCAGGAGGACGGCGCGCAGCAGCGGCCCGCGCGCCAGATCGAAGGGCCGCGCCGCCTCCTCGCCGACCAGGCGGCGGAGCTCGGCTTCGCGCCGCGGCAGGGGGAGGGCCGAGGCGTCGACCAGCGGCAGCGGCGCCGCGGCCTCCGGCGGCGGCAGGATCACCTGCACCGGGAGCTCGCCGCGCAGGGCGAAGACCGTGCGCAGCGACTCGTGCCGCGCCACGACGCCGGCGAGCGCCCGCGCCAGGGCGGCCCGGTCGAGATCGCCCGCCAGGCGCACCGCCGCCGGCACGTTGTAGACCGCCGAGCCGGGCATCAGCTGGTCGATGAACCAGAGCCGCTCCTGGGCGAAGGAGAGCGGCGGCTCCGCGCCGGCGCGCTCGGCCGGCGCCATCGCCTGGAGGACCGGCGCGGCCTCGCCCGGGGCGGCGGACGCGAGCGCCGCCGCGCGGGCGGCCTCGACGACCGGCGCCAGCCGGGCGATCGTCGTCGCCTCGAAGAGGGCGCCAATCGGCAGGTCGACTTCGAAGGCCTGGCGGATGCGGCCGAGGACCCGCGTCACCAGGAGCGAATGGCCGCCGAGGTCGAAGAAATCGTCGTCGACGCCGACCGCCTCGCGCCCGAGCGCCTCGCACCAGACGGCGGCGAGCAGCTCCTCGATCGGCGAGCGCGGCGGGGTTGACGCCGCCTGCCCGGCGGCGGGCTCCCCCGCCGCGTCGGGAACGGGAACGATGGCGGCGAGCGCCTGGCGGTCGATCTTGCCGTTGGCGTTGAGCGGCAGGGCGGCCAGCTCGACGAACGCCGCCGGCACCATGTGGTCCGGCAGGCGCTCGCGCAGCGCGGCGCGGAGCTCGGCGGGCGCCAGGACCCGCCCCGCGGCGGCCGGCCCGCCCGGCGGCGTGCGGGGCACGAGGTAGGCGACGAGACGGCGCTCGCCACCGGCGCCCGCGGCCGCCAGGACCACCGCCTGCCGCACCGCCGGCAGCGCGGCGAGCGCCGCCTCGATCTCCCCCAGCTCGACGCGGAAGCCGCGCACCTTGACCTGCTGGTCGATGCGGCCGAGGTAGTCGATCTCGCCCGGCAGGCGCCGCACCAGGTCGCCGCTCCGGTAGAGCCGAGCCCCGGGCGCGGCCGCGAAGGGGTGCGGCACGAAGCGCTCGGCGGTGAGGCCCGGCCGGCCGAGATAGCCGCGCGCGAGGCCCGGGCCGCCCACCGCGAGCTCCCCCGCGACGCCGAGCGGCGACAGGTGCAGGAAGGGGTCGAGCACGTAGAGCTCGAGGTCGGGGATCGCCTCGCCGATGGGGCTACGGCCCGCCGCGCCGGCGTCGGCGCGGGAGAGCGGCCGGTAGGTGACGTGGACCGTCGTCTCGGTGATCCCATACATGTTGACCAGGCGCGGCCGCTCGTCGCCGTGGCGGTCGAACCAGGGGGCGAGCATCGCCGGCTCGAGCGCCTCGCCGCCGAAGATGACGCTGCGCAGCGCGAGCTCCGGCATGATTGGCATGATCGGCTGCGGTCGCGGCGTCGGCGGCGATGAGCTGGCGGAAGGCCGAGGGGGTCTGGTTCAAGACCGTCACTCCCTCGCGCGCCAGGAGCTCGCGGAACGCCTCCGGCGAGCGGCTCACCCGGTGCGGGACGACGACCAGGCGGCCGCCATGGGCGAGCGCCCCCCAGAGCTCCCAGACCGAGAAGTCGAAGGCGTAGGAGTGGAAGAGGGTCCAGACGTCCTCTGGCCCGAAGGCAAACCAGGGCGCCGTCGCCGCGAGCAGGCGCAGGACGTTGGCGTGGGTGACCAGCGAGCCCTTGGGGGTCCCGGTCGATCCCGAGGTGTAGATGACGTAGGCGAGATTCTCCGGCGTCGCGCCCCCGAGCGGCGGCGTGTCGGCAGCCGCGGCGAGCGCCGCCGCCGCGGCATCCAGGCAGACGGTCGCGAGGGTCCGCGGCAGGCGGTCGCGGAGGGCCTCGACGGTCACCAGGACGCCCGCCGCCGCGTCGTCGAGCATGAAGGCGAGCCGCGCCTCGGGGTAGCGCGGATCGAGCGGCAGGTAGGCGCCGCCGGCCTTGAGCACGGCGAGCACCGCGACCACCAGATCGAGCGAGCGCTCGAGGCAGATGCCGACCAGCACCTCCGGTCCGACGCCCAGGCCGCGCAGGTGGTGCGCCAGCCGGTTGGCGCGCGCCTCGAGCTCGCCATAGGTGAGCGGCTCCCCGTCGCAGGTCGCGGCGACCGCCGTCGGCCGGCGCCGCGCCGCGGCGGCGAAGAGCTCGTGCAGGCAGGCGGACGCCGCCGGCGTCGGGCGCCGGGCGGCGCTCGCGGCGAGCAGCTCGGCGCGCTCGGCGCCGGTGGTGAGCTCGATCTCGCCGAGCCGCGCCTCGGGGCGGGCGGCGAGGGCGAGGAGGGCCGTCTTCAGGTGCCCGAGCAGGCGGCGGACGGCCGCCGGCGCCAGGTGGTCGGTCTCGTAGTCGGCGCGGATGAACATCTCGGCCACCGGCACGAAGACCAGGGTGAGCGGGTAATTGGTGCGCTGGAAGGCGTCCGCGGTGTCGAAGGTGTCGCCGGCCGGATAGTTCTCGAAGACGAGGACGCTCTCGAAGAGCGGCGCCTGCCGGGGCACGGCGGACCAGCCCTGGATGGCGACCAGCGGAGTGTGCTCGAAGCGCCGCACCCTGGCCTGCTCGGCCTGCAGCTCCTGCAGCCAGGCGGCGACCTGGGCCTCGGCCGGCACCGCGACCCGCGTCGGAAGCGTGTTGATGAAGCAGCCGAGCATCGTCTCGGCGCCCTTGAGCGCCGGAGGGCGGCCGGAGACCGCGGTGCCGAAGAGGACGTCCTCCTCGCGGGAGCAGCGCGAGAGGACGAGCGCCCAGGCCCCCTGGGACACGGTGTTGACGGTGAGCCGCTGGCGCTGGGCGAAATCCTTGAGCGCCGCCGTCTCGGCGGCCGAGAGGCGGACCGACTCGATCCGCATTCCGGTGCCAGCGCCGGTACCAGCGCCAGTGCCAGCGCCGGCGCCCGCGTCCTCTGCGGCAACGGCGGACGGCGGCGCCTCGACGCCGAGCGGCGTCGGGGCGGTCACCCCGGCCAGCCGCTGGCGCCAGAAGCCCTCCGCCTCCGTCAGGCTCTGCTGGCGCAGCCAGGCGATGTAGTCGCGGAAGAGCCGGCGCTTGTCGACCGGCCGCGGCCGGTCGAGGCGCAGGGCCGCGTAGAGGGGGCCGATCTCCTGCAGGATGAGCCCGGCCGACCAGCCGTCGAGAATCAGGTGATGGTAGGTCCAGACGATGTGGTGGAGGTCGGCGCCGCAGCGCAGGATGGCGAGCCGCATCAGCGGCGGCCGCGCCAGGTCGAAGCCGCGCCGGCGGTCGGCCTCGAGGAAGGCGGCGAGCCGCGCCGCGCTCTCCGCCTCCGGCAGGTCGCTCCAGTCGGCGCGCTCGACCGGCAGCGTCAGCCGCCGCTCGACGAGCTGCACCGGCTCCTCGAGGTCTTTCCAGAGGAAAAAGGTGCGCAGGACTGGATTCGCGTCGACCAGCGACTGCCAGGCGCGGACGAACGCGGCGCCGTCGAAGCTGCCCTCGAAGCGGCCGCGGAACTGCTGCAGGTACATCGCCGGCTGCGCCGAGTAGACGCAATGGAAGAGCATCCCCTGCTGCACCGGGGAGAGCCGGTAGACGTCTTCGATGTTCTCGCGCTTCACGGGATCTCCATCGACAGGGCGCAGCGGGGCGCGGCGGGCCGGGGCGGTGCCGCGGCTCGTTTCAAAATACGCTCAGCAAGGGATTTACAGTTCGATCAACGCGTCGAGCCCGGCTCCTATCAACCCAGTGCCCGCGAGCCCCCAACCTGGGACAGGCTCGCGACCGAGCGCGAAAACTGATTGTCACGGTAACGGGGGTCGCGGTCACTGTAGCCGTTAGGACCAGGCCGTCGACGCTGGGTGCAACAAGGCAGCAGCAGGTGTGTAGCAATGTTTTAATCTCAAGGAGAACGAGGATGCGGAAATCCAAGCGGTTATCTGTTCTTACAGGGTGCGGAGCTCTCCTCCTCGCCCTCGCCGGCCCGGCCTTCGCCGCCGGCGCCGACGGCGGCATCACCTTCCACGACATCGCGGTCAACGGCGGCGCCGGCATCGGCTACGCCCGCACTCCCTCGGTGACGATCGCCGAGCGCCTGGCCCTCCAGTCGACCCCGCTGATCCCCTACAACGACTTCGTCAACGGCCAGGGCAACACGCCGCAGAAGGACCACGGCGACCCGGGCGTCGCGATCCTCGACTACGACAACGACGGCTATCTCGACATCTACGTCACCAACGGCCCCGGCACCCCGAACAGCCTCTACCACAACCTCCTCGGCAAGACCGGCGTGCTGCAGTTCGAGGACGTCGGAGTCGCCGCCGGCGTCGCGGCGACGGCGCAGGACTCGACCGGCGTCTGCGCCGGCGACATCGACAACGACGGCTGGACCGACCTCTACGTCGTCGGCGTCAACGGCTCGCACAACTACCTGTTCCACAACAACGGCAACGGCACCTTCTCCGACATCACCACGTCGGCGGGAGTCGCCGGCTACGGCCGCAACTCCGCCTCCTGCACGATGGGCGACTTCGACGGCAACGGCCTGCTCGACATCTTCGTCGCCAACACCCACGCCGACTGGAGCCAGCGCAACCTCGTCCTCAGCTCCGAGTTCTACGACTCGCGCATCCAGCACAACGAGCTCTACATGAACCACAGCGCGGTCGTCGCCGGTGACAAGCACGGCGGCAGCGGCCCGTCGATGCACATCTCCTTCGCCGACGAGAGCGCCGCCCGCGGCATCACCAACTTCGCCGGCCTCGACGGCGATCCGACCTACACCTGGGCGGCGGCGGCGGTCGACTACGACGGCGACGGCGACGTCGACATCATCGAGGCCGACTCGGCGGGCGGCATGAGCCGGCCGTACGTCGGGCTCAACCGCGTCTTCGAGAACGACGGCACCGGCCACTTCACCGACGTCACCCTCGAGCGCGGCCTGACCCAGTCCGGCTCGTGGATGGGCCTCTCCTTCGGCGACTACAACTGCGACGGCTACCTCGACTTCTTCTCCACCAACCTCGGCCTCTACGTCGGCGGGCCGAGCAACAACTCGCGGTGGTTCTACGGCAGCGCCAGCAAGTCGTTCAGCGATCCCGGCGTCGGCACCCTCGGCGCCGGCGGCCTCGGCGGCACCCCGTTCGGCTGGGGCACCGCGTCGTTCGACTACGACAACGACGGCGATCAGGACATCCTCTGGTACGGCGACGAGGACCTCGTCCAGTTCCTCGCCACCGACAACCCGGGCACGCTGCTGCGCAACGGCGGCCTGTGCAGCGGCAACTTCCAGTGGGACGGCGCCTCCACCCTCGACCGCGACAACCGGCTGCGCCAGGTGCAGGGCGTCGCCTTCGGCGACCTCAACAACGACGGCTTCGTCGACGTCGTCAACGTCGCCAACTTCCGGTTCACCCCGGTGCTCGCGCCGACCGCCCGCTTCTATCTCTTCACGACGCTCTTCGGCCCGGTGTTCAACACCGTGTTCGACGGCATCGCCCGGCTCGAGCTGCTCTATCGCTATGTCCCGGCCTCGAACGCCTTCACCTTCATCCCGACGACGATGGTCGACGGCGACCTCTCGATCGAGATCAACAGCGCCAACAACGGCAACCACTGGGCGAAGGTCAACTTGGTCGGCACCCAGTTCATCGGCCTCGGCCGCAACAACCGCGACGGCGCCGGCGCGCTCGTCCGCTTCACCCCCGACGGCGGCAAGACGATCATCCGCCCGGTGACCGACGGCGAGAGCCACGCCTCGACCAGCTCGCGCGAGGTCAACGTCGGTCTCGGCGACGCCGTCCAGGGCACCGTCGAGGTCGACTGGCCGGGTCCGCACGGCCCGGTGCGCAACAAGCTCTACGACGTGCGGGCGGGCGAGAAGGTCCTCTTCCCCGAGATCCCCTGCAGCTACGACGTCGTCGGCCAGAGCCGCAAGGACTTCGACCAGTGCGTCAAGGGCGCTCTCCAGACCCTGCGCCACCCCGGGGTCGAGCTGGTCTCCAATCCCACCGGCGTCAAGCGCTTCGAGGACAACATGCTCCGCGCCTACGACGAGAGCGCGCACTGACCGCGGCTCCATCCGCCGCCCGTTGCGCCCGGCGCAGCGGGCGGCGGTTTCCCCCCGCCGCGCCGTCGAGCTGAACCGTCGCGGCAGCGGCGGGAACGCCGAGCCCCTGCAGAGCAACGTGCCAGATGCCACGGCATACCGAACGTCCTACATGGCCTACGAACCTCAACGTAAAGCCATTTCTTCACAGGAGATGACTATGGAACGGCAGAGCAGTCACACTCTGGGCAGGGCGGCTTTCGCCCTCGGCCTCGGCTTCCTAGGCCTCGTCGGCCCGGCCCTCGCCGGCGGCGTCGACGGCGGCATCAACTTCCACGACATCGCGGCCAACGGCGGCGCCGGGATCGCCTACCACCGCACGCCGTCGGTGACGGTCGCCGTGCGCCACGCGCTCGAGGCGTCGTCGCCCATCCCGCTCAACACCTTCGTCACCAACCAGGGCTCCTTCACCCCGCAGAAGGACCACGGCGATCCGGGCGTCGCGATCTTCGACTACGACAACGACGGCTACCTCGACATCTACGTCACCAACGGACCGGGCACCCCGAACAGCCTCTACCACAACCTCCTCGGCACGACCGGCGTGCTGCAGTTCGAGGACGTCGCCGCCGCGGCCGGCGTCACCGCCACCGAGGCGGACTCGACCGGCGTCTGCGCCGGCGACATCGACAACGACGGCTTCACCGACCTCTACGTCGTCGGCGTCAACAACTCGCACAACTACCTCTTCCACAACAACGGCAACGGCACCTTCAGCGACATCACCACCTCGGCCGGGGTCGCCGGCGACGGCCGCAACGCCTCGTCCTGCACCATGGGCGACTTCGACGGCGACGGCCTGCTCGACATCTTCGTCGCCAACACCCATGCCGACTGGTCGCAGCGCGACCTCGTCCTCACCCCCGAGTTCTACGACGCGCGCATCCAGCACAACCAGCTCTTCATGAACCACAGCGTGGTCGTCGCCGGCGACAAGCACGGCGGCAGCGGCCCCTCGATGCAGATCTCCTTCGCCGACGAGAGCGTCGCCCGCGGCATCACCAACTTCGCGGGCCTGAACGGCGATCCGACCTACACCTGGGCCGCCGCGGCGGTCGACTACGACGGCGACGGCGACGTCGACATCATCGAGGCCGACTCGCAGGGCAGCATGGCGCGCCCGATGGTCGGCCTCAACCGCATCTTCGAGAACGACGGCACCGGCCACTTCACCGACGTCACCCTGCAGCGCGGCCTGACCGCCCAGGGCTCGTGGATGGGCCTCTCCTTCGGCGACTACAACTGCGACGGCTACCTCGACTTCTTCTCCACCAACCTCGGCCGCTACGTCGGCGGCCGCACCAACAACTCGCGCTGGTTCTACGGCAGCGCCAGCAAGGTGTTCAGCGACCCCGGCATCACCACGGTGCCCAACGGCGGCATCGGCGGCACCCCCTTCGGCTGGGGCACCGCCTCCTTCGACTACGACAACGACGGCGACCAGGACATCCTCTGGTACGGCGACGAGGACCTCGTCCAGTTCCTCGCCGCGGACAACCCGGGCACCCTGCTGCGCAACAGCGGCCTGTGCACCGGCAACTTCCAGTGGGACGGCACCTCGACGCTCGACCGCGACAACCGCCTGCGCCAGGTGCAGGGCGTCGCGTTCGGCGACCTCAACAACGACGGCTTCGTCGACGTCGTCAACGTCGCCAACCTGCAGATCGTCCCGGTCCTGACGCCGACCAACCGCTTCCTCCTCTACACCGCGGTCCTCGGCCCGGTGCCCAACGTGTTCTCCGGCATCGCCAGCATCGAGGTGCTCTACACGACCTTCATCAACCCGGGCTTCCTCACCTATGTCCCGACCGCGCTGCCGGACGGCGACCTGTCGATCGAGATCAACAGCGCCAACAACGGCAACCACTGGGCCAAGGTCAACCTCGTCGGCACCCAGTTCATCGGCCTCGGCCGCAACAACCGTGACGGCGCCGGCGCCATCGTCCGCTTCACGCCGGACGGCGGCAAGACGATCATCCGCCCGGTGACCGACGGCGAGAGCCACGCCTCGACCAGCTCGCGCGAGGTCAACGTCGGTCTCGGCGACGCCGTCCAGGGCACCGTCGAGGTCGATTGGCCGAGTCCGCACGGCCCGGTGCGCAACAAGCTCTACGACGTGCAGGCGGGCGAGAAGATCCTCTTCCCCGAGATCCCCTGCAGCTACGACGTCGTCGGGCAGAGCCGCAAGGACTTCGACAAGTGCGTCAAGGGCGCTCTCCAGACCCTGCGCCACCCGGGGGTCGAGCTGGTCTCCAACCCCACCGGCGTCAAGCGCTTCGAGGACAACATGCTCCGCGCCTACGACGCGAGCGCCCACTAGCCTCCGCGCAACCCTCGAGCCGCCCCGCACCGGGGCGGCTCCCTCCGCTGCCCGTCGCGCCCGCGCGGCGGGCAGTTTCTTTTGGCGGCGGACCGCCGGCGCCGGCGCCCTCCTCCCCGCCGGGCACGGCTATACTAGATGGACACCCTTGCGGCCCGCGGCAACCGAGGAGAGAGCTTGATCCCCAGCCGTGACGAGCTGCTGGAGCTGTCGCTCCGGCGCGAAGGAAACCTGCGCGAGACCCCCTTCGGCGTGCTCCTCCAGGCGCTCGCCGTGCACGGGCGCACCCTGGTGCTCGAGGTCGCCAGGCATCCGCTGGTCAAGAAGATCGTCCTCGAGGGCGGCGTCCCCGTCGACTGCCGCTCGAACCTCGTCCAGGACACCCTGGGCGGCTTCCTGGTCGCCGCCGGGCGGCTCGGCGACGAGGAGTGCCACGCCTGCCTCGGCGCCGCCGCCGCGCGCGGCGTGCCGATGGGCGAGGTGCTGGTCGAGCGCGGCCTGCTGACGCCGGTCGACCTCTTCAAGGTGCTGCAGCAGAACCTGGCGAAGAAGCTGCTCGACCTCTTCACCTGGCGCGAGGGCGCCTTTCGCCTCGCCGCCGACGACCTGCAGCCGGAGTCGGCATTGAAGATCCGCGTGCCGCAGCTCGTGGTCACCGGCATCACCCGCTTCGCCCCCCAGGAGGAGGTCAACGCGGCGGTGGGGCCGCTGGTCGGCCGGCCGCTCGCGCTCCACCCCGCGCCCCCTCTGCCGCTCGCCGACATCCGCCTGACGCCCGGCCAGGAGCGGCTGATCGAGGCGCTCCGCCGCGGGGCGCGCATGGACGAGCTGGCGGCGGCGACCGGCCTCGCCTTCGACGACATGACCCGGCTCGTCTATGCGCTGGGGGTGATCGGCGTCATGGTGCCCGCCGACCAGCTGCCGCGGAGCGCCCCCGCGCCGCCGCCCGCCTCGCCGCTCGCCGCGGCCGGCCCGAGCGCCGCGGCCGACCCGAGCGCCGCGGCCGGCCCGAGCGCCGGCGCCGATCCCGTCAGCGTTCTCTCGACGGCGGAGGTCGACGCCATTCACAACGAGCTGATGCAGGCCTACCTGGCGCACCGCCGCCAGGACGCCTTCGACCTGCTGGGCGTGCCGGAAGAGGCGGCGGCGCCCGAGATCGACCGCCGCTTCCTAGGCTTCGCGGCGCGCTACGCCGCGGAGCGCTTCGCCGCCGCGGAGCTGGCGCCCCATGCCGAGAAGGCGCGCGAGCTGTTCCTCGCCGGCGCCCGGAGCTACGGCCAGCTCGCCGACCGGGAGCAGCGCGAGACCCTCCTCTTCCGCCGCCGGACTCTGCGCGAGGAGCGCTCGCGCCGGCCGGCCGGATCGATCGCCATCAAGACCGACCTCCTGGACCCCGAGGCGCAGTACCGCAAGGGCCGGGCGGCGCTCGAGGCGGGCAGGCTACGCGAGGCGATCCAGCTCTTCGAGTTCGCCTCCGACTGCGACCCCCAGAACGGCCTCTACCGCGCCGAGCTCGCCCGCTGCCGCTTCCAGCAGAACGGCAGCCGCAAGGCGGTCGCCGAGCTCGAGGAGGCGCTGCGCATCGACCCGCGCTGCGGCCTGGCGCTCCTCTACCTGGGCGAGATCCAGGGCGAGCTGGGCGACCTCGACCCGGCCGAGGCCAACCTCCAGCGAGCCATCAAGATGATGGCCCCCGACCGCCGCCCGATCGAGGCGCTCAAGAGCCTGCAGGCGAAGCGCAAGAAGAAGCGCTGACGCGATCCCCCGCGTCGAGCCGGTCACCCTAGCCGGTCGCCGGCGCCGGCGGCGGCAGCGGGTCGAGGAGGTCGAGCACCAGCTTCCAGTCGCCGCCCGGGGCGCGCTCCCAGAGGCGGAGGTAGACGGCGTCGCGGGTGGGGCCGCCGGCCTCGCGCGAGAAGCTGGCGGTGCCGTAGGTGTAGCCGAGGTCGCCCGAGCGCGACACCGCGCCGTCGGCCGGCCGCCAGGCGAGCTTGAGCGCCGCGGCGGCGAGCGCGGCGCGGATCGCCGCGGCGCCGACCGCCGGGGGCGCGCCGGCGCGGAGCAGCCGGGCGCCCTCGCCGAGGTGCGCGGCGTAGGCGGCCGGCGCGCCCTCCGCCGCCACGGCGGCGGCGAGCACGCGGTCGGCGGCGAGGAGCGTTTCCCGCTCGGCGGCGGGCCCCACGGCGGCGGGTGGGGACACCGCGGCCAGCGGGCGGCCGTACTCGAGCGCCGCCGCGGCGGGCGGCGGCGGCGGCGTCGGCACGCCGGCGTCCAGGGCGACCCGCCATGCGCCGCCGGGCTGCCGCCGCCAGACGGTCACGAAGCGGCCGTAGCCGACGTCGGCGTCCTTGGGGTCGGTGCTCCGCAGCTCATAGGGGCCGGTCGTGTAGCCGAGGTCGCCCGCCTGCGCCACCTGGACGAAGCTCGGGCTCCAGTCGAGGCGGATGGCGGGCTCCGGGTGATCCTGCATCCACTTCCGGCCCGGCACCGCGCCGGGGCGGAAGAGGACGGCGTCGTCGCCCAGATAGGCGAGGAAGGCCGGCTTCACCCCCTGCTCCGCCGCCGTCCGCGCGAAGGCGCGCTCGGCGGCGGCGAGCGCCTCCTGGGCGCCGCTCCCCGCCGCCGTCGCCGCCCCGACGATCAGGGCGCCGAGCGCCGCCCAGAGGGCCACTGCCTTGTCGAGCTTGTTTCGTTCGCGCTGGTTCAAAGGGAATCCCTTTCCAAATCTGCCGCGCAGATGGCGGCGTCTCAGGGCCGCGCGGCTCTCGCCGGCAGCCGCGTCCGCCGCGACCAGCCGGCCTGGACGGCGATGCCGATCGCCGCCAGCACCACGAGGAGGACCAGCCGCAGCGAGCCGCCGGCGAGGAGCGCGTTGCTCACCAGGCCGGCGCCGGCCAAGGCCGAGAGGACGATCAGGGCGACGTCGAAGAGCCGCACCGCGAGGAGGGCGGCGAGCAGGCCGACGACGAAGACGACGAGCTCCTGTCCGGGCGACAGGTGGCCGATCGCCGCGAGCGCCCGGCCGGCCGACGGCGCCAGCGCCACCCCGAGCAGCTCCGCCGCGAGATAGGCGCCGAGGAGGAACCCGGCGACGGCGATCGCCAGCCGCTGCAGGAAGATGGCGAGCAGCACGCCGAGGAGGCCCACCACCACCGCCAGCGCGAGCTGCGCCCCCGCCGGCCGGAGGTGGAAGTACTGGAACGACAGCGAGTAGGCGGCGAGGAAGCCGACGACGCCGACGAGCAGCCAGAAGAGCTTGCGGCCGGCGAGCAGCAGCACCGCGCCCAGAATGAGGGCGACGGGCCGGGCGCTCGGATCGGTCAGGACGGAGTAGGCGTGCATGGCTCGCTCTTCTGGATCACTCTACTAGCAATCCGCGCGCCCGGCCGATTCGGCTACGATCGGCCGCGGCGGCCCAGCCGCCGGCTCCAGCCATGCGACTCTCGGACCTCGTCACCACCTCGCGCCGCGTCGCCGAGACCCGCGCCCGCGGCGAGAAGATCGCCGCCCTGGCCGACCTCCTGCGGCGCCTGCCGCCGGCGGAGATCGACGTCGCCGTGTCGTACCTCTCGGGGCAGCTCCGCCAGGGGCGGATCGGCCTCGGCCCGGCGGCGATCGCCGCGGCGCGCCGGGCGGCGCCGGCCGCCGAGCCGGCGCTCGATCTCGCCGAGGTCGACGCCGTCTTCGCGCGGATCGCCGCGGCGAGCGGCGCCGGCTCGACCGCCGAGCGGGTGCGCCTCCTCGCCGCCCTCCTCGCCCGCGCCACCGCCGGCGAGCAGGACTTCCTCGTCCGCCTCGTCTTCGGCGAGCTGCGGCAGGGGGCGCTCGCCGGCCTGATGGCCGAGGCGCTCGCCGCCGCCGCGGCGGTCCCCGCCGCCGAGCTGCGGCGCGCCCTGATGCTCGCCGGCGACCTGCCGGCGGTGGCCCAGGCGGTCCTGACCGAAGGGCGGCCGGGCCTCGCCCGCTTCCGGCTGCAGCTCTTCCGCCCCCTGCAGCCGATGCTGGCCCAGCCGGCGGGCGACCCCGCCGAGGCGCTCGAGCGGCTGGGCGAGGCCGCCTTCGAGCTCAAGCTGGACGGCGCGCGGGTGCAGATCCACAAGGCGGACGCCGAGGTGCGGGTCTTCTCGCGGCGCGGCAACGAGGTCACCGCCGCGGTGCCCGAGCTCGTCGCGGCGGTCGCGGCGCTCCCCGCCCGGAGCCTCGTCCTCGACGGCGAGGTGATCGCGCTCCGCGCCGACGGCGCCCCCCACCCGTTCCAGGTCACCATGCGCCGCTTCGGCCGCAAGCTCGACGTGGCGCGCCTCTCCGGCGAGCTCCCCCTGACGCCCTTCCTCTTCGACCTCCTGCACCGGGACGGCGACGACCTCCTCGACCGCCCCGCCGGCGAGCGCTTCGCGGCGCTGGCGCAGGCGGCGCCGGGATTGACCGTACCGCGGCGGGTCACCGCCGACCCGGAGGAGGCGGACGCCTTCTTCGCCGCGGCGCTCGCCCGCGGCCACGAGGGGATCATGGCCAAGGCGACCGGCGCCCCTTACGAGGCGGGGCGGCGCGGCGCCTCATGGCTGAAGATCAAGCCCGCCCACACCCTCGACCTGGTCGTCCTCGCCGCGGAATGGGGCAGCGGCCGGCGCCAGGGCTGGCTGTCGAACCTCCACCTCGGCGCCCGCGACCCCGCGAGCGGCGGCTTCGTCATGCTCGGCAAGACCTTCAAGGGATTGACCGACGAGCGCCTGCGCTGGCAGACCGAGCGCTTCCGCGCGCTGGCCGTCTCGACCGACGGCTGGACCGTGCACCTGCGCCCGGAGGTGGTGGTCGAGATCGCCTTCAGCGACGTCCAGGAGAGCCCGCACTACCCCGCCGGCATGGCGCTGCGCTTCGCCCGCGTCAAGGGCTACCGCGAGGACAAGACCGCCGCCGAGGCCGACACGATCGACACCGTCCGCGCCCTCTTCGCCGCCGGCCACACCGGCGCCTGAAGCGCTCGGCGGGCCCCCCAGCGGGTACTGGGTCCGTTGGGTCCCGAGGACGGCCGGCTGGAAGGGGGTTCGGGAGGGTGGTCCCGAGGGCGGTCGCCCGCAGCGGACCCAACGGACCTAACTACCCCCCAGCGCGGAAGCTCATAGAAACTTTGGAATAAATCTTGCTTTAGATTTAAGCCCCAGTGGCCGCTCGCCTCACCGGCGGGCGGCAGCGAATCAGCCGCGCAGCGCCGGGTTCGAATCCCCCGCTCCACCCCCACCTTCGAAGGAGGTCCCCGATGACCCACAGGCTAGTCTTGTGCCTGCTCTTCCCACCGCTCCTGCTCGCCGCCGGCCTCTCGGCCCAGACGACGAGCACGCTCGCCGCCGAGACCGGCGACAACACCGCCGTCGGCACCTTCCCCACCCACGACAACGGCAACGTGGTGGCGGGGAACGTGAGCAAAATCGACACGCATTCCCTGCTCTACCCCGGAGCCACGACCAAGATCTACGCCCATCTCCTCCCCTGGTTCTGCACCACCAGCGACGGCGGCAACCCGCCGCGCTGCAACGGCCACGTCCTGACCGGCTACAACTCGAACGACGCCGCCGAGGTCAAGAAGCAGGTCGACGACATGGTCTCGCGCGGCATGCAGGGGACGATCATCGACTGGTACGGCCCCTACGCCACGAGCGAGGACGCCGCCACCATGAAGGTGATGGCGGAGGCGCAGTCGCGGAGCCCGCTCTTCGAGTTCGCCATCATGGAGGACAAGGGCGCGGTCTCCAACTGCGTGACGCACACCGGCCACAGCAACACCCAGTGCACGATCGACGATCTCAACTACGTGGCGGCCCACTACTACCCCTCCGCCTCCTACATGCGCCGCAACGGGCGGCCGGTGGTCGTCTTCTTCATCGACGCCGACGTCGCGATCGACTGGAACGCGGTGCGCGCCGGCGTCAGCGGCAACCCGCTCTTCGTCTTCGAGGACAACTTCACCCGCACCCAGGCCGACGGCGCCTTCGCCTGGGTCAAGCCGGCGCAGAAGACCGCCTCCTGGACGCAGCCCGACTTCGTCGGCTACCTGAACAACTTCTACGGCAACGCCCGGAGCCACGCGAGCGAGCTCCCCTTCGGCGCCGGCTTCAAGGGCTTCGACGACCATGACGCCACCTGGGCTCCCAACCCCTTCCGCTACATGGACCAGGCGTGCGGCCAGACCTGGCTGCAGTCGATCGCCACGGTCAACGCCCACTACAGCTCGTCGAGCCAGCTCGACAGCCTCCAGCTCGTCACCTGGAACGACTACGACGAGGGGACCGAGATCGAGAGCGGCGTCGACAACTGCCTCGGCATCGCCGCCTCGCTCGCCGGCAATACGCTCTCCTGGACCCTCTCGGGGAGCGGCCAGGAGTCGACGCTCGACCGTTACCGGATCTGGAGCTCGCCCGACGGCCAGAGCCTGACGCTGCGCCAGGAGGTGACCGCCGGCGGCGCGCACTCGGTCGACATCACGACCCTCGGGCTCGGCGGCGACACGACGCTCTACGTCCAGGCGGTCGGCAAGCCGTCGATCACCAACCGCATGTCGAACGCCGTGGCGACGAGCGGCGGGCCGCCCCCCGCGGCGTCCACATCACGACGCCGGCCAACGGCGCCACCGTCTCGGCGCCCATCCACGTGGTGGCGAACGAGACCTCGGGCACCGCGACCGACATGCAGATCTATCTCGACGGCACCCTCGTCTACGACCAGCCGAGCGTCACCTCGATCGACACCACCGTCGCCGCCGGCTCGGGCGCGCACCACGTCACCGTCAAGGCCTGGTACGCCGACGGCTCCGACCTGCTCTCGGCGGTCGACGTCACGGTGAGCGGCCCGCCGCCGCGCGGCGTCGACATCACGACGCCGGCGGACGGCTCGACCGTATCCTCGCCCATCCACGTGGTCGCTCACGAGACCTCGGGGACGGCGACCGACATGCAGATCTACCTCGACGGCAGCCTCGTCTACGACCAGGCGAACGTCACCTCGATCGACACCACCGTCGCCGCGGCGCCGGGCGCCCGCCAGATCGCCGTCAAGGCCTGGTACGCCGACGGCACCAACCAGCTCTCGACCGTCAACGTGACGGTGGCGAGCACGGCGCCGGTGACCATCTCGCAGCCGGCCGCCGGCGCCTCGATCACCTCCGAGGTCCACGTCGTCGCCAGCGAGAACACGGCGGCCGCCGCGACCTCGATGCAGATCTACCTCGACAGCACCCTGGTCAACACCACCTACAACGTCGACTCGCTCGACACCTACGTCAACGCCGGCTGCGGCGCCCACACGATCACCGTCAAGGCCTGGTACGCCGACGGCACCAACAACCCGACGGCGGTCAGCGTCACCGTCATCCGCTCGAACCTGGTGACGACGCCGGCCGCCGGCTCGACGGTCGCCTCGCCGGTGCACGTGGTCTCGACCTCGTGCTCCGACCACCCCGTCACCTCGACCCAGATCTACCTCGACAACGTCCTCAAGACCCAGACCTCGACGAGCAGCCTCGACCAGTCGATCGCCATGTCCTCGGGCGCGCACTGCATCGTCGGCAAGGGCTGGGACAGCGCCGGCAACTCCTTCCGCACCACCGACATCTGCTTCACCGTCCAGTGAGCTGACAGAACCTCCACCCGCCGCGCCGGGCGCACCGCCCGGCGCGGCTACTCCCGGCGCAGCGCGTCGAGGGGGTCGATGCGCGCCGCCCGGCGGGCGGGGAGGAGGCTCGAGAAGAGCGCGGTCGCGGCGAGGAAGAGGAGGGCGCCGCCCAGGGTCCAGGGGTCGTGCGCTTCGATGCCGTGGAGCTGGCTGCCGAGCAGGCGCGTGAACGGCAGGGAGAGCGCGGCGCCCAGGGCCAGGCCGAGGCCGGTGAGGCCGAGGCCGTTGCCGAGCACGAGGAGCAGCAGGTCGGCGGGGCTGGCGCCGAGGGCGGAGCGGATGCCGATCTCGTGCAGCCGCCGGCTCACCGTGAAGGACAGCACGCCGTGCAGGCCGAGCCCGGCGAGCAGCAGGCCGAGGCCGCCGAGGATGCCATAGAGCGCCGAGGAGAGGCGCGCCGGCGCCGTGCGCTCGCCGAACAGCTCCTCCAGGGTCGCCACGTCGTACACCGGCTCGTCCGCGTCGACGCCGCGGACCGCCTCCCGCACCGCCGCCGCCAGCCGCTCGGCGTGCGGCGCGCGCAGCGCGAAGACCATCGAGTCGAGCGCCGGCGCGGTCGGCTGGGCATAGGGGAAGTAGAGGGCGTCCGGATGGGGCTCGAGCTCGTCGCGCGTCTCCGCCAGCGTGCCGACGACGCCGACGACGGTCAGCCAGGGGCTCGGCGCGTCGGCCCGGCCGCGCTTCACCCGGCGGCCGAGCGGGTCCTCGCCCGGCCAGTAGCGGTCGGCGAAGGAGCGGCTGACGAGGACGACCCGCGGGGCGCGCGCGTCGTCGCGCTCGGCGAGGAGGCGGCCGCGCAGGAGCGGCACCTTCAACGCCTCGAGATAGCCGGGGGTGATGATCCGCCGGTGGCAGAGGTACGGCTCCCGCCCCTCCCGCCCGCGCCCCGCCCGCCCCTCGACGCTGAACGACACCGACTCGGTGCCCGGGAAGAGCGGCAGGGTGGTGGTGGCGCCCGCCGCGGCGACGCCGGGCAGGGCGCGGAGGCGGCGGGCGACCTCGGCGACGAACCTCGCCTTGTGCGCCAGGTCGGGGAAGCGGTAGGCCGGGAACGCGGTGGCGAAGGTGAGCACGTCGCGGCGGTCGAAGCCGCGGTCCTCGGTCACGATGCGCTCGAGGCTCCGCCCCATCAGGCCGGCGCCGACCAGGACGACCAGGGCGAGGGCGACCTCGGAGACGACGAGCGCCGCCAGGAAGCGGCGGCCGCCGCGCCCCAGGCTGCTGCCGCGGCCGGCGTCGCGGAGCGCGCCGCGGAGGCCGAGGCGCGAGAGGCGCAGGGCGGGGACCAGGCCGAAGGCGATGCCGACCGCCAGCGAGACGCCGGCGGTGAGCGCCAGGCTCGCGGCGCCGAGGCGCGGCGTGATGTCGAACTCGCCGAGCGCGTAGACGGGCGAGATCGACACCAGCGGCGCCAGGCTCCAGGCCGAGAGCAGGAGGCCGAGGGCGCCGCCGGCGAGCCCGAGGAGGACGCTGTAGGCGAGGAACTGGCGCACCAGCGCCAGGCGCGTGGCGCCGAGCGCCGTCCGCACCGCCGCCTCGCGGCCCTGCTCCAGGCTCTGCGCCAGGAGGAGGTTCGAGGCGTTGGCGCAGGCGATCAGGAGCACCAGGGCGGCGACCGCCGAGAGGAGGGCGAGGAGGCGGTCGAGGTCGCCCACCAGCTCGCCGCGGAGCGGCGAGAGGTCGGCCGACCGCGGCGCGTCGGGCCGCGGGTCGGCGGCGCGCAGGCGCGCCGTCAGGCGGGACATCTCGGCGCCCGCCCGCGCCAGCGGCACGCCGCGCCGCAGGCGCGCCGGCACGTAGAGCTGCTCCTCGGGGCCGCTCGGGCTGTCGACCGGGACGAGCGGCACCCAGAGCTCCGCCTGGTAGGGATGGCGCAGGCCGCGCGGCATGACGCCGACGACGGTGTACGGCTGGCCGTTCAGGATCAGGGTCTGCCCGAGGACGCCGGGCGCGGCGCCGAAGCGCCGCTCCCACAGCCCGTGGCCGAGGAGGACGACGTGGCGCCCGCCGGGCCGGTCCTCCTCGGCGAGGAAGTCGCGGCCGAGCGCCGGGGCGATACCGAGGGTCGAGAAGAAGCCCGCCGTCACCCGCGCCGCCGGCAGGCGCTCGGGCGCCCCGCGCCCGGAGAGGACGACGTCGGCGCCGGTGCCCGCGGCCATCGCGGCGAAGACGCGGTTCTCCGCCCGCCAGCGCAGGAAGGTCCGCGTCGACACGCTCCGCAGGTCGGCGTCGGTCCCCGGCTCGGCGCGGTTCTCCCGCACCCGCACCACGCGGTCGATCTCCCGGATGCCGAGCGGGCGGAGGAGGAAGGCGTCGGCGACGCTCCACACCGCGGCGTTGGCGCCGAGCGCGAGGCCGAGCGACAGCACGACGGCGACCGTGAGCCCCAGATTGCGGCGCATGGTGCGGACCGCCCAGACGAGGTCTTGCTCCAGCATGGCCATGCCGCCTTCCTTCGAGACCGGCCGCGGATCGAGGCGCCTAGAGCGCGGCGCCCGCCGACCGGCGGGCCGCACCCGAGGCTCCTACGCGCCCGCCGCGCCAAGGTTGCGCCGACGGGAGAGCGCCAGGGTCCCCCGCCAGCCGGCGGGGAGCCGGGCGGCGGCCCTACGGCGCGAGCGCGATCGCCTTCTCCCCCGCCGCCGCCAGCCGGGCGTTCAAGGCGGCGAGATCCCTCGTCTTCAGCTCGTTCCACGCCGCGAGGCCGGCGGCGGCCGATGCCTCGACCTTGGCGAAGCCGGCGACGGCGTCCGGCGAGGGGGCGCCGTCCGCGCCGTCGACGGCGTTGGCGAGCCGGGCGAGCTCGGCGCTCGCGGCGGCGAGGCCGGCCGGCGGCCTCGCCGGCTTCCACCAGGGAGGTCCCGGCGGCGCCGGCGCCGCGGCGCCGGAGACCGCGGCGACGCGGGCCAGGAGGGCGTCGATCGCCGGGCCGACCGCGGCGCTCGCGTCCCGCCGCCGCTCGGCGAGCGCCTTGGCGAGCCGGCCCGCCTCCGCCGCCGCGGCGCTCACCCGCGCGGCCATGCCCTCGATCCGGCGGGCGAGCGCGAGCTGCGCCGCGTAGGCCGCCGGCGGCAGCGCGAGGCGCGGGTCGGGCGCCACGGTGAGCGGCTGGGTGGAGCGGACGCCGTCGGCGTCGAGCACCACCTCGTAGCGGCCGGGGGGCGCCCACACGCCGTCCGCCCACGGGTTCTCCTCGCCGCCGCCCGCGGCGTTGGCCGAGCCCGCTCCGGCGATCGGCGCGTAGCGCAGCGGCCAGACGAAGCGGTGCATGCCGGCGGCGGTCGACGGCGGCGCCTGCTCCGGCAGCCACTCCGGGGCGACGGGCAGCAGGCCGCGGGCCGCGGCGCCGGAAATCTTGGACGATGCCTCGCCCCCGGCCGTGTAGCGCCGCACCAGCCCGCCCTGCTCGTCGCGGATCTCGAGCGTCAGCCGCTTCGCCGGGCCCTTGAGGAAATAGTCGAGGCAGGCCCCCGCCGGCGGGTTGGCCGCCGCCGGCTCGTCCTTGGGGAACGGCGTGCCGGTGAAGCCGGCCGGGCGCAGGCGGACCGCCGTCGCCGGCCGGAAGAGCCAGGCGGCGGCGCGCGCCACCCGCTCGTCCGCCTGGCGCAGCGGCGCGACGTCGTCGAGCACCCAGAAGGCGCGGCCGTGGGTCGCGATCACCAGGTCGTCGCCGTGGACGTCCAGGTCGCGCACCGAGGTCGCCGGCAGGCCCGCCTGGAGCGGCTGCCAGCGGTCGCCGTCGTCGAACGACACGTAGACGCCCTTCTCCGTCCCGGCGTAGAGCAGCCCGCGGCGCACCGGGTCCTCGCGCACCGCGTTGACGAAGCTGCCGTCGGGGATGCCGGCCGCCGCGAGCTGCCAGTGCCGGCCGCCGTCGTGGGTGCGGTAGACGTAGGGTTTGCGGTCCTCCAGCCGGTGGCGGTCGACGGCCGCGTAGGCGGTCTCGGCGTCGAAGTGCGAGGCCTCGAGCATGCCGACCTTGGACCACGGGGTGAGCGCCGCGGGGGTGACGTCCGTCCAGTGGCCGCCCTCGTCCCGCGTCCGCCAGATCAGGCCGTCGTCGGTGCCCACCCAGACGTCGCGGTCGGCGAGGCGCGACGGCGCAATGGCATAGAGGACGCCGCGCCGCGGGCCGGTCCCCGGCTCGTCCGCCGCGGCCGCCGGGTCGAGGTTCGGCGGCACGCCGGGGTCCCGCCGCGTCAGGTCGGGGCTGATCGCCGTCCAGCGCTCGCCGCCGTCGGCGGTGCGGAAGAGGCGCTGGTTGGCGAAGTAGAGGACCCGCGGGTCGCGCGGCGAGAAGGCGAGCGGCAGCGTCCAGGCGCCGCGGTAGGGATCGCTCCCGGCGGGATGCGCGAGGGTCGGGTCGACCGACCGCGTCTGCCCGGTGCGCAGATCCTCCCGGTCGACGCGGCCGCCGAAGAGCACCTCGGGGTCGCGCGGGTCGGGCGCCACCTCGTCGCTCTCGCCGCCGGCGGTGATGCCGCGGAACTCGGTCAGGTTGATGCCGTCGTAGCCGTTGGTGCGGCTGGGGACGCCGGCGGCGCCGGAGTCCTGCTGCGAGCCGTACACCCAGTAGGGGAAACGGCGGTCGGTGATGACATGGTAGAACTGGCCGGTCGGCTGGTTGTACCAGGAGCTCCAGGTGCGGCCGCCGTTGACCGACACCACCGCCCCCTGGTCGACGCCCAGGATGCGCCGCTCCGGCTGCAGCGGATCGATCCAGAGCTGGTGGTAGTCGTCCCCCCCGGCGCGCCGTGGACCGTGGCGAAGGTCCTGCCGCCGTCGGTCGAGCGGTAGACGTTGACGTTGGGGAGGTAGACGACGTCGGCGTCCCGCGGCTCGACGGTGATGCCGCCGAAGTACCAGCCGCGCTGCCAGATCGGCGCCTCGCCGTTCATCCGCGTCCAGCTCGCGCCCGCGTCGTCCGAGCGGTAGAGGCCGCCCTCGGCGGCGTCGACGATGGCGTAGACGCGCCGCGGCTGGGAGGGCGCGACGGCGATGCCGATCCGCCCGGGCGCCGCCGGCAGCCCCTTCGTCAGCGGCTTCCAGGTGTCGCCGCCGTCGGTCGACTTGAAGAGCCCGCCGCCGGGGCCGCTCGCCGGCGGGTAGACGTGCCACGGCGTGCGCCGGGCGTGCCAGAGGGCGGCATAGATCACCCGCGGGTTGCCGGGCTCGAAGGCGAGGTCGATTGCACCCGTGTCGGCATCGGGCCCCAGCACCTTCCGCCAGCTCGCCCCGCCGTCGCGCGAGCGGAAGACGCCGCGCTCGGCATTGGGCCCGTAAGGGTGGCCGAGCGCCGCGACATAGACGACCCGCGGGTCGCCGGGATCGACCAGCACGCGGCCGATCTGCTGCGAGTCGGCGAGCCCCGCGTGCGCCCAGCTCCTGCCGCCGTCGGTCGACTTGAACACCCCCTCGCCCTGGGTGATGTCGGAGCGCATGTCGGCCTCGCCGGTGCCGACGTAGATCACCCGCGGATCGGAGGGAGCGATGGCGAGCGCCCCGACCGAGCCGACCGGCTGCCCGTCGAAGATCGGCCGCCACGTGCGCCCGGCGTCGTCCGTCGTCCCAGACGCCGCCGTTGACGCTCCCGAAATAGAACCGCTCCGCTTCCCCGGGCACCCCCGCGGCCGCGAGAACCCGCCCGCCGCGGAACGGCCCCAAGAGCCGCCAATGGAGATCCTGGAACAGCGCCGGATCGACCTCGGCGCGAACGGCGGAGCCGGCCAGCAGGAGCACGACGGCGGCGAGCAGACGGCGTAGAAGCATCGACGACCTCCGGGCGAAGAGAGCTCCGCCGATCTCGGTCGGCGGAGGGTGGCGGCGGGGCACGGTGGCCGCGATGATAACCGGATCGCGACGGAACCTGGAGCCACGTCGCTACGGCTGCTGAGCTACGTAGCGAAAGCCGGCCGCAGGCCGGGAGGATTCAGACGAAGCCACCAGAGGACCTGGAAGCTCCACGGATCCCACCCTGGCTTCGCCGCAATGGCAGGAAGGGAGATAGAGTCTCGACGATCGGCACGGAGGCGGTGCAGGATGCCACCCTTCCCGGCACCAGCACGATCGCTCAGGTTGCCGTAAGAGCGCTCCACATCCGGCTATCTGTCCGTGAAAGGCGCAGTCCGCCGGAGCTGATTCTGCGCCACGACAGCCGGTCCCGGTCGCCCGGTCGCGAGGTAACGCCGGACCGTCCCATGGCTTCGTAGTTCGGTCCCATGGCTTCGTGCTTCCGTCCCCGAAATTCGACGCCGTGTCCCGCTTCTTCGTTGCCGCGCCGCTCGGCAACGCTCTCCGGTCCCCGTTCTTCGCAGCTCCGTCCCCTGGCTTCAGGTTCTTGTCCCCCTTCTGCTGAGCGCCGTCCCCGCTCTTCGTAGCTTCGCCGGCGGGGAGCGTTGCACGCCCGCCCGGGAACGTTGCTTCGGCGATGTCCGAGCTTATTTCGCCGTGTGCCAAGCTGATTTCGTGCTCGTGGTGGCTGATTTCGCGGCGGTCCGGCTCGCTGCGGCCGCGGTCCAGGGTGATTTCGCGGCGAGGCTAGCTCTTTTCGCCGCTGGGCAGTGACGTTTTCGGACCCGGCATCGAGGCTTCTCTGGTTCGCCGGCTGCCGCGCGAGATCCGAGGCGGGAGCCGCGAGACGCGATACGATCCGGAGCGCGTTGGGGATCGACTAGCGACGGAGATCGGCAGGCTCATGCCTCGTAAGGTTGGCACGGTGAACGGCAGACAGGTGGCGCTGCTCCGCGGCATCAACGTCGGGCGCGCCAAGCGGGTGGCGATGGCGGAGCTGCGGGCGCTCGTCGAGGCTCTCGGCTATGGCGACGTGCGCACGCTGCTCAACAGCGGCAACGTCGTCTTCACCGCGCCCGGAGCAGCGGCGGGCGACGCCGCCTCGCGCATCGAGGAGGGGCTCGCCGCGCGGCTCGGCGTCTCGTCCCGCGTCACGGTGCTCACCGCCGAGGAGCTGGCCGTGGCCGTCGCCGAGAACCCCCTGCTCGATCTCGCCCACGACCCGTCACGCCTGCTCGTCGCCGTCCTCGCCGACCCGGCGGACCGGTCGCGGCTGAAGGCCCTGGCGGCGCAGGACTGGGCCCCCGAGGCCCTGGCGCTCGGCGCCCGCGTCGCCTACCTCTGGTGCCCGGAGGGAATGCTCGCGAGCAAGCTGCCCGAGGCCGTCGGCCGCGTGCTCGGCGCCGCCGTGACCACCCGCAACTGGGCGACGATGACGAAGCTCCTCGCCCTGACGCGCGAGTGAGGCGGCCGAGCCGGCAGAGACGAGCCTGATTCAACTCTCGAACGACGCCCAAAGGGTGTAATGGACCTTGACCGGCCGGTCCTTGAATGTCGCCGGTTGGAAGACCCACTGCCGCATGGCCTCGGACGCCGCTCGACCGAAGGCGGGGTCGGCGCCGGGCAGGACGCGAGCGGCGGCAACGCAGCCCTCCGTATCGATCGTCACCTCGACCTGGACGGAGCCCGGCGCCTGGCTCGACCTGAGCTCGGGCGGGTAGCGGGGATTCACCCGGAAGAGGATCTCCGGCCGACTCACCCCGCCGCCGACCGTGAGAGCTTCGCCGTCGGGTTCGGTCGAGCCCGCGGACGAGCTCGGCGCCGCGGCCGGCGGACCCCCCTGACGGTGGTGGCAAACGAGCACCCGCGCTTTCTTCGCGACGGGTCCCGCGGGCTCCAGGGCGAGCGACCGCCGCGCCTCGGCGACGGCCTCCTCCGTCCGGCCGCGCTTCAGGAGGTCGGTCGCCAAGTCGAGATGCTCGCGGCCGCCGCCGGGCGCCGGCGCCTGCGCCACCAGCGCGCCGGCGCTGAGGGCGAGCGCGATCGACAGGAGGAGGAGTGGGCAGGAACGCTGGCTCATGGGATTCTCCTTTCGCGTCAGGACAGATCCGATTCTCATGGTCTGCATTGCAAACCGATTTTCTGTCCAACCGATTGCGAAGTCAACCGATACCCGCTGGCGGTCCTATGCTACGGTTGCGCTTTCCGGGAGATCTCTCATGCGCAATCGGTCCGCGGCCGCGAAGCTGCGCGAGCTGGCGAGGCTCGGGCTCGCTTCCGGCATCCTCCTGCTGCCGGCCGCCGGCCGGGCCGGCGCCACGGTCATCACCGCCTTTCCGGTCGACTTCTCGGTCGCCGAGCGGTCGGCCTTCAACGGCGCGGTGGCGACCTTCGGCGACGACGACCCCGCCGCCACCCCGGCGGACTTCACCGCCACGATCGACTGGGGGGACGGTTCGCCGACGACGGCGGGGACGATCGTCTTCAGCTCGGCGGCCTTCGTCGTGCTCGGCCAGCACACCTACGCGGACGAGGGGGCGTTCACCGCCACCGTCGCCATCGCCGACCAGCCGCCCGGCAAGGGCATGGCGACCGTCGCCGACAGCGCGACCGTCGGCGAGGCCGACGTCCTGTCCGGCTCGGCGACGACGTTTTCGGCCCCCTCCGGGACGAGCTTCACGGCCACCGTGGCGACCTTCTCGGATACCCTCGCCGCGAACGTCGCGGCGGACTTCACGGCGACCATCGACTGGGGCGACGCGACGGCCTCCGCGGGCACGATCAGCGGCGGCGGCGGCACGTTCCAGGTCAGCGGGACGCACACGTATGCCGGCACCGGCACCTTCACGGTCATGGCGACGCTGAGCGACGACGCGCCCGGCACCGCCACGGCGACCGTGGCCGGCACTGCGCACGTGGCAGGCGGCCTGGCGGTGACCGCCGTCGCCGTCACGGCGCGCGAGGGCCAGCCGTTCCACGGGACCGTCGCCACCTTCTCCGACGCCAACGGCGCCAAGACGGCGGCCTCCTTCACGGCCGCGGTCGACTGGGGGGACGGCACGCCGCCGACGGCGGGCACCGTCTCCGGCGGCAGCGGCTCCTTCACCGTGACCGGGCAGCACACCTATGCGGACGAGGGGAGCTTCACCACCGCCGTGACCGTTGCGGAGACCGGACCGGGAGGGGCCACCGCCGGCGGCTCGGCGAGCGCCGCCGTGGCCGAGGCCGACGCCCTGTCCGGCACGCCGGTCGCGTTCAGCGCCCATCAGGGCGCCGCGTTCACCGGCGCCGTGGCGACGTTCACCGACGCCGACGCCGCCAACGTCGCGGCCGACTTCGCCGCCACCATCCGATGGGGCGACGGCACGACGAGCGCGGGGATGGTGACCGGCGGAGGCGGCTCCTTCACCGTCTCCGGCTCCCACACCTACACGGAAAGCGGCCCCGTCTCCGTCACCGTCACGCTGGCCGACGACACCCCCGGCAGCGCCGCGGCGTCGGTCACGAGCACCGTCGACGTGACACCCAACGCGGCCGCCGTCCCGACGCTCGACCTCCGCGGCCTGCTCGCCCTGGCGCTGGCCCTCTCCGCCGCCGCCTTCCACCTCCTGCGGCGCCGGCGGAGCGCCGGCGCCTAGCCGGGCGGCGGCGGCTCATTCGTAGCGCAGCGCTTCGATCGGATCGAGGAGGGACGCCTTGCGCGCGGGGTAGAAGCCGAAGGCGATGCCGATGAGCCCGGAGACGGCGACGGCGATCAGGATGGCGCGCGGCGGGATGATGGTCGCCCAGCCGAGCATGCGGGAGAAGACGCCGGAGCCGACGACGCCGACGAGGACGCCCAAGGCGCCGGAGATGGCGCAGAGCAGCACCGCCTCGATCAGGAACTGCGTCTGGACGCTCGCCCGCGTGGCCCCCATGGCGCGGCGCACGCCGATCTCGCGGGTGCGCTCGGTGACGGTGACGAACATGATGTTCATGATGCCGATGCCGCCGACCAGGAGGGACACCGAGGCGATGCTGGCGAGGAGCAGGGTGAAGGTGCGGCTGGTCTCCTGCTGCGCCTCGAGGACCTCCTCCGGGCTGCGCAGGTTGAAGTCGGCGGGCGACCCCGGGCGGAGGTGATGGCGCTGGCGGAGCAGGCGGCCGATCTGCTCCTTGGCGGGCCGGATCGCCTCCGGGCTGGTCGCCGAGCACATGATGTCGTCGAGCCAGAAGATTCCCTTGAGCTTGTGCTGCGCCGTGGTGAAGGGCATGAGGACGGTGTCGTCCTGGTCCTGGCCGGTCGCGGTTTCGCCCTTGGGATAGAGCGTGCCGACGACGCGGAAGGGGAGATTGCCGAGGCGGATCTTGCGGCCCACCGGGTCCTCGTCGCCGAAGAGAGCCTGCGCCACGGTGCGGCCGAGGAGGCAGACGTTGGCCGAGAGCAGCACGTCCTGCTGGGTGAACGAGGCGCCGCGCTCGACGGTCCAGCGGCGGATGCCCAGGTACTCCGGCGAGACGCCGCGGTAGAAGGTGTACCAGTTCTGGTTGCCGTAGATCGCCTGCATGCGGCCGTCGACGTTGGGCGACACGCTCTTGACCAGCGGCACCGACTGGCGGATCCCCTGGACGTCGCGCAGGGTGAGCGTCTTCGTCGCGCCGTTGCCCGTCCGCACGCCCTGGAAGTTGCGGCTGCCCGCCTCGACCCAGACGAAGTTGTCGCCCAGGCTCTGCATCTGCTCCCGGACGCGGTTCGACCCCCCCTCGCCGATGGCGACGGTGCAGATGACGGCGGCGATGCCGATGGTGATGCCGAGCATGGTGAGCGCGGTGCGCAGCTTGTTGGACGCCATGGCGCCCAGCGCTTCGGGGAGGAGGGTGGGGAGGTCCATCGCTCTGTATGATACGGCCGAGATGCTGATGGGAGTCCGATGCTGATGGGAGTCCAATGCTGATGGGAGTCCGATGCTGAAGGGAATCCAATGCTGAAGGGAATCCAAGGCGGCAGGCGCACGGTCGCCTTCCTCCTCGCCGGGGCGGCCGTCGCCCTCCTCCTGCTGGGCTTCTGGATCGAGGGGCGGTCGGAGCCGGCGCGCTATCTGACCGCCCCGGTGACGCGCGGCGCGATCACCTCCGAGGTCGAGGCCACGGGGACGATCAACCCCCTGACCACGGTGCCGGTCGGCTCCTACGTCTCGGGGACCGTCAAGCTCGTCTTCGCCGACTTCAACACCCGCGTCCGCGCCGGCCAGGTGCTGGCGCAGCTCGATCCCGACGTCTATCAGGCGCAGCTCAACACGGCGCGCGGCAACCTCGCGAGCGCCGTCGCCAACCGGCGCAATCTCCAGGCGGGGCTCGCCTCGAGCCGCGCCGTGATCGAGACCGGCGAGGCCAACGCCGCGAAAGCCGAGGCCGACCTCGCCTACGCCCGCGCCAACGCCCGCCGCGTCGCGAGCCTCTCCACCCAGGGCCTGGTCCCGGTCGACCAGCACGAGCTCAGCCAGTCGACCCTCGCGCAGTCGGCGGCCGCGGCGCGGGCCGCCAAGGCGCAGGTCAACCAGAGCCGCGCCCAGTACAACGAGGTGGTGGCGCAGGTCGCCCAGGGAGAGGGCCAGGTGGCGGCGATGCGCGGCGCGCTGCAGCAGGCGGAGGCGAACCTCCGCTACACGACGATCCTCTCGCCGACCGACGGCACCGTCGTCGCCAAGAACGTCACCGTCGGCCAGTCGGTCGCCGCCTCGCTCCAGGCGCCCAACCTCTTCACCATCGCCCAGGACCTGAAGCGCATGCAGGTCTACGCCAAGACCGACGAGTCGGACACCGGCTTCATCCAGGTGGGGAGCGACGCCACCTTCCAGGTCGACGCCTTCCCCAACCAGACGTTCCACGGCCAGGTGAGCGCCATCCGGCTGAATGCCTACGTCGTCCAGAACGTCGTGACCTACGACACCATCATCGACTTCGAGAACGCCGACGAGCGGCTGCTGCCGGGCGAGACGGCATACGTCACCATCCCGACCGGGCACGTGGGCTCGACGCTCGAGATCCCCAACAGCGCCTTGACCTACGCTCCCGAGCTGCCGCCGGCGGAGCTCCAACGGCTCTACCGGGAGTCCGGCGTGCCGGAGTCCGCGCGGACCTCGCATCTGGGCGGCGAACAGGTGGTCTGGAGGCTGCGCGGCGACCGCACCTTGGAGCCGGTCGTCGTCCGGGTCGGGATCTCCGACTACGCCGACACGCAGCTCGTGGCAGGGAAGCTCCGCGAGGGCGACCTGCTGGTCACCGGGGCGATGACGGCCGCCGCCGCCCCGGCGAAGAACGGACCGCCGGCGCCGCGGCCGCCGGCGCCGCCGCGGAGATAGGCGAGGGAACGGGATGGGCGATCGTCACGCAGCTCTCCGCGCGGCTCTCGCCGCCCTGGCGCTCCTCGCGGGCGGCGCCGGCCGGCTCCCCGCGGCGGCCCCGGTGACCGCGCCGTCGCCTCCCCCGGCTTCGGGAAGCGGCGCGGCCCCCCGCTCGCATTTCCCCTCCCGCGAGGAGTTCCTCATCGTCTCCTCGATCGACGCGGCGCGCCGGCGGATCGTGCTCAAGCGCCCCACCGAGGTGACGCTCGCCATGCACGTGACCGACCGGACCGTCTACCGCGACGAGGCGGGCCGGGCGCTCCGCCTCGCCGACCTCCGCGCCGGCGACACCGCCTACGTCACCTTCGCGGAGCCCGCCGCCGGCGACTTCGAAGCCGTCCTCGTCCGCTTGGGGCCGATGACCGTCGAGGAGCTGCAGAGGCGCTTCCTGCGCGCCGCGCCGCGGAGCCGATAGGATCTCCTTACCGGGCGGCGGCCGGGCCGCGGCTCCGGGCTCTCGCCATGGCCGGCCTCGAGCTCATCCTCGCCCTCCTCGCCGTCGTCGCGGCCCTGCAGCTCGTCGCCGAGCGGCTCGCCATCCCCCACCCGGTGCTGCTGGTCGTGGTGGGCGGCGTCCTCGCGATGGTGCCCGGGCTGCCGCGGCCGCACCTCGACCCCGACGTCGTCTTCCTCGTCTTCGTGCCGCCCCTCCTCTACGCGGCGGCGATCACCACGTCGCTGCGCGACTTCCGCCGCAGCCTGCGGCCGATCGTCCTCAACTCGGTCGGCCTCGTCCTCGCGACGATGGCGGCCGTCGCCGCCGTGGCGCGTGCCCTGGCGCCGGAGCTGACCTGGCCCGCCGCCTTCGTCCTCGGCGCCATCGTCTCGCCGCCCGATCCGGTCGCCGTCGTCGCCGTGACCCGCCGGCTCGGCGTGCCGCGGGTCGTCGTCACCATCCTCGAAGGGGAAGGGCTGGTCAACGACGCGACGGCGCTCGTCGCCTATCGGATGGCCGTCGCGGCGGTGGTCGCCGGCACCTTCTCGCTCGGCGCGGCGACGCTCGGCTTCGTCCTGCGCGGCGCCGGGGGCGTGCTCGTGGGGCTCGCCGTCGGCTATGCCGTGTTCCGCCTGCGCCGCCTGATCGGCCGCGCCCCCATCGTCGAGAACACGGTCTCGCTCCTCACCCCGTTCGCCGCCTACATCCCCGCCGACCGCCTCGGCGCCTCGGGCGTCCTCGCCGTGGTCGCGGTGGGCCTCTACCTCGGGCGCCAGGCCCCCTGGGTGGTCTCGCCGCCGAGCCGCGTCCAGTCGCAGAACGTCTGGTCCCTCGTCAGCTTCCTCCTCGAAGGGCTGGTCTTCATCCTCGTCGGGCTCGAGCTGCCGGTCGTGCTCGCCTCGATCGGCGGGCGCATCCCGCGCGGGCTCCTCCTCTGCGCCGCGGCGGTCTCGGGAGCGGCGATCCTCGTGCGCCTGCTCTGGGTCTTCCCCACCGCCTACCTGCCGCGCCTGCTCGGCCGCTGGCTGGGCCGCCCGGAGGATCTCCCCTCGTGGCGCCAGGTGGCCTTCGTCGGCTGGGCGGGCCTGCGCGGCGCGGACTCGCTCGTCGTCGCCCTGGCGCTGCCGGTCGCCGCCGCCGGCGGCCGGCCGTTCCCCGGCCGCAGCGCCATCGTCTTCCTCACCTTCGGCGTCATCTTCGTCACCCTCGTGCTCCAGGGATTGACGCTCCGGCCGGCGATCCGGCTCCTCGGCCTGCGGCCGGACGGCGTGGACGAGGACGAGGAGACGCGCTCGCGCCTCCTCGTCGCCAAGGCGGGCCTGGCGCGCCTCGACGAGCTGGCGGCGGCCGGCGATCCGGCCCCCGACGTGCTCGCCGAGGTCCGCGAGCGGCTGCTCCACCGCGTCCACCGGCTGGAGGCCAGGGCGCACGGCGGCACCCACGAGGCGGACGAACGCTTCCTCGCCGAGTACCGGCGCCTGCGTCTCGCGGCGCTCGCCGCCGAGCGCCACGAGGTCGTCCGCCTGCGCGACGAGGAGGTCATCTCGGACGACGTCATGCGCCGCGTCCAGCGCGACCTCGACCTCGAGCAGATCCTGCTCGAGCCGCCGGAGAGGCCGGGCGACGAGGGGGAGGAGGAGGAGGGGGCGGTCGAAGAAGAGGAGCGGGCCGGCGATGCCGCGACGCCTTGAGGTCGGGGTCGACGGTCGCGCCAGGATGCCGCCCCGCACGGGCATGAATGCCCGTGCTATGGGGAGCGCCGGATGAATCCGGCTTCGCGCCTCAGAATGTCCGGGGACAAGGGCGCGGGGAGCTCGGGGTGCCCGCTCGCCGCAGGAGCGGGGGTGGCTGGAGCTGGCCCTGCCAGGCTACCGCTGTACTGATGGTACGGTTGCACCCCTCTCTTGCACTTGCGGATCACGCCGTCAGGGCTCTCCGCGCACTCTTCATAACCGGGTACTCCCGTGTAGTTGTAGTCACAGATATAACAGCCATCGCCACCCGCTGCGCAGGTCGCGTTGTCGACCGGCGTCGTGTCGGGGTGGAGGGTGCAGCCCGAGGCGTCGGCCCAGCCCGACCGCGGGGCGATCAGCTCGCTGGCCAGCGCTCCGGCGGCCAAGGTCGCGAGCAGGCAGGCGAGCCCGACTCCACCATGCCGTCTCATCCGGTCGCGCATCCGCCTTCTCCTCTCGCGAAAGGGAGCGTCTCCGTTCATCCCCTGGGAAGCTGCATCACCACGAGCTGGCTCGCCCCTTTCTTCGACTCGGGGCGCAGGCTGTCGTCCACCACCGCGAAGACGATCCTGCCGTTCCTGTAATCGCCGCGCAGGCGGTTGTAGACCGTCGCACCGGCGATCGGGATCTCGTAGGCCCTGATCCCCTGGGCTTCGAGCACGTCCAGCTCCCAGCGCACCGCGCCGGCTTCGACGGACCGGATGACCACGCCGGGACCGGAGGGCAGCGGGAGTACCTCGTCGACGATCCGGTGCCGGTTGAGCCATCGGGTGCGCAGCTCGGGGTGGTTGAGCAGGGTTTGGTTCCTCGTCTCCACCGTCATGCTCGCGCAGTCCGCATCCGCGTTGAGCCCCAGCAAGGCGGTGTTCCACGTACGGATCTCCATCCCTTCGCGGTTGAAGAGGTGGGCTCCCGGCTGAAAGCCGGGCAGGATGAAGAACGATCCATCGGGGAGGAACCGCGCCGCGCCCAACGCCGCGGTCGCGCAGTGGAGGAGATGCGGCGCCCCGGGGCCCGCGGGATCGAAGAGGACGGGCCGGAAGACCTGCTCGGAGCCCTGGCGCGCCGAGCCCAGGAAGGCCACGGCACCGTCCGGAGAGAACGGATTGCCTGGCTCCTCGTGGTACGCCATGGCGCCCAGCACGAGGAGGCGGTCGCCGGCGAGGTCTAGATCCTCGATGAAGTCCATCGGCTTGCGCTCGAAGCGCACGGTTTCGTCGGGCCGCCTGGCGAGTGATCGCCAGGCGACGGCATCGATCCAGTCAGCGAAGGCCAGGAACCCTTCGGATGCGGCCAGCCGGGAGAAGCTCTTGTATCGCCGGTCGCCGAGGATCGTCCCGCTCGGGACCACCTGCCGGACCCGCGGCAGGCCCGGCGCGAGGCTCAGCTCGTCGACGCCGTCGTAGTAACGCTCCAAGTACACCGAACGGTCGCCGGCCCAGCGCACGTCGGTGGCCATCGAGGGCTCGCCCGGCACCTCATAGGTTGCGAGGACATGAAGCGCGGGGACCACCGGATGCCCCGCGGCGCGCGCCGCGGCCGGCAGAGACCCGACGACCAGCGCCGTGGCGATTCCCATCCAGCGCAGACGGCGCGCGCCTCGCCTCGCGATCAGACCGTCTCCTCGAAGCGCTTCGCTCATCTCACCTCCCGCCGCAGACCTATCTTAAGCCTTGCGCAGGTTCGGCGAGATGTCAAGGCAGGAATCCGGGCAGGAACGGTCACGCAGGACGCCGTCCCCGCACGGGCATGAATGCCCGTGCTATGGGGAGCGCCGGATGAATCCGGCTTCGCGCCGCAGAGCGCCCGGAGGCGAGCGCGGGGGAACGCTCTACCGCCGCGGCGGAGAGGCGGTCGTCGTCGTCTGCTGGGGGACGGGGTTCGACGGCGCGGCTCGCGGGAGCGGCCGGGCCCGGCCACTCGGCGTCCGAGAGCTGCCAGCCGCCGCCCAGGGCGCGGTAGAGCTGGACCAGGGTCGCCAGGCGGCTGTAGCGCGTCTGGGCGAGCTGGATCTCGGCGGGGAAGAGCTGCTGCTCCGACCTGCAGCACCTCGAGGTAGGAGGAGAGGCCGGCCGTGTAGCGGATGTTGGCGAGGCGCACCGCCTCGCGGTAGGCGGCGACCTCGCGCGCCCGCTGCCGCTCGACCTCGGCGAGCTTCTGGTAGGCGACGAGCGCCGTCGAGACCTCGCCGAAGGCGTTGGTCACGCTCTGCTCGTACTGCGCCCGCGCCTCCTCCCAGCGGGCGAGGGCGGCGCGGTACTGGTTCTGCAGCAGGCGGCCCTGGAAGACCGGCGTCAGCAGCCCGGCGCCGAACGACCAGGTGCGGCCGCTGCCGAGGAGCTGCGCCGACCTGCGGCGCCAGGGCGCCGTAGGCGCCGGTCAGGCTGATGCGCGGGAAGAAGCCGGCGACGGCGGCGCCGACGTCGGCGTTGAAGGCGATCAGGTTCTGCTCCGCCTGGCGCAGGTCGGGCCGCCGCCGCAGGAGATCGGAGGGGAGCCCCGGCCGGGACGCCGGGCGGCAGGAACTGGTCGTTGAGCGCCGCGCCGCGCGGGATCGGCCCCGGGTTCCTGCCCAGCAGGAGCGAGAGCTGGTTCTCCTGCGCCACGATCTGCCGCTCGAGGTCCGGGATGACGGCGGCGGTCGAGGCGAGCGAGGCCTCGGCGCTCGACGTCTCCAGCCCCGAGGCGGTGCCCCCCTTGAGGCGCCGGTCGAAGAGGTCGAAGGTCTCCTGGAAGGCCGCCGTCGTCCCCTTGGCGATCTCGAGCTGGAGGTCGAGCTCGCGGAGCTGGAAGTAGCCCGTCGCGACCTCCGAGGCGAGCGACAGGAGGACGCCGCGGCGCGCCTCCTCGGTCGCCAGGTACTGCGCCAGCGCCGCCTCGTTGAGGCGCCGGATGCGCCCCCAGAGGTCGGCCTCCCAGGAGAGGCCGAGGTTGGCCTGGAGGACCGTCCCCTCCGCCCCGGGGCTGGTCGAGAACTCGGACTGCCGGCCGTGCAGGACCTCGGCCGAGAGCTGGACGCCCGGCAGGTACTGCGCGCGGGCGATCCCGGCGTTGGCCCGCGCCTCCTCCACCCGCGCCGCGGCGAGCCGCACGTCGTAGCCGTTCCGGAGCGCCTCCGCGATCAGCCCCTTGAGCGCGTCGTCCTGGAAGACGTCCCACCACGCCTGGTCGGCGAGCGAGGCGGCCTCGGCCGGCCCCACCTGCCCGCGGGTCGCCGCCGGCGCGGCGATCGGCGGCCGGCGGTAGTTGGGGCCGACGACGCAGCCGGCGAGGGCGAGGGCGGCCAAAGCCGGGACCAGGGCCCGGAAGACCGCCGGGATCGGCACCGCGGCAGGCCGCCTCATGAATGCGTCTCCTCGGCGACCGGCGTCATGGCTCCGGGGCCATGGCCAGGGCCGGCGCTCGCGGCGCCGCGCCGGGCGTGCTTGCGCTCCGCCCCGGCGAGCCGCTCGAAGATCACGAAGAGCACCGGGATGATGAAGATCGCGAGGCCGGTGGCGGCGAGCATGCCGGCGACGACGACGGTGCCGAGGATCTGGCGCGACGCGCCGCCCGCGCCGGCGGCGATCCACAGCGGCACGCAGCCCAGGATGAAGGCGAACGAGGTCATCAGGATCGGCCGCAGGCGCAGCTGCGCCCCTTCGAGCGCGGCCTCCGACGAGGCTCCTCCCGCGCTCGAACCCCGCCTTGGCGAACTCGACGATCAGGATCGCGTTCTTGGCCGCGAGGCCGATCAGCATGACGAGCCCGATCTGCGCGTAGACGTCGAAGTCGAACTTGCGCAGAAGCAGCCCGAGGAAGGCGCCGAAGACGGCGATCGGCACCGAGAGCAGCACGGAGAACGGCAGCGACCAGCTCTCGTAGAGCGCGGCGAGGATCAGGAAGACGAACGAGGATCGACAGCGCGAAGACCCGGCCGGTGGTGCCCGCCGCCTTCTTCTCCTGATAGGACGAGGTCGGACCAGTCGTAGCCCATCTCGCGCGGCAGCATCTGCGCCGCGACCTCCTCGAGGGCGGCGAGCGCCTGGCCCGAGCTGTAGCCGGGCGCCGCGGCGCCGGTGACCTGCGCGGCGCGGAAGACGTTGAAGCGGTTCGTGTACTCCGGACCGTAGGTGCGGCGGACCGTCGCCAGCGCGGAGAGCGGCACCATCTCGTTGTCGGTGTTGCGCACGTAGAACTGGGCGATGTCCTCGGGGTTCACGCGCTCGGAGCCCTCCGCCTGGAGGAAGACGCGCCACTGCCGGCCGAAGCGGTTGAACTGGTTGATGAAGGAGCCGCCGAGGAACGCCTGCAGCGTCTGGTAGACGTCGCCGACGGGCGACGCCCTGCTTCAGCACCTTGTCGCGGTCGACGTCGACGAACAGCTGCGGCACGGCGGCGCGGAAGGTGCTGTTGACGTTCGCCAGCTCGGGCCGCTTGCGCGCCGCGTCGAGGAACGTCTGGAGGTTCTGGTTGAGGAAGTCGACCGTGCCGCCGCTGCGGTCCTGCAGCCAGAACGAGAAGCCGCCCGAGGCGCCGAGGCCGGGAATCGCCGGCGGCATGAAGGCGAACGCCGCCGCCTCCGGGATCTTGGCGCGGAACTCCTGGTTGAGCTCGGCGATCAGCGCCTGCGCCGTGCTCGGCGACCCGCGCTCGTCCCACGGCTTCAGCCAGACGAAGTAGAAGCCGTTGTAGGTCGCCGAGACGCAGGAGAGCAGGCTGAACCCGGCGATCGTGTTGTAGTGCAGGATGCTCTTCGGATGCCGCGCCAGGATCGCCTCGACCTTGCGGCAGACCTGCGTCGGTCCGCTGCAGCGACGCGGCGTCGGGCAGCTGCACGTTGAGGAAGAAGTAGCCGTAGTCCTCCTCGGGCACGAAGCTGGCCGGCAGCGACCGGCCCAGCCCGCCGGCGAGGACGGCGAAGCCCACCAGGACGGCGAGGGCGATGACGAACTTGCGGACCAGGAAGGCGGAGACCGAGACGTAGCCGCGGGTCGCCTTCTGGAAGCCGCGGTTGAAGCCGCCGAAGACGCGGGCGAGCAACCCCTTCGACGCCTTGCGCGGCCGCAGCAGCAGCGCCGACGAGCGCCGGCGAGAGCGAGAGCGCGTTGAACGCCGAGATCAGCACCGAGATCGCGATCGTCACCGCGAACTGCTTGTTGAGCCGCCCCTGGATGCCGCCCATGAAGGCGACCGGCATGAACACCGACGCGAGGATCAAGCGCGATGGCGACGACCGGCCCGGAGACTTCCTGCATCGCCTGCAGCGTCGCGTCGCGCGGCGACGAGCCCTCCTCGATGTGGTGCTCGACCGCCTCGACGACGACGATCGCGTCGTCGACGACGAGGCCGATGGCGAGGACGAGGCCGAAGAGCGACAGCGTGTTGATCGAGAAGCCGAGCAGCGGGAAGACGGCGAACGTGCCGATGAGCGACACCGGCACGGCGATCATCGGGATGAGCGTGGCGCGCCAGTTCTGCAGGAAGAGGAAGACGACGAGGATGACGAGGACGCATCGCCTCGCCGAGCGTGTTCACGATCTCCCGGATGCCCTCGGTGACCGGCAGCGTGGTGTCGACGGAGACGGTGTAGGCGAGGTCCGCCGGGAAGCGCTGCTTGAGCTCGCTCCATCGCCGCCTTGACGCCGTCGGCGACGGCGAGCGCGTTCGAGCCCGGCGCCTGGAAGATGGCGACGATGCAGGACGGCTTGCCGTTCAGGCGGCCGATCTGCTGGTAGTTCAGGGCGCCGAGCTCGATGCGCGCGACGTCCTTCAGGCGCACCACCGAGCCGTCGGGGTTCAAGCGCACGACGATCTCGCCGAAGTCGGCCGGGGTGACCAGCCGCCCCTGGGCGCGGACGGTGTAGGTGATCTCCTGCCCGCGCGGCGCCGGCTCGGCGCCCACCTGCCCCGCCGGGTTGACGGTGCTCTGCTGCTGCGACGGCGCGGGTCAGGTCGGGCACCGTCAGGCCCAGCTTGGCGAGCTGGTCGGGCTTCACCCAGATCCGCATCGCGTAGTCGGAGGCGCCGAAGATGAGCACCTGGCCGACGCCGGGCACGCGGTAGAGCGCGTCGATGATGTTGATCGTTGGCGTAGTTGCCGAGGAACAGGCCGTCGTAGGTCCCCTTCGGCGAGTAGAGCGAGATCAGCAGCAGCGGCATGCCCTGGGTCTTGCGGTAGGTGAAGCCGAACTGGTTGACCGTCGGCGGGCAGGTTGGGCTGCGCCTGGGCGACGCGGTTCTGGGCGTTGACCTGGTCGATGTTGCGGTCGGTGCCGACGTCGAAGGTGACGCGTCAGCGCCATCGTGCCGTCGTTGGCGTTGATCGACTGCATGTAGAGCATGTTGTCGACGCCGTTCATCTGCTGCTCGAGCGGCGTCGCCACCGACTGCTCGATGGTGAGCGCGTCGGCGCCGGGATAGGTGGTCTGGATCTGGATCTGCGGCGGCACGATGTCGGGGAACTTCGCGATCGGCAGCCCCAGCATCGCGACGAGGCCGACGAGGACGGTCAGGATCGAGATGACGATCGCGACGATCGGACGGTCGATGAAGAAGCGTGCCATGGCGCTACCGGCCCCCCGCCGCGCCGGCGTTCCCGGCGCCGGGAGCCGAGGCCAGCTCCGGCGCCGCCTCCTGCGGCTTCACCGGCGAGCCCGCCTTGACGCGCGAGAACCCCTCGACGACGACGCGGTCGCCGGGCTTGAGCGTCTTGTCGGGCGGCGCTCCGGGCAGATTGGCGACGATCCACATCTTGCCGACCTTCTCCCCCGGCGCGACGTCGAGGACCTTCGCCCGGTCGTCGTCGCCGACGATCGCCACCTGGTAGCCGCCCTGCAGCTCGTTGACGGAGCGCTGCGGCACGAGGAGGGCCCCCTTCTTGAGCTCGGTCACGGCACGCACCTTGGCGTACTGGCCCGGGCGCAGCAGGTTCCCCGGGTTGGGGAAGACGCCGACCGTCGCGATGGTGCCGGTCCGCGGGTCCACCTGCCGGTCGGCGAAGAGGAGGCGCCCCTTCTCGGGGAAGACCGTGCCGTCGGCGAGCACCAGCTCGAGAGCGCCGCCGCTCGGCGCCGCCGGGCTCTGCTGCTGCAGTCTCTGCTGGAGGTGCAGGTACTCCTGCTCGCCGAGCTGGTAGACGACGCGGATGGGGTCGCACTGGGAGACGGTGGTGAGCACCGTCGTCGGGCTCACCAGGTTGCCCACCTGCTGCGTGGCGGTCCCGGCGATGCCGGCGATCGGCGACGTCACCCGCGTCCAGGTGAGGCCCAGGCGGGCCTGGGAGACCGCCGCCGCCAGCGAGCCCACCGTCGCCTGCGCCGACTGCAGCGCCGAGCGGGCGTCGTCGAGCTCCTGCTGGGAGACCGCCTTCTCGGCGGCGAGCGGCTCGAAGCGGGCGACGTCGCGCTGCGCCTTGGCGAGGCCCGCCCGCCCCTGCGCCAGGTTCGCCTGCGCCTGCTCGAGCTGCGCCTGCACCTGGCGGGGGTCGATCTCGAAGAGCAGCTGGCCCTTCTGCACCAGGGCTCCCTCGGCGTAGTCGCGGCGCAGGAGATAGCCGTCGACCTTCGGCCGGATCTCGGCGTTGTCGTTGCCCGCGGTGGTGCCGATCCACTCGCCGTAGATCGGCACGTCCTGCTGGACGACCGGGGTGACCACCACCACGGGGGGAGGCGGCGGCGGCGCGGGCGCGCTCTTGCCGTGGCAGCCGATCACCGCGGCGGCGAGGACTCCCAGACCGACGACCATTTCGCGCTTCATCCTTCGTCTCCTAGAGAGCATGACCATGAGGTTTCGTCCGGCGGCGGACGCCGTTGCGCCACGGCGCTCGGACGACGACCGCCCCACGGCGCCGGCGAGCCCGGCGCCAGCGTGGATTCCTGCGGGCAGCTACTTCAACTGCTCCAGAGCGTGCTCGAGGGCGCGGGAATCGGCCTCGGCGAGCCTCTCGGCCATCGCCCTCTGCACCTCGCGGACGCGCTGGGCGCCCGCCGCCTGCCGCTCGCGCCCGAGCGGCGTCAGGGTCGCGCGGACGCTCCGGCGGTCCTTCGGATCCTCGACGCGGCGCACCAGCCCGTCCGCCTCGAGGCGGTCCACCAGCTGCGTGATGTTCGACCGCACGCAGATCTGCCGCGCCGCCAGCTCGGAGAGCGCCAGCGGCTCCCCGGCCAGGGCGAGGTGCTTCAACGCGCTGTACTTCGGCGTCGACAGGTCGACGCCTTCCAGGGCTTCGTCGAGCCGTCGTTCGACCGCACGCGCCGCCTGGAGGAGCAGGGACATCAACCGATCGGGTGGGCAGGGGGAGAGGTCGCGATCACTCATTCACATATGAACAGTATAGCCGGGAGAGACCGCTGTCAAGCGCCGCCTACGCGGCGGAAGCCCGCGCCGGCCGCGGCGGAAGAGCAGCACCGGCTTGCTGTTCCACCCCCGGAAGTCGCCCGCCGGTTCGAGGCCGGCCGCCGCGACGAGCCGGGCCAGCTCCGGGGCGCGCGCCAGGTCCTCCCGGTACAGTCCGAGGGCGTCGATCCCGCCGCCGAGCGCCGAGCGCAGCTCCGGCTCCGCCGGCGGCGTCGCCAGATCGATCACCGCGACGCGGTCGCCGAAGAACAGCAGATGGCCGTAAGCCCACGCCTGGGAGAGGGCGACCGTGCGCACCGCGGGATCGGCGGCGAGCTGCCGCGCCGCCGCGACCGCCGCCACCGAGCGCCGGGAGAGCACCGAGCGCGCCGTGTTGAGCGACAGCAGCAGCGCGGCGGCGAGGAGGCCGGCTCGTCGTCCGCCGCCAGCCGGCGCGCCAGAGGGCGGCGGCGCCCGCCGCGACGAGGATGGCGAGGAACGGCACGCTCCCCTGCAGGTAGCGCAGCTCCTTGTGATGGACGAGCGACAGCACCATGAGCGGCAGCCCGACGCCCAGCCAGGGGAGAAGGAGCCCGGTCCCGCGCCGGTCGCGGCGGCGGGGGGCGAAGAGGAACGGCAGGAGCGTCGGCGGCAGCCAGACGTAGATCCGCGCCAGGTACCACCCGAACGGCTGGTGGGTGACGAGCGACGAGGACCGGCGCTCGAGCAGGGTGAAGCGGGCGAACGCCAGGAGGCTGGCGAACGGCCTCCCCCAGAAGGCCCAGTCCGCGAGCCCGACGGTCGCCAGGGTCCCCAGCGCGAAGCCCACGACCAAGCCGAGCGCTCCGGCGAGCCCGGAAAGCCCTGGCATGCCGCCGGCCCGCCGCGGCGCCGCTCCCTCGTTCCCAGCGTTCTCCCGGCGGCCGCTCACCAGGACGAAGACGAGGAGCGGGGCGAGGAAGATCGCCTCGCTGTAGCGGTCGGCGAAACCCAGGGCGACGAGGGCTCCGGCGCCGAGAGCGCGGCCCAGGCCGGCGCGCCCGGCCGCCACGGCGCCGCCCGCTCCGTCCTCGCCCCGCCTCCCCACCACCAGCAGGGCGGCGAGGAGGACGCAGGTGGTCGACGCCGTGCGCGGGTAGACGGTGCCGCCGTAGGCCAGGGGGAGCCAGTGGAACGAGAAGATCGCCGCCGCGAGGGCGGCGGTCCAGCGGTCGACGAGCCGCGCGGCGAGGCGGTAGACGAGCCAGCCGTCGAGCGACGAGAGCGCCACGGACGGCAGCGCGGCGAGCCGGACCAGGGCGAAGGGATCGTGGACGCCGAGCGCCGCGGCGAGCGACAGCACGGGCGCCACCAGGAGCCGGGGAAACAGGAGGTTGCGGATCTCCCACGGCTGGTAATGGAGGCCCGTCGCCGCGGCGAACGCCGCTTCGAGCACCTCGACATCGTCGCCGGTCAAGAAGCCGACGGACGCGGCGACGGCGAGGCGGAGGAGGGTCGAGGCGGCCAAGGCGAGCGCGACGAGCCCGCCCGGGCGTCGCCACCACCGCTGCGGGATCAATCGAGGGCGGCCGTGTCGCCGCGGCCGCACAGGCTGCCCTGCGCGTTGTGGTACTGCTTCGAGCTGCCGGTCGCGGTATCGGTCACCGTGATGTCGTACTGGACGTCGGAGAGCGCGCCGTAGAAGAACCAGTACTTGCCAGAGATCGCCCGCCCGTCGATCACCTTGACCATCAGCTCGACGTTGTGCGGATCGAAGAACCAGAAAGTGCCGGTCTCGTCGCTGACCGCCGCCGCCCCGCCGGCGCCGGCCGCGCCCTGCGGCGTGTGCCAGCGGACGCTCACCCGGAAGCGGTCGCCGAAGAGACAGAGGTCCTGGGCGTCCGCGGCGCAGGGCGTGGAGACCGCGGCGGCCGCGGCGAACGTCCCCGGCAGCGCCGCCGCCGACCAGGTGCCTGTCCCAGCGGCTGCGGTGCCGGCGGCGTCCCCGGCGGACGCGGGCGCTGTCGCACCTCCCGCGGCCGCCTTCGCCGCCGCGTCGGCGAAAGCTGAGGTGTCGCCCTGGCCGCAGAAGTTGCCGTAGGGGTTGTGGTAGGTCTTGACCGCGCCGGTCGCGAGGTCGGTGACCGTCAGCCAGTACTCGACGTTCGACAGCGCGCCGTAGAAGAGCCAGTAATGGCTGTTGACCGGCCGGCCGTCGAGGGCCTTGACCACCAGCTCGAGGTTCGCCGGCGAGAAGAACCAGAACGAGCCGGTCTCGTCGGAGCCCGGCACGGCGCGGCCGTAGCCGGCGTGACCGCCCGCCGGATCGAGCCAGCTCACCTCGACCGCGAAGCGGCCGCCGAAGAGGTCCAGCCGGCGGTCCTCGACCACCGGCGACGGCTCGACCGTCACCTTCTGGGTGAGCTCGGCGCCGAACCAGGCGATCCCCTCGCGCAGCATCTGCCAGTGCGTGGTGTAGTCACCGGTGGCGACCGGCGCGGTGAAGGGGAAGGTGAAAGTCCGCTCCTGCCCCGGGGCGATCGACTCGCCCGCCGCGAGGAGCTGCCGGGCCGGCGCGAACGGGTCGGTGTCGCCCGGCGCCCCCAGCTTGTAGTTGGCGCCGGCAGTCCACGTCGAGGTGCCGGTGTTCTTGAAGGTCAGGCGGACGGCGATCGTCTGCCCGGCCTCGATGGTGGTCGGCACGTCCGAGCCGACGAGGAGCGCGCCGTCGGTCGGCGCCGGCTGCCGGCTGGCGATGAAGTTCTTGTAAGCCGAATACACCGGCTTGGGCGTGCCGTCCGGCTTCAGGATGCCCCAGGTCGGGCTGCCCGATGCCGGATCCTTGATCTCATAGAAGAAGATCTTGGCGATCCAGTCCTGGCGGTGTTGGCCGGTGAGCCAGTCGGTGAGGAAGCCGGTGTAGTAGGTCGCCTGGAGCGCCTCCCCCACCTGGGAGGTCTGCCAGCCGGTCTCGGTGAGCCAGAACGGCCTGCCGAACCAGCCCGAATGCTCCAGCACCTCGCGCACCGACGGCGACACCACGCTCCACAGGCCGGGGGTGCTGCCGAAGAGGGTCGAGGCGTTGAGCTTGGCGGTGACCGCGCCGTTGCCGCCGGTGTCGTAGACGTGGTGGGTGACGAAGTCGAGGTGGTCGCCGGCCTTGGCGAGGACATCGGTCAGCCAGTCGTACCACGCGGCGCTCGACAGGTGCGCCAGCGCCGGCCCGCCGACCTGCGCCTCCGGGTTGCCGGCGTGGATGCCGTCGGCCCCGGGCTTCAACAGGCCGTCGATGTACTGCTGGCGCGACCCCGACCAGAACTCGGCGAGGTTGGGCTCGTTCCACAGCCCCCAATAGCGGATGGAGCCCTTGTAGCGCTCCGCGGCACGGCGGCAGAACTCGGTCCAGGCGGCGACGTCGGGGACGCCCGTCCAGGTGAGGTCCCTGGTCGCCCAGGCTGGCGTGTAGAGGATCGTCGCCAGGATCCCCAGGTGGCGCGCCTGCGCCGCCGCGACGATCTCGTCGTAGGCGCTCCAGTCGTAGACCCCCGGCTGGCCCTCGACGTAAGGCCAGATCACCGCCACGTGCACCCAGCCGATCCCCGCCGCCTGCACCCGGTCGAGGTCGAGAGCGAGCTCGGCCCCGGTCGGCGAGTGGATGTCGACGCCGTACGGCGACCCGTCCTGGGCGCCGGCCCAGCGGGAGGAGAGGGCGAGGAGCAGGAGGAGGAGGAAGGCCAGCCGCGCGGCGGGTGGAAATCCGTGGACGAGGCGTTTCTTCATCGGCGCGTCTCCGGAAGCCGATCTTGCGGCGTCCATCTCGTCTATACTATGTGGATTCCGCCGGACGATTCATCCCGCCGCAGCGCTCACCCCCTGCTGTTCAGGCCCACGGATGTCAGGACCCCGGCAGGCAGAGGGTTTCTAAAAGATATTGGAAAGTCACTATCTCTTCTGTTTACCGTGCTTTGCGCGGCGGGAAGGGCACGGAACGTGCATCTTTCGGCCGCCGCTTCAGCGTCGATTCATGCGTCTCCCCGTAGGCTGGGGCTCGCGAGGGCCGAGCGACAAGGGAGCAACAGGTACTTCTGGCTTCTCGTGAGGAGGAACGGATGAAATCGTTACACGCCCTGCTACTCGCCCTGCTCGTGGCGACGGCGGCCTCGCCGGCGTTCGCCACCACCCTGACCGTGACCGGCAACGTCAAGTTCAGCTCGCTCGACGGCTCCGCCGACGACAGCGATCCGACGCCGGGGGTCTTCCACTACAACGGCACCCTGGTCGTCGACGGCACCATCACCTGCAGCGACGACGCGCCGCTCCCCGCGGCGGCCTCCGCCTGCCCGATCTCGATCCGCACCGACGGCGACCTGGTGGTCGACGCCGGCGGCGCCATCGTCGCCGAGAACCGCGTGTCGACCGGGAGCGGCGGCGACGTGACGCTCGCCGTCGGCGGCAGCTTCACCCTGCACGGTCCGAGCGGCAGCCTGCCGGGGGCGATCGTCTCCAGCAGCCGGCCGAGCACCGCCGGCCCCCACGGCAGCGACCACGCCGGCAACATCGCCATCACCGTCGGCGGCGCGACCGTGCTCGAGGCCGGCTCGACGCTCGCGGCCAACTCGCTCAACTCCGCCGCCGGGGGCGTCCAGATCACGGGCGAGGGCCAGATCACCCTGGGCGGCCTGATCGCCTCCGCTCCCACCAGCACGCTCGCCGCCACCCGCTGGTCGGGGGTGGTGCTCACCATGGGCGGCAGCCTGCAGAGCGGCGGAGCGATCACCATCACCTCCCACTCGACGACCGCGCCGGGGGTGCAGGTCACCAGCGACGGCGTGGTCACCTCCGAGGGTCAGGTCAGCGCCGGCGCGATCCGGATCGAGGCCTGCGGCATCGCGGTCAACGGCCTCGTCGCCTCGGTCGGCAACAACGCCAGCGGCACGGCGTCGGTCGTCCTGCGCTCCGGCAAGAACCTCGTCGTCGCCGGCCAGGACCTCCTCGACAGCCCGGCGGCCGGCAGCACCCGCCTCGGACGCGTGCGCGCCGACTCCGCGCAGGGCGGCACCGGCTATCACGCGTACCTCCTCGCCCACGACGACATCCAGGTCTTCGGCCCCGCCGCGGGGACGACGGCGCTCTCCGCCGTGAGCTCCGACCCCAGCCCCAACTACTCGCACACCCAGGGCGGGACGATCGACGCCGTCTCCCTCGCCGGCGGGATCACCGCCAGCGGCAACGCGTTCGAAGCCGGGATCGTGAAGCCCACCGGCGCCTCGATTCCGATGAACTACGGCGGCACCATCGACCTGCGCGCCGAGGGCGCCGTGGCGCTCGACGACGCCTCCTTGAAGGCGGTGGGCGACTACGCCACCGCGACCCTCCAGCGGCACGGCGGCGCGATCAGCGTGCGCTCCTATCAGCAGGGGCTGAGCTGGACCTTCGGCAACGGCGACGTCCGCCCGGTGGGCACCGGCGCCCCCGCCTCGGTCCAGGGCACGATCTCGCTCACCTCCTGCACCACCCTGACCTTCGCCGGCACGCAGTTCCCCGTGCTCGGCCAGCCGATCCAGCCCTTCCCCGCCACCGCCCAGAGCTGCGCCGACGCGGCGCCCACGCTCCCCGCCGGCGAGCCCGGCCTGCCGTCCTGCGCGACCACGGCGCCACCGGTCGCCGCCGACGACGCCTACACCACCCCCAAGGGCGTGACGCTCAACGTCGTGGCGCCCGGCGTCCTCGCCAACGACACCGGAACCGGCCTCGCCGCGACGCCGCTCAACGCGGCGCCGACCACCCAGGGCGGCACCGTCACGCTCCACGCCGACGGCAGCTTCGCCTACACGCCGCCGGCCGGCTTCGCCAGCCCGCCGGACGACAGCTTCACCTACACCGTCACCAACGGCGGCGGCAGCTCCACGGCGACGGTGCGGATCACGGTCGACGCGCCGCCGACGGTGACCAGCACGGTGCCGTCGAACGGGGCGGGCAACGTGTCCCTCACCAGCACGGTGACGATCAACTTCAGCGCGCCGGTCAACGTGACCGCCTCGGCCTTCCGTCTCGAGTGCCCGAGCGGCACCCCGGTCGCCTTCACCGTCACGCCGGCCTCCCCGTCCGCCTCCTACGTCCTCCACCCCTCGGCGAACCTGCCGGCGGCCACCACCTGCACCGCGACGGTCGTCGCCAGCGAGGTGACCGATGCCGCCGGCACCCATCTCGCCGCCGACTACGTCTGGAGCTTCGGCACGACGATCGTCGCCAACGACGACCTCTACCCGGAGACGGTGCTCGGCAACGTCCCGTTCGACTCGAACGCGATCAGCTACAGCGTCACGGCGAACGACGTCGCCGGCAACAGCCCGACGATCACCGCCTATGACACGACGACCGCCCACGGCGGCAGCGTGGTGATGGTCACCTCCGGCGCCGCGATCGGCCGCTTCACCTACAACCCGCCGGCCGGCTTCCAGGGGGCGGACAGCTTCCACTACACGATCAGCAACGGCTCGAGCAGCTCGACCGCCACGGTCAGCATCAACGTGTCGGGGCTCATCTGGTTCATCGACAACCATGCATCGGCGGGCGACGGCCGCCTCACCTCGCCGTTCAACAGCCTCGCCGCCTTCCAGGCGGTCAACGACGGCGCCGGGCTCCATCCGGGGGCGAGCCAGAGCATCTTCCTCTACGAGAGCGGGACGGACTACACCGGCCCGGTGACGCTCCTCGCCGGCCAGAAGCTGATCGGCCAGGACGCCACGACGACTCTCGCGGCGGTCGCCAACGTGACGCCGGGGGCGAGCGATCAGGCGCTGCCGGCGACCAACAGCGCCAACGCGACGATCGTGCGCATCACGAGCTCGGGCAACGGCATCAACCTGGGGCAGAACAACACGGTGCGCGGCCTGACCGTCGGCAACACCACGGGCACCGCCATCAGCGGCTCCGGGTTCGGCACGCTCACCGTCGCTGACGTCACCGTCGACACCACCGGCAGCGCCCTCGCCCTGACGACCGGCAACCTCGCCGCCGTCTTCACCAAGGTCGCCGCCGGCGGCGGCACCCATGGCATCGCGCTGACCAGCACGACCGGCAGCCTCGAGGTGACCGGCGACGGCGCCTCCGACCCCGCCAACACCACCCGCGGCCGCACCACCGCCAAGAACGGCGGCGGTACCCTCAACCTCGGCTCGGGCGGCACCGTCACCGGCGCCACCAGCGCCGGCGTCCTGCTCTCGAACGTCACCAATGTGACGCTGCGCAACATGACGATCACCGCCAACGGCAGCGGCATCAACACCGGCGGCGACGGCATCACGGCGAGCGGCGCGGCCGGCCTGACGCTCGACAACGATCTGATCACCAACCACGCCGGCAACTTCGGCCTCCACGGCACCACGGTCAGCAACCTGACGATGATCCACACCGAGATCTCGGCCAACGCGACGGCGGCCGGCACCGAGGGGGTCGACGTCTGGGACGTGCGCTTCGACGACCTGACCGGCACCAGCTCGATCCAGGATGCGCTCCTCTACAACTCGCGCGAGAACATCGTCGGGTTGAACGAGGGCAACATCAACCCCAACGCGACCCTCGACCTGACCATCTCGAACAGCGAGATCCGGGACACCACGATCACCAACCCGGGCAACGACGCGCTCTTTATCGGCGCCACTCACAACGCCAACGTGACGCTGAGCGTCAGCAACAGCACCTTCCTGCGCACCAACGCCAACGCCATCCAGTACACCGGGACGGACAGCTCGGGCGGCGGCAAGATCACGGTGGCCAACTCCACCTTCGACAACACCGGCACCGACATCAACATCGCCCACCAGGGCCTCGGCAAGACCCTCGACTTCGACATCCACGGCAACACGCTGCGCCAGACGGTGGGAGGCAAGAACACCTCGATCAACATCTTCCTCGCCGGCCTGTCGAACGCCACCACGCTCCTGCGCGGCAAGATCCAGAGCAACACGATCGGCACCAACGCGGTCGCCAACTCCGGCTCGGCCAACGGCAAGGGCATCGACCTCTTCGCCAGCGGCGCCGGCACGCTGACCGCCCTGGTCGACTCGAACACGGTGCGGCAGATCAAGCAGGACTCGGCATTCCGGGCGATCTCCTCCGGCCACAGCGGCCAGATCAACGTGACGGTGACGAACAACGACCTCCAGGTGAGCACGACGACCGGGCTCGGCCTCTTCGGCATCGACCTCACGTCGGGCGGCACGCCGGGCGACACCGGCACGCTCTGCGCCCATCTGGCGAGCAACGTGGCGGCGGTCGGCGATCCGACCCTCTGGGGCATCAACGCGGAGACCGTCTCCGGCACGCCGCAGCTGCTGCTCGAGGGCTACAGCGGCGCCGCCAACAACACGGCGCAGATCAACTCGTTCCTCAACACCACGGCGAGCACCGTCTCGCCGCCGGCGCAGTCCTTCGTCTTTGCCGGCACCATCAAGGCCGCGCCGTCCCCCTGCGCCACCCCGTAGGCCTCGGCGCAGAGTAGAGAGCAACCCGGCGGCCCCGGAGACGACATCGTCTCCGGGGCCGCTTCGTTTGCCGCCATAATCCCCCCGCGGCGCGCGAGCGCCGCACGACGACCGAGGAGATCTCGCAATGTTGGGAAACCAGGACGCGACCGCAACCGTCGCGGTCAAAGACATCGAGACGGCGAGGCGGTTCTACGAGGACAAGCTCGGCCTGAAGCCCGCCGGCGCCGAGAGCCACGGCGTGATCACGTACCGGAGCGGCGGCTCCTCGCTCCTCGTGTACACGTCACGATTCGCCGGGACGAACCGGGCCACGAGCGTCACCTGGAGCGTCGGCGGCGACTTCGACGCCATCGTGCAGTCCCTGCAAGCGAAGGGGGTGTCCTTCGAGCGCTACGACGACCTGCCGGGCCTCACTCGCGAGGGTGACGTCCATCGGAGCGGCGACCTCAAGCTCGCCTGGTTCAGGGATCCGGACGGCAACATCCACCATCTGATCAGCGTCTAGGCCCGAAGCGATGGAGGCAACGCGGGATGTGTAGGAACATCAGGACATTGTTCAACTTCGAGCCGCCGGTCACCGAGGACGAGATCCGCGCCGCGTCGCTGCAGTTCGTGCGGAAGATCAGCGGCTTCAACAAGCCATCCAAGGCGAACGAGGCCGCCTTCCACGCGGCGGTCGACGACATCGCCGCGGTTTCGGCCCGCCTCCTCGCCGCGCTCGAATCGACCGCCGAGCCGAAGAACCGGCAGGAAGAGGCCGCCCGAGCAAAGGCCCGCGCCGCGCAGAGATTCGGCAGGTGAGGCCACGGTGGTGGGCCGTCAGAGACTCGAACTCTGGACCCGCGGATTAAAAGTCCGCTGCTCTACCGACTGAGCTAACGGCCCACAGGGCGGGAGTATAGCGGAAGGCTGCAGGCAGGCTGACTCAGGCGGTGGCGCGTTGGGCGAGGACTTTCGCCAGGCGGCCGGCGGTCAGGCGGGCGAGGGTGGGGCTCTCGTGGACGATCGTCTCCTCGCGGCGGGGGCCGGTCGAGATGAGGGCGATCGGGGCCCCGACCTCCTGCTCGATCAAATCGACGTAGTCGCGCGCCGCCTGCGGCAGGTCGCCGTAGGCGAGGATGCCGACGGTCTCGGTCTTCCAACCCTTCATCACCTTGAGCACCGGCTCGGCGCCCTCGAGGTCGGCGCGGCCGGGCGGCAGATGGCGGACCACCTGGCCGTTCAGCCGTCCGGGGATGCGGTAGCCGGTGCAGACCGGGATCTCGTCGAAGTCGTCGAGGACATCGAGCTTGGTGAGCGCGATCGCCTCGATGCCGTTGACCAGGCGGCCGTAGCGGGCGACCACGGTGTCGAGCCAGCCGCAGCGCCGCGGCCGGCCGGTCACCGTGCCGTACTCGTTGCCGCGCCGGCGCAGGAACTCCCCCGCCGCGCCGGTCAGCTCGGAGACCATCGGCCCGCCGCCGACCCGCGTGGTATAGGCCTTGAGCACGCCGAGCGCTCCGGCGATCCGGGTCGGCGGCACGCCGGTCCCGGTGGCGGCGCCGCCGGCGGTCGAGCTCGAGCTGGTGACGTACGGGTAGGTGCCGTGGTCGACGTCCAGGAGCGTGCCCTGCGCCCCTTCGAAGAGGAGGCTCCGCCCCTCGTCGATCCAGGCGTTGAGCAGCTGCTCGGTGTCGCGCAGACAGTGGCCCAGCCGCTCGGCCCAGCCGCGGCATTGGTCGCCGTAGAAGGCCGGCGACGGGAGCGGCCCGCCCCCCAGCGCCTTCAATTCGACGTCGATCCCCACCATCTCGAGCCGCAGCAGGTCCTCGAGGTCGGGGGCCGTCAGGTCGCAGGCGCGCAGACCCGTCCGCGCCATCTTGCTCTGGTAGGCCGGCCCGATGCCGCGCGAGGTGGTGCCGATCTTCCCGGCGCCGCGCACCGCCTCGCGCGCCTTGTCGAGCTCGGCATGGAAGGGGAACAGGATGTGGGCGCGGTTGGAGAGGAAGAGCCGGCCGTCGGCGCGCACGCCGGCCTCGGCGAGACGCGCCAGCTCGGCGAGGAGGGCGTCCGGCGCCACCACCATGCCGTTGCCCAGGACGCAGGACATCCCCGCGTGAAGGATGCCCGACGGGATGAGCTGGAGCGAGAAGTGCCGCTCGCCGAAGCGGACGGTGTGACCGGCGTTGTGGCCGCCCTGGTAGCGGACGACGGCGTCGAAGGCCGGGCAGAGCAGGTCGACGATCTTCCCCTTGCCCTCGTCACCCCACTGCATCCCGACGATGACGACGTTGGCCATGGCTCGGGAGTCTGGAGCGGAACGCGGAGCGCTATCAGGTTGGGGCAGGTAGGGGAGGGTACGGGCGGGGCTGGCGGAGCGTCGAAGACCCATAGACAGTAGCAGATGGCGGCGGGGAGCGGCAAGCGCGCCGCCACCCGCTCCAGCCGCCGGCCGGTGCTAGACTGCGGGACAACAGCCTCCGGAGCCGCCCCTTGCAGCAGATCGCGCTCAGCGCCGCCAACATCCTCCTGCCAATCGCCTATTTAGTGGTGGCGATCGACTACGGTTTCCTCTTCTTCACCGCCAACCCGCTGGCGGTGCGGACGGCGACACCGGCGCTGCGCGCCACGGTGGCCCTCCACTTCGCGTATCTCGCCGCCCTCGCCGTGCGCCACGGGCAGTTCCCCTTTGCCACCCTCTCTCAGGCGCTCTCGGTCGTGGCGCTCGCCACCGCCGTGGTCTACATCTTCGTCGAGTGGCACGGGCGCGAGCGGTCGACCGGCTTCTGGATGGTGTCGCTCGTCTTCCTCTTCCAGCTCCTGTCGTCGCTCCTCTTGCGTCCCTACCCGCCCGACCGGGCCATCTTCCACAACCCGTTCTTCGCCTTCCACGTCTCGCTCGCCCTCCTGGGCTACGCCGCCTTCGTGGTGGCGGCCGGCTACGCCTTCCTCTTCCTCCAGCTCTACCGGGACCTGAAGGCCGGGCGCTTCTCGACTTTCTTCGGCAAGTTGCCGCCTCTCGAGGTGCTGGAGCGGATGATGCTCGGGGCGCTCTTGGCCGGCTTCGTGGCGCTGACCGGGGCTCTGGTGACCGGGGCCCTGTGGGCCGAGCAGATCTACGCGAACTGGCTCCATGACCCCAAGATCCTGGCGACCTTCGCCACCTGGGCGATTTACGGCATCGCTCTCCTGCTCCGCCGCCTGCGCCGCTGGCAGGGGCGGCAGACCGCCCTCGCCAGCCTGGCCGGCCTCTGCGCCATCCTCTTCTCGCTCGTCGCGGTGAATCTGTTCCTTACCGGGTTTCACGGTTTCTTGTGAACGGCGCACCAGCTTCTGTGAGGGGACGCCTTTCGATTCCCTTCCCGCCATGAGCGAGCTCACGCGCAACCCCGATCCGCCGCTCCTCCTCCTGGGGACCGACTTCCGCTGCTCGCCGGTCGAGCTTCGCGAGCGGGTGGCGTACGGGGCGCAGGAGGGGGAGGAGGCGCTCGTCCATCTCCTGGCGCGGCCGCCGATCGCCGAGGCGTTCCTCCTCTCGACCTGCAACCGCACCGAGGTGCTCCTCCAGCCGCGCGACGAGGAGGCGGCCTACCGGGTGGCCCTCGAGCTGGTGTTTCTGAAGCGTGCCCCCGAGCTCGAGCGGCCAGGGCGGCTCTACGTAAAGCGCAACGGCGAGGCCGCGCGCCACCTGCTGTCCGTCGCCAGCGGGCTCGAGTCCATGGTCCTGGGCGAGCCCGAGATCCTCGGCCAGGTGCGGCAGGCATCGACCCTCGCCGAGACGGTGGGCGCCGAGGGCGCCGTCCTCCGTCGCCTGCTCCGCACCGCCATCGCCGCCGGCAAGCGGGCGCGGCAGGAGACCGCCCTCGCCGCCGGCGCGGTCTCTCTGGGGTATGCCACCGTCGAGCTGGCGAAGAACATCTTCAGCAGTCTGGAGGACCGGCGGGTGCTGCTGATCGGCGCCGGCGAGACGGGACGGCTGGTGGCCCGCGCGCTCTCCGAGCGCGGCGCCCGCGGCATCCGGGTGGCGAACCGCGGCGCCGAGCGGCGCGAGCGCTTCCGCCAGGAGTTCCCGGACGCCGAGCTGCTCACCTTCGACGAGCGGCTGGAGGCGGTCTGCTCGGCCGACCTGGTCGTCGCCTCGACGAGCGCCCCGGAGCCGGTGCTGACCCGCCGCCAGCTCGTCGACGCCATGGCCTGCCGCCCGAGCCGGCCGCTCCTCGTCGTCGACCTGGGGGTGCCCAGGAACGTCGAGCCCGAGGCGGGCCGGATCGAGAACCTCTTCCTCCATCCTCTCGACTCGCTGCAGAACCTCATCCAGCGCAACATGAAGCGCCGCAAGGAGGAGGTGCCGCGGGTCGAGGAGATCGTCGATCAGGAGCTCGCCCTCTTCCGCTCCTGGTACCGCGGTCTCGAGGCCGAGCCGCTGATAGCCCGCCTGCAGAAGCAGGCCGAGCGCGTCCGCCGGCAGGAGCTGGCCGAGGCGCTCCCCGGCTTCCCGCCGGAGACCCATGAGGCGCTCGAGCGGCTCACCCGCTCGCTGGTGAGGAAGGTCCTCCACCACCCGTCGACGCGCCTGCGCGGCAAGGGCGGCTCGGCCGACCTGCCGCGTCTCGACCTGGTGCGCGAGCTGTTCCGCCTCGACGAGGCGCCCGAGCCGGAGGACGCCGACGGACCTCCCGAGTGCGGCGGCGCGCGGCAGCCGCCCGGCTCCACGCCCGGCGCGGGCGGATGACCGCCGCCCCGGTCCGCCTCCGGCTCGGGACCCGCCAGAGCCCCCTCGCCCTCGCCCAGTCCGGTCAGGTGGCGCGCGCGCTCGAGGCGCGTCACGCCGGGCTCGCGGTCGAGCTGGTGCCGGTGGTGACGGCGGGCGACGTGACGCCGGGGGATCTCGCGGCGTTCGGCGGCAAGGGCCTCTTCACCCAGGAGCTCGAGCGCGGCCTCCTCGCCGGCAGCCTCGACCTCGCAGTCCACAGCCTGAAGGACCTGCCGGTCGCCCTTCCCGCCGGGCTCGCGGTGGCCGCCTACCCGGAGCGGGCGGATCCGCGGGACGTCCTGGTATCGGAGCTTGCCGCGGACCTCGACGGCCTGCCCGCCGGCGCTGTCGTCCTCACCGGATCGCTCCGCCGCCGAGCGCAGATTCTCCTCCTCCGGCCCGACCTCGACGTGCGTCCCTTGCGCGGCAATGTCGACACGCGCCTCCGCAGGTGGCGCGAGAGCGGCGCCGCCGGAGTGGTGCTCGCCGCCGCCGGTCTGGCGCGGCTGGAGCTGGGCGGCCTGCCAGCTCACCCGATCCCGCCAGCGGCGATGCTGCCGGCGCCGGGCCAGGGGACGCTGGCGCTCGAGGCGCGCGAGGGATCGGACGCCTTCGCCCTCTGCCGCGCCCTCGACCACCCCGCGACGGCCCGCGCCGCGGCCGCCGAGCGCCACGTGGTGGCCGCCTTCGGCGGCGACTGCACCCTGCCACTAGGCGCCTGGGCGCGGGAAGAGGACGGCGAGCTCCGCATCACGGCCCTTCTCGCCACCCCGGAGGGGACCCGAGTCGCCCGCGGCGAGGGCGCGGGAGCGGAGCCCGAGACGGCGGCGGCGGCGTGTGTCGCGGCATTGCGGGCGGACGGGGCTGCGGCGGTGCTCGCGGAGATTGCGGAGGCGAGGACGGTATGAGATGAGATACCGGATGATGGACCTTCTTGCAGAAATCTCCCAGCTCTGACGAGCTCGCTTTGAAGGATTCCTCTAGCCCGCACCTCTTCCTCGCCGGCCTGCGCGTAGTGGTAACGCGCGCCGAGGCGCAGGGCGAGGGCCTCGTCGCAGCCTTCGCCGCCGCTGGAGCGGAGGTTTCGGTGCTGCCGCTCCTCGAGGTCGTGCCGCCCTCCGACACGCGGACGCTCGAGCGCGCCGCCTCCGAGCTAGCCCTCTACGACTGGCTGGTCTTCACGTCCGCCAACGCCGTCCATTCCTTCCTGCCGCTCGCCGGCGGGACACTGCCACAGCGCCTGAAGATCGCGACGGTCGGCGCCGCGACCGCTGCCGCCGTGCGGGAATACGAGATCCAGCCCGAAATCGCAGGTACTGCCGATGCCGCGGCGCTCGCGGCGGCCCTCGCTCCCCACGTCGCCCGGCGCCGCCGCGTCCTCCTCCCCCAGGCGGCGGATGCCGCCCCCACCCTCGTCGAGGCGTTGGCCCAGGCCGGCGCCGAGCCGGTCGCGGTCGTCGCCTACGACAAGCGCCTGCCGTCGGACGCCACGCAGCGCGCCCGCGCTCTCTTCGCCGACGCGCCGCTCGGCTGGGTGACCTTCACCAGCGGTCGGATCGTCCGCCACTTCGTGGGGCTCTTCGGAGAGGAGTGGGAACCGCGGCGGCCGGAGCTGCTCGCAGCTTCCATCGGCCGGGTGACGAGCGCCGAGCTCGCCCGCCACGGCATCACCCCGGCGGCCGAGGCGGTGCGGCCGGAGGATACGGAGCTGGTGGCGGCGGTGGTGGCAGCTGTCGCGAGTCGGTGCTCGCCGGGTCGCGGATGACCGCTCGGCAGCGACGAAAAGGGCGGCCTCGCGGCCGCCCCTGCTGTTGACTGCTGTGGCACCGAGGCTTACTCGCTCTCGATGACCTCCTGCGGGAGGGTGCGGATCTCCTCCTCGCCGAACTCGAAGAAGAGCTCCTCCTCCGTCTCCGGCTCCGGCTCGACGAAGTCCTCCGCCATGTGGAAGTCGCGGTAGTAGCCCATGCCGCTGCCGGCGGGGATGACCCGGCCCACGATGACGTTCTCTTTCAAGCCGCGCAGGTTGTCGATCTTGCCGCTGATCGCGGCCTCGGTCAGGACACGCGTCGTCTCCTGGAAGCTCGCGGCCGAGATGAAGCTGTCGGTCGAGAGGCTCGCCTTGGTGATGCCCAGGAGGAGCGGGCGGCCGACGGCGGCCGTTCCGCCGGCGGCAATGACGCGGTCGTTCTCCTCGTTGAAGCGCCAGCGATCCACCTGCTCGTCGATCAGGAAGTCGGTGTCGCCGACCTCCTCGATCTTCACCGAGCGCATCATCTGGCGCACGATCACCTCGATGTGCTTGTCGTTGATCGCCACGCTCTGCGACCGATAGACCTCCTGGATCTTGTCGGTCATGTAGCGCTGCAGCTCTTTTTCGCCGAGCACCTGCAGGATGTCGTGCGGATTGATCGGGCCGTCGATCAGCGGATCGCCGGCGCGCACCCGCTCGCTCTCCTGCACGTTGATGTGGATCGAGCGCGGCACCAGGTACTCGCGGAACTCGCCGCCGTCGCTCTCGACGAGGACCTTGCGCATACCCTTGTGGACATCGCCCAAGTGCACCACGCCGTCGATCTCGGTGATGATCGCCGGCTCCTTCGGGCTCCGCGCCTCGAACAGCTCGACGACGCGGGGGAGACCGCCGGTGATGTCCTTGGTCTTGGTCGTCTCGCGCGGGATCTTGACCAGGGTGTCGCCCGGATGGACGTCCTGGCCGTCCTGCACCACGAGGTGAGAGCCCGAGGGCAGGAGATAGCGCTTCTCGCCCTGCTTGCCGCGCACGATGATCGCCGGAACGCGCTTTTCGTTGGCGGAAGCCTCGACGATGATCTTCTGCGACAGGCCGGTGACCTTGTCGGTCTCCTCGCGGACGTTCTCGCCCTCGACGATGTCCTGGAAGTCGATCTTGCCGGCGATCTCCGACAGGATCGCGTAGGTGAACGGATCCCAGGTGACGAGCTCGGCGCCGGGCTGCACCTCGTCGTTCTCGTGGACGAGGAGCTGCGAGCCGTAGGTCACGGCATACCGCTCGCGCTCGCGGCCCTTCTCGTCCAAGATGACGAGCTTGCCGCTACGGTTGATGACGACCAGCGCACCGCGCTTGCTCTCGACCGTGTTGACGTTCAGGAACTTCACCCGGCCGGGGTTCTTCGCGATGTGCTTCGACTGCTCGGAGACGCGCGACGCGGTGCCGCCGTAATGGAACGTCCGCATGGTGAGCTGGGTGCCCGGCTCGCCGATCGACTGCGCGGCGATGACGCCCACCGCTTCGCCGATCTCGACCATCCTGCCCGAGGCCAGGTTGCGGCCGTAGCAGGACGCGCACACGCCCCGCCGCGTCTCGCAGGTCAGCACGGAGCGGATCTTCACCCGCTCGATGCCGGCCGCCTGGACCGCGTTGCCCAGGTTCTCGGTGATCTCGGTGCCGACGGAGAGGATGAGCTCGCCGGTCATCGGATCGTAGATGTCCTCCTGGCCGACGCGGCCGACGATACGGTCGCGGAGAGGCTCGAGGATCTCGCCGCCCTCCATGATCGCCGACACGTAGATGCCGTCGATCGTGCCGCAGTCGACCTCGTTGATGATGACGTCCTGCGCCACGTCGACCAGACGCCGCGTCAGGTAGCCGGAGTCGGCGGTCTTCAACGCCGTGTCTGCCAGGCCCTTGCGGGCGCCGTGGGTCGAGATGAAGTACTGGAGGACCGACAGGCCCTCGCGGAAGTTGGCGGTGATCGGCGTCTCGATGACCTCGCCCGAGGGCTTGGACATCAGGCCGCGCATGCCGGCGAGCTGGCGGACCTGCTCGCGCGAGCCGCGGGCTCCCGAGTCGGCCATCAGGTTGATGGGGTTGAACTCGCCGGTGTCGTGCTCGACCTGGCGCATCTCGCGGAACATCTCCTCCGAGACCTTCTCGGTGACGCGGTGCCAGATGTCGATGATCTTGTTGTGCCGCTCGCCCTGGGTGATGACGCCGGCGGAGCGCTGGTTCTCGATCTCGACCACCTCGGTGCGCGCCTGCTGCAGGATCTCGGGCTTCTTCGAGGGGACAACCATGTCGTCGACGCCGAAGGAGATGCCGGCGCGCGTCGCGTAGTTGAAGGTGATCTCCTTGATGTCGTCGAGCATGCGCACCGTCGTCTCGTTGCCGAGCTTGATGAAGGCGTAGCCGATGAGGTCCTGGAGGCCGCGCTTCTTCAAAAGGCCGTTGACGAACGGGATCTCCTGCGGCAGGGCCATGTTGAAGATGACCCGGCCGACCGTCGTCTCGATGAGCTCGTTCTCGACCTCCTCCATCTCGGCGTGGACGATGTCCTGCTTGTCGTACTGCGTGTCGAGATTGATATAGGGGCCGCTGTAGCGCACCTTGATGGGGGTGAGCGTCGTCACCTCGCCGCCCTCGAGCGCGAGGAGCGCGGTGTCGAAGTCCGGGAAGATCCGGCCGTCGCCCTTGGCGCCCGGCTTGGCGAGCGTCAGGTAGTAGCCGCCGAGTACGAGGTCCTGCGACGGCACGGCGAGCGGCCGCCCGTGGGCGGGCGACAGGACGTTGTTCGAGGCGAGCATCAGCACCCGGCTCTCGATCTGCGCCTTGGGGGAGAGGGGCACGTGGACCGCCATCTGGTCGCCGTCGAAGTCGGCGTTGAAGGCGGCGCAGACCAGCGGGTGGATCTTGATCGCCTTGCCCTCGATGAGCACCGGCTGGAAGGCCTGGATACCCAGGCGGTGGAGCGTCGGCGCGCGGTTCAAGAGCACCGGATGGTCCTGGATGACTTCCTCCAGAGCGTCCCACACCTCGTCGACCTCGGCCTCCACCATCTCCTTGGCGGCCTTGATCGTCCCCACCAGCTCCTTCTCCTCCAGCCGGTTGTAGATGAACGGCTTGAAGAGCTCGAGCGCCATCTTCTTCGGCAGGCCGCACTGGTGGAGCTTGAGCTCCGGGCCGACGACGATGACCGAACGGCCGGAGTAGTCGACGCGCTTGCCGAGCAGGTTCTGGCGGAACCGGCCCTGCTTGCCCTTGAGCGTGTCCGACAGCGACTTGAGCGGCCGGTTGTTCGAGCCCTTCAAGACGCGGCCGCGGCGGCCGTTGTCGAAGAGGGCGTCGACCGCCTCCTGCAGCATGCGCTTCTCGTTCCTCACGATGACCTCGGGAGCGCGCAGCTCGAGCAGCTTCTTCAACCGGTTGTTGCGGTTGATGACGCGCCGGTAGAGGTCGTTCAGGTCGCTGGTCGCGAAACGCCCGCCGTCGAGCGGCACGAGCGGCCGCAGCTCCGGCGGGATGACCGGGATGACGTCGAGGATCATCCACTCCGGCCGGTGGCCGGAGCGGCGGAAGGCGTCGACCACCTTCAGGCGCTTGGCGGCTTTGAGGCGCCGGATCTGCGAGGTCTCGGTGCGCATGATGATGCGCAGCTCCTCCGACATCTCCTCGACCTCGATCCGCGACAGCAGCTCCTTGATCGCCTCGGCGCCCATCTTGGCGACGAAGGTGTCCTCGCCGTGCTTGTCGCGCAGCTCGCGATAGCGCTCTTCGGAGAGGAGCTCCTGCTCCTTGAGCTCGGTGTCGCCGGGATCGATCACCACGTAGCTCTCGAAATAGAGGATGCGCTCGAGGTCGCGCAGGCTGATGTCGAGCAAATGGCCGATCCGCGACGGCAGGCCCTTGAAGAACCAGACGTGCGAGACCGGGCAGGCGAGCTCGATGTGGCCCATCCGCTCGCGGCGCACCCGCGAGCGGGTGACCTCGACGCCGCACTTGTCGCAGATGACGCCGCGGTGCTTCATCCGCTTGTATTTACCGCACAGGCACTCCCAGTCGGTGATCGGGCCGAAGATCTTGGCGCAGAACAGGCCGTCGCGCTCCGGCTTGAACGTCCGGTAGTTGATCGTCTCCGGCTTCGTCACCTCGCCGTAGCTCCAGGAGCGGATCTTCTCCGGCGACGCGATCGAGATCTTGATCGCGTTGAAATCCTTGGGCGACTGTGGCTTGTCAAAACTGCTGAATGGTTGCAACTTTCTTCCTCCCTCTTAGACCTTGAGGAGTTCGACGTCGAGACAGAGGCTCTGGAGCTCGCGGACGAGGACGTTGAAGGACTCCGGTAGGCCCGGGGCCTCCGGCACGTCACCCTTGACGATCGCCTCGTACACCTTGCTCCGCCCCTCGACGTCGTCGCTCTTGACCGTCAGCAGCTCCTGGAGAGTGTAGGCGGCGCCGTAGGCTTCGAGCGCCCAGACCTCCATCTCGCCGAAGCGCTGGCCGCCGAATTGCGCCTTGCCGCCCAGCGGCTGTTGGGTGATCAGCGAGTACGGCCCGATCGAGCGCGCGTGGATCTTGTCGTCCACCAGGTGTGAGAGCTTGAGCATGTAGATGTAGCCGACGGTGACCTTCTGTTCGAACGCATCGCCGGTCATGCCGTCGTGGAGCTGGGTCTTGCCGGAGCTCGGGAGCTTCGCCTCGGCGAGCAGATCCTTGATCTCCACCTCGCGAGCGCCGTCGAAGACGGGAGTCGCGAAGCGCAGGCCCAACACCTTGCCGGCCCACCCCAGGTGAGTCTCCAGGATCTGGCCGACGTTCATGCGGCTCGGCACGCCGAGCGGGTTCAAGACGATCTCGACGGGCGTCCCGTCGGGGAGGTACGGCATGTCCTCCTCGGGCAGGATCCGCGAGATGACGCCCTTGTTGCCGTGCCGGCCGGCCATCTTGTCGCCGACCTGGAGCTTCCTCTTCATGGCGACGTAGACCTTGACCAGCTTGATGACGCCGGGGGGCAGCTCGTCGCCCTTCTGCAGCAGGCCGATCCGCTCCTCGTTGACCTTGTGGAGCACGTCGATGTGCGAGTCGGTCTTCCGATAGATGATCTCGATCGCGTCGGTCAGGCGCTTCTCGTCGAGCGGCAGGCGGAGGATCTCCTGGCGGGTGAGCCGCTCGAGGATCGCCTCGTTGATCTTGTCGCCGGCTTTGAGCAGCTCCTGGCCGGTGCGCGCCTTGACGGCGGCGGTCACCTTCTTGCTGACGAGGAGGTCCTTGATCTTCTTGTTGCGCTCCTCGGTCAGGATCCGCACCTCGTCCTTGATGTTCTTCTCGAGCCGGGCGATCTCGTCGTCCTCGATCTCCTTGGCCCGCACGTCTTTCTCGACGCCCTTGCGGGAGAAGATCTTGACGTCGACGATCGTCCCCTCGATGCCCGGCGGCACCTTGAGCGAGGCGTCGCGGACGTCGCCCGCCTTCTCGCCGAAGATGGCGCGCAGCAGCTTCTCCTCGGGGGTGAGCTGCGTCTCGCCCTTGGGCGTCACCTTGCCCACCAGGATGTCGCCGGCCTTGACCGTGGCGCCGATGCGGATGATGCCGCTGTCGTCGAGGTCCTTCAACGCCGACTCCGAGACGTTCGGGATGTCGCGGGTGATCTCCTCGGGGCCGAGCTTGGTGTCGCGGGCCTCGATCTCGAACTCCTCGATGTGGATCGAGGTGTAGTAGTCCTCGCGGACCAGCTTCTCCGAGATGAGGATCGCATCCTCGAAGTTGTAGCCCCGCCACGGCATGAACGCGACGAGCACGTTCCTGCCGAGGGCGAGCTCGCCCTCCTCGGTGCACGGTCCGTCGGCCAGCACGTCGCCCTTCTTGACCCGCACGCCCTCCTTGACCACCGGCTTCTGGGTGATGCAGGTGTTCTGGTTCGAGCGGCGGAACTTGATCAGCTGGTAGATGTCGGCGCCGAACTCCTTGGCCTCGCCGGTGTCGAGGTCCTCGCCCTCGACGCGGACGATGATGCGCTCGGCGTCGACCGAGTCGACGATGCCGCCGCGCTTGCAGAGCACCACCGCGCCCGAGTCCTGGGCCACGATCGCCTCGAGGCCGGTGCCCACGATGGGCGCCTCGCTGCGCAGGAGAGGCACCGCCTGGCGCTGCATGTTGGAGCCCATGAGGGCGCGGTTGGCGTCGTCGTTCTCGAGGAACGGGATGAGCGCCGCGGCGACCGACACGAGCTGCTTCGGGCTGATGTCCATGTAGTCGATGCGGTCGCGCTCGACGGTGACGAAGTCGCCGCCGGCGCGCGCGATGACGCGGTCCGAGACCAGGTTGCCCTTCTCGTCGAGGCGCGAGTTGGCCTGCGCCACGATGTACTTCTCCTCCTCCCAAGCCGAGAGGTAGAAGGCGAACGGCTCGGCGTCGATCGCCCGTTTGCTGGCCTTCTTCAGCTTGGCGTTCTCGGCCTTGAGCTCGTCGGCGGTGACCACCTGGCCGAGGCGGAGCGGGCCGTCCCCCACCTTCGCCACCTTGAAGTGGTCGAGCACGCGCCCGTTCTCGACCTTCTTGTACGGGCTCTCGATGAAGCCGTAGTCGTTGATCCGGGCGTAGGTGGCGAGCGACGAGATGAGGCCGATATTCGGGCCTTCCGGCGTCTCGATGGGGCAGATGCGGCCGTAGTGCGTGGCATGGACGTCGCGCACCTCGAAGCCGGCGCGCTCGCGCGACAGGCCACCCGGTCCCAAGGCCGAGAGGCGCCGCTTGTGGGTGACCTCGGAGAGCGGGTTCGTCTGGTCCATGAACTGCGACAGCTGCGACGAGCCGAAGAACTCCTTGATCGCCGCGATGACCGGCTTCGAGTTGATGAGGTCGTGCGGCATCGCCGAGTCGATGTCCTGGTGGACCGACATCTTCTCCTTGATCGCCCGCTCCATGCGGACGAGGCCGATCCTGAACTGGTTCTCGAGCAGCTCGCCCACCGCGCGGACGCGGCGGTTGCCCAAGTTGTCGATGTCGTCGACGCGGCCGACATCCTTCTGCAGGCGCAGCAGGTACTCGATGACGCGGAAGAAGTCGTCGGCCGAGAGGGTCTTCTGGTCGACCGGCACCTCGGTGTCCAGCTTGATATTGAACTTGAAGCGGCCGACGCGCGAGAAGTCGTAGCGCTTGGCGTCGAAGAACATGCCGTAGAAGAGCGAGCGGGCGCTCTCGAGCGTCGGCGGATCGCCCGGCCGCATGCGCCGGTAGATCTCGATCAAGGCCTCCTTCGAGGTCTTGGTGGTGTCCTTGGCGAGCGTGTTCGACAGCGTCTGGCCGGTCAGCTCCCAGTCGGGGAAAAAGACCTCGACCGGCGTCGAGTTGCGGCCGTCCATGCGCTCCGCCATGTCCTCCGGCACCAGGTCGTTAGCCTCGAAGATCACCTCGCCGGTGTCGAGGTCGACGACGTCGGCGATGAAGAAGGCGCGCTCGAGGTCCTCGCCGTCCACCTGGAAGGCGGCGGTCTGGCCGGTGTCGAGCTTGCCGATGTGCTCCTTGGCGAGCACGACTCCGGCGAAGATCGGATAGGCCTCGCGGCGGCCGCGGCTCTGGCGGTCCTTCAGGCGCTCGGGCTCGAGCACCCGCGGCGGCACGTGGAGGGTGAACTTGCCGCCGCCCTCCGGCGTCAGGCCGACCGGGGTGTAGAACTGGCGCAGGATCGCCTCGTCCGACTCGAGCCCCAGGGCGCGGAGGAAGACGGTGCCGTGGAACTTGCGCTTCCTGTCGATGCGCACCGAGAGCACGTCCTTCTGGTCGTACTCGAACTCCACCCACGAGCCGCGGTAGGGGATGATCTTGGCGAGGTAGGCGCGCGCCGCCTCCTTGGTGAAGAAGACGCCCGGGCTCCGGTGGAGCTGGGAGACGATGACCCGCTCGGTGCCGTTGATGACGAAGGTGCCGTTGTCCGTCATCAGCGGGATGTCGCCGAAGTAGACCTCCTCCTCCTTGGCGTCGCGCATCATCCGCGCGCCGGTCTCCGGGTCCTTGTCATAGACGAAGAGCCGGAAGGTGACCTTCAGGGGCACGGCGAAGGTCATGCCGCGCTCCTGGCAGTCGGAGATCGAGTACTTGAGCTGCAGGTCGACCGGGTTGCCGCAGATGTCGCACTTGGTGACCCGGTTCTTGTTGACGAAGCCGCACTCGGTGCAGGTGACCGTCTCCTCGTGGGGATGGTCGGTCATGATCTTGGCGCCGCAGTTGGTGCAGGTCATGCGGAGGTACTCGAGCCCCTTGAGCTCGCCGCACTTGCACTGCCAGTCGCCGATCGAGTACTTGACGAAGTCGAGCGAGCAGGTCTCGCGGAAGTCAGAGAACGGGAAGATGCCGGTGAAGACCGACTGCAGGCCATGATTCGCCCGCTCTTCGGGCAGGAGGTTCATCTGCAGGAAGCGCTCGTAGGACCTCCGCTGGACGTCGATCAGGTTGGGGATCGGCAGCGACGTCGTGATGCGGGAAAAATCTTTGCGATGACCGTTTTGCGGGGTGAGGGTAGTATCCATAGAATGTCCTTGCGGTCTCCTCGTACTGTGTGGGCCTTGGTCGCGGCTGGCCGTGGCTAGCTCGAGCGACTAGCGACTGACGCGCGAACGGCGATCACCAGGGCGGGTGGGATCGGCGCGCCGGCGAGTCGCCGACCGGCATCCCCGAGGCTCGACGACCCCGCGGCTGCCGGCAAGGCGGCCCTTGACTTCTTGTCCTTCTGGTCTGACGTATTTGAAAGCAAAGGACACCATGCCCGGCCCACCGCTCTCGCGGCGGGTCACCGGGCATGGTTGACAACAGCCGGAGCGCCCGATTTATGCCAGAACCCGCCAACTCGGCACCCCCCCGGCTGAGGAAGGGGCCGCGGCCGGCCGTCCTGACGTTCTCGCGGTCCTCGATCGACGTGGCAGCTCGCCCCACGCCTACTTGATCTCGACCTTGGCTCCCGCCTCTTCGAACTTCTTCTTGATCGCCTCCGCCTCGTCCTTGGAGACCGCTTCCTTGACGGTCGCGGGGGCCGACTCGACGAGGTCCTTGGCCTCCTTGAGACCGAGGCTGGTCACCTCGCGAACCGCCTTGATGACGTTGATCTTCTTCTCGCCGACCTCCTTGAGGACGACGTTGAACTCGGTCTGCTCTTCGACCTCGACCGCGGCGGCGCCGCCGCCGGCCGCGGGAGCCACCATCGTCGCGGCGGCCGCCGAGACGCCGTAGTGCTCCTCGAGCGCCTTGACCAGGTTGTTCAGATCGAGGACCGACATCTCGTCGATCTGCTGGATGAAGTCCTGCGTTGCGATAGCCATGTGTCCTCTCCTTCGAGGCAGCGGACCTTACGAGTCCGGGGATTACGGAGCGGTTTCGGCGGCGGGGGCGGCCTCGGCCGGAGCTGCCGGAGCTTCAGGAGCTTCGGGAGCACCGGCAGGCGCGGAAGCGCCTGAGCCGCCGCCCTCCTCCTTCTGTTTGCGCACCTGGTCGAGCACGACGACGAACTGCTGCGGGACGGCCGCGAGGACCCGCGCGAAGCGGGTGATCGGCGACTGCAGCAGGAAGACGAGCTTGGTCAACAGCTGCTCCCGGCTGGGGAGCGAGGCGATGTCCTTGATCTGGTTGGCCGCGATCGAGCGGCTCTCGACGAGGCCGGCCTTGAACTGCACCGCCGGCACGTCCTTGGCGAAGTCGGTCAGCGCCTTGGCGAGGGCTACCGGGTCGGTCATGCTGTAGACCACCGCGGTCGGACCCACGAAGTGCTCCTTGAGCTCGGCCAAGGCCTTGCCGTCGATGGCGCGCAGAGCGAGCGTGTTCTTGACCACCTCGTAATGGCCGCCGCTGTCGCGCACCTTGTCGCGCAGCGCGGTCACCTGCGGCACGGTGATCCCCTTGTAGCCCAGCAGGAAGGCGTGAGGGGCCGCGGCCATGCCCTTCTCGTAGTCGTCGATGAGCTGCTTCTTCTTCTCGGGTTTCAGCGGCATGGCTCGCTCCTTAGACCTCGGCCGCCGTCAGGGCGTCCGTGTCGATCTTGATCCCCGGACCCATGGTCGAGGAGATGGAGACCGACTTGACGTACTTGCCCTTGGCGGCGCTCGGCTTGGCCTTCATGACGGCCCCGATCAGGGCGTCGGCGTTCTGCTTGAGCTTCTCGGGCCCGAAGGACATCTTGCCGAGCGGCGCGTGGATGATCCCCGTCTTGTCGACGCGGAACTCGACCTTGCCGGCCTTGATCTCCTGGATCGACCGCGCGACCTCGAAGGTGACGGTGCCGGCTTTGGGATTGGGCATCAGGCCGCGGGGCCCGAGCACCTTGCCGAGGCGGCCGACCACCCGCATCATGTCGGGCGTCGAGACGACGGCGTCGAAATCCATCCAGCCGCCCTCGATCCGCTTCGCCAGGTCCTCGCCGCCGACCGCGTCGGCGCCCGCCTCCTCGGCCTCGCGCATCTTCTCGCCGCCGGCGAAGACGATGATGCGGACCGTGGTGCCGAGCCCGTTGGGGAGCACCACCGTGCCGCGCACCATCTGGTCGGCGTGCTTGGGGTCCACCCCCAGGCGCAGCGCGATCTCGAGCGTCTCGTCGAACTTGACGAACGAGGCGTCCTTGGCGAGCGCGATGGCGTCGCCGAGCGGATAGGGCCGCGGCTCGACCTTGGCGACCGACGAGCGGAATTTCTTTCCATGCTTGGCCACGACTGTCTCTCCTCCTCCAGGCTCAGCCCTGGATCTCCAGGCCCATCGAGCGGGCAGTCCCCTCGATGATGCGGACCGCCGCCTCGAGGCTCGCCGCGTTCAAGTCGGGGAGCTTGGTCTTGGCGATCTCCTCGACCTGCGCCTTGGTCACCTTGCCCACCTTCTTCTTGTTGGGCTCGCCCGAGCCCTTCTCGACCCCCGCCGCCTTGCGCAGCAGGATCGCCGCGGGCGGCGTCTTGGTGATGAAGGTGTAGCTCCTGTCGGCGTAGACCGTGATCACCACCGGGATGACCATGCCGGCCTGGCTCTGCGTGCGGGCATTGAAGTTCTTACAAAAATCCATGATGTTGACGCCCGCCTGGCCCAGCGCCGGGCCGACCGGCGGGGCGGGGGTGGCGGCTCCAGCGTTGATCTGGAGCTTGATCTGACCGGTGATTTTCTTTGCCATGAGTATCGGATCCTCGTCCTCAGAGCTTCTGCACCTGGGAGAAATCGAGCTCGACCGGGGTCTGGCGGCCGAAGATGGTCACCATGACCTTGAGCGTGTTGCGATCGAGGTTGACGTCGTCCACCACGCCGGTGAAGTTGTTGAACGGACCGTCGGTGATGCGCACCGGCTCGGCCTTCTCGAACAGGTACTTCGGCTTCGGCTTCTCCTTGGCGGTGACCACCTGCTCGAGGATCTGGTCGACCTCCTCCTGGGAGAGCGGCGTCGGCTTCTTGCCGGTGCCCACGAAGCCGGTCACCTTGGGAGTGTTCTTGACCACGTGCCAGGCGGCGTCCGACATCTCCATCTCGACCAGGATGTAGCCGGGGAAGAACTTGCGCTGCGTCTCGCGCTTCTTGCCCCCCTTGTACTCGACGACGGTCTCGGTCGGGATGCGGACCTCGCCGAAGGCGGCGCCCATCCCCAGGGCCTCGGCGCGCTGGCGGAGGGTCTCCTTCACCCGCTCCTCGAAGCCGGAGTAGGTGTGGACGATGTACCACTTGCGGTCGGTCGAGGTGCCGATCGGCTCGCTCATGACGTCACCCGGATGATCCAGTCATAGGCGTGGAGGATGACGAAATCCGCGGCCCACAGGAACACCGCGAAGATGAAGCTGGTGACGATGACGATGATGGTCGTCGACGACACCTCGTCCCGCCCGGGGAAAGAGACCTTCTTCATCTCCGAGCGCGTCTCGGCGACGAACTCCCGGCCCTGCGTCCAGCGGCCCGACTGCACCAGCCAGTACGCGAGCCCGCCCAGTACGGCGACGGTGATGAGCAGGCCGATCAACAGAGGACTCATGCGTGACTCCCGCGAAAGGTTTGGCAGGCCAGGAGGGATTCGAACCCCCAACCCTCGGTTTTGGAGACCGATGCTCTACCAGTTCGAGCTACTGGCCTGTGCTGATTCCTACTTGACGATCTCCGTGACGGTGCCGGCGCCGACGGTGCGGCCGCCCTCGCGGATGGCGAAGCGCACGCCCTTCTCCATCGCGATCGGCGCGATCAGCTCCACTTCCAGGTTCACGTTGTCCCCGGGCATCACCATCTCCGTGCCCTCCGGCAGCTTCGCCACCCCCGTCACGTCCGTCGTGCGGAAGTAGAACTGCGGACGGTACCCGTTGAAGAACGGCGTGTGACGCCCGCCCTCCTCCTTGGTCAGGATGTACACCTCGCCCTTGAACTTCGTGTGCGGCGTGATCGAGCCCGGCTTCGCCAGCACCTGACCCCGCTCCACGTCGTCCTTCTTCGTGCCCCGCAGCAGCACTCCGATGTTGTCGCCCGCCTCACCCCGGTCGAGAAGCTTCTTGAACATCTCGACCCCGGTCACGATCGTCTTCGCCGTCGGACGGATGCCGATGATCTCGACCTCGTCCCCCACCTTGACGATCCCGCGGTCCACCCGCCCCGTCACCACCGTGCCGCGCCCCGAGATCGAGAAGATGTCCTCGATCGGCATCAGGAAGTCCTTGTCGATCGCCCGCTCCGGCACCGGGATGTAGTCGTCGACCGCCGTGATCAGCTCGATGATCTTGCCGCCCCACTCGTCGTCGGCCTTGCCACTCTCCAGAGCCTTCAGGGCCGAGCCGCGGATGATCGGAATGTCGTCGCCCGGGAAGTCGTACGACGACAGCAGCTCCCGCAGCTCCAGCTCCACCAGGTCGAGCAGCTCCGGGTCGTCCACCATGTCGCACTTGTTCATGAAGACCACCATGTACGGCACGCCCACCTGCCGGGCGAGCAGGATGTGCTCGCGCGTCTGCGGCATCGGGCCGTCCGCCGCCGACACCACCAGGATCGCCCCGTCCATCTGCGCCGCCCCGGTGATCATGTTCTTCACGTAGTCGGCGTGCCCCGGACAGTCGACGTGCGCGTAGTGACGCTTGTCGCTCTGGTACTCCACGTGGGCGGTCGCGATCGTGATCCCGCGCTCCCGCTCCTCCGGCGCCTTGTCGATCTGGTCGAACGCCACGAAGCTCGCCAGACCCTTGCTCGCCAGCACGCGCGTGATCGCCGCCGTCAGCGTGGTCTTGCCATGGTCGACGTGGCCGATCGTCCCGATGTTGACGTGCGGCTTCGACCGCTCGAACTTTTCCTTACCCATGGCGTCTCAAATGCCTCCTAGCTGTTCCTGAGCCTGGTTCATGATGGGCATGATTCGGCTGATTGGTGCGATTCGCTTCAATGCTTGGAGCCCACGACCGGATTTGAACCGGTGACCCCTTCCTTACCAAGGAAGTGCTCTACCACTGAGCCACGTGGGCTGAGACACCCGTCCAGCCGCCCGAGGCTCGGGGCTCGGGACGACTTCGACGGTCAAACCCGACAATTGTATGACCTTTCCTCGATCGTGTAAAGCGCCTAGGCCCCTTTCGGACCGTCCGGCGAGAGCAGCTCTCCACTCATTCTTACCAAGAGCAGCAGCCAGAGCGCTCGGGAGCCGCCCGGGAGGACGACCCGGGGGAAGGCCGTAGATTGTGCCAGAGGCGGACGGCGATGTCCAGGGGCGAATCGGCCGGGTGGGTCAGTTTGGTCCGCTGCGGGCGACCGCCCTCGGGACCACCCTCCCGAACCCCCTTCCAGGCGGCCGTCCTCGGGACCAAACTGACCCAGTACCATCGGCCGCCGGCGGATGAGGCGGCCCGCTTCAGAGCTTCAGCTTCGCCATCAGGCTCTTGATGGCCGTGGCGCTCTGCATGACGTAGAAATGGACCGAGGGGACGCCCCGGTCGAGGAGCTCGCGGACCTGGGAGACCGCCCATTCCGTGCCGATCTCGCGCACCCGCTCCGGCGAGGCGGCCGTCACCTCGTCCGCCAGCTCCTGGGGGATCTCGACGTAGAAGTTGCGCGGGACGGTCGTCAGCTGGTTCTGGCTGGTGAGGATCTTCAGGCCCGGGATGATCGGCACCGTGACGCCTTCGGCGCGGCAGGCTTCGACGTAGCGGAAGAAGTGGCGGTTGTCGAAGAACATCTGGGTGACGATGTAGTCCGCCCCGGCCTCCTGCTTCTCGCGCGCGCGGCGCACGTCGGCGAGCAGGTTGGGGGCTTCGAAGTGCTTCTCGGGATAGCCGCCGACGCCGACGCAGAAGGTCGACGGCTCGGCGTCGAGCAGGTCCTGCTCCAGGTACTTGCCGTGGTTCATGGCGGCGATCTGCCGCACCAGCTCCACCGCGTAGTGGTTGGCGCTGCGCCCGTGCTGCAGCGGCTTCTGATAGCCGCTGTCGTCGCCGCGCACCGCCAGCACGTTGTCGATGCCCAAGTACTTGAGCTCGATCAGGAAGTCCTCGGTCTCCTCACGGGTGAAGCCCTGGCAGAGGATGTGCGGCACGGCGTCGATGTCGTACTTGTTCTGGATGAGGGCGCAGACCCCGAGGGTACCGGGGCGCTTGCGCTTCACCCGCCGCTGGATGATGCCCTGCGGCGTCTCTTCGTAGATGACCTCGGCGGCGTGGCTGGTGATGTCGATGAACGGCGGCTGGTACTTGACGAGGTCGTCGATCAGGCCGAGGAGGCCCTTGACGTCGCCGCCGCGCAGCGGCGGGATGATCTCGAAGCTGATGAGCGGCCGCGCGGCGCGGGCCAGGTGCTCGGTCACTTTCATGGCTGGGAGGCGGTCGGGCGCGGCCGGGACGGCGCGCCGCGTCCGGCGAGCGTATCCGCGCGCCGCGGGGTGGTCAAGCGCGCGCCGCGGGCCGGCGGCGAGCGCCCGGGCGCTCTTGGATATAGTCGCCGGCCATGACGTCGATCTCTCGCCGGGCGGGCCGGCGGCCGCGCGGCCGCGCACGCTCGCCGCGGCCATGAAGAAGCGGTCGTTCGCCGAGACCCGCCTCTTCCGGGGGCTGCGGCCGGTGGGCGACCTCGCCGCCGCCGCCGCCGCCTTCGCCGCCGCCTTCCTCGTCCGCATCGCGCTCCCGGTGCCGCTCACCGCCGCGCGGCTGCCGCTCGACCGGCTGCGCCTCGCCACCCCCGGCCTCCCCGCCGCCCTCGCGGCGCAGCTCGTCGCGCTCTACGTCTTCGGCGCCTACGATCTGCCGCGCGCCGGCGCCCGCCCGGACTTCGGCCGGCGCCTCGCCGCGGCGGCGGCGGCGGCGGGCGGCGCCCTCGCCGGCTACTTCTTCCTCGCCGACCGCCCCTTCCCGCGCTCCGTCCTCCTCCTCTACACCGCCTTCGACTATGCCGCCCTCGCCGCCTGGCGGCTCGTCCTCGAGCGCGGCAGCCGCGGCGCCTCCCGCCGGGTGGCGATCGTCGGCTGCGGCGAGCCGGCGCGCGAGGTGGCGGCGGCGATCGCCGCCCATCACCACGGCCTGGCCGTCGCCGGCTTCGTGCGGCCGCCGGGCGAGGAGGAGGGGCTCGCCGGCGGGGGCGCTCCGCTCACCGAGCCAATCATCGATCCGCTCACCCCGGTCGTCGACCCGATCCTGGGGCCCTGCCTCGGCCGCCCCGAGGACCTCCCGGCTCTCCTCGCCTCGGGCGCCGTCGACGACGTGATCCTCGCCGCCTCCGCCGACTCCTGGCAGACCCGCCTGATCGACGGCCTCGCCGGCAGCCGCCCCGACCACACCAACGTCCTCCTCCTCCCCGGCCCCTTCGAGAGCCTGATCGGCCGCATGCGCTACCGCTCGCTCCATGACCTGCCGCTGATCGAGGTGGTGCGCGAGTCGGAGTGGCGGATCAACCGTCCGGCGAAGCGCCTGCTGGACCTCGTCCTCGGCGCGGCGCTCCTGCTCCTCGCGCTCCCCGTCCTCGCCGCCTGCGCCCTGGCGGTCCGGCTCACCTCGCCCGGCCCGGCCCTCTACCGCCAGGTGCGGATCGGCCGCGACCGCCGTCCCTTCGCCCTTCGCAAGCTCCGCACCATGCGGCTGGATGCCGAGGGCGAGGGCGACGAGGTGCTGGCGCGGCCGGACGATCCGCGCCTGACGCCGATCGGGGCCTTCCTCCGCCGCCTGCGTCTGGACGAGGTGCCGCAGCTCGTCAACGTGCTCAACGGCACCATGAGCCTGGTCGGCCCGCGGCCGGAGCGGCCGGGCTTCGTCCAGCGCTACCTCGCCGAGGTGCCGGGCTACGCCGAGCGCTTCTCGCTCGCCCCCGGCTTGACCGGCCTCGCCCAGGTCAACGGCGACTACCACTCGAGCCCGCGCAACAAGCTGCGCTACGAGCTCGCCTACATGGGCAACTGGTCGCTCTGGCTCGACCTCTCGATCCTTCTGCGCACGGTCAAGATCGTGCTCACCTCGCGGGGGGTGTAGACGGCGGGTGTCCCGGCCTCCCACGACCCGGCCCACAACTCGGTTGCACATTCCTAAGTTTCTTTAGGGTAAGGACTTGACCGCGATCGAGCAGCGCGCTAATGTAGCGTTCAAAGCCACGGACAGAACCCATCTCGTGCGAGCGTCTGGAACGCCCGTCCGAAACGGTCAGGTTACGGGTGCGGTCCGGGAGGCTGGGAGGAAACGTGACGAAGACCGTAGAGCCACATGCCGGAGCTCCGCTCAAGCGGGCTTACGAGCGGCCTCAGATCCTGCACCGCGAGCCGCTCGAGGTCATGGCATCGGTCTGCGCCCCCCACCCCCCCGCCAAGGGCAATCCCGGCGTCTGTCCGCAGGGCCCGATCTCGTCGTAGAGATGCCGATCTCGTAACGCCGCCGCATATCTCCCGCCGGGCGACCGGGCACGGGCGGGAGTCACCTGATCCTCCTCCCGCGCGAGGCGCCGATGCGACCGCCAGCTCCCCGAACCCAAGTCCCACGGTTTCCGCCTCGCTGCCGCGGCGCTCGTCGCGGCGGCGCTCCTGACCGCGGCCGGCCACGGCTTCGCCGCCTCGACCGGCACCACCGCGCTCCTCATGCCGCAGGGCAGCGGCGCGGGCACCGCCAACGGCGACTACGTCACGGCATCGACCGGCGGGCTCAACACCTTCTATCGCTACTTCGTCGAGGTGCCGCCGAGCCTGGCGCGCCTGCGCATCCAGATCTTCGACGCCGACGTCGGCGCCGGCGGCACCACCGAGGACTTCCCGGCGCAGCGCGACCGCACCCGCGGCACCTTCGGCACCACCGTGACCTATACCCTCGTCCGCCCCGACGGTTCCACGGCGGCGACGCTCACCTGCAGCGCCACCGTCTCCGCTACCTGCCCCGACGACGCCTGGGTGAGCCTCCTCGACAGCATGACGGCGCAGAACACCGCCGCCGGTCACTGGGAGCTGCGGGTCAGCCAGTCCGCCGGCGGCAGCGACATCAACGCCCTCGGCATCCGCGCCGACGACGGCGACGCGACCTCGGGCGGCACCGAGCTGCCGGTCTACTACGACTCGCAGAACCAGTACGGCGTCAACCCGCCGGCCTCCGGCTCGACCAACCGCGACTACACGCTCTACCCCTACGTCACCTCCGGCTGCAACATGTCGGAGAACGACTTCGACTACGACAGCGACGCCGGCACCGTCGGCATGATCGCCCTCTCCAGCCGCACCGCCGCCTTCTCCAGCACGATCGCCAGCGCCTCGCTCTCGGTCAACGACACCTGGAAGCGCAACACGATCTACGGCTGGACCTCGGATACCGATGCGCTCGACTACGGCATCTGGAAGTCGGCGAGCCGCATCACCACCTACACCAACAACAACGGCATCAACGGCAACTACTCGGACATCTACTACGGCAACTTCAACGCCGCCGCCAACCCGCCGGCGGCGAACCCGACCCCTCAACGCCTTCCGCGTCTACTTCCCCACCGACGCCGGCGCGGCGCCGGTCAAGCCCTACCTCGAGCAGCAGCTGCGCTATTCCGGGTCGGGCGGCGCCAACGGCCCCAACCCGCCGGTCGTCGGCAGCGACTCGGTCTACACGGTGACCGTGCGGCTGGTCAACCCGACGGCCTACGCCATCACCCTCTCGGCCACCCACCTGGTCACCGCCAACGTCCCGGGCCCGGCGACGAACGTCAAGTACGCCGGCATCGCCCAGGTGAGCCAGGGCACGGTCACCGCGGCGCCCGCGGTCGGCGGCACCGGCAACGTCACCTGGAACCCCGGCACCGTCGCGGCCGGCGCCACCGCGCTCCTCGCCTACCGGGTCATCGTGCACCCGACCGCGGCGGGCCAGCGCATCGTCGTCACCGGCACGGCCGCCTCCGGCAACGGCACGAGGGCGACCTGGGTCGACGAGACCGGCAACGCCACGCAGACCCGCGCCACCTTCACCTTCGGCCCGCTCTGCGAGCTCGCCGCGACCCAGGGGCTGCTCACCTAGGCCGTCCTCTCCTCCTTCCGCGCCGTCGACGCCGACGGCGCCGTCGCGATCGAGTGGAAGACGGCCTCGGAGGCGGGGACGCTCGGCTACTACCTCTATCGCCGGGACGCGGCGAGCGGCCGCTGGGTGAAGGTCCACGACGGCCTCCTCTTCGCCCTGGTCGGCGCGCCGCAGGGCGGCGTCTACCGCTTCCTCGACGCGGGGGCCTCGGCGCGCGAGCCGCAGACCTACCGCCTGGTCGAGGTCGAGGCCGGCGGCCACAAGCGGTCCTACGGGCCGTACACGGTGACCGCCGAGCCGGCGGAGAGCGGCGGCGAGCCGCAGACGCCGCCGGCGCCGTTCGCGCGCGCCGCCCACCTCGGTTCCCGGCGCGTGGCTCCGGCGGCCGAGCGGCCGGACTTGGCCGAGCGGCTGGCGTCCGTCTCGGGCAGCTGCATCCAATGCCGCCGCCGGGGCCCGCATCGGGGTGCGCCAGAGCGGCCTGTACTTCCTCGCCAGCGCCGATCTCGCGGCCGCGCTGGGAGTGCCGCAGAGCCGGGTCGACAAGCTGGTCGAGAAGGGCTCTCTGTCGCTCACCCTCCGCGGCCAGCCGGTCGCCTGGATACCCGCGCCGGACAAGCAGAGCGCCACCGGGCTCCTCTTCTACGGCCAGGCGCTCGACAGCCAGTACTCGACCGAGAACGTCTACCGCATCGCGACGGGCCGCGGCCTCATGATGGCCGCCGAGCCGGTCGCGGGCGCCGGCTCCGCGCCGGCGGCGAGCTTCGCCGACACCCTCCACGCGGAGCAGGACGCCTTCCCCGCCACCGCCCTGCCGCTCGACCCCGACTCCGACTACTGGTTCTGGGACTTCGTCCAGGCCGGCGATCCGACCTATGGCAGCAAGACCTTCGGGCTCGACGCCCCCGGCCTGGCGCCGGCCGGCGGCGGCACCGCGGCCCTCACCGTCAACCTCCACGGGGCGAGCGCCTCGGGCGTGCCGGCCGAGCACCACGTCACGGTGAGCGTGAACGGCACCGCCCTCGGCGAGACGCGCTTCGACGGCATCGCCGCCCACAGCGCCACCTTCGCCGTCGATCCGGCGCTCCTGCAGCCGGCCGGCAACCAGGTCGTGGTGCAGGGGATCCTCGACGCGGGGACGCCCTACAGCATCGTCTACATCGACAGCTTCGACCTCTCCTACCCGCGCGCCTTCCGCGCCCAGGGCGACGCGCTCGCCTTCCGCGGCGATGGGACGGCGGGCCGGCGGTCGCGGTCGGCGGCTTCTCGAGCCCGGCCGTCCGCGTGCTCGACCTCGCCGCGCCGCTCCAGCCGCGCCTGGTGACCGGCGCGGCGACGGGGAGCGACGGCGCCGGCGGCACCGCCGTCCGCTTCGTGCCGGCGAGCCCGGCCGCCCCTTACCTCGCGGCGGGAGCCGGCGGGCTCCTCCATCCCGCGAGCCTCCGGCCGTGGCTGGACGCCGGCCTCCGCTCGACCGCCAACCGGGCCGATTACCTGGTGCTGACGACCGCCGCCCTGCGGGCGCCGGCCGAGCGCCTGGCCGCCTACCGCGCGGCCCAGGGGCTCGCCGCCCTGGTGGTGGACGTCGAGGCGGTGATGAACGAATGGGGCGACGGGCTGAACGACCCGCACGCCATCGCCGCCTTCCTCGCCTACGCGCGCGCCAGCTGGGCGACGCCGCCGCGCTACGTCGCCCTCGCCGGCGCCGGCTCGCTCGACTACCGCAACCTCCTCGGCTACGGCGACAGCCTGGTGCCGCCGCTCATGGTGGTCAACAGCGGCGGGCTCTTCCCCTCCGACACCCGCCTGGTCGATTCCGGCAACGGCGTTCCGGCGATGGCGGTCGGGCGCATCCCGGCGCTCACCGCCGCCGAGCTCGGCGCCTACGTCGACAAGCTGATCGCCTACGAGCGGGACGCCGGGACGGGCGGCGCCGGCTGGGCGGGCCGCGCGGTCCTCCTCTCCGACGCCCCCGACCAGGCCGCCGACTTCGCCGCCGGCAACGACCGGATCGCCGGCCTGCTGCGCGCCGGGACGACGCCCGACCGCATCGACCTGGGGACGATGACCCTCGCCGACGCCCGCGCCGAGCTCTTCGCCGACCTCTCCCGGGGGACCGCGCTCGTCGACTACCTGGGGCACGGCGGCCTCGACCGCCTGTCCTCCGGCGGCCTCCTCGACAACCAGGACGTGCCCTCGCTCGCCAACGGCCCGCGCCTGCCGGTGCTGACGGCGATGACCTGCGTCATCAACCGCTTCGCCGTCCCCGGCATCCGCTCGCTCGGCGAGCTGCTGGTCGACCAGCCGCGGGGCGGCGCCGCCGCGGTCTGGGCGCCCTCCGGCCTCTCGCTCGCCGGCGAGGCGCCGCTCCTCGCCGAGCGCTTCTACCGCCTGACCGCCGATCCGACGGCCGACGCCGCCCGCCTGGGCGACCTCGTCGTCCGCTCCCTCGCCGAGTTCGCGCAGCTCGGCGGCAGCTCCTCGATGCTCGAGATCTACAGCCTGATGGGAGACCCGGCCCTGAAGCTGAAGCGAGCCCCGGCGCCGGTCTTCACGCCGAGCCCGGGGACGGGGGAGTAGGGGGAGAGCGGGCTCCTCTCCGGAGCCTCAAAGGAGCCTCAGACGATCGGCAGGAGGACCTTCCTGCCCGCCTTCTGCGCCTCCTGCGCCAGCTCCATGCGCCGCTCGGCCTGCGGGTAGACGGCGAGCGGATCGCCGCCGAAGGTGGCGGCGGCGCCGGGGCAGAAGTTGAGGAGGGGGCCGGCGGCGCCATAGCCGTCGACCATCCGCTTGGCGCGGGTGGTCAGGTCGCGGATCTCGGCGAGGTCGCTCGAGCCGGTCCAGATCTCGCGGATCGAGCGCTCGTGGAGGTTCCCCACGGAGCGGCGCCACTGCACGCAGGGATAGACGTTGCCGTACGGGTCGACGGCGATCCCCGAGGAGCCGGCGCCGCAGTGCTTCTGCGGCGAGACCGGCATGGTGCCGTCGTCGCCGGTTTTGCCGATCGCCGGCGCTGGCGCGCCTCGCTGGCGCGAGGTCGGGGCCGACCGCCGGCCCCGCCATGCCGGCCGCGCTCGCTTCGCGCCAGCGCCGCGCCCGCTCCTCCTGCACCGCGAAGAGGCGCAGGATGCCCTCGCGGGTGGGGGTGACGGCGAGCGGCCCGCGGCCGCCGTCGTCGCGCGGGGTGACCTCGGGGTCGACCTGGAAGGCGAGGCCGAGCGACTCGACGAGGTCGAACATCGCCTCGATCTCCCCCTCGTTCCAGGCGGTCAGCGTGCTGTTGACCTTGACCCGCAGGCCGAGGCCCCGCATCTCGTCGAGGTTCGCCAGCAGGCGCTCGAAGCTCCCCGGCACCCGCGTCTGGCGGTCGTGGGTGGCGGCGGTCGCGCCGTGGAGGCTCACCTCGACGAGGAACGGATCGACCTCCTCGCGCAGGCGCCGCGCCAGCTCGCCGCGGAGCGCGTGGCCGTTCGACTTGACGCGCAGCACGAAGCCGAGCTCGCGGGCCCGCCGCCCGAGCGCCAGGAAGTCCGGGTGGGCGAGCGGCTCGCCGCCGGAGAGCGTGAGGTTCAAGACGCCGAGGTCCGCGAGATCGGCGAAGAAGGCGAAGTACTCCTCGCGCGAGAGCGGCCGGCCGGCCAGCCCCAGGTCGTTGTAGCAGAAGAAGCAGTCGAGGTTGCAGCGGTAGGTCAGCTCGACCAGGACCGAGAAGAGGAGGTTCCCCTCCCAGGTCTTGGCCAATATCCGCCCGAAGCTCATCGCCCGCCTCCGCCGGCCGCCGCCGTCTCGAGGAGGCCCGCCGCGGCGAGCTCGCGGGCGCCGGCGACGAGGTCCTCCGCCAGCACCTCGGGCGCCACCTCGTACTCGGCCGCGAGCGCCGCCGCGATGGCGGCGAGCGGGGCCGCGCCGTCGGCCAGCGCCAGCAGGCGCGAGGCGGTCTCGTTGAGCACCAGCACCTCGGCCGCCTCCTGGAGCACGACGACCGCCTCGCCCTCGACGATGCGGAAGCGCACGTCGGCCCGCCGCCGCAGCACGGTGGTGAGTTGGATCTCGGGCTCGGCCACGGGGGCCGCCGTATCGAGGGCGCTCATCGGTAGTGTGCCGCCACGATACTCCAGAAGCCGCCGGCGAGGGAAAAGGCGAGGACGCCGGCGGGCGCCGCGGCCGCCAGCTCGGCGGCGATCGACGCCACCCGCTCGCGGCGGTGCGGGTCGACGTTGACGAAGGGGGCGCAGGCGAGGAGCTGCGCCGCGGCGCCGGCCTTCGAGAGCGGCCGGAGGGTGTTTTCCGGCGCCTTCTCGAGGCGCAGGAGCGCCGCCAGCGGGAAGGGCGGCGCGCCGCGCCGGCGGTCGCCGACGTCGCCGGTGAAGGGGAGCTTCTCGACCCGCGGGCGGGAGGCGCCGGCCGCCGGCAGCAGGGCGTTCAGGTCGTCCGAGAGGACCGTCCGCCCGGCGGCCTCGGAGAGGCGCGAGAGCGTCGTCTTCCCCGCCCCGGAGCGGCCGAGGAACAGGTAGGCGGCATCGCCGTCGACCACCCCGGCGCAGTGGACGACGAGCCCGCCGACCTCGACCAGGCGGTAGGCGACGACGACGCGCAGGAAGTTCTCGAAGATCCCCGGGAAGAGGTCGCCCGGCGCGCCGCCGTCCTCGGACGTCCAGAGCGCCGCCGCGAGGCCGGGCGCCCAGTCGAGGCGGGCCATGAGCTGCAGCCCCGCCAGGCGGACCGCCGCCGGCTGGTGATCGAAGTCCAGCGCGTACTCCCAGCCGCGGGTGTCGACGGCGAGGAACTCGGCCGCCGAGACGGCGAAGAGCCGGGTCTCGACGGCGGCTCTCTCCGCTCCGCGCGCCGGACGGCAGATCTCCCCGAAGCGCTCCGCGGCCGCCGCCGCCTGCGCCGCCGACAGCCCGGCGGCGAGGTAGGGGCCGCCCGGCAGATCGAGGAACAGGCGGCGGTCCCCCCAGCTCTCGCCGCCGCGGCGGGCGGGGAAGAGGTCGGGGAAGGCGAGGAAGCGGGCGCCGAAGCTCAGGTCAGCCACCGTGCTCTAAGCGCCGCGCCCCAGGCCGCGGGCCAGCTTGCGGAGGCCCCGCCGCAGGAAGGCGCCGGCGGCGCCGGCCCGGACGGCGAGCGAGGGCAGGGCGCCGGCCGGGGCGACCACCTTGCCGAGCAGCCGGCGGCGCGGCACCGGCGGGTCGGGGTCGGGGCTCGCGTCGCCCTGGGTGACGCAGGCGAGCCCTCCCGCCCACCAGCGGTAGCCGAGCAGGCGGTGCACGACGAGCCGGCCGTCGACGGCCTGGAAGGCGACGACGTCGCCGGGCAGCGGCCAGCGCGCCGGCGCCAGCTCCACCCGGTCGCCGTCGGCGAGGAGCGGCGCCATCGAGCCGCCGCGCACGGTGGCGGCGAGCGGCCGCTCGGCCGCCAGCTCGCGCGCGCCGCGCAGCAGGCGGCGGAGCCGCGGCGCGCGATCCCCGTCCATCGGTATCCTCACGGGGCGAGGCCGGGCGGCGCCTGCGGGCGCAGCCACGGGCTCAGGCGCAGCGCGAGATCGAGGTTGGCGCGCGCCCGCTCGGCGTCGCCGAGGACGAGATAGGCGCGGGCGAGGTCGAGGTAGATCTCGGGATGGGGCTCCAGCGCGAGCGCCCGCTGGTAGGGGCCGAGCGCCGCCTCGGCGCGGCCGAAGAGCAGGAACTGGCCGCCGCGGGCGACCAGGATCTCGACCTCCACCGGATCGAGCTCGGCGGCGCGGTCGAGGGCCGCCAGGTTGGCGGCGAGGAGCCCGGCGGGAGCGCGGCCGCTGGTCGCCGCGGCGAGTGACAGCGCCTCGACGGTGCCGAGCAGCCGGTCCGCGGCGATCCGCCGCTCGGCGCGGACCGTCTGCCCGAGGAGGGCCAGGGCGAGCAGCCCGGCGAGGACCCAGGCGAGGGCGCGGCCGGACACCGCCGCGCTCATGCCGGGGCGTCCTCCGGCGCCGCCGCCTCGGCGGCGGCGCGGAAGATCCAGGCGAGGAAGAGGAGCGCCGGGAAGGCGACCAAGGCGAGGCGGAAGGGGAACTGGGCGATGGAGAGGACGGCGAGCGCCGCCGTCCCCGCCCAGGCGAGCGCGCCGGCGCCGGTTTCGCCGGCGGACCCGCCGGCCTCCCGCTCGCCGTCCCGCAGCCGGCGCAGAGCGGCCCACAGCATGCCGAGCCCCCAGGCGAGGGCGGCGAGGCCGGGCCAGCCGAGGTCGGCCCCCACCTCGAGCAGCTCGTTGTGCGCGTTGGCGAAGCTGGCGTTGGGCTGATCGGGGTAGAAGGGGACGCCGCGGTCGAGGAGGGCGAGCTTGGCGGGCGCGAACTCGGCGCGGAACCCCCCCTGCCCCACCCCCGCCAGCGGGTGCTCGGCGAGCAGGAAGGCCGCCGTCCGCCAGCCGTCCAGGCGCCCGGAGAGGACGGCGTTCCAGTCGCCGGCGCGCACCTCGCGGGTCTTGGCGGCGACGCGGGCGCGGAGCGGCGGCAGGGCGGCGACGAGGAGGAGGACCGCGGCCGCCGCCGCCGGCGGCGGCGGCGGCCGCCCCGAGCCGCCGGCGCAGCGGCAGGCGCATCCCCCAGAGCACCGCCGAGCCCACCGCCGCCGCGGCGAGGGCGGCCAAGGTCTGGGTCGCCGCCAGGGCGTAGACCACGAGGGCGAGGACGGCGGCGGCCCCCCAGCACTCGGCGCCCGAGGCGCGCGCCAGCTTCCGCTGGGCGAGGAGGCAGGGGAGGACGAGGTACGCCGCGAGGTCGCCCGGGTTGCCGGCGAAGGAGGTGACGGCGAGGCGCGAGCCGGCGGCGAGCCCGAGGAACTGCAGCGGCCGGTAGGCGCCGTGGAATTGCAGGATGCCGAAGAGCGCCAGGGCGGCCGCCGGCCACAGCATGAGGTCGAGGAGGCGCCGCAGCCGCTCCGCCTCGAGCCCGAGGCTCCAGCCGGCCAGGCAGGCGGCGCCGATCGCGAGATCGGCGAGCGCCTGGCGCAGGTGGAGCGGGTGGCGGGGGACGGCGAGCCCGGCGAGCGCCACGAGGACGAGCGGCACGACGGCGCGCAGGACGGGCCGGCGCGCCAGGTCGGCCCAGCGCACCGCCTGCACCTCGCGCAGCCGGAAAGCGAGGGCGAGGAGCGAGGCGAGCCCCAGCCACTCCGCGAGCATCAGCTTGGGGAGGCGGAACGACTCCCGCGCCGCGGGCAGGACGAGGAGCGGCGGCACGAAGACCAGGAGCCAGAGCGCGACCTCCGCCGCCTGGACCGCCGGCGGCCGGGCGAGGGGCCGCGCCGCTGGCCGGGAGCTGGGCCGGGAGCCGGGCCGGGGCCCGGCCGGGGGGCGCCGGGCCGCCGCTCTCCCGCTGGTGCGCTTCATGGCGGCGGCAGTATACGGGAGGCCCCCGGCGGTGCCGGATCGGGCTCCGGGACCGGGCTCCGGCGCGCCCCGCGCGGTGCGCCGCGCCGCCGGGCCACGCTGCCGGCGGCGTAGGCGGCGAGCCGGAGGGCGAGGTCGAACGGCCGCGCCAGCCGGCGGCCGAGGTAGCCCCAGCGGCCGGCCGGCCGGCCGTAGATCGCCGCCACCTGGGCGCGGGAGAGGAAGACCGCGTCCCACACCGCGCGCGCCGCGGCGAGGGCGCGCGGCCCGTCCCCCGGCTGCGGGCGGCGGCGGAGCTTCATGGCCGCCCGGTAGCGGGGGTCGAGCCGGCCGGCGAGGGCGTGGCGCAGGAGGACGATCTCCCCCGCCGGCTCGCCCGGCGCGGCGCCGGCCGCCAGGCGGGGACCCAGGTCCTCGCCCGCGGCGAGCGCCGCGGCCAGGCGGCGCGCCGCCGCCACCTCCACCGCCGCGACGTCGGCCGCCACCAGGGCGCCGGCGCGCTCGGCGAGGGCCTCGTCCATCCCGAGGTCGACGAGGTCGCCGAGCATCTTGAGCAGGCCGTAGGCGTCGGGCGCGAAGCCGTGCTGGGCGATGCCGTGGGCGAGCGCGTGGGCGGCGAGCGCCTCGCGGGCGGGCAGCCGGCACGCCGCCGGCCAACCGGGGAGGGGCGCCAGGAGGCCGGCGCGCGCGAGGTCTTCATAGGTCGCCGAGCGGCCGCGGCGCCCCAGGCGGACGCCGGGGAGATGCAGGTGCAGCTCGACGGCCGGCCCGGCCGGCGACGCCAGGGCGGCGAGCTGGTGGCCGCCGGCGGGGAGCGGCGAGGCCGACCAGCCGCGGGCGAGGAGCGCCGCCTGCAGCGCCGCCGCGCCGGCCGCCGGCGCCAGCAGGTCGACGTCGCAGGCCGGCCGGCTCCCCGGCGCCGCGGCGCCCGAGGCGGCCAGGGCGGCGAACTTCAAGAGAGCGACCGGGGTGCCGGCGGCCGCGGCGGCTGTCGCCACCTCGCGCGCCAGATCGAGCAGGCGGACCTCGGCGGCCACCGCGGCGCTCCGCTCGCGGCGCAGCTCGGCGGCCCCCCGCTCTCCCACCTCCTCCACCCAGCGCTCCCGCGGCAGCCGCGCGGCGAGCCGCGCGGCGATCTCGAAGCGCCGGGCGAGCGCGATCGCCGCCAAGGGATCGGCCGGCGGCGCCACGCGCGCCTCCGGCGGACCGAAGGCGCGCGCCAGCGCCCAGCCGAGCCCCGCCGGGAGCGCGACCGGCGGCGGACGGAAACGGATCCGGCGCGGGGGCATGCCGCCATTCAGGATAGCGCAGCGCCCGGTGCGCCATCCGGCGGTACTGTCCTCAGGCCGGCCCCGGTGCCCGCGGCGCCAACTCGCGGTAGCATCGGCTCTCCATGCCCCCCAGCTCCGCCGCGCGGCCCCGCCGGCCCTCCGGCCGGTGGATCGACACCGCTCTCCGCCTCGGCCTCGTCGCCGTCGCCCTCGCGCTGGCGCTCGCCGCGATCGGCTCCTGCGCCCGTTGGGAGACCGCCCAGGAGCGCCTCGCCGACTTCGTCGGCGGCGGCGCGCCGCTCTCCGCCTCCCTCGCCGCCGAGCTCCGCCGCGAGCCCGACATCGAGCGGGCGCGGATCGCCGCCGCCCGCGCCGTCCTCGGCGCCGAGCTCGCGCCCGGCGGCCGCGCCGCCGTCGCCGGCTCGACCGGCGAAACCGGCCCGGCGCGGCTCGCCGCGGCGAACGACGCCGCGGCCGCGGCGCTCGCCGTCCGCCCCGCCACCTGGGACGCGGCGATGGTCCTCGGCGCCGCCACCTACCTCGGCTGGTCCGAGGCGCGCGACCCGCGCCTCTTCCAGCGCTACGCCGCCTGGGAGGCGCCGCTCGCGGCCGCCCTGGCGCTCGCCCCGTCGCGCCGCGAGACGGCCCGCTTCCTCGCCGCCGCCTACCTCGAGATCTGGCCGGCGATGACGCCCGCCAAGCGCGCCGCGGCCAAGGGCGTCCTGGCCGCCGCCCTCGCCGATCCCGAGGGGTTCCGCGGCCTCGTCGTCCCCTGGCTGCAGGCGGCGGCGAGCCGCGCCGAGGCGTTCTCTCTGCTGCCCGACGACCCGGAGGCCTGGCAGCGGGTCGCCGCCCTCTTCGCCGAGCGCCGCGACTGGGAGGGGGAGAGCGCCGCCCGCCGCCGCGTCGCCCACACCGTGGCGCGCCGCCTGCGCGCCGAGCTCGCCGAGGCCGAGGAGCGCCTGGCGCGCGGCGACGACGCCGGCGCCCGCGAGCGCTTCCTCGCCGTTGCGGCGGGCGCCGCCCCCGGCGCCGGGCGCGAGGACCTCCTCGGCCGCGCCTTGGACGAGTGCCCGCCCGGCGTCGCCGACGCGGCGACCGCCGCGAAGCTCGGCCGGCAGCTCGCCTGGGTGCTCGACCGCTGCCAGGTCGCCGGCTGCCCGCTGGGGCCGCAGGCGCTGCGCCGCCTCGCCCGCTTCTGCCGCGACCTGCCGCCGGCGGAGGCCGCCCAGGCCGCCGTGCTCGGCGGCGAGCTCGCCCGCGCCGAGCAGCTCGAGCGGCACGCCGAGCCGGAGGACGCCGCGGCCTGGGCGCCCTACTTCGTCGAGAAGGCGCGCGTCCTGGCCGACGCCGGCCGCACCGCCGAGGCGAGCACGGCGCTCGACCAGGTCGACGGCGGCCGCCGCGGCGCGGCCTACTGGCGCGCCCGCCGCGAGGTGGCGCAGGCGGTGGGCGACCCGGCCGCCCAGGCGCAGGCCGAGGAGCGCCTGCGCCAGCTCGCCGCGACCGCCTGGCCGCCGACCGCCTGGGGCTGGACGGGCAGTGTCGCGCGCCTCAACCTCCTCACCGCCGCCGACGCCGCCGGCCTGCGCATCGAGGTCGCCCAGGCGCCGGCCGGCGGGGCGCTCGTCGAGGTGCGGCTGGACGACGCGGTGCTCGGCTCAGCGCCGGCGCTGCCGGGGGCGGCGGTGACGCTCGCCACTCCCCTCGCCGCCGGGCTTCACCGGCTCGAGGTCGAGAGCGTCGGCGGCGGCGCGGTCACCCCCGGCGCGGTGGCGCTCGTGCTCGCCGGGGCCGCTCCCGCCGGCGGTGCGCGCTGAGGCCGCGGCGCCGACCAGGACGGCGAGGGTGAAGGCGTTGGCGGGGATCGTCAGGCCGAAGTCGAGCAGCTCGTGGACCGCGACCGCGGCGAGCGCGCCCAGCGCCGCGAGCCCCGCCGCCCGGTCCTCCGAGCGCCGGCCGTCGCGCAGCACCATGGCGAGCCGGCGCCCCAGGGCGAGGAGCCCGGGGACTGCCAGGGCGGCGCCGATCAGGCCAGCGGTCGCCAGCAGCTCGAGCAGGTCGTTGTGGGCGTGCCGCCAGGTGCCGGCGAGGTCGGCCGGCTGCACCAGGGGGAAGGCCTCGCGGAAGGCGCCGAGGCCGGCGCCGGTCCACGGGAAGCGGCGCACCAGCCCCCAGGTGGCCGCCCACACCGTCCGCCGCGCCCCCCAGGTGATGTCGACCGGGGTCGAGAGCAGCCGCCCCAGCCCCTCCTGCAGCCCGATCGCCGCCACCACCCCGACGCCGACGACCGCCGCCGCGGTGCCGGCGAGCGCCAGGCCGGGCCGGCGGTCGGCGGTCGCCAGCAGCAGCCCCTGGACGGCGACCGCCGCCACCCCGGCGACCAGCCCGGCGCGCGAGCCGGTGAAGGCGAGCCCGGCGAAGAGCGTCAGCCAGAGGAGGATCGGCGGCGCCAGCCACATCACCCGGCGCTCGACCGGGGGCTCGTGGCGCGCCCGCCGCGCCGCCCACCACCCCCAGGCGAAGGCGGCCGCGAGAGCGATCTCCAGATAGAGCGCCAGGTGGTCCGGGTCGATGAAGCTGCCGCGCAGGCGCGGCGTCCCCGGCACCTCGACCCCCCAGAGGAGCGTGCCCCGCGACGACCAGCCGCGCGCCCCGAAGAACACCTGGAAGGCCGCCGCCGCGCCGAGCGCGGCCCCCAGCAGCCGGCGGTTCCAGCGCTCGCGGCCGAGCAGCGCGGCGGCGGCGAGCGCGGCGGCCGCCGCCGCCCAGGCGAGGGCGGCGGCGAGCGACTCCGAGGCGGCGAGCGACAGGCTGGGGCGGAGCGCGGCGCCGGCGGGCAGGAAAGCCGCGGCGCGCGCCGCGAGGAGGCCGCCGGCGCCGGCGAAGAGCCGCGCGTGCTCGGGGGAGAGGCGGGCGAGGAGGGGCGCCGGCCAGGGGAGCGACTGGAGCGCCCCCCAGAGCGCCACGGCGGCGAGCGAGGCGAGCGGCAGGGCGACCGGCGCCAGGGCGGCCGAGAGGCGCGGCGCCGCGCTCTCCCCCGCCGCCCGCGCCGCGCCGACCAGGGCGAGGGCGAGCGCCAGGGCGAGGAACGCGCCCGCCTCGAGCCCCGCCGCGCCGCGCGGCGTGACGCTGCCGAAGGGGAGCGGCGCCCACAGGAGCAGGAGCGCCAGGAGGCCGGTCACCAGGCGGTCGGCGTGGCGTATCATGTCGCGATTCGTCGTCCCAGAGAACCGTCGCTTGCGGGTCCGCCCGCGGGAGGACCCGAGGCACCGTGCGAAACCGCAGCCGCACCCTTGCCGCTATCGCGCTCGGCTGGATGGCCGCCCTGGGCGCCGGCCGTATCGAGGCTCAGTTCGACCAGTATAGGACGCCGGGGGGGCCGCCGGGGCGGCCGGAGAGCCGCAAGAGGGCGCTCGAGAACGCCGTCGCGGCGGCGCGCTGGCGCCTCGGCCCGGTCCACGCCGAGCCCTGGGTGGGGGTCAAGAACGTCGACTACGTCGACAACGCCCTCGGCACCGCCGGCCAGGGGACCGGCGACCTCACGGCGACCGCCGGCGCCGGCCTCCGCGCCTACCTGCGGACCGGCCCCAAGCTCACCTGGGCGGCGCACGCCCTCCCCGAGTACGTCTGGTGGCGCGACCTGGCCGACCGCCGGCGCCTCGATGGCCGCTACGGCATCGGCGCCTTCGGCTTCGGCAACCGCCTGACCTTCGAGGCGACGGCGGTGCGCGATCAGGAGCAGCAGATCGTCACCCCCGAGGTGCTGCAGGCGATCCACGCGCGGACCGACACCGGCGAGCTCGGCGCCGAGGTGCCGCTCGGCGGCGCCTTCTCCCTCTTCGGCTCGGCCGTGCGGATCGCGGTGCGCAACCTCGGCCGCGTCCGCGACGCCGGCCCTCACCCCTCCGGCCTCGCCGACCTGGCGGCGCTCGACCGCGACGAGACGCTCGTCACCGGCGGCCTGCGCTGGAACCTGCCGCGGCGCTGGTCGCTCGGGCTGGGCGCGCAGAGCTCCGCCGTCGACTTCGTCCAGCGCGGCGGCCCCTTCGACCGCTCCAACTCCGGCACCTCGCCTCTCGCCGAGCTCCGGCGCGACGCCCCCGACCTCTACGTCAGCATCCAGGTGGCGCGGCGCTCGCTCGCGCCGCGGGCGGGCGCCAGCTTCGCCCCCTACCACGGCGCGACGGTGGACGCGGCGGTCGGCCTGCGCACCGACCAGCGGCTGAGCGTCTGGCTCTACGGCAGCCGCAACCTGGTCTACTCGGTCGTCGACGGCTACTCCTACCTGCGCGACGACCAGGTCGGCATCGCGGTGCAGCGCAAGCTCGGCTGGCGCACCAGCGTCCGCGCCTTCGCCGAGGCCGGCCGGCAGGGCTACACGGCGAGCGGCGCCCTCGCCGTCCCCGACCGCCGCGACACCAGCGGCTCCTGGGGCGCCCTGGTCAGTTTCAACCTCCCCGGCCTCGGCAGCGCCCTCGTCGTGCGGGCGACGCGCACCGCCTTCCGCTCCAACCTCCCCGGCTTCGACCGTTCCATCACCAGCGTCGGCGCCGGGGTGACCTTCGGCGGCACCGGGACCTGGTACTGACCTGGCGTCGACCCCGGTTTTTGACCTCGCGGGCCGTCCGGCGTAGACTTCCACCATTCCGCAAACCCTGGCGGCGACGTGACATGAGACGTTTTTCCCGAGGAATCTCTGCATCTCTGGCGCTCGCGCTGCTCGCCGCCCTGCCGGCCCTGGGCCAGGGCGCGGCCAGGAACCCCGGCTACCGCATCGGCCCCAAGGACCTGGTCGCCATCCAGGTGTTCGAGGTGCCGGAGCTCAACGTCGAGCGCCGGGTGACCGAGGACGGCAAGATCAACCTGCCCCTGATCGGCGACCTGGCGGCCTCCGGCCTGACCGAGAACGAGCTCGCCGAGCGCCTGAAGACCCTGCTCGAATCGAAGTACGTGCAGCGCGCCTCGACCTCCATCGAGGTGCGCGAGTTCCGCTCCAAGCCGATCGCGGTGATCGGCGCCGTGCGCCAGCCCGGCAACCTCGCCTTCTCCGGCCGCTGGACGCTGATCGAGGCGATCACCGCCGCCGGCGGCCTGGCCGAGAGCCACGGCAACGTCATCTACGTGCTGCGCCGCGCCGAGAACGGCCTGACCGACCAGGTGGCGATCGACGCCGACGACCTCATGGTCCGCGCCGACCCGCGCGCCAACCTGCCGATCTTCGCCAACGACCTGATCAACGTGCCGGCGACCGTCGAGGTCACCGTCTACTGCCTGGGCGAGGTCGGCAAGCCCGGCGCCCTCGCCTTCAAGAGCACCGACCGGATCACGCTGCTGGCGGCGATCGCCCGCGCCGGCGGCCTCACCGACCGCGCGGCGCGCAAGATCATGATCAAGCGCGCCAAGCCCGGCCCCGCGGCGCCCGGCCAGCACGGCGAGCAGACGGTCGACTACAAGCGCATCCTCGCCGGCAGGGACCCCGACGTCGAGCTGCGCGAGGGCGACGTCGTGGTGGTCAAGGAGTCCTTCTTTTGAGCCAGATCGCGCTCGATCCCTTCGCCTCGCCCGCCGCCGCCGAGCCGGCGGCGGAGTCGGACTTCAACGTCGCCGAGTACCTCGGCATGGTGCGGCGCCACTGGCGCCTGGTCGCCGCCTTCTGCGTCACCACGCTGGTCGCCGCCGGCATCCACTTCGCCATCACCCCCAAGCAGTACGCGGCGGCGGCGACGGTGCAGATCGAGCGCCGCAGCGGCACGCCGGTCTTCGGCACCGACCAGAACCCGCTGATGGAGAGCTACTGGGACATGGAGTACTACCCCACCCAGTACAAGCTCCTCGAGAGCCGCGGCCTGGCCGAGCGGGTGGTGCGCAACCTCGACCTGCAGAACGACCCGAGCTTCAACCCCGGCGCCGCGCTGGTCCGCGCCCGCGAGGCGAGGAAGCCCACCGCCGACGACGACGAGGCGATCCTCGGCCGCCTGGCCGACCGCCTGCGCGGCGGCTTGACGGTCGAGCCGGTGCACAGCACCCAGCTCGTCACCATCTCCTACGTCTCCTCCAATCCCGAGTTCGCGGCGCGCGCCGTCAACGGCTTCGCCGAGGCGTTCATCGACATGGGGATCGAGAACCGCTTCGCCAGCGCCGGCAAGGCGTCGAGCTTCCTCGGGGCGCAGATCAACAGCCTGAAGCAGGAGATCGAGGACAAGGAGAAGCAGCTCCAGTCGTTCAGCCGCAAGAGCGACATCGTCACCCTGGACCCCAGCTCGAACGTCCTCCTGCAGCGCCTGGAGTCGCTCAATCAGGACTACATGGCGGCCAAGAAGATGCGCATCGAGAGGGAGGCGCGCTACAACGAGGTGCTCGCCTCGCCCAAGGAGACGGTGGCCGACACCCTGTCGGGCGGCATGGTCTCCGGCATGCGCACCGACCAGCTCAAGATGGAGAGCGAGTACGAGACGAAGCTGAAGACCTACAAGCCCGACTGGCCGGCGATGGTCTCGCTGCGCGCCGAGATCGAGAAGGGGCGCCAGCACGTCGCGAGCGTCGTCGAGGAGATGGTCGCCAAGGCCAAGGGGAGCGCCTACGCCGAGTACCAGACGGCGCAGCGCCAGGAGGGGGCGCTGCAGGCCGAGGTCAACGGCATGAAGCGGGAGGCGCTCGACCAGAGCTCGTCGGCGGTCGAGTACGGCAACCTGAAGGTCGAGGTGGAGACCCGCCGCACGCTCTTGAACGAGCTGCTCAAGAAGCAGTCGGAGACCGAGGTCGCGGCGCGCCTCCAGGACACCCGCGACTCGAACGTCCACATCATCGACCGCGCCCTGATGCCGGGCGGCCCGTTCCGCCCGTCGCTGCGCCAGGACCTCATCTACGGCCTGCTCCTCGGGCTCCTCCTGGGGATCGGCTCGGCCCTCCTGATCGAGTTCCTCGACCGCACGATCAAGACCCCGGAGGAGATCGAGCGCCGTCTGGCCCTGCCGACGCTCGCCGTCGTCCCCGACCTGAGCGACAGCGGCCGCGGCTACGGCTACCTGGCGCGCTACGGCTACGGCTACGGCCAGCCGGCCGAGGGCGCGGCGGGCGCCCGCGGCACCGGAGGCACCGGCGGCACCAGAATACTGCCGCGCAAGGCCGCCAAGGCGGTGCCGGCGCTCCTCGAGAAGAAGGGCGGTACCGGCGACGCGACGCAGATCGAGCTCGTCCCCCACGAGCGGCCGCGGACGCCGATCTCCGAGGCGTACCGGTCGCTCCGCACGGCCCTCCTCCTCTCCTCCGCCGACGAGATCAAGGTGGTGGCGATCACCTCCGCCGAGGCGAGCGAGGGGAAGACGGCGACGGCGGCGAACCTCGCCGTTGTCCTGGCGCAGCTCGGGCGGCAGGTGCTGGTGGTCGACTGCGACCTGCGCAAGCCGCGCATGCACCAGGTCTTCAAGCTGTCGAACCGGGTCGGCCTGGTCAACCAGCTCACCGGCGGCGTCGACCCGCGCGAGATGTACCTGCCGACCGAGGTCCCCAACCTCTACCTGACGCCCTCGGGCACCATTCCCCCCAATCCCTCCGAGCTGCTCGCCTCGGACCGCATGCGCGAGTGGCTGAAGCTGGCGCGCGGCCGTTTCGACTACGTGATCGTCGACACCCCGCCGGCGCTCGCGGTGACCGACGCCACCGTCGTCGGCACGCTCGCCGACGGCGTCGTGCTGACCCTCGCCTCGGGCAAGGTGACGCGCGAGGAGGCGCGCGCCTGCCGCGACCGGCTGAAGATGGCCGACATCAAGATCCTCGGCGCGGTGCTCAACCGCTACCGCTCGACCCAGGGCAGCCTCGGACGGCGCTACCGCTACTATGAGTCGTACGGCTCCTACGAGCAGGAGCGCGCCGGCTCCGCCGCCTGATGATCGACCTGCACTGCCACATCCTGCCGGCCATCGACGACGGAGCGCGGTCTCTCGAGGAGGCGGTCGCCATGTGCCGCGCCGCCGACGACGACGGCTGCAGCGCGATGATCGCGACGCCGCACCAACGGCGCGCCGGCTGGTGGAACTGCGACCGCGCCCGCCTCGCCGAGCTGCGGCGCGCGCTCGCCGCCGCCGTCGCCGCCGAGCTGCCGCGCTTCCGCATCCTCGCCGGCGCCGAGATCCGCGTCGACGGGCAGCTCCTGGCCGAGGTCGAGGCGCTCGCCGCGGCGGCCGACCGCGACGCCGGCACCGGGGTGACGCCGCTCGCCGGCTCGCGCTACCTGCTCCTCGAGCTCACCGGCGGCGAGGCGCCGGAGGCGGCGGCCGACCTCGTCCACGAGCTCGCGGTCGCCGGCTGGCGGCCGATCCTGGCCCATCCCGAGCACATCCCCTGGCTGGCCGGCAACCTCGCCGCGGTCGAGCGGCTGGTGGCGCTCGGCGCCCTCTGCCAGGTGACGGCGATGAGCGTCACCGGCGGCTTCGGCCGCCGGGCGCAGGCCGACACGCTCCGCCTGATCGGTGCCGGGCTCGCCCATTTCGTGGCGAGCGACGCGCACGACCTCAAGCGCCGGCCGCCGGGGCTCTCCCGCGCCCGCCGGGCGATCGCCGCCCGCTGGAGCGCCGAGCTGGCCGCCCGGCTCTGCTCGGAGAACCCGCGGGCGGTGGTCGAGGACCGGCCGCTGCCGGCCGGCCCCACGACCGAGCCGTTCGAGCCGGCCGACCCCACCTCGATGCCGGCGCCGCTCCACTCCCCGCGGCCGATCCATCTGGAGAAGAAGGCGTGAGGGCCGGCCGCCGTTTCGCCGTCCTCCGGCTGGCCCTCGGCCTCGCCGCGGTGCTCGCCCCGCTCCTGGCGCGGGCGGCGGTGGCGGCCGACTCCTTCTACCTCGGCCTGCTGCGCGACGGCGTCGCCGCCTACGACCGCAAGGACTACGCCGCCGCGGCGCATGCCCTGCGCCTCGCCTGCTTCGGCCTGCTCGAGGAGCCGGCGCCGCTCGGCGACTGCCTGGTGCGCCTCGCCGCCGCCCAGGGGGCGGCGGGCGACAACGAGGGCTTCCAGAGCACCTTCGGCCGCCTGGCCGAGGTCGAGGAGCGCTTCGGCGTCTATCGCAAGCTGGCGCTGCCCCCCGACCTCCGCCAGGCCTTCGAGGACCGCGCCGCGGCGACCGTCCCCCCCTCGACGCTCGCCGCCGTGCCCACCTTCGCCGGCCTGGCGAGCCGCCGCGCCGGCGCCCAGTGGGCCGCCCTGCCGCCCAAGGAGCGCCGGCGCCAGCTCGAGGCGCGCCTCGCCAAGGAGCCGCGCGACCCGGCGGCCAACCGCCTCCTGGCCGAGCTCGACTTCGACGACGGCAGGACGGCCGAGGCGCTCGCCCGCGCCGAGCAGGCGGCGGCGCTCGCCCCCGCCGACCCGGACGCCCTCTGCCTGCGCGGCCTGACGCGCGCCTGGGCCAGGCGCTGCAAGGACGCGGTCGTCGACCTCGGGCCCTGCCCGCGCGGCAACCGGGAGCCGCGCTACGCCACCGCCCTCCTCGGCTGCTGGGTGGAGCTGGGGGAGTGGCGCGAGGCTCGCGGGGTGGCCGACGCGCTGGCGCCGGAGGTCAAGGGAGAGCGCCAGGTCGCCGCCCTCCTCGCCCGCGTCCAGCAGCATGCCCCCGCGGCCACGGCCCCCGGGCCGGGGGTCGCGGCCGTGGCGGGCCCGCCGAGCCCGGCGCCCGTCGTCAAGCCCGCCCTGGGGGCGCCGACCACGCCGGCCACCGCCCGCCTCTCGGCCGCCGAGCGCGCCGGCCTCGAGCGGGCGCGGAGCCTCCTCAAGAGCGTCCAGGCGCGCGACTTGAAGCAGGCCTTCGACCTCGCCCGCCCGGTGGCCGACGCCCATCCGGACGTGCGCGAGGCGCAGCTCCTCGCCGGCGAGACGGCCTACCGCAACTCGCGCTGGCGCGAGGCGGCCTCCTACCTGCGGCGCGGCGGCGAGCCGCCGAGCGACCGCCCCGAGCTCCTCTTCTATCTCGCCGTCTCCCTCTACGAGTCGGGCGACGCGCCGGGCGCCGCGGCGGCCCTCAGGCGCTCGCTCCCCAGCCTGCAGCGGACCCCCTACGTCGAGACCTACACCCGCCGCATCCTGGGGCCCGACAACGCCGGTTGAGGCCCGCCCGGCCGGTGCCGGGTCCGTGGGGTCCCGAGGACGGCCGCCTGGAAGGGGGTCGGGAGGGTGGGGCGCGCCGATGGCGCCGGACGCCGTCTGGCGTTAAGATAGGAAGACATCCGCATCTGCCGTCCCGCGGCTCGAGCGAGCGCGGGGAGAGCCCAGGGAGGGCCCTGCCATGAGAGCACAGAGCCTGTTGGCCGCCGCGGTCCTCTTCGCCGCCGCCTCGCCGGTCCTCGCCCAGAGCATCTCGCTCGCCGAGGCGAGCTGCCTGCCGGTCGAGCGCAACGCCGTGGCGCGGGCGACGGCGACCGGCGAGGCGCCCGGCGGCGGCGCCCGCCTCTACTTCCGCTGGAAGGGGCACGGCGACTTCTACTGGGTGGCGATGGAGCCGGAAGGCGGCGGCCGCTCCTGGGCGACGGCGCCGAAGCCGCGCAAACAGACCGACGCGGTCGAGGAGTACGCCGCGCTGCTCGACGACGGCGGGCGCGAGATCGCCCGCTCCGCGACCCTCGCCGTCCCGGTGACCCGCGATTGCCGGGCCGACCTCGGACCCAAGGAGCGGGGAGTCGCCCAGAACCTGACCGTCGGCGAGACCGGCTCCCAGCAGCAGGGCAAGGACGTCCTCGGCTTCCTCTGCGACGGCATCGTGACGCGGATCGGCTTCGCCGGCGTCCGGCGCGCCGACGACACCTGCCGCGCCTGCGTCGTCGCCTGGTGGCAGAAGAACGAGGTCCTGATCCCCCTCGCCACGATCGGCGGGGTGACCACGGTCACGGTCATCGAGAACAGCCCCGAGCCGTCGCCCTCGCGGCCCTGATCCAAGCCCTCCCCTGCCGCCGGCTCGCGGTACCGGGTCCGTTGGGTCCCGAGGACGACCGCCTGGAAGGGGGTTCGGGAGGGTGGTCCCGAGGGCGGTCGCCCGCAGCGGACCCAACGGACCCGCTACCTGGCTGGCAGGGAACTTGCCTAGATTTCCCTGCCCGGATCCGTGTGCGCGGCGCCTCGCGGTCTCGCGCCGGCGGGGGTCGCGCACTAGGGATCTTGGGTGAGCAACCCACCCGCGCAGGATCTCGTCCCCCTGGACAACCACGCTCTCCAACGACCGTAAGGAAACTCCGCGTCATGACCAAGACCTTGCCGTTCCCCGTCCCCGAGCCCGAGGAGACCCCCGGGCCCGCGGGTCACGCCGATCACCTGATCGCGCCGCACGGCGGCACCCTCGTCGACCTGATCGCCGCCCCCGACCGCAGCGCCGAGCTCAAGGCCGCCTCCCGCGACTGGCCGTCCTGGGACCTCACCCCGCGCCAGTTCTGCGACCTCGAGCTCCTGCTCAACGGCGCCTTCTCCCCCCTGACCGGCTTCCTCGGCAAGGCGGACCACGACGCGGTCGCCGAGCGCATGCGCCTGGCGGACGGCACCCTGTGGTCGATCCCCATCACCCTGGACGTCCCTCGCCCGTTCGCCGAGACGCTGGCGGCCGGCGGCATGCTCGCCCTGCGCGACCCCGAGGGAGTGATGCTCGCGGCGCTCCACGTCGACGAGCTGTGGGAGCCGGACCGCGAGGCCGCCTCGCAGGCCGTCTTCGGCAGCGTCGACAGGAAGCACCCCGGCGTCGCCCACCTCCTCGACCGCACCCATCCGGTCTTCGTCGGCGGGCGGCTCGAAGGGCTGCAGCTTCCGGTCCATTACGACTTCCGCTCGCTGCGCCTCACCCCGGCCGAGCTGCGCGCCGAGTTCGCGCGCCAGGGCTGGCGGCGGGTGGTCGCCTTCCAGACGCGCAACCCGATGCACCGCGCCCACTGCGAGCTGACGATGCGCGCCGCCAAGGAGGCGCAGGCGAACCTGCTGATCCACCCGACCGTCGGCATGACCAAGCCGGGCGACCTCGACCACTACACGCGGGTGCGCTGCTACCAGGCGGTCCTCGCCCGCTTCCCGCAGCACACGGCGAAGCTCGCCCTCCTGGGCCTCGCCATGCGCATGGGCGGCCCGCGCGAGGCGCTCCTCCACGCCACCATCCGCAAGAACCACGGCTGCACCCACTTCATCGTCGGCCGCGACCACGCCGGGCCGGGCAAGGACTCGGCCGGCAAGCCGTTCTACGGGCCCTATGATGCCCAGGAGCTCCTGCGCCGTTACCAGGACGAGCTCGGCGTCACCATGGTGCCGTTCAAGCAGCTCGTCTATGTCGAGGACCTGGACACCTACTTCCCGGTCGACGAGGTGCCGGCGGGCAAGCGCACGCTCGACATCTCGGGGACGGAGCTGCGCCAGCGGCTCGCCGAGGGCCGCGAGCTCCCCGGCTGGTTCACCTTCCCGGAGGTGGCGGTCGAGCTGCGGCGCACCCATCCGCCGCGCCACCAGCAGGGCTTCACGGTGTTCCTCACCGGCCTCTCCGGCGCCGGCAAGTCGACCATCGCCTCGGTCCTCATGGTCAAGTTCATGGAGACCGGCGGCCGGCCGGTGACGCTCCTGGACGGCGACATCGTCCGCAAGCACCTCTCCTCCGAGCTCAACTTCTCGAAGGAGCACCGCGACATCAACATCCGCCGCATCGGCTACGTCGCCGCCGAGATCACCAAGAACGGCGGCATCGCGATCTGCGCCCCGATCGCCCCCTACGACACCGTGCGCAAGGAGGTGCGGACGATGATCGAGCCGGGCGGCGGCTTCGTCCTGGTGCACATCGCGACGCCGATCGACGTCTGCGAGCAGCGCGACCGGAAGGGCCTCTACGCCAAGGCGCGCGCCGGCATCCTCAAGGAGTTCACCGGCATCTCCGACCCCTACGAGACGCCGGCCGACGCCGATCTCGTCATCGACGCCTCGGCGGCGTCGCCCGAGGAAGCGGCGCAGGAGATCCTGCTCTACCTCGAGCGCCAGGGCTACGTCGGCGCGAGCATGGCGGTGCAGTGAGCTCCGCCCCGCCGGAGGGTGGGGCGGAGAGCCCCGCGGCGCGCGATCCGCTCGCCGGCAGGGGCGGCGGCGGGCCCTATGCCGCCGACCTCGCGCGCATCGCCGCCGCGCTCGCGGCGGCGGACGCCCTGGTCTCGCGCTTCACCCCCGGCGAGGTGGAGAGCCGGCGCAAGGCCGGCGGCGATCCGGTCACCGAGGCCGACACGCTGATCGACGCCCTCTTGAAGGAGATGCTCCTCGCCGAGGGCGAAGGCTGGCTGTCGGAGGAGACCGAGGACGACCTGGCGCGCCTCGCGGCGCGCCGGGTCTGGGTCGTCGACCCGCTCGACGGCACCAAGGAGTTCGTCCTGGGCATCCCGGAGTGGTCGATCTCGATCGCCCTGGTGGTCGACGGCGAGCCGGTCGCCGGCGGCATCTCGAACCCGGCCACCGGCGAGACCTTCCTCGGTGCCCGCGGCCACGGGGTGACGGTCAACGGCCGGCCGGCGGCGCTCTCCACCCGGCCGCTCCTCGCCGGCGCCCAGGTCCTCGCCAGCCGCAGCGAGGTCAAGCACGGCCTGTGGCGGACCTTCGACGGCCCCTACCAGGTGATCCCGATGGGATCGGTCGCCTACAAGCTGGCGCGGGTGGCGGGCGGCCTCTCGGACGCCACCTGGACCCTCGTCCCCAAGCACGAGTGGGACGTCGCCGCCGGCGTCGCCCTGGTCCACGCCGCGGGCGGCCGCACCGTCGCCGGCACCCCCGACGAAGACCGCTACAACCGCGAGAAGCCGCTCCTCACCCGCCTCATCGCCGCCCCGCCCCAGCTCCTGGCCGAGATCCAGGCCGAGATCCGGCGCGCGTAAGCGCCGCGGCGCTCCTCCGGCTCTCCTCACCGCGTTGGCCGCGGCGCCGATGCAGCCCGGGTCTAGAGCCGGGTAAAGCCGAGGGCGAACAGGAGGGCGGCGCGGACCTCCTCCATGCGGCCGGCAGGGAGCGTGGTGATCCATGCGCCCATGCGCTCTCGCGAGACGGTCTGGAGATGATCCAGGTTGACCGCCGAAGAGCGGGGCATGCCGTCGGCCTCGGTCAGCAGGACCTCGGTGGGGATGTCGCGCACGGTCGAGGTGATGGGGGCGACGGTGACCTCGCCGAGGAACTCGAGGGCGGAGTCTCGGGTAAGGACGAGGACCGGGCGCCGCTTGTCCGGCGCGCCGAAGCGGTACCACCGGACCTCTCCCCGCTGCATCAGCCCGGCCAGACCTGTGCGTCTTCCCATCCGTCCAGCTCGCCCGGCGCGACCGGCTTGGCGGCATACCCCGCGCGGTGCCGGCGCTCCAGCTCCTGCTCGGCACGGCATGCCAGGGCGCTGCGCAGCGCCTCGCGAGTGAACGCCGAGCGGGTGGTGCCCAACTCGGCGGCGGCACGATCCACCTCTTCGACGAGCGCTTCGTCGAGCGTCATCTGCACGGTTTTCATCCCGCAGACCTCCTCATTGCGATAGCTATCTTACTCCACAGGATCGTGCGCGGCGGATGACAGCCGGACGGCCTGCCACCCAACCCCCGCCGGTTTGCGTCACCGACGAAGACCGCTATAACCGCGAGAAGCCGCTCATCACCCGCCTCATCGCCGCCCCGCCCCAGCTCCTGGCCGAGATCCGGCGCGCGTAAGCGCCGCACGAGGAAGCGCGCCCGCTCGGCGCCGGGTTCGGCGGCGAAGAGGAAATCTCGCGCGCCGACGTGGAACGGCTGTCGGTAGAGCGGAAGCGCCGTCCGTAGAGCGGAAGCATCGGCGGCGAGGCGGAAGGATCGCCCGTAGAGCGGAAGAATCGGTCGTAGAGCGGAAACATCGCTTGTAGAGCCGAAGGATTGGATTTTTCCTCTCTACAACCGCCGAAGCAGAGGGAACTCTCGATTCTTCCCCTCTACAAACGGTGAAGCAGGGAAACTCTGGATTCTTCCACCGTACAAGCGGTGAAACAGCGGAACTTTCGATTCTTCCTCCGTACAAGCGATGAAGCAGGGAAACTTTGGATTCTTCCTCGAAACTTTCGATTTTTCCCTCTACGGCCGCCGCAGCGGGTGTCGGGTGGCCAAACGCAGCTTGCCTCACCGCAACCCTGTTTGCGTCTCCCCCGCCCTTCTGGCACAATGATTTGCGCATCTAGACATCTGAACTCGCGAGCTGTTGCAGACGTGCCCATCTCCAGGCCCGAAGTCGCCCTCTATATATCCATCGACGCGCCGCGGGCCGGGCTGTGCCCGGCGTGAGCCCCTCGCCGCGGCGTGACCTCGTCTTCGTGTCGGCCGGGCTCGAGCTCGACGGCGGCGGGCGCGCCGCGGCCGGGCGGCTGCTCGCCGCGCGCCTGCGCCGGCTATGCCGGCGAGCGGGGGATGGGGTTCGAGATCCTGACCCTGGGGGATGGCCCGCCGGAGGGCGTTCCCGGCGCCGCGCGGGCGCGCTCCTTCGGCGCCAGCCAGGCCCGCCTCGCCGCGGCGACGTGGGGGCGGCAGGCGCGGTCGCGGCGCGCCGTCTGCGTCTTCGACTTCCTGGGGCCGGCGCGCGTCCAGGCGCTCCTGCCGGCGCCGCTCCGCGCGCCCTATCTCGTGCCCCTCTACGGACTCGAGGTCTGGCGCCCGCTCTCCTGGACACGGCGGCGGGCGCTGGCGCGAGCGGCCGTCCGCCTCGCCATCTCCGCGCACACGCTCGACCGCGCGCGGGGCTTCAACCCGGACCTGCCGCCCGCCGAGATCGTGCCGCTCGCCCTCGAGGAGCGCCCGCCCGCGGGCGCGCTGGACGCCGGCCTCCTGGCGCGCGCCGGCCGCGGCTTCCTCCTCATCGTCGGCCGCCTCGCCGCGGGCGAGCGCTACAAGGGGCACGACGAGCTGCTGGCGGCGCTGCCGCGCCTCCTCGCCGCGGCGCCCGGAGCGCGCCTGGTGATCGCCGGCGACGGCGACGACCGCCCCCGGCTGGCGGCGAAGGCGGCGGCGCTCGGCCTCGGCGACCGCGCCCTCTTCGCCGGCTTCGTCAGCGAGGCGACGCTCGCCGAGCTCTACCGCCGCTCCGCCGCCTTCGTCATGCCCAGCCGCGGCGAGGGCTTCGGGCTGGTCTATCTCGAGGCGATGCGCGCCGGCCGGCCGTGCGTCGCGGCGCGCGGCGGCGCCGCCGAGGAGGTGGTCGTCGACGGCGATGACCGGTCTCCTCGTCGACCCCGACTCGCCGGAGGAGCTGGCGGCGGCGCTCGCCCGCCTCCTCGCCGACCCCGACGCCCCGCTCGCTGGCCGACCGGCTGGGCGCCGCCGGGGAGCGGCGCTGGCGCGCCGAGCTCTCGGCGGCCCGCTTCCGCGAGCGCCTCGCGCCGCTGCTGGACCGGCTGACCGCGCGGTCGACCTCCCGGCGGCCGGAGGAGCTGCCCATGGGCGGGGCGGCCGCCGCCGACCGGGCGGCGCGGTCGATCGAGTCGCGCGTCCGCGCCGGGCTCGAGTCGACCGCTCCGCCCGACTCCATCGCCGACTCGACCGACACGGAGCGGCGCCGATGTGCGGCATTAACGGCATCCTCCGCCTCGCGCCCGAGGCGCCGCCGATCGACCCGGCGGAGCTCCTGCGGACGCGCGACGCCATGGCCCGCCGCGGCCCCGACGGCGCGGGCGCCTACCTCGCGGACGACGGCCGGGTGGCGCTCGCCCACCGCCGGCTCGCCATCCTCGACCCCTCGCCCGCCGGCGCCCAGCCGATGGCCTCGGACGACGGCCGCTACCGGATCGTCCTCAACGGCGAGATCTACAACTTCCGGGCGCTGCGCGCCGAGCTCCCCGATCACCCCTGGCGCTCGGAGAGCGACACCGAGGTGCTCCTCGCCCTCTACGCGCGGCACGGCGCGGCGATGCTGCCGCGTCTGCGCGGCATGTTCGCCCTGGCGATCTGGGACGAGCGGGAGAAGAGGCTCCTCCTCGCCCGCGACCCGCTGGGGGTGAAGCCGCTCTACTACGCGGTCGCCCCGGACGGCGCCTGCCTGCGCTTCGCCTCCCAGGTGAAGGCGCTGGAGGCGGGCGGCGCGGTGGCGCTCGACGTCGATCCCGCCGGCCTCGCCGGCTTCCTCCTCTGGGGCTCGGTGCCCGAGCCCTGGACCATCCGCCGCGCCGTCCGGGCGCTCCCCGCCGGGACCTACCTCGAGGCCTCCGCCGGCCGGCCCGGCGAGCCGGTCGCCTACGGCCCGCCGGCCGGGACCGGCGTCTTGGCCGGCCCCGCCGGCCGCAGCGAAACCGGCCCCGCCGGCCCGGACCTCGCGGCGGCGCTCGCCGAGTCGGTGCGCGACCACCTGGTGTCGGACGTGCCGGTCGCCGTCTTCCTCTCGGCGGGGCTCGACTCGGGCCTCCTCCTCGCCCTCGCTCGGCGGGCAGATCCCGCCGCCGAGCCGCCGCTCGCCTTCACCCTCTCGTTCGACGCCTTCGCCGGCACGCCGCGCGACGAGGCGCCGCTCGCCGCCGAGGTGGCGCGGCGGCTGCAGGCGCGCCACGTCGTCCGCCGCGTCGGGCGCGACGACTTCCGCGCCCTCTTCGGCGAGGCCGTGGCGGCCATGGACCAGCCGAGCATCGACGGCTTCAACACCTTCGTCGTCGCCCGCGCCGCGCACGAGGCGGGGATCAAGGTCGCGCTCTCCGGCCTCGGCGGCGACGAGCTCCTCGGCAGCTATCCCTCCTTCGCCGACGTGCCGCGCGGCGCCCGCGCCGCGCGCTGGGGCGGCCGCGTGCCGGGCGCCGCGGCGCTCTGGCCGGCGATCGCCCGCCTGTCCGCGCCCGGCCGGCCCAAGCTCCAGGGGCTTCTCCGCCATGGGCGGACCCTGGCCGGCGCCTATTTCCTCCGCCGCGGCCTCTTCCTGCCCGAGGAGCTGCCGGCGCTCCTCGGCCGCGAGCGGGCGGCGGAGGCCCTCGCCGCCTACGACCCGGTCGCCGACGCCCGGCGCGACCTCCCGTCGGGCAACGGCGGCCGGGCGCCCGATCCCTGGCTCGCCGTCCAGGCGCTCGAGACCGCGCGCTACATGCGCAACCAGCTCCTCCGCGACGCCGACTGGGCCTCGATGGCCTGGTCGCTCGAGCTCCGCGTGCCGCTCGCCGACGCCTGCCTCGCCGCCGCCTTCGCCGCCCAGGGCTTCGCGCCGGTGCGCCGGATGGGCAAGGCGGGCCTGGTGCGGCAGGTGGCCCCCGAGCTGCCGGAGGCGCTCTTCCAGCGGCCCAAGTCCGGCTTCTACATGCCGGTCGCCGAGTGGCTGGAGGAGGATGGGGAGAGCGCGACGGGCGCCCCGGCGAGGGCCTCGGCTGCCGCTCGCGGCGGCTGGCGCGGCGGGTGCTGGCGGAGATGGGGATTTGAGCCCGGGCTCGGCGCCGCAGGCCGCGCCGGCGGAGGCCTCGGCCGTGGCCGGAGGGCGCGCCGTCGCTCGCCGAGCGCGAGCGCGCCCTGGCGGCGGCGAGCCGAGCGCGGCGCGCCCTCCACCGCGACCGCCTCCGCCGCTGGATCGGGATCCTCTCCGCCTACTTCACGGCCCAGACGCTCACCCAGCTCCTCGGCATCGCGGCCGGCCTGCTGTTCGTCAACTTCATGCCGGTGCGCGAGTTCGCGCTCTACACCCTGGCCTTCTCGGTGGTCACCTTCTTCAACTTCCTCTCCGACCTGGGGAGCACGACCTCGCTGCTCCACTTCTTCCATCGCGCGAGCCAGGAGGGAAGCGCCTTCGAGCCCTACCTCGCCGCCGTCCTGTCGCTGCGCCGCGCGGCCTTCCTGCTGGGAGCGGCGGGGTGGTGGCCGCCTTCCCCTACATCGCGCGGCCAAGGGCTTCGCGGCGCGAGACTCGCCCTCGCCACCGCCGGCATCCTGCTCTGCGTCTGGTTCCAGATCCAGGCCTCGATCCGCGTCCTCGCGCTGCGCCTGCGCGACCGCTACGCCCGGTCCTATCGCGCCGAGGTCGGCGGCGCCGGCCTGCGGCTCACCCTCGCCGGCATCCTCGTGGGCGCCGGCCTGCTCAAGGCCTGGCTCGGCGTCGCCGCCTCGGCCGCGGGCTCGGCGCTCGCCGCCGCCCTCGCCCGGCCGGACGCCCCGGCGGCGGTCCCCGCCGAGGGGCTCGCGCCCTACCGGCGCCAGATCCTGCGCTACCTGCTGCCGACGCTCCCGTCGGCCCTCTACTTCTCGGTCCAGGGGCCGCTCGTCGTCTGGCTGTCGGCCACCTTCGGCTCGACCCGCACCATCGCCGAGGTGGGGGCCCTGGGCCGGCTCGGCCTCGTCGTCGGGATCTTCTCCAGCCTGATCGGCGTCGTCTTCCTCCCCCGCCTCTCGCGGCTCGCCGACGAGCGGCTCTACCGCGAGCGCTTCCTCCAGTTCGGCGCCCTCCTCGCCGTCATCGCCGCGGCGCTCCTCGCCTTCGCCGCCCTCTTCCCGCGCCTGCTGCTCTACGTCCTCGGAGCCCATTACGCCGGGCTCGAGCGCGAGCTGCTGCTGGTGATCGGCGCGGCGGGCGCGAGCCTCCTCGACGGCTACCTGGTGAGCGTCAACATCGCCCGCTCCTGGACCCGCTGGCAGACCGCCTTCCTGTTGGTCCAGATGGCGATCCAGGCCGGCCTGATCTACCTGTTCCCGTTGTCGAGCACCTACAACGTCCTGCGCTTCAACTTCCTCTCCGCCTGCCTCGCCCTGACGCTCCAGGCGGTGATCGCGACCCTCGGCTTCACCCGGCCGCGCTGGGTGCGCTGGGCATGAGCGCCATGGGGCCATCGCCGCGCGTCGCCGTCGTCTATCCGATCCCCTTCGGCGACGGCGGCCTCTACGGCGGCGGCGAGCGCTATGCCTTCGAGCTCGCCCGCACCCTGGCGCGGTCGACGCCCGCCCGCCTGATCACCTTCGGCGACGGACCGCGGCGGCGGATGGAGGGCGAGCTCGAGATCTGCACCCACCGCCCGCTCGCCTATCCCCGGGGCGAGCGCCTGAACCCGTTCTCGCTCGGCTTCCTCGCCGACCTCCGCGGCGTCGACGTCGTCCACTGCACGTCCTGGAACACCCTGGTCACCGACCTCGCGGTCGCCTTCTCGCGCCTGACCGGAAAGCGCTCCTTCGTGACCGACGTCGGCGGCGGCGCGAGCCTGACCCTCCACCGGCTCCTGCCCATCGCGCGCTGGGTCGACGGCTACCTCCTGATCGCGGCGGAGAGCGGCGGCGCCGTTCCTCGCCCACCGCGAGCGCTGGAGCATCATCTACGCCGGGCTCGACCTCGCGCGCTATCGCCCGGACGCCGCGGTCTCCCGGCGCGGCATCCTCTTCGTCGGCCGCCTCCTGCCGCACAAGGGGATCGATACCCTGATCGAAGCGGTCGAGCCGGGCATGCCGCTCAAGATCGTCGGCCGCCCCTACCACGACGACTACTTCCAGCTCCTCCAGCGGCTCGCCGCCGGCAAGGACGTGACCTTCGTCACCGCGGCGAGCGACGAGCAGGTCCTCGCCGCCTACCAGGGCGCGGCCGTGGCGGTCCTCCCCTCGGTCAACCGCACCGTCTACGGCGATACGACCGCGCTCCCCGAGATCCTCGGCTTCACGCTCATGGAGGCGATGGCGTGCGGCGCCGCCGCGATCTGCACCCGCGTCGGCGCGCTGTCCGAGGTGGTGGTCGACGGCGAGTCGGGCTTCATCGTCCCGCCGAGCGATCCGGCGGCGCTCGCGCGAGCGGCTGCGGCAGCCTGCTCGACGACCCGGAGCTCGCCGCGCGCCTGGGCCGGGCGGCGCGCCGCCGCATGGAGGAGCGCTTCACCTGGGAGGCGGTCGCCCGGCGCTGCCTGGAGGCCTACGCGCGATGAGCGCGCCGACAGCGGGAACAGCGGCGGATCGTCGTCGTGGGCGGCGGCGGCCACGCGCGGGTGGTGATCGAGGCGCTCCTCGCCGCGGGCTGGGAGGTCGTCGGCTACACCGACGCCGCGGCTCCCGCCGGCGCCTCGTTCGGCGCCGTCCCCTGCCTGGGCGGCGACGGCGCCCTCCCGGCGCTCCGCGCCGCCGGCGTGACGGCGGCGATCGTCGCCCTGGGCGACAACGCGCGCCGCGCCCGCTGGCCGAGACGGTCCGCGCCGGCGGCTTCACGCTCGCCAACGCCATCCATCCCGGGGCGCACGTCTCGCCGTCGGTCGTGCTCGGCGCCGGGATCGCCGTCATGGCCGGAGCGGCGATCAACGCCGCCACCTCGATCGGCGACGGCAGCATCGTCAACACCGGCGCCACGGTCGACCATGACAACCGGCTCGGGCGGTTCGTCCATATCGCCCCCGGCTGCCACCTCGCCGGCTACGTGACGGTCGGCGACGGCGCTCTCGTCGGCGTCGGCTCGGCCGTCGGCCGCGGCCGCCCGCTCGCCATCGGAGAGGAGGCGGTCGTGGGGGCGGGATCGCTGGTGATCGACGACGTACCGGCACATGCCGAGGTGGCCGGCAGACCGGCGCGGCCGCTGCGCCGGAGCGGATCGTCGAATAGGGAGGCGCGATGACGGACTTCATACCGGTTTCGGCCCCGGCGCTCCTCGGCAACGAGAAACGCTACGTGGGCGAGTGTCTGGACACGACATGGATCTCCTCGATCGGCGCCTTCATCGAGCGCTTCGAACGCGGGATCGCCGAGCTCTGCCAGGTCGAGCACGCCGTCTCCTGCTGCAACGGAACGGTCGCCCTGCACCTCGCGCTGCTCGGCCTGGGGATCGGTCCGGGCGACGAGGTCCTGGTGCCCTCGCTCACCTATGTCGCGACGGCCAACGCCGTCCGCTACTGCGGCGCCGAGCCGGTCTTCGTCGACAGCGACCGCCGCACCTGGAACCTGGACCCCGCCGACCTGGCGCGCAAGGTGACGCCCAAGTGCAGGGCGGTCATCGCGGTCCACCTCTACGGCAAGCCGGCGGCCATGGAAGAGATCCTGGCGCTGGCGCGCCGGCACGGCCTGGCGGTCGTCGAGGACGTGGCCGAGGCGATCGGCGCCACCTACCGCGGCCGGCCGGCCGGCTCGCTCGGCGACGTCGCGACCTTCAGCTTCTTCGGCAACAAGGTGATCACCTGCGGCGAGGGCGGCATGGTGCTCGCGCGCGACGCGGCGGTCGGCCGGACGATCCGCCAGCTCAAGGGGCAGGGGCAGGACTTCGAGCGGCGCTACTGGTTCCCGGTCGTCGGCTACAACTACCGGATGACGAACGTCGCCGCGGCGCTCGGCCTGGCGCAGCTCGAGCGGATCGGCGACTACCTGGCGGCCCGCGACGAGATCGCGGCCTGGTACCGGGAGGAGCTCGACGGCCATCCCGACCTCGTCCTCCAGGCGGTCGACCCCGGCGAGCGCAGCGTCAACTGGCTGTGGAGCCTCGTGCTCGCCGGCGGCGCGCCGCCGCGGCGCGATCGGACCATGGCCGCCCTGCGCGAGGCCGGGATCGACTCGCGCCCGTTCTTCTATCCCTGCCACACGCTGCCGCCCTATCGCCGCGCCGCGCCGCACGACTGCCCGCAGGCCGAATGGCTGAGCGAGCGCGGCCTGAGCCTGCCCACCTGGGTCGGCATGACGCGGCAGCACGTCCGCCGCGTCGCCGCGGCTCTCCTCCAGGCGCTCGCCGGCGAAGGCCCGCCGGGGCCGGGAGACCGGCGCCAAGGCACGACATGACCTCCGCCGGCCGCCTACCGCGCATCCTCATGGTGATCCACACCCCCTGGACCCGGAACCTGGGCGGGCCGCGCGTCCAGCTCGAGCTCGCCGACGAGCTGCGGGAGATGGGCCACGAGGTCGAGAAGTTCAGCTACGACGACGCCTTCCCACGCGCCGCGGCGCCGCGCCGCCGCGGCCGCCTCGCCACCCTCGCCGGCTACCTGCAGGTCAACCGCAGCTTCGCCGTCCGCGCCGCGGCCTTCGTCCAGGCCAACGCCCGGCGCTTCGACATCGTCGACGCCAACCAGACCGACCTGCCATTCCCCAAGCGGCAGCTTGGCTTCTCCGGCCTGCTCGTCGCCCGCTCGGTGGGGCTGATCCCCTCCTATGAGAATTTCGAGCGCTTCGCGGCGGCGCGCTGGCCGGAGCCCCGCTCGTTGCGGCAGGGGGTCCACGCCACCCTCACCTGGCCGGCCCGCCGGCGGCGCCGGCGCGACGTCGAGGCGAGCTTCCGCCACGCCGATCTGATCAACGTGTCGAGCCACGACGACCTCGCCACGGTCCGCGACGCCATGGGCTACGGCGACAAGGTGGTGATGTTTCCCTTCGGCATGTCCGCGGCGCGGCGCCAGGCGTTCGTCCGCCGGCAGGGCGATCCGGCCGCGCGGCTCGCCGCCGGCAAGGTGGCCTTCATCGGCAACTGGAACGACCGCAAGGGGGCGAAGGACTGGCCGGCGATCGCCGCGCTGGTGCGCCGGCGCCGGCCCGGCGCCCGCTTCCTCTTCCTCGGCACCGGCCTCGGCCGCGAGCAGGTGCTCGGCGACTTTCCAGCCGAGCTGCGCGATTCGATCGAGGTCGTCCCGTCGTACGAGAGCGACGACCTGCCCGGCCTCCTCGCGGCGGCGACCGTCGGCGCCTTCCCGGGCTACCTCGAGGGCTTCGGTTTCGCGGTGCTCGAGAAGCTCGCGGCGGGCCTGCCGACGGTAACCTACGACGCTCCGGGACCGCGCGACATCCTCCGCTCGCTGGCGGCCCCGGAGATGGTCCCCGCCGGCGACGTCGAGGCCTTCGCGGCGCGGGTCGCGGCGCTCCTCGCCCTCGCGGGGGAGAGCTACGGCCAGCGCTCGCGGGAGGCGACACGCGCCGCGGAGCGCTTCGACTGGCGCGCCATCGCCGCCGCCACCCGCGACGCCTACCTCGAGCGCTGGGAACCTCTCGCCAGGGCATGAAGGCCGACGACGCGACCGCCGCGCTCTACGCAGGCAAGGAGAAGGGCTACTTCCGCGCCGCCCGTCTCGATCTCCTGGCGCTGCTCGCTCCGGCGAAGGGCCTGAGGCTCCTCGAGCTCGGCGCCGGCGGTGGCGCCACGCTGCGCGCCGCGAAGTCCCTCGGCATCGCCTCCTTCACCATGGGGATCGACCTGGTGGCGCCCGAGCCGGGCGGCGCCGGCGAGCCGGAGATCGACCGCTTCCTGCAGGGCAACATCGAATCTCTGGATGCCGCGCTCCCGGCGGCGGAGTTCGACGCCATCCTCTGCGCCGACGTGCTGGAGCACCTCATCGATCCGTGGCGTGCCGTCGCCCGGCTCGCCGCCTGCCTGAAGCCGGGCGGCCTGTTCTTGAGCAGCATCCCCAACGTGCGCAACCACCGCGTCCTCCGCGCCATCGCGGTCGCCGGCGACTTCCGCTACGCCGAGGCCGGCCTCCTCGACCGCTCCCACCTGCGGTACTTCTGCCGCAAGAACGTCCGCGAGCTCTTCGAGCAGGCCGGGCTCGAGGTCGAGGCGGTGGCGACCAACATGGGCGGCTACGGCCTGCGGCACCGGGCGGTGAACGCCCTCACGCTCGGCCTGCTGCGCGACCTCTTCGTGTTCCAGTTCCTCACCCGGGCGAGGAAGCCGTGAGCGCGGAGGAAGCCGGCGGCCCGCTGGTGTCGGTCGCCATGGCGACCTATGACGGCAGCCGCTATCTGGCCGCGCAGCTCGACACGATCTACGCCCAGACCTGGCCTCACCTCGAGGTCGTGGTGAGCGACGACGCCTCGCGCGACGGCACCGCCGACATCCTCGCCGGCTACGCCCGCCGCCGCGGCCTGCGCTACTCGGTCAACGCGGCGCGGCTCGGGCTGGTCGATAACTTCGCGCGGGCGATCGCGATGTGCCGCGGCGAGCTCATCGCGCTCGCCGACCAGGACGACCTCTGGAAGCCGGAGAAGATCGCCACCCTGGTGCGCGAGATCGGCGGCCATACGCTCGTCTACGGCAACATCCAGGAGCGCCTCGGGCGCGACGGGGAGCGGCGGGTGGAGACGGCGTTCGAGCCGATCTTCCGCTTCGCCCGCGCGCACGGCAGCGGCCGGCCGGTCCGCTACCTGCTGGCCGAGAACTGGGTCGTCTCGCACAGCGTCATGTTCCGGCGCGAGCTGGTGCCGCATGCCCTGCCGATCCCCGCGCACCAGCCGTTCCACGACGGCTGGCTGGCGCTCGTCGCCGCCAAGCTCGGCGGCATCCGCTACCTGGACGAGCGGCTGCAGATCTACCGCGAGCACGAGGGGAGCATGACCTACAAGCGGCCCGAGCCGCCCGCTCGCGCGCGACTCCTTGGGGGGCGGTTCCGGGGCGCCTGGCGACGGCGCTGCCAGGCCGAGACGGCGCGCCTGGAGGACGTCCTGCGGCATCCGCTCTTCGACGTCGACGACCGCGCCTTCGTCGACGAGCTCCTGGCCTACTACCGCTCGGGGCTCGCCAACGGCGGCGCCTGGCGCTCGTTCCGCGCCGGCCTGCGGGTGGCGCCGTTCTTCTCCACCCAGCAGGCGCCGCGCGACCGTTGGAAGGTCCCCTTGCGGGGGCTGATCGGCGGCCTCGCGACGATGCCGTCCGCGCCGGCCGGCGACCCCGAGCGGCTCGTCCCCCGCCGCGGGGAGACGCGCCGATGACGCGGCGTGGGCGCTCGGCGGTCGAGCGCGTGCTGGCGCGCCAGCCGGCGCTCTATGCCGGGGCGCTGCGGCTCCTCCGCTCGCCCGACCTCGGCAAGCGGATCTTCGTCGCCGTGATCCGCCGCGGCGACGTGGTCTTCGACGTCGGCGCCAACCGCGGCGCCTACACGGCGCTCTTCGCGCGCCTGGTGGGCTCCCCCGGCGAGGTGCATGCCTTCGAGCCGGTGCCGCCCACCTGCGACGCCTTGGCCGAGGCGCTCCGCGCGGCGGGGATCGGCAACGTCGTGGTCAACCGTTCGGCCCTGGCCGAGACGCCCGGCGAGCTGCCTCTCTACGTCCCCGGCGACGACTTCGGCCAGGCGTCACTCGCTCGCCATGGCGCGGGGTCGTGGACCGGCGCGGCGGCGGTGCACAGCTACCGGGCGCCCGTCGAGACGCTCGACGGCTATGTGCGGCGCCGCGGCCTCGCCCGGCTCGACTTCGTCAAGTGCGACGTGGAGGGGGCGGAGCTCGCGGTGCTCCGCGGCGCCGGCGAGACCCTCCGCGCCTTCGCGCCGCTCCTCTACCTCGAGGTATGCGCCGATTGGACGGCGGGCTTCGGCTACGCCCCGTCCGCGCTGCCGGAGCATCTGCGAGCCCTGGGCTACGCCGACTTCTACCTCGTCCGCAGCGCGGCCGCCGGCGGCGTCCGCCGTCTGCACGACCCCGAGGGCGAGCTGGCGCCGGAGCGGCTCGGCGGCTCGGCGGACCTCCTCTGCGCCAAGCCCGGCCACCGGGCGCGACTGCACCGGCTGGCCGCGCTCGCCGGAGGGCTGCGATGGGCCTGAGGGCGCTGGCGGCGCCGATGGCCGCGGCGCTCCGCCGCCTCGCCGGCGCGCTCGGCGAGGCCGTTCTCTGGACCTACGCGCGGACGGCGCCCGGCCATTGGACGGACCGCGAGCCGGCGTCGATCCTGGTGCTCCGCAACAACGACCTGGGCGATCTGCTGGTCGCGACGCCGCTCTTCGCGGCCCTGCGGCGCCGCTTCCCGACGGCGCGGATCGTCGCCGCCGTCGGACGCTGGAACGTGCCGGCGCTGGCCGGCAACCCCCACGTCTCCGAGATCGTCGTCGTCGAGGCGCCCTGGTTCAACAAGTTCGTGCGCCGGCAGAGCGCCTGGCGGCGGCTCCGCTACCTGCTCTCCTCGCCCGAGGTCGAGGCGCTCCGGCGCCGCCGGTTCGACGTCGGGATCGACGTCCTCGGCAGCCGCTGGGGCGCGGCGCTCCTGCTGCGCGCGGGTGTCCTCCGGCGCCTCGGCGTGCGCGGCTATGCCGGCGGGCACACCGGCTGCCAGCGCAGCGTGGCGTTCGATCCCGGCGAGCACGTCGGCCGGAGCGCCCTGCGCTTCGCCGAGCTGCTGGGGGCGACCGAGCTGCCCGCCGCCCGGCCGCAGATCTTCCTCACCGCCGGCGAGCGGGCCGCGGGCGAGGCGGCGTGGCGCGCTCTGGCGCCCGGCGCGGCGAGGCGCATCGTCGTCGCGCCCGGCAGCGGTCTGGCGGTCAAGGCGTGGCCGCCGGCGAGCTACGCGGCGCTCGTCGGCCGCCTGGGCGAGATCCCCGGCGCCGCCGTGGCGATCGCCGGCGGCCCGGGCGACCGCCCGCTCGGCGAGCGGCTGGCCGGCGGCGCGCCGGCTCCGCTCGCCCTCGCCAACTTGGCCGGGCATCTCAGCCTGCGCGAGACCTTCGCCCTCGTCGCGGCGGCCGACCTGGTGGTCTGCAACTCGAGCGTGCTGATGCACGCCGCGGCGGCCTTCGCCAAGCCGACCGTGGTGCTCCTCGGCGCCTCGTTCCCCTCGGCGCGCCGGCATCAGGCGCAGTGGGGATATCCGGAGACCTCGGTCAGCCTCGGCAGGGAGGCGGGCGAGCGCGAGTCGCTGGCGACGCCCGAGGAGGCGCTGGCGGCGATCCGCGCCATCGCGGGGCTGGCGCCCTCCCGCCCGGCGGCCCTCCCGGAGCGCCCGGCGCGCAGCGCGGAGGCGCGGTGAGGCTGCTGCAGATCGTGCCCCGCCTGCCGCCGCCGGCCGATGGCGTCGGCGACTACGCCGTCGCCCTGGCGCGGGCCCTGGCGGCGGCCGGCGCGACGACGACGTTCCTCGTTCCCGCGGGCGAGCCGGGGGAGCGGCGAGCGCCGGCGGGCGCGGATCTCCCGCCGCGCACCTTCGAGAGCACCGCCGGCGCCCTCACGGAAGTTCTCGCCGACGCGCTCGCCGGCCGTCCCGAAGAGGGGAATGGCGAGGCGGCCGTCCTCGTCCACTACGTCAACTATGCCTACGACCGGCGGGGCTGCCCGGGCTGGCTGGTGGAGGGCCTGGCGCGTTGGCGCCGGGGCGCCGCGGGCCGCCGCCTGGTCACCCTCTTCCACGAGGTCTACGCCTCGGGGCCGCCCTGGCGCAGCTCGTTCTGGCTGGCGCCCGCCCAGCGGCGCCTCGCCGCGGCGCTGGCGCGGGCGAGCGATCGAGCGGTCACCAGCCTCGAGCTGTACCGCGATCTCCTCGGGCGCTGGGTGCCGGCGGAGGCGGTCGCCGTGCTGCCGGTCTTCTCGACCGTCGGCGAGCTGGCGGCGCCCGCTCCGCTCGCGGCGCGCCGCCGGCGCCTCGTCGTCTTCGGCGGCCCCGGCACCCGCGCGCTCGCCTACGGGGAGCGCGGCGCCACCCTCGCCGCGGCCTGCGCCGCGCTCGGCGTCCGCGAGATCGCCGACCTCGGGCCCGGGATCGACGGCGCCTGCCCGAGCGCCGTCGCGGGCGTCCCGGTGGTCCGCCTCGGCGCGCTCCCCGCCGCCGCGGTGAGCGCCCTCCTCGCCGACTCGCTCGCCGGCTTCGCCGCCCACCGCCCGGCCTTCTTCGGCAAGTCGACCGTCTTCGCCGCCTACTGCGCCCACGGCATGCTGCCCGTCGCCGCCGGGGACGCAGCGGCGTCGGAGCGCGGCCTCGCCTGGGCGCCGGGCGCGACCGCCGATGCGACCGGCCGGCCGAGCGACACCGCCCTCCAGGCGAGGGCCGACGCCGCCTTCTCCTGGTACGCCGGCCACTCGCTGGCCCGCCAGGCCGCGACGTTCCGGAGCCTGCTCGGCGCGGAGGGCGGCATGAGGGTCCTCGTCTATTCGCCGGCCTTCGCGCCGCAGGTCGGCGGCCTCGAGAGCTTCGTCGCCCAGGTCGCGAGCGGGCTCGCCAAGCTCGGCCACGAGGTGGTGGTGGCGACGACGACCCCGCTCGGCGCGGGGGACCCGGCCGACGCCTTCCCCTTCCGGGTGATCCGCCGGCCGGCGCCCTTCGAGCTGCTGCGCTGGGTGCGCTGGTGCGACATCCTCTTCCACGCCAACGTCAGCCTGCGCGGCGCCTGGCCGCTCCTCCTCGTGCGCCGCCCCTGGCTCACCTCGCACCACAGCTGGTACTGCCGGGTCGACGGGCGGATCGCCTGGCAGGACCGGCTGAAGCGCTTCGCCGTCCGCGCCTCGACCTCGGTCGCCGTCTCGCGGGCGCTCGCCGACGACCTCGGGCCGGGCACCCGCGTCATCACCAACCCCTACCGCGAGGAGCTCTTCCGGCTCCTCCCCGCGGTGCCGCGAGCCCGCGATCTCGTCTTCCTCGGCCGGCTGGTGTCCGACAAGGGGGTCGACGTCCTCTTCGACGCCCTGGCGCTCCTCGCCGCCGACGGCGTCGCGCCGCGCCTGACGGTGATCGGCGACGGTCCCGAGCGGCCGCGCCTCGCGGCGCAGGCGGAGCGCCTGGGCATCGCCGGCCGCGTCGACTTCGTCGGCACGCGGACGGGCGAGGAGCTGGTGCGCCTCCTCAACGAGCACCGCATCCTCGTCGTGCCGTCGCGCTACCGCGAGCCGTTCGGCAACGTCGCCGTCGAGGCGATCGCCTGCGGCTGCGTCGTCGTCGGCTCCGAGGGGGGCGGCCTGCCCGAGGCGATCGGCCTCTGCGGCCGCACCTTCCCCAACGGCGATGCCGCGGCGCTCGCCGGCGTCCTCGCCGAGCTGCTCGGCGATCCCGCGGCCGTGGCGCGGCTGCGCCATGACGCGCGGGCACATCTGGCGCCCCACCGGAGCCGGGTGGTCGCCAGCGCCTATTCGCTGGCGCTCGAGCGGGCGCGGGACGGGCACCGGGCCGGCGGGCGCCGCCGGGGAGGGCGCTGACCCATGCAGATGCGGCTCATCCTCGTCTTCTTCGGCCTCGGCGCGGCGGTGTGGTCCTACGCCCGCTGGCGCCAGGCGGTGCAGACCGCCCTGTTCCTCGTCATCGTCGAGGGGGCGATCCGCAAATGGCTCTTCCCCGGCGCCCAGGACGTCGTCTACTTCGCCAAGGACCTGCTCTTCCTCGGCGCCTACGCCGGCTGGTTCGCCGCCCGCGGCCGCCGCCCGCCGACCCCGCTCAAGGCGCTCGAGGCGCCGCTCGTCCTCGCCGCGCTCTACGGCGTTGCCCAGATGTTCAATCCGCAGCTGCCCACTCCGCTGGTGGGGATCTTCGGCTTCAAGGCCTATTTCTGGTACGTGCCCCTGCTCTTCCTGCTCCCCGACGTCTTCACCGACGACCGCGCGCTCGCCCGCTTCCTCAAGCGCTACGTGCTGACCGCGATCCCCGTCGGGCTCCTCGCCGTCGCCCAGTTCTTCTCGCCGGCCTCGAGCCCGCTCAACACCTATGCCCGCGCCGCCGAGGACGTGGGCTACGTCTCGACCTTCGGCAGCTCGGCCTTCGTGCGGGTGACCGCGACGTTCTCCTACATCACCGGCTACTCCTCCTACCTCTTCGCCGTCACCATCCTGCTCCTCGGCATCCTCGCCACCATCCAGTGGCGGTTCCGCCGCAACCTCCTGTTCTACGTCGCCCTCGGCATGACGGCGCTCGGCATCCTCCTCACCGGCTCGCGCGGGCCGCTGGTGCTGCTCGCGGCGGCGTTCCCGTTCTACTGGTGGCTCGCCGTGGCGCGCGAGCGGGGGGCGGGGGCGACCTTCAGCCGCCTGATCCTCGCCGTGGGCGTAGTGGTCATGCTCATCAGCTATACCGCCTCCGACGCCGTCGACGCCTACCTCGGCCGCGCCGCCGGCGGCGGCGCCGAGGTGGCGGGGCGCCTGATCCTCCCCTTCGAGGAGCCGTTCCTGACCCTCCCGAGGTCCGGGCTCTTCGGCTTCGGGATCGGCGCCACCCACCAGACCGCCGCGGCGGTGGTCAAGGACCGGATCCCCTACAGCTGGCTGAACGGTCTCGAGGTCGAGGGCGAGCCGGGGCGGATCATGCTCGAGCTCGGCCTGCCGGGGTTCCTCCTCTTCTATTTCCTGCGCGTCTACCTCGCCTTCGTCGCCCTGCAGCAGGCGCGGCGGCTGCGCACGATCTTCCACCGCTCGCTCGCCACCGCGAGCTTCCTGTTCTTCCTCGCCCAGCTCCCCGGCAGCATCGTCTTCGACGTCACCACCGACGTCTACCACTGGTTCTTCGCCGGGCTCCTGGTGACCGCGGTGACGCTCGACCGCGCGGCCATCTCCACCGCGGCCGCGCGGGGCGCGCCCGCGCCGGCTCCGGAGCTCGGCGTCCGGCGGCCCGCGCCGCTGCCGGCGGGCGCCCCCGCCCGGCGGCTGGAGAGCCCGGCGTGAAGGTGCTCGTCACCCACCCCGGCCGGCAGCACTCCCACCAGACGGCGCTGGCCTTGGAGGAGGCCGGGATGCTCGCCGGCTACTGGGCGGGGGTGCCCTGCCTGGAGAGCCAGGGCCGCCTCCTGCCGCGCGCGCTCTGGCGGCGGCTGATGCGCTACGCGCCGGTCGACCTGCCCCCCGCGCGGGTGCGCTGGGCGCCGTGGACGCCGGCCCTCCGCCGCCTGGGCGACCGCCTGCTCCCCGCCCCGTGGGCCGCCGCGAACGACCTCCGCGCCTGCCGCCTCTTCGACCGCTGGGCGGCCGGCCGCCTGGCGCGCCGGCGGTCGGGGGGTGACGGTGCCCCGGCCGCGGTCATCGCCTGCGAGATCTCGGCCCTCGCGACCTTCCGCGCCGCGCGCCGGCTGGGGATCGCGACCTTCCTCGACGCCCCCTCGATCCATCACCGCGAGCAGGACCGGGTGCAGCCGACTGCCGACCCGCCGGAGCTCCATCGCCGGATCGCGGCGGTCAAGGAGGCGGAGATCGCGCTCGCCGACCACGTGCTGACCGTCTCGGAGCTGGCGCGGCGGACCTACATCGCGGCCGGGGTGCCGGCCGAGCGGGTCCACAGCGTGACCCTGGGAGCCGACGCCGCGCTCTTCGCGCCGTCGCCCGCCGGCGAGCCCAGGCCGCCGGCGGGCGACGGCTTCACCTTCCTCTTCGCCGGCGCGCCGATCGCGCGCAAGGGCTTCGACCTGCTCCTCGCCGCCTTCGCCGAGGTGCGGCGCGCCGTGCCGGGGGCGCGGCTCCGCCTGGTAGGGCCGCCGGGCGACGCGCCGCGCCGGGTCGCCGAGCGCGGCGGCGAGGGGATCTCGCTCGCCGGGCCGCTCGACCAGCGCGGGCTGGCCGCCGAGCTCGCCGGCGCCGACTGCCTGGTGCTCCCCTCGCGCCACGACTCCTTCGGCATGGTCGTCGCCGAGGCCCTCGCCGCCGGAGCGCCGGTCCTGGTCTCGGAGATGGTGGGGGCGAAGGACCTGGTGACGGCGGGCGAGAGCGGCTGGATCGTGCCGGCCGGCGACGCCGCGGCGCTCGCCGGCCGCATGCTCTGGTGCGCCCGGCATCCACAGGAGGTGCGGGCGATGCGCCCGGCCTGCCGCCGCGCCGCCGCCGGCGCCACCTGGCCGGCCCACCACCGGCACCTCGTCGAGCTGCTGCGCGCTCTGCTCCCGGAGCGCCGTTGAGGCTCCTCCACGTGGTGCCCACCTACATCCCCGCCTGGCGCCACGGCGGCCCGGTGCGCGCCGTCCACGGGCTGTGCAAGGCGCTGGCGGCGCGGGGCCACGAGGTGACGGTCTTCACCACCGACGTCGACGCCGGCGGGCCGCCGCTCGACCGGCCGGTCGCGATCGACGGCGTCGCGGTGCGCTACTTCGCCGTCCGGCCGCCGCGCCGGCTCTACCGCGCGCCGTCGATGGCCGAGGCGCTCGCCCGCGAGGTGCCGGCGTGCGACGCCGTCCACCTCCACTCGGTCTATCTCTGGCCAACCGCCGCGGCCGCCCGCGCCGCCGCCTGGGCGGGCACGCCCTACCTGGTGGCGCCGCGCGGCATGCTGGTGGCGGACCTCGTGCGCCGCCGCGGGCGCCTGCGAAAGCTCGCCTGGCTCGGCTTGGTCGAGCGCCGCACGCTCGGCCAGGCGGCGGCGCTCCACGTGACGAGCGAGCTCGAGGCACGGGAGGCGGCGCGGCTCGCCCGGCGGCTCGGCCTGCGGCTGCCGCCGGCCGTGGTGGTCCCCAACGGCGTCGAGGACGAGCCGGCGCCGGCCGGCGGCGCCGCCCTCTCGCCGGCCGTCCGCGCCGCGCTGGCGCGCCGGCCGCTCCTCCTCTTCCTCGGCCGCGTGAGCTGGAAGAAGGGGCTCGACCGGCTGATCCGCGCCATGCCGCGGCTGGCGGCGCGGCTGCCGGGCGCCGCGCTCGCCGTCGCCGGCAACGACGAGGAGAACCTGCGGCCGGCGCTCGCGCGGCTCGCCGCCGCCGGCGGCGTCGCCGAGCGGATCCTCTTCCTGGGCGAGGTGCACGGCGCCGACAAGGCGGCCCTCCTCCACGGCGCCGACCTCCTGACGCTCGCCTCCTACTCGGAGAACTTCGGCAACGCCGTGCTCGAGGCGATGGCGGCCGGCTGCCCGGTCGCCGTCACCCCCGAGGTGGGGCTCGCCCAGGCGGTCGAGGAGACCGGCGCTGGGATCGTCATCGACGGCGACGGCGATCCGGGGGCCCTGGGCGATGCCCTGGCCGCGCTCCTCGCCGATCCCGCGGCGCGGCGGGCGATGGGCGAGCGCGGCGCCGCGGCCGCCCGCGAGCGCTTCGGCTGGGGGCCGATCGGGCGCGAGATGGAGGCGGTCTACGGGCGCCTGGCAGCCAGGGAAGCGGGGGGAGGCCGCCGGTGAGGATCGCCTTCCTCGTCGAACGGCCGACGCAGTTCGAGGCGCCCTTCTACCGCTTCGCGGCGGGCGACCCGGAGCACGAGCTGCGGGTGATCTTCCTCGCCCCGGACGCCGCCCGCCCCGCCTTCGACCCCGAGCTCTCGCGGCGGGTCGACTGGGGGATCGACCTCCTCGGCGGCTATCCGTGCCGCGTCTGCCCGCGGCACCGGGTGGAGCTCGCCCGCTTCCTCGCCGCCGAGCTCGACCCGGCGTTGACCGACCTGCTGATCGTCAACGGCTACACCCGGCCGCCCTACCTCCTCGCCAACGCCATGGCGCGGCGGCGCGGCATCGCGACCGCGCTGCGCCTCGACACGGCGGTCTTTCCGGCGGCCGGCGGTGGAGCCGGCACGGCGGTTCTGCCCACGGCTCGCGAGCGCCTCCGCCGCCTCCTCTTCACGCGGGTCGTCTCCCGCACCTATGATCTGTTCCTCGGTGCCGGCAGCCTGACCCTGGACTACCTCCGGACCTGCGGCGTTCCGCAGGAGAGAGCGGGGCTCTTCCCCTATGCGGTGGACGTGGATTCCTTTCGCCGGCAGTCGCGCCTGAGCCTCTCCTCGCGCAGCCGCACGGAGCGCCTCGCCTGGCGCGACCGGCTGGGGATCCCCGCCGACGGGCCGCTCGTCCTCGCGCTCGCCAAGCTCAATGCCCGCGAGGCGCCGTGGGACCTCCTGGCGGCGCTCCCCGCCGTGGCGACCGCCGGCGTCTCGCTCGCCATCGCCGGCGACGGCCCGGAACGCGCGGCGCTGGCGCGCGCCGCGGCGGAGCGCGGCCTGGCGCGGGTCCGCTTCGTGGGCTACGTGCCCTACCCCGAGCTCCCCGCCCTCTACGCCGCCGCCGACCTCTTCGTCCACGCCGCGCGCGAGGAGCGCTGGGGGGTGTCGGTCCAGGAGGCCCTCGCCTGCGGCCTGCCGGCGATCGCCGCCTCGACCGTCGGCGCCGGCTACGATCTCATCGCCGAGGGGAGGAACGGCTTCCGCTACCCGGCCGGCGACGGCGCGGCGCTGGCGCGGGCGATCGACCGCGCCCTCGCCCTCGACCGCGCCGCGGTCGACGCCGCGAGCCGCGCCGTCCTCTCCCGCTGGGACTACGCCGCCACCTGGCGCGGGCTGGTCGCCGCGGCGCACGAGGCGGTCGCCGCGGTCGCGGCGCGCCGGCGGCGGGAGCGCGCGCGCGCTGACGATCCCGACGATTCCGGTCACCGCGCTCTTCGCGACGCGCAACGAAGAGGCCAACCTCGAGCGCAGCCTGGCGAGCGTCCACGGCTTCGCCGAGCAGATCCTGGTGATCGACTCGGAGAGCGCCGACCGCACGGTCGAGATCGCCCGCCGCTATGCCGACGAGGTCGTCACCCTGCCCTACGACCACGGCCGGATCATCCCCTGGATCTTCCAGTGGGGGCTCGACAACCTGCCGATCCGCAACGACTGGGTGCTCATCCTCGAGGCCGACCAGGCGCTGCCGCCGGCGCTCCGCGGCGAGCTCGGGCGGCTCTTCGCCGGCCCGGAGATCGCCGCCGACGGCTTCTACATCCGCCGCCGGCAGATCTTCCGCGGCCATCCCATCCGCTTCGGCGGCTACGGCCACAAGTACCTCCTGAAGCTCTTCCGGCGCGACCGCGGCGAGCTCGACCCGGCAGGAGCAGGACACCCGCGTCTACGTGCGCGGCCGGACGGCGCGGCTGCGCTCGCCGCTCGAGGAGTGGAACAAGAAGGAGGACGCGATCCTCTTCTACCTCGAGAAGCACCTGCGCTACGCCGACGCCTTCGCCCGCGAGGAGCTCGAGCGCCGCGAGCGGCGGCGGCTGCCGGGCGGCGGGCTCGGCTGGAAGCTCACGCCGCGCCTCTTCGGCACGCCGGACGAGCGCACGCTGTGGCTCAAGAGCCGCTACTACCGGCTGCCGCTCTACCTGCGGCCGTTCCTCTACTTCGGCTACCGCTATTTCGTCCTCGGCGGCTTCCTCGACGGCCGCGAGGGGTTCGTCTTCCACTTCCTCCAGGCGTTCTGGTTCCGCTTGGTCGTCGACGTCCGCCTGGCCGAGCTGCGCGCCGCCCGGCGGGCGGCCCGCCGGATCCAGCGCCCCCGCGAGCCGATGAGCGGACCACCCGCATCCTCGGCATCAACGCCTTCCACGCCGACGCCTCGGCGGCGGCGGTGGTCGACGGGCGCTTCGTCGCCGGCGTCGAGGAGGAGCGCTTCCGGCGGATCAAGCACTGGGCGGGCTTCCCCGAGCTCGCCATCCGCTACTGCCTGGAGGCGATGGGGGGCCTGGAGGAGGTGACGGCGCTCGCCGTGTCGCGCCAGCCGCGCGCCTACCTGCTGCGCAAGGCCGCCCTCGCCCTCGGCCACCCGCGGAGCCTCGGCCGCGCCGCCTCGCGGGTGAGGAACCTCGCCCAGGTCGGCTCGCTCGAGGAGCGCGTCGCGAAGACCTTCGGCGCCCGCGCGCCGCGCCTCTACCCCGTCGAGCACCACCTCGCCCACCTGGGCTCCGCCTTCTTCTGCTCGCCCTTCGAGACGGCGATGTGCCTCTCCGTCGACGGCTTCGGCGACTTCGTCTCGACGATGACGGCGGTCGGGCGCGGCAACCGCCTCGGCGTCCTCGACCGCGTCCACTTCCCGCACTCGCTCGGCCTCTTCTACACGGCGATCACCCAGTATCTCGGCTTCCCCGGCTTCGGCGACGAGTACAAGGTGATGGGCCTCGCCGCCTACGGCGAGCCCCGCTACGCCGCGGCGCTCGGCGAGATCGTCCCGGCGCTCGGAGACGGCGGCTTCCGCCTCGACCTGCGCTACTTCCGCCACCTCTCGCAGGGGGTCGACATGAGCTGGGACGACGGCGCGCCGACCCTCGGGCCGGTGTTCACGCCGCGCCTCGAGGCGCGGCTCGGGCCCGCCCGCCGAAGCGGCGACGAGCTGACGCAGCGCCACAAGGACCTCGCGGCCTCGCTCCAGAAGGTCTACGAGGACCGCTTCTTCGCCCTCGTGCGGGCGCTCGGGAAGACGACCGGCGAGACCCGGCTGGCGCTCGCCGGCGGCTGCGCCATGAACTCGCTCGCCAACGGCAAGCTGTTCGCCGAGACCGGCGTGCGCGAGGTCTACGTCCAGGCCGCCGCGGGCGACGCCGGCACCGCGCTCGGCGCCGCGCTCTACGTCCATCACGCGGTGCTCGATGGAAAGCGCGATGGCGAGCGCGATGGCGAGCGGGACGACGAGCGCCGCTTCGTCATGGACCACTGCTATTGGGGTCCCGCCTACGGCGAGGCCGAGGTCCGCCGGGCGATCGCCGAGCGGCTGCCGGGGTCGGACGGCCGGGACGGCCGCTACGGCGAGGTGACGGTCGAGACGCTCCCCTGCGAAGACCGGCTCGCCGAGGAGACCGCCGCGGCGATCGCCGCCGGCGCCGTGGTCGGCTGGTACCAGGGGCGCTCCGAGTGGGGCCCGCGGGCGCTCGGCAACCGCTCGATCGTCGCCGACCCGCGGCGGGCGGACATGAAGGAGATCCTCAACCTGAAGATCAAGCGGCGCGAGTCGTTCCGGCCGTTCGCGCCGTCGATCCTCGAGGAGAAGACGGGCGACTGGTTCACCCTCTCCTACCCCGACCCCTTCATGATCAAGGTCTATCCGATCCGCCCCGAGCGGCGGGCCGAGATCCCCGCCGTCACCCACGCCGACGGCACCGGCCGCCTGCAGACCGTCTCGCGGCGCACCAACCCGCGCTACTGGAAGCTGATCGACGCCTTCGGCCGGCGGACCGGCGTGCCGATGCTCCTGAACACCTCCTTCAACGAGAACGAGCCGATCGTCAACACCCCGGCCGAGGCCCTCGACTGCTTCCTGCGCACGCGGATGGACCGGCTGGTGCTGGGCGACGTCGTGCTGGTGCGGGAGGCGCGGTGAGCCGGCCGGTGGACGACAGGCGCGCCGCCGCCCCGCGCCTCTCGCTTCGCCGAGCTGGTCGGGCGAGCCCTCCTCCCCCGCTGAGAGACCTCGCCAGGCGCTGGAAGCGGCGGCTGCGCGCGATCGCCAGGAGCCTCGGCGCCGAGGGTCTCTACGAACGGGCGAAACGGTTGATGAAGCTCGATCCGCGCCGGCTGCGGCGCCGGGCGGCCTTCCGGCGCGGCAACCGCGGCGCCGCGGCCGACGAGATCGTCCTGCGGCCGGGCCTCGGCCTGCAGATCGATCCGCGGTCGCGCGAGCCCTTCGAGCACTTCTGCTTCCGCTCGCTCGACATGGCGGCGGAGCTCGACGCCTTCGTGCGGCACATGGGCGGCCGGCGCCGCCTCCTCGACGTCGGCGCCTGCCACGGGATCTTCTCCCTCGTCTTCCTCCACGGACGGCCGGAAGCGCGGGCGCTCGCCGTCGAGCCCTCGCCGGCGGCCTTCGAGGTCCTCGCCGCGAACGCCGCCCGCAACGGGCTCGCCAACCTGGCGACGGCGCGGGCCGCCCTCGGCGCCGGGACGGGCGAGATCCGCATGCGCCCGAGCTGGCACCACCTCGAGGCGCTGGGCGAGGGCGAGGACACGGAGGGCGCGGTCGCCGTGCCGGTGCGCTCGCTCGACGACCTCTGCGCCGAGCTCGACTTCCATCCCGATCTGGTCAAGATCGACGTCGAAGGCTTCGAGCACGCCGTGCTCCGCGGCGCCGAGGGCGTCCTCCGGCGGGAGCGCCCCATCCTCTTCCTCGAGATCCATCCGCAGCGCCTGGCAGAGCTCGGCAGCTCGGCCGCGGCGGTGGCGGCCCTGCTCGCGGGCTGCGGCTATCGTGAGCTCGGCCCGGCCCGCGAGCCCGGCAGCCCGCGCGCCGCCCGGCGCGGCCTCGCGGCGGCGGGCGACGTCTGCCGCGTCGTCTGCGTGCCGTCCTGAGGGGAGCGCGACGATGCTCCGCACGCTCCTCGAAACGCTGAGCCGCGGCCGGGTGCTGCGGCGCCACATGCCGCCGGAGCTCGGCGGGTTCCCGATCTTCGTCTCGCCCGACGCGTCGCTCAAGCTCTGGCGCCGCGACCTGCGGCGGGTGGACCCGCTGCTCTTCGCCCTCGCGGCCGAGCTGGTCGACCCCGGCGCGGCGGTGTGGGACGTCGGCGCCAACGTCGGCCTCTTCGCGCTCGCCGCGGCGTTCCGGGCGGGGCCGGCGGGGAGCGTCCTCGCCGTCGAGCCCGACGCCTGGCTGGCCGGGCTCATCCGCCGGTCGTCGCTCGCCCTGCCGGCGGCCTGCGCGCCGATCGCCGTGCTCGCGGCCGCCGTCTCCGACGCGCCGGGCACGGCCGAGCTGGTGATCGCGGCGCGCGGCCGGGCGACGAACCATCTGGCGAGCGTCGGCGGCTCGACCCAGAGCGGCGGAGCGCGCGGCGTCGAGCGGGTGGCAGTCGAGACGCTCGACGGCCTCCTCGCGCGCTTCCCCGCGCCGCGGCTGGTCAAGATCGACGTCGAGGGCGCCGAGGCGCGCGGCCTGGCCGGCGCCGCGCGGCTGCTCGCCGAGGTGCGGCCGGCGGTCGTCTGCGAGGTCGCGGCGGAGAACGCCGCGGCGGTCGGCGGCATCTTCGCCGCCCACGGCTATGCCCTCTTCGACGCCACCGCCGCGCCGGCCGACCGCCGGCCGCTCGCCGGCCCGGTCTGGAACACGCTCGCCCTGCCGCGCCAGCGGGCGGGCGCCGCGCTCTAGCGGCGAGGGGCGAGCCGGCGCAGCAGCCGGCGGCACTCGCTCGCGGCGAGCGCCAGCGGCCCGCAGCGCCGGGCCGGAGCGCTGCGCAGGGGGACGGCGCCGTCGCTCGCGTCCCCCTCGCCATCCTCCCTCTCGAGGTAGCCCGGCAGGAGCCCGCGGACCGAGCGCACGAAGTGGAGGGCCACGGCGCCCTTTTCGCCGGCGCCGGAGGGGATGCGCACCTGCGCCGGGTCGAGCAGCCAGCAGCCGGCGCGCGCGCCGAGGAGCGCCCAGCAGGTCTGCTCGACCCAGGGCGGCGCGAAACGGTAGGCCTCGCGGGCGAGGAACCACTCGACGAGGTCGGGGTCGGCGAGCGCGGTGCGGAAGAGGATGATGCCGCTGTTGACGCGGCGCGGGATCCGCAGACGGCGCTCGGCGATCAGGTGCCAGGAGCGCACGGAGTAGGCATTCTGCGTGTCGGCCATGAAGACGGCGCCCGCCGCCGGCGACGGGAAGCGGTAGAGGCCCGAGAAACGGCGCCGGAAGAGCACGTCGGCGTCGCAGTAGGCGAGGGCCTCGCCGGGGGCGAGGAGGGCGGCGTCGACGAGCTTCAGGGCGAGCGGGCTGGCGGCGCGGAAGGCGCGGGTCGCGGGATAGCGCGCCAGGTGGCCGGCGACGCGCTCGTCCGCCTCGGCGCGCCGGACCACCTCGGCGCCGCCGAGCGCCGCGGCGAGCTCCGCCGCGTCGGCGGCCGTCAGCGTTCCATCGTCGTGGATGCGCAGCCGGAGCGGCTCGGCCGAGCGGCGGAGGAGGGTTGCCAGACAGGCCCGCGCCATCGGCGCCTGCGCGTGCCCGAGGAGCGTCGCGACGGTGAGCGGCGGCGCGGCGGGTTCCATTTCGAAGGTGCTTGGGCGCTGACCTGGCTTCGGCTAGACTCGAGGATACCGGGTCGACAGATTGCCGGCAACGACTCCCCCGGCCGGGGGAGAGGGAGCGGACGTATGGAGTGGCAGGACAAGCGGGTTCTGGTCACCGGCGGCGCGTCGTTCATCAGCTCGCACCTGATCGACCTCCTGGTCGCCCGGGGCGTGCGGCGGATCCGCGTCGTCGACGACCTGTCGAGCGGCCGCCTGACGAACATCCAGGGCCACGTCGACGCCGGGATCGTCGAGTTCCGCCAGGCCGACCTGCTGCAGCCTGGCGTCGCGCAGGAGGCGGTCGCCGGCGTCGACGTCGTCTTCCACCTGGCGGCGATCCACGGCGGGCGCGGCTTCGTCGACCTCCACCAGGCCGCCTGCGCACAGAACCTGGCGCTGGACGGCATGCTGGTCAAGGCTGCCTACGAGGCCGGCGTCGAGAAATTCGTCTTCGCCTCCTCCGGCTGCGTCTACCCGAACTTCCTGCAGCGGGACGTCTCCCAGGAGCTCTACCTCACCGAGGAGATGGTGGGGCCGCCCTACGAGGCCGACAACATGTACGGCTGGGCGAAGCTGATGACCGAGATGACGCTCGCCGCCTACCACCGCGACCTCGGCTTCAAGTCCGCCTCCTGCCGCTTCTTCACCGTCTACGGCGAGCGCGGGGTCGAGAACCACGCCGTCATCGCCATGATCGCCCGCGCCTTCGTGCGCCAGGACCCCTTCGAGGTCTGGGGCGACGGCAGCCAGATCCGCAACTGGACCTACGTCGGCGACATCGTCTCCGGCATGGTCGCCGCCGCCGAGACGATCGACGACGGCACCGCCGTCAACCTCGGCACCGAGGAGCGGACGCGGGTGATCGACGCCGTGCGCGAGGTGCTGCGCTACACCGGCCACCGGGCGGAGGTGAAGCTCCTGCCGCACATGCCGACCGGGCCCTTGAACCGCGTGGCGAGCAACCGTCTGGCGCGCCGAGCTCCTCGGCTGGCAGCCGGAGATGAAGTTCATGGACGGCCTGCACCGCACCATCGACTGGTACTTCGCCAGCCGCGAGAGGGAGACCGTCGACGGCTACCTCGCCGAGATGCTCACCGAGCGCTGAGCCGCCGGCGGGCGGCCCGGCCCTACCGCGAGATCGTCCGCATGAGATCGCGAACCGCACCGCGAAGGGCGCCGTGAGCCCGCGCGTCCGCTTTCCGGGCCTCGACAGCCTCCGTTTCTTTGCCGCCTTCTTCGTCGTCCTGGGCCACATCCCGCTCAACCAGGAGAGCCGCGGCCTTCCCCATCCGGCCTCGGGAGCGTTCTTCTACCGCGCCTCGCCGGCGGTCTCCTTCTTCTTCACCCTGAGCGGCTTCCTCATCACATACCTGCTGCTCGACGAGGCGCGGAAGACGGGGACGATCGCCGTCCGCAGCTTCTATCTCCGCCGCGTCTGCCGCATCTGGCCGCTCTACTTCGCGGTGGTCTTCACCGGCCTCTTCTTCTACAACGCGCTCCTCCCCCGGCTGGGCATCCCCTATCGCGTCGACTACGGCCTGCCGCTCGCGCTCGTCCTCTACGGCGCGCTCCTGCCCAACCTCATGAACAGCCTCTACACCGTCGGGGGCATCCTCAATCCGCTCTGGTCGATCGGCGTCGAGGAGCAGTTCTACCTCGCCTGGGCGCCGGCGGTGAAGCGCCTGCGGCGCCACCTGCCGGCCCTCTGCTGGGCGGTCCTCGCCGCCTCGTTCGCCCTCTTCTGCCTGTCGCGGTTGGACGTTTTCGGTCCCTACCGCGCCAAGGGCTTCGTCGGCCAGCTCCGCTTCCACTACATGGCGGCGGGGGCGCTCGCCGCCTGGGCGCTCCACGAGCGCCGCGAGGCCTTCCTCCGCCTGGCGCCGTTCACCCGGCGCGCCGTCCAGATCGTCCTGCTGCTCCTCCTTCTCGACTACTACCTGACGACCTTCATCCACTGGGGCTGGTGCGGCGAGGAGATCCTCCAGCTCGTCCTCTATCCCTGGCTGATCGTCGAGGTGGGCGCCAATCCGCGCCGGCTCGTCGGCCTCCGCGCGGCCGCCACGGAGTCCCTGGGGCAGGTCTCCTACGGCATCTACATGCTCCACATGCTCGCCGTCTATGCGACCTCGGCGGTGTTCCTCGCCACCCGCGGTGCCCGGCTGCCGCTGCCGCTCTACCTCGCCGGCTACTACACCCTGGTCTTCGGCCTGACGATCCTCCTCGCCTATCTCTCTCACCGCTTCCTCGAGCGGCCCTTCCTCCGCCTCAAGGACCGCCGGCTGGCGCCGCCGATCGAGGCGCCAGCGCCAGCGCCGGAGCCGGGCCCGGCGCCCCCGCCGCCCACCGCCGCGCTCGGGGCCGCCGGGGCTGCGGGCGAATAGGAGCCGAGAGTGGGTCCGCCGCTCCCGCCGCTCCGCAGCCGACTCTCCCGCCTCCGCGAGACCGCGCCGCGGCTCTTCCTCGCCCTTCGCGCGCTGCGCCATCTCGCCCGCGAGGAGCGGCCCGATCCGCTCACCGCCCGCATCCTCGCGGCGCTCTGCGGCGGCGAACCGCGGGTGCTCGGCGGGCCATTCGCGGGGATTCGCTTCCTCTCCTTCGCGAGCGGCAGCGGCCTGCTCCCCAAGATCGCCGGCACCTACGAGCTGGAGATCCAGCCGGCGGTCGAGGCGTCGCTCGCGCGCGGCTACGTCCGGGTCGTCAACATCGGCTGCGGCGAGGGTTATTACGCGGTCGGATACGCCTGGCGGCTGCCGGCTGCGGAGGTGCACGCCTTCGATCTCGACGCCTTGGCGAGGCAGCGGCTCCGCCGGCTCGCCCGGCTCAACCGGGTCGCCGGCCGCCTTCGCCTCGGCGCGCGCTGCCGGCCCGAGGACCTCGCGGCGCTCGCCGGGCCGGGCTGCCTCGTCGTCTGCGACTGCGAGGGCTGCGAGAAGGACCTGCTCGACCCCATCCGCGCGCCGCGCCTCGCCGCGACCGACCTTCTGGTCGAGCTGCACGACTTCGTCGATCCATCCATCACCGAGACCGTGGTCGGGCGATTCCGCGCCACCCACGACGTCGAGATCCTCCCCATGCGGGAGCGCGACCCCGCCGGCCTGCCCCTCCTCGCCGGCCTGTCGCCGGAGGAACAGCGCTTCGCCGTCTGGGAGGGGCGGCCGGAGGGCATGCGGTGGGCGTGGGCGAGGGCCCGCTCGCGGTGAGCGGCGAGCCGCGGGGTCACCGCCTCGTCTATCTCTGCGACTGGCTGCCGCCGGACTTCGGGGCGGTCGGACAGTACAGCCTCCACTTCGCGCGGGAGCGCGCCGCGGCGGGCGAGGACGTCGTGCTCGCCGGCCTGTCGTCGGCGGGCGGCTCGGTGGTCGAGGAGACGCCGGGCGCCGGGCGGCTGCGCATCGTGCGGCTGGAGGCGAAGGTCTACGAGCGGTCGAGCTGGCGGCGGCGCGCCCTGTGGACGGCGCGGACCGACCTCCGCCTGGTGCGGCGGCTCTGGCGCGACCTCGCCCAAGCCGACGAGATCCTCTTCACCGGCAGCCCGCCCTTTCTCATCCACCTGCTGGTGCCCGCCAACCTCCTCCTCCGCAAGCGGCTGACCTACCGCATCACCGACTTCCACCCCGAGTGCCTGATGGCCGAGCTCGGGCGCGTGCCGGCGCCGCTCGGCGCCTTCCACCGGCTGACCGTGGCGCTGCGCCGCCGGGTCGACCGCTTCGAGGTGCTGGGCGAGGACGGGCGCCGGCGGCTCCTCGCGCTCGGCATCCCGCCCGAGCGGATCGTCCTCCGCCGCGACCCCTCGCCGGTCGCGATCCCCGCAGGCACCGCGCCGCTGCCCCGGCCAGCCGAGCTCGGCGGCCGCCGCCTCCTCCTCTACTCGGGGAACTTCGGCGTCGCGCACGACGACCGGACCTTGATCGAGGGCTATCGCCTGCACCACGAGCGGGGCTCGGGGAGGATGGGCCTCTGGCTGAACGCCACCGGTGCCAAGGCCGACGCCGTCGAGGCGGCGCTCCGCGCGGCGGGCCTCCCCGTCCATCGCGGCCGGCCGCTGCCCTTGGCCGAGCTGCCGCGACTCCTGACGACGCCGGACGCCCACCTCATCACGCTCCGCGACGAGTTCGTGGGCTACGTGCTGCCGTCGAAGGTCTACGGCTGCATCGAGTCCGGCCGCCCGGTCCTCTACATCGGCAGCGCCGCCTCCGACGTCCACCTCCTCTGCGCCGAGCGCCTGCCGCCCGGCCACTACCACCGCGTCGACGCGGGCGACGCGGCCGGCGTGGCGCGGGCGCTCGAGGAGATCGCCGACGGGGCGGAGGGGACGGCCTAGCCCAGGCGCCCCGGCGAAATGCCTTCAATGCATCCAGCTCGGTTCGAGCTCCTGCCGCCAGACCGGCGGCTGCCAGTCGATCCGCGGCAGGACCACCGCGGTGCCCGGCACCCTGCCGACGGCGGGCGTGTCGCCGAGGACGAGCAGGGCGCTCCCCTGGGGGAGGCCCTGTGCCGCCAGCGTGACGAGGTTGTCGTCCCCGTGGAGATGCCGGGCGAGATCCACGACCCTCACCTCGTCCTCCGCCAGGTGGTAGACCGCGGCGCGTTGGCCGTCGACGTCGATCCTGAGGACGTCGAGCCCCGGCCTGCCGTTCTGGACCGTCAGGTATCGCTCGGCGGCCGCCACCGCCGCGAAGCTCTGCCTGGCGCGGCGGCCGCGCGGCGGGATCTGGAGCGTCGCCGCCACCGGATCGATCACGTGGCAGCACGTCGTGCAGCCGCAGCCCGGCGCCGGACAATAGCTGAGCTCGACCGCGGCGGCCTTCGAGAGGTCGAGCTTGGTGGCGACGACGGTGATGGGGTCCGTGGTCCCGGGCTCGAAGGCAGGGATGTCCACCTGGGCATTGTCGGCCTTGAGCACCGTGATCGAGCCGACGCCCTGGTCGTCTTGGATCACCACCGTCATCTGGTTTGCCGTGACGGCGGCGATCCGGCTCTTGTTCTGCGTCTTGCTCACGCTCCCGCACTTGTCATTGATCTCGCCGCAGCACATCCCTGCGGGACAACAATGGAACCCTGGGCGGTGGAGATTCTCGCAACAGTGCTGACCGGTTCCACAGCGATCCGCCGCCGTCTTGCACTCTCCGTTCGTACAATCCTCGCAGGCAGCGCAGCAATGCTTGGCCGGCCCGCAGAACTCGGCGCAACACCTCCCCGTATCCTCGTCGCACCCCTGGTTCGACGGACAACAGGCCGCGTGGGCGCTCGCTCGATTGCCGCAGCATATTTCGTCCTGCTTGCAACACGCACAATCCTTGTCGGTCGTACAGCATTTCCGCGCTTTTTTCGCACCGCCGTCCAGATAGAAGCCACAGCACGTATCCTGGCTGCACATGTCCTCCGTCGCGGCTTCGCTGACCCCGCACACCTTGTCCCCGTTCTTCAGCGTAAAGGTCGGCAAGCAGAAGACGCCTCCCTGGCGAGGCTGCTCAGCCCAGGCCGCCTTGGGCCAGACCAGACTGAGATAGCTCCCGGCGACGGTCGCGACCGACAACCGCAAGGCGTCTCGCCGATTGAGCCCACTGCCCAGGATGCGCGTCAGGTCATCGAACCGCCCGGCCATGGGCCACCTCCTGCGGCAGCGCCGCGGCTGGCACGAGGCTCAGGATCTCCTCGATCCCGCGGGCGACATCCCTCTCGACCACGCCTCGCTCGTCGATCAGGAAACCCACCGGGGTCGCAAAGATGCCGTAGCGTTTCGACAGCTCCCAGCCGCGCTGGACGACCAGCGGACAGGCGAGCCCCTGCGCGTCGGCCTTGGCGCGGTTCTCCTCCGGCTCGCCGCGGCCGACCAGCACGACGGCGAGACCGTTGCCGCGGTGCGCCTCGTCGATGCGGGCGAGGTGCGGCGCGAGCTCCTGGCAGGGGCCGCAATGCGGGTCGCTGAAGACGAGGAGCACCTTGCGGCCGCGAAATCCGTCCAGAGCGACGGTGCCGCCACGGACGTCCGGCAGAACGAAGCTGGGCGCCGGCGTGCCGGCGCCCAGGCCGTTGCGCTCGATGCGGCTCGCCGCGAGCTCGCGCCGGCCGAACGAAGGCCTGACCCATTCCGGCTGTGCCAGCTCCGCCGCCAGCTCCAGCACCCGGTCGGCGCCGACGACGAGGGGCGAGGCGATGCGGCCGGAGGCGTCGAGCCGGTAGGCCGCTGGCGTCCCCACAGCGGCGAAGGCTTCGATCGCGTCGCCTGCCGCGTCGAGCAGGAGCTCGCCGGCCAACCCATGCGCTTCGGCGAGCTCCCGCTCGCGCTCCTCCCCGGCGATGCCGACGAGGCGGAGGAGGGCGCCCGCCCGCTCGAGCTCGGGCTTGAGCCGCGCGAGCTCCGGCGCGATCTGCGCGCAGTAGCCGCAGCGAGCGCTCCAGTGGACGAGGAGGACCTGGCGGCCGGCGAGGCGCGCGAGCGTCACCTCCTCGCCGTCGAGCCCGGGCAGCGCGAGCTCGGGCAGGGCCATGCCGACCGGCATGCCGCCGAGCTTGCGCACCTGCAGGGCCACGGCGCCGCGGGCCACCGAATCCGCGGCTTCGAGCTTCAGGTTGCGCTCGATCTGGTCCAGGCGGAGGAGCAGGCGCCCCTGCTGCTGGAGAGTCTGGTACAGCACGGCGGCGAGGCCCGTCGCGAACGCGCCGAGCGCGGCGAGACCGATCGCCAGAGTCATCGTGGATGTCATGTCGCTTTCCCCTTTCGGAAGTGCATTCGTCGAAGCGCGGGACGCGATGGACGGATGCCCGGGCGGGAGGCGAGCGCTCCCGCGGCCGGAGGGGAAGCGAAACCGAGCACACCAAGCGGCACCTCGGAGGACACGTACGGCAGCCCGGCTATCTCGGGGCGAGACCCCACATCGTGCGCGGCCCGCCGCGGAGCTGCCTTTGCCTTGCCGTGTGGCCAGCTCGATTGTCGGAAGCCGCGGGAAGGGTGTCAACCTTATCGTTGGCTACAGATCTGCCCAAATGGCCCCGGCCCGATCACGCCAGGGCGGCCGCCGGCGGCTCACTCGGCCGCCGGCAGACCGGAAGCCGGGGCGTTACCGCTGCACGCTCGACGGGTACTGGACGATGGCGGCGCAGTAGCTCGCGTCGCCGCTCGAGGCGCCGTAACAGAAGTTGCGATCGTTGGCGTACGGGATGTCGTAGCAGTTCGAGTTGATGCCGTCCGACATCGCGTAGCAGAGAAGCTGCGTGTTGCGCTCCGTGATGCTGGAGCATTGAGTGTAGTCCGACATCGCGACGCCGTAACAGAAGCTCCTCATGTTGCTGTTGGTGATGCCGCTGCAGTTCGCCGAAGCCTTGGCGCTCATGCCCAGGCAGGCGAGCTGCAGGTTGCTGTCGGTGATGCTCCAGCACGGCGAGGCCGAGCCCTGGGACATCGCCAGGCACATCTGCTTGCCGTTCCCCTCGGCGAGGTCGTTGCAATAGCTGGAGCTCCTGGTGGCGATCGCGTTGCAGGCGCTCTTCAGGTCGTCGTTGTCGGGTTTCTCCTCGGAATCGACCATGTAGGCGAGCGGGCTGTTGCACGAGGCCTTCACCGCGTCGAGCATCATGTTCGAGCCGATCGGCGCGCCCGCTCCGTCGACGTCGATCAGGCCGTAGCGATCCACGCCGCCGCCCGCGAGCGGCAGCTCCAGGGGCGTGCTGCTGTAGATGAAGGTGCGCTTCCAGCCCAGCGCGGTTCCATATTGACGGTTCTCGGCGAAGATCGAGCGCAGGAAGCCCTCGCGCTGGGCGAAGCAGGTCGGGTCGTAGGCCTTGTCCGCGGTCGTGCAGCCGGGTCCGAACTGCGGCCCGCCGGCTTCCGTCATCCAGAGCTCCGTCGGATGGTAGCCGGCGGCATCCAGATCGCCGCGAAAGCGCTGCATCGCCTGACGCGCGTACACCGCCCAGGTGTAGGTGTGGGCGCTCAGGACCGCCGGGGTGGCGCGCCCGGCGAGCTTCTGCAGGAGAGACTGGACGAAGGCATCCTGGTTGCCGGAAGCGGACTGCGCCACCTCGCCGGCGACCAGCTTGGTGTCGTTCGGGCAACCCTCCTGACGGCCGGCGTCCGCGTAGGCGACGAGATCCGCGTAGTCCGCGGCGAACGAGTCGGTGCACGCGGCGGGATTGGCGGCGCAGAAGGCGGCAGGGTCAAAGCCGCAGGTGGCACGCGGGACGAGGAACGTCAGGTCGTTGGGCTCGTTCCAGACCGTCCAGTACCGCACGACGCCGTGGGTCTGCCCGGGATTGCTCGCCGGGTTGTTGGCGCAATAGCGCGCCGTCGTCCGGCTCCACAACGCACGCCAGCGATCGAGCATGAGGCTCCAGTTGGCGGGATCGCAGGGCGATTGGTATTGACCGCCGGCGCCGACGTAGTTGGCAAAGCCCTCGATGCCCACGAGAGCATTCTGGATGCGCGGCGCCCCGCTCGCCGTCCGAGCTTTGAGGGTGTTGTCGAGCGCGAGGTACGCCGACTCCTGATAATTGTTCGCCGCGTCGGTCTCGAGAGCTCCCCAGTACAGCGAAGCCCGCACCCAGTCCGCCCCGGCGGCGGCGGCGACGTCATTCCCCGGCACGTCCAGGCCGCAGAGGTCGTCCGCCCGGGCGACGAGCGGCGTCGTGACGATCGCGGCGATGAGCATGGCGCCCGCTGCCGCGGCGAGCGAGCGATACATTTTCCGTTGATTTTGCATGGAGTCCTCCTCCTCTGTTGTGCTCAATAAAATTTAATATAAGAAAGATTTATTCCGAGACCGATCGATGCTGTCGATTGACGCAGCGGCAGCGATTGATCGATTCCACCTCCGCTCGCGGCAATGCGCCGGGAGGGTTGGCGGCAGAAACCAGGAGAGTGGCGGTAAACGAGCCGCTGAGGGCGGGGAATCGAGGAAAGTGGATGATTGACGTATTTACGACGAGTAAATTGAGCGCGCGGCGGCCACCCGCCGGTCCAACGGATCAGGAGAGCGCCGGGCCGCCGCCGTTCGTGGCCATGAAATGGCGAGCCGGCGGGCGGCGGCGGCCTTTCACGTCATCCGCTCACTCGGCCGCCGGCAGACCCGCCGCCTGGAGCTGCCGGTGGAGCGCCGGGACGTCGCGGCTCTCGAGCTCGCTCCAGCGGGCGAGGAGCGCGGTCAGGCGCGTCTCGAGCTCGGCGAAGCCGGCCCGCGCCTGGGTGGTGGGCGCGGCGTCGGCGCCCTCGACGATGGCGTAGAGCTGGGCGAGGTCGCCGTTCATCTGGGTGAGGTTCGTCTCCTTCGCCCGCCCGCGGCGCGGCGCCATGCCGCTCTCTCCCCCACCCCCTTCGGCGAGCGCCGCGGCCTTCTGCTCGAGCGCGGTCGCCGCCGCTCCGAGCGCCCCTCTCTCGCTTTCGCCGGCAGCTTGGCGAGCCGCGCGCGGAGAGCCTCGACGTGGCGCAGCGCCGCGGCGTCGCGGCCCATGGCGTCGGCGATCCGCCGGCTGAGCGCGAGCTGCTCGGCGAGGCGCTCGGGCGCCACCGGGAGGCGCGGGTCCATGCGGACGGTGAGCGGCTGGGTGAGGGTGCGGCCGCCGGCGGTGAGCCGCACCTGGTACTCGCCGGGCAGCACGAAGGGGCCGAGCGGCTCGGCCGGCGTGTCGTGGACGACCGCCGCGATCGGGTAGGCGGTCTCGAGCGCCTCGGGCGGCGGGTAGCGGAGGTCCCAGACGAAGCGGTGGACGCCGGGCTCGGCGGGGAGCGTCCGCGGCAGGCGGATCCAGTAGGTCGGGACGGCGAGCGCCGTGGCGTCGACCGGCGGCGGCCGGTCGGTGCTCGCGTAGCGCCGCACCAGCTTCCCCGCGGCGTCCAGGATCTCGAGCGTCACCGGCCCGCCGGCGCCGCCGCGCAGCGAGAAGTCGAGGATCGCCCCGTCCGGCGGGTTCTGCCCCGCCGGCTCCTCGGGCGGCAGCGGCGTGTCGGTGTTGAGGTCGCGCCGCACGCGGTAGGCGACCGGCGGCTTGAACAGGTGGGCGTCGGCGGCGGCGACGGCAGGCTCGAGCTGGCGCAGCGGCGCGATGTCGTCGAGGATCCAGAACGAGCGGCCGTGGGTGCCGACGACGAGGTCGTCGCCATGGACCACCAGGTCGCGCACCGAGGACGGCGGCAGGTTGAGGCGCAGCGACCGCCAGTCGTCGCCGTCGTTCCAGGAGACGTAGACCCCGCGCTCCGTCCCCGCGTAGAGCATGCCGCGCCGCGCCGGGTCCTCGCGTACGGCGTTGACCACCTCATCGGCGGGGATGCCGCGGGTGACCTCCCGCCAGGTGGCGCCGAAGTCGTGCGTGCGGTAGACGTGGGGGCGGAGGTCGTCGAGGCGGAAGCGGTTGATCGCCGCGTAGGCGGTGCCGGCGTCGAAGTGCCCCGCCTCGAGGATCGACACCTTGCTCCATGGGGTGAGCGCCGGGGGCGTCACGTCCTGCCAGTGCTTGCCGCCGTCGCGGGTGAGGTGGATCAGCCCGTCGTCGGTCCCCGCCCAGAGGAGCGCCCGGTCCCTGGGCGACGGCGCCAAGGCGTAGATGACGCCGCGGTGATCGCCGTGCTCGGGGTCGCCGGCGGCGAAGGGGCCGAGGACCGCCGGGACGCCGGGGTGCTGGCGGGTCAGGTCCGGGCTCAGCCGCTGCCAGCTCCGCCCGCCGTCGGTGGTCTGGAAGAGCACGCTGGCGGCGAAGTAGAGGACGTGCGGATCGACGGGCGAGAAGACGAGCGGCAGCGTCCGCACGTAGCGCACGTCGCCCGCGTGCACCGCCTCGGGCGAGACGTCCTGCACCTGGCCGGTCGCCCAGTCGAAGCGGGCGATCTTGCCGCCGTAGACGAGGTTCGGGTGGAGCGGGTCGGGCGCCACGTAGCCGTACTCCTCGGCGCCCACCGGGTGCCAGTCGCGGAAGGTGATCTCGCCGTCGTTGCCGCGGCTGGCGATGCCGGCCGAGCCGCTCTCCTGCTGCCCGCCGTAGACCCGGTAGGGAAACCGGTCGTCGGTCGCCACGTGGTAGAACTGCGCCGTCGGCTGGTTGTACCAGGAGCTCCACGTCTCGCCGCCGTTCAACGACACCGTCGCCCCCTGGTCGCTCCCCAGCAGCAGGATCCGGGGGTTCGTCGGGTCGATCCACAGCCGGTGGTAGTCGTCGCCCCCCGGCGCGCCTTTGATGGCGGTGAAGCTCTGGCCGCCGTCGGTCGAGCGGTAGGTCGAGGTGTTGCAGACGTAGACGATCTCCGGGTTCGCCGGATCGACCTCGACCTCGGCGAAGTCGCCGCCGCGCCCCCAGATGCGCGTCTCGCGGTTCACCCGCCGCCAGGTGGCGCCGGCGTCGTCCGAGCGGTAGAGGCCGCCGTGCGCCGCGTCGGCGTCGACCTGGGCATAGAGCCGCGCCGGCTGGCTGGGCGCGACGGCGAGGCCGATCCGCCCCAGCCCCTCGCCGACCGTCGGCAGGCCGCCGCCGAGCGGTTTCCAGCTGGCGCCGCCGTCGGTCGACTTCCAGAGCCCGCTCCCCGGTCCGTTGAAGGAGCCGCCGACCTCCCACGGCGCCTGGCGCGCCGCCCACAGGTCGGCGTAGAGGGTCCGCGCGTCGCGAGGATCGAGGACGACGTCGGCGGCGCCGGTGTTCTCGTCCTTGTAGAGGACCTTCTCCCAGCGCGATCCGCCGTCGGTCGAGCGGAAGACGCCGCGCTCCGTGTTGGGGCCGTATGGATGGCCGAGGACGGCGGCGTAGACCCGGTCCGGATCGTGCGGATCGACCCGCACGGCGGGGATCTGCTGCCCGTCGGCGAGCCCCATGTGCCGCCAGGTGAGGCCGCCGTCGGCCGACTTGTAGATGCCGTCGCCCACCGAGAGGTCGGGGCGCTGCAGCCCCTCGCCGCTGCCGACGTAGAGGACCCGCGGGTTCGACGGCGCCACGGCGATCGCCCCGATCGACTGCGTCGGCTGGCCGTCGAAGATCGGGTTCCAGGTGCGGCCGGCGTCGGTCGTCTTCCACACCCCGCCGTTGTTGGCGCCGATGTAGAAGACGTTCGGCTCTCCCGGCACCCCCACCGCCGCCACCGTCCGCCCGCCGCGGAAGGGGCCGATCAGCCGCCAGCGCAGCTGCGCGTAGAGGCCGGGGTCGAAGGTCTGCGCGGCGATGGACGTCGTGACCAGCGCGGTGGCGAGCAGGGCGAGGACGGCGCGCACGGACGGGCGGAATGGGCGCAAGGCGAGCACCTCCGGAAGAAACCTCGAGATGCGGCGAGTCTAGCGGATCGGCGGCAAGCCGCGGGCGAGCTGCTACCATCGCGCCGGCCATGAGTCTCGTCGCCGGCCTCTCGGCCCGCGTCTCCCCGGGCGTCCGCAACCGCGGCGCGGAGTACTTCGTCCGGGGACGGGTCCGCGTCACCGCCGCCGACCGCGAGGAGGTCGAGGCGACGGTCACCGGCACCGATCGCTACCGCGTGCTCCTGCGCCGCGAGCGGGACGCGCTGGTCGTCTCCTGCACTTGCCCCTTCTTCAACGACCGGGCCGAGCCCTGCAAGCATGTCTGGGCGACGATCCTCGCCGCCGCCGAGAGGCGGCTCCTCGCCGCCGGCGGGGAGCCGCGCCGGCTCGAGGTCGACGGCGACGACTTCGACCGCCAGTCGAATCTCCCGCCGCGCCGTACCGCGGCCGCGCCGCGGGCCCGCATCCCCGCGAAGCCGGACTGGCGCCGGCTCGTCGACGGCGCGCAGGAGACGCCGGGGCCGCAGCCCGCCGGCGAGCCGCCGGAAGATCTGCTCTACGTCATCGACGTGCCGGCGACGCGGACGAGCGGCGGGCTGACGCTCGAGCTGCTCGAGCGCCGGCGCAAGGCCTCCGGCGCCTGGGGCAGGCCGCGCTCGGCGCAGATCCGGCTCGCCGCGATCGCCGGCCTGCCGGACCCGGCGGACCGGCGGGTCCTGGCGCTCCTGGTGGGCGGCCGGCCGGCGCTCTACTGGTCGAGCTGGAACGCCGGCTACGAGACCCTCCCCGCCCGCTGTCGGGTGCCGGAGCCGGTGACGCCGATGCTCGTGCCCCTCCTCTGCGCCAGCGGCCGCTGCCACCTGCGCCTCGAGGACAAGGGCTTCGCCGAGCCGCCCCTCGCCTGGGACGACGGCGAGCCCTGGCAGCTCCGGCTCGACGTGCGGCTCGAGGTGCGGCGCGGCGGGCCGGGCGACAGCTACCGGGTCACCGGCTGGCTCTGCCGGGGCGCGGAGCGCATGGCGCTCGCCGAGCCCGCCCTCCTCCTCTCCTGCGGCCTCGTCTTCACCGCCGGCCGCGCCGCCCGGCTCGACCACGGCGCCTTCGGCTGGGTCTCCCTGCTGCGGCGCGAGGGAGCGCTCGAGGTGCCGGTGGCGGAGGGCGGCGCCCTCGTCGAGCGGCTGCTGGCGCGCTCGCTCGCGCCAGCCCTCGATCTGCCGGAGGAGCTGCGCTTCCGGGAGGTGGGGGGCGCCCCCCGCCCGCGCCTGCGGCTGAGCTCGCCGCAGGGCCACGCCGGGTGGGTCTACGCCCATCCGTCATTTCTCTACGGCGATCAGCCGGTGAAGAGCGGCGCGCCCGGGCGCGCGCTCTATCGCGCCGCCGAGCGCCTGCTGGTGCGGCGCGACCCCGCCGCCGAGCGGCAGGCCGGCGCGCGCCTCCGCGAGCTGGGCTTCCATGCCGCGCCGGAGAGCACGCCGGAAGACCCTACCCTCCGGCTGCCCGCGGCGGCGGTCGCGGCGAGCGTCCGCGCCCTGCTCGGCGAGGGATGGCTGGTCGAGGCGCAGGGCAAGCCCTACCGCACGGCCGGCCGGACCGAGCTCCGCGTCGCCTCGGGCATCGACTGGTTCGAGCTCCAGGGCGGCGTCGAGTTCGCCGGCGAGACCACCCGGCTGCCCGAGCTCCTCGCCGCCCTGCGCCGCGGCGAGAGCTTCGTGCCGCTCGCCGACGGCAGCCTCGGCCTGCTCCCCGAGGAGTGGCTGCGGCGATTCGCTCCCTTGGCCGCGAGCGGGCGGGCGGAGGGCGACCATCTGCGCTTCGAGCGCGCCCAGGCCTCGGTGCTCGACGCCCTCCTCACCGCCGAGCCCGCCGCGACCTGGGACGAGACCTTCGCCGGCGTCCGCGAGCGGCTCGCCCGCGCCGCCCGCATCGTGCCGGCGGCGGCGCCGCCCGGCTTCGTGGGCGAGCTGCGCGAGTACCAGCGCGCCGGCCTCGGCTGGCTCCATCTCCTGCGCGACCTGGGCTTCGGCGGCTGCCTCGCCGACGACATGGGGCTGGGCAAGACCGTGCAGGTGCTGGCGCTCCTCGAGTCCCGCCGCACCCGGCGGCGCGAGGAGGGGCTCGGCCCCTCGCTCGTCGTCGCCCCGCGCTCGCTCACCTTCAACTGGCTCGCCGAGGCGGCGCGCTTCGCCCCGCTCCTGCGGGTGCTCAACCACACCGGCATCGAGCGGGCGCGCGACGCCGCGGCCATGGCCGGCGGCGACCTCGTCCTCACCACCTACGGCACGCTGCGGCGGGACATCGAGACCCTGCGCGAGATCGAGTTCGACTATGTCGTCCTCGACGAAGCGCAGGCGATCAAGAACCGCGACAGCCAGTCGGCCAAGGCCGCCCGCCAGCTCAAGGGGGGGCACCGGCTGGCGCTCACCGGCACGCCGGTCGAGAACCACCTGGGCGAGCTCGGCAGCCTGCTCGAGTTCCTCAACCCCGGCATGATGGGCGCCTCGACGCTGCTGCGGCCGAAGGGAAACCCGGACGAGGAGACCCGCGCCCGGCTCGCCCGCGCCCTGCGGCCGTTCCTCCTGCGGCGCACCAAGGGGCAGGTCGCGGCGGAGCTGCCGGCCAAGGTCGAGCAGACCCTCTACTGCGAGCTGCCGCCGCGGCAGCGCCGCCTCTACGACGAGCTGCGCGAGCACTACCGGAGCTCCCTCTCGGCGCGCATCGGCGAGCGCGGCCTGGGGCGGACGAAGATCCTCGTCCTCGAGGCGCTCCTGCGCCTGCGCCAGGCCGCCTGCCATGCCGCGCTGCTCGACCGCGGCGCGGCGGACGAGCCTTCGGCCAAGCTGGACGTGCTGCTGCCGCAGCTCCGGGAGGTGCTCGCCGAGGGGCACAAGGCGCTCGTCTTCTCGCAGTTCACCAGCTTCCTCGCCCTCCTCCGGCATCACCTCGACCGCGAGGGGATCGCCTACGCCTACCTCGACGGCCGCACCCGCGACCGCCAGGAGCGGGTCGAGCGCTTCCAGTCCGATCCCGCCTGCGGCCTCTTCCTCATCAGCCTCAAGGCCGGCGGGCTCGGCCTGAACCTGACCGCCGCCGAGTACGTCTACCTGCTCGACCCCTGGTGGAACCCCGCCGTCGAGGCGCAGGCGATCGACCGCGCCCACCGCATCGGGCAGACGCGCCGGGTCTTCGCCTATCGCCTCGTCGCCCGCGACACCGTCGAGGAGAAGATCCTCGCCCTGCAGGCGACCAAGCGCGACTTGGCCGACGCCATCGTCCAGGCCGACCAGAGCCTGCTGCGCAACCTCACCCGCGAGGACCTCGAGCTGCTGCTGTCGTAGGCTGCAACTTTCCGCCGCCGCCTGCGTAGCCCCTTGGCCGAGCTCATCCCGAGCTCATCCGGCCTTCCAGGAGGAGCGCTCATGAACGGACGTCTCGCGGCGGCCGCGGGGCTCGCCGCCCTCGCCCTCGCCGGCCCTGCCGGCGCCCAGTCCAGCGGCGGCATCACCCTGCCCCCCAGCGGCGGCAACCAGCGCGCCACCGTCCTCCAGCAGATCGGCCTCGTGCGCGTCGGCGTCGAGTACAGCAGCCCGCACGTCCACAGCCCGTCCGGCGAGGACCGCAAGGGGAAGATCTGGGGGACGCTGGTGCCCTACGGCATGGCGAACCTGGGCTTCGGCACCTGCGGCGCCCAGTGCCCCTGGCGCGGCGGCGCCAACGAGAACACGGTCTTCACCACCTCGCACGCCATCGAGGTCCAGGGGCAGCCGCTCCCGGCGGGGTCCTACGGCCTCCACTTCATCCCGGGAAAGGACGACTGGACGGTCATCTTCTCGAAGAACTCGACCTCCTGGGGAAGCTTCTCGTACGACGCCCGCGAGGACGCGCTGCGCGTCCACGCGAAGCCGGAGCCGAGCCCGTACCACGAGGTGCTGACCTACGAGTTCCCCGAGCGCCGGCTCGACGCCGCGACCCTGGCGCTCGAGTGGGAGGACCTGGCGCTCCCCCTCTCTGCGCGTCCCCGACGCGGCCGACCTCTACGTCGAGAACATGGGCAACGAGCTGCGCTCCTCCGCCGGCTTCTCCTGGGAGGGCTACAACGCGGCCGCCCTCTACTGCCTGCAGAACAAGACCCACCTCGCGGACGGCCTGCGCTGGGCCGAAAAGGCCGCCGACCCGAAGTCGGGCAACGGCCAGGAGAGCTTCGTCACCCTGAGCACGCTCTCGCAGCTCCAGGAGGCGAACGGCGACGCCGCGACGGCCGCGCGGACGATGGACCGCGCCCTGAAGCACCCCACCGCCGGGCCGTCCGAGATCCACCAGTACGCCCGCCAGCTCCTCGCCCGGAAGCGGCCGCAGGAGGCGATGAAGGCGTTCGAGTTGAACGCCAGGCTCCACCCCGACGTCTGGCCCGTCCACGTCGGCCTCGCCCGCGGCTACGCCGCGGTGGGTCAGCCCAAGCAGGCTCTGGGCGAGGCGAAGCTCGCCCTGGCGCAGGCGCCGGACGAGCCGAACAAGGCGTCGGTCCAGGCCATGATCCAGAAGCTCGAGGCGGGCCAGGACATCAACTGAAGTTACTGGCTCAGTTTGGTCCCGAGGACGGCCGCCTGGAAGGGGGTTCGGGAGGGTGGTCCCGAGGGCGGTCGCCCGCAGCGGACCAAACTGAGCCAGTACCCAACTGAAGCGCCGCCCTCGCCGCCCGCCGGAGGAGACGGCGGGCGGCCGCTCCCCTCCCGCTCGCCGCCTCGCCCCAGGCCTCCCAGCCCGCCGGCACCTCGTCCCCGAGCGGCGATACCGCTTTGGCCCTTCCGCCGCACCATGTTTAGCAGGCGAAAGTCGCTTTCTATACTGCTCGTAACCTGACTCCGCCGGTTCGTGAGGACGTCTCTCAGTCGATCCGGGGTCAGAGCGCCGCGCATCGCGCCCGGAGGGGGCTTTTTTCGATCGCGGAGCGCCGGCCCCTTTTTGGAGAAGGAGACAGAGATGCAGCGATCGCAGCGGAGATGGACGCGGCGGCTCACGATCAAGGCCGGGCTCGTGCTGGTGCTGGTGGCGGCCCCCGTGGTCTACGCCGTGACCACGGAGGCGCCGGCGGGGTTCGACAACCTGACCAACGGCTTCGAGTCGCAGGGGGCGATGGACGCCGACCGCGGGAAGTTCGACGAGGTCGAGCAGATCGCCGACGGCCTGGGGCCGGTCTACAACGCCCAGAGCTGCCGGGAGTGCCACCAGAACCCGGTGTCCGGAGCGGGCAGCCAGATCCTCGAAGTGCGGGCGGGCTCGACCGACGGCTACACCTTCACCAACCACATCGGCGGCTCGTTGATCCACTCCCGCGCGATCGACCCGGCGATCCAGGTGCGGGTCCTCGGCACCGACAACGTGGTGACCTCCCGCAGCTCCCTCAACATCCTGGGCGACGGCTTCGTCGAGGCCCTCCCCGACAGCTTCTTCACCAACGCCCAGACCACGCAGTACAACGCCGGCCTCTACAGCGGCACGATCATCCGGGTGCCGGTCCTCGAGGCCTCGGCGGGGACCACCCGGATCGGCCGCTTCGGCCACAAGAACCAGCAGGCGAGCCTGCTCTCCTTCGCCGCCGACGCCTACGTGAACGAGATGGGCGTCACCAGCCCGTTGCAGCCCACCGAGGACAACTCGAACGGCACCGACGTCTCGTCCTACAACACCCGCAACGGCGTCGCCGCCATCCAGGATGCGGCGACCCCGTCGGCCCCCTTCGGCACCGACATCCTCGCCTTCACCAACTTCATGCGCTCGACCAAGGTGCCGCCCCGCGACACGGCCCTCGCGGCGACCTCGGACTCGATCACCGGCGCCTCGCTCTTCCACTCGATCGGCTGCGATCTCTGCCACCTCACGACGGCGACCACCGTCGCCGCGGGGACGGTGATCAACGGCACCAACTACACCGTGCCGGCGGCGATCGGCGGCAAGACCTTCCATCCCTACAGCGACTTCCTGCTGCACAACGTCGGGACGGGCGACGGCGTCGTCCAGAACGGCGGCCAGGGGACGGCGAACATGATCCGCACCGCGCCGCTGTGGGGCCTGCGCACCAAGGTCACCATGCTCCACGACGGCTCGCAGGTGACGCGGAACAACGCCATCCTGGCCCATTACGGCGACGCCAACCCGGTCATCAACAATTACATCAACCTGAGCCTCACGCAGAAAAACCAGCTCATCACCTTCCTGAACTCGCTGTAATCGGCTCCGCTGGACCGGCCTGGCGCGCCAGGCCGGTCCAGCCGCCCTGGAGAGTGGAATGCCCTGGATGATGCGAGCCCGCCGAGCCGCCGTGCCGGCGCTGGCGGCAATCACAGTCATGGCGGGCCTGTCGGCGGTCTTTGCCGTCACGGCGGGAACAGCGCCGGGCGCCAAGCCGAGTGCCAAGCCGGGCGCGGCCCATCCCGGGCCGGCCAGGAACGCCAGGACGGCCCTGGCGGTCCTCCACGGCGCGCCGGACCACCCCAAGATCTCCGGCACCGTGATGTTCGTCGAGGAGGGGGATCACGTCTGGGTGGTCGCCTCGATCCAGGGCGTCGACAAGCCCGGCAGCTACGGCTTCCACCTGCACGAGAACGGCCGCTGCATCCCGGGGCCCGCGGGCCAGCGCTTCCAGAGCGCGGGCGGCCACTTCAACCCCGCCGGCGCGCCGCACGGCTGCCTCGACGGAGCCCGGCGCCACGCCGGCGACCTCGGCAACGTCACCATCGAGCCGGACGGCACCGGCCGCTTCGAGAAGGCGACCGAGATGCTGGCGCTCGCCGGCCCGCGCTCGGTCGTCGGCCGGTCGATCGTGCTGCACGCCGGCGCCGACGACTGCGCCACGCAGCCCGCCGGCAACTCCGGCGCCCGCATGGCCTGCGGCGTCGTCCAGGCGAGCGGCGCGCCGCGCCCCCAGCCGGCGCACTGAGCTGGCATCGCCATCCCCCTGCGCTTTCTGCAGTTCGGGGAGATCCAGCGGCTGGGGGGCCCGCCGGCGAAAGAAGTCCGTCTCAATGAAAAGGGCCACCCGAAGGTGACCCTTAGCTCATCAGAAGTCGCGGAGCGCCAACATGCGCCACGCGGGGCAGAACTCAGGCGATCTTGGTGACGTTCGCGGCCGCGGCGCCCTTGGCGCCCTGGACGATGTCGAACTCGACGCGGTCGCCCTCGGCAAGGCTCTTGAAGCCGGAGCCCTGGATCGCCGAGTGGTGCACGAAGCAGTCCTTGCCACCATCCTCCGGAGTGATGAAGCCGAAGCCCTTGGTGTCGTTGAACCACTTCACTTTTCCCGTGTTACGCATGCTGTTTTCTCTCTTCTCTGGCACACAAGCCAAAAGAACCCGGTTACAACAACCAGGTTCTTTTCGCGAGTGTCTGGCTTGACGCTGGAAAGCCACCTCGGCCCCGCAGCAGGCGACAGAGTACGAGGTCGCCGGGAGAAAGTCAAGCGAGCGAAGCACGACCGCGCCACCCGTCCCCTCGCCTCATGAGGAAGAGCGCCGGAGCGGGATGCCGGTCCGTGCCGCCTCGCGGAACGGCGGATCGGGCGTCAGGCCGAAGCCGTCCGCCATCCGCGGGAAGTAGCTGAAGAGGGCGATCAGGTGCCCCACCTCGAGGAGGCCCTGGTCGTCGAGCCCCAGGTCGCGGAGCGGCTGCCAGTCCTCGGCCGTCATCTCCCGCGGCGTCAGGGTCATCGTCTCGGCCACCGTGCAGAGGGCGCGCTGCCGCTCGGTCAGGCTCGGCAGCTCGCGCCAACGGCGCCGCTTGATCGCGTCGACCAGCTCGGGGTCATTGTTCCTCGACACGCAGAAACTCTGCGTGAGACTCCGTTCAGAACTCGCAGCTCTGCGCCGCCGAGGCGACCGCCGCGATCATCTCGCGCTCGGCGCGGGCGCAGCGCCCCGGGGGCGAACATGATCTCCGTAGAAGACGCCGCGCATCGCATTGCCGATCCGCGGGTGGGCGCCGAGGAGGCGCGACATGCCGGCGATGAAGCCGAAATCATAGGTGGGCCGGCTGCCGCCGGACGCGATCCGCTGCCGCATCTCCTCCTCGGTCGGCAGCTCGATGAACGGTTGCCGCTCTTCGGACATGGGATCCTCCTCTTCGTTCGCCGGCCGGGCCCTGGCCAGACCTCTGGCCAAACTCTATAACCGCGCGCCCTGCCGCAAGAGCGGGTGCCGACCTCAAGGGTGCCAGGTACTTTGCCAAACACCATCAAAGTGCCAGGAACTGTGCTCTTCACGCGCTCTCTCCCGTTCTTCCTCGCACTCGCTGGCTGGTGACAGGCATGTTGCTAACCCACCTGGCACCTTCGTGCCCATTGCTGAACTCACCCGGCACCTTCGTGCGGACGCGGCGGATCTGTAACGCGGGCCGCTCGCGACCCGTCTGGCTCGACGGGAGGATCTCGCATGCGGATCGGTAGAGCGCGTACGGCATGGATTTTCGGCGTGGCGGGTGTGTGGGGCACGATGACGCTCGGCGCCGCCCTTCCCGCCCGCGGCGTGGAGCCGCCGAAGGCGAGCCCCCAGCAGAACCTCCAAGGGACCTGGGAGCTCAACCCGGAGCTGACCGCCCAGCTCAAGAAGGAGGAGTCGAGGCCGGCTCCCTCGTCGTCCGGGGACAGCGGCATCGGCGGCGGCGGCCGTCACGGTGGCGGCGGTGGCGGTGGTTTCGGCCGCGGGGGGCGGGGCGGTGGCGGCGGCAGATCCCAGGGCTCGTCGGCCGGCAGGGAGAGCAAGGACGACGACTCGGTCGAATCGATCGCCAGGCTCGTCATCGCCCAGAAGGAAGGCCAGGTCACGTTCACCGACCCCGGCGGCCATGCGCGTATCCTCAAGGTCGGCGGCGACAAGATCCGCGATGAGAACGCCCCCGGCGGACCGGCCCGCCTGCAGGCGAAGTGGGACCAGGACGGCTCGCTGCTGGTCGAGGTCGATCCCGACAAGGGGCCGCACCGCTCCGAGTCCTACCTCGTCTCGAACGACCACAAGCACCTCTATGTGACGACGACCGTCTCCCGCCGCTTCTCGGGATCGAAAGAAGTCGTCCGCGCCTACGACCTGGTGCCCGAGCCCGCTGCCCCTCCGGCCCCGGCTCCGGCCGCTCCACCGCCGCCCTGACGCGGGTGCGAACCGGCAGAAGCCCACGTCTCCAGGTCAGGGCGGCCAGGGCCTGGCGCCGGCGATCGCCGAGCGGTGCTACGCTCTGCCCAGCGCCAGGTGGCCATCTCGCCGCCCCCAAGGATTCCCCGAGGATTCCCAGCGATGAGATCGATCCTCCGCACCGCGCCGCCGCTCGCCGCCGCTCTCCTCGTCGCGCTGCTCGCGCGAGACGGCATCGCGGCACCGGCCGCGGTCGCCGCCCATCCCCGCGAGGCGCACCTGGCGGACGTCATCCAGCTCACCCATGGCGGCCAGAACGCCGAGGCGTACTGGTCGCCCGACGGCCGGGAGCTGATCTTCCAGTCGACCCGCCCGCCCTATTCCTGCGACCAGATCTTCCGCCTCCCGGCGGATGGCAGCGGCGCTCCGGCGCTGGTCTCGACCGGCAAAGGACGGACCACCTGCGCCTACTTCACCCCGGACGGCAGCCGCGTGCTCTTCTCCTCCACCCACGCCGCGGGCGACGCCTGCCCGCCGCCGGCCGACCGCTCGCAGGGCTACGTCTGGGCCGTCTACCCGACCTATGAGATCTGGACCGCGAAGCCGGACGGCAGCGACCTCCGGCGGCTGACCGAGAACTCCGCCTACGACGCCGAGACGACCGTCTGCCCCAAGGACGGCTCGCTGATCTTCACCTCCGACCGTGACGGCGATCTCGAGCTCTACCGGATGGATGCCGATGGCGGCAACGTCAAGCGGCTGACCCACGCCCCGGGCTACGACGGCGGCGCCTACTTCTCTCCCGACTGCCGGAAGATCGTCTGGCGCGCCTCGCGGCCGGTGGGGACCGAGCTCGACGACTACCGGAAGCTCCTGGCGCGCGGGCTGGTGCGGCCGGGCAAGCTCGAGATCTGGACCGCCAACGCCGACGGCAGCGAGGCGCGCCAGCTCACCTACCTCGACGCCGCCTCCTTCGCCCCTTCCTTCTTCCCCAGCGGCGAGCGAGTGATCTTCTCCTCCAACTACGGCGATCCCGCCGGGCGCGAGTTCGAGCTCTGGGCGGTGAACACGGACGGCACGGGCCTCGAGCGGATCACCGACTCCCCCGGCTTCGACGGCTTCCCGATGTTCTCGCCCGACGGCAAGCGCCTCGCCTTCGCCTCCAACCGCAACCACGGAGCCCCGCACGAGACCAACGTCTTCGTAGCCCGCTGGATCGACGCGCCGGCGCAGGTGCCAGGCTCTTCGCCGGGGGTGGAAAAGGTGCTGGAAAAGGTGCCAGGCTCTTCGTCAGCAGGGGCGCCGGAAACCGCCGGCGCCGGGCACTTCGCCGCCGACGTGCGCTGGCTGGCCGACGACGCCCGCCAGGGCCGCGGCATCGGCACTCGCCGGCCTCGCCGCCGCCGAGCGCTGGCTGGCCGACCGCTTCCGCGGCCTCGGCCTGGCGCCCGCGGGCGACGGCGGGACCTATCTCCAGAGCTTCGATGTGCCCGTGGCGGTCGGCGTCGAGCCGGGGACCGCGGTGGCGATCGACGGCGCGCCGCTCGACCGCTCCGCCTTCCAGCCGGCCGGGTTCTCGTCCTCGGGGGACGCCGAGGGCGCGGTCGTCGCCGCCGGCTGGGGGATCGTCGCCCCCGAGCTGGGCGTCGACGACTACAAGGGGCTGGACGTGCGCGGCAAGGTGGTGGCCGTGCGCCGCTTCACGCCGGCGGGAAAATCCTTCGCCGGCGCCGCCGAGGGGCGCTACGGCGACCTCCGCTACAAGGCCTACACGGCGCGCCAGCACGGCGCGCGCGGGATGATCGTGGTCGACCTGCCGTCCGCGTCCACCGGCGGCGCCGGCGCCGCCCCGCCGGCGGACGCGCCGCTGCCCCAGCCCGTCGTCGACGCGGCGGTCGGGCAGGGGGGCGATGCCGGTATCCCGGTGGCGCTCGTCACCCGCGCCGCGGGCGGCGCGCTGTTCGGCGCCGGCGGCCATCGCGCCGCCCTCCGCGTGCGCCTCACCCGCCGCACCGCGGCGGCCGCCAACGTGATCGGGCGGCTCCCCGCCGGAGCGGCCGACCGGCTGCCCGGCGCGGTGCTGGTCGGCGCCCATTACGACCACCTGGGCCTGGGCGGCGCCGGCTCGCTCGCTCCGGACTCGCACGAGGTCCACCACGGCGCCGACGACAACGCCTCCGGCACGGCGGCGCTGCTCGAGGTCGCGCGCGCGCTGGCGGCCGAGCGCGGGCGGCTGCGCCGCGACGTCTACTTCGTCGCCTTCTCCGGCGAGGAGGAGGGCGTGCTCGGCTCGACCGCCTTCACCCGCCGGCCGCCGGCCGGCCTCGCGGTCAAGGACCTGATCGCCATGCTCAACATGGACATGGTCGGACGCCTGCGCGACAACCGGCTCACCGTGCTGGGCGCCGAGACCGCCGAGGAATGGAAGCAGATGGTGCCGCCGGCCTGCCGCCGCGAGCTCGTGGGCTGCACGCTCTCGGGCGACGGCTACGGCCCCTCCGATCACAGCCCGTTCTACGCCGCGGGCGTGCCGGTGCTCCACTTCTTCACCGGCGCCCACGAGGACTACCACAAGCCGTCGGACACCGCCGACAAGATCAACGCCGCCGGCGGCGAGCGCGTCGCCCTGCTGGTCGCCGACCTCGCCCGCGAGGTGGCCGACCATCCCGCCCGCCTCGCCTACAAGAGCGCCCCCGCCCCCGCTCCCCAGGGCGACGCGCGCTCCTACGGCGCCTCGCTCGGCACCATCCCCGACTACGCCGGCGACGGCCGGCCCGGCGTGCTCATCGCCAACGTGCGGCCGCAGGGCGCCGCGGCCAAGGCGGGGATAGAGCGCGGCGACCTCCTCGTCGAGCTCGCCGGCAAGCCGATCCGCGACATCTACGACTTCATGTACGTCCTGCGCCAGTCGAAGCCGGGAGAGACCGCCAAGGCGGTCGTCGACCGCGGCGGCAGGAAGGTCGAGCTCGCCGTGACCTTCGGAACCGGCGGCATGCGGTGAGGATGGAGTTTGTGCGGGCGAGGCGCGGGTGATCTCACCGCGAGAGGAAGGAAGCGAGGCCGGAATGCGACGCGCCGGCTCGCGCCGGCGCTCGAGGACTACGACGGGCAGCCTTCTCGAGAGGCAGCCGCTACTTCTTCTTGGCGTCTTTCGACGCGCCCGCGGCGCCCTTCACCGCGGCCTTCTTGGGCTTCTTGGTCTCTTTCTTCTGGGCGCCTTTGCCTTTGGCCATCGTCTCCTCCTGGCGGTTCGCCGCCGTGTTATCACCGGACAGACCGCGACTTCCGGTCTGCCCACTGCACCTCGCGTGGCCGGCGGATCTCAGGGCGAGCCCAGCGTCTCCGCCAGCAGCACGTTGACCAGCTTGGGTTCGGCCTTGCCACCGGCCGCGGACGCCTGCTTCAGCACCTGCGCGACGAGGAAGCCCAGGAGCCCGGCTTTGCCGCTTCGGTAGCGCTCCACTTCCGTGGGATGCGCGGCGAGCACGCTCCGGACGACGGGCAGGAGCTCGGGGCGCAGCCGTTCCAGCCGCTCCATCTCCTCCGCCGAGAGCGGCGCCGGGACCTTCGCTTCCGATTCCTTGGGTGCCTTGGGCGCCTTCGGCTCGGGCGGCTTCGGCGCGGGCGCGGCGGGAGATCGCGTCTGGATCTCCTGCGCCCACGTATCCCGCAGCGGCACGATGCGGTTGAAGACGGGGCGCTCGGAGGTCGAATCGACGGGGTCGCGGAAGAAGTAGCCCTGCCGCTCGAACTGCAGGCGCTCGCCCATCCCGGCGCCGAGCGCCGCCGGCTCGATGCGGGCGCCGGCGAGCGTCTCGAGCGAATGGGGGTTCAAGACCGACTCGAAGCCACCCTCCGCGAGATCCGGCCGCTCGACGCGGAAGAGGCGATCGTAGATCCGCACCTCGACCGGCCTCGCGCGCTCGGCCGACACCCAGTGGAGGGTGCCGGGCACCTTGCGGCCGTCCGGCGCCGAGCCGCCGCGCGTTTCGGGGTCGTGGCTGCAGCGCACCTCGACGATCTCGCCGGTCGCGGCATCCTTGACGACGCTCTCGCAGCGCACGAAATAGGCGTAGCGCAGCCGCACCTCGCGGCCGGGCGACAGGCGATGGAACCCCTTCGGCGGCACCTCGGCGAAATCGTCGCGCTCGATGTAGAGGACGCGCGAGAAGGGGATCTTCCGGCTCCCTTCCTTCGGCACGTCGTGCGGGTAGAGCGGCGCCTCCAGCTCCTCGACCTGGCCCTCGGGGTAGCTCTCGATCACCAGCTTGAGCGGCCGCAGCACGCAGAGCACGCGGGGAACCTCCGGGTTCAGGTCCTCGCGCTGGCAGTGCTCGAGGAGCGTCACGTCCACCGTGCTGTTTGCCTTGGCGACGCCGATGCGCTCGCAGAAGTCGCGCAGCGCCGCGGGGGTGAAGCCGCGGCGGCGCAGGCCGGCGAGGGTCGGCAGGCGCGGATCGTCCCAGCCGTCCACCAGCCGGCGCTCGACGAGCTCCAGGAGCTTGCGCTTGCTCATCAGGGTGTAGGTCAGGTTGAGGCGGGCGAACTCGATCTGCCGCGGCGGGTCCGGGAAGGGCAGAGTGTCGACCAGCCAGTCGTAGACCTCCCGGTTGTTCTCGAACTCGAGCGTGCAGAGCGAGTGGGTGATGCCCTCGATGGCGTCCGACAGCGGGTGGGCGAAGTCGTACATCGGGTAGATGCACCAGGCGTCGCCGCGGTGGTAGTGGGTGGCGTGCTTGATGCGGTAGAAGAGCGGGTCCCGCATCTTCATGTTGGGCGCCGCCATGTCGATCCTGCCGCGCAGCACGCAGGCGCCGTCGGCGAGCTCGCCGGCCCGCATGCGGGCGAAGAGATCGAGGTTCTCCTCGATGGTGCGGTCGCGGTAGGGGCTGTTCCGGCCGGGCTCGGTGACGGTGCCCCGGAACTCGCGGATCTCGTCCTCGGAGAGGCTGTCGACGTAGGCGTCGCCGCGGCGGATCAGCTCGACGGCGAAGTCGTAGAGGCGCTCGAAGTAGTCCGAGGCGTGGAAGAAGTTCTTTCCCCAGTCGAAGCCCAGCCAGCGCACGTCCCGCCGGATGGCCTCGACGTACTCCTCGCTCTCGGTCTCCGGGTTGGTGTCGTCGAGCCGGAGATGACAGGCGCCGCCGTTCTCGAGCGCGAGGCCGAAGTTGAGGCAGATCGACTTGGCGTGACCGATGTGGAGGTAGCCGTTGGGCTCCGGGGGAAAACGGGTGACCACCCGTCCGCCGTGCCGGCCGGCGGCGCGGTCGCGGTCGACCCTCTCGCGGATGAAGTCGCGCCCCGGAGCGGCGGGCGAGGTGTCGGGCATCGGAGGAGATCCTCGAGGAGCGGTGCGCTCGGGCGCGAGCCGGCCTGGAGCCGCGAGCCGGAAGCCGAGCGCAGCGGAAGCTATCACGAGGGCGAAGGAGGCCGGCGCCGCCCGTGCCGGCCCCAGCCCGGGCCGCTCAGGCCGCTCAGAAGGCGTCGGTGTCGGCGCGGCTGCCCAGGGTGCCGCTCGGGTTCCTGTACGTCTTGACGGCGCCGGTCTGCGTGTCGACGACGGTCAGCGTGTACTCGACCGAGGAGAGCGCGCCGTAGAAGAGCCAGAACTTCGCGTTGACGGCGCGGCCGTCGAGGACCTTGGTCACCACCTCGACGTTCGCCGGGTCGAAGAACCAGAAGTAGCCGGTGTCGCCGGTGAGCGCCACGGCGGTGCCGGTGCCGGTGTGCCCCTGGAAGTCCTTCCAGGCGGCCGTCACCGCGAAACGGCCGCCGGAAAGGCAGAGCGTCCCGGAGCTCGCCGCGCAGCTCCCGGTCGCCGCGCGGGGATCGGTGCGCGCGGCGACGAGGGCCGCCGGCGCGGCCTGCCGCGCCGCGGCGAGCGATCGCGGCGGCGCCGTGTCGCGCGCCCCCAGCGGGCCGAAGCCGTCGGTGTCGCCGACGCTCGCGAGCTGGCCGGCGGGGTTCTCGTAGCGGCGGGTGAGGCCGGTCTCGACGTCGGTCACGGTCAGCGCGTACTCGACCGTCGAGAGGGCGCCATAGAAGACCCAGAAGGCCTGGTTCAGGCCGCGGCCGTCGAGGACCTTGGTCACCACCTCGACGTTCGCGGGATCGAAGAACCAGAAGTAGCCGGTGTCGGCGGTGAGCGGCACGGCGGTGCCGTGCCCGGCGCCGCCCTGGAAGTCGCGCCACTCCGCGGTCACCTGGAAGCGGCCGCCCGCGAGGCAGAGGCGGTCGGCCGCCGGCTGGCAGGCCGCCGGCCCGCCGGCGAGCGCGAGCGACCACAGCTCGCGGCCATGGAGCCCGTCGTCGGCGACGAAGTAGAGCCGATCGCCGGCGACGATCAGGTGATCGGGCGACGAGGCGGCGGCCTCCGGCGCGATGTCCTGGACCAGGCGCGTGCCGGCCGCCGTGCCGTCGGTCCGCCACAGCTCGTCGCCGTGGAAGGCATCGTCGGCGCCGAAGTAGAGGAAGCCTCCGGCCGGCGTCAAGTCGTGAGGGTACGAGCCCAGGGCGCCGGGGGAGAGGTCGGCGACGAGCCGGGTGCCGGCGGCGGTGCCGTCGCTCGTCCACAGCTCGACGCCGTGCACGCCGTCGTCGGCGTTGAAGTAGAGGCGGTCGCCGGCGGCCGCGAGCAGCGCGGGGAAGGGAGCGGCCGGGAACGAGCGGATCGCCACCGTCCCCGCCGGCGTCCCGTCGGAACGCCAGAGGGCGACCGCGCCGGGGGGCCCCTCCGGCGGCGTGTCGAAGAAGAAGGCGGCCTGTCCCGTGGCGACGAGCGGCAGGCCGGGATAGTCCTTCTAGGCGGCGGACGAGCGCGGTGCCGGCGGCGGTGCCGTCGGTCTTCCATAGCTCGCCGGCGTAGTCGGCGACCGCCTGCGCGATGAAGAAGCTCGTCGCGCCCAGGGTCACGAAGCGCGGCACGGGCGGCGGGAGACCGGCGTCGTACGAGTTGAACGGCCCGGCGATCCGCCGCGTGCCGGCCGCCGTCCCGTCCGACGTGAAGAGGCTGAGGGTGTCGACGTCCCCGGCGAAGAACAGGAGGCGCGGACCGACCGCCGAGAGCGACTTGACCGTGTAGGTGCCGTCGTCGAAGCGCGAGACCTCCTGCGCCCCGGCAGCATCGGCGCGCCAGAGCTCGGCATGGGTCGGCGTCTGGGTGCTGAACCAGACGCCGTCCTGGAAGGCGGTGAGATCGTCGCCGGGTCCAGTGGTCGGCCCGCCGGGGACCTGCGCCGTGCCCGCCGGCGTGCCGTCGGTCCTCCAGAGCTCCTCGCCGCGATCGCCGGGGTGCAGGAAGTAGACCGCGCCGCCAGCCGGCGTGAGGGAGTGGTCGGCCGCGAAGTCCTCGTCGCTGCAGCCGGACCTCGACGGGGGTCCCACCGCCACCGTCGTCGCGGCCGTCCCCAAGCTGGTCCAGACGTCGCGGGTCGAGCCGTCGCAGGCGGTGAAGAAGAGCCGGCCGGAGAGAGCGGCGAAGCGGTCGGGGGAAGAGGACGCCTCGCCGAGGCCGACCTCCCCCACCGGATGCGTGCCCCCGGGTTTTCCGTCGGCGACCCACAGCTCCTCGCCGTGCGCCGCATCCTTGGCCAGGAAGAAGACCTTGCCGGCGATCGCCGCCAGCAGCTCCTCGACGTCGGGGGCCGCGCCGGGTGCGAAGTCGGAAAGCCGGCGGGTCCCCGCCGAGGTGCCGTCGGTCACCCAGAGGTCGGCGCGTCCTCCGGGCTCGCCGATGGTGAAGACCGGGCCGATGGAGGTCGAGAGGAGGCCGCTCACCGGCGTGGCGCACGCCCCCGGGCAGAGGTCCGCGACCATCGCCGTCCCGGCGACGGTGCCGTCGGTCGACCACGGCTCGAGGCCGTGGATTCCGTCGTCGGCGAAGAACAGCGCCCGCCCGCCGACGCTCACCAGAGCGCTGCCGCCCGAGACGGCCGGCGAGAGCTGGACCGGCGGCGACGTGGGGCCGTCGATCGCGAAGAGATGGTAGAGCCCCCGCGAGTCGGCCGCCTGGAACAGCAGGCGCCCGCCGAGGCTCGCGGTGTCCAACACGTTGAAGCCCGCGACCGTCTGCGGCGCGGCGAAATCGGTGACGCGCCGCGTGCCGCCCTCCGTGCCGTCGGTCTCCCACAGCTGCACGCCGTGGACGCCGTCGTCGGCGGGCAGGTAGACCTTGCCGCCGGCGCTCTGGTAGGACCGGTCCGCTGGAAAGGGGTCCCGCGCCGTGAAGCGCCGGAGCACCCCGGTGCCGGCGGCGGTGCCGTCGCTCGACCAGAGCTCGTCGAACTGGGCGGAGTTGATCCAGAGGAAGCGATCGCCCGCGGGGGCGATGAAATAGCTGAACGGGATCACCGCGACCTTGCGGCTGCCGGCGGCCGTGCCGTCGCTCACCCAGAGATCCCTCCCCAGCACCAGCGATCCGTCGCTGGTGACGACGAACAGCTTCCCCCCGCTCTGCGGACGGCCAGGATCTCTCCCCCGGCCGCGGGCCCGACGATGCGCCAGGTGCCGGGGAGGGTGCCGTCGCTGCGCCAGAGCGCGCAATGCCTCGCCCCGCCGAAGGCTCGGTCGCAGAGGGCGAAATACGCGGCCTCGTCGTCCCAATAGAGAGGGGGATAGACGAAGTCGAGCCCGGCCGGGGTGAGCGTGTAGGTTCCCGCCCGCGTGCCGTCGGTGCGCCAGACCTGATGCCAGGGCAGAGCGCCGGGCTCGGAGCTCCGGGTGGCGAAGAGCGCGACGTTGCCCCGCGCGTTGAAGAGCTGGGGAGAGGAGCCGCACGGGCCCGGGCAGAGGTCCGCGATCTGTCGCGTGCCGAGAGGCGTGCCATCGGTCCGCCACAGCTCGGAGCCCGACGCCTCGGTCGCGGCGGTGAAGTAGAGCTCCGGGCCGGCGGCGAGCGGAAAGGTGTCGATCGGGGTGGCGATCGACACGGCGGGGTCCGGCGGCCGCGGGTCGATGTCCCGGACCAGGCTCGCGGGCTGCGCGCCGGCGGCGAGCGGCGCGATGAGCAGGGCGGCCACGGCCGGCAGGAGCGCGGAACGGAAACGGGGAGAACGGGGCAGGCAGACCTCCGGTCGAGCGTCGAGAGGGATCGCACGGAGACTAACATGCGTGCGTCCGCGGACCGGAAACGCGCACGTTCCGTGGCGCGCCCTACCGAGGCGGCGCCGTGAGCCGCCTCGGGCTGCCTATAGGTGATCGAAGTTCCCGAAACAGGTAACCAGGGTATGGACATGCGGACCTTTCGTGTGGATCATGTCCTCCATGGCTCCCGAGCGCCCCTTCGACATCGATGCGGTGATCCAGCGGGTCCGCCAAGCCGTGCGGCCATTTCCCAAGGCGGCGCTGTTCGCTCTCGCCGAGGAGGGTTTCGCCTTCCCGTTCGAGCTGCTCGTCGCCTGCATCCTCTCGATCCGCACTCGCGACGAGGTCACGCTGGTCTGCTCCCGGCGCCTGTTCGGGCTCGCCCGCACGCCGGCGCAGATGAGCCGGCTGACCGCGGGGCAGATCGACGCGGCGATCGGCGCCAGCACCTTCCACGAAGCCAAGGCGCGGCAGATCCGCGAGATCTGCCGCCGCATCGTGGCGGAGCACGACGGCGGCCTCCCGTGCGAGGACGCGGTGCTGCTCTCGTTTGCCGGTGTCGGCCCCAAGTGCGCCAACCTCGTGCTCGGGATCGGCTGCGGCCAAGCCCGGATCGGTGTCGACATCCATGTCCACCGCGTCACCAACCGCTGGGGCTACGTGGGGCAGTCGACGCCGGAGCGGACGATGCTCGCCCTGGAAGAAAAGCTTCCCAAGGCATATTGGGTGGAGATCAACCGCCTGCTGGTTCCCTTCGGCAAGCACATCTGCACCGGCAGCCTGCCGCGATGCTCGACCTGCCCGGTGCTCGACACGTGCCGACAAGTCGGCGTGACGGCGCATCGCTGAAAACCGCGCCGCGCCCACCGCCGGATGGCGCTAGGCTCGGCTGGCGTCTCGCCGTCCTGAGCCGTTGCGGCGTCGGGCGGTTGTCGCTGCCAGATCAAGCCGTAGCCTGAGCCTGACTGTAGCGAGTCGCTGCCGGAGTGACCACGCCTCCGAGGGGCCTGCGCTATCCTTCGAGGATCGGCGCCGCCGGAATCTGCCATGGGCCTCTTCGATACCATCTTCTGCGAGTACCCGCTGCCGGATGCGCGGCATCAGGCTCTGGACTTCCAGACCAAGGATCTCGAATGCACCCTCGGCAAGTACACCATCACCCGGGACGGCCGGTTGTTGCGCCATGCGCGGCGCAGCGGGCGAGGGCCGGAGCGCGACATCGAGTGGCCGCTGCACGGCGACGTCTCGATCTACACCCACGTCGCTGCGGAAGACCCTTCTTGGATCGAGTACGTGGTGCGCTTCACTCACTCCCGTGTCGAGTGGATCCGTCCGGCCAAGGAGGTGCGCCCGGCTCCCGACCTTCCCTCGTCCTACGACGATCTGGTTCCCGGACCCCTCCACGCTGTCTTTGCTTGCCGAGCCTGAAGAGCAGCCGCGGCCCGCCCCCCGTCTTCTCCAGACGTCCCTGCCGATGCCGGTGAGGGGGCCGCGCCGAACGCCCAAGGCGCGCTCCTCCTGAGCTTGCGGCGCGACCGGCGCGAGCTGGAGGAGCTGCTCGCGAGATGCAGCGATCACTGGGGCTATGAGGACCCCGTCTATCGCTTCTACCACCAGAGCTTCAAGGTCTATGGGCTCCAGGGTTGCACCGAGTCGATCGTCGAGAAGCTGCGGGCCCTCGCCCCCGATCGCCCGCTCCACCCCTGGTTCGTCCAGATCGTCCAGGCGGGGACCGGGAAGGCGTTCAAGCTCGAGGACAACGCGCGGTGGACCGAGGTGACGCGACCGATCCTGGAAGCATTCTTCCACGCCCGCTTCTTCCTCGAGATGGCGGTGCGCTACGCAGAGTCTCGAGGAGCCGTCCCAGCTTCTGCCCAGCGGGTACGCGGCGCTCCTGTACCTGTTCGGCCTACGCTAGCGGGACGTCTCGCAAGTCGGTCGACTATCGACTCGCGAGCTCCCCCCGGTTGTCATCCTGAGCGAAGCGCAGGATCGGGGGAAGGTCCTGTTGAATCTATCCGCTGCCCGGAGGGCTGCCCCTTCCCCGCCGACAAAACTCTTCCGGTTTGAGCGGCAGCCTCAGGCTGGCGTTGTGGCCGGTGTCCGCGGGTTCCGGCGTACCTCGGCTACAGGCGCGAGTAGTCTGCCATCCTTGACACAAAGACAATCGTGCTTTACAGTTTTGGCCGTGGGGAGAGTGATTCACTGCCTTTCCGGCAAGGAGCCAGTCGGCTGCTGCGCCGCCGTCCCCGTCATCCTGCGCCGCGCACGGCGGGCGGGCGCCTTGCCGGCACGTGTAGGGCCGGCGCGAAAGGAGGACTCGGCATGCTCGCTCGTCTGATGGGCCTCAAGACCGTCGATCCCGCGACCCTGCGCCGGCGGATGCAGAGCGAACGGATCGCGATCTTCGACGTCAACTCGCGCGGCAGCTGGATCGCCGCGCGGATTCCGGGAGCCCGCCACCTCGACCCGGAGACGTTTCTCGACAGCGACCTCCCGGCCGAACGGGATCACGCTCTCGTCTTCTACTGCTCGAACCCGCTCTGCAGCAAAGCCCCGCGGGCGGCGCGGCGCGCCCGGAAGATGGGCTACCGCGAGGTTCACGTCCTCTCGGCGGGGATCTCGGGCTGGCTCGCCGCCGGGCTTCCGGCGGAAGCCGGAGGCTGATCGTGCAACCGACTCTCCCGGAGCCCGCCGAGACCGCGGCCGGACCGGGTTGCGCCGGCTTCTACACCGTGCGCGACGCGCGGAACCAGCGCCGCGCGAACTTCTGGCTCTTCGCCGCGACGCTTGCCTACCTGGGCGCTACGGCGGCGCTCCGCTGGCGGGCGTCGCTCCCTGCGGCGCTCCCGTGGCTCCTCGCCGGCCTCACGGCGCTCCTCGCCATCGTGGCGGTCCGCAGCTTCCTGGTCTTCCTCCGCGCCGCCGACGAGCTGCTGCGCAAGATCCAGACCGAGGCCCTGGCCCTGGGCTTCGGCACGGGCGCGGTCTTCTCGATCCTCTATCCGCTGCTCGAGAAGCTCGGCGCGCCGGAGATCGGCGAGAACGCCACCGCTCTCGCCATGATGCTCGCCTGGGGCGCCGGTTCCTGGCTCGGTGCGCGGCGCTACGGCGGCAGCGGCGCGCCTTGACGAACCGCCTTCGCGTGCTCCGCGCGGAGCGCCGCTGGTCGCAGGCCGAGCTCGCGGAGCGCCTCGGCGTCTCGCGCCAGACCGTCAACGCGATCGAAACCGGCCGTTACGACCCGAGCCTGCCGCTCGCCTTCGGTCTCGCACACCTCTTCGGCCTCGCCATCGAACAGATCTTCGAGCCCGAGCCCGGTGCCGGACCATAGGTGTTTATCCCCTGCTTACCCGGAGAGCTGGAAGCCGGATAACGCATGCTGTAAGTGCTTGAAAAGACTGGAGCGGGAGACGGGATTCGAACCCGCGACCAACAGCTTGGAAGGCTGTGACTCTACCCCTGAGTTACTCCCGCTCGGGAACCGCTCGGACGGCTGGGACGAGAGGATGTGGTGGAGGCGGCTGGATTCGAACCAACGTAGGGCTTAGCCCGGCAGATTTACAGTCTGCTGCCATTGTCCACTCGGCCACGCCTCCCCGGACTGCCGCGCCGCGAGGGACCGCCGGCACCCTTCGATCCGGAGCTTCCCCCCTCGGCGAGGGCGGGATTCTAGCATGGCGGATTCGGCGGCGAGAATCACGGCCGGTCGGCCGCCTCCTCGGCCGCCAGGAGGGCGAGCGCCTCCTCGTCCGAGAGGCCGTCGAGGTCGTCGATCATCCCCTCCACCGCGCCGCCGGCGCGCTCGGCCAAGGTGCGCGCCAGGACCTCGCCGGCGAGCGCCTCCAGGCGCCGCAGCTCGAAGATGCGCCGGAGCGGCAGCTCCACGCCGAGCTCGCGGCGCAGCCGCGAGGCGAGCTGGGTGGCGAGGAGCGAATGGCCGCCCAAGGCGAAGAAATCGTCGTCGAGGCCGACCCGCTCCACTCCGAGGAGACCCGACCAGATCGCCGCCAGCCGCTCCTCGATCGCGTTGCGCGGCGCCCGGAAGGGCTGCTCCTCCACTTCCGGCGCCGCGGGCGTCGCCTGTGCCAGCGCCCGCCGGTCGAGCTTGTCGGAGGCGGTGAGCGGCAGGGCGGCGAGGAGGACGAGCTCGCGCCGGGACCATGTAGGCCGGCAGCCGCTCTCCCAGGAACGCCCGGAGCGCCGCGGCGGCGACCGGCGACGCCGGGTCGCGCGCCACGACGTAGCCCACCAGCCGCCGGTTGCCGGAGGCGTCCTCGCGCACACCGGCCGCGGCATCGCGCACGTCCGGATGGGCGGCCAGGGCGGCCTCGATCTCCCCCAGCTCGACGCGGAAGCCGCGGACCTTGACCTGGGTGTCGAGCCGGCCGGCGAGCTCCAAGGTGCCGTCCGCGAGGAGGCGGGCGAGATCGCCGGTGCGATAGAGACGGGAGCCGGGCGCCCGCCCGCCGCCCTCGCCGGGCGCCCCGGCGAAGGGGTCGGGGACGAACCGCTCGGCGGTCAGCCCCGGACGGTCGAGGTAGCCGCGGGCGAGCCCCACGCCCCCCAGCAGCAGCTCGCCGGGCGCCCCCGCTGGCACCGGCCGCAGACCGCGATCGACGACGTACGCCCGCACGCCGGGGAGCGGACGGCCGATCGGCACCTCGCGCCGGCCGGCGAGGAGCTCGCCGCCCTCGGCCGCAGGACGCTCGTGGAGCGTCGCCGCGACCGTCGCCTCGGTGGGGCCGTAGGCGTTGACCAGCCGCACGCCGCGGCCCGCGCCGTGTTCTCGGGCAGCCCGCGCGGCCCAGGAGATCCAGCGCTCGGGGAGGGCGCGCTCGCCGCCGACGACGACGAGCCGGAGGCCGGGCGGCAGCGGCAGGTCCTCGGCCTCGCGCGCCGCCGCGATCTGATGCCAGTAGGCGGTCGGCAGGGAGAGGACCGTGATCGCCTGCTCCGCGCAGTCGTCGAGGAACCGCGGCGGCTCCTCCGCCGGCCCGGCGCGGAGGACGATCGCCGCCCCCGCGGCGAGCGGCGCGAAGATCTCCTCGACGCTGGCGTCGAAGCTCACCGAGGCGAACTGCAGCTCGCGGTCGCCCGGGCCGAGTCCGTAGAGCCGCGCGATCGTGCGTGCGTAGGCCGTGGCGGAGCGGTGGGCGACGGCGACTCCCTTGGGCGTCCCGGTCGAGCCCGAGGTGTAGATCACGTAGGCGAGACCCGCGGGATCGACCGCGCCGGCCGTCTGCGCCGCGCCGCGCCCGCCGAGCCCTGCTGCCGGTGCCGCGGCCTCTTCGTCCGCCGATGCCGCGTCGAGCCCGGGGCCGCTCTCTCCATCCCCATCGAGCGTCACGACCGGCACCTCGGCGTCGGAGCGGCGCAGCTCCGCCGGCAGGCGGGGGAAGAGCGCGGCGGAGGTGAGGAGCAGCGCCGGCCGCGCGTCGGCGAGCAGGAAGCTCAGGCGGTCGGCGGGCGTCTCGGGATCGATCGGCACGTAGGCGCCGCTGGCGGCGAGAATGCCGAGGAGGGCGATCACCATCTCCGGCGAGCGCTCGACGGCGAGCGCCACCCGCGCCTCCGGCCCGGCGCCGAGCGCGCGCAGGCGGGCGCCGAGGCTCCGGGCCCGCCGCGCGAGCTCGCCGTAGGTCATCGCGTCGTCCCCGGCGACGACCGCCACCGCCTCGGGCGACCGGCGCGCCCGCGCGAGGACCGGCTCGTGCAGGCGACCGGCTTCCCCGTCCTCTTCGCCGCCGGGCGCCGTGTCGTTCCACTCGTAGAGGAGCTGGTGGCGCTCGGCCGCGGCGAGCGCCGGCAGCTCGTCCAAGGTCAGCGCGGGAGCCTTTGGGGAGGCCGCGAAGGCGCCCAGCAGCCGCTCGAGATGGGCGAGCAGGCGGCGCGCCGTGGTCGGGTCGAGCCGCCGGTCGTGCGCCAGGCGCAGGGCGAGCGCGGGACGGCCGCGGCCGGGGATCGCGGCGAGCGACAGCGGGTAGTCGGCGCGGTCGGTGAACGTCACGTCACTCACCGTGAGGTCGCCGCCGCCCTCTCCCAACGAGTCGTCGAGCGGGTAGTTCTCGAAGGCGACGAGGCTGCCGAAGAGCGGCTCGCCGGGGGGTAGCTCGCTGGCGCGCTGGACCTCGGCGAGCGGCGCCGCCTCGTGCTGGCGCAGCTCGAGGAGGCGGCCCTGGAGATCCGTCAGCCAGGCGGCGAGCGGCGAGCGCGGCGCGACCGCGACGCGCACCGGCAGCGTGTTGATGAAGAGGCCGACGATCGACTCGACCCCCGGCAGCTCCGCCGGCCGGCCCGAGAGCACGCTGCCGAAGACGACGTCCTCCTCCCCGCCGTAGCGGGCGAGGAGCACCGCCCAGGCGCCCTGCACCAGGGTGGCGAGGGTCAGGCCGCGGGCTTCGGCCAGCGCGGCGAGGCCGGCGGCGAGCGCCGGCGGGAGACGCAGCTCGTCTTCGGCGGCGCCGTCGCCCGGCCGGGCGTCCAGCCGGTCGAGCGGCAGGCGGGTGGGCGCGGCGAAGCCGGCGAGCAGCCGCCGGAAGTAGCGTTCGTCCGCGGCTCGGTCCCGCCGCGCCAGCCAGGCGAGGAAATCGCGGTAGGGGCGGGCGGGCGGCAGGGCGGCCGCGGCACCGGAGACCGCCGCCCGGTAGAGCTCGAACAGCTCGCGGAAGAGGATCGCGAAGCACCAGCCGTCGAAGATCAGGTGATGGAAGCTCCAGACGAAGCGGGCCCGCCGCTCGCCCGTCCGCAGCAGAGCGGCGCGCAGGAGCGGCGGCCGCGCCAGGTCGAAGGGTCGCGCGCGGTCGGCGGCGAGCCAGGCGGCGAGGCGGGCCGGGATCTCCTGGCGCGGCACCAGCCGCCAGTCCTCGAACGTCCACGGCAGCTCGACGCCGCGCCGCACCACCTGGAGGGGCCGCTCGAGGCCGAGGGGCGCACCGTCCCCCGCGGCCGCCTCCTGGCCATCCCAGAGGAAGGAGGTGCGCAGCGCCGGGTGGCGGTCGACGAGCGCCTGCCAGGCGCCGACGAAGGCGCCGTGGTCCAGGGGGCCCGCGAAGTCGGCGCTCAGGTGCTCGAAGTAGAGCTCCGCGCCGGGAGCGTAGAGGCTCTCGAAGAGCATGCCCTCCTGGAGCGGCGCCAGCGGATAGAGGTCTTCGATGGTGCGGTCGAGGCGGGCGCCGGTCCCGGCGAGCGCGTCGAGCCTCGCCGGGTCGAGGCCGGCGAGCGGGAAATCCGCCGGCGAGAAGCCCCCCGCCGCGGGCGACAGGCAGTGCTCGACGAGCTCCGCCAGCGCCGCCTCGAAGCCGCGCGCCAGGCGCTCGATCGTGGCGCGCTCGTGCGCTCGCGCGCCGTAGCGCCAGTCGACGCGCAGGCGGCCGCCGAGGACCGCGGCGTCGACCTCGATCCGGTGGCGGCGCGGCGACCGCGGGCTCCGCCCGGCTCCGGCAGGCTCGGCGACGGGGACGAATCGAGCCACCCCCGGCGCCGCGAGCCCGGCGTCGAGCTGGCCGAGGTTGTTGAAGACGACCTGGGGACTGGGCAGGGCCGCGAGCGCCTCGCCGGTCTCGCCGCCGGCCAGGTGGCGCAGCAGGCCGTAGCCGATGCCGTGATGGCGGAGCGCGCGCAGCCGCTCCTTGACGGCGCGGATCGCATCCCCCGGACCGGCGGTCGCCGTCAGATCGAAGACCACCGGATAGAGCGTCGTGAACCAGCCGACGGTGCGCGACAGGTCGGCCCCGGGCACCGCCTCCTCTTCGCGGCCGTGCCCTTCGAGGTCGACGAGCAGGCGCGGCTCCCCTGTCCAGCGCGCGAAGGCGAGGGTCAGGGCCGCGAGCAGCAGCTCGTCGACGCGGGTGCGGTAGGCCGCCGAGGCATCCGTGAGGAGCGCCGCGGTGAGCTCGGGCGAGAGCTCGCTCGCGACGGCTGCCGCCGCCCCGGCGGTGTCGTCCCCGCCCGGCCGGTCGACCGGCAGCGGCGGCGACGCGGCGGCCTGCATGGCGAGCCAGCCGGGGAGCTCGGCGCGCACCTCGTCCGACCGTGCGTGCTCCGCCAGCCGCTCCGCCCAACGCTTCCAGGAGGTGGTCTTCGCCGGCAGGCGGATGGCAGCAGGCGCGGCGGTCGCAGCCAGCGGGTCGATCGCGTCGAGCGCGTCGATCGCAGCGATCGCATTCATCGTCTCGAGCTGCCGACAGACGGTCTCCAGGTCCTCGAGGAGGAGCCGCCAGGAGACGGCGTCGACGACGAGGTGATGGGCGACGAGGAGGAGCCGGTGGCGGGCCGCCGCGCCGGCGGCGAAGCACGCGGCGGCGAAGAGCGGGCCGCGCGTCAGGTCGAGCCCGGCCTGGAGCTGGCCCGCCGCCGCGTCGATCGCCGCCTCCAGGCGCTCTCCGGGGAGCGCCGCGAGGTCGACGAGCCGGAAGGAGGCGTCCTCCCCGCTCGCGGCGGCCGGCGGGATCCACGAGCGCCAGCCGGCGCCGGCAGGCTCGAAGCGCAGCCGCAGCGCGTCGTGATGCGAGGTCACGGCGGCGACCGCTCGGGCGAGGGTCGACGGGGCGGTCGGCCGGGCGATGGCGAGCAGCAGGCTCTGGTTGAAATGGTGCGGATCGGGCCCCGGCCGCGCGAGGAAATGGCGCTGGATGGGGGTGAGCGGCGCCTCGCCTTCGACCGGCCCCTGCTCGCCCGCGAGCTCGCCGGCGGCGCCCACCGGGAGCGCGGCGGCGGCGAGAGCCGCGATCGTCTGGCTCTCGAAGAGCTGCCGGGGCGTCAGCGCGAGCCCGGCCTGCCGCGCCCGCGCCACCACCTGGATCGAGAGGATCGAGTCGCCGCCCAGGCGGAAGAAATTGTCGTCGACTCCCACCCGCTCGACCTGCAGCACCTGGCGCCAGATCTCGACCAGGAGGGCCTCGGCCGGCGTGCGCGGCGGCGCCGCGGCGGCAGCGGCCGGAGCCGCCAGCGCCGCGCTCCCGGCGAGCGCCCGGCGGTCGACCTTGCCGTGCGCGGTGAGCGGCAGCGCGGCGAGCGACACGAAGACGGCGGGCACCATGGGCTCGGGAAGCCGGCCGGCGAGGAAGCCGGCGAGCTCTCGGCGGTCGATCTCGCCGCCCGCCCGCGGCACCAGGCAGGCGACGAGCTGCCGGTCCCCGCTCGCCGTCTCGCGGGCCAGCACCGCCGCCGCGGTCACGCTCGGATGCGCCAGGAGCGCCGCCTCGACCTCCGCCGGCTCGATACGGAAGCCGCGCACCTTGACCTGGTCGTCGGCGCGGCCGAGGAACTCGAGCCTGCCGTCCGGCAGCCGGCGGGCGAGGTCGCCGCTGCGGAACCAGCGCCGCCCCTCGCGGCTGACGAACCGCTCCGCCGTCAGCTCCTCGCGCCGCCAGTAGCCGCGCGCCACGCCGGCGCCGCCGATCCAGATCTCGCCGCGGACGCCGATCGGCACCGGCTGGCCGGCGCGATCGCAGAGCCGGATCTCGACGCCGGCGAGCGGCCGGCCGAGAAGGGAGCGCGCCTCGCCGGTATGGGAAACCAGCGGGGAAACCAGCCGGGAAACCTGCCGGGGCGTCCGCCAGGCGGCGCAGACGATCGCCGCCTCGGTGGGACCGTAGAGCGCCTGCACCGCGGCGTGCGGGAAGGTCGCGGTCAGATCCGCCAGGAGGTCGGCCGGCACGGCGTCGCCGCCGGTGAACAGGTGGCGGAGGACGGGGGCCGCGGCGCCGCGCCGGCCGACCAGGTCGACCACCTGCCGCATCAGGGCGGGCACCGCGTGGAGCGCGGTCGCGGTGGCGAGCGCGGCGGCGAGCCGCTCGGGGTCGAGGGTCGGGCGGAGCGGCAACAGCACGCAGGTGCCGCCGGAGAGGAGCGGCGCCAGCAGCTCGAAGAGAAAGATGTCGAACGAGAACGAGGCGAGCGAGGGCATGCGGTCCCCGGCGCCGAAGGCGGAGCCGCGCGCGACGGCATCGAGCGTCGACGCCAAGCTTCCATGCTCGACCAGCGCGGCCTTGGGCTGGCCGGTCGTCCCCGAGGTGTAGATCAGGTAGGCGAGGTCGCCGGGCCGCGGCGCCGCGGCGGGAGCCTCCCCGAAGACGGAATCGCCGGCGGGAGGGTCGGAGGGCTCGTCGGCGGGATCGCCGGAGGGCTCTTGGGCGTCGAGGAGCACCGTCCGCACGCCGCCGCCGAGCGGCGGCAATCGCCCGGCGAGCCCGGCCGTCGTCGCCACCACCGGCGCCTGCGAATCGGCGAGGAGAAAGGCGAGGCGAGGCGCCGGCAGGCTGGGATCGAGCGGCAGGTAGGCGCCGCCGGCCTTCCAGACGGCGAGGATGCCGGCGGGCAGCTCGACCGTGCGCTCGACGAAGAGGCCGACGACGACCCCCGGACCCACGCTGGCATGGCGCAGCCGCCGGGCGAGGCGGCCGCTGGCGCCGTCGAGCTCCGCGTAGGTCAGCCGCCCGCCGGCGGCTTCGATCGCCACGGCTCCCGGCGACCGCGCCGCCTGGGCGGCGAAGCGCTCGACGACGCCCTCGGGCGCCGCCGCCCGCGCGGTGTCGTTCAACTCGGCGAGGAGCTGGTGGCGCTCGGCCGGCGAGAGCAGCGGCAGCTCGGCGAGCCGCCGCTCCGGACCGGCGACGGCGGCCGCGAGCAGCGCCGCGAGATGGCCGGCGAGGCGCCGCACCGTCGCGGCGTCGAACAACTCGGCGCGGTAGGCGATCGCCGCGACGAGCGAGCCGTCCGCCTCTTGGGCGTTGAGCTCGAGCTCGAAGCGCGCCGTCGCCGCCGCGAGCTCGAGGGGGGCGATGGCGAGGCCGGGGAGCTCCATCCGGCCGACCGGCGCGTTCTGCAGCGCGCAGAGGACCTGGAAGAGCGGCGTCGCCCCCAGCTGCCGCTCCGGCCGCAGCTCCGTCACCAGCCGCTCGAAGGGGAGGTCCTGATGGGCGTAGGCGTCGAGCGCCGTCTGCCGCACGCGGGCGAGGTGGGCGCCGAAGGAGGGATCCCCCGACAGGTCGGCGCGCAGGACGAGGGTGTTGACGAAGAAACCGATCAGCCCCTCGAGCTCACGATGCGTGCGGTTGGCGATCGGCGAGCCGACGGTGAGGTCGTCCTGCCCGGAGAGCCTGCCGAGGAGCGCCTGGAAGCCGGCGAGGAGGACCATGAAGGAGCTCGCCTCGTGCAGGCGGGCGAGCCGGGCGAGGCCGCTCGCCAGCTCGCCTCCGAGGTCGACGAGCAGGCGCGCCCCGCGGTGGGAGGGCGAAGCCGGGCGCGGCCGGTCCGTCGGCAGGTCGAGCCCGGCCGGCGCCCCGGCCAGCCGCTCCCGCCAGTAGGCGAGCTGGCCGTCGAGCCCCTCGCCGGTCAGCCGCCGGCGCTGCCAGACGGCGAAGTCGGCGTACTGGATCGGCAGCGGCGGCAGCGGCGGCGCCGATGATGCAACCGCTGCCGCTGCCGCCGCCGCCGCCGGCCCGGCGGCCACGCCGTAGAGGGCCGTGATCTCGCGCACCAGGACGCCCAGCGACCAGCCGTCCGAGACGATGTGGTGCATGCCGAGGAAGAGGACGTGGTCGCCCGCCCCGAGCCGCAGGAGAGCGGCGCGCAGCAGCGGCCCGCGCCCGAGGTCGAACGGCCGCAGCGCCGCCGCCTCGGCGAGCCGCCGCGCCGCCCTCTCGCGGCGAGCCGCCGGCAGCGCCGCCAAGTCGACCACCGGCACGCTCCACGGGCCGGGCGGGGCGATCACCTGGACCGGCTGGCCGTCCCGCTCGTGGAAGGTCGTGCGCAGCGCCTCGTGCCGGCGCACAACCTCGCCGAGGACCGCGTCGAGCGCGGCCGGAGCCAGCTCGCCCGCGATCCGCAGGGCGAGCGGCAGGTTGTAGAGCGCCTTGTCCGGCAGCAGCCGGTCCGCCAGCCAGAGCCGCTCCTGGGCGAAGGAGGCGGGCACCGGGTCCATCCCCGCGGGCCGGCGCGGGATGCGCTCCCGCCCTTTCGCTGCGCCCTCCGCGGTCTCCCGGCGCCGGCGGATCCGCTCGAAGAGCAGCGCCCGCTCGGCGCGCGACAGCCCGGCCAGACGCTCCCGCGAGGCGTCGCTCATCGGGCCTCCTCCGCGAGCCCAGCGCGGAGCATCGCATCGAGCTCCTCGGGAGAGAGGTCCTCCATCTCCCGCAGCGCCGCATCCAGCAGCTCGGGCTCGGCGCTCGCCAGCTCGCGCTCGACGATGCGGTCGGCGAGGTCGCCGAAGTCCGCCGCATCGAACATCATCTGGAGCGACACCTCGATGCCGTGCTCCTGGGCGAGGCGCGACACGAGCTGGGTGGCGAGCAGCGAATGGCCGCCGAGCTCGAAGAAGTTGTCGCGCAAGCCGACCCGCGCGACGCCGAGCACCTCCGCCGCAGAGCGCGCGAGCCGCTCCTCGAGCGGCGTCGAGGGCGGCACCCAGGTCTCGGCGGCGACGCCGGGCGACTCGGGCGCCGGGAGCGCGGCGCGGTCCAGCTTGCCGTTGCCGGTGAGCGGCAGGGCGGCGAGGAAGACGAAGGCGGAGGGCACCATGTAGTCCGGCAGCGCCGCCTTGAGGAACCGCCGCAGCGCCGCGGCGCCGGCCGCCGGCTCGCCGGCCGAAGCCTGGGTGGCGCCGCGGACGACATAGGCGGCGAGCCGCCGGCCGGCGGCGCCGTCGACCAGCGCCACCGCCGCCTCGCGCACCGCCGGGTGGCGCAGCAGGGCGGTCTCGACCTCGCCCAGCTCGATGCGGAAGCCCCGCAGCTTCACCTGGGTGTCGCTCCGTCCCTGGAACTCGAGCACGCCGTCGGGCCGGAAGCGCACGAGATCGCCGGTGCGGTAGAGCCGCGCCCCGGGCTCGCCGGCGAAGGGGTCGGGCACGTAGCGCTCGGCGGTCAGCTCCGGGCGCCCGAGGTAGCCGCGGGTGAGGCCGCCGCCCCCCGCCCAGAGCTCGCCCCAGGCGCCGGGCGGCACCGGCGCGAGGTCCGCTCCCACGACGTACACCCGGGTGTTGCCGATCGGGCGGCCGATGGCGACCGTCCGCCCCACCTCGGCGGGGTCGGTCATCGCATGGCAACTGATGAAGGTGGTGACCTCGGTCGGGCCGTAGCCGTCGATCAGCGTGGCGCCAGGCAGCGCCGCGAGCGCCCGGCGGACATGCGGCGGCGACAGCACGTCGCCCCCGGCCAGCAGCTGGCGCAGGGAAGCGAAGTCGCTCGGGCGGCTCTCCATTACCTGGTCGACCACGGGATGGAAGAGCCCGGCGGTCAGCCACAGCGTGGTGACGCCCTGGCGCGCCACGATGTCGCCGATCTCCTCGAGGGACGGCGGGCCGGGCGGGAAGAGCGCCAGCCGCCCGCCGTTGGCGAGCGGCGCCCAGATCTCGAAGGTCGAGAGGTCGAAGGAGACCGGCGCGAGCTGCAGGAAGACCTGCTCCGGCCCCAGGTCGGCGAAGCCGCCCGCCCGCACCAGGCGCACGATGTTGCGATGGGTGACCCCGACGCCCTTGGGACGGCCGGTCGAGCCCGAGGTGTAGAGGACGCAGGCGAGGGCATCGGGTGGCGCGGCGCGAGGAAGCGCAGCCGTCGGCGCGGGCACCGGTCCGCTCGCCGGCATCCCGGCGGGATCGGCCGCGAGCTCGATCACCACCGGGGCGCCCGCGCCCGCCGGCAGCGTGGCGAGCAGCGGGCGCGTGCCGAGGAGGACGCGCGCCCCCGAGTCGGCGACGAGGAAGGCGAGGCGCTCGGCGGGGTACGACGGATCGAGCGGCACGTAGGCGCCGCCGGCGGCGGCGATGGCGAGGAGGCCTATGATCAGCTCCGGCGAGCGCGGCGCGAGGAGGGCGACGCGGGCCTCGGGCCCCACCCCGGCGGCGGCGAGGCGGCGGGCGAGGAGCGCCGAGCGCCGGGCGAGGTCGCCGTAGGTCAGCTCTCCCTCGGCCGCGGAGAGGGCGACGGCGTCGGGCCGGCGCCGCGCCTGCTCGGCGAAGAGGGTCGCGAGATCGAGCTCCGGGATGGCGGCGGCGGTGTCGTTCCACTCGCGGAAGACCTGCTGCCGCTCGCTCGCCGCGAGCACCGGCAGCGCCGAGAGCCGCCGGTCGGGATCGGCGATGGCGCCGCCGAGCAGGGTCTCGAGATGGCCCAGCAGTCGCCGCACCGTCGCGCCGTCGAAGAGGTCCGTGCTGTAGGCGATCTGCACGCGCAGCGAGCCCTCCGCCTCCTCGGCGTTCAGCTCGAGGTCGAACTGCGCGGCGGTCGCCGCGAGGGCCAGCGGCGAGAGCGCCAGGCCGGGCAGCTCGATGCGGCCGACCGGCGCGTTCTGCAGCGCGCAGAGGACCTGGAAGAGGGGCGTCACCGCCAGGTGCCGCTCCGGGCGCAGCTCCGCCACCAGGCGCTCGAACGGCAGATCCTGGTGCGCGAAGGCGTCGAGGGCGGTCTGCCGCACGCGGCCGAGGTGCGCGCCGAAGGGAGGGTCGCCGGCGAGGTCGCCGCGCATCATCAGGGTGTTGACGAAGAAGCCGATCAGCGGCTCGAGCTCGGCGTGGCTGCGGTTGGCGACCACCGAGCCGACGGTCAGGTCCGTCTGTCCGGTCAGCCGGCCGAGGAGCGCCTGGAAGCCGGCGAGGAGGGCCATGTAGAGGCTCGCCCCGTGCCGCCGCGCCAGCCGTGCCAGGCCGCCCGCGAAGTCGGGGCCGAGGACGGCGTGCAGATGCGCGCCGCGGTAGGTGGGCATCGCCGGGCGCGGCCGGTCGCTCGGCAGGTCGAGCGATGCCGGAGCGCCGGCCATCCGCTCCCGCCAGTGGGCGACCTGCCGCTCGAGCACCTCGCCGGCGAGCCAGCCGCGCTGCCAGACGGCGAAGTCGGCGTACTGGATCGGCAGCTCCGGCAGAGCCGCGGCGAGCGCCCCATCCCCCTTCCCCGCCGCGGCATAGAGGGCGGTGACCTCGCGCACCAGCACCCCCATCGACCAGCCGTCGGAGACGATGTGGTGCATGTCGAGGAGCAGGGCGTGCTCGCCCGCCGCGAGCCGCAGCAGGACGGCGCGCAGCAGCGGCCCGCGCTCGAGGTCGAACGGCCGGCGCGCCAGCTCGCGCGCCAGGCCGAGCGCCGGCGCGCGCGCGGCCACCGCGCGCGCCGCGGTCGCCCGCCGGCGCGGCGGGGCTCGCCGAGGCCGCCGAGGTCGATGACCGGGAGCGCCCACCCTCCGGCGGGCGCGATCACCTGCACCGGCAGCCCGTCGAGCTCGCGGAAGGTCGTGCGCAGGGCCTCGTGCCGGCGCACCACGGCGCCGAGGACCTCTTGCAGAGTGGCGGGGGCGAGAGCACCGTCGATGCGCAGCGCCAGGGCGATGTTGTACGCCGGGTTGCCCGGCGTCATGCGGTCGAGGAACCAGAGCCGCTCCTGCGCGAAGGAGGCCGGCACCGGATCGAGGCCCGCCGGCCGGCGCGGGATGCGCTGCGGCCCGCTGCCGGGGAGCGCGGCGAGGCGGCCGGCGAGGTCGCCCAGGTCCGCCGCGTCGAAGATCATCCGGAGGGTCGCCGGAACGCCGTTCTGCGCCAGGCGCGAGACGAGCTGGGTGGCGAGGAGCGAGTGCCCGCCCAAGGCGAAGAAGTTGTCGCGCATGCCGGCTCGCGCCAGGCCGAGGACGTCGGAGGTCACCCGCGCCAGCATCTCCTCGAGCGGCGTCGCCGGGGCGACCCAGCTCTCGGCCGGCTCGCCGCTCGCGCCCGGCGCGGGAAGCGCCGCGCGATCGACCTTGCCGTGCGGGGTGAGCGGCAGGGCGTCGAGCAGCACGAAGGAGGCGGGGATCATGTAGTCCGGCAGCTCCGACGCGAGGAATCGCCGGAGCTCGGGCAGCCGCCGCCGCGCCGCGAGGGCGCGCAGCGGGTCGTTCGCCCAGGCGCTCCACGGCAGGCGATCGAGGTCGGCGAGATCGGCGGCGCCCGTTCCCGGCGCGGTCCACTCCACCGCTCCGGCGCCGCCCGCCGCCTCCCGCCGGCGGAGGACGGCATCGAAGCGGAAGCGGCCGCCCTCGTCTCCGCCGGCGGCCGCCGCGCGGCCGATCGCCGACCCGGCGAGGTCGGCGTCATAGCCCAGGCGGTCGGCGAGCGCCCAGAGCGCCTCGGGATCGACCGCCGGCGCCGCCCGCTCCCGCCGGCGCCGCTCGACCTCCGCGCGCAGCTCGTCGACCGACCGGCGATCGGCGGCGCCGTCCGCCAGCAGCCCGACGGCGATGGCATCGCCGGCGAGGCGGGCGTTGGGGATGCCGGAGATCGCCAGGGCGCCGGGAGCTTGGCGCGCCAGGCGAGCCGCGAGGTCCGCCAGGGTGAGCGCCTCCGGCCAGCGCAGCTCCTCGACGGGTGCCGCGGCCGGCGCGGGCTGCCGCGGGCCGACGTGGAGGACCACGTCGTAGCGGAAGCGGGTGAGCTCGTTGGCGTGGCTGCCGCGCTTCAGGAGCACCTGGACGCGGCGGACCGCGGGGAGCCGCCGCGCCAGAGCGTGGAAGAGCGCCGGGGCGATCACCAGCTCCTCCTCGTCGGCGGTGCGGCGGCGCACCCGGCGCGCCAGCTCGGCGGCCGGCAGCGATCCGGCCGCCCGGTGGAGCTCGACCGAGGCATAGAAGGTCTCGAGGAGCGTCAGGTCGCGGACGTCGCCGACGAAGACCGCGCCGCCCGGCCGCACGGCGCCGATCGCCCCGGCGAGGACGCGGACCAGGTAGTCGACGCCGGGGAAGTACTGGACCACCGAGTTGAGGACGACGAGGTCGGCCGCGCCGGGCGCGATGCCGCGCCAGTCGTCGGCCGCCGCCTGCCGGAGCGCCACCTGCGGCAGGTGGACGCCGGGCTGGGAGAGCCGGCGGCGGATGCCGTCGAGGGCGACGCGCGAGAAGTCGGTCCCCAGGTAGCTCGCGGTCCGCGGGGCGAGGCGGAAGAGCAGGAGCCCGGTGCCGCAGCCGATCTCCAGCACCCGCCGCGGCGCCAGCGCGGCGATCCGCTCGACCGTGCGCTCCACCCATTCGCGCATCTCCTCGGCGGGGATCGGCTGCCCGGTGTAGCTGCTGTTCCAGCCGCCGATGTCGAAGGTCGGGTCGGCGGCGTCGCTCTGCCCATACGTCTCGTCGTAGAGCGTCCGCCACTGCGCCAGGTGGGCGACGGCGTCCTCGACAGCCGCTTCGGCGGCCGCTTCGCCGGCGCCGCTCAGGGCCTCGTCGGGGCGGCAGGCGACATAGGCCGCGAGCTGCCGCCCGGCGGGGCCGTCGACGAGCGCCACCGCCGCCTCGCGCACGGCGGGGTGGCGCCGCAGGGCGCTCTCGATCTCCCCCGGCTCGACGCGGAAGCCGCGGATCTTCACCTGGTCGTCGATCCGTCCGAGGAATTCGAGGTCGCCTTCCGGCAGGTGCCGCACGCGGTCGCCGGTGCGGTAGAGCCGCCCGCCCGGCCGGCCGCCGAACGGGTCGGGGAGGAAGCGCTCGGCGGTCGCGCCGGCCTCTCCCAGGTAGCCGCGGGCGAGCCCGGCGCCGCCCAGCAGCAGCTCCCCCGCGACCCCGGCGGGGGCCGGCTCGAGCCGGCCGTCGACGACGTAGGCGGCGATGCCGGCGATGGGCCGGCCGATCGCCGGCGGGCGCGCCCCGATACTCCGCCACGCCACCCGGCACCGGCCGCACGAGGGCGCGGGTGGCGACGACGCTCGACTCGGTCGGTCCGTAGTGGTTGACCAGAGCGAAGGGGAGCGCGGTCCGCGGCGGGCGCTGCAGCCGATCGCCGCCGGTCAGCAGCGCGCGGAGGGCGAGACCTGCCGCCGGGCCGCGCTCGGCGACCGCCAGCGCCTGCTCGGCGAGCGGGGTGGGCAGGAAGGAGAGGGTGATCCCTTCCGCCGCCAGCCAGGCGAGGAGCCGCTCGGGATCGAGGCGGACCGCGTCCTCCGGCACGTGGAGCGTCGCCCCGGCGGCGAGGTAGGGCCACATCTCCCATACCGCGGCGTCGAAGGCCGGCGAGGCGACCAGCGTCGCGTGATCGCCCTGGCCGACCCCGTAGGCCCGCAGGTGCCAGCGCACGAGGTTGGCGAGGCCGGCGTGCGGCACCGCGACACCCTTCGGCCGGCCCGTCGAGCCCGAGGTGTAGACGACGTAGGCGAGGCGCGCCGCGTCCGGCTCAGGCGCTGGCACGGGCGACGGCCCAGGCCCCGAGTCGTATAGCCGATCGACGCGCAGCACCCGCAGGCCGCCGGCCCAGGCCGGCGACGCCGCGCCGCGCGCGAGGACGACCGCCATGCCGCTCTCCCGCGCCACGAAGGCGAGGCGCGCCGCCGGATAGGCGGGATCGAGCGGCAGATAGGCGCCGCCCGCGAGGAGCGCCGCCAAGGCGCCGATGGCGAGCTCGGGCGAGCGCTCGACGGCGAGGCCGACCGGCGCCTCGGGCTCGACGCCCGCCGAGCGCAGCGCGCCGGCGAGGCGCGCGGCCCGCGCCAGCAGCTCGCCGTAAGTCAGCTCACCGTACGGCGAGGACAGCGCCACGGCATGCGGCCGGCGCCGCGCCTGCCCGGCGACCCGCGCGACGACGCCGTCGCCGCCCGCCTCGCCGCCCGTGTCGTTCCACTCCGCGAGCGCCTGGTGGCGCTCCGCCGCGCTCCACAGCGGCAGCGCGGAGAGCCGGCGGCGGGGATCGGCGAGCACCGCAGCCAGGAGGGCATCGAGGTGGCCGGCGAGGCGCTGGACGGTCGTCTCGTCGAAGAGGTCGGTCGCGTAGGTGAGCTGGGCCCAGATGCCGCCGTCCGGCGGCGGCGCCTCGGTGAAGAGCAGCTCGAGGTCGAAGCGGGTGGCGGGGAAGCGGAAGTCGAGCGGCGCGAAGCGGAGGCCGGGGAGGTCGACGGCGCCGAGCGGCGCGTTCTGCACCGCGAGCATGACCTGGAAGAGCGGGTTGTGGGCCAGCCGCCGCTCCGGCCGCAGCTCCTCGACCAGGCGCTCGAACGGCAGGTCCTGGTGCGCGTAGGCGGCGAGCGCCGAGCGCCGGGCGCGGCCGACCAGCTCGGCGAAGGGCGGGTCGCCCGCCAGGTCGCCGCGCAGCACCAGGCTGTTGACGAAGAAGCCGATCAGCGGCTCGACCTCGGCGCGCGTGCGGTTGGCGATCGGCGAGCCGACGACGACGTCCTCCTGCCCCGCGTAGCGGCCGAGGAGGGTGTGGACCGCGGCGAGCAGGACCATGAACAGGGTGGCCTCGTGGCCCCGCGCCAGCTCCTGGAGGCCGCGCGCCGTCGCCGCGCCGATGCGGTGCATGCGGGTGGCGCCGCGGAAGCTCTGCGCCGGCGGGCGGGGGCGGTCGGTCGGCAGGTCGAGCCCGGCGGCGCCGGCGAGCCGCTCGCGCCAGTAGGCGAGCTGGCGGGAGAGCGCCTCGCCCTGCAGCCAACCGCGCTGCCAGGCGGCGAAGTCGGCGTACTGGACCGCCAGCTCGGGGAGCGGCGAGGCGCCGCCGGCGAGCGCCGCGGGGTAGAGCGCCGCGATCTCCGCCACCATCACCCCGACCGACCAGCCGTCCGCCGCGATGTGATGGACGACGAGGAGGAGGGCATGCTCGGCCGGCGCCAGCCGCACGGCGAGGTTGCGCAGCACCCGGTCGCGCTCGAGGTCGAAGGGGCGGGCGACCTCGCGGTCGGCGATGCGGCGGGTCTCCTCCCGGCGGCGGGGCGCCGGCAGCGCCGCCAGGTCGACCAGGGGCAGCTCCCAGCGGCCGGGCGGCGCGATCACCTGCACCGGCCGCTCGCCCTCCGAGCGGTAGGTGGTGCGCAGCGCCTCGTGCCGGCGCACCATCTCGCCCAGCGCCGCCACCAGCGCCGGCAGCGAGATCTCCCCCGCCGCGGCGAGGGCGAGCGGGATGTTGTAGGAGGCCTTGCCCGGCGCCAGACGGTCGAGGAACCAGAGGCGCTCCTGGGCGAAGGAGAGCGGCGGGTCGCCGCCGGGCGGCCGGGGCCGGATGGGCGGCGCCAGCGATCCTGCCGCCCCCGCGCCGCCCGCCAGCGCCAGCTCGAGCGCCGCGGCGAGCGCCGCCAGGGTGGGCGACTGGAACAGGACGCCGATCGGCAGCTCGGCCCCGGTCGCCCGGCGCAGGCGGCTGACGACCTGGGTGGCGAGGAGCGAGTGACCGCCGAGAGCGAAGAAGTCGGCGCGCCGCGAGACCCTCGGCAGCGCCAGTACCTCGCACCAGACCGCGGCGACGATCTCCTCGAGCGGCGACGCCGGCGGCGCCAAGGCGTCGCCGTCGTCCGCGGCGGCCGCCGCGCGCGCCGCGGCGTCCGGCGCCGGGAGCCGCGCGCGGTCGACCTTGTCGCTCGCCGTCCGCGGCAGCGCCGGGAGGACCACGAACGCCGAGGGGATCATGTGGGCCGGCAGGCGCGCCGCGAGGTGATCGCGCAGCTCGGCGGGGCGGCAGCTCGCGGCTTCGGCGGCGGCCGGCGCGCAGTAGGCGACGAGCCGGTTGTCCCCCTGCCCGTCCGCCAGCGCCACGACGACGGCCTCGCCGACCGCGGGGTGCGCCAGGAGGGCGGCCTCGACCTCGCCCGGCTCGATGCGGAAGCCGCGCACTTTGACCTGGAGGTCGGTGCGGCCGAGGAACTCCAGGGTACCCCCTTCGGCGGGCACCTGCCGCACCCGGTCGCCGCTGCGGTAGAAGCGCCGGCCGTCGAGCGGTGACGAAGCGCTCGGCGGTCAGCTCGGGGCGGCGGAAGTAACCGCGCGCCACCCCCGGCCCGCCGATCCACAGCTCGCCCGGGGCGCCGAGCGCGACGCTCGCTCCCCGCCCGTCGACGACGCGCAGCTCGACCCCCGGCAGCGGGCGGCCGATCAGCGCCCGCTCCGCGCGGCGGCGCCGCGGCACACGGTGGGCGGCGCAGAGGATCGCCGTCTCGGTGGGGCCGTAGAGGACGTCGAGGCGGGCGGCCGGGAAGGTCGCCAGGGTCTCCTCCTGGAGCTCGGGCGCGACGAGGTCGGAGCCGACGCCGATCGCCCGCAGGCCGGCGAACCGCCCGCTCCCCCGCCGGCGCGCCTCGGGGAGGGCCCGGCGCAGCAGGGCCGGCACGGTGAAGAGGACGGTCGCCCGCTCCCAGGCCGGCAGCAGGCTCTCGGGATCGAGCACCTCGTCGCCGGCGAGGATCTCGACCGTCCCGCCGGTCGCGAGCGGCGGGAGGATCTCGAGGAGCGAGGCGTCGAAGCTGTAGCGCGAGCCGCTCGGCACCCGGTCGGCGGGGCCGAGCGCGAAGCGGCCGGCGACCGCCCCGATCACCGCGGCGAGGCTGCCGTGCTCGACCATCACCGCCTTGGGCCTGCCCGTCGTCCCCGAGGTGTAGACGAGGTAGGCGAGGTCTCCGGGGCGGACCTCCGGCAGCGGCGTCTCGCCGCGCTCGGGCGCGGCCGGCACCGCGAGGTCGAGCGCCGGCAGCCCCGCCGGCAGCGGCAGCGGGCCGCGATGGATCGCCGCCGCCGGCTCGGCGTCCGCCAGAAGATCCGCCAGGCGCCCGGCCGGCGACTCCGGGTCGAGCGGCACGTAGGCGCCCCCCGCCTTCCACACGCCGAGGATGGCGACCGGGATGTCGACGCCGCGGCCGAGGACGAGGGCCACCCGCGATTCGCGGCCGATCCCCAGCGCGCGCAGCCGCCGCGCCAGCGCCTCGGCGCGGCGATCGAGGTCGGCATACGAGAGCGCCTCGCCGCCGGCGGCGACGGCGAGGGCGGCGGGCGTCCGCGCCGCCTGCTCGGCGAAGCGTCCCGGCACCGTCCAGCCGGGCGGCGCGCCGCCGCTCGCCGCCCCCGTGTCGTTCCACTCGAGCGCCGTCTGGTGGCGCGCCGCCGCCGAGAGGACCGGCAGGGCCGAGAGGCGGCAGTCCGGGGCGGCGACCGCCGCCGCGATCTGCAGCCCCAGCCGCTCGCCGCGGCGGGCGGTCGTCGTCGGGTCGAAGAGGTCGGCGTCGTACTCGAGCGACCCGGCGAGCCCTTCGGGATGGTCGAAGAGCGACAGCATCAGGTCGTAGCGGGCCCGCCCATCATAGGCGTCGACGGCCTCGAGCTCGATCCCCGCCAGCCGGGTCTTCGAGATCTCCCCTTCGAGCACCTGGACGAGCGCCTGGATGAGGGGCGGCCGGCTGGGGTCGCGCTCCAGGTGGAGCGCCTCGACGAGCTTGCCGAACGGCAGGTCCTGATGGGCGTAGGCGCCGAGCGCCGACCGGCGGACGCGCGCCAGCAGCTCGCGGAAGGTCGGGTCACCCGAGAGGTCGATCGCGAACGGCACCTGAGTGAGGAAGCAGCCGATCACCGGCTCGATCTCGGGCCGGTTGCGGTTGGCGTTGTTGGCGCCGAGGACGAGCTTCTCCTGGCCGGTGTCGCGATGCAGCAGCGCGGCAAAGGCGGCGAGCACGGCCATGAAGACCGTCGCCCCCGCCTCGCGGCCGGCGGCGCGGAGCGCCTCGGCGAGCTCGCGGGGGAGGTGGAAGGGCGCCCTGCCGCCGCGCAGGCGCGGCAGCGCCGGGCGCGGCCGGTCGGTCGGCAGCTCGAGGGCGGCGGGGAAGCCGGCGAGCTGCTCGCGCCACCAGGAGACCAGCTCGTCGAGCACCTCGCCCCGCAGCCACTGCCGCTGCCAGAGCGCGAAGTCCGCGTACTGGACCGGCGGCGGCGGCAGCGCCGCCCGGCGGCCCGCGGCCGCGGCGTCGTAGAGCGCCGCGAGCTCGGCCCAGGCGATCTGGAAGGAGACCCAGTCGGTCACCAGGTGATGGACGGTGAGGAGGCAGACGTGGTCCTCCGCCGCCAAGCGCACCAGGGTCGAGCGCAGCAGCGGCCCGCGCTCGAGGTCGAAGGGCGCCGCCGTGTCCGCCGCGACGAGGCGCAGCGCCTCCGGCTCGCGGCGGCCCTCCGGCAGGCCGGAGAGGTCGATCCGGACGAGCCGCTGGGGCGGTGTGCCGTGCGCCGGGGCCACCCGCTGCACCGGGCGGCCGTCGTCCGCCGGGAAGGTGGTGCGCCAGGCGGCATGGCGGCGGACGATCTCGGCGAGCGCCGCCGCGACGGCCGGCGCCGCGAGCCGGCCGCGCATCCGCGTCGCCGCCGTGATGTTGAGCCCCGCCCGGCTCGAGTGGAGCTGCTCCATGAACCAGAAGCGCTCCTGGTCGAGCGACAGCGGCCAGTCGCCCGCGCCCCCGTCTTCCGCCCGCCCCGCGGTGACCCGCGGGATCGGCGGCGGCTTGAGGAGGCGCGCCGTCTTCTGCTGCGTCTCGCGCAGCTTCTCGAAGAGCGCGCGCTGCTCGGGGGTGAAGGCGGCGAGACGGTCGGCGAGGCTCATCGGGTGGACGGCGGGAGCGGCGAAGCGCGGGCCGGTCGGCCCCCGGGCGTCAGGCGCCCTCCCCGCCATCCTCGGCGGCGGCGAGGAGCGCCAGCGCCTCGTCCTCCGACAGGCCGTCGAGCTCGGCCATCATGTCGTCCAGCCCCGCGGCCTCGCCCGCGGCGAGGGTGCGCGCCAGGATCTCCGCGGCGAGGTCGGCGAGCCGGCGGAGCTCGAAGAGCCGCGCCAGCGGCAGCTCGATCCCGAGGTCGCGGCGCAGCCGCGAGGCCATCTGCGTGGCGAGGAGGGAATGACCGCCGAGGGCGAAGAAGTCGTCGTCGACGCCGACCCGCTCGACCCCCAGGAGCTCCGACCAGATCGCCGCCAGCCGCTCCTCGACCGGGTTGCGCGGCGGCAGGAAGGGCCGGCCCTCGTGCGGCATCTCCGGCGTCCGGAGAGCCAGGGCCCGCCGGTCCACCTTGTCCGTGGCGGTGAGCGGCAGGGCGTCGAGGAAGACCCATTGCGCCGGCACCATGTAGGCCGGCAGCCGCCCGGCGAGGAACGCCTGGAGCGCCGCGGCGGCGACCGGCGAGGCCGCATCGCGCGGCACGACGTAGGCGACCAGGCGCTGGTTGCCGGAGGCGTCCTCGCGGGTGCCGGCCGCCGCGTCGCGCACCGCCGGATGAGCGGCGAGCGACGCCTCGATCTCGCCGAGCTCGATGCGGAAGCCCCGCACCTTGACCTGCGCATCGAGCCGGCCGAGGAGCTCCAACCCGCCGTCGGGCAGGCGGCGGACGAGGTCGCCGCTGCGATAGAGGCGGGCGCCCGGGCCGCCGCTCGAGACGCCGGCGAACGGATCGGGCACGAACCTCTCCGCCGTCCGCTCGGGCCGGCCGAGATAGCCGCGCGCGAGACCCACCCCGCCGAGGAGCAGCTCGCCGGGCGCTCCCACCGGCAGCGGCCGCAGATCGCGGTCGACGACGTGGGCGCGCACCCCGGGGAGGGGGCGTCCGATCGGCACCTCGCGCCGGCCGGCGAGGGGGTCCGCCGTCCGCGGGTGCTCGTGGAGCGTCGCCGCGATCGTCGCCTCGGTCGGGCCGTAGGCGTTGAGCAGCCGCAGGCGGCGGCCGGGGCCCCGCCCCCAGGCTGCCCAGCGCTCGGGGAGCGCCCGCTCGCCGCCGACGACGACGAGGCGGAGCCGCGGCGGGAGCGGCAGGTCCTCCGCTTCGAGCGCCGCGGCGATCTGGTGCCAGTAGGCGGTGGGGAGGGAGAGCACGGTGATCCCCTGCTCGGCAGAGCGGGCGAGGAACCGCGCCGGCTCCTCGGCCGGTCCGGAGCGGAGGACGACGGCGGCCCCGCGGGCGAGCGGCGCGAAGATCTCCTCGACGCTGGCGTCGAAGGAGAGGGCGGCGAACTGCAGCTCGCGGTCGCCCGGCCCGAGGCCGTAGAGGGCGCCCACCGACCGCACATAGGCCGCCGCGGCGCGGTGCTCGACCATCACCCCCTTCGGCGCCCCGGTCGAGCCCGAGGTATAGATCACATAGGCGAGGCTCTCGGGCTCGGGCTCGGGCTTCGGCTCGGCCGCGGCGCCCGGCGGCTCCTCGCCCGACGGCTCGAGACCGGGCGCGGAATCGAGCGCCAGGATCGGCACCTCCGCGGCCTCGAGCGGCTCCTCCGCCAGCGCGGGCCGCCAGGCCCGGCGCGGCGAGCAGCAGCGCCGGCCGCGCGTCGGCCAAGACGAAGGCGAGGCGGTCGGCCGGCGTCTCCGGGTCGATCGGCACGTAGGCGGCGCCGGCCGCGAGGATGCCGAGGACCGCCACCACCATCTCGGCCGAGCGCTCGACCGCGAGCGCCACCCGCGACTCCGGCCCGACGCCCAGCGCCTGCAGGCGCCGGGCGAGCCGGCCGGCGCGCCGGTCGAGCTCGCCGTAGGTCATCTCGCGCCCGTCGGCGACGAGGGCGGTCGCCCCCGGCGACCGCCGGGCCTGCGCCGCGACGAGCCCGTGCAGGCCGAGGCCGGAGGCCGGCGCCGCGGCGGCGGTGTCGTTCCATTCGAGCCGGAGCTGGTGACGCTCGCTCTCGGCGAGCGCCGGCAGCTCGCCCAGCGGCCGCGCCGGCGCCGCGACGAACGCTCCCAGCAGCAGCTCGAGCTGGGCCAGCAGCCGGCGCGCCGTGGTGGCGTCGGTGCGCCGGTCGTACGACAGGCGGAGCGCCAGCTCGGGACGGCCGCGGCCGGCCGCGGCAGCGCGCTCAGCGACAGCGGGTAGTCGGCGCGATCGGCGACCGCGACGTCGCGCACCGCCAGGGCGCCGGCGCCGTCGCCCAGGGATTCCTCGACGGGATAGTTCTCGAACGCCACGACGCTCTGGAACAGCGGCTCGCCGGGCGGCACCTCGCTCAGCCGCTGCACCCGGGCGAGCGCCGCGGTCTCGTGCTGGCGCAGCGCCAGGAGGCGGCCCTGGACGTCCGCCAGCCAGTCGGCGAGCGGCGCCGCGGCATCGACGGCGAGCCGCGCCGGCAGGGTGTTGATGAAGAGGCCGATCATCGATTCGACGCCGGCGAGCGCCGCCGGCCGCCCCGAGACGACGGTGCCGAAGACCACGTCGCCGCCGGACCCTCCGTCGTAGCGGGCGAGGAGCAGCCCCCAGGCCCCCTGCACCAGGGTGCTCGAGGTCAGGCCGCGGGCCTCGGCGAGCTCGCCCAGCCCGGCGGCCAGGGCGGGCGGCAGCCGGATCTCCTCGTCGCGCGGCCGGTCGTCAGCGCGCTCGTCGGCGCCGGCGGCGAGAGCGGGGGCCGCCGGCCGATCGAGCGGCAGGCGGGTGGGCTCGACGAAGCCGGCGAGGGCGCGGCGGAAGTAGCTCTCCGCCGCCGCCGCGTCCTGCCGCGCCACCCAGGCGATGAAGTCGCGATAGGGGCGGACCGGCGGCAGGTGGGCCGCGGCGCCGGCGAGCGCCGCCTTGTAGAGCTCGAAGACGTCGCGGAAGAGCGGCGAGAAGCACCAGCCGTCGAACAGCAGGTGGTGGAAGGTCCAGACGAAGCGGTGCTCCTCGTCGCCGGTGCGCAGCAGGGCGGCCCGCAGGAGCGGCGGCCGCGCGAGGTCGAAGGGAAGGGCTCGCTCGGCGGCGGCGCGCGCCCGCGCGGCGGCCGCCGGATCGGCGGCGGCGCGCAGGTCCTCCTCGCTCCAGGGGAGCTCCACCCCCTGCCGCACGACCTGGAGCGGCCGCTCGAGCCCCTGCCATGCGAAGGCGGTGCGCAGAGCCGGGTGGCGGTCGACCGTCCCCTGCCAGGCGCGCCGGAAGGCCGCCGCGTCGAGGGGGCCCCGCAGCGTGCAGGTGAGCTGCTCCAGGTAGAAGCCGGAGCCCGGGTCGTAGAGCCCGTGGAAGAGCATGCCTTCCTGCAGGGGCGCCAGCGGGTAGAGATCCTCGATGGTGTCGTCGCGGCGGGCGCCGGTGAGGGCGTCGAGGGCGGCCTGATCGAGGCCGGCGAGGGGGAAGTCGGAGGGCGTCGCGCCGCCCGCGTCCGCCGCGGCGCAGTGGGCGACCAGCCGCTCGAGCGCCGCGACGTACCGGTGCGCCAGCCGCTCGATCGTCCGCCGGGCATGGTGCGCGGCGCTGTAGGTGAAGCTCACCCGCAGCTCGCCCGCCAGCACCCAGGCGTTGACCTCGAGCCGGTGGCGCGGGCGCTGGCGCGGGCTCTGCTCCGGCCCCGCCGGCTCCGGCGCCAGGGTCCAGCGCGAGGCGGCGCCGAGCGCGCCGTCGAGCTGGCCCAGGTAGTTGAAGGCCACCGCCGGCGGCGGTGCCGCGGCGAGCCGCGCGGCCTCCTCGGCGCTGCCGAGATGGCGCAGCAGACCGTGGCCGATGCCGCGGCGCGGGATGGCGCGGAGCGCCTCCTTGACGGCGCGGATGACGTCGCCCGGCGGGGCCTCGGCGGCAGCCTCCAGCACCACCGGGAAGATCGCCGTGAACCACCCGACCGTCCGCGACAGGTCGACGCCGGGCTCGATCTCCTCGCGGCCGTGCCCTTCGAGATCGAGGAGCAGCCGGGTCTCGCCGGTGAGCGGCTCCGTCCAGCCGGCGAACGCCTGGGCGAGCGCGGCGAGCAGCAGGTCGTTGACCTGGGTGCGGTAGGCCGCCGGAGCCGCCTCGAGGAGCGCCCGCGTCGCCGCCCGCCCGAGCGCCGCCGCGACGGAGCCGAGCGGCTCGCCCTCCGGGGCCGCCGGCGCGCCGCACGGACGGTCGCGGTCGGGCGGCAGCGGCGCGATGTCGGCGGCCGACGCGGCGGTGGCGAGCCAGAACGGCAGCTCGCCGCCGGCCTCCGGCGAGCGCGCGTGCGCCGCGAGCCGCTCCGCCCAGCTCTTCCAGGAGGTGGTCTTGGCCGGCAGGGCGACGGCGGCGCCGGCGAGCGCCTGCGCATAACCGGTCTCCAGGTCCTCGAGCAGGATGCGCCAGGAGACGCCGTCGACGACCAGGTGATGGGCGATCAAGAGCAGTCGCTCGGCCTCGCCGTCGAGGACCAGCCGCGCGGCGCGGAAGAGCGGGCCGCGCGCCAGATCGCAGCCGGCCTGGAGGTCTGCCGCGGCGCCGGCGAGGGCGGCGGCGCGGCGCGCCGGCGGCAGGGCCGAGAGGTCGACGGCGAGGAGCGGCGGCGCGGTCTCGGCAGGGGCGTTCCAGGCGCGCCAGACGCCGCCGGCGGCGAAGAAGCGCAGGCGCAGAGCGTCGTGATGGGCGACCAGGGCGGCGAGCGCGGCGGCCAGCGGCGACGGCGCCAGCGGCTCCCGCGGCGCCAGCAGGAGGCTCTGGTTGAAGTGGTGGGGATCGGCGGGCCGGGCGTCCAGGAAGTAGCGCTGCACCGGGGTGAGCGGCACGTCGCCCTCGACCGCGCCCTGCTCCGACTCGGCGGCGGCGAGCGGCGCGGCGACCGCGGCGAGCGCCGCGATCGTCGGCTCCTCGAAGAGCTGGCGCGGGGTGACCACCCAGCCGGCCTGGCGCGCCCGCGCCACCACCTGGATGCTGAGGATCGAGTCGCCGCCCAGGCGGAAGAAGCTGTCGTGCACGCCGATCCGCTCGCGCCCGAGGACCTGCCGCCAGACGGCGAGGAGCGCCTCTTCGGCGGCCGAGCGCGGCGGCGCGGTGCCCTCGACCGCGGCCGCCGCGGCCTCCGGCGGCGCGAGAGCCGCCAGCGCGGCACGGTCCACCTTGCCGGTCGGCGCGAGCGGCAGGGCGTCGAGCCACACCAGGTCGGCGGGGACCATGTAGGCCGGCAGGCGCTCGCCGAGCCAGGCGCCGAGCTCGCCGGCGGCCGGCCGGCCGGCGCCGCGGGCGACGGCGTAGGCGACGAGGCGCCGCTCCCTGCCGCCGCGGCCCGCGGCCGCGCTCCCGTCCCGCCGCGCCACGACCGCCGCCTCGCGCACCGCCGGATGAGCCGCGAGGGCCGCCTCGATCTCCCCCGGCTCGATGCGGAAGCCGCGCACCTTGACCTGGCCGTCGATGCGGCCGAGGAAGTCGAGGCGGCCGTCCGGCAGCCGCCGCGCCAGGTCGCCGGTGCGGTAGAGGCGCTCGCCGGCCTCGTCGCCCGAGGGCGCGGGGACGAAGGCGGCCGCGGTCAGCTCCGGCCGGCCGAGATAGCCGAGGGCGAGGCCGGCGCCGCCGGCGTAGAGCTCGCCGGGGACGCCGACCGGCGCCGGCTCGAGATCGCGGCCGAGCACCAGGACGCGGCTGTTGGCGATCGGCCGGCCGATCGGAACGGCGGCGAGGTCCGCGCCGTCGTCCGGCCCGCCGGTGATCCCGCCTGCAATCCGGTACGTGGCGGTGAAGGTGGTGTTCTCGGTGGGGCCGTAGCCGTCGATCAGTGCCAGGCCGGGGAGCGCGCGGCGCAGGCGCCCGACGTGCGGCGGCGAGAGGACATCGCCGCCGGCGAGGAGCTGCCGCAGCGGCGCGAGCGCCGCCGGACGCTCGTCGGCGACGAGATGGAAGAGGCCGGCGGTCAGCCAGAGCGTCGTCACCCCCATGGCGCGGATCGCCCGCTCGAGGCCGTCGAGCGACACCTCGCCCGGCGGCAGAATGGCGAGGCAGCCGCCGTTGAGCAGAGGCCCCCAGAGCTCGAAGGTCGAGGCGTCGAAGGACGCCGGCGCCATCATCAGGAAGACCTCGTCCGGCCCGAAGGCGGCGTAGCCGGTGCCGCGCACCAGCCGCACGACGCTGCGCTGGGAGACCGCGACGCCCTTCGGCGTCCCCGTCGAGCCCGAGGTGTAGAGGACATAGGCGAGGTCGCCGGCGCCCGCGGCATCCGCCGGCGGCGGCGGGGCATCGGCGCGCGGCGCCATGACCTCGGGGGCGAGCGTCAGGATCCGCGCCGGCTCGCTCGGCAGCCGGCCCGCCAGCCCGGGCTGGACCAGCACGAGGGCCGCGGCGGTGTCGGCGAGCATCAGCGCCAGGCGCTCGCGCGGATGGTCGGGGTCGAGCGGCACGTAGGCGGCGCCGGCCTTGAGCACCGCCAGGATGGCGACCACCAGCTCCGCCGAGCGCTCGGCGAGGAGCCCGACAAGATCGCCCCGGCGGATCCCTTGGCGGGCGAGCTCGCCGGCGAGGGCGCCGCTGCGGAGGTCGAGCTCGCGGTAGGTGAGGCGCCATGCCTCGCCGCGCACCGCCACGGCCGCGGGCCGGCGCGCCGCCTGCTCGGCGAACAGCTCGGCGATCGACGCCGCGGGGTAGGCGGCCGCCGTGTCGTTCCATTCGACGGTCAGCTGGTGGCGCTCCGCCGCGCCGAGGAGCGGCAGCGCGGAGGGCGGCCGCTCGGGGTCGGCGGCGAGGGCGCCGAGGAGGTTCTCGAGGTGCGCCAGGATGCGCCGCGCCGTCGCCGGCTCGAAGCGGCGGTCGGCGGTCAGCCGCAGGGCGAGGTCGCGCCGCGCCACCGCGGTCAGGGTCAGCGGATAGTTGGTGCGCTCGCCGACGGCGACCTCGCCGATCGAGAGCTCCCCCAGCCGCTCGCCGAGCGACGGGTCGATCGGATAGTTCTCGAAGGCGAGCAGGCTGTGGAAGAGCGGCTCCCCGGCCGGCACCTCGGCGAGCGCCTGGACGCGGGCGAGCGGCGTCCACTCGTGCTGCCGCAGCGCGAACTGGCTCGCCTGGAGCCGCGCCAGCCAGGCGGACGCGGGCTCCGCGTCGGGGATCTCGACGCGCACCGGCAGGGTGTTGATGAAGAGGCCGACCATCGACTCGACCCCCGGCAGCTCCGCCGGACGGCCGGAGACGACGGCGCCGAAGACGACGTCCGGGGTCTGCGCATAGCGCGACAGCAGCAGCGCCCAGGCGCCCTGCACCAGGGTGCTGAGAGTGACCTGCAGCCGCTGGGCGAGCGCCTCGAGCGCCGCGACCTGCGCCGCCGGCACCGCCACCGTCCGCTCGTGGTAGTCGTCGGCCCTGCTGCCGGAGCCGCCGGAAGCGCCAGAGACGCCGGCCGCCGGGGCGCGGTCGAAGGGCAGCGGCGTGGCCGCCGTGAAGCCGCGCAGCGCCTGCCGCCAGTAGCGCTCCGGCTCGCGCTCGGCCCCGGAGGCGGCGCGCCCGGCGAGCCAGGCGATGAAGTCCCGGTAGGGGCGCGGCGGCGCCGGGAGCTGCGGCTCGCGGCCGGCGCGCGCCGCCGCGTAGAGGGTGAAGACGTCCGAGAGGAGGAGCGAGAAGCACCAGCCGTCGAAGATCAGGTGGTGGAAGCTCCACAGCAGGCGGTGCGTCCCCGCCGCCGTGCGCACCAGGGCGAGGCGCGTCAGCGGCGGCCGGCCGAGGTCGAAGCCGCGCGCGCGGTCGGCGGCGAGGAGGCTCTCCCAGCGCGCCTCGCGCGCCGCGGCCGGGAGATCCCGCCAGTCCGCGGCGGTCCACGGGAGCTCGGCCGTGCGGCGCACGAGCTGCAGCGGCCGCTCGAGCCCCTGCCAGACGAAGGCGGTGCGCAGCGCCGCGTGGCGCTCGACCACCCGCCGCCAGGCGCCGGCGAAGGCGCCGGCGTCGAGCGGCCCGTGCAGCTCGGCGGTGAGCTGCTCGACGTAGAGCTCCGAGCCGGCGGTGTAGAGGCTGTGGAACAGGATGCCCTGCTGCAGGGGCGCCAGGGGATAGAGGTCCTCGATGTCGCGCCCGCGCCCGAACGGGCTGAGCGGGCCGCCGGCCAGGCGGTCGAGCGCCGTCTGGTCGAGGCCGGCGAGCGGGAAGTCGGAGGGCGTGCGGCCGCCGGCGTCCGGCGACAGACAATGGGCGACGAGGGCCGCGATCTCGTCGACGAAGCTCCGCGCCAGCCGCTCGGCGGTCGCCGGCAGGTGGCGGCCGGGATCGTAGGTCCAGGTGACGCGCAGGCGATCGTCGAGGACCAGGGCGTCGATCGAAAAGGCATGCTGCCTGGGGAGCGGCTCTCCCTCGGTGCCGCGGACCGGCTCCGCGGCGAGGGTGAAGAGGTCGGTCTCCGCTGGCGCCGGACCCAGCGCCGGGCCCACCTGGCCGAGGTAGTTGAACGACACCTGGGGCGCCGGGAGCGCCGCCAGGAGCTCGCGGCTCGCGGGCGCTCCGAGGTAGCGCAGGAGGCCGTACCCCAGCCCGCGGCCGGGCACCGCGCGGAGCTGCTCCTTGACGCTCCGGATCGCCGCCCGCGGATCGCCCGCCATGGCCTCCGGCGGCAGGGCGAGGGCGACCGGGAAGAGGGTGGTGAACCAGCCGACGGTGCGCGACAGGTCGACGCCGGGAAAGACCTCCTCGCGCCCGTGCCCCTCGAGGTCGAGCAGCAGGAGGTCCTCGCCCGTCCAGGCGGCGAAGGCGCGGGCGAGCGCCGCGAGCAGCAGGTCGTTGACCTGCGTGCGGTAGACCTCCGGCACCTCCTTGAGCAGCGCCCGCGTCGCCGCGGGGCCGAGCTCGACGGCGACGGTGGCGGCGGCCGACGGCTCCGCGGGGGAAGGCGGCGCGGCGGCCACGCGGTCGACGGGGAGCGGCGGCACCGCGCGCGGCAGCGCCAGCCAGCGGGGCAGCTCGGCCGCCAGCGCGGGCGAGCCGGCGTGCTCGACCAACCGCTCCGCCCAGCGCTTCCATGAGGTCGTCTTCGCCGGCCAGGCGGGCGCGGCGCCGCCGGCGAGCCGGCGGTAGGCGGCCGCGAGGTCCTCGACCAGCACCCGCCAGGAGACGCCGTCGACGGCGAGGTGGTGGGCGGTGAGCAGCAGGCGGTCGCCCGCCTCCGCCTCCGTCTCCGCCTCCACCTCTCCCAGGGCGAAGACCGCGGCGGTGAAAACCGGCCCGCGGTCGAGCGCGAGCCCGGCCTGGAGCTCGCTCGCGGCATCCTCCAGCGCCGCTCCGCGGGCTTCGGCGCGGAGGCGGGTCAGGTCGATCCGGATCAGGCTGCCGTCGGCCCCGCCGGGCGGCGCGATCCACTGCCGCCAGCCGCCCTCCCGGCGGGCGAAGCGCAGCCGCAGGGCGTCGTGATGGAAAGCCAGCCCGGCGAGGGCGGCGGCGAGCGGCGCCGTCGCGAGCGGCCGGCGCGCCGCGAGGAGCACCGCCTGATTGAAGCGCGCCGGCTCTCGCCGGTCCTCGGCGAAGAAGCGGAGCTGGATCGGCGTCAGCGGGACGTCGCCCACGACTGGGCCCTGCTCGGCGTCCAAGGCCGCCGCGCCCTCCGCGCCCGTGGCGGCCGCGGCGGCGGCGAGCCCGGCGACCGTCTGGTTCTCGAAGAGCTGCCGGGGGGTGATCAGGAGGCCGGCGCGGCGCGCCCGCGCCACCACCTGGATGCTCAAGATCGAGTCGCCGCCGAGCTGAAAGAAGTTGTCGTGGACCCCCACCCGCTCGAGGCCGAGCACGGCGCGCCAGATCCCGGCCAGCAGCTCTTCCCGCGCGTCGCGCGGCGGCACCGCATCGGCGGGCGCGGCGCGCGCCACCGCCGGCGCGGGGAGGGCCTTCCTGTCCACCTTGCCGTGGGGGTTGAGCGGCAGCTCGGCCAAGGGCACGAAGACGGCGGGCACCATGGGCTCGGGCAGCGACGCGCGCAGGAACGCGCGGAGCTCTTCGGCCGGCGCGGCGCGGTCCGCCGCCGCCACGACGTAGGCGACCAAGTGGTTGTCGCCGCCGGCCCCGGCGTCGGCCACGACGACGGCGTCGCCGACCGCCGGGTGCGCCCGCAGGGCCGCCTCGACCTCCCCGGGCTCGACGCGGAAGCCGCGCACCTTGACCTGGAGGTCCGTGCGGCCGAGGAACTCCAGCGCCCCGCCCTCGGCAGGCACCTGGCGCACCAGGTCGCCGCTGCGGTAGAAGCGGCGGCCGCCGGCCTCGACGAAGCGCTCCGCCGTCAGCTCGCCGCGGCGGAAATAGCCGCGGGCCACCCCGGCGCCGCCGATCCACAGCTCGCCCGGCAGCCCCAGGGCGACGTCCGCGCCGCGCGCGTCGACCACCCGCAGCTCCGCGTTGGGCAGCGCCCAGCCGATGAGCGGTCGCTCCGGGCGGCGCGTCCGCGGCACCGCCCAGGCGGTGCAGACGATCGCCGCCTCGGTGGGGCCATAGAGGACGTGGAGGTCCGCCGCCGGGAACGCCGCCAGGAGATCCCTCTGCAGCTCGGCCGGCACCACGTCGGCCCCGGCGCCGATCTCCCGCAGGCGGCTGAACCGCTCCGCTCCCCGCTCGCGCGCGCCGGCCGCCAGCCGGCGCAGCAGGGCCGGCACGGTGAACAGCAGGGTCGACCGCTCGAGCACTGTGAGCAGGAGCTCCGGCTCGAGGACCTCGTCGGCGGTGAGGATCTCCGTCGCGGCGCCGGAGAGCAGCGGCGCCACGAGGTCCAGGAACGAGGCGTCGAAGGTATAGCGCGAGAGGCAGGGGACGCGGTCGCCGGGAGCCATGGCGAAGCGCTCGCAAAAGGCCGCCAGCACCGCGGCGAGGCTGCCGTGCTCGACCATCACCGCCTTGGGCCTGCCGGTCGTCCCCGAGGTGTAGATCATGTACGCCAGCCGCTCCGGACTCGCCGCGGGGAGGTCCCGCAGGAGAGACGGCTCGGCGCCGCCCGGTTCGACGCTCGCGGCAAGATCGGGGTCGAAATCGAGGTCGAGATCGAGGTCGAGCGGGCGCACCCCGTCCGCCAGGGGCACCGGCAGCGGCCCGCGATGGATCACGGCGGCCGGCGCGGCGTCGGCGAGGAGGTCGGCCAGGCGCTCCGGCGGCGATTCCACATCGAGCGGCACGTAGGCGGCGCCCGCCTTCCAGACGCCGAAGATGGCGACCGGCACGTCGGCCGTCTTGGCGAGGACGAGGGCCACCCGCACCTCCGGACCGACCCCCATCGCCCGCAGCCGACGCGCCAGCGCGTCCGCTCGCCGGTCGAGCGCGCGGTAGGAGAGCGTCTCGCCGGCGGCGACGACGGCGGTGGCCGCGGGCGTCGCCGCCGCCTGCGCGGCGAAGCGCGCCGGCGCCGTCCAGGGCGGCAGCGGGCGGCGGCTGTCGTTCCACTCGACCGTCGCCTGGTGGCGCGCCGCGGCCGAGAGGACCGGCAGCGCGGAGAGGCGCGTCTCCGGCTCGGCCACCGCCGCGGCGGCCTGGAGGAGGAAGCGCTCGACGCGGCGCAGCGTCGTCGTCCGGTCGAAGAGGTCGGCGTCGTAGTCGAGCGCGCCGGCGAGCCCCGCGGGATGATCGAAGAGCGACAACATCAGGTCGTAACGGGCCCTCTCGTCGAAGGCGTCGATGGCCTCGAGCTCGAGGCCGGCGATGCAGGTCTTCGAGGGCTGGCCGTCGAGCACCTGGACCAGGTTCTGGATCAGCGGTTGCCGGCTGGGGTCGCGCTCGAGCCCGATCGCCTCGACCAGCTTGCCGAACGGCAGGTCCTGGTGACCGTAGGCGCCGAGCGCCGACTGGCGGACCCGCCCGAGGAGCTGGCGGAAGGTGGGGTCGCCCGCCAGGTCGATGACGAACGGCACCTGGGTGAGGAAGCAGCCGAGGACCGGCTCGATCTCCGGCCGGTTGCGGTTGGCGTTGTTGGCGCCGAGGATCAGCGTCTCCTGGCCGGAGTCGCGCGACAGCAGCGCCGCGATACCCGCCAGCACCGTCATGAAGACGGTCGCCCCCTCGGCCCGTCCAAGGGTGCGGAGCGCCTCGGTGAGCTCGCGGGGGACCGCCACCGGCACCCTGCCGCCGCGCAGCCGGACGGCCGCCGGGCGCGGCCGGTCGGTCGGCAGCTCGAGCGCCGCGGGGACGCCGGCGAGCCGCTCGCGCCACCAGGAGACCAGCTCGTCGAGCACCTCGCCCTGCAGCCGCTGGCGCTGCCAGAGCGCGAAGTCCGGGTACTGGACCGGCGGCGGCGGCAGCTCCGGCCGGCGGCCCGCCGCCAGGGCGGCATAGAGCGCCGCGAGCTCGCTCCAGGCGATCTGGAAGGAGATCCAGTCGGTCACCAGGTGATGGATGGTGAGCACGCAGGCATGGTCCTCGCCGGCGAGCCGGACGAGGGTCGAGCGCAGGAGCGGCCCGCGCTCGAGATCGAAGGGCGCCGCGGTGTCCGTCGTGACGACGCGCAGCATCTCGGCCTCGCGCCGGCCTTCCGGCAGGCCCGCCAGGCCGGAGAGGTCGACCAGGGCGAGCCGCGGCGGCGAGGTCTGCGCCGGGGCGACGCGCTGCACCGGCTGGCCCTCGGCGACGGGGAAGGTGGTGCGCCAGGCGGCGTGACGGCGGGCGATCTCGGCGAGCGCCGCCTCGATGATCGGCGCCGCGAGCGCCCCGCGCATGCGGCTCGCCGCGGTGATGTTGAGGCCCGCCTGGTTGGGGTAGAGCTGCTCCATGAACCAGAAGCGCTCCTGGTCGAGCGACAGCGGCCAGTCGCCCTCTCCCGCCGGCCCGCTCGCCGGCTGCACCGGCGGCGGCGCCAGGAGCCGCGCGGCGCGCTGCCGCTTGCGCTGCAGCCTCTCGAACAGCTCGCGCTGCTCGGGCGTCAGCGAGGCGACCCGCTCGGCGATGCGATCCGTGGCGGGAGGCGCCTGGGTATCCGGCAGCCCGGCGCTCATCGCGCGCCCTCCGCGAGCTCGGCGAGGCCGACGCGCACCGCGCCGACGGCGGCGATGCCGGCCGGCAGGCCGCCGCCGGCGCCGCCGTCATGGACGAGGAGCGCCAGGTCCGCCGCGGCGAGCCACACCGCCAGGCGCACCGGCGGCTCCGCGGGATCGATCGCCAGGGGCACGCCCCCCAGGCGACGAGCGGCGAGCGCCAGGGCCGCCCGCTCCGGCGACGGGGCGAGCAGCAGCCCGACCTTGGCGCCGGCGGCGACGCCCAGCCGCCGCAGGGCGGGCAGCACCCGCACCGCCAGCTCCTCCACCTCCGGCGACGGCTCGTCGCCGGCGTCGAGGTCGACCAGCACCTGCAGCCGCGCCACCGCGCCGAAGGCCGGGAGCTGCGACAGCCGGAGGTCGGGATCGGCGGTCGCCGCCGCGAGGATCCGGTAGAAGAGCTCGAGGAGGCGCCCGACGGTCGCCGGGTCGAAGAGGTCGGCGTTGTACTCGAGCGGGCCGGCGAGGCCGGTGTCGTGATCGTCGTAGAGGCCGAACATCAGGTCCCAGCGCGAGTTGCCGTCGTAGAGCCCGACCGGCCGGAAGGCGAGGCCCGGCGGCTGGACGGCCGGCAGCACCTCGAGGATCAGCAGCAGCACCTGGACGACCGGGTAGCGGCTGCGGTCGCCGTCGAGGCCGGGATTCTCCGCCGCCAGCGCCTCCAGCAGCTTGCTGAAGGGGAAATTCTGGTGGGCGTAGGCGGCGAGCGCCGTCCGCCGGCTGCGCGCCAGGAGCTCGCGGAACGTCGGATCGCCCGCCACGTCGCCCGCCAGCGGGAGCTGGGTGAGGAAGAAGCCGGCGACCGGCTCGAGCTCCGGCCGAGCGCGGTTGGCGGTATTGGTGCCGAGGACCATTTTTTCCTCTCCGCCCAGGCGCCAGAGGACGGCGTAGAGCGCGGCGAGCACCGCCATGAGGGTCGTGGCCCCCGCGCCGCGGGCGAGGGCGCGCAGGCGGTCGCTCGCCGCGGCGCCGACGCTCATCCGGTAGAGCCCGCCGCGCTGGCTCTGCACCGCCGGGCGCGGCCGGTCGGCCGGCAGCTCGAGGGCGAGCGGGAAGCCGGCGAGCTCGCGGCGCCAGAAATCCGCCTCCTCGGCCAGGACCTCGCCCTGCCACCACCGCCGCTCCCAGACCGCGTAGTCGGGATACTGGACGGGGAGCGGCGGCAGCGGCGAGGGGCGGCCGGCGCGGAGCGCCAGGTAGACCAGCATCAGCTCGCGGAAGAAGACCTGGAAGGTGATCCAGTCGGTCACCAGGTGGTGGAGGGTGAGGAGGTAGAGGTGCTCCTCGGCATCGAGCTCGACGAGCGCGACGCGCACCAGCGGCCCGCGGGCGAGGTCGAAGGGCTTGCGGGTGTGGTCGTAGATGGCGCGGTGCCCGGCCCGCTCGCGGAGCTGGCGCGGCAGGGCGCGGAGGTCGAGCCGCGACACCTCGGGGGCGATCCACTCGACCACCCGCTGCACCGGCCGGCCGGCGGCCTCGGGGAAGGTCGTGCGCAGGGCGGCGTGACGGCGGATCAGCTCGTCGAGGGCGGCGCGGAAGGCCGGCAGGTCGAAATCGCCCGCGACGTAGCTCCCCGCGTCGACGTTCCAGGAGATCAGCCGCGGGTCCTCCTGATGCAGCCGCCAGAGCCGCTCCTGATCGAAGGAGAGCGGCCAGTCCCCCAGCCCCAGCGGGCCGGAGAGCGGCTCGACCGGCGGCGGCGTGCGCCGCGCCGGACGGCTCTCCCGCGGTTTCTGGCGCAGGCGCTCGAACAGCTCGCGCTGCTCGGGCGACAGGGCGGAGAGGCGGTCGGCGACACCCATGATCGAGAGCCGGGGAGCTACAGCCCGGCGAGCCGCTCCGCGGCCTCCTCCGGCGACAGCCCCTCGACCAGCGCGAGGAGCGCCTCGAGCTCGTCGGGATCCGACTCGCCGCGCGCCTGGCGCACCGCCTTGGCGAGCTGGGCGACGGTCGGCGCCTCGAAGAGCGCCGTCACCGGCAGGTCGGCGTCGAGGGCGGCGCGCACCTGGGTGACGATCTGGATCGCCAGCAGCGAATGGCCGCCGAGCTCGAGGAAGCTGTCGTCGCGGCCGATGGCGTCGATCCCGAAGAGGTCCTGCCAGATGGCGGCGAGCCGCTGCTCGAGCTCGTCCTGCGGCGGCTCGTAAGGGGTGCGGAGCGCCGGCCGCGCCGCCTTCTCGCCGTGGCCGGACGCGAGCTGGGCGAAGAGCGTCTCGGCGGTGACGCTGTCGACCTCGGCGAGGAGCTCCGGCAGGTCACGGGCGGTGACGATCACCGCCGGCGTGCCGGGGAGGCCGGCGAGCAGGCGACCGAGGGCCGCGGCGCTCTCCGCCGCCGGGACGCCGTTCGCCCGCAGACCCGCCTGGACGTCCTCGGCCGAGAGATGGCTCATGCCGCCGGCCACCCCGGCGGCGAGCCAGCTCCCCCACTGGTAGGGGTCCCAGTGCACGGCGACCGCCGGCGCCGCGCCGGCGCGCTCGGCGCGGGCGGCCGCCAGGGCCTCCAGGAACGCCCCCGCCGCAGCGAGCTCGAGCTGGCCGACGCCGCCGGTCACCGCCGTCGTCGTCGACGCGAGGACGACGAAGGGCGGCGCCCCGCTGGCGGAGGTGGCGGCCGCCGCGTCGACCGCCGCCAGCAGCGCCGTCGCGCCGCGGGCCGCCGGCTCGAGCGCGGCGAGGAGCGACTCCGCGGTCTTGAGCTGCAGCAGACCGCCGGCCAAGGCGCCGCCGGTCCAGAAGGCGCCCGCCAGCGGGCCGAAGCGGGCTACGGTCTCGGCGAGCGCGCCGCCGATGGCGGCGGAATCTTCCGAGCGGACGATCAGCACCCGCTCGAGCCCGGACTCCCGCTCGAGGTCGAGCAGCCGGCGGATGGCGGCGCCCGTCGCGTCGTGCTCGGGGGAACTCCGGGCGGCGCCGACCAGGTCGCCCAGCGCTCGCGCGGCGGCAGGTCGCCGGGGAGGACGAGCCCGACGCTGGCGCCGAGCCGCCCCACCAGGTGCCGCGCGATCTCCATGCCCGGGCCGTGGGCGGCGCCGGCGATCAGATAGACGCCACCCGGCGCCAGGCGCGGCGCCGCCGCGGCGTCCTCCGCCGGCAGACGCACCGGCGCGAAGCCGCGCACGAAGCGCTGGCGGCCGCGCAGCGCGACCGCCGGCTCGACCGGTGCCGCCAGGTCGGCGAGCTCGGCCAGGATCTGGCCGGCGAGGCGGTCGAGCGCGCTCTCGTCGCTTCCATCCGGCGGCGGCAGGGCGACGTCGACGGCGCCGACCGCGAGGCGGGGCAGCTCCTGGCGGACCACCTTCTGCGCCCCCAGCACGGTCGCCTTGGCGGGGTGGACCGGATCGCCGTCCAGCACCTGGGCGAGGCCGCTCCCGACCACGGCGAGGCGGATCGGTCCAGCGCCTGAAGCGCCGCCGGGACCGCCGCTGGCGATCGCCTGGGCGAGGAGCGTCAGGCTGGCGAGGCCGGCGGTCTGCGCCGCCTCGAACGAGGGCTCGCCGGCGGTCACGCCCCATAGATGGACCATCCTCGCCGGCGGCTCGCCGTGCTCGCCACCCTCGTCGCGCAGGTGCTTCAGCAGAGAGTCGTAGTCGGCACGGCGGGCGGGGTCGATCGTGAAGGCGCCGCCACCCGCCGCGGCGAAGCCGGCCCCCGACGCGACGGTCGAGACGGCGTCCCCCTGGGCGCGGAGCCGCGCGGCGATCCGCTCGCCCAGGCCGAGCTCGTCCAGGAACACCAGCCAGCGCTCGCCATGGCCGTTCGCCGCGGCGCGCCGCGAGGCGGCGAGCGGCACCCGCTTCCAGGCCGGCACCCAGAACCAGTCGGCGAGGGGGGCGGGACCGGCGGCGGCCGGCGCCGCCGGCGGGCGCGACCCGGCGGCCGGCGGCTCGATCCAGTGGCGCTGGCGCTCGAAGGGATAGGTGGGGAGAGCGGCGATGCGGCGGCGATGGCCGCCGCCGGCCACGGCCTGGAACCGCGCCCAGTCGACGTCCGCCCCGGCGATCCACAGCCTGCCGACGGCGGCGAGGAGGGTCTCCGCGTCCGCCCCCCCTCCTCCGGCCGGGGCAGGGTGGCGACCGCGACGCGGCCGGCGCCGGCGGCCGGGTGCTGCTGGACGAGGGTGCCGAGCGTGGCGCCGGGACCGACCTCGACGAAGGCGCGGTCCGGCTCGGCCAGCAGCTCGGCGAGCCCCTCGGCGAAGCGCACCGTGCCGCCCATGTGCCGTGCCCAGTAGGTCGGGTCGGCGAGGTCGGCGGCGGTGATCCAGGTGCCGGTGACGTTCGAGATCCAGGGGATGCGCGGCGGGCGCATGGCGGCGGCGCCGATCTCCCGCGCCGCCCGCGACAGGGCCGCGGCCGCCGGCTCCATCATCGGCGAGTGGAAGGCGTGGGTGGTGCGCAGGCGGATGCAGGCGGCCCCCCGCCCGGCGAGCTGCCGCTCGAGCTCGTCGACGGCGTCCGCCGGCCCGGCGGCGACGCAGAAGTGGGGGCCGTTGGTCGCCGCCAGCGCGAGGTCTCCGCCGAGGAGCGGCCGCACCTCGCCCGCGGGCAGCGGCACGGCGAGCATGGCGCCGGCGGGGAGCTCCTCGATGAGCTTCGCCCGCCGCGCCACCAGGGTCAGCGCCTCGTCCAGGGTGAGCGAGCCGGCGAGGCAGGCGGCGACGTACTCGCCGACGCTGTAGCCGAGGAGCGCCTGGGGCACGATCCCCCAGGACATCAGCAGGCGCCCGAGCGCGTGCTCGACGACGAAGCAGGCGGGCTGCGCGAAGAGGGTGCGGCGCAGGCGGGCCTCGCCCGCGTCCTCCGCCGCCGCGCCGCCTCTCCCGCCGTCCCGGCGGAGCAGCGCGCGGAGATCCGGCCCCGGTTCCCCCGCTCGATCGCCCGCCGCCCCGGCCCACGGCCCAGGCGAGAACATCACCTGGCGCAGGTCGGCGCCGAGGAGCGGCGCGAGCTGTGCCGCCGCGCGGTCGACCTCGCGGCGGAAGACCGGCTCGGTTTCATAGAGCTCGCGCGCCATGTCGACGTGCTGGTCGCCAAGCCCAGGAAAGAGGAAGACGAGCGGGCGCGCCCCGGCGCCCGGGCGCTCGCCGGCCATCGCGCCTGCCCCCGGGCGAAGCGCCGCGACGGCGCTCCGGCGATCTCGCGCCACGGCGGCGCGGCGGTGCTCGAAGGCCTTGCGGCCGGTCTGCAGCGTCCAGGCGACGTCGGCGAGCGCGCCGGCGGCGTCGAGCTCGGCATGCGCCTCGAGATGGTCGGCGAGGCGCGCCGCCGCGGCGTCTAAGGCGCCCGCGCTGCGCGCCGAGAGGACGAAGAGCTGGGCCGGCCGCGACGGTGGATCGCCCGGCGCGGCCGCCGGCGCCTCCTCGAGGACCACGTGAGCGTTGGTGCCGCCGAGCCCGAAGGAGCTGACGCCGGCGCGGCGCGGGGCGCCGTCGGCCGTCTCCCAGGGAGCGCTCCGCGTCGGCACGTAGAACGGGCTGCCGGCGAAGTCGATCTGCGGGTTGGGAGTCTCGAAGTGGAGGCTCGGCGGGATCGTCCGGTGGACGAGCGCGAGGGCGGCCTTGATCAGCCCGGCGGCGCCCGCCGCCGTGTTGCAGTGCCCGATCCCCGTCTTGACCGAGCCCACGGCACAGAAGCCGTTGCCGCGCGCCCCGGCGGCGCGGAAGGCCTGGGTGAGCGCCGCCATCTCGATCGGGTCGCCGAGCGGCGTGCCGCTGCCGTGCGCCTCGACGTAGCCGATGGTCTCCGCCGGCACCGCCGCCATCATCAGGCTCTCGGCGATGACCTCCGCCTGCCCGGCGACGCTCGGCGCCGTGAAGCCGACCTTGGCGGCGCCGTCGTTGTTGACCGCCGAGCCGCGGATCACGGCATGGATGCGGTCGCCGTCGGCGACGGCGTCGCCCAGGCGCTTGAGCACCACGATGCCGCAGCCGTTGCCCTCGACCGAGCCGGCCGCCGCGGCGTCGAAGGCGCGGCAGTGGCCGTCGGGGGACATGACGCTCCCCGGCTCGTGGAGATAGCCGCTCCTGAGCGGCAGGCTGATCGAGACGCCGCCGGCGAGCGCCGCGTCGCACTCGCCGGCGAGCAGGCTCTGGCAGGCCATGTGGACGGCGACGAGCGCGGTCGAGCAGGCGGTCTGCACCGCGGCGCTCGGGCCTTTGAGGTCGAGCGCGAAGGAGGTGCGGGTGGCGAGGAAGTCGCGGTCGTTGAGGAGCAGCACCTGGAAGCCGCCCATGGTCTTCAGCCGCTCGCTCTCGGGCAGCAGGTTGGCGATCAGATAGGAGCTCGCCCCGGAGCCCGCCCAGACGCCGATCCGCCCACGGCAGCGCGACGGGTCGCAGCCGGCGTCCTCCAGCGCCTCCCAGGCGCACTCGAGGAAGACCCGGTGCTGCGGGTCCATCACCTCGGCCTCGCGCGGCGTGAAGCCGAAGAACGCCGCGTCGAAGCGGTCGGCCCCCGCGAGCGCCCCCTTGGCGCGGACGTAGCGCGGGTCCGCGAGCTCGGCGGGGTCGGCGCCGGCGGCCAGCAGCTCCTCGTCGGTCAGCGCCGCGATGGCCTCGACGCCGTCGCGCACGTTCTCCCAGAAGCGAGCGGCGTCCCCGGCGCCGGGGAAGCGGGCGGCGAGGCCGACGATGGCGACGGCGGGCGCGGTGTTCGATTCCGCTTCCCCTCCCGGCTCGGTGCCGGGCTCGCGGTCGGCGGTGGGGTCGGCACGCGGGGCGTCGCCCGCTCGGCTCTCATTCATCCTGTCCTCCTCGTCGGCCGTCCCCCTGCCCGCGGCGGCCGCGCTGCTGCATCCGCCGCATCGACTCGCGGCGGGTCTCCGTCCGGGCGCGCGCCCGCGCGGCCGGCTTTCCCTCGCTCCCCGGTGCCGGCTCGCCCGGCGATGGCGCCGCCGATCCGGCGGCGGAGCCGCCCAGGCTCCGCGCCAGGCTCTCGATCGTCGGATGCTGGAACAGCTCGACGAAGGGGATGTCGCGGCCGAGAGCCGAGCGCAGGCGGCTCTGCAGCCGGGCGAGCAGGAGCGAGCTGCCGCCGACCGAGAAGAAGCTCTCCTGGACGCCGATCCGCTCGACCCCCAGGACCTCGCGCCAGATGGCGCCGATGGCCCGCTCGAGGTCGTTGCGCGGCGCCACGTAGCTCCGCGCGGCGGCGCGGACGTCGCGCGGCGCGGGGAGGGCGGCGCGGTCGAGCTTGCCGTTGCCGGTGACCGGCAGCCGCTCCATCTCGACGAAGGCCCAGGGCACCATGTACTCGGGGAGGCTCGCCTGCAGGAAGGCGCGCAGCTCGTCGGTCCGGTCGCCCGCAGCCGCCTCGCCGACCGCCGATGGCGGTGGGCGCGAGGGCACCACGTACGCTACCAAACGCGGCTCGCCGGGGACGTCTTCCCGCGCCACCACGGCGGCCTCCCGTATACCCGGGTGCCGCGCGAGCGCGACCTCGATCTCCCCCGGCTCGATGCGGTAGCCGCGGACCTTGACCTGGTCGTCGCCGCGGCCGAGGAACTCGAGGTTGCCATCCGCCAGATAGCGGCCGCGATCGCCCGTCCACCAGAGGCGGGCGCCGGCGGGATCTCCGGCGAAGGGGTCCGGCACGAAACGCTCGGCGGTCGCCGCCGGGCGGCCGGCGTAGCCGAGCGACAGGGTCTCGCCGCCGATGTACATGTCGCCGGCCACCCCGATCGGGCACGGGCCGAGGTCGCGGTCGAGAACGTGATAGCGGGCGTTGGCGATCGGCCGGCCGTAGGGGATGCTCGCCCAGCGCGGATCGACGGCGTCGATCCGATAGGCGTTCGACCACACCGCGGTCTCGGTCGCGCCGCCCAGGTTGAGCACCCGCGCGCGCGGGAAGGAGGCCTGGATCTGCCCGGGCAGGGTGAGCGGGATCCAATCGCCGGCGAGCATCGCCAGGCGCAGGGGGGAGGCCGCGGAGATCGGAGCGGCCGGAGCGGCCGGCGGATCGGCCTGCCCGCCCGGCGGCGGGAAGTAGGCGGCGAGCTGGAGGAGCGCCGCGGGCGCCGAGTGCCAGACGGTGACCGGCTCCTCGACGAGCAGCCGCGCCAGGCGCTCGGGGTCGCGCAGCGCGGCCTCAGGGGCGACGTGGACCGTGCCGCCGGCGGCGAGCGTCCCCAGGACGTCGTAGACCGAGAGGTCGAAGGCGAGCGAGTTGACGAACAGCAGCCGATCGCCGGGGCCGATGCCGAACGTCTTGTTCACCCAGGCGAAGTGGTTGGCGAGCGGCCGGTGCTGGACGCCGATCCCCTTGGGAGCGCCCGTCGAGCCGGAGGTGTGGATGACGTAGGCGAGGTCCTGCGGGCCGGCCGCCGCCCTCGGGCGGTCGGCGGGAGCGCGCTCGACGTGCCAGCCGGTCCACAGGCGCGGGCGCAGACGGCGGAGGTCGCGGCTGCCGCGGCCGCCGTGCCGGCCGCCGGCTCGCCCGCCCCGCGCGTCACCAGGACGTCGTAGCGGAAGCGCAGCTCGTTGGCGAAGCCCGCTCGGCCGATCGAGGACCTCGACCCGCCCGACATTCGGCAGGTCCGCCAAGGCGCGGAACAGGTCCGCGTCCCACCACCGCTCGCTCGCCCGCCCGGTCGGCGCTCGCTTGGAGAGACGCGCCGGCCGCCGCCAGCGAGGCGCGGAATTCTTCCCGGCGCCGCGCGTCGGGCACGTCGGCGATCAGCAGCGCGCCGCCGGGAGCGAGCCGCGCCACGGCCCTCTCCACCACCCGCTGCAGGTAGAGCGGACCCGGGAAGAACTGGACGGTGCTGGCGACGACGATGAGGTCGAAGCCGCCGGCGGTCAGCTCGTCGATCTCGTGGGCGAAGCCGACCGGCAGCTCGACGCGCGCCGATCCCGCCGGACGCTCCGCGGCCCGCGCGCGGTTCGCCTCCTGGGTGCGCGGCGAGGGGTCGAGCCCGACGATCGAGGCCACCCGCGGCGCCATCTCCCAGAGGAGGAGCCCGGAGCCGCAGCCGATCTCGAGCACGCGGGCATCGGGCCGCAGCCAGGGGGCGGCGAGCGCCAGCACGCGGTCGCGGTACTCGTCGACCTCGGCGGCGGCGAACGGCCGGCCGGTGTAGCTGCTGACGAACCCGCCCGCGGTCTCGCGGTCCACCGCCCGCTCGGCCACGAAGTCCCAGAGCGCGCGGACCTCGCCGGAGTCGACCGGCTCCGGCGGCGGCTGGGGGTCGGCGACGTCGAGGCAGACGACGTCGGCGAGCGGCGCTCGCCACCCCGCCGCGAGCACCGCCGGGAGCTGCGCCGCGCGGGTGACGACGAGCCGGGCGCCGATCCCGGCGAGGATCGCCGCCGCCCGCTCGACCGGCCAGGCGGGGTCGAGCGGCACGTAGTGGGCGCCCGCCGCCAGCGTGCCGACGACGGCGACGACGGTGTCGAGCGAGCGCTCCATCCAGACGGCCACCGGGGTGCCCGGGCCGGCGCCCCGGCTGCGGAGGAGGTGCGCCAGCCGGTTGCTGCGCGCCGCGAGACCGCCGTAGGTGAGGCTCTCGCCCTCCCAGACCGCGGCGACCGCGTCGGGCTGGCGGGCGAGCCGCGGCGCCAGGAGGTCGCCGACGGTGCTCTCCCGCGGGTAGGGGGCCGCGGTGTCGTTCCACTCGTGGACGAGCTGGTGCCGCTCCGCCGGCGCGAGGAGCGCGGCGGCCGCGAGCGGCGCCGCCGGCTCGGCGCCCAGGCCCGCCAGCAGGCCCTCGAGCAGGATGCCGAAGCCGCGCGCCAGACGGGCGGCCGTGGTCGGCGCGAAGAGCTCGGTCGCGTACTGCAGGGTGCCGGCGATCTCGCCCTCCGCGCCGGGGACGAAGGCGAAGGAGAGGTCGAACTTGGCGGTGCCGCCGGGGAGCTCCTCCGCCAGCAGCCGGACGCCGCCGAGCTCGGCCTCGGGCAGCGGCGCGTTCTGCAGCAGGAGGGCGACCTGGAAGAGCGGCGAGCGCGACAGGTCGCGCTCGCCCCGCAGCTCGTCGACGAGCTTCTCGAACGGCACGTCCTGATGGGCGAAGGCGCCGAGGCTCGCCTCGCGCACCTGGCGCAGCAGCGCGCCGAAGGTCGCCGCGCGGCCGAGGTCCGCCCGCAGCACCAGGGTGTTGACGAAGAAGCCGATCAGCCCCTCGGTCTCGGCGCGGTTGCGGTTGGCGATCGGCACGCCGATCGCGAGGTCCCGCTGCCCGGTCAGGCGCTGCAGGAAGGCGAAGAGCGCGGCGGCCAGCACCATGAACGGCGTCGCCCCCTGCCGCGCGGCGGCGGCGGCGAGCCGGCGGCCGAGGGCGGGCGGGAGCTCGAAGGAGCCGATCGGCGCCGCGCTGGCTGGGGACCGGCGGGCGGGCGTGGTCGAGCGGCAGCGCCAGCGCCGCCGGCGCGCCGGCGAGCCGCTCGCGCCACCAGGCGAGCTGGCGCTCCAGGGTCTCGCCGGCGAGCCAGCGCCGCTGCCAGAGGGCGAAGTCGGCGTACTGGACCGGCAGCTCCGGGAGCTCGCTGGCGGGAGCGGGGGCGGCGGCATAGAGCGCCTTGAAGTCGCGCACCAGGACGCCCAGGGACCAGCCGTCCGCGACGATGTGGTGCAGCGAGATCAGGAGGAGAGAGCTGGCCGGCGCCAGCTCGACGAGCGCGGCGCGCAGCAGCGGGCCGCGGGCGAGGTCGAACGGCCGCGCGGCGGCGGCGGACGCCAGGCGGCGGCCCTCTGCCTCGCGGCGGGCGGCGGGGAGCGCTCGCAGGTCGACGACCGGCAGCGGCACCGCCGCCGCGGGCTGGATCACCTGCGCCGGGGCGCCGTCGCGGTCGGCGAAGACGGTGCGCAGCGCCTCGTGCCGCCGGACGACGCCGGCGAGCGCCGCGGCGAGCCGCGCCCGCTCGAGCCGTCCGTCGGCGCGCAGGACGAGCGGCAGGTTGTAGACCGCGCCGCCCGGCCGCAGGCGGTCGAGCACCCAGAGCCGCTCCTGAGCGAAGGAGAGCGGCAGCTCGGCCGGCCGCGGCTCGCGGCGGAGCGGCGGCGCCGCGGCCTCGCCGGCGGTCCCCGCCCGCCGCCGCGCCAGCGCCTCCTCCACCGCCGCGGCGAGCGCCCCCAGCGTCGGGGCTTCGAACAGCCGGCGCAGCGGCAGCTCCACCGCGAAGACCTCGCGCAGGCGCGACGCCACCTGGGTGGCGAGGAGCGAGTGGCCGCCGAGGGCGAAGAAGTCGTCGTCGAGGCCGGCGCGGTCGACGCCCAGCACCTCGGTCCATATCCCCGCCAGGAGCTCTTCGGTGGGCGTCCGCGGGGCGGCGAACGGGGCGCCGCCGCGGGCCGTCTCCTCGGGCTCGATCCGCGACAGCGCCCGGCGGTCGAGCTTGCCGGTGGCGGTCAAGGGCAGCGCCTCGAGCCGCGCCCAGGCGGTGGGGATCATGGGATCGGGCAGGCTCTCGGCGAGGAAGGCGCGGAGCGCGGCGAAGATCGCCGGCTCCGGCCCCGTCGCGGAAGGCGACGTAGGCGACCAGGCGGCGCGCCCGCGCGCCGACCGCGGCCACCGCGGCCTGGGCCACCGCCGGATGGCGGGCGAGGGCGGTCTCCACCTCGGAGAGCTCGACCCGCTGGCCGCGGATCTTCACCTGCGCATCGCGGCGGCCGAGGAACTCGAGATCGCCCGCCGGCCGCCGGCGCGCCAGGTCGCCGGTGCGGTAGAGGCGGTCGCCCGCCCGCCACCCGGAGGCCCAGGCGAACGGATCCGGGCGGAAGCGCCCGGCGGTGAGCTCCGGGCGCCCGAGATAGCCGCGCGCCGAGCCCGGCGCCGCCCACCCAGATCTCGCCCGCCACCCCGACCGGCACCGGCTGCAGCCAGGCGTCGAGGAGGAAGGTGCGGGCGTGATCCACCGGCCGGCCGATCGACGGGCGCTCCGGCCAGCCCGCGGCGTCGCCGGCGAGCGCCAGCCAGGTGACGGCGTGCGTCTCCGACGGGCCATAGTGGTTGTGGAGCGACGAGCCCGGCAGGCGCGCGAAGAGCTCGGCGACCTGGGGCGTGACGTAGAGCTGCTCGCCGGCGCTCATCACCTCGCGCAGGCTCGCCGGCAGCCCGCCCGCGCCGGCCTCGCCGGCCATCGTGCCGATCGCCGCGATCGCCACCTGCTGCAGCGCCACGAAGGGCAGGAACAGGCGCTCGACGCGCTCGTCGGCGAGCAGGCGGGCGAGCGCCGGCGGATCGCGCCGCACGTCCTCGGAGACCAGCACCAGCGCGCCGCCCGCCCACCAGGTCGAGAAGATCTCCTGGAAGGAGACGTCGAAGGAGAGCGAGGTGAACTGCAGCGTGCGGCCGGCCCCCGCGGCGGAGGTGCGGAGCTGCCAGAGGAGCATCGCCGCCATGGCGCCATGGGTCATCGCCACACCCTTCGGCCGCCCGGTCGAGCCCGAGGTGTAGATGACGTAGGCGAGGTGCTCCGGCGCCGCGCCCGCGGGCAGGGGAAGCCCGCCGTCCGGCTCTTCGCCCGTCCCGCCGCCGTCGTCCAGGCGCACGATCCGCCCGGCGCCCGGCGGCGCCGCGCCGGCGAGCGCGCCGTGGGTCAGCAGCACCGGCACCCGGGCGTCCTCGAGCATCGCCCGCAGGCGCTCCGCCGGGTAGCTGGTGTCGAGCGGCAGGCAGGCGCCGCCGGCCTCGAGCACGCCGAGCACGGCGACCGTCATGTCGAGCGAGCGCGCCAGGAAGAGGGCGACGGGGACGTCGGGGCCGACCCCCATGGCGCGCAGCCGGCGGGCCAGGCGGCGCGACCGCGCCATCAGCCCGGCATAGGTGAGGCAGCCGCCGCCCTCCGCGCCGTCGACGACCGCCAGGGCGTCGGGCGTCCGCGCCGCCTGCGCGGCCACTCCCGCGTGGACCAGGAGGGCCGGCGGCGACGGCGTCCGCGGCGCGCTCCAGGCGGCGAGCTCGGCGCGCTCGGCGGCGGCGAGCAGCGGCAGCTCGGCCAGCCGGCGGCCGGGGTCGGCGACGGCGCCCGCGAGGAGGGTCCGCAGGTGGCCGAGCAGGCGGTCGACCGTCGCCTCGTCGAAGAGGGCGCGGGCGAACTCCATGGCGCCGGCCGCCCCGGCGAGGCCCTCGCCGGCCTCCGCCAGCATCAGGGTGAGGTCGAACTTCGCCGTGCCGGTGTCGACGTCGAGCATCTCGACCTCGACGCCGGGCAGGACGGGCGGCGGCGGCAGCCGCTGGAGGACGAGCATCGTCTGGAAGAGCGGGTTGCGCCCCAGGTGGCGGTCGGGGGCGAGCTCCTCGACGAGCTTCTCGAACGGCAGGTCCTGGTGGGCATAGGCGTCGAGGGCGACGGCGCGGACGCGCCGGCCGAGCTCGCCAAAGGAGGGGTCGCCGGCGAGATCCACCCGCAGCGCCAGGGTGTTGGTGAGAAAGCCGATCAGCCCCTCGATCTCGAGGCGCGTGCGGTTGGCGATCGGCGAGCCGACGACGACGTCCTCGGCGCCGCTGTAGCGCGCGAGGAGGGCCTGGAAGCCGGCGAGGAGGGCCATGAATGCCGTCCAGCCTTCCCGCCGGGCGAGGACGGTGAGCGCTCCATAGAGGTCCGGCGCGAGCTCGAACGGCCGGCGGCCGCCGCGGTTCGCCGCCCCGGGGGCGGGCGCCGCGGGCGGCCGGTCGTAGGGGAGCTCGAGCGACTCCGGAGCGCCGGCGAGCGTCCGCCGCCAGTGCGCGACCTCGCGGCGCAGCACCTCGCCCGCCAGCCAGCGCCGCTGCCAGCGGGCGAAATCGGGGTACTGGATCGGCAGCGCGGGGAGGGGCGAGGGCTCCCCCGCCGCGCCGGCCGCGTAGAGCGCCGAGAGCTCGCGGAGCATGCCGCCCAGCGACCAGGCATCCGAGATGATGTGGTGCATCACGACGGAGAGCAGGCGGTCCGCGGGGGCGAGGCGCACCAGCAGGGTGCGCAGGAGCGGCCCGGCCGCGAGGTCGAAGGGCCGGCGGGCGTCGCCGTCGAGAAGGCGCGCCGGCCTCGCGCTCGCCCGCCGCGGCCGGCAGGGCCGAGAGGTCGGCGGCGGGGAGCGCCGCCGGGGCCGGCGCCAGGACGACCTGGACCGGCGCGCTCCCCGCGGCGCGGAAGACGGTGCGCAGCGACTCGTGGCGGTGGACGATCGCCTCGAGAGCGCGCGCCAGCACACCCTCGTCGACGGCGCCGCGCAGACGCAGCGCTCCCGGCACGTGGTAGGCGTCGTCCGGCTCGAGCTGGTGGAGGAACCAGAGCCGCTGCTGGGGGAAGGAGAGCGGCGCCTCGCCTCCCGCCTCCCCCGGCTCGCGCCCCAGGGGCGGCGCGGCGAGCGGCGGCAGGACGGCCGCGGCGGCGCGGGCGGCCTCCAGCCGGCGCGCCAGGGCGGCCGGGGTGGGGCCCTCGAAGATCGCGGCGAGCGGCAGCTCGACGCCGAAGACGGCGTAGAGGCGCGAGGCGAGCTGGGTGGCGAGGAGCGAGTGGCCGCCGAGGTCGAAGAAGCTGTCGTCCGGCCCCACCCGCTGGCGGCCGAGGAGCCCGGCGAAGAGGCCGGCGATGAGCTCCTGCTCGGGGGTCGCGGGAAGGCTGGCGACGGACCCCTCGCCGCCTGCCGCGAGCCGCGGCGGCGGCAGAGCGCGGCGGTCGACCTTGCCGTGGGCGGAGAGCGGCAGCGCCGGCAGGACGGCCCAGGCGGCCGGCACCATGTACTCCGGCAGGCTGGCGCGCAGCGCGGCGCGGAGCGCCGCGACGAGCTCCTGGCCGCCGGCGGCGGGGTCGGCGGGGACCACCCAGGCGGCGATCTGGAGGTCGCCGGCCGCCCCGACGGCCGCGGCCGCCGCCTCGCGCACCGCCGGATGCCGGGCGAGGGCCGCCTCGATCTCCCCCAGCTCGACGCGGAAGCCGCGGATCTTCACCTGCCCGTCGAGCCGGCCCAGGAACTCGAGGTTGCCGTCCGGCCGCAGGCGCACCCGGTCGCCGGTGCGATAGAGCCGCGTCCCGGGCTGCCCGGAGAAGGGATCGGGAACGAAGCGCTCGGCGGTCAGCTCGGGCCGGCCCAGGTAGCCGCGGGCGAGGGGACCGCCGTGGAGGAGCTCGCCGGGCATCCCCGGCGGCTGCGGGTTGCCCGCCCGGTCGACCACCCAGGCCGAGCGGCCCGCGACCGGTCGCCCGATCGGCACCGCGCCCCGGCCGTCCGCCGCGCGGACGGCGTGGAACGTCGAGGTGACCACCGCCTCGGTCGGCCCATAGACGTTGAGCAGCCGGACGCCGGCAAAGGGCGTCGCCGACCACGACCGGACATCGGCCGCGAGCATCTCCTCGCCGCCGACGGCCAGCAGGCGCAGGGGGGCGAGCGACGGGGCGTCGCCGGGATCGGCGACCAGGCGGTGCCAGTAGGCGGTGGGCAGCTCCATGTAGGTGAGCCCCAGCTCGCCGACCCGGCGCAGCAGCTCCCGCGGCGCCCACAGCTCGGCGCCGGCGACGACCGACGCGGCGCCCGCGGCGAGCGGGCAGAGGATCTGCTCGACCGAGACGTCGAAGCCGGGCGAGGCGAGCTGGAGCACCCGGTCGCCGGGGGCGTATTCGTAGGCCTCGACGATCGCGTCGACATGGGCGGCGGCGGCGCCGTGCGGCACCGCCACCCCCTTGGGCCGGCCCGTCGAGCCGGAGGTGTAGATGAGATAGGCGAGGGCGCGCGGGTCGATCTCGACCTCCGGCCGCGCCGCGCTCTCGCCGTCGATCGCGGCGGCGTCGCGATCGAGAAGGACGAGGACGAGCGCCGGCGAACGACGGCCGCTCTCGGCCTCCGGCTCGAAGAGCGGCAGGCGCCCGGCGGTCGCCGCGAGCGTCACCAGGGCGGCGGCGCCGGCGTCCGCCAGGATGTCGCGCACCCGCTCGGGCGGGTAGCTGGGGTCGAGCGGCAGGTAGACGCCGCCGGCCTTGAGCACGGCGAGGAGCGCCACGTCGAGCCCGAGCGAGCGCTCGAGGAAGACGGCGATCGGCGCCTCCGGGGCGAGCCCCAGGGCCATCAGGTGGCGGGCGAGCCGGTTCGCCCGCGCCTCGAGCTCGGCGTACGAGACCGTCTCCTCGCCCGCGATCACCGCCGGCTCGCCCCCGGCGAGCGCCGCCCGTTCCTCGAAGCGGCCGTGGAGCACGGCGGCGCGCCACGGCACCGGCTGGCCGCTCCATTCGGCGAGCTGCCAGCGCTCGGCCGCGCTCAGCAGCGGCAGCTCCGAGAGCCGCCGCGCCGGATCGGCGGCGATCCCCGCCAGCAGCGCGCGGAGATGCCCGGCGAGGCGCGCCGCGGTCGACGGATCGAAGAGGTCGGCGCGGAGGGTGAGCCAGCCGCCCAGGCGCCCCTCCCATTCGTGCAGCGAGAGGGTGACGTCGAACTCGGCGAGGCGCGGCGCGAGGTCGAGGAGCGTCGCCGCGAGGCGCGGCATGGCGAGCGGCGGCGCCGGATCGCTCAGGTAGGCGAACATCGCCTGGAAGAGGGGCGAGAGGCCGCTTCCTCTCCCTGCCTGGAGCTCGTCCACCAGCCGCTCGAACGGCGCCTCCTGATGCGCCTGGGCGGCCGACGCGAGCGCGCGCACCTCGCGGAGCAGGTCGCCGAAGGCGGGGTCGCCCGCCAGCGGCGCGCGCAGCACGAGCGTGTTGACGAACAGGCCGATCATCCCCTGCGTCTCCGGCCGGCTCCGCCCGGCGACGGGGATGCCGATGCCGAAGTCCTCCTGACCCGTCCAGCGGGCGAGGAGGACCGCGAAGCCGGCGAAGAGGGCCACGAACGGGGTGACTCCGGCGGCGCGCGCCACCTCCCGGAGGGCGGCGGCGAGGTCGGGCGCGAGGTCCACCGGGCGGGCGACGCCGCGCGGGCTCGGCGAGGCCGGCCGCGGGCGGTCGCCCGGCAGGTCGAGCGGCGGCACCCCGGCGAGCCGCCGGCGCCAGAAGGCGAGCTGGCCCTCGAGCGCCGGGCCGGCGAGCGCCAGCCGCTCGGCCGCGGCGACGTCCTGGTAGCGCCGGGCGAGCGGCGCGAGCGGCGACGGCCGGCCGGCGGAAAACGCCGTGTAGAGCGCGGCGAGCTCGCGCGCGAAGAGGCCGAGCGACCAGCCGTCCGTCGCGATGTGATGGAAGGCGGCGGAGAGGACGTGCTCCGCCGGCTCGAGCTCGATCAGCAGGAAGCGGACGACAGGCCCCTGCCGCAGGTCGAACGGCCGCCCGGCCTCGGCGGCGAGCGCCGCCGCGAGCGCCCCGTCGCGCCGCGCGCCGGCCAGGGCGGCGAGCGAGAGCCGGGACATCGGCGGCTCGGCCGCCGCCGGGAGGATCTCCTGGAACGGCTCGCCCCCGACCTCCGGGTAGACGGTGCGCAGCGGCTCGTGGCGGCGGACGATCTCGCCGAGGGCACGGCCGAGCGCCAGCGGGTCGAGGTCGCCGCGCAGGCGCATCGCCACCTGCAGGTTGTGGACCGCGCCGCCGGGCTGCAGCCGGTCGAGGAACCAGAGGCGCTGCTGCGCCGAGGAGAGCGGCGGCCGCTCGCCCGCGGCTCCAGCGGCGGCCGGCGCGGCGAGCGGGCCGGCCTCGGCCAGCCGCTCCGCCAGCGCCGCGATCGTCGGCGCCTCGAAGAGCGCCGCGACGGGCACTTCCACCCCGCAGACCTCGCTGATGCGGAACGCCGCCCGGAGAGCGAGGAGCGAATGGCCGCCGAGATCGAAGAAGTCGTCGTGGATGCCGATCCCCTCGCGCCCCAGCACCTCGCACCAGACCGCGGCGAGCCGCTCCTCGACGGCGTTGCGCGGCGCGACGGGACCGGCGGCGGCCGCACGCGCCGGAGCGGGCAGCGCGCGCCGGTCGACCTTGCCGTTGGGCGACAGCGGCAACGCCGGGAGGACCACCCAGGCCGAGGGCACCATCACCGCCGGCAGCCGCTCGCGGAGCGCCGCCGCGAGCGCGGCCCCGAGATCCGCGGCGTGACCGGATGCCTCGGGAGCCGCGCCCTCCTCCGGCACCACGTAGCCCACCAGGCGCGGCCCGGCGGGCGGATCGTCGCGCAGCGCCACCACCGCCTGCCGCACCGCCGGGTGCGCCTCGAGCTGGACCTCGATCTCCCCCAGCTCCATGCGGACGCCGCGCAGCTTGACCTGCTGGTCGAAGCGGCCGAGGTATTCGATCTCGCCGTCGGGCAGCAGGCGGGCGCGGTCGCCGGTGCGGTACATCCGCGCTCCGGGCGTCCCCAGCGGATCGGGGACGAAGCGCTCGGCGGTCAGCTCCGGCCGCCCGAGATAGCCGCGCGCGAGACCCTCGCCGTAGACGGCGAGCTCGCCGGGCACGCCCACCGGCAGGGGCTCGGCGGCGGCCCACGGCCGCCCGAGCACCCGCGCGCCGGTGTTCGTGACCGGCCGTCCCACGGCGACCCGCGCGGCGCCGCGCGGCACCCGCGAGCAGGTCGAGTAGGTGGTGTTCTCGGCCGGGCCGTAGAGGTTGAGGACGCGCTCGACCTGCGGCTGGGCGTAGAGCCGCGCCACGAGATCCGGCTTCAGCGCCTCGCCGCCCAGGTTGACCGTCCGCGCGCCGGGAGGGAGCCCGCCGTCCACCAGCTCCGCCATCGGCGAGGGGACGGCGGTCACCAGGCGCAGCTCGGCGGCGGCGGCGAGCGCGGGGAGCGCCGTGACGTCGGGGGCGAGGAGCAGCCGGCCGCCGGCGGCGAGCGGCGCGAAGAGCTCGAAGATCGAGACGTCGAAGCCGACCGAGGTCGCCGCGAGCGAGCCGCCGAGGTCCGCCGCGAGCGCCGCGAGCGTCCAGCGCACCATGTTGACGGCGCTCCGGTGGGCGATCGCGATCCCCTTCGGCCGCCCCGTCGAGCCCGAGGTGTAGATGACGTAGGCGAGGTTCGCGTCGCTCGCGTCATTCGCATCGTTCGCATCGTTCGCATCGTTCGCTGGCTCGCATGCCCGGGGTCGCTCGCCGCGATGCGCTCCCAGTCGGCGTCGAGGCGGATCGTCGGACCGGCGAAAGCGAGCCGCCCGGCGAGGGCGGACTCGGTCAGCAGCAGCGCCGCCCCGGAGTCGGCGAGCATCCACCGCAGGCGATCGTGGGGGTAGGTGGGGTCGAGCGGCACGTAGACGCCGCCCGCCTCGAGGATGCCGAGGGCGCCGACGAGGAGCGCCGGCCCGCGCTCGACCGCGAGGCCGACCCGCGCCTCGGGGCCGACGCCGCGCGAGCGTAGAAACGCCCCCAGCCGGCGCGCCCGCGCCAGGAGCTCGCCGTAGGTCAGCCGGGCATCGCCTCGGCTGACGGGTCCGATCGCCGGCCCGATTGGCCCGACGCCGGGCCGGACGCCCGGACCGACCACCGCCACCGCGTCCGGGAGGCGCGCCGCCTGCGCCGCGATCAGGTCGTGGAGGCGCGCCCCGCGCGGGGAGGCCGCCGCGGTGTCGTTCCACTCGACGACGAGCTGCTGGCGCTCGGCCGGCGAGAGGAGCGACAGCTGCGACAGGCGCGCCGCCGGATCGGCCGCCGCGGCGGCGATGAGGAGGGCGCGGAAGTGGCCGAGCAGGCGGTCGATCGTCGACGGCTCCCAGAGCGCCGCCGGATACTCGGCGAGCAGGTCCCAGGCCGGGTCCGGGGACGCCGGGGCCGGCGGCGACACGGTTACGGTGAGGTCGAATTTGGCGGTGCCGCCGTCGGCGCGCAGCGGCCGCATGGCGAGGCCGCCGGCGGCGATCGACGGGAGCGGCTCCTCCACCACGAGCACGACCTGGAAGAGCGGGTTCTGCGCCAGGTCGCGGCGCGGCGCGAGCTCCTCGACCAGGCGCTCGAAGGGCAGGTCCTGGTGCGCGTAGGCGCCCAGGCAGGCCTGCCGCACGCGGGAGAGGAAATCGCCGAGCGCCGGGTCGTCGCCCGCCCGCGCGTCGAGCACGAGGGTGTTGACGAAGAAGCCGATCAGGCGCTCGACCTCGGGGCGGCGGCGGTTGGCGACCGGCGAGCCGACGGGGATGACGTCCTCCCCGGTCCAGCGGGCGAGGAGCGCCTGGAAGATGCCGAGGAGGACCATGAAGCGGGTGACGCCCTGGCGCCGCGCCAGCCCGTCGAGCGCCGCGGCCGCCGGCGCGGGCAGGCGGAGCGCGCGCCGGGCGCCGCGGCGCCCGCGCGGGTCGCCGGGGGCGGGGCGCGGATGGTCGAGCGGGAGCTCGAGGACCGGCAGGCCGGCGAGCCGCTCGCGCCAGTAGGCGAGCTCGTCCGCCAGGACCTCGCCGCGGAGCCATCCGGCCTGCCAGGCGGCGAAGTCGGCGTACTGCACCGGCAGCGCGGGGAGGCGCGGCGCGCCGGGAGAGCGGCCGGCGAGCGCCGGGTAGAGGGCCGCCAGCTCGTCGAGGAAGAGGCCGAGCGACCAGCCGTCCGCCGCGATGTGATGGAACGTGGCGAGGAGCCGGTGCTCGCTCCCGGCGAGGCGCAGGAGCCGGGTGCGGAACACCGGCCCGCGCGCGAGGTCGAAAGGCCGGCGGGCCTCCTCTCTCGACAGGCGCTCCATCTCGGCGCCGCGGGCCGCCGCGGGCAGGGCCGCGAGGTCGACCGCCGGCAGCGTCCATGCGAGAGCGCAGGCGCGAGCGCCAGCCGGCGCCGGCGCCAGCCGCTGCGCCGGCTCGCCGCCGCGCGCCGGGTCGAGCGGGAAGACGGCGCGCAGGGCCTCATGGCGGCGGACGACCGCGGCGAGGGCCGCCTGGAGCGCCGCCGTGTCGAGCCGTCCCGTCAGGTGCACGGCGCCCGGCATGTTGTAGGCCGCCGTCCCCGGCTCGAGCCGCTCGAGGAACCAGAGGCGGCGCTGGGCGAAGGAGAGCGGCAGCGGCTCGCCGGGCAGGCGGTGGGCGGGCGTGATCGGCTCGGCGGCCGGCGGGGCGGCCGGCCCGCGCGCGAGCTGCCCGAGCCGCGCCGCGAGCCCGGCGACGGTGGGCGAGGCGAAGATCGCCGAGACCGGCAGGTCGACCGCGAAGAGGCGCGACACCTGGGCGACGGCGCGCGTGGCGAGGAGCGAGTGGCCGCCGAGGGCGAAGAAGTCGTCGTGGATGCCCACCCGCCGGCGCCCCGGCTCCCCGGCGCTCCGCCCAGCAGGCCGGCGAAGAGCTCCGCCAGGATCTCCTCGCGCGGCTCGCGCGGCGCCGCGTAGGGCGGCTCGCCCGCGGCGCCGGACGCGGCGCCGGACGCACTCGGGAGATCGGCCTCGGCGGCGCGGCGAGCCAGCGCGCCGCGGTCCACTTTGCCGCTGGCGTTGAGCGGCAGCGCCGGGAGCGCCAGCCAGGCCGCCGGGAGCATCGGCTCCGGCAGCCGCCCGGCGAGGAAGGCGCGGAGGTCCGCCGGGAGCTCCGGCGCGACGAAGGCGACCAGGCGCCGCCCGCCGCCGGGAGCGGGCAGCGCCAGCACCGCCGCCTGACGGACACCGGGGTGCTCGGCGACCACGGCGGCGATCTCGCCGGGCTCGATGCGGAAGCCGCGGATCTTGACCTGGTCGTCGAGGCGGCCGAGGAAATCGAGCTGGCCGTCGGGCAGCCGGCGCGCCAGGTCGCCGGTGCGGTACATCCGCGCCCCCGGCGGGCCGAAGGGATCGGGGACGAAGCGCTCGGCGGTCAGCTCCGGCCGCCCCAGGTAGCCGCGCGCCAGGCCGTCGCCGGCCAGGGCGAGCTCGCCGGGAATGCCGATCGGCAGGAGCTCGCCGTCCCGGCCGAGCACCCGCGCGCGGGTGTTGGCGAGCGGCCGGCCGATGGCGGCGAGGGGGGCGCCGCGCGGCACCGCCGCGAAGGTCGAGTAGGTGGTGTCCTCGGTGGGGCCATAGAGGTTGACCACGCGCTCGACCTGGGCATGGGCATAGATGCGCGCCGCGAGCTCCGGCTCGAGCCGCTCGCCGGCCAGGTTGACCGTGCGGAGCCCGCGGGGCAGCGGCCCCTCCACCAGCTCCGCCATCGGCGAGGGGACGGTGTTGACGAGCGTCACCTCGGCCGCCGCCGCGAGCTCCGGGAGCGCCAGGACGTTGGGGACGAGGATCGCCCGGCCGCCCGCGGCGAGCGGGACGAAGATCTCGAAGATCGAGAGGTCGAAGCAGACCGAGGTCGCGGCGAGCACTCCCGCCAGATCCGCGGGCGGGAACGCCGCCAGGGCCCAGCGGACCAGGGTGACGGCGCTCCGGTGCTCGATCCCCACCCCCTTGGGGCGGCCCGTCGAGCCCGAGGTGTAGATCACGTAGGCCAGATCGCGATCGCTGCCGCCGTGGCCGTCCACGCCATCTCGCGCCCCCTCGCCGCGGCTGGGGAGACGAGCCAGCCGCTCGAGCGCCACGACGCGGCCGGCGAAGAACGGGAAGCGGCCGGCGAGCGAGGCATCGGTCAGCAGCGCCTCGGCGCCGGAGTCGGCGAGCATCAGCTCCAGCCGCGCCTCCGGATACGCGGGATCGAGCGGCACGTAGACGCCGCCCGCCTGCAGAATGCCGAGGACGGCGGCGATCAGGTCCGGCGTGCGCGGCAGGCAGAGGCCGACCCGCCCCTCGGCGCCGAGCCCCAGGGCCCGCAGCACGCCCGCGACGCGGCCGGCGCGCGCCGCGAGGCCGCCGTAGGTCAGCCGTGCCTCGCCGCCGACGACCGCCACGGCATCCGGCGTGCGCTCCGCCTGCGCCAGGACGAGGTCGTGCAGCCGGTCTCCATGCGCTGCGCTCTCCCGCTCCACCACCGCCGAGTCGTTCCACTCGGCGACGAGCTGCCGGCGCTCCGGCGGGGAGAGGAGCGGCAGGTCCTCCAGCCGCGCCGACGGGTCGGCCGCGGCGCCGGCGAGGAGCGTCCGCAGGTGGCCGAGCATCCGCTCCGCCGTCGTCGAGTCGAAGAGATCGGCGTTCGCGGTGAGCGAGAGGCCGATGCCGCCGCCGGGGAGCTCCGCCGCCGCGAGGGCGAGCTCGAGCTGGGCGCGGCGCTCGCCGAGGGCGACCGACGTCAGCCCGCCGCCGCCGAGCGAGATCCGCCTCCCCTCCTCGCCGAGGGCGAAGGCGGCGAGGCCCGGGTCGTCTCCCGCGCGGCGCTGCTCGAGGGTGAGCTGGACCTGGAAGAGCGGCGGGCGGCCCGCGTCGCGCAACGGCCGCAGCGTCTCGGCGAGGAGGACGAAGGGATAGCCGGCATGATCGAGGGCGGCGAGCGCCGCCTGCCGGGTGCGGGCGAGGACGCGCGCGAAGCTCGGCCCGCCGGCGCCGGGAGGAGACGGCCGGAGGTCGGCACGGAGCGCCACCGGGTTGACGAAGTAGCCGACGACGCCGGCCCACTCGGGCGCGCCGCGCCCGGAGGTGGGAATGCCGAGCGCAAAGTCATCCTGGCCGCCGTAGCGCCCGAGCTGCACCTGCCAGGCGGCGGCGAGGACGGCGAAGAGGCCGGCCCCCTCCCCGGCCGCGAGGCGCCGCAGGGCGCCGGCGAGGTTCGCCGGGACCTCGGCGCCGCGCGCCAGGCCGCGCCAGGTCTGGACCGGCGGCCGCGGGCGGTCGGTCGGCAGCGCGAGGTCGGGCAGCGGGCCGCGCTCGCCGGCGAGCGCCCGGCGCCAGAACGCCCCCAGCCGTTCGCCCTCGGGGCCGGCGAGCCTCTCCATCTGCCGCCGCGCGAAGTCGGCGTAGCCGAGCGGCGGCGACGGAGCGAGCGCGGCGCCGTCCGGCGACGCGTAGAGGGCGCCCAGCTCGCGCGCCATGATGCCGAGCGACCAGAAGTCCGCCACGGCGTGGTGGACGGCGAAGAGCAGCGCCAGCTCGCCATCGGCCCCTCCGGCCGGCCGCTCGAATACCCGCAGCCGCACCAGCGGGCCGTGCTCGAGGTCGAACGGCCGCCAGGCCTCCGCCGCCAGCCGCTCGCGGAGCTGCCCCCCGCTCCACCGCGCGGCGTCCCGGCGGGCGAAGTCGATCGTCGCGAGGTCCGCCGGCAGCACCCGCTGCACCGGCTCGTCTCCGGCGCTGGGAAACGCCGTCCGCAGCGCCGGGTGGCGCGCCACGAGGGCCTCCAGGGCGCGCCGCAGCCGGCCGGCGTCGAGCCCCCTGGCGCGCGCCGCCACCGCGATGTTGTAGGCGCCGGCCTGCGGCGCCAGCCGCTCCAGGAACCAGAGCGCCCGCTGGCCGATCGAGAGCGGCTGATCCGCCGTGGCCTCGTCGACCTCCGCGGCCATGTCGGCGACGGCGGCGGCTCTGCTGCCGCCGTTTCGGCGAGCGCCGCCGCCATCCGCGCGGCCAGCTCCCGCGCCGTCGCTCCCTGCAGGAGATCGGAGATCGGCAGCGGCACCCCGAGCGCCGCCTCGACCGCGCCCTGGATCTCGACCGCGGAGAGCGAGTCGAGCCCGAGGGCGGTCAGCGGCCGATCGGCGTCGACCGCCTCGACCGCCAGCCCCAGCACCGCGGCGGCGCGCTCGCGGAGCAGCGTCGTCAGCGCCGCGGCGCGCGCCGCAGGCGGCAGCGCCCGGAGCTCGGCGAGACCGGCGCGACGACCGCGCGCCTCACCCGGCCCGCTCGTCTCCTCTGCCTTTTCTCCTCTCCGCTCTGCCGCCTCGGCGGCGAGCGCGCTCCGCGCCAGCGCCGGCAGCTCGCCGGACAGGTACAGCTCGCGGCAGGCGAAGCGCTGCACCTTGCCGCTCGACGTCTTGGGCACCGTCCCGGCGCGCACCAGGACCACCTCGTGGGGCTGCACCTCGTGCTCCTCGGCCACCGCGCGGCGGATCGCCGCGGCGATCCCGTCCAGCTCCTCCCGCCCGGCGCCAGACCGGCGCTCCACCTCCTGCACCAGCACCAGCCGCTCTTCGCCTCCCGGCGCGCCGGCGGCGCCATCGACCTCGACCTCGGCCTCGATCGCGAACGCCGCGCCGCCGCCCGGCCGCAGGTCCGGGTGGCTGCGCTCGGCGGTGAGCTCCAAGTCCTGCGGATAGTGGTTGCGGCCGCGCAGGATGATGAGGTCCTTCTGCCGCCCGGTGACGAAGAGCTCGCCGCCCTGGACGAAGCCGAGGTCGCCGGTCCTCAGGTACGGCCCACGGCGTCCGGCGGCGGCGGGCGCCGCGGTCTCGGCGAGCACGGCGCCAAAATCCTGCGCTGTCGCCTCCGGCTTCCGCCAGTAGCCACGGGCGACGCTCTCGCCGGCGATCCAGACCTCCCCCACCCGCCCGTCCGGCAGCTCCGCCGCGCTCGCGGGGTCGACGATCGCGATCCGCTGCCCCAGCGACGCATGCCCGCAGCCGACGAGCCGGCGGACCGCCGCGCGAGGTCCGTCGGGCGCCGCCGGCATGGCCTCGCCACGCGCCAGGGCCGCGGCGTCCACCGCCTCGACCCGCGGCGCGCGGCCGCGGTCGGGGCCGGCGGCGAAGAGCGTCGCCTCGGCGAGGCCGTAGCAGGGATAGAACGCCGCGCGGCGGAAGCCGTGCGGACCGAAGGCGTCGGCGAAGCGCTCGAGAGTCGCGGCGCGCACCGGCTCGGCACCGTTGAAGGCCACCCGCCAGCTCGCGAGGTCGAGCCCCTCGCGCTCCCGCCGGGGCACCTTCTGGACGCAGAGCTCGTAGGCGAAGTTGGGGCCGCCGGAGATCGTCCCGCGATAGCGGTCGATCGCCTCCAGCCAGCGCCGCGGCCGCTGCAGGAACGCGACCGGCGGCATCAGCACGGCGAGCGCGCCGGCGTGGAGCGGCTGCAGCACGTTCCCGATCAGCCCCATGTCATGGTAGAGCGGCAGCCACCCCACGATCACCGACTCCGCGTCGACCCCAAAGGCGGCGCCGATCATCCGCTCGTTGTGCACGAGGTTGGCGTGGGTGACCATCACCCCCTTGGGCGCCGACGTCGATCCCGAGGTGTACTGGAGGAAGGCGACGGCGCGGGGATCGGGCTCGGCGAGGTCGGCGAGGCCGGCCTCGGGGCGCTCCCGCGGCAGGGCGTCGGTCGCCAGGAAGCGTGCCGCCGGCGAGCTCGGGGACGCGCTCGGCGAGGGCGACGGCGCGGGCGGCAAGGGCGGCCGTGGTCAGCGCGGCGCGCGGCCGGGCGTCGCGGACGATCGCCCGCAGCCGCGACGGCGAGCGGTCGTTGGCGCGCGGCGGGTAGGCCGGCACCGCGACCACCCCGGCGTAGAGGCAGCCGAAGAAGGCGGCGATGAAGTCGAGCCCCGGCGGGAAGAGCAGCAGCGCCCGCTCGCCGGGGGCGACCGACGCCGCGAGGGCCGCGGCGACGGCGCGCGCCCGGCGGTCGAGCTCGCCCCAGGTCAGGCGCTCCGCGTCGCCCGCCTCGCCGTTCGTGAGGAAGAGGTAGGCCGCGCGGTCCGGCTGCTCGGCGGCACGGGCCTTGAGCAGCCCGGCCAGGGTGCTCGGCCGGACCTCCGGATGGACCGCTGGCCGCGTCACCGGGCGCGGCCCTTGGCCGGGGTCCGCTCGCGGCGACGCAACCGAGCACGCAGCGGCGGCGCGGCGGCCTGGGCCGCCGTCTCGCCGGTCGTTTCGCGCCAGTCGTCGCGCCAGGCTGGAGGCGGGGCGGTTGAAGCGGCGGTCTGGTGCAATTGCTCCATTGCTCTCAAGCAGCTGATCCCATAAGGCTACAGGTCAGGCGAGCTCGGCGCCTGCGGGGAGAGTGTCTCTCGTCTCCCCACCGGAGACAACCCGCTGTCACGCCTCGTGGATTCCAACGCACGAAGAATTAAGGAGAGTAGAATCGCCACGAGACAGCGGCCGGGCGGCTCGCTGCCGCGGGCGATCCGTCGAAGCCCTGGGGGCACCCGCCCAGCCGATCCGGCCACGGACCAGATAAGGAGTCAACATGCAGGGCATTACCGAACGACTCGAAGCCAATCCGCTCCGCAAGGAGCTGATCCACCACCCCTTCTTCAAGGACGTGAAGAGCTCCGACGTGACGCGCGAGAACGTCGGCGTCTTCCTCGGCCAGTGGTGGCACCCGCTCCACTACTTCCCGAATTTCCTCTCGCGCTCGATCGACGCCGTCCCGGTGCTCGAGATCAAGACCAAGCTGTGCAACATCCTGAACCAGGAGCTCGGCGAAGGCGACGCCGGGCGGGCCCACGAGCGCCTTTACGTCACCACCATGGAGGCCGCGGGCTTCGACCGCGCGACGGTCGCCGAGGCGGCCCCCTTCGAGGAGACCCGCCGCCTGGTGCAGCGCTACAAGGAAGCCTCGGCCGAGCGGCTCTCCGCCCTCGGCTTCGTCTACGGCACCGAGACCGCCGACCTCGCCATGGTGGCGGGGATGGGCAACGCGGTGCGCAAGGTGTCGGGGGTGAAGGACCTGCCCTGGGTCGACATCCACATCGAGCAGGAGCCGAACCACGTCGAGCAGGCGAGCGGCGCCGTCGAGAGCGGCTTCAGCGACCAGGAGATCGACCAGATCGAGGCGGGCGCCGAGGAGGTGTGGAGCCTGTGGACCGCCTTCTTCGACCGCCTGCGGACGGAGTTCCACGGCCAGGAAGTGCCGGCCGAGGCCGTCGCCACCGCGTAGCCGCTCTCTCTCCATCCTGACGAAGAGCTCCGGCGCCCGCGTGCCGGAGCTCTTCGTGTTTTGGGGGCCGCCGCGCCCAGCTCATTCCGCGGTCTAGCGCACACCCTTATCTTCAGGAGGCCGAAACAGCGGCCTTCCCTTGGTTCGACGAAGGAGACCCGATGTGAGGCGTGGGGAAGGGGAAAACCGTCCGCCGTAGAAGGAGATCGCCGTGAAGAAGACGCTGCTCGCCGCCGCCGCAGTCCTGCTGTTCTCGTCCACCGCCCTGATCGCCGTTACCGCCAGTCGAGCGCCCCGCCAGGCGCCGGCCCTCCACCGCGCGCAACATTCGGCTGCGCTGCAGCCCTCCTGGTGGGATCGCCTCGCGGCGCTCTGGGCCGCCGCCGGGTGCCTCGGACCGAGCGGCTGCGCCGCCGCCCCGGCCCGCGCCGTCACGCCGCCGCCCGCCGCGGCGGACAGCGTGATCACCGGCACCTGCATAGATCCCAACGGCCACCCTTACCCCTGCAACCCTCCCTGGGGTCCGTTCTCTTGAGCCGCCCTTCGAATCGGGGTGCCGGCGGAGATCTGCGCCGCGGAGATCGTGGAGCCGGCACCCGGATTCGAACCGGGGACCTACGGTTTACAAGACCGTAGCTCTACCCCTGAGCTATGCCGGCTTGAGCGCAGGCTGAAAGTCTAGCGTAAGCCGCCTTCCTTCGCCCCCGCTCAGGACGGCGTTTCGACCTCTTCGGGCCAGGCCATGTCGAGCTCCGGCAGGTGGTCCTGCTGCTCGCGCCGGCAGCTCTCCTCCGCCTCGGGCAGGACGTCGGCGAAGCGGATGCCGGCCCGCTCCCGGCTCCAGGCGAAGTCGGGCCTCCCCTGGAGCAGCAGCTCGGCGAAGGCGTCGAGGAGGGGCAGGCCCGTGTACTCCTCGACGAACAGGAACTGCCCCATCTGGTTGACCTCGAGGAAGACGGTACGGCCCTCCGGGGTCACCACGAAATCGAAGCAGCCGAAGACGAAGCCGAGCCGCGCCAGCAGCGCGATACAGCGCTCGGCGAGGTCCGCGGCGATCTCGCAGGGCTCCATCCGCAGCTCGGCGTAGGACTTTCGCCAGTCGAGCCGGCCGCTCTCCGTCTCCTGGGAGAGCACGCGGGCGCCGAGGACATGGTGCCCCATGACCGTGATCCGCAGCTCCCAGGCCTTGGGGACCAGGGCCTGGAAGATGCCGGGAGCGGCCCGCAGCAGCGCGTCCTCGACGAGCGTCTCCTCCGTCACCACGTTGGTGTAGGGGGACAGGTACTCGTCCGCCACCTTCCAGAGCGGCGTGAAGAGGGGCTTGTAGACGATGCGGCCCCCTTGGCGGCGGAGAAACCGTCGGATCTCCTCAGGGTCATTGGTGTAGAGGGTGTCGGGCGTCTCGAGGCCCACCTGGACGGCGGCGGCGTGCTGGAGGGGCTTGCTGTTGCGGCGCACCGCCGGATCGGGGTTCACCCAGAAGGCTTCCGGGGCGAGGAGGTCGAAGAGCGAACGCCGGAGGAGCTCGCAGCTGCGCTCCGCGAAGCGCCGATCGGCGGCGTGCAGCGCCGCGAAGTCGATGGCATGGGTCGGGCGGCGGTTCCACACCGCGTCGATCCGGCCGCCGCCGGGGTCGACCTCGGGGCCCTGGACACGGATGGCGAGGCGCCCGCCCTCGAAGGCGAGGGTCTCGCCCGTCCGCATCGGGAAGTCCGGCGTGAACCAGGTCACCGGGACCGCTCCCTTGCGGCGGAGGGCCACCGCGACGGCGACGGCGTGCACGTCGCCGGGGAATGTCAGGATGAGGACGGTCGTCGGCATCGGACGGGCGGGCGGCTCGGCAAGGACGGTCGGAGCGCGGGCGCGAGAGCCATGGTGAGGATCAGCGGATTCTAATCGGTGTCACCCCAGATCGGTGTCACGGAAGCCGCCGAGACCGACGGTCTGGGTCTTCGGGGGCCAGATGCCCGATGGCTGGCTCAGATCCTCGGCGAGGACCCGGGCGAGGACCCGGCCGGCCGGTTTCGGGTGCTGCTTGAGGGCGGGCTGCGCGGTGGTCGTATCCATAGGTTTCTCCTTGGCTGGGAAGAGCGTGTTCGAGCTCCGGTGGTAGCCGCGCCACGACCGGAGTGGAAGACCCGTATGCCGACCCAGACCGTCCTTGCCGAGCCGACTCTACACACTTCGTCTCTTGCACTGCCGAGATGAAGCAGTTTGTTGACGCACGGGTGTATGGCTCGCAGATCTTGGGACCCGGGTAGAGTAAGGCCGGCAGGCCACGGCTACTACCCCTCCGCGCGTCAGTGCTCTCCGATCCACCTATCAAGGTGCGCTCAATAGACAAGTTGCTCTGTAAACGATTATTCGGGGGCCTCGCGCCGCGGCCGGTGGCTTGAACACTCAGCTGGAAGTGACTGCAACGATGTTTCGAAACCAGGAATTCAGCGCTACGCTGAAAGGTTGCTTGCACCGGACGCCGGCAGTCGCGGTTAGTGAGCACCTCGTCGGCGATCCCCTCGCACGGCCCTACGAAGGCCCCCGACAGCGCCTTCACAGAGGAGGACAGCCGCGGAGTGCTGTTCTCAACGGGTAGATCACAGAAAATGGCGGATGCGCCTCCAGCTCCTCCGCCACTGCATCGAAGGGGAAGAGAATGAACGTCCCGCAAAGCATCAGAATCCTCTTGCTCGGGGTCTTTCTGGCATCGAGCGCTGCCACTGCCCATGCCGTCACCTGCGGCGAGGCGAGCTGCGTGCCGGCGCAGGGAGCCTACATCAGCCACTTCAGCGGCCCCGACTGCACCGGCACTGAGTCCTACTACCTGCCGTACGATGGCAACGCCTATCAGTGCCGGACGTGGGACGGCAGCGGCCAATGCGGCACCGTCCAGCACACGGTTAGCAACCGCTCGTACCGCGACAGCTCGGGCTGCCACGCTGACGCCTGGCCCGCCGGCAACCCGCTCGACCACTTCGTCACCGTCTACCGCCCGACGACAGATCCTTGCGCGGAGGCGAGCTGCAACCTGGCGCAGGTGGCCTACATCAGCCACTTCTCGGGGCCGCACTGCACCGGCGCCGAGTCCTACTATCTGCCCTACGACGGCTATGCCTACCAGTGCCGGACGTGGGATGGCCACGGCCAGTGCGGCACAGTGCAGCGCGCAGTCACCGCTCGTTCTTACCTTTATAACGGTACCTGCTACGACGCCTGGCCGGACGGCAATCCGCTCACCGAGATGGTGACGGTCTACAGGCCGGCCGACGCCGACGGCGACGGCATCCCGGACTCGCTGGAGCTCGAGCTGGCGAAGCGCTTCTTCCCAGTCCTGAACCTGCACTGCGGGACCTACCGGGGGCTTGCCTACGCCGACCGGCGCCAGCTCTACGGGCTCAGCGTTCCTGGCTACAGCGACTCCTCGAACGGCAGGATTCCGTTCGTCGCCTACCCGTACAACCCGGGCAACGGCGTCGACTGCACCGAGCCCTTCCAGTGCATCGAGATCCGTTACGGCGTGGCCTGGAACTGGGATCTCGGGGATGACGTCGGGGGGTACTTCGGCTTGAGTACTGAACACCGCGGCGACAGCGAGATGTACTCCGTTCTGGTGGCGCGGAAGGACACCGACAGCGGGGCGGACTGGGGAGTCGACTGGGCTACGGCGCAGAACGACCCCAATCAGTGGCGCTTGATCAAGGAGGCCATGTCCGCCCATGACGGCCTCTCTTTCCGTTCTCAGGGGAATTTCGGCACCACCGCCATCCCGCAGGTCTGGTGCGCGGAGGGCAAGCACGCCATGTACCCCACCCAGAGCGCCTGCAACAGCGGCGGCTTCTACGGCTCCGACGACTGCAGCGACAACCGCTGCGACATCACCACCGAGGTCTTCGACAAGGTGCAGAACGTCGGCCAATCTTGGGCGCCCCTGCAGAACTTCATCCCTTACCCCGGCGCCTCGAGCACGACCTCGCCTTCCGGCACCTACGACGTCTGGGGCGGCGCCGACTTCGGCTCCTCGGATGCGACGGCCTACAAGACGCACCTGACGGAGACGATCAACTGGTGCCCGGCGCACTGCTACTGATCTCCGGCTCGCCGCGGTAGTGAGTAGCCTCTCTATAACTGGTCAGCTTCTGTCCGCGCGGGAGATCTCGGCGCCCCGGAGTCCCGAGATCTCCCGCGCCCGCGAGCGAACCGGAGCTCCAGCGGCCGCGCCGGCTCAGAGCGGCGTCGGGTAGGCGATCTCGCCGTGGAGGGCGCTGTCGAGCCCCGCGGCCTCGTCCTCGGCGCCGACCTTGACCGGCGTGATCCGGTCGATCAGCCAGAGCATCCCCAGCGTGAAGGCGAACGCCCAGAGCGACGAGATCGCCACCGCGCCGAGCTCGACGAGGAAGAAGCGCGGGTTGCCGCGCAGCAGCCCGTCGACGCCCGCCGGATTGAAGGCGGTGGTCGCGAAGATGCCGCAGAGGACGATGCCCAGGAAGCCGCCGACGCCGTGCACGCCCCAGACGTCCAGCGCGTCGTCCCAGCCCAGCCTGTTCTTGAGCGCCACGGCGTAGAAGCAGACGCCGCCGGCGATGAGCCCGATCAGGCAGGCGGTCGCCGGCGAGACGTAGCCGGCGGCGGGGGTGATGGTGGCGAGGCCGGCCACGGCGCCGGTCAGCAGGCCGAGGAAGCGGGGCCGCTTGCCGGTCAGCCAGTCGATGCCGAGCCAGGCGATCGCCGCGAAGCTGGCGGCGAGGTCGGTGTTGAGGAAGGCGACCGCGGTGACCGAATCGACGCGGAACTCGCTGCCGGCGTTGAAGCCGTACCAGCCGAACCAGAGCAGGCCGGTGCCGAGCGCGACGAGCGGGATGGAGTGCGGCTCGCGGTCCTCCACCCGGCGCTTGCCGACGAAGAGGACCGACGCCAGCGCCGCGATGCCCGCGATGTTGTGGACCACGATGCCGCCGGCGAAGTCGAGGACTCCCCAGCGCGCCAACAGCCCGCCGCCCCAGACCATGTGGACGAACGGGAAGTAGACGAAGAGCAGCCAGCCGGTCAGGAAGAGCATGTAGGCCTTGAACGTCACCCGGTTGGTGAAGGCGCCGGTGATGAGCGCCGGCGTGATGATCGCGAACATCATCTGGTAGGCGCAGAAGACGAACATCGGGATGGTCGGATTGATCAGCGACGGGCGTGTCGAGGGTGATGCCGCGCAGGAACGCCCAGTGGAAGTTGCCGATCAAGCCGCCGAGGTCGGTGCCGCTCTTCAGATCGCCGCTGAAGCACATCGAGAAGCCGCACACCCACCACAGCACCGTCGTCCAGCCCATCGAGACGAAGCTCTGGATCATGATGGCGAGGACGTTCTTGCGGCCGACCAGGCCGCCGTAGAAGAACGCGAGGCCGGGCGTCATCAGCATGACGAGGCTGCTGCACAGCAGCATGAAGCCGGTGTTCCCCGTGTCGAGCGCCAGGTGTGGCATCGGATCCCCTTCCGCAGACGGCTCTGAACCCGCGATTTGGCAGAACGTACATCAATTCCGCGGCGCCGCATAGGCGGCCGGTCCGGACGGCCGCCGGAGGGGGCTTGGACGCGGCACGATGACGGAGTCGACGGCGTGTTATCCTCTCCGCGGTTACCCTGAGAGCTATCGAAACATCCTGCGGAGGGATCATGCGCCGGCATGTTCGCTCGTTGCCCCCGGTCGTCCTCATCGCATGGTTCGCGCTGACCGCGCTCGGCGCCGGGCGGGCCGCCGGCGCCCCGGCGCCGGCGCCGGCCCACACAGCGGCGCTCCCCTGCCTCGCGGCGCGCGAATCGGGCCTCCCCCTCCCCAGCCGCTTCTCCAAGGACGGCGACCCCGCCGCCTTCCAGGACCTCCTCTCGAAGTTCCTCACCGGCGACCGCTACGAGCGGCTCGGCTGGTGCGAGGACAAGACGCTCCGCGACACCGGCCCCTACCTCGACGGCACGTACTACGGCACCCATCCGGTCGTCCGCATCTGGTACTCGCCGTCCTTCGCGCGCTGGCTCGTCGGCGGGCGGCAGGGCGAGGTGCCGGACGGCGCGACGATCGTCAAGGAGCAGTTCGACACGCCGCCGGCCGGCCAGTACGCCGGCTGGACGCCGGAGCAGATCCGCGCCTACTTCTTCGACCACTACGACTGGACGGTGATGATCCGCGACCGCCAGGGGGCGGCCGACGGCTGGTACTGGGCGGAGGCGTTCAAGGGGATGCCCCCCGACAGCTACGCGCCGCCCTTCGCCGTCTTCAACTCCGGCTTCGGCCTCTACTGCCTGCGCTGCCACGCCTCGGCCGAGAAGGAGATGACCTTCTCCTCGACGACCAACCTCCAGGGGCTGCCGGGCCAGCCGCTCACCTTCCGCGACGACCTCTCGTGGTTCTGGAACGACCCGCTGGTGCCGCCCACGGTCGCCGCGCACGCGCGCGCCGCCACCCGCGAGGAGGGCGCCCCGCTCCTGCCGCTCGTCCCCGGCCACCCGACGGCTCTCGAGGAGCTCGAGTCGACCCATCCGCGGGTCTTCGCGCGGCTCATGCCGCGCCTCGCCGCCCCGGCGCCCGCGGCGAGCGCGGATTGGACCGCGTTCTTCGGCGACACCGGCGTCGCTCCGGCGCCGCACCCGTTCCCGGGCGAGAACTACGACCACGTGGTCTCCCCGGCGGGGAAGCCGCAGCGCTTCGTCACCTCCGACCAGTGCTTCGGCTGCCACAGCGGCAACCGCTACGGCAACGTCATGCTGTGGGCCGACACCAGCCTGCCGTCGAAGCCTCTCGTCAACGTCTCCCCCTACGGCGAGTGGCGCTGGTCGCCGATGGGGCTCGCCGGCCGCGATCCGATCTTCCATGCCCAGCTCGAGAGCGAGATCGCCTACCTCGGCGAAGGACCGCCCCGACCAGGAAGGCCCGGTCGTCGATCTCTGCTTCAGCTGCCACGGCGCGATGGGCGAGCGGCAGCTCGCGCTCGACAGCGGCGGCAAGGAGCGCTTCACGCCGGCGATCGTCGACGTCAAGAACCTCCACGATCCCCGCTTCGAGTACGGCGCCCTGGCCCGCGACGGCGTCAGCTGCGCCGTCTGCCACCACGTGGCGTCGACCGAGGGCGAGAGCGTCATGCGCTTCATCACCGAGCACTCGACCGGCCGCTTCCGCTACACGCCGGCCGCCGAGATGTCCGGGCCGTTCGAGAAGCCGATCACCGTGCCGATGAGCAACTCGCTCGGCGTCAAGCCGGTGCACGACACCTACGTCTTGAATCCGCGCCTCTGCGGCACCTGCCACGTGATCGAGCTGCCGGTCCTCGACGCCCCGGGGTCGCAGCTCGCGACGGGCACGAAGACGGCGGAGAGCGTCGCGAAGACCGCCGTCGCGCCGGCCGGCGGCCACGACACCTCCTTCGAGCAGGCGACCTATCTCGAATGGCTGAACAGCGCCTTCGAGAACGAGATCGATCCCGTCCGCCATCCCGCCGCGCAGAGCTGCCAGGACTGCCACATGAAGGGGGCGCTCCACGGCGCCACGATCCAGACGCAGATCGCCGCCGTCGAGGACGACAAGTACCCGGCGGCCGACCACCGCGCGGCGAACGCCGACCTCGCCGTCCCCCTGCGCGCGAGCGGCTACGCGCGCCACCAGCTCCAGGGGCTGAACGTCTACCTCCTCGCCCTCTTCGCGCAGTGGAACGACCCGCTCGGCGTCCGCACCTGCGACTACATGGCGAGCGGCTGCAGCGGCAAGGAGCCGCAGAGCGGCATCCCCTTCGCCATGCGGAGCTTCCTCGAGCAGGCGGCGAAGGAGACGGCGACGGTCGAGGTCGGCAGCCCGGCCGTCTCAGGAAGCGGCGGCACGACGACGTTGACGGCCGACGTCACGGTGACCAACCTCACCGGCCACCGCTTCCCGAGCGGCGTGAGCTTCCGCCGCGCCTTCCTCGATTTCGCGGTGCGCGATCGGGCGACCGGGAACGTGCTCTTCGAGTCCGGGCGGACGAGCTCGATCGGCGCCCTGGTCGACATGAACGGCCGCGTCCTCCCCTCGGAGAAGAACGGCTCCGCCGGCCCCGGCGGCCACGCCTTCCAGCCCCACTACTGGTCGCCCGGCGCGCCCATCACCCGCTCCGACCAGGTCGAGATCTACGAAGAGCTGCTGAAAAACGCCAACGGCGACTTCACCACCAGCTTCGTGCGCCAGGACGACCACTTCAAGGACAACCGCATCCTGCCGCGAGGCTGGCGCAAGTCCGGCCCCGACCTGGCGCAGCTCAACGGCCGCCCCCTCGAGGCCACCTGGCCCCAGCGCACCGGCGACGACCCGCATTACGCCGATCCCCTCGGAGCCCGCGGCGAGAGCGTCGTCCGCTACGCCGTCCCCGTCCCCGCCGGAACGACGCCCGGCGAGCGTGACCGTCACGGCGCAGCTCTATTACCAGGCGATCCCGCCCTACTACCTGCGGCAGCGCTTCGAGCAGGCGCCGAAGGGCCCGGCGACCGAGCGGCTCTACTACGTGACCTCGGGCCTCGACACCACGAAGACGCCGTTTCCGGGGTGGAAGCTGCTGGTGGCGCAAGGGACGGGGGAGTAGGGCGAGCGCGATCCGGAGGCCCATCTCTCCACGCGCATATCCTTGACCGCCTCTCCGAAGAGTGGCTAATCTGCCGCCTGGTCACGCAGCCAAGGAGACGTCATGCCGATCCGCCGCCCGAGCCTCGCCGGGATCTCACTCCTCATCCTCGCCGCGTGCGCGTCGCACCAGCAGTACCGGAAGACCGCCGCGCCGATCCCGCCGATCCTCGTCTCCGACCTCGAACAGCGCCGTGACGTCGACGACGGCAATGGCTCGCGCGGATGCGCCGAGCGGCTCTTCCGCGACCGCTCGATCGAGAAGTTTCACACCCCGGACGGCGAGGTCTTCACCATCGGCGTCATCGAGCTGAGCGACGACGGCCACGTCAAGGACATCCGCCAGCGCGACGAGGTCTTTCGCGAGCTGAGGCGCGTCGCCCGCGGCGGCGAGGCGGCCTCGGCCGCGAGCCCGGGCGCCGTCGTCGTCACCTTCGTGCACGGCTGGCATCATCGGGCGAAGGTCTGCGACGAGAACCTCTCCTGCTACCGGCGGGTGATGGAAGGGCTGGTGGCGCGCAAGGGCGACCGCGCCAACAAGGGGCCGGTCTTCGGGATCTATATCGGCTGGCGCGGCGAGTCCGCGCACCACCTCTCCGCGCTCACCTTCTACAACCGCAAGGCCGCGGCGCAGCACGTCGGCTCGCTGGGCGGGAGAGATCTTCTCCTCGAGCTCGGCCAGATGCAGCGCGACCTCGACCGCGAGGTGCGCGATGCGTCGGGCGGCGAGCGCTACGTGAACATGGTGACGGTGGGGCACAGCTTCGGCGGCGCCCTGGTCTACTCGGCGGTCGAGAGCCTCGAGGTGTCGGAGTACGCCGGCGTCCACGGCGTCGGCTATCCGGCCTGCCCGGGCGGCGCGAAGCCGGTGCGGAGCGGCATCGGGGACCTCGTCGTCCTGGTCAATCCGGCGTTCGAGGCGAAGCGATACCGGTACTTCGCCGAGGACGTCGCGGCGGCGGGCTCCTACTCACCCGAGCAGCGGCCGGTTCTCCTCACCGTGGCCTCGACCGCCGACGCGGCGGTGGGCGTCGCCTTCCCGCTCGGCCGGGCGCTCTGGCTGATCTGGCACCCCGGCGCGTGGTCCCACGGGGCGGCCGAGATCACCGGGCTCGGTCACTACGCGCCCTACACGACCCACCGGCTGATCTTCCACGGCAAGGCGGAGACGCCCGTCGCCGCGAATGCGCTCACCAACGAGGAGGCTCTGCGCCGCTGCGACCTCCTCGAGGAGCGCAAGAAGAACCTCGTGCGCGACCAGTGCGACTGCGCCTATCCGGTCTACAAGCAGACGCCCGCCGTCCGCGCCGGCCTCGCGACGCCGGGACGCAGCCTGGATCCCGCCGCCTTGACGGCGGGCGCCGGGAGCGTCCGCGCCCTGACCGCGGACGTGACCCTGCAGCCGATCGGCGCCGACAACCCGCACGTGCCGTACATCGTGGCGAGCGCTCCCGGCAACCTCATCAGCGGCCACAACGACATCTACAACCCCAACTTCATCCTCTTCCTCATCGGCTACATCGACAACACCCTCCCCGGCCCCGGCCCGAGCAAGCCGGCGATCGAGGCGGTGCCGGCCTGCGGCTGAGGCGAGGCGGCCGGCGAGACTGAAACGACGGCGAGGCCGAGGAAGTGGTCGCCGCCTTCACGGACCTCGCGCCGGGCGTCTTCTTCGACCTCGCCGACTTCCTGCGCCATCGCTGCGAGCGGCGCGGCAGACGATTTCGAGCTCGACGAGGAACCCGCCGCCGAGATCGTCGTGCAGCCAAATTTCGAGGTGGTCTTTCTCACTCCCTCGGTGACCGCCGAGGCCGCCTTCGCCCGCTTCGCGGAGCGTCGCGGCACCGGACTCGGCACGCTCTTCCGGATCACCCGGCGCTCGGTCCTGGCGGCGGCGGCGAGCGGGTTGACGGCCGAGCGGGCGATCGCGACCCTGCGCCAGATGGCGTCCAAGCGGGTGCCGGACAACGTCCTCCGGGAGGTCGCCGGGTGGTTCTCGCAGACTCGCCGGATCACGCTCCGGCCGGCGGTCCTCCTGCACTGCCCGGACCGCGAGACGGCGGGCCGGGTCCTCGCCGCCGGAGGCAAGGACGTAACGCCGCTCACCGAGACGGTCGTCGAGCTCCAAGAGCCCGGCATGAAGACGACGCTGCTGCGCAAGCTGCGCGAGATGGGAGTGTTCGCCTCCGAGTGATGCCGGGGGCGGCCGGTTCGCTCAGCCGCGCGTGCGCTGCCGCACGGCGTCGTAGAGCAGCGCCGCGGCCGCCGTCGCCACGTTGAGCGACCCCACCCGCCCGCGCATGGGTAAGCCGATCAGGCGGTCGCAGACCTTACGCGTCAGCGACCGCAGACCCTTCTCCTCGCCGCCGAGGCAGAGGACGACCTTGCCGGTCAGATCGACCTCCCAGGGCGGGTCGCCTTCGGCGTCGGCGCCGTAGATCCAGAAGCCCTGCTGCTTCAGGCGCTCGAGCTCGGCGGCGGCGTTGACGATGCGCTCGACGGGGAGCCATTCGGTGGCTCCGGCGGAGGTCTTCGCGACCGTCGGCGTGAGCGGCGCCGAGCCGCGGTCGCGGATCAGCACCCGGCCGACCCCGGCGCCTTCGCAGACGCGGAGGAGGGCTCCCAAGTTGCGCGGGTCCTGGACGTCCTCGAGGAGCACCAGGAGGTCCGGGTCGCCGCCGGCCCCATCCGCCGCCGTCGCGATCCGCTCCTCGATCTCGGCCGCGAAGCCGTTGTGGATGGCGCCGGCGGCGCCGGCGACGCGGGCGAGCTCGCGCTCGGGGAGGTCCTCAAAGGGGATGCCGTGGCGTGCGCAGAGCTCCGCGATCTCCTCGCGGCGGCGGCCGGCGCGCCCGGCGGCGACCAGCACCCGCGCCACCTCGTGCGGGCGGTGGCGCAGGGCCTCGCGGATGGGATGGTAGCCGTAGAGGAACATGGGGGAGAGTCTTCCCCTGCAAAGGACCCTGTGGTAGCGGCGGAGCTTGTCTCCGCCCTGGTCCGGCGGCGCTACGAACGGTCCCGCGACCTTGGAAGGCCGCGGGCGGAGGCAAGCTCCGCCCCTACCACGAACGGGTTTCGCGAGGAGCCCCGCGGCGGGCGTGACTCTGGCCAAGCTCCTCGAGGCCGGCCTCACACCTCGAGGATCTGCTGCTCCTTCTTCGCCAGCGTGCCGTTGACGTCGCCGATGTAGTGGTCGTGGAGCTTCTGGATCTCGTCCAGGCCGCGGCGCTCGTCGTCCTGGCTGACTTCCTTGTCCTTCTCCATCTTCTTCAGCTTGTCGTTGCCCTCGCGCCGCGCCTGGCGGACGGCGTTCCTGGCGTGCTCGGCCGCGTCGTGGGCCTTCTTGACGATCTCCCGGCGGCGCTCCTCGGTGAGCTGCGGCACCGGGATGCGGATGAGCTTGCCGTCGGACGAGGGGTTCAGCCCCAGGTCGGACTTCATGATGGCGCGCTCGATCGCCGCGATCTGGCTGGGATCGTAGGGCTGGGCGATGATCATCGAGGCATCGGCCACCGAGAGGTTGGCGAGCTGGTTGAGCGGCGTCGGGCTGCCGTAGTACTCGGCGTGGATGCCGTCGAGCAGCGACAGCGAGGCGCGGCCGGTGCGCAGGTGCTTCAAGTCCTGGTGCAGACGGTCCAGGGCCTGCTTCATGTGGGTCTCGACGTCGCGGAACAGCTCCTTCGGGTCGTTCATGTCGCTCTCCTCACCCAGGCGGGCCGCCAGCTTAGTAGAGGCTCGGCCGGCCGCCAGTCCGTCGCGAAGCGGCCGCGAGTCGGCCGGATGCCCGGAATTGTTTGCCGCGGTGCGCGGGCTGTCAACCGCGGCGGCTCAGCCGCGGACGATCGAGCCGACGTGCTCGCCGCAGACGACGCGGCGGATGTTGCCGGCGCCGCCGAGGTTGAAGATGCCGATCGGGATGCCGTTGTCGCGGCAGAGGCTGATCGCCGCGGTGTCCATCACCTGGAGGTTCTTCTCGAGCACCTCCTGGTAGGTCACCTCGGGGAGGAAGACCGCCGCGGGGTCCTTCGCCGGATCGGCCGAGTAGAGCCCGTCGACCCGCGTCGCCTTGAGCAGGATGTCGGCGTGGATCTCGTTGGCGCGCAGGGCCGCGGCGCTGTCGGTGGTGAAGAACGGGTTGCCGGTGCCGGCCGCGAAGATGACGGCGCGGCCCTTCTCCAGGTGGCGGATCGCCCGCCGCCGGATGAAGGGCTCGGCGACCTCGCGGATGTCGATCGCGGTCTGCACCCGCGTCTGCACCCCCCGCTTCTCCATGGCGTCCTGGAGGGCGAGGGCGTTGATCACCGTCGCCAGCATCCCCATGTAGTCGCCGGTCACCCGGTCGATGCCGCGGTGGCTCGCCGCCAGGCCGCGGATGATGTTGCCGCCGCCGACGACGATCGCCACCTGCACCCCGAGCGCGTGGACGTCGCGCAGCTCGTCGGCGATCTCGACCACCACCGGCTCGTCGATGCCGAAGGACTGCGACCCCATGAGGGCCTCGCCCGACAGCTTCAGGAGCACGCGCCGGTAGGCGGCGCGCGCGGGGACCGCGGCGGGGGCGTCTCCCGGCTCGGCCATCACCGGCCCGCCTGGGCCATCACCTCGGAGGCGAAGTCGTCGCCCCGCTTCTCGATCCCCTCGCCCAGCTTGTAGCGGGCGAAGCGCCGGACCTGGATGTTCTCGCCGATCTTGCCGACGCTGCTCGGCGATGAGCTGGCCGACGGTCTTGTCCGAGTCCTTGACGAACGGCTGCTCGAGCAGCACCGACTCGGCGTAGTACTTCTCGATCTTGCCGGTCGACGATCTTTCGACCACGTTCGCCGGCTTGCCCGAGGCGAGCGCCTGGTCGCGGAAGATCGCCCGCTCGCGCTCGAGCGCCTCGGCGGTGACCTCCTCGCGGCTGACGAAGCGCGGGTCGGCCGCGGCGATGTGCATCGCGATGTCGCTTGCACCAGCTCCTGGAAGGCCTCGGTGCGGGCGACGAAGTCGGTCTCGCAGTTGACCTCGACCAGCACGCCGATCTTGCCGCCGGCGTGGATGTAGGAGCCGACGGCCCCCTCGGCGGTGATGCGGCCGGCCTTCTTGGCCGCCGGGGCGAGGCCCTTCTTGCGCAGCGGGTCGACGGCGGTCTCGATGTCGCCCTTGCCTCGTTGAGCACGGCCTTGCAATCCATCATCCCAGCGCCGGTGCGCTCCCGGAGCTGCTTGACCATCTGAGCGGTGACTTCAGCCATGATGCTTCTCCTTGAGACCGCGATGAATACGTCGCGCCCGGCTCGCGCCGGGCAGACAAAAGAAAAGGTCAGCTCGACCCTCGTTCGACTGACCTCTCCGCCGCCGCCCGTCTCCCGCCGTTGCGGTCGCCGGGCGGCGTCACCTCTGGGATCTGGCGCGCTCAGCCGGCCGGCGCCGCGGCCCCCATGTCCCGGCCCTCGGTGTCGGCGAACGGCAGGGCCGCCCCGTCCTTGCCGCCCAGCGTCATCTCGTCGCCCAGCTTGCCGCCGCCGGCGAGATAGGCGTCGGCGATGCGCGAGGCGAACAGGCGGATGGCGCGGATGGCGTCGTCGTTGCCCGGGATCGGATAGTCGATCAGCTCGGGGTCGCAGTTGGTGTCGACGATGGCGATCACCGGGATGCCGAGCTTGTTCGCCTCGGAGACGGCGATGTACTCCTTCTTCGGGTCGACGACGAAGAGCGCGTCCGGCAGCTCCTCCATGTCGCGGATGCCCTCGAGGTTCTTCGCCATCTTCTCGCGCTCGCGCTCGAGGCGCAGCCGCTCCTTCTTGGTGAGCGGGCTGTTCTCGTCGCCGAGCCGCGACCTCGGCCTCCTTCAGGCGCTGGATCGAGGTGCGGAGGGTGACGAAGTTGGTCAGCGTCCCGCCGAGCCACCGGTTGGTGACGTAGAACTCGCCGCAGCGGGCTCGCCTCCTCGGCGATCGCCTCCTGCGCCTGGCGCTTGGTGCCCACGAAGAGGATCCGCTTGCCCGGCGGCGGCGAGCTGCTGCACGAACTCCGCGACCTCGTTGAACATCTTCAAGGTCTTCTGGAGGTCGATGATGTAGATGCCGTTGCGCTTGCCGAAGATGTACGGCTTCATCTTCGGGTTCCAGCGCCGCGTCTGATGCCCGAAGTGGACTCCGGCCTCCAGCAGCTCCTTCATCGTCACGTCTACCAAGGCACTCTCCTTACCCGTTCCTAGCGCTTGCTGAACTGGAAGCGCGCGCGGGCACCCTTCTGGCCGTACTTCTTGCGCTCCTTCTTGCGGGGATCGCGCGTCACCAGGCCCGCCGACTTCAGGCGGTCGCGCAGCTCGTTGTTGAACTCCATCAGGGCGCGGGAGATGCCGTGGCGGATCGCGCCCGCCTGGCCCGCGCTGCCGCCGCCTTCGACGGTGACGGAGATATCGAACTTCTCGACCGTCTCGGTCAGCAGCAGGGGCTGCTTGATGACCATCTTCAAGACCTCGTTCGGGAAGTAGTCGTCGAGCGTGCGCCCGTTGACCTTGACCTCGCCCGAACCCGGCCGCAGGAAGACGCGCGCGGCGGCGGTCTTCCGCCGTCCCGTTCCGTAGTGTTGGACCTGGCTCAAATCGTTTCTCCTTGGATCTAGATCGCCGCCGTTTAGATCGCCGTCGTTTAGATCGCCGCCTTGACGTCGAGCGGCTCCGGCTTCTGGGCCTGGTGCGGATGCTCGCCCCCGGCGTAGACCTTGAGCTTCCGGAGCTGGGCGCGGCCGAGCTTGCTCTTGGGGAGCATGCCCCAGACCGCCTTCTCGACCAGCTGCGTCGGCCGGCGCTGCCGGAGCTTGCCGGCGGTCTCCGCCTTCAGGCCGCCCGGGTACCCGCTGTGCCGGTAGTAGACCTTCTGGTCCTCCTTGCGGCCGGTCAGGACGGTCCTGCTCGGCGTTGAGGACGATGACGAAGTCGCCGGTGTCGATGTGGGTCGCGTAGCCCGGCTTGTGCTTGCCGGTCAGCAGGCGCGCCACCAGGCTCGACAGCCGGCCGAGGGGCATTCCGGCGGCGTCGACCACGTACCACCGATGCTCGATCTCGGCGAGCTTCGGGCTGTAGGTTCTGATCATCTCCAAGGATCTCCGGTAGCTCTCCGGTCTCGGGACGCCGTTTCGGGCTCGCCAGGACAGACTCGGGGTGGAGCCCGCGTCAGCGGGCGCAAAGGACTTCGAATAGTAGGCAGATGGCGAGGCATTGTCAAGGCCGAAACGGCTCATCCTGAAGGAGGAATGCCCCGCGAAGCGGGCGCGCCGATTCCGCTAGACTCCCCGTCGATGGACGGCGTCCCTTCGCTACCCCTCGCCAAGCCGGGCTTGGACAAGTCGGGCCGGGCCATCCGCGACATGTTCGCCGGGGTGGCGCCGCGCTACGACCTGCTGAACCATCTGCTCTCCGGGTCGCTCGACCTCGTCTGGCGGCGGCGGGCGGCGGCGGCGCTCGGCGCGGCGCCGGGGGCGGCGGTGCTCGACCTCTGCTGCGGCACCGGGGACCAGGCGCTGGCGCTCGACCGCCGCGGGGCGCGGGTCGCGGCGGCGGACTTCTGCGTCCCCATGCTCGCCATCGCGCGGCGGAAGTTCCGCCGGCCGGCCGGCCGCCCGCCCGGCCGCGCGCCGGTCCTCCTCGCCGCCGACGCCCTCGCCCTGCCCTTCCCCAGCGGGCGCTTCGCCGGGGCCACCGTCTCCTTCGGCCTGCGCAACGTCGCCGACCTCGACGCCGCCCTCGGCCAGCTCGCGGCGGTGCTCCGGCCCGGCGCGCCGCTCGTCGTCCTCGAGTTCGCCATCCCCGAGGCGCGGCCCCTGAAGGCCGCCTACCTCTTCTACTTCCGCCGGCTGCTGCCGGCGATCGGCCGCCGGCTCTCGCCGCGCGGCTCGGCCTACTCCTATCTGCCCAGCTCGGTCCTCGAGTTCCCGCAGCGCCGCGGCTTCCTCGACCACATGGCGGCGGCGGGCTTCGGCGAGCTCGCCTGGACCGATCTCGCGGGCGGCATCGTCTGCCTGTACCGGGGGACGCGGCGGTGAGCGGCGGCCCCACCTCGATCCACGGCCCGGCCCCCATCCCGGCCGGCGGCCCGGCCCGCGATTCGGCCCGCGCTTCGGCCCGGATCCTCGACGGCCGCCCGCTGGCGGCCGACCTCCGCGCCGAGGTGGCGGCGGGGGTCCGCGAGCTGGCCGCCCATGGCTTCCGGCCGCCGGGCCTGGCGGCGATCCTCGTCGGCGAGAACGCCGCCTCCGAGGTCTACGTGGCGAGCAAGGTCAAGGGCTGCGCGGAGGTGGGGATCGCCAGCCGCGCTCCTCCGCCTCCCGGCCGGCACCTCCCAGCGGCGAGCTCACCGCGGCGATCGACGGCCTGAACGCCGACGACGCGGTCGACGGCATCCTGGTGCAGCTCCCCCTGCCGTCCCATATCGCCGAGCGGCGGGTCCTCGACCGCGTCGCGCCCGACAAGGACGTCGACGGCTTCCACCCGGTCTCCGTCGGCCGGCTGTGGCTCGACGAGCCGGGCTTCGCCCCCGCCACCCCGACCGGCATCCTCGAGCTCCTGCGGCGCTACGGCATCCCGCTCGCCGGCAAGAACGCCGTCGTCGTCGGGCGGAGCGCCATCGTCGGCAAGCCGACGGCGGCTCTCCTCCTGCGCGCCGGCTGCACGGTCTCGATCTGCCACTCGCTGACCCGCGACCTCGCCGCCGTCACCCGCGAGGCCGACGTCCTCGTCACCGCCGTCGGCCGCCCCGGCCTGATCGGCGCGGACCACGTCCAGGAGGGCGCCGTCGTCGTCGACGTGGGGATCAACCGCGTCGCCGACGCGGCGCTCGTCGAGCGGCTCTTCCCCGGCGACGAGGGCCGCCGCGAGCAGCTCGCCCGCCGCGGCTCGACGATCGTCGGCGACGTCGATTTCACCGCCGTCGCCCGGCGCGCCGCGGCGATCACCCCGGTCCCCGGCGGCGTCGGGCTGCTGACCGTCGCCATGCTCCTCGCCAACACGCTGGCCGCGGCGCGCCTGCGCCAGGGCCTGGCGCCAAACTTCCCCCTCGCCACCTCCGCCGCCGGCCCGCCGCTGCGATGAGCCCGAGCCGCGCCCTCCGCGTCGGTCTCACCGGCGGCCTCGCCGGCGGCAAGTCGACCGTCGCCCGCTGGCTCGCCGAGGCCGGATTCCGGGTGATCGACGCCGACCGCCTGGTCGCCGAGCTCTACGCCCCCGGCGAGGCGGGGACGGCGGCCGTCCGCCGCCTGTTCGGCGACGAGGTCCTCGACGAGCGCGGCGGCGTCGACCACAGGAAGGTCGCCGACCGGGTGTTCGCCGATCAGGAGCTGCGCCGCGCCCTCGAGCAGGCGATCCATCCGCTCGTCCGCGAGCGCTTCGCCGCCATCGCGCGGGAGGCGGCGGGCGTCGTCGTGCTCGAGGCGACGCTCCTCGTCGAAGCCGGCTACGGCCCCTCCTTCGACCTCGTGGTGACCGTCGAGTGCCCGGCCGAGATCCGCCTCGCCCGCGCCGTCGCGCGCGGCATGGACGAGGCGGCGGCGCGCGCCCGCCTGCTCGCCCAGGGGGACGGCGCCGCCCGCCGCGAGGGCGCCCAGCGCGTCCTCGACAACTGCGGCGATCCGGGCGAGCTGCGGCGCCAGGTCGACGAGCTGATCACCGAGCTGCGCCGTCTGGCGGCGGACGAGGCGACCCCAGCGCCGGCGTCGTCCTGAGCCGCGCTCGACCGCCCTCCACCCCCCTCTCGATACCCGCGCGATGAGCGCCGCTCCCGCCCCTCCCTTCGTCCTCGTCACCGGCAACCCCGGCAAGCTCGCCGAGGCGCGCCGCCTGGCCGGGCGCGGCCTCGAGGCGGTCGCCATCGACCTCCCCGAGATCCAGTCGCTCGACCTCGAAGCGGTGCTGCGCGCCAAGGGGGACGAGGCCTGGCGGCGGATCGGCCGGCCGCTCGTCGTCGAGGAGGCGGGCCTCGGGCTCGCCGCCCTGAACGGCTTCCCCGGCCCGCTCGTCAAGTGGATGCTCGACGCCGTGGGGGCCGAGGGGATCGCCGGCGCGGCCGCCGCCCTCGGCGACACCCGCGCCGTCGCCCGCTGCGCCCTCCTCTATCTCGACGGCCCAACCGGCGGCGCCCGCACCGTTCTCGCCCATGGAGCGACCGCTGGGCGCCTGGTGCTGCCGGCGCGCGGCGCGCGGGGCTTCGGCTGGGACCCGGTGTTCGTGCCGGATCGCGCGGGGGAGATCGACGGAGCCGGCGACGGGCGCACCTTCGGCGAGCTCTCGGACGCCGAGAAGGACGCCATCTCGCACCGCGGGCGGGCCTGGCGGGCGCTGCTCGCCAAGCTCGCGGCGGGATAGCTCAAGAGGCGAAGGCGGACGGCGACGGGCGTCGCCAGCTTCTACCTCGATCTCGCCCTAGGGATTCTGCTTACAGATGCCGTTCGTGCAGCACTTGGACGCGCAAACCAGATCGGATGTGCAGCCCCCGCCGTTCGGCACCAGGAAATTCTTTTCGAAGCCCGGATACGTCGGGCTGGCCATCGGGGTCTCTTCGAGATTCAGGTGGCAGGGCACGATACCGGCGTTCTCCAACTCGGCCATGGCGGCAGGGTTCGCCCGGACCGTGTCGGAGGAAGCCTTCGGACCTGCCTGAGCCTGTACGGCGCTGGGAAGGAATGCTGCCAGGAGCAAAGTCGCGGCCAACAGGTGGATTCGCATCGTCTCTCCTTTGCTGCGTTAGATTCCAAAAATAGCATAGCCGGAAGGAGGCGAGTGATCCAGCGCGTAGGCTGCGGCTCCCCCCCAGGGAATTCCGCCTCACAGCGCGCAGGCTGGGGTGAGCGGAGCGAACCCCAGCACCGGCGTTGCGAGATCGGCGCGGTCCGGCGCGGCACGCACCCCCGCACGGGCATGAATGCCCGTGCTAGGAGGGGCGCCGGATGAATCCGGCTTCGCATTCCGTCGCGGTACGTTCGCGATCCTTTGAGCTCGAGTAGAATGCAGCCCGGCCGGCCCTTCGCGGGCGTCCGCCGCTGCGCTTCCCGCCGCGGACGACCGCCGAGGCGCCAGCTCGCTGCCGGCGCGGGCGACCGCCGCCCTGTTGGGGGCGACCGTCGCCCTCTTCGGGGCGGTCGCCGCCCTCTTCGGGGCAGTCCTCGCCCTCTTCGGGGCAGCCGGCGCCCTGGTCAGGGCAGGCATCGCCCTCTTTCGGGCACCGGTCGCCCTCTTCGGGGCAGCCGCCGCCCAGTGTGGGGCAGGCGTCGCCCTTTTTGGGGCGGCCGCTGCCCTCTTTGGGGCGATGGTCGCCCTCCTCGGGGCAGCCGCCGCCCCCCTCGCTTCGCCTCCTGTCGTATAGACTGCGCGCCGGAAATCCAGCCACGCGGGAGGCGTCTTGCCGAAGATCTCGTACGCGAAGCTCACTTTGAGCTGGAGGATGCTCAACCGCTCGGTCGCGGCCAGCGTGACCGAGCCGCTCGTCGAGGCGCGGCGGCGCGAGCTCGAGGCGGCGCTGGACGAAGTGCAGGAGAGACATCGCCGGCGGAGCGTCCTGCTCGTGCAGGCGGCCGAGAACAACCGGCTCCTGCGGGAGGCGATCGCGCGCGGCAAGGAAGCGGAGGCACGGCTGCGGGCATTCCTCAAGGGGACCTACGGCCGCGAGAGCACCGAATTGATCCGCTTCGGCGTGCAACCGCAGCGCAAGCGGCGCCGCGCCGCTCCCGCTTCGCCCGACGGTGGCGACGAGCCGCCGGTCGCAGGCGGCCGGCGAGCCGCAGGCCGCCGCTCCCGCCGCCGAGCCCACGCCCGAGTCGCCGGCGCGAGCTCCGCGGCCGCGCCGGCGGCGGCGCGCCGCAAGCCCGCCGCCAACACCCGCCGCCGGCAGGGCGCGCGCCCGAAGCGGGCGCCGGCGAAGAGCCGGCTCAGGAAGAAGAAGGTTACCTGAGATGCCCTGCGCCGCCTACTTGGCTTTCGCGAGGCTGCGGACGTAATCGACGACCTGGCCGATCTGGGCGGCGTTGAGCTTGCCCCTGAACGGCGGCATCTTGCCCTTGCCTTTCTCGATCGCCGCCGCGAGGTCCGCGTCCTTCATCGCCTGGATCTCGGGCTTTCTCAGGTCCTGGACCTTCAAGGCTTTGCCGACCGGCGTGCCGCCGCTGCCATCGGCGCCGTGGCAGCCCACGCACTGCGCCTTGTAGAAGGTGGCGCCGGCCGCTTCCGAGGTCGCGTCGGCGCGTGCCGCGGTCGAACCGGCGATGGCAGCTAGAACCAGGACGGTGGTCACCGTGGCGACCTTCGTCGCCGCCGAGGCTCCGAGGGTCCAGGGATTGGCTTTCGGCTGCGTCTTCATGCGCGCTGTCTCCTTGGCTTTGAGTGCATTCGTTTCCTTCATCTCTAGGGGGTGGCCGGGGCCGCGTCCCGCGGCGCCGACAGCAGGAAGGCGACCAGCGCTTTCATGTCCTCGTCCTTGAGCTGCACCGCCTGCATGCCTCCCTGCTGCATGTCGGGCCGCGGGGCGCGCAGCAGCGCCGCGAGCTGCGCGGGCGAGGCGCGCTGGCCGAGGTTGGCGAGAGCGAACAGGCCGCCGCCGCCGTGTCCCTGCGGGCCATGGCAGCCCGAGCACCCCTCGCTCTCGAAGAGCAGGGCGCCCTTGGCGGCCTCGGGACTGAGCGTCGAAGGCTGAGAGGCCGCGGCGCCGCCGCCGAGGCCGAGATTCTCCTCCGGCACGAACGGCGCCGCCGCGAAGCGCCGCTCCGCCTCCTCCTGGGCGGCGAGCTTGGCGCGCACCGCCGGGTCGCGCCGGTCCTGAATCTCCGACTGCATGCCCAGCATTACCAGGGCGGCGAGCACCAGCAGCAGGCTGCCGATCGCGACCGGCCGGCGCAGCGGCCGGCGCTCCGGCGAGCGGTCGAGGAACGGCAGCGCGAACAGCGCCAGCACGACCACCGCCGGGATGACCACGATGCCGAGGACGGCTGCCGCGCCGTTGAAATATTTGATGAGCTGGAACACCGGCAGGTAGTACCACTCAGGCCGCGGCAGGTAGGTGGCGTCCGCCGGATTGGCCACCGGCCCCAGCGACACCGGCCGCCGCCACGCCAGCGCGCTCAGGGCGACGATCAGGCCGATACCGAAGACGAAGTCCTTCAGCACCTGGGAGGGGAAGAAGGTCTCGGCCGGCAGGCGCCGCAGCTCCGCGGCAGGCCGCGGCGGCCCCGCCGCCCCCGCCTGGCGGAAGAGGAAGAGGTGAGCGGCCACGCCGGCGAAGATCGCGGCGGGGATCAGGAAGACGTGCAGGGTGAAGAAGCGCGACAGCGTCAGCGTCCCCATCTCGCTGCCGCCGCGCAGCAGCAGCTTGAGAAAGCCGCCGACGAGCGGCACCTCGGAGGCGATGTTGGTGCCGACGGCGGTGGCGAAGTAGGCCTTCTGGTCCCAGGGCAGGAGGTAGCCGGTGAAGGCCATGCCCAGGACCAGCAGCAGGAGGAAGCAGCCCATGAGCCAGAGCAGCTCGCGCCGCCCCTTATAGGCGCCGTAGACGTAGGTCTGCGCCAGGTGCAGCATCAGCAGCAGCACCATGACGCTCGAGCCATAGGCGTGGAGGCCGCGCAGGAAGCCGCCCATCGTCACCTGCTTCTGGATGAAGCTCACCGTGGTGTGGGCGTGGTCTGCCGAGGGCACGTAGTAGAGCGCCAGGAAGACCCCGGTGACGATCTGGTTGATGAAGATGAACAGCAGCCCGCTGCCGAACACGTAGGCCCAGCGCGAGCCGCCGGGGACCGGCTCGTCGAGCGCCGTCGCCATCAACCGGCGCCAGCCGAGCCGCTCGTCCAGCCAGCTCGCCAGACGCCCGCCGCGCCCGAACGGGGAGCCGCCCGCCGCGCCGCTCATCCGATCACCTCGCGGTCTGCGACCAGCGGCCGGTAGTACTGGTACTTCACCCACAGCTTGCCGCCCTCGACCTTGACCGGCAGCGGATCGAGGCCGCGCGGCGGCGGACCGCTCAGGAGCTCGCCGTGGCGGTCGAAGTTTCCATTGTGGCAGGGGCAGATGAAGCGGTCCCGGTCGCCGTGCCAGATCGCCGCGCAGCCGAGGTGCGGACAGGTGACGGAGAGCACCACCAGCTCCCCCTTGGCGCCGCGCGTCACCCATACCGTCTGCCGGACCGTGGTCGCCCGCCAACCGTCGACGCGGCGGAAGCTGACCTCGGCGCGCACCGGCTCGGTGGCGCCGCGGAACTCCTCGGGGCTGCCGAGCGCGAACCAGTCGGCGCCGCCACTGGGGTGAAACACCGGGTGGAGGGCAAATCGCACCAGAGGCAACGCCATCATCGCCCCCACCACGGCGCTGATCGAACCGACCAGCACGCCGAAGAAAGAGCGCCGCGTGCTCGGCACGAGCGGCCCCATCGCCGCGGCCTCCTGCCTCGTCGAGGCCTCAGCGAGCGGGGTATCGGCGTCGCCGCCGTCCGGCTCGCCGGCGCTCATCTCGCCGCCCGTCGCCGCCAGCCATCCGGAACGCCCTCGCCGCGGGTCAGAACGCCCACAGCAGGTTCACCAAACCCAGGTTGGTATGGACGCCCGGCGTCTGCTGGCGCGCGGCCTCGAGCGCGATGCGCGCCGAGGTGGTGCTCCGCTCGAACACCTTCACGGTCGCCCCCACCGTGCCCTGCCGGGTGCGCAGCTGCCCCGTCTCGTCCTGCGTCGTGGTGTCGTCGTAACGCGCGAACAGCGCTACCCAACCGGCCGGATAGCCGTTCACCTGCGCGTAGTAGCCGTGGATCTTGCGGTCGGGGGTCACGGTGGCCACCTGGTCCTGGCCGAGCAGGTAGGCGCCGGCGATCCGGAAGAGGCTCTGGGTGTAGTTGGCGAACACCCCCTCGCGGTGGTACCCGTCGTTGAGCTGCGGCGCCACCGCCGGGTCGCCGAGGTCGTAGCCGCCGTGGTGGTAGTAGAGGCCGACGCCGCTGGCGCCGTCCGGCGTCGCCTCGAGCGTGGCATAGAAGTCCTTGTGGTGGCCGACCGACGCCTGCCCCGCCACGTCGTCGCCGTTGAGCACCCCGGCCTGAGCGAAGAACATCTTGTAGCGGCCGCCGACGTCGACGCCGTTGCTGGTACGGTCGGGGACGAACGGGTTGGCGTTGAGCGCGGTGTCGGAGAGGATCAGCGGGTCGCTGGCGCCGGCCTCCAGGCCGCTGCCGTAGTTGCGCAGCAGTGTCGGGCTGAGACGGCCGCCGCGCGCCGTGAAGTAGACGTCGTCGCCCCACTCCTTGGTGTACTGCAGATAGGCCGCCTCGATCTCGTTGTTGACGTTCGCATTGACATAGCCGGAGAAGTTTTCGGTCAGGGCGCCGCCGGCGTGGATATGGAGCTCGGGCGAGTTGAACTGATTGGTCGAGCCCGTCGCGGCGTCGTACTCCCACTCGACGTGGGCGGCGATCAGGTGGGGCAACTCTTTGTCGAAGCCGTCCCCCTTGAAGCGATGGCCGCGGCGCAGGAAGTCGAGCCCGGTCGCGGTGAGCTGGAAGGCCGGCCAGGCATGGCAGGTGTTGCACCCGACGTTGTAGCGCCGCGCCCACATCGGCACCGCCGCGCTCGGCAGGCAGAGCGCGAACGCCCCGCCGGCGGCGAAGAAGACGACCAGCCATCGGGCCCGTGATCTCGAAGCTCGCATGTTTCCCTCGCTCTGCGCCAGCCGGCGAATTAGACCTCCCAATCTCTTAATTTTTTCTGCAAGAAACCAGCCATACGCCGCGCACGGCATCACTGCTTGGCCTTGGACTCGCTCGCCGCGGCGTCCCGCTGCACCGGGTCGGCTCGCGGTGCGCCGAGGGTCGGCAGGGCGGGGTTCAGCATCCGGGCGATCGCCAGCAGCTGATCCCGGTTCTTCTGCACCGCCGGCACGAGCGCGCAATCGAGGCCGGGCGGGATCTCGGGGCCGACCTGCAGGTCGATGGCGTTGCGCGTGCGCTCGGAGAGCAGCCAGCCGAGCGGCAGCACGATGCCTCGCTTGTTCTGCGTCAGGATGAACGGGTGGGGCGTCACCTGCGGCAGCTGCTGCGCTTCGGCGTAGGCGAGGGTGCCGCGCGCGCCGCGCGTCGCGCCCAGCGCCCGGAGCGGCGAGAGCACCTCGTTCACGAAGCGCGTCGGGCCGGGGCCGGGGAGCGGCCTCGGCGTGCAGCCCGCGGCCTCGATCTCCTCGAACTTGATGAGGATGAGGTGGATCGCGAACGGCCGGCCGCCGGCCGCGGGAGGCTGCATCCGCGCGATGACGTTGGCCGCGGTCGCGGCGCCGGAGTTCTCGAAGTAGCCGCCGTCGACGACGTGCTCGACGAGCTTCCCGCCCGCCCCGTGCACCGAGCCGGCCGGCGATACGTAGGTGAAGCGGGCGCTGTTGTGCGCCGCCGTGCTCAGGCGCATGTCCCGCCCGAGGAGATCGAAGAGGTCCACGGCGTCGGGGATCTCGCCGCCGCGCAGGTCGCAGTTGCTGGCGATGAGCCGGTTCCCGGCCTCGACCGAGGTGCCGTTCAGGAAGAGCGAAGGGAGGAGCGCGCGCGGCTGGTCGGCGTACATCTTGAGCATGCCGCCGGTGAAGAACTCGTCGGCGCCGCCGGCCGTCCGCAGGCGCGTGCGCCAGGCGTTCTCCCAGCCCGTCTCGAGCGCCTTGGCCCGGTCGGGGATGAAGCCGAAGGGCAGGAAGCGCTGCAGGAAGTCGGCGTGCAGCATCGAGGCGAGCGTCGGTGCGAGGAAATCGTAGGCCAGCATCTGCTTCGCCGCCAGCCGGTACGACCGGTCGCTCACCTGGCCGTGGCACGGGTCCACGATGCCGGTGCGGGCGCCGTCGGCGGCGAGCGCCGTGAAGACCGTGCCGCCGAGCGAGCCGCCGGAGACGCTGCTGATGGCGAAGAGGTGGTCGGAGAACTGGGGCGCGCGGTCCTGGATGGCGGCGAGCACCGCGGCCGTCCAGTACGCGGCGCGGATGCCGCCGCCCTCCGTCGCGACGACGAAGACGGGATGCGACGGTTCGTTCGGATACTTCGCCTCCAGCCGCGAATACCAGTCCGCGAACGTCCGGCCGACCGGCTGCCGGGCCGGAAGGGCGCCGGCGAGCGTGCGCACGGCGTGGTTGTCGTTGAGGGGGCTGAAGGCGACGGTGAGGACGAGGAACGTGGTGACGAGCGGCACGCGGCGCGAGTCGAAGACGTAGGCGAAGAAGCTCCCCAGGCCCACCCACAGCAACGCCGAGAGCATGAGGAGCGCCGGCGACTGGAACCAGCGCCCGGCGGTGAGCGGCGAGACGGCCGTCAGCAGGGCGAAGAGCCCGGCGAGGACCGCCGTCGCGCGCAGGATCCTGAGGGTCGCCGGATCGAGCTGCTGGGGCGTCGCCACGTGGCCGTAGGCGCCGAGCCGGCGCCGCCGGACGGCGAGGGCGGCCAGGAAGGCGACGAGGAGGAGGAGAAGGATGGCACCCGTTCCGAGGATGACCTTGCCGGTCGAGTCGAGCCCGCCGCTCCAGCCGAGATAGGCGGCGCGGGCGAGCGCGCCGATGGCGATGAGGAACACGCTCGCGCCGAGGAGGCGCGGCACCCATTTCTCGCTCTTCGGGTAGCTCGCGGCGGTCGCGGACACGCGGTCGATGCGCAGCAGCTGCCGCGACCAGTACCAGGCCTGCAGCGCCGCCAGGGTCGTGACGACGAGGAAGACCGCGAGGCGCCCGAAGCGCGGGCAGCGCGGGTCGAGCTCGACGAGAGAGCGGATCGAGTCCTGCCCCTGGTCCGAGGCGACCAGCGCAAACAGCAGGAGCGCCAGCGGGATGATGACGAAGCGGATCGGTTTGACGAAGAAGTACGCCGTGCGCAAGGCCTCCCACGCCCGTTGCAGCCATCTCATCATGAGCCCCCTCCGGCGGGTCGATGCAGCGCCTGCCTAGAGGACGAGCGAGGAGGCGAACGCCCCTCACTCTCCCGCTGGCGGCTGCGGCGGTTGCCGCCGGCCCGATCAACCCGTGGTCTGTGCCTGACTGTAGCGAGTCGATGCCGGGATGTCCACGCGGCGCTCAGCGCGACGGGCGCGCCAGGCTGGCGATCGCCGAGCGCAGCTTGGCCGGCTCGGTCGGCTTCGCCAGGTGGAGCTGGAAGCCGGCGGCGAATGCCTCCTGGCGGTCGCCCTCGGAGGAGTAGGCGGTGAAGGCCAGGGCCGGCACCGCGCCGCCGCGCTCGGGCGGCAGGGCGCGGATGCGGCGGATCAGGTCGTAGCCGCTCTCCTCCGCCATCCCGATGTCGCTCACCAGCACGTCCGGCAAAGTTCTGCCGAGCGCCGCGAAGCCCTCGGCCGCCGAGGCCGCCGCGGTCACTTCGGCCCCATAGCTCTCGAGGAGGTTGGTGAGCATCTCGCGGCTGCTGGGGTCGTCCTCGACGACGAGGATGCGCAGGCCGGCGAGCTCGCCGGCGGCCATGGCTTCCGGCTCGCCGGTGCTGACCGGGGGGATCGGCAGGGTGACGGTGAAGGTGGCTCCCCCGCCCTCCCCCGGGCTCTCCGCCGCGACCGTGCCGCCGTGCAGCTCGGCGAGCTGCCGCACGATGGCGAGCCCCAGGCCCAGCCCGAGCTGGGAGCGGGTGAACGAGCTCTCCTCCTGCCGGAAGCGCTCGAACACGTGGGGCAGGAAGGCCGGGGCGATGCCCCTCCCGGTGTCCTTGACGCGGAGCTGGATCGCCGTCTCGGTGCGGCCCACCCAGACGTCGATCGACCCGCCGGGCGGGGTGAACTTGACGGCGTTCGACAGCAGGTTCCAGGCGATCTGCTGCATGCGGGTGGTGTCGCCGAGGATGAGGATGGGCGCCGCGTCGTGGCGCAGCTCGAGCCGCAGGCCCTTGGCCGCGACCGCCGTGCACACGGCGTCGATGCCGGCCTCGACGACCGGCAGCAGGTCGATCGGCAGGAGCGCCAGGCGGAGCTTCATCGCCATCATCCGCGAGGTGTCGAGGAGGTCGGCGACGAGGCGCTCCTGGGCCTCCACGTTGTCGCGGATCGCGGCCAGGCCGCGCGCGAAGATCGCCGGCTCCGCGCTCCGCATCTCGAGGACCTGGAGCCACCCGCTCATGGCGCTCAAGGGCCCGCGCAGCTCGTGCGACACGGTAGCGAGGAACTCGTCCTTGATGCGGACGCCCTCCTCCGCCTGGCGCGCCGCCGCCTGCTCGCGGGCGAGGAGCGAGCCGCGCTCCCTCTCCGCCTCCTTCTCGCGGGTCCGATCGTCCAAGGCGAGCAGGACCTTCGCCGACCCCGTCGTCCCCTGCCTCACCTGGCGGCCGGAGAGCACCAGGATGCGATGTCCGATGCCGCGGAAGGTGCGCTCGACCTCGAAGTCATGGAACTCGCGGTCGCTCGAGAGCACGCCCTCGAGCCGGCCGCGGAGCGCCGGGATGTCCCACTGGCCGCCGCCCAGCTCGTAAAACGGCTGGCCCTCCGCCTCCTGGCGCGAGACGCGGAAGGTCTCGGCGAAGGCGCGGTTGACCCGCTCGATGCGCAGGTCGGCGCCGAGGACAAGGAGCGGCTCCCGCACGGTCTCGACGACGGCATCGGCGAAATCGCGGGCGCGGGCCGCCGAGTCGGCGGTGCGCTTCCGAGCGTCGATGTCGAGGAGGAGCACCACCGCCCCCTCGACTCGTTGCTCCCGGCTCCGATAGGGCAGCAGCCGCAGCAGGTGCCAGGCCCCCTGGCCGTCCTGGACCTCGCGCTCGAGCGTACCGGCGGTCTCGATCACCTCGCGGATCAGCGCCGAGAGGTCGGGCAGCAGAGGCGAACGGACGTCGGAGAGGGGCCGGCCGACGTCCTGGGATCGGAAGCCGAAGAGCGCCGCGGCCCCCGGCGTGAACCGCCGGATGACGAGGTCGCGGCTCAGCAGGACGACCGGCACGTGGAGCGCGCTCAGCAGGTTCAGCAGGTCGTCGCCGACCTGGGCGAGCTCGGAGTTCCGCTGGTGGAGCTCCTCGTTGAGAGTCGTCAGCTCCTCGTTGCTCGACTGCAGCTCTTCCTTGGCGGTCTCGAGCTCCTCGTTCAAGCTCTGCAGCTCCTCGTTGCTCGACAGGATCTCCTGGTTGGCGACCTCGAGGGCGCCGTTGGCGGCGCTCTGTTCCTCGGCGACCGAGCGCAGGTAATCCCGCATCGCCGCCAGCTCCTCCTCGAGCAGGCGCACCTGACCGTCCTCCGGCTTCGCCTGGCTGGACCGCGGGCGCGCCGGCGGCCGGCTGGGGCTCTCCGCCGGGCGGTGGAAGAGGACGAGGAAGCAGCTCTGCCGGGAGAGGGGGCCATGGACCGGCAGGATCTCGAGGTCGACTTGCCGGAAGCCGTCGAGGTGGCGGAACTTGACCCCCGCTCGCCGCACCGGCGCCTGCGTCGCCTCGACCTCCTGGATCATCTCGCGCAGGCTCGCCAGCAACCCCTTCTGCACCATCTGCGACAGGCTCAGGTTGGCGTCGCCCTGGCCGTGCTCGAGGTAGGGCTGGGTGTCGCCGCGGAAGAGCAGGATCTCGAGGTTGGCGTCGACCAGGACCCCGGGCGGGCTGTAGCGGCCGAGGAGGATGCGGTCGGCCTCGCGCTGCACGTCGGCGCGTTTGCCGACGGCGCTCGGCAGCGGCGTCCCGGCGCGCGGATAGATGCCCCGGCCGCTGCCGACGCCGAAGACCGGCCGCGGTGCGACCGCCGTCGGCACGAAGATCTTGTGCTCTCGCTCGAGCGCCCGGAAGAGGTTCGACGAGATCCCCGCGTTCTCCGAGCTGCCGAGGACGAGGTACCCCTCCGGCTGGAGCGCGTAGTGGAAGTTGGCGAAGATCCTCTTCTGCGTCTCGGGGTTGAAGTAGATCAGGACGTTGCGGCAGCTGATGAGGTCCATGCGGGAGAACGGCGGGTCGCGGATCAGGTCGTGCTGGGCGAAGACGCAGAGGTCGCGGACCGGCTTGGCGACCTGGAACCTGTCCTCTATGTGGACGAAGAAGCGGGCCAGGCGCTCGGGTGACACGTCGGCGGCGATGTTCTCGAGGTAGATCCCGGCGCGCGCCTGATCGATCGCCGTCGAGCGGATGTCGGTGCCGAAGATCTGGATCGGCAGGCTGCCGATCTCGCCCAGGCTCTCGAGCAGGCAGACGGCGAGCGAGTACACCTCCTCGCCCGTCGAGCAGCCAGGCACCCAGAACCGCAGGGGGCTGTCGCTGGACCTGCCCTTGGCCAGCGCCGGGAACACCTTCTGGCTCAGAGCTTTGAAGGAAGCGTCGCCGCGGAAGAACGAGGTCACGTGGATCAGCAGGTCCTCGTAGAGCGCGTGGACCTCGGCGGGCTGGCCCTCGACGAGCCGGACGTAGTCCTCGAGCGCCGCCAGGTGATGAAGGGCCATGCGCCGCCGCACCCGCCGCACCAGCGTCGGCTTCTTGTACGACCCGAGATCGTTGCCGGTGACCTTCGCCACGAAGCCGAGGATCCGCTCCAGGCTCGCCGTCTCCTCTCGCGGCTCGCGGCCGCCGCCCTCCCCCCGGAGGTCGCCGCGGAAGATGTCCGCCAGCCGCGCGATCTCGCGGGCGAGGGCGTCGGCCGGCAGGATGGTGTCGACACATCCAGCGGTGATGGCGCTCCACGGCATGCCGCCGTACTTGGCGGACTGCGGCTCCTGCGCCAGGCAGATGCCGCCGCTCGCCTTGATCGCCTGCAGCCCCAGCGTGCCGTCGGAGCCGGTCCCCGAGAGGATCACCCCGATCGCCTGCTCGGCCTGGACCTCCGCCAGAGAGCGGAAAAAGTAGTCGATCGGCATGTGGCGGCCCTGGGAGAGGGAGCGCGGCATGAGCTTCAGGTACCCGTCGGTGATGGTGATGTCCATCGCCGCGGGCATGATGTAGAGGGTGTCCGCCTCGACGCGGACGGTCTCCCGGACCTCGATCACGGGCAGGGCCGTCGAGCGGGCGAGGAGCTCGGGCAGGGCGCTCTCGTGCGTGGGGTCCAGGTGCTGCACGAGCACGTAGGCCGCGCCGGTCGCGGCCGGCAGCTCCCGAATGAGCTGGGTGAAGGCTTCGAGGCCGCCGGCGGAAGCTCCGATGCCGACGATCAAAAACGGGTTCCGGGGGGCCGCGGCGCTCTTCGGGGCGGCCTCGTGCCGGGCAGCCGGAGGCGTTCCGGCTTTCTTGGTGGGATCGGGCGTCTCAGTCGACACGGGTCGATGAGCCCCGTTCACCGCCAAGGCGATCGACGAGTTCGTACATGTAACCTCTCGACGTCAACCTCCATCTACCTTAGTACAGGCTCAAGACGCTCGACGAGTATATCCGCCGCCGAGGATGCGAGGCGATGGAAGTCGTAGAGCCGCACGTCAGGTCCTGCCGCGCCCTCGGCAGCTCGGGGGCCCAGGTCACCAGGTCAAGAAGTAACGCGCCGGCGGCAACCGAGGCCCAACCATCCTATCGCTCGCCGAGGCCCGCCGGCGCGCTCTTGGCCGCCACCCGAGAGGGGAACCCGTGCGCCGCGGCGGACACGCCGGGCCATGCCGGCGGCTTCCCGCTCACCCGATCTCCACCCCGCCCATCAGCCAGAGCATGATCGCCTTCTGCACGTGGAGGCGGTTCTCGGCCTCGTCGAAGATGCGGCTCTGCGGGCCGTCGGCGACGCCGGCCGAGACCTCCTCGCCGCGGTGCGCCGGCAGGCAGTGGAGGAAGACGGCGTCGGGGCGCGCCCGCTGCATCAGCGCCTCGTCGACGAGGAAGCCGTGGAAGGCGCGCCGGCGCTCCTCGGCCTCGCCCTCCTGCCCCATCGAGGCCCAGACGTCGGTGTAGACCGCCGAGGCGCCGGCGACCGCGGCCTGGGGATCTTCGGTGAGCTCGATCTTCGTCCCGGCGGCCGCGGCGTCCTGCCGCGCCAGGCCGGCGTAGTGGGGCTTCACCTGGTATCCCTCCGGCGAGGCGACGGCGACGTCCATCCCCACCTTGGCGGCGCCGAAGAGCAGGGAGTGGGCCATGTTGTTGCCGTCGCCGACGTAGGCGATCTTGCGGCCCTTGAGCTCGCCGAAGACCTCCTGCAGGGTGAAGTAGTCGGTCAGCCCCTGGCAGGGGTGGAGGTCGTCGGTCAGGCCGTTGATGACCGGCACGGTGCCGTAGCGCGCGAGGTCGGTGACGGTCTGATGCGCGAAGGTGCGCGCCATGATGCCGTCGACGTAGCGCGACAGCACCTGCGCGGTGTCGGCGATCGGCTCGCCGCGGCCGAGCTGGATGTCGCGGCTGGAGAGGAACAGGGCGTGGCCGCCGAGCTGCACCATCCCCACCTCGAAGCTCACCCGCGTGCGGGTCGAGGACTTCTCGAAGATCATCCCCAGGCTCTTGTGCTCGAGCGACCGGCGGTAGCTCTCGGGATTGGCCTTGACGTCGGCGGCGAGGCGGAAGAGGCCGGCGACCTCGGCCGCCGTCAGGTCGTGGATCGAGATCAGGTGTCGCTGGGCCATGGGGTCTCCTGGGATGAACTCTGAATTGAATAGGGAGAAAGGCCGGGGCGCCGGCGCCGCGCCGCGCGGGCGGCAGCGGCCGGCCGCGGCGGGCTCATGCGAGCGGGTCCCGCTCGACCGGCATCGTCATGCAGCGCGGGCCGCCGCGGGCGCGCGACAGCTCGTTGGCGGCGAGCGTCACCACCGTCGGCCCCCCGCCGAGCAGGCGGTGCTCGCCCGCCGCCACCTCCTCCTCGGGCAGGATGCGCAAGCCGCGCCGCCCCAGCTCCTCCATGGTCTTGCGGTTGCGGCGGTAGAGGAGGATGACGCCGGGGGCGAGGGCGAAGGCGTTGGCGCCGTCGGTCCACTGCTCGCGCTGCTGGTCGATCTCCTCGCCGGCGCCGCCGCAGGGGACGACGTCCAGGTCGACCCCGAGGTCGGCGAGCGCCTTCAGGAGCGACGGCCGCACGGCGAAGCTCAGCTCCCGCGCGTAGAGGTCGACGTAGTAGACGTGGGCCGACTCCGGGCCGCCCGGCTCGATCACCGGCAGGTAGGCGAGGCAGATGCCGCGGTCGATCAGGGTGAAGACGGTGTCGAGGTGCATGTAGGAGCGCTTCGCGCGGCATCTCGACCATGATCAGATGGCGGAAGGAGGTCTCCTCCATCCGCAGGTAGTCGGCGAGGGCCTCGATGCCGCGCCGGTTGGTGCGCTCGGAGACGCCGACGAGGACGATCTCCGGGGAGACGACCAGCACGTCGCCGCCCTCGAGGCTGGGATACGGGAAGTGCGGATCGTGCTGCGGCGCGCCGGACGGCGGCACGTCGATCTCGAAGAGCGCCTGGTGGCCGGCGAGCGCCGGGTGATGGGCGAAGAGCGTGCGCGAGAGGAGCGGCTCGCGCTCGCGCGCCTCGGTCGCCATCGAGGAGACCACCACGCGGTTGCCGATCACGACCAGCGAGTCGCGCTGGAAGAAGTAGTTGGGGAGCGGCGGCAGCTCGAACGGGCCGCGGCGGAGCGACTCGGCGTCGGCGGCGCGCGCCCCCTCGATCAGGCAGGCGGCGAGCTGCGGCGGCGGCAGGTCCGCCAGGCGCGCCAGGAGGTGCGGGGCGACGGCGTACTCGCGCTCGAGCTCGGAGAGCAGCTCGCCGCGCGTCGCCGCGCTCGCCAGCACGTCGGCGAGCAGGTCCTGGCCGTCCAGCACCTCGACGCCGGCCTGCCGCATCACGGCGCAGAACAGGTCGTGCTCGTCGCGCGCCTCCTCGCCGTAGAGGATGTCGTCGAAGAGGAGCTGCTCCATCATCGACGGCGGCATCCAGTCGATCTCCCGCCCGGGCCGGTGCACCAGGACGCGCCGCAGGCGTGCGATTTCGGAATCGACGTGGATGCGCATGGCGAGGGGGAGCGGCCGGCGCCGAGCGGGCGCGGGCGCGGATTGTACCATTCGCCGAAGGACGGCGGAGCGCGGCGAAAACCCGATCAGCCTAAGGCTGGAGCAGAAGCTCCTCGATCGCCTGGCGCAACGCCAGCAGATCGTTCTGTGTCACCCGCCAGACGGCCTCCAGGTCGACGCCCATGTAGTCGTGGATGAGGACATCCCGCAGCCCTGCGATGCGGCGCCAAGGAATGTCAGGCCGGCGTGCGACGACGGCAGGGGAGAGCCGCTTGACGGCTTCGCCGACGATTTCGAGCTGGCGGATCACCGCATCCTGCCAATGGGACGCGGCTTTGAATTCGTCATGACCTACCGCGACGTAGCGCTCGATCTTCCCGATGGCGTCGAGCACGTGCCGGAGGTAGAGCTCGTCGCGGCTCACAGCGGGACGGCTGCGGACAGGACACGCTCTCTCAGATAGGGAGAGAGCGCCTGCTCGGTCACCACGTCCACGGGACAGTGAAGGAGGTCCTCCAAGTCCTGCTTGAGCCCCACGAGGTCGAGGAGCGAGCGCCCGTCTCCGAGCGCCACCAGCAGATCGAGGTCGCTGTCCACCCTGTCCTCGCCCCGCGCCCGCGAGCCGAAGACCCGCACGTCTTTCGCCCCGTGGCGGATCGCCAGGTCGAGGATCTCGGAACGGTACTTCTGCAGCATGGCGCCGCCCATCATGGAGCCAGTTTACAGCAGCCTCCAGCCGGCCGGCTGGGCCCGTCGCGCTTCTTCGGCTGGACGCGTGCTCCTGCGACGCTGCTAGACTCCCGCCCGCGCATGCCGGACGACAGCCCCCAGAACCCGCTCCACGAGCGCTACGCCTCGCCCGAGATGGCGCGGATCTTCTCCGCCGCCAACCGCTACGGCTGCTGGCGGCGGCTGTGGATCACCCTCGCCGAGGGCGAGCGCGAGCTGGGGCTGCCGATCCGCGAGGAGCAGATCGCGGCTCTGCGCCAGGTCGCCGGCGACCTCGACCTCGACCGCGTCGCCGAGCTCGAGCGGCGCACGCGGCACGACGTCGTCGCCCATCTGCGCCACTACGCCGAGCAGGCCGACCGCGCCCACCCGGGCGCCGGCGGCATCCTCCACCTCGGCGCCACCAGCGCCTTCATCACCGACAACACCGACGTCCTGCTGATGCGCGAGGCCCTGGCGCTGCTCGCCGGCCGGCTCGCCGCGACCGGGCGCGAGCTCGCCGCCTTCGCGCGGCGGACGCGGGCGCTCCCGACCCTCGCCTACACCCACTTCCAGCCGGCGCAGCTCACCACCGTCGGCAAGCGCGCCTGCCTCTGGCTGCAGGACTTCCTGATCGACCTCGCCGAGGTGCGCCACCGCCTGGCCACCCTGCGCTGCCGCGGCGTCAAGGGGACGACCGGCACCCAGGCGAGCTTCCTCACCCTCTTCCACGGCGACGGCGCCAAGGTGCGCGAGCTCGACCGCCGGCTCGCCGCGCGGCTCGGCTTCGCCGGCAGCTTCCCGGTGACCGGCCAGACCTATCCGCGCAAGCAGGACAGCCAGGTGCTGCAGACCCTCGCCGGCATCGCCGAGACCTGCCACAAGCTCGGCACCGACCTCCGCCTGCTGCAGGGGGTGGGCGAGCTCTCCGAGCCGTTCGACGCCGAGCAGGTGGGCTCCTCCGCCATGGCCTACAAGCGCAACCCGGTGCGCGCCGAGCGGATGTGCGGCCTGGCCCGCCGGCTGATCACCGACAGCCTCAACGGCCCGCTCAACGCCGCCACCCAGTGGCTCGAGCGCAGCCTCGACGACTCGGCCAACCGCCGCCTGGTGATCCCCGACTCCTTCCTCGCCGCCGACGCGGTGCTCGCGCTCGCCGCCCACATCGCGGCCGGCCTCGTGGTGCGCGCCGAGACGATCGCCGCGCGGGTGGCGCGCGAGCTGCCGTTCATGGCCACCGAGACGCTGCTGATGGAGGCGGTGCTGCGCGGCGGCGACCGCCAGGAGCTCCACGAGCGCATCCGCGGCTACAGTTTCGAGGCGCAGAGCACCTTGGAGGCCGGCGGCGACAATCCGCTGATCGACCGCATCGTCGCCGACCCCGAGTTCCGCCTCAGCCACGGCGAGGTCGAGCCCTGGCTCGATCCCCGCCTTTCACCGGCCGCTCGGCCGCGCAGGTCGAGGAGTTCCTCGCCGAGGTCGCCGAGCCGGCGCTCGCCGAGGTGGGCGCGGCCGCCGTGGCGGCGCCGCGGATCTGATGCCCGCGCCACCGAGCTCTGCTGCCCGCTCAAGGGACTCAAGGCATCAAAGCGTCACGACCCTGGATAGGCGCCGCGAGCCCCCGGGGGCGTGAATCAGGCGAGACTAGACATCGATTCGCTTTGTGCTATTATCCGCCCCGCGCAAGCGAATATCGGAGCGTCAGGCGCTCCCGGCTTCGGCCACTCGCCCCGAATCGTTGTTGGTGACGAGACGAGATGGACTTTAACGCACTGAACCAGGCGCACCAACGGCTCCCCGGATTCCAGTCCGGCGAAGTCCACTGCGAACCGGCCCCCCCCGGGTCCTGTCTCCCCTCGCCCGCCGGCCGTGCCCTCCTCCTCGCGCTCGCCCTCCTCCCGCTGCTCCTCACCGCCGCCTGTACCGGCAACCGCAGACCCGCCCCGCCCGCCGGCCCCGTCGGCGGCGTCGAGCGCGGCACCGCGTCGTGGTACGGCCCGGGCTTCAACGGCCACCGCACGGCGAACGGCGAGCGCTACAACATGCGCGAGATGACGGCGGCGCACCCGACGCTCCCCTTCGGCTCGCTGGTCGAGGTGAGGAACCTCGAGAACGGCCATGCGGCGGTGGTGCGGATCAACGACCGCGGCCCCTACGCCAAGGGCCGCGTCATCGACCTCTCCTACGCCGCGGCGCGCGAGGTGGGGGTCTTCGGGCCCGGCACCGCGGACGTCGAGCTGCGGGTGATGGGCGGCGGCGGCGATCCCGAGTCGCAGGTCACCCGCTACACCGTGCAGGTGGGCGCCTTCGCCGATCCGGACCTCGCGCTCATCCTCCACCGCAACCTGAAGCGCCTGTATCCCGAGGCGTTCATCCACTCGGACGGCACCTGGAACCGCGTGCAGGTCGGCCTCTTCGACGACCGCGACAACGCCGAGTCGCTGCGCCGCGAGCTGGCCGCCATGGGCATGACCTCGGTGGTCGTCGTCTCGCAGTAGGCGTCCGCGGCGTCTCCCCTCCCCTCCCTCACCCCAGGCCGAAATTTTGTAGGGCCCTGCTCGGGGTCTACCGCTTCGCCGATCTGTAGGGGCAACCCCCGTGGTTGCCCCGTAGGCCTGCGGGGCAGGCACGGGGGCCTGCCCCTACAGGAAAGCCAATGCTGGCGGTGGATCGAATGGCGTCAGCCGGCCGGGCGGCGCGCGGCCGCTCGCCGGCGGCGGAACCGGAGCGCAGAGGTGATGGATCCATTCCCTCTCGCGGCGGAGTCGGCGTGCGTCCGTCCGCTCCGGACTTCGGGCGGCATCCGCAGGGACGCGACTGTGGAGCCGCCGCCGAGCGGCCGCGCGACGCTCCTGGCCGGGGTCGATCGCGCGACCCGGCCGGTCCATGCGCGCCGACCGTCACCTCTTCTTATGGCCGACCCAGAGCTTGACCGACCTGCCCGCCGGGACGTCGAACGGCGCGAAGACCACCCTCGAGCCGTCGGCGGCGTCGGTGCAGGAGGCGAGCGAGTAGCCGGGCTGGAGGCCGGCCCGCAGCTCGGCGCAGCTCCCGTACTGGCCCGCCGGCAGGGTCGCCGCGAGCCGGCGGATCGGCAGCTTCGGATCGACGGTGTCGTTGCCGTTGACGAACCAGAGGGTTTCCCCCTCGGGGACGCTGGCGCCTTCCGCCACGCCGAGGTGGCCCGGCTCGATCAGGTTGTAGCTCACCTTGAGGCTGCCCGCCGTTCCCGTCACGCGGACGAGCAGGTAATGCGCGAAGCCGCCGCGGTCCGGCGGCGCGTAGAGCGGCGCGCCGGCGCCGCCGGCGACGATGTAGTGGATGAAGTCGTGGCTCTCGGCGGGCTCGTGCCAGTAGACGTGCTCGTGGCCGGAGAAGACGGCCTTGACCGGATAGCGCCGGAAGAGCTCGTGCAGCTCCAGGCGGTTGGCGATCGCCGGGTGCCCCTGCCCCTGGGCGAAGTCGAGGAGCGGCGAGGAGTAGAACTCGCTGTGCGAGAAGACGAAGATGGCGCGGGCGTGCTGGTGCTCTTCGAGGTCGCCGCGCAGCCAGCGCATCTGCTCCGGGTCGACCTCGGGATACGGCTTGCCGATCCGCTCGGCGTCGAGGGCGATGAAGTGGACGTCCCCGGCGTCGAACGAGCCGTAGAGGTCGCCGAAGTCTCCGGCGGTAGGCGTCGATGGCGCAGGGCTCGCCGGCGCAGGCCGCCGCCTTCTCCCGGTCGGTGCAGCGCGAGACGTCGGCGTGGATCTCGTGGTTGCCCGGGGCGTTGTAGAGCGGCACCCGCGGGCGCTCGGCGATGGCGCGGAAGCGCTCGTACTCGGCGTCGAGCTGCGGCGCCGAGTCGCAGTAGCCATAGACCGTGTCGCCCGTCCAGATCACCAGGTCGGGGTGGATCCAGCCGATCTCCGCGAAGAGCGTCGCGAAGACGGGCGGCAGCGGCGCCCCCTTCTGGGTCGGGCGGTTGTCGCCGCCGACGACGAAGAGCAGGTCGCCGCCGGCGCTCACGGCCGGGGCGGCGCCGCCGATCGGCCGCAGGACGGCGGCTTCGGCTCCGCCGCGAGGGCGGCGGGCGCGAGGAGGCCGAGCGGCAGGGAGAGCAGGGCGAGGCGGCCGATCGCGCGGTCGATCCGGCGCATGGGGGATCCTCCCGGTACGCAGTGCAGCGTTCGGCGAGGATTCTATGCGCCGGCGGCGAGCCGCGCGAGCCAGTCCTTGATGCCGCGGTCGAGGCGGTGGCGCTCGGCGTGGCGCTCGATCGCCTCGCGGACCAGGCGGTCGACGAGCCGCGGCAGGGAGAGGCCGGCGAGAGCCCAGAGGCGCGGGTACATGGAGATGCTGGTGAAGCCGGGGAGGGTGTTGATCTCGTTGACGTAGAGCCGCTCGCCCTCGAGGAAGAAGTCGACCCGCGCCATCCCCGAGCCGGCGACCGCGGCGAAGGCGTCGATCGCCGATCTGGCGGCGCGCGCGCCGGCGACCGCCTCCGGCAGCGCCGCCGGCGCGATCAGCCGCGCGGTGTCCTGCAGGTACTTGTCGGCGTAATCGTAGAAGGCGTTGCCGGGGACGATCTCGCCGAGGGCCGAGGCCTCCAGACGGCCGGGGAGGCCGATCACCGCGCACTCGAGCTCGCGCCCGGCGACGCCGCGCTCGACGAGCACCGCCTCGTCGAACTGCAGGGCGAAGCGGATCGCCGCGGCGAGGTCGTCGCGCGCCATCCACCCGCGCCACGCCGACCGAGGAGCCGCCGACGCGCGGCTTGACGAAGAGCGGCAGCGGCAGCGCGGCGCAGCGGGCGAGGAAGCCCGCGGCATCGCGCTCGAACTCGCCGCGGGTGGCGGTCTCGTACTCGACGACCGGCACGCCCGCCGCTGCGAGCGCCCGCTTGGCGAGCACCTTGTCCATGGCGAGGGCGCTGGCGAGGACGCCGGCGCCGACGTAGGGGAGGTCGAGCATCTCGCAGAGGCCCTGGAGCGTGCCGTCCTCGCCCCAGGTGCCGTGGACGATGGGGAAGAGCGCCTCGGCCCCGGCGCCCAGGAGGTGGGCCAGGGTCGGCGCGATCGGCCCGCCGACCGGCGCGATCTCGCGAGCTTCCGAGGCGAGCACCGCCGCCCCCGCCGCGGGCGCGATCCAGCCGCCGTCCTGGGCGATCCCCAGGGCGATCACCGAGTGGCCGGCGGCGGCGAGCCCCGCGGCCACCGTGCGGGCCGAACGGATCGACACCTGGTGCTCGACGCTCCTGCCGCCGAAGATGAGACCGACTCTCGCCATCGTGGGTGAAGCTCCTTTCCGGGCGGCGCGTCCGCGCGCCCGCGACGTGATGGGTTCCGTGCCCGGGCCTCTAAGGCCGCCCGAGGTCGACCAGGTGGACGCTCCGCACCTCGGGGAGGGCGAGGAGGCTGGCGAGCAGCTCGCCGCTCGGCTCCTGGTCGAGGCGGAGCACGGCGAGCGCCAGCGCCTCGCCGGACGCGGTACCGGACGCCGCGCCGGACGCGTACTGGACACGGTACTGACGCCGAGCGGCGCCGCGCCAGGTGGATGTCGGCGATGTTGACCCCCGCCTCGCCGAGGAGCGTGCCGAGCCGGCCGACGACGCCCGGCTGGTCGCGGTTCTCGAGCACCAGGAGCTTGCCCGCCGGCCGGAACTCGAGGCGGAAGCCGCCGAAGCGCACCACCCGCGGGTCGCTCTCGCCGAAGAGCGTGCCGTCGAGCTCCACCCGCCCGCCGCCGCCGGCGAGCGCGACGCCGAGGAGCTGCGGGTAGTCGGCGGCGCGGCTGTGGGTCGAGCGCACCACCTCGATCGCCGCGGCTCTCGGCGATGCGCTCGGCGTTGACGTAGTTGACCCCCTCGCCGAGGAAGGTCGAGAGCACCCCCTTGAGCGCCGCGATCGTCATCGGCACCCGCAGCGGCTCGTCCATCCCCCAGAGCCCCACCTCGAGGCGCTGCGGCGCGCTCCCCAGGAGCTGGCCGGCCATGCTGCCGAGCTGCTCGGCCGAGCGCCAGGTACGGCTCGGCCCGCGCCCCGGCGGAGCGGAACGGCAGGTTGACGGCGGCGACCGAGAGCGAGCCGGCGAGGGCGGCGAGCACCATCTCCGCGGTCTCGGTCGAGATCCGCTCCTGGGCCTCCCGCGTCTGCGCCCCGAGGTGCGGCGTCGCCACCACCTTGGGTGGCGGATGAGGGCGAAGTCCTGCGGCGGCTCCTCGGCGAAGACGTCGAGCCCCGCCCCGCCGAGGTGGCCGGAGTCGAGCGCCGCGAGGAGCGCCGCCTCGTCGACCACCCCGCCGCGGCTGCAGTTGACGACGAGGGCGCCCGGCTTCATCGCCGCCAGGCGCGCGGCGGAGAGGAGGTTCCGCGTCTCCGGCGTCAGCGGCGTGTGGAGGGTGACGACGTCGGCCCGCGGCAGCAGGTCGTCGAGCGGCAGGAGCTCGACCTCGAGGCGGCGGGCCGCCTGGACGTCGAGGAACGGGTCGTAGGCGACGACCTGCATGTCGAAGGCGCGGGCGCGCACCGCGACGCGCTGGCCGATGCGCCCGAAGCCGATGATGCCGAGGGTCTTGCCCTGCAGCTCGACGCCGAGGAACGGCTTGCGGTCCCAGCTGCCGGCCTTGAGCAGGGCGTCGGCGGCGGCGACGTTGCGGGCGACGGCGAGGAGGAGCGCGAAGGTGTGCTCGGTCGCCGAGAGCAGGTTCGCCGTCGGCGCGTTGACCACCAGCACCCCGCGCTCGGTCGCCGCCGCGACGTCGACGTTGTCGACCCCGATGCCCGCCCGCCCCACCACCTTGAGACGCGGGCCGGCGGCGAGCAGCTCGCCGGTCACCTGGGTGGTGCTGCGGACGATCAGGGCGTCGTAGTCGACGAGGATCTCGGGGAGGCGCGGCCGCTCGGCGGCGGCGAGCTCGTGGACGTGGGCGCCCGAGGCGCGCAGCAGCGCGACACCCCCGGCGTCGAGCGGATCGGCGATCAGGATGCGGCTCATCGGCGGCGGCTCCACGCGGTTCCTAGACGGCGGCCGGCGGAGCGGACGGGCGCCGGCCGGCATGGCGGCGAGCGCTTCGTCCAGCACCTCGTCGATCGCCGCGAAGAGCCCGTCGAGGTCGCTCGCGCGGACCTCGCCCATGTGGCCGATGCGGAAGGTCGAGGCCTTCCAGTCGCCGTAGCCGCCGCCCAGGGTGAAGCCGCGGCCGGCCATCGCCTTGACCAGATCCGGGGCGGCGATCGCCGGCCGGAGCGCTGGAGGCAGCTCACGGTGAGCGACCGCGCCGCGGGCGACGAGGCGTATGCGCAGCCGCGGCCGCCGCCCACTCGGCGGTCTCGCCGGGCGAGGCCGGCGTGGCGCTCCCAGCGCGCCTCCATGCCCTCGGCGAGGATGCGGTCGAGCTGCACGTCGAGGGCGTAGATCAGCGGGATCGCCGGGGTGGTGATGAAGCCCCCCTCGCGGTGCTTGTCGCGGTAGCGCAGGAGGTCGGTGTAGAAGCCGCGGCGGGCGACCCCGGCGGCGCGCTCCGCGGCGCGCGCGGAGAGGGTGAAGAGGGCGAGGCCGGGGGGCAGGGCGAGCGCCTTCTGGGTGCCGGCGAGCACCATGTCGAGCCCCCAGGCGTCGGTCTCGACCGGCGCGCCGCCCAGCGAGGAGACGGTGTCGACGAGGAGGAGAGCGTCGCTCTCCTCGCGCACGGCGCGGGCGACCTCGGCGATCGGGCTCATCACGCCGGTCGAGGTCTCGTTGTGCACCAGGGTCACCGCGTCGTAGCGCTTGCGCCGCAGGGCGGCGCGCACGAGATCGGGATCGACCGCCTGCCCCCAGGGGACGGCGACCTGGTCGGCGGACTTGCCGGCGGCGCGGCTGATCGCGTGCCAGCGCTCGGAGAAGGCGCCGCAGGTCAGGCAGAGGACGCTCTCGGCGGCGGTCGAGACGACGGCGCTCTCCATGACGAGCGTCGAGCTGCCGGTCGCGATCATCACGTCCCCGGCGGTGCGGAAGACATGCGGCAGGCGGCGGGCGAGCGACTCGTAGAGGGCGCGGAACGGCGGCGAGCGGTGCCCCAGCATCGGCTGGGTCATCGCCTGGCGGACGTCCTCGGTGACGTAGCTGGGGCCGGGCAGGAAGAAGCGGATGGTCTCGGTCGGGTCGTCGCTCATGGCAGGCTCGCCTACGGTCGTTGGGCGGATCGGCCGGCTCGCCGGCGCTGGTCGCGGCGGATCGGAGTCGTCTGGAGCCCGCGGCTACGCCGCGGTGCGGCAAGCGTATCCGGTTTCGGGCCCCGAGGCTAGGCCCCCGCCCGGTTGAGCTGGCGGCCCCTGCGGACGGCGTCCGGCTAAGCCCAGGGCCGCGGACGCCGCAGGGCCGCGACCAGCTCGGCGGTGGTGAGGACGAGGGCGGCCGCCGCCGGCGGGGCGACGGTCCAGCCGTCCCCGTCGAGAGCGAGGTGCGGGGCGGCGACCTCGCCGCGCACCAGCACCAGGGCGCAGCCGCGGAAGTGCTCGCGCAGGAGGTCGGCGAGGACCGGCGCCCCGCTGAGCGGCTTGACGGCGACCGACCGGCCGCCGCCCACGGCGACGGCGCGGAGCACGCCGGCGGCGGCGGCCGCCATGAGGCCGGCGGGCGCGGCAGGCGCGTGACCCGGAGCAGACCCGCGGTCGCCCGGATCGGCCGCCAGCTCGAGCCAGCCGGCGCGCATGCCGGCTCCGGCGAGCGCCGCGACGAGCGCCGCGAAGCGCTCCGGCCCCTCCTCCACCCGGAGCAGATGGAGCGCGCGACAGGTGGGGATCCCTCACCGGTAGAGCAGGATCTCCTGGCGCTCGCGGCGGAACTCCGCCTCGTCGGCCGCCCAGCCGGCGATCCAGTCGGCGAGGTCGTCCGGGTCGCCGGACTCGATCGCCTGGCGGCAGCGCGGGTGCGCGCCAGCAGGTCGATCGCCGGGACGTCGGCGACGAACTCGTAGGCGGCCCGGCGCCAGGCGAAGGCCTCCGGCGCCGCGGCGCTGGAAGGCGGCGAGGAGCTCGACGCCGGTGCGGTAGGAGGCGAAGGCGCCGGCGGCGGTCACCGCCAGCTCGACGCCGCCGCAGACCCGCCCGGCGTGCTTCTGGAACTGCGGCCGGAAGTAGGTCGGCACGAAGGCGACGCCGGGGAGGCGGCGCGCCGCGAGGCGGTCGGCGAGGGCCGGCGGATCGACCCACGGCGCGCCGGCGAGCTGGAACGGCCGGGTGGTGCCGCGCCCCTCGGAGAGCTCGGTCGCCTCGACCAGGCAGCCGCCGGGATAGAGCGAGGGCGGTCGCCGGCGTCGGCATGTTGGGCGACGGGGCGAGGAACGGACGGCCGGTCTCCTCCCAGGTCATGGCGCGGGTCCACCCCTCCATGTCCAGATGGCGAGGCCGTCGTGGCGGCCGCGCCGCCGGGCCTCGAGGAGCACCAGCTCGCCCAGGGTGAGGCCGTGGCAGACCGGCGTCCGGAAGGCGCCGACGAACGACTCGAAGCCGGGCTCCGGCAGGTTCCCCTCGACGCGCTCGCCGCCCAGCGGGTTGGGGCGGTCGAGCACCCAGACCTCGCAGCCGGCGGCGATCGCCGCCTCGGCGGCCCAGACGGCGGTCGCGGCGTAGGTGTAGTAGCGGGCGCCGACGTCCTGGAGGTCGACGAGCAGCAGGTCGAGCCCGGCGAAGGCGGCGGGCTGCGGCACGAGCGTCTCGGCGGCGGTCGCCGTAGAGCGAGAGGATGGGGACGCCGGTCCACGGGTCGCGCGCCGACGCCGGCGGCGACCATGTCCTGCTCGACGCCGTAGTAGCCGTGCTCGGGGCCGAAGAGGACGGCGGGCGGCCCGCCGGCGCTGGCAGCGAGGGCGCGGTGGGCCGGCCGGAGGTCCGCGGCGACCGAGGCGCCATGGGCGAGGAGGCCGTAGCGCCGCCCGGCGAGGCGGCTCGGATCGGCGAGCAGCCGGTCGAGGCCGGTCCGCAGGCGGGGTCTCACGGCCGGCATCCGGCGCCGCGCCTCACGTCGAGCTCATGCCGTCGGCGCGGCGGTAGGCGCCGCGCTGGCCGCCGCTCTTCGCTTCGAGGCGGAGATCGGTGACCACCGCGCCGCGCTCGACCGCCTTGACCATGTCGTAGAGCGCGAGGGCGGCGGTCGAGCAGGCGACGAGCGCCTCCATCTCGGCGCCGGTGCGGGCGGTGACGACGACGCGGCTGCGGATCGCGACCCCCTCGGGGATCGGCACGAGCTCGATCTCCACCTGGTCGAGGGGCAGGAATGGGCGAGCGGGATCAGCTCGTCCGTCCGCTTGGCGGCCTGGATGCCGGCGAGGCGCGCCACGGCGAAGGCGTCCCCCTTGGGCAGGTTGGCGAGGCGGATGACGGTCTGCGGCGACAGCAGGACGCGGCAGGAGGCCTCGGCGACCCGGCGGGTGACCGGCTTGCCCGAGACGTCCACCATGTGCGCCTGGCCTTCGCGGTCGAGGTGGCTGAAGGGCTCATGGCTCATGGTTTGCTCGCAGTCGGGCGGCGGCTCGGGCGTGAGGCGACCGGCTGCGGGCCGCGCCCCCGCCCATGCTAGCATTTCACCCCATCCGCCCCGTGAGCCAATGCGACTGACTATCGTGATGCCGACCCTGAACGAGGAGTCGGCGCTGGCGCCGAACCTGCCCGCCGCGCTCGCCGCGGCCGACTTCGTGGTGGTCTCCGACGGCGGCAGCGCCGACGGGACGCTGGCGGTGGCCGAGGAGCTCGGCGCGCGGATCGTCTGCGGGCCGCCGGGCCGCGGCCGGCAGCTCAACCGCGGCGCCGCGGCGGCGCTCGCGGCGGGGGCCGACCTCCTCGTCTTCCTGCACGCCGACACCGTCCTCGCGCCGGGAGCGGCGGCGGCGCTGCGCGACGCCGTGGCGCGCGGGGTCCGCGGCGGCGCCTTCCTGGTGCGCTTCGACTCGGAGCTCGCCAGGATGCGGCTCGGCAGCTGGCTGGTCAACCTGCGCACCCGCCGGACCCGCCTGCCGCTCGGCGACCAGGCCCAGTTCGCCACCCGCGAGACCTTCGAGGCGCTGGGCGGCTTCCGCAACTGGCCGATCCTCGAGGACCTCGACTTCGCCTGGCGGCTGCGGCGGGCCGGCGCCATGGCGATCCTGGAGACGCCGGTGACCACCTCGGCGCCGCCGCTTCCTCGAGCGCGGCCCGCTGCGCACCGTGGCGACCAACTGGCTGATCTGGCTGCTCTTCCTCTGCGGGTCTCGCCGCACCGGCTGGCGCGGCTCTACCGGCAGATTCGGTAGAGCGAGGGGGTCGAGGCGAGGGGACAGGGCCGTCGAGCCCCGTGGCCGGCTCCGCCACAGGGCTCCGGACGCCGCGCGGGACGCGCCTACTTGCCGCCGCTTCTTGTTTGACCGCCTCCTTGAGCTCCTTGCCGGCCTTGAAGCGGACGCTCTTGCTCGCCTTGATGGTGATCGACTCGCCGGTGGCGGGGTTGCGTCCCTTGCGCGCGCCGCGCTCGGCGACGGCGAAGCTGCCGAAGCCCGGGACCTTGGCGGACTCGCCGCCCTTGAGCGACGCGGTGATGGCGCCGAACACGGCCTCGAACGCCGCGGCCGCCTGCCGCCGGGTCAGACCCTCGACCGAGTCCACAATGCTATTGACGAGATCAGCCTTACCAGCCATCTGCTCTCCTCCTAAATTAGGTTGTCAGCCGATCGGAAGTACTGGAGCCAGACGATAAGTCAACGGGGGGGGGCTGTCAAGGAGCGCGAGGCGCTCCGGAGGGCCTATCTACGGGCTTTTGCGAGCACGTTGACCGAGAAGCCGTCGTGGTCGCCGCCGGTCAGCACACGCCACGCTCCCGGGGCCGGTGACGCCGGCCGCGAGCGGCGGCGTCGAGGACCTCCGTCGAGCGGCAGCGGCGCGAACTCCGGATGCGTCGGCAGAGAAGCGGGCCACGACCTCGCTCGTTCTCCTCCTCCTCGAGCGAGCAGGTGATGGCGACCAGGAGGCCGCCGGGGGCGACGAGCGGCGCCGCGCCGGCGAGCAGGCGCAGGGCCTGGCGCGATCAGGCGCCCGATCTCGCCCTCGCTGATCCGCCACTTGATCTCGGGGTGGCGGCGCAGCGTGCCGGTCCCGGTGCAGGGGAGGTCGAGCACGACGCGGTCGAACGCCCGGCCGAACGGCGGCGCCCCGGCGTCGGCGACGGCGAGCGGCAGCGGGCGGCCGAGCCGCCGGAGGTTGGCGCGCAGGCGCGCCGGCGCGCGCCAGCGAGACGTCGGCCAGGATCTGGACGACGGACGCGGCTCCCAGGCGAGCGAGCGCGAAGCTCTTGCCGCCGGGCGCCGCCGCGGCGTCGAGCATCCGTCTCGCCCGGCCGCGGCGGCGGGATCAGCGCCGCCGCCTGGCTCGCCTCGTCCTGGACGTAGAAGACGCCGGCGGCGAACTGCGCGCCGGCGAGCGGGTTGCCGCGCCGCACGGTCAAGCCCAGCGGCGAGAGCGGCGCCGGCTCGACCTCGATCCCCTCGTCGATCAGCGCCTCGGCGAGCAGCTCGCGCCCGCCGCGGTCGCGGAAGGCGAGGAGCTGCATCGCCTTCGGCCGGTTGTTGGCGGCGAGCAGGTCGACGGTCCGCGCGCGGCCGAAGCGCTCCACCCAGCGCTCGACCAGGAAGTCGGGGTGGCTCTGCTCGATCGCCAGACGGCGCACCGGATCGGCCTCGCGCGACCGGCCAGTCGTCCAGACGCGGCGCGCGCGCGATCGCCGCGCAGCACGCCGTTGACGAAGCTCGCGCCGCCGCGGTGGGTGAGCTGGTGGGCCTGCTCCACCGCCTCGTGCACCGCGGCGTGCGGCGGCACGCGGTCGAGGAAGAGGAGCTGGTAGATGCCGATGCGCAGCGGCGCCAGGAGCGCCGGCTCGATCTCGCCGATCTGAGCGGCTGCTGGCGTCGGCGATCACGTGGTCGAGCCGGCGCAGCCAGCGCAGCCTCCCCAGCACCAGCTCGCGCAGCAGCCCCTGGTCGCGCTCGTCGAAGCGCGGCAGGGCGCTCTCGAGGAAGGAATCGACCGGGGCCAGCGAGGCGAGGGTGCGCTCGAGCACCCAGGCCGCGGAGGCGCGGACGTTGTCCTCGGCGGTGCGGCGCGGGGTGAGCCGGCGGCTGCGGCCGGGCCGGCCGCGGGCGGCGCGGAGTGGCGCTTGCTCATCCCGGCTGGCCGAAGCGCTCGCCGGCCGTGCAGCCGCTCGCCGTTGGCGAAGTCGGCGGCGGCGCGCGGCGCGCTTGCCCGGGCGCTGCAGTCGCTCGACGCCGAACGCCGTGGCGCCGCCGCAGGCGACGGCGAGCCGGCCGTCGCGCGATGGCCGAGCATGGTGCCGGGCGCGAGATCTCCGGCGGCGGCGGCGCGACCGGGATCGCCCTCCGGCTCGCCCCAGAGGAGCTTGACCGGCCGCCGCGCAGCGTGCGCGCCATCCCCGGCCATGGGGTGTAGGCGCGCAGGCGGTCGAAGAGCACGGCGGCAGAGAGCGACCAGTCGGCTTCGCCGCTGCCGCGCGAGAGGCGCGGCGCGTAGGTCGCGAGGGCGTCGTCCTGCGGCCGCGGCGACGAGCTCGCCGCGCTCGAGCCGCGCCAGGGTTTCGACCAGCAGGCGCGCCGCCGGCCTCCGCCAGGCGCGGCGCCAGCTCGCCCGCCGTCTCCCGCCGGCCGATCGCCAGCTCTTCCTGGAGGAGGATCGGGCCGCTGTCGAGCCCCGCTTCCATCCGCATGGTGGTCACCCCGGTCGCCGTCGTCGCCGGCGGCGATCGCCGCCTGGATGGGCGCCGCGCCGCGGTAGCGCGGCAGCAGCGAGGCATGGACGTTGACGCAGCCGAGCGGCGGCAGCGCCAGGAGGTCGCGGGGGAAGATCTGGCCGAAGGCGACGACCACGGCGGCGGCGGGGGCGAGCTCGCCGAGCGCGGCGAGGAAGGCCGGCTCGCGCACCCGCTCCGGCTGCAGCACCGGGATGCCGTGCGCCGCGGCCCAGCGCGCCACCGGCGGCTCCTCGATCCGTCCGCCGCGTCCGGCCGGCCGCGCCGGCTGGGTCACCGCGCAGACGGGCGTCCGCCCGGCGGCGACGAGCGCCGCGAGCGTCGGCACCGCGAAGTCGGGGGTGCCGAAGAAGACGAGGCGCGAAAGGGGCGGCACGCCGGCGATGGTACCTTGGATGGCCGGCGGCGAACAAAAACGAAACCGCCCCGTCGGGCGACGGGGCGGGCGGGCTCCGGCCGGGGCCGGCGCGGCTTACTGGTGCGCGTTGCGGATGGTGAACGAGCGCTCGCCGATCACCGTGTCGACGCCGTTGACGTCGGTCGCCACCGCCTGGATGTTGTGGACGCCGTTCGAGAGCTTGGTCGTGTCGAGGCTGAAGATCCAGCCGGGCAGGAAGCTGTCGGGATAGCCGGGATAGAGCGTGCTGATGCCGGGCCGCGGCAGGCCGAGCCCGGCGAAGCCGGAGGGCTTGCCGTCGATCAGGATCGAGACCGCGGCGACGCCCTGGAAGTCGAGCGCCCAGCCGGTGAGGAAGATCTGGCCGCCGAAGGTGAGGCCGTTCGGCGGGATGTCGATGAAGCCGAACGAGGAGTCGTCGCCGGTGAAGTCGTCGCAGGAGAAGGTCACCGGGATCTCGGAGATGTTGATCGTCGTCCCCGAATGGTCGCCGGCGCGCAGCGCCAGCGTGTGATGGCCGGGCGTGTAGAGGCCGAGGTCGATGAGCTGCGAGAGGTCGAGCACGAAGCGGAAGCCGCCGTGGACGCTGTCTTTGAGCGTCGGGTAGGTGGCGCCGATGTCGGGCCGGAACACGCCCAGGCAGTTGGTCAGCCCGCCGGTCGTCTGCGAGTAGAAGCAGTCGGTGACGCTGTTGTAGAGGATGGCGCCGTCGACCAGCAGCTCGACGTAGCCGACGCCGTCGCCGTCGACCTCGGCCGCCGCTCCGGGATCGACCACGTAGCCGCTCACCACGTTGTAGCGGCGCGGCACCGAGAGCGAGATCTGCCCGAAGTCGCGCAGCGTCGCCGGATCGAGATCGGGCGCGCCGCCGCAGGTGCCGAAGAGCTCGGCGTCCTTGTTGGGGTACTCGATGGCGCCGAAGGGCTGCAGGTCCTGCGGGGCGTTGAGGAAGGCGAACGACTGCGGCTTGAGATCCAGGGTCGCGCCGGTCCTGGTGCGCACCCGCGCGAGGATGGTGTGGCGGCCGTTCAGGTAGTGGGTGGTGTCGACGCCATAGGCCCACGCCGGGTACTTCGAGTCGGGGAAGCTCGGGTAGCGCGCGGTGACGCCGGGCCGGCTGCGGCCATAGGAGGCGCGGCCGTCGATCACGCCGTCGACCAGGATGTCGACGGCGCTGACGCCGTCGCTCGCCAGCGCCCAGCCGACCAGCGAGAGGATGGCCGAGCCGGAGTTGCCGCCGCCGGCGCGGCCGTCGAAGGAGCCGAGGACCTGGGGCGCCGCCGCCCGCGCGGGGGTCGCCGGGATCGCCGCCGCAAGGGCAGTCACGATCGCGAGCAGGATGACGACGTGGCGTTTCATCGAGTGCTGACCTCCCTTGGGGGCCTTCCCGTCCCGCTCGGCGCACGCACGCCGAAAAAACGCAGAAGGATGCGGGGCTGTCCGGCCAACTGTGAAGTACTACGTGAGCTTTTCCGAGATTTTACGCGCCCGCGCCGAGGAAAGTCAAATATAGACGGAAGCGAATTTTTGCGAGACCTAGTCCTCGCCCGCGCCGCTCGCCCCTCGGAGGTAGCACTCCACCAGACGCGGCAGGTGGTCGAGGTCGTAGCCGCCCTCGAGGACGGTGAGGAGGCGGCCGGCGGAGACCTCGTCGGCCAGGGCGGCCAGGCGGGCCCCCCACTCGGCGAAGCCGGACTCGGTGACGGCCATGCCCCCCAGCGGATCGGCGCGCCAGACGTCGAAGCCGGCGGAGACGAGGAGCACGTCGGGGGCGAAAGCGCGCAGCGCCGGGAGCACCCTCTCCTCGAGGGCCATGCCGTACCCGTCGTCGCCGGTCCCCGCGGGCAGGGGGACGTTGAGCGTCGCGCCCTGGCCCGCGCCGCTGCCGGTCTCGCTCGCGGCGCCGGTGCCCGGATAGAACGGATATTGGTGGGTGCTGGCGTAGAAGACGTCGGCGCGGGCCTCGAAGAGGTGCTGCGTGCCGTTGCCATGGTGGACGTCGAAGTCGAAGATGGCGACGCGGGAGGCGCCGTGCATGCGCCGCAGGTGCTCGGCCGCGACCGCGGCGTTGTTGAAGAAGCAGAACCCCATGGCGAGAGCGCGCTCGGCGTGGTGGCCGGGCGGCCGCACGGCGGCGAAGGCGGGGCCGCCGCCGGCCGCGGCGTGGTCGGCCGCGGCGAGGGTCGCTCCCACCGCCGCCCATGCCGCCTCCCAGGTGCCCGCCGAGAGCGGGTTGTCCGCCGAGTCGAGGAGCGAGTCGCCGCGCTCGACGGCGCGGCGGAAGCGCTCGACGTACTCCGGATCGTGCACCGCCTCGACCGCGGCGACCGCCGCGATCATTCCGGCGGCCGCCGCGGACGCCGGCGCCGCGGCGATCTCCCAGCCGCCGGCGCCCAGGTGGTCGAGGATGCCGGCGAGCCGCTCGGGACGCTCCGGGTACCCGCGCGGCGCGCGATGCTCGAGGCAGCGGCGGTCGGTGAAGACGCGGAGCGAGGGCGCGGCGCGCATGGCGCGGATGATAGCGCCGGTCAACGCGGCCGGCGCGGCGCGCTCTGCCGCCGCGGCCGGCCCCGGCGGCGGCGCACGGGGCTGCCCGGGAGCGGCCCGCGCCGCGGCAGCTCGAGGCCGAGCCCGGCCAGGAGGCGGCGCAGGCGGTGGAGCCGCGAGTCGACTCCGGTCGCGCTCAGCCGGCCGCCCAGGTGGCGCGCGATCTCGCGGCTGGTCCAGCCGTCGAAGAGGGCCAGGCGGAGGATGCGCGCGTCGCGGCGGTCGCCGAGCCGGCCGGCCATCCGCCGGCAGGCCGCGGCGAGCAGGGTGAGGCGCTCCCGCGCCAGGACGCGGTCCTCGGGCGTCCCCGCGGGATCGATCAGGTCGTCGGCGAGCCCGCCGATACGGCTCCAGTCGAGCCCGATCAGCCCTCCTCCGCGCTTGGCGGCGGAGCCGGCGCGGATCTGGTCGATGACGACCCGCTCGGCGATCCTTCCCAGATACGAGTCGACCTCCGCCCCGCACTCGGCCCGGCAGCGCCGCAGCCGCCGCCCGCCGTGCGCCAGCAGCCGGCAGAACACCTCCTGCGCCGCCTCCTCGACCATCTCGCGCCGAGGCCGGATGCCATAGCCGGAGAAGACGCCGCCGATGCGGCGCTCGAGACGGCGCCGGTAGCGGCGCAACATCTCCTCCCAGCCGGCCTCGTCCTCCGGACGCGGGATGGCCGAGGGGACGGCGGGTCGATCGAGGTACGGGTCGAGGGTTGGTTCCACGCTCCTCTCCTTTCGGAAAATGGAGCGGGGATGCGGACAGTCGGCAACCGAGCGAACGCCCGGCCGCGGCAGGAAGGGACCCCAACATACCACGTCGGCTACAATCCGCGCGCCGCGCCCTGCCGCCCGCGGTCGAGAAGCCCGCCGTGCCCGTCATCCCCCGCCCCCTCCCCCGCCGTCCGGCCCGGCTGCTCGCCGTCGCCCTCGCCGCCCTCCTGGCGGCCGCCCTCGCCTGCGGGGAGCGCGAGGGCGCCGAGCGGCAGGCGAGGGCGCCGCGCCGGCCGCTCGCCGGCGCGGCGCGCGGTTGGAGCCTCCTCCTCGTCTCGGTCGACACGATCCGGGCCGACCGCCTGGGCGCCTACGGCTACCGGACGCGCGCCACCAGCCCGCGGATGGACGCCCTCCTCGGCTCCGGCGTCCGCTTCGAGCAGGCGATGTCGCAGCGCGCCGCCACCTGGCCGTCGCTCGCCTCGGTGCTCACCGGCCTCTACCCCTCGGCCCATGGCGTCACCGAGAACGGCTACGGCTTCCCCGACGATCTGCCGACGCTCCCCAAGCTCCTCCACGCCGCCGGCTATCGCACCGGCGCCTTCCTCTCGAACATGTGCCAGGCGAATCACCAGGGATGGGACGGCTTCGCCTGCAGCGCCGGCCAGGACGGCAAGACCGTGCGCCGTGCCCTCGACTGGGCCGGGCGGCTGGCGAGCCCGGGCGCCGGCGCCACGCCCGCGGGCTCGCTCGCCAAGCCGTTCTTTCTCTGGGTCCACCTCTTCGGCGCCCATTCGCCCTACTACAACGGCGGCGACGCCGCGGCGCGCGTCCTCGACCCCGGCTATCGCGGGGTCCTGGGGACGAAGCGGTGGCGGCTCGACCCGGTGATGACCCGGCACCTCCCGCTCTCGCCCGCCGACCTCCGGCACCTGGACGCCCTCTACGACGCCGCGGTGATGGGGAGCGACCGGCAGGTGGGGGCGCTGCTCGACGGCCTGCGGGCGGCGGGCAAGCTCGAGCGCACCCTCGTCGTCCTGCTGTCGGACCATGGCGAGGAGCTCTACGCCCACCACAACTACCTCTACCATTCCTGCTCGGTCTACCAGACGGCGCTCCACGTGCCGCTGGGGATCGCCGCGCCGGGCCTGCTGCAGCCCGGCGCCGCGGTGCCGCAGACGGTCGAGCTGATCGACGTCGCGCCGACCGTCCTCGACCTCCTCGCCGTGGCGCCGCCGCGGGAGATGCACGGCCGCTCGCTCGTCTCTTCGCTCGCGCGGCCGGGGGCCGGCGGCGGCGGCAAGCCCGCCTTCTCGCAGTACGGCGACGCCCCCGTCGCCACCGTCCTCGCCGGCGGCTGGAAGCTGGTCGACAATCCGCGGGGCTACGATCCGGTCTGCATCCCCAACGCCCCGCCCCACTCCTATCCGCTGGCGAGAGAAGAGCTCTACGACCTGGGGCGCGACCCTGGCGAGACGAAGAACCTGGCACCCCGCGAGCCCGCCCGGGTCGCCGAGCTGCAGGGCCTCCTGCGCCGCCGCTTCGCCGCCGTCTCTCGCCGCGCCGGCAAGCGGCAGGACTCCTCGCAGCTCCGCGAGGAGCTCAACAACCTGGGCTACGTGGCGCACTGAGCGGCGACCGCTGACGGGGGGACCCTCTCGCCTCAGCCGAAGGGCTCGGCCAGGTAGGCGGCGAGCACCTCGTCCGGGTCGTCGTCGCTGAAGTGCTTGCCACCCAGGGTGACCGACCAGACGTGGGAGACGAGCGGCGGCCCCTCCGGCAGCCCATAGCGCATGAGGTGGCCGACGTGGACGCGCTCGCCGTGCGCGCCGATCAGCTCGGCGCGCTGGTCGCGCACGTTCTGGCTCTCCCAGAACCGCCAGGGAAAGCCGGTCGAGACGACGCGCAGCGGGTAGATCGGCCGGCCGTTCTCCTCACACCAGACGGTGAACCCCTCGCCGGTGTCGCCCAGCCTCACGCCGCCTCGCCGGCTGGCGAACGCCACCTCGGGCCCGGCCTCGTCGATCGTCGCGACGCGGGCGAGGAAGAACGAGGGGTGGAGATAGCACCGTCCGTGGTGCCACTGCGGGTTGCCGATCCCGGCGGCGCCGGTCGCCAGGAGGCGCTCGGCGGCGGCCGCCAGGGCATCCTCGCGGAGGGGGTGGGCGTCGTGGTCCATCACCGCCACGAGATCGGAGCCGGCGAGCCGGCCGCTGCGCCGCAGCCGGCGGTAGGCCGCCACCAGCGAGCCCTTGTGCGGCGGCCCTTCCATGGCCAGGTCCCGCAGGTCGACGAACGCGGTCGGCAGCGGCGCCCGCGGGAAGGACATCTCGCGCGCCGCCGCCGCGATGTCCGGCCGGGTCTCCGCGTGCACGATGGGGAAATACCAGAGCTCCCGCCCGCCAACCCGGGTCGCCGCGACGCAGCCGCGCAGCCGCCGGTGCTGGTCGATGAGCAGCGGGCGGATCCGGTAGTGGACGGAGAGGACGCCGATGCGGGGGGACCGGCGGGGATTTGAGCCAGTACCCCGCCCGATTGACTCCGCCAGCATCCTTCCATACCATATGCTGCCTTTGGCGGGGAGGTTAGCTCAGCGGTTAGAGCACCTGCCTTACACGCAGGGGGTCGCGGGTTCAAATCCCTCACCTCCCACCAGGGTGACGCCCTGGTGACTTGCAGCAACCCCCGCGGGGTCGTAGTTCAGCTGGTTAGAACGCCGGCCTGTCAAGCCGGAGGTCGCGGGTTCGAGCCCCGTCGGCCCCGCCATTCGATCAGCCCTTTCCCGGACCGCCTCACGGCCGGGGCGCTCCCAGGAGATTCGCGATGCGCGAGAAGATCAAATTGGTCTCGTCCGCCGGCACCGGCTACTTCTACACCACGACCAAGAACAAGAAGCTCTCGACCGAGAAGCTGCGGATGAAGAAGTACGACCCCAAGGTCCGCAAGCACGTCGAGTTCGTCGAAGAGAAGCTGCGCTAGAAGCGCCCCTCCTGCCGCATCTCCCGCGCTCGCTTCCAGCGGTCGCCTCCAGCGCTGGAAGGCCCGCTCTGGAAGGCCCCGAGAGCAGCGCTCGACGCTGGGCGGCCCCCGCCTCGTTCCGTCTCCCCGCTCATTCGTGGCACAATGAAAACGCGCGGTGCGGGTCCACTCCGCGACCCGCCTCGAAATCTGCCCGACGTCTCGCGCCTTTTCGCACCCCACGGCGACCCGGGCCAGCCGGCTTGCTGACGGCCCGTGCCACCTTTGAACGACCAAGGAGGGAAGCCCATGTTCGAAGTTCCGCCTCTGCCGTACGCCTTCGACGCGCTGGAGCCCCATATCGATGCCCAGACCATGCAGATCCATCACGACAAGCATCACGCCGCCTACGTCGCCAAGCTGAACGGCGCGGTCGAAGGCCATCCCGATCTGCAGCAGAAGCCCGTCGAGGAGCTCCTGCGCGGCCTCGACAGCCTCCCCGAGTCGATCCGCACGGCGGTCCGCAACAACGGCGGCGGCCACGCCAACCACAGCCTCTTCTGGACCGTCATGGGGCCGGGCGGGGGCGGGGCGCCGACCGGCAAGGTCGCCGAGGCGATCCAGCGCGACCTCGGCGGCTTCGACTCCTTCAAGGAGAAGCTGACCAACGCCGCCGTCAACCAGTTCGGCTCCGGCTGGGGCTGGCTCGTGGTGTCCGGCGGCAAGCTCGAGGTGCTCGGGCGGCCCAACCAGGACAGCCCGCTGATGGAGGGCAAGGTGCCGCTCCTCGGCGTCGACGTCTGGGAGCACGCCTACTACCTCAAGTATCAGAACCGCCGTCCGGACTACCTCGCCGCCTGGTGGAACACCGTCAACTGGTCGGCGGTCGAAGACAGGCTGCAGCACGCGCGCGGCTGACGCCGCCGAGGAAACGGGAGGCCCGGAACCGCCCGGAGCCTCCCGCGCGCTCCCCGAGCGCAAACTTTCCGTCACGCCATCCGCGGCCCTAACTTTCATTTATAGAGAAGTTTGCACTCGTGTGCTCATTTTTTGCGCACGCGATGGCGCCTCCAGCGCGCAAAATAAAGTCGCGTTCAAGTCTGGGCGACCTACAATGAACGCTATCGACGAGAGGGAGAGCGACCGGATAACCGGGATCCCATCTCCAAGGAGGCAAGAAGGTCATGGCGAACCTCGACCGCGGCAACCTGGAGTTCGGACGTGAGCGGCAGCTGACGAAGGTCTTCAAGGCGTTGTCCGACGGCACCCGGCAGGAGATCCTGCGGCTGCTCGAGAACAATCAGCGCACGGTGGGCGAGATCGTGGGCAAGTTCAACCTCTCGCAGCCGACCATCTCGCGCCACCTCTCGGTCCTCAAGGAGGCCGACCTGGTGCTCGATCAGCGGCAGGGCCAGAACGTGATCTACCGCCTGAACGAGGGCGCCCTTTCGACCTCGATGCAAGAGTTCTTCGGCCAGTTCCGGAGCTGCCAGGAAGTCCTGCGCTAGCCGGCTCACGCGGGCGCCCGGCGGCGCCCGCGCCGGCCTGCCCTCCAGGTCCGCCTCGCCCCGACGCGCGGCTCGGCGTCACGCCGGGCCCGCCGGTGGCGGCAGCGGTCCCTACCGCCTCCAGCGCTCCTGACCTATAATCCTCCTCCGCGACGGAGGCCGCTCTCCCGGCCTCCGCTCTTCGTCTCCGGCGGTGTAGCTCAGTTGGTAGAGCAAGCGGCTCATATCCGCTGCGTCAGGGGTTCGAGTCCCTTCACCGCCACCATCGCACGCCTCATCCTTCCGATGAGCCTGCTCTCCACCCTGCGGCTAGCCTTCGGGCAGACCGCCCCCCTCGCTCCGATCGCGGCCGGCGATCGGGTGATCGTCGCCTTCTCGGGCGGCGTCGACTCGACCGCCCTCCTCTGGGGCCTGGCCGAGCTCTCCCGCCATGGCGAGCTCCCCGTCGATCTCCTGGCCGCCCATCTCGACCATGCCCTGGACGCCGGCTCGGCCGAGCGCGCCCGCCGCGCCGCCGAGCTGGCCGCGGCGCTCGGCGTGCCGTTCGTCGCGGAGCGCCGCCCGGTGGCCGCCGCCGGCAGCGGCCGCGAGGCCGCCGCGCGGCAGGCGCGGTACGGTTTTCTGGAGGACGTCAGGCGCCGGACCGGCGCCCGCTGGATCGCGACCGCCCACCACCGCGACGACCAGGCGGAGACCGTGCTCCTGCGCCTCGCCTTCGGCAGCGGCCTCGCCGGCCTCGCCGGCATCCGGCCGCGGCGCGGCGCCGTCGTGCGGCCGCTCCTCTCGCTCTCCAGGGCGGAGCTGGCGGCGGCGATCGAGGAGGCGAAGCTCGCCGGCCTCGGCATCGAGCCGATCGAAGACCCGACCAACGCCGACCTCCGCATCCCCAGAAACCGCGTCCGCCACCTCCTCCTCCCAGCCCTGGCCGCCGAGGCTGGCGGCTGCGAGCCCGCCGAGCGTCTGGCCGAGCGTCTGGCCGGCGTCTGGAGGATCGCCTGGCCGACCGCCTGGCGCGGCTCGCGGCGCGCGCCGCCGGGGCGCGGGAGGCGATCGAGCGCCGGTGCCCCGGGCCGGCCTCCTCCGGCCCCGCCTGCCTCTCGCGCGCGGCGCTCGCCGGCCTGCCCGAGCCGCTCGCCGCCGCCGCCCTCGCCCTCCTCCACCGCCGCGCCGGCGCCCGGTATCCGCCGGCCGCCGCCGCCCGGCGCGAGCTCGCTCGCCAGCTCGCCGCCGGCGGGGCGGTCGGCTGCGACTGCGGAGCGGGCCTCCGCTGGGAAGGTCGAGGCGAGGGGATCGTGCTCCGCCGGGCGCGGACCGAGCCCGCCGGCGGCTTCGCTTATACTCTCGAGGTACCGGGAGAGCTCGCCATCCCGGAGATCGGCCTGCGGATCGCCGTCCGGCGCGGCGCCGCGGCACCCTGGATGTTCGCCGGCGCGGCGCGGCGTGCCGGGCTGGCGCTCCCGCTGGAGGCGGGCGAGCCCCTGACCGTGCGGAGCCGGAGGCCGGGCGACCGGCTGCGCCCGCTGGGGTCGCCGGGCAACCGGCGCCTCAAGGAGCTGCTGATCGATCGCCGGGTGCCTTGCGAGGCGCGGGACAGGCTGCCGCTCCTCTGCGTCGGGGAGGCGATCGCCTGGGTGCCGGGGGTCGCGGTCGACGAGCGGTTCCGGCTCGCGCCGGCCGCGGCGGACGCCTGGATCGCCGAGCTGAATCCGGATCGGCAGCCCGCCGGAATGCCGGCTGAAATGTTCCCGGCTGAAGTGTTCCCTGACTACTGAGCGCGGCCGCCCCCTTCCCCTGCCAGCGAAACGAGACCACCGCCATGAGCTCCCACCCCCAGGCCCGCGTCAAGTCCCTCTTCGACGCCCATTCCCTCTCCGCCAGCGTCCTCGCGCTCGGGCGCCGGGTCGGGACGGAGCTGGGCGACGAGGACCCGCTGGTGATCGCGCTGCTCGGCGAGTCGGTGATCTTCTTCGCCGACCTGGTGCGGGCGATCCGGTGGCCGGTGCGCTTCGAGATGATCCACGTCGAGTACTCGCAGTCGGCGGCCGGGGAGCCCCCGGCGCGGACGCCCGTCCTCGACATCCACTACCCGATGCCGATCGAGATCGCCGGCCAGAGGGTAGTCCTGGTCAAGGACGTGGTCGAGTCGGGGATCACCGAGCCCTATCTCGACCAGCAGCTCCGCGACCGCGGGGCGCGGGCGGTCAAGCTCGTGGCGCTGATCGACATGCCCGACGAGCGCAAGACCTCCTTCGAGGTGGACTATCACGCCTTCCAGACCTCGCGCCAGGGCGTGCTGGTCGGCTACGGCCTGAAGCACGGCGGCCGCTACGGCAACCTGCCGTTCATCGGACGGTTGCTCGAGCCATGACGAGCCGCGGGCGCCGCCGGGAATCGCCGGCCCGGCCGATCCGTTACGCTGCGTTGTGGGAGGAGAAATACCTCTCCGGGCGCCCCATGCACGGGCGCCGACCGACGAGCTCTTCTTCGAGATGAGGTAGCCGACCGTTGAACTCCACCGTCAAAACCCTATTGCTCTGGATGGCGATCTTCGTGGTGGTGATCCTCTTGTGGAACACCTTCCAGAACGGCAAGAGCCGCGCGCCGACCTCGGCTACTCGGAGTTCATGGACTCCGTGTCGAAGGGCAAGGTGGCCGAGGTGACGATCCGGGACGATCACAGCTGTCGGGCAAGTTCCGCCCGGAGTACCAGGCGGGACAGGAGTTCACCACCACCCTCCCCATGGCGTCGAGCTCCGACCTCGTCAACAAGCTGCAGGCCGGCCACGTCGACGTGCGCGGCGAGGAGACCAAGGAGAACCCGCTGATCGGGGTGCTCTTCACCTGGGCTCCGGTGCTCTTGATCGTCGCCCTGTGGATCTTCTTCATGCGCCAGATGCAGACCGGCGGCAACAAGGCGCTCTCCTTCGGCAAGAGCAAGGCGAAGCTCCTGAACACCACGGGCAAGAAGGTCACCTTCAAGGACGTCGCCGGCGTCGAGGAGGCCAAGGAGGAGCTCCACGAGATCGTCGAGTTCCTGAAGGAGCCGCAGAAGTTCCAGAAGCTGGGCGGCCGCATCCCCAAGGGCGTGCTGCTGATGGGCCCGCCGGGAACCGGCAAGACCCTGCTCGCCCGCGCCATCGCCGGCGAGGCCAACGTGCCCTTCTTCTCGATCTCCGGCTCCGACTTCGTCGAGATGTTCGTCGGCGTCGGCGCCTCGCGCGTCCGCGACCTCTTCGAGCAGGGCAAGAAGAACGCCCCCTGCATCATCTTCATCGACGAGATCGACGCCGTCGGCCGCCACCGCGGCGCCGGCCTGGGCGGCGGCCACGACGAGCGCGAGCAGACGCTCAACCAGCTGCTCGTCGAGATGGACGGCTTCGAGTCGAACGAGGGGGTCATCCTGATCGCCGCCACCAACCGGCCGGACGTGCTCGACCCGGCGCTGCTGCGCCCCGGCCGCTTCGACCGCCGCGTGGTGGTCGACCGGCCCGACATCAACGGCCGCCTCGGCATCCTCAAGGTCCACACCCGGAACATCCCGCTCTCCGAGGACGTCCACCTCGGGGTGATCGCCCGCGGCACGCCGGGCTTCGCCGGCGCCGACCTCTCCAACCTGGTCAACGAGGCGGCGCTGATCGCCGCCCGCCGGGGCAAGAAGAAGGTCGAGATGGACGACTTCGAGTTCGCCAAGGACAAGGTCCTGATGGGCGTCGAGCGCAAGACCATGATGCTGACCGACGACGAGAAGCGGGTGACCGCCTACCACGAGGCGGGCCACGCCCTGGTGGCGATCTTCACGCCCGGCTCGGACCCGCTCCACAAGGTGACGATCATCCCCCGCGGCCGGGCGCTCGGCCTCACGATGCAGCTCCCGACCGAGGACAAGTACACCTACAAGAAGCACTTCGTCGAGGCGCAGATCGCCATCCTCATGGGCGGCCGGGTGGCCGAGGAGCTGACCCAGGACGACATCACGACGGGCGCCGGCAACGACATCGAGCGCGCCACGGAGATGGCCCGCCGCATGGTCTGCGAGTGGGGCATGTCGGACCTCGGGCCGCTCGCCTACGGGGCCAAGGAGGAGCCGGTCTTCCTCGGCCGCGACTTCGCGCAGCGCTCCGACTACAGCGAGGACACGGCGATCCAGATCGACCGCCAGGTGGCGAAGATCGTCCAGGAGGGCTACGAGCAGGCGACCTCGATCCTCGGCCACTACCGGCAGGTGCTCGACCGGCTGGCCCAGGAGCTCCTCGAGCACGAGTCGATGGACGGCGAGGAGGTCTATCGCCTGATCAAGCAGATGACCGGCGAGGAGCACGCCCCGACCCGGCCGGTGGCGCCGGGCGAGGGTCTGTACATCGGCCAGGAGGGCCCGGAGACGGTGGTCACCCCGCCGGTCGCCACGGGGGTGGGAGGGGACAAGACCGGCGGCGACGTCGTCTTCGCGCCTGCCGCCGACGAGGTGCCGGCCGACCGCGCCGGGAGCGAGGTGCCCGAGGAGGTCGAGGCCGAGGTCGCCGGCGCTCAGCGCCGCACCGCCCAGACCCCGCCGGCGCCCAATCCGGTCCCGGCGACCAACCCCGCCGGTCCGACGGCCAAAAAACCGAGCTGACAGCTCACCTCTGCCTCGGCACGATAGACTGAGCGGCGGCTTCGACCCGCTCATGGAGACCGCCACCGCCACCCGACCTCCCTGCAGCGCCTGGACCCTCCGCCTCCCCCGCGGCCGCCATCTCGCCTTGGGCGGCATCCCCAAGGTCATGGGCGTGCTCAACATCACTCCGGACTCCTTCAGCGACGGCGGCCTGTGGGCCGATCCCGAACGCGCGGTGGCGCGCGGCCTCGCCATGCTCGCGGAGGGCGCCGACCTCCTCGACCTCGGCGCCGAGTCGACGCGCCCCGGCGGCGGCGTCTACGGCGCCGGGGCGCGCCCGGTGGCGGCGAAGGAGGAGATGGCGCGGCTCCTGCCGGTCCTCGAGCGGCTGCGGGCCGCCACCGACCTGCCGCTCTCGGTCGACACCCGCAAGGGCGACGTCGCCCGCGCGGCGCTCGCCGCCGGCGCCGACCTGATCAACGACGTCTCGCTCCTTTCCGATCCCGAGCTGGCGCGCGCCGCCGCCGCCGCCGGCTGTCCGCTGGTCCTCATGCACAGCCGCGGCGACCTGGCGACGATGCAGAAGGGCATCGTCTTCCACGACCTCCTGGCCGAGGTGCGGGCCGAGCTCGCCGCCGCCGCCGACCGTGCCGCGGCGCTCGGCGTCGACGGCGGGCAGATCGTCCTCGATCCCGGCCTCGGCTTCGGCAAGACCGCCGAGCAGAACCTGACTCTCATCCGCCGCCTGGACGCCTTCGCCGGCCTCGGCCGGCCGCTCCTCGTCGGCGCCTCGCGCAAGAGCTTCCTCGGCGTGCTGACCGGCCGGCCGCCGGCCGAGCGCCTGGCCGGCAGCCTGGCGGCCGTGGGCTGGGCCGCGGCGGGCGGAGCGGCGATCGTCCGCGTCCACGACGTCGCGCCGACCGCCGAGTTCCTCGCCGTCTGGGCGGCGATCGCGGCGCGGCCGGCGGACCGGGGCGCGGCCGGATGAGCCTCGGCCACCTCGTCGACATCCTCACCTGGCACGACGCCGTCGACGTGCTGGCGGTGGCGGTCGTCATCTACTACCTGCTCCTCCTCATCCGCGGCACCCGCGCGGTGCAGATGCTCCTCGGGCTCTTCTTCGTCGCCATCGTCTACTACATGGCCCAGTTCTTCGACCTGCCGACTCTGCAGGCCCTGATCGAGAGCCTGGTCATCGTCCTCCCCTTCGCCGTCATCGTCCTCTTCCAGCAGGAGATCCGCCGCGCGCTCACCAACTTCGGCCGCAACCCGCTCTTCGGGCTCGCCAAGCAACAGGCCGTCGAGTCGACTTTCGGCGAGATCGTCCTCGCCGCCACGACGCTCGCCAGCCGCCGCATCGGCGCGCTCATCGTCATCGAGCGACTGCAGGGGCTGCGCAACTACATCGAGAACGGGATCGGCCTCGACGCCGAGCTCTCCTTCGACCTCCTGATCAACATCTTCACCCCAGATACCCCGCTCCACGACGGCGCGGTGATCATCCAGGAGGACCGCATGGCAGCCGCCGCCTGCTTCCTGCCGCTCACCCCCAACCCGGAGCTGTCCAAGGAGTTCGGCACCCGCCACCGCGCCGCCCTGGGGATCACCGAGGAGACCGACGCCGTCGCCGTGGTGGTCTCGGAGGAGACGGGTATCATCTCGGTCGCCTTCGACGGCGAGATGATCCGCGACCTCGACGGCAAGGGCCTGCGCAACACTCTCTACAAAGTGCTGATCACCGACCTCTACGCCCAAGGGGGGAAGACGGTTTGAGCGAGAGCGCCCGAATCTGGAGCCTGCGCATCCTGGCCCTGGTGATCGCCGTCGCCCTCTGGTACCGCTTCTCGCTCGAAGGGCGCGAGACGCTGACCGAGCGCACGGTCGAGGCCCCGGTCTCCTACAACCGGCCGCGCGACGTCGTCATCCTCGAGCCGGTGCAGACGGTCTCGGTGCGCCTGCGCGCCAGCGCCAAGAGGTTCCGCCAGCTGAGCCCCTATCAGGTCAACGTACAGGTGGAGCTCACCCAGGCGGATCCCGGGATCCTCAACGTCAACCTGGCGCCGGAGAACGTGCAGGTGCCGGAAGGCTTCAGCGTCATCGCGATCGACCCCGACGTCATCCGCGTCGAGCTCGACCAGGAGATCACCCAGCGTCTGCCGGTCAAGCCGCAGCTCACCGGCGAGCCGCCGGCGGGAGCCTCGGCCGGCGCGCCCGAGGTGTTGCCGGATCAGGTCCAGGTGACCGGGCCGAAGACGCTGCTGGCGAGAGTCCGCTCGCTCTCGACCCAGCCGATCGTCCTCGACGGCCATGCCATGACCTTCGAGGAGACGGTCGCCGTCCTCCCCCCGACCCGCTGATCCAGGTCGTGCAGCCGTCGAAGGTCACGGTGACGGTGCCGATCGAGCGGCCGCAGGAGCAGCCCGCCGAGCCGAGCCCGGCGCCACCCGGCAAGGCGCCGGCGGGCAGGCTCCGGCGACCGGCCCGCCGGAGCCCGGCGGCCGCCCGCGCGCCGGCGCCGGCGGCCCGCCGCGAGGGGAGCCGGGCCATCATGAGCCGACCGCGCCTCTTCGGCACCGACGGCATCCGCGCGCCGTTCGGCGCGCCGCCGCTCGACCGCGCCACGGTGACGGCGCTCGCCCGCGCCCTCGGCGCCGCGCTCGCCACGCCCGCCAGCCCGCCGATGGGCGACGCCGCGGCTCCGGCCGAGCCGCTCGTCGTCCTCGGCGGCGACACCCGAGAGAGCACGGCCGAGATCTGCCGCTGGCTCGCCGCGGGGCTCGCCGCCGGCGGCGCCCGCTGCCGCTACGCCGGCACCCTGCCGACGCCGGGCATCGCGCGGCTCGCCCGCGACCTCGAGGCGGCGGCCGGGATCTCCGTCTCGGCCTCGCACAACCCCTACCCGGACAACGGCATCAAGCTGATCGACGGCGGCGGCTTCAAGTGGAACGAGGCTGCCGAGCTGGCGCTCGAGGAGCGGCTCGGCCGCGCGGCGGCGCCGGAGGCGGCGGTCGGCTTCGCCCTCCCCGAGCTCGAGATCGAGGCGGCGCTCGCCGAGCGCTACCTCGAGGAGCTCGCCGCGACGCTCCCCGCCGGCCGCCCCCTCTCCGGCTTCCGGCTGGTGATCGACGCCGGGAACGGCGCCGCCTCCGCCCTCGCCGGGCCGCTCTTCTCGCGGCTCGGGGCGGAGGTCGAGATCCTCTCCGCCGCTCCCGACGGCAGGAACGTCAACGACGGCTGCGGCTCGACGGCGCCCGCGGCGATGGCGGCGCGGGTGCGCCAGGGCGGCGCCGACCTGGGCGCCGCCTTCGACGGCGACGCCGACCGCGCGATCGTCGCCGACGAGCGCGGGCAGGTGCGCGACGGCGACGCGATGATGTACCTCTGGGCGACCCACCTCCACCGGCAGCAGCGCCTCGATCCGCCGGCGATCGTGGCCACGTCGATGAGCAACCTGGGGCTCGAGCGGGCGCTGGCGCGGGAGGGGATCACCCTCGTGCGCTGCGATGTGGGCGATCGCGCGGTGGTCGAGACGATGCGGCGGGAGGGGATCGCGTTGGGCGGCGAGCAGTCCGGCCACATCGTCCACCTCGGCCTCGCGACGACCGGCGACGGCCTGCTGACGGCGCTCCAGATGGCCGGGATCGTGGCCGCGACCGGCCACCCGCTCTCGGAGCTCCTCGCCGGCTTCCGGCGCTATCCGCAGGTCCTGGTCAACGTGCCGGTGCGCGAGAAGCCCGAGCTCCTGGCGCTCCCCGGGGTCGCCGCGGCGGTCCGCGCCGTCGAGGACCGCCTGGGAGCCGACGGCCGCCTGGTCCTGCGCTACAGCGGCACCGAGCCGCTCGCCCGCGTGATGATCGAGGGTCCCGACCAGGACACCGTCGAGAGCCTGGCGGGGGGCATCGCCCAGGCGATCGCGGCCGAGATCGGCGCCGCGAGGAGCTGACCGGCCGGCGGGTCCGGCCGAGCCCCCCGTCCGCTCGGTAGTGGGCCGTTCGGTCCGCTGCGGGCGACCGCCCTCTACGCGATCGCCGCGAGCATCTCCTCGACCGCCCCGGCCATGCCGATCAGCACGGCGCGGGAGACGATCGAATGGCCGATGTTGAGCTCCTCCATGCCGGGGACGGCGGCGACCGGGCCGACGTTGCCGACGGTGAGGCCGTGGCCGGCGTAGAGGCGCAGGCCGCGCTCGCGACCGCGGGCGGCGGCGGCGCGGATGGCGTGGAGCTCGCGCGCGGCGTCCTGGCTGCCGGCGCGGGTATAGGCATCGGTGTTGAGCTCGAAGCCGGGGATGGGGGCGCCCAGGGCGGCGAGAGCGTCGACCTGCGCGGGCTCCGGATCGATGAACACGGAGACGGCGATCCCCGCCGCGGCGAGCTCGCGGGCCACGGCGGCGACGCGCTCGCCCTGGGTGGCGAGGTCGAGGCCGCCCTCGGTCGTCACCTCCTCCGGCCGCTCGGGGACCAGGGTCACCTGGTCGGGACGGACGTCGAGCGCGACGGCGACCATCGCCTCCGCGGTCGACATCTCGAGGTTGAGCTTGGCGCGCACCGCGCGGCGCAGGCGGTGGAGATCCTCGTCCTGGATGTGGCGGCGGTCGACCCGCAGGTGCGCCGTGATCCCCGCCGCCCCGGCGTGGAGCGCGATCCGCGCCGCCTCGACAGGGTCGGGGTATCCCGCCCGCCGCGCCTGGCGTAGCGTCGCGACATGGTCGACGTTGACCGAGAGCTTGACGGTCATCCGATGCCGCGCCCCAGCCGCACCCTCAGGCGAGGATCTGCCGCAGGCAGGAGAGGGTCGAGGGGAGCGGCTCCTGCCACAGCCAGGCGGTATCGAGCCAGAAGCCTGGCAGCACCTGCGAGGCCAGCCGGCCGTCGCGGTACCGCTCGGCGCGGTAGCCGTCCGGCGAGCGGACCACGGCGAGCACCGTCGACGCGAACGGATCGATCAGCCAGATCTCCGGGATGCCGGCTCTCTGGTATCGGGGGAGCTTCTCCCGCACGTCGAAACCGGGATCGCCCTCGGAGGCGATCTCGACCACCAGGTCTGCCGGGCCCTCCAGGCGCTGCGGCATGAGCAGGTGCCGGCGCTCCTCGCGCACCACCAGGAGATCGGGCTCCGGAGACCACCGATCGTCGAGGCGCATGGGATAGCGCGAGCCGCGGACGACCCCTCCCTGGCGCTCCTCGAGGAAGGCGCGCAGCAGCACCATGAGGAAGGCGAAGAGGTCTTCGTGGCGGTCCGAGGCAGGCGACATCACGAGCCTCCCGTCGAGGTACTCCCAGTCGCTGTCCTCCCCTGCCAGACCGTAGAACTCGGCCTCCGTCACGCCGGGCTTGACGAGCAGGAAAGGGGGTTCGAGATCGACATGCATGATGGAAGGTCTCAAAAAAACTCTACCATGCGCGGCGGGATCGCCCTGGCGCTCGACCTCCGTGGTCAGCCGCCGGCGGCTCGCCTAGCGCTCGATCTCCAGCCCGACGGCGTCGACCGCCACCTCCGGCTCGCGGCAGATCAGCACCGTCCCCTGGATGGGAAAGAAGGTGCGGTGCAGCTTGTCGCCGAACAGGCAGTTGACCTCGTAATAGCCCGCGGAGTTGACCTGGAGGAGCGTGCCCTTGCCTCCCTTGACCCCCAGGATCTCGTTATGGATCAACACCTCGGTCGGCAGCTCCATCGTCCCTCCAGCCCTACTCGTCGTAGAAGCCCTGGTCCTTGTACTCCTTGAGCTTGCGCTGCAGGGTGCGCAGGCCGATCCCGAGGAGGTCCGCCGCCTTGGCGCGATGGCCGCCGGTGCGCTCCAGGGTCTCCAGGATCGCCTGGCGCTCGATCTCCTCCATGGTGCGCGGCTAGCCGACGACCGACTGCACCGGCGAGCCGGTCGCCGACAGAGCCGAGGAGTCGCGCACCTCGGTCGGCAGGTCGGCGACGCCGATCTCCTCCCGGCCCTGGTGGAAGACGACGACCGACTCCATGACGTTGCGGAGCTGGCGCACGTTGCCCGGCCACGGGTAGCGCGCGAGCACCTCGAGCGCCTCGGCCGAGAGGCGCTTCGCCGGCTTGCCGTGCTCCTGGTAGAAGCCGGCGAGGAAGTGCTCGGCGAGCACCGGGATGTCGCTCGGCCGCTCGCGCAGCGGCGGGATGCGGAGCGTCACCACCTTCAGCCGGTAGTAGAGGTCCTCGCGGAAGCGGCCCTCGGCGACCTCCTTCTCGAGGTCGCGGTTGGTCGCCGCGAGCAGCCGGAAGTCGACCTCGATCAGCTCGCTGCCGCCCACCCGCATCACCTGCCGCTCCTCGAGGACGCGGAGGAGCTTGACCTGCAGCTCGGGGTAGAGCTCGCTGATCTCGTCGAGGAAGAGCGTCCCCTTGTGGGCGATCTCGAACTTGCCGATCTTGCGGTTGACCGCGCCGGTGAAGGCGCCGCGCTCGTGGCCGAAGAGCTCGCTCTCCAGGATGTCGCGAGGGGATGGCGCCGCAGTTGATCGCCAGGAAGCGCTCGTTGCGCCGCGGGCTGGCGCGGTGGATGGCGTTGGCGACGAGCTCCTTGCCGGTGCCGCTCTCGCCGATGACCAGGACCGTGGAGCGGGTCGGCGCGACCATCCGCATCTGCTCGAAGAGGCGCTCCATGGGCGCCGAGCGGCCGATGATGCTCTCGAAGCCGTAGCGCTTGTCGAGCATCTCGCGGAGGTTCGAGACCTCCTCCTTGAGCTGCTCCTTCTCGATCAGGTTCATCACCCGCTTGCGCAGCTCGTAGAGGTCGACGGGCTTGGTCAGGTAGTCGTCCGCGCCCACCCGCATCGCCTCGACCGCGGACTCGATCGAGCCGTAGCCGGTGACCAGGATCACCCCGAGGTCGAGCTTCTTCTCGCGGACCTCGTGCAGGAATGCCAGGCCGTCCATCCCCGGCATCCGCAGGTCGCAGACCGCGAGGCGCAGCCGTCGTTCTCCTCCAGGAACTCGAGGGCCTTCCGGGCGTCGTCGAAGGTGCGCACCGCGAGCCCCGCCTTCTCGATGGCGATCGCCATCGACTCGCGCGAGCCGGTCTCGTCGTCGATCACCAGGACCAGGGGCTTATCGGCCATGCGCTGTCATTTTGGCACATCAGAGGGCGTGCGCCAACCGCGGTCGATCGGGCGCTGACCGGCATCCGCGGCCCTCGCGTACCGTAAACTGGGAAACCGACCATGTCCCTCCCTTCCAGCCCCGCGCCGCCGCCGCCGACCCCGCCGCCACCGTGACCGGCGTCCTCGAGCGCGTCGTCTTCGCCAACGAGGAGAACGCCTGGAGCGTCGTGCGGCTCACGGTGCCCGGCGAGCGCGAGCCGGTGACCGCGGTGGGGAACCTGCTCGGCGTCCAGCCGGGCGAGAACCTCCGCCTCGAGGGGCAGTGGGTCAACGACCCCAAGTTCGGCCGCCAGTTCAAGGTCGCCGCCTATGCCACCGTCGCCCCGTCGACCCCACAGGGGATCGAGCGCTACCTCGGCTCGGGGATGGTGCCGGGGATCGGCAAGGAGATGGCGAAGCGGCTGGTGGCGGCCTTCGGCCTCGCGACGCTCGAGGTCATCGAGCGCGAGCCCGAGCGCCTGAAGGAGGTCTCCGGGATCGGCCCCAAGCGGCGGGCGGAGATCGAGCGCGCCTTCGTCGAGCAGCGCGAGGCGCGCGAGGTGATGGTCTTCCTGCAATCGCACGGCGTCGCCACCGGCCATGCGGTCAAGATCTGCAAGCGCTACGGCGAGGACGCGCTGCGCCAGGTGCGCGACGATCCCTACCGGCTGGCGATCGACATCCACGGCATCGGCTTCCAGAGCGCCGACCGCATCGCCGCCGCCCTCGGCTTCTCGAAGACCGCCCCGCAGCGGGTGGAGGCGGGCGTCCTCCACCTCTTAGCCGAGGGCGCCGACCGCGGCCACCTGTTCCTCCCCGGCCCGCGGCTGACCGAGGAGGCGGCGCGCCTCCTCGGGATCCCGGCGGCGCCGGTCGCCGCCGCCGTGGCGGCGCTCGCCGCCGCCGAGCAGGTGGTGGTCGAGCCGCTCCGCGAAAGCTCGACGGCCGCGCCAGACCAGGCGATGGACCCGGCGCGCCAGGCCGTCTACCTGAAGCCGCTCCATGCCGCCGAGGCGGGGCTCGCGGCGCGGCTCCGCGCGCTGCTCGGCCAGCCGGCGGTGCCGCTCCAGATCGACGCCGAGCGCGCCGTCGCCTGGTTCGAGCGCAAAGAGGGGGTGACCCTCGCTCCCGCCCAGCGCGAGGCGGTGCGGCGAGGGCTCACCAGCAAGATCCTGGTGGTGACCGGCGGGCCGGGAACGGGGAAGACCACGCTCGTCCGCGGCATCGTCCACATCCTCGAGAAGAAGGCGCGGACGGTCGGCCTCGCCGCCCCCACCGGCCGCGCCGCCAAGCGCCTGTCCGAGGCGACGGGGATGCCGGCCGCGACCATCCACCGCCTGCTCGAGTTCGACCCCCGCTCGCGCCGCTTCCAGCGCGACCGCGAGCGGCCGCTCGCCTGCGATCTGCTGATCGTCGACGAGGCCTCGATGCTCGACACCGTCCTCGCCTATCACCTCCTGAAGGCGGTCCCCAACGGCGGGCGGCTGATCCTGGTGGGCGACGTCGACCAGCTCCCCTCGGTGGGGCCGGGGCGGGTGCTCGGCGACCTCATCCGCTCGCGCGCGGTCGACGTCGTCGAGCTCGACGTCATCTTCCGCCAGGGCGAGCAGAGCCAGATCGTCGCCAACGCCCACCGCATCCGGCGCGGCGAGCTGCCGACCGCCTCGCGCGACGAGGCGGGGGACTTCTTCGTCGCCGAGCGCGGCCGGCCCGAGGAGGTGCTCGAGACCCTGATCGAGCTGGTCACCCGCCGCATTCCGGCGCGCTTCGGGATCGACCCCTTCGACGGCATCCAGGTGCTCTCGCCGATGAACCGGGGCCTGCTGGGGACCGACAACCTGAACCAGGCGTTGCGCGAGGTGCTGAACCCGCGCGGTGCGACGGTCTCCCATGGCGCCCACAGCCTGCGCGTGGGCGACAAGGTGATGCAGGTGCGCAACGACTACGAGCTCGAGGTGTGGAACGGCGACCTCGGGCGGGTGACCGGCGTCGACGAGGAGGGTGAGCGGCTCGAGGTCGAGATCGACGGCCGGAAGGTGCTCTACGACTTCACCGCCCTCGACGAGCTGACGCTCGCCTATGCCTGCACCATCCACAAGTCCCAAGGGAGCGAGTATCCCTGCGTGGTGATCCCCGTCCATACCCAGCACCACGTCATGCTGCAGAGGAACCTCCTCTACACCGCGGTCACCCGCGCCCGCCGGCTGGCGGTCCTCGTCGGCGAGCGCAAAGCGCTCGCCGTGGCGGTCGGCAACGGCCGGACCGGGGCGCGCTTCACCATGCTCGCCGAGCGGCTCGCGGGCTGACCGCGCGGGCAGGCACGGGGGCCTGCGGCCTGCCCCTACGAGATCGAGATCGGCGATCCGCCCGGCGTACCGCTCCCTACCGGGTCTCCCAGGGATCCGCCGGCGGCGGCGGGGGTGGCGCTGCTGACGTAGGCGTCGACGAGGAAGGGGGCGGGGGCGGCGGGATCGTCGACGCCACGGGGACGACCACCGCCGTACCCGGCCGGCGCCACTGGCGGAAGCCGCCGGCGGCGAGGAAGTCGAGGACGACCGCCCCGAAGCCGATGGTCCAGGCGAGGTACTCGATCAGGAAGCCGAAGCCGCGGGCGGCGATGGTGAGCGGCGCGAGGAGGCCGATCAGCCCGAGCATCCGGCCGAGGAAGGGGAGGAACTCGATCAGCGCGACGCCGGCGATCGCCATCATGTAGGGGCTGGTGTAGCGCCAGCCGAAGCGCGCCTCCGCCCAGCCCCCGAGACGGAGGGCTACCGCGGTATAGCCGACGAGCCCGGCGAGCAACAGAGCGATGAAGGCGAACGGATAGAGCAGATAGAGCGCGCAGCCGATGACGGTGATCGCGAGGAGAACGGTGACCACGACAAAGAGCGGCAGGAAGGCGAGCTGCGAGAGGACGCCGGTGAGGCCCGCCCGCCCGGGCTCGGCCCCTACCCGCAGCGCGATCCGCTCGACCGTCGGACGGGCGACCAAGAGCACCAGGCAGACGAGCAGGGCGAGGAGGAGGATCTTGGTGATCGTCTCGATCAGCAGCCCGACGCCGGCGAAGGGCAGGAAGGCCCACGGCGTGCCGTAGCCGTCGCGGTGGCCGACCGCGCCGAGCGCCGAGACCTCGGAGACCGAGCCGTGGACCCGCGCGCCGGGCGCACGGTCGATGATGCCGCCGACGCTGCTGATGTCGCCCATGACCTCCGCCTGCGGCCCGAGGCGGACGGAGCCGCCGACGGCGGTGACCGAGCCGCCGACCCGGCCGTTGATCGTGCAGGAGCCGCCGACCGCGACCACGTCGCCGCTCACCTCGCCGTCGACCGTCACCGAGCCGGCGATCGCCGTCACCTCCTGCGGGTTCTCTCCCGGCCGCACGGTGACGCTGCCGGCGAAGCGCACGATGTCCCCCGATCCCGCCCGGCGCGAACGGGAGCCGGGCTTCGGAGTCTCGTCGTCGGCCGCGTCGTTGGCCGTCTCGTCGGCCGCCGCGCTCCCCTGCACCTCCTCGCCGTCGTCGCTCTCGCTCCCCTGGACGCCGGCCGCGGGGGCCGGCGGCGACCCGAGGGCCGGCGGAGCCGCTGGAACCGCTGGTGCCGGCACTGCCGGCACGGCGAGAGGGGGCTGGCCCGCCGCGCCCGGAGCCTCCGACTTGATGTCGAAGAGCGCCCGGCGGGAGGCCGGGTCGAGCTGGGAGAGCCGGATGACCGGATCGGCCTGCGCGTTGCCCAGCCACTCGCGGAGCACGGCGGCGGAGAGACGGTTGCCGTTGACCGACATGTCGTCGCCCGCGAGCTCGATCGTGCGCACCCCGAGCCGCTGGGAGCGCGGCCGGAGCAGCACGCCGTCGTGGGTGGGGAGCACCTCGTAGAGCCGCTCGATGTCGCGGCGCAGGGCGGCGCGGTCGGCGGCGGTGACCGGGACGGCCGGGGCCGTGGCGGTGGCAGCCGGCGCCGCCGGCTGCGGGGCCGGCGTGGCGGCGAGGGGCGCGCCCAGGAGCAGCAGGGCGGGCAGCAGGGCGGGCAGTAGGATGACCGCGGCGCGCCGGGCGAGCCGCGGGAGATCAGCGTGACGGGTGAGCATGGGTCCAGCTCCTCTCGCGTTCAACGAGGTCGTGGAGGAAGCGCAAGGCGAGCGCCGAGATCAGCAGACAGAGACCGACCACGGCGAGCATGCCGGGGCTGGCCACGGCGGCGGCGAGCGCCCGCTGCAGGGGGAGCAGGCGCTGCCAGAAAGAAGAGACGTCGGCAAGGCTGCCGCCCAGCTCGCCGACCACCAGGGTCATCAGGTGCGCCGCGCCCGCGGTCGCGCCGGACAGGGTGACCCGGCCGAGAGCGAAGCGGAGGACGCCGAGGACGAACGGCAGGAGCGCGACGCCGAAGGCGGTCGCCGCGAGGCAGGCGGCGAGGGCCGCCCGCCGCCAGCGCCGAGCGGCGAAGCCGGCCCGCGGCTCCGGCATCGCCGCCAGCGCCCCCATCACCGCGGCGAGGGCGGTGCGCTCGGCGAAGCCTGCGCGCGGCAGTCGGCACGGCAGCGGGCGCGGCAGCGCGGCGAGCAGCTCGCGCAACGCGGCATCGCCGAGGTCAGGATCGGCGGCGTCCGCGTCCTCGCTCGCGGCGCTCATGGCGGCGAGGAAGCGGGCGAGCTCGGGATCGGGGTCTGGGCGGTTCATGGTCCTTGTCCGTCGGCCGCCTGGGCGGCCTCTCCAACCTTACGAGGTCGAGGCTCCTGCGGTTTCGGGCCCCCAGCCCAGGGCGCCGAGGACGTCTGCCATCTGCTTGCGCGCCCGGTGCAGGTTGGTCTTGACGGTGCCGAGCGGTTGCGCCAGCGCCTCGGCGATCTCCTCGTACGACAGCCCCTCGACGTAGCGCAGCACCACCGCCTCGCGGTAGTCGGGGCGCAGCCCGCGGATGGCCCGCTCCAGGGCACGCGCCATGTCGCGCCGCTCCGCCGCCGCCGCCGGGCTCTCGGCGGCGGCGGTCGGTGAGGGTCGCGAGGAGCCCTCCCCCCTCCTCGTCGCCTTCGAGCGGCACCGACTCCGGGACGCTCCGGCGCAGGTGGTCGATCGTGGCGTTGTGCGCGATCTTGAAGAGCCAGCTGGCGAGCTTGCGCGACGGATCGTAGCTCCCGAGGGCGCGGTACGCCTTGACGAACACCTCCTGGGCGAGGTCCTCGGCGGTCTCGGGGTCGCCCACCATGCGCACGATGAGCCCGAAGACCGGCCGCTCGAAGCGCACCACCAGCTCGCGGAACGCCTCCTGCGAGCCGGCGAGCGTGGCGCGGACCAGCTCGGGGTCGGAGAGGCCCTTCATCGAAGCGCATCCATCTTGCTTGAGGTACGGCGCGCCGGACGGAGGGTTTGCGCCGCGGGCTTTGGGCTATGCTGCGGCGCGAGCTCTCACCCCAGAACGCACCCTCGACCGGAGGTACGAAGCGATGCGAACCTGTCGCGGAACGCTCCTCATCCTACTCCTCGCCCTGCTCGCCTGGCCGGCCGCCGGCGGCGCCGGCACCCTGGCCGGCGTCACCCTGCCCGACCGGGCGCAGGCCGGCTCCGACAGCCTGGTGCTCAACGGCATGGCGCTGCGCAAGAAGTTCTTCGTCAAAGTGTACGTCGCCGGGCTCTACCTGCAACAGAAGGAGGGGGACGCGGCGAAGATCCTCGCCGCCGACGCCCCGCGCCGGATGGAGATGGACTTCCTCTACGGCGTCAGCCCGTCGCAGATGTGCGACGCCTGGAAAGAAGGGCTCGCGGCCAACACCCCCGACGCCTCGGCGGCGGTCAAGAAGAGCTTCGAGACCCTCTGCTCGTGGATGGAGGACATCCCCAAGGGGCAGCGCCTGGTGCTCACCTACCTGCCCGGCACCGGCACCGCGGTGGAGATCAAGGGCAAGACGAAGGGGACCCTACCCGGCAAGCCCACCGCCGATGCCATCCTCGCCACCTGGATCGGCAAGGAGCCCGCCCCCGGCGCCGACTTCAAGGCCGGCGTGCTCGGGCACTAGCCAAAGAGGCTCAAAATCCCGCGCCGAAGAGCGCGGAGCGGCTAAATCTGCGATTTAGCCGCTCTTTTTCAGATTTAGCCGCTGAATTTGAGATTCAGCCGGTCTTTTTCAGATTTAGCCGCTGAATTTGAAATTCAGCCGGTCTTTTTCAAATCTAGCGGCTCTTTTTCAAAAAGAGCGCCTCCCTTTCAAATTTAGCCGCTATTTTTAAAATTTAGCCGCTATTTCCAAAATTTAAGCGCTCCCACGCCGCAGCGCGGCGGAATCGACGACGGGATGCCCACATAAAAAGGAGGAGCGTCGGGTGGCGCTCCTCTTGGGAGGGATGAGAGGGAGGTGTGAGCCTCCCCGCGATCCGATGGTAGCGCAACCATAGCCGCTCGTCAATTTTCTTCTTTTGCTCAGATCTCAGGCTAGCGGCGGGCGAAGACGACGGCGAGGATGGCGAGCCCGAGGAGGACCCGGTAGACGACGAAGGCGTCGAGGCTGCGCCGGCGGAGCCACTCGATGAGCCAGGCGATCACCAGATAGCCGACCACGGCGGAGACCGCGATGGCGAGGCCGAAGGCGACCAGCTCGGCGTGCGGCAGGCCGCCCTTCAGGAGCTTGTGCCCCTCGAGCAGCGCCGCCCCGGCGGAGACCGGCAGGAAGAGCAGGAAGGCGAAGCGCGCCGCCGCCGCGCGATGGAAGCCGAGGAGGAGCGCCGCGGTGATCGTGATCCCCGAGCGCGAGGTGCCCGGCACCAGGGCGAGCGCCTGGGCGCAGCCGACCGCGAGGCCGGCGAGGATGCCGAGGTCGGCGAGCTCGCGCCGTTTCGCCCCGGTATGGTCGGCGAAGGCGAGGAGGAGGCCGAAGACGATCGAGGTGCCGGCGATGAGGAGCGGATTGCGCGCCTCGCTCTCGATCCAGCTCTTGAACAGCACGCCGACGATCGCCGCCGGGATGCTGCCGACGACGAGGGCCGCGGCGAGCTTGCGCGGATAGAAGCTTCCTCGCCGCCGGCGCCGCCCAGCGCCTGGCCGGTGAAGACCCCGGTCACGAGGTCGACGACGTCGCGGCGGAAGTAGACGAGGACGGCGAGCAGCGTCCCCACGTGGCAGGCGACGTCGAAGGCGAGCCCCTGGTCGGGCCAGCCGAGCAGGTAGGGGACGAGGATCAGGTGCGCCGACGAGCTGACCGGGATGAACTCGGTCACCCCCTGGACGATGGCGAGGAGGATGGCGTGGAAGGGGTTCAAGGCCGGAGGGTTGGCGAGGCCCGGGCGGACGCTCCGGAGCGCCGGGATCATATGACAGGAGCGCGACAAGAGCGCGACGAGAGCGCGACGAAGAGCGCCACAAGAGCGCGGTCACCGGCACGGCGGACCGGGCGGCGGGCGGGCCGGGCAAGCGGGTATACTCCGCGCGTCCCGCGGCCGGCGCCCAGCGCGCCGCGGGCTCGATCGACGTCCATGGAAACCATCCTCGTCACCGGCGGCGCCGGCTTCATCGGCTGCAGCTTCGTCCGTCTCGCGCTCGCCGCGGAGGAGCGAGAGGTCCGGCGGCGCGGCTCGTCGTGCTCGACAAGCTGACCTACGCCGGGCAGCCGCGAGAACCTGGCCGACGTCGCTCGACGGACCCGCGCCTCGAGTTCGTCGAAGGGGACATCGCCGACCGCGCCACGGTGCGCCGGGTCTTCGCCGAGCAGCGGCCGACGGCGGTCGTCAACTTCGCCGCCGAGAGCCACGTCGACCGCTCGATCGACGACGCCAGCGCCTTCATCCAGACCAACATCGTCGGCGCCTTCGAGCTGCTGGAGGCGGCCCGCCACGCCTGGGCCGAGCGGCCGGGCGGAGCACGTCCGGACGCCGGGCCCGCGCGCCGCCGCTTCCTCCACGTCTCGACCGACGAGGTCTACGGCAGCCTCGGGCCCGCCGGGGCGTTCAGCGAGGACGACCGCCTACGCCCCCAACTCCCCCTACGCCGCCTCGAAGGCGGCGGCCGACCACCTGGTGCGGGCGCTATCACGACACCTATGGCCTGCCGGCGCTGCTCACCAACTGCTCGAACAACTACGGCCCCTACCAGTTCCCCGAGAAGCTCATCCCGCTGATGATGCTCAACGCCGTCGACGGCCGGCCGCTGCCGATCTACGGCGACGGCGGCAACGTCCGCGACTGGATCCACGTCGAGGACCACTGCCGCGGGCTCTCAGCCGTCCTCGCCCGCGGCCGGGTGGGCGAGAAGTACAACCTGGGCGGCCGCGGCGAGCGCACCAACCGCGAGATCGTCGACGCGATCTGCGCCGTCCTCGAGGCCGAGCTCCCGGCCGCCGGCAACCCGGCGCTCGCCGAGCGCGGCATCGCCCGCTACGAGGAGCTCAAGAAGTTCGTCGCCGACCGCCCCGGCCACGACCGCCGCTACGCGATCGACGACGCCAAGATCCGCCGCGAGCTCGGCTGGGCGCCGCGCCAGACTTCGCGGCGGGCCTCCGCGCGACCGTCCGCTGGTATCTCGGCCACCGCGACTGGTGCGCGGCGGTCGCGGCCGGCGGCGGCTACGGCCGCGAGCGGCTCGGCCTCGCTCGCTCCCGGACGAGGTCGCGGCCGAGCCGATGAAATTCCTGCCCCTCGAGCTCGCCGGCGTCGTGCTCGTCGAGCCCGCCGTCCATCGCGACCCGCGCGGCCTCTTCCTCGAGACCTACCACCAGCGCAAGTACCAGGAGGGCGGCATCCGCGAGACCTTCGTCCAGGACAACCACTCGCACACCGTCCGCGGCACCCTGCGCGGCCTCCACGCCCAGGGCCGCAGCCCCAGGGGAAGCTGGTGCAGGCGGTCTCCGGCGAGATCTTCGACGTGGCGGTCGACGTCCGGCGCGGCTCGCCGACCTTCGGCCGCTGGGTGTGGGCCGTCCTCTCGGGGACCAACCACCACCAGCTCTACGTGCCGCCGGGCTTCGCCCACGGCTTCTGCGTCCTCTCGGACACCGCCCAGGTCGAGTACAAGTGACCGACTTCTACGCGCCGAACGACGAGATCTCCGTCGCCTGGAACGACCCCGCGATCGGCGTCGAGTGGCCCATCCGCGAGCCGGTCGTCTCGGACAAGGACCGCCAGGCGCCGCGCCTGGCGGAGATCCTGCACCTGCTGCCGGAGTATGGGAACGGCTGACCCCCGCGCGCCGGAGCCCGGCGACCTCGCGGGCGGCCCCTTCACCGATGCCGATCGGGCGCAGCTCGCGCGCGCCGGGATCGCGCCCGCCGAGGCGGCCCGCCAGGTGGGGCTGCTCCGCCATCCGCCCCCGCCCACCCGCGTCCTGCGCCCCTGCCGGCCCGGCGACGGCATCCGCCGCATCGCCGAGGCGGAGGAGCCGCGCCTGCTGGCGCTCGCCGCCGCCGCCGCCGCCGCCGGCCGGACGAGCCAGTTCGTCCCCGCCTCGGGCGCCGCGAGCCGCATGTTCAAAGACCTCGCCGAGGATCTCGAGCACCCGTCCGAGCCGCCGCCGCCCGCCGTCGCCGCCTTCCTTGCCGGCCTCCCCCGCTTCGCCTTCTACGAGGACCTCGCGGCCGTGCTGGCGCAGGGCGGCCAGGATCTGGAGACGCTCCGCGCCGCCGGCGACTGGCGCGGCGATCCTCGCCGCCCTGCTGGGCCCGGACGGGCTCGACTACGCCAACCGGCCGAAGGGTCTCATCCCCTTCCATCGCTATCCCGACGGCCCGCGCACCGCCTTCGAGGAGCACCTGGTCGAGGCGGCGGAGACGATCGCCGACCGCGACGGCCTCTGCCGGCTGCACTTCACCGTGGCGCCGCAGCTCGCGGCCGATTTCCGCCGGCTCCTGGAGCGGGCGCGCGCCCGCTTCGAGCCGCGGCTCGGAGCCCACGGAGTCCGCTTCGTGGTCGACTTCTCGACCCAGCGCCCGTCGACCGACACGCTGGCAGCGGACCTCGACGGCCGCCCGTTCCGCCAGGAGGACGGCACGCTCCTGCTCCGTCCCGGCGGCCACGGCGCGCTGCTCGAGAACCTCGCCGAGACGGCGGCGGCCGGGGCCGATCTCGTCCTCCTGAAGAACATCGACAACGTGGTCCCCGATCACGCCAAGCCGCTGGTCGACCTCTGGCGGCGGCTCCTCCTCGGCTGCCTGGTCGACCTCGAGACGCGGACGGCCGCCCTGCTCGCGGCGCTCGAGGCGGGGGAGGACGGGGCGCTGCGACGAGCCGGCGGCGCGCCTCCTGGCGGCCGAGCTGGGCCGGCCGCTCCCGGCGGGCTTCGCCGCCGCCCCGCCCGCGGCGCGGCGCCAAGCGCTCGCCGAGCGGCTGTCGCGCCCGCTGCGGGTCTGCGGCGTGGTCAAGAACACCGGCGAGCCGGGCGGCGGCCCCTTCTGGGTCCGCGGCCGGGACGGCGAGGTCTCGGCGCAGATCGTCGAGACCTCGCAGATCGACCCGCGGGACCCCGAGCAGCAGGAGCAGTTGAAGTCCTCGACCCACTTCAATCCGGTCGACATCGCCGGCGCGCTCCGCGACCGCCGCGGCCGCCCCTTCGATCTGCAGCGCTACGTCGATCCCTCGACGGTCTTCCTCGCCGAGAAGTCCCACGGCGGCCGCAAGCTCCGGGCGCTCGAGCGCCCCGGCCTCTGGAACGGCGCCATGGCGGGCTGGAGCACCGTCTTCGTCGAGGTGCCGAACGCGACCTTCGCGCCGGTCAAGACGGTGCTCGATCTGCTGCGCCCAGAGCATCAGGGCTCCTAGCCTCAGAGCTCCTGGCATCAGGGCGCCTGATCCTCCGCGGCTCGCCACATCCTCCGAGCTGTCTGATCACCTAGCGATCTAACCATCGCTCGCCCGCGCCAGCTTCTCCCGCGGCCGCCGCGCCGGCGGCCGGACGCTCATCGTAAAAATCAAAATTCGCCGAGTTGTCCCGCCCGGAGGGGGTCAGCGCACTCATCAGCTGAATCTCGGGGGCGATCGAGCTTTTGTCAAATTGATTCTTATTTTCTATTCCGGGGGATCGACATGAAAGTGAAGACTGCCGATGCGGTGACGGCTGTCCCCGCCTACGGGCGAGCCGTGGTGGTCGGGGGCGGCATCGCGGGCATGCTCGCGGCGCGGGTGCTGGCGAACCATTTCGCGCGGTGACGCTGGTCGAGCGCGATCGCTACCCGGCGGGGTACGAAGATCGGCCGGGCGTCCCGCAGGCCCGCCACCTGCACCTGCTGCTGAAGCGCGGCCTGATGATCATGGAGGAGCAGTTCCCCGGCTTCACCGCGGACCTCCTCGCCGCCGGCTGCCTGCGGATCGACCAGGGGAAGGACTTCCGCATCCTGTACCGCACCGGCTGGGCGCCCAACGTCGCCTGCGGCCTGGACGTCATCACCTTCACCCGGCCGCTGCTCGAGGCGACCATGCGCCGTCACCTCATGGCGCACCCGCGCATCAGCTCCCAGGAGGGGATGGAGGTCCTGGCGCTGTCGCTCGACGCGACGGGCGAGCGGGTCGACGGCGTCCGCCTGCGGGCGCGCGGGGCGCGGGCCGACGACGCCTCGGTGCTCGCGGCCGACCTGGTGGTCGACGCCAGCGGCCGCAACTCCCGCGCTCCCGAATGGCTGACGGCGGCCGGCTTCCCGGCGCCCGAAGAGGCCTCGGTCGACGCCTTCTGGGGCTACGCCACGCGCCTCTACGAGCCGGTCGCGGGCTTCGAAGCCGACTGGAAGACCCTCTTCCTCATGAACCGCCCGCCGGATCAGCCGCGGGCCGGCATCATCCAGTGGGTCGAGGGCAACCGCTGGATCGTGACCATCGCCGGAGTCATGGAGGACTACCCCCCCACCGACGAGCAGGGCTTCCTCGACTACGCCCGCAGCCTGCGCTCGCCGGCCCTCTACGAGGCCATCCAGCACGCCCGGCCGCTCAGCGACATCTGGGGGTACCGCCGCACCGAGAACCGGCTGCGCCATTTCGAGCGCTCGGCCCGCCGGCCCGAGCGCTTCCTCGCCCTCGGCGACTCGGTCTGCGCCTTCAACCCCGTCTACGCCCAGGGGATGACGCTCGCCTCCCTCGGCGTCATGGAGCTCGACCGCACGCTGCGGGAGCGGGCCGGGCGCGACCTCGACGGCGTCGCCCGGCGCTTCCAGAAGCGCCTCGCGGGCGTCATCAGCGGCTCCTGGGCGATGGCGACCGGCGAGGACCTGCGCTGGCCGGCCACCCGCGGCGGACGGATCACCGCCAAGACCCGATTCCTGCAGTGGTACATCGACCAGGTGATCCAGCGGATCCCCGGCAGCGCCGAGGTCTACCGCCGGTTCCAAGAGGTCAATCACATGTTGAAGCCCGCCGGAGCGCTGTTCCACCCGGCAGTTTCGCTCCCCATCCTCCGGCAGTCGCTGGCCGCCTGGTGGCCGCGCGCCGTGCCGCAGGTGGCGGAGGTCGAGGAAGCGATCGGCTGATCACGGGAGCACCGTAGCCCGGATGGAGCGCAGCGGAATCCGGGGCCACGACTCAAGTTCGATCCCCGGATTCCGCTTACGCTCCATCCGGGCTACTCCGGGGATCTGGAGTTAGCTGGAAGTCCTCGCCTTCAGCGGATACCGTTCCGGGTGGTCGATGGAATCGACGGCCAGGTCGACGTCGAGGTCCGGCCAGTAGAGATGGTGGGGCTGCGGTCTCTCGACCCTCAGGATGGCGCCGACGGGCGCATCCCTGAACCAGGGGAATTCCTCGAACGCCAGGAAGAGCTCGCGGTCGTCCAGGAGAATCCAGAGGCCATGCCGCGAGATGTTGGTGACCTCAACTTCCGAAGTGGCGGTTCCAGGCGTCTCGGATCTCATCCTCGTGCTCCAGGATCAGCTCGCGGATGCGCTGCAGATCGCGATCGCTGAGCTGATGGTTCTTGGCGACCTCGATCGCCGGATCGAGCCAGAACTTTACCTCTCCTTCGGGCGACTGGACATGAACGTGCAGCCTCGGCTCCTCGCGTGAGAAGAAGTAGAAGCGGTAGGGGCCGGCCCGAAAGATCGTGGGGCTCACCGGCCCAGTCTACCTGTCCCGCCCTCCTGGGCGATGGCGACCGGCGAGGACCTGCGCTGGCTGGCCAACCGCGGCGGTGAGATCACCGCCACCCGCTTCCTCCACTGGTACATCGACCAGGTGATCCACCTGATCCCCGTGAGCGCCGAGGTCTACCGCCGCTTCCAGGAGGTCAACCACATGCTGAAGCCCGCCGGGGCCCTCTTCCACCCGGCGGTCTCGCTGCCCATCCTCCGCCGCGCGCTCGCCGCGCTCTGGCCGCGCGTGGCACCCGGGGATCCCGAAAGAGGTCGAAGAGGCGATCGGCTGATCGGGCATCCTTCGCTCACTCAGAAATGGCGATCTCCCAGACACCGCGACTGCGGGTTCCAGCGCGGAGGAGCCGGCTCGGCACGTGGAACACCAGGTCGCCAACGGTCGCGTTAGGAAGGCCTTTTCCGAAGAGCGTCCATACGCCGTCCTGATGGCGGAAGACACCGGCCTGGGTACCTGCATAGATCGTGTCCGGTTGCGTGGGATCGATCTCGACAACGTAGGTCGGGACGGGGACAACCTTGCTGACACTGAAGTCTTTCCAGGCTCTGCCGCCGTCGTCTGAGAAAAAGATCTGCCCTGCATCGGGTGTCGGGGCGTCGGTGTAAGTGACCCAAATCCGAAGCTCGCTGCGTGGGTCGACCAAGACCGAGCTGATGAAGCCCGCCCGCGGCTGCACGAGGACGCTCGAAACCTGCCAGGATCCGCCAAACCGCTCCAGGCGAAGCAGGTCGCCCGAGTCGGTCCCGACCAGGATCGAATCGGACGAAGCAATCGCCAGCGCCGAGGCTAGGCCGGCTCCATCGGGGAGCTCGACCTCGGTCCAGGTGTCTCCCGTGTCGCTGGAGATCCAGACGCTCGTCCCGGCCTGCGCCAGGACTCCGCTGCGGACCTCCATGGGCGGATAGAACAGACTTCGATAGCCGGCGGGCGTAGCGGGGCCAATCGGAGTCCAGGAGCCCGGGTCGGCGCCATGGGAAGACCTCTCGATTCCCATCTCGTAGAAGCTGTGGAACCCGAGGTGGGACAACACCTCGTCGGCACCGCATTCGCCCCCGTCTCCTCGGGCCACCTGCGTCCATTGCGGCAATCCTTGGTAACGCAGCGTCCCGTTATCCTGCGTCCCGGCAAGCAACCAGTTCGGGTTCGAAGGGTGCTGGGCCAGGTACTCGATCTCCGTGATGCCTAGCCCGGCATTGAGGGAATTCCAAGTCTCGCCGCCGTCCTCGGAGCCGTAGATGCCGCCGTCATTGCCGACGTATAGGACTGTAGGGTCGTCCGCTGAGAAGACTAGAACGTGCTGGTCCGCGTGGATGGCGGACCTGCCGTCATGCGTGGAGATGTTCTTCCACTGAAAGGCTCCCGACGGCAGGCGGACCCCCTTGAACAGCGATGCAGCTCCCAGGAAGACTGTCTCCGGGATGCCCGGCCTTGCCGGCGCGACCACGACCAGCCAGTCGTACCAGGCCTGCACGGTCTCCAGGCCCAATGGGGGCGTGATCTTGGTGAAGGCCTTGCCGGGCCCGTCCCGGCGCCAGAGGAATGGGCCGTCGTACTTTGAGATCCTGCGGATCTCTTCCGTCGCAGCCGCGAAGACATAAGCGACACCCCCGTCCGCGGGAGCGTGGCAAACCGCCATACGATCGAGTGCCGCTGGCGCATTGGGCAGATCGACCGCTTCCCAGCACTTTCCGCCGTCCATCGACCGCTGGAGGCCGTCCGCGCCGGCCGCGAGCAACTCGCCGGAGCATGTCCCGGAGCCGAGCGACAAGTCCCAGGTCACCACACACCGTATGCAGGTCCAGGTCTTACCCGCATTGGCGCTGCGATAGAGCCCCGCCGTGGTTGCGGCGAGCAGTGTGTCCTCCGGAATGACGAGGAGGTCATAGAAACCTTGCCCATCAAAGGTCCGGGCAGGGATCTCCTTCCAGGTCTTGCCGCCATCGACCGAGCGTAAGACACCCGTGCCCTGATCGCTGAAGGAATTCCCTTCTCCCGTTCCGGCGTAGACCGTGCGCGGCTCGCCGGTGTCGAAGGCCAAGGCGCCGATGGTGAGGGTTCGCTGGTCGTCAGTACGCGGTAGCCAGGCGGACTCGGCATCCAGCCTCTCCCAGATCCCACCGGCCGCCGCACCGATGAGGAGGTGTTCGGGGTTCGTGGGATCGATTGCGATGGCGCTGATGCGGCCGGCCGCCGGAACCTGGTCCCGCGCTGCGTTACCGGAGATCAAGTCCGGCCCCAGGAAGCTCCACGATGGCTCCTGCTCGTTCGCCGGCCGTGCCGCCAGCAGCCGCGCCCTTTCCTCGCTCACAGCGTACTGCGACCAGGCCGGCGGGGGCAGGGCTGCAACCTGAATGCCGAGCTCGCGCCGGATCTGACGCAGGCGTGCACCCGCCTTGCCGCCGGGAATCGCCGGGCCGCGCTCTCCTGGCTCTCTCACGGTTTCCCTCCTCGACCTCGAGGATTTAGACGGACCGCGAAGGCCTTTTCCGGAGGAGCGGAAATCGAGCGACCCCTTCCCTTGGAGGCCGGGAAGGGGTCGAGAGCCTCAATACTCCCCGAGATACCGCTCCTGCTCCCAGGGGTGGACGTGCGAGATGTACTCCTCCCATTCGTGGCGCTTGGCGCGCAGGTAGTGCTCGAGGATGTGCTCGCCCAGCGCCTCCTTGACCACGGCGTCGCGCTCGAGCTCGTCGAGCGCCGCCCACAGGTTGGGCGGCAGCTGGCCGACCTTCAGGCGCCGCTTCTCGCGCTGGCTCATGGTGAAGATGTTCTTGTTGACCGGCTCGCCGGGATCGAGGCCGCGCTCGAGGCCGTCGAGGCCGGCGGCCATCATCACCGCGAGGGCGAGGTAGGGGTTGCAGGAGGGATCGGGCATGCGCACCTCGCAGCGCGTCGACATGCCGCGCTTGGCCGGCACGCGGACGAGCGGGCTCCGGTTCTTCTCCGACCAGGCGATGTTGATCGGCGCCTCGTAGCCCGGCACCAGCCGCTTGTAGGAGTTGACCAGCGGGTTGGTGACCGCGGCGAAGCCCGGCGCGTGCTCGAGGATGCCGCCGATGTAGTGGAGCGCCACGTCGGAGAGCTCCCAGCGCCCCTTGGGATCGTGGAAGGCGTTCTTGCCGCGGCCGTCCATCAGGCTCTGGTGGACGTGCATGCCCGAGCCGTTGACGCCGAAGATCGGCTTCGGCATGAAGGTCGCGTGGAGCCCGTGGTCCATCGCCACCTTCTTGACCACGAAGCGGAAGGTGGTGACGTTGTCGGCGGTGGCGACCGCCGGGGCGTACTTGAAGTCGATCTCGTGCTGGCCCGGCGCCACCTCGTGGTGCGCCGCCTCGACCTCGAAGCCCATCGCCTCGAGGACGATGACGATGTCGCGCCGGCACTCCTCGCCGCGGTCGACCGGGGTGAGGTCGAAGTAGCCGCCGACGTCGTGGGTCTCCAGCTTGACGTTCCCCGCCGCGTCTTTCTGGAACAGGAAGAACTCGGCCTCTGGACCGGCGACCATCGTGTAGCCGAGCTTCTTGGCGCGCTCGACCTGCCGCTTCAAGGTCATCCGCGGGCAGCCGGGGAAGGGAGTCTCGTCGGGCAGGTAGATGTCGCAGATCATCCGCGCCACCTTCGAGCCGTCGGGGATGGACCAGGGGTTGATGCGGAAGGTCTCGAGGTCGGGGACGAGGAGCATGTCCGACTCCTCGATGCGGGTGAAGCCCTCGATCGACGAGCCGTCGAACAGGATCTGGCCGTCCAGCGCCTTCTCGAACTGGCTGCGCGGGATCTCGACGTTCTTGATCACGCCCAGGATGTCGGTGAACTGCAGGCGGAGGAAGCGGACAGCCTCCTCGTCGGCGATGCGAAGGATCTCGTCTCTCTTCAAAGTGATCTCCCGTAATGTGTCGTTTGACGCATCCTAAGCCATCGTTGCTGGCACCGCAAGGCCAAAATTTGCAGATTGATTCTGATTTCATGCCCAATTTGCACAATCCACGGTGCACCACGACAGCCTTCGCCAGCGCTGCCGCGGCCGCCCGCTGTGCTACGATCCGCGCGCCAAACGCCCACGGAGGACACCCGGACCATGGAGGGAGAAGCGTTGAAGCTACCCCGTCTCAAGCTGCCCGCGTGGAGGGAGATCACCCGTCCGAAGCGCTGGGACTGGATCGCCGCGGCGGTGCTCGCCGCCGGCATCGCCCTCGTCGGCGCCGACCTCGCCATGGCGCAGAAGAAACCGATCGGCGTGCCCTTCCCCAGCGGCGCCACGACGCTCTTCGTCCTCGCCCAGCTCGCCGTCGCCCTGATCGGTCTGATGCTCCTCGGCAAGACCGCCAAGGAGGGCACCGGGTGGGGAAACCTCTTCGCGCTGCTGGCGCTGCTCACCGGGATGAGCGGCGTCCTCCTCGCCGGCGCGCTCTGGGCCGCGGCCTGACGCCGGTCCGATCCGTTTCCGGCGCCGCACCGTAGGACTCCAGGGGCCCGGATCGCCGGTCCGTCGATCGGACACGGCCACCCGGCCGACGAGAGGAGCGCACGGTTGCCAGACGCCGGTTCCAAGAATTCCGCCAGCACCGCGGCGCCCGGACCCGGCGGGCAGCCGGCCTCCGGCCGCGATTGGGGGCGGATCGCTCTCTACGCCGGCGCCGCGATCGTCGCCATCGCCCTGCTCTTCTTTCTCGGCAGGACGCTCGGCGGCTACGTGCCCCGCTTCGCGCAATGGGTGACAAGCCTCGGAATCTGGGGGCCGGTGGTCTTCATCGCCGGCTATGTCGTGGCGACCGTCGCCTTCGTCCCGGGCGTCCTCCTGACGCTCGCCGCCGGCGCCATCTTCGGCCTCGTCCGGGGGACGATCTACACCCTGATCGGCGCCACCCTGGGCGCCGCGGCGGCGTTCCTCGTGGCCCGCTACCTGGCGCGGGCGCGAATCGAGAAGAAGATCGCCGGCAACCCCCGCTTTCAGGCGATCGACCAGGCCGTCTCGCACGAGGGATTGAAGATCGTCGCCCTGCTGCGCCTGTCGCCGGTCTTCCCGTTCAACCTGCTCAACTACTCGCTCGGCCTCACCCAGGTGCGCTTCCTCGACTACCTGATCGCCTCGATCGCCATGCTGCCGGGGACGCTCCTCTACGTCTACTACGGCCACGCGGCCGGCAACCTCGCTTCGGCGGCCGCCGGCCGCTTCCAGAAGGGGACCGGCTACTGGGTGTCGCTCGGGGTGGGGCTCCTCGCGACGCTCGTCGTCACCGCCTTCATCACCCGCCTGGCGAGCCAGGCGCTCCGCCGGCGGATCGACGCACCGGGGACGTCCCCCGCCGATGCGGCCGGCGAAGGCGCGAAGACGAATGGCTGAGGTCGCGGGCGGCCTCCCCACCCTTCACCCCGTCGAGCCGCCGGACGAGGCCAACCGCCGGCTGATCGAGAACGTCCACCCGCCGAGCTGGCGAAACCCCGAGCCGAAGCCGCGCTACCACCTGGTGGTGATCGGCGGCGGGACCGCCGGCCTGGTCTCGGCGGCGGGAGCGGCCGGGCTCGGCGCGCGGGTCGCCATCGTCGAGCGGAACCTGATGGGCGGCGACTGCCTGAACGTCGGCTGCGTCCCCTCGAAGGGGGTGATCCGCGCCGCCCGCGCCTGGCACGGGGCGCGGACCGGCGCCGAGCGCTTCGGCGCGCCGGCGGTCGCCGGCTCGGGCGACTTCGGCGCCGCCATGGCGCGCATGCGGCGCCTGCGCGCCGGCATCAGCGAGCACGACAGCGCCCACCGCTTTCGCGACCTCGGCATCGACGTCTTCCTGGGCGACGGCCGCTTCCTCTCCCCCGAGGAGGTCGAGGTCGCCGCGCCGGACGGCATGGACGGCATGGACGGCGGGGGCGGTGCGGCCGGCGCGCGCCTGCGCTTCCGCCGCGCCGTCGTCGCGACCGGCGCGCGGCCGGCGGTGCCCGACGTCCCCGGCCTCGCCGAGGCCGGCTATCTCACCAACGAGACCTTCTTCGGCCTGACCGAGCTGCCGGCGCGGCTCGCCATCCTCGGCGGCGGGCCGATCGGCTGCGAGATGGCGCAGGCCTTCGCCCGCTTCGGCAGCCGGGTGACGGTGATCTCGAAGGACACCCACATGCTGCCGCGCGAGGACGCCGACGCCGCCCAGATCGTCCAGCGCTCGATGGCCGCGGACGGCGTCGAGTTCCTCTTCGGCGCCAAGGCGATCGAGGCGCGGCGGGACGGCCGCGCCAAGGTATTGGTCGTCGAGAGCGGCGGCGCGCGGCGGGAGATCGCCGCCGACGAGATCCTGGTCGCCGCCGGGCGCGCCCCCAACGTCTCCGGGCTGGGGCTCGAGGCGGCCGGCGTGCGGTATTCGAGGAAGGGCGTCGAGGTCGACGATCGGCTCCGCACGAGCAACCCGCGGATCTACGCCTGCGGCGACGTCGCCTCGCGCCACCAGTTCACCCACGTCGCCGACGCCCAGGCGCGGATCGTCATCCAGAACGCCCTGTTCTCGATCGGACGCCTGGGGGGCCGCGCCAAGGCGAGCGCCCTGGTGGTGCCGTGGTGCACCTACACCGCGCCGGAGATCGCGCACGTCGGGATATACGAGAAGGACGCGGCAGCGAAGGGGATCGCCGTCGACACGCTGACCGTGCCGCTCACCGAGGTCGACCGCCCGATCCTGGAGGGCGAAGACCAAGGGTTTCTCCGCGTCCACCTGAAGCAGGGGACCGACGAGATCCTCGGCGCCACCCTGGTGGCCGACCACGCCGGCGACATGCTCCCCGAGCTCTGCCTCGCGATGACGAAGAAGATCGGCCTCGGCGCCATCGCCTCCGTCATCCACCCCTACCCCACCCAGGCCGAGATCATCAAGAAAGCCGCCGACACCTGGCGCCGCGGCAAGCTGACGCCCACGGTCAAGAAGATCTTCGGCTGGTGGTTCGGGGCGACGGGGTAGCAGCCCCTCGATCCCGGATCACGGCGGCCATACAGCTCGACACCAGCCGGAGGGTGATGCTATGCTGTTCTAGGTATCAGGCCCCTTAGAGAGGAGACTCTTCCCATGGTCCTCCGCCGGCTCGCGCACCTCCCCCGTATCCTCCCCTCGCTCCTCCTCACGCTCGCCGCGTCCCTCCCCGGCCATGCCGCCGCCCATGCCACCGAACACTGGGCGCCGATCGGCCCCGCGGGGGGCACCATCGACGTCCTGGTCGCCGACCCGTCGGCGCCGGGGACCGTCTTCGCCGGCACCGAGGACGGCGGCCTCTATAAGAGCACCGATGGCGGAGGGAGCTGGGCGGCGAGCCCGGGGCTCCGGAACGGAACGGTTTCGGCGCTGGCGATCGACCCGCGCGACCCGGCGACGCTCTTCGCCTCCGCCGACGGCCGCCTCCTGAGGAGCACCGACGGCGGGGCGAGCTGGGCGGCGGTCGGCGGGCTGCCGGCGGACGGCATCGTCAGCACCCTCGCGTTCGACCCCGGCGACCGCTCGGTGCTCGCCGGCACGGACCGCGGCGTCTTCAAGAGCATGGACGGCGGCAGCACCTGGCAGCACCTCGGCGGCGGGCTGCCGCCGGAGGGGGATTTCCACGACCTGCTCGTCGATCCCGTCCACCCGGCGATCCTCTACCTCGTCGACCAGCCCTGCGGGGTCTACAAGAGCGCCGACTACGGCGCCACCTGGGGGCTCGCGCAGACGGGCATCGGCTGCGTCTCCGGGGGCAACCTGGCCCTCGACCCCGCCGCTCCCGAGGTCCTCTACTTCGCGGTGTTCCAGGGCCCGGTCTGGAAGAGCGTCGACGGCGCCGGGCACTGGTCGCCGGCCGGCGGCAAGCCGGCGGCGGAGATCCTGGCGCTCGCCGTCTTGCCCTCGGTACCGCCCGCGGTATCGCCCTCGCCTCGGGGACCGTCTACGCGGGCACCGTCGACGGGCTCTTCGCCAGCGTCGACGGCGGCCGGACCTGGGCCCGCCGGACCCTCGGCGGGCGCGCCGTCTCGGCGCTCGCCGCGGGCGCCGATCCCGCGGCGGTCTATGCCGGGACGATCGATCTGGGGGTCTTCGCCAGCCGCGACGGCGGCCACGTCTTCCGCGAGCGCAACCGCGGCCTCGCGGCGACCGCGATCGCGTTCCTGGCGCTCGGACCCGCCGCCCCCTCCACCCTCTATGCCGGATCGCAGCACGGCACCGTCTGGACGACGACGAGCGGCGGGGCGAAGTGGCGGCTGGCCGCCCCGGTGCCGATCACGGTGTCCAGCCTTGGCTTCCTCGCCGCGCTCGCCGTCGACCCCACGGATTCCGCCGTCGTCTACGCCGGCCTCGCCTACTCGATCGCCCGCAGCGCCGACGGCGGCGCCTCGTGGCGGCTCCTCCCCCGTCACCTGGAGGATTTCCCGCAGATCCGGACGATCGCCGTCGACCCGCGCCACCCCGCCACGCTCTACGCCACGGGCACCGACATCGCCGTCCCCGAGCCCCTCGCCTGCATCGCGGTCAAGAGCCAGGACTTCGGCCGGCACTGGACCTGCCTCGAGGCGCCGGGCGTCGGCTCGACGGTCGATTTCCTGGTGCTCGATCCGACCCGCCCGGCGACGATCTATGCCCACGCGGACGCCCTCGTGCAGAGCACCGACGGCGGTCTCACATGGCACGATCTCCACTTCGACGAAGAGCTGCGAGCGCTCGCCGTCGACCCGCTCCGGCCGGCCATGCTCTACGCCGACAGCCCGCTCGACCTGTGGACGAGCGACGACGCGGGCCGCTCCTGGGGGCGCGCCGAGAACGGGCTGCCGCACGGGACCTTCGGCGCGCTCGCGATCGACCGGCGGGACCGCGCCGCCGCCTACGTGGTGGTCACCGGCCAGCCCGGCGAGGGCGAGGTCTTCCGCAGCCGCGACGGCGGCGCCTCCTGGGCCCCGACCGGCGGCGGGCTGCCGCCGAGCCTCACCCAGCTCGTGGTCGATCCGCGCCACCGCGCCGCGCTCTACCTCGGCACCCTCGGCCACGGCGTCTATCATCTGGTGCGCTGACCGGGGCGAGCGCCGGCGCGGCGCGGCCGGTCCACCGCGCCGGCCGCGAGGCGGAAGAGGCTCTGCTCTTCCGCCTCGGCGCCGCACGCCGCCGCCTACGTCTTCGCGGCCGCCTGGGCGCGCAGGCGCTCCTCGGCCTCCCGCAGCTCGGGAGTGAGCGCGGGACCGAAGTCCTCCGCTTCGAACACCGGCCGGATCTCGACCTCGGTCTCCTCGAAGGGGCTGCGCTTGAGCCACTCGACCGCCTCCTCCATCGACCTCACCTGCCACAGCCAGAAGCCGGCGACCAGCTCCTTGGTCTCGGCGAAGGGCCCGTCGATCACGCTCCGCTTGCCGCCGGAGAACCGGACGCGCACGCCCTTCGAGCTCGCCTGGAGCCCCTCGGCCGCGAGCAGCACGCCGGCCTGCGCCAGCTCTTCGTTGAACTTCCCCATCGCGGTCAGGATCTTCTCGTCGGGGAGGACGCCCGCCTCGGAATCCGCGTTCGCTTTGACCAGCACCATGACTCGCATCGTGATGTCTCCTTGGTTCTTCTCGGTTTGGGAGCCGGGCTTCGGGCCGCTGCGGCCGGTTTTAGCCCCCGCTCTACATGGACGACGAACGAGGCGCCGCGAAATCGACACGCCGGACGGGGCGACGTTGCGTCCTCCTCGACGCGGGAAAGCCGGGCGCCGCCGTCCCGGCTAGCCACGTATATACTACGGAGTATGCTGCGGAAGGTCGTCCGTCATGGAGGACCGCCGGCATCGGAGAGGCCGATCATGGTGACCAAGGTGCAGAAGTGGGGCAACAGCCAGGGAGTCCGCTTTCCCCTGAAAGTCCTGCAGGAAGCCAACATCGCCGTCGGCGACGAGGTGGAAGACGTAGCTCGGTCGTCGAACGGCTGCGGGCGGGAGAGATCAGCTGGATCAGGCGGCCGGGGGCGCCCGCCGGAGGGAGCAGCGAGCCCTAGTCTCCGCCGGAGAGGGGAACCCGGGGATCGCCCTTCAGCTTGGCCTTCAGGTAGTCGCGGTTCATGCGGGCGATGAAGTCGATCGAGATCTCCTTCGGGCAGACCGCCTCGCACTCGGCGTAGTTCGAGCAGGCGCCGAAGCCCTGCTCCTCCATCGCCTCGACCATCGCCGCGGCGCGGGCGGTGCGCTCGGGCTGGCCCTGCGGCAGCAGGCCCAGGTGGGCGATCTTGGCCGCGGTGAAGAGCTGCGCCGCGCCGTTCGGGCACTGGGCGACGCAGGCGCCGCAGCCGATGCAGGCGGCGGCGTCGAAGGCGCGGTCGGCGAGCGGCTTGGGCACCGGGATCAGGTTCGCCTCGGGCGCGCTGCCGGTGGGGACGGTGATGAAGCCGCCGGCCTGGACGATGCGGTCGAAGGGGCGGCGGTCGACCATCAGGTCCTTGACCACCGGGAAGGCCTTCGCCCGCCAGGGCTCGAGGCGCAGCACGTCGCCGCTCTTGAAGTGGCGCATGTGGAGCTGGCAGACCGTCGTGCCGGGCTGCGGCCCGTGGGCGATGCCGTCGATCATGAAGCCGCACGAGCCGCAGATCCCCTCGCGGCAGTCGTGGTCGAAGGCGATCGGCTCCTCGCCGCGCTCGCCGAGCTGCTGGTTCAGGACGTCGAGCATCTCGAGGAAGGAGCTGTGCTCGTTGACGTCCTTCACCTGGTACTCGACCATCCGGCCCGGCTCGCCCGGGCCCGCCTGCCGCCAGACGTGAAGAGTGAGGTCCATCACTTGTAGCTCCTCTGGGAGAGCGACACGGCCTCGAACTGGAGCGGCTCGCGGTGGAGCTCGGGGGCGGCCCCCGGCCCCTTCCATTCCCAGGCCCCGACGAAGGCGAAGTGCTCGTCGTCGCGCAGCGCCTCGCCGTCCGGCGTCTGGTGCTCCTCGCGCAGGTGGCCGCCGGCCGACTCGTCGCGCATCAGGGCATCGCGGCACATCAGCTCGGCGAGCTCGAAGAAGTCGGCGAGGCGCCCCGCCTTCTCGAGCTCCTGGTTGACGCCGGCGGGCGCCCCGAGCACCCGGACGTCGCGCCAGAACTCGTCGCGCAGGAGCGGGATCCGCTCGATCGCCCCGCGCAGGCCCTGGGCGTTCCTGGCGATGCCGCAGTAGTCCCACATGAGGCGGCCGAGCTCGCGGTGGAAGGAGTCGACGCTGCGCTTGCCGCTCCCCGCCTGGAGCTTCCGCAGCCGCTCGCCGGTCTCCGCCATGGCGGCGCGGAAGGCGGGGTGGTCGGTCGAGGTCTTCTCGCCCAGGTGGCCGGCGAGGTAGTTGCCGAGGGTGTAGGGGAGGACGAAGTAGCCGTCGGCGAGGCCCTGCATGAGAGCGGAGGCGCCCAGGCGGTTGGCCCCGTGGTCCGAGAAGTTCGCCTCGCCGATGACGAAGAGGCCCTCGACGGTCGACTGCAGGTCGTAGTCCACCCACAGGCCGCCCATCGTGTAGTGCGGCGCGGGGTAGATGCGCATCGGCGTCTCGAAGGGATCCTCGCCGGTGATCTTCTCGTACATCTCGAAGAGGTTGCCGTAGCGGTCCTCGATCACCCGCCGGCCGAGCCGCTCGATGGCGTCGGCGAAGTCGAGGTAGACGCCGTTCTTCTGCGGCCCGACGCCGCGCCCCTCGTCGACGACCTGCTTGGCGTTCCTCGCCGCCACGTCGCGCGGCACCAGGTTGCCGAAGGCGGGGTAGCGCCGCTCGAGGTAGTAGTCGCGGGCGTCCGGCGGGATCTGCGCCGGCGGGCGGGCGTCTTTGGGATCGAGCGGCACCCAGATGCGGCCGTCGTTCCTGAGCGACTCGCTCATCAGGGTGAGCTTCGACTGGTAGTCCCCCGAGGCCGGGATGCAGGTCGGATGGATCTGCGTATAGCAGGGGTTGGCGAAGTAGGCGCCGCGCCGGAAGGCGCGCCAGATCGCCGTCGCGTTCGAGCCCTTGGCGTTGGTCGACAGGTAGTAGACGTTGCTGTAGCCGCCGGTCGCGAGGACCACCGCGTGGCCGGCGTGGGAGGTGACCTCGCCGGTCGTCAGGTCGCGGACGACGATCCCCAGGGCCCGGCCGTCTTCCACCACCACGTCGAGCATCTCGGTGCGCGGGAACATCGTCACCTGGCCGAGCCCGATCGCCCGCTCCAGCGCCTGGTAGGCGCCGAGGAGGAGCTGCTGGCCGGTCTGCCCGCGGGCGTAGAAGGTGCGCGACACCTGGGCGCCGCCGAAGCTGCGGTTGTCGAGCAGGCCGCCGTACTCGCGGGCGAAGGGCACGCCCTGGGCGACGCACTGGTCGATGATGTTGACCGACAGCTCGGCGAGGCGATGGACGTTCGCCTCGCGCGAGCGGAAGTCGCCGCCCTTGACGGTGTCGTAGAACAGGCGGAAGACGGAGTCGCCGTCGTTCCTGTAATTCTTGGCGGCGTTGATGCCGCCCTGGGCGGCGATCGAGTGGGCGCGCCGCGGGCTGTCCTGGAAGCAGAAGCACTTCACGACGTACCCCAGCTCGGCCAGGCTCGCCGCGGCCGAGGCGCCGGCGAGGCCGGAGCCGAGCACCAGGACGGTGAACTTGCGCTTGTTGTTGGGGTTGACCAGCCGCATGTGGTCGCGGTGCGAGACCCACTTCTCGGCGAGCGGCCCAGGTGGGATCTTGGGATCCAAGCGTGGATCCGGCCGGGAGCCCGGCGCGGGCCCGGGCTGGCGATCGGGCGAGGTATCGGGTGACGTCACGGCGGCTCCCTACGAGATCAGACGGGAGAGAACGGCCAGTGGAAAGGAGATGTTGCCCACGGTGATGATCCAGGCGAAGGCGGTGGCGAAACCCCGCCGCCAGCGATTGAAGCGCGGGTGGTTCCAGCCGAGCGATTGGAAGAGGCTCCACATGCCGTGGTAGAGGTGGAAGCCGAGCGCCACCTGCGCCACGACGTAGAACGCCGCCACCCACCAGACGCTGAAGCTGGCGACGACGTTGTGGTAGACGTCGGGCTCCCCCGTCGGCAGCAGGCGAAAGCTGGGATTGAGCCTGCCGAAGGTCAGGTCGAGCAGGTGGTAGACGACGAAGAGGAGGATGATGACCCCGCCCCAGCGCATGGTTCGCGAGGCGTAGCTCGCCTGGACGACGCCGCGGCGCGCGTAGGCATGGGGCCGCGCCACGCGGCTCAGCCGCGTCACCTGCCATGCCGCCCACATGTGGAGGACGACGGCGACGAGGAGGATCCCGCGCACCAGCCACAGCAGGCCGCTCGTGGGGATCGCCGGCGAGCCCACCGTGCGGAGGAACCCGGCGTAGCTGTTGAGCATCTTCGGCCCCTCGTACAGCTTGAGGTTGCCGACCATGTGCAGCAGGACGAAGCCGAAGAGGATGATGCCGGTGACGGCCATCACCGCCTTCTTGCCGACCGCGGACCTGTAGACCTCGCCGAACCAGGACATGGGGGACCCTCTCCCTAGCGCCTGTCTATCCTATGTCAATCGCGGATCGATTGTGACGTTCTTCACAACTCGTCGGAAGGCGCCCGGAAGGCGCTGGCCGCCGCTGCGAACCGCCGTCGCGAGCTGGATCGATCGGCCGCCGGTCAGCGGCGGCGGCGGCGCCGGCGGGGGCGCGGCCGGGCCTCCGCCGAAGCGGCGGCGGCGCACGCGCCGCCGGCGCCGGCGCCTTGACGGCGGTGGGGCGCTTGCGCGCCGCCGCCTGCCACTCGGCGAGCGCCTCGCCCCCTTCGCCCGTCGCCTCGACCAGCACCTCGAAGAGGAAGAGCGCGTCGTCGAAGAACGGCCGCCGGGAGAAGCGCACCCGCTCGGCGGGCTTCCAGACGGGCTCGCAGAGGCGCTGGAAGCCCATCAGGGCGTGGAGGATCTGTTGCGACTTGAGGTTGCTGACGGTGAAGCGGGCGAGGAACGGCGCGACCTCCTCCTCGATCAGCACGGAGAGGGCGTCGCGGCTCATCGGCCGCCGGTCGATCGCCTCGACGTCGTAGCGGCGCAGAAGCACCTTGGGGAGGAGGAGGGCGGCGAGGAGGGCGGTGTCCGAGAGCTCGCGCTCCGCCGCCACCATGCGGTCGATGACCGGCAGGATCTGCCCGAAGTTCCCCAGGCCGCGCTCGCCGGCGGCGAGCATGGCATAGGCCTCGGGCAGCAGCACCTCGAGGAGGCCGAGCTCGAGCATCCACTGCATGGCGGCGCCGGCATGGCCGCAGCGCAGGAGCTGGGCGATCTCCTCGGTCACCCGCGCCGCGCGAGGCCCTGTCGAGGTCCTGCCGGTGGCGGTGGATCGCCTCCTGCGTCTGGCTCTCGATGCCGAAGCCCAGGCGCCCGGCGAACTCGCAGGCGCGCAGCATCCGCACCGGGTCCTCGCGGAAGCGCAGGTCCGGATCGCCGATCGCCCGCACCAGCCGGCGCCCGAGGTCGACGATGCCGTCGACGTAGTCGATCACCGAGAAGTCGGCGACGTCGTAGAACAGGGCGTTGATGGTGAAGTCGCGGCGGAAGGCGTCCTGGCGCGGCGTGCCGTAGGTGTTGTCGCTGGTGATCAGCAGGTCGCCCGGCTCGGTCTCCTGCTCGCGCGGCTCGGGGTCGCGGCGGAAGGTCGAGACCTCGACCGTGCCGCCCTCGTGGAAGTAGACGTGGACCAGCCGGAAGCGCCGGCCGATGATGCGCGAGTTCGAGAACAGGCGCCGGATCTCGTTCGGCCGCGCGTCGGTGCCGACGTCGAAGTCCTTCGGCGTGCGGCCGAGCATCAGGTCGCGCACGCTGCCGCCCACCAGGTAGGCCTTGTAGCCGGCGTTGTGCAGCCGGTAGAGGACCTTCAGGGCGTTGCGGTCGATGTTCGAGCGGGAGATGGGGTGATCGGCGCGGGGGACGATCCGCGGATCCAGCGCGTCGGTCTCGGTCACGCGGTGATTATAAGCGGCGGGCGACAGCGGCGTGGACCTCGGGAAGGGCCGGGGCTACCGGCGCTGATTTATAGAGAGACGTCGATCGATCGGCGAGGGAGAAAAAAGACGGCCGGGGCGGAGTGGTGGCGGAGGGAGCCGCCCCGGCCGTGGAGGGAGAGGAGAGAGAGAACCTTTCCCAGCGTCTAGTTCCTAGTGATGCCCGTGGCCGCCGCCGTGGTTGTTGCCGCCGCCATGGTTGTTGCCGCCGCCATGGCTGCCGCCGCCCGGGTAACCACCGCCGTGATTGTTACCACCGCCGTGGTTGCCACCCTGGTAGCCGCCGCCATGGGCGCCGCCGTCCTGACGGTAGCTGCCGCCGTGGCCGCCGCCATCCTGGCGGAACCCGCCGTCGGCCCGGCCCTGCCAGCCACGGTTGCCGTCGCCGCGGCCGTAGCTGCCACGGAAGCCGTCATGGTCGCCGCGGCCGTAGCGGCGGTCGTCCCGATCGCCGCGGCCGTAGTAGCCGCGCCCGCGGTAGTAGCGGTCGTAGCCGCCGTAGAAGCCGATCGAGCCGCCGAGGTACCCGTCGTAGGCATAGCCCGGGTAGTAGCCGCCGTCGTAACCGTAGTTGGAGTAGTACCCGCTGTCGTAGCCGTCGTAACTGTCGTAACCGTCATACCCGTAGCCGTAACCACGGGGCGCGTAGCGGGAGAAGACCGCGTCGGGGTCGAGCTGGTAGTGGCTGAAGTAGGCGCGGACGAGGGGGCAGCTGCGATCGTAGTAGTAGACCCCCTGGTCGACGTAGCACTGGTTGCACGAGTAGCCGGGATAGACGATCGGGCGGTACGAGCGGTAGTAGTAGCCCGCGCGCGGCGCACGGAACGGCTGCCCGTAGACCAGGGAGATCTGCAGGGGACCGGCCCAGAAGCCGGTGCCCACGCGGAAAGCCACGCGGGCCTGCGCGGGAGCGGAGAGGCCGGGGGCGAGCATCGCCGTACCGGTCAGAACTAGAGCTAGCAGGGTCTTGCGCATTGGGTCGTTCCTCCTGCCAACCCCATAGTCCACGATCCGTGCCAGGGCGCCGCGGTCCGCGCTTCGTCTCGTAAGCTACAGAAAATAAACGTTATCCGATGACTGGCGCGAAAGGCTTCCACGGCGCGGGCCGCCGGCTCGTCCTCGGCCGGGGACGGCATCGTCTTGGGGCGTGGACTGGGCGGCCCCGGGCGGCGGGCCGCCCCCGGCGCCAGGGGCGGCGGTAGACTGCGGGCGGTGAGACCCCTCCCCCCTTTGGCCGCGGCGCGGACCCGGCGGTGAGCGCGCCCGCCCTCGCCGTGCGCGGCGTCGAGAAGCGCTACCCCGACGGCACCGCGGCGCTCGCCGGCGTCGACCTCGAGGTCGCCCCCGGCGAGACCCTCGCCCTGGTCGGCGAGAGCGGCTCGGGGAAGACGACGCTGCTCCGCCTCTTCAACCGCATGACCGAGCCGACGGCGGGCGAGGTGTGGGTCGCCGGGCGGCGGGCGGTCGAGCTCGACCCCATCGCCCTCCGGCGGCGGACCGGCTACGTGCCGCAGGACGGCGGCCTCCTTCCCCACTGGACGGCGGCGGCGAACGTCGAGCTGGTGCCGCGGCTGCTCGGCTGGGAGCGCGACCGGCGGCAGGCGAGGGCGAGGGAGATGCTGGCGCTCGTCGGCCTCGATCCCGAGCTGCACGGGGCGCGTTACCCGGCCGAGCTCTCCGGCGGCCAGCGGCAGCGGGTGGCCTTCGCCCGCGCCCTCGCCGGCGATCCGGCGACCGTCCTCCTCGACGAGCCGTTCGGCGCCCTCGACGCCCTCACCCGCGGCGAGCTCCACCGCGAGTTCCTCGATCTCAAGCGCCGGCTGGGCAAGACCCTGGTGCTGGTGACCCACGACCTCGCCGAGGCGTTCCTCCTCGCCGACCGCATCGGGGTGGTGCAGGGCGGGCGCCTGCTCCAGCTCGCCACCCCGGAGGACCTCCGCGCCCATCCGGAAGCGGGCTACGTGCGGCGGCTGCTGACCCTGGTCGTCGGGCTGCCGGACGGCGGCGGAGGCGACGTTGCGGGCTGAGCGCCGCGCCGCCGCGGGCGTTTCGATCGTTTCGATCGCTTCGATCGCTTCGATCGCCGTGATCGCCGCGGCGCTCGCGCTCTTCGCGGCGGCCTCCCCGCTCGCCGCCGCCGACCGCATCGTCGTCGGCTCGAAGAACTTCGAGGAGAGCCGGCTCCTGGCCGAGATGTTCGCCCAGCTCGTCGAGAGCCGCACGAAGCTCCGCGTCGAGCGGCGCCTCGGCCTCGCCGGCACGCAGGTCTGCTTCGAGGCGTTGAAGGCGGGGGCGATCGACCTCTACCCGGAGTACACCGGCACCGGCCTGGTGACCCTCCTCGGCGAGCCGGCGCGGCCGGGGACGACCGCCACCGCGACGCTCGGCCGCGTGCGGACCGAGTTCCTGCGGCGCTGGGACATGTGGTGGCTGGCGCCGCTCGGCTTCGAGAACTCCTTCGAGGTGGCGGTGCCCGAGGAGCTGGCGGCGCGCGAGCACCTGACGACGCTGACCGATCTCGCGCGCGTGGCGCCGCGCCTCACCGCCGGCTTCGGCTACGAGTTCGTCGGGCGGCAGGACGGCCTGCTCGGGCTCGAGGCGACCTACGGCCTCCACTTCGGCAAGGTCCAGCCGATGCAGCAGGCGATCCAGTACCAGGCGGCCGGGCAGCGGCGGATCGCCGCCTTGGACGTCTACACGACCGACGGCCGCCTCGTCCTCTATCGCCTGCGGGTGCTCCGCGACGACCGCAACTTCTTCCCGCCCTACCAGGCGGCGCCGCTGGTGCGCGGCGCGACCCTCGCCCGCCACCCGGAGCTGGGGAGCGCGCTCGCGCTCCTCGGCGGCGCCCTCGACGAGGAGCGCATGCGGGCGCTCAACCTCCGCCTGCAGGAGGGGCACGAGAGCGAGGCCGTGGTGGCGCGCGACGCGCTGGCCGCCCTCGGCCTGCTGAAGAGAGGCGGCAGGGAGACGACGCCCGCCGAGCGCCGGCCGCGGGAGCGCGGGTTCCTGACGTATCTATGGCAGCAGCGCCGCGCGCTCCTCGCCCGCACCGCCGAGCACCTGGGGCTCTCCGCCATGGCGCTCGCCCTGGGCATCCTCGTCGCGGTGCCGCTGGGGCTCGTCCTCGAGCGCCGGCGGAGGGCGGCGGAGCCGGTGATCCGGGCGCTCGGCCTCACCCAGACCATCCCCTCGCTCGCCCTCCTCGCCTTCATGCTGCCCTTCCTCGGCGTCGGCGCCGTGCCGGCGGTGGTGGCGCTCTGGGTCTACTCGCTCTTCCCCATCGTGAGGAACACCTTCACCGGCGTCCGCGACGCCGACCCGCGCGCCGTCGAGGCGGCCCTGGCCCTCGGCATGACGCCGGTCCAGGTGCTACGCCAGGTGCGCCTGCCCCTCGCCGCGCCGATCCTGATGGCCGGCATCCGCACCGCCGCGGTCCTCACCGTCGGCACCGCCACCCTCGCCGCCTTCATCGGCGCCGGCGGCCTGGGAGAGCCCATCGTCACCGGCCTCCAGCTCGCCGACAACCGGATGATCCTCTCGGGAGCCATCCCGGCGGCATTGCTCGCGCTGCTGGTCGATCTGGTGCTCGCGGCGGTGGAAAGAAAGCTGCGGCCGGCGGGGCTGGAGGCGCGGCGGTAGGGACACGTTACTGATTACCAGCTAGTGCGGATTACTCCCAAGGAATCCCCGCTTCTCTTAGCAGATGTTTGAGGAGACCGATCTTGAGAGTTCGATTCCCGTGGACCGGTACCGAGAGCCTCACCGAGATCCCGGACTTGCCATAAACATGATGACTACCGTGCACTCGCAACAGAATCCAGCCGTGGCGCTCGAGTAGCCGGCACAGCTCCTTGCCGGTGAGCGGGCTCATACGGCGATTTCGACGACTCTTCCGGATTCCTCAGCAGGCTCGACGTCCACCGAAAGGCACGCTTCCACTGCCTCATAGAGGTTCTGGAGCAGCTCCTCGAATGTCTCACCCTGAGTGGCACAACCCGGGATCGCGGGGACCTCGGCCCAGTATCCCGCCTTCCTCGGCTTCATGGACGACGACCCTGATCTTCATAAGACCAGTATACGGCGACGCTCCTCGGGATGAGCGGGTATGGATTCGAGGCGAGCCCTGGATCCCCGCGAGTTGCTCGGCGAGTGCCGTGCCCGTCAGGTTAGCACTGCTCCGGCACGGCACGTTCCCCGAACGTCTCCCGCCACCCGCGCGTCGCGGCGAGCGCCGCGAGCGCGCGATCCAAGCGCTCCTGGTTCTCTTTCTTCACCAGCCAGGTGCTGCGGCCGGAGGGGTGGGGGAGGGGGAGGATGTCGAAGCGGACGTCGCCGCGCTCGCCGGGGAAGATCTGCCCGACGCGGGCGTCGAGCGGCGCCGGCTGGGGGAGGAACTTGGCGATCGCGAGCTGGCCCACGGCGATCACCGTCGCCGGACGCAGGAGCTGGATCTCGCGCTCGAGGTAGGGCCCACAGTTGGCGATCTCGGCGGCGACGGCACGCGGTCGCCGCCCTGCGGCGCGCGGCCGGGGAAGCAGCGGATCACCGCGGCCACGTAGACGCGGGCGCGGAACTCCTCCTCGGGCACCCCGAGGCGCGCGAACCAGGAGAAGAGGCGGGTGCCGGCGGTGAAGGCGAAGGGGCGCTGCTCGCCCACCTCGCGCGGTCCGGGGGCCTGGCCCACCAGGATGATCCGCGGCCGCCAGCCGCGCTCCGGCGCGGCGGCGACCGGCGGCGGCTCGACCGCCGGGCACTTGCGGCAGCCGCGCACCTCGGCGAGGTGCCGCTCGAGGGCGCTCCAGCGGAATCGCTCGGCCATCCTGGGCTCGCCCGCCCTCGCACCCCGACCGGCCTACGGCTTCGCCGGAGCGGCTGGAGTCGGCGGAGCGGCTGGAGTCGGCGGAGCGGCTGGAGTCGGCGGAGCGCGAGCCGACGGCCGCTTCGCCTCGGGCTCCGTCCCCGGCAGCGGCGAGCCCGCCACCCCGGGGTCGCCGGCGAGGGCGGCCGGCAGGATCTCGACCGCCGGCTCCCACCACGCCGCGCCGTCGACGAACTCGTCCCCCTCGTGGGCACAGGGGGAGGCGACGTGATCCCTGCCGTAGGTGGCGTGCCCGGAGTGGGTGCGGCGGTGCAGCGGGTAGAGCGAGGAGCAGACGTGGCAGAAGCGGGCGACGACCCGGCCGCGCCGCTCCGCGGGGAGCTGGCTGGCCGGGGCGGCGTGGGGGATTCGGTAGACCATGGTTTCCTCCGGCGTCAGCGCGTCAACGGGCGGCGAGCAGCTCCGAGCGGGAGAAGAAGAACGCGAGCTCGAGGGCCGCGTTCTCGGCCGAGTCGGAGCCGTGGATGGCATTCTGCTCGATCGACGTGCCGAAGAGCTGGCGGATCGTCCCCGCCTCGGCTTTGGCGACGTCGGTCGCCCCCATCGCCCGGCGCAGATGGGCGACGGCGTCCTCGCGCTCCAAGGCGAGCGGCATCACCGGGCCGCTGGTCATGAACTCGACGAGGCTGCCGTAGAAGGGCCGCTCGCGGTGGACCTCGTAGAAGGCCTTCGCCTGGGCGTCCGCCAGGCGCACCAGCTTGATGCCGCGGAGGGTGAAGCCCTCCTGCTGCAGATGGGCCAGGACCTTCCCGGCGTTGCCCGCCGCGACGGTGTCCGGCTTGAGGATCGCCAATGTCGTTTCCATGTGATTCGCTCCCTTGCTCGCTCGCAGTTTAAATCAGCCTCAGTAGCCCGGATGGAGCACAGCGGAATCAGAGATCTGCTCCGTATTCATCGCACCCGGATCCGCTGCGCTCCATCCGGGCACCTCACTAGAATCAGGCGATCGCACCTACGATCGTATTGTCATCCTGAGCGCAGCGAGGGATCTGGGGGTCGGGCGCATTCACGGCAATCTCCCCCCGCCCAGATCCTTCACTTCGTTCAGGATGACAAAGGAAGCCGTGCTCCTGTCAATCCACCCCTCCATCCGGATCCCCTCCCGCCGCGCTCCCCTCGCCCATCACCTCGAGGTCGCCCTCGGCGCCCTCGATCCGAAAGACCGTCCCCTCGATCTCGACCGCTCCCTCCGGCCCCAGGAGCACGGCGGCCCCGGCCGGGATGCCGAGGCCCCAGGAGACCTCGGCCGCGGCGAGCAGGCGGCGGAGGCGCCGGTCGTGGGCGGGATCGAAGTTGGGCTCGACCACCCCGCGCGGCAGCCAGCCGAGACCGGGCAGGCGCTCCTTGGGGGAGAAGCTCCGCGCCAGGGCGCCGGCGCACTGCGCCGCGGCGGCGATCGCCGCGACGACGCCGCCCGTCCGCAGCTTGGCCGTGAGCGCCTCGGCGGCCGGCGTCCCGGCGAGGGCCTCCATCAGGTGGTCGGTGACCCCGCCGCCCAGGTAGACCGCGGGGACGGCGGCGATCCGCTCGGCGTTGCGCCCGCGCCGCCCGTCGCGCCCGCGGTAGATCGGGATCACCTCGACCTCGCGGCCGAAGGTCTCGCCGAAGTAGGTCGCCAGGTGCTGGCCGTAGTCGGCCGAGCCGGAGGCCGCCGGGATGAAGCCGATCGGCCCCGGCGCCGCCTTGGCGAGCCAGGCGCGATCGGCCGCGAGCGTCTCGTCGAAGCTGAACTCGCCGCCCCCGAGGAGCGCCAGCCAGCCGTTGCCCGGCAGACGTTCGATCCCGGTCACCCCCGCAATCCCTCGCTGGTCCTCTCCCTCCGCCCTCAGCGCCCGAGGGCCTTGGCGGCGGTCTCGCCGAGCTGGGCCGGCGACTCGACGACGTGGAGCCCGGCGGCCCGCATCGCCTCCATCTTCTCGGCGGCGGTGCCCTTGCCGCCGGCGACGATCGCCCCGGCGTGGCCCATGCGGCGGCCGGGGGGCGCCGTGCGGCCGGCGATGAAGCCGACCACCGGGCGGTCGAAGTGCTCCCGGATCCACTCCGCCGCCAGCTCCTCGGCGTTGCCGCCGATCTCGCCGATCATCACCACCGCCGCGGTCTGCGGATCGTCCTTGAAGGCCGCCAGCACGTCGATGAAGCTGGTGCCGTTGACCGGGTCGCCGCCGATGCCGACGCAGGTCGACTGGCCGAGGCCGAGGTTGGTGAGCTGCCAGACCGCCTCGTAGGTGAGGGTGCCCGAGCGGCTGATGACGCCGACGCTCCCCGGCCGGTGGATATGGCCGGGCATGATGCCGATCTTCGCCATCCCCGGCGAGATGACGCCCGGGCAGTTGGGACCGATCAGCCGCGTCGGATGGTCGCGCAGGAACGCCTTCACCTTCAGCATGTCGTCGACCGGAATGCCCTCGGTGATGCAGACGGTGAGCTCGATGCCCGCCCCGGCGGCCTCCATGATGGCGTCGGCGGCGAAGGGGGGCGGCACGAAGATCATGCTGGCGTTGGCGCCGGTCGCCTCGCGCGCCTCGGCGACCGAGTCGAAGACCGGGATGCCGTCGACCGACTCGCCCCCCTTGCCCGGGGTGACGCCGGCGACCACCTTGGTCCCATAGTCGCGGCAGCCGAGGGCGTGGAAGTTGCCCTCCTTGCCGGTGATGCCCTGGACCAGCAGCCGCGTGTCGTCGTTGACCCAGATCGCCATCTACCGGCCCCCTTTCGCCGCCGCCACGACCTTCTCGGCGGCGTCCGCCATCTGCTCGGCGACGATGAACTGGAAGGGCGCCTGGCGGAGGACCTCGCGCCCCTGCTCGACGTTCGTCCCCTCGAGCCGCACCACCACCGGCAGCTTGACGTCGCCGAGCTCGGCGATCGCCGCCACCACTCCGCGCGCGATGCGGTCGGTGCGGGCGATGCCGCCGAAGATGTTGATGAGGACGGCGCGCACGCTGGGATCGGAGACCAGCAGGCGGAAGGCGTTCTTGACCGCGTCCTGCGAGGCCGAGCCGCCGACGTCCAGGAAGTTCGCCGGATCGCCGCCGTAGAGCTTGATGATGTCCATCGTCGCCATGGCGAGCCCGGCGCCGTTGACCATGCAGGCGATGTCGCCGTCGAGCTTGATGTAGTTCAGGTTGTACTTGCCCGCCTCGACCTCCATCGGGTTCTCCTCGGCGAGGTCGCGCATGGCGACGATGTCCGGATGGCGGAAGAGGGCGTTGTCGTCGAAGCTCATCTTGGCGTCGAGCGCCATGACGTCGCCGCCGCCGGTCACCAGGAGCGGATTGATCTCGACCAGCGAGGCATCGGTCGCGAGATAGGCGGCGGCGAGCGCGGTGACCAGCTTGGCGGCCTTCCTCGCGGTATCGCCCGAGAGGCCGAGGGCGCGGGCCACCGCTCGCGCCTGGAAGGGGAGAAGCCCCAGATGGGGATCGAACTCCTGGCGGAAGATCGCCCGCGGGTCGCGCTCGGCGACCTCCTCGATCTCCATGCCGCCCGCCTTCGACGCCATGAGGATCGGCAGCGACCGCGCGCGGTCGAGGGTCGCCGACAGGTAGAGCTCGGAGGCGATGTCGAGCGCCTCCTCGACGAGGACCTTCCGCACCAGCTGGCCCTCGGGGCCGGTCTGCGGGGTGACGAGCTGCATCCCCAGGATGCGGCCGGCGATCTCGCGCGCCTCCTCGGGGGACTTGGCGAGCTTGACGCCGCCGCCCTTGCCGCGCCCGCCGGCGTGGATCTGCGCCTTGACGACACAGCGCCCGCCCTGCTCGGCACAGAGGCGCGCCGCCTCCTCGGGGTCGGCGGTCACCTGCCCGCGGGGCGTCGCCACCCCGTAACGGCGCAGGATCTCCTTGGCCTGATACTCGTGGATCTTCAAATCGTCCTCCTTGGCGAGTGGAGCTTGGAAATCCCCGAACGGGGGTAGGACGGCCCGTCTCCGCCGCAGCGCGCGAAGTGTATCAAACCGTCCGGGCAGACATCCGCCGCTTCGTTGCCTATAGTCGTGGCGCTTCCATGACTCTGCCGGAGAGGTCGAAGATGAAAGAGACGACTACGGATCACCAATCCAAGCTTGCGGCGGTGTCGCGCCGCGGCTTCCTGCGCGGAGCGCTCGCGGCGGTCGCCGTCGTCGGCTTCGATGTCCACTCGCGGAGCTGGGTCACGGCGGCGGAGCTCGCCACCGGCCGGGTGAGCGCGGCGCAGGGGTTCCCCTCCTTCGACGGCCAGCTCCTCACCGACGACGCATCCCTCGCCGCCGCCGCGGACGACTTCGGCCACTTCATCCATCGCCGGCCCATGGCCGTGCTGCGGCCGGGGTCGGTCGACGACGTCGTCCGGCTCCTCGACTTCACCTCCCGGCACGGCATCCAGGTGGCGGCCCGCGGCCAGGGGCACAGCACCCACGGGCAGGCGCAGGTCGCGGCCGGCGTCGTCATCGACATGTCCTCTCTGGCGACGATCCACGAGATCAACGCGGCGGATGCCCTGGTGGACGCCGGCGTGCTCTGGAGCGACCTCTTACGGCAGACGATCCCGCGGGACCTGGCGCCGCCGACCCTGACCGATTACATCGACCTCTCGGTCGGCGGCACGCTCGCCGTCGGCGGCGTGGGCAGCCAGGCTTTCCGCGCCGGCCCGCAGGTGAGCAACGTGCTGGAGCTGCAGGTGGTGACCGGCCGGGGCCAGCTCGTCACCTGCTCTCCCACCCGCCGCCGGCAGCTCTTCGACGCCGTCCTCGCCGGGCTCGGACAGTTCGGCGTCATCGTGCGGGCGCGGGTGCGCCTGGTGCCCGCCCCGGACCAGACTCGCTTCTATACGGCCCAATATGGGGATCTCCACGTCTTTCTCGAAGACCTGCTGATCCTGATCGAGGGCCGCCGCCGGTTCGACACCGTCCAGGGCTTTGCCGCGCCGGACGGGACCGGCGGCTGGACCTACTCCCTGGAGGCGACCAAGGGCTTCACGCCGGGGCACGAGCCCGACGACCATGCCCTGCTGGCGGGCCTCCACTTCCTGCCCGGCCAGCAGACGGCCCAGGACATGCCCTATTTCGACTACCTGAACCGTCTGGCGCCCCTAGTGGAGCTCCTGAAGCAGGTCGGCGCCTGGTACTTCCCCCATCCCTGGGTCGACCTGCTGCTGCCCACGAGGCAGGCCGAGAGCTTCATCGGCGGCACCCTGGCGGCCCTCGACCCCGCGGACCTCGGCCAGGGGACGGTCCTCATCTATCCCTATCGGAGGGATGGCTTCACGACGCCCAACTTCCGCATCCCCGAGGGGGACACCTTCTTTCTCTTCGCCCTGCTGCGCAATGCCATCCCGCCCACGCCCGAGCGCGCGGCGGAGCTGACCGCCGCCAACCGGCATCTCTTCGAGCAGGCGCGGGCGGTGGGCGGGTATTTCTATCCGGTCGACTCGGTGCCGATGAGCCCCGAGGATTGGCGGCGGCACTTCGGATCCCGCTGGCCCCAGCTCCTCGCCGCCAAGCGGGCCTTCGATCCGGACGCCCTGCTGGCGCCTGGGCAGGGGGTCTTCCCGCGGGATTAGATCTGCCGGTGCGCTCGGGAACGCTAGGCTGCTGTTCAGAAGCTCCAATATTCTCCTGACACCGCCTGGTTCGGCGAGAACCAGGTCCCTCCTTTCGGACAGGGTGGTGGGGTCCTCCTCCTGCGCGCGGCCCGGAGGCCGGGTGTCGGCTTTACCGTCGACTTTGCGATCTAGAAGGCAGACCACTTGCGCCGCGGCGTCCGCCGGGCGCTATCGCAAAGGAGACATCGTGAAAAAACCATTTGCCCTCGCCATCCTCGGATGGCTCTTGCTCGGCCCCGTCGCCCCCGCGTCCGCGGCGGCGGCGGGCGATGTGCCGCCCCGCCCGCTGACGGAACGGGGCCTCACCAACCTGACCGCGCTCACCCGCCTGATCGGCTACGTCCGCTTCTTCCACCCCAGCGACCAGGCCGCCGGGCTTGCCAACGCCGATTGGGACGCCCTGGCGATGGCCGGCATCGAGCGGGTCGAGGCGGCCCGCAACCCGGGCGAGCTCGCCGCCGCTCTCTCCACCCTTTTCGACGGCATCGCTCCGACCGTCCAGGTGCTTCCGTTTCATCTGTCCTCCGCGGCGGCAGCCGGGCCTCCACCAGCCGTGAGCGGCGGCGGCGCGGTCCGCTGGCTGGCGTGGCGCCATGAGGGCGTCGGGCTCCACACAGGGACTATCACCTCCTACGAAAGCGAGCGGGTGGAAGTCGGCCGGGCGCTGGATGGGGCGGCCGCCAGCGTGGAACAAGACCTCGACGTCGAGCGGCTGCGGGGCCACCGGGTCCAGCTTTCCGCCGCGGTGCGCTTCACCGCCGGGGCGGCGGGCAGCGCGGCGCTCAACCTCAACGCCTCCACCGTCTCTGGCAGCGGCTCCGCGGCCTGGAGCCAACCCATCATCACCCGTGGCGGCTGGCGGCGGGTGGAAATCGACGCCCAGGTGCCCGGCGACGCCACCCTGCTGGCGCTCTCCTTCGACCTCACGGGCACCGGCCGGCTGACCTTCGACGACGTGCGGGCGACCGCCGACGGCCTCGACGTCACCGGCCAGTTGATCAATCCGGACCTGGAGGAGGTGGTCGCCGGCCTGTCGCCCCGCGGCTGGCTGTTGTCCCATACGCCGTTCGGGGCCGAGTACAGCTTGCGCTCGGCCGCCGATGCGGCGGTCGGCCATTGGGCCGCCGAGCTCGCCTCGCACGTGCGGCCGGTCGCGCTGCCGTTCGTGGCCGACTTGGGCGGCGGGGTCTCGGCCTTGGTGCCCATGGCGCTGCCGGCCAACGATCAGGGGACCTTCCCGCACCTGCCTCAGCCGACGGTGCCGCCGGTGCCGGACAAGCCGGCCGGTTTCGTGCCGAGCGGCCTCGACCGCACCACCCGGCTCGCCGGGGCGATGGTGGGCTGGGGCGTCTTGCAGCACTTCTATCCGTACGTCGATCAGGCCAGCGTCGACATGCCGGGAGCCCTCCGCCGCGCCCTGACCTCCGCCGCGGTCGATGCCGACGAGGCCTCCTACCTCCGCACCCTGCGCCGCCTGGTGACCGAGCTGGACGACGGCCACGCCCGGGTCCTGCCCGTCACCCTGCCGGTGCGTTTCGCCTTCACCTGGGACGTGATCGAAGACCAGCTGGTGATCACCTCGGTCGAGCCGGGCGCGACGCACGGCATGACGGCGGGGGACCGCGTCCTCGCCATCAACGGCCAGCCGGCCGCGGCGGCGCTCGCCGAGATCGAGAGCCTGACCTCGGCGGCCACCCCGCAGTGGCTCCGCTACAGGGCTCTGATCGAGCTCGCCGCCGGCCTGCCGGGCGGCACGGCGACGCTCGCCGTCCAGCCGCACGCCGGCGGGCCGGTCCGCGCCGTGACCGTCGCCTATACCGCGCCGGTCGGCAGCACCGTCGGTGTCGGCGGCCTCGGGAGCCCGGTAGAGCCGCGGCCGGAGCAGATCGCCCAGGTGCGGCCGGGGATCTACTACGTCGACCTCTCCCGGATCAGCGACGACGATCTCCAGGGCGCTGTCGACCAGCTCGCCGCGGCCGACGGCATCGTCTTCGACATGCGGGGCTACCCCTTCCTCCTCTCGCCCGTGGTGCTCGGCCACCTGATCGACAAGCCGGTGACCTCGAACTGGTTCAACATCCCGATCGTCACCCGGCCCGACCGCCAGGGCTGGGATTGGCGGTCGGAATACTTTTTCCAGACGCCGGTGGCGCCCCGGCTCACCCGCCGCGTCGCCTTCCTGATCAACGGCCAGGACCTCTCCTACGCCGAGAGCCTGATGGGGATCGTCGAGGCCGAACACCTCGGCGCCCTCGTGGGCGGGCCCACCGGGGGTACCAACGGCGGCCTCGACCCGGTCCCGGTGGCCGGCGGTTACACGCTGCGCTTTACCGGCATGGACGTCCGGAAGAAGAATGGCTCGCCCCACCACGGAGTGGGGATCCACCCCACCGTCCCGGTCGGCCGCACCCTCGCCGGCGTGATCGCTGGCCGCGACGAGCTGCTGGAGAAGGGGATCGAGGTGGTGAGCCACCCGTAGCCCCCTACCCCGACGAAGCGCTCCAGGCCCGCGGCGCAGTCTGCCGCGGGCCTGCGAGCCGGACGCCCGGAAAGCCCAAAGAGGGGATCAGATCAGGGACAGGTAGGGAAAGCCGAGGTGTCCTGGACGGGCTGGAAGGGCGTGCCGGCCGGGTTGCAGTAGAGGGTGAAGCCTCCTGTCTGCGTGTCGGTGACCGTCAGGCACAGATCGACGTTGGTCAGACCGCCGATGAACACCCAATAGTGTCCGTTGACGCCGCAGCCATCGAGCACCTTGACCACGATCTCGACGTTCTCCTGGCTGAAGAACCAGAGGTAGCCGGTGTCATCGGTCAGACCGACGACCTGGGCCGGCCCTGCGAAAGTCGAGCTCACGGCAAAGGAGGCCGTCACTTGAAAGCGCATGCCATCGAGGCAGAGAGTCGTCCCGTCCGGCTGACAAGGGAAGAGGATGTCCGTGCGGTGGCCTGTCCGCGCAGCGGTCGGCGCTTGCGAGACCGCGCCAGCGCTCTCGCCGATGGCAGGGACGGCGGTGACGAGAAGCGCGGAAAGAGCCAGCGCACATCGCGAGATGCTCAGGTCTTCCCTCCCGATTCAACTCGCCACCAGCATGACGAGACGCCAGGCAGGCGGCCCGAGCGGGTGGTACGGACGGTAAACCCTACCACGAGCGCACCGGCCATTTGTACTGCGCTGGGGACGCTACTCTTCGAGCCACGTGGCCGGCGGCCTGCGCGCCGCGCTACTCGTAGCGCAGCGCCTGGGTGGGCGCGATGCCGGGAGGCTCTCCGCGCCGGGCACGTAGGCCGCGAGCATGGTCACCAGAAACAGCGACGGCACGACGACGGCATACGCCACGACGTCGACTCCGCCGGCGTTGAACAGCATGGAGTTCATGAGCCTCTCGACGGCGAAACCCATCGCCAGCCCGATCGCCGTTCCCATCCCCACCAGCACGAGGCCCTTGCCCATCACCAGGCGCAGCACGTCGAAGGAGCCCGCGCCGATCGCCATGCGGATGCCGATCTCGCGGGTTCTGCGGCTCACGTTGTACGCCACCAGTCCGTACAGACCGGCGATGGCCAGCAGGAGGCCGACCGCGCCCATCGTACCGATCAGCTCGATCGCCGACCCGCGGCCCTTCCACGGCATGGTACCGGTACAGGTCCTCATACGTCCGCGTCTCCGACACCGGCAGGTTCGGATCGAGCTTGCGGACGACGTCCTTCACCGGCTGGACCAGCTGCAGCGGATCGCCGCTCGACCGCAACAGCAGAACCATTCGCGCCACCGGATGCTGGGCGAGCGGCAGATACACGAAATCCGTCGGCCTTTCGCTGGTGTCCCGATACTTGATGGTCCGCGCGACGCCGACGATCTCGACCGGCGTGCCGTCGCGGCGATCGAGCCGGATGTGCTTGCCCACCGCATCGGCGCCCGGCCAGTAGTGCTTCGCGAACTGCTCGTTGACGACCGCGACGCGCGGCGCGTCCGCGGTATCGGAAGCCAGGAACCCGCGGCCACGCACGATCGGTATTCCCATCGTCGCGAAGTATCCTTCGTCGACGGTGTCCATCGTCGAAGTGAAGTTCTCGCGATCGCGCGGCATCTGAAAACCGTCCGGCACGAAGGCGAGGGCGTCGAAGCTGTCCAGCGCCGAGCGGCGGGTTCTGCGTCAGAGCCAGCGCTCCGACTCCGGGCGCCTCGCGCACGCGTTCGGCCAGCAGCTTGTAGAACTGCTGCGTCTGAGCCGCGTTGTACTGCACCAGGCGCGGATCGAACCGCGCCAGCAGCAGATGATCCTTGGCGAACCCGGTTCCCTCGACCAGGCTACTGCTGGAAGCCCCGGACCATCAGGAAAGACGCCGTCAGCAGCATCAGCGACATGGCGACCTGCGCCACCACCAGCACGTTCCGGCCCCACAGGCGCTTGCGTCCGGGCACGTCCACGTCGGCCGACTTGAGCCCGTTCACCAGGTCCGCGCGCGTGCTCTGCAGCGCCGGCGCCAGGCCGCAAAGCAACGCGCTCAGCACGCGACACCGCGAGGCTTGCCAGCAGCACGCGCGTGTCCATCCGGAACGGGATCGTGACCGGCAGCTCGGCTGGGAATGCTGAACGTGCTGAAGGAACTCGATGCCGGCGTAGCCGACGGCGATGCCGCCCAATCCGCCCAGGCAGGCGAGGATCAGGCTCTCGGTCAACAGCAGCCGGATCAGCCGGAAACGCCCGGCGCCCATCGCCAGCCGCACGGCGATCTCGCGCGTCCGCGTGCGGGCGCGGCTCAACAGCAGTCCCGCGACGTTGGTGCACGCCACCAGCAGCACGGCGAGCGCGAGGATGGCGAAGATGACGCTGAATTTCCAGTTGCGGTCATCGTCCCGCGTCCGCATTTCGAACTGGGTGCGCACCGCCGCGCCGCGGTCGCGATTGAGCTTCGGATACTCGCGCTCGAAGTCTCGCGCCAGCACGGCGAGCTCGCTCTGCGCCTGCTGCTAGCGTCGTGCCCGGTTTCAAGCGCGCCTTCACGTTCAGCTCGCGATCGTCGCGGTCCTCGAAAAAATTCTTCTGCGGGTTGGTCGAAAGCACGCGCGCCATCGCGAGCGGCATGTAGAAGTCGGGTGCGTATGAAGATCTGCATCCCCGGGAACGTTTCGGGCGCGACGCCGATGACGGTGAAGTCCTTGCCGTTCAGGCGAATCCGTCCGGCCGACGACGGCGGGGTCGCCGGCGAATTCGTGCTTCCAGAAGTCCGGCCCGAGCACCACCACGGCATCGCGGCCGGGCACCTCGTCTTCGTCCGTCGCGGAAACCGCGCCCCAGCCGCGGCTCGACGCCGAGCACCCGGAAGTAGTTGCCGGAGACCATCATCCCGCCGCTGGACCCGCGGCGTCGCTCCGGGCTCGGCGCTGAAGCCGACGCCTACCCGATCGCCGCTGGCGACCACGCCGTCGTAGCTCTTCGTCCTGCTGCGGATGTCCAGGTATTCGCGATACGAGAAATAGTCGAAGCTGTTGTCGTGCGACGTGCTCACCAGGTTGACCACGCCGCCCGGATGCGGCACGGGGTACGGCCGGAAGATCAGCGCATCGACCATGCTGAACGGCGTCGCGGTCATGCCGATCCCCAGCGCCAGCGTGATCGCCACGAACGCCGCCAGCCCGGGCGTGCGGCGCGAGGCTGCGGATCGCGTAGCGCACGTCGTCGATGAAATCCGTCAGCCAATGGATGCGCCGCATGTCTCGCATCTCCTCTTTGCGCTGCTCCAGCCCGTCCATCGCGCGGAGGGCCCGGTAACGCGCCTCTGCCGGGGAAAGCCCCGCGGCGATGCCTTCCTCGATCTTGTGCTCGAGGTGGAACTGGAGCTCCTCGGCGAGCTCCCGCTCCACCTGCCGGCCGCGCAGGATCGATCGGAATCTCAACGGCACCGTGAACCACCAGTGCTCCCATCCGCATGACTGCTCCTAGGCCTCCGAGAGCTGGACGACGTGCGAGATGGCTGCCGAGAGCCGCTGCCAGTTCGCCGCCTCCGATTCGAGCTGCCTCCTGCCCAGGCGGGTGAGCGAATAGAACTTCGCCCGCCGGTTGTTCTCGGTCTGCTTCCACTCGGCGGTGATCCAGCCTTCCTGCTCCAGCTTGTGCAACGCCGGGTAGAGCGAGCCTTCGCTGACCTGCAGCACGTCTCCGGAGATGGATTTCAGGCGCAGGCTGATGGCCCAGCCGTGCAGGGGCTCCAGCGCCAGAATCTTCAGCAGGAGCAGGTCGAGGGTGCCCTGGACGAGGTCGTTCGGCTTACTCATATCGGTTTCCTAGGGGAAGTGTAGGACGACTCCTCTCGGTAAGCAAGAGGAAACTTGGATCGAGCGTTCGTTCGCCAGCCTCCTGGCGGGCCGAGGAGCTACTCTTCGAGCCCGGCGACCAGCGCGCCGAAGCGCTCGAGGTCGACGTTGCCGCCGGAGAGGACGACCCCGACCCGCCGGCCCGCCGTCTCCGGCACCTTGCCGTGGAGCACCGCCGCGAAGCCCGCGGCGCCGCCCGGCTCGACGACGAGCTTCATGCGCGTGGCGAGGAGGGCCATAGCGCGGCGGAGCTCGAGGTCGGAGACGGTGACGACGCCGGCCGCCAGGGCGCGGACGATGGCGAAGGTGCGCTCGGCCGGCTGCGTCGTCTGGAGAGCGTCGGCGATCGTCGGCGGCACCGGGACGGCGACCACGTGACCGGCGGCGAGCGAGCGCTGCATGTCGTCCCCCGCCTCGGGCTCGACGCCCCAGACGGCGAGGTCGGGCTGGACGCCGCGGCCGGCGACGGCGATGCCGGAGAGGAGGCCGCCGCCGCTGCAGGGCGAGACCAGGACGTCGAGGTCCGGCACGTCCTCCAGGAGCTCCAGGGCGAGCGTCCCCTGCCCGGCGATGATGGCGTCGTCGTCGAACGGCGGCACGAGGACCGCCCCCTCCTCGGCGGCGATCCGCCGGCCGATCGCCTCGCGGTCGCCGGTGGCGCGGTCGTAGAGGACGACCCGCGCGCCGTAGCCTTCGGTCGCCGCCCGCTTCGCCGCCGGCGCGTCGGCGGGCATGACGATCGTGGCGCGGATCCCGAGCTCCCGCGCCGCGACGGCCACCGCCTGCGCGTGGTTGCCGGAGGAGAAGGCGACGACGCCGCGCGCGCGCTCCTCGGGGGAGAGCAGGGTGAGGCGCGAGAACGCCCCCCGCGCCTTGAAGGCGCCGATCCTCTGGAAGACCTCGCACTTGAAGAAGAGCCGGCAGCCGAGCCGCGCGTCGAGCTGGCGCGAGGTGAGGACGGGGGTGCGGTGGACGTAGGGGGCGATCCGCGCCTGGGCGGCGCGGACGTCCTCCAGCGAGACGGAGAGCCGGGGGAGGGTGGCGGTCATCGGCCGAGGATCGCCTAATCCTCGGCCCGCCGCAAGACGAGGCTCGGCAGCCGGCGCAGGAAGCGAGGAGCTGCTCGAGTCAGACCAGGGGCCTCGGCAGTCCGAGGGTTTCAGGCCGCCTCGATATCGGTATGGGGGAAATCGTCGCCGACGAACAGAAGGGGATGGTCGGCAACTCTGGCAGCGGCGTAGCTCAGACAGTCGCCGAAGTTGAGGGAGGCTGGATGCCGCCCCTTCCCGAAACGGCGAAAGGCGTCTAACGCCTCCCGCCAGTGCCGCTCTCCGAAGACCACCGGCACGACGCCGAAGTCGCGCAGAAAACGGTCCAGAACGGCTTGCGGCTCGATGCCCAGGCGGGCCGACAGGACGATCCCGGCCTCCACGAGATTCGGCGCGCCCATGCCGATCGCCCCCGCGGACTGGAGCTTGCCGACCAGCTCCTCGTAACCAGGCTCCCGCAGGACGATTGCCACGACGACCGAGGTGTCGAGGATCAAGCGCCCGTCCGTCCGTAGCCCAGGATCTCGTCTTCCTCTTCACGGCTGAGCCGGCGGCCAAGCTGGCCCGGCGGGGCCTTTGGCCATACCTCTTCTTCGAGGAACCGCAGGAAGTCGGTGCCGCGCTCGCGGTGGCCCTGTTGCAGGCTCAGGCGCTCGCTGCGCTCGGCCAGCGCTCGTCGGACCGCCTCGGTCTTGCTCTCTCCGGTCATCCTGGCGAGCGCCTCCACGAGGTCTTCCACTTCCGTGCTCTTGATGCTCAGCGCCATTCAGAGAGTGTAGGTAGAAAACTGGAAGAATTCAACCACCGCCTCGAGTCTCCAGCGTGCCCGCCGCCACGCCGCTCGAGTGGATCGCGACGGGCGCCGCGGCGTCGTCGTCGCCGGACTCGTCGCCCGGCTCGGCGTCGACATGGCCGGGATGGCCGGTCGGCTTGATCTGGTGATTCAGGCGTCCGATCACGAGATCGCGCTCGGTTGGCGTGTAGACCTCGGAAGCCTTGGTGACGCTCCAGGAGTACGCGGCGATCTTGCCGTCCGCGCCGGCATAGAGGCGAAAGAGCCCCTCTCCCACACCGCTGTGGAACTTGCCTTTCGCGTAGTGACGGGTATCGGTGGGGCCGTGGCCGGTGTGCGAAGAGTCGATGACCGCCAGCTCGTACTGCACGGTGCCCGGGACGACCGGCTCCGTCGCGCGCCGCGGCACGGGCCGCGAGGCGGCGAGCAGCACATGGCCCGTCGGATGGCTCCCCGTGGGCCGCCCACGGCCTCCCGAGTGGCTCGATCGCCACCCGCACGTCCGTCTTTGGCGCGCGTAGCGCCGCAACCGGCTACGACGAGGGCCGGGGCGGCGAGCCGGGGGCCGGCCGCCAGGTCGTCGCGAGGTAGGTCTCGATCTCGTCCAGGCTGAGGTTGTGCGGAATCGGCCCTGGCGGCCCCAGCCGCCTGCCGTCGGGCCCGATCAGGATGCGGCCCGGCCAGGCCTCGACGCCGAACCTCTCGGTCAGGGAGCCCTCCGGGCGGTCGTAGAGGACGGGATAGCGCATCCCCTTCTTCTGCGCCACGTCGCGCACGGCCGACTCCGGCGCCTTCTGGCCCGTCAGCGCGTCGCTCGAGATGCCCACGACGACGAGCTTGCTGCCCGCACCGTAGCGCTCGGCGATGGCGTTGACCCGCGGGACCTCGGAGAGGCAGATGTCGCACCAGGTCGCCCAGAAGTCGAGCAGCACGGTCTTGCCCCGGAGGCTCGCAAGGTCGAGAGGCCGGCCGCTCGCGAGCTCCACGTAGCGGCCGGAGAGCTCGACCCGCTCGCCCGCGGGGACCAGCTCCGTCGGGCGCGTGGCCGCCGCCCGCGCGTACCGCTCCGGTCCGCTACGGGGATCGGCCGCAACGTACCAGCCCTTCAAGTCCTCGGACGACAGGTCCGTGACCCGCGTCGAGCGGGCGATCAGGTCGAGGACGGACAGGGCCTCGTCGGTCTGCCCGCGCGCGCGGTGAGCGTCCACCAGCCTGTGGCCGGCGCCGTCCAGGTACCACAGGTAATGCGCACCCTGGGCGAACCCTTGGGCGAGCTCCCGGCGCGCCCGCGCGAGGTCGTCGTGCTGGAGGGCGTCGAGGACGGCGAGGACCGGCCGCTGGTCGCGCGCATACTCGTGGAGCTGGAGCAGCTCCTTGTGCGTTTCGGGGGTATAGACGTGGCGGTCGAGATAGGTCCCGGTCACCCGCGCCAGCTCGTCCATCGCGGCGCGGAAGCGGTTCCACTCCGCCTGCGGGAGCTTGCACTCGGAGACCGGGTAGCCGAGGACGTGGACCATGCTCAAGGGCCCGATCAGGCTCGCGCGCTCAGCGACCGGTCCCGACCGCATGGTGTCGAGATCGGCATAGAAGGCCGGCAGCGCGTGGTGGGACCAGACGTAGCAGCGCGCCCAATCCGGCGGCTTGCGCGCGGTCAGCGCGAGCATCGCCACGAGGGGGATGGAGGAGTCGAGCCGCGCCAGGGCCGGGTCGGACGCGGAGCCGCCGAGGGACTTCGCCCACGCCGCCTGGAGCTGCACCAGGAAGCGGTCGAGGTCGGCGGGCGCCGCGAGCGCCGCCGGGTGGGCTTTGACGTACTTCTCGACGAAGCGCCTCTGGGCGGAGGAGCGCTCGGCATAGGAGGGATGGGTGCCCGCCGGGGGAGCAGGAGCGGCCGGCGGGCCGGCCACGGCGGGCGCGGGAAGGGGAAGCAGCAGGAGGAGCAGCAGCGAAAGGGCGGCGGATCGGCGCATGGGCTTGGGCCTCCTCTGACCTGCCCCCACTCTAGGCGCACCGGCACTCCCGGCGAATCCCCCGCTCGGGGGAGGGCGCGAGTGTGGCCTTTCCCGGTCGCGAGCACTTGCCCAACGCATCCGCGAAAGCGTGCCGCGTGCTTACTCCTGCTTACCCGGAGAGCCGAGAGACGAAGACCGCATGTCCTCCACTTCCGTGCTCTTGATGCTCAGCGCCATCGATGCCTAGTCCGCCGCCAGCTGCAGCACCAGGATCGTCTGGTCGTCCTCGCGCTGGCCGTTGCCGGTGAACCGCTGGACGTCGGCGAGGACGCCGTCGCAGAGGCCCTGGACCCCCTTGCCCGCGTGGCGGGCGAGGCTGGCCTCGAGGCGCGGGAAGCCGAACTCCTCGCCGTCGCCCAAGGAAGGGACGCTGCGCGCCTCGACGACGCCGTCGCTGAAGAGGAACAGGATGTCGCCGGCCGCGAGATGGGCGCTCCGCGCCTCGACCTTGAGCTCGCCGCGGACGCCCAGCGGATAGGCGATCGACTCCAGGGCGTGGACCGCGCCGCGCGGGGAGATCACGTAGGGGAAGAGGTGGCCGGCGCTGGCATAGAGGAGCTCGCGCTCCACCGGGTCGAGGAGCAGATAGCAGAGCGTCGTCAGGAGGCGCTTCCTCGCCGTCTGGAAGACCATGCGGTTGAGGGTCGAGAAGACCGCCTGGACGTCGGGGTCGAAGGTGACCTGGACGGCGAGCGCCGACTTCGCCATCGACATGACGAGCCCGGAGGAGACGCCGTGGCCGGCGACGTCGCCGACCGCGATGGCGAGCCGCCCGTCCTCGAGCGCCAGGACGTCGTAGAAGTCGCCGCCCACCTCGGTCGCCGGGAGATAGGCGTGGGCGAGCTGGACGCCGGCGAGCTGCGGCGGCAGGTCGGGCAGGATCGAGCTCTGGATGCCGCGCGCGGTCTCGAGCTCCACGCGCTGGCGCTCGCGCTCGGCGATCCGCCGCACGTGCGGCGGGATGTCCTCGTAGCGGTAGACGAACTCGCGGTCGCTCCCCAGATAGCGCAGGCTCGCCCAGAGCGGCGCCAGCGCCAAGGCGACGGCGATCCAGCCGTGCGCCGCGATGCGCGGCGAGGCCGCGACGAGGAGCGGGAAGGCCGCGACCAGGAGCGGCGCCAGCAGGCCGGCGAGGAGCACGGTCAGGAAGTCGTAGCGCAGGAAGAGGAGGAGGACGACCGCGCCGAGGACCAAGGCGATGGCGAAACCCCAGGGGAGGGGCAGCGGCAGGGACAGATAGGGGGTCAGGAGGACCGCGATCAACACCGTCGAGACGACGGCCCCGCCGGCTCGCCCCAGACCTCGGAACGACAGCGGGATGACGCAGAGCGCGGCGGTCAGCAGCATCGGCAGGCCGGCGACGAGGGCGCTCGCGAGGAGCTCGAGGCTCGGCAGCAGGGAATCCTCGGTGCCGGAGAGGACCGTCGCGATCATCGGGAAGGCCCCGGCCCGCGCCAACGGCAGAGTGGCCGCGACGAGGCCGCCGGCGATGCAGATCCCCGCCGCGGCGCCGCGCAGCGAGGCGCGCGCCACCGTGGCGTTCGCCCAATCGCCCTGGAAGAGGGCGTCGAAGGCCGCGAGCTTGCCCCCCCAGCGCTCGCGCAGTATGGACTCCCCCACCGACCAGGCGAAGAACGCCAGGAGCGCGGTGGGGCCGGCCCGGAAGATCGACAGGGCGACCACCACCAGCCAGGTGAGCTGCTGGCGGGTGGCGAAGCCGAACCCCGCTCCCTGCGAGAACGCCCCCCCGGCGAGGAGCAACTCGACGATCCCCGCCGTCAGCACCAGACAGAAGAGCTCGATCCCGCGCCGCACGCCGATCTCCCCTTCGTGATAACGCCTGAGGAACGGGACGGCGAGGAGGAGGAGGGCGAGATAGGTGAGGATCACCGATCCGATCCCGGCGAAGGCGACCTGCTGGACGATGCGCTGGAGGTCCCGCTGCCGGGGATCGCTGTCCCACCAGCTCTCGAAGCCGGCGAGCCGGTCGCCGAGAAAGGCGACCTGGATGCCGTGCTGCCCACCGCCGGGCGTCGGACGACGGTCCGGGTAGCGCAGGTAGAGGTCGGTGCGGGCGGCGAGCTGATAGCTCCGCGGCACCGGCTCGCGGTAACGCGCGAGGTCGATCCCCTGGCGCGCCAGGAAGGCGTCGGCCTGGGCGCGGGCCGCGGCGAGCGGGATCGGCCGGCCCTTCGCCTCCGGGTCCAGGTTGAGCCGCAGCTCGGTCACCTTGCCGTCGAAACCGACCTCGGCCTGGTAGGTCCACTGGTCGCGCAGGGCGTCCGGCGGGTAGACGGTCACCTCCCAGACGAGCAGCCGGCCGGTGAGGCCGGAGGCCCGCACCTCCCCCTCGCGGCCCGCCTGCCGCGCCAGGAGGAGCCGGCGCTCGAGGAGCGCGTTGGTGCCGAGCCGGGTGACGACGTAGGGGTTTTCGACCGGCGGCCCCAGCTCGCGCAGGCGCTCGAGGGCGATGGCGACCGCCTGGCGCTGGTCGATCCGCCAGCCGTGGGGCAGGAAGGGGAAGGCCCGCGGATAGGCCCAGACGAGGAGCCCCGCCCCGGCGATCCCGAGGAGCAGCCAGAGCAGGATCGCGCGCGCGCTTCGCATCGGAGATGGCTACGCAGCGGCGGAGGGAGAGTTTCTCGATCGCGGGAGGAACGCCGATCGAGCCGGCGCCGCGGCCGTTCCCCGACCGCGGCACCCTCCGGATCAGATCTTGAGGCTCTCGACGAGGCTCTTGACGGCGTCGGCCGAGCGGGCGAGCGCCCCCTTCTCCTCGGTGGTGAGCGAGAGCTGCACCACCTCCTCGACACCGCCGCGCCCGAGCTTGGCGGGCACGCCGATGAAGAGGTCGTCGTAGCCGTACTCGCCCTGCAGCAGCACGGCGCAGGGGAGGATCTTCTTCTTGTCGTGGAGGATCGCCGCGACCATGTCGAGCACCGCGGCCGACGGCGCGTAGTAGGCCGAGCCCGACTTGTAGTAGTTGACGATCTCGGCGCCGCCGTTCCTCGTCCGCTGGTTGATCGCCTCGATCTTCTCGGCCGACAGGAGCTGCGGCAGCGGCACGCCGTTGACCGTGGCGTAGCGCGGCAGCGGCACCATGCTGTCGCCATGGCCGCCGAGCACGAAGGCGTCGACGTCCTCGACCGAGACGTGGAGCTCGGCGGCGATGAACCAGCGCATGCGCGCCGCGTCGAGGACGCCGGCCATGCCGAAGACGCGCTCGCGGGGGAAGCCCGAGACGCGCCGCGCCACCTCGCACATGGCGTCGAGCGGATTGGTGACGATGATGAGGATGGTCTCCGGCGAGCGCTCGACGAGCTGCTCGACGACCCCCTTCAGGATCTCGGTGTTCTTGTTGAGCAGGTCGTCGCGGCTCATGCCGGGCTTGCGGGCGAGGCCGGCGGTCACCACGCAGATGTCCGAGCCGGCGGTCGGCGCGTAATCGCCGCCCCCCTCGATCTTGGCGTTGAAGCCGAGGATCGGCGCCGCCTCCATCATGTCCAGAGCCTTGCCGGCCGCGAGATCGGCGGCGACGTCGACCATGACGACGTCGGCCAGCTCGCGCTCGGCGATGCGCTGCGCGGTGGTGGCGCCGACGTTGCCGGCCCCCACCACGGTCACTTTGTGCTGCATCGGCAGATCTCCCCTTGAGAAAAGATGGCGTTCGGAGCGGCGGACGGCCGGCGGCGGGCTAGGCCAGGTTCTCCACGATGGCCTCGGCGAACTGCGACGTGCGCAGCAGTGTCGCCCCCTCCATCAGCCGCTCGAGATCGTAGGTGACGCGCTTCTGCGAGACGGTGCGGGCGAGGGCCGTCTCGACCCCGTCGGCCGCTTCGATCCAGCCGAGCCAGCGCAGCATCATCACCCCGGAGAGGATGAGCGAGCCGGGGTTGATGCGGTCCTGGTCGGCGTACTTCGGGGCGGTGCCGTGGGTGGCCTCGAAGACGGCGATCCCATCGCCCTCGTTGCTCCCCGGCGCCATCCCCAGGCCGCCGACCTGGGCGGCGAGGGCGTCCGAGAGGTAGTCGCCGTTCAGGTTGGTGGTGGCGATCACGTCGTACTCCTCGGGGCGCAGGAGCACCTGCTGGAACATCGAGTCGGCGATACGGTCGTTGATCAGCACCCTGCCGTCGCCCGCCCGCTCGCCGCCCTCGACCGCCGTCCGGTCGCCGAAATTCTCGCGCGCCTCGAGGTAGCCCCAGTCCTTGAAGGCCCCCTCGGTGAACTTCATGATGTTGCCCTTGTGCACCAGCGTGACCGACTTGCGGCCGCTCGCCAGGGCGTAGGCGACCGCCCGGCGCACCAGCCGCCGCGAGCCGGTCTCCGAGATCGGCTTGATGCCGATGCCGCTGTCGGGCCGCACGGTCTTGCCCAGGCCGGCCAGGAAGTCGATCAGCTGCTTCGCCTCGGGCGAGCCCGCCGGCCACTCGATCCCGGCGTAGACGTCCTCGGTGTTCTCGCGGAAGATGACCATGTCGACCCGCTCGGGATGGCGGACGGGCGACGGCACCCCCTCGTACCAGCGCACCGGGCGGACGCACGCATAGAGGTCCAGGAGCTGCCGGAGAGCGACGTTCAGGCTGCGGATGCCGCCGCCGACCGGCGTCGTGAGCGGGCCCTTGATCGCCAGGCGGTAAGTGGCGGATCGCCGCGACGGTGTCGTCGGGGAGCCACGATCCCGTCCGGGCGTTCGCCTTCTCGCCGGCGAGGATCTCGAACCAGGCGATGGAGCGGGCGCCCCGGTAGGTCTTCTCGACCGCGGCGTCGAGGACGCGCTTCGTGGCGCGCCAGATGTCCGGCCCGGTGCCGTCCCCCTCGATGAAGGGGACGATCGGCCGGTCGGGGATCTCGAGCCGGTTCTCGCGCTCGTGCCAGACGATCTCCCGGCCGTCGGCAGGCGGGGTCATCTCATTGAATCCGCTGTTCGATCCCATGCTCCTCCCCCAGGGTCCTGTTGGATTGCAGACGGGCGGGAGACCGCCGACCGGCGGCCCGGGTCTCGCGCCAGCGTACCACGCGGATCCGTGAAGTTAAGTCGCTAGAGAGCCAACAGCCGATCGGCGACCTCCGCCGGAGTGGCGGCGCGAAAGTCGGCGCGGATCTCGCCCACGGCCGGCGGCGGCGGGAAGCCCCACTCGACCAGGAGGAAGGCGCAGCCGGCCGCCGCGGCCGTGGCGGCGTCGATCCGGGTGTCGCCGATCAGCGCCACGCCGCGGGCAGGAACGCCCAACCGCTCGGCGGCGAGGCGCAGCCCGGCCGGGTCGGGCTTCCTCGTCGGGAGGCTGTCGCCGCCCAGGATCTCCCGGAACCCGCCGGCGAGGCCGAGGGCGGTGAGGATCCGCCGCGACGTCGCCTCCCCCTTGTTGCTCAGGAGAGCCAGCGGATACGCGGCGGCCAGACGGGCGAGCATCTCCGGGATGCCGTCGTAGGCGCGGGTGGTGTCCAAGGCGACCTCGTCGTAATAGGTGAGATAGCTCGCCACGGCCTGGTCGAGCCGCTCCGGCGCGGTCCCGGGCGAGTCAGGGCCCGCGCGACCAGGACCCGCGCCCCCTCCCCCACCATGGCGACGACCTCCGCGAGCCCGAGCGGCGCCAGCCGGAAGTCGGCGCGCAGGCGGTTGACCGCCGTGCGGATGTCGCGCCGGGAGTCGATCAGCGTGCCGTCGAGATCGAAGACGAGGGCGGCGGGACGGTTCATCGGGCGAGGCGCAACCCTTGGATGCTGGGGCCTGGCACAGGCCTTGCTCTAATGGGTAACGTCCGAGAGCACCAAGGAACGGAGAACCCAGACATGAACCCCGCTCGCTGCTTCCTCAGCCTCTCGCCGCTCCTCACCGCCACCCTCCTCGCCGCCTGCGCCTCGGCACCGCCGGCGAAGTCGAACGCCGTCCGCACCCTCGCCCTCAACCAGCCGGTCCACGTCGAGGGTGTGCTGACCGACAACGGCATGGGCTGCGCCGCCCTGCGCACGACCGATGGCTCCCTCTACACCTTCGCCCGCGACCTCGAGGGGCCGAAGAAGGGCGAGCACATCTGGATCGACGGCTACGTCACCACGGGCAAGGGCTGCCGGCTGGGCACCAACATCATGCCGGAGCGCGCCGGGGTGCTCACCGAGCAGGTCGCCGCGAGCGGCATTCCCACGGCCGGCAGCCTGTAGCCGGCTCAGCTCCCGGCCGGCACGACCGCCGCCGTCTCCACGAACTCCGCCTCGACCCGCTCCGGCAGCACGCCGGCCTGATGCCCGCGGTCGAGCAGGAGCTGGACGGCCCTCCTCCCCGCCTCGCCGTAGTCGCGCGTCCAGTCGTTCACGTACATCCCCACGAAGCGGTCCGAGCGGGCGGGGTCGTCCTCGAGCCCGCGGGCGTAGCGCATCGCGTACCCGAGCGCCTCGGCGCGGTGGTCGAGCCCGAACTCGATGCTCTCGGTGAGCAGGCGGCAGAGCCGGCGCTTCAGGGCCGGCTCGATGTCGCGCCGGATGCCGTTGCCGCCGAGCGGGAGCGGCAGCCCGGTATCCCCCTTCCACCACTCGCCGAGGTCGACGACCTTGTGGAGGCCCAGATCGCCGTAGGTGAGCTGCCCCTCGTGGATGACGACCCCCGCCTCCGCCTCGCCGCTCTGCACCGCGTCCAGGATGCGGTCGAAGGGGACGATGCGCGTGGCGACCGCCGGCTGCCAGAGCCGGAGGGCGAGGTGCGCCGTGGTCAGCTCGCCGGGGATGGCGACCGGCAGGCCCGCCAGGTCCTCGCGCGCCAGCGGCCGGCGGGCGACGACGATCGGTCCGTAGCCGTCGCCGAAGCTGGCGCCGGAGGGCATGAGCTGATAGCGGTCCGCGAGGCGGGCATAGCCGTGGAACGACAGCGCGGTGATCTCATAGGTGCCGTGGAAGGCCGCCTGGTTGAGGCTCTCGATGTCCTGGAGGACGTGGCGGACCTCGAGCCCTTCCGTCGCCAGGAGGCCCTGGGTCAAGGCGTAGAACATGAAGGCGTCGTCGGAGTCGGGGCTGTGCGCGATGCGGACGAGGGTCCGCGCGGTGGGCTCGGCGTCGGGGTCGCTCATGACGCCGGGCAGGCTATCAGATTCGCCCGGCGCCGCCGCCGTATACCTATAGGCTGGTGACGCACCAGCCATCGATCCCCGAGGAGGACCGGACATGACCGACAGGACCGCCAGGAAGAACCCGCAGCGCGCCCTTCCCACCCTGCTCCTCGCCGCCGCCCTGGCCGCCTTCGCCGCCAGCGCCCAGGCAGGCGACCCCGCCCAGACAGGCGACCCGGCTGGCGACTCCGCCCAGGGCACCGAGCCCGCGGCCGCTCCCGCCAACCTCCCGCCGACGCCATCGTCGCCTCCGGCACCCTCTCGCGCGACAAGGACTGCCAGCGGCTCCGCACCCCGTCGGGGGAGACCTACGTCCTGATCGGTCGGCTGACCGAGGCGACACCCGGCGCCCGCGTCCGCGTCACCGGCCGGCGCCGCGGCGAGACTCCCTGCGGCCGGGGGCCGTCGATCCTCGTCGAGAGCGTGCGGCCGGATCGGCTCGAGCCCGCATCCCGCCAGCCGGGAGATCCGCTGACCCCGGCGCCCGGCATGGTCGGCCAGCGGGTCCATCAGCTCGACGACTCCGCGAAGCTCGGCAAGGCCAAGCGGCTCCAGGTGACCGGCACGCTGACCCGCGAGGGCGTCGAGTGTCCGGTGCTCCGCACCGCGAAGGGCAGGATCTACACGCTCGCCGGAGATCTCAAGGGCTGGAAGACCGGCGACCGGGTGACGGTCACCGGCGCTCTCGCCCAGGGCTCCACCTGCCAGCAGGGGACGACGATCGACGTCCAGGACGTCCGCCGGCCCCGGTAGGGGGCACTGGCTCGAGTTGGCTCCGCTGCGGGCGGCCGCCCACCTACTCGTAGCGGATGAAGCCCGGGGCCATGATGCCGTCCGGGTCGAACGCCTTCTTCGCCGCCAGGATGCGCGGCCAGCGGTCGCCGAAGTGCTGGGCCCACTTCTCGGCGCTGTCGAAGGTGATGTAGCCGGAGAGGTAGCGCTTGCCGCCGTAGACGATCGAGAGCTCGCTCGCCATGTCGAGCTGGGCGAGCCCGCGGTCGAGGAAGGCGCGCGGCACCGCCGGCAGGATCCCCCAGCCCATCACGTACTCCCCCTCGGGATGCATGAAGAGCGGCACCTCGGAGGTGCCGGTCGCGGCCGGCCAGAGCAGGATGTGGCCGCCGGGGCCGAGGGCCTGCGGCGGGGTGATCGAGAGCGCCTGCTCGATGAACTCGCGCGCCGTGTCCCAGGGGAGGGTCGTCTCCATCCACGGGTGCGGCATGTCCCAGTAGCCGCTGCGGCGCCAGAGCTCGAAGACCGGGTCCATGCGGTGGGCGAACTCGTAGTGGCTGAAGTCCTCGGTGTGGAGGTGGCGGTAAGGGCGCAGGCCGGCCAGGGTCGCCGCCGTGTCCGGGCCGTCCTCGGGGCCCTCGCCAGGGGCCGCCGGATCGAGCTCGACCGTCAGGTGGACCGGGTAGAGCCAGTAGGCGAAGGTCTGCATCCCCTCGCCGAGCGTCATCCCCTCGCCGATCTTCTTCAGCCCCTGGAGGCAGGGCGTGCACCAGCACTCGAGGCTCGAGAAGGTCGGGTTGTCCGGGCTCATGACCTTCTTCACGTCCTCCATGAGGACGCCCAGGTCGTCGTAGACCAGGTAGTACTTGCGGACCCTGTCCTTGCAGCGGCGCAGCCTCATCTTGGCGCGGGTGATGATCCCGAACTGCCCGAGGCCGCAGCGCACGACGTCGAAGAGGTCGCGGTTCTCCTGGCGCGAGCAGGTGACGATCTCGCCCGTGCCGGTCACCACCTGGAGCTCGAGCGCGTTGTCGGCCTGGGTGCCGTAGCGGAACGAGGCGACGCCCAGCCCCGCCATCGAGAGCGTCCCCGCGACGGTCACCCCGAGGTTGTTGGTCAGCACCGGCGGGACGAGCCCCTGGGGGAGCGTCCGGTCGACGAGGTCGCGCCAGACGACGCCGGGGTCGCAGGTCACGGTCAGGCCCTCGGCGTCGATCTCGTGGATGGTCTGCATCGAGCTGGTGTCGACGACGACGCCGCCGTCGCTCGTCGCCTGACCGCTCTGGGTGTGGGCCTCGCCGCGGGGGACGACGGGGATGTGCCGCGCGCGGCAGAAGCGCACCACCTGGGCGACGTCCGCCGCCGAGCCGCAGCGGGCGACGGCGGCGGGCAGCCGGTCGACCAGGCGGCCGAAGTCGGAGCGGAAGGCGTCGCGGACCTCCTCCGCGAGGAGGAGGCGGTCGCCCAGCACGGCCTTGAGCTCGCCGAGGATCTCGGTCGTCGAGCGCGGGGTTGCAACGGGTGTCGGGGCGGTCATGCGGGGCTCTCTCCCGTGGGAAGTTCGAGGCGGGCTCCGAGCGGGTCCAGCCGATTCGTCGCCGCGATTTGCAGCCGCGATTGTAGCCGCGATTTGTAGCGGATTGCCTCCGCCTCATCGCCGCCCGCGCCAACCCCGGTTGATCCGCCCCCCTGTGCCGCTACGGTTCATGCGGATGGACACACCGCCGTAGAGACGCCCCAGTCCGTGACCACCAACCTACCGAGGCCACCGCCGTCGGGGCGTCTCCTACGCCACAACGGCCACCACCGCCGGCGACACGCGACGTCGGTACCGCCATCGCCCCGCCGCGGCAGTCGGCGAATGGGCCCATGCGGGTCATCCCGCAGGCAGGGCGATTCGTGGCCTAAAGAGACGCCCCGACGGCGGTGGACCGCGGTAGGTCCGTGGTTACGGACTGGGGCGTCTCTACGCCCCGGGTGGACTGTGCGATGTCCCCCGACTCCAATCCCGGCGCCCCTCCGCCAACCCCGTTTGACACGCGCGGGGCGCTTCGGCGACGATCCCGCGGTCGATGAGGCTGCGGGAGACCCACCACGCGCCGATGGCCACGCTCGGCCAGGCCGCGCCCGGCGCAACCAGCTCGCGGCGCTCCTGCGCGGCTCCCTGGGGCTCGAGAGCGACCGGCTGGTCGCGTTCGGCGTCGCGCCGCGGCGGCGCCACTCCCGCCGCGGCGAAGGCCGACGAGCCGCCGGTGAGCTGAGACGGCGGGAAGGGCTCGCGTCGTCCCACGGCGCGCGCCCTCTTCCGGGAAGGGCCTGGCTCTTCCCCTTCCCGCCCACCCTCTTCCGGGAAGAGCCGGGGTTATCCGGGAAGAGCCGGGGTTTTCCCGCGGCTCGCGAGCTCTTCCGGGAAGGGTTGACGCCTTCCTGTTGCGCCCCGCCCGCTTCCGGGAAGAACTCATTTTTTCCTCTTAGGCGCCGTCTCTTCCCGGAAGACCCGCACGCTTCCGCTCGCCCGCCGCGCGGCCGCCCGAATCCGTCGCCGGCCGGGCTTCCCGCGCGCGCGCCCGGCTTCCCGGCCGCGCGCTCGTCCTCCCGTTCGCGCGCCGGGCTTCCCGGCCGCGCGCCCGGCTTCCGCTCGATGCGCTCGCCTTTCCGTTCGCGCGCTGGGCAACCGCGCCGCGCGCCGGGGTTTCCGCTCGATTCGCTGGGCTACCGCGCCGCGCGCCGGGCGACCGCGACGGCGCTGCCGCGGTGCGTGGCGCGGATCGGGATGGGATCGGTGAGGGTGAGGCCCAAGCGCGTAGGCCGTGGTGAGCGCAGCGAACCCCAGCCGTAGAGACGCCCCGGGTGGACGGCCGGGGAGGGGAATCGGATCGACGCCCCCGGCTCAACCCGGCGGCTGGGGGCTCGCCGGAGCGGCCGCCCGCGTGCCCTGGACGGTCAGCACCGTCCGATAGCCGGCGCGGATCCAGCCCTCCATGCCGCCTTCGATCAGGATCGCGTCGTCGAAGCCGGAGGCGACGAGCACCCGCATCCCCGCCTCGCCGCACGGCGTGTCGCGGCAGTAGACGAGGAGCGTCTCCTCGCGGAAGCCGCTGATCTCGATCAGGCGATAGGGCAGCTCGTCGAGGGGGATGTTGCGGGCGCGCGGCAGGTGCCCGTTGTCCCCCTGGTACTCCTCGGGCGCCCGCAGGTCGAGGATCAGCATCCCCGGGCTGTCGCGCTGGATCTCGTAGGCGACCGCCGGGATCACCCGCCGGAAGGGCGGCCGGTTGGTGCGCCGGAAGGGATGGCGCAGGCTGCGGCCGTGGCAGCCGCCGAGCGGCAGCGCCGCGGCCGCGAGGGCGAGCAGCGCGAGGACGGCGAGAGCCGCCCGCGCCGTACCGCCCGCCGTACCTCCCGCACCGCGCCGGCTCAGCGCGCGCATCCGACCTCCACCTCTTCGAGCGCGAGGTCCGGGCGCACCTCGCCGACGGCGAGCTCGCGCCAGTTGCGGAGGACCGGCCGGTAGAGGTCGTCGAGCTCCGCCAGCTCCGCGCCCGAGAGCGACCCCATCTGCCGCAGCAGGTCGAGGACGGCGCCGTCGCGGCAGCGCTCGCCGCCGTCGGCGATCTTCAGGGCGATCCCCAGGGCCACGGGCCCGCGCACGGCGAGCGCGTAGAAGCCCTCGGCCCCCTCCTTGCCGACCACCCGGCCGCCGGTCGCGGCGATCAACCGGGTGGTGAAGCGGCCGGGGCCGGCGACCATCTCCGGCGCGCCGGCCATCGCCCCGATGGCCCGCCGGACCGCCGCCGCGACATCGCCGGGGAGGCCGGCCGCCTGGGGATCCGCCAGCGCCGCGTAGCCGCGCGCCGCGGCGGCGAGCGGCAGGCGGTAGGCGGGCACGCTGCAGCCGTCCACCCCGACGCCGATCTCGCCCGCCGGCACCCCGGCGAGCCGCGACACCTGCTCCAGGATCAGCCGCTGGAGCGGGTGATCGGAGTCGACGTAGCCCTCCTTGGGAAAGCCGAGGAGGCGGCAGGCGAGGAGCATCCCGGCATGCTTGCCCGAGCAATTGTTGTGCAGCGGGGTGGGGGCGGTCCCCTCCCGGCGCAGGCGCCGCGCCTCCTCGCGGCCGAGGGGCGGGTGGGCGCCGCAGAGGAGGTCGCCGACGGCGAAGCCTCCCTTCTCGAGGAGCGCGGCGGCGCGCGCCACGTGCTCGGGGCCGCCGCTGTGCGAGGCGCAGACGAGAGCCAGGTCGGCGCCGTCGAGGCCGAAGCGCTCGGCGCCGCCCCCGAGCAGCAGCGGCAGGGCTTGGAAGGGCTTCGCCGCCGAGCGCAGGAACGTCGCCGTCTCGGCGGACTCGGGGTCGCCCAGGCGCGCCACCAGCCGCCCCTCCGGCGTCACCACGGCCGCCGTCCCGAAGTGCCAGGACTCCGGGAGGCCGTTCCTCAGCACCGTCGCGACGCGGGCGAACAGGGTCAGTGCCCCGCGCTCTCTCCGGCGATCGCCGCGCCGACCGAATCGTAGGTGGGGAACAGCTCGGCGAGCCGGGCGACCTGGAGGAGCTTGCGGATGCGGTCCGACGGGCGGACCAGGATGAGGGCGCGCTGGAAGTCGCGGAAGCGCCCGAGATAGCCCACCAGCTCGCCGATCCCGGTCGAGTCGATGTAGTTGATCCGCGAGAAGTCGATGATGACGTGGCCCTCGTCGTCGGAGAGCGCCCGCTCGAGCGTCTGGGCGAAGAATTGGGCGCTCTCGCCCAGCTTGATCACCCCCTCGACGTTCAGAAGGGTGAACCCGTCCACATGCCGCTTCTCGACGATCATCTGGTGGGGGTAGAGGACCCGGCCGAGTGTAGCAACCGGCCGGGTGGGGGTCAACGCGCCGGGGGCGGCGGTACCGGGTCCGTCGGGTCCCGAGGACGGCCGCCTGGAAGGGCAGCCGGACCCAACGGACCCGCTACCGGGGCGGCGCGGGCAGCGGGCCGGGGCCGGCGACGAGCACGCTGCGGGTGGGGAAAGGCATCTCGATCCCGGCCTCGTCGAGGGTGGTCTTCACCCGCTCGATCAGGTCGACCTTGACCTCGGTCTCGAGGTGCGGGTTGGCGAGCCAGACGCGCACCTCGAGGACGACCGCCGAGTCGCCGAGCTGGGTGACCACCACCTTGGGCGGCGGGTCGGCGAGGACGCCGGGATGCTCGGCGACCGCGGCGGCGAGCACGCGGCGCGCCTCGCCGATGTCCTCGCCGTAGCCGATCCCCACCGGGATGCCGAGCCGCAGCTGCGGCGTGCGGGTGTGGTTCATGATCTTCTCGTTGATGATCGTCTTGTTGGGCAGGATGGCGTCGATCTTGTCGTTGGTGAGGATGCGGGTCGTCCGCAGGCCGATCTCCTGGACGGTGCCGAAGGTGCCGGCGACGGTCACGTTGTCGCCGATGCGGAACGGCCGGTCCCAGAGGATGGTGATCCCGGCGACCAGGTTGGCGAGCGTGTCCTGCGCCGCGAGGCCCACGGCCAGGCCGACGATCCCCAGGCCGGCGAGCACCGAGGCGATCTGGAACCCGAGCTGGCCGGCGGCCATGACGACGCCGAAGGCAAAGAGGATGAACTTGGTGAGCTTGAGGGCGATCTCGAGCACCGCCGGATCGGCATGGGTGCGCCGCAGCACGCCGTGCAGCAGGCGGTGGCTGACGCGGTAGAGGACGAAGAAGACGAGCAGGATGAGGACCGCGGCGCCAAGCGAGGGGAGGAAGTCGACGGCGCGGCCGACCAGCCGCTCCCCCGCCTGGCCCCAGGTGTTCGGATGCCGGAGCTCCTGGAGCAGAGCCCGGTCGCGCGCCGCCCGCGCCGCGGCGCCGGCCGCCGCCACATGCGGGTCGACCGCCTTCGGCTTGGACATGCCCGGCAGAGCCGGCGGCTGGGCGAGGGCGGGCGCGGCGGCGAGGACCGCGAGACCGGCGCATGCCGCGAGCACCGCGAGCGCGCGCCTCCTCCTCGGGGACCTCATGACCCCGATCGTACAACGCTCCGTCGCCCGGACCCGTCCGGCGGAACACGGCCGGTCTCGACCTGGATCTCGAGCCGCTCCCGCGCTACCCTTCCGCCGTGCGCATCGGCGTCCTCTCCGACACCCACGGCCTGCTGCGCCCCGCCGTCCTCGAGCGCCTCGCCGGGTGCGAGCGCATCCTCCACGCGGGAGACGTCGGCGGGCCGGAGATCCTCGACGCCCTGCGGGTGATCGCGCCGGTCGAGGCGGTGCGCGGCAACACCGACACCGGCGCCATGGGGAGGCTCCCCGAGTCGATCGAAGGCGACCTCGACGGCCTCCCCTTCCGCATGATCCACCGCCGCGAGGACGCCGACCCGCGCTGGCTGCCGCGCCTGCGCCTCCTCGTCTTCGGCCACTCCCACCGGCCGGAGCTCTCCTGGGAAGGAGCGTGCCTGCTCCTGAACCCCGGGGCCTGCGGCGCCCGGCGCTTCAAGCTGCCGCTGACCGTCGCGGTCCTGACCATCGCCGACGGCCGGATCGTGCCGGAGATCCTCGCCGTGGAGTAGCAGCCCACTGGCCGGCGCGAAGGCGCGCGGTACGTGCTCGTCCAACAGCAGCGGAAAACGGCCGGCCATCCAGCCGCTCAGCGGCCGGTCTGAGCCTGTTTACGTTCGGCCTGTCGTCCGAGCTCCGCGTCTTCGGCGAGCGCTGCGTCGATCTCGTCCTGATGGTCGTAGTAGTAGGCGAGAGCGGCATGAAGCTCGCCGCGTGCCAAGGTGCGGGACGAGAAGTATTCCAGCAGCTCGTCGTCAGGCACACCGGCCTGCCGCGCGGCGACGATGTCCATGACGCGCACCCGGGTACCGGCGATGCAAGGACGTCCGCTCATCACCTGCGGCTGCGTCGAGATGTGCGGGTACGAGAGGCTGGGGAGGGTCGCCATAGAGATTGCTATTGTAGCAGCCTGGCCACGTTCGATCCCCCCTCCGCGGAATCGACGCGGCGACCTCAAAGTGCTGGACGAGGCAGCACGATCGGCGCTTCAACCGTCCTGCGCACAAAGATTGCATCAAGATCGGCGCGAATCGAGGATTCCGCGGCCGCTCCGCTTCCATCTCCCCTGGACGCTCGCTATCCTCGCCCAGGCGGCGGCCGGAATGCCGGGATCGCGGCCTTCGAGTCGTCTGTCGCCGTAGCTTGCACGACGGCGTCGCCATGGGGCGGCGCGCGTTTCTCGGCGCTCCAGAGCAGATGCGGAGCGCGGCTTTCCCCGGAGGGAACCATGCGCCGCAACCGGCTGCTCCTGTCCATCGTCCTCTCGCTGCTCCTGCCCCGCCTGGCCGGCGCCTCGGCCACCAGCTTCGGCCTCTTCGAGCACGGCGCCCGCGCCATCGGCCAGGCCGGGGCGTTCACCGCCCGCGCCTCCGATCCCTCGGCGGTCTTCTACAACCCGGCGGCGATCGCCAAGCTGCAGCGCTTCCAGCTCGCGGCCGGGCTCGACTTCGAGAACCCGACCGACACCTACCGGAGCCCGACCGGCGCCATCGAGGCGCGCCACGTCATCCAGTTCCCGCCCGTCCTCTACGCCACCTGGCATGCCGCGAGCGCCCCGGTCGCGCTCGGCATCGGCGTCGACGCGCCGTTCTGGTACGACGAGCACTGGGACGATGCCCTGTTCCCCGGGCGCTATCTCACCCGCCGCTTCCAGCTCCAGGTCTTAGAGGCTCATCCGGTCATCGCCTTCAATCTGTCGAGCTCGTTCTCGATCGGCGGCGGCATCCGCTACATGTACGGGGCCGAGAAGCAGGGAGACAATAAATTCGTCACCGTGACGCCGGCGGGCGGCCCGGCGACGGCGGTCGAGGTGATGCGCGACGCCGACGCCAACGTCGACGGCCTGGGGTGGGACCTCGCCGTCCACTACGCGCGGCCGGCGTGGGGCTGGGGGGCGGTCTACCGCAGCTCGCTCAAGCTCTCCGGCAACGGCGACCTCGGCTACGAGCCGCGCGACGTGCCGGTCGGCGTGCCGGGCCTCGGCGCCGCGCTCGCCGGCCGCTTCGTCAACGGCCGCGCCCACGAGTCGTTCCAGCTCCCGGACCAGTTCACCGGCGGCATCTGGATCGCCCCCTACCCGGAGCTCCGCCTGGAGATCGACGGCGATTTCCAGCGCTGGTCGGGCCTGCCGGACAGCGTCGTCACCTTCAGTCCGGACGCCTTCGGCTTCGGTCCCGAGGTCAAGCTGCGCGACTGGAAGGACACCTTCAGCTTGCGGCTGGGGATCGAGGGGAATCTCACCGACGCCGTCGCCCTCTTCGGCGGCATCGGCTTCGAGCCGTCGCCGGTCCGCAACGTCGAGCCCGGCTTCCCGCGCGGCGACACCACGGTCTACGCCGCCGGGCTTTCCTACAATTTCCCGCAGCTCTCGTTCGACCTCGCCTACTCGCTCCACCAGACGCAGGGGCGCAGCGTCACCGGCCAGGACCTGCTCGCTCCCGCGTCGCCCGGCCGCTACAGCTCCCGCGACTCGGTGTGGGGCGCCACGGCGCGCTGGCGGTTCTAGACGAGCTATGCCGGCGACAGCGCCGGCTCGCGGTCCTTCATCGCCTGGAACATCCCCGGCCGGTAGGCGGTGATGCGGCCGGTGAAGGCGGAGGCGGCGACGGTGAGCGGCGAGGCGAGCCATAGCCTGCCGGGGCCGGAGCGCCCCTTGTAGTTGCGGTTGATCGCCGAGACGGTGACCTGGTCGGTCGTCTCGGAGACCCCCGGGCCGCAGCCGATGCAGGCGCCGCAGCCGGGATGGATCAGGGTGACCCCGGCGCGCTCGAAGGTGTCGGCGAGGCCGTTGGCGTGCACGAAGCGCTCGACCGCTTCCGAGCCGCACTGGATGAGGAACCGCACCCCCGGCGCGACCTTGAGGCCGGCGTCGATCGCCTCCTTGACCACCTGGTGGTAGAAGACGAGGTCGTCGATCTTCCCCGCCGTGCAGCTCCCCCCGTAGGCGATCTCGATCGGCACCTCGCCGATCTCGTCGACGAAGGCGCCGTTGGTGGGGTCCGAGGGGATGCCGCGGTCCGGATCGCCGGGGTGGGCGACCATCGGCCGGATGGCCGAGAGGTCGATCGCGTGGACGCCGCCGGCGTACTGGGCGCCGGGGTCGGGCTCGACGGCGCGGGCGCGGAGGGCCGCGACGTCGATCCCCGGCCGCCACTCGGCGAGCCAGCGGTAGGTCTCCTCGTCGGCGAGGACGATGGCGGTCTTCGCGGCGCACTCGGTCGCCATGTTGGTGAGCGTCGCCCGCTCGTCCATCGAGAGGGTCGAGACGCCGGGGCCGGTGAACTCCATGACGCGGTTGAGGGTCATCTGCGGCTTGGCGTAGTCGAGGAGGATGTAGAGCATCACGTCCTTGGCCGTGACGCCTTCCTGGAGCCTGCCGGTGAGCTCGAAGCGGATCGACTCCGGGACCTCGACCTGGGTGAAGCCGGAGTGGATGAGGTCGGCGTACTCGGTCGCGCCGACGCCCCAGGCGAGGGCGTTGTTGACGCCCCCCATGCAGGTGTGGCTGTCGGTCGCCTGGATGAAGTCGCCGGGCTCGATCATCGTCTCGCGCGCCACCTCGTGGCAGATCCCCGGCGAGCGGCCGTCGTGCGCCGAGAAATCGCGCACCCCGGTGTGGCGCTGGAACTCGCGCTGCAGCTCGCGCAGAGTCTCGATCTTAGCGGAGAAGGCGCGCATCTTGGGCACCTCGTCGGCGTAGATCAGGTGGTCCTCGAAGACCGCGATCTTGGCTGGGTTCTTCACTTGGTAGCCCGCGCCGTACTCCTGCTCGAGGAAGTAGTGGACCTGGGCGGTGGTGAACTCGTGGGAGTAGCCGCCGTCGACCTCGACGACGACGGCGTCTCCGGGCTTGACGTACTTCGCGGCGTCGCCCGCCGGGCCCAGCAGGTGGCGGGCGAGGATCTTCTCGGCCATCGTCATCGGCCGCGGCCCGGTGTCCGGCCGCGGCAGGGCGATCTCGCCGCGGGCGAGCGCCTGCGAGAACGGGAAGAGGCCGCCCTGCTGGACGACGATCTGGGTGATGGGGTCGAAGTCGCGGTAGAACTCGGCCAGCGGGATCGCCTCGCCCTCCTGGAGGCGCCGCAGCTGCGCGTGGTCGCCCATGAGGACGCCCTGGCTGATGTTGTTGCGGGCATGGATGGGGGCGAAGGAGGCGGCGATGGCGATCGCGATGCCCGACCACTTCTCGGCCTGGACGGCGGTCTCGCGCGAGCTGCCGACGCCCTTGCGGTAGCCGGAGACGATGACCTCGAAGTTGCCGTGGATCAGGGCATCCTTCTCGAACAGCCGCTTGCCGTCGACGACGAGGCCGGCATAGGCGTCGCGGGCGATGTCCTCCGGCCGGTGGCTGAAGCAGACCCAGGCCGGGGTCATGGCGTCCGTGTTGATGTCGTCGAGCAGGTCCTCGACCGCGAGATCCGCCATCCGCAGGTCGAGCTCCCCGGCGAGCTGGCGGCGGATGAGGTCGGGGTCCTTGGTGAGGAAGAGGACCCGCTTGCCGGGGGTCAACCTGACGAGATCGGGTGGCTTCATGGCGGCTCCTCCGGGCGGCGGTGGGGATCGAGGGAACGCCCCGCCTCGATGAGGATGGCGGGCGCGCGACGGCCATGATCATTCTAACGCTCCATGGCTCTCCCTCTACTCCCCCGCCCGCTCCTGGAAGACCTTGCCGTCGTCGAGGCGCAGCGCCGTCAGGGCCTTGCCCCAGACGCAGCCCGTGTCGATCCCGGCGACGCCGTCCTCGAGATAGAGCCCCAGCGCCGCCCAATGGCCGAAGACGATGCGGGCTCGCCGGCTCTTGCGGCCGGGGGCCGCGAACCAGGGGACGTAGCCCTCCGGCGCCTCGCCGGGCGGGCCGCTGAAGTCGGCGCTCATGCGGCCGCGGCCGTTGACCGTGCGCAGGCGGGTCAAGGCGGCGAGGGCGAGGCGCCGCCGGGCGGCGGGCGAGAGGGTCTCGCGGAAGCGGCCGGGCGGGTGGTCGCGGAAGGTGGCGAGGAGGCGGAAGCGGGAGTCGCGGCGCAGCTGCGCCGCGACCTCCGCCGCCAGCTCCGCGGCCCGGCGGAGCGTCCACTCCGGGAGCAGGCCGGCATGGACCATCGCCCAATCCCCCTCGCGGTGGAACAGCGGCCGGCCGCGCAGCCAGCCGAGGAGGTCGTCGCGGTCGCGCGCCGCGAGGACCTCGTCCAGGGTGTCGCGGCGGCGCGGGCCGGCGAGCCCTTCGGCGCGGGCCAGGAGGTGCAGGTCGTGGTTGCCGAGCACGGCGACCGAGCGCTCGGGCTCGAGCCCGGCCGCCCAGCGCAGCACCGCGAGCGAGCGGGGCCCGCGGTTGACCAGGTCGCCCACCAGCCACAGCCGGTCGTGCCGCCGGTCGTAGCCGAGGCGCTTCAGCAGCCGCCGCAGGGTCGCGTAGCAACCGTGGACGTCGCCGATCGCGTAGGTCGCCATCGCCGCGCCACCATGCCGCAAGCGGCGCGCCAAGGCAAGGCCGCCGGCAAGGCGGGGTAGTGGCTCAGCTTGGTCCCGAGGACGGCCGCCTGGAAGGGGGTTCGGGCGGGTGGTCCCGAGGGCGGTCGCCCGCAGCGGACCAAACGGAGCCAGTACCGCAGGGCGGGGCCGCCGGTTGACGCTCCCCCGGCCGGCCACTAAGCTGCACCCGCGCCGAGGCTGCCGTCCCCCGCCCTTGCCCCCCGATGAGCCCAGACACCTACGATGCCATCGTCCTCGGCGGCGGGCCCGCCGGCTCGGCGGCGGCGATCGGTCTCGCCCGCGCCGGCCTCAGGGCGGTGGTCCTCGAGCGCGCCGCCTTCCCGCGCTTCCACATCGGCGAATCGCTCCTGCCGGGGATGATGGAGATCCTCCGCGAGCTGGGAGTCGCCGAGCGCATCGCCGCCGTGCCCCAGGTCGAGAAGCTCGGCGCCACCTTCGTCAACGGCGACGGCCGCGACCGCCTCTCCTTCCTCTTCGCCGACGCGCTGGCGGTCCGCCGCGGGGCGGCGAGCGCCGCCTTCAACGTCGAGCGCGCGCCGTTCGATGCCGCGCTCCTCGAGGCCGCGAAGGACGCCGGCGCCGAGGTGCGCCGCGCCGACGCCCGCTCGATCGTCCGGCTCGCCGACGGCGACGTGGCGATCGAGGTCGAGGAGGGGGGCGAGCGCGGGACGCTCCGCGGGCGCTTCCTCGTCGACGCCTCCGGCCAGGCGGCGGTCGTCGGCCGCCATCTCGGCATACGCCGCGTGCTGCCGGACCTGAAGAAGGTGGCCTACTTCGGCCAGTTCGAGGGCGTCGAGCGCGAGCCCGGTCCGCCGGGCGGCTTCCCGGTGATCGCCGTCTGCCGCGAGGGGTGGTTCTGGCTGATCCCGCTCGACGAGCGGCGCACCAGCGTCGGCCTGGTGATGGAGGCCGGGGCGGCGAAGCGGGTGGGCGAGCCGGCCGACCGCATGCTCGCCTGGGGGATCGCCCGCTCGCCCTTCGTCCGCGCGCAGACGGCGAACGCGGTCACCCTCCCCGCCAACGGCATCCTCGCCGACTTCAGCTACCGATGCGAGCCGTTCGCCGGCCCCGGCTACTTTCTGGCCGGCGACGCCGCGACCTTCGTCGACCCGATCTTCTCGACCGGCGTCTGCCTGGGGATGGCGAGCGGCGTCGCGGCGGCCCGCGCCGTGGCGCGCCTCGTCCGCGGCGAGGCGCGGCCGGAGGAGGAGCGGCGGCGCTACGGCGAGCTGGTCCACCGCACCACGGCGCCCTTCTTCCGCCTGGTGCGGCTCTACTACGACCAGGCCTTCCGCGAGCTCTTCTTCGAGGGCCAGGGGCCCTTCGACGTCCATCGCGCCGTCATCTCGATCCTCGCCGCCCACGTCTTCCCCCGGCCGGCCTTCGACCTGCGCTGGCGGCTCTGGCTGTTCGAGCGCTTCGTCGAGATCCAGCGCCTCGTGCCGCTCACGCCGCGGCGGCGGATCCACTCGCTCCTCGATGCGGCCGAGGCCGGACGGCCCGCCGTTCCCCACGCCGCCGAGAATGCCCGCATCTGATCCCGGTTTCGCCCCCGGTTTCGCCGCCGGTTTCGAGATCCTGAGCTCGGCGGCGGACGGCGCCGGCGGCTGGGCGCTCGCGGCGCGGGTCCCCGCCGAGAGCCGGCTCTTCCAGGGTCACTTCCCGGGGCATCCCATCGTCCCCGGAGTCGCCCTCCTGGCGCTCGTCGCACGCGCCGTCGCCGACTGGCGGGGCGAGGAGGGCGAGCTCCTCGGCGTGCGCGGCATGAAGCTCCGGCATCCGGTCGGGCCGGAGGCGGCGCTGGCGCTTCGCCTGAGCCCGCCGGTCGAGACGGGCGCCGAGGCGGGCGGGGATGACCGGCCGGCCGCCGACATCGCCTTCGAGCTCCGCGACCCCCGCGGGGGCGACGCCGTCGCGACCGGCCACGTGCGGGTCGGCCGGCTAGCCGGCGCGCGGCCGGGCGGCGAGCCGCGATGACCGCGCTCCTCGCCGGACCGCCGCCGGTCGAGTCGCTCCTCCCCCACCGCGACCCGGCGCTCCTCGTGCGCGTCGTCGCGGACTGCGCGCCCGCCGAGATCACCTGCATCGCCGTCATCCTCGGCGACCATCCGTTGGTCGAGCGCGGGCAGGCGCCCTGCCTCCTGGGGATCGAGGCGGCCGCCCAGGCCGCCGCGGCCCTCGAGTCGCTCAGCCGTCCGCCGGGCGCCCCGGCGGGCCCTCGGATCGGCTATCTCGTCGGCGTCCGCAGCGCGGCGTTCCACCTCTCCGGCCTCCCCGCCGGCTGGCCTCTCCGCGTCACCGTCCGCCAGACCGGCAGCGCGCCGCCGCTCGCCGTCTATGAGGCGGTCGTCGAGATCGACGGCGCGACGGCGCTGACCGCGACGCTCAGCACGTATCTCGCCGCGGACGTGCCGTAGGCCGGCGCCGCGGGCCTCGCTGGCAGCTTCCCTGCATGCCGCTTCCCCGAAGCCGGGCACGGCGCGGCGATAGACCCGCGGCCTCCTCCCCGGCAAAAGGACGGGTCATGAGCCACCGCAGTCTCCCTTTCGCTTTCGCGCTCGGCTTGGCGATCGCCGCCGTGCCCGCGCTCACCGCCGCGCAGTCATCCCAGGGATCCACCCAGGCCTCGCCTCCCGCCGGGCAGCCGCAGAGCGGCCAGCAGCCGGCGGCCCAGCAGCCGCCGTCCGGCCAGCCGCCATCCGGCCAGCCGCCGGCCGCACAGCCGGGGACCGGGCAGCAGCCGAGCACGCCGCCTGCCGGGCAGCCGCAGAGCGGTGCGCCGGGGCAGCCCGCAGGAGCGGCCGGCCGCGACTGCATGGACCAGACCTACAGCTTCAGCATGTCGGCGCCGGACGACTGGGTGCGCGCCACCGATACCTCGAGCATCACGGTTCCCGGCGAGGTCCGCTGCGTCTGGTCGCCGGACGGCACCACGGTCCTCGTCGCCTTCGTGCAGAAGGTCAAAAAGCCGACCAATCCGCGCGCCCTCCTCACCGCCAGCGTCAGCGCCATCCAGAAGGGCCTGGGAGCGACGGTGCCGGAGCAGTCGGTGCGCGACATCGGCGGCATGCGGGCGATGTGGATGGTCGTCAACGGCAAGGGCACCGGCGCGGCGCTGACCGCCAACGGCGACGTCCCGACGGCGCAGCACTGGGTGGCGATCCCGCGCGCCCAGGACATCGTCATCTTCCTGCTGACGGCGCCGCAGGCCAAGTTCGCCGAGCAGGACCAGATCTTCCAGGGCGCCCTCGGGACCTTGAAGATGGGCGGCGCGCAGACGCCCGGGCAACGGGCCGCACAGTAGGAGGAGCGGGGGGCGCCGACGCGCCCCTTTCAGTCCCACACCTTGCCGAAGCAGAACCACTGGTGCGGGCGCTCGCGGATGGCGGCCTCGAGCTCGCCGGCGAAGCGGCTCGCGGCGTCGGCGATGTCGGCGTTCTTGTCCGCGGTCTTCGCCACCGCGATCGGCGGGCGGATGGCGCAGCGGTAGGTCAGGCGCCCCTCGCGGAAGACGAACACCGGCACCAGCTTCACCCCCGCGGCACGGGCGAGGGCGGCGGGGCCGATCGGCAGCGGGAAGGGCCGGCCGAAGAGCGGCGCCTCGACCGTCCGCCCGCCGGCGCGCGGGCGATCTCCCTGGAGCGCCACGATCTCCCCGGCGCGCAGCGACTCGAGCAGCTCCATGCCGAGCTGCGGGTCGTCCGCCGCAAAGTGGGTGACATAGAGGCTCCCCGCCTGCTTCTCGATCAGCTCGCGGATGAACTCCTGGGCGCGGGGGTCGGTCTCCGCCTCCCGCACCACGTGAACCCGCCGCGCCGCCTCCGCCGGGGGCAGCATCGAGCCCGCTTCCCAGTTGCCGATGTGGGCGGTGAGCAGGATGAAGCCCTCCGGCGCCTCGGCGACCTGCCGCCACCATTCGCTCCCCTCGAGGGCGACGTGGAAGACGCGCTCGGTCGACAGCCGCTCGTAGCGCTCCGACAGGCACCAGGCGAAGCTCCAGAAGGTGCGGTAGATGCGCGCCTGCCGGCCGAGCCAGCCGCAGGGTCCGAGCACCGCCACGAGGTTCGCCGCGACCGCCTTGCGGATGCGCCGCAGGGCGAAGAAGAAGAAGGTGGTGAAGACCGAGACGCTCACCCCGACCGTCCAGGCGGGCAGCGTCGAGACCCCGAAGCTGTGGAGGCGGAACCAGAAGACGCCGGTGACGTGGAGGGGACCGAGGAGGCGCCGCGCCCAGCCCCCCTCCGGGGCGTGCGGCGGGCCGTCGGACGGGCGATCGGGCGCGCGCTCGGGAGCCGCCGCGACGCTCATCCCGCGGCCTCCTCGCCGGCGATCGAGGCGCTCGGCGGGGCGCTCCCGGAGGTCTCCATGGCCCGGCGCCCGCCGAGCGCCTCGATCGCCGGCAGCACGAGCACGCTCGCGACCAGGCAGAGCGCGACGCCGAGCGCCACGATCACCCCGGCGTTCGCGAGCCCCGGCACCCGCGAGGAGTCGAGGCTGCCGAAGCCGGCGGTCGTGGTGAGCGCGGCGAGCGTCAGCGCCACCCCGGAGCGCTTGACCGAGCCGGCGATCCCCCCCGGCAGCCGGTCGGCGCGATAGACGGCGTAGACCCCGAGATCGACGCCGGTCCCCACCAGGACGGGGAGGGTCGCGATGCAGAGGAGGTCGATGTCGCGCCCGGCGAGCCCCCAGAAGCCGAACGTCCAGAGGAAGCCCAGGGCGAGCGGCAGGGCGGCGAGGAGCGCCTCCCCCGGACGGCGCCAGAAGGCCGCGGCGAGGACCAGGCCGGCGAAGGCTACCGCGACGATCGAGAGCCGGAAGAGATCGCGCAGAGCGAGATCGCGGAGCTCCGCTCCCACCCGCGGGGCCGAGGCGACCGCCGCGCCGGGCGCCGCGGCGGCGATCGCCGCGAGGGCCGCGGGCGGCGGACCGGACGGCCAGATCCCCGCCGGCGCCCGCGCGTGGACGGCGACCGCCCAGCCGCCCCCCGCCTCGCGCCGCACCAGCTCGGACATCCAGGAGGGCCAGGCCGCCGGCGGCGGCGCGCCGGGGTCCTCGCCCCGCCCCAGGGCGCGGAGCGCCGCGATGGCGGGCGCGAAGCGCTCGACCCGCAGCCCCGCCGACGCCAGCTCGCGCTCGAGGTCGGCGGCGGCGCGCCCGAAGGGCAGGCCGGCGAGGAGGCGCAGGCGCTCCGCCAAGCGCTCCCTGCCCACCCGCCAGTCGGAGGGCGTCGTGATCTCCGCCCCCGAGCCGTCGCCGCCGAGCGCCGAGGCGAGCGCCGCCCGGACCGCGGCGGCGCGATCGAGCGCGGCGTCGAGGCTGGCGGCGCGCAGAACGACCGTCGTCGTGTCGAGCCCCAGGCCGAAGCTCTCGACGAGGAGCCGCTCCGCCGACGCCGCCTCCGGGTCGGCCGGCCGCAGGGTGCGCAGGTCGGAGTTGAGCGACAGCCTGGGCAGGCCGATCGCGGCGAGCAGCGAGACGAGGAGCGCGCCGGCGAGGATGGTCCGCGGCCGCCGCGCGGCGAAACCCACCACGCCGTCGAAGCCCGGCACCCAGACGCGCCGCCAGAGAAAGGTGCCGCCGGCGAGCAGCCGGCGGCGCGGGAAGAGAGCGGCGAGCGCGGCGCCCACGGTCGCGGTGGCGGCGAGGATGGCGAGGATGCCGATGGCGAGCACCTGGCCGAGCTCGCGGAGCGGCCGGAAGTGAGCCAGCGACAGGGCCGCGAGCGCCGCCGCGGTGGTCAGGGTGGCGGCGAGGATCGCCGGCCCGGTCTGGCGCAGAGCGCCGACCAGCGCCTCCCGCCGGTCGCCGCCCGCCAGGCGGAGCAGGCGGAAGCGCGCCCCGCCGTGAATGCCGTAGTCGACCCCCATCCCGAGGAGGGTGGCGATGAAGCCGATCCCGACGACCGTCACGCTCCCCAGCCACAGCGCGGCGATCGCCGCCGCCCAGATCAGGCCGACCGCGGCGACGGCGAAGAGCGCCAGCGGCACGTAGAGCCCCTCGAAGCCGAGGAGCATCAGGAGGCCCACGGAGACGACGGACGAGAGGGTGATGCGCGAGAGGTCCTGGCGGATGATCCGCTCGTCGTGGGCGGCGTAGATGGGCCCGCCGATGGCGGCGAAGCGGAGGGGAGCTCCGGCCTCGCGCGCGACCGCCGCCTCGGCGCGCGCCAGGGCGGCGGCGAGCGCCCGGCCGCCGGCGGGGTCGAGCTCGGCGCGCGCCGGCGTCACCAGGACGAGCGCCGCGTCGCCGCGGCGCGAGACGAAGGCCCCGGAGACCGGATCGAGCGGCAGCGACGCCCCGGCCGCGGCGAGGAGCCCCTCGGAGAAGCCGAGCGGATCGGCGGTGAGGAAGGGGGCGGCGAAGCTGCCGGCCGGGCTGGTGAGCGTGCCGCGGAGGACGCCGACGCGGCGCCGGATCTCCTCCGGGGCGAGCCGGCGGGCGACCTCGGCGCGCAGCGCCCGCGGGTCTGCCCCCGCGGGCGCGGGGAGGAGGAGAGGGGCCCGCGGCGCGATCCAGCGGAAGAAGAACTCCTCGTCCTCCGGGGTCAACCCGGCGCGCGCGGCCGCCACCTCGGGGCTCTTCGCCAGCTCCTCGGCGAGCCGCCCGGCGGCATCGGTGAGCGTCCCCGCGTCGGACCCCGCCGCGCCGGCGCCGCGGACGACGACGAACACCTTCTCGAAGCCGCCGAAGGTGGTGAGGAAGTCGCGGTAGGCGGAGGCCGCCGGGGCGCCCCGCGGCAGGAGCGACGGCAGGTCGGTCTCCAGGCGCAGGCGGGAGGCCGGCCAGAGCGCCGCCGCGGTCAGCGCCAGGGCGAGGGCGAGCACCCGCCACGGGTGGGTGGCGATCCAGACGGCGGCACCCCGGCCGCCGGAGCCTTCCGGCCCCCTCACGCCGAGGCCCCGGCGTCGACCACCAGCGCCTGGCCGGTGATGCCCGCCGCCCGGTCGGAGAGGAGGAAGACGACGGCGTCGGCGACCGCCGCGGCGGTGACGCCGCCGGGGAGGCACTCGCCGGCGCGCAGGCGCTCGATCGCGGCGGCCGGCAGGTGCCGCGTCATGTCGGTCGCGACGAAGCCGGGGACCACCGCGTTGACGCGGACGCTCCGCCGCCCGGCCTCGCGGGCGAGCGCCCGCGTCATCCCGAGGAGGCCGGCCTTCGAGGCGGCATAGGCGCCCTGCCCCGGCACCCCGTGGAGGGCGGCGAGCGAGGCGACCTGGACGATGGCGCCGCGGCGCCGGTGCATCATGCCGCGGAGCACCGCGCGGCAGCAGCGGAAGGCGCCCCCGAGGTTGGTGTCGAGGACGGCGTCCCAGTCGGCGTCCGGGGTGAGCGCCAGGAGCGATTCGCGGCTGAGGCCGGCATTGTTGACCAGCCCGGCAAGGGGGCCGAGCGCCGCCTCGGCCTCCTCGACCAGGGCATCCGGCCGGGCGCGGTCCGCGAGGTCGAGCGGGAAGGCGCGGGCGAGGCCGCCGGCCGCCTCCTCCACCTGCCGCGCCGCCCCCTCCTCGCGGCGGAAGGTGAAGGCCACCGGGCGGCCCGCGGCGGCCAGCGCCTCGACCATCGCCCGGCCGAGGCCCCGGCTGCCGCCGGTTACGAGGACGGCCTCGGCTCGCGCTTCCATCGCAGGGCCTCCAGGCGCGCCTTGGTGACCGCCGAGGCGATGCGCAGGCTGTCGATCATCGGGCGGTAGTGGCTGGTGGTGCGGCCGTCGGCGAACCCCAGGCGCACCGGGACCGTGATCACCCGGAAACCGGCGCGGGCGGCGCGCACGACGACCGCGCTCTCGGCCTCGAAGCGGGCCTCCGGGAAGCCGACCCGCTCGATCAGCCGCCGCGAGTAGAAGCGGAACCCGGTCTGCACGTCGTCCAGCCGCTGGCCGGCGGCGAGCGAGATGGCGCGCGAGGAGAGCCGGTTGCTCGCCCGGCGGACGCGGCTCATGGCGCCGAAGAGGTGGTCGCGGACGCCGAGCACGAGGTCGGCGTCGGGCTCGGAGGCGGCCAGCAGGCGCGGGATCTCCTCCGGCAGGTGCTGGCCGTCGGCGTCCAGGGTGACGACGCCGCTGGCGCCGCGGCCGAAGAGGTCGTCGAAGGCGGTCCGGAGCGCCACCCCCTTGCCGCAGTTGTGGGGCAGCGAGACGACCCGCGCCCCGGCGCGCGCCGCCTCTTCGGCCGTGCCGTCGCAGGAGCCGTCGTCGACGACCAGCACCTCGGGCAGGAGCTCGAGCACTCCCGCGACGACGCCGGCGATCGTCGGCGCCGCCTGGAAGGCGGGGATGGCGGCGGCGACGCGCTCGGTCGACCTCACGGCGCGACCTTACCAGCACTCGGGCCCGGTCCAGAGCGCGGGTCCGGATCGCCCGGAGCGGACGCCGCGGATGGCCCGGATGCCGCGGGCGCCTCGAGGACCAGCCAGGCGGCGGCGCCCCCGGCGGCGAGGCTCGAGACCAGCGCCGCGGTCGCCCCCGGCGGGCGGGCGAGCGGGCCGCCGCGGTGGGGGACCACGCCGAGCGCGGGGTCCGGCTCGGCGAAGCCGGCGGTGGGGCCGGCCGCCGCCGCCCGCCCGTCCCCCGCGGCGGCCGCGAGCACCGCCGCGGCGAGGAAGCCGCCGCCGTACTCGCCGGTCACGCCCTTGGGGGCAAGGACGGGCGGCAGCGGCGCGAGGTCCGGAGAGCCGGGCCAGACGGCGCGCAGGGTGAGCGCCTCCAGCCGGTCGCCGGCGCGCGAGCCGGAGGCGCCGGAGACGATGGTGCCGACCTCGCCCGGCGCCACTCCCGCCCGCCGCAGACAGCGCCGGAGGGCCGAGCCGAGGGCGGCGTGCCCCTCTCCCCAGCCGGTGGGCGGCGCGCTGGGGTCGAAGGCGCTTCCCCAGCCGCGGAGGCGGGCGAGCACCGGCGCGCCGCGCCGGCGCGCCGCCGTCTCCGCCTCGAGCACCAGGATGGTGGCCCCCTCGGCGGCGAGGAAGCCGTTGCGCCGCCGGTCGAAGGGGCGCGCCGCCTCCTCGCCGGCGCCGTCCGCCGTCGCCAGGGCCCCGAAGCGGTCGAGCACGGCATGGAGGAGCGGCGTCATCTCCTCGACCGCTCCGGCGAGGGCGACCTCGGCGCGCCCGTTCGCCACCTCGGCGGCGGCGCGGGCGACGGCGAGGAGGGGGCCCGCCTCGCGCTGGGTCACCGTCACCCCCGCCCCGTGGGCGCGGGTGGCGATGGCGATCTGCGCCGCCGGGGCATTGGCGACGCTCTCGGTGAAGAGGAAGGGGGAGGCCGATTCGGGGGAGTCGAAGAGGATCTGCCGCAGCAGCCCCTCGGTGTAAGACGACGGACCGTACGCCGTCGCGACGACGACGGCGGTGATCAGGTCGGCGGGCGAGGTCCAGCCGCGGCCCAGCCCGGCGTCCGCGAGCGCCATGCGGCAGGCGGCGAGGGCGAACTTCGAGGGCGGGCTCATCCGCCGCGCCTCGAGCGGCGGCACCCAGGGCGCGATGGCGCCCGGCGGCACGAGCGCCGCCAGGCGCGCGCCGCCCGCCGGCGCCGGCCCGGCGAGATGATGGCCGGCGGTGCGGTCGACCGCGGAGAGGAGCGGGCGGCCGGCGGTGAGCGCCGCGGCCAGACCCTCCTTCCCGCAGCCGGCCGCGCCCACCGTGCCCAGCCCGGTGACCACCACGGGGCGGCTCAAGACCCGCCGCCGCCCGGCCGCGCCGCGGTCCCGGCGCGCGAGAAGACGAGGGCGGCGTTCGAGCCGCCGAAGGCGAGGTTGGTCGATACCGCGGCGGCTCCGTCCGCGAGGTCGAGGGCGAGCGGACGGCCGGCGACCAGAGCCGCCGGCGCCGCGGGGTCGATCTCGCCGCCCCCGGGCGTCGGGTGGACCTCCCCGGCGGCCAGGCAGAGGATGGTCGCCACCGCCTCGATCGCCCCGGCCGAGCCGAGGAGATGGCCCACCGCGCCCTTGGTCGCGGCGACCGGGAGCTCCCGCGCGCGCCGGCCGAAGACCCGCTCGAGGGCCCGCCACTCGGCGGCGTCGTTGAGCGGCGTCCCGGTGCCGTGGGCGTTGACGAAGACGATCTCCGCCGGGTCGACCGCGGCGTCGGCCAGGGCCGCGGCGATGGCCGCCGCGGCTCCCGCGCCGGTCGCGTCGGGGGCGGTCATGTGGTGGGCGTCGCAGGAGGCGCCGGCGCCGGCGAGGAGCGCCAGCGGCCGCGCCCCGCGGGCGAGCGCGCGGGCGAGCGGCTCGAGCACCAGGACCGCCGCGCCCTCGCCGAGCGACATCCCGTCGCGGCCGGCGCGAAATGGCCGGCATGGGGTCTCGGAGACGGCGCGCAGCGCGTTGAAGCCGGCATAGGTGAGCTGGCAGAGGGAGTCCGCGCCGCCGGCGAGCGCCACTTGGACCTCGCCGGCGCGCAGGGCGTCGAGCGCCGCCCCCACGGCGAGAGAGGCCGAGGCACAGGCGGACGAGAGGGTCAGCACCGGCCCGCTCACCCCGAGATGGCGGGCGACGGCGTCGCCGGGACCGGAGACCGGCTGCGAGGAGAGCAGGGAGAGGCGCGGCCTCCCTCCCCTCTTCCAGGCGCCGAAGAAGCGCTCTCCCTCGTGCATGCCGCCGGTGCTGCTGCCGAAGAAGACGCCGACCGCGGCGGGATCGGCGAAGGGATGCTCGAGGCCGGCTTGGGCGAGAGCCTCGCGGGCGGCGGCGAGCGCGAAGCGGTCGGCGAGCGAGAGATGGCGCCAGCCGGGGAACGCCGAGGCGACGCCGGGAGGCGGCTCCGGGACCTCGGCGGCGAGGTGGGTCCGATGGCGGGAGGCGTCGAAGCGGGAGAAAGGCCCGAGGCTCGTCTCGCCGGCCGCCAGGGCGGCCGCGAGCGGCCCGGCTCCCCAGCCGAAGCCGCTGACCGCCCCGACGCCGCTCACCGCCATGCGCCGGTCCATGCTGCGCGATCCTGGTTCCTGGAGTGCCGCCGCCGGAGCGCCGGCGTGGAGCCGGCTAGGTCCGGCCCTCGATGTATTGGGAGAGGCTGGTGACCGACGAGAAGACCTCGCGACCGATCTCCTGGCTCTTGATCTTGATGCCGAACTCCTTCTCGAGGGCGACCACCAGCTCCAGGGCATCCACCGAGTCGAGACCCAGCCCTTCGCCGAAGAGCGGCGCGTCGTCCTCGATCATCTCGGGCCTCATGCCGTCGAGGTTCAGGCTGGTGACGATCAGCTGCTTGATCCGCGAGGGCGTCGCTAGTACGTCAGACATGCAGGGCTCCATGCACTCGAAATCCTGGGCGCCGTGAGGCGGCGGGGGTTGGCGAACGCTCCGATCCTCAGCACAAGATCCTGTGCGATCAACTCCCCAGATCGGCCTGTGGCACGTCCCCCTATGCTACCGTGCCGCTCCGGCCGCGTGCAATCCCCAGGCCGGCCGGCCCGCACCGGGCTTCCCGCCCCGCTGCAGAGGTCCGGCGCGCGCCGCGCCACGCCGGCGCCGTCCTGTCCGAGGGACGGCGGCGGCGCCGCGCGAGGGCGCCCGCAACTGTTTGAGCCCTAAAGAGGAATCTCGGGTGCGGCGCGACCGCGGAGCGGCGTGCCGGGGTGCTAGGATCGGGCCGCGCCGCCCGTCCCAGCGAGCCCGGACCTCAGGCGAAGGAAGCATGGAGCCGAGAGCTCAGGACCCTATCTCGACAGCCTTCGGAGCCCTCGTCCGGCGCGCCCCCGCGGCGCCGCTGGTGCTCTCGACCGCGCGCGCCGCCACGGTGCGGGACGTCGACGCCCTGGCCGGGATCGCCGCGGCGCTCGTCGAGCGCCACGCCAGAGGCTCCGCGGGCTCGGGTCCCTGGCCGGCGGGCGCGGTCGTGGGGCTCGCCGCCGGCAACGGGCCGGGTCTCCTCGCCTCGCTCCTCGCCCTCTGGCGGCACGGCATGACCGCCCTGCTCCTCGACGCGCAGGCGCCCGAGGCCGAGGGCCGGCGCATCGCCCGCTCGCTGGGCGCCTCGGCGCTCCTGCGCTGCTCGAACTGGCCGCGCGCCGCCGCCGACTGGTCCCTCTCCCGCCTGGCGCCGAGCGAGGACGGCCCGGCGCCGCTCTCGCTGCCCGGCGGCGCCGTCGTCAAGCTGACCTCGGGCTCGACCGGCGCGCCGCGCGGGGTGGTCACCCCGGCGAGCGCCCTGGTCGCCGACGACGCGGCGCTCACCGCCAGCATGGGCCTCGGCGCGGCCGACCGGCTCCTCGCCTTCATCCCCCTCTCCCACTCCTACGGCCTGTCGAGCCTGGTGCTGCCGGCGCTCTTGCGCGGCACGGCGCTGGTGGTCCCCGAGGAGGGCAGCCTGCTCGAGCCGTTCTCCGCCGCCGCGGAGACCGGCGCCACCTTCTTCCCCACCGTGCCAGCCTACGTCCAGGCCCTGCTGCGCCTCTCGCACCCGCCGGCCTGGCCGCGCTCGGTCCGCCTGGTGGTCGCCGCCGGGGCTCCCCTCGAGCCGGCCGTGGCGCGCCGCTTCCGCGACGTCTTCGGCCTGCCGGTCCACGTCTTCTACGGCGCCAGCGAGTGCGGCGGGATCTGCTACGACCGCGAGGGCGGAGCGGGCGAGCGGGGCACCGTGGGGACGCCGGTCGAGGGCGTGCGGGTCACCCTCGCCCCGCCTCCCGGTCCCCTCCGTCCAGGCCGCCCCGGCCGGGCGTGCCGCGGCGACGGAGCCCAGGAAGCCCGGGGCTCCGAACCGGCGGGCGAGCGGACCGGCGTCGTCACCGTCGTCTCGCCGGCGGTCGCCGGCGGCTATCTCCCCGCTCCCGATCCGCGCCTGATGGACGGCCGCTTCACCGCCCGCGACCTCGCCGCCTTTCAGGACGGCGAGCTCGCCCTGCGCGGCCGGCTCGACGACCTGATCAACGTCAAGGGCAAGAAGGTCGACCCGCGGGAGGTCGAGGGAGTGCTGGGCGCGCTCGAGGGGGTGGACGAGGTGGTGGTGCTCGGCGTGCCGGCGGGCGAGGGCGGGGCGGAGGTCGTGCGCGCCGTGATCGCCTGCCGGCCGGGGCGCCTGCGCTGCGAGCAGATCCTCGCCTTCTGCCGCGAGCACCTCTCCGCCCACAAGGTGCCGCGCAGCGTCATCCTGGTCCCCGAGATGCCGCGCACCTCGCGCGGCAAGGTCGACCGGCCCGCCCTGCTCGCCCTGGCCCCCGCGGCGGTCCGGCAGAGCTATGGCTGCTGAGCCGGCGGCCGGCCTTTCTCCGCGGCGACCGCCGGCCTGGACACCCTTCCTCGCCGGCTCGGCCGGGCTCCACCTCGCCGGAGCCGCCGCCCTCGGCCTCGCCCCCGGGCGCTGGCCATGGATCGCCGCGGCGCTCTTCGCCGACCACTGCGCGGTGGCCGTCGCCGGCCTCTGGCCGCGGAGCGCTCTCCTCGGCCCCAACCTCTCCCGCCTGCCGGCGGCGGCGGCCCACCGCGGCGAGGTCGCCCTGACCTTCGACGACGGCCCCGATCCCGCGGCGACGCCGCGCGTCCTCGACATCCTCGACGAGTACGGCGCGCGGGCGACCTTCTTCTGCGTCGGCCGGCGCGCCGCCGCGCACCCCGATCTCGCCGCCGAGATCGGGCGCCGCGGGCACGCGGTCGAGAACCACTCCCATACTCACCCCCACGCCTTCACCGTCTACCCGCCGCGGGCGATCGGGCGCGAGATCGACGCCGCGCAGGAGGTGCTGGCGGGCGCCGCCGGGCGGCCGCCGCGCTTCTTCCGCGCTCCGGCCGGCCTGCGGAGCTTCCTGCTCGAGCGGGAGCTCGCCGCCCGCGGCCTCGCCCTGGTCTCCTGGACCCGCCGCGCCTTCGACACCGTGCAGGCGCGCCCGGAGGTGGTCGCCGCCGGGCTCCTCGCCGGCCTGGCCGGCGGCGACGTCCTCCTCCTCCACGACGGCTCGGCGGCGCGCACCGCCGGCGGGGTGCCGGTCGTCCTCGAGGCCCTGCCGCGGGTGCTCGACCGGATCGCCGAGCGCGGTCTCCACCCCGTTTCGCTCGCCGCGGTCGAATCGCCTGGCACCTCGCGCCGCGCCGGGTCCGACGCCTGATGGCGGAGCGGCCGGAGGCGGCGGCGCCCCGCCGAGCGCTGGGGAAGCCGCGCCGCGCGAAGCGCCGGCCGGTCCTCGAGCTGCTCTACAACCTGCGCACCGAGGGCGAGTCCCCGGCGCGCCAGGCCTGGGCGGTGGCGGCGGGGGTGCTGATCGGCTGCAGCCCCTTCTACGGCCTCCACCTGGCGCTCTGCATCGTGGTGGCGCGGATCTTCCGCCTGAACCAGATCCGCACCTACGTGGCCGCCCACGTCAGCCTGCCCTTCCTCTGGCCGTTCCTCCTCTTGGCCGAGCTCGACGCCGGGCGCCTCCTGCGCGGCGCTCCGCCGCTCGCCCTGTCGTTCGCCGAGCTGCATCGCCTGCGCCCCTGGCAGTCCGGCGCCGACCTGCTGGTGGGGAGCGGCGTCGTGGGCTCCCTCCTCGCCGCGGTCCTCGCCGCGGTCACCTACCGCCGGGCCTGCGACCGCCAGCGCCATCCCGACGTCGAGGCGCTGATCGACGAGACCTCGCGCCGCTACATCCCGGCCGGCGTCTTCGCCTGGGAGTTCGCGCGCGGCAAGCTGCGTCACGACCCGCTCTATTTCGCCCTCCTGGCGCGCGGCGAGCTGCCGGCCGACGGGCTCCTGCTGGACCTCGGCTGCGGCCGCGGCATCCTCATGTCCCTCCTCGCCACCGCCCGCGCCCAGGCGGCCCGCGGCATCTTCCCCCCGGGCTGGACGGCGCCGGGGCCGCGCCTCCGCTTCCACGGCGTCGAAGGGCGGGAGAGAGCCGCCCGCGCGGCGCGCCAGGCGCTGGGCGAGGAGGCGACGATCGCGACCGCGGACCTCCGCGCCCTCTGTCCCGGCGAGCTGCCGGGCGCCGCCGCGATCTTCCTCCTCGACGTCCTCCACTATCTGGCGGCGGACGAGCAGGAGACGCTCCTCGACCATGCCGCCGCCGCGCTCGCGCCCGGCGGCGTGCTGGTCCTCCGCGAGGCCGACGCGGCGGCCGGCGGCGCCTTCGCGCGCACCCGCGCCGCCGAGCGCCTCGCGGCGCTGCTGCGCGGGCACTTTCGCCAGTGCCTCTGCTTCCGCAGCGCCGCCGAGTGGACGGAGCGGCTCGCCGCCCGCGGCCTCGCCGTCACCGCCCTGCCGATGTCCCAGGGGACGCCCTTCGCCAACGTCCTCCTCGCCGCCCGCCGGCCGGCGTAGAGCGTCTCACGCGGCTCGCGCCGCGCCGAAGAGCTTGGGAATCGAGGAATCAAATGGAGGACGTCGGGGATCGCGGCGGAGGCCTGGTCAGCCCGCCGCCGCATCCTCTTCTTCTTCGCGCCGGCAGCCCCACCGTCACGCGCAGCGCATCGGGGACGATGTGCTTCCTGGCCACCGCCTCGACCGTCCGGCGGTCGAGGGCGAGGAGGCTCCGGCGGCGCTCGTCGATGTCGTCGAGCGGCAGGCCGTAGTGCTCGGCGTCGACCAGGATCTCGGCCCACTGCCGCGCCGTCTCGCGGCGGAACGGCTCGCGTCCGAGGAGATAGGCGCGCGCCTCCTCGAGCTCGGTCTCCTCGATGCCCTCCTCGACCAGCCGGGTGATCTCCTCGATCACCCCGGCGAGCGCCTGCTCGACGGTGGCGGGCGAGGTGCCGACGACGGCGACCAGGCGGCCCGCGTCGGTGCCGGCGCCGGCCGCGGTCTGCGCGTGGGCGCTGTAGGCGAGCCCCTCCTGCTCGCGGATGCGGTGCGGGATGCGGCCGGTGAGCCCCGCCCCCGAGCCGAGGATCACCGCCAGCGCCTCGAGCGCCGCGAAGTCGGGGTGGCGGCGCGGCACCGTCAGGTGGCCGACGTAGAGGTAGGCCTGGTCCTCCGCCTCGGTCGCCACCTCGCGGCGGGCGAGCGCCCGGCCGGCCGGGGTCGGCGGCTCGGGCGGCGGGCCGGCCGGCGCCGGGAGATCGGCGAACAGCTCGCCGAGGCGCGCCTCGACCGCCCCCTCGTCGATCGCGCCGGCGACGGTGACCGAGACCCCGTGCGAGAGGGCGCGGCGGTGGAAGGCGGCGCAGTCGTGGGGCGTCAGGGCGAGGAGGCTCGCCTCGTCCCCCTGGATCGGCCGCGAGCGCGGGTGCGGCGCGTAGAGCTGGTCGAGGAAGGCCCAGGCGGTCAGCACCTCCGGCTGATCGGCCAGGCTCTCCAGCTCCGCCGCCGTCTGGCGGGCGAGCCAGGCGCAGCGGTCCTCGGGGAAGGTCGCCTCGCGCATCAGCTCGGCGGCCCAGTCGAGCGCCTGCTCCCAGTCGGTCGCCAGGGCGTCGATCGCCACGCCGTGGCACTCGAAGGTGCCGAAGCTCGAGAGGATCATCCCCTTGCCCTCGGCATCCTCGGCGATCTGCCGCCAGTCGCGCCGCCGGCTCCCCTCGGAGAGCAGGCGCCCGGTCAGCAGCGCGAGCCCGGGCCGCTCCTCGATCCGCGCGCCGGCCCGCACCCAGGCGCGCAGCGCCACGACCGGCGCCCCCTCGACGCGGCGGCAGCGCACGTGGAGCCCGTTCCCCTGCGCCTCCCCGCGGTCGGCGCCGCTCGCCGCGGCCATCACGCATCTCCCTCCATCTCCATCTCCGTCTCCGTCTCCGTCCGCGGCAGCGACCAGCCGAGGACGCCGCCCGCCGCGGGCCGCAGATAGCGCGCCGCCACCTCCTGCAGGCGGGAGGCGTCGACCGCCAGCGTCTCCTTCAGGTTGCGCTCGAGGTAGCCGAGGTCGTAGAGGGCGAGCGCGAAGCCGGCGGCGAGCGCCTGCTGGTGGATGCGCTCGTGGCCGAACACCCAGTCGGCGAGGACGACCTGACGCGCGCGCTCGATCTCCTCGGCCGTCGGCGGCGCGGCGCCGGGGCCCGCCAGCGCGGCGAGCTCGGCCATGAGCTCGGCCTCGACGCGCGCCGGCTCGATCCCCGGCACCACCTCGGCGGCGATGGCGATCTGGCCGTCCGCCGGACCGTCGGTCGCGTCGGCCGAGATCCAGACGCAGAGCTGCCGCTCGTCGACCAGCGTGCGCTGGAGCCGGCTGGCGCGCCCGGCGGCCAAGAGAGTCAGGAGGAGCTGCAGGGCCGGGTGGTCGGGATGGCTGCCGGACGGCCCCGGAAGAGCGAGGAGGAGCCGCGCCACCTCGCCCTTGCGGCGCTCGACGCGCACCAGGCTGGAGGGGAAGACGGCCGCCGGCAGCTCCGGGCGCCCGGCGGGCTCGGACGGCGGCGGCGGAGCCACCTGACCCAGCGTCTCCTCGACGGCGGCCAGCGCCTCGTCGTCGAGCTCGCCGGCGGCGACCAGCACCGCGTTGTCCGGACGATAGAAGCGGCGGTGGAACGCGGCGAGGACGCCGCCGTCGGTCGCCAGCAGCTCGTCCCGCGTGCCGAGCACCGGGCGGCCGTACGGATGGGCGCCGTAGAGCGTCGCCTGGACCTCCAGCTCGAGCGCGTCCCACGGCTCGCTCGCGTACATCGCGATCTCTTCGAGGATCACCTGGCGCTCGCTCTCGACCTGGCCGGGATCGAGCGTCAGGCCCGCCATGCGATCCGCCTCGATCACCAGCGCCTCGCGCCAGCGATCGGCGGCGAAGCTGAAGTGGTAGCCGGTCGAGTCGTGGCTGGTGAAGGCGTTGTTCGAGCCGCCCAGGGCCTGGGTGCGGCGGTCGATCTCGCCGGGGCCGAAGCGCGCCGAGCCCTTGAACATCATGTGCTCGAGGAAGTGCGCCACCCCGCCGTGGCCCGCCGGCTCGTCGCGCGTGCCGGCGCGGTAGTAGAGGGCGGTGGTGACGATCGGCGCCTGGGCGTTGGCGAGCAGGCAGACGGTCAGGCCGTTGGCCAGCCGCGCCAGCCGCGCCGAGCCGGGCATGCGGGTCAGCAGCTCGGGGAGGACGCCCGCGGCGCCCGGCATGCCGGCGACGGCCGAGCCGTCGCGCCGGCGCGACGGCCGCCCCCGCCGCCGGCCGCTGGCCGCGGCCGGTCCCCGGCTCCGACGGGCCATCGCCTACCCCCCACCCGGAGAGAGGTCGACGTCGATGCGCTGGCGCGGCTTGTCGGCGCCGCCGGTCCTCTCGACCGCCAGGTCCCGGCGCTGGAAGCCGGGGGCGGAGAGCGTCACCCGGTGCATGCCGGGCGCGAGCTCTAGCCACTCGTCCGAGTGGCCGAAACGGCCGGCGTAGCGCTTGGCGGGGCCGAGCGGCGTCCCGTCGAGGGTGACCGTGGCGTCCGCGGGGCGGACGCGGAGCGCGATCGCCTCGCGCACCTGGTAGGACTGCAGGTCGTGCGTGTCGACCTCGGCCGCCGCCATCGACTGGAGGTTGACGACGACGGGCGTCGAGCCGCCGGCGCTGCTCGCCTCGACGGCGATCACGTAGGGCCGCATGCCGGACCTCTTGAGCTTGACGACGTGCGATCCGGGGTCGGCGAAGGTGTAGACCGGATTGCCCTTGACCCCGCTCAGCTTCTGCGCCTCGCCGATCACCGTTCCGTCGACCAGGACGTAGGCGTCGGGCGGCGTCACCCGGAAGGCCAGGCTCATGCCGGTCTTGATCTGCTGGTTGGCGGCGACCGCCGGCTCCGCCGGCGCCTCCTCGCGCGCCGGCGCCGGCGCGGGGGCGGCCTCCCGCGGCCCCGTAGCCGGCGATGCCGGGCGGCGCCGGCGGCGCGATCGGGTGCCGCGGCGAGGGCAGGGGGAGCGGCGGCGAGCTCGCCGGATGGCGGTCGGCGCCGGCCGCGGGCTCGACGGCGGTCGAGCGTGCCGCGGGGCGGCTGGGGACACCCGCGGACTGCGGGTTGACCTCGCGCCGTCCGGCTGGCGGACCGGTGGGCTCGCCGGCGCGGCGGGGGCGGGCGGCGGCGGCAGCGCGGCGCCGGAGCTCGCACCGGGGCTCCCGCTGGAGGTCCCGCTCGAGGTCCGAGCCCCGGAGGGCCGGCCGGCGGGCGCCGGCACGGCCGCGGGAACGGCCGGCGGCACGGGCGAGGCGGCGGAGCTTGCCGCCGGCGCGGGGGCGGAGCTGGCCGCCGGCGAGCCGCCGGGCGCGACCGCGGCGACGTCCTCCTTCAGCCGATGGCTGTTGAGGTACCAGCCGGCGCCGAGACCGCCGGCGACCACCAGCACCGCGAGGACGACGACGCCGGCGAGCAGGCCGCGGCGGTCGCGCGCCGGGGCGGCGCCGCCCGGCGCCGCGGCCGGGCACGGCGGCGGGCGCGGCGGCGGCACCGCCGCCGCCGGCGCGAGCGGCGCCGGTGTCTGTGGCAGCGGCGAGGCGGCGGTCGTCCGCCGCGGCAGGGCGTAGGTCGGCACCTGCGCCTGGATGTCGGTCGCCGCCGGCGCGTTCAGGGTCTCGTCCGGCAGCTCGCGCTCGATCGCGGCGAGCTCGTCGGCCACCTGCCCGGCGGCGGGGACCCGCTCGTCGCGGTCCTTGGCGAGCATGCGGGCGAGGAGCCGCTCGAGCCGCGGCGGAACGCCGCCGCGCAGCTCCGAGATCGACGGCGTGTCCTTGTGCAGGATCTGGTAGACGAGGGTGGTGAGGGTCTCGCCGTCGAACGGGCGGCGGCCGGAGAGGAGCTCGAAGAGGACGACGCCGAGCGAGAAGACGTCGCTGCGGCCGTCGAGGTCCTCGCCGCGGATCTGCTCGGGGGAGAGGTACTGCGGGCTCCCCATCACCGAGCCGGCGACGGTCAGCTCGGTGTTCTGCCCCATCACCTTGGCGATCCCGAAGTCGGCCACCTTCACGTGGCCGGCCTTGTCGATCAGGATGTTGCTCGGCTTGATGTCGCGGTGGACGATCCCCTGGTGGTGGGCGTAGTCGAGCGCGTCGGCCACCTGGCGGACGATGCGGAGCACCTCGGCGAGCGACAGCGGCGGCACCGCGCCGACCCGCGAGGAGAGATCCGACCCCTCGACGTACTCGAAGGCGAGGTAGAGGACGCCGTCGGCCTCGCCGGTGTCGAAGAGGGTGACGACGTTCGGATGGAGCAGCCGGCCGGCGGCGCGCGCCTCGCGCAGCAGCCGCTTCTTGCGGTCCTCGATCTCCTGCGGCCGCCCGGCGAGGCGCACCGTCTTGATCGCCAGCTGGCGCTCGATGTGCGGATCGTCGGCGAGGTAGACCTCGCCCATCGCGCCGGCGCCCAGGAACCGCTCGATACGGTAGCGGCCGACGGTGCGGCCGCCGTCGAGTGTGGTCACCGCTCGGCCTCGCTCATTCTCGCCGGCTCGCGGGCTACTCCGGGTCGGCGAGGGCCGGCGGGGTCTCCGCGCCGGGCTGGACGCCGGCATTCGCGTCGGTCGCGTCGAGGAGCGCCGTCGCCTCCGCCGCGCGGTCGGCGGGGACGCGCACCCGCACCTCGCCCATGTCGCCGAAATTGACCGGTATCTCGCTGATGTGGAGCGACTCGACCTGCGCCGGGATGCCGCTGCTCTCGAGGAAGCCGACCACGACCGTCGCCTCCGTCTCGGTGCCGACGGTCCTCACGATCTCCCACTCTTCGCCTTCGCTGCTCATCGGGCCTCCTCAAGGTTCTGCTGATGATATCTCACCGCCGTCATGGCTCCGGCCGCCCGGCGACCGCGCCCAGCCGCTCGTCCGGCTGCGGGTCCATCCGCGGCACGGCGGTCTCCTGGCCGGGGGGCGACAGCCCTTCCAGAGTGTAGGGCGTGACCTCCTGGCGCGGGTACCAGTGCCGGCTGTGCTCGGCGAAGCGCTCGAGCTCGTGGTGCCAGCGGTAGTGCGAGACGACCATCGAGCGGAGGTCGGCGGCGATCCAGTTGCAGGTGTTCCTCTCCCGTTCCCCGGCGCGGCCGCGGTTCGAGGTCGTCGTCCCCGAGTGCAGGATGACCACCGGCGGCCGGCCCTTGGGGTAGAACTCCTCGGAGTTCCCGATGTAGGCCTGGTGGAGGTGGCCGGAGAGGATCAGGTCGACCCCGACGCTCGAGAACAGGTCGATCGCCTCGTAGGCGTTGGCGAGCACGCGCTGGGTGCCGAAGTTGGGCGGCGGGATCAGGTGATGGTGGACGACCGCCACCTTGAAGAGGCTGTCCGGCGCGGCGGCGAAGATCTCCCCCACCTCGAGCAGGCGCGAGAGCTTGATGCGGCCGTCCTTGATCGTCCAGTTGAACGCCGAGTTGATGCCGACGATCAGCAGCTCGTCGTCGCGGTAGATCGGCTCGAGATCGGGGCTGAAGTGCTCGCGGTAGGCGCGGAAGGGCTGGAAGGCGCGCTCGAGCAGGCGGTAGAGCGGCACGTCGTGGTTGCCCGGGACGACCAGGGTCGGCACCGGCAGGCGGTCGACGAAACGGCGCGCCGCCTGGAACTGCTCGGGGCGGGCGCGCTGGGTGAGATCGCCCGAGAGGACGACGACCGAGGGCCGGCGGTCCGCGACGAGCTCGATCACCCCCTCCGAGACGCGCGGCAGGTGGGGCGGCCCGAAGTGGACGTCGGAGATGTGGAGGATCGTGCGCACGAGATGGGCGATGGGAGTCTACCCTAGCGTCGTCGGGCGATCCCATTTGTCATCCTGAACGAAGTGAAGGATCCTTCGCTCCGCTCAGGATGACAGCTCGACGGGTACTCGCCGGGCTTCATCCACCGGACTTCATCCGCCGGACTTATCCGGTAACTCCGCTCGGCCTCGCCCGCTACAGGATCTCCTGGCCGAGCACGCTGTTGACGTTGCGCGACACCTCGGCGGCGGCGAAGCCGGAGAGCGCCATGAGGATCTGCGGGCCGCGCTGGCGGCCGAGGAAGAAGCCGCCGATCCCGGCCAGGAGCAGCGCCGGGATGGGGTACTCGCGCACCAGCCGCTCCCAGTCGAACCCCTCGGGCATGAGCTCGTCGACCAGGTCGTAGGCCGTCTCTGAGGATGTGCTGCTCGCCATGTCTAGCCTCCATCGTCCTGTGGGGCGCCGCTCGATGCCCCGATTCGCGGCCGGTTCGGGGCTCCTCGAGCTCCTCGTCTACTCCTCGTCGCGGTTGCCGCGGAAGAGCAGCCCGAGGAGAAAGCCCACGCCGGCGGCCATCAGCACCGACTTGCCCGGGTTCTCGCGCACGTAGACGCTCACCTGGTCGGAGATGTCCCCGGCCTGCGAGCGGACCTTGGCATAGCCGTCGCGGACGGTTTCGGCGGTCTCCTGCGCCCGCTCGCGGGCGGCCTCGGCGCTCTTCTTCAGCTCGGCGGTGGCGCGCTCGGCGCCGCGCTTCACGTCGGAGCTGACCTTGGTGTAGCTCTTCTGGACGTCGCTCGAGAGACCTTTGATACGGTCCCGCGCCGAGCTCACGCCGTCGACGACTCCATCGCGTGCCTTTTCGGCGGTATCGGAGACGGTATCTTTGAGATCCCCAAGGGATCCGGTGATCGTTTGGTCAGCCATGGCTTACCTCCGGAATTCAGTAGAACCTTCGGTCTAGATGGTGGACCGCCGGCAGCGGCGGTCCGGCGATTCGTCAAGCTATAGGGAGCTATCTAGCAGGAATCGTGCCGTGGAGCGGCAGAGGCTGGCGCCACGCGCGCCCTCCCCTCGGCGCTTGCCGCGGAGCCCCGCGGCTCTGGCGCGCCAGTCCCGGCGACCGGCACCTGGTAGACTTGAGCATCGGGGATGGAGCCGGGCGCGGGAGCCCGCCCCCCTGACGACCACTCGACAGCGCCTCGAACCCATGGTCGTGGCCGAACAAGCGGAGGGATCCCCGCCGGGCGCCGAGCGGCCCCAGCAGCCAAAGCCGACGGCGGTGCCGGCTGAGAAGCTGTCGCCGGAGCCCATGCCGCGCCGGCTGGCCCGCTTCTTCGGCCTCACCCTGCGGCAATCGCACGACGACGGCATCTTCCTCACCGCCTCGGCGCTCGCCTTCGTCACCATCCTCTCGCTGATCCCGCTCCTCGCCGCCTTCTCCTTCGTCGGCGCGCGGGTCTTCAACCAGTACCAGCAGAGGAGCCTCGAAGTCTTCGTCCAGGTCCTCCCCTACTCCGACCAGACGGTGACCGAGAAGCTGCGCGAGTTCCTCGAGCAGGCGGGGACCATCCACGGCTACGGCATCATCTTCTTCTTCCTCACCACCCTCTTCGCCTTCGCCACCATCGAGGAGTCGCTCAACAAGATCTGGAACGTCTCGCGGCGCCGGCCGGTCAAGGTGCGCCTGCTGTCGTTCCTCCTCCTCCTCTTCTGGGGTCCGCTGCTGATCGGGGCTACCTTCACCAGCCTGATCCTCCTGCGCCAGAGCCCGGGCCTGCGGGTGATCCTCCAGAGCTCGATCCTCTTCGCCGTCCTCCCCTTCGTCGCCACGACGGTGGGCCTGACGACCCTCTACTGGCTCGTCCCCTACACCCGCGTGCAGCTGCGCAACGCCCTGATCGGCGGCCTCCTCGCGGCGATCCTCCTCGAGCTCCTGCGGCAGGGATTCGCCTCCTATGTCGAGTTCTTCCGCAACGTCAACATCGTCTATGGCAGCTTCGCCTTCGCCCTCCTCTTCATGATGTCGATCGAGCTGACCTGGACCATCGTCCTCCTCGGGGCGGAGGCCTCCTATACCGCGCAGCACTTCCCCCGTCTGGCGCGCGGCATCCATTACCAGGCGCCGCTCCAGGCCGCCTGGGTGGGCCTGACCGCCCTCACCCTGATCGCCCGCCGCTTCGCGCACGGCGAGCCGGTGCTCTCGCCCGCCGCGCTCGCCGAGCGGCTCCATCTCTCGCCGCGCGAGCTCGAGCGGGTGATCCGCCCCCTCCTCACCCACAACCTGCTGCGCGAGAGCGCCGGGGAGCACGGCTACCTCCTCGCCGCCGACCCCCAGCAGCTCCCGGTCGACCGCGTCTTCCAGGCCTACGACCACCGCGCGCGCCGCGGCGTCGAGCCGGTCGGCGAAGCGCTCCGCGGCCGCCTCGAGGGACTGATCGGCGAGCTCGCCGTGGCGCGCGGCGAGCGGCTCGACGGCACGACCCTTGCTGATCTGATCCGCGGCTAGCCCGCGGCTCCGCGACCGGCTTTCGGCCGGCGCCGATGCTCGATCCCGGCTCATCCACTGAATCTCAGCTCAACTCAGGAGGAAGGTCCCATGCGCTCGCCCCGTCGTCTTGGCCCAGCCGTCCTCGCCGCCGTGGCCGCGGTCGCCGCCACCGCCACCCTCGCGGCCCCCAGCGCCGCCCAGGCGCCCGCCTACTCCGTGTACCCGGCACCCGATCCGCTCGGTACCGGCGCCGGCGAGCCTAGCCTCGGCGTCGACTGGAAGAGCGGCAAGGTGATGTTCCAGGCCGGCCTGCAGACGCTCCGCGTCAGCTTCGACGACACGGCGTCCCCGCCCTCCGCGTTCTGGCAAGACGTCAGCTACACGCTGACCGGCCTGACCACCCTCGACCCGATCCTCTATGTCGACCGGCAGACCGGCCGCACCTTCGTCTCGCAGCTCGCCGGGGTGACCAGCCTGATGGCGGTCAGCGACGACGACGGCGCCACCTGGCTGCCCAGCCAGGGCTCCGGCATCCCGTCCGGCGTCGACCACCAGACGGTGGGCGGCGGCGCGCCGGCGGCGGGGCTCCTGCCGGCGGTGATCCCGGCGCTCTATGCGCATGCCGTCTACTACTGCTCGCAGGACATCGCGCTCGCCCTCTGCGCCGAGAGCCCCGATGGCGGCCTGACTTTCGGGCTCGGCGTGCCGATCTACAACCTCACCCAGTGCGGCGGTCTCCACGGCCACATCAAGGTCGCGCCGGACGGCACCGCCTACGTGCCCAACCGGAGCTGCGGCAGCGGACAGGGTGTGGCGGTCTCGACCAACAACGGCCTGACCTGGACGGTCCGCACGGTCCCTGGCAGCACGCCGAGCTCGAGCGATCCCTCGGTGGGGATCGCGACGGACGGCACGGTCTACTTCGGTTACGCCGACGCCTCCGGCCACCCGCGGATCGCCGTCTCCCACGACCGCGGCGTGACCTGGTCGGCGTCGCCGGATGTCGGGGCGGCGTTCGGCATCCAGAACGTCGTCTTCCCGGAGGTGGTGGCCGGGGATCCCAGCCGCGCCGCCTTCGCCTTCCTCGGCACGCCGACGCCCGGTGCCGACGCGACCGGCGAGAACCCCAGCTTCCCCGGCGTTTGGCACCTCTACATCGCGACCACCTACGACGCCGGCGGCACCTGGACCACGGTCGACGCGACCCCCAACGACCCGGTGCAGCGGGGCTCGATCTGCACCGCCGGCACGACCTGCGGCAGCACGCGCAACCTCCTCGACTTCATGGACATCGCGGTCGACGCGCAGGGGAGAGTCCTGGTGGGCTTCGCCGACGGCTGCGTCGGGAGCTGCGTCACCGCGGGGCCCAACAGCAACACCGCGCTCGCCACCATCGCCCGCCAGACCGGCGGTAAGCGCCTCTTCGCCGCCTTCGGCGGCTAGCCTTCACAGCGGTCCGACGTCAGGAGCGAGATCGAGCGCCCTGCCTCCCGCCGAGGGAAGCAGGGCGCTTCTTCTTTTCGCCCGGCTCTTCGGCACGACCTTTGCTGATCTAGCGGGCGGGTACGGATGGCGCTCGTAGGCGTCGTATCCACAGGAGGAATCGCCCATCGCATTCGCATTCGATTGATCTCATCGATCCGCTATCGGGTCACCTCGTCAGCAAGGAGGCGTCTTTATGCGTCTGCTCCCCGCTCCCCGCCACCTCGGCATGGCCGCCCTCGCCGCCGCGGCCCTCCTCGCCGTCCCCCTCCGCGCCCAGGTCGCGCCCCCCACGTTCACGATCTACCCGGCGCCCGCCGCGCTCGCGGCCGACGGCGGCGAGCCCAGCCTCGGCATCGACTGGAACAGCGGCGCGGTCATGTACCAGTCCAGCCTGAAGACGCTCCGCGTCAACTTCAACGACACGTTGACGCCGCCCGCCGTCAACTGGGTGGACGTGTCCTATCCGCTGACCAGCCTGCTGTCGCTCGACGCCATCCTCTACACCGACCGGCAGACCGGCCGCACCTTCGTCTCGCAGCTCGTCGGGGCGACCAGCCTGATGGCCTACACCGACAACGACGGCGCCTCGTGGACGCCGATGCAGGGCTCGGGCATCCCCTCCGGCGTCGACCACCAGTCGGTCGGCGGCGGCGCCTTCGCCAAGGGCTCCGTGCTGGCGAGCCTGCCCCAGATCTACCGCCATTCGGTCTACTACTGCTCGCAGGACATCGCCCTCGCCTTCTGCGCCGCGAGCCCGGACGGCGGCCTGACCTTCGGCCCCGGCGTGCCGATCTACACGCTCGCCGACTGCGGCGGCCTCCACGGACACATCAAGGTGGCGCCGGACGGCACCGTCTACGTGCCCAATAAGAGCTGCGGCAACGGCGAGGGCATGGCGGTGTCGACCGACGGCGGCCTGACCTGGACGGTGCGCACGGTGCCGGGGAGCACCTCGGGAGCCGGCGACCCCTCGATCGGGATCGCGTCGGACGGCACGGTCTACTTCGGCTTCGACGACGCCTCCGGCCACCCGCGGATCGCCGTCTCCCACGACCGCGGCCTCACCTGGTCGGCGCCGCAGGATGCCGGGGCGGCGTTCAACATCCAGAACACCGCCTTCGCCGAAGTGGTCGCCGGGGACCCGGACCGCGCCGCCTTCGCCTATCTCGGCACGCCGACCGCGGGCGCCGACGGCATCGGCGAGAACCCCAGCTTCCCGGGCGAGTGGCACCTCTACATCGCCACCACCTACGACGGGGGCGGCACCTGGACGACGATCGACGCGACGCCCAACGACCCGGTGCAGCGCGGCTCGATCTGCACCAACGGCACGACCTGCGGCAGCACGCGGAACCTCCTCGACTTCATGGACATCGCGGTCGACGCCAAGGGGCGGGTGCTGGTGGCCTATCCCGACGGCTGCACCGGGAGCTGCGTCACGGGAGGCCCGAACAGCGGCACGGCCTTGGCGACCATCGCCCGCCAGGCAAGCGGCAAGCGCCTCTTCGCCGCCTACGGCGGGTAGCCCCCGGCGCGGAGCCTACAGAAGCCGCCTCCCGGCGCCCCGCCGTCCCCCTCGAGGGGGCGCGGGGCGCCGTCCTTGCCGCCAGGGTGGCACCCCAAGTACAATGCCCGCCTCCCGCACCGTGGGGCAGTAGCTCAGCTGGGAGAGCACCACGTTCGCAACGTGGGGGTCGAGGGTTCGAATCCCTTCTGCTCCACCAATCGGCTCGGCGCGATGAAGGCTCGAGCCGCCGGTCCGGCCCGACGTGAATCGCTGGCCGCACTGCCTGCAGCTAACGACCGCCGCCGTCCCAGATCAGAACGCTTGCTTTGGCGCCCCGCCGGCCGTCGCTGCGGAGCGTGATCGCGTTGTGGCCTCCCGGCAGCATCGCCCGCGAGAGGTCGATCGTCCGGATCTCTCGGTCCTGGAGCCGGCGCACGCGGAAGGTCACGCCATTGACCTGAACCTCCAAGCGGCTCAGGCCTGGGTCGCCATTGGTGACCATCAGGACGTGCTCCGCCGCATCCAGACCCGCAAAGCTCTCCTCATGGGAGCGGCCCTTGCCCTTGACGATCTGCGCCAGGATCGGGTCGCAACGCGTGACGTTCCCGGCCCGATCGACGACGCTCAGCTCGACTCGCGACGCCAGGTTGGGATCGATCTTCAAGGCGGTGACCTCGACCGGGTCCTCCGTCCCCGGCTCGAACGGCGGGACCGAGACATCGGCGTTGTCGTCCACCGTGACGTGGATGGCAGACAGCCCGTTCACTAGGTCCTGCACCTGGATGTCGATCTCGGCGGGAGGCCCACTCTTGATGCCGTCGAGCTTGCAGGCCGGGGCGTCGGGGACATCGCGCTCATGACAATTCGTGTTCTTGCCCAGTATCTCCGGCGTGACTTGGAAGACGCACTCTCTCCCGTTCTTCTGCGCGCAGGGGTCTGCGGCCGAGCAAGGGGAATGGTCCGGAGTGCGCTTCTTGGTGCCGTTCGATTCGCAGGTGCAGAAGCACTCGCAATGAACCGCATCGGCGCCGCCGAGGAACTCCATCTCGCGGCCCGGCGCGAGGATCACCGACTCGCCGCCGGAGAGCGCGAGATACGTTTCCTGGTCTCCGTCGTTGCGCACCACCACCGCCAAGCCGGCTTCCGTCTGCCTCGTCCCCGCGCACTCGAGCTGCACGGACACGACGCGATCGCCCTCGAGCCGCCAAGCCGAGAGCAAACGGGCCGAGCTGCGGCCGGGCGGCTCCGCGAGCGCTGCGCCGGAGAGCGCGAGCATCGAGAGGATCACCAGCCTTTGAACCTGTCGCCTCATGGAAGCACCTCCTCTTGTGATGTGAGCTATGCCGAATCCTGGAAGAACGTCTTCCAAGAGGTTTCTGACCGCTCGCGGTGCTTCCGTCGCCCGCCTAAAGGAAAGGAAGTCGAGCGACCTCGTTCCGTGACGATTGATCGTTCGGCTATCTGGCAATATGTTTCTTCTTATATTGCCTCATCGCCGGGCCTAAACTGCGCCTGCCCCGCCATCCAGTCGCTCGGGTTGTCGAGACAAGGAGGGAAGGGACGGCCGCCCTGAAACGAGGTCGTTGGTAAGTTGCTCGGTTCCGGCTTCGCCGTCGTTGGGAGAGATGGCGCAGAGACCTGCGTCGGCCTCCCCCTTCGCCGCTTGGGGGACGCTGCCGTCGCCCCGAGGGGACGATCTCCTTGGTGCTTCCGAGCCAGTTGAGCCCGAAAGCCCGGTACTCCTCTTGCAGAGGCGGCGATTGCACAAGGTGCACGCAGGTACGAAGAGCTGAGCTCAGGGCGGCTAAAGGGGGGTGGAGTGGCAGTCGAACGAGCGCTCGAAGCGAGAGGGATTTTTGAATCGAACCTTCCTTTGATACAGGGCCTCCTCCGCCGAGTCTGCGCGCGGCAGCGGCTCTCGTCAGCCGATGGGGAGGACTTCTCGTCCTATGCATTGTTACGGATGATCGAGAACGACTATAGGATCTTTCACCGCTTCGCCGGCAGGAGCACTCTGCGTACCTATCTCATCATGGTGATCCATCGCCTGCTCCTCGACTATCGCAACCGGCAGTGGGGAAAATGGCACGTTTCGGCGCGCGCCAAGTGCCTGGGTGGCACGGCGGTCCGCCTCGAAACCTTGATCCATCGAGATGGATGCTCGCCCGATGAAGCGATCGGAAAGCTGCTCGCCGGGGCGGAGGGGGCGCAGTCGCGAGAGGAGCTGGCATCGATCGCGAGCGCCCTGCCACACCGCGTGCGACGCCACTTCGAAGGCGAGGAGCGGCTGCGGGAGATCGTCGCCTTCGAGCAGTCCGACGCGCGGGTCCTGGAGGCGGAGCGAGCGGCCGCTGTCAGACGGCTGGAAGCGGCCCTCGACTGCGCGCTGGGGACCCTCGCGAGCGAAGACCGCCTGATCCTCAAGATGCGTTTCGGCGACGGCGTCACGGTGCGGCAGATCGCCGCCACGCTGCACCTCGAATCGCGCATTCTCTATCGACGGATCGAGCGGTGCTTGAAAAAGATCCGCTCGGCGATGGAGGCGCAGAGCGTCACCCGCGAGGCGATCAGGACGGTCCTGGGCTCGCGGCCGCCACGCTGAGCGACCCGGCGCTCTCCACTGCGCTCGCTACGCCTTGACAGCCTAGGCGTCTACGATACACTGGGGCCATGGCCAAGGAAGTCCTTCCCCTGTTGCCGGGGACTCTCGACGCGATGGTATTGAAGACGCTCTCCCGCGGCCCGCGCCATGGCTATGCCATCGCCCGCTGGCTCGAGGAGGCGACGGGTGACGCGCTGCAGATCGAGGAGGGCTCGCTCTACCCGGCGCTCTACCGCATGGAGCGGCGGGGTTGGATCGTCGCCGAGTGGGGCCTCTCCGAGCTCAACCGCCGGGTCAAGTTCTACCGCCTGACCGAGGCCGGCACGAAGCAGCTCGAGATCGAGACGGCGAACTGGAAGCAGCTCCACCGCGCGGTCTCCAAGGTCCTGCTGCCGGCCTGAGGCCCGAGCCGCCTCTTCACCCTGCGGGTGAGGCGAAGCGCCGCCGGACACTGTTAGATTCCGGGCATGCCGCTGCCGTCCCACCGGTTCCGCTCGCTCCTCTGGAAGACGCCGGTCGAGCGCGAGATCGAGGACGAGCTCGCCTTCCACCTCGAGATGCGGGAGCGCGACTACGTGGCGCGCGGCATGGACCCCATCGCGGCGCGGGCCGCGGCGCGCGCCCGCCTGGGCGCCCTCGAGCCGGTGCGGGCCGAGTGCCGCCGCATCGGCCGCCGGCGCGACCGCGCGCTCGACCGCGCCGAGAGCTTCGCCGAGCTCCGCCAGGACCTCCGGCTCGCCGCCCGGCGCCAGCTCGCCGCCCCCGTCTTCGCCATCCTTTCGATCCTCACCCTGGCTCTGGCGCTCGCCGCCGCGACCGCGGCGGCGAGCGCCTACGACGCGCTGGCTCTGCGGCCGCTGCCCTTCCCCCACCCCGACCGGCTCGTCCGCCTGCGCGAGAGCGGCCCCCAGGGCGACGACCTCGCCGTCTCCCCGTCCACCTACCTCGCCTGGCTGGCCGCCTGGCGAAGCTTGGAGCTCGGCCGGGCGCCGACGGCGCCGATGACCGCGATGGCGGCGCTGGCGCCCGCCGACCGCATCGTCGTCCTGCCCGGCGGACGCGAGTCGGTGAGGGGCGTCGCGGCGACCGCTTCGCTCTTCCCCCTCCTCGGCATCCGCGCCGCCCGCGGCAGGCTGCTCGCCGCCGCCGACGAGAGCCGCGGCCGGGAGCACCGCGTGGTCGTCCTCTCCGACCGGCTGTGGCGCCGGCTGGGTGGCGGCTGGGACCTCGTGGGGCAGCCGCTGGCGCTCGACGGCCTGCCCTACGTGATCCTCGGCGTCCTGCCGGCCGGCATCGCCTTCCCCCCCGGGGCCGACCTCTGGACGCCGCTGCCGCTCGACCTCCGCCGGGTCCGCCAGGGGCACGACCGCCACGAGCTCGCCGTCGTGGCGCGGCTGCGCCCGGACGTCGAGCCGGCGACGGCCGCGGGCGAGCTCACCGGGCTCGCCGGCCCGGCGGCGAGGGCCGGTCCCGGCGCCGCTCCCGGGCTCTCCCGGCCCGGCGTCCGCGCGACGCCGCTGGCGCGCTGGGTGGTCGGCGCGGAGGGGCGGGCGCGGGCGCTCCTCGCCCTCGGCGCAGCGCTCCTCCTCGCCCTCCTCGCCGGGTGCGGCGTCGCCAATCTGCTGATCTCGCGCGCCGCCGCGCGGAGCCGCGAGCTCGCGTTGCGCGCCGCCCTCGGTGCCGGCCGCGGGCGCATCCTGCGCCAGCTCGCGACCGAGGGGGCGCTCCTCGCCCTTCTCGGCGCGGCCCTGGCGCTGCCTCTGGCGGCGGGCATCCTGGCGCTCGCTCGCGACCGCTTCGCGGCGCTCTCGTCATCTCGCGAGGGAGGCTTCGCCGCGAGCTTCGCGGCGGCGCGCCTGGCCGGCGTCGCGCTCGACGGCCGCGCGCTCGGCTTCCTCGCCGCCCTGGCCGCGGCGGCCATCGTCGCCATCGGCCTGATCCCGGCGCTCGCCGCGTCGCGGGTCGAGCTCGCGGGCGCGGCGCGCGCCGCCTCGCGCCGTCCCCCGGACGAGCGCGATATCGGTGTCGGCGGGATCCGCGGCGGACGCGGCAGGCGCGGGTCAGGCCGCTCGCGCCGCCTGCGCGACGCCCTGGTGGTGACGGAGATCGCCGCCGCCACCGTGCTCCTGGTGGGCGCCGGCCTCGCGGCGCGAAGCTTCCTGCGCCTGCGCGCCGCCGCCCCCGGCTTCGCCGCCGAGCGCGTGCTCGCCGCCGAGCTCGCGCTCGCCGGCGAGAGATACCCGCCCGCCGCCCGCCGCGCCCTCAGCCGCGACCTGGAAGCGCGGCTCGCCAGGCTGCCTGGCGTCGTCGCGGTGGGCAGCACCAGCTTCGCGCCGTGGAGCGGCGAGCGCCCCGATCCTCCCTTCCTCGTGACCTGGCGAGAGCGCGGGCTCGCCGCGGACCTGCGGAGCGTCACCTCGGGGTTCTTCCGCGCCGTCGGCCTGCCGCTCGTCGCCGGCCGCTTGCCCGCGGGCGAGGGCGCCCTACCCGAGGTGGCCGTCGACCGGTCGCTGGCGCGCCGCTGGTGGCCGGCCGGGGGCGGGCTCGGCGAGCGCGTCATCCTGGGGAGCCCGCCGCGGCCCTTCGCCGTCGTGGGGATCGTCGGCGAGCTCGCCGACGTGGCGCCGGGCGCCCCGCCGCGGCCCACCGTCTTCATCCCCTACCCGCGGCGGCCATGGCGGACCCTGACCCTGGTGGTGCAGACGGCGGGAGACCCCGTGCGCATGGCGGCAGCCGTGCGCCGCGAGATCGCCGCTGTGGCGGGCGATCTGCCGGTCGTCGGCATCCATCCGCTGGCGCGCGGCCGCGCCGCCGCCGTCGCCGGCCCGTGGGCGAGCCTCCTGCTCCTGGCGCTCTTCGCGACCCTGGCGCTGGCGCTCGCCGCCACCGGGATCTACGACCTCCTGGCCTCGGGGGTCGGCGAGCGCGCGCCGGAGATCGCGGTCCGCATGGCGCTCGGCGCCTCCCCGCGGGGTGTCCTGGCGCTCGTCGTCCGCCGCGGCCTGCTCCTCGCCGGCCTGGGGCTCGCGGCCGGCCTCGCCGCCGCGGCCGGCGTCGCCCGCTCCCTGCCGTCGCTCTTCTACGACACCTCGCCCATCGACGCCCTCACCTACGCCGGGACGTCCCTGCTCCTGATCGCCTTCGGGCTCCTCGCCGGCCTCACCCCGGCGCGCCGCGCGGTCCGCATCGCTCCCGCCGCCGCCCTCGCCGGCAAGTGATCCCCGAGTGATCCCCGAGTGATCCCGGAGCCCTCGGGCTCGAGCGACCGCCGGGCCGGCGGAGCGGCTATCATCCGCCTCGTGCTCACCGCCACCCTGGCGTTCCTCGCCCTGCGGCGCTCGGCCCGCCGAGGGTTCTCCGCCCTGCCCGCCGAGCGCCGGCGATAACTCCGGAGCCCGAGGCGATCGACACCGGCCGCATCGTCCTCTTCACCGTGGCCGTGGCGGCCCTCGCCACGGTCCTCATCCTCATCCCTGGAATCACCCTCGCCTGGGCCCTGGCGCGGCGGGGATGGCGCGGCCGGTCGGTCGTCGAGACCGTGGTGCTGCTGCCCCTGGTGCTGCCGCCGACGGCGGTCGGCCTCGGGCTGCTCCTCCTCTTCGGACGCGCGGGGCCGCTCGGACGCCTCCTCTGGGAGCGCTGCGGGATCGAGATCGCCTTCACCTGGCGCGGCGTGGTGCTCGCCTCGGCGGTCGTCGCCTTCCCGCTCCTGGTGCGCAGCGCCCGCTCCGCGTTCGAGGAGGTGGACCCCGGCCTGGCGGCGGTGGCGCGGACGCTCGGCCGCACGCCGCTCGGCACCCTCCTCGAGGTCGAGATCCCGCTCGCCTGGCGCGGCATCATGGCCGGCGCGATGCTCGCCTTCGCCCGCGCGCTGGGGGAGTTCGGCGCCACCATCCTCGTCGCCGGGAACATCCCCGGGCGCACCCAGACCCTCGCCCTCGCCCTCTTCCAGCGCATCCAGACCGGGCGTGACCGGGAGGCGGTCGCCCTCGGCGTCATCTCGGTCGCGCTCGCCGCCGTCTCGCTCGCCGTCGCGGAGGCCGTGGTGCGCCGGCGGGAGAAGACGCTCGCGGGTTAGCTGCGGACCCCGCCGTGACCGCCTTCGTCGAGATCGACCTCGCCCTCCGCCAGGGCAGCTTCCGGCTGGCGGTCGCGGCGCGGCTCGGGCCGGAAGCGGCGGTCCTCGGGCCCTCCGGCTCGGGCAAGACGACCTTGCTCGAGGCGCTCGCCGGCCTGCGGCGCGCCCGCGGCCGCCTCGTCGTCGGCGGCCAGGTGCTCCAGGACAGCGCGGCGGGGATCTTCCTGCCGCCGGAGCGACGGCGGCTGGGCTACGTGCCGCAGCACGGCGCCCTCTTCCCCCACCTCTCGGTCCTCGCCAACGTGGTCTTCGGCCGGCCGGGGCGGCGCGCCGGTGGCGAGAGCTTCGACGCGCTCGTCGCCGGCCTGGATCTCGAGCCGCTGCTCGGCCGCTACCCGCGGCACCTGTCGGGCGGCGAGCAGCGGCGCGTGGCGCTCGCCCGCGCCCTCCTCGCGCAGCCGCGGCTGCTGCTCCTCGACGAGCCGACGGCAGGCCTCGATCCCGGACGCGCGCGCCAGGCCCTGGCCGGCATCCGGCGGGTGCGCGCCGACCTCGGCGTGCCGCTCCTCCTGGTCACCCACGACGATGCCGAGGCCCTGGCGCTGGCGACGGAGGTGGTGCTCCTCGACGGCGGCCGCGTGGGCGCGCTGGGCGCGGCGCGGCAGGTGCTCCTGGCGGCGCGGATCCACGGCGGGGACGGCGAGCGGCCCTGGGAGAACGTGGTCCCGGCGCGGCTCCTCCGCCATCATCCGGCCGGCGGAACGAGCGAGGTCGCGTTGGCCGACGGGGGGACGGTGACCATCCCCCATGCCCCGGACCTCATGCCCGGGGCCGAGCTGTTGCTGGCGATCGACGCCGAGGACATGCTCGTCGCCACCACTCTCCCGGTGGGCCTCTCGGCCCGCAACGCCGTGGCCGGCCGCATCGACGAGCTGATCCCAATCGGCGCCTCGGTCTACGCCCGCGTCGGCCCCTGGCTCGCCCACCTCACCCTCGCCGCCGTCGCCGAGCTCGGCCTCGCCGCCGGCACCCCCGTCTGGCTGGTCGCCAAGACCCACAGCTGGCGGGTGGTGGCAGGCTGACGCTACCGAGGGTGCCAGGCGATTCGACGAGCCCATCTGAGTGCCAGGTGATTCGTTAACGATCGATCTTGGTTCGGCGTCCATTCCCGAAAGATGCGCTGAAGGTTTCCCGTCTTCAATGGGAGGAGGAAGCTGCGCGTGGGCACCTGGTGGCAGGGCGCGCCGCGGAGGAGTTCCGTCGATGAAAGGAGCGAGCCTCGTTTTCCGTCCTCTACGAGCATGGCCAGAAGAATCCGCTGGGTACCCGTCAAGAACACGCTGATCGAAGTCACCTACCGGATCGTGCAGGAGCGATTCCTCTTGCGCCCCAGCCCTGAGCTCAACGACATCGTGCTCGGCATCCTCGGGCGAGCCCAACGGCTCTACCCGATCGGCGTCTGCGCCGTCACCGTACTGTCGAATCACCTCCACCTCCTCCTGATCGCCGACGATGCCGAGCAGGTGACGAATTTCATGCAGTATCTGGGCTCCAATCTCGCCCGCGAGGTCAACCGCACGACCGGCTGGTCCGGGCCCGTCTTCCAGCGGCGGTACTCGATGATCGTCGTCACCGACGAGGTGGCGGCCCAGGTGAAACGGCTCGAGTACGTGTTGGCGCAGGGATGCAAAGAGAACCTGGTCGAACGACCACGAGATTGGCCGGGCATCGGCGCGGTCCGCTGTCTACTCGACGGTGAACCCCTGACCGGACACTGGTTCGACCGCACGCGGGAGTACGCCGCGCAGCGCCGGAGGGAGGTCTTCGATCCCCGTCAGTTCGCGGCGGAGGAGACGCTCATCCTCTCGCCACTTCCTTGCTGGCACGATGTTTCAGCCGAGATCTACCGCCAGCGGGTGGCGGACATCGTCGCCCGGATCGAACGAGAGTCCGCCGCTGAACGAGCGCAAAGCGGAGCGAGAGCTCTCGGCCCGAGAGCCGTCCTGGCCCAACACCCGCACCACCGGCCCGAAACGGCCGCCAAGTCGCCGGCCCCGCTGGTCCATGCGGCAACTCGGGCCGCCCGCCTCACGTTTCGCGAAGCCTACGGCCGGTTCATCGAGGCGTTCCGCCACGCGGCCGAGAGGCTGCGTGGCGGCGATCGAACCGCGCTATTTCCTCCCGGAAGCTTTCCGCCGGCGCTGCCCTTCGTACCCGGATAGGCCACCGCTCAGTGAACCGACGGTCGTTGCCGCTCAGCGGACCCACGGGACGCCGGGCGCAGCCTGCCAAGGCGTGCCGCGATCGCCTTGCAGCCGCTGGATGACCTCGGATCTGAAGCCGGAAAGCCCTCTGGCATCTCTCCAAACTCGGCCTACCGTGCTCGCGAGCGTGGCTCGACTGGCCATTTCAACAGGCGCCCTCGCCGGGCGCTGCGTCATCGCCCGGCGATCCCGTCGAATTGCCTGGCACTTGTCGAATTGCCTGGCACCTAATAATTCAGGGTCGCCGTGTAGGCGACGGGGACGGGCTGGCCGCCGCGGGTGGCCGGGCGGAAGGTCCAGAACTGGACCGTGTCCAGCACGTGCTGGTCGAACGCCGCGTCGAGCCCCTTCGCCACCCGCGGCTGCGTCAGGCAGCCCTCGGTGTCGACGACCGCCTGCACCACCACCTGGCCGTGCAGGCCGTCCGCCTGGGCGCGCGCGGTGTAGGTCGGATTGGGATGGAACACCGGCTTCGGCCGGCTGACGTCCTTGGCCCGAGCCGGGGCGGCGCCGGCGTCCGGCCCCGCGATATCGCCGAGCGAGCGGCCGACGCACAGCACGCGGTGCGCGTACTCCGCCTGCGGTCCGCTCGGGTTGTTGGCGAGATAGTCCCGCGCCTCGGCCACGGCGTCGCCGTAGTGCTCCCGCTTGAGCAGGATCCAGGTGAGCGTCTTGAACCCCCAGCTCTGCAGCTTGGGATCGGTGCCCTGCTCGATCGCCTGGCGCACCGCGCCCTCGGCGTCGGGCAGGTTCGCCCCGCGGGTATCCTGGGGATCGACCAGAGCGTAGGCGAGGGTGGCGTTGGCCGAGGCCTGCCGCCCGAGATCGGAGAGCTGCCCGAGCGCGCTCTGCGCCGCCGCGGCCGCCTTGGCGCGGTCGCCCGTCGCGAGGTAGGCCTGCGCGAGAACTACCTGGCACTCCCCGCAGCGGCCGCCCGAGACCTGGTCGAGCAGCTGCGCCTTGACGATCGCCTGCTGCGGATCCTGCTGGATGAGCGCCGCCGCCTGCCGCAGCTCCTGGTAATTGGCGGCGGGGTCGACGAGGTCCGCCGCGCGGCTCCCAGCGGGCAGAAGGATGAAAGCGAAGGCTGCCAGCAGCCGGCCGGCGCCGGGGACGATGGGGTGTCGCATCTCGAGCCTCCTGACCAAGGGCCCGCTCGGCCGCGGGCCCGCTTCTCAAAGGGATGCGAGGATCGGACCAGCCGCCGCTGGGGTCCGTTGGGTCCCGAGGACGGCCGCCTGGAAGGGGGTTGGGGAGGGTGCCGCTACGGCAGCCGGCCGCCGGCGACCAGGAGATCGAGGCGGGCCTGGCGCGCCGCGTCCTCGGCCGTCGCGACCGCGGTGTCGGCGTCGCGGGCGCGGCGCTCCGAGTCGAGGACGTCGAGGCTGGTCGAGGCGCCGGCGCCGTAGCTCAGGTTCGAGATCGCCAGCGCGTCGTGCGCCTCCTGGGCGGCCTTGCGGGCGCTCGCCAGCTCCCGGTCGGCGGCGCGGACCGCCGCCGCCGCCGTGCGCACGTCCGAGCGCGCCTGATCCCGCGCGCCGGCGAGGTTCGCCGCCGCCTCCTCGACCAGCGCCCGGCGCTCGTGGACGAGGCCGCGGCGCAGGCCCCCCTGGTAGAGGGGCCAGGTGAAGAGGAGCTGCGCCTGCCAGGTCTGCGACTGGGCGAACAGCGTCGCCGGGGTCTGGAACAGGTCCTGGAGGGCGAAGTCGAGGGTCGGCAGGTAGTCGCGCCAGCTGTCGCGCAGCACGTGCTCCGCCGCCGCCTGGCGCGCCACCAGCGTCTGGACGTCGGTCCGCCGCGCCTCGAGGTCGGCGAGCGCCGGCTCCTCCCCGAGGTCGAGCCCGGCGAAGCTCGGCTCGTCGGCGGCGTCGAGCGGGCCGTCCGCCGCCAGCAGCACCCCGAGCGCCTCCTGCGCCCGCCGCAGGTCGAGCCCCACCTGCTCGACCAGCACCTCGTCGTTCGAGGCCTCCTGCGCCGCCTGCACCTCCTCGAGGCGGCTGGCGAGCCCGCCCACCTGGCGCTGGTGCGCGACGTCGAAGTGCGCCCGCGCGGTCGCCAGCGAGCGCTGGTCGGCCTCGAGCGTGCGGTGGCGCGCGATCACCATGAGGAAGGCGTTCGCCGTCGCCACGGCGATCCGCCGCCGCACGTCGGCGGCGGAGAGCTCGGCGACCCGGCGGTCGTCGAGCGCGTGCGCCCATCGCGCCCAGGTGGCGAGGTCGACGAGCGGCACGGAGGCGGTGGCGTTGCCCGTCGTCAGGCCGAGCGGGGTCAAGACCTGCGCGCCGAACCGCTGCTCGCGCGCGAGGCGCGTGTAGCCGGCGCTGGCGGTCAAGTGCGGCAGCGCGGCGGCGCGCGCCTGCTCGACCAGGGCGGCCGCCCGCAGCACCTCGGCCGCCGCCTCGCGCGCCGTGGGGTTCCTGGCGAGCGCCCGGTCGACCGCCTGCCGGAAGGTGATCCGCTCGACGCTCCCCGCCGGCGCGCTGGCCGCCGGGGCGGCGGCGGCGGCCGCGGCCGGCACGGCGGGCGCCGCCGGCGGCGGGACGCCCTGCGCGCCGGCGAGGCCGCGGCCGCCCGACCAGACGCCGAGAGCCAGGACCCAGGCGATTCCCGCCGCCGCCCGCCTAGACATGGCCGCCCTCCTCGACCGCCCGCGCCGGCGCCGGCGCGGCAGCTCCGGCCCCGCCGCCGGTCAGGCCGCGGATGATCACGTAGAGCACCGGGATGATCACCAGGTTCAAGAGCGTCGAGACGATCATGCCGCCGAAGACCGCGGTGCCCACCGAGTGGCGGCTCGCCTGGCCGGCGCCCGAGGCGAAGACCAGCGGCAGGACGCCGAGGATGAAGGCGAAGGAGGTCATCAGGATCGGGCGCAGGCGGATGCGCGCCGCCTCGATCGCCGCCTCGACCGTCCCCATGCCGCGGGCGCGGAGCTGCTCGGCGAACTCGACGATGAGGATCGCGTTCTTGCCGCCAGGCCGATCAGCATCACCAGGCCGATCTGGCAGAAGACGTCGTTCTGCAGGCCGCGGATCGCCTGCGCGGCGAGGGCGCCGAAGATGGCGAGCGGCACGGCGAGGAGGATGATGAACGGCAGGGCGAAGCTCTCGTACTGCGCCGAGAGCACCAGGTAGACGACCAGGAGGCCGAGCCCGAAGAGGATGAGCGACTGGCCGCCGGAGCGGATCTCCTCGAGCGACAGGCCCGACCAGTCGTAGCCCATGCCCTGCGGCAGGGTCTTCTTCGCCAGCGCCTCCATCGCCGCGATCGCCTGGCCCGAGCTGGTGCCGGGCGCCGCCGGGCCGTTGATCTCGGCCGAGCGGAAGAGGTTGTAGTGGCTGATGACCTGCGGCGCCGTGGTCTCGCGGACCGTCACCAGGTTGTCGAGCGGGATCAGCCCGCCGCTCGCGGCGCGGACGTAGAACTGCCGGATGTCCTGCGGGCTGGCGCGGAAGCGGCTCGCCGCCTGCACGTAGACGCGGTAGGCGCGGTTGTTGAAGTCGAAGTCGTTGACGTAGACCGAGCCCATGAAGATCTGCAGGGTGTCGGTGATCTGGCCGAGCGGCACGCCCAGGCTCTTCGCCTTGTCGCGGTCGATGGTCACCAGGAGCTGCGGGTCGTTCGCCGTGAAGCTCGAGAAGAGGCCCTGGAGCCCGGGCGTCTTCGCCCCCTGGGCGACCAGGCCCTGGGTCGCCCGCTCGAGCCCCTCGACGCTGCCGCCGCTCTGGTCCTCGACCTCGAACTGGAAGCCGCCGAAGTTGCCGACGCCCTGGATCGCCGGCGGCGGGAACGGCACCACGACCGCCCCGGGCAGAGCGAGGAGCGGCCCGAAGAGCTTGCCGACCACCGCCTGCGCCGAGTGCTCGGCGCCCTTGCGCTCGGCGAGCGGCTTCAGGCTGGCGAACATGAGGCCGCGGTTGGGGGCGCTGCCGCCGAAGCTGAACCCGGTCACCGCGAAGACGCTGTTGATCTCGGGCGCTGTCGCGAGCATCGCCTGCGCCTGGGTCGCGATCCGCGTCGTGTAGTCGAGCGAGGCGCCGGCCGGCGCCTGGATGTTGACGATGAGGTAGCCCTGGTCCTCGTCCGGCACGAAGGCGGTCGGCACGAGGCGGAAGATCCAGTAGGTGAGGGCGAGGCCGGCGAGGAAGAGGACGACCACCAGCCAGCGCACCCGCATGAGGCCGCCGAGCGTGCGGTGGTAGACGGCGGTCAGGCCGTCGATGCCGCGGTTGACGGCGCGGAAGAACGCCCCGTGCGGCCGCTCGCCGCGCAGCCAGAGCGCCGAGAGCGCCGGCGTGAGGGTGAGCGCGTTGAAGGCGGAGAGGGCGACCGAGAAGGCGATGGTGAGCGAGAACTGCTTGTAGAGGCGCCCGGTGGTGCCGGGGAAGAACGCGACCGGCACGAACACCGCGACGAGGACGAGCGAGGTGGCGATGACCGCGCCGGTGACCTCGCGCATGGCGACCGAGGCCGCCGCCATGACGCCGGCGCGATCCTGCGCTCCTCGCTCGGCGATGATGGCGCTGGATGTTCTCGATGACGACGATGGCGTCGTCGACGACGAGGCCGGTCGCGAGCGTGATGCCGAAGAGGGTCAGCGTGTTGATCGAGAAGCCGAGGAGCTTGACGAAGGCGAAGGTGCCGACGAGCGACACCGGGATGGTGATCGCCGGGATCAGCGTGCTCCGCCAGTCCTGGAGGAAGAAGAAGATCACCAGGATGACGAGGAGGATCGCCTCGAGGAGCGTGATGAGCACCTCGCGGATCGACTCGCCGACGACCGTCGTGGTGTCGAAGGCGACCTTGTAGCTGCAGGCCCGGCGGGAAGTGCCTCGACAGGCGCTGCAGCTCGGCGCGCACGTCGCGGTCGACGTCGAGCGCGTTGGCGCTGGGGAGCTGGAGGACGCCGAAGCCGACCGCCGGGACGCCGTTGAACATCAGGTTGGTGCCGTAGTTCTCGGCGCCGAGCTCCGTCGTGCCGACGTCCTTCAGCTTGACGAGCGTGCCGTCGGGCCGCGACTTGACGACGATGTTGCCGAACTCGGCCGGCTCGGAGAGGCGCCCGAGCGCCGCGCACGCTGATCTGGAAGGCCTGGCCGGGCGGCGCCGGCGGCTGCCCGATCTGACCCCGCCGCCACCTGCACGTTCTGCTCGGCGAGCGCCGCCACCACGTCCGAGGCGGTCAGCCCCGCGGCTGGCGAGGAGCACCGGGTCGAGCCAGATGCGCATCGAGTACTTGCGCTCGCCGAAGATGAGGACGTCGGCGACCCCGTTGACCCGCTTCAGGGCGTCCTTGACGTAGACGTCGACGTAGTTCGAGATGAAGTGCTGGTCGTACTCGTCGTGCGCCGAGTAGACGCCGGCGACGAGGACGAACGCGCGTCGAGCTCTTGGTGACCGTGACGCCGGTCGTCTTGACCTCGTTGGGCAGGCGCCCGAGGGCGGCCGAGACGCGGTTCTGCACGTCGACCGCGGCGAGGTCGATGTCGCGGTCGATGTCGAAGGTGGCGACGATGCTGCTCGAGCCGTCGTTGGCGGAGGTCGAGGTGATGTACCGCATCCCCTCGACGCCGTTGATCTGCTGCTCGAGCGGCGTGGTGACCGCGGTCTCGACGACCTGCGAGCTGGCGCCGGTGTAGAAGCTGGTGACGTTGACCTGCGGCGGCGCCAGCGTCGGATACTGCGCGATCGGCAGCGTCGGGATGCAGACCGCCCCGGCGAGGACGATGAGGAGCGCGCAGACGGTGGCGAAGACGGGGCGCTGCGAGGAAGAAGTCGGCGAACATGGCGGCTCGTTGAGCTCCGGCTCTAGGTCGTGGGGGCGATCGGGGCGCCGTCGCCCAGCTTCTGCACCCCGGAGACGACCACCCGCTCGCCGGGCTGCAGGCCGGAGAGCACGACGTAGTCGTTGCCCACCACCTGGCCGAGCTGCAGCGGCCGCTGGCGGGCGACGTAGCCGGACCCCTTTGATCCCGGTGCTCCCGAGGCCGCCGGCGCCGCCGGCTCGGCGACGAAGGCGAAGTACTGGCCGGAGACCCGCGTCACCGCGAGCACCGGGATGACCGCCCCGCGATGCGCGCTCCAGACCACCCGCGCCGCGCACGAACTGCGCGGCGCGCAGGCCGAGGTCGTTCGAGACCGGCGCCTTGACCAGCACCGACTGCGTCTGGTCGTCGACCTGCGGCGCCACGAAGTCGATGGCGCTCCTCGCCAGCACCCTGCCGCCGTCGCCGACGATCTCGACCGGCAGGCCGAGCTTCAGGTCTCCGGCGCGCTCGAGCGGCACCGCGATATAGACCTCGAGCGCCTGGTTGGCGTCGAGGGTCGTCAAGAGCGTCGCGGTCGTCACCCGGTCGCCCACCCGCACCGGGATGTCGCCGACGATCCCCGCCTCCGGCGCCGTCACCCGGTAGTAGCGCAGCTCGACCTTCTGCTCCTCGACCTGGGCGCCCAGCGCGTCGTAGTCCGCCTGCGCCTGGGCGAGCGTGCTGTCGGCCTGCTCCAGCGCCTGCTTGGAGACCGCGCCCCCCTTGTAGAGGACCTCCATGCGCCGCGTCTGCTGGCGGGCGTAGTCGAGCGCCGAGCGCTTCAGCTGGCGCGTCGCCTCCTGGCTGGCGACCGCGGCGCGCTGCTTCGCGGGGTCGATCTGGAGGAGCGGGGCGCCGGCGGCGACGCGGTCGCCCGACTTGACGAAGATGCGGGTGACGACGCCCTCGACCTGCGGCTGGACGTTGACCGAGCGCCGCGAGCGCAGCGTCGCCAGGTACTCCGAGCTGTCGGCGATGTCGGTGGCCGCGACCGTCTGCACCCGGACCGGCACGGCGTGGGCGCCGGCGCCGCCCGCCGGTCCGCCGGGCCCCGCCGCGGGCTTGCCGCCGCACGCCGCGAGGAGCGCGAGGAGGGGCGCGGCGAGGGCGCGGAGCCGGCGCCGGGCGGGCTCACCGGGACGGATGTCGATGGATCTCATTTCCAGCTCTCCCGGCGGCGCGCCGCGCCGCTTCCATGCCACGGCCCCGGGTTCCTGGCGCCATGCGGGCGATCGTAAGGGGTGCCTCTCCAGCCGATGCGAGAACTATACAGGACTCGCCGCGAGGACTCGCCGCGGCCCCTCACCTCGCCAAGCGGCTCTTGCCGTCCAGCTTGACCGGCGAGCGGACGCCGAAGAGGTCGAGGATCGTCGGCATCACGTCGCCCATGTAGGCCTCGCCGGGGACCAGCTTGACGTTGGCGAAGAGGATGCCGTCGACGAGCGGCGGGTAGACCGAGCAGTGGTCGCCGCTCCAGATGCGGGTGTTGGGCTCGACCACCGCCTTGGCGATGCCGCCGAGGCTGTCCTGCCAGCCCACCCGGTAGCCCTCGGAGTTCGAGGGGATGAGGTCGGGGATGAGGAGCGGATCGTAGGTGCCGTACGCCTCGTCGCGGGTGAAGACGTGGGCGACCGGGTGCTGCCCGGTGTCGGCGTCGACGTACGACTCGAGGCCGCTCTTGATCGCCTGCGCCACCTGCCTGTACTCCTCGCCCGGCGCCACGATCCCCTTCGCCTCGCGGCCGCGCTCGTTGATGTAGATCTGCCCCAGCCCCAGCGCGTAGGCCTTGGTCTTCGACCAGTCGACGTTGACGAAGAAGTCGCCCTGGTCGAAGAGATCCTCCAGGTTCTTGCGCTTGGCGTCCTCGCCGGTCAGCGTCATGAAGCCGTTCTGGGCCAGCCAGGTGTTGTAGTTCATGCCGCGCCGGAAGGAGGCGAACCCGTGGTCCGAGACCACCAGGAGCGTCGTCCCCGCCGGCATCTTCGCCATCGTCTTGCCGACGATCGCGTCCATCTGCTGGTAGGCGCCGAGGATCGAGCCGCCCCAGCGCGCCGCCCCCTCCGGCGTGTAGAGCGGGTGCTTGGGATCGAAGAAGCGGAACATCATGTGCTGCACCCGGTCGGTGAACTCGAAGTAGTCGACCAGCACGTCCCAGCCGCCGTCGGTGAGGAAGCCGTCGAGGATCCGCGCGTCCTGGTCGACGGTGTGCTGGACGTCCTCGAGGAACACCTCCTCGGGGATCGTGCCGTTGTCCATCGACCAGGTGTCGATCTGCCAGCCGATGGTCTTGAACAGGCCGAAGCGGCCGGTCAGGTCGCGGACGAAGGAGGGCGGCGTCGTGATGTCGACGATGGGCGGCAGGTTCTCGGGGTCGAACTGGATCGGCGACAGATAGAGCCGCACCTCGGGCGCGAGCGACAGCAGGCGGAAGCGGCCGATGCCGTGCAGCTTGATGAGCGAGTTGAAGGGGAAGACGAAGCGCACCCAGCCGCTCCACTCGCCGGGCTTCATCGACAGCCGGCTCCCCGGCACCTGGATGTCGAGGTGCGAGCGGTCGGGCGCCACGGTCAGGGTCATGCGGGATCTTGATGTAGTCCCGCTTCTTCTTCGGGAAGAGCTCGTCCGGCGGCCCCTTGATCTCGGTCGCGATCGTCCCCTTGTTGTCGACCAGCTCGACCACCTCGACCGAGAAGTCGCCGCCCCCCTTGGGGGTGAAGAAGAGCTCGGAGGTGAAGTAGAACGGCTTGCCGATGCGGCCCGAGAGGTCGGGGGTGCCGAGCCCGGTGAGGAGCTCGCCGTGCTCGTAGGCCTTGGGCGGGAAGGTCACCGGCACGCGCACCACCCGCACCCGCTTGCCGTGCTGGCCCAGGAGCGCCCAGAAGGTCTCGCCCTGCTGGCGGTTGACGGCGTCGGGCCGGTCGACGGGGAGGAGCCGGTCGGCCGCCGCCCCCGCCGCCGCGCCGGCGGCGATGCCGAGGACCGCCGCCGCCACCCAGGCCGGCCGCGTGCGGAGGCGGCAGAGCTTGAGGAGCAGGAAGGCGAGGAGGGCGAGGACGACCGCCCCGCCGGCGCCAAAGACGTAGGGGTTGGCCTTGCCGAAGAGGAAGGGCACCCGCCGCTCGTCGTACATGGCGAAGCTCGGCTTGTAGGTCAGCGGGTCGCGCTTCAGGAAGTCGAAGATGCCGTGCCGGCCGGGGTTCAGGCCGGTCGAGAAGGTCGACCACGAGACCGGCGTCTGCGAGGGGATCGTCGAGCGCAGCGGCGAGAAGGTCCCCTGGGCGCGGAGCTTCGCCAGGTTGGGGAGCTTCCCCTCGTCCATCCAGCGGCCGGCGAGCTTGGCGTCGACGCCGTCGAAGCCGAGGACGACGAGCTTGCGCGGCGCGGCCGGGGCGCCCGGCGGGCGGCGAGCGCGGGCTCTGGGCGAGGAGCGGCGGCGCGACCGAGAGGATCGAGACCAGACCCGCCAGGCCGCAGATGGGGAGCAGGCGGCGCACGGCGGGCGAGTTCTGGCGCATGGCTCTCTTGGATTCCTCGGGGGAGATCGGGTGGAGCGATCCGCTGGGACCGCGAGCGGGATACTAGCAAAGCGCACCGGCAAAACCCCGACCGGGCGCAGCGCGTAGGATGAGGCCATGCAGCCCGCCTCCACAGCCGGCCCGCCGGCCCCGCGGCCCGGCCGCCGCGCCGGCCGGCCGTGGGCCGCCCTCGCCGCCGGCGGCGCCCTCTTCGTCTTGGGCGTTCTCCTCGCGCGCGCCGGGCTGCCGGAGTGGCGGACGGGGCCGATCCCGCCGCCGGCCTTCTTCGCCCAGCGCTTCCGCGACCTGGCGCGGACCGTCGGCTGGCGCCCGGCGCCGGGCTCGCTCGCGCCGTCGCTCATCTCCCCCGAGGTCTACGGCGCGGCGGCGCTCCGCGGCCGCGACGGCCTGCGCTGGCTCGAGCGCTCGCGGACCGCGCTGATGGTCGAGCTCGACCGGCCGCTCGCCGCCGGCGGCGGGCCCGCCGAGGTCTTCGTCGCCGACTTCGCGCTCGACGGCACCCCCTACCATTTCTATCGCCTGGCGCCCGATCTGTCGCGCCTCTTCCGCGCCGTTTCCGAGCCCCGCGACCGCGATCTGCTGGCGAGCCGGCTGCTGCGCTCCGGCGAGCGGCTGGAGCCGCCCGAGGCCGTCGCGACGACCAGCGGCGGCCGCACCGCGCTCTACCGGATCGCGGGAGAGGGCGATTACGCGAAGCTGGCCGAGAGCTGGCTGATGACGGACCTCCAGCGGGTGCCGGCGAAGCCCGGATTTTTCCCCTCCTCGCACGTCGTCTCCGCCCTGCGCCGGCTCGCCCTCCTCGTCGCCGGCGCGGCGCTCTTCTTCGGCCTCCTCGTGCGGCGGCAGATCAGCCTCGTCAACGGCGCCCTCGTCGGCGCCCTCGCCGCCCTCGCCGCCGCGCCCGACCTGGCGGCGCTCGGCTATGGCCTCCTCGGCAACCTCTACGTCCTCGTCCTCGTCGTCGGCGGCTGGCTCTGGACGATGGGGCTCTGGTCGACCGGCGAGTCGCTGCTGCGCACCGGCCACGACGAGTTCACCACCAGCCTCGACGCCCTGCGCCGCGGCCGCCTGGGGCCGCGGGCCGGGCGCGCCCTCCTCACCGGCCTCGGCGTGGGGGCGGGGATCGCCGGCCTGCGGCTGGCGGCGGCGGCGCTCGCCGCCCGCCTCCCCGGCGCCTGGCCGCTCGCCGCGAGCGTCGCCCTCCCCGCCTTCTCGGCCGGCGGCGCGGCGAGCGGCGGCATCCAGACCGCGGCGGCCGCCGCCTTCGCCTTCGGCATCGGCCGCCGCGTCGCGCCGGCCCGCTGGGCGGCGGCGGCGGCCACCGGCGCCGCCCTGCTCGCCCTGCCGAGCGCCGCGCTCCATCCCTGGGCGCTGTCGCTCGCCGTCTCCCTCGCCGTGGCGGCGGCGCTGGTCGAGCTCGCCCGCCGCGCCGGCCTGACCGCTCTGCTGACCGCCGGGCTCGCCTCGGGTCTCCTCCCCGCCGCCGCCTTCGCCGCCGGCCACCTCGACTGGCTCGGCGGCACCTTCGCCGGCGCCGCGGGCGGCTCGGCGGCCCTCCTCGCCCTCGGCCTGATCGGCCTGGCGCGCCCGGCCGAGGTCGAGCTCGGGCGGATGGCGCCGCCCGCCTTCATCCGCCGCCTGGAGGAAGAGCGGCGGGTGCGCTACGAGATGGACCTCCTGGCGCGCATGCAGCTCGGCCTCCTGCCCGAGCGCGTCCCCGACCTCGGCGGCTGGCGGATCGCCGCCCGTTCGCTCCTCGCGACGGAGGCCGGGGGCGACCTCTACGACTTCATCCGCCCGGACGGCGCCGGCCACCTCTGGATCGCCGCCGGGGACGTCGCCGGCCACGGCTACTCGTGCGCCATCGTCCAGGCGATGACGGTCTCGGCGCTCACCAGCCTGATCGCCGCCGACCGCAGCCCCGCCGCGGTGCTCGCCGAGATCGACCGGGTGCTGCGCCGGGGGGGCGCCCACCGCAACTTCACCACCCTGGCGCTCCTCCGCCTCGACCCAGCGACCGGCGAGGCGCTCCTCGCCAACGCCGGCCACCCCTTCCCCCTCCTCCTCGCCGCCGGCGTGGTGCGGGAGATCGACCTCCCCGGCCTGCCCCTCGGCCAGGGGCCGCCGCGCGTCTACCGCGACCTCGCGCTCACCGTGCCGCCGGGAGGCGTCCTCGTCCTCGCCTCGGACGGGCTCTTCGAGGCGGTGGACGCGAGCGGCGAGGCCTACGGCTTCGAGCGGCCGGCGGCCATCGTCCGCGCCGCCGCCCGCCGCCCGCCGGAGGCGATCGTCGAGGCGCTCCTCGCCGACTGGCGGCGCCACCTGGGGGCCGAGGAGCCGGCGGACGACACCACGGTCGTGGTGATCCAGCGCGCCGCCTGACCCGGCCGCCGCACCCGCCCCGGAGGTAGAATCGCCGGCGATGAACGCGGCGCGGCGCACCCTCGGCTCCTGGCTGCTCGCCGCCTTCCTCGAGCGCGGCTGCGACCCGGCCACCCGCCGGCAGCCGCGGCCGGTCCTCTCGATCCGCCCCCTCTCCCCGCGCGAGCTGGCCGACCTCAACCCTTTCGTGCTGCCCCTGGTCGAGCTGAGCAACCTGCGCCGGCTCCCCCGCCCGGCCCGCTCTTAGCCCCACTTGGGGTAGGCTCCCGCCGACACCATGACGCACCGCATACCCTAGGAGAGAAACCCATGATGATGACGACGCCGTCGCGAACCCGCGCCACGCTGCAGGTCCTCGCCCTCGCCCTCGCCCTGCCGCTGGCGGCCCTGCCCGTCTACGCCGCGCCGGGCCGCCCGCGCCGCCGCTCCGGCGGCGTCCGCGGCCGGCGCGCCGGTCGACCTCAACAGCGCCAGCCAGAAGGAGCTCGAAGCCCTCCCCGGCGTCGGCGTCGCCACCGCCAAGAAGATCATCGCCGGACGCCCCTACACCGCCGTCGCCGACCTCGCGAAGGCCGGCGTCCCGCAGCGGACGATCGACAAGATCACCCCGCGGGTGACCGTCTCGGCCGCGGCGAGCCCGGCTACCGGCGACCGCGAGCCCGGCGCCGGCGACGACGGCAAGCTCCCGGCCCCGGCGGCCCCGGCGGCGAAGTCCCGGCGCGCCGCCTCGACCGCTTCGGCGACACCCGCCCAGCCGCCGCCGGCGCCGGGCATGGTCTGGGTCAACCTCGACACCAAGGTCTTCCATCGCGAGGGCGACCACTGGTACGGCAACACCAAGCACGGCAAGTACATGACGGAGGCCGACGCCGTCGCCGCCGGCTACCGCGCGGCGAAGACCGGCGGCAAGAAGACACCGAAGACGCCGTAGAGGCCGGGCAGGAAAGGAGCGGGAGCATGAGTATCTTCGACCAGATCCTGAACGAGGTGTCCGGCGCCGGCGGAGCGGGCGCCAGCGGCGCCGCCGCGGCGCACCCGGGGATCGCCAAGGCGCTCCTCGGCATGTTGAGCGGCGGCCAGGCGGGCGGGCTCGCCGGCCTGCTCCAGGCCTTCGAGCAGGGCGGGCTCGGCCACGTCGCCGCCTCCTGGGTGGGGGGCGGGCAGAACCTGCCGGTCACCGCCGACCAGATCCGCGGCGTCCTCGGCTCGGACCGCATCCAGGAGCTGGCGCAGCGGGCGGGCATCCCGCCCGAGGAGGCGAGCCAGGCGATCGCCGCGGTGCTGCCGGGGCTGGTCGACCGGCTGACCCCCGGCGGCAAGGTCGACCCGAGCCTGCTCGACGAGGGGCTCGGGCTGTTCAAGCGGTTTCTCTGAACCGGCGCCGCGCGACCCCGCGCCGGCGCGACACATCCTTAAGGAGAGTGACATGGTCAAGACGCTGCTCGCCGTCGCCGTCCTCACCGCCTCCCTCGCCGTCCCCGCGCGCGCCGCGGCGCCGCGGACCTACCAGGTCACCGGTCCGGTGCTCGAGCTGACGAGCGACACCATCGTCGTCCAGAAGGGCAAGGACCGCTGGGAGATCGCCCGCGACGCCGGCACCAAGGTCACCGGCGACCTCAAGGTCGGCTCCAAGGTGACGATCGAGTACCGGATGACCGCCGCCGCGGTCGACGTCAAGGCCGAGAAGGCCGCCAAGGCGAAGAAGTCCGGCCGCTAGCGAAGCTTCGCCTCCCACCGCATGGGCGGTAGCGAGGAGGACCCCGGCCTTCCGGCGGCCGCCGGGCTGCGGCGCGAGGAGGCGCGCGTCGAGGCGCGGAGCGGCGCGTTCCGGAAGGAGCTCGGGGTCGCCGACCTCGCGCTCACCCAGGTGCTCTTCATCGTCGGCCTGCCGTGGATCGGCGTCGCGGCGAAGCAGGGGCCGTCGCACGTCGTCCTCTGGCTCCTGGCGATGGCCCTCTTCTATCTCCCCTCGGCGGTCGTCGTGACCTACTTGAACCGGCTGATGCCGCTCGAGGGCGGCCTCTACCAGTGGGCGAAGCTCGGGGGGAGCGAGCTGCTGGGCTTCCTGGTGGCCTGGAACCTGTGGCTCTTCGCCATCCTCAACACCTCGGAGATCGGCCTCCAGGTGACGCAGTACCTGCGCTACGTCCTCGGCCCCGGCGGCGAGGGGCTGACCGCCAGCAAATGGTTCATCGGCGCCGTCAGCCTGGCGCTGATCGCCGCGCTCGTGCTGCTGACGACGGTGGGCCTGGGGGTCGGCAAGTGGGTCCACAAGGCGGGCGGCGCGCTGATGCTCCTGACCTTCGCCGCCATCGTCGCCCTCCCCTGGCTCGACCGCGCGCACGGCTCGCTCGCCGAGTACCATCCGCTGCGCACCGAGATGCCGCTCCTCTCGCTGATGACCTTGAACCTGCTCGGCAAGATGGGGTTCGGCGCCCTCGGCGGCTTCGAGTACGTGGCGATCCACGGCGGCGAGTGCCGCGACCCGGTGCGCGCCATCACCCGCTCGGTGGCGCTCGCCGCGCCGCTCATCGCGGCGATGTTCATCTTCGGCACCAGCTCTGTCCTGGCGCTCATCCCGCGCGGCCGCATCGACCTGATCGCGCCCATCCCCCAGGTGCTCGCCGAGGGCTCCCGCTCGCTCCCCTTCGCCGCCGCGGTGGCGCCGCTCGCCATCGTCGCGCTCCTGGCCATCCGGGTGGCGCAGTCGAGCGTGACGTTCTCGGGCAACACGCGGCTGCCCATGGTGGCGGGCTGGGACCGCCTGCTCCCGGAGTGGTTCACCCGCCTGCACGCCCGCTACCGCACGCCGGTCCACTCCATCCTCTTCGTCGGCGCCGCCACCCTCGGCCTCGGTCTCGCGGGCCTCGTCGGCGTCGGCAAGCAGGAGGCTTTCCAGCTGCTGTGGAACGCCTCCGGGCTCTTCTACGCCCTGACCTACCTCGCGATGTTCGCCCTGCCGCTCGTCGGCTTGCGCAACCTCCCTTCGCGGCCGTCCCGCTGGGTCAAGGCCTGCGCCCTCTCCGGCCTGGCGATGACGCTCCTCTACGTCGCCGTCTCGATCGTCCCCATCATCGAGGTCGAGAGCCGCGCCCTCTTCGCCCTCAAGATCTCCGGCCTGATCCTCCTCGCCAACGCCCTCGGGCTGAGCGTCTATTTGGCGGCCCGCCGGCGGCGGGGAGCCCCGCCGGCGGGCGAAGCGCCGCAGCTCCACTGAGGCGATGAAGCGCTTCCTCACCTCGCTCGCCGTCGTCGCCGCGTTGGCGGCCAAGGATCGGGATTGCGGGAATCCCGAGGGGGGCGACGAGCCGAATGGGCCGCCGATCCCTTCGCGCGATGCCCCCCCATTGTCATCCTGAGCGCAGCGAAGAATGGAATGAGAAGGCCAATCTCCCGGCGCAGTCCCATAGATTGGGCTGCAAAGGGATCCAGGGTCGGAGACCCGGAAAGGAGATTGGCCGTGGGCGAGCTTAGCAAGAAGCAGGAGCTTCAGACAGTGGGATTGGATTTGGGGGACCGTTTCACGGCGGTGTGCGTGCTGAATGAGGCCGGCGAGGTGATTGAGCGTTCGCGCTGTTCGACGACTCGGGCAGGTTTGAGCCAGCGCTTCGAAGGGAAGGGGAAACTGCGAGTGGCCCTGGAAGCCGGCACGCACTCGAGCTGGGCGAGCCAGAGCTTGGAGAGCTGGGGACACGAGGTGATCGTGGCCAATCCGCGCCAGGTGTACTGGATCTTCAAGAACACGAAGAAGTGTGATCGGGTCGACGCGGAGTCGCTGGCTCGTCTGGCGCGCGCCGACGTGACTCTGTTGTCGCCGATTCAGCACCGGGGCGCGCAGGCGCAGGCGCACCGAGCGGTGTTGAGCTCGCGAGACGCGCTGGTGCGCAGCCGCACGGCGTTGATCAACCACGCGCGGGGTGTGGTCAAGACGATGGGAGAGCGGCTGCCTTCGTGCTCCAGCGCGGCGTTCGCGCACAAGGCCCTGGCGCAGGTCCCCGAGGCCGTGCGCGAGGCGCTGGCCCCCTTGTTCCAGGTGTTGGAGACCCTCAACGAGCAGATCCACGAGTATGAGCGCCAAGTCAAGCGTCTGTGCGAGCAGACCTACCCGCAGACCCAGCAACTGTGTCAGGTCAACGGCGTGGGAATGCTGACGGCCCTGGCCTATGTCGTGACGCTGGAGACCGCGAGCCGATTCTCCAGGAGCCGATCGGTAGGGCCCTTCGTCGGGCTGAGTCCGCGCAGCGACCAATCCGGAGAGCGGGAGGGCCAACTGGGCATCAGCAAGCGCGGCGACGCCCTGCTGCGCCGCCTGCTGGTCAGCTCGGCCCAGTACATCCTGGGTCCCTTCGGCAAAGACTCGGACCTGCGACGCTTCGGACTGGCCCTGGCCCAACGCGGAGGCCGGGCCGGGAAGAAACGAGCGGTCGTCGCGGTGGCCCGTAAGCTGGCGGTGCTGCTGCATAGCTTGTGGCGCACGGCTCAGATCTACGATCCCCTGCGGCAGGCAAACCGTGCCGCGGCAGCGGCTGTTTCTGGGTAAGCAACAGCACATCGGTTGAGGTTCTTTGAACGTCATGACTACGAGCTCATCGCCCCGTCCAGGCGACTGCGACAGGTCCCTGACCCCTTCGGGAGGTCGGAGCGAAGAAAGCAGCACCTGTTCGGACTGGACTCCACCCTGCACCAGGCTCCTTTGACGAGCCCTCGAAGAGTGCGCATGGAAGCTTGGCGACGGCTCGTAGACACAGACTTCAGCGGCGAGCCGCCAAGGCGGCTTGCTTTCTGGCCTTCTCATGGAAGGACCTGGGGGAAGGACCTCTAAGCCTCGGAATCCGTTCGACTTCGAGCTTTCCCCCGCCCAGCTCCTTCGCTTCGCTCAGGATGACAATTCAGAGGTTGGTGGCCACATCTCCGCCGGCCGGCCCCGGCGTCACTTGAGGAAGGTGCCGGCGCGCAGCTCGGCGACCGCCTGGCGGAGCTGCTCCTCGGTGTTCATGACGATCGGGCCGTGCCAGGCGACCGGCTCGGCGAGCGGCTTGCCGGAGACGAGCAGGAAGCGGATGCCCTCCTCCCCCGCCCGCACGGTGACCTCGTCGCCGCGGTCGAAGACGACCAGCGTGCGGTTCTCGGCTCGGTCGGCGGGGGCCGGCGGCGGCGGCGCGGCGGCGACGGTGTCGGTCCGCACGGGGCGCGGCGCGGCGGCGTTCAGAAGTTCCCCGAGCCCGCGAAGACGTAGGCGAAGGCGTGGCGCGTGGTCTCGACCGGGAGGCTCTTCCGGACGCCCGGCGGCACCCAGACGTCGAGGTAGCAGGGCTCGGCGGCGATGCCGTCGACCGGCCCGGTGGCGCCCCAGAAGCTGCCGCAGACGACGCGCGCGCGGGTGCCGTCGTCGTCGGTGACCTCGGGGATGTCGGCGGCGCCTGCACGTCCTGGTAGCGCGGCGCGGTCATCTTGAGCGACGCGGGGAGGTTCGCCCAGAGCTGGAAGCCGTGCATGCGGCCGACGGCCGTCGCCCTTCGGCATCTCCTGGTGGATGATGCCGCTCCCGGCGGTCATCCACTGGACGTCGCCGGCGCCGATGCGCGCCGCGGTTGCCCAGGCTGTCGCCGTGCTCGACGGAGCCCGACGAGCACGTAGGTGATCGTCTCGATGCCGCGGTGCGGGTGCCAGGGGAACCCCTGCAGGTAGTCCTCCGGGCGTCGTTGCGGAAGTCGTCGAGGAGGAGGAACGGGTCGAAGTCCGAGGTGTCGCCGAAGCCGAAGGCGCGGCGCAGCCGGACGCCGGCGCCCTCGAGCGTCGGCGTGGATTGCGAGAGCTGCTTGACGGCGCGGATCGACATGGGGGGATCTCCGGAAAGGGCGGCGCCAACCGCCTGCCTCGACCGAAACCTCCGGCGCCCGGCGCCTATTTCCGCCCCCGCCCTGGGCGGGTACTGGGCGGCTACCGGGCAGGTACCGGGCGATACCGGGCGGCTACCGGGAGGGTAGTCCCGCGGGCAGTCGCCCGCAGCGGACCCCGCGGACCCAGCACCCGCGGGCGCCTCCTCGGGCGAGCCTCAGGCGTCGCGGAAGGCGGGGCCGCCCGGCTCGCTGCCGCCGCCGATCTCGATGCGCAGCATCCGGAAGCGCTGGTCGGCGGCCAATTCCGGGCCGGCGTCGAGGGCGCGCCAGATGGCGAACCAGCGGCCGGCCAGGTAGTCGATCCGCAGCTCCGCCTCGTCGGCGCTGTAGGTCGGCACGTAGTGGTCGTCCGGATCGGCCTGGACCGCCGCCACCTCCTCGGCGGTCGGCGTGAAGAAGATCCGGACCACCAGGTCGTAGAGCTCTCGCCGCGTCGCCTCGCTGTAGCGCGAGAGCTCGAACGCCCACCGCGCCAGGTTCCCCGAGCCGTCTGCCATGCCCGCTGCCTCCGAAGGGCGGCGCGCCGTTGCCCCGCCGGGACCAAGTTGTACGAGTCTTTGGTCCTACTGTCAACACCCTTGTTTGAACAATCGCTTGGCGGGGGAGTTCACCTTCGGATAGACTCCCTCCCATGCCTACCACACCCTATGGCGAGCGCGCGCGAAGAGTGCTGCAGACTGCGGTCAGGACCTCGGGAGTCACCCAGGGGGCGATCGAGCGCGCCCTCGGCATGAGCAAGGGCTACCTGTCGCAGCTCTTCTCGGGGCGCATCGAGCTCAAGGTCTGGCACCTCGAGGTGATCCTCGAGCGCATCGCCTTCGACCCGCAGGCGTTCTTCCGCATGGTCTACCCGCGCCCGGGAGAGGAGGTGGACGCGAACCCGATGGAGCAGTTCGCGGCCTACACCAGCCGGCACACCCCGGCGCAGATCCTCCCCACCGCCCCTCCCGCCGCCATCGCCGGGGACCTGCGCGCCGCGATCGAGGAGATCGTGCGCGACACGCTGTCCGAGAAGAGCGCGCCGCCGGAGCGTGCGAAGCCGGCGGCCCAGCGCGGCCGAGCGCCCGCCCGCGGCGGCCGGCGCAAGGCCGCGGCGAAGAAGTAGGGGCGCTAGCGCGCATGCGCAATCGACTGCTCGCAACCTGCCTGGCTGCGGCGATCGGCTGGCTCGCCGCGAGCGGTTGCGCCCTCGCCGCGACGGGTTTCCTCGCGGCGCCCCAGGTGCTGAACATCCCGCAGGCGCCCTTCCAGCTCTCCACGGTGACCGAGAGGTCCACCGCTCCCGCCGAGGGCCTGGTGATGGTCGAGGTCGAGATCCGCAACACCGGCAGGATGCCGCTCACCCGGATCGGGCTGCAGGCGACGGTCTTCACTGCGAACGGCAACCCGCGCGGCTTCTTCGCCTTCGAGATGCCCATCCGGCTGAACCCGGGGATCACCACCTACGCCGTGCACGGAGTCTCCGGCTTCAAGGCCGATCCCACGGACCGGATCGTCCTGCTGCCGCTCTTCGCCCAGGCCCCGGCGTTCCTCTGGCGCGCCTCGGACGAGCAGGTGAGAGCGCTCGATCGAGGTCTGGTGGCCGCCCGCGGCGACGCGTCCCAGGCGAGGGCGGACGATGCCCTCTGGCATCTGTCGGCGAAGACCATCACGCCGCAGAACCAGACCCCGCCCGGCGACCCGAGCGGCAGCGGCGGATGCACCGATTGCCAGAATGCCGGCACCTTCTGCAAGAGCTACTGCTCGCCGTGCTACCCCGGCGGCCTGACCTGCTCCTGCCAGCCCTACAACATCAGTTGCACCTGCGGGGCCTGCCCACCGGCGCCCAAGTAGACAGAGGGCGCGGCAGCTCTGACCGCCGCCGCCGCGCTCCGCCCCCGGACACCTCCTCGGGCACCTTCCACCGATCTCTTCCAACGTAGGGCTTCGACATCGCGCCGCATGGTCGGGCGCTCGCTCGGGCGGCGCCCAGAGTCATCAGTTAGCTGGTGCGAAACCTTCTGTATCGTCATCCTGAGCGAAGCGAAGGACCTGGGCGGGGGCAGCCTCGAAGGCCAATGGATTCCGAGACTTGGCGTTCCCGCCGCCCAGGTCCTTCGCTTCGCTCAGGATGACAATGGAAGGTATGAGCGCAGCGCAGTGGAGCCCGCTTCTGTGGGTCCCCGAAAAATCACAGATTCTGAGCGGAGCGAAGAATCGGGGCGGGGGAAACTCCAGCGCTTGAGACCCAGTACGCCTTGATCCCTACCTACAGATCAGGGCAATTCCGACTAACGGGCAGCGCCGCCGGGGAGAAGCTGCCGTTCAATCCAGTCGCAATCCCTCCGTACAGATCAGGGCAATTCCGACGGAGCGCCCCTTCCGGACGCGCTCGACCATCTCGGCGTTGACGCCTTCTTACGAGTCGGCTGGCGAAATCGACGTCTTCCTGCCCACGACGACGGGGACCGGCGAGGCGTATGTCTACGTGACGGCGGGCGCGGTCCTGACCAACTTGCAGGCGGTCACGATCAATCCGTGAAGGCGGCTGTAGCGATCAGTGCTTGCGGAACCTCGCCGTCACGCTCGCGTTCCCCGCGCCGGTCATGGTGCATGTCGTGGAAGCAGCATTCGCGTTGCCCAGCGTGCAATTGGTGGAAGTCCAGTTCGTGAAGTTGTAGGTGCCGTTCGGCGTGGTGGTGATCGACACCGCGGTGCCTCTGGTGAACCCGCCCGGACAATTCTGTGATGTATTGATGGTCACGCTGCCGCCGGCCAAGGGGCTGGCGCTTTTCGCGAGCGTGTAGCACGGGATAGCGGCGAAGTTCGCCGTGACGGCGGCGTTTCTGGCGCCGGTGATCGTGCAGGTCGTCGAAGACGCGCTTGGATTGGCCAGCGTGCAGTTCGCCGCCGTCCAGCTCGAGAAGTTGTAGCCGCTGTTCGCCGACACAGAGATGGACACCGCGTCACCGTTCGCGAAGCCGCCGAAGCAGTCCGGCGCGGTGCCGATCGAAGCCGTGCCGCCCGAGGTCGGGCTGCTGGCGGCGCTCACGCCGTAGCAACTCGCCACGTCGCCCACTGTCAGATGGACCGAGGAGGACCAGCCGGTGGGACCGCCGGTGTCGCCGGCGAGCGCGAGCTCGTACCAGAGATAGCCGTCAAAACCCGACTGCGTATTGCCGGTGGCGACGAACCGCTTGCCCTCGCCGATGTGGCCCAGGACCGTCGACGACTGCTGCGCTCCGTCTCGGACTTCCAGCGTGTTGGGGAACGCGCCGCTGACCTCGAGGCGCGTACTGCCGGCCAGCGTGGACAGGCATGACGACGGGACCCATCCGTCCCAGTGGTACCAGCCCACGGGCAGCGAGGACGCCTGCGCGAATTCGCGGCCGGCCAGATAGATCTCCTGATACGAGCCGACCGCGTCATAGGCGGTGAATTTCTCTCCCGGCCAGACGTGCGTGATTTGCGGCGCCGACGCTTGCGGCAGCGCCGTCACCGTGCACTGCGAGGCAACCGAGACCGCGGCGGGGACGGCGAGGTGACCGAGATCGGTCATGAGATGGTCCCAGCTCCAGGCGGGACCCGGATCCCAGTGATGGTTCGCGCCGCCCCAGTACAGCGCCGGGTTGTTCGGGTCGGGCACCTGGTTATGGCCGATGAGGTGCGCGCGGTCCAGCGGAATTGCGTACGCGCCGTGCAGACAGGACACCAGCGCTTCCAGCGACTGCCACTGCTCCGGCGTCTGCCACGAGTAGTCCTCCACCGGCGAGCCCTCGGCCCATCCTTCCATCTCGATGCCGATCGCGGCGCGGTTGTAGGAGCTGTTGCCGCAGTGGTACGCGGTGTTGGCGTCGGCGACGAACTGCCACACCGAGCCGTCGCGATTGACGAGATAGTTCGAGCTCACCTGGTTCGACGGATTCTGAAAGATCGACAGCGTGTCGGCGGCGGTCTCCTCGGTGGTGTGGATGACGTCCATGGTGATGGCCACGCCGTTTCGGCCGACGGCATAGTTGGTGGTGGGAATGGTGTCGCCGTACCAGACCACGTTCGAACAAGAGGTATTGGCCAGCGTTGCAATGCGCCGCGCGCCGCTTCTCGGCGCCAGCGCGTCGGGATGAATCCGCTCGAGGACCTGCTGCGCGAAGAGATCGGCGATTTCCTTCTGCGGGATGCCGCTGAACTCCGCGACCACGCCGCGCCAACTGTCGACGTCGCGCGCCACGGCCTCGGGGTGCTTCGCCGCGATGCTGGCCAGCAGCGCCGTCCCGCCGCGAATGTTGGCCTCGGCATCCGTTCGCAGCAGATCGGGCGAGACGCCGAGCAGCGCGGCCGCGTCGCGCAGGCTGTGCCCGAACCAGTCGTCGTCGCGCAGCCCCATGACGCCGTACGCCGGCGGACGGTCACTGAACGTCGACGGCTGCCGCTGCACTCCGCCGGAGCGCACGTAGGCGACGGCGCGGACGATCTCCAGCGGCACGCCGAATTCCCTGCTGGCGCGCTCGTACGACGCGCTCAGGTCCGCGGCGCTTGCGATTGCACCAAACGACGCGAATAACGCGATGGCAACGTAGACCGGCTTTTTCAACATGCAAACCTTCCTTGGACAAGGAGATGTTAGGACGGAATTGAAACACATCGGGAGCTGAGCGGCAAGTGGACCCCGACAGGTCCGTGGTTACGGACTGGGCGTCTCTACTCCCGAGGTGGACTGCATGATTCGTAGCCTGTGGATTCGCCGCCGTACGGTTGGACTGCATGATTCGTGGCCCGCGGATCGCCGCCAGCCGTAGAGACGCCCCAGTCCCCGACCACTAACCTGCCGAGTCCACCGCCGTCGGGGCGTCTCCACGCCACAACCGCCACCAACCCCGGCGACACGCCCCGGCGGTCGACGATGCGCTCGCCGCCGGGTTCTCTCGCAAGCACGGCGATTCGTGGCCGATGAATTCACCGTGGAAAGAGACGCCCCGACGGCGGTGGACCCCGACAGGCCCGTGGTTACGGACTGGGGCGTCTCTACCCCCGGGGTGGACTGCATGATTCGTAGCCTGGGGATTCGCCGCTGGGGCGTCTCTACCCCCTGGGCACGCCGGAGCCCGCACGTGCCCTCCATCCATCTTTCCAAAGCTGGGGTTCGCTGCGCTCACCCCAGCCTACGGCCACTGAATTGGCCACTGTCATTCTGAGCTGAGCGAAGAATCTGGGCGGGGGGAATCCAGCGCTTGAGACCCAGTACGCCTTGATCCCTACGTACAGATCAGGGCAATTCCGCCACGCAACCAGGGTCTCGACGCAGCCGAAATCCGGGAGCGGTCGTCGCAATCCCTCCGTACAGATCAGGGCAATTCCGACGACGGATCCAGGCTACCGCGCCGACAACGGGCGCATGCGGTAGTCGCAATCCCTCCGTATAGATCAGGGCAATTCCGACGACGAGATGCAGTACGCCGCGGACTACGCGAAGCGCTGCGGGTCGCAATCCCTCCGTACAGATCAGGGCAATTCCGACCGGATCCCTGGTCGAGGTGGAACCGGACATCCTGGTCGACATCGTGTCGCAATCCCTCCGTACAGATCAGGGCAATTCCGACATGGCTTCGGATCGTTCGCTAGGCGGTTCTCCAGTAGCTGTCGCAATCCCTCCGAATTCCGACGTCATTGCAACGGGACCGGCTTCATGTTCCTCGCCTCGTACCGTCGCAATCCCTCCGTACAGATCAGGGCAATTCCGACGGTCAGATCACCGACACCAGCAGCGGCAGTAGTGCAGGTGTACTGTCGCAATCCCTCCGTACAGATCAGGGCAATTCCGACTGCCGCCTTCCCAGGCTGCTGATTCTACGCGGTTTCCGGGCCGGTTTCGTGTTACCCCCGAATTTGGGGCTGCCGACACGGCCTCTCAGCTCCATTCCGCGTCCTCCTTGTCTCGCCCAACCCTTCTCTCCACTCGACTTGCGGCTCTCCGTGTAACCTGCCGGCCAAATTGTCGTTTTCGCTCTGGCATGCGGTTCGCGTCACTGGACTTACGGGGCGGCCCGGCTAGCCCGCCGCGGGCAGGTGCTCGAGGCGCTTGAGCAGGCCGGCGACCACCTCGACCGCGGCGACCGTCAGGGTCGCGAGCTCGGCCGCTTGGTGGAGGACGATGAGACCGGCGAGCGCCTCGCGGTCGATGCTCAGCCGCTGGAAGGTCCGCACCGTCTCGTCGATCACCGCGAAGACCTGGCGGGCCTTGCCCTGGCGGAGCAGCACGACGGCGAGGTCGAGCGTGACGAGGGCCTTCTTGTACGGCAGGTCGAGGCGGTCGAAGGCCCGGCGGACCTCGCCGAGCGTCTCCTCGGCCGGCGCGAGGTCGCCCAGCCCGCCGGCGATCTTCCCCTCCAGCCAGCGCAGGCGGAGCTGGTTCATCTCGTTGCGGTCGGCGGCGTAGAGCGGGCGCGCGGCGAAGAGGAGCCGGCGCGCCTCGCGGTAGCGCCCGAGCTCGGCGGACCACCAGACGACCCCGTGCCGCGCCGCGAGCAGGAGGACCGGCTCCCGCTCGCCGTACCTGTGGATCGCCGCCAGCCGTAGAGACGCCCCAGTCCCCGACCATTCAACCCGCCGAGGCCACCGCCGTCGGGGCGTCTCCACGCCACAACGGCCACCAACCCCGGCGACACGCCCCGGCGGCAACCCCGTCGCCCGTTCCGGCGGTCGACGATGCGCCGCTGCGGGTTCTCTCGCAGGCACAGCGATTCGTGGTCGATGAGTTCACCGTGGAAAGAGACGCCCCGACGGCGGTGGACCCCGACAGGCCCGTGGTTACGGACTGGGGCGTCTCTACCCCGGGGTGGACTGCATGATTCGTAGCCTGTGGATTCGCCGCTGGGGCGTCTCTCCCCCGGGCGCGCCGGAGCCCGCGCCTGCCCCTCCATCCATCGTTCCAAAGCTGGGGTTCGCTGCGCTCACCCCAGCCTACGGCCACTGAATTGGCCGTTGTCATTCTGAGCGGAGCGAAGAATCTGGGCGGGGGAAAATCCAGCGCTTGAGACCCAGTACGCCTTGATCCCTCCGTACAGATCAGGGCAATTCCGACTGTGGGATCGAGAAGCACGTCCGCATCGTGAGTTCGTCAAGCATCGCAATCCCTCCGTACAGATCAGGGCAATTCCGACGCGATATCTCGGTCTCACCGCCGGACCCCAGTACGAACAGCGTCGCAATCCCTCCGTACAGATCAGGGCAATTCCGACAAGTACAGCGATACCGTGGCTCCACGGCCACGGTGCTCGTCGGACGTCGCAATCCCTCCGTACAGATCAGGGCAATTCCGACCTCAACATCGATCTCCGGCAGCGTGCTCGAGACGCAGAGTCGCAATCCCTCCGTACAGATCAGGGCAATTCCGACTATGGCTAGGTCGCAGCATCGCCCTATTCACCGCGTTCGACGTCGCAATCCCTCCATACAGATCAGGGCAATTCCGACGTGGTAAGGGAGGTCCGATGCAGACCGAGACCGTCGTCGAGTCGCAATCCCTCCATACAGATCAGGGCAATTCCGACGCTCAACTGGATGCACTACGATCAGTTGTTGCCATGCTCGTGTCGCAATCCCTCCGTACAGATCAGGGCAATTCCGACTGCCGCCTTCCCAGGCTGCTGATTCTACGCGGTTTCCGGGCCGGTTTCGTGTTACCCCCGAATTTGGGGCTGCCGATACGGCCTCTCAGCTCCATTCCGCGTCCTCCTTGTCTCGCCCAACCCTTCTCTCCATTCGACTTGCGGCTCTCCGTGTAACCTGCCGACCAAAGTGTCGTTTTCGCTCTGGCATGCGGTTCGCGTCACTGGACTTACGGGGCGGCGCCGGCTAGCCCGCCGCGGGCAGGTGCTCGAGGCGCTTGAGCAGCCCGGCGACGACCTCGACCGCGGCGACCGTCAGGGTCGCGAGCTCGGCCGCTTGGTGGAGGACGATGAGACCGGCGAGCGCCTCGCGGTCGATGCTCAGCCGCTGGAAGGTCCGCACCGTCTCGTCGATCACCGCGAAGACCTGGCGGGCCTTGCCCTGGCGGAGCAGCACGCCGGCGAGGTCGAGCGTGACGAGGGCCTTCTTGTACGGCAGGTCGAGGCGGTCGAAGGCCCGGCGAACCTCGCCGAGCGTCTCCTCGGCCGGCGCGAGGTCGCCCAGCCCGCCCGCGATCTTCCCCTCCAGCCAGCGCAGGCGGAGCTGGTTCATCCCGTTGCGGTCGGCGGCGTAGAGCGGGCGCGCGGCGAAGAGGAGCCGGCGCGCCTCGCGGTAGCGCCCGAGCTCGGCGGTCCGCCGCGTACCCCTGCCGCCAACGGCAGAAGTCGCAATCCCTCCGTACAGATCAGGGCAATTCCGACACGGCCAAGACGGGGCAACTAATCGCTCGAGACAAGATGACGGAAGGTCGCAATCCCTCCGTACAGATCAGGGCAATTCCGACCAGCGTCCCGCCATACCGAGGCCTCCTGATCCGGTCGCAATCCCTCCGTACAGATCAGGGCAATTCCGACCGTCGACGAATCGGTGCGCGCCTTCAGACGCAAGATCGAAGTCGCAATCCCTCCGTACAGATCAGGGCAATTCCGACGACGCGAGGCGGGCCACTGCGCCAAGATGCCGTCTTGAAGTCGCAATCCCTCCGTACAGATCAGGGCAATTCCGACGTGCGATCAAGTTCGTGCGATCCTGCTCGTCGACGGCATCGCATCGCAATCCCTCCGTACAGATCAGGGCAATTCCGACAGTGCGTGACTTCGGCACCGCGTCACGGTGCTCCTCGGGTCGCAATCCCTCCGTACAGATCAGGGCAATTCCGACGGTCGCAAGTCGGCACCAGCCCGGCAGCGACTCCGACGGAGTCGCAATCCCTCCGTACAGATCAGGGCAATTCCGACTCTGGCACTGGCACTCCGTCGATCGAGTTCGACGTTCAGAAGTCGCAATCCCTCCGTACAGATCAGGGCAATTCCGACGCCGCAGGACTACCTGAAGCGATCGGAGGTCGAGCTAGAGTCGCAATCCCTCCGTACAGATCAGGGCAATTCCGACTGCCGCCTTCCCAGGCTGCTGATTCTACGCGGTTTCCGGGCCGGTTTCGTGTTACCCCCGAATTTGGGGCTGCCGATACGGCCTCTCAGCTCCATTCCGCGTCCTCCTTGTCTCGCCCAACCCCTTCTCTCCACTCGACTTGCGGCTCTCCGTGTAACCTGCCGGCCAAATTGTCGTTTTCGCTCTGGCATGCGGTTCGCGTCATTGGACTTACGGGGCGGCGCCGGCTAGCCCGCCGCGGGCAGGTGCTCGAGGCGCTTGAGCAGGCCGGCGACGACCTCGACCGCGGCGACCGTCAGCGTCGCGAGCTCGGCCGCTTGGTGGAGGACGATGAGACCGGCGAGCGCCTCGCGGTCGATGCTCAGCCGCTGGAAGGTCCGCACCGTCTCGTCGATCACCGCGAAGACCTGGCGGGCCTTGCCCTGGCGGAGCAGCACGACGGCGAGGTCGAGCGTGACGAGGGCCTTCGTGTACGGCAGGTCGAGGCGGTCGAAGGCCCGGCGGACCTCGCCGAGCGTCTCCTCGGCCGGCGCGAGGTCGCCCAGCCCGCCGGCGATCTTCCCCTCCAGCCAGCGCAGGCGGAGCTGGTTCATCTCGTTGCGGTCGGCGGCGTAGAGCGGGCGCGCGGCGAAGAGGAGCCGGCGCGCCTCGCGGTAGCGCCCGAGCTCGGCGGTCCACCAGACGACCCCGTGCCGCGCCGCGAGAAGGAGGACCGGCTCCCGCTCGCCGTCGATCCGGGCGAGGCCGTCGCGCAGCAGGCGGAGCGCCTCCGCCGGCTCGTTGCGGTAGCCGGCATAGATGCCGCGCGCGATCAGGGCGCGGCCGGCCAGGTGGGCGTCCCCGACGCGGCGATAGATGCCGGCCACCTGGCCCAACAGCCGGTCGGCCTGCTCGAACTGCCGGTTGGCGGCGCGCAGGCTGGCGGTGAGGTCGAGGATGCGCGCCTGCACCAGGACGTCCCCGTCCCCTGGGCCGAGAAGGCCGCGGCATCGGCCATCGCCGCGAAGGCGTCCGCCAGCCGGTCGTTGATGCGGAGGGCGTTGGCGTATTCCGCGCAGGCGACGGCGCGCAGGTCGTTGGCCGGGCCGGCGCTCCGGCGGTCGAACCCCGGCCGCCGCGCGTAGATGGTCGCGAGGTGAGCCAGCTCGAGCGTCTTCTGCGGCGAGTCGTGCCGGCTCGACGCGGCGAGCTCGACCAGGGCGCGCACGGCCGCGAGGCTCATCTCGCCGGGCCGGCCTCCCCTGGCGAGCCTCTCCGCCGCCTCGCGGGACCTGGCGCGCGCCGGCTCGGAGAGGAGGCCGCGCGACTGCGCGAGGGCCCGCTCGATCGCCCGGTCCACCGCCGGCCCGGGGTCGAGAGGCTCCGCCGCGCCGGCCGCGTCCATCTCCGCACCCAAGCCGTCGCAGCACTGCGGGCAGGCGAGCAGGTGGAGCACGGTCAGCCCGATGCGAGCCTCGGCCAGCGCGCCGGTCGCGAGCGCCTGCAGCGTCGTACGGCTGGGATGTCGCGCCACTCGATCCCTCCTCCAGGACGCAGTGGATGAGCGAGGATTGTCTCATAAAGATTACGCCATCTCGCGATGGGAAGGACCGCCCGGCGAGGCGACGGTCCGCCCGCTGCAGTCAGGCGCCTAAGCTCGGCGTCTCGGCACGGCGCCCGGTTCGAGCGGGGCTCCAGCCCTCGTACCAGCCGATCTGCGAGCCGATGCTCGGGCCGATGCTCAGCGGATGCTCGGGCCGAGGTTCCAGCCGACGCTCCGCCCCTTCGCGATCCCTCGCGCGTGAGAGCCCGGCACCACCGCCGCGGGCTGTGCCGCGCAGCGGGCACCATTTGGGTCGATGCAGCCGCCCTCCGCCGCGACGACGCTCGTGAGGCCGGCGGCGAGCGCCTGCCCGTTGCCGCTCGGCTGCGCGTTGCAGCGCGCGCCGTTCGGGTCGATGCAGCCTCCTTGCGCCCCCCACATCCGCTCCAGGCCTCCCCAGAGCACGGCGAGCCAACCGTTCCCTCGCGCGGCGCGGGGCGCGGCGGCGGCGGGCGCGGCGAGGGCGAGGGCGGCGACGACGAACAGGGCGAGGGTGCTGCGGCGGGCGAGTCGAGCGGTCATCTCTCTCTCCTTGCCGCGGGCGCTGCCGGAGGCCCCCATGGCTCCCTGCGGCCTGCGGCGCAACGCGAAGCGCTGCTACAGGCATGGTGCGCGGTCGGCGGGCCGGAACGTCGGCGGCCGCCGGCGAGGCGCCAGGATCCCCGCGCCCGAGCCATCCCTGTCGCGCCTTGCCGCAACAATGCACCGGCAGGCGGAAACTATCGTTGATTGGCTGAGATGACAAGCTGAATGCATTTGGAACGTCCGAAAATCTGTTTGAACTTCGCTGTTGACAGACCAACAATTCTACCTGTAGCTTCTACTCACGATTTGGGTGGCCCGGCAGCACGCCCCCGGCCAATGACGGCGGGGGGCTCGACGCAGCACAAGGAGTGTGCCCATGGAATCGGAAGCGCTGATGGACCTCAAGGCGGAGCGGGTGCAGGAGGAGCTCGCCGCCGAGCCCACCGACCGGCTCAAGGCCGAGCGGGTGCAGCTCATGCTCCAGGAGACCGGGGGCTGGCGCCTGACCGGCGACGGCCGGGCGATCCTGCGCCGGTTCAAGTTCCCGGCCTTGCGCCCGGCGATCGCCTTCACCCAGATGACCGCCGAGTTCGCCGCGACGCTCCTCCACCAGCCCGGGATGAGCGTCCACGGCAACGACGTCATCCTGACCTTCAGCACGCCCTCCGCCGGCGGCCTCACCCTTCTCGACTTCAACGTGGCGCGGGCGATCAGCCTGCAGCCGCCATCGCAGACCTAGGTCTGCAGGAAACCATGACCCACCTCGACGAGCACGGCCGCCGGCACGGCGGCGCGGAGGAGAACCATGGTCCCGCCGCGGGGCGGCATGGCCGAGGCGAGCGGCGCCTTGGCCGCCGCGCCCGCCGGCGGGACCGCTCCGCGCCGCCGCCCGCGATCGCCGGCGCCGCTCGCGAGGAAACCCTCCCGCCGCACCACGGCGCCGCCCCGCGCCGTGGACAAACGCCGCGGCGCCCTCGTGGCGCGCCGCGGCGGCAAGGCCAAACCGCGCGAGGTTTCCGCCTCGCCACCTCGCGGCATCGCCAAACCGGCACGTGGTTTGGCCTCGCCGCGTCGTGGTATGGCGAAACCCCGCCGCGGTATGGCCAAACCGCGGCGGGTGACGGGTGTGCCGGCGCCCGGCAGCCACGAAACCCCACCGGGTTTGATCAAACCCCCGCGTGGTTTGCGCATACCGCCACGTGGTTTGGTCATGCCGCGCCTCGGCATGCTCAAACCGCGCGAGGGTGGCGCCAAACCGCCGCGGGTTTGGCTAAACCGGGGCGGGTTTGGACAAACCGGCACGGGTAAGCCCCATCCGGGCTTCTCCCGAGGACAGGTCCTAAGCAGAAACATCACCACCGCGGCTCGCCGGCCGTGTGGCCCGAGCCGCGCCTGACAACGACTACGAAGCTCGAAAGGAGCTCACTCATGCCCAACGGTTCTTTCGCCGACAGAGTCCAACGCTGGGATGTCCTGGTCAAGAGCCTCACCGCCAATGCCCCCGACCTCCCGACGATTGCGGACGACCTGAAGCAGCTCCAGGACGTTCTGCAGCGCACGCGGGAAATGCGCCAGCAGCAGGACGTTTCGCAGGCGCAGTTGCGCAGCGACGTCAAGCTCCGCCAGGCTCTCGATCAGCAGGGCGAGGGCCTGCGGTCCCGCATCATGCTCAGCCTGAAGGCCAAGTACGGAGTCGACGCCGGGAAGCTGTACGAGTTCGGCATGCGGCCGGTGAAGGCGCGCCGTTCGAAGGCGCCACCAGCCGGTCCCGGGCCCAATCCGCCGGCGGCCCCGGCGCCCATCCATCCCGCGGTCCAGACCGCCGACCCGCACCCTTCGGGGCCGGCGGCTGAGCCGCTGACGAAGTAGCTCCATCCGGCGGGGGGCTCGGCGAGAGCCCCCCGCCTCTTTCGTCTCGACCGCGGAGGAGCGGATGACACGGGATCGCAAGCACACCGGCGAAGGGAAACCACGGCGCGGGAGCCCGCCGCCGCGCGCCGCCGCGAGCTCTCACTGGCCCGGCGAGCGCATCGTCCTCGAGCCGCTCGGCGGAGTCTGGGTGGACGAGGAGACCCGCCCGGGCCGCCCGCTGGCCGTCCCCGCCGTCGCGTCGAGGCAGGACCGGCCCCTCCCCCTCCCGTCCCCCGAGCGGTTCGCGGCGCCGCCCGACCCGCGCTGGCCCCTCCAGATCCGCGAGCGCGCCGCCAGCCGCGTCGCCCTCGCCCTCCTGCTGACCTTCGGCGGCTTCCTCCTCCTCACGACGACCGGCGCCATCCTCTTCCTCTTCGCCGCCGGCCCCCTCGGCCTCAAGCCCGCCGCGACCGCCGAGCTGGCGCAAAAGACCGTGGTCCCGGTGATCCAGGCGGTCGGCGACGTCGCCCTGAAGCTCTTCGGCAACCTGCTGGCGTTCGTCCTCGGGTACTACTTCGCGAAGCGGGAGTGAGGGGCCGCCGGGCATGGCGGCCCGAGCCTCGGAGCCGCGCTCTATCAGGCGCTCCGCGCCGAGCCCGAGCCTTGAGCCGTCGAAGGGAGCGACGCCGGCTCCGCGGGCGCGATTTTTGCTCTATGAGCTGGTAGAATGACTCCCATGGCCCTAGCGTCACCCCATGCGACCGCTCTGCATGAGCACTTCGTGCAGTTCTACGAGAACGACTCCTTCCTCATCGACGAGGTGAGCGGCTTCCTCGGCGCCGGCCTCGCGGCGGGCCAGGCCGGGATCGTCATCGCGACCGCGGCGCACCGGGCCGGCTTCGAGGCGAAGCTGCTGGCGGGCCAGGCGGCGGCCGCGGAGAGCCCCCTTGAGGCCGGCCGGTACATCGCCCTCGACGCCGCCGAGACGCTCTCGCGGTTCATGGTCGACGGCTGGCCGGACGAGGGGCGCTTCGCCGCGGTGATCGGCGGCGTCATCCGGCAGGCGGCGCCGGACGGCCGCCGGGTGCGCGCCTTCGGCGAGATGGTCTCCCTGCTGTGGGCGGAGGGCCGGCACGAGGCCGCGATCCGCCTCGAGGAGATGTGGAACGATCTCGCCGCCGCCCACTCCTTCTCCCTGCTCTGCGCCTATCCGATGGGCGGTTTCCACGACCACGAGCACGGCGGCTCCTTCCTCCACATCTGCAACGCTCATTCCGAGGTGCGGCCGGCGGAGAGCTTCGCCGAGGCCGTCGCCCCGGCCGAGCTGCGCCGCCAGGTCGCTCTGCTGCAGCAGCGGGCGGCGGCGCTCGAAACCGAGATCGCCGTGCGCCAGCGGACCGAGCGGGCCCTGCGCCAACGGGAAAAGGAGCTGGCGGATTTTCTGGAGAACGCCGCCGAGGGCCTGCACAAGATCGGCCCGGACGGCACGATCCTGTGGGCGAACCGGGCCGAGCTCGACATGCTCGGCTACGCGCCCGACGAATACGTCGGCCACTCCATCACCGAGTTCCACGTCGACGCCGCGGTGATCGAGGACATCCTCGACAAGCTGCGGCGCGGCGAGGCGCTCTACGACCAGCCGTCGCGGCTGCGCTGCCGGGACGGCTCGATCAAGCACGTGCTGATCCATTCGAACGTCCTCGTCGAGGACGGCGAGTTCATCTACACCCGCTGCTTCACGCGCGACGTGACCGAGCGGGTGCGGCTCGAGGCGGAGCTCGAGAGCCGGCTGGCGCAGCTCGCCGAGGCCGACCGGCGCAAGGACGAGTTCCTGGCGATGCTCGGGCACGAGCTGCGCAACCCGCTGGCGGCGGTCGTCAACGCGGTGGAGCTCATGCGCCTGAGCGACGCCCCGGCGCACCTCGACCGCGCGCGCGAGATCGTGGCGCGGCAGTCGGCGGCGATGTCGCGGCTGGTCGACGACCTGCTCGACGTCTCGCGCATCAACCGCGGCAAGATCGACCTGCGCACCGAGACGGTCGCGCTCGGCTCGCTGGTCGAGCAGGCGGTCGAGGCGGTCCGCCCGTTGATCGACGAGCGCGGCCACCGCCTGACCGTCGACCTGCCCGCCGCGCCCGTCTCCCTCTCCGGCGACCCCGCGCGCCTCGTGCAGGTCCTCGCCAACCTGCTGCAGAACGCCGCCAAGTACACCGACCGCGGCGGCAACATCGCGCTCCACGCGCGCGCCGAGGAGACCGCGCTCTCGCTCTCCGTCCGCGACGACGGCGTGGGGCTGAGCGCCGAGCTGCGCGAGCGGGTGTTCGAGCCGTTCGTCCAGGCACCCGGCTCGCTGGCGCGCGCCCGCGGCGGCCTCGGGGTCGGCCTCGCGCTGGTCCGCGCCCTGGTCGAGCTGCATGGCGGCAGCGTCGAGGCCCGGAGCGAGGGCCCCGGGCGCGGCAGCGAGTTCGTCGTCCAGCTCCCGCTGCGGCAGCCGGCAGCGGCCGAAGCCTGAGTCCTCTCCTTCCGCCTCGCCTTCCGCCTAATTTCCTGTCGAGCGCCCGGCGCGCGCCGAGTCCGGGACTGAGAGCGTGTGAATCTTTGTCGGAAGGCGTCCAGAGTCATCAAAGTAGCTGTGCGAAACCCCTCTGCATTGTCATCCTGAGCGAAGCGAAGGATCTGGGCGGGGGCAGCCTCGAAGTCCAACGGATTCCGAGACTTGGACGTTCCCGCCGCCAGGTCCTTCGCTTCGCTCAGGATGACAATGGAAGGTATGAGCGCATCGCAGTGGAGTACGCTTCTGTTGGGTTCCCGAAAAATTCACAGACTCTGAGCTTGCCAGGCCGCGAGGCTGGTCATACACTCTGTATGACAGAAGGGAGACGGCCCGGTATGGCGGCGCGGACGGTACGGCTGGACGAGGACAGCGAGAAAATCCTCGAGGCTCTGGCGGGCGAGATGGGCGTCTCGATCTCGGCGGTCTTGAAGGAGGGGCTCCTGGCGTTGCGCGACCAGCGGCAGGCGGGAGCGGTCAGGGCCTATGACGTCTACCAGCAGTTGGACCTCGGGCCGGGAGGCTACGCCTTGGCCCCTTCGACCGAGACTCGCCGTGGCGTTCAGGAGGCTCTGCGCCGGAGGCGCCGGTGATCCTGATGGACACCGGACCGTTCGTGGCGCTGCTCGACCCGCGTGACGCGGAGCACGAGCGGTGCAAGGCGGTGTTGAAAGGTCTGGGCGAGCCGCTGATCACCACCACGCCGGTGCTCACCGAAGCCTTCCACCTGCTGCCGCCGGGCGGCCAGGGTGGCGCCAACCTCCGTGCCTTCCTTCGGCGCGGCGGCGCGGCGGTCTGGTTCATGGACGGCCCGCTCCTCGAGCGCTGCCTCGATCTCATGGAGCAGTACGCCGATCACCCGATGGACTTGGCCGACGCGTCCCTGGTCGCCGCGGCCGAGGCGTTGAAGATCCGCCGGATCTTCACCCTCGACCGCGATGATTTCTCGACCTACCGCCTCCGCCGGGGGCGCACGCCACAGTCCTTCGAGATCCTCCCCGCTGCGAATTGACCTTTCCGTATCACGGCAGGAAAAGACCGCAGGCTCCCGCGACGAGGGCGGGGCTGGGGCGGCCGAGCGGTTCAGCCCATAGCCTGGCCGCCGGTACTGGCTCAGTTTGGTCCCGAGGACGGCCGCCTGGAAGGGGGTTCGGGCGGGTGGTCCCGAGGGGCGGTCGCCCGCAGCGGACCAAAATGAGTCAGTACCAAGCCGCCCCTCCATCCGCCTCGAGGGCTTGCCAGGCGCGCCGACCATGAGTAGAATATGAGTATCCAAGGAGAGCCACTCATGCCGAGAAGCGAAGCCGCCGCGCCGCCTGTCGAAACGTCCGTGGAGGATTCCGGCCTCCGCCGGCTGAACGTCAACATGACCGCCGAGGCCTACGCCGAGATCGACGCCCTCTGCCAGCGGACGGGCCGCTCGAAGAGCGACCTCGTGCGCCTGGCGCTGGGGCTCCTGCGCTTCGCCGTGCTCGAGCGGGGAAAGGGCAGCCGCTTCGCGATCGTCGCCGCGGACGGCCGGGTGACCAAGGAGCTGGTGCTGCCGCTCTAGAGGATCGGCTGCCGCGCCCGGGCTTTTAAGGCGGCCGTGCCCGGGCGCGAAGAGCGAAGACGATCGAGCTCCCGCGGTGGCGGGTGTCAGCCCGGAGGCAGGGAGCAATGGGCGGCGCAGTCGTCGCAGTGGACGATGACGTACGTGCCGCAGATCTGCTCATAGCAGAGCCGCTGGCCGGTGCTCGCCGGGCTGCAGGCCTGGCAGGAGTACCTGCGCAGGCCGCAGGAGGTGTCGTCATCCAGGATCGGGGCCGGGGTCGAGGTCGCGGTGCCGGCCGAGCCGAAGAGCGCGGCGAGCGCCGGCGATCCGGCGGCCTCGCCCGGAGCGGCGGCGAGGAACGGCGGCGGCGCCGCGGCGAGCACGGCGGCGGCGGTGAGCAGGGACAGCGCGAGGCCGAGCCCGAACGGAACGCTGAGCTTCCTCATGATCGATTCTCCTTCGCGAGACGGGGCCGCCGGAGCGACGGCCCCATCAAGGACAGTGCCGGGCCGGCGCCGGATCGGCACCGGCCGCCCGGGGGTCAGGCCGGCGGCAAGATGCACTCGGAAGCGCAGGGGCGGCAGTTGAGGATGACGTAGGTGCCGCAGATCTGCTCGGAGCAGAGCCGCTGGCCGGTGCTCGCCGGGTTGCACGCCTGGCAGAAGTACCGGATCGGACCGCAGGAGCCGACGTCCGCCGCCTGGGCCGGGAGCGAGCTCACGGCCGGGCTGAAGAGAGCGGCGAGCGCCGGCGAGCCGGCCGGCTGGCCCGGAGCGGCGGCGAGGAACGCCGGCGGCGCGGCGAGCGCGGCGGAGGCGGCGAGCAGGAACAGGGCGATCCCGATCCCGAACGGAGTGCTGGGCTTCCTCATGATCGATCCTCCTTGGGAGAGACGGGCCGCCGGATGGAGCGGCCCCATAGAGCGTGGTGCCGGGCCGACGCCCGGATGACACCGGGCTGGCCGCGGGCGCCCGCTCGGCCGCCCGGCGATCTGCCAGGTCTCATACCCTCCACTGTCATCCTGAGCGAAGCGAAGGACCTGGGGGCGGGAACGTCCAAGTCTCGGAATCCGTTGGACTTCGAGGCTGCCCCCACCCAGGTCCTTCGCTTCGCTCAGGATGACAGTGCAGAGGGTTTCGCACAGCTACTCCGATAACTCTGGGCGCCTTTCGGCAAAGATCACACGCTGGCGGAATGACCATGGACAACTCAGTGGCCGTAGGCTGGGGTGAGCGCGGCGAACCCCAGCTTCCGCGGCGAACCCCGGCTCTGCGCGGCTGAATGGCTCAGCCTTCGAGGCCGAGGTGCTCGCGCAGGCCGCGGCGGCCGCGGGCGGAGAGGCGGACCGCCCGGCTCGCCGGCGTGCGCTCGATCCAGCGCAGCGCGAGCAGGCGGTCGAGGAGCGCCGCGCCGAGGGCGCCGGCCAGGTGGTGCCGGCGCTCGCTCCAGTCGAGGCAGGCGACCGCGAAGCTCCGCCGCGCCGCCCGCGCCGCCTCGACGTCCACCTCCAGGCGGTCGAAGAGCCGCTCGCCGGAGCGCGTCAGGGTGTAGCCGCGGCCGGCGGGCGCCAGGCAGCGCCGGCCGACCAGGGCCTCGGTCACCTGCACGCCCAGCCGGCCCGCCAGGTGGTCGTAGCAGGTGCGCGCGGCGCGCAGCGCCTTCGCCGCCTGGCCGCTCCGGAACGTCCGCGCCGGCGCCGGCGGCGCCACCGTGGCGAGGGCCTCGAGCAGGCCGAAGACGGCCGGGCTGGCGAGGCGATAGTAGCGGTGCCGGCCGTGCCGCTCGGCGGCCACCAGGTGGCCGGCGATGAGCTTCTCCAGGTGATAGCTGATGGTCGGGGCGGTGACGCCCGCGAGCAGCGCCAGCTCGCAGGCGGGCAGCGTCCCGCCGTCGCTCAGCGCCCAGAGGACGGTCGAGCGGGCGGGGTCCGCCAGCAGGGCGGCGACGGGAGCGGTCTGGGCGTCGTCATCCATGGCTCGGCATCCACAGGTCGGCATCCATAGCTCGTCATCCAAAGCTCGGCATCGATAGTTCGATGACAGTCGAAAGATATCACCGCTATCCTCATCTCCGACACCGGGCCGCCCGGCGCCGGCGAGAGGAGGCAGCGACGATGCAAGAGGAACGCGAGACCCTGACGCCAAGCGACGGCCGGCCGCCGCGCGACGCGGTCGCCGCCGTGACGCACCCCGATCCCTATCCCTACTACGCGGCGCTCGCGGCCGCCCGGCCGCTCCACCGCGACGAGGCGCTCGGGCTCTGGGTCGCCGCCGGCGCCGACGCCGTGGCCGCCGTCCTCGCGAGCGATCTCTGCCGGGTGCGGCCGCCGGCGGAGCCGGTCCCCCGGGCGCTCCTGGGGTCGCCGGCGGGCGACGTCTTCCGCCACCTCGTCCGCATGAACGACGGCCCCGGCCACTGCCCCTGGAAGCGCGCCGTCGCCGCGGCGCTGGCGTCGATCGACGAGCCGCGGGCGGCGCGCGCCAGCCGCGCCTGCGCCCGTCTCCTGCTCGCCGAGATCGCGCCGGCCGCGGCCGCGGGGGTTCCCGGCCCCGGGCCAGTTCCAGGTCCAGGTCCTGACGGCATCCTGGATCTGGCGCTGCGGCTGCCGGTCTACGCCGTGGGGAGCCTGCTCGGCGTGCCGCGGGGCGAGCTGCGGCGGACGGCCGCATGGGTGGAGACTTCGCGGGTTGCCTGGCGCCCGCCGCCTCTCCCGCGGCCCTCGAGCGGGGCAAGGCGGCGGCCGGGGAGCTCCGCGCTCTATTCGCCCGTCTCGCGGCGCGCCCGGATCCGCCGCCGGCGGGCGGCGGCCTCCTCGCCGCGCTGGCGGACGAGGCGAAGCGCGCCGGGCGCGACGACCCGGAGGCCGTCGCCGCGAACGCCATCGGCTTCCTCTTCCAGGCCTACGAGGCGACCGCGGGCCTGACCGGCAACACGCTGCGGGTGCTCGCCGCGCGTCCCCGCCTGCGCCGGGCGGTGAGGGCCGAGCCGGCGCTCCTCCACCCGGTGATCCAGGAGGTCCTCCGCTTCGATCCGCCGGTGCAGAACACCCGCCGCTTCCTCGCCCGTTCCGGCGTCGTCGCGGGGTGCGCGATGCGGGAGGGGGACGGCATCCTGGTCGTCCTCGCCGCGGCCAACCGCGATCCGGCGGCCAATCCGCATCCCGGCCGCTTCGACACGCGGCGGCGCGACCGGCGGCTCTTCACCTTCGGCGCCGGCGCCCACGCCTGTCCGGGCGCGGCGCTCGCCGCGGCCATCGCCGCCGCCGGCATCAAGGCGCTGCTCGCCTCCGGCAGCGACTTGGCGGCGCTGGCCGGACCGGTCGGCTATCGCCCGTCCGCCAACCTGCGCATTCCGTTCTTCAGGGGATGACCGTGAACGCGGGGGCCGGGCGCGAGCCCGGCCCCCGGTGAGGCGGAGGGTCTACAGCGTGTTCAGCGCGAAGTCGTCGACCACGAACGAGGTCTGCAGCGACGAGTCTTCCGTGCCGACGAGGAAGATCTGGATCGTCTGCCCCTTGTAGGCGGTCAGGCTGAAGCTCTTCTGGCTGAAGCCGGTGTTCTTGTTGAGGTTCGAGTACGTCGCGAGGGTCGCGAGCACCGTCCCCGACGAGTTGCGGACCTGCACCTTGAGCGTATCGAAGGCCGTCGTGGTGGTGGTCTCGGCGGTGTCGATGTGGAGCCAGAAGGTGAGGGTCGCGCTGGTGACGCCGGCGGGGATCGCCACCTGCTGGAGGATCGAGTCGGTGTGGGTCGTGCCGTAGCCGTCGAGCCACGCCTTCCACGAGCCCGAATGGGCCGGCTCGCCCGTCGAGCTGTCGATGACGCCCGACGTGACCGTCCACGGCGCCGGGCTGGCCGAGCCGTTCTCGAAGCCCGGGTTGCCGAGGAGCTGCGCGCCGCCGCCGCCGCTGGGGGTCACCGTGAGGTTGACCGTCGCGGTGTGGGTCTTACCGCCGCCGGTGCCGGTGACGGTGATGGGATAGGTGCCCGCCGCGACGGTCGCGCCGACGGTGATCGACATCGTCGACGAGCCGGCGCCGGGGGCGGCGATCGAGGACGGGCTGAAGCCGACCGTCACCCCTGTCGGCTGGCCGGCGGCGGTGAGCGCCACCGCCGCGTTGAAGGTGCCGGAGACGGTGGTCGTGATCGTCGAGCTGCCGGAGTTGCCCTGCACGATCGACACCGCGGTCGGCGACGCCGAGATCGCGAAGTCGTTGGTGGCCGTCGTGCCGTCGGCGATCGCGGCGGTCCAGACCTCCTCCGAGGCGCCGCTCCGGCGGTCGGTCCACACCGGGAAGAAGGTCCCGGAGATGCCGGAGAGGCCGGTGTAGTCGCCGTACTGGTTGCCGCTGTCGGCGCCCGAGGTGGTCTCGTTGGTCGAGGCGGTGGTCACCTTGAACGGCGTGCTCCAGGTGACGCCGTCGTCGGTCGAGGACTGGTAGTAGTAGTTGGTGGAGGCGCGCGTCGAGTCGCCGACCGTGTCGTAATAGCTGAGCGCGATCTTGCCGTTGGTCTCGTCGACCACCATCCAGGGGAAGAACTGGTCGTTGAGCCCCGCCTGGTCGTTGATCTTGACCGGGCTCGACCAGGTGGCGCCGCCGTCGGTCGAGCGGGCGAACCAGATGCGCGACTTGCAGGTCGAGGAAGCGTTGGTGCCGGGGCCGCCGCCGCTGGTGCAGCCGGAGGCGCCGGAGAGGTCGTTCCAGGTGGCATAGACGTTGTTCTTCGTCGCCGTGCGGTAGGCGCCGCCGGAGACGTAGACGAGGACCTGCCGGCTGGCGTCCGCCGGGATGGCGAACTCGAAGGAGGCGAAGGTGCTGCCGACGCGCACCGGGGCGCCGAAGGAGACGCCGCCGTTGGTCGACTTGACGACGTTGATCCGCTGGCTGCCGGTGTCGGGGAAGAAGCCGAAGACGTCGCCGTTGGCGTTGGTCTTGACGTCGTCGCCGATCGCCGTGCCGGTGGTCTCCGAGCCACTGATCTGCACCGGCGACTGCCACGAGCCGGCGGGGCCGGTGCGGCGGTTGATGAAGGCGGGGTTGCCGTTGTGCCAGATGGCGTAGAGGTTGTCCTTGAACGGCGAGGTGGCGCTGTGGTCGACCCAGATGATCTGCTTGTCGTTGTTCGAGCCGGTCGAGAACGTGGCGTCGAAGGTCCAGGTGGAGCCGCCGTTGGTCGACTTGTACGAGCGCATCTGGAGGATGGTCCCGGCGGCGTTGATGCCGATGGTGGTCGACCAGGCGGTGCCGTCGGAGGTCCAGTCCACGGTGGGGTCGGAGTGGAAGGAGTCGCCGGTGTTGAGGGGAAGGAGCGTCTGCCCCCAGGTGGCGCCGCCGTTCGAGGAGAAGAACATCGCCTGCCGGCCGGTCGACGAGATGTTGTTCGAGGCGGCGATGATCTTCTGGGGATTCAAGTAGTTGACCCGGATGTCGGTCTCGCTGCGCGGCGAGGTCTGGGCGCCCGAGATGCGCTCTTCGCCCGTCTCGCTGGCGGCGCGCGTCGAGACGCCCGCGGCCGTGAGCTTGCCGGGCTGCAGGTCCTGGTGGGTCAGCATCCACTCGGCGACCTCCTTGAGCACGAACGGGTAGCCGCCGGTGGGATCGCCGGGGGTCGCGTGCTCCTCCGGATGGTTCTTGCGGTAGAGCACCCGCAGCCAGAGGGGGATGCGGAGCGAATCCTTGGTCTCCTCCGGTCGCAGCAGGCCGAAGTCCTGGTTCTTGGCGATCAGGTTGGCGAGGGCGCTGCCCGGGGTCACCTTGTCGCGCACGAGCTGCTCGCTCAAGGACGGCCAAGTCGGGATGGCGGTGCTCGCGGTCGGGGCGTGGTCCGGCTTGGGCGCGGCCCAGGCGTTGCCGTGGCCGGCCAGCAGGCCGGCGGCGGCGAGGCCCAGGGTGCAGGCGAGCGTGACGAGACGAGACGAGACTGCCTTCTGTCCATACGTGCTTTCTCCCTCAGAGATGCTGCGGGTTGTGGATCACAGGCCGCCAGGACCTGGTGTAAGGCACCTTTCAGCAGACGACGGATGGAGCTCGCAGGACAGTCGATGAAATCATCAAGTACGGCAAATGAGGTGCCTTCGGACGTCGCCTCGGGCGGGCCGTCAGCCCTGCCGGAGACCACGCCATGGGGAGCCTCTGAAGGTTAGTGTGCGCTCCGCCCGCGCGAGCGCTACGCGTGGGTTGACGGGCGGCGGAAAATCTCTGCTATCCTCGAAAACCATCATGCACGAGACTCGGTCGCTCGCGCGCCGGACCTTCTTTGCGTGGCTGCTCGTCGCGCTCAGCCTGGCGAGCGCGCTCGAGATCCACCCGGCGGGAGAGACGCTCGCTTCGGCCGCCACCGGCCAGACGCTCGCCATCCCCGCGAGCGCGCACCCGGTGACCTCGACCCACGTCGAGGGGTCGACCGTGCGCGAGGTCCCCCCCTGCCCCGCCTGCCTGCTGCGCCTGCAGACCCGCGGCATGCGCCAGATCGCCGCCGCGCGCGTCGCGCTGCCGGCGCTCGCCGCGCGCGTCGTGGCCGTCGGCGCCAGCCCGCACGAGTGGCGCCCGACGCGCCCCTCGGCGGCGCGCGCCCCGCCTCTCGCCTGACCTCCCCCTAAGCGTCCTCGGACATTCGTTCGCGGTCTTTTGGCCGCGGTGGCCGTGCGCGGCGTCTAGGCGCCAAGCGCGCGCCCGCATCCACGAACCGCCGCGGCGGAGGCTCGGCCACCGCCCGGCCGCTTTGGAGGTCGTCCATGAATCTCATCTTTCAGCTCTCGGGCCGGCTCTCGGGCCGCGGGATCGCGCCGGCGCGCGCGACGGCGGTCATGGCTCTCGGCTCCCTCTGTCTCGCTCTCGCTCTCGCCCTCCCCGCCGCCGCCCTGGCGGGCCAGGTGCGCGGCCGCGTCGTCGGCCCCGACGGCAAGCCGCTCCCCGGCGCCGACGTGGAGCTCGCCAACACGCTCCTCGGCTACCGCGAGCAGACGGTCTCCGCCGCCGACGGCGGCTTCCGCTTCACCAACGTCCCCGCCAACCCCTACCACCTCACCGCCACGCTCGACGGCTTCCGCGCCGTCCACGTCGACCTCGACGTGCGCGGCAGCATCCCGGTCGAGCGCGACCTCGAGCTGACCGCCGCCTTCGCCGAGTCGACGACGGTCACCGCCGACCGCGAGCCGGTGGCGCTCGAGACCGACGACTCGTCGAGCCACGTCGACATCGACAAATCGCTGGTGCAGCGCTTCCCCGCCGCGGTCGCCTCGCGCGCCTTCGAGCAGATCGTGCTCTCCGCCCCCGGCTTCAGCCAGGACGAGAACGGCCGCTACCACTTCCAGGGCGGCCACTCGCAGCAGCTCCTGGTCATCGACGGCCAGCCGATCGGCGACCAGACCGGCGTCACCTTCTCGAACTCGCTCGATCCGGGGATCGCCCAGGGGGTCGAGATCGTCACCGGCGGCATCCCCGCCGAGTTCGGCGAGAAGGCCAACGGCGTCATCAACCTGACCACCCGCTCGGCCCTCGGCCAGAACGGCTGGAAAGGCGATGCCGCGGCGGGCGGCGGCAGCTTCTCGACCGCCGAGGGCTCGGTCGCGGTGGGGCGCGGCTCGTCCACCTCGGGGATCTTCCTCGACCTCGACGCCTCGCGCTCCGACCGCTTCCTCGACCCGGTGTCGTTCGACAGCTTCCACAACCGCGGGACGACCCGCCGCGGCTTCCTGCGCTACGACCTCGCGGTGGGCGGCGCCGACTCGCTGCGCTTCACCGGCAGCGGCGGGAGCACCGACCGCGACGTCACCAACCTGCCGTCGCAGGAGGCGGCGGGCCAGAACCAGCGCGTCGCCTCGGCCGACTGGAACGCCAACCTGGGCTACCAGCACGTGACCGGGGGCTCGGTCCTCGACGGCCAGGTCTACGGCCGCGACAACCGGCTGCGCCTCGACCCCTCGGCCGGCGACACGCCGGTCACCGCGGCGCAGAACCGCTCGCTCGGCAACGCGGGGCTGAACGCCGCGTGGACCCATGCCGCGGGGGCGAACGAGTGGAAGCTCGGCGGGCAGTGGAAGCGCTTCCCGATCCGCGAGTCCTTCCGCTTCGGCATCACCGACCCCGCCTTCAACGATCCCGCCGCCGACGGCTACAACCCCAACCTCGCCCCCTACGACCTGACGCGCGGCGGCCACGAGTTCGACTTCGCGGGCGACCGCACCGGCACCTACGGCGCGCTCTACGGCCAGGACACGCTGCGCTGGCGGAACCTGACCGTCAACGCCGGCGTCCGCTACGACGACAACCGCCTGTTCCGCAGCGAGAGCCTGGCCCAGCCGCGGGTCGGCGTCGCCTACTACCTCCCGGCGTCGAAGACGGTCCTGCGCGCCTCGTACGACCGCATGCTCATCACCCCGGAGTACGAGAACATCCTCCTCTCCTCCTCGGCGCAGGCGGCGGCGATCGTGCCGCCCGCGGTGCAGCAGGCGGGGCAGCTCGGCTTCGGCCAGATCTTCAACGTCTCCGAGCGGCACAACGCCTACGCCCTCGGCGTCCAGCAGGGGATCGGGCGGGCGCTGCGCCTCGACCTCTCGTTCTGGAAGCGCCAGGTCAGGAACGCCGCCGACCAGGATCAGTTCTTCAACACCGGCATCGTCTTCCCGCTCAACTTCAAGGGCGCCGACCTGCACGGCTGGAACGCGCGCCTGGACGGCGGCCCGTGGAGCGGCCTGCGCGGCTACCTCTCGCTCGGCCACGTGCGCGCCATCTACGACCCGCCGTTCGTCGGCGGCCTGTTCCTGGACGCCGGCGCGCTCGACACGCTGACCGCCGGGCCGTTCGTCATCGACCACGACCAGAACCTGCAGGAGCAGCTCGGCGCCTTCTGGGACCTGCCGCGCGGCGGCTTCTGGCTGGGCGTGACCCAGCGCTACGACTCCGGGCTGGTGACCGACGCCGGCACGCCGGCCGACGTCCTCGGCAGCCCCGACACCGCCTACGCCTTCCCCTACATCCGGTTCGACGAGAGTCCGCAGCGGGTCAAGGGGCGGACGATCTGGAGCTTCTCGCTCGGCGCGCGGCTCGCGCGCTACGGCCTGCCGCTCGAGGCGCAGCTCGACCTCCTGAACGCCTTCGACGAGAAGGGCCTCTACAACTTCCAGTCGGTCTTCGGCGGGACGCACGTCATCCCGCCGCGCACGCTCGCAGGCCGGGTGCGCTACATCTTCTGAAGTCAGCGCTAGCGCTGATACATCGCTGATGCAGCGCCCCCGGTTCCTCCCGGATGGCGGCGGGCGGATCGCGGTCGTCCGCGCTCCTCCGCGGGCGGATCTCGCCCGTCGCCGTCCGGCTTTTTTCAGCTCGGGGCTCGAGGGCCGCGGGCCCCCCCCTCATCGACCGCTGGCGATGGCACGGCGGTTGCTGTTGCCGGAGGGCGACATCGCCCGCCTATAATCAGCCAACCCGCCATGAGATCCCGGACCAGACCCAGGCGCCTCGCGGCGGCCTCGCGTGGAGACACCACATGGCCGTAGAACGCATCGCCCAGTCGCCTCGCCGCGCGCTCGCCACGCTGCCGTTCCTCTTCGCCGAGCTCCCCGCCGTCTTCGCCGCGCGCTACGACCCGGACGCCCCTTGGGCCCTCCTCGGCGAGCCGCTCGACGAGATCCTCGACGCGCTGCCCTCGGACTCGATCGAGGCGCGCCTGGCGCCCGGCGTCCACCTCTCGGGCGACCAGATCGCCATCGGCCGCGGCACCCGCATCCACTCCGGCGCGACGATCGAGGGGCCGGTGTGGATCGGCCGCGACGTCGAGATCCGCCCCGGCGCCTACGTCCGCGGCGGCGTCTGGATCGGCGACGGCTGTGTCGTCGGCGCCTCGAGCGAGCTCAAGTGCTCGATCCTCCTGCCCCACGCCAAGGCGCCCCATCTCAACTACGTCGGCGACTCGATCCTCGGCGCCGGGGTCAACCTGGGGGCCGGCACCATCTGCTCGAACTTCCGCCACGACGGGCGCGAGGTGCGGGTCGGGCCGGGCCTGCCGAGCGGCCGCCGCAAGCTCGGCGCCGTCCTCGGCGACGGCGTCCTCACCGGCTGCAACTGCGTCCTCCACCCCGGCGTCGTCGTCGGCCGCGGCACCCAGATCTACCCCGGCGTCCAGCTCCGCCCGGGCGTCTATCCCGAGGCGAGCCTGGTCAAGCTCAAGCAGGAGATCGAGGTCGTCCCCCAGCGGGAGCGCGCGGAGGGCCGGGACCGCCGGGATGTCTGACGCCCCCGAGCCCCTGCGGTCCTTCCCCACCCTCGCGGTCGCCGATCTCGCCGCCTCGACCGCCTGGTACCGCGAGGCGCTGGGCTTCGAGCTCGTCGGCCAGGTCGCGGACGCCGCGGCCTCCCACCTGCGCTGGACGCGCGGCGCCGACCTCTTCCTGATCGGCGACGACCCCGGCTCGCCGGCCGCCCAGCCCGGCGAGCGCCGCGGCCTGGGGGTCACCCTGACCTTCACCCTCCTCACCGGCGGCGTCGACGAGCTCGCGGCGCGCGCCCAGGCCCATGGCGCCGTGGTGCTCCTGCCGCCCACCGACCGGCCATGGAACGCCCGCGAGGTGCTGATCCTCGATCCCGACCGCTATCGCCTGCTCTTCACCCAGCGCCTCGACCCCGAGCGCCACCTGGCCGCCCTCGCCGCCGAGATCCCGACCGAGAGCGGGGAGGCGGCGAGGAAGCCGCCCCGCCGCCGGCGCCGCCTCGCCGTCGTGTAGAGCCCGACGCGGCAGTGGGTCCGTTCGGTCCGCTGCGGGCGGCCGCCCTCGGGACCGAACGGGCCCAGTAGCGAAAAGGGCCGCGGACGCTCTCGCGCCCGCGGCCCCGGTGCCGCTCTCGTTTGTTCTGCTGACCTATCGCTTCGCCGCGCCGGTGGCCGGCTTGGCGACAGCCGCCTTCTTCTTCACCGCCGGCTTGACGCGCTTGACGCTCGCGGCGCTCGGCGGGCAGCCGTTGCCCTGCGCCAGGTTCCACTGCGCGAGCTGCACCGACCAGAGGAAGTCGGAGGAGACGAAGGTGCCCTTGCTGTTGGTGTAGAGGCCGGGCTGGCCGTCGCCGGTGAAGCCGCTGGTGCCGTTGGCGGCGAAGATGCCCAGCCGGCGGACGTTGGCGTGCGGCGGGGTGTTGCTGCACGGCCCGGTGTTGAGCGGGCCGATCGAGGCGTAGTAGTGGCAGGTGATGCAGGACGAGCTGGGGTTGCCCGTCGACGGTTGGTTGGCCCCGAAGTCGGTCTCGATGTGGTTGTTGGCGACGAGCGTCGGCACGCCGTTGAGCATCGTCGCGACCTGCACGCCGGCGAGCCGGTAGTTGGCGAACGGCGTCCCGGCGAGCATCGGCTGGTAGATGCCGTTGGCGAAGGCGGCGCCGGCGACCACCGGGTTCGGCGACGCCGCGGCCGGCGGGTAGGGGCCGGCGATGCAGGGCGGCGAGGTCGGGGTGCCCTCGGGGCAGCTCGTCCCCCCGGCCGGGTAGAAGGAGACCTGCTGGTTGAGGATCGGCGTGATGTAGCTGTTGTCGTGCGGCGGGCTGCTCGTCGAGTTGTTGTACTCGAAGGTCGCCCAGAACCAGCTCGACCCCGCGAAGACCTTCCACAGCACGTGGAAGCCGGTCATGCCGATGGGGAAGGTGTTGCTCCCCTTGGCGCCGCAGTTCGTGTTCGGCGCGCACTGCCCCTGGCTGGTGAAGAAGCCGAGCATCTTCGCCTCGTCGGGGTTGGTGACGTACCACGACGGCTTGACCTCGAAGGCCGAGCCCGAGGCCTGGACCGGGTTGGTCGCGGCGGGCGGCACCGCCTTGCCCCCCTGCGCGTTGTAGAAGGTGGTCTGGCCGTTCAGGTTATAGAGCACGTTCTGGGTGAGGAAGTCGACCGTCGCCGGGTTCTCGCGCACCTCGTAGAGGATGACCGACTGGACCGACTTGCTGTTGTTCTTGTCCGGCAGCATGAAGCCGGTCGCCTGGACGTTCTCCGACAGGTCGTTCGAGGAGTCGGAGGTGGCGGCGAGCTTCTGCAGGCGCGGCGAGATCTTGTGCCCGGCCTTGAGCAGCCCCTGAATGCGGTCCATGGCGAAGTGCGCCGTGTTGGGGTTGGCGGCCTTGACGCGGTGCATCGGCCGGCCGTTCCGGACCTCCTTGAAGGAGGTGGCGCCGCACTGGCCGGGCGGCTTGCCGTTCGCGCAGTAGACCTGGGTCGAGTCGAGCCAGGTCTCCCAGACGATCGGCGTCGTGCCGAGCCCCTGGCCGATCTTCATCGTGGTGCTGCCGGTCATCGTCGGCGACGTCCCCTGGGCCGGCCAGGAGAGGGCGATGAACGTGCACCAGGCGGCCTCCGAGAGCGTGTTGTAATCGGAGATGAACTGGTTGTTGCTGGTGATCGCGAGGCCGATGTCGTGCAGGCTGGGCTGCGCCGCGGTGTTGCACAGCGTGGCGGCGCCGGCCGGGCCGGCGGCGGCGGCGAGAACGAGGGCGACGGCGGCGAGGACCAGCGCGGCGCGGTGGGGAGACCGGGATCTCCGGGAAATCCTCATGCATTTCTCCTTGCAAGAATCCATAGGATGGAGGACGACGGCACGGGCGCACGTCCCTCCAGGGTGGCGAAGATGACCGGACTTACGATTTGAATCCAACATACGCAAATCCTCCGGGCGAGTCAAGGCGCGGCACCCGCCTCGTCGAGGCCTGGTACCAGCCGATGGGCCTCGCGCTCCGCCTGGTGACGGACCACCCGGCCATCCTCGCCGTGGCCGAATCGGCGCTGCGCGGCTACGGCCCGCCGCCGCCGCACGCCGCGCCCGACCTCGCCTTCCGGCTGCTCGCCGCGGCGCCGGCGTCGAGGGCCGCGGGCTTCCCGCCGGCCGCTCTCCCGCTCGCCGAGCCGGTCTACACGGAGTCCGGGGAGCGCGTCATGCAGCGCGCCGGCAGCGCCGCCCGCCTGGTCGCCGACCGTGCCGCCGGCCGCGCCTGGGGCCGCTTCGCGCCGCACGTCCTCGCCGCCCCCGCCTACCTCCGCATCCACTTCGTCGAGCTCGCCCTCTTCGCCATGCTGGCGCCGCGCGGCCTGATGGGCGTCCACGCCGCGGCGATCGTCCCCCCGGGCCGCGATGGCCGCGCCGTCCTCCTCCGCGCCCCCGGCCGCGGCGGCAAGACGACGCTCGCCTACGCCGCTGCCCGCGGCCGCTTCCAGGCCCTGGCGGAGGACGTGGTGTGGATGGACGCCGCGCGCGGCTGCTGGTGGGGGACGCCGTGGTGGTTCCACCTGCGCCCGGACGCCGGCGACCTCTTCCCCGAGCTCGACGGCGGCGATGGCTGCGAGGGCTGGGAGGGCCGCGAGGGCGGCGAGCCGCGAGCCATCGCGGTGACGCTCCGCGGCGAGCCCAAGCTCGCGGTCGAGATGGAGGCGGCGCGGCCGGGGAGCACGGCGGCGCGGGCGCTCCCCGGCCCGGTGGTGCTCCTCGGCCGCACCCGCGGGCCGAGCCGCCTCGAGCCCTTGGGCCTCCTCGCCGCCCTCGACCGCTGGCCGGCCGGCCGCGCCGGGACGGAGGAGGACTTCCCCGGCTACGGCCGGCGCGTCCGCGAGCTCCTCGCCGACGGCGCCTGGGCCCTCGAGGTGGGCGACGGCCGGGCGGAGATCGAGCGCGCGCTCGATCTGCTGGAGGGGCTGCTCTAGGGCCGGGGCTGCTCTAGGGCCGGCCCCCCCCGCCCTGTGATAGCTTGCGCCGAGATCACGAGACCCCCAATCGATGGCTGCGGCAACGGTCGTCCTCCACGCGGGCGAGTTCCATCACAAGCGGCGCTTCGGGCCGGAGACGGTCAACCGCGGCGCGGTCCTCCTCGAGTGCGAGTGGGACGGCGGCGTGTTCGAGTCCGGCATCATGATGGGCGGGCTCTTCCGCGCCGGCGAGTTCCGCGGCGGCACCTTCTGGGGCGGCGTCTTCTGGGACGGCGCCTGGACGGGCGGCGACGTGGGAGGCGGGCTTCGACCGCGCCGGGCGCTACCGGCCGCGCACCGACGTCCCCCCCGAGATCCAAAAACGGATCCACGAGCCGATCCAGGAACCGAATCGGGAGCCCGCGCCATAGCCGCCGCCGGCTCCCCTCCGCTCACCATCTTCACCTCGACGATCTACCCCGACGTCGCGCGGATCTGGCACGCCTGCATCCGCCGCTCGTTCGGCGACGGCGCGCGGGTCGAGATCTTCCAGGACGGCGACCGCGAGACGCCGCTCGACCCGGCGCTCTTCCCCGGCGCCGCCCTGCTGCGCCGCGGCCCCGGCCGCCGCGACTTCCACGAGGCCTACAACCAGGCGGTCCGCCGCGCCGAGACGCCCTACCTCGCCTTCATCGACAGCGACGTCTTCTGGACCGCCCCCGACCTCTGGGACTGGGCGCGGCGGCGGCTCGAGCGCCCCGGCGTCGCCGCCGTCTCCTGCATCTCGCGCCCGCACCGCCCGAGCCACGGCACCTTCGCCGTGTTCTTGAAAGCCGCCGTCTACCGCGAGGTCCTCGCCGCCTTCCCCGTCGGGTTCTGCCAGGCGGTCGAGATCGCCGACCCGGCGCTGCCGCCCGACCGCTGGCGCTGGTCGGACACCGGCGACCTGCTGACCGAGCGGGTGCTCGCCGCCGGCCACGAGGTCGAGCTCCATCACCTCGACGAGCAGGGGCTCCTCCCCTCGTTCGACACCATCTCCGTCTTCCGCCGCACCGCCGGCTGGGCGGGGATGGACGCTCTCCTGCGCGAGGTGGGCGACAGCCGCTTCCTCTGGCGCGGCTACAACGGCAACCTGGTCCTGCGCCGGCTCCACGACCGCCTCTTCGCCGGCGGTCCGCGCTACGACTTTCCGTACCCGCATCAGCCGCTCGCCCGCCATGCCCGGCGCGGCACGCCCGAGAAGATCGCCTGGCGCCTCGCCTACGCCGCCGGCCTCCGCGGCAAGGCGCGGCGGGTCGAGCGCTACGCGCGGCCGGTCGCCGGCGGCGCCGGGGCCTCACGGCCGGCGCCGCCGGCGGCGCCGGCGGCTCTCCCCAGGAAGCCGAAACCGCAGCCGGCTCCCACCGCGGCCCCCGCCGTCCTCTCCCACGGCGAGTTCTACCGCCGCCGCCGCTTCGGCCCGGAGACCGTCAACCGCGGCGCCGTGCTGATGGGCTGCGAGTGGGACGGCGGCCGCTTCGAGGACGGGGCGATGGTGGGCGGCGTCTTCCGCGGCGGCGAGCTCACCGGCGGCGCCTTCTGGGGCGGCGTCTTCCTCGCCGGCAGCTTCCGCGGCGGCAGCTGGGAGGGGGGCTTCGACCGGACGGGGCTCTACCATCCGGCCTCGGACGTCCCCGCGCACGCGCGGCCGGAAGGCGCGTGAGCCGGGCGGGCTGGTCGATCGGTAGGGGCGACCCCCCGTGGTCGCCCGCGCCGGCCTGCACGGGCAGGCACAGGGGCCTGCCCCTACCCGGAGGGGACCGATGACCGCACCCTCCGCGGTCCGCGCCCCCGAGGCCGAACATCGCCGCCCTCGCCGGCCGCCGCGTCCTCCTCGCCGGCTGCCATCGCTACCCCGACCTGGCGCGGCTCTGGCACCGCGCCGTCCGCCGCGACCTGGCGCCCGCCCTGGCGGGCGCCGGCCTGACGGTCGAGGTCGCCATCTTCTGCGACGGCGGCACCGCGGGCTTCGACCCCGAGCGCTTCCCCGGCGCGCGGCTCGTCCCCCCGGGCCCGGCGCCCGCGACTTCGTCGAGTTCTACGACTGGGCCCTGGGCGCCGCCCCCGACTTCCTCTTCGTCGTCGACGCCGACGTCTTCTTCCTCGACGGCGCCTTTCCCGCCTCCCTCCTCCCCCGCTTCGCGCGGCCGGAGGTGGCGGCGGTCTCCTACCTGCGGCGCCACCGCCTGCCCGGCGTCTACGCCCTCCTCGCCCGCGCCGCGGTCTACCGCGAGCTGCCGGCGCCGGTCTTCGCGGCGCGCTACGAGGGGCTCGAGCGCTGGCCGCGGGCGGTCAACCTCGGGCCCGGCGAGGCGGCGGCGGCGGCGCTCGGCGCCCGCGGCCTCTCGATCGTCGAGGCCGAGCCCGCGGCGTCGGCCGAGCACCTCGCCGACTTCCACGGCACCACCGTGCTCCGCGTCTCGCGCGCCGTCTTCGCGGCGGCGATCGGCGAGGAGCGCTTCACGGCGCTGGTGGGCGAGAAGCGCTACTTCGCCATGGGCGCCTACGACAACCTGCTCCTCGGCGCCCTCTACCAGGCGCTCTTCGGCGAGCCCTTCGCGGCGGGGGAGGATGGCGAGCCGTGCGGCGGCAGCCTCGCCGCCGGCGCTCTGCGCCGCGCCCTCGGCGGCATCGCCGACGGCGAGCGCCGGCGCGTCCTCGCCGCCTACTTCGCGCGCTCCGACCGCGCCATCGCGCGCCTCGCGGCGCGGGAGGGGATCGCCCTCGCGCTCCCCGCCGTCGTGCCGGAATCGTGGGCCGAGAGGCCGGCCGCCGGGGCCGCTGGAGCCGATCGAGCCGCCGGAGCCGAAACGCGGTGAGCGGGCCGCCGCTCGTCACCGTCCTCACCTGCACGGTCTACCCGGACGTGGCGCGGATCTGGCACGCCTGCGTGCGCCGCGCCTTCCCGGCGGCCGAGGCGCGGGTCGAGATCTTCCACGACTCGGCGGCCGGCGGGCTCGACCCCGCCCACTTCCCGGGCGCCGAGATCCTGCCGCGGACGCCGGCGCGGCGCGAGTACCACGACGCCTACAACGACGCCGTGGCGCGGGTCGAGACGCCCTACCTCGCCTTCGTCGACAGCGACGTGTTCTGGGTGTCCGAGGACCTCTGGCCCTTCGCGCGGCGGGAGCTCGCCTCGCCGCGGGTCGCCGCCGTGTCGCTGGTCTCGCGCACCCGCCGCCCCTCGCACGGCACCTTCGCGGTGGTGATGAAGGTCGCCGCCTACCGCGAGGTCTTCGCCGCCCGGCTGCCGCACGGCTTCTTTCCCGCCGCCGAGCGGCCGGACCCCGCCGTCCCCTTCGAGCGCTGGGTCTGGTACGACACCGGCGATCTCGCGACCCAGGCGGTCCGCGACGCCGGCTGGGAGGTCCAGCTCCTTCATCGCGACCACGCGGACCTGCTGGTGCGCTTCCACGGCATCACTCTCTCGCGGCGCGGCGCCGAGCACGTCGGCGGCGGGAACCTGGCGCGCCTCGCCGGCCGCGACCGCTACTTCTTCCGCGGCTACGCCGGCAACCTGACGCTCCGCGCCCTCCACGACCGGCTCTTCCCCGCCGGGCCCCCCTACGGCTTCGCGCTCGGCCGGGGGCCGCTCGTCCGCGAGAGCTTGAAGAACCCGCCGCGCGAGCTCGCCTGGCGCGCCGGCTACCTCGCCGACCTCCGGCGCGGGGCGCGGCGGGTGGCGGCGTTCGCCGGCGCTGCGCCCGGCACGTCTTCCCGCCGAGACTCTGCTACGGTAGATGACAATGGACGCCGTTGCCAGAGCGCAGGCCAGAGCCCAGGCCGGAGCGCAGGCCGGAGCGCGGACGAGCGGGGCCGAGGGCTGCCGCCCCGCGGAGGCCGCCGTGGCCGACCTCGCGCCGGGCCTCCTCCCCCGCGTCCGCCCGCTCGCCCGCGCGCTCGCCCTCGCCGGGCTCCATCTGAAGCTCCCCTTCCTCAAGCGGCGCATCCGCCGGCCGGTCGTCGAGGCGATCGACGGCGTGCCGCTCCTGGTGCTCCCCGCCGTCCTCAACCCGGTCGTCTTCCGCAGCGGCGCCTGGTTCGCCCGCACCCTGGCGACGGCGGACCTCGCCGCGCCGCCGCGGCCGGGGGCGCGCGCCCTCGACATGGGGACCGGCTCGGGTGCCTGCGCCCTCTTCGCCGCCCGCCGCGGCTGGCGGGTGACGGCGGTCGACCTGAACCCCGAGGCCGTGCGGTGCGCGCGCATCAATGCGCTCTGGAACGGGCTCGACGCGGCGGTCGAGGTGCGCCAGGGCGATCTCTTCGCGCCGGTCGCGGGCGAGCGCTTCGACCTCGTCCTCTTCAATCCGCCCTTCTTCCGCGGCGAGCCCAAGGGGCTCTTCGACCTCGCCTGGCGGGGGACCGACGTGATCGAGCGCTTCGCGGCCGGGCTGCCCGCCGCGCTCTCGCCCGGCGGGCGGGCGCTGGTGCTCCTCTCGACCGACGGCGACGCGGCGGGGATGCTCCGCGCCCTCCTCGCGAGCGGCCTCGCGGTCGAGGCCGCCGAGCGCCGCGACTACGGCAACGAGGTGATGACCCTCTACTCGGCGGTAGCGCGGTGAGGCGGCGGTGACGCGGCCGGGGCGCCAGGTCGTCCTGGTCAATCCGCGGATGTGCTCGCCGCGGAGCGTGCGCCTGCCGCTCTCGGTCCTGGCGCTCGGGGCGGTGCTCGAGGGGAAGCATCCCTACCGGATCGTCGACGGCAACGTCGACCCTGACGCCGCCGGCAGCGTGCTCCAGGCGATCGCGCGAGCGGACGCGGCGGATGGAGGGACGGCGCTCGTCGCCATGACCGTCATGCCCGGCCCGCAGGTGGGTCCGGCGATCGCCATCGCCGCCGCGGTGCGCGCCGCCCACCCGGAGATCCCCGTCGCCTGGGGCGGCTACTTCCCCACCCTCTACCCGGCCGCCGCGGTCAACGCGCCGTACGTCGACTACGTGGTGCGCGGCCAGGGGGAGGAGACGCTCCTCGAGCTCCTCGCGGCGCTCCCCGCCGCCGGCGCGCCCCGCTACGGCGAGGGCTTCGCGGCATCCGCCGGCGCTCCCGCGGCGGTCGCGGCCATCCGGGGCCTGACCTTCAAGGACGGCGAGCGGATCGTCCACAACCCCGAGCGGCCGTTCCGCCCGCCGGAGAGCTTCCCGCCGCTCCCCTACGAGCGGGCGGGCGACGCCGCCGGCTACCTCCGCCCGTCCTTTCTCGGGCGGCGGACCGGCGTCCACCAGGCCGCCCTCGGCTGCCGCTATCACTGCACCTTCTGCGGCGTCGTCTCGATGTGGAACGGCCACACGCGCCTGTCGCCGCCGGCGCGGCTCGAGCGCGACCTCCAGGCGCTCCGGGCCTTGGGCGCCGACTCGATCCAGTTCTACGACCACAACTTCTTCGACACCGAGGAGGCGAGCGTGCCGGTGCTCGAGGTGCTCGGGCGGCTCGGGATGCCGTGGTGGTCCTACGCCCGCGCCGACACCCTGGCGCGCTTCTCGGAAGCCACCTGGAAGCTGATCGAGACGAGCCGCTACCGGATGAGCTACATCGGCGCCGAGGCGGCGTCGGACGAGGTGCTCCAGCGGATGAAGAAGGGGAGCCGCGTCGAGCACACCTTCGAGGTCGCCCGCCGCTGCCGCGAGCACGGGGTGATCCCCGAGTTCTCCTTCGTGCTCGGCGGCCCCGAGGACCCCGAGGGCGAGGTCGAGAAGACGCTCGGCTTCGTCAAGCGGGTGAAGACGATCCACCCGCAGTGCGAGGTGATCCTCTACTTCTACAGCCCGACGCCGCAGCGCGACCGGCGGGCCGCGGCCGCCGACGCCACCGGCCCGCGCCTGCCGGTGCTCGACCACTACGGCCCCGACGGCCCGCAGCTCCCGACCACCCCCGAGGAGTGGACCGAGCGCCGCTGGCAGGACTACGTCTGCCACCAGGACGCCCCCTGGCTCACCCCCCGGATCAAGCGCCGGGTGAAGGACTTCGCCAAAGTCCTCGGCTGCCGCTTCCCCACCGTCCAGGACCACCAGACCCCGGCCTGGGGCAAGTCGATCCTGAAGACGCTCGCGACCTGGCGCTACGCGACCGGCGTCTACGCCAAGCCCTGGGAGCTCGACGTGGCCCGGCGGCTGATCCCGCTGCGCGAGCCGCAGCGGGAGGGGCTGTGACGGCTACCTCGCGTAGTCGCCGGCTCCCTGGAAGTGCAGCGAGACGTACGGCTCGTCGCCGACGACCCAGCTGTCGTGCGGGACGGGCGGGATGTAGAACAGCTCACCCGGCTGCATGACGATCTCCCGGCCGTCGGCGAACGCCACCGCGGCCCGCCCCGAGATCACCATGCCGACGTGCTCGACCTCGCAGAGCGGCGTCCCCGCGGTCGGCGCGACGTGCTCGGACCACCGCCATCCCGGCTCGTAGCGCGCCCGGCCGATCGTCATGCCGCCGATCCGCACGAGGTCGAACCGCCCCTTCTCGAACTCGCGCGTCTCGTCGGGATCTTCGAACCGCTTGAGGATCATGTCGATCGTCATCGATGCCAGCTGCCTCCCGCTGCGCGCCTACCAATCCAATCGAAGAGACGTATCCGGCTCGCTGCGCTCGAGCTCTTCGGCAACGATCCTGTCGATCTCCGCCACCTCTTGTGCCTTGGCACGTCCAAAGACGATGCGCCAGCCTCTTGGCGACGGAGCATCCTCAACGGGCCAGCTGTCCAGATGGGCGCGAAGGGCCGCCGTCACGAAATCCTCGAGGCTCTCTCCACGCAGGGCCGCGGTGGCTTTTATCTGCCGAAAAAGCTCGTCCGGGATCTCCAGGGTTCTTCTCACGGACATAGCTTCCCATATTTGCCTATGGCTTCTCCGCCCACAGGATCGCGAACCGGCTGGGCTCCCGCTTTCTCTTCACGCGCGCGACCCATGGCCTCATCGCCCACCTCCAGCCGTACCAGGGCGTGACCCGGCGCCAGGCGATCCCGAGATCGCGGGCGAGGTCGTCGAGCAGACCCCAGGTGAGGTACTCGCGGCTGGGGATGCTCTCGGAACGGGTGCCGAAGCGGCGGGCGAAGTCGGCGTGGCGCTCCTCGACCATGCGGCGGCCGCTCTCGTCGCGGCGATAGATCGGCGACTCGAGGACGAGGAGCGCGCCGCCCGGGCGCAGGACGCGGAGCGCCTCGGCGAGCGTCGCCCGGTAGTCGGTCGAGTAGTGGAGGCTGGCGTTGAAGATCGCGAGGTCGGCCTCGTGGTCGGGGAAGGGCAGGCGATCGAACTCGGCCTGCAGGCGCGGCCACGCCGGCTCATAGTGCCGGGCGGCGCCCAGGCCGTCGTACGGGTCGACCGAGAGGTCGACGGCGCAGGGATGATGCCCGCGCTCCGCCAGCCGCTGGGAGAGCCAACCGAGCCCGGCGCCGAGATCGAGGATCTTGAGGCCCGAGCCCAACCGGGGCAGCACCCGCTCCTCGAGCGCCTGGAAGGTGCGGCGGCGGAGCGCCCATTGCCAGGCGATCGGGTGATCGGGCGGGCATCCCGGCAGGGCGCGGTAGTAGGCGGGGTCGTCCGAGCCGCGCCGCTCGGCGAGGCGGATCTTCGTGTAGTCGGCGAGGAACGCCGCGAAGTGCTCCCGCCGCGCGACCGGCAGGAGCGAGCGCACGCCGCCCGTGCCGGGGAGAGTCGGATAGACCGCCCCGCACGAGGGGCAGCGCGCCTCGGGAGGAAGGGCCGCCGCCTCGCCCAGCGCCGTCCTGCAAAGAGGACAAACTAGGTGCCAGGCGATTCTCCGAGGTGCCAGGTGATTCCCCACACCTCCAGCGCCGTCCTGCAAAGAGGACAAACCAGGTGCCAGGTGATTCTCCGAGGTGCCAGGCGATTCCCCGAAACCCCGCTCCGATGGCCCCTGGCTCACCGGCGGACCAGCTCCAGCAGGTAGTGATCGGCGAGCCAGGGGAGCGGCCAGGCGGTCTCCCAGCGCCGCTCGCGGGCCTCGAGACGAGCGACGAGGCCGGGATGGCGCCGGGCCCAGGTCTCCGCGGCGGGGAGGGGGACGAGGGCGCCGACCGCGGCGCGGCGGGTCACCCGGAAGGCGGGGCGGAAGAGGCGCTCCAGCCGGCCGGGGGAGGGATAGACGACGTGCAGGCCGCGCCAGTGGACCCCGCCGCGCCGCAGGCGGCGGCAGGCCGCGCGGAGGTCGCCGTGAAGGCCGAACCACAGCCACTCCCAGGGGACGAGCGGCCCCATGACGCAGAGGAGGACGGGCGCGCCCGGCTTGACGGCGCGGGCGAGGTCGCGCGCCAGGGCGGAGAGGTCGGCGGCGCAGTTGACGCCGCCGAAGTTCGCGAAGGCGCCGTCGAAGGCCGCCGCCGGCAGCTCGGCCAGCCGCTCGAAGGGGAGCCGCCGCGCCTCGATCAGCCCGGCCACGCCGGCGCGCACCACCTTGCGCCGCGCCGCCTCGACCATCGCCGCGGAGGCGTCGGTCGCCAGCACCTGGACGCCGCGGGCGGCGAGGTGGACGGCGTCCTCGCCGGTGCCGCAGGCGAGCTCGAGGACCCGCATGCCGGGGGCGAAAGCCGCGTCGAGCCGCCGCCAGACGGCGCGGCGGAGCAGGCCGCCGAGGAAGCCCTCGGTGAACTGGCGGTCGTAGTCGGCGGCGAGGGCGTCGAAGGGCGAGGCGCCGGGCGCCGCGTTTCCGGACGCTCCGGAAGCCCCGGTCGCTCCGGAAGCCCCGGCGGCTTCGGACGTTCCGGACATCGCCGGCCTCGCGGGGGGCGGCGTCGGCGTGGGCATCGGAGGATCTCGTATCCCCGCGCTCGGCGAGACCTCAGGCCCCGAGCGCGAGCAGCGCGGCCTTGGCTTCGCCGGCCGCCCGGTGGTGCGCCGCGGCCTGCGCCGGGTCGCTCGCCTCCAGGCGCGCGGCCTCGACCTCGCTCTTCAGCCACTGGTCGGCGTGGCCGTAGTAGGCGCGCCCCGGGCGGCCGGCGACCTCGTAGTCGCGGTCGGTCGCCGCCGCCCAATCCGGCGGCGCCACCACCCGGTCCGCCACCTCGCGGTAGTAGGCGGTGTTCTTGATCGGATAGGCGACGGTGGTGAAGAAGATGTCGGGGTTGCAGCGCTTGACGTGCTCGACCGTCGCCGCGATGTCGTCGACCGTCTCCCCCTCGTAGCCCCACATGAGGAACATCCCCACCTGGATGCCGTGGCGCTGCGCCGCCTGGGTCGCCCACCGCACCTGCTCGACGGTGGCGCCGCGCTCCATCGAGTCGAGGATCCGCTGGCTGCCGCTCTCGGAGCCGATCCAGATCCGCCAGCAGCCCATCTCGGCGAGCGTCGCGAGCACCTCCTCCTTCATCATCCGGTCGGGGCGCGAGATGGTCTCGAAGGGGATGCGGAGGCCGCGGCGCCGGAGCTCCGCGGCATACTGGAACAGCCAGCCGTGATGGATGGTGAAGACGTCGTCGGCGTACCAGACCTGCTCGGGGGCGTAGACGTCGCGGATGTGCTCCAGCTCCGCGGCGCAGCCGGCCGGGCTGCGCCGGCGATGGGTGAAGCCGAAGACCGCGTGCGAGCACCAGTGGCAGCGGTAGGGGCAGCCGCGGGCGGTGATCAGGTTGACGCTCCCCTGGCCGTGGTGCTCGCGCCAGACGTCGACGTAGCGCGGCAGGTCGATCGCCGCGCGGTCGGGCCAGGGGAGGGCGTCGAGGTCGGGGAGCTGCGGCCGCTCGGGCGTCGTCACCACCGCCCCGGCCGCGTCGCGGAAGACCGTGCCGGCGACGCCGTGCAGGCGGTGGGGCCCGCGCGCCGCGAGCGCCGGGAGGAGCTCGGCCAGCGTCGCCTCCCCCTCGCCCAGCACCACCACGTCGGCGCCGCGGGCGAGGTACTCGGCGGGATAGTTGGCGCTCTCGGGACCGCCGAGGACGACCGTCCAGCCGTGCGCCTTGGCGGCGGCGACGGCGGCGAGCACGGCGCCGCGGGTGATCAGGTTGGTGTAGATGCCGACGACGCCGCCCGGGCTGGCGCGCGAAGCGCGCCGCGAGGTCGGCCGGCGCGGCGAAGGTGCTGTCGAAGATCTCGACCGCGAAGCCCGCCCGCTTCAGGTACGCCGACAGGTAGAGCAGCCCCAGCGGCGGATAGGGCTTCATGATCTGGACCTCTTTGGGGTCCTCGTAGAGGAAGTAGCCGTGGGTGAGGAGGAGGTCGATCAATTCCATGTCCGCGACAGGTCGGGGGCGGCGAGCGGGCCGTAGTCCTTCTCGATCGGCGTCGGATGCAGGCTGCGGTGGTCGGCCTCGCCGGCCTCGAGCTCGCTCCAGCGCGCGGCGATCGTCGCGAGCGCCGCGCGCGCCGCGGTACGCGATGCCGCGTGCGCCGGGTCGGAGCCGTTGCCCGCCAGGCTCCGGCGCAGCTCGAGCTCGCGGTGGAGCAGGCGATGGAGCTCGCGGTAGAGCGGCGTCTGGTAGGTGCCCTGGAACATCATCGCGAGGTCGCTGCTGTCGTTCCAGCGGTCCTTCTCCCCGAGGTGCGAGCTGACCATGGCGTGGAACTTGGTGCCGGGGAGCGGATAGGAGACGGAGACCCCGATGTCGTCGGGGAGGGTGTCGCGCACCAGCCGCGCCGTCGCCTGGAGGTCGGCGAAGGTCTCGCCCGGGTAGCCGAGCTGGAGGAAGTAGCAGGCGCGGATGCCGGCGCTCTTCAGGCGCTCGCGCACCGCCGCCACCTGGTCGACCCGCGTCCCCTTGTCCATGGCGTCGAGGACCTTCTGGCTGCCGCTCTCGACCCCCAGCCAGACCTCGACGCAGCCGGCGCGCGCCAGGCCCTCGACGGCGCGCTCGGTCATCAGGTCGACCCGCGACTGGATCATGAAGGGGATCGCCGCGTCGCGCTCCTCGACCGCGGCGGCGAGCTCGGCCACCCAGCGCGGCTGGAGGCCGAAGATGTCGTCGGCGAACCAGATGTGGTCGGGCCGCAGGGTGCGCTTGACGAGGGCCATCTCCTCGGCGACGCTGGCCGCCGAGCGCATGGCGTAGCGCTGCCCCCAGATCGGCTTCGCGCACCAGTTGCAATGGAACGGGCAGCCGCGGGTGGTCACCAGGTTGAGGCTGAAGTAGCCGTGGGCGCGCCGCCAGGCGGCGCGGTAGCGCTCGACGTCCAGGAGGTCCCAGGCGGGGAAGGGGAAGCGGTCGGGATCGCGGTCGGGCGGCCGCGCGGCGCTCCGCGCCACCCCGCCCGGCGTCGCCGGGTCGGGCCAGGCGACGCCGGCGACCGCCTCGGGAGCGGATGATCCAGCGGCTGGAGCGGACGTCCCGGCGGCCGAAGCGGACGTTCCGTCCTGGGCGAGCAGCGCCCCGACCAGCTCGGCGAGCGTGTGGTCCGCCTCGCCCAGCAGGGCGTACTCGACGCCGTGCGGGAAGTAGACCTCCGGATGGTCGGTGATCTCGGCCCCCGCCGCCACCACCCGCGCCCCCCGCTCGCGCGCCAGCGCGCTCATCCGGCAGGCCGCCTGGCGGGCGTGCGACAGGCACATCTTGTTGAGGAAGTTGAACTGGTCCTCGTAGAGGGCGACGATCTTCGGGCGATGCCGGTCGAGGAGCTCCACGTACTCCTCGATCCCCTCGGCGAGCATGGCGTCGAAGAGCGCCACCGAGTAGCCCAGGTTGCGCAGGTACGCCGCCGCATAGAGGGTCCCGAGCGGCGCGTACGGCCGCATCTTCTCCACCTGCTTGGGGTCGCTGCGCAGGAAGAAGGAATGGGCGAGGAGGACGTCGGTCATGGCGGTTTGCCCACGCTCCGGGGTGCCGCGACAAGAGTTGATCAAAGGACGGCGCAGTATAGTCAGCTTGCGTTCCGGGGGTCAAACGGGGGACATCTGGCGGCGAACGGTCTCGAGGTGCGGATCGCGGCCCTGCGCCGCTCGGGGAGCCACGCGGTGATCCAGTGGCTGCTCTGCCAGCTCCCCGGCAGCGGCTGCTTCCTCGACAACTGCGCCCCGGGGGCCGACCCATACGCCACCTGCTATCTCCCCGACAGCGTCGGCGTCGGGGTCGACCTGGCGCGCGAGAGGGAGCGCGGGCCGAGCCCCAAGGGTTTCCTCCTCCACAACTATGAAGGGAAGGACCTCGCCGCGGTCTTCTCGGACGCCGCGGAGGCCGCTCACGACGCCTGGGTGGGGACGAGCGCGCGGCGCTTCGACCTGCTGGTGCTGCGCGACCCGTGGAACAACCTGGCGAGCCTGCTGCGCTGGGCGCGCGGCGAGGTCCACCCGATCTCCCTCGCCGCGGTGACCGCCGCCGCCGGCCGCTTCCGGCAGCAGGCGCGGGAATTCCTCGGCGAGACGCGCCTTCTGCGCCACGACCCCGTCTTCGTCTCCTTCAACCGCTGGGTCGCCGAGCCCGCCTACCGCGAGGCGCTCGCCGCCCGGCTCGGCATCCCCTTCACCGATGCCGGGATCGACCGGGTAGCCCGCTGGGGGCCGACCGCCTGGGGCGATTCCTTCGACGGCCTCGCCTACGACGGCCGAGCCCGCCGGATGGCCCTCGCCGAGCGCTTCCGCTGGTGCGCCGGCGACCCCTTCTACCGGGGCCTCTTCGACGCCGAGCTGGTCGACCTCGCCGAGCGGATCTTCGGGCCCATCCCCGGGACCGAGGCGATCGCGGCCGCCGCGCGGGGCGCCGCGCGCTCCACGGGATGACCCTGCCGGCGCTCCCCGCCGCGGCCTGGGTCACCCATGCCGACGCCCGCTTCCTGCCGCTCGCGCGGGTGCTGATCGAGGGGCTCGCCGCCTTCTCGCGCCACCCCGTCGTCCTCTACGCCGTCGACGCCCGGCCGGACTTCGCGGCGCCCAACCTGATCGTCCGCCCCCTGGCGGGCGCCGGCCGGCACATCGCCTACCTGAAGCTCACGGCGGTCCTCGACGCCTTGGACGCCGGCGTCGAGCGGGGGATCTACCTCGACGCCGACCATGTCCCCACCCCCGCCGTCGACCGGCTCTGGGAGATGTGCGGCGCGGCCGGCGAGACGCCGCTCCTCCCCCGCCACCCCCGCGACCTGGGGGACGAGGTCAACGGCCCGCTGATGGCCGAGCTGGGGGTGGCGGGCAAGTCGATGCCCTACGCCCACTCCTGCACCCTCGGCTTCGCCCCCTCCTGCCGCCGCTTCCTCGCCGCCTGCGACGCCGTCGCCCGCGATTGCGAGCGGCGCGGCGCCCACCCGCCGGTCGTCGACGAGACGATCGTCAACGTCCTCCTCTGGAAGTGGGGGGCGAGGCGCCAGCTCCCCACCGTCAACCTCCCCCACCGCCTGTTCGAGAGCTGGATGGCCGGGACGCTGGCGGACGACCCGGAGCTCCTGGCGCGCTCCGCCGGCCACCCCTGGGAGGCCCTCACCTTCCACTACGCCAAGCACCCCGAGCGGGCGCGGGCGATGCTGGCGGCGATGCTGGAGACGGCCGGGCCGACCCGGTAGCGGGTGGAGGCTCAGGGCTTTTTCGGGGTGACCCTGAGCACCCGCCGGCCGCCGGCCTCGCCGTCGCCCAGGGCCCAGGCGCAGCGGGCCTGCCGGCAGAGGGTGTCCAGGGCCTGCCGGAGGGGGATGCCGTCGGCGTCGAGGGTGACCTTGCCCTGGACGGCCGGGTCGAGGACGAGCTCGGCGTCGAGCAGGCTGGCGAGGGTGCGCAGGAGATCGCGGGCGTCGCCGTCCGCCACCTGGAGCTGGACCGGATCGCGCAGGCCGACGCGGGCGGGCTCCGGCTTGGGCTCGTGCCGGGGCACCGCCGCGATGCGGAGCGCCGGCGGGCTCCCCGCCACCTCCCAGCGGCAGCCGACGCTCTCGCAGACGGCGTCGAGGAGGGTCTTCAGCCGCACGTTCTCGAGGCGGACGGTGATCGGGTCGCGGACCGCCGCGTCCACCAGGGCGCTCATCCCGGCGAGCTGCGCGAAGGTGCGGAAGGCCTCGGCCGGCCGCACGTGGTCGAGGTTGACGCTCACCCGGTTCTCGAGCCGGGCCGGATCGACGGCGGGATCGGCGGCGGCGGGATCGGCGGCGGCACAGAGCGCGCCGGCGACCGCCAGCGCCAGGATAGGAATGGCGGCGCGCCACACGTCCATCCTCGGACAACCCCGGCGATGCGGCATCGGTTCCTCCCGCGGCGCCTCGCGGCGGCCGCTCTGGCGTGGTCTGGCTGGCCCGAGATGCTACCAGCCGGGAGCCCGGGCGGCCAGTCCGTCCGCCCGGGCTAGCCCTGCCGCCGCGCCAGGCGGCGGATCGCCGCGATGCCGCAGACCGGCCCCAGGGCGAGGGCGGGGAAGGCCCAGCGCCAGCCGAGGGCGCCGGCGAGCGGGGGGACGAGCTGGATGGAGACCATGGTCAGCAGGAAGCCGAGCGAGGTCTGGATGGTGAGCGCCGTGCCGACCGCGTGCGGCGGCACCGACTCGGTGACCATGGCGCTGAACTGGGCGCTGTCGGCGATGACGAAGAATCCCCACACCCAGGCGAGCGCGGCGACGGCGGGGAACGGGGCGCCGAAGAGGAAACCGATGGCGAGCGCGCAGCTCCCGCTCACGGCGAGCGCCAGGGTCACCAGCCGCGCGCGGCCGGTGCGGTCGGCGACGAGGCCGCCCCAGACGCACCCCGGCCCGCCCACCGCGATGGTGCCGAAGGCGGCAAGCGAGACCGCCCGAGAGCCCGCCGAGGCGGCGCCGCGGGCCGCCGCGCTGGCGGCCAGGAAGACGGGGATCCAGGTCCAGAACGAGTAGAGCTCGAACATGTGGCCGAGATAGCCGCCGGTCGCCAGGCGGAAGCGCCGCTCGCGGACCACCTCGGCGACCAGCCGCCAGGAGAACGGGCGCGGCGGGAAAGGGTAGGGGCCGTCGCGGTAGGCCGCGGCGACCAGGAGGGCCGCGGCGACCGCACCGGCCGAGGCGGTGAGGACGACCGGCGCCACCCCCGCCCCGGGAAGGGCGTGGACCAGGTAGGGAGTCGCCTTGCCGACCGTGAGCGCCCCGACGACGGTGCCGACGCCCAGGCCGCGGCGAGCGCGGAACCAGGTGGAGACCATCTTCATGGCGGGCGGATAGACGCCGGCGAGGAAGAAGCCGGTGGCGAACCGGCAGGCGAGGGCCGCCCGGTAGCCGGGCGCCGCGAGGAGGGCGGCGTTGGCGGCCGCGCCGAGGACGGCGGCGCCGGCGAAGAGGGGGCGGGCGGCGATGACGTCGGTCAGGTTGAGGAGGGCGGCGAGAGCCGTGCCGCAGACGAAGCCCGCCTGGACGACGGTCGTCAGCCACCCGGTCTCGCTCGGCGAGAGCGACCAGCGCGCGGCGAGCAGCGGCGAGACGGCGCTCGCCGCGAACCAGAGCGACATGCCGAGCAGCTCGGCGGCGGCCAAGAGCGCGAGCATCCGCCAGCGGGCGGGATCGGCGTCGGGTGGAACGGCGGCGGGGCCGGTCATCGGAGCTCGAAGCGGAGTGGATTCTACAGGCCGAAAGGTGCCAGGCGATCCGCGGAGAGGTGCCGGAGACAGGTGCCAGGCGTTTCGCGCCGATCCCCAGATCTCGCGCAAGTAGCTCATGCAGAACAGGTTGGCGAGGTGCCAGGCGTTTATCCGGGAGACCGCCGAGGGCGATGAGACTCCGCGAGCCGCCGCGCTGGCGGCCAGGAAGACGGGGATCCAGGTCCAGAACGAGTAGAGCTCGAACATGTGGCCGAGATAGCCGCCGGTCGCCAGGCGGAAGCGCCGCTCGCGGACCACCTCGGCGACCAGCCGCCAGGAGAACGGGCGCGGCGGGAAGGGGTAGGGGCCGTCGCGGTAGGCCGCGGCGACCAGGAGGGCCGCGGCGACCGCACCGGCCGAGGCGGTGAGGACGACCGGCGCCACCCCCGTCCCGGGAAGGGCGTGGACCAGCTAGGGAGTCGCCTTGCCGACCGTGAGCGCCCCGACGACGGTGCCGACGCCCAGGCCGCGGCGAGCGCGGAACCAGGTGGAGACCATCTTCATGGCGGGCGGATAGACGCCGGCGAGGAAGAAGCCGGTGGCGAACCGGCAGGCGAGGGCCGCCCGGTAGCCGGGCGCCGCGAGGAGGGCGGCGTTGGCGGCCGCGCCGAGGACGGCGGCGCCGGCGAAGAGGGGGCGGGCGGCGATGACGTCGGTCAGGTTGAGGAGGGCGGCGAGAGCCGTGCCGCAGACGAAGCCCGCCTGGACGACGGTCGTCAGCCACCCGGTCTCGCTCGGCGAGAGCGACCAGCGCGCGGCGAGCAGCGGCGAGACGGCGCTCGCCGCGAACCAGAGCGACATGCCGAGCAGCTCGGCGGCGGCCAAGAGCGCGAGCATCCGCCAGCGGGCGGGATCGGCGTCGGGTGGAACGGCGGCGGGGCCGGTCATCGGAGCTCGAAGCGGAGGGGATTCTACAGGCCGGAAGGTGCCAGGCGATCCGCGGACCGGGCTCGGCACGGCGACCCCAAGGTGCCGGAGACAGGTGCCAGGCGTTTCGCGCCGATCCCCCAGATCTCGCGCAAGTCGCTCATGCAGAATAGGTTGGCGAGGTGCCAGGCGTTTATCTGGAGGTGCCAGGCGATCTTCGGCGAGGTGCCAGGCGTTTCGCGCGGCGAGGGTCCGGGCGGTCGCGCGCTCCCTGGAGCCGTGTGACAACCGCCGGCGGCACGATCCGCAGCGGGGGCCGCCTTATACTCGGCAGCGGCTGCATGGAGGAAGACGTGACCGACCGCCAGCTCGACGCCAACGCGGTGACCCGCCTGCTCGGCCTCGTCCCCCATCCCGAGGGCGGACGCTACCGGGAGACCTTCCGCGACCCCGCAGGCCGCAGCGCCCAGACGGCGATCTACTACCTGCTCCGCGCCGGCGAGGTCTCCGCCTGGCATCGGATCACCGATGCCGTCGAGATCTGGCACTACTATGCCGGCGCGCCGCTCACCCTGGCGGTCGCCGAGGACGGGCGGGTCGCGCGCCATCGCCTGGGGGTCGACCTCGCGGCCGGCGAGCGGCCGCAGGCCATGGTCCCCGCCGGCGCCTGGCAGTCGGCCTGCAGCCTCGGCAACTGGACCCTGGTCGGCTGCACCGTCGCCCCCGGCTTCGAGCTCGCGAGCTTCGAGCTGGCGCCGGCCGGCTGGGAGCCTCCCTCCGAGTGACCCTTCGCCGGCCGTCGGCCGCCCGAGCTCAGGCGGCCATGCCGGCGCCCAGCGCCTGGCGGACGAAGCCCTCGATCTGCGCCGCCGGCCGCGCGCCGCTGGTGCGCGCCACTTCCCTGCCGCCGCGGAAGACCGCCATCGTCGGGATCCCCTGGATGCGGTGCGCGGCGCCGACCGCGGGGTCGACGTCGGTGTTGACCTTGACCACCAGCAGCCGGCCGGCGTTCTGCTCGGCGACCTTGGCGATCTCCGGCGCCACCGTGCGGCAGGGGCCGCACCAGGGCGCCCAGAAGTCGACCAGGACCGGCAGCGCGGCCTCGCGGATCACGCCGACGAGATCGGCCTGCCGGTCGATGGCGATGGGCTCGCCGGGCGGGGGGAGCGGCTCGCCGCAGGAGCCGCAGCGCGCCTCCTCCCCCAGCCGGCCATAGAGCACGCGGTTCTTCCTGCCGCACGACGGGCAGGCACGGACGATTCCCTCGCTCATTCGTTCCCCTCCTCCGCTCGGAACAACCGCGCCGCGGCGGCGGTCGATTCCAGCCCGGCCCTACAGGCTATGCTGGAGGCTCGCGAGGAGGGACCGATGGACATCCACCGCGTCAAGCCGGGCAAGAAGCTGCACCTGGACGAGATCGAGGCGGGCGCGACGCCCGGGGTGGCGGGGAAGAAGGCGGCCGAGAAGCTCTTCCAGCCGCTCAACGAGCGCTTGGCGGAGCTCCAGATGCGGCTGTGGGCCGAGCACGAGCGCAAGGTGCTCGTGGTGCTCCAGGGCATGGACACGAGCGGTAAGGACGGCACCATCCAGCACGTCTTCAAGGGGGTCAACCCGCTCGGCGTCGCCGTCGCCGCCTTCAAGGCGCCTTCCGAGGAGGAGCGCGCGCACGATTTCCTCTGGCGCATCCACCAGCGGGTGCCGGGGAACGGCCAGATCGCCATCTTCAACCGCAGCCACTACGAGGACGTGCTCGCCGCCCGCGTCCGCAAGCTGGTGCCGCGGCCGGTCTGGAAGGAGCGCTACCAGCAGATCGTCCACTTCGAGGAGCTGCTCGCCGACACCGGGACGCTGATCCTCAAGTTCTTCCTCCACATCGGCCGCGACGAGCAGAAGAAGCGCCTCGAGGAGCGTCTGGAGGACCCGGCGAAGCGATGGAAGTTCCGCCTCGGCGACCTCGACGACCGCAAGCTGTGGGACGACTACCTGCGGGCCTACGAGGACGCCATCGAGAAGACCAGCCGCGACTCCGCGCCCTGGTACGTCGTCCCCGCCGACAAGAAGTGGTACCGCAACCTGGTCGTGGCGACGACCCTGGTCGAGCGGCTCGAGGCTCTCGACATCGAGATGCCGAAGCCCACCGAGGACCTCTCGGGCGTCGTCGTCGAGTAGGTACTGGGTCCGTTGGGTCCCGAGGACGGCCGCCTGGAAGGGGGTTCGGGAGGGTGGTCCCGAGGGCGGCCGCCCGCAGCGGACCCAAACGGACCCACTACCGAGTAGAGGTCAGCTGCGAACCAGGAACGGCAGGGCCAGCAGCACGGTGCCGACCGCGAGCTGGAGGAAGAAGTCGGCGACGAAGTAGGGAAAGATGCAGAGGCCGATGCCGGAGAGCAGGGCCCAGAGGTTGCCCTGCTTCTTGCCGTAGACGAAGTAGCCGGTCCCCACGGCCCCGAAGACCACGATGGCGAAGATCGACAGGCTGGGGTCGCGCACCGGCGCTCCGCCCTACGGCTCGTCGTAGCCCGCGACCGTCTTGCCCTGCAGGTAGCGGTCGAACCAGCCGACGATGTGGCGCAGGCGCTCGATGCGGTGCCAGGGCCTGCCGGAGCGCGACAGCTCGTGGCTCTCGCCGGGGAAGCGCACCATGACGACGGGGCGCTTCAAGTACTTGAGGGCGCGGAACATCTGCTCGCCGCCGTCGGCCGGCGGCGTGCGGTAGTCGGCATCCCCCTCGATCAGCATCAGCGGCGTCCTGATGCTCGTCACGTAGGTGATCGGCGAGCGCGCCGCGTAGTCGGCGGGGTCCTCCCACGGCGCCCCCTTGAACCAGCTGCGGGTGAACTGCGAGAAGTCGGCGGTGTACCAGAAGCCCGCCCAGTCGGCGATCGAGCGCTGCGCGGCCGCGGCGGCGAAGCGGTCGGTGTGGCCGATGAGCCAGTTGGTCAGGACGCCGCCGCCGCTGCCGCCGGTCACCCCGAGGCGCCGGGGATCGACGTAGCCGCGGCGGATCAGCTCGTCCACCCCGGCCAGCAGGTCCTTGGCGTCGTCGCCCGGATAGTGGTACTGGATGACGTTGCCGAACTCCTCGCCGTAGGAGGAGCTGCCGCGCGGGTTGGGGTAGAGGACGACGTAACCCTTGGCCGCCATCCACTGGAACTCGTGGTCGAAGGTGTAGCCGTAGGCGCCGTGGGGACCGCCGTGGATGTTCAGGATGAGCGGGTACTTGCGGCTCGCGTCGAAGCCCGGCGGCTTCTGCACCCAGGCTTCGATCTGGCGCCCGTCGAAGCTCCTGTAGGTGATCTCCTCGGGCGGGGTGAGGGCGAGCCCGGAGAAGAGCTCGTCGTCGAGATGGGTGAGCTGGCGCAGCCGCCGGTCGGCCGTATCGAAGACGAAGAGGTCGCCGAGGCGGGTCGGGGTCGAGAGGGTCAGGGCGAAGCGCGAGCCGTCGGCGGCGGCGGTGTAGGCGACCACCTCCTGATCGCCGCTGGTGACCGGCTCGGCGCCTCCCGAGCCGGCGTCGAAGCGCATCAGGTTGGCGCGGCCGCGGACCGCGGCGACGGCGTAGACGGCGCCGCCGTCCCGGCTCCAGATCGGCGCCGCCGGGCCGCCGCCGCGCGGCGGGTGCTGGTCGCCGGAGAGGCCGCCGCCGACGTCGCCGGTGAAGCCCGCGGTCAGGTTCTTCGGCGCGGAGCCGGGCGCGGTCGACGCCACGAACAGGTCGTTCTCGTCGTAGGAACGCTCGGGATGGCCGTTGGCGCCGCCGGTCCAGGCGAGGCGCCGGCCGTCGCGCGACAGCGCCAGCTCGTCGATCGAGCCGTCGAAGGAGACGACCTCGCGCGGCTCGCCGGCCGGCGAGGCGGTAGCGACCGCGTAGAGGTCGAGCCGCCGGGGCTCGTAGGCGGGATCGGCCACCCGCCGCGAGACGAAGTAGAGGAGCTTGCCGTCCGGCGACCAGGCGGGCTGCTGCTCCTCGAAGGCGCCGCGGGTGAGCTGCCGCGGGGCGGGCGGCGGCGTGCCGTCGCCCGCCGGCAGCGCCACCGTCCAGAGGTGGGACGGGCGGGCGGTATCGAGATAACCGGCACCGTTGCGCCGGTAGACGACGCGGTGGATCACCTGGACGTCGCTCTCGTGCCCGTCGTCCAGATCCTCACTCTCGGGCGGCCTCTGGGGCTCGGCCCCCGCGGTCGTCGGAGCCGCCTGCGGCCGGCTCTCCTCCGGCTGGCGCGGCTCGCGGCCCTTGGCGGCCTTCGCCAGGTCCTTCTCGTTCGCCCCATTGGTAAAGGCGAGGGTCCTGCCGTCGGGCGACCAGGCGGGCGAGTCGACGCCCCCCGCGAGGTCGGTCAGCGCCCGCGCCTCGCCGCCGTCGAGCGAGAGGAGGTAGAGCTGCGCCGGCGCCTCGCCCGGCTTCCCTTCCTTCTCCACCGTGCGCAGGAAGGCCAGCCGGCGGCCGTCGGGCGACCAGCGCGGCGCGGCGTCGTGCCGGCCCGAGGTGAACGGGCGCGGCGGCGCGCTGCCGTCGGCCGGCACCACCCAGATCGCCGTGTCGTACCCCTCGCGCTGGGCGTCGACCGTCACCCGCACGAAGGCGACGGTGCGGCCGTCGGGCGAGATCTGCGGGTCGGCGACCCAGACGAAGCGGAAGAGGTCGGTCTCGCGGATCGGCCGCTTGGCCGGATCGGCGGCGCGCGCCGCGCCGACCCCGGCGATCGAGATCGCGGCGAGGAGGGCGCCGGCGAATGCCATCGCGCCCAGGCGGGAGCCCAGGCGGAGGTACGAGCGGCGAGCGGGCGGGGCGGGCGGACGCATCGAGGCAGCTCCTTCACGAAGTTCCGGATTTTCCGGCGCGGGCGAGGTCGGCCGCCCTACTGGAACAGGGCGAGCGACTTGACCACCACCTGCCACACCCCCCAGGCGAGGGGGATGCCGACGAAGAGCCAGGCGGCCAGGCGCTTGACGAGGGAACCGCTCTCCGGCTCAGGCATGCTGTCCCTCCCCGGCGGCGCGACCGCCCGCCGTGCTCTCGACGTAGTAGCTCTTCGGATCGACCGGCCGGACCATCAGGTTGGCGAGGAAGCCGACCGCCAGGAGGCCCGCCATGACGTACATGGTGACGCCGTAGGCGTCGGCCTTCGGCACGCCGTGGGCGATCTGGTACTCGCGCAGGTGGTTGACCAGGAACGGCCCGAGGACGCCGGCGGCCGACCAGGCGGTCAGCAGCCGGCCGTGGATGGCGCCGACCTGCATCGTGCCGAAGAGGTCGCGCAGGTAGGCGGGGATGGTGGCGAAGCCGCCGCCGTACATCGAGATGACGACGGCGGCGGCGAGCACGAAGAGGGTGACGCTGCCGATGCGGCCGGTCGTCGGGATGAGGGCGTAGAGCACGGCGCCGAGGACGAAGAAGACGGCATAGGTCGGCTTCCTGCCGATGTAGTCCGACAGCGACGACCAGAGGAAGCGCCCGCCCATGTTGGCGAGCGAGAGCAGGCCGACGAAGCCGGCGGCCGCCGCCGCGGTGATGACGCCGGGGAACATCTCCTGGATCATCGGCGAGGCCTGCTCGAGGATGCCGATGCCGGCGGTGACGTTCATGCAGAGCACCACCCAGAGCAGCCAGAACTGCGGCGTCTTGAAGGCGGTGCCCACCTCGACCTGGTGCGTCGTGGTGAGCTTGCGGGGCGCCGCCGAGGGGACGAACCCGGCCGGCTTCCAGCCGTCCGGCGGGACGCGCACGGTGAGGACGCCGAACATCATGAAGGCGAAGTAGAGGAGGCCCATCGCCACGAAGGTCTGGGCGACGCCCACCGAGGTCGGCGTCTTGAAATGGCTCATCAGCCAGACCGAGAGCGGCGAGGCGATCATGGCGCCGCCGCCGAAGCCCATGATGGCGAGGCCGGTCGCCATGCCCGGCCGGTCGGGGAACCACTTGATGAGGGTCGAGACCGGCGAGATGTAGCCGAGCCCGAGGCCGACGCCGCCGAGCACGCCGTAGCCCAGGACCAGCAGCCAGAACTGGTGGGTCGAGATCCCCAGGGCGCCGACCAGGAAGCCGCCGGCGAAGCAGAGCGCCGAGGTGAACATGGCGCGCCGCGGGCCGACGCGCTCCAGCCAGCGGCCGAAGACCGCCGCCGAGAGCCCCAGGAAGACGATGGCGACGCTGAACACCCAGGCGATGGTGCTCTGCTTCCAGTCGCCGGGCGCCGGCTGGGTGATGCCGAGGGCCTGCGAGAGGGGGATCTTGAAGACGCTGAAGGCGTAGGCCTGCCCGATCGCGAGGTGGATCGCCAGGGCGGCCGGGGGCACCAGCCAGCGATCGTAGCCGGGCCCGGCGATCGTCCGCCGGCGGTCGAAGAAGGAGAGCGCATCCATCCGTCACCTCCGGGTCAGAGCTGCGGTGGGAAGGCGCGGTAAGGATAGCAGCGGCGGCAGGCCGGCGCCAGGAGCGGAGACCGCGGCCGGCGGCCGGGGCGCTCCCTACCCGCCGCCGCCGCGGATGACGAGGCAGGTGCTGGAGAAGCGGGCGATCGAACGGCCGTCGCCGTCGGTCACCTCGGCCTCGGCATAGACGACGGTGCGCCCGCGCTGCACCACCTGGCCCTCGACCGCCAGCTGCGCCGAGCGGACGGTGCGCAGGAAGCGGGCGGAGAGGTCGAGGGTGGTGAAGGTCTCGTCCTCCCCCAGGGTGGCGGCGACGGCGACGCCCATCGCCATGTCGGCGAGGTCGCAGAGGATGCCGCCGTGGACGCTCCCCATGGGATTGTGGTGCTGGGCTCCCGCCTCCATCTCGAGGCGCGCCACGCCGCCGTCGAACGAGGTGAGGCGGAAGCCGACGAGGCGGGCGACGGGCGCCGGCTCCAGGCGCCCCTCGATCCAGCCGGCGATGAGCTTCTTCGGATCATCCATGGCCCGTAGGATACTCGAACCGCGCGGCGGCCCGCCGGCGGCGCTCGGGCGACGCGGCGCAAGATGCCGGAAGACGGCGGCCGTCCCGCTCTCCTAAGATGGCCCCGATGATGGCCCCGACGATGGCCCCGATGATGGCCCCGATCCCGATGGCGCCGAATTCACCCTGGCGCTGCCGCCGGGCTACCGGGCCGAGGCGACTCTCCGCTTCCTCGGCCGCGATGCCGCGAGCCCCTGCGAGCGGGTCGACGGGCGCGGCTTCGTCAAGGCCCTGCGGCTGGGGCGGGCCGCGGCGCTCCTCGCCGTCGAGCTGGGCCCGCGGTCGGCGCGCTGCCGGCTCACGGCCGCGAGCCTCGATCCGCGGCGCCCGGCGGCCGCCCCCCTCTCCCCGGCCGACCTCGCCGCGGCGCGGGCCGCCGCCGAAAGGCTCCTCGGCATCGCCGGTGCGGCGAGCGATCCGGCGGCCTTCGAGCGCCAGGCGCGCGCCATCGGACTCGGCCGGCTCGTCGCCGGCCGCGAGGGGCTCCGCATCCCGCTCGCCGCCGATCCCTTCGAGGGGCTCGTCTGGGCGATCCTCGGCCAGCAGGTGAACGTCGCCTTCGCCACGACGCTCCGCCGCCGGCTGATCGCGCTCTGCGGCGAGCCGCTCGCCGGCACCCCCTTCGCCGTCCATCCGACCCCCGCCGCCGTCGCGGCGCTCGACATCCAGGAGCTGCTGCCGCTCCAGCTCTCGCGCCGCAAGGCCGAGTACCTGTTGGGCGCGGCGCGCGCCGTCGCCGCGGGCGAGCTGCCCCTCGACGAGCTGGCGGCGCAGCCGGCGGAGGAGGTCGAGGCGCGCCTCCTCGCTCTGCGCGGCATCGGGCCGTGGACGGCCAACTACGTCATGCTCCGCGCCCTGGGATTCGCCGACTGCGCGCCGCTCGGCGACACCGGCCTCTCGGCCGGCCTCGTCCGCCTCTTCGCCCTCGACCACCGGCCCGGAGCGGAGGAGGTGCGCGACCTCCTCGCCCCGTTCAGGCCCTACCGCAGCCTCGCCACCGCCCATCTCTGGGCGAGCCTGGGAGACAATCCATGACGACGCTCTACGCCGACCTCCTCCCCACCCCGCTCCCCGCGAGCCCGTGGCTCCTCGCCACCGTCGACGCCGGCGGCGTGCTGGTGGGGCTCGACTTCGTGCCCGCCGCCGAGCCGGACCGCGCCGCCCTGGCCCGGCTGGCCGTCGGGCGCGGCCGCCCGTTCGTCTGGGAGCCGGCGCGCTGCGCCGCCGTCGCCGGCGAGCTCGCCGAGTATTTCGCCGGCCGCCGCCGCGGCTTCACCCTCGCGGTCGACCCGCCCGGCACCCCCTTCCAGCGCCAGGTCTGGGAGGAGCTGGCGCGCATCCCCTATGGCGCGACGCTCTCCTACGGCGAGCTCGCCCGCCTCGTCGGGCGGCCCGCGGCCTCGCGCGCGGTGGGCGCCGCGAACGGCGCCAACCCGATCCCTATCGTGCTCCCCTGCCACCGGGTGATCGGGTCGAACGGCGCGCTCACCGGCTATGGCGGCGGCCTGCCGATCAAGCGGGCGCTGCTGGCGCTCGAAGGGGCGCTGGCGGCGGAGCCGGCGAGGCTCTTCTAGCGGCGGGTGCTGGGGTTCGCTGCGCTCACCGCAGCCTACGCGGCCTGCTCGCCCGTCAGGCCTCGAAACCGATCTCGCGCAGGCGCTCGGCGAGGAAATCGCCGGCGGTGACCGGCGGGAAGCGCGCCGGCCGCTCGGCGGAGACGAAGCGCTCCATGACGTCGAGCGGGCAGGCCGGGTAGGGGTGGACGAAGAAGGGCATCGAGCAGCGGCCGCGCGCCGCGCCGCCCGGCGGGTTGACGACGCGGTGGGTGGTCGCCGGGACGACCTCGTTGGTGGCGCGCGACAGCATGTCGCCGGCGTCGACCACGAGCTGCCCCGCCGCGGCCTCGACCGGCAGCCACTCGCCCTCGCGGGTGAGGATCTCGAGCCCGGAGCCCGTCGCGGCGGGGAGCAGGGTGATGAGGTTGATGTCCTCGTGCGGCGCGGCGCGCGCCGCGCGCGGGTCGGCGCCGGGGGCGACCGGCGGGTAGTGGAGGATGCGCAGGATGCTGTTGCCGCGGACCATCATCCCGGCGAAGGCCGCCTCCGGCAGGCCGAAGAACTCGGCGAGGGCGGCGAGGAGCGTCGCGGCGCAGCTCTCGAGGCGGCGGTAGAGGTCGAGCGTCGGCCGGCGCAGCTCCGGGAGCTCCTCCGGCCAGACGTTCGGCGGATAGCCCGCGTCCGCTGTGTCCGCCGCGTCCTCCCGGCCCTCCCGGCCAATATGCCAGAACTCTTTCAGGTCCGGGTGCGGGTTGCCCTTGGCGTGCTCGACGCCGAACGGGGTGTAGCCGCGCGCGCCCCCCCGCCCCACGACATACCTGCGCTTGACCGGCTCGGGGAGCGCGAAGAAGCGCTCCCAGAGCCCGTAGATGCGGCGCATGAAGCGCCGCGTCCACGCCCGCCCCGCCGACGGTGACGAAGCCGAGCCCGGTCAAGCCGGCGCCGAGTGTCGCGATCATCCGCGCGCGTCCCTGCGGCTCGGCACAGGCGCCGAGGTCGACGTGGGGGATGCGCTGGATGGCCATTGAAATAGAATCTATCAAGCCGGCGGAGCGCCGCGGCGCCGCATGGTTTCGCGTCATCCCGGCCGCGCCGTCGCTCGACACGCCGCCGGTCGGACCTCTCCCGCAAGCTCGTCCCCGAGCTTCGCCTCCCGGTCCCAGAGTTTCACCGCCGGACCGCCGGGCGCCGCCGCCCCGTCCCCGAGTTTCGATGCCCGGTCCCATGGCTTCGTTGCCCCGTCCCATGGCTTCGATGCCGTGTCCCCAAGTTTCACCGCCGCGCCGCGCGCACACGGTTCCCGGTCCCGAAATTTCGTCGCCGCGTCTCTTGGATGAGCTCGCGGGCCGCCCGGCGACCCGCTCTGGCCGCCGTGCCAGCGATTTTCGTCCTCCCACCGCGAGCCCGAATGCGCGGGAGGCGGCTTTTCGCCCGCCGGCAACGAGGTTTCGCCGCCCGGCGCCGCGATTTCGCGGCGCGGAGACCTCGCCACGCCGAGAAGCGGGACCGCCGCCGCGCCCGGCAGCGTTGCCGCGGCGAGCGGGCGGGCTCAGTCGCGCGCCAGCACCTCGCCGTGCAGGTTGGCCAGCGCCCGCTTGGGCTCCTGCGGCAGCGCGATCGCGACGTCGACCGGCACCGTGGCGTTGCCGGTCATGCGGAGCAGCCCGAGGCGGGCGCTCTTGCCCTTGGCGAACTCGAGGTCCAGGGGGACGAGGGCGAAGAAGCGGTCGGAGACGCCCTGCTGCATGACCTTCCCCGAGATCCGGTACTTGTCGCCTTCCTTCTTGACCGCGAGATCGCTCCGGTAGCGCGGCACCTCGGTGCCGCGCACCCACTGGTCGAAGAACCAGTCCATCTTGTGACTGCCGGCGACGTCCATCCCCGGCGTCATGTGGCGCTCGACCACCTTCTGGAAGTCCTCGCTCGACGGGCCCTTGCGCGTGTAGGTCGAGACGAAGTCCTTCATCATGGCGATGAAGCGGGCGTCGGCGTCGGGCGTGCCCGCCTCGCGCATCATCGAGCGCAGCATCTCGAGCACGTAGGCGCCCTTCGAATACATCACCCGGAAGCCGGACGGGCTGCGGTAGGTCGACAGGCGCCAGCCGAGGTCGAGCGGGCCGGCGTCGTTGGGCGGCATGGCGTCGTTGAAGTGCCTCTCGAGGATCGCCTTGCGGCTGTTCTTCCAGAAATGGTCGTAGGCCGCGGGGCCGGCCGAGAGCTGGACGGCGAGCGCCGCCGAGAACTCGGCGAACCCCTCCGAGAGCCACTGGTCGCGGTAGGAGTCGAAGCCCACCAGGTGCCCCCACCATTGATGGGCGAACTCGTGGAAGCAGACCGACTCGACGAAGTCGCTCGCCCGCGAGAGGCCGATCTGGGCGCGCTGGATGCTGTTCAGGAACGCCATGTAGGGGAGGAAGATGAGCGACGGCCACGACTGCCCGTAGTTCCACTCCGACTGCTGGGTGATGGCGACCCGGCGCTCGGGGAGGGGGCCGAAGTAGGTCGAGAAGACGCGGTCGGCGAAGAGGGTCTGGGCGATCACCAGGTCGGCGAGCTTGCCGGTCTTGAGCAGGTGCGCGTCGGCGCCCGGCGCGCCGCCGGCGTCCTGGTCGGGATCGTTTCCCTGCGCGCCGAGGATGCGGTCGATCATATAGACGACGTCGGGCGTCGTCGCCGCGGCGTAGACGTCGACCCCGAAGCCCGACTTGGGGTCGCTCTGGGTCAGCTTCTTGAACTTGCCGAAGTTGAACCCGGCGACGCGGATCGGCAGGTCGGTCGTCCACGAGGTCACCGCCTCGTCGCCCTCCGTCCGGGCGCTGATCAGGGTGCCGACCGATACCACCTCGTTGCCCTTGGGGACGCGGTAGTTGAGCTCGTAGGTCGCGAGGCGCACGAAGGCGCCGAGGTTCGGGTACCAGCTCGAGCGGGCGCCGACCACGTAGTTGCCCTCGCCGGCGTTGTGGAGGACGCCGTCGCCGCGGTAGGCGAGGCGCAGGGCGACCGTCGCTCCCTTGGCGAGCGGCTCCGGCAGGACGACCGCGGCGTCGGCGTCCTCGTCCTTGTCCTCCTGGATGAAGGCGACGCTCTTCCAGGCCTCGTGATCGGCCGGCGAGATCGCGGCGGACTCGATGCGCAGGCGCGGCATGAGGTCGATCGGCAGCACCCGCAGGCCGGCGACGGCGGAGACGAGCTTGATCGTCGTCGTGCCGGCGAGCTCGGGGATGTTGGCGGCCGGCATCGTCACCCGGCTGTCGACCCGGTAGTCGACGGCGTCGGCGAGATACCGCGCCGGATGGGCCTGGTGCGCCTCCACCTCCCGCTTGAGGTGGGAGAGGTACCAGAGGCCGCCCTTCTTGGCGTCGAAGACCTCGAGCGCCGACTCGTCGGCCCCCATCTCGGCGCCCAGGCCGAGCCCGCCGACGCCGCGCGGGTCGACCGCGGCGAGCGCCGGCGGATAGCGCTTGCCGGCGACGTAGGCGAGGAAGAGGCCGGCGTCGCCGGGCGCCGCGGGGTTCTCATCCTCCGCCAGCTGGCGCAGCGCCACATTGGTGCGGAAATCCTTGCGCAGCCGCCGGTTGGCGCGCTCGAGGACGGCGGCCGCCGAGGCATCCGGCGAGCCGCTCTTGACCGTCCCGGCGCGCTCGATCTCGGCCGCGGTGTCGTCGCCGAACCAGAGGACCATGTCGTCAAAGGTGTCCGCCAGCACCTCGAGCTTGGCGCCCTCGGCGGTCTCGAGCGCGAGCTGGCCGCGCTCCTCCTCGCTCGCCGGCGTCAGGCGGTAGCTGCCGTGGCCGCGGAACACCGCGCCGACCGCGTGCCCGCCGGCCGGCGCCAGGAAGTAGAGCGCGCCGGAGTCGAGCTGGAAGCGGAAGGCGTCGCGCTCGAGGACCAGGTGCGAGACCTCGACCGCGCGGCCGTCGAGCTTGGCGGCGCGGAGGGCGGCGTAGGTGGGGTCGACGGCGCGAGCCGGCGCCGGCAGGGCGGCGGCGGGGATGGCCGCCGCGGCGAGGCCGGCGAGAGCGAGGACAAGGCGGAGCGAGCGATGGCGCATCGGATTTCCTCCCCGGAGTGATAAGACATTCTATAACGCTGAAGGTCTCGCGGCGCCCGTATGGCACGCCCCGTGCTACCTTCCTCTGGACCCATGCTGACCGGCCTGCGCCGTATCCTCGACCGCCGCCAGGACGAGCTGCTCGCGGAGGAGCGGCGGCTCTTGGCCGACCTCCAGGTGGCGCTCGCCGCCTTCGACGCCGCGGCCGAGGACCAGGCGACCCTCGGCCAGTCGATCCGCCAGCTCGACGAGCTCTTCCTGCTCGTCGTCGCCGGCGAGTTCAACGCCGGCAAGAGCGCCTTCATCAACGCGCTCCTCGGCCAGCGCATCCTGGAGGAGGGGGTCACCCCGACGACCAGCCGCATCCACCTCCTGCGCTACGGGCCGGAGGTGACGCGCACCTCCCCGGAGCCGGCGCTCGAGGTGGTGACCGCGCCGGTCGACCTGCTGCGCGACATCAACATCGTCGACACCCCGGGCACCAACGCCATCCACCGCGAGCACGAGGCGATCACCCGCGAGTTCGTGCCGCGCTCGGACCTCGTCCTCTTCGTCACCTCGGCCGACCGCCCGTTCACCGAGAGCGAGCGCGCCTTCCTCGCCGGCATCCGCGACTGGGGCAAGAAGATCGTCGTCGTCATCAACAAGGTGGACATCCTGGAGCGCCCGGAGGAGGTCGAGACCGTCCGCGCCTTCGTCGCCGACAACGCCCGCACGCTCCTCGGCGTCGCCCCCGAGATCTTCCCCGTCTCGGCGCGCCTGGCGCAGAGGGCCAAGGCCGAGGCGAGCGACGCCGGGCGAGCCGCGAGCCTCCTCGCCGAGAGCCGCTTCGCCGACCTCGAGCGCGCCGTGGTCGAGACGCTCGACGAGACGGAGCGGGTGCGCCTGAAGCTCCTGAACCCGCTCGGGGTGGGAGCCCACCTCGCCGGCCGCTACCTCGAGGTGATCGACGGCCGGCTCGAGCTGCTCAAGGAGGACGTGACGGCGCTCGACGACATCGAGCGCCAGCTGGCGCTCTACCGGGAGGACCTCGGGCGGGAGTTCCGCTTCCGCCTGTCGGACGTCGACAAGGTGCTCCACGAGTTCGAGAACCGCGGCGTCGCCTTCTTCGACGACACCATGCGCCTGGCGCGGGTGATCGATCTCCTCAACCGCAGCCGCATCAAGGCCGAGTTCGAGCAGAAGGTGGTGGCCGACGTGCCGCAGGTGATCGACAAGCGGGTGCAGGAGGTGATCGACTGGCTGGTGGCGGCCGACCTGCGCCAGTGGCAGGCGGTCAACGACCACCTGAACAAGCGCCGCGACCGCCACGCCGACCGCATCGTCGGGCAGACCGGCACCGCCTTCGACTACGACCGGAACCGGCTCTTGGACAGCGTCGGCCGCGAGGCCCAGCGCTCGATCGAGAGCTACGACCGCGAGGCCGAGGCGACGCGGCTCGCCGACTCGGTGCAGGCGGCGGTCGCCAGCACCGCGATCGTCGAGGTCGGCGCCATCGGCCTCGGCGCCATCCTCACCCACATCGCGGTGACCGCCGCCGCCGACCTGACGGGCATCCTCGCCGCCGGCACCCTCGCCGTCCTCGGCCTCTTCATCATCCCCAACCGCCGGAACGCGGCGAAGCGGGAGCTCAAAGAGAAGATCGCCGGCATCCGCGAAAACCTCATGAAGGCCTTGACCGGCCAGTTCGACCGCGAGGTCGAGAGGAGCCTGGGGAGGATCCACGAAGCCGTCGCCCCCTACGACCGCTTCGTCCGCGCCGAGCGCGGCCAGCTCACCACGGCGCGAGACGCGATCGGCACCGTGGCGGCGGGGCTGCAGGGGCTGCGGGAGCGGATCGAGGGGTTGTAAGGCGCGCCGGCTCACGCCGTAGAAGCCGCTCGTTTCCATCTCACCTCTTGGTCTCGATGCCGACGGTCAACGTGTAGCTCACGGGGACCGGCTTACCGTCGAGCATGGCCGGCGCGAAACGCCAGTCGCAGACCGCGTCGAGCGCGCTCGCGTCGACGGTGGGCCAACCGCTCCTGGAGAGGAGATAGGGGTCGCGCAGGGCGCCGTTGCGGTCGATCGTCACACTCAGGATGACGCGGCCGTTGCCGGAAGCCCGGCCGAAGTACGCCGGGACGTGCACGTTGGTACGCGTCAGAATGCGCGGGCGCGAAACCCCTGGAGAACCTGCCCGCGGCGGCTTGGCAGTCGCTTCGGAGGGGGGCAAGGACGCTCCCCAGCGGTTGTGCTCGAGGAGCTCGCCGGGCGGGCCGTAGGCCGCCAGGCCGGCATGGAAGAGCAGGGGATTGAGCGTCTGCGCCGCCTGCCAGCGGCAGATCGCCGACGCGTCGTGGCCGCGGCCGGCCGCGGCGAGCGCCCGCAGGGTGAAGAGGACGCCCAGGTAGGTCACTCCCTGCTCGTTGTCGTTGACGTTATGGGTCCGGCTGTCGAGGATGCGGTCCCACTGGTTCCGCGCCCGCTTGTCGGCCTCCTCCCACTTGTGCTCGCGCAGCAGGGCGGCGATTTGGCTCAAGGTGTCGTCGAGCCGGACGAGCTGCTCGAGCGGCTCGCCGGTCGGCGGATTGATCGAGAGCGCGTAGAAGCTCGCGACCGGCGCACCGCCGGCGGTCGCGGGCGCGAACCGCCAACCGCGGACCGCCTGGAGGACGGAGTAGGTCAGCTCGGGCAGGCGGCCGGCGAGGAGGACCGGATCGCGCGGCTTGCCCTGGGCGTCGACGACGAGCTCGACGGTCATCCACTTGGGGACCGGCAGCTCGCGGATCGCCGGCGGCAGCGCCGGCACGTCGCCGGAGACCCGCTTCGCCGGCTCGACGGCCGCCGGCCCGGCGGCGCCGGGGCTCCTCACCTCGAGGCCGGCCGGCGCCTCGCCGGCCCGGCGCGGCGGCTGGCCGGCGAGGAGCTTTCCCGGCGCGCCGTAGGAAGCGAGCTCGCCACGGTCGAGGAGCGGGCCGCCCGCCATGGCCTGCGCCACCTGCCAGTCCCAGAGCGCCTCGTCCTCATGCTCATGGCCGAGCCCCGCCTCGGCCACCGCCTGCCAGGCGGCCAGGTCGGCGAGGCTCGGCCGCGCGAGCGCCTGACCCTGCGATGCCAGCGAGCGCTCGACCTCCCGTTGGATCGCGGCGAGCGCCGGCGCCCACTCGCCGTGCCGGAGCTGGAGGCGGATGGCGGCCTCCAACGCCTGCCTTTCCTCGACGAGCCGCGATCCCTGCTGCTGCATCGTCTCCGCGGCGATCGCCGGCGCCGCGCTGACCAGCGCCTGGAGCGCCAGCAGGAGGGGGAACCATGCCTTGTTTCCTGTCATCTCGATTCCTTTCTGTGCACGCGGGGAACGGCTGCTCTACGGTAGTGGACGGAAGGCACGATCCATTTCGTTCGATCATCGAAACTTGTCTTCACTCTCTGCCGCGCCGGACGGTGGCGGATGTGCCGCAGGGGATCGAGACGCGGACGGCGAGAGGCGCGATCGGGACGATCCTGTATCCTTGCCGTCGCGGACTCGCCCCAGGGCTCGCACCTGCCGGCCGCCTGCGGCCAAGGAATCTTGCGATGACGAAGCGTGCGGTGGCGGTCTCCGCTCTCCTGCTGGCGGCGGGCCTTCTGGCGCGGAGCGCGCCGGTCGAGGCGCAGTGGTGCACCAACAACCCGTCGAATCCCGAGCTCACCTGCTTCGGCGCGTTCAGCCTGAGCTCCAACACCACCGGCACGAGCAACGTCGCGGTGGGCAAGCTCAGCCTGTACTCGAACCTCTCGGGCGACGGCGGCACGGCGGTCGGTTACTCCGCGATGTGGCAAAACAGCTCGGGCACGCTCAACTCCGCCTTCGGGGTGGGGGCCCTGGAGCTCAACTCGACGGGGAGCTACAACGTCGCGGTGGGAGCCACCGCGCTCAAGTACAGCGACGCCGACGGCGGCACCGCGGTGGGCTACCAGTCGCTCTACTCCAACACGAGCGGCGCGTACAACACGGCGACCGGCTACGAGAGCCTGTTCCTCAACACGATGGGTGGCTACAACGTCGGAGACGGCATGTATACCCTTCTCTCGAACACCACCGGCGGCTACAACGTCGCGGTCGGCCCCGCCGCCCTGATGCATCAGCTGACCGGCTACTACAACGTGGCGATGGGGCTGCTCGCCGGCGCCTCGTACACCGGCGGCGAGAGCAACAACATCGCGCTGTCCAATTACGGCGTCGCCGGCGACATGGGGGTCATCCGGATCGGCTCGCCGTTCAACCAGACCAAGGCCTTCGTCGCCGGGATCTACGGCGCCACCGTCGCCTCCGGCATCCCGGTCTTCGTCAACAGCTCCGGCCAGGTGGGGACCGCCACCTCCTCGCTGCGCTTCAAGGAGGAGGTCGCCGACCTGGGGGCGGCGAGCGACGAGCTGATGCGGCTGCGCCCCGTCTCCTTCCGCTACAAGCCGGCCTACGACGACGGCGAGGGCGTCCGGCAGTACGGCCTGATCGCCGAGGAGGTCGCCGCGGTCGACCCCGGCCTGGTGCAGAACGGCGACGACGGCCGGCCGCTCACCGTCCGCTACCACTTCGTCAACGCCATGCTGCTCGGCGAGGTGCAGCGGCAGCACGCGACGATCGCCGACCAGGCGGCCCGCCTCGAGCGGCAGGCGACCGAGATCGACGACCTGAAGCGCCTGGTCGCCAGCCAGGACCGCGGAATGGCAGCCATCGCCGAGCGCCTCGGGAAGCTGGAAGCGGCGGCGTCCCGGCACTAACGGGAGGCGGGGGCGGGAAGCCGGTGGGGCGAGCGGAAGGTCGCCGGCCTACCGGGAGATCTCGTGTCTGCGGCGCGCGACCGCATAGGAGGAGCGCCGTAGATCCCCAATAATCGCCATCGGCAGGGCAAGGCCGGCGAAGGCGCTCGTCAGGAGAGCCGCGATCAGCCCGGCGGCTGGAGGAAGGCGATCATCGCCCCGGCGGGGTCGCTCGTCACGGTGAAGCGCCCGACCCCCGGGATGTCGGCCGGCTTCATCCAGACTTTGCCGCCGAGCTCGGCGGTGCGGGCGGCGGTGGCGTCGGCGCTCTCCACCTGGACGTAGGGGAGCCAGGCCGAGGGCCCCGCGTCGCCCGGCGGCTTCGCCAGCATCCCGCCGGCGTCGACGCCGGTGTCGAGGCGCTTGAAGAGGTAGTAGGTCCCCATGGCGCCCATCGGGGCCTCCTCGATGCGCCAGCCGAAGATCTCGCTGAAGAACTTCCCCTCGCTCGGCGGGTCGTTGGCCAGCAGCTCGTGCCAGACGAAGGCGCCGGGCTCTCGCACCGGCGGCGTCTCGCCGCCCGGGCGAGGCTCCGGCTTGAAGGGCAGGATGTAGCCGCCGTGCGGGCTCGCGATCGCCGCGTAGCGGCCGACGGTCGGGATATCCGTGCCGGGCGTCATCACCTTGCCGCCGAGCCGCTCGGCCGCGGCGGTCGCGGCGTCGACGTCCGGCACGGTCACGTAGGAGATCCAATGGGGCGGGGCGCCATGCGCGGGGTCGAGGGGCATGAAGCCGCCCCACTCGGTGCCGGCCGCGTGGATCATGCTGTAGGTGCCCTCTCCGGTCGTGAAGTCCTTGTAGGACCAGCCCAGGAGATCGGCGTAGTACTTCTGGGCCTTGGCGATGTCCGGGGTCACCAGGTCGTGCCAGACGAAGCGGCCGACCGGCTGCGCCGCGGCGGCTGGGGGGGCGACGGCGTCGGTGATCTGGCTGTTGACGGGAGTGTTCTCTGCCATGGGGGGCTTCTCCTCTCTCGGATGGTAGGCGGCGAGCCTAGCAGAGAGGAAGCGTAGGCCGCGGTGAGGGGAGCGAACCCCAGCACCGTGCGGCGACCACGCGAGGGATGCGGGAGACGCACCCCGCATCCCTCGGCGTCGCCGAGAGGAACGCTACCGCGGGGTGTCGGTGCGGTGGCTCGGATTGCCGGTGACGCCGCTCTCGACCCGGTGCCAGCCGTCGCGCACGGCATCTTTGGCGTCGTGCCAGGCGAGATGGGAGGCGCCGCGGGCATGATCCCAACCGTGCTCGAGATCGTGCGACGTCGAGTCGAAGCTCTTGCCCTGATGTCTGGCGGCCGACTCGTAGCCATATTTATAGGCTGGCTGCAGATCGTCGTAGGTGCGGCCCTTGGCGTAGGGGCGCGAGGCGTAGTTCTGCCGCCAGTAGGCGTCTTCGACGGTGGGGTCGAAGGTTTCGGCGACTCCCTTGCCGGCGAGACCGCCGCTGACGCCGCCCACCACCGCGCCGATCGCAGCTCCCACCGGGCCGCCGACGATGCCGCCGACGGCGGCGCCCGCGGCGGCGCCGCCCGCGGCGCCCACTCCGGTGCCCACCGGATCAGCCCCGGGCTCACCGGTCAGGGGATCGCGGTTGGCGCTGCCGCGCTCCGCCTCGCGATGGGTTGCCGGCGTGTCGACGGGACGGGGAGCCGAGGTGTCTTTGTAGTCGCCATCTGTCATGGGGTCTTCTCCTTGGGAGTCGTGGGTACCATTGCGACGAGACACATCGATTCTGCAAGAGTTTTGCCAGAGCGAGGCCACCTGCGCCGGCAGCGGATCGCCGCGCCGGCGGGCTAGAATCCGCCGATGCCGCCGACCAGCCCTCCGCGCGCCGAGCGCCCGGCGCCCGCCAAGCGCCCGGGCACCTGGGTGAGCCTGCGCCGGGCGATGACCTCGTGGCGGACCGCCTCGGTCACCCTGCTGTCGTTCTCCTCCGGCCTGCCGCTCGGCCTGGTGTGGATCGCCATCCCCGACTGGCTGAAGAAGAGCGGCGTCGACATCCGCGTCGTCGGCCTCGTCACCCTCGCCCAGGCGCCATGGACGTTCAAGTTCCTCTGGTCGCCCCTGATGGACCGCTACACGCCGCCCTGGCTCGGCTGGCTCGGCAGGCGGCGGGGGTGGGCGGCGGTGGCGCAGGTCGGCCTCTTCGCCTTCACCCTGGCGCTCGCCGGGGTCGGCGACCGGCCGGACGCGCCGTGGATCGTCGGCGCCCTCGCCTTAGCCATCGCCTTCGCCTCGGCGACCCAGGACATCGCGATCGACGCCTACGCCGTCGACGTGCTGCGCCCGGACGAGCAGGCGGTCGCGGTCGGCGCGCGGATCGCCGTCTACCGGGTGGCGATGCTGGTCGCCGGCGGGCTCGCCATCACCCTCGCCGGCGAGTTTTCGTGGCCGGCGGTCGACGTCGGCCTCGCGCTCCTCTATCTCCCGATGCTCGCCATCACCTGGAAGTCGCCGGAGCCGGAGGACGCGGCGCCGGCGCCGCGGACGCTCAAGGAGGCGGTCTGGCATCCGTTCCTCGGCTTCCTCTCGCGCCACCGCGCGCTCGAGATCCTCGCCTTCGTCTTCCTCTACAAGCTGTCGGACAACTTCGCCCAGGCCCTGCAGCGGCCGTTCCTGGTCGACATGCGCTACAGCGACTTCGACCGCGGCGTGGCGCTCGCCACCATGGGGACCGCCGGGACGCTCACCGGCGTCTTCCTCGGCGGCTCGGCGACCGCCGTCCTCGGGCTCGGCCGCTCGCTGTGGATCTTCGGTATCCTGCAGAGCTTCGCCAACCTCGGCTTCGTCCTCCTCTCGCTGCAGCACGGCCCCAACCGGCCGCTCATGTACGGCGCCGTGGTCTTCATGTACCTCGCCGACGGCCTGGGGACGGGGGCCTTCTCGGTGCTCCTCCTGCGCATGACCCAGAAGCGCTTCTCGGCCACCCAGTACGCGCTCTTCTCGAGCCTCTTCGGCCTGCCGCGCCTCCTCTGCGGGCCGATCTCCGGCTTCACCGTCTACGCCGTCGGCTGGACGGCCTTCTTCTGGTTCTCGATCGCCGCCGGCCTCCCCGGCCTCCTGATGCTGTCGCGCTTCGTCCCCTGGCGGGCGCGCGAGCCGGTCTTCGAGGTCGAGAACCCCGTGGTGTTCAGGCCGCTGACCAGCGGCGAGCTCGCCTACCGCGGCGTCGCCGGCACCCTGGCGGGCGCCGCGGTCGCCGGCTTCACCGCCGTCCTCCTGGCGGCTCTGCGCGGCGTCAAGGAGCACCGGCCGTTCGATCTCCTCCCGCCGCTCGTCGACCTCCTCCGCCCCGCCGGACCCGCCGGCTGGCTGGCGCTCGCCGGCATCCTCGCCTTCGCCCTCGTCTGCGGCCTCTTCACCGCCGCCACCGCCGCCGCCCGCCACGGCGCCGGGGCGGAGCTGGCCGACGAGGCGGCGCCCTGACGCCGGGCGATCCTCCTCGGGAGCTCCGCCCGCGCCGCGGCTAGCCGAGCGATCGACCGCGCTCGCGAGGGCGCGGCCGTGCGCTCAGCAGCTCGTGCAGCGATGGATCGTCGTCTGCGGGTTGGGGCACGAGGTGTTGCCCGAGCTCTCGCTGCTCCCGTCGCAGGCGAAGTACCTCTCCCCGACCACGCCCCAATGGTGCGCAATGGCGGGGCTGATGATCAGATCCGTACAGCCGTAGAAGCTCCCATCGCTGTCGGTGATGTAGCCGTAGTAGGTGGTCGTGCCCGAGAACGAAGTGCAGGTGGCCTCGGCTTGCGGCTGGAGGCTGGCTGCGACGAGGACGAAGGCGACGCCGAAGAGCAGGTGAGCGACTCGCTTGGACATGGGACCTCCGGTCTGCCAGTGGAAGCCGGGCGAAAGGCGCGACTTCGCGAAGATTCTACGATCCTCCGCGACGCTCCGGACTCTCGTCCCTGCCCTCACGCCGCCCGCGGCCCGCGAGGAGGTCCGCCGCCGGCGGCAGCTCGCGGCCGCCCCGCCAGCGGTCCGCGGCCCGGTGGCTGGCGAAGACGAGCGCCAGGCCCGCGACCAGGTAGACGACCCGGGTGACGAGGTCGAGCGTCGCGCCGTTCGACCACCACGGGCCGCTGAACGCGCGGGCGAGCGTGCCGGCGAGGGCGTAGACGGCGAGCTGCGGCACCTGCGCCATCGCCCAGGCGAGCCCGAGGAGCGCGAAGCCGAGCGCCGGCAGCTCGGCGCCGGTGCCGACGAGCGGCCGCGGCCCGTCCACCTGCCCATCCATCCGCCGATTTATCTGGAGGATCCGGGCGGCGATCCGGCGCCGGCCGGCGATCAGCAGGGCGCCGAGGACGAGGCCGAGGAAGCCGGAGAGGAAGAAACCGCGCTCCTGGGCCGAGGCGAAGCCGCTGCGGTCCGGGGTCTGCGCCGAGGCGAGCGCCCAGGGCAGGAGGGCGAGACCCTCGGTGAGCCGCGAGAAACCGATCGCGGCGACGCCGAGCGCCCCCAGGTCCCAGGCGAGCGCGGCGCCGTCCGCGCCGCGATCGGCGCCATGATCCCCGGACACCGCCGGCGAGCCGCCGGCGCCGAGCAGCCAGTCGGCGAGCCGGCCGCGGTGGCGCAGCGCCGCGGCGCCCGCGGCGACGAAGACGATGCCGAGGGCGAGGCTCACCCCCTGGAAGGCGGCCGGGATCGCCGTCCCCGGCCTGCCGCCGGCGGGGACGAGGCTGGCGAGCCGCGCGAGGCCGCCGACCAGGAGCTCGATCCCCACGTAGGCCCAGAAGACGATGGCGAAGTCGCGTCGGGTCATACGGTCTTGGCCACGCAACCTCACCCAGGAATGATCCGCGCCGCCGCCTCCACCGTGGTTCGAGCCTCGTCGATCGCCTGCTGGGCATCCTCCCGCGAATATTGCTCGGTGGGGATGAAGTCGATGTCGCCGTAAAACGAGAACTCCCGCTCTTTTCGCAAGCGGGTGGAGATCTCGGCGAGGCGCTCCAGCCGGTCGCGCTCGAAAGCCGGGAAGCGGTCGCCGAACTGCAACAGAAAGCCACCGACGTCATGCCACTTCGGAGGCTCGACTCCGACCTGTCGCAGCATGCCTTTGAGCGCCAGCTCGACGATCTCCTGCGCCTCCCGGACAACGTCGGAGTAGGCCTCTTCGTCGAGGAGGACCTGGAGGATCTTGAGGCGTGACCGCGCCTTGAGGAGATAGCTCTGAGCCAGCGAGGTGTTGGTCACAATTCGAACACCTCACCTGGGCGGTAGTCGGGCTTGAGGTCCCAATACCAGGCGTTACCGAGCCAGATCCGCCGGGCGCCGAGGTGCGCGAGACGCTCCCGGAGCCGGTCGAGCTCCTGGGTGAAGAAGCTCCTCCGGTCAAAGAGAATCAGAGCATCCTCGGTCATGTCGAGGAAGAGAGGACTTCCGTGGCCGACTTCCTCGGGTGTCTTGAGAACCGGCGAGAGGAGAGGAGCGGCCACGGCCTCCGGCGCCAGAAGGTCGCCGAGGCGCTTTTCGACCGCTGCGAACTCATCGATCCGGCGCATCCGCCCGTCGGGCAGGGAGTCGGCGACGAGGAGGAGGTCGAGGTCGGAATCGGGCCGGGCCGTGCCACGGCCGGCAGAGCCGAAGATCGCTACTGTCACCAACCGCTCGCCGTAGACCTCTTCACAGGAGCGGCGGAGGGCGGAGAAGACTGGCTCGCGGTCTTGCCGGGGAGACGTGGAGCCAGCCAGAGCCATCGGGGGATTATCGCTCAGATCGTAACGCCGCGCCCGGCGGCCGGCCGGCGGCGGTGCTATGTTGCCGTCGAGCCGTAGAGGCCCGCTCCGGCGGCCTCTCGAGGAGCGTCCAGATGACCGTCTCCAGCCTCCGCGGCACCCCTAAGCCACCCGACCTCGCCGCCGGCCCGCCGTCCTCGCGACGGGTCATCGACGAGGCGGTCGCCGAGCTCCAGGAGCACAAGCTGGCGTGGACCGCGGTGCCGCCGGCGGAGCGGTCGCGGCTCGCCGCGGAGCTGGCGCGCCGCTTCCTCGCCGTGGCCGACCGCTGGACGGCGGCATGCGAGGCGGCGGAGCGGATCGACCCGCGGCGGGCCGGCGCCGGCGAGGAGGCGCTCGTCGGCCCCTACTTCATCCTCCGCAACCTGCGGCTGCTCCGGAGGTCGCTCGATGCGATCGCGCGGACCGGCCGGCCGCGCCTCCCCGGACCGGTCCGCAGGCGGGCGAACGGGCAGGTGATCGCCAGGATCTTCCCCCAGGACCTCTACGACCGGATCTTCTACGCCGGCGTCACCGCCGAGGTCTGGATGGAGCCGGGGGTGACGCGCGAGGGTCTGGCGGAGACGATGGCGGTCGCCTACCGCCAGGACGAGCGGCCGGGCGGCGTCGCCCTCGTGCTCGGCGCCGGCAACGTCTCCTCGATCGGCCCGATGGACGCGTTCTACAAGCTCTTCGTCGAGGACCGGGTCGTCCTCTACAAGCCGAACCCGGCGAACGCCTACCTCGGGCCGCTCCTCGACGAGGCGTTCGCGCCGCTCGCCGAGCGCGGCTTCTTCCGGCTGGTCTACGGCGGCGCCGAGGTGGGCTCCTACCTCTGCGATCACCCCGGCGTCGACGAGATCCACATCACCGGCTCGGACAAGACGTACGAAGCGATCGTCTTCGGCGCCGGCCGGGAGGGCGAGCGGAGGAAGAGCCAGGGCCGGCCGCGGCTCGCGAAGCCGGTCTCCGCCGAGCTCGGCAACGTCAGCCCGGTGATCGTGGTCCCCGGCCCGTGGAGCGACGGCGACCTCGCCTATCACGCCGAGAACCTGGCGACGATGCTGACCCACAACGCCGGGTTCAACTGCAACGCGGCGCGCGTCCTCGTCACCGACGCCGCCTGGAGCGAGCGCGAGCGCCTGCTCGCCGCCCTGCGCCGGGTGCTCGCCCGCGTGCCGCCGCGCCACGCCTGGTACCCCGGCGCCGCCGACCGCTTCGACGCCTTCCTCGCGCGGCACCCGCAGGCCGAGACCTACGGCGCGCGCGGCGACGGCACGCTCCCCTGGGGCTTCGCCGCCGGGCTCGACCCCGACGAGCGGGACGAGATCTGCTTCACCACCGAGTCCTTCTGCAGCTTCTTCGGCGAGACCGCGCTCGCGGCCGGCGGCGTGGCGGACTTCGTCGGCCGCGCCGTCGACTTCGCCAACGACCGGCTGTGGGGGACGTTGAACGCCACCCTCCTCGTCCACCCGCGGTCGCTCGCCGATCCGGCGGTGGCGCGGGCGGTCGAGGCCGCCGTCGCCGACCTGCGCTATGGAACGATCTCGATCAACCACTGGGCGGCGACCGGCTACGGCCTGGTGGTGACGCCGTGGGGCGCCTACCCCGGCCACACCGCGGCCGACATCCAGTCCGGCACCGGCTGGGTGCACAACACCCTGATGCTCACGCGCCTCGAGAAGTCGGTGGTGCGCGCCCCCTTCCGGGTCTTCCCCAAGCCGGTCTGGTTCGCCACCCACCGGACCGCCGGGAAGCTGGCGCCGAAGCTCGCGCGCTTCGAAGCCGCGCCGTCGCCGGCCAAGCTGCCGGGGATCCTCGCCGCGGCGCTGCGCGGATAGAGAGCAGGAAACGAGGTGGAAGGGCGTCCGAGGTCGCGGGTCGCGCGGGCGGACCGCTAGACGGGCGGCAGGGAGGTCGAGGCCGGGGCGACGGTGCTCTGGGCGGGCGCGATCGGCGCGGCAGCCACGGTCACCGGAAACGGCTCGGTGTCGTCCTTGCAGCCGTAGACCAAGACCGGCGTCTTCAGGGCCACCATCCTGGGCAGGCGGCGCGAGGCGAACATGGGGACGCGGATGCAGCCGTGGCTCGCCGGGTGCGGCGGCACGTCGAGGCTGCCGTGGATGGCGATGCCGCCCACGACGTAGAGCGGGTTGTACATCTCGCCCAGGGGGCTCTTCTTCCAGCCGGCGAGCTTGTTGAACACCTCCAGGTGGCCGCAGGGCGTGTCGGCCGTGCCGGAGTAGCCCTGCGAGCTGAAGGGCCTGCCGGTGCCGGTCGAGACCGGGAGGATGCTGCCGACCCGGCCCTCGCCGTCGACCAGGAACAGCACCTGGCGGGCGAGGTCGACCTCGACGTGCGGCGGCCCCAGCTCGCGCGGCAGCGGCGGCACGGCGCGGTCGAGCGCGGCGAGGTCGGCGCGGGTGAGGCGCCCGGAGGCTTTCCGGCCGGAGATCTTCTGGAAGGCGACGAGCGCCTGATGCGACGCCTCGTCCAGCACGCCGTCGACCGGCCCCACCCAGTAGCCGAGATCGGCCAGCCGCTGCTCGGCGTGGCGGACGTCGTCGCGGGTGAGCGGGGCCTTATCGTTCGAAGGAGCGCGGCGCGAAGAAGCCTGGTTCGAGTTGGACGCCCGCGCCGGTGCATACGCCCGGCTCGCCGGGCTCTTCGCGAGCACGACGGAAGGGGGGGCCGCGAAGCCGGGCGACGCGAGGGCGAGCAGCACTGCTCCCACCCGTATCGCAACCCCGGCCGTCGTCCGCGCGAACCTCGGCATCGCGTCCCTCCCCTCGAAGTGGCAGCCCCCACCCACGCACGCACACTCGGGCGCCTCACGCGTTCAATACACAACTCGTGCCATCGGCGACGGATCTCCAACCGGCAGCGGCGAGAGCAGCAGCAGCGCCAAGAGGGCCGCGCGCTCCGGCAGGCGGTCGACCCAGACGCGCTCGTCGAGCGCGTGGGCGCCGGCGCCTACCGCGCCGAGACCGTCGAGGGTGGGGACGAAGCGGCTGGTCGTGTTGCCGTCCGAGCCGCCGCCGGCGGAGCCCTCGCCGAGCGCGATCCCGAGCTCCGCGGCGGCGGCGCGCGCGGCGGCGAAGAGGGCGCGGTTCCCCGCCGTGCGCTCGAGCGGCGGCCGGTCGACCGCGCCGGTGATCTCGAGCGTCACGCCGGGCGTCTCCGGCGCCAGCGCCAGGATGGCGCGCTCGACGGCGCGGGCGTCCGCGGCCGTCCGCACCCGCACGTCGACCTCGGCGCGCGCCTCGGCGGCGACGACGTTGCCGCGCGTGCCGCCGGAGACGACGCCGACGTTGACCGTCAGGCCGCGCGCCGGATCGGCCAGGGCCTCGAGGCGCAGGATGACCCGCGCCAGCTCGCGGATGGCGCTCGCCCCCTTCTCCGGCTCGAGCCCGGCGTGGGCGGAGCGGCCGCGGACCACGACGACGAACCGGCCGACGCCCTTCCTCTCGGTCTTCAAACGCCCCTCGGGCCCCAGCGCCGGCTCGAGGACGAAGACCCGCCGCGAGCGCCGCGCCAGGAGGCGGATCATGGGCGACGACTCCTCGCTCCCCGTCTCCTCGTCCGAATTGACCAAGAGGACCGGGGTCGCCGGCGGCTCGAGCCCGAGCTCGGCGAGCGCCGCGAGGGCGAAGACGGCCTGGGTCAGGCCGCCCTTCATGTCGAAGACGCCGGGGCCGGCGAGCGTCGCCCCGCCTTCGTCGAGCCCCGGCTCGACCGGCATCCGCGCCAGCGTGCCGCGGGGCCAGACGGTGTCGGCGTGGCCGAGCAGGAGCTGAAGCGGGCGCCCGTGCACCCGCCGGGCGGGAACCGCCACGAGCTGGCCGCCGCCGCCGCCCGGCCGGCCGGGCCGGCGCCGCGAGCGGTAGCCGGCCTGGCCGAGCGCCGCCGCGAGGAGGGCGAGGACCGGCTCCTGGGCGGCGGGGTCGTCGGAGGGGGACTCGAGGCGCGCCAGACGGGAGAGGAGGTCGACCATCCCGCGCTGCCGGCGCCGCAGGTGGTCGAGGAGCCGGCGGGCGGGAGGGTCGGTCATCGGGTCACGATCGCCGCGGCCGGCCGCGGCGGCGGCCGGCGCGCCTCAATCGTAATGGATGGCGACCAGCGGATCGACCCGCGAGGCGCGGAGAGCCGGGACGTAGCTCGCCGCCAGCGCCACGGCGCAGAGGACCAGCGCCACCCAGGCGAAGGTCGGCGGGTCGGTCGGCTGGACGTCGAGCAGCAGCGTGCGCAGCGGCCGGGCGGCGGCGAGGGCGAGCAGCAGGCCGATCCCGAGGCCGGTGCCGAGCTGCACCGCGCCCTGGCGGAGGATCATCCCGAGCACGCTCGCCTGCCGCGCGCCGAGCGCCATGCGGACGCCGATCTCCTGGGTGCGCTGGGCGACGGAGAAGGAGATGACGCCGTAGATGCCGACCGAGGCGAGCACCAGGGCGGCGGCGCCGAGGATGCCGAAGACGGTGCCGAAGAGGTTCAGGAAGAAGCCGTTCTGCTCGACCACCTGGCGCATGGTGCGGATGAAGTAGAGCGGCAGGTCGCGGTTGAGGCCGCCCACCTCGCGCCGCACCACCGGCAGCAGGGCGAGGGGGTCGCCGTGCGTCCGCACGACCACGCTGCAGAAGCCGGGCGGATCCTGGGCGAGCGGCAGGTAGATGCCGGCCGGCGACTCGTCGGCGTTCTGCAGGCCCTCCATCTTGAGATCCGGCACCACGCCGACGATCGTCCGCCAGGGCTCCTTGTCGTCGACGCCGATCCGGATGCGCTTGCCGAGCGGGCTCTCGCGCGGCCACTCGCGGGCGGCGAAGCTGCGGTTGACGACGGCGACGGGGAGCGCGCCGGCGCGGTCGGCGGTGCCGAAGTCGCGCCCGGCGAGGATCCGCGTCCCCAGGGTCGAGAAGTACCCCGGCGAGACCGCCGCCTCGTAGGTCCGCGGCATGTTCTCGGGGTGCGGGTAGGAGCGCCCGAAGACCGCGTAGCGGTCGTTGTCCGCGCCGCTGGTCGGCAGGCTCGCGGTGGCCGCGGTGCCGGCGACGCCCGGCTGCGCCGCCAGCCGGCGCAGCAGCTCGGCGAAGAAGGCGGCGCGGTCGGCGGGCTTCGGGTACTGCGTCTCGAAGAGCGCCACGCGCACCGTCAGCAGGTCGTGGCTGTCGAAGCCGAGCTTCAGGTCCTGGAGCTTCACGATGCTCTTGACCATGAGCCCGGCGCCGACCAGGAGCATGGCGCAGACGGCGAGCTCGCCCACCACCAGCAGGCGGCTGAACCAGCCGATCCGCAGGCTGGTCGAGCCGCGCCCCTCGTCCTTGAGCACCGAGTTGACGTCCGCCCGCGACGCCTGGAACGCCGGGAAGAGGCCGCAGGCGAGGCCGGAGAGGAGGGTCAGCAGGAGGGTGAAGGCGAGCGCCGGGCCGTCGACGGCGATGTGGATCCAGAACGGCGGCGCGTTGTCGACGTTGACCGCGAGCGCGGCGTTGAAGAGGTACACCCCGAGGCGCGCCAGCGCGATCCCGAGGACCGCCCCGGCGGCGGAGAGGAGGGTGCTCTCGAGGAGGAGCTGGAGCATCACCCGCCGCCGGCCGGCGCCGAGCGCCGAGCGGATGGCGAGCTCGCGGGTGCGGGTCGAGGCGCGGGCGACCATCAGGCTCGCCACATTGGCGCAGGCGATGAGCAGCACCACGACGCCGAAGCCGAGCATCACCCAGAGGAGGCCCGCCACCTGCGCGCCGATGGCGGCGGTGACGAAGCTCTCGACGCGCACCAGGAGGTCGCGGTTGGTCTGCGGATAGGCGCGGGCGAGGGTGCCGGCGATGGCGCTCATCTCCGCCTGCGCCCGCGCCGGGGCGACGCCGTCCCGGAGGCGCCCGTAGACCGAGAGGCCCTGCCCCTTGCCGCGCTCGGCGCGCGCCGGATCGAGCTTCAACGACACCCAGACCCGCTCGGAGAAGGGGAAGGCGAAGCCCGGCGGCATGACGCCGACGACCGTCGCCGGCTGGCCGTTGACGCGGATGGCGCGGCCGACGACCCGGGGGTCCCTGCCGTAGCGGCTCTGCCAGAGGCCGTAGGAGAGGAGGGCGACGACCGGGCTGCCCGGCGCGTCCTCGCCGGCGCGGAAGGTGCGGCCGAGGAAGGGCCGGGCGCGCAGGACGTCGAAGGCGTTGGCGGTCGCGAAGGCGCCCTCGAAGCGCTCCGGGCGCTCGGCGCCGCTCAGGTTGACGGTGCCGTTGACGAAGGCGGCGAGCGACTCGAACGAGGTCTGGCGCGACCGCCATGCGGCGAAATCCTTGGGGTTGACGTCGCCGTGGTTCTGCGGGTGCGCCGAGTCGTGGGTGGAGAGGGTCATGATGCGCTCGGAGCGCTCGAACGGCAGGCCGCGCATGAGCGCCCCCCAGGCGATCGAGAACGACGTCGTGGCGAGGCCGATCCCCAACCCCAGGGCGATCACCGCCACCGCCGTCTGGGCCGGGCTCTTCCCCAGCATCCGGCCGGCAAAGCGCAAATCCCGCCACAGATCCGTCATCGCCGTACCCCTCCGAGCCTGGATGAAGCGCGGGAGCGGCGCGCTCCCGATCGACCTTACGGCGGCGGGGCGGGAAAGGTTACAGGCGGGTTGAGGGGCCCGAAGTACGGCGGCTACCCCGAGAGCGCGCCGGCGTCGCGGCCGTCGTCCTCGGCTTCGATCCCCCGCCAGGTCGACTGGTCCTCGTCGAAGATCGGCAGGCTGGGCTGGTGGCCGCGGGCGGCGTTGACGTGCCAGCCCCAGAGGAGCGCCCACTTGAGATAGCTGCCGTACGACTGCAGCATGCAGAAGACCAGGCCGTGCATGCCGTCGAGGATGCCGAGCTGGAAGATGTAGGTGCGGAAGAAACGCCAGATGGAGCGGCCGAAGACCTCGACGAAGCCCGAGCGCCGGCCCTCGCGCCAGTGCTGCGAGGCTCCCCAGAAGCTGTACTTCTCGATCCGCCGCACGTACTCGTCGAGCGTGTCGGCCATGTAGTGCTCCATCGGGTTGCGGAGCACCGGGGTCGGACCGCGGGTGATCATGTCGGCGTGGACGCGGCGGTTGGGGTAGCGCGCCGAGCCCTTCTTGATCAGGCGGACCACCCGGTCGTGCTGCCAGCCGGAGAAGCGGATGACCCTGCCGAGGAAGTAGACGCGGCGCTTGATGGTGTAGCCCTCGGCCCGCGGGCCCGCGGCGAGGAGCGCCTCGACCTCGCGCTGCAGCTCGGGGGTGCAGCGCTCGTCGGCGTCGAAGATGAGGATCCAGTCGTGGGCGACCTGGTCCATCGCCCAGTTCTTCTGCGACGCCGAGCCGTAGTAGGTGCGCTGGAAGAAGCGGACGTTGGGGAAGCCGCGGACGATCTCGGGCGTGCGGTCGGTCGAGAAGGAGTCGACGACGAAGATCTCGTCGCACCAGAGGAGCGACTCGATGCACCCCGCGATGTTGGCCTCCTCGTTGAACGTGGTGACGATGGCGGAGATCGCCGGCCGGCGACGGCCGGCCGACTGCGCCGGCACCGGCGGGCTGGGTGACGTGATCGTCGGAGGCATCTCGCTCCTCGGAAGCCTATCATCCGGGTCGGCAGCGGGTCCGTTGGGTCCGCTGCGGGCGACCGCGGGACCACCCTCCCAGACCCCCTTCCAGGCGGCCGTCCTCGGGACCCAAAACGGACCCAGTGCCTTCGGATCGGCTCGGGTCGGCCCCGGCGAGCCGCCGCCGCTCATTGTATGATCCGGGCTCCATCCTGAAAGGTCCGGAGGTCGGCGGCATGGCGGCAGAGCGTTGCGGCGACGAAGGGGCGGCCGGGCAGCCGCTCGCCGCCGCGCGCTGAGGAGCGGAGCGTGCGAGACGCCGCCAACTTCCTGCTCCTCCTCGCCGTCAAGGTCATCGCGCGCCTCTTCTACCGCCTCGACGTGGAGTGGATCGACGATCCGCCGCGCGACCGCTGGCGCCGCATCCGCCTGACGGCGCTCTTGAACCACACCAGCCTCTACGAGCCGCTCTTCGCCGGCGTCTGCCCGCTCGGCTTCCTCTACCGGCTCGCCCGCCACGGGGTGGTCCCGATCGCCCAGAAGACGACCGACCGCGCCGTCGTCGGCCGCTTCTTCGGTCTGATCGCCAAGCACGTCATCTCGATCACCCGCGCGCGCGACGAGACCTGGAAGGCGGTGCTCGAGCGCATCGATCCCGACGCCATGGTCATCATCCTCCCCGAGGGGCGGATGAAGCGCGCCAACGGGCTCGATTCCGAGGGGCGGCCGATGACCGTCCGCGGCGGCATCGCCGACATCCTGGAGTCGGTCGGCGAGGGGCGGATGATCCTCGCCTACAGCGGCGGTCTCCACCACGTGCAGATCCCCGGCGAGCGCTTCCCGCGCCTCTGGAAGACCATCCGCATCCGTTTGGAGCTGGTCGACATCGAGACCTACCGCCGGGAGCTGCTGGCGAGCGCCGGCCGCGAGGGCTTCCGCCGCGCCGTCGTCCACGACCTCGAGCGCCGGCGCGACCTCCACTGCCCGCCGCCGGAGTAGCGGCGCGGCGCCGGCCGCCGCCTCGGGCCCGCTACTTCGCCACGGCGCGCCGCCGCCGCCGCCGCAGCCAGCGGGCCGCCCGCGCCGGGGCCGGCGCGCGCCCCTCGCGCACCGCCCGCTCGTCGAGGGCGCGGGCGATCTCCGAGTTGACCTCGCCCCCCATCAGGATGGCGAAGCCGGTCAAGTAGAACCAGACGAGCAGGAAGATCACCGCCCCCAGGCCGCCGTAGGCCCGCGAGTAGGTGTGGACATAGGCGAGGTAGAGGCGCAGGCCGAAGGAGGCCCCCAGCCAGAGGACGACGCCGGTGATCGCGCCCGGCGTCCACCACTCGCGGTAGGCATGGTCGCCGACGTCGGGGGCATAGTTGTAGACCATCTCGAAGGAGATGACGAGGAAGACGAGGATGAGCGGCCACTGGAGAACTCGCCAGAGGAGGCCGTAGAGCGGCCCGAGACCCACCCGCTGGGCGAGCGCCTCGCCGATGGTGCCGCCGGCGATCATGACGACGAGGGCCGAGACCAGGAACACGGCGAAGGTGACGGTCAGCAGGATGGCGATCAGCCGCCGCTTCCACCACCGCCGCCGCTCGCGGAACCCGCAGGCGAGATTGAGCGTGCTGCCGATCGCCATCATGCCGTTCGAGGAGACCCAGACGGCGCCCAGCAGGCCGAGCGAGAGCTTGGTCTTGCCGCGGCCGGCGGCGATCTCGTCCAGGGTGCCGGAGAGCAGCCGGGTGATCTCGGCCGAGGGGGCGACGCGGGCGATGTAGGTGAAGAGGTTGACCCGCACCTCGTCGCTCGCCTGGGCGAGGTAGCCCAAGAGCGAGGTGAGGAAGAGCAGCAGCGGAAAGACCGCGAAGAGGAAATAGTAGGCCAGCTCGGCGCAGTGGCCGAGCAGGGCGTCCTCGAAGATCTGCCGGTAGATCCGCAGGACGAGCTCACGCCAGGAGAGCCCTGCGCGCGTCCACAGCGACATCCGTGCGCTCCCTGGAGACGGCTCCGGAGTGCCCGGAGGCGCCCGGCTAGCCTATCAATCAACCGCTCGATCGAGGCGGCGCGCCGAGCCGGCGCGGAGAGCCCCAGGAGGGATCGCCCCGCGTGCTAGAGTCCTCCGCCGGAAGGCGGGGGAGAAGACGATGCGACGCGCCGACGCCGCGAAGCGGGCCGAGACGTTGCGGACGACGATCCGCCACCACGACCACCTCTATTACGTGAAGGACGCGCCGGAGGTCTCCGACGAGGAGTACGACCGGCTGTACCACGAGCTCCAGGGGCTCGAGGAGGCGTTCCCCGACCTCCGCACGCCGGACTCCCCCACCCAGCGGGTGGCCGGCGAGCCCCTGTCGAGCTTCCCCACCGTCGAGCACCTGGCGCCGCTCCTCTCCCTCGACTCGGACCGCGAGGAGCCGGCCCTGGCGCGCTTCGACGAGCGGGTGAGGAAGGGGCTCGGCGGCGAGACCGCCGTCGCCTACGTCCTCGAGCCCAAGCTCGACGGCGCCTCGGTCGAGCTGGTCTACGAGCGCGGCGTCCTCGTCCGCGCCTCGACCCGCGGCGACGGCACCAAGGGCGAGGGGATGACGGAGAACGTCCGCACCATCGCGGCGGTGCCGCTGCGGCTGCGCGAGGGCGAGCGCCCGGCCCCGCCGCTCCTCGCCGTGCGCGGCGAGATCATCATGCACGCCAAACCGTTCGAGGCGCTCAACGAGCGGCTGATGGCGGAGGGCAAGGAGCCGTTCGCCAACCCGCGGAACGCCGCCGCCGGGGCCCTGCGCCAGCTCGACCCGAAGCTCACCGCCGCGCGGCCCCTCGACCTCTACGCCTACGACATCCTCTTTCCCCTGGGCACCGGCGCCGCTACCGACGATTCCGGTGATACCGGCGATGCCGCCGGCGGCCCGGGCATCGCCGGCATCACTACGCAGTGGGAAGTGCTCGCCGCGCTCGGCGACTGGGGATTCCGCGTCAACGGCCTGGTGCGCCAGGCGGCGGCGCTCCCCGAGATCCTCGCCTATCACGCCGACCTCGAGGCGCGGCGCGACGACCTCGGCTACGAGATCGACGGCGTCGTCATCAAGCTCGACGACCTCGCCGCCCGCGACCGGCTGGGCTGGACCTCGCGCCACCCGCGCTGGGCCTTCGCCTTCAAGTTCCCGCCGCGCAAGGAGGTCACCCGCATCCTCTCGATCGTGCCGAGCGTCGGGCGGACCGGCGTCGTCACCCCGGTCGCCCTCATGCTCCCGGTCGAGATCGGCGGCGTCACCGTCTCGCGCGCCACCCTGCACAACCGCGAGGAGGTGGCGCGCAAGGACGTGCGCGAGGGCGACCGGGTGCGGGTGCAGCGGGCCGGCGACGTCATCCCGCAGGTGATCGAGCGCCTCGAGGAGCCGGAGCGCGAGCGCGCCCCGGCCTGGACGATGCCCGACGCCTGCCCCTCCTGCGGCACGCCGCTCGTCGAGCGCGGCCCCTTCACCGTCTGCCCGAACGGCTTCGAGTGCCCGGCCCAGCTCGCCGGCCGCATCGTCCACTTCGCCAGCCGCGAGGCGCTCGACGTCGAAGGGCTCGGCGAGGAGAGCGCCAAGCTCTTCGTCGCCCAGGGCCTGGTGCGCCAGCTCCCCGAGCTCTTCGACCTCACGCCCGAGCAGCTCGTCCCGCTCGAGGGTTTCGCCGAGAAGTCGGCCGGCAAGCTGGTCGAGAGCCTGGCGAAGGCCTCCCGCACGACGCTGCCGCGTTTCCTCTACGGCCTCGGCATCCCGGAGGTCGGGGTCACGGTGGCGCGCGACCTGGCGCGCCACTTCGGCTCCTTCGCGGCCGTCCGCGCCGCCGGCCCCGAGGCGCTCCAGGACGTCGCCGGCGTCGGCCCGCGGATGGCCGAGCAGATCACCGCCTTCTTCGCCGAGCCGCAGAACGCCGCGATCTTCGACGAGCTCCTGACCAAGGTCGAGGTCGAAGCGACCGTTCCCGCCCCCGCCGCCAAGGCCGCCCCGCGGCCCCTCGCCGGCAAGAAGTTCGTCTTCACCGGCGCCCTCGCCCGCCTGTCGCGGCCGGAGGCGAAGGAGCTCGTCGAGTCCCTCGGCGGGCGCGTCGTCGGCTCGGTCAGCAAGGCGACCGGATACGTCGTGATCGGCGACGACGCCGGCTCGAAGGCCGACGACGCCCGCCGCCTCGGCGTCGAGACCCTCGACGAAGAAGCCTTCCTCGCGCTCGTCCGCCAGGCCGGCGCCGAGGTCTGAGGCCGTTACCGGCTCCCGAGCTTCGCTAGGGCTCCTCGGCGCCGTCGAACCGGTTCTTGCGCGGCGCCGGCTTCCTCACCGGCTTGTCGCGCCCGGCGGCCTCGCGGGCGGGGTCGGCCAGGGCGTCGAGCTCGGGGAGGTCGCGGCCCTTGACCGCCGGCCAGCGGACGCGGCGGGCGGCCATCGCCCTTTCCAGACGCTGCCAGAGCTCGCGGTTCTGCACCGGGGCGCCTTCCTGGGTTTTCCAGTTGCGCTTCTTCCAGCCGGCGATCCAGCCGGTGGCGCCGTTCCTCAGGTAGTCCGAGCCGGTGTGCAGGGCGACCGCGGCGCCGGGCGGCAGGCTCTCGAGGACGGTGGCGGCCCCCAGGAGGTCGAGGCGGTTGGCGGTCGTCGGGCTCTCGCCGCCCGCGAGGATCCGCTCCTCGCCGTCCTGCCGCACCATCGCCGCCCAGCCCCCCTTGCCGCCGGCGCAGGAAACGCGGAGGAAGACCTCCGCCTCGCCCGGCGCCGCCACCGGCGCGGGCTCGAGCCGGACGGTCTCGCCCAGGAGCTTGGCGCGCGCCGCGGTCGCCAGGCGGTCGGCGCGCTCGTTGTGGCGGTTGCCCGAGTGGCCGCGCACCCAGTCCCAGCGCACCTCGTGGGCGGCGGCGAGCTCGGCCAGACGGCGCCACAGGTCCTCGTTCTGCAACGCCCCCTCCTTACGCCGGAAGCCGCGCGCCACCCAGCCCGGCAGCCACTCGGTCACCCCGCGCCGCAGGTACTGGGAGTCGGTCAGCAGCCGCACCCGGCAGCGCACCTTGAGCGCCTCCAAAGCGCGGATGGCGGCCGTCAGCTCCATGCGGTTGTTGGTGGTGAAGGGCTCGCCGCCCGAGAGCTCCTTCCCGCGGCCGCCCGCCTCTTCTAAGAGGATGGCCGCCCAGCCGCCCGGCCCCGGATTGGGGTCGGCGCCGCCGTCGGTGTAGATGGTGACCTGCGGGACCTCGGAGCTCTCGGGCATGGCCGCGTATTCTGCACGAAAGTCTCCCGTGCGGCGATTCGAGCGGCCGCCTACCGGTCCGACGATCGCTCGACGCTGCGTCTTCGCCTGGTGGCACGTGTCTTGCGGCCTGATTCTCCCCGTCCCGCGGTCACACGCGGGGCTTCCCCCCGGAGAGCCAGCGAACGCAAGAACACCCTCACCTCACCTCGACAGGAGAAGAGAACGTGCGAGACGCAGTAACCCTCGAGCCCTCACGACAGAGCACGGAAAATCCCCTCACGGCTTTCAACCCCCACGCGAGCTCCGAGACCGCCGGCACCGTCGCCTCGGCCGTCGGCGCCGCCCTGGTGGTCGGCGGCGCCGCCGTCCTCGCCTATGCCGCCTACACTTCGCGCGACCGCTCGTGGCGCGCCGCGGGCCTGGCGCTCGCCGGCGTGCCGCTCGTCTACCGCGGCACGACTGGCAACTGGCTGCCGCATGGCCGCTGGGTGCCGCGCGCCATCTCGGGAGGCGAGGCGGACGAGGCGCCCGCGCCGCTCCCCAATCTGCGGGCTAGCGTCACCATCGACCGTCCGGCGGGGGAGCTCTACGAGTATTGGCGCCAGCTGTCGAACCTCCCCCGTTTCATGAAGCACCTGGAGTCGGTCGTCGAGACCGGCGACGGTCGCTCGCACTGGGTCGGCAAGACGCCGATCGGCTGGAAGGCCGAGTGGGACGCCGAGCTCACCGCCGAGGAGCCCGGCCGCCGCCTCGCCTGGCGCTCGCTGCCCGGCTCCGAGATCGAGACCGGTGGCGAGGTACGGTTCACCGCCGCGACCGGCAACCGCGGCACCATGGTGTTCGTGACCATGGAGGCCGGCCTTCCCGGCAACGCCCTCGGCCGGGTCGTGGCGCCGGTCGTCCATCAGGGGACCGAGCGCCAGGTGCGCGAGGACCTGCGCCGCTTCAAGGAGCTCATGGAGGCCGGAGAGATCGCCACGATCGATGGCCAACCAGCGGGCCACCGTCCTTTGATCAACATCGGAAACCCGCTCTAAGGCCGCCGGCCGAAAGGATTCTCACCATGCGAGCAGTGTGCTGGAACGGCAAAGAGGACGTCCGCGTCGAGACCGTGCCCGATCCCCGCGTGTTGAACCCGCGCGACGCCATCGTGCGCATCACCCTGACCGCCATCTGCGGCTCCGACCTCCACCTCTACGACGGCTACATCCCGACGATGAAGAAGGGCGACATCCTCGGCCACGAGTTCATGGGCGAGGTGGTCGATCTGGGGCGCGACGTCAAGAACCTGAAGATCGGCGACCGGGTCGTCGTGCCCTTCACCATCTCCTGCGGGCGCTGCTATTTCTGCCAGCGGGAGCTGTTTTCGCTCTGCGACAACTCGAACCCCAACGCCGTGGTGGCGGAGACCGCCTACGGCTACTCGCCCGCCGGCCTCTTCGGCTACTCCCACATGACCGGCGGCTACGCCGGCGGGCAGGCCGAGTACGTGCGCGTCCCCTTCGCCGACGTCGGCCCGATCAAGGTCCCCGACGGCCTCGCCGACGAGCAGGTGCTCTTCCTCTCCGACATCTTCCCCACCGGCTACATGGCGGCCGAGAACTGCGGCATCCAGCCCGGCGACACGGTCGCCATCTGGGGCTGCGGGCCGGTCGGCCAGTTCGCCATCCAGAGCGCCTGGATGCTCGGCGCCGAGCGGGTGATCGCCATCGACCGCGTGCCCGAGCGGCTGCTCCTCGCGCAGACCTGGGGCGGGCCGAGACCCTCGACTACGAGCAGGTCTCGGTCGTCGACGAGCTGCGTGAGCGTGACCGGCGGCCGCGGCCCCGACGCCTGCATCGACGCCGTGGGGCTGGAGGCCCACGGCACGACGATCGACGCCTTCTACGACAAGGCGAAGCAGACGCTCCGGCTGGAGACCGACCGACCGCACGCTCTGCGCGAGGCGATCCAGGCCTGCCGGAAGGGCGGCACGCTCTCGATCCCCGGCGTCTACGGCGGCCTCCTCGACAAGGTTCCCTTCGGCGCCGCCTTCAACAAGGGCCTGACCCTGCGCATGGGGCAGACCCACGTCCAGCGCTATATGCGGCCGCTCCTGGCGCGGGTCGAGAACGGCGAGATCGACCCCGCCCGCCTCATCACCCACCGCCTCGACCTCGACGGCGCCCCCGGCGGCTACAAGATGTTCCGCGACAAAGAGGACAGCTGCATCAAGATCGTCATGCGGCCGGGCGGCAACGGCCACGGTCGGACCCACCACCACGGCCACGGCGCGGTGGGCGGGAACGGCGCCGGGCACTCCCACGGCCCGAACGGCGCCGATCGCGCGGAGGTATCGTCTTGATGCGCCGGCGCACGGTCGAGCTCGCGGCCGAGGCGGGCCTCGCCGGGGCGGGGTAGGGCCGAGGACGAAGCCCGTGGAGCGCAGCCGGCCGGGGAGCTCCCCTGGCCGGCTTTTTCGTCTCGCGGCGCGCCGCGGCGCGCCGGGCCCCTACATTGACACCCCGTAGGGTCGCCCGTAACATCCGCCGCCGATGCCCATCCGGCGCACGGCCTGGCTGCTCCTCGCGGCGTGCGCCGTCGTGTACTTCTACCGGACCGTCTTCGTCGTCTGGCCCTTCCTTTTCCGGACCGCGGGGGATTTCGGCTACTACCGCCAGGCGGCCGCCGCGATCCTCGACGGCACGACGCCGTTCGCCCACGGCTTCGACTACCCGCCGCTCCTCCCCGTCCTGGTGACGCCGCTCGCGCGGCTGCCGCTCGGGACGGCGCGGGCGATCTGGTTCCTGCTCTCTCAGGGCTGCCTGATCGGGGCGGCGGCCTGCCTGCTCCGGCCGCTGGGCGGCGACCTGCCGGCGCTCGCCGCGGTCGCCATGGTGTGGGCGGCCGGCGGCACGATCCCGGAGAACCTGGCGCTCGGGCAGGTCAATCCCCTCCTGCTCCTCCTCCTCGCGCTCGCCTGGCGGTGGGACGCGTCGCGGCCGGGGCGGGCGGCCGGAGCGATCGGGCTCGCCGCGGCGATCAAGCTGTGGCCGGGCCTCCTCCTCGCCGCCTATCTGGGGCGGGAGCGCCGGCGCGCCCTCGCCGCCGGCCTCGCCGTCGCCGCGGCGGCGGTCGCCCTGCCCTGGCTGCTCCTCGCCCTCGCCACCGCGCCGCCGCACCTCCCGGCGAGCGGCGACTACTGGATGGGGACGCCGGCGCCGCTCAACCTGTCGCTGCCGGCGGCGGCTCTGCGCGGCACCTACCCGCCGCGCCAGATGGGCGTCGACCCCATCCCCGACGACTGGCTGGCGGGGAACAACCCCGCGGAGCTGCACCTGACTCCCTGGCGGCGACGGCTCTCGGCGTGGGTCGCCCTCCTGGCGCTCGCGGCGGGGCTCTTCGCGCTCGCCGTGCGCGCGGAACGAGATGGAGAGTCGGCAGGGTTCGACACTCCGCGAGACCGCCTCTTCGCTCTGGCGGCGCTCACCGCGCTCGCGACGCTCGCCTCGCCGATCTCCTGGTACCACTACCAGCTCTTCGCGCTGCCCGGTCTGGCGCTCCTCGCCGCCGAGGCCCTCCGGCGGCGCGCGCCGCTCCCGCTCGCCGGCACCGCCGTCCTCCTCGCCGGCCTCACTCATACGGATCTCATCCGCCGCCTGGCCGGCGGGCCCGCGGAGCGGTCGATCCTCATCGTCGGAATCGCCGTGCCTCTCCTCGCCGCCTGCCTCTTCGGCGCGCTGGTGGCCGAGATCGGGCGCGCTCCGCGGCGCGAGTCCGCGCGATGATCGGCGATACCGTGAGCGCCCGGCCGGTGGAGCCCCTCGGACGGGGCGAGCTCTTCGCCCTCACCGCGGTCTTCGTCGCCTCGCGGCTCCTCTACCGGGCGGCCGGGGTCCATTTCGACGACAGCACGCTCCTCTTCTATTGGCAATACATCGACCCGCAGCTCCTCAGGACCGACCTCTGGCGGAGCCTCCTCCATCTCCACTCGCAGCCGCCGCTCTTCAACCTCTTCCTGGGCGCCGTCCTCCGCCTGCCGGGCGGCCTGCCCCACCTCGCCTTCCATGCCGCCTTCGCAGCCTGCGGCCTCCTGCTCGGCGCCGCTCTGCTGGCGCTCTCGTCGCGGCTCGGGGTCCCCCGACCGCCTGCGCCTGCCGGCGGTCGCCCTCTTTCTCGCCTCGCCGGCCGCGATCCTCACCGAGAACCTCCTCTTCTACAGCTACCCGGTGATGGCGGCGCTCGCCCTCGCCGCCCTCTTCCTCCACCGCTTCGCCGCCGCCGGCCGCCGCGCCGACGGGCTCGCCTGCTTCGGCCTCCTCGCCGCGGTCGCCTTGACCCAGAGCCTCTTCCACCTGGTCTTCTTCCTCGCCGCGGCCGCCGCCGGCACCGCTCTCGTCGTCCGCCCGCTGCGGCGCGCGGCGCTCGCCGCCGCCGCCCTGCCGGTCCTCGCCGTCGCCCTCTGGTACGGGTGGAACGCCGCGCGCTTCGGGACCTTCTCTTCCTCCTCCTGGCTGGGGATGAGCCTCGCCAAGATCGCCACCAAGCTGACGCCGCCGGCCGAGCTCGCGCGGCTCGCCGCCGCCGACCCGGCGGAGTCGATCCTCGCCGTCGAGCCCTTCTCGCCGCTCGGCGACTACGCCGGGCTGGCACCGCTGCCGCTCCCGACCGGCATCCCCGTCCTCGACATGCCGGTGAAGAGCACGCGGGCGCGCAACCTGAACCACCTCGCCTACGTCGAGATCTCGCGGCGTTATCTCGCGGCGACACGGGCCTTCGTCCGCCGCCGTCCGGCGGACTACCTGCACGGCGTGGTCACCGCCTGGCTGATCTACCTGCGCTCGGCCGCCGACAGCGCCTGGCTGCTGGACAACCGGCTGCGCATCGCCGGCTTCTCCCGCTGGTTCGACCGCCTGCTCTACCTCCAGCCGGAGCCCTTCGCCGGCCGGCTCGGGCCGTCGCACATCGCCTGGGCGATCTTCCTCCTGCTGCCGGCCGCCCTCCTCCACGGCGTTCGCTCCGCTCGCCGCCGTTTCCGGCAGGGCGATCTCGCCGGCGCCGCAACCCTCCTCTTCCTCGTCTTCACCGTCGTCTACGTCGCGGTGGTGGGGAACTCGGTCGAGATCGGCGAGAACAACCGCTTCCGTTTCGAGAGCGAGCCGCTGGCGCTCGTCCTCCTGCTGGTCTTCGCGGGCGAGCGGCTCCGCCGGCGCCGGGGCGAGGCCGCGGCGCGCGGATAGATCTCGTGGGGGTTGGCCTCGGCCTTGCTGGCACCTGCAGGAGGACGAGACGCTCAATGGACAACGTCGAGATCGCCCGCGCCCTCTCCGAAGTGGCCGACGTCCTGGAGATCCTGGGCGGCAACCCGTTCCGCGTCCGCGCGTACCGCAACGCCGTGCGGACGGTCGAGGCGCAAACCGTGTCGCTCGCGCGGCGGGTGACCGAAGGGGCGCCGCTCACCGATCTGACGGGGATCGGCAAGGAGATGGCCGGGCACATCCGCGAGCTGGTGACGACCGGCACGCTCGCCTATCGCGACGAGCTCCTCGCCCAGATGCCGCGCTCGCTCCTCGCCATGATGCGCCTGCCCGGCCTGGGGCCCAAGAAGGCACGGCGGCTCTTCGACGAGCTCGCCGTCGGCACCGTCGAGGAGCTCGAAGAGGCGGCGCGCGCCGGCCGCGTCGCCGCCGTCGCCGGCTTCGGCGAGAAGAGCCAGGCGAAGATCCTCCAGGGGATCGCCGAGGCGCGCGAGCGCGGCACCCGCATGCTCCTCGCCACCGCCGAGCGCCACGTCGAGCCGCTCCGCGCCTACCTCGCGGCGGCGCCGGGGATCGAGCGGCTCGAGGTCGCCGGGAGCTATCGCCGCCGCACCGAGACGGTGGGCGACGTCGACCTCCTCGCCATCGCCGCCGACGCCGCGGCGCAGGGCCCGATCATGGCGTGCTTCCTCGCCTACCCGCAGATCGAGCGGGTGCTGATGTCGGGACCGACGCGGGCCTCGGTCGTCCTCGGCTCCGGCCTCCAGGTCGACCTCCGCGCCGTGCCGCGCGACTGCTATGGCGCCGCCCTCCTCTACTTCACCGGCTCCAAGGAGCACAACGTGCACCTGCGCCGCCGCGCGGCGCTGCGCGGCCTGCGGATCTCGGAGTACGGCGTCTTCCGCGCCGGCGACATCGAGGAGACGGACGGGGCGGCGCGGCCGATCGCCGGCCGCGAGGAGGCCGAGGTCTACGCCGCGGTGGGCCTCCCATGGATCCCGCCCGAGCTGCGCGAGGACCGCGGCGAGCTCGAGCGGGCCGAGCACGGGCGGCTCCCGGATCTGCTGCGGGTCGAGGACCTCCGTGGCGATCTCCAGATGCACTCGACCTGGTCCGACGGCCGCGCCACGCTCGAGGAGATGGTCGCCGCCTGCGCCGCCCGCGGCTACGAGTACATGGCGATCACCGACCACAGCAAGGCGCTCGCCATGGTGCGCGGCCTGGACGCCCACCGGCTCGCCCTGCAGTGGGGGGAGATCGCCGCCGTCCAGGCGCGCCATCCGGAGATCCGCATCCTCAAGAGCATGGAGATCGACATCCTGGCCGACGGCACGCTCGACCTCGAGGAGGAGATGCTCGCCGGCCTCGACCTCGTGGTCGTCTCGATCCACTCCCGCTTCGAGCTGCCGCGGGACGAGCAGACGGCGCGCATCCTGAAGGCCATTCGCCATCCGCGGGTCGGCATCCTGGCCCACCCGACCGGCCGGCTCATCCATCGCAGGAAGCCGCTCGACTTCGACATCGAGCAGGTGCTCGCGGAGGCGGCGCGCCTCGCGGTCGCCGTCGAGGCCAACTCGAGCCCCGATCGCCTCGACCTCAAGGATACCCACCTGTCGCTCGCCTGCAGCCTCGGCTGCAAGATCGTCGTCAGCACCGACGCCCACCGCCCCCGCGAGCTCGACCTCATGCGCTTCGGCGTCGACCAGGCCCGCCGCGCAGGGCTGACCGCCGCGGACGTCTTGAACACCCTGCCGCTCGACAAGTTCCTGGCCGCGATCCGGCGGTAGTCCGCGCGCCGCCGAGCGATGCGCCGGTGCTCGCGGCGGCGACCCGGCGCGGCTGCCCGCCTTCGGGATAAACTTCTCCCTCGCCGCGACGTAAACCCGCGGTGACACCCCTTTCACGAGGTAATCCCCGATGCTCCATGCGCGATCGCAACGACCGAAGCCGATCCTCGCCGTCGTCGTCCTGGCTGCTCGCCGTCGCGGCGGCCACGGCCACCTTCATGGCACCCTCCGCCGCCGCCCAGGACTTGAGGGACTTCGAGGCCAGAACCACCGTCCACGTGCTGCCGAACGGCTGGACGTTCATCCTCGTCCGCCGGCCGGAGGCGCCGGTGTTCTCCTTCGAGACCCTGGTCGACGCCGGCTCGGCGCAGGAGGTGACGGGGATCACCGGCCTCGCCCATATGTTCGAGCACATGGCCTTCAAGGGTACCCACGACATCGGCACCCGCGACTATCCGGCCGAGCAGAAGGCGATCGACGCCCTGGAGGCCGCCTACCAGGCCTACCAGGCCGAGCGCCTCTCGCCGCGCCCCGACGAGAAGAAGGTCCAGGCGCTCTACGCCGAGTTCAAGAAGAAGAACGACGAGGCCGACCGCTACGTCGTCAAGAACGAGTTCGACGACATCCTGTCGAGCGCCGGGGGAGTGGGACTGAACGCCTTCACCGCCGCCGATGAGACCGGCTACTTCTACTCCCTGCCCGCCAACAAGGCCGAGCTCTTCGCCTACCTCGAGTCCGACCGCTTCGCCCAGCCCGTCTTCCGCGAGTTCTACAAGGAGCGCGACGTGGTGCTCGAGGAGCGGCGCCTGCGCACCGAGAGCCAGCCGGTCGGACGCCTGATCGAGCAGCTCGTCACCACCGCCTTCATCGCCCACCCCTATCAGCACCCGACGGTCGGCTGGTCGAGCGACCTCCATGCCTTCACCCTGACCGACGCCAGGAGATTCTTCGACAAGTACTACGTGCCGGCCAACCTGGTGACGGTCGTCGTCGGCGACATCGACCCCAAGACCTTCGTGCCGCTCCTCGACGAGTACTTCGGGCGCATCCCGGCGCGGCCGCGGCCGGAGGCGCTGCGCACCGTCGAGCCGCCGCAGATCGCCGAGCGCACGGTGGTGCTCGAGGACCCCTCGCAGCCGTTCTATCTCGAGGCCTATCATCGCCCGGCGGCGAGCGACCCCGACAACGAGGTCTATGACGCGATCGACGACATCCTGACCTACGGCCGCGCCTCGCGCCTCTACCGCTCCCTGGTGCGGGACCAGAAGACGGCGATCCAGGTGCAGTCGTTCTCCGGCTTCCCCGGCGAGAAGTATCCGACCCTGTGGGCCGTCCTCGCCGTCCCCGCGGTCGGCTCATCGGACGAGAAAGTCCAGGCGGGTCTCCGCACCGAGCTCGAGCGGCTGAAGCGCGAGGACGTGACCGACGAGGAGCTCGCCCGCTTCAAGACCCGCGCCCGCGCCGACCTCGTGCGGTCGCTGCGCACCAACGGCGGCATCGCCTCCCGATTCGCCGACGCGTGGCACATCCATGGCGACTGGCGCGACGTGTTCCGCAACCTCGACCGCATCGAGAAGGTCACCAAGGCCGACATCCGGCGGGTAGCCAGCCGCACCTTCGAGAAGACCAACCGCACGGTGGCGATGATCGTCACCGCTGCCGACGGCAAGGCGCCCGCCGCGCCGGCCGCGCGGCCGACCCAGAGCGGCCGCTAGCGGCCTCCAGGAGACAGCGATGACCGTCACCAGACCCCACCACGCGGGAGCTCGCGGCGCAGCGCTCGTCGCCGGCATCCTCCTGGCCGCCGCGGCCCTGCCCGCGCTGGCCGCCGGACCCGCCAAGAGCATCCGCGACCTCCACTACCCGCCGCTCCCCGAGCTCAAGATCCCGCAGCCGGAGCGGATTGCGCTGCCGAACGGCATGATCGTCATGCTGCTCGAGGACCACGAGCTGCCGCTCGTCGATGCCGTCGCCCTCGTCCACACCGGCTCGCGCCTGGAGCCGGCCGAGAAGTCGGGCCTCGCGGCGCTCACCGGCCGCATGCTCCGCGCCGGCGGCACCGCCCGGATGAAGGCCGACCAGCTCGACGACTACCTGAGCGACAAGGGGGCATCGATCGAGAGCTCGATCGGCGAGGACTCCGGCCGCGTCACCCTCTCCTCTCTCAAGGAGGACTTTCCGGCCGTCTTCCAGGTGTTCGCCGACGTCCTCCGCCGCCCGGCCTTCGCCGAGGACAAGCTGGCGGTGGCGAGGAACCAGGCGATCGCGCAGGTCGCGCGGCAGAACGACAACCCGCAGCAGGTGGTCAGCCGCGAGTTCCGCAAAGTCGTCTACGGGCCCGATTCCCCCTACGCCCGCACCCCCACTTTCGCGAGCCTCGGCCGCATCGGCCGCGCCGACCTCACCTCCTGGCATGCCGCGTACTTCCACCCCGACGGCGTGGTGCTCGGCCTGGTGGGCGACTTCCGCCGCGACGAGGCGTTGAAGCTGATCCAGGCCGCCTTCGGCGACTGGGCGAAGGGGGCGCCGGCGGCTCCGCCGGCGCCGCCGTACCGCACCACGGCCGCGCCAGGCGTCTACTACGTCGAGAAGAACGACATGACGCAGTCGAACGTCGCGATGGGCGGCCTCGGCATCGTCCGCAACAGCCCCGACTACTACTCCGTCGAGGTGATGAACTACATCCTCTCGGGGAGCTCCGCCTCCCGGCTCTTCTCGAACGTGCGCTCGAAGAAGGGACTCGCCTACTCGGTCTTCGGCGAGGTCGGCGACGACTGGGACCACCCCGGCCTGACCACCTTCTTCCTCACCACCAAGACGGAGTCGACCGGCGCCGGCATCGAGGCCCTGCTCGTCGAGGCGCGCGACATGGCCGCCAAGCCGCCGACCGACGAGGAGGTCGAGAAATCCAAGCAGGCGCTCCTCAACTCCTTCATCTTCCGCGTCGACTCGCGGCGCAGCGTGCTCGAGCAGGAGCTGGACCTCGAGTACTATGGCTATCCGCTCGACTGGCTGGCGAAGTACCGGCCCGGCGTCGAGGCGGTCACCCCTGCCCAGGTACGGGCCGCCGCCACCAAGTACCTCCATCCCGACCAGTTCGCGATCGTCGTCGTGGGGCCGAGCAAGGGCACCGATCGGCCGCTCGCCGACTTCGGCAAGGTGACGCCGGTCGACATCACGATCCCGCGGCCGGCCATGCCCCAGCAGGCGCAGCACCCCGGTAAGCCGTAGCGCCAAGTTGTAGAGCGGACGATGGGGGCGCCCGGCCGGGCGCCCCCCGTCCCGCTTTCTCAACTGACCGATCCTCTCATCCCCGCTTTCCGGCGTGTCCTCGATAGATTCCGAGGCGCGAGAGGGCAGCTTTTCTCGACACCTTCCGGAGTGTTGCGCGAAGCCTACCTCCTTAGTAGGCATCCCTTGTCTCCAACGCCGCTCGGCTTTTGCCACAAACAATGGCATGCCGATTGCTTTTGCCGTTACCCGGAACGAGAGGTGGCGTATCGCCTATACAGATGCATCGATAGCGAGAACGGCAACCGGCCGAGGGCGAGGAGGCGAGGCATGAGAGGGCGGGTACTGATCACGGGTGGGGCAGGCTTCATCGGCTCCCATCTGGCCGACGAGCTGCTGGCGCAGGGCTACACCGTGCGGGCGCTCGACAATCTGAGCGAGCAGGTGCATGGCCCCGACGCGGGCAGGCCCGGGTACCTGTCGCCGGAGGTCGAGCTGATCCGCGGAGACGTGCGCGACCCGGTCGCCGTGCGCCGAGCGGTCGCTGGGGTGGACGCCGTCTTCCATCTGGCGGCGATGGTGGGCGTCGGCCAGAGCATGTACGAGCTGGCGAGCTATACCGCGGTCAACAACCTGGGGACGGCGGTGCTGCTCGAGGCATTGATCGAGAGCCCGGTCGCCAAGCTGGTGGTCGCCTCGAGCATGAGCATCTACGGCGAGGGGCGCTATCAGGACGCCGCCGGCCGGCCGGTCGACGGCTTCGAGCGCAGCCGCGAGCAGCTCCGCGACCGCGACTGGGAGCTCCACGGCGCCGACGGAGGGCCCCTGGCGCCGGTGCCGACCGACGAGGCCAAGCCGCCGGCGCTCTCCTCCGTCTACGCCCTCTCGAAGTACGACCAGGAGCGGATGTGCCTGATGATCGGCCGCGCCTACGACATCCCGACCGTCGCTCTGCGCTTCTTCAATGCCTACGGCTCGCGCCAAGCGCTGTCGAACCCCTACACCGGGGTGCTCGCGATCTTCGCCGCGCGATATCTCAACGGCAACCCGCCGCTGATCTTCGAGGATGGGCTGCAGCAGCGCGACTTCGTCCACGTCCACGACGTCGCCCGCGCCTGCCGGCTGGCGCTCGAGCGGCCGGAGGCCGCCGGGCGCGCGCTGAACATCGGCGGCGGCCGGAGCTTCACCGTCCGCGCCATCGCCGCGAGCATGGCGCGGGTGCTGGGCTGCGGCGAGATCGAGCCCGAGATCACCGGCGACTACCGGGTGGGCGACATCCGCCACTGCTTCGCCGACATCACCCTCGCCCGCCGCCATCTCGGCTACTCGCCGCGGGTGACCCTCGAGGACGGGCTCGCCGAGCTCGCCTCCTGGCTCGAGGGGCAGGTGGCCGCCGACCGCGTCGCCCAGGCGCGCGGCGAGCTCACCGCCCGGGGGCTGACGGTATGAGCGCCGTCGACCCCAACCGCGCCGCCAACCGGCTCCGGCGGGCGCACCCCGGCGCGCGGCCGATCGTCGTCACCGGCGGCGCCGGCTTCATCGGCACCAACCTGGCAGACCACCTGCTCTCCGCCGGCCGCCGGGTGCGCATCCTCGACAACCTCTCGCGCGCTGGCGTCGAGGCGAACCTCGACTGGCTGCGGCGCAAGCACGGCGAGCGCGTCGCCTTCGAGCTCGCCGACGTCCGCGATCCCGAGGCGGTCCGCCGCGCCGTCCGCGGGGCGGCGGCCGTCTTCCACTTCGCCGCCCAGGTGGCGGTGACGACGAGCCTCGTCGATCCGCTGACCGATTTCGAGGTCAACGCCCGCGGCACCTTGAACGTCCTCGAGGCGGTGCGCCGCGAGAGCGAGCCGCCGCCCCTCTTCTTCACCTCGACCAACAAGGTCTACGGCGGGATGGAGGACGTCGAGCTGCGCCTGCGCGGCCTGCGCTACGAGCCGTGCGACCCGGCGCTCGCCCACGGCTTCGGCGAGGCGCGGCGGCTCGACTTCCACAGCCCGTACGGCTGCTCGAAGGGGGCGGCCGACCAGTACGTCCTCGACTATGCCAGGAGCTACGGCCTGCGCGCCATCGTCTTCCGGATGAGCTGTATCTACGGCCCCCACCAGTTCGGCACCGAGGACCAGGGGTGGGTGGCGCACTTCCTCCTGCGCGCCGCCGAGGAGCGGCCGATCGTCCTCTATGGCGACGGCATGCAGGTGCGCGACGTCCTCTTCGTCGAGGATCTGGTGCGCGCCTTCCTCCTCGCCCACGAGCACGTCGAGGCCATATCCGGCCGTGCCTTCAACATCGGCGGCGGCGCCGAGAACACGGTGTCACTCCTCGAGCTGATCGGCATGATCGGCGAGCTCCAGGGGCGGCGGCCTCAGGTCTTCTTCGAAAACTGGCGCACCGGCGACCAGCGCTACTACGTCTCCGACACCCGCAGCTTCACCGCGGCGACCGGCTGGCGTCCCCTTGTAACGGTGCCCGAGGGTGTGGGCAACCTTTACAACTGGCTGGCGACGGAGCGGATCGCGCCGGCCACCGAGCTGGCTGAGCCCGGCGCCGCTCGCCGGGCATGACGCCGTGATCGCGCGAGCGGCGGCGGGCGGAGCCGACGCGACCGCGACCGCCGCCGTAAACCCGCGGAGAGCAGGACCGAGCACTGCGGGGTCGCCGGCACGGTTCTTGATTCCACTCTCTCCGAGCGCATAGAGCGAACTACGAGGAACCGGCCATGACCGATGCTCCGGATGCCTTTTTGCCTCAACGGGTCATGATGACCACCGACACCGTCGGGGGCGTCTGGACCTATTCGATCGACCTCGCCCGCGGCCTCTCCTCGCGCGGCATCGAGGTCGCCCTCGCGACGATGGGAGGGCCGCTGACCGAGGCCCAGCGCGAGACCGCCGAGCGCATCCCCCACCTGCGGGTCTTCGAGAGCACCTTCCGGCTGGAGTGGATGGAGGACCCCTGGCGCGACGTCGAGCGCGCCGGCGACTGGCTGCTCGCCCTCGAGGCCCGCATCGGGCCCGACCTCGTCCACCTGAACGGCTACGCTCACGCCGCCCTCCCCTGGAGCGCGCCGAAGCTCGTCGTGGCGCACTCCTGCGTCCTCTCCTGGTGGTCGGCGGTCAAGGGCGGGGCGGCGCCGGAGTCGTGGGATCGCTACCGCCAGGAGGTCGGGGCGGGGCTCGCCGCCGCGGACCTGGTGGTGGCGCCGACCGCCGCGATGCTCGCCGACCTCTCCCGCCACCACGGGCTGCCGCGGCGCAGCCGGGTGATCGGCAACGGCCGCGACGGGCGCCTTTTTCGGCCCGCCGCCAAGGAGCCGATCATCTTCGCCGCCGGCCGCCTGTGGGACGAGGCGAAGAACCTGGCGGCCCTGGAGGTCGTCGCCCCCGAGATCCCCTGGCCGATCTACGTCGCCGGCGACACCCTCCCGCCGGAGGCCGGGTGCCCCGAGGCGCACATCCACTTCACCCGCCATCTGGGACGCCTCTCCCCGCGGGCTCTCGGCGCCTGGCTCGGCCGCAGCGCCGTCTATGCCCTGCCGGCGCGCTATGAGCCGTTCGGCCTCTCGGTGCTCGAGGCGGCGCTCGCCGGCTGCGCCCTCGTACTCGGCGACATCCCGAGCCTGCGGGAGACCTGGCGCAACCGCGCCTCGTTCGTGCCGCCCGACGATCCAGAGGCGCTCACCGCGGCGCTGGTGCGCTTGATCGAGGACCCCGACCGCCGCGCCTCCCTCGCCGCCGGAGCGCGCAAGCGGGCCGTCGAGCTCACCCCGGAGCGCATGCTCGACGGCTATCTCGGCGCCTACGGCGAGCTCCTCGCCGAGCGCCGCCACCCGCGCGCCTCGGCTCTCGAAGAGCTCCTCACCGGCGCCGCGGCATCCATGGCGGTTTAGCGGCCGTCCCCGAGGAGGCCCTGGCGCGCGATGAGAATCGTCCTCTTCGTCCACTCGCTGCTGTCGGACTGGAATCACGGCAACGCCCACTTCCTGCGCGGCGTCACGACCGAGATCCTGGCGCGCGGCCACGACGTGCGGGTCTACGAGCCGCGCGGCGGTTGGAGCCTGTCGCACCTGCTCGCCGAACGCGGCGAAGCGGCGTTCCTGGGCTTCCGCGGCACCTATCCCTGGCTCGAAAGCACCCAGTACGACCCAGCGACGCTCGATCTCGCCGAGGCGCTCGACGGCGCCGACCTCTGCGTGGTCCACGAGTGGAACGAGCCCGAGCTGGTGGCGCGCCTGGGCGCCTACCGGCGGCGCAACCCGCGCCTCCGCCTGCTCTTCCACGATACCCACCACCGCTCGGTGACCGCACCCGAGCAGATGGCCGCCTACGATCTCACCGAGTACGACGGGGTGCTCGCCTTCGGCGGCGTGGTGCGCGACCTCTACCTCGAGCGCGGCTGGACGCAGCGCGCCTGGACCTGGCACGAGGCGGCGGACGTGCGGGTGTTCCACCCCATCCTCGGCCTCGCGCCGCAGGGCGATCTGGTATGGGTCGGCAACTGGGGCGACGAGGAGCGGACGGCCGAGATCCACGAGTTCCTCATCGAGCCGGTCGCGAAGCTGGGCCTCTCGGCCCGCGTCCACGGCGTGCGCTATCCCGAGGACGGCAAGGCGGCGCTCGCCGCCGCCGGCATCGAATACGGCGGCTTCGTCCCCAACTACGAGGTGCCGGGGGTCTTCGCCCGCTTCGCCGTGACCATCCACATTCCGCGGCGTCCCTACGCCCGGGCGCTGCCGGGCATCCCCACCATCCGTCCCTTCGAGGCGCTCGCCTGCGGCCTGCCGCTGGTCTCGGCGCCTTGGGAGGACAGCGAAGGGCTGTTCACCGCCGGGGCCGACTACCTGCTGGCGCGCGACGGCGAGGAGATGGCGCGCTTCCTCAGGGCGCTCCTCGCCGAGCCGGCGATGGCCCGCGAGCTCGCCGCCCATGGCCGGCGCACCGTCCTCGACCGCCATACCTGCTCCCATCGCGTCGACGAGCTGCTCGACATCCATGCCGAGATCGCCCCGGCCGCCGCCGTCCGCGAGATGGCCGCCGCGGTGGAGAGGGCATGAGCGCGGGGCCGGCGGAGCTCCGACCCGACGGCCGCTCCTGGGACATCGCCTTCTTCGGCTCGAGCCTGGTCTCGGCCTACTGGAACGGTGCCGCCACCTACTACCGCGGGCTCCTCAAGGCCCTCGCCGACCGCGGCCACCGCATCACCTTCCACGAGCCCGACGCCTTCGAGCGCCAGGAGCACCGCGACATCCCCGATCCCGACTGGGCGCGGGTGGTCGTCTACCCGGCAGCGGACGAAGCGGGCGTGCGGCGCTCCCTCGCCGCGGCGCGTGGGGCGGACCTGGTCGTCAAGGCGAGCGGCGTCGGCGTATTCGACGGCCTCCTCGAAGCGGCGGTGCTCGAGCTCCAGGGGCCGGAGACGCTGGTCGCCTTCTGGGACGTCGACGCGCCGGCGACGCTCGACCGGATGGGCGGCGATCCGGCCGATCCCTTCCGGCAGCTCGTCCCGCGCTTCGACCTCGTCTTCACCTACGGCGGCGGACCGCCCGTCGTCGCCGGCTATGCAGGCTTCGGTGCGCGGCGCTGCGCGCCGATCTACAACGCGCTCGATCCCGAGACCCATCACCCGGTGCCGCCGGACCCGCGCTTCGCCTGCGACCTGGCATTCCTCGGCAACCGCCTGCCGGACCGCGAGGCGCGGGTGGAGGAGTTCTTCTTCCGCGCCGCCGAGGGCGCGCCGGGGAGACGCTTCCTGCTCGGCGGCAACGGCTGGGGGGACCGCAGTCTACCCGCCAACGTCCGCTACCTCGGCCACGTCTACACCCGCGACCACAACGCCCTCAACTCGACGTCGCAGGCGGTGCTCAACATCAGCCGCGAGAGCATGGCCCGCTACGGTTACTCGCCGGCGACTCGCGTCTTCGAGGCGGCGGGGGCGGGGGCGTGCCTGGTGACGGACGCCTGGGTGGGGATCGAGCAGTTCCTCGCTCCAGAGGCCGAGGTGCTGGTCGCCGCCGACGGCGAGGAGGTCGCGGCGCGGCTCGCCGCGCTGACTCCCGAGCAGGCGCGGGCGATCGGCGACGCCGCCCGCCGCCGCGTCCTCGCCGAGCACACCTACGCGCACCGCGCAGCCGAGGTCGAGGCGATCCTCGACCAGACGGTCGCGGCGCGCCGGCAGGCAGCGGCGGAGCGAGCGCCCGCGCTCGCGGAGACCGCACGGTGAGCCGCTCGCTCGACGTCGTCTTCCTCGGCCTCTCGATCACCTCCTCGTGGGGAAACGGCCACGCCACGACCTACCGTGGCCTGGTGCGGGAGCTCAGCGCCCGCGGCCACCGGGTGCTCTTCCTCGAACGCGACGTCCCCTGGTACGCGGCGAACCGCGATCTCCCGGAGCCGCCCTACGGCGAGACGCGGCTCTACGGCAGCCGCGAGGAGCTGGCGGACCGCTTCGGGACGCGGATCGCCGCGGCCGACTTCGTGGTGGTCGGCTCCTACGTGCCGGAAGGGGTGGCGGTCGGCGAGTGGGTGACGGGGATCGCCTCGGGGGCGACCGCCTTCTACGACATCGACACGCCGGTGACGCTCGCCCAGCTGGCGCGCGGCGACTGCGCCTATCTCAGCCCCGCGCTCATCCCCCGCTACGACGCCTACCTCTCCTTCACCGGCGGGCCGACCCTGGCGCGGCTCGAGCGCCGCTACGGGGCGCCCCTGGCGCGGCCGCTCTACTGCTCGTTCGACCCGGCGCTCTACCGGCCGCTGAGCGTCGCGACGGAGTGGGATCTCGCCTACATGGGGACCTACAGCGCCGACCGCCAGCCGCCGCTCGACCGCCTGTTGACCGAGCCCGCCCGGCTCCTGCCTGCGGCGCGCTTCGCCGTCGCCGGCCCGCTCTACCCGGAGTCGCTCGACTGGCCGGGCAACGTGCGGCGCATCGAGCACCTGCCGCCCGAGGAGCACGCGCGCTTCTACAACGCCCAGCGCTTCACCTTGAACATCACCCGCGCCGACATGGTCACCGCCGGCTACTCGCCGTCGGTGCGGCTCTTCGAGGCCGCCGCCTGCGGGACGCCGATCGTCTCCGATTATTGGGTGGGTCTGGAAACCTTCTTCGCCCTGGGCGAGGAGGTCCTGATCGCCCGCACCCCGGCTGAAGTCGTTCAATACCTGCGCGAGATCCCCGAGCGCGAGAGGCGCGCGCTCGGGCAGAGGGCGCGCGCCCGCGCCCTCTCCTCCCATACAGCGGCGCACCGGGCGGCAGAGCTCGAGGGCTACGTGCTCGACCTGCTCGACCGCCGGGCGGCGTGAGCCGCTGGCAAAATACTTGCTCTGACCCGAAGCGTGACCGAGACACTGGGCGTGACCGACCGGGGTCGGACGGACCAGCGGATCGACGAGCTGGGCCCCTGGTTCCACAACCTCCATCTGCCCGACGGGACGCAGACGGCGCCGGCGCATCCGCTGGGCGACTTCCCGGCGTTCAAATGGCGTGAGATCGCGCCCCACCTGCCCGCCGACCTCGCCGGCTGGACGGCGCTCGACATCGGCTGCAACGCCGGCTTCTACAGCTTCGAGCTGGCCCGCCGGGGCGCCCGCGTGACCGCCTTCGACCACGATCCGCACTACCTCGCCCAGGCGCGCTGGGCGGCGCGGCAGTACGGCCTCGCGGAGCGCATCGAGTTCCGCGAGCTGCAGATCTACGACCTGGCGCGGAGCGCCGAGCGCTACGACCTCGTCCTCTTCATGGGCGTCTTCTACCATCTCCGCTACCCGCTTCTCGCCCTCGACCTGGTGGCGCGGCGGCTCGGTCGGCTGCTGGTATTCCAGACCCTCACCATGCCCGGCGAGGAGGTCCTGGAGACGCCTCCCGACCTGCCCATCGACGGCCGCGAGGCCATGCTCGATCCCGGCTGGCCCAAGATGGCCTTCATCGAGCACCGCCTGGCCGGCGACCCCACCAACTGGTGGGCCCCGAACCATGCCGCGGTCGAGGCGATGCTGCGTACCTCCGGTCTCGAGATCATCGCCCGGCCGGGCCACGAGATCTATCTCTGCCGCCCCTCAGCGACGCCCTCCCCCGATCGCTCCTGGATGGACGACGAGCTCCGCGTCGCCACCCACCTGACGCGGTAGACGCCGATTTCATCGGCGTTTCAGTGATCGGCGGCACGGATCTTGAACCTCCTGATCCGTGCCGCGGAACCCGCGGCGGACTTCGCGACCGGAAGCTTGAAAAGGAGGCGGCACCCAGCGAAAGGCTCTCCCGAGAGCGCCTGCTCCCAAGCGTCGTTGCGTACCTGAACCGCTCTCAACCGGAGCAAACTTCCAGGAGGAACATCATGAAGCTCGAATCCCTGAGAGACCTCTACCTCGAACAGCTCAAGGACCTCTACAGCGCCGAGAACCAGCTCGTCGACGCGCTTCCCAAGATGGCCGACGCCGCTTCGGCGCCGGAGCTGAAGAACGCTTTCCGCGAGCACCTGAACCAGACCCGCCAGCACGTCGAGCGGCTGGAGAAGATCTTCCAGACGCTGGACGAGAGCCCCAAGGGCGAGACCTGCGAGGGGATGAAGGGCCTGGTCAAGGAAGGCGACGCGATGATCAAGATGAAGGGCGAGCCCGAGGTGATCGACGCTGGGCTGATCGCCGCCGCGCAGCGGGTCGAGCACTACGAGATCGCCGGCTACGGCACGGTGCGCACCTACGCCGAGCTGCTGGGCGAGCAGGAGTCGGTGCGGCTGCTCGAGCGGACCCTCCAGGAGGAAGAGGAGGCCGACGAGAAGCTGACCGAGATCGCCGAGAGCCGGGTCAACGAGGAGGCTTTCGCGCAGCGCTGACACGGTTGCGCTGCTCGACCGCGACGCGGGCGCCCCGGGCTCGACCCGGGCGCCCGCTTCCCATCTCGGATCGGACCGTTCCGAGCGTTCGGATCGTCTTTCGCTTGGCCGGTCACATTTCTGCACACTTCTGGAGGATGGCTCCATGCCCAAGAGCGGCAGCGGCACGAAGAGCCCGGAGAAGAAGAAGCCGACGCGGCCGGCGCAGCGCCAGGCACGCCAGCCCGGACGGGAATCGGAGATGAAGCCCGCCCCGCGCTCGGAGGATCCCGAGTACCGCGGGAGCGGCAAGCTCGACGGCAAGGTCGCGCTCGTCACCGGGGGCGACAGCGGGATCGGACGGGCGGTCGCCATCGCCTTCGCCGCCGAGGGGGCGGACGTCGCGGTGGCCTACCTCGAGGAGCACGAGGACGCGGAGGAGACCCGGCGCCGCGTCGAGGCGAAGGGGAAGCGCTGCCTGCTGATCGCCGGCGACGTGGGAGACGAGGAGCACTGCCGCGAGGCGGTGCGCCGGACGGTCGACGAGCTCGGGCGGCTGGACGTCCTGGTCAACAACGCCGGCGAGCAGCACGTGCAGAAGGACCTCGCGGCAATCTCGGCCGAGCAGCTCGAGCGCACCTTCCGCACCAACGTCTTCGCCCAATTCTTTCTCACCCTGGGCGGCCCTCCCCCACCTGCGGAAGGGAAGCGCGGTAATCAACACCACCTCGGTCACCGCCTACCGCGGCAGCGCGACCCTGATCGACTATTCATCCACCAAGGGGGCGATCGTCGCCTTCACCCGCTCGCTCTCGACCAGCCTGGCCGAGAAGGGCATCCGCGTCAACGCGGTCGCCCCAGGGCCGATCTGGACGCCGCTCATCCCGGCAACCTTCGAGCCCGACAAGGTGGCCGAATTCGGCACCGACGTGCCGCTCGGGCGCGCCGGACAACCCGAGGAGGTGGCTCCCTGCTATGTCTTCCTGGCCGCGGACGACTCGTCATACATGACCGGCCAGGTGCTGCACCCGAACGGCGGCGAGATCGTCAACGGGTAGGCGGCCTGGCTTCGAGCTAGGCTCCCTTCACCTTCAGGAACGCCAGCGTCACGCTCTCGAGCTGGCGGAAGGCGTCTCTCTCCTCGGGATCGAGCTCGACCCCCGAGGCGATCTCCTCGAGGTTTCCGCTGGTATAGGCCTCGAGCACCGCGGGATGAATGTAAAACTTCCGGCAGGTCGCCGGCCGGTTGCGCAGCGCCTTCGCCACCTGCTTGACCGCCTCGACTACGTTCTTCTTGGCCTCCGTCACCCCTCCCGCGGCGCCCATCCGCCGCAGCGCGAAGAGCGCCAGCACGGTGCCGCCCCAGGTGCGGAAGTCCTTGGCAGTGAAGTCGTGCCCGGTGACCTCGCGCAGGTAGTCGTTGACGTCGTCCGAGCTCACCCGCTTCGGCTCTCCCGCGTCGTCCAGGTACTCGAAGAGCTCCTCGCCCGGAAGATCCTGGCAGCGCTCGACGATCCGCGCCAGACGCCGGTCGCGGACGCCGACGTCGTGCTGAACGCCGCTCTTGCCGCGGAAGCGGAAGTGGATGACCGAGCCCTCGACGTCGACATGGTCGGTGCGCAGCGTAGTCAATCCATAGGAGTCATTGGCGCGCGCGTACTCGTCGTTGCCGACCCGGATGAGCGTCATCTCGAGCAGGCGCACCACCGCCGCGAGCACCTTCTCGCGCGGCATGCCGCGCAGCGACATGTCCTGATTCACCCGCTCGCGGATCGCCGGGAGCGCCTCGGCGAAGGCGATCATGCGGCCAAACTTCGTCTCGTCGCGGATCGCCCGCCAGTCGGCGTGATAGCGATACTGCTTGCGGCCCCGCGCGTCGCGTCCGGTCGCCTGGATGTGGCCGTTCGCGCGCGGGCAGATCCAGACATCGGTCCAGGCCGGCGGAATGGCGAGCGAATTGATGCGGACCCGCTCCTCGGGGTCGAGGATAGGCCTGCCCGCGGAATCGAGGTAGGTCCAACCCTTGCCGCTCCGCCGCCGGCGGATGCCCGGCGTCTCGTCGCTCACGTAACGGAGGCCCGCCGCGCGGGCGCTCTCGACCGGGTCGGGGCTGGTGGGAATCGGTTCGCAAGGAGTCTCGGCCGCGAGGATCGCCATGATGATGCATACCTCGGCAGGATCAGGCCTGCCACGCTTGTAAGAAATTCAGTGCTCCCGGCTGATCGCCGCTCGCTCTCACGGGCGGAAAACTCCTTGCATCCCCTGTGCCTCGCGGCGACGATATCCATGGCATAAGACATGCAGCACAGCAGATCTTCGCGTGACGCTGTCGCCAACGCTCGAGGTTCCCAAGATTTCGGCATCGGGATCCGGTCCTCGCCTCCACCTAGGCGGCGACCGCTGGTGGCTGGCGCAGGCGTCGCAAGCAAGAATGAAGCTTTCGATCCAGCCCTCCCGCTCTGCCTCTCCCGCCGTCCCACCGCGCGCGACGGCACGGCTGCTCGTCGTCTCCCACCGGCTGCCCATCGCCCTCGAGCGCGAGGGCCGCGGCGAACGCGGTGGCAGCAGCCGCTGGACGGCGCGGCGCGACGGCGGCGTGCTGACGGGCGCCCTCGCCCCCGTGCTCCAGGAGCGCGGCGGAGTATGGATCGGGTGGCCGGGGGTCGCGGAGGAGCAGGTGCCGGGCCTCAAACGGGTGCTCGCCGGCGCCATCGAGCGCGGCGGCTATCCGCTGCGGCCCGTCTCCCTCGGCGTCGAGGAGCTGCGCCAGGGGAGCCAGCGCTTCGCCGGCGAGACGCTCTGGCCGTTGTTCCATGGCGACCCGTCGGGTTGCCGGAGCGACTCGGCGGGGTTCCTCGGCTACGCACGCATGAACCGTCGCTTCGCCCGCGCCGTGGCGCGGGTCGCCGGCCCCGCGGACCTCGTCTGGGTGCATGACCACCACCTGATGACAGTGGCCGCGGAGCTCGCGCGGATGGGTGCTCCGGGCGGGCGGCCGCGCTGCGCGTTCTTCCTCCACATCCCCTTCCCGGCACCCGACCTCTTCTGGCAGCTCCCCTGGCGGCACACGCTCCTCGAGAGCCTTCTCGCTTACGACTTCCTGGGCTTTCAGACGCCGCGCGACCTCGCCAACTTCCTCGCCTGCGTCGAGCGAATGGGCGGCACGGCGATCCACCGCGTCCGCGCCGGCGCCTTCCCGATCGGCATCGATGCAGCGGAGGTCGAGGCGCGCGCGGCGGCGCTGGAGGTGACCGCGCAGGCGACAGCGATCCGCCGCAGCCTGGACGGTCGCAGGATCGTTCTCGGCCTCGACCGCCTGGACGCGGCGCAGGGGGTGCGCGAGAAGCTCCGCGCCTTCGCCCACCTGCTCTCCGAGCGCCCCGAGCTGAGCGGGAGGGTGACATTCCTCGAGATCGTTGAGCCGGGGCACGGCCGCTCGCCGCGCCAAGAGGAGGAGCAGACGGCGATCGAGCGGCTGGTCGGCGAGATCAACGGCCGCTTCGGGACACCGGGCTGGATCCCGGTGCACTACCGCTTGCGCTCCCTCGGTCGCGACGAGACGCTCGCCTGCTATCAGGTGGCCGATCTCGCACTGTTCACCCCGCTCGCCGAGGGGATGAGCCTCGCCGCCAAGGAGTACTGCGTCGTCGGCGATGGCGCGCTGGTGCTCTCGGAGTTCTCGGGAGCGGCGCTCCAGATGGCCGGCCCGCAGGGAGCGCTCGCGGTCAACCCGTACGACCGCGAGGCGACGGCCGGAGCGATCGCGCGCGCCCTGGCAATGGATGCCGGCGAGCGCGCGGCCCGCATCTCGCGCCTGCGCGGGGGCGTGCACCGGCAGGACGTGGCATGGTGGGTCGGCTCGTTCCTCGCTGGCGCGACGGCCGACCGCGGCATCGGCGACCGGCTGCGCGCGAGGCCGGTGGCGGGATCCAGGGTCTAGAGCACGACTTCGAACGGCAGGCTGACGCAGGCTGGAGAACGATGTCATGGTGAATGCGGTCGATCAGATCGGTGGGCGGAGCGAGGGGCAGGCGCTGGGGGAACAGGCGAAACCTCAGGAGCCGGATACCAGACGCCGGATGGATACGGCGGTGACCGAGCTGGCACAGGCGCTCGCCCCCGGCGCGCTCCTGCTGCGCAACGGCAAACCCGAGAGCGCCGATGAGCGCGCGCTCGCGCTGCTCGGTCTCGCGGATGCCTCCGGCCTCGCGGCGGCCGGCGAGGGGATCGCGGCCGCCCTGGCGAGCGCCGGGCTAGGCGGTGAAGATAGCGGCGGGCCGGCACTCGCCGCGATCGGCGCGGGCGGACGCCGGCTCGTGGTCGAGACCCGGCGGATCTCCCAAGGCTCCGGAGCGGCTGGAGCCGGCGCGGCGGACCGGGGGGACTCTCTCCTTCTCCTCCTCTCCGACCCGGCGGCGCTCGCCGCCGCCTCCGCCGACGTCGAGCTGGCGTGCCACCTGCGGACGGTCACCCAGATCTCGCCCGCCGTCGCCCACGATCTGCGGGCGCCGATCAACGCCATGGTCTTCAACCTCGAGATACTCAAGGAGACGATCGCCGCCGGCAAGGGCGCCGAGCCGGCCGGACGCGAGCGCCAGCTCCGCTACGTGACGGTGCTCCGCGACGAGCTCGCCCGGCTCCACCGCGAGCTCGAGATCTTCCTCTCCCAGACGTCGGGCAGGGGAGACCGGACCGAGACATTCGATCTCCGCGAGCCGGTCCAGGAGCTGGTCGCCCTCCTGGTGCCGCCGGGGCGGAAGATCCAGGTCCAGATGACCTCCACGCTCCCCGACCAGCCGGTCACCATCGCCGCCAACCGCTGGCAGCTTCGCCAGGCGCTCCTCCAGGTGGGCGTCGCCGCCCTGGCGCGAATCGCCCACCCCGGACGGCTCGCGGCGACCCTGACGGCCACCGGCGACGGTCATGCCCGGCTGACGCTCACCGGCCCGGCCGCCCTCGAGGGAGCACGGGAGGCGAGCTTCGAGATCGATCTGGCCGATCGCGGCGAAGCCGAGCCGGCGCGGCTCTACGTCGCGCGCGCCCTCCTCGCCGCCCAGGGAGGCGAGCTGCGGCCGATCTCGGCGGGGGACGAGGCGGGCTTTGAGGTAGAATTACCGATCCCGGCGATCTGAGGCCAAGGAGCGAGGAAGCGAGCCATGCCACACGCACTTGCGGTTGACGACGATCCCAACTTCCTTTCCGCGCTCGCCGAGCTGATCGAGGGACAGGGCTTCACCACCAATACCGCGAGCACCCTGCGCGATGCGCGCACGCAGGTCAGCCACAAGACCCCGGACGTGGCATTGGTCGACCTCTATCTGCCCGACGGCAGCGGCATCGATCTGCTGAAGGACCTGGAGCAAGGCAACTCGACCGAGGTCGTGCTGATGACCGGCCACGCCGATGTCGAGAGCGCCGTCCAGGCGCTGCGCCTCGGCGCCAGCGACTATCTGACCAAGCCGCTCGACATCGGTCGCCTGAAGAGCATCCTCGCCAACGTCGCGAGCGTGCAGCCTGGCGTCATCGATCTCGCCGCCGAGGCCGAGGAGACCGGCGAGGAGGTGGGCCGTCTCGGCCTGCTGCTCGGCGCCTCGGCGCCGATGCAGGCGCTCTACGAAATGATGACCCGCGTGGCGCCGACCGACGCCACCGTCTTCCTGATCGGCGAGAGCGGCACCGGCAAGGACATGGCGGCGCAGACGCTCCACCACCTCTCGCGCCGCAGCAAGGCACCGTTCCTGCCGCTCAACTGCGGCGCTATCTCGCCGACGCTCATCGAGAGCGAGCTCTTCGGCCACGAGCGCGGCAGCTTCACCGGCGCGGCGCGGCGGCACAAGGGCTACTTCGAACGTGCCCATGGCGGCACCCTGTTCCTCGACGAGATCAGCGAGATGCCGATCGAGTTGCAGGTCAAGCTCCTGCGCGTGCTCGAGACCGGGGTCCTCTCGCGCATCGGCGGCGACCAGCCGGTCGAGGTCGACGTGCGGGTACTCGCCGCGACCAACCGCGATCCGCAGAAGGCGGTGGACGACGGCAAGCTCCGCGAGGACCTCCTCTACCGCCTGTCGGTCTTCCCCATCCAGATGCCGCCGCTGCGTGACCGCGGCGACGACATCGAGCTCCTGGCCAACTATTTCCTGGCGCAGCTCAACGAGCGCCAGAGCACCGTCAAGCGCTTCACGGAGGACACCTCGAAGCGCCTCCTCGGCCATACCTGGCCGGGCAACGTCCGCGAGCTCAAGAACATCGTGCATCGCGCCTTCATCATGGCGGAGCAGGAGATCACGCCGCGCTGCCTGCCGCGTGAGGTGGGCGGCGAGTCGGGCGCGCTGCGCAGCCTCCACTTTCAGGTTGGCACCTCGATCTCCGAGGTCGAGCGGCGATTGATCATGGCGACACTCGAGCTGAACGGCGGCAACAAACGCAAGACCGCGGACATTCTCGGCGTCAGCCTGAAGACGCTGTACAACCGGCTCAACACCTACCGCGAGGATTGAGAGCGGACAGCTGACCACCGCGCCGGCTCCCCCTTGAGGAGCCGGGCATGAGGTTGTATACTCCCCTCCCGTCCGACGACTCAGCCGACCTGGACACTTGCACCGAGCGTAAAGGGGGTTGTGGCATAGAAACTGCTTTCTTTGAAGGAAGTACGATTGAGCGCAGCCGCGCCACCACACCCAAGATCAGGAGCCAAGATCCGCCGGCAAGATCGGAAAGACTGAGGAGGACGACATGAACCGCAACCTATGGAACCGACAAGCCCCGCTGCTGATGCTGGCATTGACCGCCCTGCTGACGCTGGCCGCGGCCTGCAAGACGACCGAACCGGTGCGCATGCAGGTTGACGATAAGGCGATCAGCGCGAAGATCAAGGCCAAGCTGGCCGCGGATCTCGATATGAATCCGTTCAACATCGACGTCACCACCAACGAGGGAGTCGTGACGCTGACCGGACGGGTGAAGAAGGAAGAGAGCCGGACGAAGGCGGAGGACTACGCGCACGACACCGATGGCGTCAAGCGCGTCATCAACCTGATCAAAGTTGGCGACATCAACCAGTAGCGTTCGCCGATTCACCTTTCCATTCAGTCAATTCACAAGGGAGAAAAGCACATGAAGAAGGCACTCATCCATCTGTCCATGCTCTGTCTGTTGGCCGCTCTGGTCATGCCTCTGACCGGCTGCAAGAAGGAAGAGAACATGGAGGTCGAGGAGACCCCGGCCGCCACCGAGGCTCCGGCCGCGGACACGTCGATGGGCACCAGCACGATGGGCACCGATACGACCGGCGGCGCGATGGGCACCAGCAGCACGATGGGCACCGACACGACCGGTGGCGCGATGGGCATGGGCACGGACACGACCGGTGGCGCGATGGGCACCGGCTCGATGGGCACCGGCTCCCCCTCGAAGTAACCTCCTTCCTTCCTCTTCGGCAGATCCGAGGCGCTCGCTGGTCGAGCGCCTCTTTGTTTGTACCTCCTATCACTGGGCGCATCCGCGCCATCTTCCTGGCATTCATGTTGCTCTCCTGAGAATGGTGGCCGCCGCGGGGGCACCGAGCACCCCGCGGCCTTCTCAGGAGGTTCTCATGGCTCAACTGCAGAACAAGAAAGTGGCTATTCTCGTCGCCGACGGCTTCGAGCAGGTCGAGCTCACCGAGCCCAAGGCGGCGCTCGATCAGGCAGGTGCGAAGACCGCCATCGTCTCGCCGGCGAAGGGCAAGGTGAAGGGCTGGGACACCACGGATTGGGGTAAGGAGCTGCCGGTCGACGTGCCGCTCGACGAGGCCGACGCCGACGACTATGACGCGCTGCTCCTTCCCGGCGGGGTGATGAACCCGGATCACCTGCGCCGGAACGTCAAGGCACAGCAGTTCGTCAAAACGTTCTTCGCTCAGGGCAAGCCGGTAGCCGCGATCTGCCACGGTCCCTGGACGCTGATCGATGCGGGCGTCGCCCGCGGCCGCAAGATGACGTCGTACGAGTCGATCCAGACCGATCTGAAGAACGCCGGCGTCGATTGGGTCGATCGCGAGGTGGTGGTGGACGGCAACCTGGTGACCAGCCGCAAGCCCGACGACATCCCGGCGTTCAACCGCGCGATGATCGAGCAGTTCGCGCGCCAGGAGGCGCCGGTCCGCCGCTAGATGGCCGCTCGAGCCAGCCCGAAGCCCGGACTTCCGAAAAGAGGTCCGGGCGCTCCATCATTCCTCGTTGGCCGAGACATCAAGGGCAGACCGCGGTCAGGAACTCGCCGGCGGCGGCGCGGAAGGCGTCGGTCCACTCGTGGCCTCCATCGTAGAGGAACGGGTGGACGTCGACTCCCACGCCGCGAAGCCGCGCCACGTCCGCGGCCATCTTGCCCTCGCCGTACCACTGCTCGGTGCGGCCGCGGCCGACGAGCACGGGCGGCAGGCGGGAGAGGTCGGCCGGCGTGATCTCCGGCGGCACGTCACCCGAGAGCGCGATCACCCCGCGGGAGGGGTGCCCGGCGAGCGCCGCGGCGCGATAGGCCATGGCGACCCCTTGCGAGAAGCCGGCGTATACCAGCCGCTCCGAGCCGGGCGCCGCCGCCTTCAGCTGCGCCACCGCCGCCGCCACATAGGCGACGTTATCCGCGATCGCCCGCTCGCGATCGAAGCGCGTCATCCAGCCGGCGACGACCTCCTCGCTGCGGGTGTAGAAGGGATGCAGGGCCTGAATGGCACAGCGGACGAAGCGCGCCGAGCCGGGGATGCGGGACAGCTCGGCCAGATGGCGCGCGGCGTTCTCGCCGTAGCCGTGGAAGCCGACGAGGAGCGGCGCGCCGGGGCTCGCCTCCTCGCCGCGCGCGACGAGAGCGTGGCCGTGGACACGGGTAGGGATGGCGAGGCTGTCGGTCATCTGTCTCTCAAGCGTGTCTCTCACAGCGCATATTGCGCCAGAAGGATCAGCACGAAGCCGGCGACGAAACCCCAGGCGGTCCCATGCTTGCCCGCCGTCGCAAAGCTCTCGGGGAGCAGCTCGGCCATCACCAGGTAGCCCATCGCCCCGGCGGCGAAGCCCAGGCCATAGGGGAGGAGAGCGCGGGAGATCGATAGCAGCAGGACCGACGGGACGACCGCGATCGGCTGCGGCAGCGAGGAGAGCATGGCGTAGAAGCAGCAGCGCCAGAAGCCCACTCCCTGGGCGGCGAGCGGCAGGCTGATGGCGAGCCCCTCGGGGATGTTGTGGATGCCGATGGCCAGGGCGATGAAGATCCCCAAACCCACCTTCCCCGAGGCATAGCCGACCCCGATCGCCACCCCTTCGGGAAAGCTGTGCACGAACATCGTCCCCAGGATGAGGAGAGCGCGGCGGCCACCGGCGCCGTGGAGGCCGGCGACCGTCCAATCCTTCCCTTCCAGATAGATGTCGCCCAGCCAGAAGAAGAGGGCGCCGGCGACGAAGCCGATCGCGAGCTGCCAGGGCTGCCGCGCCTCGAGCCCGGGCAGCACCAGGTCGAAGTAGGAGACCGAGAGCATCATGCCACCGGCCAAGGAATAGCCGGCGCCGACCAGACCGGCCGGCATGCGGCGGGTGAAGAGGACCGGGATGGCACCCAAGCCGGTCGCCGCCATGGCGAGCACGGCGGCGACGACAGCCTGGACGAGGACGGATTGCCAGCCGAGCGAGGCGGCGGTCAAGTGCTAGTGGCCTGTAGCGGATCAATAGTCAGCGGATGGCGCAGCAATCGGCGGCAGGGGCAAGGCGCGCCGACGCAGGCGTAGCGGGGACTACGTCGAGGAGGCGCAACGCCGGCCCCGTCGTCGAGAGCCAGCCAAGCGCTGACCATTTGTCTGTTACAGGGCACTAGGCCCGCCGCCTTTCGGATCGCGCGCGGAGCGGCGCCGCCAGCTCGCGTACCCGCGCCTCGATCGCCGCCGGCAGGTCGGGATCGGCGCCGCGCTCCTCGACCAGGCGGACGAGCGCGCTTCCCACCACGACGCCATCGGCGAGCTCTCCGACCTCCGCCACTTGGGCGGGCGAGGAGATGCCGAAGCCCACGGCGAGCGGCAGGTCGAGGCGCCGCCGCAGGCGCTTGATCTCGCGGCTGAGCTCGAGCGGGAGAGCGGTGCGCTCACCGGTCACGCCGGTGCGCGAGACGTAGTAGATGAAGCCGGAGGAGGCTGCCGCCACGCGCTGCACCCGCTCGCGCGTGCTCGTCGGGGAGAGAAGGAAGACGGTGTCGACGCCCTGGCGACGGAGCGCCGGAGCGAGCTCGCCCGCTGCCTCCTCGGGCGGCAGGTCGACGCAGAGCACGCCGTCCACCCCCGAGGCCGCGGCCTGCTCGGCGAAGCGCTCGACGCCGCGCGCGAGGAGCGGGTTGAAGTAGGTGAAGAGGACGATCGGCACCCCCAGCCGGTCGCGATGACTGGCAACGACCTGGAGGATCCCCGAGAGCTTGGTCCCCGCGGCCAGGGCGCGCGCCGCGGCGCGCTGATTGGTCGGGCCGTCGGCGATCGGGTCCGAGAAAGGCACGCCGAGCTCGATCAGATCGGCGCCGCCGGCGGCGAGCGCATCGAGGAGCGCCGAGGTGGTCTCGAGCTCCGGATCGCCGGCCATGAGGAACGGGATGAAGGCCGCCCGCCCCTCCGCCGCACAGCGCGCGAAGACCTCGTCGATGGCGCTCATCTAGGTCCCTTCGCGCCGCCGGGCCGCGGCGCTGAAGCTCTCGACCTTGCCCGTCTCGCCGCCGGAGACGCCGGGCGGCTCACCGCTCAGCCGCTCGTACTCGAGGACCGACTCGACGTCCTTATCGCCGCGCCCCGAAAGGTTTACCAGGACGACGCGCTTCGACGACAGGCGCGGCGCGCGCTTGACCACCTCGGCGATGGCGTGGGCGCTCTCGAGCGCGGGGAGGATGCCTTCGGTCCGCGCCAACAGATGGAAGGCGGCGATCGCCTCGCTGTCGGTCGCGGCCGAGTACTCGACCCGCCCCTCGTCGTGCAGCAGCACGTGCTCGGGGCCGATCGCCGGGTAGTCGAGCCCGGCCGAGATCGAATGAGTGGTGGCGATCTGCCCCTCCGCGTCCTGCAGCACCAGCGTGCGGGTGCCGTGGAGGACGCCGAGGGAGCCGCCGAGGAAGCGCGCCGCGTGGCCGCCGAGCTCGGAGGTCGTCCGGCCGGCGGCCTCGACCCCGATCAGCCGCACCCGCCGGTCCGCCAAAAAGGCGGTGAAGAGGCCGAGAGAGTTGCTGCCGCCGCCGACGCAGGCGATGGCGAGATCGGGCGCGTCGGTGCGCGCTTGGCGACGGAGCTGGAGCTTCGCCTCGTCGCCGATGACGCGATGGAAGTCGCGCACCATGCGCGGGTAGGGGTCGGGACCGAGCACCGAGCCGAGGACGTAGTGGGTAGTGCGGACGTTCGTCACCCAGTCGCGCAGGGCCTCGTTGATGGCGTCCTTGAGCGTCCGGCTGCCGGCGTCGACCGCCACCACCTCGGCGCCCAGCAGGCGCATGCGGTCGACGTTCAGACGCTGCCGCCGCATGTCCTCGCTGCCCATATAGACGGTGCAGGAGAGCCCCAAGGAGGCCGCAGCGGTCGCCGTCGCCACCCCGTGCTGGCCGGCGCCGGTCTCGGCGATCACCCGGCGCTTGCCCATCGATTCGGCGAGCAGGCACTGGCCGACGGCGTTGTTGATCTTGTGCGCGCCGGTGTGGAGCAGATCCTCGCGCTTGAGGTAGATGCGCGCGCCGCCGAGATGGGCGCTCAGGCGCTCCGCGAAGAGGAGCGGCGTCGGCCGTCCGGCGAAGTCGGCGAGCACCGTGGCGAGGCGCCGCTTGAAGCCGCGCTGCCGCTTCGTCCTGTCATAGGCGCGCGCGAGCTCGATCAACGGCGTCATCAGCGTCTCGGGGACGAAACGACCGCCGTACGGCCCGAAGTGGCCCGCCGGATCAGGCCGGGGACGTGGCTTGGCCATTCCTAACCTCCTCGAAGAGACGAGCGAGAAGCTCGGAGTCCTTGATGCCGGGGGCCTTCTCCACCCCGGAGCATACGTCAATTGCGGCGGCCCCGCTGTCGGCCGCGGCGCGCCGCGCGTTGCCCGGGCGCACTCCGCCAGCGACCCAGATCCGCGGCCCGTTGGCCATGCCGCTCATGCCGCTCCTGCCGCTCCTGCCGACAATGCCGGCGACGGCGCCGAACTGCCATGCGAGCCCGGTGCCGCCGTAGAGCGCGCCGTGGCCGCCGTCGCCAGCCGATCGGGCGTCGAAGAGCCATGCCCAGGCATCGCTATAGGGGGCGAGCGCCGCCGGCCCGGGGTCGCCGCCGCGGCGGAAGACCTTGATCGCCCGCGGCGCGAAGCGGGCCACGTGCTCGGGTCCCTCGTCGCCGCTGAACTGCAGGTAATCGAGCCCCACCGCCGCGGCGATCTCCTCGACCTCGGCCGCCGGATGGTTGACGAAGACGCCGACGAGCGGCACGCGCCCGGCGAGGGCGGCGGCGATCGAGCGCGCCCGCCGCAGATCGACGTGGCGCGGGCTCCCAGCGTAGAAATTGAGCCCGAGATAGGCGGCGCCGAGATCGGCCGCCAGGACGGCGTCCTCCGGCCGCGTCACGCCGCAGATCTTCACCTCCACCTCTCGCCCGCCGGCGCTCATCCCGCCAGCTCCCGCAGCTTCGCCGCCGGATCGTCCGCCAGGAGGAGCGATTCGCCGATAAGCAGGGCGTCGAAGCCGGCGAGAGCGAGGCGGGCGACGGCGGCGCGGCTGTCGATCCCGCTCTCGGCGACGCGGAGAGCGCCGGCCGGCAGGTGAGACACCATGGCGATCGAGCGATCGAGATCGACCGCGAAGCTCCGCAGGTCCCGGTTGTTGACCCCCGCCAGCTCCCAGCGGCCGGCGGCGAGCTTCGCTAAGTCCGCCGCGTCGTGGACCTCGATGAGCGGCGCCAGCCCCAGACCGCGCGCCATGCCGGCGTAGCGCGCCAGCTCGTCCGCCGAGTACAGCGCGGCAATCAGGAGCACCGCGTCGGCGCCGGCATCCCGCGCCCACAGGAGCTGCAGCGGATCGACCACGAAGTCCTTGGCGATCGCCGGCAGGCCCGAGGCGCTCCGGCAGGCGGCGAGGAGGTCGTAGCTGCCGTGGAAGAAGTCCGGCTCGACGACGACCGAGAGCGCCGCCGCGCCATGCAGGGCATAGGTCCGCGCCTGGCGGATGGGGTCGACGCGGCCATCGAGCGAGCCGAGGCGCGGCGAGCCCATCTTCACCTCGGCGATGATCGCGGGCTCGCCGAGCCCACCGCGCCCGCGGCGATCGATCAGAGCGGCCAGGAAGGCGTTATCCGCGGCGGTGCGCGGCGGGCCCGTGGGGAGATCGGGTGCGGAGGCGCGGCCAGCCATGGCGGTCGCCAGACGCTGCCGCCGGCGCTCGACGATCCGCGCCAGGATGTGCGGCACGGTCATGCAAGGAACCTCCGCAGCGCCGCGAGCTTGGCGCCGGCGGCGCCGGCGGCGAGTGCCGCGCGGGCGAGCGCCGCGCCCGCCGCGAGGTCGGCCGCCAGACCGCCGACGTAGAGCGCCGCGCCGGCGTTGGCGACTGTCACGTCCGCCAGGGGTCCCGGCTCGCCGGCGAGGAGGCGCTCCATCCGTGCAGCGTTCTCCTCCGGAGTGCCGCCGGCGAGATCCGCCAGACGGGCGCGCGGCAGGCCGAAGTGCTCCGGCTCGATCTCGTAGCAGCGGACCTCGCCCCCCCTCACCTCGGCGACATGCGTGGCCCCGGTCGTGGTGATCTCGTCGAGCCCGTCGGCGCCGTGGACGACCAGGGCGTGGTCGGTCCCCAGCTCGGCCAGCACCTGGCCGATCAGCGGCACCAGGTGCGCCGCGTAGACCCCCAGGAGCTGGCGGCGGGCGCCCGCCGGGTTGGTGAGCGGTCCGAGCAGGTTGAAGATGGTGCGCACTCCGAGCTCGCGGCGCACCGGCATCACCTCGCGCATGGCCGGATGGAGGAGCGGCGCGAAGAGGAAGGCGATCCCCAACTCGTCCAGGGCGCGCGCCGCCGTCGCCGCGTCGGCCTCGATGCGCACCCCGAGCGCCGCCAGCACATCGGCGCTCCCCGAGCGGCTGGAGACCGAGCGGTTGCCGTGCTTCGCCACCGGCAGGCCCGCCGCCGCGGCCACCAGGGCGGCGGCGGTCGAGATGTTGAAGGTGCCGCGGCCGTCGCCGCCGGTGCCGCAGGTGTCGATCACCAGCCCCCGCGAGTGCGGGATCGCAACCACCCGCCGCCGCATGGCGCCGGCGGCGCCGCAGATCTCGGCCGCCACCTCTCCTTTCATGCGCAGCGCGATGAGGAGCGCCGCCTTGAGCGGCTCCGAGAGCTCGCCGTCCATGAGGCGCCCGAAGAGCTCCTCCGTCTCCTCGCGGCTGAGGCTGCGGCCGGCGGCGAGGCGCTCGAGGGCGGCGCGGGCGTCGATCAACTCTCTCCACCTCACCAGCCTCCGCTCGCCCGGGCCGACCGGCCGGCGGGCTCGCCAGCGCCAGGAAGTTCACCACCAGCGACGGCCCGGCCCCGGTCAGCACCGACTCGGGATGGAACTGGACTCCCCAATATGGCAGGTCGCGGTGGGCGAGGCCCATCAAAATGCCGTCGTCGCTCCAGGCGATCGGCAGCAGCTCGGCCGGCAGCGTCTCCTCGCGCACCGCCAGACTGTGGTAGCGGGTCGCCTCGAACGGATCGGGGAGGCCGGCGAAGGGTCCGCGCCCGAGGTGACGGACGGCCGAGGTCTTGCCGTGCATGAGCCGCGGCGCGCGATCGACCATGGCGCCGAAGGCGACGGCCAGCGCCTGGTGCCCGAGGCAGACGCCGAGGATCGGTACCGGCGAGCGCCGGCGCAGCAGCTCGACGCACACCCCCGCCGATTCCGGCCGCCCGGGTCCGGGCGAGAGGACGATGCCGTCAGGCCCCGACGCCAGCATCTCGGCGGCGCTCAGGGCGTCGTTGCGCAGCACGCGGACCGCCGCGCCGGCGCCCGCCAGGAGCTGCACCAGGTTGTAGGTGAACGAGTCGTAGTTGTCGATCACCAGGATCATCGGGTTATCTCGAATCATCGCGGATCATCGCCTCTCCTGCGCGGCGCCGGGCTCGTCGAGGGCCTCGGCCAGCGCCACGGCGGCGAGCAGGCCGGCGGCCTTGCTCTCGGTCTCGCGCTCCTCGGCGGCGGGGTCTGAATCGGCGACGATGCCGGCGCCGGCGGTGACCGAGGTCTCGCCGCCGCGCACCACCAGGGTGCGGATGGCGATGCAGGTGTCGAGGTCGCCGGTGAAGGAGAGATATCCCACCGCCCCGGCGTAGGGGCCGCGCGCCTCGGGCTCGAGCTCGTCGACGATCTCCATCGCCCGGATCTTGGGGGCGCCCGAGACGGTGCCCGCCGGAAAGCAGGCGAGGAGGGCGTCGAGCGCGTCCTTCCCCGGCGCCAGCTCGGCCTCGACGCTCGAGACCAGGTGCATCACATGGCTGTAGCGCTCGACCTCCATGAAGGTCGGCACCCGTACGCTGCCGGCGGCCGCCACCCGGCCGAGGTCGTTCCTCCCCAGATCGACCAGCATCACGTGCTCGGCGCGCTCCTTGGGGTCGGCCAGGAGGTCGGCCGCCAGGCGCGTGTCCCCCTCCTCGTCGGCGCCGCGCGGCCGGGTGCCGGCGATCGGCCGCGTCTCGAGCCGATGGCCGGTCTTCCTCACCAGCATCTCGGGCGAGGCGCCGACGAGCGCGGCATCCGGCAGCTCGAGCAGCACCATGTACGGGCTCGGGTTGACCATGCGCAGAGCGCGGTAGAGCGCCAGCGGCTCGACCCGCTGCGGTACCGTCCAGCGGCGGGCGAGGACCACCTGGAAGATGTCGCCGGCCGCGATGTGCTCCTTGGCGATCTCGACCGCGCGGCGGTAGGCCGCGCCGTCGAGCGAGGGCTCGGCCGTCCGCAGCCGGCCAGGCGAGCGCTCCGGCATCGCCACGGCGCCCCCCTCCTGGCCGCCGGCGGTCAGCAGGTGCGACAGGCGCCCGAGCTCGCGCTCGGCCGCCGCGGCGTCGACCTCCCCCTCGATCTCGTTGGCGATCGCCAGGACGCGCTGGCGGGCATGGTCGAAGACGACCAGGTTGTCGAAGCGGGCGAGGGAGGCGAGCGGCAGGCCGAAGGGATCGGGTGGGCGCGATGGCAGCCGTTCGACCAGCCGCGCCAGGTCGTAGCCGAAGAAGCCGACCAGGCCGCCGGTGAAGGGGATGGGGCCGGGATCGGCGACGATCGCCCCCCCCGCTCGGCGCAGGGCGGTGAGCGGCGACCCCGGCAGGGCGCGCGTCTCGCCGCTGCGCTCGACCTCCAGCCGGTCGGCGTGTAGCCGGTAGACCGCGGCGGGACCCGCGCCGAGGAAGCTGAAGCGCGAGACACGCTCGCCGCCCGCCACGCTCTCCAGGAGGAAGCGCACCGGCGAGACGCGAGCCAGACGCCGATAGACCCCGAGCGGGGTCAGGCTGTCGGCGAGGAACTCGCGGATGTGCGGCACGGCCCGCCGGGGCGCCGCCTCCGAGGTCGGCTCTGAGGTCTCGTCCAAGGCTGTCTCCAGATCGGCCGGGAGCCCCGTGCCCCGGCTCTCTTCGTGGTGGAAAGTTTGACCCAAAACAAAACCTCCTTCCGGATCCGGAAGGAGGTTGGCGATATTGGCCTGTCCGTCGCTCGTTCCCGGATCCGCGCGCCGGGGCTCGAACCGGCCTAGATGGCGGACTGACGATGCGCGCCGGCCCACCAGCCACGACCGGCCGCGTCGCGGACCGCGACGGCGGCGGGGAGGTACGAGTCGGCGGAGTTGCGCATCGTCTGTTTCCGGTACGCTGGGGACTTTACCGCAGATGGACGCAAAGCTGTCAAGGCGGGGTGGCCAGCGGTACTGGCTCAGTTTGGTCCACTGCGGGCGACCGCCCTCGGGACCACCCGCCCGACCCCCTTCCAGGCGGCCGTCCTCGGGACCAAACTGAGCCAGTACCTGACCAGCGAGCACCCGCCTAGGGCGCTCTCGGGCTCAGCCGCGGCTGGCGGGATCGCGACCCAGGAGCTTGCGGACCTGGGCCTCCAGGTCGCCGGGGCGTAACGGCTTCGTCAGCACCAGGTCGCAGCCGGCGGCCCGCGCCTCTTCGAGGTGCTGCTTCAGGACGTGGCCGGTGAACGCGATCACCGGGATGAGGCGCGTCCGGGGATCGCGCTTCAGGCGCCGGGTGGCCTCCCAGCCGTCCAGCTTCGGCATGGCGAGGTCCATCAGGATCAGGTCCGGGCAGAGCTCGAACGCCTTCTCCAGACCGTCGAGGCCGTCCTCAGCGGTCGCCACCCGGTAGTGATGGTGCTCCAGGTACTCGGCTACCACCTCCCGGACGTCGAGCATGTCGTCGACGACGAGGACGAGCGGCGCTTCCCTCGTCATGGGCTCGGAGCTCATCGGAGGGCCTCACCGCACGGGCAGTCTGCGGGTTCGCGGGCCATGGGATCCAGAGTGGTCTCCTTCACCTCGCGGAGTGATCTCGCGAACTCAGTGCACTTACGTGCATTTGACAAGCAAGTTTCCAGCCAGACCCGGCTGAGCCGGCGCGGAGGCCAGCTCGTTGCTCCCTTCCACATCGTTGCAAGTGACAACTGAGTTGTGGCAGACTTCCTTCGTGGACGAGAAAGGTCTTGCCGGCGAGCCGGTCGATGTCGAGCTGCGGACGGACGCGCGAGCCTTCTATGCCGCCCTCTCGGAGCTGGTACGCGATCTACCAGTTCCGCGACCGCGACCGGATCTGCTGCTACGACGTCTCGGTCACCCAGTGCTATGCCCTCGAGGCGCTGGTGCGGCGGGGCGGGATGACCCTGAACGACCTGGCGGCCCACCTCTATCTCGACAAGAGCACGGCGAGCCGGGTGGTCGACGCCCTGGAGCGCAAGGGGTACGTCGACCGCCCGCCTCATCCGGACGACCGCCGGGCGCTGCTCCTCGAGGCGACCGCGGCCGGGCGCGCGCTCGACGGGAAGATCCGAGACTCGACTCCTGGCCGAGGAGCGGGCGCTCCTCGCCGGCTTCGCCCCCGACGGTCCGCCAGGCGATGACCGCAGCTCCTCGCGCGGCTCGCCCGCGCCGCCGCCACGCGCGTCGAGGCGGGCGGCGGGAGCTGCTGCCGTGTCCCGCTGACCCGCCGCGCCGTTTTCACTCACAGTTGCTAGTAACAACCTAGCAACGGCACACCCGACTCATCCACTGAAAGGAACCCGAGATGACCACCCCGATTCTCCCGCCGACCGTACCCTCCAGCCAGCCGAGGCGCTCCGCGCCGCCGTGCAGGCGAAGATACGGCGAGGCGGCGCGCGGCCGCCGACCGGCAGCGCCAAGGCATGCTGCGGCTGCGGCTGCGGCTGCGGCTGCGCTTCCGCGAGCCGCGACCCGATCACCTCCGATCTCTACGACGCGGCGCAGACCGCCGGGCTGCCGGCCGAGGCGATGCTCGCCTCGCTCGGCTGCGGCAACCCCACGCGCTGGCCGTCGCTCGAGCCGGGCGAGACGGTGCTCGACCTCGGCTCGGGCGGCGGCATCGACGTCCTCCTCTCGGCGCGCCGCGTCGGGCCGACGGGCAAGGCCTACGGCCTCGACATGACCGACGACATGCTGGCGCTGGCGCGCGAGAACCAGCGCCAGGCGGGGGTCGAGAACGTCGAGTTCCTGAAGGGCGAGATCGAGGCCATCCCGCTGCCCGGCGAGCGCGGTCGACGTGGTCATCTCGAACTGCGTGATCAACCTCTCGGCCGACAAGCGGCAGGTGCTCGCGGAGGCCTTCCGGGTGCTGCGGCCGGGCGGCCGCTTCGCCGTCTCGGACGTCGTCGTCCGCGGCGCCGATGCCGGCGGCGGTGCGGCGCAGCATGGAGCTGTGGATCGGCTGCGTCGCCGGCGCCCTGGAGGAGGCGGAGTACCGCCGCCTGCTCGCCGAGGTCGGCTTCGAGGCGATCGAGATCGAGCCGACGCGCGATCTACCGCGCCGAGGACGCCCGCGACTTCCTCGCCGAGAGCGGGATGGACGCCGAGGCCTCGCCGCCGAGATGGACGGCAAGGTCATGAGCGCCTTCGTGCGCGCGCGCAAGCCCGTCTAGCCTTAAGCCGGGTCCGGCGCGTCAGCCTCCCGCCAGAGAGCGGCCGACCGCGAGCCCCAGAAGGCCGGCGACGAGACAGCCGACGACCGTGGCCGCGAGGTTTGTCAACCCCAGCAACCACGCCTTCTGCTCGAGGAAGCCGAGGGTCTCGTAGTTGAAGCTCGAATAGGTGGTGAAGCCGCCCATCAGGCCGGTGGAGAGGGCGACGCGCAACGTGGGACCGATCAGATCGGTCGAGGGCGACCTGGAGAATGGCGCCGAGGAGGAAGGAGCCGGAGATTGACGGCCAGCGTGCCGAACGGAAAGGACGGCCCGCCGAGCCGCGCCAACCAGGTGGAGAGTAGATACCGTGCCGCCGTGCCGACCGCGCCGCCCGACAGACCCGAGAAACGAGCCATGGCTCCTCCGCCGAGAGGCGGGCCGATCCCGCCGACGCTCAGCAGGAGTCATTGGCCCCGGAGACGGAGCCGCGGTCAAGGGCGGACTCCACCGCCTCGCGAGGGAATGGTAGCGTAAAACGTCAGACGGAGCGACGGCCGGGCGCCACCTTGACGAGCTGTGCCCGCGCCGAGCGGAGGTCGGCGGTGTCGAGCCCGGCGGCCCGGAGCTTCTCGATCTCCGTCTCGAGCTCGAGCAGGCCCATGGGATGGAAGCGGGTGACGATCCCGCCCCGCATCCATACCAGATTGACCTTGCGCGCCGAGGAACCGTCGAGCGCGTCCTCGCCCAAGTGCCAGGTGACCGTCTCGGTCTGCGTGGCTGCTCTCATGAGTGCACCTCCGTAGCGGCGTGACGTGCCCGATGGACCGTTGTCTCCAGGTACACAGCAAGATCATTGCCACCTCCTGTGCCGCGCGCGCCACCCCGCCGGATTCGCACGCGGACGAGGCGGATGCCGCGGCCGCCGCGGACGCCGCGCCGCCATGACGCCGCGGCTCTGGTTACACTGTAATTACGTTTTGGTTGCGTTGGTAATTACGCCTCGGCACATCCATCCAGGGCACCGCCCGCCTCCAGGCCGTCCGCCAGCGAGCCGTCCTCGAGCGCCGCGCGGACGGCGCGGAGGTCGCCGTCGAGCGTGCGGTCCTCGTACATCGGCGGCGCGAGATCACGGACGGCGAGATAGACCCGGCGGGTGCCGCGGCCGAGATGGGCGGCGATGCCGGGGCGGCGCTCCGGGGCGGTGCCGCGGCGGAACTCGGCGGCCTCGGCCGCCGCCGCGGCGAGGCGGGCGCCCCGCTCGATCGCCGCCGGCTGCCCGGCCGGATCGATCTCCATCGCCACCCGCCACTCGACCGCCTGCGCCGCGACCAGCAGCTCGATCGCGAGCACCGCCTGGACGTTACGCAGGACGGTGCGGACCTTGCGCGCCGCGAACGCGGCCATGGCGTTGTGGTCCTCGGCATTGGCCGAGGTGGGGATCGAGTCGACCGAGGCCGGATGGGCGAGGACCTTGTTCTCCGACACCAGGCTGGCGGCGCAGTACTGGACGATCATCAGCCCCGAGTTGACGCCGCGCCGTGCGATCAGGTTCGCCGGCAGGTTGCGGTTGTGATGGCAGTCGAGGAGCATCTGGGATCGGCGCTCGGAGATGTCGGCGAGCTCCGCCAGGGCGATCGCCAGGAAGTCGGCCGCCATCCCCACCGGCTCGCCGTGGAAGTTCCCCGCCGAGTAGGAGAGCCGCAGGTCGCCGCGGTAGCCCGCCGGCCAGTTGGCGCGGAACTCGTGGTCCCACGCGGGAGCGGCGGCGGCGCCCGGGAAGAAGAGCGGGTTGTCGGTCGCCGCGTTCACTTCGCAGAGGGCGACCGCCCGCGCATAGGCGATGGCGTCGCGCGCCGCGCCGTGCACCGCCGGCGCACAGCGCAGCGAATAGACGTCCTGGACCGCCCCCGCCCGCTCGAGCAGCCGGCTGCCGGCGAGGAGCCGGCGTAGCGCCGCGGCGCTCGCGATCTGCCCCGTCTGGCCGCGGGCGGCGTGAATGCGAGGATCGAGCGCCCGCGCACAACCGCACACCGCCTCCAGAGCGAGCGCCGCGGCGGCGTCGGCGACCGCCGCGGCACGCTCGGCATCGTGGACGGCGAGCGCCAGGAGAGCCGCCGAGAAGGTGGTGCCGTTGATGAGCGCCAGCCCTTCCTTGAAGTTCGGCTTCGGCACCTCGACCCCGAGGTCGCCGGCGAGCTCGCCGGCGGGCTTCCAGCGCTCCGCCGGGACGCGGAGCATGCCGGGCTCGGCCATTACGAAGTAGCGCCCGGCGCCGAGGAAGGTGGCGAAGAGGTGGGCGAGGGGGCAGAGATCGCCGCTCGATCCCACCGAGCCCTTGAGCGGCACGAGCGGCACGATGCCGCGCTCGACCATCGCCTGGATGGCGCGCGCGAGCTCCGGCCGCACCCCTGAGAAGCCCTTGAGGAAGGCGTTCAGGCGAATGACGAGTACAGCGCGCACGACGTCCGCCTCGTAGTAGTTGGCAGGGTCGGCGGCGTCGGCGCTGTCGCCCACCCCCACCGAATGGGAGAGGAGGAGGTTCCTCTGCAGCTCCTCGAGATCCTCCGGCTCGACCGGGATGTTCTTGAACTCGCCGAAACCGGTGGTGACGCCGTAGTCGAGGACCGGCTGGTCCTCCGGGCTCATCTCCGCCAGAGCCTCGCCGCTCTCGAGGCGGGCATAGGCCGCGCGATAGCGGCCCACGATCCCCTCGATCTCGGCCCAGCCGGCGCGCAGTCGGTCGAGCGCCGCGGGCGCGATCGCCAAGCGGGAGCGCGGGTCGCGGGCGATCCGCGCCAGGTCGGCCAAGGTCAGCGACTCGCCGTCGAGGACCAGCGGGGGAACGGCGCGGTCCGGGTCGCTCACCGAGCGGGCGTCCCGATGGCGCCGAGCATCTCGGCGACGGTCGCCACCAGCTCCGCCCGCGGCGCCTCGCGCTGGCCGGGGCGCTCCTCGAGCCACTCCTTGCGGTTGTCGAGCTTCTGCGCCCGCCGGCGGCCCATCTCCATGTCCTTCAAGGTCACGACGCCCTTCTCCTTCTCGCTCGAGCCGTAGAGGATGGCGATCGGCACTCCGTAATGGTCGGCGTAGCGGAGCTGCTTGCCGATCCCCTTCTCGGGCCCCAGGTAGAGCTCGGCCGCGATGCCGGCGCGGCGCAGCTCCCAGGTCATCGCCAGATACTCGTCGAGGAGGGCGGGGTCCATGTTGACGACGAGCGCCCGCGCCGTCGCCTTGCGGCCGCCGGCCCTGCCCAGGTGGGCGAGCGCCGCGAGCAGCCGGTCGACGCCGATCGAGGCGCCGGTCGCCGGCACCCGCTCGCCGAGGAAGCGGAGCACCAGGTCGTCGTAGCGCCCGCCGCCGAAGACCGAGCCGAACTGCGGCGCGTCGAGGAGGATCGCCTCGAAGACCGGGCCGGTGTAGTAGGCGAGGCCGCGCGCGATCGAGAGGTCGAGCGAGACCTCCTCGTCGCCGTAGCCCAGTGCATAGAGATGGCGCGAGATCGCCGCGACGGTGCCGATCGCCGCCTCGGCGCCGGGGAGCGTTCCCAGGGTGTCCTTCAACTGGTCGACGACGTCGCCGCGGCGGTCGGCGCGGATGGCGAGAAAGCGCTCGATGCGGTCGACCTGGCTCGCCGCGAGCGCCAGACCGGGGATGAAGTCGCCCGACTCGTCGAAATAGCCGGTGGTGAGCTCCTTGCGGATCTTCTCCGGGCCGACCTTCTCGAGCTTGTCGAGGACGCGGAAGACGTCGACGCCGCGCTCCGCCGGCACCTCGGCGAAGGCGAGGAGGAGGTTGAGCAGCGCCCGCGAGGAGAAGCGGACGCGGAAGGCGTCGACCTCGAGCGCGCGCAGGGTGTCGCACATGCCGGCGATCACCTCGGTGTCCCCCACCTCCGACTCGACGCCTACCGAATCGAGGTCGAACTGGGTGAACTCGCGGAAGCGCCCCTTGTCCGGCTTGTCGGCGCGCCATACCGGCGCCACCTGGTAGCGCCGGAAGGGCCGCGGCAGGTCGGGATACTGGGCGACGACGCGGGCGAGCGGCACGGTGAGGTCGAAGCGCAGCCCGAGCGCCTCGCCCTCGGGGTTGGCGACGGTGAAGATCGACTGCTGCGCCTCCTGGCCGGCCGAGCCGGTGAGGACGTCGAGGTACTCGATCGCCGGGGTGGCGAGCGGCACGAAGCCGTACAGCTCGTAGACGCCGCGGATCTGGTCGATCATCCACTGCCGTGAGAGGAGCTGCTCGGGCAGGAGATCGCGCAGGCCGCGCGACAGGCGGGGCTTGACGGTGGCTGACATGGGGATCCCTTCCGGACGGATGCGCTGGCGCCGGCCAACCCGGGCGCCCGACTATGCAACGCCGGCGCGGACAGCGTCAAGGCGACGCGGAGCCCGGTACGTTGGTCCGTGGGGTCCCGAGGACGGCCGCCTGGAAGGGAGTTCGGGAGGGTGGCCCCGAGGGCGGTCGCCCACAGCGGACCACCCGGAGCCCGCCCGGTCGCCCCGCGCGATCGGCTCGACTTGACGGCCAAGCCATGCCATGACAGCATAAACCGTCCATCGACCGCAGCAGTCCAGGAGGAGGAAAGCGATGCGAGCGTCGTCTCCCAGTCCCTTCGACGAGGTCCCGAGCCCGCCGGCCGGCCGCCGTTCCACCCCTGCGCTCCTCGCCGCCGCCCTCGCCGCCCTGCTGGCGTGCGGAGCGCCCCGGCCGCCGCCAAGACCTGCGCGACCGACGCCACCCCGGGCGCCACGCTGCTGCTCCCCTACTTCGAGGTGAACCTCGACGACCCCAACGGCCTGACGACGCTCTTCTCGGTCAACAATGCCTCGGCGACCTCGGCCATCGCCCACCTGGTCGTCTGGTCGGACCTCGCCGTGCCGGTCTTCGCCTTCGACACCTACCTCACCGGCTACGACGTCCAGACGCTTCAACCTGCGCGACCTGCTCGGCCGCGGCTCGCTGCCGCAGACGGCGACCGCCGGGCAGGACCCCAGCGACCTATCAGCCCGAAGGGCCTCTTTTCTCAGGACCTCAATTTCCAGAGCTGCCAAGGGCAGCTGCCGCCGTCGCCGATGCCGGCCGAGGTGCTCGCCCACGTGCAGGCGGCCCTCACCGGCCGGCCGTCTCCCCTCGCCGGCGAATCTCTGCTTCGGCCGCAACCTGGGCGACCGCGTCGCCCGCGGCTACGTCACCGTCGACACCGTCCGCGGGTGCACCGCGCGGCGGCCGGGCGACCCCGGCTACTTCGCCGACGCCACCCACGTCGGCGACGCCACCGACCAGAACGTGCTGTGGGGGGCCTGGTACATCGTCAACTCGGCGCACGACTACGCGCAGGGATCGGACATGGTGGCGATCGAGGCGGACGCCGCCGACCCGGCGACCGCGACCGCCGGCCGCTACACCTTCTACGGGCGCTACGTCGGCTGGACCGGCGCCGACCATCGCGAGCCGCTGGCGACGAGCTTCGCCGCCCAGTACGCCGTCGGCGGCCCGTTCTCGGGCCAGGCCGACCTGATCATCTGGCGGGACGCCAAGGTGGCGCAGGCGCCGTTCCCTTGCTCGGCGGTGCCGGGATCGGGGCCGGCCTGGTACCCGCTGGAGCAGGAAGGCCTGCAGAACTTCGACGAGCAGGAGCACCCCATCCAGCTCGTGCCTCTTCCCCATCGACGCACCGCCGCCGCCGCCGATCCTTCCGGCCCCGGCGGCGACGCAGCGGGTCCAGATCGGCGGCGTCGCCCTGCCCACTCCCTTCACCTTCGGCTGGCTCTACCTCGACCTCAATACTCCCGCAGGCCCAGGCCGGGGCGAACCCGGCGATCGATCCCACCGCCGCGCAAGCCTGGGTGCTCACCGTACAGTCCGCCGCCGGCCGCTTCGCGACGGCGATCGACGCCTTCCGGCTCGACAGCGCCTGCAGCGCGAGCCACTTCGGAGCCATCATCTCGTTCTGAGACGACGAACCGGCGGTAGATCGCACTGGACGCCGGCGCCCATGATAAAAATCGCCCCATGGCGCGAGTCCAGCTCCCCTCTTCCCTCGAGCGCTTGGCGGGCGACCGCCGCGAGATCGACGTGCCCGGCGCCACCGTCCTCGAGGTCCTGCGCCGGCTGGTGGCGGAGAGCCCGTCGCTCTCCGGCTGGATGCTCGACGAGCGCGGCGAGATCCGGCCGCACGTCGCCATCTTCGTCGACGGCGAGCGGGCGGCGGGCGACCAGCGGGTGGAGCCGGCGGCCCTCGTCCACGTCGTCCCGGCGATCTCCGGCGGCAGCGAGACGGCGGGCGAGGTCGAGGTCCTCGCGGGCACCCGCAAGGGCCTGTTCGTGCTGCGCGGCCCCCGCGGCGGACGGCTGCGGCTCGCCGCCCGCGTCTTCGCCGGCCAGCCGGTCGAGTACGCCGCGCGCGACCCGCGCACCGGCCGCGTCTTCGCCGCGGTGACCCACGGCCATTTCGGCCCCCACCTCTTCGCGTCGGACGATCCGGCGGCCCCGGAGGAGGCCTGGGAGCGCAACGCCGGCCCCGCCTTCCCCGCCGAGGCCGGCGCCGCCGTGGAGCGGATCTGGGTCGTCGAGCCCGGCGTCGAGGAGGGGGTCCTCTGGGCCGGCGTGGCGCCGGCGGCGCTCTTCCGCAGCGAGGACGGCGGCCGCACCTGGCAGCTCAACCGCGCGCTGTGGGACGAGCCGTCGCGCCCCGGCTGGCAGGGGGGCTTCGGGGGACTCTGCCTGCACTCGGTCTGCCCCTGGCCGGGCGAGCCGGACCGCCTCGCGGTGGGCATCTCCTCCGCCGGGGTCTGGCTGACGGACGACGGGGGCCGGAGCTGGCGGCGGGGGGTCCAAGGGCTGGTGCCGCGCTACGTGCCGGAGGAGGCGCGCGCCACGACCTCCGCGTTCTGCGTCCACTCGCTGCGGCGGCCGCCGCTCGACCCCTCGACGCTCTACATGCAATTCCACGGCGGGGTCTACCGCTCCGACGACGGCGGCGAGACCTGGATCGACATCGCGCCGGGCCTGCCGTCCGACTTCGGCTTTCCACTGACGATCGACCCGCGCGACCCGGCGCGGGCCTTCGTCATCCCCCTCGTGGCGGACCACGACCGGGTAACTCCCGACGGCCGCCTACGGGTCTACGAGACGCGCGACCGCGGGGCCTCCTGGCGGGCGCTCGGCGAAGGGCTGCCCCAGGCGGGCGCCTACCTGACCATCCTGCGTCAGGCGTTCGGCCATGACGGACAGGACCCCCTGGGGCTCTATTTCGGCGCCGAGTCCGGCGAGCTGTTCGCCTCGGCCGACGGCGGCGCGACATGGGCGCAGGCGACGGAGCGCCTGCCGCCCATCCTCTCGGTGCGCGCCAGCCGGTCCGACGTCCGCTGACCCCCGAAGCGGATGACGCTCCCGGCCTGGAAAAACAGCCAACCCGCCACGACGCGAAGCAGGAAGAGGTCGCTGTTCATCCGGTCTGTCGTGCGGTAGGTTTGCGCCGCTATGCGAAGCCATGCCGCCGCCGTATCCGCCATCTTGCTCAGCACCGCGCTCGCGCCCGGCCTGCAGGCGCAAGGGCCGAGGACGCACCGCCTCGAAGCGACGCCGTCCACCGTCGCCTATGGCTACTACTGGGCCGCGGCGAAGCCCGCGCTGCGCATCGCATCGGGCGACATCGTCGACGTCGACACGCTGTTGACGAACACCCCTGCCGGCCTCCAGCGCGCCGGCGTGCCCGACGCCAGGATCCAGAGCTCGCTCAAGGCGATCGTCGCCGGGGTCACCGGCGATCGCCGCGGACCGGGCGGCCACATCCTCACCGGCCCGGTGTACGTCGAGGGCGCCGAGCCGGGCGACGTGCTCGAGGTGAAGATCCTGTCGATCGATCTCCCCATCGACTACGGCTACAACGGCTGCAGCGGCGTCCTGCCGGAGAACTGCGACCATTCCCTCGGCTCGCGCATCATCCCCCTCGATGCCAAGACGATGACGGCGCAATTCGCTCCGGGCATCGTGATCCCGCTGCGTCCGTTCTTCGGCAGCATGGGCGTCGCGCCGGCGCCGCAGCTCGGCCGGGTCAGCAGCAACCCGCCGGGGAGACACGCGGGCAATCTCGACAACAAGGAGCTCGGCGTCGGCTCGACTCTGTTCATCCCGGTCTTCGCGCCGGGCGCGCTGTTCGAGGTGGGAGACGGCCACGCCGCGCAGGGCGATGGAGAGGTCGACCAGACGGCGATCGAGACGTCGCTACGCGGGCGGCTCCAGCTCACCGTCCGCAAGGATATGAAGCTCACCTGGCCGCGCGCCGAGACGACGGCGGACTACATCAGCATGGCGACCGACCCGGATCTCACCGTCGCCACCAAGATCGCGATCCAGGAGATGGTCGACTTCGTCGCGTCGACGAGGAAGCTGTCGAAGCACGAGGCGTATCAGCTGGTGAGCATCGCCGGCGACGTCGCGGTGACGCAGCTCGTCGACAAGCCGAACGTCGGCGTCCACGTGCGGCTGCCGAAGAGCCTCTTCGCCGGCGACCGCCGCGACGACCGCTAGCGCCCGCGTACCGCACGAGCCCGATCTCCTCGCTCTGGACGGCCCGCTCCGCCCCTGTGCCCGCCGCCGGCACGCAGGAAAAAGGCCCGGCGCCGTGGGACGCCGGGCCTGTCGAGCCGCGGGGTTGGCGGACGGCGGCGGTTTACTGGTTGCCGTCCCAGATCATGAAGTTGGCCGAGCCGCCGGGATGGCCCTTGGCGGTCAGGGTGATCGTGTTGCCATTGCCCGGATGCATGGCGGAGCCGAGGTCGAGCGACTGCGTAGCGCCGTCGTGCGGCTTGTCCAGGTGGAACTTCTTGCCGTTGACCTGGACGTCGAGATCGTGGATCCCCGGATTGCCGTTGTACAAGGTGAGGACGTGCTCCGAGCCGTCGACGCCGGTCACCGTCTGCGCCTCGGGCTTGCCCTCGGCGCGGGTGACGAGGCCGAGGATCGGGTCGCAGGTGGTGACGTTGCCGGCCACGTCGGTGACCTTGAGCGCCACCTGCGAGCGCTGCGACTGATCGATCTTCGTCGCGGTGACGACCACCGGCGAGGTGTCGCCGACGGTGAAGGGCGGCACCGGCGTATCGGCGTTGTTGCTCTCGGTGACGAGGATCGAGGCGAGGCCGCTGCCGGTGTCCTGGGCGGTGATGTCGATCTGCGTCGGCGGGCCGGGGCGGTTCGCCGTCAGCTTGCAGATCGGCTTGCCGGTGTCGAGCTGCTGGACGCGCAGGGCCGCCAGGTTCCAGAGGATGGAGTCGGGGTTGGTGCTGGGGGTGACCGGCGCCGAGAAGATCTGCACCGTCGTCGTGCCGACGCCCGCCGGGATGTCGATCGTGTGCAGGTCGGCGTCGAACATCTGGCCGCTCGAGGCATCGAGCGTATTGACGAGGCTCGGATTGTTGCTGATGTCGATGCGGTCGGGACGGTTGGCGACGTTGTCGCCGGAGAAGATGGTCAGCTCGGCCGAGCGGTCGGCCGTGTTGATGCCGTGGTTGAAGGTCACCGGGTCGGTGGTCTGGGTGTCGCCGGGCACCGGGTCCTTGCCGTAGGCGAAGTCCATCCCGTCGTAGATGATCACGCGGTAGGTGTTGGGATCGGCGGCATCGAGGTAGCCGACGATCAGGCCGGCGCCGTCCAGCCGCCACAGGTTGTTCGCGAGGTCGCCGTCACGGAAGGAGAAGCTCTGGGAGCCGGTGCCCGCCGCGGCGACGATCGAGGTGACGTCGGCGTAGTAGGCGAGGTTGTAGATCGGCCCTTCCGACGATTGCGGCTGGCTCTCCGTGCCGATGATGGCGCCGGTCAGCGGATGGCCCTGGAAGACGATCTGCTGGTCACGATAGGGCGTGAAGGTCGCGGCGCAGTGGCCGGAGGCATCCTGGTCGCAAGGCGCCTGGCGGCCGATCCAATAGAGCCGGGCGAATTGCACCGGCCCGTGGATGTCGACGGTCAGGTTGCGGGAGCCGGCGCCCAGGCCGATCAAGCCGACGCCGCCCGAGGTCAGGGTGAGACCCGGAGCCTGGCTGTCGACGGCCAGCGAGAGCGGCATGGCCGCCGCGATCGCCGGAGAGAGGATCAGGCTCGCCACGATCCATACGAACGCTTGCCGATGGGATCTCATGATGATTCCTCCTTCCAAGAGGTGCGTTTCCAATCGGGCGGCAGGAGTGCGGCGCCTTGCGTGACCTGGGGATCGAAGAGCTGGGGATCCACGTTCTTTCTGCCCTGGCCGAAGGCCGCATGGCACACTCCTGTTCTGCAGGGGGCTCTTCGGCGGCCGGGCGATCTCGTGGCGGCGAGACCCTTGGCTTTGCGGCCCCGCCTCACGGCGGGAGTGCCTTGTCCAAGCCAAGAAAGCAGCTAAGCAATGAACGTGCCCGATTATGTCGCCGGCCTATATTGCCCGGCGGCGCGGCGGATGCGCAAACTCAGGCGCAGACTGGCGGACAACCGTGGAGCAAGGCGGTAGATGAGAGGTGAGCGGGTTGCAGGCGATCGGGCAAGAAAGCAACGCCTTAGGCAGCCCAGCTGATCAGTCTTGACCGGCGAACAGCGAGGGTAGGCTATCGCCGAAGGCACGGCTCGACGAGCGCCAGCGCCGCCTGCCCCAGGCTGATGCCGCCGTCGTTGGCCGGCACCTCGCGGTTGGTCCAGACGGTGAGCGCGGCGGCCTGGAGGCGCGCAGCGACTCGCTCGAGGAGCAGGCGGTTCTGAAAGACGCCCCCCGAGAGGACCACCGTGTCGAGGTCTTCCCGGCGCGCCAGGTCGAGCGCCGCCGTCGGCGACGCCCGCGGCGAGGCCGTCGTGGAAGGCGCGGGCGATCTCGGGCGCGGGACGGCCGGCCATTCGATCGTCGATCAGGGCCGCGAGGAGCGGGCGGAAGTCGAGCTCGCGGCCGTCGAAGGGCATCGGGTAGCTCTCCGCGCCATCGTCCATTGGCGGCGCCGCGCGGGCGCGGTGCTCGAGCCAGATGGCGGCCTGCCCCTCGAAGCCGATCTCGCGGGTGAAGCCGAGGAGCGCCGCGGCGGTGTCGAAGAGACGGCCCGCGGAGGTCGTGGGGAAGGTGCGGAGATTCTTGTCGACCAGCGCTCGCGCCTGGGTATAACGGCGGGGGAAATGGAAGGGCGCCGCGGCGAGGTCGGGGAGGCCGGCGAGCTCGGCGAGGAAGCCCGCCGCGGCCTGCACCGGATGGCGCGCCGCGGCGTCGCCGCCGGGGAGCCGCGCGTAGCGCAGGTGGGCGGCGCGCGCGAAGCCCGCGCGGACGCTGCCGGTGAAGAATTCTCCCCCCAGATGGCGCCGTCGTCGCCGTAGCCGGTGCCGTCGAAGGCGACGCCGACGACCCGCCGGTCGAGCGCGCCGTCTGCCGTCGGGCGCTCGGCGAGGACGCTCGCGACGTGCGCCCGATGGTGCTGCACGGCGACGGTGCCGGCGCCGGCGACGAGGGTCTCGGCGAAGCGCGTCGAGGCGTACTCCGGGTGGAGGTCGTGGGCGACCCGGAGCTCGCCCGGATCGACCTCGTACATCGCGGTCAGGTCGGCGACGGTCGCCTGAAGGCGCGGAAGGCCGCGTAGTGGTCGAGGTCGCCCAGGTGCTGGCTGACGAAGGCGTCGCCGCCGACGACGAGTGTCACGGCGCTCTTCAGGTCGGCACCCACGGCCAGGATGGGCCGGGCGGACGGCAGCCTCGGCAGGCGGGCGACGGCGCTCGGCGCGTAGCCGCGGGCGCGGCGGAGCACCGCGGGGCCGAGCGCTGTAACCCGGCAGATGGAGTCATCCACCCGCCGGGCGATGGGGCGCTCGCCCACCAGGAACGCGTCGGCGATGCCGGCGAGGCGTTCCAGCGCGTCGCCGTCCTCGTAGGCGATCGGCTCGTCCGAGCGGTTGGCGCTGGTCATCACCAGGACTGCGGGCGCGCCGGCAGCGAAGAGCAGGTGGTGAAGCGGCGTGTAGGGAAGCATGACGCCGAGGTCGAGGTTATCCGGCGCCACTCCCGGCAGCTCGACCAGCGCCGGCGCCAGGACGATCGGGCGCTCGACCGAGGTGAGGAGGGCTTCGGCCGCGGGCGACAATTCGATCAGCTCGCGCGCCGTGGCGAGGTCGCGGGCCATCAAGGCGAACGGCTTCTCGCGGCGGAGCTTGCGCTCGCGGAGAGCGGCGACGGCGGCGGCGTTGCCCGCGTCGCAGGCCAGGTGGTAGCCGCCGATCCCCTTGATCGCCAGGATCCGCCCGTCCGAGAGGAGGCGCGCGGCCCCGGCGATCGCCGCCACGTCACCCGCCGCCTCGTCGTCCGCAGAGATCGTGGCCGATGGCTCGGCTTTGTCATCCTGAGCGCAGCGAAGGACCTGGGCGGGGGAAAGACGAGCCGGAGATGCCCCCCACCCAGGTCCTTCACTTCGTTCAGGATGACAATCGAATAGTTGTGCGAGCGATTCCACATCCAGATCGCCGGCCTGGGTTCGGAGGAACACATGCGGTCCGCACGCCGGGCATGCCGCGGGCTGGGCGTGGAAGCGGCGGTCGAGCGGGTCCGCGTACTCGGCGGCACAGGCCGAGCACATGGGCCACGCCGCCATCGTCGTCCGCGGCCGGTCGTAGGGAAGCGAGCGGACGATCGAGTAGCGCGGGCCGCAGTCGGTGCAATTGATGTAGGGATAGCCGCTGCCGCCGGTCGGCCGCCGAGAAGAGCTCGGCGAGGCAGTCCGCGCAGACCGGCAAGTCGGGCGAGATGCGGACGGTGGGGGCGCCGCCGCGCTCGCTCTCGCGGATGTCGAACCCGGCGAAGCCCTCGGGGTCGGCCGGCGCGACCTCGATCGCCGCGATGCGGGCGGCGGGCGGCGGCTGCGCGGCGAGCGCGGCGACGAAGCGGTCGAGCGCCGGCGCCTCTCCCTCGACGTGGATCTGGACCCCTTCGGAGCCGTTCAACACCCAGCCGGCGAGGCCATGGGCGTGCGCCAGGCGGAAGACGAAGGGCCGGAATCCCACTCCCTGCACCACCCCGCGCACGCGGAGGAGACGGGCCCCGGTCATGAGGAGGTGGCTACGAGTCCGCCGGGCCGGTGTCCACCGGGGCGGCCGTCGCCGGCGGCGCGACCATGCAGGTGCGGCCCTGGAAGCCGATGCGGAGGACCCGCCCGTCCTCGACCAGGACCGGGACCGCCCGCTGCCCGCCGGTCAGCGCGGCGAGGCGCGCGAAGGCCGCCGGATCGGCCTCGACGTCGTGCTCGACGAACTCGCGGCCGTCCCACTCGAGCTCCTCGCGCAGCTCGGCCGTGAACGGGCAGCTCGCCGTGCCGTAGAGCTCAAGCCGCGGGCTCATGATCGCTGGCCTCCTGCTCGGCCTCCATCAGCTCGAGCATCGCGTGATAGGTCGACGCCTGGATCTCCTGGATGCGCGGCACGTAGTCGCAGGGCACGACGATGGGATGGTCGGCGAGCCCGCGGCGCACGCGTCTCGCCGCCATCGTAGCCGAGGAGCGCGACGGTCGCGAGACCCCGCCGGCGCGCCTCGGCGAGCGCCGCCAGGATGTTGGCCGAGCCGCCGCTGGTCGAGATGGCGACCGCCACGTCCGGCGGCCGCGCGTGGGCGATCAGCTGGCGCAGGAAGATCACCTCGGGACCGATGTCGTTGGCGAGCGCGGTGACGATGGCGGGCTCCATGGCGAGCGACAGCGCCGGGATCGGCCGGAATCGCTTGAGCGGCGCCACGCAGTCGAGAGCCCAGTCGTTGGCGTCGGTCGCCGAGCCGCCGTTGCCGAAGAGGATGAGCTTGCCGCCGCGGGCGAGGCGCTGGCGGATCGCCGCCACCGCGGCGGCGATCGCCGCCGCCTGGCCGTGGGCGACCTCGGCGCGGAGGCGCTCGACCTCCCTCGCCTTGGCGGCGATCGACGCCGCGACCGCGGCGACGAGGCCGCCGGTGTCCTGCTTCTCCCGCCCAAGGTAGGGATAGAGGAAGCTCGACTCGCCGACGTCGTGCCCCATCTCGCGGTGCTCGAAGAAGACGTGCACCGTCTCCCACAGGGTGTGGTAGGCAATCTCGACCAGCTCCTGGTGGATGTAGGGGTCGGGCGACGGCGACGCCAGCGCGTAGGAGGGCCTGCCCGCTTCGCTCGGGTTTCCGCCCGGGCTCGCCCGCAGGTTCCCGGCCAGGTCGAAGGTCTGGGCGCCGCGCGCCTGCGCCAGCTCGAGGATGGCGGCCACCTCGGGATCTCCGGCCGGCGGTCCGAAGCCCATCACCATGTCGTCGGGGGCGACGAGCGCCGAGATCCAATCGCGGCTGGCGAGCGACAGGTCGAGGGCCGGGAGCGCGCGCTTGCCGACGATGACCGGGTGCACGAACTCGACCGACACGTGCTGGGCGTCGGTCGCGTAGTGCCCGCGCCCGAAGGCGAGGAGCCGGCCGCCGCGGAGGAACCGCTCCGCCATCGCCTGGCAGGCCCGCGCCAGGCGCTCGCACTCGGCGGGGAAGAACGCCGCCGAGACGCGGTTGCGCTCGGCGAGGCGCGCGGCGACGAAGGCGGCCGGCGCCGGCAGGGAGCTCGCGCCGGCGGGCGCGTGGGGTGCGGCGGAGTCGGGCACGGCGCTCAGCAGATCCGCGGCAGGGGGTCGCCGGAGAGCATGTCGACGACCCGCATGCCGCCGTAGGAGGCGACGGCGAGGACGGTGCGCGGCGGGTCCGCCCGCACCTCGCCGACGAGCACCGCGCCCTCGCCGCCCGGCACCGCGCGCACCGCGGCGAGCGCCGCGTCGGCGTCCTCCGGCGCCAGCACCGCCAGGAACTGCCCCTCGTTGGCGATGTGGAGCGGATCGAGCCCCAGGAGCTCGCAGGAGCCGCGGACCGCCTCGCGCACCGGGATCTCCTCCTCGGCGAGCACGATCCCCAGACCGCTGTCCCGCGCCAGCTCGTTGAGCGCCGTGGCGACGCCGCCGCGCGTCGGGTCGCGCATCCAGCGGACACCCGCCGCCGCCGCGTCGAGGAGCGCGGCGACCAGCGGGTAGACCGAGCGGGTGTCGGAGCGGAGCTCCGCCTGGAGATCGATGTCGCCGCGGGCGAGGAGGATGGTGATGCCGTGGTCGCCGATCGGCCCGGAGAGGAGGACGCGGTCGCCGGGCCGCACCGAGCGCGCCGAGCAGCGCGCCCGCGGATCGAGGCGCCCGATTCCCGCGGTGGTGACGTACATGCCGTCGGCCTTGCCGCGCTCGACGACCTTGGTGTCGCCGCCGACCACCTGGACCCCCGACCGCCGCGCCGCCTCGGCGATCGCCCGCGCCTCGGCTTCGAGGACCGCCGACGGCAGCCCCTCCTCGAGCACCAGGGTGACGAGGAGGGCGAGCGGCTCGGCCGCCGAGACCGCGAGGTCGTTGACCGTGCCGTGGACCGCCAGCTCGCCGATCGAGCCGCCCGGGAAGCGCAGCGGGCGGACGACGAAGCTGTCGGCGGTGAAGGCCAGATGGGCGCCGTCGATCTCGAGGTGGGCGGCGTCGGCGAGCGGCTCCCGCGCGCTGCCCTGCCCAGCGAAGAACAGCGGCGCGAACAGCCCTTCGACGAGCCGCCGGCTCGCCTTGCCTCCGGCGCCGTGCGCCATCTCGATCTGCGGATCGCGGAAGCGGATCAGGGGGAGCGCGCGCGCCTCGTCCGCGGCGGTCTTCATGACCCCTTCATGACGCGATGTCGACGGGGCGGGCGGCGGCGGTATTGGCGGCGTCGGCGGCATCCGCAAAGCTGTCAGCCGGCGCCGTCATCCGATGCACGTAGTTGAAGTAGGCGGCGCACGCCCCCTCGGAGGAGACCATCAGCGCGCCGATCGGCGTCTCGGGCGTGCACTCGCGGGCGAAGAGCTTGCACTGGTGGGGCTTCAACACCCCCTTCAGCACCTCGCCGCACTGCGCCGCCTTGGGGTCGGTCACCCGGATGCCGGGCACCTGGAACCGGCGCTCGGCGTCCCACGCCGCGAACTCGTCGCGCAGCTTCAGGGCCGACTGCGAGATGAAGCCGAGGCCGCGCCACTCGAAGTAGGGGCGCAGCTCGAACACCTCCTGGAGGGCGCGGAGCGCCGGCAGGTTGCCCTCCCAGGGGACCACCCGCGCGTACTGGTTCTCGACCTCGGCGCGGCCGTCGGCGAGCTGGCGCAGGACCATCACCAGCGACTGCAGGATGTCGAGCGGCTCGAAGCCGGAGACGACGATCGGCTTGCCGAAGTCGCGGGCGACGAACTCGTACGGGCGGCAGCCGATCACCGTCGAGCAGTGGCCGGGGCCGATGAAGGCGTCGAGGCGCATGTCCGGCGAGTCGAGGATGGCGCGGATGGCCGGGATGATCATCACGTGGTTGCAGAAGACCGAGAAGTTGCCGACCCCCTGCTGCCGCGCCGCGAGGAGCGTCAGCGCCGTCGACGGCGCCGTCGTCTCGAAGCCGATGGCGAAGAAGACGACGTGCTTGGCGGGGTTCGCCTGCGCCAGCTTGAGCGCGTCGAGCGGCGAGTAGACCATGCGGATCTCGGCGCCGCGGGCCTTGTGCTCGAGCGGGCTGCCGTGGGTGCCGGGCACCCGCATGACGTCGCCGAAGGCGGCGAAGATGACGCCGGGCTCGGCGGCGATGGCGAGGCCGTCGTCGGTGCGGCCCATGGGCAGCACGCAGACCGGGCAGCCGGGCCCGTGGATGAGCTCGACGTTTTCGGGCAGCAGCCCCTCGAGGCCGAAGCGATAGATGGCGTGGGTGTGCCCGCCGCACACCTCCATGATCCGGTAGTGGCGCTCGGGGCGCGCCAGCCGGCGGATCTCGTCGGCCGCCTGGCGGATGAGCTTGGGATCGCGGAACTCGTCGACGTACTTCATGGCGCGGGTGCTCCTTTCGAGGCTACGAGTCGAGGCTACGAGGGCTCCGGATCGATTCGACCGAACTGATAGCCCTCGATCTCCTCCATCGCCTGCAGATCCTCGCCGAGCATCGCCAGCATGTTCATCTGCTCGTCGGCGGCCTCCTCGCTGATCTTGCTCATCGCGAAGCCGACGTGGATGAGCACCCAGTCGCCCGGCCCGATCCCCTCCTCGCGCAGCAGGTCGACGTTCACCTGGCGGCGGACTCCCGCGACCTCGACGAGAGCGAGCTGCGGCATGTCGGGTATGAGCTCGACGACGCGTCCGGGGATGGCTAGGCACATGGGAAGGTCTCCTGGAAAGATTGGCCCCTGTTCATCGCAGCTCATCACAGCCGCGATGACCGCTGCCGTTATACCACCCGCGAGGACCGCGGTCCGGGCGGGGGAGCGCGATCATCCTTGGCGATCGCCGTCCAGCTCTCGGCAGCGAGCGGCACCGGTAGACGTACACGGCGCAGGTGCTCCCCGAGCCGCCGGACGTGGCGGCCTCCGGCGCCGTCATCGCGCTCGCCGGGCGCGCCCGAGGCACCCGGAGGCGAACGTCGGCCGTGCCCCGCTCACATCTTCTTGATCCGCAGGTAGCGGGCGATTTCCGGCGCCGAGGCGACGGCCGGCAGGGCCAGGAGAACGACGAACGCGATCAACACCCAGATCCACCCTCGCATTTTCATGCTCCTCTCTCTTGCAAGGCTCCCGCCGTGTCGCCGGCGGCCTCTCGCTCCAGGACCTCGAGGATCAGCGTCACGGCCTCGTCGACCGCCCCCTCGACCGGCGGCGAGAGCCCCATCTCCTCCTCCGTCGAGAGCGGCTCGCAGCCGACGACGAGGACGCGCCGGGGGGTGCCCCCGAGCGAGCGCAGGAGGCCGAAGACCGCCTCCGGCGTCATCGAGTGGGCATCCGCCGGGCCGGCCGACGCCGCGCCCAGCGTCGCGAGGTCGGGCTCGATCAGGTAGACCGTGCCGGGCTCGCCGCCGCGCGGCGTCAGGTCGACCAGGACCGTCGTGTCGTCCGGCCGCTCGAGCAGCTCGAAGGCGAGGTGGACGCCGCGGATCCCGAAGTCGGCGACCCGCACGCCCGCCGGCAGCGGCCGGGAGCGCAGCCGCCGCACCACCTCGACGCCGAACCCGTCGTCGCCGAGGAAGATGTTGCCGATGCCGGCCACCAGGATGCCGCCGCTCAAGGCTCCTCCACCCATTCCTCCACGGTCTCCTCCGCTGTCTCCTCCGCCGGCGACGCGTCGGCGGAAGCGAGAGGCTCGAGGGGCTCGATCTCGTCGGGATAGAAATAGAAGAACCGCCCCGTCCTCGCCTGCAGGTCGTGGTTCGGATCGTCGGCGAGCGTCACCGCGACGTACGTCCTGTCCTCGACGTCGCGGAAGACGCCCTCCACCCGCGCCTCCCGGCCGGCGAGGAAGAAGTCCATCGAATCGGCGCGCCGCGACGGCCGCAGGCGGACGGGCGAGCCCTTGCCGACGCGGACCCCGGCGAGGGTCACCCAGGCCTCCTCGGGCGGGGTCTCGCCCGGCGGATTGAGGAACTCCTCCCAGCCCGCGATCTCCGGCGGGGTCGAGGGGGTCAGGCGGTCCATGGCCCCGCCGCCCCATGCCGCCGGATCTTCCGGCGGCGGCTCCGGCGGCGCCGCTTCCGGCGCGCCGATCGTGCGCAGCGAGCGAACGGCGCCGTGCAGCCGCTCCATGATCTCGTCCGGGATCGTGTCGGCGCGCTCGACGATGCGGCGCGCGCGCGGGTCGGTGCCGCGCGCCTGGCGCTTCTCCTCGTCGGTCAGGGTCATGATCCGGAGAGTCAGGATCTCGTCGATCTCGGTCGCGTCGCAGAGGTCGCCGGGGCTCTCCGGCGCGATCGCCGGATGGTCGTAGAGGATGATCGGCGACGACAGCACGACGTCGCGGCTCCCCTCGGGGCCGACGAGGACGGGCCAGGTGTGCAGGTTGGCGCACCCGGCCGCCGCTTTCGCCGCCGCCGGCGGCGGGTCGAGGAGCGAGACGAAGCCGCCCCGCGCTGACCGCGAGCAGGGTGTGGGCGCTCACCAGCGAGCGGCGCAGCGCCTGATCGCGCTCCCGTGGCTCCATGCCCTCCGCGCCCTCCACGCTCGCCGGCTCGGGAGGCCAGGGGGTGCGGTTCTCGATGCGGACCCTGAGCCGCAGCAGCCCCGGCTCTCCCTCGTCCCCTTCTCCACCGACCCGCTCGACCGCGAGGCGAACGGCGGCCGAGATCGGCCACCTCGTGCGCACCAGCCGGCCGCGGAGCTCGCCCGCGGGCGACCGCAGCTCCTCGATCTCGCACCCGCCGGGGAGCTCGAACGGGATCACCCGCTCGCCGTCCCGCGCCAGATCCGACAACGCGATCCCGCTCACTTCCAGCTCGCGCTCGAACCCCTCGTCCCATGCGACCTGGAGCTCGCCGCCGGCGCCGCCGACCTCGAGGAGCTCGACCGGCCGAAGCTCGTCGCCGACCGCCTCCTCGACGGCGCGGTCCTGGAGCTGGAGGCAGCGGACCTTGAGGTCGACGGCGGCGCCCGGCGGGAGCGGCTCGACGAGGCACTCCGTCTGCATCTCCCACGGCTCCGTGCCGCCCGCCTCGGCATAGCCGCGCGGGGCGACGACGCCGAACTGGAAGCGCACCCGGTTCTTCGCCGAGGAGGCGCGGTAGGGGTAGAGCACGTAGCCCTCGTAGAGGACGGCATCGGCGACCTTCTGGGCGAGGGCGAAGCGGCCGGAGGTCACGACGGCACCTCGGATTTCGCCGCGGCCGGGACGACCGCGGCGGTCGCTTCACCCGCCGCGCCGGCGGCGTCGAGGAGCGCCGCCAGAGCGTCGTCCCAGGTCGGCAGCGCGCGCTCGGCCTTGAAGCGCTGCAGGGCGTCGAGGCTCTCGCGCCGCAGACGGATCCAGGCGGCGCCCGGAAAATAGCCGTCCATGAGCTCCCGCCAGACGCGCACGGGGAGGCGGAAGGACGCCTCCTTCTCCCAGGGCACGCGCTCGACCATGAAGCCGGCCCCGCCCTGCACGCCCGCCACGAAGACGGTGCCGCTGAACAGGAAGAGGAGGGGGATCTCGCCGTCGTCGAGCCCGGCGAAATACTTGGCGGCGGTCACCTCGAAGTCGTAGGTGCAGGTCACCGGGAGGTCCACCGTGGTCGAGCCCTGGAAGCCGGAGAGCATCAGCGAGACATGGGTCCAGAGGAGCGGCTTGACCGTGTCCCCCCAGCGCGCCGGCTCGCCGAACATCTCGAGCAGCCGCGCCTGCTCGGCCGCGGAGTGGCGCCGCCGGTGCGGCTCGATCATCACCTGGCAGCGCAGCGCCATGGCGTGGATGCTCCGGCCGCTCGCCGCCTCGACGCCCAGGGCGAAGACGAGGGTGGGCACCGCCGCGTAGGGCTCGGCGCGCACCCCGGCGATCTGGAAGCTCAGGTCGGACACGGCTCGCTCGCGGGGTCGGGCGCCGCTCGCGGCAGCTCGCCGCTCTTGGCGCGCAGCCCGGCGAAGAAGCCCTCGATCTCCCGCCACGCCTCCTCGCCCCCCTCGAACCCCCGCCAGCGCCGGCGGATGCGGCCCACCAGCTCGTAGCAGGCGTCGATCGGCACGACGTAGCACTCGAAGCCCGCGTCGCGCCGGTGGACGAGCAGCGCCTCGACGTCCGGCTCGAGGCTGGCGAGGAGCGGGCTCGACGCGCGCCAGCTCCTCCCAGGTGCCGAGCGGCAGGAGCGACTCGGTGGCGCCGGCCGGGCTCGGATAGAAGGCCGCGGCGTGGCCGAGAACGCTGTTGTGGAAGAAGAAGGCGATGCCGACCGGGATCTGCAGGCTCTCCCACTGCGCCTCGGTGAGCACGAGATCGCGCGCCAGGAGGTAGCGCTCGGGGATCGTCCGGTACTTGCCGCCCGCCGCGCCCGCGCGGGTGAAGAGCAGCCCGCAGGGGCGGCAGGCGCAGAGGAGGCTCCGGGTCTCCAGATTGACCAGGTGGCGATGCTCGGGGGGGATCGGCGTGCCGCAGAGCTCGCAGCGCTCCTCCGCTGTCTCGTCTGGCGACCGGCCGGGGCGCTGGAGCGCAGGCGGTGCCGGACGGGGGGCGAGCAGGCTCTTCAGCCTGCCGAGGCCGTTGCCGGTTCCGGGTGTGTTGCCGTTGCCGCCGTTCTCAGACATGGCCGTTTCGACGCCCTCAGGACACCGCCGCCATCCCTGCCGGCGCCGGCCCGGGCAGCGGGCGGCCGGCGGGGACCGCGATCCGCAGGACGTCCCGCTCGCCGGAGCCGGGCCGCTCGGCGAGCAGCGGCAGGGGCTCGAGCGGCGGACCCGCGGACCCCGCCAGGCTCCCCGCCCGCCGGACGTCGTAGCGCCGCGCGCACGAGGCGCAGCTCAGGAGCTCGTCGTGGAGGGTGCCGGTGGCGAGCGGCGCGCCGCAGGACGGGCAGAGGTCGCGATAGGCGTACCAGGCATCGCCCGGCTTGCAGAGGACCACCCGCGTGCCCGCCAGCTCGACGACGGCGAGCCCGCCGGCGCCGAGCTCCGGCGCCGCGACGGCGATCCAGCTCCCGGCGCCCCGCTCCGGCGCGGCGCCGCGGCCCTGCCCGATCTGCACCATCTCCCCATGTCTCGCTCCCCATGTCTCGGCGCGCCATGTCCCTGCCCGTTCCTGCCGGCGGCGGGAGGGCCGGATTCAGCAGACGGCCGGAGGGAGGCCCTCCACCTCGATGCCGGCGATCTCCGGCGCCGCCTCCTCGATGGCGCGCTCGATCGCCAGCTTCATGGTGACCGCCGACGACGGGCAGCCGTCGCAGCTCCCCTCGAGGCGCAGGCGCACGACGCCGTCGACGACGCCGAGGAGCTCGACGCCGCCGCCGTGCGAGCCGAGGTAGGGGCGCACGTGGTCGAGGGCCCGCGCGACGCGCGTCTCGAGATCGAGGGGGTGGAGGTCGTGGAGCACCAGGAGGCTCGCCACCAGCTCGTCCTCCGCCAGGCGGGCGAAGACGGGGATGGCGGCGGGACCGGCGTCGTCGAGGACGGTCAGGATGCGCTCGAGCCCGGCGCCGTAGAGCCGCATCAACGATTGCACCAGCTCCTCGGCCTTGCCGCGGACGGCGGGGCCGGCGGCGGCGAGCTCGCCCAGGAGCGCCTCGATGCGGTCGCCGGCGCGGCGCAGCTGCGTTTCGTCGGGCATTCCGTCAGCCTGGTGGGCCTCTCCTTTCGGCATCTCGTCTCGGGCGATCTCCTGCGGCGTCGGGAGCCGGGGAGCCGGGGCGCCGGCGCACCGGGGAGCCCGGGGCGCCGGCATCCGCCGGGTCTACTTGGGCGGCAGCATGTTCAGCATGGCGGGCGAATGGCGCTCCTCGATCACCCGGCCGTTGGGCAGCGTCATGTGCACGCCGCAGGGCAGGCAGGGGTCGAAGCTGCGCACCGTGCGCATGATGTCGATGCCCTTGAACTTGTCCCCCCGGTTCTCCTCGAAGATGGGGCACCCCTGGACGGCGTCCTCGTAGGGACCCGGCGTCCCGTAGACGTCGCGCGGGTTGGCGTTCCAGGGCGTCGGGGGGTAGGGGTGGTAGTTGGCGATCTTGCCGTCGCGGATCACCATGTGGTGCGACAGCACGCCGCGCACCGCCTCGGTGAAGCCGCAGCCGATGGCGTCCTTGGGGACCTTGAAGGTCTCCCAGGTCTTGGTGTGGCCCGCCCGCACCTCCTTGAGCGCCTCGTCCATGAAGTGCAGGGCGGCGGCGGCGGCGTAGGCCTGGAAGTAGGTGCGGGCGCGGTTGCGCTCGATGGTGTTGCTGCGCTGCGGCACCTTCCACTCGAAGCTGACGGGCGGCTTGGTCGCCGTCTTCGGCAGGTTGAGCTGGACGCTCCTGCCGGTCGCCTTGATGTAGCCGATGTCGACCAGACCGGCGAGCGCCGTCGCCCACAGGCGCGCCAGCGGCCCGCCGCCGGTGTCCAGGGCCAGATGGTCCTTGCCGTCGAACCAGCGCGGCGACATCACCCAGCTGTAGTTGCCGTCGAAGTCGCGCTTCTGCGGCCGCGGCACCGTGTGCTGGTTCCACGGGTGGTGCCGGTCGACCGGGTTGCCCAGCGGATCGCGGTCGACGAACACCTCCATGCCGTCCCAGTCCTCGTAGTAGGAGCTGCCGAGGAGGATGCGGATGCCGAGGTTGATCTGCACGAGGTCGGTCGTCACCAGCTTGCCGTCGACGACGATGCCGGGGGTGACGAACATCTTGCGGCCCCAGTCGGTCATGTCGCGGTAGTGGAAGTTGCAGGCCTCGGGGTCCTGGAAGCAGCCCCAGCAGCCGAGGAGGATGCGCCGGTCCCCCACCTTCTCGTAGCCGGGCATGGCGGTGAGGAAGAAGTCGAAGAGGTCGTCGTGCATCGGCACGACCCGCTTCATGAACTCGACGTAGCGCATCAGCCGGGAGAGGTAGTCGGTGAAGAGCTGGATGGTCGCCACCGTGCCGACGCCGCCCGGGTAGAGGGTCGAGGGGTGGACGTGCCGCCCCTCCATCAGGCAGAACATCTCCCGCGTCATGCGGCTCATCTGCAGCGCTTCGCGATAGTGCTCGCCCTCGAACGGGTTGAGCGACTTCATGATGTCGCCGATGGTGCGGTAGCCGTGGGCGGCGGCGTGCGGCGCCTCGGTCTTCGCCGCCTGCTCCCACACCCCGGGGTTCGTCTCGCGCACCATCTTCTCGCAGAAGTCGACGCCGACCAGGTTCTCCTGGAAGATGTTGTGGTCGAACATGAACTCGGCGGCCTCGCCCAGGTTCATGATCCACTCGCCGAGGTGCGGCGGCCGCACGCCGTAGGCCATGTTCTGGGCGTAGACCGAGCAGGTGCAGTGGTTGTCGCCGCAGATGCCGCAGATGCGGCTGGTGATGAAGTGCGCGTCGCGCGGGTCCTTCCCCTTCATGAAGATGCTGTAGCCGCGGAAGATGGACGAGGTGCTGTGGCACTCGGCGACCCGGCGCTGCTCGAAATCGATCTTGGTGTAGATGCCGAGGCTGCCGACGATGCGGGTGATCGGGTCCCAGTGCATCTCGACGAGGTTGCCCTTCGCTCCCTGCGCGGTGGTCGCCATCTGGTATCTCCCTTCCGGTTGAGCTCTCAGGTCTTCTGCTTCTTGGGATCGACTCCGGTGACGTCGCGCAGGGTGGACTTGCCCGCCGGGCGGTCGGCCCCCTTCTCCTCGGTGTCGTAGCGGCCCGGCTCCTTGCCGTCCCGCGTGATGACGTCCTCGCCCTTCCGCGTCGTGCTCTTGCCGACGTTCTTCGGATCGCCCGGCTCGTCTCGGGTGACGCTGTCGTGGTCGTCTTTCATGTCGCCCTCCTCAGGATGCGTCTACAGGATGCGTCTACCGTGCGTCTACCAGGTCTTCTCGTAGCCGGTCTCCAAGGTCGAGCCGCGATGGCGCCACTTCGGCTCCTTGTCGAGGGTCCGCGCGGTGATGCCGCGCAGCGCGCGGATCACGCCGCCGTAGAGCCCGCTCGCCTTGGTCGACACGGTGGCCCCCGGCGGCTCGTCCATGAAGGGCATGAACTTGTCGGGGAACCCCGGCATGGTGCAGCCGATGCAGATGCCGCCGACGTTCGGGCAGCCGCCGACGCCGTTCATCCATCCCCGCTTGGGCACGTTGCACTTGACCACCGGCCCCCAGCAGCCGAGCTTCACGATGCACTTGGGCGAGCCGTACTCGTGGGCGAAGTCGCCCTGCTCGTAGTAGCCGGCGCGGTCGCACCCCTCGTGCACGGTATGGCCGAAGAGCCAGGTGGGGCGCAGCTCCTCGTCGAGCGGGATCATCGGCGCCTGCCCGGTCGCCTGGTAGAGGAGGTAGAGGATGGTCTCCGAGAGGTTGTCGGGCTGGATCGGGCAGCCGGGGACGCAGACGATCGGGATGCCGGCCTTCGACTTCCAGCTCCAGCCCAGGTAGTCGGGCACCCCCATGGCGCCGGTCGGGTTGCCCGCCATGGCGTGGATGCCGCCGTAGGTGGCGCAGGTGCCCACCGCGAGGACCACCAGCGCCTTGGGCGCCAGCCGGTCGAGCCACTCGGAGGTGGTCATCGGCTGGCCCGTCTCCGGGTTGTTGCCGAAGCCGCACCAGTAGCCCTCCTTCTTGATCGCCTCGTTGGGGATCGACCCCTCGATGACCAGCACGAAGGGCTCGAGCTCGCCGCGGTCGGCCTTGTGGAACCACTCGATGAAATCGTCGGCCCCGCCCACCGGGCCGCACTCGAAGTCGATCAGCGGCCAGTGCACCGCGATCTTGGGGAGGCCGGGGAGCGCCCCCAGGGCGATCTCCTCGATGCTCGGCTGGGTCGCCGCCGTCAGGGCGACGGAGTCGCCGTCGCAGGAGAGCCCGGCGTTGATCCACAGGATGTGCACTACCGGTTCGGCTGGTTGCGAAGGCTTCGCCGTCGGCGCCACGTGCTACCCCCTTTCAAGGCTGTGTTGCCACGCACTCTTTCCCCTTCAAAGCTCGTACCAAACCATCCGCACGGGACCATCGCCACGGGCAGGCGCGCCCGCCGGATAGCTCCGCTTCCCAGACTGTTGATTCGCTGCTGAGTTGTTCTTGCTGCGACCGCTCGCCCGAACGGGTGAGCCGAGATCAAACCGAGGATTCCCGCCCCTGACATCTGCTGGCGCAACTACCTTTCCGACAGTCGGTGCTGTCGAGAACCGAGGGCCGGCAGCCCCCCGAGGTTTTCGACCGTACGCCCGCCATGCGTGGATGTCAAGCGGGATATCGAGCCGTGATCTCGATTCGGACCTTCGGCACGAACACCCTGGCCGGGCCCGGGTGTATCCTCCTTCCGGGGGGCGGGCGCCGGTTGCGCCTGCGCATACCGCATGCACGAGCTCTCGATCGCCATGGGCCTCATCGACGCTGCCTGCGAAGAGGCCGCGCGGCAGGGCAACGTCCGCGTCGAGGCGCTCCACCTGCGCCTCGGGGCGCTCTCCGGCGTCGTGCGGGAAGCGCTCGAGTTCTCCTATCAGCTCGCCGTCGAGGGGACGTCGATCGAGGGCGCCCGGCTCGAGATCGAGGAGATCCCGGCGACCGTCCTCTGCCGGCGCTGCGATGCCGAGCGGGTGCTCCCGAGCGTGCAGCATTTTCATTGTCCGGTATGCGACGCGCCGACGCCGGACGTCGTCGGCGGCCGCGACCTCGAGCTGTTCGCCCTGGAGATCACCGAGCTTGCCACCGAGCCGGCGACCGTACCCCGCGGCAGCGGCTGCCAAGAGATCGAGCGGTAAAGGATGCAACCGCGCATCGTCGAAGTCCGCCAGGGCATCCTCAAGAAGAACGACCTCCTCGCCGGCGGCCTGCGCCGGCGCTTTGCCGATGCCGGCGTCTTCGTCGTCAGCCTCGTCTCGAGCCCCGGAACGGGCAAGACCGCCTTCCTCGAGGCGACGCTCACCGCCCTGCAGCCGCGCTATCGCGTCGCCGCCCTGGTCGGCGACCTGGCGACCGACCGCGACGCCCAGCGGCTCTCCCGCGCCGGCGCCCCCGTCCGCCAGATCGTCACCGGCACGGTCTGCCACCTCGAGGCGGAGATGGTCGGCAAGGCGCTCGACGGCTGGGACCTCGAGTCCCTCGACTTCCTCTTCATCGAAAACGTCGGCAACCTCGTCTGCCCGGCGAGCTACGATCTCGGGGAGGGCCTCCGCGTCGTCCTCCTCTCGGTCACCGAGGGCGAGGACAAGCCGCTCAAGTACCCCACCATCTTCAACGCCGCGGACCTCGCGGTGATCACCAAGATCGACCTCGCGGAAGCCGTCGGCTTCGACCGCGACGAGGCGCACCACAACCTCCACGAGGTCCGCCCGGGCTTGGAGATCCTCGAAACCTCCGCCCGTACCGGCCAGGGGATGGACGCCTGGCTCGAGCGGCTCCGCCGGCAACGAGGACCTCTCTCGACCGCTCCGGGGCAGCCGGGGGTTGAGACGGCTTCGAATTAGCCGGCAACCCGAGCCCACCGATCCCTTCCCATCCACTTCGCAGGGAACGAGAAAAAACCGATTCTTCCCCTGCCGCGCCCTCGGGAGCGGGAAAAATTCAATTCTTCCGCTGCCGCAGCCAGCGGAAAGAGAAAAAATCGATTCTTCCGCTGCCGCGCCGCGCGGCACGGGAAAGAATCGATTTTTCCCCTGCCGCGGCACGCGGAACGAGAAAAATCGGATTTTCCCGCTGCCGCGCCACGCGGTCGGCTTGTTCGCCGCGCGGAACGGCAGGATCTCGTTTTCTTGGCCTGCGCGCCGGCCGGGAGCGCTCCGCGACGACGGGAGCGCGGCGAAAGCGAGCGCTGGGCTTCGCCGCGGCGAAATCGGCAGCTTTTTTCAGCGTAGGCTGAGCACGTGATCTACCGTCTCGCCGCCGACGCCGTCGTCGTCCTCCACCTGGGCTTCGTGCTGTTCGTGATCGCCGGCGGGTTGCTGGCGCTCCGCGACCGGCGCTTCGCCTGGCTTCACCTGCCGGCGGCGGCCTGGGGAGCCGGCATCGAGCTCGCGGGCGGCGTCTGCCCGCTGACACCCCTGTGAGAACGGGCTGCGGCGGCTGGGCGGCGTGGCCGGCTATCCGGGAGGCTTCGTCGAGCACTACCTGCTGCCGGCGCTCTACCCCGGCGGCCTCACGCGCCGCCTCGAGGTCGCCCTGGGGATCGCCGTGCTGGCGGGGAACGCGGCGATCTACGCGGCGGTGATCCGGCGGGCGCGCGGCCGGGCCTCGTGAGGCCGCCGCGCGCTCGCGCCTTCACCGCCCCGCTCGGGCCGAACGGAACGTACACGCTCGATTACGAGCTCGAGTGACCGCCGGGCGGGGCAGGCTCGCCGGCGCAGGCGCGGGCGCGCTCGAGGAGGAGCCGGCGCTCGCGCGTGTTGCGCGTCAGCGCCGCCGCGCGCTCGAATTCCGCCCGCGCCTCGTCGGCGCGGCCGAGCTTGGCGAGGAGGTCGCCGCGGACGCTCGGCAGGAGGTGGTAGCCGGCGAGCGCGGGCTCGGCGGCGAGCGCGTCGACGAGCGCGAGGCCCGCCGCCGGACCGAAGGCCATCGAGAGGGCGACGGCGCGGTTGAGCTCGACGACCGGGGACGGCGCGAGCCGGGCGAGGTCGCCGTAGAGCGCCGCGATGCGCGGCCAGTCCGTCTCCGCCGCGGTCGGCGCCCGCGCGTGACAGGCGGCGATGGCGGCCTGGAGCGCGTAGGGCCCGCGGGCGCCGCCGAGCGCCGCGGCGCGCTCGAGCGCCGCCAAGCCGCGGCGGATGAGCAGGCGATCCCAGCGCGCGCGGTCCTGCGCGAGGAGGAGGACGGGCTCTCCCGACGGGCCGACCCGCGCCCGCGACCGCGACGCCTGGATCTCCATCAGCGCGACGAGGCCGTGGACCTCCGGCTCGTGCGGCACGAGCCCGGCCAGGACGCGGCCGAGGCGCAGCGCGTCCTCGCAGAGCGCCGGCCGCAGCCAGTCGTCGCCGGCGGTCGCCGAATAGCCCTCGTTGAAGACCAGATAGATGACCTCGAGCACCGAGGACAGGCGGCCGGCGAGCTCGGCGCCGCGCGGCACCTCGAAGGGGACGCGCGCCTCGGCCAAGGTCCGTTTGGCGCGGACGATGCGCTGCGCGACCGTCGGCTCCGGGACGAGGAAGGCGCGCGCGATCTCCTCGGTCGTCAGGCCGCCGAGGAGGCGGAGGGTGAGCGCCACGCGCGCCTCGGTCGAGAGCACCGGATGGCAGGATATGAAGACGAGGCGCAGGAGGTCGTCGCCGACGGGGTCGTCGAGCGCGGCGTCGAGCTCCGCCACGGCGACCTCCTGGCGGGCGTCGAGCTCGCGGCCGAGCTCCTGGTGCTTGCGCTCGACGAGCGTCCGGCGGCGCAGCCGGTCGATGGCGCGGTGCTTGGCGGTCGCCATGAGCCAGGCGCCCGGGTTGTCCGGGACGCCCGACTCCGGCCACCGCTCGAGCGCCGCGACGAGAGCGTCCTGCGCCAGGTCCTCGGCGAGGCCGACGTCGCGCACCATCCGCGTGAGGCCGGCGATGAGCCGGGGGGACTCGATCCGCCAGACGGCGTCGATGGCGCGATGGGCATCGGCAGCCGGCACGGCTGCCGATCACACCACCTTCGCCCCGCCGCCGCAAGCCGGCGGCGCGCCGCTCGCTGCCCGCCCGCCATCACGAACAGCACGAAGCCCAGGTGGAGGACGACGACGGCATCGGCGGTGGGGAAGCGCAAGCGCCGCCGGACCGCGGTGGTACCGCGCTTGCAGCCGCATTCGCCAGTGCAGCCGAGAGGCCGGGTCGCCGCTCGCGACCCGGCGATCTACCGGCGATCCACCAGCGATCCAGACGTCGAGGTCGAGGCAAAGGAGGTCGAGCATGGCACCCGTGGACGAAGCGCAGGCGGAGAAACCCCAGGTCGAGGCCGAGCCCAAGCCGCCTTTCCCCAAGCAGAAGCTGGCGAAGCCCGGGATCGAGGCGGAGATGGAGCAGCAGCCGCAGTGGCGGGCGCCGAGGTACAAGGCCGCCGGCAAGCTCTCCGGCAAGGTGGCGCTGGTGACCGGCGGCGACAGCGGCATCGGCCGGGCCGTCGCCTACCTCTACGCCCGCGAGGGGGCGGACGTCGCCATCGTCCACCTGCCCGCCGAGCAGCAGGACGCCGACGAGACGCGCCGGGCGATCGAGGAGGAGGGGCGGCGGTGCCTGGGCATCCCCGGCGACCTGACCGATCCGCGGTTCTGCCGCGAGGCGGTCGAGCAGACGGTGCGCGAGCTCGGCCGCCTGGACGTCCTGGTCTCCAACGCCGCCTGGCAGAACCGCAAGAAGAGCCTGGCGGAGGTCAGCGAGGAGGAGTGGCAGCGCACCTTCCGCACCAACGTCGACGCCTACTTCCACCTCGCCAAGGCCGCCGTCCCGCACATGCCGCCGGGCAGCGCGATCATCGCCACCAGCTCCGAGACGGGCCTGCTGGGCGAGAAGGCGCTGCCGGACTACTCGGCGACCAAGGGGGCGATCATCGCCTTCACCAAGGCGCTGGCGCAGGGGCTGATCGAGAAGGGCATCCGCGCCAACGCGGTGGCCCCCGGCCCGGTATGGACGCCGCTCAACCCCGCCGACCGCGGCATGAGCCCCGAGAAGCTGGCGCAGTTCGGCGCCAAGCAGCCGATGAAGCGCGCCGCGCAGCCCGAGGAGATCGCCCCGGCCTACGTCTTCCTGGCGAGCGACGCCGACTCCTCCTACATCACCGGCATCGTGCTCGAGGAGATGGGCGGGATGACGACCGCCGGCTGAACCGCGGCGGCGCCATGCGCGTGCAGGCCTCTCGGCCGGAGGCCCTGCAGCCCGCGCTGCCCAGCCCGTTGGGCTGGGCTAAAGGGATTGCGGGCCTCCGGCCCTGAAACCTGGCGGGATTCTTGAGGCCTGTCGGGCCGTTGGACGGCACGTCAACGCTCTCCGGCTGCCACCTGCCGACAGTCGGCCACTCGCACTCTCATAATCTTTCACGTAACGCTTCTGACTCGAGGCCGTAATATGCAGCGGCTTCCTTGAGCTCCACACGCGCCTCGGGGTTGAACGAGGCGGACCATGTCATTTCGGGTTGGATCGGAGCTCGCTCAATACCTCGTCAGCCGGTATCCCCTCGACTTTCCCGGCGTCCCATTCCCGCTCCCGCCGCTCGGCCTCATCCAGCCATAGCTCCTCGATCTCAGCCTCCGCCAGATCGTCCAGACTGCCGAGGAGGCGCTCCGCAAGACGGGCTCCGGACCGTGGATCCAACCGTAGGGCTTCGCTCTCGAGCTCAGTGAGTTTCATGGCTTCAGTATACCAAGGGGCAGCTTGGCCCTACCCCGCTCGAGCGCCGCCTGCTCAGGCGACGGTCGCGAGCTCGTGCCGGTAGTCGACGAAGGAGCGCACCGCGCCATCCCAGCCCGCGCTGGGAAGGCTTGTGCTGATCGGAGCGCCAGCCTGGAGACCCTGCTGCCGGATCGCGCAGACCGGCCGCGGCGGCGAGGAGCTCCGGCCCGCCGCCGCTGTAACCGCCCGCCCCGCCGCAAGCTGCTGGCCGAGGGCACCGTGTCGCAGGACGCGGTGGATCAGGACCGCAGCGTCTACGACCAGTCGACGGCGCAGATCGGCCTCGATCAGGCGGGTTCGTTTCGACTCTCCGCGGCGCACTTCTGTCAGAGTTGGGCCATCATGGCTCCTGCCGCCTGGCTGCACGCGCTGCTGCTGGTCTTCCTGATCGTCGTCTTCCCGCTCTGGGACCGCGCCGAGACGCGCCGCCTGAAGCGTTCGCCGACGACCGCGGCGAAGCTCCGCATCTACCGGCTGACGATCGGGTGGCTGTGGTGCGCCGCGGTGCTGCTCGCCGTCACCACGCCGCCCGACCAGCTGTGGAAACCGCCGCGCCCGCCGTTTCCGCAGCCCGGCGGCGCCGCGCTGATCCCCATCCTGGTCGGGGTGCTCGCCGGCATGCTGGCGCCCGTCCTCGCCATGCTGGCGAGCCCGAAGGCGCGCGCCGGCGTGCTGCGGCAGCTGCAAACGATCGATTTCATGCTGCCCGGGACGGCGCGCGAGCGGGCCTATTTCGCCGTCCTGTCGATATCCGCCGGCATCTGTGAAGAGATCATCTTCCGCGGCTTCCTGATCCGCTATCTGGACGGCCTCCTGGCGCGGCCGTCCAGCGGCTGGGCCATCGCCGCGGCGGCACTGGTCTTCGGGCTGGACCACGGCTACCAGGGGTGGCGCGGCATGCTCACCACCACGGCCCTCGCCCTGCTCCTCACCTTCCTGTACTACGCGTCCTCCGGCCTCTGGCTGCCGATGCTGGTCCACGCGCTCATCGACCTGCGCGTTCTCCTGGTGCTGCGGAAGGCGCCGATCACGAGCCGTTGAAGTTCAGCGGACCGCGGCCACAGGAGCGGCTCGAGACGCTCCTCAGAAACGTGTCGGGCACCATCAAGACGCTTGGGTGCGACTACAACACCGAGGTCGTCGTCGGGCAGGTCTGCGCCACGATCGGCCCGCTGCCGTTCCGGCTCGTCGCCGACGAGGACCGCGCGCAGGTGCGGACGGCGGAGGCGCAGATCGGACCGCGCCGCCGAGCTCTACGCGCAGACCGAGCTGGCGCGCGACACCAAGCTGCTGGCCGCAGCCTCGGCTACGCCCGCGCCCGCGCCCGCGCCCAGCGCCTGGCGGACACTGCCCAGCTCTTCGTCGCGGCCGGCGGCGGCTGGTGTAACCGGAGCGACATAGCTCGCGAGCCGGTGCCGGAGACGACCGCGGCGCACTGACCGCGCGGAGCCGAGGAAGCAGGGCGGCCGGTGCCCGGCAGCCGCCGATCGCCGGGCAGAGCTGGCGGAGCGGCGCGGCCCGGTCGAGCTCCATGGCGATGCGCTCGCGCCGGCTGCCCGGTAGACTCCGCGCTCGAATGGCCAATCTCTGGAACGAGGCGCTCGAGATCGCCCGCCGCTTGGCGCGCACGCCGTCGCTCGCGGTGCCCCTGATCCTCGCCACGGCGCTCGGCGTCGGCGTGTCGACCGCGGCGTGGACGGCCGTCGATGCGGTCCTCCTGCGGCCGCTGCCCTACCCGGCGCCCGAGCGCCTCGTCATGCTCTGGCAGCGCGCTCTCGCCGGCGGCGAAGACCGCATCGTCGTCTCGCTGCCCGAGCTCGCCGACTGGCGCCTGCCGCAGCCGCTCGTTCGAGCGCCTGGCGGCGTTCAACGTCTGGTTCCCTTCGCTCACCGGCACCGACCGGCCGGAGAAGCTCCTCGGAGCCATGGTCTCCGCCGACTTCTTCGCCGCCCTGGGCGCCAAGCCGCTCCGCGGCCGCCTGTTCCTCCCCTCGGAAGAGGGTCCGGGACACGACGTCGTGGTCTTGAGCGCCGGGCTCTGGCGGCGCCGCTTCGCCGCCGATCCCCACCTGGTAGGCAAGACCGTCGAGCTCGAGGGCGTGCCGTACACCGTGGTCGGCATCCTGGCGCCGGGCTTCGCGCACCCCGAGCCGCTCTACCTCGACGAGGCGACCCAGCTCTGGAAGCCGCTCGGCCTCGCTCCGGCGGCGGCGCCGCGGGGCCTGCGCTTCCTGCGCGTCCTCGGCCGCCTGCGGCCGCGGGTCTCCCGCGCCCAGGCGCAGGCCGAGATGGAGGCCGTGGCGGCGCGCCTCGCCGGCGAGCATCCGGAGGAAGACAGGGGGTTGAGCGTCGCGGTCGTCCCCCTCGGCGACCAGCTCGCGGGCGGGGCAGCCCGCGGCCTAGCGCTCCTCCTCGGCGCCGCCGGCCTCGTGCTGCTGGTCGCCTGCGCCGACGCCGCCGGCCTGCTGCTCGTGGGGGCCGCCCGCCAGGCGCACGACACCGCGCTGCGCTCCGCCCTGGGAGCCCCTCGCGCCCGCCTCGTCCGCCGCGCCCTCCTCGAGAGCCTGCTGCCGACGCTCGCGGGGGGTGGCCTGGGAACCCTCTTCGGCGTCTGGGGCGCCCGTGCCCTGCTCGCGGCCGGACCGCGCCTCCCCCGCGAGGTGGCGGTCGGCCTCGACGGGCGCGCCGTCGGCTTCGCCCTCGCCGCCTGCCTCGCGGCCGCGCTCCTCGCCGGGCTCGCGCCGGCGCTCGCCACGCTGCGGGCCGATCCCGCCGTTCTGCTCGCCGATCCGTCCTCCCGGGGCACGACCGGCAGCCGCCGGGCGGGCCGCCTCCTCGCCTTCGTGGTGGCCGCGGAGGCGGCCCTCTGCCTGCCCCTCCTGACCGGCACCGGCCTCCTCGCGAGGAGCCTCGCCGAGCTCTCCCGCGTCCCCCTGGGCTTCACCGCGGAGGGCACGCTGACCTTCCGCCTCGAGCTGCCGGCGCGGCGCTACGCCCGCCCGGCCGACCTGCGCGCGGTCCACGAGCGCCTCCTCCAGACGCTCTCCGGCCTGCCCCGCGTGCGCGCCGCCGGGGCCACCTCGAGCCTGCCGCTCTCGGGCCTCTTCGATTTGAGCCGCGACATCGGCGTCGAGCCGGGCCGCACCCTGGCCGCGGGCTTCCGGGCCGCGAGCCCCGGCTACTTCCGCGCCCTCGGCATTTCGCTGCGCGCCGGCCGCCCCTTCGACGAGAGGGACCGCGACGGAGCGCCGCCTGTCGCCCTGGTCAACGAATCCTTCGCCCGCGCCGCCTGGCCCGGCCTGCCGCCCCTGCCCCATCGGGTCACCCTGCAGACCGCGGCCGGCGGCACCGTGGTCCGCGAGGTGGTCGGCGTCCTTGGAGACGTCCGTCACGAGGGGCCCGCGACGCCGCCCCGCCCCGAGCTCTTCGTGCCGCTCGCCCAGTCTCCCACCCGCTTCGCGACCTACGTGCTGCGCGCCGAGGGCGATCCCGCCGCGCTCGCCCCGCCCCTCCGGGCGGCGCTGCGCTCGATCGACCCGGACCTCGCGCCCGGCGCGCTCCGCCCCCTCGCCGAGGTCGTCCAGGCGGCGCTCGCCCCGCAGCGCTTCCACCGCCTCCTCGCCCTCGTGCTCTCCGCCATCGCCCTGCTGCTCGCCGTGCTCGGCCTCTACGGCACCGCCGCCTTCTCCGCTCAGCAGCGCGCTCGGGAGCTGGGAATCCGCATGGCCCTGGGGGCGGACCGGCGCCGTGTCCTCGTCCACTCCCTGCTGCGGGCCCTGGCGCCGGCCCTGGCCGGAGCCGCGGCCGGTCTCCTCGCCTCCCTCTTCCTGGGCCGCGTGCTCGGGGCGCTCCTCTTCGGGGTCTCCCCGCGGGACCCCCTCGTCCTTCTCGGCGCCCCCCTTCTGCTCCTCACGGCGGCGTTCCTGGCCGGTCTCCTGCCGGCCCGCCGGGCGGCCCGCACCGACCCCGCCGTCACCCTCCGCGAGCCCTGAGCCGCGGCCCGGCCCCGAGCGCTCTGACGGCGGCTTACCGAGCCGGCTTTAGGGCGACGTCCGCCGCGCGAGCGGCTCGAGCTGCTCGATCTCCGCCGCGTTGCGGCCGTGCAGCGCGTGCCACAGGTCCCAGTCCTGTTGCAGCCCCAGCCAGAAGCCTGCCGACATGCCCAGAACACGGGCCAGGCGTAGCGCCGTGTCCGGGGTCACCGAACGTTTCCCCCGGACGATCTCGTTGAGCCTCGGGAACGAGACGCCCAGGCGGATCGCGAACGCCGACTGGCTGATTCCCAGAGGCTTGAGAAACTCCTCGAGCAACATCTCGCCTGGGCTCGTCGGAGGGAGATGGCGCGGCAGCCGGCGCTCCACCCGGGACGCCTGGCGCTGTGCGACGTTCCTGGAACGCCCGCGCTCAGTGATAGTCCGTGATCTCGACTTCGTCTGCATAACCGTCCTTCCAGCGAAAACAAACCCGATACTGATCGTTGATCCGGATGCTGTACTGTCCGGCGCGGTCCCCTCTCAATCGCTCCAGCCGGTTGCCGGGGGGCACGGCCAACTCGGTCAGCTCGCGGACTCGGTTGATCTGCGTCAGCTTGCGGCGGGCGATGGCCCACAGCTCTTGGGGACAGACGGAACGCGCCCCCCGGCTGCTCGCGCCGTCAAACACGTCCTCGGTGCCCTTGCCGGCGAACGACCGTATCATGCACTCCATTATAACGGACGGCGGAAGTCACGGGACGCCCCGACTTCTTCTGAGAGCGTGTGAATCTTTGTCGGAAGACGCCCAGAGTCATCAGGTAGCTGTGCGAAACCCTCGTATTGTCATCCTGAGCGAAGCGAAGGACCTGGGCGGCGGGAACGTCCAAGTCTCGGAATCCGTTGACTTCGAGGCTGCCCCCGCCCAGGTCCTTCGCTTCGCTCAGGATGACAATGGAAGGTATGAGCGCATCGCAGTGGAGTACGCTTCCATTGGTCCCCGAAAAATTCACAGACTCTGAGGCTGCCGCTTCACTTCACCTGCGGCTGAGGGGTGAATGGCGGCCCGGAGCGGACCGTCCACCCTGCCCGGGCGGTCGCGGCCAGGGCAGCCGCCGAGCCGCCCGCGGCGAGCCCGGTGCTGCGCGGGAGATCCTCGGCGCGGGTCCCCGCGTCTCCTGCCGCGGCGCAGGCCCGGAGCACCCTGCCCTCGCCCTGCGCGACCGGCCGGTGGTCCACCCGGCCGCCGCCGCGCGCCATCAGGAGCAGATAGTGCTCGCCCTCCGCGAGGCCGGCGGGAGGGACCCGGCCGGCCGCCAGCGGCTGGAGCACCGCGTTCGGATCGTGGCGGAAGGGCACGAGGCGGCAGAGGGGGTGGAGGCGCCAGCCGCGCGCCTCGTCGCCCTCCCCGGCAGGGGCCGCGGCCGCCGCCGGCTGCGGCGGCGGCGCCCAGGCCTCCAGCTCGGCGAGCGACAGGATGGCGAGCTCCGTCTCCAGCACCTCGTCCAGATAGGGGTTGTCGGCGATGGCCCCGGCGCGCGAGCGCGCGAGCGCGAACTCGGCGAACCGCCGCGCCTCGGGGACGTACTGGATGCTCCGCGGGACCGTCCCCTTCCAATAGGCGTGCACCAGCTCGCGCAGCGCCTCGGGCGGCAGCACCTTGCAGGTGCGGGGGAGCGTGTTGAGGAGCATGCTGAGGCGGAAGGAGCGATGGATCGTGGTGCCCGTCTTGACGCCCGGATCGCGGGCGATCGCCGCCAGCCGCCGCCGCTCCCGCGCCGACAGCTCGTAGGCGGCGAGCGCCGCGTCGACGTCCGCGCCGCCTTCGGCCAGCCGCCGGCGCAGCGCCGGCGTCATCACCAGCTCCGCCAAGGCCTGCTGGAAGCCGAGGAGCGACATCGGCTCAGCGCCCGAAGATCTCCCGCGCCTTGGCGAGCTCGCCCCGTATGGCCTCGGGCCCCACCGGGTCGGGGAAGTAGTTCCCGAAGACCTCGAAGACGACCGCCTTGGCGTTCGGCGCGCGCGGCAGGACCTGGCGGAGCATCGTCCAGACCTCGGGCGGGCAGGGGCCCGAGTGGGCGTCCAGGTACATGCCGTCCATGGTCAGCCCGCCGCCCAGGTGCAGCTCGACGACCCGCGTGAGGTCGAGCTCGCCCAGCAGGTCCCAGGGGTCGAGGCCGTGGTTGACGGCGTTGACGTGCACGTTGTGCAGGTCGAGGAGGAGGCCGCAGCCGGTCCGCGCCGAGAGCCGGTTGAGGAACTCCGCCTCGGACATGTCCTGCTCGGGGATCGCGAAATAGTAGACGTTGTTCTCGAGCAGGAAGGGCACCGGCACCCGCGCCTGCACCTCGCCGACGCGGGCGGCGATCATCGCGAGCACCTCCTCGTCGTAGGGCACCGGCATCGTGAAGCCCACGTCCATCGCGTGCCCGGTGGGGTGCTCCAGGCGGTTGAACGAGAGGTGGTCGCTGTGCCACGGAAAGCCGTGGCGCCGCTGCCAGGCCGCGATCTGCTCCACGTGGCCGGCGTCGAAGCGCTCGGCGCTGCCGATCGAGAGGCCGATGCCGTGTCCCACGAGCGGGCGGCGCTCGGCCACCCGCTCGAGGAAGGGCCGCGCGTCGGCGCGCTCGCGGTAGCGCGGCGCGGCGCCGGCGCCGTCGTCGGTCCAGAAAGTGTCGGGGATGATCTCGAGGAAGTCGAAGTCGTCGAGGTTCTCGAGCACGTAGTCGCGGAGCGTCCCCTGGAAGGAGAGGCCGACGCCGAGCCGCGGCAGCGAGGCGAGACGGTCCGGGGTCGCCGGAGAGGGCGGGACGGCGGGAGGGCGAGGGACGGACATGCAGGGTCCGGCGCGGCGCGAGGATGGGCGGGAGGCGCGCTCGCGCGCCCCCCCGCCCGGGCGCCGGTCCGGCTAGTCGAGATCCTGGAGGATCGCGACGTCCGTCTTGCTGATCAGCGGGTCCGTCCCCGAGATGCAGGTGGGGCAGGTGCCGACCGTGGTGGTGGTCGTGGCGTACTCCAGGGTGCTGACCGGCTCGACGTTCTGGCTCGTGTCCATTCGGGCTTCCTCCTTGGGGAGAGTGGTGCGAAGGTTTCTACCATCCCGGAGGGGACGGGTCAAACGAGTATCCCCGGGTAGACAGGCCCGCTCCCCGGCCGCTCGCGCCGCCGTATCAGCGCAAGGAATGCGTCAGCCAGGGCGCACCCTCGCGGACCGCTGGTGCCGCCCTACTGCACGCCGGCCGGCGGCCGCACGTCGGCTGGGCGAAGCCGACCGCTACCTCGCTGAGCTGTGGATCCGCCGGCCGGCTCCCGTCCGCCGTCCTCAGAGCCGCGATGGACCCGCGGCGCGCAGGGTGACGCTCGGATTGCGCGCGAAGCGCAGGCGCCGCGGCAGGCGGTCGTTGAGGCCCACCAGCCAGCGGAAGCAGCGCGGGGACTGGATCCACGCCAGCTTCCAGCGCAGGCCGAGGCTCGGGCCGCGCAGCGCGGCGAAACGGTTGACGACGGAGAGCGCCAGCCGCGCGTCGTCCCAATCGCCGGCCGAGCAGGCGCGCACGTAATCGTCGAGCGAGACCTGGAAGAAGCGCGGCGCGATCGCGTCGCGCAGGTAGAACCGCATCATCCGCGGGTCGTCGGGCAGGAGCGCGATGAGCTTGGCGGTGAAGCACAGGCGGCTCTCGAGGAATCGGCTCGCCGCCGAGGAGCCCGAGGCGTGGACCCGGAAGCGCACCAGCGTGCGGTCGAGGAAGACCTGCTCCCAGCCGCTGCGGAAGACGCGCAGGAAGAGGTCGTCGTCCTCGTAGCCGCTGAGCGCCTCGTCGAATCCCCCGACGGCCTCGAAGGCGGTGCGGCGCAGCAGGCTCGCCGAGGGCAGCACCATCAGGTCGGCCCGCACGCAATCGGCGACCGTGCGCTTCGGATGGCGCACCTCGAAGGTGCGCAGGAACGCCCTCGTCACCAGGTAGCCCTCGATGTCGATCTCGTCGAAGTCGCTGTACGCCCAGCCGGCGGCGGGGTTGGCGAGCAGCGGCTCGACCAGCGCCTCGAGGTGATCCGGGGACCAGATGTCGTCCTGATCGAGAAAGGCGAGGTACTCGCCCTCGGCAGACCGCACGGCGAGATTGCGCGCCGCCGACTGCCCGGAGTTCGCCTGCCGCAGGACGCGCACCGGCAGCCCCGCGGGCGCCATGCCCGCGAGCTCGTCGAGAGAGCCGTCGGTCGAGCCGTCGTCGACCACGATCAGCTCGCACGGCTGGAGCGACTGCCGGAAGACGCTGTCGAGCGCGGTGCGCAGGAAGCGGCGTCCGTTGTAGACCGGCACGATGGCCGATATGCGCGGCGAGCTCACCCGCCGCCCTCCTCTTCCCAGGCCGGGGCGAGGCCGGCGACCGGATAGCCGCGTGCGAAGCGCTGGCTGGCCTCGGCCTCGAGCGGCCAGGCGACGGCGCCGGGCGCGAGGTCGGCCACCTTCCGCGCCAGGATCTCGGCGCCGGCGAAGATGGGCAACGTCGGCATGCCGAGGAACTGCTGCCGCCACCCCGGTCCCGGCACGCAGCGTCGCCGGCCCGCCGTCCGCCGCGGCGAGCACCTCGAACCCGGTCTCCGGGCCGAAGAGCACCGCGAGCGCCGCGGCGGAGAACCGCCAGAAGTCGTTGGGCTGCGCGTGCGGCGGCCACGCCGACGGAACGTGGTGGTAGGTCAGCCCACCCGGCTTGAGCACGCGGTTGATCTCGGCGGCGACGAGCCAGGGCGCCGCGACGTGCTCGAGCGTCGCGGCGGAGAAGAGCGAGTCGATCGAGCCCTCGCGCAGCAGGCGGCTCATCCCGTGGGCGTCGCCGACGACGTCGACCCGCGGTCCGGGATGGATGTCGACGCCGATCACCTTGCCGCGCAGCAGGCGGCTGGGGACGAGGAGTGTCTCTCCCGCCGCCGCCGCCGACCGCGCGCCCAGTTGCACGATCTTGCCACCCCGCGCGTCGGCGAGCTCCGCGAAGCGGCGGAGAATGGGCGACCCGCCGGTCATGATGCCCTCGTCCGCGGGCAGCGCCGGGAGCGGGCCCTCCGGCAGCTCGAGGGTCCAGCTCGTCGAGCCGGCGTCGGTCTCGACGCCGAGCCGCACGGGGTGTCCGGCGGCAACGGCCAGGTAGAGCGCGAACCCGGCGTGGCGGACGTGCTCGTGCTCGGGGTAATGGGTCAACAGGTCCGGCCGGTCGCGGAAGCTCTCGGCCGCGACGCTCCGGCCGCCCGACTCGAGCGAGAGGCGGCGGACGCGGTGCTCGAAAGCGTGCACCCAGCCGCTCAGAAAGATACCGTGGGCGTCGCACCAGTACTGGTCGATCCAGTGAGCGACGCGGATCTCCGAGCTCTCGGGCGGCGCTTCGCGAAAGACCGCGAGGCCCCGCTCGTCCGCCAGCCGCGACGGGTCGCGCGGGAAGCTGCCCGCGGCCGAGCAGTCGAGCCCGATCGGCGCCCGTCCGCGCGCGCTCTCGCGCAACGCCGCGACGTCCGCCGCGACAGGCCGGTCGTCCGCCAGCGCCAGGTTCGAGACGCCGAGGAGAAAGGTGGCGCCCGGCGGCGCGGCGAACGGCGCGAACTCGAGGCGCAGGCGCTCGTCCGGCCGCAGGCCTTGCGGGCAGAGGGTCGCCACCCGCTCGCCGAGCGACGGGTCCTCGCCGATCACCAGGAGGCGGAGGCGTTCCGCGGGCTGCCGCGCGACGACGTCGAGCGGCAGCCGGAGAGCCGCGAGCCCGGCCGTCGGCGCCACGAAGCGCTCCGCGATCAGCAGCCGGTGGCCGGCCGCGTCCGCCGGCGGCACGGCACCTTCCATCCCCTGGGGCGCCCGAGCGCGGCCGGCGCGGCGGCGGCCGGCGGCGCGGAGCCGCGCGGCGATGCCGGCCCGCGGCGCGGCGGCTCCGCCGCTCTGCGCTCTGCCGGACGGCGCCCGCCCTGCCGCGATCTCGGCCGCGGCCTCAGCTTCCTCCCCGGCCCGCCGTAGCGCCAGCTCCTGGTGGCGGCTCGCCGGCTCCAGCAGCAGGGCGGCAGCCTCCCCTCCCGCCCGCTCGAGCCGCCGGCGCACGCCGCCAAAGCCGGCCGCCGCCGCCGCCGGCCGCCCCTGCTGCAGCGCCAGCATGGCGAGGCAATACATCGCCTCCAGCTCGACGACGGTCCCAGCGCGCTCGCCCTGCAGCGCGGCTCGATCGAGCCGCGCCGCAATGCCCGCCGCGAGCGGCTCGGCGGCCTCGTAAGCCCCGGCGTGCACCAGCCGGACGAAGACCCGGTCCTCTGCCTCCTCCCAGGCTCCGCGCGGGACCTCTCCGCGCTCGGCCAGCTCGCCCAACGCCCGCAGCTCGCCGAGCGCACGGGGGGCGTCGCACGCGGCGAGGGCCGCCGGCAACAGCACGCGGCTGCGCAACCGGATGGTCTCGGTCTCGCCGTCGAGCACCGCGGTCGGCGAGCGCGCGAGGATCGCCTCGGCGGCCGCGACCGCCGCCGCGAAGCAGGCGGCGGCGCGCTCCGGCCGCCGCTGCCCGTTGAGCTCCAGGACGCCCGAAAAATACCAGGCGCACGGCAGGTTGAAGGAGTCGCCGCGCGGGGCGGCGGGGCTCTCCGGCCGCGCGAGATCGATCCCGTAGCGCTCCGCATAGATCTTCGCCAGACGCTCCCGGCTCGCCGCCGCCGCGGCGTACTCCCCGGCGTTCACGCAGTCCCGGAAATGGCGGTAGGCGAAGCCGCTGGCGAGCGCCGAGGAGGGCGGCGCCCCGTCCGCCCGGGCGTCGTAGTAGCGCATCAGAGGAGAGCGGTCGGCGCACGCCGGAGCGATGCGATCGAGCCCCTCCGCCGAGCGCGCCGCCAGCGCGACCAACGTGTTCGGCAGAGGCTTCGATGCGGACCGCCGCGAAGCCGGCCTGGCGGAGGACGCGCTCCAGCAGAGCGCCGTCGTAGAGCACGAGGTGCAGCCCCGGGCTCAAGGTGCGGGTGAGATCGCCGGGCGCGGCTCCCGGGTGGACGCTGTCGAGGTTCGGCGTCGTCAGCACGAGCAGGCCCTGGGGAGTCATCCGCTCGCCGATCGCCGCGAGCAGCGCGTGCGGGTCGGCCACGTGCTCGAGCACCTCCGAGCAGAGGACGAGGTCGAAAGGCTCGCCGCCCAAGTCGAGCTCGGGGCTTAAGTAGGCGTGCACGATCGGCAGCTCGAGGGCGGCGGCGCCCGCGGGGGCGAGGGCGGAGGGGTCGACGCCCACCACCTCCCAGCCGAAGGTGAAGCGGGCGAAGTCGAGCATCAGGCCGAAGGCGCAACCGACGTCCAGGCAGCGCCCCACCGAGCCCGCAGGCAGCCGCAAGAGCACCGGAGCCACGGGGTCGAACCCGAACGCCTGCTCGACGTGGTAGTCGTTCCCATGGCTGCCCGCGGTGGCATAGTCCGGCACCGCGAGCTCGTCCAGGAAGGCGGCGCCGCAGGAGCAGCGCAGCAGGGTCACCCGCTCCCAGCCCGGCAGCACGTGATCGGTCGACAGCACCACGCTCTTGGCACCGGGCTCCCGGCAGACGGGACAGAGGGCTTGAAGCTCGCCGTGGAGCCACTGGATGCTCATCGCCAAGGAGGGGAACCGGGGTCGAACTATACCGAAGTCGGCGAAAGGCGGCGAGAGCGGTGCGCCACGCGGCGAGCCCGAGCGCGCTCATCGGGGGGTGCGGCCGGGGCCGCAGGCCGCAGCATCCGGCATCTCGGCTGAGCGTGCGGCGTTGCCAGGGCCGGCGCCGGGGGGCTTCGGTCCCTGATGTATTCTCATCTCCGACCTACTGACGAGCCTGGCATCTCGATCCCGGATCGGATCGCCGGACAGGACGTTGCTGCCATGAAGAAGCCCGAGGACGAGGCCCGGGAGACGATCGATGCCGCTCTCGTCGCGGCCGGATGGGACATCCAGGACGTCTCCGGGGCCAATGTCCACGCTGGGCGCGGTGTCGCGATCCGCGAGTTCCCGCTGAAGCCAGGACATGGCTTCGCCGACTACCTCCTCTACGTCGACGGCAAGGCGGCGGGCGTCGTCGAGGCCAAGAAGGTGGGCACCACCCTGACGGGGGTCGAGGTCCAGACGCGGAAGTACTCGCAGGGCATGCCCGACCATCTCCCCCGCGCCTGGGACCCGCTTCCCTTCCTCTATCAGAGCACGGGCGTCGAGACCCGCTTCACCAACCGCCTCGATCCCGAGCCCCGCAGCCGGCCGGTCTTCCACTTCCACCGGCCCGAGGCGCTGGCCGAGTGGCTCAGGCCCTCGCCCGAGCTCCCGGCCGGGCATCCCCTGCACGGCCGCCCCGCGACCCTCCGCGCCCGGCTTCAGCACCTGCCGGAGCTGCTGCCGGCGGGCCTCTGGGACGTCCAGCGCCGGGCGGTCGAGCGCCTCGAGAGCTCGCTCCAGGAGAACCGCCCCCGCGCCCTCGTCCAGATGGCCACCGGGAGCGGCAAGACGTTTACCGCCATCACCTCGGCCTATCGCCTGATCAAGCACGGCGGCGCCCGGCGGGTGCTCTTCCTCGTGGACCGCGCCAACCTGGGCCGGCAGGCGCTCAAGGAGTTCCAGCAGTACACGACGCCGGACGACGGCCGGAAATTCACCGAGCTCTACAACGTCCAGCACCTCAAGTCCAACAAGATCGATCCCGTCGCCCGGGTCGTCATCAGCACGATCCAGCGGCTCTACTCGATCCTCCGAGGGGAGGAGATCGTCCCCAACCTGGCGGAGCTGGAGGAGCGCTCGCTCTTCAGCCTGGAGGGGATGGTCCGCGAGGACGTGCCGGTCGCCTACAACCCTCACGTGCCCATCGAGGCCTTCGACGTGGTGTTCATCGACGAGTGCCACCGCTCGATCTACACGCTCTGGCGACAGGTGGTGGAATACTTCGACGCCTTCTTGATCGGCCTCACCGCCACGCCCTCGAAGCAGACCATCGGCTTCTTCAAGAAGAACCTGGTCATGGAGTACGGCCATCGGAGGCCGTGGCGGACGAGGTCAACGTCGGCTACCGGTCTACCGCATCCGTACCCGGATCACCGAGAGGGGCTCGACCGTCGAGGCCGGCCACTTCGTGGACTATCGCGACCGGCGTACCCGCGCCCGCCGCTGGGAGCAGCTCCCCGACGACCTCTCCTACGCCCCCGCGGTCCTCGACCGCGACGTCGTGGCCGAGGACCAGATCCGCACCGTGATCCGGGCCTTCAAGGAGAAGCTCTTCACCGAGATCTTCCCCGGCCGCACGGACGTCCCCAAGACCCTCATCTACGCCAAGGACGACAGCCACGCGGACGACATCGTCCAGATCGTGCGGGAGGAATTCGGCCGGGGAGACGACTTCGCCCAGAAGATCACCTATCGGACGCCCGGCAATACGGACGACCTGATCGCCGCCTTCCGCAACAGCTACAAGCCGCGGATCGTGGTCACCGTGGACATGATCGCCACGGGAACGGACATCAAGCCCCTCGAGATCGTCATGTTCCTGCGGGCGGTCCAGAGCCGCAGCTTCTTCGAGCAGATGAAGGGCCGGGGCGTACGGGTCATCAGCGCCACCGAGTACCGCGCGGTGACGCAGGACCCCAAGGCCGAGATCAAGGACCACTTCGTCCTCGTCGACTGCGTCGGCGTCTGCGAGACCGCTATGGGCGAGAGCTATTCGCTGGAGCGCAAGCCGGGCGAATCGCTCAAGCGCCTCTTGAACGCGGTGGGCTTCGGCAGCACGGACCCGGACCTCCTCTCCACACTGGCGGGCCGGCTGGCGCGGTTGGACCGCCGGCTCGGCCGGCCGGAAAAAGAGCGCCTGGCCGCGGCGGCTGGAGGCATGCCTCTCCAGGACATCGTCCGCGGCCTGGTCGCGGCGCTCGATCCGGACCGCCAGGCCGAGGAGGCGCGCCGGGCGGGGGACCTTCCCGCCGGCGCCGAGCCGGACGAGCTCACCATGGCCGCCGCCGGAGAGCGGCTCCTCCGGCAGGCGGCCCTGCCCCTGGCCGCGAGCCCCGGGCTGCGCGAGGAGATCCTCTTCGTGCAGCAGCGCCACGAGCAGGTGATCGACCACGTCAGTATCGATGAGGTCCTGGAAGCCGGCTTTTCGGAGGAGGCACGGCGGCGGGCGGCGGGGCTCGTCTTCTCCTTCGAGCAGTTCATCCAGAACCACCTCGATGAGATCACGGCCCTGCAGATCCTCTACAGTCGTCCTCACCGGGCGCGGCTGCGCCACCAGGACATCAAAGAGCTGGCCGCGGCGCTCCAGGCCCCGCCCCGCGCCTGGACGCCCGAGCGGCTCTGGCACGCCTACGAGCTCGTCGTCGAGGACCGAGTCCGCGGCGCCTCGGACCAGCGCCTACTGACGGACGTCGTCTCCCTAGTCCGCTTCGCGCTCAGTCAGGACGCCGAGCTCGTCCCCTTCAAGGAGAAGGTTGAGGAGCGCTTCCAGCAGTGGCTCGCACAGCAGGAGAGCACCGGCCACGGAGTCACCCCCGAGCAGCGCCAGTGGCTCGAATCCATGCGCGACCACATCGCGGCGAACCTGCAGATGGAGATGGACGACTTCGACTACGTGCCGTTCTCGCAGCGAGGCGGCGCGCAGCGGGCGTATGCGGTGTTCGGGGAGGAGCTGGGGAAGATCCTGGAGGAGCTGAATGAGGTTCTGGCGGCGTGAGTAAAAGTACAGAGCCCGATCTACCGGACAACTGGGCTGAGGCACGGCTTGGCGATCTAGTCACCAGTACTGGATAACCGCCGAGTGCCAATCAATCAGGAGGAGCGTGCAAAGAGACTAGGGCCATTCCCTTATTACGGCGCTACAGGCCAGGTCGGCTGGATCGACGATTACATCTTTGACGGAGAATTCATCTTGCTCGGGGAAGATGGGGCCCCGTTTCTAGACCCCAACAAAAACAAAGCATATCTCGCAAAGGGTAAGTTTTGGGTCAACAATCATGCACACGTTCTCACCGCACGTGAAGGCATCCTCCCAGGTTTTCTACTCCATCAACTTAACCAAGTCGACTTTCATGGGCTGGTAAGTGGAACGACACGCCTGAAGCTGCCGCAGGCTGCAATGTGGTCGATTCCGATTCGCCTCGCACCGAAATTAGAACAGTACCGCATCGCAGCCGAGATCGAGAAGCACCTGACTCGCCTCGATGCCGCCACGGATTTGTTGAGGCGAATCCAGGCCAATCTGAAGCGCTATCGGACCGCCGTTCTGAAGGCGGCTTGCGAGGGGCGGCTCGTTCCTACCGAGGCTGAGACGGCTCGAATGGAGAAGCGGGAATACGAGCCTGCGGACCAGTTATTGCCGAGGCTAGAAAGACAGCGTAGAGAGCTATGGGCAATGCGGCATTGGAAGGCATCCGCCACTCACCGCCCGACTTATAAGTCCACTGCAACAGCGAATCAGCTTGGCGTCCGTACGCTACCTGAGGGCTGGGTTTTGGCTAGGCTCGAACAGTTGGCTCTTGTAGAAAGCGGGCAGACGCCCCCAGGTATTGACGAAGCCACGCGCACGGAAGGAGACATCCCCTGGTTCCGTGTCGGCGATATGAATCTGCCGGCAAATTGCACTTTCATGGTGGATTCAAGATCCTGGATTGAGGCGCGAGATCTCGAGCACCTGAAGCTTAAAACGAAGCCGCAGGGCACAATAATCTTTCCTAAACGAGGGGGCGCGATTGCAACAAACAAGAAGCGCCTACTCTCACGACTTAGTTGCCTTGACTTGAACATCATGGGAATGATCCCGGTGGGTGAGGTAGGCCCCTATCTGTGGTGGTGGTTCGCCGGCGTCGATCTTGGCTCCCTCGGCGACGGCTCTAACGTTCCGCAAATCAATCTAGATGATGTGGTCCACCTTCTCGTACCATTGCCGCCTCTTCGCGAGCAAGCAAGGATAATCGCGGAGGTAGAACGCCGCTTCTCCCTGCTTAAAGCGATCGAAGACTCAATTAATAGGAACCTTTACCGAGCTAAGCATCTCCGGCAATTAATTCTGCGGCATGCGTTCGAGGGTAAGCTCGTTCCGCAGGACCCTAGCGAAACCGCGGCCTATGCCCTGCTGGATCAGATTCAACAAAGCCGTAGGCCGGAGCGTGTAGCGAAACCCAAGAGATTCATCCGAAGAAGACCTCCGAAGGGAGGATCTGAGAAATCAGGCGACTCTGGCTACGAGGATGCAGCGCCCACCCTGCTTGCCGAAGTCCGGAGGAACGAAAGTCCCCAATCTCCAGCGGAGGAGGCAGCTACCACACCCGTCGGACGCTCGAGGAAATCCCGGTCCCGGCGCTCAGAGAGTGGGCTACAACCTCCTCACCGAACGACGCTCAGGGAGGGGCTAGTCTTATGACGAGCCGATTGAAACCTTCGCTGATCTCCCTCGCGAAGAGCAGATCGAAACCGTCTGGGACATACTTCTTCGGACGAGGGCTCTTGGAGCGGGACGAGGCTGATCCGCACGGCGGCCGAGGCTCTACGTGACCGTGGCCTTGCCCGCTTTCAAAGAGTCCACCGTGGAGGGGCTCTCTACAGGGCCATCAAGTCGGCTCTCGCACACGGCGTTCGCGCGGGCGACTTCGACCGACCGAAGCGGGGCTTCCTGCGAGCTGTCATTCGCGATCCGCGGGACTACTCTCCAGAGAGGTGGAGCCTCTGTCTTTTCGAATCCTTTAACCATCAACCGGTCGAGGAGGTTGACGCCCTTCGGGCGGCCGCCGAGTGGGCGCGGGAGAACCTAGGGCTCGAGTACGAACGTCTCAGGGAGGACGGAATCATCCTCCGGGGATTGCGCGAGACGATGGAACAGGCGATCCGGCGGGGCGAGATCGAACGGATTGGCAAAAATCGTGTTCGACGGGCCGGAATCGTGTGAGGGCGAGAGGATCATGCCACGGATCAGCACGTTCTTCGGCATCATCATTGCCATGTACTACAACGATCACGCTCCTCCACATTTCCATGCCATCTATCACGCTGAGGAGGCACAGCTCTCGATCGAGTCTCTCGAAATCCTGAGAGGATCACTGCCGCGGCGTGCGCTGGCGCTGGTCCTGGAATGGGCGATGCTTCACCGCAACGAATTGCGGCAAGACTGGGAAAGGGCGCGCCTCGGCGTGCCGCTGGACCCGATCGAGCCGCTGGAGTAGAAACCATGACTCGCATTCGATCCGTCCTGCCGCTCGAAGGCTTCCACGTCAAGCTCACCTTCACCGATGGAACAGAGCGCGAGGTCGACCTCGCGCCCTACCTCAACGGGCCGGTCTTCGAGCCGTTGAAGAAGGATCCTGAGATCTTCCGTTCGGTCCGTGTCGACGACGAGTTGGGCACCATCGTCTGGCCCAACGGAGCGGACATCTGCCCGGACGTGCTCTATGAATCCCTCGCCCCCGCCGCGTGGCAAGAGTCCACGGCGCGCCGCTGATCATGGCGAACCATTCCCAGCAGATCGTCCAGAAGCTCTGGAGCTATTGCAACATCCTGCGGGACGACGGTCTGTCCTACGGCGACTACGTCGAGCAGCTCACGTTCCTCCTCTTCCTCAAGATGGCCCACGAGCGGACCCTGCCGCCGTGGAGACAGCACTCGGCGGTGCCGGAGGGATACGATTGGCCGAACCTCACGGCGCGGGACGGCGACGCCCTGGAGACCCATTACCGCCACCTCCTGGACGAGCTGGGCAAGAAGCCGGGCATGCTGGGCGTCATCTTCCGCAAGGCCCAGAACAAGATCCAGGACCCGGCCAAGCTACGGCGGCTGATCGCCGATCTCATCGACCGCGAGCAGTGGACGGGCCTCGATGCCGACGTCAAGGGGGACGCCTACGAGGGCCTCCTGGAGAAGAACGCCGAGGACGTCAAGGGCGGCGCGGGGCAGTACTTCACGCCGCGGGCGCTCATCCAGGCCATTGTGGACGTGATCCGGCCGCGGCCGCGAGAGACCGTCTGCGATCCCGCCTGCGGCACGGGCGGCTTCCTCCTCGCCGCGCATGATTTCATCGCCCGGCATCACCCCAGGCTCGACAAGGACGAAAAGCGGCACCTCGAGCTCCATGCCCTCCACGGCTACGAGATCGTCGACTCGGTCACCCGCCTCTGTGCCATGAACCTCCTCCTCCACGGCATCGGCCCGGGGGTCGGCGACGACGTGCCGCCACCGGTGGAGACCCGCGACAGCCTGACGACCCATCCGGGGAAGTACTTCGACGTCGTGCTGACCAATCCACCCTTCGGCAAGAAGTCGAGCGTCCTGGTGGTCAACGAGGAAGGCGTGCAGGAGCGTCAGGCTCTTACGGTGGTGCGCGAGGACTTCTGGGCCTCGACGACCAATAAGCAGCTCAACTTCGTGCAGCACGTCCGCAGCCTCCTGGAGACGAACGGCCGGGCGGCGGTGGTGGTGCCCGACAACGTGCTCTTCGAGGGCGGCGCCGGGGAAACCGTCCGGCGCCGGCTCCTCGAGACCTGCGACGTCCACACCTTGCTGCGGCTTCCCACCGGCATCTTCTACGCCCAGGGCGTCAAGGCGAACGTCCTCTTCTTCGACCGTAAGCCGGCCAGCGAGCAGCCGTGGACCGAGAAGCTCTGGATCTACGACTTACGCACCAACCAGCACTTCACGCTCAAGACCAGGCCCCTCCAGCGGTCCGATCTGGACGATTTCGTGGCGTGCTACAACCCCGAGAAACGCCACCAGCGGGAGCCGACCTGGTCCGCGGCCACACCCGAAGGCCGCTGGCGCGCCTATTCGTACGAAGAGCTGGTCCAGCGCGACAAGTGCAACCTGGACATCTTCTGGCTGCGGGACGAGAGCCTGGAGGCCTCGGAGAACCTGCCCGATCCGGACGTCATCGCCGCCGAGATCGTGGAGGACATGCGGTCGGCCCTGGAGCAGTTCGAGGCGATCCTCGCCGATCTGCCGAGCGGCGTGGGCGAGCGCCGCCCGGCAGGTGATTGACCGGACGCCACGACGGCGGCGCTGTCCGATCGCGCCATTCGGCCGCCGCGGCCCGCTCGGTCTGACCGTCGCGCTCAAAGCAGACCTGTCAGAAGGAAGAATCGACGGTTTCGCCTCTGCGGCGGCTGTAGCGAGGAAACTTCGAGCGTTTCACCTCGGCGGCGGCTGTCTGGAGGAAATTTCGGCTGTTTCACCTCGGTAGCGGCTGTATCGCGGAAACATCGGCTGTTTCACCTCATTCAGCGGTTGCAGAGGCGAATCGTCGGGCGTTCGCTTGATTCAGCGGCCGTAGAGGCGAAACAACGGGCGTTTCACCTGATGCAGCGGCTGCAGAGGCGAAACAGCGGGCGTTTCCCCTCGTTCGGCGGCTCACGAGGCTCGATGGTCGGCGCGCGCTCCCGGCGCCGGAAGCGCGAGGACGAATCCTCCCGGCGGCGGCTGCCGTGTCCACGGCGGCCTCCTCGCTCGCACTCATTCAAGTAGAATTGGAACCACCGACCTTCCGGAGGAGACGCCATGAGACGGACCTCGATCGGCCTCGCCGCAGCGCTCGCCATATGCCTCTCGACCGCGGCCCTCGCGACGCCGCCCCCCGCCGCCGACGGCGGCCACCGCGTCCTCGCCACGCAGGTGACCCGCGTCGGCCGTTTCGTGCGCACCGAGTGGACGATCCAGGCGGGCGCCGATCCGGTGAACCGCTTCCACGTCGTGCGCCTCGTCAAGGACGATCGGGGAGCCCCCCGCGCGACGCTCGTCCTCCTGCCGCCGCTCGGCAACGGCTTCACCTTCTTCGAGGTGGACGAGAACGGCGACTACGGGCGCTCCTTCGCCGCCTACTTCGCCGACCGCGGCATCGAGGTGTGGGGCTACTCTCCGCGGACGACCGGCCTCGTCGCCGGGACCTGCGAGTCCGGGGCGCTCGACTGCGCGCCGATGGCGGGCTGGGGCCTCCAGGCGGTAGTGGACGACGCCTCCTTCCTGCGCCGCTGGATCGGCCCGCGGCGGGAGCCCGTCCTCGTCGGCGGCTACTCGCTCGGCGCCTTCTCGACCATCGCGACGATCGACGCCCACCCCCGCGACTGGGACGGCGCGCTCGTCCTCGAGGGCTCGCTCTACACCGCCGACCCCGCCGTCGTCGCCCTGAACGCGCCCTTCTGCGGCGCGCTCGAGGCGCAGCTCGCCGCCGGCCAGATCTACGACGACACCACCCTTCCCGGCATCCGCGGGATCGTCACGCTGGCGGCGAGCGACCCCCACGGCCCGTCGCCCCTGCCCGGCCTGCCGCCCGGCACGACGAACCACCAGGCCATGGTCTTCCTCCTCGCGGTGCCGCAGCCGGGGCCGCTCTGGCCGACGTCCAACTTCATCCGCTGCGCCGGGAGCGTCTCCGAGGACCGCTTCTTCTATTCGACCGACGCGCGGGTGATCGCCCACAGCACCCTCTTCAACGACTACTACGACGTCCGCTCGGTCCGCGACCTCTCCTGCTCGCTGGCCGGCGAGCGCACCTTCACGAGCCACCTCGGGGCCTTCCGCCAGCCCGTCTACCTGCTGGGCGGCGGGCTCGGCTTCGGCGACCTCGAGGTCGACATGGAGCGCCTCCTCGGCACGCACGACGTCACCCGGAACTTCGTCGCCCCCTTCGGCCACGCCGACCACTGGTTCTCCGCCGACCACCGGCGGCTCCTCGAGGGCGACATCCTGCGCTGGATCGAACGGCTCGAGCGGGGACGCTGAGAGGGGCCGGATGCGCCGGGTGCGCCAGAGCGGCGCGCCGACACTCTCGCCGTTTCCTCTATGGCGCGGCGGGCGGCGGGCACCGGACCTGCGTCTGGGCGATCTCGAAGAATTTCGTGATCTGGCCCGAGCCGGAGCAGGAGCCGCTGCAGGTCGAGCGGTATCGTCCGACGATCGTCGTATGGCTCGCGTCGCTGAAATAGATGGTCTCGGTATTGTTGCCGATGCAGCCGGAGACGGCGGCGAGCGGCGCCGGGAGCAGGGCCAGGCTGCCCAGGGTGAGCGCGGCGAGGACCGCGGCCAGCCCGAGCGCGCGGCGGGTGAGGCCCTGGAGGGCGAGAGTGGACATGGAGGATCTCCTTTCCCGAGCGCCCTTCGATCCGGGCGCTCCGCTTTCTCTTCTCTAAGGTGCTCCGGCGCGCGGGAAATGAGATCGGGGCGCCGCTGACCATGGAGACGCACGGCCGTTCTGCCTGCCGGCGAGATCCTGGGCGAGGACGGGTAAGCTCGCGGGCGGCGAGGCGGGCAGACGACATGCGAGCCATCCAAATCTTCCGAGCGCGTCGAGAAGGAACGCACCCGGAGCCTGGCGGTCCGGCGACGCCGACGAGGCGCGGCGGATGAGCCCGCTCGCGCGGCTGCGCCAGCGCGCCGAGTGGAAGTTCTTCGCCGTCCTGCCGCGGGCGGCCCCGGCGCTCGCCGCGTGGTGGTGGGCGGCGCTCGTCCTGCGCGGCGCGCTGCCGGCGCTCTTCGCGATCGCGATGGGGGCGCTCGTCGGCGCGGTCCAGCGCGGCGGGGCGCTCGCGCCGTCGCTCGCGCTCGTCGGCGCCGTCTTCGTCCTCCTCCAGGTCCTCGGGCCGCTCCAGCGGGCGCTCGGCGCCAACCTGGGCGACCGCACGGCCGCCTGGCTGCACGATCGGCTGACCGACGCCTGCGTCCGCCCGCCGGGCATGGGCCACCTCGAGGACCCCGCCTTGACGGGCGATCTCACCCTCGCCCGCGACTTCGACCTGGGGATGACCGGGCCGCCGCTCCGCACCTCGATGGATTTCATCGCCGGCGGCCTCGCCGAGATGATGGGCGGCCTCGCCTCCGCCTGCCTGCTCGCCGCCTACGCGTGGTGGGCGCCGGTCGTCCTCGCCGGCGCCTGGCTCGCCACCCATTGGCTGCTGCGCGAGAGCGCGGTCTGGCGCGACCGCAACACCGCGGAGGTGCAGAGCGCGCAGCGCGACGCCCACTACGCCTACCGGCTCGCCGTCGAGGCGCCGGCGAGCAAGGAGCTGCGGCTCTTCGGGCTCGGCGGCTGGATCGTCGATCGCTTCGTCGCCCGCCGCACGCGGCTCCACGAGCTCCAGTACGCGGCGACGCGGCTGCGCGAGCGGCCGCTCGCCTGGAGCCTGCTGCTCGTCGCCGCCGCCAACGTCGCGGTCTTCGCGTCGCTGGCGAGCGCCGCGGCGGCGGGCCGCATCCACCTCGGCGCCGCGGTGACCTTCGCGCAGGCCGCGGTCGGCACCTCGATGATCGCCTTCGGCGGCTTGAACTGGGTGCTCGACGGCGCCGCGCCGCCGGTCGCCGCCGTGCTGCGCCTGGGGCCCGCGATGCAGGCGGCGGGCGCCCTCGCCGCCGGCGGCCGGCCGGCCGCCGGGTTGCCGGCGCGCGAGATCCGCTTCCGCCACGTCACCTTCGCCTACCCCGGCGGCGAGCGCGTCCTCGACGACTTCGACCTCACCGTCCCCGCCGGCTCGTCGCTCGCCATCGTGGGCAGGAACGGCGCCGGCAAGACGACGCTCGCGAAGCTCCTCTGCCGGCTCTACGACCCGCAGTCCGGCGCCATCGAGATCGACGGCATCGACCTGCGCGACCTCGATCTCGCCGCCTGGCGCTCGCGCCTCGCCGCGGTCTTCCAGGACTTCCTTCGCCTCGAGCTGCCGCTCAAGGACAACGTCGCTCCCGCCGGGGCGCCCGACGAGGTGGTGCTCGCCGCGCTCGACGCGGCGGGAGCCGGCGGATTGGCGGGCCTCGACACCGTGCTCGCCCGCGGCTACGCGGGCGGCACGGACCTCTCCGGCGGGCAGTGGCAGCGCGTGGCGCTGGCGCGCGCGCTCGCCGCCGTCGAGCTCGGCGCCGGCGTCGTGCTGCTCGACGAGCCGACCGCGCAGCTCGACGTCCGCGGCGAGGCGGAGATCTTCGACCGCATCCTGGCGGCGACGCGGCAGAGGACGACGATCCTCATCTCCCACCGCTTCTCGACCGTCCGCCACGCCGACCGCATCTGCGTCGTCGAGGACGGCCGCGTCGTCGAGCACGGCACGCACGCCGAGCTGATGGCGCTCGGCGGCCGCTACCGCACGATGTTCGACCTCCAGGCGGAGCGCTTCCAGGAGAGCGAGGACGAGCAGGGGAGGGCCTATGACGTCCTCGCCTGAGCTCGCCGAGCCGACGCCCGAGCCGACCAGCGAGCCGCTGGGGGAGCTGCCGCCGGCGCTCGCCTCGATGTGGCGCCTGTGCAAGCTCGGCTACCGGCACGAGCCGCGCTTGATGCTCGGGGCTTTCCTGCTCTCGCAGGCGGCCGCCCTCCCCGACGCGCTCATCGCCCTCTGGCTCATGCTCCTCGGCCGCGGCGTGGTCGAGCGGCGGCCGGCGCTCGCCGCCGCCGCGGCGCTCGCCCTCGGCCTCTCGGCGACCGGCACCTGGTTCCTGCGTACCGTCAGCACCCGCGTCCAGCGCCGCTTTCGCGACCGGGTGACGATCGCGCTCGAGGCGCACGTCGCCAGGCTCCAGGCGTCGATCGCGACGATCGCCCACCAGGAGCGCCCGGAGTACCTCGATCGGCTGGCGATGCTGCGCGACCAGGTCTTCGTGCTCGACCACCTGTACATGTCGCTCTTCGAGACGCTCGGCTGGGTCCTGCGCCTCGGCGTGACCGTCGCTCTCCTCGCCTCGGTCCACCCCGCCCTCGTCCTCCTCGCCGTCGCCGCGCTGCCGGCGGTCGCGACCTCGACGTGGCGCCCCGCCGTCGAGCGCGCGGTCGAGGAGCGCGCCGCCCCGTTCGGCCGGCTGGCGCAGCACCTCTTCACCCTCGCCACCACGGCGGCGCCGGGCAAAGAGGTCCGCGTCACCGGCATCGGCGACCGGCTCGCCGCCGACCGCCGCGCGGCGTGGGAGCGCTGGTACCGGCCGATCGCCGCCGGGCGCGGCGCCTCCGCCGCCTGGCACGCCGCGGCGTGGGCGGTCTTCGGCCTCGCCTTTGTCGCGGCGGTGGTCTTCGTGGCCTCCGTCCTCGCCGCTCCGGCGGCATCGGTGCTGCTCGTGCTGGCGGCGGGGGCGAGGCTGTCCGCGTACGTCGGCGCGACGGTCGGCGAGCTCGGGTTCCTGCGCGGCTTCTGGGTCTACGGCTCGCGGCGGCTCGCCTGGCTCGAGGACTACGCGGCCGCCGTCGCCGGGCACGCCGACCGGCCGGCGCCCGACCGCCTGCGCCGCGGCATCCGGTTCGAGCACGTCTCGTTCGCCTATCCGGGGACGTCGCGCCGCGTGCTCGACGACGTGTCGTTGACGCTGCCGGCGGGCTCCGTCGTCGCGCTCGTCGGCGAGAACGGCGCCGGCAAGACGACGCTCGTCAAGCTGCTCACCAGGATGTACGAGCCGTCGTCGGGCGACATCTTCGTCGACGACGTGCCGCTCGGCCGGATCGCGCGCCGAGGCGTGGCGGGCGCGGCTCGCCGGGGCCTTCCAGGACTTCTTCCGCTTCGAGCTGCCGGCGCAGCACACGATCGGCCTGGGGGACCTGCCGCGGCTCGACGATCGGCCGGCGGTGACCGCCGCCGTCGACCGCGCCGGCGCCGGCGACGTGATCGCGCGGCTGGCCGCCGGCCTCGACACCCAGCTCGGGCCGACCTGGCCGCACGGCGTCGAGGTCTCGTTCGGCCAGTGGCAGAAGCTCGCCCTGGCCCGCGCGTTCATGCGCGACGCGCCGCTCCTCCTCGTGCTCGACGAGCCGACGGCGGCCCTCGACGCGGAGACCGAGCACGCCCTCTTCGAGCGCTACGCCGCGGCGGCGCGGGGCGGCGACGCGGCAGCGAGCGGCCGCATCACCCTCCTCGTCTCGCACCGCTTCTCGACCGTGCGCATGGCCGACTTGATCGTGGTGCTCGACGGCGCGCGCGTCGTCGAGGTCGGCGCCCACGACGAGCTGATGGCGCGGCGCGGTCCCTACGCCGAGCTCTACGGCATCCAGGCGGCGGCCTACCGCTGATCGGGCGTGAGCGCCTGCCACGAAGTCCTCGTGGGGACCGGCGTGTCGGCGAATCGGGAGGGCTAGTTTCCAGGCCGGCGCGGCCGGTCAGCCGTGGACCGCGGGGGAGATCCCGAGGCCGCGGGCGAGGTCGGCCTCGAGCTCCCGCCAGCGCTGGAAGCGGGTCGCCAGGCCGTCGGCGTCGACCTCGCGGCCGGCGAGCTGGAAGAAGAGCTGCCAGTGGCGGCGCTCCGCGGGACCGAGGTCGGCGAGCAGGTGCGCCACCTCCCGGTCCTCGACCACCTCCAGGAGCCGGGTGAACCGCTCGCAGCTCCGCGCCTCGATCATGGCGCCGAAGAGGAGGCGGTCCACCTTGGTCCAGGGCTCGCGGCCGGAGACGATCTGCGCCCGCAGGCCTTGCGCCCAGGGGTTCCGCCGCCGCCCTTGGAGCGGCCACTCCCGCCGCTTCAGGATGGCCAGCACCCGCCGGAAGTGCTGCACCTCCTCGGCGGCGAGCGCCGCGGCGTGCTCCACGAGATCGGCGTCGTCCGGGTAGTAGCCGGCGAGCGACAGGGCGTACAGGGCCACCTGCTGCTCGCAGACCGCATGGTCGGCCAGGAACTCCGGAAGGTTCGCCGCGGCGAGCTCCGCCCACGAGCGGGGGGTCGCGTGCAGGAGAGGAAGGGTAGCGTAGACCTCCTCGTAGTGGACCGGATCGACCGGGCCGCTCTCGTCCAGTAAACGCTGCACGGAGGGATCGTATCGCGAGGCCGGCAGGTCGAAGCCGGCCGGGATCTCAGAGCCGGTCGAGGCAGGCGGCCCGGGTGCCGGACGCACCGTCAGCACCCGCGTCCAGCACCGCCAAACCGCGGTAGAGTCCTGCAACTCTGATCCGTTCCAACGTTGAGTTGAAAGGACGACACGTCATGTCGAGCGATCGAGGCGCTGTGATCGGGCGACGCTGCCAGAGGCTCTGCGGCGGCGAACGCCGGCCCGCGACGGGAGGGGATCGGCGGCGGACCATGGGCTGGGTCGTCGTGTCCGTTCTGCTGGCGGTCCTCCTCGCCGGGCCGCGGCCGACGCCGGCCGCGGCCGCGGAGACGGCGGGCGACACGGCGGGGATCGACCTCGTCTGGGGGTTGAAGATCCCGCTCGGCGACGGCGTGCTCTTGAACGGCACGGTGTACAAGCCCGCCGGGCAGACGGAGCCGCTGCCGGTCGTCTTCACGCTCACCCCCTACATCGGCGACAGCTACCACGAGCGCGGGCTCTACTTCGCCCGCCACGGCTACGTCTTCGTGCTCGTCGACGTGCGCGGCCGCGGCAGCTCGGGGGGCCGCTTCACGCCCTTCGCCCAGGAGGCGCGGGACGGCTACGACGTCGTCGAGTTCCTCGCCCGGCAGCCGTGGTCGAACGGCAAGGTCGCCATGTGGGGCGGCTCGTACGCGGGTTACGACCAGTGGGCGACCTTGAAAGCCGCGCCGCCCCATCTCGCGACCATCGTGCCGGCCGCCGCGGTGCATCCCGGGCTCGATTTCCCCGACAGCGGCGGCATCCCCGTGAGCTATGCCATCCAGTGGCTCACCTACACCGGCGGCGCGGCCAACAACCGCAACCTCTTCGGCGAGTTCTCCTTCTGGAGCCGGAAGTTCCTCGACCTGTACCGGCGGCAGGCCCGCTTCGACGGCCTCGACCGCCTGGTCGGCAATCCCAACCCGGTCTTCCAGGAGTGGCTCGCCCACCCCGCCTACGACGCCTACTGGCAGGCGATGTCGCCGACCCCGGAGGAGTACCGGCGGGCGACGGCGCCCATCCTGACCATCACCGGCCACTACGACGCCGACCAGCTCGGGGCGCTCTCCTACTACCGCGAGCACATGCGCCACGGCGATCCCGCCGCGCGGGAGCGGCACTTCCTCGTCATCGGGCCCTGGGATCACCCCGGCACGCGCACCCCGGCGAGGCCGGTGGGCGGCCTCGAGCTCGGCGACGCCAGCCTCGTCGATCTGAACCGTCTGCACCGCGAGTGGTACGACTGGACGATGAAGGGCGGCCCGCGGCCGGACTTCCTGCAGAAGCGCGTCGCCTACTACGTCACCGGCGCCGGGGCGGAGACCTGGAAGTACGCGGACGACCTGGACGCCGTCGCCCCCGAGCGCCGCCGCCTCTACCTGACCGCCCCGCCGGCGGCGGAAGAGGCCGCCGCCGCCGCAGCCCAGGGGGGCGACGTCTTCCACTCGGGGACGCTCGCCGCGGAGCGCCGGCCGTCGCCCCCGGAGCGCTGGGTCTACGACCCTCGGGACCTGCGCTTCGGCGAGCTCGAGGAGAAGGAGGTGGCCAACTTCGTCACCGATCAGACGGCAGCGCTCAACCTCTTCGGCGCCGGCGTCGTCTACCACTCGGCGCCCTTCGCCGCGGCGACCGAGATCGCCGGCGACGTCAAGCTCTCCGTCTGGCTCGCCCTCGACGTGCCGGACGCCGACCTCGCGGCGAGCCTCTACGAGATCCTGCCCGACGGCTCGAGCGTGCTGCTGGCGAGCGACCAGCTCCGCGCCCGCTACCGCGAGTCGCGCCAGCGCGAGACGCTGGCCGTCCCCGGCGCCGTCGAGCGCTACGACTTCGACCACTTCTCCTGGTTCGCCCGCCGCATCGCGAAGGGCAGCCGCCTGCGCCTGGTGCTCCAGTCGCTCAACTCGAGCCAGCTCGAGAAGAACTACGGCAGCGGCAAGGCGGTGGCGGCCGAGTCCGGCGCCGACGCCCGCCTCGCCCACGTCGCCCTCTACCACGACGCCGAGCACCCGAGCGTCCTCGAGCTCCCCGTCGCCCGGTGAAGCGCCGCGGCCAAGGCGTCCGGCGAGGTTTCGCGGCGGCTCAGCGCTCGCCGCCGTCTCACTCGCCGGTCGAGGTGAGGATCCTCTCGATCCGCCGGTCGGGGACGAGCCAGATCACGGCGACCACGACATAGAGGACGAGGGCGAGGCTCGGCCGCACGAAGGCGAGGCCGACGGCGGCGGCATAGATGACGACCGAGAGGATGCCCTTGCGGTCCTCGCCGAGCGCCCGCGCCAGGGTCGACTCCTGGCCGTGGAGCGCGACGAGCACCCGGGCCAGGACGTAGTAGGCGCATCCGGCGAGGAAGAGGACGACGCCGTAGACGGCGACCGGCACCGGCGCCGCGGAGTGCTCTCCCATCCAGGCGGTGACGAAGGGGACGAGCGAGAGCCAGAAGAGCAGGTGCAGGTTCGCCCACAGGACCCGCCCGTCGACCCGCCGGACCGCCTGGAAGAGGTGATGGTGGTTGCTCCAGTAGATCCCCAGGAAGACGAAGCTCAGGACATAGGTGCAGAGGACGGGGAGGAAGCCGGAGAGCGCCGCGAGGCCGGTGCCGCGCGGCACCTTGAGCTCGAGCACCATGATGGTGATGAGGATGGCGATCACGCCGTCGCTGAACGCTTCCAGTCGTCCCTTGCTCATCGCCGCCTTTCCCGAGAGCCCTCATCATACCGAGGGCGGTCGCCCGCAGCGGACCCCACGGACCCACGACCGAAGCGGGTGAGGCGAGGGAACGTGCATCGATGGTCATCCTCGGCCCTCTCCGCTACACTCCCGCCCATGAAACGCACGCTCACGCACGTCGGGATGGCGCTGGGGATCACCCTCGCTCTGGGGAGAGGAGCTTTCGCGGTGGAAGGGAAATGGACGCCGGAGCAGGTGCTCCAGCACGATCCGAAGTGGCTGTCGGGGCTCGGCCTGGAGCTTCCGCCGTCGGCGCTGTGGAGCCCCGAGGGGAGCGGCCTCCTGGACGCCGCCGTCAAGTTCGGCGGCTGCTCGGCGGGGTTCGTGTCGGCCGAGGGGCTCCTCGTCACCAACCACCACTGCGCCTTCGCCCTCCTGCAGCAGCACTCGACCCCGGCGGCCGACCTGATCACCGGCGGCTTCCTCGCCAAGGACCGCGCCGCCGAGCTCGCCGGCGAGGGGGCGCGGGTCGCCGTCCCCCACCGCTTCACCGACGTGACCGCCGAGGTCGACCGTGCGGCCGCCCGGGCGGGCGCGGACGACCTGGCGCGCTTCCGCGCCATCGAGCGCAAGGGCAAGGAGCTGGTCGACGCCTGCGAGAAGGCCCCCCACCGGCGCTGCGAGGTCGCCGCCTACGACGGCGGCGTGCGCTATGTCCTCGTCGAGAGCCTGGAGTTCCCCGACGTGCGGGTGGTCTTCGCGCCGCCCAATTCGGTGGGCGACTTCGGCGGCGAGGTGGACAACTGGAGCTGGCCGCGCCATGCCGGCGACTTCGCTCTCCTGCGCGTCTACGCCGGCCGGGACAACCTCCCGGCGCCTCGCGCCGCCGCGAACGTCCCCTACCGGCCGCCCCACCACTTCCCCATCTCGCCCCAGGGCGTCGAGCCGGGCTCGTTCGTCATGGTCGCCGGCTACCCGGGCATGACCTATCGGTCGCTCACCACCGCCGAGGCGCGCGAGAGGGCTCTCCTCTACTTCCCGTCGGTCGCCAAGCTCTACCGCGCCTGGATCGACAGGATGAGCGCCGCCTCGGCGAGCGGCGACGCGGCGCGCATCGCCCTCGCGAGCCGCATCAAGAGCCTGGAGAACGTCGAGAAGAACGCGCGCGGCCAGGCGGAGGGGATCGCCCGCTACCGCGTCCTGGAGACGAAGGAGGGCGCCGAGCGGGAGGTCCTCGGCTGGGCCGCGAAGCGGGAGGGCGAGCGCCCCGAGCTCCGCGAGGCGATCGCCGCCCAGGGCGAGATCGCGCGGCTCGTAGCCGCCCGCCGCGCCGCCTACGCGCGCGACTTCCTCCTCGCGATGGCTCACCGGGGCGCCAAGCCCCTCGATCTCGCGCTCACCCTCGTGCGCTGGGCGGACGAGCGGGCGAAGCCGGACCTCGAGCGCGAGCCCGACTATCAGGACCGCAACCGCGAGCGCCTGGCCGAGCGTCTTCGCCTCGACCAGAAGCAGATCCATCCGCCGACCGAGGCGGCCCTCCTCGCCGACTACCTGGGCCGCTTCGCCGCCCTTCCCAAGGCGGGCCGCGTCCCCGCCGTCGAGGGCCTCCTGGGCGGAGGGCGCGCGACCGCAAGGCGATCGAGCAGAAGGCCGCCGACCTCCTCGCCGGGAGCCGCGTCGCCGACCTTGCCGAGCGGACGAAGATGTTCGGCGAGAGCGCCGCCCAGCTCCGCGCCCGCCACGATCCGCTCCTCGACTTCGCCTTCGCGCTGGACGGCGAGCTCCTCGCCGCCAAGGAGAGAGAGGACCGCAACCGCGGCGCCCTGTCGCGCCTGCGCCCGCGCTGGCTGCGCGCCGTCATGGCCCACGCCGGCCAGCCCGTCGCCCCCGACGCCAACGGCACCCTCCGCGTGAGCTTCGCCCATGTCGAGGGCTACGACCCGAAGGACGGCGTGCGGATGGAGCCGCAGACGACCGTCGCCGGCATCCTGGAGAAGCAGACGGGCAAGCCCCCGTTCGACGCCCCGGTCGAGCTGTGCGACGTGGCGTCGAAAGCTCCGGCGAGCCGCTTCGCCGACCCGCGCCTCAAAGACGTGCCGGTCGACTTCCTCGCCGACGCCGACACCACCGGCGGCAACTCCGGGAGCCCCGTCGTCGACGGCCGCGGCCGGCTCGTGGGCGTCAACTTCGACCGTGTCTGGGAGAACGTGGCGAACGACTTCGGCTACCTGCCGGCGGTGGCGCGGAACATCAACGTCGACGTGCGCTATCTCCTCTGGGTCCTCGATACGCTCCACGGCGACGCGGCGCGCGGCATCCTCAGGGAGCTCGGCGCGGCGAACTGACGTCTCGGGCGAGCGGCGTCAGGAGCCCGAACGCCCGCCCGAAAGCCCGCGTACCGAACGCCCCGGAGGGGCCCATCCCTCGGGCCGGATCGGCCTTGCGGCGGATCGGCAAGCCCCTGTCCCGCTCCCAGGGAGATGGCGCACCTTTCCTGTTGTCACCAGCTTGCGTAACGGCCGACGATGGGCGGCGTCCCCTCGATCCGCGCCCGGCACGAGCAGATTGGAGAGGGCGGTCGCCAGATGGGCTGGGCCGCCATCCGTCCCCGGTGAAGGACACTCACATGCGCACGTCGCCCCGGATCACCGTCCTTCAGTACTCATCTACGGACGACGCTCGCCAGCCGGATTCCTCGCGGCGGACCGTTTCGCCGCGGTACGCGGAGTATGGCAGCCCCGCTGATGTCGCGGGTCCGCACGACGCTGTGCGCACCCATCCATCCCCATAGGGTATAGGAGAAGAAGGTTATGAAATTTGGGCCCCTTGCAACAGCCATCGCCTTGACGGCGCTCGTGGCTCCTGGCGTAGCTCTCGCCAAGCACGACACCGTCCAGCCGGTGACGGACGTCCCGCCGATCGACGGGCACAATCACAATCTGAGCGATCCGACCGCCAACCAGGCGGGCACCGCGGAGAAGCGCTTCCTGCCGGACACCTACCTGGACCACCTCGGCGGCGACGCGTCGCAGTTCCCCGGCCAGGACCGGCCGAGCCCGCGCGACATCTCGAACCACGTGTTCGCGCAGGACCCCAACCCCGTCCTGAACACGCGCGGCACCAACAACTTCCTCTGGCAGTTCGGACAGTTCCTCGACCACGACTTCGGCATCTCGGTCGATGGGGTGCCGAACGACCCGATGGACATGACCATTCCGGCGAACGATCCGTTCTTCGATCCGATCACCCGGCCGTTCATGACCATCAACCGGCAGCAGCAGGATCCCAGCACGGGCATCGGGCCGGCCCCGAACCCCCGCCTCTCGATCAACACCGAGACGGGCTGGATCGACGCCTCGCAGGTCTATGGCTACGGCCAGGTCCTGCCCGGCCCGGGCGCCGGAGGAGCGACGCCGGGCGTGCTGCGGGAGTTCCACGGCGGCCGCCTGCTGGTCGAGCCGGGCACCAACCTGCTGCCGCGGACCCCGACCGTCCTGCCGACCCCCCGCTTCCCCTCGACGCTCTTCGTCTGCGGCGACTTCTTCCCGCGCTGCAACGAGACGCCGGGCCTGACGATGATGCACACCCTGTTCGTGCGCGAGCACAACCGGAAGGTGGCCGAGTACGCCGCCCAGGACCCGTCGCTCACCGACGAGGAGCTGTTCCAGCTCGGCCGCCGGTGGGTGGCGAGCCTCATGCAGTCGATCACGGTCAACGAGTTCGTCCCCGCGCTGACCGGCCGGAACCTGCCGCCGTACGGCGGCTACAAGCCGGCGGTCAACGGCCGTCTCGCCCTCGAGTTCGCGGCCTCGCTCTACCGCGTCGGCCACACGCTGCTCCCCCGCGTGCTGGAGCGGCAGGACGCGCAGCACAATCAGATGTCGCCGCTCAACCTCGGCGATTCCCTGTTCGAGTCGCCCGCCATCTACCAGACCTCCGCGGACGTCGACGCGGTGGTGCGCGGGTTCCTCGGCCAGCTCCACGAGAAGGTCGACTGCGTGGTGTCGGACGGGGTGCGCAACACGCTGGTCGTCGACGAGCCGGGGACGGGGGGGACCCTCTTCGACCTGCCGACGATCAACGTCATGCGCGACCGGGAGCTCGGCCTGCCGAGCTACAACGACGCCCGCCAGGGATTCGGCCTGCCGCGCGTCGTCCAATGGTCTGACGCGTTCGATGCCAAGGCGTCGGCGCGCCTGAGCTCGATCTACTCGAGCCCCGACAAGGTGGACCTCTTCGCGGGCGGCATCTGCGAGTCGGCCGCCACGCAGCAGGGCCACACCGGCCCCCTGATCACCGCCGTCATCCTGCAGCAGGTCCAGGACGTCCGCGACGCGGATCGCTTCTGGTACGAGAACATCCTGTCGAAGGACGAGATCAAGGAAGTGGAGAGCTACAAGCTCTCCGACGTGATCGTCAACAACACCGGCCTCAAGAAGAACGAGGTCAACAAGGACGCTTTCAAGGTCGTGCAGAAGCACGGCAACGGCAACTAGGGTGGGCGTCCGCGCGCTAGCGCTCTAGCCCGCCCCCTCATCGCCAGTCCTCCTTCGGCCGCCCGGCAGTCGCCGGGCGGCCTTGTTTTCAACGGCCTGAAGCGCCAATCTCCTGCCCGCCGCCCAACCGCTCCCGCATGAGCGGGCCCATCACCCCGTGAGTGTCATCCTGCGTGTAGAGGTAGACGGGGCCGGCATCGAAGGCGAGCGAGCCCATGAGGTTGGGACCGCACTGTTTGCCGAAGAGCCAGCAGACTCCGAAGGGCAGCGGCTGCTCGGCGCCGCCCAGGATGTGGCCGACCTCGTGCGCGACGAGCAGCTCCTGGAAGAAGGCATTGCCGGGGAAGCTCTCGCTGGGCGTGACCTGGGTGAGGGCGTGGTGGCACAGGTAGTCGCTGTCCGAAAAGCAGCTACTGCCGTAGACAGCCAGGCCTGCCACGCTGGCGACCCCGGCCCCGGGCGCGAGGGTGCGGCCGCTGAAGAAAAACACCAGAGACGAGCGGCCGGCGGTGTGCGGCTCGCCACAGCAGGGCGGTCTCGCCTGATGCGTCTCGCGCGCCGACTGGCGCAGCAGCAGGTCGCGGTCCGTGCTGTTCGGACCGCCCGCCTCCCACGCTTCCAGGCGATCGAGCTGCACGCGCGCGTGGAAGCCGTTGGAGCCGCCGTCGAAGGTGTTGGCACAGAGCGCGTAGCCGTTCGCGGCGTCAGCCTCCGGCTCGATGCAGTTGAAGAGCCAGTCGAGCGCGTTGAAGAGCGTCTCCTCCTTCAGCCAGAACGGCATGACCGAGCTCGGAGGGTAGGCGCGGAAGAACGCGTCATCGCCGTCCGCGACCGAGGTGACGACCAGCGGCGGCGCCGCGGCCGGCGCGCGATGGGCCGGCGCGGCGCCGTGTGCGGCGCCGTGGAAGAGGTCGGCGTCCGCCTTGACGTGCTCGTGTTGGTTCCTGACGTTGTAGACGATGTGGTCGTAGCGCTGGAGCACCGCCCGCCGCTCCTGCTCGTCGACGCCGTGTAGCCGCAGCTGCGGCTCGAGCGGCTCGATGATCGACCAGCCGTCCGGAGAGATGAGGATGTTCCCCTCGACCACCCGGTCGTTGATGGTCAAGATCGCCGCGCCCGGTTTGCCTTCGACCCTTCCCTGATACGTCGCGGGCGGCGGCAGGGCCAGGGTACGGTAGGAGTTGCTGACACGGTTCTTGATGTCGGCGCCGGTCAGTGTCGGGCTGCGAAGGTTGCGCAGCGTGAGCCGCACCTCCGTGACGACCAGGCGGTTCTCCAACGTGACGAAGGGAAGGTGCACCGGCCTGCCGGCGCGCGCCGCCGCCGCGATCGCCGCCGTGTCCAGCTTGACCACATGGAACGGCTCGATCGAGGCCAGGGCTCGCTCGACGATCTGAGCGGACCGATCGGGTTGACCGGCCGGGGCGGCACCGCCGGCGGTGGACGCCGGCGTGGAGTGGCGCGCGCAGCCGCCGCAGACCAGGACACAGAGCGCCAGCGAAACGTCGAGGATCCGCGCCATGCCTCGCCCCCTTTCCCGCCTTCGTTGGGTCCAACAGTCTCGCATGTTATGAAGCAGCCGCTTGAAAGTCAAAGCGGGAACGGCGTTCCCCGGGGCGCGGAAGGTTGCCCCTGCTGCGCGGAGTGCCGTCTGGCAAGGCCCCTTCACTCCGCGAAGGGATTCTCGATCACCAGCTCGCCGAACCTGCGGCCGTGTTGCATGTCCTCGCTGAGGATCGTTCTGCAGCTTCCCTCGAGCGCCGCCTGCACGATCAGAGCGTCCCAGAGCGACAGCGACGCGCTCTGGTGGAGGCCGACGGCACGAAGGACGGTCTCGCCATCGACGGGGACGAGGGGGAGGGCGTTGAGGTGGGTGACCGCCGAGAGGGCCGCCTCGGGCGAGAGCGGCCGGGCGAGCTTCCGCGTGACCGTCACGTAGAACTCCTGCAGCACCTGCGGGCTGAGGAGGATCAGCCCCTCGCGAGCGCAGCCCGCGAAGAGGTCGGTGGCGCGCCGGCGTTTGGCGGGGGAATCCTCGTCGAAGAGGTAGACCAGGACGTTGGTATCGAAGAAGGTCCTAGCGCTCATGCAGCTCGTCTCGCGTCCAACGCCGGTCTCCCCGCCCGGCTCGGGCCTGCGCGGCGAGGCGCAGAATCGCGCTCGTCGCCTGCTCCCAGGTCGTTCCCGTGGCAGCGTAGGACTCGAGGTAATGGCGCAAAACGCTGTTGACCGACGTGGATTGCTCGGTGGCCCGTACCCGCGCCCGGCGCAAGACCTCGTCGTCGATGGTGATCGTCAGGTTGGCCATGCCGTTTCTTCCTCTCTCGTACCCTACCCGTGTAGCACGGGATCAGTGTAGCACCGGGTTGACCGCCCCAGGATTTGGGTAGTGGGGTTCGTTGGGTCCGCTGCGAGCGAACGCCTGCCGGGCAGGGTGATCGCTCGGATCGGACGCGGCCTTGCAAGACTGCGAAGATCTGGATTGCCCTAGTTAAAGTTAAGATTTTAAAGCATCGAGCCCCTTTACTCGTGCGGCCTCGCTGGGTACTATCGCCGCCATCGTCGGAAAAAATTAGCGACCTCGACGCGGCGGTGCAACCGATGCGGACGCGCGAACGATGGCTTTGGGCGGTCCTCGGCGCCTTGTGGCTCGCGGCGCTCGGCGCCGGCGCGCGGGTGCTCTGGTCGTATCAGTCGACGCCGGGCGAGCGCGCCGCCGAGCGCCGCCTCTGGCCGGCGGCGAGCCGCCTGCCGCGCGACCCGGCGCGCCCGACGCTGGTGCTCCTGGCGCACCCGCACTGCACCTGCACGCGCGCCAGCCTGGCGGAGCTCTCAGTCCTGATGCGGCGCCTCCGCGGCCGCGTGGCGGCTCGCGTGGTGTTCGTGCGGCCCGCGGGCATGGCCGAGGGCTGGGAGAGGACCGACACCTGGCGCACGGCGCAGCGCATCCCGGAGGTCACGGTGTGGACGGACCCCGGAGGCGTCGAGGCGGCGCGCTTCGGCGCGCGGACCTCCGGCCAGGTCCTGCTCTATGGCCGCGATGGCCGCCTGCTCTTCAGCGGCGGCATCACGCCGGTCCGCGGGCACCTCGGCGACAGCGCGGGTCAGGAGCGGATCGTCTCGCTGGTGACCACCGGCAGAGCCGACGCCGCCACCAGCCGGGTGTTCGGCTGCGCGCTCGGCACGGCCCCCCGGCCGGAGGGCAAAGGGGTATGAGATGAACGCACTGGACCTCGACGACGGAGCCGCGCGCGTGCTGCAGATCGCGGCGCGGGCGCGGGCGCTCTACACGGAGCAGCGCCAGCGCGTGCTGCAGCGTGTCGACCGCATGTTCCTCGGCCTGATGGGCGGGCAGTGGGCGTTCGGCGTCCTCATCGCCATCCTCTACTCCCCCTACGGCTGGGAGGGCAGGCAGCGGACGATCCACCTGCACGTCTACATCGCCGTCTTCCTGGGCGGCGCCTTGAGTCTCTTCCCCATGCTCCTCGCCTGGCGCCGGCCGGGCTGGGTGGTGACGCGCCAGGTCATCGCCGTGTCGCAGATGCTCTGGTCGGCGCTGCTCATCCACCTGACCGGCGGCCGCATCGAAACCCACTTCCACGTCTTCGGCTCGCTCGCCTTCCTCGCCTTCTACCTCGACTGGCGGGTCCTCGGGACGGCCTCGGCCGTCGTGGTGGTCGACCACCTGACGCGCGGAGTGCTCTGGCCGGAGTCGGTCTACGGCATCGCCAACCCCGAGTGGTGGCGTTTCCTCGAGCACGGCTTCTGGGTGGCGTTCGAGGACGTCTTCCTCCTCATCGCCTGCCGCCACGGCATCGAGGACATGTGGCGGGGCGCCCGCCGCCAGGCCGAGGTCGAGGTGCTGCAGCAGAGCGACGAGCTGAAGACCTTCGCCCTGGAGATGGCGCTGGCGGAAGCCCGGCGCTAAGAGACCGGAGAGCCCGGGGCATGAAATTGAGCCAGCTCGACATCGATCAAGGCCAGGGCTACGTCCCGATGTCGCTCCCCGAGTTCTTCGCCCTGCCGCTGGTCGAGCGGATCCGGCTCATCCTGCGCCAGAAGATGCGCTTCTATGACGAGCGGGCGAACCTCATCCCGCTGCACGACGGGCTGCGGCTGCTCCGCGAGCAACAGCCGGGCTGACCCCCTCGGCTCGCCGAGGAATCCCGTCGCCGGGCGCGCAGCCCGCGGTCCCCCGGACCGCGCGCCCCTCAGGGCCGGCCGATCACGGCGGATCTTTGGTGACGCAGGCGCAGTTCCTCGTCACCACGCTCATGCCTCCGCCTCCCACGGTCGGGCAGTAGCCGACCGCCACGCAAACCCGGACGGGCCCGCCGCACGAGCCCAGCGGGGAGACGCCTTTGCAGACCGCGTCGCCGCAGCCGCAGACCTCGGGCGAGGTCTGGGCCGGCACCGCGCCCAAGAGCGGCGCCAGCAGGAAGTCCGGCGTCGAGCAGGTGCTCGGCGCGGCCGGGGTGGAGGGGACCGCCGGTGCCGCGGCCTGGGCGAGGCCGGCGTAGCAGGCTCCGGCCAACAGGAAGACGGCGGCGGTACGGAGGAGCGGGCTCTTCGACATGGATCGCCTCCTCAGAAGGAGCGCGCCGCCGGAAGATGCGGCGCGCGGACGGCCGGTGGACCGTCTATCTACATGGGTGCTCCGGCAGGCGATTTCGCGGGTTTTCCTGCCAGCCGCCTGCCCGAGGATTTCAACCGCATGGGCGAGGCCGAGATCGCGGCCCTGTTCGGGAGCGGAGCGTGAAGCTCCTGCCCCTGCACCAAAGATCCCTTCGACCGCCTGCTGCTGGCCCAGGCCCTCGGCGAGGGCATCACCCTCCTCACCACCGACGCGCAGTTGGCCCAGTACCCGGGGCCCGTGCGCGAGGTGTAGACCGCGCACGTCGCTCCGCTACCCACTTGCCGCACAGCCGCTCCGGCTTCGTGACCGCTTCCCAGCGCCGGGCGAGGTTCAGCGCGCCTATGGCTCGACGTGAAGCTGATCACCGGCTCGGCATCGACCTGCTGGCAGGTCTTGTTGAGGAGCTGGCACAGGTCCACCCGGCGGCGGTTGCGGTCGCCGAACTGGTGGGTCAGACCGCAGATGTCGGTCACCGTGCTGCCGGTCAAGAAGACCGAGAGTGTCGCTTCCACGTTCGAGTCGCGCTGGCTCGCCTGTACGAAGGGGTTGCCAAGATTGGCCGGCTGGCCGATGCCGGTTTCCTTGCCGTGGCAGCCCTGGCAGGTGTTGAGGAGAAGCACTCGCCTGCTTGTCAGCGGTGGTCGGGAAGTTCGCGTTCGAGCACGCCGGCGGCGGTCCGTCCCAGACGACGTTGGGTCGGGCCGGGTTTCCCGGCGCTCCGGGATGAGGCGCGGCGCCGCCCGCGAAGGGATTGCCCTCGAAGGTGAGCGGCAGCCGTGTAGGCGGGAGGTCCGGGAGGCGGCGGGTCAGTGGTTCACGGCGTTTTGGACGATGAAATCGGCGATGGGCTGGGTGTTCGGTTGGTGCTGAAGGCGGGCGTCTCCGCCACCGTCGTCTGGATCAGGCCGTACCCGGTGCTGGAGTCCCCGGTATGGAACTCGCGCAGCTCGCCGAGGGGCCCCCGCCGGCGCGATGAAGTATTCATTGGTGCGGATCTGGTCGATGGCCACGCGGGTGTTGCCGTTGGGCTTGAGGGGCGAGGCGCCGATGGCCGTCACCTTGTCGGTAATCGTCTCCGGGCCCCGTTGTAGTTGTCGCCGAAGGCCGAGGCGAGGCCCAGGGCATGGAACTGCTGCGCCCAGTTCAAGATGTCCTGGCAGTTGGCGGCGTCGAGCCCGTACTCGAGGATCAGGTTGAAGGGAGTGGTGGCGGGCGGGTTCTGGCTCAGGTCGAGCAGGTTGAAGACGAAGCGCAGCTCGCCCCCGCTCGGATGCGGGCTGGGCTGCCGCAGGTCGAGCCGGGCGACGATCGCGGTGAGGCGAAACGGCGCCTTCTTGAGGTCGAGCTGGCCGGTGTTGCCGCTCTGGGCGAGCCTCATCGTCGATGATCGCGGTCTGCATGCGGGGGCGCTTGGGGACGGGATCGCCATTGATCGACCCGTGGACCAGCCAGTTGTGGAGCCAGTCGAGCGTCAATGTCGAGAGGGTCGTCTTGTTGGTGGTGCAAGAACACCCCGGCAGCAGGCCGGCGAGGGTCCAGGCGCCCGCGTTGCCGGCTGGACGGGCGCCGTGCAGGACTGGCCGAAGGTCGTGCGGTAGCAGTCGTCGACTTACCAACACGTACGTGATGAACAGCTCCTTGTTGGGAACCACGGAGCAGGCGGACTGCACAGGCAGGGTGGACACGTCCCGGCTGGTGCGGCGCCGCCGTCTGCTGATCCGGCGTGCCGACGTCGATGCCGGCTCTTGTCGACCACAGGGCGAGGGTAAGGTGGTGAGCAGGAGAAGGACCAGCGAGGTGAAGGTGGGGGGAGGGGATAGCGCCGGGAGTCTCCACAACGGCCTCCTTTCCAAAGGAAAACACCATACTAAAGATAGTGCGATAATTCGACGGCGCGTGACAGGAAAGTAGACTTCGGGCAGAGCGCCGGTTCGGGTCCGGCGTCGCCTCGACCTTCCTCACCGGCACAGCTCGGGCTCCTTTTTACCCGCGACCGGCACCTCAGGCGACGGACACCGAGACGACTCCCGACGCATGCCCCTCGGCCTTCGGCCGGATGATGATCTCGACATCGCGGTCGAGCAGGGTGACGAAGCGAAGCAGCCGCTCCGAGGAGAACCGGCTCAGCTTGTAGTGCTTAGAGCTCCGAGACGTGCGGCTGCGGAATGCCGAACAGCTCCGCCGCACGGGCCTGCGTCAAACGGCTCGCCGCGACCAGCTCGTTGAGCCGCATCGCGAGCTGCACGCGGAGCCTCCGCTCGTCGGCGTCCGGGAAGCCAAGATCTACAAGCACGTCCCCACTCCCCGCATCGACCCCTTCGGTCTCAGTCTTTTTCTTGCTCGCATAGCGCACCTCGTAGTCCCTTTGTGCCGTTCTCAGGCGCTCATGGATCAGGTCGACGTCCTGCTGGAGCCGTGCGGACACCCGAGGGCGACTTCTTCTGGAAGCAATGCAGGACATAGACCGCCTGCTCAAAGCGCACCCTGTAGACAGCCCTGAGGCGCCGCCCGATCTCGGCGAAACCAGCTCAAGACTCCCGGCCCTTCTCCCTATACGGACATGTCGTCAACGGACGCGGGGTCGCAACGCCGTGAGACGACGGACTCAGAATTCTGGCGATCACCCGAAGTCGGCTACACCCGGCGGGAAATCCAGTCAGAACCGGCTCGAACGAACTGTACCCTTCATATGACAGTGGCTTCTCGCTCGAGCGCCGGAGGCGGAGCACAGGGGAGAAGAGCGGAGACGGGTGCAGCGCTCCGGGAGGGCGCCCTCAACCTAGGACATCATGGTCCTCTCTGGTGTGGGAGGTGGTGAGTACCGAGCGTTGGCCCCGAGTGGTCAAGCCATCGAGCCCCGGAGATACCATTTCCGCTTCCTGAGAGACGCCAGCTCTGGGTGCCGCCGATGATCAGATGGTCGATCACCTCGACTCCCACTACTCGCCGGCCGCACATGCGGCGCAGGAAGGCGCGATCCTCGACACCGGGCGTTGGATCTCCGCTCGGCCGGGTGTGGAAGACGATCACGCCGGCCGCTCCCCTGAGGAGCGCTTCCTTGAGGATCTCTCGTGGCTCGACCGCGGTCCGGTTGAAGGTGCCGCGGTAGACCGCTCGCTCGGCGATCAGGCGGCATCGCGCGTCGACCAAGAGGACACCGACGACCTCCTGGTCTTGGACGCTGTACCGCAGCCAGACGTACTGCGCGACCTGCTGAGCGCGGTGATCGGCTCGCCCGCCGCCCTTCTTGCCCATCGCCACGCTGGTACCCTCCGGATCCCAGAATGTCGCAGCCTCCCGGAGTGCTTAGCAACCACTTTCACCGCGGGCTGCTCGTTCGGTCCCATGCCCGCGGCGACCGCCTCCGATGACTCGAAGGAATTCGTCCAGAAGTGGAAGAAGGTCGAGCAGAAGGAACGCTCGGTCGCGCGGCAAGATTCCTCGATCTCTGCGAGTTGCTCGGCCACGAAGCCTGCCGATCTGGATCCCAAGGGGGAGTGGGTCCGCGTTCAGTTCTAGGGGTCGAGAAGCGGGACGGCAAGCGACGGCTTCGCCGATGTCTGGAAGAAGGGATTCTTCGCCTGGGAATACAAGGGCAAACACAAGAATCTTGAGGGCGGCGTGGAGGCAGCTCGACACCTACCGTGCGGCCCTCAAGGAGCGACGCGCCGCTGCTGGTGGTCAGCGGACGCCGACCGGTTCGAGATCCACACCAGCTTCGCCCAGACAGCCCGCACGTGGTGCACACATCGTCAAGTTGGAAGATCTACTCCAGCCGGAGAAGCTCAGTACTTCCGCTGCGGTCTACTATCAAGCCGGAAAGCTCACCGGTCGCGCTCGGCAAGGTGATCACCGCCGACGCCGCCAAGGCGTTCGGGGAGCTGTAGCGCTGTCGCTGCGCAAGCGCGGGGTAGAGCCGCACGCCGAGTGGCCCGGTTCCTGACCGGATGATCTTATCCTCTTTGCCGAGGACGTTGGCATCCTGCCAAGCGAAATCGCCTCGAAGCCCTCGAGCAGTAGCGCGGCAAAGCCGAACTGTTTATCTCCTCTCGGCGGATCTTTTTCGCCAAGATGGCCAAGGGCGGCTACTTCGGAGTCGACCGCATCCCGTACTTCAACGGCCACCTCTACGATGACTCCGATTCGCTCGCGCTGACGGCAGAGGAGCTGGAGCTCTTGTGGCAGGGTGCGCGGCTGGACTGGAGTGCCATCGACCCCTCGATCTTCGGGACTCTCTTCGAACGCGAGCTCGACCCGGACAAGCGCTCGCAGCTCGATCTACGCGGCGGGAAGACATCGAGACTCTGGTCGAGCCGGTAGTGATGACGCCGCTGCGGCGCGAGTCGGAGAGACCAAGGCCCAGGTCGATCGGCTCCTCCAGCCGGCCCAAGCGCTCACCAAGCGGCAGGAGAAGAAGGCCCGCCTTGAAGGCTCGATATTTCTCGATCGCTTCCTGCGCCGCCTCGAATCGGTGACGGTGCTAGACCCGGCCTGCGGTTCGGGAAACTTCCCTGCGCATCTGGAGGAGCGAGCGCCTTCCGGAAGCTGAAGGACCTGGAGGCCGAAGTCTACGATTTCACCCTCGACCGCGGCTTCCAGGCTCCGCTCCGCGTCAGCGTGGGGGGCCTGGCGTCTACGGCATCGAGATCAACCAGTACGCCCACGAGCTGGCGCGGTCGGCCAGTGTGGATCGGTTACCTCCAATGGCTGCGGCAGCACGGCACCACGGCCTGGAAAGAGCCAATCCTCCAGGCCGTGGGGATTTGAGTGCCGAAGATTAGATCTCGATCTGACTGACTCCGCGAAACACAAGGAGGCAAAATAGCCGAGGGTGGAGTTCATCAGTCGGGATGCGTCCTTCCTTGGCAGCCAATTCATGCGGAGTGAGCTGGGTGGCGAGTACGTGGAAGATCTACGCACCTTATACGGAGATGATTTGCCGGGTCAGGCCGATCTCTGCTGCTGGTGGTTCGAGAGCGCGACGGGCGCTTTGCGAGGGCAATGCGAGACGAGTTGGCTTGCTTGCTACCCAGGGTATACGTGGCCAGAGCAGCCGGCGCGTGTCCGAGCGGATCATCGAGAGCGGAGGAATCTTCTGGGCAGAGAGCGATAGAATGGGTTCTAGACGGCGCCAATGTTCACGTCTCCATGATCGCATTTGATGACGGCAGGGAGGAAGAGCGGACCTTTGATGGGCGCCGACAGTGAAATCCATGCCGACCTGACCTCTGGCGCTGATGCAACGACTGCGAGGCGTCTGCAAAGACTCCCGTGCCTTTCGTTCCAAGGGCCGGTGAACTTGCTTCATTCGATGTGCCTGAATCGAGTGCCCTCGAATGGCTTACGGCGCCGAACCCACACGGCCTCCGAACTCAGACGTTGTGCGGCCGTGGCTAACTGGCCGCTCGATAACGGCGCGCGACGAAAGGATCTGGATCATCGATTTCGGTGACCGTGAGCAGAAGGATGCAGCTCTGTTTGAAGCGCCCTTCAATCACGTCAGGGAACACGTGCTCCCTGAGCGGCTCGAAGAACCGCCGCCCGCGACGCAGGGAGTTTTGGTGGATGCACGGCGAAGTCAACAACGCTCTTCGCAGCGCGCTCCGACCACTTGGCCGGTACGCAGGTCTCTGCCAGACGGCGAAGTTCCGACTCTTCGTGTGGGTGGGAACGGAGGTCCTTGCCGCTCAGACGGTGATCGCATTCGCTACTGAGAGCGATCTGCTATTCGGAATCCTCTGGCTCCCCGCCTCCACGAAGGTATGGGCACTCGCTCAAGGCACCCGGCTCAGGGAGAAAGAATCCCGGTTTCCGCTACACTCCCACCACGTGCTTCGAAAGCTTTCCTTTCCCCCGCCCAAAAGAGAATGTCGACGAGTCAATTGCTGCCACCGCACGCGAGATCGATGAAATGAGAGGTCGCTGGCTGAACCCGCCGGAGTCGACGCGGGAGGAAGCATTACGTTCTTACGGGCTCGGTCGACGGCCCCTGGAAGCGGTTCGTGGTCGCGCCTGACGCTGGGGGATCGGCACCGTGCGTTGGCCGAGGACGGTAGCGCGAGACGAGGACTCCGCGAAGCTGCTCGCCAAGCGCATCTTTACCAACCTCTACAACGAACGCCCCACCTGGCTGGCCCACGCGCACGCGAAGCTCGACGAGGCTGTGTTCCGAGCCTACGGCTGGCCGGCAGACCTCTCGGACGAGCAGATCCTCAAGAAGTTGTTGGCTCTGAATCTAGAGAGAACAACAACCAACCAAGATTAATCAAACGGACTGAGCCAGTCTCGCGTGAATGTGACAACAAAGGGCGAAGCTCGTCGGGCGGCTGGCCGGGTCGCCTGGGGGGGCGACGTGCGCGGGGGTTGCAGACGTCTGGGGCAGCACCGCCTGAGTACCGGGTGCGGCAGCTTCGCCCGGGGTCTGCGACGGACGGCGGACAGGAAATCGGCGACCTCACCTGGTCCACGGACGCCAGCACTCCAGTCTACGTGCGGGGTGGTGGCCCGAATCCCGCGGGGGAGTTCACCAATCCGACGAACGACTCGGTCGGGGCGATGGAGGAGGTGTGGGTGGTCTCCTGGATCGGCGGCGCACATGGAGGCTGGTGGACGGGTGCGCGCCTGCGGGTCTCGCCAGGTGTCTCGGCAAAGGCGGCCCAGGGGACGGGCATGACCGCCAGCCTCGCCGCAGCAGACACCGAACCACTCCGTCTACTCTGGACTTGGATGACCTGTTTGCGCTGGGTTTGCTCGCCCCAATCCGGCGACACCAACCCCCTCGCCCACCCACCCCAACCTCTTTATCTGGAGGGTTTACTTGGTGCCCAGGACCGGAATCGAACCAGTGACACCGTGATTTTCAGTCACGTGCTCTACCAACTGAGCTACCTGGGCGTGGACCTGGCGGTCCCCAAGGGGGCGATTTCTAGCAGGTGGCGGGCGGTCGAGTCAAGGCGAGCCGATGCTTAGCCCGCCATGACCCGGGGCGAAGCCACCCTGCGGAGAAGGGCTCCCGCCCCTCGGCAATTCCATGGGGACTGGGCAGAAGTTGCTTCAACGTTCACTGCAGCGAGAGAATTGTGGCCGGACGGCGCTGAATTGTGCCCTTGAATCCATCGGCTTGCAGGAATCCCGTGGATTGGCCTGAATCCACGGCTTCGGGCATGAATCCCATGAATTGTGTCCTGAATCCATCGGCTTCAGGCATGAATCCCGTGGATTGTGTCCTGAATCTCTCTGACTTCAGGCATGAAGCCCGTGGATTGGGCGCTGAAGCCGCTGGCTTCCGCCCTGCAGCCAGTCGCTTCGATGGTGAATCCGGCGACTTCAGGTCTGCATCCAGCGGCTTCTGGCCCGGTCCTCGGGAATTCCGTCAGGGTCTCGGGCGGCCTGGCCTGGAAACGGGGCGCCGCCAAGCCCGGCGACCGGGGCGGCCCCGCCGGTAGTACAGTTCCCCGCCGACATGACCTCCTGGTCTCCGATGGATCTCGTCCCCGGGCTCTACCTGGCGGCGCTGGGAGGGCTGCTCGCCTGGGGGCTGCGGCGGTGGTTCGATCCGGTGCCGGGGCGGATGTGGGCGGCGTTCGCGGCCGTCCTCCTCGCCCTGCTGGGGCCGGTCCTCGTCGGCGGGCAGGTGCTGCTGCCGCTCGAGATCCTCACCCGCCAGGCGCCGTTCGGGGTGCTGCGGACCCACCTGCCGCACCTGGCGAACCGCCTGCAGCTCGACCTCATCACCCAGATCGCCCCCGCCCTCGCCCTGGTGCGCCGCGAGATCCACGGCGGCCTGTGGCCGCTGTGGAACCACCTCGCCGGGGCCGGCATGCCGCTCATGGCGGACCCGCAGAGCCAGGCGTTCCAGCCGCTCGTCCTCGCCACCGGCCTGCTGCCGCTCCCGATCGCCGTCGGCGCCCTCGCCGGCCTCCGCGTGCTCGTCGCCCTCGTCTTCCTCTATCTGTTCCTGCGCCGCCAGGGGATGGGCGAGGCGCCGGCGCTCTGCGGCAGCCTCGCCTACGGCCTCGGCGGCTTCCTGCTCCTCTGGCTGGGCTGGCCGATCGCCAACTCCGCCGCCCTCCTGCCCGCCCTCCTCTATGCCGTCGCCCTGACCGACGACCGCGGCGCCGGGCGCGATTTCCTCCTGCTGGCGGGCGTCGTCTGGGCGGTGCTCCTCTCCGGGCAGCCGGAGACCGGGATCAACGACCTCGTCCTCGCCGCCGCCTTCGGCGCCGTGCGGCTCGCCCGGCGGGCGCGGGGGAGGCGCCGGGCGCTCGCTCTGCGCTGGGCCCTCGCCGGGCTCCTCGCCGCCGGGGCCGCGGCGCCGCCGCTCCTCGCGACCGCCGAGTACATCCCGCAGAGCCACCGCTTCAACCGCATCTCGCTGCGCAACCGCGCGGTGCTGGCGGACGATTGGCTCCTCGACTGGAAGACCCCCGTCCAGCTCCGCTTCCGGTGGCGGAAGATGCGCCAGCGCCTCATCCCCATCGCGGCGCCCAACGCCTACGGCAACAACCGCTTCGGCCCCTACTGGGGCAACGAGAACATCAACGAGGACGCCACGGGCTTCGTCGGCGGGGCGGCGCTCCTGGCCGCCCTCCTCGCCGTCGCCCCGGTGCGGCGGCCGCTCCGGCGCTGCCGCGAGGAGCGGTTCTTCCTCGCCGTCGCGGCCCTCGCCCTGGTCGTCGTGGCGCGGCCGCCGGGGCTCATCCAGGCGGTCGCCGCCCTGCCCCTCTTCGGCAAGTCGGCGACGTTCCAGCACCGCCTGCTCCTCCCCTTCGACCTCGCCGTCGCCTATCTCGCCGCCGCGACCCTCGAGCGCTGGCGTCACGGGGGCCTCCGCCGCTGGCCCGCCGCGGCGGTCGCCGCCGGGCTCGCCGCCCTCATCGCCTGGGCGTACCTCGCCGACGGCCGGCCGGCGCCGCCGCTGCCGGCGAACGCCCTGATCGACCTCCGCCGGCTGTCGCTCGCCTCGAACCTGGGGACGATGGCGGCCGCGGCGCTCCTCCTCGCCGGCTGGCGGAAGCCGCGGGCGGAGGCGGCGGCGGGAGAGCGCCTCGCCGCCGCACCGGAGGGGGACGGCGGCGGCCCGGCGCTCCCACTGGCCGCCGCCCGCCCGGCGCCATGGCGGCTCTGGGTGCTGGCGGGGATCACCGCCGGCGAGCTCCTCGGCATCCACGTGCCGGCGAACCCCGGGATGCCGCGGCGGCTCTACTTCCCCACCACCCCGTCCGTCGCCTTCCTGGAGCGCCACCTGGGCGGTCCGGACGGCCGCCGCATGGCGGCCCTCGGGCAGCTCCTGCCGCCCAACGGGGCGGCGATCTACGATCTCGCCGACGCGCGCTACACGAATCCGATGAAGCCGTGGAACGTCGCCGTCGCGACCCTGCCGCTCCTCACCGCGATGGACGAGGTGTACGACAAGTTCGTGCGCCTCGACCACCCGCTCTACGACCTGCTCGGCGTGCGCTACATGATGGCGTCGCCCAAGCAGGCGCTCCCCCGCCCCTGGCGCCTCGCCCTCGCCGACCCCAGCGCCTGGATCTACGAGCGGCCGGCGGCGCTGCCGCGGCTCTTCCTGCCGCCCGAGGCGGAGGTCGACCCCGCCGACGCCGCCAAACGTTGGCCGCGCTGGCTGGCGGGCCGCCGCGAGTTCACCCGCCGCGTGCTGATGGCGCGGCCGCCGGCCGGCGAGCGGTGGAGCGGAGTCTGGCGGGAGGCGGGGACGGCGCGCTTCGCGCTCACGGCGCTCGGCCCGGCGCATCTACGGGCGGAGGCGGCGCTCGGTCCGCCGCGGCCGCTCGCCTCCAACCTCTATCAGGACGGCGGCTGGCGGCTCCTCGTCGACGGGCGGCACGCCCCCTCGACCCTCGCCGACGGCCCGTTCTTCGCCGCCTGGCTGCCCGCCGGAGCCCGCCGGATCGACCTCGTCTACCGGCCGAGGTCCTTCCTGCCCGCCTGCCTGCTCGCGGCGCTCGCCCTGGCCGGCGCGGCGCTCTGGTGGTGGCCGCGGCCGGAGGGTGAACGAAGAGGCTCGTAGGCTCCCCGCCTACGGCTCGGGCTGGGGCGGGCCGCTCTTGCAATCCTGGCAGGAGCTCAGCCGTTCGAGCCGGCGTCAGGCTCAGGGTTCCACCGGATCAAGGTGAGGTCGACGCCGTCGGGAGACTCCTTCGCGACGAGCTCGGGCGGGCCGGCAGCCCCCGTCACTCCGGCCGTGCCGAGCACCTGCGCGCCGGACTTCCTGCTCGCGCCGCCGCTCGGCGCCACGGAAGCCCAGATCGGCATCGGCACCCCCACTCCCGTCTGTCGCCTGCGTCACCAAAGATCCTCCATGATCGGCTGAGCTCCCGGCGCGCGGCCACCGACCGACGGCCGCGCGCCCCGATCCAGCTTCCTCAACCGACGAGCTTCTCTCACCGCGGAGTGTCGACGCAGTCATCACGCGCGCGCAGATAGCTCGCTGCCTGTCCGTTAGCCCCGTAGTTGAGGTAAGTTCGCGAGATGTCGACGCCGAGAATCCGCGAGCCAAGCCGTAGCAGTTCCTCCGAAGAATCCGAGAATGGTCTCGTTTCGTAGCATGAAGAGCTCGTCGCTCGATGGAAGCATGCCAAAGGAGACGACGAGCGAGAGTATTCTTTTCTCGCGATCTACGCTCGCTACTACCTCCCTATTTGCCGCTTTTTCACCCTCCGAGTCTTCGCTCCGCAGGAGGCCGAGTATTTCTGCAAGAGACGTTCCTGCTAATCTTCGATGTCTTGGAACGCTTTCGTGGCGACTCTCTGTTTCCGAGCTGGATCTACCTAATCTCCACTAACTTCTTATCACAATACCTCTACGCTCACTATCGCGTTGAAGCGGGAGTGCAGCGAGGTGCTCTTCGATTCCGAACGCGAGCCGTCTGAAGACGCGGCATTGCGTAAGAGCGGCGTATCTGAACCACTCGAGCAAACGTTTCTCCACGAGCGTCAGATGCTCGTAGCAAGCGCCATCGGCACTCTTCCTCCTCAGATGCGGCGATGCCTGCTGTTGCGCCTAGACTGTCTGAAGTATCGCGAGATCGCGGAGGTTTTGCGTCTCTCGATCTACACTGTAAAAGCTCACCTCTACCAGGCCCGGCAAGAACTCCAGTGGAAGCTGCGCGAAGATTTTCCCGAGATCTATCCCTGAAGCCTCTACAGCGCATGCTTTTGCGAGCGCTGAGCTTCTTTACTGCGATAGCATTTGGCGGAGTGAGCCAGCCGATCTATCTCATCTCGTTGTCCGAAGTACTGCCAGGTGTCACCCCGTCACAGGGTGCCGTCATGGCGGAGGCTTGCTCCGTTTGCCTGGAGGCAGAGTGGCATGCTCAGACTGTCGCCTTGCACGTGTACTTATACTTGTCCACGACTTTCTCCTCCATCGCCTTGTGGTCGATGAGCGCATTCGCAGATCGTACAAGTTCAAAGTGACCGCGACGGAGAAAGGTGCCTGCGGCGTGGCCGTGCTCATCGTCCGAGAGCTGACGGAGTACACGGTGGTTGAGGAGGCTTCTCAAGGTACGCACTTCGACTACTGGCTCTGCCTGCCTTGAAGCTTCCTCTTCCAGGCGCAGCTCGTCTCAAGGTCTCGGGGATCCTGCGATTATACGCGAGTGACATCCACCGGCGCGCTCGGATCAAAGAGCGGCAGATCTTGCGCTCTACGAGCTGTCTACCCGTCTTCGTCGTCGTCGTCTAGTTCTGCCGTCCGCTGGCGCTCGTTCTGCGGCGATGAGCGTCTATCAGGAGAAGATCACCGAGCTTCACCGTCGCGCGATGCGCCTGGCGCACGAAGGTGCCGAGGCGACAGATCCTTTGTCTGCGACGCAAGCTTATGCGCGTGCCTTCGAAGAGAGAGAGAGGCCGCTGCCCTCCTCGCTACCGCATTGTACATCTAGCCTACTCTTGCCGTCCTCTACCGCAGCGCTACCTCCCTCGGCATCCGTTGCCACAGTATGCAGTAAGCCTATGAGGTTTTGATGAACTGTCTGGCGAGCCTGTCCCTAGAGATCGTAGCGGAGCTGCGAGAGCTGCAGCACTAGCTCGATCACACTCTCGGCGTTGTAATGAGTACCCCGGCAGCTCTGAGGTATCTCGAACGAACATGTGACGCTCGTTCCTGGCGAGATCTGATGCCCGAGGTCTTGTCAGCGTACTTGTGAAAGATGTACCACTATCTCGAGCTGAACGGATCGAGGCCGAGGAGGCAAAGGAGATCGTTCTCCTCGCCCTGGAACTGTTGTGTACTAGCTACGCGTCGCTGACAGACGTCGCAGACCTCGACTTGGCGCTATTTGACCTCTTGCATCAGCTCTGCGCCGAGAGGCTGCCGCAAAAGGGCCCATCCGACTAAACATTCTCCCCCGCTCGGTGTCTTATGGTTGGAGTGAAGTGTCTAGCAAGAGCCCCTTCCCTGAGGTTCTCGCGTCAGAGATCGTGGTGGCTACTGAGAAATTTCGATGAGCTTCCTACAGCACGTGCAATCCTACCGCCGCCAGGTACGCCAGGATCATCCGTCTGACTAGGCGCCCCACCCACAGACTGAGACCCTGCGCGCCTATCACCTTGTCTGCTGTACTGCCTCGAGCAGATCTCGTGCAAGAGCACCTGGTCAATTGCTCTGAGTGCACTAGCCGCTTCCTCAGCCTCGTCAGCTTCCTTGAATCTAACCTCTATTCTACGCTTGGCGGAGGATGATCTCGCGCTTTCGTGGCAAATTTTTCTCCAGAGGAGACGCGCCAGGTCTCGCTCTAAGGATTCGGCGATCTACTTAGAACTAGAGCCCTGCCCAGTTTCTCAGTACTGAATACTCGCCTATTTCCTTCTTTCCCTCCTTCCTATCAGCTCTCTCTTGCTCTCCCTCCTTCCCTCCTCAATCCAAATAACACCACAAGGACGGCGGCTGGCGGCTCCTCGTCGACGGGCGGCACGCCTCCTCGACCCTCGCCGACGGCCCGTTCTTCGCCGCCTGGCTGCCCGCCGGAGCCCGCCGGATCGACCTCGTCTACCGGCCGAGGTCCTTCCTGCCCGCCTGCCTGCTCGCGGCGCTCGCCCTGGCCGGCGCGGCGCTCTGGTGGTGGCCGCGGCCGGAGGGTGAACGAAGAGGCTCGTAGGCTCCCCGCCTACGGCTCGGGCTGGGGCGGGCCGCTCTTGCGGCGCTTGCGCTCGGGCGGGCGGTCGCCCTTCTCGACCAGGAAGCGGAGGCTGCCGTCGTCCTCGACGGTGTACTGGACGAGGCGGTGGCCGGCGCGCGCGCACCACTCGGGCACGTCTTCGAGCATCGCCGGATCGTCGCCCAGGAGCTCCAAGACGTCGCCCGGCACGAGGTTCTGCATCTCGCGCACGGCGAGGAGGATCGGCAGCGGACAGAAGCAGCCCATGACGTCGAGGCGGTAGGTCTCGGGCACGCGGCTCCTTTCGCGGGGCGGCCGGCGGGCGCACGGCGACGGGCGCGGAAACCCCGAGCGCGGACGGCGACTGTGCATGCTTCCCCGTTAGAATAGGTGCGATGCCCCCCCTTTCGGACGCCGCGCCGCGCCGGCCGGGCCTTGCCGGGCTCGCGGCGCTCGCCGCTCTCGCGCTCGCGGCCTGGCCGGCCGCCGCCTGGACGCCGAAGACGCAGGTGACGATCGCCCGCGAGGCGGCGCGGCTCGCCCCGCCCGACCTGGCGCGGCAGATCGCCCGCCGCGAGCGCGCCTACGAGGCGGGGGTCGTGGCGCCGTTCGAGGAGACCGACCCGGCGCGGCACATGAAGAACGAGGACGGCGGCGGCAGCCTCGACCGCGCCCTGGCGAACGAGGTCGACGGCGCCATCCGGGCGATCCGCGACCACCGCCCGTTCGACGAGGTCGTCCGCCGGCTGGGCGCGGTCTCGCACTTCGTGGCCGACGCCAACAACCCGCTCGCCACCTCGGCCGCCGACGCCGAGGAGGGGCGCTACTTCGCCGATTACCTGCGCTACGCCGAGAGCGCCGAGCCGCGCTTCGCGCTCGTCTTCTACGGCATGCCGGCGCGGCTCGCCGGCGAGCGCGACGTCCAAGCGCTACTCGCCGAGACCCTCCGCCGCGGCCGCCGCCTCTACCCCCTCATCGGCCACGAGTACCGGCGGATCGGCTTCGGCTCGGGCATCGCCGCCTTCGACGACCACTCGACCGCCTTCGGCGTCGCCTCGCTCGCCTTCAGCCACGCGGTGACCGACGTCGCCGCGGTGCTGCGCTACGTCTGGCTCCGCGCCGGGGGCGGCGACGGCCGCTCCGGGCTCGCCGCCGACGGCACGCGCGTGCTGCTGCTGCCGCGCGCCCGCCCGGCGCCCTGACGCCTCCCGCCGCCGCTTCCCACCGCCGCTTCCCGCCGAGCTGGGAGGCTCTACTGGAAGTAGCCGCTGACGTCGACGACCGCGTCCGTCGTGCCGGCCGAGCCGTTGAAGACGGCGAGCGAGGCGGAGCCGTCGGCGGCGAGGGGCACGACGGCGTTGTTGGCGCGCACCTGGCCGGGCCGGAAGTTGATCGCGCTGGTCGGCGGGCGCGAGAGGTCTCCGGGGTAGAGGGTGAGGAACCCCGCCGAGCGCGGGGACACCACGGTGAGGTTGACGGCGAGCGCCCGCGCCGCGGCGGGAATGCCGCAGTGGCCGCCGGCCGCGATCACCCGCGCCGACGCCGCGGCGAGGACGGGTCCGCCGAGGGGCCCGGCCGGAGTGCGGGTGTCGAGGAGACGGCAGGGCGGCAGGGTGAAGAACGCCAGGGCGGCGTCGGGGCTGCCGGAGACGTCGGCGGTCCAGACGCCCCGGCCGTGCGTGGCGGCGAGCAGGGTGTGGGAGTTGTTGAGGAAGCCGAGGTCGTCGACCACCACGTTGGCCGGCCCCTGGTTCGTGGTGGCCCAGCTCTGGCCGCCGTCCAGGCTCGAGAAGACGCCGACCTCGGTGCCGGCGTAGAGCCAGTCCGGTTGGGTGGGGTGCTGGGCGATGGCGTGGACCGGGGCCGCCGGCAGCGCGGCGCTCCCGGTGCCGGTCAGGGCGGACCAGGTGGCGCCGCCGTCGAGCGTGCGCTGCAGGTTGCCGGAGCTGAAGCCGCCGAAGGCGATGTACACCCAGGCGGAGTTTCGCCGGTCGATCAGGATGCGCAGCGGCATGCGGTTGGGCAGCGGGTCGGCGGCGCCGTTGTCGTCGACGGTCTGCCAGACCGGGTGGGCCGCCGTGGCGTTGGCCGTCCGGTAGACCGCGCCGTCGTTGTAGGCGACCCAGACGACGTCGGAGTTGCCGGGGGCGACGGCGATGGCGCTCACCTGCGTCGGCCGGGCGCCGCGGATCGCCTGCCAGCTCGGCGGGCTGCCGGTGCGCGCGTCGTCGCTCCTCCAGAGGGAGTAGGCCCCGGCGAGCATGCGGCCGGGATGGTTGGGATCGAGGATGAAAGGGGCGATGAAGTTCCCCTGCCCGCCCTCCGGCAGGGAGGGATCGAGGAAGGTGTCGATCGTCTGACCGCCGTCGACGGAGCGGAAGACGAGCGAGAGGTTGATGTACTCGCCATAGGCGTAGCGAGGGTCCGCCGGATCGACGGCGACGAAGCCGCCGTCGCCGCCCAGCGAGAGGAGGGCGTCGGAGCCCGGCGCCGCCAGGCGCAGCGTGCCGTTGTCCTGCGTGCCGCCGAGGAAGAGCCCGGCCGGCCCGTCGCCGGCGCCGCTGTAGTACTGGGACGTCTCGTATCCCTGGTTCAGGCTGCTCCACCCCGCCGACGTGCTGGCGGTGTAGATGTCGTCGGCGCGGAAGACGCCGCCGTCGTTGCAGGCGTAGACGGCGCGGTGGGCGGCGCCGTCGTAGCGCGGGTCGGCGACGACGCAGTGCTGGTCCGGGTGCGGCTCGGTGGTCAGCAGGTAGCCGTCGGTGATCTGGGTCAGCGTGGCGCCGCCGTCGGTGCTGCGGAAGAGCTGCGTGCCGCCGGCGACGAGGACCTGCGGGTTGGTGGGATCGACCCACAGCGTGTCGTTGTACCAGCTCGCGCCGGTGGCGCCGGAGGTGGTCTGCGGGCTGTAGGTATGGCCGCCGTCCGTCGAGCGGTAGACGAGCCCGTCGGCGCCCGAGTTGAGGTAGACGATGTCGCCGTTCGAGGGCGCGTAGGCGAGCTCGAGGCGCGAGGAGAAGCCATAGAGGAGGTCGAAGGGCGGCGCCGCCGGCGACCAGCTGGCGCCGCCGTCGGTCGAGTACACCGCGCGATGGAACCAGTCGTCGGCCACGAAGTCGTAGTCGAGGATCTCGGCGACCGCCTTCGTCCCATCGTGGGGTGAGAAGGCCACGTCGTACGAGCCCTGGGTGAAGGTGGGGAGATTCCAGGTCGCGCCGCCGTCGGTCGACCGCTCGATGCCGCCGTAGCGGGTGGCGGCGAGGATCAGGTTGGAGTCCGTCGGCGAGATCGCGAGGCGGTTGACCGAGTCCCAGGCGCCGGTGCCGGGGAGCTGGCTCCAGGTGTCGCCGCCGTCGACCGACTTGAAGATGCCGGCGCCGTCGATGGCGTCGGCGTTGAAGAACCCCTCGCCGGTCCCGGCATAGATCACCCGGTGGTCCTGCGGGTCCCTCGCCAGGCTGCAGATCGCGAGGTTGGGGAGGAAGTCGTCCACCCGCGCCCAGTGGGCGCCGGCGTCGGCGGATTTCCACAGGCCGCCGCCGACCGAGCCGGCGAGGAGCATCGACGGGTCGAGCGGATCGACGAGCAGGGCGCGCGTGCGCCCGCCGACGTTCGCCGGGCCGCGGAACGTCCAGCCGGCGGGCAGCAGCGCCTTGTCCGCCGTGCCGTGCGCCGCCCAGTAGGCGAGGTTCCCGGCCCGCTCGCGGCTCGCCTTCGCCAGCGCCTGCTTGGGGATGCCGCCGGCCTCGTCCCGCCAGGTCATCAGGCGCCAGCGGCGCGCCTCCGCGGCGAAGGTCGCCTCCGGTCCGTCCTCGCCGCGGTCGGGCGAGACCCGGGCGGAGGCCGCCGGCCCCCGCCGGCCGCTCTCCCCGCTCGAGCGGAGCGCGGAGCAGCCGGCGAGAGCGCCGGCCGCCAGAGCGCAAGCCGTGAAGCCGAGAACCGCTGCCGTGATCGCCTGCCGTGCTCTCAAGGCGCCTCCCCGCGGAGCTCATTGGCGCCGCTCTCTTCGCCGGGACGTTCCGCGCGATGCCCGGATCGTACAGGCGCGTTTCAGCCAACACAAAAAGACCGTTCCGCATATGCGCCGAGGGCTGTGGCCTCGCCCTCGAGGGCCGGCGCCGCCACGGCGCTGCGCTATATTGGGGCCTCCCGAGAGGGGGGAAGGAATCGAAAGTATGCCAAACACCATCCGGCTTCACCGCGTGCTCCGTGCGACGCCCGAGAGGATCTATCGGGCGTTCCTCGACGCCGACGCGATGGCCAAATGGCTGCCGCCCAACGGATTCACCGGCAAGGTCCACCAGTTGGATGCCAAGGTCGGCGGCACCCACAAGATGTCGTTCACGAATTTCACCACCGGGCATAGCCACTCCTTCGGCGGCAAGTACCTCGAGCTGGTGCCGCACGAACGCATCCGCTACACGGACGCATTCGACGACCCGAACCTGCCCGGGGAGCTCCAGGTGACGGTCACCTTGAAGAAGGTCTCCGTCGGGACCGAGCTGAGCATCGTGCAGGAAGGGGTGCCCGACGTCATTCCTCCCGAGGCTTGCTATCTCGGCTGGCAGGAGTCGCTCACTCTTCTGGCGAAGCTCGTCGAGGCCGAGATCCCGGATTAGCGTGGACGACGCGCGGATCGAATCCCCCGCGATCGGCCCCGGCGATCCGCGCTATCGCGCGGTCGTCGAGAAGCGCTTCAACAAGCGGTTCAGCGCCAGCCTGCGGCCGCGGGCCGCGCTGCTGGTCGGCGACCATGGGTGACGCGGATCGTTTCCCCCGCACGCTGCGCATCGGCATCCTGGTGTTCGACGGCTTCGAGCCCATCGACGTGTGGGGGTTCACCGAGGCGTTCGCCATCGCGCGCTTCCTCGGCACGGGCTACTCCAGCCCGCCGCCCTACCCGTTCGAGGTGGTGCTCATCTCCAATCAGTGCAAGCCGGACGGCGGGGGAGCCGCGGCGCCGGCGCCGGTGAAGAGCGCCAACGGTCCGCGGGTGGCGCCGGACTGTTTTCGTGACGAGGCGCGCGAGCAGACGATCGACCTGCTGATGATCCCCGGCGGCAGCGGCACGCGCGTCCTGCTCGCCGACGACCACCCCGAGGAACGGCGTGCGCTCCTCGATTGGGTGCGGTCGATGGACGAGCGGGTCGCGATCCTGTCGTCCGTCTGCACGGGCGCCGCGGTCCTGGCGGCCGCCGGGCTCCTCGACGGCAAGCCGGCCGCCACCAATCACGCGGCCTTCGGCTGGGTGGCCGGATTCGGCCCGCGCGTCCACTGGGACAACGTCTCGCGCTGGGCCGACGCGGGCCGCTACGTCACCTCCGCCGGCGTCTCCGCCGGCACCGACATGGCCTTCTATCTCGTCGAGCGCCTCGCCGGCCGCGCCATCGCCGAAGTGGCCGCCATGGCCGCCGAATACGACTGGCACCGGGATCCTGAAGAGCCGATCTTCTACCCTCAGCAGGCCGCGGTGCCGGACTCGCTGCCGGCGGCGGCGGGCGCGGCCGCCGGCCGGACGCGCAGGAAATAGATCACCCGCGCTCGGCCGAGGGCCGGCGCCGCCATGGCGCTGCGCTATATTGAGGCCTCGGTTTGGCCCTTGTATCTGGCCCTATATTCGTCAGGAGACGCCACGATGACGCCGCGCCGCGCCCTGCTCTCGGTCTTCGACAAGCGGGGTCTCGCCGACTTCGCCCGCGGCCTCGCCCGGCTCGGCTTCGAGATCGTCTCGACCGGCGGCACGCTCCGCACGCTGGCCGCGGCCGGGGTGCCGGCGGTCTCGGTCTCCGCGGTGACCGGCTTCCCGGAGATCCTGGACGGCCGGGTGAAGACGCTCCACCCGGCGATCCACGGCGGCATCCTCGCCGACCGCGCCAAGCCCGCCCACGCGGAGCAGCTCGCGGCACACGGCATCGCCGCGATGGACCTCGTGGCGGTCAACCTCTACCCCTTCCGCGAGACGGTGGCGACCGGCGCCTCCTTCGCCCAGGCGATCGAGATGATCGACATCGGCGGGCCGGCGATGGTGCGGGCGGCGGCCAAGAACCACGGCGGGGTCGTGGTGGTGGTCGATCCGGCGGACTACCCGGAGGTGCTGGCGGCGCTCGAAGCGGGCGGCGGCGCTGTCCCCCGCGAGCCCTCGCGCCGGCGCCTGGCGGCGAAGGCCTTCCGCCACACCGCCGAGTACGACGCGGCGGTCGCCGGCTGGCTCGCGGGGCAGATCGGCGCCGAGACGCCGGGCGAGGCCGAGCCCTTCCCCCAGCACCTCGCCCTCGGCCTCGAGCGCATCCTCACCCCGCGCTACGGCGAGAACCCGCACCAGGCCGCCGCCGTCTACCGGCGGACCGACGGCCCCGGCGTGCTCGGCGGCTTCCGCCAGCTCGGCGGCAAGGAGCTCTCCTACAACAACCTGCTCGACGCCGACGCGGCGCGGCGGGTCGCCGCCGCGTTCGCCGAGCCGGCGGTCGCCATCGTCAAGCACAACAACCCCTGCGGGGTGGGGCGCGGCGCCGATCCAGCCGCCGCCTACGGGCGGGCGCTCGCCACCGATCCGGTGTCGGCCTTCGGCGGCATCGTGGCGCTCAACCGGCCGGCCGACGGCGCCTTCGCGGCGGCCGTCGCCGAGCTCTTCGCCGAGGTGGTGATCGCGCCGGGCGTTCGACGCCGCGGCCCTCGCCCGGCTCGGCGAGAAGAAGAACCTGCGGCTCCTCGCAGCGCCGCTCCCCGCCGGCGGCGAGGTCGAGCTCCGCTCGATCGCCGGCGGCTTCCTCGCCCAGACCGCCGACGACGCGCGAGGACGACGCGGCCGCCTGGACCTGCCCCACCCGCCGCGCCCCGACGCCCGACGAGCGGCGGGCGCTCGACCTCGCCTGGCGGGTGGCGCGCCACGTCAAGTCGAACGCCATCGTGCTCGCCGACGCCGAGGGCACGGTGGGGATCGGCGCCGGCCAGATGAGCCGCGTCGACTCCTGCCGCCTGGCGGTCGAGAAGGCGCAGCTCCCCACCGCCGGCACCGCCGCCGCCTCCGACGCCTACTTCCCCTTCCGCGACGGGCTCGACGCCCTCGCCGCGGCGGGGGTCACGGCGGTCGTCCAGCCCGGCGGCAGCAAGCGCGACCCGGAGGTCATCGCCGCCGCCGACGAGCACGGCATCGCCATGCTCTTGACCGGCGTGCGGCACTTCCGCCACTAGCCGGGCGACGCCGCGTGACGCGCGGATCGGCACCGCGGACACGTATTTTGGGTTTCGGAACGAGCTAGGGTGGACCGGCACCCCCACCGCGGCCCGGCTGCGGCCCGAGGACGAACCTCGCTCTTTCGAGTCGCAGCATCTGGAACGGCGTCATGCATTTGATTCCTAGACCGATGCAGGCATCCGGAATCTTGATTTTCCTGGTCGATACGGAAGGAATCTCGTGAGTGACGACGGTATGGGCCCCCGCATGAGCCTGAGCGACGAGATAGTAGTCGGCCACCTGAAGGAACGTGTTCACCGCGGACGGCTCGTACCGTCGGCCCTCTGCCCATGCGCTGACTGTAGCGAGCGACGGGAAAACCGCCGCTTCTGGCCGGAGGAAGAACGTCGCTTCCCGCGCCTCAGCCCATTCCGAGAGCTCATCCGCGACGGCCCGCACCTCGTCACCGACCTTCTCGATACTGAATACCTTGCCTGCGGCATTGCCGTCGATGAGCCAGTCCCAGAAGGCCGGGCAGAAGTCGAGGCCGTAATGCAAATTCTTGGCGCGGATGAATACATCGGCGTCGAGCAAATAGGCCATCAGACGACCAGCCCGAGCCTCTGCCCGAGATCACGAAAGGTCGCCATCTTCTTGAATCCGAGGAGGCGAAACGCCTCGGTGAAGGAAGATCGCCCCTCGAGCGTGCTGGCGACAAGCGCGCGGGCGAACCGCTTGCTCGCACGCGCTCCCAGCGTCAGGTAGAAGTCGCCGCCGCTCCCCTGCGGCAGCGCACGCAGTCTCGCGAGCTCGGTCTCATATGCAGCCCAGAACTGCTCGCGACTCAGGCCGCCGATGTCGAAGATGCGGCGCAGGACGACCAACGTGCTCACCTTGAAGCGCCGGGCCAGGCGGTCGAGCTCCGCGCGCAACGGAGATTCTCTCCGATACTCCTCCCGGAGGAAGGCGAGGGGGACCAGTAGCTCGGCGGCGACCCGATTGCACCAGACCTCGACCCGGTGCGAGGGAGCGGAGTCCGGTGCGACGTCCGAGAGCGCGGACTGTCCGAGCCACACATGCGCTAGCTCGTGGGCGAGAGTGAACATCTGGGCCGCCTTGGTGTCGGCGCCATTGATGAAAACGAGCGGTGCCAGGATATCGGAAAGCGCGAATCCCCGGAATTCTTCCGGGTCGAGCGGGCGTCGGTTGTTGCTGCCGACGACGCCGCTCACCATCACCAGAACGCCGAGCTCATCCGCCTGGCCGATGAAGCGGCGGAGCGCTTCGGTCCAGCTCGGCATCTGACGGCGCTCGTCGAGGTCGAACCCCAGCGCGCTCCGCATCTCGGCCGCGGTGCGCTCGACGTCGCTCCCGAGGAGCGCGGATCCGACGAACGGAAGGGGCCGTTCCCCTTCCGCGCGAGCGAAGTCGCGGTACCACTCTTGACGCTGTTGGCAGAGGTAGAGCGTATCGAGCAGGTCGGGGCTCGGTCGTTCGACGCGTCCGCTGCCCATCGTGCGGAAGTCCGGAATCGGAATCGTCTCGACAGGCGGCTCTGGGAGGAAAAAGTACCCGATAGGAGCGTGCGTCGCCTTCGCGAAGCTCTCGAGCTGCTTGAGCGTCGGATGGGCCTCGCCGCTCTCCCACGCCGGGAGCCCAGGAAAGCGAGGGGTCAGCGCGTCGAGGTCGAACCTCGCGCGCTCGCGCGCCCAGCGGAGCAGCTCCGGTTTCACTTCGACGCGAGGCATGGAATCCTCATACCCAGTTCGGACCACCGCCAGTCTAGTGTCTGGCCCCCTCCAGATCAATTTGCCTCGGGAGCACCGCACGGCGTTTCTCGCAGCAGGCGATCGTGCACTCGGTCGCTGATCTGAGCGCATCGCGGCACGTCCGCCAGTAGCCGGGCGGCGCCGCGCGACGGTAGTGGGTCCGTTTGGCCGAGGGACCCGCTACCCGGCAGGCCGCCCGGGCGGGGATCTTGCACCCCGCCCCTCTCCCCGAACGGCGTCCCCCTCGGGCGGCGGCCGGCGACCGCCGGCACGACGACAGACGGGGACGGCGGCGTCCCTGCCGGAGGCCAATCCGGCACGGACGCCCGTAGCCAGCTCTCGCAAGGAGGATCGACGATGCGGCGATTCCCGGCATTCAAGCTCTCCGCGGCGGCCCTCGCGCTAGCCCTCGCCGGCACCGGCGCCGTCCGCGCCCAGGTCTCCCGCCCCCAGAGCTCCCAGAGCCAGGCCGCCGTCCCCGATCCCTGGTCGGTGCTCCAGGGGGTGCGGCAGAGCCTGGTCTCGGCCGGGCCGACCGGCGCCGACTTCAGCCAGGTCTACGTCCCCGCCGGCTTCACCGCGGGCGAGACGGAGAGCGGCGGGCTGTCGCTCGAGCTGCCGGACTGCCTGCGCTGGGACTACCAGAGCCCCTACCCGAAGACCTTCCTCCTCTGCGGCGGCATGGTCCACTTCTGGAACCCGGAGGACAAGACCGGCCGCCGCTACCCCATCGACCGCCACAACGAGCCCGGCCTCGACCTGCTGCTCTTGGGCGTCGAGGACCTCAAGGGGCGCTACCGGGCGAGCAGCCGGATGGTCGACGGCGGCCGGCTCGCCGTCTCGCTCGTCCCCCGGGAGGGGCGGCCGGCGGCCAAGAGCGAGGCGCTCGCCGACGCCGCCTTCGTCGTCGATCCGGCCAGCCAGCGGCTGGTCGAGGTCTCCTATCACGACCGCGAGGGCAACCTGACCCGGTTCGAGATCAAGGCCTACCACGGCCTGCCCCGCTCGGGGCAGTTCTCGCCGCCGGCGGGGATCCGCTGGGACGAGTAGGCCGGACCGCGCGCGATTGGGGGCGGCGGCGGCCCTTTCCGTATAATGGCCCCGCGCGCGAGACCCCATGGCCAACGAGAACTCCTTCGACATCGTTTCGACCGTCGACCTCCAAGAGGTCCGCAACGCCGTCTCCCAGGCCGCCAAGGAGATCGTCAACCGCTATGACCTGAAGAAGGCGGCGGCGGAGCTCGAGCTCGAGGGCGAGGAGATCGTCGCCGGCGCCGCCGACGAGTTCTCGCTCGGCCAGGCGCTCGAGGTGCTCAAGGGGAAGCTGGTGAAGCGCAACGTCAACCTGAAGTCGCTGCGCTACGGCAAGGTCGAGCCGGCGAGCGGCGGCCGGGCGCGCCAGCGGATCACCCTGCAGCAGGGGATCCCGATCGAGGCCGCCAAGAAGATCGTCGCCGAGATCAAGGCGAAGAAGCTCAAGGTGCAGGCGGCGATCCAGGGGGACACCGTGCGCGTCTCGGGCAAGAACCGCGACGACCTGCAGACGGTCATCGCGGTGTTGAAGCAGCTCGACCTCGACCTGCCGCTCACCTTCACCAACTACCGCTCGACGTGAAGGCCCCAGCCCTGAGCGCCCGCCACGACCGCGCGCCGCGCGCCGGCGTCCTCCTCGGCGTCCTGGCGGCCGTGCTGCTGGCCCTCGCCGCCGGCCCGTCGGCCGCCCTGTCCAACGGCGAGACGGTGCACCTGCGCGGCGCGGTCGCCGACCCCCAGGGCCGCCCGATGGCCGGCCTCGCCGTCACCCTGACCGCCTCGCGCAGCTACTTCAGCCTGCGCCGGATGCAGAGCGCCGAGGCCAGCGCGCGGACGGTCTCGACGACGACCGACAACCGTGGCCGCTACGCCCTCGATTGGCCCTGGGACGAGCACTACAACCACTTCGAGCTGGCGCTCGGCATCCCCCTCCATGGCGCCGGCGGCGGCCAAGGCGCCCATGGCGACCGGGTCGAGCCGCTCGCGAGCGAGGACGTCTCCGACCGGCTGACGGGCGCCGCGGGCGCCGCGGTCGACCTCCCGTTCACCGTCCAGAACGCCGCCTACGTCGAGAAGGTGCGCCGCTTCGCGGCCACCCTGGCGAGCGACGACGAGCGCCGCGTCTATGCCGAGATGGGCCATCCCGACGAGGTCAAGAGCGTCCGTTACCCGGATCACGACGAGGTCTCCTGGTGGTATTTCGCGAGCGGCAAGGCCTACCGCTTCGAGAGCGGGAAGCTCGCCCAGGTCGTCCCCTTCGACCCCATCAAGCCCTTCTGAGACCACCGAGACCACCCCGAGACTCGACCTTGGTCCCCGACCCGCGCACCGTCGTCCCGGCTCCCCCCCTCGCCCCGGGCCGCTTCCTCGACCTGGTCGCCGACAAGCTCGCCCGGACGGAGGCGGTCTTCCGGCGCCACCTCGACTCCGACGTGCCGTTCATCCACAAGGCGGGCGTCTATATCGCGCAGGGGGGCGGCAAGCGCGTGCGCCCGGCCCTCCTCCTCCTCGCCGCGCGCCTCCTCGGCCACGACGGCGACGAGGAGGTGACCTACGCCGCGGTGGTCGAGTTCATCCACACGGCGACGCTGATCCACGACGACATCATCGACCACGCCCGCCTGCGCCGCGGGCAGGCGACGCTCAACCACCTCTGGGGCAACAACCTGACGGTGCTCTTGGGGGACTGGATCTACACCACGGCGATGCAGATGGCCCTCTCCCACGGCCAGCTCGAGGTGGTGCAGCGCCTGTGCTCGGCGACGCTGCGGATGACGGAGGGGGAGCTCCTCGCCTACGAGCGCCTGGGGGCGCCGGACCTCGCGGTCGAGGAGTACTTCGAGATCATCGACCGCAAGACCGCCCACCTCTTCGCCGCGGCCTGCTCGATCCCCGCCCTCATCCCCGCGCAGCGCCCCGAGGCGGGCCTGGTGCTCCAGCGCTACGGCCGCGCCCTCGGCACCTGCTTCCAGCTCGTCGACGACCTCCTCGACTTCACCGCCCGCGAGGCCGAGCTCGGCAAGCCTGTGCTCTCCGACCTCAAGGAGGGCAAGCTCACCCTCCCCTTGATCCTCCTCCTGCCGCGGGTCGACGCGGCGCGGCGGCGGCTCGTCGAGACGGTGCTCGCCGACCGCGGCTTCGCCCGCGTCGCGCCGGAGGAGATCCTCGACCTGGTGCGCGCCGAGGGGACGATCGAGGAGGTCTCGGCGCTCGCCGAGACCTACGCCGCCCAGGCGAAGCGGGAGCTAGAGGTGTTCCCGCCCGGCGACGCCCGCGAGGCGCTCGAGTTCGCGCCAGACTTCGTCCTCCACCGGCGTACGTAGCGGCGGCGGCGAGAGCCCCAGCAGACCCTGTCCCGGCAGCTCGGCCGAAATCTGGCCAGCCCGCGGGACCGCCGTCGGCGGCGCCGCCGCCGGATAGACTCGCGCCCCGGTCACCTCGAGATCGCCGGCGATGGCGAGCGAGCGGAGGCGGCGCGGCCGGACGTCCAACCAGACCGGCGCCCCGGGGGCGACGATCACCGGCAGGGATGGCGCTCCCGGCTCGATCCGACCGAACGATGCGACCGATCCGGCCGGTCCGGCCGGTCCGGCCGATCCGGCCGATCCGAAGGTCCCGGTCCCGCGATCGAGGTAGATCAAGCCCACTTGGCGCCTGGCGCGCGGCGCCACCTCGAGCGCGAGGTACCCCTCGATCTCGCGCCCGAGGTCGAGGCGGACGATGCCACGGGCGAGCGTTGCGACCGTCGCCGCCCGGTCGACCGCCACCGGCAGGCGGCCGCCGGCGAAGAGGGGGCGCGGCGGCGCCGCCGCCGGCATGCCCCAGCGCCCGGCCGGCGGGCGCGACCAGGTCGCCGCGGCCTCTCGCTCGGTCGCCGCCGGGCCGGCGAGTGGCAGCCAGCCGCGCACCAGGCCGGGACGGTAGCGGCGGACGATCCGCCAGCCGGCGTCCGTCGCCGCGAGGGTGTTGCCGGCGCCGTCCGTCAGGCGCGCCAGGAAGCCGCCCGCGCCGCGGCCGCTGCGGAGCTCGGCGACCCAGCGGTTGCCCCCGCGGCGGAGCAGCGGCGCGACCTCATAGGCGTCGAGGGTCGGGCGCGCGCCGGCTGCCGCGCCCCCCGACCCCACCCGCCTGCCGTTCAGGTAGAGGACGTACTCCTCGTCCGCCGCGGCGACGAGCCGCGCCGAGGGGGGCGGCGCCGCGAGGTCGAAGTCGCGCGCGGCGTAGAAGGCGAGCGGCTCGACCGTGCGGCCGAGCGGCGCCCAGATCCACTCGGCGGCACCGGTCGGCGAGGCGGAGAGAGCGCGGCGCGAGCGCAGCGCCCGCATCCCCAAGGCGACGGCCAGCGCGGCGAGGAAGACCGCCAGGGTGGCGCGCGCGCGGCGGCCCGAGGGTCCGGAGAGCGGTCGAGGCACGGCGGCAATCTAGCACCGCCCCGGCGAGCCCGAAGCTAGCCCTGGCGAGCCGCGGCGAGGAGCTCGGCCAGGGCCTGCTCTTTGCGCGCCTGGGCGGCGAGCTCGCGGTAGACGATCGGCGGCGCGGCGCGCTCGGCGCATTCGCTCTCGGTCAGCGGGCAGCGCTCGCAGGTCAGGTTGACCACCACCCGCGGCACCGCCGGGTCGTCCCAGAAGCGGACCGTCCGCCGGAAGCGATCGTCGATGCGCAGGCCGAGGGCGACGCTCGAGCCGGCGCCGGTCGCGAGGGCCAGCGGCCGCGCCATGGCGAGGTCGAAGAACTCGGCCTCGGCGTCGAGAAAGCGGGAGCGCTGGGCGGCCACCAGCGGCGGGCGGAGCGATCTGGACGACCGCGGCCGGCCCCGCCGCGGACCCGCTCCCCCCTGCCGCTTCGCCGCCGCCGGCGAGGCGGGATCCCCCAGCCGATAGATCTCGCCCGCCATGCGGGCGAGGAGCTGGAGGGCCGGCCAGCGCCGGCAGTAGGTCTCGTGGAGGCCCACCCCGTGCGGCACCGGCACGCGGGAGATGTTGAGGGACTTGGTGAGATGGACCCGGCCCGACGCCGCGTCCTCGCTGAAGCGCAGGAAGAACAGCTCGGCGAGGCCGAAGAAGCGCGGCAGGAGCTCGGTCAGGCGGTGGAAGAAGGTCTCCGGCGTCGCGTCGTAACGGCGCATGCAGTCGACGATCGCCTCGCCGCGGAAGCGCGGCTCGGCGAAGAGCCCGGCGAGGTCGGCGACCAGGCGGTCGCGGTCGATCAGCAGGGCGCCGGCGAAGTAGGAGGCCGAGAAGTTGTTGAGCACCTGGTCGAAGGACTCGACACGGATCCATGACGAGGTGACCGCCCGGCGGGTGATGCCGAGGTAGCGGTAGCCGATCTCGCGCCCGAGGACGAAGCGCTGCTGCGAGGGCATCAGGCGGCCGTTGACCAACAGCCGCGGCGGGTCGCCGGCCAGGTAGACGGAGCGCAACCCGGCGAGGTCGGGATGGGCGGGCAGGGTGTCGAGGTCGATGCGGTAGCCGAACTCCTTCTCGAGCACGGCGCGCAGCGCCCCCGGCTCCAGCGCCTCGTTCCCCGTCCAGCCGCGCTCGGCGCGGAAGCGGATCGCCGCCTCCTCCAGCTCGCCGAAGTGGTTGGCGTTCATCTGCTGGTAGGAGCGCAGGGCGGCGAGCAGGAACTGCTCGACCTGGACGTCATAGGTCCGCCCGATGTCGAGGAGCGCCCGGATGAGCGCCGCCGCGCGCTCCGGGTGGTCGGTGGCGAGGCCGAAGAGGTCCTCCGGCTGCACCCCGAAGAGCTCGAACGGAAAGCCCTGCAGGAAATCGGAGCTGAAGACGGCCTTGACCGGATCGAGCTCCTCGTCGACCTGCGGCGAGACCAGATCCTCGAAGGAGACCCCCAGGGCATGGGCGATGTCGATCAGCTTCTCGGGTTTCGGGTACTTCCTCCCCTTCTCGATCTCGCTCAGATAGGAGATCGAGAGCCCGGAGCCCTGCGCCAGATCGGAGAGGGTCCTCCCCCTCGCCTGCCGCAGGCTCTTGAGCTTCAGGCCGAGGATGAAGCGCAGATCCTCGCCGGTCAGGCGGCGGGTCGGGGGCTGGGGATCGCTCATGGCGGGAGCGAACTCTAGCAGAGATGGCAAAGTTCTTGCGTCAGCGAAATTTCGCTATGCAGGGCGATTCTGCCCTGCAAATCCCTTGGAGGACGACCATGGCGAATCGCGGGCAGACGGCACGGACGCTGGAGCAGGGCTGGGGGAAGGACGCGCGCTGGCAGGGGATACGGCGCTCGTACTCCGCCGCGGAGGTGCTCCGCCTGCGCAATTCGTTCGAGATCCGCCACACCTTGGCCGAGCGCGGCGCCGAGCGCCTCTGGCGCCTGCTGCACGAGGAGGACTTCGTGCAGGCGCTGGGCGCCCTCACCGGCAACCAGGCCCTGCAGCAGGTCAAGGCGGGCCTGCAGGCGATCTACCTCTCCGGCTGGCAGGTGGCGGCCGACGCCAACCTCGCCGGCGCCATGTATCCGGATCAGAGCCTCTACCCCTGCAACAGCGTCCCCGAGGTGGTGCGCCGCATCAACAACACGCTGCTGCGGGCCGATCAGATCCACCATTCGGAAGGGGGCGGCGAGGACACCTACTGGATGGCGCCGATCGTGGCGGACGCCGAGGCGGGCTTCGGCGGCGTCGTACACGCCTTCGAGCTGCTCAAGGCGATGATCGAGGCCGGTGCCGCCGGCGTCCATCTCGAGGACCAGCTCGCGGCGGAGAAGAAATGCGGCCATCTGGGCGGCAAGGTCCTGGTGCCGACGCGGCAGTTCATCGGCACCCTGACCGCGGCGCGGCTCGCGGCCGACGTCCTCGACGTGCCGACGATCCTCATCGCGCGGACCGACGCCGACAGCGCCAAGCTGATCACCAGCGACGTCGACGAGGCGGATCATCCGTTCATCCTCCGCGACCGCGAGCGCACGCCCGAGGGCTTTTTCCACTTCCAGGGCGGGCTCGAGGCGGCGATCGCCCGCGGCCTCTCCTACGCCCCCTATGTCGACCTCCTGTGGTGCGAGACCTCGACCCCGGACCTCGCCGAGGCGCGGCGCTTCGCCGAGGCGATCCAGCGCCGGTTCCCCGGCAAGATGCTGGCCTACAACTGCTCGCCCTCCTTCAACTGGGCGAAGCATCTGGACGCCTTCTCGATGCGCCGGTTCCAGCGCGAGCTGGGCGCCATGGGCTACAAGTTCCAGTTCGTCACCCTGGCCGGCTTCCATGCGCTCAACCACGGCATGTTCTCGCTCGCCCGCGACTACCGCGAGCGCGGCATGCTCGCCTACTCGGAGCTCCAGCAGGCGGAATTCGCCGCCGAGAAGGACGGCTACACGGCGACCCGCCACCAGCGCGAGGTGGGCACCGGCTACTTCGACCGCGTCCGCGAGGTGGTCAGCGGCGGCCTGGCGAGCACCGCGGCGATGGAAGGCTCGACGGAGACGGCGCAGTTCGCGACGCGCTGAGCGAGCCGGCGGCGGTCGCGGCCCTCAGGGTGTGGGCGCCGCGGCCGCCGGCTCCTTCTCGCCGTCCTTCTTCCGCCGCGGCGACGAGGTGGGGAGCGGCTTCCTCGGCAGCGGCTCGGGGCGCGTGGCGGCGTCGTAGAGGAAGGCGGCGAGCACCACGGCGGCCTGCTCCAGGTCCTTGCCGCGCGCCCGGTCGTAGACGTCGAGGTTGGTGTGATGGGTGCGGTTCAGGTAGTCGAGCTCGTCCTGGATGAACTGGAACCCCGGCAGCCCGACGCGGTCGAAGGGGACGTGGTCGGTCGAGCCGGTGTCGCGCAGCGTCACCGTGTCCGCCCCCAGGTCGTGGAGCGGCGCGAGCCAGGCGGCGAAGATCGGCGCCGCCGCGGCGTTCCCCTGGGCATAGATGCCGCGGATCTTGCCGCTGCCGTTGTCGACGTTGAAGTAGGCGGCGAGCTGACGGTGCTCCGGGTGGAGCGCGAGCGGCCAGGTGTCCTCCCGCAGCCAATCGGGGAGGGCCTTCTCGGCCGGGTCGGCCGGCTCCGGATGGGCCGCGAAGTGCTCCTGGACGTAGTGGCGCGAGCCGAGGAGCCCCTGCTCCTCGCCCGTCCACAGGGCGACGCGGATGGTCCGCCGCGGCTTGGCGCCGACCGCTTCGAGGATGCGCGCCGCCTCCATGACGACGGCGCAGCCGGCGGCGTTGTCGGTCGCGCCGGTGCCGGCGTGCCAGGAGTCGAGATGGGCGCCGGCCATCACCAGCTCGTCCTTCCTGTCGGTGCCCGGGATCTCGGCGATCGTGTTGTAGGCGACCGCCGCGTCGTCGCGGAAGCCGGCGTCGACGTCGAGCTCGAGCTCGACCGTGCGGCCGTCGGCCAGCAGCCGCGAGAGGGTGCCGTAGGGCTCGCTCGCCATCACCAGCCCCGGCACGCCGGTCTCGCCGCCGCGCTCCCAGGAGCCGCCCGAGCTCACCCGGACGACGCCGTTCTCCCGCGGCGAGACGGCGATCGTGGCGAGCGCCTTCTCGGCGGCGAGGAAACGGGCCCGCGCCCGGGCCAGCTCGCGGCGCTTGAGCGCCCGGGCGTGGCGGTCGCCGTGGCTCTCCGGCGCCTGGTACTCGGCGAGGTCCCCGAGCTCGGTCTCGCTGTAGCGCTTGAACTCGCCGCTCCCCGGCTCCTTGCCGGGCTCCTTGACCTCGAAGGGGTCGTCGAGGAGGAGGATCTTGCCGGCGAGCTTGCCCTTGTACTGGTCGAAGTCCTTCTCCGACTCGAGCTTGACGCGCAGGAGCGGCCCGCGGACCGGCCCCCGCGTGCCGGGCGTCCACGCCTCCGGCACGGCGAAGAGCGGCGCCTCGCGGGGGGCGACCAGGCGGACGTAGGCATGGCGGTACGACCAGCCGCGGCCGAAGGGGAAGGGCTCGAGGTGGGCGCCGGCGAGCCCCCAGCGGGAGAGCTGCCCGCGCGTCCACTCGTTGGCCTCGCGGACGGCGGGCGAGCCGGTCAGGCGGGGACCGATGACGTCGGTCAGGTGGAAGAGCGTCTCCATCACCTGCGAGCGCTCGAGCCCCTCGCCGCGGATACGGGTCATCATGCCGAGGTCGACCCGCTCGTCCGCCGCCGGCGCCATGGGCGCGGCGCCGGCGGCGCCCGCGACGGTCACCGCGAGCGAGGGCAGGGCGAGCGTCGCGAGCAGGGAGAGGGAGGGGAGGAGCCAGCGCACCGTCTTCGTCTTCAATGTTCGTCTCCAAGGGATAGAGAGGGAATCTAGCATCCCGCGCGCGCCGCGTGCGGAGATCGGCGGCCGCGGGTTGACACCTCCCGCTCCCCTGCTTTACATTGGGTCGTGCACCCCTACGAGACGGTGAGCCCCGAGCCGGCGCCCGCGGGCAGCGGCCCCGCGGAGGGCCTCGCGACGAGCGCCCGCATCGTCGCCGCCATCCCCGCCCGCTACGCCTCGACCCGCCTGCCGGGCAAGCCGCTCGCCCCGCTCGCCGGCCGGCCGATGATCGAGCACGTCTATCGGCGGGTCGCCGCCGCCCAGGGCATCGGCCGCGTGGTGGTGCTGACCGACGACGAGCGGATCGGCCAGGCCGTCGAGGCGTTCGGCGGCGAGTGGGAGATGACCCCGTCCGCCTGCGCCAGCGGCACCGACCGCGTCGCCTTCGCCGCCCGCCGGTGGGAGGCCGCGGCCGTCATCAACGTCCAGGGCGACGAGCCGCTGATCGACCCCGCGGCGGTCTCGGCCATCGCCGCCCACCTCGCCAACCATCCCGAGGACCCGATGGTGACCCTCGCGGCGCCCCTCCCGCCCGATCGCACTCCTGAGGAGCTCGCCGATCCCGGCGTCGTCAAGGTGGTCCTCGACCGCGGCGGTTACGCCCTCTACTTCAGCCGCGCCGCGATCCCCTATCGGCGGCAGCCGGGGGGCGCCGAGCCTCTGCAGCACCTCGGGATCTACGGCTATCAGTGGCCGGCGCTCCTGGCGCTCGCGGCGCTCTCCCCCTCGCCCCTCGAGATCAGCGAATCGCTCGAGCAGCTGCGGGCGCTCGAGAACGGGGTGCGCATCCGGGTCCTGCCGGCCGGCCACGGCTCGCCCTCCGTCGACACCCCGGAGGACCTGGCGCGCGTCGAGCGCCTGATCGCCTCCGAGCGCAGATAAGAACGGCAAGCGACGACCGACGACGACAAAGGAGAGCGAGCAGATGGCGACCAAGTTCATCTTCATCACCGGCGGGGTGGTCTCCTCCCTCGGCAAGGGCGTCGCCGCCTCCTCGGTGGGAGCGATCCTCGAGGCGCGGGGCTTCTCGGTCACGCTGATGAAGTTCGATCCCTACATCAACGTCGACCCGGGGACGATGTCGCCCTACCAGCACGGCGAGGTCTTCGTCACCGACGACGGCGCCGAGACCGACCTCGACCTCGGCCACTACGAGCGCTTCACCCACACCGTCACCAGCAAGCGGCACAACTACACCACCGGGAAGATCTACGCCACGGTGATCGACAAGGAGCGGCGCGGCGACTACCTCGGCAAGACCGTGCAGGTGATCCCCCACATCACCGACGAGATCAAGGAGGCGATGCGGCGGGTCGCCGAGGACCACGACGTGGTGATCGTCGAGATCGGCGGCACGGTGGGCGACATCGAGTCGCTCCCCTTCCTCGAGGCCATCCGCCAGTTCCGCCAGGAGCTCGGGCGCGGCAACGCCATCAACCTCCACCTCACCCTGGTGCCCTACATCGCCGCCGCCGACGAGCTGAAGACCAAGCCCACCCAGCACTCGGTCCGCGAGCTGCGCGAGATCGGCATCTCGGCCGACATCCTGCTCTGCCGCGTCGACCGCGCGCTGCCCGACGACATGAAGAGGAAGATCGCCCTCTTCTGCAACGTCGAGCCGCGGCAGGTGATCGCGGCGCGCGACGTGTCGACGATCTACGAGGTGCCGCTGATGTTCTGCCGCGAGGGGCTCGACGACATCCTGCTCGAGCTCCTGAACCTGCCGCACTACGACCGCGACCTGTCGCGCTGGGAGAGCCTGGTGGCGCGGATCAAGAACCCCCGGCACCGGGTGCGGATCGGCATCGTCGGCAAGTACGTCGAGTTCCCCGACGCCTACAAGAGCCTGAACGAGGCGCTGATCCACGGCGGCATCGCCAACGACGCCAAGGTCGAGCTGGTCTACATCGACGCCGAGGAGATGGAGGGCGGCAGCTGGCCGCGCGAGATCTTCGAGGTCGACGCCCTCCTGGTGCCGATCGGCTTCGGCCGCCGCGGCACCGAGGGGAAGATCCGCGCCATCCGCTACGCGCGCGAGCACAAGGTGCCCTTCTTCGGCATCTGCCTCGGCATGCAGTGCATGGCGATCGAGTACGCGCGGAACGTCTGCGGCATCAAGGACGCCACCTCCTCGGAGTTCGACCCCGAGACCGAGCACGCCGTGATCTACAAGCTGCGCGACCTGCTCGGGGTCGAGGAGCTGGGCGGCACCATGCGCCTCGGCGCCTACCCCTGCCGCCTCAAGGAGGGATCGCTCGCCCGCCGGATCTACGGCGCCGCCGAGATCAGCGAGCGCCACCGCCATCGCTACGAGGTCAACCAGAAGTACCTGCAGGCGCTCGTCGAGCACGGCCTCGTCGTCTCCGGCCTCTCGCCCGACGGCAAGTTCGTCGAGATGGTCGAGCTGCCGCAGGCCGAGCACCCCTGGTTCCTCGGCTGCCAGTTCCACCCCGAGTACAAGTCGAAGCCGACCGAGCCGCACCCGCTCTTCGTCTCCTACATCGCCGCGGCGCTCGCCGAGCGGAGCCGCCGCGCCGAGGCCGAGCGGGCGATGACGGAGGCGGTCACCGGCCGCGGCCGTTCCCGTGGCGGTATCCGAGCGCGCCGAGGCCGTCGCCGAGGCGGGCGGGCTCGGCGCGGAGAATTGATGGCGCAGGTCTCGCTCGCACGCGGTCCCCCCGTCGAGCTCGCCCCCGGCGTCGTCGTCGGCGGCGGCGGCGGCGGCGGCGGCCGGCGCGCCTGCCGGTCATCGCCGGCCCGTGCGTGATCGAGAGCGAGGAGCGGACGCTCGAGACCGCCGAGATCCTGGCCGCCATGGCCGCGCGCCTGGCGGTGCCGCTCGTCTTCAAGTCCTCCTTCGACAAGGCGAACCGCAGCTCGCTCGGGAGCTTCCGCGGCCCCGGGCTCGCCGAGGGGCTGAGGATGCTGGCGCGAGTGTCGGCAGGAGACCGGGCTGCCGGTCCTCACCGACGTCCACGAGCCGGCCCAGTGCGCGCCGGCGGCCGAGGTCTGCGACGTGCTGCAGATCCCCGCCTTCCTCTGCCGGCAGACCGACCTGGTGCTCGCCGCGGCGCGACCGGCCGCGCGGTGAACATCAAGAAGGGGCAGTTCATGGCGCCGGACGACATGCGGCGCATCGTCGACAAGGCGCGCTCGACGGGCAACGAGCGGGTGACCGTCACCGAGCGCGGCGTCTCCTTCGGCTACCACAACCTGGTGGTCGACATGCGCAGCTTCGCCATGATGCACGAGGACGGCATCCCGGTGATCTACGACGTCACCCACTCGCTGCAGCTCCCCGGCGCGGCAGGCGCCGCGGCGAGAGCGGCGGGCTCTGCCGCTACGCCGAGCCGCTGGCGCGCGCCGCGGTCGCCGCCGGCGCCGACGGGATCTTCCTGGAGGTCCACCCCGACCCGCCGCACGCCCTCTCGGACGCCGCCGTGCAGCTCGACCCGGAGCGGGCCGAGGCGCTCCTCGCCTCTCTCGTCGCCCTCTACCGCACCCTCCACGCGGAGCCCGCGTGAGCGTGCGGGCGCCGCGAGCGGACCGCGGCATCCGCCGCCTCGAGGGGACCGCGGCCAAGGCTGGAGCCGAGACCGCGGCGCCGGCGCCGCCCGCCGGCGCGGCGCCGGCGCCGGGCCGTCCTACCGCGCCATCGCCGCCGAGGTGCTGGAGACCGAGGCGGCGGCGATCCGCGGCCTGCTGCCGCAGCTCGACGAGCACTTCGACCGCGCCGTCGAGCTGCTGCGCGCGCGCCGGCCGGGTGGTCTGCACCGGCATGGGCAAGAGCGGCCTGGTGATGAAGAAGGTGGCCGCCACCCTCTCCTCGACCGGCACGCCGGCGCTCTTCCTCCACCCCGCCGAGGCGGTGCACGGCGACCTCGGGATGATCGTGCCGGGGGACGTCGTGCTCGCCGCCTCCTACTCCGGCACCACGGAGGAGCTGCTGCGCCTGGTCGAGACGCTGAAGCGCCTGGGCGTCCCGCTGCTCGTGATGACCGCCAACGGCGCCTCGCCCCTGGCCCGCCACGCCGACCTCCACCTCCCGGTCGCGATCGACCGCGAGGCCTGCCCGCTGGGCCTCGCCCCCACCGCCTCGACCACCGCCACCCTCGCCATGGGCGACGCCCTGGCCATGGCGCTCCTCGAGGCGCGCGGCTTCACCCGCGAGGACTTCGCCCTCCTCCATCCCGCCGGCCAGCTCGGCAAGCGCCTGCTCAAGGTCGAGCAGCTCATGCACGGCGGCGACGCCCTCCCCAAGGTCGCCGCCGCCGACTCGATGCGCGAGGCCATCTACGAGATGTCGAAGAAGGGGCTGGGGATCACCGCCGTGCCGTGCGATCGCGGCCGGCGCGGGGAGACCGGGGCGCGAGCGGCTGGTGGGCTGCATCTCGGACGGCGACCTGCGGCGGCTCCTCGAGCACGATCCCGAGCTGCTCGGCAACACCGCCGGCGAGTGCATGACCGAGAACCCGCGCACCATCGCCGGCTCCGAGCTCGCGGCGGCGGCCCTCAAGACGATGGAGGACCACCGCATCACCTCGCTCTTCGTCTGCGACGCAGGCCGGCGGCGGCTGGAGGGCGTCGTCCACCTGCACGACCTCTGGGGGCTGGCGCTATTCTAGAGCGCGACGAGCTCGCCCGCCGCGCCGCCGCCCTCGACTGGCTGCTCTTCGACGTCGACGGCGTGATGACCGACGGCCGCCTGTTCTACGACGGCGAGGGCGAGCGCTACAAGGTCTTCCACGTCCGCGACGGCCTGGGCCTGAAGCTGGCGCAGCAGGCGGGCCTCCAGGTCGGCATCCTCTCCGGGCGCGAGAACCGGGCGCTCGCCAACCGCGCCGCGGAGCTGGGGATCGACTGCGTGATCCTGGACCGCACCGACAAGGGGCAGGCCTTCGCCGAGTTCCTGGCGGAGCACCGGACGGCGCCCGAGCGCGTCGGCTATCTCGGCGACGACCTGGTCGACCTGCCGGTCCTCCTGCGCTGCGGCCTCTCCTTCGCCCCCGCGACGCCGTCCCCGAGGTCTGCGCGCGGGTCGACTGGATCCTCGAGCTCTCCGGCGGCCGCGGCGCGGTGCGCGAGATGTGCGAGGTCGTCCTCAAAGCGCGCGGCGACTGGGAGCGCGTCGTCCTGCCATTCCTCTCCGACGGGACGGGCGGCGGGCCGCCGGGCTAGGAGGGCGAGGGTGGCCGGTCCGACCGTCGTTCCATCCCCCGATGCCCGCTTCCGCCCGGCGCCGGGGCGCCTGCGCCGGCCGCGGCGGCGGCGCGGCATCGCCCTCGCGGCCCTCCTCCGCGCTCTCGCGGCGGTCCTCGCGCCGCTGCCGTGGTCGGCGGTCGACCGCTTCGGCCGGGCGCTCGGCGCCCTCGCCTTCCGCCTCGGCCGGCGGGACCGCCGGCGCGCCCTCGCGCATCTCGCGATCGCCTTCCCCGACCTGGCCGAGCCGGCGCGGCGGGCGCTCGCCCGCGGCTGCTTCCGCCACCAGGGGATGAACCTCGCCGAGTGCCTGCACCTCTTCGGGGCCGGCTGCGCCGAGGTCGCGGCGCGGGTCGACGTCCTCGGCTGGGAGGAGGTCGAGCGGGCGCGCGCCGGCGGCCGGCCGCTCCTCGTCCTCACCGGCCACTGCGGCAACTGGGAGCTCCTGGCCGCCCTCATCAACTGCCGCGGGCTCGCCATGGCCGTCGTCGCCCGCCCGCTCGAGGACGCCCCGCTCCAGGCGCTCCTCGCCGGCCTCCGGAGCCGCTTCGGCACGGCGACGATCGAGCGCGGCAGCGCCGGCGCGGCGCGGGCGATCCTCGGGCGCCTGCGGCGCGGCGGCGTCCTCGGCATGCTGATCGACCAGGACACCAAGGTCGACGGGGTCTGGGTGCCGTTCTTCGGCCGCCCGGCGTTCACCCCGGTGGGGGCGGCGAAGATCGCCCTGCGCCAGGGGGCGGCGGTCGTCCCCGCCTTCATCGAGCGCCTGCCCGGCGGCCGCCACCTCGCCCGCTTCCACCCGGCGATGGAGCTCTCCGACGACCCGCGGGAGGCGACCGCCGCGATGACCGCGGCCGTCGAGGAGCAGGTGCGCCGCCAACCCGAGCAGTGGGTCTGGATGCACCGCCGCTGGCGCCGCCAGCCCCCGGCTTGAGAGACCCCTTCCCGCGGCCGATCGCTCGACAGCCGCAACGTAGGTCCTTTTTCTGGATACACTTCGCCCCCATGCGAAAACCAAGGCAGCGCCTCACCTTCACCCTCGCCCTCGCCGCCGTATCCCTCATCCCCCTCGCCGCCTGCCGCAAAGGCCATGGCGGCGCCTGGACGCCGGTCGACATCGGGACGACGAAGCCCGACATCGAGGTCTACCCCTTCGGCGACACCTCGATGCACGTCTACCAGCAGCGCACGGTGCCGCTCGGGGGCGCCGAGGTGCGCGACCTCTCCAAGGTGCCGCCGGACCAGCTGAAGACCTACCCACAGCAGGGCGGCGGGCAGATCCACGCCATCGAGCAGCTCGCCGGCTCGCGCTTCAAGTGGCACGTCGAGATCGGCGACAACGCCTACTTCTCCTACGTGCCGCTGGGGGCCGAGAAGCCCTGCCCCTGCACCTACCGCGTCGGCCTGCGCAAGGACGGCAAGCTCCAGGAGCTGTCGCGCCTCGCCGTGCAGCCGATGGCGCGCTTCGCCCCGGCAGCGGTCGTCGTCGACCTGACGCCGTTCGCCGGTCAGGACATCGACCTGCTGCTGCAGATCGACGGCCCCACCGACCTCAAGCCCGGCATGCCGGTCCCCTCGGCGCTCTGGGGCAGCCCGATGCTCTACCAGAAGAAGACGGTCGCCGCGTCGCTGCCCAGCCACCCCAACATCCTGCTGATCGGCGTCGACACCCTGCGTGCCGACGCCGTCGGCGTCTACCGGGCCCGCCGGCCGAGCCTCACGCCGTCGATCGACCGGCTGGCGGCCCACTCCGACGTCTATCTCGCCGCCTGGAGCACGGCGAACTCGACCAACCCGAGCTTCGCCTCGATCCACTCCGGCCTCTATGTCAAGAACACCGGGGTCTACGACCTCCACACGCCGCTCCCCGCCGACCGCCCGACGCTCGCCGCGGAGCTCGGGCGGGCGGGTTACGACACCATGGCGGTCATCTCCGCCCACCACCTTGGCGACCACAACTCGGGGCTGGGGCGCGGTTTCGCGACGGTCACCACGGCCCCCGAGCACTTCGCCGGCGAGCTCCCCGTCGACCTGACGATGGACTGGCTGGCGGAGCGGGCGGAGGGCGCCGGGGAGCGGCCATTCTTCGTCTGGCTCCACCTCTATGACGCCCATACGCCGCACGTGCCGCCGCAGCCCTATGCCGACGGCCTGCTGCCGGCGGCGCCCGCGGGGCTCGCCCCGGTCGGCGCCTGGACCGCGTTCCGGCCGCGCGGTCCGCGGGCCTATACCGAGCCGGTCCTCGCCGGGAGCAAGGACCTCTACGACGGGGAGGTCGCCTACCTCGACCACCAGGTGGGCCGCCTCCTCGGCTTCCTCGAGAGCCGCGGGATGCTCGACGACAGCGTCGTCGCCGTGGTCGCCGACCACGGCGAGAACGAGGGCGAGCACAACCTGCTCTTCCGCCACCTGGGCCTCTGGGACACGACGACCCACGTGCCGCTGGTCGTGCGCTGGCCGGGGCGGGAGCCGGCCGGCCGGCGCCTCGCCGGGATGGTGCAGACGATCGACCTCTTCCCGGCGCTCTTGAAGACCGCCGGCGTCGCGCCGCCGCCCTGCGACGGCCGCGACCTCCGCGAGCTGACCGCCGCGGGCCGGAGCGGCCGGCCCGAGGTCTTCGCCGAGCACGCCAACCGCGCCGGCGCCATGGTGCGGACGGCCGCCTACCAGTACATCGTCTCGAAAGGGAACGAGCGGGTGATGCCGGACGGCCCCTACCTCTATGACCTCCGATCCGATCCGGCGGAGGTCACCAACCTCGCCGGCCGCGGCCTGCCGGCCGAGAGGCAGCTCGCACAGGACCTCGCCCGCTGGCAGTCCGAGCGCCGCCCCGGCGCCGCATCGACCTCGCAGAGCGTCACCCCCGAAGACGCCGCCCGCCTGCGCTCGCTCGGCTACTAGCCGTCAGACCTCGGCGGCCCCGCCGCCACCCCCGATCCCCGTACGGACCGCCTCCGCCCTCGGCGACCGCTCCGCTCGGACCTACCTCGCGGCTGAATCCTCACCGGGGCTCCCCGGCGGCAGGAGCTTCGCCGCTTCGGGGTCGAGCAGCCAGGTGAGCTCGCCGTCCGCCGGGCGGACGACGCGGGCGGGATAGAGGTCCGGCGGCGCATCGCCCGCCAGGACCTCGCGGACGGCGGGCGCCTTGTCCTCCCCGGCGACGAGGAAGAGGACGCGCGCCGCGGCGTTCAAGGCGCGGGGCGTCAGGGTGATGCGGAAGGCGGCGAGCTTCTCGACCCAGGGCGCGGCGACCAGCCGCCCGCCGTCGTGGAGCGCCGGCGAGCCGGGGAAGAGCGAGGCGGTGTGGCCCTCGGGACCGAGGCCGAGGAGGATCAGGTCGAAGCGGGGCGCGGCGTCCGCTGCGTCCGGCGCCAGGGGCGCCAGGCGGAAGGCGGCGGCGAGCGTCGCCTCGTACTGGGCGGCGGCGACCGCCGCGTCCGGCTCCTCGGCGTGGATGCGGTGGACGTTGTCGGCCGAGATCGGCGCCCGCTCGAGGAGGGTCTCGCGCGCCATCCGGTAGTTGCTGTCCGGGTGGTCGGGCGGCACGTGGCGCTCGTCGCCCCAGAAGACGACGACCGCCTCCCAGGGGATGCGGGCGCGAAACGGCGCGTCCTCGTCGGCGAGGAGAGTGTAGAGATCGCGCGGCGTCGAGCCGCCGGCGAGCGCGACGCGGAAGAAGTCGCCCCGCTCCCCCGCCGCGGCCGCCGCCGAGGTGAAGACCTCCGCCGCGGCGCGGGCGAGCGCGCCGCGGTCGGCGAGGATGTGGATCTCGGGCGGCGGCATGGCTGGGGCTCCGTTCGACCGGCTGCGGTCGATCCTAGGTCGCGGCGCCGCCGGTCTCGCGCCAGCTCCGCCACTGGCGCCCGTCGCGCTGGATGAGGTCGTCCGCCTCCTTGGGACCCCAGGCGCCGGCGGGATAGTTGGGGAAGTTGCGCGGCGCGAGCGTCTGCCAGACGTCGAGGACCGGGGTCACCACGCGCCAGCTCGCCTCGACCATGTCGCTCCTCTGGAAGAGCGTCGAGTCCCCCTCGAGGCAGTCGTAGATCAGCGTCTCGTAGCCGGTCGACGGGGTGGTGCCGAAGTAGTCGGCGTACTCGAAGGCCATGCGCACGGTGCCGAGCTGCACCGTGGGCCCCGGGATCTTGGCGTGGAAGCGCAGCGACACCCCCTCGTCCGGCTGGATGTGGAGGACGAGGAGATTGGGGTTCAGGTGCTCGACCGGCGTCTCGCGGAAGAGCATGAACGGCGCGCGCTTGAACTGGATGGCGATCTCGGTCACCCGGCGCGGCAGGCGCTTGCCGGTGCGGAGGTAGAACGGCACGTCGGCCCAGCGCCAGTTGTCCAGGTGGAGCTTCATCGCCGCATACGTCTCGGTCGCCGAGTTGGCGGCGACGTCCTTCTCGGCGCGGTAGGCGGGGACGCGCTGGCCGCCCAAGACGCCCTCGCCGTACTGGCCGCGCACGGCCTGAGTCAGCACGTCCTCGTGGCTGAACGGATGGATCGCCTGCAGGACCTTCACCCGCTCATTCCTCACCACGTCGGCGGCGAAGGAGATCGGCGGCTCCATGGCGATGAAGGCGAGGAGCTGGAAGAGGTGGTTCTGCAGCACGTCGCGCAGCGCCCCGGCGTGGTCGTAGTAGGAGCCGCGGTCCTCGACGCCGACGTTCTCGGCGACGGTGATCTGCACCGAGTCGATGTAGCGCCGGTTCCAGATCGGCTCGAAGATGCCGTTGGCGAACCGGAACGCCATGATGTTCTGCACCGTCTCCTTGCCGAGATAATGGTCGATGCGGTAGATCTGGCCCTCGGTGAGGACGTTCTGGATGTTCTTGTTGAGCTCCTGCGCCGACTCGAGGTCGTGGCCGAAGGGCTTCTCGATGATCACCCGCCGGAAGCGGCCGTTCTCCTCGCACGTCATCTTCGCCGCGCCCAGCTTGTCGATGATGGTCGCGAAGAAAGCCGGCGGCACCGCCATGTAGTAGAGGCGCGAGCCGCCCGTGGCGCGCTCGGCCTCGGCCTTCTGGATCTCCTGCTCCAGCCGCTCGTAGGCGGCGGCGTCCGAGAACTCGCCCGCCGTGTAGTACACCCGCTCGATGAGCCAACCGAGCAGCTCGTCCTCCACCTTGCCGGTGGCGAACTGGCGTAGCTCGTCCTTGAGCGACTGGCGGAAGTCCTCGGTCGACATCTCGGTGCGGCCGGTCCCCACCACCGCGAACTCGTCGGGCAGGAGGCCGCTCGCGTGGAGGTTGTAGAGCGCCGGGAAGAGCTTCCTCTTGGTGAGGTCGCCGGTGGCGCCGAAGATCACCATCGCCGACGGGGGCGCCGGCTTCGGTTTCTCCTCGAGGTTCTCGGCCTCGGGCTCGACATCCAATGCCGGGGCGGCGGGTTTCGTGGTCGTCGCGGTCGCCATCGTCAACCTCCCGCCGGCCGCTCGAGGTGGCCGCCGAAACCGTGGCGCATCGCCGAGAGCATCTTCTCGGCGAAGGTGTGGTCGTGCCGCGAGCGGAAGCGGGTGTAGAGGGCGGCCGAGAGCACGTCGGCGGGCACCGCCTCCTCGAGCGCCGCGACGATCGTCCAGCGCCCCTCGCCCGAGTCCTGGACGAAGCCGGTGTAGTCGCCGAGGTCCGGGCTCGCGGCGAGGGCGAGCGCGGTCAGGTCGAGGAGCCAGGAGGAGACGACGCTGCCGCGGCGCCAGAGCTCGGAGACGGCGCCGAGGTCGATGTCGTAGCGGTGACCCTCCGGCAGCTCCTTCGAGGTGGCGTTCTTCAGGACGTCGAAGCCCTCGGCATAGGCCTGCATCAGGCCGTACTCGATGCCGTTGTGGACCATCTTGACGAAGTGCCCGGCGCCCGAGGGGCCGCAGTAGAGGTAGCCCTGCTCGGCGGTGCCGGCGGGGCGGCCCTCGGTGGGGGGGATCGTCCCCTGGCCGGGGGCGAGGGTCTTCCAGATCGGGTCGAGGCGGTCGACCGTCTCGCGGTCGCCGCCGATCATCAGGCAGTAGCCGCGCTCGAGCCCCCAGATGCCGCCGCTGGTGCCGACGTCCAGGTAGCGCAGGTTGCGGGCGGCGAGGCTCTGGCTGCGCCGCACGTCGTCCTTGAAGTACGAGTTGCCGCCGTCGATGATGCCGTCCCCCGGCGCCAGCCGCTCGGCGAGGGTGGCGACGGTCTGCTCGGTCACCTCGCCCGCCGGGAGCATCAGCCACACCGTGCGCGGGCCGGCGAGCTTCTGCACCAGCTCGTCGAGCGACGCGGCGCCCGTGGCGCCCTCCTTGACGAGCTCCGCGACCGGCGCGGCGTCGCGGTCGTAGACCACGCACTCGTGCCCTCCCCGGAGCAGCCTGCGGACCATGTTGGCCCCCATCCGTCCCAAACCCACCATGCCGATCTGCATCGTTCTCTCCTCCCCGGGGGCGCTCCCCCTGCGGCTCGCCGTACGGTCGCGCGGGCTTATCCGGCCTCCCGCGCATCCCAAGTCTACCCGAGAGCCTGGCCCGAGAGCCGTGGCACGGGCATCGCAGGACCGCGGTGCGGGGGAGATGCACGAAGCCGCCCCGGAGAGACCGCATGCCACGAAGGCTCGACGCCCCGATGCCCCCGATGCCCCCGATTCGCCCGCTACGTCTGAGCCAGCCGAGCCAGCCGAGCCATCCGAGCCATCCGAGCCGGCGGTTCGCCCGCGTCGCCCTGGCCGCCTGCTTCGCCCTGACGTCTCTGCGGGCTCGTCCCGCTGACGCCCAGACCGCCGTCTCGCTCGACGCGGGCACCCTGGGGGCCGGCGTCCAGGTGGGGCATACCTTCTCGCCGCGCTTCGACGGCCGCCTGGGGATCGCCGGCTGGACCGTCTCAGGCCGCCGCTCGCTCGCCTCGATCGACTACGAAGCGAGGGGGGAGCTCCGCTCGGCGCAGCTCTTCGCCGACTGGCACCCCGGGGCCAGCCCCTTCCGGCTGACCGCCGGCCTCTTCTACGACGCCACGCGGGTCACCGGAACGAGCATCCCGCCCCCTTCGGGGGTCTACCGCATCGGCGGCGTCGACGTGCCGGCGAGCCTGGTGGGGGGATTGCGCGGCCGGGTGGACTTCCCCTCCCTCGCCCCCTATGCCGGCCTCGGCTGGGGCCGCGCCGCGGGCGGCAGCCGCTTCGCCTTCAAGGCCGACCTCGGCGTCGCCTACCAGGGCCACGGCCGCGTGACCCTGACGCCGCTCCTCCCCGCCAACAGCCCCATCCTCCAGATCCCCGGCGGCCGCGCCCTCCTCGACCTCGCCATCGCCCAAGAGGAGAAGGACGCCGAGCGGCGGATCGCGCGCTACGACTTCTACCCGGTGGTCGCGGTGGGGGTGACGTACCGGCCGTAGGGGAAGCGGCGTCTGCGCGAGCCGCTGGTGCACTGCTCACAATCGACGTTTCCACACTGCCGGATCACGCCGCTGGTGTAGAACCGCAAGGATCACGAGCTCCTGTTCACCGACGGTGAAATAGACAGCATAGGGAAATCCGTGAAGGAGACCCCGCCGCACGGAGGACAAGACCGCGGGGAACCGGAGAGGTGATTGGGCGATCCGCTGGATCAGATCGGAGACCTCGGCGGAAAAGCTCGCCGAGGCCGGGCCGCTGGTCCTCGTACCAGAGCGCCGCCGCCTCGAAATCGACCTGTGCCTCCGGTCGAAGAAGGAGAGCCGGCGTCATTCCTGGCGCGAGCGGTGATCCTGCAGCTTCTTGGCCACGTCTTCGCGGACCTCATCCCACGGCCGCGCCGCAGCCGGATCGGACCGGTGAGCGGCCAACCGTTCCTCGACCACCCGCTGGTGCCAATCGGGCACCGGCACGTCTCCTGGATGAGCCACGATGCGGTCCCATAACGACTGCACGTAGTCGACCTTTTCCTCGACGGTCAGGTCGTCGAAACCAGGTGGAGGGTTGGGGAGAGTTCGAGCCATGGCTGCATCTCCAGTATAGCTCCGCGGACGCCTACCCCGCCTTGCGCAACCCCCGCTCGGCCTGTGACAGGGCCTCGCGGAGCTGGTCGAGCTCGTCGTCGGCGAGCGGCCGCTCGCCGAAGCTCTCCTTGAGGTAGAAGTCGATCACCCGCGCCGCCGGCTCGGCGGCCTGGGGGTAGCGGGCGGCCGCGGCGCGGCGGAAGGCGAGAGGCGCGATCGAGTCGGGGATGGCGAGGCCGGCGCCGCTCGCCCGGCGGCGGAGCCGGCGGTAGGCGCGGGTCGCGGTGAGCGGCGCGCGGTAGGCGCGGACGAGCCGCCAGGCGACCAGGGCGAGGGCCGCGAAGAGGAGGGCGAGGGTGATCGCCTTGGGCCGCCGGTCGGCGCGCGGCGCCAGCGTTCTGGTGAGCGCTCCCGTGGCGGCGGCCGACGAGGGCGCCCGCCGGCCGGGCGCCGCGCCGGGACGGTCGAAGGCATGCCGCATCCGCTCCCAGAGGTCGTGCAGCTCGGAGACGATGCGGATCTGATCGTAGAGCCCATAGGTCAGGACGTAGCGGTCCCAGCGGAAGAGCAGGAAATCGTAGGCCTGATGGGCGAGCGGCCAGGCGCCCTCCCCCGCCTCGGCGGGACGGCCGGCGGGCGGCGTGGGGTCGAAGATCCGCCACTCTCCCGCCGCGCCGCCCGCCGGCCCGTCCGCCACGTAGGCCTCGACCCAGGCGTGGGCGTTGGTGTCGCGGACGATCGTGTAGCCCTCGAACGGGTTGTACTCGCCTCCCAGGAAGCCGGTCACCAGGCGCGCCGGGATCCCCTGCGAGCGCAGGAGCAGCACCATCGCCGAGGCGAAGTACTCGCAGTGGCCGCTCCGGTAGCGGAAGAGGAAGTCCTCGATCGGGTTCTCGGTCGAGCGGCCGCGGAAGTCCTGGGTGTAGGCGTAGTGACTTGTCAGGTAGGTCTCGAGCCGCCTGGCGCGCAGCCCGGCCGGCCCCTGCCCCATCACCCGTCCGGCGAGCTCCCTCATGCGCGGCGAGACGCCGGCGAGATCGAGCGTCGGCTCGCCCGGCTCGCCCGGCGCCCCGGCGGGTGAGAGCCGGGGCGCGATGCCGCTCGAGACCGGGCGCGGCGCGAGGCCCACCCGGTACTCGAGCACCTCGAGCGGCATGAAGCCGAGGGAGACCGCCCCCCCCTCGTCCATCATCAGGCCGGCGACCCGCGGCTCGACGACGGCGGTCTCGACCGGCAGCGGCAGGCTCCGCGAGTGGAGCGGCTGGAGCCACACCTTCAGCCAGCGGGTGACCGAGTCCATCGGCTGGCGGGCCGCCATGCGGTCGCCGCGCGCCAGCCAGAAGTGGACGCCCTGGCTGCGCGGCAGCTCGCCGACCCGCGGCGCCCGCTGCCAGCTCCCCTCCTCGTAGCGGTCGTAGGTGGCGGCCTTGAAGCGCAGCTCGGCGGGCCCGGCGCGCGCCCCCTCGGCCTGCAGGCGCATGGCGACCTCGCGGCTGCCGCGGATGCGGCCGATCGAGTCGAGGGTGACGGAGTCGGCGAAGCCGGCGGCCTCGATCGTCGTGCCGGTGCCGGTGCCGCGCCCCACGATGTAGGGCGAGCGCACCCGCGGCAGCAGGGCGAAGAGCGGCACCGCCACGACGACGACGGCGAGCGAGGCGAAGGCGAGGAAGCCGCCGATCGGCAGATGGGCGAGCGACTCGTCGTCGCGGCCGAAGCCGGCCAGCACGTGGAGGAAGGCGAAGCGCATGAGGAGCGCGAGGGTGAGCACCAGGAAGGCGACGAGGAAGAGGGAGATCGCCGGGTGGACGCTCGTCCCCATGCTGGCGAGGAAGAGGAAGAAGACGCCCATCGCCGCCTGCCACTTGTCGCGCTCGCGGGTCAGGGCGAAGAGCTTGACGAGCAGCGAGAAGAGGCAGAGGTGGATGACCGGATGGGTGAGGTGCCCGCGGTCGAAGACGAAGAGGTCGGCGAGGAAGATCGGCAGGTAGACGAGCCCCAGGACGTTCAGTCCCCAGACCGGCAGCCAGCGCGGCGGGTCGCGCCGCGCCCGGTAGAGGAAGAGGAGCACGCCGCCCAGGTAGGCGACGAGCACCGGCCACTCGACGATGTCGTTGAACGGCAGCGGCAGCGGCGCGAGGAGCGCCAGCCAGCCGAGGAGGAGCCGCTTCTGCCGGCCGAAGGTCATCCGGCCAGCCGCTCCGGCTCGAGGTGGACGCGCAGCTCCGGCGCCCGCGGGTCCGCCGAGGCGAGCGGCGCGGCATGGCCGCGCGCCGGCAGCGGCGCGACGAGGGCGAGGTGCTCGAGGATGGCCAGGCGCTGGCGCGGGCCGCCGGCGAAGGGGAGGGTGCGCTCGCGGGTCACCAGCTCGACCTCGTAACCGCGCGCCAGGTGGTCGAGGGCGGCGGTCGCCGCCTCGGAGACCAGCCGCTCGAAGCGCACCTTGGCGGCCGCGTCGGCGAGCTCACCCACCGCGTTGTCGAAGAGGATCGCCAGGCGGCGGCTCTTCTCGGCCTCGCGCTCCATGTAGATGAGCCGGCCGGTGCGCGCCGTCTGCTTCCAGTGGATGCTCCGCGGGTCGTCGCCGCGGCGGAAGGCGCGCAGAGCATGGAGGTCGTGCCCCCAGCCCGCCTGCCGGCTCCCCTCGTCGCCCTGCTGGTGGGCGCCGGAGAGGCGCGCCGGGCCGGCTGGGAAGATCTCAGGGTAGACCAGCACCTCGAGCTCGACCCGGTAGCGCACCCCCTTGCGGAAGAAGCCGAAGGGAAAGAGCGAGGAGACGTGGGCGTAGGGAAAGCTGTGCCGGCCGCGGGCGCCGACCATCATGTCGATCCTGCCGGCGCTTTTGCCCCGCCGCGGCAGATAGGGCACGAGGAGCGGCTGCGCCGTCCGCGCCACTGAGAAGAGCAGGAACCAGCGCGGCAGGACGCGGCCCCGGTGGCGGAGCGTAAACGGGAGCGCGAAGGGGCGGTTGGCGAAGATCTCCTCCGGCGGATCGAGCTCGACGGCCAGGCCGCGCACGTTCTCGCGCGAGGCGAGGCCGGAGAGGATCAGCGTGCCGAACATCGCCGCCAGGACCATGTAGAGGGCGTTGTTGCCGGTGTTGGTGGCGGCGATGGCGGTGATCACCGTCAGCAGCACGTACCACAGCCCCACCTTGGTGATGCGGATGCCCTCGGGGACGGTGCGGCGCATGGGAGAGCTGCGGCTCCTCTACGGAAGATCTACCAGGCGGAGAGCTTGTCATCCTGAGCGCAGCGAAGGATCCGGGGGTGGGAGCCCTCGCAGGCGCGGCCCTTCCCCCTCCCAGGTCCTTCACTCCGTTCAGGATGACGATGGATAGCGCGTACCAAGCTCGGTCCGCTCCGTTTCAGCGTCGACCCCTAGAGCGGCACCGGCGTCGCGGCGACGACGCGTTCGATCGCCTTCCTGGCGCTGTCGAGGTCGCCGCCGCCGCGCTTCAGCACCACGCGGTGGGCGAGGACGGGGGCGGCCAGGCGCTGCACGTCGTCCGGCACCGCGTAGCCGCGCCCTTCGGAGAGGGCGAGCGCCTGGGTGGCGCGGTAGAGGCCCTGGGCGCCGCGGGTCGAGACGCCGAGGAGGAAGTCGCCGCCCCGGCGCGTCGCCTCGGCGAGCGACAGGATGTAGTCGGCGAGCTTGTCGGCGACGTGGACGCGCCGCACCTGCGCCTGGAGGTCGAGCAGCTCGTCGCGCGTCAGCACCGGCCCGAGCTCGTCCAGGATCTCCTCGACGCCGCCCGACAGCAGCAGGTCCTTCTCGTCGGCGCGCGGCGGATAGCCGAGGAAGAGCGACATCAGGAAGCGGTCGAGCTGCGACTCGGGGAGCGGGAAGGTGCCCTGGTACTCGAGCGGGTTCTGCGTCGCGAGGACGGTGAAGGGCTCGGGGAGGGTGAAGCGCTTCCTCTCGATCGAGACCTGCCGCTCGCTCATCGCCTCGAGGAGGGCGGACTGGGTCTTCGGGGTGGCGCGGTTGATCTCGTCGGCGAGGACGACGTTGGCGAAGATCGGTCCGGGGATGAACTCGAAGGCCTGCGCCTGCTGGTTGAAGATCGAGACCCCCAGGATGTCCGAGGGCAGCAGGTCGCTGGTGAACTGGATGCGCTGGAACGACAGGCCGAGCGAGCGGGCGAGCGCCTGCGACAGGGTGGTCTTCCCCACCCCCGGCACGTCCTCCATGAGGATGTGGCCCTTGGCGAGCAGGCAGATCGCCGCCAGGCGGATCACCTCGCGCTTGCCGCGGATGACGCGGGCGACGTTCTCCTCCAGCAGGCGGATGGTGCCGGCGGCCCGCGCCGGGTCGGTGGCCTCGAGGATCAGGGGTTCCATACGCGGTCTGCGCTACAAGTTCGATGCCGGCTCGAGCCCGGAAAGAGTAGTGGGTCCGTTGGGTCCGCTGCGGGCGACCGCCCTCGGGACCACCCTCCCAAACCCCCTTCCAGGCGGCCGTCCTCGGGACCAAACTGACCCACTGACCCGGAAAGCATATCGCGCTCCATCAGGAGAGCCAGTTGTACTTGAAGATCGCCCAGATCGCCGAAAAGCCGTCCTTCCAGCCGATCTTCTTGCCCTCGGCGTAGGTCCGGCCGCGGTAGGAGATGGGGACCTCGTAGATCCGCGCTCCCGTCTTGACCACCTTGGCGGTCAGCTCGGGCTCGATGCCGAAGCGGTTGGACTCGAGCTTCATGCCGTCGAGCACCTCGCGCCGGAAGACCTTGTAGCAGGTCTCCATGTCCGAGAGATTCACGTCCGTCAGCATGTTGGACAGCATGGTGAGGAATCGGTTCCCCAGGGAGTGCCAGAAGAAGAGGACGCGGTGGGGCCCGCCGAGGAAGCGCGAGCCGAAGACGACGTCCGCCTCGTCCTCGAGGATGGGGGCGAGGAGCGCCGGATAGTCCGCCGGGTCGTACTCGAGATCGGCATCCTGGATGAGGACGATGTCGCCCGCCGCGGCGGCGAAGCCGGCGCGGATGGCGGCGCCCTTGCCCTGGTTGACCGGCTGCTCGATCAAGCGCAGCGGCCACTCCCCGCGTGCCGCGATCGCGCGGAGCAGCTCGCGGGTGCCGTCCCGCGAGCCGTCGTCGACGACGATCATCTCGCGCTCGACGCCGTCGGGCAGCGGCGCCTGCGCCACCCGGCGCAACAGGTCCTCGACCGTGGCGCGCTCGTTGTACGCCGGGATGACGATCGATAGACGCGTCATGGTGCGTCAGTCTATATGACGAGCTTTCCTCCCCCGAGCCTACGGGCAGTTGGCGAAAGCGCCCGTGTCGGTCACCGCCGGGGCGGGCGGGCCGGGGTAGTTGAAGTAGATCCGCTGCTCGCCGTTGGGGACGTCGAGGACCTCCAGGCGATAGAAGACGTTGGTGGTGGCGGCCGAGAAGAGCCAGAAGCGGCTGTTGACCGCGCAGCCGTCGATCCCCTTGACCATCAGCTCCCAGTTGTCGGGCGAGAAGAACCAGAAGAGGCCCGAGCCGGGATTGGGGCAGTTGACGACCGACGCCGCGGTCTCCGCCGCGCCCGGCGGGCCGGTGCGGAAGCTGGCGACGGCCGAGAAGCGGCCGAGCAGGCAGAGCTGGTGCGCGTCGGTGGCACAGGGGCCGCCGAAGACCGGGAGATGGGCGACGTCGGCGCCGTGGTAGAAGACGCCGTTGTAGCCGTGGATGGGCTCGGTGCCCGGCTCGTCGAAGTTCCACACCGCGACGAGCCCGGTCTGCGGGGCGAGCAGGCGCACGTTGATCGTGCTGCGGATCTGCGCCTGCGTGCGGGCGACGTTCCACAGCCGTACCTCGTCGACGTAGGTCTGCGGCTGGGCGATCAGGTAGTCCTCGTCGGTGCCGATGTCGACCGGCCTGGTGTCGGTGGTGAGCGCCCCGGTCTCGGGATAGATGTGGACCAGCTCGCCGTCGATGTAGTGGCGGCGCGACGTGCCGTCGTAGGTGACCGCGACGTGCGTCCATTGGCCGGCCGGGATGGTGCCGGAGGTCTGGTCCGAGTTGCTGCCCTTGATGTAGCTGCGCAGCTGGTCGCCGCAGATGCCGATCCACCAGGCGCTTAGATAGCCCTTGCCGGCGATGTTCCGGCAGACGCCGGCGCCGGTCGAGGTGGCATGGAAGACCCAGGCCTCGACGGTGATCTGCCCGGTCGGATTGAGCGCCGGGTTATGAGGGACCTGGAAGCCCGACGCGGTGCCGGGCACCGTGGCGAGATAGAACCGGAAGGGCTGGGCCTCGGCCGCGCCGGCGGCGAGGACGAGGCCCGCGGCGGCCACCGCCGCGACGAGCGAACTGAAGCGGGCGGTCGCCGGGATCTCCTTCTGCGTACTAGCGGGCAGGCGTCGACGCATGAGTGTGTCTCCTCGACCTCGCGGACGGAAGCGTTGCGGCCGGCGCAGCCGCTGCCTGAGACTCGGCGGATAATCCGCATGCACGTTGCGCGCCCGGCTACCACCGCGGACTTCCGCCTCGTCGGCAAAGACGGGCACAGGAACTCCGGTAGTCGGCGGGGGCGCACTCAAGTCGGCGTCCTGGATGAGAACAATATCGCCCGCCGCCGCGGCGAAGCGGCGGGGCAGCGCCTTCCCGTGGTTGACCGGCTACTCGATCAAGCGAAGCGGCCACTCGCCGCGTACCGCGATCCCGCGCAGCAGCTCGCGGGTACCGTCCATCGAGCCGTCGTCCATCTCGCCCTCAATCCCGACGAGGAGCGGCCGCGGCGACCCGACGCAGCAGATCCTCGACCGCGCAAACTCGTTGTACGCCGGGATGACGATCTGTAGACACGCCATTAAGGGCAACAATATACTTGACTCACCAAGCGAAGAGGGGTTATGCTCCTGACCGTCGAACCTAGATCGTATTGCCGTTGGCGGCGGAAAGCGGGGATAACAGACTCCCAGCTTGGAGGCGAAACCGCCTCCAGCTCGTTAGCCTGCTAGAGATTATGCAGGAATTTCACCCCGAGGCCCTAGTTGAGAGGATCGGCTTTCTGGACGCCATGACTACGGTGGCTCTGGTGCAAGTCGACCTCAACGACGGCATGTCCCCAGCCCTAGACGAAGGAACCAGAACCAGCACTCTGACAATTCTCTCCGACTTGGAACCCGAGTGTGCGGCGATTGATCTTAGGGCGTCGCTCGTTACAATTAAGCGATTGAGGCTCTTCCTTCGCGACCCTAAGCCCGATTGGGGAGAATTACGTAATCTTTTAAGAGAACTGATTGGCCGCTTGCGGGATGAGTTATCGGAAACCGTGTTCTTGTCGCTGACAACGCGCGAAGCGGGGATTTACAAGCTTCCGCGCAAAGATTGGAGCGATACCGTTACTCGCTTCCCTAGTGTCATTCGCGACGTTGAAGAAGCAGCCAAGTGCCTAGCCTTGGGGCGAAACACCGCATGCGTGTTTCACCTTATGAGGATAGCCGAGGGCGGTCTGCGTACACTGGGCAAGGCACTGAATGATCCGACGCTCGACCCGAGAACCAATCCTACCTGGGACAAGATCCTGAAGCGTTGCGATAGAGAATTGGCGAAGCCGCACAATGAGCGAAGCCCAGAGTGGGTAACTGCCGCACCTTTCTTCGCCACAGCCACCGCCAACCTGCGCGCGATCAAGGATGCATGGAGGAATACTACTCTTCATGTAGATCAACATTATGATGAGGAGGAAGCGCGCGAAATCTATGGCGCCGTTCGGGCTTTCATGCGCCATCTCTCGACAAAATTGGCCGAGGGGCCTAGCCAGTCAGCCTCAGATATTCCCGGAGAGCCCGCCGGATAACCTCCGATTTGGAGCACCGTTCCCGCTTCGCCCTCTCTTCAAGCGCGGCCTCTTCATCGTCGTAGAGGTAGGCCGTCTCGCGCGAGGGAGGGGAGGAGAGGGGAGGGGTTGTCATAGACGACGTACATTTTTAGGTTGCCAGCAAATCCCCCCGCTCGCAGAGTCTTCTGCGCAAACCGGGAGTGCCGCGAACGTCCGATGTACCCAACTCGCCTACTCAATCAGCAGGGCGCGGCTTGCGGGTATGCTTCCCCTCTTCCTTATATGCTCGCTCTTTCTCCTCCAACTCAGCTTTAGGCACTGACAATATCCGCCGCGTGAACTTGGTGAAACGGTCGAAGGATGTTTCCTCGCTCGTCGGAGGATCGCCTGGCGGCTCCGGCTCCCCTTTCATTACTTTCTTCCTCCGTCCTCTACGCTGGCGTCGTAGCCGGATCTCCGATCAACTCCTTATAGGTGACCACGCTTCTCGAACACACCCATTGCGGTCTCCAGGAACCGCCTGCCGTCGCTGAGCTTACGCGAGTTGAACCGGAAGGTTTCTTCGTCCAGGTAGCGGAAGAGGTGGAACGGCTCGACGTTCACGTAAGTGCCGCGGATCGCGCGCTTCAACAGACTCCAGAAGTTCTCCAAGCCATTGGTGTAAACCTTACCCTCGGCGTAGCTCTCGGCGTGGTCGATTACCTGGTGGATGAAGTCGCGCCCGAGATCCTCATATGATCTGAGAGCATCGGTAAAACCTCCGATCCCTGCTCTACATGCTCCGCACCTCGGGGGAAAGAGTGCTCCGGCGGACGTTCAGGACAACCTTTGTCTTCACGCGGCTATGTCCATCCTCGCCATGACGCTCTAGCAACCCCATGACTGCGGCCTTGCCCATCCCGCCGGTCCCCTTGATCTTCTCCTCGCGCTTGCTCTTGTGCATGAACCGGACCTTACCGCCGATGTAGGTTTCATCTACCTCGACCTCGCCCGACATCTTGCCGAAGGTGCCGGTCTGCATTGCGAGCCGGATACGGTGCACCATGAACCAAGCGGTTTTCTGGGTAACGCCCATGTCGCGCGCGATCTCATAGGAACTAATACCATTCGTGCAGTTGACCACGAGCCATAGCGCCGGGAGCCACTTATCCAAGCCGATGGGCGAGTCCTCGAAGATCGTACCGACCTTGACGGAGAATTGCTTTTTGCAGGCGCGGCACTTCCAGAGCCGGCGAGTGCTCAGGAAGGAAGGCTCGGGGGCGCCGCACTCCGGGCAGGTAACGCCGTTCGGCCAGCGGAGCTTAGCTACGAACGCGAGCGCTACGTCGGGATCGGAGAAGAGCTTGATCGTACCCAGGAGGGTCTCGGGGAGGTCGGTCTCGGTGTCCATGACCAGACTCTACCGGAGAATCCAGGGTGAGTCAAGTATATTGTTGCCCCGTTAAGCGTAAGTCTATGAGAGCGCTCAAGCCCCACCCCAAGCAGACTGACTAGGAGATATTCGATAGGATAGAGGGCCCAGTCATGCCGGGCCCTCGCACATAGAGTATAGATGGGTCGGTGATCCGAACCGTCTAGTCGCAATCAACTCGCTGGGCAGTTGTTGAAGCAGAGGTCGCAATAGTTGTTGTTGTTGGCGCACTGCGTGCAGGCCGCACAGCAACGATCAGAGCACTGGATCGGCTCTGCGCTGTCCACGGCATTGCTCAGCGGGTCATGAGGCGATGAGGTACCAGTGCTCCTCGTGGAAGCCGCGGCGCCTGCGCCTTCCCAGGGCAATTGCGCGACCTGGTGAATCTTTGGCGTACTCCGAGGTGCCACCTGATTCGTTGCGGCGGGCAGAGAGGGGGTCATCAGGCAAGTCGCGAGAGCGATAAGGGCAAGCACTTTCTTCATGATGGTCTCCTTTCTGCTGCGATCTGCAGCAATTGGGCTTCCCTTCATCCTGGAAGCCATCGAACGAGATAATAAATAAACCAGACTAGACAGACCTGTCAAGAGAATTTTTGGCTCCGGCTCAAGGGCGCGCGACACCAAACCGGCGGCCCTCGTAAGCGCGGTTGGAAAGGACCACTTGTCGGCAGGTGTCAAAGGTGTCGTGTTGCTCCCGGAGGGAGCGTTAGGGGCCGAGCGCTCATCCCCCGTCGACCTTTTCGGGCGAACGGTTCGTCACCGGTGCTATACAACCGGATGCTACGCGGGAGGGGATCACCACGGCTCCCTGCCAGATTGACCCCACCTTTTCCGTCCTCTACTATGGCGGGAGTAGCGGCGCATTCACGCCCCCCGGCGGCACGGCTCGCGAGGAGCGGGGCCGGGGCTCGACGCGCGCCAGAGCGGCCCCTCGCGGGCCTCAAGGAGCGGTAATCCCCATGGCAGAACCGAAGCTGGACCGTTTGAAGGCCGTCGACTCCGCGCTCTCCCAGATCGAGCGGCAGTTCGGCAAGGGCTCGATCATGCGCCTGGGAGCGAAGGAGCACCTGGCGATCGAGGCGATCCCGACGGGGTCCCTCTCGATCGACTACGCGATCGGCATCGGCGGCTTCCCGCGCGGGCGCGTCGTCGAGGTCTTCGGGCCGGAGTCGTCGGGCAAGACGACCCTGGCCCTCTCGGTCGTCGCCCAGGCCCAGAAGCGCGGCGGCATCGCCGCCTTCATCGACGCCGAGCACGCCCTCGACGCCGAGTACGCGCGGCGGCTGGGGGTCGACATCGACAACCTGCTGGTCTCGCAGCCCGACAACGGCGAGCAGGCGCTCGAGATCGCCGAGATGCTGGTGCGCTCGAACGCCGTCGACGTGGTGGTCATCGACTCGGTCGCCGCCCTGGTGCCCAAGGCCGAGCTGGAGGGCGAGATGGGCGATTCGCACGTCGGCCTGCAGGCGCGCCTGATGTCGCAGGCGCTCCGCAAGCTGACCGCGATCGTCGCCAAGTCGAAGACCTGCCTCGTCTTCATCAACCAGATCCGCGAGAAGATCGGGGTGATGTTCGGCAACCCCGAGACGACGACCGGCGGCCGCGCGCTCAAGTTCTACTCCTCGGTGCGCATCGACATCCGCCGCATCGCCTCGATCAAGGAGGGCGAGGAGGTGACCGGCTCGCGCGCCAAGGTCAAGGTGGTCAAGAACAAGGTGGCCGCCCCCTTCCGCCAGGCCGAGTTCGACATCGACTACGGCGAGGGGATCTCGCGCATGGGCGAGCTGATCGACCTGGGCGTCGAGCACAAGCTGGTGGTCAAGAGCGGCGCCTGGTACAGCTACGGCGACCTGCGCGTCGGCCAGGGGCGCGAGAACTCGAAGCAGTTCCTGCGCGACAATCTCGACCTCGCCGACGAGCTCGAGGCCAAGCTGCGCGAGAAGATGGGCATCCCGGTGACCGTCCGCTCGACCGAGCTCGGCACCGCCGAAGCCTGAGACCCGACCGTTCCTCTCCCGCTCCCCACCGCCCGGTGGGGAGCGCTCCCGCCGCCCGTCACCCCGCCGAAGACCGCCCGTCAGCCTTCGAGCGCCCGGCGCCGCCGGCCCATGATCGCGCTATGGGTCGCGGCGAACGGGCCGATCAGGCCGTAGGTCCAGCCCGAGAGGGGGCCGGACAGGCGGCCGCCGAGCCCGCAGAGCGAGATCGAGAGCGAGATCAGCCCGACCGCGATGTTGAGGAGCGCCGCCTGGATGCTCTCGCGCGTGTCGAAGACCTCGAGCGGGGTGAGCGCGAGCGCGCCGCGCTGGCGGTAGGCGTGGAGATAGAGCAGGGCGAAGACGACGAAGATGGCGACGAAGCCCAGCCCGTAGATCTGCATCAGGAGCGGCGCCTGCGCCGCTTCGATCACCAGCTCCGGCCGGCCCGACGGCGAGAGCACCCTCAGGCTTCGCCCGGTCAGCTGGTCGATCAGCAGGCGGAAGAGGAACTTCAGGGGATAGATGTAGAAGAGGACCACGAAGAGGAGGACCGAGTTGAGGAAGATCGACGTCGCGTCCTCCAGCCCATAGCGGCGGAAGTAGAGGTACTGCTGATACCAGACCCAGACCAGGATGGCGAAGCAGATCCCGAAGGCGCCGAAGCCGCGCATGTTGGCGAGCAGCTCGGGAAACGTCCGCGGCACCTCGAGCGACACCACGAGGAGGGTGACGGCGAAGCCGAGGACGGCGTCGCTGAAGCCCTCGAAGCGGCTGATCTCCTCGCCGCGGAAGCGGAACCCGGAACGGGCGCCGGCCCCGCGCGCGGCGAGCGGCTCGCGGATCACGGCAGCGCCGCCTTCTTTTCCTTCCTGAGCTGCTCGTCGTAGGCCGTCTCCATCTGCGCCACGTACGCCCGGCAGCCGGCGGGGTCGACGAACGGGTTCGGGGTCTCGCCCGCCGCCAGCCGGCGCGCCTTCTCCGCGAGGTGGAAGAACGAGCCGTGGGGAGCGAGGAAGACGTCGCAGGGGAGGGATCTCAGCACCGCGAACGACCTGGCGTAGTCGCCGGCGATCCCGGGATACGCGGGGTTGCCGAGGAGGACGACGCCGGGGTTGATCGTGGCCGAGCCCATGAAGGCGACGCGGTAGGTCTTCCCCTTCTCCTCGACCGTCGTGGTCCAGGTGGTGTTGCCGGGGGTGTGGCCGGGGGTCAGGTGCGCCGTCATCACCGTCCCGCCGAGAGTTACCGTGTCGCCATCCTTGAGGATGCGGTCCGCGACGACCGGCGGGAAGGTCAGCGTGTCGCCGAAGCGGAAGTCGCCGTGCCCGCCGCGGGCGAGGAGCACGGCGTCCGCCGCGCTCGCGGCGAGCGCGGCGCCGCTGCGCCGCTTGAGCTCGGCGAAGCCGCCCGCGTGGTCCATGTGCGCGTGGCTGTTCAAGAGCACCTTGATGTCGGCGAGCCTGAAGCCGAGCCGCTCGACGTTCGCCTCGATCTGCGGCGCCGTCTCGACGAAGCCGCCGTCGAGGAGGATCAGACCGCGAGGCGTCGCGACGAGGAACGACGTGATGTCGCTCGCCCCGACGTAGTAGATGTTGCCGAGGATCCGGAACGGCGCCACCGGCCGGTTCCCCGGCCGCGCGGCCGGATCGGCCTGGCCGCGGGCGAGCGCGGGAGCGAGGACGAGGAGCGCGAGAGCGCCCGGCAGAAGACGGCGCGGCGAGCGGTGCACGATGAATTCCTCCGTGCCGGCATTGTAGCGAAGCCCGCGCTCGCCGGCTGGGCCGGCGCTCGGCGGCGCAAGGTCGTCAGGAGGCTGCGCCAGCTCCTTCCATGCATGGCCTACTACCTGCCTGATTCGCCTTGTTTTGTCTGGAGCTGGCGCTCGCCTATCGCACGGCAACCTACGCCGGTCCTCGGGAAGGCCAGAAAAGGCGGGATCTCGTGCTCCCGGAGCGCTGGGATGCACGCATCCGTCGGGAGCATGGAGTACTCAGTCGGTAAATTTCCCGACCTTGCTCCAAAGTTGGTCGCATTCCTGACAGGCGAGGCTACGCCCCGCGGGGAGAACGTTATCCGGGCCTTGGCGAGCCCTACTCACGACTAAATTTGGTAGGCGGGCAGGAAGTCAATCCCAATTTATTGTGAATTGACACAGATTCCCGGCCCTTTCATGCTATTCTGTCGGGAGATGAGGCTTCCCTAGATCCTATGTCGTCTCTCGCCGATCTCCTGGCCGACCTCGAGGCCAAGGTCGCCTTCCACCGGCGGCAGGAGGGCCTCTGCGCCGAGCAGGAGGCGCTCTTCCGGGAGCGGCGCAGCGTCCATGCCGCCGAGCTGGAGCGGATCTCCCAGTGCTACGAGAGCCTGCGGACGGCGGCGGCGACGGCCGAGGAGATCGCGGCCCAGGCGGTGGCCGCCGAGCCGGCCGGGGAGGACCTGGGCTCGCGCTCCCGGCCGAAGCTGACGCGCATGGTCTCCCGGGTGCTCGAGGACAAGGCGGGGAGCGCCCGCTTCGGGGCGCGGACGGTGACGGCCGAGGTCAACCGCCGCTACGCGGCGCACCTGCGCCGGCCGGCCGACGAGGAGCAGGTGGCGATCGTCCTCAAGCGGATGGCCGATTCAGGCCGCCTCCACAGGCTGCGCAAGGGCCGCCCCTACCACGAGGCGCTCTACACCCGCGAGCAACCCCCGGCTCCCGGCGGTCCGGCCGCCGGGCTCGCCTAACCCACCCGCGCCGCGAACACCCGCTTCCACCAGCGCTTGAAGGGGGGCTCGGCGCGGGTGTCGGCGTCCTGCTCGAGCTTGTCGAGGGTCGCGGGGAGGAGGGCGAGGCTCCCCTTCTGGAGCTGCAGGAGGAGGAGGTCCATCTCGCGGCCGCGCAGGCGGGCGTCCCCCGAGAAGGCCTCGGCGAGCGAGGTCCTGCCGTCGAAGCGGGCGTAGAAGTCGCGCGCCCGCGCCGGCATCCGCTGCTGCTCGTCGGTCGTCGGCTCGGCCACCCAGACCGGGTAGCAGCGCTCGAGGAGGTCGAGCGGGATCGCCATGTGCCGGCGCGCCACCAGCACCTGCTCCTCGGTCGCCTGCTCCATCAGCAGGTCGTAGACCGACATCTCGTGGGTCGAGGTCGTATGGTCCTCGCCCACCTGCTCGATGTCGAGCCGCGAGGCGACGCAGAGCTGGTAGCCCGCCTCGAGGAAGCGAAAGTAGGAGCCGCGGATCGTCTTGTAGAGCTCGGAGAGGGTCGAGCGGCCGTCGACCTCCTTCAAGATCCGCTGCTGGAGCGGCGTGGCGTCCGCCGCCGACGGCGGCCTGTCGTTCGAGAGGACGACGTTGTCGTGGACGAAGATGCGGCGGATCCGGGCATACTCGTCCAGCCAGCGCGAGCCCTCCATCGCGAGACCCATGGTGTGAATCGGCTCGGGGAGGATCTCCTCCTCGGGCGGCATCTCGGACTGGAAGTAGAAGACCCCGCGCTGCCAGAGGAAGAGGTCGCAGACCGAGTCCTCGATCTGCTCGCGGAGCGTCTGCTGGATCCGCTCGCCGCTGAGGAAACCCAGCTCGGAGAGCGACGCTCCCAGGCGGCGCCCCGTAGACGTGCAGTGATGGAGCGCCTGGAAGAGCTGGTCCTCGGAGAGATAGCCGTTGAGCAGCAGGTGCTGGCCGTAGAACTCGGCGGGGTCGGTCGACAGGCAGCCGACGATCTCGCCGGAGCTGAAGTAGACGCGCTTCTCGCGGTCGCTCCGGCGTACCACCAGGGCGCCCGTCCGCCGGTCGTTCTTCGCCCACTGGAGAAGGTCGCCCGGCGGAAAGGCGGCGAGTCTGCCCGAAAATTCCATGGCTTGTAACCCCATTGTAGACCCCCGCGTCTCGGCGGAGTAGGGGTCGACGACGGCCGGTCGAGCTCGCACCTCCTGCTATAAGCTACCGCCCCTTATGCGAACGCCGGCCTCCGCCGCCCTTGTCCTCGCCTTGGCGCTAGGCGTGCACATCGCGCCCGCAGCTGCCGCCGGCCTGCCCTGCAGGCCGTGCGCGGGCGTGGTGGTCGAGGCGCCGGAAGGGCTCGTCGAGGCGCTCGGCGCCCAGTCCGGCCTGAAGCCGGGAAGCCCGCTCTTCACCGCCTGGGAGGTGCTGCTCGCCCCGCCGCCGGCGGATGCCGGTGCGGCGCCGAGCGCGGCCAATCCGGCGCCGACCGTCCCCGCTCCCGTTGCCGCGGCGAGCGCTCCGGCGCCGCCCGACGCGGCCGGACCGCCGCTACACCGCCGCCCTCGCTGCCGACGACCGGCGAGGCCGCGGCGCGCGTCGCCCAAGCCGGCGGCACCCCCTGGCTCGCCCTCGTCTTTCGCACCCCACCGCCGCTCGCCGCCCATGCCGCCCGCCTCCAGGGCGAGCTCGAGACCGCCGCCGCGGTGGCGCGCGCGGCGCCTTCCGGCACGGTGCTCCAGGTGGTGTGGCGGCCGGAGGGGCGGGAGGCGGACGCCGAGAGCGCCGCCGAGTACGGGTTCCTCCTCAAGCGCGCGGCGGTCGCCTTGACCGGCGCCCGGCCCGACGGCAAGGTGGCGACCGCGGCGCTGCCGGCGACCGCCGCGGCGGTCGCCGGCCTCTACGCCCAGGAGGTCGGCGCCTACGTCGACATCCTGACCCTGGCGCCCGCCGCCGACGCCACGCCGCAGGGGATCGCCGCGGCGCTCGCCGCCGCCGCCAAGGCCGACCCCGGCCGGCCGGTGGCGCTCGACGCCCTGGCGCTGCCCGACGAGCCGGCGCAGGTGCTCGCCGAGGCCGCCCGCTGGGCCGTCGCCGGCGTCGACCTGACCCTCTTCCGCGCCCCCGCCACCGCCCAGCCGGCGCCGTTGACACCGGCCATGCTCGCCCCCTTCGCCCTCCTCGCCCGCGAGTTCGCCGGCGACGTCTCCTACGACCCGTACTCGACGCCCACCGGCGCCGCGGCCGCCTGGAGCTTCGTCCGCGGCAAGGACCTGGCTCTGCGCGTCATCGCCGTCGCGCCGGCGGGGGCGGAGAACGGCAGCCTGACGCTCCACTTCACCGACGGCTCGCTCCGCCGGCCGGTGCGCTTCCCGCTCGGGCACGGACGGGTCGAGCCGCCCGCCGGCCAGACGACGGCCGCCGGGCTCGACCTGCGGCTCGCCGCCCCCGGCCGCGTCGCCGTCGTCGGGCTCGAGCGGCCGACCGCCGCCGAGCGCGGCCAGGGGGTCGCCGAGAAGCTCACGGTCTCCTCGGCGCGCGACGTCCCGGTCGAGGAGATCCTGCGCCGGCTGCAGGCGTTCGAGGACGCCCAGGAGCGCCGGCTCGACCACTACCGCGCCGTCAACACCACCCATCTGCGGTTCCAGTTCAGCGGCACCAACCAGACCTTCGACGCGGCGCTCGAGGGGCCGTTCTTCTTCCGCCGCGGCGAGGGGACCGACTGGGCCTGGAAGACTTTCTACCTCAACGGCGTGCGCTGGAAGGGCAAGTCCATCCCCGAGATCCCGCTGGTGCAGCCGGAGAAGGCGGCGGCCCTGCCGCTGCAGATCCACTTCACCAAGGAGTACCGCTACCGCCTGCGCGGCACCGAGACGGTCGGCGGGCGCGACGCCTGGGTGGTCGACTTCGCCCCCGCCACCGCCGGCCTGGTCAGCGAGCGGCTCTACCAGGGGACGGTGTGGATCGACCGCCGGATCTACTCTCGCCTGAAGAGCCGCGCCGTCCAGCTCGGCCTCGGCGGCGAGATCCTCTCGAACGAGGAGACCTGGACCTACTCGCCCGTCGACCCCTCGGGCAAGCCCGGCGCCTGGCCGGCGGCCGGCCAGGCGCCGGAGGGCTTCGTCCTGCCGCTCCATCTGACCGGCCAGCAGATCCTCTCGATCGTCGGCAGCAGCACGGTCGTCGAGCGCGAGACCGAGCTGTCGCAGCTGGCGATCAACGACCCCGGCTTCGCGGCGGCGCGGCGCGCCGTCGACGCCTCCGACGTCACCATGGTGCGGGACACCGACAAGGGCCTGCGTTACCTGGTCAAGGACAAGAGCGGCGAGCGGGTGGTCAAGGAGGGCTTCTCGAAGGCGAAGCTCTTCGCGGTGGCCGGCGTCTACTACGACAAGGCCGCGGACTACCCGCTGCCGCTCGCCGGCGTCAACTACTTCAACCTCGATTACCAGGGGACCGGCAAGCAGGTGAACGTCTTCTTCGCCGGCGCCCTGGGCAACGCGAGCGTCGCCCAGCCCCACCTCTTCGGCAGCAAGCTCGACGGCAGCGGCAGCCTCTTCGCCCTCGCCGTGCCGCTGACCGACACCCTCTACCGGGCGGGCCGCGAGGTCACTGACCAGGACATCAAGGTCCTGCCGGAGAACTTCGGCCTCCACCTCGGCCGGCCGCTCGGCAACTTCTGGAAGGTCGACCTCAACTACGGCCTGCTCTACAACCGGTTCTACCGCACGCCGGACACGGCGCGCGATTTCCGGCTGCCGAGCGACAACTTCCTCCACTCCTTCGAGCTGGGGACGCAGTTCGCCCGCGGCGGCTACCGGTTCAGCGCCGACGGCAGCTACAACACGCGCTCGCGGTGGGACGCCTGGGGACTGCCCGGGAGCGCGGACTTCACCCCCGACGCCAAGACCTTCTACCGCTGGGACGCCTCGCTCAGCAAGAGCTGGTATCTGCCCAAGTTCCAGAAGATCGGCGCCGAGATCGACTACGACTCGGGCTCGCGGCTCGACCGCTTCAGCAAGTACCAGTTCGGCTTCTTCGGCGACACCCGCGTGCACGGGTACCAGAGCAACGAGGTGCGGGCGACGACCGCCGCCGCCGCGCACCTGACCTACGGCTTCGAGATCGGCGAGGCGTTCCGCATCGACGCCGTCGGCGACGTCGCCCTGGCGACCGACCGCCAGACCGGGCTCGACCGCACGCTCCTCGCCGGCACCGGCCTGGTGGGCACCTTCATCGGGCCGTGGCAGACCGTCGTCAACCTGGACCTCGGCGTCCCGGTGGCCGGGCCGGACCACGGTTTCGCGCTCTATCTGGTGTTCCTCAAGCTGTTCCGCTAGAGGTCGGATCGAGGGGCGGCATCCCAGGGCGAGGATGGGCGACGACCCCGACGATCGCGAGCCCGAGCCCGGCTCGCCGGTCGAGCTGCCGACGACCGACGTCCTCGACCTCCACAGCTTCCCGGCGCGCGAAGCGCACGACGTCGTCCTCTCCTATCTCGACGCCGCCGCGGCGGCCGGTCTGCTCCACCTGCGCATCATCCACGGCAAGGGGACCGGCGCCCAGCGCCGGATGGTGCGCACCCTCCTGGCGCGCGATCCGCGGGTGGAGGCGTTCGGCGACGCGCCGCTCGAGGCCGGCGGCTGGGGGGCGACCTGGATGCGGCTGCGCGGTTCCCCGGCGGGCCCCGGACCGCAGGCGCCCGATACGCCGGTTCCCCCCGGCTCCCCGCCGGGACCGCTGACCCGCGTCCGGCGCGGGATCGCCGCCCGGCTCCGCCGCGCCGCGCGGAGCAGCCGGATAGGCCGGCTCGGCTGGCTCGAGGGACGGCGGGTCGACCTGATCTACAGCCGCGCCTACCAGCTCGAGGTCCCGGGCGCCGTCGACCCGCTGCGCGGCGAGCGCATCCTCACCTTCCTCCTCGCCGAGGGGCTGGCCGACCGGCGGCGCGTCCACGCCCCGGAGCCCGCCACCTTCGGGCAGCTCCGCCGCGTCCACGACGAGGTCTACCTCGAGGCGCTGGCGCAGCCCGGGGCGCTCCTCCCCATCCTCGGCCTCGACCTTCCCGACCCGCTCCCCGACCGCGTGCTCGCCGCCCAGCGGGCGATGGCGGGCGGCACCATCCTCGCCGTCCGCCTGGCGCTCGAGGAGGGCGCCCTCGCGGTCAACCTGGGAGGCGGGCTGCACCATGCCTTCCGCGACCGCGGCGAGCGCTTCTGCGCCGTCAACGACGTCGCGGCGGCGATCGCCGAGGCGCGCGGCCGCGGGTTCGCGGCGCCGGTCCTCGTCGTCGATCTCGACCTCCACGACGGCGACGGCACGCGGACGATCCTCGCCGGCGACCCCGCCGTCCACGTGCTCTCGATCCACAACCTGACGACCGCGCCGGTCGCCGCCAACGCCACCGTCGTCGAGCTGGGCGGCGAGGTCGAGGACGCGGCCTACCTGGCGGCGGTCGACACCCACCTCGCCGAGCTCATCCGGCGCGTGCGCCCCGGCCTCGCCATCTACCTCGCCGGCTGCGACCCGGCGGCCGACGACGCGCTCGGCAACTGGCGGATCTCCCCGGCCGGCATGCTGGCGCGCGACCAGCGGGTGATCGCGGCTTTTGATGGCCCCAGCGCGCGGCCAGCGCGAGGGCCAGCGCGAGGACAGGCGCGGCGCCGGCCGGGCGAGCGGCGGCCCGGTGCCGCTCGCCGTCGTCCTCGCCGGCGGCTATGGCGGCCGCGCCTGGACCTACACCGCCCGCTTCCTCGCCTGGCTGCTCGCCGGCCGGACGATCGAGCCGCCGCCGGCCGCCGAGCTCACCCTCGACCGCTTGCGCGGCATCGCGGCGCGGCTGTCGCCGCGCGAGCTGAGCGGCGACGAGCGCGCCGCGAGCGGCGACGACTTCGGCCTCACCGCCGAGGATCTGGCCATGGCCGGCGGGATCCCCGCCCGCAGCCGCTTCCTCGGCTTCTACTCGCGCCAGGGGATCGAGCTCGCCCTCGAGCGCTCCGGCCTCCTCGAGCGGGTGCGGGCGCACGGCTTCGCCCACGTCGAGGTGGATCTCGAGCTCGACAATCCGGGAGGCGAGACGCTCCGCCTGCGCGCGCGCGGCGTCGAGGCGCCGCTCGTCGAGCTCCGTGCGCGGCGCGACCGGGCGGCGGCGCCGGGCCTGGAGCTCCTGCGCATCGAGTGGCTCCTGCTGCAGAACCCGCGCGCCCGCTTCACCCCGGAGCGCCCCCGCCTCCCCGGCCAGCGGCACCCCGGGCTCGGCCTCCTCCAGGAGATGGTGGCGCTCATGGTCCTCGCCTGCGACCGGCTCCGCCTCGACGGCGTCCTCTTCGTCCCCTCCCACTATCACACCGCGGCGCAGGGCAGGCGCCGGCTGCGCTTCCTCTCGCCGCGGGCCGAGGGCCGCTTCCAGAGCCTGCAGGAGGCGCTCGCCGGGCTCGCCCTGGCGCCCGCCGCGGCGGCGGTCGAGGAGGGACGGGTGATCGACGGGGAGACCGGGCTGCCCTACCGATGGGAGCCCTCGCCCCTCCTCCTGCCGGTCTCCGAGCGCGCCGAGGAGCGGGTGACCGGCGAGGCCTACGAGGAGGAAGCGCGCGCCGCCCGCGAGGCGGCCGCCTTCCGCCTCTGCCCGGCCGGGCCGCCGCGGCGCCGGCGGCGGGCGGGGAGCTGAAGGCTCTCCCGTGCGGGTCCGTCCCAGCCGGATCTATTTTTCCAGCGACTGGCGGCGGAGGAACCGGGTGATCTCGTCGACCATCCCGACGGTCGCCTGCTCGGCGGCGGCGGCTTCCTGGAAGACGATCAGGGCGGCGAGGGTCTCGCGGTGGATGTCGCGCGAGCGGAAGATGGGGACCATCTCCTCGGCGAGCCGCTTGACCTCGGCGGTGCGGCCGAGCCGGGCGCAGACGCCGGCGAGGTCGAGCGACACCAATGCCGCGTCGAGGGCGACTTTCAGCTCGATGAACCCCTCCCGCGCCTGCCGGAAGAGATCCGCCGCCTCTTCGAGCCGGCCCATCCCGCGCGCGATGCTGCCGGCCGTCCAGGTCCGGCGCACGCGGAGCGCGGGGTCGCCGTGGCGGCGGTAGAGCTCGCCGCTCTTCGCCAGCAGCGCCTGCGCCTCGAGGTAGCGCCCGGTCTCGGCGAGGAACCAGATCAGGTTGTGGCGGACCTGGAGGTTCAAGCGCGGGTCGGCCTGCGGGTCGATCCGCTCCGCCGCCTGCCGGAGCTGCTCGAGCGCCTTCTCGGGATCGCCGGTCCGGCGGTAGGTGAGGTTGGCGAGGTTGACCATCGTCGAGCCCGCCTGGTGGAGCTCGCCGGCGCGCTGGTAGATCGAGATCGTGCGGTCCAAGCAGCACCGCCGCCTCGGCGAAGAGGCCCTGGGCGCGGCGCAGCGAGGCTTTCCGCTCGAGGAGATAGGCGCGCTCCATGCGGGCGCCGGTGCCGCGCGCCAGGTGCGACTCGGCGCGGGAGAGCGCCGCGTCGGCGCCGCGCAGGTCGGAGACGATGCGGCGGGCGTTGCCGAGGAGCACCCAGCCGTGGGCGCGGGCATCCTCGACCAGGCGCGCGCCGTAGAGATCCGGATCGAGCCGGTCGACCGCCGCCAGGGCCAGCTCGGCCAACGCGGCGGACTGGTAGCCGTCTTGGAAGCCCAGCTCCTGGCTCTGCTCGCAGAGGAGCTGGGCGAAGGCGAGCGAGTGGAAGCGGTCATCGCCTGCGAGCCGCTCGGCGCGGCGCTCGGGCGGGTGGCTCAGCAGCTCGGCGAGGAGCGCCGGCGCCTCGGCCTGCTCGCGCTCGGCGACGCAGAGCCGCGGCTCCAGCCGGCGCAGGACGGTGTCGATCGTGGCGCCGTAGCTCCGCTCGGTGAAACGCCAGGGGAGGACGCGGCCGAGGCCGGGGCCCTCCTCTGCGTCGGGATCGAGCGCCGCGAGGAGCGCCGGCCGGCAGGAAGGACAGTCGAGGGCGTGGCGCAGGATGCGCCGCTGCGCCTCCGTGAGCTGGGCGACCAGCGCCTCGATAGGGCCCTTCTTGGGGTGGATACGCGGCATTTTCGGCCTCCAATTATAAGAGTTGCCCCAGGCCCTCTTTTCGTGACAAAGAAAATGAAGGGCTCCCGGATCACCTCGGCCGGGCTCACCCCCGCCCTGCCGGGAGCCCGCGGCATCGAGCCCGCCCGCGCGGTCAGTGATGCCCGGTCGGGTCGGTCGTGGCGCCTTCGCGCCCCCAGAGGCTCGTCAGCAGACGCCAGAACGAGCCGAAGCGGCCCGGATGGGGGTGGACGACCTGCTGGCGGTAGGGCCCGGCGGGCGCGGCGGCCAGCGGAGCGGGAGGTACCGCGGCGAGCGACGAGAGGAGGACGAGGGCGAGCGCACCACGGCGCAGGAAGGTGGATGGGGGCATCGGGGGTTCTCCTTTCGGCGGGTGACGCGCGGTCTTCATTGGCCGGCGGCGCCCGCCAAGATCAGAAATCTCTAACATCTTAAGCAGGTGCTAGGAGGGTCCCGCGGCGGTCCAGCGCCCGCGGCGATCTGGAGATGAGCCGGACGCCTGCTATCATCGGCGCCGAGCTCTGACGAGATGACGCGGACCGTGAGCCTTCCGCTCTGGCTGATGGCGGTGCTGCTCGCGGCCGCCGTCTGGGCCGCGGTGGAGCGCCTGCTGGTGCCGAGCGTGCGCTGGGTGCTGCGGCGGCGGGTCAACCGCGTGATCGCGGAGCTCAACACCCGGCTGAAGATCGAGATCAAGCCGTTCCAGCTCACCAAGCGGCAGGTGCTGATCGACCGCCTGACCTACGACCCGCAGGTCCTCGCCGCCGCCCAGGAGCGCGCCCGCGGCCGCCGGGATGCCGCACGAGGTGGCGCTGGCCGAGGCGGCCCGCTACGCCCGCGAGATCGTCCCCGTCGTTCAACGCCTACCTCTACTTCCGGCTCGGCTACCTGGATCGCGCGCCGGGTGGCCCGCCTGCTCTACCGGGTGCGCCTGGGCTTCTCCGACGAGGCCGGGCTCGCGGCGGTCGACCCCGGCGCGACCGTCGTCTTCCTGATGAACCACCGCAGCAACATGGACTACGTCCTCGTCGCCTACCTCGCGGCCGACCGCACCGCGCTCTCCTACGCGGTCGGCGAGTGGGCGCGGATCTGGCCCCTGCAGACCCTCATCCGCTCGCTGGGGGCCTACTTCGTCCGCCGCGACTCCGGCGACCCGCTCTATCGCCGGGTCCTCGAGCGCTACATCCACATGGCGACGGAGGGCGGGGTGACCCAGGCGGTCTATCCGGAGGGCGGGCTGTCGCGCGACGGGCGCCTGCGCCCGCCGAAGCTCGGCCTGCTCGACTACATGCTCCGCTCCTTCGACCCGGCCGGGCCGCGCGACCTGGTGTTCATCCCGGTGGGGATCAACTACGACCGCATGCTCGAGGACCGCACGCTGCTCCTCGAGCGTGGCGAGCCTGGTCGGTCAGGGCGGTCAGGGCGAGGCCAAGCCGCCGGCGCCGCGCCGCCGCGGCGCCGCGCTGCGGACGACCCTCGGCTTCGCGGCGCGCCACCTCGGCCTGATGGCGCGCAATCGCTGGCACCGCTTCGGCTATGCCTGCGTCAACTTCGGCACGCCGATCTCGATGCGGCAGCGCCTGGGGCGCGCGCGGCCTCGACCTCCGTTCCCTGCCGCGCGAGGAGCGCTTCCGCGAGGTCGCCGCGCTCGCCGGCGAGCTGATGGCGGCGATCGGCCGGGTGATCCCCGTCCTGCCCGTGCCGCTCGTCGCCACGGTCTTCCTGCGCCACCCGGAGCGGGCCGCTCTCCGAGCTCGAGGTCAAGGCGCGGCGCCTGGGGCTGACCGCCGAGCTCGCCGCCGCCGGCGCCCACGTCTACATCCCCCGCCGCGACCAGGACTACGCGATCGCCGTCGGCCTGCGGATGCTCACGCTCCGCCACCTGGTCGACGAGGAGGACGGCCTCTACCGGGCGCGCCGCGAGGAGATGCCCCTCCTGCCTACTACGCGGGCTCGATCGCCCACCTGGCGGCCGGGGCCCCCACGGCGGCAGCGGTGGCCCGGGCCGGCTGACCGCCAAGCGCGCAAACCTTGGGCGGGCCCGCGCGTACAATCGCAGAGCCGGCGCGCCGGCCGCGGCGGCGGGGACCGTTCCCGTCGCGCGGTCCGGCTCGCCGGACCCTCGAACCCCCAGATTCGAGCCTGAGAAGGAGGACTCATGAAAGCGCGCTCCCGCCTCGCCCTGTCGCTCGCGACCATCGGGACCCTCTGCACGTTGGCCATGGCCCCAGCGGCCCACGCCGCCGGCGGGCCCGCCGGCGCCAGCTTCAAGAGCGATCTGCTGCACGAGATGCAGGACGTCGCCCAGCAGGTCGTCGAGCTGGCGCGGGCGGTGCCGGCCGAGAAGTACGCCTGGCGCCCGGCCGAGGGCGTGCGCTCGATCGCCGAGGCCTACATGCACATCGCCGCGTCCAATTACGAGATCCTCGGCCTCACCGCCTACCCGGCGGCCGGCGCGCCGTCCGACTTCGGCAAGTTCGAGACTTCGACCGCCGACAAGGCGCAGGTGGTGGCCGCCCTCGAACGCTCGTTCCAGGCGACCCGCGAAGCGGTCGAGAAGATCCCCGACTCGGCCATCGAGCGGCCGGTCAAGCCGGGGGCGAAGAAGACGCTGCGCGCCATGCTGCTCTTGCTGCCCGGCCACGTGCACGAGCACCTCGGCCAGGAGATCGCCTACGCGCGGATGAACGGCGTCGTGCCGCCGTGGACGGCGCGCCGGCAGCAACAGCAGCCGAAGAGCGGCCGCTAGGCTCGCCGATGCCTGTCGGAGGCCGGCGGCGGAGCGAGCGCCAGGAGCCGCCGGCCGCGGGCCGGCGGCCGCCGCAGGTCCACCCGCCGCGGCTCCAGCGCGTCGGCGGGTTCTTCCGCGAGTACACGGCGGGGATCGACACCCGCGACCTGCAGCGCCTGTTCGACCGCGACGCCGCCCAGGCCTACGCCGTCCTCACCCGCGAGCACGCCCGCGAGCCGGAGCCGGACGGGCGCCTCCGCCGCCTGCTCTTCCGCGCCCGGCTCGCCTTCCTCGGCATCTCCTACAAGCTCTCGCCGGCGCGGCGGCTGCTCTTCGCCGCCGCCATCCTCGCCATCGTCCTCGGCCTCCTCCAGGACCCGCTGCAGATCGCCGCCCGTGGACGCAGCGTGAGCGTCGAGTTCTCGCCCCTCTGGTTCGTCGCTCAGCGTCGCGCTGACTGGTCTTCCTCCTCGCCCTCGAGCTGGTCGACCGCGTGCGGGTGCGCGACGAGCTCGAGGTGGCGCGCGAGCTCCAGGCCGAGCTGCTGCCGCACGCCGCGCCGGCCGCTCGCCGGCTGGCGCTTCGCCCACTCCTACCGCACCGCCGACGAGGTGGGCGGCGACTTCTACGACTTCACCCCGCTCCCCGACGGGCGGCTGGCGCTGCCGTCGGCGACGCCTGCGGCCACGGCATGGCGGCCGGCCTGGTGATGGCGATCGCCAACGCCACCCTGAAGCACCGCCCTCGACCTCGATCCCGGCGCCGGCGCGGGTGGCTGGCGCTGCTCAACCGCACCCTCTGCCGCACCGGCACCACGGCGGACCTTCATGAGCGCTTTCTACGCCCTGCTGACCCGGAGACCGGGCCGAGCTCGAGTTCGTCGGCGCCGGCCACCCCTTCCCGCTCCTCCGCGGCGCCGGCGGCCGGATCGAGGAGCTCGGCCAGGGCGGCCTCCCGCTCGGCCTGCGCGATCCCCTCGCCCCGCCGACCGGCGAGCACGGCGCTCGAGCCCGGCGACATCCTGGTGCTCTACACCGACGGCCTGCCTCGAGGCCCTCGACGCCGAGGGCGAGCGCGCCTTCGGCTTCGACCGCATCCGGCCGACCTCGTCCAGCTCGGCGGCTCGCCGCAGGCGATCCACGACCGCGTCCTCGCAGCTTCGACGCCCACGTCGGCGGCGAGCCGCTGCGCGACGACCTGACGCTGCTGGTGATCGGGCGGGAGCTGGGCTAGACGGGGCCGCAAAAGCTAGCCGCGCTTCTCAGCTCCCTGGCCGCAGCTTTCGCAGCCGAACGGCGCCAGCGCGACGGGCGGCCGATGCCGCCGACTCCCGCCGTTGGCGCGATGCCCAGCTCTTTCAGCACGGCCCCGGTGTCCTCCCCTACCTTGGGCACCCGCGCTCCGGCGCGCGGGCGGACGCCGCCGAGGCGCGCCGGGAAGGCGAGGCGGGGCAGGCCGTCGGGGCCGTGGCGCACGAGGCCGCGCGCCGCCATCTGCGGGTGGGCGAGCGCCTCGGCGGCGGAGAGGACCGGCTCGGCCGGCAGGTCCTCCGCCGCCAGGAGCGCCATCCACTCGGCGCGCGGTCCGGCCGGCGACGAGCGCCGCGATCTCGCCGCCGCGCCGCGGGCCGAGTCGCGGTACTGGAGCGGGGCGAGGTCCGGGGCTGCCCGGCGACCTCGAGGAAGCGCTCGGAAGAGCGGCGGCTCGAGGGCGGCCGAGGGCGAGGAGGCCGCCGTCGCTTCTCGCGTAGAGGTTGTAGCAGGGGAGGGCGCCGGTCGAGCGGCAGCGGCTCGCCCACCGCCCCGCCGCCCACCGCCTCGCCGACCCAGGCGGGAGGTTGGCGTGAGCGCCGGCGTCGAGGAGCGCGACGTCGATCGCCGTGCCCTCGCCCGTCCGCGCCGCGGGCGACGAGCGCGGCGAGGATCGCGGCGACGGCGCTCCAGGCGCCGACCAGATCGGCGACCGGCACCGCCGGCGGCCGGCCCGGCGGCAGCGAGGAGAGCAGTGCCGGCGACCGCCTGGTAGGTGAGGTCGTGGCCGGCGCGGTGCGGCGTAGGGGCCGTCCTCCCCCCAGCCGGAGAGCGAGCAGAGGACGAGGCGGGGATGGGCGGCGCGCAGGTCGTCGGGAGCGAGCCCGAGGCGGGCGAGGGTGCCGGGGCGGAAGCTCTCGAGGAGGACGTCGGCGCGCGCCGAGCAGGCGGTCGAGCGCGGCGCGCGGCCGGCGGCTGCTTGAGATCGAGGGCGACGCTCTCGACGCCGGCGAGGAGCATGGCGGCGAGCGCGCCGTCGCCGCCGAGCTCGCGGGGCTGGGCGCGCCGCACGGGATCGCCGAGCCGACGGCTCCTCGACCTTGACCACCCGCGCCCCGAGGTCGGCGAGCAGGCGGGCGGCGAGCGGGACCGGGCAGGTGGCGCGAGAGGTCGACGACGGTCGTGCCGGCGAGGGGTCCGACGGTAGCGCCTTCGCCGGCGGTCCCCTCGGCGGCGGCCATGGCGCCTACTCGCGCTCGACCACCATCGCGAAGCCGACGCCGCCGGCCGCGCAGACGGTCACCAGGCCGAGGTGGCCGCCGCGCCGGCGGAGCTCGTAGAGGAGCTGTGTGATGACCCGCGCGCCGGTGGCGCCGAAGGGGTGGCCGATGGCGATCGAGCCGCCGGTGACGTTGAAGCGGGTCGAAGTCGATCGGCCCCAGCGGGAGCGCTCCGGCCGAGCTCCTCGCCGGCGAACTTCGGGGAGTTGAACGCCTTCAGGTTCGAGAGGATCTGCGCCGCGAACGCCTCGTGCATCTCGACCAGGTCCATGTCCGCGAGCGTCGCGCCGGCGGCGTCGAGCGCCGCGGGGGCGGCATAGGCCGGCCCCTGGAGGAGCTGGTCGCCGGGGTTGAGGGCGGTGAAGGCGTAGGAGCGGATGTAGCCGAGCGGCGAGTAATCCGAGCGCCTTGGCCCGCTCCTCGCTCATCAGCAGGACGGCCGCGCCGCCGTCGGTGAGCGGGCTCGAGTTGCCGGCGGTCAGGCTGCCGTAGTGGCGTGTCGAAGACCGGCTTGAGCTTGGCGAGCGCCTCGGCCGAGCTGTCGCCGCGGACGCCGTTGTCGCGGGTGACCGCGCGGTCGTAGGCCGGCGGCGGGAAGGTCGGCGGCGATCTGCCCGGCGAAGCGGCCGTCGGCGGTCGGCCGCCGCCGCGCGCTGGTGCGAGAGCAGGGCGATCTCGTCCTGGGCGCGGCGGGAGATGTCGTTCTCCTTGGCCATCTTCTCGGCCGACTCGCCCATCGTCATGCCGGTCGTGTACTCGGCGATCGCCGGCGCGACCGGCGCCAGGTCCGCCGGGCGCAGCTTGCCGAAGACCCCCATCCGTCTGCGGCAGGGTCTTCGCGCTTGGCGAGCTCGATGAAGATCTCGCGCCGCCTTGCGCGAGAACTGGATGGGGACGTTGCTCAGCGACTCGGCGCCGCCGGCGAGCACCACCCCGCCTCGCCGGAGAGGATCGCCTCGGCGCCGAAGGTGATGGCGCGGTTCGACGAGGCGCAGGCGAGGTTCACCGTCACGCCCGGGATGCGGAACGGCAGCGAGGTGCGGAGCACCACCTCGCGGCCGAGGTTGGGCGCGAAGAGGGCCGGCACGACGCACGCCGAAGACCGAGATCTCGATCGCCTCGGGATCGATCGCCGTGCGCGCCACCAGCTCCGCCGCCGCGACGCTCGCCAGATCGACCACGTCCATCGCCTGGAGCTCGCGTGCCGGCCTTGGCGAACGGCGTCCGGCAGCCGTCGACGATCGCCACCCGGCCGCCCGCTCCCGCGCAGCTCGCGGCGCCCGACCGCCTGGACCTCGACCGGCTTGCCGGCGCGAGCCGGTCCAGACGGTGTCGGCGCGCTCGTGACCTCCTCAGCGGCGGAGGCGTCGTTGGGCGGCCGCAGCGGCGCCGGGGGGCGGCTCGCGGCGTGGGTTCTCGGGCTCGGACATGGGCCTCCTCCTCGTCTCGCCTGCCCGGGTTTTATACCACGCAGCCCCCGCGGCTCCGGGGCGCCGCGGGCCGCCTCAGGGCAGGGGCAGCAGGCGGACGCCGCGGGAGGTCCAGAAGCCCGCGTCGGCGGGTCGGACGGCCGGCCGCGCCCGGCGAGCCGGCGACCCAGATCGTGTGCAGCCGGCCGAAGGGGAGCCGGGGTATGCGGCGGCGGACGAGCCGCGCGAGCCGGCCCCGGGAGGCAGCGCGCGGCGGAGGGCCGCGACCGCGCCGGCGTCCCCCAGGAAGACGGTCGGCCGCGCCCAGGCGGCGGTCGCGGCGAGGGCGGCGGGATCGGGCTCGAGGAGCAGGGCGGCGCCGGCGACGGTCGCCCAGGCGAGGAAGCGGCGCGCCGGCGCGGCCGGCGAGCGGCGGCGCGAGGACGGCGATCTCGCGCTCGTTAGGACGGGAGATGGCGGACTGCATCGCGCGCGCTGCGGCCAGGAGGTCGGTTTGGGTCAGCTCGCGGGGGTCGTCGGGCGCTAGAACCAGGACCGAGCCCGGCGGGCGGTGCTCGGTATCGCCCGGCCCCAGGGCGGGGCCATCCGGCTGCGGGCGGTGCTCAGGAACTCGGCCTGCGGCCTCAGACACCTGCGCTCCGTCCTCGCCGGATGGCCCCGCCCTGGGACCTCCTCCCGTGGCCGGCTCGGGCAGGTCGAAGGCGACGACTCCGGGCGGCAGCGGCTCGGGCGGAGCTCCTCCCAGCCAGGCGTGGGCGCCGAGGCGGGCCAGGGTCGAGGACAGCTCGGGGCCGGCGAGAGAAAGAGGAATCGGCACGGCCGTCGCCCCCGCCGCCTGGATCGCCAGGTCGAGCGCGATGGCGCGCGGCAGCGGCAGATCGGGAAAGGCGAGGCGGGCGGCGGGGGGAAAGGCGCGGCGAGCGAACGCGCCCAGACGTCCGACCAGGCCGGCCACTTCGGCAAAGGACGACCAGCTCCAGCCCAGCCCTCGCGGACGAAGAGCCAGGGCTCCTCGGGCCGCTCGGCGGCATGGCGGGCGAGGGCGGCGGGGAGGCTCTCGGGCTCGGGTGGGGCCACGAGGAGGGACGGGGACCCGGCGGCGCGGCAGGGGTGCTCAGGCGGCGGCCTTCTTCATCACCTGGGTGATCTTCTGCTCGATCACCGGGCGCATCAGGCTCGCCGGCGGCTTGAGCTCGGCGCGGCCGACCAGGCGGCCGGCCTCGAGCACGATGGTGGCGGTGGCGCCGGGGCCGGAGAGGTGCATGACGTCCCCCTCCCAGCGCCACTTGAGCATCCCGCCCGGAAACGCCTCCTTGAGCGCGGCGTCGAGGCCGGGCCGGATCTCCGCCATCGCCGATGCGAGGTCTCGACTTCGATCGTCAGGTCGCTCATGGCGCGAAAGCTACCACAGGCATGGCACGCCGGCGCGCGTAACCGCGACGGCGGGCGCGCCCTCTACGTAGACAGTAGGAGCGGGGAGAGGTGCGGCCGGCCGGCAGCCCCCCGAGCCCCTCCGAACGACTGGAGTAAGCTTCCTCATCATGAAGACACGCCGCTTCGCCCTGGTGCTCCTCGCGCTCGCGGGACTGGCCTCCCGCCTCCCGGCGCAGACGATCGCCGACCCCGACCTCTACGGCAAGAGCCTCAAGGCCGCGCCGGAGGCGCTCGCCGAGTACGGGGCCCACGACAACCCGGCGGAGCTGGCGCGGGTCAACCGCATCGGCTACGAGCTGGCGCAGCAGTCCGCCTTCCAGAAGTTCCCCTTCACCTTCACCCTCGTCGACATGCCGGAGCCCAACGCCTTCGCGCTGCCGGCCGGCCAGATCTTCGTCACCACCGGCATGCTCGACCTCGGGCTCTACGACGACATGCTGGCCAACGTCCTCGGCCACGAGATCGGCCACGTCGTCCTCGAGCACTCCATGCACATGGCGCGGCGCGCGACGCTGATGAACATCCTGTCGAACCTGCTGCTGGCCGGCGTGGCCATCAAGGCCGATCGCACCCGCCCGCACTCCGGCCCCGAGGCGCCCTACGACCCGCGGGTGGGCTACGAGCCGCCGGGCGGCAACCGCATCCAGGGGACGGCGGCGGCGAGCCTGGTGCTCTCCGAGCTCCTGCTGCGCAGCTACAGCCGCGACAACGAGGACGCGGCCGACGAGGAGGGGCAGAAGCTCGCCGCCGCCGCCGGCTACGATCCGGACGGCGCCCGCCGGCTCTGGGAGCTGATGAACAGCCGCGTGCCGCAGGCCAAGGAGTACGGCTACTGGCAGACCCACCCCTTCCCCGACGAGCGCAGCGCGCCGCCGAGGCGCGCAAGGGGACCTAGACGATCAGCGCCCGGCGCCCGGCCGACGACTACCGCAAGCGCACCCAGGCGGCGCTCGTCGGCTACCTGAGCGCGAGAGGCCGAAGCTCCTCAAGGAGGTCAAGAAGCAGGAGCGCCACGGCGACGGGCGCGGGCCGCGCGACGAGCCGGCCGTGCCGGGCGAAAAGAGCCGCCCGAAGGCGCCCGACGTCATCGCCTACCTCAAGGAGTCGGCGCTCACCGCCTGGCCGCAGGGCAAGGCCGCCGACGCGATCCGCCTCGAGCAGCTCCACGCGCTGCGTGACGAAGAGCTCGCCAAGCCCCTGCTGGCGCGCGACTACGGCGCCTCCTCCGCACCTACCGCAAGAAGCAGGACGAGGTGCGCGCGGTCGACCCCAGGAGCGCCCTCCTGGCGACCACCGCGAGCGAGCTCAAGGACTTCGACGCGCGCGCGAAGGAGCTCTACCCGCGCGCCGTCGAGGTGGTGCGGCGGCGGCATCTACGAGACCGCCTTCCTGGCGAGCTTCCTGTCGAACTTCCCCGACGCCACGCAGGCGCCGCAGGTGGCGCTCGCCTTGGGCGACGCCTACAGCCGGCTCGGCAACCGGACCGAGGCGGTGACCCAGTACCTGGCGGCGAGCAAGTACGGCCCGGATTCGAGCGAGGGCAAGCGCGCCCGCGCCGGCCTGCGCAACCTGGCGCCGTCGCTCAAGGAGCTCGCCGCCCTCCAGCAGATCGCCGACCAGAACAGCGACCCCGAGCTCAAGCGCCTGGCGACCAGCGCCTGGACGAGATCGTCAAGTCCTACGACGACGTCAAGAACGGCGCCGAGTACCTGCGCCGCTACCCCGCCGGCCAGCACGTCCCGCCGGTGATCGAGCGCCTGAACGTCCTCGCCGACAACCTCTACGGCGAGGTCGTGCTCTACCAGGGCGTCGGCGACGCCGTGAAGGCGATGGAGCGCATCAACAAGATCCTCACCGACGCCCCGCTCTCCCCCGCCGCCGGCCCGCTGCGCGACCGCGCGGTGCTGACGGCGCAGAAGACGGGCTGAGCCGGCGGCGGCCGACGCCGTTCATCGCCCGAGGAAATCCCGGACGATCTCCGCCAGCTCGGCCGGCGAGCTGTAGGGCACCGCGTGCGCCGCCTGGCGCAGCGTCGCCAAGCCGCCCGCCGGCAGCCGGCGCGCCACCTCCGCCGCCCAGCGCTCCGAGACCAGCGGATCGCGCCCGCCGCGCACCACGAGGGCCGGAACCTCGATCCACGGCAGCTTGAGCTCCATGCGGTCGGCGAGGGCGAAGCGCAGGGTGGCGAAGACGCGCCACGGGCCGGCGGCGAGGTAGTCCCAGGCGGCGAGCGGCAGCAGCGAGGGGGGCTCGCGGTAGCTGTCGCGGAGGAGGCGGGCGATCTGTCCGCCGGCGGTGGGCGCCCCCCGATCGACCGTCGGCGCCACCAGCACCAGCCGGCCGACCCGCTGCGGGAAGCGATCGGCGAGCTCGACCGCCACCTGGCAGCCGAGCGAGTGGCCGAGGACGGCGGCGCGCTCCCAGCCCATGGCGCTCATCGCCGAGGCCACCGCCGCCGCTAATCCAGCGATGTCGAGCGCGCGGGCGTGCGGCGAGCGCGGCGCCGGGCTGCGCCCGAAGCCCGGCAGGTCGGGGACCAGCACGGCGCGATCCGCGGCGAGACGCCGGGCGAGCGGCAGGAGCGTCCGCCCCGAGACGCCGAGGCCGTGGATCATGACGACCGGCAGCTCATCCCCCGCGCCTCCGGCCGGCCCGCCGACGCGCACGCGGAGCTTCGCGCCATCGGCCTCGAGCCAGCGGCCGGCGAGGGCCACGTCCCCCGGCGCCCTTCACGGCCCGGCGCCCGGCGACACCGTGCGGGCGCTCACGGCAGCGCCAGGACGCGCGCGCGGCCGTCGGTCACGAAGCGGTCGTCTCCGGCATTCCTGCCGTGGATGGGGCCGGTGACGGTCACCATCGCGAGCTCCCGCGCTCCCGCCCTCGCGAGGTCGGTTGCGATGAGGTCGCGCTCGCGGTCGATCTGGGGATCGATGCGATGGGTGACGAGGTAGGGCTTCGCCACCAGCTTGACGCCGGCGTCGTAGCTCGAGGTCGCCGCCCACACCGGCACACAGCCGGGCACGGCGCAGAGGCCGGTCCACCAGATGCGGATGTGGTGCCGGTGGCGGATCGAGCCCGAGGCGTCGCCCGGCTTCTCGAAGGTGAAGTCCTGCGGCTCTTCCTGGTAGTAGGCCGGGGTGGCCGGGCCGTGCGGGTCCGGCCGGTCGGCGACGACCGCCGCCAGCTCGCGCGCCAGGCCGCGGAGCGAGGGCGCCTCGGCGAGGGACCAGCCGGCGCGGGCGAAGGCGGCGGCGAGCTGGGGACCGGAGCCCAGGAAGACGAAGGCGATCGGCTCCATGGGGCCGCCGACCAGGTCCTGCGAGGTCTTCTCGAGGCGGGCGGGAAAGGCCTGCGCGAGGGCGGCGGCCGCGACCGGCGCCGGCGTCCGCGGGAGGGGCCCGGCCTTGCGGTGCGGCGGACGAGCGGCGAAGACCGCCGCGTAGGCGACGGCGGCGGCGGCGAGGCCCGCCAGCGCGCCGGGCAGCCAGGGCTTCTTCCCGGCGCCCGGCGCGGGGAGCAGGCGCTCGAAGGGGGTGAGCTTGAAGAGCGCGATGAGGATGGCGAGCCAGGCGAGGGAGAGCGCCACGCTCGCCAGGGTGTCGTAGGGCCAGTGGACGCCGAGGTAGATGCGCGACAGCGGGATGAGCGCGATGAGGGCGATGAGCGGCACCGCCGCCGCGACGCGCCAGGGGCGGCGCGGCTCGTCGCGCAGGAGGAGATAGGCGAGGAAGCCGTAGACCGCGGTGCCGACCAGGGTGTGCCCCGACGGGAAGCTGTAGCCGTGGTACCAGTCGACCGGCCGCGGCCGCTGGACGACGTATTTCAGAGCCATCGCAGAGAGGCCGGCGCCGGCGAGCGCGGCGGCGAGCCAGATCCCCTCCCGCCGGCGCCCTCCCAGCCAGAGGAGGAGGACGGCGGCGGCGACCAGCGGCACGAGGTAGGCCGAGCTGGCGAGGTCGGTCGCCAGCGAGAAGAGGCGCCGCATCGCCGGCGAATGGAAGGCGGCGACGGTGTTGTGGAGGCGCCGGTCGGCGACGACGACGGCGCCGTCGGTCAGCACGGCGGCCAAGATCTCCCTGAACCAGCGGATCCCGAAGACGACGAAGAGGGCGCCGAGGACGAGGCGGAGCCAGGACCGCCCGCCGCTCGCGAAGTGACGCTCGAGGAAGCGGAAGGCGCCGGGCAGGCGGCGCGCCGCGGGGGCGAGCGCCGGGTGACGCAGCGCCCGCTTCGCCGGCCGGCGGAGCCATCGCCAGCCGCGGTGAGGCAACAGGAAGAGGAGGAAGAGGGCCGCCGCCAGCCCGAAGAGCAGGGCGACCCGGCCGAAGAGGAGCGATGCCGCGTGCCAGGTCATCGGGGCGGCGCTTCCAGAGCCCTGCTACCCGTTCTTGGCGTTCAGGTCGACCCCGGCGTAATAGCCCATGTCGACCGCCTTCTTCGACTTGACGTAGTAGGTCATCTGCCCCACGTGGTAGGAGAAGTGCTCGATCACGTGGACGAGGATGGAGAGCGCCGACTCCTCGAACCCCTGGACGCGGCGGACCTCGAGCAGGCTCGCCGGATCGAGCCGGTCGAGCGCGCCGTCGACGTCGGCCATCACCCGGTCGAGGCGGGCGAGGAGCTCCGCCGCGGGGAGCGGCCCGGTCTCGGCGAACTCGCGGTCGCGGACGCGGTCGTCCGGCGCGCCGCCCAAGCCGCAGACGATGTTCTGGCGGACGTTGCCGCAGAGGTGGAGGACGAGGTTGCCGACCGCGACCACCTCGGCGTTGGGACGATGCCAGATCTCCGCCTCGTCGAGCTGGGCCAGGCACTTGCGGATGCGCGGCATGGAGTCCTTGAACAGCCGCCGCCGGGTCTCGGCGATCAGCGCCCGGCCGTGGGCGGCGGCATCGGCGGCATCGGGGTGCGTCGTTTCGGTCATCGGCCCTCCTCGAGCGCGGTCGGACTTGGCGCGGGTGCGCGGGCGAGCGGTATCCTACGCCACCCCTGGTAGAATCGCGGACCCGGAGCGGGCCGGAGACCGGGAGCTCGGATGATCCCGCCCGCCGCGCTCCCCAGCCCACCGCGGCAAGACCCTCGGGAAAGGAAGATCACATGCGATCAGGTGCAGGTATCCTCGTGGCGCTCTCGTCCCTGGCGCTCGCCCAGTCGGCGGCGCTGCCGCCCGCCGCGCTCGCCGCCCCGCCGGCCGGACCCTCGCCGCTCGTCGAGCGGATCGGCGACCGCGCCTTCATCCAGGTCAAGACGCCGTCCTTCTCGAAGCTCACCGCGGCGCAGAAGATCCTCGCCTATCACCTGACCCAGGCGGCGATCCAGCTCGACCCCATCTTCTACGACCAGATGTCGACCTATGGGTTGACCGCCAAGCGCCTGGTGTGCGGCCTGGTCGAGGACCCGTCGCGCCTGCCGGCGGCGAGCCGGAAGGCGATCGTCGAGTACGCCAAGCTCTTCCTCGGCAACGGCGGCAATCACAACGAGACCACCAACCAGAAGTTCGTGCCCGGCATCCCCTACGCCCAGTTCGCCGCCGCCGCCGAGGCGGCGCGGGCGAAGGGCGCCCGCCTGGGCACCCGCGCCCAGCTCGCGGCGACCCTGGCGAGCCTCGAGCGCCCGCTCTTCGACCCCGCCTTCGAGGTCTCGATCACCGAGAAGGACCCGCCCAAGGGACAGGACATCCTGCAGGCCTCGAGCAACAATTATTACCAGGGCGTCAGCCTCGCCGACCTCAAGGGCTTCGTCGAGACCCATCCGCTCAACTCGCGGCTGGTGAAGACGAACGGCAAGCTGGTCGAGCAGGTCTACCGCGCCGGCACGCCGGACGGCAGGATCCCCCCCGGCCTCTACGCCAAGGAGCTCCAGGCCGTCGATCGCGAGCTCGAGCAGGCGGCGCGCGCCGCCGACCCGCAGCAGGCGAAGGTCATCCGCGCCCTCATCCGCTTCTATCAGACCGGCGACCTCAAGGACTGGCACGACTTCAACGTGCTGTGGATCGGCAACGACGCCGACGTCGACTTCGCCTCCGGCTTCATCGAGGTCTATCGCGACGCCCGCGGCACCAAGGGCTCCTCGCAGATGGTCGTCGCGGTCGTCGACCAGCAGCTCGAGCCGCTGATGCGGAAGCTCGCCCAGAACGCCGTCTATTTCGAGCGCAAGGCGCCCTGGCTCGACAAGTACAAGAAGCTCGACGTCAAGCCGCCGGTCGGCAAGGCGATCGAGACGGTGGTCGCGACCGGCGACTTCCGGGTCACCACGATCGGCGACAACCTGCCCAACGAGCAGGACGTGCGCGAGAAGCACGGCACCAAGAGCATCCTCCTGACCTCGTCGATCTCGGCCCTGAACCAGACCCGCGGCTCGAAGGTGGCGGTCGAGTTCTCGCCCGACGCGAACGAGGGCGAGCTCTACGCCAAGTACGGCGAGATCGCCGACAACCTGCACACCGCCATGCACGAGATCATCGGCCACGGCTCCGGCAAGGTGGCGGTGCCCAAGGACCCGGCGGCCTACCTGCGCGAGTTCTACTCGACTCTCGAGGAGGCGCGCGCCGACCTCGTGGCATACTGGAACATCTACGATCCGAAGCTCGCCGAGCTCGGGGTCCAGGACGTCCCCGAGGTCGGCCACGAGCTCTACCGGCAGCTCGCGCGGGTGGGCCTGACGACGCTCAACCACTACCCCACCGGCACCACGGCGCAGGAGGACCACGACCGCAACCGCCTGCTGATCGTCAACTACGTGCTCGAGGCCGGCGGCTTCGAGCGGGTGCAGCGGAACGGCCGCTGGTACATCGTGGTCAAGGACTATGACAAGGCGCACGCGGCCGTGGGGCGCCTCCTCGCCGAGATCATGCGCATCAAGGCGGAGGGAGACTACGACGCGATCAAGCGCCTGGTCGGCAAGTACGGGATCAACTTCGACCCGGCGGTGCGCGATCAGGTCGTCGCCCGCTACAAGAAGCTCGACATCCCCACCTACTACTCGGGCGTCTACGCCGATCTCAAGCCGGTGCAGGGCGCCGGCGGCAAGGTGGTCGACGTCGCGGTCACCTACCCGCGCGACTTCCTGAAGCAGCAGCTCGAGTTCGCGCGGCAGAACGGCACCCTGGGCTTCTAGGCTCATCCAGCGGGCCGGGCGCCGACCGCCGGCCGCCGGCACCCAGCGGCGGCGGCGGCGGCGCCCCGGCCCGCCTCAACCGAGCGAGGTATCCGTCATGTCCGGACGAGGATCGACAGGCAACGTCGTCGCCGCTCTCGCCAGCTTCTTCATCCCCGGCCTCGGCCAGCTCCTGCAGGGCCGGATCTTCGCCGCCGTGCTCCACTTCCTCCTCGCCGCCATCCTCTGGTTCTTCTTCCTGGGATGGCTGGCCCACCTCTGGTCGGCGTTCGACGCGGCGCGCTACTGAGGCCGAACGGCGATTCCCGCGGCGGGCTCGACCGCGCCGCGGCGAGCGCGGGTGGAGCGGAGATCTCAGCGCACGCCGGCGGCGGTCTCTCGCCGATCCAGCCGGCGGTGGCTGGCGACCGGCATGGTGCGCCGGATGCGGGCGACCCGCTCGAGGTCGATCTCGGCGAGAGCGAGGCCCGGGCCGTCCGAGGCCGTGGCGGCGACCAGACCCCAGGGATCGACGATCATCGCGTGCCCCCAGCTCTCGCGCAGACCGCCGTCGTCGTGCTTGCCGTGCTGCGCCGCGGCGATCACGTAGCACTGGGTCTCGATGGCGCGGGCGCGGACGAGCGGCTCCCAGTGGTCCTTGCCGGTCGCCGCGGTGAAGGCCGACGGGATGGCGAGGATCTCCGCGCCGTCCTCGGCCAGGCGGCGGTAGAGCTCGCCGAAGCGCAGGTCGTAGCAGATCGAGAGGCCGAGGGCGCCGAGCGGCGTCCGGACGACGGCCGTCGCCTCCCCCGGCTTGCAGGTCGCCGACTCGGCGAAGCGGACCTCCGGGATGTCGATGTCGAAGAGGTGGATCTTGCGGTAGGTGGCGAGGATCGCGCCGTCGGGGCCGAAGAGGACGCTGGTGTTGTAGCAGCGCGACGCCTCGTCGCTCCGCTCGTTGAACGACCCCAGCAGCAGGTGGATGCCGAGCCCCCGCGCCAGGTCGCCGAAGCGGCGGCAGGTCACCCCGTCGAGCGGCTCGGCCCGCCGCGCCTTCTCCTCGTGCGGCCCCAGGTAGTTGGTGTTCTCGGGGGTGACGACGAGGCGGGCGCCGGCGCCGGCGGCGCGCTCGACGAGGGCGCGGGCGCCCTCCCAGTTGGCCGCCTCGTCCGAGGTGGAGGTGAGCTGCACGGCGGCGGCGAGGAACATGGGGAGTCCTTTCAGGAGCAGGAGAAGGCGAGAGGGATCGGCGCCGAGTGCCGCGCGGCCGCCTCGTCGGTCAGCTCGCCGCGCAGGCCGCCGTCGACGAGCTCGACCAGCCGGACCTCGGCGAAGCGGTTCCGGAGGTCGAGCGGAGCGCGGCAGACCACACGGAGATAGGTGTCGGTCAACCCCTGGGCGAGCCCCTCCTTGGGGCGCTCCCAGAGCACCGTCTCGCGGCGGCCGAGGCGGGCGCGCCGGAACTCCCGCTCGGCGTCGGCGGCGACGGCGAGCATCGCCGCCATGCGCTCCCGCTTCGCCGCCGCCGCCACCTGCCCCGGCATCGCCGCCGCCGGGGTCCCCGGCCGCGGCGAGTACGGGGAAGACATGGATCCTGGCGAAGCCTGCCGCGGCGACGAAGGCGAGGCTCGCCGCGGCCTCCTCGTCCGTCTCGCCGGGAAAGCCGACGATGACGTCCGTCGTCACGGCGGCCCCCGGCACGGCGGCGCGGAGGCGCCCGAGGAGCGCCGCGTACTGGTCCGCCGTGTACGGCCGGCGCATCCGCCGGAGGGTCGGCGTCGCCCCGCTCTGCAGCGACAGGTGGAAGTGCCGGCAGAGGCGGGGATCGGCGAAGAGGCCGAGCAGGCGCTCGTCGAAGCTCCACGGGGCGATCGAGGTCAGGCGCAGGCGCTCGACGCCGCTCTCGGCGAGCACCGCCCGCACCAGCTCGAAGAGGCCGCCGCCGTCGGCGTCGCGGTAGGCCGAGATCTGGACGCCCGAGAGCACCACCTCGCGGTACCCCTCCGCGGCGCGGCGGCGCACCTCCGCGACCACCGCGGCGCGCCGCCGGCTGCGCTGCCGGCCGCGGGTCGCGGGGATGATGCAGAAGGCGCAGCGCACGTCGCAGCCGTCCTCGATCTTGACCAGCGCGCGGGTGTGCCCGAGCGCCGGCTCCCACGCCGGCTCCCGGTCGGGGGCGCCGCAGGGCGGGGGCTCCCGAGAGCCGCCGGGGACCGCCTCCGGAAACCGCTCGTGCACCCGCTCGAGCAGCCGGTCCTTCTCGCGGTTGCCCACCACCAGGTCGACGCCGGCGAGGCGCGCCGCCTCCGCCGGCTCCGCCGTCGCGTAGCAGCCGACGAGGACGGTGCGGACCGGCCGCGCGGACCGGCCGCCGCGGCGCGCCGCCTGCCGCGAGCCGCGCGCCGCCTCGGCGGTCACCGTGCAGGAGTTGACGACGTGGAGGTCGGCCTCGGCGAGCGACTCGACCACCCGGTGGCCGGCGGCGCGGAAATCCCGCGCCATGCCCTCGGTCTCCGCCTGGTTCAGCTTGCAGCCGAGATGGGTGAAGCAGACGCGCATGGCAGGGCGATTCTAGGCCCGCGGGGCGAAGAGGCCAATCCCGCCCTGCCGCCGGCCGGGGCGACGCCGGATGAATCCGCTGAAACCCACCTGAGGGAAGCGCCTGGAGCTCGACCTCCTGCTACCCTAGGAGCATGCGCCGCGCTGCGACCGCCGCCCTCTGGATCGCCGGCCTCGCGGCCCTCGCCGGCCCGGCGTGCGGCACGTCGAGCCCGTGGGCGGTCAACGGCCCGTCGCGCCTGCGGCTGGTGTCGCCGTACCTCGCGGCGCCGGCCGGCGGCGAGGTGCGGCTCGGCCTCGAGTTCCGCACCGACCCCGGCTGGCACGTCTACTGGAAGAACAGCGGCGACGCGGGCTACCCGCCGACGGTGCGGTGGAGCGGCGACGGGCTCGCCGCCGGGTCCCCTCCGGAGCTGCTCTGGCCGGCGCCGCGGCGCTTCGAGCTCGCCGGCGGGCTCGTCGCCTTCGGCTACGAGGGCGAGGTGATCTACCCGGTGCGCGCCCGGCTCGACGCCCGCGGCCGCCGCGCCGTGCGCCTCGCGGCCGACGTCGACTACCTGGTCTGCCAGGTCGACTGCATCCCGTTCAGGAGCCGGCTCGCCCTCGACCAGCCGGTCGCCGCCGGGTCTGCCGCCGCCCAGCCCGACCCCGCGACCGCCGCGGCGGTCGACGCCTGGTGGCGCCGCCTGCCCGCGCCCGTCCAAGCCCAGGGGGGCACGGCGGAGCTCCGCTACGACCCCGCCGGCCCCGCCCTCGATTTGACGGTGCATGGGGTGACCGCCGAGCCCGGCGCCGACCTCTTCCTCGAGGCCCAGGAGCTCTTCGACGCCGGCCGGCCGCGGCTGCGGCCGCTCCCGGACGGGGTCGCCTTCCGCGTGCCGCTCGCCCGCCGCCAGGTCAATCGCCCGCTGCCAGCCACCGCCCCCTTCGCCTGGACGGCGACCGGGCTGCGCGGAGCGCGGGGAGCTCCGCCCTCGAGGGACGGAGCGACGTCGCGCTCGCGCCGCGGCCGGCGGCGCCGGAAGGCGGGACGAGGACGGCCCGGCCGGCCTGGACCGCGGCGCTCGCCGCCCTGGCTCTCCTCCTCGCCCTCGGCCTCTGGGGACTGTTCGCGGCACCCGGCGCGGCCGAAACAGCCGGGGCGGCCGGAGCCGGCGCGCGGCCGCCGGTGCTCCGCGAGGCCCTCGGCTTCCTCGCCGCGGCGGCCGCGCTCTGGCTGCTCTACCGCCTCTCCCTCGAGGTGCGCCCGGAGGGGCTCGCCGCGGTCGAGCTCGCCCTCCTCGGCGCCGCGCTCCTCGCCTGGGTGCGCCGCCCGATCCGCCGCCGCACGCTGCGCCACGCCCTCGCCGCGGCGCTCCTCGCCTGCGCCCTGGCCGCCCCCTTCGTCGCCGCCGGCAGCGGGCTCGGCGGGCCGCCGGCCGAGGCTTCCGCCGCCCCGCCCGCCATGCCGGCGTCATGAAACGAAGACCCGACTCTCTACACCCTAGAACGAGGCCGCGGCGCGTCTCCGCCGGCGGCCCCAGGAGGTCACGATGAAACGTCCGCTGCTCGCGCTCCTCTCCTGTCTCGCCCTGGCCGCCGGCATCGCCCTGGCGGTGAGGCCGGCCCGCGCCGCCGTCGCGGTGGGCCAGCCGGCGCCGCCGTTCTCGCTGCGCGGCGTCGACGGCAGGACCTACTCCCTCGCCGACTACCGGGGGAAGACCGTCGTCCTCGAATGGATCAACCCCAACTGCCCCTTCTCGCGCCGGCACGCCGAGGAGAAGACGATGACCGGCCTCGCCGGCCATCACGCCGACGTCGTCTGGCTCGGCATCAACAGCAGCAACCCGAAGAGCGGCGACTTCCTGGCGCCGGCCGAGCACCGCGCGTTCGACCAGCAGCACGGCATCGCCTATCCGGTCCTCTACGACGAATCCGGCGCCGTCGGCCATGCCTACGGGGCGAAGACGACGCCGCACATGTTCATCGTCGACCGCCAGGGGAAGATCGCCTACGAGGGCGCGATCGACGACGATCCGAGCGGCCGGAGGTCTGCCGCCGAGCGCACCAACTACGTCGAGAGGGGCCTCGCCGCCGAGGCCGCCGGCAGGGCGCCCGACCCGGCGCTCACCAAACCGTACGGCTGCAGTGTCAAGTACTGAGCAGACGCCGCGGCCCCGCGAAGACGGCGGATCGCGTTCGTCTCAATGAGGAGGACCGGCTCCGTCGATGGGGCGGGTATGCCGGAGGTCCGCGACGCGAGCCCATCCCAGCGGCTCGAAGGAGAATCCGATGGCCTACACGCAGGACGGGATCATGGCGCAGATCATGGTAGCTTTCGGGCAGGGTACCGGAGCCACGCGCGTCTCCCAGGAGGCTGCCTTGCAGCTCCGGACGATCTATCACGGCGCGATCACCGAGGAGCTCACCGGTCTATGGGGGACCGAGGCGGTGCAGGTGCTCGAGCGGGTGCGCGCGATCGGCAAGCTCGCCGCCCACCGCGCCACCGCGACCGGCGCGACGGCGATCACCGTCGACGACGTGCGGACTTCGGCGACGGCGGTGCAGGCGGTCTCGTGCTCGCCCTTCTGCCCCCCGGAACCGCCCGCCGGCGCCTGATGCCTGCCGAGCGATCGGCGCGCCGGCGAGCGGCCCAGGATCGCTGAGGCCGGCGGGAGCCCACGACATCTTGCCGCCGGCCAAGACGCCCCTTTCCTGGATGCGGCTCTGCGTGGCGCTCGCGGGCGTCAAGGTCGCCGTGGCGGCGATCGCGATCCTCTGGGGGCTGGCCCATCCCTCGGCGCTCCGCTGGGCCAGCCCCAGGTTCCCCGTTCAGCTCCACCTGACTTTCCTCGTCATCTTCGGCGGCTGGGGCGCCTTCCTCCTCGCCGGCGGCCGCGGCGACCCGCGGGCGCGCGCGCTCGCCGGCTTCTACCTGACCGCCGCGGCCGCCTTCACCAAGCCGCTCCGCCATCTCGCGCCGGCCCTCGGCGTCCCCTGGACCAACCCGCTCCTGGTGCTCGAGGCGATCGCGCTCGACGCCTTCATCCCCTACTTCCTGTGGAGCTTCGCCCGCGACTTCCCGGAGCCGGCGCCCACTGCGCGGCTGCGCCGGCTGCTCGCTCTCGGCGCCCGCGCCTCGGGCTGGATGGGAGTCGTCCTCCTCGCCGCCTTCGCCCTCTTCGCCGGCGCCCGGTACGAGCCTCCCCCCTGGATCGCCCCGCTCGATCCGCTCTACGTCTATGACACGCTGCTGATCCTCGCCATGGCGCTCGCCCTGGCGGCGCTGATCGTCAAGGCCCGCACGGTGCGCGGCCCCGGCCGCGAGCGGGTGCGCCTCTTCGTCGGCGCCTTCGTCGCGGCCCTGGCGCCGCTGGTGATCGAGATGATCGTCCACTGCGTGCCGGGGGTCACGCCCTGGGTCGAGCGCCGCCCGGCGCTGGATCGGGCCGGGCTCTACGTCGCCTTCGTCCCCGCCTGGACCACCCCCTGCATCACCGCCTACTCGGTGCTCGTGCACCGCATCGTCACCGTCCGCCTGATCGCGCGCCGGGCGCTCCAGCACGCTCTCGCCCGCTACTCGACGCTCGCCGTCGCCTCGGTGCCCTTCGCGGCGCTCTGCGTCTATCTCGTCCGCAACCGCCGGGAGAGCCTCGGCGATCTGCTCTCGGGCAGCCGGCTGCTGCTCCTGTCATCGGCCGTGATCCTGGGATCGGGGGCGTTGCGCTACCGGGCGCGCCTGCTCGACGCGATCGACCGCCGGTACTTCCGCGAGCAGTACGACGCGCGGCGGATCCTCACCCTCGCCGTGCGAGCGCATCCGCGGCACCCACGGCGTGCACGGCCTGGCCGAGGTGCTCTGCCGCGACATCGATCAGGCGCTCCACCTCGAATCGATCGCCCTGCTCGTCGAGGACCGCCGCTCCGGCCACCTGGTGGCCCCGCTCGCGCGCGCCCGCCGGCTCGACACCTCCTCGGCGCTCGCCCAGGCGGTGGCGAGCGCCAGCGACCCGCTGCTGGTCGACTTCGAAGACCCGCGCTCGCCGCTGGCGCGCCTGCCCGAGCCCGACCGCCGCTGGCTGGTCGATGCGGGCTTCCGCCTGCTGGTGCCGATCCTGGCGCGCGACGGCTCGCTCCTCGGGCTCCTCGGGCTCGGCGAGAAGAAGAGCGGCCTGCCCTTCCTCCGCGAGGACCGCAAGCTCCTCTATGACATCGCCACCGCGGCCGCCCTCGGGCTCGAGCTCGAGCTCGAGCCGCCCGCCTGGGCGGCCCGCGGCCGGACGGCGAGCGGCCCGGCGGCCCGGCAGGGGCTCGCGGGCGCCGAGCGCGCCAAGGAGTGCCTCGCCTGCGGCACCCTCTTCCAGCCCTACACCGTCTTTTGCGGCTCCTGCAGCCGGCGGCTGGAAACCGCCCTCGTGCCCTACGTGATGCCGGGCCGCTTCCGCTTCGAGCGCCGGATGGGCGTCGGCGGCATGGGCGTCGTCTACCGCGGGGCGGACCTGGCGCTCGGCCGGCCGGTGGCGGTCAAGACTCTGCGCCGTGTCTCGCCCGAAGACGCCATGCGCCTGCGCCGCGAGGCGCGCACGGCGGCGGCGGTCTCCCATCCGCACCTGGCGCCGGTCTACGGCATGGAGACCTGGCAGGGGATGCCGATGCTGATCATCGAGCTGATGGAGGCGGGGACCCTGGCGCAGCGCATCGAGCGCGGGCCGCTCGACCCGCGCGAGGCGGTCGAGCTGGGCATCGCCATGGCGAGCGCGCTCGACTACCTCCACGCCGCCGACATCCTCCACCGCGACATCAAGCCGAGCAACATCGGCTTCTCCCGCGCCGGCGTGCCCAAGCTGATGGACTTCGGCATCGCCCGCCTGATGCTCGATCTGCGGCAGGACCGCGGCGAGCCGTCGAGCGAGAGGGACCCGGAGGTCTCGCCCTCCCACACCGGCGCCCCCTGGGAAGGCACCGCGACCTCGGAGACGGTGTCGCGCCTCGTGGGGACGCTCGCCTATCTCTCCCCCGAAGCCCTCGACCGCGAGGCGGCGAGCGTCTCCTTCGACCTCTGGGCGCTCGCGATCGTGCTCTACGAGTGCCTGCTGGGGCGCAAGATCTTCTCGTCGACCGACATCAAGCACACGATGGAGCGCATCCGGCTCGGCCGCATCCCGGACTTCGAGCAGGCCTGCCCATGGGGCGATCCGGCGCTCGGCGAGTTCTTCCGCAACGCCCTCCACCGCACCATCGCCCGCCGCCCGGCGAGCGCCCGCGAGATGCGGCAGAGGCTGGAGGAGGTCCTCCTGCGGTGGCGGGAATGAAGGCCGCCGGCACCGCGCGGGACCGCGCCCGTCAGGCGGCGGCGCCGAGCACCGCGAACAGGCGCTCGACGTCCGCCGCGGTGTTGTAGAGGTGCGGGGTGACGCGGAGCGAGTCGCCCCGCACGCTGACGAAGACCCTCGCCGCGGCGAGCCGCTCCGCCAGGCCCTGCGGAATGCCGCGCGGGAAGCGGAGCCCGAGATAGTGCGGCGCGCGCCGAGCGGCGGGGGCCGTGGCGAGGCCGAGGCTCGCCGCGCGCTCGGCGATCCCCGCCGTCAAAACGCCCAGCGTGTCGCGGATCGCCGGCACCGTCCAGGCGGCGAGCTGCTCGAGCGCGGCGATCGCCATCGGCAGGAGGGCGAAGTTCGAGCGCTCGCCGACGTCGAAGCGCCGCGCATCGGGCAGCAGCTCGTCGCCGTAGTCGACCAGCCGGGCGAAGTCGTCCGCGCCCTCGCGGGCGATCCAGTTGTGCTCGAGCGGCCGGCCCCGCTGCCACCGCGGGGCGACGTAGAGGAAGCCGAGGCTGTAGGGGCCGAGCAGCCATTTGTAGCTGGCCGCGACGAGGAAATCGGGCTCGACATGGCGGACGTCGAGCGGCAGCGCGCCGAGCGACTGCGTGGCGTCGACGGCGAGCGCCGCGCCGACCTCGCGCAGCCGGCGCCCGACGGCGGCGAGGTCGACGAGGCCGCCGTCGGTCCAGTGGCAGTGGGGCAGCGCCGCGACGGCCGTGCGCTCGTCGATCGCGGCGAGGAGGGCGCCGGTCCAATCGCCGTCCGGCGGGCGGGCGATGGTGACGAGCTCGGCGCCGCGCTCGGCGGCGAGCTCGCGCCAGACGTAGACGTTCGAGGGGAACTGCTCGGCCAGCACGACGATGCGGCCGCCGGCCCGCACCGGCAGGTTGGCGGCAGCCACCGCCATGCCGTAGCTCGCCGCCGGGACGATGGCGACGTCGTCGGCGCGCGCGCCGATCAGGCCGGCGAAGAGCTCCCGCGCCCGCGCCGAGCCGGTGAAGAAGTCGGCCGGCGCGAGCTGCCAGGGCGACGATTTCCGCGCCACGCCCCGCTCGCCCGCGGCGCGGACGCTCCGCAGCAGCGGCGACATGTAGGCGCAGTTGAGGTAGGCGACGTCGTCGGGGATCTCGAAGAGCGGTCGCTGGCAGGGTAGGAGCGGCATGGGATGTAGAGGGGCCCGCGGGCGAGTGCGTGCGGCGCGGTCGCGAGATGGGAGCGGGCTAGAACGGCCCGCCCATCTCCATGATCATCGGCTTCGTCTTCGTCGCCAGGCCCACCCCGTCGCCCAGCGGCAGCAGCGCCGCGGCGAGCTGCGGGTGGCTCATGAAGTAGCCGTTGAAGGCGCGGAGGGCCGCGGTCTCCTCGTCGTCCTCGTCCAAGTCCGCCACCTTGCCGCCCCACAGCAGGTTGTCGACGACGACGAAGCCGCCCACCCGGAGCTTGGGGAGGAGGAGGTCGAGGGTGCGCCGGTACTCGCTCTTCGGACCGTCCAGGTAGGCGAGGTCGAACGGCCCGTCGATCGCCGCCAGGCGATCGAGCGCCGCGCCCTCGATCAGCTCGACCCGGTCGGCGACGCCGCCGCGCTCGAGGTAACCGCGGGCGAGGGCGAGGCGCTCGGGATCCTTGTCGACCGAGATCACCCGCGCCTCCGGCGCGCCGCGCGCGAGACAGAGCGCGCCGTAGCCGATCGCCGTCCCGATCTCGACGATCCGCCGGGCCCCGGTACCGCCGGCGGCCCCGGCGCCGTTGGCGAGGGCCGGAGCAGGCGGCCGACCTCCGGGTCGGAGATCGGGACGTCCCGCCGGCCGCCAGCTCCTCCATCTCGCGGAGCAGCGCGTCGCGCGGCGGAGCAGGCGCTCGAGATAGGTCTCCTGCTCGGGGTGGAGGATGTTGCCGAGCCGTGCTTCATGCCGATCTAGCTGGCCGGCGTGGGCCGTTCCGGCGGGCGGTCCGGGCGCCCAGGCGAGCGTGTCCACGGCGACCGAGCGCCGGGGCTGGCCCGGGACGCAGCGAGGGCGAAGTTGGGCTTCAGGCGCAGCTGGCAGAAGCCGCCGTGGGCGCCGCGTCGACGTCACCTCGACCTCGTGGAGCCCGGAGCCCGAGAGGTTGGTCTCCGCGCCGCCGCAGTTCCCGCGACAGGACCGAGGGGGTGCTCGCCCCCGCGTCGAGGACCACCTGCTAGCCCTCCGCCATGCCGTCGGGGATCTGGAGGACCAGCCAGACGCTCCCCGGCCCCCGCTGGTCGACCAGGCGGATCGGCCCCCCGCCGCCAGCCAGCGCCGGGCGAGCACCTGGCGGTCGCCCGCCGGCTCGCTCCAGCCAGGCCCCGGAGTAGGCGAAGCGCGGGCCGGCGCCCGGCGGCGGCACCTCGACCTGGAACGCCTTGTACTCGTCGCGGCCGACCGGCTCGCCGGCCTCGAGCGGCCAGCGCTTGCCGTCCTTGCCGTAGAGGCCGGCGGTCACCTGGTACGCGCCCGGGGCGAGCGGCGCCGCCAGGGCCGACTGGTAGAGCTTGAGGTCGTAGGCGACCGGCACCCCTTCCTGCCAGGCGCCGGGGAACGGGTGGTCGAAGGTGCGGGCCACCTTGCCCTTGCGGTCGAGCAGGTGGACGAAGACGGTCGGCCGCTCCGTCCCCGAGCGCCGCCGACCGGCGTCCAGGTGAAGCGGACCGTCTGGAGCTGCGAGAACGGCAGCGTCGACCAGGTGGGGATCGACGCTCACCCGGGCCACGGCGGGTCGTGCTCGCAGCCGGCGAGGCCAGCGCGGCGAGCGCAGGCAGGCGAAGCGACGAGGATCAGGCGAGGAGTCTGTCGCATTCGTAGGAGAGAAGCGAGCAGACGCCGGCGAGCCGGCTGTCAAGGAGCGGCGCCGCGATCAGCGGCCGGTAGGTGGCCGAGCAGTCGGCGCCCTTCCCAGAGGGTGACCTCGGCGAGCGGGCCTCCGGCAGCCGCTGCGGCGAGCTCCTCGAAGAACCAGGCGGCGATCCGCTCGGTCGTCGGGCTCGATGCGGTCGAACGGCGGGACGGTGTTGATGTCGCGATGGTCGAAGCGGCCCGCGAGCTCGCGCAGGGCGTCCTTGGCCGCCACGAAGTCGAAGGCCATCCCCTCGGCGTCCAGCCCGCCGGCCGCGAGCACGGCCTCGACCCGCCAGGAGTGGCCGTGGGCGGGCTCGGGGGCCCCCTGGTAGGCGGTCAGATGGTGCGCCGCCTCGAAGCGGCACCGTACGCGCAACAGGTAGCTAGGCAAGGAGCTGCTCGACCTGCGCCACGACCATCTCGAGCGCCACGCGGTTCTCTCCCCCCTCGGGGATGATGAGGTCCGCCCAGCGCTTCGACGGCTCGACGAACTCCAGGTGCATGGGGCGGACGGTCTCCAGGTACTGGCTGCAGCACGTCCTGGACGGCGCGCCCCCGCTCGGCCATGTCGCGGCGCAGGCGGCGGATGAGCCGCAGGTCGGCATCGGTGTCGACGTAGATCTTGAAGTCGAGGAGCCGGCGCAGGGCCGGCTCGACGAAGAGCAGGATCCCCTCGAGCAGGATGACGGGCCGCGGCTCGACGCGGCGGGTGCGGGCGGTGCGCCGGTGGCGGACGAAGTCGTAGACCGGCACCTCGACCGCGCGCCCGGCCTTGAGCTCGGCGACGTGGGCGGCGAGGAGCTCCTCGTCCAGGGCGTCCGGGTGATCGAAGTTGTGGCGCAGGAGCTCGGCGTCGCTCCCCCACTGGGCGTCGCGGTAGTAGCTGTCCTGCTCCAGGAAGGCGATGCGCTCGACCCCCACCGCGTCGAGGATCGCCCGCGCCACGGTGGTCTTCCCCGAGCCGGTGCCGCCGGCGACGCCGAGGACGCACGCCGTGCGCCCGGCGGGAGGAGCGAGGGAAGGGGTGAACATCGCGGGGATTCTATCCGCGCCCGCCACCCACCACGGGATCAGCGCTGGCAGCGCGGGCAGTAGTACGTGCTGCGGCCGGACTGGACGATCCGCCGGATGGGGGCGCCGCAGAGCGGGCACGGCTCGCCGTCGCGGCCGTAGGCGGCGAGCGAGACCTGGAAGTAGCCGCTCCTCCCCTCGCCGTCGGCGAAGTCGTTGAGCGTCGTCCCGCCCTGGGCGATCGCCTGCTCGAGCACCGCGACGACCGCCGCGGCCAGGCGCTCCCAGCGCGCCGGGGAGAGGCGCGCGACGGATCGCCGCGGGTGGATGCCGGCGCGGAAGAGCGATTCGGTGGCATAGATGTTCCCCACCCCGACCACGGCGCTCGCGTCCATGAGGAAGCTCTTGACCGGCCCACGCCGGCCCCGCGCGGCGGCGTGGAGCGCGGCGCCGGAGAGGTCGCCGAGGTTGCCGCCAAGGTTGCTGAACGAGCCGGAGGCGAGCGGCTCGACGCCGAGGCCCGCCAAGTGGGGGTCGCGCGCCAGGCTGCCGGTCGCGGCGACGCGCAGGAGCCCGAAGCGGCGCGGGTCGCGGAAGCGGAGCTGGCGCCCGGAGGCGAGATGGAGGACCACGTGCTCGTGCGGCTCGGGCGGCGCCGCTCCGGTGGAGAGGGTCAGCCGGCCGCTCATCCCGAGATGGACGATGAGGGTCTTGCCCGGACCGCCTGGAGGGCTGTCGGGCTCGAGGTGGATCAGCAGGTACTTGCTGCGGCGGCCGAGGGCGCGGACGGTGAGGCCGGCGAGGCCGGCGAGCTCGCGGGGACGCACCCGCTCGCGGAGCCGCGGCTCGCGGATCTCGGCGCGGAGCACGCGCTCGCCGACGAGATGAGGCTCGAGGCTGCGGCGCAGGACCTCGATCTCGGGCAGCTCGGGCACTGCGGCGGATTGTAGACGACTCCAGGCGGCCGTCCTCGGGACCCGACGGGCCCAGTGCCCGGCGATAGAAGGGCTTGACAGAGAGGGGCGAATCGGCGTAAATAGAGCGTAATGGCTACCGACATCTTCCACCCGCTCGTCCTCTCGCTCGACCCGGCTGAAATCGACGATCCGGGCTGCTCCGCGCCCGGTGAAACGCTTCCCCGCGCCGCGGGTTTCCTCGACCTCGACCGCTGGGAGCGGAGCGCCGCGGTCCAGGGGTCGAGCGCGGCCCTCGCCGCCCGGCTGCGCAGGGCCGCCGAGCGGCGCGAGCCGGTCGCCGTCGGCACCCTCGCCGACCCCTACGGCGACCGGCGGGCGGCGCAGACGCGCCGGCTGCTCGAAGCCTGCCGCTGCCTCGAAGGGCTCGCCCTCTCGATCACCACGCGGTCCCCCTGGGTGGTGCGCGACCTCGACCTCCTGGCCGAGATCGACGCCTACCACGCGGTCTCGGTCGAGGTGCCGATCACCGCCGCGGACCCCGCGGTCGCCCGGCGGCTGGAGCCCGAGGCGGCGGAGCCCGCCGAGCGGTTCGAGGCGGTCGCGGCGCTCGCCTCCCACGGCATCGCGACGACCGTCTGGTGCCTGCCGATCGTCCCCGAGGAGAACGGCCGCGAGGCGGTCCTCATCCCCCTCTTCGCCGCGGCGCGGGAGGCCGGGGCGCGCGACGTCCTGGGGAGCCCGCTCTTCCGGCGTCCGGCGGGCGACGGCGGCCTCCTGCCGCGCCTGGCCCGCGAGATTCCCGGCCTCGCCCGCGCCTGCCGCCGGATCGATCGGCAGATCGGCCGCCAGATCAACCGACGCCGCGGAGCGGAGGCCGAGGCCCGCCGCCTCGCCGCGACGTTCCGCCGCCTGCGGCTGGAGCACGGCTTCCCGGTCGACCGGCCCGGCAGAGGATAGGAAAAACCCCGCCGCGGCGCGAGCCTCGGCGGGGCGACGAGGGAACGCGCCGGCGTCTAGACGCCGCGGCGCGTCAGCGGTCCGCTCGGCAGCTTGACCAGAGCGTGCTGGCGGTCGATGCCCATCTTCTTGTCGAGCAGCTCCTGCTTCATCATCTCGAGCAGACGGTCGACCTCGACCTGCATCTGCTCCATCTGCTCGCGCATGTTGAGGATCACCTCGACGCCGGCCAGGTTCACCCCCAGGTCGCGCGTCAGGGTGAGGATCGATCTCCAGCCGGCGGATCGCCTCCTCGTCGTAGAGGCGGGTGTTGCCGGAGCTCCTGGCCGGCTTGATCAGGCCCTCCCGCTCGTAGAGGCGCAGCGTCTGGGGGTGGATCCCGTAACGCTCCGCCACCACGCTGATCATGACGAACTTCTCGGATAGACGTTCGGCGGCGTCCGGGCATCAGCTCTTCCTCCTCGATCGGCACCGATCGGACCTTCCTTGCGCTTGGGGACGAGGACGCGCAGCACGCCGCGCTCGGAAGGCGGCGGTGATGCCGTCGACTTCGACCGGCGAGCCGAGCTCGAAGGTGCGGCGGAAAGGGCCGTAGCTGCGCTCCATGCGGAGGAAGTTGCGGCTCTCGCCGAGCGGTCTGCCGGCGGCCGGAGAGCTCCAGCCACCGGTCCCGCACCTCGAGCTGGATATCCTCACGCCGGACGCCGGGCAGCTCGGCGAAGAGGAGGTACGAGTCCTCGGTCTCGAGCACGTCGACGGCGGGGACCCAGGTGCCCGGCAGGCCCCCGCGGTCCTCGTACTCCGCAGGTGAGCAGCGCCTGCTCGAAGAGGCTGTTGATGCGATCCTGGATGCGAGCCAGCTCTTCGAGGTAGATCTTCTTGGAAGCAGGCGCCATGTCCCACCTCCCGCTCACTTCTCGTCGTTACTTCTCGACGTACTCGGCGTCGATCACCTCGTCCGCGGCGCCGACGCCCGCCGAGCCCGCCGGCGCCCGCGCCGCCGGCCGGTCCCGGCAGCCGCCGGGGCCCTGGCCCGCGCCGCCGCCCGGCTGCTGCGGTACATCACCTCGGCCAGCTTGTGCGACGCCTTGGTGAGGCGCTCGGCGGCCTCTTCCATCGCGGCTGGCCGACGGCTCGCCCTCGAGGGCCTTCTTGGCGTCGGCGAGCGCCGCCTCGAGCTCCCCCTTCTCGTCCGGACCGAGCTTCTCCTTGTGCTCGTCGTAGGTCTTCTCGGTCTGGTAGATCAGGCTGTCGAGCCGGTTGCGCGCCTCCACCTGCTGGCGGCGCTCGCTTGTCCTCGGCGCTGTGCGACTCGGCCTCCTTGACCAGGCGCTCGATGTCGCTGTCCGTCAGGCCGCTCGAAGCCGTGATGGTGATCTTCTGCTCCTTGCCGGTGCCGAGGTCCTTGGCCGAGACGTGGACGATGCCGTTGGCGTCGATGTCGAACGTCACCTCGACCTGCGGCACGCCGCGCGGCGCCGCCGGGATGCCCACCAGGTGGAACTTGCCGAGCGTGCGGTTGTCGCGCGCCATCTCGCGCTCGCCCTGGAGCACGTGCACCTCGACCGAGGTCTGGTTGTCGGCCGCGGTCGAGAAGATCTCGCTCTTGCGGGTCGGGATCGTCGTGTTGCGCTCGATCAGCTTGGTGAACACGCCGCCCAGGGTCTCGATGCCGAGCGACAGCGGGGTCACGTCGAGCAGCAGCACGTCCTTGACGTCGCCGCGCCAGGACGCCGCCCTGGATCGCCGCGCCGATCGCCACCACCTCGTCCGGGTTGACGCCCCTTGTGCGGCTCCTTGCCGAAGAAGTCCTTGACCACCTTCTGGATCGCCGGCATGCGGGTCTGGCCGCCCACCAGCACGACCTCGTCGATCTCCTTGGCCTCGACGCCCGGAGTCCTTGAGCGCCTGCCGGCAGGGGGCGATCGAGCGCTGGACCAGGTCGTCGACCAGCTGCTCGAGCTTCGGCCGGGTCGAGCCGGATGTTCAGGTGCTTCGGACCCGAGGCGTCCGCGGTGATGAACGGCAGGTTGATGTCGGTCTCCTGCGCCGAGGAGAGCTCGATCTTCGCCTTCTCGGCCGCCTCCTTCAGGCGCTGGATCGCCATCGGATCGTTGCCGAGGTTGATCCCCTGGTCCTTCTTGAACTCCTCGAGCAGCCACTCGATGATCCGCTGGTCGATGTTGTCGCCGCCCAGGTGGGTGTCGCCGTTGGTCGCCTTGACCTCGACCACCCCCTCGCCGACCTCGAGGATCGAGATGTCGAAGGTGCCGCCGCCGAAGTCGTAGACGGCGATCGTCTGGTCCTTCTTCTTGTCGAGGCCGTAGGCGAGCGCCGCCGCGGTCGGCTCGTTGACCAGCCGCTCGACGGTCAGGCCGGCGATGCGGCCGGCGTCCTTGGTGGCCTGCCGCTGGGCGTCGTTGAAGTAGGCCGGCACGGTGATCACCGCGCGCTCCACCTTCTCGCCGAGGTAGTCCTCGGCCGCCTGCTTCAGCTTGCCGAGGATCATCGCCGAGATCTCGGGCGGCGAGTACTTCTTGCCCTCGACGACGATGCGCACGTCGCCGTTCTCGGCCCGCTCGACCTGTGTACGGCACCATCTTCATCTCCTCGCTCACCTCGTCGTACTTGCGCCCCATGAAGCGCTTGATCGAGAAGATGGTGTTCTTGGGGTTGGTGACCGACTGGCGCTTGGCCACCTGGCCCGACCAGGCGCTCGCCGCTCTTGGTGAAAGCCACGACCGAGGGCGTGGTGCGGTTCCCCTCGGCGTTGGGGATGACCTTCGCCTCGCCGCCTTCCATCACGGCGACGACGCTGTTGGTCGTCCCCAGGTCGATTCCGATGATCTTGCTCACTTGGTTCTCCTCCTTCGCTGATCTCTTCAGGCAGGCTCGAGAGCCTGCGCTTCGTATCGCATAGTCTAGGACCTTAGTGGCGCAGCAGTCAATTTTGCGCCACACCATGATTGACAAATTGGACGCAGATTTATTCCAGGACAGGGCGAGCCCCAGAGGCCGCTCCGCCGAGTCGGAGTCCTAATCGAGCAGGACGAGCGGCGCGGCCGTGGATTCGGGGGAGACGTTGAGGAACTCGGGGTCGAGCAGGAAGTTGCCGGTGATCGCCTCGGTCGCCTCGGCGCCGGCGAGCGGCTTGCCGTGCTGCGAGCGGCTGGAGGGTGTAGCCCTCCTCGCTCGCCGAGTACTGGAGCGGGCGCCCCTCGGGGTCCCCAGATCCCCGGCGGAGAGCAGGCCGGCGGCCACCAGGTCCTGGAGGCGGTCGGGGAAGCTCCCCTTGAGCAGGAACCAGGTCTTGGCGGCGCGGTCGATCTTGAGGTAGAGCGGCGCCGCGCTGGTCGCGCACCAGGGCCGTCGCGCTCCCGCTCCTGCCAGGGGAAGGGGAGCACCAGGGAGTCGGGGCGCGGAGCAGCACGGCGGCGACCAGCACCGTCAGCAGGACGGCGAGGCTGCGGCCGACCCAGCCCAGCGATGCGAAGCGGCGCGACGCGCGTCTCCACCTCCATCCGGCGGAAGGCACTGGACGACGACCACGGTCGGCTCCGCGGCCGGCCCGTCGCCTCGCCGGCGGACGGGAGCGGGCGCGGCCGGCCGCGCGGCGCGGGCGCCGCCAGCCCGGCGCCGCTCCGGATCCGCGGCACGGCGGGCGGGCGGGCTGGAGGCTGGCCGGGGAACGGTCGGACGGTCCGCGGCCCGGCCGCGCGGCGGAGGCGATGGCCGGCGATGACCGGCGCGGCGCGGGCGCCGGGTGCCGTGGCGGCGGCGGGACCGGCGGGAGCGGCGGGAGCGGCGGGAGCGGCGCGAGCCTGCGCGGCCGGCGCTGCCTGCGCCGTCCTGCGGCGTCCTGCGCGGAGTTGATCAGCAGCTCCTCGACCGAGATCGGCACGAAGCCCTCCTCGTAGGAGACCTCGTCGCCGCTGTAGAACTTGAAGTCCCCCTGCTCCAGCGCAGGAGCTGCTCGAGCAGGCGGTAGGTCTGGAGCCGCAGCGCCTCGAGGAGCTGCGGCCGCTCGATGTAGCGCCGCTCGACCAGCAGGTCGATCAGCCGCCCGCCGGACGCCTGGTGCTCGGCGGCGGCCCGGCCGAGGTCCGGCGCGCTGATCATCCCCTCCTTGAGCAGGATCTGGGACGAGCCCCTCCTCGAGCGTCTGGTTGAGGGCGTCGGCGGCGACGATGCGGCCGGCGAGGAAGGAGATGGCGACGATGTCCTGCTGGCCCTGGACCGTCAGGATGCCGGTCTTCTTCTGCTGGGAGATCAGCTGCAGGATCTCCGGCAGCTTGAAGAGGTCGAGGGTCCCTTCAACCGCCATGCGTTCCGATCCGGTCTGCCCGGGGGTTAGACCTGGTTGCGCAGCTCCCGCCGGAGCCTCGCGAGGAGTAGAGCACGAGGCCCAGGATCGCGACGTCCAGGACAGGAGCTTCCCCGGATCATACCGCCAGGGGATGCGAGCTCCGAGCCGCCGAAGAGCGGCAGCATCAGCAGGGCGGCGGGCACCAGGAGGGCGAGGAAGGTCTTCCCCCCCTCGCCGATCTCCGCCGAGGCGACGCCGGGCAGCAGAGCGCGCCGCCCAGCGCGTCGAACGGCCCCTGCCGCGGAAGACTCGGCCGCCCGCTCGGTGTAGCCGAAGGGGCGGCGCGCGAGGTGGAGGGTGACGGCGAGCAGCACGCAGGCCCAGCGGCGAGGAGCAGCCGAGAGCCCGCGGCGCAGAGCTCCAGCCGCGGCGCCGAGCGCGCTCGCGCCCGGCCCCAGCTCGCCAGCAGCTCGCGGCGGATCTCGGGGATGCGGGCGATGCCGCCGTCGGCGGTCACCACCCGCTGGTCTGCGGCCTGGCCATCCAGCGATTGACCCGCGCGTGGTCGATCTCCTGGGCCTGGGCCAGGGCGCGCCTGCTGCTCGTCGAACAGGTAGGACTCGGAGTAGGCCTGGCTCAGGTTGTACTGGCGCGGCGGCGTTCGTCGGGTCGGCGGCGGCGGCCTTCTGGAAGCTCTGGATGGCGCTGGCTGAAGTCCCCCTTGAGGAAGAAGTAGGCGCCGAGGTCGAGGAGCGCGGTGGTGTTGTTCGGCTCCGCCTCGAGCACCTGGCGGTAGAGCGCGCGGGCGAGCTCCCACTGGTTGAGCGAGCGGTGGACGTCGGCGATCAGGTGCTTGACGGCGAGCTCTCCGGCAGCACGGAGCGCAGCACCCCGAGGTCGGCGAACAGGCTGCCGTAGAGGCGGTGCTCGCTCGAGGCTCTCCATGCGCCTGGGCGGGCGGCGACAGGGCCACCGCCAGCTGCTGGCGCTGGAGGTCGACGAGCAGCGGCGCGACGCCGAGCAGGAGCCAGAGCGCGACGATCACCGCCCGCTCGCTCGCCGAGGCGTACCCCCAGAGCAGGACCGACCAGTAGAGCGGCAGCCAGACCGCGCCCGCCGGCAGGGCGAGCGGCCAGAGCAGACAGGGCGCCGGCGCCCGGCACCAGCCCGCGCGGCACGCGGCGCGGCAGCTGGCGGCCGAAGAGGTCCGCAGAGGTCCTGGAAGAGCGCCGTCGCCCTTGGTCAGCATCTGCACGGCGATGAACAGGCCGCCGGTCACCAGCAGCAGGCAGGCCCAGAGCAGCAGCTCCTGGAGCCAGAGGTAGCGCTCGAGCGGCTGGCCGAACGAGTCGCGGCGTAGGCCCGCGGCCAGGCGGCCGAAGCCGGCCCAGCCAGTCGCCCTCGACGCGGTCCACGGTGGCCTCGGCGAAAGCGGTCTCGGGGCGGCCGGGATCGAACCGCTCGGCGGCGTCGAGCGCCCAGGCGGCGCGCGCGAAGTCGCCTCTGCCGCGCCGACGCGCACCGCCCGTCTCCATGGCGCCGGCGAGAGGTCGGGCAGGCGCCGCATGCCGAGCTGGCGGCGCGGTCGTCGAGCAGGCCGTCGACCGCCGCCGTCGGCCTGGTCGCGGTCGTTCGGCGCTGGTCCACTCGCAGCCACTGCTCCTGGAGCTGCTGGAGCGTCTGCCGGACCTGGCGGGGTCATCTCGACGCCGGTGAGCTGCGGCGACGAAGGCGGCCGGCCCCGGCGGCGCCGCCGCGAGCGCCGGCGGGGTGAGACCGGCGCCGGCGAGGAGGACGAGGACGGCCGCGGCGGCGCCCGGTATCCGACGGGCGGCGGCCGGCCCGGCGTCATCCCCTCTTTTGCACATAGCGGACCCGCAGACGGTACAGCAGGTCCTCCAGGAATGCGCGCTCCTGCGCCGTCAGATTGCCCGCCGTCTTCTGCCGCAGGACGTCGAGCAGGTCGATGTGCAGCCGCGCCATCTCGAGGTTCGGTCGGCCACTGCCCGTCGTAGTCGACGTCGCCGAGATAGATCGGCGACCGGCTCGGCGAGCACCGCCGCGAGGTCGAAGAAGGAGGGGCCGACCTCCGGCGGTGTGCCGGGCAGCTCGAGCGGCGATCCGCCGCCGGCAGGCGGCCAGCCGGCGACCGCACCGGTCGCCGGAGGGTCCCAGCCGGCCGGAAACGTCTGCGGCGCCGGGCGCGCTGGGGCCGGCTCCGGGCGCCACGGGGTTTCCGGCGGCGGCTCCGGGCGCGCTGCCGCCGGCTCGGGGCCGGGCTCGGCGGCCTCTGCCGTCGCCTTCCCTTCGAGGAAGCGATACTCTTCGCTGCAGCTCGCCTCCGGGCGTGAACATCCTCTTGTCGGTGACCTTGATTTCCTTGTCACTCATCCGTGCTTCTACTCCTTTCGAGCTGCCAGTCGAGCTGCCAATCGAGCTGCGAGCCGATGAAAAAGCGTAGCAAGTGCCGTTCTGTGAGAGCAAGCGAGCCGCTCCGATGAGCGAACGGGCGCCGACCGACCTCCAGACGCTGGTCGACCTCGTCGCCCGCCTGCGCGCTCCCGACGGCTGCCCCTGGGACCGCGAGCAGCGCCTCCCCGACCTGCGAGCCTACCTCCTCGAGGAGGCGCACGAGCTCGCCGGGGCGATCGACGAGGGCCGCTGGGAGGCGATCGCCGAGGAGCTCGGCGACGTGCTCTTCCAGACCGCCTTCATCGCCCGCCTGGCCGAGGAGGCCGGGACGTTCGGCGCCGGCGACGCGATCGCCGGGGTCGAGGCGAAGATGATCGCACGTCACCCGCATGTCTTCGGCGGCGAGTCGCTCGCCGACGCCGAGGCGGTCCGCGCCGCCTGGGAGCGGCGCAAGCTGGCGCGCGAGCCGAGGCGGGGATCGCTCTTCTCCAGGGGGTCCGCGCCGTCGCTCCCGGCGCTCCTCGCCGCCTACCGGCTGACCCAGAAGGCGGCCGGCGTCGGCTTCGACTGGCCGGACGCCGCGCGGTGCTGGCGAAGGTCGACGAGGAGACCGCCGAGCTCCGCGCGGCGCTGGGGTCGCTCGCCGCGGCACCCGGCGGCAGCCCCGAGGCCGTGCCGCCCATGCCGCCGCCGCCGGCGCCGACCCCGCCAAAGCTGCCGTCGCCGAGGAGCTGGGCGACCTCCTCTTCACCCTCGCCAACCTGGCGCGCAAGCTCGACCTCGACCCCGAGGCCGCCCTGGCCGCCACCAACCTGAAGTTCCGCCGCCGCTTCGCCCGCGTCGAGGCGGGGCTCGCCGAGCGCGGCAGGAGCCGCCGCCGAGGCGACCCTCGACGAGATGGACGAGCTCTGGGAGGCGGCGAAGACGGAAACCCCCGGGTAGGGCGAGCCGCCGTGCCGCCCTCCGCCCGAGCAGACGAGGCAGGTGAGAAGCGTCGGCGCCATTCGACTCTAACTAACCCATTCACCTAAAACGTCTATCACTGCCTGGAGAGATTTGATGGAACCTCAAGGAAGCAAACGGGCGGCAAGCGCTTCATTGCCCTCGGGAAACCGCCTCGGCTCGGCCCGCGCAGAGGCTGACTCACTTATGTTAGAACGAGCCTTCGTGGAAACGTATGATTTCCGCACACTTACTACAACTCAGGACTTCAACTTCGTAGTTGGCCGTCGTGGTAGCGGCAAGACCGCTCTATACCTCAAGATCTCAGAGTTGTTCCGCCACCGGGCCGGCACTCTTCTACACGCTGTAAAGACCGAAGAATATGAGGCCCTCGAACTCCAATCCGTTATTCAACACTTCGCCGCTGACTACAAAGCAGCGCGCTCTGTGTCACGTATTGCCTGGAGGGTATTTCTCCTACTCCAGTCTCTGCGAGATCTCACTGGGCATTGGAAAGCAGATCGTGCCGGAGAGTATGAATTTTTGTTGAGATATAGAGCCAAGCACGGCGACTTGCTAAGCTTGCCGGGGATTCGTTCTTGTTCCGAGTTAATACGACGTCATGCAACGGCAGCGACCACATTAGATCAGATTCCTGGCGCGATAGCCACAGCAATGGAAATTGAGCACCTCCAGGCTGCTGTCGATGAAGGTCTCAAGTCCGTCGGACTACAACCAGTCTTCCTCTTCGATGCCCTAGATGAAGGATGGAGACATACAACAGCAGCAATGTCGGTAGTTGGTGGCCTAGGAATTGCCGTTGCTGACTTAGCGGATAGGCATAGCTGCATTTACGGAGTACTCTTCGTCAGGGACAACATCTTTCGGGCTCTCGCTTCACTAGATCCAGACTTCTCTCGACACATTGAGGGAAATACACTTCGCCTTCGATGGGATGACTCGAGTCTGCTGCACTTAGCTTCAAACCGACTGCGCGTCAGTATGAATCTTCCGTCAGGGGAGAACGACATAAGAGTGTGGAACCGCTTTGCCTTTCGACAATTGAAGGATAGGGAAGGATTTCAATTTTGCTTGCGCTATACCTTGCTTCGTCCTCGCGACTTACTTGTCCTATTAAATCGTGCCTTTCAGGTTGCAGCGAGACAAGAGCGCAGCGAAATAATCGAGCAAGATATTGAATCCACCGCGAAGGAGATATCTCAGGATAGACTGACGGATCTATTGAAGGAATACAGCGAAGTATTCCCCGGACTAGATCAATTTGTTGCCTTATTTAAGAACCGTCCAGCGATAGAAGAACTGGAAGCAGTCGTCAATTTACTCGATTCAGCCGCGGATGATAACGATTTTTCTCTGGAGAGCTCCAGTGACTTTGCTGTTCTGGGATCAGGCGATCATATATTTCGCGCGCTTTATAGTGTCGGCTTTATAGGCATCGAGGCCAAGCCAGGCGAATACCAGTTCTGTCATGATGGTTCGCGATCAGAAGTAGACTCATCCAATCGCAGGCTTAGGACCGTCATTCATCCTTGCTACTGGAAAGCGCTAGATATCGCCCCAGGAGAAAGCAATGCAGAACTTATTTCAGACGTGCATGACGACTATAAGGTAAATTTTAACCCTGAAACAACAGAGATGCGCCGCCGTCAAATCGGCCAACTCGTGAGCGAATTGCCGAGACTCCCCACAGGAGCGGATGGTGCTAGTGCATTTGAAGACTGGGCCTTGCGCGGCGTTAAAGTTCTTTTCGCTGGATCTTTAGCGAATCCAGAATTCAAGCCAAATGGGGTAGCCATTCAGAGAAGAGACATCGTTGCGACCAACATGACAATTAAGGGGTTCTGGAAGCGAGTTTACGACGACTACGAATCGAGGCAGGTCATCTTCGAGGTCAAGAACTACGAAGAACTAGGTGCCGACGATTTCAAGCAGGTGCTCAGCTATACAAGCGGAAGTTACGGGCGCTTGGCCATTGTTATTACACGCCAAACGACTGAGAGCCCCTCAAATGTTGAAAGGGGCTGGGTTCGGACTCTCTGGCACGAACACAAGCGATTGGTTCTGATCCTACCGGCGATTTTCTGGAGCCGCTGTATCCAAAAGCTGCGAAGCTCCAAGAGACACGACTATACTGAAGACCAGCTCAATAAGCGCCTTGACACATACGAGAGATCTTACATCGCTCTGCACCACGATAACGTTAAATCCCGCAGGAAAAATAGATGACAAGAACTACGACCGGGCGCTCAATACAGTTGAGCACTTCGCGAAGCTTTGCTTTCCCGGTTGGTACTTCAGCGACGGCTCGCCTCGGCGAAATGGGCTAGCTTGCTTGGATGCGCTTCAGTCGGCCGGCAGCAATACTCTTAATACGCTGCCGAAAGCACGGCCGGAGAGGCTCCGCCTACCAATGCACTTGGCCCAGGCATGCCATGCTGAGGGGCCGTGAGCAGCGGCGATGCCGACGTACACTGGTTAATAGCCGCAGTGCCATATCTCGAGTTGCCCATCCCCGTAGGTTGCACCCCGGCGCGCTGCACTCGCACTCGCTTGAGTCGCTATTCCACGCGGTGCCGTTGGCTGGCCCGCCACCACGAAGACCGTTCGCCAGGCTCAGACCGAAGCGGTTGACTCGATCCAGCAGCAATTCCGCCTTCGGCCGCGCCTCTGAGAAGCTGGATCACTCGAAGGCCGGGAGGGCGCGGCGCTTCGCGTCCGGCGTTCCTGGCGAAGGATCGGGATGGCAGTTCAGGGCGACCTGCCGGAGCCGGGGGACGTCGTTGCACGATTCTCCTTCTCCGATTGCGACACTCTTGACAGGAGCATGAGGTTCGTGGAGCATATGCGCCATCGATCAGCGGCAATCGTGCCGTGAATCGCCATGAGGAGCCGCCTATACAGAAAGAAGTGGACGTAGGCAGTGTTCCGCCACGAGGTGGTGGAATTACCGTCACGGAATCGAGAAGCCGTTCCACATTGAGTGGATCAACTCCCCTCGGGCGTCTGAGGACTCCAGGCCAACCGTGGCGGTATGCAGGGCAGGAACCTCGGGCAGACCGGCGGTAGCGGTCTCGCGAGGTGAAGCAGGTCGGGCGAGGTCTGGGCTCTCTGGCCGAGTGCCTCAGGCGCGCCCTCCGCGGAAGCAGACGTTCAACCTTGGCCTCCAGCTAACCCACGGATTCACGCTGGGGCCGCAACCTTCCCCTTCGCGGGGAAAGGAGCGACACCATGAGCCGACCGCAGAGCTTCAAAGACAACCTGACCGACTGGCAGTCGCTGGTCGAGAACCTGAAGCCCCATCTGACCGACATGCCGGCCCTCGCGGCCGACCATGCCGCCCTCGACGCCGTCGTCACGCAGGCACACGCCCTGGAGAGCCAGCAGGATCTCCACAAGGCCGACCTGCGCGACGTCAACCACCAGCGCAAGGCCATGGCCGCCCAGGGCCGTACGCTGCGCAGCCGCCTGGCGACCGGTCTCAAGCTCGCCCTCGGCCCGCAGACCGAGCGGCTGCTCGAGTTCGGCGTCAACCCACGGCCGCGGGTCACCCGCGTGAAACGGCTGAGCACCGCCGAGAAGGCGGCGAAGACGGCGGCGGCCGCGGCCCAGGCCAAGGCGATGGCCGACGCCGAAGCCGCCCTCGCCGCAGCCAAGGAGCAGCTCGCCAAGGCCGCCCAGCCGTAGCCATCCGCCTCCCTCCCTCTATCTCTCCGGCGCCGGGCTCTCGCCCGGCGCCGTTTTTCTAGATCGAGCGCGCGCCAGCGCCGCCACGAGGAAGCGCCCCTGATCGGCGCCGGACCGCCACGGCGAAGAGGAAATCTCGCGCGCAACGTAGAACAGTCCCTGGGTAGAGCGGAAGCGCCGCCGGTACGGCGGAAGGATCGCCGGTGAGGCGGAAGAACCGTCGGTAGAGCGGAAGAATCGGTTGTCGAGCGGAAGGATCCGTTGCAGAGAGGAAGGATCGGTTGCAGAGAGGAAGGATCGTTTGCAGAGCCGAAGGATTGGATCCTTCCTCTCTACAACCGCTGAAGCAGAGGAAACTTTCGATTCTTCTCCCGTAGAACCGCTGAAGCGAGGAAGATTTTGATTTTTCCGCTGGGACAAAGCGTGAAACACGGGAAACTTTGGATCCTTCCCCTTAACTTCCGATTTTTCCCCTCTCGCGGCCGCTGCAGCGCCGAAGCGGCCGGTCGATCACTGCAGGATGACGATCTCCGCCTCCTCCGCCGTCTGCTGCACCCGCTCGAAGCCGATCCCCAGATAGAGCGGCAGGATCACACTGGAAGCCGCGTTCCCGGAGCGTAGGCTGGGGTGAGCGAAGCGACCCCAGCTTCATCGGACGCTAGCGGGCCTTGGCCGGGACGCTCTCGACGACGCGCCGCAGGTAGGGCAGGACGGTGTCGGCCACGCGCTCGTCCCCCTGGGCGGTGGGATGGATGCCGTCCGCCTGGTTGAGCGCCGGGTCGCCGCCGACCCCCTCGAGGAGGAAGGGGACGAGCGCGGCGCCGAGCTCGCGGGCGAGGCGGGGGTAGATCGCCGCGAAGCGGCCGGCGTAGTCCGGGCCGTAGTTGGGCGGGATCTTCATGCCGAGGAGGAGCACCCGCGCCCCCGCGGCCTGCGCGCCGCGGACGATCTGCCGCAGGTTGGCCTCGATCTCCTCGGTCGGCGTGCCGCGGAGGCCGTCGTTCGCCCCCAGCCCCACGACCAGCACCGCCGGATGCTGCGCCAGGAGCCACGGCAGCCGCCGCAGGCCGCCGGCGGTGGTGTCGCCGCTCACCCCGGCGTTCAGGACGCGGACCGGCTCGCCCGCCCGCGCCAGCCGCGCGCCGAGGAGCGCGGGGTAGGCCTGCCCCTCGTCGAGCCCCAGGCCGGCGGTCAGGCTGTCGCCGAGGAAGACGACGAGGGGGCGAGCCGAGGCCCCGGCCGCCGGGGAGGCTGCCGGCAGGGTTGCCGGCGCCGGGGCGGGGACCCTCCGCAGGCCGGCCGGTACGGCGGCGGCCGGAGCCGTCGGCGCTGTCGGAGCCGTCGGAGCCAGGTCAGCCCGAGCGCCCCGATCGTTGAGCTGGCCGCAGGCGATCGGTGCCGCCGCCAGCGCGGCGACGAGGGGGAAGAGGGCGAGGAGCGGCGTGCGTCGCATGGCTTTCATCATCCATGCGTAACGAGGGACCCGGCCGTGCGTCTTCCCAAGAGGAGGCCGGCTGCCGCGGAATGCCGCCGCGCGGGGGCCGGTTCTGCCCTTGCGATGACCACTCCCCGAATCGAGCTGCGCCGCCTCACCCGCCGGCTGCCCTCGGGCGACCGGACGTTGACCATTCTCGACGGCGTCGACCTGGCGATCCCGCCGGGCGAGTTCGCCGCCGTGCTCGGCCCCTCCGGCAGCGGCAAGTCGACCCTCCTCGCGCTGATGGCCGGGCTCGACCGCCCGACCGCCGGCGAGGTGCTGATCGACGGCGTCCCCATCCAGGGGATGAGCGAGGACCAGCTCGCCCTGCTGCGCCGCAAGAAGGTCGGCTTCGTCTTCCAGACCTTCCAGCTCCTGGGCAACCTGACCGCGCGCGAGAACGTCCTCCTGCCGCTCGAGCTCGCCGCCATCCGCGACCCCGGCGGCCGCGCCGAGGAGCTGCTCGCCTCGGTGGGCCTCGCCGACCGCGGCCATCACTACCCGAGCCAGCTCTCGGGCGGCGAGCAGCAGCGGGTGGCGCTCGCCCGCGCCTTCGCCGCCCAGCCGCCGATCCTCCTCGCCGACGAGCCGACCGGCAACCTCGACAGCGCGACGGGCAAGCGGGTGCTCGAGATCCTCCTCGACCTCAAGCGCCGGCAGGGGACGACGCTCGTCCTCGTCACCCACGACCCGGCGGTGGCGGCGCTCGCCGACCGGCTGGTGCACCTGAAGGACGGGCACGTCGAGCGGACCGAGGCGCTCTCCCCGGCGGCCCAGAGGGTGCGGTGAGCCTTTCCCTCTATCTCCGCACCATGCTCCGCGAGTCGCGCGGGGCGGCCGGGCGGCTCGCCTTCTTCGTCGCCTGCCTGGCGGTCGGCGTCGCCGCCGTGGTCGCCGTCGCCGGCCTTTCGTCTTCCCTCGACGAGGGCCTCCGCGCCGAGGCCCGCCAGCTCCTCGCCGCGGATCTCGTGATCGCCGGCAGCCGGCCGCTCCCCCGCGACTTCGACTTCGCCCGCGCCGGCCTCCGCGGAGTGCGGCGCACGGACGTCGCGGAGATGGTCACCGTCGTCTCGGCGCCGCCCCAGCCGGCCGCCGCCGGGCGGAGCCAGCCACTCCCGGCAACCGCCGGGCCTAGCCAGCCAAGCCCGGCAGCCGCCGGGCGTAGTCAGGTGGCCGAGCTCAAGGTGATCGACGGCGAGTACCCCTTCTACGGCAACCTCGTCCTGCGCCCGCCGCTGCCGCTCGCCCGGCTGCTCGATCCGGGCAGCGCCGTCGTCGGCCCCGAGCTCCTCTCCCGGCTGCACCTCAAGGTCGGCGACCGGCTGGACGTCGGCGGCGCCCCGTTCCGCATCGCCGGCGAGGTCCTGAGCGAGCCCGACCGCATCAGCATCTCCCTCTCGCTGGGGCCGCGGATCTTCGTCACCGGCGCCGGCCTCGCCCGCACCGCCCTCGTCGGGCGCGGCAGCCGGATCGACCACAAGACGCTCCTCAAGCTGCCGGAGGGGATGCGGCCGGCCGCCATCGCCGCCGCCGCCGAGCGCCTGCGGGCGGCCCTTCCCGACCCCACCTTCTACCGGGTGCAGACCTACAAGGAGGGGCAGCCGGCGCTGCGCGAGAACTTCCAGCGCGTCGGCCAGTTCCTCGGCCTCGTCGCCCTGCTCTCCCTCTTCGTCGGCGGCATCGGCGTCGCCCAGAGCGTCCGCGCCTGGCTCGCCGGCCGGCTGGACGCGATCGCCGTCTTGAAATGCCTCGGGCTCCGGCCGCGCGAGATCTTCGCCCTCTACGTCGGGCAGACGGTCCTCCTCGGCCTCGCCGGCAGCCTCGTCGGGATGGTGGTCGGCGGCCTCCTCCAGGCCGTCCTCCCCAACCTGTTCCCGGACCTGATCCCGCACGAGCTGATCCACGCCTGGCAGCCCGGGGCGCTCGCCCGCGGCCTCTTCCTCGGCACCGGCGTCGCCCTCCTCTTCAGCCTGCCGCCGCTCTCCGCTGTCCTCGCGGTGCCGCCGGCGCGCGTGCTGCGCCGCGACGCCGAGCCGCTGCCGGGCCATCGCGGGGTCGCCGTGGCCACGGTCGTGGTGCTCGCGGCGGGCATCTTCGCCATGGCGGCCCTGCAGTCGGGCTCGGCGCTGCGCGGCCTCGAGTTCACCGGCGGGATCGTCGGCGCGACCGCCGCCCTGACCCTCGCCGCCTTCGGCGTCACCTACGCCGCCCGCCGGCTGCCGCGCGGCACGGCGAGGCTCTGGCTGCGCCACGGCCTCGCCGCCCTCGGCCGCCCCGGCGCGGCGACGCTCGGCGCCATCGTCGCCCTGGGGCTCGGCGTCCTCGTCGTCCTGGGGATGGGCCTGGTCGAGCGACGGCTGTCGAACGAGCTCACCGCCGAGCTCCCCGCCGGGGCCCCCTCGGCCTTCCTGATCGACATCCAGCCCGACCAGTGGACCGGCGTCCAGGCGCTCCTCCGCCAGGCGGGGGCGACGCGGGTCGACTCGGTGCCGGTGGTGATGGCGCGGCTGACGGCGATCGACGGGCGCGGCATCGACCGCATGGCGGCCAAGCTGCCGCGCGGCCGGCGCTGGGCGCTCACCCGCGAGCAGCGGCTGACCTACATGGCGAAGCTGCCGGAGGACAACACGGTGGTCGCCGGCAAGCTGTGGAGCGATCCCACGAAGCCCGAGGTGAGCGTCGAGAAAGACTTCGCGGCGGACCTGGGGATCGGCCTCGGCTCGGTCCTCCGCTTCGACGTCCAGGGGGTGCCGCTCGACCTCGCCGTCACCAGCCTGCGCGAGGTCAACTGGCAGACCTTCGGCATCAACTTCTTCCTCGTCGTCGAGCCGGGGGTGCTCGAGTCGGCACCGCAGCAGCGCCTGGCGGTCGCCCACCTGCCGCGCGGGCAGGAGCAGCGGGCGCAGGACCTCGTCGCCGCCCGCTATCCCAATATCACGCTCCTCCGCATCCGCGAGGTGCTCGAGAAGGTGGTCCACGTGCTGCGGCGGATCGGCCTGGGGATCCGCTTCCTCGGCAGCTTCACCGTCCTCGCCGGGATCGCCATCCTCGCCGGGGCGGTGACCGCCGGCGCCGGCCGGCGCGGCCGCGAGGTGGCGCTGATGAAGACGCTGGGGGTCACCCGGCGCGGCGTGGCGGCGATGTTCGCCGTCGAGTACGCGCTCGTCGGCCTCGTCGCCGGCGCGATCGGCGCCGCCGGCGGCGGCATCCTCGCCTGGGCGGTCCTCACCCGCGGCTTCCACCAGCACTGGCAGACGGAGCCGCTCCCCTTCGCCATCGCCGTCGCCGCGAGCGTCGCCCTCACCGTCGTCGCCGGTCTCGGAGCGAGCTGGCGCGCCCTCGAGCGGCGGCCGATCGAGGTGCTCAGGAGCGAGTGAGCGGTAGGCGTGGCGGCCGAGGGAAACGGCTGCCCGGCCGCTCGCCTCTCAGGGCTGCGTCAGGCTGAAGAAGTTGCCCGAGTCGTCGGTGAAGATCGCGGCGATGCCGTACGGCTGCTTCTCCGGGGCGCCGCGGAAGGGCACGCCGCGCGACTTCAGCTCCTCGTAGGTGGCGGCGCAGTCGTCGGTCTCGAAGACGCCGCCGCCGAGGACCCCCTTCTTCACCAGCGAGCGGAGCTGGGCGGCGGTCTCCGCGTCGAAGACCATCCCCGGCTTCGGCTCCATGAGCGCGATCTCGAGCTCGGGCTGGCCGGGCACGCCGACCGTGACCCAGCGGAAGTCGCCCATCGTGGCATCGGTGCGCACCTCGAGGCCGAGCTTGCGGGTGTAGAAGTCGAGGGCGCTGTCGTGGTCGAGGACGTAGATCGTGGCGTGGGAAAGACGGGTGATCATCCGGGGTCTCCTTTTCGCTGCGAGGGACCCTACATCACCGCCCGCCGGCGTGCTTATCGCCGATTGCGATCCTGTGCGAGGACGCTGGCGGTCACGCGTACATCGCCATGAAGCACCCCGGCACGCGCCGAGCCGGGCCGGCCGGCCGCGGCACCGCCAGCCACCGGCGGCGATACTGCTGCGGCGGGGCGCCGGCGTGCCGCCGGAAGGCGCTGCTGAAGGACGCCAGGCTCTCGTAGCCGACGTCGAGGCAGATCTCGGTGACGCTCCGGTCGGTAGTCTCGAGCAGCGCCTGGGCTCGCGCCAGGCGCAGCCGCGCGAGATAGCGGGCGGGCGTTTCGCCGTACGCCTGCCGGAAGAGGCGCAGGAAATGGAACCTGGAGAAGCATGCGGCGCGCGCCATGCCCGCGAGGTCGATCGGCTCCTCCGGGTGGGCCTCCAGCCGATGGCGCACCCGGCGCAACCGCGCCAGCACCGCGAGGTCGTAGGCGCCCCGGCGACGCGTCGACCGCCGCGCCGAGAGGAGGCCGCCATAGAAGCGGTCCCAACCCATCACCTCCGGCGCTCGCTCCGCCACGCGCAGAAGCTAGCACGCCGGCTCAGGCGGCGGCCGCGGATTCGACGGCGCTCGATCTCCTCCGGCGCGGCGAGCGGCTCGACGCCGCGATCCAGACGCTCGCGACGAGCGCGCCCGCGGCCGCCAGCGCCCAGCCCCAGATCCAGGCCGCCGGGCGATAGTCCAGCCGCACGCGGTGGTCGCCGGGGACGACCTCGAAGCCCAGGAAGCCGCCGTTGACCCGCCGCAGGCGCCCGGGGCGGCCGTCGATCTCCACCTGCCAGCCGGAGGCGGCGCTGACGCTCGAGGTGACGAGCCCTCCCGTGCGGCTGGCGACCGCGAGGTCGAAGCCCGCCGGGCGCACGCGCCGGAGGTCGACCCTCCCCTCCTGCGAGCGGGCCGGCGCCGCCGCGCCCGCGGCGCTCTCGACGAACCCCAGCGCCGCGAAGTCCCCGTTCGCCGCCGCGCGCCGCTCGGCTTCCTCACCGGAAGCCGCGACGGCCGCGCGCGGCATGAAGAAGAGCGGCAGCGCCTCGGGGTTTCGCCACACCCTGCCGCCCTGGTCGTCGAGCACCGGCTCCCAGGGCGGCGGCAGCCGCCGGCGGTGGCGGGTCAGGAAGTAGCGCACCCCCAGGTAGTCGTGCCAGCTCCGCGGCCCCTCCGGCCTGAGCTGCAGGATCTCGCGGCCCGGCCGGTAGTTGGCCATCAGCGCCTCCCCCACCATGCTCGCCCCGGCCGCCGGCCGCATGGGATCGTTGCCGCGGGCGTCCCATAGGCCGTAGACGGCGGGGAGCCCGGGCATCAGGTCGAACCCCTCGCCGAGCACCCGGAACGGCGCCTCGGGGCCGTGCGCCGCGGCGACCAGGAAGGCAAGCGAAGGGGGCGGCGCGAGGTCGAGCTCGCGGGGGACGATCGGGTTGTAGCGGTATCCCAGGAGCAGCAGATCGAGGGCGAGGCAGGCGACGGCCAGGCGCGGGAAGCTCGGCCGCAGGCGCGGCAGGAGGAGGGCGAGCTCGACGGCGCCGGCGCCGGCGAGCGCCGCCCACCACCAGGCGCGCTCCCAGGCGATGTCGGGCGGCGGCAGCAGGGCGAGCGCCGCCGCCGCCGCGCCGACGAGGAGCGCGGCGGCGAGCCGGCCGCGCCGGCGGCTCGCCAGCCCGTCGAGCCCGAGGCCGGCGGCGAGCGCGAGACCCAGGACCCAGAAGAGCCGCAGGCGGCCGTGCGCGGCGGCGCCGACGCCGGGGAGCGCCATCACCAGCGGAAACCAGGGCGGCACCCGCAGGGCGGCGAGGAGGGCCGCGGCGCCGGCCGCGAGCGCGGCGAGCGCCACCCCCGCCCGCTCGCCGCCGCCGGCCGCCGCCGCGGCGGCGAGCGCCAAAGCGAGGAGGCCGGCGTAGCCGCTGCACTGCTCGTTCCAGTTGACGAAGTCGGACCTCTCGTCGCGCGGGCTGCCGAAGACCAGCGGATCGACCAGCGGCTCGAGGGCCGCCACCCGGAATGGCGGCGGCTGCGTGGCGAGCGGCGCCCGGCGGATGGCCGCCGCGCGGACGCTCTCCGGCAGGGCCTGGACGACCGGCAGCAGGGCCGGCGCGGCGAAGCAGACGGCGAGCGCCGGCGGCGAGCGCCGTCCGGCAGAGAAATCCCAGCCGGTCGCCCGCCCGCGCCGGGCGGGCGAGGAGCACGGCGGCGAGCGCCGCCGCCGCCGACCGCGGCGTGCGCCAGGGTCTCCGGGTGCCCGGAGGTGGCGAGGCCGACCGCACAGACGACGAGGCCGGCGATGCCGCCGCGCTCGCGGCGGGCGACGAGCAGGAGCCCGAGGAAGAGGCCGGGCACCCAAGCCGCCGCCATCCCGAGCGGATAGTAGGCCCAGGCGACGGCATAGGACGAGAAGGCGTAGGCGATGGCCCCGAAGGCGGTGCCGGCGGCACCGGTACCGCGGGTCCCGAGCGCCGAGAGCAGGGCGTGGGTGAGGAGGAGCGCGAGCAGCACCTGCCAGGCCGCGGCGACGGAGAGCGCCTTCACCGGCGGCAGCGGCAGCGCCAGCAGGTGGAGGAGGGCGAAGGGGGCGGACTGCGCGTTGCCGAGGAGCGGCTGGCCGGCGCCCAGCTCGTGCGACCAGAGCGGCGCCTCGAGGCGGAGCAGGCGCTGGCGCACCAGCGTGCGCAGCGGCAGCATGTGGAGCGGCACGTCCGACAGCAGGGCGTTGCCGGGGACCGTCCGCGCCGCCGCCTCCCGCCATGGCTCCCAGCGGTAGGCGATGTCCGTCGGCACCTGGAGCGCCGGGGTCGCGAGCGGCACGGCGAAGAAGCCGCCCGAGAGGAGCAGGTAGGCCGCCGCGGCGCGCCACGACACCGCGGGCCGCCACCAGCGCACCAGGGCGGCGAGCAGCACGCCCCCGGCGAGGAAGAGGAGCAGGGCCATGCGGGAAGGAGGCGGCCGGGGAGCGCTCGAGCGTCAGCGCGCTGGGGCGGGCCGGTCGAGCAGGTCGGAGACCCGCACGAAGCGGTATCCCAGGGCCTTCGCCCGCGGCACCGCGGCGGCGAGGGCGGCGAGGGTCGCGGCGTGGGGATGGCCGATGGCGATCGCGGCGCCGCGCTGGCGGGCGATGGCGAGCATGCGCTCGAACTGCTCGCGGATCATCTGCGGCCGCTGGTCGCCATCCGAGGAAGACCTGGCGCTCGGCCGCCGGCACGCCGAGCTCGGTGGCGACGCGGTAGCCGACGCTCTCCGGGCTGGTCCGCGAGTCGAGGAAGAAGAGGTTGCGGTCGGCGAGCAGGCCGAGGACGGCGTGCATCGACCGCGGGTCGGCCGAGAGGCGCGAGCCCATGTGGTTGTTGGCCCCGACGGCCCCCGGCACCGCCGCGAGCGCCGCCGCGGTCGCCGCCCGGAGCTCGCCGGCGTCCATGCCATGGCGCAGCGCCCCCGGCCCCGGGTTCTGCCCGTTGACCGGCTCCATCGGCAGGTGGCAGAGGATCTCGTCGCCGTGCCGGCGCAGGACCGCCACCACCTCCGGCGTCGCCGCCTCGAAGGGGAGCACCGAGTAGGTGAGCGGGACGCCGAGGCGCTCCAGGGCCTCGACCTCGTCGACGCTCCGGCCGAGGTCGTCGATCACCACCGCGACGCGGACGCCGTCGACCGCCGCCGCCGGAGAGGGCCGAGAGCCGTCGTTCGACGCGGCTCGCGCCCGGTCATCCGGCGTCGCCGGCGCGGCCGCGGAGCGGGGATCGGACTCCGGGCGCGAGGCCGCCCGTGCCGAGCCCGGCGATCCCACCCGGGGCGCGCGGCGGCCGTGCGCGGCGGAGCGCCGCGCGGCGGGCGGGCGAGCCGCCGCGGCTTCGCGGCTCTCCTCGGGAGGCGCCGAGCCGCCCCGGTGGTCCGTATACCGCCAGCCGAAATAGAGGAGAGCCGCGGCGCCGACGACGGCGCCGCAGAGGAAGAGGATCAGGCCGGGGAATGGGGAACGTCGGCGGGAGGGCCGGCTGCGGGGCATCAGGCCGCTTTCTTGGCGGTCTCCCCTTCGTTCCCGAGGAGCCGGCTCACCCCGCGCTCGAGGATGAGGTCGTCGATCGGCACGTCCTTCTCGAGGAAGGTCCGCGCCCGCTCGTCGACCACCGTGTCGGGCTTCAAGGCCTCGCGCAGCGGCTTCTTGTCCGGGCCGGTATAGAAGGCGTCGGTGTAGAGCAGGCGGCCGGAGGAGAGGCTGAGGCTCCCCTGGCGGCCGGCGTGCCCGAAGGTGCGCTCGCCCAGGAGCTCGGCGCCGATCCGCTGGTGGAGCACGGTCGCCAGCACCTCGGAGGCGCCGAGGGTGCCGCGGTCGACGAGGATCACCGCCTTGCCGCTCCAGATCGGCGCGGCGTTGCCGGCGAAGGTCTTGACCGTGCCGGTGCGGCTGGCGAGCTGGCCGAGGTCGCCCTTGGCGAAGAGCTCGGCGACGCCGTAGGCGGCCTCGGGGTCGCCCGCGGCGACGCCCCGCAGGTCGATCAGCAGACGGTTGCGGCCGCGCTCGGCGCCGCGCGAGAGGATGGCGCGGACCGCCTGGGCGGTGTCCGGGCCGAAGCCCGGGATGCGCAGCACCTGCGCCCCCTTGACCTCGTCCAGAGAGGGCGGCGGCGGCGCGAACGGCTTGAGGTCGAAGGCGAGCTTGACCGGCTCGCCCAGCCGGATCACCTCGAGCGCCACGTGCGTGCCGGCCGGGCGGGAGAGGATCTCGTCGACCTCCCAGAGCGGCATCAGGTGGGTCGAGCGGTTGTCGAGCTTGGCGACGATGTCGCCCACTTTGAGGCCGGCGCCGGCGCCCGGGCTCCCCTTCTCGACCGCGACGACGTAGGCGACGCCGTGCTCCTTCAGGAGGGTCAGGCCGCTGCGCCGCGAGCCGACGTTCTTCGCCTCCTCGAAGCCGTCACGCGGTCGGCGGGGACGTAGAGCGAGAACGGATCGAGCGCGTCGGTCGCGCCGTCGAGGGCGCCGGACATGAGGGCGCCCATGTCGGGCTCGTCGACGTAGGACTGGCGCACCAGCCCCAGCACCTCGCTGAACACCGACAGGTACTTGTAGAAGGAGTCTTCCTTGGGGGCGGCGTCATGCTTCTCGGCGGCGCGCAGCAGCGTGCCGGCGAGGATGGGCAGCACCAGGGCCGCCGAGACGAGGAGGAAGACGACGCGGCTGCGATAGCTCCGGTTCATGGGACCACCTGCCTGGCCCGTGACTAGGGCCTCAACCAGCTCGAGGGATTTTCGGGGTGATTTTCCACGCGGATCTCGAAGTACAGCTTGTCGGAGGCCAAGCCCACGACGTGGCCCAAGGGTACCACATCCTCGCGCTGGACCCGCGCCTCGGAGAGGCCTGCGTAGAGGGTCAGGACCCGTCCGGCATGGAAGAGGACGACGGTCGGGCCGTAGCCCTCGAAGGGCGCGGCGTAGAGCACCTTGCCGGGGAAGACGGCGCGCACCTCGCCGCCCGGCGCGGTCGCGATGTCGACCCCGTTGTGCGGCACCCGCGTGCGGTAGCGCGGGTCGAGGAGCGGGCCGAAGCCGGCGGTCACCCGGCCGCGCGCCGGCCAGTCGAGGACGCCGCGGAATGCCTGCATCGGCTGGCCGGCCACCGCCTGCGGGTTGCGGCCGTAGAGGAGGTCGACCATGCCGGCGAGCTTGCGCTCGCGGACGGCGAGCTCGCCGGCCCTGACGATGAGCACCTGGTGCTCGCGCTCGGCCGACGCCAGGAGCGCCGCCTGGCGGTCGCGCAGGCGCACCAGCTCGGCGCGCCGCGACCGCTCCTGGCGGATCCAGCGCTCGCCCTCGGCGCGCGCCTCGCGCAGGCGGTCGCGCTCGCTCGCCAGGCGCTCGCGGTCCTCGGTGTAGCGGTCGATCGTCGCCCGGTCGCGCCGCGCGAGATAGCGCATGAGGCGGATCGAGGGGAGGAGCTGGGCGTCGGGCCGCAGCGAGAGGAAGAGGCGGAGGTAACCCTGCCGGCCGAGGCGGTAGAGGCCGGTCAGGCGCCGGCCGAGGTCGACCCGTGCCGCCGCGAGCGCCGCCTCGAGCGCGGCGACGGCGCGCTCGCTCGCCGCCACCCGCGCCACGGCGAGGTCGCGCGCCGCGACCGCCTCGGCGAGGCGCTCGGCCTCGAGCCGCAGCTCGATGTCGGTCGCCTGCAGCTCGCCCGTGAGACCGGTCCGCTGGCGCTTCTCCCGCTCGAGGCGCCCCTCGAGCCCGGCGATCTCGGCGCGGATCTGGGCGAGCTCGCGCTCGCGGGGGTCCGTCCGGGGGGCGCCGGCAGAGGAGAGGAAGAGGAGGCGAGGAGCGGCAGGGCGAGGAGCGGCGCCGCCAGCGCGAGAGAGACCAGGCGGCGGGCGCGGCGGCGCATCGGCGTCATTCTAGCGGGCGCTACGGTCCTGCGGTCCTACGGTCCTACCCCGCGCCGTCTCCCTCCTCCGCCGGCAGCGCGACGCCGAGCGCCTGGACCAGGAAGGCGAGCTCGTCGGTCGCCGCGTCGATCTGCTTCGAGGTCGGCTTGCCGCTGCCGTGGCCGGCGCGGGTCTCGATGCGGATGAGGATCGGCTCGGGGCCGCCCTGGGCGCGCTGCAGGGCGGCGGCGAACTTGAAGCTGTGCGCCGGCACCACGCGGTCGTCGTGATCGGCGGTGGTGATGAGCGTCGCCGGATAGTCGGTCCCCGGCTGCAGGTTGTGATAGGGCGAGTAGGCGTAGAGGGCCTTGAACTCCTCGGGGTTCTCCGGCGAGCCGTAGTCCGAGACCCACCCCCAGCCGATGGTGAACTTGTGGAAGCGCAGCATGTCGAGCACGCCGACGCCGCAGACCGCGGCGCCGAAGAGGTCGGGGCGCTGGGTGAGCGCGGCGCCGACCAGCAGGCCGCCGTTGCTGCAGCCGCTCGATCGCCAGCCGCTGCCGCGCAGGTGTAGCGGTTGGCGACCAGCCATTCGGCGGCGGCGAGGAAGTCGTCGAAGACGTTCTGCTTCTTGAGCTTGCACCCCGCCTGGTGCCACTCCTCGCCGTACTCGCCGCCGCCGCGCAGGTTGGCGACCGCGTAGACCCCGCCCATCTCCATCCACACCAGGTTGGCGACCGAGAAGGTGGGGGTGAGCGAGACGTCGAAGCCGCCGTAGCCGTAGAGGAGGTCGGGTTGCCGCCGTCCAGGCGAGCCCCCGGCGGGCGGTGATGAACATCGGCACGCGGGTGCCGTCCGGGCTGGCGTAGAAGACCTGGCGGGTCTCGTAGCGCGCCGGATCGAAGGGCACCCGCGGCCGGCGGAAGACGCGGCTCACGCCGTCGAGGTCGTGGTGGTAGACGGTGCCCGGGGTGGTGTAGCTGTTGAAGACGTAGAACGTCTCGCGGTCGCACTGCCGGCCCGAGAAGCCGGTCACCGTCCCGAGGCCGGGCAGCTCGATCTCGCCGAGCGGCCGGCCCGCGAGGTCGAAGACCCGCACCTGCGAGTGGGCGTCCTTCAGATAGGTGGCGACGAAGCGGCCGGCGAGGACGGAGACGGTCTCCAGCCGCTCGGCGGCCTGCGGCAGCACCTCGCGCCAGCGCTCGCGCGCCGGGTCGCGCAGGTCGACGGCGATCAGCCGCTCGCGCGGCGCCGCCAGGTTGGTCTGGAACCAGAAGACCGTGCCGTCGTTGCCGACGAGCTCGTAGGAGGCGTCGAAGTCGTTGAGCAGCTCGACGACCGGAGAGCCCGGCTCCGTCAGGTCCTGGCAGAAGACGGCGGTCTCGATCTCGGTCCCCCGCCAGACGTTGATGATGAGGTAGCGGCCGTCGTCGGTCAGCTTGCCCTGGAAGCCCCACTCCTTGTGGTCCGGGCGCTCGTAGACCAGGCGGTCGGCGCTCTGCGGATCGCCCAGCCGGTGGTAATAGAGCTTCTGGAAGTAGTTCGCCTGCTCGAGCTGCTCGCCGGCCTCGGGCTCGTCGTAGCGGCTGTAGAAGAAGCCGCGGCTGTCGTGCGTCCAGGCGATGTTCGAGAACTTGACCCAGGCCAGACGGTCGGGGAGGTCGCGCCCGCTCTCCACGTCGCGCACCCGCCACTCCTCCCAGTCCGAGCCGCCCGAGGAGAGGCCGTAGGCCATCAGCCGGCCGTCGTCGGAGACGGAGTAGGAGGTGAGGGCGATGGTGCCGTCGGCCGAGAGGGTGTTGGGGTCGATCAGCAGCTCGGGCGTGCCGTCCAGGCGCTCGAGGGTGTAGATCGCGCTCTGGTTCTGCAGGCCGTCGTTCTTGGCGAAGAAGTAGCGCCCGCCCGCCCGCGTGGGCAGCCCGTACTTCTCGTAATTCCACAGCTCGGTCAGCCGCCGGCGGATGGCCGGCCGCGCCGCGATGCCGTCGAGGCAGGCGAAGGTGAGGCGGTTCTCGGCCTCCACCCAGGCGCGGGTCTCGGCCGAATCGAGGTCCTCGAGCCAGCGGTAGGGGTCGGCCACCGCGACGCCGTGGTAGACGTCGACGTGGTCCACCTGGCGCGCCGGCGGATAGACCCGACGCGGGCCGCGAGGGCCGGCTTCGGCGCCGCCGGTCTCGACTGTACGGGGGGTCGCGGTCATGGCGGTCGGCTCAGCGTGCCCGGACGCGGGCGGGGCGCTCGACAGCAGGGGGTGGACCGGGTGCAGGGACCGCAGGGGGAGGGGCATGCCCGGCACGGCCGGCGCGCAGGCGGTCGCCAGGGCGAGCAGCGCCAGGGTAGTGCGCATCTGTAGCGAGCACTCGTCGTCGAGTTCGTCCATGGTGCGGTCGCTTGAGGAGACCCTCTACCACCTAAAGAGTGTCCCCGAGGCCAAAGAGTGTCCTAGAGATATCCAAGCGATCGAAGATTGTCGAGATATTCGCCGCCCTCGCGCGGGACCGGCGGCTCTCGCCGCGGCCGGCCGTAGCCGGCGACGGCGGCGGGAGGCGGCGGCCAGGAGCAGGCCGCCCCGAAGGCGGGCGGGGGCGGCAGCTCGGCGCTCTGCGGCAGGCCGAGGGCGCGCAGGAGCGCCGCGGCGACCGCCTCCGGGGCGATGCCGGCCAGCGCGGCGGCGGCACCGGCCGCAGCCGCGCCGGCCGCCGGCGTCTGCGGCCCCGCGCCGCAGCCGCCCGGCGGCCAGGCGCTGCGCCAGAGGATGACCCGCCCTTCGCCGCCGGTCCTGCGCCGGCCGGGATCGAGCACCAGGGCGATGGTGCCGAAGCCGTCGCCGGAGGAGCGCGCCAGGAGCCCGTCGGTCGCCTGGAGCTCGCCGCGCAGGAGGTCGGCAAAGGCGATGTCGCCCCCCGCCAGCCGGCCGCGGCGATGTCGAGACCGGGGAGATAGAGGGCGGCGGCGCGCGGCGGGTTGGCCGCCGCGCTCGCAACGGCGGATCCGGCGGCGGATCCGGCGGCCAATCCGGAGGCCGGGGCGAGCTGCCGCGCCAGCACCTCGCGGTAGAAGCGGTCGGGCAGCAGGGCGCGCGCGAGGAGCGAGCCCGCCGCCGCCGCCGGCAGGGCGGCGGCCATCCGCGCGTCCTCCGGCCGCGCGGCGACCTGGGAGGCGAGGCGGGCCAGCTCGGGGGCCGCCGCGCCCGGCGCCACCGCCCCCGGCGTCCGCTCGGCGAGGAGCTGGTAGGCGCCATGGGCGACGACGAGGCCGGGGAGCGGGTCGGCCGGGAAGGTCGACCACCAGTCGATCGCCGCCACCGGCGCGCCGCCGCGCGCCGCCAGCTCCCAGACGGCGAAGGCGCGGCGCCGGTTGGCGAGCACCGGCCGGTGCTCGGCGAGCCCCAGCGGCACCTCGACGCCGCTCCAGTAGGCGCGCAGGGGCCCGCTCCGCGCGAGAGGGGTCGCGGCGCCCCAGGGGAGGAAGCTGTCGAGCGCCGTCACGCCGTGGTCGGGCGTCGGCAGGCCGGTCGCGACCGAGGTCCAGAACGAGGCCGGCGGCTCGGGGCGGCGAGCGTAGGAGAGGAGCGCGCCGCCCTGCCGCGCCAGCCGCGCGAAGGCCGGCAGGTCGCCCGCCCTGAGGAGGTAGTCGACCTCCTCGGGGAGCACGCCGTCGATCCCCACCAGGAGCACCCGCTCGCCCGGCGCCGTGGGGAGGGCGGCGGGGGGCGCGGGGTCGGCGCGGCGCGCCGAGAGGACCGCGGGGAGGGTGAGGAGGAAGGCCGCCGAGAGGATCGCGAAGCCCAGCCAGCGGCGCGAGAAGAGCCGCCGCGGCGGCGGCGCGTCGGTCAGCCGGATGGCGAGGGCGAGGAGCCCGTGATAGGCGAGCTTGACGACCAGGTAGATGACCGCCGGCGCGGCGACGGCGACGGCGGCGAGCTGCCAGGGCGAGGCGCCGGCGACCAGCTCGCGGCCGCGCCAGAGGGCGAGCGCCAGGCCGCCCGCCCCGGCGGCGACGGCGGCGGCGAGAGCCAGGGTCTCGATGTGGCGCACGTGGTAGAGGCGGAGCACCAGGACGACCAGGCCGCAGAGGACGAGGAAGGCGGCCCCGGTCAGCAGGGCGATCGGCGGGAAGAGGTGGAGGGCGAGGACCGGCAGGTCGCGCGGCAGGCTCGCGAGGCCGCCGTTGGCGGCGGCGAGGAGGAAGGCGAGGGCGAGCGAGAGGGCGAGGCCGGCGAGCAGGCCGACCTTGGCGGTGAGCAGGAGGAGGGTCCGCCCGGGCCGCCGCGGGCGCATCGCGTCCTGCAGCAGGAAGCGCTCGAAGCCGCGGTTGAGATAGCCCAGCCGGCGCAGCTCCGCGCGCACGCTCTCCAGGTGATCCGCCGCGGGCCCGCCGGGCTCGACCGCCATGGCGTGCCTACCGCGGCGCCCGCCGGCGGGCACCGGCGCGGGGACGGCGTTCAGAAGGGCTGGGCACGGCCCCCTAGTGTAACCGGTCCGTCACCCGGCCGGCCTAGCTCTTCCGATGCTGGACGAAGCCGGCCAGCTCGCGCAGCGGCTCGGCCTTCCTGCCGAGCGGGGCGAGCGAGGCGACGGCGAAGCCGAGGAGCTCGGCGGCGAGGGTCTGGGCGCCGGCGACGCCCAGGAGCTTGACGAAGGTGACCTTCGCCGCGTCCTGGCCGGTGTCCTTGCCGGTCTCCTCGGGGGTCGCCAGCACGTCGAGCAGGTCGTCCGAGATCTGGAAGGCGAGACCCAGGTTCTTGGCGTAGCGCGAGATCACCTCGAGGTCGCGGCGGCGGGCGTCGGCCGCCATCGCCCCCAGCTCCCCCGCCGCCATGAAGAGGGCGCCGGTCTTGTGGCTGTGGATGTACTCGAGGAGGTCGAGGTCGAGGTCCTCGGGACGGCTGGCGAGGTCGAGCGCCTGGCCGCCGATCAGGCCGCCGCTGCCGATCGCCGCCGCCAGATGGTGGATGAGGTCCTCGCCGGTATAGCGGCGCAGCGCCAGCCGCTGCGCCCCGGCGGCGACCAGGGCGTAGGCGCGGTTGAGGAGCGAGAGAGCGGCGAGGAGGGCGACGCTCTCGCCGAAGGCGAGGTGGACGGTCGGCCGGCCGCGGCGGCGGGCGGCGTCGTCCATCGCCGGCAGGTCGTCCAGGATGAGCGAGCAGGCGTGGACCATCTCGACCGCGCAGGCGAGGTCGAGGACCGTCGCCGAGCTCTCGCCGAAGAGCTCGGCGACCGCCAGGGTGAGCACCGGCCGGACCCGTTTGCCGGGTCCGGTCAGGGCGTAGCGCATGGCCCGGTGGACGGCTTCCGGGCGCTCGTGGGACGGGGGCAGCAGGGCCGGCAGGCGCTCGTCCACCCGCGCGCGGAGCGCGGCGAGCTTGCCTGCCAGGCCGCCGGCGGGAGGACTGCCGGCCGGCGCGGCGGGATCGGGCAGGCCGGGCGCCGGATCAGAAGGAACGGACGGCCTCGTCCTCGGTGTCGTAGACGTCGAAGACGGTGATGAGCTGGGTGACGGTGAGGACGTCCTGGACCTTGGCCGGCAGGCTGACCAGCTTGAGCTGGGCGCCGCGGTTCTTGGCCGTGGTGTAGGAGCTGACCAGCTCGCCGACGCCGGACGAGTCGATCGTCACCACCCCGCTCAGGTTGATGAGGACCTTCTTCGCCCCCTTGTTGACCGCTTCGAGCACGGCGTTGCGCAGCTCGAGGTCGCCGGCGCCGATGGTGATCTTGCCCTTGAGATCGACGATGGTGACCCCGTCCCTCTCCCGAATGTTGATCTGCATTCTTCCCTCTCCTCTCGTGTCTACGTCGAACCGGGCCTCGCGCTCGCGCCCGCCTGCGGTCCGGCCAGCCGCTTGCGCAAGGTCACCACCGTGCCGCCGCCCGGGCGCGGCCCGTAGTCGACCGCGTCCATGAAGCTCCGCATATAGAAGATGCCGCGACCGTTGGGCTTCAACAGATTCTCCGGCGCCAGCGGATCGCCGAGCAGGCCGGGGTCGAACCCGCCCCCCTGATCCTCGATCCGGATGACCAGCTCGCCGCCGTCCACCCCCGCCTCCACCTCGACCGTCTTCGCGGGGTCCTGGGCATTGCCGTGCTTGATGGCGTTGGCGACCGCCTCGCGCACGGCGATGTCCACCCAGTGGCGGGCGTCGCTGTCCAGGCCGAGCCGCTCGAGCGAGTCGTTCAACACCACCTGCACCAGCTCGATGTTTTCGAAGCGGCTGCCGATCGCGAGGTGGAAGCGGTGTTCCTCCGGCATCGCCTGCGGAGTCTAGCAGAGGGGGCGGCCCCGGGGTGAGGCGGCGCAGCGCGCGGCGGCCGGCCGCCGCGATATATCATGCCCGCCGATGGCCTTCCCCGGCGGCAGCGCCTACGCCATGGCTCGCGACATCGCCGGCGGGTTCACCACCGTGTCCGACCGCACCTTCCGCAGCATGACCCGCCCCGACCTCGACCTGCTCGGCTTCGAGATCGACCGCCACCTGCGCGAGCTGCGCGGCGAGCCGGCGCCGCAGGACGACATCCCCGGCATCCAGCAGCGCAACCGCCGCCTGCAGCGCCTGAGCTCGGCCCTCGTGGTCCTGCGCGGCTACCGGCAGAAGAGCAAGACGTGACGGCGGACGCCCTCCTGCGGGCCGCCGGCCCGGCCGTCCTCGCCCTCCTCGCCACCGCGGCCTTCGACCGGCTGACCGCCCGGCGCGGCTTCGACCCGCCCGGCTTCGCCGCCGTGCCCTGGCGGCGGGGGCTCGGCTTCGCCGCCATCGCCCTCGTCCTCTGGGCGGGGGTGTTCTCGCCGCTGGGGGAGATCGGCCGGGAGTCCCACCTCGACCTCGCCCACGTCGGCCCCTACCGCCTCTTCCTCCTCCACGAGCTGATGGTCGGGGCGATCCTGGTCTGGTTCGCCGCCGGCTACGCCGGCCTCCGCCGGCGCCCGCTCGCGGCGTATCCGCCGAGCACCCCGCCGAGCACCCCGCCGAGCACCCCGGCCCCCGGCGAGCTCGCCCCCGTCGACCCGCCGCTCGATCCGCCGCTCGCCGCGCCCGGCCCCGACGGCCCGGCCGCCACCCCGCCCATGCTGCCCATGCTTCCGATACCGCCGGCGGCGCCCGCGCCCCCGGCGCGCGTCCCCCTCGGCCGGCAGCTCGCGATCCAGCTCGGCCTCGCGACCCCGTCGCCGGGCCGCGAGGTCGGCCTCGGGCTCCTCCTCGGGATCGGCGCCTGGATGGCGGTGATCGTCGCCGTCGCCCTGGTCGCCCTCTTCGTCGTCTACGGACTGGGCGCCAAAGGGGCGCTCCCCAAGCAGCCGCCGGCGCTCATCCCCTGGCTCGCCGGCCTGCCGTTCGGCCTGCGCCTGCTGCTCGCCCTCTCGGCGGGAGTGGTCGAGGAGGGCTTCTTCCGCGGCCTCCTGCAGCCGCGCGTCGGGATCGCCCTCTCGACCGGCATGTTCATCCTCGCCCACACCTCCTACGGCCAGCCCTTCCTCCTGGTCGGAGTGGGCATCCTGTCGGTGATCTACGCCCTCCTGGTGCGCTGGCGGCAGAACATCTGGCCGGCGATGGCCGCCCACGCTCTCTTCGACGGCGTGCAGCTCCTGGTGATCATCCCGGCGGCCCTCAAGATGATGGGCGGCCACGTGCCGGCGGCATTCCTCGGACTGCTCTGAGGCGGCTCGGGTACTGGGTCCATTGGGTCCCGAGGACGGCCGCCGGCAGTCTGGTATCATCGCCTGTCGCGGCGTGTCCGCCGCGAATCAAGCCCGCAATCCGTACCGGCCAGCGAAGGAGGACCTCTCTTGAGCCGCTTCCCAGGCGTTGATTTTCTCGACTTCGACTCGCTGCTCTCCGACGAGGAGAAGCTGATCCGCGACACCGTGCGCTCCTTCGTCGAGGACCAGGTCAAGCCGATCATCGAGGCGTGCCACCGCGACGGCCGCACGCCGCTCGAGCTGGTGCCGGAGATGGGCCGGCTGAACCTCTTCGGCGCCAACCTCTCCGACTACGGCCTCCCCGGCCTCGGCGGCGTCGCCTACGGCCTCATCATGCAGGAGCTCGAGCGCGGCGACTCCGGCCTGCGCAGCTTCGTCTCGGTGCAGAGCGGCCTCGTCATGTACCCGATCCACGCCTTCGGCTCCAAGGAGCAGAAGGACCGCTGGCTGCCGCATCTCGCGACCGGCGAGGCGATCGGCTGCTTCGGCCTGACCGAGCCCGACTTCGGCTCGAATCCCGGCGGCATGCGGACCACCGCCCGCCGGCAGGGTGACGAGTGGGTGCTCAACGGCAGCAAGCAGTGGATCACCAACGGCACGCTCGCCGACGTCGCGGTGGTGTGGGCGAAGACGCCCGAGGGCGTCCGCGGCTTCCTGGTCGAGAAAGGGACGCCGGGCTACACCTCCTCCGACCAGCACGGCAAGTTCTCGCTGCGCGCCTCGACCACCTCGGAGCTCGGCTTCGACGACTGCCGCATCCCGGCCGCCGCCATGCTCCCCGGCACGACCGGCTTGAAGAACGCCCTGATGTGCCTGAACCAGGCGCGCTACGGCATCGCCTGGGGCGGCATCGGCGCGGCGATGGCGTGCTACACGACGGCGCTCCAGTACGCCAAGGAGCGCATCCAGTGGAACGGCCAGCCGATCGCCTGCCACCAGATCGTGCAGGAGAAGCTGGTGTGGATGGTCTCCGAGATCACCAAGGCGCAGCTCCTCGCCCTGCAGCTCGGCAAGCTCAAGGACGCCGGGCGCCTCAAGCCGCAGCACGTCTCGCTCGGCAAGCGCAACAACGTCTGGGTGGCCCGCGAGTGCGCCCGCCTGGCGCGCGAGGTCCTCGGCGCCAACGGCATCGTCGACGACTACCCGGTCATCCGCCACATGCTGAACATCGAGTCGGTCTTCACCTACGAGGGGACGCACGACATCCACACCCTGATCATCGGCGAGTCGATCACCGGCATCCCGGCGTTCAACGCCCCCGAGCGCGCCCAGCGGCCCGCGCAGCCGCCGGCGGCCAGGTCGGAGCCGTCGCCGGCGGCGGTTCCCGCCAGCCCGGCGGCCGCGGGGAGCGGGCGTTGAAGACGCTCGACGGCTTCCTCGAGCAGCAGTTCATCCGCGTCACCGAGCTGGCGGCGATCGCCGCCGCCAGGACCATGGGCTTCGGCGACCGCCGCCACTCCGACCAGGTGGCGGTCGAGGCGATGCGGCGCGAGATGGACACCCTGGAGATGGACGGCCGGGTGGTCATCGGCGAGGGCGAGCGCGACAAGGCGCCGATGCTCTACGTCGGCGAGCCGCTCGGCCGCGCCAAGGGGGAGGACGGCGCCCTCCAAGTGGACATCGCCGTCGATCCGCTCGAGGGCACCAACCTCTGCGCCACCGGCTCGCCGGACGCCATCACCGTCCTCGCCGCCGCCGAGCGCGGCGGCCTCCTCCATGCCCCCGACGTCTACATGGAGAAGATCGTCGTCGGCCCCACGGCGCGCGGCCACATCCACATCGACGCCCCGGTCGCCGAGAACCTGCGCAACATCGCCCAGGCCTTCGGCCGCAAGGTGAGCGATCTCACCATCGTCGTCCTCGACCGCGACCGCCACCAGCAGCTCGTCGCCGACATCCGCGAGGCCGGCGCCCGCATCCGCCTGATCGGCGACGGCGACCTCTCGGCGGGGATCTCGGCGGCGGTGCGCGGCACCGGCGTCCACGCGGTCATGGGCACCGGCGGCGCCCCCGAGGGGGTGATCACCGCCGCCGCCATGCGCTGCCTGGGCGGCGAGATCCAGGCCCGCCTGCGGGCGCTCAACGACGAGCAGCAGGCGCGCGTCAAGGAGCTCGGCATCACCGACCTCCAGCGCGTCTACAAGACCGAGGACCTGGCGCCCGGCGAGCAGATCCTCTTCAGCTCGACCGGCGTCACCGACGGCGAGCTCCTGAAGGGGGTGCGCTTCTTCGGCGGCGGCTCGCGGACGACGACCCTCTTCATGTCCCTCTCGCGCAAGCTCATCCGCTTCGTCGACACCATCCACCGCGACCAGGTGACGACGCCGGTGCGGTTTATCTAGGCGGATGCGGCGTCCTACGCTCGAGCTCTGGGTTGCTTCGCGGGCGGCGTCTATCCTCGCCCCGCGCCAGAGGCTCAGCTCTGTCATCCTGAGCGCAGCGAAGGACCTGGGGGAGGGCGTCTCTCGATGCAAGATCCCCTCGAGCTCCGGAGCTTCCCCCACCCAGATCCTTCGCTCCGCTCAGGATGACAATAGGGGGAGCTCTCTCCCTCGCCACAGCTCCCATAGGACGCCGCGCCCGATCCACTCATGATCAAACCGGACCACTGGATCCGCCGCTGGGCGGAGCAGGGGGGCGTCAGCCCCTACGAGCCGTCGCAGGTCAACGCCGCGAGCTACGACGTGCGGGTCTCCGAGCACTGGATCTGCCCCACCCGCGACCCGGAGGAGTTCCGCGCCACCCACGTCAAGCTCTTCCCCGGCGAGGTGGTCCTCGCCTCGACGATCGAGCACGTCCGCATCCCGCGCACCGTCGCCTGCGACCTGAAGCTCAAGTCGACCCTCGGCCGGCTGTGGATCAACCACTCGCTCGCCGGCTGGTGCGACCCCGGCTTCGAGGGCAACATCACCCTCGAGCTGCAGAACCTCGGGCCCTCCCCCTTCGTGCTCGAGGCCGGACGGCGGATCGCGCAGCTCATCTTCATCGCCATGGAGTCCGAGCCCGAGGTCGCCTACGGCGAGCCCGGCTCGTCGTCGCACTATCAGGGACAGGCAGGGACGACGCCGGCGCGCTGAGGCGAGCCCGTCGACGCCCTGGCCGCATCCTCCCCTCCCGCTGCCCGTGCGCCCGCGGATCGCCGTCGATCTATAATCGGAAGCGCTACCTCACCTCGCCATGGGCATCGTTGGAAACCTGCGCACGATGCAGCTCGAAGAGCTGCTCCAGTGGCTCTCCCAGAGCAAGAAGAACGGCACCCTCCAGATCAACAACGGCAAGGTCGAGAAGAAGGTCTTCTTCAAGGAGGGGCGCATCATCTCCTCCGCCTCGACCAACCCCGAGGAGTACCTCGGCCACTTCCTGGTCAGCCACGGGCACATCAACGAGATCGAGCTGGCGAAGGCGATCGAGCTCCAGGAGCAGACGGCGATGCTCCTGGGGAAGATCCTGGTGACCACCGGCGCGATCGACGAGAAGGACCTCCACCGGCTGCTCCGCCTCAAGGCCGAGGAGAGCATCTACGACATCTTCTCCTGGAGCGAGGGGGAGTTCCGCTTCCTCGACGACGTCCTCCCCGAGCGCGTGATGGTGCCGATGGATCTCGACGTCACGGCGATCGTCCTCGAGGGGGTGCAGCGGGTCGACGAGTGGCGGCGCATCCGCAAGGTCATCCCCTCGGGCGAGGCGATCCCGGTGTCGGTCGCCGAGCTCGACGGCGCGCACTTAGGGCCGGGCGCGCGGCAGATCCTCGGGCTGGTCAACGACGAGCGGACGATCGAGGAGATCCAGCTGCAGACCCACTCCTCGCAGTACCACGTCTGCCGGGTGCTCTTCGAGCAGCACCAGCTCGGGCGGTTGAAGATCATCAAGCCGCGCGGCCGGGCGCACCCGCCCGAGCCCGAGCCGGCGGCGGCCGCCGGGGTGAGCGGCCCGGCCCTCTTGAAGACGGCGCAGGGCTACCTCGAGGCGAAGGACTACGACCACGCGCTGCGCTACCTGCGCGCGGCGCGGAGCCTAGAGCCCGAGAACAAGGAGATCAGCGAGGCGCTGAAATCGGGCGAGAAGGCGATCCGCGACGAGATCGAGCGCGCCGGCGTCACCCTCACCTCGGTCCCCAAGCTCGCCATCACCATGGAGCAGCTCACCACCTCGAAGCTCTCGCCCCAGGAGGGCTTCATGATGACCCGCATCAACGGCAGCTACGATATCCAGTCGATCGTCAAGATCACCCCGATGCCGCAGCTCGATGCCCTGCTGGTGTTCTGGAAGCTGAACGAGGGCGGGTTTATACGGGTGGAGACGAAGAGGAAGTAGGGCGGGTTCTAAGAGTGGATCGAAGAGGAAGTAGGACGGCCAGCGGTAGATCGATCGCCTCGCTGCGGGCGGGCTTTACGGCGTCGATCCGATTCCCCCTCCCCCGGCCCTCCCCAAGGGGAGGGAGAAGGACGCCCGGCGGAGGGAATTGCGTGGTGGAGGGCCAGAAGCTACGGTCCGGCGTCGCGCCAACCTCTTGAACTGTCATCCTGAGTTGCCCACCGGCTGGAGACGGGCAGAACCCCTCCTGTTGTCATTCTGAGCGCAGCGAAGAATCGGGCGGAGGAACAGCCCGGCAGAGTGCATCTCGCCGGGTGGCACGTCGCTTGCCTCACTTTGGGGAGGATGCGGACGGTCTCGGATGCAAGCCTCGTGCGTATACTCGAACATGCGATCGACTGGTCGATTGTCCATAAAGGAAGGAGCTCGGCATGATCAAAAGCTCAGCGATTCGCGTTCTCGCCCTCGGTTCGTTGTTGGCGCTCACGGCGATTGTTCCAGCGTATGCCGACCTCTGCGACGACTGTGAGGCCGTCGGCGGCTGCTGCGACATCTATCACAACACCTGTAATGCCTGCGCCAACGCCTTCCCAGCCCCGCCGGCCGTCACCGCCTCCAGGGGGTCCTTCCGCGATTTCCTCTTGCAGGGCACAACGTCGCCGAGCAAGGTCGAGGCGCCTGCAATCACCGCTCATCCGGCCGGACATGCCACCCCGCAGCGGACGCTGCGTCAGCGATAGCACAAGGTCTAAGAAGAGATAGCGGCCGGTAACCCCCCTCCTCAAATCGCCTCGCTGCGGGCGGGCTTTACTGCGTCGATCCGATTCCCCCTCTGCGGCCCTCCCCGAGGGGAGGGAGCAAGACGCCCGGCGGAGGGCATCTCGCCGCCACCGCTTGACCTCCAGGGCTATACGGAGAGCGGCAGCTCGCCCTCGTCTCCCTTTTATAGGGACTCCTCTCTCTTTTGAGGGCTCCCGGCACTAAAAAGGAGGGATTCCATATGTCTCGAGTTCTGGTGCGGCGTGTCACCTCACGAACGCAATGCTCCACCTCGTCGCTCTACTTCCTACGACGAAAACTGAGGCCGCTGAAGCCGCTGGTGGGGCCCCGCCGCGTGGTTATTGGTGCCCGGCGACGGCATCCTAGGATGGTCTCTGAACTTTAGTCAATGACCCAGTACGCCGATGCCCGTGGGGACAGGGCCGGAGCGCATCTTGCAGGGTAAACATGTCGTGAGAGGGCCCTCCTCACTGGCTCCGCGGTGATGTTGCCGCGGAGCGGTCGAAGGAGGTTCATGATGCGTAAGTACCTGTTGCGGCTCGGCGCCTTGTTGCTCGTCGCCGGGTCGTTGACCGTCAGCGCGCCTGCGCTGCAGGCCGCCGTGCAGACGTCCCCGCCTGCCACGCCGGCGTCCTCGGCGGTGCAGCTCCCCTGGGTCCATGACCAACCGTCGCAGCTGCCGCGTGCGAACGCGCCGCTGCTGATGGACAAGCCGGCACCGACCTGCGCCTGCTTCACGCTGTGCGTGATCGGCGACCACTGCTGCCCGGTCGTGGTCAACGGCCAGTGCACTAATGAGTGCATCCCCAACGCTCAGCGTTGCCCAAAATAGCTGAGCGAGCGATTCGCTGTCAGCTGACCTTCCGAGCGGCTGCTCCGCGAGCGAGCGGGACAGCCGCCTTTTTCGTTCGACTGGCTCGAGCTCGGCCGCCGCGGAGCTTCGCAGTCTAGTGGTACGCTCTACAAGCCCGCCCCATGTCCACTCCCTTCATGTTGCCGGTCGAGGACGATCCGTTCAACTTCGCCCGGTACGCGGACCCATACCCGAATTACCGGCGCGTGCGCGAGACCACGCCGGTCTCCCCGCCGGTGGTACGACACCGGCGACACCCCTTCCATCGCCCTCAACGACGAGGGATTCGTCATCGCGGTTCACGAGCTGAACAAGAACCTGTGGGGCAAGGTCGGCAAAGTGGACGTCGCCAGGCGGGAGATCCTCTGGGACGGCGACAGCTTTCAATATCACAACGGCGAGTCTCCTTCTGTCGGCCTCGACGGCGCCGTAGCCGTTCAGGTCGACAGCCGCCGCATCCAGGGAAATAACTATTCGTTGCAGTGTGCCGTCTCGATGGTCATCGAGCGCGCCAACTGGATGGCCGACAGCCTCGATCTGATCGGCGACAAAAAGCTGATGGAGATCGCCATGCCCGCCTCCCACGACGCGGGCATGGCGTATGCCCAACCCTGTGTCATGGGGGGTAGGCCCTGCAATGCTCAAACCCAGAACCACACCATCCTCGATCAGTTGACGCGCGGTTGCCGCTATTTCGATCTTCGTCCGGTGATCCAGGGGAGCACGATGTACACCGGCCACTTTTCAACCGCGCTGGGAATCACCATGGGCTGTCTTGGCCAGCCCATGAGGGAGGTGTTGGAACACGTAAAGATCTACTTCGAAACCGGCCGGGACCTGGTGATCCTCAAATTCTCTCACTATCGCGATCGTGACAGAAACGACAGCGGCTTCGGCGACGACCAGATGAGAATGCTGCTCGATATGGTCACCACGGGCTCGCGGGCGTTCTCTACGACGGGGAGGTTCCCAAGCCCGGCGGTCTGCAATCCGTCACGGTGAACGAATACATTCGCACGGGTGGCAAGGTGCTGGCCGTCTTCGACAAGCTCACGGATATCAGGCGTAACTACAAGGGTGTCTATTCGTATGGCGACAAGGGGGTGAGCGAGGGCGACCTGCGGTCTTCGACCGGTGGTCAAACAGGCAGGATCTGGGACAGATGATCGCGGATCAGCGGGATAAGCTGACCGACGCCCAGAACCACGGTTCCAATCTGTTTCGCTCTCCTGGACCTTGACGCAGAGTTGGGATCAGGCCGTTAACTGCGGGACTCGAACTCTATTCTCGCTCTTGCCCGCCACGCCAACGGGGCGCTCTGGCCTTCGCTGGCAGAATGGCGCCAGGAGGGCAGGATCACTCCGACCATGCTGCCGAATCTGGTCTACACGGACGACGTCCAGGGCGCGCAGACCGATTACGTCATCGCGCTGAATCGAGAGATCCTGGCCGGCGAGAATGATCGGTCGGGCGCATGACGCGCCGGGACAATGGAGACGAAGAGGAAATAGAACCGGCGTCGGCACATCCGGCGACTCACTGCGGATCATCTTCGAAGCGTCGATCCCATTCCCCCGGCCCTATGTAAGTGGTGGATTATGGCTACACTGAATACAAGCTTCTTCGGCTTAAACTTGAGCGGCGTACCGCTGATCAATATACGCCTTGACTTCAACTCGCTTTTGGCGCTCTTTCGAGACGAGACATTCAGAAAGCAGTTCAAGGGCTATCAGGGTAAGCAGATCCCGGTGAAGACCCACTATTTCACCTGGCATGGGCGGCCCAATACCCTACTCACCTACTGCTGCGCGATCAATAGTGGGCCTGGAGAGCGCAGTGAGCGGTGCTGTTTTTGTGGAGGCTCTGGATCGCGGCATAATGACTGACGACCTTCTAGAAGCTACGAAGAACCCGTTTGCTCTTAGAAAGCGAGGCACTGCGGCTTGTGTTTATGCTGGGCTTCCAGAATTGATCGACCCCGAGCTTTTCCCTTCATAGCCAGAACACCGATCTGTGGGAAAGGATACAAGGGTTCTACAAAGAGGTCCGCAATCCAATTTTCCACGCTTACGAGATTAATGGTGATGACCCTGAGCCTGTTTGGAACTGTCTGGAACTCCTTTGGGAGGTGTTTCAGTGGCTCAATTCATGGCATCCCATTGAGAAGCTGATGTTGGGCCTATCGTCTGGAACCCAGATGTAATCCGCAGAGTCAAGGAAATACCTACGATTGATGAGTATAAAGTGAAGCAGATAATTCCGGAGCGTGTTGTACCGGAAAACGAGCGAGAGCGCCCCGGATATCTACCCAAGGATATGTCTGTCTTGCTGGTTGAAGAGATTGAGGGCTTGTATATTGGCACTGAAGAGGTTCTCGATATCGGAATGAAGGAGAAGAACGGCAGTCATCTAAAGGTAATAATGTCGCCGCACGCAGCTATGCGACTCCTCGCATTCTTGGCACTTGCGCAGCACCACCGGGGGTGGGAAGTTCCCGACAAACTATGAGAAATCTAGCTCCAAACCATGGCGCCTCCAGACGGGCGGCCGGCTCCGCCGTCCTCCGCTGAGCCGCATCCCATAGGGGTATATAGAGAGAGGGACGCCTAACACCGGCCTCAAACGGACGGTCTGGCGCGCGGCTTAGGCTCGAAGTCCTTCTACGCCTAGGCAAAGAGTCGTACTGATAGATTAAATGAAAGGGAGCTTAGTTGGAACTCTTCATTAGCTGGTCAGGGAAGCGCAGCAGGGCTTTGGCTCGTCGACTGACCGAATGGCTTCCAAGTATCGTGCCCTCTGTAAAACCCTTCTTTTCTGAGGAAATTGCTGGAGGACTTCTCTGGTCTCAGGCACTACTTGACAATTTAGAGAAGGCAAAGTTCGGGATCATCTGCGTGACCCGTGAGAACCTGCATTCAACTTGGCTAAGCTTCGAGGCGGGTTCGCTTTGGAAGCGCTTCAGTGATGGCCTTCCCGTGTGCCCCCTTCTCTTAGGGGTCGAACCTTCGGATCTCGCTGGTCCCCTCACCCTTTTCCAGGCGAAGTCTTTCTCTGAAGAAGGTCTGAGGGTCATCTGTGAACAGCTTGCAGGCCTCACAGGTTTACAAGAGCGGAGGCTGAGAATCAACTTTGAGGCAATTTGGCCACGCCTTCAGGCAGAGATCGAGGAGGATCTAAGCCTCTTACGCGAGGGGACCATCCAGTTTGTTAATATCTCCTCTCCCTCGAGCAATGCACAAGTGCTGCGCCGGCCGTTAGTTGAAGGCTTGATAGAAGACCCTTCCGCTGAGGTCTGGGTTGTTATTCACCCTAAAGGTCATAAGAACTATTGGGTTCAACCTCCTGTGCAAATGGAATCAGATGGGGAATGGAAAACGCGTGTTTATGTGGGGCGCTCTGGGCCGGAGGATATCGGTATTCAGTATGAGATCAGGGCTTTTGCCAATCCAGACATTGAGATGGTCGAGGATCGAATTCTGCACGGCTGGCCCGGGGCGGAGTGGTCTTCGCCTACAGTGGAGGTTATAAGGAGGTAGATTCGAGATCGGCGTAACCAGCCGATCGAGTTCCCCAAGGGGAGGGAGCAGGACGCCAGGCGGAGTGCATCTCGCCCGGAATCCTCGGTGGTTAAACACGGCTTACCTGTGTGGACTTTTAGCCGGATTCATCCGGCGCCCCTGCTAGCACGGGCATTCATGCCCGTGCGTCGGCACAACGGGCGACTCCCCGATAGGTGACTCCCCGGTAGGTCGCCGCCCCTCCTCCCGCGCTAGACTGCGGGCCATCGTCATGCACGCCATGCCGTGACGGCGATCCTGGTGGGCGCGGCGCGACCGCGCGGCCGGGGGCGCTCGCCTCGCTCCTGGCGCAGGGGATGGCGGGGAGACGGGTGCCGGATACTTTTCCGTAGCCGGCCGAGGCGCGGTAGTCCATGTCGAGCGCCAGGGTAACGCTGGAGCTGCACGAGTTAAGTAAGGGCCGTGCAGATTGAAGAGTCTAACGCCCACGCAAAACCGTGAAGACCCGGTGCAGGCCTACCGCATGCCGCACGCGATGGCCGACCTCACCCCGCAAGCCGCGGACATTCGCCCAGTTTCTGGCGGCTGCGTACGCGTCATGTCCGCCGCCTGCCGGCGACGAGAGGCGGCCTGAGAGGGGCGAGGGCGTGGAGAGTTCAGGCCCGGTGCTAGACTCCCCTAGAGGCCATCGCCGCCGCTGGCAGGCCGACCTAAGCTAATCGCGTCGTGACAGCCGTTCGGCCTCGCAGGGACTGCCGACGAAACCTCAGATCGACCACATCCTGCTCGGCGTCGCCGACCTCGATCGCGGCGTCGAGGAGATGGCCGCTCTCACGGGGGTGCGGCCGGCATACGGCGGGAAGCACCCAGGCGGCACGCACAACGCGCTCCTCTCCCTGGGCGGCCACACCTATCTGGAGCTCATCGCGCTGCAACCCGGCGCCGCGCCGTCCGAGGGAATGGGCGACCTCCGTCGGCTCCGCACGCCGACGCCCGTCGGCTGGGCGGTCTCGACCGGCCCTCTCGCGGCCTTCCGGCGGACGCTCGAGCAGGCCGGGTTCCCTCTGACTCCGCCCGCTCCCGGCAGCCGGGTCACGCCGGCGGGCGATACGCTGCGCTGGCAAACGCTCGGCCTGAGCGCCAATCTCCGGCAGGCGCCGTTCTTCATCGCCTGGTCGCCGGAAACCGCCCACCCCTCCACCACCTCGCCCAGCGGTTGCCGCCTCCAACAGTTCAGCGTCGCCACGCCCGAGGCCCGCGAGCTCCAACGCCTCCGCCAGGCTCTCCACCTCCCGGTGGAGATCAAGCAAGCCACGGCGCCGGCCTTCTCCGTGACCCTCGAGTGTCCGAAAGGTCCGGTGACTTTCACCAGCCACTGAGGCCCCGCTACCCGCCGGAGCGACCCGGAGCGCGGTGGCGTTGAAGCCCACCCTTTGGTTTCGCGGAGCCTTGCAGGCCCCTTTCAAGGGGTTCGATAAAACCACTCCTCTCTACCGAAATCCGAATTCACCGCGCCTCCTTATCGCCCGCTCAGGTACGACCGAGCAGCACCGGCACCTCAGCGCGGCCGGCGGCGATCTCGGGGAGCCAGCGCTCGCGGAGGGCGTCGCTGCCGGCGGGATGATCGGCATGTCTCCCAGGGCGGCGGCTCGACTACGCCGCACGATGGCCCGACCTCGCCGGGTCGCGGCCTGACCGCGGCGAGACGCGGCGTCTCGATGCCGCCAAGGCTCGTGAGGATGCCGGGAGCGCTCGTGGCCATGCCGCCCGGCGCGGTCGTCACGGCTCGCCGCGACGCGGCATCGCGGCGCTGCGGCGTGAGTGCGCCGGCCGGCGGCGAGGCTTCGCCGCGAGGAATCGAGGCTTCGCCGAGGCGGCGCGCTGCCAGATTGTCGCGCGGCGCGGCGCCGCCGGCTCACGGCGAGCCCGAGGATCCAGGCGGCGAGGGCGCGCCGCCGCCCGGCGAGAGGAAAATCCGCCTCGGCAGGATCGAGATGCCGCCGCGCGCGCCCATGCCGCCGTGCGGCGAAGCCAGGGCAGGCCTCGGCGAAGCTTCGCCGCCGGCCGGCGAGGCTTCGCCGCGAGCCGGCGACGCCGAATTGGCGCCGATTTCGCTTCGCCGTGAGGATGTCCGCCAGATCGGCATTCAAAGCTCCGAACGCCGTTCCTTGAGGGAAGTCTCCGCAAGGGAGGCCGCGCACGCAGAGGCCGCCGCTTGACAGCCGCGGCGAGCTGGCAGACAATCGGTCTGCAGCGCAAACTAAAGGAAAACGCGATGACCCACCGAGAGCTCGACCGCATCCGTTTCGTCACCGGGCACTTCCGGAATCTCCAGGGGCTCCGGCAGTTGCCGATCTACGCCTGGTTCGTGGTGAGGGGATGCGCCGACCTCCTCCACACCGGCTTCCTCCATTCGATCTTAGCCGAGGTCGTGAGCCTCTCATGCTTTCTCGTCGCGATCCTCCTCCTGCAGCCGCGCGTCGAGCGCTACTACCGCGAGAGGTTCGGGGAGGTGAAGCGCCTGAAGCGCCGGCCAGCGGAGCATCCGTGGTCGGACTATCTGATGGTCGGGGGACTCGCCCTCATCGCCCTCCTCCTGTTCTTCATCTGGCGGCCCTATGTCTTCGGCCGTTTCTGGTACGTGGCCATGGGCTCCGCTCTGCTGGGTCAATGGCTCTGGCGCGGGCACCATTCATCGCAGGGCTATTGGGCCCTGTTCGGGGTCTTCTCCCTGAGCCTCACGGCGGTGTCGGCCCTCGCCTTTCCGGCCCTCGCTCAGGAGGGCGTCGCCGAGATCGTGGTCGGCACGCTGTGCATTCTCTCCAGCCTCCTCGATCACCGGCAGCTCGCCCTGGCGATGGGGCCGCCCCGCCCCGACCCCGCCGAGGAGGCCGCACCGGCGACGGAGGCCGAGCCATGAGCACGCCTTTCGAGCAGCCCGCGAGCCTCGATCGCGTCGTCCACGAGCCGGGCCGGCTCGCCATCCTGGCGGCCCTCTCGGCCTGCGAGCGGGCCGACCTCCTGTTCCTGCTGGGGATCACCGGCCTGACCAAGGGGAATCTCTCCTCCCATCTCGCGCGACTCCAGGAGGCGGGGCTGGTCGAAATCGAGAAGCGCGTCGTCGACAAGCGGACCCAGACCTTCGCCCGCCTGAGCGGCGCCGGCCGCGAGGCCCTCGAGGAGTATTGGAAGGAGATGGACGCGCTGAGAAAGAGCGCGGCCCGCTGGCGGCCGCCGAAGGTCAAGCTGGCCCCGGCGCCAGCCTAGCGTCCAGCGCCGCGGCACATCCGGCAACTCACTGCCCGGAACCCCTCCGGCGCCGCCGTCGCCACCCCACCTCGCGACGCTACGGCTTGGCGCGCTGCCCGGACCGCTCCTGCAGGTCGGTGAACCCGGCCGCGGCCTCCTGGACGTCGGCAGGGAAGTCCGCCATCTCCTGCACCTGGCGGACCTCGATCACCTCGTTGTCCGAGGCGGGGCAGCGCGACGCCCAGGCGATCGCCTCCTCCTTCGACGCCACCTGGATCATCCAGTAGCCGCCGAGCACCTCCTTCGCCTCGGCGAAGGGCCCGTCGGTCACCTTGGGCCTGCCGCCGGAGAACGAGACGCGCGCGCCCATCGAGGGCGGGTGGAGGCCGTCGAGCGCCAGCAGCACGCCGGCCTCCTGCAGGGATTGGTTGTACGCCATCATCGCGGCCACGGCCTTGGCGTCGGGCATGGCGCCCGGCGCCGCCGTCTCGTAGCCCTTGGGGATCATCAGCATCATGAATCGCATCGTCCTTGTCTCCTCTTCGTTTCAGGGTTCGGAGCCAGATCGACGGGCTCAGCGCGTGCGGAGCGGGACGAGCGCCTTCAGGCGATCCTCGCGCAGGTAGATGCCGAGCCAGACGAGGATGCCGAGGACGATCTGGACGTAGAACGGATCGCCCACCCGCAGGTGCGTGCAGATCGCGCCGCCGAGGTATCCGGCGAGGAGGATCGCCCCGAGGACCGACGTCGCCGGGATCAGGTAGATCACGACGCACGAGATCTCGACGATGGAGAGCGGCACCATCAGCGATGGGGGCAATCCCAGATGCGCCATCCCCTGCATCACCTCGGCCCCGCCCTTCACCTTCATGAACGAGCTCATCGCGAAGACGAGCGACGCCAGAATCGAGATCGCCCAACCGACCCATACGGCCCTTCTGTTCGCTGCCATCGTTCGACCCTCCTCAAGACGTGATAGTTGGTTGCGGGTTGGGAGCCGGGCTGGCGGGCGGTCTCGGCCGGCCGTCGACCCCCGGCTCCACTGTGGCGACGAACGAGGGAGCGCGAGATCGACACGCCGGAGGAGATTTTCTTGCGCTGTTCGGCCGGCCCCGGCTCAGGCGACCGGGACGGGCGCCGCGGCGGCGTCCCGCCGGCGCCGGAGCAGCGCGTCGAGGCTCCAGTCGCCGCCGCCCCGCGCGGCCATGTACAGGAAGATGAAGCAGAAGAGGACGGCGGGGACGCCCTGGTTCTGCAGCGGCCAGGCGCCGTGCGGGGCGTGGAACTGCCAGTACGCGACGGCCATCTCGCCGGAGAGGACGAAGGCGACCGGCCGGGTGAAGAGGCCGAGCAGGATCGCCAGGCCGCCGACGAGCTCGAGCACGCCGCCGATGCCGATCTGGGACATGAGCGGCGGCGAGGCGCCCCCGGGCATGCCGCCGAACCAGCCGAAGAGGATCACGCTCCCCGCCTGGAGGAACAGCCAACCTGCCACGATGCGCAGCAGGAAGTAGGTGGCCTGCTCGGCCCGGCCGCCGCTCGTCGACTGCGTGGTAAAAGGTCTCGCCGTGGTCATCTCTCTCTCCTCTCGATACTGCGGTCGGTGAATCGCCCCTCACATCTTCGGCAGAGAATCCGCCAGCCGGTCGAGGGTCTGCTGCAGCCCCGGCCAGGCGGGCAGGAAATCATGGTGTGGTTCCGCCGCCGCCGGCAGCTACCGGCCGTCGCGCACCACCTCGCCGCCCTTCATCACGAAGACGACCTTGGCCATCGCTTGGATGTCGGCCTGCGGATCGCCGTCGACGGCCACGAGGTCGGCGAGCTTGCCGGGCTCGACGGCGCCCAGGCGGTCGCCTAGGCCGAGGAGCTCGGCGGCGCGGACCGTCGCCGCCTGGAGCGCCGCGAGCGGCGTCAGGCCGGCGCGCACCAGCGAGACGAACTCGTGGTCGACGAGCGCCGGGTCGTCGTCGAGGCCGAAGGCGATCTTCAGGTGGTGGGCGCGGGCGCGGTCGAAGGCCGGCTGCTGATAGCGGAGGATCGCCTTGCCCTTCTCGAGCATCACCGGCTCCTGGCCGGAGGAGAGGCCGATCTCGACGCCGTGCTGGAAGGTGTAGAGGGTGGGGACGAGCCAGGTCCCCCGGCGCTCCATCAGCGCGGCGCCCTCCTCGTCGAGCATGGTGCCGTGCTCGATCGAGTCGACCCCGGCGCGCACCGCGGCCTTGATCCCGTCCGTCCCCTCGGCGTGCGCCATCACCTTGCGGCGGGCGCGGTGGGCGACCTCGACGGCCTTCGCCATCTGCGCCTCGGAGAGCTCCTGGACGTTGAAGTCGGAGAGCGGATCGACCACCCCGCCGGTCGCCATCAGCTTGATCCAGTCGGCGCCGAACTTGAGGTCGCGGCGGACGGCGCGGGCGACCTCGTCGACGGTGTCGGCGATGTTCGAAGCGCGGGGGAGCGACTGGTCGGAGGCGAGGACGTCGGCGTCGCCGTGACCGCCGGTGACCGAGATGGGGATGCCGGCGGCGACCACCCGCGGCCCCGAGATGCGGCCCGCCTCGACCGCCTCCTTGAGCGCGATCTGCGGATAGCCGGGACCCTCGCCGGCGTCGCGCACGGTGGTGAAGCCGTGGCGCAGGTAGGTCCGGCCGTTGGCGACGCCGAAGAGGGCGGCCTGGGCCGCCGAGGTGCGCAGGCCCGCGGCGCCGGAGAGGTCCTGCCAATTGGCGGCGATGTGGGCGTGGCAGTCGATGAGGCCGGGGAGGAGGGTCGCGCTCCCGAGGTCGATCAGCCGCACGCCCGGCGGCACGGCATCGCCGACGGCGGCGATCCTGCCGTCCTCGATCACCACCACGGCGCCGGGGGTGACGCGGCCCGTGCGCACGTCGAGCAGGCGCCCGCGGACGGCGATCCGGGAGCGGGCCGGCCCTGGAGTCGGATCAGCTGTCGGACCAGCCGCCGGAGCAGCCGCCGGACCAGCCGTCGGAGCCGCCGCCGGAGCCGCAGGCGGCGGGGCCTGCAGGGCCGGCAGGGAGGACGGGGCGAGGCCGGCGATGAAGATGAAGAGGCAGAGGCAGAGCGCGAGCCGATGGATCATCCGAGGTCTCCGCGAGGGTCGAGGAAGCGGCCCCGAGTCTACCGCGCCGCGGATCTCAGGGCATGCGCCGGCCTCCCCCGCTAGACTGCGCTGGCGTTCGGCGCGGCCCTCGCCGTGATGGCGATCGCCTCGCTCGCAGCCTGTCTCGTGCCCGCCTGGCGCGCGCCGCGGATCGACCCGGTCAGGGCGTTGCGGGACTGAGCGCACGACCCCGCCCCGGCGAGGTCAGCGCCCCCCCAGCCAGTCCTTCCAACGGATCACGACCGTCGCGACGAGGAGCGCGCTTCCGGCGGCGAGGCTGATGCCGGGGGGCACGCCGTACGGTTCGAGCTTGAGGCCTCCCCACATGACGCCGACGGCGAGGAGGGTCATGGAGGGGGGATTGTGCACCACCCAGCGGGCGACGTTCGTGAGGAGACTCATCCCAGCCGCGATCTTAGCGTGTGGAGGGGCGGCGGCGGCAGGGACAATGGCGCAGGTGCCCCGCCGCAGCAGCGGGGGACCGGAAGCTTCTGCCGCAGCCCTCTGGGCAGCTAGAGAGCTCGAAGCTCTCATGAAGGTTCCCTCGCGTCAGGGCCGCCCGACGCCGAAGCCGAAGAGGCGCGCGCCGTCGAAGAGGCCGTACTCGCCAGGCTCGAGATCGGTGTTCGGGGTCAGCTTCCAGACCCCCTTGCGTTCCTCGTGCGCCGAGTAGGCGATCACCCAGTCCTCGTCCGGCCGCACCCCGGCCGCCTCCGAGAAGCCGCGCGACTTGCCCTTGATCTTCAGGGATCTCGCGTTGATCTTGGCGTCCGGATCGAGCTTGCTGATGAAGTAGTGCATGCTGGGATCGAAGGCCAGGCGGATGAGCAGGCTCGGCCGCCGGTCTTCCGTGCGCACCGAGGCGTGGAGGCCGGGATAGTTGAAGAAGTTCATGTAGACGAAATAGAACCCAGTGCGCGAGAACTCCCCCGCGAGGGGTGCGATCTCGGCCCTTCCCTCGCTCGACAGCAGGACCGCGGTGCCGGTGCCCTCCGGCATGTAGCCGGCCAGCGCGCCGGCGCCCGGCTGCGGATCGCCGCCGTCGGGAGACGTCGTCTTCGCGAGCATCGCCGAGATCACCTCGGCGCCGACGCCGGCCTTCTTCAGGGCGACGAGATCGCTCGCCTCGAGCGCGAAGCTCGCCTCCGGTGCCTGCTTGATCTTGCCGACGATGACGCTCTCCGGCAGGCCGGCCCGGACGAGGGCGACGACGTCCGCGTTGCCGAAGCCCCTCGCTCCTCCGTTCTCCGCCTGAGCGGCGGCGGGCGCCAGCGGTCCGTTCGCCAGCAGGGCGCAGGGGAGAATCCACAGGATATGAAGCCGCAGGTTTCTCGAGAGCATGGCTCGTCCTTTCCGGATCAGGCGCAGGGATGGATGACTTCCACCCCTTTCGACACCGGGGAGCGCTCTCTTGTTTAGGCGCGCCGAGGCGGGCCTTTTCCCCATCCTGCCGCAATTCGTTGCGGTGAAACATCGCCCATTCCAGGACCAGCGCCGAGCCGTCAGCCATGATGAGGTCCGGAGGGTCGCCAGCCCCCGGAGTGGAACCGGTGGGTGCCGGGGATCGCCCAGGAATTCGCGCTCGGCCTCCCCCAATTGGGCCTCGGCTGGAACGGCGGGCCGGGATGCTCCCGCCAGAGAGGCGGTCGCCCGTACGCATCGCGTTCGCGCGGTCCTTCCCAGCGCTCCGAGCGCTCGCGGTCCGGCGCCACGGGAGCCCGCTCGGCATAGGCCGCCTGGGCCGGGGCGAAGTCGGGAACGACGAAGTTCGATCGCCCCTCGTCGTTGTACTGAACGCGGACCGACGCCGGAACGAAGATGAGGTTGTTGTCACCGGTCACGCGCAACCATGCGACGGCCCCGGGGAACACCCGCAACCAATAGCTGCCTCCATGGCGGGAGACCGTAAAGGTACCGAGACGCGCGGGCTCTCTCGAATTACGGAAGTACACGTGGTTTCCGCTGCCGGAGACCTCGACTCGCAGCATCGGCTCGCCGGCTGCCTGCCCCTCGGACCCGGCGGCCTTCCCGTCTCCACCGCCGGGCGACGACGCAGAGCTGCCGCCCGTATTGCCCGCGACCCTCACCACGTGAGGCGGCACCAGGGTTTCCACCACCACCAGGACGCTCTCGTTCTCCCGCTTGATCTGGTGCACCCAATCCTTGCGATCGAAAGTGAGCTCAAAGTCCCGCCCCATGTCGTACACCAGCCGCTCGACGTTCCCCGACGAATCCTGCCGCAGCACGACGAGCTGATAGGGCCTCTCTCTGACGATCTGCAGCGAGTCCTCGATGCCGATCTCCAGACCGACGGGTCCAAGGGAGACGTCGATTCTCGGGACCAGACCGGAGGTGAGCGCGATATTGCCGTTCTCGTCGACGGAGAGGCCGACCTGCACTGGACCCAGCTTCCCCACCACCGTGAGCCGGGCCGGACCTCTCGTGACCTCGCGATCGCCGCAGCCGACGAGGCAGATCACCCCGCAGACCGCGGCGAGGCGCGCGGCGCCGCGCGCCCACTCACCACCGCCGTGAAGCATGATCGCATCCTATCTGACAGCGACTGCTCGAAGACGCCGGCAGATCCCTTTCAACGTCCGGACCGCGGCAACAGCCGAATGGAGCCCAGCAGAGCCTGGAAGTGCGGTCGCTGTTGTGTTTCGTTTTGTATTTGGCTTTACGTTTATGGAAAGGCAGAGCTCCTACGCCGCCCGGCCCGGGAGGTGGCGCTCCTCCGCCTACTCTACGACCTGGCGCTACGGCGCTGCAGGTGGGGGCGGCCGCCGTATACTCCCCGCCATCGTCACGCCGAGCACCACTCCCCTCGACGGCACGACGCCCGTCGAGCTGACGGCCATCCTGGTGGTCGGGGACCGTCGCGACCGCGCGGCGGGGGCGCTCGCCTCGCTCCTCGCTCAGGAAGCCGCTGGGATGGAGGTCCTGCTGATCGACTGTGCCGTGGCGGCCGCGCCGCTGCCTCTCGCCGGCAGCGATGAAGCGCGGGTGCGCGTGCTGCGGCTGCCGGCGGGGACGCCGTTCTCGGCCGCCAAGGCAGCGGGGGTGCGGGCGGCGCGCGGCCGCATCGTCGCCTTTCTCGAGGAGCACTGCCGGGTGGCGCCGGGGTGGGCGGCGGCGCTCGTCGCGGCGCACCGGGGCCCCTGGGCGGCGGTGGGCGCGGAGGTCCACAACGGCAATCCCGGCTCCTGGGTGAGCCGGGTGGTGGCGGTGATGAACTACCACCCGTGGCTGGCGCCGGCCGCGCGCGGCGAGCACTCCATGCTCCCCGGCCACAACGCCTCGTTCCGCCGCGATCTGCTGCTCGGCTACGGCGACGAGCTGCCGCGGATGCTGCGCGCCGAGATCGCCCTCCACTCCCGGCTGCGGCGGGACGGCCATCGGCTGGGGCTCGAGCCGGCGGCGCGGTTCGCCCATATCAACGAGAGCGACGTGGGGAGCATGGTGCGCGGCTACTTCCTCTTCCACCGCTGCTATGGGCCGACCCGCGCCGAGGCGCTCGGCTGGACGGCCCCGCGGCGCGGGCTCTACGCCCTGGCGGCGCCGCTGGTGCCGATCTATTTCGTCGCCCGGCTGCTCGCCGTGCTGGCGCGCCGGCGCCCCGGCCTCCTCTCCGTCGCCCTCGCCGGGCTGCCGTGGATCCTCGTGGCGCAGGCGGCGAGCGCCGCCGGGCAGGCCGCGGGGCTGCTCTTCGGCGTCGGCGACGCCGAGGCCCGCTTCACCGACTTCGAGCTCAATGCCGACCGCGACCCCGGCCGGCCGACCGGGGTCGAATGGATCGACCGGTATGCGCTCGCCCCGCGCCCGTCGCCGGCGCGGCCCGAGCGAGAGGCGACGGCGACGTGAGCCTGGAGGCCACGGCGCGGCCGGCCGGCCCGGTACCCGATCGGCCGCCGGCGGTCTCCGTCATCCTGCCGGCCTACGACTCTCATCGCACGCTCGGCGCCTGCCTCGCGGCCCTCGCGCGCCAGAGCTTCCGCGACTTCGAGGTGCTGGTCGTCGACAGCGGGCCGGGGAGCGAGTCGGCGGCGGTCGCGGCGGCGCTGCCGTGGGTGCGCTACCAGCGGAGCGAGCGCCGGCTCCTGCCCCACGCGGCGCGCAACCTCGGAGTGACTCTCGCCCGCGGCGAGCTCCTGGTCTTCACGGACCCGGACGTCTACGCCGGCCCGGAAGTGGCTGGACCTCCTCGTCGCCGCCCACCGCGCCACCGCCGAGCCGATCGTCGGCGCGCTCGCCTGCCACGGCGGGCGCTGGCTCGACCAGGGAATCCACCTCTGCAAGTTCAGCAAATGGCTGCCGGGAGGAGCGCCGCGGCCCGTCGACATGAGCCCGACGGCGAACATGCTGGTGGCGCGGGCCGATTTCGCCGCGGCGGGCGGCTTCCCCGGCGAGCTGATGATGGGGGACGTCGTGCTCTCCGAGCGCCTGCGGGCGAACGGCCGGCGCCTCCTCTTCGCGCCGGCGGCGGTCGTCGCGCACCATCACCTGCACGGCCTCGCCAGCTTCCTCGCCGAGCGCTACGCCCGCGGGCGGCTCTTCGGCGAGCTCCGCGCGCTGCGGCTGGAGCGCCGGCCGGCGGCGGTCCTCGGCTTCCTCCTCGCCTCGGCGCTCCCGGTCCGCCTGCCGCGGGTGATGGCGCTCGTCGCCCTCCACGCCGCGCGCGCCGGCCTCGCCTGGCGATACGCGCAGACCTTCCCCATCGTCCTCCTCGGTCACGCCGCCTCGCTCGCCGGCGAGGCGGCCGCCTACGCGCGCCACCTGCGGTCGCGCCGCGCCCGCCGCCTCGACCGCCGATCCGCCGCGGCCGCGCCATAGGGGAATCCCGGCTGATGCCGCCGGCGCGGATCGCTACCCCGGCCGCGGGCGCGAGACGTGCCGGTTGCCGCGGGCGGCGAAGCGCAGCGGCCAGGCGGCGGCCTCGCCGGCGTAGTCGACGCCGACGCGCGGACCCGCCGCCACCTCGGCGTCGGCCAGGGGCTCGCCGGCGGCGATCCAGAGCGGCGGCCGGTCGAGCCGCGCGCCGTCCAGGGCGCGGTCGACGGCGAGCGCCTGGCAGAGCTTGCCGGGGCCGCCGGCGAGGTCGCCCGGCCGCGGCGGTCGCGGCCGGCGCCGGTTGGCCGCCATCCGCTCCTCTCCCGCCACCGGCTCCCCCGCCCGCAGCAGGACGGCGCTGCCGATGCCCGCCTCGCCGGTCACCGCGTTCAGGCACCAGTGCATGCCGTAGATGAAATAGACATAGGCGTAGCCGCCGGCGAGGTAGAGGCTCTCGTTGCGCGCCGTCCGCCGCCCGTCCCAGGCGTGGCTCGCGCGGTCGGGGGCGCCGAGGTAGGCCTCGGTCTCGACCAGCCGCAGCACCAGCCGCTCGGCTGGCGGCCCGGCCTCCGGCGCGGCGCTCAGCTCGCGCACCAGGTATCGCCCCAGGAGGTCGCGGGCCACCTCGGCGGTGGGCCGCCGGTAGAAGGAGAGGGGGAGGGGGCGCAGCGGACGGGGGGAGAGGGGAGCGGCCACGGGGCGACCATTATGACCGGGAGCACGGGGTCCGTTGGGTCTCGAGGACGGCCGCCTGGAAGGGGCTTCGGGAGGGTGGTCCCGAGGGCGGTCGCCCGCAGCGGACCCCACGGACCCACCCTGACCGGGAGGTCTCGCCGGGAGGCGCGGCGCCTCGTAGTAGGCTCGCCGGCCGACGCGGGCGCCGGCCGGCGCGTCGGGAACCGATCATGTTGCGACTCACCGAGCTGCGGCTTCCCCTGGAGCATTCCGCCGACGAGCTGCGCGCCGCCGTCCTCGCGGGCGCTCGGCATCGAGGGGCGGGAGCTGGTCGGCTTTTCGATCGCCCGGCGCAGCTTCGACGCCAGGAAGCGGGGGGCGATCGCCCTCATCTATCCGCTCGACGTCGAGACGACCCGCGAGCGCGAGGTCCTCGCGCGGCGGCGCGGCGACCCCCACGTCGCCCCCGACCGCCCGACACCTCCTATCGCTTCCCGGTCCAGGCGCCGGAGGCTCCGGCCTCGCGGCCGCTGGTGATCGGCGTCGGGCCCTGCGGCCTCTTCGCGGCCCTGCTGCTGGCGGAGATCGGCTTTCGGCCGCTCGTCCTCGAGCGCGGCAAGGAGGTGCGCCAGCGCACCGTCGACACCTTCGGGCTCTGGCGCCGGCGGACCCTCGACCCGGAATCGAACGTGCAGTTCGGCGAAGGCGGCGCCGGCACCTTCTCCGACGGCAAGCTCTACAGCCAGATCAAGGACCCGGGGCACCGCGGGCGCAAGGTGCTCGCCGAGCTCGTCGAGGCCGGCGCGCCGCCCGAGATCCTCTTCGTCCACCGGCCGCACATCGGCACCTTCCGGCTGGTGAAGATCGTCGAGAGCCATGCGGGCGAAGATCGAGTCCCTGGGCGGCGAGATCCGCTTTCGGAGCCGGGTCGAGGACCTGCTCGTCGAGGGCGGGAAGGTGCGCGGGGTGATCCTCGCCGACGGCGAGCGCCTGGCGGCGGACCACGTGATCCTGGCGGTCGGCCACAGCGCCCGGGACACCTTCCGCATGCTCCTCGACCGCGGCGTCCACATCGAGGCCAAGCCCTTCTCCATCGGCTTTCGCATCGAGCACCCCCAGTCGCTCATCGACCGCTGCCGCTTCGGGCCGCAGGCCGGCAACCCGCTCCTCGGCGCCGCCGATTACAAGCTGGTCCACCACTGCCGCAACGGCCGCTCGGTCTACAGCTTCTGCATGTGCCCGGGCGGCACCGTGGTGGCGGCGGCGTCCGAGCCCGGGCGGGTGGTCACCAACGGCATGAGCCAGTACTCCCGCGACGAGCGCAACGCCAACAGCGGCATCGTCGTCGGCATCACGCCGGAGGACTATCCCGGCGGCCCCTTGGCCGGCGTCGACTTTCAGCGCCGGTGGGAGGAGCGGGCGTTCGAGCTGGGCGGCGGCGCCTACGACGCGCCGGCCCAGCTCGTCGGCGACTTCCTCGCCGGCCGGCCCTCCACGGCCTTCGGCTCGGTCCTGCCCTCGTACCGGCCCGGCGTGCGTCTGGGGGACCTGCGCCAGTGCCTGCCGGACTACGCGATCGAGGCGATCCGCGAGGCGCTGCCCGCCTTCGACCGCAAGATCAGGGGGTTCGCCATGGACGACGCCCTGCTGACCGGCGTCGAGACGCGGACCTCCTCGCCGATCCGCATCCGGCGCGGCGACGATCTTGCAGAGCCTCGGCACGGAAGGCCTCTACCCCGCCGGCGAGGGAGCCGGCTACGCCGGCGGCATCCTCTCCGCCGCCATCGACGGCATCCGGGTGGCGGAGGCCGTCGCCCGGAGCCTGGTGAACGGCTGAGGCGAGCCCGGCCCGGCGACCGTCAACGGTTCCTCGACCCTCCGGCGGGAGGCGCGGCGGGGCCGTCGTCGTGCTTGGGCGCGAGCCGGAGCGTGCCGCCGGAGCCGAGCACCCCGGAGGCGCAGCTTCCGGGAGGGCTGGTCCAGCCGGCGCGGTGCGCGTCGACCACCAGCGGCCGGGCCGCGAAGCAGACCTGGTATCCGCCGGGCGCCAGATTGCCGATGCGTAGCGCGGTGTAAGCCGGGTCGGAATAGGCCTCGCCATGGCCCAGCGCCCAGCGCCGGAGGAAGGCCGCGGGGACGGGGATGCCGTTCTGGAGGAACCACGGCGGGGAGAGATTCTTCTCGTCGATCTCGTCTCTCGAGTATGGGACCGCGACTTCGAGCGTGCCCGCGCTCGCGTCGACGGCGAGGACCGCGGGAGATCCGTCGACGGACACCTGGAAGGCACGAAAGGCATCTCCGGGCGCGCTCACATAGACGAAGGCGCTGGCCGTCTGCGCCGGCACCTGCACGGTGAAGCTCCCGGCGAGGTCGGTCGTGGCCTCCTCGACCTCGAAACGCTCGGACCCGGCGGGCACGGCCGAGACGGACGCGCCGATGACCGGGCCCGCCGGCGAGACGACCCTGCCGGCCAAGGCGCGCATCCGCCGCAGGTGGAGATCGATCGGCCCGGTCTCCTCCCCATCCTTCAAGAGAGCCGTGGCCGCGTCGCTGAGGGATTTTCCCTGCGGCGACGAAGCCTTGGCGACCAGCGTCACGAATCCCACCTCCAGGCCGCGCGACGAGAAGCTGCCGGAGGCATCGGTGCGCACCGAGTCGGACGAATGCTCCATGTCCATGCTGACCTCGGCGCCGGCGACGGGTCGTCCGTCCTCGTCGACGACGCGGCCGAAGAGCTCGACGTCCGGCAGCGCGATCTCGATCTTCGCGCGGCCCGCCCGATCGGGCTCGACCTTCGTCGACCGGCTCGTGTGCAGCGCGGGATCGGCGGAGTCGATCTGCACCTCCCAGCGGCCGCCGCGCGGCAGGACGCCTTGGAAGCGCCCCTTTTCGTCCGCCGACATCTTGACCCCCGGCGTGCTGAACGGCGAGCCGAACCAGATCGTCGCCGCCAGCGGCTCTCTGCCGAGGCGCAGCTTCCCTTCGACGGTGACGAGGTCGATCGCGATCTCCCGCCGGGCGTCGCCCGGGCCCGGTGACCTGGAACCGGGGGTCTTCGACGAGGGAGTTGCCGAGCGAGTCGCGGACGTCGACGAGGTACCTGCCCGGGCTCTGGCCCGGCACGGCGACGCGGCCCTCGCGGCCCGCGGCCCCCTGGTACGCCGGCTGCCTCTCGAGGTTGGCGCTGAAGTCCGAGTAGCGGACGACGCGCACCTGCCATGGCCTCCCCACCCAGTCGACCGGCGGCGTGATCGCGACCTCAAGAGTGAGCGGACGGCGCAGGACGACGGGCTGCTGGATCAGGCTCTCCGCCCCCGGCCAGACCGCGATGGGGAACGCTCGCGCCGGCGCATAGCCGGGCTGGTCGGCCTGCAGCAGGTAGCTTCCCGGCGCCACTCCGCGAAGCTGAAAGAAGCCATCCTTGCGGACCGGCGCCGCCCCGGCGGTCTTCTCGATCTGCACTCCGAGCCGGCCGCCGCCGGGAGCGATCAGCGGCAGAAGGCGGACCATGCAACGGCTCGGCGAGAGGGCGCCCTCCTCCACCGCGACCCATCCCGCGACCGAGGCGCCGCGCTTCAGCTCGACGGTGCCGGCGTCGAGCCTTTTGCCGGCGGCGAGCGCCGTCGCCCACCGGTACACCGGTATGAAGCCGTCCGCCGAGAACGCGAGGTCGAAGGCATGGGCGGGGAGCTCGCACGAGAAGCGATTCGCCTCGTCGACGGGACAGGCGAAGCGCTGCTCAGGCATATCGGGTCGGCGCGCCGGCAGCGGTGACACCAGGTTGGCCACGATCACTTTTTTCACCACGCGCACGTGGGGGTCGGCCATGCGGACGGTGCCGGTGATCGTCCCCGTCGGCCAGAGGTCGATCGTGTGGACCGACTCCGTCCCCGCCGCTCCGGCTTCCAGGATCTCGGACCGCGCCCAATATCCCGGCATCTCCATCGACAGCTCCCAGCGGGACCCCGCCGGCAAGCTGGCGACGACCGGCGCCCCGCCCTCGATGCGAATCGACGCCGCCCGCCTCCCGTCCGCCGCCTTGGACTGCTCTCGCGGCGAGCCGGAGATGGATTGAAGCCTGAGGAGACCCACCCGCGGAACCGCCGAGCTGGCCTGCAACACCCATTCGAAACGCACCTTGGCCTCCGCCGCAGGCTCGCCACTCGCCGCTGGCTGGACCGGCGATGAGAACAAGGCTGCGAGGAGGAGCACCGCGGCGGCGCGGTCCGAGCGGGCTGTCATCGTGCGGTTATAAAGCTAGCATAGAAAAACTTGCGCGAATGCTTGACAGCGATTCCTAGCCGGTGAAACACTTTCGTCCATGGACGGAAGCAGCGCGCGCCAGCGGACTCGAATGACGAGTCTCCCGGCGGCCGCGGTGCTGCTTCTGCTGCTGGCCGGCGGATACCGCCCGGCGTTCGGCGGCGCCTGGCGCTCGCCGGAGGCATTCAATCCGAACGGGGCGGCTTTTCAGGTGGCGCAGGTGGCGCCGCCTGCGAGCGCTCGCTCCGGCGTCGGCGGCAAGGATGGCCTGAGCGTTCGGTACGCGATCGTCAACACGTCGAACGAGACCCTCACGCGGGTGGGGATCGAGGTCGCGGCGTTCTACCCCTCGGGCCAGGCGAAGGGTTTCCATGTCTTCACGATCAAGGCGCGGATCGCTCCCGGCGAGCGCCTCGTGGGCACCTACGCGACGGCGCACTATCACATCGCCGCCGGCGACCGCCTGGTGATGGTGCCCTACTCGGCGGCCGGCGCGACGCTGCGCTGGGTGATGGGCCAGGAGGACTTCACGGCGGTCATCCGCTCGCTCGAGTCGGCGCAGGGAGAGGCAGCCGCCGCGCGGATGGTCAATCTGCAGGAACCCTCCGTGGGTCCGCCGCAGAACCCGTATGTGCCCGGCGACCCCGGCAACGGCGGGAGCTGCCTGAGCACCTGTCAAGCCGCATCGACCCACTGCGAAGCCACCTGCCGTTGCGGCGTCTCCTCGACCTCGTGCACGTGCAATCCGGACGGCTCGCTCACCACCAGTTGCTCGTGCTTCCAGTGTCCCCCGCCGAAGTGAGCCCCGCCAGACCCTCGCCGCTCAACCGGTGAAGCCAGCCGCCGGCCCGTTGGACGGGCGCCGGCGGCTCTGCGATGATGGCGGGTCCCCGGCCGCGGACGCCGCCCGCGCCGCTTCGCGAGGTGCTCGCATGCAGGCATTCCTCCAGGACTTTCGCTACTCGCTGCGCGTCCTGACCAGGAGCCCGAGCTTCACCGCCGTCGCCATCCTCACCCTGGCGCTCGGCATCGGCGCCACCACGGCGATCGCGAGCGTCGTCTACGCGCTGCTGCTCCGCTCGCTGCCGTTCCACGACGCCGGCCGGCTCGCCGCCGTGGCCGAGGTCTCGCCGCAGGGCGAGGCGCTCGAGGCGGCCTATCCCGATTTCCTCGACTGGCGCGCCCAGGCGAAGAGCTTCGCCGGGCTCGCCGCCTACTCGTTCGAAGGGTACAAAGACGCCGCGCTGGTGATCGACGGCGAGCCCCACGCCGTGCGCGCCACCCTCGTCACCCCCGATCTCTTCCCGCTCCTCGGCATCCGGCCGCGCCTGGGCCGCGGCTTCCTGCCCGGCGAGGACGCCCCCGGCAAGGACCAGGTCGCGGTGCTCGGCTATCGGCTCTGGAAGGACCGCTTCCTGGGCGATCCGCACGTCGCTGGCCGCGTCGTGCGGCTGAACGGCAAGCCGTTCACCATCCTCGGCGTGCTACCGGCCGGGCGCCAGCTCCCCTTCGACACCGAGATGTTCCTCCCCATCTCGCTCCTCGGCGAGGGGGACCGCACCAGCCGGAAGTACCACGTGGTCGACGTCGTCGCCCGGCTGCGGCCCGGCGTCACCTTCGACGCGGCGCGGGCCGAGATGACGACCCTCGCGAAGCGCCTCGACCAGGCGTACCCGGCGACCAACCACGACGTGGGGGCGAGCGTCCAACCGCTCCAGGAGCGGCTCGTCGGGCAGCTCCGCCCCGCCGTGCTGGCGCTCTTCGGCGCCGTCGCCCTGGTGCTCCTCATCGCCTGCGTCAACGTCGCCAACCTCCTCTTGGTGCGGGCGCTGGCGCGCGAGCGCGAGCTGGCGCTGCGCACGGCGCTCGGCGCCGGCCGCGGCCGCCTCGTCCGCCAGCTGCTGACCGAGAGCCTGGTCCTCTGCGCGGTGAGCGCCCTCCTGGGCATCGCGCTCGCCGCCGCGGCCCTGCCGCTCCTGCAGGCGGAGACCGCCCGCTTCGCCGGCTCGCAGCTCGCCGGCGCCGATCCCGCCAGGCTCGCCCTCCCGGTGCTCGCCTTCACCCTCGCCGTCGCGCTGGCGACCGCCGTCGCCTTCGGCGTCCTGCCGGCGCTCCGCGGCGCCAGCCCCGACTTGAACGACACGCTGCGGCCCGGCGAGCGGGGGAGCACCGGGCGCCGCGGCCCGGCGCGCGCGGTGCTCGCCGCCGGCGAGATCGCCCTCGCCGTCGTCCTCCTCCTCGGCGCCACCCTCCTCATCCGGAGCTTCGCCAACCTCCTCCGCGTCGATCCCGGGTTCCGCACCGCCCACGTGCTGAGCGCGCGGATCGCGCTGCCGCAGACGCTCTACAAGGACGACCAGCCGGAGCACTTCTTCGCGCAGCTCCTCGCCCGCGTCGGCCAGGCTCCCGGCGTCGTCGCCGCGGCCACCACCAACGTCCGGCCGCTCACCGCGTCGCACTCGCTCACCCGCTTCCTCGTCCAGGGCGCCCCGGCGCCGGCGCCCGGCGACTACCCCGTCGCCCAGATCCGCTTCGTCAGCCCGTCGTACTTCCGCACCCTGGGCATCGGCCTCCTCGCCGGCCGCGGCTTCGAGGCGCGGGACGTCGACGACGCGACCGGCGTGATGATCGTCAACCAGGCCTTCGCCCGCCGCTACCTCGACGCCCGGAACCCGGTCGACAGCAAGCTGCTGCTCGGGGTGACCGGGCCGCACCCGACCGCGATTCCCGTCGTCGGCGTCGTCGCCGACGCCCGCGACCTCGCCGTCGACACGGCGGTCGAGCCGGAGATCTACTCGCCGGGCTACGACAACAACGCGACGCTCCTGGTGCGCGGCAGCGCCGATCCCGCGGCGCTCGCGGCCTTCGTCCGCCAGGCCGTCCGCGCGCTCGACCGCAGCCAGCCGGTCTACGACGTGGAGAGCATGGACCGGGTGCTCGCCGACTCGCTGGTGCGGCCGCGGCTGCTGGCGGTCCTCCTCGGCCTGTTCGCCGCGCTGGCGCTGGTCCTGGCGGCGATCGGCACCTATGGAGTGCTCGCCTACTCGGTGGCGCAGCGCGGCCGCGAGATCGGCGTCCGCATGGCGCTCGGCGCCCGGCGCTCGGATGTCCTCGGCATGGTCCTGCGGCAGGGGCTCCTCCTCGTCGTCGCCGGCGAGGCGGCCGGGCTCGCTGGCGGGCTCGTCCTGGCGCGCCTGCTGCGCAGCCTGCTCTTCGAGGTGGGGACTGGCGATCCCCTGGCGATCGCCGGCACCCTGCTCCTGCTGGCGCTGGTCGGCCTGGTCGCCACCGCGCTCCCGGCCTCGCGGGCGGCGCGGGTCGATCCGATGGCGACCCTGCGCGCCGAGTAGCGGTCTCGCCTCCCGATACGCTCTCCGTCGGCCGCCGTCAGCTCCGCCCGGCGAGGGCGCCCGCCTCGAACTCGGCGAAGAGCCGGGTCAGCCGCGCCGCCACCTCGGCGACGTAGGGCGGCACCAGCAGGTCGTTGTGATCCCCCGGCACCAGGTGGGTCGAGAGGCCGCCGCGGACCAGGCCGTCCCAGCGCAGGCCGAGCGGCAGCTCCTCTCCCGGCCGCCGCTCGCGCGCCTGGAAGAGCACCATCGAGCCGGGATAGGGCCGCGGCGTGTAGTTCCACATCAGGCGCCGGTTGCGCATGTAGACGGCCATCAGGCCCTTCGCCTGCTCGACGCCGAAGTCCGCCGGGAGCTGGCCGGCCTTCTGCGCCTGCGCGACGACGTAGGCGACCGCCTCGCCCGGCGGCAGCGCCGCCATGTGCTCGCGCGACAGGTCGAGATCGTCGCGGTAGAGGATGTAGAGGAGCTCGGCCTCGTCCTCGGGAAGCTCGGTGAAACCCTCCGGCCGCGTGTCGGCGCGGGTGTCGAAGAGGACGAGCAGGCCGACCTCCTCCCCCGCCGCATGAAGCTGCTGCGCCACCTCGTAGGCGACCAGGCCGCCCATCGACCAGCCGCCGACGTGGTACGGGCCGGTCGGCCGCGCCTGGCGGATCGCGTCGGCGTACGACGCGGCCATCCGCTCGAGCGTCAGGCCGGGGACGAAGGGGGTGTCCAAGCCGTCGGACTGCAGGGCGTAGAGGGGCTGCTCGGCGCCCAGGCACTGCACCAGGTCGAGGTAGCTGAAGGTGTTCCCGCCGGCCGGATGGACGCAGAAGAACGGCAGCCGCGGCCCTTCCGGCTGCAGCGCCACCAGGCGGCCCACGGCGGGGCGGGGCGGCGGCGCGGCGGCGAGCGGGGCGGCCGCGGCGAGCGTCGCGGCGAGGGCGCCGGCGAGGCGGGCGGGGGTCGAGCCGGCGACGATGGCGTGGATGGGGATCTCGACGCCGAGCTCCGCGCGGAGGCGGGAGGCGAGCTGGATGGCGAGGAGCGAGTGGCCGCCGAGGTCGAAGAAGTCGTCGTCGCGGCCGATGGGCTCGATGCCCAGCAGCTCCTGCCAGAGCTCGGCGAGGCGCGCCTCGAGCCCGCTCGCCGGCGCCGTGTAGGGCGGCGCCCAGGACGGGCGCGGATGGCGGGGGCGGCCGGCGCCCTGGGACGCCGCCGCCGCGCTGGCGGCGACCGCCGCCGACAGGCGGAGGTCGTCCGCCGCCGCGAGGCGCCGGGCGAGCGAATGGGTCGAGACCGCGATCTGGCCCGGTCCCGCCCCCCCGGCCGCCTGGACGATGCGGGCGAGCGCCGCGCGCCCCTCGGCCGGCTCGATGGCCTCCTCGAGCTGCCGCGCCCGCCAGTCCCGCAGCTCCTCCGGCAGCTCCGCCGCGGCCGCCATGCCCACCTCGCGCCAGGCGTCCCAGTCGATGGCGATCGTGCGCGGGCCGCGGGCCGCGGGGTCGGCGGCGCGGGCGGCGGCGAAGCCGTCCAGGAAGGCGTTGGCCGCCGCGTAGTCCGCCTGCCCGATGCCCCCCACGAGCGCGGCGAGGGACGAGAAGAGCACCAAGAGCTCGGCATCGGCGAACACCCGCGCCAGCACCAGCGTCCCCTGCGCCTTGGGAGCGAGCACCGCCGCGGCCTGCGCGGCGGTGCGGGTGGCCAGGAGCCCGCCGCCGGCGACGCCCGCGGCATGGAAGACGCCGTCGACTCCGCCGCTCCCGCCGTCCGCCCCGAAGCGCGCCAGCGCCCGCTCGCGCACCGCCGCCATCTGCGCCGCGTCGGCGACGTCGGCGGCGACCACCAGCAGCTCGGCGCCGCGCCGCTCGAGCGCCCGCAGGCGCCGGATCTTGCGGCTGACCGCGTCCTCCTCGCCGCGGCTGGCGATCCACTCGTCCCAGCGCTCGCGCTCCGGGAACGCGCTGCGCCCCACCAGCACCAGCCGCGCCTGGACGGTCTCGGCCAGGTGCTCCGCCACCTCCAGCCCGAGGCCGCCCAGGCCGCCGGTGATGAGATACACCCCGCGCCGGCGCAGGCCCGCGGCGCCGTCCGCCGCGGGCGCGAGCGCCACCTCGTCCCAGCCCGGCACGCAGCGGTATGGCCCCCGCCAGGCGACGGTGGGGATCGCCGGCAGACGATCCGGCACCGCCGGCGCCGCGAGCTGCGCCAGCTCCGCCAGGCAGCGCTCGACCCACCGCGGCTCCGCGGCGGTGTCCCCGTCGATATCGACGCTCCGGCAGCGGACGTCCTGCTCCTGCGCCAGCACGCGGCAGATCCCCAAGAGCGCCGCCTTGACCGGCTCCGGCCGGTCGCCGCTCTCGACCGCGTGCAGGCGGTCGGCGACCACCAGCAGCTCGACGGGCGCCGCCGGCGCCGGCGCCGGCGCGTACCGGCCGAGGTTCTGCGCCAGGTGGAACAGGCTGTAGAAGCTGCGGTCGAGACCGCTCGCCAGCCGAGCGAGGTCGCGCGCCAGAGCGGTCTCCGGAGCGGTCTTCGGAGCGGGCTCTGGATCGCGATCGCCGCCCGTCCCTCCGGCCGTCACGTTCCAGAGGTGCAGCACGCGCCGCGGCAGGCCGGGGCCGGCGGCCATCGCCTCCCAGAGACGGGCGTGATCGCCGGCGTCTCCCGGGCGCATGCGGTACTTCCCGCCGCCACGCTCCTCCCACGCATCGCCAGCGGCGGCGAAGGTGACGTCCCAGCCCCGCTCGCGGAGCGCCGCGCCGAGCGCCTCGCCGAGGCCCTGGTCGTCGGCCAGGATCAGACAGGTCTGCGCGCCGGCGCCTTCCCGCGCTGCGTCGGAGCGGTCGCGGACCGGCGGGGGCGCCAGCGTCCGCCGCCAGGAGGGCAGATGGAACCACTCGCCGAGCGGCCGGCGCGCTCCGCCGTCGGACAGGTCGGCGGCATCCGCTCGCGATTCGATCTCCGCTTCGATCCAGTACCTCCGCCGCTCGAACGGATAGGACGGCAGGCTCACCCGCCGCCGCCTCTCCCCGGCGTGGAAGCCGCTCCAGTCGACCGCGGCGCCATGCATCCAGAGCTGCCCCAGGGCCGCCAGGAGCTGCTCCTCCTCGCCTGTCGATCCACCGGCGTCGCGACGCGTCTCCTCCCGCGCGTCCGCGCCGGCAGCGGGCCGCCGCGCACGGAGACCGTCGACGACCCGCGGCGCGGGCGCCGCCGGCCGTCCCTCGGCGGCCTGCCGGGCGAGCTGGCGCAGTCCCTGGCGCGGCCCCACCTCGAGCAGCACCCGCTCCGGCTCGTCCAGCAGGCGGTCGAGGGCCGCCCCGAAGCGCACCGTCCGGCGGGCCTGGCGCACCCAGTAGTCGGGCTCCGCCACCTCGTCGCCCGCCCAGTCGCCAGCGAGGCTCGACACGTAGGGGAGGCGCGGCGCCGCCAGCGGCACCCGCTCGACGGCGCGGCGGAACTCGCCGAGCATGGGGTCGATCATGGCGGAATGAAAGGCGTGCGAGGTGCGCAGGCGGCGCGCCGGCAGGCCCGCGGCGGCGAGCGCCGCCGCGAGCGCCGCGACGTCCGGCTCCGGCCCGGAGACGACGCACTGCCGCGGGCCGTTCACCGCCGCCAGCTCGAGGGCGCCGCCGAGCCGCGGCCGCAGCTCCGCTTCCGGCAGGCCCACCGCCAGCATGGCGCCCGGCGGCAGCGCCTGCATCAGGCGCCCGCGCAGAGCGACCAGCGCCAGCGCCGCCGCGAGCGGCATGACGCCGGCGAGACAGGCCGCCGCGTACTCCCCGACGCTGTGCCCCAGCACCGCCGCCGGCTCGATGCCCCAGCTCGCCCACAGCCGCGCCAGCGCATACTGGCAGACGAAGAGCGCCGGCTGGGCCCGCCAGGTCTCGCCCGCCTCTGCGCCGTCGTCTTCGGCGCCGTCGCCCTCCTCGGCCACGAGCCAACGGCGGACCGCCTCCCCGAGCGGCGGCCCGAGCAGGGCGCAGCACTCATCGACCGCCTGCCGGAAGACCGGCTCCTCGCGGTACGGCTCGGCGGCCATGCCGGGGTACTGCGCCCCCTGGCCGGAGAAGACGAAGGCGACGGACGGCCGCTCGGCCGCACGCTCGAGCCGGACGCTCAACCGGAGGCTCCGCCTGGGCCGCGCCCAGCGCCTCCCGCCGCGGCGCCGCGCCGCGTCGAGCCGGGCGCCGGCCTCCTCGCGGTCGCGCGCCAGCACCACCCGCCGGCGGTCCAGCTCCCGCCGCCCCACCTGGAGCGTGTAGGCGGCGTCGGCGAGGTCCAGCTCCGGGTGGCCTCGCAGGTGGTCCGCCAGCCGCGCCGCCATGGCCGCGAGCGCCGTCTCGCTCCGCGCCGCGAGCGGCAGGAGCTGCCAGCGCCGGCCCGCGCTTGCGGTCGGCGCGACCGGCAGGGGCGCCTCCTCGAGCACCACATGGGCGTTGGTGCCGCCGATGCCGAAGGAGCTCACCCCCGCCCGCCGCGGCCCCGCCGCCGCCGGCCACGGCCGCCGCTCCGCGTTGACATAGAAGGGGCTGCTGGCGAAGTCGATGCGGGGATTCGGGCTCGTGTAATGGAGGCTCGCCGGCAGCTCGCCATGGGCGAGCGCCAGGACCGTCTTGATGAGCCCGGTCACCCCCGCCGCGGCGTCCAGATGTCCGACGTTGCCCTTGACCGAGCCGAGGGCGCAGAAGCCGCGCCGCCCGCCGTCGTCTCCGAAGGCCTCGGCGAGCGCCGCCACCTCGATCGGATCCCCCAGGCTGGTCGCCGTGCCGTGCGCCTCGACATAGCCGATCGTCCCCGGCTCCACCCCGGCGACCGCCTGCGCCGCGGCGATCACCTCCGCCTGGCCGGCGACGCTGGGGGCCGTGTAGCCGACCTTCCCGGCGCCGTCGTTGTTGATCGCCGAGCCCTTGATCACCGCCAGCACCCGGTCGCCGTCGGCGAGGGCGTCGGCGAGGCGCTTGAGCACCACGATCGCCGACGCCGCTGCCGCGCACCGTGCCCGCCGCCGCCGCGTCGAAGGGCCGGCAGTAGCCGTCCGGCGAGGCGATCCCCTTCTCCTGGTAGGTGTAGCCCCGGCGCTCCGGCAGGCCGATCGCGACGCCGCCGGCGAGCGCCAGGTCGCACTCGCCGCTCACCAGCCCCTGGCAGGCGAGATGGACGGCGACCAGCGACGTCGAGCACGCCGTCTGCACGCCGAGGCTCGGGCCGCGCAGGTTCAGCCGGTAGCTGACCTGGGTCGCGAGATAATCCTTGTCGTTGCTGATCATCGCCTGGAAGGTGCCGACCGCGGCGAGCGCCGCCGGGCTCCGCGCCACGTTCATCCAGAGATAGCTGCCGAGCGCCGAGCCGGCGTAGACGCCGATCCAGCCCGGATGGCGCTGCGGATCGCAGGCGGCGTCCTCGAGCGCCGCCCAGGCGCACTCGAGGAAGACCCGCTGCTGGGGGTCCATCACCTCGGCCTCGCGCGGGCTGAGCCCGAAGAGCCCGGCGTCGAAGAGGTCCGCCCCGCCCAGCACCCCGGCCGCCCGCACGTAGCGCGGGTCCGCCAGCTCCGCCGCGTCGACCCCCGCCGCCGCCAGCTCCTCGGGGCTGAAGAAGGTGATGCTGCAGACCCCCTCGCGCAGGTTGTGCCAGAACGCCTCGACGCTCTCGGCGCCGGGGAAGCGGCCGCTCATCCCGACGACTGCGATCCCCGCCGGTGGCTGCTCCAAATCGTCGCCGTCCGTCATCCCGTGCTCCTCGCCTATTCCCGCCTGCCGACCGGCCGGCGGAACGGCTGGCGGGCGCGCAGCGCCTGCTCGCGGCTGGCGGCGCGTTCCCTGAGCGCCTCGACCGGCGGCGCCTGGACGACCTCCGGCCCCGCCAGGAAGAGCGCGAAGCTCTCGACCGTCGGGTGCTGGAAGAGGTCGACGATCGAGAGCTCGCGGCCCAGCCGCTCCGCCAGCTTCTCGTGCAGGGAGACCAGCAGCAGCGAATGCCCGCCCAAGTCGAAGAAGTTGTCGCGGATGCCGACCCGCTCGACCCCCAGCACCTCCTGCCACGCCGTGGCGACGGTCCTCTCGAGCTCGCCGCGGGGGGCGACGAAACGCTCGGCGAGCTCGGGGCGCGCGGCGTCGGGCGCCGGCAGCGCCCGCCGGTCGAGCTTGCCGTTGGGGAGGAGCGGCAGCCGCTCGAGGACGACGAAGGCCGCCGGCACCATGTAGGCCGGCAGGCGCTCCTGGCAGCGGCGGCGGAGCTCGGCGGCGTCGAGCGTCGGCGGGGCCTCTCCGTCCGGACCGGCGCCGGCCGGCGCGGCTGCGGGCACCGGGCTCGCCGTCAGGTAGGCGACCAGGCGCCGGTCGCCCGGCGCGTCCTCGCGCACCGTCACCACGGCCTCGCGGACTCCGGGAGCCTCGGCCAGCACGGCCTCGACCTCGCCCGGCTCGATGCGGAAGCCGCGCAGCTTGACCTGCTGATCGAGCCGCCCCAGGTACTCGAGCTCGCCGTCGGCGCGCCAGCGCGCCCGGTCGCCGGTGCGGTACATGCGCGACCCCGGCGGCCCGAAGGGGTCGGGGACGAACCGCTCGGCGGAGAGCGCGGGCCGGCCGAGATAGCCCCGCGCCACCCCGGCGCCGCCGACGTGGAGCTCGCCCGGCACGCCGACCGCCGCCGGCGCCAGCTCGCCGTCCAGCACGTAGATCCGCGCGTTGGCGACCGGCCGGCCGATCGGCGGCGCCCCGGCGCGCGGGCGCAGCGCCGCCAGCGTGCAGTAGGTGGTCGTCTCGGTGGGACCGTACATGTTCATGATCGCGGCGACGCCCTGCTCGTGGAGGGCGCTCACCAGGGCCCGCGGCACCGGCTCGCCGGCGAGGTTCACCACCCGCACGCTGGGCGGCAGCCGGCGGCCGGCGAGGAGCTTCTCGAGGAGCGACGGCACGGTGCTCAGCATTGAGACAACCGGCGAGATGACCGGCGAGACAGCCGGTGGGACGACGGGCGGGATGGCCGGCGGCGTGGCGAGCGCGGCGTCGTCGAAGAGGTTCTCGGCCATGACGATGGTGCCGCCCTGGGCGAGGGTGCCGAAGATCTCGAAGATCGAGACGTCGAACGCCATCGAGGTGCTGGCGAGCGTCCCGGCGAAGAGCTCGCGGGGATAGCTCAGCGCGCACGCGGCGAGGAAGGCGACGGCGTTGGCGTGGGTGATGGCGACCCCCTTGGGGGTCCCCGTCGAGCCGGAGGTGTAGATGACCCAGGCGAGCGTCTCGTCGGCGAGCTCGAGCGGCGCGGCGGCAGTCGGCAGGCGCTTCAGATTCGATGGATTCGATCGCATCGATGGAATCGGCGGCATCCGGCGGAATCGTCCGGATCGACGGCGAGGTAGGCCGCCCCGAGCGTCTCGACGCGGCCGGCGAGGCGGCTCGAGGTGACGACGAGCCCGATGCCGGCGTCGGCGACCATGAAGGCCAGCCGCTCGGCCGGGTACTCGGGATCGAGCGGCACGTAGGCGCCGCCGGCGGCGAGGATGCCGAGCATCGCGACCACCATCTCGATCGACCGCTCGAGGCAGAGGCCCACCCGCGTCTCCGGCCCCACGCCCTGCCGGCGCAGGCGGCGCGCCAGCCGGGCGGCCCGCCGGTCGAGCTCGCGGTAGGTCAGCCGCCGGCCGCCATGGACGATGGCGACGGCCAGGGGAGAGCTCGCCCGCACCGACCTCGCGAACAGCGCCTGGACGGTCGGCGCCGGGCCGCGCTCGACCGCCGCCCTCCCCCACTCGAGCAGCACCTGCTGGCGCTCCCGCTGGTCGAGCATCGGCAGCGCCGCCAGGCGCCTCTCCGGCGCCGCCGCCATCGCCGCCATCGCCGCCAGGAGCTGCCGGTAGTGGGCCGCCAGCCGCGCCGCCGTCGTCGCCTCGAAGAGGTCGGCGCCATACTCCCAGCGGCAGTCGATCCTGCCGTCCGCCTCGCGCATGGCGAGGGTCACGTCGAACATGGCGGACTCGCTGTCGTCGGCGATCGAGACCACCTTGAGGCCGCCCAGCTCGAGCGCCGGCAGGGGCGCGTTCTGCAGCACCAGCATCGCCTGCACGAGCGGGGTCTGGCTGGTGTCGCGGGCCGGGCGCAGCTCCTCGACCAGCTTGGAGAAGGGGAGGTCCTGGTGTGCGTAGGCGCTCAAGGTCACCTCGCGTACGCGCGCCAGCAGCTCGCGGACGCTGGGGCCGCCGGCGAGGCTGGTGCGCAGCGCCAGCGTGTTGACGAAGAACCCGATCAGCCCCTCGAGCTCGCGGCGACCGCGGTTGGCGACCGCGGTGCCCACCGCGACGTCCTCCTGCCCGCTGTAGCGCGACAGCACGGCCTGGAAGCCGGCGAGGAGCGTCATGAAGAGCGTCACCCCGGCGCCGCGGCAGAGCCGCCGCAGGTCGGCGGCGAGCCCGGCGGGCAGCTCCACTCGCACCTGGCCGCCGCGGTGGCTGCGCACCGCCGGCCGCGGCCGGTCGGTCGGCAGCTGGAGCACCGGCACCCCGGCGAGCTGCTGGCGCCAGTAGGCCATCTGCCGTTCCAGCACCTCGCCGTCGAGCCACTCCCGCTGCCACACCGCGTAGTCGGCGTACTGGACCGGCAGCGCCGGCAGCGGCTCGCCCGCGTAGAGCGCGCCGAGCTCGCCGACCAGCACGCCGAGCGACCAGCCGTCGCTCGCGATGTGATGGAGCGTCAGGAGCAGCAGGTGCTCCGCGCCGCCCAGCCGGAGCAGCCGCGCCCGCAGCAGCGGCCCCCGCCGCAGGTCGAAGGGGCGCCGCGACTCCTCGCCCGCCAGCCGCGCCGCCTCGGCCGGCCCCGCCGCGCCGTCCAGCGCCCGCAGGTCGGCGAGCGGCAGCGGCACCGCGGTCGCGACAGCCGGCGCGATCACCTGCACCGGCCGGCCCGCCACGGTGCGGAAGCCGGTGCGCAGCGCCTCGTGGCGCGCCACCACCGCCGCGATCGCCCGGCCGAGCGCCGCCCGGTCGAGCGGCCCGGCGAGCCGCACCGCCAGCGGCAGGTGATAGGCCGCGAGGCCCGGCGTCATGCGGTCGATGAACCACAGCCGCTCCTGGGCGTAGGAGAGCGGCGGCTCGCGGTCGCCGGCGCGGCGCCGGATGACCGCCGCCAGCGGGCTCGGGCGCGGCCCGCGCGAGCGCTCGGCGAGCGCCGCCCAGCGGGCGACCGTCGGCGCCTCGAAGAGCGAGCGCAGCGGCAGGTCGATCCCCAGCCGCTCGCGGACGCGGGCGACCACCTGGGTGGCGAGGAGCGACTGGCCGCCGAGATCGGCGAAGAAGTCGTCCTCGACGCCGATGGGCGCGCCGCGGCCGTCGACACGGCCTTCGCGGTCGCCGGCGTCGCCGCCCAGCACCTCGGCCCAGATGGCGGCGATCATCTCCTCGAGCGGGCTCCGCGGGGCGACGAACCCATCGCCGCGCGCGATGCCGGCGGCCTCGGGGGCGGGGAGCGCCCGGCGGTCGAGCTTGCCGTTGGGCAGGCGCGGCAGCCGCGGCAGGACGACGAAGGCGGACGGCGCCATGTAGGCCGGCAGGCGCTCCCGGCAGAGGCGGCGCAGCTCGGCCAGATCCGGCACGGCGCCGGCGGCCGGCACCACATAGGCCACCAGCCGCCGGTCGCCCGGCGCCAGCTCGCGCAGCTGCACCACCGCCTCGCCCACCGCCGGGATCGCGGTCAGCACGGCCTCGATCTCGCCCGGCTCGACGCGGAAGCCGCGCAGCTTGATCTGCTGGTCGAGCCGCCCCAGGTACTCGAGCTCCCCGCCGGTGCGCCAGCGCGCCCGGTCGCCGGTGCGGTAGAGGCGCCGGCCCGGACCGTCCGCGGCGAAGGGGTCGGGGACGAAGCGCTCCGCGGTGAGGTCGGCGCGGCCGAGGTAGCCCCGCGCCAGCCCGGCGCCGCCGATGTGGAGCTCCCCCGGCACCCCGGCCGGCGCCGGCGCCAGCGCGCCGTCGAGCACGTAGATCCGGGTGTTCGCGATCGGCTGCCCGAGCGGCACCACCGCCCCGCCGAGGTGCCGCTCGCCGACCGCGAGCGCGGCCGACCAGATCGTCGTCTCCGTCGGCCCGTAGAGGTTCCACAGCTGCGACGCCGAGCGCAGCAAGCGCGCCGCCAGCTCCTGCGGCATGGCCTCCCCCCCGCAGAGGGCGCGGAAATCCTCCCCGGCGCTCCAGCCGGCCTGCAGCAGCAGCTGCCAGGTGGCGGGCGTCGCCTGGAGAGCCTGCACCCGCGGGTCGGCGAGGAGCGCGCGCAGCCGCTCGCCGTCGGCGCTCTCCTCGCGCGAGGCGAGGGCGACCGTGCCGCCGGAGACGAGCGGCAGGAAGAGCTCGAGACCGGCGATGTCGAAGGCGAGCGTCGTCACCGAGAGGAGCGTGCGGCCGCGGTCGAGCAGGCCGAGCGCGCCCATCGCGGCGAGGAAGTTGGCGAGGCTCCGATGCTCGACGACGACGCCCTTCGGGCGGCCGGTCGAGCCGGAGGTGAAGATCACGTAGGCGGGGTTCTCCGGCGCGGCGATGCCCTGGAAAGTCGCCAGGTCCGGTCCACCGTCCGGTCCACCGTCCAGCTCGCCGTCCGGCCCGTCGAGCGCGACGACCGGTGCCGTCGAGGCGGCGACCAGGCCGCGGTAGCGCTCGGCGACGATCACGGCGCCGGGCGCCGCGTCCGCGAGCATCGCCGCCAGGCGCTCGGCCGGATGGGCGGGGTCGAGCGGCACGTAGGCGCCGCCGGCCGCGAGCACCCCGAGGACGCCGACGACGAGCTCCGGGCCGCGGTCGAGGCAGAGGCCCACCCGCGCCTCGGGACCGACGCCCAGGGCGCGCAGGCGGCGGGCCAGCCGGCCCGCCCGGCGGTCGAGCTCGGCATAGGTGAGCGACCGCTCGCCGGCGACGACCGCCACCGCCGCCGGGGTCCGCGCCGCCTGCGCCGCGATCAGCTCGTGCACCGGGCGCGCCGGCCCCTGGTCGACCGCGGTGCGGTTCCACTCCTCCAGCACCTGCCGCCGCTCCTCCTCGCCGAGCATGGGGAGCTCCGCGACCGACCCCTCCGGGTCCGCCGCCGCGGCGGCGAGCAACCGCCGGAAGTGGCCGGCGAGCCGCTCGACCGTCGCCGCCGTGAAGAGGTCGGCGCTATGCTCGAGGATGCCGGCGAGCCCGCCCTCCTGCTCCTCGAGCGACAGCGAGAGGTCGAACTTCGCCGTCCGGTTGGCGACCGCCGCGGCGCTCGCCACGACCCCCGGCAGGCGGAGCTCGGGGAGCGGCGTGTTCTGCAGCATGAAGGTGACCTGCACCAGCGGCGCGTGGCTGGTGTCGCGGGCGGGGCGCAGCTCCTCGACCAGCTTCTCGAAGGGCAGGTCCTGGTGGCCGTAGGCGCCGAGCGAGACCTCGCGCACCCGCGCCAGCAGCTCGCGGAAGCTCGGCTCGCCGGCGAGGTCGGTGCGCAGCACCAGCGTGTTGACGAAGAACCCGATCAGCCCTTCGAGCTCGCGGTGGCGGCGGTTGGCGACCACCGTCCCCACCGCCACGTCGTCCTGCCCGGCGTAGCGCGCCAGCACGGCCTGGAAGCCGGCGAGGAGCGTCATGAAGAGCGTCACCCCCGCCTCGCGGCTGAGCTGGCGCAGGCGGTCGGCGAGCTGCAGCGGGATCGCCGCCTCCACCCAGCCGCCGCGGTAGCTCTGCGCCGGCGGCCGCGGCAGGTCGGCCGGCAGCTCCAGCACCGGCAGCCCGGCGAGCTGCAGCCGCCAGTAGCCGAGCTGCCGCTCCAGCTCCTCGCCCTGGAGCAGCCGGCGCTGCCACAGCGCGTAATCGGCATACTGGATCGGCAGCTCGGGGAGCGCCTCGCCGGCATAGAGAGCTCCCAGCTCGGCGACCAGCACGCCCAGCGACCAGCCGTCGCAGGCGATGTGATGGAGCGTCAGCAGGAGCTGGTGGGCGCCCGGATCGCCGCCGTCGAGCCAGAGGAGCCGCGCGCGCAGGAGCGGCACCCGCCGCAGATCGAAGGGCCGCCCGGCCTCCTCGCCGGCGAGCCTCGCGGCTTCGCGAGCGGCGGGATCGGCCGGCAGGGCGCGGAGATCGACGACGGGGAGAAGCGCCGCGGGATCCTCGAGCGCCGGGATGGCGGCGACCGGTGCGATCCCCTGCACCGGCCTCCCCGCCTGGTCCCGGAAACCGGTCCGCAGCACCTCGTGGCGCGCCACCAGGGCGGCGAGCGCCCGCGCCAGCGCCGCCCGGTCGAGCCGGCCGTCGAGGCGGACCGCCAGCGGCATGTTGTAGGCCGTGAGGCCCGGCGTGAGCTGGTCGAGGAACCACAGCCGCTCCTGCGCGAACGACAGCGGCGGCTCGGCGGCCGGCTCGACCGGGCGGCGCGGGATCGATCCCATCGAGCCCTGGACGCCCGCTGCGGCGACCGCCGCAGCCGGGTCAGCCGCCGCCGAGACCGCGGGCGAGAGGCCCAGGGCGACCGCCGCCCAGCCGCTCACCGTCGGCGCCTCGAACAGCGAGCGCACCGGCAGCTCGATCCCCAGCCGCTGGCGGACGCGCGAGACCACCTGGGTGGCGAGGAGCGAGTGGCCGCCGAGGTCGGCGAAGAAGTCGTCCTCCACCCCGACGCGCGGGCGGCCGAGCACCTCGGCCCAGATCCCGGCCAGGACCTCCTCGAGCGGGCTGCGCGGGGCGACGAAGCGCTCGGCGAGCTGCGGCTGCGGAGTATTGAGGGCGGCGAGGGCGGCGAGGGCGCGCCGGTCGAGCTTGCCGTTGGGCAGCAGCGGCAGCCCGGCGAGCACCACGAAGGCGGCGGGCACCATGTAGGCCGGCAGGTAGCGCTGGCAGTGGCGGCGCAGCTCGGCGGCAGCGGGCGCGCCGCCGGCGCCCGGCACCACATAGGCGACCAGGCGCCGGGCCGCCTCGTCGCCGGCCGCCACCACCGCCCCCTCGCGCACCCCCGGCAGCGCCGCCAGCACGGCCTCGATCTCGCCGAGCTCGATGCGCAGCCCGCGCACCTTCACCTGCTGGTCGAGGCGGCCCAGGTACTCGATCTCGCCGTCGGCCAGGCGCCGCACCCGGTCGCCGGTGCGGTAGAGCCGCTCGCCCGGCGCCGCGCTCCACGGATCGGGCACGAAGCGCTCGGCGGTGAGGTCGGGACGGCCGAGGTACCCCCGCGCCAGGCCCGCGCCGCCCACGAACAGCTCGCCCGGCGCTCCCGGCGGCAGCGGCACCAGCGGCCCCAGCCGGTCCGGCCGGGCGTCGAGCACGTGCGCCCGCACATTGGCGAGCGGCAGGCCGATGGGCACGATGCTCCGCCCCTCGCCCGGACGGCAGGGCCGGCAGGTGGCGTCGATGGCGCACTCGGTGGGGCCGTAGAAGTTGACCAGCTCGGCGCCGAGCCGCGCGAAGGCCCGCTCGGCGAGCGGCCCCGGCAGCGCCTCGCCGCCGCAGGCGAGGAGGCGCAGGCTGCCGCAGCCGGCCACCCCGGGATCGTCGAGGATGGGGCCGAGCATCGAGGGGACGGCCTGCAGCACCGTCACCCCCTCGGCGGCGACGGTCCGCGTCAGGTACGACGGGTCCTGGTGCTCGCCCGGCGGCGCGACGACGACGCGGGCGCCCATGGCGAGCGGCGAGAACAGCTCGAAGAGCGAGGCGTCGAAGAAGTACGGGGTGACCTGCAGCAGGACGTCGGCGGTCGACAGCGGATAGCGCGCGGCGATGAACCGCTCGTGGTTGACGATCGCCCCGTGCGAGATCATCACCCCCTTGGGCCGGCCGGTCGAGCCCGAGGTGTAGATGACGTAGGCGAGCGAGGCGGACGGCACTGGCGAAGCGTGCGGCGCCGGCGGGAGCTCGCTCTCCCCGCGGGTTTCCTCCGCGGTCTCCTCGATCGCCAGCGTCGGGGCGCCGGCCGGCAGGCGCGACGGGCGGACGCCGCGGGCGCCCTCCACCAGCACCACCGGCGAGCGGATCTCCGCCAGCACGAAGGCGAGGCGCTCCGCCGGCTGGCCGGGATCGAGCGGCACGTAGGCGCCGCCGGCCTTGAGCACCGCCAGGATGCCGACGACCATCGCCGGCGAGCGCTCGACGCAGAGGCCCACCAGCGTATCGGCGCCGACGCCCAGGCGCCGCAGCCGGCGCGCCAGGCGGTTCGCCCGCCGCTCGAGCGCGGCGTAGGTGAGCGCCTCCCCGCCGCCGGACGCCGAGAGCGCTACCGCGTCCGGGGTGCGCTCCACCTGCGCCTCGACGAGCTGGTGCAGGCCGCCGCCCGGCCACGGCTGGGCGGTGGCGTTCCAGGCCGCGAGCACGTGCCGCCGCGCCGCCGCCGAGAGGAGCGGCAGCTCGCCGACCGGCAGCGCCGGGGCGCCGGCATCGCCGGCGAGGCTGGCGATGGCGGCGAGGAGCACCCCGAAGCCGGCGAGCAGCCGCTCGCCCGTGGCGGCGTCGAAGAGGTCGCGGTCGAGCTCCAGGACCGCCGCCAGCTCGCCCCCCTCCTGCGTCAGCTCCAGGCTGAGGTCGAACTTCGCCGTCCCCTCGTCGACCGGCAGGAGCGATGTCGCGAGGCCCGGCAGCGCGAGCTCGGCCAAGGGGAGCTCCTGCAGCACGAGCATCGCCTGGAACAGCGGCGCCCGGCCGGCGCTGCGCTCCGGCGCCAGCGCCTCGACCAGCTTCTCGAACGGCAGGTCCTGGTGCGCGTAGGCGGCGAGCGCGCCGTCGCGGACACGCTCCAGGAAGGCGGCGAGCGGCGGCTCCCCGGAGAGGTCGCCGCGGAGCACCAGCGTGTTGACGAAGAGGCCGATGAGCCCCTCCGTCCCCGCCCGCCCGCGGTTGGCGATCGGCGTGCCCACCGGCACGTCCTCCTCGCCGCAGAAGCGGGCGAGGAGGACCTGGAAGGCGGCGAGGAGGACCATGAAGAGAGTCGCCTCGTGCCGCCGCGCCAGGGCCGCGAGAGGGGCGAGCGAGCCGGCGAGGGGAGCGCTGACCGCCAGCCCCCGATGGCGTGGCGCCGGCGGCCGCGGGCGATCGGCGGGCAGGGGGAGCTCCGGCGGCAGCCCCGCCAGCCGCTCCCGCCACCAGGCGAGCTCGGTCTCCAGGAGCTCGCCGGCGAGCCAGCCCCGCTGCCAGACGGCGAAGTCGGCGTACTGCACCGGCAGCGGCGGCAGCGCGGGCGGACCGGGCACCGGGCGCGGCACCGGGCGATAGAGCGCCCCCAGCTCGCGCACCAGCACCCCGACCGACCAGCCGTCCGAGACGACGTGATGCATCGTCACCAGGAGCGCGCCGGCGCCGTTTCCACTCTCCCGGTCCATCTCCCGCCGCGTGCGGACGAACGCGGCGCGCAGCAGCGGCCCGCGCGCCAGGTCGAACGGCCGCCCGGCCTCCTCGTGGGCGAGGCGCCGCAGCGCCGCCTCGCGGCGGGGCTCGGCGAGGCCGTCCAGATCGACGACGGGGACCTCCACCGCTGCCGCGGCCGCCGGATGGATGACCTGGATGGGCCGCCCGTCGATCGCCGCGAAGGTGGTGCGCAGCGCCTCGTGGCGGCGGACGACCGCGGTCAGCGCCCGCGCCAGCGCCGCCACGTCGAGCCGGCCGGCGAGCCGCAGCGCCGCCGCCACGTTGTAGAGCGCGCCGCCGGGCTCCAGCCGGTCGAGGAACCAGAGGCGCTCCTGGGCGAAGGACGCCGGCAGCGCGCCGGTGCGCGGCACCGGGAGGAGGGGCGGCGCGGCCGCCCGCGCCGCCTCGCGCAGCGCCTCGATCCGCGCCGCCTGCCCGGCGAGCGTCGGCTGCGCGAAGACCTCCGCCAGCGGCAGCTCCACCCCGAGCGCCTGGTCGACCCGCGCCGCCAGGCGAGTGGCGAGCAGCGAGTGGCCGCCGAGCGCGAAGAAGTCGGAGCCGCGGCCGATCGCGCCGGCGTCCCCCGTCCGCAGCAGATCGCTCCACAGGGCGGCGAGGGTCTTCTCGACCGGCGTGCGCGGCGCCTCCCCGGCATCCTCGGGAGCCGCCTCGGCGTGCAGCCGCGCCAGCGCCCGGCGATCGAGCTTGCCGTTGGGAGTCAGCGGCAGCTCGGTCGTCAGGGCGAGGGTCGCGGGGACCATGTACTCGGGCAGCTCGGCGCGCAGGTGAGCGCGGAGGTCGGCGCGCAGACCGCCGGCCGCCGCGTCCTCGCGGACGACGGCGGAGGCCACCAGCCGCCGCTCCTCGCCGCTCCCCAGCGCCTGGACGACCGCCTCGCGCACCGCCGGGTGACGCTTGAAGACGGCCTCGATCTCGCCGGGCTCGACGCGGTAGCCGCGCACCTTGACCTGATCGTCGAGGCGGCCGACGAAGTCGAGCTCGCCCGTCGGCAGCCAGCGCGCCAGGTCGCCGGTGCGGTAGAGGCGCTCGCCCGGCAGGCCGCCGAAGGGGTCCGGCACGAAGCTCGCCGCCGTCCGCTCGGGGCGGCCGCGATAGCCGCGCGCCAGGCCGCGCCCGGCGATGAAGACCTCGCCCGGCAGGCCGACCGGCACCGGGCGCAGGCCGCGGTCGAGCAGCCGCACCGCCGCGCCGTCGATCGGCCGGCCGACTACTGGCAGGCTCGGCAGGCTCGGGAGATCCCGGAGGGACGCCTGGGGCGGCACGCGGGAGGTGGTGGTGATGATGGTGCACTCGGTGGGGCCGTAGACGTTGACCAGGGCGAACGGCAGGCCGAGCGGAGGATGGGCGCCGAGGCGCTCGCCGCCGGTGAGGAGGACGCGCAGCGCCGTCGCCGGCGGCCAGTCGAGCCGCGCCAGCGCCTCGGCGAGGATGGTGGTGACGAAGCCGATGGAGATCCGGCGCGCCACCAGCCAGTCGCGCAGCGCCGCCGGCGCGGTGCGGGTCGCCTCCTCCGGCAGGTGGACCGACGCCCCCGAAGCGAGGGCCGGCCAGAGGTCCATCGCCGCGGCGTCGAAGGCGATGCCGGAGAGGAAGGAGGCGCGGTCCCGCGGCCCGACGGCGAAGGCGCGGCGGTACCAGTCGACGAAGTTGCGCAGGGCGCCGTGCGAGATCTCGACCCCCTTCGGCCGGCCGGTCGATCCCGAGGTGTAGAGCACGTAGGCGAGCTGGCCGGGGGAGACCACGGCCGCGGCGCCGGCGTCCGGCTCCGGCGCGGGCGCCGTCACCGGATTCGGGCTCGGCTCCGGGCCGTCCAGGAGCACGATCTCGCCGGCGTAGCCGGCGGGCAGACGCGCCGCCAGGCGCTCCTGGGCGAGCACCGCCGCCGGCCGCACGTCGGCGAGCAGGAGCGCCAGCCGCTCGCGCGGGTGGGCCGGATCGAGCGGCACCACCGTGCCGCCGGCCTTGAGGACGGCGAGGATGCCGACCACCATCTCCGGCGAGCGCTCGGCGAGCTGCGCCACCGCGACCTCCGGCCCGACGCCGAGGGCGCGCAGCCGCCGGGCCAGCCGCGCCGCCCGCACCGCCAGCTCGCCGTAGGTGAGCCCGCGCTCCGGGCGCCCTTCCGGCCCCGCCGGCTGGACCACCGCCGGCGCCTCCGGGTGCCGCCGCGCCCAGGCATCCACCAGCTCGTGGACCGGCGCCCAGGGCAGCGGCGCCGGCGCGGCGCCGGCCCACTGGACCAGGAGCTGCGCGCTCTCCGGAGCCGACAGCAGCGGCAGCTCGCTCACCCGGCGCCCCGGCTCGCCCGCCCGTTCCCCGTCCGCGACGGCGGCGGCGAGGAGCCGCGTCAGGTGTCCGGCGAGGCGCTCGACCGTCGGCCGGTCGAAGAGCTCGGCGTCGTACTCGATCGTCCCCGCGAGACCCGCCGGCGACTCCGCCAGCATCACCGCCAGATCGAGCTTCGCCGTCCCGGTCTCGACGTCGCGGCGCGCCAGGCGGAGGCCCGGCAGGGCGAGCCCCGGCGACGGCGTGTTCTGCAGCGCCAGGAGCACCTGGAACAGCGGCGTGCGGCCGAGGCGGCGCTCCGGCGCCAGCGCCTCGACCAGCTTCTCGAACGGCAGCTCCTGGTGGGCGTAGGCGGCGAGCGCCGAGAGGCGCGTCCGCGCCAGGAGCTCGGCGAAGGTCGGATCGCCGTCGAGGTCCCCCGTGAGCACCAGGGTGTTGACGAAGAAGCCGACCAGGCCCTCGACCTCGGCCCGCAGGCGGTTGGCGATCGGCGTGCCCACCGGCACCGCCGGCTGGCCGCCGTAGCGCGCGAGGAGCGATTGGAAGGCGGCGAGGAGGGTCATGAACGCCGTCGTCCCCGCCTGCCGCGAGCGGCGCGACAGCGCGGCGGCGAGGCCCGCCGGCAGCCGCAGCTCGACGGTGCCGCCGCGGTGCCCCGGCGCCGCCGGCCGCGGCCGGTCGAACGGCAGCGCCAGCTCGGCCGGCGAGCCGGCCAGCCGCTCGCGCCACCACGCCACCTCGCGCTCCAGCGCCGCGCCGCGGAAACGCTGCCGCTGCCAGGCCGCGAAGTCGGCGTACTGCACCGGCAGCTCCGCCAGGGGCGACGGCCGGCCCGCCGCGAAGGCGCCGTAGAGCGCCGCCACCTCGCGCTCCAGCACCCCCACCGACCAGCCGTCGGCGACGACGTGGTGGAGGGTCACGAGGAGCGCGTGCTCGGCGTTCCCCGCCGGGTCCGCCGCCGTGCAGAGGACCCGCGTCACGCGGAGCAGCGGCCCGCGCTCGAGGTCGAACGGCCGCCGCGCCTCCTGGCGCGCCAGGCGCGAGAGCTCGGCGTCCGCCGCCGGCGCCGCCAGCGCCGCGAGGTCCACCCGCGGCAGCGCCAGACCCGCCGCCGGCGCGATCCGCTGCACCGGGCTGCCGCCGACCGCGGGGAAGCGGGTGCGCAGCACCTCGTGGCGGCGCACCAGCTCGGCGAAGACCGCCGCCAGCGCCGCCCCGTCGAGGCGGCCGCCGAGGCGCAGGACGGCGGGGAGGTTGTAGTGCGCGCCGCCCGGCGCCAGGCGGTCGATGAACCAGAGGCGCTCCTGGGCGAAGGAGAGCGGCAGCGGCAGGTCGCGCGGCAGCGGCAGGAGGGGGGGCGCGGCCGGCCGGCCCGCCGCCGCCAGCGCCTCGATCCGCGCCGCCAGCTCGCCGAGCCCCGGCGAGGCGAAGATCGCCGCCAGGGGGAGCTCGACGCCGAGCGCCTGCTCGACGCGCGCCGCCAGGCGGGTGGCGAGGAGCGAATGGCCGCCGAGGGCGAAGAAGTCGGAGCCGCGGCCGATCGGCGCCGCCGCCGGCCCCAGCAGGTCGCTCCACAGCGCGGCGAGCAGCTCCTCGACCGGGGTCCGCGGCGCCTCGCCCGGGTCCGCCGCGGCGAGCGCCGGCGCCAGCCGCGCCAGCGCCCGCCGGTCGAGCTTGCCGTTCGCCGTCACCGGCAGCGCCGGCAGCGCCGCGATCGCCGAGGGGACCATGGCCTCCGGCAGCCGCGCGCGCAGCCCGTCGCGCAGGCGCGGCAAATCCACCGCGAGGTCCGGCGCTGGGTCCGTCCAGCGGCCGCCGGCGCCGGCACGACGAAGGCCACCAGCCGCGCGCCGGCGCCCTCGCCCAGCGCCAGCACCGCCGCCTCCCGCACCCCCGGCTGCGCGGCGAGCGCCGACTCGATCTCTCCCAGCTCGACGCGGACGCCCCGCACCTTCACCTGGAGATCGAGGCGCCCGAGATACGCGATCTCGCCGGCGGCCGAGTACCGCGCCCGATCGCCCGTGCGGTACGCCCGCGCCCCGGGGCTCGCCGCCCAGGGGTCGGGCACGAAGCGCTCGGCGGTCAGCTCCGGCCGGCCCTGGTAGCCCCGCGCCACCTGGACGCCGCCGATCCACAGCTCCCCGGCGACGCCGATCGGCGCCAGCCGGCAGCTGCTCGTCCACGATGTAGATGTGCGTGTTCGCCACCGGCCGCCCGATCGGCACCGGGCGCTCCGCCGGCGCCTCGCGGCACCGCCACAGCGTCACGTCCACCGCCGCCTCGGTCGGGCCGTAGAGGTCGTAGAGCGGCACCCCCAGCCGGCGGAGGGCGCGCTGCTCGAGCTCGTAGGAGAGCGCCTCGCCGCTGACGAACACCCGCCGCAGCGCCGCCGGCCGCTCCCCGCCCGCCGCCTCGAGAAAGCCCGGCAGCAGCGAGGGCACGAAGTGCGCCACCGTCACCCCCTCCTCGGCCATCCGGCGCACCAGGTAGGCGGGGTCGCGGTGCCCGCCGGGGCGCGCCAGCACCACCCGCGCGCCGTGAACGAGCGGCCAGAACAGCTCCCAGACCGAGACGTCGAAGCTCGCCGGCGTCTTCTGGATCACCCGGTCGTCCGCGCTCAAGGGGTAGAGGTCCTGCATCCAGCGCAGCCGGTTGACGACCCCCCGGTGGCTGTTCATCACCCCTTTCGGGCGGCCGGTCGAGCCCGAGGTGTAGATGACGTAGGCCAGGGCGTCCGCCGGGAGGCGCGCCTCCGGGCCCACCGGCGCGCCGTCCGCCTCAGCTTTGGGCTTGGGCTTGGGCTCGAGCTCGGGCTCGGGCTCCGGCCCCGACTCGTCGAGCCGCAGCTCGCGCACCCCCGGCCAGCGGAGCCCCGCCGGAGCGTCCGCCAGGCCCGCGGCGACGAGCACCACGCCCCCCGCGCCCACCGCCTCCTCGACCATGAAGGCCAGGCGCTCCGCCGGGTGCTCCGGGTCGAGGGGCACGTAGGCCGCCCCCGCCTGCAGGATCCCCAGGAGCCCCACCATCAGCTCGACCGAGCGCTCGGCGCAGAGCCCCACCCGCGACTCCACACCCACCCCGAGGGCGGCGAGCCGGCGCGCCAGGCGGCGGGCGCGGCGGTCGAGCTCGCGGTAGCCGATCCGCCGCTCCCCGGCGACCACCGCCACCGCCTCCGGCGTCCGCCGCGCCTGCGCCGCGATCAGCTCGTGAAGGCAGGGGTCGGATGGATAGCCCGTCCGCGTGTCGGACCACTCCGCGGCCAGCTGCCAGCGCTCGGCCGCCGCCAGCATCGGCAGCTCGCTCAGCCGCCGCCGCGGGTCGGCCGCCGCCGCCGCGAGCAGGCGGCCGAAGTGTTCCAGCATGCGGCGGACGGTCACCGCGTCGAAGAGGTCGGAGCTGTATTGCAGCGAGAGGGCGAGCCCGCCCGCGAGCTCGGCCGCCCGCAGCGCGAGGTCGAACTGCGCGAAGCGCTCGCGCAGAGCGAGCGACTCGAGGCGGAGGCCGCCGAGGGCGACCGGCACCCCCGGCTCGCCGACGGCGAAGGCGGCGAGGGCCTCCGGCGGCTCCGGCTGGCCGGCCGGCGGCGCGGGGCCGCCGGCCCGCTGCAGGACCAGGCTCGCCTGGAAGACGGGCGAGCGCGAGGGGTCGCGCGCCGGCCGCAGCCGCTCGGCGAGGAGGGGGAACGGGAGATCCTGGTGCGCGAAGGCCTCGAGGGCGACGCCGCGCGCCTCCGCGAGCAGCTCGGCGAAGGGCCGCTCGCCCGCCGGCCGGCCGCGCAGCACGAGCGGATTCACCAGATAGCCGACGAGCCCGTCCAGCTCCGGCCGGCCCCGCCCGGCCGCCGGCACGCCCACCAGCAGATCCTCCTGCCCGCTGTAGCGGTGGAGGAGCGTCTGGTAGACGGCGAGGAGGGCCATGAAGAGCGTCGCCCCGTGCGCCCGCGCGAGGCCCGCCAGCGCCGCGGCCGCGGCGGGCGCGAGCCGCAGCCGCAGGGCGGCGCCGGCGTCCCCCTGCGCCGGCGGCCGCGGCCGGTCGGTCGGCAGCTCGAGCGCGGTAGGCGCGCCAGCCAGCCGCTCGCGCCAGTAGCCCCACAGCCGCTCCCCCTCCGCCCCGGCGAGCCGCGCCTCCTCCCGCGCCACGACCTGGCCGTAGGAGACCGGCAAGGGCGACAGGCGGGGCGCCGGGCCGCCCGTCTCGGCGGCGTAGAGGCTCCCCAGCTCGCGCGCCAGGACGCCCATCGACCAGAAGTCGGCGACGATGTGATGGATGGCGACCAGCAGGACGTCGCCGGCGCGATCGCCTGCACGGACGCCGGTGCGGAGGAGCGCGACGCGGAGGAGCGGCCCCGTCGCGAGATCGAATGGCCGATAGGCCTCCCGCTCGAGGAGCGCTCCGACCGCCGGCTCTCCCAGGCCGGCGGCGTCGATCTCCGTGAGATCCGGCGGCAGCGCCCGCCACACCCGCTGCCGCGGCTCGCCGGCCCGCGAGTGGAAGGTGGTGCGCAGGGCGGCGTGTCGGAGTGACCAGGGCGGCGAGGGCGCGGCGGAGCGCCGCCGCGTCGACGCCTTCGCGGGCGCGCGCCGCCGCCGCGATGTGGTAGGCGCCGCTCCGCGGTGCCAAGCGGTGCAGGAACCAGAGCGCCTGCTGGCCGCGCGACAGCGGCAGATCGTCCTCGCCGGCCGGCGCCGGGGGCCAGCGCGCCGGCTCGCCTTCCACATCACCGCCCTCCTCCCGGCGACCCAGCCGCTCCAGGATGAGCCGCGTCAGCTCGGCGGCGCCGGCGCCGGCGAGGAGGTCGGCCAGGGGGACCTCGACCCCGGTCCCCTCCGCGATGCCCTGCCGCAGCTCGACCGCCGCCAGCGAGTCGAGGCCCAGGTGGGTGAGCGGCGTCCCGGGCGCGACGCGCGACGCCGGCACGCGGGCCGCCCGCGCCGCCTGGCGGCGCACCCAAGCGAGGAGGAGGGCCTCGCGCTCGCCGGGGTCCAGCCGGAGCAGCGCCGCGGCGATGGGAAGCGCTGGCTCCAACCCCGCGAGCGTTTCGAGCCGATCGAGCGGCGGTGGCTCGGCAGGAGCCGCCAGCGCCTCCAGCGCCGCCGGCGCTTCCACCTCCGCGCCCGAGCGCCACAGCGCCGCGAGGCTGCCGTCGAGATAGGCGGCCCGGCAGGCCTGGCGCCGCACCTTGCCGCTCGAGGTCCTGGGCAGGGTCGCGGGGCGCAGGAGGACCACCTCGTGCACCCGCGCCTCGTGCTCCTCGGAGACCGCGCCCCGCACCGCCTCGGCGATCGCCGCCGCCGCGTCCGCCTCTCCGCGGCGCAGATCGGCCTCGCACGCCACCACCAGCCGCTCCTCGCCATCGGCCTCGACCGCGAAGGCGGCGCTCGCCCCCGGCCGCAGCGCCGGGTGAGCCCCCTCGACGGTCCGCTCGATGTCCTGCGGATAGTGATTGCGCCCGCGCAGGATGACGAGGTCCTTCCGCCGCCCGGTGACGAACAGCTCGCCGCCGGCGAGAAAGCCGAGGTCGCCCGTGCGCAGGAACGGGCCGGCCGCCGGCTCGTCCGCCAGGCGGGCGCCGAAGTCGGCCGCGGTCTGCTCGGGCTGGCCCCAGTACCCCGCTGCCACGCTGGCGCCGGCGACCCAGATCTCGCCCACCCGGTCGGCGGCGCAGCGGGTGCGCGCCGCGGGATCGACGATGGCGATCTCCTGCCCCATCCACGGGCGGCCGGAGCTGACCAGCTCGGCGCTGCGAGCTTCCGCGGCGGTGGCTCCAGCCCCGGCCCGCTCCACCCGGTGCTCCTCGAGCGCCTGGGCGGCGAACGCCTCGATCCGCGGCGCCTCCCCGGCGGTGCCCCCGGCGACGAAGAGCGTCGCCTCGGCCAGGCCGTAGCACGGATAGAAGGCCTGGCGCCGGAAGCCGCAGGGCGCGAAGGCGCGGGCGAAGCGGTCGAGCGTCGCCGCGCGCACCGGCTCGGCGCCGTTGAAGGCCACCCGCCAGCTCGACAGATCGAGCTCCCGCCGGTCCGCGGCGGCGATCCGCCGGGCGCAGAGGGCGTAGGCGAAGTCGGGGCCGCCGCTGGTGGTCGCCCGGTAGCGGCCGATCGCGCGCAGCCAGCGCACCGGCTTCTGCAGGAAGGCGAGCGGCGACATGAGGACGCACGGCGCGCCGGCGTAGAGCGGCTGCAGGACGGTGCCGATCAGCCCCATGTCGTGGTAGAGCGGCAGCCAGCCGACGACGACCGACTCCGCGGACTGCGCGAACGCCCGCCGGATCGTCTCCTCGTTGTGCAGCAGGTTGGCGTGGCTGACGACGACCCCCTTGGGAGCCGCGGTGGAGCCCGAGGTGTACTGGAGGAACGCCGGCGCCTCGCCGCTCGGCGGCGCCGGCTCCCACGCCGGATCGGCGGCCGGCAGCTCGTCGACCGCCAGCCAGGGGAGAGCCGAGAGGCCGGGGATCTCGGCGCCCAGCCGGCGCAGCCGCGGCAGGCTCGCGGCGATGGTCAGGACGGCGGCGGGCCGCGCGTCGCGGGCGACCGCGGCGAGGCGCGGCAGGCCGCGCCGCGACGACGGCGGATAGGCGGGCACCGCGACCGTGCCGGCGTAGAGGCAGCCCAGGAAGGCGGCGATGAAGTCGAGGCCGGGCGGGAAGAGCAGCACCGCCCGCTCGCCCGCCAGGCCGGCGCGGTCGAGCCAGGCGCCGAGGGCGCGCGCCGCGCGGTCGAGCTCGGCATAGGTCAGCCGCCGCTCCTCCTCCTCGCCGTCGCGCAGGAAGGTGTAGGCGAGGCGATCGGGAGTCGCCGCCGCCCGCTGCCTCAGGATGGCGCCGAAATCTTGCGCTCGCTTTGCGGTCTCGGGCTTCGGCATGCCTACTCGAGGCGGCGGGTGAAGTCGGCCAGCAGCTTCGCCATCTCGCCCTCCGCGGCGAGCGGCAGGTCGAAGACCGGCGCCTCCGGCCTGGCGGCCGCGGACGCGAGGAGCCGCCGGTATTGCCCCGCCATCCGCTCGACCGTCGCGGCGGCGAAGAGATCGGCGTCGTAGTCCCAGGCGCCGGCGATGCCGCCGGGGTGCTCCGTCATGGCGACCGAGAGGTCATATTTCGCCGTCCCGGTCTCGACCGGCACGACGGCGAGCGCGAGCCCGGGCAGCCGCAGGTCGGGCAGCGGCGTGTTCTGCAGCATGAAGGTGACCTGGACCAAGGGCGCGCGGTCGGCCTGGCGCGCCGGCCGCAGCTCCTCGACCAGCCGCTCGAACGGCAGGTCCTGGTGATCGTAGGCGCCGAGGGTGACCTCGCGGACGCGCGCCAGGAGCTCACGGAAGGTCGGCTCGCCGGCGAGGCTGGCGCGCAGCACCAGCGTGTTGACGAAGAACCCGATCATCCCCTCGAGCTCGCGGCGCCCGCGGTTGGCGACGGCGGTCCCCACCGCCACGTCCTCCTCGCCGCTGTAGCGGGCCATGACGATCAGGAAGGCGGCGAGGAGCGTCATGAAGAGCGTCGCGCCGGCGTCGCGGCCGAGCTGGCGCAGCGCCGCGGCGAGATCCGCCGGGATGTCGATCTCCACCTGCCCGCCGCGGTGGACCGGCCGCGCCGGCCGCCGAAAGTCGGCCGGGAGCCGCAGCGCCGGCAGCTCGGCGAGCCGCTCGCGCCAGTACGCGAGCTGCCGTTCCAGCACCTCGCCCTGCAGCCACTCCCGCTGCCACACCGCGTAGTCGGCGTACTGGAGGGGCAGCGGCGGCAGCGGCTGGCGCGTGTAGAGGGCCGCCAGCTCGCCCATCAGCACGCCCATCGACCAGCGGTCGCTGACGATGTGATGGAGGGTCAGCAGCAGCACGTGCTCGGCGGCGTCCAGACGCAGCAGCCGCGAGCGCAGCAGCGGCCCCTGCCGCAGGTCGAACGGGCGCGCCGCCTCCGCGGCGGCCCAGCGCGCCACCTCGCGCTCGCGGCCGTCCGGCGAGAGACGCCGCAGATCGACCAGCGGCAGCGGCAGCGGTATCCAGGCAGCGCAGGCGGCGCCGGCGGCGCCGGCGGCGCCGGCCGGCGCGATCACCTGCACCGGCCGGCCCGCCTCGGTACGGAAGCGGGTGCGCAGGGCCTCGTGGCGCGCCACCACCGCCGCGAGGGCGCGGCCGAGCGCCGGCCGATCGAGCGGGCCGGTCAGGCGGACCGCCAGCGGGACGTTGTAGGCGGCGAGCCCCGGCGTCAGCTGCTCCATGTACCACAGCCGCTCCTGCGCATAGGAGAGGGGGAACACATACGCATCCTCGTAGGAGGGCGCCTCGGCGAGGCCCTCGGCGGGCGCCGGGCCGGAGCCCACGGCCGCGCTCACGAGCGGGCTCCCCCGGCGGGCACGGCCGCGGCCGACGGCTGCCGCTCGCCAGGAGCTTCGGTCTCGCCGGCGGCCGCTTCCGCGGCGGCATCGGGAACCCGATCGGGAGCCGGATCGGGAGCCGCATCCGTCAGCTCGTCCGCCGAGCGGAGGATGCGCCGGCTCGTGCGCGGCAGCGGCTTCAGGGCGGCGCCGGCAGCGGCCGGTGCGGCCGGCGCGGCCGACTCTCCGAGGCCGATCTCCTCCAGCGCCGCGGCGAGGAGCGCCGGGGTGGGGTACGAGAAGATGGCCTGGAGCGGCAGCTCGACGCCGATCGCGTCGCGGATGCGGGAGGTGAGCTGGCCGGCGAGGAGCGAGTGGCCGCCGAGCTCGAAGAAGCCGTCGTCGCGGCCTATCGGCGCAATGCCCAGGAGCTCCTGCCAGAGGCCGGCGAGATGGGCCTCGAGCGGCGTCGACGCCGCGACGTAGGCCGGCGCCACCGCCGGGCGGGGGTGCTGGACGCGCGGCGCCGCGGCGCTCGCCGCGAGCGCCGCCGACAGGCGCACGGCGGCGGCCTCCTCCAGGCGGCGCGCCAGCGGATCGGTGGAGACGGCGATCTGCGCCAGCCCGGCTCCCCCGCGCCCGGCGGCTCCGGCGGCGGCGATCGCGCGGGCGAGCGCCTCGCGCCCCTCGGCGGGACGGATCGCCTCCGCGAGCTGCTGGTCGCGCCAGGCCCGCAGCTCCTCCGGGACGTCCGCCTGGACCGTCATGCCGACCTGCCAGGCGTCCCAGTCGATCGACAGGATGCGCCGCGCCCCGCTCGCGCGCCCGTCCGTCGACCGGGCTGCCGACCAGGCATCGGCGAAGCTGTCCAGGAAGGCGTTCGCCGCCGCGTAGTCGGCCTGTCCGATGCCGCCGAGGATGGCGTTGAGCGAGGAGAAGAGCACCAGCAGCTCGGCGTCCGCGAACACCCGCGCCAGCACCAGCGTGCCCTGCACCTTGGGAGCGAGCACCGCCGCCGCCTGCTCGGGCGTGCGCCCCTGGAGGAGGCCGCCGCCGGCGACGCCGGCGGCATGGAAGACCCCGTGCACGGCGCCGAAGCGCGCCACGGCTCGCCGCCGCACCGCCTCCATCGCCGCCGCGTCCGTGACGTCCGCCGCCGCCACCAGGAGCTCGGCGCCCGCCGCCTCCAAGGCGCGCAGGCGCGAGATCGTCCGGCCCGCGCCGTCCGCCGTCCCCTGGCGCGCGATCTGCTCGTCCCAGTGCTCCCGCTCCGGGAACGCCCTCCGCCCCACCAGCACCAGCCGCGCCCGGACGCTCTCGGCGAGGCCTTGCGCCACCTCGAGGCCGACGCCCCCCAGCCCGCCGGTGATCACGTAGACGCCGCGCTCGCGCAGACCCCTGGCCTCGTCCCCCGCCGGCTGCAGCGCGACCGCCTCCCAGCTCGGCGCCCAGCGGTGCGCCCCCCGCCAGGCGACCGTGCCCTCGGCGGCCGGCGCCGCCATCTCCGCCAGGCACCGCTCGATCAGCCGCGGGCTCGGCCCACCGTCCAGATCGTCCAGGTCGACGCTGCGGCAGCGGACGTGGTCCTGCTCCTGCGGCAGCACGCGGCAGACGCCGAGGAGCGCCGCCTTGAGCGGCTGCGGACGGTCGCCGCCGTCGATCGCGTGCAGGCGGTTGGAGAGCACCAGCAGCTCCACCGGGACCCTGGCGTGGCGGCCGAAGCCCTGCGCCAGATGGAGCAGGCTGTAGAAGCTGCGGTCGAGCCCGCGCGCCAGCGCCTCCGGCTCGCCCTCTCCTGCCGCCGAGAGCGGCGCCGCGGTCACGTTCCAGAGGTGCAGCACCCGTCCCGGCGGGCCGGGTCCGGCCGCCAGCTCCTCCCACAGCCGGGCGTGGTCGCCGGCGTCGCCCGGGCGCATCCGGTGCCGCCGGGGTCCCAGGGTCTCCCAGGCGGCGCCGGCGAAGGCGAGGGTCACGTCCCAGCCCTGCTCGCCGAGCGCCGCGCCGAGCGCCTCCCCCAGCCCGCAGTCGTCGGAGAGGATCAGGCAGCTCCGCGGTGGCGCGGGCGCCGAGCCCGGGAGGGAATCGGCGCGCGTGTCGGGTGACGGCGGCGACGGCGGCGGCGGCGGCCGGCGCCAGCGTGCGCTTCCAGGACGGCAGGTGGAACCACTCCGGCAGGGGACGGCGCCCGCCGGCCGTGCCGCTCGCGGCCTCTTCACCCAGACCGCTCCGGCCCTCGTCGCCTTCGAGCCAGTAGCGGCGCCGCTCGAACGGGTACGCCGGCAGGCTCACCCGCAGCCGGCGCTCCCCGGCGTGGAACGCCTGCCAGTCGACCGCGACGCCGTGCTCCCAGAGCCGCCCGAGGGCGCGCACGAGCTGCTCCTGCCCGCCCGCCTCGTCGGACCCGCCGCGCTCGATCCGCCGGCTTCGTGCGGCGGACGGAGCCCTTCGACCACCCGCGCCCCGGCGGCCCGCCGAGCGAGCCCCGAGGCGCAGCCGACCTCCAGCAGCACCCGCGCCGGCTCCTCCAGGAGGTGGCGCAGGCCGGCGGGGCCGGAGACGCAGGCGATCCGCGGCGCTCCCCGGCGCGCTCCCTCCTCGCTCGTCCGCCGGATCTCAGCCGGCCTCGGCCCGCCAGCCGGCGACTGGAGCGCCGCGAGGGCCGCCGGCAGCGGCAGCGCTCCCGCGATGCACGCCGCGGCGTGCTCCCCCGCGCCGTGCCCCAGCACCGCCGCCGGCTCCACCCCCCAGCTCATCCACAGCCGGGCGAGGGCGTACTGGCAGGCGAAGCGCGCGGCGCGCGCGGGCGCCGCGCTGAGCGCCTCGCCGTCCGACCCGGAGCCCGTGACGAGCCGCCGCAGCTCGTCTCCCCGCTCGGGACCGAGCAGCGCGCAGCACTCCTCGACCGCGGCGCGGAAGGCCCCCTCCTCGCGGTAGAGCTCGGCGCCCGCCGCGGCGGGCACGGCGCCGTCGGAGAACACGAAGGCCAGCTCCGGGTGCTCCGGGACCGGCCCCAGGCCGCCGCTCGGCGGCGCCGGCTCCTCCCGCCCCTCCAGCCGCGCGCAGGCCTCCTCGCGGTCGCGCGCCGGCACCGCCCGCCGCCAGGCGAGCTCCCGGCGGCCCACCTGCAGCGTGTAGGCGACGTCGGCGAGGCTCGGCTCGCGGTGCGCCCGCAGATGGTCCGCCAGCCTCGCCGCCGTCGCCGCGAGCGCCGTCTCGGTGCGCGCCGCGAGCGTCAGCAGGTGCCAGCGCCGGCCCGAGCGCCGGCCGGACGACCGCGGGCGCTTGCGGCCGCGGCGGCGCCTCCTCCAGCACCACGTGCGCGTTCGTCCCGCCGATGCCGAAGGCGCTCACCCCCGCCCGCCGCGGCCGCTCCCCCGCCGGCCACGGCCGCCGCTCGGCGTTGACGTAGAAGGGGCCGCCGGCGAAGTCGATCTTGGGGTTCGGGCTCTCGTAGTGGAGGCTCGCCGGCAGCTCGCCGTGGACGAGCGCCAGCACCGTCTTGATCAGCCCGGTCACCCCGGCCGCCGCGTCGAGGTGGCCGACGTTGCTCTTGACCGACCCCAGGGCGCAGCGGCCCGGCGCCCGGCCATGCCGGCCGCGCCGGCCGCCGCCCCGAACACCTGCGCCAGCGCGGCCACCTCGATCGGGTCGCCGAGGCGGGTCCCCGTGCCGTGTGCCTCGACATAGTCGATCGTCGCCGGCTCCACCCCGGCGACCGCCTGCGCCGCGGCGATCACCTCCGCCTGGCCGGCGACGCTGGGCGCCGTGTAGCCGACCTTCGCCGCGCCGTCGTTGTTGATCGCCGAGCCCTTGATCACCGCCAGCACCCGGTCGCCGTCGGCGAGCGCGTCGGCGAGGCGCCTGAGCGCCACGATGCCGGCGCCGTTGCCGCGGAGGGTGCCCACCGCCCGCGCGTCGAAGGGCCGGCAGTAGCCGTCCGGCGACGACAGCCCGTCCTCCTGGTACAGGTAGCCGTGGCGCTCCGGCGTGCTGATCGAGACGCCGCCGGCGAGCGCCAGGTCGCACTCGAAGCAGAGCAGCGCCTGGCAGGCGAGGTGGACGGCGACCAGCGACGTCGAGCAGGCGGTCTGCACCCCGACGCTCGGCCCGCGCAGGTTCAGCCGGTAGCTGACCTGGCTCGACAGGTAGTCCTTGTCGTTGCTGATCATCGCCTGGAAGGTGCCGACCGCGGCCAGCGCCGCCGGGCTCCGCGCCACGTTCATCCACAGGTACTTGCCGATCCCGGCGCCGGCGTAGACGCCGATCCAGCCCGGGAAGCGCTGCGGGTCGTAGCCGGCGTCCTCGAGCGCCGCCCAGGCGCACTCCAGGAAGACCCGCTGCTGGGGGTCCATCACCTCGGCCTCGCGCGGGTTGAGGCCGAAGAGCTCGGCGTCGAAGAGGTCCGCGTCGCCCAGCATCCCGGCCGCCCGCACGTAGCGCGGATCGGCGAGCTCCGCAGCGTCGACCCCCGCCGCCGCCAGCTCCTCCGGGCTGAAGAACGTGGTGCCGCAGATCCCCTCGCGCAGGTTGTGCCAGAACGCCTCGACGCTCGCCGCCCCGGGGAACCGCCCGCTCATCCCGACGACCGCGATGCCGCTGCCGGCGGAGCCCTTCGCCTCGCCCTCGCTCACGGAGACCTCCTCTTGACGGCGCGCCGCCGCGCCGCCTGCTGCTGCTCCAGGCGGCCGCGGCCGTCCACCAGCCGCTCGCTCTTCGCCTCGCTCAACGGCGCCGGCTCCGCCGCCGGTTCGCCGCCGGCGCCCGCCGGCCGCGCCAGGAAGCGGGCGAAGCTCTCGACGGTGGGGTGGCGGAACAGGTCGATCACCGAGATGTCGCGCGCCTCGCGCCCGAGCCGGCCGGCGATGGCCTGCAGGCGGCTGTGCAGGCGCACCGCCAGGAGCGAATGCCCGCCGAGGTCGAAGAAGTTGTCGTGGATGCCGACGCGGTCGACCTGCAGCACCTCGCGCCAGACCTCGGCGACGTCGCGCTCGAGCTGGCTCTGCGGGGCGACGAAGCGGGCGGCGAGCTCCGGGCGGCCGCCCTCGGCGGCGGGGAGCGCCCGGCGGTCGAGCTTGCCGCTCGGCAGGAGCGGCAGCCGCGCCAGCACGACGAAGGCGGACGGCACCATGAAGGCCGGCAGCGCCTCCTGGCAGCGGCGGCGCAGCTCGGGGACGGCCGGCAGCGCCGGCGCGCCATCGGACACCGGCTCAGGGACCAGCTCAGGGACCACATAGGCGACCAGGCGCTGGTCGCCCGGCGTGTCCTCGCGCACCGTCACCACGGCCGCGCCGACGCCCGGGCTCATGGCGAGCACGGCCTCGATCTCGCCCGGCTCGATGCGGAAGCCGCGGAGCTTGATCTGCTGGTCCATCCGCCCCAGGTACTCGAGCTCGCCGTCGGCGCGCCAGCGCGCCCGGTCGCCGGTGCGGTACAGCCGCCCGCCCGGCGGCTCCGCTCCCTCCGGCCCGCCGAACGGATCGGGGACGAACCGCTCGGCGGTGAGCGCGGGACGGCTCAGATAGCCCCGCGCCACCGCGACGCCGCCGATGCACAGCTCGCCCGGCACCCCCACCGGCGCCGGCGCCATCTCGCCGTCGAGCACGTAGAGCCGCGCCCGCGCGATCGGCCGGCCGATCGAGGGATAAGTCTCCCAGGCGGCGACGCCGGCCGGCAGCCGCTTCGAGGTCACCACGTGGCTCTCGGTGGGCCCGTAGTGGTTGTAGAGGGCGCATCCCGGCAGGCCGCGGAAGAGCGCGGCGACCTCGGCGGTGATCCGCAGCCGCTCGCCGGCGGTGATGACCTCGGCGAGCGAGCCTCCCGAGACGCCGGCCGCGAGCCGGGCCTGCGCCAGATTCTGCAGCGCGGTGAAGGGGAGGAAGAGCCGCTCGACACGCTGCTCGTCGACCAGGCGGAGCAGCGCCGGCGGATCGCGCCGCACGCCCTCGTCGAGCAGCACCAGCGCGCCGCCGCCGCCCAGGGTCGTCAGCAGCTCCTGGAAGGAGACGTCGAAGCTCGCCGGCGCGAGCTGCAGCGTGCGGGCCGGCCGCGGGGTGTCGCGGAGCTGCCAGGCGATCAGGTTGGCCAGCGCGCGGTGGGGCATGGCGACGCCCTTGGGCCGGCCGGTCGAGCCCGAGGTGAAGATCACGTAGGCGGTGTTGTCCGGCAGCGCCGGCGGCGGCTCCGGCAGCCCGTCGAGGTCAGCGCGACGATCGACGGTCATCGCGGTCATCGAGGTCATCGAGACCATCGAGGTCGTCGAGGCAGAGCACCGGCGCCGGCGCGGCGAGCGTCCCCATCCGCTCGGACGTGCGCGCGGCGGCGAGCACGACGCGCGGCGCCGCATCCGCGATCATGAAGGCGAGGCGCTCGGCCGGATAGGCGGGGTCGAGCGGCACGTAGGCGCCGCCGGCCGCGAGCACCGCGAGGACGCCGGCGACGAGCGCCGGGCCGCGCTCGAGGCAGAGGCCCACCCGCACCTCGGGACCGACGCCCAGCGCGCGCAGCCGATGGGCCAGGCGGGCGGCCTGGCGGGCGAGCCCGGCGTAGGTCAGCGCGGCGTCGCCGGCGACGACCGCGACCGCCTCCGGGGTGCGCTCGGCCTGCGCCGCGAAGAGCTCGTGCACCAGGCGGGCCGGAGCCGCGGCGGGCGCGGCGAGGTCGGCGGCGCGGTTCCACTCGACGAGGACCTGCCGGCGCTCCGTCTCGTCGAGCAGCGGCAGCTCGGCGAGCCGCGACGCCGGGCCCGCCGCCGCCGCCGCGAGCAGGCGCCGGTGGTGGCCCGCCATCCGCTCCGCCGTCGCCGCGTCGAAGAGGTCGGCGTCGTACTCCCAGGTGGCGCCGAGGGTGCCGCCGGGGTGCTCCGTCATCGAGATCAGCAGGTCGAGCTTCGCCGTCCGGTTGTCGACCGGCAGCCCGGCGAGCTCGAGCCCGGCGAGCCGCAGGTCGGGCAGCGGCGCGTTCTGCAGCATGAAGGTGACCTGCACCAGCGGCTCGTGGCCGGTGTCGCGCACCGGGCGCAGCTCCTCGACCAGCTTCTCGAACGGCAGGTCCTGGTGCTCGTAGGCGCCGAGCGCGACCTCGCGCACCCGCGCCAGCAGCTCGCCGAAGGCGGGATCGCCGGCGACGCCGGCGCGCAGCGCCAGCGTGTTGACGAAGAACCCGATCAGCCCCTCGAGCTCGCGGCGGCGGCGGTTGGCGACCGCCGTCCCGACGGCGAAGTCGTCCTGGCCGCTGTAGCGGGCCAGCACCGCCTGGAAGCCGGCGAGGAGGGTCATGAAGAGGGTTGCGCCCGCCGCGCGGCCGAGCCGCCGCAGCGCCGCGACCAGCTCGGCCGGCAGCTCCATCCGCACCTGCCCGCCGCGGTGGCGCGAGACCGCCGGCCGCGGCCGGTCGGTCGGCAGCTCCAGCACCGGCACCGCCGCGAGCTGGCGGCGCCAGTACTCCATCTGCCGCGCCAGCACCTCGCCCTCGAGCCACTGCCGCTGCCACACCGCGTAGTCGGCGTACTGGATGGGCAGCGCCGGCGGCGTCTCGCCGGCGTAGAGGGCCCCCAGCTCGCCCACCAGCACCCCCAGCGACCAGCCGTCGCTCGCGATGTGATGGAGGGTGAGGAGGAGCAGGTGCTCGTCGTCCGCCAGCCGGAGCAGCCGCGCCCGCAGGAGAGGCCCGCGCAGGAGGTCGAACACCCTCCCGGCTTCTGCGGTCGCCAATCGAGCGGCCAGCCGGGACGCCCGCGGCGCCAGGTCGCCGGAGAGGCCCCGCAGGTCGACCACCGGGAGCGGCACGGCGACGGCGCCGGGCGCCGCGATCGCCTGCACCGGCCGCCCAAGGGCGGTGCGGAAGCCGGTCCGCAGCACCTCGTGGCGCGCCACCACCGCCGCCAGCGCCCGGCCGAGCGCCGCCTGGTCCAGCCTGCCGGCGAGCCGCACCGCGAGCGGCAGGTTGTAGACCGCGAGGCCGGGCATGAGCTGCTCGAGGAACCACAGCCGCTCCTGGGCATAGGAGAGCGGCAGATCGCCCGTCCGCCTGGCTGGCTGAATGCGATCCGGCTGAATGCGGTCCGACCCGATGCGGTCGACCCGGTCTCGTCCGCTCGCCGCCCAGGAGCGCCGCCGCGCGCGCCGCCCAGGAGCGCAGCGTCGGCGCCTCGAACAGCGAGCGCAGCGGCAGCTCGATGCCGAGCCGCTCGCGCAGGCGCGAGACGACCTGGGTGGCGAGGAGGGAGTGGCCGCCCAGGTCGGTGAAGAAGTCGTCCTCCACCCCGACGCGCTCCACCCGCTCGGCGCCGAGCACCTCGGCCCAGATCCCCGCCAGGATCTCCTCGAGCGGGCTCTCCGGGGCGACGAAGCGCGCCGCCAGCGCCGGCCGCCCGGCGTCCGGCGCCGGCAGGGCGCGGCGGTCGAGCTTGCCGCTGGGGAGGAGCGGCAGCCGCGCCAGCGCCACGAAGGCCGAGGGCACCATGTAGGACGGCAGGAGCTCCTCGCAGCGCCGGCGCAGCGCGACGGTGTCGAGCGCGACGCTGTCCAGCTCCGGCACCACGTAGGCCACCAGCCGGCGGTCGCCCGGCGCGTCCTCGCGCAGCTCTACCACCGCCTGGCGCACCTCCGGGCTCGCCACCAGCGCGGCCTCGATCTCGCCCGGCTCGACGCGGAAGCCGCGCAGCTTGACCTGGTGGTCCAGCCGGCCGAGGTACTCGAGCTCGCCGTCGGCGCGCCACCGCGCCCGGTCGCCGGTCCGGTAGATCCTCTCGCCGCCCCGCTCGCCGCCCCGCTCGCCGGTCCTCTCCGCGAGCCCGCCGAACGGGTCGGGCACGAAGCGCTCCGCGGTCTGCCCGGGCCGGCCGACGTAGCCGCGGGCCACTCCGGCCCCGCCGATGCACAGCTCGCCCGGCACGCCCACCGGCGACGGCTCCATCGCCCCGTCCAGCACGTAGATCCGGGTGTTGGCGATCGGCCGGCCGATCGGCACCACCCGCGGCGCGTCGCCCGCGGCGCATCGCCACCAGGTGACGTCGACGGCGGCCTCGGTGGGGCCGTAGAGGTTGCTCAGCTCCGCCGCCGCGGACTGCGCGAAGAAGCGCCGCCGCAGCTCGTCGGGCAGCGCCTCGCCGCTGCAGATCACCTGGCGCAGGCCCGGGCAGCGGGCCACGCCCCGCGCCTCGAGGAACGCCGCGAGCATCGCGGGGACGAAGTGCAGCACCGTCACCCGCTCGCGCTCGATCAGCTCGGCCAGATACTCCGGGTCGCGGTGCCCGCCCGGGCGGGCGACGACGAGCGCCGCCCCCGCCGCCAGCGGCCAGAAGAGCTCCCACACCGACACGTCGAACGAGTACGGGGTCTTCTGGAGCACCCGGTCCCCGCTCGTCAGCCCGTAGGCGGCCTGCATCCACAGCAGCCGGTTGACCACCCCGCCGTGGGTGTTGAGGACGCCCTTCGGCTGGCCGGTGGAGCCGGAGGTGTAGATCGCGTAGACGGCGTTGGCCGGCAGCGGCAGCCTCCCGCTCGCGGCGTCACGCTCTCCGGCATCCTCCATCTCCTCCATCTCCGCCATTTCCGCGCCGCCGTCCTCGTCGACGCTCAGCACCGGCCCGCCGAAGCCCGCGAGCAGGGGGCGGGAGCCGGCCTCGGCGACGACGGCGTGGAGCCCCGCGTCCGCGCTCATCGCCAGCAGGCGCGCCGGCGGCAGCTCGGGGTCGAGCGGCACGTAGGCGCCGCCCGCCCGGAGCACCGCGAGGAGCGCGATCACCAGGTCGGCCGAGCGCTCCAGGCAGACGCCGACGAGCCGCTCGGGGCCGACGCCCAGCCGGCGCAGCCGCCGCGCGAGGCGCGCCGAGCGCCGGTCGAGCTCGCCGTAGCTCAGGCGGAGGTCGCCGCAGACGATCGCCGTCGCCGCGGGCGTCCGCGCCGCCTGCGCCGTGAACAGCTCGTGCACCCGGCGGGCCGGCCCCCAGTCCACGGCCGTGCGGTTCCACTCGACCAGCACCTGCCGCCGCTCCCCCTCGTCGAGCAGCGGCAGCTCGGCGATCGGCGCCTCCGGGGTCGCCGCCGCCGCGGCGAGCAGCCGCCGCAGGTGGCCGGCCAGGCGCGCCGCCGTCGCCGTCTCGAAGAGGTCGGTGTCGTGCTCGAGGGTGCCGCCGATGCCCGCGCCGGCGACCTCGGCGAGCGACAGCGAGAGGTCGAGCTTCGCCGTCCGGTTCTCGATCGGCACCCCGGCGAGCTCGAGACCCGGCAGCCGCAGGCTGGGGAGCGGCGTGTTCTGCAGCAGGATCATCACCTGGACGAGCGGGTTCTGGCCGGTGTCGCGCGCCGGGCGCAGATCCTCGACCAGCTTCTCGAAGGGCAGGTCCTGGTGGGCGTAGGCGCCGAGCGTCGCCTCGCGCACCCGCGCCAGGAGCTGGGAGAAGCTCGGCTCGCCGGCGAGGTCGGCGCGCAGCGCCAGCGTGTTGACGAAGAACCCGATCAGCCCTTCGAGCTCGCGGCGCCGCCGGTTGGCGACCGCCGTCCCCACCGCGAAGTCGTCCACTCCGCCGTAGCGCGCCAGCACCACCTGGAAGCCGGCGAGGAGGGTCATGAAGAGCGTCGACCCCGCCCCGCGGCCGAGCCGGCGGAGCGCCTCGGCGAGCTCCTCCGGCAGCTCGAACCGCACCCAGCCGCCGCGATGGCTGCGCCGAGCCGGGCGCGGCCGGTCCGCCGGGAGCTGCAGCGCCGGCAGGCCGGCGAGCCGGCCGCGCCAGTAGGCGAGCTGGCGCTCGAGCGCCGCGCCCTGGAGCTGCCGCCGCTGCCAGACGGCATAGTCGGCGTACTGGACCGGCAGCTCCGGCAGCGGCTCGCCCGCGTAGAGCGCCCCCAGCTCGCCGAGCACCACCCCGAGCGACCAGCCGTCGCTCACGATGTGATGGAAGGTGAGGAGGAGCAGGTGCTCCTCGTCGCCGGTCCGCAGCAGCCGCGCCCGCACGAGCGGCGCCTGCCGCAGGTCGAAGGGCCGCGCCGCCTCCGCCGCCGCCAGCCGTGCCGCCTCGCGCTGCCGCCCGGGCGCCGCAGACTCCACCGCCTCGAAGGCCGCGCCCCGCAGGTCGATCATGGGCAGCGGCAGCGGGACGTCGGCGGCCGCCGCGACGACCTGCACCGGCCGGCCCGTCTCGCCGCGGAAGCCGGTGCGCAGGACCTCGTGGCGGGCGACCAGGGCGCCGAGCGCCGAGCCGAGCGCCGCCGGATCGAGCCGGCCGGTGAGCCGCACCGCCAGGGGCACGTTGTAGACCGCGAGGCCCGGCGTGAGCTGCTCCAGGAACCACAGCCGCTCCTGCGCGAAGGAGAGCGGCGGCTCGGGCGTCGCCGCCGGATCGCGGCGCTCGAGATCGAGATCGAGCTCGAGATCGGGAAGATCGCCCGTCCCGCGAGACATCATCGCCTGGGCCACCGCCGCCCAGCCGCTCACGGTGGGCGCCTCGAACAGCGAGCGCAGCGGCAGCTCCAGCCGCAGCAGGTCGCGGACGCGCGCCACGACCTGGGTGGCCAGCAGCGAATGGCCTCCCAGGTCGGCGAAGAAGTCGTCCTCCACCCCGACGCGCTCGACGCCGAGGACCGCGGCCCAGGCGCCGGCGAGGACCTCCTCGAGCGGATTGCGCGGGGCGACATAGCCGGCGGCGCGCTCGGGGTGGGCGGCGTCCGGCGCCGGCAGCGCGCGCCGGTCGAGCTTGCCGTTGGGCGACAGCGGCAGGCGCGCCAGGACGACGAAGGCGGCGGGCACCATGTGGTCCGGCAGCCGCCGCTCGCAGTGGGCGCGCAGCTCGGCGGCGGCGGGGGCCGGATCGCCGGCGGGGACCACGTAGGCCACCAGCCGCGGGTCGCCCGGCGTGTCCTCGCGCCGCTCGACCACCGCCTCGCGCACGCTCGGGCTCTCCCCCAGCACCGCCTCGATCTCGCCCAGCTCGATGCGGAAGCCGCGCAGCTTGACCTGGTGGTCCAGCCGGCCGAGGTACTCGAGCTCGCCGTCGGGGCGCCACCGCACGCGGTCCCCGGTCCGGTAGAGCCGGCCGCCCGCCGTTTCCGCCGCCGCGAACGGGTCGGGCACGAACCGCTCCGCGGTCAGCGCCGGCCGCTCGAGATAGCCGCGCGCCAGCCCCGCGCCGCCGACGTACAGCTCGCCCGGCACCCCGACCGGCGATGGCTCGAGCCCCCTCTCCAGCACGTAGGCCCGCGCGTTGGCGATCGGCCGGCCGATCGGCGGCGGCAGCGCCCCGCCGGCGCAGCGGGCGGTGGTGCTGAAGACCGTGCACTCGGTGGGGCCGTAGCCGTTCCACATCCGCCGGCCCGGCGACCAGCGGCCGGCGACCTCGGCGGGGCAGGCCTCCCCCGCGGCGATCAGCGTCGCGAGGCCGGCGAAGCCCTCCGGCGCGAGGAGGGCGAGGAGCGACGGCGGCAGGATCGCCACGTCGACCGCGTGCTCCGCGACGAGGGCCGCCAGCTCGGGCGCCGGCAGGAGCTGGCCGCGCGTGCCGTGCACCAGCGCGCCGCCCCACGGCAGCGCCGCGAAGAGCTCGCCGACGGACGCGTCGAAGCTGGGCGAGGAGAACTGCAGCACGCGGTGCGGCCGCCGCAGGTCCCAGCGCTCGGCGATCGCCTGCAGGAGATGGAACAGGCCGCGGTGCTCGACGAGGGCGCCCTTGGGACGGCCGGTCGAGCCGGAGGTGAAGATGACGTAGGCGCCGTTTCCCGGCGCCGCCGCGGGCGGCGGGTTCGCCGCCGGCAGGGTGCTCAGCCGATCGGCGCCATCGTCCAGGGCGAAGACCGGCGCGCCGGCGGCGAGCCCGCGGTGCCGCCCGGCGGCGAGCACGACGCGCGGCGCGGCGTCCTCGATCATGAACGCCAGGCGCTCGGGTGGATAGGCCGGATCGAGCGGCACGTAGACGCCGCCCGCCTTGAGCACCGCGAGGATGCCGGTGACGAGGTCCGGGCCGCGCTCGAGGCAGAGCCCCACCCGCACCTCCGGCCCGACGCCGCGCGAGCGGAGGTGGTGGGCGAGGCGGTTGGCCCGCCGGTTGAGCTCCCCGTAGCTCACCTGCAGATCGCCGGCGAGGATGCCGGTGAGCACGGCGACCGCGTCCGGCGCCCGCTCGACCTGCGCCTCGAACAGCTCGTGGGCCGGCCGCGCCGGCCCCCAGTCGGCCGCGGTGCGGTTCCACTCGACGAGCACCTGCTGCCGCTCCGCCTCGCCGAGCATCGGCAGCTCGGCGGCCCGCCGCTCGGGCTCCGCCACCGCCGCCTCGAGCAGCCGCCTGAAGCAGCCGGCCAGCCGCTCGACGGTCGCCGCCGCGAAGAGGTCGGCGTCGTACTCGATGATCCCCACGACGCCGCCCGCCTGCTCCGCCAGCAGGACCGAGAGGTCGAACTTCGCCGTCCGGTCGGCCGCCGCGCCCTCGCTCCGCACCTCGGCGAGCTCGAGCCCGGGCAGCCGCAGGCTGGGGAGAGGCGTGTTCTGCAGCACGAAGAGCGCCTGGACGAGCGGCGGCTGGCCGCCGTCGCGCGCCGGGCGCAGCTCCTCGACCAGGCGCTCGAACGGCAGGTCCTGATGGCCGTAGGCGTCGAGCGTCACCTCGCGCACCCGCGCCAGGAGCTCGCGGAAGCTCGGCTCGCCGGCGAGGTCGGTGCGCAGCACCAGGGTGTTGACGAAGAACCCGATCAGCCCCTCGAGCTCGCGGCGCCGGCGGTTGGCGACGACCGTCCCCACCGCCACGTCGTCCTCGCCGCCGAAGCGCGCCAGCACGGCCTGGAAGCCGGCGAGGAGCGTCATGAAGAGCGTCGCCCCCGCCTCGCGGCCGAGGCGGCGCAGCGGCTCGGCCAGCCGGCGCGGGATCTCGATCGCCACCCGGCCGCCGCGGTGGCGCGGCGTGGCGCTCCGCCGCCGGTCGACGGGAAGCTGCAGCGCCGGCATCCCGGCGAGCCGCCGCCGCCAGTGCGCGAGCAGCCGCTCCAGCGCCTCGCCCTGCAGCCACTCGCGCTGCCACACCGCGTAGTCGGCGTACTGGATCGGCAGCGCCGCGAGCGGGCTCGCCGGCATAGAGGGCGCCGAGCTCGGCGGCCAGCACGCCCAGCGACCAGCCGTCGCTCGCGATGTGATGGAGCGTCAGGAGCAGCAGGTGCTCCGCCTCCCCCAGCCGCAGCAACCGCGCCCGCAGCGGCGGTCCCCGCCGCAGGTCGAACGGCCGGCTCGCCTCTTCACCGGCCAGCCGGGTTGCCAACCCTTCGCGCGCGGCCTGGTCGCCGGCCCCCCGGAGGTCGACGATCGGCAGCGGCGCCGCGATCTCCTCCGTCGCGGCGGCGATCACCTGCACCGGCCGGCCCGCGGCCTCGTCGAAGCGGGTGCGCAGGGGCTCGTGCCGCGCGACGAGGGCGCGGAGCGCCCGGCCGAGCGCCGCCGGATCGAGCTCGCCGGCGAGGCGCACCGCGAGCGGCACGTTGTAGAGGGCGAGGCCCGGCGCCAGCCGGTCGGCGAGCCAGAGCCGCTCCTGCGCGAAGGAGAGCGGCGGCGCTCCCGCCGCGGCACGGCGCCGGATCTCGCCGCCGGCGGCGCCGCATCGGACGCAGCGGGCGCATCGGGCGCCGTCCGCTCGGCCAGGGCCGCCCAGCGGCCGACGGTCGGGGCCTCGAAGAGCGAGCGCAGCGGCAGGTCGATGCCGACCCGGTCGCGGAGGCGCGAGATCACCTGCGTCGCGAGGAGCGAATGCCCCCCAGGTCGGTGAAGAAGTCGTCCTCCATCCCGACGCTCTCGACGCCGAGCACCTCGGCCCAGATGCCGGCCACGATCTCCTCGAGCGGCCCGCGGGGAACGGCGGAGCGGCCGGGCTCGCGGCCCGCCGCGCCGGCGGCGGGGGCGGGCAGGGCCCGCCGGTCGAGCTTGCCGTTGGGGAGGAGCGGCCACGCGGCCAGCACGACGACGGCGGAGGGCACCATGTAGCCCGGCAGCTGGCGGGCGAGGCGCTCGCGGAGCTGCCGCCCGCGCGGCGGCGGTAGCATCGGCGTGGGCGGCATGGGCGGCATGGGCGGCGTGGGCGATGGCGCGAGCGGCATCGGGGCGGCCGCCGCGCCGCCGGCCGCGAAGCCCGCCCACAGCCTTTGGTAGAAGGGCGTCGCGCGGTAGGCGCCGGCCGGCGGATGGTGCGGCAGGTCGAGCTCGAAGGGCAGCGGAGGGCCGTCCCGCCGCAGCAGGACGCCGGCGACCCGGTAGTCGGGATTGATGCCGTTGTCGCTCGGCGCGCCGCTGCAGGTGACGAGGATGCGGTCGCCGGCCGCGACCTCGACGCCCGCCAGCACCGGCAGGTAGACGGGGAGCCAGGTGTACTCGCGCTCCAGGACGTCGATCTCCACCCCCGGCGCCAGCCGCAGGTCGAGCCAGAGGACGAAGCCGTCCATGCGGGCGGCGCGCTCGACGCGGAGCTCGACGTCGTGGGAGTAGGCGAGCGGCATCCGCCGCCGGAAGTCGAGGTCCTCGAAGACGCCGCGCTGCGAGATGAGGCAGGAGGGCGTCAGCCCCTTGATGCAGACGCGCAGGTCGAACGGGCGGCCGACCTCGGCGAAGATCTGCTCGACGTAGGGGGTCGAGGAGCTCGCGAAGCGGGGCGCCGCGACGAAGCGGTCGGGCAGGGAGACGGCGGCGATCCGGGTGATGCTGCGCTCCGGGATCATCCGGCCGCCGGGGGCGAGCAGGCGATGCGCGGCGTTCAGGATCGCGGCCGCGCCCTCGCAGCCGCCGATCGGGCCGACGATCTCCGACACGCAGCAGTCCACGGCCTCCGGCAGCTCGACCTCGAGCGCGTCGCCGTGGATCACCGCGATGCGGTCTCCCAACCCGAGCCGGCGGGCGCAGGCGAGCGCCCGGCGATGGGTCCGCTCGAGCTTCTCCACCGCGTACACCTTGCGGGCGCCGGCCTCGAGGCAGAGGCGGGCGAGGATCAGGTCCGCGCCGGTGCCGACGTCGAGCACCGTCGCCCCGGCGACGCCGGCGAGCGCCGCCCGATAGCGCTCGTTGCGGGGATGATCGTGGGTCAGCGCGTAGTAGAGCGCCTCGTCGTACACGAAGTACTCGGCGACCGACGGCCAGAGCTCCATCTCCTGGCGCGGCGCGGCCGCGGGCGGCTCGGTGACATAGGCGACCAGGCGCCGGTCGCCCGGAGCGTCCTCGCGCAGCAGCACCACGGCGTCGAGCACGCCCGGAGCCTGCCGCAGCGCCGCCTCGATCTCGCCGGGCTCGATGCGATAGCCGCGCAGCTTGATCTGCTGGTCGGCGCGGCCGAGGAACTCCAGCTCGCCGTCGCCGCGCCAGCGCACGCGGTCGCCGCTGCGGTAGAGCCGGGCGCCCGGCGGCCCGAAGGGATCGGGCACGAACCGCTCCGCCGTCTGCGCGGCGCGTCCCAGGTATCCCCGCGCCACCCCGGCGCCGCCGATGTAGAGCTCTCCCGGCACCCCCACCGGCAGCGGCGCCATCTCGCCGTCCAGCACGTAGCCCCGCGCGTTGGCGATCGGCACGCCGATCGGCGGCGGCAGCTTCTCCAGCGAGCAGGCCGAGGTGGTGGCGCCGATGGTGCACTCGGTGGGGCCGTAGGCGTTCCACAGCCGCCGCACGGGCGACCAGCGCACCACGACTTCGCTCGGGCAGGTCTCGCCGGCCGCGATCACCGTCTCGAGGGCGGGGAAGTCCGCCGGATCGAGCAGCGCCAGGACCGACGGCGGGAAGCTCGCGAAGTCGATCGCCTGCTCCTGCAGCAGCCGCTCGAGCCCGCCGCCGGGCAGCAGCTCGCCGGCGGCGCCGTGCACCAGCGTCCCGCCCCAGGCGAGCGCATGGAAGAACTCGGAGATCGAGGCGTCGAAGCTCGGCGAGTAGAACTGCAGCACGCGGCGGGGGCGGTGCCGCAGCCAGCGGGCGCCGTCCTCGTGGATCGAATGGAACAGGCCGCGATGCTCGACGACGACACCCTTGGGGCGGCCGGTGGAGCCCGACGTGTAGATGACGTAGGCGGCGTTGGCGGGGCTCGCCGAGGACGGCGGTCGCGCCGCCGGCGGCTCGCCGGCGAGCCCGCCGCCGGCTTCGAGCGCGAGGACCGGCGCTCCCGCCGCCAGTACGCCCGCGGCCGATCCGGAATCGCCCTCGGCGGCGAGCACCACGCGCGGCGCCGCGTCCTCGATCATCCACGCCAGGCGCTCGGCGGGATAGCCCGGGTCGAGCGGCACGTAGGCGCCGCCGGCCTTGAGCACCGCGAGGACGCTCGCGATCAGCGCCGCGCCGCGCCCGAGGCAGAGGCCCACCCGCACCTCCGGCCCGACGCCCCCGGCGCGCAGCCGGCGAGCCAGCCGGTCGGCCTGCCGGTCGAGCCCGGCGTAGGTGAGGCAGAGCTCGCCCTCGACGACCGCGACCGCGTCGGGGGTGCGCCCCGCCTGCGCCTCGAACAGCTCGTGCGCCGGGCAGACCGGCCCCCAGTCGACCGCCGTGCGGTTCCAGTCGACGACCACCTGCCGGCGCTCCCGCTCGTCGAGGAGCGCCAGCTCGGCGATCCGCTCGTCCGGGTCCGCCGCCGCCGACTCGAGCAACCGCCGGAGGTGGCCGGCGAGCCGCGCCACCGTCGCCTCCTCGAACAGGTCGGCGCTGTACTCCAGGCTGCCGGCGATGCCGCCGGCGTGCTCGGTCAGGGTGGCCGACAGGTCGTACTTCGCCGTCCGGCTGGCGAGCGGCACGACGGCGATCTCGAGCCCGGGCAGCCGCACGGCGGGCGACGGCGCGTTCTGCAGCTGGAAGGCGACCTGCGCCAGCGGCGCGATCCCGGCGTCGCGGGCCGGCCGCAGCTCCTCGACCAGGCGCTCGAACGGCAGGTCCTGGTGGGCGTAGGCGCCCAGGGTGACCTCGCGCACCCGCGCCAGGACGTCGCGGAAGGTCGGCCCGCCGCCGACGCCGGTGCGCAGCACCAGGACGTTGACGAAGAAGCCGATCAGGCCCTCGAGCTCGCGGCGGCCCCGGTTGGCGACCGCCGTGCCGACGGCGATGTCGTCCTGGCCGCTGTAGCGCGCCAGCACCACCTGGAAGCCGGCGAGGAGGGTCATGAAGAGCGTCGCGGCCGAGTCCCGGCCGACCCGCTGCAGCGATGCGGCGAGCGCCGCGGAGAGCTCCAGCGCCACCTCGCCGCCGCGCTGGCTCGGCACCGCCGGCCGCCGCCGATCGGTCGGCAGCTGCAGCGCCGGCACGCCGGCGAGCTGCCGCCGCCAGTAGGCGAGCTGCCGTTCCAGCACCTCGCCCTGCAGCCAGGCGCGCTGCCACGCCGCGTAATCGGCGTACTGGATCGGCAGCGCGCCGAGCGGGGCGCCGGCATAGCCGGCCACCAGATCGCTCATCAGCACGCCCAGGGACCACAGGTCGCTCGCGATGTGATGGAGCGTCAGCAGCAGCAGGTGCTCGTCGTCCTCCAGCCAGACCAGCCGCGCCCGCAGCAGCGGCCCGCGCCGGAGGTCGAAGGGCAGCGCCGCCTCCGCCGCCGCCAGCCGCCGCGCCGCGCGCTCCCGTGCCGACCCGCTGCCGCCGTGGCGCAGATCGACGAGCGGTAGCTCGGGGGCCGCGCCGTCCGCCGCCACGATCGTCTGCACCGGCCGGCCTTCCAGATCGCGGAAGCGGGTGCGCAGCACCGCGTGGCGCTCGACCAGCGCGCCGAGCGCGCGGGCGAGGGCCGCGCGGTCCAGCCGGCCCCGCAGGCGCACCGCCAGGGCGATGTTGAAGACCGGCTCGCCGGGCGTGAGCTGCTCCAGGAACCACAGCCTCTCCTGCGCGTAGGAGAGGGGGAGGTCGACGCTGCCGCCGAGCCGCGGGATCGCCGCTCCGGCGGGCTCGCCGGCCCCGGCCTGCAGCCGCTCGAGGAGGGCGGCACGCTTCTCCGGCGCGAGCTGCCGCAGCCTCGCGAGCAGCAGCTCCCTGCCGGCCATCTCGGGCGGTGGCGCCGTGCTCATCCGGGCTCCGCGGCGGTCCAATCGGGCTCCGCGGCGACTCCATCCGGCTCGGGCTCCGCCTCGAGGGCGCGCAGGAGCTCCTCGATGCGCGCGGGGTCGGCGGCGAGCAGGATGGCCTCGTCGACCCGCTCCGCCAGCGCCTCGATCGTCGGCCGGTCGAGGAAGTCGCGCAGCGGCACCTCGACGCCGAAGGCGGCGCGGACCCGCAGCAGGAGCCGCGTCGCCATCAGCGAGTGACCGCCGGCGGCGAAGAAGTCGTCGCGGACGCCGCTCTGCGCGACCTCGATCACCTCCTGCCAGATCTCGACCAGCCGCCGCTCGGTCGGGGTGCGCGGCTCGACCGGCGGCTCCGCCCCCTGCCGCCCGTCGACGTCGAGGGCGGCCAAGGCGCGACGGTCGAGCTTGCCGTTGCGCGTCCTGGGGAGCTCCGCCACGGGCACCAGCCGGTCGGGCGTCAGGTAGGCCGGAACGGCGCGCGCCATCCATTCGCGGAGGGCGCGCGGCGGCGTCTCGGCGCGCAGCACCACGAAGGCCCACAGCGCCGGCAGGCCGTCGGCGTCCGGCCGCGCCACCGCGGCCGCGGCGAGCACGCCCGGGTGCTCGCCGAGCGCGCTCTCGACCTCCGCCAGCTCGATGCGCTGGCCGCGGACCTTCACCTGCTGATCGCGGCGGCCGAGGAGCTCGAGCGCGCCGTCCGGCAGGAGGCGGCCGAGGTCTCCCGTGCGGTAGACGAGATCGTCCGCGGCGTCCGGACCGTCCGGATCGGGGCTCCAGGGGTTCCGGACGAACCTCTCCGCGGTGAGCCGCGGCTGCTCGAAGTAGCCGAGGGAGCGGTACGGCGTGCGCAGGAGGATCTCGCCGATGGTCCCCGGAGCGCACGGGCGACCCGCGCCGTCCACCAGGAGCGCCGCGGCGCCCGCCATCGGCCGGCCGATCGGGATCGACCGGCGCCGGAGGTCCGCCGGCCGCACCTCGTGGAACAGCTTGGTCATCGTCGTCTCCGTCGGACCGTAGAGATTGACGATCCGCACGCGCTCGCCGAACGCCCCGAACCACCTCGCGAGGTCCGCGTGGAGGGGCGGCTCGCCGGCCAGCAGGACGTGGCGGAGCCGCTCGAACGCCCGCGGATGGAGATCCGCCGCGCACAGCACGTGGAACAGCGAGGGCACGCAGTGGACGAGCTCGACCTGCCGCGCTTCGATCCACCGCGCCAGGGAGTCAGTGCCCAGCCGGACCTCGGGGGTTTCCGGGATGCACAGCGTGCCGCCGGCGGAGAGCGGGACGAAGACGTCGCGCAGATAGGCGTCGAAGTAGGGCGAGGTGAGCTGGCTGACGCGGACGCCCGGCGCGAGCCCCAGGAAATCGACCTCCCAGCGGACGAAGTGGCCGATCCCTCGAAAGCGCCCGGCGATGCATTGGGGGATGCCGGTCGACCCCGAGGTCTGGAAGAGGTAGCAGAGGTCGTCGGGCCCCGGCGAGCCGGCGGCGCTCGCCGGCGGGACGGCGGCAACGGCGTCCGCGTCGCACCTCGCGGCGAGGTGGTCCGGATCGAGGCGGCACCAGCGGGCATCCCCGCTCCACTCGATCGCCGCGAGCGCGGCGGCGGTCCGGGCGTCCGCCGGGTCGCCGATCAGCCAGCGCGGCGCGATGTGCTCCAGCAGGTGCCGCAGCCGCGGCGCGGGCTGCTCGAGGTCGACGGGGGCGAACGCGCAGCCCCCCTTCAACACGCCGAGCAGCGAGACGACGCGCTCGATGGGATCGGCGACGCACACGGCGGCGACGGCGCCGGGCGCGCCGCCGCGCAGCCGGCGCGCGAGATCGTCGGACCAGCGGTCGAGATCGCCGTACGAAAGGCGGCGCGGGCCGCACTCCAGCGCGGCTCGCGCCGGATGCCGCGCCACCGAGTCGGCGAACCACTGCAGGACGTCGTTGCCTCGCATCAGTTTCTTCTTGGGGCTCTTCTTTGGGCTCTTCTTCGCGCTCTTCGCCTGGCTTCTTCTTCCAGCTCTTCTTACGGCTCGTCTCGCGGCACGTCCTCCGGCCGGCGGGAGCGCCGGCGCTCCCCCTCTAAGGTGTCGCCGCGGCGCGAGAACACGCCGGGCGCGCACGGCCGCGAGCGGCGGCGCTCGAGCGAGGGGCGGACGGCGAGGGGTGCGGCCGGTCGACGACGCTTCAGGCGGAAAAGGCGGCGGGAAGACAGCTCTCTCCACGGTGAAAAGCCTGCCAGTCGGGCTCGACGCCGGCGAGCCAGAGCTTGCCGAGCGCGGTGATCATCGTGGCGGCGTCGGGCTCGGGATCGTGGGCATGGGGCAGCGACGACACCGCGAGCCGCGGCGGGCTCGCCATGCCGCCCTGCAGCGCCATGCTGCAGAGGGTGTTGCCGGGGCCGATCTCGACCAGCGCTCGCGGCGCTCCGGCGCCGAGCGTCGCGAGGCCCGCCGCGAAGCGCACCGTGCGGCACATGTGCCGCGCCCAGTACTGCGGATCGGTCGCTTCCGCGGCGGTGATCCAGGTGCCGGTGACGTTCGAGACGAACGGGATCGCCGGCGGCCGCAGCGCCAGGGCGGCGGCCTCGCGCACCAGGGGAAGGACCGCCGGCGCGAGCTGCGCGGAGTGGAAGGCATGGCTCGCCGCCAGACGGCGGCACGGCACCCGCCGCTGCCGCAGCCTCTCCTCGAGCTCGGCGATGGCCGGCGGCGGACCCGCCGCCACCGAGAGCGTGGGGCCGTTGACCGCCGCCAGCGAGAGCTCGGGGCCGAGGAGCGGGACCACCTCGGCCTCGGGCAGGAAGATGCTCAGCATGGCGCCCGCCGGCAGGCCGTCGACGATGCGGGCGCGGGCGGCGACCAGGCGCAGCGCCGCCTCCAGCGTGAAGACGCCCGCCAGGCAGGCGGCCACGTACTCGCCGACGCTGTAGCCGAGGAGCGAGCCGGGGACGATCCCCCAGGACATCCACAGCCGGGCGAGGGCGTACTCGATCGTGAACATCGCCGGATGCAGCAGGAGGGTGCGGTCGAGGGGACTGGCTGGAGCGCGCTCCGGGGCGGTCCGCCCGAGCATCTGGCGCAGGTCGGGGCGCGCCGGCGCGGCCGCCGGCGTCTCCGCTCCCGGCGCGGGCTCCGGATAGAGCACCTGGCGCAGATCGCGGCGCAGCCAGGGGGCGAGCAGCTCGGCGCAGCGGTCGATCTCCCGGCGGAAGACCGGCTCCGTCGCGTAGAGCCCGCGCGCCATCTGTGGATAGTGATCGCCGACGCCGGAGAACAGGAACGAGACCGCCGGCGGCGCGGCCGACGCCGCCGAAACCGCGTTCCAGACCCTCACCGCGCCGCCGCCGAGCGCGCCCATCGCCTCGATCGCCTCCCGGCCCTCCCGGCACACCAGCATGCGCCGATGCTCCCGCCGAGCCCCCCGATCGCGGCTCGCCGCTTCGCGGCCGGCCTGGAGCGCGCGGGCAACGTCCGCCAGGTCGAGCTCGGGATGCGCCGCGAGGCGGCCGGCGAGCTCCCGCGCCGCCTCGTCGAGGGACTCCTCGCTCTCCGCCGCCAGCACCAGCAGCCGGTAGGGTCGAGACGTCGGCTCAGTCGGTCGGTCGGAAACCTTCAGCATGATCGCGCCAGCGCTGCGCCGCCGAACGCGGCGAGCGGCAGGGCTCCGGCGTTCGACCGCGCCCTGCCGGATGAACCACCGGCCGGCCGGCAAAGATTCCCTCGACGCCCATGAGCGGCGCGCGGCCGCTCATCGCCGGCGGGTGGAGCGCGGGCGCGCGCGGGGCTCCCATCCGAAGCGGTCGAGGTCGATCCGGCCCCGCGCGTCGAAGCGCACGGCCTCCTCCTCCAGAAGGTGGCGCTGGAAGCCCTCCTCGAGACCCAGCCCGCCGCGCGGGCTGACCTCGCCGCGCGCGTTGATGACGCGGTGCCAGGGGAGCTTCGAGCCCTCGGGCAGGCCGCCGAGCGCCCTGCCGACCAGGCGCGCGCGGCCGGGCAGGCCGGCATACATCGCCACCTGCCCGTAGGTCGCGACCCGGCCATGCGGGATGCGCGCGACGACGGCGTAGATCTTCGGGTAGGGGTCCGGCGGGGGGATGCTCTTCGTCACTCACCGAGAAAGTACAGGGGGGAACAACCTAGCGGCAAATAGCGAGCCGTTACGATAGCGTACACCTTCCATGACACAGATAGTCAGCGGGATCGTCGAGAACCATGCTAGGGGTTGCCCGACGTGAATCGGAAGAAGCTCCTCGCACGGCTATCGCGGGGCCATCTGCAGAACGTCCCGTTCCCTGATCTGGTCAGCCTGCTCGCAGGCTTCGGCTTCCGTCTTGTTCGCGTGCAAGGAAGCCATCACCTGTTCGCCCATCCGCGCGTGCCGCAGCTCGCCAATCTCCAAGAGGTCCGCGGCGAGGCGAAGCCTTACCAGATCCGGCAGGTCCTGCGCCTGATCGAGCGCTACAATCTAGGCTTGGAGGATGAGCCGTGAGCGACTACCACATCAATATCTTCTGGAGCGACGAGGACGGCGGCTACATCGCCGACATTCCCGACCTCGATGCCTGCTCGGCGTTCGGCATGACGCCTGAGGAAGCTCTTGCCGAAGTCGAGAAGGCCAAAGGTGCCTGGCTCGACGCCGCCCGCGAGTTGGGCAAGCCGGTTCCCGAGCCGCGCTACCGGCCAGTGATCTACCAGGCGTTGCGGTAGCAACGGGTCACGCGCCGCTCGGGAAATCGGGAGCCGACTCGATTCATCGATTTGGTCTTTTAATCTTCGCCGACGGCTTGACAAGTGTCACTCCCGCCAGGTGACAAGCCTCCCTTGTCCGCCCGGCGGCCTCCCTGGACAATGGGCTCGCACGACAGCCGCGAGCACCCGACACAGTCAAGAGGGTTCGGCCGAGGCCGGCCCCGCCACAGGGAGGAAGAGACATGACCGCCAGCAGTTATCGCCTCGCACATCCCTTCGCACCGCGCATCCGGAGCGCGATCCACGCCGCGCTGGCCGTCGCCGTCCTGGCCCTCGCAGTCTGGCCCTCGCCCCCCTGGGTGCCGGCGCCGAGAGCGCCGCGCGCCCCTTCGTCGTCCGCGATGCGCGCATATTCGACGGCCGGGCGATGCTGCCGCCGGCCGACGTCCTCGTCCGCGACGGCCGCATCGCCGCCATCGGCAGGAACCTTCCGGTGCCGGCGGGCGCCGAGGTGGTCGACGGCCGCGGCAAGACTCTCCTGCCGGGGCTGATCGACGCTCACACCCATACGTTCGGGGATGCGCTCCACGAAGCTCTCGCCTTCGGCGTCACCACCGAGCTCGACATGTTCACCGATCCCCGGCTCGCCGCCACCATGCGGTCGGAGCAGGCCGCCGGCAAGGGGCTGGACCGCGCCGACCTGCGCTCGGCAGGCACGCTCGCCACGGCGCCCGGCGGCCACGGCACCGAGTACGGGTTCCCCATCCCCACGGTCCACGGCCCGGCGGAAGCCCAAGGCTTCGTCGACGCGCGGATCGCCGAAGGGTCGGACTACATCAAGATCGTCGTCGACGACGGCAAGACCTACGGCCTCACCATCCCGACGATCGACCAGGCGACCCTCCAGGCCCTCGTCGAGGCGGCCCACAAGCGGGGCAAGCTCGCCGTCGTCCACATCGGCTCCGCGGATGACGCCCGCGAGGCCATCGCCGCCGGCGCCGACGGCCTCGCCCATCTCTTCGTCGACCGCATGCCGGATCCCGGCTTCGGTCGCTTCGCCGCCGCCCATCACGCCTTCGTCGTCCCCACCCTCTCGGTGCTCCAGGCCGTGGCCCACCTCTCCGGCGGCGCGGCGCTCGCCAGGGACCCGCTCCTCGCCCCGTACATCTCGCCGCTCGACGCCGGGCGGCTGACGGCCGGCTTCCCCCGGCACGGCAAGGAAACGCCGCCGCGCTACGAGGCGGCCGAGGAAGCGGTGCGGCAGCTCGCGGCCGCCCACGTCCCGATCCTCGCCGGCACCGACGCGCCGAACCCCGGCACCTCTCACGGCGCCAGCCTGCACGGGGAGCTCGCGCTCCTCGTCCATGCCGGGCTCACCCCTGCCGAGGCGCTCGCCGCCGCCACCGCCGCACCGGCCGCCGCCTTCCATCTCGACGACCGCGGGCGCATCGCCCCCGGCCTGCGCGCCGACCTCCTGCTGGTCAACGGCGACCCCACGGCCGACGTGCGCGCCACCCGCGACATCGTCCGCATCTGGAAGCTGGGAGTCCCCTTCGACCGCGCCGCCTTCCGCGCCGACCTGGAGCGCGCCCGGGCCGCCAAGGCCGCGGCGCCGGCGCTCCCCGCGAGCGGCCTGGTGAGCGACTTCGACGATGGGACGTCCAAGTCCACCTTCGGCGCCGGCTGGCAGGTCTCGACCGACCAGATGATGGGCGGCAAGTCGGCGGCGGCGCTCGCGGTGGTGCCGAGCGACGGCAAGGGCGGCAAGGGGGGCTCGCTCGCCGTCTCCGGCACCGTCGCCGCGGGCTTCGCCTATCCCTGGGCGGGAGCCATGTTCTTTCCCGGCGCAACCCCGATGGCGCCGGCCGACCTCTCGGCGCGGAAGGCGGTCCACTTCCGCGCCAAGGGTGACGGCAAGACCTACCGGGTGATGCTCTTCACGCAGAGCACGGGAAGCATTCCGCTCACCCAGACCTTCGTCGCCGGCCCCGAGTGGAAGGACGTCGTCCTCCCCTTCGCCGCCTTCGGCAGCACCGATGGGCACGACCTCATGGGCCTGCTCTTCGCCGGCGGGCCCCAGCCCGGGCCGTTCGCCCTCCAGATCGACGACGTGAGCTTCCAGTGAGGGGCGTCTCGACGTCTCCGCGGGACGACGGGTGCCCGAAGCCCGGCCAGGACGCACTGACTTAGATTAGATAGGCGACGGATCGGGCGTGCCACCGCGCCGGCAGTCGGCGCCCGCCCCCAAGGCCGCCCGAAGGTTTCGCAACGGCTCTCTCGAGCCGAGGAGGTGATCCATGTCGATGCGCCCGCTCGTCCGTACCGCCGCCGTCCTGCTGCTGGCCGGAGCCTGCTCCGCCGGCCTGGCCTACGCCGCGCCGCTCGCCGGTCCCAGCAGCCCGGCCGCGCCGAGCTCCTGCTCGGCGCTGCCCTTCCTGCTGGCGACGCCGCTCACCCCGGCTCCGCTCCCGGCGTCGCCCGCCGTCTGCGCCTGCGGCGACGTGGCCTGCCACGGCCACATCGCCGGCACCACCTGCGGGTCCTCCATCCGCGTCTGCGTCGCGACCGGCTCCTGCCCGACCTCGGCGGCGAAGAGCTGCGCCTGTGTCACCAAGGACCCGCCATGATCGCGCGGCCCTGAGGCTCGCACGACGAGAGGGCTCGGCCGCGGCCGGCCCTGCCGCAGGCGAGGACGAATGGTGGCGTGGAGAAAGGAGACGCTGTCGCGATCGTTTTCCGCCGACGACGGGCCGGCCTCCCGTGAGAATGCTCCGACCTCCGCGGCCTTCAGGGCGTTGTCCCGGGAACATGTCATGACCTCCGCGGACGACGGGCCGTTGCCGCGGGATCACGGAGCAATCTCTGCGGAGGATGGCCCGCCATCCGGGAAAACGCTCGATTCCCGCAGACGATGGCCCGTCGTCACAGGACATCAACACGACTTCCGCGGACAACGGGCCGATGTCCCGTGACAGAGGACCGATATCTCGCGCGGGGCGCGAGAGCCGGCCTTCAGCTCAGCACGGTGAAGCGATCGCTGCCCGCGAGGTCGCGGTCGAAGGTGAGGGTCCCCTCGCAGCCGGCCGCGTCGTTCTGCCAGCCGATCAGGTAGTCGGCGAAATCGCCCGGACCGCCCCGGAACTCCGCCAGAGCCCGCCGCACTAGATCGCGATGCTGCAACTCGAATAGGCGGCTCGCGAGAAGCGCCTCGACGGCGCCGGCGATGGCGTCACGGTCCTGGCGATACGCGCCGCCGCGAAGCGCCCAGACCATCTCGCACAGCACCGTGGTCGTGACGTGGAACCTCTCCCCGTGAGCCTCCCCCTTCTCGAGCAGGCGACGGGCGGCGGCGGACTGGATGGGATCGTCCCCGGTCAGAAATCGCAGAAGGATATTGGTGTCGAGGCCCTTCAACGCCCCCTCCGGATCCGCTCGTCCCCGGCCGCTACTGCCTCCGCGATCGAGTCGTCGATCGCCGCGAGCGAGGGCCGCCGGCGTCCGGTCATCTTGAGCAGGCCATAGAGCTCGCGCACCGGCCGGAAGAGCGGCACCAGGCGGACCGAGCCGTCCGCTGCGATGACGAAGTCGAGCCGGTCTCCCTCGGCGACTCCGAGATGAGCGCGGACTTCCTTCGGCACCGTGATCTGGCCTTTGCTGGTGAGAGTCGAGGTGGACACTGGGCGCCTCCTTACCGGAGGTAAGGATACCATACGCGGCAGAATTCCGCGGTGAGCGCAACACTCGGGGGCGCTGTCTCAATTGCCGGGGGAAATCATCGATCTCTGCGTCGAATGCCGATTCATGTCGAGCCTCCGATCAGGTCGGCCGGTCTGGACCGTTTCCCGGGAGCCAGGCCGACTTCTTCCGTTCCGGCATCCCGCCCGAGCCGGCCGACGGGGCGGGCGGCACGCTCGTCCAGCTCCTCGGCAACTTCCTGGGCAACCAGGTGAGCTCCGCCTCCGCGCCTCTTCGTCCTCAAGGCGAGGCTCCTTCTTCGCGGTGCTCGAAGTGCAGGTCCTCTCCGCCATCGACTGGACGGCAATGGCCGACCTCCAGGATGCCGTCTCACGGAAGCCTCCGCTCGGAATGTCATAGTGCGACTCGGCCGAGGTCTGCCGAGCCCGTAGCGGATGCTGGCCGCCCTTCTCGGGAAGCGTGCCGGGGGAGCGCCCCGCGCCGCCATAGAGCCTCCTCGGCTCCTAGTACCATCGCCCGCCGTGCCCGAGATAGGGAAGGCTCCGAAAAGCCGCGCGCGCCTCGAAGCGATCGACCTCCTCCGCGGCGTGATCATGATCCTCATGGCGCTCGATCACACGCGGGACTTCTTCGGCATCCCCGGACAGAATCCCACGGATCTCGCGAGCGCCTCGGCCGCGTTGTTCCTCACCCGGTGGATCACCCACTTCTGCGCGCCGGTGTTCTTCCTGCTCACCGGCACGGGCTCCTATCTCTCGTTGCGGCGGAGGTCGCGGCGCGAGCTCTCCCGATTCCTGCTCACCCGCGGGCTCTGGCTGATTTTCTCGAGGCGTGCTGGCCGTGGCTCGTCTACCATTCAACTTCGACTCGCGTGACGATGCTCTCGTCCTCTGGGCCTCGGCTGGGCGTGTCGCTCGCGGCGCTGGTCCGCCTGCCGGCGTCCGTGGTGACCGCGTTCGGCGTCGTCCTGATCGCGGGCCACAACCTGTTGGATGGGGGTGAAGTCGTCGCGCCCTCTCTGGTCCATCCTGCACGTCCCAGGCTTCGTCCTCGATACCCCGGAGCACGTCGTGTTCGTGGCCTATCCGCTGATCCCCTGGATCGGCGTGACCGCGGTGGGCTATGGCTTGGGACAGGTCTACGGCTGGAGCGCCGACCGCCGGCGGGCCTTCCTCCTGCGCCTGGGAGCGGCCCTGGTGGTTTGGCCTCTTTCTTACTAACTGTGCTACAATTACAACTGCATAGATGAAAAGTGATATTTCGATAGAGGTAAAAGTGACCCGCCGAACCCGCTGGCTAGCGGATTGGACTCATCGAAGAGCCCCGTGGCATTGGTGGCTCCACTGGATAATAGCGGTCGTAATGATTGGCGGTGGCTTGAAGCTAAGCGACGAGTTGCAGAGAAGCAGTTTTATGCTGCCCGAGCGCTGTCAGCTTTTCCAGCTATACCAGCGTTTTGTTCCTTCCCAACCCGCTTCCAACGCACCTTCTTGGTTCTAGTGGGCGACGAAGAGTACTGGAAAGGATACCTGGCACGCCGCGCTCCGATTAACGAGACTATTTAGCGCAATTAATCCTGGCTCTTGGCGACTGTTCCCCTTCTGTCATCGCAGTCGATTTCGATCTTCGATCTCCTGCTCCCGATAAGCACGATAACCCGGAATATGCTCAGGAAACAGATGCCTTTGTAAAGGCCGTGAAGCATGTCTCGGGCAGGAGCCCAATAGTTTTCCAGTTACCCTCGATAAAGCCGCGACTAGTTTAGAGACAGCAGTATATTCGGACAATCTGCAACTAGTCGAGGGCCGAATAATACAAGGCCAATCTCAGCTACCTTACGATCCAAGAAGAATTCCGGTGGTGCACAAGCTTTCCAATGGCTCAATAGATTCTTTCGCGGCTGCCGCCGTAAGATTAACGCCAGACAAGGGAATCCTGGGCGGCTACGCCAGTAACGAGCTACCATTTGGCCGGTTTATACCGCCATCTCATTTTCGACTTGCGAGCCGGCGAGGGATATACTTAGTCGGAATATTCCAGGTCTCTGTGATGGCATAAGAGGAAGTATCGTAGTAGTAGGCGCAAGCTGGCATCAACTGTCGTACAAGCGTGGGAAAGAGAAAATTGATGCTCACCTGACGCCTTTGTAGGTTACATACCAGGAGTCTTCGTCCCATGCCAACTACATTGAGGCCCTTCTAGCGGGTAAGACTTACCGCTCGGCCCATAAATCGGTTCAATGGTGGCTGGACCTGGTATTTGCGCTGGCGCTAGCGCTCACCTTAGACCTTAGAGTTGCAATACCGAGATGGCCAGATCATCCGCTTTGGCAGGGGATCGTTCGAATTGTCCTGAAGTTAACATTGGTCGCGCTGCTATTATGTATTTTGCCGCTTCTTAGCTATGTGTTCTTCAAAATTTGGGAATATTTATAGACATCTTAATCCCGACTGTCCTGCTGATGGCTCACAGCGCGGCAGATTATGTAATCCGTAGTAGGCTGGAATTGGCTAGATTGCAGGCTAACTCTAAAGAGAGGCTACGTGAAATGAAGAGCTATGCATACCTCATGATTGCAATGCTGAGTATCGGTCAGACAGCCGTCGGGCAGGGCAGCAACCAAGGCAGCAGCACTCAGGGTAGTGATCAGGGAAATAGTAAGCAGGAAGGTAGCGGTAGCCACGAACCAGATGGACTGGATACAGGATCCAATGGCACAGGAGGACCTGACTGCTCACCCGTCGTCTGACAGTCCTCAGGGCACGCAGGGTAGAGGTGACACCGCGACCGGCACGGCCACTGATACCACCGGTTCGACTGGCTCAACCGGCAACACCAGCGGCTCGGCGATGGACACGACCAGTGGCAGTTCCTCGGGCAGCATGTCGCACTCGGGCGTACGGCACCATCGCCGCGGTCATCGCGGCCATCTGCCCTCGCACCGGCAGCGAGGCACCACTTCGCTAGGCTTGGCAGGCCTCGCGGCCTTAAGCTTCAAGGCTCGCCCTCCGCAGACGCCGTGCCTAACCACGGCGCTGGACCTGGGCCGTCGCCTTCGCAGGGCGGCGGTGCCGGCGATGTGGCCGTGGCAGGCCACGTCGCCGCAGCTGCAGAGCCTACGGGCAGAGCGCAGGTCTGCGTCGCGACCGGCTCCTGCCCGACCTCGGCGGCGAAGAGCTGCGCCTGCGTCACCAATGACCCGCCGTGATCGCGCGGCCAGCCGCCAGACGGCCCCGCCACGCCACGCGGCGGCATGATCGAGGCGAGCGGCGCCTTCGCCACCGCGTCCGCCGGCGGGACCGTGCCACGCCGGCGCAGGGGCAAACCCGCACCGCTCGCGGGGAAGCTCTCGCGCGGCATCACGACACCGCAGGGCGGCATCGCGAAGCGCTGCGGCGCCCTCGCGATACCCCGCGGCGGCATGGCCAAACCGCGCCAGGGTTTCACCTCGCGGCCATGCGGCACCGCCAAACCGGCACGCGTTTTGGCTTCGCCGCGTCGGTGGTATGGCGATACCACCCCTCGGTACGGCCAAGACGCGCCGAGAAGCGGGCGTGCCGACGCCCGGCAGCGATGAAACCCCACCGGGTTTGCCCAACCCTCCCGTGGTTTGAGCGTACCGCGAGGCGATTTGGTGATGCCGCCTCGCGGCATGCTCGAACCACCCCAGGGTAACGCCAAACCGCCGCGGGTTTGACTAGACCCCGGAGGGTTTGGACAAACCGGCACGGGTACGCTCCGATCCCGCGCCAAGCATAAGGCCTCCTCGGCTCGTAGTACCATCGCCCGCCGTGCCCGAGATAGGGAAGGCTCCAAAAAACCGCGCGCGCCTCGAAGCGATCGACCTCCTCCGCGGCGTGATCATGATCCTCATGGCGCTCGATCACACGCGAGACTTCTTCGGCATCCCCGGACAGAATCCCACGGATCTCGCGAGCGCCTCGGCCGCGTTGTTCCTCACCCGGTGGATCACCCACTTCTGCGCGCCGGTGTTCTTCCTGCTCACCGGCACGGGCTCCTATCTCTCGTTGCGGCGGAGGTCGCGGCGCGAGCTCGCCGTGTTCCTGCTCACCCGCGGGCTCTGGCTGATCTTCCTCGAGGCCGTGGTGGCCCGGTGCCTCGCCTACCAATTCAACTTCGATTACCGGGTGACGGTGCTCCTCGTCCTCTGGGCGCTCGGCTGGGCGATGATCGCGCTCGCGGCGCTGGTCCGCCTGCCGGCGTCCGTGGTGACCGCGTTCGGCGTCGTCCTGATCGCGGGCCACAACCTGTTGGATGGGGTGAAGTCGGCGCGCCCTCTCTGGTCCATCCTGCACGTCCCAGGTTTCGTCCTCAATGCCCCGGAGCACGTCGTGTTCGTGGCCTATCCGCTGGTCCCCTGGATCGGCGTGACCGCGGTGGGCTATGGCCTGGGACAGGTCTACGGCTGGAGCGCCGACCGCCGGCGGGCCTTCCTCCTGCGCCTGGGAGCGGCTCTCAGCCTGGCGCACGCGTTTTGGCTTCGCCGCGTCGTGGTATGGCGATACCACCCCTCGGTACGGCCAAGACGCGCCGAGAAGCGGGCGTGCCGACGCCCGGCAGCGATGAAACCCCACCGGGTTTGCCCCAACCCTCCCGTGGTTCGAGCGTACCGCGAGGCGATTTGGTGATGCCTCCTCGCGGCATGCTCGAACCACCCAGGGTAACGCCAAACCGCCGCGGGTTTGACTAGACCCCGGAGGGTTTGGACAAACCGGCACGGGTACGCTCCGATCCCGCGCCAACATAAGGCCTCCTCGGCTCGTAGTACCATCGCCCGCCGTGCCCGAGATGGGGAAGGCTCCGAAAAGCCGCGCGCGCCTCGAATCGGTCGACGTCCTCCGCGGCGTGATCATGATCCTCATGGCGCTCGATCACACGCGCGACTTCTTCGGCATCCCCGGACAGAATCCCACGATCTCGCGCAGCGCCTCGGCCGCGTTGTTCCTCACCCGCTGGATCACGCACTTCTGCGCGCCGGTGTTCTTCCTGCTCACCGGCACGGGCGCCTATCTCTCGCTGCGGCGGAGGTCGCCGGCGCGAGCTCGCCGCGTTCCTGCTCACCCGCGGGCTCTGGCTGATTTTCCTCGAGGCCGTGGTGGCTCCGGTGCCTCGCCTACCAGTTCAACTTCGATTACCGGGTGACGGTGCTCCTCGTCCTCTGGGCGCTCGGCTGGGCGATGATCGCGCTCGCGGCGCTGGTCCGCCTGCCGGCGTCCGTGGTCGACCGCGTTCGGCGTCGTCCTGATCGCGGGCCACAACCTGTTGGATGGGGTGAAGTCGGCGAGCCCGCTCTGGTCCATCCTGCACGTCCCAGGCTTCGTCCTCAATACCCCGGAGCACGTCGTGTTCGTGGCCTATCCGCTGATCCCCTGGATCGGCGTGACCGCGGTGGGCTATGGCCTGGGACAGGTCTACGGCTGGAGCGCCGACCGCCGGCGGGCCTTCCTCCTGCGCCTGGGAGCGGCGCTCAGCCTGGCGTTCCTCATCCTCCGCGGGGTGAACGTCTACGGCGATCCGTCCCGCTGGACGCGGCAGAAGAGCGCGGCGCTCACCGTGCTCTCCTTCCTGAACACGACCAAGTACCCGCCGTCCCTGCTGTTCCTGCTTGATGACGCTCGGGCCAGCGCTGGTCTTCCTCGCTCTCGTCGACCGCCGGACGCCGGCGGCCCTGCGGCCGGCGCTGATGATCGGCAAGGTGCCGCTGTTCTACTACCTGCTGCACTTTGCGCTGATCCATCTGCTCGCCGTCGCCGCCTGCTCCTGCGCTACGGCTCGGCGCACTGGATGTTCGAGTCACCGGACCTCGCGCACTATCCGTTCACCGCGCCGCCGGGCTGGGGATATCCGCTGCCGGTCGTCTACCTGATATGGGCGCTCGTCGTGATCGCGACGTATCCGCTCTGCCGGTGGTTCGCGGCGGTCAAGCAGCGGCGGACCGCGGCGTGGCTGAGCTATCTCTGAAAGCTCGAACAGCCGCCCTGGAAGTGCAGGGTGCGCTCATTCTCCTCAGCGGAAGCGGTCCACCAGCAGGCGGTCGATCCTCACCCTGCCGCCATGGGGGGTGACGACGATGTCGAGCTCCTGGCGGAGGACGGCCCAATCCTCCTCGCCGTCAGCCACGACGACGACCAGGAACGGCTCCTCCGGCGTGAATCGCGCGCCGAAGCCGCTGGCGCCTAGGGCGAGCCCGATCGAGATCGCGAGCTCGACCAGCGGATAGCTCCGCTCCTCGGCGGTGACGGCATGCCGGATCACGTCCCCCCGGTCGATCAGGTAACCCTGGGGCAACTGCCCCGACAGGTTGCCGGGGATGAACCGGCCGGTGCCGTCGAGCCAGGTCACCCGGCTATCATGGAATGCCGCCGGCCGTACCATCTCGCCGGCGGCGATGTGCCGGTAGGCGGCCGGCCGCCCGCACCGGCTGCTGATCCGCTCCTGCAGGGAGCGGCTCCAGGCCTGGCCATAGCCGTCGGAGGTGGAATGCTCGGACGGCCTGCCGTCCCGCTCGTAGGCGAGCGCCGCGGCGCCGCAACCCTCGTGACTGGTCACCTCCCGCACCCCCGCAGCAAGGCAGAGGTCGGCCACCCGCGCCAGGCGCTCCTCCCGCGATCGGGCCGGAAACAGGATGCCCGAGCCGGCGAGCGCGAGGCCGCTCTTGCCGGAGCCGGCCATCACCACGCCGGCATCGATGCAGGTGATCCGCTCGTGGCCCGCAGCGAAGGCCTGCCGGAGGTTCGCGATCGGGGCGAGCACCGCGGAGGCCCCGCGGGCGTAGATCCGCCGCATGAGCTCGCCGCCGGCTTCCCATGCCGCGTCCCGCTCGGCTTCCCCCCCGCCGAAGGAGACCGGCTCGGAGACGGCTCCACGACCGACAGGGACGGGGCCGGCGACCTCAGAGCCGCCTGCGGGTGAGTCGTCTCAGGGTCGTCGCTCTTCACTGCAGCTCGAACCGATGGGAGTGCCGGGTCGATCCCGGCAGCGTTGTGGCACCGATGTCGGGGGTCGAACCCGAGACCTCCTGATCCACAGTCAGCCCGGTGTTCTGAGATACCACGGACTCAAGTCGTTGACTAGCAGCGACTTCGTCTCCGCGCGGGCTTCGAAAATCGAGGGGTTGTACGCATCTTGTACGCCATCGACCGCATTTCCTGACTTCGGGCCGCTCCAGGGCCTTGTGCGAGAACATCATCGCACGCGGTCGCCGGTCACCCTCCAGGCCTCCCCATCGATTTCTCCGCCCTCGCCGGCGCTCGCCTCGGGCTACTCGCCCTCGGGCCGCTATTACTGCTCGACCGTCGTCTCGACGCACAAGTACCCCGCCTCAACTTAAAGGTCGCCCCTCTTCTCCAGGTGGAGTGACCTCCGCCGGCGGCGGAAGCATGAACGGCGCCAGATCGCCGCGACTCCAACGGCCCCCTACGAAGCCCCATCTGCATCGAATCGCCCCTGCCGGTCGCTGTAGCGCTGCTGTTCCTGCCAACGTCATTGGTTGCCGGCGGCGACGCGTGCGGCGCGGGCCCGCTCGAGAACGGCCAGACTCGCCCCGTCGACACGCTCGCCGGAGACGTGGAAGTGGGGCGATGCGACGGGATCTCAGATGGTCACCGAAGAGCTCGTGCTGAACTACGGCTTGGCGCTCTTCCCCTGGACAGGCTCTCGCCGACCCCGTCGCACGACTCGCACGCCTCGGGCTAGGCGCGCACTTTCGCGACACCGGGAGAGCCGAATGGACCACCGCGGCATGTTTGCCTCGAACCCGCAAGGGCCTGCTTTCCCGCCGTCTCCTCCTCCCCATCGCCCCGCCGCTCTCGGCCGAGACCTCCTCGCAGCGGAATCCGAGCGTCACCTTCTCCACCCCCGGCTCAAGACCGTCACCCTGACCGTCTGCCGCTCGGGCTCGTGCTCCACCACGACCAAGACCGTCCGCGTCCTCGACCCGCGCGGTCCTGAGCTTCGCGGCGGTGCAGCCGACGAGCCCGGAGGTCGGCCAGCTCGTGGCTTTGAGCGCCGGCGCGATGGGCAAGCTCCACTCTCCCACTCGTGGCAGCGTCTATCACCTGGTACCCGCGTCGCGACTCTCGCCGGCGCCCCCTCTGCCGCACCCTTCTGGGCGAGGGCGGCCTCCCGCCCGGCTCCTACTACGCCGCGGTGACCGTCGAGAGCCCCTGGGGAAGCGCGACCTCGGACCGATCCCCTCATCCTCTCGCCGCCTCGCGCCGCGGCCTTCTACACGGTGAGGCCCTGCCGGGTCTTCGACAGCCGCATCGGCCAGACGCCGCTCACGAGCGCCGAGAGCACGCGGCGCCTTTCGCTCGCTTCTTCGAGCTGTGTCATCCCGGCGACCGCCTCGGCCGTCGCCGCCAATGTCACCGTGGTGAATCCCTCGGCCGCCGGCTACCTGACCGTCTATCCCGGGAACTACCCGCTGCCCGCGACGAGCACTATCAACTTCCGCGCCGGCCTCACGCGCGCGAACAGCGCTATCCTCCCCCTCGCGACGGACGGCTCCGGCACGCTCGCCGTCCGCCTCGCCGCTCCGGCTCCCGCGCGGGCCGACGTCCTCTGGACGTCGCCGGGTACTTCCTCCCGACGATTGACCCGACGCCGGTCGCCCTCGGCTTTCGCGCGAAGCTCTGCTCCTATGGATTCTGCATCTTCCCCGCGAGCACGCCCCTCTACTTCGTCGAGCGCATCGGCGGCCTCCCGACCCTCTACCGCTACGATTGGGACGGCGACGGCGGGTTCGAGGAGTCGTCGTCCGCTCCCGACGCCGTCCATTGGTTCGGGGGTGACAGGGGCTTCTTCACGCCGAGGCTCGAGGCGTCTCGCGGGAGCGTCCGCTCGGCCGTCTCGCACGATGGGACGATCGCCGTCACGCCGGCGAGCCCCTTCGCGCTCCCGCCTGTGCCGGCTGGCCTCTCGGCCACCTTCCTCGCCCTCCTGCCACCCGATCCGCTCGACCCGACCCAGACGACGCTCCGCCCCACCTTCCTCGTCGGCGTTTCCTCGCCGACACCGAACCTCCTCGGGTACAACGCGTATCTCTCGCTCAACGGCGCGTCGTTCCGGCTCGCCTACGCCTTCCTTCCGGGGCTTCCCGCGACGGACCCGCTCTCCGTCCCTCCCTTCGACCCGGCGCACGACGTCGTCCGCCTCGAGCTCGCCGCCGTGAGCTACGCCGGCGAGGGGCCGCGCTCGGCTCCGATCCCCTTGAGCTTCCCGGCGTCGCTGCTGCCGGCCGTGGCGGCCGCGCTCCTGGCACGCTAGATGGTGGCGAGACTCTCCTCGGGGCACCGGGGCCGGCCCGCCTCCCTGGGGCGCTCCCCCTCGCCCCGGACGCTCGCTGAGGCGCTCCGCGTCGCGCTGCCGGGGGCTGGCTCCGGCGACCGCCCGCGGCAGCTTCCCCTCCTCGATCCTCCCGCGGCCCCGAGGCCGATGAGCCCCGAGCGGGTCGACGCGCTCCTGCCGCTCCGGGAGGAGGTGCACCAGGAGAAGCTCCTCCAGGCGAAAGCGCTCCTCCTCTGCGCCCTCCCCTACCGGCGGATCGAGGAATCCTCCGTCACCCGCTATGCACGCCTCGGCCGCGACTCGCGGCTCGTCGTCACCTACACCTCGGTCCTCGCGGGGGTGCCGCTCCCCTATGGGGCCGACCGCGCCCTCTTCGCCTGGATTCAGACCAAGGCCTACGGCGACGGCTACGTCGCCTTCGACTCGCTGACGGACTTCTTCGAGGCGTTCGGGATCGGCCGCGGCGGGAGGGACTACGAGGCCTTCCGGGGGCGCTTGAACCGCCTCCAGAGCCTCTCGCTGAGCCTGGCCGTTGAGACCTCCTCGGACGTCCAGCGCTTGAGCCTCCACCCCATCCGGCGCTCCTTCACGCCCCAGTCCCGGCAGGAGGCCTCGACTCTCCTCCAGGAGGAGGGCTCGCCGCAGCTCCTCCTGGTCCGCGACCGGACGCGCTACGGCTTCCACCTCGACCCCGACTTTCACGCCTACCTGCGGGCGAACCCGGTGCCCTTGCCGCTCGCCTTGATGTGGTTCTTCCACAACCGGCCCCAGGCCTGGGACTTCGCGGCATTCGTTCTCTATCGCTCCTACGCCGCGCGCAACCCCGCCCCGGCGTCCTTCGAGGAGCTCCGGCAGGTCCTGCGGGGGGAACGACAGCTACTCGAGACGCCTGAAGGCCCGCTACGCTTCGATCCTCCAGGAGATTCGCGTCGTCTACCCAGATCT
>CAWCYZ010000003.1:0-9434 GCA_963799925.1 uncultured Acidobacteriota bacterium | reverse complement strand
CCTCGAGGTGGGGCACCTGATCGCCCTCTTCAGCTACTTCCCGCGGATGGCGGATGGCTTCGGCCTGACGCCCGATCCGCCGTTCCGCGAGGCGGACCGACCGGCATCCCGCTCCGGCGCTCTTCCTCATGAGGCGAGGGGACGGTGGCGCGGTCGTGCTTCGCCCGCTTGACTTTCTCCCGGCGACCTCGTACTGTGTCGCCTGCTGCGGGGCCGAGGTGGCTTTCCAGCGTCAAGCCAGACACTCGCGAAAAGAACCTGGTTGTTGTAACCGGGTTCTTTTGGCTTGTGTGCCAGAGAAAGAGAGAAAACAGCATGCGTAACACGGGAAAAGTGAAGTGGTTCAACGACACCAAGGGCTTCGGCTTCATCACTCCGGAGGATGGTGGCAAGGACTGCTTCGTGCACCACTCGGCGATCCAGGGCTCCGGCTTCAAGAGCCTTGCCGAGGGCGACCGCGTCGAGTTCGACATCGTCCAGGGCGCCAAGGGCGCCGCGGCCGCGAACGTCACCAAGATCGCCTGAGTTCTGCCCCGCGTGGCGCATGTTGGCGCTCCGCGACTTCTGATGAGCTAAGGGTCACCTTCGGGTGGCCCTTTTTCATGCCCGCGGGATCTCCGCCGTAACCCCCTACGTCTCGAATTCCGACGTCGTGGCGCGGCGCGAGAGCCGACTAGGCCGGGTCTCGATAGCGGGCGAGGATGCGCTGCAGGTAGCTCCGGTGGAGGCCCGAGGCGCGGGCCGCTTGGGAGACATTGCCGCCGTGCCGCGCCATCAGCGTCTCGACGAAGCGGCGCTCGGCCGCGGCGAGGCTCGCCTTGCGGGCGGCCTGGAGGCCGGCGCTGGTGAGCTCGCCGAAGCTCTCGGCGGCGACCGGCAGCGTGGCGATCTCGGGCGGCAGCAGGTCGAGCTCGAGCTCCGCTCCCTGGGCGAGGACGCAGGCGCGCTCGACCGCGTGGCCGAGCTCGCGGACGTTGCCGGGGTAGTCGTAGGCGAGGAGGGCGCGCTCCGCCGCTGCCGTGAAGCGGGGCTTCGGCCCCGGCCGGCGCCAGTGGCGCTCGAGGAAGTGGTGGACGAGGAGCGGGACGTCGCCGCGCCGCTCGCGCAGCGGCGGCAGCGCCAGGTCGAGCACCTTCAGACGGAAGTAGAGGTCCTCGCGGAACTTCCCCTGCCGCACCATCTGCCGCAGGTCGCGGTGGGTGGCGGCCACCACCCTCACGTCCACCTTCTCGGTGCGGTCGGACCCCAGCCGCTGGATCTCGCCGAACTGCAGGAAGCGCAGCAGCTTCGCCTGCACCTCCTGCGGCACCTCGCCGATCTCGTCGAGGAAGAGGGTGCCGCCCTGGGCGGCGCTCACCCGCCCCGGCCGGTCGCGCCGCGCGTCGGTGAAGGCGCCCGCGACGTGCCCGAAGAGCTCCGACTCGAGGAGGGTCGCGGGGAGGGCGGCGCAGTGGACGGTGACGAGCTGGCGCTGCCGCCGCGCGCCGTTGACGTGCAGGGCGCGGGCGACGAGCTCCTTGCCCGTCCCGGTCTCCCCCTGGACCAGGACCGGGGCGTCGCTCTCGGCGACCTGGGCGATCAGCCGCAGGAGCGCCGTCATCTTGGGGTCGCGGGTGATGATGCCCGCGAAGTCGTGGCGGGCGAAGAGGTCGCTCTCCAGGCTCTCGGCGCGGCGGCGCAGCGCCTCGCGCTCGAGAGCGCGGGCGAGGAAGAGGCCGGCGACGCCGGCGAACTCCTCGAGGAAGGCGCGCGTGGCGGGAGAGAAGGCGTCGAGCACCTGCCGGTTGTCGAGATAGACGACGCCGTAGACCTCGTCCTGATGGCGCAGCGGCGCCACCAGCGCCGAGCAGCGGCCGAGGGCGCGGACGCTCTCGGCGGGGGCGAAGCGAGGGTCGTCGAGGAGGTTGGGGAGGTAGATCGGGCGGCCGGTGGCGATCGCCTCCTGCACCAGCGAGCGGCTGAACCGGTGCTCCTCCTCGGATGGGGGGCCGTAGCGCACCGCGAAGCGCTGGTGGAACGAGCCGTCCTCGCGCACCACGAGGAAGCCGCGCTCGGCGCCGCTGCGCTCGATCAGGCGGCGCAGGAGCAGCTCCGTCGTCCGTTCGTAGTCCGCCTCGGCGAGGAGGAGCTTCGAGACGTCGAAGAGCTCTTGATACAGGTCCATCGCGTTTCGTCCTCGTCGAGAGCGCACAGCACCGTCAGGTGCTGCTACGATAATGCATTCCACGAGGACGAGCGGTTGGCAGGCAGCGAACGCGAGGATCGCAGGGCCGGTGTCGGCGCGGCTGGCCGCGCGGCGGCGAGGTGCGCGTGACCGTGCCGGCCTGCCCCGCCTGCGGCTCGCCCTGCGGCGAGTTCGATCCCACCTGTCCCCGCTGCGGCGCGCCGCTGGCGAGCGCCGGACCGGGCGCCGCCGGCCGGGACGACCCGCTCCTCGGGCGCCAGGTCTCGCACTTCCGCATCGAGGCCCTCCTCGGCCGCGGCGGCATGGGGGTGGTCTACCGCGCCACCGACCTCGCCCTCGGCCGTCCGGTGGCCCTCAAGTTCCTCGCCGGCGGCGCCCTCGACCCCGCCGAGGACCTGCGGCTGCGCCGCGAGGCCCAGGCCGCCGCCGCCCTCGACCATCCCAACATCGGCGTCGTCCACGAGATCGGCGAGCACGCCGGGCAGCGCTTCCTGGTGATGGCCTTCTACGACGGCGAGACGCTCGCCTCGCGGCTCGCTCGTGGCCCGCTGGCGCTCGAGGAGGCGCTCGCCGTCATGGTGGCGCTCGCCGCCGCCCTCGCCGCCGCCCACGCGGTCGGCCTGATCCACCGCGACGTCAAGCCGGCCAACGTGATGATCGCCGGCGGCGGCCGGGTGAAGCTCCTCGACTTCGGCGTCGCGCGGCGGCTCGACGCGCCGGCCCAGACGGCGTCCGGCATGGCGCCCGGCACCCTCGCCTACATGGCGCCCGAGCTCCTCCGCGGCGAGGCCGCCGGCGTCCGCTCCGACCTCTGGTCGGCGGGGGTGGTGCTCTACGAGATGCTCGCCGGCTTTGCGCCCTTCCGCGGCCGCGCCGGGCGCGGGATCGTCGAGGCGATCCTCTACGACGAGCCTCCCCCTCTGGCGGCGGTGCGGCCCGGCCTGCCGGGCGAGGTTGCGGAGATCGTCCACCGCTGTCTCGCCAAGGACTCGCCGGCGCGCTTTGCCGACGCCCGGGCCCTCCTCGCCGAGCTGGCACCGCTCGCGCCCACCCTGCGGCACGGCTTTCCCGTCGGCGCCCTCCGCCCCCGCTCCGCTCCCCGGCGCTGGGCCTGGGCCGCCGCCACCGCCGCGGCGCTCTCGGTCGCCGCCCTCGTCCTCCTCCGCGCCGCGCCGCCGCGCCCGGAGACCGTCGTCGTCGTCGCGCTCGCGCCGCGGGTGACGGGGGTCGCGGGCGCCGAGGAGAGCGCCCTCGTCGCCGCCAACCTCCAGGAGGCGGCGCTGCGCGCCCTCACCGCGCTCGACGGCGTCGCCGCGGTCGACCCGGCGCAGCTGCGGGGAATCCCCGCCGGGTCGCCGGCGCAGGTGGCGCGGGCGGTCGCGGCGGGCGAGCTGATCGAGACCGAGGCGCGCTGCGCCGGGGACCTCTGCCGGGTCGCCGTGCGCCGCCTCGACGGCGCCGGCGGCCGGGTGATCCGCACCGTCGGGCTCGAGCTGCCGCTGTCCGACCCGCGGCTGTTCGCCGAGGGGACCGCCCTGGGGGTGCGGCGCGACTACCCGGAGCGCGCGCTGCGCTGGGAGAGCCTCGACCTCGCGGTCGACGCCGATGTCTACGACCGCTACCTCGACCTGCGCCGCCGGGTGAACGCCGGCCGCACGTCGGCGTACGGCGAGCTCCTCGCGGAGGCGGATGCGCTGCGCCGCCGCGCCCCCGGCTTCGTCGAGCTGGCGGCGCTCGAGAGCGGCCTCGACCGCTATCTCTACGCCACCACCCGCGACGCGCGGAACCTCGACCAAGGGCTCGCGGTGGCGCGCCAGGCGGAGCACCTGGCACCCGACGATCCGCGGCCGCCGGCGAGCCGCTTCGACCTCGCCCTGGCCGGCGGGCGCCTCGCCGAGGCGGAGACCGCCCTCGCCGCCCTCGACCGGCTGGAGCGCGGCACCGCCTCCGCCGAGGTGCGGCGGGCGCGGCTCCTCGAGGCGCGCGGCCAGCCGCGGGAGGCGATCGCCCGGCTCGAGCGGGTGGTGGCGCGCCAGCCCTCATGGCAGTACCTCCTGGTCCTCGCCAACCTCGAGTACCGCCAGGGCCGCCTGGACCGCGCGCGCGGCGCTCTCGAGTCGCTCCTCGCCCGCTCGCCGGGGAACCTCCAGGGCCTGCGCACGCTCGCTCAGATCGAGCTGTTGAACGGCGATCCGGCGCGCGCGGCCGCCCTGCTCGCCGGGCTCACCGCGAGCCGGCCGGCGGCGGGCGACCTCACCAACCTGGGGCTCGCCCAGCTCCTCCTGCGCCGCTACGGGGAGGCCGAGGCGAGCCTGCGCCGCGCCCGCGCGCTCAGTCCGGCCGACCCGCAGCCGGCGCTCGACCTCGCCGACTGCCTATGGCTCGCCGCGCGCCGCGACGAGGCGCGCCGCGCCTACCAGGAGGTGCTGGCGCTGACCGCCGAGGGCGACGCCGCGGCGAGCTGGACGGCGGCGAGCGCGCGCGCCCAGGCCCTCGCCCATCTCGGGCGCTCCACGGAGGCGGTCGAGGCGATCCAGCGCGCGCTGCGCTCCAGCCCCGACAACGCCCAGCTGGCGCTCGAGGCGGCGCTCGTCTACGCCGTGCTCGGCGAGCCGAGCTCGGCCCTCTTCCATGCCGGCCGGGCGCTCGCGAGCGGCGTCGGCCGGCGGTGGTTCGACCTCTCCTGGTTCGACGGCATCCGCGCCCGGCTGCCGGCCGCGGCGCGCTCCTAGGGCGCTCTCGGCTCGGTGCTGGGTCCGTTGGGTCCCGAGGGCGGCCGCCCGCAGCGGACCTCACGGACCCGGCACCCTCGGCTCGGCCTACGGGATCTCGACCGGATCGGGCGAGACGACGATGGTCGGGTCGTGCACCAGCGTCGTCTTCCCCGTGTCGACGCGGATGAGGTAGGGCATCGCCTGCAGCGCGCGGGTGTCGCCCTCGAGGACCGCCGTGCACTGGGTGTCGCTGATCCGCCGGATGTCGCGCAGGCTGCAGGAGCCGGCCGGCGGGCACTCGAGCGGCTGGGCGTTGAACCGGGCGGGCGCGCCGCGGCCCACCGTCATCAGGTTCCAGACGATCGCGAGCACCCCGGTGGGGGCGCCGAAGCTCGCGGAGCGCAGCTCGTGGAGCTCGCCCAGGTAGCAGACGGAGACGATGAACAGGTTCCCGATCTTCGAGACGTACTGGTCGGCCATGGCGGCCTCCTCTTCGCCGGTCCTCCGGCGACGCGAAAGGTTGATTTTCTTGTGAGCGCACGAATTCTAACCGACGGGCGGCTCCGTCTCACGGGCCGCTCGGATAGTTGGGCGCGTCGACCACGACGCCGAGGAGCATCCCCTGGAGCGACGTGCCGGCGGCGGCGACGGCATGGTCCGCGGGCGCGAAGCGGAGCGGCCCCTGGCCGGAGCCCCGCCGCGCTCCCGCCGCCACCCGGGCGAAGGCCCGCGCGGCGAGCGTCACCGTCACCTCCGGCCGGAAGCCGGCGTAGATCCCGGTCGTCAGGAGGTTGAAGAGGCCGTCCGGCCCCCAGATCGGCCCGCGGGCGAACGAGGTGCCGGGGGTGAACTGCTGCGGCTGCGTGTAGTCGCGCAGCAGGCTGGCGACGAACCATGCCGCGGGCCCGAGCGGCAGGTAGGTGGTGCGCTGGATGGTGAGCCGCAGCTCGACGATCTCCTCCGGCTCGACGGCGGCGAGGGCCGGCGCGGCGGAGAGGAACGGGGGGAGGCGAGGGACCGGCGGGTGGCGGCGGGCGGCCGCGTCCGGCCGCACCGTGACGTCGACCTCCGGCGGCAGGCCGTTCGCCACCGAGAGGATCGCCTGCTCCAGCCACTCGGAGTAGCCCGGCTTGCCGAGCGGACCGCTGTCGTAGCGCGGCACCGTGCTCGTCCCGGAGTCGGTCGCGACCGCCATCACCAGGCTGCCGCCGCCGGCGGCGATCTCGTCGCGCGTCTGGCGCAGGAGCTGGCGCGCCTGGCGCACCGACCGGTACTGCGGCCCGCCGTCCGGCGGCACGGCGATGGCGAAGGCGAACGCCTCGTACTGGCCGAACCAGCGGCCGTCGGCCGAGGGCTGATAGACCGTCTTCCAGGCCGGCATGGTGTCGCCCAGGCGGTAGACCTCGGCGAGCGCCTGGGGCAGCGGCACCGGGTCGATCGTGGTGGCGACGTTGAGCGCCAGCGGCACCGACCGCGCGGCGCCCAGGAAGTCCTGGTCGGCGGGGATGCGCAGCCCCTGCTCGAGGGCCGCGAGATAAAGCTGCCAGAGGAGGTCGGAGCCGGTGGTCATGAGGTCTCCCGAGCGCGGATGGAAGAGCCCCGCGGGCGCCGGAGGCCGGCGCCCGCGAGGGCCGGATGTCAGCTGCCGGCGGGGAAGTGCGGGGTGTTGACGGTGAGGCCGATGATCTTCGGCACCAGGGTCCGGTCGGCGAAGGAGAAGCTGTTCTTCTGGTCGTTCCAGACGATATCCTCCTTGCTGCCGCTGGCGCCGCCGCCGACGCCGAGATAGAAGGGGCCGACGCCGATGCGGAGCGACGAGCTGGCCTCCCAGTCCTGCTTCAGGCGCTGGTAGCTCTCGGCGCTGAAGCGCGCGGTCACCGTCGGCCGGAAGGCGATGACCAGACCGTTCAGCTGGGTGTTGAAGAGGCCGTTGGGGCCCCAGATCGCCTTGCTGTTGAAGGGCGATCCCACCAGGAAGTCGTCGGGCTGCGTGTAGTTGCGGACGAAGTCGCCCATGTACCACTGGCCCGGCGTGATCGTCACCTGGGTGACGCTCTGCATGGTGATCTCGATGCCGAACTCCGAGGACGCGGTGTCGACCTTCACCTCCGTGTACTTGCCGCTGGCCTCGAACCAGACGAACGGGAAGTAGGAGACCCTGCCGTTGGCGGCGAAGCTCATCTCCGAGTAGTTGTAGCGGCCGGCGCTCTGGTCGATCGTGACCCGGACCTCCGGCGGCAGGCCGGCGGCGACGGCGCTGATCGCCTGGTCGAGCCAGGCCGAGTAGCCGGCGCCGCCGCCCTGGCCGAGGAGGCTGGGCGAGAACTGGGCGACGGGGAACTTGCCCGAGTCGTTCTCCACCTGCATGACGAGCTGGCCGGAGCCGGCGGCGAGCTGCGACTGCACGTCGCGGGTGAGCCCGAGGGCGAGGGCGAGCTGGTCGTACTGCGGGCCGTAGGCGGCGCGCATCGCCTGGTCGAGCTTGATCTGCGCCGCGTCCATCGTGGCGTCGGCCTGCTGCAGCTTGCGGCCCCAGGGGGTGCGCTTCAGGAACTCGGGCCAGGTGGCGTACATCCCCGCCGGAGCGGTCTGGTAGGCCTTGAACGCGTCGTCGTAGGTCTTCTGCCAGTCGGTGCCCGCCTTGTCGTACTCCGCCTGGGCGATGCGCACCGCCGCGGCATAGGCCGGGTCGGCGTTGCCGCGCAGCTTGATCGAGCGGATGAACGACGAGTACTGGCTGAAGTAGGTGCTCTCCGAGCGCCCGTAGAAGAGGCCGACGGTCTCGGTCTTGCCGTCGACGCTCGCCGTGCCCCATTGCGGCATGACGTTGGCGAGCGAGTAGATCTGCCAGAGGGCCTGCTCGCGGGTGACCGGCGGCGAGCTCAGCGTCTCGGTGTTGAGCTGCGCCGGCATCGAAGTGCCGGCGAGCATGAGCTGGCGGGCGTCGGCGAGGCCCGAGCCTTGGATCAGCCCCTGGATGTACATCGCCCACATGTCGGAGACGGTGAGCAGGTCGGCGGCGAGCGCCACGGCGGTGTCGGTTGCGAGCTGGGTGGCCATCGGAATTCTCCTCGACCGGTGTGGGAGCGGAAGGCGCGGCGTGCGCCTCCGGGCGATCTCGCGGCCCGTTCGTCGGGCCGGAGCCGCTGAACGCCGGGGCCGTCATCGCGGCCCCGCCGGTCGGTTGCGTTCGTTCGGAAAACCCCTAGCGCAACCGCGGTGCCACGTGCGGTCGAACGGCATAAATGAAATGTTTTCAGCGGGTTAGTTGATAAGCCGGCAGCGTGGGGAGGTGCTGGGTGCCGCGCGCCGGCGGCGGGCTGACGCCCCCGGCGGGACCGTTCGCGGCGAACGCTCCGGGGCGGGCGGGCTCGGCGGCGGCGCACAGATCGAGCGGCGGGTGCCGCGCGCCAGCGGCACCGCGGACGCCCGCCGCTCCGCGGCGGCACCCGCCGCTGCCCAGGCGCAGCCGGCGGCGCCCCGCGCGGCGACCACTCCCTATGCCCGCGGTTCCTGTCGGGTGCCTCTCGCGAGGGGCCGCGCCGCTCCGGGGGAGCGCCGCGACGAGGCGGGTGGGATCTTTCGATTCAGCGATTTACGCCGCGGAGCGCGGCATGGCAGGGGGCTTGCCCCTGGGCCGGGCGCTCCGCCGCGCGCCGCGGCCGGAGCTCACGCAAGGAGACCTCCCATGCCATCCCTCCGCACCCTCTCCCGCCGCGCGCCGCACGCCGCCGCCGCCCTGCTCGCCCTCGCCCTCTCGGCGGCCCCCGCGCCGGTCCGCGCGGTCGAGCTGACCAGCGTCGGCGACACCAACGACTTCATCATCCTCTACTCGCTCGGCTACTACCACCGCTGGTTCCCCGGCGCCGGCCTCTTCGTCTTCGACGACGCCAACTTCGCCGCCATGCGGCAGGGCGAGGCGGTGTGGATCGTGGCGCACGGCGCGGTCGGCGAGACCGGACAGAAGAATGCCGGCGAGCTCCTGGCCCTCTTCACCGCCCGGCGGCTGCCGGCGGCGACGCCGCAGGTCTACCTCGTCTCCTGCGGGTCCGGGTCGACCGACCTGGGCCATCCACGGTCCCTCGTCCAGCAGCTCGGCGAGGCGATGCGCGGCGCACAGTGGAGGCACGTCCAGGTCGTTGGCACCAACGGCTGCTCGATCACCGACGCCGCCGTGCAGAGCCCCAACTCCGAGCGGGTGGTCCGGCCGGGCAGGGAGGACGAGGTCCTGCTCATCCAGGATCGCCTCGAGCAGCGGCTCCGCCCGCAGCAGGACATCCAGCGCTATCTCGACGAGTACACGCTGCGGCACGGGCATCCGCCGTCGCTCGAGGAGCGCGCCACCTACGCCTACCTCAACAGCCAGCCGACGCGCACCTTCTTCGCCGAGCTGCTGCGCGAGGCGGATGCGGCGGGGCTCCTCTACCCGGTGGGCCAGGGCCTCGTGGTCTATCCCTGAGACGGAAGGGAGCGGCCGGGTGGGCGGAGCGCCGGCGTCCGCTCGCCCGGCCAGCCTGCGCTCGCGCGCGATCTCA
>CAWCYZ010000002.1:807500-2353346 GCA_963799925.1 uncultured Acidobacteriota bacterium | reverse complement strand
ATATCGGCAAGCTCCTCATCTCTCGCGAGCTCCTTCTCGCAGACCGCCAACTCCTCCCCGACGAGCGCCTCGAGGCCGAGCGGCACCCACTGCTCGGAGTGCACCTCCTGGCCGACGTTTCCGTCCCTCCCGCCACCCTCGACGTGGTCGCTCACCACCACGAGCGGTGGGACGGCTCCGGGTATCCGCTCGGCCTCGCGGCCGAGCGGATACCTCTCTCCGCCCGCCTCGTCGCCATCGCCGACGTCTACGACACCATGACTAACCCGCGGCCTTACGCGCCGACCCTCTCGCACGCCGAAGTCCTCCACGCACTCCGCGCCGAGTCGGGCTCCCACTTCGACAGCGCTCTACTGCAAAGCTGCATCGAGATCCTCGACCCGAAGCCTTTCGCCCTGCTCGACGCTAGACACCTGGAGGCTCGACCTTTGAGTGAACCCACGGTTACCGATTTCGCAGAGGCCCTTGCGCGAGTGCCCCAACTGGCCGAGCGCCTGGAACGAGCCCTGGAGCTCCAATCGACCGCCGCCGCTCCGGCACCCATCGAGCCTCTCCCGCATGGCATCCGCTGATCGATTCGCCGGCTGATGGCGGTGCTTGCTCTGGCTCCGACGCTCGCGGAGGTGGTCCTAGACTCTGCGGACGGCCTCGACCTGCGCGACTTGACCGAGCACGAGGTCCGCCTATCTCGAGGATGTCGATGTCGCGACCGGTCCGCAAGTGGCGGCTCGACGGAACGGGGCCGGAGTACGAACGAGTCCGGCATCAGCTATCCCGTGCGTCTCTACTTCGAGTGGCGGGAGAGAGGGAGACAGAGGATGACTTCGCAGAAGGCGACACGCGGCCGGCGCGGCTAAGAAAACGACATGATCGCTCGCAGTCGCCTGGCAGAGGGAACTCCGGACTGGCCCAATCCCTCAGCCCCAACCACGCAGCTCAGGCTCGTTGAGCTTGAGGATCTGGAGGATGCTCGAGGAATTCCTCGCCGTCACCCTTGGGCGGCGGCGCGGTGGCAAGGGTCAGTCATAGAGAGCGGCGCGCCGCCCATAGAAGTCTCGCTCGCGCCCCGCCAATATCGTCCAGAGCTCGCGATACCGTTGGATCGACGCCCGCCGTCGAGCGCGTTGGAAGTCGAGTTGACTCCTCCCGTACCGCCCGGTTGCGGCCAGAGAGGCAAGATGCCAGCAGGCGCGACTCGTTAGCGAAAGTGTTCGTGGCCCAGACGGCAGCGGGAGACGCTATTCTAAGGTGCGTTTAAGCTCAGCGGGTTTTGAAATCTCAGGAGGGGCAAAGGTCAACTTTTTACCATTACTAAAGGTACAAGTTCTGGCGTTCGCATCATACTGGATACCAGTGCCATAGCACAGTCCGTCCACCTGTCCCGCCCACCAAGAGGCCAGATCCTTACCGACGATTGAGAAATGATAGCGTAATAATTGGTTATCATTTTCGAGATCATGGCATCGTGTCTGGAGGGTAATTACCTGACCGCTCAAGAGTTTTAGATTGCCTTGTAACTCAGAAATCCTACTTTGCACGGCCGTGGTCATATAAACCATGAAGGTTACCACGATGGCGACGAGACCCAGCAAGGCGAGCGTATTTTCCGAGATACGCCCTCCTTGCCGCTTGGCCGCTTCGATCGCCGCAGTGGTTCGGGAGGAACTCTTTGGCTCAACTGCCACGCTCTGTTGAGGCTCGACTTCCGGCTCGCCTGTGCGCACAGGGGCCCGGCTTCCGGTTCCACTCTTTGAATGGTCGTCCTGTGTCACCTTGGGCAGATCTGAAGCCGCTTGAGCGAATCGATGCCGTCGCTCGGAATCACGAGCATAGATCCGTTGTCCTGCTGCTGAGACTCTTTGACTTTCCCGCGCTCGAGCACGAACCACTTCTGGTCTCCCGGGACGATCGTCAGAAAGTCACTCGAAGTGGGGAGACGAACATATCCAACGATCTCCTCAAAGGTTGGGTTGATTTGCCAAAGCGTCCATGCCGTACCTTTGCCGTCAGGATTGCGCGTCAACAAATAGAGCATATTGCCCTGGGCGTAAAGTCGAACCGGGATCGAGAACTTTTCCAACTCGTCAAAGTGCGCTGGCGCCGTTTTCGGACCAGTCATCGGCTTCGTAAAGTCGGGCCGGTTCTGGAATCGTGGCGGAAGATCAAGATCCAACTTCCGCGCGCGATCCGCGCCTGGAGGGAGCCGATAGATCGCCGGGCGTTTGGACATCTGGATGAAGAACGCCTCGTCACCAATCGAGGCGAGGTAATGATTGCCGACGAGGTAGAACTCGCCCTTATCGAAACCATACGGCTGAACTATCTCAAGCCTGGACGAGGCGCTGCGAAGAGGTACCCGGAAGAACCCCAACTTAAGGTCGTTAGTCTCATTCAGGAGTGCCCCGAATGCAACGATCGAGTTCGATGTAAGAGTCCAGTCATACATAGAGCCGATGCGGTAGCCGCCAGCAGCTCTCTTCCGCAAGGTTCCCAGGTCAGTTGCGGCCTGCAGCCTAGAGTCGAGGTGTACCAACTGTCCGTCAACAAGCTCAAGAACAAAGCCTTCAGTACTCGATCGAGAGAGGCGAACTGGAGGAAATCGCCGCCAGCTACGCGGGGGCTTGATAGAGGCGTTCCCTTGCCGCTCTCTGTATACGTTATCAGTTGATTCTTGAAGGCGTCAACGACGATAACTTGGGAGTCCTGATCTAACCATGTCGCACTACTAATCCAGAGGGGTTTAGGACTGAGCTGTACCCTTTCCGAGCAGGTGTTGGCATTTGGCGCCGCCACCGCAACGCGAGATTGGCCGAAAAGCGCGAGGGCGACCGCAAGGGCAGCGAGGGTTCTCGATCTCATGGCTTTAGGGTCTCCCGGTCTTACGGCTGTGAGCCGTTGAATGGCGAAAGGTCGCAGCCGCCCGATCCTACGACGCAATGCGTGCCGTCATAAACGAGACCGCCGGTTGGACTTCCGCCCGGCCGAGAGCTGGCGAGAGACAGGATCGCGCACGGGTGGACATCCCTTCCACCTAGCGAGTGGACTTCTGTCTGAGTGCCGCCGCCAACCATCTGCGGACCGCAGATCGGTGCGGCGGCGAATCCTATGCCAGCTAAGAGCAATGTCATCGCGCCAAGGAGCGCTACCTTCCCACGTCTCATCTGCTAACCCCCTCCTACGCGGATCATCCGCGAGATGTCAATAAGCCGCCCTCTCGGGGCCAAAGCCACGAGGGGGCGGATTGCAGCACGGTTCGAGGTGGGCTTGGCGGCCCCTTGATCCACGTTCGCCCTTGAGCCAACAATCCGTCGACGAGGCGGCTAGTGGCATCGCGTCGGGCAAGATTAAGCAAATCTGGTACCACGATGTTTCCGTGTATTAAAAAATACGAACATAAGGCTAAGTTACGGCACCTCTCAGACTATCAGGTGCTCAGAAATCCCTGAGCGTGACATGCCGTCCTGAGACGATTGAGTCGGGAGAATTCGTTGAAGAGGGAATAGATGCCCCGAGATGGCTCTTCGTGGCTGGATCCGTTACCGATTTTGAACAATTCGGACGCATACTGTGTGTAAGAACCATCTTGGCAGCCCGCCCGACTGCGACGCGCCCTCCTGTCCCCCGCTTCAGCCATGTACCTTAGGCGGAGGGCACAGCGGGTCCAGGAGTGACATTTTGTGCCTTAAACAGTGGCAATTTTCGTCATCCCGTTGCGAGCTTGAGCGCCAAGCCGTTCATGCAGTAGCGCAGGCGGTCGGAGCTGCCGCATCGCAATACCCCCCCTCGCGAGGAAAAGCGCCGCACCCCTAATGCTGAATCGCTCCTACCTCATGAGCTGTGCTGGGTGGCACTCACGTGGTTGAGCTCTGTGGTGGCACCGATCTTAGTCGATTATGGATCGAGAGGATCAGCCTGGCAAGGTTTCCCTTCTCCGAGATTAAGCTAGCAAAAGAGATACCAAAGTGAGTTGTCTGAGTGTGCATATCGCTCTTTCAGTGCGCTGGCCTAAACTCACGAGAGCCTTTCGGATCTGGGCGGCTTCGTCGAGCATCCATTGAGGCTTGCCGCGGACCATACAGGGCGAGGTCCCCGGCTCGAGTCGGAGGATCTCCGGACGCGCCGCTTCTTCGCCTGAAAGGGAGGTTGAGGAGGGGGGCAGCAGATGAGCTATGAGGAGGGTAGGGCAGGCCTCCTGCGATGAGCAGCGCCTGCCGCCGCCAGGAACCCGCGCAGGGAGATCCGGGTAGACGAACGCGGATCTCCTCAAGGATTGAGATGTAGCGGGCCTTGAGGCGTCTCTCCGCCTCCCCAACCCATCCGCCCGCGCTCGCCAACCTGCCCCGCCTCCTATGCCTGGTCCTGACGAGATTATCCTGCACAACCCGACTCGCGGGGTCACCGCAGACTTGGCCCTTGCTCACGCTACCCCTTCGCCTGGTTGACCTGCGCCGGAGCGGTCTGCACCGCGAATTCGTCACCCATTAGCTGCCGGAGATGGCCCTCGATCTTTGCGGCGGCCGAGGCTAGAGCCGGGCCGTGGCGATGGAGGTAGACGGTGTCGGTGACGGCGGCGCCCCGATGACCCAGGAGCTGTCGTTCGTGCTCCTCGGGCAGACCAGCGATGACCGCGTGAGTCCGGTGAGAGTGCCGCAGGGCCTTGACCGTCATACGGGGGAGACCGGCGCTCTCCAGCACCTCCCTCCAGAGAGGGATCAGCGTATGGAGGGGAGAGCCGATCCGCTGGCCGGGTACCACAAGGTGCTCGGACCCCACCGGACGGTCCATCTCGCGGATCAGCCGGGCGCCGTGCGGCCCCAGGTAGATCCAACGCCCCTGGCGGGCGCCGCGGTCTCCCTTGGCGCGCGAGATCCCGATCCGCGGCACGGTGCCGTCCAGGTCCCGGCACCAGGAGAGCTCGGGCCAGAGGATCTCCTCCCGGTGACGAGCGCCGGTGTAGATCGCGAGGCGCAGCGCGGCGAGGTAGCGGATGCGGGACCTCGAAGCGCACGCCTCGAGCTTGCGGATCGCCTTGCCGATCGCGGCGTACGCGGCGTCGTCGAGGAACTCCTCGGCGCGAGCCTCCTCAAAGCGTGCCACGACCCCTCGGGTGGCGGGGTTGCGTAGGATCCACTCTCGGGCCAACGCAAAGCGGAGGGCCGCATCGAGCTGCTGTAGGGACCGGTTCGCTGCATAGATCCCGTCGCCCTTGGCTCGCCCGCCTTGAGTCCGCGCCCGAGCAGCGATCTCGGTCTTGAGGCCCTGAACGACGCCGCTCGTGATCTCCCGGAGTCGCAGGTCGCCGGCGAGGGGCAGCAGGTGGGTCTTCCAGAGAGACCGGTAGGCGTCGATCGTCCGCTCGGACCGGCGGGCGGCGCGGGTCTCCTGGTAGTCCTTGAGGTAGCTCTCCGAAAGCTCCCGGAGCGTCATGGTCCGGCCGCGCCGCAGCTCCGGGAGCTCCTCCTCGTCTTCGACTTGGCGGATCAGTCGCCGAACCGCGAGCCGCGCCTCCTCGACCTCCTCAAGGGACATGTCCGGTCGGGCCTCGACGACCCGATGCCAGTAGGTGCCGCGGTCGGTCCGGGTGCCGAACTGCACCGAGCGGCGCTGCACCCGCAGGCAGCAGCCGCGGATGCTGTCGCGCCCGCCGTCCTCCCGGACGTAGTAGGGGTTCCCCGAGGCCGGATCGGCGAAGGCCTGGCGGACGACCTCCAAAGTAATTCGTGGGACCACCGTTCTACGGTTTTCAGCCATAGCTAGGCCAACCTCCCAAATCGTTGAAAAGGAATTGGATGCACCTTATTGCCGAGGCGCGGGGGTTGTACGCAACTTGTACGCGAAGGGGGCTAAATTGGGGGTAAATCGGCGCTAGTTCGGCGCAGGGCTCCCCTGCGCCCGAACTCACAAACTGTTGATTCTTAGGGGATTTCTGGCACCGATGTCGGGGGTCGAACCCGAGACCTCCTGATCCACAGTCAGGCGCTCTACCACTGAGCTACATCGGCGTATGAGACGCGAGCGGGGGGGCTCGGGCCGTGAGCCGCGAATGGTACCGCTCCCCGGCGGGCGTGTCAAAACGGCGTATCCGGTCTAAGCCGGGCGCCGAGGCGTCGGCGTCAGATGGCGAGCAGGAGGTGCGAGCCGAAGCGGCGGCCGGCGTCGGTCCAGGTTCGCGCCAGATGGAAGCCGGATTCGCTCCCGAGGTGCGCCACCTGCTCGAGCGAGAACTTGTAGGAGCTCTCGGTCCAGATGGTCTCGCCGGCGGCCAGCTCGATCTCGAGGTCGAGCGCCGCGATCCGCACCCGCTGGGGGATGCGGCTCTCGAGGTGCATCTCGATCCGGTGGTCCCGCTCGTCGTAGCGCGCCAGGTGGCGGAAGGCGGCGAGGTCGAAATCGCCGCCCAGCTCGCGGTTGATGCGGAGCAGCAGGTTGAGGTCGAAGGCGGCGGTGACCCCCAACGCATCGTCGTAGGCCGGGATCAGCTCGGCGAGCGGCTTGCGGAGGTCGGTGCCGAGCAGGAAGCCGTCGCCCGGCGCGAGCACGGCGCGCACCTCGCGGAAGAGCGCCAGCTGGTCGTCGGGGTTGAGGTTGCCCAAGGTCGAGCCGAGAAAGAGGATGAGCGTCCGCGCCCGGCGCGCCGGCTCGGCCTCCGGCGCTCCGCCAAGCGCTGTCGCGGGGGCCGCGAGGGCCGCCAGGGCATCCCGGTAGTCGGCGACGTAGCCGGTCACGCGGAGCCCCGGATGCTCGGCGGCGAGCTCCTCGCCGCTGCGTTCCAGCGCCGACTCCGAGACGTCGATCGGCAGGTACTCGAGCGTCTCCTGCCGCGCCAGGAGGGCGCCGATCAGCAGCCGGGTCTTCCGCGCGTCGCCGCTCCCCAGCTCGACCAGCCGCAGCGGACCGGCGACCGCCGCCGCCATCTCGGCGGCGTGGGCGGCGAGGATCTCGGTTTCGGCGCGGGTGACGTAGTACTCCGGCAGAGCGGTGATCGCCTCGAACAGGCGCGAGCCGAGCTCGTCGTAGAAGTACTTGGCGAGGAGGAACTTCGGATCGGCGGTGAGCCCCCGGCGGACGTCCTCCGCGAAGCTCCCTCCCGTCGACCCGGCGAGCCGGCGGAGGGCGAACCGCGGCGGCTCCGGAGCGATCAGACTTTCCGGCAGCCCCGCTGGCAGACCCTCCGGCAGATCCTCCGGACGCCGGACCGGCGGCTTCACCGCGAGATCCATGGCTCCGCCGCGCTGTCCTCTGTGGGTTGGGGCCGGTGCGGCCCCGGCGGGATCCCGAGCAGCCGGTGGGCCAGCTCGGCCGGCATCTCGCGGCCGGTCATCATGCGGAACTGCCCGAGCGCCTGCGACAGCAGGACCTCCCTTCCCCCCACGATCTCCGCCCCCCGCGCCGCGGCCGCGGCGAGCAGGCGGGTCGGCTCGGCCCGGTCGGCATCGTACACCAGGTCGACGACGGTCACCCCCCGCCGCAGGGCGTCGACGGCGAAGGGGAGCGGGTCCGCCGGCGCGCGTCCCAACGAGGTCGCATTGACCAGGATATCGAAGGCCGCGGGGTCGAAGCGGTCGAGCGGCAGGAAGGGGAGATGGAGGTCGGCCGCGGCGCGCTCGCCCCGCTCGGCGCCGCGGTTGACGATCGTCACCGCCGACCCCGCCTGGGCGAGCCCCAGGGCGGCCGAGCGCCCGGCGCCGCCGGCGCCGACGACCGCCGAGCGCCGGCCGGCCGGATCGATGCCGCGGGCGCGGAGCGGCAGCACGACGCCCTCGGGATCGGTCGACTCGGCCTCCCAGACGCCGTCCTGGCAGACCAGCGTGTTGGCGGCGCCGATGCGGCCGGCGCGCGGGCTCTCGGCCCCGGCGACGGCGAGCGCCGCCCCCTTGAACGGCGAGGTCACCGAGAGGCCGCGCAGCGGCATCCCCAGGGTCTCCAGGACGCCGCTCTCGACCACCTCGAGCCAGAACTCGCCGAACGCCGCGGCGTGGAACGGCAGGTAGAGCGCCGGCAGGCCGAGGGCGCGGTAGGCGCCGTTGTGGAGGCGGGGCGAGAGCGAGTGGGCGACCGGGTTGCCGACGATCCCGTAGAGCGCCGCGACGGGGAGCAGCTCCGGCAGGCCGTAGTCCTCGACCAGCCGCGCCAGCGGGATCTGCCCCGGCGCGCCGGCGGTCTTGCCGACGGCGCCATAGACGACCGGCGCGCCGAGCCGCGGGGCGACGAGGCGCGTCCAGGCGCCGGCGGCTCCGGAGGCGAAGGCGGCGACGTCGCCGCGCCGCAGCGAGTGGAGGAAGAGGAGCGGCGCCAGCTCGTCGCCGGCCTGCGCCGCCGCCGGCACCAGCTTGTAGAGCCGGGCGGGGACGGCGGCCATGCGGGCGAAGCGGGCGGCGAGGCCGCCGGCGTCCGTCGCCGGACCATGCCAGGAGACGACCCGCCGCTCCGGCGCGACGGCGGCGAGGATCTCCGGGGCGAGGTCGCGCTCGGCCTCGAGGTCGATCAGGTCGAAGCCCGGCGCGGCGTCGAGGATGCGGCGCCGCCGGCGCTCGGCCGTGCCCTCGAAGGCGCCCCCCTCGGCGCGGCTGCGCAGGGTGAAGAGGAGGGGCTTGCCCGGAAAGCGCCGGCGGAGCTCGGCCGCGTCGAGGTCCGGGGCGAGATCGGCCCGCACCTCGAGCCAGGTGGCGGCGGCGAGCTCGGCCGCCTCCATCTCGGACGCCATGGACGGCGCGGACGGCGCGGCGGTGAGCGTCGCGACGAGCGTTGCGACGAGGGTCGCGCGGGCCGTTGGGGCGGGATCGGTCATGGGAGGGCGTCGGCCTCGTGGCGCGTCTTTCAGCGCCCGCCGGAGTATATCCGCCGCTCCCCGACCGCCCGCCGGACGGCCCAAACCGCATCGTCCGTCGTGCTAGCATCCCCGCGGTCTTCGGCCGGGTTTCCCAATAGGAGCGGGTAGGCATGAGCGACGAGCAGCGCGAGACTCTCGACATCGACGTCCTGTTCGTGGGCGCCGGGCCGGCCAGCCTGGCCGGGGCGTATCACCTGGCGCGGCTCGTCCGCGAGCACAACGCCGCCGCCGCCGGCAAGATCGAGGTCTCGATCGCCGTCCTCGAAAAGGGCAAGGAGATCGCGAGCCACGCCCTCTCGGGCGCCGTCGTCGACCCGCGCGCCTTCAAGGAGCTCTTCCCCGACGACTGGCGCCAGGCGCCGTTCGAGGGCAAGGTCGAGGAGGAGGAGCTGCTCTTCCTCACCGCCAAGCGGTCGCTCTCGCTGCCCATCCCGCCGCCGCTCGAGAACGAGGGCAACTACGTCGCCTCGCTGGGCAAGCTGCTGCGCTGGATGCTCCCCAAGCTCGAGGCCTTGGGGGTCGACGTCTTCTTCGAGTTCCCCGCCGCCGAGGCGCTGGTCGAGGGGAGCCGGGTGGTCGGCGTCCGCACCGCCGACCGCGGCATCGGCAGGGACGGCCGCAGGAAGGCCAACTACGAGCCCGGCGTCGACGTGCGGAGCCAGGTGGTCGTCCTCGGGGAAGGCCCGCGCGGCACGATCACCAAGGAGCTCGCGGCGCGCTTCGACCTCTACGGCGGCAGCAACCCGCAGGTCTACTCGATCGGCATCAAGGAGATCTGGGACCTGCCGCCCGGCCGCGTCGAGCCCGGCTCGGTGACCCACACCCTCGCCTGGCCGCTCGGCTTCGAGAACTTCGGCGGCGGCTTCCTCTACGGGATGGGCGGCGACCAGCTCGTGGTCGGGTTGGTCGCCGGGCTCGACTACCGAAACCCGCTCTTCGACCCCCACCTCGAGTTCCAGCGCTTGAAGACGCATCCGCGGATCGCCGCCCGCCTCGAGGGCGGCACGATGGCCTTCTACGGCGCCAAGGCGATCCCCGAGGGCGGCTGGTGGTCGATGCCGCGGCTCCACGGCGACGGCTTCCTGCTGATCGGCGACTCGGCGGGGATGCTCAACAGCCAGCGCCTGAAGGGCATCCACCTGGCGATGAAGTCCGGGATGCTCGCCGCGGAGACCATCTTCGAGGGGCTGAAGGCCGGCGGCGTCACCGCCGAGCGGCTGGCCGCCTATCCGGCGAAGGTCGAGGAGAGCTGGATCAAGGAGGAGCTCTGGGCGGTGCGCAACTTCCACCAGGCCTTCGACCACGGCCTCGCCGCCGGCATGCTGCAGGCCGGCCTCGGCCTGGTCTCCGGCGGCCGCGGCTGGGGGATCTTCGACCGCCTCTCGACCGCCCCCGGCCACGAGCGGATGATCGCGCTCAACACCGACGCGGGGAGGAAGCTCGAGATCCCGGCGCCGGTCGCCTACGACAACCGGCTCACCTTCGACCGCCTCGCCGACGTCTACAACTCCGGCACGGCGCACGAGGAGGACCAGCCGGTCCACCTGCACGTCGCCGACACCGACATCTGCATCTACCAGTGCGCGGTCGAGTACAAGAACCCCTGCCAGCGCTTCTGCCCGGCGGCGGTCTACGAGATGGTCCCCGACGCCGCCTCCCCCACCGGCGAGCGCCTGCAGGTGAACGCCAGCAACTGCGTCCACTGCAAGACCTGCGACATCATGGACCCCTACGCCATCATCACCTGGGTGCCGCCCGAGGGCGGCGGCGGCCCGAACTACAGCAAGATGTAGGCGCGCGCCAGCGGGAACCTGCAGGCCTATGAGGGCAGGCGCCAGGGCCTGCAACCCACCCTATTGTCATCCTGGGCGAGCGAGGGATCTGGGGAAGGGTCTCCCCGACTCGCAGAGCGGCTGGCTCCGAAGAGCCTTCCGCCCCGGATCCTTCGCTCCGCTCATAGGGTGTAGACAAAATCATGCGACTGCCGCGAGCCGGCCCCGTAGAGACGCCCCAGTCCCTAACCACGAACCTGCCGAGTCCACCGCCGTCGGGGCGTCTCCACGCCACAACGGCCACCAACCCCGGCGACACGCCCCGGCGGCAACCCCGTCGCCCCGCCCAGGCGGTCGACGATGCGCTCGCCGCCGGGTTCTCTCGCAGGCACGGCGATTCGTGGCCGATGAGCTCACCGTGGAAAGAAAGAGACGCCCCGACGCGGTGGACCGCCCGCAGCTGCGCAAGACGGGCTAGCGAATTCAGCCGCCCGAGCGCGCGATGCTGGGGTTCGCTGCGCTCACCCCAGCCTACGGCCACTGAATTGGCCCTTGTCATTCTGAGCGGAGCGAAGAATCTGGGCGGGGAAACTCCAGCGCTTGAAACCCAGCACGCCTTGATCCCTCCGTACAGATCAGGGCAATTCCGACGAGCTTCAGGTCGAAAGCCGACTCTCAGGAACCGAAGGAGAAGTCGCAATCCCTCCGTACAGATCAGGGCAATTCCGACGTCCAAGAAGCCAAGGGGGCTGGATCAGCGACAGCTCTTGTGTCGCAATCCCTCCGTACAGATCAGGGCAATTCCGACATCAACTCGGACTGGAGGGTCGTTCTCGCGCCTGACTTGAGTCGCAATCCCTCCGTACAGATCAGGGCAATTCCGACGACAAGAAGCGACACGACTCAGATCGATCGGCGTCTTCCAGAGTCGCAATCCCTCCGTACAGATCAGGGCAATTCCGACGGTTTCAAGGTCACTGCCTGGCTTCTCGGCGGCTGCGAGCAAGTCGCAATCCCTCCGTACAGATCAGGGCAATTCCGACGGGACCGAGCAGACCTACAACAAGGCTCGACCTCTGGCGCGTCTGATCGGTCGCAATCCCTCCGTACAGATCAGGGCAATTCCGACTGCCGCCTTCCCAGGCTGCTGATTCTACGCGGTTTCCGGGCCGGTTTCGTGTTACCCCCGAATTTGGGGCTGCCGACACGGCCTCTCAGCTCCATTCCGCGTCCTCCTTGTCTCGCACAACCCGTTCTCTCCATTCGACTTGCGGCTCTCCGTGTAACCTGCCGGCCAAATTGTCGTTTTCGCTCTGGCATGCGGTTCGCGTCACTGGACTTATGGGGCGGCACGGCTAGCCCGCGGCGGGCAGGTGCTCGTTGAGGGGGCCCGATCCCTTCGACATGTGCTGCACATATAGGTACACTGATGGCACATCTCCGCAACGTTCCGGACGAGGTGCACGGGAAGCTCGAGGCGCGGGCCGCGCAGGCGGGATGTCGATCCCGGAGTACCTGCTGCGGGAAGTCGAACGGTCGATCGAGCGGCCGACCCGCGAGGAGATGGTGGCGCGCTTGCGCAGCCGGCCGAGCGTCGAGCCGAGCGGGCCGAGCGCCGATCTCGTCGCCGCCGAGCGCCAGGGTCGATGATCGTTCTTGATACCTCGGCGGCGTCGCGCCGCGGCGGCGAAGGCCGACTGGGTCGCCGGTGAGCTGAGACGGCGGGAAGGGCTCGCGTTTTCCCGCGGCGCGCGCCCTCTTCCCGGAAGGGCACGGCTTCTTCCCCTTCCCGCCCGCCCTCTTCCGGGAAGAGCCGAGGTTTTCCCGCGGCTCGCGAGCTCTTCCGGGAAGGGTTGACGCCTTCCTGCCGCACCCCGGCCTCTTCCGGGAAAAACTCATCTTTTCCTCTTACGCGCCGCCTCTTCCCGGAAGGCCCGCGCTCTTCCGCTCGCCCGGCCGCGCGCTCGATCTCCCGTTCGCGCGCCGGGCTTCCCCATCGCGCGCCGAGCTTCCGCTCGATGCGCTCGCCTTCCCGTTCGCGCGCCGGAGCGTCCGCGCCGCGCTCTGGGTTTCCGCTCGATCCGCTGAGCCTCCGCACCGCGCGCCGGGTTTCCGCTCGATTCGCTGGGCTACCGCGCCGCGCGCCGAGCTACCGCGACGGCGGCGGCGCTGCCGCGGCGCGCGGCGCGGCTCGGATTGGCGAGGGCGTGTCCCACGGCCCTCTTCGCCCTCAAGATCTCCGGCCTGATCCTCCTCACCAACGCCCTCGGGCTGAGCGTCTACCTGGCGGCCCGCCGGCGGCGGGGAGCCGCTCCCGAAGAGATCATTGAACGCTAAATAAATCTGGATTAATCTCTCCTTGAAGAGAAGAAAAAGGGGGAGAGACCAATGAGCAAGGGACTCAACAACAATCTTTGGTTGGGAATGGTTTTGGTCGCAGCGTTGGGGATGGCCGTTGCGGCGAGCGCTGCTGTCGCCCCGCCGCAGAACCAGTGTGCTGGCGATTGCAGCCCGTGCTTGGGAGCGAGCGATCCCTTCTGTTCGCCGCCGGACTCGCCGCCGCCGACGACGACTCCTCAGAATTGCTATATCTGCAAGCGTGATCGCAGCACGATGCAGCTCACCTGCGCCGGAGTGGAGGCGGGGGAGGTCGGCACCACCGGGTGCGGTCTGACGACCAAGGGCACGACCGTCATCTCTTGCCAGCAGGTGGATGCAGTCTGTCAGTTCATCGACGTCCACTGAGGCGATGAAGCTCTTCCTCACCTCGCTCGCCGTCGTCGCCGCATTGGCGGCCAACGCCCCCCCGACTCGGACGGTCAGGGTTTCCGTCCAGGTCGGCGACGGCACGAAGGGATCGACCTCTGGAACGGTCGAGCTGACGGCGGTTCCTCCGCGGGCTGGCGAGCCGGCGAGCCGGCGCGCTCAGGTGACGCTGCCCGGAGAAGCGATCTTCGAGCTGCCGGAGGGCTCGCAATGGCGGGTGACGGCGCAGGCGCCGGGCCGCTGGAGCCGGCCGGAATACTTCGCCGTGGACGGCTCCCGAACCGTCGCCTTGCGGCTGTTTCCAGCCGGTACGATCGAGGGTGAGCTCAAGGCTCCGGCGGACCGTACGCCCCAGCGGGTCTTCGTCCTCTTCCGATCGGCTCCCGGCGCTGCGGAGAAGTTCACGCAGACGACGGAGGATTGCGCTCTCACGGGTCCTCGTTTCCGCTGCGCGGTGCCCGCCGGCGAGCTCGATTTTCGGCTGCGGGTTCCCGGCTTCATCACCCATTCACGGTGGGGGGCGCGAGTGCCGCCGGGCGGCAGGTATCGGATGGGCTCCGTCGAGCTCAAGCCGGGAGCGTCGGTCGTCGGCTGGGTCGTCGCTCCCGACCGCGCCTTCCGCTGGGCAGACTGCACGATCGAGCTGTCTCCTCTCGAATCGGGTCCGGGTCCGAGCCTCGTCGACCTCGACCGCCAGAGCGCGCTCCAGCAGAAGACGAAGGTCAACTCCCGGGGCTTCTTCGAGTTCGACGGCCTGGCTCCCGGCAGCTACACGCTGGTCGCCCGTCATCCGAGGTTCGCTCCCACGACGCTCGCCCCGCTCGCGGTGGCGGCGGGCCTGGAGACGGAGGTCAAGGCCATCGAGCTCCAGCCCCCGGCGCGCCTCGCGGTGCGGTTGACGCCGCCGCGAGAGCCCGGCGGCAGCCGGTGGGGCATCTCGCTCTTCCAACGGGGGCCCGTCCCCGGGCGGGCGCCGAAGGTGGCGAAGGCCACGGCGGACGAGCGCGGCAGCTGGACATCGGACGGCCTGCCTGCGGGGAGCTACTCGATCCAGATCGAAGGCGGTCATGGCTCGATCTGGGCGAGCCAGGACGTCGACCTGGAGCCCGGGATGGCTCCCTACGAGATCCAGCTCCCCTTCCTCGAGGTGGAGGGAGAGGTGACCCTGGGCCGGGAGCCGCTGCGCGCGCTCCTCTGGTTCGGCGGCTCGCACGGCTCCCGGCGCGTCGCCACGCGAAGCGACGAGAGAGGCCGCTTCGAGGTCACCCTCCCGGAGCAGAAGGAGCCATGGCCGGTCGAGGTCGAGAACGCCCCGCTCCACATCCGCGGATCGATCCCTTCCCTCGCGATCGCGAAGTCCGCGGGCCAGCGGGTCGTCCGGGTGAAGATCGAGCTGCCGGACACGACGGTGCGCGGCGACGTCGTGGACGAGCAGGGCGAGGCCGCGCCGGACGCCGTCGTCCGCGCGGTGGGTCAGGCTGCGGGAGCCGACACCGCGCGAGACGCCTCGGCGAAGGCGGAAGGCCGCTTCGAGCTGCGGGGCCTCGCTCCGGGACGGTGGCGATTCGAGGCGGCGCGGGGCGACGGCGACGCCGGAATGCTCTCCGACGCCGTCGAGGGCGAGATCGAGAAGGATCAGCCGCTCGAGAACGTCCACCTCGTCCTGCGCCGGCGGGTCAAGCTGTCGGGACAGGTGGTATCGCCGGTCGGTCAGCCCCTGCCGGGCGTCAAGGTCGTGGCTTTCGTGCAAGACGAATCGGGGCGGCTCGGAGGCTTCATCCCCGAGGCGCTCACCGACGTCGACGGCGTCTTCGAGCTGCGCTTGCCGGCCGGCAGCGAGCACGCGAGCCTCTCCGTCTTCGCGGTGGGCTTCGCCGCGAGAGCCCTGACGGTCGATCTCCAGGGCGCTCAGGGCCTGGTGATCCCGGTGACTCCCGTCGGTGGAACGATCGTGCTCGACCTCGGCACGACGGCACCGGACGAGGCCGAGGTCGCCATGGTCGGAGCCTGGCTCTTCCGTGACACGGTGCTGGGGAGCGGCAGCGATCTCCAAGCCTGGGCGGCGGTGAACGGCGTCGCTCCGGCTCGCCCGAGCCAGAGGATCGTTCCCATGCTCGAGCCGGGGGCCTACACGGTCTGTGCCGGCGCCGCCGCCGGTCTCGCGGCCCTGCGGATCGGCCGAGCGCCGGCCGACGACAGCTCGTGCGCCGCGGGCGTGGTGGTGCCCGGCGGCGAGCTGACGCTCAGGGTGCCGGCGGCGAAGGGCCGCGGCTGAGCACGCTCGGCGCGTGGCCGTTCTCGCCGGCGGGGCGCGCTCGGTCCGCCGGCCGGCCCGGCGTCACTTCATCGTTTCAAAGCTGGGGTTCGCTGCGCTCACCCCAGCCTACGCAAGATGTAGGTCCCGGTCGCCGTTCGGGACCGCTCTCTCTACGGCGTGACGGTGCAGTCGCCGCTGCGCGTCTCGACGCGGATCTGGGCGTGGCCGTCGCCGCGGCGGGCTCCCACCAGCTTGTCGCGGTCGTGGCGCAGGACGGCGTCGCGGTAGCCCACCACGAGGTCGCCGCTCCCCTGATGGGCCTGGAGGTCGAAGGCGGCGGCGGCGCCGCCGGCGATGCGGACGTCGCCGCTCGCGGTCTCGATCGACAGGCGGCGCGCCCGGTCGAGCGGCGCCTGCAGGGTGACGTCGCCCGAGCGGGTGTCGGCCGACAGCTCCTCGAGGTCCAGCTTCGCCAGGCGGACGTCGCCCGAGCCGGTGTCGGCGACGACGCTCGCCGCGGTGCCGGCGCGCACCGTCACGTCGCCCGAGCCGGTCTTGACCTTGAGGCTGCCGACCGCGATCCGCCCGATCGCCACGTCCCCCGAGCCGGTCTCCAGCTCGCCGTTGCCGACCAGGCTGGCGATCTCGACGTCCCCCGAGCCGGTCGAGATCGCCGTCTCGCCGCGCACCGTCCCCAGGCTCCAGTCGCCCGAGCCGCTGTCGGCGGTGAGGCGGCCGGTCACCGAGGCGAGCCGCACGTCGCCGCTCGCCGTGCCGAGGTCGAGGTCCCCCTGGAGATCGCCGCCGGCGATCAGGCCGACCAGGTTGCGCAGCCCCAGGCCGGCGCCCGCCGGCACGCCGATCTTCAGGTCGGCGTAGAGGACGGGCACCCCCGAGCGCGGGCTCGAGTAGACCCGCACCGTGTCGCCCAGGTACGAGGCCGTCGCGGTCATGCTCGGGCTGAAGAGGGAGATGAACGCCGGCACGTGCTCCGCCCGCTCCAACCCCGGATAGCAGAAGCCGCGGTAGCGGTCGACCGGGTAGGAGAGGGCGAGCTCTTCGCGCCCCTGGCGGTCGCGCGACTTGATCCAGCGTAGCGAGCGCGAGGAGCTGGGCGGTCTCGGCGGCGTCCGCCCCCCGCGCGTGGACCGTCACCTCGACCGTCGTCGGGCCGGCCGGCGCCGCCACCAGGTCGACCCGGCCGACGAGGTTCGCCAGGCGGACCGGCTGCCCGGCGGGAAAGCTCTCGCGGAAGGCGCGGGCGGCGATGTCGGCGGCGCGCGCCGCGGGAGCGGCGGCGGCGAGCCCGGCGCAGAAGGCCAGGGTGAGGGCGACGGTGGACGGGGCGCTCGATCGCATGGGCGGTCTCCTCGAATCGACGTCTGACGAGCACTACGGGAGCGGGGCTTCGAAGGTTGCGCCCGCCTCGGGAGAGCGGTGCGCGGCAGGGGGCGGGAGGGCGATAGACTGGGCCGCCCGACTCGGAGGTTCCGATGAATCCACGCCGCGCTCCACGGTTTCGCCGCACCCGGCTCGCCCTCGCCCTGCTCGCCCTCGCCGCGCCCGCCCTCGCCCTGCCGTCGGCGGAGCCGCCCGCCAAGGCGAGACGGGGGCTCACCTTCGACGCCCTCTTCGCCAAGGATGCCTTCGGCCGCGCCCCGGCGCAGTACGCCTGGTCGCCGGACGGGCGGCGGCTCGCCTACGTCTTCAAGGACGAGACGGGCGAGGAGGCGATCTGGAGCCTCGACGCGGCGAGCGGACGGCGCGAGAAGCTGCTCGCGCTGGCGGAGCTCCGCGGGAAAGACGGGGGGAAGCGCGACCTCGACGGCTACCAGTGGTCGCCCAAGGGGGACGCGCTCCTCCTCTCCGCCGGCGGCGAGCTCGATCTCCTGCCGATCGCCTCCCGCCGCCTGGCGCGCCTGACCGCGGCCGGCGCGGGCCATGCCGCCGCCCCCGAGGACCCCAGGTTCTCGCCCGACGGCGCTCGCCTCGCCTTCGTGCGCGGCGAGGACCTCCATCTGCTCGACCTGGCGAGCGGCAAAGAGCGGGCGCTCACCGAGGGCGGCAAGGAGGACGAGATCCTCCACGGCAAGGTCGACTGGGTCTACGGCGAGGAGATCTGGGACCGCCATCCGCAGGCCTACTGGTGGAGCCCGGACGGCACGAAGATCGCCTACTACGAGTTCGACGAGCGGCCGGTCGAGAGCTACCCGATCGTCGACTACAGCCCCCGCTACCCGACGGTCGCCTGGCAGAAGTACCCCAAGGCCGGCGAGCCCAACCCGCGGGTGCGGGTCGGCGTGCTCGACGTCGCGAGCGGCGTCACGACCTGGATGGGGACGGGCGGCGAGGAGGGGGACTACCTGGCGCGGGTCGCCTGGGCGCCGGACGGCAAATGGCTGGCGATCCAGCGCCTGAACCGCGAGCAGACCCAGCTCGATCTGCTGCGCTGCCAGGCGGCGGACGGCCTCTGCGCCGTGGCGCTCGGCGAGACGCACCGCACCTGGGTCAACCTCGGCGACGACTTCCGCTTCTTGCAGGACGGCCGCGTCATCTGGGGCTCCGAGACGAGCGGCTGGCGCCGCCTCTATCTCTACGACCCCGCGCTCCGCGCGGCGAAGCCGCTGTCGCCCCAGGGCTGGGCCGTGACCTCGCTCGACGGCGTGGTCGAGGAGGGCGGCGGCCGGGGCTACGCCCTGGCGACCGGCTTCGCCGTCCCCATCGACGGCGGCAGAGGCGTCCTCTCCCCCATCGAGCGCCAGGTGATGCTCCTGCCGCTCGACGGCGGCTCGGTCAAGACCCTCGCCGGCGACCCCGGCTGGAACGAGGTGGGGGCGGCCGCCGAGAAGACCGGGAGCTGGGTCCACACCTGGAGCGACGCCGACCACCCGCCGCGCGCCGAGGTGCGGCGCGCCGACGGCTCGCGCCTCGCCGAGCTCCCCTCCGGGCCGCCGGCCTTCGATCCCGCCAAGCTGCCGCGCTGGGAGTTCGTGACCATCGACGGCCCCGACGGCGTCAAGCTGCCGGCGCGCATCCTCAAACCCGCCGGCTTCGACCCGGCCCGGCGCTACCCGGCGCTCGTCTTCCACTACGGCGGGCCGGGCTCGCAGCAGGTCAAGAACCAGTGGAACCTGGGGAGCGGCTGGCAGAAGATGATGGCCGAGCGCGGCTACGTGTCCTTCACGGTCGACAACCGCTCGTCGCTCTTCTTCGGCAAGGCGGGCGAGGACCGCGACCACCGGCGGATGTCGAACGGCAACCTCGACGCCCAGCTCGCCGGCGTCGAGTACCTGAAGCATCTGGGCTACGTCGACGGCTCCCGCCTCGGCCTCTGGGGCTGGTCGGGCGGCGGCTCGAACACGCTCTACTGCGTCTTCAACGCGCCGGGCGTCTGGAAGGCCGCCGTCGCCGGCGCCCCGGTCACCGACTGGACGCTCTACGACACCATCTGGACCGAGCGCTACCTGGACCGCCCGCAGGACAACCCGCAGGGCTACAAGGACTCCTCGGCGATCACCTATGCCACGAAGCTCAAGGACCACCTGCTGATCGTCCACGGCTTGGCCGACGACAACGTCCACCCGCAGAACACCGTTCAACCTGACCGACAGGCTGATCGCCGCCGGCATCCCCTTCGAGGAGGCCGTCTACCCCCACCAGAAGCACGGCTTCAAGCCCGAGTCCAGCCGCCACTTCTACGAGCGGATGACCGGCTTCTTCGACCGCTGGCTGGAGTAGGGGCGGCGATGCCGCTCCGCGAGCCCGCGGGCCCGCGGAGCGGCGGCTCACCGCTTCAGCTTCAGCAGGGCGGATAGCCGACCAGGACGTCGACCGTGGCGAAGCCGGTCTTGCCGCCGGGGTTCGTCACGTCGAGCTCCAGGGTCACCGGCTCGCCGCCGCAGTTGAAACCGACGTTGTCGCTCGGCTTCCAGGGGAACGTGATCTGGCCGCCGTTGTTGACCGAGCCGCTGCCGAGGACGGTATGGACGGGGCCGTCGGTGAGCACCCACTGGTAGGTGAGCGGGCTCTGGCTGCCGGGGTCCTGCGCCGTGCCGGTCAGCGTGACGACGGTCGCCGCCGGCAGCAGGTAGTCGTCCAGGGGATTGGTGATGGTCACCGCCGGCGGGTTGGTCACCGGCGCGGTCTGCACGCTGACGCCGACCGTGGCGCTGGCGACGAGACCCAAGGAGTCGGTGCCGGTGAGAGTGAGGTTGCGCACGCCGACGGTCTGGAAGGTGACCTGCGGATTGCAGCCGGTCACCGGGAAGGGGTCGCCGGCCTTGGAGCTCGTCCAGACGAGGTCCGCGCAGGGCATCGAGAAGAACGGCTCGTTGGGATCGAGCGAGGTCCCCGAGAAGACGTTGGTGACGCCGGTGTAGAGGATCTGGGCGGCGGCGGGCTTGACGATCGAGACGCTCGGCGGGCTGGTGCCGGCGGTGATCTGGATGCTGTCGCTCGCCGTGCCTCCGTCGTTGTCGGTCGCGGTGACGGTGATGGTCCGCGTGCCGGCGCTCTGGAAGGTGAATTCCGGCGTCGCGCCATGGCCGATGACGCCGTCCTTGTCGGACGTCCAGGTCACGTCGCTGCAGCAGCCCTCGTAGTCGACGATGTCGGCCAGGAAGTCGACGAAGTTCGAGCCGCCGACCCCGACGTGGCTGAAGGAGAACGGCTGCCGGATCTTCACCTCCGGCGGGCTGTTGGCTCCCGCGTCGGCGGGGAACGCCTTCAGCGAGCCGAGCTCCATCTGGAGGGCGCCGAGCGGGCTGAACGCGAAGGAGGTCCCGTTGCCGCCCCACAGGAGGCCGAAGAGGATGGCCGGCGGAAGATCCGATTGCGGCGTGCCGTTGGTGCTGAAGACCGCCGAGCCGCTGTCGCCGGGTCCGGCCACCGGGGTGTCCGTCTCCTGGACGAGGTCCTGGCAGAGGATCGTCTTGTTGGTGCCGTTCTCGTTGAGGTCGGTGCAGGTGTCGGAGATCGCACCGCCGGTGAGGCCCGAGGTCTTCCCAACCTTGCTCACCAGCTCGCCGTCGATCGGCGCCATCACCTTGGCGACGACCTCGAAGTCGGTGAAGATGGCGAGCGTGCTGTCGGTGAAGGCGATGCGCCCGAAGTCGGCGGCCGCCCGGGGGACGCTCTGGCTCGGCCCGCCGTTGCGGGCGATGAACGCCGAATCGCTGAAGCGGCACTGCCTCCCCGACGGGCAGCCGGACCCCGAGAAGTAGAGCGGATCGGCGGTTTCGACGCCGACGCGGTTGAGGCTGCCCATGACGGTGGACTGGTGGATGACCGTCCCCTCGACGCCGCCCTGCACGTCGGTGCAGTGCGAGCAGGTGAGGAAGCCGGCCTGGCCCTGGAGCACGGCGAGGAACCCGAGGGTGCAGCCGCCGCCGCCGTCGTTCGCGATCTGCAGGCCGCCGACGAGCGGCCGGTGCGTGTCGAGCAGCGTGTCGAACGGCGCGATCGGTTGCATGACGACGATCTCGGCCGCGTCGGCCGGGATCCCGGCATTGGCGAGCCCGGTCTGCACCGCTCGCGTGACGTCGGTCGTCGCCACTCCGACGCGCAGCCGGTTGCTCGACTTGTGGATGTCGGTCATGACCACGCCGCGGACCGCGAGCGTCGCCAGCCGGTGCCGGTCGTGCCAGCCCTTGAGCTGCGCGAAGGTGTACTTCGCCGTCAACACCCGCGCGTTCGACACGTCGACGCGATCGCGCCCGAAGACGGCGGCGATCGCCGCCTCGGCCGCCGCCCCCTGCCGCGTATCGACGAGATAGATCTGCAGCACCCCGTGCGAGAGATACATCCCGCCGAAGGTCGGGACCTGCGCGGCGACCGCGGACAGCAGATCGTCGATCGACGCCGTGGCGCCGGGCGGCCGGGCCGCCACCCGCGCCGCCAGGGACGCCGCGGAGACATCACGGTCGGCTTCGCGCGACGGCAGCGGACCGGCGACGGCAAGCCGCGCCTCCCCCGCCGCCAGAGTCAACATCGTCGACAGCACGATCCATGCGGTACGGTGTTTCCGTCTCATGACTCATCCTCCCCAAGGTATGGAAAGTTCCCGCCGGGCAGAGTGCCCGTTCAGGAGAGGCGGCGCCTCTTCACGCAGAGTAGAAAAGGCGCGGCGGCGCCGCTATCGCATGGTCATGGGTACGGCGGGCAGGCGGGCGGGAGGGAGAGGGGCGCAGGCTAGCCGAAGCTGTGCGGCCGGCGATATCGCATGAGTATGCAACGGTGCCGGCGTGCACGGCAGGCCGCGCCGCCGGATAGCCGATCACGAGCCGGATAGCCGATCAAGAGGCCGCGGCGGAGCTGGCGAGGACCGCGGCGGGGGCCGCCAGGCCGCGGGAGACGGTTCCGGCAGGACGAAAGCTCGCGAAGAGGCGCCAGCCGCGGCTCTCGGCCAGGGTCCAGAGGCATTCGACCGTGGTGAGCAGGTAGAGGTCGGTGTCGGGCGCGAATCCGGGCCGCGCCGCGCTCATCTTGCCCTCCTCGGCGGCGAGGAGCCCGAAGCAGCCCTCGGCGCGCTGCTGGAGGAGGAGGAAGTCGATCCCCTGCCGCCATCCCGCGCCGCACAGACCGAGGTAGGCGAGGGCGCGCAGCGTGCGGGCGGCGGTCGCGAGGTCGTAGCCGCGCAGCAGGCGGATGGCGGTGGCCGACAGCAGCTCCTCGAGCCAGGGGCCGTCCGCCCCGAGATCGACCGGCCGCGTGCCCCAGGCGGTGAGGGAGCCGATCCGCTGCAGCAGCTCCTCCAAGACCTCGGGCGGCATGCCGATGGGGAGCGCGCCGGCGTACGCCAGGGTCGCCGCGAGGCCGACGCCGCGCGGTGCGGGATGGAGGCCCAGGGCATAGAGCAGCGCGCGCTTGTCAGAGAGCGGCAGGTCCTCGAGCGGGTCTGCCGCCGGGATCGCGGCGAGCAGCTCGGCGGCGCGGGCGGCGAAGCCGCCGGGCCCGTCGAGGGCGGGATGCGCGAGCCCCGCCGCGGCGAGGACCCCGGCGGCGGCGAGGGCGAGGAACGGCGGGGTCTCGGCGTCGCTTCCGTCGACGCCCGGGCCTCTCCAGCCGCTCGGCGATCCGGCGGACCACGCTCCGCCGCGCCGCTCCGCCGGCCCGCGGCCCCGGCGGCCAGATGAGCGCCGAGCAGGAGATGGTAGAGGGTGTCGCGGCGCACCCGCGGCGCGCCGCCGAGCGGTCGCGGCGAGGTCCGCCAGCCAGCCCTCCGCCCGGCGTCGCGGCATCGGCGCACGCGGCGGCCGGCGCGGTCTCTCGGCGGCCGGCGCCGCTCGCCGGGAGCGCCAGCGGCGGCCGCCCGTGCTCGAGGTTGCGGCGGCAGAGGCAGACGGCGATGATCGAGACGAGCGTCGTGTGGTAGTAGTGCGAGAAGTAGGCTGTCCTCCGGCTTCACCTTGCCGAGCCCCTCGGCCGCCGCGTAGAGCGGCACGGCCCACTCCGGGCCGGGGAGAGCGCCCGCCGCGTCCTGCCGCGCCAGGAGCGCCTCCCAGCAGCGCTCCGAGACGGCGGCCGGCGGGTAGCCGATCGCCTCCCAGCAGAGGAGGATCTCCGCCAGCAGGTCCCAGTGCCGCTCCTGGGCCATCACGATCATCAGCGTCGAGAGCAGACCGCGCAGGCTCGCCACCTGGCCGGGCGGCAGGCTCGCCGGGCGGCAGCCGAAACGGTAGAGGAACATCAGCACGTGCGTCAGGGCGTACAGCCCGTCCTCGTTGAGGAAGAGCGCCGACGGAATGCGGCCGAGGATCGAGCGGTCGTAGAGCTCTTCGAGGCTGGGCCAGGGATGGTCGAAACCGCCGGCCTCCAGGCAGGAGGCGATGTCCATCATGCGGTGCGGCAGGCGCTCGTTGTGCTCCAGCAGCCCGGCGGCCAAGGCGCGCTCGAGCTGCGCCCGCCGGCCGGGCTCGTCGCGGCCCACCGAGCGGAGGCCGGCATAGGCCTCGGCGAAGAGCACGAGCTCGGCGGGCGAGCGGAGCAGGCGCTCGCTGAACTGGCGGTTGGCGTAGACCGATTCGAGCAGCGCGACGAAGCGGCGCGGCGCGGCGCCGTCGCGGTCGCCGGTCGCCCCGACATAGGCCTGGAGGAGGATGGCGATCTCGCCGACCTTCTGGCCGTTCTTGATCTCGAAGGAGTCGCCGCGCCGGAAGGGGTCGAACTCCTCGAGGTGCGCGAGGATCCAGCCGAGGGCGCGGTCGATGGCCTGGGTACAGCTCTCTGCGGTCGGCATGGGACCTCCGGGTCGAAGAGACGGCGCCCGAGGGGAGCGCCGGGCGAGGCCGGCTCCTCCCCCGCGATGAGCCGGGGCGGTGGGCGGAGGCCGCCGGACCGGCCGGCCCCGCCCAGGTTCGCGTCGCTGGCTTATCCGTTCCCGACTTGGCCGCCGCCGGCCGGACCGCCCTGGGGGAGCCCGGGCTTGACGAGGTCCACGAGCTGCTGCAGGTCCTCCTGGCTGATGTCGCCGAAATGCGGCCGGGCGGTGGTGAACTTGTAGCAGACCGGGAAGACCTCGGGGTCATAGGCGTTGCCGCGCACGGCGCCGGCCGCCTGCTCGACGATCGCCTTGGCGAGATCGTCCAGGCTGCCGATGCCCTGCTTCTTGAACTGCGCCACCAGGTCGGCCGGCTGCGCCGCGGCGAGCTTCCGCGTCGCGAGGACGCCGACCGCCTCGTCGAGGGAGTGGAGCTGCTTCTTGGAATGCTTGGAATCTGTCATCGCGCCGTCTCCAGTCGACGCTCGCCACGAGCTCGAGCGTCCGGCGGGAGACCGGCGGCATGCCGGCCTCCCGACGTACTGGCTCGCGAGGAGCCGCTCGCGTTACAAGCGGCGCTGTGGGGCGACGCCGCTCCGCGGATCCGCGGAGCGGCGGAGCGGCGGCTCATCCCGGCCGCTTCAGCAGGGCGGATAGCCGACCAGGACGTCGACCGTGGCCTTGCCGGTCTTGGCGCCGGGGTTCGTCACGTCGAGCTCCAGGGTCACCGGCTCGCCGCCGCAGCGGAAGCCGACGTTGTCGCTCGGCTTCCAGGAGAGCGTGATCTGGCCGCCGCTCGCCACCGAGCCGGTGCCGAGGACGGTCTGGATCGGGCCGTCGACGAGCACCCATTGATAGCTGAGCGGGCTCTGGTTGGCGGGGTCCTGCGCCGTGCCGGTCAGCGTCACCGCCGTCGAGGCCGGCAGCAGGTAGTCGTCCAGTGGGTTGGTGATCGTCACCGCCGGCGGGTTCGTCACCGGCGCGGTCTGCACGCTGACGCCGATCGTGACGCTGGCGGCGAGACCCAGGGAGTCGGTGCCGGTGAGAGTGAGGTTGCGCACGCCGACGGTCTGGAAGGTGACCTGCGGGTCGCAGCCGGTCACCGGGAAGGGATCGCCGGCCTGGGAGCTCGTCCAGACGAGGTCGGAGCAGGGCATCGAGAAGAACGGCTCGTTGGGATCGAGCGAGGTCCCCGAGAAGACGTTGGTGACGCCGGTGTAGAGGACCTGAGCCGCCGCGGGCTTGAGGATCGAGACGCTCGGCGGGCTGGTGCCGGCGGTGACCTCGATGGCGTCGCTCGCCGTGGCGCCGTCGTTGTCGGTCGCGGTGACGGTGATCGTCCGCGTGCCGGGGCTCTGGAAGGTGAACTCCGGCGTGGTGCCGTGGCCGATGACGCCGTCCTTGTCGGACGTCCAGGTCACGTCGCTGCAGCAGCCCTCGTAGTCGACGACGTCGGCCTGGAAGTCGACGAAGTTCGAGCCGCCGACCCCGACGTGCGCGAAGGCGAGCGGCTGGTGGATCTTCACCTCCGGCGGGCTGTTGGCGCCGGGGTCGCCGGGGAAGACCCGCAGCGGCCCGAGTTCCTGCTGGATGGCGGAGATCGGGCTGAATCCGAAGGAGGTGTCGTTGCCGCCCCACACCAGGCCGTAGAGGGTGGCCGGCGGCAGGCTCGAGATCGGGGTGGCGCTCTCGCTGAACACCGCCGAGCCGCTGTCGCCGGGACCGCCTCGGGTGCTGCCGGTCTGCGTCACCAGATCCTGGCAGAGGAGCGTGAAGTTGGTGCCGTTGGTGTTGAGGTCCATGCAGGTGTCGGCGATCAGCCCGGTGGTGGTGCCCGACGTCCGGCCCACCTTGGCGATGAGCTCGCCGTCGACCGGCGCCACGGCGCGGCCGACGATCTGGAGCTCGGCGAGGATGTCGAGCGCGCTGTCGGCGTCGGCCAGGTGGCCGAAGGCGGCGGTCGCGAGCGGGGTCGACTGGCTCGGCCCGCCGCGGCGGGCGAAGAACGCGGCATCGCTGAAGCGGCACTGCCGCCCCGACGGACAGCCGGAGCCGGAGAAATAGGCCGGATCGGCGGTCTCGATGCCGATGCGGTTGTCGTCGCCCGAGATCGTCGGCTGGTGCAGGACCGTCCCCTCGACGCCGCCCTGCACGTTGGTGCAGTGCGAGCAGGTGACGAAGCCGGCCTGGCCTTGCAGCGTGGCGAGGAAGCCGAGGGTGCAGCCGCTGCCGCCGACCTCCAGGCCGCCGAGGAGCGGCCGGCGGCGGTCGAGGAGCGAGTCCCACTGGGAGATCGGCTTCATGACGACGATCTCGACGGCGGCGGCCGGGACGCCGGCGTTGGCGAGCGCCGTCTGCACGGCGCGCGTGACGTCCGTCGTCGCCACCGCGACGCGCAGCCGGTTGCTCGACTTGTGGATGCTGGTCGCGACCACGCCACGGATGGCGAGCGTCGAGAGCCGGTGCCGGTCGTGCCAGCCCTTGAGGTCGGCGAAGGCGTACTGCGCCAGCCGCGCCCGCGCGGTCGACATGTCGAAGCGGTCGCGCCCGAAGACGCTGGCGATCGCCGTCTCGGCCGCCGCGAGCTGCCGCGTGTCGACCAGGTAGATCTCGAGCTCTCCCTTCGCGCCGACGTACATCCCGCCGAAGGCCGGGATCTGGCGGGCGACCGCCGACAGCAGGTCGTCGATCGACCCTCCGCTGGGCGGCTTCTGCGCCACCGACCGGGCGGCGACGCCGCGGCCATCGGGCGACGGCGCGGGGCCGGCGACGGCGAGCCGGGCCTCGCCCGCCAGCGAAATCAACGTCATCCACAGCACGGTCCATGCGGCGCGGTGTTTGGATCTCATGTTCGTTCTCCCTAGAGTTTATGGAACGGCTCCCGGCGGGCGGCGCGCCCGCTCCGGGATGACCGCAGGCTAGCCAAGGCGGGAGGCCGGCGAAATCGCATGACCATGCGGCGGCGTGGGAGAATGACCCCTCCCGAACTATGGCGCGACCGCGGCTCGTCCTCGCCTGGCTCCTGCTGTCTTTCTCCGCCGCCGGCGCGCGCGCCGAGACGCTCGCGTTCCGCGCCTATTCGAGCCTCAACGGCCTGGCTTCCGACGGCGTCACCGCGCTGCTCGAAGACCGCCGCGGCTTCCTCTGGATCTCGACCAGCTCCGGCCTGTCGCGCTTCGACGGCTCGACCTTCCGCTCCTACGGCGCGCCGGACGGCCTGCCGCATCCCGCCGTCTACCCCCTGGTCGAAGACCGTGCCGGCGCGCTGTGGGCGGGGACCGGCGACGGGCTCGTCCGCCTGCGGCAGGGGGCCGTTGCCGCGGGGCCGCTCTTCGACGTGGTGCGCTTCAGCGGCGACGCGCAGGCGAGCTTCGTCCACTCTCTCTTCGCGGACCGCGCCGGGCGGCTGTGGGTGGGCGCCGGCCAGCGCCTCTACGTCCACGCTCCGGGCCGCGCGTGGGGCGACTTCCGCGAGGTGGACCTGGGATTGCCGTTCCCCCGCATCACGCCGATGGAGGTCGGCGGCCTGGCCGAGGGTGCCGACGGCAGCCTGTGGATCGGGACCTACTACGGCCTGCTGCGCCGTCTCCCCTCCGGACGCTCGATCTTCTACCGGCTGACCGGCGATCCGCGGACGGAGCGGGTGCAGGGGCTGGCGGTCGACGGCGACGGCCGGGTCTGGGTGCTGGGCAAAAACGTCTTCGTGCTGATGCCGGAGCCGGCGGACGCCCCGCCGCCCCGCCGGCCGCTCGCGGAGCGCGCGGCGGCGGCGTCGCTCGCGCCCGGCCCGCTGGCGCTGCCGCGGCGGCCCGGCGAAGTGCTCCGCCTGTCGCCGCCCCCGCTCGCCTCGCGAGAGCCGTATTTTCACGCCCTGTCGCGCGGCTCCCGCGCCGTGTTCCTGGGCACCACCGAGGACCTCTGGCGGATCGCGGACGGGCGGCTCGAGCGGCTGGGCGCGGAGCAGGGGCTCGGCACGTTCCCGGTCTCGGCGGTCCTCGAGGATCACGCCGGCAACCTGTGGATCGGCAGCAACGGGCGTGGCTTGAGCCGCCTCGCGCCCGGCGGCGTGGTGCGCTACTCGACGGCCGACGGCCTCACCGCGAATGCCGTCAGCGCGATCTTCGCCGGCGAGGCGGGCGAGACGCTGGTCGTCTCGCCGAGCCAGGGCTCCCCCCTCCACCGCTTCGCGCACGGCCGCTTCCGCGCCTTCGCGCCGCGCGCGCCCGGGCACCCGGAGGGGATCGCGGCCGGCTGGGGGACCCAGCAGACCGCGGCGCGCGCCCCGGACGGGGAGTGGTGGATCGCGACCGGCTTCGGCCTGCTGCGCTACCCCGCCGTGCCGCTCGAGCGGCTGCCGCGGACGCCGCCGCTCGCCATCTACGGCGAAAAGGACGGCATCAACGCCGAGGTCTTCCGCATTTATATCGATCGCGCCGGCGACGTCTGGGTCGCCGGGTTCCCGCAGTGGACCCTGCGGCCGCACCGGCCCGCCGAGGAGGTCGTGCTCTCCTGCTTCCGCCGCGCGCTCGGGCGCTTCGAGCACTTCCGGCTGGCGGACGGGCTGCCTCCGAGCTGCCCCAGCGCCTTCGCCGAGGACGCGGCCGGCGACCTCTGGATCGGCTTCTACAACGGCGGCCTCGCCAGGCTGCGGGGGGGCCGCCTGCGCTTCTTCAGCCTGCAGCAGGGAGCGCCGGGCATCTTCGAGCACGCGCTCCATACCGACCGGCGCGGCCGGCTCTGGGTGGCCTCCTCGCGCGACGGGGTGACGCGCATCGACGACCCCGCCGCGGCGGAGCCGCGCTTCACCCGCATGACGACGCGCGACGGCCTGGCGAGCGACACCGTGCTCACCATCGTCGAGGACGACCTCGGCCGGCTCTACTTCGGCAGCATCCGCGGGGTCGACCGCTACGACCCGCGGAGCGGCCGCACGGTGCGCTTCACGGTCGGCGAGGGGCTGCCGCAGGGCCCGATCGTCACCGCCTACCGCGCGGTCGACGGCGCCCTCTGGTTCGGCACCGCCATGGGCCTCGCCCGCCTCGACCCGCGGACGGCGCAGCGGCCGGGCGCGCCGCCGCGCATCCTCCTCTCCGGGCTCGCCGTCGACGGCGTGCCGCGCCTGGCCGGCGAGCCGGGCGTCGCCGCCACGCCGCCGCTCACCCTCGCGCCGGGCATCCACTCACTCGACATCTCGTTCCTCGGCGTCGACCTCGACGCCGGCGACCAGCTGCGCTACCGCTTTCGCCTCCTCGGCCTGCGGCCCGAGTGGAGCCCGCCCTCTGCCGAGCGCCACCTGCGCTACGACGCCTTGCCGCCGGGGCATTATCGCTTCGAGGTGGTGGCGGTCGCGCCGGGGGGAGCGGCGAGCCGCGAGCCGGCGGCGGTCGAGCTGGAGGTCGAGCCGCCGCTCTGGCGGCGCCCCTGGTTCGTCGCGCTCCTCGCCGCCACCCTCGCCGCGGCGGCCTACGGCGCCCACCGCGCCCGCCTCGTCCGCGCCCTCGCCCTCGAGCGCGTCCGCACGCGCATCGCGACCGACCTGCACGACGAGATGGGCTCGTCCCTGGCGCGCATCTCGATCCTCTCGGCGGTGGCGCAGCGCCAGCTCCAGCCCGCGGTCCACGGCGTCGAGCGCGTCGAGCAGGTCCTGGCCGAGATCGGCGACGGCGCGCACCAGCTCATGGAGTCGATGGGCGACATCGTCTGGTCGATCGACCCCAAGCAGGACAGCCTCCTCGGCCTCACCCTCCGCCTGCGCCGCTTCGGCGAGGATCTGCTCGGCGGCCACGGCGTCCAGTTCGCGCTCACCGCTCCCGACGGCGCCGAGCGCATCCACCTGGCGCCCGACGTGCGGCGCAACCTCTGGCTGCTGCTGAAAGAAGTCCTCCACAACGTCGTCAAGCACAGCCGCGCGACGCGGGTGGAGATCGCGCTCGAGCGCCACGGCCACCGCCTGCGGGTGCGGGCGGAGGACGACGGGATCGGCTTCGACCGCGCCGCCGTCTCAGGGTGCGGCCTGGGGCTGCGCAGCCTCGAGCGGCGCGCCGCGGAGCTGGGGGGAAGCCTCGAGATCGCGAGCGAGCCGGGAGGCGGCACGCGCATCCAGGTGGACCTTCCCCTCGCATGAGCATGCGGTGGCCGGCGCTCTGAGGGTTGGTATACCGTGGCGGCCATGAAAGACGTCCCGCCCGCACCACCCGGCGCGACCCGCGTCCTCCGCGTCGCGCTGGTCGACGACGCCAGGCCGCTGCGCGAGGCGCTGCGCCAGCTCCTCGACGGCACGCCGGGCTTCCGCTGCGTCGGCGCCTTCGCCAGCGCCGAGGAGGCGCTGCGCGCCGACCGCGCCCTGGCGCCCGAGGTGATCCTGCTCGACGTCGACCTGCCGGGCCGGAGCGGCCCCGACTCCGTGGCGGACCTCCTGGCCCGCTTCCCGGGCGCCCTGATCCTCATGCTGACGGTGTTCGACGAGCACGACCGGATCTTCACCTCGCTCGCGAACGGCGCCTGCGGCTACCTGCTCAAGCGGACGCCGCCGGCGCGGCTCCTGGAGGCGATCGAGGAGGCGTACCAGGGGGGCTCGCCGATGTCCCCGGAGATCGCCCGCCAGGTCATCCGCGTCCTCCAGCGCCACCCGGTCCCGACCCTGGACGGCGCGCGGCTGACCCCGCAGCAGCTCCGCCTCCTCGCCTGTCTCGCCGACGGCCACAGCTACCAGGCCGCGGCCCGTGAGCTCGGCGTGAGCGTCAACACCGTCCGCGAGCACGTCCGCGCCATCTACGACAAGCTCCACGTCCACTCGAAGTCCGCCGCGGTGAGCAAGGCGATGCGGGCGGGGCTGATCTGAGCCGGACGGTCTGGCCCTGGAACGTCCAGCGGTCGCGCTCCGGCACGCCGGGTCCGTCGCGGGAGCTACGCCCCCGTTTCCCACAGCCCCGGGACCCTCGCCAGCGACGCTCGATCGCGGCGGTCCACGGAGAGCCGCGCGCCGCGGCCGGCGAAGCGATAGATCTGCCGCGTCGCCTGGCCCATGACGACGAGGGTCTTCTCCCCCACGTATTCGAGCTCGACGGTGCCGGCTCCGGGCGATGCGCCGGCGGGCGGACCGCCGGCGGACCGACCGCGGTCGATCGCCGGGCTACCGGCCGGCGAGCCGGCCGAGCTTCGAGCCTGCCTCTTCTGTCCGCAGCAGGGCATCGGTGTCTTCCTCCTTCCAGTAGGGCGCCGGAGCGGTGGTCCGCTCCAGCAGGATGGCGGCGGCCGACAGCGCCGGCCACAGCAGCAGCTTCTCCGCCGGGTCCGCGCCCAGCCAGAGGGCGAACGGCGCGGCGGTCCACAGGCTGAGGCAGTAGAAGCAGTCGAGCAGCCCGCCCCAGAATCCGCCGCCCGCCGCGCGGCGCAGGCGGACGACGAGGTCCCACGGGCCATCCTCGGCCTGGAGGAGATGCGTGATCCGCCAGACGCCGAGGATGGCGAGGGTGAGGTCGTAGAGCTTCATCGCCGGCCGCCGCCGCGCCTCACTTGCAGTACAGGATCTCGGGCTTGTCGTCGCCCCAGGGCTGCGGATAGTGACGCGTCGACCAGTAGAGATTGACGCGGTAGGCGCAGGTCGGGTCCAGATGGATGTCGACCGGGAACCCGCCGGTGTTGCCGGCGTTGTGCGGGCCGCTGTTGCCGCCGTGGAAGAGCAGGTCCGGGGGCAGCAGGAAGCTGCCGCTCGGCATGGGCGGCGCGGGATGGACCGTCCCCAGGTTGCTGGAGATTTCCAGGTGGAAGCTGTTGAGGTGCGGGTGATCCACCGTATAGAGGACGTGCGCCATGGCGACGCCGCCGAGCGGGCTGCACTGGTTGGTGCGCAGCTCCTCGAGGTCCAGGGCGAGGATCGGCGAGCTGTTGTTGAGGATGATCGAGCTCAGGGCGTCGGTGAAAATGGTCACCGCGGTGGCGGCGTCCCGCACCTCGAACTGGAGCTTGTAGCGGCGGATCGGCTCCTTTTCCGTGTTGGCGAGGGCGCGGCCGGCGTCCACCTGCGGCAGCCCGCCGGGCAGCTTGGCCGGGTGCGCGGCGGTGATCACCGACGAGTTGAGCACGATCAGCTCGTCGGTGCGCAGGAAGTTGGCGTCCGTGATGGCGACGCCGGCCGTGGTGCCGTTGCGCATGTCGACGGTGACAACCCGGCCGAGGATGGGGGGCGTGATCCAGCCGGCGGGGTCGAGGTCGGCCGACGTGATCTTCACGTCCGCCGAATCCGAGAAGCCCAGGGCGTTGGTGTAGTAGACGTAGCCCACGGTCGTCGCGGCGATCTGCGTGACGGGCGCGAGGGCCGCGGGGGGCAGATCCGGCACCCGGGTGGGATCGTCCTGCGGGTTGACGCTCCAGGTGTACTCGCCGATCACGAAGCGGTACTGCAGCGGGTTCGCGGGAGCGGCGGGATTGATCAGCGGACAGTTGCCGCGCAGCAGCACGCCGGCGCGGTCGTTGACGTCGCCGAAGACGAAGGACGAGCTCGGTCCGCCCGCATAGCCCTCGGCGGAGAACTGCGAGCCGCCCTGCCCGGCGTCGGGATGGATGTCGAAGTCCCAGACCTTCTGCCAGTGCGGCTGGCAGCTCACGCCGCAGCCCGTTCCCTGGACCTTGTCCGTGCAGAGCTCGACGCAGAAGCAGGGGCCGATGTTCTGCGCGGCCGCGGCTGCGCCCGGTCGCGGGCGGCTCGTCGAGGATGACGTCGGTGCCGAGCGTCGCCTTGAAATAGACGTCGGGGCCGCCGACCCACTCGAAGTTGAGCCAGGGGGAGAACGGCGTCACCTTGAAGGCGGCGCTGCTGTAGTCGATGCGGAAATGGCCGGACGGGTCGGTCACGGCGGAGCCGAGGGCGTCGTCCTGCAGCCAGTCGGTGTCGAAGGCGCGGACCGTGGCGCCGGGAATCGGCGAGCCATCCGCGCAGGAGGTCAGCCGGCCGCAGAGGACCCAGGCGTCGAAGAGGCCGCGGATGTAGCACCAGAACCGGAATGGGATGCAGTACCGCCAGACGGCGAGACGCTCGGCCTCGCCGGTGGCCTTCCACGACGGCTGCAGCGTGGTGATCGAGAACTGGCGCGGCTGCGGCTCCTTGTGGCCGGGGACGCGATGGGGAACGTTGCCGCAGTACAGGTCGACCTCGAAGGCCTCGCCGCCGTACTCCTGCTCGCGGCCGAGCTCGAAGCTGAAGGCGCCCTCGGCGTCGGTCTTGGTCTCGGCGAGGAGCAGATCGGACTTGGCCTCGACCTGGTCCGCGGCGAGCAGGGCCAGGGTGTCGGCGGGGTTGGCGACGGCGAGCGCGGTGACGTTCGTCTCGGCGCGATGCCGGTAGAGCCGGACCGTCACGTCCGAGAGCGCCTCCTCGCATTCGCCGCAGAGCAGGCCACAGAGAGTTCCCTTGAAGGTGTAACGCATGATCTTCCTCCTCGATCGGATCGAGGCGGTATGGATGTACGCCTCGCGGAGCCGCGGTCCCGGCCGCTCTCCAGCGGATAGGACGCAGCGCGAGGGGCGATCCCCTCACTGACGCGGCGGAGCTCTCGAGGACTCCGCGGAGCAAGCGGCCGGCGAGGAGGTTCGCCACCGGCGCGTTCTCGTACAATGGGCTCGCCCAAGCGGACCCGAGATCGCTCGCCTGCTCGCGAGAAGGGCCTTTGTCCGAGCGGCAGATCTCTCGGGAACGGAACGGAGTGACCATGCCTCACCTGGCGATCGCTGAAGAGCAACTGGCGCGGTTCTGCCGGGAGCAGCACATCCGCCGCCTGTCCCTCTTCGGTTCCACGCTCGGCGGCACCGCAAAGCCGGACAGCGACGTCGACCTGCTGGTGGAATTCGAGCCCGGCCATGAGCCGGGTCTGCTCGGCCTGGCCGCGATGGAAGCCGAGCTGGCCGCCATGCTCGGCGGGAAGAACGTCGACCTGCGCACGCCGCAGGACCTCAGCCGGTATTTCCGCGACGAGGTATTGCGGACGGCCGAGGTGCAGTATGCGGGATGAGGATCGCGTCCGCATCCTCCACATGATCGAGGCGGCCGAAACGGTGGCGCAGTTCGTCGCGGGAGCGGAGCCCGCGCTGGTTCCTCGCCTCCGGGTGCTGGCCGGTACGAGCTAACAGCTCGCCGGGCCCTGCTAGCATCCACCCATGTACGAACCGGACGACCCCGCGCGACGGGCTGCCGCGCGATCGAGCGAGCGATCGAGACCTGACGGCGTCGCCTGGGCGGTCTTCTTCGTGCGCTGGGTGCTGGGGCTGATCTTCTTCATGGCGGGGTTCTGGAAGACGTTCGAGCTGGGGCCGCTCGGGCACGCCCGGCGGCTGTTCGTCGAGCCCTACGCGGCGAGCTGGATCCCGGTCTGGCTGCTGTGGACCCTCGGGGCGGCGATCCCGTTCGTCGAGCTCGCCGCCGGCGCGCTCGTCTGCCTCGGCTGGCGCCGGCGCGAGGCCCTCGTCGCCCTCGGCTTCGTCCTCATCGTGGTGACCTACGGCCACCTGCTCCTCGAGCCGCTCTACGACACCACCCACCACATCTTCCCGCGCCTCGTCCTCCTCGCCTTCGCGCTCGCGACGCCGCCGGAGCGCGACCGCCTGAGCCTCGACGAATGGCTGCGGTCGCGGCGGGCCGCGCCGCCGCCCCCTGCACCGGCACCGGTGCGTTCAGCGCACGCCGGCTGCGGCTCGCGCCGCGGTCCCGCCGCGGGGCGGCGTGGCGAAGACGAGCGGCGCCTTCACCACCTACCGAGCCGGCGGAACCACGCCGCGCCGCCGCATGGAGATGCCGGCACCGCTCGCGGGGAAACCCTCTCGCCGCACCACGCCGCCCGCGGGCGGCGTGCCGAAACCCTGCGGCGCCCTCATGTCGCGCCGCGGCGGCGTGGCTTCGCCGCGTGGATGTCCTGCCTCGCCACCACGGCGCGGCGCCAAGCTGGCACACGGCATGGCGCCGCCGCGGGTTGGCGGGGCGATTTGTCCCCGCGGCGAGCTCACGATGCAACGCGAAACGGGCTCGCCGCCGCCCATCAGCCACGCGAATCCACCCGGCGCGGTCATGCCGGTGCCCGTCGAGACACCGCCGGCCCGTGGCGAAGCCTCGCCGGTACGCGGCGAAGCCTCGCCGTGGGACGGCGACGCCAAATCGGCGCCGATTTATCTTCGCGGCGTGGATGTCCGCCGAAACGGCACCATGGAGCCCCGAAAAGGGGGTTCTTTAGGAAAGCCTCACCAAGCAAACGCTCCCGGCCGCGAGGTTGTGGCAACGAAATCGGGAGAGCGGCAACGAATTGGGAGGCTGGCAGGGGTTGCCAGTCAAGCGGGCTCTCTGGTCTTCGCTCGGCAGGGCTGCCGCCTCCGCCCTCCCGACAGGCTTCCCGCCCGACCCGCGCGGCGGTCGCCCTGGCCGGTTTTAAGCCGGACCAAGCCGCTGGGATAACATCAGAATGATTCTGATGTTATCCGAACGATTCTGATGACATCAGAATCGATATCTCGCCGAGATATCGAGTTGGATGACGACAGAATCGATCTATCTTTATCCCGGGCGAGATATCTTTATCCCAAGCGATATCTCGCGGATAGATTGGCTCGGCTGAGATCCGATCCAGTCTGACGAAGACAGATCCGGCGTGTCGCCCTACTCCCCGCCGTAGCGCTTCATCACCACCGAGGCGTTCGTGCCGCCGAAGCCGAAGGAGTTGGTGATGGCGTGCTCGAGGGGGGTCGGCCTGGCGTGGCAGGGGACGAAGTCGAGGTCGCAGCCTTCGCCGGGGTGCTCGAGGTTGAGGGTCGGGGGGAGGATCTGGTCGCGGATGGCGAGGGCGAGGATGCCGGTCTCGAGGCCGCCGGCGGCACCCAGCAGGTGGCCGGTGGCGGACTTGGTCGAGGAGATGGCGAGCTTCCCGGCGTGATCGCCGAAGACGCGCTTGACGGCGCGCACCTCGGAGAGGTCGCCCAACTGGGTCGAGGTGCCGTGGGCGTTGATGTAGCCGATCGACTCGGGCGCGCAGACCGGCGTCTTTCAACGCCGCCTGCATGGCCCGCGACGCCCCGCCGCCTTCCGGGTCGGGCGCCGAGATGTGGTAGGCGTCGGCGCTCATGCCGTAGCCGACCATCTCGGCGTAGATCGGCGCGCCGCGGCGGCGCGCCGCCGCGAGCTCCTCGAGGACGACGATCCCGGCGCCCTCGCCGATGACGAAGCCGTCGCGGTCGGCGTCCCAGGGGCGGGAGGCGCGCTCGGGCTCGTCGTTCCTCGTCGAGAGGGCGCGCATCGAGGCGAAGCCGGCGATGGCGAGCGGGCAGATGACCGCCTCGCTGCCGCCGGCGATCATGGCGTCGGCCTCGCCGTACTGGATCAGGCGGAAGGCGTCGCCCACCGCGTGGAGGCCGGTGGTGCAGGCGGTCGCCGGCGCCGAGTTGGGGCCGCGCGCCCCGTAGTGGATCGAGACCTGGCCGGCGGCCATGTTGACGGCGAGCGCGGGGATGAAGAAGGGGGACACCCGGTGCGGCCCCTTCTCCACCAGCACCCGGCTCGTCGCCTCGATCAGCGGCAGGCCGCCGATCCCCGAGCCGATGATGACGCCGACGCGGTCGCGGTTGGCGTCGTCGATGGCGAGCCCGGAATCCGCCAGCGCGAAGCGGGTCGCCGCGAGAGCGTAGTGGATGAAGAGGTCGCTCTTCTTGACGTCCTTCTTGTCGACGTAGTCCCGCGGATCGAAGCCCTTGACCTCGCCCGCGATCCGCGCCGGATAGCCGGCGGCGTCGAAGCGGGTGATCGGCCCGATGCCGCTCTTCCCCTCCTGGAGGGCGCGCCAGTTCTCGGCGGTGCCCACCCCGAGAGGGGACACCAGGCCCACCCCGGTGACGGCGACGCGGCGGCGCGCTGGAGCGGTCAAGATCTGGAGGGTTCGATGGGGGGAGCGGTTGGGGGGGAGCCGGGGGATGCGTCAGTTCTGATCCCCGGCGTTCTGCTCGATGTACGACACCGCCTCGCGGACGTTGCTGATCTTCTCCGCTTCCTCGTCCGGGATCTCGATCCCGAACTCCTCCTCGAAGGCCATCACCAGCTCGACGATGTCGAGCGAGTCGGCGCCGAGGTCGTCGGTGAAGCTGGCATCCAGGGTCACCTCTTCGGCGTCCACCCCGAGCTGCTCGACGATGATGCTCTTGACTTTATCCGCTACAGCCATCGCTCTCCCTCCTCCTTGTGGGGTCTCCTACGGGCCTCGGTTCTAACACAAAGGGCTCGCCGGAGTCCATTGAATCATAGGGGATGACCCGGGGGTGCGGCGCCCGGCGCCGGCCCGCCCGGCACCTCTAGATGTACAGCCCTCCCGAGACGTTGAGCGTCTCGCCGGTGACGTAGCCGCCCTCCTCGCTGGCCAGGAAGAGGACGGCGAAGGCCACGTCGTCGACCGTCCCCAGGCGCTTCAGGGCGATCGCCCCGGTCAGCTCGTCGCGGCTCTTCTCCGGCAGCGCGTCGGTCATCGCCGTCGCGATGTAGCCGGGGGCGACCACATTGGCGGTGATGTTGCGGCTCCCCAGCTCGCGGGCGAGCGACTTCGAGAAGCCGATCAGCCCCGCCTTCGAGGCGGCGTAGTTGGCCTGCCCGGCGTTGCCCATGAGGCCGACCACGGAGGAGATCGAGATCACCCGCCCCCAGCGCCGCCGCATCATCCCGCGCACCACCTCGCGGGTGAGGGCGAAGGCGCCGGTCAGGTTGGTCGCGAGCACCCGCTCCCAGTCGTCGAGGCTCATCCGGGCGAGCAGGTTGTCGGCGGTGATCCCGGCGTTGTTGACCAGGACGTCGATCTCGGCGAACTCGGGCGGCAGCGTCTTCAGCCGCGCGCCGATCGCCGCCGGCTGGGCGACGTCCAGGGCGAGCGCGTGGGCCTCGCCCCCCGCCGCCGCGATCTCGCCCGCCAGCGCCGCCAGGCGCTCCGCGCTCCGCGCCGCGAGGACGACCTTCGCCCCCGCCCCGGCGAGCCGCCGCGCGATCGCCTCCCCGATCCCCTGCGAGGCGCCGGTCACCAGCGCCGTCCTGCCTGCGAGCGAGAGCATCGGACCTCCTTAAGGTAATGGCCCCTTCCAGGCGGCCGTCCTCGGAACCAAACTGGGACAGTGCTCGTCCTTTTAGCTCCCTTAGGCTTCCTGGGCGGAGCTCGTCTCCGCGGCCTGCGGGATGGAGCCCGCGAGGAGCTTGCGCAGCTGGTCGGGCTCGCCCAGGGGGGCGCAGAGCGTGCCGGGGACGATCCGCCGGTCGAGCCCGGAGAGGATGCTCCCCGGCCCGACCTCGAGGAACGCCTCGACGCCCCCCTGCTCCTTCATCCAGAGCACCGACTCGACCCAGCGCACCGGGCTGTCGATCTGGCGCACGAGGGCGTCGCGCACCGCCTCGGCGGTGGTCGCCGGGGCGGCGTCGACGTTGACCACCACCGGCACCCGCGGGTCGCGGATCGCCGCCTGGGCGAGGTGCTCGGCCATCGCCTCGCGGGCCGGCCGCATGAGCGGCGAGTGGAAGGGGGCGGAGACGGCGAGGATCGTCGCCTTCCTCGCCCCGCGCTGGCGCGCCAGGGCGACGGCGCGGTCGATCGCCTCCTTGTGGCCGGCGAGGACGGTCTGCCCCGGGCCGTTCAGGTTGGCGACGGCGCAGATCTCGCCCGGCGCCTCGGCCGTGGCCTGCCGCGAGGCGTCCGCGGCGAGGGCGGCGCAGGCCGCGGCGTCGAGGCCCATCACCGCCGCCATCGCCCCCACCCCCACCGGCACCGCCCGCTGCATCAGCTCGCCGCGCCGGCGCACCAGGTGGAGGGCGGCGGCGAAGTCGAGCGCGCCGGCGGCGACCAGGGCCGAGTACTCGCCCAGGCTGTGGCCGGCGACCGCGGCGGGCGCGAGGCCCGCGCCGCCGGGGTCGTCCGCCAGGGCGCGGAGCACCGCGATCGAGGTGGCGAGGAGGGCCGGCTGGGTGTTGGCGGTCAGGTTGAGCTCCGCCTCCGGCCCCTCCCAGCAGAGCCGGGAGAGGGAAAAGCCGAGCGCCTCGTCGGCCTCCTCGAAGGCGCTCCGCGCGCCGGCCGAGGCCTCCGCCCAGGCCTTCCCCATCCCCACCTTCTGCGACCCCTGGCCGGGGAAGACGAAGGCGAGCTTGCGCCCGGCGAGCGGTGCGGGATCGGGGCTCATGCTCGGCGGGCCGGCGGCCGCCGTCACCAGCGGACCACCGCCGCCCCCCAGGTCAGCCCGGCGCCGAAGGCCGAGAAGAGGAGGACGTCGCCGGGGGCGATCCGGCCGGCGCGGTTGAGCTCGTCCAGGGCGATCGGGATGGAGGCCGCCGAGGTGTTGCCGTAGCGCTCGATGTTGACGTAGGTGTGCCCGTCGCGGATCTCCAGGCGCTGGCCGACCGCCTCGATGATGCGGCGGTTGGCCTGGTGGGGGATGAACCAGGCGACGTCGGCATGGGCGAGGCCGCAGCCGGTCAGCACCTCGTCGCTCACCTCGGCGAGCGAGCGGACGGCGATCTTGAAAGTCTCGCTCCCCTTCATCTGGATGAAGGCGAGGCCGCTGTCGTAGAGCTCGCGCGACACCGGCCTCTTGCTGCCGCCGCCGGGGAGCGTGATGAGGTCGCCCAGCGAGCCGTCGGTGTGGAGGGCGGTCGCGAGGACGCCGCGCCGGTCGTCCTCCTGGGCCCGCAGCACCACCGCGCCGGCGCCGTCGCCGAAGAGGACGCAGGTGCCGCGGTCGGTCCAGTCGACGACCTTCGACAGCACCTCGCCGCCGACGACGAGCGCCGTCTTCGCCCAGCCGCTCTCGAGGAACTGCTCGGCGACCGCCAGGGCGTAGACGAACCCGGTGCAGCCGGCCGAGAGGTCGAAGGAGGCGGCGCGGACGGCGCCGATCCGGTCCTGGATGACGTTCGAGGTCGCCGGGAACGGGGTGTCCGGGGTGACCGTCGAGCAGATCACGAGGTCGACGTCGGCGCCGGTCAGGCCGGCCATGGCGAGGGCCCGCTCGGCCGCCGGCACGGCGAAGGTCGAGAGCGACTCCTCGGGCGAGGCGATCCGCCGCTCGCGGATCCCCGAGCGGGTGACGATCCACTCGTCGGAGGTGTCGACCATCTTCTCGAGGTCGGCGTTGGTCAGGATGCGGTCCGGCACGGCCATGCCGGTCCCTACGATGGCGCCTCTCATCCGGCGGTGATCTCCTGGTGGCCGGTGAGGCCGGCGAGCAGCCGCTCCTCCTGGCTGTGCAGCTCGGCCACCTTGTCGCGGATCTTGTTGGCGAGGGCCGCGGTCGAGAACTCGACGGCGCGGCGGATGGCGTTCTGGACGGCCTTGGCGTTCGAGCGCCCATGGCCGATGAAGCAGCCGCCGTTGACCCCGAGGAGCGGCGCGGCGCCGTACTCGCTGTAGTCGGTGCGGGTGCGGAAGCGGTCGAAGGCGGGCTTGGCGAGGAGGTAGCCGGCCTTGGTGCGCGGGCTGCGCGACAGCTCCTCGCGCAGCATGCGGCCGAACAGCTCGGCGAGCGACTCGGCGCTTTTGAGGACGACGTTGCCGACGAAGCCGTCGCAGACGATGACGTCGGCGTTGCCGTTGAAGACGTCCCGCCCCTCGACGTTGCCGACGAAGTTCAAGCCCGTCTTCTTGAGCACCTTGAAGACCTCGCGGGTGAGGTCGGTCCCCTTGCCCTCCTCCTCGCCGATCGACAGCAGGCCGATCTTCGGCGACGGCGTGCCGATCACCTCCTGGGCGTAGAAGTGGCCCATGACGGCGAACTCGCGCAGCTGCGCCGGCTTGGTGTCGACGTTGGCGCCGACGTCGAGCAGCACGGTCCGGCCGCGCGCGTTGGGGAGGATGGCGGCGAGCGCCGGGCGGTCGACGCCGGGGATGGTGCCGATCACCATCTTCGCCACGATCATCGCGGCGCCGGTGTTGCCGGCGCTGACCATCGCCTGGGCGCGGTCCTCCTTGACGAGCTGGGCGCAGAGGCGGATCGACGAGCGGCGCTTCTTGCGGATGGGGGTGATCGCCGGCTCGTCCATGCCGACCACCTCCTCGGCGTGCACCAGCTCGACGCGCGGCTCCGCCGCGGCGCCGAGCCGCGCCAGCTCGGGCTCGACCCGCGCGCGGTCGCCGACCAAGAGGATCTCGGTGCCGTCCTCGCGCGCCGCGCGCACCGCCCCCTCGACGGCGCACCGGGGCGCGTGGTCGCCTCCCATGGCGTCGACGGCGATCCGCAGCATGGTCGCGTCAGAGCGCGCGCGGCCCGCGGCACTCCGCGTGCCCTCCCTCCGGGAGGGCGGCCGCGGGGGTGCCGGCCGGCCGCACGCCGCTCTAGGTGGTCTCGGTGCCCTCGACGACCTGGCGGCCGCGGTAGTAGCCGCACTTGGCGCAGGCGCGATGGGGCATCTTCGCCTCGCCGCAGTTGGGGCAGGTGGAGGTGGCGGGCTGAGGGAGGGCGTCGTGCGCCCTCCGGCGGTCGCGGCGCGCCTTGGAATGGCGCCGTTTAGGGTTCGGCATGGTCGTCGAGCCTCGTCTAGAAGAGCGCTTCGGTTGCGTTGCGGGCCGGGCCTCTCGCGGGCCGGCCCTCTACTCTCTGCCCCCGCCCAGCCGGGGCTTGAAGGCGGCGAGGGCGGCCCAGCGCGGGTCGCCGCTCGCCTCCTGGCAGGTGCAGGTGGCGCGGTTGCGGTCGATGCCGCAGACCGGGCACAGGCCCTGGCAGTCCGGCCGGCAGAGGGGTTTCATCGGGACGTTGAGCTGCAGCTGCTCGATCAGGATGGGATGCGTCTCGAGGATCTCGCCGTCGAGGTAGAGGACGCTGAGCTCGCCCTCCTTCAGCTGCTCCACCCGCTCCTCACCCTTTTTCCCCGGCTTCTCGACCAGGATCATCAGCTCGACCTCCGCGCTCGTCGGCTCGTGGATCGGCGTCAGACACCGGTTGCAGCTCAAGGTCTGATCGTAGGAGAGGTGGCCCCGGAGGAAAAAGCCGGGATCGGCGAAGACCACCTGGCCGCGCCAGGAGACCGGTCCGAGCTCGAGGAGCTCCTCGCGGTCGAGCGAGGCCACCGCCACTTTTTCCGTCTCGTCCCAGTGGATCGGCTCGTCGCGCACTTGATCCAACCAAATCCGCATGCAGCAAAAACCTCCCGACCGGGCCAAACGCGTAAAGTATGGGATCGAGGACCCGGTGTCAAATAAAGGCGGCACCTGGTACTGGCTCAGTTTGGTCCGCTGCGGCGGCCGCCTCGGGACCACCCGCCTGACCCCCTTCCGCGACCGTCCCGGGACCAAACTGAGCCGTACCCGGCACCTGGATGGAGATCCGGGGCTTCTATCTACAGCCGGAGAGCCGCAGGGCGAAGGCGTCCGGGGGGCCGGCGGAGGTTAGCGACAGCTCGCGGCAGCGGGCGAGGGGCTGCAACAGCGTCTCGCCGTCCCGCCAGCGGTCGACCTCGCGGCGGCTGACCAGCGGCACCCTCTCCAGGAGCTTCCGTATGGAGGTGACCAGCTCGCGGGCGGGAGCGGGCTCGACCCAGAGCCCCAGGCGCAGGCGGGACCCCGCCGCCGGCGAGACCTCGGGCGGCGCGATCCGCGCCAGGCCCGGCGCCAGCGCCGCGGCGCCGGCGAGGCTCCCGGCATCGAGTGCAACGATCGACCAGCCGGCGACATTCCCCCGCGGCAACGCGCCGGCGAGGAAGCGGGCGACCCCGCCGCCGGGGAGCGACCAGCGGCCCCTGCCGGGGGCGCCGGCGGGCTGGAAGGTGGCGGCGCCGGGCAGCTCGAGGTCGCCGCCCGCGGCGGCCGGGAAGAGGGCGAGCGCGGAGGCCGGCCCCTTCTCCGTGGCGGCGGCCGCGGCGAGGAGGACCGGCCGGTGATCGGCGGGCGAGGGGCAGCGCGGCGGGAAGGGAGGCGGCGCCCCCCTCCAATACCAGCGCGAGGTCGCCGCCGGCGGCGCGGCCCAGGCGGTAGGTGCCGGCGGGGAGGTCGGCGAAGGAGCCGGAGATGGGCCGCGCGAGGCGGAGGAGGGCGAGGGCGCTCTCGGTATCGGCGACGGGCGGCGGCGGCGGGGGCGGCCGGGGACGGCGGCGGTAGCGGCTTGGTGCCGCCCAGGCTCACCGTCCAGGCGTTCCCCTGCCAGGCGACGCGGGCCGGCGGCTGGCGGTCCGGGACGTCGCCGCCGGCGAGCCAGGGATTGCCGGCGAGGCGCCCGGCGGCCTTGGCGACGAGGGCGATCGCCGGATAGATCTCGGCGGCGACGAGCACCCGCTTCCCCGCCGCGTCCGAGCAGGCGGCGACCTCGCTCGCCGGCGGCACGGGGAAGGGGCCGAAGCCGGGGAGCTGGGGCGGCGGCAGATCGGCCAGACGGGACGCCGCGGCCACCCACCCCTCCCAGTCCCCCAGGGCCCGCGTCATGGCGGCGAGGTTCTGGTGCGGATAGGGGATCCAGAAGCAGGCGGCGTAGCCAACGTCGCCGGAGGACGCGAGCAGGCGGGCCGGGAGCCCGCCCGGCTCCGGCACGGCCGCCCGCTCGCGCGGCAGATACCAATAGAGGATGTGGGCGGCGACGAGAACGAGGACGAGGACGACGAGAGCCCAGCGGACGGCCGCGCGCACGGCGGCGAGTCTACCGCCTGCGGGGGCAACCACGGGGGGTTGCCCCTACACGCACGTAGGCTGGGGTGAGCGCCAGCGAATTCCAGCGTCCTATGCCGGTGCCCACGGCGCGTGGCGCGTGGCTCATGGCTCTCCTGTAGGGGCAGGCCCCCGTGCCTGCCCCTCGTCGGCCTGCGAGGGCAACCACGTAGATACCCCTACCGATCGGCGAACCGGTACGATAGAAGATCTCGAGTCTCACGATTCCAGGAGCTGCACGCTCCTCGACGGCGGCGGCCCGGCCCCGGATCGCTGGTGCCGCGAAAGGAGGGATTTCGGATGATGCGGCGATGTCTCTGGCTCGGCTGTCTGGCGGTCGCGCTGGCCGCCGGCCCGGCCCTGGCGAACGGCCCCAACCTGCTGCGGAACCCCGGCTTCGACAGCGACCTCGGCGGATGGTCGCCGCCGGCGCGCTTCCCCGCGGCCTGGCAGGCCGCGGACGCCCGCGGCAACGTCCACTCGGGCTCGCTCAAGATCGTCAACGACGTGCCGCAGGCGAACTACGGAGCCCCGGGCGACGGCCTGTCCCAATGCGTCGCCGTCCAGGCGGGGGGAGCTACCTCCTCGCCGCCAGCGCCTGGGCCGAGGTCGGCGGCCCGGTGGACATGCAGCAACACGCCCTGGTCGAGATCACCTACTACTCCGGCGCCCTGTGCGCGCCGGGCACCGAGATCCCCGGCAGCTCGAGCTCCGCCGCGACCCAGGGCTTCGGGCGCTGGGAGGAGCTCTCCCTTCTGACCATGCCGCCGCCGGCGGCGCGGTCGGCCCGCGTCGAGCTGAATCCGTCCAAGGCCGGCGAGCCGGGCTTCCCGTTCCCGCTCGACCTCACGGCCTATTTCGACAACGCCTATTTCGGCGCCGCCGCCTGCTCCCCCCAGGTCGAGGGCGTGTCGGCGTTTCTCTGCCTCGACCAGGGGAGGTTCAGCGTCCAGGCCTCCTGGCGGACGCCGGACGGCCGCAACAGCTACGGCAGGCCGGTGCCGTTCGGCGACGACAGCGGCGGCTTCTGGTTCTTCAGCCCCGACGCCATCGAGCTCGAGGTCAAGGTGCTCGACGCCTGCACCCCGGCCCTCGGCAACCGTTTCTGGGTCTTCGCCGCCGGCCTGACGAACGTGGACGTCACCTTGGCCGTGACCGACACGCGGAGCGGGACCGTCAAGACCTACCACAATCCGCAGGGGACGGTCTTCCGGCCGATCACCGACACGGGCGCCTTCGCGACCTGCCCGTGAGCCCGGCGCCTGACGATCGCTACAGGCCGAGCCCCGCGATCGCCGCCGCCACGGACCGCAGGAGGTCGTCGTCGGCCTCGCCGGCGCCGAGGTCGACCAGCTCCGTCGTCGCCGCGCGGACGAGGTCGGAGACGAGGTCATCCGGCGGGTAGGCGACGAGCGGCGGGACGGCGCGGAAGGGCTCCGGCCGGGCGGCCGCGACCTCGCGGAGGAACGCCGCGTAGGCGCGCGCCGAGCCGGCGAGGGTGTGGTGGGCGGCGACGTAGGCGCGCGCGTTCTCCCCCATGGCGCGGCGCAGCGGCTCGTCCGCGGTCAGGCGGCGGAGGTAGGCGAGGAGGAGGTCCTCCTCGGTGTCGTCGACGTCCACCTTGGCGCAGGCGCCGTCGGGGATCTCGGCGAAGGCGCCGGCGCGGGAGACGATCACCGGCTTCCCCATCCCCAGCAGGCGGATGAGCGTCCCCGAGGTCTCGCCGGCGGTGGGATGGCGGAGGTTGACGGCGATGTCCGCCGCCGCCATCCAGCGCAGGAAGTCCGGCAGCTCGAGCCGCCCGGTGACGACGACGCCGGGCCGCAGGTCGGGCGTGAAGGCCCGCGCGAAGTCGAAGTGGGGCGACAGCTCGCCGGCCAGGACCAGCATCGCCCCGGGGTGCTCGCGGCGCAGGCGCGCGAAGGCGCGCAGCACGACCTCCGGACGCTTGGCGGCGGTGAAGAAGCCGAAGCTCGCGACGACGAAGGCGCCGGCGGGGAGGGCGAGCGCCGCGCGCGCCGCCGCGCGGCCCGGCGGCAGCCCCTCGCCCAGGCTCAGGTGATGGGGGACGACGGCGAGGCGGGCGAGCGGCCGGCTGGCGAGGACGCGCCGGCGCACATAGTCGTTGTGGACGATGAGCCCCAGGCTGCGGTCGGCCACCCGCTCGAAGAGCGGCGCGCTCCATGGATCGAGCGGGATGCCGGTCGCGAGGGCGCGGCGCGCCAGCGCCTCGCCGGTCCGCCCATAGGCATAGGCGAGCTCGCGCGCGTAGCCCTCGGGGTCGCCCGAGTAGAGGGTGAGGTCGCGCACGAGATGGTGGAGCACGACCTCGTGCAGCACCACGACGCCGGGGTGCGCCAAGAGCGCGCGGTAGATCCCGGCATGGAAATCCCGGTTGTTTCCCAGGTGATAGAGGACGAGGTCGAACCGCCCGCCGGCGAGGAGGTCCGGCAGCGCGCGCGCGCCGTGGACGGGGAGCTGCGCCGCGAGCTCGGGGTCCGGCCGCACGCCGTCGTCGACGATCAGCTCGATCTCGAGATCGGGGGCCTCGCGGGCGAGCGCCGGCAGCAGCTCGGCGCTGTAGTCGGCGATGCCGGAGCGCTGCGGCGGGAGCGGGCTGTACCAGGCGAGGCGCATCCGGTCACCGCGCCGTCAGCGCCGCGATCACCCGGTCCCAGCCGATGCCGGCGACCCGCGCCGCCGCCGCCGCGCCGAGGGCCCGCGCGCGCTCGCGGTCGCGGAAGAGGAGATCCAGACGGGCTCCCATGTCGCGCGGGGTGTCGGGCGAGCAGACGAAGCCGGTCACGCCGTCCTCGACGAACTCGAGCACGCCGCCCGAGTCGGCGGCGGTGACGACCGGCTTCCCCGCCTGGAAAGCTTCGACCGTCACGTAGCCGTAGTCCTCGTCGAACGGCGCGTAGAAGACGCCCAGGCAGCCGGCATAGAGGTCGACGACGGCGGCGTCCTCGATCCAGCCGAGGATCTCGACGCGGTCGGCGACGCCCAGCCGGAGGGCCAGCTCGCGCAGCTCCCCCTCCTCGGGCCCGGTGCCGGCGATCCGGCAGCGCACCGGCGTCTCGGCCGCGGCGACGGCGCGGATCAGCAGGTCGAAGCGCTTCAGGCGGTCGAGCCGGCCGACGGCGAAGACGTAGTCGCCGAAGTCCCCCGGATGGAAGGCGCCGTCCCGCGGCGGCGGCGGATAGAGCACCTCGGCGGAGAGGTCGACGGCGCGCCGCAGGCGGTCGGCGACGTTGGCCGAGATGGCGTAGACGGCGCGCGCCTCGGCGAGCGTCCGCCGGTCGATGGCGCGGATCGCCTCGATCGCCGCGCGGTCGCGCGGCCGCTCCGCCGCGAAGTCGCTGTAGCGGCTCCCCAGGAGGTCGTAGACCTGGCGGAGCTGATGGACGAGCCAGACGACCTTGTCGGGATGCTTGACGGCGTAGGAGGGGAAGCGCGTCGCGATCACCCGGTCGACCTTCCGCCCGCCCGCCGCCGTCAGGTCGACGAGCCGCCAGGCGAGGGCGTTCTTCAAGAGGTCGACGCGGTCCGGCCAGTGGAAGGGGAGGGCGACGGTGTCGACGGTGAAGCCGCGGCGGCGGAGCTCCCGCGCCAGAGAGTCGACGAGCATCTCGGCGCCGCCCCGCGCGAACGGCACCTGGGTGTTGACGATGCAGATCGTCTCGATCATCGCTCGCTCACGTCCCCCGCCGCCGCGCCCGCGCCGGCCGTCAGGCGCCGCTCGAGCTCGGCGACGCGGGCGAGGAGCTCGCGCCGCTCGCGGTCGTTGCGCTCCTCGGCCTCGATCAGCTCCTGGAGGAGCCGGCTCGCCGCCTGGTTGAAGCCGTTCTGCTGCTCGAGGACGGGGCGCACGAGCCACTTGAGGAAGAGGTGGTAGACGGCCTTGCGCGCCAGGACGACCAGCCGCCCGAGGCTCGCGCGGTGCGAGAAGGGCACCGGCTCGGCGACGAACTCGCGCTGGCGCAGCGCGAGCAGGCCCTGGCGGGCGGCCTCGGAGCCCGGCGCCCCGGCGGTCGCCGCCTCGGCGGTGCGCTGGCGCACGCCGGAGCGGATCTGCTGCAGCACCGCCTCGACATGGGGATCGGCCGGAGGCGGCACGGGCGGCGCGTCGATCGGGGCATCGGCCGAAGCATCAGAAGGCACATCGGCCGGCGCATCGGCTACCGGCACCGCGGGCCGGGCCTCGGGCAGCAGCTCGGGCCAGGGCTCGGCCCGGCTCGGCCGGGCGCGGGGCGTCGTCCTCAGGGTCCATGCTCGTTGAAGCTCAGAAAGGCGCCGAGGTAGCGCAGGTCCTGGCTCTTGGGATCGCGACGCGCCGGGACGATGCCGTCGCTCGTCGTCAGGATGAAGCGGTAGAACCACTCGTGCGCCGCGCCGGGGAAGAAGCCGAGGTCGCGGGCGACCGGCGAGAGCGCCAGGTCGACCGGCGTCCCCTCGCGCTTCTCGGCGCTGTCGAAGCGCACGCTGACGCGGTCGGTCGGGCTCTCGAGGGTCAGCACGTTGTCGGCCGAGATCGAGTAGGCGCGCAGGTGGATCTCCCGGATCGGCGCCGCCGTCACCACCGTCACCTCCGAGCGCGAGGCGCCGCGCACCCAGACGCCGTTCGGGTGGTGCTCGTCGCCGAAGAAGTTCTCCTTCGGCACCGCCCAGACGGCGTTCCCCCAGGCCTGCAGGAAGTAGCCGGGCAGGGTGCGCAGGAGCGTCAGCTCGAGCGGCAGCGCCTGGAAGGGCGCGGCGCGGACGTGCGACTGGAGCGTCGCCTCGGGCGCCACCTGGAGGAGCGGCACGGCGACGACCGCCGCCGTCCACAGCCCCGCCGCGGCGTAGGGGAGGAGGAGGGCCTTGCGGCGGCGCAGCAGGGCGGCGGCGCCGGGGAGGAAGAGGAGCGCCGGGTAGACGCTCGCGAAGTAGCGGTTGCCGAGGAAGCCCAGGCCGCCCTGGTAGTTGTCCGGGCGGAGCAGGACGATCGACAGGCAGTAGCCGGCGAGCGCCAGGAACAGCAGGTTCTGGGCCCGGTCCTTGCGGCCGGCGAGATAGAGCGCCAGGGCGAAGAGGGCGAACGGGAAGTACGGCAGCAGGCCGGTGTGGCGGCCGGCCAGGAAGTACCAGGAGCTGCGCAGGAGCGTGCGCGGCGTCGCCTGAACGCCCAGCCCCGACCACGAGCCGTAGCTCGTGCCGCGGTAGAGCGCCCAGAAGTCGCGCCGGCTCTCGATCGGGAACTCGCTGCTGAAGGAGCGGCGCTGGACGCCGCGGTAGGGGCTCCAGCTCCCCGTCAGCCGCTTCTCGACCGCGGCCATGAAGAGGAAGGCGAGGAGCGCCGGGGCGGCGAAGGCGGCGACCACGGCCAGGCGGTTACGGACCGGTCGGACGGCGGGGGCCGGCGCTCGGTCCGCTGTCGTCGCCGGCGCTCGCCGCGGCCACAGCAGGTCGAGCGCGATCGGCGCCGCGAAGATCGCCAGGTTCTCCTTCGACGCCGCGGCGGCGGCGAGGAGCGCGCCGGCGACGGCGAGGAGGGCGAGGTCGCGGTCGCGGGAGACCGCGCGCCGCCGCACCACCTGCCAGATGAGCAGCGCGAAGAAGACGCAGGCCATGTTGAAGACCTCGGGCTGCATCCAGAAGACGTAGACGAAGGCTGCCGAGGCGAAGAAGAAGCCGCCCAAGAAGAGCCCGGGGCCGGGACCGAGTCCGCTACCGAGGCCGCCGACCGCGCCGGGGCCGTCCGCCGCGCCCTCGCGGCGGAGGAACCACCAGGCCGACCACAGCATGGCGAGGAAGAGCGTCATGTTGAAGACGACGAAACCCTGGGCCTTCCAGACGAGGTAGAACGGCAGGGCGGCGAGCGAGTAGACGAACGGCTTGCCGTAGTGCATCGTCCTGCCGCCGTCCGTCGTCGTCAGGATGAGCCCGTTCGGGCCCTGGTCCCACATCCGGTAGGCGCGCAGCAGGTCCGGGCTCTCGAAGGTGAGGTCGTGGTCGTGCCAGAGGCTCTGCGTCATCAGGACGTAGGCGGCCTCGTCGGCGATCGGGCCGGGCGGGAAGTGGACCTTGTAGATCCCCGCCGCCAGCCCCAGCAGGAGAACGGAGAGGCACAGGGCGGGGAGGAAGGGGGCGCGCATGCTCGGGCGTGGCGGGGCTCGGAAGCGCCGTAACGATACACTCTCCGGCACGATGACCGCGATCTCAGGGCCTCCCCGAGCGCCATGCCGCGCCGCGCGCCGGGGTCGAGCCCGCGGCCGGATCGGGAGGCGGGCACGGAGGGTGCGATTCGCTTAGGCGACCGGGCTCACGACACCGACACCGTCGAGCACCGACCCGCCCCGCGGCGCGGGCGCCTGGGGCTCGCCCTGCGCCGCCTCGCCTCGCCGCGGCGCCTCGCCGCCACGGCCCGCTTCGTCGCCGGCCTCGCCGCCGAGATCCGCCGGCGGCGCGCCGAGCCGCGGCTGACCGTCGCCGTCGACGTCCACGCGCTCTACGAGAGGCCGACCGGCGTCGGCTGGTACCTCGTCCGCCTCCTCGAGGGCCTGGCGGGGCGCGACGACCTCCGCCTCCGCCTCTACGCCCACGGGCTGGTCGAGGCGCCGGAGACCCCTCATCCGGCGGTGCCGCTCCCGGCCGGGCGGGCGATCGAGCGCGTCGCCTACACGGCGCCCGACGGCCTCGTCGTGCCGCCCTGGCGGGCCCACCAGATCCTCCGCCGCCTGTCTCCCCTCCTCGCCGCGGCCGACGGCAACCGCGTCCTCTTCGCCCCCAACTACCTGCTGCCGTCCCTCTTCCGCCTGGCGCGGGGGGCGCGGGTGGCGACCGTCCACGACCTCGCCATCCGCCAGGTGCCGTGGACGGTGCGGCCGGACTCGGGCGCGGCGCTCGCCCGCGGCCTGGCGCGGACGCTCTTCGAGAGCGACCTGATCCTCACCCCCAGCGAGGCGGTGCGCGGCGAGCTCGCCGCGGCGGGGGTCGACCCGGCGCGGGTGCGGGCGATCCATCACGGTCCGGCGCATGGCTCGGATCATGGCCAGACGCCGCGAGCGGACGGCGGAGCCCTGCCGGAGGGGACGCCGGAGCGCTTCGTCCTCCACGTCGGCACTCTCGAGCCGCGCAAGAACATCCCCCTCCTCCTGGCTGCCTGGCGCCGCCTGCGCCAGGATCGAGTGCCGGCGATCCCGCCCCTGGTCCTCGCCGGCGGCTTCGGCTGGCGGGCGGACGAGCTGCGGCGCCAGGTGGCGCGGGCGGCGGCCGAGGGCTGGCTCGTCCACCTGGGGTACGTCTCCCCGCAGGAGCTCGCGGCGCTCTACGGGGCGGCGAGCGCCGCCGTCCTCCCCTCGCTCTACGAGGGCTTCGGCCTGCCGCTCCTCGAGGCGCTCGCCGCCGGCCTGCCGGCCGTCGCGAGCGACATCCCGGTCCACCGCGAGGTGGCGGGCGAGGCGGCGCTCTACGCCCCGCCCGACCGGCCCGACCTCTTCGCCGGCCAGGTGGCGGCGCTCCTCGGCGACCCCGCCCTCCGGCGCCGCCTCGCCGCCGCGGCGCGCCAGCGGGCCGCGCTCTTCTCCTGGGAGCGGGCGGCCTCTGAGGCGGCGGGCGCCTTCGCCGACGCCGAGCGGCGGCGGTGAGGGCCCGCGAGCCCGGCATGTAAGATCCCCGCGGTGACCGCCCGCCCCACCATCGCCGTCGATCTCCGCGCGCTCGTCCCCGACGCCACCGGCATCGGCGTCTACACGCGCGAGCTCCTGCTGGCCCTGGCCGCGCGAGTCGACGGCGGCGACGGCGCCCATCCCCGCTTCCGCTATCTCGGGGTGGCGCACCGGCCGGTGCGCTGCGCCGCGGAGCTGGCCGCCGCCGGCATCGCCCTCGAGCACCAGGCGGCGCCTCTCGGCGTCCTCTGGCAGCAGCTCCTCCTGCCGCGCCGGCTGACGGCGGGGGACGTCGACCTCTTCTGGTCGCCGCTGACCGCCCTCCCCCTGTCGCTGCCGGTGCCGGCGGTCGTCACCGTCCACGACCTGACGGCGCTCCTCCTGCCGGAGACCCATAGCGCCAAGGTGCGCTGGAGCCTGATCCCCTTCCTCGCCCGCTCGCTCGCCCGCGCGCGGCGGGTGGTCGCGGTGTCGCAGGCGACCGCCGACGACGTCGCCTTCCACTTCCCCGAGACCCGGCCGCGGCTGCGCGTCGTCCACGAGGGGGTCGGCGCGGCCTACGCCCCGGCGCCGCCCGAACAGGTGGCGGCGATCCGCCGCGAGCTGGGGTGCCCGGAGGGCTACCTCCTCTACGTCGGCACCGTCGAGCCGCGCAAGAACCTCGGCGTGCTGCTCGACGCCTGGGAGCTCCTCCGCGAGCAGGCGGCGCCCGCCGACGGCGGCGAGGCCGGCCCTGCCGCTCGTCCTCGCCGGCGGCTACGGCTGGGGCAGCCGGGCGCTCGTCCGCCGCATCGAAGGGCTCGCCCCGCACGGCCTCCGCTCGCTCGGCCGCGTGGCGCCCGACCTCCTCGTCCGCCTCTACCAGGGGGCGACCCTCTTCGTCTATCCGTCGCTCTACGAGGGGTTCGGCCTGCCGCCGCTCGAGGCGATGGCCTGCGGGGCGCCGACCGTCGTCTCCGACGCCTCGAGCCTGCCGGAGGTGGTGGGAGACGCCGCCGTCAAGGTGCCGCCGGGCGATGCCGCCGCGCTCGCCGCGGCGCTCGAAGGCCTCCTCGCCGCGCCGGCGAAGCGGGCCGAGCTCGCCCGCCGCGGCCGCGAGCGGGCGGCGCTCTTCCGCTGGGACGCCGCGGCGGCGCGGATGGAGGCGATCTTCGCCGAGGCCCTGGCCGAGGCCGGCCCCGCAGCCGGGCCGTGGGATTAGAATGACCTCTCCCGGGGAGCGAGCCCTGCCCTTCACGATCGGACTGGACGCGCGCAAGATCCAGGACTTCGGCATCGGCACCTACGTGCGGAACCTGGTCCGCGCGCTCGCCCGCCTCGACCGCGAGAACCGCTACGTGCTGCTGGTGCGGCCGGCCGACCGGGAGGCCCTCCCCGAGCTGCCGGAGAACTTCCGCGCCGTCGTCGAGAGCTCGCCCGTCTACTCGCCGCGCGAGTTCGTGGCCCTCTCCTACCGCCTTTTCCGGCTCAAGCTCGACCTCTACCACGCCACCCACTACGTGCTGCCGGCGGTGGTGCCGTCGCGCGTCGTGGTGACCATCCACGACATCATCCACCTGCTCTACCCGGAGTTCCTCCCCTCCGGGCTCGCCTTCTTCTACGCCCAGCGGATGATCCACCGCAGCCTGGCGCGGGGCGACCGCATCATCGCCGTGTCGCAGAACACCAAGGCCGACCTGATGGAGTACTTCGACGTCGACGGCAAGAAGATCCAGGTGGTCTACAACGGCGTCGAGGAGCGCTTCCGCCGGCGGCTGCCGCCGGCGGAGATCGACCGCCGGCTCGCCGAGCTCGGCATCGCGCGCCCCTACCTCCTCTTCGTCGGCAACCCCAAGCCGCACAAGAACCTCGACAACGTCGTCCAGGCCTACGCGCGGGCGCGCCGCATGGCGGGGTTCGACGCGCCGCTGGTCTGCGTCGGCGACCGCACCGGCGCCGACGCCAAGATCCGCCAGCGCGCCCAGTACCTGGGCCTCGCCGACCGCGTCCTCCTCGTCGGCCACGTCGCCGACGAGCTGCTGCCGGCGATCTACCAGGGGGCGACGCTCTTTCTCTATCCGACGCTCTACGAGGGCTTCGGCCTGCCGGTCGTCGAGGCGATGGCCTCGGGAGTCGCCGTCATCACCTCGAACACCTCGGCGCTCAAGGAGATCGCCGAGGGGTACGCCCACCTGGTCGACCCGCTCGACATCGACGGCATGGCGAAGGCGATCGCCAACGCCATGTCCGACGACGACCGCCGCGCCGCGCTCGCCGGGCTCGGCGCGCGGCGGGCCGAGGACTTCTGCTGGGACGAGACGGCGCGCCAGACGCTCGCGGTCTACCGCGCGGCGCTCGGGGCTCCCCAGCCGCCGCCCGCGCCGGGGCCGGAGAACGGGTGAGCGCCGCCGCGCCGGAGCGCCCCGCCGCCGACCTCTCCCGCCACCGCACCGCGCTCGTCCACGACTGGCTGACCGGCATGCGCGGCGGCGAGAAGGTGCTGGCGGCGCTCGCCGCCCTCTTCCCCGGCGCGCCGATCCACACCCTCTTCCACTTCCCCGGCAGCGTCGACAGGGCGATCGAGGCGCACCCGATCCGCACCAGCTTCCTGCAGCGCGCCCCGGGCCTGCGCCGCCACTACCGCCATTACCTGCCGCTCTTCCCGGCGGCGATCGAGGAGCTCGACCTCGGCGGCTACGACCTGGTCGTCTCCTCCTCCCACTGCGTCGCCAAGGGGGCGCTGCCGGCGCCCGGCGCCTTTCACCTCTGCTACTGCCACACGCCGATGCGCTATGCCTGGGACCAGGAGCACGCCTACTTCCCCCGCCGCCGGGGGCCCGCGGCGCGCCTGCGCGCGCTCGCCCTCTCGCGCCTGCGCACCTGGGACGCCGCGTCGGCCCCGCGCGTCGACCTGTTCGTCGCCAACTCGCGGTTCGTGGCGCGCCGCATCCACCGCTACTACGGCCGGCCGGAGGAGTCGGTCGAGGTGGTCGCGCCGCCGGTCGAGGTCGAGCTCTTCACCCCGGGCGAGCCCGCCGAGCGCGAGCGCGGCTACTGCCTGGCGGTTTCCGCCCTGGCGCCCTACAAGCGGCTGGAGGTGGCGGTCGCCGCCTGCGCGCGGTTGGGCGTCGAGCTCCGCATCGTCGGCGACGGCCCCGAGCGCCGGCGGCTCGAGCGCCTGGCGGCCGCTGCCGGGGGGACGACCCGGTTCCTCGGCCGCGTGGCGCCGGAGCGCCTGCGCGACCTGTACCGCGGCGCGCTCTGCCTCGTCCAGCCGGGGATCGAGGACTTCGGCATCGCCGCCGTCGAGGCGCTCGCCTGCGGCACCCCGGTCGTCGCCGTCGGCCGCGGCGGCGTCCTCGACATCGTCGAGGACGGACGGCATGGAATCCTCTATGAGGACGGGCGTCATGGCGTGCTGGACGAGCCCGACAGCGCCAGCGTAAACGATGGCGAAACGGCCGCGCTGGCGGCGGCGATTGACAGGGCGCGCCAGATTCGATTCAATAGCTTGGATCTTCGCGGCCGAGCGGAGGGTTTCTCCGCCGGCCGGTTCAGCGAACGCATACGCACCATCTTGTCGCGTCATCTGGGTTGAGCACGCGAGTGCTCATGCGCGCATCCCCCGAGGCCCGCCCGTGATCCGCCAACGCCATCGCATCACGGCCGGAACCTACCTCGCCGGCGACCTCGTCGCGACACTCGTCGCCTTCTTCTCCGCCTGGCTGCTGCGCTTCGAGCTGGAGATCGTCCCCCTCACCAAGAACGTCCCGGAGTTCGGCCCGTACCTGCGCCTGGTGCCCTTCGTCGTGGTGCTCTGGCCCATCGTCTTCTACTTCCACGGCCTCTACCAGATCCGCCGCGGCAGGAGCCGCACCGACGAGATGCTGACCCTGGTGGTCGCCGTGGCGCTGGCGACGGTGCTGCTCTCGGTGGTGATCGCCTGGTACCGCCCGCCGGCGGCGCCGGGGAGCCACGAGTACTTCACCTACAGCCGCGCCTTCCTCGGCATCTTCGCTCTCGCCGACCTCCTCGCCGTCGGCGCCGAGCGCCTGGGCATCCGCGCCCTGCTGCGCCGCATCCGCCTCTCGGGGCAGAACCTGCAGCGCATCCTGGTCATCGGCGCCGGCGCCCTCGGCCGCGAGATCACGCAGAAGATCCTCGCCCACCGCGAGCTCGGCTTCGCCGTCGTCGGCTTCCTCGACGACGACCCCGGCAAGGCCGGCACCGCCTTCTGCGGCGTGCCGGTCCTCGGCACCCTGCGCCAGGCCGAGGAGATCCTCGCCCAGGTGCCGATCGACCAGGTCTACATGGCGCTGCCGCTCGACGCCTACAAGAAGACGCTCCAGATGCTGCAGCTCATGGCGCGCGAGTGCGTCGAGACCAAGCTCGTCCCCGACATCCTCCAGTACGCGACGCTCAAGGCGACGCTGGAGGACCTGGACGGCACCCCGGTCATCAACCTCTCGCAGGTGCCGCTCCAGGGCTGGAGCAGCCTGGCGAAGCGGGTGGTGGACATCGTCATCTCGGCCGCCGCGCTCCTCGTCGTCCTCCCCTTCCTCCCCCTGGTCGCCCTCGCCATCTGGCTCGAGGACCGCGGGCCCATCTTCTACACCCAGGAGAGGATGGGCCTCGACGGCCAGTCGTTCATGATCCTCAAGTTCCGCTCGATGCGGATCGACGCCGAGGCGTCGTCGGGGCCGGTATGGGCGATCAAGGACGACCCGCGGCGCACGCGCGTCGGGAGCTTCCTGCGCCGCTCGTCGCTCGACGAGCTGCCGCAGCTCTGGAACGTCCTCGTCGGCGACATGTCGATCGTCGGCCCGCGCCCGGAGCGGCCGACCTTCGTCCGCGAGTTCAAGCACAAGATCCCGCAGTACATGCTCCGCCACCGCGTCAAGGCGGGCATCACCGGCTGGGCGCAGGTGCACGGCTGGCGCGGCAACACCTCGATCAAGAAGCGCATCCAGTACGACCTCTACTACATCGAGAACTGGTCGCTGGGGCTCGACTTCAAGATCCTGGGCATGACGCTGCTCCACGCCATGCGCCACAACGCGTACTGACGAAGCGCCGCCTCCAGCGGCTCGCCTCCCCCGCGCAAACCCTTATTTTCCGGGCTTTTTCTGCGGCTCCCGCCGCAAGGCCGCAAGATGTCGTGTGCGTCAGGGAGAGGTTGTCCCAGGCCTTGCGGTGCCGTCACCGGAGGCGCCGGTGTGCCGTAACGGCGCGCCACAACGAGTTGGGTTGACTGGACTCTTGACACTCCACATGTAGTGGCGTAACCTCGGCGTCATCAGCCCGGTCCAGGTGGGCAAACATTCCGAAAGGAGACTGCTCCATGGCAACGACGACGAAGAAGTCGAGCACCAAGAAGGCCGCGGCGAAGCCGGCCGCGAAGAAGGCGGCGGTGAAGAAGGCGGCCCCGAAGAAGGCCGCGGCGGCCAAGAAGCCGGCGGCGAAAAAGCCGGCGGCCAAGAAGACCGCCGCCAAGAAGAAGTAAGCGGCCCTCGCGAGAGGGCGGCACGAAGGTAAGCAGTCTTTCGCGTCGCCCTCGCAGTCCTGGTCTTTCCTTTTCTTCCTTCCTATCGTTGAATTGCGGCGCTCGTCTTTACAGCCGCACCTTCTCCAGAAAGACGGAAACGGCACCTCGGCCGGCGCCGTTCACGGCTCCTCCAACCCCTCTCTCTTGAGCGATCTTCGAGGCGTCGATCCGACGCCCCTCCCCTACTGCGTCTTGATCTTGTTCTTGTCGCGGTGCACCAGGTAGGCGGCGCCGACCCCGAGGAGATAGAGGGCCACCCCGGGGACGGCGAAGACGCACTGGTTGACGATGTCGGGAGTGGGGGTGACGATCGCCGCGACGGTGAAGATGATCACCACCGCCCAGCGGAACTGCCGCCACAGGAAGCGCGGCGTGACGACCCCCAGCCAGGAGAGGAGGAAGATGAGGACCGGCAGCTCGAACATGAGGCCCATGCCGAGGAGCACGGCGGTCAAGAAGCTCAGATAGGTGTCGACCGTGATGAGCGGCGTCAACCCCTTGCCGATGTCGAAGAAGAACGCCGCGGCGCGCGGGAAGGCGACGTAGTAGCCGAAGGCGCCGCCGCCCAGAAAGAAGGCCGAGGTGAAGAAGACGAACGGCAGCGCGAAGCGCCTCTCGCGAGCGTAGAGGCCGGGGGAGATGAAGCGCCAGGCCTGGTAGAGGATGAACGGCGAGGCGGCGAAGATCGCCAGGATGCAGGCGAGCTTGAAGTAGAGGAGGAACGGGTCGGAGAGCTTGTTGTAGACGAGCTGGTGGTTCGGCAGGTAGGGCAGGATCGGCGCCGTCAGGAAGTGGTCGAAGATCCACTTCGAGTAGTTCCAGGCGGGGAAGAAGGCGATGGCGACGCCCAAGACCGACCAGAAGATGCGCTTGCGCAGCTCCTCCAGATGCTCGATGAGCGACATCCGGGGCAGCTCGTGAGCGGCGCCGGGCGGCGGGAGGCGCTCCGGGGTGGCCATCGGCGGGATCGGCGGGGCTAGCTCGGCTCGATGGGTCCCGCAGGGAGCGGCGGCGCGACCGCCTCGGGCACCACGGCCGGATCCGGCGAGAAGGCCGCGGTCTCGCCGACGGGAGCGCCCTGGAGGTCCTGGACGCCCCGGGTATCCTGGGCATCCTGCGCCACCGTCTCCGCCGGCAGCGGCCGCGGGGCCGGCGGGGCGAGGGACGGGACGACGCTCGCCATGTCGACCCGGCGGGGCCGGGCCGGCTGCTCCTCCTCGATCGACAGCTCGGTCGAGATGGTGTTCTTGAGATCGTTGGTCGCCTTGCGGAACTCGGCCATCCCCTTGCCCAGGGTGCGGCCGATCTCCGGCAGGCGCTTGGGCCCGAAGATCAGCAGGGCGATGACCATGATGAAGATGATTTCAGGCAGACCCAGCGAGCCCATGACGACCTCCGCGACAGACGATCTTTAGTCTTCGCTCCCGCAAAGTCAAGGCGCGGCCGGTACGAGAGCAGGCTGACCTTCAGGCAGCGCGAGGGCAGCGGTCACCTCCTCGCGAGCGGGTGCGGTTATCGCCCACCTGGCGGCGGTGGCGACGGGGCGTCCTGGACGGTATTGGCTGGATGGGCTGCATGGGCGGCGGCGAGCGAGCCGGCGATGTAGCGGGCGACGATCGTCGACTCGCCCCCTCCCCGCTCGTCGCGCAGCCCCACCGCCAGCGTGCTCGCGCCGAGCGGCAGCTCGAGCCGCAGGCGGTAGGTGGCGTCGTCCTGGCGCGCCGCCGCCAGCCGCGCCGCGGGCAGGCGCACCGGGATCGCCACCCGCCGCATCGGCAGGCTCCGCCCGGCGCTGTCGCGGGCGGCGACGAAGAGGACCACCTGCCCCTCCTCGCCGCCGCCGCCGGGCTGCAGGGCGATGCCGGCGAGCGGGAAGGCGACGAGCAGGTCGACCGTACGATTGCCGGAGGGCGCCAGACCGTCGCGCTCGACCGCCAGCCGCAGCCCGAGCGGGTTCTCCATCGCGCCGGTCAGCAGCGCGGCGCGCGTGCGGCCGGCGAGGAGCTCCTCGCGCGTGCGGGTGGTGAAGCCCGCCGGGAACCGCACCTCGAGCCCTCGCCTCGCCTTTCCCTTCAACTGCACCGCGAGCGCGTGGCGCTTGCCGTCGTGGGGAGCTGCCGGCGAGAAGCCCAGGGAGTAGTAGGTCTGGAAATCCGCCCGGATGCGGTCGAGGAGGAAGGCCGGCCGGTTCAGGTCGACCGCCGCGACCCCGCCGGTGGGACCGACGACCTCCTGCAGCCGCCGCGCCAGGTAGTCGGCGCGGAAGTTGCCGTACACCTGCGTCGACAGCTCCTCGCCGGAGATTGCCGTCGTCCCCATGAAGAGGGCCTGGAAGTTCGGCTGCGCGCCGAGGCCGTAGAGGGTCACCCCGGCGGCGTTGGCGCGCTGGCCGAGCTCCCTGAACGCCGAGTCGCCCGAGTCGACCCACAACTCGCCGCTCAGGTAGAGCAGGGATTTCCTGCCGCGCAGGCCGGCGAGCCCGTCGACGAACGAGCCGAGGGTGACGAGGACGCGGTGCGCCTCGCCCTGGCGGCGGAGCCGCAGCATGCTCAGGCGCTCGCGGGCTTCCGTGACCTCCGGCGGCACGTTGTTCTGGATGGCATTGATGAGGTCCTGCAACCCCTTGAGCCACTCGGCGGTGGTGAGCGCTCCGCGCGACGATTGCGCCGCGGCCTCCCGCAGGGCGGCAACCGCCGCCTCGCCGTCGCCGGCGGCCGGCAGGCTGAGCTTCACGTCCCTCCCGTCGTAGCTCGCGATCAGCACGCGGTCCCGCCGGTGGAGGCCGCGGCGGAAGAAGCTCTCGAGGAGCTGCAGGGTCTGGTTGCGGGCGCTCGGCGTCAGGTCCAGGTTGTCGATGAAGATCGCCACGGTGAGGGGCCTCTCCTCCGCGACGGGCGCCGGGGACGGCTCGGTTCGCGCCGCCGCCGGCGCGCGGGATGGAGCGCCCGCCACTGGCGCCGGGCTCCCCTCCGCGGCGCGGGCGCCGGCGGCGAAGTTGGTGATGGCGGCCGGCTTGCCGTCGACGCGGAGCTCGAAGTCCTCGCGCGTCAGGCCGGGGACGGGCCTGCCCGCGCGGTCGCTCACGAAGACGTCGACGTCGACGACATCGACGTCGATCGACTCGGAGAAGCCGGCGTCCGCCGCCGGCTGCGCGGCGAGGGCTCCGCCGAGGCAGGCGGCGGCGAGGGCGGACAGGACGGCGGACCGGCTGAGAGGACCCATCGGGACGACCTCCTCGCCGTCGAGCATAGGGCCGGCGCCGGACCGGCGAATCCCCCGATCGGGGGAAGATGGCGGCGGCCCTATCTCCTTCCCGGGGGCACCGCGCCCGGAACGGCGACGGCGGCCCTGGCGGTCGCGAGCGCGCCGGCGACGTACTTCGTCGCCACCGTCGACTCGCGGCTCCCCAGCTCGTCGCGCACCCCCAGGGCGAGCCGGCTCGTCCCCGGCGGCAGGTCGAGCCGCAGCCGGTAGGCGGCGCTCTTCCGCGCGACCGCCGCGAGCTCGCCGTCCGGCACGTGGAGGGGGAGCGTGATGCGCCGCATCCGCAGCTCGTGGCCGGTGCTGTCGCGGACGGCGACGAGCATCTCCACCTTCCCGTCGTGGACGCCCTGGCCCGGCCGCAGGGTGACGCGGGCGAGCGGCAGGGTCACCAGCACGGTGACCGCCCGCCGGCCGTAGGCGGCGAGCTCGTCGTGCTCGAAGCCGAGCCGCACCCCGAGCGGGTTGTCGCCGGCCCCCGGCGCGTCGAGCCGCAGCGCCGTCCGCGTGCGATCGGCCAGGAGCTCCTCGCGCGAGCGGGCGGTGTAGGTCGCCGGGAAGCGCACCCGCAGGCCGCTCCTCCCCGCACCCGCACCTCGATCCGGTGCGCCACGGCGTCGCCGGATGCCGGCGCCGGCGGCGGGGCGAACCCCAGCGAGTAGAAGGAGGAGAAGTCCTCGCGGATGCGCTCGAGCAGGAAGGCCGGCCGGTTGGGGTCGATGAGCGACAGGCCGCCGGTGGGGCCGACCATCTGCTGGAGGGTCTGCGCCAGCGCGTCGACGGGCCGGGTGTCGGCGAGCGGCGAGTCCTCCTGGTGGTTTGTCGACCGGAGGTCCAGGTTGGTCATCGCCACGTCCTCGGGCCGGCCGAGGGCGTAGAGGGTGACGCGGCCGGCGTTGGCGCGCTCGGCGAGCTCCCGGTAGAGGGTGTCGCCGAGCGGCACCGGCTGCTCGCTCGTCACGTAGAGCAGGGCCTTGCGGCCGCGCAGGCCGGCGAGCGAGCCGACGAAGCGGACGAGGGCGCGCAGGCCGCGCGTCGCGTCCCCCTCGTGCTCGATGTCCAGCATCTCCTGCCGCTCCGCGATCTCCTCGAACTCCGCGCTCTTCTCGGCGTGATCGAAGTCGGAGATGATCTTGTGCCGCTCGGCGCGGACGCTCGTCCCCTTGGTCGACAGGGTGGCCGCCTCGCGAAGCGCCGCGAGGACCGCCTGGACGTCGCCCGGCGGCGGCTGGCGCAGCCTCATACCCCGCGGGTCGTAGCTCGCGATCAGCACCCGGTCGCGGGGGCCGAGCCCGGTGCGGAAGAAGCCCGAGAGGAGCTGCAGCATCTGGTTGCGGATGTCTGGCGTCAGGTTCAAGTCGTCGAGGTAGAGCGCCAGGGTGAGATGGTCTTCCGCCGCCGGCGCCGCGGGGATCCCGGGGGCGGCGGCGGCCGTTCCCGGCGCAGCGGCCCCCGGCGCGGGCACCGGGGCGGCGGAGCTCCGCGCGCCCGCGACGGCGGCGAAGTTGGTGAGGGGGACCGGCTTGCCGTCGACCAGGAGCTCGAAGTCGCCCTGCGCGAGACCGGTGACCGGGCGGCCGGAGCGGTCGGCGACGAAGACCTCGAGGTTGGCGACGTCGACGTCGATCGCCTCGGAGAAGCCGGTGGCCAGCGGCGGGCTCGGCTGGGCGAGCCCGGAGCCGGCGGAGACGGCGAGCGCGAGGAGAGACACGAGGAGAGGGACCGGCCGCGGGAACGACGGACGGCGAGGGGGAGAAGAGCGCATGCGGGCCTCCTTGCAGCCTCTGCAGGAGAGCTGCTGCCATCCGAGGGTAACATGGCGGCCGCGACCGCGCGAGCCTAGAGCGTCGCCGCGGCTACCTGGTGGAAACGCGGCACCCTGCCGCTACCTCGCCCCCGGCGGCGCCGGGTGAGCGGCGGGCACGGCGGCGGCGAGCGCGCCCGCGGTGTAGCCGGCGGAAACCGTCGACTCGCCCCCTCCCAGCTCGTCGCGCACGCCCACCGCCAGCGTGCTCGCGCCGGGCGGCAGCTCGAGCTGCAGCCGGTAGCCGGCGCTCTCCTGGCGCGCTGCCGCGAGCCGGGTGTCGGGCACCCGGATCGGCAGGATCGCCCGGCGCACCGGCAGGTTGCGGCCGGCGCTGTCGCGCGCGGAGTAGAGAAGGGTCACCCTGCCCTCGCGCCCGCCGCGGCCGGGCAGCAGGGTGAGGCCGCCGAGCGGGAACGAGACGAGCACCGTGAGGGCCCGCCGGCCCGAGGGCGCCCGCTCGTCGCGCTCGACCGCCAGCCGCACCCCGAGCGGGTTGTCCGCAACGGCCGCGGCGGCCGCGACGGTGGCGCCGAGCACCCGCCCGGCGAAGCGCTGGTCGCGGCTGCGCGCGGTATAGGTCGCCGCATGGCGGACCGACAAGCCCCGCCGGCCCGGCACCCGGATCTGCACCGTGTGGCGCTTGCCGTCGCCGGGGTGGGCGGGCGCGAAACCCAGCGAGTAATAGGTCGAGAGATCGGCGCGGATGCGGCCGAGGAGGCCGGCCGGGTGGTCGAGGTCGAGGCCCGAGAGCCCGCCGGTCGGCCCGGCGATCGCCTCGAGCGTGGCGGAGAACACGTCGGGGTTGGCGGTCATCCCCCGCATGTCGAGATAGGTGTTGCGCCCGGTCGGGTCCTGGATCACGGCGCGCTGGCCCTCGGTGGCGCCGAGGCCGTAGAGGGTGACCTGCTCGGCGTTGGCGCGGTCGGCGAGGAGGCGGAACATCGAGTCGCCGGCGGGGACGCGGAGGTCGCCGCTCAGGTAGAGCAGGACCTTCCTCCCCGGCAGGCCGGCGACCGAGCCGACGAAATCGAAGAGCGTCGTGAGGAGGGCGCGCCCGTCGCGCTGCTTCTCCTGGGTGATCGTCTCGAGCCAGGTGATCGCCGCCTGCACCTCGGGCTCCGTGGGGCCCATGTTCTTGAGCGCCAGCTCCTCCTCGGCGTAGACGTGGGTGCCGATCGCCGGCGCCGAGGCGATGTCGCGCAGCGCCGCGACCGCCGCCTCGGCGTCGCCGTCGGGCGGGCGGCGGAGCTTGACGGCATAGCCGTCGTAGCTGGCGAGGAACAAGCGGTCGTCGCGGCGGAGGCCCTGGCGGAAGAACTCGGTCACCCCGCGGAGCGCCCGGTTGCGCGCCTCGGACGTCAGGTTCAGGTTGTCGACGAAGACGATCAGGTTCAGGCGCTGGTCGCCGCCGGCGCCGTCCGCCGACGGAGCCGCGGCCGGCGCTGCCGCCGGTGGCGCGCCGGCCGCGGCGACGGCCGGAGCGCCCGACGGCGCCGGCGCGGCGCCCGAGCTGGCGTAGAAATTGGTGATCGGCACCGGCTTGCCGTCGACGCGGAGCTCGAAGTCGCCGCGCCCGAGACCGGCGACCGGCCGGTCCGAGCGGTCGGTGACGAACACCTCGAGGCTGACGACGTCGACGTCGATCGACTCCGCGAAGCCGCCGTCCGCGGCCGGCTGCGCGGCGAGGGCCGTTCCCAGGCAGGCGGCGAGGGCGAGGGCGACCGGGATCGCGGCGTTGGCGCGGCGCGCGGGCATCTCAGTGGGCCGCCGCGCCGGGGCGCGAGGCGTAGCTCGCCGGGGAGCGGACCGTCAACCCCTGCCGCCCCGGCACCCGGACCTCGAGCCGATGGCTCCTGCCGTCGTGCGGCCGGTCGGGGGCGAACCCCAGCGAGTAGTAGGAGCCGAGGTCGTCACGGATGCGGTCGAGGAGAAGCGCCGGATTGTAGAGGTTGACTCCCCAGAGGCCGCCGGTGGGAGCGGCCAGGTGATAGAGCGTGTCGTCGAGCTGGCTGGTGAGCGCCTTCTCGGGATCCAGGGTGCCCAGCCCGTAGAGGGTGACCTGCTCGGCGTTGGCGCGGCGGATCAGCGCCTTGAACAGCGGGTCTCCCGGCGAAGCCTGCAGGTTCTCGGTCAGATAGAGCACGGCCTTCCTGCCGGGCAGCCCGGCGATCGAGCCGACGAAGCGGTCGAGCGCGCGCAAGAGCATCCGCCCGGCGAGGTCGCGCTCGCCGTCGAGGAGGGCGACCGGCGGCACGCCGCGCTCGGTAGCGGGCTCGGCGGCCTCGGCACCGACGTCCCGCGCCGAGAGCTCCGCCGCCACGGGCCCGTGGTCGCCGTACGCCATCTTCGAGGCGATGTCGCGGAACGCGGCGAGGGTCGCCGCGATGTCGCCGGGGGGCGGGCGGCGGAGCTTGAGCGACCCGCCGTCGTAGCTCGCGAGCAGCACGCGGTCGCCGGGATGGAGGGCGGTGGGAAGGAACCGCCCGAGCGCCTGCAGGGCGCGGTAGCGGCCCGGCGCCGACAGGTTGACGTTGTCGATGAAGACGACCAGGTTGAGGCGCTGCCCCTCGGGGGCGGCGGCCGGAACGGCCGGCGGCGCGCCGGCGGGGGCTGCCGCTTGCGGAGCGCTCGCCACGGTCGGTGAGGCCGGAGCGGTCGGCAGACCGTCCGAGCTGGCGTAGAAGTTGGTGATGGGGACGGGCTTGCCGTCGACCCGCAGCTCGAAGTCGCCGCGCCCGAGCCCGGCGACCGGCCGGCCGGAGCGGTCGGTGACGAAGACCTCGACGTCGACGACGTCGACGTCGATCGACTCGGAGAAGATCTCGCCGGGCGGCGGAGGCAGCGGAGGCGGCGGGGACGGCGGCGCGGCCTGGGAGCCGCGGGCGAGGGGGGGCGCGAGGGCCGCGAGGGCGGCGAGGAGCGCCAGGGCGGACAGGACGGCGGACCGGCTGAGAGGACCCATCGGGACGACCTCCTCGCTGTCGAGCATAAGGGCCGGCGCGGCGCCGGCGAATCCCCCGATCGGGGGACGGCGGGCGGCGCCTATCTCCCTCCGGGCGGCGGCGCCGTTCCCGCAGGGCCGACGGCGGCCTTGGCGGCGGCGAGCGCGCCGGCGACGTACTTCGTCGCCACCGTCGACTCGCGGTTCCCCAGCTCGTCGCGCACTCCGAGGGCGAGGGTGCTCGTCCCCGGCGGCAGATCGAGCCGCAGCCGGTAGGCGGCGCTTTTCCGCTCAACCGCCGCGAGCTCGCCGTCCGGCACGTGGAGGGGGAGCGTGATGCGCCGCATCCGCAGCTCGTGGCCGGTGCTGTCGCGGACGGCGACGAGCATCTCCACCTTCCCGTCGTGGACGCCCTGGCCCGGCCGCAGGGTGACGCGGGCGAGCGGCAGGGTCACCAGCACGGTGACCGCCCGCCGGCCGTAGGCGGCGAGCTCGTCGTGCTCGAAGCCGAGCCGCACCCCGAGCGGGTTGTCGCCGGCCCCCGGCGCGTCGAGCCGCAGCGCCGTCCGTGTGCGGTCGGCCAGGCGCTCCTCGCGCGAGCGGGCGGTGTAGGTCGCCGGGAAGCGCACCTGCAGGCCGCTCCTCCCCCGCACCCGCACCTCGACCCGGTGCGTCACGGTGTCGCCGGAATCCGGCGCCGGCGGCGGGGCGAACCCCAGCGAGTAGAAGGAAGAGAAGTCCTCGCGGATGCGCTCGAGGAGGAAGGCCGGCCGGTTCAGGTCGACCGCCGCGACCCCGCCGGTGGGACCGACGATCTCCTGCAGCGTCGCGGCGAAGCGGTCGCCCGACCCGTTGCCGAACCCGGCCGGATCGATCCCGAATTCGGCGAGCTTCGTCGTCCCGATGAAGATGGCCGCTAGGTCGTCCTGCGCGCCGAGGCCGTAGACCGTCACCTCGGCGGCGTTAGCCCGCCGGACGAGATCCCTGACCGCCCCGTCCCCCGCCGGCACCTGCAGCTCGCCGCTCAGGTAGAGGAGGGCCTTCCTGCCGCGCAGGCCGGCGAGCGAATCGACGAATGAGCCGAGCGTGCGGAGGACGCGCTGCGCCTCGCCCTCGCGGCGGAACCGCAGCATGCGGAGCTGTTCCACGGCCGCGGTCCCCTGGGCCAGGGTCTCCGCGTCGGCCAGGTCCTGCCACGCCTTGGTCCAGTCGTTGGTGGTGTTGGCGCCGCGCGACATCTTCGCGCCGACCTCGCGCAGCGCCGCCACCGCCGCCACCCCATCGCCGGCGGCAGGCAGGAGGAGCTGCACGTCGACGCCGTCGTAGCGCGCGATCAGCACGCGATCGCGGGGATGGAGAGCGCCGCGGAAGAAGCCCTCGAGCTGCCGCAGGGTCGGGTTGCGGGCGCCGGGCGACAGGCCTCGGTCGTCGATGAACAGTGCGAGCGTGAGGGGCTGGTCGATCGCCGCTCCATGAGCGCCACCGGACGCGGCTTCGGCCAGAGCCGGGGCTGGAGCGGCTGGCGCGGTCGTCGGGGTGCGGGCGGTCGCCGGGGTGCCGGCGGCCGCTGGCCGGCCGGCCGCGGCGCCGGCGGCGAAGTTGGTGATGGCGACCGGCTTGCCGTCGACGCGGAGCTCGAAGTCCTCGCGCGTCAGGCCGGGGACGGGCCTGCCCGCGCGGTCGCTCACGAAGACGTCGATGTCGACGACGTCGACGTCGATCGACTCGGCGAAGCCGGCGTCCGCCGCCGGCTGCGCGGCGAGGGCTCCGCCGAGGCAGGCAGCGGCGAGGGCGGACAGAATGGCGGACCGGCTGAGAGGACCCATCGGGACGACCTCCTCGCGGTCGAGCATAGGGCCGGCGCGGAGCCGGCGAATCCCCCGATCGGGGGAAGACGGCGGGCGGCCCTATCTCCTTCCCGGCGGCGCCGTTCCCGCAGGGCCGACGGCGGCCTTGGCGGCGGCGAGCGCGCCGGCGACGTACTTCGTCGCCACCGTCGACTCGCGGCTCCCCAGCTCGTCGCGCACTCCGAGGGCGAGGGTGCTCGTCCCCGGCGGCAGATCGAGCCGCAGCCGGTAGGCGGCGCTTTTCCGGGCGACCGCCGCGAGCTCGCCGTCCGGCACGTGGACGGGGATCGTGATGCGCCGCATCCGCAGCTCGTGGCCGGTGCTGTCGCGGACGGCGACGAGCATCTCCACCTTCCCGTCGTGGACGCCCTGGCCCGGCCGCAGGGTGACGCGGGCGAGCGGCAGGGTCACCAATACGGTGACCGCCCGCCGGCCGTAGGCGGCGAGCTCGTCGTGCTCGAAGCCGAGCCGCACCCCGAGCGGGTTGTCGCCGGCCCCCGGAGCGTCGAGCCGCAGCGCCGTCCGCGTGCGGTCGGCCAGGCGCTCCTCGCGCGAGCGGGCGGCGTAGGTCGCCGGGAAGCGCACCTGCAGGCCGCTCCTCCCCCGCACCCGCACCTCGACCCGATGCGTCACGGCGCCGCCGGAACCCGGCGCCGGCGGCGGGGCGAACCCCAGCGAATAGAAGGAGGAGAAGTCCTCGCGGATGCGCTCGAGCAGGAAGGCCGGCCGATTGGGGTCGATCAGCGACAGGCCGCCGGTGGGGCCGACCATCTGCTGGAGGGTCTGCGCCAGCGCGTCGACGGGCCGGGTGTCGGCGGCCGGCGAGTCCTGCAGGTCGTCGACCGACACGAGGTCCAGGTCGGTCATCGCCACGTCCTCGGGCCGGCCGAGGGCGTAGAGGGTGACGCGGCCGGCGTTGGCACGCTCGGCGAGCTCCCGGTAGAGGACGTCGCCGAGCGGCACCGGCTGCTCGCTCGTCACGTAGAGCAGGGCCTTGCGGCCGCGCAGGCCGGCGAGCGAGCCGACGAAGCGGACGAGGGCGCGCAGGCCGCGCGTCGCGTCCCCCTCGTGCTCGATGTCGAGCATCTCCTTGCGCTCCAGGGCCTCCTCGAGCTCCGCCCCGCTCTCGGCCTGATCCATGTCGGAGATGATCTTGTGCCGCTCGGCGCGGACGCTCGTCCCCTTGGTCGACAGGGTGGCCGCCTCGCGGAGCGCCGCGAGGACCGCCTGGACGTCGCCCGGCGGCGGCTGGCGCAGCCTCATCCCCCGCGGGTCGTAGCTCGCGATCAGCACGCGGTCGCGGGGGCCGAGCCCGGTGCGGAAGAAGCCCGAGAGGAGCTGCAGCATCTGGTTGCGGATGTCCGGCGTCAGGTTCAGGTTGTCGAGGTAGAGCGCCAGGGTGAGATGGTCTTCCGCCGCCGGCGCCGCGGGGAGGCCGAGGGCGGCGGTTGGGACGGCGGCCGGCGCCGGCGCCGCCGCGGCTCCCGGCGCGGGTCCCGGGGCGGCGGGGCTTCCCGCCTTCGCGACGGCCGAGAAGTTGGTGAGCGGAACCGGCTTGCCGTCGACCCGCACCTCGAAATCTCCCTGCGCGAGACCCGTGACCGGGCGGCCGGAGCGGTCGGCGACGAAGACCTCGAGGTTGACGACGTCGACGTCGATCGCCTCGGAGAAGGAGGTGGCCGGCGGCGGGCTCGGCTGGGCGAGCCCGGAGCCGGCGGAACCGGCGAGCGCGAGGAGAGGCGCCAGAAGGGGGACCAACCGCGGGAACGATGGACGGCGAGGCGATGAAGCGCGCATCCGGGCCTCCTGGCGGCCTCCTCGGGGGAGAGGTCCTGCCACCCGAGTGTAACGTGGCGGGCCGTTACCGCGAGTCTAGAGAGGCGCCGGGGGGGCCGCATCCCCTGATCGGGGGAGCGCGCGCCCTGGCGACCGGCTGGCGAGCCGCTGCCGAGGCGGCGGCCGGTGGTACACTTCCTCGCCATGAAGCGCTCATTCCGCATCACGGCCGTCGTCATGTTCACCCTCGCGCTGGCCCTCGGCGGGATACTCGGGGACCGCGTCCTCGCCCTCACCGACGAGGCGCGCGACAACCTCCGCGTCTATACCGAGCTGATCAACGCCGCGCACGACCACTACGGCGCCCAGGTGAGCTACCGCGACCTGGTCTTCGCCTCCGTGCAGGGGATGCTGCGCACGCTCGACCCGCACACCAGCTTCCTGCCGCCCGACGCCTACACCGGGATGCGCGAGAAGCAGCAGACGAGCTTCTACGGCCTGGGCATCCTGGTCGGCCTGCGCGACGGGCAGCTCACCGTCATCTCGCCGCTCGAGGGCGCGCCGGCGGCGCGCCAGGGCATCCAGGCGGGCGACGTCATCTCGACCATCGAGGGCGAGGCGACCGAGACGCTGTCGCTCGACGAGGCGGTGCAGAAGCTCAAGGGCCCCAAGGGGACCCAGGTCAAGCTGACCATCGTCCGCCGCGGGCTCGACAAGCCGCTGGCGCTCGCCGTGCCGCGCGCCGAGATCCCGCAGACGACCGTCCGCTCGGCCTACATGCTCGACCGCGACACCGGCTACATCCTCCTCTCCGAGTTCGCGCGCGGCACCGGCCGCGAGGTGGCCGACGCCGTCGAGAAGCTCAAGGGCCAGGGGATGAAGCGGCTGGTCTTCGACCTGCGCAACAACGGCGGCGGCCTGCTCGACCAGGCGATCGACGTCAGCGACCAGTTCCTGCCCGCCGGCAGCATGATCGTCCAGACCCGCGGCCGCACCCGCGACTCGGTCCAGGAGTACCGGGCGGACGGCAAGTACGCCGAGCTCAACCTGCCCGTCGTGGTGCTGGTCAACGAGGGCACCGCCTCGGCGGCCGAGATCGTCTCCGGCGCCCTCCAAGACCATGACATGGCGCTCGTCGCCGGCGTGCCGTCGTGGGGCAAGGGCCTGGTGCAGACGGTCTACAACCTCTCCTACGGCTCCGGGCTGGCGCTCACCACGGCCAAGTACTACACGCCGTCGGGCCGGCTGATCCAGCGCGACTACACCTCCTACTTCGACTACTACACCCACGCCGGCGCCGGGCCGCCGAAGCCGGGGGCGGCGCACGTCCAGATCTACCAGACCGACCTCGGGCGGAAGGTCTACGGCGGCGGCGGCATCACGCCGGACGTCAACGTCGAGGACGACAAACCGTCGACCTTCGAGCAGTTCCTCCTGGCGCGCAACGCCTTCTTCAACTTCGGCATCGACTACAAGGCGCACCACCAGGTCTCGTCGCCCGACTGGAAGCCGGGCGACGACGCGCTCGACGAGCTGCGCGCCTATCTGACCAAAGAGAAGATCGCGACCCAGGAGGAGGTGCAGGAGGCCTTCACCAAGCCCGACGTCCGCGAGTTCGCCCTGCTCCAGATGCGCGCCGAGGTGGTGAGCGACGCCTTCGGCCAGGAGGCGCGGAGCCGGGTGATCACCGGCGCCGACAAGCAGGTCAAAGCCGCGATGGGCCTCTTCCCCCGCGCCGCCCAGATGCTCGCCCAGCGCCACGAGATGAAGGACGAGCGGCGCGCCGCGAAGTAGACCTCCTCCACCGATCCCCCCGACCCCGACGGCCGGCGCGCGAGCGCCGGCCGTTCTGTTTGCGCCCCGGCGCCCCGCCGCCGTCCCGCCCGCCGCGAAGTCGTCCGCCCCGCCCGGATCTCGTCCGATCCGGTGGGATCTCATCCGATCCAGTTGGATCTCATCCAACTCGATCTATCGGCGATATTTCGAGTTGGATGGCGATAGATTCGATCTATCGCCATCCCGGGCGATATCTCGTCATCCAACTCGAAATATCACGGATAGATCGCTTGGGATGGCGACAGAATCGATTGGATGCCGATAGATTGGATCGGATGAATTAAAAATCGATTTATCGGCTTAGCGGGGCCGGCGGTTCAACGCGAAGCCGGATTCATCCGGCGCTCCTCATAGCACGGGCATTCATGCCCGTGCGGGGCCGCGATCCCGGCACACCCGTCCGGACACGTCGCCCGGACACGCCGAAGCCGCCGGCCGGCGAATCCGTTTCGCTGATTGCATCCATGGATCCAGGCTACTTCGCTCCCGAAGGATTCAGCGGTCGATTTCCAGCTTGATAGTCCGCGCCGGCCGGACGCCCGCACGGGCATGAATGCCCGTGCTATGAGGGGCGCCGGATGAATCCGGCTTTTCCCCGCACCAATCTTTGGCGCGTAGGCTGGGGTGAGCGCAGCGAACCCCAGCAGCCGCATGCCGGGTCCCGTCTTCGCCCTACTCGTCGTGCGTGGCGTCGACTTCGGAGAAGTAGTCCTGCTTGACCAGCACCTCGCGGGGCTTGCTGCCCTGGGGGGGGCCCAGGAGCCCCTCGCGCTCCATGATGTCGATCAGGCGGGCGGCGCGGGAGAAGCCGATCCGCATGCGGCGCTGGAGGAAGGAGGCCGAGGCCATGCGCTCGGTGACGACCAGGCGGGCGGCCTCGTCATAGAGGTCGTCGTCGTTGTCGCCGCCGTCCGTCGTGCCGCTCTCCGGCCCGGCGTCGCGGAGCACGTTGGGGTCGAGCTCGGGCTTCCCCTGCTTCTTCAGCCAGCGCACCAGGGCCGCCGTCTCCTGTTCCGAGACGTAGGCGCCATGCAGGCGGGTGATGCGCGAGCTGCCGGGCGGCATGAGCAGCATGTCGCCCTTGCCGAGGAGCTTCTCCGAGCCGATCTGGTCGAGGATGGTGCGCGAGTCGTGGCGCGACGCCGTGGCGTAGGCGATGCGGCAGGGGAAGTTCGCCTTGATGGTGCCGGTCAGGACGTCGACCGACGGCCGCTGGGTGGCGACGATCAGGTGGATGCCGACGGCGCGCGCCATCTGGGCGAGGCGGGCGATCGAGGTCTCGACGTCCGAGGAGGCGACCATCATCAAGTCGGCGAGCTCGTCGATCACCACCACGTAGTAGGGCAGCGGCTTGAGATCCGCCGGGCTCACCTGCGTCTCGCCGTCGGAGAGCGACAGCCGCTCCTGCACCTGCGGGTCCTCGATGGCGCGGTTGTAGTAGGCGATCGAGCGCACGTGGACCTCGGCTGAGCAGCCGGTAGCGGCGCTCCATCTCGGCGACCGCCCAGCGCAGAGCGTTCGCCGCCTTCTTGGGGTCGACGACGACCTCGGCCTTCAGGTGCGGGATGTCGGAGTAGACCCCGAGCTCGATCCGCTTGGGGTCGATGAAGATGAACTGCACCTCGTCGCGCGTCGCCTTGTAGAGGATCGAGGTGATCATCCCCTGCAGGCCGACGCTCTTGCCGGCGCCGGTGGCGCCGGCGACCAGGAGGTGCGGCATGGTCGCGAGGTCGGCGTAGTAGGGCTCGCCGTGGATGTTGGTGCCGAGGGCGAGGGTCAGGACCGAGGGCGACTTCCTGAAGCGCTCGTCGGCGAGGAGCGTGCCCAGCCGGATCGTGCCGCGCTCGCGGTTGGGGACCTCGATCCCCAGGGTCGAGCGGCCGGCCATGCGGTCGATGCGCACCGACTCGGCGCGCAGAGCGAGCGCCAGGTCGTCCTGGAGATTCACCACCTGCGAGACCTTGACGCCCGGCGCCGGCTGCAGCTCGAAGACGGTGATGACCGGCCCCGGGCTGATCCCCGCGATCGTCCCCTCGACGCCGAACTCCTCGCAGCGGCTGCGGATCATCTCCCCCTGGCGCACCAGCTCGGCCTCGTCGACCTTCTTGTCCTCCTCCCCCATCTGCAGCAGGTTGACCGGCGGCAGGGTCGAGGATCCCGGCGCCGCGTCGCCGACGAAGGGCAGGGCGCGCTGCGGCGGCGCGGCGGGGCGGAGCGGATTCGTCGGGCCGGCGGCCGGTCGGCGCACGACGGCCGGGCTCGCGGACCGCTCGTCGAAGCCGGCATAGTCGTCCACCTCGACCGTGTCCGCCGCCGGCCGCATGGCGGCGACGCGGCGGACCGCGAAGTCGCCGCTCCCCTTGCGCTCGGTGACGCGGAGCGGCAGGTCGAGGCGGTCGCCGGGGGCTTGGCCCGCAGGGCCCGCGTAGCTTGCTCCGGGAGAGGCGGCGCCCGCGCCGTGCGTCGGCGCCCCCTGGGAGATGACCGCGCCGGCGCCCTCCTCGCCCCGCCGCGGCTTCGGCTTGCCATTGGCGGGAGTGGCCATGGGGAGGACCGTCGCGGCCTCCTCCTTCTTCTGCTTCTCCTGGCGCTCCTCGACGACCCGCTGCAGGTGCTTGGTGATGACCCGCCGGCGGGCCTTTTCCTTCTCGCGCCGCTCGCGCCGGCGGGCGCGGGCGAGGGCGCGCTCCTCCCAGAAGCGGGCGATCCGCGCCCGCCAGACGACGATCATCTCGCCGAGCGTCGACTGCACGAAGAGCAGGCCGCCGACTGGCGACCGCGGCGGAGAGCAGGATGAGCGACCCCGCGGCATGGAAGCGCTCGTCGAGGAAATCGCCGAGGATCGCCCCGAAGGCGCCGCCCGAGGCGATCGAGGCGTCCCGCCACGGGATGCGCCCCATGCTGAGCTGGAACAGTCCGGGGAGCGCCGCCAGCAGCAGCAGCGCGCCGAACCCCCGCCCCACCACCCGCTGCCCCGGCCGCCGCCGCAGCCGCCGCCATCCCGCGACGAGCAGGAAGAACGGCACCAGCAGGCAGGTGAGCCCGAGGAACTGGAACGAGAGGGCCGCCGCCTCCGCCCCGAACGGCCCGATCCAGTTGTGCGGCCGGGACGCGTTGGGCGTGACGTGGAAGAGCGAGGGATCGTGCGGCCGGTACGAGCCGAGAGCGAGCCCCAGGAGCACCGCGACGGCGAGCAGCAGCACGCCGACGATCTCGTTGCCCTTCTCGGGCGAGAGGGTCGGCCGTTCCGGCTTCGTGGTCGAGCGGGTGACGGCGAGCGGCAAGCCTCTTACCTCCCGTCCCCGGCCATCTCACCCCCTCGGGGCCGCGCCGCTATGGTCGAGGGGCTCACGGGTCGGCGTGGCTTGAGGTATCGGATGAGGGATTCGGGTCTAAGTACCGGGAAAGTCTAGCACATTGCATACCAAGCGATGACGGCGCAACTGTCGGTCCTACCACCGCCACCTCCGCGGTAGAGTTCGAGGCGCCAGCCTGCCCGGAGCTTCTGAAGTAGCATGGCTCTATGAGCCCGAGAGACACTCTGCACAAGCTGGTCGACGCTCTTCCCGAAGAGGAGCTGCCCACCGCCACGCGGGTTCTCGAAGCGTTGCGAGCAACCGCTGACCCGGTGCTGCGCGCCCTGCTCGCCGCCCCGGACGACGACGAAGCGGACGACGACGACTTCGACGGTGGCCTCTCCGAGGCACGCCGGGAGGCGCGCGAGGGAAAGACGCTGTCTCATGAAGAGGTGAAGCGTGAGCTCGGCCTCGCATGACTTGGCGGGTCCTCTGGACACCGCGCGCGCTCAAGGACATTCGGAAGCTGATGAGCCTTCCGGGCATTCCGGGCGGGCTGGTCCTAGGAACATAGTTGGGCGGTCGCCGAACTCCCCGCTTCAGGCCAGACAGCCCCATCGAGCGGAGCGGGAACCTGTCCAGCCGCACAGTGAACAGAACCACCAGACCAAACTGGCGATCGCGGCACCTGGAACAATGATCGGAGTCTCGCCTGGAGTCTCGGGGTCGGTTGGATCGTCCGCCATCTTTATTCCTCCCGCTATTTAGAGGAATCATATCACGCACTGTCGCCCAGGACAGCTTTCCGCTCCAGCGCCTCCGGCGAACGCCACTGTGCCGTCTCAGAGTTGTGCGCTAGAGTCCAGGAGCTCGCCGCCCCGCGCCCCGCCGTGGCCCGGCTGCGTCCGGCGGAGCCGGGGGCGCGGCGATCCGCTCCGGGAGTGGACGGTGTCTGAGCTAACCGCTCGCGCCATCGCCGCCGGCCGGCGGCGACGGCGTGACTCCCTTCGGCCGGCGGCAGCCGCCGTCGCCGCTCGATATCCCAGCATCGACCGGCGTCCAGCTCGCCTCCTGGAGCTGGTCCCAGGAGAGGCGCCAGATGCCCTGCTTCGCCGAATAGGCCGCAACGTAGGGCAACAATATACTTGACTCAGTAGGCGGAAGGGCGTAGAGTCCTTCCATGGACGCCAAGGGTAGCTCCTCACCCCGCCTCCCCCGGACTCTCCTGGAGGCGATTCGCCACTTCGCAACCCCGACACCTGCCGGGAGTTCATGGTTTCGCTCCGCTGGCCGAACGGCGTCGAGTGCCCGACCTGCGGCCGGACGGACGTACGCTTCCTCTCCACCCGGAAGCTCTGGGAGTGCAAGACGAAGCATCCCCGGAAGCAGTTCTCCATCAAGGTCGGCACTATCTTCGAGGACTCCCCGCTAGGCATGGAGAAGTGGCTCCCCGTGGTCTGGCTGATCGCCAACTGCAAGAACGGCATCAGTTCCTACGAGGTCGCCCGCGATCTCGGGGTGACTCAGAAGACGGCTTGGTTCATGTTGCAGCGCGTCCGCGTTGCGATGGAAACCGGCACGTTCCGCAAGGTGACGGGCGAAGTCGAGGTGGACGAGACGTTCATCGGCGGGCTCGCCAGGAACATGCACAAGAAGGTCCGGGAGGCGAAGATCAAGGGACGTGGCCCGATGGACAAGACGGCCGTCATGGGCGTTTTGGAGCGTGAGGGCGAGGTCCGCGCCTTCGTGGTGGACAACCGAAAGAAGGGAACCCTCCAGGCGAAGGTCCGGGAGAACGTCGAGCCCGGCTCCGAGATCTTCACCGACGCGCTCCGCTCCTACGAGGGTCTCTCCCCCGAGTATGCCCACGAAGCGGTCGACCACGCCGAGTGCTACGTCCGCGGGAACGTCCATACCAACGGCCTGGAGAACTTCTGGAGTCTGTTGAAGCGGAGCCTTGGCGGCACGTACGTCGCGGTCGCCCCGTTCCACCTTCACCGCTACGTCAATGAGCAGGTGTTCCGCTACAACGCGCGGAAGGGAACGGACGGCGGCCGGTTCCTCGCCGTTGCGGCGAACACGGTCGGGCGCCGTCTCACGTACAAAGAGCTGACCGCGGCGGACACCACGGAGGACTAAACCGATGGCAGTACCACCCGAGAAAGAGCGCGAGCCGCTTAGCAAAGAGGAAGCCGTAGAGACATTCGAGCGATTGCGGACGATCACCTCCGGCTTGCTACGCGTTCCGAAAGCAGAGCTAGAGGCGCGGCTGGCGGAGAAACGGATCAAGTCGAGGCGGCGCACTAAAACATAATGGGCCATCGGCTTTTCCCTACCCTATACACTGGCTAAAGCTCTTGGTAGCAGGCACCCAGAAGCTACAAGTTTCCAACTTCCTTGGCTTCGCGGCTGTCGTCGCTTCATCGTAGTATTCGATTTTGAAATATATAAACATCGGGATCTTGCCCGCTTGAATGTCTGGCAACAGCTTCGTGTCCACATCATAGAAAGTGAGCCCGATTCGGCACGGGAAGCCATTAGGGATTAGCTGGTGGAGCATTTGCCCGCTACTTAGGTTCGGCAAAGCTTCCTTGCTTGTGGTAAAGCCAGAAGCAATCTTAAGACTCGTGATGGGAATCTGGCCAGTATTGCCGATCGTTACATCAATCTTAAACGGCGTGGCCGAAAAATCTGGTGCAATACCGCCGATGACTAGCCAGGCTCTCTCCGTTGATGGCGGCAATACCTGCCTGATGGTAATAGGAGGAAGCCGCTGCTCTTTCGGCCTCTGATCTAATAACAGCTGTAGATCAGCGATTCTCTTGTCCTTCTCGACACTACTGGTCCGTGCTGCCTTGAGATCTGCTCTTAATTCTCCTATGTCTCCATTAAGCTTGTCGGTTTCCATACGCTCTTGATTTGTGAGCCTGATCAGGGTCGCATGCTCATCCCGCCAAGCTAAAAAACAAGACCAGAGCAAGGCAATCCCCATAATTGTCCCGAAAGTCGCCCAGGACAGCGGCTTTTTGCGGACACGCTCAATCAACATGACGAGCACCGCCAGCACTCCCCCTGTCAGGAGTGCCTGCCATTTTCCCCACATGGCAAGCAGGAAAAACCCCAAGTCCGACATCGCTAGGTGGTGTTCTTAATCCTCGATCCCGAGCAACCGCCGCACCGCTTCCCGCACGATCGCCGACTCCGACCGCCGTTCCTTGAAGGCGCGGAGCCGGAGCGCTTCCGCTTCGTCCTCGTGGAACCAGATCGTCTTCTTGACTCCCTTGTCCGTAATACCAGCCTTCTCCTGCCGATCCTTCTCTCCGCTGTCCTTGGGGGGCATGGGCGTAGGGTAAGACTTCCGGCGTGACATCTTTACAGCCTTCCGTAAGTCTGGCATAGTCCTCCTCGCGTCGCGGCGGGAAGTCGCCACGGCTGCTCACGGGCAAGTCGAGACGGAACGGGTAACGAGACGGGAGGCCGTCCATGGGAATCGTGTACTCGGAAGAGGAGGCGCAGCATGCGATCCGCGAGATCGCCCTGATGCTCCTCCGGCTCTTGGAGCGCCTGGAGGAGATCGGGGAGTGCCTCCCCAGACCGCCGGATATGGACGCGATGCTGGACGGAAGGCTCCCTATGGCGCTGGGAGTCGATCTCCTGGGCTCCATCGAATGCGCCACAGATGACGGGCTTAGGCCGGCGATCCAGACGCTAGAGAAGGCCGCCAAGGTCACGAGTGAGGACTTGAGGCGGGAGTACCTGCAACGAACAGGAGAGGGGGTGCGGACGGGAAGGCACTGACGGATGGAACCCGCCACGGCACAAGGGAGTAGCGTCCGGGGAGCTGTTGCACGGCCCCGGACGTTTACTATTGGCGCGGTCTGGACCGGCTCGCGGCTGTCACCGATGCTACGGCTTCGGGGGGCGTGGCTGGCAGCGGCCGGGTTCGGGCGAGGAGCCCGCGTCCGGGTTACTGTGGAGCCGGGCCGGTTGGTGGTGACCGTCGAGCCCCGGCCTGACTCCTGACCGCTACTGAGCCAAGTATATTGTTGCCCAACGTAGAGGCCGTCCCGGCTCGCCGCCAACGTGCCGCGTCCGGAATCGCGCATGCTCACGGCCAGGCGCTCGAGGGTCTCGCTCGCCGGCTCGTAGCGCTCGAGGATTATCGGCCGCTCATTATCGGCTTCCCTCGTCGTCCAGAGCACGGTAGACCTCGCCGTGACCGCGGTCCACAGCTCGCAGACCCGCGGGAACTGGACCGCCTCGCAGACCCCCGCCTCGACCACCGGCCGCCAGCAGTGTCCAGCAACTCGATCGACGTCGAGCAGATCAAGACGCGGACGCTGTTCTGACCCGGCAGGTATCGTGTGCCACTCGTCGCGAGTTGCGCGTCAATCGTCCGCGGCCAGCCGGCGGGCTGCGGGGCCTACTCGATGACCGCCCGTCCCCAGAACTCCGGGTTGTGAGACAGCCACCGGCCCAAAACTTCTGGATAACCCTTCTTCTATACGTTCTATACGGTTCCGGTTATGCCTTAAGTTGCAACACGGCGGCACCCTCCTTCATAACTGGTGGAGGCACTTCGGGATAGCCATGCTCGATAACGCTTACCGACTGCGCCACGACACCCCGTTGGTTCTTGCCGACTACAAAGGAAACGTGGTCACCCATTGTGAAGTCGCTCGCATGATCACCTGCGTACATAAAAACGTCTCGGGTGTCTTGGTGCCGATCGCACTGGTATGAATCCAAAGTGCTTTTCTTTGTTCATATTTGCTATCACTCCATGAACTGTCTCCCGAGAGCTAGTACACAAGCGGCGGCGGGGCTCGCACCGGCTTAAGCGGCGGAGTTGCCGTAAGAAGACTCCGTTTCCGCGCTTAGTGGGTGATCTCCGATAGTGAGGGTACGGTTAAATAGAAATCGCCACCTTCGTTGGCGATAAAGCCGAACCCTTTGACAACATCCCAGAGTCATACCTTACCCTGCTGCCACCCGCCACCTGTGGCGCCGGCGGCTCCTGATTGACGACTCGCATTTTCGCTCAACCGTTCCACCGCGTCAAGGTGGTTTTCGACCTGACACCAAACCGTTCCCGTGACCAATGGACTTCAAAATACTTCACTTCTTTCGAAATGCCCGGCAAAATTATTCTTTGTTCATCCCCTCGATAATCGGCGCCACTACGGTTGAGCGCCTCGCCCACCCCCCGCCCGAACCCGCAGTCGCCGTGCATTGTTCATCGTCTCTCGTCGACCAGAATCGCATTGGGCGATCCAGCACCACACAACCGCGAGGCGCGGTCAACTGTCGCGCCAAAGTAGTCGGCGGACCCTGAGGAGTGGCAACCTTCACCAATCGGCCCGTGGCGATACCAATGCTACAGCTACATTCCATCTTTCTATCCTTGCGAGCCTTTTCAAGCGCTTCTTGGACGCCAATAGCAGCATTTATCGCCTCGGTAACCTCCTCCTCGCCGTAGAACGCCATCGCTCCGTCACCCAAAAACTTAACAATTTTTTTGCCTTTCTCAGTCTTATCTACTATGATGTCATATAGCGCCGCAAGGGTGTTCAGCCATGCAGCCTCCGCCTCTTTTTCCTTCATTGCTGTCGAATTATTCATGTCGATGAACATAACAGCCCCCAATACGTGGGCGTCAGGGGAGGAGGAAAAAAAAGCTTCTTGAAGATTCATCTGAATTCTCCTTTTTGTCGTCTGTCTCTGTTGAAAGCGGAGCAACTCCTCTCCCAAAATTCAAGAAGCTCCGGAAGTCGCGCTACTAGTTCAATATCACCTTAGCCGCAGAAGAGTGAGACAGGTCAAACTGAAACCCAACGAAGGGGCCGCAACACACCTTCGAGATCTCGACCAAATTCCCGGCTGTCGAAGAAGAATATTACGAGGATAATCTAACGTCAACCTCATGAGCTTATAAACATATGTAGAATAAGGGCCGGGCGAGGCCGCTACCTAGTCACCGGCCGGCGTTGAACCTGAAAGGCCTTCCCTTGTGTAATGTTGAGCCCCTCTCGATAGAGAAGCGGCACCCTATAATGACCATCAATTTGCTCCAAGAATCCAAGCTCAACTAAAACCCGCACAAAATCCTTGACGTGCATAGTATCGACACCGAATGCCTTGGCAAGCGAGCTATCATCATGCTCCGATTTGCCATCCCGCAGGCCTTCAATACATGTTGCTACTTCTTGGCCCGCCTCAGCCAGCAGAGTGTCATCCACCCTCTGTTTACTTAAGCGAGTAAACGCTCTGCGAATGGCTTCTGGACCAATTAAAGGGAACATCTTGTGGGAGGTCGCAAACTGCTCGCGACGCAGTTGCTCGTCTTGAGCAAACCGAATCAAATCAATTAAGTTCCTAGGTTGAATCGAGTTATTGCCGTCTCGGCTATGTGATAGCATCCAACTCCAAGTCGTTTGCCGCCGTTGGCCCGGATCCAAGTGAGCCGGGAAAAGGGCTTGAAAAAGAGAATCGTCTGTCGTGTCTGACAGACCCGCCTCAAGTGCAAGATTCAAGAAGCCCATGTTCCCGCGGATTCTCCTGCAGATGAGTGCGCGAAGATCCTCCTCGTACCACATTATGTCGGCCTTGCGCGCATTCACGTGCGTCAGATTTACAAAGCCGCCTCGGGAAATTTTGGTGAACATGTCATGGCGTACGAAAATCTTCAAACTTATGTTGCTAAACGCAAGCAGGTCAAGATATGTTCTCAGTAGCGCCCTCAACGCAGGAATCTCGACGTCAGGATATCCAATGAACGCTTCATCAAGCCGGTCTAGTGCTAACCAGATGACAGCATCTAGCTCCTTTAGGGCGGAATTAAGAAGACCGAGTGCGTCCTCATGCCTGACGAAGGATTCTCCTGCGGCTTGTGACTGGTGCTCGCCTGTATAGTCCGCTCTTGGAGTGAGGACCGGCATTCCTGTATGGTCAAACTTGAACTCTATCCCCAAGCCTTGGGGATTCAACAGCCGCTTAGCCCAATCGGCGACCCGGTGAAATATCGAAGCCGGCATGCTGGCCTCTTCGCGGAGACCGAGCGCCTTCAACAATTCGTCGAGTTTCTTAGATGTCTCCGTAGAACAGTCGCCATCATAAATTTGAAGTACCCAATTACCCACCAGAGAGAGCACATAGGTTTTCCAAACGGTCATATATTGACCCTCCTGAAGAGGGCCCGTTTGGGTAAGCCGCTGGAAGACAGGACTGCCGGATGGATTGAATCCCGGTAAGATGACCACCTTTGCTAGTTTAGGCAAAGAAGGCTTATGAGCGCTAATATACCGGTAAATCGCTGTCTTTCCAGACCCTTTGTCCCCTGCAATTATGTCTATCTGATCATCGGCCAAGAGACGGAACGTATTGGTCTCGAGAAAATAACGATCGAGGTCTTGGTCGAACTCGGCGACCGAATTTCCGAGGCTTAACTGCCGGAGTAGAGATATTCTCTCCATCGACTCAAGGCTCCTCTTGGACTGCCGGGGTCGAACTCGAGTGTATGCTACTGGACTGGCTGGTCGCAGAGGGCTAGAACAGGCATTCTCTATAGTTAAAAATAACCATCCACCTTCATTCCGATATAGCGCCGCCTGTCTTCAGTCATCAGCAACTCATCCCCGCACGCTACGAAGCGTGCCTGGCTAGAAGGTTATCAATAATTAGCAGGTTTTCCGCCAAACTGCAACAGATCTCGCTTATGAGCAAATCAGCATGGGCATTAGTCAGCCAAACCGGTAAGCTGTAATGATGCGCTTCAACCCAACAATCCCGCAAACCAGAGTCACGAATGCGAGCCGGAGAAATCGAGACACGGGATTCGCGCCTCGAAAGTCCGGTTGTCTACGGCGTCGTCGCGAGACTGACCCACTCTTCGCACCCTACCTCCTCTGCCCGCCGTCCCCCATCCACCCCCGCCCGCCGCAGCACCTCCTCCGCCTTCTCCCTCCCCCACCCCGCCGCCAGCGCGTTCCGCAGCGTCTTCCGCCGCTGATTGAAGGCGAGCCGCACCAGATCCACGAACCCCGGCATCTGCTCCTCCGGGAGCGGCGGGGCGTGCAGCGTCAATCCCACGAACGCGCTCTCCACCTTCGGGGGCGGGCGGAAGCTTCCGGGGCGGACTCGGCCCAGGATCTTGGCTTCGGCGTAGGCGGCGACGATCACGGAGAGGGAGCCGTAGGCCTTGTCTCCTGGCTTGGCGACCAGGCGCTCGGCGACCTCTTTCTGGAGGAGGAAGGCGGCCTTGGGGACTCTCTCGTGGTGCGGGAGGAGGCGCTCGAGGATGGCGGTCGCTACGTTGTAGGGGAGGTTGCCGGCTACCAGGGTCGGGGACGGGCAGGCGGTGCCAGGGGATTTCCAGGGCGTCGGCGACGGCCAGGGAGAGGCGGGGGTCCGGGAGGCGGTGGCGGAGGGTGGCGGCCCAGGGGAGGTCTAGCTCCCAGCCCAGGACTCTGGCACCGGCGGCGAGGAGCTCGCGGGTGAGGACTCCGCCTCCGGGGCCGATCTCCAGGACTCGCTGGTTGTCGAGGGAGGGTTGGGATGTGACAAAAAATTGATGAGCGGGCGACAGAGAGCGCCATCGACCAGGTGGTGCTGGCCTAGCTTCTTCTTGAGGGGCGGCGTCGCGGGCCTCGGCATGAGGCGAGGTTATCAGGGCGGAAAGCGGCTCAAGTCGCGGCGCACCAGCCAGTTGGACCCCGCATCACCCCTCGCATCGGCCAAATTGGCACGAATCGGCTCGGCGCGGCCCCGATCTCCCCTGAGCTCCTGATGGCACCTCGGTTGCACTCCCTGGCTTCTCGCCTATGGAACTGGACGTCGCCACTCTCAATACGCAGATGGAGCGCGAGGCGCTGACCGTCAAGCGGATCGAGGCCGAGCTGCGGAAGGTCATCGTGGGGCAGGACTACCTGCTCGACCGGCTGCTCGTCGGCCTTCTCGCCCGCGGCCACGTGCTCATCGAGGGGGTGCCGGGGCTCGCCAAGACGCTGGCGGTCAAGACCCTCGCCCAGACGCTCGACATCCGCTTCCAGCGCATCCAGTTCACCCCCGACCTGCTGCCGGCCGACCTCGTCGGCACGCTGATCTACGACCAGCGGACCGGCGAGTTCCTGCCGCGGACGGGCCCGGTGTTCACCAACCTGCTGCTCGCCGACGAGATCAACCGCGCCCCCGCCAAGGTGCAGTCGGCCCTCCTCGAGTGCATGGAGGAGCGGCAGGTGACGATCGGCGACCGGAGCTACGGGCTCGCCGAGCCGTTCATGGTGCTCGCCACGCAGAACCCCATCGAGCAGGAGGGGACCTACCCGCTCGCCGAGGCGCAGGTCGACCGCTTCATGATGAAGCTCAAGGTCGGCTACCCGACGCGCGCCGAGGAGGCCGAGATCCTCGACCGCATGATCGTCGAGCGCGACGTCACGGCCTCGCCCGTGCTCGACGCCGAGCGCATCCTCGCCCTGCGCGAAGACCGCCGACGCGGTCTACCTGGACGGCAAGATCCGCGGCTACATCCTCGACCTGGTCGCCGCCACCCGCGACCCCAAGGCCGCGGGCCTCGCCGACCTCGCCGACCTGATCTCCTTCGGCGCCTCGCCGCGCGCCACCCTCTACCTCGCCCGCGCCGCCAAGGCGATGGCCTTGGTCCGCGGCCGCGGCTACGTCATCCCCGAGGACGTCAAGGAGCTCGCCGCCGACGTCCTCCGCCACCGCGTGGTCCCGACCTACGAGGCGGAGGCCGAGGAGATCTCCTCCGACGCCCTGATCGCCCGGCTCCTCGACCGCATCGAAGTGCCCTAGCCGAAGACGAAGGTGTCCAGGATGTTCGGCCTCTTCGCCCGCCATCCCAAGGGCAAGCCGGCGCGCCGCCCGCCGGCGGGTCGGCCCGAGACGGCGCGGCCATCGCGGCCGGCAAGCCCGCCACGCCCCGCCTCTCGCCCGAGGTGATGCGCAAGGTGCGGCGCATCGAGATCGCCACCAACCGGCTGGTCGACCAGGGCGTCGCCGGCGACTACCACTCGGTCTTCCGCGGCCGCGGCATGGAGTTCGCCGAGGTGCGCCCCTACCAGCCGGGCGACGAGGTGCGGACGATCGACTGGAACGTCACCGCGCGCATGGGCGCCCCCTACGTCAAGCAGTACGTCGAGGAGCGCGACCTGACGGTCTTCCTCGCCATCGACGTCTCGGGGAGCCTCTCCTTCGGCTCGCGGGCGATCCTCAAACGCGAGATGGCGGCCGAGATCTCGGCCCTCATCGCCTTCGCCGCGGTGAGGAACCACGACCGCGTCGGCGCCGCCCTCCTCTCGGACCGCCTCGACCTCTTCCTGGCGCCGCAGCGGCGGCGCACCCACGTGCTCCGCCTGGTGCGCGAGGTGCTCGAGCGCCCGGCAGAGGGCGGCACCGACCTCGAGGCCGGCCTCTCGGCGGTCCTCGGCACGCTCAAGCGCCGCGCCGTGCTCTTCGTCATCTCGGACTTCCTCGGCGCCCCATGCTCGACGGCGCTCAAGACCGCCGCCCTCCGCCACGACCTCATCACCGTCGAGATCATGGACCCGCGGGACGTCGAGCTGCCGGCGGTGGGGCCGGTCGTCCTCCGCGACGCCGAGACCGGCGAGGCCGCGCTCGTCGACGGCCGGCGGCTCGGCAAGGTCCACCGCGCGCGGCGCGAGCACGAGCGGGCGGAGCTCGCCCAGTTCGTCCGCCGCCTCGGCGCCGACCACCTGACGCTGCGCACCGACCGGCCGTACCTCAATACCCTGCTCGCGTTCTTCGAGCAGCGGAGGAAGAGGCTCGGGCGATGAGGGGGAGACGGACAGGGCGCGGAGGCGACGGAGATTCGCACAGTGGGAGGGTGCGACGCGGGCGCGGGTGCGGATGCGGCGGAGGTTGAGGCGGTGGGAGGACGGGGGCCGGACACGGGTGCGGACGCGCCGAAGGTTGAGGCGGCGGGAGGGTGCGGGCCGGACACGGGTGCGGACGCGGCGAAGATTGAGGCGGTGGGAGAACGGGACGCGGGCGCGGACCCGCACGGGCATGAATGCCCGTGCTATGAGGGGCGCCGGATGAATCCGGCTTCATGGCCGACGCCGACCGTTGCAGCCCGGCAGGAGCCCCCCCTTGTCATCCTGAGCGAAGCGAAGGACCTGGGCGGGGGAAGGTCCGGAGGCTCGCGGTCGCAGGCGCTATGGCACAACGGCCCTTCCCCCAGGTCCTTCGCTTCGCTCAGGATGACAGGGGGGAGGGTGATGGCGCTCGTCGCCCTCGTTCTCCTACCATGCGTGTCCCGCGCTGCGGCGCAGCCGCACTCGCCGGCGGCGGTCCCCGCGCCGCCAGCGCAGGGCCTGGTTCCCGTTGCGCCATCAGGCCCGGCGGCCCGCGTGCCCGCTCCGGCGAAGCCCGCGGCCCCTCCTGCCGCCCCGGCCTTTCCCGTCGAGGTCGCCTTCGCGCCGGTCGTCACCGAGCGGGCCGGCGAGGTGACGGTGGGGGATCGGGTGGAGGCGATCCTCACGGTGAAGCTGCCCGCCGGCCAGCTCGCCGGGGCGCCGCGCTTCCCGGTGTGGGGCGAGAGCTGGGGGGACGTCGAGGTGCGCGAGAAGGCGCCGGCGCGGAAGGTCTCCGAGCAGGGGGGACGGCGGTCTACCGCCAGCGGCTGCTCCTCGCCCCCTGGAAGCCGGGCCGCCTGACGCTGCCGCCGGCGGTGGTCGCGGTGCCGCTCGCCGACCGCACGGTCGAGGCGCGGACGCCGGCGGATCTCGCGCTCGACGTCGTCTCGGTGCTGCCGCGGTCGAAGCCCGGCGAGCCGGCGCCCCCTCCCAAGGGCCCGGCGCCCATGGTCACGCTGCCGCTCGGCAGCCGCTTCTGGTGGACGGCGGCCGGCTTCGCCGCCGCCTGCGCCGCGGCGGGCGCCCTCCTCGCCTGGCAGCGGCGCCGGCGCGCCGCCGGCCTCGCGGCCGCCGCGCGGCTGCCCCCCTACGAGGCGCTGCTCGCCGAGATCGACCGGCTGGGGGCGCAGCTCGAATCCGCCGCGGCGTCGACGCTCCGCATCCACACCGATCTGTCGCGGGCGCTGCGCGCCTACCTCGGGCGGACGCTCGCCTTCCCCGCCGCCGAGAGCACGACCTCCGAGATCCAGCGCCAGCTCACCTCGCGCCAGCTCGCCGCCCACCAGCTGCCCTCGGCGCTGCCGCGGCGGGCGGTCGAGATCCTCCGCGGCTGCGACCTGGTCAAGTTCGCGCGCCAGGAGGTCGGCCAGGCGCGCACCCGCGAGCGGCTCGACGGCGCGCGCGCCGTCGCGGTCGAGCTCGAGCGCCACGTCCATCCGCCCGCGGAGGCCGCGGCGGCGGACACGCTCGATTCCCCGTTCGAGAAGGCGGGCTGAGGCGGATCATGGCGACGCCCGTCCTCCCCCATCTCGCGAACCCCTGGTGGCTGCTGCTGCTGGCGGCCCTGCCGCTCCTCGCCTGGCTGCACCACCGGCGGGGCGGGCTGGGCGCCCTCACCTACAGCCGCCTGCCGGAGCGGGCGGGCGGCGCCGCCGTCGGCGGCGAGCGGGACAGCGAGCGCCGGGCGCGCGGGGCCGGAGCGCCATGGCGCCTCGGCGCCGTGCGCCTCCACCTGCCGTTCTACGCCCGGCTCGCGGCGCTCGCCTGCCTCGCCCTCGCCCTCGCCCGGCCGCAGCTCGGCTACGCCTGGGAGGAGAGCCTCACCGAGGGGATCGACATCGCCGTGGTGCTCGACATCTCGGGGAGCATGGCGGCCGAGGACTTCCAGCCCGACAACCGCCTGGCCGTCGCCAAGACGGTGGTCAAGGAGTTCGTCGACGGGCGGACCGGCGACCGCATCGCGGTCATCGTCTTCTCCGGCACGGCGATGGTCCGCGCGCCGCTCACCACCGACCACCAGATGCTCGACGCGCTGATCGACGCCGTCGACATCAACAGCCTGCCCGACGGCACGGCGATCGGCGTCGCGCTCGCCAACGCCGCGGCGCGCCTCAAGGGGAGCCCGGCGAAGAGCCGCGTCGCCCTCCTCGTCACCGACGGCGTCAACAACACCGGCGAGATCGATCCGCTGTCCGCCGCCTCGCTCTGCGAGGGCCTGGGGATCCGCGTCTACACCGTCGGCGTCGGCGCCGCCGGGCGCGTGCCGGTGCCCTGGCCGATGGTCGACCCGGCGACCGGCCAGAAGGTGATGCGGCGGATGATGATGGACGTGCCGGTCGACGAGGTGCTGCTCAAGAAGATCGCCGGCAAGACCGGCGGCCGCTTCTACAAGGCGACCGACCGCGAGAGCCTGCAGCGCATCTTCCACGAGATCGACCGCCTGGAGAAGACGCCGCTCCAGGTCAAGCGCTACGTGCGCTACCGCGAGGCGGCGCCCCCCTTCCTGTGGACCGGGCTCGCCCTCCTCCTCTTGCCGCTCGCCGCCGCCGGCGCCCAGGTGACGGCCGAGCCATGACGTGGGCGATCCGATGAGCTTCGCCGCGCCGCACCTCCTCTGGCTCGCCCTCCTCGCCCCGGCGGCGGTCGCCGCGGCGGCGTGGGCGTGGCGGCGGCGCCTGGCGGCCGACGCCGCCTGGGCGTCGCGCGGCCTCTGGGACCGCCTGCTCGCGGACTACCGCCCGCGGCGGCTGACGCTCTCCGTCGCCGCCCTGGGCCTTGCCGTCCTCGGCACCGCCTTCGCCCTCGCCCGGCCGCGCTGGGGGACGGGCAGCCAGCGGATCGAGAGGAAGGGCGTCGACGTCGTCTTCGTCCTCGACTCCTCGCTGTCGATGGGGGCCTTCGACGTCCAGCCGTCGCGGCTCTACGTCGCCAAGGCGCTGGTGCGCCGCATGGCCGAGTCGATGCCGGGCGACCGCGTCGCGCTCGTCCAGGACGAGGGCGAGGGCCTCGTGCTCACCCCCCTCACCTTGGACGGCGCGGTGATCGACCTGCTGCTCGACACCGTCGAGCCGGGGTCGCTCCCCGAGCCCGGCACCCAGCTCGCCCCCGGCCTCGAGACGGCGCTCCGCCTGTTCGGCCAGGGCAGCGAGAAGCACCGGGTGATCGTCCTCCTCTCGGACGGCGAGGACTGGGGCGGCGGCATCGAGCGCGCCGCCGGCCGCCTGCACGACGAGGGGGTGGTGGTCCACGCGGTGGGGATCGGCTCGCCGCAGGGGGCGCCGGTGCCGGTGCCGGGATCGGCGGCGGACGGCAAGCCCGAGTTCAAGCGCGACGAGAACGGCCGCGTGGTGATCAGCCGCCTGCACGAGGACACCCTGGAGTCGCTCACCCGGGCGACCGGCGGCACCTACCTGCGGGCGACGAGCGCGGCCGCCGACCCGGCGCCGATCGTCGCCAGGATCGAGGGCATGCGGAAGCGGACGCTCGCGAGCGACACCCTCGACACGCTCGAGGAGCGCTTCCAGTGGCCGCTCGCCGCGGCGGCTCTCGCCCTCCTCGTCTACCTCGCGGTGCCGCCCTTCGCGCCCGCCCGGCGGGCCGGGGGCGGACGGCAGAGCGCCGCGGCCGGACGGACCGGTGATGCGGCCGGTCGGACCGGCGGCGCGGCGGCCGCAGCACCTGGAGACCGCAACCGCGAACGGCCGGCGCCCGGCGAGGACCGGAGGACGGCGGCATGAGCGGCAGGCTCGCCGCCGTCCTCGTCGCCGCGGGCCTGGCGATCCAGCTCCCCTGGCACCTGCCCTGGCCGCTGCCCACGCCGCACCTGCCGACCGCGGTCGAGCGCTGGCTCTACAACCCGCGCGAGCGGACGGAGCGGGCGATGGCCGAGTCGAAGCAGGGGAAGGACGGCCGCAAGCGGGCGGTCGAGGACGCCGACACGGCGCTGCGCCTGGCGCCGGACGATCCGCTCGTCCAGTTTGACGGCGGCACCGCGCGCCTGGCCGGCGACGACGCCCAGAGCGCGGCGCCCCTCCTCGACCGCGCCGCCCAGGCCCTGGCGCGCCGGGGCGATGTCGGCCGGGCCGCCGCCGCGCACTACAACCTGGGCAACGCCCGGCTCTCGGCCGGCGACGCCGCCGCCGCCGTCGAGGCCTTCAAGCAGGCCCTCCGCGAGGCGCCCGGCGACCGCGATGCCAAGTGGAACCTGGAGCTCGCTCTGCGCCAGCGCGAACGGGAGCAGGCGCGGGCGCGCTCGCCCCGCGAGGGCGACCGCGGCGACAAGGGCGGCGGCCACGAGAGCACGCCCAAGGGCGGCGGCACGGAGCGGCCGGGGAACCAGAAGAGCGGCGCCAACGCCGGCGATCCCGGCAAGGGCCAGCCGCAGCCGCAGGGCGGCGAGGGCGAGAAGCAGGGCGAGCAGGGGCAGGGCGGCGCGCCGACGAACGGCCGCCAGCTCCAGCAGCCGCGCTTCCACGACCTGCCGGAGATGAGCGCCGCCGAGGCCTCGTCGATCCTCGAGTCGGTCGAGAACCTCGAGCGCCAGCAGCGGCGGGCGCAGGCGGCGGAGAACGCCCGCCGGCGGACGAGCAAGGTGAGGGACTGGTGAGCGCGAGACGCCGCGCCGGCAGGCTCCGGCTGCCCTTCGGCGGCCCGCGGCTCGGGCTCGCCGGCTTTCTCGCCGGCTTGGCCGCGGCACTCCTCGCCGCCGCTCCCGCCGCGGCCGAGATCCTGGTGACGTCGACGCTCGCCCCGGAGTCGGCGGGCGTCGACGAGGTGGTGACCTATACCATCGAGGCCCATGGCGGCGGCTTCGACAACCTCGCCTTCGAGCCCACCGTGCGGCTGGACAACTTCGACTTCGTTGGCGGCCCCTTCACGGCCGAGAACATCTCGTTCGTCAACGGCACGCTGTCGCGCGACTACCGCGTCTCCTGGGAGTTGCGGCCGCACGCCCCCGGCAAGGCGCGGGTCCACGCCTCGATCCGGCTCAACGGGCAGGCGCGGGAGCTCCCCGTCCGCGAGGTCGCCGTCACCCGCGCCGGCGCCGGGGGAGCGGGTGGAGCCGGCGGCTCCGGCAGCTCCGGAACCGGCGCTCCCGGCGAGCCGTCCGCCGACCCGGGCGAGGACGCCAACGACCCCTTCGCGCGGCTCTTCGGCGGCGACTCGCCGCTGCGCCGCTTCTTCGAGCCGCCGCGGCAGCGCCCCGCCTCGCCGCGGGTCTTCGTCCGCGCCGAGGTGACGCCGGCCGCTCCCTACGTCGGCCAGCAGGCCCTGTGGACGCTCTATCTCTACACCCGCGAGGAGATCAACGCGATCAACCAGGAGAGCGTGCCCTCGTTCCACGGCTTCTGGGTGCGCGACATCCCGCAGCCGCAGACCCTGCCGCACGACATGGTGGAGATCGACGGCGAGCGCTTCGCGCGGGTGCCGCTGATGCGCAAGGCCCTCTTCGCCCTCCACCCCGGCCCGCTCACCGTCGATCCGGTCGAGGTCGAGCTGATGGTGCGCCCCGCCGAGACCGGCTTCTGGGGCACGACGCTCGATCCCCCGGAGCCGTTGCGGCTGCGCGCCCCGGCGGTCCGCGTCGACCCGCGGGCTCTCCCCGCCCCGCCGCGCGGCTTCGCGGGCGCGGTGGGGCACGTGACCCTCCGGGCGGCGCTCGAGCCGCGCGACCTGCGGCTGGGCGAGGCCGCGACCCTCACCGTGACGCTCTCCGGCGACGGCCACCTCTCCGGCGTGCCGGCCCCGGAGCTCGAGCTGCCGCGCGGCCTGAAGCTCCTGCCGCCGCAGCAGCAGGGGGAGGACGGCATCGCCGGCACCACGGTGCGCGGCCGGCGCACCTGGAGCTACGCGGTGATCCCGGAGCGCGCCGGCAGCTTCCAGGTCGCCGTGCCGCCGATGCCCTATTTCGACCCGCAGACCGGCGCCTACCGCGTCGCCGCCGCCCCGGCCTTCGACCTGACGGCGCGGCCGGCGCTCGCGGCGGCGGCCCAGGCCACCCCGGACGCGCCGCTCCACGACATCCGGAGCGCCGAGGCGAGCGGCGGCTCCCTGGCGCGGGCGCGGCGCGCCTGGCCGGCGGCCCTCCCCTGGCTCTTCGCCCTCCCTTGGGGGATCGCGGCGGTCGTCGCGCTGGCGCGGCGGCGCAACGGAGCCTCGCGGGGGGAGGTCGGAGCTGGCAGAGCGGCCACGGGGAGCGCGCGGGCGCGCGCCGAGGCCCATCTCGCCGCCGCCGCTGCCGAGGAGCGCCCGCGCCAGATCGCCGTCGAGATCGAGGGGGCGGTCGGCGCGCTCCTGGAGCGCTGGGCGGTGCCGGCGGGCACCCCCCCCCGCCAGTGGCGTGGGCTGGCGGCGGCGCGCGGCGCCGACGCCGAGACGGCGGCCGACCTCGGCCGCCTGGCGGACGACGTCCACTATCTCCGCTACGCGCCCCAGCTCTCGGCGACGGGAGCGCTCCGCAACGAGGTGCTGGCGAGCTGCCGCCGCCTGATGCGCCGGTGGCGGTGATCCGGCCGCCGCGGGCGAGGACCCCGGGCGCTCTCGCCGCGGCCTGGGCGGCCGGCTGCCTGCTGTCGCTCCGGCTGCTGAGCCCCGCCGCCGCCGCGGCCCCCCTCGCCCCACCCGCCCAGGATCCCGCCGCCCTGCGCGCCGAGGGCGACCCGATCCTCGCCTACGACCTGGGCGTCGCGGCCCATCGACTCGGACGGCTCCCCGAGGCGATCCTCTGGTATCGCCGGGCGGCGCGACCGGGCCTCGCCGATCTCTGGCCGGACCCCTGGCTGGCGGAAAACCTCGCGCAGGCGCGCCAGGCGCTCGGGCTCGGCCCGCCGCGCCCGCGGGGGATCGCCTTCTGGGCCGCCCACGAGGCCGAGCTCGAGCTCGCCGGGGTGCTCCTCGCGTGGGGGGCGCTCGCCCTCCACCTGGCGCGGCGCCCGGCGGGCGCAACGGGCCGGCCCCGAGCGAGCGGGAGCGCCGCCGGCGCGGTCCTGGCGATGCTTGCGGTGCTGGCGGCCGCGAGCTTCGGCGCCGGCGCGTGGCTCGCCCGGCGCGGCCCGCGGGCCGCCGTCCTCCTGGCGCCCTGCGGCGGCCTGTCCGCGGGCAGCGAGGTCTGGGGCGTCTGGAGCGAGCCTGGCCCCGCTCGTTTCCAGGTCTCCGGCGGAGGGCCCGCCTGCCCGGCCTCCGCCATTGGGCTAGTCGAGCCGCTGGTCGAGCCGTGAGCATCCCGCGCCGCCCCTCGGAGGGAGTCTTCTGCTATTCTGAGGAACGCCGACCCGCCGAATCCGCGCCGCCGAGTCCTGTTGGGGAAGGAGTCGTCGATGGCATGCATGACCTCTCAGCGCTGTACACCAGCCCGGAGGAGCGCAGCGTGAGCGACGCCCTCTCGGTGGCGCGGGGCAACCTCGCCGCCGCGGCCGACGCCAGCCAGGGGCTCCGGCTCAAGGCGGACTTCCACTGCCTCGACCACGTCCAGCTCGAGCGCTTCCTCGAGCGGCGCCGCGCCGCGCCCCACTTCCCGCTCGAGCTCAGCCTGGCCGAGAACCTGGTCGAGGTGCTGCGCCGCGCCAACGGCTTCGTGCCCTCGGCCGCCGGCTCGATCCTCCTCGACAACCCTTCGGACAAGAAGGAGAACCGGCGGCAGAACACCCTCACCTTCATCGCCGCCTTCGGCGACAAGGCCGAGGACCTCCTCGGCCAGGCCATCCCCGCCGACCACGGCATCGCCGGCCGCGTCTACCTGACGGGCGAGGCCTACTCGACTCCCGACGCGCGCGAGGACCGCTTCTTCTACTCCGGGGTCGACGAGAAGACGCGCTACCACACGGAGTCGCTCATCGCGATCCCCATCCGCATCGAGCAGGAGGTCTGCGGCGTCCTCGAGCTGATCAACCGGCACCAGGCGTCGTCCTACAGCGGCGAGGACCGGAACCTCCTCGAGATCTTCGCCGGCTACATCTCGATCTCGATCCAGAACGTGCTCGACGGGCGGCAGGCGCAGGAGATCGCCAAGCGCGACAACCTGACCGGCCTGTTCAACGACCGCTACCTCCACGTCGCCCTCTTCGACAATCTGCGCCGCTGCCAGGAGGAGGGCCTCGACCTCGCCGTCCTCTTCCTCGACCTCGACTTCTTCAAGCGGGTCAACGACTCCCACGGCCATCTCGCCGGCAGCCAGGTGCTGCGCGAGGTGGGGCACATGCTGCGCCATCACGTGACCGACGCGAGCGGCATCCCCGCCCGCTACGGCGGCGACGAGTTCGTGCTCGTCATGCCCGGCATGGACCTCGACCGCGCCGTCGACCTCGCCGAGGAGATCCGCAGCGAGGTGGTGTCGACCACGTTCTGCGCCGGGCCGGGCGAGATCCAGCCCGATCCCCTCCACCTGAAAGGGCTGACCTGCTCGATGGGCGTCGCGACCCTCAAGCGCCACCTCTCCGAGGAACGGACGCTCGAGGAGCGCAAGAGCATGCTGCTGCGCCTCGCCGATTCGGCGATGTACGTCGCCAAGGAGACCGGCCGCAACCGCACCGTGATGGCCGGCGAGCCGGTCCGCCGCCGCGCCGCGGTCTTCCCCGGCCCGACCCCCACCCGCTGAACGGTACCGGGTCCGTTGGGTCCCGAGGGCGGTCGCCCGCAGCGGACCCCACGGACCGCTATCCACTGAACGGCTGCGTTGACCGGCCTTCCGGGCGGGTGCTAGCATCGCTCCGCTTCCCTTGGACGGCGGCACCGCCGCCCCCTCCCCAGCCACTCGAGACACGCATTGCGGGAGAGCCTCGCCGCCCGCCGCAGCCGGAAGACCGACCGCCGATCGGGATGAGCTCGGGACGAGATGAGATCGGACAAGAAGGGACGGGCGCGACCGATGAGCCAGCGACACAAGATCGTCATCGCCGGGGCGGGCGGAATGGGCAGCGCCACCGCCCTCCTCATCCGTGAGCTCGGCGACTTCGACGCCGACGTCTACCTGGGCGATGCCAACCTGGCGCGGGCGAAGAGCGCCGCCGCCTGGGTGCGCGAGGGCTCGGCGCGGTCCGGCGCCGTCGAGGCCTTCCTCCTGCCGCCGCAGGGGTCGAGCCCCGAGTTCGAGCGCCTGCTCGAGGCCGGCGATCTGCTCCTCGACTGCCTGCCGGGGAGCGAGGCGCCGCGGCTGGCGAAGCTGGCGCGGCAGCACCACCTCCACTACTCGAACCTGACCGAGCACGTGCGCGAGACCGACGAGGTCGAGGCGATCGCGGCCGGCGCCCCCGAGGGCTTCCTCCTGCAGACCGGCCTCGCGCCCGGCTTCGTCGACGTGCTCGCCAACGGCCTCTTCCAGCGCTTCTGCGAAGAGCACGGGGTGACCCAGGCGGACAGCATCTCGATGCGCGTCGGCGCCCTGACCACCACCGCCCACCCGCCGCACTACTACGGCTTCACCTGGAGCTCGATCGGCGTCGCCGTCGAGTACATCGAGCCGGCGACGGTGCTGCGCGACTTCCGGCGCACCACCCGCCCCTCGCTCTCGGACCTGGCGCCGATCGTCATCCAGGGGGTGCGCTACGAGGAGGCGCTCACCTCGGGCGGCGCCGCCGATCTGCCGAGCGTGCTCGAAGGCCGGGTGCGCAACCTCGACTACAAGACCCTGCGCTATCCCGGCCACTACGAATGGGTGAAGAGCCTGCTGGGGAGCGCTCCCGCGGGGAGCGACCGCGCCGAGTACCTGCAGCGCCAGATGGAGAGCTCCATACCCTTCGTCGACGACGACCTGGTGGTCATCTACTCCGCCGTCGAGGGGCGCGGCGCCGACGGCGTCCTCCGCCGCCTCGAGAGCTCGTTCCGCATCGAGCCGGTCACCGTCGGCGCCCGCAAGCTGAAGGCGATCCAGGCGACCACCGCGGCCGGGCTCGCCGAGTCGGCGCGGCTGCTGCTCGCGGGCGACATCCAGGGGGTCTGTCACCAGAGCATGATCGAGCCGGCGAAGTTCATGGCCGGGCCGTTCGTCGGCACGATCTATCTCGGCGCCTCGGTCACCACGCGGACCGGGGCGGTGCCGGTCGCCGGAGTCGCCGCGCTCCGCGCCTGACCTGACGTCCGGCGTCCTCTCAAGCCGCCCGGCCGATGTCTCCCGGCGCCCTCCTGCGGAACATCTTGCGCCTCCTCTCTCCCGCTCCACAATCGCTCCGCGGCACCTGATCTCGGGGACGCCGCGGACAGCGCGGCGAAGCGCCGGAGGCGGCTTCTGCGGGCACGGAAAATGCCTGCACGCCGGCGTGCCTATTGAAGCGATGTGGAAAAGCTCACCGCCGGGCTCCACGCCGCCGTCCAGGTTTCTCCGGCCGCGCTGAAAATCATGCAAACAACTGATTTCATTCATCTTGCGCCGACTGCACAGAAACCTGTTCAAAGAGGTTCAAAGCACTGCTCTGCCGTGGCTTCCGTGTGACAGGCCCCCTCTTTCCCACATACTTTTCCACAGTGCCTGTGGAGATCGTCCGCGGCCGGCGGAACCGCGCAGCCGCTGCGCAGGGGACCCCGGGTTTCAACTCCGCTTTCAACCGCCCGCGATCGGCGGGCAGGGGTCACTCGTAGCAACCGGCGGCGCTGAAGACGTCGGGCGCGGTGCCCGGCAGGACGGCGGCCGAGGGGAGGCGGCGGAGCGCACGGACGGCGGCGAGGCGCACCTCGACGAGCGGCCACCGCGCCGGCCAGGGGCGGCGGCGGAAGGCGTGCAGGGAGAGGCCGTAGAACGGGTCCTGATCGACCGAGAGGACGAGCCAGTCGCGCGATCCGTCGTCCGCCGGCAGGCGCTCCACCTCCTCGAGAAGGGCACGGCGCCAGCCGGCGTCGATGCCGGGCCAGGCGGCGGCGAGCGCCGCGGCGCGCCGGAGGAGGTCCTCGCGGCCGCTCCAGAACGTCGCCGCGGCCAGCCGCGGATCGGCCGCCAGGGCGCGGGCGGCGAGCGCGGGCGCCGCGGGATCGCCGGGCGCCGCGACGGCGAGAAAGAACGGCGCGAAGGGGGAGAGCGGGTCGAGGACGCAGGCCCGGCGCAGAGCGTCGGCGGCCCAGGGGCGGCCGGCCGCGAGCCCCTGGATTCCCGCCTGCAGCCAGAGGGGCGCGACCCGGTAGGCCCGCGCCGCCGCCTGCCGTGCGGCGGTAGCCGCACCGACTGGAGTGACCGCGGTAGCCGCACCAACTGGAGCGACCGCGGCAGCCGCATCGACTGGAGTGACCGCGGTGGCCGCGGCCGTTCCCACGGCAAGCCCGGCGAGCCGCGACCGGTAGAGCGGGAAGGCGGGGTCCAAGGCGACCGCCCGCGCCAGCAGGCGGCGCGCCGACCGGGAGTCCAGCGCGACCTCCGCCCGCTCGTAGGAGCGCTCGGCCGCGAGGAGCGGCGCGAGGAGGAGGAGGGCGAGGGCGGCCCAGAGCGCCGGCGCCGCGCGCTCGAGACGCTCGCGGCGAGCCGCCGGCCGGCCGGCGGGGTCGGCGGGGTTGGCGGCAGAATCGGCCGCATCGGCAGAATTGGCGGCGGCGGACGATCCGGCGAGCGCCGCCCCGGCCGCCAGAGCCGCGGCGAGCGGCAGGGCGGTCACCGCGACGGCGGCGCTCCCCAGCGCGAGGACGGCGCCCCCGGCGAGCCCGGCGAGCCCGGCGGCGGCGAGCGCCGGGTCGGCGCCGCGCGGCAGCTCGGCGAGGCGGCGGCGGACGAAGAGACCGCCGAGGGCGAGGGCGAGGAGGAGCCCGGGCGCGCCCAGCTCGTAGGCAAGCTCGAGCGGCAGCGAATGGAGGTCCGGCACGACCTCGCCCGGCGGATCGACGCCGGGGACCGGCACCAGGAAGCGCGCGATCGTCCACGGGGTCGCCCCCGGTCCCCAGCCGAGCGCCGGCCGCTCGCGGCAGCCCCGCCAGCCGGCGGCGTAGTAGACGGCGCGCGCCCGCGCCGAAGGATCGCGCCCCGCCGCCAGCTCGCCCAGGCGCCGGGCCTGCAGGGTGGCGCCGACCGTCAGCGCCAGACCGATCATGCCGACCAGGCCGACCAGGCCGAGCCCCGCGGTACGGGGGATCGCGAGGCGGCGCCGGCGGCCGCCCCTCCCGCGGACGGTCCGAGCGGAGAGTCTTCGCGCCATCCACAGGATCGCGAGCACCGCCTCGGTGGCGAGCGCCAGGAGCCCGAGGAGCGAGCGGCTGGCGAGGAGGGCGGCGAGCGCGGCGAGCCCCGCACCCCGGCCGAGCCAGCGCCAGCCCCCCGGCTCGCGAGCCGGCAGGATGGCGAGCGGCAGGAGGAGGACGAGCCAGCCGGCGAGCAGGTTGTGCTGGCCGAGCGGCAGCGCGGGCCGGGCCGCGAGGCCGCCCGCGGCCACCGCCTGGCCGAGCGCGCCCAGGGCGAGCCCGCCGACGGCCGCCGCCATCGCCCGCGTCCCCCAGAGCCGGCGGCGCGGCGCCGCGCCGCCGCTCCAGCAGCGCTCGACGGCGGCGGGGAGGACGAGGAAGGCGGGGAGGAGGAGGAGCCCCAACCGGCCTGCCCGCGGCACCGGCGAGGCCACGGCGCTCCCCACGGCGGCGAGCCAGAGAGCGGCCGGCAGCAGGCGCCCGGCGCGCCCGAGCCGCAGCGGATCGGGGAGGGGCACGCCGGTCGCGACGGGCGCTGCCTAGGAGAGCGAGGGCGGCGGCCGCCGCCCCCGCGGCGGTCGCCGCCCCCGAGAGGGTCCCGCACCAGACGCCGAAGAGGAGGGCGAGGATCGCCGGCAGGAATGCCGGGAGGAGGGCGAGCATGGGCGATTCTAGGCGCGACCGTTGCGATATCCTTGCAGCTCCCATGCGGCTTTGCCGCGAACGCCTCCCGTGCTAGCCGATCTTGCGCAGTCCGCCGGAGCTCCAGGCGGCGTTCCCATGCTCGCCACCCCGACCCGAGGAGAGATGCCGATGCCCGTAGCGACGGAGAGCCTGGCCACGAAGACCCTGGAGGCGCTCGGCATCGAGGCCGAGAACCCCGGCGCCTTCGACGGCGAGTGGATCGACACCCACGGCGAGCGGATCGAGTCGCTCAACCCGGCGACGGGCGAGCCGCTGGCCGCCGTCCGCCTGGCGACGCCCGAGGACTACGAGCGGGTCGCCGGCGCCAGCGTCGCCGCCTTCGCGGCCTGGCGCACCTGGCCCGCCCCGCAGCGGGGCGAGGTGGTGCGCCTGCTGGGCGAGGAGCTGCGCCGCCACAAAGAGGAGCTGGGCAAGCTCGTCACCCTCGAGGTCGGCAAGATCCTCTCCGAGGGCCGCGGCGAGGTGCAGGAGATGATCGACATGGCGGACCTCGCGGTCGGCATGTCGCGCCAGCTCTACGGCAAGGCGATGCACTCCGAGCGGCCGCAGCACCGGATGTACGAGCAGTGGCACCCGCTGGGGCCGGTCGGCGTCATCACCGCCTTCAACTTCCCCGTCGCCGTCTGGGCCTGGAACGCCATGGTGGCGGCGGTCTGCGGCGACGCGACGATCTGGAAGCCGTCGCACCAGGCGCCGCTCTGCGGCCCTCGCCGTCACCCGGATCGCCCAGCGCGTCCTCGCCGCGGCCGGCGCGCCGCCCATCTTCAACCTGGTGATGGGCGGCCGCACCGGCGTCGGCGAGCGGCTGGTGGCCGACCGGCGGGTACCGCTCATCTCGGCGACCGGCTCCGGGCGCATGGGCCGCGAGATCGGCAGGGTGGTGGCCGACCGCATCGGGCGCTCGCTCCTCGAGCTCGGCGGCAACAACGGCATCGTGGTGATGGACGACGCGGACTTAGACCTCGCCTTCCGCGCCGTGCTCTTCGCCGCCGTCGGCACCGCCGGCCAGCGCTGCACCTCGACCCGCCGCCTCTTCCTGCAGCGCGGCATCGCCGCCGAGATGAAGCGGCGCCTGGTCGCCGCCTACCAGTCGATCGCGGTCGGCGATCCCGCGGAGCCCGGCACGCTGATGGGCCCGCTCATCGACCGCGGCGCGGTCGACAACATGATGCGGGCGATCGAGCGGATCCAGGCCGAGGGCGGCCGCATCCTCCACGGCGGCCGAACGGTCGATCGTCCCGGCTTCTTCGTCGAGCCGACGCTCGCCGAGGCCCATGCCGGGATGCCGATCACCTGCGACGAGACCTTCGCGCCGATCCTCTACCTCTTCGAGTTCGACGACCTCGACGAGGCGATCCGCATCCACAACGACGTGCCGCAGGGGCTCTCCTCGGCGATCTTCACCCTCAACATGCGCTCGGCCGAGCGCTTCCTCGCCGCCACCGGCAGCGACTGCGGCATCGCCAACGTCAACATCGGCACCTCGGGCGCCGAGATCGGCGGCGCCTTCGGCGGCGAGAAGGAGACCGGCGGCGGCCGCGAGGCCGGCTCCGACTCCTGGAAGGCCTACATGCGCCGCCAGACCTGCACCATCAACTGGGGCACCGAGCTGCCGCTCGCCCAAGGCGTCGAGTTCAAGACCGGGGCGTAAAGAGCTACACGATCACCCGCAGCGCCCCCGGCACCGCCTCGACCTCGACCGCCTCGCCCGCCGCCATCTCGCGGAGCGGCTCGCCGCCGCCGTACATCGTCATCGCGCGGTCGAGCGCGATCGACGCCCGCCGGGTGCGGACGATGGTCACCGCCGGGTGGCTGACATGTCTGCCGAGGTAGACCCTGGGGAAGATGCCGAGGAGCACCGGGCGCGATACCGCGCGGACGAAGACGAGGTCGAGCAGGCCGTCGTCGATCCGGGCATCCGGCGCGATCCGCATGCCGCCGCCGAAGCGCGGCAGGTTGGCGGCGACGACGAACATCGTCCGGCCGGCGAGCGTCCCGTGATCGTGCTCGACGCGCATCCCCGGCGGCTCGAAGGTCGCCAGGGTGTGGAGGACCGCGTAGGGGTAGACGAGCGGACCGCGCAGGCGCTTCACCCGGTTGGCGAAGCCGGTGACCTCGCCGTCGAAGCCGACGCCGGCGTAGCCGACGGCGAGCGCCTCCGTCCCCCTGATGCGGACCAGGTCGATCGCGCGCGCCTCGCCGGTGAGCGCCCGCGCCACCGCCGGCTCGATCCCGGGCGGCACGCCGAGCGTCCCGGCGAGGTCGTTGCCGGTGCCGAGCGGGACGACGCCCAAGGCGCACGGCGTGCCGGCGATCCCCTGGGCGACGAGCTGCATCGTGCCGTCTCCCCCCGCGACGATCAGCCGCTCGACCCCGTCCTCGACGGCGCGCCGCGCCTGGAGAGTCAGGTCGGCGGCGCTCTGGCTCATGGCGAGGCCCGCCCCGGCGCGCGAGGCGAGGATGCGCAGGCGGTGGATGTGCGATCCACCGCGGCCGCGGCCGGCGGCCGGGTTGACCAGGAAGCGGATCATGGCGAGGGGACGGGCGGAGGGGATTCTATGGCATGGCATAGAATCCCCGCATGCCCAAGCCCCAGGTCCAGGTCCTCGTCTGCACCAACGAGCGCGAGCCGTCCTCCGGCAGCCCGAAGAAGCCCTCCTGCGGGCCGCGCGGCGCTCTCGAGGTCTACCACCGCTTCAAGGACCGGGTGAAGGAGCTGGGCGTCCGCGACCGCGTGATGGTCGTCCGCACCGGCTGCCTCAAGCACTGCAGCCAGGGGATCACCGTTGCCGTCTGGCCCTACAACCTCTGGTACCGCCGGGTGACGGTCGCCGACGTCGAGGAGATCCTGCAGACGAGCGTCCTCGGCGAGGGCCGCGAGGTCGCGCGGCTGCGCATGCCCGACGTCCCCTGGGAGTGAGGCTGGCGAAGCGGCGGCCGTGAAAGCCTGCCGGCCGCCCGGCTGGGCGACCGGCAGGGACGAGGCCGCGGGAAGGCTCAGGGATCAGGGGCAGTTGCAGCTGCACTCGCAGACGTTGTTCGAGCACTGCGTCGAGGGCACGCAGCCAACCCCCTCGAAATGGCAGGACTGCAGGCAGGCCCGCACGAAGGACGTGGTGCAGCAGGCGTCCATCGGCGTCGGCGCCGGGGCGGTGCCGAGCCAGGGGGTGCCGGCGGCGCGGGCCGCAGGGGCGGGGGCGCCGGCTGCGGCCGGCTGGGCGCCGAGGATCTGCGACATCACCGACGCCGGGACCGGGTGGGGTGCGGGTGCCGGGCTCGCCAGGGCGGCCGCCAACGGACAGAGGGCCAGGGCGAGAACCAGGACGAAGGTCTTTCTCATGATGCGTCTCCTGTGGACCGTCCGGCGGGTCGATCCCGCGGGACGGCCCCAAGCTAGGGCGCGGCGCTCGGCGGTTCCATGATGGGAACGCTTAGCCGTGCCGAGCGGCTCCATAGCGCCATGAGCGCGGGGTTAGCGGCCTGCGGTCAGCGGCCGGCTCGCCGGTCCCGTCCGGCGGGCGGCGCCCGCGCCATCCTCTGGTGGGGGCGCGAGGTGGGCGCAGCGCAGCAGCTCGCCGAAGCGTGGATCGCTGCGCAAGGGATCGTAGAGAGGGTCCACCCGTAGGTACGGCACCATGAAGTCCGACCGCTCCCGGCACTGCTGGAGGAGCAGGCCGAGGGCGCGCTCGCGCTCCCCGAGCTCGATCGCCGGCACGATGGCGAACCAGAGCCGCGGCGAGCCGAGCCGAGCCATCTGGCGTTCCTTGCGGCGCCAGAACTCGTCGAGACCGGCGGGCGGCGGATCGCCCAGCCAGCGCGCCTCGTCGCGGGCCGCGGCGAGGGCGGCCGGCCGGTCGCCCTTGGCCAGCTCGGCCAGCAGCCTGACCCGATAGGCCCAGAACAGCTCGGGCTCCTGGGGGTCCGTCCGGCTGCTCGCGCGGGGCGCCAGCGCGAGCTGGCGGCGCGCCTGCTCGATCGCCTCGTCGTAGCGGCGGGCCAGGTAGTAGAACCACGGGTACCTGGCCTGGACGAGCTGGCGGTCCGGATCGAGGCACCGAGCCCGCTCGACCTCCGCCAGGGCCTCGCCGTGGCGCCCGCGCGCGGCGAGCAGCTCCGCATACCGGTAGTGCGCTGCGGCGAGGCGCGGGTCGAGCTCCAGGGCGCGGCGGAACTCCCCCTCCGCCGCCCGCCAGTCGTACTCGTAGCGGAACAGCCGCTGGGCGCGGTCGAGGTGGGCGAGCGCGAGCGCGGGATCGAGCTCGAGGGCCCGCCGCTCCAGCGCCGTGACGGCCGCGAGCACGTCGCGCGCCGGCCGCTCGCCGTCCAGCAGGGCTTCGGCGAGGCTGGCATACGCGGGGGCGAAGCCGGGAGCGAGGAGAGTCGCCTTCCGATAGGCGCCGATCGCCTTCGTGGCCTGGCGCTTGGCGGCGAAATATCGGCCCTCGAGGTAGGCCTGCATCGCCGCCGGCGCCGTGGCCGCGGGTCCGGCCGCCGCGGCGCCGGGCCGAGGATCAAGGCGAGCCCGGCGACGGCGGCGGCCAGGAGATGGCGGGTGCCCCTCCTCGGCTCGCGCCGCGGCCTCTCCGCGGGCGCCGCCGCAGCCGGCCCCGGGCTGGCGAGCTCGACGGGCGCGAGGAACTTGTAGCCGCAGCGCGGGACCGTGGCGACGAACCGCGGGTGCTCCGCGGAATCGTCGAGCGCGCGGCGGACCTGGTGGACGCAGAAGTTCAGGGCGAGGTCGAAGTCGATGTAGGCCTCGTCGTCCCAGACCTCGTGCCGGATCTCGGCGCGCGAGACCACCTCGCCGGCGCGGCGGGCGAGGAGCTCGAGCAGCCGCGCCGGCCGGGGCTGGAGCTTGACGGGAACGCCGCCGGCAAGAAGCGCCCGCTCGCCGAGCCGCAGCTCGAAGCCGTCGAAGCGCAGGGAGCCGGCGGGGCCGGCTGCGGTGTCCGTGGTGTCCCCTCCGGCCGAGGTCGTCATTGTCTCGGGAACAGTCGGCGCCGCCCGCGGCCCTGCCGGCCGCCGCGGTGGGCGACCGGCAGGGCGAGGTCAGCAGAGGGTGGTCAGTTGCAGATGCAGTCGCACTGGCAGAGGCCGTCGACGCACGACGTACTGCCAAAGCAGCCGCTCGCATGGCAGGCCGCCTTGCACGCCCGCAGGTCCTGCAGGGTGCAGCAGACCGCCGCCGGCGCCGGGGCCGTGCCGAGCCAGGGGGCGGTCGCCGCGGTGGGCGCGGCGACCGGAGCGGCGGACGCGGCGCTCTGGGCGCCGAGGATCTGCGACATGACGGCCGCCGGGACCAGGTGAGGAGCGGTCGCCGGGGATCCCGTCGCCGCCATGGCGGCCAGCGGACAGAGCGCGAGGAGCAGGACGAGAACGAACGCCTTCTTCATGATGCGTCTCCTTTCGACCCGTTCGCGGGTCATTCCCGCGAACACTTCCAAGCTAGGCCCCTGGTGCCGACGACTCCATGAGCGGAGCCTGAGCGGCAGGTGAGCTGGGCCGCCAGCCGGTACGGCGGCGCCCCCGGCGGGCACTCCGGCCGGCGCCTGAGTGCGCCGGACGGCGAAAAGCAGCCCGGCCGGAGATGAGCGCCCCATGAGCGGCGGATGAGCGGTCGATGAGGAGGCCCTCCGCGGCCCGTGAGCTGCTGGTTGACCGGCCCTAACCCCGCTATGCTTGGACAGCATCGCGGATGTCGGGAAAAGCGGAGGGCGCGAGCCGAGACACCGGATGACGGATCGAGCGGAGGCCCACATGACGAAGACCAGCAGCGCGGAAGACCATGAACGGACCGAGGGGCCGCGAGGCCACTCCCGAGCGGGCGAGGCGGCGGTCGCGCCCGCGGCCGAGGGGGGCGAGCCGGTCGCCTTCCGCTTCGCCGACTTCGAGCTGCGGCTCGACAGCGGCGAGCTGTGGAAGGCGGGGGTGGCGGTCAAGCTGCAGCCGCGGCCGGCGCGGGTGCTCGAGGTGCTCGCCCGCCATGCCGGGGAGGTCGTGTCGCGCGAGGAGCTCCGGCGCGCGGTCTGGGGCGAGGAGACCTACGTCGACCTCGACCTGGCGCTCAACTTCTGCATCCGCCAGATCCGCGGCGCCCTCGGCGACTCCGCCGACGAGCCGCGCTTCATCACCACCATTCCGCGCCGCGGCTACCGCTTCCTGGAGACGGTCGAGGCCGTGCACCGCGCGCCCGCGGTCTACCGGCATCAGGAGTCTCCCCAGGAAGCGCTCCAGGAGACGCTCCAAGAAACGCCCCACGAGGCGCCGCCGCCGAGCCGCGAGCGGCGGAGCCGCGCGCACTATCTCTTCGCCGCCTGCCTCGCCTTCATGGCGCTGGCCCTGAGCCCGGCGGGATCACGCGAGCCGGCGCCCTCCGGCGACGACTCGTCCGCGGCCATGCAGGCCTATTTGAGGGGCCGCGACCTGCAGGCCCATGGCGCCGGCACCGAGGCCATCGGCGCCTACCAGGAGGCGACCATCCTCGCTCCCCGCTTCGCGCCGGCCTATGCCAGCCTCGCCGATGCGCTGCTGGACCGCCAGCGGCCGGCCCGCGAGGGGCTCCCGGCCATCGAGTCGGCGGTGCGCCGAGCGCTCGAGCTCGACCCCAACCTCCCCTTGGCGCACCTCATCCTCGGCGAGAGCCGGTTCTACTACCGCTTCGACTGGGCGGGAGCCGAGGCGGAGTACCGCACCGCCCTCCACCTCGACCCGGGCAACGCGGAGATCCACCTCACCTACGCCATGCTCCTCGCCTCCCGCGGGCGGCGCGACGAGGCCCTGCGGCAGGCCGAGCGCGCGCGGGAGCTCGCGCCGGACTCGATCCCCGACAACGCGGACTTCCTGTGGCTGTTCTACCTGCTCCACCGCTACGACGATGCGGTGGCGCAGGGGCGGCGCACGCTGCGGTTGTCGCCGAGCTCACTCCAGGGCGGCAAGAGGGACTTCCCGACCTTCTGGGCCTACCAGGTGATCATGCTCGCCGAGCTCGCCCGCGGCGACCGCCCGGCGGCGCTCGCCGCCGCTCAGGACGAGGAGCGCTGGAGCGGCGCCCCTCCCCTCCATAGCCTTGCCGAGTTCTGGGAGCGCCAGGCCCGCAACCGGGCGCAGTTCCACACCCCCTTCCTCTGGTACGAGCCGCTGGTGGAGACCGAGCGGGGGGAGATGGACCATGCCATCGAGCTGCTGACCGAACAGTGCCGCGAGCGGTCGAGCATCATGATCCCGTACCTGCGCGCCGACCCCTCGTACGATCCGCTACGGGGCCAGCCGCGCTTCCCCGAGCTGCTGCGCTGCGCCAACCTGGCCGAAGCGGCGGCGGGGACGGCTCCAGCCGGAGCCGCGAGGTGAGCGCGGGCGGGCGCGGAGCCTCCCCGCCTCAGGCGATGACCGGCAGCAGGGGGAGCGCCGGCGCCATGTCGCGATTGGCGGGGGTCAGGGCGTGGCGGTACTTGCGCGCCAGCTCCGCGGTCTCGGCGCGCGTCACCAGCCGCTCGTAGAGATTGGTGCGCTGGCGCGGGACGTAGCCGGCCGACGAGATCAGGTGCTCCATCTCGTCCTGGCTCATGCGGTAGGCGGTCCCCGCCGAGGCGACGACGTTCTCCTCGATCATGATCGAGCCCATGTCGTCGGCGCCGAAGGCCAAGGCGAGCTGGCCGATCTTCTTGCCCTGGGTGACCCAGCTGGTCTGGAAGTGGACCACGTTGTCGAGGAAGAGGCGCGACACGGCGAGCGTGCGCAGGTACTCCTCGGCGTAGGTCTCCGGCACGTCCGGCATCTCGGTGTGCTCGTGCTGGAAGGTCCAGGAGATGAAGGCGGTGAAGCCGCCGGTCTCGTCCTGCAGGTCGCGGACGCGCTGGAAGTGCTCGATCCGCGCCGCGGTCTCCTCGCCCATGCCGTACATCATCGTCGCCGAGGTGCGGAGACCGTTCGCGTGGGCCTGGCGCATGACGTCGATCCACTCCTCGGCCGAGCACTTGGGGTAGGCCAGCACCTCGCGGCGGATGTCGTCCGACAGCACCTCGGCGCCGCCGCCGGGGATCGACTGCAGCCCCGCGGCTTTGAGGCGCGCGATGACCTCGCGGAAGCTCAGCCGCTCCTTCCTGGCGATGAACTTGATCTCCGGCGGCGAGAAGGCGTGGAGGTGGATCGCGGGATAGCGCTCCTTGAGATAGCGCAGCAGGTCCTCGTAGTAGCCGATCGGCAGGTCCGGGTGGACGCCGCCCTGCATCAGGATGCCGGTGCCGTTCAACGCCAGCGTCTCCTCGACCTTGCGGCCGATCTCCTCGAACGGCAGGAGATAGCCCTCCGGGTCGCCGGGGACGCGGTAGAAGGCGCAGAACCGGCACTTGTAGACGCAGACGTTGGTGTAGTTGATGTTGCGGTCGACGTTGTAGGTGGCGACGCCGGGGTCGTTCCAGCGGTTCCTGACCGCCTGGGCGGCGAGCCCCAGGTCGAGGAGGTCGCCCTCGAGAAGGAGGGTGTGGGCATCGCCCGCCGAGATGCGCCGGCCGGCGACGGCGTCGTCGAGGATGGCGGAGACCGGACGTCCCGAGGGCTCTACGTTCATGGCACCTTCCTTTATATGGGAACGGGGGACCCGGAGCAAGGCTGGAAGGCGAGCTGGAGGGCCCCGAAGGGGCGTTTCGGCCGCCGGCACGCCCGGCTCGGGATACCATCGGCCGGCCCCAGGAATCGCACCAGGACCTTCGTCGAAAGGAGCGTTTTCATGCCTCGAGTCTCGCCGCTTCTCCGCCGGCAGGCGGCCCTTGCCGTCCCGGCCCTCGCCCTCCTCCTCGTTCTCAGCCTCGCGGCCTCGTGGCACCCGCCGCGGCCCAGGTGGCGACGGCGCCGTCGACGCCGGTCGTCGGATCGCCCAACACCGCGACCGCCGACCCGCCGATCCCGCGGCCGCAGACGGCGCCCTGCACCGTCGTGCTCTTCTCGAACCTCGCCTTCGCCGACTTCTCGCCCAAGGCCTTCACCTACACGCCGCCCGCCGCCTGCCCGGGGCCCTGGGCGAAGGTCGTCTTGACGGCCGACTTCTCGGTCACCGCCGGCCGCCAGTTCGACCGCACGGCCGAGATCGCCGTCGGCCACGTCAACGTCTACTTCGGCACCACCCCGGAGCCCTCGGCGAGCGTCAGCCCGTCCTGGCACGTGGAGCGCGACCTGACCGACTACAGCCCGCTGTTCGCGACCGCGCAGGCGGGCGACGTGAACCTGGGGAACCTCGTCAACTCGACCTACACCGGCGTCATCCACGGCAGCGCCAGGCTGGAGCTCTATCCCGTGGCCGCCCACCAGCCGGCGCCGCGGACGGCCGACCTGGTCCTTCCCCTCTCGACCGCCCCCGGCGGCACCGCCAACCTGGCGACCACCGCGAGCGTCCTCGCCCCGACCTTCTCGCTGCCGACCAACGTCGAGGCCGCCTATCTGGACGTCATCACCCAGAGCCAGTCGAACGACGAGTTCTGGTACGCCTGCGTGCCGGACGACGTCTCGAGCGAGCTCCAGAGCTGCGGCGGGACGGCCTTCCGCGAAGGGGAGGTCACGATCGACGGGCGGCCGGCCGGCGTCGCGCCGGTCTATCCGTGGATCTACACCGGCGGCATCGACCCGCTCCTCTGGCGGCCGATCCCGGGGGTTGAGACGCTCGACTTCGCCCCCTACCGCGTCGACCTGACGCCCTTCGCGGGCGTCCTGAGCGACGGCCAGCCGCACCAGGTGGGCGTCTCCGTCTTCGGCGCCGACAACTACTTCGCCGTCGCCGCCTCCCTCCTCCTCTACCTCGACCACGGAACGAGCCACGTGGCCGGCGCGGTCACCCGGAACACCCTGGCCGCCGCGCCGAGCCCCACCGTCGGAGAGAACCTCGAGACGGCGCCCGACGGCTCGATCACCGGCTCGGTCGCGACCGGCTCCGCGCGGCGCTTCACGATCGCGGGCTACGTCGACACCTCGCACGGCCGGGTCGAGACGACCATCGACCAGGCGCTCCGCTTCTCGAACCGGCAGCAGTTCACGATCGACTCGACGCGCTACGTCCAGGACATCACCCAGGGGACGACCCTCTCGTCGCTCGTCACGACCCGGCAGGGGCGCTCCATCTCCTTCGCCGAGAAGCAGCTCTCCTACCCGCTCACCCTCGACATCTCCTTCGTCGTCAATCCCGACGGCTCGAGCGCGCAGACGACGATGGTCGACCAGAGGCTCGACAGCGAGGAGGCGCGGGTCGGCGGCGGCTTCCCGTACCTCAGCTCGACCACCGACCACGTAGGGACCGCCGACACGCTGCTCTTCGATGCCGCGGGGAACCTCACCGGCGACCAGGACCGGACGAGCTCCCAGAGCTACCGGTCGCTCGGCACCAGCGGCTGCTACAGCCGCTCGATCACCGCGGCGAACGGAGCGCTGACGAGAGTGACCGACGGGAACGGCTGCCCCGGACACCGCTAGCAGGAGGCTCCTCCCCTCTCCCGCCGCGGTCGGCGGGAGAGGGCTCTTCCCCGCCAGGCTGGCCGCTCGACGGCCGCTCGGCGGGCCGCCGGTCGGTTAAGCTCTACCCGTCTTGCAAGACCTCCGGCTGCTCATCCAGTCGCGCTATCCGATCCTCTACGTCGAGACCTACGACGAGGAGCGGCTGGCCGAACGGCTGGCGCGCATCGCGCGCGAGCTCGGCCTGCCCTTCTCCACCTGGTCGGCGACGCGAGGGCTCGAGCGCCTGGGTACCCAGCCGGCGGGCACGGCGCACCCGCACCCGACCCTCGCCGTCGAGATGCCGTCCTCCGGCAACGAGCCCGGCGACAGCCGCCAGCCGCTCGAGCTCCTGCGGCGGATCCATGCGCAGACGAGTGCCCAGCGCCTCCCTGCCCTCTACCTGCTGCGCGACTTTCATCCCTACCTGGCCGACCCCGCGGTCGTCCGCGCGCTGCGCGAGCTCGCCCAGGAGAGCCCGAGCGGCCTGGTGACGATCGTCCTCTGCTCGCCGGCGCTCGAGCTGCCGATCGAGCTGCGCAAGGTCGCGGCGCGCTACGCCCTCCAGCTGCCGGGGGAGGACGAGCTGGCCCAGACGGTGATCGAGACTTTCCGCGACCTCAAGCGCAGCCATGCGGTGCGCTACGGCTTGCGCGAGCCGGAGCTCCTTCGGCTGGCACAGAGCCTCCGCGGGCTGACCCTCCCCGAGGTCCGCCGCCTCGTCACCCTCTGCACCCTCCGCGACGGCGCCCTCGACGCCGCCGACCTGCCGGCGATCGCCGCCGCCAAGCGGGAGGACATCGAGAAGTCGGGGCTCCTCGAGTTCTGTCCGGCGGACGGCGAGATCGCGCCGCTCGGCGGCCTCATCCATCTCAAGGCGTGGCTCGATCGCTTCGCCGCCGGCTTCACCGACCGTGCCCGCGACCTCGGCCTGCCGGCCCCCCGCGGCGTGCTGTTGACCGGCGTCCAGGGCTGCGGCAAGAGCCTCGCCGCGAAGACCATCGCGCGCCAATGGGGGCTCCCCCTCGCCCGCTTCGACCCCGGCCGCCTGTTCGACAAGTACATCGGCGAGTCGGAGAAGAACCTGCGCAGCGCGCTCGCGACCGCCGAGGCGCTGGCGCCGGTCGTCCTCTGGATCGACGAGATCGAGAAGGCCTTCGCCGGCGGAGCCGCCGAGGCCGACGCCGGCCTGTCGCGGCGCCTCCTGGGCGGCTTTCTCACCTGGATGCAGGAGCACCAGGGCGCCGTGTTCATCGCCGCCACGGCGAACGACGTCGGCGCGGTGCCGCCCGAGCTGCTGCGCAAGGGGCGCTTCGACGAAGTCTTCTTCATCGACCTGCCCGGCGCCCCCGAGCGCCGGGAGATCTTCGCCATCCACCTGCGGCTGCGCCATCAGGACCCCGCCGCCTTCGACCTCGACCGCCTGGCCGCTGCGGCCGCGGGCTGGAGCGGCGCCGAGGTCGAGCAGGCGGTCGTCGCCGCGCTCTACGGGATGCTCGCCGAAGGCGGCGGCGAGCTGACGACCGAACGGCTGCTCGGAGAGATCGCCGGGACCGTGCCCCTCTCGCGCTCGCGCGAGGAGCAGGTCGCCGAGCTGCGGGAGATGGCGCGCCAGCGGTTCGTCTCGGCGGGATAGCCGCCCGGCGAGGCTCCCGGCAACCGGGCATCGGTAGGCAGGCTGTGCAGGAGTCGACATGGAACGGCCGGCGATCTCGGTGATCGTGCGCACAACGGGCCGGTCGGAGCGGCTCGCGGAGGCGCTCGGAAGCCTCGCGCGCCAGACCTGGCGCGATTTCGAGGCCGTAATCGTCGACATGAGCGCCGGCGCGGCCGCGGCCGCGCTCGCCGGCGCCGCGCCGCGGCTGCCGGCCCTCCGTCGCGTGACGCCGCCGCGGCTCCTCTCCCGCCCGGCGGCGCTCAACGCCGGGATCGCCGCCGCGGCCGCGCCGCGTATCGCCATCCTCGACGACGACAACCTGTACGACCCCGAGCACCTCGCCCGGCTGGTCACCGGCCTCGAGGAATGCGGCGCCGACTACGTCTATACCGGCGTGCGGCACGCGACCTATACTGCCGAGGGCCGGCCGCTCGCGTGCCGCGAGGTCGCTCTCCCCTTCCGCTTCGATCGCGTGGTCCTCGGCAATTTCATCTACGCCACCGGCTCCGCCTACCGCCGGTCGCTGTGGGAGCGGGTCGGCCGCTACGACGAGCGCTTCGCCGTCTTCGAGGACTGGGAGTTCATCCTTCGTGCGGCGCAGGCCGGGCCGCTCGTCCACCTCCCGGTCATCTCCGGGGAATCGCGCAAGTTCACCGGCATCGACGGCGTCTCGACCTTCGACCTCGAGATCCGCGAGGCCCGGCGCTGCCTCGCCGGCGTCTACTGGAAGCACCGCCGGCTCTTCGACGGCGAGCTCCGCCGCGAGCTCAAGATCGCCGCCGCGGAGCACTGCCGGCGGCGCGTCCCGCCGCGCACGGGCCTCCTCGCGCGCTCGCTCGCCGGCTGGCGCCTCGAGCTCGGCCGCGACCTCCTGGCCTGGTGGGGCGGCAACCTCGTCCGGCGCCTCCAGGACCTGCCATGACCCCCATCGAGATCGCGGACCCCGCCGTCCCGCGCCTGATCGTCACCGGCCATCCCAACCACGAGCTCGCCATCCTCGGTTTCGTCCAGCGGACGCGCCCGCGCCTCCTCTTCCTGACCGACGGCGGCGGCGGCGGCGGGTGGCCGAGTCGCGCCAGGCGCTCGGCGGGCTCGGCCTCGCCGACCGCGCACGGTTCCTCGGCTGGCCCGAGCCGCGCCTCTACCGCGCCCTCCTCGAGCGCGACGTGGCGCTCTTCGCCGAGCTCGTCGCCAAGGTGCGCGACGCCATCGTGGAGACCGCGCCGCGCCAGATCGTCTGCGAGAGCGTCGAGCTCTACAACCCGCTCCACGACATCACGCTGCCCATCGTGCGCGCCGCGAGCCGCGGCCTCAACGGGATCGAGATCGTCGAGTTCCCGCTGATCGCCGAGGTGCCCGGAGGGGGAGAGCGCTTCCGCGTGCAGCGGCTGCCGGGCTCACGCGCCGGGATCGCCCTGCGCCTCAGCGCAGGCGAGCTCGCGGCGAAGCTGGCGGCGCGGGATGGCCAGTACCGGTCGCTGCGCCACCAGCTCGGCGCCGTGCTCGACGGCGTCGCCCCGGAGGAGGCCGCGCTCGAGGTCTTCGCCGCCGCCGAGGACGCCTTCCCGACCCCTGGCGAGAGCCATGCCCTGCGCTACGAGCGCCGCGGCCGCGAGCTCCAGGAGCGCGGCGAGGTCGCCGAGGTGATCACCTACCGCGACCACTTCCTGCCGACCGTCACCGCGCTCTGAGAGCCGGCGCACGCCGTCCCGACACCGTCCGCCGTGCCCCCGAGGAGGGGAAGGCCAAGTAGCGCGGCGCGGCTACAGGAAGCGATGCATGACGTACACGTCCGTCAGGCCCAGCTTCCGATGGCGAAAGGCGTCGGGGACCCGGCCGACGATCTCGAAGCCGTGCTTCTGCCAGAGGCGGACGGCGACCTCGTTCGACGAGACGACGTAGTTGAACTGCATGGCGAGGAAACCGGCCTGGCGGGCCGTCGCCATGGAGTGCTCGCAGAGAGCGCTCGCCACGCCGCGGCCCCGCGCCTCGGGCGCGACCATGTAGCCCGCATTGGCGACGTGGGAGCCGAGCCCCGGCTGGTTGGGCTTGAGCACGTAGCAGCCGAGCGCGAGCCCATCCTCGATCGCGACGAACGTCCGTGCCGGCGGGGTGGTCCACATCGACCTCGCCTCGTCGAGCGAGGTGTCGGGGGAGTACGAGTACGTGTCTCCCCCGGAGACCACCGCCTGGAAGATCGGCCAGACGAGCTCGAACTCCGACCCAGGGATCTCGCGGATCTCCATCGCTGGCGCAACCTCTACGTCGGCCAGAGCTCGAGCGGCTTGGGCTCGAGGATCAGGCCGTGGGCGTGGGCGCGGCGGTAGAACTCCTCGAGGCCCTGGATCTCTTCGCTGCGGAGGAAGAAGGAGAGGTTCTCGGTCAGGTAGGCGCGCACGTCGTCGGTGTCGAGATTCATCTCGGCGGCGGACTCGCGGACGACGGTGTCCATCGAGGTCATGCCGTAGCGCAGGCTGCTCTTGAAGTAGAACGGGAGGTCCGGGAGGTCGACCTCCGGCCGCACCGCCCAGACCGCGAAGACGAACGGCAGGCCGGTCAGCGCCCGCCACTCAGCGGCGAGGTCGATCACCAGGTAGCGGTCGCGGTCGATGCGCAGCGCCGGATCGCCGATGATGAGCGCCGCGTCCGCCTCGTGGAGCATGTGGCCGATCTCCGGCCGCTCGGGCAGGAACTCGGGGTCGGGGTCGAGCCCGAACCGCTCGCGCAGCAGGATGCGCAGCAGCGCGACCGAGGTGCGGCTGTTCTGGTCGAGGGCGACCTTGCGCACGTCCGCCGGGGGGACCTTCGAGACCATGAGGACGCTCCTCACCTCCTCGGTCGCGGCGATGCAGAGGTCGGGCAGCACCCGCAGGTCCGGGATGCGCTGCACCTCGATCGAGGGGATGAGGCCGACGTCGAGGTTGCCTTGCGAGAGGAGCCGGGCGACGAGCGCCGGCGGGTGATAGCTCGGCGTGAAGAGATCCGCATGGTGTCCCTTCAGGAAGCCCCAGGCGAGGGGCTTGCTGTTGAGGTAGTTGACGATGCCGACGCGCAGCTTGGGCACTGGGCCTCTCGCCTACTTCGACATCGCGTTCAGGAACTCCTGGTTGGTCTTCGCCTTCGCCAGCTTGTCGTGCAGCAGCTCCATGCTCTCGACCGTCGACAGCGGGTTGAGCACCTTGCGCAGCACCCAGACGCGGTGGAGCTCGCTCTCCGGCATCAGCAGCTCTTCCTTCCGGGTGCCCGACTTGTTGATGTCGATGGCCGGGAAGACGCGCTTGTCGACCAGCTTCCTGTCGAGGTGGATCTCGCAGTTGCCGGTGCCCTTGAACTCCTCGAAGATGACGTCGTCCATGCGGCTGCCGGTGTCGACGAGCGCCGTCGCGATGATGGTCAGCGAGCCGCCCTCCTCGATGTTCCTGGCGGCGCCGAAGAAGCGCTTCGGCCGGTGGAGGGCGTTGGCGTCGATACCGCCGGAGAGCACCTTCCCCGAGGGCGGCTGCACCGTGTTGTAGGCGCGCGCCAGGCGGGTGATCGAGTCGAGCAGGATCACCACGTCCTTCTTGTGCTCGACCAGGCGCTTCGCCTTCTCGATCACCATCTCGGCGACCTGCACGTGGCGGGTGGCCGGCTCGTCGAAGGTCGAGGAGACGACCTCGCCGGCGACCGAGCGCTGCATGTCGGTGACCTCTTCCGGCCGCTCGTCGATCAGCAGGACGATCAGGATCGCCTCCGGATGGTTCTTCTCGACCGAGTGGGCGATCGACTGCAGGAGCATCGTCTTGCCGGTACGGGGCGGCGCCACGATCAGGGCACGCTGGCCCTTGCCCATCGGCGTCACCAGGTCCATCACCCGCGACGACATGTCGCCCGGCACCTCGAGCTTGATCCGCTCCTCCGGGTAGAGCGGCGTCAGGTTGTCGAAGAAGATCTTGTTGCGGGCGACCTCGGGGTGCTCGAAGTTGACCGCCTCGACCTTGATGAGGGCGAAGTAGCGCTCGCCCTCCTTCGGCTGGCGGACCTGGCCGGAGATGGTGTCTCCCGTGCGCAGGTCGAAGCGCCGGATCTGGGAGGGCGACACGTAGATGTCGTCCGGTCCGGGCAGGTAGTTGTACTCGGGAGCGCGCAGGAAGCCGAAGCCGTCCGGCAGGCACTCGAGCACGCCCTCGGCGAAGATCAGCCCGCTCTTCTCGGTCTGCGCCTGGAGGATCTTGAAGATCAGCTCCTGCTTGCGCATGCCCGTGGCGCCCTCGACCCCGAGGTCTTTGCCGATCTGGGTGAGCTGGGAGATGCTCATCTCCTTGAGCGCCCGGATGTCGAGCGCCTCCGTGGTGGCCGGCTTCTCCGCTTGGTTCGGTGTGGTTTTTGCCATGTTGTTCCTCGTTGGTTCTGTCATCTTGTGCTCGCCTCGAGACGGAGCGCGACCTCGCTCCAGAGTTGCTTCATCCCCTCGCCGGATTCGGCGGATACCGGGATGACCAGGGTTTCGCTCGGTAGCTCGAGCGTCGTCCGGATCGCGGCGAGCTGAGCCGCCCGCCGTCCGGAGGACACCCGATCGATCTTGGTCGCGACGACGGTCACCTCGGCCCCCTGAGCGGTCAAGAACCGGAAGGCCTCGACGTCGAGCGGAGTCGCTCCCACTTTGCCGTCGACCAGCAGGACCACCCGCGCGTCGGGCAGGGCCTCGCCGAGGTATTCCTCCACCACTCTCGCCCACTCCCGCCGCTCGTCGCGCCCCGCCTTGGCATATCCGTAGCCCGGCAGGTCGACGAAATAGAAGCGGCCGTTGACCAGAAAGTAGTTGACGGCTCGCGTGCGGCCCGGCGTCGAGCTCACCCGCGCCAGCGCCTTCTTCCCCAGCAGGCGGTTCAACAGGCTCGACTTGCCGACGTTCGAGCGCCCGACGAACAGCACCTGGGGACGCCCGTCGCGCAGGAAGTCCGCGCGCCCGAAGGCAGAGCGGATGAACTCGGCGCTGTCGACTTTGGCGGCGCTCAACGTGTGGACCGGGATCCGCGCCCCGGGTCAGCCCGAGTACGCGGATCGCCAAGAAGCTTCGATCTAGGGTCCGGGAGGGCGCCGGTCGCTCCGCTTGCCGCGGTCGCCGGAGCCCTAGGTCCGCACGGCTCCTAGGCCAACTTTCGATTCAGAGTTTCAATGCCGGCCCGTCGGGGACGGCCAGGCGGCAATCCGGTGCAGCAGCCGGCCTCTTCGAGCTCATCGAGCGAGCGGCCTCAATGGGCCATCGAATCAGAGCCGACAGGAGGTTCGGAGGAAGCCTCTTCGTACTTTCCCTGTGCCTTGGTAAATGGTGAGATCGGGCCGTCCAGGGCCAGGCGAAGGACCTCGTCCATCGACTCGACCGGGTGGAACTCCAGCAGCTCGCGCACCTCGGCCGGGATCTCGTCGAGGTCCTTCTGGTTCTCCCGCGGGAGAATGACCTCGTTGATACCGCCACGATACGCTGCCAACACTTTATCCTTGATGCCGCCGACCGGCAAGACCTTGCCGCGCAGAGTGATCTCGCCCGTCATCGCCACGTCCTTGCGCACCGGGATCTTGGTCAGGGCCGAGATCAGCGCCGTCGCCATGGTGATGCCGGCGGAGGGGCCGTCCTTGGGGATGGCGCCCTCGGGGACGTGGAGGTGGATGTCGATGCTCTCGTTGAACTCGGGGTCGATGCCCAGCAGATCGGCGCGGCTCCTCAGGTAGGACACCGCGGCGCGGGCCGACTCCTGCATCACCTCGCCCAGCTTGCCGGTCAGGGTGAGCTTGCCCTTGCCGCGCATCAGGCCGACCTCGGTCTCGAGCAGCTCGCCGCCGACCTCGGTCCAGGCGAGCCCGGTGGCGACGCCGATCTCCGACTCCTGGTTCTTGCGCCGCGGCCGGAACCGCACCTGGCCCAGATAGTCCGCGATCGCCTCGGCCTGGATCGTGAGCTCGACCTTCGGGCCCTCGCGCACGACGCGGCGGGCGAGCTTCCGGCAGATCGAGGCGATCTCGCGCTCCAGGCTGCGCACTCCGGCCTCGCGGGTGTAGCTCTCGATGAGCACCCGGATCGCCTCGTCGTCGAACTTGATCTTGTCGGCGGAGAGGCCGTGGTTCTTGACCTGCTTCGCGACCAGGAACTGCTGGGCGATGGCGAGCTTCTCGTTGAGCGTGTAGCCAGAGAGCTGGATCACCTCCATGCGGTCCTTGAGCGGCGGCGGAATGGTATGGGTGACGTTCGCGGTGGCGATGAACATCACCTTCGAGAGGTCGTAGTCGACGTCCAGGTAATGGTCCATGAAGGCATCGTTCTGCTCCGGGTCGAGGACCTCGAGGAGCGCCGCCGACGGATCGCCGCGGAAGTCCATCGACATCTTGTCGACCTCGTCGAGCAGGAAGACCGGGTTGACGGTGCCCGCCTTGCGCATCATCTGGACGATCTGGCCCGGGAAGGCGCCGATGTAGGTGCGCCGATGGCCGCGGACCTCGGCCTCGTCGCGGACGCCGCCCAAGGACAGGCGGACGAACTTGCGCCCGGTAGCCCGCGCGATCGACTTGGCGAGCGAGGACTTGCCGACGCCGGGAGGGCCGACGAAGCAGATGATCGAGCTCTTGGTCTGGCCGACGAGCTGGCGCACGGCGAGGAATTCCAGGATGCGGTCCTTGATCTTGTCGAGGCCGTAGTGATCCTCGTTCAAGACGACCTCGGCGCGATCGATGTCCTTCTGCTCCTTGCTCTTCTTCTTCCAGGGCACCGACACCAGCCAGTCGATGTAGTTGCGCGACACCGTGGCCTCGGCCGAGACGGGGGGCATGGCCTCCAGACGCTTGAGCTCCTGGTCGGCCTTCTCCTTGACCTCCTTGGGGAGGCCGGCCTTCTCGATCCGGTCCTTGAGCTCCGTCATCTCGTCGCCGCGGTCGTCCTTCCTCCCCAGCTCCTGATGGATGGCCTTGATCTTCTCGTTGAGGTAGTACTCCTTCTGGGCCTTCTCCATCTGCTTCTTGACCTTGACGTTGATGCGCTTGTCGATGTTGATCTTCTCGATCTCGACGTCGAGCAGGTCGTGCAGCCGCTGCAGCCGCTCGTAGGGGTTGACCAGCTCGAGGAGGGCCTGCTTCTCGGCGGTGGCGACCATCAGGTGCGCCGCGAGGACGTCGGCGACACGGTCGGGGTCGTCGACCTTGAGCGTCGACATCAGCCCCTCGAAGGCCAGGTGGTGCGACATCTTGGCGTACTGCTCGAAGGCGGCGAGCACCTTGCTCATGTAGACCTGGAGCTCCTCGCTCATTGGGTAGTGGACCTCGAAGGTCTCCACCTCGACGTTGAGCGACCCGTCGGCCTCGGAGACCTCGAGGATGCGGCCGCGCTGCACGCCCTCGACCATCACCCGGACGTTGCCGTTGGGCAGCTTCAGGTTCTGCATCACCGTCGCCACGACGCCCAGCTCGCAGATGTCGTCGCGCAGCGGATCGTCGATCCGCGGGTCCTTCTGCGCCGACAGGAAGATGCGCTTGTTGGCGGTCGACAGCGTCAGCTCGAGCGCCTTGACCGAGCTCTCACGCCCGACGATGAAGGGCGCCATCATATGGGGGAACACCACCATGTCCCGCAGCGGGACGAGGGGCAGGCTCTCGCGCTTCTTGTTGACGAAGGGTGAAGTCATGTTCCTCTCTGCTTCGCGAAAGCCGGGGGCGCGCCGCCTAGCCAGCCTTCTTGTAGAGCGTGATCGGCTGGGTGCGGCTCGCCACCACGTCCTCGTTGATGAGGCACTGCTTGATGTCGCGCTGCGAGGGCACGGTGTACATGAGGTCGAGCATCAGCTCCTCGAGGATGATGCGCAGGCCGCGGGCGCCGACGTTCCGCTTCAGCGCCTCCTTGGCGACCGCCACCATCGCTTCGGGCGTGAACTTGAGCTCCACGCCCTCGAACTCGAAGATCGTCTGGTACTGGCGGATCAGGCTGTTCTTGGGCTCCTGGAGGATGCGCACCAGCGCCTCCTCGTCGAGCTCCTCCAAGGTCGCGACGACCGGCAGGCGGCCGACGAACTCCGGGATCAGCCCGTACTTGATCAGGTCCTCCGGCAGGACGTGGTCGAGGAGCTGCGTCGTGCGCCGCTCCTTCTTGCTCTTGATCTCGGCGCCGAAGCCGAGCGACTTCTCGTTCATCCGGCGCTCGATGACCTCCTCGAGGGCGACGAAGGCGCCGCCGCAGATGAAGAGGATGTTGGTGGTGTCGATCTGCAGGAACTCCTGGTGGGGGTGCTTCCTGCCGCCCTGCGGCGGCACGTTGCACTGCGTCCCCTCGAGGATTTTGAGGAGCGCCTGCTGCACGCCCTCGCCCGAGACGTCGCGGGTGATCGAGGGGTTGTCGCTCTTGCGGCAGATCTTGTCGACCTCGTCGATGTAGACGATGCCGCGCTGGGTCTTCTCCTTGTCGTTGCCCGACGCCTGGTAGAGCTTGAGGATGATGTTCTCGACGTCCTCGCCGACATAGCCGGCCTCGGTGAGCGTCGTCGCGTCGGCGATCGTGAAGGGCACCGAGAGGAGGCGCGCGAGCGTCTGGGCGAGGAGGGTCTTCCCCGTGCCGGTCGGGCCGATCAGCAGGATGTTCGACTTCTGGAGCTCGACCTCGCCGTGCGACTTCTCGGCGAAGTCGATGCGCTTGTAGTGGTTGTAGACGGCGACCGCGAGCTTCTTCTTCGCCTGCTCCTGCCCGATGACGTACTCGTCGAGGAGCGCCTTGATCTCTTTGGGTTTGGGGAGGGTCGTGTCCTGCTGCTGCTCGAGCATCCGGTCCTCGGCGATGATGTCGAGGCAGATGTCGACGCACTCGTCGCAGATGAACACCGTGGGGCCGGCGATGAGCTTCTTGACCTCACGCTGGCTCTTGTTGCAGAACGAGCACCTCAGGACCTCGTCGCCGCTGTCTTTCTTCGGCATTTCTCCTCCGTGGTACTGCCGTGGACGGGATGCTCGGCATGCTAGGAGCGTACCCGACCCCTGTCAACTCTCTCTCGGCCACTAGAACAGGGCGCTCGGGAGCGGCTATTCCGCCGCCGGCCGCGGGCCCTGCCTTCTCGCTCGCCTTCGATCCACGACTTCCGCCCCTCGGCTCCTCTACGTAACCCTGTGCGCCCGGCCGCCGCGAGCGGTCTTCAAGGCTCAGGCCTTGCGCCGCATCATCACGCGGTCGGCGATCCCGTACTCCACCGCTTCGCCGGCGCCCAGGATACGGTCGCGCTCGGTGTCCCGGTGGATCTCGTCCTTGGGCTTGCCGGTATGGTACGCCAGGAGCTCGTCGATGCGGTCGCGCATCCCGAGCAGATCCTTGGCGTGGATCTCGATGTCGCTCTGCTGGCCGCCCAGGCCCTGCAGCCACGGCTGGTGGATGAGCACCCGGCTGTTGGGGAGGAGCGTCCGCTTGCCCTTGGTGCCGGCGGCGAGGAGCACCGCCGCCATCGACGCCGCCTGTCCGACGCAGTACGTCGCCACGTCGGGCTTGATGTACTGCATCGTGTCGTAGATCGCGAAGCCCGAGCTGACCGAGCCGCCGGGCGAGTTGATGTAGATCGAGATGTCCTTCTCCGGGTTCTCCGCCTCGAGGAAGAGCATCTGCGCGATGACCAGGCTGGCGACGTCGTCGTCGATCGGCCGGCCGAGGAAGATGATGTTGTCCTTCAACAAACGCGAGTAGATGTCGTAGGCGCGCTCGCCCCGGTTCGTCTGCTCGACAACCATTGGAATCAGCATTGCGTCTTCGTTCTCCTGATGCGGTTCACCGTCGGCTCGCTCCGCACGCCTCGCACGGTGCGTGCGGATCGCCGGCCTACGGGTTCAGTTCTTCCGCGGGCTCGAGGCTGGCGGCCGGGCCCGCGGCCTCCGCCTCCAGCTCCGGTTCTTTCTCGCCGAGCAGGTGGCGGATCGTCTTGTCGCGCCGGAGCTGGGCCCGGAAGCCCGCCAGACGTCCCTTCTCGTCGAGCGAGCGGCGCAGCGCCGAGGTCGAGGTCCCCTGGGCGCGGGCGAGCCCCGCCAGGGCCGCCTCGAACTCCTCCTCGCCGAGCGCGATTCCCGCCGACTCGGAGACCGCGTCGAGGAGCAGGCGCGCGTGCACCCGCTTCTCGGCCATGGGCTGCATCTCCTCGGCGACGCGGTCCCAGTCGATCCCCGCCTGGTCCAGGTTGACGCCGCGCTGCACGAGGCTCTGCGCGTAGTCCTGTACGAGGTGCTCGACCTCGTGGCGGACGACGCCCTTCGGCAGCTCCATCGGATGGCGGTCGCGGAGCTGGTCCAAGACCGCCTTCTGGCGCTGCTCGCGCCGCCCCTGGATCTTGCCGGCGCGCAGGCGCTCGACGACCGCCTCGCGCAGGCTGCCGACGTTGTCGAAGCGGCCGATCTTGCCGGCGAGCTCGTCGTCGAGCGGCGGCAGCTCGCGCTCCTGGACCGACTCGACCTTGACCCGGAAGCGCCGCTCCGGACCGCCCTCCTCCTCGCGCCGGGAGAAGGTCGACTCCTGGCCGGCGGCAAGCCCGGAGAGGGCGAGCGACAGCTCCTCCCAGACCCGCGGATCGCCGACCTCGACCTCGATGTGCTGCGGCTCGCGAGCCTGTCCCTCGGCGCCTTCGCCCGTCTCCGTGATGTCGCCGGCGACGAGGTCGCCGCGCGACGCCGGCCGCTCGACCGGCACCCAGCGCGAGAGCTGCTTGCGCAGGTCGTCCAGGGTGTCGTCGATCTCCATCGTGCCGGGATCGATCTCGGGGTCGGGCAGGTCGAAGTCGCGGATGTTGCGCAGCTCGATCTGCGGCCGCGTCTCGACCGTCGCGACGAAGGTGAGCGGCTCGCCGGGGGAGCGGTCCTGGACCTCGTCGACCTCGGGCGGCAGCAGGGGATCGATGGCGCTCTCCTCCTGCGCCTGGTGCCAGTAGCGCGGCAGCAGTCGCTCGATCACCTCTTTCTCGATGTCCTTCTGGAAGCGGCGCCGCACCAGCTCGGCGGGGACCTTCCCCTTGCGGAAGCCGGGGATGCGGACGCGCTGGCCGTACTCGCGGACGACGCGCAGCGTCTCGGCCTCGACCGCCGGGGCCGGCACCTCGACCTTGAGCTGCTTGCGGCAGGGACCGACGTCTTCGACGGAAACGACGACGCTCATCGGGGAGTTGTCCTGATCCGGCTGGGGGAGATCGCGGTCTGGTGCGAAAGGGGGGACTCGAACCCCCAACCCGATCGCTCGGGACTAGATCCTAAGTCTAGCGCGTATACCAATTCCGCCACTTTCGCAGCCTGAGATTGTTTTGATTTGGGTGGAGGTCCCGCTGGAATGGGAATGGTGAGCCGCCTAGGAATCGAACCTAGAACCCGCAGATTAAGAGTCTGCTGCTCTACCAATTGAGCTAGCGGCCCGGTGCGTTCGCCATCATACCGGAGCGGCGGACGACAGGACAAGGGTACCAACGCGTCTGGCCTGTTCGTCATTCCACAGTCTCGCCATCGCGCTTCGACCATCTCGACCATTTCAGCCACCCTGCACGAAGTGGACCACTTCGAGGCGATCGCCCGCGGCGAGCGGCCGCTCGGCGTAGCGCGCCCGCGGCAGGATGTCGCCGTTGACCTCGACCGCCACGGTGCGCGGATCGCGTCCCAGCGCGGCGAGGAAATCCGCCACGCTCGAGCCCGCCGCGACCTCGCGCGGCTCGCCGTTGACCACGATCTCGATCTGCAGCGCCTCCATGCGCGACGACCTTAGCAGAGGGGCAGCGCAGAGGGGTACCGCGTGCCGGATCGCGGACGGCGGAGTCCGCGTCGCAGGACGGGCCGCCGGGAGCGTGCGGGACGTGATCTAGAGGAGGTGCTTGAGCTCGGCCCGGCCGATCGGCGAGATGGCCGCGATGATCAGCGCCGCCGTGCCGCGGACCATGGCGGGGATGTCGAAGCGGAGGCGGATGGCGCCCTGGTCGTCGGTGCGGCCGGCGGCCAGGGTGCACGGCTCGGCGGTCGTCGAGATCATCTTGACCGAGACCTGCGCGCCGGCCACCGGCCCGCCGCTCTTGCTCGAGCTGGTGCGCAGAGCCACCATCGACGTGCCGCCGCGCTGCAGCTCCGGGTCGCCGTCGAAGACCATGAGGAGCTGCTCCTGGTCGGCCTCGTTGGTCAGGTACTCGAGGATCACCTGGTCGAGGCTGCGCTCGACGGAGCGCACCACCGTCGCCGACGGCGCCGCGAGCACCGCGTGCTCGGCGGTGGCCGGCCGCGGCTCGGGACGGAGCTCGGCATGCAGCTCCGGACCCGGGCGCATGCCGGAGAGGGCCATCAGCTTCTCGTCGAACTTGCCGTGGCGGATCGCCGCGATCATCGTGCGGTGCTGGTGGTCCATGAGGGCGACGACGGACCGGTCGTCCTTCCCCTCGGTCAGCAGATCGGCGTAGCTCGATCGCTTGCTCGCCAGCACCTGGCCGCCGACGTAGACCAGGCTCTCGATGGTCGGGTTGCTCTGGCCCTTGTCCTCCGTCTGGACGTGGAACGTCACGTCGTTATGGCGGACATCGGTGTTGTAGCCAGTGTTCATGCGCGGCGGTGAGGCCGGGGGCTGGGTCGGTTCGTTCGATTCTAGGGGTGGTCACCCGACGAATCAAGGACGGAGGCCACGGGCTTCCGGCGCCTGGGCCCTATCTCGCGAGCTCCGGATCTCACGATCCGAGACCCCGCGGGCAAGGGGAATCGGCCGTCCCGGGTCTACAATAGAGGACGCGAGGCCTTCCGAGCCTGCTCCATCCTCCCCGGAGATCCGGCGGAGGGGCAGGCCGATAGGGTGGCAAGGGGAAACCCGGCCGCCTCCCGCGCTCGGAAAGGTGGGCCGCGGCGCGACGCCGAATCCGGGCGTCCGTACCGGCTCGCCGTCTCTCGAGGCCAAGCCGAACGGATGCTCCGATGAGCCGGCTCTACACGATCGGAAACACCAAGCTTGACGGCGGCGGGAAACCCGCGGCCATGCCGCCCGGCGTCGCCGCCGCGGCCGCATTATCCGCTCCATCCGCCGCGCTCGCCGGGCCCGATCCGGCGACGGACCGCACCCGCCTCGTCGACGCCTTCGGGCGGCGGCTCACCTACCTGCGGGTCTCGGTCACCGACCGCTGCAACTTCCGCTGCTCCTACTGCCTGCCGGCCGACGCCCGCTTCCCCTTCGGCGACCGCGACTTCCTTTCGCCCGACGACCTCGAGGCGATCGTCGGCGCCCTGGTGCGGCTGGGGATCGAGCGGGTGCGGCTGACCGGCGGCGAGCCGCTGGTGCGCCAGGACATCCTGGAGATCGCGCGGCGGGTGAAGGCCCTCCCCGGCGTCCGCGACCTCGCCCTCTCGACCAACGGCAGCGAGCTCGCGCGCCTCGCCCCGGCGTTGAAGGAGGCCGGCGTCGACCGCGTCAACGTGAGCGTCGACAGCCTCGACCCCGAGCGCTTCGCCGCGGTCACCCGGCGCGGCGACCTGGCGCAGGTCTGGCGGGGGATCGAGGCCGCGGTCGCGGCCGGGCTCCACCCGGTGAAGCTCAACGCCGTGCTCGCCGACCGCGAGAGCCTGGAGGACGCCCTCCGCCTGGCCGAGCTGACCCTCGAGCGGCCGCTCGCGGTGCGCTTCATCGAAATGATGCCGACCGCCGCCAACCGCCATCCCGGCGCCGCCGCCGTCCCCACCTGCGACGAGCTCGCCAGGCTCCTCGCCGCCCGCTTCGGCCCGCTGGCGCCGGAGGCGCCGGAGCCCCTCGCCCCGCGGACCGGGCCGGCCAAGGCCTTCCGCCTCCCCGGCGCCGCCGGCACCCTCGGCTTCATCACCCCCCTCTCCCACACCTTCTGCGCCGACTGCAATCGCCTCCGCCTGACCGCGCGGGGCGAGCTGCGCCTCTGCCTCTTCGCCGAGCGCAACTATCCCCTCCGCCACCTGCTGGCGGCGCCGGCGCCGGCCGCCGCCCTCGAAGAGGAGATCCTCCGCGTCCTCGCCGAGAAGCCGGCCGAGCACCTGCTCGGGCAGGGCGACTACGGGAACCTCGCGAGCTTCATGGAGATCGGCGGGTAGGCGCCAAAGCCGATCTCGACGCCGGCGAGCCCGGCACGTTCCAGCAGGCGGGCTGTTTCCGAACCGCGCCCGCCGCGCACCTCAGCGGAGCGGGCTGCAGAGGCCGTGCGGATCGAGACCTCACCCTTCGATCGGTCGCAACGCGGAAGGCTCGGTCCCGCATCGAGAGAAGGATTCAATTTTTCCTCTCTAAAGCGCCGCAGCAGGGAAACTTTTGATTTTTCCTCTGCGCGCGCACCCTGGCTTCTCGTCCGCCCCTCAAACGACCGGACCGGCGACGGCGCAGAGCCAGCCCTTCAGGTACTCGCCCTGGGGATGGCGGATGGAGACCGGGTGGTCCGGCGCGGCGGCGAGGGGCTGGAGGAGGGCGACGCGCGCTCCCGCCTCGACCGCCGCGGCGAAGAGGACCTGGCGGAAGAGCTTGCCGTCCATCGCGCCGCTGCAGCTGAAGGTGAGGAGGAAGCCGCCGGGCGCCACGCGGGCGAGGGCGAGGCGGTTCAGGTCCTTGTAGGCGCGCGCCGCGGCGTGGAGGTCGTCGCGCTGGCGGGCGAGCGGCGGCGGATCGCAGATCACCAGGTCGAAGGCGTCGGTCCGCGCGCGGAGGTCCTCGAAGACATTGGCCTTCACCCACTCGGCGCGGTCGGGCGGCAGGCCGTTCGCCGCGTACTGGCGGCGGCCGCGCTCGGCCAGGCGCGGCGCCGACTCGACGTGCACCAGCCGCCCGGCGCCGCCGCGCGCCGCGTAGACGCCGAAGGCCCCCGAGTGGGCGAAGAGGTCGAGGACGCTGCGCCCGGCGGCGAGCCGCTCGACCAGCCGCCGGTTGTCGCGCTGGTCGAGGTAGAAGCCGGTCTTCTGGCCGGCCGCGACCTCGGCGCTGAAGGTGAGGCCCGACTCGGCGAAGACCGCCTCGGCCGGCGGCTCTCCCAGGACCTCGGGAAAGATGGTGCGGTCCTCCTGCGGCAGCCCCTCGGCCCGCCGCGCCGGCGCCCGATTGGCCTCGTGGATGGCGAGGCCCGGACAGATCGCGGCGAGCGCGGCATAGGCCTCGCCGGCGAGCGCCGCGAGACCCGCCGCCGTCACCTGGGAGACCAGGACGCCGCCGTAGCGGTCGACCGTCCAGCCCGGCAGGCCGTCCCCCTCGGCGTTGACCAGGCGGTAGCCGGTCGTCTCCGGCGGCAGGATGGCGCGGCGCAGCGCCGCCGCCTCGGCGAGGCGGGCGGCGAAGAAGGCGCGGTCGATCGTGATGGTCCCGAGGGCCGCGGCGGGAGCGCCCGGCCCCTGGCGGGCGAGCAGGCGGACCCGGATCTGCGAGCGGGGGCTCCAGAGGCCGACCCCGAGCGGCCGGCCGGCGGCGTCCTCGACCTGCGCCAGCGGCGCGTCGGGCGGGCCCTCGACCGCCTCGATCGCCCCCGAGAAGATCCACGGGTGCCCCTCGTGCACGGACTTCTCGCGCCCGCGCCGCAGGCGCACCCGGATGGCCGCCGGGGGCTGGGGAGCGGGGAGGGGAGCGTTCAAGGCCGCGGCGGGTCCGCCTGGATCGGCGGCGCGGTGGCCGGCGGCCGCGCCGGGGCCTCCGCGGCTACCGCGAACGGCAGCGAGCTCGAGAGCGCCTGGCGCGTCGCGGGGTCGGTCAGGGTGACGACGAGCGTGTAATCCCCCGCCGGCAGGCTGCCCGGCCGGAAGATGGCGAGCAGGCGATCGATACGACCGTTCGATTCCCCGCGATCGGCGAGGTCGGCGCCCGCGCCGTTCGCTGCGCGGAGGGCGACCGCCCCCTCGCGGCGCGGTTTGCCGTCCACCCCGAGGACCTGGCCGGTGAGGGAGAGAGCCGCGAGGTCGCCCGCCTCCTCGCCGCCGACCCTCCAGCCGGACCCCATCAGGAGGAGCGGCATCTCGGCTCCCGGCGCGACGACCGGCCGCGCCGCCGGCAGGAACGGCCGGCCGCCGGCGGTGAACGGGAAGGGCGCCGGCCGCTCCTGCTCGCGGCCGCCGGCGCGGAGATTGAGCCAGCGGCCCGTGGCGTCGGCGACGAGGGGCGGCAGGAGCGCCCGCTCCCCCTTCTCGAACGCCGGCACGGTGAGCGGCTCGACGCGGAGGCCGGTCTCGCCGGTGATGCCGTTGCGCACCAGCACGCGGAGGACGTAGCGCCCGGGGGCGAGGTCGAGCCGGCCGTAGAGCTTGACGCCTCCCCTCTCGAGCGTGCCGCGGACCTTCGCCAAGTCGAGCTCCAGGACCTGGCCGAAGTGGTCGTGGATCGTCCCCTGCTCGTCGAAGGCATAGACGTAGACGTCCGCCTGCGCGGTCTCGGTGGCGCCGGCGAGGAGCGCCGGCCCGTCGATCTCGACCAGGACCGGGACGAAGGCCAGGGCGTTGGCCGCGACGCGGCCCGGGACGTCGCCCGGCACATCGCTCGCCCCGCCGACGGCGGGCAGCGGTGTCGCGAGGACGGCGGTCGCGATGCGGCCGCCGGGGGCGCCGCCGAGGACCAGGTCGCCGGTCGCCAGCTGGCGCTCGAGGGGAGAGCGCGCGAGGTACGGCCGCGGCGCGTAGTAGCCCGGCCGGGAGACGACGCGCGCGCCGCGCCCGGCCTGCCCGCCGCGGAGCCTCACCCGCAGCTCGTGGTAGGAGCCCGCCGCTCCCAGCTCGCGCGGCTGGAAGGAGAGGACATAGGTGACGCTCGTCCGCGCGAGGAGGCTCGCCATCGCCGACGACAGGTCGTTGGTGTTGCGGAAGAGCTCGCCGCCGGTGTCGCGGGCGAGGAGGAACAGGGTGTCCTCGCCGGCGTTGTTGTGGGCGTTCTGGTCGCCGCCGGCGCGGATGCCGCCGATGTCGACGCTCTCGATCACGCAGTCGGCGCGGCGGAAGGCGTCGAGCATCCGCTCGATCTCGGACGAGGTCTTGGTGTCGCCGAAGCGCAGCGACGAGTCCACCTGGCTGCGGTCGTCGGCGGCCGACTGGGCGATGTCCTTGACCGTCTTCTCGTCGGTCGTCCCGCGGAGGAGGCCGCTGTCGAAGCCCTGCGACAGGTAGACGACGTACTTGCGACCCTCGACGCCCGCCATCAGCCCGGCGAGGTCGCTGAGCGAGCGGGTCATCGCGCCGACGTCGTTCTTCTGCCCCTGCCGCGTGCCCGCCGCCTCCTGGCGCGCCAGGGCGAGGAGCAGCTCGAGGAGGAAGGCGTCCTTGCCCTCCTTCTTGCGCGACCCTTCGAGCATCGGGTTGTGCCCGCCCGGGCCGGCGTTGGGCGACAGCAGGAGGCCGAGCTGGTCGGGGTTGCGCTCGCCGAGCTTCGGCAGGCCCAGGGTCTCGATGGCGTACTCCATCTGCCGGCGGTCGGAGGTGAAGCCGAGCGCCAGGTGCGGCCCCTCGGCCGTGCTGTAGGTGGCGACGGCGACGAGGTCGCTGGGGTCGATTCCGCGGGCGATGAAAGCCGTGGCCGCCTGCCGCGCCTTCACCACCGAGCTCGGCTCGGAGTACGAGAGGTCGAAGAAGAGGAGGAAGTGGCGCCTCCCGGCGAGCGGCACCGCCGCCGGCCCGGCTGGAGAGGCGGGGCGGCTCCCCGGCGCCGCGAGGTCGACCACCTCGAAGCCGGTGATCGCCTGCTTGCGCCTGCCGTCGTAGAGCTCGAAGTCGGCGGCCGTCAAGCCGCGCACCGGCTGGCCGCCGCGGACGACGGTCACCGGCACCTCGACCGCGACGACCGACGTCGCCTCCTGGAACCCCTTGGCGGGCGGCGCGCCGGCGGCGGTCGCGGCCGGCGCGGCGAGGAGCGAGGTGGACAGAAGCAGCGCCGCGGCGGTCGCGGCGGTCGCGGCGAGCACGTGCGGGACCATGGGACCTCCTTCGCGGGCGCTGCCCGTCGCCGGCGCTAGCGCGTGCTCCCGGCGGCGGCGACGGCGAACGGCATCGAGCTGCTGAGCTCGCGCCGGGTCGCCGGGTTGGTGAGGGTGACGACGAGCGTGTAGTCGCCGGCCGGCAGGCTCCCCGGCTTGAAGGTGGCGAGCAGGTGGTCGAGCCCCTGCGCCGCGCCGGCGCGGCCGCGCAGCGCCACGTCGCCCGGCTTCTGCGCCCCGTCGGCGCCGAAGACCCGCCCCTGGACGGCGAGCTCGCCGGAGCCCAGGCCGCTCTCCATCAGGACCAGCGCCGCCTCGCCCCCCGCCGGCACCACCGGCCGCGCCGCCGGCAGGAACGCCTGCTCGCCGTTCATGAACGGGAACGGCACGTTGCGCAGCTTCTCGCGCCCGCCCCCCTCGCGCAGGATCAGCCAGCGGTTCGAGCCGTCGGCGACGAGCGGCGGCAGGAGCACTCCCTCGCCTTTGTCGTAGGCCGGCACGGTCAGCGGCAGCGCCGAGACGCTGGTGTCGCCGGTGATGCCGTTGCGCACCAGCACCCGCACCACGTAGCGGCCGGGGTCGAGGTCGAGGTGGCCGTAGAACTTGACGCCCCCCTTCTCGAGCGTGCCGCGGACCTTCCCCAGGTCGATGCCCAGGCTCTGCCCGAAGTGGTCGTGGATCGATCCCTGGTCGTCGAGCGCATAGGCGTAGATCTCGGCCTGCGCCACGTCCTTGGTGCCGGCGAGGAGCCCCTTGCCGTCGACCTCGACCAGCACCGGCACGTAGGCCTGCTGGCCCGCGATGGGGAATGGCGCGGCGAGGACCGAGGTCGAGCAGCCGCCCGCCAGCGGCGCCGCCGAGCACCAGGCTGGCGGCGGCGAACTGGCGCTCGAGCGCGTTGCGCTGGGCGAACGGGCGCGGCGCGTAGTAGCCCGGCCGGTAGACGACCCGCATGCCGCGGTCGTTCTTCACCTTGACGCGGAGCGGGTGGTACTTGCCGTCGGCGGGCAGGCCCTCGGGCTGGAAGGAGAGGACGTAGGCGACGCTCGTCCGCTTGAGCAGGCTTCCCATCGCCGCCCCGAGGTCGTTGGTGTTGTGGAAGAGCTCGCCGCCGGTCTCGTGGGCCATCACGAACAGGCTGTCCTTGCCGCCGGCGTGCTGGACGCCCTGGTCGCCGCCGGCGGTGAGGCCGCCGATGTCGATGCTCTCGATCGTGCAGTCGGCGCGGCGGAACTCCTCGAGCATGCGGGTCAGGTCGCTCGAGGTCTTGGTGTCGCCGAAGCGGTCCTCGGAGTTGATCAGCCAGTGCTCGCCGGAGGCCGCCGCCGCGTGGATGTCCTGCGCCTGCTTGTCGTCGGTCGCGCCCTGGACGAGCGAGCTGTCGAAGCCCTGGGACAGGTAGACGACGTACTTCCTCCCCTGGACGCTCCCCATCAGGTGCGCCAGGTCGGCGAGCGAGCGGGTCATCGCGGTGACGTCGTCCTTCTGCGCCTGCCGCGCGGCGCGGGCCTCGGTCTGCGCCATCTCCTTGAGGGTGTCGAGGAAGGCCTGCTCCTTGTCGTTGCGCCCCTGGGTGCTCTCGTTCAAGCCGCCGCTCTCCCCCTGCGGCGAGACCAGCAGCCCGAGCGGGTCGGGGTGGCGGTCGGTGAGCTTGGGGAGGCCGAGGGTATCGATGGCGTACTCGACCTGCCGCCGGTCGGGGGTGAAGCCGACGACGAGCTTCGGGCCGCCGGACTTGCTGTAGGTCGCCACCGCCACCAGGTCGGTGCGCTGGATACCCTCTTTGATCATCTGGTGCGCCGCCGCGCGGCCCTTGACGATCGCCGCGGGCTCGGAGTACGAGAGGTCGAAGAGGAGGAGGAAGTGGCGGCGGGCGGCGACCGGCACCGGGCCCTCCTTCCCCTCCTGGCCGGCGGCGGCCGCCTGCGCCAGGTCGACGACGTCGAAGCCGGTGATCTTCTGCTGCTTCTTGCCGTCGTAGAGCTCGAAGTCGGCGGCGGTCAAGCCGCGCACCGGCTCGTCGCCCTTGACGACGGTCACCGGCACCTCGACGGCGACGACCGAGGTGGCCTCGTCGAACCCCTGGCGGGCGGCCCCGGCGGCGATGCCGGCGCCGAGGGCGAGGGCGGCGACCGGCAGGGCGATGAGGATCTGAGCTCTGCGGGGTCGCCCGAGCTTCCGGAGCTTCCGGAGTTCCCGGAGTTTCCAGCGTTTCCGGAGCTTCCAGGTCATGGCCGACATGGCAGAACCTCCTGATTCGGCGCGCCCGCTGGCGGCCCTGGGGTGGACGTTGCCGGCATTCTACGCCTCCCGGCCGGCGCCGGAGGGGAGCTCCCTCCCGCCGCCGCTAGCGCACCACGAACGGCACCGAGCTGGCGCGCCCGCTGCCGGTCCTGGCGTTGCGCACCGCCACCCGCAGCACGTAGTCGCCGGCCGGCAGGCCGGTGGGCTCGAAGGTGGCGAGCAGCTTGTCGACCCCGGCGACCCCGGTGGCGGTGCGCTCGACGCCGGAGAGCTGGCCGCCGGCGAGGGCGCGGCCGTCGGCGCCGAGCACCTGCGAGTCGATCTTCAAGTCTCCCTGGCCGAGGTTGTAGGCGACCAGGCAGAGCCGCGCCTTCTCCTCCCGCACCAGGGCCGGCCGGGCGGCGGGGACATAGGGCTCGCCGTTGACGGTGAACGGGTAGACGACCGCGGCGGCGCCGGCGGCGTTGGCGGCGCGCGGCTTCTCGCGCACCAGGAGCCAGCTCCCCGGCGCCTGGAAGAAGAGCGGCGGCAGGAGCTCCGGGGCCGCCTGCTCCCAGGCCGGCACCTCGACCGCCGCCGAGGCGACGCCGGCGCGGCCGTCGACACGGTTCCTCACCAGCACCCGCACACGGTAGCGGCCGGGCGCGAGCTCGAGGTGGCCGTAGTACTTGAGGCCGCCCCCGGCGAGGGATTTCCCCGCCTTGCCGACCTCGAGGCCGACCACCTGGGTGAAGTAGTCCTTCATCTCCCCCCGCTCGTCGCTCACGTAGGCGTAGATCTCCAGCCCCAACAGGCCCTTCTCGGCCTGGGCGGCGAGCAGGCTCCTGCCGCCGATCTCGATGATCACCGGCACGTAGGCGGCGCCGGCGCCGGCGCGGAAGGGGGCGACGAGGAGGTCCACGTCGAGGTCGTGGCGTGGCGCCGCCGCGGCGATGCCGTCGCCGGCGAGGAGGTTCTTCTCCAGCGGATCGAGGTCGCGGAAGGGGCGCGGCGCGAAGTAGCCGGGGCGGTAGGAGAGGTGGGCGCCGGGCGGCAGCTTGGCCTTGACCCGCAGGCGGTGGTAGGCGCCGTCGAGCTTCAGGTCGGAGCGCTCGAAGGTCAGCAGGTAGGTGACGTCGGTGCGCTCGAGGACGCGGCCGAGCTGCTCGCGCAGGTTGTTGGTGTCCTTGAACAGCTCGCCGCCGGTCTCGTTGGCGAGGTAGAAGAGCGAGTCCTGGCCGGAGCGGCGCACCGCCTCGGCGTTGACGCTGGCGCCGTTGCCGATGCCGCCGTTGGCGCGCAGCCCGCCGATGTCGACCGCCTCGATGACGCAGTCGGCGCGCCGGAAGCGCTCGAGCATCGCCTTGACGGCGCTCTGCACCTCGGTCGAGCCGAAGCGGTTGTCGTTGTCGACGAAGAAGAGCTGGTTCTGCTCGACGTTGAGCTGCTCCTCCTGCGTCTCGGCGCGGCTCGCCTCGTCGGTGACGTCGCGGCCGAGCAGCAGGCGGCTGTCGAAGCCCTCGGAGAAGAGGACGACGTGCTTCCTGCCCGGCACGCTGTCGAGCGCCCGCGCCAGGTCGCCCATGGCGCGGCTGTAGGCCTTGATCTGCGAGGTGTCGTACCCCTTCTGCAGCTTCGCGGCCTGCTTCGAGATCGCGTTCAAGGTTTCGAGCAGCAGCGACTCGGCGGTGGAGCGGGCGGTCGCCAGGTCCTGCTGGGCGCTGCCCTGGGCGGCGCCGCTGCTCGGCTCGGCGAAGCCGCGCGAGCTGTCGACCAGGAAGTGCAGCGGATCGGTCGGCAGCGCCTCGCCCGGACGGTGCTGGCCCAGGGTGTCGATGCCGCGCGCGAGCTGCGCCCGGTCGGGGGTGAAGGTGACCACCAGCCGCGGTCCGGTCTCGAGCGTGTAGGTGGCGACGGCGGCGAGATCGGTCGGCCGCAGCGCGTGGAGCAGGAAGTCGCGCGCCGCGAGCCGCGCCTTGAGCACCGCCGTGGGGCTCGAGAAGGAGAGGTCGAAGAGCAGCAGGAAGCGGCGGCGGGCGGGCGACGGGAGGTCCTCGGGACGCGCCGGCGCCGGCGCGGCGGCGCTGGCCGCGGCCGGGGCGAGGACGTCCAAATCGACCACGTCGAAGCCGGCGAGGGCCTCGCGGCTCCCCTCGTCGTAGACCTCGAAGTCCGCCGCCCGCAGCCCGCGCAGCGGCCGCCCGTCGCGCCCGGTGGCGTTGACCGGCACCTCGACGGCGACGACGTGCGAGGTCTCTGCGAAGCGGGTCGCCGCCGGCCGGGGAGCCGCGGCGGCCGCGAGCAGGAGCGCCAGGGGAGCGAGGGCGAGCGGGAGGAATGGGCGGCGCGGCTTCATGGCGGCCTCCGGCGGCTGGGCGCGGGCCCGCCGGCGGGATCACGTTCCCAGCATGCGGGCGAGCTTGTGGGCTTCGGCGTTGGAGGCGTCGAGCTGCAGGGCTCGCTGCAGGTGGTGGCGGGCCTTCTCCGTGTCGCCCAGCGCCAAGTATACCTTGACGAATCCGAGGTGGACCTCGGGGAGCTCGGTGTCCAGGCGCAGGGCGCGGACCATGTAGTCGAGCGCCTTGTGGGTATCGCCGTCGGCGAGCGCCACCTCCCCCTCGTAGACGAAGAAGTAGGGGTTGGTGGTGTTCCCGCTCTCGATCTTGGCGAGGATTCCCTTCGCCTCCGCCGTCCGCCCGAGCTCCTGGTAGGCGCGCGCCTGATTGGTGAGGATGAGGGGGTTGTCCGGGCTCGCCGCGAGCCCCTGCCGGTAGACCTCGAGGGCGCGGTCGAGCTGGCCGCGGCGGGCGTAGCAGACGCCCAGGTTGTTGAGCGCCTTGTCGAAGCGCGGCGCGATCCGCGTCGCGATCTCGATCAGCGACTGCGCCTTGTCGAGCTCGCCGGCGAGGAGCGCCTCCGCCCCCAGGTTGTTGTAGAAGTGCGCCGCGGCGGTGAGGTCGTCGATGGGCTTGAAGTCGCGGTAGGACTTCGGCCGGTAGGGCAGGAAGTCATAGGTCGCCAGGCGGCCGTTGACGTAGAGGCCGGCGACGATGTGCCCCTGCGAGATCACCGTGTTCTCCCGCCGGTTCCACTTCTGCAGATCGGTGACCTCGACGTAGAACGGATCGAGGCGCCGCTCGCGCGCGATCCCCACGAACAGGTTGACGAACGACAGGCAGTTGCCCCGATGGCTGTCGAAGGTCTCGACGGCGCTCCGCGTCGGCACCATGGAATATTGGAGATCGAGGTGATGGAAGACGTAGTCGAGAACGTCGTCGACGCGCCGCTCCTCCTGGGGCGCGATCGGGAGCTCGCGGTCGAGCCGGGCGCGCACCCGGTCGTCGAGCGCGAAGGGGACGGCGATCGCCGCCGCGCGCTCGGCGCCCACCCGCTCGGCGTACTGGCCGCGCAGGTAGCCCACCGAATCGAACGGTTTATAGGTCGAGCACCCGACGGCGAGCAGGAGCGCGACCGTCATGGCGAGCGGCCGCTGAGGAGACATCGCCCGGAGCATACAGCCCGCGGCGGTCGCGCTGTCGGCGCGCAGTCGTCCGGGAATTTGGATCAGCCCTTCAAACGGCTGGATCGCGGCTCGGAAAACGGGCCCTCGCGGCGCCGCGAAAAATCAGGCAAATCATTATGGATCAATAGGTTGGAATCCACACTCACACCCCGCCGGGAGTGGCACCTCGATTGCTTGACCGGCTCCAGGAGGTCCGTTACACTTTGAGGCCAATTTTTTCAGCATCCGCATTGCGAAAGGAGGTGTGGCTCGCAATCCTGTCGCAGCACGCATCCGTCCTGTGCTCATTACGGACTTTCCCCAGTTTCGGCGAAGGTCCATCCAACCACCTGAAAGAGGGAGGTTCACTCGTATGAAGAGCAGCCATTTCTGGGGGCGCGCCACAGTCGTCGCCGCGCTGCTGCTGCTGGTCACTGGCGGAGCCGCCATGGCCCAGCTGCAGAGCGGAAACCTCTATGGCACGGTCCACGACACCAAAGGCGCCGCCCTGCCGGGGGTCACCGTGACCCTCTCCGGCGGGGGTGCTCCCCAGGTGCAGGTGACGAACGCGCAGGGGCAGTTCCGCTTCCTGAGCCTCGCCCCGAGCACCTACAGCCTGAGCGCTCAGCTCGAGGGCTTCTCGACCGTCGAGCAGCCGAAGATCGACATCGGCGTCGGCCGCAACACGACGATCGAGGTCACCCTCCAGGCGGCGATCCAGGAGACCATCACGGTCACCACCGAGAGCCCGCTGCTCGACGAGCGCAGGATCTCGACCGGCTCGACGATCTCGAAGACCGAGCTCGAGAAGATCCCCTCCTCCCGCGACCCCTGGGCCGTCCTGCAGCAGGTGCCGCAGGTGCTCACCGACCGCATCAACGTCGGCGGCAACGAGAGCGGCCAGCAGTCCAACTACGTCGGCCCCGGCTCGCAGGGCGACCAGTCGGTGTGGGCGGTCGACGGCGTCGTCATCACCGACGTCGGCGCGCTCGGCTCGTCGCCGACCTACTATGACTTCGACTCCTTCCAGGAGATGCAGGTCACGACCGGCGGCACCGACACCTCGCTCGCCACCGGCGGCGTCACCCTCAACATGGTGACCAAGCGCGGCACCAACGAATGGAAGGGCTCGGCCCGCTACCTGACCGACAAGGACAGCTGGGAGTCGGGCACGAGCTTCAAGAACTCCGACCTCGCCCAGGCGGGGCCGCAGAACAACAACCACGCCGAGCCGGCCTTCAAGGCCGGCAACCGGATCGTCGAGGTCGACGACTACGGCGCCGAGGTCGGCGGCCCGATCGTCAAGGACCACCTCTGGGTCTGGGGCTCCTACGGCAAGCAGAAGGTCAACCTGCTGACCGTGGCCGACGTCAACGACAAGACCGACCTGCAGTCGAAGAACGCCAAGGTCAACGCCCAGATCACCGGCAGCAACTCGGCGACCCTCTTCTACCTCAACGGCAACAAGGTGAAGGCCGGCCGCAACGCCGGTCCGACCCGGCCGCAGGAGACGACCTGGAACCAGACCGGCCCGACCGACGTCTACAAGGCCGAGGACACCCAGATCTTCAGCTCGAACTTCTACCTGACCGCCCTCTACTCGCACGTCAACGAGCGGCTTCAGCCTCACCCCGCAGGGCGGCCTCGGCGTCAACGACGTGCCGTTCCGCGACAACGGCCTGGTGTGGCACAACTCCTTCGAGCTGTTCACCACCGACCGGCCGCAGGACCAGGGCAAGCTCGACGGCTCGACCTTCTTCAACACCGGCAACGTCGCCCATGAGCTGAAGTTCGGCGCCGGCTACCGGCAGGCGAAGGTCACCTCCCTCAGCCGCTGGCCCGGCGCCGGCTACGAGGTCGGCCTCGGCGCGCCGGCGTACCCTACGTCTACGCCATCCTGGCCCGCGACTCGGGCAACCGGTCGACCCTCAAGTACACCGACCTCTGGGCGCAGGACACCGTGACCCTCGGCAACCTGACGCTCAACGCCGGCGTGCGCTACGACCGCCAGAAGGGCCAGAACGACCCGTCGAGCATCCAGGCCAACCCGGTCTTCCCCGACCTGCTGCCGGCGGTCAACTACCCCGGCGGCGACTCGGGCTTCACCTGGTCGTCGGTGACGCCCGCGCCTCGGCCTCACCTACGCCCTCGGCAAGGAGCGCAAGACCCTGCTCCGCGCCAGCTACTCGCGCTTCGCCGACCAGCTCGGCTCGGCGGTCGCCGAGTGGCTCAACCCGAGCTATCCCCCGAGCTACGTCTACGGCTACGCCTACAACAACCTCGGCAACGGCAAGCTCACCCACGGCGACTTCGAGCCCAACGGCGTCTACGGCCCGACCTACAACCCGGTCACCAAGGGCCTGCTGAACTCGAACGCCGTCAACCCCAACCTCAAGCCGCCCAAGACCGACGAGATCCTGCTCTCCGTCGAGCACTCCCTGCTGCCGGAGTTCGTCGTCGGCCTGAACCTGACCTACCGCCACCTGACCGACCTGCTCGAGGGCCAGCGGCTGGTCTTCGACGGCGTCGGCACCGACCCGGCGAACCTCAACAGCGTCGGCCGCGTCAACGTCCCGTCCGACTACGTGCTCTCGAACGATCCGATCCTCGGCGCCAACGCCAAGTCGCGGCCCTGCTGGCTGCCCAATGGCCAGAGCTGCGGCACGCTCACCTACTACGAGCTGCGTCCCGGGGTGACCACCCGCAACGGGTTCTACCTCAACAACGGCAACAGCTCGCAGGACTACAAGGGCGCCTCGGTCACCTTCAACAAGCGGCTCGCCAACCGCTGGAGCCTGCGCGGCAACTTCTCGGTCAACAACTGGACCTGGAACCGCTCGGCGCAGGACAACATCGATCCGACCTTCACCCTGCCGACCTCCAACGACCGCCAGCAGGGCATCCACGACGGCGACGAGGTCGTCGAGGGCTCGGGCACCGGCTCGGGCTCGAAGGGCAACGTCTTCATCAACAGCAAGTGGTCGTACGACGTCACCGGCCTCTACCAGATCGCTCCCGACCGTCCGTGGAGCTTCAACGTGGCGGCCAACATCTACGGCCGGCAGGGCTACCCGGCGCCGTACTTCCAGCGCTTCACCCGCAAGACCATCAACGACAACTTCGGCCTCGGCAGCGCGGTGCTCCTGAACGGCGAGCAGATCGACACCTACCGGTTCCCCAACGTCAACCTCATGGACGCGCGGATCGAGAAGCAGTTCACCATCCGCGACCTCGGGATGACGCTGGGCGTCGACGTCTTCAACGTCTTCAACAAGTCGACGACTCTGCAGCGCTTCCTCGCCCTCAACCGGAACACCGGCAACTACGTGAACGAGATCACCAGCCCGCGCATCTTCCGCATCGGCGCGCGGTTCAGCTTCCGCTAGGAGGCAGCCTTTCCTTGACGCCGGGTCTCCCGGCATCGCTTCACATACCGCCGGGGGCGACCCCGGCGGTTTTTTTTGCCCGGCCGACGCGGTAGACTCCCCGATCGCCCGCCCCGGTGCCGGCCGGGCGCTCACGCGACCGACAAGGAGACATCCATGCGCAACCGTGGCCTCCAAGCCTCTCTGCTGGCAGCCTCCCTGCTTCTCCTCGCCGCCTCCACGCTCCGGGCGCAGGCCTGGTCCGGGCGGGCCCGCATGCAGGGCGAGGTCCTCGACGCGAACGGCAAGCCGATCGAAGGCGCCAAGATCACCCTCCGCCTGGGCGACGCCGGGCCCGCCCCGCTCACCACCAACGGCAAGGGCAAATGGTCGATCCTGGGCCTCGCCGACGGCGTCTGGAAGGTGACGATCGAGAAGGAGGGCTACGTCGTCTCCGAGGGCCAGCTCAAGATCAGCGAGTTCCAGCCGATGCAGCCGCTCAGCATCCGGTTGCGCGAGGCACCCAAGCAGGAACAGAAGCCGGGGACGCCGGCCGCCCCGTCGACGAGCGAGATCGCCAACGGCTTCATCGACCAGGGCAACGGCCTGATCACCGAGGCGGCGACCGCCTACGACAAGTGCGTCGCGCAGCCCCCCTCCGGGGTGAGCGCCAAGAGCGTCAAGGCGACCTGCGAGAAGCTGGTGACGCCGAAGTACGACCAGGCGCGGGCCTTCTACCAGCAGGCGTACGACAAGGTGGACGCCAAGAACAAGCCGGCGATCCTCTCGGGGATCGCCCGCATCTACGTGGCCGAGGGCAACAACCCGCAGGCGATCGCCACCTTGAAATCGGTCCTCGAGCTCAACCCCGACGATCAGGCGGCGACCAAGCTGCTGGTCGACCTGCTCGTCTCCTCCGGCCGCGAGGAGGAGGCGAAGCCCTACATGGCGAAGCTCCCCCAGGGCACCTCGGTCGACCCCAACGCGCTCCTGAACCTCGGCATCGACGCCTACAACAAGAAGAAGCTCGACAGCGCCCTCGGCTACTTCGACCGCGTGGTCAACGATCATCCCGAGATGGCCGAGGCCTACTACTACCGGGGGCTGGTCTACCTGCAGCAGAGCAAGACCCCGCGGGCCAAGGCCGACTTCCAGAAGCTGCTCGAGCTCGATCCCAAGAACGCGCACGCCAGCGAGGTGCGGGAGTTCCTGAAGTCGCTGTGAGGCCTCCCCAGGCGCCCGGCGGCGGGCCCGGCTCCGGGCCCGGCTCCAAGCGACGGCGGCTCGGCATCGCGGCGGCCGCCGCCCTCCTGCCCCTCGCCGGCCTCCTGCTCGGGGCCGCCGCCGCCCGGCCGGCCGCGCCGCCGCGGACGGCGCGCGGCGCGCCGGGTGCCGCCGGTGCCGACGTCATCCTCGTCACCATCGACACCCTGCGCTACGACGCCGTCGGCTTCGACGGCAATCGGCGGGTCGAGACGCCGCTCCTCGACCGGCTGGCGGCCGGCGGGCGGGTGTTCACCGACGCCCATGCCCACAACGTCGTCACCCTCCCCTCGCACACCAACATCCTGACCGGCCTCTACCCCTACCAGCACGGGGTGCGCGACAACAGCGGCTTCATCCTGGCGAAGAGCGTGCCGACGCTCGCCACCTACCTCCACCGCGCCGGCTATGCGACCGGCGCCTTCGTCGGCGCCTACCCGCTCGACCACAGCTTCGGCCTCGACCACGACTTCGACGTCTACGACGACCGCTATCCCCGCGGCTCGACGCCCGACGAGTTCGTCATCGCCGAGCGGCGCGGCGACCAGGTGGTGGCGCCGGCGCGCTCCTGGTGGGACGGCCGGCGCGGCCGCAAGCGGTTCCTCTGGGTCCACCTCTACGACCCGCACGCCGCTTACGCTGCGCCCGAGCCGTTCGCCAGCCGCTTCAAGGACGCGCCGTATCTCGGCGAGGTCTCGGCGGCCGACGCCTTCCTGCGCCCGCTCTTCGAGCCCCTCCTTACCGGCAGAGAGCAGGCCGGCAGGGAGCGGCCGGTCCTGGTGGTGGTGACCGCCGACCATGGCGAGGCGCTGGGCGAGCACGGCGAGCTGACCCATGGCCTCTTCGCCTACGAGGCGACGCTCAAGGTGCCGCTCGTGATCTGGGGGCCGGGGGTGGCGCCGGGGCGCGACCCCCGGCCCGCCCGCCACGTCGACCTCTGCCCGACGATCCTCGCGGCGGTCGGCCTGCCGGTGCCGAGGACACTTCCGGGCCGCTCGCTCCTGGCGCCCGCCGAGCCGGCGGCGGCCTCGTACTTCGAGTCGCTCACCACCAGCCTCAACCGCGGCTGGGCGCCGCTGCGCGGCCTGGTCGAGCGCGGCAGGAAGTTCATCGCCCTGCCCCTCCCCGAGCTCTACGACCTCGCCGCCGACCCGCACGAGCAGCACAACCTGGTCGACCAGGACCGGCGCCTCGCCCAGGCGATGGCGCGCGAGCTGCCGGCGGAGTCGGTCTGGCCGCCGCAGAAGGGCGGCACCTCGGCCGAGGCGGCGGCGCGCCTGCGGAGCCTCGGCTACGCCGTGGGGAGCCCCGGCGGCAGGGCCGCCTACGGGCCGGAGGACGACCCCAAGCGGCTGATCGGCCTCGACCACCAGCTCCAGCAGGTGGTCGACGCCTACTCGCGCGGCCGCTACGAGGAGGCGGCGCGCCTGGCGCGGGCGGTGGTCGAGACGCGTCCCGACCTCGCTGAAGGGTACGAGAACCTCGCCCTGGCGCTCACCCGGCTCGAGCGGCAGGGGGAAGCGATCCAGGTGCTCCAGGGGGCGGTGGCGCGCGGCGTGGCGCCGCAGTCGCTCCGCCTCCAGCTCGGCCTCGCCCTCTCCGAGGCGGGCCGCGCCAAGGAGGCGGTCGCCGTGCTCGAGCCGCTCGGGCGCGGCGGCGACGCCGCGGCGCTCGACGCGCTGGGGATCGCCCTCTCCGACGCCGGGCGCCACGCCGACGCCGCGGCGGTCCTCGCGCGCGCCGCCGAGAACGACCCCGGCGATCCCAAGACCTACGAGACGCTGGGCGTGGTCGAGCTGCGGCGCGACCACCTCGCCGCCGCCCGCCGCTACCTCGAGAAGGCGCTCGCCATGAACGACCGGCTGCCGATCAGCTGGAACACCCTGGGGGTCGCCCTCTACCGCCTCGAGGGCCCGGCGCCGGCGCTCGCCGCTTGGGAGAAGGCCGTCGCCCTGGACCCCAGGCAATACGACGCCCTGTTCAACATCGGCCTGGTGGCCGCCCAGGCGGGCCGCCGCGGCCAGGCCCGGCGGGCGCTCGAGCGCTTCGTCGCCTCGGCTCCCCATGAGCGCTTCGGCGACGACCTCGCCAAGGCGCGGGCGATGCTGGCGGAGCTCGGCCGGTGATGCCCGGCCGCGCCGCGCTCGCCGCTTGGCTCGCCCTGCCGCTCCTCGCCGCCTGCGGCCACGGCGACCCCGATCGCCGCGCGGCCGGCGGCGCTCTCGACGCCGCCCTGCGCTTCCCCGGCGCGCCCGTCGTCCTCCTCTCGATCGACACTCTCCGCTCCGACCACCTGCCGGCCTACGGCTACGGCAAGGTCGCGACCCCGGCGATCGACGGCCTCGCCAGGGACGCCGTCCTCTTCGCGCGCGCCTACAGCCACTGCCCGCTCACCCTGCCGTCGCACCTGACCGTCCTTACCGGCCAGCTCCCCGCCCACAACGGGGTGCGCGACAACGTCGGCTATCCGTTCGACCCCGATCGCCATCCCTTCCTGCCGCGGGTGTTCAAGGCCGCGGGGTACGCGACCGGCGCCGCGGTGTCGAGCTTCGTGCTGCGCGCCGAGACCGGCATCGGCCGCGGCTTCGACGCCTACGACGGCACCTTCCGCGCCAGCCCCGACGACCGCCTCGACACCATCCAGCGGCCGGGGATGGAGACCGTCGCCGCGGCGCTCGCCTGGCTGGCGCCGCGCGCCGGCCGGCCGTTCTTCCTCTTCCTCCACCTCTACGAGCCGCATACCCCGTATGCCCCGCCCGAGCCCTTCGCCTCGCGCTACCGCGACAGCCCCTACGACGGCGAGATCGCCGCCGCCGACGCCGCGGTCGGCCGCTTCCTCGCCGAGCTCAAGCGGCTGGGGGTCTACGACCGCGCGGTGGTGGCTCTCATGTCCGACCACGGCGAGGGTCTCGGCGAGCACGGCGAGAGCCAGCACGGCATCTTCCTCTACCGCACGACCCTCCAGGTGCCGCTCCTCGTCAAGCTCCCCGGCGGGCGCCTGGGGGGCCGGCGGGTGGAGGCGCCGGCGCGCCTGATCGACCTCTTCCCCACCCTGGTCGAGCTCGCCGGCCTGCCCGTCCCCGCCGGGCTCGACGGCGCCGCGCTCCTGCCGCCGCCGCCGCCGGAGACCCCCGGCACCGCCGCCGCGCCGCGGGCGGCCTATGCCGAGGCCTACTACGGGCGCATCCACTTCGGCTGGAGCGAGCTCACCTCGCTCGTCGGCGGCCCCGGCGGCCGCTTCCACTACATCGAGGCGCCGCAGCCCGAGCTCTACGACCTCGCCGCCGATCCCGGCGAGACGCGGAACGCCCTCGCCGGCGAGCGCCGCGCCTACGCCGCGCTCCACGCGGAGATGGCGCCCTACCGGGCGGCGTTGGCGCCGCCCACCCCGGCCGACGCCGAGACGGCGGCGAAGCTCGCCTCGCTGGGCTATCTCGGAGGAGGCGGTATGGCGCGCGGCGCCGGCCCGCGTCCCGACCCCAAGACCCAGCGGCCGACGATGGAGGCGATCGAGACGGCGCTCGACCGCATGTCGGCCGGGCGCTACGCCGAGGCGGTGCCGGTCCTCGAGCGGGCGCTCGCCGCCAACCCGGCCATGACCGACGCCTGGACGCTCCTCGCGCGGTCGTACGCCAAGCTCGGCAAGAGCGGCGCCGCGGCCGACGCCTACGAGCGGGCGATGAAGCTCGCCGGCGGCAGCCCCGAGCTCGCCCTGCCGACCGCCACCGCGCTCCTCGCCGCCGGCCGGCTCGACGCCGCGCGCGAGCACGCCGAGCTGGCCCTGAAGACCAGCCCGGAGGCGGCCTACGAGCTCCTCGTCCGCGTCGCGATCGCGCGGCAGGACGAGGCCGGAGCCGTGGCGCTCATGCGCCGCGCCGTGGCCGCCGGCGCGGCCTCGCCGGCCCTGCGCTCCCAGCTCGGCATCCACCTCGAGGAGACCGGCGCGCCGGCCGACGCCGTCGCCGTCCTCTCGCCGATCGCCGGGCAGGCCGAGCCGCGGGCCCTGAACGCGCTCGGCATGGCGCTCTCCGACACCGGCAGGCAGCAGCAGGCGATGGAGGTCCTCGAGCGCGCCGTCGCCCGCGACCCGCGGGACGCCCTCGGCTTCCAGGGGCTGGGGATCGTCGCCCTGCGCCTCGAGCGGCCGCAGCCGGCCGCCGGCTACCTGCGCCGCGCCCTCGCCCTCGACGCGACGCTCGCGAGCTCGTGGAACAACCTGGGGGTCGCGCTCTACCAGACGGAAGGTCCGGCCGCCGCCCTCGCCGCCTGGCAGCGGGCGGTCGCCCTCGACTCGCAGCAGTACGACGCCCTGTTCAACATCGGCCTGGTGGGGGCGACGACCGGCCGGCGCGACGAGGCCCGCCGGGCGCTGCGCCGCTTCGTCGCCACCGCCCCGCCGGCGCGCTTCGGCCCCGACCTCGCCAAGGCGCGCGGCATCCTGACGGAGCTCGGAACGTGAGACGGCGGGTTCGCCCGGCGGCGCAGGCCGCCCTCCTCCTCGCCGCCGCCCTCGCCGCGGCGTCCTGCCGCCGGCTCGCCCAGGAGAGCAAGCCGTCCGGCGAGGCGGGGACCTTCCCGCGGGCGCCGATCGTCCTCATCTCGATCGACACGCTGCGCTCGGACCACCTGCCGGCCTACGGCTACGGCGGGGTGGCGACGCCGGCGATCGACGCCCTGGCGAAGGACGGCATCCTCTACGAGCGGGCCTACAGCCAGGTCCCCCTCACCCTGCCGTCGCACCTGTCGATCCTGACCGGCCTGCTGCCGGGCGAGCACGGGGTGCGCGACAACGTCGGCTACCGTTTCCATGGCGACCGCCTCCCCTTCCTGCCGCGGCTGCTGAAGCAGGCCGGCTACAAGACGGGGGGCGCCGTCTCCGCCTACGTGCTCCGCCCGGAGACCGGGATCGCCGACGGCTTCGACTTCTACGAAGGGAAGATCGAGCTGCGGATGAGCGAGACGCTCGGCCGCAGCCAGCGTCCCGGCGCCGAGACGCTCGCCGCGGCGACGCCGTGGATCGAGCAGGCGGCGGGCGGGCCGTTCTTCCTCTTCTTCCACCTCTACGAGCCGCACACGCCCTATGAGCCGCCCGAGCCGTTCGCCTCCCGCTACCCCAACGCCTACGACGGCGAGATCGCCACCGCCGACCAGGTGGTGGGAAACCTGATCGCCGAGCTCAAGCGCCTGGGCGTCTATGATCATGCGATCGTCGTCCTCCTCGCCGATCACGGCGAGGGGCTGATGGACCACGGCGAGCAGGAGCACGGCATCCTCCTCTACCGCGAAGCTCTCCAGGTGCCGCTGATCCTCAAGCTCCCCGGCGGCAGGCTCGCCGGCACCCGCGTCGCCGCCCCGGCCGCTCTCATCGACGTCGCGCCGTCGCTCCTCGCGCTGGTCGGCGCGCCGCCGCAGCCGGCGCAGCACGGCCGCTCGCTCCTTGCCCTGGCAGAGCCCGCGGCCGCCGGCGCGCCCCCCCGCGACCTCTATGCCGAGACCTGGTACCCGCGGCTCCACCTCGGCTGGAACGAGCTCTCCTCGCTCGTCCGCGACCGCTTCCACCTGATCGAGGGCCCCGACCCCGAGCTCTACGACCTCGCCGCCGACCCCGGCGAACGGCGGAACCTGCGCGCCGACGAGCGGCGCGCCTTCGCCTCTCTCCGCGCGGCGATCAAGCCCTACGGGACGCCGCTCAAGGCCCCCGCCCAGGCCGACGAGGAGACGGCGCGAAAGCTCGCCTCGCTCGGCTACCTGGGGACGGCGACGGCGGCGGCGAACGGGCCGCTGCCCGATCCCAAGGCCCACGTCCACACCATCCAGGACTTCGCCGTCGGGCTCCATTTCGTCGCCCAGCAGGACTATCCCCACGCCGTGCCGGTGTTCGAGCGCCTGCTCGCCGAGAACCCGCGCATGGTCGACGGCTGGGAGAACTTGGGCGAGGCGCTGCAGCGGATGGGGCGCTATCCCGAGGCCTACGCGGCGCTGCAGAAGGCGATGGCGGCCTCGGGCGGCGTCGGCCACGTCGCCCTCGCCATGGCCTCGGTGCTCCTCGACATGGGCCGCCTCGACGAGGCGCAGACCAACGCCGAGCTGGGGCTGGAGACCGGCCCCGCCTCGGCCCACAGCCTGCTCGCCCAGATCGCCCTCGCAAGGCACGACAATCCCAAGGCCGAGAAGGAGGCCGAGGCGGCGCTGGCGGCGCGCGGCTCGCGGCTGGGGCCGCTCATCACCCTCGCCCAGGTGCGGCGCGAGCAGGGGCGGCTCGACGATGCGCTCGTACTCACCCGCCAGGCGGAGCGGGAGCTCGCGCAGATGAAAGAGAACCGCAAGTTTGCCGGCCTCTTCTTCATCCAGGGCGACCTCCAGGCCCGCCTGGGGCGGAACGCCGAGGCCGAGGCCTCCTTCCAGCGCGAGATCGCCGACTTCCCCGGCGATGCCAAGGCCTACTCGCGCCTGGCCGTCCTCTACGCCTCCGAGAACCGGCCGCAGGAGGCGGTGGCGACGCTGAAGAGAATGGTCGACACCAACGCCCAGTCGCCGGGCGCCTACGCCGAGGCGGTGCGGGCCCTGCGCATCATGGGCGACCCGGCGAGCGCCGCGGCGCTCCTGCGCGACGCCAGACGCCGGTTCCCCGGCGATGGGACGCTGCGCGCGCTGGCGAGCTGATGGGGAGGCAGTCACCGCTCCGCATGCGCCGGCTCAAGGCCGATACGCTTCACGCCGGTGCGCGATCTGAGCGACGATGATCTGCTGCTCGGTCTCTTCGATGCGGTAGACGACCCTGTAATCGCCGACCCGGTACCGGCAATAGCCGCTCAGCTCACCCCGGAGTGACTTGACGTTCGGATGTCGCCGAGGCTCGGCCCCGATCGCTTCGAAGCAGCGATCCAATTTGCGCTGGAGAGGCGCATCCGCCTCTTCGTAGAACCTGCGAGCCGACCTGGCAAGAAGGACCCGATACACTCACGGCTTTCGTCGGAGCTGCTCGACGGCGGTCAATTCACCACGCGCGATCTCGGCCTCTGCCTCACGCAAGCCGGCGCGAAACCCCGGCAGCTCCAATAGCTCCGCGGTAGCTTCGCTGGACTCACGCTCTTCAAGAAAGGCCAGGAATTCGTCGGCCACCCGAAGCCGTTCGGCGGATAGGGAATCGAGTCGGCGCTTGGCCTGGAGGAGGATCTCGGCTGGGCTCATACGTACCGCCTTCCGCGCGTGCCTCGAACCAAAGGCACGCGACAATAAAGATACCATGACCTCCAGGATACGAGCGTCCGGCGGGCTCTGGCAGCAGGCGTCCGAACGGACATTCCTGGCCGCCATGAGGCTGCTGCGCCTCTACGCTCCGGCGCAGAAGCTCCTGAGCCGCGCCAGCTGCTCGCGGTTCGCCGGCGCTTCCCAGGAGGCGAGAATGGCGGCCTTGTCGGCGGGGGTGAGCTTCCAGGTCAGGGGCGCCGCGCCGCGGGGCGAGAAGAGCGCCACCTCGTGGCGGATGCCGGCGCCGCTCCACACCTGCTCGAGGAGCGCCAAGTCGACGCTGTTGCGGAAGCTCTGGGTGGTGCTGCGCACCCGCATCAGGGCGAGCACCGGGCCCAGCATCGAGTAGAGCCAGGCCCGCCGCGCCGCGGACGGAGCCGGCGCCGCGGCGGCTTCCGGATAGGCGCGGATGAGCACCAGGAGGAGCCCGCGGCGCTTGATCTCCTCGCCCTGCTCCGGAGAGAGCGAGCGCAGCCAGTTGACCGCCGTCACCACCCCGAAGTTGTCGTAGTAGCCGCCGTCGCCCAGGTGGAAGCCGGGCGCCGCCCGACGCCTTCCGTCGCGGCGGAGGGCGCGGGTCACCGGGCTCACCCAGGGGAAGCTCGCCGAGACGCGCGCCGCGGTGACCGCCGCGAGGTCGTAGCCCCGATAGACGTCGGAGAAGCGGCGCGCCGGCCAGCCCTCGAGGTCGAGCGGGCTGAACAGGAACTGCTCGCCGGTCTCGACCGTCGTCGAGTTGAAGACCGCCGCCGGCAGCCAGCCCTCCCCCACCGCCACCCGCCAGTCGCCGAGCGTCGCCTCCGGATGGCGGAGCTCGCGGCGCCAGACCTGCTCCATCGCCCAGCCGCGGTCGAGCGCCGGGTCGCCCCAGCGCAGCCCCAGAACCCGCCAGAGGTCGGGATAGGCGAGCCCCCAGGCCGCGGCGTCGAGGCTCTGCCGGCCCGCCGCGTCGACGATGCCGGCGAGGTCGCTCGCCGCCGGCGCCCCGCGCGGAGTGAAGCGATCGAGGAAGAAGAGGGCGCCGACGCTCCCCCCGGAGACCGCCGAGAGCAGGCGGATGGAGCGCGTGAACCCTTCCCCGATCTCGTGCTGCAGGCCGGTCAGCACCCGCGCCGTCCACAGCGCCGCGGCGCTGCCGCCGCCGCTCGCCGCGACGACGACGACCGGCTGCTCGCGCCCGCCCCCCGCGGCGCGCTCGGCGGCGACGAAGGCCTGCGCCGGCCGCGGCGCCGCCGGCAGCGGCAGCGTCGCGGGCGCAGCCGCCGCGCCGGCCGCGCTCCCCGGCGGCTCGATCCAGAAGTAGTGGTCGGTATCGAAGATGCGGCTGGCGAGGAAGGAGACCGCGGCGAGGAGCGGCACGACCGGAATGCGGTAGCGGTCGAGCCAGAAGGAGATGCCGGGGAGGGCCCAGGCGAGGACGATGAGGAGCTGCAGCAGGTAGGCGAGGGCGGGGAGCAGCCGACGACCGGGCCGGAAGAGGGCGAAGCCGAAGCCGTAGAGCGCCGCCGAGACGAGGAAGTAGGCGGCGGCGAGGAGATGGCCGGAGCCGATGCGGCCGGCACCCGCGAGGTAGCCGGGCATGCTGCGCCGCGCCGCCGCCGCCGTTGCCGCCGCCGGGCGCGCGGCGCCGGCGGCATGGCGCAGGCGCAGCGCCGGCAGCGGACCGAAGAGCCGCGCCTCGGAGGGGACCAGGAGGTCGGCCGCCGGCCGGTCGGGGTCGCGCAGCATCCAGTGCAGCCCGGCCGAGGCGAAGAGGAGGAACGCCGCCGCCGCCACCCCCAGCGCCGCGGCGGCGAGGCTCGCCCGGCGCGGCGGCGGCGAGCGCCACACCGTCGCCGCGACGATCGGCGCCGCGAGGAGGACGAAGAGCGGCACGCGCCAGGCGACGAGCCAATCCGGCACCGCGGCCGGCGCGACGTCGAAGCGCGCCGGCGCGTAGTGGACGAAGATCTCGAGCGTCACCATGACGACCCAGGAGGCGACGGTCGCGAGGAGGGCGACGAGGGCGATCTCGCGCCGGCGCAGGGTGAAGAGGTTGCCGAGGAGCGGGCGCGCGGCGACGAGCGCCAGCGGTGGCAGGGCGACGAGCGCGGCGGCGACGGCGAGCGGAAACCGGCAGACGAAGAGGAAGGGGACGAGCCGGCCGGCGGCGCGGATCCAGGGCGCGTGGGCGAAGGCCGCGCCGGCCGTGGCGAGCGCCGCGACCGCGACGAGCCCCGCGAGCCCGGCGCCCGATGCCCGCTTCATCGCCGCGTTCACCGCGCCCTCGATTGGCGGCCCGCCGGCAGGGCCTTGCCGTAGACTGCGCGGCGATGGATATGGATGAGGGGGACGAGGGGAATGAAGGGGACGGCGGGAGCTCCGGTGCCGTGGCGCGCGAGCGGCCCGCTCCCGGCGACATCGGCGCCGGCGAGCGCGACGAGCTGGCGCGGGCGGTCCGCCTGATCGATGGCGTGCTGCAGGCCGAAGGGGTGAGCCGCGAGGAGGTGGACGCGCGGCTCGGCCGCCCGCGCGGCAGCACGGCGGCGGTCCTCGCCGCGATCGGGAACGGCGGCCGGGCGGGGGGCGAGCCCGAGCGCCAGGTGCGCGAGATCCTCGCCGCTCTCGAGCTCGAGCCGGAGGTCTTCTTCCGCGCCCTGTACGCGGCAGCGGAGCCGGCTAGCGAGGAGCCGGATGCCCAGGGAGCGCCGCTCTTCGAGCGCCTCGCGGCCGAGCTGGCGCTCGCCGGCTACGCGCCGCACCCGGCCGACGATCCGGTGGAGGATGGCGCGCCGCCCGATCCCGCGGAGCTGGAGCGGCGGCTGCGCGAGGCGATCCGCGCGGCGGGCGAGGGCGGCGGTCCAGGCTCGGATCCCCCGCGCGGGCCGGCGCGGCGGCCCCGTCAGCGCCGTTCGTAGCCCGGGCGCGCCGGCCCGCGCTCGAGCCTGCCGAGGCGGGCGGCGACGCTGCGCAGGAGGCCCAGGGAGGCCTGCTCGCGCTCGATCGCGCGGCGCAGGACGAGGAGCGTCGCGATCGCCTCGCGGCGGATGGCGAAGGCGCGGAAGGTCGCGAGCAGCTCCTCGACCAGGCCGCGGATCTCGGCCGTCCGCCCCTGCCGCAGCCAGACGGCGAGCAGGTCGAGGCTGACGATCGCGCCGGTGTACGGCAGGCCGTGGTCGAGGAAGCCCCGGCGCACCTCCTCGAAGGCGCGCTCGGCGCCCGCGAGGTCGCCGAGGCCGAAGGCGATCCGCCCCTCGAGGCCGCGGAGGCGGAGCGCCGCGAGCGGCTCCTCGTACACCCCGGAGAGCCGCCAGGCGTCGCCGAGCAACCGGCGGGCGGCGAGATAGCGGCCGCAGTCGATGGTGAACAGCAGGAGGTTGTGGACCGCCGAGGCGAAGAGGCCGGGATCGCGCCCGGCGTCGATCTGCCGCAACCCGGCCGCGAGCAGCTCGAGGGCCTGCTCGGGATATCCGGCATAGCCCGCGTGGAGCCCCTTCGAGACGAGGGTCCGGCCGGCGAGGTGGGGATCGCCCAGGCCGCGGTGGATGTCGTGGACCGCGTCGTGGAGCTGGAACGCCTCGGTGAACCGGCGGCGGGCGGCGAACAGCGACGCGGCGCGGTCGGCGAGCTCGGCCAAGAGCAGCGGATCGCGGCTGCCGCGCGCGGCGAGCGCGAGCGCTCGCCGGAAGATCGCCTCGGCGCGGCCGAGGTCGTTGGCGATGCGGTAGGCGTTGCCGAGCTCGGTCAGCGCCCGCGCCTGGAGATCGGCGTGCGCCGCCGGACCGCCGCAGCAGGCGGGGTCGAGCCCCGCCGCCAGGCCGGCGGCAAGGCGGGCGAGGAGGAGCATCTGCTGCGGATCGCGGCGCCGCAGCCGGCGCGCCGCGGCGAGGCAGGCCTCGGCGCGCGCCCAGCCGCGCAGGCCGCGATCGGCGGCGCGATGCCGGCGCTTCGGCGGCGGGCGCCTCCCGCGCCGGCCGCCCGACCCCGCCGCGCGCCGCGTCGAGAGCGGCGGCGTGCCGCAGCGCCGCGGCGCAGGCGCGGAAGATGGGAAACTCGTACTCCCCGCCGCGCGCCGAGGGCGGCGGCGGGCAGGGCTTGGAAAGGGCGGCGGCGATGGGCGCCAGGTCCTCGGCGCACTCGCGGCAGGCCCGCAGATGCGAGGCGACCTCCCGCGCCGCGGCCGGCCGCAGCCGGCCGCGCAGGAGGTCCTCCAGCCGGCCGGGGGCGGGGTGCGCACCCCCGCCGGCAGATCCGCTCGTCGGCTTCTCGCTCATCTCCAGGCGCGATTCACGCGGCGCATTCTCTCACATCCCGCGCGCGTAATTTCGCAATCTCATCCCGAAGCCGGTCGGACCGCCAACCCGTCCGCCCGGCCGAATGCCCACCCTCTTACCGGCGGCGCGCGGCGGACCCGGCGGCGGTCCTCCGCAGCGTTGCGGAGACCGCCGGGGCGCCCCCGGAGGACGTCGACAGGTGCAGCTTGTAGCCGTTGGGATCGAGCCCCAGACCCTCGGGCGCGATCAGGCGGATCAGCTGCTGCCAGCCGCGAGCGAGCGGCGAGGCCGGGCTCGCGGCCTGCGCTGCAGGCGCGGCGAACAGCGCGGCGGCGAGCGCCACGGCGGCGGCGGAGCGGACGGTCTTCGAGGACATGGACATGGGGAGCTCCCTCCTCCCGCGGCAGCGGCCAGAGCCCTCCATGGGCCTCGGCGCCGCGGGGCAACGCGGTTTCGCGTTGCGATCTCTTCTCTAACTCTGTGTCCGCGGGGCTGTCAAAAGGGGCGGTTTTTGCGCTATCCGGGGCACGCGGGCACCCCGATCCATATAATTCGGGACGGTTCGCGCCCTGCCCCCCGCCCCGAAAGGACGGTCCACCCATGCGCAGCACCCCGAGAGCGCCCCGCCTCCCCATCGCCCGCCTCCTGCCGCCGCTGCTGGCGCTGCTCGGCTGCGCGGCCCCGCTCGCCGCCCAGCCGCCGGCGGCACGCGGGCCGGCGGCGAAGCCCGCGGCCGCACGGCCGGCCGCACCGGCCCTGCCGCCGGGCCTCGCCGAGGCCCTGGCGAGCGTCGACCGGGGGGATCTCGCCGCGGCCATCGCCAAGCTCGAGGCGCTGCGCCGCCAGCCGAACCCCTCGCCCCAGGTCCTGACGGCGCTCGGCGCCGTCTACCTCAAGGCCAAACGGCCGGGCGACGCCCTCGCCGTGCTGCAACCGCTCGCCGAGGCCCCCGACGCCAACCCGGCGACCCTCTACAACGCCGGGCGGGCGGCGTTCGCGGTCGGCAAGGCGGACCTGGGGACGGGCTACCTCGAGCGCGCCGTGGCCGTCGAGCCGGTCTCGCCGGCCGGGCGCGAGCTGGGGCTCCTCTACGCCCGCGAGGGGCGCACCGGCGACGCCTACCGGCTGCTCCGCCCGTGGGCGCTCAGCGCGCCGGCCGACGTCGAGGCGCGCCTCGCCGCCGCCCTCCTCGCCCTCCACTTCCAGCAGACCGGCGACGCCGAGCGGCTCCTCGCCGGCCTGCCGGCGAAGAGCTCGCGCGCCCAGCTCCTGCGCGGCGAGCTGGCGCTGCGCAAGGGCAACCCGCGCGGGGCGGTGACGATCTTGAAGCCGCTCGCCGGCGGCGCTCCTCCCGGCGGGGAGGTCCAGGCCGGCTTCGCGGCCGACGCGCGCCGCCTGCTGGGCGAGGCCTACCTCGGCGCCGGCCAGCCGGCGGAGGCGGTCCGCCTCCTCCAGGCCCAGGCGCGGATCGATCCCTCGGCGGCGCTCCTCGTCGCCAGCGGGCAGGTCCGCCAGGGGGATCTCAAGTCCGGCCTGGCGACCCTCTCCCCCTGGGCGGGGAAGATCCTCCAGGCGCAGAACCCGCGCGACCCCGGGCCTGGTCGCCGAGATGGCGCTCGCCTACGGCCGCATGCTCGCCACCGCCGGCCGGCAGCAGGAGGCCGCCACGGCATTCCAGGCGGCGACCCGGGTGACGCCGGGGAGCGCCGAGGCCTGGCAGGACTACGCGCGGGCGCTCACCGCGCTCGGCAGGAAGGCCGAGGCGGCAGCGGCCCTCGCCCGCGCCCGGCAGGCGGCGAAGGGCTAGAGAGAGATGGCCCCGCGGCGCGGTTCCGGCGGCCCATGAGGATCGCGGCCCCGCTCCTCGCCGGCGCCCTGGCGATGGGAACCGCCGGCGGCCGGCCGGCGGCCGCGCCGCCCGCTCGGCCCGCTCGCGCCGCTACGCCGGCCGGGAGCTCTGCCCGCTGAGGCGCCGGCCGGCGCCGAGCGCCTGCGCTTCGCCGCCGACGACGACGGGCCGATCGCCGCCTCGGTCTACTCGCTCCCCGCCGCCTTCTTCGACGCCGGGGAGGCCGCCGCCTTCCTCGCCGCCGTGCGCGCGGTCGACCCGCGCCGCACCCTCATCGCGCTGACCGACCTGCCGCTCGCCGAGCCGGCGGGCCGTCTGGGCGTCACGCTCCTGCCGATCCACGGCCGCCCCTACTCGCCCTGGCCGCGCGATCCCTTCACCCTGGCGCGGGACGGGCGGGGACGGCGTCGTGGCGCTGCTACGCCCCAACCTGCAGCCCGGGCGCGAGGCGGACTCGACGATGGGGATCGATCTGGTGCGCGGCCTGCCGCCGGCGCTCGACGCCGCCTGGGGCGGCGCGCGCTGGGAGCGCGCCGCCGTCCCCTTCCACAACGGCCAGGTGCTCCTCGCCGGCGGCGCCGCCTGGATGAGCCTCCACACCCTAGAGCCGCGCATCCTGGCTCTCCTCGGCGTCGCCCGCGTGCCGGTCGAGAGCTTCGCGACGGCCGCCGGCATCGACCGCTACCTCGCCGCGGCGCACCGCGCCGCGGACGAGCTCGCGGCGCTCTACGGCCGGCCGGCGCGCTTCGTCCACCCGCTGCCGGAGGGCGGCGGCGCCGGGCCCGCGAGCGAGCGGACGGCGCAGATGACCCGGATCGGGGGCGGCGCCGGCTACGACCTCGATTCGCTGGTGACCTTCCTGCGCTCTCCGGCGGCAGGGGCGGGGCGGGAGCGGGCGCTCGTCGCCGACCTCGCGGCCGGCCGGGCGCTCCTCGCCCGGCTGGGAGCGGCCGACTGGCGGGCGCTCGCCGCGGTCTACGACCTGACGCCGGAGGGCCTCGCCGCCGCCATGGCGGCGGCGCAGCGCGCCCCCCGCCCCGCGGCCCTCGCCGGCTATCTCGATCTCGTCGCCGGCGAGCTCCAGGCCGCCGGGCTCGAGGTGCGGCGGCTGCCGCTCGTCTTCGTGCCGACGGCGCTGCTGCGCGACCGCGAGGGGGTCTCCCACCCCGACTTCCTGCTCACCTGGAACAACGTGGTCGTCGAGCGCCGCGACGGCAGGCTGCGGGCGGAGGGCTTCGCCTCGCGCCTCCCCACCGCCGACGCGCTCGCCGCCCGGACCTTCGCCGCCGCCGGCGCCCGCCTCGACCTCCTGCCGCCGCTCGTCCACAGCGTGGTCCTGAACGGCGGCTACCGCTGCGCCTCGAACCACCTGCGCGCGCCGTAGCGTCGCCGCCGGCGGGGCACACCGCTTGCACCCTGTGGGAGGTAAGGGGCGTCCTCCAGGACCACCTCCAGAAGAGCCGGCCACGAAAGGAGCTCACTCCATGCTCGATCCGCAAGACCACGACGGCGCCGTGTGGAAGGGGGTTGCCGCCGGCCTCGTCGCCGGCTTCGCCGCCTCCTTCGCGATGAACCAGTTCCAGGCCCTGCTGCAGAAGGCCCGCGAGGCGGTCTCCGACCAGCCGCCGGAGCGGCACCAGCAGGGGCAGGGGAAGGACGACCAGAACGAGGGGGAGAACGCCACGGTCAAGACCGCCGAGGCGATCTCGGAGAGCTTCGGCCATCGGCTCTCCGACGAGGAGAAGCAGGCCGCCGGACCCGCCGTCCACTATGCCTTCGGGACGGTCATGGGCGGCGTCTACGGCGCGCTCGCCGAGCTGTCGCCCACGGTCGCCATGGGCGCCGGGGTGCCGTTCGGCGCGGCGGTCTGGCTCGGCGCCGACGAGGTGGCGCTCCCCGTGCTCGGCCTGTCGAAGAAGCCCGGCGAGTACCCGCCGTCGGTCCACGTCTCGGCCCTCGCCGCGCACGCGGTCTACGGCCTGACGACCGAGCTGGTGCGGCGGGCGATCCTGCGCGCCGTGGACTAGCCGAGGAGGCGCTTCCCTGGCATTCTCCCTGCATGGGCGGTAAACAGCCGTAGATTCCATTCGGCATCGCCCGCGGCGGATCCGCGGCTGCCCGCAAGGAGGCTCGTCATGGATGAGCTGTTCCGCAGGATCGCCAAGGTGGGCTCCGCCATCTTCGGCTCGGCGTGGTCGTTCATCGGCGCCATCGCCATCGTCCTCGTCTGGGCGATCACCGGCCCCCTTTTCCACTTCTCCGACACCTGGCAGCTGGTCATCAACACCGGCACGACCATCGTCACGTTCCTCATGGTGTTCCTCATCCAGAACACCCAGAACCGCGACTCGAAGGCCCTGCACCTGAAGCTCGACGAGCTGCTCTGCGCCGTCAAGGAAGCGCGCACCGGCCTGATCGGCCTCGAGAACCTCCCCGACGCGGAGCTCGATCAGCTCGAGCAGGAGTTCCGCCACACGGCGCGCCAGGAGGCCCACAAAGAGGCCAAGACCACGGCGAAGGAGACGGCCAAGAAGGAGCTGGCGGAGGTGGTCAAGCCGAAACGGCTCCAGCGCTCGCGGTAGCGCGGGGGCTCGGCGATTTCTAGAGGTATGGCCCGGCGAGGACCTCGCGCACCCGCTCCATGCCGGCATTGCCGCCGGAGAGGATGACCCCCACCCGCCGGCCGCGGAACTCGCCGTCGAGGACCGCGGCGAGGCCCGCGGCGCCGGCCGGCTCGACGATCACCTTGAGCTCGCGGACGATCCTCCCCATGGCGGCGAGGATGGCCGCGTCGTCGACGGCGAGGATGCCCGCGGCATGGCGGCGGATGATCTCGAAGTTCATCTCGCCCGGCCTGGGCGCGGTCAAGCCGTCGGCGACGGTCGCGATGCGCTCGGGGGCGGTGGGGACGCCGGCGGCGAGCGAGCGCACGATCCCGTCCGCCCCGGCCGGCTGCACGCCGTAGACCTCGGCCCGCGGCGCCAGCGCGCGGGCCGCCAGGAGCGCCCCGGCGAGGAGTCCGCCACCCGAGGCCGGCACGGCGAGGACCTCGAGGTCGGGCTCGTCCTCCAACAGCTCCCAGGTGGCGGTGGCGGCGCCGGCGATGACCCACGGGTCGTCGAACGGGTGGACCAGCGTGTAGCCGTGGGCTTGCCGCAGCTCGGCCAGCCGCGCGAAGGCCTGCGCGGCGTTGGTGATCCCGTCCTTCTCGATCTCGGCGCCGAGCGCCGCGACGGCGGCGAGCTTCTCGGGGACGGCGTTCTCCGGCATGACGACGACCAGCCGCGCCCCCGCCTCGCGGGCGGCATGGGCGGCGCCGAGAGCCGCGTTGCCGGCCGAGACGGTGACGAGGCCGCGCGCCAGCTCCGCGGCCGCCAGCGAGCGGACCTTGTGGAGCGCGCCGCGCACCTTGAAAGAGCCGGTGACCTGCAGGCACTCGGCCTTGAAGACGAGCCGGGCGGCGGCCAGCCGGTCGAGCCCGTCGGAGCGGAGGACGGGCGTCCGCCGCACGCGACCGGCGAGAGTCCGGCGCGCGGCGAGGACGTCGGGGATGTCGGGCAGGGCGATCGGCATCGGAGGCCGCCTCAGCCCAGCAGTTCGAGCGCCCGGGCGACCGCCTCGGCCGGCGGCACGAGCTGCTTCTGGCGGTCGCGGCGCAGCGACACCTCGACCTTGCCGTCGGCGAGCGACTTGGCGCCGACGACGATGCGCGCCGGGATGCCGATCAGGTCGGCGTCCTTGAACTTGACCCCCGGCCGCTCGTCGCGGTCGTCGTAGAGGACGTCGATCCCCTTCTCCTTGAGCTCGGCGTAGAGGCGGTCGGCGGTGCCGGCGACCTCCCCGTCGTCGGGATTGAGCACCAGGAGGAGCACCTCGAACGGCGCCAGCGGCCGCGGCCAGACGATGCCGTCCTTGTCGTGGTTCTGCTCGATCGCGGCGGCCACGGTGCGGCCGATCCCTAAGCCGTAGCAGCCCATGATCATCGGGTGCTCGGCCCCCTGCTCGTCGGTGTAGTTGCACTTCATCGACAGGGAATACTTGGTCCCCAGCTTGAAGATGTGACCCACCTCGATGCCGCGGAAGAGCTCGAGCGTGCCGTCGCAGCGCGGGCAGGGGTCGCCGCCGGTGACGAGGAGGAGGTCGGCCCAGGCGGCGGGCTCGGCGTCGCGCCCCCAGTTGACGCCGGCGACGTGCGTGTCGGCCTTGTTGGCGCCGGCGACGAAGTCGGCGAGGCCGCGGACCGACTCGTCGGCGATCAGGCGCACCTCCTTGGGCAGGCCCACCGGCCCGGCGAAGCCGACCGGGGCGCCGGTCGCCTGCCGGACGCGCTCCTCGCTCGCCAGCACGGCGAGCTCGACGTCCAGGAAGTTCGCCAGCTTGACCTCGTTGAGCTCGCGGTCGCCGCGCAGGGCGACGGCGACGAGCCCCTGGCTGGCGTCGTGCTTCACGGTGTCGTAGATGAGCGTCTTGACCAGCCGCTCGGGGGGGACGCCGAGGAACGCGGCGACCTCGCCGATCGAGCCCTTGCCCGGCGTCGCGACCTCGCGCAGAGGCTCGCCGGCGCCGGCAGGCCCGGCGGCCGGCGCGTTCTCGATCTTCCTCCGCTCGGCCTTCTCGACGTTCGCCGCGTAGCCGCAGGACGGGCAGCGGACGACGGCGCTCTCGCCGGTCTCGGCGACGACCATGAACTCGTGCGACGCCGAGCCGCCGATCGCCCCGGTGTCGGCCTCGACCACGGTGTAGTCGAGCCGGCAGGCCTCGAAGATCCGGCAGTAGGCGCGGCGCATGTCCTCGTAGGTCGCGTCGAGGCTCGCGGCGTCGGCGTGGAACGAGTAGGCGTCCTTCATCAGGAACTCGCGGCCGCGCATCAGGCCGAAGCGCGGCCGGACCTCGTCGCGGAACTTGGTCTGGATCTGGTACAGCGAGACCGGGAGCTGGCGATAGCTCTTGAGGTCGCGGCGCACGATGTCGGTCACCACCTCCTCGTGCGTCGGCCCGAAGACGAAGTCGCGCTCGTGGCGGTCCTCGATGCGCAGGAGCTCCTTGCCGTAGCGCTGCCAGCGCCCCGACTCCTGCCACAGCTCGGCCGGCTGGACCGCCGGCATGGTGAGCTCGAGGGCGCCGATGGCGTCGAGCTCGCGGCGCACGATGGCCTCGAGCTTGGCGACGCTGCGCCAGCCGAACGGCAGGTAGGTGTAGATGCCGGCGGCGACCTTCTTGATCATGCCGGCGCGCACCATGAGCTGGTGCGAGACGACCTCGGCGTCGTTCGGCACCTCGCGGGTGGTGTACAGGTAGTAACGGCTCCAGCGCATGGACCCCTCCGGGTGAAAAGAATAGGACCTCGTTCGCGTCAGGGCGGTCGATCGAGGATCGAGCTCCTCGCGTTCCGGCAGCAGGACGTTCTTCATACGCTACCGGTCGCCCACCGTCAAGAAATGGGCTCTTCAGGAATCGAGGTGGGCGATCGAGTAGTGTCTTGGGATGCTAGACACGGATCTGTGGCGCTGCCGGCCGAGCGCTTCGGCTGAAGGCGCCCGCAGGCACCGCCCGGCCGAGAGGAAGGGAAGAAACTGGGTGGTCCCATGGAAACGTTCAGCGTAGAGAGGAAGGATCGCTTGCAGCGGGGAAGGATCCGCTGTTTCGCCTCTGCAGGCGCCGTATGACGGAAACTTCCACTGTTTCGGCTCTGCAAGCGCTGCATGAGTGAAACTTTCGCTGTTTCGGCTCTGCAAGCGCCGCACAGGTGAGACTCTCGATATTTCCGCGATACACGCGCCGCAGCGGCGAAACGCTCGCCGTTTCGACGAAACACGCGCTGCAGCGACGAGATGCCCGCCGTTTCGGCGATCTAGGCGCCGCAGCGGCGAGATCCTCGATGGTTCCTCTGGATGCCTGACGCCACCCTCAAGGGCGAAGGGGACGCCCCCACCCGCTCGACATCGTCGTCTGCGGATTACTTCTTCTGCCCGCGGCGCACCCGCTCGAGGAGGCGGGTGCTGTCCTTCATGAACTCCATCATCCGCTCCTCGAGGACGACGCCGCGGGCGCCGAGCTTGCGCGCATGGGCGAGGACGCTCCGCGCGCGGTCCTCCTCGCCGGAGGCGAGGAGCGCCATCCCGAGGTGGGTCAAGGTGGTCGAGGAGGGGCCGAGCTCGCTCGATTTCGAGAGGAAGTCGATCGCCTTGTCGAACTCCTTCCGCTTGTAGTGCACCCAGCCGAGCGCCGCCAAGGGGAACTGCTTGAGCTCGTCCGGCGACAGCTCGACCGAGCGCTTGGCGTAGTCGAGCGCCTCGTCGAGGTCCTCCTCCATCTCCGCCAGGTTGCAGGCCATCTCGTAGTAGGCGATCGTCTTGGTGAAGTTCGACGTCCCCTCGTCGAGCAGCCGCCGGCCGATGCGGTTCCCCTCGCGGAACTTGCCCTGGCTGCGCAGCGCCTCGATCAGCGCCGCGTAGGCGGTCGCCTCGAGCATCTCGCCGGGGTTGAGATCGAGCACCTTCCTCGTCACCGCCTCGATCTCCTGGCTGCGGTTGAGGTGCAGGCAGAGGAGGGCGTAGGACATCAGGAGGGTCGGGTTGTCGGCGTCGAGCGACAGCGCCCGGCGGTAGCAGACGAGGGCCTGCTTCAGGTTGTCGCGGGCGAGGAAGTCCTCGGCCTTGCCGAACCACTTGCCGGCCTCGCCGGCGACCGTCGGCAGCGGCACCCCGGCATGCCCCGAGAGGTAGCGCACGAGGTCCTGGTACTGGAGCTTCTTGGGGTTCAGGCGCTGCGCCTGGCGGAAGGCGTCCAAGGCCTTGCGGTTCCAGTGGCGGTCGAGGTAGACCAACCCCAGCAGGTGATGGGCGTTCTCGAAGGCCGGATCGTGGCGGACCGCCTCTTCGAGGTGGCGGGTCGCCGCCGAGAGCTTGCCCATCTCGTAGAAACAGCTCCCCAGGAGGTAGAGCGCCTGCGGCACGGGATCGAGGGCCGCGGCGCGCTCGAGGTACAGCACGGCCTTGGCGAGGTTGCCCTGGCCGGCATAGACGGCGCCGAGGCTGAACTGCGGCAGGAACGAGTCGGGGTAGAGCGCCACGGCGCGCTTCAGGCGCTCCTCGGCGCGCTCGTGGTCGCCGCGCTCGTAGTGGATGACGCCGCTGTAGACCAGCCCCTCGTAGTGGTCCGGCTTGACCTCGAGGACGCGCGAGAAATAGGCGAGAGCGGCCTCGCTCTCCCCCTCGTTGAAGTGGGTCTCGCCGAGGAAGTAGGCGAGCTCGTAATTGTCGCGGTCGAGCTTGTAGGCGGCCTCGAGCGCCGCCACCGCGCGCTCGATGTCGAAGGCGAAGAGGGCGTACTCGGCGTCCTCCAGGCTCTGCAGGAAGAGCTTGCGCTTGTCGCCGTGATGGAGGGCGGCGATGCGCTCCTTGACCGCCACGAAGCGCTCGCGCTTCTCGAGGGCGAGGAGCTGGTAGTCCATCTTGGACTCCCAGAGGTCGTTCCACTCCTCCCAGCCGACGAAGCGCTTCTGCTCGAGCAGCTCGCGCAGAGCCGTCAGGCCGGTCTGGTTGATGAGGATGTTCTTCTCCTGCTTGTGGAGGGCGCCGAGGAGCTGGCGCACGGTCTCGGCGGTGCGCTTGACCGCCTCCTCGAGGATCGAGATCCGCTCGAGGAGGTGCTCGTCGAACGAGAAGCTCTCCTCGGCGTTCTCCTCGTAGCTCTCCTCCTCCTCGGCGACGACGCCGGAGACGACGAGGAGCTTCTGGTGGCAGCGGACGCAGAACTCGGCGTCGTCCGCGTTGAGCGCGCCGCAAACCTGGCAGTACATGCGGTGTGTCCTCGAGCCGGACGGCTCGGCCCGGCTCAACTCTCTCCGTAGGTGTAGAAGCCGCGGCCGGACTTGCGGCCGAGGTAGCCCGCGTCGACCATCTTCACCAGCAGCGGGCAGGGGCGGTACTTGGGGTCGCCGAAGCCCTCCTGGAGCACGCGCAGGATGTCGAGGCAGACGTCGAGCCCGATCAGGTCGGCCAAGGCGAGCGGTCCCATGGGGTGGTTCATCCCCATCTTCATAACCGCGTCGACGGCCTCCGCCTTCCCCACCCCTTCGTAGAGGCAGAAGACCGCCTCGTTGATCATCGGCATCAGCACGCGGTTGGAGACGAACCCCGGCGCGTCGTGGACCTCGACCGGGGTCTTCCCCATGCGGCGCGACGCCGCCTCGACCGCCGAGTAGGTCTCATCGCTCGTCGCCAGGCCCCGGATCACCTCGACGAGCTGCATGACCGGAACGGGATTCATGAAGTGCATGCCGATCACCTTCTCCGGCCGGCGGGTGGCGGCGGCCAGGCGGGTGATCGAGATCGAGCTGGTGTTGGTGGCGAGGAGGGTCGCCTCGCGGCAGGTGCGGTCGAGCTCGGCCAGGACCTTCTCCTTGACCGCCAGCCTCTCGACCACCGCCTCGACGACCAGGTCGGCCGCGGCCAGCTCGGCGAGCTCGCCGCCCGAGCGGATGCGGCCGAGGGCGCGGTCGCGCTCCTCCGGCGCCAGCTTGCCCTTGCCGACCAGCCGCTCGAGCCCCTTGCCGATCTGCCCCAGACCGCGCGCCAGCGCCGGCGGCGCGGCGTCGACCAGGATCACGTCGAAGCCGCTGTGGGCGGCGACCTGCGCGATCCCGTGGCCCATCGTCCCCGCCCCCACCACCCCGATCGTCCGCACCTCAGGCATGCCTGGCTCCCTCTCCCACGCCCCCGCTCTCCGCACGACCTGGAGCGATCCCTTTCGTCACGGTGCGGGGAGGGGGTGGAGCGTATGGGAAGGGGGGGCGGGGGGTCAACTTGGGAGCGCGACCGCCGAGCGGCCGACTCGTAGGCTGAGGTGAGCGGAGCGATCCCAGCGACGGGAGCCGGTATAGGCTCATCATCCTTTTCCATCCTTTTCCATCCTGTCCATCGGGGCCGGGGGTGTCGGATGACGGGAGCGCTTCAGGACGTGACCTCTGCCGCCCGGCTGGCGCTGCGCCGGCCGGCTCATGCCGCGGCAGCCGTGCTGACGCTGGCATTGGGCATCGGGGTCAACACGGCGATCTGGAGCGTGGTCGACGCCACGCTGCTGCGGCCGCTGCCCTACCCGCATCCGGAACGGCTGGTGAGCGTCATGGCCGTGAGGACGAGCCAGGGGCCCGAACGGCTCTCCCTCACCCCGGCCGACTTCCTCGCCTGGCGGTCAGGCAGCGTAGCGCTCGCCGAGCTCGGCGCCTTCGTCCCCTTCGGCACCGTCGACCTGACCGGCGAGGGCGAGCCGGTGCGCCTCCGCCGCCATCTCGTCTCGGCCGGGCTGCTCGCCGCCCTCGGCGCGCCCGCCGAGCTGGGCCGGCTCTTCGTGGCGGCCGAGTACGGGCCGCAGGGCGCGCGGGTCGCGCTCCTCTCCGATCGTCTCTGGCGACGCCGCTACGGCGGCGACCCGGCGATCCTCGGCCGTCGCCTGCGGCTCGACGGCGAGCGCTACGAGGTCGTGGGGGTGCTGCCGGCCGACCTGCGCGTCCCCGGCGGCGAGCCCGATCTCTTGCTGCCCCTGGTCTTCCCGACCGGGGCGGCCGTCGACCGCGGCGCCGCCTACCTGGGAGGAATCGGCCGCCTGCGGCCCGGGGTCTCGCTCGCCGCCGCGCAGGCCGAGCTCGCGGTGCTCGCCCACCGGCTCGAGCGCCAGCTCCCTGCCACCAACCGCGACCTCGGAGCGAGCCTCGAGCCGCTGGCGGCGACTCTGTCGGGAACGGCGCGACCGGCGCTCCTCCTCACCTCCTGCGCCGTTGCCTTCGTGCTACTCATCGCCTGCGCCAACGTCGCCAACCTCCAGCTCGCCCATGCCGCTTCGCGCCGCGACGAGATGGCGGTGCGGCTCGCCCTGGGCGCCAGCCGCTGGCGGATCGTGCGCCAGCTCCTCGCCGAGACCACCCTCCTCGCCGTGGCCGGAGGGGCGCTCGCCCTGCCGCTCGCCGGTCTCGCCCTGCGGCTCCTCCCCGATGCCCGCGGCGTCTACCTGCCGCACAACGTCGACGTGCGCCTCGACGGGCGGGCGCTCGCCTTCACCTTCGCCGTGGCGGCGCTCGCCGCGCTCGGCGCGGGCCTCGCGCCGGCGCTGGCGACCGCGCGCCGCGCCCCTCTCCGGCCCGGCGGCCCCGCCGGGTCGCCGCGCCGGCGCCGGTTGCAAGCCCTCCTGGTGATCCTGGAGATCGCCGCGGCGTCGATGCTGCTCACCGGCGCGGGCCTCCTGCTGCGCGGCCTCTCGCACCTGCTCGCGAGCGACCCGGGCTTCGCGCCGCGCGGCGTCCTGGTCATGGACGTCGCTCTCCCGGAAACCCGCTATCCGGAGGCGCGACAGGCGGCGGGCTTCTACGCCGAGCTGACCGCGCGGCTCGCGGCCCTCCCCGGCGTCGCCGCGGTCGGCGCGGCCAAGGAGATCCCCCCCGAGGAGCCCTGGTCCTTCCACCTCCGCGTCGCGGCGAGCGACCTGCCGGCCGCTGCCGCGGCGGCGGGCTGGGAGGTCGTCACTCCCGGCTATTTCGCCGCCATGGGCACCGCCGTCGTCCGCGGCCGCGCCTTCGACGGCCGCGACCGCGCGGGCTCGCCGCTCGTCGCCCTGGTGAACCGCAGCGCGGAGCGGCGATTCCTCGCCGGGCGCGAGGCCGTGGGCCGGCGCCTGAAATTCAACGGGCATTGGCACGACGTGATCGGCGTGGTCGGCGACCAGCGCAACCCGAGCGGTGAGGAGGCGGCGCCGCCGATCGTCTACTTCGCCGCGGCGCAGACCCCCGTGCCCGCCGCGATGCTGCGCTCGATGACGCTCGTCGTGCGCGCGGCGGGCGAGCCGCTGGCGCTCGCCGAGCCGGCGCGGCGGGTGCTCCGGGCCCTCGACCGCGACCTCCCCCTCGCCGGGATGGAGACGCTCGAGAGCCGGCTCGCCGCGGCCGGTGCGCTGAGGCAGTCGCGCTTCAACTCCGCGCTCCTCGCCACCTTGGCGGCGCTCGCGGCGCTCCTCGCCGCGGTGGGGATCTACAGCGCGATGTCGTACTTGGTGGCCACCGGCACCCGCGAGCTCGGGGTGCGCATGGCGATCGGCGCCCGCCGCGCCGACCTAATGCGGCTGGTCCTGGCGCGCGGCGCGGCCCTGACGCTCGCCGGCCTGGCGCTCGGGCAAACTGGTGCCGCGGCGCTCTCGCGCCTGCTGGCGAGCCTTCTCTACGGCGTGAGCGGGCGCGACCCGTGGACCTTCGCCGCGGCAGCGCTCGCCCTCGCCGCGGTGGCGCTCCTCGCCACCTTCCTGCCAGCGCGCCGGGCGAGCCGGCTCGAGCCCACCGCCGCGCTCCGCGGCGAGTGAGCCGGGGACGGCTGGCGGCGCGCCAGCCACCTACGCCGTCTCGAGGTCGAACCAGGGCTCGCGCCGGCCGAGCTTGGTCGACAGCGCGGCGCCGACGCCGATGAAGGTGGCGGCGGTCCAGCTCCAGATGCCGATCCAGGGGATGAACTTCAGGGCGCCGAGGAGGAGGAGCCCCCAGGTCGCGGCGGTCAGCGGGCGGATGCGGCGGTGGAAGACGCGCCGGGCGATCCAGTCGCCCAGGGCGTAGAAGACCGCGATCATCCCCCAGAGCTTCATGACCACGGCGAGGAGGACGACCAGCACGAGGAGGGGCACGCCGATCAGCGCGCCGGCGAAGGCGGAGAGGAAGAGCGCCGTCAGCAGCATGGCGAGGACGCCGGTCAAGCCGACGAAGAAGCTGCGGAACGGCTCGCGGCGGACGCCGTCGGCGGTGCTCAGGACCTCGCGCCCGCTCGCCGCGAAGAAAAAGAGGAGGAGCCCCGCCCAGGCGGCGAGGAGGGCGAGCTTGGCGCCGAGGACGACCGGCGAGGTCGCGGCGAGACCGACCGCCGGCCCCTCCATCAGCGTCAGCCAGGCCGAGGAGGCGGTGGGATAGGAGACCGAGCGGCCGCCGATGCGCGCCCCCGGCGCCGCGTCGATCGCGCCGCCGAGGGTGTAGACGTCGCCGTCGACCTCGGCGGTCGGCGTCAGGCGGGCGTTGCCGCCGAGGACGATCAAGTCCCCGGCGACGCGCCCCGAGATCTCGACCGACCCCTGGAGCGCGGCGACGTCGGCGAGCGCCTCGCCGGCGACGACCAGGTCGCGGCCGATCGCCACGAGCTGATGCCGGGCGACGCTGCCCTTCTCCAGGCGGAGCGCGACGCCGCCGCTCGATCCGCCGCTCGCGGCGGCCGAGCCGGTGCCCGCCGCCAGCGGGACGGCGGCGAGGAGCAGGGCGGCGGCGAGTCGGGCGGCGGTCGTCACGGGGTCACGGGAGTCACGGAGCCGGGCGCGCCGGCCGCCCGCCGCGCCGCGTGCGGCCGGCGGCCACGGGATCGGCGCGGCGGCCGCGCAGGAGGGCGACGAGCAGCAGGTCGAGACTGAGGACGCCGACGGCGAAGGCGGCGAGCACCAGCCGCGAGGAGAAGAGATCGGCGACCACCAGGCCCATCGATTTCCAGGAGGCGCCGAGGAGGCCGGCCCCGGTGGTGAGCGCCGCCCGCACCAGTCCGAGGACGGCGGCGGCGACGCCGACGAGCGACGCCGGGGCGCCGGCGCCGGCATGGCCCAGCGACCCGGCGGCCCATGGCAGGGCGAAGGCGAGCGCGGCGAGGAGGACGAAGACGGCGGCCGGCAGGCTCCAGGCGCGCGGGCTGCGCGACTCCCAGCCGGTCGCCGGGAGCGCCGCCATCACGCTCTCCCGGAAGTCGGGCCGCACCGGCAGCCGGCCGCGCTCGAGCCTCTCGGCCATCCGCGCCAGCTCGCGGCGCTCGGCCTGGCAGTCGGGACAGGAGGCGAGGTGCTCCTCGAGGCGGGCAAGGCGGTCGGCGGGCAGATCGCCGTAGACCTCGAGGCTCAGCCAGTCGCGGAAGGTGTCATGGTCCGGCCTGTTCATGCTCGTCCCCGCTCCGCCTCGTGCCGGCGGCGCCTCATGCGATCCATTGCGGTCCGATCCATCTTGATCTCACTCTTGGTCTCACTCGATCTCACGCTCGATCTCACGTCGGTCTCATCTCGATCATCATCTCGAAGCGTCTCGATCCGAGCGGCTCGGCGTCGATCAGTCCGTGGTGAAGTCCCGTAGCTTCTCCTTGAGCATCTGCCGGCCGCGAAAGAGCTTGTTCTTGACCGTGCCGAGCGGCATGCCCTTCAGACGGGCGATCTCCTCGTAGGCCAGCTCGGCCATGTGGCGCAGCAGGATCAGCTCGCGGTACTCCCAGGGCAGCGCGTCGATCGCCTGTTGGATGGCGTCGCCGCGCTCGCGGTTGCGCATCTGCCCATAAGGACCGCGATCGCCGCTCGGCAGCTCCCAGTCGCGCGCCTCGCCGTCGGCGTCCTCGCGCTGCAGCGACACCAGCTTCAGGCGCCGCCGCCGGATCTGATCGATCGCCGCGTTCTGTGCCACCCGGAACAGCCAGGTGGAGAACTTGTACTGCGGGTCGTAGCGATCGAGGACCTGGTACACCTTGACGAAGACCTCCTGCGCCATGTCGTGCGCATCGTCGGCGTTGCGCAGCAGACGGAAGAGGTAGTTGACGAGCCGTCCTTGATAGCGTTCGATCAGGTCGCCGAAGCGGTCCTGGTCGCCGCCGAGGACGGCGGCAACCAGCTCCTCGTCCGTCGGTTGCTCCTCGCCCCGCGTCATGGGTGGATACGCAAGCTCGTAGCCAAGGTTGCAGGAGCGCCCACCGGCTCGTCAACGGCCCCGGCCCTGGAGCCAGCGGCCGGCGAGGAAGAGCGCGGCGCCGCAGCCGGCGATCCACAGCTCGACCCGGACGGCGCCGTTGACCAGGCCGATCAGGAGCGCCGCGCCGACGATCACCAGGGCGAGGAGCTGGAGGGACCAGCCGAGTCCGGCGAGCATCGCGGGAGGCGGGCGCGCTCAGGGGTTGGGCTTGGCGTCGCGCAGCTCGGCCCGATCGGTGAGCAGGCCGCGGGCGGTGCCGTCGAGCAGCGCCAGGAGGTCCTGCTCGATGCCGTGCGGCGAGCTCTCGACGATGCGCCCCACCTCGCGGCCGCCGCGCTGGACGACGAAGGTGGGCACGTAGCGCAGGTCGTTCCCCTGCACCAGCGCCGCCGGCTCCTTCTTGGCGCGGTCGACGCCGACGTAGGAGATCTTGAAGGGCAGGCGGCTGCCGCTGGGATCGCCGGCGAGATCGAGGGCGCGCCAGAAGCGGCCGAGCTCGCGCCGGCTGTCGCCGCACCAGCTCCCCAGGTAGATCGTCACCGTAGCGCCGGGCGCCACCGCGGCGAGCGCGCGCGCCGCCTTGGGATCCGGGCTCGAGCCGGCCTCGGCCTGCAGCCAGTCCGGCACCGCTTTTTCCACCTGCCCGCGCTGGATGAGCCCGAGGAGGACCGGCCTCTCGGCCGGCGGCTCGGCGGCCTGCGGCGGCGCCGGAACCAGAGCCGGAGCCGGCGGCTCGGCCGGCATGGCGTGGAGCGGGGGAGGCGGCGGATCGGCGCGGACGATGCGCACCGCCGGCACCGTGAGGGCCAGGGCGGAGAGGGCCACGAGCCATGGCCGACATGGGCGTTTCATGGCGCGCCAGTCTACCATCCCGGAGCCGGGCCGATGCCCGGCCGCCGCCAGTCGTCCGCCGGCCTCACGGGAGCTCCCGCAGCCGCTCGATGCGGTCGCCGGCCTCGAGGCGATCGACGACGTCGAGCCCCTGGACCACCTCGCCGAACGAGGTGAAGCCGCCGTCGAGATGGGGCTGGGGCGAGAGGGTGATGAAGAACTGGCTGCCGCCCGTGTCGGGGCCGGAGAGCGCCATCCCCACCACCCCGCGGGCGTAGCGCAGGCGGCCGATCTCGTCGTGGACCGTGTAGCCCGGCCCGCCGTAGCCGTCGCCGCGCGGGTCGCCTCCCTGGACGACGAAGTCGGGCACCACGCGGTGGAAGGTGAGGCCGTCGTAGAAGCCCTGCGCGGCGAGGTCGAGGAAGCTCAGGCAGGTGAGCGGCTCCCGCGGGCAGGCGAGCTCGAGCCGGATCACCCCCTTCGAGGTGCGCATCTCCACCCGCCGCGGCCGGCGGGTGCGCTGGACGACCTCGCGGTACTGCTCGGGCGAGCGCTCTGCGGCCGCCGGCGCGGTCTCCGCCGGGGCCGGCCGGCCGAGCCGGACGAGCGCCGCGACCGCCTCGCGGCGGAGCACCGGACGGGCGCCCGCGGCGGTCCGCTCGAGGAGCTCGATCAGCGACCCGCGCTCGAGCGCCTGCTTCTCGGCGCGCGCCGCGACCGCCTTGATCGCCGCCTGCCCGGGCTCGACGCTCTCGTCGCGCAGGGCGCGGCCGAGCGCCGGCCCGAGCGTCTCGACCGGCAGCTCGGGATGGGTGGCGAGCCAGTCGAGGGCGGTGGCGCGCACCCCTTCGTCACCGTCGCCGAGGGCCGCGCGGACAGCGGCCAGAGCCGCTTTGAGATCGGCTGCCAGAGCCGCTTTGAGATCGGCTGCCAGAGCCGCTTTGAGATCGGCGGCCAGAGCCGCTTTGGGATCAGCGGCCAGAGCCGCTTTGGAAGCCGCGGAGCCCGCCCTGGGCTCTTCGAGGCGCCCTGCGAGCACCGCCTCGCGGACCAGCGGCGCCGGGTCGCCGGCGAGCGTGCCCAGGAGGTCGGCCGCCCCGAGCAGCTTCGCCGCCTCCGCCGCGTGCGCCCGCACGTCGGGCTCCTTGGCCCTCGCCGCCGCCTCGGCGAGCTCTCTCGCCCGCGGGTGGCCGGCGCGGGCGAGGGAGACCAGGGCGATGCCCCGCTCGCGCGGCGGCGCCCCGCCGGCCGCCGAGGCGCGCGCCGCGAGCGACGTGCCGAGGGCGGAGTCCTCGAGCGGCAGGTAGCCGGCGAGCTCGAGCGCGCTCACCCGCACCCCCGGCCGCGGATCGGCGGCGAGCGCGGCGAGGCGGGTGCGCCAGCCGACCGGCGGCGCCGCCTTCTTCGCGGCGAGGAGCGCCGTCACGGCGCGGAGGGCCTCGACGAGCGGCCCCTCGACGGTGCCCGAGGCATCCGAAGCCGCGGCGTCGGACATCAGCGGCTCGAGGCGAGCGACGTCGGCGGCGTCGCCCGCGATCCCCAGGCCGCGGGCCGCCCAGGCGCGCACCTGCGGCTCGGGATCGACGAGCAGGTTGCGCAGCGCCGGGAGAGCTTCGGGGAGCGGGTCGCGGGCGAGGGCATAGGCCGCCCGCGCGTGGAGCTCCCGGTCGGTCACGGCCAACCCCTGCTCGGCGAGCGGCAGCCGCGCCTCCTCCTTGAAACGGAAGAGGTGGGGCAGGAGGCGCGCCCAGCGCTCGCCCTCGGGCAGCGTCAGCAGATGATCGGCGACGTCCGTCACCGGCGCCCCGAGCTTGCCCAGCGCCTCGACCGCGAGGACCCCGGTCTCGTGGTCGGCGTCGGCGACCCGGCGGAGCAGCGCCGGCACGGCGCCCTGGTCGCCCAGCACGCCGAGGCCGAACGCCGCCGCCCGCCGCACGGCAGGCGCCTCGTCGAGCAGCAGCCCCTCGAGGCTCAGGCGGCCGCGCCGGTCGCGCGCCCGGCCGAGCGCGACGGCGAGCTCCTCGCGCAGCTCGGGCCCGCCCCTCAAGGCCTGCTGCACGGTGAACGGCTCGTAGATCTGGCGGTCGGCGAGGAGGAGGAGGAGCGTCCGCAGCTCGAGATCCGGTACGGCGATGACCGGCGCGGAGGCCACCCGGCGAGCGCCCGCGCCCGCGCAGCCCGCGCCGAGGGAGAGGGCGGCGGCGAGGGCGATCCGGGCGGTCGTCGAGCGTCCGGACCTGCGGTGTCGCGGCGTGGCCTCACGGCATTCGATGTCCATGGCGGCAGATCGTACTCCCAACCTTGAGAGGGGCGGAGTACTACGGGCGGGCTTCTCTCGCGCGGATCTCTATCCGCCGGCTGTCGCGGTCCGGTCAGGCGACCGGCAGGAAACGAGGCGGTCGTAGAAGTGACCGGCTGGTGAGGTGCTGCCAGACGCCCAGGTGCCGGCGCCCGCTCCGCTCATCCCCGCGGTCCCTTGGCAGGCTTCTTGGGACCAAGGCGCTTGGCCGATTCCTCGAAAGGGTCGGGGGCCGACGCTTCCTTTACCAACCGCTTTCCCTCGAACTTCTCATACGCGTCGAGCGCGAGCTCGCGGGCGATCTCCATGGAGACCCTGCCGGCGTGCTTCAAAACATCGCGCTCGTTGAAGGCGAGAAAGGCGTCGAGCTTGGCGCGCCAGTCGCGCATGGTGAGCGGCCTCCTGCGCTCGGCCTGCTCCTCGGCGTAGTCGAGATACATGGTCACGATACGGTCGAGCTGCCGGATCTCGTCGGCGTTCAGGTAGTTCTTGGCGACGGTCACATCGGCCCGGCGCACCTTCGCTCCCTTCCAGGCCGTGAGCCCCATGTTGGGCTTCTCGGCGCTCGCCCGCCCGGCGATGATCTCGGCCGCGGTGCTCCCGGTGACCGCCCAGTGCAGCTTGTTCTGGACCGTCTGGAAGAACTCCTTCGTCCCTGCGGTGCTGGGGTCGTAGTCGACCGCGAGCGCGTAGAGGTCGCGGATCTTCTGGTAGAAGCGCTTCTCCGACGCCCGGATCTCACGGATGCGCTCCAGGAGCTCGTCGAAGTAGTCGGCGCCGAGCGAGCGCCCCTCCTTGAGCCGCTCGTCGTCGAGCACGAAGCCCTTGACGACATACTCGCGCAGCCGCTCCGTCGCCCAGCGCCGGAACTGGGTGCCGCGATGGGAGCGGACGCGGTAGCCGACGGCGAGGATCACGTCGAGGTTGTAGTGGTCGACGAACCGCGAAACCTCCCGCTTGCCCTCGGCTTGAACTATCCGGAATTTCCGGATGGTTGCCCCGGGGTCGAGCTCGCCCTCCTCGAAGATGTTCTGGATGTGCTCGTTGATCGTGCGCACGTCCTCGGAAAAGCTCCGCGAGCAACCGCTGCGTGAGCCACACCGTCCCGCCGTCCAGGCGCACCTGGATGCGGCTCCGCCCGTCCTCCCCCTGGTAGAAGACGATCTCGGAGGTGGTCGGGGGGCCGCCGGGCTCGGTCATCGGACGTGCGTGAGGATATCTGAGGATATCTGACACTGCGTGAGCGAGCGGGCGAGGACTCTCTGGTACGGCTCCAGGCCGTGCCGCTACGTGGGCGACAGAACCGGTTGATCCGCTCCGCTCGCCGCCAGCTTCGCCGTCACGATCGCCTGGCCCAGGTGGCGCTGGGTGTGCTCGGCCAAGTGGATGGCGAGGCCGATGGCGGTCGTCGGCAGCCGCGCGCGGCCGACCTCGCGGCGGTCGGCGAGACGGGTGGGATCGAGCGCCGCGACGACCGCGGCGGCCCGCGCGAGGCTCGCCTCGACCGCGGCCAGCAGCGCGTCCCGGCCGGCGCCGGGCTCCATCTCGCTCCGCAGCTCGGCGATCTGGCCGGCGGTCAGCGGACGGCCCTCGAGATAGGTGGTCAGCCGGTCGAGGCTCCGCGCCATGTGGCGGAGCTGGAAGCCGACCGGCGCGAGGCCGCCCGGCCGCGCCCAGACCTGCTCGTCGGCGAGCGGCCCCACCCAGCGCGCGAGGTCCTCGCGCACCTGCGCGAAGCTCGCCAGCACCGGCGCGACGAGCGGATCGACGCCCGGCAGCGGACCGCGCAGCCAGGGCTCGGGGGGCTCTGAGTACTCGGGGGGCTCTGAGTACTCGGGGAGCTCTGAGCACTCTGGAGGCTCTGAGCACTCGGGGGGCTCTGAGGGCAGGGGAGGCTCAGGCGGTCGATCGGACATTTCCCCTCATGATCGCACCGGGCGCGCAAGGCGCGATAGCGCGGCGACCCCGCGCGACGGCCGCCCGAGGTATAAGCTCCCCGGCAGGCAACCGGGCTGCTGACGTGCGGACCTCGATCTCGCCGCGCCGCCGGCCCTCGCCCGGAGATCGTCCCATGCCCCCGGCCAATTCACTCCCGCTCGGACCCGTCGCCAAGCCCGGCAGCGTCCTCGCGGCCCTCGCCTTGATCGCGATCGGTCTCCTCGGCGCCTTCGGCTCGACGTCGCGGTGGGACGGCCTCCTCGCCCTGCCTTTCGGGCCGGACGGCGTGCGGCCGCTCCACGAGGCGTTGACCTGGGGCTTTTTCATCGTCGCCTGGGCGGGCTGCGTGTGGCTCCTCCGCCGGCGGCCGCTGCCCTCGGGCGAGAAGACGATCCACAGCATCCAGATCGCCTGGCTGAGCCTCCGGGTGACCGTGATGCTCCTCCTGCTGTCGCTCGCCGCCACGGTCGCCACCCGGATGTGGCTGCACCTCGGCGCGCGGGCCGCCTGGCGCGGCGAGTGGTGGGGAGCCGACGGCAACGTCGGCATGGCGTGGCGCATCTTCGCCGGGCTGACCCTCTGCGCGGCGCTCTCCCTCGCCTTCCGCCTGCGCGAGCTTCGCGGCGCGGGGGCCGGCACCCCGGCGGACGGCGGCGTCAGCACCCCCTCCGGCAGCATCTCCCGGCCGCGCTAGAGCTCGGCGCTCGCCGCCAGCCCCGCCGCTATACTCGCCGCGCCATGTCCTCCAACCGGTTGCGCTTCGCGGGGGTGAGCCGCCGCTTCGGGCGGCTCGCGGTGCTCCGCGGCGCCGGCGGCGAGGTGGCGGGCGGCGAGGTGCTCCTGGTGACCGGGCGCAACGGCTCGGGGAAGAGCACGCTGCTGCGCTGCCTGGCCGGGCTCGTGGCGCCTCAGGCCGGCATCGTCGAGCTGGTCGAGGACGGGCGGGTGCTCGGCGCCGCCGAGCGGCGGCGGCGGGTGGGGGTGGTCGCCCCCGACCTCGCCTTCTACGAGCCGCTCTCGGTCGCCGAGAACATCTCCTTCTTCTCCCGCCTGCGCCGGGTGGGGCCGGAGCGGGGGGCGGACCTCCTGGCGCGCGTCGGCCTCCCCGCCGACCGGCTCGCCGGCGCCCTCTCCTCCGGCATGCGGCAGCGCCTGCGCTGGGTGTGGGCGCTCCTCCATCGGCCCCGCCTCCTGCTCCTCGACGAACCGTTCCAGAACCTCGACGCCGCCGGCGAGGCGGCGGTCCGCGGGCTCCTCGCCGAGCACTTGGCCGACGGCCTCGGCCTCGCCGTGGTCGCCAACCCCTCGCACCTGGAGGTGCCGCGTGTGGCAACGCGCCTCGAGCTGGGCGGCTGAGGCGGCGGCGGTCTTCGCCAAGGACTGGCGGTGCGAGTTCCGCACCCGCTATGCCCTGAACACGCTCGCCCTCTTCGCCTTCACCACCCTCGTCGTGGTGAGCGTCAGCCTGGGGCCGCTGGGCGCTGCCAAGGACCTCGCGGTGACGGTCCTCCCCGTGCTCCTCTGGCTGATCCTCCTCTTCGCCGCCGCCGCCGGCCTGCCGCGCGCCTTCGTCGAGGAGGAGGAGACCCACACGGCGACCGCTCTCCGCCTCGCCGCCACCCCCTCGGCCCTCTACTGCGGCAAGCTCGCCTACGGCGTCACCCTGACCTTCGCCCTCGAGGCCCTGGTGGCGCCGATCTACGTCGCCATGGTGACCCTCGCCGTCGACTCGCCCGGCCTCCTCGTCGCGACGCTCGCCGCCGGCGGCTTCGGCCTCGCCGCCGGCAGCACGCTGGTGGCGGCGATCATCGCCCAGGCCGAGGGGCGCGCGACGCTCTTCGCCGTGCTCGCCTTCCCGGTCCTCATGGCGCCCCTCCTCCTCGCCGTCGAGCTCACCCGCAACGCCACCGGCGGGCACCCGCCCGGAATGGCACTCGTGCAGCTTCTTCTATATGATGCGGTGGTAACCATCGGCGGTTTGATGCTGTTCCCCGTGATCTGGAACCCATGAAGACGCTCCTCGCGTGGCTGCTGTGGCTATGGATGGCGGCCGTCCTCTGGGCGGCCTTCTTCTACGCCCCGCTCGCGGCCGGCTTCATCGGCCAGTCGAGCCGCATCCTCTCCTTCCACGTCCCCCTCGCCTGGACGGCCTTCGTCGCCTTCTTCGCCGCGGCGGTGTGGAGCCTGCTCTACCTGGTCAAGCGCCGCCCGCGGTCCGACCGCGCGGCGGCCGCGGCCGTCGAGGTGGGGTTCCTCTTCTGCGTCCTCGCCACGGTGACCGGGGCCCTCTGGGCGCGGATCATGTGGGGCGCCTATTGGAACTGGGACCCGCGGCAGACCTCGATCATCCTGGTGCTGATCTTCTACGGCGCCTACCTGGCGCTGCGCGGCGCCGTCGAGGACGAGGAGAAGCGGGCGCGCCTCGCCGCCGTCTACGCCCTCGTCGGCCTCCTCGTCACGCCGTTTTTCTTCTTCATCGTGCCGCGCGTCACCTTCTCGCTCCACCCCGATTCGGTGATCAACGCGCGCGGCAAGATCGACATGGAGTCGCGGATGCTCCAGGTGCTCCTCGCCGCCTTCGTGGGCGACGCCGCGATCTTCTTCTGGCTGCACAACCTCAGGTGCCGTATCCTGGCGCTGCGCGAGCGGCGCGCGGGCGCGGCGGAGGAGCTCACGTGGAGCTAGGCGGGCTGGGCTGGATCCTGGTGGTCAACCTGGTCATCTGGACCGGGCTGTTCCTGTATCTCCTGCGCCTCGGCAAGCAGGTCAAGGAGCTGGAGAGGGAGAAAGAATCATGAAGAAGAGCCGTTTTTACCTCTTGGGCGGAGCCCTGCTCGTCGCCTTCGTCGCCTTCTCCCTGCTCTCGTTCCGGCAGGCCCTCACCCCCTACGTCTCCTACCAGGAGGCGTGCTCGACGAGCCGCATGGTGCAGGTCGCCGGCGCCCTCGAGAAGGGGAGCTCGACCTACCGCACCGAGCAGGGACAGCTCGTCTTCACCCTCCAGGAGCCGAAGACGCACCAGAGCCTGCGGGTGCGCTACAAGGGAGTCCGGCCGGGCAACTTCGACGACGCGATCAGCATCGTCGCCATCGGGCGCTACGATGCCGCGACGAGCGAGTTCGAGGCCAACAAGCTGCTCGTCAAGTGCCCCAGCAAGTACCAGGGCGCCGAGGTCACCAAGACCTACAGCTAGGGGGCACGATGAGCTACCTCTCCCATCTCTACCTGCCCGGGGCGCTCGCCCTCTGGTGCTCCCTCTTCTTCGCCCTGGCCTCGGTGTGGGGGTACTCGCTGGTGCTCCGCGGCGACGCGGCCGCGCTCTCCTTCGCCCGCCGCGCCTACAACTTCTACGCCCTGTCGATCGTCCTCACCGCGGCGGTCCTCGTCCTCCTCCTGCTGATGCGCGACTTCCGGGTCGAGTACGTCTTCCAGTACTCGGGAAGGGACCTCCCCGGCCACTACCAGCTCGCCGCCTTCTGGGCCGGGCAGAAGGGGAGCTTCATGATCTGGCTCCTCTGGTCGTCGCTCCTCGGCCTGGGGGTCAAGCGCGCCGCCGGCCGCGCCGAGGCGCCGGTGATGGGCTTCTATCTCCTCACGCTGATGGGCCTCCTCTTCATCCTCGTCCGCCACAACCCGTTCGTGATGCTCGACCGGTCGCCCGTCGACGGCCAGGGCCTGAACCCGTTGCTCCAGGACAACTGGATGGTCATCCATCCGCCGATCATGTTCGTCGGCTACGCCGCCTCGGCGATCCCCTTCGCCTTCGCCATGGCGTCGCTCTGGCGGCGCCAGTACGACGGCTGGGCGGCGCGGGCCTTCCCGTGGGCGCTCGGCGGCTTTCTGGTGCTCGGCACCGCGATCCTGATGGGTGGCTACTGGGCCTACAAGACGCTCGGCTGGGGCGGCTACTGGGGCTGGGACCCGGTCGAGAACGCCTCGCTGATCCCCTGGCTCTTCGGCACGGTGATGATCCACGGCCTGCACATGGAGCGCACCCGCGGCCGCTACCGGCGGGCCAACTACGTGCTCGCCTCGCTGACCTACATCTCGGTGCTCTACGGCACCTTCCTCACCCGCTCCGGGGTGCTCGCCGACTTCTCCGTCCACAGCTTCGTCGACTTCGGCATCGCCGGCTGGCTGCTCTTCCTCCTCGTCGCCTTCATCGCCATTCCCGGCTATCTGCTGGCGACCCGCCTGCGCGAGGTGCCGACCGAGAAGAACGAGGACCCGGTGCTGTCGCGCGGCACCTTCATGGTCCTCGCGACGATCACCCTCATGGCGACGGCGCTCGTCATCACCGTCGGCACCTCGGCGCCGCTCCTCACCCGCTGGATGAAGAGCCCGGGCCAGGTGGGCCCGAGCTTCTACAACCAGGTGACGCTGCCGCTCGCCCTCCTCGTCGCGCTCCTCCTCTCGATCGTGCCCTTCCTGACCTGGCGCGGCGAGAGCGCGGCGATGGTGGCCCGCAAGCTCCGCTGGCCCGCCGCCTTCGCGGCGCTGGTGACGCTCGGCGCCGGGATCTGGGCGGTGCGCTCGCCCTTCCACCTCGCCTTCGTCTTCCTGGCCAACCTGGCGCTCGGCAGCAACCTGGCGAAGGTGCTCGAGAAATCGCTCGCCGGCGACGGCTGGGCCGAGCTCTCGCCCGGCGCTGCAGCAGCGCGCTTTTTCCGCAAGCTCGAGGGCTCGGGCGGGTACCTGGCGCACGTCGGCGTCGGGGTCATCCTCCTCGGCATCCTCGCCTCCTCGGCCTACGACCGCAGCACCAAGGTGACGCTCGAGCAGGGGGTGCCGAAGAAGGTGGACGGCCTGACCCTCACCTTCACCCGCTTCCTCCCCCGCGGCGAGGGGCTCAAGGAGCGGATGGAGGTCAAGGTGGTGCGCTCGAACGGGAGCTCCTACTTCGCCTATCCCAAGATGTTCATGAACGACCGCACCCGGCAGCTCATGGTCAACCCCGACGTCCACAGCCTGGCGTTGAAGGACCTCTACTTCTCACCCATCGAGTACGACCCCGGGCAGCCGAAGATCGAGCTCGCCAAGGGGAAGAGCGGCAGGATGGGGGACCTCGACGTGCGCTTCGTGAGCTTCGACCTCGCGGTCGCCGGCAACGCCCTCGCCGCCATGGCGGCCGGCAAGCCGGTGACGATCGGCGCCGACCTCGAGGTCGGGCGGGGCGGCGCGCCGAGCGTGCCGGTCAAGGCTCTCTATCGGATGGACCCGGCGAGCGGCCAGGTCGAGACGCCGCCGACGCCGCTCCCCGGCGGCGGAGCCATCTACCTGGCGGGGATCAACGCCTCGGCCGGCGCCGTCCAGCTCGAGGCGACCGGCATCGCCAGCCGCGGCAAGCTGTCGCTCGACATCACCCAGAAGCCCCTGATCCAGCTCGTCTGGGGCGGCCTCTACATCGTGCTCCTGGGCGGCATCCTGGCGACCATCCACCGCTTCCGCGACGCCCAGAAGCGCGAGCGGGCGGCGGCGGGCCGGTAGGCCGCGTTCGGGCGAGGGACGTGCTACGCACCGACCGCGAGGCGGTCGGCGAGCATGCCGGGGAGGCCGGCCTTGCGGATGCGGCTCTGGGCCTGGGCGATCGGGTACGGCAGGCGGCACCAGCGGACAGTGCGCCGGTCGCTGTCGTAGGTCATGTAGCTGGCGCGAGGATCGCGGTCGCGCGGTTGGCCGATCGAGCCGGGGTTCAGCAGGTAGCGCCCGGTGGCCCCGAGCTGGATCGTGCCGCCGCGGCCGCGCAGGGCGCGCACCCTGAGCTCCGGCCCCTCGAGCGAGAAGATCGACGGAATATGGGTGTGGCCGAAGAAGGTCACCGGCACGTCGTGGGAGGAGAAGATCTCGAAGGCGTCGAGATCGGAGAAGACGTAGGTGTCCTCGTCGAGCGGCGAGCCGTGGCAGATCGCGATCCCGTCGCCCACCATCCGCGGCCCCTGCGGCAGGTCGCGGACGAAGCGCAGATTCGTCGGGGTGAGGCGCTTCGTCGTCCACTGCGCGGCGGTGAGCGCCGCGTGGTTGAAGTTGTCGCCGCGGTCGATCCCCCCCACCACCTTGTCGTGATTGCCCCGCACCGTATAGGAGCGCGCGCCGAGCGAGCGCACCGCCTCGACCACCTGGTTGGGGGCGGCGCCATAGCCCACCAGATCGCCCAGCACCAGGACGGCGTCGAAGCGCTTGCGCCGCGCATGGCGGAGGACCACCTCGAAAGCGTCCCAGTTGCCGTGCATGTCGGAGAGGATCAGATAGCGCATGCGCGGGCTCCGATCCGCAGGGCGATCCGCGCCGCGACCTCGCCGGCGTCCTCGCCGGGCGCGATGTCGACCGTCAGGTCCGCCTTGCGGTAGGCGGGCAGGCGCTCGCGGTAGAGCGCCAGGGCCTGCGCCTCGTCCTGGAAGAGCGGCCGGTCGGCCTTGCCGAGGCCGCCGATCCGCCCGACGATGGTGCCGAAGGCGGGGTTCAAGAAGACGGAGAGGCCGCCGGCGCGGATCAGCCGCGCGTTGGCCTCGAAGACCACCGTGCCGCCGCCCGTCGCGATCACCGCGTCGGGGTGGGCGAGGGTCGCCGCGAGCGCCTCCCGCTCCAGGCGCCGGAACTCGGCCTCCCCCTGGGTGGCGAAGATCTCGCGCACGCTCATCCCCACCCGGCCCTCGATCTCCGGGTCGAGGTCGACGAAGGGCGCGCCCAGGCGCTCCGCCAACCGCCGTCCGACCGTGGTCTTGCCGGCCCCCATGAACCCGATCAGGAAAATGCGCATCCGGCGGCGGCGACCAGGCGCCGGCTGTTGGCCGCGACGTCGCCGCGGCAGAGCGCGCCGAGCACCGCCGCGGCATCGGCGCCCGCGGCGAGCACGGCGGCCAGGTTGGACTCGTCGATGCCGCCGATGGCGACGAGCGGCTTGGAGCTGAGGGCGCGGGCGCGGGCGAGGAAGCCGAGGCCGACGACCGGGTCCGGCCGCTCCTTGCTGGCGGTGGCGAAGATCGGGCCGACCGCGACCAGGTCGACCGCCGGGTCCGCCGCCGCGGCGGCGAGCTCGCCCTCGCCGTGGGTCGAGAGACCGATCGCCACCGCCTCCCCCACCACCGGCCGCGCCGCCCCCGGCGGCAGGTCGCGCTGACCGAGATGGAGGCCGGCGACGGGGAGGAGGGCGGCGAGATCGGCCCGATCGTCGATCCACAGGCGGGCGCCGCTTCCCTCGACGGCGCGGCAGCACTGCGCCAGCACGCGGTGGAGAGCGGCGCCGGAGAGCGCCTTGGCGCGCACCTGGATCGTGCGGATGCCGGCCGCCGCCATCGCCGCGGCCGCCGGCGCCACGCCCGCGGCGCCCAGGAGGCCGGCGTCGGCGATGCCGTAGAGGCGCCCGGCGAGCGCGCGGTGTCCGCGGGAGCCGAGGGCCGAGCCTGGCGCGGCGCCGCTCATCGGGGGACCGGCTGCCGGAGGAAGCGCTCCATGAAGCGGGTCGAGAGATTGCCGGCGAGGAAGTCGGGGTCGCGGACGATCCGCTTGTGCAGCGGGATCGAGGTCTCGATCCCCTCGACGACGAAGAAGTCGAGCGCCCGCGACATGCGGGCGATCGCCTCGCGGCGCGAGCGATCGTGGACGATCAGCTTGGCGACCAGCGAGTCGTAGTGCGGCGGGATCACGTAGTCCTCGTAGCCATGGGTGTCGACGCGGGTGCCCGGGCCGCCCGGCGGGTGGAAGGTCTTGAGCCTGCCGGGCGAGGGCGTGAAGGTGCTCGGGTGCTCGGCATTGATCCGGCACTCGATGGCATGGCCGCGGGGTTTCAAGCCGCTCTTGATCCCCAGCGGCCGGCCGGCCGCCACCTCGATCTGCAGCTTGACCAGGTCGATGCCGGTGACCATCTCGGTGACCGGGTGCTCGACCTGGATGCGGGTGTTCATCTCCATGAAATAGAAGCGGCCGTCCCCGTCGAGCAGGAACTCGATGGTGCCGGCGTTCTCGTAGCCGACCGTGCGGCAGAGGCGGACCGCCGCCTCGCCCATCTCGGCGCGGAGCTCGGGGGTGAGCGCCGGCGAGGGCGACTCCTCGATCAGCTTCTGGTGCCGCCGCTGGATCGAGCACTCGCGCTCGCCGAGATGGACGACGGCGCCGTCGCGGTCGCCGAAGACCTGGAACTCGATGTGGCGCGGCTCGGTCAGGTACTTCTCGAGATAGACGGCGCCGTCGCCGAAGGCGCGCTCGGCCTCGTCGCCGGCGACGGCGAGCTGGGCGGCGATCTCCTCCGGGCGCATGGACGATGCGCATGCCGCGGCCGCCGCCGCCGGCCGCCGCCTTGAGGATCACCGGGTAGCCGACCTCGGCGGCGATCCGCTGGGCCTCGTCGCCGTCGGCCAAGGGCTCGCGGCTGCCCGGCAGCACCGGCACCCCCGCCGCCATCGCCGTCTCGCGCGCCTTGGCCTTGTCGCCCATCAGGCGGATGACCTCGGGCCGCGGGCCGATCCAGGCCAGGCGGCACTCCTGGATCACCTCGGCGAAGTAGGCGTTCTCGGAGAGGAAGCCGTAGCCGGGGTGGATGGCTTCGGCGCCGGTGATCTCGGCGGCGCGAGATGATGCTCGAGATGTTGAGATAGCTCGCCGACGAGGGCGGCGGGCCGATGCAGACGTCCTCGTCGGCGTAGGTGACGTGCAGGCTGTCGCGGTCGGCGGTGCTGTAGACCGCGACGGTCCGGATGCCCAGCTCGCGGCAGGCCTGAATGATGCGCAGGGCGATCTCGCCGCGGTTGGCGATCAGGATCTTCTTGAACATCGGAGCTCGAAGCGGCGGCGCGGATCAGCCGGCGCGGATGGCGAAGAGCGGCTCGCCGAACTCCACCGCCTGGGCGTTCTGGGGAAAGATCTCGACCACCACCCCGTCGACGTCCGACTCGATCTCGTTCATCAGCTTCATCGCCTCGATGATGCAGAGCACCTGCCCCTTGCGTACCCGCGATCCGATGGTGACGAAGGGATCGGAGTCGGGCGAGGACGCCTGATAGAAGGTGCCGACGATCGGCGAGGTGACGATGTGGGCACCCGCGGAAGGGGAAGGGGGGGCTGCCGGCAGCTCCGGTGCGGCGGCGCCCGCGGGGGCCGCCGGCGCGGCCGGGACGGCGGCTGGAGCTGGAGCGGCGGCGGGGGCGGCGCCGGCCGGAGCGGCCGCCGGAGCCTGGCCGTCGATCTTCAGCCGGAACCCCGAGCGCTCGATCTCCACCCCCTGCAGCCGGCGCTCGGCGACCAGCTCGATCAGCTCCTTGATCTGCTCAAAGCTCAGCAAGTCTCACCCTCCGAGCGGCTGCTTCAGGAAAGCTCGTCCTCGAGCACCAGCCGCGCCCGTTTGAGCTCGAATCGCGCCCGGCCGTAGCTCCCCTCCGGGCCGAGCACGAGGAGCAGATAGTAGTCCGCCGCGACGGAACTTACCATCAGGGTCAGGCGATCGGTGGTCACCGAGAACTGCTGCACGTCGCCCACCTCGAGGTCGCGGTGATTCTCGGCGATGGCGCGGGCCTGCGCCACGAGCTCCGCCGCCAGCACCTCGAGGTCGAGGTCGGGGTCGGAGCTGACCGACTCGACGGCGATGCCGTCCTTGGCCACCAGCGAGAGGGCGAGGGCGCCCTCGATGCGGTCGCTGATCCGGCTGAGCGTCTCAAGAAACATGGCGTCCGCTCCCGCGTCGGATCCGGTCGAGATAGCTGTTGAGCAGCCGGACCCGCTTCGCCTTGCGGTCGAGTGGGATCGCTGCGGTGACCGCCGGCGACGCGGCGGCAGGCTCGGCGGCTGGCTCGGCGATGGGCGCAGGCGCGCGCAGGGCGCGCAGGCGTGCCAGCCCGTCCTGGGCCGCGGCATTGCCGGGCTCGCGCTCGAGGACCTCGTCGAAGATCCGCTCGGCCTCGCTGGCATGCCCCTGCCGCAGGTAGAGGTCGCCCAGGGTGGCGGTCGCCACCGCTGGCTTCTCCCCGGCGGCAGCGGCCGGCGGCTCCGGCGTCACGGCCAGGACGGCTGGCGCAGGCGGCGCGAGGTCGAAGACCGGCTCGGGCTCGGCCGCGAAGGCGGCAGCCGGCGCGGTGGCGGCTGCGGCCGGGGGCTCGTCCGGCAGCTCGAACGGTTTCGCGGATGGCTTTTCGGACGGCCAGGGCTCGGGGATCGGGAGAGCGACCGGCGCCGGCGCAAGGTCGGCCGCGACGGTCTCAGGCACCGGCGGCGACACCGGCGGGGGAATCGCCGCAGCGGCCCACTCGCTGGGCAGCTCGAAGGCGAAGATCCCTTCCGCCACGATCCCCTCGTGGTAGCGCCGCCGCACCGCCCGCGAGAGCAGGCCGGCGAAGGGCTCGTCCGGAGCGACCGGCTCGGGCTCGTCGTCGTCGGGGGGCGCGGGGATCGGCGCGGCCATCGGCGTCGATGCCGGTACGGAGCCCGCGGGGGCTGGGGCCACGGGGGACAGGTCGAAGACGTCCTGGCCTTCCCGGCGCGAAGTCGCGGCGACCGGCGCGCCGAGATCGAAGATGTCGTCTTCCGCCGGATTGGACGCGAGGTTCGCCGGGGTCGCCAAGACCCCGCGAGGCTCGGCGGCGGGCGGGCGCGAGGCGCCATCCTTGGACGCAGAGGAGGGCGCGGACGCCGCCTCGAGACGCTCGATGCGGCTCCGCAGCTCCTCGACCTCCGGATCGCCGTCGTGGAGCAGGTTGTAGAGGTCGAGGCGCTCGCGGGCGAGCGCCGCCTGGCCGGTGTCGAGATAGGTGCGCACGAGGAGCTTGTTGGCGACCATCTGCGTCGCGTCCTGCCGCACCACGCGCTCGAGGACCTCGCGCGCCGCCGCGGGCTGACCCAGCTCGAGCAGGCAACGCCCCTTCGCCACCAGCGCCGAGAGGTAGCCGGGATGCTCCCGCAGACCCTCGTCGAGCACTCCGAGCGCCTCCTGCAGGCGCCCCTGATGGCGGTACTCCTCGGCGAGCTGGAGGAAGACCCGCGACGCCGGATCGGCCTCCCACCGGGTACGGAGCTGGGTCAGACGATCGGGCAGCGACCCATCGGTCATCGCGGCGCTCCCCCGCGAGGCTCGCCATCGAGAGATCCTCGGATTTCGGCTGAGATCGGCAAAGTGCCGGCATTATAGCAACATGCCGGCGGCCGGCGCCTCAACTGGATGCGTCCTGGATGCTTCGGCGATGCTCCGGCGCTGTTCCGAGACGCCCCCCGCTCGGGAGACCCTCTCGGCGCCGGCGCGGCACCTCTCGGCGAGGTGCCGCGCCAGGGCCGGCGGGTGAGGCCTACCCGACGGGGATGGTGATCGTCGCCGTGAGGGCCTGACCGCTGCCGGAGGAGGTCCGCGCCGTCACCATGATGGTGGATCCCGACGGAACCTGGGCCGAGTTGACCGTCATGGTGACCGTCGCCTGGCCGTTGCTGTCGGTGAAGGCCTGAACCGCGCTGAAGGTCACCGGCTTGTCGGCCGAGAACGTCACCGCCGCTCCGGTGACCGGCAGACCCTCCGCGTTGTTGACGAAGGCGGTCACCGAGGTCATGCCGCTGCTGCCGCTGTAGGTGATCGACGAGGGGTTCGCCACCAGGCCGATCGCCACCGCCGCGTCGCGGATGGTCACCATGGTCATCGCCGGGTCGCTCGAGCCGACGATGGCGGTGACCGTGGCGGTCCCCGCCTGGGTGCCGACGTCGAGCCTCGCCGTCGCCGTGCCGTCCGCCTTGGTCACCGGAGTGGCGGGATGGAGGGTGCCGAGCGACGTCGTCAGGATCACCGGCTGGCCGGCGCCGACCGGCGAGCCGTCGGCGTTGCGGGCGATGACGGTGATCGTCGCGCTGCCCTGGACCGGGACGTTGCTCGGGCTGGCGCTGACCAGGAGGACCGGCTTCTGCCCCGTGCCGAGGCCGATCTGGACGCTGGTCATCGCCGTGGCGCCCATCGCGGCGCCGGCCGAAGCGGTGACCATCGCCTGGCCCGCGCGGCCGTCGCCGCGCAGGGTCGCCGTCGCGTTGCCGCCGCTCTGGACGGTGGCGATCCCGTCGATGTTGCCGAGGGTGGTGCTGAGGCGGATCTGCGTGCCCGGATCGAGCGGGTTGCCGTTCGCCTTGCTGCCGAAGACGGTGATCGTCGACGTGCCGTTCAGGCTGATCTGGCTGGGATTCGCGCTGATCGAGAGGACGCTTCCCGAGGGGGCCACGGGAGTGGCCTTGCCGCAGGCGAGCAGGCCGAGCAGGACGGGGATGGCGAGTAGGAGACGGGCAGCACGGCTGTATTTCATAGCGAGGGAGTATACGGACGGAGGCGGCCGCCCGTCCAGGCGGCCGCCTCCGGATACAGCCTTGGGGTGCGGCTATGGAATCGTCACGAGCTGGTTGGTGCTGCTGCTTCCCGACGCGTTCGAGACGGTGAGCTTCACGGCGTAGTTGCCGGACGCCAGGTAGGTGTGGGTCGGGTTCTCCAGCACGCTCGATCCGCCGTCGCCGAAGTTCCAGCTCCAGCTCGTCGGGCTTCCGGTCGAGGTGTCGACGAAGGTCACCGTCTTGCCGCTGATCGCATCGGTGAAGGAGGCGGCCGGCGGCGTCGGCGGCGGGACCTTGCAGGAGTTGTCGGACGGATTGTAGATGAAGCCCTTGGGGGCGGTGTCGGTGCAGGTGGTCGCCAGATTGGTGACCTTGACGTCGACCGCGGCCCCGACGTTCATCGTGCCCTGCACGCCGCCGGCGCTGCACGACTGCGTCGGGAAGGTGCCGGTGAAGGCGGGCGTGACGGCGAGGATGACCGAGCCCGGCGTTCCGCCCGTCACCTGAGCCGATTGGTCGCCGAACTGCACACGCACGTCGTTCGTTCCTCCGGGCCCGTCGAAGCCGCTGCCGGTGATGCTCACCGCGGTCCCGCCGCCCTGTGGACCGCTGGACGGCACGACGCTGTTGATCGTCGTCTTCGGAACCTTGTAGACGAACAGCGCCGAGCTGACCGAGCTGTCACCGGTGTTGATGTTGACCACGGAGACCGGCAGGCTCACGTCCGCGCAGCCCGTCGGCTGGACGCCCGGCGACTGGACCACCACCTCCGTGCCGCTGACCGAGACCACGTGCGCGGCGACTCCGGCGATGCTCGCCGCGACCGGCGACGCGAAGCCCTGCCCGTGGATGGTGATCAGGGTCGTGGTGTCGTTGTACTCGAGCTGGCCCGGACCGAACGAGGTGACGAGCACCTTGCTGCCGTAGCGGAAGGCGGCCACCTTGGTGGTCTCGAAGCCGCTGTTGAGGTTCTTCACCCGGATGTCGACGGCGTTGTTGGCGAGCGAGTTGCCGAAGCCCTGCGCCGGCGGCGAGAGGACGACGAGCTGGGTGGCCGTCGCCGAGACCACCGAGGCCTCGAGGGCGACCGAGCCGCCCGCTGCGCCGCTCTGGAAGAACACCTGCACCGGCGAATCGAAGCCGGTGCCGATGATCGTCACCCGCGTGCCGCCGGAATCGGCCCCGGTCGATGGCGAGACGGAGAAGACCTGCGGCTGGTCGATGGTGCCGCCGAACGAGTAGGTGAAGGCGTTCGACAGGTTGTCGGAGAGCGTTCCGGACTGGTTGACGTTGATCGTCACCCCGACCGAGACCGGCACCGCCTGGCCGACGCCGACGGTGACCCCGGCCGCGGCGGCCGACGGCACCACGACGCGGATCCTCGTCGGGGTGACCGAGAGGACGTTGGCCGCGGCGCCGTTGAAGGTCACCCGCACGGGCCCGACGAAGCCGCCGCCGTTGATCGTCACCTGATCGCCGCCCTGCGGGCTGCCGACGCTCGGGCTGACCGAGCCGATGAAGAAGGTGGCCGCCTGGTTGATCGCCACGTTGGCGACACCGACGCCCACCGTCTTGCCGGAAGCATCGAGGAGCGCCGCCTGGACGGCCGCCGTCCCCGCCTGGGCGCCCGGGAAGAGCACCGCCTGAGCCCTGCCGCCGACGAGCTGGAGCGTCACCGTCCGCAGGCCGCTGCCGACGCTGCCGAACTCGCCCAGGGTCGAGGTGAGCGAGATCGTCGAGCCGTCGGGCGGCGGGGCACCGGTGTCGTTTCGGCGCACCGAGACGGTGACCGTGCTCGCGGTCGCGCCGCCCACCATGAGGGAGCCCGGGCTCGCCGTGACGGAGACGTCATAGGTGACCTGGGGCACCGGCGGAACCGGGTTGGACGGCGTCTGCCTGGGTTCCGTCGGCGATTTCGAGCAGCCCGCGAGGACCGCCAGTCCGACGACGAGGAGGGTGCGGACGAGGGTGGTTTTGTGGTTCATGACGACTCCCGCGAAGCTCACTGGATGGCTCTCTTCGAGCGACCGGTCTGCGAGGACCTGATCGATGAGACGACTTCCATGGTGAAGCCGGTCGGCGCGGACGCGACCTCCTTGCCCGAGAGGGTGCGGCCGAAGAAGGTGATGCTCAGATTGAGGAGGACGACGGTGCTGCCGGTCTCGTGATCGACCCCGGCGTTGACGATGTCCGAGATCGGCGGGTTGGCGGCCTGCGCGTTGTTGAGCACGGCCAGATTGGTGATCGTGATCGTGCCGTTGACCGGCACGATCCCGGAGAGCGGCTCGACGAGCGGCGGCGGCACGCGCGTGCCGGTGTCCGCTCTCGTGTAGACGACCTGATAGGAGCGCAGCTCGACGTTCTCGAGCGCGCTCGAGACGCCGGCCGGATCCGCCACGACGTTCTGGATGGTGGTCGTCGGGATCGACGGCAGCGTGGTGGCCGTGCTGGTGACGAACTGCGTCGGCGGCAAGCTGAAGGAGGCGGAGAGCAGCACGCCGCCGCTGTCGGTCCGGTCGGTGCGGCCCTGGCAGCCCGCGACGGTGAGCAGCAGGCCGGCGGCGACGAGGATTCGGGCTCTGTGGGTCATGGATGGCTCTCCTGCAGCGCGGTCAGATCTTGATGACCCGCGGGGTGATGAAGATCAACAGCTCCTCGTTGGTGTCGGAGACCTGTCTGTTCTTGAAGAGGTTGCCGAGGATCGGGATATTGGCGAGCACGGGGATGCGAGCCTGGCTGTCGTTGTTGGTGATCTTGTAGATGCCGCCGATCACCGCGGTGCCGCCGTCCCGCACCACGAGCCGGGTCTTGGCATCCTTGGTGGCGATCGGGGCGTTGGTCGCGCCCGGCACGAGGAAGGCGGGCTGCGGCTCGCGCTTCGAGATGTCGATGTCCATCAGCACCGTGCCTTCGGCGGTGACCTGCGGCGTGACGGCGAGCCGCAGCGTGGCGTTGACGTACTGCACGGTCACGGTGCTGTTGGCGATCGTCTGCACCGGGATCTGGAGCCCGCTCTGGATCTCCGCCCGCTGGTTGTTCAAGGTCGCCACCTTGGGCGCCGACAGGATGTGGATCAAGCCCTCGTTCTCCGCCGCCTGGAGGGCGACGTCGAGGGAGAAGGTGTTGAGCACGTTGCCGAGCTTCAGGTTGAGCACGTCGCCGCCGTTGCCGCTGACGTCCACGTTGCCGCTCAAGCTGCCGTTGTTGGGGAAGACCAGGCCGGTGGTGTTGCCGTGGGCGGCGTCGGAGATGGCGTTGAAGCCCCAGCGGATGCCGAGCTGGCGGCTGAACTGGCGCGTCGTCTCGATGATGCGGGCCTCGATCATCACCTGCGGCTCGGGGGTGTCGAGCTGCTCGATGACCGCGATGACGGTGTCGAGGTAGCTCGGCAGCTCCTTGATGATGAGCGTGTTGGTGCGCTGGTCGACGATGACGCTGCCGCGCTGCGAGAGGAGGCCCGCCTGGCCGCTGCGCAGCAGCCCGGAGACCTGTGCGGCGTCGGCGTAGCTCAGCCGGCGCATCACGGTGCGCAACGGGATCGCCAGGGCGCGCGCCGCGGCGAGCTCCTGGCGCTCCTGCGCCTCTTCGCGCAGCACGTTCGTCGGCGCGATGCGCATGACGTTGCCGTCGAGCTCGAAGCCCAGCTTGTTGATCTTCAGGATCTGCTCGAGCGCCTGGTCCCAGGGGACGTTCTCCATCTCGGCGGTCACCGTGCCGGTGACGCCGGGCTGGACGACGATGTTCAACCCCGAGATCTGGGCGAAGGTGCGGAGCACCTCCGTGACGTCGGCGTTCGTCACCTTGAGGTCGATCGGCTCGCCGACGTACTTCTTCTCACCCTGGGTGCCGATGTCCTGGCTGGCGAAGTTCTGAATCGGCGAGGCCGAGCCGCCGCCCGTCCCCGCGGTGATTCCCGCGGCGCCGGACTTGCGGGTGAGCTGCAGGTCGCTCGGCTGGTTGGCCGCCTTGGCGCTCGCCGGCCGGTTCTCGACCACCGGCTTGTTGTCGGTCAGCGGCACGATCGGCCCGCTCGGCTTCCTGGCCGATGGCGGCGGCGCGGCGGCCGGCGGAGCCGGCGGCTCGAGCGACGCGTCCTCGGCCTCGATCCCCTCCTTGCGGCTCGACGAGGCCTTGGTGGCGGTCATCGTCGGCCTCGCCTTGGCGGCGGCGCTCGGGGGCGGCGTCAGCTCGGCGACCGCGGGGACGGCGGGCGCCATCGACTGCGGAGCCGGCGCCACGGCCAGCGCGGCGTGAGAGGGCGCGGGTACCGCCGGTCTCGCGGCCGGGGTCTTGGCGAGGACGGGGACCGGCGCGGCGACCTCCTGGCGCTCCTGCCGCGCGGCGGGAGCCGCGGTCTCCTCGGCCGCGACGGGGGCGGCGTCGCCGAAGCTGACCATCAGGCCGCGGGACGTGCGCTCGATGTGCGGCACCGCGCCGTGCTGCAGGTCGAAGACGATGCGCGCCACCGGCTGGGGCAGCGGCTTGAACTGGGCGATGCGCACCCGCTGGACGAGCCCCCCCTCGACGCTGACGGCCGAGCGCGGGATGTGGTTGACGACGCCGGCCAGGTCGATGACGAAGCGCGCCGGATCGCCGAGCGCGAAAGTGGAATAGGGAAACTCGCCGTCCCCGGCGATCCTGACCACCGGCCCGGACGTCGACACCACCTCGATCGCCGAGAGGCGGGTGGCCGGCTTGCCGGCGGGAGCCGGGGCGACCGCCGGCTCCTCCGGCGTGCCGGCGGGAACCGCGACGACGAGGGCCGGGGGCTCGGCGGGCCGCACGGCAGGCGGCGCGCTGTCCGCAGGCGGCGCGGGCGCGGCGGCATTGGCGGTGTTGGCAGCATTCGATTCCTGGCCGACCGGCTCGTAGGCGAGGGTGGTGGGCTTGTCGACGCCGTCCGCGCCGTGCGCGGCGGAGCGCTCGGGCTCCACCGGCAGCAGCTGGACGCGGAGCTTCGCCCCGTCGGAGGTGATCGAGTGCTCCACCTCCTGGCGGGTGGTGACGACGAGGCGGGTGAGCGGCCGGCTGCCGTCGTTCTGGCGCTCGACCTTGAGCGAGGAGATCAGCCCCTCTCGCGGGGCGAGGTCGGAGACGCGGGCCCCGGGGACGGAGTTGGGCAGCTCGACGACGACCTGTCCCTGCGCGTTGCGGAAGCTGGTCCACACCAGGGGCGCGCTGGCCTCGAGATCGAGAAAGACCTCGGGCGCGCCCTCCCGCAGATCGACGGAGCGGATCTCGGCCGGCGCCGGAGCCGTGGTCTTCTTGCCTTCGGCCGACGCGTTCTGATGCGCCGGCGCCGCCTCGACCACCTTAGCCGGTCTCGGCGTGGACGAGGAACAGCTCATCGCGAGCGCGGTCGCTACGGCTGTCGAAGCGATCAGCAGCCGCCAACCGGCGTTTCGTCTTCTCATGAAAACATCTCCCATGGCACTCGCCTCCCTTTCGGGACCTCAAGGAACCTCGCCGGACCGGCTACGGTTTGAGGGCCTTCACTACCTCACGGAACGGCTTCAAGGCCGTCGGGTCTTGGACCGCCTGCTTGAAGACCACCTCGGTGTGGCTGATGCTGACCACGTCGCCGTCGAAGAGCTGATCGCCCTCCCTCAGCAGAAAGCTCTTCGGGTTGTTGGCGGCCTTGACCTGCGCGATGAAGGTCTTGCCCTTGCGAAAGATTCCGGTCAGGTCGATCTCATCGATGAGCAGCCCCGGGATGCCCTCCGGCCGCGGGCCGTGGAACTCCGGCCGGTCGGGGGCGACGAGGAGCGACTTGAAGGGGTCGCGCCGGTTGCCGGGGTCATAGGAATAGCCGTTGCCGGAGAGGACCTCCTCCTCGCCCTCGAGGATCTGGTCGATGTCCGGCGTGTTGGCGCCCGGCGCCGCGCCGGGCTGGCCGGCCGGATCGGACGGCTTGGCGGCTGGCGCGGTCGCGGGCTGCCGGGCGCCGGCCGGCGACGCCGGCTTGCGGGCCGCCGGCTGCGCCAGCGCCAGCGTCAGGGGCGCCAGCACCGCCAGGGCGAGGACGGTCGAGAGGATCGATCGGCGCTTCATCGCTACTCCTCGCCGCCCCGCTTCTTCGCCGGCGGAGCTTCGCCGTCCGGAGACGCCGGACCGTGGACCGGCGGGGGAGCGACACCCGCCGCCTTGTCCCTCTTCGCCTGACCGCCCGGCCCCTCGTCCTTGGCCGGCGGCGCCGGCTCCTTGTAGACGAAGGTCTTCGCCTTGAAGGCGGCGGTGATGGTGTGCGGCCCCTTGCCCGGATAGGCGCTGATGTTCAGGTCCTCGATGTTGATGATGCGCGAGAACCGGCTGATGCGGTCGAAGAAGAGGGCGAGGTTGTGGTACGTGCCCTCGACATCGACCTGGATCGGCCACTCGCTGTAGAACTCTTTGTCGGTCATCGAGCCGGGGGTGAAGCGCTTGAGCACGAAGTCGCCCTGCTCGGCGAGGGCGCGGATGCGGCGCAGCAGGTCGGGCGTGTTGCGCCGCGCCGGCAGGATGCGCAGCAGCTTGTCGAGCTCGAGCTCGAGCTGGCGCACCTCCTCGCGGAACTGCGGCAGCTGCGCCTGGGCGCTGCGGCCCTGCTGGATCTTCTGCTGCAGATCCTTCAGCTTGCTCTTCTGGCCCTCGATGGTGTCCTTCATCGGATCGAGGAGCTGCCAGTAGCCGAGCCCCAGCAGGACCAGGCCGACGCACAGGCCGGCCGCCAGCCCGATGTACCAGGGCTTGCCCTCCACCCCCGTCTTGATGGCCATTGGGCCGCCCTCCTATCCCGAGGTCGCGGCGCCCTGCGCGGCGGGCTTGGGAACCGCCCCCTTGGGGGCAGGTCCGGCCGCCGTCGCTGGCTTTCCGGCGAGAGACGCGAAGTTGTAGTTGAAGTTGACCTGGAACTTGTAGATGCCGGCCGTCTGCTCCTGCGTGTCCTTCAAGGTCGGCTCCTCGAACTCCGGCGTCTTGTCGAGGTTCTCGATGAAGTTGGCGACCGCGTTGGTGTTGAAGGCGCGGCCCTCGACCTCGATCGTGTTCGAGCCCATCCGCATGGTGTCCAGCCAGAGCAGCTCGGGGAGGGCGCGAGAGACGTCGTCCATCACCCGCACCGGACCGCGCTGGTTGAGCTTGAGGTCGTTGATGAGCTTGATCTTGCGCTCGAGCTCGGACTTCTTCTGCTTGTAGTCCTCGACCTCGCGCAGCACCGCCTGCAGCTGATCGACCTCGCGCTGCGCCGCGCCGATCTGCTGCTCGCGCTCGGCGATCTCGCCGTGCAGCAGGTACCACCAGGCGCCGAAGACGAGGAGGCCGAGGAGGGTGCCGGCGAGGAGCAGCCAGGGGGCGAGATCCTTGCCTTCGAGGAGCTGGGCAGATTTCGCCTTGCGGACGGCGGCCGGTCGCTTGCCCTCGGCGAGCAGGTTGATCTTGATCATGGCGCCTCAATCCCCCACTTTGCGGATGGCGAGACCCACCGCCACGGCCATCATCGGCGCGATCGACTGCAGCCACGCGGAGTCGAAGTCGCTCTCCTTGTAGTGCACCCGGCGCAGCGGGTTCATCAGCTCGGTGGTGACCTCGAAGCGGTCGCGCAGGACCTGCTGCAGGTTGGGGGTGAGCGAGCAGCCGCCGGAGAGCATCAGCTCGTCGACCGGCCCTTCGGAGGAGGTGGCCGAGAAGAAGTCGAAGGTCTTGCGGATCTCGGCCGCCATCTCGCCCGAGACGGTGTCGAGCACCGGGCGGGCATCGGCGAGCGAGTAGCGGTCCACCGCCTGGCCCCGCTTGAGCGCTTCGGCCTGGTCGAACGAGAGGTTGAACTCGCGCTGCAGCGCCTCGGTGAACTGGTTGCCGCCGAAGGAGATGTCGCGCCAGAAGACGGTCGTGCCGCGCGCCAGGATGTTGATGTTGGTGACGCCGGCGCCCATGTTGATCAGGGCGACGGTCTTCCTGGGGTCGAGGTCGTAGCTGACCTCGTAGGCGTTCTGCACCGCGAAGGCGTCGACGTCGACCAAGGCCGGGGTCTTCCCCGTCTGGCTGATCACCGAGACGTAGTCGTTGACCTTGTCGCGCTTGACCGCGACGAGGAGGACCTCCATGTTGTCGCGCCCCGGCTCGCCCTCGGAGAGCACCACGTAGTCGAGCCGCACGTCGTTGATGTCGAAGGGGATGTACTGCTCCGCCTCCCATTGGATCGACTCGGCGAGCTCCTCTTGCGGCATCGCCGGCAGCTGGATCTTCTTGATGATGACGGAGTGCCCGGAGAGCGACGTGGCGTAGTGGGTGCTCTTGACCTTGGTCTGGTCGTTGAGCTTGTGAATGGCGTCGACGACCAGCGACGAATCCATGATCGACCCGTCGACGATGGCCTCCGGCGATAGCGCCTCGACACCCAGGCGCTGGAGATGGAACTCCCCCGCCTTGCGTTCACGGAGCTCGACGAGCTTGATCGCCGAGCTGCCGATGTCGAGACCCACGACTCCCTTCGAGCGCGAGAAGAGCACGGCGATATAGCTCCCCTGGAAAGCCCTGTATCCAACGTGAGTTACTGACTATTGCTTAAAGCTTGACTGGAGGCTAGCAACAAAAAACACCCATGTCAAGGCGCGAATACGTCTATGGCTATATTGCCCCCTGCGGGAACTCTATGCTTGCGGAAGAGCTGCTGACAGCCGGCTATCTTTCGAGGGGAACGTAACTTAGCGCTCTTCGGCGATCGGCGTCGCGGTGCCGCTCTGCCGAGGCAGGAGCGCCGAATGAACGCACGCGATGTCCAGCGGCACTCACCGGGTGCACGGTGGGCCGCCCGAACCCTCTCACGTCCCGATAGGAGATGACCCTTGCAACGAACCCTGTTCTTCTGCGCCTGCCTCGTGATCCTCCTCGCCTCTCCGCTCGCCCTCGCCGCCACCACCGCTCCGGCGTCGGGAGCGGTCCCGGAGGTCAGCGCCGCCGCCGCCGCGGCTCCGTCCTTCTCGCCCCCCGGCGAGGCGTCCCTCCTCTTCACGCCCACCCCTATCGCCGCAGCCTGCACCGCGACCAACTGCTCGCAGGCGGCCGTCTACGCCAACGGCCTCTGCCACGTGGGTATCCGCGGCTGCCTCGATCAGTTCAGCTGCAACCCCGCCCATCCCTGCTCCTTCACCTATAGCTGCCAGCCCTGCTGAGCCGCTCCCGTCCCTAGCCGCCCACGTGCCCTGCTCGCGAGCCGTCGCCGACTCGGCTCGCGAGCCTGTGCCTCCTGTCACCCGCCTCCTGTCACCCTGAGGATGCTTGAATTGCCGCCGCCGCTCTGGTAGCCTTCTCTGCCCTTCGGGGGTGGATCTAGGAGAACCGAACTATGGCTAAGCAATGCGAGCTCTGTGGCAAGAAGACGGTCTTCGGCCGCAACATCAGCCACGCGCACAACGTCACCTCGCGCACGATGGAGCCCAACCTGCAGCGGGTGAAGGCGCTGGTCGAGGGCACCGTGCGCCACATCCGGGTCTGCACCCGGTGCCTGCGCAGCGGGCGGGTCACCAAGGCTCCGGTCCGCAAGTGGAAGCCCGAAGAAGCTACGGCGGCGAAGAGCTAGACCCCTCCCTCCGTCTCACCATTCCTCCCACGCGCACGCGAGCCCTCCCCAGGTCGGACAAGATCCGATCGAGGAGAGCTGCGCGTCCATCGAGGAGGGAACGCTCCGTGTCGCCCGTAGGACGAGCCCGGCCGGGCCTGGCTACGAGGAGATGACCGACATCTTCTGCGGGGTCAATTTCGCCGACCGCCCAGCAGCCCCGCCCGCATCAGATAGTAGAGCAATGTCATCAGCGTCGAGACCGCCGCGGCCACGTAGGTCAGCGCCGCGGCGTCCAGCACGCGGTCCATCCCCTGGCGCTCCTGCATCACCACGATCCCCTGCTCCACCGCCAGCCGCTTGGCGCGCGCGGTGGCGTCGAACTCGACCGGCAGGGTGACGATCTGGAACAGCAGCACGAAGGAGAACAGCATGGCGCCGAAGAGCACCACGGCGGCGCCGGAGGTACCGTGCGTCATGTAGAGCAGCACCAGCCCCGCCATCATCACCAGATATCCCACCTTGGAGCCGATGTTGGCGGTCGGCACGAGGGCCGAGCGCAGCCAGAGCGGCTTGTAGCCGGCGGCGTGCTGGAGGGCGTGGCCGGCCTCGTGGCAGGCGACCCCGACCGCCGCGATCGACGGCGAGCTGAAGACCCCCTCCGAGAGGTTGAGGGTCTTGTCGGCCGGGTTGTAGTGGTCGGTGAGCATCCCCTGGGCGGCGACGATCGAGACGTCGTGGACGCCGGCGCCGTCGAGCATCGCCCGCGCCGCCTGGGCGCCGGTCAGGCCGCGGAGAGTCCGCACCTTGGAGTATCGGTTGAACGCCGACCGTGTCCGCCAGCTCGCCCATAGGGAGAACAGCAGGGCCGGCATGACGAACAGCAGGTAGCCGAAGTAACCGGGGAACATGAGCATGGACATACACTCCTCTCAGAGAGGAAAACAGCGCCCGCGAGGGCGGCATTTCCGGCCGCAGGGCTCCCCTCGGTGGAGAGCCCGCGGGCGGTAGACTAACGCCGGGAGGAAGAGATCGACATGAGCAGCGAGCATCCGCGAGTCGCCGTCGTCACCGGAGGGAGCCGCGGCATTGGCCGGGCGATCGCCCAGGGTCTCCTCGCGCGCGCCTGGCAGGTCTTCTTCTGCAGCCGCGATCCGGGGTCCGTCGAGCGGGCGGCGGCGGAGCTGGCGACTGGACCGGGCGGGGGCGACCGGGTGGCGGGCCGGGCGGTCGACGTCCGCCGCCAGGACGAGGTCGATGCGTTCGTCGGCTGGGTGCTGGAGCGGGCCGGGCGGATCGACTGCCTGGTCAACAATGCCGGCCTCGGCGTCTTCCGGGCGGTGGACGACCTCTCCGGCGAGGACTTCCGCGCCGTCGTCGAGACCAACCTCTGCGGCCCCTTCTATTTCCTGCGCGCCGTAGCGCCGACGATGAAGCGGCAGGGCGCCGGCTGGATCGTCAACATCGCCTCCCTCGCCGGCAAGAATGCCATGGCGGGAGGCGCCGCCTACAATGCCTCGAAGTTCGGCCTCGTCGGGCTCTCGGAGGCCGCGATGCTCGACCTGCGCCAGCACGGCGTCCGGGTGGCCGCCATCCTGCCCGGCAGCGTCAACACCGGCTTCGCGCACCCCGACGGCGGCAAGGCGGAGGACTGGAAGCTCGCTCCCGACGACGTCGCGGAGGCGGTCCTCGACCTGCTCGACTATCCGGCCCGCGCCCTGCCGAGCCTGATCGAGCTCCGCCCGGCCCGTCCGCCGAAGAAGTAAAAAAGCTACCGCCAGGCCGAAGGGGCACCGGAGCGATCCGTCCGGAGGAGAGACGGAGCTACCTCGTCTATCTAGATGAAGGGATCTTGCTGGATCAGAGGATCTTGATCGGGGGCGCTGCCCGCAGCACTTCCGGTCCGCTCGGGGCGGGAACGCCGGCGGCGGGCTCGAGGGTGATGATGATCGCCTTGGTGCCGCGTGGCATGTGCTCCGAGCTCAGGTGGACCGGCTCGCCGGGGGCGGCGGTGAAGGTGCCGCCGGAGACCGGCCCCTGGTCGCCGAAAAACCAGAGGTGATACTCCCGTCCCGTGCCCGAGGGTTGGAGGTCCTGGACCGAGAGATACCAGTGCTGGTGGTCCTCGGCGATATAGATGCGGCCGTGCGCCTGGCTGGCGAGGGCCACCCGGCCGGTGGGGCGCAGGGCGCTCATCTCGACCGTCGGCGAGGTCACCAGCGAGAATGTCTTCTCGAGGTCGCCCAGGTGCGAGCGCAGGCGGTCGACGTCGTTGCGCGCCGCGGCGATCTCGGCCGAGTGGGCGCGCTCGCCGTTGAGCTCCCGCTGCAGGCGGTCGATCTTCGTCTGGTCCGCCTCGAGCAGCCGGTTCTGCTGCAGGAGCCCCAGGAACAGCCAGGCCGAGAGGCCGAGGAACGCCAGCGCCAGGCCGGCGGCGAGGGCGAGCGGCCAGCGCCCGGCGCGGCGCGCCGCGGCGGCGGGCTGAGCCGCCGGGACCGACTGCAGGGGCGGCGACAGGGGGAAGGGGATGGCCGCAGGTTGGGCGGTCGATTGGGCGGTCGATTGGATCAACGGGCGCGAGGAGACGATCTCCGCCAGGGTCGGCGGCGTCTGCACCGTGGCAGGCATGACAGGCGTCGCGGGCATGGCCGGCATGGCCTCGGGCCGGGCGACCTCCTGGGTCTCGTCGCCGGTGACGACCGCCATGATCCGGTTGCGCAGGGCCGGTGACGGGGCGATCGGAGCGAGCTCGTACGGGATCAGTCCGAGGGTCTCGGTGTAGAGGCGCGCCAGGGTCTCGCCGGCCTCGCCGCCGAGTGCCGGGTCGGCGAGGCCGACCAGGTCCAGACCGGCCCCCTGTTCGAGGGCCTCGATCAGCGCGAGGACCGTCTGGTCCTCTGGATGGATTTCTTGGCTCAAAGCAGTTCCCTGATCTCGTCTCGAAGTGCGTTGCGAAGCTTCTTCATCGCCAGCAGGGTCCGGGTCTTCACCGTCCCGAGAGGAATCTCTGCCTCGCTCGCGATCTGCGTCTGCGTCAGGCCCCCGTAGAAGGCCATCTCGAGCACCTCGCGCTGCTCCGGCGGCAGCTTCTCCATCTCCCGCCGCACCCGCGCCCGCCGCTCCTGCATGAATACGTTGTCCGCCCCTTCCGGGGATGTATGCTCGAGCGGATCTTCTTGATGAGCGGCGTCGTGAGTGCGCTCGACCACCTTGCGGCTGCGCAGGCGGTCGATGGCGCGGCTGCGGGTGATGAGCACCAGCCAGGTGGAGACCGAGGAGCGCCCGGCGTCGTAGCGGCCGCCCTGATTCCAGACGTGGACGAAGACTTCCTGCACGAGCTCCTCGGCGTCCGCGGTGTTGCCGAGGATGCGCCGGGCGAGGCCCAGGAGGGTGGATGCGTAGCGGTTGAAGAGCTCGCCGAGCGCCTCGGCGTGATGGTCGGCGATCTGCCGAACCAACGCCGCGTCGTTCGAGGCTGCCAGAGCGCTCGGCTGCGATGAGGTTCCGTCCATTCCGGTCGCGATTTGCCTCTCGAAGTCGGCCCGCTCGAACTCGACGGAGACGCCTAGGATAGCATGAACGTTCTGAAGTCACCGCCCTGCCGCACCCCCGCCGGCGACCGCCGACGAGCCCGGCCGAACGCCGTTGCGGCCACCGGCCGCCGCGTCCGGCGGGAGGGTCCGGGACCGCAATTCGGTGGCTCCAGAAGGGAGATCCGCATGACCGACCGACCGGCCGCCGCGCGGCCCGGACCGACGCAACCCGCCATCCGGGTCATCATGATGCCCAAAGACACCAACGCCCTGGGCACCATCTTCGGCGGCATCATCCTCTCGTACATCGACCAGGCCGGGGCCGTCGAGGCGCACCGCCACGGCGCCGGGCGCCTGGTCACCGTCGCCATGCGCGAGGTGGAGTTCCACGCTCCCGTCTTCGTCGGCGACCTGGTGAGCTTCTGGACCGAGACCCTGCGCCTCGGCCGCACCTCGATCACCGTCAAGGTCATCGTCGAGGTCGAGCGCCGCACGCCGGGCCAGGAGACCGGCCGGATCAAGGTGACCGAGGCCGAGGTGATCTACGTCCGCGTCGATTCCAACAACCGCCCCCTGCCGCTCGGCGCGGACCAGCTCTAAGACGTGTCCGGCATCGCCCCCGTCGAGCTCACCGGCCCCGCCGGGCGCCTGGAAGCGATCCTCAAGCTGCCCGACGGTCCCCTGCGGATGACGGCGGTGGTGGCCCACCCCCACCCGCTCTATGGCGGCACGATGCACAACAAGGTGGTCTATGCCACGGCGCGCCGCCTGGAGGCCCAGGGCGCCGCCGTCCTGCGCTTCAACTTCCGCGGCGTCGGCGCGAGCCAGGGGCAACACGACCAGGGGCGGGGGGAGCGGCTCGACATGGCGGCGGCGATCGCCGAGATGCGCCGGCGCCTGCCGGGGCTGCCGCTCGTCGTCGGCGGCTACTCCTTCGGCTGTCACGTGGCGCTCGCGACCGGCGCCGACGGCCGCGCCGACCGCATGCTCGCCCTGGCGCCGCCGGTCGGCCACTACGACTTCTCCTTCCTCGAGACCTCCTCGGTACCGCTCGCGGTGCTGAGCGGCGAGGAGGACCCGCTCGCCCCGGCGATGGACCTCACGCCCTCGGTCAAGCGCTGGCGCGGCCTCCTCTCCTGGGAGGTCCTCCCGGGCACCGGGCACGACCTCGCCGAGCACCGCGAGCTCCTCGACCCGGCGCTCGACCGGGCCATCCGCAAGCTGCTGCCGGAGACCCCGCCCTGGGAAGTGGCGCGGCGCGGCGCCTAGGGATCTCGAGCCCGGGAACCGCCGCGGTCAGACGAATTCGATCCGGCGGCTCTTGAACCAGGCATCCAGGAGGCGGACCTCGCCGCCGTGGACGGCGAGCACCCGCGGCTCGTGGAAGTGGCCGAGGAGGAGGACGTCGTGCCCCTCGGCCAGCCGCCGCTCGGCATAGGCGCGGATCGCCTCCTCGGGGAGCGCCGCGCGGTGCTTGAAGTTGGTCCGCGACAGGCGCTCCTCGGTCGAGGCGACGAGGCGGCGGGCGACGGCGCGCGGGATCGCATGGACGCCCCACTCGACCGGACGGCTCTTCGACAGGCGGCGCCAGAAGCGGTACTTCCAGTCGCGGTCGTTCAGGCCGTCGCCGTGGACGGCGAGGTAGCGCCTGCCGCCGGCCTCGAAGGCGACCTCGAGGGCGATGGCGTCGAAGAGGTGGGCGTAGGGGCTGCGGGTGAGGAAGAAGTCGCGGTTCCCTTCGACGTAGTCGACGCGGAGGCCGCGCCGGCGCAGGTCGCCGAGCGCTCGCGCGACCGCCGCGATCTCGGGGGTTTCGAAGTGCGGCAACCCCACCCAGGCCTGGAAGAGGTCGCCGAGGACCACCAGGCGCCCGACCCCCTGCGCCGGAAGCGCCGCGAGCTGCGCGACGAGCGGCGCCGCGCCGCCGCCGGGGCCGCCCAGATGGGCGTCGGCGAGGAGGGCGGTGGACATCGGGGCCGCTTAGACGATCGACAGCTTCGGCTTCAACGCGCTCTGCTTGTCGACCTCCGCGACGACGGCTTCCGCGACGCGGCGGAAGGCGGCGGCGTGGGGGCCGGTCGGGGCGGCGACGGCGATCGGCACGCCGGAGTCGCCGCCGTTGACGATCTCGGGATCGAGCGGGATGGCGCCCAAGAAGGCGGTGCCCAGGAGGTCGGCGGTGCGCTCGCCGCCGCCCCTCTTGAAGATGTCGGTCACCTCGCCGCAGTGCGGGCAGACGAAGGAGGACATGTTCTCGACGATCCCGATGACCGGCACGTTGACCTTGCGGAACATGGCGAGGCCCTTCCTCGCGTCGATCAGCGCCACGTCCTGCGGCGTCGTGACGATCACCGCGCCGGCGAGCGGCACCTTCTGGGTGACGGTGAGCTGGGCGTCGCCGGTGCCCGGCGGCAGGTCGAGGATCAGGTAGTCGAGGGCGCCCCAGACGACGTCGCCCAGCATCTGCTCGATCGCCCGCATGACCATCGGGCCGCGCCAGATGACCGGCGTGTCGGTCTCCAGGATGAAGCCGAGCGACATCAGCTTGATGCCGTACTTCTCGAAGGGGAGGATGCGGTTGCCGTCGATCCGCGGCTTCTCCTGGATGCCGAACATCATCGGCACCGAGGGGCCGTAGATGTCGGAGTCGAGGAGGCCGACGCGGTAGCCGAGGGCGCCGAGCTCGACCGCCAGATTGGCGGCGACGGTCGACTTCCCCACCCCGCCCTTGCCGCTCGCCACCGCGACGACGTGGCGCACCTCGGGGATCAGCGCCTTGTCCTGGGAGGTCGCGCGCTGCGCCGCGTCGCCCGCCCCGGCGGGCCGCTTGACGTGGACGTCGACCTCCACCCGCCGCACTCCCGGCAGGGCGGCGACGGCGCGGTCGACGTCCTGCTTGAGCGCCGCGACGGCGCCCTCGTTCTGGGTGGCGATCTCGAGCCCGACCCGCACGGCCCCGCCGTCGATCTGCACCGAGTGAACGAAGCCGAAGGAGACGACGTCCCGGCTCATCCCCGAGAACTTGACCTTCTTCAGCGCCTCCCAGACGCCCGCTTCGATGTCGCTCGCCATGCTGTCTCTCTTCTTTCCCGGCTGGAGTGGGGGCGCGCGCCGCCGTGATCCGCGGCCCGCGCCTCGGATCGTACCATGCCGGTTCAGCCCGCCGCCGCCTCCTCCTCCCCCGCCGACACCCCGGCGAGCTCGGCGATCTGCCGCCGCACCTCGGCCGCGAGCTCCTTCTTGCGCTTGAGGCCGTACTCGGCGGGGTCGATGGGCGCGCCGTAGACGACCGTCGCGACACCGGGATGGATCGCCAGGCTCTTGATGCCGCGCAGAGCGCGGGTGCCGCGGATGCCGACCGGCACGATGGGGAGGCCGCTCCTCAGGGCGAGCAGGAAGCCGCCGCGCTGGAAGGGGAGGAGCACGTCGCCGCGGGCGCGCGTCCCCTCGGGGAAGAGGGCGACCGAGGTGCCGCGCCGGAGCTTCGCGGTCGCCTGGGCGAAGGTCTCGCGCGCCGTGCTGCGGTCGTCGCGGTCGACCGCGATGAAGCCGCCGACGCTCATCGCCCAGCCGAGGAACGGGATGCGGAAGAGGCTCCGCTTGGCGACCAGCCGCACCTGGCCGGGCGAGGAGAGGAGGACGACGGGGATGTCGAACAGGCTCTGGTGGTTGGCGAGAAAGACGTAGCTCGCTCCGAGGTCGATGCGCGGGTCGTAGCGCGGGTCGAGCCGCACGCCGGAGGAGGTGAGGATGCCGCGCGACCAGAGGCGCGCGATGGCGAAGCCGACCACGTCGCGCTGCCGCCCCCAGCTGAAGAGGACGGCGAGGAGCGACAGCGCGATGGTGCCCATCAATAGATAGAGATTGCCGGTGACGGTGACGACGGCGCTCAAGATTCGCGCGCGCCAGACGGGGGTGTCCAAGAGAGCGCCCTCCTCGTGCTCGGAGCGCTCATTCTCCCCCGTCCAGCGCCGCCCCCGCTATGGCTGTCCGCGGCGCCGGCGGCTGGCCGGCTGTTGGCACGCTCCCTGCTAGAATGCGGCCGGATGCGTTCCATCGCCCCCTTTGCCCGCCGGTTTCGGGCCCTCGCCCTGCTGCAGGCGAGCCTCGTGGCGGGGGCGGTCTACGACCTCGTCTTCGCCGTCCTGATGGTCGCCGCGCCGGGTCTTCCCGCCCGGCTGCTCGCCCTGCCGCTGCCGGGCGAGGCGTTCTACCTCTGGCTCCTGGCGACCCTCCTCGCCATGCTCGCCGCCCTCTATCTCCTCGCCGCCCGCGACCCGCGGCGCTACAGCGGGGTGATCGCGGTGGCGATCGCTGGCCGCATCGCCGGCGCGCTCGCCTTCGCCTGGGCGGCCTTCCGGGAGCCGGGGCTCAGCCGTGGCCTGCTGCCGCTGGCGGCCTGCGACCTCCTCCTCGGCATCGCCCCCGCCGCCCTCTGGGCGCCGATCCGCCGGTGAGGCTCCACCGTGTCAGCGAGGTGACCGGCGACCTCGCGCTGCTCACCGGGCAGGCCTTCGCCGCCATGATGCGCCCGCCCTACGAGGTCGATCTCTGGATCGTCCAGATGGAGCAGATCGGCGTCCGCTCGCTCGGGGTCGCCGGCATCACGACGCTGTTCACCGGCATGGTCATGGCGCTGCAGACCGCGTACAGCCTGCCCACCCTGGGGATCAAGTACTACATCGGCTCGGTGGTGTCGAAGTCGCTGGTGCGCGAGCTGGGGCCGGTGCTGACGGCGCTCATCGTCGGCGGCCGCATCGGCGCCGGGATGACCGCCGAGATCGGCACCATGAAGGTGACCGAGCAGATCGACGCGCTGCGCTCGATGGCGGCGGACCCGGTGAAGAAGCTCGTCGTCCCCAAGCTCGTCGCGACGCTCTTCATGCTGCCGGCGCTGACCGTCATCGGCGACGCCCTGGGCATCCTGGGCGGCCTGATCGTCGCCGTCCTCCAGCTCGACCTCCCCGCCTCGCTCTACTGGAACGACGTCCTCTCCTCGCTCACCTTGGCGGACATCGCGAGCGGCGTCGGCAAGTCCTTTTTCTTCGGTTACTTCATCGCCATGGTCGGCTGTTACCATGGCCTCACCACCTCCGGCGGCGCCGACGGCGTCGGCCGCGCCACCACCAACACCGTGGTGCTCGCCGCGATCCTCGTGCTGATCTCCGACTTCTTCCTCACCAAGCTGTTCTACCTGATATGAACGATACGAGCGACGCGATCTACGAGGTCCGCGGCCTGACCAAGCGCTACGGCGACCGCACCGTGCTCGACGACCTCGACTTCGACGTCCTGCGCGGCGAATGCCTGGTGATCATGGGGCGCTCGGGGAGCGGCAAGTCGGTGACCCTGCGCCAGCTCGACGGCCTCGAGCCGCCGGACGCCGGCCGGGTGGTCTTCGACGGCAACGATCTCGCCCAGCTCGAGGAGAAGGAGATCTTCCCCCTGCGCCGGCGCATCGCCATGCTCTTCCAGAGCGGCGCCCTCTTCGACTCGATGAGCGTCTTCGAGAACATCGCCTTCCCGCTGCGCGAGCACACCGCGCTCGGCGAGGAGGAGATCGCCGCCAAGGTGAGCGAGAAGCTCGCCATGGTGGGGCTCGCCGGGGTCGAGGCCAAGATGCCCTCCGATCTCTCGGGCGGCATGCGCAAGCGCGCCGCGCTCGCCCGCTCGCTCGCCCTCGACCCCGAGGTGGTGCTCTTCGACGAGCCGACGACCGGGCTCGACCCCATCACCGCGGCGACCATCGGCCGGCTCATCCGCACCACCCAGCGCGAGCTCCACGTCACCGCCGTCGTCGTCACCCACGACGTCGCCCTCGCCCGCCACGTCGGCGACCGCATCATCTTTCTCGCCCAGGGGAGCTTCCGCTTCGTGGGGAGCTGGGAGGAGGCCGACCGCTCGGCCGACTCACGGCTCACCCGCTTCCTCACCGGCGAGGAGGATCCGGAGGAGGACGATGCCGCGGCGTAACGCCGGGAGCGCCGTCCGCGTCGGCGCCGTGGTGCTGGTGGCGATGATCCTGGTGGCGATCATCACCTTCCTGATCGGCCGCGAGAACAACCTCTTCAGCCGCAAGGACGACTATTACGTCGATTTCTCGACCGTCTCGGGGATCAAGCCGGGCAACCCGGTCGAGATCGACGGCGTCTCGGTGGGCTCGATCGAGCGCGTCGTCCTGCCGCGCGACCCGACGAAGAAGTACATCCGCGTCCGGCTCTCCGTCGACCGCCACTACTCCGAGCGGGTGCGCGGCGACTCGCGGGCCCACATCCGCACCTTGGGGCTCCTCGGCGACAAGTACGTCGAGCTCAACTCCGGCACCCCCGCCTACCCGGTGATCCCTCCCGGCGGACGCATCCTCGCCGCGCCGGCGACCAACGTCGACGCGCTGATCTCCTCGGGGACCGACGTGATGGACAACGTCTCGACGATCTCCTTCCAGTTGAAGGACATCCTGGGGCGGATCGACAAGGGACAGGGCCTGATCGGCGAGCTGACCAGCGACTCCGCGTCGGGGCGGCGGATGAAGGACTCGATCTTCCAGACGCTCGACAGCGTCAACCGCGTCGCCGCCAAGGTCGAGCACGGCGACGGCCCGCTGCCGCGCCTGCTGAACGACCGCGCCCTGGCCGACCGTCTGGCGAGCTCGATCGCCGGGCTCGACGGCGTGGTGGCGAGCGCCCGGACCGGCCAGGGGCTCATCCCCGGCCTGCTCAATGACCCGGCGACGCGGCGCTCCTACGACCAGACGATCGCCAGCCTGCAGAAGGTGGCGGCCGACCTGCAGAAGTTCAGCGGCGAGCTCGAGGCCGGCGACGGCCTGGTGCCCAAGCTGATCCACGACGAGGGCTACGCCCGCGAGGTCTCCGGCAAGGTGCGCGACATCGTCGACCGCCTGGACTCGGTGGCGGCCAAGCTCGACCGCGGCAAGGGCACCGCCGCCGAGCTCATCAACGACCCCAAGATCTACGACGCCGTCAACGACATCCTGGTCGGCGTCAACGACTCGCGCCTCTTGCGCTGGCTGATCCGCAACCGGCAGAGCACGGGGATCAAGAAGCGCTACGACGCGGCGGGCGGCCCGCGTGGGACGGCCGACGAGCGCGACGGCGCCGCCGCGCCGCCGGCCGGCGCTTCCTCCCTGCCGCCGGCCAACCCGGCGCCACCGCCGGCGGACGCCTCTCCACCGCCGCCGGCGGACGAGGACAGCCATGGCGACGCCGCCGCTCCGCCGCCGCCGCGATGACCGAGCCTCCCGCTTTCCATCCCGCTTTCCATCCCGCTCTCCATCTAAAAGGGACCGACCCGACCCTATGACCCAACACATCCTGGTGACCGGGGGCGCCGGCTTCATCGGCTCCCACCTGGTGCGGCGCCTGCTCGGGCGCGGCGATCGCGTGACCGTGCTCGACGACTTCAACGACTTCTACGACCCGGCGAGGAAGCGCGACAACGTCGCGGCCACCCGGCGCGGGCCGGGCGGCGACCGCTTCGCGCTCGTCGAGGGCGACATCCGCGACGCGGCCCTGGTCGACGGCCTCTTCGCGCGCGGCCGCTTCGACGGCGTCGTCCACCTGGCGGCGCGGGCCGGCGTGCGGCCGAGCCTCCGCGAGCCGGTGCTCTACGAGGACGTCAACTGCATCGGCACCCTCCGCCTGCTCGAGGCGGCGCGCCATCACGGGCCCGAGGTCTTCCTCTTCGGCTCCTCCTCGTCGGTCTACGGCATCAACTCGAAGGTGCCGTTCTCCGAGGCGGACGAGGTCAACCAGCCGATCAGCCCCTACGCCACCACCAAGCGCGCCGGCGAGCTCCTCGGCTACAACTACCACCACCTCTACGGCATGCGCGTCGCCTGCCTGCGCTTCTTCACCGTCTACGGCCCGGCGCAGCGGCCGGAGATGGCGATCCACAAGTTCACCGACCTGATCGCCCGCGGCGAGACCGTGCCGCTCTACGGCGACGGGGCGAGCCGCCGCGACTACACCTACGTCGACGACATCGTCGACGGGCTCGTCGCGACGCTCGACCTGGCGCCCGGCTTCGAGATCCTCAACCTGGGCGGCGCCGACACCACCTCGCTCGCCGACCTCATCCGCTGGATCGCCGCCGAGCTTGCCGTCGAGCCGCGCATCGAATATCTTCCCAACCAGCCCGGGGACGTGCCGATCACCTATGCCGATGTCTCCAAGGCCGCACGGCTCTTGGCCTACTCCCCCAAAGTTCCGATCCGCGAGGGTCTCAAACGCTTCGTCGCCTGGTATCGCGAGCAGGGGACCGCGAGCGCGGCCGCTCCAGGCGGCGGCCCGCCGCCGACCGACGACACCTATAGAGAGCTGGCCAAGCCATGAACATCTGCGTCGTAGGTAGCGGTTACGTGGGCCTGGTGACCGGCGCCTGTCTCGCCGACTTCGGCATGCACGTCGTCGGCGTCGACAAGGATGGCGCCAAGGTCGAGGCCCTGCGCCGCGGGGAGGTGCCGATCTACGAGCCCGGCCTCGCCACCCTGGTGCGGAGCAACATGGCGGAGGGCCGGCTCTCCTTCTCGACCGAGCTGGCCCCGGCGATCGAGAGCGCCAAGGTGATCTTCATCGCCGTCGGCACGCCGCCGCTGCCCGACGGCTCGGCCGACCTCACCTTCGTGCGCGAGGTCGCCGCCTCGATCGCCCAGCACCTGAACGGCTACAAGGTGATCGTCACCAAGTCGACGGTGCCGATCGGCACCGGCAAGATGATCGAGGAGATCGTCGAGCAGGGGGCCAAGGGCAAGCACCGCTTCGCGGTGGTGTCGAACCCCGAGTTCCTCCGCGAGGGATCGGCGATCGAGGACTTCATGCATCCCGACCGGGTGGTGATCGGCAGCCGCGACCAGGAGGCGATCGACCTCATGCTCGACGTCTACTCGCCGCTCTCCGCCGCCGACGTGCCCTTCGTCATCACCGACGTCGAGAGCGCCGAGCTCATCAAGTACGCCAGCAACGGCTTCCTGGCGGTCAAGATCTCCTTCATCAACGAGGTCGCCCACCTCTGCGAGGCGCTGGGGGCGAACGTCGAGGTGGTGGCGCGCGGCATGGGCCTCGACAACCGCATCGGCCCCAAGTTCCTCTCCGCCGGCCCCGGCTTCGGCGGCTCCTGCTTCCCCAAGGACACCCGCGCCGTCGCCCAGATCGCCCGCGAGCAGGGCCTGCGCTTCCGCATCATCGACGCGGTGCTCGAGGCCAACGAGGCGACCAAGGCGCGGATGATCGGCAAGATCGAGCGCGCCCTGGGCGGCATGGTCGACAAGAAGGTCGCCGTCCTCGGGCTCGCCTTCAAGCCCGACACCGACGACATCCGCGAATCGCCGGCGCTGCCGGTCGTCCGCGGCCTCTTGGACGGCGGCGCCCGCGTCCACGCCTTCGACCCCGAGGCGATGACCGCCTGCAAGCCGCTCTTCCCCGCCGCGGTCTTCTGCGACAACGCCTACGAGGCGGCGGCCGACGCCGACGCCGTCGTCATCTGCACCGAGTGGAACCAGTTCAGGAAGCTCGAGCTGCCGCGCCTGCGCCGGCTGATGCGGCGGCCGCTGGTGATCGACCTGCGCAACCTCTACGAGCCGGAGAAGATGGCGGCGGCGCAGTTCGAGTACATCTCGGTCGGGCGCCCCGACGGCAGGCCCGATGGCCTAGGATCCGACACCAGATCGGACGCCAAGTCGGGCACCAAGCCCGACCGCCGCCGCGCCAAGCGGGCGCCCGCGGCGCGGCGGGACCGCGGCGCTCGAGGCCAAGCCGGCGGGCAAGCCGAACGGCCGGCCCGCCGGCGGCGGGGCGGTCTCGTGACCCACGCCGTCGTCACCGGAGGCGCCGGCTTCCTCGGCTCGCACCTCTGCGAGCGGCTGCTCGCCGAGGGGCACCGCGTCACCTGCGTCGACAACCTGGTGACCGGGCGGACGGAGAACATCGCGCCGCTCCTCGCCGCGAGCGGCGACGGCTTCCGCTTCCGCCAGCACGACGTGTCGCGCCCGTTCGAGATCGACGGCCCGGTCGACTTCGTCCTCCACTTCGCCTCGCCGGCGTCGCCCATCGACTACCTCGAGCTGCCGATCCAGACCCTCAAGGTCGGCTCGCTCGGCACCCACAACTCGCTGGGGCTCGCCAAGGCGAAGAGCGCGCGCTTCCTCCTCGCCTCGACCTCCGAGGTCTACGGCGATCCGCTCGTCCACCCGCAGCCCGAGACCTACTGGGGCAACGTCAACCCGGTGGGGCCGCGCGGCGTCTATGACGAGGCCAAGCGCTTCGCCGAGGCGATGGCGATGGCCTACCACCGCTACCACGGGCTCGACGTGCGGATCGTCCGCATCTTCAACACCTACGGCCCGCGGATGCGCCTGCGCGACGGCCGGGTGGTGCCGGCCTTCGTGCAGCAGGCGCTCCTCGGCGACGCGATGACCGTCTTCGGCGACGGCAGCCAGACGCGCTCCTTCTGCTACGTCTCCGACCTGGTCGAGGGGATCTACCGCCTGCTCCTCTCCGACGTGACGACGCCGGTCAACATCGGCAACCCGCACGAGATGACGATCCTCCAGTTCGCCGAGACGATCCGCGCCGCGGCCGGCAGCCGCAGCAAGATCGTCTTCCAGCCGCTGCCCGTCGACGACCCGCGCACCCGCCAGCCCGACATCTCGCTCGCCAGGGCGCGGCTCGGCTGGGAGCCCCGGGTCGCGCTCGCCGAGGGGCTCGAGTCGACCATCCGCTACTTCCGCGCCGCGCTCGCCAGCCCTGGGCTCACCGAGACGTAGCGCCGGCGGCGTGTAGAATCGCCGTGCCCCATCGGTCCGGGAGGGCCGCCCCATGCCGCCGACGGAAGACCCCCAGCAAGCCCTCGCCTTCGCGCTCGAGAAGTACCCGGAGCGGGTCGAGATGATCCCGCTCGACCAGCTCGTGCTCGAGAGCGCGCGCCAGAACGACAAGCGCGCCGCCTACGTCAAGCTCGCCGTGGTCGACGACGTGGTGAAGAGCCTCAAGGGACGGGAGAGCGAGCGCGACCTCCTGCTCCTGGTGCGCATCCCGCGCGAGGTGCTGGCCCGCCGCGAGCAGCCGGATCATCCTGCCGGGAGAGGTGCGCTGACGATGGACACCGTCCACTGCTCCCGCTGCGAGCGCCCGGATGCCCCGGCGCTGCCCAGGCCGCCGCTGCGCGGCGAGATCGGCCGCGAGATCCAGGCCCGCGCCTGCGCCGACTGCTGGCGCGACTGGCAGGCGGCCGAGGTGATGGTCATCAACGAGCTGCGCCTGAACTTCATGGACCCCGCGGCGCAGGACATCCTCACCCGACAGATGCGGGAGTACCTGAAGCTCGATCCGCCCGCCGCCGCCCCGCCGCCCGCCGGCCCGTAAGGACCCGGCCGCACCGCCGCTCTCTCCCTCCCGCATGAATCTTCCCGAGACGGCCGACCGCCCCGAAGCCCTCGTGCCGCCGGGCCGCCGGGTGCCGCGGCAGGCCCTCGTCCGCTTCGCCATACTCGTCGCCCTGATCCTCGCCGGCATCGCCGTCCTGCGCTGGACGCCGCTCGCCGGGATGCTCAACGAGAAGAACCTCCTCGCCTACCGCGACCTGCTGCGGCGCAGCTGGTGGGCGGCGCCGGCGCTCGTCGCGAGCTACGTCCTGCTCTGCCCGCTGGGCTTCCCGGCGAGCCCGATGATGATCACCGGCGGCATCGTCTTCGGCGCCGTCTGGGGGTCGGTCTTGAACGTCGTCGGCACCTCGCTCGGCGGCGCCGCGACCTACTTCGTGGGCCGGGCCCTGGGGCGCGACTTCGTCTCCCAGCTCGGCGGCAAGCGGCTGAAGAAGATCGAGCGGCAGGTGGCGAAGCGCGGCTTCTGGGGGCTCGTGGGAGTGCGCTTCCTCCCCTTCCCCTTCGCTCTCGTCAACTACTGCGCGGCGCTCGCCGGCATCCCGCCGGGGCTCTTCCTCACCACGACGGTGATCGGGCTGACGCCGATCAACATCGTCTACACCTACTTCACCGCCGTGCTCCTCGAGGTCGGCGGCCCGGCGCGCAAGCAGGTCTACGCGCGTCTGATGATCGTCTCGGCGATCCTCGCCTTCGTCACCTTCTTCCCCCAGGTCTGGATCGGCCGCAAGCGCAAGCGGCGCTACGCCGAGCTGCTGGAGCGGCGCGAGAAGCGGCAGCTCGCGACGGCGGGTTAGGCCCGCAGCTAGGTGCCGAGCGCCGCCTCGACCTCGGCGACGTCCAGGAACAGCACGCCGTCCTTCGCCGCCTTGGCGGGGTCGAACTCGTAGTCGCGGACGACGCGGCGGAAGGCCTCCTTCAGGGCGCGGGCGCCCAGGCGCGGCTGGCGGGCGGCCTCGCTGGCGATGGCGCGGACGGCGGCGGGCGAGATCGCGAGGTGGATGCCGCGGCTCTCGAAATAGCTCCGCGTCTGGTGGAAGGCCGAGTCCGGCGTCTCGAGGAAGATCCGCACCAGCTCGTCCTGCGACAGGTTGTCGAGCAGCAGGACGGCGTCGAAGCGCGACAGGAACTGCGGGCTCATCCCGTAGTCGAAGAGGTCCTCGTTGCGCAGCCAGTCGCGCAGCTCGAAGGCGAGCATCTCGCGCACCTGCCCCCCCTCGACGACCGTCACCGGCTGCAGGAACCCCTTGTCGCGGCCGATCGTCACCCGGTCGAAGACCGCGTCGTAGAGACCCTCGAAGGCGCCGGCGCAGACGAAGAGGAGCCCGGAGGAGTCGACCGTCGCGAGACCGCCGCCCGCCCAGGCGGGGAGGTCCACCGGCACCGCCTCGTTCTCGATCAGGGTGAGGAGGGCCTCCTGGGCGCGGATGCCGGCGACGTTGGTGACCTCGCCGACGCGGGCGCGGATCTTGTCGACCTCGTCGATGAAGACGACCCCCGAGGCGGCGCGGGCGAGGATCCGCTCGAGCGGCGCCGCCGCTCCGAGCTGCTCCCTGGCGCGCTCGAGGAGGCGGGCGAGGACCGCCTGCCCCGGCCGGCCGCGCTCGGCCTCCTCGCCGAGCACGTTGGCGTGCAGGCGGACGACGCTCGAGCGGCCGGCGAGCTCCGGGTCGGCGGCGAGGAAGGATTCGACGGCGCGCATGAGCGTCGTCTTCCCCGTCCCCGAGGAGCCGATCATCAGGATGTTGCCGACGCGCAGGCCGCCCAGGTGCTTGGCGAGGGCGACCGCCATCTCGCGCACGGCGGTCTCCTGGCCCATCAGGCGGCGCGACAGGGCGGCGGCGATCGCCGTGGGATCGAGGGCGCGGACGGCCGGATTGGGGACGGGCATCGCGAGACGATTGTAGCCCTGGGACAGATCGCGCTTGGCAAGCGGCGGCGGGTCGTCTACATTCTAGGCGCCTCCCGGCGGCAAAGGAGAACCATGGTCCGACGGCACCCGCTGCGCCCCGCGCGCCCGCTTCCGATACTTTCCCTCCTCGCTCTGGCGCTCGCCACGCTCGCCACGCCGCTCGCCGCCGCCCCCCGGACCGCGGCCCAGACGCTCGCCAAGGCGCAGGAGCTGGTCGACGCCAACAACCCCGGGCAGGCGCTGCCGCTCCTCGACGACCTGCTCCAGCGCGAGCCGGCGAACGCCCGCGCGCTCCTCCTGCGGAGCACGGCGCGCTTCCTCTCGGACGACCTCCCCGGCGGCAAGAAGGACCTCGACCGGGCGCTCGAGCTCGACCCGACGCTGCGCCAGGGTTGGCTCCACCGCGCCGCGCTCGAGGTCGCCGGCAAGCGCTACGACGCCGCGCTCGCCGCCTTCGCGCAGGCCGAGAAGCTCGATCCGCGGGCGCCGGAGAACGACCTGAACATCGGCGCCGTCCTCCTCCTCCAGGGCAAGCTCCAGGCGGCGAGCGGCCATTTCCAGAGCTATCTCGGCAAGCAGCCCGGCATCGCCGACGCGAGCTACCTGGTGGCGAGCAACTACGCCGCCGCCGGCTACGCCGCCCTGGCGGTCGCCAACCTGCGCCGCGCCGTCGAGCTCGACGAGCGCTCGCGCCTGCGGGCGCGGACCGATCCCAACTTCGCCGGCCTGTCGAACGATCCGCACTACCAGGAGCTCCTGGCGACCGACGGCTACCGGCCGCCGGCGGGCAGCCATCTCGCCTCGCGCACCTACGACACCGCCTACGACCAGGCGGAGGGCAGCCTCCTCTCGGCGGTGGTCGAGGCGATGCAGCTCGCCGGCGAGCGCTTCGACCCGCGCGTCGAGACGACCCCCGACTGGGCGCTCCTCCAGGGGGACCTGCGGGTCAAGGTGAGCCGCGCCGACGACGGCAAGGGCCTCGTCCAGGTGAGCGCCCCCTTCGAGCGGATGCAGATCAAGGACTGGCAGCGCCGCACCGAAAAGCTCTTCCAGCAGATCGCCGTCCAGCTCTACAACCGCCAGCTCGCGAAGCTGAAACAGAAGCCGGCGCCGGGTTAGCCCGCGGAGCCTTCGGCTATACTCCGGCGCGGGTCGAACCATCCCGACCCAAACCGCACGATCGCGGCGGAGGTACCCTGTCCTCGCCGAACGAGCCCCCTTCACGGCCCCTCTTCGTGCCAGCGGCCGTCACCGCTCTCCTGCTCACCGCCACGTGGGGCGCGAGCTACGTGCCGCTGGGGTGGATCCGCTCGGGCGCTCCCGGTTTCCCGCCCCAGGTCAGGCTGAGCCTCCTCGCCCTCGGCCTGCAGCCGCTGTATGTGGGATTCCTCCTCGTCGAGCTGTTCTCTTTGACCTCCGGCCGGAACCTACGCCAGGGTGGCCTCGCCGGTCGCGCACGGCTCGACCGGGCGGCCCTCGCCGCCGGACTCTTGGTGGCGGCCGTCCAGGCGGCTGGCATCGCCTTCAGCCTCAGCCGCATGGTCACCGCGGGCGAGCCCGTCGTCGCCCACCCGGGCGGGGAGTTCATCCTCTTCACGGTGGTCACCCTGACCGCCGCCACCGCCGCGCTCTTCGCACTCGCCACGGCGATCTCGCGGTGGGGTATCGGCAACGGCTTTTGCTGGATGATCGGCCTCCAGACGATCCTCGTCACGGAGCGCGCGTGGCGCCATCAGGCGACGCAGGCTGCCGGAGATTCCGCCCGCACCAACCTCCTGTTCTCTGCCCTCACCGTGGTCCCGTTCTTCGCGCTCGCCGCCTGGCTCAGCCTGCGGCGCGAGGAGGTCAAGCTGAGAGCGGAGGGCGGCGCGCTACCGCTGGCGCTCCCGACCCTGCCGCAGGGCATCGAGCCGCTCCTCTGGACGCAAGCGATCCTCTCGTTCGCAGCCAGCCGCTGGGCGGTCTCTCGCCTCGGGCTGCCGCAGATCACGCCGCTCTATTCCATCCTCGGACGGCTCCTCCTCATTCCCGCGTTCTCCTTCCTCACCTTCGCGCTGTTCGCCAACCGCCGGCGCATGGCGGCCAATCTGGCGCCGCTCGCCGAGGTTCCCGCAGAGATCAGCTCTCTCGTCGACCGCCGCTTCGTCCGCACCACGGCGCTCCTGACGGCGGGGGCGCTCGGGCTCTACCTCCTCTGGCGCTATCTCCCGGTTTCGGTCTACCTGGGCCTCGATGTCGTCTTCGTCCTTACCGCGATCACACTGGATCTCCGCGACGAGCTGTCGTTCGCAAAAAGGCACAGCGGGAGCGCACACCTGCTGCAGCTCGACAATGTTCATCTCGCTTCCTACCTGCGGTCGCTCCTGGCGCAGCAGGGCATCGAGGCGCTGCCGCGGGCGCATCGCTTCCGCGCCCTCTACTTCTTTTTCTATCCGCTGGTGAAGATCGACTTGCTCGTCCCCGCGGGGCGGCTGGACGAGGCCCGCGCCCTGATTCCGGCAGGAGAGATCCGCATCGCCTGATCGGGGAGAGGTACCGTGGAGCACCTCGAATGCGAGCGCGAGACCAATGACCTCAGAGAGCGCGGAAGCCGACGGCAGGTATAGAGCCCGGGCAGCCGCGACAGGAGCGCTCAGCCGATGACGTCCTGCGGCGCGCATCCCGCGCCGGCCCCGCTGCCGCCGCACCCACCGCTCACCCGCTATTACCGCGACGAGGGCGAGCGGCGGCGCCGGATCGACTCCTGGTTCGACGCGGCGGCGCCCGCCTACGACTGGGTGAACCAGGTGATGAGCCTCGGCTCCGGGCACTGGTACCGCCGCCAGGCCCTGCTGCGCAGCGGGCTCGCGAGCGGCATGAACGCTCTCGATGTCGGTTGCGGCACCGGCGTCCTCGCCGCCCACGCGCGGACGATCGTCGGCCCCGCGGGCTCGGCCACCGCGCTCGACCCGAGCCTCGGGATGCTCCAGGAGACCGGCCGGCGGGGCGTCTCCCGCCGGGTGCGCGCCGTGGGCGAGGCGCTTCCCTTCGCCGGCGGCCGGTTCGACTTCCTCTCGATGGGCTACGCCCTGCGCCACGTCGCCGACCTGCGGGCGGCCTTCGCGGAGTACCGGCGGGTCCTCAAACCGGGCGGCAAGGTGCTCCTCCTCGAGATCACCCGGCCGGACGGCCGCCTCGCCTTCCGCCTCGCCAAGCTCCTCCTCGGCCGCCTGGCGCCGCGAGTGGCGCGCCTGCGCGGCGGCCGCGGGACGCAGATCCTCATGGAGTATTACTGGGACACCATCGAGCACTGCGTGCCGCCGGCGACGATCCTCGCCGCCTTGACCGAGGCCGGCTTTGCCCAGGCCGAGCGGCGCGTCGAGCACGGCATCCTCTCCGAGTACTCGGCGGTGCGGTAGAAGAAGCCCCGGATTACGCTCCGCTACATCCGGGCTACTCTCTGCCGCGCCGGGCTCGGGCCTCGGGGCGAAGCTCCGGGTGTTACGATCGAGCCGTGCTGAGCCCCCTCACGTTCGCGCCCGCACCGCTCATCGACTGGGCGGCATGAAGACAGCGCTGATCCTCATCGCGCTGGCGTTGCTCGCCGGCCTCGTCGTGCTCGGATCGCGACCGGACGAGCCGGCCGCGGCGAGCGTCTCGGAGACTCTCCGCGGCCCGTCGTTCGAGGTGCACGTCCTGAGGCCTCCCTCCGCCCTACCCCTCTTCGGGATCCTCCCGGACTCCGCCCTGCCCCTCTTCGGAGTCCCCAGCGAGCTGGGGTTCGACCACGCGAGCCGCGGCGCCAGGATCGGCAGCGTCGGGTCCGACCGCCTCGAGCTCGGCGCCGACGGCTGGGATCTCGCCATCGAGACCGACGGCGAAGGGCGCATCGCTCCAGGAACGCGCCTCGTGTTCCCGCTGGCTCTCGCGGGCAAGGAGCGGAGACTGCGCTGCCGGCCGGCGGATCGTGCCACCGGCTATCTCCACACCACGCGGGCAGGCACCGACGAGCTCGGCGGCCGCTTCCTCGTCAAGCTCGCCATCTGCGAGAACGCCCGGACGGGGAAGGTCATCGAGTGGCCGCCGGCACCGCTCACCGTCCGCGGGAGCTTCGCGGGGCTGCCGCACGGCCATCGCTAGGCCAGCGCGAGAAACGCTGATCGAAAGGGAGCTTCAAAGGGCCGGCACCGCCACGAGCTTGCGCGGCACGCTACCCTCGCGCCGAAACGCCGTCAAGCTCGCCCCGCTACAACCGCACCAGCACCGAGCCCCAGTGCAAGCCGGCGCCCAGGGCCGTGAAGGCGACCAGCGAGCCCGCCGGGGCCTTGCCCTGCTGGCGCGCGTCGTGGAAGGCGATGGGCAGGGTGCCGGAGGTGGTGTTGCCGTATTTCTGGATGTTGTTGTGGACCTTCTCGTTGGGGAGCCCGAGGGCCTTTTGTGACGCTTCGTTGATGCGCAGGTTCGCCTGGTGCATGATGAGGAGGTCGAGGTCGGCGATGGTGTAGCCGCAGCGGGCGAGCACCTCGCGCGTCACCTCGGGCATGCGGGTCACCGCCAGCTTGAAGACGGCGCGGCCGTCCATCACCGGCACCGTCTCGGCGGCGCGGATCATGTCGCAGGTGACGAAGGGGCGGTGCTTCGAGCCGAGGCCGGGGACGTGGAGGATGTCCTTGTGGTTGCCGTCGCCGTAGAGGGCCGCGGCGAGGATCCCCCGCTCGCCGCCGTCCTCGCCGCGGAAGACCATGGCGCCGGCGCCGTCGCCGAAGAGCACCAGGAGGTGGCGGAAGCGCGAGTTCCACTCGAAGTCCTCCGCCGGCAGCGGCCCCGGGTCGCGGTCGTGCAGCACCTCGAAGGTGCGGGCCGAGAACGGCATCAGCGAGGTGTGGACGTCGGCGCCGACGAGGAGCACGGTGCGCGCGATCCCCGAGCGGATGAGCGCGTCGACCACCTGCAGGCCGTAGGCGAAGCCGGCGCACTGCTGGCGGATGTCGAGCGCCGGGATCGCCCCGATCCCCAGCTTCTGCTGGATGAGCGTGCCGCTGCCGGGGAAGTAGTGGTCCGGGGTCATCGTGGCGCAGACCAGATAGTCCACCTCGCCGGCCGCGATGCCGGCGTCGGCGAGCGCGGCGCGCGCCGCTTCGGCCCCGAGGTCCGCCGAGCCGACGCCGGCGTCGACGTAGTAGCGGGTGACGATGCCGCTGCGCTCGCGGATCCAGTCGTCGTTGGTCTCGATGATCCGGGCGAGCCGGTGGTTGTCGATCTCGTGGGGCGGGATGGCGACCCCGGTCCCCGCGAGCACGGCTCTACGCTCGGTCATGGTCGGCTCCTCGAGGGGGTCGGGCTTGGGCTCGCGCGGCCGGCCGCGGCCTAGGGCGGCGGCAGGAGCGGCAGCACGGGCTGCTGCGCCGCCGGCGCGCCGGAGTAGAGAACCGTCAGGTCGCCCCGCTTGACCCAGCGGTAGCGCTCCGCCGGGCGCTTGCCGTCGAGGCCGCTGGCGGCGTTGGGGCCGTAGACCCACACCTCGAGGGTCGAGGCGTTCGGCCGCGACGGCTCTTCGAACTCGGTCTTCCGCGGCCGCCCGTAGAGGATGTAGACCGTCCCGCGCGGCGTCTGCCGGCCGGGCAAGCCGGACTCCGTGTAGAGGCGGTCGGCCTGGGCGGCGCGCTGCTCGAAGGTCGCGAGGAGGGGGTTGTCCGGCCGGTCGGGGGTCGGGTTGCGCTGCTGCCAGAACTTGCGGATGAAGTCCTGCGCCGCGGCATCGTCGTTCAACGCCAGATAGGCGCTCACCTCCTGCGGCGTCGCCAGGCGCGCCACCGCGCCCACCATCCAGGTCGCGTACTCGGGGGAGAGCGAGGGGTTGGTGACCGCGGCGGCGCTCTGCACCGGCTGGCCGCCGCCGCTCGCGCAGGCGCCGGCCAGCAGAGCGGCGGCCAGGAGAGCAACGGCCATGGCGAGCGCCCGCAGGGAGTGGAGACGAGCCCTAGGTGCGGCGCAGCAGGTCAAGGAACTCCTCCCGCACCGGCTTCTGGTGGAAGATGCCGCGCAGCGCCGACGTCACGGTGAGCGCGCCGGGCTTCTTCACCCCGCGCATCTCGACGCAGAGGTGGCGCGCCTCGATGACCACCATCGCCCCCTGCGGCTGCAGCTTCTCCTCGAGGAAGGTCACCACCTGCTCGGTCAGCCGCTCCTGGAGCTGCGGCCGCTTGGCGTAGAACTCGAGGATGCGGGCGAACTTCGAGAGGCCGAGGATGCGCTCGCGCGGGATGTAGGCGATGTGGGCGTGGCCGTAGAAGGGGACGAGATGATGGGCGCACATGGAGTAGAAGGGGAGCTGCGTCTCCATCACCATGTGGCTGTAGCCTTCTTCGTTGGGGAAGGTCGTGACCTTGGGCTCGGCGCCCTCCTCGAGGCCGTGGAACATCTCGAGGTACATCTTGGCGACCCGGATGTCGGTCTCGGCGAGGTTGGGGTCCGCGGTGTCGAGGCCGAGCGCGTCGAGGATGCCGCGCACGTGCTCGGCGATGCGGACGACCTTGCCCTGCTGCTCGGCGTCCAGCCCCGACAGGTCGTGCGCCGACGAGCCGCGCGCCGCGGGCTCGAGCACGGCCGGTCCGGCGATCCCGAGCTCGTTCTCATCTCTCATGGAAGTGTCTCCTGGACGGCCCCCTCCGCGGTCGAGGGCACCGATCCTACCCTAGAACGCGGCGGCGCCGGCCGCGGCTTGCCGCCTATCTCACCCCGTAGAGCGCCCCCAGCAGGATCCCATAGCAGAGGTGCGCGAAGAGGGTGATGAGGGGCGTCCGGCGGCCGTAGTTGAGGCCCAGGAAACCCGGCGGCTCGAGCTGGCGGGTGGGGGTGGGGCCGTAGTCCTCGGTCGCCATGCGAGGGTGGATGCTGGGCAGGAGCGGCAGCACGACGACGACGACGACGAGCCCCTGGAGGAGCCCGAGGAGCGCCCCCAGCCACCAGGTGGCCCGGCCCAGGGCGGCGAAGACCACCGCGTAGACGAGCGAGGTCAGCCAGCCGTTCAGGAAGTGGATCGCCGATCCCGACGACGTTCGCCCGGCTGCGGTCGGGGGTGAAGATCGAGCCGACCAGGAAGGGCATGCTGATGCGCGACAGGCCGAGCCCCTGGGCGGCGGACATGACGACCGTCAGGACGAGGGTCGAGAAGAACCCCCAGAGGAGGGCGCTCCCCCAGTCGACGGCGCCGCCGTTCATACCCGCGTCCCCGTCCGCCCCGAGGTGGCGGCCGGCCGGCTCTGCCCCTCGACCTCGGAGAGGGTGAGCGCGGCGTTGATCAGGCCGACGTGCGAGAACGCCTGCGGGAAGTTGCCGAGGAAGGCGCCGCTCGCCGGGTCGATCTCCTCGGCGTAGAGCCCGACGTCGTTGGCGAAGCCGAGGAGGTGGTCGAAGCGCCCGGCCGCCGGCGCGAGCTCCCCCATCCGCGCCAGCACCTCGACCGCCCAGAAGCTGCAGAGGCCGAAGGCGGACTCGCCGCCGGGGAGGCCGTCGCTGCCCGGCGGATAGCGGTAGAGGAGGCCGTTTCGCCCCAGCTCGCGGTCGATGCGGGCGAAGGTCGAGGCGAGCCGGGGCGACTGCTTGTCGCAGTAGCCGTAGACGCCGAAGAGGAGGAGCGAGGCGTCCACCCCGTCGCCGTCGAAGACGTCGACGTAGCTCTCGAGCGCCGCGTTCCAGCCGCGGCTCTCGATCGCCGCGCGGATGGCGTCGCGCTCGCGGCCGATCCTCTCGACGTCGATCCGGACGTGGCCCTCCTTCGCCAGGCGGAGCAGCCGGTCGAGCGCCACCCAGCACATCATCTTCGAGTAGGTGTGGTGGAAGCGGCCGGAGCGCTTCTCCCAGATCCCCTCGTCGGGCTGGCGCCAGATCGTGCAGACGATGTCGCCCAGGCGGGCGAGGAGGTGCGCCTGGGAGCGGTCGAGCTCGCCGCCGCGCTTGACGAAGTCGGCGGCCGACTCGACCAGCTCGCCGTAGATGTCGAGCTGGAGCTGATCCGCGGCGCCGTTGCCCACCCGCACCGGCCGCGAGCCGGCGTAGCCCTCGAGGTGGGTGAGCTCGCGCTCGGCGGTCCTCTGGGTGCCGTGGACGTCGTAGAGCACGTTGAGCTGGCGGTGGTGGAGGCGGGTCGCGTAGAGGATCCACGAGAGGAAGGCCTTGCCCTCCTCCTGGTAGCCGAGGTCGAAGAAGGCGGCGAGGGTCCAGGAGGCGTCGCGCAGCCAGCAGTAGCGGTAGTCCCAGTTGCGCGCGCCGCCGATCCACTCCGGCAGCGACGTGGTCGGCGCCGCGATGACCGCCCCCGAGGGGGCGTAGGTGAGGAGCTTGAGCGTCAGGATGCTGCGCTGGACCGCCGCGCCGTGCGGCCCCTGGTAGCGGCAGCGGCCGCTCCAGGACTGCCACCATCGCCGCGAGCGGTCGAGCCGCGCCTCGACGTGCTCGCCGGCCTCGCCCAGGGGCGGGATGGCGGCCGGGTCGCCGCTCTCGATGGCGAGCGACAGATAGCGGCGCTGGCCGGCGGTGAGCGTCGCCCGGCCCGCCAGGCCGGCCGGGCCGGCCGGGCCGCCGCCGTGCCCGTCGCCGGCCGCGCCCGGCGCGAGGGGGAGCTGGCTCTGCAGGAAGAGCACCTGCGGGCCGGCCTCGAACGCCCAGCCCAGCCGGCGGCGGTCGCGCGGCGAGGTCGGCCAGGCGCCGAAGCCCGGGCGCGGGTCGCAGAGGATCTCGACCTCGACGCTCCCCGCGAGGCACTCGAGGCGGCGGATCAGCTCGTGCTCGACCCGCAGCTCGGCCCGCCGCGCCGCCATGTCCTCGACGAAGAAGAGGTCGGTGAGGCGGAGGATGCCGGCGTCGGTGGTGAAGGTGGTCTCGAGGAGGTTGGTCCCTGCGACGTAGCGCCGCGAGACCGCGAAGGGCGCGACCGGCCGCACCGAGAACCGCCCTCCCTGGTGAGTGTCGAGGATCGCCGCGAACACCGCCGGGCTGTCGAACCGCGGCAGGCAGAGCCAGTCGAGCGATCCCGCCTTCGAGATCAGCGCCGCGCAGCGGCAGTCGCCGATGATGGCGTAGTCGGCGATCGGCGGGTAGGGGACGACCTCGTGCTCCGGCGGGCCCGGCATGCCCTCAGCCCGAGCAAGGTTCGGACCAGGGCCGGCGCCCATCTCGAGATCTCGTCGCTCCATCTCGATCCCGCGCCGCTCCAGCTCGACCCTCCGCCGGCTCATTTCGACCTTTCGCGGCGCCATCTCGAGATTTCGTCGCTCCACCGGGAGATTTCGCCGCTCCATCTCAGGCCCGCGCCGGTCCATCTCGACCCTCCGCGACTTCATCCGCACCTGAAGCGGCGGCAGCTCGAGCTGTCACCGTTTCATCTCGACCTTCGGCCGCTCCCTCTCCACTCGGCGGCGATTTATCTCGACTCCTCGCGGGTTCATCTCGACTCCCGGGCGGCGAGGCGCGAGATGCAGCGGGCGGGACATATGATCGGGCGAGAACGGAGGGCTCGACCATGCTCTACGACCTGTCGCCCACCATCCGCCCCGAGACCCCCGTCTGGCCCGGAGACACGCCGTTCGGCTCGCGGCTGACCCTCGCGACCGCCAACGGCGACCCGGTCAACCTGTCGGCGATCGCCACGACACCCCACCTCGGCTCGCACGCCGACGCCCCCTTCCACGTCGACGGCCGCGGCGAGGGGATCGGCGAGGTGTCGCTCGAGCCGTACCTCGGCACCTGCCGGGTGCACAAGGTCCCTCCCCTCCGCTTGATCGAGCCGCGCCACGTCGAGGGGATCGACCTCGGCAACCCGCGCCGGCTGCTGCTGCGCACCGAGAGCCTCGCCGACCGGCGCGGCTTCTCGGAGCGCTTCTCCGGCCTCTCCCCCGAGCTCGCCGCCCTGCTCGCCGAGCGCGGGCTGCTGCTCGTCGGCCTCGATACCCCATCGGTCGACCCCTTCGAGAGCGCCGACCTCGCGGCCCATCACACGCTGGTGCGCGGCGGGGTGGCGATCCTCGAGGGGCTGGTCCTCGACGGCGTCCCCGAGGGGATCTACGAGCTGATCGCCCTGCCGCTCAAGCTCGCCGGCCTCGACGCCTCGCCGGTGCGGGCGGTGTTGCGGACCGTCGAGGGCTGACGGGGATAGAATGTCGTCCGGACGCAACACGCCGGCGCCCGCGAACGGATCGCGGCGGCGGCGGAGCGGCAGGGAGGGCTGGAGCCGGTGACCGGCAAGGAATTCGTCGCGGGCCTCCTCGAGGAGATGGGCCGCCTCTTCGCCCGGCTGGGCGAGACGGACACCCTCGAGTCGGAGTCGGACGGCAGGGTCGACGTCGTCACCCTGCTCAAGCTCGCCCTGAAGAGCGAGCTCGAGGCGAGCGAGCTCGCCGGCTTCTACATGCCGACCACCCCGGAGGTGGACGCCAAGATGGCCCTGGCGCTCCAATGCGGCGACGAGATGAAGCACTACGGCCTGATCAGCCGGCGCCTCGCCGAGCTCGGCGAGGATCTCGACGGCTTCGAGCCGCTCGCCGACGGCCACAGCCCCCTCTACCAGTACCTCCGCGGCCTGCGGACGACGGTCGAGCGCATCGCCGCCGGCACCTTCGCGAGCGAGGCCATCGCCGAGATCCGCAACACCCAGTTCGTCAAGTTCTGCCAGTCGGTCGGCGACGACGGCACGGCCAGGCTCTACAGCGAGATCATCCAGCCCGAGGAGATCCACCACCACCAGCTCGGGCGCGAGATCCTCGAGAAGTACGCCCTGACCCCCGAGCTCCAGGAGCTCGCCGCGGCGGCGGTGCGGAACACTCTGGCGATCGCCGACGAGCTGCGCAACCTGGCCGCCAAGACGACCGGCGTCCACAACATCCCGGTCTCCTGACCGGCCCTCTCCTCAAGGAAGCTCATGCCCCCCCACGAGACCCCTCGGAAGGTCCAGGCCATCGCCGTGCTCGGCGCCGGCACCATGGGCCGCGGCATCGCCCACGTCGCCGCGCTGGGCGGCTTCGCGACCACCCTCTTCGACACCGACCCCCAGGCCCTCGCCCGCGCCGCCGCCTCGATCGCCAAGAACCTCCACCGCGGGGTCGAGCTGGGGAAGATCGAGAAGCCGGCCGCCGAGGGCGCCATCGCGCGGCTCGAGACCTTCGACGACCTCGCCCGCGCCGTCGGCCCCGCCGACCTGGTGATCGAGGCGGTCCCCGAGGACATGGCGCTCAAGGCCGAGACCTTCCGCCGGGTGGCGGCGTCCGCCCCGGAGCACGCGCTCTTCGCCTCCAACACCTCGGCCCTCTCGATCACCGAGATGGCGGCCGCCTCCGGCCGTCCCGAGCGCTTCGCCGGCATGCACTTCTTCAACCCCGTCCACCTGATGAAGCTGATCGAGCTGGTGCGCGGCCTCGAGACCTCGGAGGCGACGCTCGCGACGCTCCGCGAGGTCTCGGCGCGGATGGGCAAGGAGGTCGTCCTGGTGAACGAGGCCCCGGGCTTCGTCACCTCGCGGATCAACGCGCTGATCGGCAACGAGGCCTTCCGCATGCTGCAGGAGGGGGTCGCCTCGGCCGAGGACATCGACAAGGCGCTGAAGCTCGGCTTGAACCATCCCATGGGGCCGTTCGAGATGGTCGACCTGGTGGGGCTGGACGTCCGCCTCTCGATCCTCGAGTTCCTTCATCGGACACTGGGCGAGGCCTACCGGCCGAACAACCTGATCGTCCAGCACGTCCGCGCCGGACGCCTGGGGCAGAAGGTCGGCCGCGGCGTCTACGAGTACGACGCCGACGGGCAAGAGGATCGGCAAGTGAGCGCCGAGAGCGGCGCCCCGGCCGCTCGCGCCGACCTCGCGGGCCGCGTGGCGCTCGTCACCGGCGCGTCGAGCGGCATGGGTTTCGCGGCGGCGCGGGCGCTCGTCGCGCGCGGCGCGGCGGTCGCCATCGCCAGCCGCGGCGGCGAGAAGCTCGCGGCGGCGCGCACCGCGCTCGCCGCCGAAGCGGGACCGGAAGGAAAGATCGCCGCGGTCGCCGCGGACGTCCGCGACCCGCAGGCCCTGGCGGACGCGGTGGCCGAGGTCGAGCGGCAGCTCGGACCGATCGACGTCCTGGTCGCCCACGGCGGCGGCCCCAAGGCGGCGCCCGCCGCCGAGCTGACCGACGAGGACTGGCAGGCGGCGATCCCCATCGCCCTCCTCTTCGTCCCCCGCCTCTGCCGCCTGGTGCTCCCCGGCATGCGCGAGCGCCGCTGGGGCCGCATCGTCGCCATCAACTCCGTCTCCTCGCGCCAGCCGATCGCCGGCTCGGCCCTCTCGAACGCGCTGCGTCCCGCGGTGCTCGGGTATTTGAAGACCCTCGCCCAGGAAGTCGCCCCCGAAGGCGTTACGGTCAACGCCGTCCTCCCCGGCTACACCCTGACCGAAAGGCAGCACGAGGTCGCCGCCGCCACCGCCGAGCGCACCGGCAAAACAAAGAAGAGATCCTCGCCGGCTGGGCCGCGAACGCCGCCATGGGCCGCCTGGGAAAACCGGAGGAGATCGCCGCGGCGATCGCCTTCCTCTGCTCTCCCGAGGCGAGCTACGTGACCGGCCAGGCGTGGGTGGTGGACGGGGGATATGTGAAAGGGTTGTAGCCCGGACGAGAGCGCAGTGGAACCCCGGAGCACCGGCACATTGAATCCGTGATGCTGCTGGATTCCGCGACGCTTCATCCTGGCTATGTCTACAAAGATCTCTGCCCTGCCATCTCCTCCACCCCCCGCTCGATCCGCCGCGCCAGCTCCGGCAGGTCCGCCGCGTCGACCGAGCAGTGCGCGATGCGCAGGTAGCGCGCGCCGATAGCGATCGTTCCGGTGTCCTGATGTTCCAGGAGATGCCGGCGCACGGCGTCGGCGGTCAAGCCCAGAGCCGCCGGGATCTCGACCAGCGCGAAGCAGCCGGCATTGAATGGCAGCACGCGCAGGAGCCGCGGATCGACCGCGGCGAGCGCCGGCTTCAAGGCCCGATAGCGCTCGTCCAGGAGCGCGCGGACCGCCTCGACCTCGCGCTCGATCCCCGGCGTCCGCAGCGCCTGCAGCAGCACCACCTGGCCGGTCGCCGGCGGCGAGCCGATCGTCGCCTGGACCAGGGCGCGGAGCTTGCTCTCGAGCCCGGCCGAGGCGGGCGAATCGGGCGCCAAGCCGAAGGTGAGGAAGCCCACCCGGCCGCCGAAGAAGGAGAATTCCTTGGTGCCGCCGTCCACCTTGACCGGCACCAGGCTCGGGTGAGCGCCGACCAGGTCCCAGAAGAGCGAGGCGCGCGGCACCGCGGGCTCGTAGACCAATCCGGCATAGGCGTCGTCGCAGACCACGACCAGCGGACGGCGCCCGGCCTCCTCGACCAGCGAGGCGACGAGCTCCGCGCGCTCGTCCCGCGTCGGCATGTAGCCGCCGGGGTTCGAGGGGAGGTTCAGCATGGCGACCGCCGGCTCGTCCACCGGGAGCGCGGCGAGAGCGCGGGCGAGCGAGCGCGGATCGTAAGCGCCCGCCTCGTCGTAGGCCGGCGCGGTCAGCAGGCCGGCGCCGTGGCGCACCGCGAAAGCCTGGCGGTAGTTGCCCCAGAAGGGCTCGGGGACGGCGACCGCTCGGCCCTCGCCGGCGAAGAGGTCGGCGACGAGGGAGAGCCCGTGGGCGAGGCCCGAGGTGACGAAGGGGAGAGTCGAGGGGAGGGCGTCCGCCACCTCGCGGCGCTGCCAGCGGCGCCAGAGGCCGCGGAGCTCGGGCAAGCCCTCCGGCGGCGACTCGGCGAGGGCCGCGGCGCGATCCGCCGCCGGCAAGCCGGCGAGCGCGCCGCCGAAGCGGCCGGGGTCGACCGGCCGGGCCGCGGCGGACCGTTCCCGCGACGCGGGAGCACTGAAATGGGAGGGGTCACCCGCCCGCTGGCCGAGCGGGGAGAGCAGGCGAGCGAGGGTCCGCGCCTCCGGGTCGACCGCTCTCGGGGTCGGCGGTCGGGGCGGCTCGGGCTCGGCGAACATGCAAGAGTTTCCGAAAGTTGGCGGATGGCGGGCGCCAGTATATCCGCGACCGAAATGAGACCGCCCAAACCGCCATACGGTTGCATCCGAAAGGGCAGAAATGCGGTAAGGTCGCTCCCCGTATCGTGCGATCGATGTGTCGACTTGCGCGCCCTCTGATTCTCGGCATGGTGGCATGCCCGGGCGCGTTCCTACTGTACGGAGCCGAGATGTCCGAACCGATCTCTTATACCCTCCGCTTTCCGGCCCCGGAGACCCACCTGATCGAGGTCGAGGGCCGCTTCCCGACCCACGGCCAGCCGGCGATCGAGCTGGCGATGGCCGTGTGGACGCCGGGCTCCTACCTGGTACGTGAGTTCGCCAAGAACGTCGAAGGCCTCGCCGCCGCCGGGGAGGACGGCCGCCCCCTCGCGGTCGAGAAGACCGCCAAGAACCGCTGGCGCGTGACGACCGGGGGCGAGGCCCATGCCGTGGTCCGCTACCGGCTCTACGCGCGCGAGATGTCGGTGCGCTCGGACTTCGTCGACGCGGGGTTCGCCCTGATCAACGGCGCCCCCACCTTCCTCGCCCCCGCCGACGGCCGCGCGGTGCCCTACGAGGTGCGCCTGGTGTTGCCGGCGGCCTGGAAGACTTCCATCTCCACCCTCGCGAGCGTCGCCGGCGCCGAGCACGCCTACCGCGCCGAGGACTTCGACGCCCTGGTCGACTCGCCGATCTACGCCGGCAACCCCGAGATCCACCGCTTCGAGGTGGCGGGCAAGCTCCACCTCCTGGTCGACGAGGGGGCGGGCGGCGAAGAGCGGGGCGAAGGGCGGGTGTGGGACGGGGCGCGCGCCGCCGCCGATCTCGAGCGGCTGGTGCAGGAGGAGGTCGCGTTCTGGGGGAGCGCTCCCTACTCGCGCTACGTCTTCTTCAACCTGATCACCGAGGAGTCCGGCGGGCTCGAGCACAAGAGCTCGACCGTGCTGATGACCAGCCGCTGGAAGGCGCGCACCCGCGAGGGGCGGCTCGACTGGCTGAGCCTCGCCGGCCACGAGCTCTTCCATGCCTGGAACGTCAAGCGCCTGCGGCCGGTCGAGCTCGACCGCTTCGACTACGAGCACGAGGTCTACACCCAGGGGCTCTGGATGGCGGAGGGGCTCACCTCCTACTACGACGACCTGCTGCTGCCGCGCGCCGGCCTCGCCACCCGCGACGAGTATCTGAAGCGCCTGTCGAAGCAGATCGACACTCTCCAGAGCACCCCCGGCCGCCTCGTGCAGTCGCTGCGCGCCGCCTCGTTCGACGCCTGGATCAAGTACTACCGGCGCGACGAGAACTTCGTCAACACCGGCACCAGCTATTACACCAAGGGGGCGGTCGTCGGCTTCCTGCTCGACGCCCGCATCCGGCGCGCCACCCGCGGCGAGCGCAGCTTGGACGACGTGCTCCGCCTCGCCTGGCGCCGCTACTCCGCGGAGCGGGGCTTCACCGAGGCGCAGCTGCGCCAGACCGTCGAGGAGGTCGCCGGGCGCGCCACCGCCGATTGGCTCGAGAGGGCCGTCGGCAGCGCCGAGGAGCTCGAGTACCAGGAGGCGCTCGACTGGCTGGGCCTGCGCTTCACCCTCGACCGCTCGAAGGACGGCGGCGCGGCCGACGAGACCGACGAGCCGCGGCGGGAGCCCGCCGGTTGGCTGGGGGTCGAGACCGAGGTGCAGAAGGGGCGGCTGACCGTGACCGAGGTCAAGCGCGCCACCCCCGCCTACCAGGCCGGGATCAACGTCGGCGACGAGATCCTGGCGATCGGCGACTACCGGGTTCCCCCGGAGAGCTGGGCGGAGCGGCTCAAGGCCTACCGGCCGGGCGAGCGGGCGGCCCTCCTCGTGGCGCGGCGCGAGCGGCTGACCCGCCTGCCGGTCACCTTCGGCGAGAAGCCGGCGCGGCGCTGGAAGCTCGAGCCCGACCCCAAGGCGACGGCGGAGCAGAAGGCCCACCTCGCGGCCTGGCTGCGCGGTCACCTGCAGGCCGAGCGGCCGCCGGCGAGCGCCGGCTTCGGCATCGGGATCGGAACCTCGCGCGAGCTCCCGCAGCCGGCGGCGCTCGAGGCGAGACCCGACGCCCCGCGCTCCTGAGCCCGAATCAGCCTGCGTAGCTCCAGCAGACGACCCGCGGCGGCGGGGCGGCGGCGTCCGGCAGCTCGATCGCCACCGCTCCCAGGAAGTCCGGCCGCGGCGCGAGGTGGCGGAAGAACCAGCGCGCCGCCCGCTCGCGGTCCCCCTCCAGGGTGAGCATGCGCGGCGCCGCGCCGGGCTCGAGGGTGACGGCGAAGGAATCGAGGGGCGCCGCGAGCCCCACTCCGACCGCCTTCAGGTAGGCCTCCTTGCGCGTCCAGCAGTTGAAGAAGGCTTCCTTCTTGCGCTCGGCCGGCACCCCGGCGAGCGTCGCCACCTCGGAGGCCGAGAAGAAGCGGGTCGCGATCTCCGTCAGGTCCGACATCTCCTTGAGGTACTCGACGTCGACTCCGAGGTCCGCGCCGCGCACGAAGCCGACGAGGGCCAGATCCTCGGAGTTGGAGAGATTGAAGGCGAGCCCCTCGCCGCGCCACGGGGCAGCGAGGTCGGGCTTGCCCCGCTCGCGGTAGTCGAAGCGGAGAGCCGCGGGAGGAACCCGCAGGTAGGCGCCGAGGAGAGCGCGGAGGACGCCGCGGCCGACGACGTAGCGGCGCCGGTGGACGTCGAAGCGGAAGCGGGCGGCGCGCGCCTCCTCGTCAGGGGTGAGGACGCGGGCGAGAGCCGCCACGCGCTCGGCCGGCGGATCGAGCGGGATCGCCCAGACCTGGATCTCGCCCGGCGGCAGGTCCGGGGCCGGCGGCACCCCGCGCGCCGGCCAGCCAGGGGCTGGACCGGGGGGCGCGGAGCCGTTCACCGCGCGCGTTCGGAGAGGGTCTGGCTCGACAGCTCGGCCAGGTCGCGCGACATCGCCTCGGCGATGAGGTCGCGGGCGCCGTGGAGGAAGAAGTGGTCCCCGGGCAGCATCCGCAGGCGGAAGCGGCCGCGGGTGTGGGTCTTCCAGAGCTCCAGATCCTCCCGGTTGACGTCCTCGTCGCCCAGGCCCCCGAACGCCGAGATGCCGAAGTCGAACGGCTCCTCGTCGTGGAACTGGTGGGTCTCGTTGACCCCGAAGTCGGCGCGGAGGATCGGCAGGAGCAGGCGCATCAGCTCGCCGTGCTGGAGCACCTCCTCGGGAGTGCCGTTGAGCTCGCGGAGCTTCTCGATGAATTGGGCCTCGGGGAGCTCGTGGATCGGCTCCTCGCGGGCCGGGAGCTGCGGCGCCCGGCGGCCCGAGACGAAGAGGTGGACCGGCAGCGCCCCGCCCCGGCGGCGCAGCAGCCGCGCCAGCTCGAAGCTCAAGAGCGCCCCCATGCTGTGGCCGAAGAAGGCGAACGGCATCTCGAAGTAGGGCGGCAGGACCTCGGCCAAGGCCTCCACCAGCGGCTGCCAGTGGGTGAACGGCGTCTCCCGCAGACGGCTCTCGCGGCCGGGGAGCTGCACCGGACAGACCTCGACGTCCCCCGGCAGCGACGCCGCCCAGCCGCGGTAGACCGAGGCGCCGCCGCCGGCATAGGGGAAGCAGAAGAGGCGCAGGCGCGCCCGAGGATTGGGCTCGCGATAGGCGAGCCACCGCTCGGCGGGTGGGGCGCTGGGGCTCACGCTCGGATCGATTCCGCTCTATGGATGGTGCCGGCCGTGGCCGGCCGGCGCCGTCAGTTGGCCGACTGGTCCGCCTGCTTGTTCTTCTCCATCTCTTCCATCTTCTTGCGCAGGGAGAGCGGGCGCATGTCGGTCCACACTTCCTTGATGTGGGCCAGGCACTCGTCCTTGGGGCCGCTCTTGCCGACGTCGTTCCAGCCCAGCGGGTTCTCGCGGTGGGCCGGCCAGATCGAATACTGCTCCTCGTGGTTCACGACGACCTTGTAGATCGTGGTGTCTTCTCTCTCTTCCCAGCTCATGTCGTTCTCCTTACGGGTGTTGCGGGCGGCGGACCGCGCCGCCCCTGGGGTCTCGCCGAACCCGCCAGGACATTCTAGCCCCGCGACCGCCGGCTTCACTAGTAGAGTGCCGCGCCCGGTCGGGGCGTGACAGCGACGCACCCGGCACGGCGCGCCGGCCGAGAGTATCAGATGCCGTCTTCACCGTAGCGATTTCGCGACCGCTCAACCGACGGCCACGGCCGTCCGCCGCCGCGCCGCCCCGAGGGCCGTCACCAGGGCGTCGAGGTCGGCGGGGCCGGTGCGGACGTTGGTGATGCAGGCGCGGAGCGCCGGGCGGGCCTCCCCCAGGCGGACGGTGCTGATCCAGGCATCTCCCGAGCCGACGACGTCGGCGGCGACGGCGTCGAGATAGGCGCCCGAGCCGCCGTCCGGGCGGGTGGAGTCGACGAAGCAGACGACCGGCAGCGGGGTCCGGTTGACCGGCTCCCAGGAGGCGGCCCGGAGGCGCTCGCGCAGGAGCTCCCCCATCGCCGTCTGATGGCGGATCGCCTCCTCGTACCCCCGCCAGCCGGCGACGGCGAGCGAGAGGAACAGCTTGAGCCCGATGAAGCGGCGCGACCACTGGATCGAGTGCGCGTAGGGGTCGGCGACGGAGAGGTCGCCGGCGTCGCGCGGCATGTAGCCGGCCGCCACCCGGAAGGTGCGCTCGAGGACGCCCGTCTGGCGGGTGAGGAAGAGCCCCGCCCCCATGGGCACCGACAGCCACTTGTGGGCGTCGAAGGTGATCGACGCCGCGCGCTCGATGCCGGCGAGGATCGGCCGCAGCGCCGAGTCGAGCGCCGCCGCCCCGCCCCAGGCGGCGTCGACGTGGAACCAGAGCCGCTCCTCGTCGGCGAGGTCGGCGATGGCTGGCAGGGGATCGACGGTGCCGGCGGCGGTGGTGCCGGCGGTCGCCACGACCATGAAAGGGGAGCACCCCTCGCGCCGGTCGCGCTCGACCGCGGCGCGCAGCTCGTCCACCTCCATGCGCAGCTCGCCGTCGACCGGGATCTCGCGCACCGCCTCGGTGCCGAGCCCGCAGAGGCGGGCGGCCTTCCAGAACGAGTGGTGAGCCTCGGACGAGACGTAGAGGACGGGCTGGCTGCGCAGGGCGAGGAGGCCGCGGCGGCCGACCTCCGGGAAGGCGCGCAGCAGCGCCGCCAGGAGCGCCGTGTGATTCGCCTCGGCGCCGCCCGAGGTGAAGGTCCCCTCGGCGCGCTCGCGATCGTAGCCGAAGCGCTCGGCGAAGGCGCGCACCAGGTGCTGCTCGATCTCGGCGGCGAGCGGGCTGTGGCTCCAGGCGGCGAGCTGGGGGTTGAAGGCGGCGACCAGGGCGTCGGCGGCGATGCCCATGGTGGTGGGCGCCGGGTTGAAGAGGCCGAAGTAGCGCGGATGGGGGGTATGGACCTGGTGGCGCCAGAGGCCGCCGACGGCGAAGTCGAGGGCTTCGTTGGGCTCGACCGGCGCGCCGAAGTCGAAGCGGGCGAGAAGGCCGCGGATCTCCTCGGGATCGAGGCGCGGCGCCACCCGCGCGCTCCCCACCTCCTCGGTGTAGGCCTCGATGGCCTCGATCAGGCGCTGCCACAGAGCGCGCCGGTCGTCGGCGGACAGCATCAGCATGGGGATCGCGCCTCGCTTCGCTCGAATGGCTTCCTGGGTGCAGGGATGGATTCGGGGTGCGGGGCTCGACCCGCGGCGGCGCCGTACATAATAGAGCACGCCGGGAGGCCCCCGCTCGCGTCCGGCGGCGCCGGCGTCCCGCTTCCCCGGAGCCCCGAACGTGCCCAGACCGCGCTCGTCCAGCCCCGCCGCCCGCCTGCGGCCCTGTCCGCGGACCCCCAACTGCGTCGCGAGCGGCGAAGGCGGCCGGCCCGGCCAGCGGATGGAGCCGTTCCCCTACCGCGACCCCGCGGCAGCGCGGGCCCGGCTCCGGGCGCTCCTCCGGGAGCTGCCGCGGACGCGGATCGTCGAGGACGACCTCGAGGGCGGCGGCTACCTCCGCGCCGAGGTCCGCTCGGCGGTCTTCCGCTTCGTCGACGACCTGGAGTTCGCCTTCGACGACGCGGCGGGCCGGCTCCACTTCCGCTCCGCCTCGCGCCTCGGCCGCTCGGACTTCGGCGTCAACCGGGAGCGGATGGCGGCGATCCGCCGCGGCTTCCTGGGCGGCGAGCCCGCCGCGAGCAGGCGTTGAGCCTGGGCGATCCCGGCCTCCTCCGGGCCCCGCACCAGGCGGGCGGGCGGTTCTTCAACCCGTGGACGCCGGAGACGCGCGGGCTCGGCGACCTCCTGCGCTGGAAGCTCGGCAGGAATCCGTACGGCCGCCACCCGCCGCCGCGGGTGCCGGTGGTCGCGAACGACGGCCGCTATCTCGCCGCCGCCGGCGAGCCGCCCTCGATCACCTGGGTGGGACACGCGAGCTTCGCCCTCCAGGACGGCGCGGACGTCCTCTTGACCGACCCCCATTGGGGGGCCCGCGCCCTCCTGCCGCCGCGGCTGAGCCCGCCCGGGGTGCCGCTCGCCGCCGTGCCGCCCCACGCCTTCGCCGTCCTCTCGCACAACCACTACGACCACCTGGATTCCTGGACGGTCGCCCACCTGCCGGCGATCCCCTGGTTCGTGCCGCTGGGGCTCGGGCGCTGGTTCCGCGGCCGCAACGCGGGGCCGGTCGTCGAGGTCGACTGGTGGCAGAGCGTCCGCCACGGGCGCTGGACCCTGACCTGCCTGCCCGCCCAGCACTGGTCGAACCGGCTCGACGCCGCCCGCAACTCGACCCTCTGGTGCTCGTGGCTCCTCGACTCGGGTTCCCGCCGGATCTACTTCGGGGGCGACTCCGGCTATTTCGCGGGCTTCGCCGAGATCGGGCGGCGGCTCGCCCCGATCGATGTCGCCCTGCTGCCCATCGGCGCCTACGAGCCGCGCTGGTTCATGCGGCTCCAGCACATGGACCCCGCCGAGGCCCTCCGTGCCTTCCGCGACCTCGGGGCCGCCCACCTGCTGCCGATGCACTGGGGGGTCTTCGACCTCACCGACGAGCCGGTCGACCTGGCTCCCCGCGTGCTCGCCCGCGAGGTCGCCGCCGGGGGAGGGGACCCCGAGCGGGTCCATACCCTCGCCATCGGCGAGCGCTGGCCGATGCCGTGAGCCGAGCCTGCGCGGATTGTCACCTCGGAGACGAAAAACAGCGAAATCTCCACTCCACTCCATAAATTGAGGGACGGGAGCCAGCTTGACCACTCTCCAGCCTGTCTCGACGTCCTGTCGAGCCTGGGTCGGCTCCACTTCGAGAAGGGAGGAAACCAGACGGGCCGAGCGGCCGGGTGCAGCGCCTCTCTGCCGCTGTGCTAGAGTCCATCACGGGCCGGGCAGGCGCAGGCCGACGCGCTCGCGCCCCACGGAACCATCCCCGCGGAGGTACCTTTTGCCGGAATTCCGCTCGCTCGCGGACCGTCCCTCGCCCCCCTTCCCATCGCCGGAGGCCGGGTGAGGACGTCGACCCAGGCGCTGCCGCGCGACCCCCGCCGCGCCCTCCGCCGCCCGCGGGGCGCGGGGGCGCGCGACCCCCGCTTCCCCGTCCAGCTCGACCTCTTCGGCCCGCGGCCGGCGCCGGCGCACGAGCGGCCCGCCCGCCGCCGCCGCCCCTGCCGCGGCGCGAGGGTCCGGCGCGGAACCCGCAGGCCGAGCTCCTGCGGCGCCTCTCCCGCCTCACCAAGGGCAGGCTGTCCTCGCTCACCCTGACCGACAACCGCCGGACCATCCTGACGGTCAAGAATGCGCGTCCGGGCGAGCCGATCGCGCTGCGCATCCACCGCTCCTTCGCCGAAGCCCCCGAGCCGGTGCTGCGCGCGGTGGCGGAGTTCGTCGAGAGCCGCAAGGGGAGCGACCGCGCCCGCGAGGCGCTCGCCGTCATCCGCGAGCACTTCACCCGCCAGCGGGTCGCGGCGCCGGTCCAGCCGCACCTCCGGCCGCCCCTCGATCCGCTCGGGGAAACCCTCGATCTGCGCGTGCTGCGCGACCAGCTCAACCGCGATTTCTTCGCCGGCCGGCTCAAGGTGGACATCACCTGGGGCAAGGCGGGGGGGACGGTCAGCCACCGCTGCCGCGGGCGGCGGGCGCGGAAATCGACCATCCAGCTCGGGAGCTACTCCTACGAGGACAACCTGATCCGCGTCCACCGCGCCCTCGACCACGGGCGGGTGCCGCAGTACGTGGTGGAGGCGGTCGTCTACCACGAGCTCCTCCACGCCGCGCTGCCGCCGGTCGTGCGCAACGGGCGGCGCTACGTGCATACGCCGGAGTTCCGCCGCAACGAGCGGCTCTATCCCCTCCTCGACCGCGCCGAGCGCTGGATCGAGAAGCACCTCCCCGAGCTGCTCCGCGCCGCCGCCGGCCTCTAGCGAAGCTCCGCCCACCCAGAACCCCGCCACCACAGGTCGGTGGCAACGTTGCCTACCCGCTCATCCTTCCGGAGCGGCGGACGCCGGATAGACGAAGGTCACCGTCTTGTCGAGGTTCTCGAGCAGGCTCTTGTGGACGGGGCAGGCGTGGGCGGTGCGCTCGAGCTTCTGGCGCTGCTCGGGGGTGAGCCCGGCCGGCATGTGGATGACGACCGGCAGCGCTCCGATCCGCCGCGGCTGGGCGATCATGTGCTTCTCCACCCGGAAGGTGACGTCCTCGAAGGCGATCCCCTCGCGCTCGGCGACGATCGCCATGGTGGTGACGATGCAGGAGGCGAAGGCCGCCGCCACCAGGTCGGTGGGCGAGAACGAGCTGCCGTCTCCCTGGTTGTCGAGGGGCGCCGCGGTGCGCAGCAGCGTCCCCGAGGGGCCATGGCGCAGCTCCGTTCCCAGTCTGCCGGTGTACCTGCCGGTGATCTCCACGCTCATCGGGTCGCCCCTCCTTGGTTTCAGTCGAATCGCTCGAAATAGGCGAGATAGTCGTCGAGGATGCGGTCCATGCCGGTCCGCTCGCGCACCCGCCGCATCGCCGCGAGCCCCCGCTCCCAGGTCGCGCCGTGGAAGTCGCGGCGCGCCCGCTCGATGGTCGCCAGGATGCTCGGCAGGTCGGCCGCCGTGTAGTAGGGATAGTCCTCCCCCAGCAGCTCGACGGCGCTCGCGTCGCGGGTCGTCACCAGGTTGACCTCGCAGGCGGCGGCCGTCGAGATCTTGCAGTTCGGTTTGTAGAGCACCTCGCGCTCGTCGCCGCGGATCGACAGATGGCAGTTGAACTCGAGGGCGCGGCGGAAGTAGTCGCTCGAGCAGCAGACGACGCCGGGGATCTGGTCGCAGAGGGCGAACGAGCGGCGGTCGCCCAGGTAGGCGATGGCGAACGGCCGGCCGGCGGCGGCGGTCGGGCGGTAGCGCGGGTCCCACTGGTGATAGATCACGCCGTCGCGACCGCCGGCGAGGGCCGGCCGCCCGAAGTCGGCGAGCTGCCGCTCGTTCTTGAAGATCAGGCCGTCGAAGAGACTGAGGTTCTTGATCTTCCGCTTGAACACGACAGTGTCCTGGACGTCGAGGACGGTCCGGTTCCCCTGCCGCCGCGCGCGCAGCAGGTCCCACCAGCGGGAGGTCTTGATGGCGACGACGATCGCTCCCCGCAACCGCGCCAGATCGCGGGGATAGATCGTCGCCGAGTCGACGCCGCGCCCGACGAGGCCGGCGCTCACCTGGTCGGCGCCCATGACCGTCGAGCCCTTGTCGTAGTACTTGAGGAAGCGGATCGGACGCATGAGGTGGGGCGGCCGGCCGAGAACGAGGGCCCAGATCGCCGCGGCGCCGCCAAGGATAGCGGCAACGGCGTCCAGGCGCGAGACCGGCGGCTCAGTGAGCCTGGAACTGCAGGCGGGGGTTGTGGCTCGCCCGCAGGAGGAAATTGGCGATGTCCCGCGCCAGCCTCGGCGTCGCGCAATCCGTCTCGACGGCGTGGGTGAAGGCGACCAGGGCGGCCAGCGCGTGGTGCTGGACCTCCTGCGCCACCAGGATGGGGAACGTCTCGGCGGCGAGGACCGCGACCTCGGGGTTTCTGCCGAGGTGCAGCAGCAGCGCCGCCAGGTCCATCGTCACCACCGCGGCGTCGTAGGAATCCCCCTCGGCCATGAACCACCGCTGGACCTCGCGCAGCGCCGCCTCGGCCTCTTCGAATCGCTCCAGGCCGGCCGCGATGCGCCCCACGAGCCAGAGCCGGCGAGCATGCGCCGCAGCGTCGGGGAACTCGTCGTAGAGGTGGGCGAAGCTCTCGAGCTGCGCCAGCGCCTCGGCGTGACGCCCGGCGTCGTCGATGAACCAGGCGAGGTTGTGGTTCGCCCAGAGGAGCAGCCGCGGCTCGCCATCCCGGTCGAGGCGAGCCAGGCTCCTCTCGATGAGATCGGCCGCCGCCGCCGGATCGCCCTGGTGCCCGACGACGACCCCCTTGCTCAGCAGCGCCCGCCCCATGCGATGCGGCTCGTTGATCTCGCCGTAGATGTCGATGACCATGTCGAGGAGCTCGACCGCCTCGTCGAAGTGGCCGCGGTCGGCGGCGAGCGAGGCCTTGAAGTCGAGGATCCGCGCCTGCTCGAGGGGATCGGCGGAGCCCTCGTCGAGCAGGCTCTGGGCGACGCGGAGCGCCTCCTCCGCGCCGCGCCGGTCGGAGCTCACCCGGCGGGCATTGCCCAGGAAGCTCCAGGCGCGCCCCTTGAGATCGCAGACCACCGAGCGGCCGTACGTCGCCGCATCGACCCGTTCGGCGAGCTCGATCGCCAGCTCGGCGAGCGCGACGGCCGGCGCGGGATCATCGAACCCAGCTCGAAAGCTGCAGTCGATCAGCCCGTCGCAGACGGCGAGGGTCCAGTATCGCCGGTCCGTGCGGAGGACCGCCTGGCGCTCGCTCGCCGACAGGGCGAGCAGGCCGTCGACCAGCGCCGGGGCCTCCCGGCGCTCGGCCTGGATCCGCGCCAGCTGACTCTTGAGGCGCTGGAGGTCCAGGCGCGGCCATGAGCCGCCCACCTCCCCGATCCCCGGCAGGCCCGACGCGGGGCGATCGAGCCCAGGCTCATCCGCCAGGGGCAGCAGGCCGTCGAGCTGGCGCTGGCAGGTCCGGCACCCGGAACGCAGGTGCTCGACGATCCTCTTCGCCTCGTGACGGAAGACCTCGCCGCGCGCGAACCTCTCGAGGGCCTGACGGCCGGGGTGGTAGCTCATCCTCTCCTCCTCACTCCAAATCACGCGCCCGCTCCAGGCCGGGCGCGAGGCAACCGATAGGAGGCGGAACAGGCCTCCACTGAATACAGTTGCCGAAACTGCAAGAAAAGGGACACCAGCCCCGAAAAGAGCTGGTGTTCTCCTTCGAGGTCTGCGAGAGGACGAGAGGGGGACCCGCCCGCGGGTTACCTCAATTTCCAGCCGTTCGGGTCGAAAGTTCCTCCCGAGGCGCCGATCAGGTGGAGAAACACCGTCCAGAAGCTCGCCGGCTGGCGAGCTGGGCGTGCGCTCACGCCCAGCGCCGAGCGGAACGGCGGCGGCCGAGGTGGCGAGAGCGAGCGTGAGCAGGGCAGCGGCGGTGACGCGGCGGAACGTGGTGCGGGGCATGGTTCTATCCTCTCCCGGGCAGGACGTCTGCGCGGCCAAGACGGACGTTGGCGCCTGCCTCTATCTACTTGGAGTCCAGGCTATCCTTTAAAGCGTGACAAAAGCTCTGGATACGCCGCCGATACCCGATTCCCGGAGCCGGGCATAAATTATCCCTAACGAGACGTAAGACGCGGGGAGAACGCTGGATCCCAAGCGGCGCGGGGCACCGGCAGCCGCGGCGATCTCCACCGCAAATCGAGAGGCTGGAAGCGTTTAGCTCTCGCTTCCCGGCGCTCGCCGTCCAGCGTTCGGCGGCTTCTCCCGAGTCTTCCATAATACGTGGCGCCACTATTGCAGACTCCTGCCGGGCATGCGGAGGAAGGGGTGACGCGAGTGGCTCTGCTCAAGAGTTTCTGGATCGCCGGCTTCGAGAGCTCGTGCCATCGGCTCGCCGACGGCCGGAGGCTGGACCTCGTCGCCAGCACCGGGCACGACCGCTTCGCCGCGGCCGACTACCGCCGCCTGCGCGGCCTGGGGATCGCCACCGCCCGCGACGGCACCGGCTGGCCGCGCGCGGCGAGCGGCCGCACGCTCGACCTCTCCGCCCTTCTGCCCCGTATCCGCGCCGCCCGTGACGCCGGCGTCCAGGTGATCTGGGACCTCTGCCACTACGGCTGGCCGGACGGCGTCGATATCTGGAAACCGGAGTTCGTCGACCGCCTGGCCGACTATGCCCATGCCGTGGCGCGGCTGGTGGCCGCCGAGACCGACGAGCCGCCGATCTACACGCCGGTCAACGAGATCTCCTTCTGGTCCTGGGGCGGCGGCGAGGTGGGCTACCTGAACCCCTTCGCCCGGCGGCGCGGCCTGGAGCTCAAAACGCAGCTCGTGCGCGCCGCCCTCGCCGCGATCGACGCCGTGTGGCAGGTCGAGCCGCGGGCGCGCATCCTCCATGCCGAGCCGCTCATCCACATCGTGCCCGACCCCGCCCGGCCGCGCCGGCGCGCCGCGGCCGAGGGGAACCGCCTGGCGCAGTACGAGACGTTCGAGATGCTCGCCGGCCGGCTCTGGCCGCAGCTCGGCGGCGACGAGCGCTTCCTCGATCTCGTCGGCGTCAACTACTACCCGCGAAACCAGTGGGTCCTCGACGGTCCGAAAGTGAGCCGGGGCGAGCCGCTCTACCGCCCCCTCCGCGAGCTCCTGGCCGAGGTCCACGCGCGCTACCGCCGCCCGCTCCTCCTCGCCGAGACCGGCGACGAGGGCGACGCGCGGGCCGGCTGGCTCGCCTACGTCGGCGCCGAGGTGCGGGCGGCGATGGAGCAGGGCGTGCCGGTCGAGGGCATCTGCCTCTACCCCATCCTCGACTACCCGGGCTGGGACGACGAGCGCCATTGCCCGACCGGCCTCTGGGGTTACGCCGACGAGAACGGCGAGCGGGAGCCGCACCCGCCCCTCGCCCGCGAGCTGGCGCGGCAGCGCGCTCTCTTCGCGCGCCGGGAGCCGTCCGGCGGGGAGGCGACGATGCTCCCGGGCTCGCTCGCCGCCTATCGCACCGAGGAGGAGGCTGCCCTTGTCGCTGGCTAGAGGTCTCGCGGCCGCCCTGGGGGAGCCGGGCGGCAAGCCCGACCTCGTCGCCCTCTCGCATCTGCGATGGGATTTCGTCTACCAGCGCCCCCAGCACCTCATGGCGCGCGCCGCCCGCGAGCGGCGGGTCTTCTTCGTCGAGGAGCCCGTCTGGGGGGGCGACGGCACGATGCCGCGCCTCGACGCGAGCCCGCGACCGGAAGGGGTGACCGTCGTCGTGCCCCACCTGCCGTCCCGCATGGCGGCCGACATGGCCGCGGCCGAGGGGACGGTCGCCCACCTGCTGGCCGAGCTCCTCGCTGAGCGCGGCAGCGCTGGGCCGGTCCTCTGGTACTGGACGCCGATGGCGCTCGCCTGGACGCACGGGATCGAGCCGGCGGCCATCGTCTACGACTGCATGGACGAGCTGTCCCTGTTCGCCGGCGCGCCGGCGGAGCTCCTGGCGCGGGAGGAACGGCTCCTCGCCACCGCCGACCTCGTCTTCACCGGCGGCAGCTCGCTCTTCGAGGCCAAGCGCCGCCGGCACCCGGCCGTCCAGCTCTTCCCGAGCAGCATCGACGCCGCCCACTTCGGCCGCGCGCGCCGCCCGGAGGCGCCCGAGCCGGCGGACCAGGCGGCGATTCCCCACCCGCGGCTGGGCTACTTCGGCGTCATCGACGAGCGGCTCGACCGCGACCTCGTGGCCGGCCTCGCCGCGGCGCATCCGGAGTGGCACCTGGTGCTGCTCGGCCCGGTGGTGAAGATCGACCCGACGACGCTCCCCCGCGGCGGCAACCTCCACCTCCTGGGCATGAAGCCCTATGGCGAGCTGCCCGCCTACCTCGCCGGCTGGGACGTGGCGCTCCTCCCCTTCGCCGACAACGAATCCACCCGCTTCATCAGCCCGACCAAGACGCCGGAGTACCTGGCCGGCGGCCGCCGCGTCGTCTCGACGCCGATCCGCGACGTGGTCGAGCCCTACGGCCGGCTGGGGCTGGTCGAGATCGGCCGCGGCGTCCCCGAATTCGCCGCGGCGGTCGAGCGCTGTCTCGCGGCAGGCGACGAGGAGGTATGGCTGCAGCGTGTCGACGAGCAGCTCGCCGGCTCCTCATGGGACGAGACCTGGCGGCGGATGTCGGCTCTCATCGACGCCGTGGCGGAAGCGCGGAGGCGAGCCATGGACTGACGATCGAGCGCTCCATCCGGGCTCCGCCGGAGCGCGCCAGCGCGCCGGAACTTCTGGTGATTTGTCTCGCTTGCATAAAAGGAGCAGTTCGATGTTCGATTACCTCATCGTCGGCGCGGGCTTCGCCGGCAGCGTTCTCGCCGAGCGGCTGGCCCGCGGCTCGGACAAAAAAATCCTCCTGGTGGACCGCCGGCCGCACATCGGCGGCAACGCCTACGACTGCTACGATGACGCCGGCATCCTCATCCACCGCTACGGCCCGCACATCTTCCACACCAACTCGCGCGAGGTCTTCGAGTACCTCTCGAGCTTCACCGCCTGGCGGCCGTACGAGCACCGGGTGAAGGCGAGCGTCGACGGCAAGCTCGTCCCCATGCCGATCAACCTCGACACCATCAACCGCCTCTACAACCTGCGCCTGTCGAGCGCCGGCCTCGAGCGCTTCTTCGCCTCGGTCGCCGAGCCGCGGGAGGCGATCCGCACCTCGGAGGACGTCGTGGTGTCGCGGGTCGGCCGCGATCTCTACGAGAAGTTCTTCCGCGGCTACACGCGCAAGCAGTGGGGTCTCGATCCCTCGGAGCTCGACGCCCAGGTCGCGGCGCGCGTGCCGGTGCGCACCAACCGGGACGACCGCTACTTCACCGACCGTTACCAGGCGATGCCGCTCCACGGCTACACGCGGATGTTCGAGAACATGCTCGACCACAAGAACATCAAGGTGCTCCTGAACTGCGACTACCGCGAGGTCGAGGAGGCGATCCCCTACCGGCGGATGATCTACAGCGGGCCGATCGACGAGTTCTTCGGCATGCGCTACGGGAAGCTCCCCTACCGGTCGCTGCGCTTCGTCCACGAGACCGTGCCCGCGCGCCGCGCCCAGGCGGCGCCGGTGATCAACTATCCCAACGAGCACCTCTACACCCGCGTCACCGAGTTCAAGTACCTGACCGGCCAGCGGCACGCGCAGACGAGCCTCGTCTACGAGTATCCGGAGGCCGAGGGGGATCCTTACTATCCGGTGCCGCGGGCGGAGAACGCGGAGATCTACAAGCGCTACCAGGCGCTCGCCGAGGCGACGCCGAACGTGCAGTTCGTGGGCCGGCTGGCGACCTATCGCTACTACAACATGGACCAGGTGGTGGCGCAGGCGCTGACGGCCTACGGCAAGATCACCGGCCGCCGCCGCGCCGAGGCGACCCTGGCGACCGCTCCCGCGTCGCGCGAGCGCGAGCTGGCGGAGGAGTCGCGGGTGGCATGAGCCGGCGCAGGATCGTAGAGCGTCTCAAGGGAACATCGCCGGGCTCATCCCCACGTCGACGATGCTGCAGCCCAGGCGGATCGGGATGCCGCGCCGGCGCGATTCCTCGATCACCTTGCCGTCCGCCGCGCCGGGGTTCATCCATACCTCCCCGGCGCCCGCGAGAGCGATCTCCGGCAGCAGCTCGAGGGTGAGCGGCGGCGGCAGGTAGACGCTGATGCGGTCGAGCGGCTCGCCGATGTCGGCGAGGCGAGGGTAGGTCTTCATGCCCTCGACCTCCGGCTCGTAGGGATTGACGGCAAAGACCTTGTACCCCGCGGCCTGGTAGGCGCGCACGCACTTGTTGCCGAACTTGCTGCGGTGGCTGGACGCGCCGAGCACGGCGATGGTCTTCATGAGGAGCTGCCTCCTTCCAGGTTGCTCACCGCACCACCAGACGGTCGTCGCCGACGCGCCGGGTGGCGCCCGTCGAGTCGAGGTGCTCGAGGAGCGGGATCGCCCATTTGCGGGAGAGGCCGAAGCGGTCCTTGAAGTCGCCTACCGAGAAGCGCTCCCAGGACATCGAGAGGAGCTCGCGGCGCAGGTCGGCCAGGGCCGAGGCGGCGAGGACGAGACCGTTGGGGAGCTTGACGAGCTGGCCGCGCGCGACGAGGTGGCGGACGACGCCGTCGACGATCTGCGGCTTGGCGGCGAGGTCGACGGCGAGCTCGGTGGGGCCGGGCGGCGTCAGGCCGCCGCGCGCGAAGCGCTCGACGACCGCCTGCGCCAGGCGCGACTCCTCGCCGGTCAGCTCGGCCGTCCGGCCGGGCAGCGTGATCCGCTCGCCGCGCTCGCCCGACACCGCCAGGATCTTCTGCGCCGCGAGCCAGGCGAGGTAGACGTCGGCGAGCTCCGCGCCGCGGCCGCGGAGGATGCGCCGCACCGCCTCGGCGCGGGGGATGCCGAGGGCCAGCCGGTCCTTCTCGAAGTACTCCTTGAGCACGCGGCGGGCGCGCTGGGCGACCCGCTGGTAGGTCGCCGCGGTGAGATAACGCCGGCCGTGGCCGGGGCCCTCGGGGACCGCCAGGAGGCGCTGGACGCGGGCGAGAGCCTCCAGCTCGGCGGCCGCCCGCGCCGGCTCGACCCCCAGCCGGCGCGCGATCTCGGCCGCCTCGGCGCCGCGCTCCCCGGCGCTCTGCACCCAGTGGAGGAGGGCCGCGGGGAGCTCGCCGGCGACGCCGGTCTCGGCCGCGAGCGCCGGCGCCAGCGCCCGGCCGCGCGGCCGCCGCCAGGCGGGGTCCAAGACCTCGCCGCCGCCCAGGGTCGCCGCCGGCGAGGGTCGGCGGACGATGAAGCGGTCGCCGCGGACCGCGACGACCGGCGCCGCGAGCCGGATCTCGACGAGGCCGGTCTCCCCCGGCGCCAGGCGCCCCGGGGCGCCGTCCGCAGCGGGGAGCGGGCGCAGGCGCCCCACCGCCTCGCTGGCGTAGAGGTGCAGGCGCACCGGCGTCGAGCCCTCGATGGCCGCGGGGGCGTCGGGGAGCAGGGTGAGGCGCGCGCAGAGGCTCACCGTCGGGGCGAAGGCGCCGGGGGTCGCCAGCTCGACGCCTCGCCGCAGCTCCTCGAGCGCCGCGCCGGTCAGCTGGAGCGAGGTGCGCTCGCCGTCGAGGGCCGCCTCGCGCGGCTCGCCGTGCACCTGGATGCTCCGCACCCGCACCGCGCCGCCGCGCGGCAGGAGCTCCAGCGCATCGCCCACCCGCACCGCGCCGGAGGCGAGCGTCCCCGTCACCACGACTCCCAGGCCGCGCAGGTGGAAGGCGCGATCGACCGGCAGGCGCGCCGGCCGGCCCGGCTCGCCGTCCGCCGGCGGCGCGCCGCGGGCGTGGCGCGCGGCGAGGTCGAAGAGCGCGGTACGGAGCTCGGCGAGGCCGGCGCCGGTGGGGCTCGCGACGGGGAGGATCGGGGCGCCGGCAAAAGGCGTCGACGACAGCAGCTCCGCGACCTCGAGCTCGGCCAGCTCCAGGAGGTCCGGGCTCGCCAGGTCCGCCTTGGTGAGGGCGACCAAGCCCGCCGGGATGCCGAGCAGAGAGCAGACCGCCAGGTGCTCGCGGGTCTGCGGCTTCACCCCCTCGTCCGCCGCCACCACCAGCAGCATGATCCGGATGCCGCCGAGGCCGGCGAGCGCGTTGTGGAGGAAGCGCTCGTGGCCGGGGACGTCGACGAAGCCGATCTGGAGGTCGCCCAGGCGGAGGTGGGCGAAGCCCAGGTCGATGGTGATGCCGCGCGCCTTCTCCTCGGCCCAGCGGTCGCAGTCGATGCCGGTGAGAGCCAGCACCAGGCTGGTCTTGCCGTGATCGATGTGGCCGGCGGTGCCGACGATGACGCGGGAAGGCATGAGGTCCGTGGGCGATGCGAGAGCGATGGGGTCGGGGTGCGGCGGTCGCCCGAGCTCCTCAGCGGGGCTTGGCGAGCACCTCGCGGGCGATGCGGGAGACCGTCGCGCCATCCGCGGCGGAGCCGAAGCGGGCGAGGACCTCCTTCATTACCGGCCCCATGGCCGCCGGCCCGGAGAGGCCGCGCTCGGCGACGAGCGCCTCGACGGCGGCGCGGATGGCCGCCTCGTCGGCCTGCGCCGGCAGGTAGGCGGCGAGGAGCTTCGCCTCGCTCTCCTCCTTGTCGGCGAGCTCCGGGCGGTTGCCCTTGCGGTACTGCTCGGCCGCCTCCTCCCGCTGCTTGATCGCCTTCCGCGTGAGGCCGGCGAAGGTCGCGTCGTCCACCTCGCCGCCGCGCCGGATGCGCTCGTTCTTGACCTCGGTCAATAGCATGCGGAGGGTCGAGAGGCGCTCCTTCTCGCCGGCCTTCATCGCCGTCTTCAAGTCCGCTTCGATGCGCTGCTGGGGCGTCGGCATAGGGGGATTATCCCACGGGCGCGGAGGGAAGGCGGGCCCGGCCGCCGCCGCGGGCGGCTCACTCGAGCGGCAGCTCCAGGATGAAGACGCTCCCCCGCGGCACGTTGTCCTCGACGCGCACCGACCCGTGATGGTCGGCGACGATGCGGTGGACGATGGCGAGCCCCAGCCCGGTCCCGCGCCCCTTGGTCGAGAAGTAGGGACGGAAGAGCTTCTCCTTGGACGCCGCAGGGATGCCGCGGCCGGTGTCGGCGACCTGGATCTCCAGGTGGCCGTCGACCGGCTGGGCGGCGATGGTGACGCGGCCGGGCGCATCCGTCGCCTCGACGGCGTTGTCGAGCAGGTTGATCAGGGCGCGCTTGATCTGCTCGGCGTCGAGGAGCACCGCCGTCGAGGCGGGCGCCGACCTCGCCCTCGACCGCGACCCCGGGTTTCAGGTCGCGGTAGAGGTGGACGGTCTCGTCGACCAGGCGCGCCAGGTCGACCGGCGCCGGCCGCGGGCGCGGCATGCGGGCGAAGCGCGAGAACTCGTCGACCATCTCCTGGAGGACGGTCACCTCGCGGACGATGATGTCGACCGCCTCCTCGATCGCCGTCGAGAGGCGCGGGTCGCGCAGCCGGTTCTTCTGCAGCAGGCGCTCGGCGGCGAGGCGGATGGGCGTCAGCGGGTTCTTGATCTCGTGGGCGATGCGCCGCGCGGCATCGCTCCAGGCGGCGAGCTGCTGGGCCTTGATCAGCTCGGTCAGGTCCTCGATGACCAGCACCCGCCCGAGGAGCGCGCCATCCGCTCCGCGCATCGCCGTCACCTTGGCCTCGAAGGTCTTCCACTCGCCGCCGAGGACGAGGTGCACCTCGTGGCTCGAGGTCGCGGCGCCGCCCGCCGCCGCCCCGCCGGCGAGCAGCGCCGCGAGCTTGCGCCGCTCGGGATCGGCCCAGGCCTCGGCGGCCTCGCGGCCGAGCACGTCTTCCTCGCGCTGGCGCAGGATGTTCAACGCCGCGCCGTTGCAGGTGAAGATGCGGCCGGCGGCATCGGTCGAGACGACGCCGGCGGCGACGTTCTCGAGCACCGCCGCCATCAGCGCCCGCTCGCCGACCAGCCGCTGGTTGGTGCCCGTGCAGCTCGCGGTTGCCGCGCTCGAGCAGCTCCTTGTTGCTCCCCAGCTCCTCGGTCATGCGGTTGAAGGAGCTGACGAGCACCCCCAGCTCGTCGTCGGCGTCGACGTCGACGCGGTGGGCGAGGTCGCCGCCGCTGATCCGCCGCGTCCCCTCGGCGAGCGCCTGGATGGGGACGGTCACCCGCCGCGCCAGGTGGAGCCCCACCCACGACGAGGCGAGGAGGATCAAGAGCGTGATCATCAGGAAGATCAGCAGGTAGCTGGCGCGGAGGTCGTCCTTCTGCACCTCGAGCTGGCGGAAGGCCTGGAAGTCGCTGGACCAGGGCGTCGCTCTTGCCGGCGAGGACGGGATCGATGCGGGTGCCGGCGACGACGACGAGGGGTGGAGCTCCCCGCTCGCCCGCGGCCTTGGTGGGCACCGGCGCCCCGGCGACGCCGGCGAGCACCAGGCGCCCGCCGCGCCCTCCCGGCGGCTCCTCGCGCCGCACCGCGCGCCCCTGGCGCACCGCCTCGATCAGGAAGTCGCGGCCGGGCTCGGGCAGCTCCGGGATCCCCGCCTGCGAGTCGACCACCGCGTGGACGAACTCGGTCCCCTCGTAGACGGCGAGCACGTCGAGGCGGAGCTCGCCCAGCAGCTCCTGCAGGCGGTGGTTGAGGCGCAGGCGCTCGTCGGGCCGCTGCAGGTCGTACCAGCGCACCTCGGCGAGCGCGCGCGCGGCGTCGCGCAGGTCGTCCTGCTCGATGCGCTCGTAGAACGCCTGGGCGACCGCCTCCCCCTGGGCGAGGACCGGCTTCAGGGGCGTGTTGAACCAGCGGTCGACGGAGCCGCTGGAGCAGCTCGCTGGCGATGACGAAGAGGAGGAGCACCGGGATCAGCGACAGGCCGACGTAGGTCGCCACCAGCTTGAACTTGAAGGTCGAGCCGAGGATGCGGTGCCGGCGCTCGACCAGCAGCTTGAAGAGGTTCCGCAGCAGGACGAAGAGGATGGCGAGGATGAGGACGACGTTGACGTACCAGAGGACGAAGAGCAGGACCCGGTTGGTGACCAGGAAGGCGGGGCAGCTCGCGGCTGCGCTGGACGAGGTAGAAGGAACCGGTGAAGACGGCGAGGAGGGCCGCGAGACCGCCGACGATGAGGCGGTTGTCCTTGCGGTGACGGCGCAGGCGCTCGCGGAGATCCACGGCGGCGGCTCGGCTGGCCCTACGGCGGGCCGGAGGGCCGGAACTTGCGCGACTCGACCCAGTCGGTGGTGATGGCGACCGGGACGATCGAGAGGATCGTCCGCGTGCCGAGCTCGGCGCGCGCCTTGACCAGCAGGCGCCACTCGTGGGGGAGGCTCGCGAGGGTGAAGATCGGCAGCGCCTGGACGCGGGTCATCGCCTCGGCGAGCGCCTGCGGGTCGCGGACGGTGCGGCTGTCGATCAGCTTGCCGTCGAGCTTGTAGTTGACCGTGTACTGGCGGGCGACGGCGTCGTACATCGCCGTCACCTCGAGCGTGCACTCCTCGAGGTAGCGGTCCCACCAGTGGGTGCGGTCGCGGTCGAGCTCGAAGCGATAGAGGATCGAGGTCGGCAGGCCGCTGTCGACGCGCTCGCGCAGGCGATGGCGGAAGCCGTCGACCAGGGTCAGGCTGGCGACGACGCGGCCGCCGTCGACCGCCACGTTCAGCCCCGCGATCCGTCCCTCGGCGCGCGAGGGAGCGGGGGCGAGAACATAGAGGAGCAGGGAGATGAGGAGCGCGGCCGTCGCTCGCATGCGGAGCTCCAGTGTAGCACCGGGCCCTCGGGCGCCGGGCCCGCGGCGGGGAGTCGCTGTATAGTCGCGCCGTGGCTGCGGAAAGGAAGCCGGTGGTCAAGCCTCTCGCCGCCAACCGGCGGGCGCGGCACGACTTCGAGATCCTCGAGACCTTCGAGGCCGGCCTGGTGCTCGCCGGCACCGAGGTCAAGGCGGCCCGCTCCGGCAAGGTGCAGCTGAAGGACAGCTACGTCGATTTCAGGAACGGCCAGGCGTTCCTCGTCGGCGCCCACATCAGCCCGTACAGCCATGGCAACCGCGAGAACCACGAGCCGGAGCGGCCGCGCCGGCTGCTCTTGAAGCGGCGCGAGATCGACAAGCTCTTCGGCCGCACCCTGCTGCGCGGCCTGACCGTGATCCCGCTCGCGGTCTACCTCAAGGGCAACTGGATCAAGGTCGAGGTCGCCCTGGCGCAGGGCAAGAAGCTCTACGACAAGCGGGCGAGCGAGCGGCGCAAGGAGCTCGACCGCGAGGTCGAGGAGGCGGTCAAGGGCGTGCGGCGCTCCGGCTAGGCGTCCGACTCGCTGGCGGCGAGGCGGCGGCGCGTGCCGCCGGTGTCCTGGATCCTCTCGAGGGCCGTCTGGCCGCCGTACTTGGCGACGATCCGGTCGTCGTAGTCGTCGGCGACCTCGGCGACGGCGGTGATCGCGCGCAGGAGGTCGCGCGGCTCGAGGTTGCGGCCGAACAGCGAGTGGGAGAAGAAGATGTCGTTGCCGACCATCGAGAACGATCCCAGGGGGAGCTGGTGGTTGAGCTCGAGGAGGCCAGCCATCAGCTCCTCGTCGATCTCCACCCCCTGGACGCAGTAGGACATGATCGTCACCACCGCCTCCTCCTGGCCGTAGGCGGCGACCTCGATCTCGAGGACGGTCGAGCCGTAGCGGACGTAGAAGTGCCCCTCCTCCGGATCGCAGTAGGGCTCCTCGAAGAACTCCCCCAGGTACTCCTCGATCTTTCGGAACGTCTCGGCGTGGATCTCGTGCTCGAACCGCATCGTCACCTGTCCTCCCGGCGCGTACTGTAGCAGCTTGCCGGCGGGCCGGCCGGGTGACGGCGCCGCGACGACGCGTTGACACCCGCGCCCCTGCGGGGCTACCGTAAACCCTCACCGCAGCTTTACAATCACGCTCGATGCGAGGTTCCTCAAGAGCGGTCGCGAGGCGGCCCGGTCCGCGGGCCCCTGGTCGGGGAACCGGCGACGCTCATCAGCCCTTTCCATTTCCAAGAGGAGAATAAGGATGCGAAGGCGAGGCGGTCTCATGCTGCGAGCCCTGGGGGCCCTGGCGCTCGGGGCCTGGTTCGCTCAACCCATGCTCGCGGCCGGCTTCGGCCTCTTCGAGCAGGGGGCGAAGGCGCAGGGCATGGCCGGGGCGTTCACCGCCCAGGCCGACGACCCTTCACTGCTCTTCCACAACGCCGGCGGCCTGGGCTTCGTCACCAAGACCGCCACCGCGTTCAGCCTCACCTACTTCAAGGGCACCACCGCCACCTTCCGCGGCGCCGCCCCCTTCCCCGGCCCCAACGCCCGCGGCGAGCAGAACCTGATCGACCAGCCGACGCCGCAGATCTATTTCGTCTCGCCGATCAACCAGACCTGGAAATGGGGCATCGGCGTCGACACTCCCTTCGGCCTCACCACCGACTGGAAGAACCCCAACAGCTTCGCCGGGCGCTTCCTCTCCACCAAGGCGGCGATCCGCGTCCTCGACGTGAACCCCACGCTCGGCTGGCAGGTGACCCCCACCCTCGGCGTCGGCGTCGGCGCCGTCGCCCGCTTCTCGGACCTCGAGCTCAAGCGCAACCAGGCGGCGATCAACCCGTTCACCCTGCGCGCCGCCGACGTCGCGCGGGTCGACCTGAAAGCCGACATCAACGAGGGCTACGGCTGGAACGTCGGCCTGCTCGAGAAGTTCAGCGACCGCTTCTCGGTCGGCCTGTCGTACCGCAGCAAGGTGAAGGTCGACTACACCGGCAACGCGCAGCTGAACCAGGTGCTGACCGGCTTCCCGCAGTTCGACGCCGCGGTCGCCGCGCAGACCCCGTTCGGGCGCAGGCTCCCGGTCAAGACCTCGATCGACTTCCCCGACATGGCGAGCCTGGGGCTCGCCTTCGGCCTGACCCCCAACCTCCTGCTCGAGACCGACGCCAACTGGACCGGCTGGTCGAGCTTCGACGTCATCGACATCAACTTCAGCAAGGGCGACCTGCCCAGCAGCTCGATCCCGGCGCACTGGAAGAACGTCTGGAACTACCGCGCCGGCCTGCGCTACAACACCAGCCCGTCGTCGCAGTGGCGGCTCGGCTACGTCTACGACCAGACGCCGCAGCCCGAGGCGGCGGTCAATCCGCTGCTCCCCGACGCCGACCGCAACGGCTTCGCCATCGGCTACGGCTGGGCGGGCGTCCACAAGTTCGACCTCGCGCTGAGCTACATCGACTTCAAGAACCGCACGCGGCTCAAGAGCTTCGCCAACGACGGCGATTTCTTCGGCACCTACAAGACCCGGGCCCTGATCCTCGGCGCCATGTTCACCTGGTAACCGGGCTCGCACGGAAAAGGAGAGACACGATGCTTCGTCCCACCCTCAGGACCGTGCTGCTCGCGACGGCGCTCGCGGTCGCGACGACCACTGCCGCCTTCGCCCAGCTCGACTTCAGCCGCTACGTGGCGATCGGCGACAGCCTGACCGCCGGCTATACCAGCGGCGGCCTGGTCGAGACCGCACAGGTCAACAGCTATCCGGCCCTCATCCACCGCCAGGCGACGGGGAGCGACGCCGGCTTCGAGCAGCCGTTGGTCACCCCGCCCGGCATCCCGGCGGTCCTCCAGCTCACCAGCCTGTCGCCCCTCGTCATCGGGCCCACTCCGGGCCACGGCGCACCGGCGAACGCCTCCCTGCCGCGGCCCTACAACAACCTGGGGATTCCCGGCGCGACGCTCCACGACATCCTCGCCACCACGAGCGGCGGCATCTACGACCTGATCCTGCGCAATCCGGCGTTCGGCAACACCACGGACATCCAGCAGGCCCTGGGGCTCCATCCGACGTTCGTCACCGTCTGGATCGGCAACAACGACGCGCTCAACGCGGCGACCTCGGGAATCGTCAACGACATGACGCTCACCCCGGCGGCGCAGTTCGACGCCGAGTACAAGACGCTCCTCGGCGCGATCGCGCAGAACAGCAGCGCCAAGATGGCCGTGGCGCTCATCCCCGACGTCACCACCATACCGTTCGTCACCACGATCCCGCCGGTGGTGGTCAACCCGGCGACCCAGCAGCCCGTCGTCGTCGGCGGCCATCCGGTCTTCCTGATCGGTCCCCACGGTCAGCTCGGCCCCGGCGACCACGTGCTGCTGACGGCGCAGGCCGAGCTGGCCCAGGGCATCGGCATCCCGGTCCAGCTCGGCGGCAGGGGCACGCCGTTGACCGACAACGTCGTCCTCGACGCCACCGAGACGGCGACGATCACCGACCGCGTGGCGAGCTACAACGCGTCGATCCGCGCCGCCGCCGGAACGGTGGGCGCCGCGGTGGTCGACACCAACGCCCTGCTCCACCAGCTCGCCACCTCGGGGATCGACGTCGGAGGGGTCCAGTTCACCAGCGCCTACTTGACCGGCGGCGTCTTCTCCTACGACGGAGTCCATCCGACGGCGTTCGGCTATGCCTACGTCGCCAACGCCTTCATCGCGGCGATCAACGCCAAGTTCGGCTCGAGCATCCCGCCGGTCGACTATTCGTCGTACATCTTCGGGCCGACGGCGCTCCCCACCCCGGCGACCGGCGGCGAGATCTCGGGCGTCGCCGCGTTCTCGTCCGAAGCGCTGCAGAACCTCGGCCGTCTCTTCAGCTGGCCCAAGGCGGAGACCACGCCGGCACCGCCGCAGCGCCACCACCCCCGGCACAAGCACTAGTCCAGCCATCGTCTCCTCGCGGGGCAACGCGGCTCGGCCGCGTTGCCCCTTCGCTTGGCAGGCGAGAGGGACGGCGGCTCAGGCTTCGAACCCGAGGAACTCCAGAAGGGCGCCGCGGACCTCTCCCCACCGGGCGGCGGGAAGATCGGCGATCCAGGGGCCGAGCGCTGTGCGGTCTACCGCGCAGATCCATTCGGGCTTCAGGAAGCAAAGGCCGGGAACGCCCTCTGCCGGGCGCAACTCGACCTCCCATGGAAGGCCGCGAGCCTGGGTCGACAGTGGGATGACCGGGATCTGAGAGAGCGCAGACAGAAGGTTTTCCTTGCCGAGAACGAGGACCGGCCGGCGCTTGTCCGGTCGGTTGAATCGGAACCAACGGATCTCGCCGCGTTGGATCAAGGCAGCAGCTCCATCGGCGAGGCTTCATCGATCGGACCTTGCGGACCCTGCTCGTTCCAAGCTCTCCAGAGCTCTGCCTGCTCGTCGGCGGTGAGCCTGGCCTCGCTATCCTCAACCGGTTCCAGCAGGACGCGAACCCGCCGGCCCTCCAGCGGAGGAACCGGCTCCTCGAGCGTGATGGTGTTGCCCTGAAGTCGTCCCATCCCTGCTTCCGTCATCGGCGTTCGCTCCTCGCTGCTTATTGTAGAGGTATTTCTCGAGGCGGGGTCAGGCCCACCCCACCCGTTCGTGCGGGCGTACAATTCGGCCCGTGCCCGAAGCTCCCGGCCCGCCCCCCATCCCACCGCGCGAAGGCGCCGCCGGCCTGACCGGCCTGATCGTCGACGACGAGCCGCAGATCCGCCGCGTCGTCAAGCGGGCGCTCGAGGGCGAGGTCGGGCGGATGCTCGAGGCGGCGACCGGCGGCGAGGGGATCGATCTCGCGGCGGCCGAGGAGCCGGGGCTGATCGTCCTCGACCTCGGCCTCCCCGACATGCCGGGGGTCGAGGTCTGCCGCGAGATCCGCAAATGGTCGAGCGCGCCGATCATCGTCCTCTCGGCCCGCCACTCGGACCAGGAGAAGGCGCTCCTCCTCGACTCCGGCGCCGACGACTACGTCACCAAGCCGTTCAGCACGATCGAGCTCACCGCCCGCGTCCGCGCCAACCTGCGGCGGGCCCAGGCGGCGGCGTCTCCCGACCGCGCGCAGCCGATCGCCATCGGCAGCCTGGCGATCGACCTCGCGGCACGGACCCTCAAGCGCGGCGACCAGCCCATCCACCTCACCCCGATCGAGTGGGAGCTGCTGCGGACCTTCGTCACCCAGGCCGGGCGCACGCTCACCCACCGCCAGCTCTTCAACGCCGTCTGGGGGCGCGCCTTCGGCGATCCGCAGCAGTACCTGCGGGTCCACGTCGCGAACCTGCGGCGCAAGATCGAGGAGGACGCGGTGCGGCCGCGGATCATCGTCACCGAGCCCGGGGTGGGCTACCGGCTCGAGATGCCGCGCTGAGGCGCCCGGCGCGCCGACAGGACTCGCCCGCCATGCTCCGCTTCCCCTCGCGCCCCGCTCCCGGACGCGGGCAGGCCGTGGCGGAGCACGCGCCCGGGCGCCGCTGGCGGCGGGTGCGGCCGTGGCTCCTCTGGGTCGGCGTCCTCCTCGCCGTCACCGCCGCGCTGATCCCGCTGCGCGGCGGGATCGATCAGGCGCACGTCGCCCTCATCTACCTGCTGGTGGTGCTGGGCGGCAGCGTCGGCGGCGGCCGCAGCCTGGGGCTCGCCCTCGCGTGCTCCTGCTTCCTCCTCATCGACTACTTCCTCCAGCAGCCCTACGACCGGCTTTCCGTCGACAAGCCGCTCGACTGGCTGGTGCTCGTCGCCTTCCTCGCCACCGCGACGGTCGCGACGCAGCTCCTCGGCCACGCCAACGCCCAGGCCGACGCGGCCCGCCGCCGCGCCGCGGAGGTCGACCAGCTCGCGTCGCTCGGCGCCGAGGCGCTCTCGGTCGGGCGCGCCGAGGAGACGCTCTCGGCGATCGTCGAGGTGATCCGCGACACGACCGGCGCCGCGCTGTGCGAGATCTACACCGTCGAGGAGGGCGGCGCGCCCCACCGGGCGGCGAGCTCGCGCCAGCCCGCGGCCGAGAGGCCGGAAACCGAGACCGCCGCCGCCGCGGGCCTGCCGCCGCCCCCGGCGCTCATCGCCTGGGTGGCCGAGCACCGGCACGCCGCGGTCGAGCACGGCGAAGGCTCGGCGCCGGCCGGCCAGGGGCCGCTCCCGCCCGCGTCCGCGGCCGGCGCGCTCGACGACTCCGGCACCTCCGGCACCGCGCTCGCCGGGGCGCGGGCGCTCCTCCTGCCCCTCGTCGCCCATGGTCACGCGGTCGGCGTGCTGCGCCTCGCCGACTCGCGGCCGCTCGCCCTCGACCCCGAGCGCCGCCGCTTCCTCAATGCCATCACCTATTACGCCGCGCTGGGCGTCGAGCGGATGCGCCTGGTGGCGGAGGCCGAGCACGCCCAGGCGCTGCGCGAGGCCGACCGTCTGAAGGACGCGCTCCTCGCCTCGGTCTCCCACGACCTGCGGACGCCGCTCACCGCGATCAAGGCGCTCGCCCACGACATCGCCGCCGGCGGCGACGAGCGCGCCGCGGTCATCGAGCAACAGGCGGACCGGCTGAACCAGATGGTCGCCGACCTGCTCGACCTCTCGCGCCTGAACGCCGGCGGCATCGCCATGCAGGCCGAGATCAACACCGCCGAGGACCTCGTCGGCGCGGCGATCCAGCAGGTCGCGGGGGCCCTCGGCGGACGCGAGGTGCGCACCGCGATCGACCTCGCCCAGCCGGTGCCGGTCGGCAGCTTCGACTTCGTGCACTCGCTGCGCATCCTGGTCAACCTGATCGACAACGCCGGCAAGTACTCGCCGCGCGAGACGCCGATCGACGTCGAGATGGGGCGCGACGGACCGCTGCTCGCGATCGCGGTGCTCGACCGCGGCCCGGGCGTCCCGCCGGCCGAGCGCGAGCGCATCTTCGAGCCCTTCTATCGGCCGGCCGGCGTCGCCCCCGACGCCCGCGGCTCGGGGCTCGGCCTCGCCATCGCCCGCCGCCTCGCCGAGGCCCAGGGCGGCAGCCTCGCCTACGCCGATCGCCCCGGCGGCGGCAGCGCCTTCACCCTCCGCCTCCCCGCCGCGAGCCTCGCCGCGCTCACCGCCGAATGCTGAGCGGCGCAGGCGCCGGAGGAGCCGGCGCTCCCTCGCCGGAGCCTTGTGGAATAACCTATTGATGGCTAGAATTATCAGGTTCAAGGTACGGGGATGGGCTCGAAGCGGGCCTTCGGGTCGTCTCCTCGGATGCAATACCCTCGCGGGCCGCCACGACGTCCTACCCCGTACCGTCCCGGCTCATCGAGCTGAAGAGACGCCCGAGAGATGTCCAGAGGAACGACCTCCACCCACGGCAGCACCGCAGCCCGACCGCCGGTTTCCGACCGCACGGCGACCTTGCCTGAGCTCCCCGCCGAGCGCCGGGACGCGCCTGGCCGCCACGTCGGCGGCGGCGAAGCCGCGGCGCTGTTCAACCTCAGCCCCTCGGTCACCCGCCTCGAGCTCTATCTGCGCAAGCGCGGCGAGCTCCCCGACCGCGACCTCTCGGGCGATGCAGGCGATGAAGCGCTGCGCTGGGGCCAGTACCTCAAGCCGGCGGTCGGCCAGTGGGCGGCGGACCGCATGGGCTGGACGCTGCGCAAGGTCCACCGCTACGTCACCCATCCCGCGGTCGCGGGGATGGGATGCTCGCTCGACTTCGAGGTGCTCTCCCACGGGCGCGGCGCCGGCATCCTGGAGGTCGAGACCGTCGACCGGTCCGCCTTCCGCGGCTGGGAGGGCGGCCGGCCGCCCATCCACTACGAGCTGCGGCTCCAGCACCAGCTCGCCTGCACCGGGCGGCTCTGGGGCGCCCTGGGCGTGCTGATCGGCGGCGACGAGCTCCGCGTCATCCCCTACGAGCGCCACCCGGGCGCCATCCGGCGCATCGAGCGGGAGGTGCCGATCTTCTGGCGGGAGGTCGCGGCGGGCCGGCCGCCGAAGGCGAGCTATGAGGCCGACCTGCGGACCTTGACGGCGCTCTATCGCCACGCCGCCCGCGGCAGCTTCCTCGACCTGCGGGGCAGCGCGCGGGCGAGCGAGCTGTGCGCGGCGTACGAGGCGGCGAGCGGGGCCGAGCGCGCGGCACGGGCGCGGCGGGACGCCGCCAAGGCCGAGCTCCTGGAGCTCATCGGCAGCGCCGAGACGATCTGGATCGACGGCTATCGGATCTCCGCCTGCACCGCCGCCGGCGGCGAGGTGGCCTACGTCCGCGAGCCCTATCGGAGCTTCCGCGTCGCCCGCTGTGGACGCCGCCGCCCCACGGCCCGCGGCTCGCGCGACCTCACGCGCAGTCTCGAGCGAGATCTCGAGCGAAGCATCGAGCTGAACCGGGAGCGAAACGGCGAGCGAGGCCCGAAGTGCTGCCCCGCGGCGGCGAGCGGCCGCTTCGCGGAGGAGCCTCGGCGGCCGATGCCGCCGCCCGAGCCGGAGCCCGCGGCCCTCGAGACCGGCGCGCCCGACCCCTCGCCGCTCTCGGCCCTCGACGCCTTCGCGGCGGCGGGCGAGGAGGGTCCCGCCGGCGGCGCCGCGGCGGCAGGCGATCCCGCCGGCCATTCGGCGCGCCGGCCAGCGCCGCCGGGAACGGCAACGGGTCACGGAGCGGCCGCCGGGCGGCGCACTAGCCTCGACCTTCTTTGTAGCCTCTTTACGCCCGCTCCCCCCATCTTTGTGCGGGCTTAACGCCCGCTCGACTATCTTCCTCGCTGCCGAGGGCAAGCGAGGCATGGTCCCAAGAGTTTGTAGAACCGCGCTACTCTCCTTGCTCTTTTCCTGCCTCGCCCTCGGCGCCTTGCCAGCCGAAAGCGAAACCGCGCCGGCGGCAACCGCGGCCGAACCTTCCGTCCTATCGCTGGCCGCGGCCCGCCGGCGCGCTTTGAGCCGCGGCGGCCGACCTCGCCGCCGCCGAACCTCCCTCTCTTCGAGCCGCGATCATGAGAACGAAGAAGCCCCCCTCTTCCCCCGCAATGCTTTCGGCCGCGCTCTGTCTGATCGCCGCCGGCGCGCTCGGCTGCCACCGCGCGGCGCCGGCCCGCGATCCCGCCGGCCCGCGGCTCGAGGGCGACCGCATCTCCTATGCCGCCAACGCTCCCGAGCTCGCGGCGCTCGCCGCCATCCCGGTCATGCCGGAGGCGGCGGCGACGGCCTCGACGCTGCGCACCACCGGCCGCCTCGCCTGGGACGAGGACGCCACCGCCCGCGTCGCCTCACCCGTCGCCGGCCGCGTCGTCCGCCTGCTCGCCGACGTGGCGGACGGCGTCGGCCGGGGCCGGACGCTCGCCCTCCTCGCCTCGCCCGACCTCGGCCAGGCGCAGGCCGACGCCAGCCGGGCGGCGACCGACCTCGCCGCCGCCGAGCGGACGCTCGAGCGCACCCGCACTCTCTACGAGCACGGCGCCGCGCCGCGCAAGGACCTCGAGGCCGCCGAGGCCGACCGCGCGCGGAGCGCGGTCGAGAGCGCACGGGCGGGGGCGCGGCTCGGGCTGCTCGGCGGCGATGCCGGCGGGGTCGACCAGCGCTACCGGCTGGTGTCGCCGATCCGCGGCGTCGTCGTCGACCGCGCGTTGAACCCCGGCCAGGAGGTGCGCCCCGACGCCCAGGCGCCGCTCTTCACCATCTCCGACCCGACGCGCCTCTGGGTCTATCTCGACCTGACGGAGAAGGACCTCGGGCACGTCAAGCCGGGGATGGCGCTCACGCTGCGCACCGCGGCCTACCCCGGCCGCGTCTTCGCCGGCCGCGTGGAGGTGGTGGGCGACGCCCTCGACCCCGCGACCCGCACCGTCAAGGCGCGCGGTTTTCTCGCCAACCCGGAGCGGCTGCTCAAGGCCGAGATGTACGTCGACGTCGAGGTGAGCGATCCCGCGGCGCGGCCGGGCCTCGAGGTGCCGACGGCCGCCATCGTCGGCGACGGCGACCGCCGCTTCGTCTTCGTCGAGGAGGGCCGCGGCCGCTTCCGGCGCCAGCCGGTGACCCCCGGCCCCGAGCGGGCGGGCAGGACCCAGATCTTGGGCGGCCTCGCCCAGGGGCAGCGGGTGGTCACCGAGGGCAGCCTGCTGCTCGAGTCGGTGCTCGCCTCGCGCGCCTGACGCGCACCCGCCCGCCGCTTCCATGTTCCGCGCCTTCACCTCCTATGCGCTGCGCAACCGCGTCGTCGTCGTCGCGGCGCTGGCGCTCTTCGCCGCCGCCGGCATCGCCGCCTTCCGCCGCCTGCCGGTCGAGGCCTATCCCGACGTCACCAACGTGCAGGCGCAGATCATCACGCTCTTCCCCGGCCACGCCGCCGAGGAGGTCGAGCAGCTCGTCACCATCCCGGTCGAGAACGAGATGAACGGCATCCCCCGGCGGGCGTCGATGCGCTCGATCTCGCTCTTCGGCCTGTCGGTCGTCACCATCGTCTTCGACGACGACGCCGACTCGGTCTACGTGCGCGACCAGGCCTTCGAGCGGCTGCAGGCGGTGCAGTTCCCACCCGGCGCCCAGCCCAGCCTGTCGCCCGACTCGACGCCCGTCGGCGAGATCTTCCGCTACACCCTCCAGGCGCCGCCCGGCTTCTCGCCGCTCGAGCTCAAGTCGCTCGAGGACTGGGTGGTCGAGCGCCAGCTCCGCCAGGTGCCCGGCGTCGTCGACGTGGTGGGCTTCGGCGGCCCCACCAAGCAGTACCAGGTGCTGGTCGATCCGCTCAAGCTCAAGTCCTACGGCGTGTCGCTCAAGCAGGTGCTCGACGCGCTCGGCAGCGGCAACCGAAATGCCGGCGGCGCCTACATCGAGCACGGCAGCGAGATGTACGTGGTGCGCGGCATCGGCATGGTCAGGACGCTCGACGACATCGGCGCGATCGCCGTCGCGGCGAGCAACGGCACGCCGGTCTACATCCGCGACGTCGGGCGGGTCGCCGAGGGCGCGGCGCTCCGCCTGGGCCGCGTCGGCAGGGTCCTCGGGCGGGGCGCAGCGGCCGCCGGCACCGGCGACCAGGACGACGTCGTCCAGGGGACGGTCCTCCTGCGCAAGGGCGAGAACGCGCTCGAGGTGCTGTCGCGGGTGCGCGCCAAGGTCGCCGAGATCGACGCCTCCGACCTGCCGGCGGGGGTGCGCCTGGTCCCCCATTACGACCGCACCGAGCTGATCGACCGCACGCTCCACACCGTGCGCAAGAACATGGCCGAGGGGATCGGTCTCGTCCTCCTCGTCCTCGTCCTCTTCCTCGGGCTCGGCAACTGGCGCTCGGCGCTGATCGTCGCCGCGGTCGTGCCGCTGTCGCTCCTCGGCGCCTTCCTGCTCCTCGACCTGCGCGGCATCCCGGCCAACCTGATCTCGATGGGGGCGATCGACTTCGGCATCATCGTCGACTCGGCGGTGGTGGTGACGGAGAACCTCCTGCGCATCCTCGAGGAGCGCGGCGACAAGGTGCGCTCGCTGGGGGCGGCGATCGTCCAGTCGGTGGCCGAGATGGGCAAGCCCATCCTCTTCTCGAAGGCGATCCTGCTGACCGCCTTCGTCCCCCTCTACACGCTGCAGCGGGTGGAGGGGAAGATCTTCCGGCCGATGGCCCTGACGCTCACCTTCGCCCTCCTCGCCGGCACCCTCCTCGCCGTCTTCGTCGTGCCCACCCTTCTCTCCTTCGCTCTGCGCGGGCAACGCCGCGGCCATCACGCCTGGCTCGTCGCGCGCCTGCAGCGCCTCTACGGCGCGGCGCTCGACGGCGCTCTCGCGCACCGCTCCCTGGCGCTCGCCGGGGCGGTGGCGCTCCTCGCCGCCGCCGGCTTCGTCGGCGCCCTCCTGGGGAGCGAGTTCCTCCCCAAGCTCGACGAGGGCTCGCTCTGGGTGCGGGTCAGCATGCCGGGCTCGATCTCGCCGACCGAGGCCGACCGCATCACCACCGAGGTGCGCCGCCGGCTGGCGGCCTTCCCGGAGGTGCGCGCCGTCGTCTCCCAGCTCGGCCGGCCGGATGACGGCACCGACGTCAACGGCTTCGACACCGCCGAGCTCTTCGTCGACCTCGCGCCGCGCGAGGAGTGGAAGACCGCCGCCGACCGCGAGGGGCTCTCGGCGGCGATCCGCCGCCGCCTGCAGCAGATCCCGGGGATCGACCTCACCGTCTCGCAGGTGATCGAGGACAACGTCAACGAGGCGGTCTCGGGGATCAAGTCCGAGCTGTCGGTCAAGATCTTCGGCCACGACCCGGTCGAGCTGCAGGGGATCGCCGACCGGGTCGCCGAGGTGCTGAAGACCGTGCCCGGCGCCGCCGACGTGGCGGCCGAGCGGCTCCTCGGGCAGCCGCAGGTGCAGATCGCCGTCGACCGCCAGGCGGTCGCCCGCTCGGGGCTCACCGTCGCCGACGTCGAGGCGGTGATCGAGACCGGGCTCGGCGGCGCCGTCGCCACCCAGGTGCTCGAGGGCGAGCGGACCTTCGACCTGATCGTCAAGATGGTGCCGACGGCGGTCTCGGACCTCGACGCCATCCGCGCCCTCCCCGTCCTCGGACCGAACGGCGAGAAGCTCGTCCTCGGCTCGCTGGCGCGCGTCGAGGTGGCGCCGGGCTTCGCCCGCATCTTCCGCGAGGAGAACGCGCGGCGCACCGCGGTCAAGCTGTCGGTCGCCGGCCGCGACCTGGGCTCGCTGGTCGCCGAGGGCAAGCGGAAGGTGGCGGCGGCGCTCCATCTGCCGCCCGGCTATCGCCTGGAGTGGACGGGGGCGTTCGAGAACCAGCAGCGCGCGGTCGGGCGCCTGGAGGTGATCGTGCCGCTCACCCTCGTCGCCGTCTTCTTCCTCCTCTTCCTCGCCTTCGACTCGACGCGGATGGCCTGCCTGATCCTCCTCAACGTCCCCTTCGCCGCGGTCGGCGGCATCCTCGCCCTGGCCGCCGCCGACATCGACCTCTCGGTCTCGGCGCTGGTCGGGTTCATCGCCCTCTTCGGAGTCGCGGTGCAGAACGGCGTCCTCATGGTCGAGCGCATCCGCGAGCTGCGGGGCGAGGGGCGCGAGCTCGACGGCGCGGTGCGCGAGGGGGCGATGAGCCGCATGCGGGCGGTGGTGATGACGGCGGCGATGGCGGCCCTCGGGCTGCTGCCGGCGGCCCTCTCGCACGCCGTCGGCGCCGAGACTTCGCGCCCCTTCGCGGTGGTGATCGTCGGCGGCCTTTTGACCTCCACCCTGCTCACCCTCTTCGTCCTCCCGCTCCTCTATCCGCTGTTCGAGCCCACCTTCGAACGGACCTCCGAGCGGGAGCCCGTCGCCTGATCGTCCATCGGCTTCCGCTCCAGGAGTGACGCCATGCGCTACATCGTCGCGATCCTTCCGCCCGACCGCTACGACGCGGTGATCGACTCGCTCTCGGCCCACCACGTGCGCGGCGTGACGGTCTCCGAGGCCATGGGCTTCGGCCAGGAGCACGACCCGGCGGACCCCGGGCATCCCGCACGGCTGGGGGTCGCGATGACGAAGCGGCTCCGCCTGGAGGTCGTCTGCCGCAGCGAGGAGGTCGAGGAGGTCCTCGCCGCCCTCTACGACGCCGACCATACCGGGCGCCGCGGCGACGGGCAGGTCTTCGTCCTGCCGCTCTACGACGCCCTGCGCCTGAAGACCGGCGAGCGCGGCGTCGCCGCCCTGGGGCCGCACCCGCCGCCGCCTCAGCGCGACGGGCCGCCGAAGCCCTGAGCCGGCGCGGCGCGGGAACCCCGCCCGCGGTCTGGGGCCTCCTGCCGGAGGCGGGCGACGCGATAGAATCCTCGCTCGCCATGCTCCTCTCTCCTCCTAAGCTCCTGCTCGCCACCGCCGTCATGATGCTGGCCGCCCTGCCGGCGGCGTCCGACTTCGGTCCGGGCATCCAGAGCTCGACGCCGGCGAAAGCTCAGGACCCGGCCCGCGGCGCGGACGCCTGCGACTCGACCTGCGCCGACGGCTCGGTCGAGAGCTGCCGCTGCCTCTTCCAGCCCACCTTCGAGCACGCCTGCCAGGCAGCCGACGCCATCTTCGTCGGCCAGGTGATCGGCGCCGAGCGCGCCGCCGCCGGCCTCTGGCGCTACACCCTGCGGGTTTCGTGCGCCTGGAAGGGCGAGCTGGGGACGGCGGTCGCCGAGAGCGGCGGCGACGGCTGCCCGGCGATCCTCGAAAAGGGCAGCACCTATCTCGTCTACGCCTCCTGGAAGAAGGACCGCAAGGTCTTCGAGATCGGCTCCTGCACCCGCACCGCCGACCTCACCCACGCCGCCGACGATCTGAAGCGCCTCGGCGAGCCGCGACGGCGAGCTGCCGGCGCGCCGCGCTGACCGCCGCCCTTCACCGCCCGATTACCGCCTTTCTATGCTACGCTCCTCCCGCTCGGGAGGACGCTCCTCCCGCTTCGCGGACGGCGCGCCGGAGCGGCGCGCACGGACCGAGCGGGCCGTCGGAGCCAGCGCCTCCGCGGCATTCGCCACGCACAGGAGACCGTCCCATGCGCAGCCGCTCGGATCACCGTCCCGCCCTCGACAACGTCTTCTCGAACGACTACCTCGCCCAGCTCCGCGAGCGCGACGAGGTGCTGACCGCCGGCGAGGCCGAGTTCGCCGGCCCATGGCGGTGCGCGCCGGCTCTGGGCACGGCGCGGCCCGGCGCCATCGCCGTGCTCCGTGAATGGGAGGACCCGGAGCGCGACCTCCCGGAGGGCGTCCTCTGGCACGAGGAGACGGCGCGGCTCCTCGCCATCGCCCTCCCCATCGCCGAGCGCGAGCCGCTCTTCCACCTCGACGACCGCGAGACCCCGGACGGTTTCCCGCTCGCCGCCGTCTACGGCGAGCAGGGTGTCCAGGGAGCCGGCTGGCTCAGGCGCTACGAGCCGCGCCTCGCCGAGGCGCTCCATCTGCTGGAAGGCGTCGTCCGCTCGCCGCGGGCCTTGGCCGACCTCCTCGAGGCCGCCGGCCCCGTCGCCGTCGAGCAGGTGGGGAAGATCCTCGCCCGGCGGCTGGGGAGCTGAGGGCGAGGGTGGGCGGGAGGTCCGGAAGGGGAAAGGCCGGACCAGAGGCGAGGCTCGCCGGCCGCGCAGAGCTTCGACCGGCGCGCCTGGCGACGACGGGCGAACGGAATGGCGCGCCTTCTTCGTCTGTTACGATGACCGGCCCTATGGATTCGATCGTCGTCCGCGGTGCACGCGAGCACAACCTCAAGAACCTGCACGTCACGATCCCGCGCAACCGCCTGGTCGTCCTGACCGGCGTCTCGGGCTCGGGCAAGTCGTCCCTCGCCTTCGACACCCTCTTCGCCGAGGGGCAGCGGCGCTACGTCGAATCGCTCTCCTCCTACGCTCGCCAGTTCCTCCAGCAGATGGAGAAGCCGGACGTCGATTCGATCGACGGCCTCTCGCCGGCGATCTCGATCGAGCAGAAGTCGGTGTCGAAGAACCCGCGCTCGACCGTCGGTACGGTGACCGAGATCCACGACTACCTGCGGCTGCTCTTCGCCTCGATCGGCGTGCCCCACTGCCCGAGCTGCGGCTCGGTCATCCGCCCGCAGACCGTCCAACAGATGGTCGACCGCGCCCGCGAGCTGCCCGACGGGGACGCGCCTCGTCCTCTACGCCCCGTTCGTCCGCGGCAAGAAGGGCGAGTACAAGAAGCAGCTGGCGCAGATGGTGCGCGAGGGCTTCCTGCGGGCGCGGATCGACGGCAAGATGGTGGAGCTCGCGGGCGAGCTGCCCCCCCTCGACAAGCAGAAGAAGCACTCGATCGACATCGTCGTCGACCGCATCGTCGTCAAGCCGGGAGTCGAGAAGCGCCTCGCCGACTCGCTCGAGACCGCGCTCAAGGTGGGCGGCGGGCTGGTGGTGCTGGCCCCGGAGGGGGCGGCCGAGGAGACCCTCTCCCAAAACTACTCCTGCGCCGAGTGCGGCACCAGCCTGGCCGAGATCACGCCGCGCCTCTTCTCCTTCAACAGCCCCTATGGCGCCTGCCCGACCTGCTCCGGGCTCGGCACGCTGATGGGCGTCGACGCGGAGAAGATCATCCCCGACCCCGACCGCTCGATCGAGGCCGGCGCGGTGGCGCCCTGGCCGGAGGGGTCGCGCTCGTGGCGGATGCGGATGGTGCAGACGCTGGCGAAGTCGATGGGCTTCTCCCTCGCCACCCCCTGGCGCAAGCTCCCCGAGGCGGCGCGCCAGGTGCTGCTCCAGGGCAGCGGCGACCAGGAGCTCACCTTCAAGCTGGAGAGCGAGCGTTCGAGCTACAAGTGGAAGGGGTCGTTCGAGGGCATCGTCCCGCTCCTCGAGCGACGCTACCGCGAGACCGATTCGACGTCGGTGCGCACGGAGATCGAGCGCTTCATGTCGGTCCGCTCCTGCCCCACCTGCGGCGGCCGCCGGCTGCGCCCCGAGGCGCTGGCGGTCAAGATCGCCGGTTTCGCCATCGACCAGCTCTCGGCCCTGCCGGTCGCCGAGCTGCGGCGCTTCACGGCGACGCTGCCGCTCGACGCCCGCGAGCGCGCCATCGCCGGCAAGGTGGTCCAGGAGATCGACGACCGGCTGAGCTTCCTCGACGACGTCGGCGTCGGCTATCTCACGCTCGAGCGCTCCTCGGCCACCCTCTCGGGCGGCGAGAGCCAGCGCATCCGCCTGGCGACCCAGATCGGCAGCAAGCTGATGGGCGTGCTCTACGTCCTCGACGAGCCGTCGATCGGCCTGCACCAGCGCGACAACGCGCGGCTCATCGCGACGCTCCAGGGGATGCGCGACCTCGGCAACTCGGTCCTCGTCGTCGAGCACGACGAGGAGACGATCCGCGCCGCCGACTGGGTGATCGACCTGGGGCCCGGCGCCGGCATCCACGGCGGCGAGATCGTGGCGGAGGGGACGGCCGACGAGATCACCGCCCATCCCACCTCGCTCACCGGCCGCTATCTCCGCGGCGACCTCGCGGTCGCCGTGCCGGAGGAGCGGCGCACCGGGCGCGACAAGCCGCTGGTGATCGAGGGCGCCCGCCAGAACAACCTGAAGGACCTCACCGTCGAGTTTCCCCTCGGCGTCTTCACGGTGGTGACCGGGGTCTCGGGGTCGGGCAAGAGCACCCTCGTCAACGACATCCTCTACAAGGCCCTCGCCCGGCACTTCTACCGCGCCACCGACCGTCCCGGCGAGCACCGCCGCATCCTCGGCCTCGAGCAGCTCGACAAGGTGATCGCCATCGACCAGAGCCCGATCGGCCGCACGCCGCGCTCGAACCCCGCGACCTACACCAACGTCTTCAACCCGATCCGCAACCTGATGGCGATGACGGTCGAGGCGCGGATGCGCGGCTACAAGGCGGGACGCTTCAGCTTCAACGTGCCCGGCGGGCGCTGCGAGGCCTGCAAGGGCGATGGGCAGATCAAGATCGAGATGCACTTCCTGCCCGACATCTACGTCACCTGCGAGGTCTGCGGCGGCAAGCGCTACGACCGCGAGACCCTGGCGGTGCGCTACAAGGGCCTGAACATCGCCGAGATCCTGGACCTGCCGGTCGAGCAGGCGCGGGAGTTCTTCCGCAACCTGCCGTCGATCGAGCGCATCCTGGAGACCCTCTGCGAGGTGGGGCTGGGCTACATCCGCCTCGGGCAGCCGGCGACGACGCTCTCGGGCGGCGAGGCGCAGCGGGTCAAGCTGTCGCGGGAGCTCTGCAAGCGGCAGACCGGGCGCACGCTCTACCTCCTCGACGAGCCGACGACCGGCCTCCATTTCGACGACGTGGGGAAGCTCCTGCGCCTCCTCCACCGCCTGGTCGACCTCGGCAACACGGTGGTGGTGATCGAGCACAACCTCGACGTCATCAAGACCGCCGACTGGGTGATCGACCTCGGGCCGGCCGGCGGCGAGGCGGGCGGGCGGCTGCTCGTCGAGGGCACGCCGGAAGAGGTCGCCGCGAATCCGGACAGCCACACCGGCCAGTACCTGCGGGCGGTCCTCCCCCCGCCCGCGCGGCGGCGGAGATCGAGCTCGCCCCCCGCCCCCGCCGGCCCCGCCGTGCCGCCGCCCGCTAGCGCGGTGCCGCGGCGGGGCCGGCGCCCTTCGGCGTAAACTCAGCCCATGCTGCGCCCCGACGCCGATCTCGCCGAGAAGCGGCGCATCCTCCAGCTCGAGACGCTCTACGACCTGGCGCTCGCCCTCCAAGGGCACCGCGCCGAGCAGGAGCTGGTCGACGAGCTGCTGGAGCGCGTCTGCACGGTGCTCGATCCGGCGGCGGCGGTCGCCGTCACCCGCGACGCCTACGGCGGCCCGCGCGGGGCGGCGACGGTCGGCTGGACCGAGTCGGCGCCGAGCGGCGCGGCGCTCCTCGCCTCGCCGCTCTGGCGCGAGCTGCTGACCGAGGGCCGCCTCCTCGCCCGCTCGGGCGGCGAGCTCGCCGGCCGTCCCTACGGCGAGCTGCTGGCGACCCCGCTCGCCTATCGCGGCGTCTACCTGGGCTATGTCGCGGTGCTCGACAAGGAGGCGCGCGGCAACTCCGGCTCGGCCGGCTCCTCGTCCTTCAGCGCCGACGACCGCCGCTTCCTCGACTCGGTCGCGGCGCTCGCCGGCGTGGCGCTCGATCAGGCCCGCCAGGTCGAGCGGCTGGAGACCCAGCGCGAGCGGCTGGCCGAGGAGAACAAGGCGCTCAAGGGCCGCCTGGCCGACGAGATCGCCGGCCGCCGGATCGTCGCCACCGCGCCGGCCATGCGCCACGTCCTCGAGATCGTCGAGCGGGTGGCGCCGCGCAGCGTCAACGTCCTGGTGCGCGGCGAGAGCGGCACCGGCAAGGAGCTGATCGCCAAGCTCCTCCACCTGCTCTCCGGGCGCGAGGGGTCGCTCATCGCCCTCAACTGCGCCGCCCTCCCCGAGTCGCTCCTCGAAAGCGAGCTCTTCGGCATCGAGGGCGGCGTGGCGACCGGCGTCCAGGCGCGGCCGGGGAAGTTCGAGCTCGCCGACTCGGGGACCCTCCTCCTCGACGAGATCGGCGACATGGAGGTGTCGCTCCAGGTGAAGCTCCTGCGCGCCCTCCAGGAGCGCGAGGTGGTGCGGTTGGGGGGCCGCCAGCCGATCCCGGTCGACGTGCGGCTGGTCGCCGCCACCCACCAGGATCTCGAAGCCCTGGTCGCCGCCGGGCGCTTCCGCGAGGACCTCTACTACCGCTTGAAAGGGGTCGAGGTCGTCCTGCCGCCCCTCCGCGAGCGGCGGGGCGACATCCCCCACCTGGTGCGCGCCTTTCTCGAGGAGTTCTGCCGCCGCGAGGGCATCCCCACGCCGCTCTTCCGCTCCGACGCCCTGGCCGTCCTCATGGCCCACGACTTCCCAGGCAACGTCCGCGAGCTGCAGAACCTCGTCGAGGGGTCGGTATCGCTCGCCGATGCCGAAGTGGACGCCGCCCTCGTCCGCTCGCTCATCGGGGCGACCGCCCAGACCTCCCCCGAGCCGCTCGACCTCGAGGCCATGGAGCGGCGCCACATCCAGCGCGTCCTCAAGCTCACCGGCGGCAACAAGAGCGAGGCGGCGAAGATCCTCGGCGTCAACCGCAAGACCCTGCAGCGCAAGGGTTTCTGAGCGCCTTCCGCAGCCGGCCGCCAGGGCGGCGAACCAGAGGGTTGCCAAATCCAGCAACTTCTATCCTCGATTCAGGCATCGAGGAAGATCCTGGTGCGATCGGAGGCAACGGCCGGGCGCTTCTCGCCACGATCGGATGGCCGAAAATCCGCTGGGCTCCACATAAGTTCCGCCTTGAGGTATCCTTATCGCGAGGAGGGATCTCCTTGCGACGTGCCCCGATCGACTCCACGAGCCTTGCGAGCATCGGTTACGACCCTTCCCACCGCGTCCTCGAGGTGGAGTTCCACGGCGGGCGCATCTACCGGTATCTCGGCGTTCCGCCCCGGCGTTACGAGGAGCTGCTGCACGCCGACTCGGCCGGACGGTTCCTGAACACCCGGATCAAGGGCGTCTATCCCTACACCCCCGCTTGAGAGCCCGCCGCCGTGAAGAATCGGCGAAGGAGGCGCGGCGGTAGGCTGAAGTGTCCGGCGTAAAGCGGAAAGATTCGGCGTAGAGCGGAAGAATCGCTCGTCGCGAGGAAGGATCCGATGTTTCCTCGCTGCAACGGCTGCCAAGGGGAAACATCCGTTATCTCGTCCCTGCGCTCGCTGCCTGAGGAGAAACACTCGATATTTCCCCTCTGCGGCGGCTGCACGAGGAGTGCGCTCGATTCTTCCTCTGTACGCTCGCTGCAACGACGAAACTCTCGACATTTCCTCTGTGACGCTCGCTGCAAGGACGAAACGTTCGATATTTCCTCTGGACGCTCGCTGCATAGAGCGAACATTCGATATTTCCCTCCTCGCCGTCTCGCCAGACGACGAAGCGGTGCCCGCTTGCCTTTCGGACGTAGACACAGACTTCAGCGGCGATCTGCCAAAGCGGCTTGCTTTCTGGCCTTCTCATGGAAGGACCGGGGTGGCAGTCTGCCGGAGCCGTGGGACGTCGCTGCACGATTCGCCTTCTCCGCTTGCGACACTCTTGACAGGAGCAAGAGGTTCGTGGAGCATATGCGCCATCGATCGGCGGCAATCATGCCATGGATCGCCATGGGGAGGCACCTATAGAGAAAGAAGTGGACGTAGGCAGTGTTCCGCCACGACGTGGTGGAATTACCGTCACGGAATCGAGAAGCCGTTCCACATTGAGTGGATCATCTCGTCTCGGGCGTTCGCCGACGCCAAGCCAGCCGTGGCGGCATGCAGGGGCAGGAACCTCGGGCAGACCGGCGGTAGTGGTCTCGCGGGGTGAAGCAGGTCGGGCGAGGTCTGGGCTCTCTGGCCGAGTGCCTCAGGCGCGCCCTCCGCGGAAGCAGACGTTCAACCTTGGCCTCCAGCTAACCCACGGATCCACGCTGGGGCCGCAACCTTCCCCTTCGCGGGGAAAGGAGCGACACCATGAGTCAACCGCAGAGCTTCAAAGACAACCTGACCGACTGGCAGTCGCTGGTCGAGAACCTGAAGCCCCATCTGACCGACATGCCGGCCCTCGCGGCCGACTACGCCGCCCTCGACGCCGTCGTCACGCAGGCGCACGCCCTGGAGAGCCAGCAGGACCTCCACAAGGCCAACCTGCGCGACGTCAACCAGCAGCGCTATACCATCGCCGCTCAGGGCCGCACGCTGCGCAGCCGTCTGGCGACCGGCCTCAAGCTCACCCTCGGCTCACAGAGCGAGCGGCTGCTCGAGTTCGGCGTCAACCCGCGGCCGCGGGTCACCCGCGCGAAGCGGCTGAGCACCGCCGAGAAGGCGGAGAAAGCGGCGGCGGCGGCGACCCAGGCCAAGGCGATGGCCGACGCCGAAGCGGCCCTCGCCGCGGCCAAGGAGCAGCTCGCCAAGGCCGCCCAGCCGTAGCCCATCCGCCTCCCTCCCTCTATCTCTCCGGCGCCGGGCTCCCGCCCGGCGCCGTTTTTCTTGGCGCTCGCCCGATCGTAGCCGACCCATCAAACCTTCAGCCTCCCGTCCAGCGCCGCGGGCGCGGCGCTGCGGCCGCGCTGGGGCGGGAGTGACCCTGCCCCGGTTCGGCTGACACCTGTGTTGGGACTCCTCGTCGTAGGCGCTGTGGCAACTGTGGGAAACGCGCAGCGTTTTCCAAGGGGCTGCGGAAATCGTGCAACGATTTCCGCAGAACCGGCAGTTTCCATAGCGCGGCGGGCCTGGCCTACGCATGGAGAAGCCTCCAATTCTCCTCTAAGCGAACCGGACTCATGTAGCCAAGGGTCGAATGGCGACGCTTGCGGTTGTAGAACACCTCGATGTACTCGAAGAGCGCCTGCCGTGCAGCGTCGCGGGTTGGAGGCACAGGTTCACCTGCTAAGAAAGCTCCGTCTTGAGCGAGCTGAAGAAGCTCTCCGCCACGTGCATTGTCCCAGCAATTGCCGCGCCGACTCATGCTGACTGCAATACCACGGAGTGCCAGCTCCTGCCGATACCTTCGGCTCGAATATTGGCTCCCACGGTCGCTGTGATGGAGAAGGCCTGGCTTGGGCTGCCGCTGTACCAGCGCTTGTTCCAGAGCCGACAGAGCGAGCTGCTCGGTCAATCGATCGTTGGTTGCCCAGCCAACGATTCGACGCGAAAACAGGTCGAACAACACAGCCAGGTAGAGCCAGCCCTCCGCAGTCCAAACGTACGTGATGTCGGCGTTCCAGAAGGCGTCTAGCTCGGTCACTTGGAACTTCCTCTGCAGTTCGAGACCACCTCAATCCGTCCCGGCTGGATTGACCCATCCGGGAGCCCTATTACTCTCACCACTCGCTCGCGCCGGCGAAGCGCAAGCGAGCAGCCCGAGCGCACTGAAGCTCGGCCGTGAGGCGAGCCCGTCGTGCCGCTGCTCCGCCGCGAGGCCTCCACCGCCGGCGACGTCGCCAGCGAGACGGATGTCACGGGCGAGCCGAGCGCGCGCTCGCCGAGTCAGGCGGCGGGGCTCCGTCCCGCGGCCGCTGCAGAAGCCGCGACGCGGGCGGCTGAGGTGGCTGGCAGTGAGATGCCGAACTGGTCGGCTCGGAGGTGGTGGACTCGTCGGCGATCACACGCAGCCGCAGTGTCGCGAACCGTCTCCACATATTCTGCCGCTGAGCGTGCAGGTGCCCGGCTGACCAAGACGACTGACACAGGGGCTTCCTACGGGTAAGCCGGGGCAATCGGCATGGCTGCAAACCGAGCTGCAAATCAGAGTTGCCCTCTCTGAGCGGCGATCTGGAAGGAAGAGAGGTGTCTCCGCCGAGGAGGTGACGTCGGCCTGCGATTGGAACAGCGGGCAGGCAGGACGAATGTCCCCCTGGGCCGCCACTGCCGCAGGCCCGATCACGAGAAGGGAAAGTACCGCCAGGAACGAGTAGCGAAGGATCGTCTTTGTCACAGGGATTCCTCCTCAGAATATTCTACATAGCTTTTGTCGCTTGCGCCAGGGTCGTTCTCCACGGCCGCGCGGAGGCAGCGGGCGCCGGCGGAGGTGAAAGTGATGGGTGGCGCCGGTGTTGGGTAGCTCGGCCGCCAGCAGCAGCCCGTCAGTGCTCCGGCTCGAGCTTATCCTTCAGATCCCGCGATAAACGAGCAATTAGGTCGGTAGAATCCGGGAAATCCTGCGTTTCGTAGCCGAACCATTTGCCGGCAACAAAAAATCCTGCCTCGTCAGCGTATATGTATATTTCGCTTCGGGTGCGCTCCACCCGGCCGATGAGGTAACTTCCCTGGAGCCCCTCCACCAACTTGTATGTCACGGCAAGGCCCAAGTCATGCAGCATGCCCCCAATCGATTCCCGACACTGCTTCTGGAATTCAGTTAGTTGGCCCGCCGTCATGTTGGATTCCTATCCGGCTCAGAGCGGGCCGATTCGCCAAATATCAAGTTTCCCATTCTCTGCGACGAGCCTCACCAACTCGCCTGCGACACGGAAGACCTTCTCGCCACCCCTTCGGCCGTATCCTATCCTGAGATAACGGTTGCTATTCAGTATAGCGTCCTTACCGAAGAGTGACCGGCCAAGTCTAGCCGTGGCCCCAGATCCTGGTCCGGCACCCTCGACAGCGAGAATAGGACCGACAGCAATGGCAGCAGCCGTACCCGCCAACTCTCCCGTAATCTTGACAGAGGTCATCCCCACCTCTTGCGGGTTGTAAGCACCTATGGCCTCAAGCGGTGAGAAGAACGGAATCAGGCCATCTGCATAAGCCGCAAGTCCCTGTCCAAACAACGACAGCGCTCTGCGCCCAGAAAGCCGCCGAGCCGCTGATTAGGATCGAAATCGCGGTCAGGGGCGCCTGTCGGGCGGCGGGCTGCGATCAGACTGGCAAGGCCAGCGAGTCCCGTATTAGGGTCGTTCGTAGTGCCCCTCCAAGGCGAAGCATAAGCAAAGATTCCCTCTGCATAGATATAATCAGCGACGGGTGAATCGCCGATTGGTGGAGGTGAAGCCGACATGCCAGATGGATCGATGAGTTCAAGCGGGTTGTTCAATACGTAGGAAAAACGGTTCCAGGACTGTGGCAGAGTCGGGTCGCCAAGCACGGGGTCGAGGGTTTCAAAACGTGAGTTGAGCGGATTGAAGAATCTTTCATGCATGTAGTCCAGATCATCCCCCGCCCCCGCCGCGCTCGCCAGATCCCGCTCGTGGCCGGTGAACTTCATCCTTTCGGCGTCCTGGTTGAAGGGCGTCGCCTCTTCTCCGAAGGGATAGTAGACGTGGTAGGCGACCTGGGCGCGGTTCTGGTCGGTGATGAGGCGGGGGGTTCCCAGGTGATCCAGGTGGAAATGATGGATGGCGCCGGTGTTGGGTAGCTCGGCCGCCAGCAGCAGCCCGTCGCGATAGACGCGGTCCTCGACGTCGCTCCCGGTCCAGTTGTAGCCGCTCGCCTCGTAGGTGCGGAGCACCTTGCCGGCCAAGTCGCGGATCGTCCAGCGGTCGAAGCGCGACGGAGACCCCGGGCACTCCCGGCTTGTAGCTCCACAGGCGCTCGTCGTCGGCGTCGTACATGTAGAGCCACTCTTCGCTTCCCGAGATGTAGTGCTTCATCTGGTTCAAGGCATCGTACTCGTAGGTCGCGCCGTTCCAGGCGGTCAGGTTGCCCGCCGCATCGTAGCTCGCGGCGCCGCTCAGGCGATTGGTCGCCGAATTCGTCGGCGTGTTGCGGGCGACCGTGCCGCCGATCGACTGGATGTTCCCGAAGGCGTCGTAGGCGTAGGTCTGGCTGGCTGCCGCCCCGCTGTCGAGCGTCCCCAGCACCAGCGACCCCGAGGTCAAGCCGGCTCACGCCGTCGTAGAGAAAGCGCGCGGCGCCGATCTGGGTGATGTTGCCGGCGCCGTCGTAGGTGTAGCCGTCGGTCTTCCAGAGCGTCGTCTGGCCGTTGTTGATGGTCGAGGCGATCGACAGCGGCCGCCGCATCGCGTTGGGGTCGTTCGCCTGCGTGTCGACGACGCCGTTGCCGTGCGTCACCTGGGCGACCTTGACGCGAACGAGCTCCCGCTGCAACCAGCAAACCTGGTCCTCCTCCGATTTCAGGTTCTCTTTCCCGGGAAACGCCTCCACCGGATCCTCCTCCAGCTGACGCTTCCAGCGACGGAGCATGTCGGGACGAACCTCGAGATCCCGAGCCGTCGCCGCCATACAGCGCCCGCCAGCCGTCACCAACCGAACCTTCTCTAACTTGAACTCTCGACTGAACTTCCGTCTCGTCTCGGATATCGCGTTCTCTCTCGCCCATTTTCGAGGTGTCCGGCGAAACCGGGGCAAGGCCAGGTCGGCACTACACGCGCTTTTCCAAACGCCGCCTCAAAAAATCAAGCGCTTAGAGCGGACGGCCCCCTGAAAATGGGCCTTCGCCTGACGACAACTGCGGAAGTTGGGCTAGGCGGGTAGGGCCGGCAGGATCGGCTCGACCGCCGAGGTGGGGACTGAGATTGCCGCCACCGGAGCAAATCAGGGCTCACCAACTCATCGTGCTACACTAAGCTGCTAATATGACTGGCAACCGCCTAGCCCCAGCCGCCGCCGCAAGCTTTCGGGGAGGTATCGCGGCCCTAATGGCCGTCGCCCTCGCCACGGGGGGACAGGCTCGCTGCCTCTCGGCTCAGACCTGTGTGATCGACAACTCGGCGGAGGACTTCTACACAGTACCGCCTTGCCGTCTGGTCGACACACGGAATGCTCCAGGGCCTCTCGCTGGCCCGGCTTTGACGTCAGGGACTCTTCGCTCCTTCGCCCTAGTCGGCGCTTGCAGTCTGCCTCCGGCGGCGGAAGCCATCTCGCTCAATATAACGGTTGTTGGCCCCACAGGTGGTGGCTTTCTGAGCTTCTCTCCTAACTGCTCATCTTTCTTGACCTCGACCATTAACTTCAGCACCGGCCAGACTCGCGCAAACAATGCAATCTTGCCTCTGGATGGCAACGGTATCCTCACTGTCAGCCCTGAGATTGCGGGCACCGGTAGCGTGCATCTAATCCTGGACCTCAACGGCTATTTCAGCCCTCGGTGCAGTGGGACGCCCTACTTAGCTGGCCTTGTGCCAGATCCCCCCCCAGCTGGCAACCAGGTCGCGCTCACGTTTGGCGGCGCAAACCTCGTCCAGGGTGCCTTCGTAACCCTCTATGATCTTTCACAGAGCGGGACGGCATATCGCTACTCCACCACCTTTATAACCTGCAAGAAATTCGAGATCACGGCGAATCTTCGAGTTGGCAGTTCGAACTGGACAGCCCAGGTGACCAACCCAGATGGTTCGACTTCAAACGTTCTCGAGTTCACCGTTCAAAGTCCATGAATGCTACGCCAAAGGTCTGCCCGAGGAGGCCGCGGTATTTGGGTATGTAGAGGGACTTCATAGTGAGGCACCGCGGCCCGAGCGGCAGGCGGGATATCGATCGGGGGAGCCTCGCCGGCCGCCGGAGCCGCGATCAGGTCACCAGCTACGCCGCGCTCTCAGCATGCCGCGGCCGAGCAGCCGGTACGCGGCGGAGACTTCCTTTCGTTCGGGGTACGGACTGGCCTTGCTCGTATCGGTTCAGGGCGGCCCACCGGTTGCCCCGATCGCGCGGAGAGCTGGCCCACGGTCATGCCGGTCTGCCGGCGTAGCCGCAAGAGTGCCAGGCCGGCGATGCGCGACTCCTCGGGGTCTGGCTTCCTTCGTATCCGCTTCGTCGGGTCACCATTCATGACAACCTCCTCTCGATCGACTCGACAATCGCGGCCAACAGGTCGGCCAGCTTGCCGGCGAACCGGGCCAGCGCGTCATCTGGCTCATCCAGAGAGCGCTCCTGGGCCGAGCGGCCGACCATGGCGCAGTAGCCGCGGAGATCGGCGGCGATGGCACGCAGCTCGGCGCGAGTGACCGATCGGTCGCCACCCACCCCGTAGCTGGCCTCGACGGCCGCGCTGCGGCCCTGCAGCGGGGAAACTTTCGATCCTTCCGGCTCAGAGACGGACGAGCGCCGTCTTGCGCGAGAGCTGCAGCACCCTGGCATCGGGATCGACCAGGATGCGCTCGGGCTCGAACGGGCAGGTGAGGTCGACTGTCGTCGACTCCCCCGCCCCCAAGAGGACGGTCCGCCGCGCCTCCAGGTACCCGCTTCCCGGCTTCGGCTTCGCGGCGAAGCGCTCGCCGCGCACCGCGGCGACCTCGACCGGCATCCGCCCGGTGCCGGCGTTCTTCACCCGCACGGTCGCCTGCCACCCGCCGGCGGGCAGCCGGCGCTTGCTCGCCCGGTCCAGCCGGTACTCGGGGACGACCACCTCATAAAACCATTGGTGGACGAAGCGGTCGAAGGCCGCCGGGTCCGCCGCGAACGGCCGGAGGGTGGCCACCAGGTCCTGGAGCACGGGGTAGTCGGGGCCGTCCTTGTACCTGGCGATGAACTCGCGCAGGCCGGCGAGCGTCCGCTCGCGCCCCATCTGCTGGAGGAGCATCCACATGACCCAGCCGCCCTTGTCGTAGGTGACCGTCGTGTCGCCCTGGCGGGAGCCGTTGACCTTGACCATCGGCCGCTCGGCGTCGACGTGGCGGCCGTTGCCGTAGCTCTCCTCGATCCGTTTGCAGAACTCGATCCGCGCCGCCGGCCCCAGCACCTGGTCGGTGAGCAGGATGGTCGAGAAGTGCGCCATCCCCTCGGAGAGGATGTTGCCGCCCGGCCCCTCGCCGGGGGTGAGGATGTTGCCCCACCACTGGTGCGCGCTCTCGTGCGCGGTGACCATGAAGACGGCGTTGGTCTGGACGTCGCTCTTGGTCAGGAAGCCGATCCCCTCCGAGAAGCTGATGTCGGTGGGGAACCCCTGGGCGTAGCCCGCCAGGTTGGGGAACTCGGAGAGCTTGAGCTCCCGCCACGGGAAGGGGTAGAACCACTGCGAGTAGTAGCGGCGGGCGGCGTCGAGCGTGCGGAGCATCTCGGGGACGTTGGCCGCGTGCGCCGGATGGTAGAAGATCTGCGTCCCCTGCCCGCGGCGGGTCAGCCAGCGCCCGCCGACGACGTTGAAGAAGCGCACCGGGTGGTCGCTCACCCAGACCGCGGTCCGCCGGCCATGGCCGACCTCGTCGCTCGCCAGCGTCCCCACCGAGTTGTAGGTGTAGGCCGCGGGGCCGGTGATGCGGATACGGGTGGGGAAAGAGTGGCTGCTGCCGAAGGCCGGCCGGGTCTTGCCGAGGTAGAAATCGTCGGCGTATTCCTTCGGCTCGTAGTCGTTCTCCTTCTTCTTGATGCCGATCTCCGGCACGTAGCCGACGACCGGCGCGAAGGTCGGATTGAAGCTGGTGAGGACCACTCCGGAGGGCAGGATGAACTCCGACGTACCGCCGCCGTTGCGGGTGATGCCGCGCGGCACAGTCCCCCTGCAGTCGAAGCCCACCTCGACCCGGCCGCCCGGCGGCAGCGGCGCCGGCGGCGTGAACACGTAGAGGCCCGAGCGGTCCTCGGGCTTGTAGGGCTTGCCGGCGAAGCTCCAGCGGACGTTCTTCCACTGCACGTCGCCGGTCAGGGCGAAGCGCTCGAGCGGCACGTCGCGGTCGTTGATCAGCGTGTAGCGGCCGCGGTCGCGGAAGCCACGGCCGGCGGGGTCGAGCGTCAGGTCGAGGTCGACCGCGGCGAGCGACGGCTGCGGCGCGTCCTTCCAGGTCCCCAGGTTCTGCTTCCAATAGTCCCGCTCCTTCTTCTCCGCCTCGCCGCCCTGGAAGCCGTGGAACACGGCGAGGCCGAGGGCGATGGCGGCGACGGCCGGCACCACGGCGTAGGGCGCCAGGCCGAGCGCCGTCCGCCCGACCCGCCGCGCCGTGAACCGGTCGGCCAGGCTCACCGCGTCCGACTGGCGGCGGCGGAAAGCGCGGACGGCGATCGCCCAGAAGAGGGCGGCGAGGCCGAGGGCGAGGAGGCGGTTCCACAAAAGCGCCCGCCGGTCGATCTCGAAGACGCCCATGTCGCTCCAGCGCAGCACGCTCCACAGCGCCCAGTTGCCGACCCAGTTCATGCCGCCGGTGAGCTGGCGGTAGAGGGTGAAGACGAGGGCCGCGAGGCCGACGCCGTAGGTCAAATAGCGCGATCCGCCGAGCGCCTGGACGGCGGTGACGAACGCGGTCCAGAGGAGGAACGTGGGCAGGAGGAGCGCTCCCCAGACGAGCGCGAAGGGCCAGAGCTCGAGCCGCACCTGGCCCTGGACGAGGAGAGCGATCAGGCAGCCGACGAGCGTCGCCCCCACGACCGCCGCGCCGACCAGGCTGTTGGCGAGCGCCTTGCCGGCGAGGAGCGGCCCGCTGCCCAGGGGCGTCGAGTAGAGGACCGGGGCGAAGCCGGTCGTCCGCTCCCGCTCGATCGACTCGACGGTGTAGAAGAGGAGGAGGAGGCAGATGAGGAACGTCAAGGTGTTGAGGCAGCGCACCGCGAGCTCGCCCGGGGTGAGCAGCAGCTCGGTCTGGAACGCCCCCAGGGCGAGCAGGTTGCTGCCCACGGTCTGGATCAGGATGAGCGGGATGAAGATATAGAGCCCGACCTGGCTGAAGAGGCCGCGCGTCTCGCCGCGGGCGACGCGCAGAGTGGTGCTCCAGAAGCCGGGCTGCCGCATCGTTCCCGCCGCGAGCCGCCCGGCGGGCAGCCGGCGCTCGGCCGGCGTGAGCGCCGCGGCCGGCGCGGCGACCTCGACCGCCGCGCGCCGCAGCGCGCGGGCTGAGCGCGCGGCGCCGGCGCGGCCTACCCGGTGGGCGTAGTGGCGCTGGGCGAGGGCGACCCCGGCGAGGCCGAGGCCGAGGAAGAGCAGCCGGTTGAGGACGAAGGTGCCGTCGAAGCGGACGGGCGTGTGATTGAGGAAGTCGACGCCGCGGTCGAGCTTCAGCCAGGTCTCGTTCAACCAGCGGAAGCCGCTCGAGTCGGCGATCATCAGCAGGCGGTTGATCCGCGGATCGAGCCAGGTCGGCGACCACTCCCAGAGGAAGAAGCCGTTGATCAGGAGGAGCGCGACGGGGAAGAGGAAGACGAGGATCGGGCGCCGGAAGCGCTCGCCGAGATAGAAGGCGACGCCGGTGAAGAAGACGAGCGTCGGCAGAGCGAAGGCGAGCGCCGGCCGCAAATAGTTGGCGAGCTCGAACGGCCCGCGGATCTCGGCGGCCGCGGCGTTGGGCACCACCTGGTAGAAGAGGATCATCAGCAGGAGCTGGAGCCCGAGGGCGCCGAGGAAGGCGCCGAGCACGGCGAGGAACTTCCCCCAGACGTACTCGGCGGGCGTCAACGGCGTGGCGGCGACGATCTCGGCGATGCGCTGCTCGTCGTCCTCGATCACCGACATGCCGGCGGCGACCGAGGTGAAGAAGGCATAGATCAGCGACACCAGGGTGGCGACGATGAAGGAGAGATTGAACTCCGAGTTGAGCCACGCCTTCTTGCCCCCCACGGTGCTGTCGCCCGAGCTGATCGACACGTTGCCGTTCGAGATGCCCCATACCAGGAGCAGCAGGAGCACCACCAGCACCCAGAAGAGCGGCCGCTTCAAGGTGTGCCGGAGCGTCATGCCGGAGACGGCGCGGAAGCGGTCCCCGCGGCCGGCGGCGCGGCGGGGAGCGGCGGCGGCCGGGCTCATCGATCGGCTCCGGCGGCTCCGGCGGCTCCAGCGGCTCCGGCGGCTGCAGCAGATCCGGCGGCCCCTGCCGCCGCGGCGGCGAGCGGCTCGGGCTCGCTCCCCGCGGCCTGCTCGGCGTCCTGCATGAGCAGGAGATAGGCGTCCTCGAGCGTCGCCGGGGCCGGCTCGAACCCCGCCGGCGGCTGGCCCGAGGGCTCGTAGATCCGCACCCGGTTCTTCCCCTCGACGAGGATCGCCTGGGTGATCCGCCGCTGGCGCGCCAGCGCGTCGAGCTCGGCGGCGGGCACCCGCCCCTCGAACACCTTGCCGGCGATCGCCTCGCGCGCCGCGCCGGGCGAGGTCTCGGCGACCAGCCGCCCCTTGCGGATCACCGCGAAGCGCGGGCAGAGGACCGCCACGTCCTCGACGATGTGGGTCGACAGCAGCACGATCCGCTCCTCGGCGAGCTCGGCCAGGAGGCGATAGAAGCGCAGGCGCTCCTCGGGGTCGAGGCCGGCGGTCGGCTCGTCGACGACGATCAGGCGCGGGTCGCCGGCGATCGCCTGGGCGATCCCCAGGCGCTGGCGCATGCCCCCCGAGTAGCTCTTCACCTTGCGCTTCGCGGCGGCGCCGAGGTTGACCCGCTCGAGGAGGTCGCGGGCCAGGGCGTCGAGGCCGCCGGGCGCCTCGACGCCCTTGAGCCGCAGGAGATAGACCAGCATCGCGTGGCCGGTCAGGTAGGGGTAGAAGCCGAACTCCTGCGGCAGGTAGCCCAGCCGGCGGCGCAGCTCGCGCGGCGAAGCCAGGACGTCGAGGCCGTCGAGCCGCACGGTGCCGGCGGTCGGCTCGAGCAGGCCGGCGAGGATGCGCATCAGCGTCGTCTTGCCGGCGCCGTTCGGCCCCAGCAGGCCGAACATCCCCTGCGGCACGCCGAGGGTGATCCCCTGGAGCGCCGTCACCGGGCCGGGGTAGATCTTGACGAGGTCACGGATCTCGAGCATGGGCTCTCCCGCGGCGGTCAGGCGCCGCACGTCATACTACGCAGAAGCGAACGACAGGTTACGCCACCGCGGCCGCCGCGGCCTCTGGGTTATCCTTGGCAGGCGCCGGCCGGACCGCCGGCGAGAGAGGATGCCGCGATGAAGAACCGCCTCGCCCTTCGGCTCGCCTCGCTGGCGCTGCCCGCGCTGCTCGCCGTGCGCCCTGTCCACGCCGCCGCCGACGGCGCCGCGCGTCCGACGGTATCGGCCACGAGCGCATCCGAGGCCGCCGCGCCGGCCCCGGACGCCTATCGCCGGGAGATCGAGGCCTGGCGGCAGACGCGCGTCGCCGGGCCTCCAGCGCGAGGACGGCTGGCTGACGCTCGTCGGGCTCTTCTGGCTCGAGGAGGGGGAGAACCGCTTCGGCAGCGGCGCCGGCAATCGCGTGATCTTCCCCGCCGGGAAGGCGCCCGCGGTGGCGGGGAGCTTCGAGCGGCACGGCAAGGACGTCACGATCAAGGTGATGCCCGGCGTCGGCGTCACCCACGACGGCAAGCCGGTCGACACCCTGTTCCTCCGCTCCGACGCCGACGGTCCGCCCACCGGCCTCGAGCTCGGATCGCTGCGCTTCTTCGTCATCGACCGCGGCGACCGCGTCGGGGTGCGGGTCAAGGACACCAAGAGCCCGGCGCTGGCGGCGTTTCATGGGCTCGACGAGTTCCCTATCCGGCCCGACTGGCGCGTCGCCGCCCGCTTCGAGCCCTACCAGCCGCCGAAACAGATCCCCATCCCCAACATTCTGGGCCAGGTCACCGACACCCCCTCGCCGGGCGCCGTGGTCTTCGAGAAGGACGGCAAGACCTACCGGCTGGACGCCCTGCCCGGCGGCGAGGACGGCTCGCTCTTCGTCATCTTCGGCGACCAGACCAACGGCCACGAAACCTATGGCGCCGGGCGCTTCCTCGGCATCGACCCGCCGAAGGACGGCCGCGTCGTGGTCGACTTCAACCAGGCCTACAACCCGCCCTGCGCCTTCACCTCCTACGCCACCTGTCCGCTGCCGCCGAAGCAGAACAAGCTGGCGATGCGGGTCGAGGCGGGCGAGAAGAAGTACGGCGAGGGACACGGGGGGCACTGAGCCCGCGCCTCAGCGCCCGGCCGGCGCGCCGCCCGCCGCCTCGCCGCGCAGGACGACGAACGGATTGATCGGCGTTCCCTGCCACCAGTGCCGCTCGGGGCCCAACCGGGTGATCTCGAAGTGCAGGTGCGGCGCGTCCGGCGGCGCGTCGCCCGAGGTGCCGACGTAGCCCAGCACCTGCCCGCGGCGCACGCGGTCGCCCTCTTTCAAGCCGTCGGCGTAGCGCTCGAGGTGAGCGTAGTAGTAGGAGTAGGTCGTCGTGGGATCGAACTCGTAGACGGTGATCCCGCCGAGCTTGCTGGTGAAGAGCTTGGCCACCGCGCCGTCCTCGACCGCCAGGACCGGCGTGTTGCGCGGCGCCGGGATGTCGATGGCGTGGTGGACCCGCCCGCCGGAGCGGCCGTCGTCGTAGGTGTTGGTGAGGCTCTCCGGCCTCACCCCGGCGACGGGGAGCAGGAGCCGGCGGCGGGCGAGGTCCGCGAGGTCGGCGGACGACGCTTCCGGGCCGGGCGCGGCGGGCGGCGGGTGGAGCGGAACGGTCGCGCCGGCGGCCGGGGCCCGCGGAGCCGGAACCGGGGCGGGAACCGTCGGCGGTGCTGGCGCCACCGGGACATGCCGGCCGGCGCCGTAGAACCAGACGATCAGGAGGACCGTCGCGGCGCCGAGCACGAAGCCGCCCAGCGCCGCGAGACCCACCGGACGTCTCGGGCGCTCCGGCTCGGGGCTCATGGCTCGAAGAGGACGGGGGTCCCGGGCTTGACCAGCGAGGCCACCGCCTGCGCGTCCCAGTTGGTCATGCGCACGCAGCCGTGCGAGCTGGTCTTGCCGATCAGCTTCGGCTCGGGCGTGCCGTGGATCCCGTAGTGCGCTTTGGAGAGGTCGATCCAGACCACCCCCACCGGGTTGTTCGGCCCCGCCGGCACCGTCGCCTTGGTGTCGCTCGTCTTGGCGTCCCAGAAGAGCTTCGGGTTGTAGTGGAAGACCGGCGCGCGGGAGACCCCGTTGACCTTCCACTGGCCGAGCGGCAGCGGGTCGTGCTCGCTGCCCGAGGTGACCGGGGCGAAGTAGACGACGTCGTCGCCGCGCTCGACCGAGAGGGTCGACCTGGACTTCGAGACGACGATCCGGAGGTCCGGCGGCACCGCCGACTTGTCGGGCGGCGGCTGGTCCTTGGTCCAGGGCGTGAAGGGCGGCACGTTCGGCACCCGGATCGCCTGGCCGGCGGCGGCGAAGTTGGCGCCGGGATTGAGCGCCATGAGGAGCTCCGGCGTGGTGTGGAACTTCTCGGCCAGGAGCTCGAGCGGCGAGGTGTAGGCGAGCGCCGGGAGCTTCGCCTGCGCCTCCATGTCGTGCGGGATCTGGGGCACGAACGGCCCGGCCACGTCGGCTGGGGCGATGGTGTAGAGCGCCAGCGTCTGCTGGCCCGAGGCGGCGATCAGGTTCTGCCAGGTCGCCGGATCGACGTTGCCGGTCACCGGGAGAGCGTGCGCCGCCTGGAAGGCCATCGCCGCCCGCTGCGTGTTGGTTCCCCCCTTGCCGTCGATCGCCCCGGGCGAGAAGTTGGCGCGGTCGAGGAGGATCTGGATGTCGGCGAGCGAGCGCGGGTTCGCCGGCGGAAGATTCGCCGCCGGGCCCGGCGGCGGCGCCGGCGGTTGATTCGGCGGAAGGGGCTGATTGGGCGGCGGGGGCACGCCGGGCTGACTGGGCACCGGCGCTCCCGGAGGAGCCGGCGGCGGCTGGACGCCGGGCTGGCCCGGCTGGACCGGCGGGTTGGCCGGTTGGGGAACCGGAGCCGGAGCCGGAGCCGGAGCCGGAACGGGCGCGGGTTGATGGACCGGCGGGGCCGGGCGCCGGCTGAGGCGGCGACGGCTGCGGCGGCTGGGCGGCGAGCCCGAGCGGCCCGGCCAAGAGGAAAGCGAACGCGAGAGAGCGCGGGTTCATGCCATCTCCACGACCCGGCGCAAGGCCGAGCCCGTCAGGTGTGCGAGCTGGACGGAAGTCCGCTCGCCGCCCGGAAACTGCAACTCCCAAGCCAGAGGATCCGGTCGGCGATCCGGCCGGAGGCTCCGCCCTCAACCGGGAAAGATCAACCGGGAAAGATCAGCTGGGAAAGATCACCACCCGCCGGTAGGGCTCTTCGCCCCGGCTTTCCGAGACCAGGCCCTCGCGGCCGGCCATCTCGTGCTGCAGGCGGCGGAGGTAGTTGTTGCGCGGCGAGAGCTCGACCGGCTGGCCGTCCTCACGGATCTCCCCGATCGCCTCCTCGACCTCGCGCAGCGCCGCCTCGTCGCCGGCGAGCGCGTCGCCGACGCCGAAGACCGCGCGCACGAAGCTCTCCATCTGGGTGACCGTGTTGCTGCGCACGATGTGGATCGGCACGCCGCGCGCCGACGCGTCGCGCACCTTGTGCGACTGCCGGCGCTCCTGCGACTTCAGGGTCACCATCATGTCGGCCTCGTCGGGGTCCTCGACGAGGTAGGCCGGGACGCGGAACTTGCGCAGCGCGCGCTCGAGCTTGGCGCGCGCCACGGCGTAGGGAAAGATGCGGACCGTCCGCCCGCGCAGCGGCGGCCGAGCGGCGATGCCCGCCGGCGGCGCCTCGCCCGCGTCGCCCGGCATACCGCCGCCCGCCGAGGCGCCGTTGCGCGGCGCCGCGGCGGGCGCCGACATCGAACGCGCCGCCTGCCCGTTCGCCGGCCGCCGGATCTCCACCCCGCCCCCCTCCGTGCGCACCCGGATCTCCGGGCGCAGCGGGATCTCGCGCAGGAACCGGTCGACCACCTCGGCGACGTCGTGGTGGACGGCGAGCGTGCTCTGGTCCTGGATCTCGATCACCACGTCGAAGGTGGGCGGCGCCTTGCGCTCGAGGACGGTCTTCTGGGTGCCGCGCCGCCGCGCCTCCTCGTCCGAGAGGGTCACCGCCTGGATGCCCCCGACGAGGTCCGAGAGGGTGGGATTGCGCAGCAGGTTGTCGAGGCTGTTGCCGTGCGCGGTGGCGATGAGCTGCACGCCGCGCTCGGCGATCGTCCGCGCCGCCAGCGCCTCGGCGGTGGTGCCGATCTCGTCGATGACGATCACCTGCGGCATGTGGTTCTCGACCGCCTCGATCATCACCGCGTGCTGGAGGTCGGGCGAGGGGACCTGCATGCGCCGGGCGCGCCCGATGCCCGGATGGGGGATGTCGCCGTCGCCGGCGATCTCGTTCGAGGTGTCGACGACGATGACCCGCTGCCCGAGCTCGTCGGCGATCACCCGCGCCGCCTCGCGCAGGAGGGTCGTCTTGCCCACCCCGGGGCGGCCGAGGAGGAGGATCGACTCGCCGGCCTCGATGACGTCGCGCAGGATGTCGACGGTGCCGAAGACGGCGCGGCCCACCCGGCAGGTGAGGCCGACGATCTCGCCGACGCGGTTGCGCATCGCCGAGATGCGGTGAAGGGTGCGCTCGATCCCCGCTCGATTGTCCTTGCCGAAGCGGCCGATCCGCTCGACGACGTGGGCGATGTCCTGACGGGTGACCGGCTCGGCGCAGAGGTCCTCGCCGCGCTCCGGGAAGCGCGCCTCGGGCAGGCGCCCGAGGTCGAGCACCACCTCGATCAGCGGCTCGCCCCCCAGCCGCTCCCCGAGCGCCCGCTCGAGGTGCGGGGGCATGACGTCGAGCAGCAGCTCCAGGTCGTCGGTGATCTGCCGTCCGGGCAATTCGGCTCCTCCTCGCACAGGCTATAACCTCGCGCGCCGCCCGGTATGTTTCGCCCGGCGCAACCTTTTGGCGCCGCCCGGCGTAGGGGGAGGCGAAAGGAGGCGAGCCCCATGCCACGCACCGCCCTCAGAGCCCTGGTTTTCGTCCTCGTCGCCGCCGCCGCCCGCACGGGCCAGGCAGCCACCCTCGAGGAGCGCTTCGAGCACGCCTATCCGCTGCCGCCGGGGGGCGTCTTCGCCCTCGACAACGTCAACGGCGACGTCGCCGTCGCTCCCTGGGACCGTCCCGAGGTGCGGGTGAACGCCGTCAAGCACGTCAAGGCCGGGAGCGAGGCACGCGCCAAGGAGCTCCTGGCGGCGCTCGAGATCCGCGTCACCCCCGGCCCGGCCGAGGTCAAGGTCGAGACGCGCTATCCGCGCCAGGGAGGCGGCGGCTTCTTCGACTTCCTCTCGGGGGGTGGGAGCGAGGTGAGCGTCACCTACCGCATCGACGTGCCGCGGAGGGTTCGCCTGCGGGTCGCGACGGTCAACGGGTCGCTCGCCGCGCGCGGCACCGACGGCGCCGCCCATCTGCGGACGGTCAACGGCGCCCTGCGGGCGACCGACGTCCACGGCCGGCTCGACCTGGCGAGCACCAACGGCGCCATCGACGTCGCCGGGGCCGCGGGCGGCGTGCGCGCCAGCACCACCAACGGAGAGATCGAGGTCGCCCTGGCGAGCGTCGGCGCCGCGGAGGCGACGACCCTCGCGAGCACCAACGGCGCCATCACCGTCCACCTGCCGCGCGACGTCCGCGCCTCGCTCGACGCGCGGTCGGTCAACGGCGAGATCGAGAGCCCCCTCCCCCTCGCCTCCCGCGGCCGCGCGGCGCGGCACCTCACGGGCGACCTGAACGGCGGCGGCGCCCACATCGAGATCTCGACCACCAACGGCGGGATCCGCATCGACGAGACGGCGCGCTAGGCGGCGTGAGGCGGCAGGCGCCCGGCGCAGCTCGCGGCGGAACGTCCTCGCGCGGCGGCCGCCGGGCTCACCAGCGGCCGCCGCCGCCGCCCATGCCGCCGCCCATACCGCCCCGGCCCTCCCGCCGGCCACCGCCCATGCCGCCACCACCCCCGCCGCCGCCGTTCGGGCGGTTCTCGCGCGGACGCGCCTCGTTCACGTTCAACTTGCGGCCCTTGAGATCCCGCCCATTGAGCCCGCTGATCGCGGCCTCCGCCTCCGATTTCTCCGGCATCTCGAGGAAGCCGAAGCCCTTGGACTCGCCGGTGACCCTGTCCTTGATGATGGTACAGGAGGACACCTGGCCGAACTCTTCGAAAGCCTCCTTGAGTTCGTCCTCGGTGAGTCGGTACGAGAGGTTGCCTACATAGAGATTCATCCATGTCTCCTTTGCGCTGCGTCCGGGTGTTTCGCTCTGCAAAAGCGTTGCCGGAGAGCCGGCGAGGGTCGCTGGAAAGCGAAAACCGGCGTGCTACGATCGACGGCATGTCGATCCTCGACCGGCTGCTGGGCCATCGTTCGGGAGAGGGGGCGGGAGAGGGCCGGGGCTCCGAGGGGCAGACCGAGACGGTGCGCAAGATCGTCCGCCAGCTCGACGCCCTGCCGCGCGAGCGGGCGCGCTGGGTCGCCGCCTTCGCCTTCATCCTCTCCCGCGTCGCCAACGCCGATCTCGAGATCACCGACTCCGAGACCCGCGCCATGGAGCGCATCCTGATCGAGCAGGCGCGCCTCCCCGAGGAGCAGGCGGTGCTGGCGGTGCAGATCGCGAAGAGCCAGAACCGCCTCTTCGGCGGCACCGAGAACTTCCTCGTCACGCGCGAGTTCAAGGAGATCGCCAGCCGCGAGGAGCGCCTGGAGCTCCTCTCCTGCCTCTTCGCGGTCGCCGCCGCGGACGGCTCGATCGCCGGCGCCGAGGAGACCGTGATCCGGCAGATCGCGAGCGAGCTCACCCTGACCCCCGCCGAGTTCGACGCCGCCCGCGCTCCCTACTCCGCCCAGCGCGAGATCCTCCGCGGGCGGCAGACGTAGCGCCGGCCGGCGGCCTGCCCTGGGGTATGCTCTCGCCCCGCCGCCGTGCCGCGAGGCGAACCGCCCGCGCTGATTCCATCCAAGAGAGGTAGCCCATGGTTCAAGAGCGCAATCCGGGGGGATGTTTCTTGCGCGTGCTGCTCGCCGCCGCGCTGGTGATCGTCGTGGTCGCCGTGGTGACCACGTTCTGGGTGGGCGGGCCGCCCAGCGTCGAGATCAAGCCCGCCGCCAAGGGGATCGGCCGCCGCACGCCGATCACCGTGCGGCTCGGCGACACCGGCCGGGTCGAGAAGCTGCGGGTCGAGCTGGTGCAGGGGGCGGACGTGACGCCGGTCGGCGAGAAGAGCTTCGCGACCCACCCGGCATGGGCGTTCTGGAAGAAGGCCGCCGCCGGCGAGCTGACGGTCGACGTCGGGCGCGACACGGTCAAGGGTCTGCGCAGCGGCGAGGCGACGGTGCGGGCGACCGCCGAGCGGGCGGGGAGCTGGCTGCGCCGGCCGGAGCCCGCGATCGCCGAGGTGAAGCTGCCGGTGCGCCTGGCGCCGCCGACCCTGGGGCTCGTCTCGACCCAGCATTACGTCGCCCAGGGAGGCTGCGAGGTGGTCGTCTACCGGGTGGGCGATAGCGCCATCCGCGACGGCGTGCGCTCGGGCACCTGGTTCTTCCCCGGCTTCCCGCTGCCGGGCAATCCCGATCCCCATCAGCGCTTCGCCTTCTACGCGGTGCCCTGGGACACCGGCGACGCCTCGGCGGTCAAGCTGGTGGCGGCCGACGACGTGGGCAACGAGGCGGCGATCTCCTTCGTCGACCAGTTCTTCCCCAAGCCGATCAAGGTCGACACCATCCAGCTCACCGACGCGTTCCTCAACAAGGTCGTGCCGGAGATCATGTCGCAGACCCCCGAGGTGCGCGACCAGGGGGACGTGCTCAAGAACTTCCTCGAGATCAACGGCGACCTGCGCCAGAAGGAAGCCCAGTACCTGAAGGACCTGGCGGCGAAGTCGGCCCACGCGTTCCTCTGGACCCAGCCTTTCCTCCCCATGCGCAACGCCAAGATCACCGCCGCCTTCGCCCAGCGCCGGACCTACGTCTACCAGGGGAAGTCGGTCGACCAGCAGACCCACCTCGGCTTCGACATGGCCTCGGTGCAGCGCGACGCCGTGCTCGCCTCGAACCGCGGCGTCGTCCTCCTCGCCCGCTTCTTCGGGATCTACGGCAACGCGGTCGTCATCGACCACGGCTACGGCCTGATGAGCCTCTACGGCCACCTCTCCTCGCTCGGCGTCCGCGAGGGGCAGCACGGTCGAGCGCAGCCAGGAGCTCGGCCGCTCGGGCCAGACCGGCCTCGCCGGCGGCGACCACCTCCACTTCACCCTGCTCCTGGACGGCCTGCCGGTCAACCCGGTCGAGTTCTGGGACCCGCACTGGATCCGCGACCGCATCGCGAGGAAGCTCGGTCCGGCGTTCAAGTACGCGGGGTAGTACTCGGGGTGAGGAGAGGCTGACCCTACGCCTTCGCCTCGTACCAGCTCTTGCCCCAGCCGACCTCGACCTTCAAGGGGACGGCGAGCTGGGCGACGCCTTCCATCTCCTCGCGGGCGAGGCGGGCGACGGCTTCGGCCTCGGCTTCCGGCACCTCGAAGACCAGCTCGTCGTGCACGGTCAAGAGGAGCTTCGCCTCCGGATGCTCGCGGGAAAGGCGGCGGTCGACGGCGAGCATGGCCTTCTTCAGGAGGTCGGCGGCGGTGCCCTGGATGCGGGCGTTGATCGCCATGCGGCGGGCGTTCTCGCGCAGGTTGCGGTTCTTGCTCTGGATGTCGGGCAGCCAGCGCACCCGCCCGTAGAGCGTCTCGACCTTGCCCTCGCGCTCGGCGCTCGCCTGCGTCTCCTCGACGTAGCGCTTCACCCCCGGATAGCGGTCGAGGTAGGCGCGGATGAACGCCTCGGCCTCCTTCTGCGGGATGCCCAGGTTCTGCGCCAGGCCGAAGGCGCTCATCCCGTAGAGGATGCCGAAGTTGATCACCTTGGCGGCGCGGCGCTGATCCGGCGTGACCAGCGGCGGCGCGACGTTGAAGACCGTCGCCGCGGTCGAGCGGTGGATGTCCTCGCCGGCGGCGAAGGCGTCGACGAGCGCCTGCTCGGCGGCGATGTGGGCGAGCACGCGCAGCTCGATCTGGCTGTAGTCGGCGACCAGGAGGACGCGGCCGGGCGGCGCCACGAAGGCGCGGCGGATGCGCTGGCCGAGCTCGGTGCGGATGGGGATGTTCTGCAGGTTCGGGTTGACCGAGGAGAGCCGCCCCGTCGCCGCCACCGCCTGCTGGAAGCGGGTGTGGAGGCGGTGGTCGGGGCCGACCAGCGAGGGGAGCGCGTCGACGTAGGTCGACTTGAGCTTGGTGAGCTCGCGCCAGCGCAGCAGCAGCTCGGCGATCGGGTACCCCCGCGCCGCGAGCTCCTCCAGGGTCTCCGCCCCGGTCGAGTAGCTCCGCGTCTTCTGGGTGCGCTTCAGGACCGGCAGCCCGAGCTTCTCGAACAGGATGACGCCGAGCTGCTGCGGCGAGTTGAGGTTGAAGCGCTCGCCGGCCTGGAGGTAGATGTCCTCCTCGAGCTGGTCGATCTCGCGCCCCAGCTCGGCCGACATCCCGGTCAGGTAGTCGACGTCGAGGAGGATGCCGGTCTCCTCCATCTTGAGGAGCACCGGCGTCAGCGGCAGCTCGATCTCCGCGTAGACCTGGGCGAGCGCGCCGGCCGCCGCGAGCTCGCTCTCGATCGCCTTCGCCATGGCGCGCGCCAGGGCGACCCGCTCGCCGGCGTAGGCGGCGAGCCGCGGATCGGCCAGCGCCGGCTCCTGGCCGTGGTCCCAGCCCACCTCGCGGGGTGCCAGGGCCTTCCTGTCGAGCCGCTCGAGCGCCATCTCGTCCAGGCTGTGGCCATGGATCGAGGGCTTCAGGAGATAGGAGGCGAGCATCGCGTCGAAGAGGGCGGCGCTGCAGCCGCCGTCGTGGGCGCAGAGGCGGAGCACCTCCTTGAGGTTGTGGCCGGCGAGGCGCATCTGGGAGTCGGCGATCCAGGCGTTCAGGCTGACGAGGGCGGCCGCCGCGAGGGCGGGGCGGCGGAAGTCGGCGTAGACGATCGTGCCGTCCGCCGCGGCCACGGCGAGACCGAGGGGACGCTCCTCGCCGAGCAGGGCGACGTAGACGTCGCCGGCGAGGCTCGCGGTCGCCGCGCGCCATGCCTCCGGGGTCTCGGCCTCGACCGCCAGCGGCAGCGCCTCGGCGGGACCGCCCTCGGCCTTGAGCTCGTCGGCGAGCGAGAAGAACTCGAGGCGGGTATAGAGCTCGCGGAGGGCCTTGGGGTCCGGCGGCTCGCGCCGCAGCGCCCGCGCGTCGAGCTCGATCGGCAGGTCGCAATGGATGGTCGACAGCTCCTTCGACAGGATCGCCTGCTCGCGGTGGGCGAGGAGCCCCTCCCGGTAGCTCTTGCGGCTGACCTCGGCGGCGCGGTCGAGGAGCTCCTCGAGCGAGCCGTACTCGCCGATCAGCGCCCTGGCGCCCTTGTCGCCGATGCCGGGGACGCCGGGGATGTTGTCGATCGAGTCGCCCATGAGCGCCAGGACGTCGGGGACCTTCCGCGGCGGCACGCCGAAGTCCGCCTCGACGTCGGCGGGGCCCATGAGCTTGCCGCGGCCCGTGTGGTAGAGCGACACGCGGTCGGTCACCAGCTGCATCAGGTCCTTGTCGGCCGAGACGATGACGACGTCGTAGTCGGCGTCGGCGGCCTGGCGGGCGAGCGTCCCCAGGACGTCGTCCGCCTCGTAGCGCTCGACCTGGAGCATCGGGATGTGCTGCGCCTCGAGGATCTGGCGGATCCACGGGATCTGGCCGGCCAGGTCCTCGGGCATCGGCGCGCGGTTCGCCTTGTACTCGGCGAAGCGCGCCGTCCGCACCCGCTCGCCGCCCCCCTCGAGCGCCACCCCGACGAGCTCCGGGTTCTCCTCGCGCAGGAGCTTGCGCAGCATGGTCACGAACCCGTAGACGGCGTTGGTCGGCTCGCCGCGCGAGTTCGACAGGTTGCGGATGGCATAGAAGGCGCGGAAGATGTTCGAGTAGCCGTCGATCAGGATAGAGGCGCGGGCGCGGCGGGGGCGCCGGGAACAGGTCAGCCATGGCGGGGGCATTGTATCTGGCACGGGTCTGGCAAAATCCTTCGCCAGCAGAGCGGTCGCTCGGCGGCCTTCAGGCGGCGGAAAGGGAGGAGGGAGATGGCTGGGAGCATGGGACTCATCTCGTGGATCGTCCTCGGTTTGATCGCGGGCATCGTCGCCAAGCTGCTGGTGCCGGGGCGCGATCCAGGCGGCTGCATCATCACCGTCATCATCGGAGTGGTGGGCGCGCTGCTCGGCGGCTTCCTCGCCACGGCGCTCGGCTTCGGCGGCATCTCCGGCTTCGACTGGCGGAGCTTGGGCATCGCCATCCTGGGCGCGGTCCTGCTGCTGATCGTCTGGCGGCTGGTGACCGGGCGAAGGGTCTAGAGCCGCTAGGCCCTGCGGGCCTGGGCGACGAGGTGCGCCGCCTCGGGGAGGATCAGCTCCTCCATCGCCAGGGCGACCGCCTTGGGCGAGCCCGGCAGCAGGAAGACGGCGCGGCCGAAGGCGAGCCCGGCGGCGGCGCGCGAGAGCATCGCCGCGGCCCCCACCTGGCGGAAGGAGAGCATCCGGAAGAGCTCGCCGAACCCTTCGATCGGGCGCTCGAAGAGGGGCGTCGCGGCGTCGATCGTGAGGTCGCGCGGCGCGAAGCCGGTGCCGCCCGTCACCACCACGACGTCGACGCCCGGCGTCGCCAGGATCTGCACCAGGGCGCGGCGGATGGCGGCCACGTCGTCCGGGATCAGCGTCGACATCTCCAGATGGTGGCCGGCCTCGGTGGCCAGGCGGCGGATCGCGGCGCCGCTCGCATCGTCCTGCGCGGTGCGGCTGTCGCTCACCGTGACGACGGCGAAGCCGAGAGTCGCGGGGGCCGCCCGCCGGTGCTCCTCGACGCTCATCGAGGCGGAAGGCTAGCACGCCGCGGGGAATCGACGGCGGCGAGGAACGCCCTGTCGACCGGCGAGCCCGGCCGCTAGAATAGCCGCCCATGCGCCGGTTCCGCGGGCCGCTCTCCTGGGCCGCCCTGTCGCTCCTCCTCCTCGCCGCCGTGCCGGACCGCGCCGCCGATCTCCGCTGGCGCGGCCTGGCCGAGCTCGAGAACGAGCGCCCGGCCGAGGCCGAGGCGGCCTTCCAGGCGCTCGCCCGGCTCGCCCCCGACGACCCGCTCCCCGACGCCGATCTCGCCGTCGCCCTCCTCCGCCAGCAGAAGGGCGAGGCGGCGCTCGCCGCCATCGACCGGGCGCTCGGCAAGGCCCCCGGCCGGGCCGACCTGCTGGCGATCCGGGGCGAGGTGCTCGCCTGGAGCGGCAGGGAGGACGAGGCCCTGACCACCCTCGGGCAGGCGATGCGGGCCGCTCCGGACGACCCGGAGATCCTCTATGCAGCATACCGGCAGGCCTCGGCGCGCGGCGCCGACGAGCCGGCGCGGGCCCTCGCCGCGCGGGCCCTCGGGCGGCTCGTCGAGCTGCGGCCGGAGAACCTGGTCGTCCTCCTCCAGGCGGGGGGCCGGGCGATCGCGGCGGGCGACCGGGCCGGCGCCACCGCCGCCTACCTGCGGGTGCGCGAGATCCTCTGGGCGCCGCCGGCCGCCGCCGCCGCCGGGCTCGCCGAGGTGCTGGCGGCGCTCGAGCGCGGCGACGCCGCCGCCGCCCGCGTGCCCGCCCTCCGTCTCGAGAACGTCCTCAAGGTCACCCCGATGTACCAGGGGAGCCAGCGCGAGCTGACGCGGAGCATCCTGGGGGTGCCGGTCGTCCGCTTCCGGGCGGAGCCGCCGCCGGCCGAGTGGGGCCCGCCGCTCGCGGTCTCCTTCCGCGGCGAGCGCCTGGACGCGACCGCCTCGGCCGGCGCCGCGCTCGCCGTGGCCGACTTCGACGGCGACGGCCGGATGGACGTCGCGCGCCTCCGCGCCGGCGCGCCCGGCACCCCGCCATCTCTCGAGGTCCGCCTCGCGGCGGCCGGCGGCAAGGCCGCGGCCATCGCCCCCGCGCCGGGGATCGAGCGGCTCCTAGCCGTCGACCTCGACAACGACGGCGCGGCCGACCTCGTGGGCTACGGCCCCGGCGGGATCGCCTTCTGGAAGGGAGACGGCAAGGGCGGCTTCGTCCGGGCGCCGGCGATCGCGGCGGCAGCGCCGGGAGGGGCGCCTGGCGCGGCGGCAGCGGCCGCAGCGGCGCGCGGCGCCGCGAGCGCCGTCGTCCCCTTCGACTTCGACGTCGACGGCGACCTCGACCTCGCGGTCGCCGGCCGCGGGCGCGGCATCGAGCTCCTGCGCAACCCCGGCAGCGGGCCGCTCGAGCCGGTCGACGGCAAGCCCTTCCCGCCGCTGCCGGGCCTCGCCGGGCGGGCCGTCTTCCAGCTCGTGGCCTCCGACCTCGACCGCGACGGCGACCTGGATCTCCTGGTGGCGCACGACGGCGGCCTCCTCTGGCTCGAGAACCTCCGCCAGGGCCGCTTCGCCGACCGCACCGCCGCCTCGGGTCTGGGCCGGGTGGGGCCGGCGCGGGCGGTGGTCGCCGCGGACTTGGACGACGACGGCCTGCCCGACCTCGCCGTGCTGTCCGCCGGCGGCGACGCCCTCTCCTTCTGGCACAACGCCGGCGGCCGCTTCGAGCCCTGGAAGCTCGCGGCGCCGCTCCCCCGCGGCGCGAGGTTCGCCGCCCTCGCCGCCCTCGACGCCGACAACGACGGCCGGCTCGACCTGGCGCTCGCCGGGGAAGGCGGCGTCGCCGTCCTCGGCCGCCGCGGCGACCGCTTCGAGCCGCTGGCGGTCGCCGGCGCCCCCGCCGCCGCGGCCGCCATCGCCGCCGCGGACCTCGACGGCGACGGCGGCGTCGACCTGATCGTCGCCGGCCCCGCCGGGCTCCACCGGCTGATGAACGCCGGCGGCAAGGCGAATCACTGGCTCGCGGTCCGCCTCCGCGGCCTCGCCCAGGGGAACGGCAAGAACAACCTGGGCGGGCTGGGCGCCGTCGTCGAGGTGCGGGCGGGCGACGCCTACCAGCTCCGCGAGGTCGACTCCCCGCTCACCCACTTCGGCCTCGGCCGGCAGCCGAAGGCCGACCTCCTCCGCGTCGTCTGGGGCAACGGCGTGCCGCAGGACCGGCTGGCGGCGGCGGGCGATCGGACGATCGTCGAGCAACAGGTGCTCAAGGGGAGCTGCCCCTTCCTCTATGCCTGGGACGGCGAGCGGATGCGTTTCGTCACCGACCTGCTGTGGAACGCGCCCCTCGGCCTGCCGCTCGCCCCCGGCGTCTACGCCCCCGCCGATCCGGGCGAGCTGGTGCGGATCGACGGCGCCGAGGCGCAGGGCGGCCGTTACCGGCTGGCGGTCACCGAGGAGCTCTGGGAGGCGGCCTTCTTCGACCGCCTGCGGCTGTGGGTGGTGGATGCCCCGGCGGGCGTCGAGGTGGCGAGCAATCTGAAGGTGGTGCCCGGCGGACCGCCCGGCCGGCGCCAGGCGAGAGTGCTGGCGAGCCGCGGCCTGCGGCCGGTCGCCGCCGCCTGGGACGGCCAGGGGCAGGACGTCACCGACCGCGTCCGCCGCCGCGACGAGGTCTATGCCGACGGTTACCGGCGCGGCCCCTACCAGGGGATCGCGGCGCCATGGGCCTTCACCTTCGACCTGGGGGAGGCGCCGGGACGCCCCATCCGCCTCCATCTGGACGGCTGGATCTTCCCCGCCGACGCCAGCCTGAACCTCGCCGCCGCCCAGCGGCGGGACCTCCCCTATGTCGCGCCGCGCCTCGAGGTCGAGACGGCGGCCGGCTGGCGGGTCCTGATGCCGGCGATGGGCCACCCGGCGGGGAAGACCAAGACGATGGTCGTCGACACCCCGCCGCTGCCGCCGGGAGCGCGGCGGCTGCGCATCGTCACCTCGCTCTGGCTCTCCTGGGATCGCATCGCCTGGACCGACCGGCCGGACGACGGCGCCGCGGTCGTCCGCGCCCGGCTCGATCCCACGGCGGCCGACCTGCGCTACCGCGGCTTCTCCCGCCTCGTCCGCCGGGCGCCGAACGCCCCCCATGGATATGACTACCAGCGGGTGGCGGCGCGCTCGCCCTGGCTGCCGCTCCCCGGCCGCTACACCCGCTATGGCGACGTGCGCGAGCTGCTGCGCCAGGAGGACGACCGCTCGGTGATCCTCGCCGCCGGCGACGAGATCGCCCTCGCCTTCGACGCCGGCGGCCTCCCCCCTCCGCCGCCCGGCATGCGGCGCACCGTTTTCCTCGAGAGCGTGGGCTGGGACAAGGATGCCGACCGCAACACCTGGCAGGTCGAGCAGGTCGAGCCGCTGCCGTTCCACGCCATGAGCGGATATCCCGGCAAGCCGGGGGAGGCCTTTCCAAACAGCAGTCTTTTGCGCGATTATCGAAACACCTGGCTGACCCGCGAAGTCGAGCCCGCGCCGCCGATTCGACGCCGGGTGGCGCCAGGAGGCGGAAACTGACCGATAATGGGGCGGACGTCTCGGTGTGATGGACATCCCCCCTCCGGCGGGGAGCTGTCCCGCTTCCACCAAGCGGCTTCACCCTCAAGCATGAGGACTCCTGCAACCTTGGGGCTGGCGGGCGCGTACTGGAGCCGGAGAGGAACCTATGGACATTCAACGCAGCGGACAAGGGAAGAAGCGCCGTAACCGGCGCCTGATCATCGGGGCGGTCGCCCTGGGGGCCATCGGGCTGATCTCGCTCGGCCTGTCCCGCCTCGAGCCCGCCGCCCCCTCGGTGCAGCGGGAGACGGTGTGGATCGACAAGGTCGTGCGCGGCGACATGGACCGGGCGGTGCGCGGCCCCGGCACGCTCGTCGCCCTCGACGTGCGCTTCGTGCCGGCGCCGGTCGACGGCCGCATCGAGCGGATCCCGGCTCTTCCCGGCGTCACGGTCACCTCCGACACCATCCTCATGGACCTGTCGAACACCGAGGTGCAGCAGAACGCGGCCGAGGCCCAGTCGCAGCTCACCGCCGCCGAGGCGGACTACAAGGACCTCCAGGCCAAGCTGAGCAGCGAGGTGCTCAACCAGGAGTCGTCGCTCTCCGCGGTCCAGTCGCAGGCCGAGCAGGCCAAGCTCCAGGCCCAGGCCGACGCGCAGCTCCTCAAGGACGGCCTCATCCCCAAGATCACCGCCCAGCTCTCGCGCCTCAAAGCCGATCAGCTCGTCAAGCAGGAGTCGATCGAGAAGCAGAAGGTGGTCAAGAGCGAGAACTCGGCCGATGCCCAGCTCGCCGCCCAGCGGGCGCGGGTCGAGCAGAGCCGCGCCAACTACGAGCTGCGCCGCGGCCAGCTCGAATCGCTCCACGTCCGCGCCGGCATCGACGGCGTGCTGCAGGAGCTCCCCGTCCAGGTCGGCCAGCGCGTCACCCAGGGCACCAACCTCGCCCGCGTGGCGCGGCCGGAGCACCTGAAGGCCGAGCTGCGCATCCCGGAGACCCAGGCCAAGGACGTGAAGATCGGCCAGCGCGCCTCGATCGACACCCGCAACGGCCTCGTCGCCGGCCACGTCATCCGCGTCGCCCCCTCCGTCCAGGACGGGACGGTCGTGGTCGACGCGGCGCTCGACGGGCCGCTGCCGGAGGGCGCGCGCGTCGACCTCTCGGTCGACGGCACGATCGAGATCGAGCGCCTGGACAACGTGCTCCACGTCGGCCGTCCCGCCTACGGGCAGCCGCAGAGCACGGTCGAGATGTTCAAGCTCGTCGACAGCGGCAAGTCGGCCGTGCGGGTGCCGGTCAAGCTCGGCCGCAGCTCGGTCAACACCATCGAGGTGGTCGGCGGGCTGGCCCCGGGCGACCAGGTGATCCTCTCGGACACCTCGGCCTGGGACGGCCACGACCGCATCCGACTGAACTAGCAGACAGGAGAAAAACGATGAACGGACAGAACGGCAACGGCGCGCTGATCGGCCTCGACGGCGTCACCAAGGTCTTCATGACCGACGAGGTCGAGACCCACGCCCTCTCGGGCATTCACCTGGAGATCAAGAACGGCGAGTACGTCTCGATCGCCGGCCCCTCCGGCTGCGGCAAGACGACGCTCCTCTCGATCCTCGGGCTGCTCGACACGCCGTCGGACGGCAAGTACTGGCTGAACGGCAAGCAGGTCGCCGACCTCTCCTTCTCCGACCGGGCGCGCATCCGCAACAAGGAGATCGGCTTCATCTTCCAGGCCTTCAACCTCATCGGCGACCTCACGGTCTACGAGAACGTCGAGCTGCCGCTCACCTACCGCGGCATGCCGGCCAAGGAGCGCAAGGACCGGGTGCAGGAGGCGCTCGAGCGGGTGGGGATGTCGCACCGCATGAAGCACTATCCCTCGCAGCTCTCCGGCGGCCAGCAGCAGCGCGTCGCGGTCGCCCGCGCGGTGGTCGGCAAGCCCTCGATCCTCCTCGCCGACGAGCCCACCGGCAACCTCGACTCGCGCAACAGCGAGGCGGTGATGGACCTCCTCGACGAGCTCCACAAGGAGGGCGCGACGATCTGCATGGTCACCCACGACCCGCGCTTCGCCCGCTACGCCAGCCGGAACATCCACCTCTTCGACGGCCGGGTGGTCGAGGAGGAGGAGGGGGTCCGCCGCCAGATGGAGTCCAAGCAGCTCGAAGAGAGCGGATTCGGAGTGGTCTAGAGCCGCAGCCGATGATCCGCCTGAGAGGCGTCGAGAAGCTCTATCGCACGGGGCCGGTCTCGACCTATGTGCTGCGGCGGATCGACCTCGACATCGAAGAGGGGGAGTTCGTCACCATCATGGGCCCCTCGGGGGCGGGCAAGACGACGCTCCTCTCGATCGTCGGCATGCTCGACGCCGCCTGGAGCGGCGAGTACCACTTCCTCGGGCACGCGATCCACGCGATGAAGCCGAAGCAGCGGGCGCTGCTCAACAAGCAGCACATCGGCTTCGTCTTCCAGAGCTATCACCTGATCGACAGCCTGACGGTCTACGAGAACCTCGACCTGCCGCTCTCCTACCGCGACGTCAAGCGCGCCGAGCGCCAGGCCCTGGTCGCCGACGTCCTCGACCGCTTCCACATCGTCGGCAAGAAGGACCTCTTCCCGGCGCAGCTCTCGGGCGGGCAGCAGCAGCTCGTGGGCGTCGCGCGGGCGGTGATCGGCAACCCCAAGCTGCTCCTCGCCGACGAGCCCACCGGCAACCTCCACTCGAGCCAGTCGGAGGAGATCATGCAGCTCTTCAAGCGCCTCAACGACGAGGGGACGACCATCATCCAGGTCACCCACTCCGAGAAGAACGCCACCTACGGCAACCGCATCGTCCAGCTCTTCGACGGCTGGATCGCGGCGCCGGAGGAGGCGAGAAAGCCGGCGCCGACGAGGAAGCCGGCGCCGGCGTCGGAGAGCTGAGCTGGGGACGGCGGCCGCGCGGAGCGCACCCCTCAGGCGCTCAGGCGCTCAGGTACTTCGCGTAGACCAGCTTGTCGTCGCCCTGGCGGTAGAAGTCGGGGATGCGGGCGACGAGAGGATAGCCGCTCCGCTCGTAGAAGCGCTTCGTCGCGTTGTAGCTCTCCTGCGACGAGGTCTCGATCAACAGCAGCCTGCCGCGGCGGCGGCGGACGTCCTCCTCGGCGTGCTGGAGGAGGGCGCGGCCGTGGCCGGTCTTCTGGCTCGCCGGATCGACCGCGATCCAGTAGAGGTCGTAGGTGCCGTCGGTCAGCGGCGTCGGGCCGTGGCACTCATAGCCGATCACCCGGCCGCCGTCCTCGAGCACGTTGAGGAAGTAGTCGCCGCGCCCGGAGCCGGCGAGCCCCTCGTCGATGACCTCCATCGCGGTCTCCACCTCCTGCGGGGTGAAGTTGCCGACCGCGGTGACGATCTCGAGCAGTCGTTCGCGGTCGCTGGGCTCGATCGGACGGATGGGCATGGGCTCGGCGCCTCCTGGGCTGTTGCGCGACCGAGTATAGCCGCGCGGCGCCGAGCCCGGCTGACTGCGAGCCTCAGAGCGACTGCAGCATCTCCTTGGCGGTCTTGGCGTCGGGGTCGTTGGGGGCGAGCTGGACGAACTTCGACAGGTACTCCCGCGCCTTGGCGCTGTTGCCCTGGTTGACGTAGCAGAGGCCCAGCATGTAGTGGGCGCGCGGGTGGCCGGGCTTCATCTCGAGGACCTTCTCGAAGGCCGCCGTCGCCTCGGGGATGCTGTTGGCGTTGAAGAGGGCGACGCCCTGGTTGAAGACGGCGTCCGGGCTGCCGCCGGCGGCCGACTTCCCTGCCCCCGCGGTCATCGCCGTCTTCGCCTGCTGGGACTTGGCCGCGAGCTCCTTGGCTTTGGCCTTGTCGCCATGGCTCGCCGCCTCGGCCGCCATGCGGCGGTAGACGTCGGAGCGGATGCGGAGCCCCTCGGAGCTGCCCGGGTTGACCGCCAGGAGCTTGTCGACCGTGGAGAGCGCCTCCGCATAGTTCTTCTGGTTGTAGTAGACGTTGGCGAGGCCGCTGTAGGCGGGCTCCATCTTGGGGTCGATCTCGATGGCGCGCTTGAGGTCGGCGGTCGCCTCGGCGTTCTGGCCGGCGCGCGCCGCGTCGGCGCCCAGATTGTAGATGCGGACCGCGGTGTCGCGGCTGGGATCGGCGACGGCCAGGGCGTCGAACGCCGCCTTCGCCTTCGCCTTGTCGCCCATGCCCTGATAGGCGTCGTAGCGGTCGCGCAGGCCGCGCGGGTCGCCGGGCTTCAGGGCGAGGTACTTGTCGGCCTCGCCGAGCGCCTCGGCGTACTGCTTCTGGCTCAAGTAGACGTCGGCGAGCGCGCCGGGGGCGGCGGCCTGCTTGGGATCGAGCTGCTCGGCCTCCTTGAACTTGGCGATCGCGGTCGCCGCGTCGCCGGTCTTGAAGGCGTTGACCCCCTCGTTGAAGACAGGGATCGCCTTGTCGGAGCCGGAGAGCTGTTTGGGGGCCTCGGCCTTGCCGCCCTGCCCCTGGTTCGGCGCCGGCGCGGTCTGGCCGGGCTTCAACGGCTCCAGGACGTAGGTCTGCTGGCTGTTCTCGCCGACCTTGACGTCGAGAGGGCCCTGGGTGGGGACGTAGCCCTCCTTCTCGACGCGGATGGTGTACTTGCGGGTGGCGTCGAGGATGAGGAGGGTGAAATTGCCCTTGGCGTCCGAGGTCTTCTTGAGCTCGAACTTGAACTCCGGGCTGGTGATGGTCGCGATGGCGCCGGCGACCGGCTTCCCGTCCGTGTCGCGGATGAGGCCCAGCACCCGGCCCTCGCCGACGGCGTGGAGAGCGGCGGCGGTGCCGAGGCCGGCGAGCAGCGCGGCGGCGAGCGCACGTCGGATTCGGTTCATGGCGTTCCTGCCTTTCTTGGGCATGATTGGCTGTCCCTCGCGTCTCTATGCAAAGAGCGCGCAAAGAGCGAGCGCGATTCTACCTCCCCGCCGCCAGCCGCGCCGCGGCGATCGTCTGCAGGCGAGACGAGGATAGTGCTCTGATAGCGCTCTGATACCATCGCGGCTTCTCCAGGGAGACCACGATGCTCGCCAACCGCATCCCCGAAATCCAGGCGGCGCTGGCCGAGGCCGGCGTCGACGGCTGGTTCTTCGCCTGCTTCCAGCACAACGACCCCATCGCCCTCGACCTCCTCGGGCTCGGCGAGGGCAAGCTCATGACCCGCCGCTTCTACTACCTGGTGCCGCGGCAGGGGGAGCCGAGGAAGCTCGTCCACAGCCTGGAGCCGGCGACGCTCGACCACCTGCCGGGGGAGAAGGCGAGCTATCTCACCTGGCGCGAGCACCGCGCGGCCTTCGCGCGGCTGGTCGCCGGCTGCCGGAGGGTCGCCGCCCAGTACAGCCCGAACAACGAGCTCCCCAGCGTCTCGCGGCTCGACGCCGGCACCGCCGAGCTGCTGACCGCGGCCGGGGTCGAGCTCGCCTCGGCGGCCGACCTCGCCCAGCGCTTCGCCGCCACCTGGAGCGACGAGCAGCTCGCCGGCCACCGGCGGGCGAACGTCCACCTCCACGCCATCGTCCACGAGGCCTTCGGGCGGGTCGCCGCGGCGCTGGCGCGGGGCGACGTGCTCGACGAGCACACGGTGCAGCAGTCCATCCTCGACGCCTTCGAGCGGGCGGGGCTGTGGGCCGAGTCCTCGCCGATCGTCGCCGTCAACGCGCACAGCGCCGATCCGCACTATCAGCCCAGCCCCGCCGGCTCGTCGCCGATCCGCCGCGGCGACTTCCTGCTCATCGATCTCTGGGCGAAGGAGAAGAAGCCGGGGAGCGTCTATGCCGACATCACCTGGTGCGGCGTCTGCGCGCCGGCCCCGAGCGAGCGGCAGGCGGAGATCTTCGGCCACGTCGCCGGCGCCCGCGACGCCGCGTTCGAGCTGGTCCGCAGCCGCTTTCCCCGCTCGGCCATCGCGGGCTACGAGGTCGACGACGCGGCGCGCGAGGTGATCGTCCGCGCCGGCTACGGCGACCGCTTCATCCACCGCACCGGCCACTCGATCGGCACCTCCGACCACGGCCAGGGCGCCAACATGGACAATCTGGAAACCCACGACACCCGGCGCCTGCTGCCGATGACCGGCTTCTCGATCGAGCCCGGCATCTACCTCCCCGGCGACTTCGGGGTGCGCCTCGAGGTCAACGTCGCCCTGACCCGCGACGCCGCCGAGGTGACCGGCGCCGAGCCGCAGCGCGAGCTGCTGCGGCTGCTCGCCTGAGATCGCTGCGCGGGCCCGCGGCCGGCTCTGGTAGCCTGTCCGCACCATGGCGGAGGGCGAGGAGCCGGGGCCGCACGCACGCGAGGACTTGCCGCGCGAGGGACCGCCGCGCGAGCGCCGTCCGGACGCCGACCCCGACGGCGGCGAGTGGCGCCCCGACGCGCTGGCGGCGAGCCAGCACAGCCGGCTCGACGCCGAGATGCGCCCGCCGGCCGAGGACCACGACGGCGAGCGCGCCGCGGCGCTCTGCGCCGGGCTCGCCCGCGACCTCCTCGCCGACTTCGCCCCCGGCATGATGTTCCTGGCGCCGGAGGAGCGCCGGCGGGCGCAGGCCCTCCTCGCCTATGGCCGCACGCTCTTCGACTTCGCCCGCCAGCGGGGCGTCGAGGGCCAGCGCCTGGCCGAGATCAACCGCTTCGAGTTCACCCTGGAGACGGCGCTGTCGGGAAGGGCCGTGGGACAGCCGATCTTCGTCGCCATGGCGGAGGCCCACGCGCGGCAGCCGTGGCCGGAGGCGGCGCTCGACGGCCTCGCCGCGGCGGCGCGGCGGCGCGCCACCCGCGAGCGGCCGGGCTCGCCGGACGAGGCCGACGCCGACGCCGAGCGTCTGGCGGCGGCCGCCGTGGGCGCCCTCCTCGGCGCGCCGCCGGCGCCGGAGCTCGCCGCCTTCGCCGCGGCGCTGGTGCGCCTCCATGCCCTCCAGAACCTCGGCCCCGAGGCGCGCGCCAACCGGCTGGCGCTGCCGCGGACCGAGGTGCCGGCCGGCGGCGACGTCCCGGTCGACCCCGGGCTCCTCGTCGCCGCGGCGCATCGCGAATGCCAACGGCTGCGGCCGCGCCTGCTCGGCGCGCCGCGCGGCCTCGTCGACCTGCCCGAGGGCTACCGCCGGGCGGCGGTCTTCGCGCTGCTCGCCGGCCTGCGCCTGCTCAGCCGGATCGAGGACGGCGGCGGCGAGATCCTCGCCCATCCGCCGCGCCTCGGGCTCCTCGCCCGCCTGGCGCTCCTGGCGCAGGCGCGCTTCCGCCTGCCCTGACCCTCAGGCCGTCTTGGCGGCCTTGACCGGCTTGGCGCGGCTGAAGCGCTCCTGCACCTCGGCGATCCACTTGTCGAGGTACCTCTCTCTGTCTTTCCTCTTGTTCAGGTCGTGCGTGGGGCTGCGCAGCGGCAGCTCCTCGTACTGCTCGCCCGACTTGCTGAAGACGGAGGCGGAGATCACGTGGTAGTAGTTGCGCGGCGTGATCCGGACGCGCTCCTTGCCGAAGGCGGCGTCGAGCTTCTCGATCGCCCAACGGTACGACTCTTCACGCGGGTGTAGCTGACGGTCGCTCATACCCGTCTATATTACGCTGTCCGCGCGGAAAAGTGAAAACTCTGGTGATCAAATCGGTCGTTTAAATACTGCGGAAATGCAACTACGCCGAGATCCCTGTCACGACCTCGGCTCGACCAGGATCTTCGACGCCGCGCGGTAGCCCAGGCTCAGCCGTTCGCCGCTCTCGAGGCGTAGCTCGACGGTGTCGGCCGCCTCGTCGCGCGACTCGACCGAGAGCCGGCTGCCGGGCTTCAGGCGCCGCCGCTCGACGAGGAGGAGGAAGTCGCGCGTCTGGTCGCCCACCCGCGCCACCTGGACCGGCGCCCCGAGCGGGCAGCCGACGAGGCTCGGCAGCACCGCCTCCTCGACGCGGCCGTGGACGTCGGGGATGGGATCGCCGTGCGGATCGACCGCCGGGTGGCCGAGCATCTCGTCCATGCGCTCGATCAGGCGATCGGAGACGGCGTGCTCGAGCCGCTCGGCCTCGGGGTGCACCTCGGTCCAGTCCATCCCCATCACCTGCACCAGGAAGAGCTCGACCAGGCGATGGCGGCGCAGAACGTGCGCCGCGAGCTGCCGGCCCTGCGGCGTCAGCCGCACGCCGCTATAGGGCTCGTAGGTGACGAGGCCGCTGTCGGCCAGGGTCTTGACCATCGCGGTCACCGTCCCCGGCGCCACGGCGAGGGCCGAGGAGACCTGCCCCATGGTCACCAGCGACCCCGGGTTCCTCTGTTCCTCGACGAGGATGCACTTCAGGTAGTCCTCGACCGTGCTGGTCGGCATCGGCCGGGGCTCAGTACGATTCGCCGGGCTGCAGCGTCAGCACCTCGCACTTGACCCCCAGGTCGTCGATCGCCTTGACCAGCTGCTCCGGGGTGCCGGTGAGCGCCGGGAAGGTCCCCCAGTGGATGGGGATGACCTTGCGCACCTCGAGGTAGCGGCAGGCGCGGGCGGCCTGCGCGGGGTCCATGGTGAAGAGGTCGCCGATGGGGAGGAAGGCGAGCTCCGGCCGGTGGAGCTCGGCCAGGAGCTGCATGTCCGAGAAGAGCGCCGTGTCGCCGGCATGGTAGAAGGTGTAGCCCCCCTGCAGCCGCACCACGAAGCCGCTGGCGACGCCGCCGTAGATGGTCTGCCCGGCGTGCTCGAAGGAGCTCGAATGATCGGCGCGCACCATCGAGACGTGCATCCCGAGGAGCTCCTGGGCGCCGCCCGGGTTCATCCCCGAGCAGTTGTCGATGCCCTGCGACGACAGCCAGCCGCAGAGCTCGTAGCCGGCGATCACGTGGCGCGGCCGGTGGCGCCTGGCGATCTCGAGCGCGTCGCCGACGTGATCCGAGTGGGCGTGGGTGATCAAGATGGCGTCCACCCGCTCGAGCCGCCTCATCGCCTCCGGGCAGCGCGGGTTCGACAGCCAGGGGTCGATCAGCACGACCTCGCCGCCGGGCAGGTCGCAGCGCACGGCGGCGTGGCCGAGAAAGGTGAACCTGGGGCGCGGGTGCTGGCTCATGGTCGTCCTCCCGACGGGTCGTGGGCTGATCCGTGGGGATTCTAGACCGGCGGAGGGGCGAGTGAAGAGCGCAGCCTGTCGCGGGCTATTGATTCGGGCCATAGGGGACACTAGAGTCCTCGCCACGGCACGACGAAAGGGAGAGAGGGAGGCGATATGACGACGTGGCTCCTCTTTTTGCACATCCTGGCGGCGCTCTGGCTCGCCGGCGGGGTCTTCGCGGGAACGGTGGTGCGGGCGCAGACGCGGCGCGCCGGCGACCTGGCGGGGAAGGTCTTCGGCCTGCGCATCGCCTGGCGGCTGGCGAAGATCTACGTCGTCCCCGGGGCGGTCGCCGCCGGCCTCCTCGGCTTCTACCTGGTCACCGCGCGCGGCTTCAGCTTCCGGGTGGGATGGGTGCAGATCTCGGCCGTCCTCTACCTGTTCATGATCGCCGCGACCCTCTTCTATCTCACCCCCCTTCTCCGCCGGACCCTCGCCGCGGGCGAGGCCTCGCTCGCCGCCGGCCAGCCGACGGCGGAGTTCGCGCGCCTGGCCGGAGCCAAGCTGCCGGGCATCCTCGCCGACGTCAACGCCTTGGGGATCGTGGTGCTCACCTGCCTCATGACGGTGAAGCCGGGGGCCTGAGAGGGCGGCCATGGCCCCAGGCAGGCGGCGGGCGCCCGGCGGCATCACCGACCTCGAGCTGATCCTCGTCCCCTACGAGGTCGAGCGGGGCGACACCGGTGCCGCGCGGTCCCCCGCCGCCCTCCTCGACCTCGGCTTCGAGCGGCTCCTCGGCGACGCCGGCCTGACCCTCCACCGGACCGAGGTCTGGGCGCGGCGCGAGGAGCTCGCCCAGCGGGCGGAGATCGTCGCCGACCTCGGGCGCTCCATCGCCCGCGCCGTCGCCAACGCCCACTCGCGCGGCCGCTTCCCGCTCATCCTCTCCGGCGGCTGCCTGGCGGCGATCGGCGTGGTGACCGGGCTCCAGAGGATGGGGCGCGACTTGGGCCTCGTCTGGATCGACGCCCATGGCGACTTCAACACCCCGGAGTCGACGCCGAGCGGCTACTGGGACGGCATGGCGCTCGCCGCGGTCTGCGGCCGCAGCCTGCCGGAGATCTACAAGCAGGTCGAGCTCCGCCCGCTCCACTACCGCAACGTCGCCCATCTCGCCGGCCGCGCCTTCGATCCGCCGGAGATCGAGGACATCCGCCGCCTCGACCTGACGGTGATCCCCCCGGACCTCCTCTGCGGCGACGACGCGCGGCAGGCGATCGAGCGCTGCGCCGTCGGCACCGGGGGCGCCAAGGGAGCCCGCGAGCTCTACCTCCACGTCGACGTCGACGGCATCGATCCGCGCGACGCCCCGGCGGTCAGCTTCCCGGTCCCCGGAGGGCCGTCGCTCGACGACGTCCTCACCTGCCTCGGCGGCCTCCCGCCTCCCGCCGCCATGACGCTCGCCGGCCTCAACTTCGAGCGGGTGGACGAGCACCACGCCCGGCGCACCGTCGACGCCTGCGCCCGGATGGTCCAAGGTTTCGTCGGCCGCGCGCGCTGAAGGCGCCGGCGCACAACGAAAACGGCGGCCGCTCGCGCGGCCGCCGCAGTCTGGAGCCCAAGCCCGCCGTCCGCGAGGACGACGGGCGAGGCGGACGATCAGACCTGGAACTGCTTGAAGAAGTTCTCCCGCAGCTTGGTGTTGAACGGGTGCTCGGTCAGCCGGTAGTAGATGGTCTGCGCATCCCGGCGCGGAGCGACCAGGCCGTAGGCCTTGAGCTTCGCCAGGTGCTGCGAGACCGCGGAGACCGAGACGCCGAGCATCTCGGCCAGGTCGCAGACGCACAGCTCCCGCATGTTCTCGAGCAGGTAGAGGAGCTTCAGGCGGGTCGAGTTCCCCGCCAGGTTCATGAGCTCCGCCGCCTCTTCGATATCGGGCGTGCCTTCCAGGTTCTGCCGGATCTGGGCCATCTCTTTCGTGGTCATGGTGGGCGCCTCGCCTTTCATAGCTTTCTTCCTCCGAGTTAGCAAGTCGTAACCTCGATCTTCCCTCTGCCCACGGGGGCGCGGGGAGCGATGAGCTACCTACCTACGTTGTCGTTCAAACTCTATTATACGCACTCGACTCTAGAAATCCAGGGGCCGAGCAACTTTTCTCTCCGATTTTGTCCCGCCCGTGCTTCCAGCCGCACCTATATATACCTAACACAGACAGTGCAAAATTTCATCCCCTCCGAAAAGGCCGTCGAGCTCAAGTCCTTCGGCTGTTTCGTGTCCCCGGGAGCGGGAACCGGGACGCTTTTCAGCATGTGAGTTCAAATTTCTCGAAGCATCCCCCGGTCCAGGCCCTCAACGGCCGCCCGGCCCCGCCCTATAATCCCCGTGCAAGGAGGCGAGCATGTCCCGCGACCTGACCATCGAGTACTGCACCGTCTGAAACTACTACCCCCGCGCCGCCGGTCTGGCGGAAGAGATCCAGTCCCGTTTCGGCATCGAGCCCCGGCTCGTCAAGGGCACGGGAGGGCGCTTCGAGGTGACGCTCGGCGACGAGCTGATCTTCTCGAAGAAGGCGACCGGGCGATTCCCCGCTCCCGGAGAGATCGCCCAGGCGCTCGGCGAGAAGCTGCCGGCGCCGTAGCTCGACGGCCTGCCAGCCTGGAGAGACCCTGACCGGCCTCGGCCCGCTCCCGCTTCTGGCGCTCGCGGCGGCGGTGCTCCTCCTCACCCTGGCGCTCCGCACGGACGAGTGGCGCCGACGGGCGCCGGCCCTGCCGCCGCCCCCGCCCGAGCGGGGCATCGCTCCGCTCGAGGTCACCGTCCTCCTGCCGCTGCGCGACGAGGAGGAGAACGTCCTTCCCTGCCTCGACGGCCTCCTCGCCCAGACCGCACGGCCGCGGGTGCGGGCGATCGACGACGGCTCGACGGATGGGACGGCGCAACGCGTCGCGGCGCGGCGCCGCGGCGAGGCGCGGCTCGAGGGCCTCGCCGCCGGACCGCTGCCGCCCGGCTGGCGCGGCAAGGTCCACGCGCTCGCCGCCGGCGCCGCGGGGGTCGAGAGCCCCTGGCTCCTGCTGACCGACGCCGACACCCGCCATCACCCGGAGCTCCTGGCGCGCGCCCTCGCCGCGGCGGCGGCGTATCGGCTCGACGCGGTGTCGCTCGCCGGCACCCAGGAAGCCGCCGGCCTCGCCGAGGAGCTCCTGGTGCCGGCGGTCTTCGCCCTCCTCGACACCCTCCTGGGGAGCTGGGAGGCGGCGGCCGGCGGCGGGCCGGCGGTCGCCAACGGCCAGTTCATCCTCGTGCGGCGGCAGGCGCTCGAAGCGGCCGGCGGCTTCGCGGCGCTCGCCGGCGCCCCGGTGGACGACGTCGCCCTCGCCGCACGGCTGCGCCGAGCGGGCTTCCGCACCGGCTTCTTCCGCGCCCCGGGGCTCCTGACCGTGCGGATGTACCGCGGCGGGCGCCAGGTCGTCCACGGCTGGCGGCGCAACCTGGGCGGCCTGCTGGGCCCCCGGCCCGCGGCGGCGGCGGCGATCCTCGCCTTCCTGGCGCTGCCGCCCTTCGCCCTCGCGCTCGCCCTGCTCGCCGGGCGGTATCCCCCGGCGGCGATCCTCTGGGCCGGCGGCGCCGCCGCCTCGATCGTCCTGCGGCGCGGTAGCGGCCACCCGGCGGGCTACGGGCTGCTCTATCCCCTGGACGCGCTGCTCCTCGCGGGCGTGCTGGCGCGGGGGGTGGCGGATTGGCGGCGGGGTAGGCTGGTGAGCTGGAAGGGGCGGGAGATGAAGGTCTGAGCCGGGCAACGTTGCCGAGCGACCTGGCAACGTTGCCGATCGGCATGGCGACGTTGCCGATCGAGTTGGTAACGTTGCCCAATGACTTGGCAACGTTCTCCGACGAGTAGGCAACATTGCCTACCGGTTAGGCAACGTTGCCGATCGACATGGCGACGTTGCCTACTGACGCGGCAACGTTGCCGAACGACTTGGCAACGTTGCCGAATGACATGGCAACGTTCCCCAGCGAGTAGGCAACGTTGCCCGCCGCTCGTCCGGCGCGGTGAATTCCCCGGTCAGGCCAGGGCCGCCTCGTACACGCAGCGCTGCCCCGCCGATTCCTCCACCGAGACGGCGAGGAAGTCCACCCGCGAGCCGCGGAGCTCGCTCGCCAGGTCGTCCCAGAGCATCCTGGCGAGCAGCTCGATCGAGGTGTTGGCGAGCGGCAGGGCGAGGACGTCCGCCTCCGGGAAACGGTAGAGCCGCGGGCCGAAGCGGATCTCGACCGCGCCGTCCTGCCGCGACCAGGCGACGCCGGGCCCCGCGGCGGGGAGGAGCGTGCGGCTATCGAGCCCGGCACAGAGGCGCCGCACCGCCGCCTTGGTGCGCTCGAGATCCGCCAGCAGGCCGAGCTCGTCGACCTCGGAGCCGGCGAGCTCGAGGCTCACCCGGTAGTTGTGGCCGTGGAGCAGCTCGGCGCGGCCGCCGCCGAAGAGGGTGAAGTGGGCGGCGGAGAACTTGAAGTCCTCCTTGGCGAGCACCAGGCGGTAGCGCGGGGAGGCGGGCACGGGGAGCGAGTCTACCGGGATTCCAGTGCCCCGGGCGGCACGGTCGGCTCATCGCCGCAGCGCGCCCACGGAGCCCGCCCGCCGGACGGCTCAGGGCGGCCCGGCGTGGCTCGGCCGCGACGCCCGCAGCATCCGTACGACGAGATCGTCGGCGCGGCGGTCGCCGGCCGCGGCCGCGAGGCTCCGCACCGCCGCCAGGAGGTCGGAGAGGTCCTCGCGGCCGCCCTGGGCCTGGCGCTCGGCGAAGGCGGCGGCGAGGCAGGGGAGGCGGAGGGCGGCCGGCGCGTTGCGCCAGGAGGGGGAGAAATCGGAGAGGAGGAGCTCGCGCTGGCGCTCCGGAGGGCCGTTCGACCCCGCATCCCGCACGCGGAGGGTGGCCAACGGTCCGGCCGCGGCGCGCACCGCCTCCGGCGCGAAGCGCACCTCGTAGACCGCCGTCCAGCCGCGGCGCAGCGCGGCCGGCGTCAGCGCGTAGACGTCCACCGCGCCCGCCGCCGGCCCGCCACCCAGCAGGCGCCGCTCGACGGCTGCCGGGCTCCAGGCGATCTCCACCCGCACGTCGCCCGCCTCGCCGGCGAGGGCCGAGCCCATGGCGCGCACCCGGAAGCGGACCCAGCGCGTTCCCGGCGCGGGGCGCGACGGGGAATCGGTCCCCGGCGGCGGCGCCGAGGGCACGGGATGGCCGGCCACCGCGGGCGGCGGCGGCGCGGCGCCGGCGGCGAGCGACCAGCCGGCGCGGTCGACCTCCGCGTCGGTGTCATAGGAGGCCGCGAACGCCTGCACCTCGGCGGCGCCAGAGGCCGCCACGGTCACGGCGGGCGTACGCTCGGGCGCATCGTGCCTCGCCTTCCCCCCTTCGGGCTCGCCGGGCACCGTCGACGGGATCGCCTGCCGCTGCATGGCCATCGCGGCGGATCGTTCCCCCTTGGCGCGCGCCTCGGGCGGAGCCGGGCGCTCCGGCGGAGCAGAAACGGGGAGAGCCGCGGCGCCCCCGGCCGGGGCGGAGACCGCCGGTCGGGAGGCCAGCCCAGCCGCCGAATCAGCCGCCGAGTCGGCCGCGACCGGCTGGCGCAGCCGGCCGATCGCGCTCTCCTCGCCTCCAGACGCCGCGGACGCGGTGGGTGCCGCAGCCGGCGCCGGAGCGGACGGCTGGGCCCGATCGTCCATCACGACCACCCGCTCGGCGAGGCTCTCGGGCGGAGCCGGCGAGCCCGTCACCACGCCCCCGCGCTCGGGGGCCGCGGCTGTCGGCACCGCCGGGAGCGGACGCGGTGTCGGAGACATGGTCGTCATCGGCGGCGCGACGGCCTCGGGACGTCGGGCGGTGGATGGGCCGGCCGGGACCGAGGAAGGCGCGGAGCGGCGACGGGGACCGCCTTCTCGCCTCCGGCGGGCGCGGCGCCGGGGGAGGCGGCAGCGGCCGGAGCGGCGGGACGGCCGGCGAGCGCCGGGAGCGGCTCCATGTGCCGCATCGTGCGCTGCGCGAGGAGGCCCGCTCCCACCGTCGCGGCGAGCGAGGCGGCGAGGAGCCAGCGGCGGACGGCCGGCCGACCGGCTCCGGCGGGGCGGCGGCGCGCCGCCGGCTCCTCGCCGATCGCGACCCGCGGCGGCACGTCGGCCTGGAGGCGCGCCAGGAGGTCCGGCGGCGGCGCGCCGGCCGGCAGATCGCCCAGCCGCCGGGCGATGTCGCGCTCGTCGCGGCGGCTCATCGCCCCTCCTCGGCGAGCGCCAGGGCGAGGAGCCCGAGCGCCCGCTTCAGACGCTTGCGGATGGCGACGGTGGTGATCCCCTCGTGGCGGGCGACCTCGCGCACCGGCAGCTCCCCCCAGTAGATGGCGGTCACCGTGAAACGAAGGTCCTCGGGGAGGCCGAGGACGGCGCGCCGCAGCCGCTCGGCGGCGACGGCGCGGCCGAGCAGCTCGTCCGCCGGCGGCGCCGGATCGGCGACCCGCGCCTCGTGCGCCTCGTCGAGCGGCACCAGCCGGCGCGGCCGGCGCAGGTGGTTGAGGAACGCGTTGTAGGCGATGCGGGCGATCCAGGTGCGGAACTGCGCCCGGCCGTCGAAGCCGGCGAGCGCGTCCCACGCCCGGCGGTAGCTCTCCTGGGTGAGGTCGGCCGCCAGCTCGGGGTCGCCGCAGAGCCTGAGGAGGAAGCCGTGGACCCGCCGGTAGGTCGCCTCGACCAGCCGCTCGGCCGCGGCGCGGTCGCCCGCGGCGAAGGCGGCGAGCAGCCGGTTCTCCCGCGCCTCGGGCCGCTCCTCAGGGCCGGGGCCGTCCCCCGCCGCGCCCCGCCGGGCGAACAACCCCCCCGCTCGGCTCGCCATGGTGGCCATCACGAGACATTAGACACCCCGACCGGCGGCGAGGAAACCGGCGAGAGCTTGCCGCCGGTCATCGGCGCACCATCTGGACGACGGTCTCCATGTGCCCGGTCTGCGGGAAGAGGTCGATCAGGGTGACGCTCTCGACGGCGTAGACGGCGCCGAGCTGGGCGAGGTCGCGGGCGAGGGTCGCCGCATGGCAGGAAACATACGTGATCCGCTCGGGCCGGCGCTCGAGGAGCGCCCGGCGGACCGCCGCCGCGAGACCGGCCCGCGGCGGATCGGCCACCACCCGCGCCGCGCCGGCCGGCAGGGCCTCGATCCAGCTCTCGACGGCCTGGGAAACCACCTCGACGTCCCGCGCCCGCGGCTCCCGCGGCGGCTCCCTGAGCTCTCGCGGCTCCCGATTGCGCCGCGCGTTGGTGCGCGCGAAGCGCGCCGAGGCGCGCTCGCCCTCGACCGCCACGACACGGTCGTAGCGGCGGGCGAGCGGCAGCGAGAAGAGGCCGACGCCGCTGTAGAGGTCGTAGGCCTCCCCGCCGTTCCAGGGGCCGACCGCCACCTCGACCAGGCGCGGCAAAAGGCCGCGGTGGGCCTGGAAGAAGCAGCCGGCGTCGTAGGCGTAGACGACGTCGAGGACGGTCGTCGCCACCTCGCCGTGGGCGAGGCCGGCGATCACCGGGGAGACGGTGACCGCCCCGCCGTCGCCGGCGGCGAGGTCGATCCGGCGCGGCGGGTCCCCGGCTCCGGCGGCCATGCCTTCGGCGAGCCGGCCCGGCAGCTCCGCCAGCAGCGCCTCGAGCTCCGGAACCAGGAGCGGGCAGCGGAGAACGGGGATCAGCCGGTGGGTGCCGCGCGCGTGATAGCCGACGCGGACGACGCCGTCCTCCACCTCGGTGTGGAGCTGGGTGCGCAGACGATAGCCCCAGGCTTCGCCATGGATGACCGGCATGTCCGCCGGGAGCTCGATGCGCGCCATCCGCTGGAGCGTCTCGCGCACCGCCTGGGCCTTCATGACCGGCTGCAGGTCGTCCTCGATGTGCTGGAGATCGCAGCCCCCCCAGTCCGCCAGCTCGGGGACGGGGTCGGGGCGGCGGCCGGGGCCGGGGGCGAGGATCTCGACGATCTCGGCGCGGCCGTAGTCGGGCCGCCGCTCGACCAGCCGCACCCGCAGCCGGTCCCCCGGCGCCGCGCGCGGCACGAAGAGCGGCACCCCCGCGAAGCGGGCGAGCCCCTCGCCGCCGGCGACCAGCTTCTCGATCGTCACCTCGGCCTCCTCGACGCCCGCCAGGACGGCGCCGGGCGGCGGCGCGGCGGGCGGGCGGGGAACCGCCGGACGCGGCGCGCCGCCGTCCCCGGGCTCGCGGCCGGCCAGGGGATCGCGCGTCCGCGGGCGCGGCTGGGCCGGGCGCTCTCGCTGCGGGCGGCCGCCGGCTCGGTAGCCCGCCCGCTCGCCGGGCCGATGATCGGGTCGGTGATCGGGTCGACTGTCGGGCCGGCTGCCAGGTCGACTGCCGGGTCGATTGTCGGGCCGATTGTCGGGCCGGCTGTCAGGTCGACTGCCGGGCTGCCGGGCCGGCCGCGCATCCGGCCGGCCGCCGGGCCGGGCCGCGGAGCGGCCGGCGGGCCGCTCGCCGGATCGACCGCGGGACCTGTCGCCTGGCCGGCCGCTCGGTCGGTCGTCCGGCCCCTGCCTGGGAGGCTTCGCGCCGGTTCGCGCCGGCTGACCGCCCTCCGGCCGCCGGCCGCGCGGGGCGCCCGGCGCCGGCGGACGGCGCGGGCCACGCGGACCGCCCGGCGGCCGCGAGCCGCCGGCGGACGATCCGCCCGCACCGCCGCGCGGACCGCCCGGGCCCGGCCGCCGGGGACCGCGGGGACCCGCTCCCGGCGGCGTCATTCGGCCTCGACCAGAAAATAGGTGCGGGGGGCGAGCGCCGGCATCAGGCGGGCGACCTCCGCCCGCAGATCGGCGATGCGGTGGCGGCGCGACAGGTGATGGAGCACCAGGGCGGCGTTCTCGAAGCGCTCGGCGCGGACGGCGATGTCCTCCAGATGGAGGTGCTTGTAACGGCTGCCACGGTCGCGGTACTCCTCGCCCAGGAAGGTGCACTCGAGCATCAGGATGGGGCTCCGGTAGATCTCGGGCTCGCTCTCGAAGACGCCGGGGCCGGTGTCGCCGCAGTAGGTCAGCCAGACCTCCTCGATCTCCTCGGCGGTCGGCAGCCCGGCGCGGCGCATCTCGATCAGCCGCTCCCGCGGCAGCCCCTGGAGGGCGGCGGGGAGGCGGCGCTTCCGGCGCAGCAGCCGGTAGCCGATGCTGGGGACCACGTGGTCGGTCGCGAAGGCGGCCATGGCGAGGTCGCGCCCCACCTCCACCCGGTCGCCGGGGACGAGCCCGCGGATCTCGTAGCGGTAGCTCGCCCGCTCCAGGCGCTCGGCGGCGTCGACCATCTGCGCCAGCGGCTCGGCGATCTCGGCCGGGCAGAAGACGCGGGTGTGGGCCTCGCGGTGGAGGGAGCGCTGGGAGAGCACGTAGGGCAGCCCCAGCGCGTGGTCGAGGTGGCCGTGCGAGAGGAAGATGTCGGCGGCGCCGGCGAGCTGGACGGCGCCGCGCCCGACGTCGAGCGCGAGGCCGGGCGGGAAGACCCGGAACCAGGTCTCGTCGCCGGCCCGCGACCAACCCTCGATCCGCAGCCCACCGAACCGTAACTCGACCGGACGCATGATGGCGGGGAGAGGGGCGCCGCTTGGGCGGCGCCCGGCTTCCTCAGATCTCTCGATACAGCCAGCGGCGCAGCGGGTTCACCCGCTCGGCGACGCTCTTCCAGTCGGGCTCGATCAGCCAGAGGGCGGCGGCGATCGAGGAGAGCAGCGAGTTGCCGTCCTGCGGGGTGAAGCAGAAGCCGTAGATCTCGCGCTTCTTGCGCACCGTCACCGTGGGCAGCACGACGACGGTCTGCGACAGGATGCGGCCGTAATAGCCGTGGTCGCGGCCGAAGCTGAAGATGAGGTTGGCGTAGCGCTTGTCGGTGGTCGCGACGAGGGCGTTGTCCTTCAGGCGCTGCCGCGCCTCCTCGACCGTCATGTCGCGGGTGAGCTCGAGGTTGAACCAGATCGAGTGCATGTACTGGGTGTTGATCTTGGCGGCGCTCGAGAAGAGGTTCAGGTCCTTGCCCAGGGTCTCGAAGAGGTGGTGGGCGTCGCGCGCGTGATGGGTGCCGAAGACGGGATCGTCGTGCCGCCCCACGTAGGGCGCCGGCACGAAGCTGTCGACCTGCGAGATGTCGTTCGACCGCCGCATGCAGACGAAGCGGCCCTCCTCGAGGCTGTAGCCCTTGTCGCCGTCGTTGCAGAGGGTGCGGATGAGGGTCGTGATGTTGTGGGTGTTGCAGGAGACGATCTGGATGAAGCGGTCCTCGTCCGCCACCAGCACCTCGTCGTTGACCCCGGTCGCGTAGGGCTTGCCGAAGCCGAACTCGCTTCCCTGCGCGAGGTACCCCTTGGGCCCCGCGATGTGGCGGTAGAACTTCTCCTTGTTCTCGTTGCCCGCCGGGGTGCAGTCGATGACCACGGTGGCGCGCTCGAGGGCCTCGCGCGACTCGAGCGAGACGGAGTGGCCGAGCTTCTCGAACTCCCCCTTGACCGCGTCGTCCGCCGCCAGCTTGGCGCCGCGCGACATCAGATGGGCGAGCTTCGCGCGGTCCGAGAGGAGAGGCGTCCGCTTGTGGAACGTCACCTCGTCGATCCCCATCTTGTCGCGGAAGTCGGTGAACAGGCCGATCAGCGGCTCGCCGATCGTACCGGTGCCCACGATGTGGACAATCCTCTTCATAATTCCCTCGTTCGGAGACCCGGTTCAACGAAAATGATTGGGAAACGGCGGCGCGGTAGACCGGCCGCGCGCCAGCGTAGCACAGCGCGGAGGTCGGCCGGATGCCGCGCGCCCGCGGCCCGGAGCCGGCGCGCGGGCTTGCGGAACGGCGCGGGCGAGCGGCTCAGTCCGCCGGGCTGCCGTCCCCCTCGGCGCCGTGCTTGCCGCCGCCGCGCCACTCGGGGTCGCGGCGGGCGAAGCTGTCGAGCTCGCGCGGCACCTCGACCAGGGTGCGGGTCATCGCCGGATCGCAGACCTCGTTCTCGCACTCGTAGGTGTAGACGTTCCACTCCTCGCGCCGAGCGAAGCTCGCCAAGGTCTGATATGTATTGCAGCGGCCACACTTGATCGAGATGTTGCGGATGTTGATCGACTCGCTCATGACGGCTTCCTCCCCGATCTTCCGGCGGCGCGGGGCATCCTCGCCGGGCTGCCGATGCCGCATCTTCCCACGCCCGGTCCGCGGCTTGCACATAGCCCTTCGGCTATGATCTCCGTCGTGAGCCGTCTCGGGACCGCCCTGCTGCTCCTCCTCGGAGCGGCCCTCGCGCCGATCGCCCCCGCACGGTCCTGGTCCCTCTCCGGGTCGCCGGCGAGCCCGCCGGGAGACCTCGCGGCGGGCGGTTTCACCGGCGAGGTCTCGGTCGGCTACGTGCTGGTGCCGGTGATCGTCCGCTCCCCCGGCGGCGGCTATGCCAACCATCTGCGGCAGAGGGACTTCGCGCTCCGCATCGACGGCCGCGCGGTGCCCATCGAGAGCTTCGAGACGCGCGCCGAGGCGCCGGCCTCGGTCATCTTCCTGCAGGATCTCTCGGGGAGCATGGGGACCGGCGGGCACCTCGCCCAGAGCCGCGCCATCGTCGGCTACTTCCTCGACCACGCCCTGGCCGGCGACGAGTTCGCGATCGCCAGCTTCGCCGGCGGCGCGCGGCGCGTCGAGGTCCCCTTCACCGCCGACCGCGGCGCGGTGCGGAGCGATATCGCGCGCTGGCAGCCCTATGGGGTGACCGCCCTCCACGACGCCGTCGCCTGGCTGCCGCAGCTCTCGCTCGCCGGCCGCAACCCCAAGCGTTTCGCCATCCTGGTGACCGACGGCGTCGACAACGCCAGCACCATCACCCCCGAGGCGGCGCGCGACATCGTGCGCGCCGCCCAGCTCCCGATCTACGTCCTGGGGCTGGGCTCGGGCGACCCCTACTCGCTCTCCCCCGGAGGGCAGAAGACTTACCGTTACGCCGACGTCTTGAATCTCCTCGCCTATGAGACCGGCGGGCGCTATTACCCGCTCGCCGGCGAGGAGGACTTGAGGAAGGCCCTAGCCGCCATCGCCGAAGACCTCCGGCACGAGTACGTGCTGGGCTTCTCGACGGGAGAGGGGACGCCCCGCTACCGCGAGATCGAGGTCGGCGTGGAGGGCCGGAACCGTTCCGTGCTCTTCCGGCGAGGCTACAAAGGACCGCCGCCCAACGGAGTCGCGGGCGGCTAGACCCAGAAGGAGGATCACATGACGAAGCCACTCGCATGGACCACCGCGCCGGCGCTCGTGCTCGCGCTCGCCGCGGTCGGCGCCACCGGCTGCGCGACCAAGAAGTACGTGCAGACCGAGAACAAGGCGATCCACACCCGGATCGACGAGGTGCAGGGGGAGGTCGAGAAGACCCAGACCCGCCTCGACACCCAGGAGAAGCGGGTCGACCAGGTGCAGACCCAGGTCGCCGAGGTCTCGCAGACCGCCCAGGACGCGCTCCAGCGCGCGCAGGAAGCCGGCAAGCTGGCGCAGGGCAAGCTCCTCTACGAGACCGTGCTGACCGACGACAAGGTGCGCTTCGGCTTCAACCATCACGAGCTCTCGACCCCGGCCAGGTCGGCCCTCGACGAGTTCGCCGACAAGCTGAAGACCGAGAACAAGCCCGTCTACGTCGAGATCCAGGGCCACACCGACAACGTCGGGAGCAGGGAATACAACGAGCGGCTGGGCCTCGAGCGGGCCGAGGCGGTGCGGCGCTACTTGAACCAGCAGCACGGCTTCCCGCTGCACCGGATCAACGTCATCTCCTACGGCGCCACGGCGTCGATCGACACCAACAAGACCCGCGAGGGCCGCGCCCACAACCGGCGCGTCAACCTGGTGGTTCTGGAGTAGGCGGAGCGTTCATCCCCGGGCGGCCGGGCGTCGGCCGCCCGGCCGCCGGGTGCTGGCTCAGTTTGTTCCGCTGCGGCGACCGCCCTCGGGACCACCCGCCCGAACCCCCTTCCAGGCGGTCGTCCTCGGGACCAACTGAGTCAGTACGGCCGCCCGGCGCCGGGCTCTAAGCCCCGGCTTCCTTGAGGATGCGGCGGATGGTGTCGCCGTCGGAGATGCCGGGCTGGAAGAAGGAGACGACGCCCTTCTTGTTGACGACCAGCAGAGTGGGAAGGGCATAGATGCCGAGCTGATCGGAGACGTTCTTGGGATCGAGGAGGACCGAGTACGGCACCGGCGTGCTCTTGAGGAACGTCCTGACCGTCTGCGCCTCCTCGCCGACGTCGGCGGCGAGGAACTGCACGCCCTTGCCGCGGTAGTCCTTGTAGACGTCGCCGAGGATTCGCGCCTGCACGTGGCAGGGTCCGCACCAGGTGGCCCAGAAGTCGACCACCACCACCTGACCCGGGAAGTCCTTCGGCCCCAGCGGCCGGCCCTCGAGAGTCTGCAGCTGGAACCTCGGCCTGGTGCCCACCAGGTTCGGCGTATTGCCGGGCGCCGAGTCGCTGTCGTGGCAGCCGAAGAGCAGCAGCGAGGCGAGGAACGCGACGCTCGAGGACGGCGTGTGCGGAGAGGAGCTTGATCCTGGTTCCATATGGCGGTCGGAAGCATACCACCCGGCCCCGCCCGCCCGGACCCGCGGCGGGGCCTGTCACGGCGTGGTATCCCATATCCGTGCTCGCGGGGCACCGGCATCGCCCGTGGCGGAGATCTCGACCCGCTCCGCGCGAGATATCGGATCCCTCCACGCCGCGCCACCCGCCGCGCTGGCGCCTGTAACGCACCCTTCCGGCGAAACGGATCCGACCCGCCAATGCGTAGGACGTAGGGCTTCGACCCGGTGGTCCAACTCGCGGATGACCGCAGCCCGCTCAAGGGGGCAGTGGTGCGGAAGTAGGCCACCACGGCGGCAGGTTTCTCTTTCTCGCCGAGCCGCTCACCTTCCTCGACATCGGCCACCAGCTCGACATGTTCAAGCTCCGCGGTCTCGCCGCCGCACCGGCACCTGACCGTCGAGGGAGTCGTCACCACCTGGCGCTCGCTGCCCGCTTCGCCGACGACCTTCTCCTCGACCGCGCGCCGCGTCCTCGCCGCCGGTCCACCCGAGGGCGTGATGCCTCCGCGAGCACGTCCGCGCCGCCTTCGGAGTCAGCCCGTCGTCCTGCCCGCGGCGGGCGGGCGCCGGCATCTCGTCATCGACCAAAGAATTCGGCAACGGCCACTTGACAAAATTCTCTCCTGATTTTATTTTAGAAACTGCGTCCAATGGCCGGGTTGATCCGGCGAGGAAAGGACGCCGGGACTCTTTCTCTCGGAGGCTCTATGGCTCTCGGTATGCAAGGAAGCTTCAACATCCTTCGGCAGTCGCCCCATCACCTGAGAGCCGGTAGCGCCGAAGAGACCCCTTCGGCCTGGCACTCGGACCTCATCCGCTGGAAACCCTCTCGCTACAACATCCGCGCCACCGGGGAGGACGGCGGGTTCATTCTCTGGAACACCCTGAGCAATGCCATCAGCGTCTTCCGCGGCGAGCAGATCCCGCTGGTGGAGAAGGCGCTGCGCGCTCGAGGCGCGGAAGAAGGGCACCATCAAATATCTTGTCGACCGCGGTTCCTGATCCGAGAGGGAACCAACGAGTACCGGCAGTTCCAGGTCCGCTTCGGGCGCAGCACTTCCGGACCAACGCCCTCGAGTTCATCCTGATGCCCTCGGAGGATTGCAATTTCCGCTGCAAGTACTGCTACGAGGACTTCGCGCGGGGCACGATGCGCCCCGAGGTCCGGCTCGGGATACGCAGGCTCGTCGAGAAGAAGGCCAAGTACCTGGATCGCCTGGCCGTCTCCTGGTTCGGCGGCGAGCCGCTCTACGGCTGGGAGGCGATCGAGGAGCTGGCTCCCTTCTTCCACGAGGTGGCCGAGCGTCACGAGATCCCTTTCAACGGTCACATGACGACGAACGGCTATCTCCTCACACCGGACGTGGCGGAGAAGCTGCTCTCCTTGGCGAGTTACGAGCTACCAGATTACGCCTCGACGGCGCGCCCGAGGATCACGATCAGAGCCGATCCGGCAGGGACGGCTCGGGGACTTTCGCTCAGATATACGAGAACCTGCTCTCGATCGCGAAACGCCCGGAGCATTTCGACATCACCGTCCGTATCAACGTATCTCCTGCCAACGCGCCCCGCATCACCGAGTTGCTCGATAGCCTCCAGAAGGATCTTGGCGGCGATCCGCGATTCAATCTCTCGTTCCAGCCTGTTTCACGGTGGGGTGGCAAGAACGACGCGAATCTCGAGGTGTGCGGCACCGAGGACCGCTCGCGGCTGATGAGCGACCTTCTCGCCGCGGCGAAGAAGCGGGGGCTGAACCTGCCGCGGATCACCCACGTAAACCGCTTCGGCAGCAACATCTGCTATGCCGCTGCGCCCGTACAACTATCTGATCGGCGCCGCCGGCCAAGTGATGAAGTGCACCATCCTCCTCGACAAGGATCCCGCGAACGTCGTGGGCACGCTCACCGCCGAGGGCGAGCTCATCCTCGACGAAGACCGCTTCGCCGCTTGGACGGAGCCGGTCTTCGAGCGCGACACGCAATGTCAGAAGTGTCTGTTCGTCCCCAGTTGCGCCGGGGCGTACTGCCCGCTGCCGCGAATCAAAGAAGGGGAACGCGAATGCGTTCCGGAGCGAAGCGACCCGAAGGGAACCGTAAGGCAGTTGGCCAAGGAGAGCGCGGCCGCGAGAACCGTCGTCGTCGGCTGAGGTGTCATCAGGGAATCGATCCTGGCTGCGGCCGGCCCGGTCGTCGGGCACGATGGAACCCTGCTGCGACGTTATTAGAAAGGAGACCGAAATGTCTGAAGAAGAACGGAACTCATTAGAGGAAGGAAGCTTCGAGGTGGAGGAGCTCGACGAGAGTCAGCTCGAAGGTATTAGTGGCGGTGATAACACATGTACCATCAATGAGTCGCAGTGCATTTCTACTTCGGGTCCGGAGGGGTAGTGCTCCCGCCGCACCGCCAGGCCTGACCTATGGATAGAGATAGTCCTGGCGCTTGAGGAGCGTGCCTCGTACAGGTGGCGCGGCTGGGCGGCACGCCCGTGGCGTACTGCCCAGCCGCAGCCTCTCTTGTCCGCCTTCGCGAAACGTTCCTCAAGCTTACAAGCAAGTCATGGGCCATTATGAATATAGCGGTAAAGAATGATGTCTACCGGGTGTTCTCCGCCTATCGGGATGGCATCCTCCGCAAGGCGCCACCGGCCGTAGCCGAGATGGGACTCGAGGGACTGGCACCGAGCCCGCGACGCCGGCTCGACTTCGACCAGCTCGCGAGGTGCGCCTGTCTGGGGCTCTCGTCGCCGCGGGAACAGTTGACCAGGCGGGTAATTAGTATGGCCGCGTACCGGGGATTCCTGACCGCTCGCGCCGGCGAGCTGATGCTCGCCCGTGAGCATTTCGCCGCGGCTTGGGAGCTGTGGCGGAGGCTGCAAGAAGGCTTCTGCCAAACCTGCTTGGTGGGTCTTATCGAGGGATATGAAGCTTACCTCGAATACCGCTTGAGCGACCGGAGCGAGGCAGCGAGGCGGCTCGAGCGGGCCCTCGATTCGTCTCTTCTCCTGGAAGTCCGCTACGGGCTGACCCTCTTCGAGCTGCACCGCATGCAGCTCGGGCACAACCTGGCCCGCATCGATTGGCGGTTCGGCTTCCTTGAGGAGGCGTTCGCGCTGACCGGAGCCATGGTCGGATACCTCCAGGGGCTGCGGCGAGACCTGCCGTTCCACCGCGACTGGCGCCCCAGCCGAATGCTCAGCTGCCCGGTGTATCTGAGGCAGGCGATGATGGTGCAGATCGCGGGAGAGGCTATCGAGCGCCTGGTGGCGAGGCCCGAAACCGCTCATTGGGAGACCTTCCTCAATGAGGCGATGATCGACGACGACGAGTCGGGCAGCCGGTTCTTCGTCGATCCGCGGCTGTGGCGCTGGCTGCTGGCCCGCAGAGCGCGTCTGGAGGGTGATCGCCGGCGGTATCTCCAGACCCTGGAGGAGATCCTGCCTGCCGGACCCCGCGGGCTGGGGACCTCCTACTATTCCATCCTGGTCGATTTCGCAGATTTCTGCTCCGCCGAGCCCTCGATCGCGGCCCGGAAAGTCGTCGACTTCCTTGCTCGCGACGCGGCCAAGTGGAAAAACTTCCCCGCGCCGCTCGCCCGGCGCCTCTCGGAGATCCGGGATGCACCCCCGCTCCGACGCCGATCGTGGCCCCGCCGAGCCGCGCCGACGAGCGGGTCGTCGCCTGACACTTGGCAGTCGCCGGGCCGAGCCGGGCGGCTCTCCTCAAGAGGATGCTGCGCCTCGCCGCCGGCAGGCGATCCGCCCTTGACGCCGCCCGCCGAGCCCGTACATTCGGCGCACCATGAAACCAAAATGGCCGTCTCCCTCTGGGTGCGCTATGCGCCCTCCTGCTCTCCCAAATCCCGAACCCGGGGCTAGCCCAGGGCCCCAAGCCACCCGGTCATCTGCCACCCCGGGGCAGCGCCCCGCAGCTCCCGCCGCCAGGCCCGGCGCCGATCCCTGCTTCCTGGCGGTGGTGAAGCATCCGTTCTGCGCCACGCCGGGCTCGGACCCGAGCCAGCTCTGCTCCTATCTCCCCCAGTCGTAACCGTGGGATCAACGGGCCGGCGTCCGTTAGAGCCCCCGATTGGCAACCTGGCAGCGCCGCCCCACTACCGGAATCTAGCTGCAGCCGCTCGTCGAGCCGCAGTTGTTGCACTTGTAACAGCTGCCGTTCCTGACCATGATCGCGCCGCACTCGTGACAGGAGGGGGCGTCCTGCTGGTAGAGGAAGGTCACCTTGTTGCTGGTCTCGAAGGAGACCGCGTCGGGGACCGGCTCCAAGCGGCCGCCGCCGGCGAGCTGCAGGGTGACCGGCGCCGGCGGCTCGTCGCGCAGGATCACCCCCGCCGCCGCCTTGTCCTCGCGCGACAGGAACTTCGAGGCGAGCCAGCGGAAGATGTAGTCGGTGATCGACTTGGCGATCGGGATCTCCGGGTTCTTGGTGAAGCCGGAGGGCTCGAAGCGGGTGTGGCTGAACTTGTCGACCAGGGTCTGCAGCGGCACCCCGTACTGGAGCGCGATCGAGATCGAGGTGGCGAAGGCGTCCATCAGCCCCGAGATCGTCGAGCCCTCCTTCGCCATCACCAGGAAGATCTCCCCCGGCTGGCCGTCCTCGTAGAGGCCGACGGTCAGATAGCCCTCGTGCTCGTTGATCGAGAACTTGTGGGTGATGGCGCGGCGCTCGTCGTGGAGCTTGCGGCGCACCGCGCGGCGCTCGGCGAGCGGCACCTGGGCGGCGGCGGCGGCGACCGCCTCCTCCTTCTTGTCCTTCTTGGTCGACAGCGGCTGGCTCTTCTTGCAGTTGTCGCGGTAGACGGCGATCGCCTTCAAGCCCATCTGCCAGCCCTCGATATAGGCCTGCATGATGTCCTCGACGGTCGACTCCTCGGGCATGTTGATCGTCTTGCTGATCGCCCCCGAGATGAACGGCTGCACCGCGGCGAGCATCTTGAGATGCCCCATGTAGTGGATGGATCGCGAGCCCTTGGCCGGCTTGAACGCGCAGTCGAAGACCGGCAGGTGCTCCTCCTTCAAGGCGGGAGCCCCTTCGATCGTGTCGTGCTCGTCGATCCACTCGACGATGGCGCGGATCTCGTCCTTGTCGTAGCCCAGGCGCTTCAATGCCTTGGGCACGGTGTTGTTGACGATCTTGATCATCCCGCCGCCGACCAGCTTCTTGTACTTGACGAGCGCGATGTCCGGCTCGACGCCGGTGGTGTCGCAGTCCATCATGAAGGCGATCGTGCCGGTCGGCGCCAGCACCGAGATCTGGCTGTTGCGCAGGCCGTGCTGCTCGCCGAGCTCGACGACGTCGTCCCAGGCGCGCTTGGCCCCCTGCAGGAGCTCGAGCGGCACGTGCGCGGCGTCGACCCGCTTGACGGCGTCGCGGTGCTTGCGCATCACGCGGAGCATCGGCTCGCGGTTGACCGAGTAGCCGGCGAAGGGGCCGAGGGCGGCGGCGATGCGCGCCGACTGCGCGTAGGAGGCGCCGGACATGAGCGCCGTGATGGCGCCCGCATAGTCGCGCCCCGACTGCGAGTCGTAGGGCAGGCCGCGGGCCATGAGGAGCGCGCCTAAGTTGGCGTAGCCGATGCCGAGCGGGCGGTACTTGTGGGAGTTGGCGTCGATCGATTCGGTCGGATAGCCGGCGAAGTCGACGAGGATCTCCTGCGCCGAGATCACCACCTCGCAGGTATGGCGGAAGCTCGCCACGTCGAAGCCGCTCTCCGGCTCGTAGAAGCGCATCAGGTTGAGCGACGCCAGGTTGCAGGCGGTGTCGTCCAGGAACATGTACTCGCTGCACGGGTTGCTGGCGTTGATCCGCGCCGTCCCGGCGCAGGTGTGCCAGTCGTTGATCGTCGAGTCGTACTGCATGCCCGGATCGCCGCACACCCAGGTCGACTCGGCGATCATCCGCATCAGGTCGCGGGCGCGGTAGGTGTCCATGGGCTTGCCGTCGATCACCGCCTTGGTCGTCCACTCGGCGTCCGCGGCCACCGCCTGCATGAACTCGTCGGTCACCCGCACCGAGTGGTTGGCGTTCTGGTAGGCGATCGAGTCATAGGCGCCGCCCTGGACGTTGAAGCCGCCCTCGTAGCCGGCCTCGATCAGCGCCCAGGCCTTCTTCTCCTCGACCTCCTTGCAGCGGATGAAGTCGGCGATGTCGGGGTGGTCGATGTTCAGGATCACCATCTTCGCCGCGCGGCGGGTCTTGCCGCCGCTCTTGATGACGCCGGCGAAGGCGTCGAACCCCTTCATGAAGGAGACCGGCCCGGAGGCGGTGCCGCCGCCGGCGAGCGGCTCGCGCGAGGAGCGCAGGGCCGAGAGGTTGCTCCCCGTCCCCGAGCCGTACTTGAAGAGCATGCCTTCGGTCTTGGCGAGCCCGAGGATCGACGGCATGGTGTCCTCGACCGCGTTGATGAAGCAGGCCGAGCACTGCGGCTTCGCCTCGATGCCGACGTTGAACCAGACCGGCGAGTTGAAGCAGGCGATCTGGTAGAGGAGGATGTGGGTGAGCTCGGCGTGGAAGGTCGCCGCGTCCTCGTCGCTCGCGAAGTAGCCGCCGAGGCGCCCCCACTCGGCGATGGTGTCGGCGACCCGGCCGATCAGCTGGCGCACGCTCCTCTCCCGCTCGCGCGAGCCGAGCTGGCCGCGGAAGTACTTGGAGACCACCACGTTGGTCGCCGTCTGCGACCAGAGCTTGGGGATCTCGACGCCGCGCTGCTCGAAGACCGTCTCCCCCTTCTCGTTGGTGATCACCGCGTCCCTCGTCTCCCATTCGACGGTATCGAAGGGATGGACCCCGGGCGTCGTGTAGCGGCGCTCGAAGCGGATCCCCTTGTCGGCGACGGCGGGCGCGGCCGAGTCGTGGGGTTCGGGGGCGGGCGAGGGGGTGGTCTCTCGGCTGCCGGGGACGGCGGTGGGTTGGGTCGCCATGCTCAGGTCTCCTCCGCGGATTTTAGAGTTGCCAACCGTTCAACGGTACGCCTGGCGCGATCCGCTGTCAAGGCACTAACCACAACATATTGTGGTCGCCGCCGATTCCCTCCCCCACGCGTAGCCGACAAGCGAAGAAGGAATTACAGCCTCACAATTCTCCCGCAGGATTTCCACAGCCGGAATTGCCGGCCGAGGGGAGAGAATCCGCAGAGCCGGCGTGCAAGGGGCGCCGCGCGCCCACCGACGGGCGACTTCTGTAAGCCCGCTTTCCAAGCCGGCCAGACTTTGAAAGAATCCGGCCTGAAATTTTAAAAGCTTCCTGGGCTTTGTAAGCGGCCTTTCAAACCCCTCTCATGAATCCCGACGACTTCCATGCGCCCGAGGCAGGCCGCCTGGTCCGCGTGGCAGGCAGCGCCTTCGCCTTCGTGCCCTCTCCTGCGCCGCCTACGATTCTGTTCGACCACGACCTGGTGAACCGGCTTTCCCACGCCGATGCTCTCCTGGGAGAGCTCTCCGGGCTGGGGCGACAGCTCCCCAATCCCCACCTCCTCATCGCACCCTATACACGGCGGGAGGCAGTGCTCTCGTCGCGGATCGAGGGTACTCGCACGACGCTCTCCGAGCTGCTCCTCGACGAGCTGGGAGTCCTGCCCCAGCCGGCGGCGGAGGTGCGCGAGGTGAGGAACTACGTGGCTGCCCTGGAGCACGGGATCGAGCGGCTGAAAACCCTTCCCCTCTCCTTGCGGCTGGTCCAGGAGCTCCACGCCAAGCTGCTCGACCAGGTGCGAGGAGGCCAGGCGACCCCGGGAGAGTTCCGCCGTACCCAGAACTGGATCGGCCCGCCGGGCAGCACGCTCGAGACCGCCGCCTACGTACCTCCCCCGGTCCCGGAGATGATGGAAGCGCTGGGTGAGTGGGAGCTCTATCTGCATCGGAGAGGGGAGCTGCCGGACCTGGTCCAGTGCGCCCTCATCCACGAGCAGTTCGAGGCGATCCACCCGTTCCTCGATGGCAACGGTCGTATCGGGCGCCTGCTGATCACCCTTTTCCTCCTCGAGCGGGGTCGCCTGTCTCAGCCGCTCCTGTATATCTCGTCCTATCTCGAGCCGCACCGCGCGGAGTATTACGCAGCCCTCCAGAGGGTGAGGACGGAAGGCGACTGGGCCGGCTGGGTGCGCCTGTTCTTGACCGCCGTCGGACAGTCCGCCGAGAGAGCCTGCCGCCAGGCGCGCCTCCTCCTCGACCTGCGGGACCGATATCGCGAGCTGGTACGGGGGAAAGTCAAGGCCATGGCGCTGCTCGACGAGCTGTTCGCCAGCCCTTACATCACCGTGACGCGAGCCGCCGAGGCACTCAAGGTCAGCTACCCGACCGCGCGCACCGCGGTCAAGACTCTCGTGGCGGCTGGATTGCTCGCGGAGGCCGGCGAGGGTACATGGCGCCGCGTCTACGTCGCGCGTCCGATCCTCGAGGTCCTCGAGACCTGACCGCTCGGTAGCGAGCCTCGCCTCCGGAGCGCCCAGAGGGACATCCGGGCGAGTCCCCCAGCGCGATCCCTATAATCCTCCCCATGGCGGCCGACACGCGAGGCGAAGCGGAGAGAGCCGGGAAGCCGGAGAAGCCGGCGAGGGCTCCGGCCGCCGGGGCGCCGCCCGAGATCCCGACCACGCGACGACCTCCTCCGGCATCCCGGTCGCCCCCGTCTATCGGCCGGCCGACGTCGCCGGGATCTCCTACGCCGACCGGATCGGCGACCCCGGCGAGTTCCCCTACACCCGCGGCCTCTACCCGGACATGTACCGCAAGCGGCGCTGGACCATGCGCCAGTACGCCGGCTACGCCTCCGCCGAGGAGTCGAACCGGCGCTACCGCTACCTCCTCGCCCAGGGGACGACCGGCCTCTCCGTCGCCTTCGACCTGCCGACCCAGATCGGCTACGACTCGGACCACCCGCTGGCGATGGGCGAGGTCGGCCGGGTGGGGGTCGCCATCGACTCGCTCGCCGACATGCGGCGCCTCTTCGACGGCATCCCGCTCGACCGCGTGACGACCTCGATGACCATCAACTCGACGGCGGCGATCCTCCTCGCGCTCTACCTCGCGGTCGCCGAGGAGCAGGGGGTGGCATGGGAGAAGGTCGGCGGCACGGTGCAGAACGACATCCTGAAGGAGTACACCTCGCGCGGCACCTACATCTACCCGCCCGGCCCGTCGCTCAAGCTGGTGACCGACGTCATCTCCTTCTGCGCCGACCGGGTGCCGCGCTGGAACCCGATCTCGATCTCCGGCTACCACATGCGCGAGGCGGGCTCGACGGCGGTCCAGGAGGTCGCCTTCACCCTCGCGAACGGCCTCGCCTACGTCGAGGCGGCGCTCTCGCGGGGGCTCGCGATCGACGACTTCGCCCCGCGCCTCTCCTTCTTCTTCAACGCCCACAACAACTTCCTCGAAGAGGTGGCGAAGTTCCGGGCGGCGCGGCGGCTCTGGGCGGAGCTGGTCGCCGAGCGCTTCGCGCCCGAGGACCCGCGCTCGCTCTGGCTGCGTTTCCACACCCAGACGGCGGGCTCGACCCTGACCGCCCAGCAGCCGGCCAACAACGTCGTGCGGGTGGCGCTCCAGGCGCTCGCCGCGGTCTGCGGCGGCACCCAGTCGCTCCACACCAACGCCTTGGACGAGGCGCTCGGCCTGCCGACCGAGGCGGCGGCGCGGCTCGCTCTGCGCACCCAGCAGGTGATCGCCGACGAGAGCGGCGTCGCCGACGTCGCCGACCCGCTCGGCGGCTCCTACGTGATCGAGGCCTGGACCGAGGAGATCGTCCAGCCGCGCGCGCGACTACATCGGCAAGATCGACGGCATGGGCGGCGCGCTCAAGGCCCTGGAGACCGGCTTCCAGCAGCGCGAGATCGCCGACGCCGCCTACGCCCACCAGCTCGCCGTCGAGGAGAAGCGCGAGCTGGTCGTCGGGGTCAACGCCTTCACCGCCGGCGAGGACGAGACCGAGGCGCCGACCGAGGTCCTGACCATCGACCCCGCCGCCGAGCGCGAGCAGGCGGCGCGCCTCCGCGCCCTGCGCGCCGCCCGCGACGCCGACCGCGCCGCGGCCGCCCGCCGAGCCCTCGCCGCCGCCGCCGGCGAGGACCGGAACCTGATGCCGCCGATCCTCGACTGCGTGCGCGCCGAGGTCACCTTGGGCGAGATCGCGGACACCCTCCGCGGCGTCTACGGCGAGTACGAGGATTCGGGGTTCGAGTAGCGTCGAATCACCCGTTCAGCGCTCGAATCCAGACAGGCTCGCGCCGAGCGCCGCCCGCAGCTCCGGCGCTAGGCGTTCCGCCGCCCGCCGGACTCTGGCGGCGATCGTCTGCCGCGCGGCGAGCGCCTCCCAAGCGACACAAAGCGTCTGGACGGAGTCCGGCAGTCGTTCGTGGGGCACGGGCCGAGGCGCTCCTCCCGTTATACGCAAGGTTCACTGACCCGGCGTATAACGCGGTCATCTTACTCTTGTCCCCCGAGAACGGGCCGCCGCGAGCTGCGGTCCGCCAGAAGTTCCTGCGCGCACCTATTTCCCGTAGTATCAGGCGCCGAAAGTCCGCGCTCTTGGGAGGGCTGTCATGGCTGAGACTGGCGTCGCCGCCGCCGCAGACCGCAGCACCGGGTTCGTCCGCGAGCTGGGAACTCTCGATTCGACGATGATCGTCGCCGGGTCGATGATCGGCTCGGGGATCTTCATCGTCCCCGCCGACATCGCGCGTCAGGTGGGCTCGTCCGGCTGGCTGATCGTCGCCTGGGTGGTCACCGGCCTCTTGACCCTGGCCGCCGCCCTCTCCTACGGCGAGCTCGCCGCGATGATGCCCAAGGCGGGCGGCCAGTACGTCTACCTGCGCGAGGCCTACTCGCCGCTCTGGGGCTTCCTCTACGGCTGGACCCTCTTCCTGGTCATCCAGACCGGCACCATCGCGGCGGTCGCCGTGGGGTTCTCGCGCTTCCTCGGGGTCCTCGTCCCCAGCATCTCGCCGACGTCCTGGATCGTGCCGCCGATCGACATCTCGTCGAGCTACGCCGTCTCGCTCTCCACCCAGCAGCTGGTGGGGATCCTCCTCATCGTCCTCCTCACCTGGATCAACACCCGCGGCATCCGGCTGGGCAAGCTCATCCAGAACACCTTCACCGCGGCGAAGACCCTGTCGCTCGCCGCCTTGATCCTCGTCGGGCTCCTGATCGGCAGGAACTCGGCGGCGATCGCCGCCAACTTCCACGACATGTGGACGCCGCACGCCGCCGTGACCATCCTGCCCGGCCTGCCCGGCCTGCCGGCCCTGTCGGCGATGCTCGGCGGCATGGGCCTCCTCGTCGCCTTCTGCGTCGCCCAGGTGGGCTCGCTCTTCTCCTCGGACGCCTGGAACAACATCACCTTCACCGCCGGCGAGGTGCGCGACCCGCGGCGGAGCATCCCGCGCTCGCTCCTCGCCGGCACGGCTGCTCGTCACCGGGCTCTACGTGCTCGCCAACGTCGCCTACCTCGTGACCCTGCCGCTCCACGCCATCCAGACCGCGCCGGACGACCGCGTGGCGACCGCCGCTCTCGAGGTCATCTTCGGGCCGGCGGGGGCGACGATGATGGCGATCGCGATCATCGTCTCGACCTTCGGCTGCAACAACGGCCTCATCCTCGCCGGCGCGCGGGTCTACTACGCGATGGCCAAGGACGGCCTCTTCTTCCGCGCGCACCGGACGCTTGAACCGCGAGAGCGTGCCGGCGATGGGCCTCGTCTTCCAGGGCGTCTGGGCGTCGCTCCTCGTGCTGCCCCGGACGCGCTTGCGGGACGCCGCGGGCGCCCTGCAGCTCGACTCGGCCACCGGCCAGCCGCTCTACGGGAACCTCTACGGGACCCTGCTCGACTATGTGATCTTCTCGGTCCTCCTCTTCTATCTGCTGACCATCGCGGCGATCTTCGTGCTGCGCCGGACGCGCCCGGATGCCGATCGGCCCTACCGCGCCTTCGGCTATCCCCTGGTGCCGGCGCTCTATCTGATTGGAGCCGCGGTGATCGTCGTCGTGCTCCTCCTCTACCGCACCGCAACCTCCTGGCCGGGCCTGCTCATCGTGCTGACCGGGATCCCGGTCTATTTCCTCTGGCGGCGCCGCGGCGCGGCCGAGGGGCTCGCGACGGCGGATCGACCGGACCGGAATCTGTGATCTAGTCACCACCCACTCAACTTCGTGGAGGTCCCCGCATGGCTGACAACCCTCTGATGCGAACCAAACCGTTGAGCCTGCTGCTCGAGGAGGCGGCGGGCGATCACCGGCTGCGCCGCGTGCTCGGGCCGGTGCAGCTCTCGGCCCTGGGGGTCGGCGCCATCATCGGCACCGGCATCTTCGTGCTGACCGGGGTCGCGGCCCACGACAAGGCCGGCCCGGCGCTGATGCTCTCCTTCGTCATCTCCGGCCTGGCCTGCGTCTTCGCCGCCCTCTGCTACGCCGAGTTCGCCTCGATGGTGCCGGTCGCCGGCTCCGCCTACACCTACGCCTACGCGACGCTCGGCGAGCTCTTCGCCTGGATCATCGGCTGGGACCTGGTGCTCGAGTACGCGGTGGGATCGGCGACGGTCGCGAGCGGCTGGTCGTCCTACTTCCAGGACTTGATCGGCATCTTCGGCGTCCATCTACCCAAGGCCCTGAGCCTGGCGCCCTTCGACTACGTCGGCCACCGGGTGGTGGCGACCGGGTGCGTACTGCGACCTGCCGGCGATCGTCATCACGTTCATCATCGCCTCCATCCTCATCATCGGCATCAAGGAGAGCGCGAGCTTCAACGCCGGGATGGTCATCGTCAAGGTGTGCATCGTCTTCTTCGTCATCATCGTCGGCGCCCTGCACATCAACCCCGCCAACTGGCATCCCTTCGCGCCCTTCGGCCTCTCCGGCTTCTCCTTCTTCGGCAAGCCCGTGTGGGGCGCGCTCGGGGCCGGAGGCCAGCCGGTCGGGATGCTCGCCGGCGCCGCGGTCATCTTCTTCGCCTACATCGGCTTCGACTCCGTCTCGACCCACGCCGAGGAGGCCAGGAACCCGCAGAGGGACGTGCCGATCGGCATCATCACCTCGCTCATCCTCTCGACCGTCCTCTACATCCTCGTCTCCGCCGTGCTGACCGGGATGGTCCCCTACAACCAGATCGACATCCACGCGCCGGTCTCCGCGGCCTTCGCCCACGTCGGCCTGCCCTGGGCGCAGTTCATCATCTCGCTCGGCGCGCTGACCGGCATCACCTCGGTGCTCCTGGTGATGATGCTCTCGCAGCCACGCATCCTCCTCGCCATGGCGCGCGACGGCCTGGTGCCCTCCGGCTTCTTCGGCGCCATCCACGACCGCTTCCGCACGCCCTACAAATCGACGGCGCTGGTGGGCCTCTCCGTCGCGGTGATGGGCGGCTTCCTGCCGCTGCGGTTCTTGGCCGAGCTGGTCAACATCGGCACGCTCCTCGCGTTCCTCATCGTCTGCGCCGCGGTGCTCATCATGCGCCGCACGCACCCCGAGGCCGCCCGGCCGTTCCGCGCCCCCCTCGTGCCGCTGACCCCGATCCTCGGCATCCTCCTCTGCCTGCTGCTGATGTTCTCGCTCGACCTCGGCAACTGGATCCGGCTCGCCGTCTGGCTGCTCCTCGGCTTCATCATCTACTTCGGCTACAGCCGGCACCACAGCGTGATGCACAACCAGGCGACCGCCACCGAGGTGGCCCGCACCGGCGCCTCCGGCGCCGGCACCCTCCGCTCGCCGAACGACCCCGGCCCGAAGCTCTAGCGCTCCTCTCTCCGGCGCCTCCGCGGACGCGGGGGCGCCGGAAGTCCGCGAGGTCTCCCCATGAGCCATCTCGGTCCGCACCGCCGCCGCACCCTCGTCCTCGCCGGCCTTCTCGCTCTGGGCCTGGCGCCCGTGTCCTCTCGGGCGGCAGACTCCGAGGTCCAGGCCGCCCTCCGGCCGCTCGCCGAGGTGTTGACCGGCGTGCGCTCGATCTACCTCCACGCCAACGGCTTCCTCGATGCGGCGGGCGCCTCCGCCACGGCCCCGAGAAGCGGCGGCACTGTCGAGTACACCGCCTGGGATGCCGACCGGAAGTACCGGATCGCCGTCAGCACCTCGGGGAACGCGCCGATCGCCGCCGATGCCGAGGTCTCCTTCGACGGCCGGCAGTACCAGGTGTTCCTGGTCCACGACGGCCTCCTCTCGGTGCGCAAGGACGACTCGCCTGCCCTGCCGATCTCGGTCCCCAATCCCTTCCTCCTCTTCTTCGACTACGCCCAGGTAGTCGACGACGGTTGCGGCGGCTGCATGCCGAGGGTCGCCGACCTCGCCGCCAAGGGACGCCATCTCCTCACGCCCGGCATCGCACGGGTGGAGAGCGGCGGGACTCCGGACAAGCTCGCCCTGCGGCTCCGCGACGGAACCTTGCGCGGGGTGAACGACGACTTCCGGCTCGCCTTCGAGAAGGCCGGCGCCGGCTGGAGGCTGCGCGAGACCCGGCGGATGACGCGGGACGGACGGACGATGGTCGCCATCCGCTACGACGATTTCGTCAAGGTCGGCGCGAAGGAGGAATTCGAGCTGCCGCGCCACCTGAGCGTCGAGATCTACGATCGCACGGCAGATGGGACCCCTTCGATGCGCATCGAGTACTTCCTCGACATTTTGGAAATCAACGGCGCCATCCCCGACGAGCGGTTCTCGTTGGACCGGGACCGGGCGAGATCCATCTGGGACGCGGACGCCAAGGCGTTCGTCAAGGGCGGCCGCTGACTCGGGCGGCCCCACCCGGCATGAACGCGGCGGCCTTGCCCGGGGCTCACGGGGTGACAGCGGTCTTCGTCGGCGCGACCGGCGGGGCGCCGCGCACCGCGGCGACCTGCTTTTGGATGTTCGCGAGCTGGTCGCTCGCCAGCAGGAGGACCGCGTCGCGGCCGGAGGTGCGGGCCGGCACGCCGGCCGCGAGCGGCGGGTAGAGCGTCACCGTCTCGGCGCCGGCGCTCCCCTGGCCTTTCATGACGATCGTCAGGAGCGGCTTGTCGAGCGCCGCTCCCAGCTGCCGCGCCTCGGCGGCGGAGACGAGCCGGGTGGCCTTGGCGCCGGTCACCGCGAAGAGGAGGTCGGAGACCGGGGTGTAGGGGATGGTGGTGGTGCCGCGCTTCCAGTCGGTGCCGCTGCGCGCCAGGTCGAGCCTGCCGGCGGCGTCCGTCACCCTGGCGCCTTCGACCTGGTAGACCTGGAGGCCGGAGAGGGCCTTCGAGCGCCAGTCGGCGGCGCTGCGCCCGACCGCTGCCGCGAGGCCGCTCTGTGCGGTCTCGAAGACCTCGTCGCCCGAGCGGGCGTAGACCGCCGGGGCGGGCGGCGGCGGCGGTGGGGCGCCCGCGGGCTCCGTCGGCGCTGGAGCCGGGTTGGGTGAGGGGGAGGCCGCGCCCCCCAGCTCCAACCGGAACGGCTTCGGGTCGCCCTTCTGCACCACCTCGAGGGCGCCGCGGGGCGGGGCCAATCCCATTCCATTCAGGGTCCGCGCCGGGGTCTTCGCGGCATCGTCGACGAAGCGATCGGCGCGCAGGGCGGCCAGATCGCCGAGCAGCGAGTCGACGAGGTCGCGGTCGGCGCGGTCGCGGGCGGCGGGCGGGCTCTCGATCCAGAAGGCGTCGCCGCGGCGGGCGAGGAGGACGCCGCCCGCCGGACCGGCGAGCGAGATGCGGTCGATCCGCTCGCGGTCGCCGCGGAAGATCTGCTTGTCGCGCCACTCGCCGGGGTCGCGCTCGAGGGTGGTCAGGACCGAGTCCGCGACGGCGTAGGCCCGCGGGTCGCCCTCGACCGCCACCATCACCTCGCCGCTCGTCGGCACCTTGGCGCCGAAGGCGAGGACCTTGGCGCCGCGGCCGGTCTCCAGGCGCACCGTCGCCTGCGGCGAGTCGAGGCCGAGCGCCCGGCGATCGGGGTGCTCGAGCGTCCGCTCCTTGTCGAGCCCGACGAGCGACTCGACGAGGCCGGCGACCGCGAGCCCGTCGGCGGCGGCCCGGATCGGCCGCGTCATCCGCCAGTCGGCGGGCGCGCTCTCGGCCGCGGCCGTCTCGTCCACGGCCTTGGTCGCCGAGGGCCGGGGAGACTTGGACGCGGCGGCCCGCTCGAGCCGCACGTCCCGCCCCGGCCGCTCGATGGCGAGCGCCGTCACGTCGTCTTTCTTGAGATCGAGCAGCTTCTTGCCCTGCTTCGCCCGCTCGTCGCTCCCCGGCAGGTCGCGCTCGTAGAACCAGACGAACGCCGAGAGGGCGGCGACCACCAGGAAGAGGATGAGGAGCGTCCGCGGGCGCACGGGCTACCGCCGCCGCCGGAAGTAGATCCACACCCCCAGCACCACCCCGAGCCCCGGGAGGACGAGGAGAGAGAGGAGGTAGACCGAGCGCAGCTCGCTCCGGCTCAGCGAGAGGTGGACCTGCTCCGTCTTCTTGGGCGGGATGCCGAGGAGCGAGTCGCGCTGGATCAGCCAGTCGAGGGCGCCCGAGAGCATCACCGAGTTGCCGACGTTGGCCTGCAGGAGCTGGTTGTCGGCGAAGTCCGAATCGCCGAAGACGACGAGACGCAGCCCCTGGGGATTGGGCTTGGGGGCGGGCGCCGGGCTGTCCGGGTCGGCCGGCTTGTCCGTGCCGGTGGCGACGGCGACGGCGAGCGGCACCGGGCCGGGCACGTCGCGCGCGTCCTTGGCGACCTTGTCGAGGTGCGCGATGTCGGTTTCGCCCCAGCCTTCGGCGCTGGTCTCGAGGAGCTGGGTGACGGCGAGGCCGGCGGGCGGAGCCCCCTTCCCCACCGAGCGCGCCAGGCTCACCAGGACGGGGAGGTTGCCCTGCCGCAGCGAGCGGGTGACCGGGTGATCGCCGTAGCGGTTGGCGAAGATCGTCTCGGCGCCGAAGAAGGGCAGCGGGTTCGACGGGTCGACCACGATGTCGTCGCCCACCTTGACGCCATAGCCGGCGAGCCAGCTCTCGAGCCCGGTGGTCTCGAGCCCCGTCCCCGGCGCGCGGCCGAGCACCGGATCGAGGAGGACGAGCATGCGGCCGCCGCGCTTCAAGTAGGCCGTGAAGGCGTCGATCTCGGGCTGGACGAAGCTCGCCTTGGGCCCGGCGATGACCAGGAGGTCGGTGCCATCCGGCACCGCCGGCTTGCCGAGCGAGGCCCACTCCGCGAGGTCGAAGTTGTCGCGCCCCAGGATGTCCTCGGCGCCCGAGAAGCCGTGCGGGCCGCGCTCGTCGAGCGCCGCCTCGCCGTGGCCGGTGGTGAAGAGGACCTTGGGCTTCCTGCCCTGGGAGAGCTGCATGAGGGCGCCGGTGATGAGCTGCTCGCCCTTGAAGCCGGTCATCTCCGGCTTCTGCCCGAGCTGCACCCCGGAGAAGTCGAACTCGGCGAGCTCGTTGCTGTCGAGGACCCGGCGGTCCTTGGGGCCGGCCAGCACGATCCCCGGCGTCGTCACCTGGTAGCGGGTGACGAGCTGCTGCGCCTCGACCGGGTTCTTCTCCGGATCGATCATCCGCACGTGGATGCGCGGCGAGGCCGCGGCGTAGCGCGACAGCAGCTCGCGCACCGGCTGGTAGAGGTCGTCCTGCGGCCGCAGGAAGACGACCGCGTCGACGTCGTGGTCGAGGCGCTTGACCACCTCCCGGCTCTTGGCGGAGAGCGTGTAGAGGCGGCTCTCTGTCCAATCGAAGCGCTTGTAGTACTTCCAGCCGAAGTAGTTGACGAGGAGGAGGAGGGCGAGCGTCAGCAGCACGCCGGCCGAGAGCGTGCCGGTGCGCACCAGCTGCCGCCGGCCGCCCTCGCCGGGCCGGCGGGGCTCACCGCTGCCGCGGCGGTCCCGGTCATCGCGTGGATCGCTCGTCGCCATCGCTTATCTCCACTTCCGGTCTTCGAGCGCCCGGCTGGTCAGGAAGAGGAAGAACAGGGTGACCGAGAGGTAATAGACGAGGCGCCGGGTGTCGACGATGCCCTTGGCGAGCTCGTCCATGTGGTCGAGGAGGTTGACGTAGCCGATCGCCCGCTTGGCGACGTCGCCGTTGACCAGGTTCTCGAGGAAGCTGATGAGGAAGAAGAAGACCAGCAGGGCGAAGGTGATGATCGCCGCGACGAGCTGGTTCTTGGTCATCGCCGAGGCGAACGCTCCGGCGGCGAGGAACATCGCGCCGAGCCCCAGGATCCCCAGGTAGCCGGCGGCGACCGGGCCCCAGTCGACCGGGTTGAAGTGGGCGATGATGCCGGCATAGGCGAGCGTCGGCAGCCACAGGAAGGCGTAGAAGACGAGGACCGCCAGGTACTTGCCGGCGACCACCTGCCCCTCGGTGACCGGCGCGGTCATCAGCACCTCGATCGAGCCGCTCCGGTACTCCTCGGAGAAGAGGCGCATGGTGAGCACCGGCACGACGAACATCAGGATCAGCCAGAAGAAGATGGTGCCGCCGAAGAAGAGGGTGAGCGGCGGCCCCCCCGGCGCGCTCGGGCTGGTGAGGAACGAGATCACCGTGGTGAAGACGCCGCCGTTGACGATGAGGAAGAAGAAGAGCACGACGTAGGCGAGCGGCGAGAAGAAGTAGGCGCGGAGCTCGCGGGTGAAGGTGGCCCAGACGGCTCTCATGGCGCCACCTCCGCGTTCTCCGCCTGCCGTGCCCCTTCGCCGGCCGCCTCGTCCGCCGGCGCCGGCTGGCTGGCGACGTCGCGGGTGGTCAGGCGCACGAAGACGTCCTCGAGCGAGGCCTTGGCGGCATGGAGCTCGAGGAGCACCCAGCCGCGCTCGACCGCGGCGCGGAAGATCGCCTCGCGCGGATCGGCGCCGCGCGCGCACTCGACGAGGAACGCCGACTCGCCACCGGAGTCCGAGACAACGGAGCCCGGCCGCAGGTCCGATCGCAGCTCGGAGCCGTCCGCCGCGGTCGCGGCGGCGCCGCGGACCTGCGGCTTGACGGCGGTCACGCCGGGGATCCGCGCCAGCGCCTCGGCGGCATCGGCGGGCGGCGGACTTCAGGGTCACCGAGAAAGTCGGGCTGCCCACCCAGCTCTGGCGCAGCGTCTCCGGCGTCCCCTGGGCGATGATGCGGCCGCGGTCGATGATCAGCACGCGGTCGCAGAGGAGCTCGACCTCGGGCAGGATGTGGGTCGAGAGGAGGAGCGTCCGCTCCCGCCCGAGCTCGCGGATCAGCTCGCGGATGGCGATGATCTGCTTGGGGTCGAGCCCGACCGTCGGCTCGTCGAGCACGAGGACGCTCGGCCGGTGGAGGATGGCGGTCGCCAGGCCGACACGCTGGCGGTAACCCTTGGAGAGGGTGCCGATGATCTGGCCGCGGACGTCCTCCAGCAGGCAGCGGGAGAGGGCCTCGCCGATCCGTTCGCGCGCCGCGGCGCCGGCGATCCCCTCGAGCCGCGCCCGGTAGGCGAGGTACTCCTCGACCCGCATCTCGGGGTAGAGCGCCACGTTCTCGGGCAGGTATCCCACCTCGCGGCGGGCCTCGCGCGGCGCCGCGAAGAGGTCCTTGCCGCCGACCGTCACCCGGCCGCTGGTCGGCGGCAGGAAGCCGGTGATCATGCGGAGAGTCGTCGTCTTGCCGGCGCCGTTGGGGCCGAGCATGCCGAGGATCTCGCGCTCGGCGGCGCGGAAGGAGATGCCGTCGACGGCGGTGAAATCGCCGTACCGGCGGCACAGGTCGTACGCTTCGATCATCGGCTCATCCCTCGACGGGCGGCCGTAGAGGGCCAGCCCGAATAGCAAGTCCGGTGCCTCGACGTCGAAGCGCGTGAAGAGGCACGCGGAGCGCCTCGAGCCGGCCGGAAAGACGCCCTAGAGTATCTTGATCCGCGCCACTATGGCACCGAGCCCCTGGAGCGCGGTGCTATGCTCCGGCCATGGCAGCGGGCGACAAGAGCAACGACAAGACCAAGGGCATGAAGTCGGCCTACGAGCTGGCCCTCGAGCGCATGGAGAAGCAGGGGATCGAGCGCCCGCGCGAAGAGTCGCTATCCGACGAGTTCCGCGCCGCGGTCGCCGACGCGCGGCGGCAGGCCGAGGCCAAGCTCGCCGAGATCGAGATCCTCCACCGCGACCGCATGAAGAGCATCTACGACCCCGACAAGCGCGACGAGGAAGAGGAGACCTACCGCCTCGAGCGCCGCCGCATCGAGACCGAGCGCGACCGCAAGGTCGAGAAGCTCCGCGGCGAGCAGAGCGGCTAGGTCGGCCCCGCTCCGCCCACCTTCCTCTCACCCGAACGCCGCCGCGAACCGCCGCACGACCGCGGCGCCGGCTCTCGCCCGCAGCTCAGTACGGCATCTCCTGGTCGCCCAGCCCGAAGTGGTGCCCCAGCTCGTGGATCACGGTGTCGCGGACCTGCCGCACGACGTCCAGCCGGTCGCGGCAGTGGCGGAGGATCGGCCCGCGGTAGATCGTCACCCGGTCGGGGAGCGCCGAGTAGTAGGTGTCGCGGACCGGCTGCGGCACCCCCTGGTAGAGCCCGAGGAGCGTGCTCCGGCGCGGGTCGAGCCCCAGGGACTCGATCACCGCCGGGTCGGGCTCCTCCTCGACCATGACGGCGACGTTTTCGACCAGCTCGGCGAATTCGGCGGGGAGCCCGTCGAGCGCCTGGGCGACGAGGGCCTCGAACTCTTCCTCAGGGACTCGCATGGGCCCTAGCGTATCGGATCGGCGGGCCGGCGCGGCCGATGCGCGGAGCGACATCTCCAAGCGACATCTCAATATGATCATTGGACAACCCGCAGCACGATCCATACGCTTCCCCATGGATCCGGACTCCAAAGGGGGAAGCTCATGATCGTCGACCGCGCCTGGGCCGAGCGGAACCTCGGCTTCGATCCCATCGCCAGACCCGCTCCCGCCTCGACGTTCGCCTTCGCCCCGGCGGTCAAGTCGCCCAGCGGCGAGGATCTGCGGCGCGAGATGATCGATTTCGATTCCGAGGCGCCGGCTGGACGGGAGTTCCTCGCCTTCACGACGGCGACCGGGCTCTCGCGCTATACGGACGTGCCGTGGCCCAAGGGGCTGGCGCCGAAGACCGGCTCGCCGAGCGGCGGCGGCGGCGGGCCGCTGCCGCGGGCCGACGTGCTGGTCGTGACGTGGACCGTCGACGAGGGCCACGCTCTCAGCCGCGTGCTGACCCCCGGCAAGGACTCCCGCAACGACTACCTCCCCTATACGCACAACTTCGCCTCGATCGCCAAGAAGATGCGCAGCGGCTGCCCGGCGCTCGTCGCCAAGCGGCTGGGCGCCTACTGGACGACGACGATCGGCAAGACGTCGGTGGTCGTCTTCAAGTCCGATTCCCACATGTCGCAGGACGGCCCGCAGCTCCCGAACGAGGACGTCTGGCGGCAGATCATCGCCGAGGTGCAGCCCAACCTCGTCCTCACCACCGGCACCGCCGGAGGGATCGGCACGCAGTTCGAGGTGGGCGACGTCGTGGTCAGCCCGATCGTGCGGTTCGACTGCACGGCGAAGTTCAAGGGCGAGCCGTTCCATGACTCCCATTACGCGAGCGCCGCGCCGCGGACGGCGCACTTCGCCGTGGCGAAGACGCTCTTCAAGGCGAATTCCGGCCAGCTGCCGAAGGACAACACCCGGCAGCCGCAGATCGTGCGGGTGGCGCCGAAAGCGCTCGCCTCCTCGGTCGTGACGACGGACTTCTTCGGCTTCGACACCTCGGACGACCACTATCACCTGCAGGGGCTGGGGGACGTCTCGGAGATGGGAGACGCCGTGCTCGGCCTCGTCTGCAGCCAGATGGCGCCGGCCCCGCGCTGGGTCGCGGTGCGCAACGTCTCCGATCCGCAGATCGCCGCCGCCGGCATGACGCTCAAGCAGCAGGCGGCGCTGGCGGCGCAGATCTACAAGGGGTTCGGGCGCTGGAGCTCGGTCTGCAGCGCGATCGTGTGCTGGGCGCTCATCGCCGCGGAGTAGCCGGGCGGACCCGACCCGGCCGGCTCTCGCCCGGATCGGAAATAATCGGCGCATGACCGGAAGCGCGGCGCCCCGCCGGCGATGGCCGCTCGCCGTCGTGCTGACGCTCGCCGCCCTCCACATGGTGGTCTTCGACCGCGGCCTGGGGGGCGACGGGTGGGCGAGCTTCGCGGCGCTCGAGTCGGTCGTCGACGACGGCGACCTGTGGCTCGAGAACAACCTGCGCGGCGTCGCCAACGGCATCGTGCGAGGAGCTTCCGGCCACCTGGTGATGCAATATCCGCCGGGGATCGTGGCGCTCGATCTCCTGCCGTTCCTCGCCGGGCGCGCGGCCGATGCCGGCCTGCCCGCTTCGTGGCTGGCAGAGGGCGCCGACCTGCCGCCCGTGGGCAGAGTGCCGCGCCGGATCTTCCTCGAGGCCGCGGCGATCGTCCTGGCGCGGAACCTGGCGGCGCTTCTGGGGCTCGCCTGGATCGCCCTGGCCCTCGAGCGGCTGGGATTCGGCGAGCGGGTCGCCGCCGCGGCGGCCGCCCTCGCCTTCTTCGGCGGTCCGCTCCTCTTCTATTCGCTGGTGGGGATGTCCCACGCGCCCGCCTTCGCCCTGGCCGCGCTGCTCGGCTGGCTCCTCGTGCGGCAGCGGGAGAGCCGGGGCGTTGGCTGGGCCCTCGCCGCCGGGGCGGCGATCGGCCTCGCGACGCTGGTGCGCTACGGCGCCGTCGCCTGGCTCCCCGCCGCCCTGCTGGCGCTCGCATCGAGCAGCCGCCATCCGAAGACGAAACGGCTGGGCTCGCTCGCGGCCGCCGTCGCGGGCTTCGCCGCCTTCCTCCCCGCGCTGCCGCTCTACTGGCATGCCAGCGCCGGAAGCTGGGGGCCGCCCGGATACGGCGGGCGGATGGCGATCTCGGCGGCCTCGCCCTGGAACGTGCTCCTCGCCTCCCGCCATGGGCTGTTCCTCTTCCATCCGGCGCTCGCCTTGGCCGCCATGGGCCTGGTCGCGATGGCCTGGAAGGGGAAGGGCGAGCGCCGGGCGGCCGCCGGCGCCGCCCTCGTCTGGTTCCTCTCGATCGCCACCTTCAACGGCTGGTGGTCCGAGTGGGCGAACGCCGGCGGCTACGGCCAGCGGTTCCTGACCGATGCCCTGCCCGCCCTGGCGCTCGGCTTCGCCGCGCTGCTCGCGAGGCGAGAGAGAGGGCGGGCGCCGGCGCTCGGCGGCCTGGCGGTCGCCACCGCGGCCGGTTACCTCCTCTTCTTCGCCGCCGTCGGCGGCCTCGCGCCGCCGCCCGCTCCATGGCCCTGGCCCCAGCGCCTGGCCGACTACCGGCAGCTCGCCGAGCACCCCCCGGGTTGGCGAGACCTCGCCGCCGGTCTCCGCCGCGCCTCGCTCCTCGTCCGCGCGCTCTCTCCCGGTAGTGGGCCCGTTGGGTCCGCTGCGGGCGACCGCCCTCGGGACCACCCTCCCGAACCCCCTTCCAGGCGGCCGTCCTCGGGACCCAACGGACCCAGCACCCTCTCCCCCGGCTAGAGCCGGCCGGAGATCGCTTCGGGCTAGACTCATCGGGTGAGCGTCCGGCTCGACAAGTGGCTCCACGTCGCCCGCGCCTTCAAGACGCGAACCCAGGCGACCCACGCCTGCGAGCTCGGGCGGGTCACGGTCAACGGCCAGGCGGTGAAACCCCACCGCCACCTGGCGATCGGCGACCGCGTCGAGGTCGCCCTGGGCGACTGGACCCGTATCCTCGTCGTCAAGGAGCTCAAGGATCGGCCCGTGGCCAAGGCGTTGGCCGCCGAGATGTACGAGGACCTGAGCCCGCCGCGGCCCGTCCCCGACTCCCTCGAGCGGCTCCTCCGCCGGCCCCCCGCCCCGCGCGAGAAGGGCGCCGGCCGGCCCACCAAGAAGGACCGCCGCGAGCTCGAGGACTGGTGGAAAGGGACCGATCCGGAGTGATCGCCCGGAGCTCCACCGCGAGCGGCCGCGGCTGCCGTCCCCTTCCCCCAGCCGAGGGCGCGAAGGGGATCGCGGGGAGGAGGGGGCGAGCGATCAGTCGCCCAGGAACTCGCCGAGCGGGGCGAGCGGGGCGATGTGGTCGCAGAGGATCTTGCCGACGACGGTGATGGGGACCGCCAGGATCGCGCCGGGGATTCCCCACAGCCAGCTCCAGAAGGTCAGGGAGAGGAAGACGACCACCGGGTTCAAGGTCAGCCGGTGGCCGAGGATCATCGGCGTCACCAGATAGGCCTCGAGGACGTTCAGCACCAGGAAGGCGCCGACCGGCATGAGCGCGTGGGCGAAGTCGGGGAAGGTGAGGAAGCCGAGCACCGCGAAGACCACGTAGCAGGTGAGCGCCCCGAGATAGGGGATGAAGTTGGTCAGCGCCACCATGACGCCCCAGAGCAGCGGGTTGGGCAGGCCGAGCAGCGCCATCGCGAGCCATACCGCGAGCCCGAGGCCGGTGTTGATCATCGCCACCGTCGAGAGGTAGGCCGAGATGTCGGTCTCGACCTGGCGGGCGATCTCGACCGCCCGCTTCTTGTCGGCGAGGCTCGGCAGCACCTTGATCAGCTTGCGCAGGAACATGTCCCCGGAGGCGAGCAGGAAGAAGAGCAGGATGATGGTGATCGCGGTGCTGGCGCCGAGGTCCGTGGCGCGGGAGAGGATGCGCGCGCCGAGCGACGGCGCGGTGACCGCGACGGTCGGCGCCGCCGACCCGGCGGGGGCGACCTGGGCCATCTTCTCCACCTGCTCCGTCGCCTTGCCGATCGACTGCACCGGGCGCTTGAGCTCGCGCAGGCGCCCCTCGACCTTGCGGAAGCTCTGCGGCGCCCGCACCATCCAGTCGTACGCCGGGCCGGAGAGCTGGTAGACCCCCCAGCCGAAGGTCCCCAGGACGGCGAGGATCACCACCGCCGCGCCGAGCGGCGACGGGATGTGGAGCCGTTTCAGGCCGCGCACGAGCGGCGACAGCAGCAGGTTGAAGAGCAGCGCGAGGACGATCGGCAGCAGGAAGTCGCGCGCAAAGTAGAGGGTGTAGAAGGCGGCGAGGATGAAGAGCCCCGACAGTGCCACGTTGCGGATACCGAACGGGCCCTGCAGCGCCTCCTTGGTGGCGGCTAGGCTCGGCTCGGGGTATTCCGCTTCGGCGGGCGCTTGGCGCGGGATCGCTTCGCGCAGGGGTTCGATGGCCATGCAGCCGCTCCTCGAGACGGGCGGAGATCGGCGCGCGGCCGGCGAAGATCGCGCGCCGGGGTCAGGCCCGCCGGACTAATCCCATAATAAGGGAGATCACGAAGACCACCAGGAAGAGCATGAAAAGGATCTTCGCGACTTGCGCGGCGCCGCCGGCGATGCCGCCGAACCCGAGCACCGCGGCGACCAGCGCCACGACGAGAAAGATCAGAGCCCACCTCAGCATGACGACCCCTCCTTGACCTTGACGTTCCGGGTCTCGCCCAGAGATCCGGCGAACGGGTTGCCGGGAGGCGACCCCGCGCGCGCTCTCCATCTGCGCCTCTGGCTCAAGGGGTTGACAGCAAGGCATGTGCCACATGGATCCGCGGTCGCGTCCGCTCCCCGGCCGCCGCGCTCACGGCGGGGCGAACAGCGGCAGCTGGGCGAGCGTTCCGGCCACCAGGTTCGAGGCGCCGACGCCGAGCAGCCGCACCGGCCGGCGGGCGGCCTCGGTCCTGCCGAGCAGCTCGCGGGCGCAGACGGCGATCGTGCCGCCGTCGGCGACCGGCAGCGGCAGGGTGCGCGAGCGGGTGACGGTCTCGAAGTCCTAGTAGCGGAGCTTGAGCGTCACCGTGCAGGCGGCGAGCGCGTGGCGCACCAGGGTCGCCGCGAGCTCGTGGGCCATGCGCTCGACCTCGCCGGCGATCGCGGCCTCGTCGCGCAGGTCGACGGCGTAGGTGTTCTCGGTCGACAGGCTCTTGCGCTCGCGGTGGGTCTCGACCGGCCGCTCGTCGATGCCGCGCGCGAACTCGTGGAGGGTGCGGCCGTGGCGGCCGAAGCGCTCGATCAGGGCGCCGAGCGGCACGGCGCGGAGCGCGGCGACGGTCTCGATGCCTTAGCTCGGCGAGCGCCTTCTCGGTCGCCGGGCCGACGCCGTGGAGCCGCCGCACCGGCAGCGGGTCGAGGAACGCCTGGACCTTCGCCGGCGGGACCACGGTCAGGCCGTCGGGCTTGTCGAAATCGGAGGCGATCTTCGCCACCAGGCGGTTGGGGCCGACGCCCACCGAGACGGTCAACCGCCGCTCCTCCCGCACCCGCCGGCGGATCTCGCGGGCGATCGCCGTGGCGCTCCCCCAGGGGCCGAGCCGGCCGGTGACGTCGAGGTAGGCCTCGTCGATCGACAGCGTCTCGACGAGCGGCGTGATCTCGCGGTAGATGGCGAAGATCTTCTCCGACTCGCGGCGGTAGCGGCGGAAGTCCGGGGGGATGAAGACCGCCTGCGGGCAGAGCCGCCGGGCGCGCGACGAGGGCATCGCCGAGTGGACGCCGAAGCGCCGCACCTCGTAGCTCGCGGCGGCGACCACGCCGCGGCTCTCCGCCGAGCCGCCGATCACCACCGGCTTGCCGGCGAGCGACGGATCGTCGCGCATGTGGACGGCGGCGTAGAAGCAGTCCATGTCGCAGTGCAGGATGCGCCGGGCCGCCGGCTCCGCCGCGGCCTCGGCAGGTGCCGCGGCCGGGTCGCCGTCCGCCGGGCGCGCCGTCTCGCTCATGACCGGCGAGCCTAGCTCAGCTCCGCCGCAGGGCGCCGCGGCGGGCTCGGAAGAGAGCCGTGCCGCGCCACAGCGGCAGCTCGAATTCTTGTCAAGTTTCCACTGGCGTAATCGAAAAGCTACAATATCGACCGATCCTGACAAACCCTCCGGCCTCCCCGCGGGAGCCCCGGACCGACGCCCGGCGTATGCGACGTCCCGATCCCTCCCGCCGCTTTCCGCCCGCGGAACCCACTCCGCTGCGCCTCCTGGCGCTCGGCGGGCTGCTCCTGCTCACCCTCGACGCCGCGACGGCCGGCCCGCGGGCGCCGGCGCTCGCCGCCGGTCGACGGCTCACGGAGCGGCTCGCCGGCGGCGAGAGCCGGCGCCACCCGGTCGAGCTCGCGGCAGGCCAGTTCCTGCGCGCCCTGGTCACCGAGCAGGGGATCGACGTCGAGGTCCGCCTGCTGGCTCCCGGCGGCGCGGCCGTGGCGCGCGTCGACGGCGCGACGCCGCCCCAGGAGGACGAGGAGCTGGCGGCGATCGCGCCGCGCGGCGGCACGTACCAGCTCGAGGTGCGCTCGACCGAGCCGCGCAAGCCCCCCGGCCGCTTCGTGCTGCGGATCACCGACCTCCGGCCGGCCGCGGACCGCGACCGCCGGCGCGCCGAGGCGATCGCCCTGACGCAGGAGGCGGACGATCAGATGATCCGCCAGGACGAGACCGGCTGGCGCCTGCAGCTCGCCACCCGCGAGCGCTCGCTGGCGCTCTGGCGAGCGCTCGGCGACCGCCGGCGGACAGCCATGGCGCTCTTCCGCAGCGGCCAGCTGCGCTTCGATCTGCGCCAGTACGCGCCCGCCGCCGAGTGCCTGCATCGAGCGGTGGACGCGTTCCGTGCCGCCGGCGACCGGAGCGGCCTCGCCGAGGCGCTCAACGAGGCGGGGCGCGCCGATCGGAAGCTGGGGCGCCCGGCGGAGGCGGTGGGGCATTTCAAGGCGGCGCTGCCGCTCGCCCGCGCCGGCACCGGCGACACGCTGCAGGCCAACCTGCTCGACAACCTCGGGAACGCCTATGCCGACCTCGGGCGGCCTCGGGAGGAGCTCGACTCGCTGGTCAAGGCGCGCGACCTGGCCCGTCGCGTCGGCAACCCCGCCGTCGAGGCCAGGATCCTCATCAATCTCGGCTCCGCCTACGCCGACCTCGGGGAGCGCCAGAAGGCCCTCGCCGGCTACCACGAGGCGCTGGAGATCGCCCAGCGCGGCGACCTGCGGGCGCTCCAGGCGGCCGCCTGGAACAACCTGGGCGACACCCACGAGGTGCTCGGGCAGTGGGACGAGGCCTTGACCGAGCACCGCCGCGCGCACGCCCTGTTCCACACGCTCGGCGAGCTCCAGACGCTCGGCGACCGCGCGGCCGAGGCGCGGAGCCTGAACCAGCTGGCCCTGATCGAATACCACCTCGCCCGCTACGCCGAGGCGGCGAAGGATCTGTCGGGCGCCGTCGCGATCGGTCGCGACTTCGGCGACCCCACGGTCGAGGCGACGGCTCGCGCCATCCTCGCCTTCGTCGATCTGGAGCGCGGCCAGCCGGCCCGCGCGCGCGCCGACGCCGAAGCGGCGCGCCAAGCGGCGCCGGCGCACGGCGAGGCCGAGGTCAGCGCCTGGATCGCCCTGGGCGTCGTCCGCCGGGCCGGCGGCGACCGGCCCGGCGCCACCGCCGCGCTCGCCCACGCCCGCGAGCTCGCCCGCGCCCGCGGCGACGGCACGAGCGAGGCCAACGCCACCCTCCAGCTCGCCGAGACGGCGCGCCAGGGCGGCGATCTCACCCGCGCCGCGGAGCTCGCGGGCGGCGCCATCGACATCGTGGAGTCGCTGCGCACGCGCGTCGCCTCGCACGACCTGCGCGCCTCGTTCCTCACCTCGATCCAGTCGTTCTACGAGCTCGCGATCGACACCTCGATGGCGCTCGAGCGCGCCCGGCCGGGGCAGGGGTATGCGGCGCGGGCGCTCACCCTCGCCGAGAGGGCGCGGGCGCGGAGCCTGCTCGAGATCCTCGCCGCGGCGGGGGCCGCGCCGCGCCGGCACGTCGCCGCGGAGCTCGCGGCGCGCGAGCGGCGGGCGCGCGATGCGGTGAGCGCCGCCGAGCTTGAGCGGGTCGAGCTGCTGCGCCGCGAGCCGCCGCCCGGCGCGCCGGCGGCCGCCGCCGCCGGTAGCCGGTTCGAGGCGGCGCTCGCGACCTACGAGCAGATCGAGCGCGAAGTCGCCGACAAGAGCCCGAGCTACGCCTCGCTCATCGAGCCGCAGCCGCTCTCGGCCGGCGAGATCGAGCGCCGGGTCCTCGACCCCGACACCCTGCTCCTCGAGCTCGCGCTGGGCGAGCGGCGGAGCTTCCTGTGGGTGGTCTCGGACCGGGCGCTCACCAGCTACGAGCTGCCGCGAGCGGGCGGTCGTCGAGGCCGCCGCCCGCCGCTTCTACGACCTGGTGACGGCGCGGAACGGCTCCCCGCCGGGAGAGACCCCCGCCGGCCGCCGGGCGCGGCTCGCGCGCGCCGCGCGCGAGCTTCCCGGCGCGGCGGCGACCCTCTCCCGCATGCTCCTCGGGCCGGCCGCGGCGCGCCTCGGCCATCACCGGCTGGCGGTGGTCGCCGACGGCCCGCTGCAGTACGTGCCGTTCCCCGCGCTGCCGGACCCGGCGGCTCCGGACAGGCTCCTCGTCGCCGCCCATGAAGTGGTGGTCCTGCCGTCGGCCTCGACCCTCGCCGTGCAGCGCGGCGAGCTCGCCCGGCGGCCGCCGGCGCGGCGGACGCTCGCGGTGCTCGCCGATCCGGTGTTCGGCGACGACGACCCGCGGGTGCCGCGCCCGCCGCTCGGCGCCCCTCACCTCGGCGGGAGCGCGGCGGGCCACGGCAAGCCCGCCCCGCCCGCCGCTCCCGGAGTGCGCGGGTTGCGCGGCTCGGCGGGCGACGACTGCAGCGGCGCCGAGCCCTTCCCGCCACTCCACTTCTCGGGCCAGGAGGCGGCATCGATCGCCGAGCTGGTGCCCCCCGGCGACCGTCTCGTCGCGACCGGCTTCGCCGCCTCGCGCGCCACCGCGCTCTCGGGCCAGCTCGCCGGCTACCGCATCATCCACTTCGCCACCCACGGCTGCATCGACAGCCGCCACCCGGCTCTCTCGAGCCTGGTGCTGTCGCTGGTCGACCGCAACGGGCGTCCGGTCGACGGGTTCCTGCGCCTCGCCGACATCTACAGCCTGGAGCTCCATGCCGATCTCGTGGTGCTCTCGGCCTGCCGCACCGCCCTCGGCCAGGAGATGCGAGGGGAGGGTTTGATCGGCCTGACCCGCGGCTTCATGCACGCCGGCGCGGCGCGGGTCCTCGCCAGCCTGTGGAGCGTCGACGACCGCGCGACCGCCGAGCTGATGCGGCGCTTCTATCGCGGCATGCTGGCCGGGAAGCTCACCCCGGCGGCGGCGCTGCGCGCCGCGCAGCGCTCCATGGCCGCCGAGCCGCGCTGGGCCTCGCCGTACTACTGGGCCGGGTTCTCGCTCGAGGGGGAGTGGCGATGAGCCCGCCGCAGAAGGCGGGGGCCGCCGGCCGGGGCGCCGCGCTCACCCGCGCGGACTTCGAGGCCCTCCTCGCCCACCTCGCTCCCGATCGCGAGCAGGCGGGCGAGCGCTACGAGGACATCCGCCGGCGGCTGGTGCGGCTCTTCGAATGGCGGCAATACGAGGCCCCCGAGGACCTGGCCGACGAGGCGATCAGCCGCGTCGCCCGGCGGCTCGCCGAGGGGACGGAGATCCGCTCGGCGAGCCCGTTCGCCTACTTCTGCGGCGTGGCGCACCACGTGTCGCAGGAGATGCTCCGCGAGCGCGAGCGCGAGCGCCGGGCGTTCACCGAAGCGGGCCGCGCCGCGGCGGCCGGCCAGCTCGAGCCGCCCGAGCCCGCTACCGAGCGGCGCCTCGCCTGCCTCCATGCCTGCCTCGACCGGCTGAGCGCCGGCGAGCGCCGCCTCATCCTCCAATACCACCAGGGCGACGACCGCGTCGAGGGGCGCCGGCGCCTGGCCCACGAGCTGGGGATCGCGCTCAACGCCCTGCGCATCCGCGCCCACCGCGTGCGCCGCAAGCTCGAGGGCTGCTGCCTGCGCTGCCTCGCCGCGCCCGAGCCCGAGCGCCGGCCCGAGCGCCGGCCCGAGCGCCGTGACGACGAGCGATGAAACGTCTCGCCCCCTTTCGTCACTCCGCATGAAGAGAGAGCCCCATGGCCGACGAGACCTTCGCAGCCCCCGACGACGCCCTGCTGCGGCGCTACCTCCTGGGCGACGCCACCGCCGAGGAGACGGCCGGCGTCGAGCGGCACCTGCTCACCGCCGCCGAGGGGCTCGAGCGGATCGAGGCGGCCGAAGCCGACCTCCTGGACGCCGCGGCGCGCGACGAGCTGCCGGCGGCCGAGCGCGAGCGGGTGCTGGCACGCCTGGCGAGCACCCGCGCCGGGCGGGCGCGGCTCGCCTTCTCCCGCGATCTCGCTCACCTTTCGGACGGCCTCTCCGACACCCAGCCTTCGCTCCACATGCCCCTCGTGCGGCCGCTGCCGCCGGCACCGCGCCAGCGGCCGCGAGCCGTCTCGCCGCGGCGCGCCGCCATCGCCGCCATCGCCGCCGGCCTCGCGGCCGTCGCGGTCGCCGGTTGGCTCGCCTTGCGGACGGTGGAGAAACCGCCGGCGACCGCCGCCGCGCCGCCGTCCCCCTCGGCGCCGGCCTCCGCCACGGCGCATCCCGCCGTCGCCGCCGTGGTCTTCGAGCTGTCGCTCGCGACCGCGCGCGGCGGGGCGACGCAACCCACGCTCCAGCTCGCGCCGGGAACCCGAAGCGTAACGCTGCGTATCCAATTGGAAGAGGGGGAGAGCTATCGCGCCTATGGCGCCATGGTGCACGACGCCGGCGGCCGCACGGTGGCGAGCGCCCGGGGGCTCCAGCCCCGCGGGACGGCCGGCGGTCCCCGGATCGCCTTCGAGGTCGCCGCCGCCGCCCTGCCGCCGGGCCGCTACGAGGTCGCGGTCGAGGGCGAGAAGAGCGGCGGCGCGCCCGAGGCGGTCGGCTTCCAGGAATTCGCGGTGGCCCGGTAGAACGCAGGCATGGAGCCGCCGCGGAACGTCCTTCGTCGCGTGTTCTTTGGCCACCGGCCCGTTCCGGCGCGCGAGCGCCGGCCACCGGGCCACAACTCTGGGAGGAATGGCACCATGGAGATCAACAACTCCTCGGGCAGCGGACACGCAGGTCCGACCGGGAACCGCTCCCGCCGCGCCGGGCACCGGCGCGCACCTGATCGACCTGCAGCGCGCCCGGCGCGACCCGGAGCGGGCCTGGATCGACTGCGCGGCGGGCGCCACCCTGCACCTCCCCGACCCCACGAACGGCGCCTATCCGGTCGAGTTCCGGCTGCCCAACGGCCGCACGCTGGTGCAGGTGGTCGACGCGCGGACGACGCGGATCGAGCTGGTCCGGGACCCCGACGGCAGCTATCGGACGGTGCTCCATTCGGAGGCGCCGCAGGCCGCCGCCGGCGGCAGGCGTTGAGCGGCGAAATGTCGCGGCGACGGACGTCCCATAGAGCGAGATGATCGCGCTCCGCTCCTCGTCAGCCTCCGCTCCCGGACGCCGGCTCAGGCTCCGCGACGCCCGGCACCCGCACGGGGGGTGCCGGGAGGCCGCGGAGCCCGGCTCCGGGGATCGTCCCCGGACGCCGCGCCAGCGGCCGGGAGCGGGGGCTCTTTTTGCGCTCGCCGACCCGCCGCGACGCCATGGATCGGCCGGCCGGCCACGGCTCCGCCCGGCTCGCGCTCCTCGCCAGCCGGGCGGCCCGCGCCGCCCGCTCCCGGCGCTTCGCGCCCGAGCGCGAGCTCCTCGCCACCCTCGCGCTCGGCGGCGGGCTCGCCGCCGCCGCGCTCCTGCCGGCCCGCTCGCCCGCCGGCGCCGACCCGTGGCTCGCCGCCGCCGCGCTGGGGAGCGGGCTGGCGTTGCTGTGGCTCGGCCTGCGGTTCCGGCGGAGCTAGCCGCCGCCGCCGCCGCCGGCGTGGATGCCGCCCTCCGTCATCCCCCAGGGGTCGAGCGCCGCGTCGAGCTCGGCCGGCGGCAGGACGTTCTTCTGCCGCGCCAGCTCGCGCACGGTGAGGCCCGTCCGCATCGATTCCTTGGCGATCTCCGCCGCCCGGTCGTAGCCGATCACGGGCACCAGCGAGGTCACCATGGCGAGCGACCTCTCGACCAGCTCCGCGCAGCGCTCGACGTTCGCCTCGATCCCCTCGACGCAGCGCTCGGCGAGCAGCCGCGCGGCGTTGGCGAGGATCTCGATCGACTGCAGCAGGTTGTAGGCGAGGACCGGCATCATCACGTTGAGCTCGAACACCCCCGACATGCCGGCGACGGTGATCGTCGCGTCGTTGCCGATCACCTGCGCCGCGACCATCAGCACCGCCTCCGGGATCACCGGGTTGACCTTGCCGGGCATGATCGAGCTGCCGGGCTGCAGGCTGGGGATCGCGATCTCGCCGATGCCGCAGCGCGGGCCGGAGGCGAGCCAGCGGATGTCGTTGGCGATCTTGGTGAGCGAGACCGCGATCGTCTTCAAGACCCCCGAGGTCTCGACCGCGGCGTCCTTGGCGGCGAGCGCCTCGAAGCGGTTGGGGGCCGGCACGAACGGATGGCCGGTCGCCTCGGCGAGCCGGGCGATCACCCGCGGCGCGAACTCGGGCGGCGCGTTCAACCCCGTCCCCACCGCCGTGCCGCCGAGCGCCAGCTCGGCCAGGCGCGGCGCCGCCGCGGCCAGGCGGGCGAGCCCGTTCTCCACCTGCTGCCGGTAGCCGCCGAACTCCTGGCCGAGGCGCACCGGCACCGCGTCCTGGAGGTGGGTGCGGCCGATCTTCACCACGCGGTCGAGCTCGGCGGACTTCCGCCCCAGCGCCTGGGCCAGCCGTGCGAGCGCCGGCGCCAGGTCCTCCTGGATGGCGCCGTAGGCGGCGACGTGGATGGCGGTCGGGATGACGTCGTTGCTCGACTGGCCGGCGTTGACGTGGTCGTTGGGATGGACCTTCTTGCTGCCGATCCGTCCGCCGAGGATCTCGATGGCGCGGTTGGCGATCACCTCGTTGGCGTTCATGTTGGTCGAGGTCGCCGAGCCGGTCTGGAAGATGTCGAGCGGGAAGTCGCCGTCGCGCTCGCCCGCCGCCACCTCGGCGGCCGCCCGGCGGATCGCCGCGGCGACGTCCCCCGGCACCGTGCCGAGCTCCTCGTTGACCGCCGCCGCCTCGCGCTTGATGCTCCCCAGCGCGGCGATGAAGCGGCGCGGGAAGCGCAGCCCGGAGATGGGGAAGTTCCGCCGCGCCCGCTCGGTCTGGGCGCCGTAGTACGCCCCCGCCGGGACCTCGACCTCGCCCAGGCTGTCCTTCTCGATACGCGTGTCGCTCATGATGTCTCCCGCGCGGACGAGGGGCCCGCGCCTGTCGAAGTCGGCTGAAAAGGCTTGCGCGGACGGCCGCGGACCGGCGGCCGCTCCGGCTGGTATCGTATCGAGGTCGGACCGAACGCGCACCCGCGAGCCGCGCCTGCCGCGCCATCGCACCCGAGCCAGAGGAGAACGGACTTGGAAGACCTTCGCTACCCCGCCGGAAAGTACACCCGCCCGGAGCGGCTGACGCCCGCCGAACGGGAGGCCGCGATCGCCGAGCTCGCCGGCCTGCCGGCGAACCTCCGCGCCGCCGTCGCCGGCCTCGCCGACGCCCAGCTCGACACCCCCTACCGCCCCGGCGGCTGGACGGTGCGCCAGGTGGTCCACCACCTGCCCGACAGCCACGCCAACGCCTACGTGCGCTTCAAGCTGGGGCTGACCGAGGAGGCGCCGTCCGTCCGCCCGTACGAGGAGGCTCTCTGGGCCGAGCTGCCGGAGGCGAAGAGCGCGCCCGTCGAGCCCTCGCTCGCCTTCCTCGCGGCGCTCCACGCCCGCTGGGTGCTGGCGCTCCAGGCGGTCGCGCCGGAGCAGTGGGAGCGGACCGTCGTCAATCCGGAGACCGGCCGCTACACCCTCGACCAGCTCCTCGCGCTCTACGCCTGGCACAGCCGCCACCACGTCGCCCACGTGACCGAGCTCAGGCGGCGCGAGGGCTGGTGAGGAGCGGCGAGGCCGGACCGCTCGCCTCGTCCCCCGCCTCCTGGCGGCGCGCCGCCGGCGTCGCCCTGGCCCTCGCCGCGACCGTCGCCGCGGATCAGGCGGCGAAGCTCCTGGCGCGGAGCCGGCTCGCCGGGTCGCCGCCGGTCTGGCGCCTGGGCGGCGCGGTGCGCTTCGAGTACGCGGAGAACCGCGGCGCCTTCCTGTCGCTCGGCGAGAGCCTGCCGCAGAGCGTGCGCTTCGCCCTCTTCGTCCTCCTCGTCGGCGCCGCCCTCGCCGCGGCGCTCCTCTTCGCGCTGCGCGCCCGCTCCCTCCCCACCGCCGAGCTCGCCGCGCTGGCGCTCATGGCGGGCGGCGGCATCGGCAACCTCGATCGACCGCGTGGCGCGCGGCGGCGCCGTGGTCGACTACGTGAGCCTCGGCTGGGGGCCGCTGCGCACCGGCATCTTCAACCTCGCCGACGCCGCCATCACCGCCGGCGCCCTCCTCTTCCTCTGGGCGAGCCTGCGCCACGGCGGCGAAGCCCCGGACTCGTCGCCGGGCTGAGCCGCGGGGCAGCGGTGTATCGTTCGACCGTGAGCGCAACGGTCAAGCACCTCTACGAGCAGGCGCTCGATCTCGAGGAAGAGGAACGCGCGGAGCTCGCCGGCCGGCTCCTGGCGAGCCTCGACGGCGAGGACGAGGGCGTGGACGACGCCTGGCGGCAAGAGGTGGCGCGCCGGATGGCCGAGATCGATTCCGGCGCGGTCCAGGCGGTGAGCTGGGAAGAGGCACGAGAGCAGCTCTTCGGGCAGCACATCGCGCGGAATGCCGCCGAGAAGCTTTGAGCTTCATCCCGAAGCGATCCGGGAAGCCAGAGCGGCGACATCGAGCGCGTACCGGCTGATTGGCATTGCGCTGGAAGTCGACCCTTCGCGGCGCGATCTCGGTCCCCCGCCGTCTCATCTCGACCCGCCACGACTTCATCTCGAGTTTTTACGGTGAGTCTTCGACCCTCCGCGGTGGCATCTCGACCTTTCGCGGTTTCAAGTCGAGCTGGCGCGGCCGCATCTCGACTTCTCGCCGGTTCAGCTCGAGCTTTCGCCGCTGCAACTCGGCTTTCGCCGCGCCAACTCGAGATTTCGTCGCTTCCCTTCGACTTCTCGCGGCTTCATCTCGACTCTTCGTCGGTGCGGCACGAGATGTCGGCGCGCGGAGTCGAGAGGGTGCGGGTGGGGCGCGAGATGCGGGGATGGAGCCACGAGATCGGGGCGTTGGGGAACGAGCCGCCCAGACGCCGGCCGCGGCGGCGCCGGATGGAGCACGCGATGGGCTCGACCAGGCTCGAGATGCGGAGGCGAGGGGCCAGCCGCTGGCTGATTGGCAATTGAATTGCCAATCAGCCAGGGGACCCGCGTCCTCCCCTGGCGCCGCATCGGCGAGCTGACGGCGGCGATCGGCTGAGCGGTGTTCCGCTCCCGGTCCGCAGGCGGGTCACAGGCCGCTAGCCCGGCCAGATGGGCCGCTCGTCGCCGTCGGGGTTGCGGAGGTAGCGGCCGCGGTGGACCGTTCCCAGCACCCGCACGGTCTGCAGGGCGTCCGGGTCGGCTTCCATGGCCAGCGGGTTGGCGGAGAGGATCGTCAGCTCCGCCAGCTTTCCCACCGCGAGGCTGCCGAGCCGGTCCTCGAGCCCGTAGAAGAATGCGGCGTCGGCCGTGAAGGCGCGGATGCCCTGGGCGATCGAGATCGCCTGCGCGTCGCTCAACACCGCCGGGCAGCGCGGCGATCGCTCGCTCGACAGCCAGGCGGGCTGCTGCGTGCGGCGGGTCTTGGCGGCCCAGATCATGAAGAGGGGGTCCGGCGGCGTGACCGGCGAGTCGCTGTGCAGGCCGAAGCGCAGGCCGGCGGCCATGGCATCGGCGAGCGGGAAGACGGTGGCCGCGCGCTCGCGGTCGAGGATCTGCCGGCAGAACGGCAGCCCATAGAAGTAGAGGTCGGGGATGAGGAAGGTCGCCCTCGCCCCCAGGCGCCGGATGCGCGCCAGGTCCTCGGGGCCGCTGACCTGGACGTGGATCATGAGGTCGTGGATCTTCGGGTCGTGCTCGCGATCGAGCGCGGCGAGGACGTTCGTCGATCGCCCGGTCGCCGTTCATGTGGACGGCGAGCGGGAAACCCGCCCGGTGGGCGGCGGCCGCCTCGGCGGCGAGCGCGGCGGAGTCTAGGTCGGCGCTGCCAAACCACGGCGCCGCGAGCGGCGGAAAGACCTCGAAGTACGGGTGGCCGAGCGCCGCCGAGTAGCCCTGCGTCGAGCCATCGGCGAAGGTCTTGATGCCGCCGACGATGAGGTTCGGATCGCCGGCATGGTCCGCCTTGGCCTTCTGGGCGATGGCGACCGAGTCCGCGAAGTCCGCCGTGCCGGCGTACGCCAGGACCGCCACCGCCAGCGGGAAGGCGGGGTCGCGGGTGACAAGGTCGTAGATCGCGACCTGGGCGGCGCTCGCGGCGCCCTCCTGGGCGAGGGTGAAGCCGTGCCGCTGATAGGTCCGCGCGCCGCTCTCCAGGATCTCGAGGGCCACCTTGGGGTCTTGCTTGAAGATCTGCCCTTCGACCGCTCCGACCCCATAGAGCGCGAGGTCCTCGACCAGCTCGCCCCGGTCGGCCTGCTCCGCCTCGCTCTTGGCGTTCGACAGCGGCGCGTGACAGGAGGCGCCGGCGCCGGCGGTGCCGCAGATGTCGAGCGCGAGGAGCGCCGGAGTGTTGACGTAGGCGAAATGCCCGGAGGAGGCGCTGATGAAGATCGGATGGGTCGAGGAGATCGCGTCGAGCGTCGTCCGCGCGTGGCCGTCCTGCAGGTTGGGGCAGGCGAAGCCGGCGCCGGCGCAGCCGGGGGAGGGCCCCAGGCGCGCCACGTCGTGGCCGAAGGCGAGGATCGGCGTCGCGGCGGCGGGGGCCGCCGCGACCGCGGCGCGGAGCCTGTCGAGCACCTCGTCCTCGCGGGTGGCCGGGATGAAGCAGCGCTGCGGGTCGGCCGGAGTCCGGCAGCGCGGATCGCCGGGAGGGGGCTTGAACAAGAGGTTCTCGTTCGACACGTCGAGCCAGTGCGCCCGGTCGGTGAAGATGCCGTAGCCCATGAGGTGAGAGTGGGTGTCGATGAACCCCGGCAAGACGGTCGCGCCATGGAGGTCGACCAGCGTGGTGCCGGGACCCCGGAGATCGAACGCCTGCGCCTTGGAGCCGACGGCCATGATCTTGCCGCGCGAGACGGCGACCGCCTCGGCCAGCGGCTGCGCGCCTTCCATGGTGACGAAGGTGGCGTCGTAGAAGATCGTCTCGGCGAATTGCCGGCCGCCGTGGCCACCATGGCCGCCGCTAGCGCAGCCGGCGAGCAGCGTGGCGAGGAGAGCGACGAAACAGCGTATCGGCCTCATGGTGCTCGTCTCCTTGAGCGATGCTCGTTGGACGGGACAGTGATCGCTTCGGCTAACCCGCCGTCCCCGCCCTGAGGCTCGCGTGCATCTCCTGCAGCGAGCGGACGGCGAGGCCGTCGCGGCGCAGGGCGGCGATGCCCTCGGCGGCGGCCATGGCTCCGGAGAGGGTGGTGATGCAGGGGACGTCGTGTTTCAAGGCGGTGCGGCGGATCTCGGCGTCGTCGGCGTAGGAGGTCGCGGCCGAGGGGGGTGTTGACGACGAGCGCGATGTCGCCGTTGATCAGGTGGTCGACGACGTGCGGGCGCCCCTCGTGGACCTTGTGGACGGTGCGGACGGCGAGCCCCTCGGCGGCGAGATAGGCGGCGGTGCCGGCGGTCGCCGTCAGCTCGAAGCCGATCTCGGCGAAGCGGCGGGCGACCGGCAGGAGAGCCGGCCTTGTCGCGGTCGTGGACCGAGAGGAAGGCGGCGCCGGCGAGCGGCACGCGGTGGCCGGCCGCGAGCATCCAGGCCTTGGCGAAGGCGTTGCCGAAGGCGTGGCTCGCCCCCATCACCTCGCCGGTCGACTTCATCTCCGGCCCGAGCACCGGATCGACCGACGGGAAGCGGCGGAAGGGGAAGACCGGCGCCTTGACGAACACCCCGGGCACCGCGGGCTCGGCGGTGAAGCCGACCTGCTCCAGGCTCTCGCCCGCCATCACCCGCGCCGCCAGGGCGGCGAGCGGCACCCCCACCGCCTTGGCGATGAACGGCACCGTGCGCGAGGCGCGCGGGTTGACCTCGAGGACGTAGATCTTGCCGCCGACGAGCGCGAACTGCACGTTCATCAGCCCCACGACCCCCAGGCGCAGGGCGAGGCGGCGGGCGATCTCGCGCATCTCGTCCTGGTCGGCGCGGCTCACCTTGTAGGGCGGCAGCACCGCCGCCGAGTCGCCGGAGTGGATCCCCGCCTCCTCGATGTGCTGCAGGATGCCGCAGACGACGGCGCGCTCGCCGTCGCAGAGCAGGTCGAGGTCGACCTCGAAGGCGTCCTCGAGGAAGCGGTCGATCAGGATCGGATGGCCGGGCGAGACCTCCCCCGCCTCGCGCATGGTAGCGCGCCAGGTCGGCGGCGTCGTAGCACACCGCCATGGCGCGGCCGCCCAGCACGTAGCTCGGACGCACCAGCACCGGGAAGCCGATCCGCTCGGCGACCGCGACGCGCCTCGGCGAGCGAGGTGGCGCTGCCGTTCTCGGGCTGCAGGATGCCCTCCTCGGCGAGCAGGTCGCCGAAGCGCTGGCGGTCCTCGGCGAGATCGATCGCGTCGGGCGGCGTCCCCCAGATCGGCACGCCGGCGGCGGCGAGGCTCTCGGGCGAGCTTCAGCGGCGTCTGCCCGCCGAGCTGCACGATCACGCCCTGCCGGCTTCTCGCGGGCGAGGACCGACAGCACGTGCTCGAGGGTCAGCGGCTCGAAGTAGAGGCGGTCGCAGGTGTCGTAGTCGGTCGAGACGGTCTCCGGGTTGCAGTTGATCATCATCGTCTCGTACCCGGCGGCGCGCAGGGCGAAGGCGGCCTGCACGCAGCAGTAGTCGAACTCGATCCCCTGGCCGATGCGGTTGGGCCCGGAGCCGAGGATCACCACCTTCGGGCGGTCGCCGGGATCGCTCTCGTCCTCCTCGCCGTAGGTCGAGTAGAGGTAGGGCGTCGAGGCGGGGAACTCGGCGGCGCAGGTGTCGACCCGCTTGTAGACGCGCGGCGATCCCGTGCTCGGCGAGGACCGCGGCGAGCTCGCCCTCGCCGGCAGTCGAGGAGCGCCGGCGATGCGCGCGTCCGACAAGCCCGGACGTCTTGGCGCGGCAGCAGCAGCGCCGCCGGGGCCGAGGCGAGGTTCCAGCAGGCGAGCTCGGCCTCGAGCTCGACGATCTCGGCGATCTCGCGCAGGAACCAGGGATCGATGTGCGAGGCGCTCCGACGACCTCCTCCGGCCGTCCACCCCTGGCGCAGCGCGGCGAAGACGGCGAACAGGCGCTCCCAGTTGGGGATCGACAGCCGCCGGCGCAGGCGGCACGGGGTCGGACATCCGGCGCTCGCGCGACGCCGAGCTGCCGTCGAGCTCGAGCGCCGAGAGCGCCTTCATCAGCGCCTCGCCTGAAGGTGCCGCCGATCGCCATCACCTCGCCCACCGACTTCATCGAGGTGCCGAGCGTCCTCGGCGCCGTCGGGGAACTTCTCGAACGCCCAGCGCGGGATCTTCACCACCGTGTAGTCGAGGGTCGGCTCGAAGGCGGCGTAGGTCTTGCCGGTGATGTCGTTGGCGATCTCGTCCAGCCGTGTAGCCGACGGCGAGCGAGCGCGGCGATCTTGGCGATCGGGAAGCCGGTCGCCTTCGAGGCGAGCGCCGAGCTGCGCGAGACGCGCGGGTTCATCTCGATCACCAGCCGCTCGCCGGTCGCCGGGTCGACGGCGAACTGGATGTTCGAGCCGCCGGTCGCGACGCCGACGCGGCGGATCACCGCGAAGGCGTCGTCGCGCATCGCCTGTAGCTCGCGGTCGGAGAGGGTCTGCTGCGGCGCCACGGTGATCGAGTCGCCGGTGTGGACGCCCATGGCGTCGAAGTTCTCGACCGAGCAGACGACGATCGCGTTGTCGGCGCCGTCGCGCATCACCTCGAGCTCGAACTCCTTCCAGCCGAGGACCGACTGCTCGATCAGCACGCGGTGGGCGGGGCTGGCGCTGCAGCGCCGTGCCGGCCACCTCCTCGAGCTCGTCGCGGTTGTAGGCGACGCCGCCCCCCTCGCCGCCGAGGGTGAAGCTGGGGCGGACGATCACCGGGATAGCCGACGTCGGCGGCGACCTCGTGCGCCTCCGTCGAGGCTCGCCGGCGTAGCCGCTCTGCGGCACCTTGAGGCCGATCTCCTCCATCGCCTGCTTGAAGAGGAGGCGGTCCTCGCCGAGGCTTCAGCGCCTCGATCCCCGCCCCCAGCACCTCGACGCCGTAGCGCGCGAGGACGCCGCGCTCGTCGAGCGCGATGGCGAGGTTGATCCCGGTCTGGCCGCCGACGGTCGGCAGCAGGGCGTCCGGGCGCTCGCTGCTCGACGATCTTCTCGACCACCTCGGGGGTCAGCGGCTCGACGTAGGTGGCGTCCGAGAACTCCGGGTCGGTCATGATCGTCGCCGGGTTCGAGTTGACCAGGATCACCCGGTACCCTTCGCGCTTCAGGGCGCGGCAGGCCTGGGTGCCGGAGTAGTCGAACTCGCAGGCCTGGCCGATGACGATCGGCCCCGAGCCGAGCACGAGGATGCTCTGGAGGTCCATGCGGCGGGGCATCGGGCGCAGAGTCTAACCTACCGCGGCCCGTCCGACCGGGCGGAGCGGCCGGCGCCGGAGCGGCCGGCTGGCAGGGAATTTGAATGAGCTCTCACCAGGCGACCCTGCATCTCCACGCCTGAAAGGACCCCGCGATGGACCCGGCGAACGTCGCTCGGCTGCGGCTGCTGCTCAAGCTCCACGAGGAGATGCTGGAAGAGAAGCGGCTCCATCCGGAGGCGGGATGCGACCAGACGAGCGGCTTCCGCGAGCGCTTCAACGCCGCGGTGCGGGCGACGATCCTGCCGGTGCTCGAGGAGATCAAGAACCTGATGGTGGGCCGCGTCGAATCGGCCTCCCTCTTCCACCGCTCGACCGCGGCCGGCCTCAAGGTCAAGCTCGACCGCTGGGAGGACTTCGAGCGCTCGCTCCTGTTCTTCGGCGACCCCGGCACCCGCACGATCCGCATCACCCACGAGGGGATCGGCTTCGGCCTGCTGGCGCGGAAGGTCGACATCGCCGAGCTCACTCCCGAGCTGGTCGAGGAGGAGGCGATGAAGTTCCTCCGCCGCCTCTTCGGCGACGAGCAGCTCCGGCGCCCGGAGCCCTCGCCGGCGCCCGCCGACCGCCGCCATCCCGGCGCCGCGCGGCCGGTCTACGAGCTGGTCCGCGTCTAGCGGCGGCGCGCGCCGCCGCGTCCGGTCCGCGCAGCAGTGGGTCAGCTTGGTCCCGAGGACGGCCGCCTGGAAGGGGGTTTCGGGAGGGTGGTCCCGAGGGCGGCCGCCCGCAGCGGACCAAACGGCCCCACTACCGTCCGCGCGATCGCGTTGCCAGGGTCGGCCCGGCGCGATAGCATCCTCGGGCTTCGGCGACGGTTCCCCGACAAGGAGAGTGCCCGTGGATTTTTCCCTCACCCCTGAGCAACGCGCCATCGAGGAGACGGCGCGCGAGTTCGCCCGCCGCGAGGTCGACCCCATCGTCGACGAGATCGACGAGAGCCAGAAGTACCCGCGCGAGGTGATGGCGAAGGCCGGCGAGCTCGGCTTCCTGGGCATCATCTTCCCCGAGGAGTACGGCGGCGCCGGGCTCGGCTATGTCGAGTACGTGCTGGTGGTCACCGAGCTGTCGAAGGTCGACCCCTCGGTCGGCATCAGCGTCGCCGCCCACAACTCGCTGTGCAGCAACCACATCTACAAGTTCGGCAACGAGGAGCAGAAGCGGCGCTGGCTGGTGCCGCTGGCGAGGGGCGAGAAGATCGGCGCCTGGAGCCTGACCGAGCCGGGCGCCGGCTCCGACGCCGCGGGCACGCGGAGCCGCGCCGAGAAGGTCGACGGCGGCTGGGTGCTCAACGGCTCCAAGACCTTCACCACCCACGGCAAGGTGGGCGACGTCTGCGTCGTCTTCGCGGTCACCGACCCCGCGGGACCGCGCCACCACAACATCTCGGCCTTCGTCCTCGACAAGGGGATGGAGGGCTTCCGCGCCGGCAAGAAGGAGAACAAGCTCGGGATCCGCGCCTCCGACACCTCGGAGGTGGTCATGGAGAACTGCTTCGTCGCCGACGACCGGCTGCTCGGCGACGTCGGCGAGGGCTTCGTCCAGGCGCTCCAGATCCTCGACGGCGGCCGCATCTCGATCGCCGCGCTGGGGCTCGGCACCGCCATCGGCGCCTACGAGACGGCGCTGCGCTACTCGAAGGAGCGCGAGCAGTTCGGCAAGCCGATCGCCGAGTTCCAGGCCATCCAGTTCGCCCTCGCCGAGATGTCGACCCGCATCGCCGCCGCCCAGATCCTGACCTTCGCCGCCGCCGAGGCGATGGACCGCGGCCAGACGGTGAGCCGGCTCGCCTCCGAGGCCAAGCTCTCCGCCGGCGAGGCCGCCGTCTTCTGCTCCGAGCGCGGCGTGCAGATCCACGGCGGCTACGGCTTCATCAAGGACTACCGGGCCGAGAAGTACTACCGCGACGCCAAGATCTGCACCATCGGCGAAGGGACGAGCGAGATCCAGCGCCTGGTGATCGCGCGCCAGCTCCTCAAGGGGCGCTGATGCCCGCGCCGGGGCACGGCGAGCCGGCACCGCCCGAGAATCGCTCGACGACCTCGTGCCGCGCCTGCTCGCCCGCGAGCCGCGCGCCGTGGCGCGGGCGATCTCGCTCGCCGAGGGCGGCGGGCCGGCGCAGCGCGAGCTGATCGGCCGGATCTACGAGCGGACCGGCCGGGCGCGCGTCCTCGGGATCACCGGCCCGCCCGGCGCCGGCAAGAGCACGCTCGTCGACCGCCTGATCCGCCTCTACCGCGAGCGGGGCGAGACGGTCGGCATCCTCGCCGTCGACCCCTCGTCGCCCTTCACGGGCGGCGCCATCCTCGGCGACCGCATCCGCATGCAGGCCCTCTACACCGATCCCGGCGTCTTCATCCGCTCGATGGCGACGCGCGGCGCCATGGGCGGCCTGGCGCGCGCCTCGCGCGACGCCGTCGACGTCCTCGACGCCGCCGGCTTCGACTGCGTGCTGGTCGAGACGGTCGGCGTCGGGCAGGACGAGGTCGACGTCGTGCGCAGCGTCGACACCGTGGCGGTCGTCACCGTCCCCGGCCTGGGCGACGACATCCAGGCGATCAAGGCGGGCATCCTCGAGATCGCCGACGTCTTCGTCGTCAACAAGGCCGACCGCGAGGGGGCCGAGCGCTCGGTGCGCGACCTCCAGATGATGCTGGGGCTCGCCGGCGAGCACGGCGAGTGGCTGCCGCCGATCCTGCGCGCCGTGGCGAGCCGCGGCGAGGGCATCGCCGAGCTCGCCGAGGCCGCCGACCGCCACCTCGCCTGGCTGGCGGCGAGCGGCGAGATCGAGACGCGGCGGCGCAGCCACCTGCGGCTGCGCGTCGAGACCATCCTCAAGGAGCGGGTGGTCCGCCGCCGACCGGGTGCTGGGGGTCGACCGCGAGGTCGAGCGCGGCTTCGCCGCCCGTCTCGATCCCTACCGCGTCGCCGACCGCCTGTTCGAGGGCGTGGTACGCACCGAGGCCGCGGCGCGCCAGGAGAGCGCGTGATCCAGCGCATCGATCACCTCGGCATCGCCGTCCGCTCGATCGCCGAGGGGCGCAAGCTCTACGAGGCGATGGGGCTCCACGTCGAGGCGATCGAGGAGGTGCCGGAGGAGGAGGTGCGCGTGGCGCTGATCCGCTGCGGCGAGTCGTGGATCGAGCTCCTCGAGCCGACCGCGCCCGACTCCCCGATCGCCAAGTTCCTGGCGAAGCGCGGCCCGGGGATCCATCACCTCTGCCTGGCGAGCGACGGCGTCGAGGGCGACGACCGGCGCCTCCGCGACGCCGGCTTCGAGGTGCTCCGCCCCGAGCCCACGCGCGGCGCCGGCGGCTGCTGGGTGCAGTTCGTCCACCCGAAGCTCGGCCGGCGGCGTGCTCCTCGAGCTGTCCGAGCCGGGGAGGCACCGCATCCGGCTCCGGAGCCGACGAAGGAGACGGAGCCCGAGCCATGATCCGCCCGGGGTCGCTCGTCATCGTCCATCTGATCAACCCGACCGAGAAGTTCTGGGGGCTGCTCCAGGAGCTGGGGGTCGCGGGGGTGATGCTGCGCGGCATCAACCTCACGAGCTTCGACGACTGGATGCGCCAGGCGACCCGGCCGGGCGACCAGTCGCTCGGGCTCTCGACGATGTTCGTGCCGCTCTTCCGCGTCGAGCGGGTCTTCCTCGACGAGCCGGTGGGGGAGGTCGAGAGCTACCGCCAGCGCTTCGAGCGCCGCGTCGGGATCGCCGTCGAGCGTTACCTGGGGCTCGAGGGATTCGCCGCGGATGATGATTTCCAGGTACCCTCGTAGCCAAGAGCCCTCCGTTTCCTGTCTCCTCACAGCCATTCGCGTCCAAAGGTTCGCCTAACTTACCGGCGGCTTTGAGTACATCATCAGCTGGCACCTGGTAACTCGTTTTCGTCAACAAGACGTCTCCGCTCCGCATTATCTCCGCGCCAACGTGCGGCCCTGCATAGGCACCTGGCACCCTGCGCGAAGTACCTGGCACCTCGGTGGGCCGTGCTAGCCTCGGTCGGTGATCGTCGTCGACCTCGGTCCCGAGCTCCTCTTCGTCACCCAACCCGATCACGCGCACTTCGCCGGCGAGCTCCTCGGCCTATGGCGGGCCGACGGCCTGCCCGCGCACCCGCGCCGCGCCGAGATCCTCTTCGCCGGCCGCGAGCACGACAACGGCTGGCGCGAGGCCGACGCCGCGCCGCGCTGGAATGCCGCGAGCGGCCGCCCGCACGATTTCGTCTCCATGCCCCGCGAGGACCGCATCGCGATCTGGGAGCGCGGCACCGCGCGCTATGCCGGGAGCCACCCCTACGCCGCCCTCCTCGTCGCCCGCCACGCCCGCACCCTCCACCGCGACCGCGCCGGCGAGCCCGACTGGAAGGATTTCATGGACTTTCTACAGGAGCTCGAGCGCGGGCTCCGCGAGGAGACCGCCGTCGCCCCCGACGAGGTCGCGGCCGACTACCGCTTCCTCGACCTCGCCGACCTGATCTCGCTCGCGGCCCTGAACCGCGCCCCCGAGCGCTTCTCGCGCCACGGCATGACCGGGCGGCGCCAAGGCGACACGGTGTTCCTCGATCCCTTCCCGTTCGCCGGCTCGACCGCCTTCGCCGTTCCCTGCCGCCGCATCTCCAACCGCTCCTATTCCGGCGATGCCGACCTCGGCGGCGAGCTCGTCGCCGCTCGCTGGGAGACGGTCCGGGCGCGGATCGCCCCCGCTCCCTAGATCGGCAGCTTCGCGGCGTCCGCCGCCGCCTTGCCGTTCTCGCCGGCGAAGACGATCTGCTCGAAGACCCGCCGGTAGAGGAGGAGGAGGTCGGCAAAGACGCGCGAGAACGCCTGGTCGGTCGAATCGGAGAGCAGCGGGTGGACCTTGAAGAGGGAAGGCAGAGGCGGCGGCTCGACCTCGCCGGGATCGCCCGGTTCGCCGCCGTCGACGCGGGCGCCACGCTCGGCGCGAGTGCCGCGTGCCAGAGGGCTCGGCAGGATCCCCGGCGGGCCGTCATCGGTGCGCGCCAGCTCGGCGGCGCGCTCGTCGACCAGATAGAGGGTGTAGAAGAACTCGAAGTGGCCCACCCCCAGGGCGTTCAGGACCTTCTCGAGCGAGTCGAGCTTCGGCAGCTCCTTGCCGTTCTCGTACTTCGAGAGCTGGCTCTTGCCGATTCCCGCCTCGCGTGCCACCCGGGCCTGGCTCTTGCCCCGCAGCTCGCGCAGCAGGCCGAGCGTCCTACCCAGGTTGGTGAACATGTCCACAAGCGAAATGTACCGGGTGGCGCGGACTCAGGCAAGCTCTAAGTCTTTCTCTACATGATACTTACACCGGACCAGGAAATATGCTGAAGCGGCCACTTGTGCTCGCTTCCGGCACCTTGGAAGGACGAGAGGACGCGATTCGGGCTCGAAGGTGTTGAAATAGGCTACCGAGGTGTCGAGAAAGCATCGGCACAGCGGGAAGCCACGGGGACATCATCGCGCGATGACCCGGGAAGGGTGGGCGCTCGGCCGCCGTGAGCCTGGAGGGCGTGCTACCCTCCGATTTCATGCCCGAAGCACAGGAAGGAGGCGGCGCTGCCGCCCAGGAGAGCCAGGCGGAGCCCTTGCGTGTGCTCCTGCCCTCCCCCATCGGATCGCTCGGCGTCGAGCTCCGGGAGGTGGCGATCACCCGTATCGTGATCGAGCCCGAGCGACCGGCGCGCGCGGCCTTCACGCCCTTTCACAAGATCAAGGGCTCGGACTTCCTGGACGAGCTCTTCGGCCGGCTCTCGGAGTACTTTGCCGGCGCGCGGCGACGGCTCGAGATCGAGATCGACCTCGGCCCCTGCGGCCTCGACGGCTTCGCCAAGCGGGTGCTCAAGGAGACGGCGAAGATCCCCTATGGGAAGACCCGCACCTACCGCAACCTGGCCGACGCCGCCGGCCGGCCGGACTCCTACCGGCAGGTGCTCTCGATCCTGCTCGAGAACCCCATCCCCATCCTCATCCCCTGCCACCGCGTGGTGACCACCAAGTCCGGGATCGGCAGCTACATCGGCGGCGGCGAGCGCAAGCGATGGCTGCTCGACCTCGAGGCGCAGGGCGGCGAGCCGACCTAGGTCCTGATCCGTCGCCGGCGCCGGCCGGCTCGACGAGACCAAAGAAAAGCGGGGCCCGGAGGCCCCGCCTTTTCCTTACCTCGATCGAGTGCCGCTACTCGTTGTGCAGATCGATCGAGAGCGTCGTGTCCTCGCCGGACTTGGCGTGGAAGTGGCGCTCCTCCGAATGGCGGCCGGGACGGACGATCGACAGCGTGTGATCGCCGGCGCCGACCGTCAGGCCGCCGCCCTGGGCGACCTCCTCGGCGGTGCCGACGAACCGGCCGTCGAGGTAGACCGAGGCGTCGTCGGGCGTCACCTCGAGACGGAGGCGGCCCTGGTGGCGGCCGTCGGCCGGCGCACGGTCGCGGTCGGCGTCGTCACGGTCGCCGTCGGCGTCGTGGCGGCGCGGATCGCGGTCGCGGTCGGCGCGGTCGCGCCAGTCGCCATCGCGCCGGTGATCGCCGTCGTAGCCGCCGCGATCCCCATCGCGACCGCGGTCGTAGGCGTCGCGGTCACGGTCGTAGAGGTCGGCGCGGTCCTGCATCTCGCGGTCCTGCCGCAGCCGCGCGTCGCGCCGGTCATGGGTCTTGGTCTGCAGGTCCTCGGGGCGGATCGACGGCCCCTTCTCCATGCGGTCGGTCCAGTCGATCACCAGGCCGCGGTAGATCGTCACCTGACGGGCGAGGGTCTTGTAGCCGTCGCGGAAGAAGACGAGGTCGTAGGTGCCCGGGTCGAGCCACAGGTACTGCGGCCAGCCGTCGAAGTCGTCGACCGTCCCGACGTACTGGCCGTCCAGGTAGACCTGGGTGTCGGCCGGCGACAGGTCGAGGTCGAGGGCGCCCTGCTCGTCGCGGCGCGCGCGATCATAGCCGTAGCTCGAGTACGGCGCGTAGTACCCGTCCCAGCCGCCCCAGCCGTAGCCGTAGTAGGGCCAGTAATCGTACGGGAAGCCCCAGAAGAACGGCGTCCCCCAGGTGAACCCGAGCCCGAAGGTGCCGTAGAACCGCGGGTAGAAGCCGTGGAACCCGCCGCGGAAGCCCCAACCGGGGTAGCCGCCGCGAAAACCGCGGCCGTCATAGTGGCCGCCATGATAGGCGCCGCCGCCGCCGGGAGCACCGCGGTAGCCGGAGGGGCCCCCGTGGTACCCGCCGCTGCCGTGGCCGCCGACGACCGCGGACACGGAGTGCATGCCGCCGCCGGAGTGGCCGCCGCTGGAGTGCCCGCCGCTGGAATGGCCGCCGCCGGAATGGCCGCCGCCGCCGCTATGGGATGCTGCGACTGCCGGGACGCTCGCCGCGACGAGCACGGCGATGCCCAGCAGGGCCGGGACGGACAGCCGCCCGGCGCGATGGTCACGGGGCCGGCTGTCGGCGGCCCGCGCTTGCTCGGAAAGACGGATCATGGCGTTCTCCTTCGCCGTCGTGCCACGCTCTGTGGAGGCCTCGGATGTAATGGTACCTGAGGGCCTCGTGCCATGCACGCGGCATCTGCAGCGGAAGGTTTTGCAAGCCGCAGACCAGGGCTTCCAGGAGTGCCTGGCGGCGCCGCGAAGGCAGCGGCGGCGGCCCCTCCGCAGCGACGCCGAGAAACGCTCCGAGCTCCGGGTGCAGACGGTAGAAGACGACCGCACAGTAGCCGGCCCGCTCCTGGCGCGCGGCGAAGCGTCGGAAGTCGGTCGGATGATCGTGGGCGACGATCGCGGCGGGCGCGTAGACCATCCGCAGACCGCGCCGCTTCATGCGGTAGGCGACCTCGACGTCCTCCCATGCCGCATAGGGAAACGAGAGGTCGAAGGGCTCGGCGAGGAGGAGGTCGCGGGCGAGCGAGACGTTCGACGTGTAGAAGAAGTTGAAGGGGACGTCCTCGCGGTCGCGGATGAGCGCGTAGCCGAACTGGAGGCCGTGCTCGTTGATGTAGCGCAGGAAGGGCGTCAGGCGCATGCGCGGGTGCCATCCGGTGTAGCCGAGGACGGCGGTATGGAGGTCGTCGCCGCGCTTGCGATGGGCCTCGCGATGGGCCGCGAGCCATCCTCTCTCGGGGACGGTGTCGTCTCCTAGAAAGGCCACCCAGCGGCCGGCCGCCACCGCGACGCCGGTGTTGCGCGCCGCCGCCGGACCGGCGTTCTCCTGGGTGAGGACGCGGAGCGGGAGCGGCCCCCGACGGGCGCGCAGCCACTCGGTCGTCCCGTCGTGCGAGCCGTCGTCGACCACCACCACCTCGAAGCTCGGCGCGCCCTCCTGCGCCTCGAGCGCGGCGAGCACCTCCGGCAGCACCTCGAGCCGGTTGTGGGTGGGGATGACGACCGAGATTTCGGGGCCCATGCCGGAGAGCTTACCCGAGCGCCGAGGCGGCGCGGGGGGCGGGGAGGAATGGCCGCTCGGCGGCCCCGGGAGGGTGCGGGGCCGGGCGCGAGGCCCGACCCCGCGAGGGGCGGCAAACCCCGCGCGACCGGGTGCGTGAACCGAACGCGCGGGAGGTGGGACCGGAGGAGCCCTACACGAGATAGGGTGCTCGCAGAGCGTTTCCTGTGACAGCTCGAGGAAGCCAGAAAGACCGGACGCGCGCTATCCCGGAACACTTCCCCACCCCGGCCTGTTTTCCCCCTCGGAGCCGATCCCCCGCGCGGCGGGGCTGGCGGCCGCATGAGCTGCTTTCCGACGCTCCGCGCGCTCCGGCGGCGGGCGATTCCAAGGAGGTCTAGATGACGGAGAAGGCGATGTTCGGGGCGGGGTGCTTCTGGGGGGTGGAGACGGCGTTCCGGCAGGTGCCGGGGGTGGTCGACGCGGCGGTCGGCTACTCGGGCGGGCACCTCGCCCGGCCGAGCTATCAGGACGTGTGCTCGGGGCGGACCGGCCACGCGGAGGTGGTGCAGGTGGAGTACGACCCGGAGGAGGTCTCCTTCGACCGGCTCCTCGACGTCTTCTGGGAGAACCACGACCCGACGACCAGGAACCGCCAAGGGCCGGACGTCGGCGAGCAGTACCGCTCGGCGATCTTCTACACGACGCCCGAGCAGCGGGCCGCCGCGGAGGCGAGCAAGGCGCGCCAGGAGGCGAGCGGACGGCACCGCCGGCCGATCGTCACCGAGATCACCCCGGCCGCCGAGTTCTGGCGCGCCGAGGAGTACCACCAACGCTACCTCGAGAAGCGCGGCATAGCGCACTGCCGGATCTGATCAAGGGGAGGCGATCGCTTCCCGCGCCACCTCGCCGAGGATCGCCATCGCCGCGCGGAGCTGGTCGTCCGCCAGGTAGGGCGCCGGGCCGAGGCGCAGCACGTCGCCCCGGTGGTCGGTCGCGACGCCGCGCTCGGCAAGGCGGCGGGAGAGGTCGGCGGCGACGGGCGAGGTGAGGGCGAGGAAGCCGCCGGTCTCGGCCAGCGGCAGCGCCCGGTCGCGGGCGACGAGCGTCGCCGGCAGATCGAGGGCGTCGAAACGCTCGGCGAGCAGTCCCACCTGGTGCTGGCTCACCGCGCGCAGGAGGTCGACCCCGAGGCCCTGGTCGGCGAAGAAATCGAGGACCGCGGCCGCCCGGTAGTGGCTCGTGGGGTCGTAGGTGGCGCCGGCCCAGCGCGCGGCGCCCCGGCCGTAGCCGACGCCGCCGCCCGGCGGCGCCGCGAGATGGTCGAACTCGGCGTACCAGCCGGTGACGACCGGGCGCAGCTCCGCGCCCTCCGGCACCCGCAGGAAGCAGTTGCCCTCCCCCATCTGGCAGTACTTGTAGCCGCCGCCGACCGCGTAGGCACGCTCGAGCCCCAGCTCGCGGAGAGGATACGCAACGACGTTCGCCGCGTGGTAGACGTCGACCAGGAGCTCGGCCCCGGTGCGCTCGCAGGCCGCCATCACCCGGTCGAGGCCGGGGACGACGGCGCCGCTGCCGAAGAGCACCGCCGAGACGAGGACCGCCGCCGTCCGCTCGTCGGCCGCGCGCGCCAGCCGCTCCGCGATCCCGAAGGCCGGCTTCGCCGGCACCTTCACGACCTCGATCCCCTCTTCCGCCAGCCGATCGAGCTGGCGGCGGAGGGTATGGAACTCGCCGTCCGTCGTCAGGAGCCGCGGCCGGCGGCCGAGCGGCAGGGCGGAGAGGAAGCGGACGACGAGCTCGTGGGTGCTGGCGCCGAGCGCGTAGTCGCCGCGGTCGTCGCCCAGCATGCGGGCGAAGCCGCGGCGCACCCGCTCCGCCATGGCGAAGGCGCGCTCCCACTTGGCGTCGACCGCCTCGGCGGCGTCGGTCCAGGCGCGGAGCTGGCCGTCGAGCGAGCGGTCGGGCCAGGCCTGGTGCGAATGGCCGGTCAAGAGGAGCCGCGCGGCGACGCCGAAGCGCGAGTAGCACGGCGCGAGGGCGTTGGGGCTCGCATAGAGGTCCTCCGCGACGCATCGACTCTACAGGTCCGGGCGGATCGCCCAGAGGTCGGGAAAGAGCGGCTTCGAGAGCGTCTGCTTCAGGTAGTCGGCGCCCGAGGAGCCGCCGGTGCCGCGCCGGGTGCCGATCGTCCGCTCGACCATCTTGACGTGGCGGTAGCGCCACTCCTGGAGCCCCTCGTCGAGATCGACCATGCGCTCGCAGATCTCGCGCGTCCCCGGATCGCGGTGGTAGATCTCGACCAGCAGCCGCTGCACCTCTTCGTTCTCCTGCGGCGGCTGGGCGATGTCGCGGCCGAGCGCCGCCGCCGGCACGGCATAGCCCTGGTGGACGAGGAAGCGGAGGAACGAGTCGTAGAGGCTCGGGCGCTCGAGCAGCGCCGCGAGGCCGGCGCGCTGCGCCTCGTCGTAGTGGCGCCCGATGTCGGGGCTGCGATGGCCGAGGGCGATCTCGACCTCGCGGAACTGGATCGACTGGAAGCCGCTCGCGGTGTCCAGCCGGTCGCGGAAGGAGAGGAAGGAGACCGGCGTCATCGTCTCCAGGATGTCGACCTGGCCGACCAGCGTCTTGAAGATGGTCAGCACCCGTTTGAAGGCGGCGTGCGCGGTCGGCGCGTCGCCGGCCTCGAGCGAGCGCTGGATCAGCGCCAGCTCGTGGAGCACGAGCTTGAACCACAGCTCGTAGACCTGGTGGATGACGATGAAGAGCAGCTCGTCGTGCTCCGGGCCCGTCGACTGGGCCTCCTGGAGCGCCAGGAGCTCCTCGAGCTTCAGATAATTCCCATAGGTCAGGGGCACGCCCTAAGTCCTCCTAGAAGGAGGGTATCGCAACCCGCTCCCGGCGCGCCGGCGGGGCGATCGTGCGGCGCCTTCCGGCGGGATATCCTTCTCGCCATGAAGAAGATCAGCCGTGAGGACGCGCTCGCGTACCACGAGGAGGGGCGCAAGGGAAAGATCCAGGTCGTCCCCACCAAGCCCACCGCCACCCAGCGCGACCTGTCGCTCGCCTACAGCCCCGGCGTCGCCTGGCCCTGCCTCGAGATCGCGAGCGACCCGCTCGCCGCCTACAAGTACACCGCCAAGGGGAACCTCGTCGGCGTCATCAGCAACGGCACCGCCGTCCTCGGCCTCGGCAACATCGGGGCGCTCGCCGGCAAGCCGGTGATGGAGGGCAAGGGCGTCCTCTTCAAGCGCTTCGCCGACATCGACGTCTTCGACCTCGAGGTGGCGACCGAGGACCCCGAGGAGTTCATCCGCGCCGTCAAGCTCCTCGAGCCCACCTTCGGCGGCATCAACCTCGAGGACATCAAGGCCCCCGAGTGCTTCGAGATCGAGCGGCGCTTGAAAGCCGAGATGGCGATCCCCGTCTTCCACGACGACCAGCACGGCACGGCGATCATCTCCGGGGCGGCGCTCCTGAACGCCCTGGCGCTCACCGGACGGAAGATCGCCGACGCCAGGATCGTCTTCTCCGGCGCCGGGGCGGCCGCCCTCTCCTGCGCCAAGCTGTACCTGCAGCTCGGGGCGAGGCGCGAGAACGTCGTCCTCTGCGACCGCAAGGGCGTCATCTATCGCGGGCGGAGCGAGGAGATGGATCCCTACAAGGCCGAGCTCGCCGCGGACACCGCCCTGCGCACCCTCGCCGAGGCGCTCCAGGGGGCCGACGTCTTCATCGGCCTCTCGGTCGGCGGCGTGGTGACGGCCGAGATGATCCGCGGCATGGCGCCGGACCCCATCGTCTTCGCCATGGCGAACCCCGACCCCGAGATCGGCTACGAAGACGCCAAGCAAGCGCGGCCGGACGCCATCGTCGCCACCGGCCGCAGCGACTACCCGAACCAGGTCAACAACGTCCTCGGCTTCCCCTTCCTCTTCCGCGGCGCGCTCGACGTCCGCGCCACCGACATCAACGACGCGATGAAGCTCGCCGCCGTCAAGGCGCTCGCCGAGCTGGCGCGCGAGGACGTGCCGGACGGCGTCCTCAAAGCCTACGGCATCGACCACCTCCGCTTCGGCCGCGAATATCTGATCCCCAAGCCGCTCGACTACCGGGTGCTGCTCCGCGTGCCGCCGGCGGTCGCCAAGGCGGCGATCGAGAGCGGCGTCGCGCGGGTGCCGATCGACGACTTCGACGCCTACCGGCGGCGCCTCGAGACCCTCATCTCCCGCCGCCTCGAGCTGATGCGCGGCGTCATCGACCGCGCCAAACGCGCCCCCAAGCGCATCGTCTTCCCCGAGGGCGAGCACGAGAAGATCCTCCGCGCGGCGAAGATCCTGGTCGACGAGGGGATCGCCCACCCGATCCTCCTCGCCCGCCGCGAGATGATCGCCCAGCACCTGGCGGACCTCGACCTCCCGGAGGACAAGGTGACGATCATCCACAACGAGAGCGCGGAGAATTTCCGCCCCTACGCCGAGCGCTTCCACGAGCTGCGCCGGCGCGACGGGGTCACCCTGGTCGACGCCCTGAAGCGCATGCGGCTGCGCAACTATTACGGCACGATGATGGTCGAGGAGGGGGACGCCGACGGCCTGATCTCGGGGATCACCCAGTCCTACCCCGACACCATCCGGCCGGCGCTCCAGATCATCGACACGCGGCCGGGCGTCCGCCGCGTCTCCGGCGCCTACATCCTGATCCTCGAGGGGAAGCTCTTCTTCCTCGCCGACACCACGGTCAACATCGACCCCACCCCCGAGGAGCTCGCCGAGATCGCCATGCTGACGGTCGAGTTCGTGCGCCGCTTCGGCATCGTGCCGCGGGTGGCGATGCTGTCGTTCTCGAACTTCGGCTCGAACCGCCACCCGGCGGCGGTGAAGGTCAAACGGGCGGTCGAGATCCTGCGCCGGCTCGCCCCCGACCTCGAGATGGACGGCGAGATGCAGGCCGACACCGCGGTCTTGGAGACGATCCTCCAGGAGAGCTACCCGTGGAGCCGCCTGCAGGGGCCGGCGAACGTCCTCATCTTCCCCGAGCTCCAGTCGGCCAACATCGCCTACAAGCTGATCTGGCGCCTCGCCAACTGCGAGGCGATCGGCCCCATCCTCCTCGGCATGGGCAAGCCCGTCCACGTCCTCCAGGGCGGCGTCGAGGTCGCCGACATCGTCAACATGGCGGCGATCTGCGTCGTCGACGCCCAGGAGCGGGACGAGGCGAGGCAGCCCACGTAGCCAGGCGCCGCCGGCGCCGCCGGCGCCGCGATGAAACGCCGGGCCCTCCGCCGGCGCCTGAAGAGTGCGGCGCGATTCGCGGTAGAATGGATGTTCCGAGCGATCCAGAAACGCGCCGGGCCGGCACGGCCGGCGAGAGACAACCGGGGGCTCGGCCCCCTAATAAGCTCCTGAGGAGGTCACGAACATGAAGCGCGTGTCATCGAGTCTCCTGGGTGCCGCACTGCTGGCCGCCCTGCTGGTCCCGGCCCTCGCGGTGGCCAAGCCCCAGAGCACCAAGCCCCGCGTCGCGGTCATCGAGTTCAAGAACAAGGCGGACAACCAGTGGTGGTGGCACGGCGGCGCGGCCGCGGCGCAGGACGTCTTCGTCACCCAGCTGGTGAAGAGCGGCAAGTTCCGGGTGGTCGAGCGCGAGCAGCTCGAGGCGCTGATGAAGGAGAAGGGCCTGACCCTCTCCGGCGACGTCGACCCGTCGACCGCCGTCAAGGTCGGCAAGCTCCTCGGCGTCAACTACCTGCTGACCGGCGCCGTCACCGAGTACGGCGCCGAAGAGCACGGCGCCCACGGCAGCGGCTTCCGCGGCATCCCCGGCTTCGGCGTCCACAAGAAGACCTTCACCGCGGCGATGAACGCCCGCCTGATCGACACCTCGACCGGCGAGGTGGTGTGGGCCGACGAGGCGCGCTCGGAGGACAGCCACTCGAACGTCGACGTCGGCGGCTTCGGCGGCGGCGTCTCGAACGACGAGCGGATGTTCGACAAGGTGATGAAGCCCTGCATCGAGCAGCTCACCGCGAGCCTCAAGGCGGCCGACCTGTAGGGCCGGTCGGCTTCCGAGCCGCGCCGAGGACCCGGCCCGCGGCCGGGTCCTCTTGTTTTTGGGCAGGGCGGTCCGCCTACGGCCGGAACGACACGCGCATCACGGTCCACATCTTGACCCGCACGCCGTCCTTCGTCGCCGGGCGGAAGGAGGAGCGGCGGGCCGCCTCCATCGCGGCTTCGTCGAAGCCGAAGCCGACCTTGCCGCTCACCGGCTGCGTCTGGACGACCCGGCCGAGCTCGTCGACCAGCACCCGGATCTCGACGTCCGCCGACTTGTTCATGCGCCGCGCCGCCGCCGGGTAGCGCGGCTCGGGCATGCCGGACATCTTCGGCGCCAAGACGCCCGTGCCGGGTTGCACCAGGTCGCCGAGCCGCGCGGCGGGCGCCGCGGGCGACGGGACCGGTGCGGCGGGCGGCGGCGCGGAGGTGGCGACGGCGTTCACCGGCGCGCCGCCGCCGGCCGGAACGGCGCCCGGTCGCGCGCTCTGCGAGATCACCGCCGGGGCCGGCACCGCGGCTCCCACGGCCGATGGCACGGGCGCGTTGTCGGCCGCGGTGGGCGGCGGCTCCGGACGGACGCTCCGCGCCTCGCGCACCTCCGTCTGGAGCGGCGGCGCCGCCGCGGCGGCGTGCGAGGGCCGGTCGCCCGGCGCATCCTTCTTGCTGTCCGCGAGCTGCTTCTGGAGGGTCTTGATCCGGTCGTCGTACTGCTGCTTGAGCTTCGCCTCCATCTCCTTGCTGCGCGCGTCGAACATGGCGCTGATCTGCGCCTGGAGCTCCTCCGGCTTCGGCCCGGCGGCGGGCGCGGCAGCCGCGGTCCCCTGGGGCGCTGGCGCCGCCAAGGCCGGCTGAGCGGCCGCCGCGGCCGGCGGCGGAGCGGGCTTTTCCGCCTTGCGGCCGAAGAGCAGCCAACCGCCGCCGCCGAGGATCGCCAACGCCAGCGCCGCGGCGATGCCGATCCACAGCCCCTTGCCCCCCGATGCCGCGGAGCCCGCCTGGGCGCCGACGCCCGGCAGCGTCGCCTCGCGGACCCCGGTCTTCTCGCGCATGTCCGCCGTCTGGCGGGCCGCGGCGGCGACGGGCATGGCGACGGCGGCCGCCGGCGGCGCCGCCTGGGGGGCGACGGCGAGCTTCTTCTCGGCCTGGATCTCCTGGCTCTCGCGGTCGATCTCGTCGCGGAAGAGGTTGTGCATGAAGAAGGCGAGGTTGAAGGTGGTCGGGCTGTACTGCCCCTCGATCATCAGCTTCGAGATCGTCTTGTGCCAGGTGACGGCGTCGGCGATGCGCTCGGCGCGCGGCACCAGGCTCTTCTTGAGCAGGGCGGCGAGCGGCGCCGGGAGCGGCGTCCCCTCGTTGGCGAGCACCGCGGCGTCGATCGCCGCGCCGTACCCCTGCGGTCCGGCGGCCAGCCGCTCGCCGGTCAAGAGCTCGAGGAGGATCGCGCCGAGCGACCAGACGTCGTCGGCGCGCGACAGCGGCTGGCCGGCGAGGGTCTCGGGTGAGAGATAGCTCTCGAGGTCGGCGCCGTGCCAGCCGCCGGCGGCGAGCTCGCGCAGGCCCGGCGCCAGCTCGAAGCCGAGGAGGCGCGTCTCGCCCTCGTTCGAGACCATCACCAGGTGCGGCACGACGAAGCCGTGGAGGATCCGCTCGTCCTGCACCCGGCTCTCCGCGGCGACCGCGAGCGCCAGCGAGATGCGCTCGGCGATGAGCATCGCATGGTCGGCGGGGATCGGCGAGCCCTGCTTCGTCGCCTGCGCGAAGAGCGCCGCCAGGTTCTTGCCCGAGATGTAGTCGTAGGCCGCGTAGGGATAGTTGCGCACCTTCCCCAGGTCGACGCCGCTGCCGATGTTCGGGCTCTTCAACGCCTGCTGCACGCCGGCGCGTCCGGCGACCTTCGCCCACAGCCTCTCGCCGTCCATGCCCTTGCCGTTCAGCACCCGGAGCAGCACCACCTGCTCCATCCCCCCCTTGCCCACCTTGCCGGCGCGGAACGTCTCGCCGAGCGCATCCTCGGTCAGCTTCTTGAGCAATAGGTAACTGCCGAACTCCTCGGGGATGTTCATGCGGTCTCCTCTCCCGCCGGCGCCTCAAAGAGCGACCGGACAGTCAGTCGATACGACGGGTACGCGGCTCCCGGTGTTTGGGGCCTTGATACACCACGAGGAGGGGACTGTCAATCGAGCCGGTGGACCCGGACTTCACGGTGCCGGCATCACGCGCACCCCGAACCGCCGCGCGGCTTCCTCGATGACGCCGCGGCCGATGGGCTCGCCCGGCGTGAACGACCACGGCGGAGCTCCGGCGGGGCCAAAGAGGGCAACGCCGCTCAGGCGCTGGCCGGGATCGTGGCGGAGGAGGTAGCGGATGCCGTCGAAGCGAGCGGCGGCGAAGGCGGCGGCCCAAGCCTGGGTGAGGGCGTAATCGGGGGTCGAATGGATCTCGCCGGTGAGCCCGAAGGCGCGGCACAGGCCGGAGGAGCAGTCCGCCAGGAGCACCGGCGGAAGCTCGAGGCGGGCGACACGGCGCGTTTCCAGCTCAGCCTCCGGAATCAGCGTCCAGCAGCGGAAGACCTCGAGGAGGCAGCCGACCGGTTCCTCCGCCAAATAGCAGCTGCCGCGGCCGCTGGCGGCGGGCAGATCGAAGCGGCCGGAGCCATCGCTCGAGAACCACCAAGGGCTGCGCGCGGAGCGGTGGATGCGGTAGAGCGCGGCAGCGCAGAGGCGGACGGACGGAAACCCCTCCAGGCTGGCCGGAGGAACGGGGATCGCGCTCAGTGGGCGAGAGCAGCGGCGGCGCGGCGGGCCGCTGCGAAGAGGCGCTCGGGGTCACGCCGGGAGCGCACCCAGGCCGCCGGCGTCTTCCCCTCCAGGAGATCCTGAGGACTGACCAGCCAGGAGGCCACGGTGTACTGCGTCTCGACGATGCCCTCGAAGATCGTCAGGACGCGTGCCAGCTCGGGGTAGGGCCGTCCATCGGGTCCGAATTGAAATGCCGGGTAGAGCTTGCGCTGGCCCGCGGCGTCCAGGGCGAGGATTCGGCCGCGCTTGGCGAGGTCTGAGACCGCCTGCCGGCTGCCGACTCCCAGCACGGTCTTCACCTGCTCGGCATCGAAGAGCGGGCCGAGGTGGCGGCCCCACACGGCTTCGGCGGTGGCGAGGAGCGCGGCTCGGCGGCCGAGTGCCGTGGGATCGCCCAAGTCCGGAGCGTTCTCCTGACGCTCCAGCTCCTCCAGGGTACGCTCGAAGGCGCGGGCGGCGAGAGCGGTGGTATGAGACATGAGAGCAATGTAAGCTGTCAAGACCGTCAAGTCAAGGTCCGCCAGAGGCGCCGGCGCGCTGGCGCGAGCGGGCGGCGCGCTCAGCGCCCGGGCTGCGCCTCGCGGCGCTCCCGCTCGCGGCGGTCGCGCCAGTAGCGGCGCTGCCAGAGGTCGACGTTCCGGCTGTGCTCGGCGAGGGTGGTCGAGAAGACGTGGGTGCCGTCGTTGCGGCTGACGAAGTAGAGGTAGGCGTTCTTGGCCGGCGCCGCGGCCGCCACCAGGCTCTTCAGCCCCGGCGAGCAGATCGGGCCCGGCGGCAGGCCGGCGTAGCGGTAGGTGTTGTAGGGCGAGTCCATCTGCAGGTCGGCGCGGCGGATGTTGCCGCCCCAGGTGCCCTGGCGCTTCATGGCGTAGATCACCGTCGGGTCGGCGGCGAGGCCGATCCGCCGGTCGAGCCGGTTCTGGTAGACGGCGGCGATCAGCGGCCGCTCGCCGTCGAGCTTCGCCTCTTTCTCGACGATGCTCGCGAGCGTCACCAGCTCGCGCACGCCGTGCGGCCGGGGGTGGGCGGCGAGGAGCGGCCGCACGTCTTTCTCGAAGCGGCCGCGGAAGGTCTTGACCATCGCCTTGACGATCTCGCTCTCCGGCGTCCGCCGGCGGAAGGCGTAGGTCTCGGGGAAGAGATAGCCCTCGAGGTCGTGCGCCGCCGGGTCGAGGTCGGCGATCAGCTCGGGGGAGCGCATCAGGTCGAGGAAGCGGTCGCGGCGGCCGAAGCCGGAGGCGGCGAGGAGCTCCGCCGTCTCCTCGAGCGTCAGCCCCTCGACCACCGTGACCCGCCGGGTGACGACGTCGCCCCGGATCAGCTTGCGCAGCACCTGGGCGGTGGTGAGCGGCTGCTCGAAGGCATAGTCGCCGGCCTGGATCGGCGGGTTGTGGAGCACGTAGACCAGGTAGACGCGGGCGATCCCGGCGTTGGCGATCACCCCCTCCTGCTGGAGGCGCTCGAGGACGGTCACCGCCTTGGTGCCGGGGTCGACGCTCACCTCCCGCGCCGGCCCGGCATAGCCCTTGTACGGCTGCTGCAGCCGCCAGAGCCAGTAGCCGGCGAGCGACAGCGGGACGGCGAGGAGCAGCAGGAAGAGGAGCCAGCCGAAGACGAGGCCGCGGCTCGGCCGGGGCTTGCGCCGGCCGGCGGCGCGCCGGCGGCTCACGCCGGCCTCCCGGAGCGATCGAGCGCGGGCTTCTGCTCACGCGCTCGATCGAGCGCGGTGTCCTGATCATGCGCTCGATCGAGCGCGGGGTCCTGATCATGCGCTCGATCGAGCGCATCTTGCAGCAGGATCTGGGCGGCGACGGCGTCGATCCTACCGGGGTCTCGGCGCAGATCGGCCCCGGCCGCGGCGAGCCGCTGGCGCGCCTCGACGCTGGTCAGCGCCTCGTCGACCAGCTCGCAGGGGAGGCCGGTCCGCTCGGCGAGGCGCGCCGCGAAGGCGCGGGCGCGGCGGGCGGCGGGGCCGCGCTCGCCGTCCAGGCCCACCGGCTCGCCGACCACCAGCCGCGCCACCCCCTCGCGGGCGGCGATCTCGGCGATGCGGCCGATCGCCCGCCGGTCGGTCTCGCGCTCGACGGTCGCGAGCGGCACGGCGAGCCGTCCCTCGGGGTCCGAGATCGCGATCCCGATCCGCCGCTCGCCGAAGTCGATTCCCAGGGCCCGCATTGGTTGTTGATTGTAGCTCCGGCCGCAGGGGCCGGCGGAAAGCGCGACGCGCCGGCGGTCTCGACGGCGCTCTTTGTGGGAGCTTTGTGCGGGCGGGCGGGTACGGATGGGTATGCTAGCATCGCCGCTCCGGGCACGGGCCGGGACGCCCGCGCCGTCCGCCGCGGCAGTCGCGGGCTGCGGCCCGGATTGCGGCCCGGACGTCGATACGCCCGATCCGAGCCTCGTCTCCGCCCTTCCCAGGAGAGTCCAATCAGGAGAGATCCAATGGACGATGTGGTCATCCTGAGCGCCGCACGCACGCCCATCGGAGCGTTCCAGGGCGCCCTCGCCGGCCTGCCCGCGCACGCCCTCGGGGCGCGCGCCGTCCAGGCCGCCGTCGAGCGCGCCGGCCTCGCCCCCGAGGAGGTCGAGCAGGTCAACCTGGGCTGTGTGCTCTCCGCCGGCCAGGGCCAGGCGCCCGCCCGCCAGGCGGCGATCGGCGCCGGCCTGCCCGTCGCGACCGGCGCCATCACCTTGAACAAGGTCTGCGGCTCGGCGATGCGCGCCGTGATGATCGCCGCCAACGACCTGCGCTGCGGCGATTTCCAGGTCGTCGTCGCCGGCGGCATGGAGAGCATGAGCCAGGCGCCCTACCTCGCCTCCGGGGTGCGCGACGGCCTGCGCCTCGGCCACGGCAAGCTCGTCGACTCGATGATCCACGACGGCCTCTGGGACCCCTACAACGACCTCCACATGGGGAGCTGCGCCGAGCTCTGCGCCGCCGAGTACAAGCTCGGCCGCGAGGAGCAGGACGCCTTCTCGCGCGAGAGCTACCGCCGGGCGCGCGAAGCGACCGAGACGGGGAGGGCCGGCGAGGAGATCGTCGCCGTCGAGGTGCCGCAGCGCAAGGGTCCGCCCCAGGTCGTCGACCGCGACGAGGAGCCGTTCAAGGTCGACCTCGACCGCATGGGGAGCTTGAAACCCGCCTTCCAGAAGGACGGCACGATCACCGCCGCCAACTCGAGCAAGATCAACGACGGCGCCGCCGCCCTGGCGCTCTCGACCGCCGCCCACGCCGAGCGGCTCGGCAGGAAGCCGCTGGCGCGCATCGTCGCCCACGCCTCGTTCGCCCAGAAGCCGGAGTGGTTCACCACCGCGCCGGTCGGGGCGGTGCGCGCCGTGCTCCAGCGCGCCGGCCTGGCGGCCGGCGACATCGACCTCTGGGAGGTCAACGAAGCGTTCGCCGTCGTCGCCCTCGCCTTCATCAAGGAGCTCGATCTGGCGCCCGAGCGGGTCAACGTGCGCGGCGGCGCGGTCGCCCTGGGCCACCCGATCGGCAGCTCCGGGGCGCGCATCCTGGTCACCCTGCTCCACGCCATGGCCGAGCGCGGCGCCCGCCGCGGCTGCGCCGCCATCTGCATCGGCGGCGGCGAGGCGACGGCCATGATCGTCGAGCGGCCCGGCGCCTAGGACCGACCGCCCCGCGCTCATGCCGAATCCCCTCCGGCTCCTCGCCGTGGCGCTCCTCGCGAGCTGGGCGGCGCTCTGCCTCGAGCGTCCCCTCGCCGCGCAGTCGGCGGGCGCGACGGCGCCGCCGCAGGCCCCCCAGCCGGCGCCGCCGCAGCCGGGGAGCCCGCAGCCGGTCGGCCCCGGCGCGCCGGCGTCGACGCCCGCCGGGCAGACGAAACCACCCGCCGCCAGCGGCCTGCCGCCCTCGCTCAACGGCCAGGCGCCGCCGGCGAACGGCCAGCCGGCGACGCCGCCCGCCGAGCCGATGGGGCCGCCGGGCGAGCTCGCCAACCGCATCAACTTCAGCCTCAACTTCCCCAAGGAGAAGGGCGGCGGCAGCGCGGCCGGCAGCGCCGCGACGCTCGAGTACGTGCGCCAGGACCACGCGGTGCTGACCGGCAACGTCCACGTCAAGTACCAGGACATGGACATCTACGCCGACCGCGCCGAGATCGACCTGACGACCAAGGCGGTCACCGGCGAGGGCAACGTCGTCGTCGACCAGGGGCCGCGGCGGATGACCGGCGAGACCCTCACCTGGGACCTCGACACCAAGACCGGCAAGCTCGACAACGCCACCGCCCAGGTCGCCCCCGACTACTACTTCACCGGCAAGGAGATCGAGAAGACCGGCCCCGACACCTACGAGGTGACGGACGGCATCTTCACCTCCTGCAGCCAGGAGAATCCCGACTGGAGCTTCCGCATGGCGCGCGCCGAGGTCGAGGTCGAGGGCTTCGCCCGCATCCACCACACCTCGATGCGGGTCAAGCGCCTGCCGGTGCTCTACACCCCGTACATCCTCTGGCCGGCGAGGACCGAGCGCACCTCGGGCCTCCTCATCCCCAACATCGGCTACTCGCAGGCCCGCGGCGGCCTCCTCGGGCTCGCCTACTACCAGGTGCTGGGGCGGAGCTACGACACCACCTTCCACTTCGACGCCTACGCCAAGAGCTACCTGGGCGTCGGCGACGAGCTCCGCTACAACCCGACCGAGGGGACGACCGGCACCGTCGTCGGCTACGCCATCAAGGACCCGGTGCTCGACAAGGAGCGCTGGAAGATCGACGTCAACCACACCACCAGCGACCTGCCGCTCGGCATGCGGGCGGTGGTCTCGGTGCTGCGCTTCTCCGACTTCAACTTCCCCCGCGACTTCGAGCGCGACTTCAGCATCAACACCCTGCGCACGGTCTACAGCAAGGGCTTCATCACCGGCAACTGGGGGCCGAACCTGCTGAACTTCCTGGTCGACGACCGCCAGACGCTCATCGGCTTCACGCCCAGCGGCGACTTCAACGTCACCGAGCAGAGGAAGCTCCCCGAGGTCGAGTACCGCCTGCGCTCGACCGAGCTCGGCAACTCCAACCTCTATCTGCAGATGCGCAGCTCGGTCGACCAGCTCGACGTCGCCCAGAAGGGGCTCGGCGCCTACGGCCGCGCCGACCTCTTCCCGGAGCTGACGCTCCCCATCCACTCCTTCCCCTGGCTCTCGGCCTCGCTCACCGCCGGCGAGCGCTTCACCTGGTACGGCAACACCCTCGACTCGACGCTCACCCGCTTCTCCGGCCAGAGCCTCACCCGCACGCTGCCCGAGGGGAGCGTCGAGCTCGTCGGGCCGTCGTTGTCGCGGATCTTCTCCTGGAACATCGGCCCGTTCGGCAAGTTCAAGCACGTCATCGAGCCGCGCTGGACCTACAACTACGAGGGGGCCTTCGGCCACCCCGAGCGCATCCTGCTCTTCGACGACGTCGACCCGACGCAGAAGCTCGGCATGAACTTCGGCCGCCTGGCGCTCGACAACCGCCTGCTCGGCAAGCCCAACGACGAGACGAGCAGCGCGCGCGAGGTCCTGCTCTTCGAGATCGCCCGCAACTACAGCTTCGACCCCAACCAGCCGCAGCAGGAGACCCCCGACCTCAAGCGGAAGACCTCGGCGGGCCCGCTCGAGCTCCAGCTCCGCTTCAACCCGTCGACGGTGACGAGCGTCGACGCGCGCGCCAGCTACGACACGCTCTTCTCGCACCTCGAGTCGACGTCGTTCTCCGGCAACCTGGCGCTCGGCAAGGACACCTTCGGCCTCACCTGGTTCACCCGCTACCAGCTCGGCTACCAGCCCGTCGTCCTGCAGCCGGGCGTCGTGCCGTCCACCATCAATCAGCCGATCTCGGACCAGCTCCGCTTCTCGACCTCGCTCAACCTGTGGAACCAGCGCCTCGGGTTGCAGGCGGGCCTCGCCTACGACCTGCAGCTGAAGATCTGGCAGGACCAGCACTACATCATCTCCTACACCGGGCAGTGCTACGGTCTGAGCCTCGAGCTGCGCCAGTTCCAGAGCCTCGACCCGACCTCCCCCTCCGGCCAGCGCCAGGACCGCGACATCCGCTTCTCCCTGTCGCTCAAGAACGTCGGCACGTTCCTCGACCTGACCAGCCGCACCTCGGCGGCCGTGCAGTAGATCCGGGCATGAAGGGGCTCATCCTCTCGGGCGGCAAGGGGACGCGGCTGCGCCCGCTCACCTACACCTCCGCCAAGCAGCTGGTGCCGGTCGCCAACAAGCCGGTGCTCTTCTACGCCATCGAGTCGATCGTGGCGGCGGGCATCGCGGAGATCGGCATCGTCGTCGGCGACACCCGGCACGAGATCCGCGCCGCGGTGGGCGACGGCGAGCGCTTCGGCGCCCGCATCACCTACATCGAGCAGGACGCGCCGCGCGGTCTGGCCCACGCGGTGCTGATCGCCGAGGAGTTCCTCGGCGACTCGCCCTTCGTCATGTACCTGGGCGACAACCTGATCGCCGGCGGCATCACCAGCCTGGTCGACGAGTACCGGAGCGGCGGCTGCAACGCCGAGATCCTCCTCGCCGAGGTGCCGAACCCCGAGCAGTTCGGGGTCGCCGAGCTGACGCCCGACGGCAAGGTCCGCCGGCTGGTCGAGAAGCCCGCGGCGCCGCAGAGCAATCTCGCCCTGGTCGGCGTCTACATGTTCGACCGCACGATCTTCGAGTCGGTCCACCGCATCCGCCCCTCGGCGCGCGGCGAGCTCGAGATCACCGACGCCATCCAGGACCTGATCGACCACGGCCTCTCCGTCCACCCGCACATCGTGCGCGGCTGGTGGAAGGACACCGGCAAGCTCGACGACATGCTGGAGGCCAACCGCATCGTGCTCGAGACGCTCGTCGTGCCGCGCCACGGCGACCTCGGCGGCGGCAGCCGCATCGAGGGCCGGGTGCAGCTCGGCAGGGACGTCGAGATCGTCGACTCGCTGGTGCGCGGGCCGGTCGTCATCGGCGACGGCGCGCGGCTCGAGCACGCCTTCGTCGGCCCCTACACCTCGATCGGCGAGCGCTGCACGCTCGAGCGCTGCGAGGTCGAGAACTCGATCATCCTCGCCGACTGCGAGATCCGCGACATTCCGCTGCGCATCGACGCCTCGCTCATCGGCCGCAACGTCCGCATCGTCAAGACCGATTTCAAGCCCAAGGCCTACCGCTTCATGCTCGGGGACAACTCCGAGGTCGGGATCACTTAGTCTCCCGATGAGGACCCTCGTCTTCGGCGGCGCGGGGATGCTCGGCCGCGCCGTGGCGGCGGAGGCGCGGCGGCGCGGCTGGGCGGCCCTCGCCCTCTCGCATGCCGCGGCCGACCTCGCCGACCGCGAGCGCCTGCTCTACTGGGCGGCGGCGTTCCGGCCGGAGCTCGTCGTCAACTGCGCCGCGCTCACCCAGGTCGACGCCTGCGAGAGCGACCGCGAGCGAGCCTTGGCGATCAACGGCGAGGCGGTGGCGAACGCCGCGGCGGCGGCCGCCGCCGCCGGGGCGCGCTTCCTCCACGTCTCGAGCGACTACGTCTTCGACGGCCGGGCGAGCGCCCCGTACCGCGAGGACGCGCCGACGGCGCCGCTCTCGGTCTACGGGGAGAGCAAGCTCGTGGGCGAGCGCCGGGCGCTCGCCCACGCGGGATCGCTCGTCGTCCGCGCCAGCTGGCTCTTCGGGCCCGGCGGCCCCAATTTCGTCACCACCATGCTGGCGCTGGTCGCGGCGGGGAAGACGCCGCTCCGCGTCGTCGACGACCAGCAGGGCTGCCCCACCTACACGCCATTCCTCGCCCGCGCTGTCGCCGATCTCGCCCTCCGCCGCGAGGTGACCGGCGTCGTCCACTACCGCAACCGGGAGCCCGTCTCCTGGTACGCTTTCGCCCGCGCCATCGTGCGGCTCTCGCCCGCCGGCCCCGCGTCGGCCGAGGTGTTGCCGGTCACGACCGCCGACTTCCCGCGGCCGGCGCCGCGGCCTGCCTACTCGGTGCTCGACGTCGCCCGCTTCGAGGCGGCCGCCGGACGCCGCGTCGAGCCGTGGGAGGCGGGCCTCTGTGACTACCTGGAGTCGATCTCTCGAGGAGGGACGTAGATGAAGTCTGCTCTCATCACCGGCATCACCGGCTTCGCCGGCTCGCACCTGGCGGAATACCTGCTCGCCGAGCACCCCGACGTCGAGGTGTTCGGCACCTATCGCTGGCGCAGCCGCATGGAGAACATCGAGCACCTCGACCGCCGGGTGACGCTCGTCGAGGCCGACCTGCGCGACTACACCTCGATGCACGCCGCGCTCGCCAGGTCGCGGCCGGACTACGTCTTCCACCTCGCGGCGCAGAGCTTCGTGCCGGCGTCGTGGACGGCGCCGTCGGAGACGCTGGTCACCAACATCGCCGGCGAGACCAACCTCTTCGAGGCGGTCCGCGCGCTCGGGCTCGACCCGGTGATCCAGATCGCCTGCTCCTCCGAGCAGTACGGCCTGGTGCTCCCCACCGAGGTGCCGATCACCGAGGACAACCCGCTGCGCCCGCTGTCGCCCTACGCCGTCTCCAAGGTGGCGCAGGACTTCCTGGGCTACCAATATTTCCAGAGCTACGGCATGAAGGTCGTCCGCACCCGCGGCTTCAACCACACCGGCCCGCGGCGCGGCCAGGTCTTCGTCACCTCGAACTTCTGCAGCCAGGTGGCGGCGATCGAGGCGGGCCTCCAGGAGCCGGTGATCCGGGTGGGCAACATCGACGCCATCCGCGACTTCACCGACGTGCGCGACATGGTGCGCGCCTACTGGCTGGCGGTGACCCGCGCCAGGCCGGGCGAGGTCTACAACATCGCCTCGGGCACCGGGATCACCATCCGCGCCCTGCTCGACAAGATCCTCGCCCTCTCGAGCGTCGAGGTGAAGGTCGAGGTCGACCCGTCGCGCCTGCGCCCCTCGGACGTCGAGATCCTGATCGGCGACAGCTCGAAGTTCCGCGCCGACACCGGCTGGGAGCCGCGCATCCCCTTCGACCAGACGGTCTCCGACCTGCTCGACCACTGGCGCGAGAGGATGGCGGCGAAGCGCGCCGCCAAGCCCGCGGGCCAACCTTCCGCCGACCGCGCCGGCGCCTGACGGCGGCGCTCCGGCCACCCATGCGCGTACTCGTCACCGGGATCGGCGGCTTCGTCGGCAAGAACCTGGCGCGCTACCTGCTCGCCCAGGGCGACCGGGTGAGCGGCACCTACCTCGACGAGGTCCCCGAGCTGCCGGGCGCCGACCTCCATCTGGCCGACCTCATGGACCCGCCGGCCCTGGCGCGGGTGATGCGCGAGGCCGACCCGGAGGCGATCGTCAACCTGGCGGGCCTCTCCCACGTCGGCGAGTCGTGGAAGCGGATGTCCGACTACTTCCGGGTCAACGTCCTGGGGACGGAGAACCTGCTGCGCGCCGCCGCCGGCCGGCGGGTGGTGATCGCCTCCTCCGCCGAGGTCTACGGCACCGTGCCGCCCGAGCGGCAGCCGATCGCGGAGGACGAGATGGTCGACCCGCACACCCCGTACGCCCTGACCAAGGCCGCCGCCGAGCGCCTCGCCTTCGCCCACGGCGCGGTCGTCGCCCGCTCGTTCAACCTGGTGGGGCCGGGGCAGGCGCCGAGCTTCGCCCTCCCCGCCTTCGCCGCCCAGCTCGCCGCCATCGAGCGCGGCCTGCAGGAGCCGGTGCTGCGCGTCGGCAACCTCTCGGCCCGCCGCGACTTCGTGCACGTCGACGACGGCGCCGCGGCCTACCGGGCGCTCGCCGCGAGCGGCCGGCCGGGGGAGGTCTACAACCTGGCCTCCGGCAAGGCGCCCTCGATCGGCGAGGCGCTCGAGCGCCTGATGGCGATCTCCGGGGTCGCCGCCCGCGTCGAGCCCGACCCGGCGCGCATGCGGCCGGTCGACCTCCCCCTGCTGCTGGGCGACAACCGCCGCCTCCGCGCCCTCGGCTGGGAGCCGCGGCGCACCCTGGACGACGCGCTGGCCGATCTGTGGGAGACCCTGCGGCCCGGCCGGACGGCCGGCTAGCTGTAGGCCGGCTCCGGCGCGGCCGCGGCGACCGGGAGCTTGCGCCGCTCGTCGAGCCACGCCCGCGCCTCCCGCTCGCTGGGGTGGAACTCGAAGGGGACCTTGGCGATCCCGCCCATGCGGAACATGTTCATGGCGGTGAAGATGAGCTTCGCCAGGACGCGCGCCTTGAGCGGCGCCTCGTAGATGGCGATGCCGCCCAGCGGCAGCCGCTGGAGGCCGCTGCCCGCCTCCTTGCGGCCCCCCGGCTCGATGGTCTCGAGGTCCGCCAGGTCGATCAGGTAGAAGATCCGCTCCTTGCCCCGGACGTAGCCGAAGTGGAGACGGTTGAGCTCGCGCGCGTCGGCCTCGGTGACCACCCCCGAGAGCTTCATCAGGAGCAGATCGGGCTCCTCGAAGCCGGTCCAGTGCTTCCCCACGAAATCAGCCATTTGAAGTCTCTCCCTCTATGCGTTTGTTCCCTAAGTGCGCATTCGCACGCGAACCGGGACGCCGCGGGGGAGCTGGCGGTCAATTGGGCGAGAACTCGAGGGTGACGGAATAGAAGGAAGCGACCGGCGCGCCGCCCACGACGGCCGGTTGGAAGCGGAAGCCGCAGAGGGCGTCGAGGGCCGCGGCGTCGAGGTTCGGCGAGGCGCCGGGCGAGCGCACCTCCGGCTGGCGGAGCGCGCCCTGGGCGTCGACGACTCCGGACACCACCACGGCGTCGAGCAGCCGCCGGGGCTTGAGGAAGCGGGGATAGACGGGCCGCGCGCGCTCGACGACCCGCGGGCGAAGCGGCGGCGCCGCGGCGGCGACCCCGCCCTGGGCCGCGCGGCGGCGGTCGGCCCCGCCGTGGATCACCCAGCGCTCGCTCCCCCAGCGGTTCGGGTCGAGGAGCCCGCCCGCGGCGCCGTACGGGGCGAGGCTGGCGTCGTAGAGCGCCGGCGACAGTACCTGCGCCGCCTGCCAGCGGCAGACCGCGGCGGCGCCGGCGGGCCGCGAGGGGGCGCCGGTCGCCTTGCCCGCGGTGTTCCCCGCGGCGGTCCCCGCGGTGTTCCCTACGGCGGTCCCCGCCTCGGCCAGGGCGCGCAGGGCGAGGGCGGCGCCGAGGAGGTCGGGGCTCCGCTCGGCGCCGTGGAGCGCCTCGTCCCAGCGCCGCGCGGCGAGGCGGCCGGCCTCGGCGAAGCGGCCGGCGCGCAGCAGCGCCTCGACGGCGCCGAGGTCGACGCCCGCCGCGCCGCCGGCGGGCAGCATGCCGGCGAGCGGCCGGCCCGCGGGGGGATCGACGGTCAGCTCCGCGAGGACGGCGACCGGCGCCCCGCCCGCGGTCGCCGGCGCGAAGCGGAAGCCGCGCAGGCTCTCGAGAGCCCGCACCGCGGCTTCCGCGGCGCGGCCGGAGACGACGACCGGCTCGCGCACCTCGCCCGCGGCGTCGACGGCGATCTCGATCCGCAGGCTGGGCGGAATCCCCGCCTGCCCCTGCCGCAGGACCGCCGGCGCCGGCAGCTCGCCGGCGAGCCGGCGGGGCGGCTCGGCGCCGGCGCCGGCGTGGATCGCGATCCCGGCCGGCGCCTCGCCGGGCCGCCGCAGGGGGTGCGCCGCGAGGAGGGCGCCGGGGGCGCCGAAGCCGCCGAGCTCGTCCTTCGAGAGCACGCCGGGGGCCAGGTTCTCGGCCTCGTGCCAATGCCAGAGGGCGTCCTCGACGCGCCCGAGCCCCGCCTCGGCCAAGGCGAGGCGCGACAGCGACTCCGCGAGGTCGAGCGCCGGCGCGCCGGCGCGCCCGCCGGACCCGCCGAGCCCACGCTCGAGCTCGGCGCGGGCGGCGGCCGCCGCCGTGGCGAAACGGCCGCCGCGCAGATCCCCGTCGAGCGCCGCGAGACGGCGGGCGGGCTCCTCGATCCACGGCAGGTGCTCCGTGGACTCGGCGAGCCGCCGGAGGAGCCGCCGGGGGCGGCTCACCTCTCGTCGTCATCCCGAGTGGCCCGCCGGCAAGACCGGGCGCCAGGGCGAGGACGAGGGCGAGAACGAGGCCAGGCATGGCGGGGCGAGCGGCGTTGGGGAATCACCGGCCGCCAGCCGATGGTAGCCTACCCAGCCGATGGCTCCGAGGTTTTCGAGGTCTCTCCCCGCGGCCCTCCTGGTGGTGCTCTCGCTGGGCTGCGGCCGGGTCGCGCGCGAGCCCGCCGGCGCACCGGCAAGCCCATCCTCGCCGGCCGCGGCGTCGCCAGCATCCGCCCGCCTCGGGTCGAGCCACGGGCCGGCGGCCGATCCGCGGATCGCCGCCGCGGCGGCGGCGGGCCGGCGCGTCGTCTTCGTCGGCCTCGACGGCGCCGACTGGGAGCTCCTCGACCCCTACATGGCCGGAGGCGTGATGCCGAACCTCGCGGCGCTCGTCCGCGGCGGCCGCGGCGGCGTGCTGACGACGATCCATCCGCCGCTCTCGCCGCTCGTCTGGACGACGATGATGACCGGCGTCGGCCCGCTCGAGCACGGCGTCCTCGACTTCACCCGTTTCAACCCGCGGACCGGCGCCCGCGAGCCGATCACCAGCGCCGAGCGGCGGGTGCCGGCGATCTGGAACATGGCGACGGCGGCCGGCCGCAGCGTCGCCGTCCTCGGCCTCTGGGCGACCTACCCCGCCGAGCCGGTGCGGGGAGTCGTCGTCTCCGACCGGCTCTTCTCCTTCGAGTTCGGCGAGGCGGAGCCGCCCCCCGGCGCGGTCTACCCCGCCAGCCGCGAAGCCTGGGCCCGGCAGGCGCTCGCCGCGGCCGAGGCGGAGGCCGGCTACCCCGCCCTCCACGCCTACTTCCCCTGGCTCGGCGAGGACGAGTCCCGGCGCATCCTCGCCGAGCCGAACGCCTTCGCGCAGCCCGTCTCGGCGCTGCGCCGCATCCTCGTCGAGACCGCCGTCTATCACCGGCTGGCGGCCGACCTCCTGGCGCGGCAGCCCCCCGACCTGACCGTCCTCTACATCCAGGGGACGGACGCCATCGGCCACCTCTTCGCGCCCTACGCGCCGCCGCGCCTGCCGCGCGTCTCGCACCAGGACTTCGCGCGCTACGGCGACGTGCCGCGGCGCTACTTCGCGGCGATCGACGCGCTGTTGGGCGACATGCGGCGGCTCGCCGAACGCTCGGGGGCGGTCCTGGTGATCGCCTCGGACCACGGCTTCCGCTGGCGCGACCGCCCCGACCAGCCGCCGAGCTTCGCCGCCGCCACCGCCGGCCGCTGGCACCGCGAGGAGGGGATCTCTCTCCTCTGGGGCCCGGGCGTCGAGCCCGCGGGGAGCGGCCATGGGGACCGCGCGAGCGTCCGCCAGGTCTGCGCCACGCTCCTCGCCCTCCTCGGCCTGCCGCCCGATCCGCGGCTCGCCGGCCCGCCGCTCGCGGGCGTCGCCCCGCCCGCCCACGCCGCCGTCCACTACGAGCGGGATTTCCGGCCGGCCGCCGGGTCCGCAGGTGCCGGGTCCGCAACGGTCGGGGGCCACACTCCGGCGCCGGCCGCGGGCGCCGGTTCGGCCGAGGCGGTCGCCAGGCTCCGCGCCCTGGGCTACGTCGGCGCCGGCGAGCCGGCGCGGGCGCCGGTCGGGCCGCCGGCGGGAGGCGACGCCACCCGCACCGCCGGCTCCTACGACAACGAGGGCCTGATCCTCCGCGAGGCCGGGCGCTCGGCCGAGGCCCGCGCCGCCTTCGCGCGCGCCATCGCCCGCGATCCCCGGAACGCCTCGGCGCTGTGGAACCTGAGCGACCTCCTGGCCGCCGGCTCGCCCGCCGCCGCCGACCTCGATCGCGCCGACCGCCTCCTCGCCCAGGCCCTCGCCGCGGGGCTGCCGGACGGCGCCGCGCGCCTGCGCGAGCGGGCGCTCCGCTACGCCGCGGCCGGCGCCGGCGAGCGCAGCGTCCGCCTCCTCGCGGCGGCGACGGCGGCGTGCCCCGCCGACCCCGAGATCTGGCTCCTCGCCGGCCGCTACCGCGTCGAGCGGCGCGACTGCCGCGCCGCGCTGGCGGACTTCGAGCACGCCGAGCGCCTCGCCCCCGGCAACGCGCTCGCCTACGGCTCGTCGGCCCTCGCCCGCCTCTGCCTCGGCGACGCGCCGGGAGCGGCGGAGGACCTCCGCCGCTCGCTCGCCCTCGACCCCGAGCAGCCGGAGGTGCGCCGCGCCCTCGCCGGGATCGAGCACCCGCCGTAGCGCGCCCGATCCGCTAGAATCGACAGCCGCCAAACCTTACCCAGGAGCTCACGCGATGGCGATCCGCCGGTTTTCAGCTTCCGTCAGTTACCGCAATCAAGAGGGTGCGCTCCTCGAAGAGGAGATCCCGGTCCTCGCCGAGGACTACGACAAGGCCAACCGCCTCGCCTTCTCCTACGTCCTCCGCGTCTTGAAGCTGCGCGATTTCGAGCTGCGCATCGTCGGCGCCTGAGGCGCCCTCCCCGCCCCGCGCCGCATCGCATGTGGTAGCGTTTCTGCCAGCAGATCACCCGCATCGGCCCTGACCCGTACGACGCGCGGACGGCTCCCTCGCGAGCGCCGCCGCCGGCGGGCTTCCGAAGGAGGTATCGCATGCAGACGCTCCGTCGCCGTCTCCTGCTCCTCACCCTGGCCACCGGCCTCGCCGCTGGCGCGCTCGCGCCCCTCGCCGCGCAGACCACCGGCGGCATCGTCGGCCGGGCGAGCGACGAGTCCGGCGGGCCGCTGCCGGGGGTCGCCGTCGAGGCGACCGGCGCCGCGCTCCAGGGGTCGCGCAGCGCGGTCACCGACGCCAAGGGCGCCTATCACCTGACGCTCCTCCCCCCCGGCCAGTACACCGTCACCTTCGCCCTGCAGGGCTTCGGCAGCGAGTCGCGGCGGGCGATCGCCGTCGAGCTCGACCGCGACGCGACGATCGACGCCGTCTTGAAGCCGCGCGCCGCCGAGGAGATCACCGTGACCGGCGAGGCGCCGGTCGTCGACACCACCTCGACCGAGCTGGGAACGAACCTCGACAGCCGCCAGATCGAGACCCTGCCGACCGGCCGCAACTACTCGTCGGTGGTCCAGATCACCCCCGGGGTCTCCTCGGACGCCAACCCCGACAACTCGCAGCAGACGACGATCACCGTCTACGGCTCGTCGGGGGCGGAGAACGCCTTCTACATCGACGGCGTCAACACCACCAACGTCGAGTACGGCTTCCAGGGCAAGGAGCTCAACTTCGAGTTCATCGAGGCGATCGACGTCAAGACCGGCGGCTACGAGGCGGAGTTCGGCCGCGCCACCGGCGGCATCATCAACGTCATCACCAAGTCCGGCGGCAACGCCTTCCACGGCGACGGCTTCGGCTACTACGACAACGATTCCCTGCAGTCGGGCGCCAAGACGGTGCTCTCGAACAGCGGCACGGTCAAGGGCTTCACCCGCGAGGACTACGGCGCCGACCTCGGCGGCTACCTGGTCAAGGACAGGCTGTGGTTCTTCGGCGCCTACGACAAGGTGAGCAACACGACGAAGAGCGCGCTGCCCTCGGGGCCGGCGATCGGCGACGTCGTCAGCTCCGACAGCGACCACAAGCTCGGGGCGGCAAAGCTCACCTACCACTTCTCCGCCAGCCAGTCGCTGATCGGCAGCTTCTTCCAGGACCCGCGCACCGACACCGGCGCGATCAACGACGCCAACCACAGCCTCAACGGCGATCCGCTCACCTACCTGGGCAACCAGCAGTTCGGCGGCAAGGACTACGCTCTCCGCTACCAGGGCGTCGCCGGCGCGAGCTGGGTGTTCACCGGGGAGGCCTCGCGCCACCAGGAGCAGAACTCGGTGGGTCCCGCCTCGGCGGCGGGCGACACCATCCAGTACCTGGATTCGAACGACCAGAACTTCCAGACCGGCGGCTTCGGCCTCATCCAGGACAAGACCTTCCAGCGCGACTTCTTCGGCGGCTCGGCCGAGCGCTACTTGGGCGGCCACGAGATCAAGGGCGGCATCGAATACGAGAAGGAATCGGCCGACGTCGTCAAGCGCGAGTCGGGCGGCCAGCAGGTGACCGTCTTCGCCAATCCGGGCGACCCCGGCCGGCCGATCTACAGCCACGCCTACTGGACGACGCCCGACGCCACCCTCGGCAACGCCCCGGTGTCGGCGCTCTTCGCGTCGCCCTCGCACAAGGTCACCACCGCCTACCTCCAGGACCGCTGGACGGCGCGCTCGAACCTCACCCTGACCTACGGCCTGCGCTGGGACCGCCAGCAGATCATCGACGCCCAAGGCACCCAGCAGATCGACCTCAAGAAGGACTTCGCGCCGCGCCTGGGCGCCATCTGGGATCCGCGCAGCGACCACAAGAGCAAGGTCTACGCCTCGGCCGGGCGCTTCTACGAGCAGATCCCGATGGACCTCGTGATCCGCTCCTTCTCCTTCGAGCGCCAGCCGCGCATCGTCAACTTCTCGCCCACCGACAACCACCCGGACCCCAACGCCGAGGCCATCCTCGGCACCGGGTCGACCATCCTCGGCGGCTTCACCGAGCCGGCGGACCCCAACATCGGCGGCCAGTACTTGGACGAGTACATCCTCGGCGCCGAGCGCGAGGTGCTGCCGAGCGTCGCGGTCGGCGTCAAGGGCATCTACCGGAGCTACGGGCAGGTGATCGAGGACTTCCTCTGCATCAACGACGGCACCTACTGCATCGGCAACCCCGGCAAGGGGATCTTCAAGCGCGACTACACCCTCGACTACTCGACGACCTACAAGACGCCGCTGCCGAAGCGCATCTACAAGGGCGTCCAGCTCGACGTCAACAAGCGCTTCTCGAGCAACTGGCAGGGGCTCGCCTCGTACATCTACTCGAAGCTCGACGGCAACTACGACGGCGAGTACGCGCCGTTCACCAACGTCGGCGCCGACCCCAACATCTCGGCGGCCTACGACTACTACGACTTCTTCACCAACGGCACCGACTTGACCCGCATCACCAACAAGGGCCCGCTCTCGAACGAGCGCCAGCACCAGCTCAAGCTCTCCGGCGTCTACTTCACGCCCTGGAAGCTGCAGATCGGCCTCTCCGCCTACTACAGCAGCGGCACGCCGCTCACCCGCTACGGCTTCTCGGACGCCTACGGGCGCTACGAGTTCTTCCTCACCGAGCGCGGCGTCGAGGGCCGCTCGCCCTCGATCTACGAGGCGGACCTCCACCTCGGCTACCCGCTCGTCGCCGGGCCGACGACGGTCAACATCCTCTTCGACGTCTTCAACCTGCTGAACGCCCAGCGGCCGGTCCTCCTCGACGAGCGCTGGGACTTCGTCGAGGCGGACAACACCTCGCCGACGCCGACCAACCCCGACTACAAGAAGCCGATCCTGCGAACACCGCCGACGTCGCTGCGGCTGGGGTTGAGGGTGAGCTTCTAGCGGGGGAGGGCGAGGCGCGCCCAGCGCTCCGGGAGGGGCAGGGAGGCAGGGGACAGGGAGGCGAGTCAAGATTTTACCCGCCCCCCACCCCTGTCAAGAGCGGGATTCGAGCCCTGGCGGGTCGAAGCCCGCCGGGCTCGTCACTGGCAGAGGCAGGTGACCCCGCCGTTGGAGCACGAGGGCCCGACGACGCAGCGCCCCACCGTCGTCGGGCCGCAGAAGGCGCCGACCGCTTTGCCCTTGCAGAAGATCGAGCTGCACCCGCCGCAGAGGATCGTCGTGTCGCTGGGGATCGGCGCCGGCAGGAAGGCGAGCGATCCCGCCGCGCCGCAGGAGGAGACTGCCGGCGCGGCCGGCGCGACCTGCAGGCCGTTGGCGGCCAGATCGACCTGGGGCTGCGAGGCCAACGCCAGGGAGCCGGTGACGAGGAGGGCGGCGACGGTGAGAAGGGCTGCTCTGAGGTTCATTACTTCCTCCTTTGGTTGAGGAGCAAGTATAGACCCAGCGGCAGGAGGGGCCGGATGGGCGCCGGATCGACGCCCTGCTCTCCATCCCCCGTGTCCGGCGAGAGCGCGCCGACGCCTGTTGACTCGCGCGGTCTCTTCGTAGACCATGCGGGCGCCTGGCGGCGTGGCGGCGCTCTCTCGCCGCGCGAGCTGGGCGGGGCGCATACGGTTTCGCCCGGCCGCGAACGCCGACGCGACCGCGGGAACGGCTCGTCGCTTCCGCGACCGCGGGGCTGGAAGAATCGAGACCTTCCGGGACGCGCCGAGCTCTTCCCGGAACCGCCGCGGCTTTTCCGGGAAGGGCTCTTCTCTTCCTGCTAAGGCTGAGATCTTCCGGGAAGCGCCAGGTCTTTCCTCTTACGCGCCATCCCTTCCGGGACACGACCAGCTCTTCCGGGAAAAGTTGAACTTTTCCCGGAAGGCGCGAGCCCTGCCGGGACGAGCCGGACTTTTCCCGTTGCCCGCCCGCGCGCTCGGCCAATCCGCGGCGCGCTCGGCCAATCCATGATCTGCTCGTCCAATCCGTTGCGCGCCCGCCTAATCGGCCGTCCGCTCGTCCAATCCGTTGCGCGCCCGCCCGACCGGCCGTCCGCTCGTCCAACCCGCGGCGCGCTGGCCCAATCCGGCGTCAGCGCGACCGGCGCGCCACGCGCCGGCTGATTCTCCCGCTTCACCGTCCGGCGAGCGAAAATTTTGGGATCTTCGGCGCTCACTCCTCCGCCACCCCGATCGCTCGCTCACCGCCGCGAGCCAGCACGGCGCCCGGCGGCGATCCCGTGCCGGTCATGACTCCTTTTCCAGACCCCCACGAGTCCCATTCCCGCCAGCAGCAGGGCCATTGCGATCAGGCCCCCCGGCGACAGGGTCGGGATCTGCGGGTCGAAGGTTCCCACGGCGGGGCACTGGGTCACGTTGAGCTTCGCGCTGGCGTTCGAGGGGTCGATGTTGTTGGTGTTGGAGAAGTTCGTGGGATCGTTGCAGCCGGCGCCCGCGACCGGCACGGTGACGGTGCAGGTGGCCTCGCCGGCCTGCATCGCGCCGTGGAAGGTGATGGCGCTGCCCGCCACCGAGACCATGCCGACGATGCAGGTGGTGGCCCCCGGGCCAACGATCTGGATGCCGGGGTTCAGCGTGTCGGTGAAAGTGATGTTCTGTTCCAGCGGGTTGCCGGGCACGTTGGTGAGGGTGAACGTCAGGGTAGCCTGGATCGACCCGCTGGACACCTGAGAGAAAGCCTTGGTGAGGCGCGGCGTCAGCACCTGGACGTTGGCCTTGCTCGAGAGCACCGTCCCGGGCCCGGCGAAGAAGTTTCCCTGCTGGTTGAAGGCGGTGGTCACGGTGTTGTCGTAGCTGCCGCCGGTCGTGGGCGCAGTGACGACGATCGTGATGTCGACGAAGCCATTGGCGGCGATGGTGGGGATCGTGGCGTGGAAAACGCCGCCGGCGACGGTCGGAGCCGGGCTGCAGGCGGCGCACGTCGAGCTCACGTAGGTGAAGCCGGGCGGCAAGGGATCGGTGATGACGACACCCGCCACCGCATCGTTGGGGTTGTTGTTGGTCACCCGCACCGTGTAGGTGATGCTCTGGCCGGGGGTGAAGCTCTGCTGCCCGACCGGGGTGCTCTTTTGAACGCTGATGGTGCGGCAGAGGGGAAGGTCGGCGGTGGCCGAGGCGAACACCGGCGGCGGCAACGAGGAATTCGTGTTGAAGACCCCGGTGTCGATGAAGGCCGAGTTGAACAGCTGCGGATTGCCGGCCCCCTCGCAGCCGGTCGGCTGCTGGGGCACGAAGCGGATGGTGCAGGTGAGGCTCGCTCCCGGGCCGAAGGTGACCGGCTCCTTGTCGAGCAGCGCCAGGCCGCTCCATGGCGGATTGTTATGCGTGACCGTGGCGTTGCCGGAGATGGGCGTGGGCAGCGGCGTGACGCTCCCGGTGGCCTGGCAGGAGGAGGCGGTGATCTGGATGGGGAGGTCGCCGTAGGTGCTGCTCGTGGCGGGCGTGAAGCTGAGCACGTCTTCGAGCGTCTGGACGGTGACAGCCTGTGCAAAGGGGTTGGTATAGGTGATCTGGAACTCGACCGGCTGCCCGAGCACGACCGGGTTGGCGGTGGTGAGGCTCTTGTGCACCGTCAGGCCGCAGTCGGTCAGCGGGTCCATGACCGTGTTGACGAAGGCGAAGCCGTTCACCGGGCTGGTCTCCGCCTCGTTGGTGATGGTCGTCCCTTGGCTGGTGGCGCAGGGAGGAGAAGCGTAGACCACCGTGAACGTGATGGTGACCGCCTGGGTGTCGGGTATCGCGGCGAAGTTGGCGACGAAGAGCGTGGTGGCGCCGGCGATCGGGATCACGGCGGGGAAGGTGGTGGCGCCGAAAGTACAGGCCGGCGAGCAGGTGGGCGCCGTGGCGATCGTCGCTTGGAAGCCGGGGAGAGAGCTGGACGGAGCGAGGAAGTCGAAAACGTTCAGGTTGGTGAGCGCGGCGCCGGTGTTGTTGGTGAAGCTGATCTGGTAGGTGACGCCCGCTCCCCAGGCGACAGGGTTGGGCGGCGACACCTGGACCTTGGACAGGCTGAGCGACGGCGGCGGCGTGCAGGCCGGCAGCGAGAAAGAGGACGTGAGCGTGGCCATGCCGGTGTTGTTCGCCGGATTCGTGTCGGCGATGCTGGTCTGCGAGCTCGCCAGGCTGATGAAGGCGTCGTTGCGGATCACCGTGGAGCCCGTGCCGCAGGTGACGCCGTAGAACGTCCCATTGAAAGTCAGCGCGAACGACGAGTTGCCGTGGAGCACGCTCGACGTGCTCCACGGCAGGCTGAAGGCGAGCGTACCTGGGCTTGAGCTCACGGAGCCCGTGAAGGTCCCGGGGGCCACGCTGGGGCAGGCCGGGTCCGAGCAGGCGAAGGTCGAGAGCTGGAAGTCCACAGTGAAGAACCCGCTCACGTATTGCAGTAAATCCGTCAGCTTGAAGCCGCCGAGATAGACGTCGGACGAGCTGTTGTTCTTGACGGTGACCGTGTACTGATAGCTGGTGCCCGTCCCGACGGTGGTGCCGGTGGTGCCCGTCGTGGGCAGCACGGTCTTGTCGACCTCGAGGTCGATCGGCAGCGAGGAGCTGTTGATCGTCAGCGGCCGATCGACGCTGGCGGTGGGCTCGGGAGACGTCTCGCCGCTGCGCAACGCCTGCGCGTGGTTGGTGAACTGACCGGTGGTCGTGAAATAGCCGGTCATGGTGAGCACGACCTTGCTGGCGCTGCCGGCGGGGACATTGAGGCCGCTCACCGTCAGGGTGGCCGGGTTGCCGGTGAACGGGATGCTCGCCGACGAGGTCCCCCCCGGGCAGGTGGCGGCGCCCTGGGCGGTGCAGCCGGCGGTGAGCAGGACGAAGCCGCCCGTCGGCAGGGTGTCGGTGACGGTGACGTTCGGATTCTTGGTGCCATCGGAGCTGCTGATGGTCACCACGTACATCATGGGAATCCCGAGGCTCGCATTGGTCGAGTCGAGGGTCTGGCCGCCCAGGGTCTGCTGGATCTTGTTGACGGTGAGCGTCTGGGCGGAGGCTCCCCCGGCCGTTGCGAGGACCAGGGCGGTGGTCAGGACGAGGCGAGTCGATTGACGCATGATCCCTCCCTTTGGACGTGGATACGTACAACCGGCTGCACCGGTGCTCGGCCCGCTCCGGCGCTCCCACATGTGGAGCGGCCAGGACGCTGCTGGCGGCCCGTCTTCGAATAGAAAATTATTGCTTCTAGAGCTTCACAGAGATGGAGGACAATAGCAACCCAGAATTAGCAATATTGACATGTATCCGCATGCGGTCTGCTGTTGCGGCGCTTGCAGCGAGGGAAAATCCGCTTCTTCTCCGCTACAACCGATTCTTCCGCGCCGGCAACCGATCCTCCCCGTCGACGCGGCACGCTCCCTCGACTTACCGCCCCTTCCGCCGCTCGCGGACCTCGAGCTCGACGGAGACCTGCGCCGGCGGCAGGGCGCCGGTCAGGAGGAGGGCCTTGCCGTCCTCGGGGATGGTGACGGGGAGCGGCTTGACGCCTCCCACGAGGCCCTGCTTCAGCTCGTTCGCGTCCTTGCGGAAGGCGTCGCGCGCGGCGGCCTCGAGATCCGGCGTCGCGAGCCCGGCCTTGGCTTCGGCGGTCGGTATCTTGTCGAGCTCGGCGCGGCTCATCGTCGCGCCGGTGGACACGACGATCGTCTCGGCGATCGACGCCGGGCGCATGACGATCTGGAGGTCGGCCCGCTGGCCCGCGGGGAGGACGAAGGGAAATTCGACGGAGCTGAAGCCCTCGAGCTCGGTCTGCACCGTGTAGCGGCCGGGGGCGAGGTCGGCGAGATAGAAGGAGCCGTCGCCGCGCGTCGTCACCCTCCACGGCTGGCGCAGCGCCGGCGAGCGCAGCTCGACGGTCACCCCGGGCAGCCGGTTGCCGCGCCCGTCCGTCAGGTTCCCTTGCACGGCGGAGCTCGTGCCGCCGAGCTGGATGAAGGTGATCGGCGAGCGGAGCGCCGGCGAAACCTCCGCCTTCTCCTGCACCACCCGCAGAGTGCCGGCGCGGACGCGGTACTGCCCCCCTTCCGGCAGCAACAGATGCCAGCGGTGGGCGAGGACGGCCGCCGCCACCTGCGGCAGCGCCAGGGCGAGCCGCGAGCGGCCGCCGGGGACGGTGTGCTCGGCGACCGTCACGACCTCGACGACCGGCGGCTCCCCCGCGGCCGCGAAGCCGAGCGGGATCGAGAGCGAGCCGTTGCGGTCGACCGGCCGCACCGGCTGGCCGCCGACCTCGGCCGACCAGAGGACGGCGCCCGCCGGCAGGGTGACGTCGAGCGAGGCCGCGGGCAGCGCCAGCGGCTCGAGGGTGAAGCGGTCGCGGTGGACGACCGTGCCGTCGACGGTGAGGAGCGTCGTCGTCTCGCGCTCGCGGACCACCGCCGCGAGGCGCGGCGCCGGCGGCAGGAGGGCGATCCCGAGGGCGAGATCGTCCGGCAGGGGCCGCGGCCCCCCCGGTGAGCCGGCCGCGCGCTCCCCCGCCGCGGCGGGGAGCTGCAGGCGCCAGGCGGCGAGGAGGTCGAGGCTCTGGAGCTCCTGACCGAGCGACGGCGGCAGATCGTCCAGGTCGACCCGCAGCCAGTCGGCGGCGGGCGCCGGCGCCACCGCCGCGGCGACCGAGGAGGCGAGCGCCAGGTAGCGCGCCCGCACCTCGATCGCCGGCGAGAGCGGGACGGCAGGCAGGTGGAACGGCGCCGTTTGGGCGGCCGGCGCTCCTTCGCCGCGCGGGGTCGAGGTGAGGACGAGATAGCCGGCGCCGGTGAGCCGCCGCCGGCGCTCGACGGTCAGGCGCCGCGCCTCGACGACCGGCACCACGTCGCCCTCGTCGGTCGCCACCTGCTCGACGTCGAGGCCGGGCGGCAGGTCGACGGTGAAGCGGCCGAGGCTGCCGCGCGACACCTCGTAGAGCACCACGTCGTGGCGGCGGAAGCCCTCGGGGCGGAGCTGGAAGAGGGTGAGGACGACGCTCCGCGCGAGGAGCTTCTCGGCCTCGGTGTCGTCCAGGTGGCGGCGGATCTCGAGCGTCTGCGCCGCGCCGCGCGCCGTCGCCAGGCGGAGCGTGCGGCGGCCGCCGGCGACGCGGTCGTCGACCACCACCGCGCCGGGAGCGCTCCAGGCGAGGTCGGCCGCGAGGTCGACCTCGACCTCGGCGACCGGCGCCGCGACCGGCGCGAGCTCCAGCCGGCGGACGCCCTCGCGATCGGCGAGCGCGGCGCGGCCATGGACGACGATGGCGTAGCGACCCGGCGCCGGCGCCACCAGCTCGAGGCCGGGACCGCCGGCGGCAGAGGACGGCGAGGTCGAGAGCGCCGCCGCCGCCGCGGGCGGCGCGCCGGAGACGGCCAGCCGCTGCACCTCGGCGCCGGCGAGGAGGCCGGCGAAGGGCAGCCGGAGCGGCTCCTTGGGATGGCCCTGGACGAGCGCCTCGAAGCGCGCCGTCACCTCGGCGACGCGGTCGCCGATGCGGATCATGGTGCGCTGGGCGACGACCTCGGCGACCGGCGCCTCGCCGTGCGCCGCCGACTCGGCGCGCTCGCGCTCGATCGCGTCGCCGCGGTCGACGAGAGCCAGGTAATCGCGGAGAGGCAGCGTCACCTCGCCGCCGGCCGTATCGCCGGCCTTCTGCGCCGCGGCTTCGAGCGTCCCCGAGGGGCGCGGCGCCGAACGCCGCCGGGACCGCGGCGCCGAGCAGCGCGAGGACGGCGACGATGGCGAGGACGGCGGCGAGCGGAGCCGGGCGCCCGCGGCGCCCGCGGCGGATACCGGGCACGGAGCGCAGAAGCCGCACGAATCTGCCTACCGCGGCCGGACCGGCGAGCTCTCGGGATCAGAACCATGACGGCCTCTCCTTCCCGCTCTGGACGTGGACGATCAAGGGGGCGGCGGAGCTCGAGAGGGCGCTCCAGACGGCGTCCACCTCGGCGAAGCCCGCCGGCCGGGCGAGCGGCTCGGCCGTCGCCGGCGTTGCGGCGGCCTGCACCTGCCTGGCGAGGCCGCCGAAGGCGCCCGGCGCTGCCGCTCCCGCGTCCGCTCCAGGGACGACGGCGGCGAGGCTGGGCGGCGAGGCCACGACGCTCGCCCGCGCGGCGTCGGCCAGGGTGTAGGTCCGCCCGCCGGGGAGGAGCGCGCGGACCTCGATCCGCGCCGCGGGCGCCGAGAGCGCGGGGAGCGGCAGCGCCAGGTCGCCGCGGCCCTCCGGCAGCGCGAGCGGCAGGACGCCCTGGAGGAAGACGACCTGCGTCCGGTCGGTCGCCGCGAGCGGCACCGCGAGGGCGCGGTCCGCGGCGGGGGCGGCGCCGCCGCCGGCCGGGGGAGCCGGCGCGGCCGGCACGCCGGGCGCGATCGCGACGCCGTCGCGCAGCGCCGCCACCAGCTCGAAGCCCGCCGGGAAGCGGAAGGCGAGCTGCTCGGCGCCGCGGTTCCGCACCTCGGCCCAGAGCTGGTAGGAGGCGCGGCCCGACTCGCCCACCAGGATGTCGACCCGCAGGCGGTCGACCTCGGACGCCAGCACCTCGGTGCGCTCCGCCCAGGCGATCGCCCAGCGCGGCGGCCGGCGCGGATCGGGAAGGGCGAAGAGCCGCCCGGGGGCCTCGCGGAAGCCGGCCGGCAGCCGCGCCGCCTCCGCCTCGTCCGCGGCGCGCGCGGCGCCGGGAGCGGCGAGGTCGAGGATGCCGTCGCCGCGCAGCGCGTCGCGGATGAAGACCTGCGTCCTGGCGCTGCCGTCGGGCGCCAGGACCGGGCTCGCGAAGCCGTTCGTCGGCGCGCCGGTGAGGTCGATCTCGATCGTGATGGCCGTCTCGACCGGGGCGAGCGGCGTGATGACGAGGCGGCCGTCCTCAACCTTCCAGCCGGCGACCGGACCGCTGACGCCGACGAGCGTCAGGCCCGGCGGCAGAGGCACCGTCAGCCGCTCCAGGCTGCCCTGGGCGACCCGCGCCTCGATCCAGCTGCGCACCTGGGTCTCGGTGCGCGAGACCACGGTGGCGGTCGCCGCGCTGGCCTCGAAACGCAGCGGCAGCGCGACGCGCGCGGGGCTCGCGGCGCGGCCGCGGAGGGTGAGCCCGAGAGGGACGCCGGGAGCGGCCACGAGCTCCCACGATCCATCGGCCTGGCGCTCGACGATCCCCGGGCCGCCGGCACCGCCGGCACCCGCCGGAGCGCCGTCGACCTCGAGCACCTCGATCCCGGCCGGCGCCCGCAGGCTGCCGCGCACCACCGCCGCGGCCGGCGGCCGGAGGGCGAGCTTCCAGGTGGGGAGCGTGGCGGTCTCGTCGCGGGCGACCGGCAGCACCGATTCGAGCTCGACGCGATGCCGGCCGCTGCCGCGGACGACGAGCGAGGCGCCGTCGGCGGCGGTCACGACGCGCCCTTCGAGGCTACCCAGGCGGGCGGCGACGAACGAGCCGGAGGCGCCGAGCGGCACGCTCTGCCAGCCGGCGGCGTAGAGAGTCAGGGTGAGGGTCTGGACGACCCGCGCGGCGCTCGGCCCGGCGGCGATCTGGAGCTCGTCCGCCTCGAGAGCGAAGGGAGCCGGCGGCGGCGTGGAAGGCACGGGCGCCGGGTTGGCGCGCGCCCGCAGCTCGTCGTAGCGGCCGAGAGGAAGGGTGACCTGCTGCGGAAGGAGCGGCGCCGCGAGGAGCAGCAGGACTCCGGCGACCCCGAGCTCGACGATACCGTGCCTCGTCATCGGCCCTCCCTTTCGTTACCGGCATTCAAAGAAGATGATCAAACGGTCAACGCAACCCGCATGCCACGCGCGCTCCCGGCGGAAGCCGGCGGCGGACCCCTCGTTTCTCCACGGATTTGAACGGAAATCCAAGCCGCCGTGCGTTCGCGGCGTCCGGCGAGCTCTTCGCTGCTCAGACCTCGATCAACGTGGCGGCCCGCTCCTCGGCCGGCGGCGACGCACTGGACGGAGCGTCGGTTCGGAGCCGCCCAGGACGGCCAGCCGGCGGGCGCTCTCGCGCGCGATCAAGGCCAGCAGGCCGGCGTGTAGGACAGCGGTCGTCCCCGTGATTCCGGAGAGCTCCTGCGCCTTCTCGACCAACCGGTCATCCAGGATGAGGGTTGTTCTCATGCGCATCAGTATGCCCTCTGATACACAGCGTCAACCCGGACGTTGGTCATGAGTTTTACATCGGCCGGCACCATGAGTCTCCCCAGAGCTCGTGCGCGCCTGCGGCCAGCGCTCCTCGCGGCTCTCCTGGCACTACGTGGTGAAGGTCGAGCTCGGCGGGATCGCCGGGGTGGTCGCGCTGGTCGTCGGCAAGCAGCCCCCGGACTCCCACGTGTGGATCCTCGGCGGCGAGGCCCCGGCGTTCGTCCGATCGGAGGCCCCGCTCTACAGCGGCGGCCCGGTCTGGCGGATCGAGCTCGCGAGCCCGGTCTGGCCCTGACGGAGGCCTCCGGGCGGGGCTTCCCCGCTCTTCAGCGGCTTAGACAGCTCGAGCGTCAGCTCGCCGTAGGCGCTCAGCTCGCCGCTCACGCAGGAGCCCGCGAGCGCTGCCGCCACCTCGGCGCCTGGCGGCGGGTCGTCCGCCTGGCGACAGGCGGTATAGCGACCGGGCTCCAGGAGCGGGATGACGAAGCGACCGGGATCGGTCTGCGAGATGCCGTGGAGGTAGGCCCAGTTCGCGAGATCGGACGGCTCCCGGAAATCGTGGAAGACCGTCGTCAGGAGGCGTCGCACCACGGGCGAGAGGTCGCCCTTCCCCGGCCGGTCCGGATAGACGACGACGAGCGTTCCTGCGACCTGGTCGACGCCTAAGACGAGCGGCTCGCGCGAACGGGGATCGACCCGCGACTGGCGCACCGCGAAGCCGGGGGCGAGGAGGGTGACCTCCGCCGCCATGGTGCCGGCGGGGAGGCGCAGGCTGAAGCTCCCGGCCGAGTCCGTCGTCGCGCGAGGCGGCCAGCCGACGAAGGTCCCGGAGGCGAGCTCCGGATAGGCCACGACCTCGGCGCCGGCGACCGGCTGGCCGCTCGGGCCTACCACCTTGCCGGCGAGCTCGACGCGGTGGCGGACGACCAGCCGCACATCCTCCTGAGGCCGGTCCGCGGCCACCTCGACGCGGAGTGCGTCCGACGACATCCCGAGGTCGCCGTCGTCCACGTCGGCCACGAGCTGCCAGGTCCCGGGGCGCAGCCCGCGGATCTCGAAGCTGCCCGGCTCGCCTCCCTTGGCACCCGGCGACGAGCGCGCCTTCCCGCGGTCGAGGGCGCCGGCGCCGCCGTAGGCCATGACGTCGGCCCCGGCGACCGGCCGATCGTTCTCGTCGACCACGCGTCCCTTGACGAGGGTGTCCGGCACGTCGAAACGCACCCGCGCCGCCGGCTGGCCCGCCGACTTGCGGACGGCGACCTCGAAGAACCTCGCCGCGATATGGCGCGGCTCGTTGTAGACCTCGACGTACCAGCCCTCTTCCTGCTGGGGAAGGACGGCCGAGAATCGACCCTTCCCGTCGCTCCGCGCGGCGATCCGCCGAGCCCCGTACTGACCCCCGAACCAGATCAGCGCCGGGAGCGGCTCCTTCCCCAGCCGGATCTCGCCCTCGACCCGCACGAACGGCAGGTCGAGGTCGATCGGCCCCATCCCGTCAGTCACCTCGATCGCCTGGTAGGCCCAGCGTGCGTTGTGGCTGCCCTCGACCTGGAGCGTGTAGCGGCCGGGCGTGAGACCCGTCGCGCGCCATACGCCCTCGGCCGAGGCGGCGGACTGCGCCGCCTGGTCTGACGAGCCGGGCGTACCCCCCTCGTGGAGGAGCCTCGCCGTCCATCGGCTGCCGTACGGGTCGACCGCAGGATCGAGACGCACCTCGAGGTTCGCCGGCGGGTGGAGCTGGATCGGCTCGACCTCCGTCTCGGCGCCGTTCAAGACGCCGACCGGCCCGACCGTCGCCGGCGCGAGACGCGGGTGCCGCACCGTCAGTCGGTAGCTCCCGGGCGTGACCCCGTCGAGCTCGAAGAACCCGCGTGAGTTGACCCTCACCTCGCGCAGCCAGCCGCGGCGTTCCTCCTCCGCGAGGGAGCTCGCCGCACCCGCGACCTGCGGCCCCATCTCGACCCGGCTCTCCTCCGGCTTCTCGCGGCCGGGCACCTGGACCCAGCCGACGATCGACGCCCCCGGCTTGAGCTCGATCGAGCCGACGTCGAACGCGCGGTGGACCGGTATCTTGACGTCCCACCGATATTGGGTGACGAACCCGCGCGCGCGAAGGCGCAGGTCGAGATCTCCGGCCGGCAGCTCGCAGCGGAACCGTTTCGCCGCGACCCGGCAGGGCACCGCGGCGTTGGGCGGCTCGACCGATGCCCCCGGCGCGGGCTGAAAGCGCGCCGTCAAGGTGGCGGGGAGAGCCAGGCCGGGGGCCGCGCGCAGCTCACCCTCGACCGCGCCGGAGGGCCACAGCTCGATTCGGGCGGCCAGAGCCCCAGGCTCTCCCGGTCCCGCGACCCTCGGGCGGCTCCAATAGCCGGTGGCCGTCGCCGCGGCTTCCCAGGTCCGCCCATCCGGCACCTCGAAGGTCGCCGATCCGGGCAACCGGATCGTCTTCGCCCACGGCTCGAGGTCGCCGCCCGCGCCGGTGGGCTTGAGAGTCACCTGCCCCTCCAGGCTCCCTGCGGCAGCGCACCCACGGCATATCTCGACGGAGACGCTCACCGAGACGGCGCCGGCGGGCACGGCGAGGAACAGAGCGCCGACGAGAGCCCAGGCGTAGGACGACCTCATGGAGTTACGGAGGAGCTGCCCGTGCAGGGATTGCCGCTGTTGGTGCAGGAGACCACGCGCGTGCCTTCCGTGACCACGGTACAGCTCTGGTCCTTGCCGGTCTGTCCAGTCGTCGCGTCTTGGCAGTTGCCGGTCGGCGACTCGCAGTAGACGCAGAAGCGGCTCGAATGGTTCGACGATGTGTCGATGGTGGTCGAGCAGAACGGGTCGCTCGGACCGAGGCAGGGGCTACAGTCGCCGGAGCATTGGTTCTGCGGCGTGAGGGCGTAGAGCGTGGAGCTGCCCCAGGCGGTGATGCTCAGAACGACAGCCGCAACGAATCTCATGCGCATCGTCATGTTCCCCCCGTTTCCAGGACCTTCGTCGAGACTGCTCGACAATCTCAGAATTATCGCCGAAGCTCCTCGACGACGCAAATTGGACCGTCAGGAGTGGCACTTCCTGCTCCTCAGCCGGCCGGCGGCGGTGCGGTGAAGAGTCAAGCCGCGGCTGCTCGGCGCGGGCGAGATCTTCCGCACGGCCGCCCGCCGGGCGCTCACTTCACGAACGCGGTGAAGTCGGTCTCCCCCACCATGCTGGGGAAATGGCTGACGTAGGTGCGCACGGCTCCGGTGTGGGTGTCGGTGATCGTCACCTGGATGCGCAGCGGCGTCGCGGTGCCGAACAGCACGGCGATCGTCGGCTGGCCCTGGGAGTTGGTGTTCCCCTGGTCCAGCATCTTCACCAGCAGCTCGATGTTGTTCGGGTCGTTGAAGTAGAAGAACGCCGTCTCGAAGCCCGGGCTGGCGAACCCGCTGACCGGCTTGGCGAACGCCGCGGCGTCCGGAGGGTTGTCCGAGAAGTCGTCGCGGAAGCTCACCCGCGCCTGGAAGCGCCCGCCGAGGAGGCACGCCGTGTTGGCGTCCACCATGCACGTCGTCACCACCTCCCCGCAAGTCGTACCGAAGCCGAAGCGTTCGTTGCCGGTGCCGTCGGGCGTGCCGCCGGTGGTAAAGAGCGCGAGGTCGTCGTAATGATAGGTCGAGCCGTCGTACTCCTGGAGCGAGAGAGTCACGTAGTAGCAGCCGTTCGGCGGCGGCGTGAACGCCACGAAGCCGCTGTCGACGTTGTCGAACTCGTAGCCAGCCGGGAGCTGGCCGAGGACGTCGGTGCCGAGCGTGTAGGCGGTGATGGTCTGGCCGTAGACCGGCACCGAGGTCGTCGCCCAGAGGACGAGGCGCAGCGTTCCCGAGGTGCCGCTCGAGCGCTCGTTGCTGACGGTGGCGACCTGGAGCCTGACGCCGGAGCTCCCCCAGTGGCCCATCACGGAGCCGTGCATGTTGATGCCGGCGGTGCCGATCCGCGGCGCGAGGATCGGCGAAGTCTCCTGGAGCCGCGCCGCGCCGCCGGACGATTCTCCGCGGCCGGGCGGAGGGTTCACCGCCGCCTGGCGATGCGGCGCCGGCGCCGGCCCGCGGGTGGCGCTGCCGCTCTCCTCGCCCGGCGCGGCCCAGGCCGCCGGCGCCGCCGCCGCGGCGAGCAGGAGGAAGGCGGCGGCGCGCCGCCGGCCGATGCCAAAAAAATGTTTCGAAACATTCGCAAGGCGGGAATTTGACATGTCGTTCTCCCTTTCCATTCAGCGAGCGGTGTGCAGCATCGCCACCGGTGCGGAGCGAAGCCGGAGAGGCTTCGGTCTCTTCGAGCCGTAAGGTTTTCGCCGACCGCAGACGACGGCGAACCTTCATCCAGGAAGCGCTTGGAAAGAGTGTAGAGAACGTTCGATCCCGGCACAATGAAGGTGGGAAAGAGCCAAATGTGGATATCGATCGGCGGCGGCTCCGGCTCCGTCAGTCCATCTCCATGATCTCGCCGAGCTCGGCGCGGACCAGCGGCAGGTCTTGAGGCAGCCAGGCCTCGAAGCCGGGGCTCGCGAAGAGCTCGGCGTCGCCGGGGTAGGTGGGGACGAGGTAGGGGGGAAGCGGGCGAAGATCTCGCGGTCGGGGCGGCGGCGGCGGGCCTGGACGGCGGCGCGGCGGACGGCGGCGGTGTCGAGGTGGCCGAGGAGGTAGGAGAGGGCGCGGAGCTGGGCGATGGTCCGCTCGTCGTCGAGGATGGGATACGGCGCGGGGCCGGGGCCGGCCGCGGGACCGCGGAGCTTCCGCCAGGCGCGGCGCAGGAGGTCGCGGGCGCCGTACTCGCGCAGGCGCACGGCGAGGCCGGCGGGGGTGAAGCCGGAAGGCCGGGTGTCCGAGCGGCGGGGCCGGCGGCGCGGGTTTCGCGAGATGGCCGCCGCGCGGCGCGGTGTTGGCGATCCAGCCGGCGTAGGGGTCGATCGCGAGCGTCTCCCCGCCGCGGTTGTTGCCGGCGAGGAGCGCCTGGGTGCGCGCCATGAAGGTGAGGAGGAGGGCCGGCATCATGCGCTCCCAGAGGCCCGGCTCGTAGTTGGTGTAGGCGGTCAGGAAGGCGTTCCTCTCGAAGAGGAAACCGCGGTTGTAGAGCCCCAGGAGATCGCTCGTGGCGCTCGAGCGGTGGCGGACGACCGCCGCCGGCGCGAAGAGGATGCGCTCGCCCCCCGCCCAGAGCCGCCAGCCGAGGTCGACGTCCTCGAGGTAGGCGAAGTACTCGGCGGCGAAGCCGCCGGCGGCGAGGAACGAGGCGCGGCGGACGAGCATGTTGCCGCCGCAGGCGAAGAACAGCTCCTCGCCCGCCTCCGGCACGCGGGCGGTGGCGAGCGGCCGGCGGAAGTCGAGCTGGAAGGCGTGGCCGTCGAAGGTCATCAGCGCCGCGGCCGAAGTCGAGCCGCTCGCCCGCCCAGTCGACGATGCGGCCGGAGACCGCCGCGACGTCCGCCGGAGCGCGCGGCCAGCGCCTCGACCAGGGCGGCGAGCCAGCCCGGCTCCGGACGAGTGTCGTTGTTCAAGAACGCCACGGCGTCGCCGGCTGCGGCCTCGACCAGCCGGTCGTTGCCGGCGCAGAAGCCGAGGTTGACCGGGCTCGCGAGGAGGCGCACCGCGGGGTGGGCGCGGGGGAGCCATTCCGCGGTGCCGTCGGCCGAGCCGTTGTCGAGCACCAGGATCTCCCAGGGGACGCCGGGGTCGTCCTGGGCGGCGAGGGCGGCGAGGCAGGTCTCCAGATGGTGGCGGCCGTTCCAGGAGAGGATGGCGACGGAGACGCGGCGCGGCGCGCTCACCCGCCGCCGCTCCAGCGCCGGAGCTCCCGGCCGAGGCGGCGGCGGAGGCGAAACGCCAGGGGGTCGGGCGGGGCCACGGTCGGCGGGCGGAAGGCGAAGCGCTCCTTGGCGGGATCGGCGGCCGGCGCGCGGCAGAAGGCGAGGAGCGGCGCCAGCACCCGCTCCCAGCGGAACTCGGCGAGGAGGGCGCGCGCCCCCTCCCGGCGCGCGCGGTCCGCCGCCGCCGTTCCCTCGTCGAGGGCCGCGGCGAGCGCCCGCGCCAGGGCGGCGGCATCGCCCGGCGGCACCACGAAGCCGGCGCCGTGCGCGGCGAGGAGGCGCGACATCGCCCCCCCTCGCTCGTCACCACCGGGCAGCCCGCCGCCAGCGCGTCGAGGAACCGGGTGCGCAGCGAGAGCCGCGTCTCGAGGCTCGGCCGGTGGGGCGCGACGACGAGGTCGACCTCGCGCAGCAGGTCGTAGCGGCGCTCGGCCGGTATCCAGTCGAGCGCCTGCACCCGCCCGCCCCACCAGCCGCGCCGCCGGCAGCGCGCCTCGACCTCGGCCAGGAGCCGCTGCGGCGTGCTCTCGGGGTTGGGGTTGCGGATGAGGAGGAGCGTCCAGCCGGGGCGGTCGAGGGCTTCCAAGGCGTCGAGGAGCGTCCAGGGGTCGTACCAGTCGTAGAGGCCGCCGAAGAGCAGGCGCCGCTCGCCGCTCGCGGCGCGGCGGCAGGAGCGGCCGATAGGGGGGCAGCTCCTCGGGGACGCCGAAGGGGACCGGCGCGATCAGGGTCGCGAGGTCCGGGTCGCGCGCCATGCGCTCCGGGTTGACGCGCCCGAGGGCGGCGAGGAACCCGAGATAGAACGTCCGCTGCTCCTCGGAGGAGCAGAGGAAGAAATCGCCGCGCGAGAGCTGCAGGACCCAGGTCGCGTGGTCGTTGCGGTAGGGGTCGAGCCCCAGCGCCTCGGCATACGAGAGGTTCTCGATCAGCCAGGGGTCGTAGAGGTCGATCGCCGCCGGCAGGCGCGGCAGCTCGAGGAGCACGTCGTTGGCGAGCTGCCCCTGGGCGACGGCGGCGTCGCAGCCGGCGAGGATCGCCGCCGAGCCGCCCGCGCTCGAAGCGGCGGACGGGCACCTCGCCGGCGGCCGCCGCCATCTCCTCGGGGCTCGCCGGGGAGACCAGCACCACCTCGATCCCGGCCGCCGGCAGGCGCCGCGCCAGCTCGACGTAGCGGATGCCGATCCCCGCCATGCGCGGCCGGATCGGCTCGGAGGAGACGAGGGCGACGCGGCTCACCGCGCTCCCCGGCGCTGCATCCATCGGCGCTCCATCCGCGCCTTATCTCCCCTTCGTCCGCCGCTGCAGCCAGAGTGGGCCCGCCAGGCGCGGCTGGACTCCATCGCGCGGAGGAGGCCGGTCAGGCGCTCGATCTCGGCGTAGGTCCGGGCGAGGTGCGCCCCCTGCTCGCCGGCGCCGGCGCGGAGCTTCGCCTCCTCGTCGTAGAGCCGCCGCAGCTCGTCGCCTCAGCCGCTCGCCCTCGGCCGCGAGCGCGGCGGCCTCGCCGTTCGTCTGATGGAAGCGCGCCTCGAAGTCGAAGCGCTCGCGCGCCACCGCCTCGTGCGCCCGCAGGAGGTCGGCGAGCTCGCGGCCGCGCCGCCCCGCCTCCCGCCGCTCGGCGTCCGCCTCGCGGCGCAGCGCCGGCGCGCCTCGCGCTCGTCGACCAGCTCGCGGCGCAGGGTGTCGACGGCGCGCGCCAGGCGCTCGGGGGGGAGGCGCGCGGCGTGCTTGGCGAGCACGCGGGCCTTGACCGCCAGGAAGTCGCCGCGCTCGCGCGGCCGCTCGCCGAAGACGTGGTGGCCGCCGCCGCGGAAGTGCCGGTACTCGCAGGTGACGCGGGCGAGGTGGTGGAAGGGGGCGAGGGCCGACAGGCGGATGAGGAAGTCCCAGTCCTCGAAGAACGGCAGCGCGGGGTCGAACGGGCCGGCCTCGGCGAAGAGCCGGCGCTCGATCACCAGGGTGTTGAACGGGATGTAGTTGTCGACCAGCAGGACGTCGGGATCGAAGTCGCGGCTGTAGGGGAGCCGCCGCTCGCGGCAGATCCAGCCGCCGGTTGCGAGGTCGCCGTCGAGCTCGTACGCCGCCACCGCGGCGTCGGTGTAGGCGACGCGCACGCCGGCCGCCGCGACGAGCCCGGCGAGGGTCGCCAGGTGCTCGGGGGCCGCCAGGTCGTCGTCGTCGAGGAAGGCCACGTAGTCGCCGGTCGCCGCCGCCACCCCGGCCTCGGCCGCGGCGGCGCGGCCGCGGCTCTCGGGCAGGTCGACGCGGACGATGGGGAGCGGGAAACCCGCCGGCGGCGCCGGCGGCGCGCCGCCGTCGTTGACCAGCACCACCTCCGCCCGCCGGTAGTTGCCGGCGGCGAGGCTCGCGAGGGCCTCGGCGAGGAGCGCCTCGCGGTCGCGGGTGCGGACGATCGACCGAGATCTTCGGCCCCTCGCGAGACCGCGTAGCAGCTCGGGGACCCCGCCGAGGTGGCGGACGAGCTGCGCCGGGCTGCGGGTGGCGAAGTCCGCGGGCGCCAGGCGCCGGTACCCCTCGGCGAGCGCGACGCCCGGCGGCAGCGAGAGGGTGCGGAAGCGGCGCAGGCCGAGGGCGGCGCCGAGGTAGCCGTGGCGCTCCTCCTGGCTGGCGTAGCAGGCCATCGCCCGCTCCAGCGCCGCCGCCGCGCCGCTCACGTCGACCAGCAGGTCGGGGTGGCCGGGGTGGTTGACCTCGTAGAGCCAGGATGCGCAGGCGCTCGCAGCGCCTCGGGCGTCCAGACCGCCCTCGCGCAGCGGCGCCAGCAGGCGGTGGAGGGCGGCGAAGGCGGCGCGGTGGTCGCGGCTCGCCTCGAGCGGCGAGGGGACGAGGAGGAGCTCCGGGCGCTGCGAGAGGAGGGCGCGGGAGAGGCCGCGCCGCAGCGCGTCGAGGTGGCGGTCGAGCTCGCCGTCGGGGAGGTCCAGGTGGTCGGCAGCCGGCGATGCCGAGGACGGCGCCGGCCCGCGCCGCCTCGGCGCGCCGGCGCGCGCGGTAGGCGGCGCGATCGGGGTCCGGTCAGTGCTCGGGCAGTGCTCGGGCCACTGCTCGGGCCGGCAGCGGAGCCCCAGCGCGCCTCCTCGCCGCCGCCGCCGTCGGACAGGAAGAGGACGCGCACCGCGGCGCCGGCGGCGGCGAGCTGCGCCACGACGCCGCCGCATCCCAGCACCTCGTCGTCGTAGTGCGGGGCGACGACCAGCGCGCGCGCCGCCCCCACCCGCTCGGCGGCGCCGGGCAGCGGGGGGAGCTCGCTCAATCGATGTACCCGAGGGCGCGCAGGCGCCGCTCGGTCTCCGGGTCGTGCGCCCGCCGCGCCGCCGCGCCGCGGGTGTCGTGGATCCAGAGGTCGAGGCCGCCCGCCCGGCGCGACAGCAGGCCGGGCCACTCGGCGGCGAGGAGGTCGCCGGGCGAGAGCGGGCCGCCGGCGTAGGGCCGGCCCGGGCCGATGCTCAGGCGGGCGGGCGGCAGCGGCCTGCCGTCGAGGGTCACGGTGATCGCCAGGATGCGGCCGAAGTCGCCCTCGACGCGGAAGCCCTTGGCGAGCGCCTCCGCCGTGAGGTCGAAACGGAGCTCGACGGGCGCGCGGTCGGCGGTCATCTCGACCCGATCGCCGACCCGGTCGCCGGCGCCCGGGGGGCCCAGGAAGTAGGGCATGACGCGCTGCGGTGCATGCGCGAGGAGGATGCTACCACCGAGGCGCGAGCCGGCGGCGAGGCCGTCCGTCATCACCTTCAGGCCGCCGAGCTCGCGGTCGAGCTGGCGGTGGATCACCGGCGCGAGGGCGGCGAGGCGCTGGGCGGCGCTGGCGGAGCCCTCCGCGGCGAGGTTCCGCCGCTCGCGGGGATCGCGCGCCAGGTCGTAGAGCTCGATGCGCCGCAGGCGCTCGAGGTCCTTCGTCCACAGATAGGACTGCAGGGGGTCGGCGGGGCGGAACGGCTCCTCGCGGTTGAAGAGGATGAGCTTCTCGCGGCCGCGCACCGCCGCCGCCCGCAGCGGCCCGCCCGAGAGGCCGTGGGCGAAGGCGGGGCGGTCGCGGCAGCGCCGCCCGCCGGTCAGGGACGGGAGGAGGTCGACCCCCTGCCAGGCCGGGTCGGGGCGGCCGCCGACCGCGTCGACGAGGGTCGGCAGCAGGTCGAGCAGGCGGACGGTGCCGCGCAGGCGGCGGCCGGCCGGGACGTGGCCGTCCCAGCGCACGACGAGCGGCACGTGGATCTGCTCCTCGTAGAGCGTCTGGCCGTGCTTCCAGCCGCCGTGGTCGTGGATCTCCTCGCCGTGGTCGGCGGTCAGGACGACGATCGTGCGGGCGAGGATGGCGGGCGGCAGCGCCGCCAGCAGCTCGCCGATGTAGCGGTCGACGTAGTGGACCTCGCAGTCGTAGAGCGCGTCGATCTGCGGCAGATCGCGCGCCGGGTCCGGCAGCGCGCGGTGGCCGGTGTAGATGCCGTGCACCCACTCGCCGGTCACCGGGCCGCGGTAGCCGGGGAGGAAGGGCGAGCGGCCGCCGACCACCTCCGGGATTGTCGTAGGGGTCGTGCGGGTCGACGTAGTGGACGTAGAGAAAGAACGGCCGCCCCTGGTGGGCGCGGAGCCACGGCACGGCGCGGGCGTTGAGCGAATCGGCGTGCTTGCGGATCCACTCGACGTCGGCGGGCGGCGCGTAGAAGCTCTCGAAGCCGCGCTCGAAGCCGGCGCCGGCGTGGAGGGCCGGGTTGGCGAGGTAGCCCCCGGTCTCGTAGCCGAGCTTCCGCAGGCGCTCGGCCATGGTCTCGACGCCCGCCGGCACGCCGTAGGTCGCGAGGTCCTCGCCGAGGAGCTCGCCCGGCAGGCGGCCGGTCATCAGCGAGACGACGGAGGGGAGAGTCCATGGCGCCTGGCTGTAGGCGTCCTCGAAGACGGTGCCGGGGGCGGCCAGGCGGCGGGCGATCTCGGGCGTGGTGTCGCGCCGGTAGCCGTAGGGGGTGAGGCGGTCGCGGCGCAGGGTGTCGACGAGGATGAAGAGGACGTTCGGGCGCGTCGCCGTCCCACGGCGCGGCGAGCGCCACCGGCCCCCAGGCGACGAGGTTGGCGCGCCGGTAGCGGGGCGGCAGGCCGGCGAGGTCGGCGGCGAAGGTGAGGGTGACCGTCGCTCCCCGCCCAGCGGGCGAGGTCGGCGTCGAGGTCGAGCCAGGTCCCGTTGTCGGACTTGCCGCGGCGGCCGACGACGAGCACCTCGCGGCCGCGCCGGTCGCGCACCTCGATCGTCGCCTCGAGCGCGCCGACGGCGTCCCAGGCGGCGGGGAGGAGGGCGAGGCCGGCGTGCAGGGTGGCGCCGGCCGGCACCTCGCCGCGCCAGGTCCAGGCGCCGGGAGCCGCCAGGACGACCGGCCGGCGCTCGTGGTCGAGGTCGAGGTCGCGGAGCTCCGGCTTGCCGGGGAAGACGAGGCCGCCGGGCGGGCCGCCGGCCGGCGGCCTGCCCACGGCGTAGGCGCCCGCCTCGACCGCCGGCCGCAGCTCGAAGCCGGGGGGGCCGGCGCGGCGGCAGCCGCCGCCGAAGAGGACGAGGATGACGAGGACGACGAGGGGGATGAGGGGGAGGGCCACGGCCGCGAGCCCGGGCCTCACCAGCCCTCGCCCGCGGGCTGTCTCCGGAGCCGCCGGCTCAGGCGAGGTCATAGTCTCCCATGGCGTAGGTGAAACCCTGGGCGGCGAGGACGGGATCGGGGCCGCCGGCTCGCCCCCGGCAGCCGAGGGCGAGCGGCTCGCCCGCCGCGGCGAGGCCGAGCGCCGCGGCGAGCGGCGCGGGGAGGCCGGGCCAGAAGCGCCAGGTCCCGAGGCCGCTGGCGCGCAGGTCGGTCGCGACGGCGAGGAGCGAAGGGTACCACTCGGCGCCGGCGGGTAGCCACACCTCCGCCGCCCAGGCCTCGGCGCCCACGAAGGCGAAGACCAGGAGGCCCTCCGCGCCCCCCTGGCGCAGGCGGTAGAAGCGGTAATAGCGCTCCGGCCGGGCGTGGTAGCGCCAGTTGAGGAAGGCCGCCGAGCGCCGCACGCCGAAGACGGCGCAGCGCTCCCAGACCGCCTCCGCCCAGTCGCCGCAGTGGTCCGCGGCCTCGAGGCTCGCGGCCGCGGCGGGCGCGGACGCCGAGACCGCGGCGGCAGGGAGGGTCCCGGCCAGGGGCTGGACGACCGCGAGCGGCCGGTAGCCGAAGACGTGGGCGCCGAGGCGGAAATGGCGCTCGCTGGGAAAACCGAAGATCCACGGCGCGTCGCCGGGGCCGGGGAGGTCGGCGAGGAGGCGGCGGCCGAGGGCGACGAGCGGCGGCCGCAGGCCGGTTCTTGCGCTCCCCGCGGCCTCGCCGGCGAAGTCGGCGAGCTGCCAGATCCCCCCTTCCCCACCCCGCCAGCGGGCCGGCAGGCGGAGGGCGCCGGCGTGGGCGACGACCTCGCCCCCGGCGACCGCCACCAGGCTACGCCCCTCGCCCGGCGAGCGGCGGTACTTCCACTCCCACTCGAGCGCCGAGAGCGGGTGGCCGAAGCGCCGCGCGAAGAGCGCCGAGAGGGCGGGGAGGTCGGCCTCGCCGGTGGGCCGCAGCTCGACGGCGGGCGAGAGGGGAAACCTCACCGCGGCCCGGCGCCCCGCGCGCCGTCGAATGCCGCGCCGGCTGCCGAGCGGATCCCGGCCACCGCCTTCCCGGACCCTGCCTTCCCGGCCACCGCCATCGCGGCCATCGCGATCACCCCCAGCAGGCTCGCCAGGGCGCCGGCGACGAGACCCGGCGGGCGGTAGGTGAGGGCGATCCGCCCCTCCCCCGGACCCAGGGCGACGCCGAGGAGGATGCCGTCGGCGGTCGCGACCGGGACCGGGCGCCCGTCCATCGCCGCCCGCCAGCCCGGAACCGCGCTCTCGGCGACCACCAGCCGGCCGCGGCGAGGGGCGCGCCAGACGACCTCCCACGATCCGGGGCTCCGCCGCACCACCCGCGCCGTCGCCCCCTCCCCCCCATCCTCCCAACGGACGACGGGGAGCGCCCCCGGCCGCTCGTAGACCCGCGCGTCGGAGCCGGCGTACGCGGCCCGCCAGCCCGGCACCGGCGGCGGCTCGGCGGGGCCGGTCAGCACCCAGCGGACGCCGAGCCGGTCGAGCCACGGGTCGCTCCAGCGGACGATCGGCTGGAAGTAGACGGGATCGGGGGTGGCGAACGAGCCGTAGACCGCCTCGTAGCGGGCGACCTTCAGGGGATCGTCTCCCCGCGGGTCGTCGAGGCCGTAGACCATCGCGGCGTCCGGCCGGAGCGCCGCGCCGGTCGCCGCCACCCGGCCGTCCTGAGCGGAGAGGAAGCGGACGGCGCCGGTCGCGGGATAGAGCTTCTCGAGCGCCAGGCCGGGGTTGATGGCGCCGTGGGCGGCCAGGAGGTCGCAGACCGCGAAGGCGGGCAGCAGCAGGCCCCAGGCGCTGCGCCGCGCCGGGGCGAGGCGGAGAGCCAGGGCTACCCCCAAGGCGGCCGCTGCGGCGAGGGCCGTCCAGGCCGCCTCCTGCCGCAGCAGGCCGCGCGCCGCCCAGTCGCGGGCGAAGAGAACCCAGGCGGCGGCGAGGAGGAGCCCCACCGCGCCCGCGCCGCTCCAGGTCAGGAGGGCGAGGCCGCGCCCCTTGCCGGCGAGCCAGCGGTCGAAACCGGCCCCGGCCAAGAGGGCGAGGCCGAGCTCGACGCCGGCGAGCAGCCGATGGAGCGGCGCCCGGCCCACGACGGGGAGAGCGCCCAGCGCCTCGCGCAGGCCGGGGAGGTGATAGGCGGCGAGGAACGAGAAGGCGAGCAGGGCGGCGATGCCGCGCAGGCGCCGGTCCTCGCGGGCGCCGGCGAGCCCCGCCGCGGCGAGCGGCAGGGCGAGGGCCCCGGCGTAGACCGCCGTCGCCGAGTAGTTGAACGGCCCCCACCAGGTGCCGGCGGCCGGGTGGCCGTAGAGCTGCGGCAGGACGAGGCGGAGCGGCTGCCGGGCGAGGAGGCCGAGCGGCGGCTCGGGGCCGGCCAGGTGGAGCTGCCAGCGGCTGCTCCAGGGCAGGGCGACGGCGACGGGGACGATCTCGACCCCGGCGGCGAGCGCCGCGAGCGCCCAGCCGGCGGCGAGCGCGGCCCAGGCCTGCCAGGCGCGATGGGGTCCGAGCTCCGCGCCGCGCCCGGCGCCGCGCTCCCCGGCCGGCCCGGCGCCGCGGACCGCCAGATAGACGCCCGAGAGGAGCGCCGTGTGCGCCGCCGTCTCGGGGTGGCCGGCGAGGAGCTGCAGGCCGCCGGCGACGGCGAGCGCCAGCGTGCCGCCCGGCGCGCCCGCCGCGATCCGCTCGACCGCCCAGAGGACCCACGGCAGGAGGGCGAGGGCGTTGCCCATGGGGAAGAGCAGGAAGGAGACCGTCATCCCGGCGAGCGGGAAGGTGACGGACGAGAGCAGCGCCGCCTGGCGCGTCAGGCCCAGCTCGCGCGCCAGCACCCAGGCGCCGCAGCCGCCGATCACCAGGCGCAGCCAGGGGAGGAGCGTCAGGCCGAGCCCCACGGGGAGCGCCGCGAAGAGGAGGTGGAGCGGGAAGAGCGGCGCCGACTGGCCGTTGGCCCAGAAGGGCGCGCCGGAGGACTGGTGCGGGTTCCAGAACGGCAGCCGCCCCGCCCGCAGCTCGCGGCGGAGGAAGAGCAGCCAGGGCTCGATCTGGAAGGTGACGTCGCGCAGGACCGGATTGCCGAGGCCGGCGGCGCCGCTCCCCTGCCAGGGCGGGATCGTCGAGAGCGCCGCGGCGGGGCTGGGGACGCCGGTCGGCAGCGCCAGGGCGGGGGCGAGGAGGGCGATGCCGGCGAGGCCGACCGCCGCCCAGGGGACGCCGAGGCCGCGCCGGCGCAGCAGGGCGCCCGCCGCGGTGAGCAGCGCGAGGAGGGGCAGGGCCGGGTTCAGGGCCTCTCCGGGGCGCGCCGCGGCCGGCTCACCGCCGGAACCGCCGCAGGCGCAGGGCGATCACGTCGCGGAACATCTCGAGCGACGAGCGGATGGGATCGACCTTCGAGGCGGCGGAGTTCGCCCACACCACCCCGACCTCGACCACGCGGTAGCCGTGCCGCTGCGCCAGCCACACCATCTCGACGTCGTAGGCGAAGCCGTCGACGACCATCTCGGCGAAGAGCTGGCGGCCGACGTCGCCCCGCAGCAGCTTGAAGCCGCACTGGGTGTCGTGCAGGCCGCGGATGCCGAGGATGCGGATCAGCAGGTTGAAGGCCTTCCCCATGAGCTCGCGGTAGAGCGGCTGGCGCTCGCGCAGCTCGGCGCCGGGCACGGCGCGGCTCCCCAGCACCAGCTCGGCGTCGGCCAGACGCCGCTCGAGCTTCGGCAGCTCGTCGATGGGGGTCGAGAAGTCGGCGTCGGAGACCAGCACCGCGGCCCCGGCGCTCGCCAGGACGCCGGTGCGCAACGCCGCCCCCTTGCCGCGGTTGACCGCATGGGTGAGGAGGCGCACGCCGCGGCCGGCGTAGCTCGACGCCACCCGGCCGGTTCCGTCGCCGCTGCCGTCGTCGACCACCAGCAGCTCGAAGCTGGCGCCGCGCCGCTCCAGGTAGGCGAGGGCGCGCTCGAGGCTGGGGCCGAGCCGCTCGGCCTCGTTGAAGGCCGGGATCACCACCGAGAGCTCGGGCATCGAGGCGCGATTGTAGCGGCAACGGTAGAATGCCCGCCGGGCGCCAGGATCGCCGTCCCCCACCCGCCATGGCCGACCTCCTCGTCTTGAAGGCGCTCGACGCCGAGAGCGCCGAAGCGCCAGAGTTCCGTTACCTCCTCTCGCAGGTCCTCCTCGCCGCCCGGCGCGCCTTCGGCGCGGTGCGTTTCCTGGCCGATCCCGGAGGCGGCCCCGAGGCCGCGGCGCTCGCCGGCGAGAGCGCGGTCCTGCTGCTCGGCCCCCAGAACGTGCTGGTGGCGGAGGCGAGCCTGGCCGCGATGCGCCAGGCCCTGGCCGCCGGCGCCGCGGAGGTGCGGCCGACGCCCCTCGCCGCGGCCGGCCTCGCGGGCGCGGCGCCGGTCTACACGCTCCGCGGCTACGAGGGTGTCGAGGCGGCCTTCCTCGCCGCCGGCGGGCGGCGCGAGCCGCCGGCCTCCCATCTGCCGGTCGCCCTGTGGAGCGCCGAGCGGTTCGCCGCGATCCTCCGCCAGGTCCCCCTCGACCGGCTGCTCCGCGACCCCGCGGCGCTCGCCGGAGCGGCCGCCGATGGTGGATCTGAACCGGCCATCGCCGCCGGCATTCAATCGGCCACGGCCGTCGTGGCCGCCGGCATTCAATCGGCCACGGCCGTCGTGGCCGCCGGCCTGTGTCACGTCTTCATCGACTACTACGGCGAGGTGCGCGACGACGTCCTGCCGTTCGTGCCGGCGGCGGCGCGCGACGTGCTCGAGATCGGCTGCGGGCGCGGCCTGACCGGCGAGCTCCTGCAGCGGCGGCTCGGCTGCCGGGTGACCGGGGTCGAGCTCAACCCGGAAGTGGCGCGCGACGCCGCCCGCCGCCTCCACGCCGTCCACCAGGGGGACGTCCAGACGCTCGACCTGGCCGGCGAGTTCGACGTCGTCCTGGCGCTCGAGCTCTTCGAGCACCTGACCGACAACGAGCGCTTCCTCGCCCGCGCCCGCGAGCTGCTCCGCCCCGGCGGCCGGCTGGTGCTCTCGGTGCCCAACGTCGGCCACTGGGCGGTCGTCGAGGACCTCCTCGCCGGGCGCTGGGACTACCTGCCGATCGGGCTCCTCTGCTACACGCACTACCGCTTCTTCACCCGCCGCACGCTCGCCGACTGGCTCGCCCGCTGCGGCTTCGAGCGCGCCGAGATCGTCCCCCAGAGGACCGAGCTACCCGACCGCTTCGCCGCTCTGCCGCCGGCCTTCGGGATCGACCGCGACAGCCTGGCGACCAAGGGCTTCTACGTCGTGGCGTTCCGTTGACCCGGCGCATCCTCCTCAGCCGACCCGGCTCAGCCGACCCGGCAGCTAGCGGCTCGCCCGCTCCGCCGCCCAGCGCACCGCGGCGAGGACCTCTGGCGCCACCGCCTCCGGCCGGAACCGCGCCGCGGCGCGCCAGCCGGCGCGCCGCGCCCGCCGCCAGTCGCGCGCCGAGCCGAGGAGGCGGCGGGCGGCGGCGGCGAAGCCCGCGGCGTCCTCCGGCGCCACCAGCGGGACGGCGCCGGCCCCCATGGGCCCGGTCATGTACTCGGTCGAGGGGATCCGCGAGGCGACCGCCGGGACCTTGGCGGCCATCGCCTCGAGGAGCGGCAGGCCGAAACCCTCCTCCGCGCGCGAGGCGAAGAAGAGCAGGTCGCAGCGGCAGAGCGCCCGCGCGACCTCGGCGGGAGGCACGGCATGGAGATACCGGTCCGGCGCCAGGAGGCCGCCCTCGGCTGCCGAGAGCGGCAGGAGCGAGAACCGCAGCACGCGGGCGCGGCATCCCGCCTGGCGCAGGAGCCGCACCGCGGCGAGCGCCGTCGGCACTCCCTTCACCTCGGCCTCGAAGATCCCTGGGATGGCGATCCACGGCCGGCGGCGGGGGCGGAGACGATGGCGCGGCCGGTAGAGGGGGTCGAGCGCCGGCGGCGCGACGACCGCCTGGCGCCCGAAGCGCTCGGCCAGAAAGCGGGCGAGATAGGGCGTCACGGTGAGGGTCGGGAGCGGCTGCGCATAGGCGGCCACGATCTCGGAGAGGACCGGCCGCAGGTGAGCGAGCCCGCCCTCGTAGCCCTGGCAGAAATGCGCCAGCGGCCCGAGGGCGAAGCTCCGCGCCGTCGCGATCGTCGACCACAGGGTGGCGATCACCAGGTCCTGCGACAGCAGCCGCGGCGGGGCGGCTGAGTAGTCCACGTAGGGCGACGCCAGCCGTGCCCAGCCCGGCCGCGGGCCGGCGCCGAGCACCGTGACCTCGAGGCCGGCTGCGGCGAGCAGGTCGGCGTGCTGGAAGACGACCTTGCTCCCCCCTCCCAGCTCCGGCAGCGGCAGGACGTAGGCGACGCGCATCTCAGGAGGCCGCGGGAGCCGTCCCGCAGCGGAGGGTGTAGGCGGCGACCTCGCGGCCGCCGCCGTCGACCAGGCGGACCGCGAGAGGGACGCCCGGCAGGCGGTGGACGATCTCCGCCGGGAGCCGCCAGCGGCCGGCGGGCCGCGGCAGGCGCTCCGCCGCCGCCGGGAAGCCGGTCGGGTTGGGCGAAACCTCGACCCACAGCGCCTCGCCCTGGCGCCCGGCCGAATGGGCGGCGAGGTCGATACCCTCGGCGGGGAACGGAGCGGGGGGAAACCCTACCGGCCGGCGCGCGGCCCGGCGGCCCAGCGCGAGGAGCAGGCGCGCCAAGCCCGGCCCGTAGTGGCGCCGGCGGAAGCGCCGCGCCGACTCCTCGAACCAGGCGGCGGCCCGCGGCTCGCGCGCCGCGCTCTGCGCGTGGAGATGGATCGCCTCGGCCGCCGGGACATACGCCCCGGCGAGGCCCCGCCGCCGGGCGCGGAGCAGCCAGTCGGTCTCCTCGAAGTAGAGCGGGTACCCGTCGTCGAACGGCCCCACCCGCTCCCACGCCGCGCGGCGGAGGGCGAGGAGGCTCCCGGAGAGGGCGTGGCTGGCGAGCGGCGGCATCTCGGCGGTGGCCGACCCGAATCGGCGGGCGTCGCGACGCAGGCGCCGGCGGGCGCGGGCCGCCCACGCCGGGCTGCCGCCGGCCAGCGCGGCGACGATCTCGGCGCGCCGGGTCCGCGGCTCGGCGGGCGGCAGCAGCATCCTCCTCCCCCGGTCCCAGTAGAAGCGGGGGCCGGCCACCGCCGCGCCGCGCTCGAGCGCGGCGAGGAGCGCCGGCACGCAGCCGGGCAGCACCAGCACGTCGGGGTTGGCGATCAGGATCGCCTCGGCCGTCGTGCCCGCGATGCCCAGGTTGACGCCGCCCGCGTAGCCGAGGTTCCTCCCCGGATCGATCCTTCCGATGCCCAGGGCGTCGAGCCGGGCGCCCCCGGCCTCGTCGCTGCCGTTGTCGACCAGGCGCCACTCGGCCTCGATCGCCGCCGCCGCGACGTCCGCCGCGAGCGCCGCGACGGCCTCGGCGGCCAGCTCCGGCGTGTGGTAGTGGACGAGGACGATGGCCAGGCGCATGGCCGGGGGAAGGCCCGAATCGGCCCGGCTTACGAACGCGTGAGGGCGAACGTGCAGCCGCGGCAGATGAAGTCGGCCGGCGCCTCCGCCAAGCCGTACGCCCAGCGGCGCATGAGGGCGAGCGCCGGGCCGGTGAGCACCTCGCGGACGCTCTCGCGGTGGAGGTCCCCCACCACGTACTTGGCGTCGTAGTCCTCGCAGCAGAGCACGACCTTGCCCTGCGGGGTGATGTGGAGGTGCTGGAGCGGGCGCGAGCCCAGGTTGTCGCAGCCGCAGAGCTGCTTGCCGCCCGCCGCCGGCTTCAAGCCGATCTGGAGGTAGCCGGCGCGGTCCATCACCTCGAACGACTTGACGGCGAAGCGGCTGCCGGCGAAGCGCTCGGAGATCTCGGCGAAGTCCCGCCGGTGATCGTCGTTGCCGGTGCCCAGGACGACGATGTCCATCTGCTCGGCGAGCGAGCGGTCGCGCGCGTAGTCGAGGTTCCTGAGCACCGCCGGCAGGTGATCGCCGCCGCGCTCGCGGCGGTAGCGCTCGCGGTCCAAGGTCGAGAGGTTGATCGACAGGAAGCGCAGGCCGCCCATCTCGACCAGGGCGTCGATGCGCTGCGGCGTCAGGCCGGTGGCATTGGTGAGCACGGCCGGCGGCAGCCCCGCTGCCTTGATGGCGCGCACCTGATCGACGAAGCGGCGGTCGGCCGTCGGCTCGTTGTAATTGATCATGAAGACCGCTTCGATCGTCGCCCGGAACGCCGCGAGCTCGCCCAGGATCCGCTCGTAGAGCTCGGTCGGCATGAAGTAGTCCTCGCGCGGCGCGATCGACACCGGGCAGAAGTAGCACGCCTGATTGCACACGGTGTGGGCCTCGAGCGAGACGTGCTTGAGGAGGAAGCGCTCCGCCGGATCGCCGTCGTCCGCCAGCAGCCAGCCCGCGGCGGCCAGGGCGTCGCGCTCGGCCGGGGCGAGCCCGCCGACCGCCGCGCCGGCGAGGAGCGCGCGGAGCGCGGCGTACCCGGGCTCGCCCGCGGCGAGCGCGCGGTCGGTCAGCGGGTCGTACACCCGCGCCTCGTCGACGTGGAGGAACGGGTTCAGCAGCAGGCGGGGGACGGCGGCCGGCGATTCGGCGAGCCGAGAGGAGCTTTCGGTCTTCATCGCGATGGGTGGCTTCCGGCCTCGACCCTGGCGGTCTCGGCTTCTGCGCCTGCTTCTACGTTGCCGCCGGCCGCGCCGTCCACGTCCCAGCGGTGCTCGACGCGGATCAGGCCGAAGGCATAGGAGGGGCTCTCGACGGTGAACGCGCGCTGCAGCAGCCGCTGGTCGTAGATGTGGAGGCCCCCCTCGTCCAAGAGAAAAATATACAGTGTGAATTCCCCCTTGACCAAAGGCAGGCTGGGCAGGAGCAGACGGACGGTATGCCGGCGGGCCCCCGCGATCGGCCCTACGCCGTCGGCGTGGGTGCCGAACGACACCACCTCGACGCCGTCGATGCGGTTGATCCCCACCCCGACGTGGAAGCCCAGGCGAGGCTCCCCCGTCTCCCAGACGATCTCGATCTCGAGCGGATCGCCGCAGGTCAGGAGCGGTCGCTCCGAAGGCGCGCCGAGGAGGCGCACGGCGCTGATGCGGGCCGGCGCCGGCGGGTGCTCCGCCGCCGCCGCCCCCACCGGATCGACGGCGTGCGCGGCGCTCTTGGCGAGGAGGAAGTTCTCGTACTCCCGCACCACCTCCCCCACCCCGCCGAGCGCCTCGACCCGCCCGTGGCGCAGCCAGAGGGCGCGCTGACAGAAGGCCGAGACGTAGTACATGGCGTGCGAGCAGAAGAGCAGCGTGCCGCCCGCGCCGACGAACTCGCGCAGCCGGTCCATGCACTTCTTCTGGAAGTAGCCGTCGCCCACCGAGAGCGCCTCGTCGATGATCAGGACGTCGGGCTCGACCTGCGTCGCGATCGAGAAGCCGAGCCGCATCGCCATGCCCGTCGAGTAGACCTTGACCGGCTGGTCGATGAACTCGCCGAGCTCGCTCCAGTCGACGATCGCCGGCAGCTTCTGCGCCACCTCCGTCCTCCGAGAGGCCGAGCATGGCGGCGTTCAAGGCGATGTTCTGGCGGCCGGTGAACTCGGGGTGGAAGCCGGAGCCGAGCTCGAGGATGGAGGCGATCTTGCCGGCCACCCGCGACGTCCCGGAGGTGGGAGCGGTGATGCCGGCGAGGATCTTCAGGAGCGTGCTCTTGCCGGCGCCGTTCTCGCCGATGAGCGCCAGGCCCTCCCCCGCGCGTCTGCGAGAAGGTCACGTCGCCCAGGGCGTGGAAGTCGCGGTGGAACGGCCGGCGCAACGCCAGCTCGCGCAGGCGGTCCCACGGGCTCCCGTAGACCCGGTAGGTCTTCGAGAGGCGCTCGACCTCGACCACGGAGGGGCTCATCGCGGCATAGTACCCTGGCCGACGACGGGTCTCCGCAGCGCGGCGATCGGAATCGCGAGGGCGAGATAGCAGAGGGCCGCGAGGTAGAAGCAGCGGCTGATCCCGAAGCTCATCGACACCAGGACCGCGAGGGCGCTGCCGAGGACGCCGAAGGCGCCGTTCAAGCCCCACATCCAGGACATCGCCGCCGGCGAGCGCGAGCGGAGCAGGCGCATGCCGACGGGGAAGCAGAGGCCGAGGAGGAGCCCGATCGGGACGGTGAGGACGGCGATCAGGAGCACCTTCGCCGGCGAGGCCGGCCGCCGCCGCACCGGGCGCGCTCGCCGAGATCGCCCACGGCAGGACGCCGAGCGCCAGGGCGAGGGCGAAGGGGAGGGCGAGGACCGCGCGCGAGCGGGCGGCGAGGGCGTCCGAGGCCAGGCTCCCCAGGCCGGTCGAGACGATCAGCATCATCAGCGTGACGGCGAGCGAATAGACCGGATGGCCGAGGAGGACCGAAAAGCGCTGCATGAGCCCGATCTCGACCAGCATGAAGCCCAGGCCGATCAGCGCGAAGTAGGCGGCCGCGGCGGCGAAATCGCGCCGCGCCAGGCCGTGATCGCGGCCGCGCAGGACGAGCGGCACGAGGAGCGTCGCCGCGGCGAGGAGGGCGACGGCGACGAGGATCGCGAGCAGGCTGTCCGTCGCGCGCAGGTTCCCCTCGATCACGCCGCCGGCGCGCGAGCGGGAGAAACCGCCGCGCCACCAGGCCGCCGGGCGCAGCATGTTGAAGAAGAACGGCTCGTCGTCGGTGGGCGGCGAGAGCGCCAGGGCCGCATGCCGGGTGGCCGTCGCGAGCTCGCCCGCGCTCCGCGCGGCGACGATCCCGGCGAGCAGAGGCTGCGCTGGAGCGCTGTCCGGCAGCACCAGAAAGCCGAAGCCGCAGCGCCGGGCGACGCCGCGGAGGCGGGCGACGTCGGCGGCGCGGAGCGGGTCGCGGCCGACGAGGAGGATCGAAAGCCGCCCCGCGGTGGCGAGCGCCAGGTGCTCTCGGGGAGCCGCCGCTCCGCGGCGCAGCAGGGTCGCGGTGGCAAGCGAGAGGAGACGCGCGGTCTCGCCCGGATCCTCCGGCGAGTACCAGCGGCTGACCGCGAGGAGGCCGCCCGGTCGCAGGCGGTGGAGGAACAGCTCCCAGGCCTCGACGGTATAGAGGCCGTTCTCGGTCAGGGTCATGGCGCCGGCGGAGGTCGATGCCCAGGTGTCGACGAGCGCCATCTGGATCAGGTCGTAGGCCGCCCCCGACGCCGCCAGATGGGAGCGCCCCTCGGCATGGACCAGCCGCACCTCGGGCCGGTCGGCGAGGCCGGCGAAGCGCCGCAGATCACGCGTCAGGAGGCGGAGGAAGAGGCCGTTGACCTCGATCCCGGTGACCCGGCGGCTGCCGAAGGCGAGCGCCGAGAGCAGGTCGCGCCCGCCGCCGACCCCGATCACGGCGACGTCGCCCGAGCCGCGGAGCTGGAAGCCGAGGTTGGTCAGATCGTAGCCCAGCCAGCGGAGGTCCTCGGCGCCGCTGAAGCGCGTGCAGACGGTGAAGGCGCCGCCGTCGATGCGGAGCGGGATCTGATCGACCGCCGCCGCGGGCAGGCGCGAGCCCGGCCCCCAGAGGGCCGGCGCGCCGTGCCCGGCCGGGCGGGCGGTGATGCGCGAGTGGCTGTTCCAGAGATCGAAGAGCAGGGGCTCGGGCACCGGGTTGCCCTTCATCGTGCCGATCCAGACGAGCCGCGGATAGAGGCGCCCGTTGAGGGCGCCGAGGGCGAGCAGCGCGATGGCGAGCGCCGTCGCCCAGCGCCGGCGGCCGCCGGCGGCGGCGGCGAAGGCGACCGCCGCCAGGGCGGCCAGGCCGCCGAGCAGGAGGAGGCCGGTCGACGGATCGCAGCCTTCGAGGAGCAGGATCGCGGCGAGGCAGCCGGTGCCGGCGCCCAGGAGGTCCGCGGCGTAGAGACGGCCGAGCGGGAGCGACACGCGGGTGAGCGCGAGGGCGATCGTGACCCCGGAGAAGAAGAACGGCGCCGCCAGGAGGGCGCTTGCGAAGATGAGCGTCCAGAGGTCCATCGCGTCGGCGGTGATCTGGATCGGCAGGCGCAGCGACAGGAGGGCGAGGTGGCTCGCCGGAATGCTCGCCCCGAACCAGGCGGCGAAGCGCCCCGCCTGGCGCGATGCGGGACCATCGCCAGGCTGGGCGCCGAAGCGCTCCGGCCGGAGGTAGACGTAGACGGCGCCGGCCGTCATCCCCAGCAGGGCGAGAGAGATGGCGAGAAAGGCGAGGTGATACCAGGTGAGGACCGAGAGGATCCGCGTATCGACGACCTCGAGGACGAGCGTCGCGAGCGCGGTCAGGAACAGGCCGCCATAGAAGGCGGACGGTCGGCTCATCGTCGAAGCAGACGGCGCGAATGGCGGGGGCAGAGAAAAGGCCGCCGGACGGGCGTCCGGCGGCCGGGGAAATACGGTCGGAGCCGCTCGTCTAGCGCGTGGTCCCCTGGATGTAAGCCGGATCGTTGGTCGTCAGGTTGACGACCTGACCGGCCGCCAGGGCCTCTCCGCTGTGCACCATGATCTGCACCGTGAACCCGCCCTGGACGCCGGCGGCGGGGATCGGGTGCTCGCTCGGCCGGAAGAGCTTGCTCTTGCCGGGCGGCAGCGAGATACCGGTGATCTTGCCGAGCACGCTGCCGTCGAGAGCGCGGTAGACGAGGTCGTAGGAGCCGTAGGCGCTCGACGGGTTGAAGAGCCAGAACGCGGTCCAGTGACCGGCATCCTGGCGCAGGCCGACCAGGTAATGGCCCTGGCCGGCGCTTGCCGCCTCGCCGTCCGAGATGGCCGACATCGACTGGCCGAACCGGCGCACCCCCGTCGAGAAGTCGTAGCTTTCGCCCTGCACGATCGGGAAGGCGCTCGACGCGGCGTCGGTGCTGAAGGTGAGAATGCCGACCGCGTCCTTCACTCCCCACTTGTCGGCGACGACGTTGGCGAGCCGCTGCGTCTCGCCGGGCTGCAGGGTGAGGGTTACCGGCGCGAGGGGCTGGCTCGCCACGCCGACGCCGATGAACGACATCGTCGTCTGGATCACCTTGCCGCTGGTGTTCGAGACGACGAGGTCGCTGCGCCACAGGGTGCTGTTCAGGCCCGGAGTGGACAGCGCGCCGATCACGTAGACCTTCGACCTCGTCTCACCGGGTCCGACGAACGATGGATCGAAGGACGCGGTGCGGAGCTTGGCGCCATAGGGGTAGATATGACCGCCCGAGATGGTCTCGATCTGCACCCGGTAGTCGTCGGCGTTCGAGACGCCGAACAGGCTCTCGATCTCCTCGCGCTGGAACTGCTTGAGGCCGAGGCGGGCCATGACGAAATTGGTGGGCGCGCCGATCGCCTTGCCCTGGTTGTCGAAGAGGCTCAACCGATAGGTCGCCGGCTGGTCGTTGGGGTTGGACAGACCGAAATACGAGACTTCGCTGGCGTTGTCGTTGAGAGCGACCAGGTGCTGGACCTCCGCCGCCTGACTGCTCGCCTGGCTCGCCGCGGCCGCACCGGCCGGCGTCATCGAGACGCCCGAGATGGTCTGACCGAACTGCGTACCGTCGCTCTGGAACGTCGTGTTGTACGACGTGATGATCGGCGCGGCGCCGTTCGGCACCGCGACCGTGACGAAGCCGACGGTGTTCTCCGGCCGGCCGAAGAGGCCGTTCAGCACGTCGGAGGAGAAGAGCGTGGCACCCGGCGCCACCGTGCGGGTCACCCGCGGCGGATTGTCCTCCGGGGTGCCCCGGCGGCGGAACTCGAGGGTCACGTCCATCGGCGTGCTGCCGGGGTTGTGGACGTAGAGGTCGCTGGTCTGGGTGAGGACGCCGCGCGTCTGGGCGATCCAGGGCAGCAGCACCGAGCTGGCGACCGCCGTCGCCGGGCTGAGCTTGAAGAGGAGCGTCTGGTTGGCGCTCGTCTGGCTGTTGGCGACCGTCAGCTTGACGTTGAAGTTGCCGGCCGCTTTCCAGACGTGAGTGACGGCGGGACCGGAGCCCGTGGTGCCGTCGCCGAAGTCCCACGCGTAGCTCGTCGCCTGCGTGGTGACCGCCGACAGGTTGATGACCACTCCGGCCTGGCCGTCGCACTCCTTGAGGCCGAACTGGTTGAAGCAGGTCGCGCTGCTGGTGAAGTTGGGATCGAGGGGCGTGACTCCGTTGGCGGGGCCCACCACGATCGCCTTGGGCGCCGAGCTGAGGCAGGTCGCCGCGCTGCACACCGTCAGCACGACGTTGTAGTTGCCCGCGTTGGCGTAGGTGTGCGCGGCGGTCTTGCCGCTGCCCGTCGTGCCGTCGCCGAACTGCCAGCTGAAGAGGGTCGGACTGCCGGTCGACGAGCTGCCGTCGAAGGCGACCGACTGCCCGGCGGTCGGCGCCGCCGGCGCGAAGGTGAAGGTCGCGGCGAGAGAGCCGCCGTTACCGTTCGAGCCGATGGTGACGCTCCAGGTGCCGAGCGCGCCCGCGCAGCCCGTATTGGTGACGCTCAAGCTGTAGGTCCCGTTGGCGGCGTAGGTCACCGAGGGAGCGGCCGACGTCGAGCTCGGCGGCGTGCCCCCCGTCAGCGTCCAGCTCCAGCCGGTCGCGGCCGGCGTGCAGTTGGACGCCGATGCCGAGAAGGCGAGGGCTACCCCGGGGTCCCGGTCGCCGGCCCCGAGATGGCGAGGCCCGGCGGGCGTCGATCGACGAGCTGACGTGGAACGTCGGATGGACGTAGACGTTCGCCTCGGTGGCGCCGCGGCGCACGCGAAGGCAGGGCTGGAAGACGCCGGCCGCCGTGTAGGTATGGGAGATGACCGGCGAGGCATGCCCGGCATCGGTGAAGCTGCAGCTCCCCGCGCTGGCGCCGGTGTGCGTCCAGTCATAATCCCAGAGCTGGGCGTTCTGCGACTGGTCGTTGAAGGGGACGGCCTGGCCGGTGCCGAACGAGCACGGCGCGAAGGCGCAGCTGGCGCTGAAGCTCGCCACCAGCGGCGCGATCTGCAGGATGTCGACCGTCAGCGCCGCGCTCTGCAGCCCGTTCGGGTCCGACAGGCAGTTGCGGACCTTGACCCGCACCGTCTTGTTGCCGGTCGTCGTGTAGGTGTGGGACGGATTGGGGCCGGCGAGCGGATCGGAGGTCCAGCCGGTGAAGCCGGCGCCGTCGCCGAAGTCCCAGTTCCACTCCGTGGCGCCGGCGACGCTGACGCCGAGCTGCACGGTGCCGGCGGCGAACGGCAGGTTGGTGGGAGCGAAGCTCGAGGTCGGCAGCGCCGGCAGCGCGCCGAGGGTGAACGCGGCGCTCTTCGACGCCGTGCCGGCCCCGTTGCTCACCGTGATCGTCGCGGTGTAGGCCTGCGGCAAGGGGTTGTTGAGATGGGTGTCCCACACGAAGGGATTCGCCGCGCCCGTGCCGCCCGGCGCCACGATCGAGCCGGGATCGGTGATCTTCCAGCTATAGCCGAGGGTCGCCTGGCCGGTCACGCCGGTCGCCGTCAGGGTCACGGGCTGGCACTGCAGGGGGCTCGCGGGCGAGACGGTGATCCCGCCGATCTGCGGCGCCGGATCGAGCACGGTCACCTGCTGGCTGGCAGCCGGGCTCGTGCCGACGGAGTTGGCGGCGCTCAGCGAGACCGTCTTCGTGCCCTTGGCGGCGAACTTCACCTGCGGGTTCTGCGATGACGAGGAGGTCCCGCCGACCGGCGTTCCATCCGGTCCGAAGCTCCAGCTCCAGCTCGTCGGCGCGCCGCTCGACTGGTCGGTGAAGCTGACCGTATCGCCGGGATAGATCTGCGCCGGGCTGTAGTTGAAGGCCGCCGATGGAGCCACCCCGCCGGTGCGCTGGTGGACGTCCATGATGGACCAGGCGGCGCGATAGAAGAAGCCGCCGTTGAACTTGCCCCGGCGCGGCATGACGTTGTTGAAGCCGGTCGGGCTGCCGCGGTAGTACCAGCCCCAATAGCCGTTCGGCGGCGTGATGTCGCGCGCCAGGCTCGGCACGCTGACGTCGAACAGGTACTCGCGCTGGCTGGTGCCGGCGCACTTGTCGTCCGACCCGTAGTAGAGGTAATCGTTGCCGCCGCCGCGCGAGAAGGTGACGTAGTAGTTGGACGTCCCGTCGTTGTACAGCTCTTTCGACCACAGCGGATTGCCCAGCGTGCACGGCCCCCCGGCGATGCAGCTCACGTCGTAGATCCGCCCTTCGCTGACGCTGCGGTTCTGCGTGCAGCTGTAGATCTGGTCGCGCAGTCCGAGGTAGTAATGAGTGCCCTCTTTCCACATGGCGAGGCCATAGACGGACGGCGTGCCGAACGGGCAGGTCGGCGAGGGAGTGTTCAGGCCGGTGAGGAGCTGGCGCGGCGCCTGCGGGTTCGCGACGTCCCAGATCTCGAAGCCGCTGCCGCCGCTGCTGAAGGCGACGTAGTTGTCGACGCCGTGGACGAAGGCGGCGGAGTTCGTGCTGCCGATCTTGCCGAGGAACACCCCGGGACACTGAGTCGGCGCGCCGGCGGCGGGGACCTGCTCCGAGCAGCCGTTGTACTGGCGCGCCGCCGTCAAGTTGTAGGCGAAGAGCCCTCCCGAGGGAGAGCCCGAGAAGGCGGCCAGGAAGGCGTACTCGGTGGCGCCGATCTTGGCGGCATAGACCTCCTCGCCCTTCTTCAGGTTGTTCTGATAGATGACCCTCGGATGGCCCTTGTCGGCGACGTCGGCGACCAGGATCCCGAGCTGGCCTTCGCCGGAGAGCACCGCGATGCTGTCGTCGCCCGCCGGCACGGCGATGTCGGTGAGCGGCTGTTTGATCTCCGGCGGATCGGAGAGAACGAGGAAGCTCGAGTCGCCCATCCGGCTGACGAAGGTGGGATGGGCCGGATCCTGACGCAGATCCCAGATCATGAGCCCGTGCGCGATGCCGGTGAACAGGTAGTTGTTCTCGACGGCGACGCCGGTATACCAGTTGACCGAGGAGTACTGTTGGCCGAACTCGTTGAAGGCGGTGGCGTCGCGATTGCTCGGCAGCGTGCCGGTATCGGTCGGTTGAAGCTCTCCCCAGAAGGAGCTCGGCACCGGCGTCGCGGGCGTCCCGCCGCAGCCGTGCGTGAGGATGGAGCCGCAGCCGGAGCGATCGCAGCTCTGCGCCGCCGCCGGGCTCGCCGGCAGCAGGGATAACACCGAGGTGGTCAGGAGCAGGCCGGTCCGCAGGAACGTCTTGGAGAGAGAGGGAGGGAGGGGGCGGTACGGTCGATTCATCGGGGAGAGCTCCTCCTGCTACGAATTCAAGGGCACTTCTCGATCGGGAGACTAGCGGGTGCCAAGCACCTTCCCCGAGCGCAGAGCGAAGCGTGCATCCAGCGAGACCGTCGCGCCCGTTCAGGCACGTTGGTTCAGACTCGTTGGATTGGTATCAGCCCTTCTGATCTGACCCTCCGGCGAAGGAGCAGGTCGCAAGAGCCGAAGAAAATGAAAAAGGTGGGTCCGACTTGGCGTCGGACCCACCCGGAGAGTCAACTACAGGCCGCCGACACCGGGGGCGAAGTGAAGCGCGGTGCAGGCGCTGTCGAGCTTGATGGCGCTGAAGCCGACCTCATAACGGCCCTCGGCGCGCATCTGGACCTCGACCCAAGCCTGGGCCGCCCGCGGGTCTTCCGTGGGCTGGGGAACGCCGGCGATGGTGGTGTTCAAGTCGAGGTAGAGCCAGCCGAACTTGTACGGCACCGGCAGGCTGGTGCCGCCGACCTGGGTCGAGTTCGCCTCGGCCGGGAACGGAATGAGGCCCGGGTTGCGCGGCTGCGGCGAAACCGGGAACGACTGCGGCTGCTGCGGCTGCTCCTGCTCGTCGAAGATCACGAGGGCCTCCTGGCCCAGCGGGTACCAGGTCGGACCGTTGCCGGCCGCGCAGTTGAAGCTCTGCGGCGCGCTCTTCGAGTCGCGCCACACGTGCAGGAAGGTGCCGCCGTTGAAGGCGCCGCCGTTGACGAAGCGGACCGCGAAGTTGGTCGCCAGCGGCTCGCGGTTGTCCGTCGCCTGGAAGTTGTCGTAACGGCCATAGAAGGTGTACTGGCCGGGGACCGAGGTCTCCGGGTTGGTGGCGCTCGCCTCGATGTGCACGAGCGGGTTGCCGGAGGCGAAGTTCTCCGCCGAGTTGACGAAGAAGACGTCGCCCCAGAGCACGTTCTGGTTGGTGGCGTCGCCGCCGCCGCCCTGCAGGAAGTAACCGGGGTCACTGGGGAACTTCAGGGTGCAGTTGTTGACCGTGTCGACGGTCACGTAGCCGCGCAGGATGTTGTCGCCGAACGCCTGGGCGGCGCAGCACGCGGAATTGCTGCAGCCGGTGATCGCGGTCGACGGCTGGCCGGTGAGCGCGGCGCGCAGGTAGGCCAGGAAGTCGGCCGGCAGCGCCGACGGCGGCGGCAGCTGGTTTTGGCAGCTGGCGAAGTTGATGTCCTGCGAGAAGGGCCCCTTCGGGCTGATGGAGTCGCCCGGGTCCTGGCCAGCGGAAGCGGTATGCGGCAGGACGCCGTTGAGCAGGATGTCGCGCAGGTTGATCGACTGCACGTCGTAGCCGGTGAGGTAGACGTTGAAGTCGAGCACCGGGTACGAGAGGTCGGTCCACACCGTGACGTGGGCGAGGACCGCGGTCGCCGAGGCGTTGTTGATCGAGAACAGGGTGGTGACCCCGCTCGCGTTGCCGGCGTCGACCTCGAAGTAGGGGAGCAGCAGGGTCGCCGCCGGCACGTCATCGACCGTGCAGATCACGGCGCCCGCCTGGCTACCCAGGGCCACGAGGCCCAGAATTGCGAGGCAAAGAATGGCTCTCTTCATGATGGACAATCTCCTAGTACGGTTGGTTGGAACAGCAACAACACAAATTCAGAGTCGAAACCCTAGAACCACTCCACTCTCCAGATTTAGAGATCACCTCCCGTTTAAAGAATCGTAGTGCCGCGAATCTCGACGGCCTCCGGGCGAGCCCGGAAACCCATCGTTGTTCTCAAAGAGCCGGCAGGCCGGAAGGACAACCGTACAGCCTCGACCCTCCGCGCCATCCGTGATTTATGCTGGTGGACTATAGGGGTGCCTCCGAGGTCTGTCAAGTACCCGATTTACAAGGATCTTCCGACATTGCGCCACGGGCCGGCCGTCAGCGCCGGCTCCCCGCCGCCATCGCCTTCCAGACCGCGAGCCCGCCCTCCGAAGGGCACTGCTCGGACGGTGGGACCACCTGGCCATTGGGCAGGACCACCCCGGAGGATTCGCCGGCGAAGCTGGCGACGATCTCGTCCCTGCCGTCGTGGTCGAGATCGGCGAGCTGCACATGGTAGCCACGGCAGCCGCCGAAACCCGGAAAGCCCGCCTTCTCGCGGGTGAACGAGCCCTTGCCGTCCCCCAGGAAGACGAGCGTGCGGCCGTCGCCGGTGAGCGCCACCACGTCCGGGTTGCCATCGCCGTCGAGGTCGCCGCTGCCGATGGCGGTCACCGAGAACCGCCCCTCCACCGCCCAGAGCGTACGCCGCTCCCACTTCCCGCCCGGCCGGGAGTAGTAGGCATCGATGCCGGAGCGCCATACCTCGAGATCGAAGTTGACGTAACCGACCAGCAGGTCGGCGCGACCGTCGTGATCGAGATCGACCGCCGCCACGGCGTTGACGTAGGAGCCGGGACGCATGGCGTCGATATTGAGCGGCTCCCAGCTCCCGTCGGCCCGGTGGAGGTCGACCAGGTCCTTGCGCCCCATGACGCCGGAGCTCGTCGCCACGTCGAGGCGCTTGTCGCCGTCGAAGTCGCCGAGGACGAGGGAGTCGCCGAAGAGGTGGCCGTTGGCGGTGCCCTGGTCCTGGCGCTTCCACTTGCCGTCGCCTTGATTGATATAGATGGCGAGCCCCAACGACTGTGGCGCGCTGGTGGCGCGAGCCCGCGCGTTGGCGATGGCGAGAGTCGGCCCTTCGCCGAAGGCGACGATGTCGGGCCGGCCGTCGCCGTTCCAGTCCGTCACCGCGATCGCCTGGGAGGAGAAGCCCGGCTGCTCGGCGCCGCGGCCGGGGACCTGGAAGTCGAGACCCTCGCTCGCGTTGGTGAAGCCTCCCTTGCCGTCGCCGAGCAGGACCTGGAGCCCGCGCAGGTGCATGGCGAGGGCGAGGTCCGGATGGCCGTCGCCATTGAAGTCGGCGACCGCCGCGTCGCCGTAGTCGTAGGGCACGGGCGGGTACTTCGCCTCGCTCCACAGCCGCCAGTTCCCCTTGCCGTCGCCGAGGAAGATCGCCGGCGGGCGGAGCGACTTGCGCGCCGGCCCGTGGACGATGTCGAGGTGGCCGTCCTGGTTCATGTCGGCGATGTCGAACCCATTGCGCCACTGGCCGTGCGTGGGGAGCCCATGGCCGAAGGGCACGAACTGCAGGCGGCCACTCTCGGGGAGCTCGGACTTGTAGGTCGCCGCCTCCTTGGCCAGCTCGGCCGCCGAAGGCGCGGCGGGCTTCTGGGACGGCGGGGTCGGCGGCAGCGCCTCGGCCTGATAGACGCGGTAGTAGAAGAACTTGTCGTCCTCCTTGGCGACGTTGAGCGAGATCCCCCACGAGGTGCGCACCACGTGCGGGCCGACGCGAAGATAGCTCCCGGTGACCTTGGGGAACTTGTTCAAGAAGTACTTGCGCCCCTGCTCGTCCTTCAGCCACTTGCCGTCGGGGGGCTGCGGGTCGTAGCGCGGGACGGCGCTCGGCGGAGACGCCGGCTTGGCCGCGCCGGCGGGCGCAGGCGCGGTCGCCGCCGGGGTCGGCGGCGGAGCGACCGAGGGCGGCGCGCCGGCGGCGGGGGTCAGCGGGAGGACGGCGAGGGTCGCGGCGGCGAGCCACGAACGCCCGCCCGAGCGGAATCCGGGCACGAGAGTCCTCATGGGGCAAGCTCCTTTAGATATCTGCATGGGCCGACCCGCACCGAGCAAGAAGCAGACCAGACGTCAGAGCCGGGAAACTCGCGACAGGAAAGGCGGCCATCGGGAGCCTACGCCGGAGCTACAGGCGTGCATCGGGTGGAGGTTTCCGGGAGGCGCTCAGATCTCGTCGACGAATGCGGCCTTGAGGCGGGTGAAGAGCCAAAGGCCGGCGAATAGTAGCACGGCCGACGACGCGGCCAGCACGGCGGTCCCCGCCACCGGGACCAGGCCGCCGCCGAGGAATGCCTGCCTGTATAGGGTCACCAGACCGGTGAGCGGATTGCGTTCGATCCAGGGGAGGAAGCGGGCGGGGACGTAGGACAGCGGGTAGACGATCGGCGTGAGGTAGAACCAGGCGGTGAAGACCATGCCGATCAGCTGTGCCGTGTCGCGGAAGAACACCTGCGCCGAGGCGAGGAGCAGGCCGAGCCCCAGGGTGAGCGACACCTGGAGCGGAACGGCGATGAGCAGGAGCGGCAGCCCGCGCCAGGCGAGCTCCCCCACGGCGGTCAGCACGCCGAGGAAGATCAGCGCCGCGATCGCCTCGTGCAGCAGCGCGGCGAGAACGACCGCGGCCACCAGGATCTCCGAGGGGAAGCGCAGCTTCTTGACCAGGCTGGCGTTGTCGGTGATGGCGGTCGAGGCGCGCGAGACGCCCTCCTGGAGAGCCATCCAGGGCAGGAGGCCGCTGAAGAGGAAGATCGCGAAGTGGTGCGTATGGATGCCGGTCGGCGAGATCTTCATCACCGACGAGAAGACGAAGGTGAACAGCAGGAGCATCCAGAGCGGCTGGACGAACGACCAGACGAAACCGAGCAGCGAGCCGGCGTACCGGCCCTGGAAGTCCCGCTTGACGAGCTGTTTCAAGAGGAAGAGATGATGGCGCGCGATCACCCGGTCCCGTATCCCTTCTGAGTTGACACCTTTAGGGTGTGAGCGTAGTATCCCAAAACAGTCCAGCTATGCCATTTTGACATAGAGATGCCTGCAGAGCGCGCCACCATGGCAACCGTAGAGAAGATCCGCCAAGTCCAGCTCGTGGGGCGCAAGATCCGCCAGCTCCGCAAGGAGCACAAGCTCACCCAGATGGAGCTCTCGGCCCGGCTCGGGATCCAGCAGTCGGATCTGTCGCGCATGGAGCAGGGAGAGTACCGCGTAAGCCTCGACACCCTCTTCCGCATCCTCGCCGAGTTCAAGATGAGCATCAGCGAGTTCTTCGAGGATGTCGCCCGGGAGCCGCTGACGTCGCGCGACGTCGGCATCATCCGGGAGTTCCAGAGCCTGAGCGACGAGGCGCAGCGAGAGGTCCAGGACTTCATCGCCTTCAAGCGCGCGCAGGACGCGAGCCGCGGGCGCGACGAAGACATCGACGGCTGACGACATCGCAGGTCAATCGTAGGTCAGAAGGGGGCGTGTGACGGTGGGCTATGGTGGACGTTAGCGATCCGGTGCTGGTCTTCGAAGATCTCAACGAGCGCGGCCGTCAGGCGATCGACGCCGGCCACATCGAGACGGCGCTCTCCCTCTATCAGCAGGCATCGGCGATCGCCGATACGCTCGGCGATCGCCGGCTGCGCGACCTCGCGCTCTGCAACCTCTCTGCGGCGGCGATCGCCCTGGGCTCCGGAGACGACGAGGTGCCGCGCCTGCGCGAGATCCTGCTGCGCGGCGAGGACCCGGGGAACTGCCGTCTCGCCGCCTACAACATCGCCCGCTTCCATGAAGACCGGAAGGACTTCAAGAAGTCCCTGTTCTACGCTCGCCTGGCACGCGACCGCTCCGAGCTGCTCGAGCGGGTCGACTGGATCGCCTCGAGCCACAACCAGATCGGCAACGCCCTCCTCGCCCAGAGCCTGATCGACGACGCCTGCTCCCATTACGAGACGGCGCTCTCGCTGTGCCGCGAGCCGAGCATCCGGCGGGCGATGATGCTCGACAACCTGGGATACTGCCGCGTCCTGCAGGGCCGGCTGCGGGAGAGCTATCCGCTCTTCCACGAGAGCCTGGTGACGCTGCGCCGCATCGGCGCCGAGCGCTACGAGCTCTGCCCGCGGCTCGACCTCTGCTTCGCCCATCTCGAGTCCGGCCGTCCTCGCCACGCCGCGCGCCACGGCAGGAAGGCCCTCGCGATCGCCGAATCGACCGGCGACGCCGACGCCATCAAGAACGCCCTCTACCTGCTCGGCGAGGCGGCCAATCTGCAGGGCGACAGCGCCAAGGCGAGGAGCTACTTCTCGCGCCTGCAGGAGAGCTATTTCCCTGACCAGCCCTACCTGCCGAGCTTCCTGATGGCGATCGACGTCCGCAAGCTCATCAACCTGAAAGCCTGAGACCGACTATGAACGCGCGCACCTCCTTCATCGCTTTCGCTCTCGGGCTCGCGCTCTGCGCCGCCGCCTTCGGCTTCGACCGCCAGAGCGCGCTGGGAGCGGACGGCGAGATCTTCACCACCCATGCCGGCCGGTACGCCGACCTCTTCCCAGGCGGCCAGGAGACCGACGGCAAGAACGTCGTCCTCGCTCTCGACGTGACCGACCCCGTGAAGGGCACGACGCGCCTGCTCGTGCCAGGCACCGAGAACGCGGACGTCGAGCAGCTCCCGTTCCTCCTCTACGAAGAGTCCTCGGCCACCCTGTTCATGGTCTGGCAGACGCAGGTGAGCCTGATCCATCCGATCCTGAACCTGGGAAGCTTCCACAACGGCCAGTGGGGCCAGGTGATCCCGGTGCTGGGCGACCCGTTCGCCAAGAAGAGCTCGCCGCAGCTCGGCGTGACCCGCGAGTCCTATGTCTCGGTCGCCGCCGACGGCACCTCGACGACCGTCAACCGGACGGTGCTCCACCTGGTGTGGGCCGAGGACAACGCCGCCGGGACCCAGGACACCTTCTACACGCCCATCATCCTCGACGACGGCCGGTATCTCGGCTCGAACCCGATCTTCCGTCTGAACGACTACGACGCGAGCCCGGCCCTGACCGCCAACCCCGACGTCCCCAAGTCGCTCCTCCTCGCCCCCCGCCTGCAAACGGGGACGAGCGATCAGACGGTCATCGTGACCTTCGCGGACGCGGTTTCGAAGCGCCTCGTCGCGATCGAGGTCGGCGCTCTGCCGCGCCAGCTGAGCTCGCTCGCCGATCTTTCGCGCGCGCAGATCATCGATGTCGGCGCCAGGCTCTACCCGCGCCAGCTCCCAGCTCTGGCCGATTCGGCGAGCGCCGCCATCCTGGCCAGCGCCACCTCGTTCTACCCCGACTTCGCGCGGACCATGGCAGAGCGGGTCCACGCGCTGATCCTGAAGGGCGTTCCGCCCGGCACTCCCGCTCCAGAGGGGCTGCAGAGCCTTGCGGAGGGTTCTCGCGCGCAGATCATCGACGTCGGCGTCAAGCTCGGGCATGGCGGCCTGGTGAACCAGAACGCGGCCTCGACGGCGCTCAAGACGGCGATCGAAGAGGTCCACAGCCTGCCGGACGATCCGGTGCCGACGAGCGAGACGCACCTCTTCCAGCTCCAGGTCGCGGCGAGCCGTCCGGTCCCGAGCCTCGGCGACGGCACGGTGCTGCTCTACTCTTCCGAGGACGGTCAGAAGGCCTTGGTCTCCTGGCAACAGGGAAGCCTGATCCAATACACCGAAGCGGCGCCGGCAGGCTGGAGCGGCGCCCACGGCATCCAGCTGAGCGACCAGCTCACCCTGGACAAGGCGCAGCAGCTCCTCGACCACCGGGTCCGCCAGTGAGCCCGGCCGGATCGCCGTCGCGCCGCGCCCGGCGCGACGGCGGCGTCCTTTCTCTCTAAGATTCCAGCTCGACTCGCATCGGCTCCGCCGCCGGACGGACGGCGAGGATCGTCGCACCCGCGGCCTGGAGCTCACGAGCGACCGTCTCCCGCGCCGCGGGAGGGCACAGGAAGGCGAGGCAGCCTCCGCCTCCCGCGCCGCACGCCTTGCCGCCCCAGGCGCCAGCGGCGAGCGCGGCGGCGATGAGGCTCTCGAGCAAGGGGGTCGAGATCCCCGGCGCCAGCCGCCTGCGGTAGGACCACTCCCGGCTCATCAGCTCGCCGACGCGGCGGAGGTCACCCGCCTCGAGCGCCGGCGCGATCTCGCCCGCCGCTGCGGCGATGCCCGCGAAGAGCTCGGTGACCGCCGCCTCGCCCTCCAGGCGCCGGCGCACCACCTGCCAGTTGTTTCCCGCCGAGAAGTGGCTCTGCCCCGAGTAGGCGACGAGGAGGCTCGCCCCCAGCCTGCCGAAATCGACCTCGAGCGGGCGCACGCGCTCGCCGCCGGCCCGCGCCTCGATCTCGAGCGCGCCGCCGAGGAGCGCCGGGTAGTGATCCTGGATGCCCGTCGGCAAACCCATCATCCGGGCCTCGAGATCCCGCGCCAGGTGCACCCGCTCCGGGCAAGACGAGCGCCGGAGGTCGAACGCCTCCTCCGCCGCGGCGATGAGCGCCACGGCGAGCGCCGAGCTCGCCCCCAATCCCCCGCCCCGCGGCGAGTCGCTCGCCAGGACCGCCTCGAACGGCGGCAGATCGAGCGCCGCCGCGATCGTCCCGGCGAGCGCCCCTTCGGGCTCGCCGGCGAGCGCGGCGGGCGAAGCGGCCTCGATGGCGACATCGCCCTGGCGCACGCGATACCCGGAGCTCGCGGGGATGAGGCGAACGGTGGCCGCGAGGTCGATCGCGACGTTGACGGTCCGCGCTCCAGGATGAAGGAGGCCGAGCGGCCAGATGTCGAGAGTGCCGCCGGCGAAGTCGACGCGGCACCAGGCGCGAGCCCGCGCGCCGTTCACGCCGCGAGCCCTCGAGGTGACAGGGAGCTTTCGAGAGTCGTCAGAGGAAGGCTACCGCGCGAGCGCTCCGGCCAAGGGCTGCGCGGAGGGCCCGGCGTCGATCGCCCGCTGCAGATCCGGCAGGCGCGACTTGAGCGAGGGCAGCACCCGGCCGCTCTCCATGCTCGCCCGCAGCTCGTCCCGCCAGGAGCGGAAGGAGGCGAGCTGATACGACGGGATCGCCTCGTCGCGGACGCTGTTCAGCGACAGCGGATCGATCCACTGGTCGCGGTACTTGACGCGGTAGTCGAGGTGGGGGCCGGTGGCGAGGCCCGTCGCGCCGGTGTAGGCGATGATCTCGCCCTGCCGCACCCGCGCGCCCGGCCGGATCCCGCTCGCGAAACGCGAGAGATGGAGGTAGTTCGTCACGTACTGCTCGCCGTGCTTGACCTTGACGACGTTGCCGCCGCCGGCATCCCAACCGGTGAAGATCACGACGCCGTTGCCGGTGACCTGGACCGGCGTCCCCACCGGCGCGCCGTAGTCGACGCCGTAGTGCGGCCGAAAGATGTTGAGGACCGGATGGAAGCGGTGCATGCTGAAGCTCGAGGTGATGTGCGAGTAGCGCAGCGGCGAGCGCAGGAACATCTTCTTGAGCGGCTGGCCCGCGCCGTCGTAGTAGGTGTCGTTGGCGCGGAAATGGTAGGCCTCGTGGCGCCGCCCGTCGCCGTCCTGATAGGCGACCGAGAGCAGATTGCCGATCGCCATCGTCCGGCCGTTCATGCGGACCTCTTCGTAGAGCGCCTCGAAGCGGTCGCCGCGGTGCAGATCGCGGTTGAAGTCGAGGTCCCACTTGAGCACGTCCGCCATGCGGTAGGCCAGGGCGAGCGGGCCGCCAGCCCGGCGGATCGAGCTCTCGAGCGAGCCGTCGACCTCGCCGGTGATCGCCCGCACCTCGACCGTGCGCTGGAAGGGCTGCCATACGGTCTCCCACTGCCGGCCCGCCCGCGCCATCTCGAGGCGGCCGTTGCCGTCCAGCGTGATCTCGAGCGAAGCGAGCGAGGAGTCGGAGTTGAAAAAGGCCGAATAGCGGTTGCCGGCTTTCAGCGCCCGCACGTTGACGTGCTCGGAAAGGGCGCTCGTCGCCTGGCGCGCATCCGCGTTCGCGAGGCCCAGACGCTCGAAGACGTGGGTGATGGTCTCGCCGCGCAGCAGCGTGAACTCCGCCGGCACGCGGGCGCGGCCGAGCAGGGCCGTCGCCTCGTCGGGCAGAGCGGCGCTGGCGCTGTACTGAGCGAGCGGCGGCAAGGGAAGAGCGGTGTGGTGGTCGGCCTTCAGGTGGCGTGTGATTTGCAGCAGGCTTATGGAGAGGAGGATGAGCCCTAGGGGCAGGATGAGGCGCAGAAGGCGCCGATCGAGTTGTACCCTAAATGGCTGCATCCGGGCATACCTCCCGCAGGGAGTTGACTAGAGGTCACATAGCTCGTTGGCTACCCGGCGGATAGTAGCGAAAGGCTTGCGGACCTGCAAGCCTAAAATCGGTGTGCGCGGGGGATATTTCAAAAGCGGCGGTGACGGGGCGGTATTTCGGCGATTCTTTCAATCCAATCCAAGCTATTTTTACAATCCAGCTCTCAAGGGAGCGCCCCTTCGATCACTCGATCGGGATCGTCCGGCAGCTTGCCGCGATAGGCGACCTGGCCGTCTTTGACGATCAGGAGGCCCGGGAGGGTCGCCACGGCGTACTTCTTCGAGAAGGCGCCGTCGGTGTCGAGAAAGACCGGCACCGAGAGGCCCTTGCCCGCCAGGAACCGCTCGACCGCCTTGCCGTCCTCCTGGAAATTGACCGTGATGACGCGCGCCTTGCCGGACCAGCGCGCGGCGAGCGGATTGACCCGCTCGACGATGTCGCGCGAGCGCGGCGACCAGCTCGCCCAGATGACCGCGATCGTCGATCCGTGGTCGAGCTCGGACTCGGCGAGCTGCTCGCCTCGGATGCCGCGCAGGCGGACGCCCTGCGCGGCGAGCGGCAGAGTGCCGAGAAGGAGCAGGGAGACGGCGAGCGCGATCGGTAGCGCGCGCCGGAGAGGGCTGGCGGTCACCGGGTTTCCTCGCGCGGGCGGCTAGTGGGGTTGATCGAGGCCGCTGCCGTTACGGTGGGGCATGTTGAAGAGGATGCGGTGGCGGAGCCGGTCGGGCGCGCTGCAGCGCATGCACCGCTGGCGCACGACGAGGAGGAGCTTGCGGGTGTAATCGATCTTCTTGGCGCAGTCACCGCAGCTCGAGACGTGATCTCGAAACGGGCTCAGCAGCTCTTCGCCCATCTCGTTGTCGAAGAACAGGAAGATCACTTCGCCGACCCGTTTGCAATCCATCGTCCTTCCTCCGCGATCCGGTGCTTCGAAGACTGCCGCTCGAATCCAGTGCGCGGCCTGCCGTAATCAACTCGGCTCCAAGTTGAGATATTCCGCGGGACGATCGATAAAAAAGCCGCTCATTTGCTGCCGGCGGCGCGGCTCCGCATCTTGGCCGGCTCGCCGCCCTCTCGGATGTACCCGTGCTCGCGCGCGAACTCGAGCATCGCCGCCTCGAGCAGCCGGCGGCCGCGGTAGAGGCGGCTCATCACCGTTCCCACCGGCACCTCCAGGATCTCCGCGATCTCCTTGTAGGAGAAGCCTTCGAGATCCGCCAGGATGACCACCATCCGGTAGTCCGGCGGCAGCTTGTCGAGCGCCCGTTGCACGTCCTCGTCGAGCACGTTCTCGAGGAACTCCTCTTCCGGGTTCTTGATCTGCCGGGCGGCGTCGTCACTCACCTGGCTTTCGAAAGACTCTTCGATATCGGCGAAGTCCGAGAGGGCGGGAGCCTGCTGCTTCTTACGGTAGTTGTTTATGAAGGTATTCTTCATAATCTTGAACAACCACGCTTTGAAGTTGGTCCCTTCCTCGAACTTGTCGTAGTACCGGTACGCCTTGAGGTAGCTCTCCTGAACCAGGTCCTCGGCGTCCTCGGAATTGCGCGTCATGCGATAGGCGGTGTTGTACAGCGCGTCCACGAAGGGCATCGCTGCCGCCTCGAAGTCCCACCCTTTCTGGTGGTTCGCAGTCTCTTTAGGCATTCTGACCCCCTTCGGCTGGGATCTCTCCCCACCTAGAGATACGCACGAGGAGTGCCAACAGTTTAGCCGGCCCTGGAGAGAAGCGCCGGCGACGGCGACGCCCGGCAGCCCGGCCCCGAGCGTCCGCCGTCGGGGACGAGGAGGGAGCCTGGAGAGGACGGCGCCGTCCCACCGCCCCGGCCAGGATGTCGGGACGGCTCGCCGTTTCGGCACGTCTCAGGGCAGCGGCAGCAGAGCCTGCTTGGCGAAGGCGATGAACGGCCCCGGGTAGACGCCCAGGACCAACGTCGCCAGGGCGCAGAAGGCGATCGCCCCGACCAGCGCCGGCGCGGCGAGCGGCACCGGGGTCGTCGCCGTCGAGTCGCGCTGGTACATGTAGACGACGATGCGGAAATAGTAGTAGAGGGAGATGGCGCTGGTCACCACGCCGACGACCGCCACCCAGGTCCACCCCGCCTGGACGGCCGCGGCGAAGAGGTAGACCTTGCCGAAGAAGCCGCCGGTCGGCGGGATGCCGGTCAGGGCGACGAGGAAGACGAGCATCATCGCGGCGAGGAACGGCGAGCGGGCGGCGAGGCCGGCGTAGTCGGCGCAGGTCTCCCCCGCGTACTCGCGGCGCTCGAGGAGGATCACGGTGCCGAAGGCGCCGAGGGTGATGAAGGTATAGGCGAGCAGGTAGAAGGCGATCGACCAGAGGCCGAGCTGGTTCACCGCCAGGACGCCGATCAGGATGTAGCCGGCATGGGCGATCGAGCTGTAGGCGAGCATGCGCTTGACGTTGTCCTGGGTGAGCGCCGCCAGGTTCCCCCAGATCATCGTCGCCGCCGCCACCACCGCCACGATCGTCTGCCAGCCGGCGCGCTGGCTCGCCAGCCCCTCGTAGAGGATGCGGATCAGGATGGCGAACGACGCCGCCTTGGAGGCCACGGCGAGGTAGGCGGTGACCGGGGTCGGCGCTCCGACGTAGACGTCCGGCGTCCAGATGTGGAAGGGGACGGCCGAGACCTTGAAGAGGAGGCCGGCGGCGAGGAGGATCCAGCCGAGCGGCACCAGGCGATTGCCCTCCGCCGCCGCGACGGCGAGGCCGCGCGACAGCTCGTCGAGCTGGACGGTGCCGGTGGCGCCGTAGAGGAGCGAGATGCCGTAGAGCAGGATGCCCGACGACGTCGCTCCGAGGATGAAGTACTTCATCGCCGCCTCGGTCGAGCGCAGCTCGCGCTTGAAGTAGCCGGCGAGGATGTAGCTCGAGAGGGCCATCGTCTCGAGCGCGATCCAGATGGTCAGGAGAGAATAGCCGCTCGCCATGAAGAGCATGCCGGAGGTGGCGAGGAGGAGGAGCGCGTAGTACTCGGCGGCGCGGTAGCGCGCCTCCTCGACGAAGCGCACCGAGAGGAGCACGGTGAGGATGGTGGCGGCGAGGACCAGGAGCTTCCAGAAGAAGGAGAACCCGTCGAGCACGAACATGCCGCCGAGCAGGAGGTGCCGGCCCGGCAGGAGCTGGCGGATGCGCAGGACGATACCGGCGGTGAACACCAGGCCCAGGATCGCGACGACGGACGACTCGCGGTTGCCCAGGCCGCGGCCGACGGTTCCGAAGAGCAGCAGCAGCAGCCCCGCCGCCGCGAGCAGCATCTCCGGCGCGAGGAGCAGGAACTCGTGGGGATTGACGCCCGCGGCACCCACGCTACTTCGCTCCCCCCGGGGCCGGCGCCGCGGGTGAGACGGGAGAGCCGGCGCGACCGGCGGCCGCGAGCGCCGCGGCATAACCCGAGTCGACCTTGGCGACGACGTAGTCGACCGGCTTCTCGAGGACGCGGAAGAAGGGCCGCGGGTAGAGGCCGATCCAGAAGCAGAGGAGGACGAGCGGCAGGAGATAGGCGAGCTCGCGGCCGTTCAGGTCGGCGAGGTCGCGGTTCTCCGCGTGGGTGAGCGGCCCGAAGAAGACGCGCTGGAACATCCAGAGCATGTAGGCGGCGCCGAGGACGATCCCCAGGGCGGCGAAGAGCGCCCACCACCAGGTGTGGTTGAAGGCGCCGACGAGGATGGTGAACTCGCCGATGAAGCCGTTCAGCGACGGCAGCCCGATCGAGGACATGGTGATGATGAGGAAGATGGTGGCGTAGACCGGCATCACCGCCGAGATGCCGCCGTACTCGGCGATCATCCGCGTGTGGCGCCGCTCGTAGACGACGCCGACGAGGAGGAAGAGCGCGCCGGTCGACAGGCCGTGGTTGATCATCTGCAGGATGCCGCCGTTGAACCCCGCGCCGTTCAAGCGCGAAGAGGCCGAGCATGACGAACCCCAGGTGCGAGATCGAGGAGTAGGCGACGAGCTTCTTCATGTCCTTCTGCGCCATCGCGACCAGCGCCCCGTAGAGGATGCCGATGATGGCGAGCGCCGCCATCGCCAGGGCAGGCACCGGCGCGTGGCGTCGGGGAGGATGGGGAGCGAGAAGCGGACGAAGCCGTAGGTGCCCATCTTCAGGAGGACGCCGGCGAGGATCACCGAGCCGGCGGTCGGCGCCTCGACGTGGGCGTCCGGCAGCCAGGTGTGGAAGGGGAACATCGGGACCTTGATGGCGAAGCCGACGAAGAAGGCGAGGAAGATCCAGAGCTGGAGGTCGGGCGGGATCTGGGCGCCGATCTGGTGGAACTGGACGATCGAGAAGGTCGCCGCATGCCCGAGGCCCTTCCAGCCGAGGAGGCCGGCCGGGTTGTAGAAGTAGAGCGCCAGGATGCCGAGGAGCATGAGGACGGAGCCGGCCAGGGTGTAGAGGAAGAACTTGATCGCCGCGTAGAGCTTGCGCTTGCCGCCCCAGATGCCGATCAGGAAGTACATCGGCAGGAGCATGACCTCCCAGAAGACGTAGAAGAGGAAGAAGTCGAGCGCCATGAAGACGCCGATCATGCCCGTCTGGAGGAGGAGCAGGAAGATGTAGTACTCCTTCTCGCGGCTCTGGATCGCCGAGCACGAGGAGAAGAAGGCGAGGACGCCCAAGAGCGTCGTCAGGAGGACCAGGAGCAGCGCGATGCCGTCGATCCCGAACTCGTAGCGCACGCCGATCGTCGCGATCCACGCGGCGCTCTCGCGGAACTGGAAGAGGGCGCCGCCGCGGTCGAAGGCGAACCAGAGCGGCAGCGAGAGCAGGAAGTCGACGAAGGCGACGGCGGTGGCGAACTTGCGGATCGCCGCGGGGTTGCCGCCCTTCATCCCGAACATGATGACGAGCGCGCCCAGGAGCGGCATGTAGCAGATGATCGAGAGAATCGGAACCTGGTGCACCCAATCGAACATGACACCCCCCAGAACGAGCCCGCCTGATCCGGCGGCGAGCGGCGGCGATCAGCGGCGATCCGTGAAGGACTAGCCGCGCTCCAGCACGAAGTAGAGGCAGACGAGGGCGAACATGCCCAGCGCCAGCACGAGCGCGTAATTCGAGACGTACCCGCTCTGCACGCGGCGGAACAGGCGCGAGGACCCGCCGAGCGCCCGGCCGACGCCGTTGACGATCCCGTCGACGACGTAGCGGTCGAAGAGGCCGGAGAGCATCGAGACCAGCACCGTCACGTTGCGCGCGCCGTTGACGAAGAAGCCGTCGATCACCCCGGCGTCGAAGGCGAAGAGGCCGCGCGCCGTCGCCCAGAAGCCGCGGATGACCGTCCGGTCGTAGAGCTCGTCGACGTAGTACTTGTTGACGAGGACCCGATGCACCGCCGGGAAGCGCCGCGCCCAGACCTCGCCGCGCGCGAAGCCGCCCGCCTTGCCGTAGATCGACCAGGCGGCGTAGATGCCGGCGACGGCGACCCCGACCGAGAGCAGGATCAGCAGCCACTCGGTGCCGAGGTTGAGGTGATGGGCGCCGGGCACCAGCCCCTTGACCTCGGCGAGCACCGGGTCGAGGAAGCGGTTGAAGACGTTCAGGTCGAAGCGCTCGCCGGTGAGCGCCGCGGGGATCCCCACCCAGCCGGCGATGACCGCGCCCACCGCCAGGACCACCAGCGGCACCGTCATGATCCGCGGCGACTCGTGGAGGTGATGGCGCTCCTCCTCGCTCCCCCGGAAGTCGCCCCAGAAGGTCAGGAAGACGGCGCGGAACATGTAGCAGGCGGTCAACCCGGCGGTCAGCAGGCCGATCACGTAGAGCGGCCAGAGGCCGCGCGCCGCGACCTCGGAGAGGATCTGGTCCTTGCTGAAGAAGCCGGCGAGCGGCGGGATGCCGGAGATGGCGAGGGCGGCGACGACGAAGGTCCAGTAGGTCGTCGGCAGGTGCTTGCGCAGCCCGCCCATCTTCCGCATGTCCTGCTCGCCGCCCATGGCGTGGATCACCGAGCCCGAGCCGAGGAAGAGGAGCGCCTTGAAGAAGGCATGGGTCGCGAGGTGGAAGACCGCCGCCGTGTAGGCGCCGACGCCGGCGGCGAGGAACATGTAGCCGAGCTGCGACACCGTCGAGTAGGCGAGCACCTTCTTGATGTCGGTCTGCGCCAGGCCGATCGTGCCGGCCAGCAGAGCCGTCAGGGCGCCGATGACGGCGATGAAGAGCGAGACCCCCGGCGACAGGCGGTAGAGGACGTTCGAGCGCACCACCATGTAGACGCCGGCGGTGACCATGGTCGCGGCGTGGATGAGGGCGGAGACCGGCGTCGGGCCGGCCATGGCGTCGGGCAGCCAGACGTAGAGCGGGATCTGGGCGCTCTTGCCCATGGCGCCGATGAAGAGGCAGAGCGCGGCGAAGCTCGCCACCGAGAGCCCGAAGTGGTAGGGCCGCAGGGCGAGCGACGGATCGGCCGCGATGCGCGCGAAGAGGGTCGAGAACTTGAGGGTGCCGAAGTTCGCCACCAGGGCGAAGAGGCCGACCATGAAGGCGAAGTCGCCGATGCGGTTGACGATGAACGCCTTCCTCCCGGCGTAGGGCGGGAACTCCTGCTGGTAGTAGAAGCCGATCAGCAGGTACGAGCAGAGCCCCACCCCTTCCCAACCGACGAACATGACGAGGTAGTTGTTGCCCAGGACGAGCATCAACATCGCGCCCATGAAGAGGTTGAGATAGGTGAAGTAGCGCTGGAAGCCCTCCTCGTGCGCCATGTAGCCGACCGAGTAGAGGTGGATCCAGAAACCCACGAAGGTGACCACGAAGAGCATCACGCAGGCGAGCGGATCGATGAAGAACCCCATGTCGACGTCGAACGGCGCGATCCCCTGGGAGGCGCTGGTGAGCAGGCCGGCGGGGATCCAGCGGTAGACGTCCAGGTCGTAGCCGTACTGGCCGGGGAGGTGGGCGAGGGCGCCCGAGACGTAGCCGACGATCACCATCAAGGCGATCCCCGCCACCGCGCCGATGCTGCCGCAGGCGATGCCGGCGACCGCCCGCTTGCCGATCCGGCCCTTCAGGACGACGCCGTTCAAGAGCGCCCCCAGGAAGGGCAGCAGCGGCAGCAGGTAGACCAGGTGCTCGAGCCTCATGCCGTCAACCCCGCAGCTCGGCGGCGCGGTCGAGCCCGGTCGACTCGCGCAGGCGGAAGAGGGCGATCAGGATGCCGAGGCCGACGGCGGCCTCGCCGGCGGCGACGGTGATGGTGAAGATCGAGAAGATCTGCCCGGTCAGGTTCGACCACTGGTACGAGAAGGCGATCAGGTTGATATTGACCGAGTTCAGGACCAGCTCGATCGACATCAGCACGGTGATCATGTTGCGGCGCACCAGGATGCCGGTCAGACCGATCGCGAAGAGCAGGAAGCTCAGCACGAGGTAGTGGTTGCTGCCGACTTCGAGCATTGCGGATCTCCATCCAGATGCGAGCGGTCGACTTCGCGGCCGCCCGTCCGTTGCGTGTCGCTGCAAACTGTTCCTATTGTCATCCTGGGCGCAGCGAAGGATCTGGGCGGGGGGCATTGCGCCGCCGGTCTCTCCCCCTTCCAGATCCTTCGCTGCGCTCAGGACGACAACGGGGGATTCTCCTCGAAAACGAGTCCTCCGCCACCCTGGAGCCGCGCCTGAAGCGCCACGCCGGCGCACCTGCCAGTCACTCTCGCCGCCCCAGGACCACCGCGCCGATCATCGCCACCAGCAGGAAGAGCGAGGCGACCTCGAACGGCAGCAGGTAGGCGCGGTAGAGGCTCCAGGCGACGGCCTGCGAGTTGCCGAGGTCGGCGCCGCCGGCGCTCCGGAAGACCTCGGGGTCGGCGTACGCCGGCGCGAAGGCGACGTGCCAGAAGACGTAGCCGAAGCCGGCGACGAGGAGCGCCGCGAGCACCAGCGCCGCCGGCGAATGCGCCCAGTACGTCCGCGCCTCGGACAGGCGGTGGAGGTTGACCAGCATGATGACGAAGAGGAAGAGCACCATGATGCCGCCGCCGTAGACGAACACCTGGACGACGGCGAGGAACTCGGCGTGGCGCAGCAGGAACAGCACGGCGACCGAGAGGAAGGCGACGAGGAGCGAGATGGCCCCGTACATCGGGTTCTTCAAGGTGACGACGCCGAGCGCCGCCACCACCGCCAGGGCGCCGAAGACGTAGAAGAGGATCGCCGGCCCGTGCGCCGCCAGGGCTTCCACTAGGCGATCTCCTCGTCCGTGTAGGCCGGCCGCACCCGCCAGTCCTGCAGGCCGTCCATGTCGACGTAGAGGTTCTTCCAGCGGTCGTAGGAGGCGAGCTCGTAGGTCTTGGTGGTCAGCCAGATCGACTTGGGCTCGGTCGGGCAGCCCTCCTCGCAGAGGCCGCAGAACATGCAGCGCTGGACGTCGATGTCGAAGCGGTCGAGGACCTTCTCCTTCTTCCCCGTCTCCGCGTTCACCTGCTGGCTGACGTCGATGTAGATGATGTCGATCGGGCAGTCCTTGGCGCAGAGGGTGCACTTGATGCAGCGCTCCTCGTCCAGCCGGAACATGCCGCGGAAGCGGTGCGACGGCTCCCAGCGCTCCTCCGGGTACTGCACCGTCACCTTCTTCTTCATCATGTTCTTGGCGGTCACGCCGAGCCCGGCGAAGAGGTCGAGGAGCATGATCTTGTCGAGGAAACGCTTCATCGCAGCCATGGCAGAGGCCTCTCAGCGGGGCAGGAGGAGGAGCTTGACCACCGCGGTCACCAGGATGTTCGCCAGGGCGAGCGGGATCATCCACTTCCAGCCGAGGTCCATCAACTGATCGAAGCGGTAGCGCGGGAAGGTGCCGCGGAACCAGATGTAGACGAAGAGGAAGACGCAGACCTTCAAGAAGAACCAGACGATCCCCGGCACCGGGTCGAGGAAGGCGAGCGCCGCCACGTTGGGGAAGGGGCGCAGCCAGCCGCCGAGGAAGATCGTCGTCGCCACCGCCGAGATGACGATCATGTTGGCGTACTCGCCGAGGAAGAAGAGGGCGAAGCGCATGCCGCTGTACTCGGTGTGGAAGCCGGCGACGAGCTCCGACTCCGCCTCCGGCAGGTCGAACGGGTTCCGGTTGCTCTCGGCGACCCCGGCGACCAGGTAGATGAAGAAGGCGACGATCTGCGGCACGACGTACCACCAGCCGGCGCGGCGCTGCGCCTCGACCACCCCGACGAGCGACATGCTGCCGGCGAGCATCAGCGGCCCGACCAGGGAGAGCCCCTGCGGCACCTCGTAGGAGATCATCTGCGCCGCCGAGCGCAGCCCCCCCATCAGCGAGAACTTGTTGTTCGACGACCAGCCGCCGAGGATCAGGCCGTAGACGCCGATCGTCGCCAGGGCGATGACGATGAGGACACCGGTGTTGACGTCCGTCACGTACCAGGAGAGGCCGCCCGAGCGCGCCGCCGGCGGCCCCAGCGGGATCACCGAGAAGATGATGAGGGCGGGCCCCACCACCAGGCAGGGGGCGAGGACGAACGCCCACTTGACCGCCTTGACCGGCAGCGTGTCCTCCTTCACCAGGAGCTTCATCACGTCGGCGATCGGCTGCAGGATGCCCCACGGGCCGACGCGGTTGGGGCCGAGGCGCGCCTGCATGAAGCCCAGCACCTTGCGCTCGGCGAGCACGAGGTAGGTGATGACCGGGAGGATGCCGAGGAAGAGGAGGATGAGGATCTTCAGCGCCGGCGAGACGGCGGAGTAGAAGAGCGTGTCCCCCACCGCGCGGTGGAGCGCGTCGAGAAGGCCCATCAGCGGTCCACCTCCCCGAGGACGATGTCGGTGGTGCCGATGATGGCGACGAGATCCGCGATCAGCATGCCGCGCGCCAGCTCGGGCACCGAGGCCAGGTTGACGAACGACGGCGGGCGGACGTGGCAGCGGTAGGGGTTGGGGGTGCCGTCGCCCACGATGTAGAAGCCGATCTCGCCCTTCGGCCCCTCGATGCCGTGGTAGACCTCGGCGTCCTTGGCGGCTTTCAAGACGCGCGGGCGCTTGGCCATGATCGGCCCCTCGGTGAGCTTGTCCAGGCACTGGACGACGATCCGCCCCGCCTGCCGCATCTCCGCCATCCGCACGAGGTAGCGGTCGTAGGTGTCGCCGTTCTTGCCCAGCGGCACGTCGAACTCGACCTCGCCGTAGGCCTCGTAGGGGAGGACCTTGCGCAGGTCCCAGTCGATGCCGCTGCCGCGCAGCATCGGCCCGGTGATCCCGTAGTCGATCGCCACCTCGGGGGCGAGCACGCCGATCCCCACCGTCCGCTTCTTCCAGATGCGGTTGTCGGTCAGCAGCTCCTCGTACTCGTCGACCTTCGCCGGGAAGAGCTCGACGAACTCGCGGCAGCGGTCGGTCCAGCCGACCGGCAGGTCGTGCGGCAGGCCGCCCGGGCGCATGCAGTTGAGCGTCAGGCGGGCGCCGCAGAACTGCTCGAAGAGGTCGAGCACCTGCTCGCGCTCGCGGAAGCAGTAGAAGAACGGCGTCATCGCCCCGATGTCGATGGCGTGGGTGGCGAGCCAGAGGAGATGCGAGGAGATGCGCTGCAGCTCGCAGAGGATGGTCCGGATGTAGCGCGCCCGCGGCGGCACCGTGAGGCCCACCAGCTTCTCCACCGCCCCCACGTAGGCGAGGTTGTTGGTCGCCGCCGCCACGTAGTCCATGCGGTCGGTGTGGGGGACGTTCTGGAAGAACGGATGGAGCTCGAAGAGCTTCTCGGTGCCGCGGTGGAGATAGCCGATGATCGGGTAGCAGTCGAGGATGCGCTCGCCGTCGACCTTGAGCTTCAGGCGCAGCACGCCGTGGGTCGACGGGTGCTGGGGCCCGAAGTTGAGCTCCATCTCCTCCTCGGGGGCGAAGAGGCGGTCGGCGTGGGAGCCGTCGAAGATCGCGTCGCTCATCGGAGAGTCTCGAGGGTCGTCATGAGCCGGCCGGCGGCTCGGGGTCGGCGGGAGGGGCCGGCGCCGGCGCCGCGGCCTTGGCGGCGGCCTTGGCCGCGGCGGCCGCCTTGGCCCGCTCGATCGCGGCGGCCCTTTCCTCTGGGGAGAGCGGGGCGCGCGGCGCGGCGGGGACGGCGGGCGGCGCCGCGACGCCGGGCGTGGCCGCGCCCGGCGGAGTCGCCGGCCTCGCCGCCGCCGCCGGAGCCGCGGCCTTCGCCGGCGCCGCCGGCTTCGCGCCCGCCGGCCGCCATCCGGTGCCGGTGCCGGAGACCGGGCCGGCCTTCTCCTCGTAGTACTCGGGGTAGATCGCCGAGCCGGTGTCGATCCCCTCGACCGGGAAGTCCTTGCGCAGCGGATAGCCGTTGAAGCCCTCCCAGAGGAGGATGCGGGTCATGTCCGGGTGGCCCTCGAAGCGCACGCCGTACATGTCGTAGACCTCGCGCTCCGGCCAGTTCGCCGCCCGCCACACGCTGGAGACCGTCGGCACCGGCGTCGCCTCGTCGGTCGCCACCTTGAGGCGGATGCGGCGCTGGTCGTCGAAGCGGTGCAGGTGGTAGACGACGTCGAAGCGCGGCGCGCGCTTGGGGTAATCGGCGCCGCAGACGTCGATCAGGTAGGTGAAGCGGTGCTTGTCCTTGAGCGCGGCGGCGACGCGGGCGACCGCGTCGCGGCGGATGGCGAGCGTCAGGTCGCCGGCGAAGGTGCGCGCCGACTCGACGGCGTCGCCGAACTCCTCCTTGAGGGCGCCGGCGAGCGGGTCGTCCCCGGCGTCGCTCCACTCCGGGCTCTTGGGGTCGACCTCCCAGGGGTGCTTGTCGGCGTCGGCATGGCGCCGGCGCCGGGGGGCGGCGCGGCGCCGGGCCTGGCGGCGCCGGCGGGAGCCGCGGGAGCGGCGGGGCGGAGCCGCCGGAGCGGCCGCCTTCGCCGCCGCGGCCTTGGCGGCCGCCGCGCCCTGGCCCTCTCGATCGCCGCCGCCTTCTCCTCTGGAGAGAGGGGCGCGCGCGGGGCGGGAGCCGCCGGAGCGGCGGGAGCTCCGGGACCGGGGGAGCTTCGGGAGCGGCAGCCGCTGGGCCCTGCGGAGGGGCGGGCGCGGCAGCCGGCGGCGGGGTCGGGCTGGCGGGGCTGGCCGGGGTCGCGGCGGGCGGCTGGACCTCGGCCGGCCCCGGCGCCGGGGGCGCCGGGAGACCCCTTCTCCGGCTCGTCGCTCAAGCCCTGCCCTCCCCGACCGGCTCGAGGATCGCCTTCTCGGCCTCGACCTTGGCGTCGACCTCGACGGCCGGCCGCTTGCCGGCGACGGTCATGCGGTCGATCTTCCGCTGCAGGTGGAGGAGGCCCCAGAGGAGCGCCTCCGGGCGCGGCGGGCAGCCCGGCACGTAGACGTCGACCGGGATCACGCGGTCGACCCCCTGGGTGACCGCGTAGGTGCGGTACGGCCCGCCGCAGGTGGCGCAGGCGCCCATGGCGATCGCCCACTTGGGCTCCGGCATCTGGTCCCAGAGGCGGCGGACGATCGGCGCCATCTTCTCGGTCACCGTGCCGGCGACGATCATCAGGTCGCTCTGGCGCGGCGTGGCGCGGAAGACCTCGGCGCCGAAGCGCGACATGTCATGGCGCGGGTCGAGGACGGCCATCATCTCGATGGCGCAGCAGGCGAGGCCGAACTGCATGGGCCAGATGGCCGAGCGGCGGGCCCAGTTGAAGATCTTGTCGTAGGTGGTGGTGAGGACGTTGCCCTCGGACTGCTCTAGGCCCAATTGAGCGCCCCCCGGTTCCAGACGTAGACGTAACCGGCGATCAGGATGGCCAGGAAGACCACCATCTCGACGAAGCCGAAGAGGGCCAGGCGGTCGAACATCACCGCCCACGGGTAGAGGAAGATCGTCTCGACGTCGAAGACGACGAAGAGGACGGCGATCAGGTAGTAGCGCACCGAGAAGCGGTGGTCGTGGGCGAAGGTCTCGGGCTCGTTGCCGCACTCGTAGGGGTCGAGGTTGGTGGTCGCGCTGCTGCGGTGCCGGAGCAGGCGCGCGGCGAGGAGCGTCACCACGAGAAAACCGATCGCGATGACCACGAAGACCAGGATCGGCAGATAGTTCGCCATGGTCAGCGCTCTCCTCCTACATGGGTGCGGCCCGAGCTCCTCGTCTTGAGCGGCCGTATTGTACCCGAGGGAGAAGGGCTGTCAACGTGACCCGGAAGCGCCGTCGGGCCGCCGCTCTCTATCTAATGAGGATGCTCCACGCCGCCCCGTCCGCGCCGCCCTTCGCTCTATCCGCGGTTCTTGGGAGGACGCGCCGCAGCTCTCTCATTGAGCCGCGCAAAGATGGCATCGAGCTCTCGACTGCCGTGGAACACCCCGACCAGCTCGATGCCCTCAGCATCGGGCCGGTAGACGATGGCGTAGCGCTTGAAGTTGTGCCGCCGGAGGTCGGGATGAAGCCCCTCGCAGCTCTGGCCGAGGGTGAAGGGAGAGTCCGCGAGCTTCTGGCATTCCCTCGCGATGGCGTCGACGAAGCGCTCCGCATTGGCGACGCTGTCCCGCGCGATGTAAAGGCCGATCGCCAGCAAGTCCCGCTCCGCCGCCGGGAACCTCCTGACGGTCCCCATTACCCCCGCTCGACTTTGGTCGTCCCTGCCTGTTCACGCAGGCTTCGCTTCAGGGCAACGAAGTCCATGATCGCCGCCGGCCCTTCGCTGAGCCGCCGCTCGATCTCCGACTGAAACGTCGTGGCGCGAGCGTCGAGCTCCCGATCTTGCGCATCGAGCGCTCGCAGAGCGGTGCTGACGACCTCGTCTGCCGAGGGGTATAGGCCGCTCTCCACCTTGCTCATCACCAGGCGCTCTAGCTCTTCCGAGAGGTGCACGTCCATTCGTTCCGTCCTCCCCTGCGGGCGGACACCACTGTCCGAGGCCATAGTACCCGCCCGGGGAAACCTCAGTCGAGGGTCTCACGCCCTCCGGAGGCCCCAACGCCTTCGGCTGACACCTTACCTCCTCACTCAGGGGCTCTGGCCCTTCCGCAGGATACTACTTCGGCTCGAGCCGGGCGCTGTACGACCCGCGGCGCAACCTCTCCCGAGCTCGGGCGTTGATAGGGGAAAGAAGACCACGCGCACAGGAGAAACAGATGCCGAGACCATGTTTACCCGCCGCCGCGGCGCTCTTCGCCGCGGCCATTCTCGCAGCCCCGGCGCTCGCGGCGGCGGCACCGGGAGAGCCGCCCGCCTGCCATCCCGTCGAGGGCCTTGCGCCCCTTCTGCGGCCGGGGACGATCCTCCTCCTCGGCGAGATGCACGGCACCCGCGAGAGCCCCGCCTTCGTCGCCAATGCCGCCTGCCTCGCCGGCCGCGCCGCGACGAAGGTGACCGTCGGCCTCGAGATCCCCGACCCCGAGGCGCCGCGCGTCGCCGCCTATCTCGCCTCGGAGGGCACCGCGGCCGATCGCGCCGCGCTCGTCGCCGGCGACTTCTGGCGCCGGCCGGGCCAGGACGGCCGCTCGAGCCAGGCGATGGTCGGGCTGATCGAGAGCCTTCGCAGGCTGGAGCGCCAGGGCTACCCGGTGCGCCTCAGCCTGATCGACCGCGAGATCGACGATCGCGACCGCCGCGACCGCTTCATGGCCGACCGCCTGAAGGCCGCGGCCGAAGCCGCCCCCGGCGACCTGCTCCTGGTCCTCACCGGCAACCTCCACGCGCGCACCAAGGACGGCCTTCCCTGGGACGCCAAGCGGCCGAACATGGGCGCCTTCCTGGTGAAAGACCTGCCGAGCCGGAAGATCGTCGCCCTCGACGTCTCCAACGCCGGCGGCGAGACCTGGGCCTGCATCCCGGACATGCAGCACTGCGGCATCCACCCGCTGAAGCTCGTCCGGCCCGGCGAGGCGGAGAAAGTCGTCCTCTACCCGCAGGTCGACGCGGTCGGGTTCCACGGCTACTACCACGTGGGCAAGGTGACGGCGGCGGGGCCCGCCGTCCCAGGCCTCTAAAGGGATCTCGGCGCCGCCGCTTCAGCCCGCCCGGCCGATCACGCACGCGACCGGCACCGTGAGGACGACCTCGCCGGTCCGCGCCGCACGCTCGTCGAGCCGCCGCCGCAGGGCCTCCATCGCGGCGGCGCGCGATGCCTCGGGGGCGAGCGCCTCCCAAGCGGGGCGGAAACCGAGCCGGATGAAGTGGTGCGCGAGGAGGGCCGCGCCGTCCGCGTAGCGCATGCGGAAGGAGCGCTCGACGGCGCGGACCGGCTCGAAGCCGGCGGCGCGGAGCAGCTCTTCCGTCCGCGCCACGGTCGTCCGGTGCGCGACGTGCTCTGCGACCCGCTCGGCGGCGTCCGTCGACACCGGCCTCGGCAAGCGCCGCGGGGAGCTCCTCGTAGAGCTCGGCGAAGGTGCCCTGGAGGTTGGTCGCGAGCGCGATCTCGGCGCCGGCCCGGGCCACCCGCCGGCACTCGGCGAGCGCGGCGCCAGGACGCTCGAAGTTGTTGAGGCCGAGGTTCGAGACGACGAGGTCGAAGCAGCCGTCGGGGAAAGGCAGCGCTTCCGCGCTGCCGTCGTGCACGAAGGCATTCGCGACGCCGCGCCGGGCGATCTTCTGCCGCGCGCGGAGGACGGCCGGCGCCCAGGGATCGACGCCGTGCGCCTCCCCGCCGGGGCCGATCCGCTCCGCCAGCTCGACCAGGGGGAACCCGGTGCCGCACCCGACGTCCAAGGCGCGGAGGCCGGGACGCCAACCGTATCGACTCGAGCAGGAGCTGGCCGCAGGCCGCGGACCACAGCGGCAAGTCGTCGTAGACCGCCACGAAGGCGGGATCGGCGAGGTCGAGGCCGGGGGATCCATCCGGCATAGGGCTCCTTCGTCAAGCAACGGCTTCAACATGGCCACAATCTCTCGGGACCACACGAGAATTGGCTCTGACCTCGCCTGAATCCAGAGGATTCACCTCTGAATCCAACGGATTGTCCGGTGAATCCGCTGGATTGTCCCCTGAATCCACTGGCTTCTGCCATGAAGCCGCTAACTTCTCTTATGAATCCGGCGGCTTCGCTAGTGAAGCCGCTGGCTTCTCTCCTGAATTCGCTGGCTTCGACAGTGAATCCAGCGGCTCCTCCCCTACTCCCTCGGTTTCTGTCGAGAAATCGCCGGCTTCTCCCCTGAGCACGTAGGCTGGGGTGAGCGCAGCGAACCCCAGCTTTGAAAGGATGATGGCGATGTGGCCGGAAGGTGCGGCGGGTGCTGGGGTTCGCTGCGCTCACCCCCAGCCTACGCGGGCTGCTTCTCAAGCGCTGCGCGAAGGGCAGGCCCTTCCATTGTCATCCTGAGCGGGAGCGAAGGATCGGGCGGGCGGGTGGCGCGCTGCCGAGCCGATCTCGCGCCGCCCCCACCAGATCCTTCACTTCGTTCAGGATGACAATTCAGGAGATGCCCGCTTCATCCTTCGTGACCGGCGTTAACCCGGTGGGCTACTCACAGTAAGGAGGCCGCAGAGGCTACGAGAGAGGCGACGTTGCCCGCGGGATCTCGCACCAGGAGCCCCTCCGGCGCGGCCTCGACGGGCAGGCCCCGCTCCTCGGCCGCCGCCCGCGCCCGGCTCACCTCGGCGGCGGGCAGGTGAAAGGCGAAGTGCCGCAGGCCGAGCGACTCCCGCGGGCGGCGCCGGGGCGCCCAGGCTCTCCCAGGTGTTGAGGCCGATGTGGTGGTGGTAGCCGCCCTTCGAGAGGAACGAGGCCGAGCTCCCGAAGCGCGTGGTGACGTCGAAGCCCAGCACGTCGCGGTAGAAGGCCTCGGCCGCGGCGACGTCGGACACCCGCAGATGGACGTGGCCCATGACGGTGCCGGGCGCGATGCCCTGCAGGCGCTCCTCCGGGTCGCCGAGCTCCGCGAGCAGCCCGTCGAGATCGAGCGGGTCCGTCGTCATGCGGATCTGGCCGCCGTCGTAGACCCACTCGTCGCGCGGCCGGTCGCGGTAGAGCTCGATGCCGTTGCCGTCCGGGTCGGCGAGATAGATCGCCTCGCTCACCAGATGGTCGGCGACGCCCTGCGGGCGCACGCCGGCCTGGAGCAGGCGCCAGAGCTGCCGCGCCAGGGCGCGGCGCGAAGGCAGGAGAAGGGCGAAGTGATAGAGGCCGGTCGTGCCGCGCGGGCGCGGGGCGGCCGGATCTTCTTCGAGGCGGAGCAGATCGTCGCCGCCGGCGCCGAGCGCGGCGGAGGCGTCGCCCTCGCGGTGCACGCGAAGTCCGAGGACCTGGCGGTAGAAGTCGGTCGACCGCGCGAGGCTCGCGACGCGGAGGGCCACGGGGCCGACGACGGACGGCGCGGCGGGCTCGAGGCTCATGGCCACAGGAAGCAGGCACCTTGCGTCATCGTTTCTTCTTCTCTGCGGTGCGCTCTGGACCTGGCGCGGCGTGAGGTTCCCGCGGGTTGACGAGGACATGGTAGGCGACGGTGTCCCAGGCGTTATGAATGCCGCTGAAGAGCAGCAGCAGCGCCGCGGCGGCGATGCCGAACAGAGCGCCGCGCCGGTGCGCGCCAGTGGCGAGGAACGACAGCACGAACAGCGCGTACGCCGCGCCGGGCAGCAGAACATGGAACAACCAGTCCTCGAAACACGGCTCGTATACGGACTGCGCCTTCATGCGCCGCGCGACGATCGCCGTATAGACGACGCCGGCGGCCCCCAGGAGACCCCAGAGAGCGGCGGGGATGGCGATCGCCCGCCAAGGCGCGCGCAGGAACGCGGACAACAGCAGGACGGCGCTGAAATGAACGATGGTCGGCGTCGCAAACGCGGCACCGGCCTCCGCGGCCCGTAGCGGCGGCCTTTGGGCGATGAGCGTCATGACGACGAACTGCAGACCGATCAGCGCGCCCGCGGCCGAGCCGACGATCACATAGAAACTGTCCCATTCGGCGAGCTCCGGCATGGTCCTTACTCCCCGAAGCGCTCGAACCGGTACGCGACTTCCGGGCCTTCGTTCCCCTCGTAGGCGAGCTGCCCCATGAGCAACGCGAAGGGCTCGGTGTAACGGGCGATCCACAAGGGTCCGGCGTCGACGGGATCGAAACCTGCGTCCCGGATGAGCTCGGCGGCCACCTCTTTGGCGGACGCCTGGTCCCCGCAGTACACGAGGCTGGGCCGCTTGGCCTGGCGCCGCGCCTCGTAGACGCCGAAGAGCACCTCGCTCGGCACGGTGTTGAAGGCACAGACGACGCGAGCCTTCGGTACCTTCTTGGCCAGCTCCTCGGCGCCGGAGGAGGTGTGGCCGAGCACGAGGCCGGCATTGTCGGCGGTCATCGGCAGCGAGCAGGTTACGACGACCTTGCCCGAGAGGTCGCCCGTCCGGCTCAGCACGTCGTCGACGCGTGACCAATGCACGGCGAGCAGAAGAACGTCCGCGCCCTGCGCGGCCTCACGCGGCGTGCCCGCGCGGGCATTCCCTTTGGCCTCGTTCGCGAGTCGCTCGAGCTTCTCCGTGCTCTGAGCGTAGCTGAACACCACCTCGTGCCCGGCGCGCGCGAACAGCGTCCCGAGCTTGCCGCCCATCAATCCCGACCCGAGGATGCCGATCCGCATCTGTCGTCCTCCTTCGTTCGCCTGGCGTGCTGTGCCGAGCCGGGGGTGAGCGCAGAGGTGTCACCCCTCGAACATGGCGCTGATCTCCCGCGAGCTCGCGGCCTCGTCGGCGAACTCGAAGGTGCCGTGCTCGCGCATCTCGCGGGCGGCGCGCAGAAAGGCGCCGAGGGCGGCGCGGCAGAGGGTGCTGCCGACGCTGACGCGCCGGACTCCCATCGCCGAGAGAGCCGCCAGGCTCATCGGGGCGCCGCGGAGGCCCATGACCACGTTCACCGGCCGATCGACCGAGCGGACCACGGCGGCGATGTCGTCCTCGCTGGCGAGCCCCGGCGCGTAGAGGACGTCGGCCCCGGCCTCCTGGTAGGCCTGGAGGCGCGCGATCGTATCGGCGAGATCGGGCCGGCCGTGCAGGTAGTTCTCGGCGCGTCCGGTGAGGGTGAAGGCGAAGGGAAGGGCGTGCGCCGCCTCGGCCGCGGCGCGGATTCGCTCGGCCGCCTGCTCCCTTTCATAGATCGGATCGTCGGGGCGCCCGGTGGCGTCTTCGATCGAGCCGCCGACGACCCCCGCCGCCGCCGCCAGCCGGATCGTCTCGGCGACGATTTCCGGGGCATCGCCGAAGCCGTTCTCGAGATCGGCGCTCACCGGCAGATCGGTGGCCGACGCGATCGCCGACAGGTGCTCCATCATCGGGTGGCGCTCGACCGTGTTGTCCCGCTGCCCGACCGAGAAGGCATAGCCCATGCTGGTGGTGGCGAGCGCCTCGAAGCCCAGGTGCGCCAGCAGCCGCGCCGTGCCGACGTCCCACGGGTTGGGGATGATGAAGGCGCCGGCGCGCGCGTGGAGCGCGCGAAAGGCGAGGCCCTTGTCAGCTTGCGTCGGCATGGATTCTCCCTTGGGAACGAGTGGCGAAGAGAGCTCGCGTTGTCATCCTGGGCTCAAGAGAGCCTCCCGCCCGATCCTTCGCTTCGCTCAGGACGACAATTTGGTCACGCGATCATCAGCCCGTTCGACGGCGTTCCGGATGATACAGAGCGCTCAGCTCGCCCCGACCGGCTCCGCCTCGGCCGCTTCGATGCGGGCCTCTGCCGCGGTCTCCGCGTCGACGTCCTCGGCGTAGCCGCAGCCCTTGGGGTCGAGGTGCCAGATGTCGCCGGCGGGGTCGTGGGTCAGCATGCAGAGCAGGCGGGTGCCGGCCTTCTTGGTCGTCTTCTCCTGCAGGAAGGGAGCGCCGCAATTCGGGCATGGCTTGGCGACCGGCTTGTTCCAGACCGCGAAGTTGCAGTCCGGGTAGCGGCTGCAGGAGTAGAAGATCTTGCCGCGGCGCGACTTCTTCTCCTGGATCTCGCCCTGCTTGCACTCCGGGCAGGGGATTCCCGTCGGCTTCGGCGGCTCCGGCTTGGGGCCGGTCTTCTGGATCCCCTTGCACTCGGGATAGCCGGTGCAGCCCCAGAAGGTGCCGAAGCGGCTGCGGCGGATCTGCATCGGCTTGCCGCACTCCGCGCAGGAAGGGGCCTCCACGGCCTCGGCCGGGGCCGCCTCGCCGGCGCCGTTGGCGGCGGCCGCCGGCTCCTCCAGGTTGCGGCTGTACTTGCACTCCGGGTAGTTGCTGCAGGCGATGAAGGCGCCGAAGCGGCCGAAGCGCATGAGGAGCTGGCCGCCGTCCTCGGGGCAGGTCTCGCCGGTCGGGATGCCGTCCTTCTTGACGTTGGGCATCTCGTCGCCCGCCGTCTTCAGGTCGCGGCTGAACTTCTTGTCGAACTCGGCGATCGCCTTCTTCCACTCGAGCGCGCCCTCCTCGATGCGATCGAGCTGCACCTCGAGCTCGGCCGTGTAGCCCTCGTTCAGGATGTCGTGGAAGCCCTTCTGCAGCATGGTGTTGACCAGCTTGCCGAGCGCCGAGGGGCGGAAGCGCGACTCGACCTTGGTGACGTAGTCGCGGTCGGTCAGGGTCGAGAGGATGGCGGCGTAGGTCGAGGGACGGCCGATGCCGTTCTCCTCGAGCGCCTTGACCAGCGTCGCCTCGCTGAAGGCCGCCGGCGGTTGGGTGAACTTCTGCTCCGAGTCGACCTTCAGCAGCTTGAGAGCCTCGCCCTCGACCAGCGGCGGCAGCGTCGCCTCCGCCTCCTCGGCGCTTCCCTCGGCACCCTCCTCGGGCGCCTCGCGGTAGACGGCGAGGAAGCCGGGCTCGCGGAGGATGCGCCCGGAGGCGCGCAGCGTATAGCGGCCGCTCTCGACGTCGACCTGGGTGACGTCGAAGACCGCCGGCCGCATCTGCGAGGCGAGGAAGCGGTCCCAGATCAGCTTGTAGAGCTTCCACTCGTCGGGTTTCAAGAAGTCGCGCACGGCGTCCGGCGGCAGGTCGAAGCTGGTCGGGCGGATCGCCTCGTGGGCGTCCTGCGCCCCCTCTTTCGACTTGTAGACGTTGGGCTTCTCGGGGAGGGCGACGTCGCCGTAGGCGGCGGCGATCGTCTCCCGCACCGCGACGATCGCCTCGTCGGCGACGCGGGTGGAATCGGTCCGCATGTAGGTGATGAGGCCGACGGCGCCGCGGTCGCCGATCTCGCGCCCTTCATAGAGCCCCTGGGCGAGCGACATCGTGCGCTTGACGGCGAAGCCGAAGCGGCGCGCCGCCTCCTGCTGCAGCCGGCTGGTGATGAAGGGCGAGCCGGGCTTCTGCTGCGACCGCTTCTTCTCGACCGCGGCGACGCGGAAGCGCCCGGCCTCGAGGCCGCGGACGATCTCCGCCGCCTGCTCGCCCGTAGCCACCTCGGCCTTCTTGCCGTCGATCCGGGAGAGCCTGGCGGTGAACGGCGGCGGCGCGGCGCCCTCGAGGTCGGCGCCCAGGATCCAGTACTCCTCCGGCACGAAGGCGTCGATCTCGGCCTGCCGCTCGCAGACCATCTTCAGGGCCACCGACTGGACGCGCCCGGCCGACAGGCCGCGCTTGATCTTGTCCCAGAGGAGCGGCGACAGGCGGAAGCCCATCAGCCGGTCGAGGACGCGGCGGGCCTGCTGCGCGTCGACCTTCTGGTAGTCGATCTCGCTCGGATGCTCGAGGGCGGCGAGCACGGCGCGGCGGGTGATCTCGTTGAAGGTGACGCGCTGGATCACCGCCTGCTTGTCCGCCGAGAGCACCTGGGCGATGTGCCAGGCGATCGCCTCGCCCTCGCGGTCCGGATCGGGCGCCAGGAAGATGTGGTCGGCCTGTTCGGCGGCCTTGCGGAGCTTCTGGACGACCTCTTTCTTGGCGGCGAGGATCTCGTAACGAGGCTCGTAGTCCTTGCCGATGCCCATGTCCTTCTTCACCAGGTCGCGGATATGTCCGAGGGACGCCTCGACCGCGTACTGACGGCCGAGGAACTTCTTGAGCGTCCTCGTCTTGGCTGGACTTTCTACGATGAGCAGGTTCTTGGCCACGGTCCCTCTCAACGCCTCGAGGCGTGGGTAAATTTCATCATCCGAACGACTTGGGGCGCCGGCGGCAGGCCGGGGACACTAGCATCGCCCCCTTCGCGGTAGCAAGCCGAAGGCGATCAGCGCTCCGCGCCAAGAGCCCGCGCGAAGCGCGGACCCGGCCGGCGCACCACCCAGCCGCCGAGCTCGAGCTCGAGGAGGGCGGCGAGCACCCGGTCGACCGGCGCCGCCGCGGCCGCCGCGATCTCCTCGGGCATCGCCTCCGCCCCGCGGCGATCGAGCCCATCAAGGATGGTGCTCGCCAGGCCGGGCGGCCGCTCCCTGGCGGTCCCAGCGCTCCCCGCGCTTCCGGCGCTTCCGGCGCTTCCCGCGGGCTCCCGCGCGCTCTCCCCACCCCGTCCGGCCCCCCGTTCGGGCGCGGCTGGATTCGCCGCGCCCGCCGGGCGCAGGCCGAGGCTCTCGAGGACGTCGCGCGGCTGCTGGACGAGCGCCGCCCCGTCGCGGATCAGGGCGTTGGGCCCGGCGGCGCGCGGATCGACGATGCGGCCGGGGACCGCCCACACCTCGCGGCCGAGGTCGAGCGCGTGCCGCGCCGTCACCAGCGACCCCGACCGCTCGGTCGCCTCGACCACCAGCGTGCCCAGGGAGAGCGCGGCGATGATCCGGTTGCGCACCGGGAAGTGCCAGGCGCGGGGCGCCGTCCCGCAGGGGAACTCCGAGACCAGCGCGCCACGCGCCGCGATCTCGTCGCCCAGCCGCGCGTGCCGCCGCGGGTAGTCGACGCCCAGGCCGCAGCCGAGGACGGCGACGGTCCGGCCGGCGGGCGCGGCGAGCGCCCCCCAGTGCGCCGCGGCGTCGATCCCGCGGGCGAAGCCGGAGACCACGACGACCCCGGCGGCGGCGAGCTCGCGCCCGAAGAGCTCCGCCGTCTCGAGCCCGTACTCCCCCGCCTCCCGCGAGCCGACGACGGCGACCGCCGGACCCGCCGGCAGCGCGCCCCGCAGGGCGAGGACGGGCGGCGCCAGGGCGAGATGGCCGAGCTCCTCCGGGTACTCGGGATCGAGGCGGGTGACGAGCCGCCCGCCGTGGCTCGCCGCCCGCTCCCGCTCGCGCTCGGCGAGGCCCGGCGCCGCCGCCGCCGCGAGCCAGGGCGCGCCGGACCTGGTCCCGCGGCAAGCCGAGCTCGGCCGCCACCTCCGCCGCCAGCCCTGCCGAATGCCCTGCCGAACGCCGCGCCGGGCGCCCCACCCAGCGCGCGGGCTCGCGGGCGAGCAGGCAGAGGGCGCCGCGGTCGAGCGCCGGGGTCGCGAAGAGGGCGATCAGCAGGTCGCGGCCGGTCGCTGAAACATTCATCTCCATCCTCCTTCCGCGGGGGCCGACCCCGCGCGAGAAGCGTCTGAAAGAGGAAGGACGGAAAACGGCTGGCGGATCGTTCGCCGGGCTCGCCCGAGACGCGCCGGGAGGGCGGCGGCGAGCCTTCGAGAGAGCGCGAAAACAGGCGGAGGGGAACCGCCGGCGGCCCGCCCGGGACTCACCGGATCAGAGGTTTGCGCTCGCCCGGCGGGCCTCCGTGGCTCGTATATACTAGGCCGCCTGTTGACGGGCCCGACAGAAGGTCAATCCGTATCGCCGCACCGAGGGCCCAAAGGGGCTGCCAGCCCATGATTCCCGATTCCCTCCCCCGGAACCCGCGCCGAGCGCGGCGCATCCCGGACCTCGCGATCGTCTCCCTCCTCGCCGTCCTGCCGCTCGCCGCCTGCGGCGGCGGCCCGAAGTCGGACGCCAACTCCGCGACGCAGCTCTCCTTCGGAGTCAGCATGGCGCGGCGCGGCCTCTGGCAGGAGGCGCTCTTCCGCTTCCGCGAAGCGGAGCGCCTGGACCCCAGGAACGCCCACGTCGAGAACAACCTGGGGGTCGCCTACGAGGCCGCGGGCGACTTCGACAAGGCCCTCGACTACTACAAGAAGGCCATCGCGATCGCTCCGCAGAGCCGCGAGGTCAAGAACAACTACACCCGCTTCGTCGAGTTCTACCAGGGCTTCAAGTCGAAGCAGGGCAAATTCGGCGCCGGCAAGAACGCCGCCGGCGCGGCGAAGAGCGCCGCCGGCGATCGCGCCCAGCATCGCGCCAAGCGATCCGCACGGGGACGCCGGACGGCCCGGCGGTGCGGCCGCCGGACGCGCCGGCGCCAGCCACCGTCCCAGCCGCCGCCGCTCCCCGGCTCGCCGCCGGCGCCGGGCGAGCCCGAGCCCACCGCGCCCAATGCCCCGCGGCCGCCGCCCCTCGTCCCTAGGGCCCGAGCGCCCGGTCGCGCACGGTCTCGCGAAGCCATAGAAAACACGGAGGTACCGATGAATCCTCAGCGCACCTCGTCGATCGTCCTCGCCGCCGCCCTGCTCGCGGCGCTCCCCGGGCTCCCCGCCCGGGCCGGGTCGGTCGACGTCAAGCTCAAGCTGCCGCAGAAGGCGCGCCTCAACCTGCAGGGCAAGAAGTCGATCGCCGTCGCCCCCTTCATCGTCGTCACCCAGGAGGGTGAGAAGACGAAGAACCTGGGCAAGGACGTCGACGTCCAGCGGGAGTTCGGGCGCTATCTCGACAAGGTCATCAAGCGGGAGACCGATCTCAAGGTCATCGACACCGGCCCGCTCGACTTCCCGGTCTACGACCTGGACCAGCTCGCCAAGCAGAAGGAGTTCTGGCGCCAGCTCGGCGAGCGCACCGAGGCCGACCTGATCCTCGCCGGCGGCCTCGACTTCGACGTCCAGGACCGCACCGGCTACCGCACCGAGGAGTACACCTCGCCGTTCAACGGCCGGCCGTACTACCGCCAGGTGCTCGTCGAGCAGACCGGCTTCCAGTACGACATCCTGATGCAGGTGTACGACGGCAAGACCGGCGAGCTGATCTACACCGACAACTTCAAGGACTTCCAGAGCATGCAGGGGCAGAACGCCGATCCCCTGCGCGGGATGTTCGAGAACCTGTTGTCGCTCGAGGACCGGATCACCGGGGTGTTCACGCAAAAAGAGGTGGAGGCCACCCGTACCCTGTTCACAGAATAAGGAGAGCCCGTTGACCCCTTCATCCCGTCGCCTGATCTCTTTCTGTCTGACCGCCGCGATCGCTCTGCTGGGCGCCCTGCCGGTGTCGGCCCAGGTTGCCCAGTTCGGTCCCGACTTTTATGGCGAGGGCTTCGGCAAGAACAAGATCGCGTACCGCAACTTCGACTGGCACATCTACCACTCGCCGCACTTCAACGTCTATTACTACTCGAGCGAGGAGGTCCTGCTCCAGAAGGTGGTGTCGATCGCCGAGAGCTCCTATGACCAGCTCTCGCGCGCCTTCAACTACCAGATCAAGGAGCCGACGCCGCTCATCTTCTACGCCACCCACTCGGCCTTCGAGCAGAACAACGTCATCCAGAACTTCATCCCCGAGGGGATCGGCGCCTTCGCCAGCCCGGCGCGCTTCCGCATGGTGCTGCCGGTCGACGTGCCCGACGCCCAGCTCTCGCAGCTCGTCCTCCACGAGCTCACCCACATCTTCCAGTACCACATCCTCTTCCAGGGCAAGATCTCCGAGCGCGTCACCGCCGGCCCGCCGACCTGGTTCATGGAGGGCATGGCGAGCTACATGGCGAAGGACGAATCGTCGCGCGACAAGAAGTACCTGCGCGACGCCGTCGTCAACGACCAGATCCCGTCGGTGACCAAGACCGATTTCGGCGGCTTCTTCGCCTACCGCTTCGGCCACGCGGTGTTCGACTTCATCGAGGACCGCTGGGGCAAGGAGGGCTTCCTCGACTTCGTCGAGGAGACCCGGAACACCTTCGGCGGCAAGGTCGACCGCGCCGTCAAGCGCGCCTTCCGGATCGAGCCCGACGAGTTCGACATCGAGTTTCGCCGCTGGCTGCGGAGGAAGTACCTGCCCGAGCTGGTGAAGACCGGCGAGCCCTCCGATTTCGGCCACGTCTACCGGATCAACGACGACACCCGCGCCTGGGTGACCTCGCCCACCGCCTCGCCCTCGGGCGACCTGGTGGCCGGCATCTCCAACTACCGCGGCAAGACCGACGTCCTCCTCTTCGAAGCCAAGAACCGCAAGTTCCTGCGCAACCTGACCCGCGCCTTCTCGAACCGCTACCAGTACCTGGTGGCGCAGGAGCAGGAGCTGGGGCGCGACCTCGGCCGCGACATCGCCTTCTCGCCGGACGGCAACAGCATCGCCGTCTTCGTCAAGCGCGAGCGCGGGCGCAGCCTGATGCTGATCGACGTCCTCCACGGCGGCATCCTGCGCATCGTCGACATGGACGACATCGAGCAGCAGCTCGCCCCCGCCTGGGCCCCGGACGGCCATCACATCGCCTTCTCCGGCTTCCGCAAGGGCCAGTTCGACCTCTTCAGCATCGACCTCGACAGCCTGGCGGTCACCAACCTGACCAACGACGAGATCTACGACGGCGCCCCGACCTACTCGCCGGACGGCAAGAGCCTGGTCTTCGTCTCCTCGGTCGGCAAGGGCTTCAACAAGATTTTCCGGCTCGACCTCGACCACCCCGGCCTGCGCTACCAGGTGACGACCGGCGACAGCAACGAGAACGACCCCATCTTCTCGCCGGACGGCAAGCGCCTCTATTTCACCTCCGACCGCGACGCCACCGAGAACATCTACAGCCTGGACTTGGCGTCGGGCGACCTGCGCCAGTTCACCAACGTGGTCACCGGCGCCTCGATGCCGACCCTCCTCGCCAGCAAGGACGGCAAGGAGCGGCTGGTCTTCAACGGCTACTGGAAGATGGTCTTCTCGCTCTACGACACCCCGATCGACCAGCCGCTCAAGACCATCCCCGCCGCCGAGAAGCCGGCGCCCGAGGCCACCCAGGCCCAGGCGCTGCCGAAGTTCGAGCCCGACATCCAGGTCACCATCGACAACGCCAACAAGGAGAAGTACGGCGGCTTCAAGTTCTTCCTCGAGGACGCCTCTAGCTTCGTCGGCGTCGACAGCACGCAGACCGTCCTCGGCCGCGTCGTCCTCTCCTTCTCGGACTACCTGGGGGACAAGCGCCTCATCGCCAATCTGTCGGCCGTCCAGAGCTTCGCCAACTTCGACTTCATCTATGCCGACCTCTCGCATCGCCGCGACTGGCAGGTCGAGCTGTTCGACACCCGCACCTACTTCCTCAGCCAGAACATCACCGGCCTCATCCAGCGCGACAAGCTCGCCTACTCGGAGACCGGCGCCGTCGCCTCGATCGTCTATCCCTTCTCCTTCTATAGCCGGGCCGAGATCGGCGCCGGCTACATCCTGCGCCGGATCGACTTCCAGTCCTTCGTCCAGGACCTGAACGGCAACGTCATCCCGGTCGTCCTGCCGCGCAACGACAACTTCCCCGTCGTCAACGCCGCGCTGACCGGCGACACGGCGGTCTTCGCGCCCTGGGGGGCGATCAGCGGCCGGCGCTGGCGCCTCGAGGGCTCCTACGCGCCGGACCTCACGTCCCACGAGCGCGGCACGCTGCAGACCAATGCCGACATCGATTTCCGGCAGTACGTCCCGCTCACCCAGCGCAGCAACTTCGCCTTCCGCGTCTTCCTCGGCGAGGCGAGCGGCAACGCCCCGACGCCGTACTACTTCGGCGGCCTCGACACCGTCCGCGGCTTCGACTTCCGCTCGCTCGTCGGCGACCGCGCCGGCTTCGCCAACCTGGAGTTCCGCTTCCCCATGATCGACCTGATCGCGACGCCGTTCCTCGGCTTCCAGGGGATCCGCGGCGTCTTCTTCCTCGACGTCGGCGGCGCGTACTTCAAGAACGGCCCGCCGTTCAAGTTCTACAACTCGGACCTCCACCAGCTCCAGGACGGCGTCGCCGCCTACGGCTACGGCATCACCCTCAACCTGTTCGGCCTCGACGTCAACTGGGACCTCGCCAAGCAGTGGAACTTCAAGACCACCAACGGCGGCTTCCGCACCTCGTTCTGGGTCGGCACCCGCTTCTGATCGCGCCGTCCCTCGCCTAACCTCCCAGGAGCCCGCGCCGCGACGGCGCGGGCTCCTGTCGTCTACTCCCAATCCCCACGGATTGCCCGATTTCTTGTGACATCGTCACCTTGAGCGGTACACTCTCTAGCAGCTATGCGCCTCAAAGTGCTCGGCGGATACGGAGGTGAGAGCCTCGAGTGCAGGATGACCTGCCTGCTCATCAATGGCTCGATCGCGCTCGACGCCGGCTCGCTGTCGCAGGTGCTGACGGTCCAGCAGCAGGTGGAGGTGCACACGATCCTCCTCTCCCACTCCCACATGGACCACACCAGCTCGCTGCCGTTCTTCATCGAGAACGTCTACGGCAAGAGCGAGCGGGCGATCGACATCTACGCCTCCGAGGCGACGATCTACGCCATCCGCAAGTACCTGTTCAACAATGCCACCTGGCCGGACTTCACCCGCCTGCCCAACCACCTGCTGCCGGCGGTCCGCTTCCACGAGATCCAGAGCGAGCAGCCGCTGACGATCGAAGGCGTCACCTTCACCCCGATTCCGGTCGACCACCTGGTGCCGACGCACGGCTTCCTGATCGAGCAGGACGGGGTGGCGGTCCTCTGGTCGAGCGACACCGGCCCCACCCAGCGCCTGTGGGAGATCGCCAACCGCACCCCGAACCTGAAGGCGCTCTGCATCGACACCAGCTTCGACAACGCCCTCCAGGAGGTCGCCGACATCTCGCTCCACCTGACGCCGCGGACCCTCCGGCTCGAGCTCGAGAAGCTGCAGCGCAAGGTGCCCATCCTCCTCCATCATCTGAAGCCCCCCTGCATCGAGCGCATCCTCCAGGAGGTGCGCGAGATGCGGAACCCCGACGTCGAGTTCCTCGAGCAGGGGCGCGAGTACAGGTTCTAGCGGGCGCCCTTCTCCGCGCCGGCGGTGCCGCCCCGCTGTGATACCCTGAAATCGCGGTGGCCCTCACCTGGCGACAAACGATCCGCCGAGCTCGTGCACCGCTCGAAGTGTGGCGTCAGGGGCTGCTGTTCGGCTCTCCCCAGGAGCCCAGGCCCGAGCCCGAAGACATCGTCGCGCCCCCTCCGCCGCTCGCTCCCCCGATCCGCGAAGCGCCCCAAGCGCCCCAAGCAACTACCGCGACCCTCCCGCGCGCCGCCGAAGCCGCCGCGGAGCCGGTCCCCCTCCTGCCGCCCCCTGCACCTCGGCTGTCGTATCTCTCGACCGCGGCAGCTCCGGCCGATGCCATCCCCGACCGCCCGCGTCTCCGCGTCGTCGTCCTGGGCTCGGGGAGCGGCGGCAACGCCGTCGTGGTCGAATCGGAGAGCGACGGCCGGACGCGCCGGATCCTCCTCGACGCCGGCTTCTCCTGCCGTGAGATCGAGCTGCGGCTGAAGCTCGTCGGGGTCGATCCGAAGACGATCGAGGCCCTGGTCCTGACCCACGAGCACATCGACCACTGCCGGGGGGCCGAGCGCTTCGCCCGCCGCCACCGGCTGCCGATCTATGCCACGGCCGGGACCATCGCCGGCTGCTCCCTCTCCGCCGAGACCAGCCAGCGGACGGTCGTCCTGCGCTCGGGCGAGCCGTGCGAGGTGGCGGGCTTCGCGGTCGAGCCGTTCGCGCTGCCGCACGACGCCCGCGAGCCGATCGGGCTGGTGGTCGAGGACGGCCGCGGGCGGCGGGTGGGGCTCGCCGCCGACCTCGGCGTCCGCACCCGCCTCGCCTGGGGGCGGATGCGCGACCTCGACCTGCTGCTCCTGGAGACCAACCACGACCTCGACATGCTCCGCAACGGACCCTATCCGTGGCCGCTCAAACAGCGGGTCGCCGGGCGACACGGGCACCTGTCGAACCGCGACGCCGCCGAGGGCCTCCCCGAGCTCGTCTCGGAGCGCCTCCGCTGGGTGGTGCTCTACCATCTCTCGCGCACCAACAACCTGCCGGCGCTCGCCGCCGCCGAGGTCGGCGAGACGCTCGCGCGCGAGGGCTGCCCGGCGCTCCTCGTGCTCTCCGAGCAGTTCCAATCCACCCCCTGGCTGGAGGTACCCTAGTGAAGGCACGAGTGACGGTCTATCCGCGGCGCGAGATCCTCGACCCGCAGGGCAAGGCGATCAGGAACGCCCTCGAGCGGGTGGGGTTCGCCGGCGTCGAGGACGTCCGCGCCGGCAAGAGCTTCGAGATCCGGCTCGGCACCGACGACGCGGCGGCCGCCGGCCGCGAGCTCGAGCGGATGTGCGAGAAGCTCCTCGCCAACACGGTGGTCGAGGACTACGCGGTCGAGATATTGACCGAGCCGGGAGCCGCCGGCGACCGCCGTCCAGAGGACAGGCCATGAGGTGCGGCGTCGTCGTCTTCCCGGGCAGCAACTGCGACCATGACGTCTACCACGTGCTGAAGCACGTCCTCGCAGCAGGAGGTCACCTTCCTCTGGCACGAGGACGACAGCCTGAAGGGCTGCGAGCTGGTGGTCCTCCCCGGCGGCTTCGCCTACGGCGACTACCTGCGGGCGGGCGCCCTCGCCGCCCTCTCGCCGGTGGTCGGCGCCGTCCGCCGACACGCCGAGGCGGGCGGCCTGGTGCTGGGGATCTGCAACGGCTTCCAGGTGCTCCTGGAGGCCGGGCTCCTGCCGGGCGCCATGCGGAAGAACCGCGACCTGCGCTTCGAATGCCGCGACGTGTACCTCAAGGTCGAGCGCGACGATCTGCCGTTCACCCGCGGCCTCCGGCAGCGGGGAGCGGGCCGGGTGCTCCGCCTGCCGATCGCCCACGGCGAGGGCAATTACGAGGACTCGCCCGCGGCCCTCGACCGCCTCGAGGCCGCCGGCCAGGTGGTCTTGCGCTACGTGTCGCCCGACGGGGCGCTCGACGAGGCCTGGAACTGGAACGGCGCGGCGCGGGCGATCGCCGGCGTCGCCAACGCGCAGGGGAACGTCCTCGGCATGATGCCCCACCCCGAGCGGGCGGCGGAATCGATCCTCGGCAACACCGACGGCCTGGCGATCTTCGCCGGCGCCGTCGAGTCCGGCGCCCGCGCCTTCTCCGCCGCCGGCGCGGCGAGCGCCGCGGGAGGGCGGCGGCGGTGACGGTGGCCGGCCCGCACGAGCTCGCCCGGCCGGGCGGGCGCCCGGATACCGGGTCGGCGGAGCCCGCCGTCTCCCTCGAGATGGCGCGCGCCCACGGCCTGTCGGACGACGAGTACGGGCGCCTGCGGCAGATCCTCGGCCGCGAGCCCTCCTGGACCGAGCTCGGCATCACCTCGGCCCTGTGGTCCGAGCACTGCTCCTACAAGTCCTCGAAGGTCTATCTCAAGGAGCTCCCCACCGCGGGGCCGCACGTCCTCCAGGGGCCGGGTGAGAACGCCGGCGTGGTCGACATCGGCTTCGGCTGGGTGGCGGTCTTCAAGATGGAGTCGCACAACCACCCGAGCTTCATCGAGCCCTACCAGGGGTCGATGACGGGGGTGGGCGGCATCCTCCGCGACATCTTCACCATGGGCGCGCGGCCGATCGCCTGCATGGACTCGCTGCGCTTCGGCGACCTCGACGCCCCGCGCATGCGGAGCCTGATCGACGGCGTGGTGCGCGGCATCGGCGACTACGGCAACTGCGTCGGCATCCCGACCGTGGGCGGCGAGACCGGCTTCCATCCCTGCTACAACGGCAACATCCTGGTCAACGCCTTCGCCTTGGGCATCGCCCGGCGCGACCGCATCTTCACCGCCCGCGCGAGCGGCCCCGGCAACCCGGTGCTCTACGCCGGCAGCCGCACCGGGCGCGACGGCATCCACGGCGCCACCATGGCCTCCGAGGCCTTCGACGCCGAGAGCGAGGCGAAGCGCCCGACCGTCCAGGTGGGCGACCCGTTCACCGAGAAGATCGTGCTCGAGGCCTGCCTCGACGCCATGCGGACCGGGGCGATCGTCGCCATCCAGGACATGGGGGCGGCGGGCTTGACCAGCTCGGGCTTCGAGATGGCCGGCCGCGGCGGCACCGGCGTGCGCCTCGACCTCGACCGCGTGCCATTGCGCGAGCCCGGCCTCTCCGCCTACGAGATCATGCTCTCCGAGTCGCAGGAGCGGATGGTGATCGTCGCCAAGCGCGGCCGCGAGGAGGAGGTCGCCAAGGTCTTCCGCCGCTGGGGCGTCGAGGTGGCGACGATCGGCGAGGTGACGGCCGACGGCCGCGCCGTCGTCCTCCGGCACGGCGAGGTCGTGGCCGACATGCCGGTCGCCCCGCTGACCGAGCAGGCGCCGGTCTACCGGCGGCCGCTCGCCCCCCCCGCCGACCTGGCGCGGCGGCAGGAGGCGCCCGAGGTGCCGCCGCCGAGCGACAAGGACGGCGGACCGGCCGGCGCCCTGCGCCGGCTCCTCGCCACCCCCGAGCTGGCGAGCAAGGAGTGGATCTGGCGCCAGTACGACCACACCGTGCGCACCAACACGGTGGCGGGGCCGGGCGGCGACGCCGCCGTCCTGCTGCTCAAGGGGACGCCGGCCGGGCTCGCCATGACCTCCGACGTCAACCCGGTCTACTGCTCGCTCGACCCGCGCCGCGGCGGCGCCCAGGCGGTCGCCGAGGCGGTGCGCAACCTCGCCTGCGTCGGCGCCGAGCCGGTGGGCCTGACCGACTGCCTCAACTTCGGCAATCCCGAGCGGCCGGAGATCATGTGGCAGTTCCGCGAGGCGCTCCGCGGCATGTCGGAGGCCTGCCGGGAGCTCGCCGTGCCGGTCATCTCGGGGAACGTCTCCTTCTACAACGAGACCGCGGGGCGCTCGATCCACCCGACGCCGACCGTCGCCATGGTCGGGGTCATCCCCAACCTCGCCAACGTGCCGGACTCCTCGTTCGTCGCCGCCGGGGACCGCATCGTCCTCCTCGGGCACGACCGCGGCGAGCTCGGCGGCTCGGCCTATCTCCGCCTCCTCCACGGGATCGAGCAGGGCATGCCGCCCGCGGTCGACCTGGCGGCCGAGCGGCGCCTGGCCGGCCTCCTGCGGCGGCTCGCCGAGGGCGGCCTCGTCCACACCGCGCACGACCTCTCCGAGGGCGGCCTCGGCATCGCCCTCGCCGAGGCCTGCTTCGCGCGGCGCCTGGGGGCGGCGGTCGAGGTCCCGCTGCAGCAAGCCGGGTGGGCCGGCCTCTTCTCGGAGACCCAGGGCCGGGCGATCGTCGCCGTGCGCCCCGCCTCTCTCGACGCGGTGCTCCGCGCCGCCGCGGAGGGAGAGGTGCCGGCGGCTGAGATCGGCGGCGTGGGCGGGGAGGAGCTCGTCATCCACGCCGGCGGCGAGGCCCTCCGGGCCACCGTCGCCGAGCTCCACGACCTCTGGTCGACCGCGCTCCCCCGGGCGCTCGGGCTGTGAGAATTTCGCGGCCCCCGGCAGCGTTTTGAGCAGAGGAGAGATGCTCTGTCAATTCATAAGGCTTTCGCGCAGCCACCTATCCAACCGAGCGTACGCTGAGGCTCGACCATGTGCGGCATCTTCGGCATCGACGGCTGTGACGACGCGGCCAACCTGACCTACCTCGGCCTCTATGCCCTCCAGCACCGGGGGCAGGAGAGCGCCGGGATCGTCTCCTGGGACGGGGCGCAGCTCCACGCCGAGCGCGGCATGGGCCACGTCTCGGACGTCTTCAAGGAGAAGACCATGGCGCGCCTCCCCGGCCGGCGCGCCCTCGGCCACACCCGCTACTCCACGGCAGGCACGAGCGTCATCGCCAACGCCCAGCCGATCGTCGTCAAGACCTCGATGGGGCCGCTCGCCCTGGTCCACAACGGCAACCTGACGAACGCCGTCGAGATCCGCCGGCGGCTGGAGCGCGAGGGGTCGATCTTCCAGACCACCAGCGACACCGAGGTCATCCTCCACCTGATGGCGCGGGCGCCGCGGGAGGACATCGCCGAGTCCTTCATGCTGGCGCTCGAGCAGGTGCGCGGGGCCTACTCGCTCCTCCTCATCACCGATCAGTCCCTGATCGCGGCGCGCGACCCCAACGGCTTCCGGCCGCTCGCCCTCGGCGACGCCGCCGGCTGCCCCTGCTTCGCCTCGGAGAGCTGCGCCTTCGACCTCCTGGAGGCGCGGCTGGTGCGCGAGCTCGAGCCGGGCGAGGTGCTGGTCTCCCGCGGCGGCGGCATCGAGAGCGTCGAGAGCTTCCGCCTCTCGACCCGCCCGGAGCCGACGCGCTGCATCTTCGAGCACGTCTACTTCGCCCGCCCCGACAGCCGGGTGTTCGGCGACTCGGTGGCCCAGTCGCGCCTGGCGATGGGCGCCCGCCTGGCGCGCGAGGCCCCCGCCGACGCCGACATCGTGGTGCCGGTGCCCGACAGCGGCCTCTTCGCCGCCTTGGGCTACAGCCAGGAGTCGGGTCTGCCGCTCGAGTTCGGCCTCATCCGCAACCACTACGTGGGGCGCACCTTCATCGAGCCCAAGCAGTCGATCCGCCACTTCGGGGTGAAGGTGAAGCTGAACCCGGTCCGCGAGCTGATCGCCGGCAAGCGCGTCGTCCTGGTCGACGACTCGATCGTCCGCGGCACGACGTCGAAAAAGATCGTCCGCATGATGAAGGAAGGCGGCGCCGCCGAGGTCCACCTGCGGATCTCCGCCCCGCCGACCGCCTGGCCCTGCCACTACGGCATCGACACCCCGAAGCGCGACGAGCTGATCGCCGCCAGCCAGGACGTCGAGGGCATCCGCCGCTTCGTCGAGGCCGACAGCCTCGCCTACCTCTCGCTCGACGGCCTCCTCGCCTCGGTGAGCGGCCCGCGGGAGAGCTACTGCACCGCCTGCTGGAGCGGCGACTACCGCGTCCCCATCACCGCCGAGGACCGCCAGCAGGCCGAGCTCTTCCCGATCCGCGTCGAGGGCGGGGAGTAGGGCTCGGAAAGAGCCGGACGTGAGCCCGCAAGCCGCGGTGGTAGGGGCGGAGCTTGCCTCCGCCCGCGACCGGCGCAGGCCGCGACTCCTGACCACGTGCTCCAGACGAGGGCGGAGGCAAGCTCCGCCCCTACCACAGGGCTCCAACCCTGCACCTGTCGTCCTGAACGAAGTGAAGGACCTGGGAGGGGGAGAATCGGGCAACAGGCATGTCGGGCTCGTTCAAACTCCTCGTCGAGGAGAGGGCTAGCTCCTTGCTCGCCGAAGAGGCCCTCGCCGTCCAGCGCTATCTCCTCGACCTCCAGGACCGCCTCTGCGCGGCGCTCGAGGAGGTCGAGGTCGATGGGCGGGCGCGGTTCCAGGAGGACGGGTGGGAGCGCCCGGAGGGGGGCGGCGGGCGGTCGCGGGTGCTCGCCGGCGGCGCCGTCCTCGAGCAGGCGGGGGTGGGCTTCTCGCGGGTCTTCGGGGACGCCATGCCGGCGGCGGCGACCGCCCACCGGCCGGAGCTCGCCGGCCGCTCGTTCGAGGCGATGGGGGTGTCGCTCGTCGTCCATCCGCGGAACCCCTACGTCCCCACGAGCCACATGAACATCCGCATGTTCCGCGCCGGGCAGGCCGCGGAGGGCGACGAGCCGGTCTGGTGGTTCGGCGGCGGCTACGACCTGACGCCTTTCTATGGCTTCGCGGAGGACGCGGTCCACTGGCATCGGGCGGCGCGCGACGCCTGCGCGCCCTTCGGCGACGACGTCTACCCGCGCCTCAAGGGCTGGTGCGACCGCTACTTCTTTCTTCGCCACCGCGGCGAGCCGCGCGGCATCGGCGGCCTCTTCTTCGACGACCTGAACGAGTGGGGCGTCGAGCGCTCCTTCGCCTTCCTGCGCGCGGTGGGCGACTCCTTCCTCGACGCCTACCTGCCGATCCTCCGCCGCCGCAAGGACCTCCCCTACGGCGAGCGCGAGCGCGATTTCCAGCTCTACCGCCGCGGCCGCTACGTCGAGTTCAACCTCCTCTTCGACCGCGGCACCCTCTTCGGCATCCAGTCCGGCGGCCGCACCGAGTCGATCCTCATGTCGCTCCCCCCCGAGGTCCGCTGGCGCTACGGCTGGCACCCCGAGCCCGGCTCGCCCGAGGCCCGGCTCTACGAGGAGTTCCTGCGCCCGCGGGACTGGCTGGGGGAATGGCCGGAGGAGTAGCGCTCCCGCTCAGCCGCCGAGCTCCGCCGCGCGCTGGCGGACGAGGTCCCAGAGAGCTTCGACGTGCCGCCGCTCGGTGCGCAGGTTGCCGATCGCGACCCGCAGGGTGTAACGGCCGCGGAGCACCGTGTGCGAGAGGAGGAACGGCCCCTCGGCGTTGACCGCCGCGAGGAGCCGCTCGTTCAGGCGATCGGCCGCCGCGGCATCCGCCGCGCCGCCCGGCACCGCGCGGAAGCAGACGGTCGAGAACGGCGCCGGCGCCGCGAGCTCGAAGTCAGGATCGGCGGCGACCGCCGCGGCCAGCCAGCGGGCGAGCGCGCAGTGCTCGCGGATCCGCTCGCGCAGGCCCTCGACGCCGAAGGCGCGGATCACCATCCAGAGCTTCAAGGCGCGGAAGCGGCGGCCGAGCTGGACGCCCAGGTCCATCAGGTTGGTCACCCCGGGCTCCGCCGTCCGCAGGTACTCGGGGACGAGCGAGAAGGCGCTCTTCAAGAGCTCCAGATCGCGGACGAAGAGCACCGAGCAGTCGACCGGCGTGAACAGCCACTTGTGAGGGTTGACGACCAGCGAGTCGGCGCGCTCGATCCCCGGCATCAGCGCCTTGAGCTCCGGGCAGATCGCGGCGCTCCCGGCGTAGGCCGCGTCGACGTGGAGCCAGAGCCCCTCGTCGCGGCAGAGGTCGGCGATCTCCGGCACCGGGTCGACGCTCGTCGTCGAGGTGGTGCCGACGGTCGCCACGACCGCCACCGGCAGGCGCCCCTCCGCGCGGTCGCGGCGGATCGCCGCGGCGAGCGCCGGGACCGCCAGCCGGAACTCGCCGTCGCTCTCGATGCGGCGGACGTTCTCGGCGCCGAGGCCGAGGAGGATCGCCGCCTTGTCGATCGAGGAGTGCGCCTGGTCGGAGGCGTAGAGGGTGAGCGGCGGCACCTCGGGCCGGCCGGCGAGGCCGCGCCCGCGCACGTCGAGAGGCAGGCGGTGGCGCGCCGCGGCGAGCGCGACGAGGCTCGAGATCGACGCCGTGTCGTTGATGTGCCCGGCGAAGCCCTCGGGCAGCTCCATCATCCGCCGCAGCCAGTCGCAGACCCGCTCCTCGAGCTCGGTCGCCGCCGGCGAGGTCCGCCAGAGCATGGCGTTGACGTTCAGGCCCGCGGCGAGCGTCTCGCCCAGGATGCCGGGGCCGGAGCCGGTGATGGCGAAGTAGGCGAGGAAGCCGGGGTGGTTCCAGTGGGTGACGTTCCCCTCGATCAGCGCCCGGTAGTCGTCGAGGATCGCGTCGAGCGGCTCGGGCGACTCGGGGGCCGCCGCGGGGAGGCTCCGCGCCACATCGCCGGGAGCCACCCCCGGCAGCACCGCGCGGTCGCCCACCGATTCGAGGTAGTCGGCGACCATGTCGGCGACGCGGTGCATGGCGCGCCGGAGCTCGTCGGGGGGCAGGTCGCCGGGCATGGATGGGGAACGGTCGAGCGGGGGAGAGCGGCTTCCAGGCGGCCGTCCTCGGGACCCAACGGACCCAGTACCGGAAGGAGTGGAAAACCGGGCGGTCCAGGCTCCTGGGCCGCCCGCTCTCGCTGATTTCGCCGCCCTACTTCGAGCTGGCGCTCTTCCTCGCGCCCGGGTGCTTGAGCTCGTCGTCGATCACCTTCGAGATGTCGTCGACCGGCACCGCGCCGTTGATGAAGCGGCCGTTGACGAACATCGCGGGCGTCCCCTGGACGCCGGCCGCCTGGCCGGCCGCCATGTCGGCCTGGATGTCCTTCGTGTGCTTGTCGCTGTCGAGGCAGGTGTCGAAGGCCTGGGTGTTGAGGCCGATCGTCTTCGCCTTGGCCTTCAAGCCCTCGGGGGTGAGGCCGCTCTGGTCGTTGAACATCGCGTCGTGCATCTGCCAGAACTTGCCCTGGTCGTTGGCGCAGAGGGCCGCCTCGGCCGCCTTCTGGGCGTTCTGGTGCATGGCGAGCGGGAACTGGCGGAAGACGACCCGCACCTTGTCGCCGTACTTGGCCTTGATCTGCTCGATCTCGGGCTTGAGGCGCGAGCAGTAGGGGCACTGGAAGTCGGAGAACTCGACGATGGTGACCGGCGCGGTGCTCGGGCCCTGGGTCGGGAAGCCCGCGCTCTCGACCGGGATGCGGATCGGGTCGAGGTGGTAGTCGACCTTGTACTTGGCCTCCAGGCTGTCGAAGTACTTCTGGCGCACCGAGGCCTGCTGCTGCTGCTCGAGATACGCCTTGATCTTCGGCGTCACCTGCTCCTTGGTCATCGTCGGCGGGATCTGCGCCTTGTTCTCGTTGTAGAACTTGTCGATGTCGGCGTCGGTGACCGCCGCGCCCTTGGTGCTGTCGGCGAGGAGCTGCTCCTTCGACACGCCCTTCGTCTTCGCCTCCGTCTCCACCAGGCTGTCCTGCACCATCTGCTTGAGCTTGCTGTCGAGGAGCTCGTGCTGGTTCTGCTGGTACTGGCGGTCGAGCGCCTGGAACTCCGACGCGTTGGCGGCCCTCACGTCACCCTCGGTGATCGCCTTGCCGTTGACCGTGGCGAGGACCTTGCCGGAATCGGACCTCCCCATCTTGCCATCCTGTGCCGAGCAGGCGGGCAGCCAGACGCCCAACCCCATGGCGACCATCAGCGCGCCGAACAGCATGCCCCGCGCGCCCATCCTCCTACCGACGAATGAATCCATGACCTGACTCCTTTTCTTGTCGCATGACCGATCGCTCGGTTCGTTGAGTCTTGCCCCGCCCCCGCCGCCAAAAACAGGGGCCGCATTTTAGCACGGGCGGCTTTATCTCGTTCGGCTCGTTCGGAATGCCGCTCTCATCCGCGGCTCATCCGAAATGGCGGGCGAAATGGCGGGCGACGAGGCCCTCGAGGATGCGCTCCGCGCCGACGCCGCGCAGGCGCATCGCCGGGGCGCCCAGAAGGTCCTCGGCGAGCCCCAGGGCGCGGCCCGCCGCGCCCGGAGTCCCGGCGAGGGCGGCGAGCCCGGCGAGGACCGCGGCCGCGGCGTTCGCCCATGGCCGGCCGGCGCGGGGATCGTCGAACTTCTGGCCGGCGCCGAGCGCCTCGGCCGCTGCCAGCAGGTATACGGACGCGCCGGTCCGAGCGTACTCGCCGACCGCCGCGGCGAAGCGCCGGGCGATCGGCTCGACCGCCGCCGGATCGACCGGCGCGGCGGGCCCGAGATAGACGGCGAGCGAGCGGCTGCGCAGAGTGGGCAGGAGGTCGCGCGCGGAGGGGGCGAGGAGGAAGAAGTTCCGCGGCGAGGTGAGGTGCGGCTCCTCGAGCGCCTTCAAGAGGGCGTTGGCGGCCTCGGGAGAGAGGGTCTCGGCGTTGGCGACGACGAAGACCTGGCCGCGCGCCTCGAAGGGCGACACCTGGGCGGTCCTGAGCAGCTCGCGCGTCGCCTCGACCGAGGTGGCGGTCTTCAGGTCGCGCTCGAGCACCTGGACGTCGGGGTGGAAGGAGGAGTCGGCGGCGCCCTCCGGCCAGGCGATCCGCCGGCAATTTCGACAGGCGCCGCAGGGCCGCGCTTCCGGCGCGGCGGCACAGAGGAGCGTCCGCGCGAGGTCGATCGAGGCGCCGCGCCGCGCCGCCTCGTCGCCGCCGTGGAGGATGACCGCGGGGTAGAGCCGGCCCCGGCGGGCGAGCTCCCGGGCCGCCGCCGTGCTCACGCCGGCACCTCGCGGTCCGGCGCCTCCCGGCCTCCCGCCCGGCGGCTTCCCGGCTCGAGACCGAGGATGCCGGCGAGCGCCGCCTCGACCTGCGCGAAGGTCTCGCCGGGCTGGCGCGAGGAGTCGACGAGACGGAAGCGGCCGGGGTCGGCGGCGGCGAGAGCGAGGAAGCCCTGGCGCACCCGGCCGTAGAAGGCGAGGTCCTCGGCGTCCAGCCGGTCGGCGCTCCCCCGCCCCTGCCGCCGCGGCGAATGGCCGCGCTCGCGCGCCACCTCGGCCGGCAGATCGAAGAGCAGGGTGTGGTCGGGCCGGCGGCCGCCGGTCGCCTGAGCGTCGATCTGCTCGATCCGCTGGCGCGCCACGCCGCGGCCGTAGCCCTGGTAGGCGAGGGTCGAGTCGGTGAAGCGGTCGCAGAGGACGTGGGTGCCGGCGGCGAGGGCCGGCTCGATCACCTCGATCAGGTGCTGGCGCCGGCTGGCGAAGACGAGGAGCAGCTCGACGACGCCGTCCATGCTGCCCCAGCGCGGATCGAGGAACACCTGGCGGATCGAGTCGCCGAGCGGCGTGCCGCCCGGCTCGTGGGTGGCGCGGCAAGGGACGCCGCGCCCGCCGAGCCAGGACGCGGCGCGCTTCAGGTGAGTGGACTTGCCGCTGCCGTCGAGCCCTTCGAAGGTGATGAAGAGGCCGGCCATCGAGCGCCAAAATAGCACGGGCCGGCAGGCGCCGGGACGGCCGGATTTGACACCGCGCGCCGCCCAGGGGAGGATGCTCCCCAGCCGTAGCGGTTCATCTCGAGGCGCCGGCAGGAGGGTGCGGCCGGAGATTTGCATAGCCCTCGCGTGCCCGAGCTATGGCCGTCCCTACCGAAATCCACTCTGAGCGGAGGAAGAACATGCCCGAGAAAAAGGCGCGAGGTGGTCAAGCGAACGCCAGTTTCATGAAGCCGGTGCAGCCCGATGCGGCCCTCGCCGCGGTGGTGGGCTCGGAGCCCAAGCCGCGCACCGAGATCACCAAGAAGATCTGGGATTACATCAAGGCGCACCAGCTCCAGGACCCGCAGAACAAGCGCATGATCATCGCCGACGACAAGCTGAAGGCTGTCTTCGACGGCAAGGCCGAGGTCAGCATGTTCGAGATGACCAAGCTGGTCAACGGCCACCTCAAGTAAGCGCCATCCTCCGGGCCGTCTCCCGCCGCCCGCCCGGCGAGCTCCATCCCGTCGCAGCGGCCGGCCGGCTCGGCCGGCCGCCCCTCGCCGGCTCCACCGCACCCCTCCGCTCGCCGCTCCGGGCGCCCCGCCACCATGCACAGCCTCGGGACCTGGCGCGAGTGGGGGCTGTTCCTCGCGCTCGTCCTCGCCCTCCTCGGCCTCGACCTCGGCCTGCTCCACCGGCGCGAGCGCCGGATCGGCCTCCGCGAGGCGCTCGCCGCGAGCGTCCTGTGGACTCTCGCCGGGCTCGCCTTCAACGTCTGGGTGCGGCTCGCCCACGGGCCCGAAGCCGGCGTCGAGTTCCTCGCCGCCTACGTGATCGAGCGCTCGCTCTCCTTCGACAACATCTTCGTCTTCGTCGTCATCTTCGAGTACTTCGCGGTGCCGGAGGAGCTGCAGCACCGCGTCCTCTACTGGGGCATCCTGGGCGCCCTCGTCGCGCGCGGCCTCGTCATCGCCCTCGGCGCCGCGCTCCTCGCCCGCTTCGCCTGGCTGCTCCCCATCCTGGGCGGCCTCCTCGTCTACACCGGAGTCAAGCTCCTCGCCGGCGGCGAGGACGAGGTCCGGCCCGCGGCCAACCCGGCCGTCCGCCTCTTCCAGCGCTTCGTGCCGCTCTCCCCGCGCCTCCACGGCCGGCGCTTCCTGGTGCGCGAGGCCGGGCGCCTCGTCGCGACGCCGCTCGCCCTGGTGCTCGTCGTCGTCGAGGTGACCGACATCGTCTTCGCGGTCGACTCGATCCCCGCCGTCTTCGCCGTCACCCGCGACACCTTCATCGCCTTCACCTCGAACATCTTCGCCATCCTCGGCCTGCGCGCCCTCTACTTCCTCCTCGCCGGGCTGATGGGCCGCTTCGCGTACCTCAAGTACGGGCTCGGGGTGGTGCTCGCCTTCGTCGGCGTCAAGATGCTCATCCATCGCTTCGTCGAGATCCCCACCGGGCTCTCGCTCGGCATCGTCCTCGGCGTGCTCGCCATCGCCGTCGCCGCGTCGCTTCTGCGGCCGAAGGCATAGATCCACGAGATCGAGCCGGCGGCTCGTGAGAGACTTCCCGGCCCAGGAGGTCCTCCCATGCGGCGCTCAGCCGTCTCGCTCGTCTCCGCCCTCGCCCTGCTGCTCGCGCTGCCGGCCGCCGGCTTCCACCGCGAGGCGCCGCGCGGCCGCGGCGGCGCGATCGCCTCGGCCGATCCGGCGGCGACCGCCGTCGGTCTCGACGTCCTGAGGAGCGGCGGCAACGCCGCCGACGCCGCCGTCGCCACCGCCCTCGCCCTCGCCGTCGTCTATCCCGAGGCCGGCAACCTGGGCGGCGGCGGGTTCGCCGTGGCGCGGCTCGGCGGCGCGGTCTCGGCGCTCGACTTCCGCGAAACCGCGCCCGCCGCCGCGCGCCGCGGCATGTTCCTCGACGCCAAGGGCGAGCCGGTGCCGCAGGCCTCGCTCGTCGGACCGCTCGCCGCCGGCGTCCCCGGCTCGCCCGCCGGCCTCTGGGAGCTCCACCGCAAGCTCGGCAAGCTCCCCTGGGCGCGCTTGGTCGAGCCGGCGCGCCGGCTGGCGGCGGACGGCTTCCTCGTCGGCCGCCACCTCCACGACCTCCTCGGCTCGGCGGAGAGCCGGGCGCTCCTCTCCCGCTTCCCGGAGACGGCGCGCCTCTGGCTGCCCGGCGGGGAGCCGCCGCCGGTCGGCAGCCGCCTGCGCCTCCCCGACCTCGCGGCGAGCCTCGCCGCCTACGAGGAGCGCGGGCCGGCGGCGCTCTCGACGGGCGCGAGCGCCGCCGCCGTCGAGGCCGCCTCCCGCCGCCACGGCGGCGTCCTCGCCGCCGCCGACCTCGCCGCCTACCGGCCGGTCTGGCGGGCGCCGCTCGCCATCGAAGCCTTCGGCTGGAAGATCGCCGCCATGCCGCTGCCGTCCTCGGGCGGCATCCTCGTCGGTCAGGCGCTCGCCGTCCTCGAGCGGCTGGGCTGGGCGCGCCTGCCGCGCTACGGGGCGGACCGCGTCCACCTCCTCGCCGAGGCCTTCCGCGGCGCCTTCGCTGACCGCTTCCTCCTCGGCGACCCGGCGACGACGCGGGCCACCGCCGCCGACCTGCTGTCGCCGCGCTGGATCGCCCGCCGCGCCGCCGCCATTGACCCGGCGCACGCCCGCCGCTCGCGCGACCTCGAGGCATGGCCCGGCGGCGCCGCGCGGGAGGCACGGGAAGAGAGCGAGACCACCCACCTCGCGGCGATCGATGCCGACGGCGGCGTGGTGTCGATCACGACGACTTTGAACGCCCTCTTCGGCTGCGGCCTCTACGTGCCGGGCGCCGGCTACTTCCTCAACGATGAGATGGACGACTTCACGACCGCGCCCGGCAGGCCGAACCTCTTCCAGCTCGTCCAGGGCGAGGCCAACGCCGTCGCTCCCGGCAAGCGGATGCTCTCCTCGATGGGGCCGCTCGTCGCCTGGCGCGGCGGCGAGGAGCTGGCGCTCGGCGGCCGCGGCGGCTCGTTCATCCCCACCCACACCGCGCAGGTCCTCTTGAACGTGATCGCCGACGGCGACTCGCTCGCCGCCGCCCTCGGCCGCCCGCGCATCCACCACCAGGGGCTGCCCGACCGCATCGAGGCCGAGGAGGACGCCCTCTCCCCCGAGACGCGGGCCGAGCTCGAGCGCCGCGGGCACCAGGTGGTGACGAGCGCGACCGTCTCCAAGGTCCAGGCCGTCCGCCGCCTCGCCGACGGCCGCTTCGAGGCGGCGAGCGATCCGCGGGATACCGACGGCGCGGGGGTGGCGCTCAGCGAGCCGCCATAGGCGGCGCCGGCCCGGGCTTCGGCTCGGTCGCCAGCACCGCCCCCACCAGCACCGCCGGCAGGAGCTGGAAGGCGAGCCGGGAGCCGTTCGAGAGGACGTAGAGCCAGGGGTCGATCGGCGAGGCGAAGTATGCCCAGGCGTAGAAGAGCGCCTGCGCCGAAAGGACCGCGGCGAGCGGGCGGGTGCGGCGGGCGAGCCAGAGGAGCGGCAGGAGGGCGAGCGCCCAGGGGATGCCGTGGAGCGACGCCGAGCCCGCGACCTCCCTCCAGCCGCGCCAGATCGCCTGCCGCCGTCCCCAGTCGAACGGCCCCGAGTTGCCCGCCTGGTAGAGGCCGTGGCGCGCGATCTCGATAGCCCAGGGGACGATCGCCGCCGCCGCCGGCAGACCGCTCGCGAGGAGCGCGCGGCCGAGCCCGCGCCGCCCGCCATCCCGCCGCGCGAGCTGGGCGGCGACCAGGAAGACGGCGAGCGGCACCCCCTCGATCTTCGCCGCCGCCGCGAAGGCCGCCGCGACGCCCACCTGGAGGTCGGCCCCGCCGCCGGCGAGGCCGCAGAGAGCCGGCAGCGCCGCGGCGAGGGCGAGCGCGATCATCCAGTCGGCGCCCCCGGCGAGGAGGTTCCCCAGGCCGAGCGCGGCGACGGCGGCGGCGGTCCCGGCGAGCGCCGCCTGCGCCGTCCAGGGCTCGACGCCGGCCGAGCGCAGGGCGGCGCGGAGCGCGGCGAGGATGCCGGCGAACCAGACCGCCGACCAGAGCATCAGCGCCGGGGCGTCGAAGCGTCCGGCGAGGATGGCGGTGGCGGCATAGAGGCTCGGCAGCAGGTTGGGGTAGTCCGGATGGATGCCCGGCCCGCCGTTCCACGGCCGCGCCAGGAAGCGGAAGTCGATGGCGCCGGCGAGCGCGAAGCGCTCGGCCTTGAGGCCCCAGTGATAGATGAAGTCGGGCGTCGTCACCCAGAGCGTCACGGCGATCAGGGCGAAGGCGACGACGCCGGCGATGGCCGCGCCGTCCCCCAGCCGAGCCCTGATGCCGCGGCATCAGAGCGCTCGCCGGGCGGGCCGCCGGCGCCGGCGAGCCCGCGGCGCGGAATGGCGAAGAGGAGGGCGAGCGCGGCGGCGAGCGTCCAGCGCGTCCAGGGGACGCCGAAGAGGGTGAGGAGGGAGAGCGCGAGGTAGAAGGCGAGGATGCCGGCGAGGAGCGCCAGGGGGGCGCGAGCCGACCGGCTGGCTCCGCTCGCTCCGCTCGATCCGCTGGATCCGCTCGATCCGATAGCTCCGCGCGGGCCGCGCGCCGGCCAGGGATCTCCGAGCAGCCGCGCCCCCGCCGCCCACAGCACGGCCGGCAGGGCGAGCGCCGCGAGCCAGCTCACCGCCGCACCCGCCAGAGCCAGCCGCCGGGAAGCCTGGCGAGCGGCTGGAAGGGCCCCGCCGGCAGGCTCTCCCCGAAGCTCAGGGCGTAGTCGGCCCGCGCGCCGGCGGCCGTCCCGGCCTCCACCAGGTCGACCTCGGGCAGGAAGTAGGCCGCCCAGCGGTAGCGGAAGAGGGCCTCGTCCGCGGCGCTGCCGGGCGCCGATCGCGGCGAGGCGAAGAGGACGACGCTCCCCGCCGGCAGGAGCGGCCGGGCGGCCGCCGCGAAGCGCTCGAGGTCGCCGACCGGCGGCATCCCGGCGCGCCACTGGAGCGCTCCCGCCGGCTGCCGGTCGCGCAGGTCGTAGCCGGCGAGCGCCGCGTTGACCTCGCGGAGGGCCGCGTACCCCGCCCAGGCCACGGCGAGCCCCAGCAGCAGCTTGCGGATCACGGGGGCGGAGTATAGCCCTGCTAAACTCCCCGCCTCGCCCCATGCAGCTCGCCTATTCCCCCGCCGAGGACAACCCGCTGGTCCGCGCCGTCTGGCGCGACGCCGGGCTCCCGGCCGGCGTCGACCGCGCCATCCACGCCGACGACGAGATGCTCGCCTTCCTCGCGGCGAGCCGCGACGGCGACCGCGACCGGGCCCTCGCCGACTACTTCCTGAGCGGCTTCCAGGTGGCGGCGACCTTCCGCGCGCTCCTCGACTGGTGGTTCGGCGGCGCGGCCCGGGCGGGGAGCGTCCTCGACTTCGCGAGCGGCTACGGCCGCGTCACCCGCTTCCTGGTGCACGACCTCTCGCCCGAGCGGCTGCGGGTGGCCGACGTCTACGCCGGCGGCGTGCGCTTCCAGGAGGAGCGATTCGGGGTGCGCGGCATCGCGTCGACGCTCGATCCGGACGGGTTCCGGCCCGCCGAGCGCTTCGACGCGATCCTCGTCGCCTCGCTCTTCTCGCATCTCCCCGAGCCGACCTTCCACGGCTGGCTCGAGGCCCTCTGGCGGCTGGTCGCCCCGGGCGGCATCCTCGTCTTCTCCGTCCATGACGAGAGCCTGGTGACCCCGTGGAGCGAGCTGCCGCCGGCGGGGCTCCTCTTCGCCGAGGTGAGCGAGAGCGCCTCGCTCGGCAAGGGCGACTACGGGACCGCCTGGGTGAGCGAGGACTTCGTGCGGCGAGCCGTCGCGCGCGTCGCGCCGCGGGCCGCCGTCCACCGCCTGCCGCGCGCCCTGCAGCACTTCCAGGACCTCTATGTCGCCTCGAACGGCGCCGGCGACCGGCCGCCGCTCGCCGGGCTCCGCCTCGACCGCGAGCCGCTCGTTTCGCTCGAGACCCTGGCGCTCGCCGCGCCCGACCGCCTGGAGGTGACCGGTTGGGTGGCGAGCCCGCCCGACGCCGGAGAGGGCGAGGTGGCCGCCGTCGAGGCGCTCCTCGACGGCGAGGTCGCGGCGCAGAGCGCCGGGCTCGGCCCCCGGCCGGACGTCGACCGCGCCGCGCTCGGCGAGCCGCTCGTCGGGCGCAGCTTCCGGCTCTCGATCCCGCTGCCGCCCGGCATCTCGCGCGGGGCGGCGATCCTCTCGCTGCGCGCCGCCGACCGCCGCGGCCGCACCTCGCTCCTCGCCGCCAGCTCGCTCGACGCCGCCCTCCTCGACAGCGCCCGCCGCGGCCTGGCGCGGGCCGAGAGGGAGCTGGCGCGCGCCCGCGCCGACCATGCGGCGCGCCTCGCCGAGGCGAACGCCCGCCGCGCCGGCCTCGAGGCGCGGCTGGCGGCGATGGAGGCGAGCCGCTTCTGGAAGCTCCGCCGCCGCTGGTTCGCGCTCAAGCGCCTCCTGCGGCTGACCGATGAGGAATAGCCCGGTGCTATCCTCGTCGCCGTGGTCCCAGACATCGATCCGGACCCCGGAGCGCTCTTTGCACGCTCCTTGCAGCACGCTCCTTGCAGAGTGACCACGGAGTGATCCAAATCATGCGCTGCCTGTCTGGTTCGTCGAGGGGATCGAACGTGCGGAGCCGGTCGAAAATCCGTCCGCTTCGGATCGCCTCGCGCGCGGTCGTCCTGGCGGCGATCCTCTCGCTCTCCGCCCTGCCGGCGCGCGCCGCCGACACCGCCTTTCAGCCGGCGCCGATCTGGGGGGCCGACGTCCGCGCCCTCGCCTTCTCGCCCGAGGACTCCGGCGTCGTCCTCGCCGGCACCTCGGCCGGCCAGCTCTACCTGTCGCGCAACGCCGGCGCCACCTGGCAGAACGCCGGCGCTGCCCTCCCCTTCCCCGGCTGGGTGGTCGGCGCCCTGCGCTTCGACCCCAACCGCTCGGGCCGCCTGTGGGCGGCGCTCTGGGGGATCTGGGGAAGCGGCCAGGTGGCGTTCTCGGACGACCTCGGCAAGAGCTGGGCGGCGGCGAGCCAGGGCCTGCCCAACGAGCCGGTCTACACGCTCGCGCTCGTCCCCGGACGGCCGGGGCGCCTCTACGCGGGGACCCGCTCCGGCGTCTGGGGGACGGAGGACGGCGGCGGCTCCTGGCGGCGGCTGACCGCCGAGCTCCCCGACGTCGAGAAGGTGACGAGCCTCCTCGTCGACCCCGTCCTTCCCGACACCGTGATCGCCGGCACCTGGCGCCAGGCGTACCGCAGCGACGACGGCGGCAGGACCTGGAGCAAGCCGCTCGACGGCATGGTGCTCGACACCGAGGTCTTCAGCCTGACGCCGATCCCCGAGCGCCCGGGCGAGATCTGGGCCTCGACCTGCGGCTGGGTCTACCAGACGGTCGACCACGGCTCCCACTGGCAGCGCTTCAAGCAGGGGCTGGACGAGCGGCGGACGACCAGCTTCGCCGCGCTGCCGGACGGGCGGCTCCTCGCCGGCACCGTCTCCGGCCTCTACGCCTCGATCGACGGCGGCAAGACCTGGGCGAGGAAGAGCGACCCGGCGCTCGCGGTCCTCTCGATCGCCGTCCAGCCGCAGCGGCCGGAGCGCATCGTCCTCGGCACCGAGGGCTCGGGCGTATGGATCTCGAACGACGGCGGCGAGCACTTCCACCGCGCCAGCCAGGGGATGACCAACACCCGCGTCTGGGCGCTGGCGGCGGCCGGGCCGGAGCTCCTCGCGGCGGTCGACCACGCGGGGCCGATCTCCGGCATCCACGTCTCGGAGGACGGCGGCCGCACCTGGAGCGGGATCTTCGCGCCGCTCCCCACGGTGCTCGATCTCGCGGTCTTCAAGGACCGCCCGTACGCGGCGACCGAGCGCGGGCTCTACCAGCGCCTCGGGCAGGACTGGCACCGCATCCCCGAGCTTGGCGAGGGGCGGATCGAGCAGCTCGCGACGGACGGGCAGGCGCTCGTCGCCCGCACCGCGACCGGCTTCTGGGAGCTCGCCGGGGAGCGCTTCGTCCCGCTGCCCTGGAAGCACGGCGCGCCGCGCTCGGCGGCGCTCCTCGCCGGCGCCCTCTGGGCGAGCGACGAGAAGGGCGTCTACCGGCTGACTCCGGGCGCCAATCACACGATCGCCGCGCCGGCGCCCGGCGGCCGCCTCGACCGCGTGGGCGATCGGCTCCTCCTGTGGAGCGCGAGCGGCGCCTGGCTGCGCGGCGGCGGTCTCGAGGGCGAGTGGTCGGCCGTCGCCGAGAAGCCGACGCGGGTGCTGCCGACCGGCGACGCGCGCTATCCCGCGGTCGTCGTCGAGGGCGAGGCCGCGAAGCTCTACGACCGCGCGGCGCGCGCCTTCCGCGCCCTCGACGTCCCCTTCCCGGCGCGCGACATCGCCTCGGCCCTCGTCCGCGGCGGCCGCCTGTTCCTCGGCACCTCCGGCTACGGCCTCCAGGTCCGCGACCTGCCGGCGCCGGCGGACGAGGACACCGAGCCGCCGCCGGCCGGCGGTTAGGCGGCGCCGCGCCCGCGGCTTCGATCTCCCCCTCCAGCGAGCGCCGCACGCGCGCCTCGTAGCGCCGGCGCTCCCTCCCTCCCGAACCCCTTCCAGGCGGCCGTCCTCGGGACCCAACGGACCCAGTACCCCTCCCCGAGCTTCCTCCCGGGCGAGCCGGGACGGAGATTGCATAGGAAGGCGGCAGCACCTGGAGCCGGCGGCGCGCGCGGCCACGCCGGCGGCAGGAACGGACGAACCGGAAGCGCGACGACTCCGAGCGGACCGCGAGAGAAGGAGAGAGACCATGCCAGCCGACAAGCAGCAGCCGGATTTCTCGGACGTGCAGTCCGGCACCTCATCGACGGCTCCGTCCACGGCTTCGACGCCTTCCGACACGGCGGCCATCCCGCTGCCGGAGCCCGCCCCGGAGCTCAAGACCTACACCGTCGAGCCGGGCGACAGCCTGTGGAAGATCGCCCAGGGCGCCTACGGCCACGGCAACCAGTGGCAGAAGATCTACGAAGCCAACAAGGACCGCATCAAGAACCCAGACAAGATCGACCCGGGCCAGACCCTCGTCATCCCGGACTGAAAGGAGAGACGCTGATGAACGCACAGAGGATCCTCCGGAGCTGTCTCCTGCTGTCCCTCACGGCCCTGCTGACGTCCGCTTGCCACCGGAACAACCCCGCCTCGGCGACGGTCCCCTCGTCGCCGGGCGCCTCGACGTCCGCCGCGTCCGGCCTTCCCGGCACGGCGCCCGCGAGCGGGCCGTTGACCATCACCGCGGTGACCGTGGGCAAGTCGCTGCGCTCCGACCAGCGGGTGGCGGACGCGGCCGACAGCTTCGCGGCCGGCGACGTCGTCTACGCCGCGGTCGAGACGACCGGCGCCGCCCACAACGCCAAGCTGACCGCGCGCTGGAGCTACCAGGGCCCCAACGGTCCGCAGAAGATCAAGGAACAGAGCAACAGCATCTCGCCGACCAACGACGCCGTCACCGAGTTCCACATCTCGAAGTCCGGCGGCCTGCCGGCCGGCGGCTACGACGTCGAGATCCTCCTCGACGGCAAGCCGGTGTCGACCAAGAGCTTCAAGGTCGGATAGGACCGCCGGCAAACCGGGGCGGCCCGTGCGGGCCGCCCCCGGTTGAGATCGCGACCGCTCGGCGTCAGACCGTGATCTTCTCGCCGTTGAAGCGGGTCAGGCTGAAGCCGGTGAAGGGCTCGGGGTAGGTGGTCCTGTCCTCGCGGAGGATGCGGAGCGCGAGCTCCTCGCCCATGGCATGGCCGCCGTCGCTGTCGGCGCGCCAGTGGATGCCCGACATGTCGCGGCCGAGCGAGAGGTTGTGGGCGAGCTTGTTGAGCTCGCCGCCGACGGTGAGCGCCGGCCCCGTGTAGGGCACCAGCGAGGTGCCGTCCGGCGTCGGCTGGACCGGTCCGGGGAACGCCCGGTCCTCGTCGTACCAGGCCTTGAGCACCGAGACGCAGGCGCCGGCGCTGACCGCGTGGCCGGCGGGATACGAGGGGAAGTTCGGCGCGCCGATGCGGACGATCATCGGCAGCATGTACGACCCCTGGTCGACGTTGAACCGCGCGAGGTTCTGCTGCCGGTTGTGCTCGAAGACGAGCGGCAGCACCGCGGAGCGGCTGGTGAGGTCGTGATGGATCGGGTACGGGCGCGCCCCGGTCACCGTGTTGTGGACGATGCCGCCGCCGGCCTCCGGCCGCGCCGAGCGGTGCACGTTCCACTTGTGGAAGAAGCACTCGCGCTCGGAATGATTGACCATGCCGAGGAGCGACAGCAGGTGGGAGATCGCGAAGGTCGAGAACCCGCCCTGGCGCGGGCTGCCGAGATAAGGGTTGGCGGCGTCCGGCCGCAGGCCGTAGCCGCTGCCGATGAGCGCCGCCGCGAAGTAGGTCGAGTAGATGAAGTCCTGGAGGGCGTTGGCCCCCAGGTCGCGGGCGTTGCGGATGTAGCGCGGCAGCGGATCGAGGTCGCCCGGCTGCCGGGCCGGGAACCGCGCGAAGCCGTTCTGCGAGTCGAGCCATTCCGGGTAGTGGGTCATGAAGTCGAGACCCGACGCGACGGTGGAGATCTGCTGGTTGACGAGGACGCCGTTGAAGAAGTACGGCTGGAGCAGGAACTGCGAGACCATCGGGCCGACGGCGACGCCCGGGTAGTCGAGCCGGAAGAGGAGCTGCGGCGTCACCGTGCCGGTCGCCGGATCGCGCGGCCCGCTGTAGCCCGAGAGGCTCGACAGGTCGGCGCAGGCCTCTGCCACCAGCGGGTTCGAGCCGTACTCCGCGAAGGGGACGTCGCGCAGCAGCGCCATCCAGTAGAGCTCGGCCATCTGCGCCGCCCACTGCGGCGAGGCGAGGGCCGGCGGCGGCGGGATGGTGAGCGCCTGCGAGTCCGGCCCGAAGATGTTGTAGACGAGGCCGGAGAGCGCGCCGACGAAGCCGAGGACGCCCCCCCGGGGGACCGCGTTCAAGCCCGCGAAGTCGCCGTTGGCGACGCCGTTGACGAGCTGGCCGTAGGCGGCGAGATCGACCTCGCCGTACGCGTTGTGCGGCAGGGTCTTGCTGAAGTTGTTGATCTTCGAGGGGTAGAGCTCCTCGTCCCCGTTGGTCGGGTCGTCCGGGATGCCCAGCGCCTTCTCGGCGAGCGCCGCCTGGTGGCGGACCTGAAAAGCGGTGTTCCGGCGCTGGTTCGGGCTCTGCGGCGCGACGGCGTCCGCCGCCGCGATCCCCTCGCCCTCGCCGAGGCCGCCCAGACCGCCGACGCCGCCGGCGAGCGCGCCGACCGCGACACCCACGCCGCCCAGGAACTTGCGCCGGTCGAGCGCCAGGCGCCCGGCCGTCTCCTCCCGGCGCTCCGCCGCCGCGACGGGAGCGGGACCGCTCCCGTCCTCTCGAGACTTGCTCATGCTCACGACCTCCTTCGCGAAGGGCCGCGATGGGATGGCGCCTGCCGCGGTGGACGCAACGGCACCTCGCGGCCCGGGTTTGCCCGAGTCCCCTGAGGCTCAAGTGACTCCATAGCTACTTGGTGTCGTAAACGCGCGGGCAGTGACAAGAAGGACGTGGCAGGCCGCCCGGGCGAGCGGCGGCGCGTTCCACGCGCGAGGCCGCGGAGCGGCGCGCGGTCGGCGTCTTAGAGGGTCGCGAGCTCGAGGTCGCGGATCCGCGCGAAATGGCGATGATTGCGGGTCAGGAAGGCGGCGCGGAAGGTGTATCGATGAAGTTCGGCGAAGATCAACGGGAGCCGCGCCATGAGCGCCGCAATGCGGCGGTCTCCGTCACGAGCTCTTCCGCCTCGGTCTCGGTGAGGCTGCCGCGAATCGCCAGAGCCGCCCGCTTGGCCTCTTCGGAGTTCGTGCGCAACGCGATATCGCTACCATCCTCAAGGGAGATCTGCGACCCTGGCTCGGCCTCATCGTTAGGATGGCGCTGGCTCATGCATCCAATCTAGCATTTCTCCAGCCCTACCCCTCCCCCTCGCCGCCCTTCAAACCCGCCTTCTTGGCGTAGTAGCGGAAGCTCCGGAAGCTCATCCCGAGGAGCTCGGCGGCCTGGGTCTGGACGCCGGCGGTGCGCTCCAGGGCCTCGGCCATCAGCTGGGCGCGGATCTGCTCGAGGTAGGCCTCGAGGTCGAGCCCCTCCTCGGGGAGCGAGATCACCTCGCTCGCGCTCCGCCGGTTGGTGAGGAGGTGGACCGGCAGGTCGCGCGTCGTCACGGTGTCGCTGTGCGCCAGCGCCAGCGCCCGCTCGACGAGGTTCTCGAGCTCGCGGACGTTGCCCGGCCAGTCGTAGCTCTCGAGCATCTTCATCGCGTCGACCGAGATCTGGCGCAGCGGCACGTCCATCTGCTGGCTGTACTTCTCGAGGAAGAAATCGACGAGGAGCGGGATGTCCTCGCGCCGCTGGCGCAGCGGCGGCAGGTGGATGGGGATGACGTTGATCCGGTAGTAGAGATCCTCGCGGAACTCGCCCGAGGCGATCCGCTGCTCGAGCTCCTGATTGGTGGCGGCGATGATCCGCACGTCGACCGCCTCCTCGGAGGTGCCGCCGACCTTGCGCACCACCTTCTCCTGCAGGGCGCGCAGCAGCTTCACCTGCATCGTCGGCGTCATCTCGCCGATCTCGTCGAGGAAGAGCGTCCCGCGGTCGGCCTCCTGGAAGAGGCCCTTCTTCTCGCGCACGGCGCCGGTGAAAGCGCCGCGCTCGTGGCCGAAGAGCTCGCTCTCGAGGAGGTTCTCGGGGAGCGCGCCGCAGTTGATCGACAGGAAGCGGCGGCCGGCGCGCGGGCCCGCGAAGTGGATGGCGCGGGCGATCAGCTCCTTGCCGGTGCCGCTCTCGCCGTGGATCAGGACCGTCGAGCCGGTCCGCGCCACGCGTTCGACGAGCGAGAAGATCGCCTGCATCTTCGGGCTCTTGCCGATGATGTTGTTGAAGGTGTATTTCTTCTCGAGCTCGCGGCGGAGGTAGACGTTTTCGTCGACCAGCTCGGCGCGCTCGAGCGCCTTCTGGGCGACGATTTTGAGCTCCTCGACGTCGAACGGCTTCGAGATGTAATCGTAGGCGCCGAGCTTCATCGCCTCGATCGCCGATTTGGTCGAGGTGTAGGCGGTCATCATGATGACCGCGGCGTTCGAGTCGGCGCTCTTGATCTCCTTCAGCAGATCGAGCCCGTTGCCGTCGGGCATCAGGATGTCGCAGAGCACGAGGTCGTAGCTCCTGCCCGACAGGGCCTTCCTCGCCGCCTCGGCCGAGCGGGCGGTCTCCACCTCGTAGCCCTCGCCCTGGAAGAGGAGCGAGAGGAAGTCGAGCATGCTCGCTTCGTCGTCGGCGATGAGGATCTTCGGCATCAGGGTAGCTCGATGGGATGGACGGCGGCCGCGGCGGCCGCGGCCACGGCGAACGCGGTGGTCGCCGGCAGCTCGACGGTGATCGTGGTGCCCCGGCCCGGCCGGCTCTCGACCCCCAGGTGCCCGCCGTGCTCCTGGACGATCCGGTAGACGATCGCCATGCCGATGCCGGTGCCGCTGTCGAAGAACGAGTGGAAGGGGTGGAAGAGGTTCGCCCGCTGCTCCTCGGACATGCCGCGGCCGGTGTCGATCACCTGCAGGCGGTAGGTCTCCTCGCCGAGGCGCCCGACGACGGCGAGGGTGCCGCCCTCGGGCATGGCGCGCAGCGCGTTGCGCGCCAGGTTCCAGAAGATCTGCGACACCTGGTCGGGGTCGGCGACGATCGGCGAGCCCTCGGGGACCAGGTCGAGGGTCAGGCGGTGGTGCTCGGAGACCTCCTCGCTGTTCTTCAGCAGCTCGAAGTTCTCGGCCAGCAGGCGGGCGACGTCGAAGTGGACGCTCGAGCGCTCGCGCGGCCGGGCGAAGCGGAGGAAGCCCTTGATCGTGCGATCGAGCCGCTGGCTCTCCTTCAAGAGGATGTCGACCAGCTTCTTCTGCGCCGGGTCGCGCTCGGCGGCGCCGGCGAGCATCTGGACCGAGCCGGAGATGGCGGCGAGCGGGTTGCCGATCTCGTGCGCCAGGCCCGCGGCGAGCTCGCCGACCGCCGCCATGCGGTCCTTCAACCGCACCTCCTCCTGCAGCCGCCGCCAGCGCGTCAGGTCCTGGAAGATGACGATGTAGCCGCGCTCGACGCCCTCGGCGTCGGCGAGCTGCGAGAGGGTGAAGCCGACGTAGGCGGTCGTCCCGCCGCGCTGGACGGCGACCTCCGAGCGGCGCTTGGCGCGGCCGTCCGAGGCGGCGGTCAGCTCCGCCCAGTGCTCGGCCGGCAGCAGCCCCGAGTCCTGGATCGACGTCCCGACGAGCTCCGCCTCGGCGCGGGCGAGGATCATCTGGCCGGCGCGGTTGACGCTGGTGATGATGCCCTCGAGGTCGGTGGTGATGAGGCCGCTGGTGATCGACTCGATGACGTCGCGGTGGACGACCTGGAGGTCGGCCAGGTCCTCGCTCTTCTCGACCAGCTCGCGCTCGGCGCGGGTGACGTTGTGGGCGAGGTACGAGGTGAGGAGGGCGACGCCGTAGAAGCCGAAGAGGTGGACGGCGAGGTTGTAGTTGAGGCGCCAGATCGACACCGCCTCCTGCCCCTGGAGACTCGCCGGCGGCAGCCAGCCGAAGTAGAGGCCGAGGAGGAGGCTCGCGTAGAGCACGTAGGCGACCGAGGCGACGATCACGCCGGCGCGGCGGCGGAGCAGCGTCGAGGCGACGGCGATGACGATCAGGTAGAGCATCGAGAACGGCGAGGCGATGCCGCCCACCCGGTGGACGAGGGCGGTGATCAGCAGCAGGTCGCCGAAGAACTGGATGTAGGCCTGGAGCTCGATGTGCCGGCGGAGCACCCGCAGCAGCACGATGTAGAGGAGCGTCGCGAGGAAGGTCGCCCCCGCCAGGGCATAGAGGAACCCGGGCTGCAGGGCCTCGGCGCCGCGCGAGGAGGAAGCCGCGACGGCCGCCGGCGGCGCCGTCACCCCAGGGCCGATCTCGGGCGCGGCCGCGGCCGGCGCCATCAGCTGGAGCAGGAAGTACGGCAGCAGCACGCTCGCGATCGCCACCACCCGGATGGCGATATAGAGCCGTAGCTGCCGGGAGAGCTCCGGTTTCGGATCGAGCACTAGGCCGCGAGGGGCGGGCATCTGGGACACATTCTACAGAGACGGATGGCGAGACGCCCCTCAGGAAGCTCCTGCCGCACGACATGGAGCTCTTTGGCCGTACCTGAGATTTCGACCTCCTGACCGAAGACGCCGACCTTGACGGTCTCCGCTGAAGCGATACGGTCGCCCACTGCGTTGAGGAGCCGAGCGATGCTGGCTCGGAATCCCAAAACCATGAAGAGAACGATCAGTGGCTACGCTATCGCTGCCATGTCTATGGCCGCGGCTTCCTGTACCGTCTTCCTTCGAGCCGCTAAAGTTAGCCAACTTATTCAGCCTCCTCAGTGTTCTCATCCAGAACAGCGTCAGAGAAATGCTCCAGGTGCTTCAGTTGCGCCAACTCCCGCACTGCTTCATATGGAATGTATGTGCACCGGTCGGCGAGAGGGCCGCTCTCAAGAAGCGAAAATACCGGCCGCGCAATCTCCTGGAATACCTTGTCCCTGCGGTGGAGGGCGCAACGATATGCAGTTTGATATCCATATTTGGCTGAAGAGCGAGAAGGTCAGCCATCCGGAGGATGCCGGAGTAAATCGACGTTTGCTGGAGTGCAATAAGACGATCTGTCGAACACTGATCAGGCGCATGCACTTGAACAGCAGGGGACAGATTGTGTCGCAGCGGGCTCGTGCGTAGCCGCTCCACGCGAGGCCACACGAGCGATTCTCGTCAATGTACGTGTTGCCTAGAACAGCCGCGAAATGGGGTCATTTGTCAGGTGCTCCCATTCTCCCCTTGCAGCTCGCGCCTTCAACCTCTGGAAGACTTCGGGCTTGAAGTTACTCGCACAAGGAGGAGTTTCAACCGCGGTCGCAATAATCTTTTGGGCAGATTCTTTGTCTAACTGACCGCTTCGGAGAGCTTGGCCGACGGCAGCTTTCACAGACCGCGTTGGACTCAGAGGAGCATGTGAGCCCTTTTCCAAGCAGGACATCAGCGCATAGATCTTGTACCAAGGTTGCTGCACAGCGAACGAGTCCTCTTTCGACTCCTCCCACTCAGGCGGAAACCCCAGGCCTTGGAAGCGTTCGAGAATATTGCCAGCTTGCTCGAGAAAGATCCGCTGTTGCGCCTCAAGAAGATCCGACTGGCCCTGTGATTCAGCGTCCGCAACTGCCCATTGAAGCTTTCGAGCGTCTGACTCAATAGATCCCAAATTTGAAAGAAGCGATTTGTAGAGATCTGATTCTGCGCTGAACAACTGCCGCGATTTCTCGGCTTTGAACTGGAAATATGGTGTAGCAAAGTTGCTCAAAACTAACAATAACACACTTACCGCAAACGCGCGAATAGCTCTGGAGAATAGGCGCTTACGAGACTCATTAGCCTGCGCCTGCTCTCCCTGTTGCTTCGAAGTGACCGCGACCTGGGCCTCGAGCCTGGTAAGAGCGGACGCCATGTCGCCATAGTCAGCTAGCAACCGCGAATTAGTAGAACTTACCTCTAATAACCTTTCCTTCTGTACGGCGGCGTCTGTCAGCGCCGAAAGCACTCGATCTATCGCCTGCCTTGATGGCTCACTCACAGAAGCCGTTTCTTCTGGTTTATCTTCCTTTCTCACTTTTTACACCCTCCATTCTCTCCTAACAAAAAAATGATCGCAGCCTTGTAACGCTGGCCGATTTTTTTCTCCTCGGGCTTATAGGCTATTGACGGAAGCAATGAAACAGACCTACCAGATCCTTCAAGCCTCTCGATCGCTTTCGCCGCAGTACAGGCCCTGAGCAAAGCTAGATCCTCGTTCGTTATGGGTCCGCTTTTGCGACGACAATCCTCGCTGACCATCCACCAACTTTTCGATTTCTTGATTGGCTTAGAGTCAGAAATCCCTTGAATAGAGATAGTGAAGCTATTCTGGGGCAACGTATTAGCTAGCGATATTACGCTGAGGGCGAAGCTGTATAACTTTTTATGGGTCCATTCGTAATCTTCAAAGCCAGCAAGCTGATCGCAGCGCCAGCCCTTAGGCTGGACCGAGCATTGACAGTTGAAACGGCTGAGATTTGCGATTGCAGGCGGCCTAGGAGGAATAGATGGAGGCTCAATCGGTGGAAATCCGAACTGCGCGACCAATCGTGTAGCGAAAAATGCGCCTAAAGAGAGAGAGCAGATAACTTTGTTCATAGCATGGCGAGCTAAGCTTTATAATAATCGTGTCGTGCCCTCAGATAGAGAGATCTGTCAGACTGAGAGCTTACATACCTCGGTTAGCTACCCTCTTACCGACTATTCTGGCCTCTGTGAGCTCGAGCCTGGCTATAGAGCCAGCCAAACGATACCTCAACCGCGCAGACATGGCTACGGTTCTGTGTCCGACCGCGCAAGGGAGGTGATCTGCGTCACAAACCCTCCTGCCACAGGTGGAGTTTCCCAGTTTGTGGACATCAAGCACCTTCCTTAGGATCGCTGCAGATTCCGCACCGCCAAGTCATCGAGTCTGTGATGTGAGGCCGCGCGAGCGACGGCGCCTCCCACTAGCCTGCCCCACTGCACCAAGTCCGTCTGCTTCGAAAGTACTTGCATCGGCTAACGGGTAAACGATGTGGCAATAGCGGTCTTCGACAGGGTTGCTCGTTGGGCTTTGTCCAATTCTCCTTGGTACTCTGCCTGCAGCTTCTCTAGCCTGGCTCCGACGACTTTTACGGCCTCCGGAGGATATGGAACTTTAAAATAACTGGGGTCCTCCTTGATCCCAGAAGACCGAAGCGCTCGATGTACGCCAACGTGTTTCACGTATTTGGTGAGCACATCGAGGAGTTCAGCGTCTGGCTTAACGAGATATAGATGCGATTCAATTAAAGACACGGCAGCTTCCTGATTGGGGAGGAGAAGATCACGCTCAAGTGTATGGGCGAGCGATTGCTCAAGAGGGGTACCCGTGTACTTCTTGCCTGCTTGTTCCCAACTTACGTCGTCAACCTTTAGGCGCAAGTAAAGTGGCCAGTAAAACTCGGCTAACTGGCTCGCTAAGTAATTGAGTCGTCGAGTATCCCGATCATGAGCAAGCTGCTGTCCAAAATCGGCCTCTAGTTCCTTCATCCGTGCCTCGAACTGGTGCTGTTCTTGGCGAATTTTAAATTCCCGCTCGCGCTGTTCCTTTGCTAGTTCGTCTCTCTCAACCTTGGCGGCTCTTGCATCTTCTCTGTATTGATCAATCCTTTCTTTCTCTGCACGCTGGCGCTCGCGCACTGCTTCGGCCTCCAATGTGGCCTTATTCCGGTCGGCCTGGAGAGCTAAATCATGTGTCGTCTTCAAGCCCTGCAGGCGAACATTCAGCAAGAATCCGACGAGGAGGACTGAAATGCCAATTATGCCCTTCTCGACAACAGAAATGATGACCTGTTGGCGAAAGCTAAGATCGCTCATGCTTACCTCCTGCAAAGATCATAGGTATGCAAACATCGTTCATTACGGAGAAGGTTGGCGGCCGAGATCGCGAGCGGCACGGTGGCGAGGCCATCCAATAGAGATTCACTGCGAGAGCTTCACAGCGTGAGTCAAAAACCGTGAGCCAATAATGCTACAGATGCGCGGCTGCGCTCTCACGGCCTGATCAAGAAGGCCGGCGGCACTACAAGTATACCTCACCAAGCTCGGTCGCAACGTTGTCCTGCTTGCACTCAAGCTCCGCCGGTTTACGCTCATCCCCGACCTGGCTCGCCGAGAACGGCGAGGCGATGCCGCCCACCCGGTGGACGAGGGCGGTGATCAGCAGCAGGTCGCCGAAGAACTGGATGTAGGCCTGGAGCTCGATGTGCCGGCGGAGCACCCGCAGCAGCACGATGTAGAGGAGCGTCGCGAGGAAGGTCGCCCCCGCCAGGGCATAGAGGAACCCGGGCTGCAGGGCCTCGGCGCCGCGCGAGGAGGAAGCCGCGACGGCCGCCGGCGGCGCCGTCACCCCAGGGCCGATCTCGGGCGCGGCCGCGGCCGGCGCCATGAGCTGGAGCAGGAAGTACGGCAGCAGCACGCTCGCGATCGCCACCACCCGGATGGCGATATAGAGCCGTAGCTGCCGGGAGAGCTCCGGTTTCGGATCGAGCACTAGGCCGCGGGGGGCGGGCATCTGGGACACATTCTACAGAGACGGATGGCGAGACGCCCCCTCAGGAGAGCGCGATCATCCTGCGGCGCAGCGGCAGCGAGGAAGGCGCGGACTATACTCCGGCCATGCGTTCGGTCGCGGACGATCTCCGGCGGAGGGATCGGGAGGCGGTCCTTAGGCTCTCCCCCGAGGAGCGCATCGCCCTGGCTCTGCGGCTCGGGGAGCGGGACCTCGAGATCTTCTGCCGCGCCCAAGGGCTGGACCGGAAGACGGCGATCCGCGTCCTCCAGCGCCGCCGCCAGGCCGGCCGGCGTCCCTCCCGATGCATGACCGAGATCATCGGCTGAGCCCGCTCGGCCGGGTCGCGGCCGTCCTGCGGCAGGCGCGGATACCGCACGCCCTGATCGGCGCCTTCTCGCGAGACTCCTCGAGAGCTCGGCGGGCCGCTCCCCCTACAGCAGCGTCCCGTGCAGGATCAGAAACGCCACGGTGAAGTAGATGACCAGGCCGGTGACGTCGACCAGGGTGGCGACGAAGGGGGCGGAGGAGACGGCGGGGTCGAAGCCCAGGCGGCGGAGGAGGAAGGGGAGCATCGAGCCGGCTAACGAGCCGAAGGTGATGACGCCGACGAGCGCCGCGCCGACGGTCAGCGCCACGAGCGGCCAGTGCGCGCCATAGTTGTAGAAGTGGAAGCGCTGCCAGAGGAAGATGCGCGCGATGCCGATCACCCCGAGGATGGCGCCCAGGGTGAGCCCGGTCGGCAGCTCGCGGAGCGCGATCCGCCACCAGTCCCCCACCTTCACCTCGCGCAGAGCGAGGGCGCGCACGATGAGCGAGGTCGCCTGCGAGCCCGAGTTGCCGCCCGAGCTCATGATGAGGGGGATGAAGAGGGTGAGGACGATCGCCCGCGAGAGCTCGCCCTCGAAATGCTGCATGGCGGTCGCGGTCAGCATCTCGGAGAGGAAGAGGGCGCAGAGCCAGCCGGCGCGCTTCTTGATCATGGTGCCGAAGCCGATCTGGGTGTAGGGCCTCTCGAGCGCCTCGACGCCGCCCAGGCGCTGCACCTGCTCGGTCTGCCGGGCGACCATGGCGTCGATCACGTCGTCGACGGTGACGATCCCCAGGATGCGCCCGGCGTCGTCGACGACCGGCAGCGCCAGCAGGTTGTACTTCGAGATCAGGCGCGCGGCGTCATCGCGGCTGGCGAGCGGGCGGATGGAGAGGGGCGGGCGCCGCTTGCCGACCGCGAGGACCCCGGCGCCGGGGTCGGCGATCAGCAGGTCGCGGAGCGACACGACGTGGACCAGGCGCCCGTCCTGGGGGTCGACTACATACACCGCATAGATCGTCTCCCTGTCGCGCGCCACCTGGCGGATGTGGGCCAAGGCGCGCTCGACCGTCCAGTCCGCGGCGACGCTGACGAGCTCCGTCGTCATGATGCCGGCGGCGGTGTCCGGCGGATAGGCGAGGAGGAGGGTGAGGGCCTGGCGGGTCGCCGGATCGACGGCGGCGAGGAGCCGGGTGCGCTCGGCGGGCGGCAGCTCGCGGAAGAAGTCCGCCTGCTGGTCGGCCGACATGGCGTCGAGGAGCGGCACCGCCTCGGCCGCCGGCAGGTGCGCGAACGCCTCGCGCCGGCAGGTGAACTCCGGCTCGTCGAAGACCTGGACGGCCAAGTCGAACGGCAGGGCGGCGAGCACCCGCGCCGCGGCCTCGGGCGGCAGCCGGTCGAGCCCCTCCGCGAGGTCGGCGGCGCGCATCGCGGCGACGGCGCCGGCGAGCTCCTGCGGGTCGCCGGCGGCCAGGGCGCGCAGGTCAGGCTTCGGCGAAACGGGCGTCTTCACGGCGGGCTGATCCCCGGTCACGGTCGGCATCGGTCCCTCCTCTCGCGGCGGCTAGCCTTGCACGAACTCCGCCGCACGAGGTGCCCGTCGGGCGGCGGGCTCGATGGCGGGCTCGGCAGCAGGCCTGGCGCGGGGACGACGGCGTCAGAGCTTGTAGCCGAAGGCGACGATGGCCGCCAGGTCGTTCTTGCGGATCGCGGGGTCGGGCGGCTTCTGCTTGTACTCGTCGATCAGCGCCACCTTGAGCTCCGTGTGCTCGGTGATCGCGGCGCCGAGCGCCGCCTCGACATGGTAGTAGGCGTCCGCCGTGTCGCGGGTCTTCCAGAGGGCGAAGGCGCTCTCGGTGAAGCTCGCCGCCTTGCCGATCTTCCACCGGCAGCCCTCCCCGGCCCGCACGGCGCCGCTGGTCGTGCGCTCGAGCCCCCGATCCTTCTCGACGACGGCTCCGGCTCCGAGGTCCGCGCTGAGCTCCCTCTCGGGCGTCTTGACGAAGTAGGTTCCGACGCCCACGGTCGGGGAGAGCAGGTAGTCGATCTCCTTGAAGCGGTCCCTCAGGAGCTGGGCGTCGCCGAAGGCGAACCAGCGGGGACGCCAGGAGTGCTCGTCGCGGAGATGGGCCGAGGTCCGGTCGATGGTGCTCGCCTTGTCCTCGCGGTTCTCGAGGTAGAAGCCGTCGGCCTTGACGACGTTCTTCGTCCGCGGGTCGTACTGCAGGGCGAAGGCCAGGTTGAGGCTGCTCGTGTTGCTGTTGCCATGGGTGAGGGTGAGACCGGCCGCGAGGTTGCCGGTGAGCGGCTGATACTTCTTGGCGCTCTTCTTGTCGCCCTTCTCGTCCTTGTCCTCCGGCTCCTTCGGCTTCGCCTCCGCCTCCTGGGCGAGAGCATCGCCGCTCGGCTTCTCGGCCCCGGCCGCCGAGGGGGCCGGCGGCGCCGCGGCGGAACGTGGCGCCGGCGCCGGTGCCTGGGCCCGAGCCTGGGCACCGGCGCCGAGCAGGGCCAACGCGAGGATCGCGGCGGCGATCGGGCTCCTGCGAGTCCTCAAGCGGTCCCGAGCGTGGGCGGCTACCCGATCTTCGACAGCACCGAGTAGAGCGGCAGGTACATGGCGGCGACGATGGTGCCGATGACGACGCCGAGGATGGTGATCATGACCGGCTCCAAGAGCTTCATCAGGCCGGCGACCGCGGTGTCGACCTCCTCCTCGTAGAAGTCGGCGATCTTCGACAGCATCTGGTCGAGGGCGCCGGTCTGCTCGCCGACGTTGATCATCTGGACGACCATCGGCGGGAAGACCTTGGTCTCGCCCAGGGGCTCGGAGAGGGTCTTGCCCTCCTCGACCGCCTTCCTTACCGCCATCACCGCGTCCTCGATGATGGCGTTGCCGGCGGTCTTGGCGGTGATCTCCAGGCCGTCGAGGATCGGCACGCCCGAGGAGGTGAGCGTCGCGAGCGTGCGGCAGAAGCGGGCGACGGCGATCTTCCGGAGCAGCATGCCGATCACCGGGATCTTGAGGAGAGCGCCGTCGATGATCCGCTTGCCGCGGTAGGTCTTGTGGTACCGCGAGAGGGCGATGCCGGCGAAGACGAGGACGATGATGATGAAGGGGAAGTAGCGGGCGACGAAGTTCGAGGACGAGATGACGATGCGGGTGAGGAGCGGCATCTCGCCGCCGAGGCCGGCGAAGAGGGCGGCGAAGACCGGGATGACCTTCCACAGGATGACGAAGACGACGCCGGCGGCGATGACGATGATGGTCACCGGGTAGATGAGCGCCGACTTGACCTGGCTCTTCAACTTGACGGCCTTCTCGATGTAGGTCGACAGGCGCTGCAGGATGATGTCGAGGATACCGCCCGCCTCGCCGGCCGCCACCATGTTGACGAAGAGGTCGTCGAAGACCTTGGGGTGCTTCTTCATCGAGTCGGCGAGCGAGGAGCCGGACTCGACGTCGGTGCGCACCTGCTTGATGATCGTCTGGAAGGAACGGTTCTCCTCCTGGTCGCCCAGGATCTCCAGGCACTGGACGAGCGGCAGGCCGGCGTCCAGCATGACCGAGAACTGGCGGGTGAAGATGGCGATCCGCTTGGTGTTGATGCGCTGCGGCAGGCGGGGCAGGAGCTTGATCTCGCGCCCCTTCTCGCGGATGTTGGTGACCTGGATCTGCTGCCGGCGCAGCACCGCCACCGCGGCGTCGCGCGTGTCGGCGAGGAGCTGCCCCTCCTGGAGCTGACCGGCGCGGGTACGGCCCTTCCACATGAAACTGGGCATGGCTTAGCTCCTGGCCTCGGCGGGCATCATCTGCGGTCCGAGCGAAGCGGCACCGCGGGCGATCATCTCCTGCAGCTCGTCCGGGTAGGAGGAGCGGGCCATCGCCGTCTGCAGGGAGATCATGCGCTTGAAGTAGAGGGCGGCGAGCGACTGGTTGAAGGTCTGCATGCCGTGCTTGGACTGGCCGGTCTGCATCATGCCGTAGATCTGGTGCACCTTGTCCTCGCGGATCAGGTTGCGGATCGCGGAGTTGGGCACCAGGATCTCCATGGCGAGGGCGCGCCCCTTGCCGGTGGCGCGCGGCAGGAGCGACTGGCAGATGATGCCCTCGAGCACGAAGGAGAGCTGCACCCGGATCTGTCCCTGCTGGTGGGCGGGGAAGATGTCGACGATGCGGTTGATGGTCTGCGCCGCCGAGTTGGTGTGGAGGGTGGCGAAGGTCAGGTGGCCGGTCTCGGCGATGCGGAGAGCGGCCTCGACGGTCTCGAAGTCGCGCATCTCGCCGATCAGCACCACGTCGGGGTCCTGGCGCAGGGCCGAGCGCAGGGCGTTCGAGAAGCTGTGGGTGTCGGCGTGCAGCTCGCGCTGGTTGACGATGCACTTCTTGTGGCTGTGCAGGTACTCGACCGGGTCCTCGATCGTCACGATGTGCTCGTGGCGCTCGCGGTTGACCTTGTCGAGCATCGCGGCGAGCGTCGTCGACTTGCCCGAGCCGGTCGGGCCGGTGACGAGGAGCAGGCCGCGCGGCTTCTCGCACAGCCGCTCGATGACCGTCGGCAGGCCGAGGTCGCGGAAGCCGCGGATCTCGTAGGGGATCTGGCGGAAGGCGGCGGCGATGGCGCCGCGCTGGTGGAAGACGTTGGCGCGGAAGCGCGCCAGGCCCTTGATGCCGAAGGAGAAGTCGATCTCCAGGTTCTCCTCCAGCCGGTGCTTCTGGTTGTCGGTCAGGATCGAGTAGGCGAGCTGCTTGGTCTCGGTCGGCGTCAGCGGCGGCACGCCGAGCGGCTTCAGGACCCCGTCGACGCGGATCTGGGGCGGAGAGTTGGTCGTGAGGTGCAGGTCGGACCCGCCCTGCTCGACCATGGCTTTCAAGAGCTGGTTAAGGCTCGGCGGCATCGCGCACGCTCCTGCGACCTGACAAGACTGAGAGAAAAAGCTGTTGGGAGTGTACAACAGAGGAGCGGATAGAAGGAAGCGGATAAGGTTCGAGAAGGGCTCGCCCCCCTGCGATATCCTCTCTTCTGTATGTCCGAGCCGGCCGCCCACCACGAAGAGGAAACCCTCGGCAAGGCCTACGACGCCCGGCTGATGCGGCGGCTGCTGCGCTACATCCACCCCTACCGGGGGATGACCGCGACGGCGCTCGTCCTCATCCTGCTCTCGGCCGGCCTCCAGCTCGTCGGCCCCCTCGCCACCGCCGTCGCCCTCGACCTCTTCATCCGGCCGCCCAACTCGGCCTCCGGCTCGGCGGCGAGCGCCTGGGTGGCCGATCTCCTGACCGCCCGCGGCATCGACCCCGCCGCGCTCGGCATGCGCGGCCTCACCGCCTGCGCCGCCGTCTATCTCGCCTCCGTCCTCCTCACCTTCGGCGTGCTCTACGGCGAGAGCTACGTCATGCAGATGATGGGGCAATACATCATGAACGACCTGCGGCGCGAGATCTTCGAGAAGCTCCAGCGCCTGCAGATCGCCTACTTCGACCGCAATCCCATCGGCCGCCTGGTCACCCGCGTGACCACCGACGTCGACGCCCTGAACGACCTCTTCACCGCCGGCATCGTCGCCATCGTCGGCGACATCATGCTCCTCGTCGGCATCGTCGCCGTCCTCTTCTGGCTCGACTGGCGCCTGGCGCTCGTCGCCTTCTCGATCATCCCGCTCCTCCTCGCCCTGACCTCGTGGTTCAAGGCCAAGGTGCGCACCAGCTTCCGCGACGTGCGGGTGCGCATCGCGCGCATCAACTCCTTCCTCCAGGAGCACATCACCGGCATGGCGGTGCTGCAGCTCTTCAACCGCGAGGAGCGGGCGTTCGCCGAGTTCTCGACCATCAACGACGCCCACCGGGAGGCCAACGTCCGCTCGATCTTCTACTACGCCGTCTACTTCCCCGGCGTCGAGCTGATCACCGCCGTCGGCACCGGCCTCCTCCTCTGGTACGGCGGCGGCAAGGTCGTCCAGGGGGCGATCTCGATCGGCGGCCTGATCGCCTTCATGCAGTACGCCCAGCGCTTCTACCAGCCGCTCTCCGACCTGTCGGACAAGTACAACATCCTGCAGGCGGCGATGGCCTCCTCGGAGCGCATCTTCCGCGTCCTCGACACCGAGGTCGAGATCGCCACACCGGCGGCGGCCTACGCGCCGGAGCGGATCCAGGGCGAGGTCGAGCTCGACCACGTCTCCTTCCAGTACGTGGCCGACGAGCCGGTCTTGAAGGACGTCTCCTTCCACGTCCGGCCGGGCGAGACCCTCGCCGTCGTCGGCCACACCGGCGCCGGCAAGAGCACCCTCGCCAACCTCCTGCTGCGCTTCTACGACGTGCAGGCGGGCGCCGTCCGCGTCGACGGCGTCGACGTCCGCGAGTGGGACCTGCCGCGCCTGCGGCGGTCGATCGCCCTGGTCCTCCAGGACGTCTTCCTGTTCTCGGGGACGATCGCCGCCAACATCCGCCTGGGCGACGAGACGATCGACGACGAGCGCCTGCGCCAGGCGGCCGCCGAGGTCCACGCGCTGCCCTTCATCGAGCGCCTGCCGGAGGGGCTCGAGTCGGGGGTCCGCGAGCGCGGCGCCGGCCTCTCGGTCGGCCAGAAGCAGCTCATCGCCTTCGCCCGCGCCCTCGCCTTCGACCCCAAGATCCTGATCCTCGACGAGGCGACCTCGTCGATCGACACCGAGACCGAGCAGCTCATCCAGCAGGCCCTCGAGCGCCTGCTGGTCGGCCGCACCAGCATCGTCATCGCCCACCGGCTGTCGACCATCCAGCGCGCCGACCGCATCCTGGTCCTCCACCGCGGCGAGGTCCGCGAGCAGGGGACGCACCAGGAGCTCCTCGCCCTGCGCGGCATCTACTACCGGCTCTACCTGCTGCAGTACAAGGACCAGGAGGGGGCGGCCGGGCTGGCCGCGGGCGCCTCGACGGGCTCGTCGGCGATCGCCGAGGCACCGGCGGGCGCCGGCCGCCGGGCGCCCTAACCGCCACGGCCGGCTCGGCCCGCGGCGCGAGGATGCCTACGCCGCGGAGCTCTCGGAAGCCTGGCGGAAACCGTGGCGGGACGCGCGCCGGCTGGCGCGCGTCCCCGGGGACGAGCGGACCGCCTACGTCAGCAGCAGCTGATGCCGCCCAGGCAGCGGTGGTTCGAGCAGTCGGCGTTGGTGTTGCAGTCCGGGATGCGGCTGCAGGTGCAGTGACAGTAGCCGTGGAAAACCGTCGTCGCCGCGGCGCGCGGGCTGGCGAGCCAGTCCGGCAGCGTCAGGCTCGACGGGCTCGCCGGGCGCGCCGGCCGGGGGGCAGGCGCCGCGAGCCCGAGCACGCCCATCGTCTGCGCGCAGGCGGCGGTCGCGGCCGGCGAGGGCGAGGCGGGCGCCGGGGTCGCCGCGGCGGGCAGGGCCGCGAGCAGGGCGAGGCTCGCGAGCATGAGGAACGTGATCCTGGACATGGTGAGTCTCCCTTCCCGAGGCCGGTGAGAAGCGGGGACGCCTCGCCGGCGAGATCGCCTCGGAAATCTCCGGCGCTTTTCGAGCGCCCCTACTCTTTACTGTGCCGCGAGCGCCGGCCGGTGCTCCCCCCGCCTGCCGCCGGGGCGCCAGGTCCGCGCGGTATCCTTCCGCCGTGCCGCTGCAGCTCTCGTTGTTCGACTCCCGGCCCGCCGCTCCGCCCGCCGCTCCGGAAACGCCGGTCGTCGTGGCGCGCGGCCCGCGCGCCGCCGAGGCGCTGCTCCTCGACGGCGTCGGCGCCCTTCTCGACGCGGCGGCGCGCGACCCCGCCCTCCTCGCGCTTCCGATCCGCATCGTCGTGCCGTCGCGGAGCCTCCGCGAGCACGTCGCCGCGGCGCTCGTGGCGCGGCGCGGCCGCTCGGCCGCCGGGGTCGTCGTGCAGACTCTCCACGGCCTCGCCTGCGAGGTGCTGGCGCGCGCCGGCGAGGCGCCGCCGGCGGGCGCCGCGGTGTTCGACCTCCTCGCCCAGCGCTTCGCCAAGCTCGAGCGGGAGCTCGCCCAGCCGCTCGACGGCCTCGCCGACGGCTACGGCGCCGTCGCCGGCACCGTCCGCGATCTGCTCGACGCCGGGCTCACCGCCGCGCACGCCGACGCCGCCGAGGAGGCGCTCGCCGAGCTGGGGACCCGCGCCGCCTCGCGCGCCGCGGTCGAGCGGGCGCGCGCCCTGGTGCGCGTCGCGGCCCGCGTCGACCGCGCCGCCGAGCGGCTGGGGATCGGCCGCGCCGCGAACCTCTTGCGCCGCGCCGGCGAGCACCTCGCGGCCGACCCCGACGCCGCCCTCCCCGCCCGCGCCCTCTGGATCCACGGCTTCGCCGACGCCACCGGCGTCGCCACCGATCTCCTCGCCCGCCTGCTGAAGCGCCCCGGCGCCCGGCTCGTCCTCGACCGCCCGCCCGACCCGGCGCGGCCCGGCGCCGAGGAGGCCGCGTTCACCGAGCGGCTGGCGCAGGCCCTCGCGCCGGGCGCCCGGTTGACCGCGGCGGCCGCCGCGGCTGGCACGGCCGCGGCGCCGTCTCCAGCTCCGGCACCGCCGCTCCGCTTCGCGGCGCCGGGAGCGGAGGCCGAGGTACGGGAGGTCGCCGTGCGGATCGGCGAGCTGCTCGCCGAAGATGTCGCGCCCGAGCGCATCGGCGTCGTGGCGCGCGACCTGTCGCCCTACCGGCGGGCGATCCGCCGCCACTTCGGCCGCCTCGGGGTCCCCTTCTCCGGCGTCGGCGAGCGCGGCAGCTCGACCCCCGCCGGGCGGCGCGCGGCGGCCCTCTCGACCTCCTCGCCGGGGGCGCGGCGAGCCCCTGCGACCGCTGGCTCGACGCCGTCGTCTCGCTGCGGCCGAACGGCGGGGCGCGGGCGCGGGCGGCTGCCGGTCGACGCGCGACGGCGGGTGGACCTCCGCCTCGCCATCCGCGCCCTCGGCGCCGGGCGCCTCGCCGACCTCGCCGCGCTCGACCCCGGCGACATCGCGCGCCTGCTCCGCGACGGCCGCTTCCCGTTGCCCATCCGCCAGGGCCTGCGCGCCGCGCCCGAGCCCAACGCCGAGGCGCCCGCCGCGGATGGCGCCGACCCCGCCGACGCCACCCGCCGATCCGGAAACCGAATCCGGCCCGCAGGAGGCGGAGGACGACGGCGTGAGCCCGGTGCCGCGGGCCTCGCGCGCGGCGGCGCGGAGCGTCCCCGGCGACGAGCTCGCCGGCGCCCGGTCGGCGGCCGCCGCCCTCGCCGCCCGGCTCGCCGCCTGGCCCGCCGAGGCGTCCGCGGCCGAGCACCTGGCCCGCCTGACGGCTCTCCTCGGCGACGAGCTGGGCTGGAGCCTCGGCAGCGCGCGGCGCGGGCGCCCGGCCGACCTCGCCCCCGTCTTCGCCGCCATGGACGAGCTCGCGGCCGACCTCCCGGCCGGTTTCCCGATCACCCTCGCCGAGCTCGCCCGGCTCCTCGGCCGCGCCCTCGCCGCCAGCCCGGACGCCGCCCGGACGCCGGCACCGACCCGCTCGGCGGCGCCGGGGGCGGCGTCCAGGTGCTCTCGGTCACCGAGGCGCGCGGCCGCACCTTCGAGCGGCTCTTCGTCCTCGGCCTGAACCGCGACGTCTTCCCGCGCACCGTGCGCGAGGACCCGCTCTTCCCCGACGCCCTCCGCGCCGTCCTCCGCGGCCCCGGCGGCGACGGCGTGCTGCCCGACGTGCCGATCAAGGCCGCCGGCTTCGACGAGGAGCGCTACCTCTTCGCCCAGCTCCTCGCCGCGGCGCCCGCGGTGACGCTCTCCTGGCAGGCGGCGGACGACGACGGCCGGCCGCTCGCCGCCTCGCCCCTCCTGGCGCGCGCCGCGGGGGCGGCGAGCGCCGACGGAGCTGCGGGCGCGCCGGACCCGCCGGCCCTCGCCCCCGCGCTCCACGCGCCGGGACCCGCGGCGCGGCCGGCGCGGCCAGCGCGGCGCGCCCAGCGATGGAAGAGGCGATCCTCGCCGGTCTCCACGCCGGGCGCGAGGGCTGGCGCCCGTTGCTGCCGGCGGCGATCGCCGAGGCGCGCGCCGAGCTCGACGGCGGCGGCGCCCAAGACCCCGCGCGCGCTCCCGCCGCCCTCGCCGCCATCCGCCTGGCCGTGCTCGACGAGATGGACCCCGACCGCGGCACCCCGGAAGGGCGCGCCGTGCGGCTCCTCCCCGGCCCCTACTTCGGCTTCCTCGGCCGCACGCCGCGCGGCGGCGACGACCCCCGGCACGGCGACCTCTACGTCACCGTCCTCGAGGCGTTCGCCGCCTGCCCGTGGCAGACCTTCCTCGAGCGCTTTCTCCGCCTCGAGCCGACGCCCGATCCGCTGGCGGCCCTCCCCGGCCTCGACCCGCTGCTGGTGGGCAACGTCGTCCACGCGGTGCTCGAGGCGATCGTCGCGCGCTCCCGCGGCGGCCGCCCGCGGCGGCTGGGGACCCGGCCGGGGACCCGGCTCGACGCCGACCCGGCCGACGACCCGGCGGCGATGCCCGGCTGGGCCGGCCGCGCGCCGCTCCCGGTCCCCTGGCCGGAGCCCGCCGAGCTCGAGCGCCTGCTCGCCGCCGCGGCGGAGCGCGCCACGGCCGACGAGGGCATCGCGCTGCGCGGCCTGGCGCGCGCCTTGGCCGAGCGGGCGCGCCCATTTCTTGCCGCCGCCGAGGCCGCCGAGTGGGGCGACCCGTCGGCGCCGCCCCTGGCGCTCGGCGCCGAGCTCCGCGGGGCGCTCAGGGTCGAGGGCGGCGGCGGCGAGCCGCGCCCCCTCTTCTTCAAGGCCGACCGCGTCGACGCCTGGCCGGCGCCGGCCGCCGGCGGCAGCGGAGCCGCCGGCCTCGTCCTCACCGACTACAAGACCGGCAAGCCGTTCGCGGCGGCGAAGACGCCGGAAGCCCGCCGGCGCGCCTTCCTCCGCCGGGTGCGCGAAGGCAAGAGCCTGCAGGCGGTCGCCTACGGGCTGGGCGGCGGCGCGGGGGCGGTCGGCCGCTACCTCTTCCTCCGCCCGGAGCTCGAGGCCGACCGCCGCGCCGTCGAGGTGGCGCCGGATGACGCCGCGGCGATCGACGGCTTCCGCCACGCCGTCGCCGCCGTGCTCGCCGCCTGGGACGCCGGGGTGATGTTCCCGCGCCTGGTCGACGTCGCCGGGCGCCAGGAGCCCGCCCGCTGCAAGCTCTGCCGCGTCGCCGAGGCCTGCCTGCGCGGCGACTCCGGGGCGCGGAGCCGGCTCCTCGCCTACGCCGGACAGGCGGCGGAGGAAGATCGCCGCACCGCCGAGGCGGCGGCCTTCTCCGCCGTCTGGCTCCTCGCCGCGGGCGATGCCGCCCCGAGCGCCGCGCCGGACGAGGCCGCGAGAGAGGCCGCGGAGGAGGACCCCTGAGCGATCGAACCGATCTGAGCCATCCGAGCGATCTGAGCCATCCGAGCCATCTGAACGATGCCGCGCTCCGCCGGGAGGACCGCGCGGCGCGCCTGGCCGCCCAGCGCGAGCTCGTGCGGCCGCTGGTGCTCGAGGCGGGGGCGGGGACGGGCAAGACGACGACCCTGGTCGCCCGCATCCTCGCCTGGTGCCTGGGAGAGGGCTGGGCGCGCGCCGACGCGAGGCTCCGCGAGCGCACCCTGGCGACGGGAGCCGCCACCGCGGCAGGAGGCTCGCCCGCGGCGCCGGACGACGACCGGGTGGCCGCCGCCGTGCTCTCGCGCGTCGTCGCCATCACCTTCACCGAGGCGGCCGCCGCCGAGATGGCGTCGCGGGTGGCGCGCGACCTGGCGGCGCTCGCCGCCGCCGGGGCGGTGCCCCCGTCCTGGCTCGACGCCGAGTCGCTCCCCGAGCCCGCCCTTCGCGGGCGGCGGGCGCGGGCGCTCCTCGGCACCCTCGACCACCTGCGGGTGCGCACCATCCACGCCTTCTGCCTCGGCCTGCTGAGCGACCACCCGCTCGAGGCCGGGCGCCACCCGGACCTCGCCGTCGACGCCGACGGCAGCCTCCTCGAGGAGATCGTCCGCGAGGTCGTCGAGGCGCGCCTGCGGACCGCCTACGGCGACCCCGGCGACCCTCCCCTCCTCACCCTCGCCGGCCTCGGGCTCGGCCCGCCGCAGCTCGTCGAGGCCCTGGCGGAGCTCGCCGCGGCCGGCCTCCCCGCCGCCGCCCTCGCCGCCGATCCGCTGGCGGCCGACCGCGTCGCCGCCCTCGCCCGGCGCCTGGCCGAGGCGGCCGCGGCCCTCGACGCCGTGCTCGCCCCGCGGCTCCCCGCCGCGACGAAGGGGAACGCGGGGAAGATCGCGCGCGGCGTCGCCGCCCTCGCCGGCGCGGGAGCGCCGCCGCCCGACCTCGCGGCGCTCCGCGGCCGGGCCGCCGCGGCGCTGCCGCCGAACCTCGCCGCCCGCCTCAAGGACTGGGGGAAGGGGAAGCTCTCCGGCCGGCAGGAGCGGGAGTGGCTGGGCGACGCCCTGCCGCGGCTCGTCGAGGCCGCCGCCGGTCTCTGCCGCCTCCTCGGCCACCTCGAGCGGCTCGACCCCGGCAGGCTCGACGCCGCCCGCCGCGCGCTCGCGCCCCTCCTCGCCGAGGTCGAGCGCCTGGCGCGCTCGCGCGGCGTCGAGAGCTTCCAGGGGCTCCTCGACGGCGCCGCCGCCCTCCTCGACCGCCGGCCGGAGGTGCGCGCCGAGGTCCGCCGCGGCATCGACCAGCTCCTGGTCGACGAGTTCCAGGACACCGACCGCCTGCAGTGCCAGATCCTCCGCCTCCTCGCCCTCGACGGCCCGCCGGAGGAGCGCCCCGGCCTCTTCCTGGTGGGCGATCCCAAGCAGTCGATCTACGGCTGGCGCAGAGCCGACCTCGCCGCCTACGACGGCTTCGTCGAGGCGGTCGAGGCGGCCGGCGGCGCGACGCTCAAGCTGGTCGAGAACTTCCGCTCGGCGCCGCCGATCCTCGCCGAGGTCGAGCGCGCGGTCGAGCCGGTGATGCGCCAGCGCCGCCGCCTTCAGCCGGCCTTCGTGAAGCTCCTCGCCTGCGCGGCGAAGAGCGCCGCCACCGGCTTCGTCCATGCCGGGGAGCCCGCCGGCAGGCCGCGCCGACCGGTCGAGCACTGGGTCTCCTGGGAGCGCGAGAGCGGCGAGGCGCCGGGCGGCGCCCGCACCCGCTCCGGCGACGCGGCAGAGCTCGAGGCGGCGGCGCTCGCCGCCGACATCCGCGAGCTCCACGGCGCCTGCGGCGTCGCCTGGAGCGAGTTCGGCGTGCTGCTGCGCGCCATGGGCGACCTCGACGTCTACTTGGAGGCCTTCCGCCGCGCCGGCGTGCCGTTCCGGGTGGGGCGCGACCGGCAGTACTACCGCCGCCGCGAGGTGATCGAGGCCGCGGCCCTGGTGCGCGCGGTGCTCGATCCCGGCGACCACCTGGCGCTCGTCACCCTCCTGCGCTCGCCCGCGGTCGGGGTGCCCGACGCGGCGCTCGTCCCCCTCTGGCGGCACGGCTTCCCGCGGCTGCTGACCGAGCTCGACCGGCCGCGCCCCGCCGCCCTCGCGCGCCTGGGAGAGCGGATCGCCGCGGCGGTCGCCGAGGTGCCGCCGGACGCCCCCGGCCTCGACCGGGTGCGCGGCTGGGAGGCGGGGCTCCTCGCCGCCGTCGAGCAGCTCGCCGACCTTCGCGCCAGCTGGGCCCGCGACCCGGCCGACCGCTTCGTCGAGCGCCTGCGCCGCCTCTTCCTCGTCGAGCCGATCGCCGCGGCGCGCTATCTCGGCGCCTACCGCGTCGCCAACCTCGACCGCTTCTTCCGCCGCCTGGAGGCGGGGCTCGAAGAGCGCGGCGGCGACGGCACGGCGATCCTCCGCCTGCTGCGCCAGAGCGTCGCCGAGGCGCCCGACGAAGAGGAGGGGAGGCCCGGCGACGCCGCCGAGGAGGCGGTCTCGGTGCTCACCATCCACGGCGCCAAGGGGCTCGACTTCGGGCACGTCTACCTCGTCCAGACCCACCGGCCGCCGGCCCCCGGGACGGGCCGGACGGACGGTGGTCGGGCCGCTGCCGCCGCCCGGCGCGGGGATGGGAACGGACAGCGAGGCCGCCGCCGTCGAGTATCGGCTCTTCGGCGCGGCGACCCTCGGCTTCGACGAGGTCGAGGCCGAGCGCGCCGCGATCGAGGCCGCCGAGCGGGTGCGGACGCTCTACGTGGCGATGACCCGCGCCAAGGAGCGCCTGGTGCTCGCCGGCATCTGGCCGCAGAAGGACGGGATGGCCCCCGAGCTGGCGCGGAGCCACGCCGACCTGCTGCTGGCGCGGCGCGGCCGGCCGGAGGTCGCCGCCCTGTGGGAGCAGGCGGCCGCGGAGGGGACCTGGGCGATCGAGGCGCGCGATCTGAACGATTTGAACGATCTGCACGAGCCGGACAATGCGGACGATGCGGACAATCCGACCCCGCCGACCACCGCGCTCTGGGTCTTCCCGGCGCTCGATCCCGCCCGCGCCGCCGCCGGCGAGGAGCCGAGCGCCGCCGCCGGCCGCGCCGCGCCGCCGCTCCCTTCCCCCGCCGCGGTCGCCCGCGGAGCGGCCGAGATCGCCGCCCGCCGCGAGGCCGCCGCGGCGCGCATGGCGCGGCCGTTCGCCGGCGCGGCGGCGGCGGAGGCCCACGCGCACCTGGCCGAGCTCGCCGCCGAGCGCGGGCTCGGCGAAGCGGCCGCAGGGGCGGCAGCGGGAGCCGGCGGCCGAGCCGGCGCGCGCTCGGCCGCCATGGCGGCGGGCTCGGCGGTCCACCGGGTGCTCGAGAGCTGGGACTTCGCGGCGCCGTGGGCGGACGAGCTGGCGCGCCAGACGGCGCGGCTGCCGGCCCATCTCGCCGCGCTCGCCGCGGGCGACGCCGCCGCCGCCCTCGCCCGCGCCCGCGGCATCCTCGCCCGCTTCGCGGCCGGCCCCCTCCCCGCCCGGCTCGCCGCCCTCGCCCCCGGCATCGTCGCCCGCGAGCTGCCGGTGCTCCTGCCGCCCTCGGCGGCCGGCGAGGGCGAGGGGCCGCTCGGCTTCGTCGCCGGGGCCATCGACCTCGTGTATCGGGAGCCCGGGGAGCGGCCCGGGGAGCCGCGAGGCGCCGGCCGCCTGGTGATCGCCGACTACAAGACGGACGAGGTGGAAGACGATGCCATCGCGGACCGCGCCGCCGCCTACGCGCCGCAGGGCGCCGTCTACCGCCGCGCCCTCGCCGAGGCGCTCGGCCTCGGCCGCCCGCCGCGCTTCGAGCTCTGGTTCTTGGCCGCGGGCCGGGTGGTCGAGGTCTGAGGCGGGCTAAGAGGTCACGCCGAAGGCCGGATGGCCGGGGCTCGGCACGGCGCTCGCGGCGCGGCGGAGCTCCTCGCGCCGGGCGCGGACGCGCGCCTCGAGCTCGGGCTCGTTGACCTGGGCGTAGCGGGCGGTGGCCTGGCGCAGCAGGGCGTCGGCCTCGCCGGGCCTCCCCTGGTCGGCGCGCACCGCCGCCTCGAACTCGAGGAGCCGCCCGTCGACCAGGAGGTCGCCGGTGCCGTGGGCGAGGCAGCCGGCGGCCTCGCCCAGGGCCTCCTCGGCGGCGCGCAGCTCGCCCGCCGCCCGGCGCGCCTCGCCGATCTCCGCCCAGGCGCGGGCCTTCAAGTCGGCGGCCACCGGCGCCGCGTGGGTCGCGGCGTCCAGGCGCTCGGCGGCGGCGAGCGCCAGGCTGGCGAGGTGGCCGGCATCGCCGGCAGGACTGGCATGGCTGGCCTGGCCGGCGAGGGCCTTCTCGAGCAGCAGCTCGCAGAGCCCGAAGGTCTGGAAGCGCGGCTCGCCGGCGACCTGCGCCAGGCGTCGATCGACGGGCAGGGCGGCCAGCTCGAGCCACAGGGAGGGGGCGCGGTCGCGCTCGCGGGCGAGGGTCGCCCGCACCTCGACGAGGCGGTCGAGGAGCGCTCCGGGCGCCGGCTCGCGCTCGTCGCGCCGAGGCTCCGGATCATCCCGCGAGCCGCGCTCGGGCGCCGGCTCGCCGGCGCTGCCGTCCTCGTCTGCCACGCAACCTCCGCGCCGAAGAACGGCGGGCCGGCGCGCCGCGGATTTCGCGCGCGCCTTCGAGGAGCTTAGTGCGTCGAGCCGGCCGGGGACGAGACGCGCGCCGGCGAGCCGGAGACGGGGAGCGGGGCGCCGCGGGCCCCCGCCGGTCAGTCCTTGCCGCCGGAGGCGGCGGCCTCCTTGGGCTTGGCGCTCTCCGCTTTTCCTTCCGCCTTGGGCTCGGGCTTCGCTTCGGACTTGTCGGACTTGCCCTCCGACGACTCGGCCTTCGACTCCGACTTGGCGCCGTCGCCCGCGGACTTGCCGCCCGAGTGCGCCTCGCCGCCCTTCTTGGCGGCATAGTCGGTGGCGTAGAAGCCGCTGCCCTTGAACTGGAAGGCCGGCGAGGAGAGGAGCTTCTTGACCTCGCCGCCGCACTTCGGGCAGGCGGCGAGAGGCGGATCGGAGAAGCGCTGCAGCACCTCGGACTTCTCGCCACACGCGAGGCACTGGTATTCGTAGAGAGGCATGCTCGGGCGACCTCCTTCGGGACGAGGATCAGAAGCTGTACTTGTCGCCCTCGGTCTTGAAGCGGATGCGAATGGCGCTCGAGGGCTCCTCGCCGCGCGGCTCGACCGGGTCCAGAGACTCGGGCGGCTCGGGCGGCTCGACCCCGCGGGCCGCGCTGGCGGCCCGGATCAGCCGGAGCACCTGGAAAGCGTAGAGGACCTTGCCGTTCTCCGCCGCGCCGTAGGGGCCCTGGCTGCAGACGTCATAGAGCGTCCGCTTGCCGTTGACCAGGGCGAGCAGGCGTACGTCGGAGGCGTCGAGGGCGACCTCGATCAGCTCCTCCGTACGATAACAGGGCTCCAGCACGGTTTCTTTCCGCCCCAGCCGGGCGACCAGGGCCTTGGCGTCCGGGGCGCGCTTGATCCCCTGGAAGATGACCTGCCGCATGGGGAGCTGGATGCGCACGGTGTCGGCCTCGCGGAAGTCGCCGATCGAGAATGCCACCTTCCCTTCCTGCCAGTAGAAGAGGCTCCAGACGATCCCCTCGATCTGCTGGCGGATGGCGCGGTAGATCTCCTCGGGCGAGAGCACGCCGCTCTCGATCAAGAGGACGCCGTAGCGCTTGTCCGAGCGCTCGCGCTCGCGCATGGTGGCGGCGAAAGCCTCGGCCGAGAGCAGGCCGCTCTTCTGCAGGTAGGTCCCGAGGCTGTCCTCGCGGCTGGCGGAGGTGGCATGGACGACGTTGCCCTCCTTGATGAAGACGCGCTTGACCACCCCCTCCCGGCTCGCCTCGATGATGCCGGGAACCTGGAAGCGGTCGATCGTGTAGAGGATCTCCGGCAGCGCGGTCTGCGCGAGATCGCCCCGGTACTGGAACCCGTTCTCCGCGGTCGCCAGGGAAATCACCCCCGATCCACGCCGCTCCGCGCTCCGCCGCGGAGCGCACGGTATGGGAGATGTACAAGTTGATGCAGGAGTATAGCATTGAGCGCCGATGCTCCCCCCCGCCGAAGCCTGGCGCCTGATCGACGCCCACCTCGCCCCCCTGCCGACCGAGCTCCTGCCCCGCCGAGCGGCCATGGGAACGGTGAGGGTGCTGGCGCGGCCGCTCACCGCCCGCGTCGACGTGCCGGCGGCGGACGTCTCGGCGATGGACGGCTACGCGGTCGCGGGCGACGTCGCCCCCGGCGAGACCCGCCCGGTGGCGGGGACGATCGCGGCCGGCGCGGCGCCCGGCTTCGACCTGCCCGCCGGGGCGGCGGCGCGCATCATGACCGGCGCCCCGGTGCCGGCGGCGGCGGACCGGGTGATCCCGGTCGAGCGGACGCTGGACGCGGCGTGGGCGGGCCCCGGCACCGGAGCGGATCGGGGGACGGTCGCCTTCCGCGCCGGCGCCGCGCCCGGCGAGCACGTCCGGCGGCGGGGAGAGATCCTGCGCCGGGGCGGCCCCCTCCTCCCGGCGGGCGCGGCGCTCACCCCGAGCGCCCTCGCGCTCCTCGCCACCCACGGCTACGGCGAGCTGCCGGTCCACCGCGCGCCGCGGGTGGCGGTCCTGGCGACGGGCGACGAGGTGGTGCCGCCCGAGCGCGAGCCCGGCCCCGGCCAGCTCCGCGACTCGCACACCGACTTCCTCCTCGCCGCCGGCGCGACGCTCGGCCTCGCCTTCGAGCCGCTGGGGATCGCGCCCGACCGCGAGGGCGAGCTCACCGCGCTCGCCGACCGCGGCCTGGCGGCCGACGTCCTCCTCCTCTGCGGCGGGGTCTCGATGGGCGAGCACGACCTCGCCGAGGGGGTGCTCGCGAAGCTCGGCTGCCGCCTGCTCTTCGACGGCGTCGCGATCCAGCCCGGCAAGCCGCTCGTCTTCGCCGTCCACGTCCCGCGGCCGGGAGCGGCCGCCGGCCTGGTCTTCGGCCTCCCCGGCAACCCGGCCTCGGTCATGGTCGCCTTCTGGCTCTTCGTCCGCCCGGCCCTCTGCCGCCTCCTCGGGCGGGAGGACGGCTTCTGGAGCGGGGCGCTGACCGCGGTCCTCGCCGCCCCGCTCCCCGCCGGCCCCCCCTCGCGCGACCGCTTCCTTCCCGCCCAGGTCGACGCCGGCCATCCCGCCCCGCGGGCCACCCCGTTCCCGCCCAAGGGCTCCCACGACCTCGCCGCCTTCGCCCGCGGCAACGCGCTGGTGCGCATCCCCGCCGGAGCGCCGGCGCGGCGGGCGGGGGAGGAGTGCGAGGCGATGATCCTGGGCGGCGGTTGACGCGCCTGCGCCAGGCCCGCCTCGCCGACGCGCGCGCCATCGCCGTCGTGCACGTCGACAGCTGGCGCACCACCTACCGCGGCCTGCTCGCCGACGGCCTGCTCGCCGGCCTCTCCTACGAGGCGCGCGAGGAGCAGCGCCGGCGCGCCCTCGCCGCGGAGGCCGGCCCGCGGCGGACCTTCGTCGCCGAGGCCGCGGGCCGGATCGTCGGCTTCGCCGTCTGCGGCCCCGAGCGCGACGGCCTGGCAGGCTACGACGGCGAGCTCTACGCGGTCTATCTCCTGGCGGAGGCGCAGCGGCGGGGCATCGGCACGGCGCTCCTCCTCAAGGCCGCCCGCCACCTGCGCCGGCACGGCCGGCGGACGCTCGTCGCCTGGGTGCTGCCGGGCAACCCGGGCCGCGGCTTCTACGCCGCCGTGGGCGGCGTCGAGGTGGCGCGCAAGCCGGTGACCGTCGGCGGCAGCGAGCACGAGGAGGTCGGCTACGGATGGCCGGACCTCGGGCGGCTGATCCGGGCGCTCGAGCGGCGGACGGCGGCAGGGCGACGGGCCGCGCCGGCAGCCGGCGCGCCGGCGGGCCGATGACCTTCCGGCCCGGCCGGCGCGCGGCGGCCGGCAGGGTCAGACTGCCGCGCCGGCGGGCTCGTCGTCGAAGAGCGACTTGTTCTTCGTCTCGCGCAGGAAGAGCGCGCCGACGACGACGGTCAGCACCGCGACCCAGATCGGATACCAGAGGCCGTAGTAGATGTTGCCGGCCCGCGCCACCATGGCGGTGGCGAGGAACGGCAGCATGCCGCCGAACCAGCCGTTGCCGAGGTGGTACGGCAGCGACATCGAGGTGTAGCGGATCCGGGTCGGGAAGAGCTCGACCAGGAAGGCCGCGATCGGGCCGTAGACCATGGTGACGTAGAGCACCATGATCCACAGGATCAGGCCGGCCTGCCAATAGTTGATGCGCGCCTTGTCCGGCGCCGCCGGATAGCCCTCGGCCTTCAAGGCATCCTTGTATTTCGTCTCGTCCCAGCCGGTGAGCTGGGCGCCGCCGATCTGCGTCAGCACGGGCTGCCCCGCCGCCGCCGGCTGCAGGGTGAAGGAGAGGCCCGCCTTGGTCAGGAAGTCCCGCGCCCTGTCACAGTCGCTCAGGTACGTCTTGGGTCCGATGAACACGTGGAAGCGGCAGTCCGCGGCGGTGACGGTGACCGGGTGGCTCTGCTGGAACTCCTCGAGCCCGGGGTTGACGGCGTGGGTCAGGCCGCGGAACAGCGGGAAATAGGTCAGCGCCGCCAGCAGGCAGCCGGCGAGGATGATCTTGACTCTCCCGATGCGGTCGGAGAGGGCGCCGAAGACGAGGAAGAAGGGCGTCGCCGAGGAGGAGCGCGACGGCGAGCAGCTCGTAGGTGGTGAGCCAGTCGAGCTTGAGCGTGATGTTGAGGTAGAACAGGGCGTAGAACTGCCCCGTGTACCAGACGACGCCCTGGCCGGCGGTGGCGCCGAAGAGGGCCAGCAGCACGTACTTGTTGTTCGGGTAGCGCAGGAAGCTGTCGCGCAGCGGCGACTTCGAGCCCTTGCCCTGCGCCTTCATGCGCTGGAAGACCGGCGACTCGTTGAGCCGCAGCCGCATGTAGATCGAGAAGAGGAGGAGGACGGCGGAGACCAGGAACGGCGCCCGCCAGCCCTTTGCCTTGAAGAAATCTTCCCCCATCAACTGACGGCATAAGCCGATGACCAGGAGCGAGAGGAAGAAGCCGACCGTCGCCGTGGTCTGGATCCAGCTCGTGGCATAGCCGCGCCGGTTCTCCGGCGCGTTCTCCGCCACGTAGGTGGCGGCGCCGCCGTACTCGCCGCCGAGCGCCAGGCCCTGGAGGCAGCGCAGCGTGACGAGGAGGATCGGCGCCAGGACGCCGACGCTCGCGTAGGTGGGCAGGCAGCCGACCGCGACGGTCGACAGGCCCATGACCACGATCGTGATCATGAAGGTGTGCTTGCGCCCCACCAGATCCCCCAGGCGGCCGAAGAAGATGGCGCCGAAGGGGCGCACCAGGAAGCCGGCGGCGTAGGTCGCGAAGGCGGCCAGCAGGGCCGCCGTGTCGTTGCCCTTGGGAAAGAACAGGGCGGCGAAGAAGGGCGCCAGCGTGGCGTAGAGATAGAAGTCGTACCACTCGAACACCGTGCCCAGGGAGGAGGCGAAGATGACCTTGCGCTCCTCCTGTCTCGACACCAGGCGGCCCGCCATGTCGCCGTCCGCGGTCGTCGCAACGCTCATGGGATTCCCCTTTCGCTCAGGGCCTTCGAGCTGGTTAGAACTGGAACACCTGGTACTGCACGAGGTACTGGTTGCGCTTCGGCGCGCCCTGCTTGTCGAGGTTGGTGTAGCCGAGCTTGACGTTCTGAGTTGTGGCCGCCGAAGAAGAAGGCGAGGCCCACCTGGGTGCGCCGCTCGTCGGCCTTGGCGGGGTTGTCGAAGTCGTTCTTCGCGTACTGCAGGTAGGGCTGCAGGCGGGCGGCGTGGATGTAGTAGCCGACCTCGGCCAGGGTGTTCTTCTCCTTGGCGAGGCTGGGCAGGAAGACGTCGCCGTCGAGCGTCTGGTAGTCGACCTGGAGGGTGATGCCGTCGCCGCCGGCGACCGGCTGCTCCCAGTAGACGTCGCCCGAGTACGACTTGTACTCCCGCTGGACGTCGAAGCTGCCGCCGATCCCCAGCGTCTTGGTGGCGCCGAGCGAGGTGCCGCGGTAGAAGAAGCCGGTCTCGGCTCCCCACGCCCAGTAGGTGAGGCGGCCGGCGACGCGGAACGGGTTGACCGAGCCGGGGCCGCGCGCCCCCTGGAAGACGCCGCCCCGATATTCCAGATGATCGTCGCCCAGGTAGCCGCGCGCCTCGACGCCGTAGTCGCGGCCGGTGCGGGCGGTGAGCGGCGTGCTCTCGAGGAAGCTGTAGGGGCCGTAGTCGATGGCGAGGAGGCTCGCCGCCGACTGCGTGTGGTTGTAGGAGCTCGGCGTCAGCATCATGCCGGCGTCGAGCATGAACGCCTTGTCGAAGGCGTAGGTGACGGTGAAGTCCTGGATGAACAGGTCGATGTTGTTCTTGCTGCCGTCGGCGTTGCCCTTGCCGAGGTTGGGGTTGTCGGTGTCGACGAAGACCGACAGCTTGTCGGAGAGCTTGAAGCCGCCGAGGAGGCGCAGGCGGCGGAAGAAGATGTTGTTGCCGCTGTGCGTCGCCTCGGCGTTGTCGAGGCTCTCGAGCTGGATCTGGCTGAGCAGGCCGAGCTTGAGCGACATCTTGCCGTCGGCCGAGGCCCACTGGAGCTGCGCCGCAGCCGGCCGCGCCGCGAGCCCAACCAGCAGCGCGGCGCCGGCCGCCCACATCGTCATTCGCTTCGAGCGTCCCAGCATCACGAGTCTCCCTCTGCCCCGCGGGGCGAAATGGTCCGTACCACGAAATGCTTCGGTGCCGAAAATCGGTGATCGAGCTTCGGGTGTGCGGCGCAAGGCGACGGCGCGCCGGAGCGGCGCGGACGCGGCCCAAAGGATCGCGGCGGGATACTTCGTTCGGAGCGAGGAGCGGCGCCGGGGAGGCGCCGCGCAAGAGCGGCGGCGGGAAGCTTGCGGACAGGGGTTCGGACGCCCGACACCGTCTACCCTCCGACCAGCCGTGGAGCTTATGCGCGATCATACTCGCGCCGGGCGCCATGGCAAGCACCCCCTTCCATTCGGGTCCCGAGGGCGGTCGTCCTCGGGACCCGACGGAGCTAGCGCCTCCCTGAACCCGGCGAGCTCATACTTCACGAAGGGCGAACATCGGATCTACCTTCGTTGCGCGCCTCGCTGGAAGGTAGCTGGCCAGCACTGCGACCACAAACAGAAGGAGAGGCACAGCCAGAAACACAAGCAGATCGTGCGGGTGCACACCGTATAACAGACTTGCCATCATGGAGGCGGTCGCCGCAGAAACGATCATACCGGCGACAATGCCAACACTAGCCAGGACGACTCCCTTGCTTAAGATCTGTTTCAGAACGTCCCATCGCCGCGCTCCCAGTGCTATGCGCAGGCCGATCTCGCGCGATCTTTGGCCGACCATATAAGCCAACAGGCCGTAAATTCCGATGGAGGCCAGAAGCACCGCCAGTCCAGCAAATCCGCCCACCAGATCGGCAGAAAAACGACGTGAAGCCAGTGACCGATCAAGGACGTCACTCATAGAAGAAACACCAAATACCGGCAAGCTGGGATCAATACTCTGGATTTCATGCCGGATCTGTGGTTCGAGGAGGGCCGCGGGCAGAGACGTCCGCAGCACGACGCTCAGTCGCTTGTTGGAGTCTTGATAGGTCGAAACGTAGAAGTGGGGCACGCCATCGATGTCGAGACCGTCACTCTTGATATCCTTGACAATACCCACGATGGTCGTCCATGGCTTGGTAGGGTCTCGTCTGAACCGCACTCGACGGCCCAGCGGATCGCCGGTTGGCCAATACTTATGAGCGGTGCTTTCATCTATGATGGCCACCAGTGGCTTGCCGTCTTCATCGCCCTCGCTGAAGGAGCGGCCGCGTAGTAGCGATGCCTGTAACACCTTGAAATAACCGGGGCTTATCGGAATTCTCTCAGCACGCAGATCCTGCCAGGACTCGACCGGTCTATCTTCAATTGCAAAGCCTTCATTCGCTATGCCACCGACCGCATTGGGGTTGGTATTGGTACTCGGTAGCGCTGAGGTGATTGCGGCGAGTTCCACTCCCGGAATCGCCTTCAAGCGCCGCAGCAACTCACGATCAAAGGTGGCTCTGCGAGGCACATCGAGATACGGGTCCGCCTCCCTTTCGTTGGGATTCGGAAGCTGTATGTTTGCCGTGATAACTTGAGTTGGATTAAAACCTGGATTTTCCTGCAACAGATCCCGCAGCGTACGCAGCAGCAAGCCGGCTCCCACCGTCAGTATGACTGCAAATGCCAGTTCAGAGACGATCAAAATGTCCCGCAATCGGCCGGTCTTCGTGCTGTAGCCGGACCCTCGACCGCCTTCACGAATGGCCGAGGAGTGAGCGACTTTTGCCGAATGAAACGCTGGAACTAGTCCAAACATTAAGCCGGTGAGAATGGAAATCAGCAGAGCGAACGCCAGCACCACCCAGTCGATTCTTACTTCGTTGAGCCGGGGAATGTTCGATGGCACAAAGCGCAGTATAAAATCCAAAGTACCCACTGCGGTTGCGATTCCCGCGGCGCCGCCGATGAGCGACAGCAGCACGGACTCGGTCAGCATCTGGCGCACCATGCGGCCGCGGCTCGCCCCCAGCGATAGCCGCACCGCCATCTCTTGTTGCCGCCCAGAAGCGCGCGCCAAGAGGAGGTTAGCAATGTTCATCGATACGATGAAAACGATCAGGATTACCGCACCCAGTAACACCAGCAGCATGGGCCGAACATGGCCCACCAAAGTTTCTTGCAACGGCTGAATCTCAATTGTCCATTGCGCCTGCGGCGGGTAATCGGCGGGAAAGGCCTGGCGCAATTGGGCAGCCATGGCAGTGAGCCGTGCCTGAGCTTGCGCCAGTGTCAGGCCAGGCTTCAGTCGTCCGATTCCATTGACTAGAATCCGGGTACCACGCATTGGCTTGGGAAAGGGCTCTCCGCTGAGTCCGCCGGCGCCAAACACCTCCGCGTCGCCGGAAACCGTCGGTCCAGGATGGCGAAATCCGCGTGGCAGAACCCCGATAATTGTCATGGGATCATTGTCGAGCCGGAGGGTACGGCCTACAACGTTCGGATCGGCGCCATAGGCGCGACGCCATAAGCTATCGCTGATCACGACCTCCGGAGCGAAGCCAGGCACGAAGTCCTGCGGACCGTACAACCGTCCAATTTGCGGCGTCACACCGAGCAAGGAAAAGTAGCTGAAACTGCCATTGACCCCCTCGAGACGCTCGGGCTGACCGGCGCCCGTCACATTCTCGCTACCCTCGAAGATCGGGCTGACATCTTCAAATACACCCGCTCGCGTCTGCAGGTCATCCAGTTCGGGCTTGGAGAACCTAACGTCCCGCAACCCCATGCCGGGCTCGTTAAAGAAGATTCGTACCAAACGATCGGGATCGCGGTAGGGCAGAGAACGCAGCAACACGGCATCCACGATGCTGAAAATGGCCGTATTAGCTCCCACGCCCAGAGCCAGCGTCAGGACAGCTACGATCGTGACGGTGGGCTTCTTGACCAGCATGCGCAGACCATAGCGAACATCCTGCCCAAGCTCCAACACAAACCGTGTCATCCAAATCTCCCGCGACTCTTCGCGCTTCAATCCGACGTTGCCAAATCGGCGGCGCGCTTCAGCTCGTGCGTGCTCCACCGTCATACCGTCGGCTTCGAGTTCCGCGGCTTTTTCGGCGAGGTGGAGTTCCATCTCTTCACGCAGCGCCTCGCTACGTTTGGCGCTCTTCATCCAATACTTCAGGCGTCGCATCAACATGTCCGTCACTCCGCACCCATCACACGGGCGATTGCCAGCGTGAGCATGGCGTATCTTCGGGTTTCAACTGCGAGCTGTTTGCGGCCGGCCGCTGTGATCTTATAGATTCTCGCGCGCCGATTATTCGACGTCACACCCCAGATACCGTCGATCCAGCCGTTTAGCTCCAACCGCTGGAGAGCGGGATACAGCGAGCCTTCCTCGACCAGGAGCTCATTCTCGGACGATTGTTGAATGAACTGGACTATGCCGTATCCATGCAGGTCGCGCAGCGACAGCGTCCGCAGAATTAACATGTCCAGCGAACCCGGCAACGAGTCGTTCTTTTGTGCCTTGCGTCCCATACCTAGAATTCTTAGCTTACAGGGCGAGATCACGCGAGTCAAGTGTCATACCTCGCCCTACCCTGTCTTTCTGCTAAAGCCCTGAATCTGCGAGCACTGAACCGTGCCCGCGTCGACCGCTGACGACTCTAGGCGGCTTCCGACAAAAATTCACACGCCCTCACCTCACAGGTAGCCGAGCGCCGCGAGGGCCCGCCGCGTCGGCTCGTCGACCGGCGCCGGCGCCGCGGCGGGGCCGGCGTGGGCGAGGCGCTGGCCGCGGATGCGGGCGCCGAGCCAGCCGGCGCGCACCTCGTCCGCGGCCGCGAGGTTGACGCGCTCGCCGGGGTCGGCGTCCAGCCGGTAGAGCTCGGGCCCGGCGCCGAAGCGGTGGGAGAACGGCAGGATGAGCTTCCAGTCGCCGTCGACGAGGCTCATCCCCTCGCGCCCGGCGTAGAGCAGGTGGGAGAGCGCCGCGCGCCGCACGGGCGGCGCGCCGCCGGCGTGCCCCGGGCGGCCGGCGCGGAGGGCCAGGAGGTCGATCCCCGGCAGGCCGGCGGGCGGCCGCAGCCCGGCGGCGGCGAGGACGGTCGGGAAGAGGTCGACCTGCTGGGCGAGCTCCCGCACCCGCTCGCCGCGCGCCTGGCGCGGCCACTTGACGATCAGCGGCACGCGCAGGGTCTCGGCATAGAGGTTGTTGCCGTGGCCGAGCTCGCCGTGCTCGTCGAACTCCTCGCCGTGGTCGGCGATGAAGACGACGAGGGACGGATCGTAGAGGCCGCGCCGGCGCAGCTCCGCGAGGAGGGCGCCGAAGCTGCGGTCGTTGCCGGCGATCTCGGCGTCGTAGAGGGTCGACAGCTCGGCGATGCGGCGGGCCCGCTCCGCGCCGCTCGCCGCGTAGGCCCGCCGCACCTCCTCGACCGACCCCGCCCGCGCCGGCAGGCCCGGGGCGAAGCGCCGGCGCATGTCGTCCCGCGGCTCGTAGGGGGCGTGCGGGTCGATCGTGTGGACGTAGAGGAAGAAGGGCGGGCCTCCCCGGTGGCGGTCCAGCCAGGCGAGCACGCGGCGGTTGACCGCCTCCGAGCGGGCGTCCGCGGCGACGAGGTCGAAGTCGTCGAAGCCCTGGGCGAGGCCGGTGCCGGCGCTCACCTGCGGGTTGGTGCTCCAGGCCGCGGTGCGGTAGCCGGCGGCCTGGAGCACCTCGGGCAGCGTCGCCGCCGCCGCCGGCAGGCTGTCGTCGAGCGTCTCGACGCCGTGCGCGAGCGGCCCCAGGCCGGTGAGCACCGAGGCGACCGACGGGCGCGTCCACGTCGACTGCGCGATCGCCCGCTCGAAGAGGGTGGCGGCGCGCGCGAAGGCGTCGATCGCCGGGGAGACGGGCGCCGCCGCGCCGTAGCAGCCGAGGCGGTCCGCCCGCAGCGTGTCGACCAGATAGATGATGACGTTCGGCCGCGCGGCGGCGCCCGCCCGCGGCGCCGGGCCGCCGTTCGCGGCGCGCGCCGATCCGCCCGCACCTGCTGGCGTCCCGGTTGGCATTCCCGCTGGCATTCCGGCCCGCGGCGCGGGCGAAGATCGCCGGCGCCGCGAGGAGCAGGCCGCCGCCGGCCTCCGGCCGCGCGGCGACCGCCCGCAGGTCGAGGCGGACCAGCCGCTCGCCGCGGCCGGGGAGCTCCACCCGCCCGCCCTCGCCCGCCTCCAGCTCGCGCTCGGCCGCACCGCCGCCCTCCTGCTGCGTCGAGACCGACAGGTGGCCGCCGTCGGCGCCGCGCAGCTCGATCCGGCCGACCGCGAGCTCGCCCGCGGCGGCGAGGTCCAGGTAGTAGACGACGCCGGTGCCGAACGGGAGATAGAGGGCGCCCGGCTCGGCGCGCGGCGGCTCGGGCGCCGGCCCCGCCGGCAGGAAGCGCAGCGCGTCCCAGCGCACGGCGAGCCGGCGGTGGCCGTTGTCGCGGCTCGGCGCGGCGACGGTCCGGTAATGGAAGGCGAGGCGGTTCATCCCCGCCCGCAGCGCCTGCCGCGGCAGGGCGAGCGAGTAGCCGCGCATCTCCGGCGCCAGCGCGAGGCCGCCCAGGCGGCGGCCGTTCAGCTCCGGGGTGACGACCTGCGGGCCGGCCTCCGGGAGCGGCGCGCAGCGCAGCTCGACCGTGAGGTCGCGCGGCGCGGCGAGGAAGAACTCGAGCGTCGACACCTCGCCCTGGCTCCAGACGAAGGTCGAGCCGTCCCTGCCGCGCTCGTTGTGGGACCAGCCGCCGGCGAGGCTCGCCCGCGCCGCCGCGGAGCCGAAATCGATCGTCCCCACCTCGGCGCGCACCTCGGCCAGGGGGAACAGGGCGACCAGGTCGACGACCCGGCGCAGCGGAGCCCGCCGCGCCGGCGAGCACGCGAGGAGGCTCAAGGCGACGACCGCGGCGAGCCGCCGCAGGAACGGCATGCGGCCGAAGGTAGCACACCGCCCGGCGGGACGCCGCCCGCGACCTGTGCCTATCCTGGTTGGACTAATGAATGATAACGTGCGTATCATTGAACCCAACTCCTGAAGGGAGTCCAGAATGAGGTACAAACGCCCGGGAGTGTTGGCCTTCGGATTGCTCGCGCTGCTTTCTGGCTCCTCCGCTGCCATGGCACAGCTCAGCTCCTTTGCGGTGCTGGGTGGCTCGACGGTGACGAATACCAACACGCCCACCACGGTCAACGGCAACCTTGGCGTGTCACCGGGCAGCGCGGTCACCGGCTTTCCCCCGGGGATCGTGACCGGCGGGACGATCCACGCCGCCGACGCGCTCGCGGCACAGGCGCAGAGCGATCTCGCGACCACCTACAACAACCTGGCGAGCACGCCGTGCGGCACCGACTTGACGGGCCAGGACCTGGGTGGGAAAACGCTCACGCCGGGCGTCTATTGCTTCGCGACCTCGGCGCAGCTGACGGGAACGCTCACTCTCGACGCGCAAGGCAGCTCGAACGCCGAGTTCATCTTCAAGATCGGCAGCACGCTCACCACCGCCAGCGCCTCGTCCGTGCTCTTGATCAACGGCGGCTCGAATTGCGGCGTGTTCTGGCAGGTCGGCAGCTCCGCGACCCTGGGGACGGGCACCGCGCTGCTGGGAAGCGTCGTCGCGCTCACCAGCATCACGCTGAATACCGGCGCCAGCGTGTCGGGAAGGGTCTTGGCGCGAAACGGCGCCGTGACGCTGGACGACAGCCACGTCGCCGTATGCAGCGGTGGCGCTACCGGCGGTCCCCTCGTTCCGGCTCCCGCCACCCCGGTCCCCACGCTCTCGGAGTGGGGAATGATCGCCATGACGGGACTGCTGCTCCTGTCGGCCCTGGCGGTGCTGCGCCGGCAAACCGCCTAGCCATCCGAGCCGAGCGCGATCTCATTCATCCCGCGGCTCAGCTCGCGCCGAACCGCCAGGCGAGCGTGGCGACCTGCCGCCTCGCCGCCGTCGCGGCGGGCCAGGTCGTTCACCACCGCATAACCCTCCTCAGCTTCGCCCCCATCACCGGCCCGGTGCCGGAGAGATCGAACGGGAGCGGGAAGAATCGGATATTTCCCGCTCCCGTTCGATTTTTGCGCGAGATTTCGATTCTGTAGGCTACACATCGCGTGGGATCTCTACAAATTGGATTGGACGAGATCCAAACGAGTCGGATCGCTGCAGATCGAATGGGATCGCCGCAAATCGGCTGGGACGGCGGCGAATCGACTTGGATCGCAGCCAATCGACTTGGATTGTTTCCATCGAATTGGATGGCTGCCGATCGGATCTGCCGCCTACGGATCGAGCGGGTCGGCCGCCAGGCGGGCGCGGGGAGCGGAGCTGGCGGGGAGCGGCGGCGCAAGAAAAACCGGCGCCGGGAGAGGCTCCCGGCGCCGGCGGAGGGTGGGACAGCTCGTCGGGGACCTACAGGACGGCGGCCTTGGCGAGATCCTTCCTGGCCGCCTTGAGCGCCGCCGCCGCGATCGCCGTGGCGTTGGCCTTGGCGGCCTTCTCGGCGGCCTGCTCCGCCTTGTCGGCGACCGCCTGCCGCGGGCGGCGGACGATCCGCGCGCGCGGCTTGAGGCCGAACTGGATGAGCTGCTCGCTCTTCGGCCCGAAGGCGCTCGTCAGGCCCGCGGCCAGCCGGACCTCGAGGTCGCGGCCCTGGCTCGCCATCACCTTGCGCTGCTGATTGGTGTCGCGGAGCTGGCCCTTCTGGACCTCCTGCTGGCTCTCGAGCGTGCGGACGTGCGTCACCAGGTCCGAGAGGGCGGCGTGGTCCGGCGCGAGCTGCGGCATGTCGGTGAGGTGCGGCGTCAGGTTGTCGACCAGCACCTGCCAGTCGGCGAGCTTCGTCTTGAAGGTACGGGTGCTCATGGTGCGGCTCCTTTCCCTCGTCTGGAGGGTTGCGGCCGGCCGGCGGAGCGTCGCCCCGCCGGGGCCATGGTTATTTCACTGCGGTTTCCACGAGGACGCGGCCGGAGCGCTCGACCAGGAGAGCCCAGACCTCGCCCGACCTGCGTCAGCCCAGGAGGCTGATCCTGCGCGCCATCTCGCGGTCCTTCCCTGGGGAAGGCACGGCGGAGAGCACCCCGCCGTCGTTTGCGCTGCCTGTACGTCTTGCATCGGACATCTCCTTGTCGACGATCGCGAGCTCCATTGCCCGCGATCGACGGGGATAGCATCGAAAATTTTGAAGTGGATGTCAACTGCTGTTTTCACCGGACATGAATTCGCGTGGTGGAGACATGGTGTCTCCAGGCGGATCGAGCGGTCCGAGCGGCAGTACCAGCGCCCTCGCCGGCTTGACACCTGCCGCAGGCTGGCCTTACAAGCGGGACCGGCCGCCACGTCGCCGGTCGATCAGAGCGAGGAGCGGAGCATGAGCACCCAGGGCTTTCGAAGCCGCGGCTCGAGCGGCTGCATCGGGTCTTGTCGGGACACGTCGAGCGCGGGGAGATGCCCGGGCCTCGTCGCCCTCGTCAGCCGCCATGACGACGTCCACGTGGAGACGCTCGGCACGCTCGCGGTCGGCGGTCCGGCGCCGATGCAGCGCGACACGATCTTCCGCATCGCCTCGATCACCAAGCCGATCGCCGCGGCCGCGGCCATGATCCTGGTCGAGGAATGCAAGCTGCGGCTCGACGACTCGATCGAGCCGTGGCTGCCGGAGCTGGCGAACCGCCGCGTGCTCAAGTCCCTGTCCTCGCAGCTCGACGACACGGTGCCGGCGCGGCGGGCGATCACCGTGCGCGACCTGCTGACCTTCCGCATGGGCTTCGGCAGCGTGATGGCGACGCCGGGCACCTATCCGATCCAGACGCTGATCCGCGACTACCGGATCGGCGGCGACGGCCCCACTGCTGCCCACAGCACGCGCCGGACGCGGACGAATGGCTGCGCCGGCTGGGCTCGCTGCCCTGGATGGCCCAGCCGGGCGAGCGGTGGATGTACCACGTCAGCGGCGACGTGCTCGGGGTCCTGATCGCCCGCGTCTCGGGGCGCTCCCTCGGCACCTTCCTCCGCGAGCGCATCTTCGACTCCGCTCGGGATGAAGGACACGGCCTTCCACGTGCCCGCCGGACAGCTCGACCGCCTGCCCGGCTTCTACTTCTTCAATCGGCAGACGGGCACGCTCGACGTGTTCGACGACCCGGCCGGCGAGCGCGTGGGGAACCGCGCCGCCGTTCGAATCGGCCGGCGGCGGGCTCGTCTCGACGATCGACGACTACTTCGCCTTCAGCCGCATGATGCTCGACCAAGGCCGGCACGGCCGCGAGCGGATCCTCTCGCGCGCCGCCGTGGAGCTGATGACCGCCGATCAACTGACGCCCGAGCAGCGCGCAAGGCGCCGAGATCTTCTTCGGCACGCACGCAGCTGGGGCTTCGGCATGGCGGTCGACATCCGCCGCGACGAGATCTTCCGCACCCCCGGCCGCTTCGGCTGGGACGGCGGCTTCGGCACCTCGGCCTACACCGATCCCGCCGAGGGACTGATCGGCATCCTCTTCACCCAGCGCCTGATGGACTCGCCGGAGCCGCCGAAGGTGTTCACCGACTTCTGGACGCTCGCCTACGGGGCGATGGAGTAGGGCGGCGCCGCGCCGCTCCGTTGGACCGCCCGCGCGGCGGCGATGCGCGCGGCCACGGTGGAGCTGGGCTCGCCGGCCGCCGCGCGCAGCCCGAGAGGGTCAGGGAGAGGGTCAGGGCAGGCGGAGGAGCGACGCCTCGAGGTCCGGCAGGCGCGAGGCGTCGAGCAGCCCGGGACCGGCCGCGGCGCCGGCCTCCCAGAGCGCCCGCGCGCGCTCGAAGGCCCGCTCGGCCCCCTCGAGGTCGCTCCCCACCCGCTTCGCGTTGCCGGCGAAGGCCCAGGCGTAGCCCTGGAGGCGGGCGCGCCAGGCGTCGTCCCCCTCCGCCCGCTCGGCGACGAAGAGCGCCAGCTCGGCGAGCGCGAGCGCCCGCGCCGCGTCCTTCGGCGCCGCCTCGACGCTCTGGTCGCAGAGCAGCTCGCAGACCGCCCAGCTCCGGTACTCCGCGGCGTTCTCGACCAGGAAGCGCTGCTCGCCGGGGGCGAAGGCCGCCAGCCGCGCCCAGCGGGCCGGGGCCGCCGCGCGCTCGGCCGCCGCCGGCGGCGGCGAGGCGGCGGGATCGACGGTCAGGGCCAGATCGGCCTGCGCCACGAGCACCACCTCCCAGACGGCGCGGGCGACCTCCGCCGCGACCCCGGCACCGTCGTCCGGCGGCGCGGCCGGCGGCAGGAGGCCGGCCGCCGCCAGGGCGGCGCGGAAGACGGGTAGGAGCCGGTCGAGGAAGGGGAGCGGGAAGCCGGCCCCGTCCGCCAGGCGGGCGAGGGTCGCGCGGCTCGGAGCCTCGCGGCCGGTCTCGTAGAGCGAGATCATGGCCTGGTTGACGCCCGACGCCTCGGCCAGCTCCCGCTGGGTCCAGAGGTGGACCGCGCGCAGGAACCAGACCGCCAGGCCCATCTCGCCCGGGCGCGCCGCGGCCCGGCGACCCGCCCGCGGGGCGATTTGCCCCTCCGCCCGCCCGGTCGCGGCGCGTTTTCCTCCTTCTGGAGCCTGCCGGCGATCCCGCGTCATCTTCGCCTCCGGATCATCCCTGATCGTCTTTTAGGTGTATTTTTCCGCTAATCCGCAGACACTTGTCCTTGCAGGAGGGACCGCGCGCCTATTTCGGGTCGCGTCGGAGCCCCCCTGCACGGAGGTCCACCATGCCCCGTCGTCTCTCGCGGATCGTCCTCGCCCTCTGCCTCGCCATCGCCACCTCACCTCTCCTCGCCGCGGCGGGCCGGCGGGCGGAGCCGCGGCCTGCTCCCGCCGCGATCGAGGCGCCCGCAGCGGGCCCGCTCGCGCTCCTCTGGGGCCGCTTGGTCGCCCTCTGGGGAGCCGAGGGCTGCATCCTCGACCCCAATGGCGCCCGCTGCGCCGCTGCCAACACGACCACCCAGCGGGCAACCGTGCCGGCGCTCGACGAAGGCTGTGTCATCGACCCCAACGGGCGCTGCGTCCGCAACCGCTGACCGCGGCCGGCGTGGATCACCGCCGCCCCGGCGCCGGCTGGCCGGGCTCCTCGAGCGCGCCGGGCTCGAAGCGCAGCTCCGGGTCGTGGCGGGCGCGCTCGAGGAAGCGGAGGAGACGGCGGCCGAGCTCGGCGGTCGCCGTCTCCTGCCGGGCGGCCTGCCAGAAGACCCGCACCGCGGCGAGCGCCTCGCGGTGGACCTCCAGGCCCTCGAAGATCGCCACCATCTCCCCGGCGAGCTCCCGCGCCTCGGCGTTGGCGTTCTCCTCGAGGAGGAGCACCGCCAGGTCGAGCGTCGCGAGCGCCGCATCGTAGGTCATATCCCGCTCGGCGAAGGCCCGCCGCACCTGGCGGAGCGCCGCGACGGCTTCCCCCCGCTGGCCGAGCCCGCCGGCGACCCGCGCCTCGAGCCAGAGCACGCGGACGAGGTCGAGCTCGTTGCGCAGGCCGATCGCGAGCTGGCGCGCCTCGGCCACGCGCGGCGCCGCCTCGGCGTGGCGGCCCAGGTGGCAGAGGTTGACCGCGAGGTTGAAGCGCAGCACGCAGGCCTGCCGCGGCTCGCGCGCGCCGTCGACGAGCGGCGCCGCCCGCCGGAGCGCCTCGATCGTCCCCTCGCGGTCGCCCCTCTGCTCGCAGATGGAGCTCCGGTTGAGCAGGATGTGGGCGGTCCTCGCCGGGCCGGGGCTGAGAGCGAGCGCCCGGTCGAGCTGGGCGAGCGCCTCTCCGAACCGCCGACAGGTCGCGGAGGAACGACGCCTCGAGGTCCGGCACGCGCGAGGCGTCGAGGACTCCCGGATCGGCCCCGGCGCCGGCCGCCCAGAGCGCCCGCGACCGCTCGAAGGCCCGGCCGGCGCCGTCGAGGTCGCTCCCCACCCGCCTGGCGTTGCCGGCGAAGGCCCAGGCGTAGCCCTGGAGGCGGGCGCGCCAGGCCTCGCTCCCCTCCGCCCGCTCGGCGACGAGGAGCGCCAGCTCGGCGAGCGCCAACGCCCGCGCCGCGTCCTTCGGCGCCGCCCCGACGCTCTGGTCGCAGATCAGCTCGCAGAGCGCCCAGCTCCGGTGCTCCGCCGTGCCCTCCACCAGCAGGCGCTGCTGCGGCGGCTCGCAGCGGCGGAGGCTCTCCCAGGACCGCCGGGCGCTGGCGCGGTCCCGCCGCGCCCGCGCCAGCCAGCGCGAGCGGGCGACCCGGCTCGCCGCCGCGGCGAAGGCGCTCTGCCCGGCGGCCACGGCGATCGCCTTGATGCGGCGGCGCTCGGACGCGGAGAGCTCGAAGGGAGAGCCGGCCGCCGCCGGCACCTCCTCGTACAGCGCCGCGAGCCAGGAGAGCGTGAGGTCGATGGCTTCCGCCCCCGCCCCCATGGGCGCCACCAGCTCCTCGAGCTTCTCGCGCGAGAGGGGCTTGCGCCCGCGCTCCATCTCCGACAGGTCGTTCTTGCCGGCCCCGGCGGCCTGCGCGAGCTCTCCCTGCGGCCAGCCATGGGCGGCCCGCAGGGCGGTCAACGTCACGGCGAGCGCTGGAGGGATGGGCCGCGGCATGCCGGTCACCGCCGCCGAATGTTCGTCCCTGACCGAACCAGGTTGTCGCCAGGCGCGAAAGTGCGAGGCCCTCCATGCATGTGGTTGCGCATGAGAGGAAATATACACCGCCTGCGCAATCGCCCACGGTCGAAAGCCGTTCACGGGAGCGCCCGCCCGGACCCTGCTCTACCTTCGCCGAGGGAGGGTTGGCGCATGCGTCAGGCGAACGCCGTGCTGGATCAGCTTCGCGCCATGGCCGCGGTCCTGACGGCCGTCCGCGGGCGCCTCGCGGAGCTGTCCTCCAGCCTGCCGGAGGAGGAGCCCGCGGGTGAAGGCGAGGAGGCCGGCCCCGGGCTACGGTCCGTGGTCGCCTGCGTGCTCACCGACTCGCTCGATCCGGCGATCCGCGACCTGCTCTGCGCCGCCGAGCAGGAGCCTCCCCGCCCGCTCGCGCGCGCCACCGGCCGTCCCCCCCGCGAGGGAAGGCGAGGAGCCCCGATACCAGGGCCTGTGGCGGCAGCTCGCGGGCCGCCTGCCGCGCCTCGTCGCCGCGGCCGAGCGCGAGCGGCAGGAGACCGAGACGCTGCTCGCGGATCTCGCGTCGCTCGGCGACGCCGAGCGGCGGGCGAGGATCGAGGAGCCGCGGTTTCACCGGCTCGTCGTCGTCGAGCGGCTGCTCGAGACCGCGCAGGCCGCGCTGCCCGCCGAGCCGGCCGCGGCCGAGGCGCGCGCCACCCTGGCTGCGGCGCTGGCGGGAAAGCTCGCCGACGCGGACGAGGCGATGGAGGGCCGGGCGCGCGCCGCCTGCTGGATCGCGCAGGCCCGCCGCATCGCGTGCGACGAGACGGGGGCGGAGCAGGCCCTCTCGGAGGCGACCCTCTACGCCGTCCACGGCGAAGAACAGGCCCTGCTCTGCCGGGCCCTGGGGCTGTTGCGCTGGGAGCAGGGCCGGCTCGACGAGGCGGCGGCCCTCCTCGAGCGCGCCGCCGAGCTCTCGGCCGGCGCCGAGCTCCCGCACGAGGAGGGGGCGTGCCGGGTGCTGCGGGCCCTGCTGATGCTCGAGGAGGGCAAGGTCCGCGACGCGGTGGGCCCCTTGCGCGACGGGCTGCCGCTCCTGATCGATCCCGGGTTGACCGCCTACGGCGGCCTGGCGCTCGCGCTCGGGTTAGCGGAACGGGGGCAGGCCCGGCGCGCGCGGACGCAGCGCGACGAGAGCGCGCCGCTCGTGCCGCTCGCCCCCGCGGCGGCCCGCCTCTTGGCGCTGCGGCTCCAGGGGCTGACCGCGCTCGCCCTCGGCGAGCCCGCGGAGGCCGATGAGATCCTCGCGGCGCTGCGCCGGGAGGCGCTGGCCGCCGGCCGGCTGCCGGAGGCCGCGGTCGCCACGCTGGCCCTGGCGCGCCTCGACGTCGAGCGCCGGGCCGAGCGCGATACCGGGCGGCGGCGGATCGCCGAGCTCGCGGCGACGTTCCGGGGAGCGGAGGGGCTCGACGGCATCCTCGCGGCGCTGCGGGACTACCCCGCTCAAATGCCGGCCGGCGAGAGCCTGCCCGACTTCACGAGCTCGCTCATGGCGACCTTCCTGCGCATCCTGCGGCTCCGCGGCGTGCGCAGCGCGCCGCTGCCGTTCACCTGACGGCGGCGCCCGCAGAGGATCAGCTCTTCGCGGCGCGCGGCCAGTCGGGCCAGAGGACCGGCTCGCGCCGCTCTCCGCCGAGGGGCTGGCCGCACTGTTATAGATACGAGAGGCGACGACCGCCACCAACCGCCCTAGCGGGCGAGGAGGACGAAGGATGAGAGAATCTCGAACCGTTCGTCAGGCTCTGCTTCCGCTCTGTCTCTTACTGGCTCTACTTTCCACCGCCGCGAGCGCGCAGGCCGCGGCCCTCGCGCCCGCACCGCCGCCCGGCACCGCGGACGCCGCGTTCCTCCAGTCGCTCGGTTCTTCGCTCGCGGCCCCGGCGGCCGGCGCAGCCGCCCTCGCGGCGCCGCTCGCCTTCCTGCCCGCGGTGCCCCTCGCCACCTGCACCTGCACTCAGGAGATGCAGGACTGCCGCACCCTCTGCACCGGCAACAGCTGCCGTCCGGATTTCGTCTGCAACGTGAGCAACCCCTGCCTCTCGAGCTGCCGGTGCACCCACTGCGTCTGAGCTGAGCGCCTCCGGCGCGCCCGCCAGCCCGCGGGCGCGCTGGACAGCCGTTCGGGGCCGCCGTACAGTCCTCGGCGTGGTTCAGATCGACCGCCTTCCTCCCGCCGCTGAGCCGCCGGCGCTCTCCGCAGAGGAGAAAGGGTGAGCGCACCGAAACCGTTGAACCTCGAGCCCCCCGCGGGTTACGCCTCGGCAGGCGCCGCCTCGGTAGCCCTCCTCGCATCACAGCTCGACGAGCCGATGCGTGTGCTCCTCGCGTCGCTTGCCGGCATGGACGCCGGAGTCCTCGAGTGGCAGCTCCGGCCGGGCACCAATTCGATCGGCATGCTGCTCGCTCATCTCGCGATCGTCGAGGCCTACTGGATCCAGGCGATCGCCGCGGGACGGTTGGCCGATGCCGACCGCATCGTGCGCGCCACGACCGGCCTCGGCATGATGGACGACGGCCTGCCCATCGCGCCGGACGGCGGCCACCCGGAGTCCCTTCGCGGCTGGACGGTCGCCGATTACGCGGCGCGCCTGGAACGCGCCCGCGCCGCCACCCACTCGGTGCTTCGCACCTGGACCGACGGCGACCTCGAGCGCGCGGTCGAGCACGAGGGCCGGCTGGTCTCCCGCGCCTGGATCGTCTTCCACGTCGGAGACCACTTCGCCCATCATGCCGGACAGATCGCCCTTCTCCGTTCGCTTCAAACTGGGGGAGCCCCCGACGGCGCGATGAGCCCGCATCGTCAGTGATCCGAAGAGGACTTCGGATCAGCGCTGCGCGGCGTTCTGCGTGTGCGGATGCGATCCGAGCTGCCGCCAGTCGGTCTCCTCGATCTCGACCTCGAAGTGCTTCGCCGCCTTCTTGATGTTGGCGAATGCGACGTCGCGGTCGGCATCGCTCACGCCCTTCACCTGATCGAAACGAGCGATCGCGTTGCGGACGTGCGAGGCGTCCGTCATCGGCTCCTTGCGCTCGCCCGGGAAGGCGAAGGCGCTCTCCGGCAGATCGTTCTGCTTCGCCGTGCTCAGCTTGCCGTGGGTCTCAGTAGGCGGCTTCCAGGTCGCATCGGCCATGACCGTTCTCCTCTCCGGTTCCGCGCTCGGCCAGCGGCGGTTTCCGCAACGCCGAGACGTTCCTGCGCAGCCATGCACCAACCAAGCAAAGCTCGTACCGCGAGGCCGTCGTTACTACGTGGACGCTTCGCAGCGAAGGCCGCAGCCGAGCGGGCCTGAACAGCCGAATTCTCCTCGGCTCAAGATCGGCACCGAATGCGTCCGGATCGCCTATGCAGGCAGTCTCTTGGAATGGTCGTGGCGGGAGGCGCTGCCGGGGCAGCGTTGCCTTATGCCACCTCGGGCGTTACACCGAGGCGGGGGCCCCTCGCCACCGAGGCGCGCGCGGTCTTCACCCCTTCATGGGGAGCCGAAACCGGCACCGCGCCTTGCCCGTGGGTCCCTGCCAGCTAGAGGCAGGGGCCGCGCGTGCAGCGGCACAACGGCGGACCGGAGCAGCAGAAGCCCGGGGGGTGGGCGGGGCAGGTCAGCGCCGCGTCCGCGGAGCGCGGCGCGGCGCCGAATCCGCCCATCGCAGCGCGCGGTGCGACTCCGAATCCGCCCATGACGGCCAGCAGTGCGGCCAGCAAGAGGAGCTTTCTACGCATCGGCGGTCTCCTTTCGGGACAGAGGGCCTGAGCCTGCCCGTAGCAGGCTCCCCACAACCCGCTCTGGAGAGAGGAGGGGGCGAGAGTGAGCAGCCGACCTCGTCTTCTCTGCTAGCAAGGTGCCACGAAGCCGCAGAACGGATCCGTCGCCAACGATGACTAAGCCTCATTTCACTCGGAGAAGGAAGTACCTCGGAAACCTGCAACCACTCGCTGGCCCTGCGGCGGAAGGTACTTCTGGCGGAAGCGCATGGGAATCGAACCCACCCCCCGGACCGCAACCGGCTCGGGACAACGGTTTTGAAGACCGCGAGAGGCACCAGCCCCCGAGCGCTTCCAGTTGCGGATCTTAGCCGATCCATGGTGGCCGGACCGGCGTCGGGGCGGGCCGGACGGTAGGGGGGCGGATGATAGGCTGACGGCGGTTCTAGGCTTTTGTGGAGGATCTCCATGCGCCGTTTCTCCCCCTGTCTCGTCGTCGTTCCGCTGCTCCTCGGCCTCGCCTCCTGCCGCGACAGGGCGGCGGCTCCGGCGGCGGGCGATTCCACCTCCGGCGCTTCGACCGTGCAGGCGCCGGCCGGGGGCGCCGAGGCGGCGGCTCCGGCTCCGCAGGTGCCGCCGCTCCCGGCGCATCCCTCGGCGCTGCCGGCGGCCGCGGGGCAGGCCGCCGCGCCCGAGCAGGGATCGCTCGCGCCGCCGGTCCCCGCGCAGCCGTCGTCGCTCGTGTTCGACCTGCCGGCGGGGTGGAAGTCGGCGACGCCGGAGAGCAGCATGCGCATCGCCCAGGCGACGATCGCGGGACCGGGCGGCCCCGCCGAGCTCGGCGTCTTCTTCTTCGGCGCCGGCCAGGGCGGATCGGCCGAGGCGAACATCGAGCGCTGGACCGGCCAGATGAGCGGCGGCGGCAAGCCGCGGCAGGGGTCGCTCACGGCGCACGGCCTCAAGGTCACCTGGGTCGACGTCGGCGGCACCATGAAGCCGAGCGGCATGGGCATGGGCCCGTCCACCGAGCAGGCGAACTATCGGCTGCTGGGAGCGGTCGTCGAGGGGCCCGGCGGTCCCTGGTTCTTCAAGGCGACCGGCCCGGAGGCCACCCTCGGCCCGCAGCGCGACGCGTTCCTCAAGATGCTCGGGACGGTCCGCCTGCAGCCGGGGCAGTCGATCTAGCGAAGCTTCGCCTCGACCGGCACCCCGGGTCGATCTCAGGGGTAGGGACGCATGGGGGATTGGACGCAGCAGGAGCGAACCGCGATCGAAGCCGTCGCCCGACGGTTCTCGGCAACGTGGGAAAAGGGTGGCGGTTCCCCCGACGCCTATCATCACGGTCGCTCGCCAACGGGTTGCCGTCGACGTCACGACCCTCAAACGGCGCGGCACGGGCCAAGGCAGCGCCACCAAGCTTCGTCTGCGGTTCGACAAGGTTGCGACCCGGCTCATCGAACGTCTGCAAGCCACCCTCGGCGAAACCGTGCCGGACGGCGTGACCGTGGCGCTGACCATCACCGCTCCCATCCGTTTGCCGGCGAAGACCGCCGCCGCGCTGGAAGACAGGATACGAGCTCTTCTCGGGCAGGGATCGCCGGGGCGCGAGGAGAACAGACACGATCCACGGGAACCGTGTCCAGATTCGATTGTTGAGAGACGAATCCGCGCGAGCGCCCAAACTGATCGGGTTCGTGCACCATCCCGAGTCAGACCCGCTCCGGCTCTTGGACATCACACGTGAAGCGCTCGAGCTGGTCAGCGCCTCGGCGGGCCGGCGGGCGGCGAGGCTGGCGGGGGATCGATGGCTCGTCTGGATCAGCGCCGGCGGAGCCTCATGCCTAGAGGCATATCGTCACATCGGTTCGCAGCTGCGCCTGGCGGCCGGCGTCGAGAAGATCCTCCTGGTGCTGGACGACGGGCGTGTCGAGATGCTGGCGGGATAAAACCCCAGGTGGTGCGCCATGTGAAGAAGGTTCTGTCCGGCGCCTTCGAGCACGGCACCGTCGATCGCCTGACAGGAATCGATGTCCTTTGCTGTCAGATAGTTAAAGCCGTGTTGGAGAGGGCTTGCAGGCGCCCCTGCGGGGCTCTCTGATGTAGACTGAGCCGTCCTACACCGGTTCAAGATTGGGGCAGCCGGAAGACGTCGATGGCCACACCCCTGGACAGCGCGCAACCCACCCTCGGCGGCCTCATGGCCCTCCTCGCCAGCCTGCGCGGGGGACGCATGGCGAGCAGTCTCGCGCCCTTGAAGCGGCTCTCCGCCTTTGCCCGACCCTACCGCCGGCGGCTGCTCCTGGCCCTCCTGGGGGTGCTCGTCGGCAGCGTCCTCAGCCTGGCCGGCCCCCTCGCCTGGAGCTTCCTGGTCGACTCCATCGTGCCCGGCGGCGATCCCAGCCGGCTGACCCGGGTGACCGTCGCCCTCATCGCCATCTACCTCCTGCAGAGCGGCACCCAGCTGCTGGTGGGCTACCTCCTGAGCTTCGTCGGCGTGCGCCTGACCATCGACCTGCGCCAGACGCTCTACGAGCACCTGCAGACCCTGTCGCTGTCGTTCTTCAACCAGCGCCGCACCGGCGAGCTGGTGTCGCGGGTGATGAACGACGTCTCGAACATCCGCGGCGTGCTCACCGCCGACGTCGCCGGGCTGCTGCAGCAGGTGCTCACGTTTCTCGGCTCGCTCGTGGTGATCCTCTATCTCGAATGGCGCCTGACCCTCCTGATGGTGCTGCTGGTGCCCGTCGTGTCGATCACCTCGGTGATCCTCGGCCGTTCCCTGCGCAACCTGTCCCAGGACCTGACCGACGTGGTCGCCGACGTGACCACGGTGCTGGAGGAGTCGTTGAGCGGCATCCGCACCGTGCGCTCCTTCGTCCGCGAGGAGTACGAGGCCCGGCGCTTCGGGGCGCGGCTGCACCAGCTCTTCAACCTCGCTCTGCGCCGGCTGTACCTGGAGGTGACCTTCGGGCCGCTCCTCTCGGCGATGTTTTTCACCTGCACGGTGCTGATCATCTGGTACGGCGGCAAGCAGGTGCTGGCGGGCAAGCTCAGCCCGGGGCAGCTCGTGACCTTCATCATCCTCACCTCGATGATGGGCGGCGCCATCAACTGGTTCGGCGGCCTGTGGAGCCGGCTGCAGCAGGCGGTGGGCTCGTCGCTGCGGCTGCTCGAGCTGCTCGACACCCGGACCGACGTGGTCGAGCTGCCCGGCGCCCCCGACCTGCCCCCCATGGCCGGCCGCCTGACCTTCGAGCGGGTGAGCTTCGCCTATGCTGCCCCGGCCCCCGGCGTCACGATGGCGCCGGTGCTGGCCGAGGTCTCCCTCGAGCTCGAGCCGGGCGAGATCCTCGCCGTGGTGGGCCCCAGCGGGGCCGGCAAGACCACCCTGGTCAACCTGGCGCCCCGCTTCTACGATCCCACCGCGGGCCGGGTGCTGATCGACGGCGTCGACCTCCGCACGGTGAGCCTCGCGAGCCTGCGGCGGCAGATCGCCCTCGTGCCCCAGGAAACGCAGCTCTTCGGCGGCACGGTGCGCGAGAACATCCTCTACGGCCGGCTCGAGGCGAGCGAAGAGGAGATGATCGCGGCGGCCCGGGCGGCCAACGCCCACGACTTCATCACCGAGCTGCCGGAGGGCTACGACACGGTGGTCGGCGAGCGGGCCACCAAGCTCTCCGGCGGCCAGCGCCAGCGCCTGGCGATCGCCCGCGCCCTGCTCAAGGCCCCGCGCATGCTGCTCCTGGACGAGGCCACCTCCGCCCTCGACAGCGAGAGCGAGCACCTGGTGCAGGAGGCCCTCGAGCGGCTGCTGGCCGGCCGCACCGCGATCGTCGTCGCCCACCGGCTGAGCACGGTCCGCATCGCCCACCGCATCGCCGTCCTCGACCGCGGCCGCATCGTCGAGCTCGGCCGCCACGATGAGCTCGTGGCCCAGGACGGCCTCTACGCCCGGCTTTGTCAACGCCAGTTTCAGGACTTGCGCGAACCGGCGGCGCTTTCTCTCGATCCGGGCTCACCATAAAAGATGTATCTATGGTCACGAATGTCTCACGCCGACCCCGTGGATCGAGGCGTCCCTCAGCGTGAGGGAGGCCTTTTCGAGTAACGCGTGTTACTCAAAGGAGCAGGCGACATGGCGAACGTTCAGGCGAGCACCCAGGCAGTCGAGGCGTTGTTCACGCAGGTTTTCCGTGACGGCGACTACGACCTCGCGGACCAGATCCTGACCGACGACTTCCGCTTCCAGTACCCCTTCCCGGGCTTCGCGCCGGGCCCCGAGGGCATCAAGCAGTTCTCGCGCGAATTCCGCCAGGCCTTCCCCGGCTTCGAGGTGGAGGTCAACGACCTCTTCGGCAGCGAGACCGCGAGCGGTGAAGCCGAGGTCACCATCCGCTGGACCCTGCGCGGCCAGCACACCGGCCCGTTCCTCGGCATCCAGCCGACCGGCAACTACGTCACCGTCTCCGCCATCGGCATCTACACCGGCGGCCAAAAACCGCCGACCGGCGATGAGAAGGAGGGCACCCTCAAGGCCGGCTGGCTGGAGATGGACAGCCTCGGCCTGCTGCAGCAGCTGGGCGCGGTCAAGCCCTTGCAGGAAATCGTCCCCAACCTGCGCTTCTGATCGCGCTTCTGCCGGCAATGACCTGCGTCGCGGCGGCGCCGCTACGCGCCTCGGAGGAGATCCAGGGCAACGTCTTGGCGCCATTTCCCGAGGAGCATCAGGCCTTCCTGATGCTCTCCCTGGCCGACCCCGGAGGTGCCCGCCGCTGGCTGCGGCGGGTGCTCTCCGGGATCACCGCCACGGCGCAGGTGAACGCGGCTCCGGTCGGCGGCCTCGTCGGGCGAGCCTGCCGTCTACCGGAGCCTCGGTCTTTGCCATCGCGGGCTGGGCCGGCTTTCGCCTGCGGCGCTCGCTGGCCTGGAAGCCTTCGAGGCATTCCGCCAGGGCCCCGCCGCCCGCGCCGCCAAGCTGCGCGACCGCGGCCCCGGGGCGCCGGAGCGCTGGGCTTTCGGCGGTCCGGGCCAGGCGCCCGTCGACGCCCTCCTCACCCTGGCTTCGACCTCGTTGGAGCGCCTCCTTGGAGCCCTCGAAGAAGAGAGGCGGCTCGCCGGTGATCTCGCCAATGAGGGGGTCGACGTCGTGCACGTCGAGCGTGGCGGCTTGCTCCCCGGAGCCATGGCCGGCCGCGAGCACTTCGGCTTCCGCGACGGCATCTCGCAGCCGGCGGTGCTCGGCCACGACGATCCGGCGCCAGGCGAGCCGGAGCGCCGGCTGACCCCGCTGACTCCGGCAGGTGAGTTCGTCCTCGGCCACCCGCGCCACGGCGCCACGGGCCTCGGGCCGCCCATCGCCTGTCCGGCGTGGATGCACGACGGCACCTTCCAGGTCTTCAAGCGTTTCCATCAGGACGTGCCGGGCTGGCGCGCCCAGCTGGCCGCGGCGAGCGCCGAGCTGGCCGGCCGCGGGGTGCCGATGTCGGCCGACGAGCTGGCGGCCCGGCTGATCGGCCGCTGGCCGAGCGGCGCTCCCCTGGGACACTCTCCCGAGGTGGACGACGGCGCTCTGCCAGGCGCCGTCTTCGACTACGAAGACGATCCGCTCGGCTTAAGACGCCGCGTTTTTCCCACATCCGCAAGATGTACCCGCGCTCCAACCTGGTGGTCGACCGCGAGTGGCACCGTTTGATCCGGCGCGCCGTGCCCTTCGGCCCGGTCTACGATCCCGAGGCCGGCCCCGGCTTCGGCCCCGACGTCCCACGCGGCCTCCTGATGAACTCGTTCATGGCGAGCATCGAGCAGCAATTCGAGTTCCTGCTGCGCGGCTGGGCCCACGACCCCGACTTCTTCGAAGCCGACGACGGGCCCGACCCCCTGATCGGCGAAGACGCCGCCCCGGTCACGCTGCGCTGCCCCCTGCACGGCCGCCAGACCCTGTCCATCCAGCGCCATGTCCATGCCGCGGGAGCGGTCTACGCCTTCGTGCCGTCGCGGAGTGCCCTCCGGAGCCTGGCCGCCGGCGAGCTGTAGAAGAACCCCCTTACGTCAGCCCCTTCCTGAGACACAAGGCGCGCAAGTGGGACTACCGGGAGATCCTGGGCCGCTGCTTGACGGAAACGGGAGGCGGATGAGCCGAGTTGGAATGCAAATTGGCGTTTCTGAGACGCCGCGGAGAGATTTTGTTTGGGACCCTGGCGAGGGTTCAGGGGCTGTTCGCCAGGGTTCTTGAGACACTACGGAACGTTGGGGAGACATTCCTGAACGTTCATGAGATATTCCCCTCAGTCGGACGCGCTTCGCGCGCCTCTGAGCCACGACACGTTGGGCGCTCCTTCAGATGCTTGGATCCACCTGCTATGCGGTATGACGAAGAGATGGGCCGAGAGGCGTTGAGCACACTTCTTAAGCACTTTGGCGCTGAGGGTATCTGGAAAGAGGGGCCTGATCCACCGGACTGGTTCTTGGATGTGGCTGGCCAGCCAATTGCCGTTGAAATTACAAGCGTACACGGAAGCACGGAAATCAATGGGCGAGGGCACACTTGGTTGCAACTGAGCAAGGAACTTCTAAGATTTGCCGAGGAGGTTTGTAGCGAAGTAGAGACACGCGCCCCAATAGAAGGTTGCTTTGTGGTTAGCTTCCCAGCTGTCCCGCGTATTAAGAGCCAGCGGTCGGCCATTGTGCAAGCGCTCACTGTCTATTTCGAGACTCTCGGTTCGACCTCTAGTCCAGGTTCTTGGCATACGGTGCTCAGCCTAGAAGGTAGAGATGTTGCCGTGTACAAGATAAGGGATGCCGGAAGTTCTTTGATCTCACAGGCACTCCTAACTGGCGCAGTAATCTCGCGACTTGAGGATCAGTTATCGGAAATTCTTTTCCGTACAGTCTCAAGTAAGGCGCTGAAGATGAGCGAGATTCCGTATCCTGCAATTCTCGTCATTTTAGACGAATATGGATTTCAAAGAGAAATTGACGAATGGCGCGTTCGCCTACCTATTGCGGCATCTAGCTTCATGGCTGTGGTGAGGGTACAACAAGGAGTGGCTGAAGTCGTGTCTGGAACTCTACCATCAACCCAGCTCAAAGTGTGGGGAGCCGAGCGGAACAATCTCGTATTGAGCGCCCAACCAGTGGCCTGCACTGGACAGCTAAGCTGCGGGGTGAGGTGAATCCGTTGGGCGTCCTTAGGAGAGTCTGGACGCCAGTCGGAGTTGCGCCATGAGCGTTTTATCAGAATTATCCCCGATAGACTTTTCCATCAGCCACAATCAGGAGGATCTGGCTTTAGCGGAGTCGCTAATGGAGGCGTTGGAGAGAACGGGTCTAGTCGGCTGGATGGACTCCAAGAGTTTCTATTCGCCGCTCGTCGCGGCGGAACGGCAGATTGAGCGCGCCTTTAATCGGGCGCGATTTCATTGCTTGTTGGTGAGTGCTCGATACAGAAGTTCGGCATGGTGCCGAGAGGAGTACCGGCTCGGTCTAAGATCCGAAGCAGACCTCTCGATACCACGAGTGTTGGTTCTGATGGAGGGGGCTGCGGCAGAAGCGCGTGTTCCTCAGGAACTCAATCATGCGCCCCGGTTTGATGTCCTACTCAAAAATAACATGACCGAGCTACCTAGCTTCATCGCACGAGGAAAAGAAACTGCGCTGCCAATTCTAGAGTGGACACGTCGTGAAGGGCGCAGTAAGTCACGGTTGGTTGACTTCCTGAGCAAGGATGAGCGCCTTAAGTTGGTGGGGGATCACTTGGAGTATCTGTTTCAGAATTTCAGGACGGGAGAGGTCCAACAGACCAATCATCTATCCGGCGTTAGACTGGGGATTACCTCCGGTTCGCAAATCCCCGGCCATCTTGTAAGTCACGCCTCGCCAGCACTGGCTTGCAAAATGTGCTGGCGTTGGGTTGAAGATATCGTCGGACAATACAGCCTGCGAAAACTGATCGCGGGAGAAGTGCCGAGCAAAGGCGTCGACCCCGTGGTCGTTCCTGCAATAGCGTCGCTGTTCTCGAGAATTCTTCCGACTCTTCAGTTCTACTTTTCAGAGGCGGCTTCGAGGCGCTCAATCCCATCAAGAAATTCACAAGAAGAACTGTTTTCTATCGTCGATTACATTATATGTGGCTTCTTGGCGCTTGTCCATAGGGAGCGGTTAGACACTGACGAGATAGTCGGTGGAGTCCGTGATCTTCTCGGTCAAGTAGGCAAGCGCAGCAATGAATCCGGAACGGCTGTTGCAGAGTACCTAAGTTCTTCTCTTCCGGCTATTGGGTTGCCAGAGCTTGCCGTCGAAAGGATGCTGAGGATCCATGCCCTATTGCATTAGCTTGAGCATGTGGCCGCTGAACAGTTGCGGCACTTCATCACCGTGGGCCAGCAGGTCGGCGCGGCAGCAAGACAAAGAGCCCGCCCAACCCTGGCACTTGCACACGGACGGACGGCTTCGCCGTCCGCTCTGGCAGGAGCTGCTCAGCGGCTGACCGATATCGACCCTACGTTCCCGAGACCGGCCCCGGCTTCGGCCCCGACGTCGAGCGCGGCCTCCTGATGAACTCGTTCATGGCGAGCATCGAGCAGCAATTCGAGTTCCTGCTGCGCGGCTGGGCCCACGACCCCGACTTCTTCCGAAGCCGACGATGGCCCCGACCCTCTGATCGGCGAAGACGCCGCCCCGGTCGCTGCGCTGCCCCCTGCACGGCCGCCAGACCCTGTCCATCCAGCGCCATATCCACGCCGCAGGAGCGGTCTACGCCTTCGTGCCGTCGCTCAGTGCCCCGCGGAGTCTGGCCGCCGGCGAGCTGTAGAAGAACCCCTCCCTACCCTGGGGTGAGGGGATTCCCCTACGCCGCGCGCAAAGCCTCGGCAGGAGCCTTGCGAGCAGCACGCGCGGCGGGCAGGTAAGAGGCCGCGGCAGCGACCAGGAGAAGCACCAGGGCCGCGAGAACAAACGTCAGCGGATCCCGGCTCCCCACCTGGAACAGCAGCGACGCCAGCAGCCGGGTGGAAGCCAAAGCCAGAAGCACGCCGGCGAGGATGCCGAGGCCGGCGACGAGGAGCCCCTGGCCGAGGACCAGCCGGCGGATGCGGCCGCCGTCGGCCCCCAGGGCCATGCGGATGCCGAGCTCCCGGGTGCGCCGGGTCACGAGATACGACACCACCCCGTAGAGCCCCACCGCCGCGATCACCAGCGCCATCAGCGACGCCAGCAGCAGCACCGTGACGGTGAACGCCATGCGGGCCCAGGAGTCGCGCACCAGGCTGTCCACCGTCCGCACCGGGGTCATCGGCAGGTTGCGGTCGACGCTGCGTACGGCATGGCGCAGGGACGGCGCCAGAGACGCCGCCGGCAGGCGGCTCGCGACCACGAAGGAGAGGCTGGCAGGGAGGTCCTTGCTGCCGTCGGCTAGCCCTAAGAGCGGCTCGTAGACCAGGTCCACCGGCTGCTGGTCGAGGCCCGCCAGGCGCACGTCGCCCACCACCCCGACCACCGTGTACCAGCCCTGCCGTTCCGCCTGCGGCGCCCACGACGTCATCCGTTTGCCCAGGGCGCCGCCCTTCGGCCAGTAGCGGCGAGCCACCGATTGGCTGATCACGATGTGACCCAGGCGCTCCCGGTAGTCGTTGGGCTCGAAGGTCCGTCCTTCCAGGAGCGGGATGCCCAGGGCGGCGAAATAGCCGGCGCTGGCGTTCGTCTCCATGAAGACCGGCGGCACCTCTCCCGGCCCCAGGGGGAACTCCTCCACCACGAACCCGGAGCCGCTCTGGGCGCCGGAGAGCGGCAGGTAGCTCGCCAGGCCCACCGCCCCCACCCCCGGCAGCGCCGCCAGCCGCCCCAGGGTCTCCTCCACGAAGCGCACCCGGGCTGGCGCATCAGGATACGTCGCGGCCGGCAGAAACAGCTGGAAGGTCGCCGCGCCGCTCGTCCTGAACCCGGGGTCGACCTCCTGCAAGGCCAGGAGGCTCCGCACCACCAGCCCGCAAGCCACCAGCAGCACCACCCCCAGGGCGACCTGGGCCGCCACCAGGGCATGGCGCAGGCGGTGCCGTTCGAGGCCAGCGGAGGCGCGGCCGCCGTCGCGCACCGCGCCCGCGAGGTCGATGCGGCTCGCTCGCAAGGCCGGCAAGAGACACGCGAGAACCGCCGCCAGGAGCGCCGCGCCGAGGGTGACGAGCACCGTCCAGGCGTCGATGCCCACCTGGTCGAGACGCGGCACCGTGCCCGCGCCGAGCCGGACCACCAGGCGCAAGGCCGCCCAGGCCAGGACCACGGCCACCCCACCGGCGAGGGCGGCGAGAGCCAGCCCCTCGGCGAAGAGCCCGCCCACCAGCCGGCCGCGGCTCGCACCCAGGGCGCCGCGGATCGCCAGCTCGCCGGAGCGTTCTTCGAAGCGCACCAGGAACAGATTGGCGACGTTGGCGCAGGCGATGGCGAGGATCAGCCCGGCCACGGCAAGCAGCGTCCACAGCACCGGCCGCACCTTGCCGACGGCGCTCTCGAGGAGGGTCTTCACCACCGGACGCAAGCCCCCGTCCTGGAGCACCTTCGCCGCCTCCTCGTCCGGGAAGGCGCCCACCAGGTCGCGGGTCAGCTGCGTGAGCTCGGTCTGTGCCGCCTCGAGCGTCACCTGGCTGCGGACGCGGGCGATGGCTCCCTCGTTGAAGTAGCCCAGCCGTGCCTTGCTGGGATCGAGCACGCGCGGGACCCACAGCTCGGTGGTGGGGTTGGGGAAATCGAAGCCGGCCGGCATCACCCCCACCACCTCGCGCGGCTTGCCGTTGACATGGAGCACCCGGCCGAGGATGCCGGCCTCGCCCCCATAGTGGCGCTGCCACAGGTCATGGCTGAGGATCACCACCGCGGTGCCGCCGGGCCGTCCTTCTCCTTCGCTGAAGGCGCGGCCGAGCTCCGGCTTGACCCGCAGGATGCGGAACGCGGAGGGAGAGACCACCGCCCCGGGCACGCGGACCGGCTCCCCGTCGCCGCTCAAGGTGAAGTCGGCGCTGCTCCAGAGGGCGATGCCGGCGAGGGTCTTGCTGTGCTCCAGGTAATGGAGATACAGCCGCGCCGACATGTCCATCGTCTCGAGCTTGAGGCCCGGGGCGGTGTGGCTGACCTCCACCAGGTGGGCGGACTCCGGGTACGGCAGCTGGCGCAGCAGCACGGCGTTGACCAGGGTGAACACCGTGACCACCGCCGCCAGGGCGAGGGCCAGGGTCAGCACGGTGACGGTCGAGAAGCCGGGCTCCCGCACCAGTCGTCGCAGCATCTGCTTCGATCCGCTCATGCTCAGGCCGGGATCATATCGCGCGGGCCAGGGTCGCCCCCGCGCTCATCGCCGATCCCTGCTGCTTGCTGGGCGCTCGCGCTCAAGCATGTTATATGCCGCGAACTCGCTACCTTTGTTGGCCGAGCGAGGAGATCGCCTTCATCCAGCCGGCGGAAATGGGTTGTTGGCAAACGGCTCAGCGGCACGCGAAGCGTGTCCGTTGCAGCAGCAGAGTTGGGCGCCGCGACGGATGGAATACCTCGATCGTCAGTCGCGAGCCCTTAGAGCAAGTACCGAAAGCAGTCTGACCTGATTTCCTGGAGTCTCAGCGCATTCGGACGCGACGGCTCTCATGAACTCGTTGAGTCCCTCGCATCGGTCGAGCTTCTCGGATGTAATAATGTCAATGCCCCAACGCTCAAAAATAGTCGCCTGTACCTCATTTCTTCGATCTAGAAAGATGTAGGATCGATGCAGGCCTTTCGACGCGCCGTGGCTCCTTACGGAACAACGAGAGTCGATAGCTATGCGCATATTAATGTCGCTAAGGCCGTAACCCACAATATCACTGAATAGTGCAGCAAATCCGATCGCAGTTTCAGGTCTAGCTCAGCCTCAAAGCGAAGTCGCTCAAAATAGTCGGTCTCCGTTAGCACTATAGTTTCTGGGTGATCGAGGTCACCGTGAAACTTAACGATTGGCACGCTGTTGCTGGCGATGTCGCCGATGTCATCCCCATGCACAATCTTGCTCACCGGCACGCCGCGAAGGTCGTGAGCTCTTTCTATCCAATGGTCATAGTTTGTCGTGTAGATAAGTGGAAAGCGCGCTTCCACGGTGCTGCATGAGCCTGCGATCCGGCAATGTCGATTGACGCGCTATGCCATTCCTCCCGCAACCATTCCGCAAGGACGGCTCGATCGGGCTTCTGAACAAGGTAGTAGTCTGCCAAACTCGAATAGCTGCCGAGCATTTCGAACAATTCCGGGTCAAATCCTAGATCTTTTGCCATCTTGGCGATCAGGCCCGACCAACTCGGTAGACTCAAGGTCGCGGATAGCCCAGCGCCCGCGAACAGAACCGCCCGACGTTGCTTCAGCTCCGAAATGAGTGATGAGGGCGATATCATGGACGGCTTCTCAAGAATGAGGCCGACTGATTAAGGCCGCACGCCGCATCGAGAACTTGTTCTTCTCAGCCATTCCAGCTCCAAAGCGTCTTGTCGTAGCCAGCGGGAATGAAGATCCAGCTCACCGACTGCCCCCAACCCGTAAGGGCCCCGCTGGTGCGTTGGCAATGACGCCGTGCAACTCGCCGTCCACCTGGTGCACACGGCGACCGTCACAATATCCTATAGTCGTCCTCCCACGGCCGTATTGCGGCTTGTTGCACCGAACAGTTCGCAAACTCTATCGTCGCCTAGAGTCTTCAGAAATGTGCGAGTGAGCCCCGCCGGGAAGCCATTCGCGAACTCAATGTGCAACGAGGTGTGCTCCACAAAGAGTGGACACCTAATCGCGCGAAAGCATCCTTCGCCTTGCGGTCCACGATGCTGCTGATGTTCGCGGTCTGTATCTCCGTCAGACGGATACGGCCGTTCGGTGTAAGACCAAGTTCTCGAGCTATGCGCTGCCTCCGAGAACTTGTGATCATTTCCGGTGACGAGGATGAGCATAGTCATTGGCCAACTCCTCGCAGCCAGGCCGCCGTCATGTCGGCCGCCTCTTTCGGCTCCGAGACGTCGTGTCAACTATGAGCTTCCTCTCGGCGGCAGAGCTGCAAACCACCGTTTATACTCGGCATCGATGACCTCCAAATATGCTCGCGAGATGTCCTGTTCGAAAGGCCGGCCTCTTGCCTTTATGCGTGCGAGCATGACGTCCGGAGCGGCCCGCACCCATATTACAAAATCAATGGCCTTATCCTCTCTATAACTAGATGATAGATGCCTTCGTAAAGTCGAAGTCGTGTTGCGGCATAGCTCCCATCGCGAGAAGCGCGCGCGCAAAGGTGATGAGTTCGAATCGACCGGTCGAGAGGCGATCGTGACCTCCTGCATAGACGCGAGCTGACGGGCCTTGACCAGCAAAAACTCGAGGCGGCTGTGAAGCGAGCGTACCGACATCTGTCCTCGTAGAAGGTGAAAAATACAACTCGCCGACGTGTTCCGGAACGACGAACGCTCTGTGGAGGCTGCCGCGAGCCCCAACACCAAGTCGATTTGCCTACTCCAATGCTGCCCGAGATGGAAACGACTCGAACCACTATCGTCCTCCGACAAGCAGTTGCTCGAATTTTAGAGGAGGTCATCCTCATTGAGATAGAGGCCGAGCGATGTTTTAGGCCACCAGATATGAAAGCGTTCAACGCCCACGCTTGATGTCGGGCCCGTCGGCATCTGGGCGGAGTCGCCAATCGGATATCAGTGGCTATCCCGATCACTCCCAGGTAGTGCTCGGGATCAACGTGGCGCGCCAGACATCCATAACCCAGCTTCCCACTGGCCGAGTCCTCCGCCACCTGGCAAAGGAAGATGTTGGCGCTCATGAGTTCATCTATGTCCGCTTGGTACACACCTTCAGGGGTGATATCGGTTCTAGTCTTGTCGTTAATTGAGGCGTTCTCGTTCGAAATAGACTTCGTACCCCAGTGCACGGATGCGCTTCGCGAGATCCAATTGTAGCGGACGTTGGGGAGTCGAACATGGCCCCCAGATAATTTTCATATCTATAGCCCCTTCAAGTTAGTTGGTTTTCCAATGGCCTTCATGAGCGTGGCCAATCTCCTTTCATCAGTGATACTCTATGAATCCAAAGTAACCCGTTCACTCATTTTCGTGTGCCGAACTCGACGGCTCAGAAAGCTTTGGCTTTTCGCCTTCGACGCCCGCCGCCCAACGCTCCGCCCTCACCGGCGGACAGAGCCGCGCCGTCCGAGGGGCGGTTAGCGTCAGATCGCGAATGCTGAGCATACCTTCTAAAGCCTCGCGACGCGCCTAACGTATCTTCGTCCAGCGTATCCGACCTATGCGTATCTTGCGTCGCCCGCCGCTCATGCCCAGCCAGCGGCGCTCACCGCGCCTATGCCACGCCATGCGCGCGCCCACCGCAGCACCCACGATCCACGTCGCCGCCCTCTTCGCCGAAGTCGAAGCCGGCCGGCATCACCCCCACCACCTCGCGCGGCTTGCCGTTGACGTGGAGCAGCCGGCCGAGGATGCCGGCCTCGCCCCCATAGTGGCGCTGCCACAGGTCATGGCTGAGGATCACCACCGCGGCGCCGCCGGGCCGTCCTTCTCCTTCGCTGAAGGCGCGGCCGAGCTCCGGCTTGACCCGCAGGATGCGGAACGCGGAGGGCGAGATCACCGCCCCGGGCACGCGGACCGGCTCCTCGTCGCCGCTCAAGGTGAAATCGGCGCTGCTCGAGAGGGCGATGCCGTCGAGGGTCTTGCTGCGCTCCAGGTAATGGAGATACAGCCGCGCCGACATGTCCATCTTCTCGAGCTTGAGGCCCGGGGCGGTGTGGCTGACCTCCACCAGGTGGGCGGACTCCGGGTACGGCAGCTGGCGCAGCAGCACGGCGTTGACCAGGGTGAACACCGTGACCACCGCCGCCAGGGCGAGGGCCAGGGTCAGCACAGTGACGGTCGAGAAGCCGGGCTCCCGCACCAGTCGCCGCAGCATCTGCTTCCATCCGCTCATGCTCAGGCCGGGATCATATCGCGCGGGCGAGGGTCGCCCCCGCGATGCTGATCAGCCGATCGGGATGCCGGCTATCCACCCACGCTCAGCTCCGAGAGGTCGAGCAAGCGCCGGCCGTGGCGAACCGTCAGGACCGAGACCCGCCCGGTTTCCAGTTGGTAGATGACCCGGTAGCCCCGAAAGTCGAGTTCACGGAAAGCGGGGTTGCCCAGCTCGGGAAGGACCCGTCCCAGCTCCGGGAGACCTTCGAGTTGCGCCACCACGTCGAAGAGCTGATCCAGCCACTTCTCCGCGGCACCTGGCTTGTCCCGCGCTATGTAGGTAGCTTGCTCGAGAGCCCGCTCGAGGGCGAGGGGAGCCCAGACGACCCTCACTCAAGCCCGCAACCTTGACAGCGCACGCCGCTGCGCCTCGGCGTGCGGGATGGCCTCTCCCGCTTCGACCTGACGCACGGCTGCATGAATGTCTCGGAGCAGCTCGAGCTCTTCGACGATCTGCTGGTACTGGGCAACGTCGAGGACGACGGCCGAGGAGTGGCCTCGCTGCGTGAGGACGAGGGGCCTCTGGGTTTGGCGCACCTGGGCGAGCCTACCCGCGGCGTCTGCTCGGAACTCCGAGAGCGGGAGGATATCTTCTTTGAGGTTGAGCCGGGGCATGGATACCTCCTCAGGTACCACCAATTGTACCACCAGCGGGATGATCTCCAGGCCGGGCTGGCCCGGCCTGGTGCCCCGGCGGTTTAGCGCCTGTCGCGCCGCGGAGCCGGCACGGTCCCCGGCGCCGGCAGCCCGAGCTGCCAGGCCACGAAGGCCAGCTCGAGCGAGGCGTCGTCGAGGATCTTGCGCAGGGGCCGGCCGCCGGCGTGGCCGGCCGCGGTGTCGTAGAGCAGGAGGACCGGCAGGCCCGAGGCGGTCGCCGCCTGGAGGCGGGCCGTCATCTTGCGCGCCTGGAGGGGCGGCACGCGGGTGTCGGCGTCGCCCGTGGTGAGCAGCACCGCGGGGTAGCGCGTGCCGGGCTTGACCTTCTGGTAGGGCGAGTAGGCGTAGAGGAACTTGAACTGGTCGGGCTTCGAGGCGTCGCCGTACTCCAGGAGGGCCGGCGGGTTGTTGTTCTTGAAGCGGTAGTAGCCCACCATGTCGAGGTCCGGGAAGCGGCAGACCACGGCGCGGAAGAGCTCCGGCCGCTGGGTGAGCGCCGCGCCCACCAGGAGGCCGCCGTTGCTGCCGCCCTCGATGGCGAGCCGCGACGGCTCGGTGACGCGGTTGGCGATCAGCCACTCGGCCGCGGCGATGAAGTCGTCGAAGACGTTCTGCTTCTTCTCCAGCATTCCCGCCCGGTGCCAGGCCTCGCCGTATTCGGAGCCGCCGCGGATGTTGGCCAGCGCGTAGACGCCCCCCTGCTCCAGCCACCAGGCGGTCCCGGCGCTCCAGCGCGGCAGCTGGCTCAACTTGAAGCCGCCGTAGCCGTAGAGCCGCGTGGGGTGCGGGCGGTCGCGCGGCAGGTCCTTCCTGTGCACGAGGAACATGGGCACGCGCGTGCCGTCCTTGGAGGTGTACCAGACCTGCTCGACGGCGAAGTCGGCGGAGCGGAACGACACCTGATCGCGCGCCCAGACGTCGGTCTTCCGGCTCGCCGTGTCGTAGCGGAAGATCGTCGCCGGCACGGTGAAGGACTCGAACTGGTAGAAGAGCTCGCCGCCGTCCCAGCGCGCCGCAAGGCCGGTCACCGCGCCCGGCCCGGGCAGCGGGATCTCGCCCTCGGGGCGGCCGTCGAGGGAGTAGACGCGCAGGCGCGAGGCCACGTCGTGGAGGGTATGGACGAAGAGCTTGCCGCCGGCCACGGCGAAGCTCTGGATGGGGTCCGGGCCGGCGGGCACGAGCTCCTTCCACTTCTCGCGCGCCGGGTCGGTGAGGTCGATCGCCAGGATGCGGCCGTTCGAGGCTTCCCAGTCGGTCGAGGCGATGACGCGGTCGCCCGCGAGCTGCACGTCGAAGTGGCCGACGAGGTCGTTCTCCAGGGTGCGTACAGGCCCGCCGGCCGCGAGATCCTGCGCGAGATCCTGGAAGTAGAGCTCGGTCCTCCCCCAGCCGTGGTTGACGACGAAGAGGGCGAAGCGCCCGTCGGCGGAGACGTCGGCGATGCCCGCCCACTTGTCGCGGCCCACGCCGCGGCCGAAGACCTCGGTGTCCCGCGCCGGCCCCGAGCCCGGAGCACTGCCGAGCGCGTGATAGTAGGTGAGGGTGCCGGTCTCGCGGTCCTGGCGGTTGTAGTAGAAGCCCTTGCCGTCGGGGCGGAGGAGGACTCCGCGGTAGAGGGCCCGGGGGAAGCGGTCGGGCAGGTCGCGGCGGGCGTCGAGGTCCCGCACTCGCAGCTCGAGCTCGTCCTCGCCGCCGTGGCGGATACCGTAGACGAGGAGGCGCCCGTCGCGGGAGAGGTCCATGGGGGTGATGTCGGTCGTGTGGTCGGCGGAGAGGGTGGCGGGATCGAGCACGAGCTCGTTGCCGCCCTGGCGGCCGCGGCGCAGGTAGAGCTTGGCGAGGTCGTCGTGCGCGGCGTGGCGGAAGAAGAGGTAGCGGCCGTTCTGCTCGGTGGGAAGCTCGGTGGTGTCGACCTCGACCAGCTCGCCGAGGCGGCGTCGGATCGCGTCGCGGTAGGGCAGCGGGTCGAGGAGGGCGTGGGTGTAGCGGTTCTGGGCGTCGATCCAGCTTCGCGTCTCGGGGCTCTGCTGGTCTTCCAGCCAGCGGTAGGGGTCGGGGATCTCGACGCCGTGGAGGACTTCCTTGAAGTCTTCCTGGCGCGTGGGAGGGGGTTGCGGGGCTGCCGAGGGCTGGGCGCGGAGCGCGATGGAGGCCAGGAGCAGGAGAGGCAGAGCGAAGGTCGGGCCGAGGCGATGCGGCATGGGTGCTCCTTGGGAACGCGAGGTCCTGGAGATCCTATACGGCCGGGGTGGGCGCGGGTTGCCGGGGCGATCGAGGCCCGGCGTCGATCTCAGGGCAGGCGCCGAGAGAGCGCGCAGGCCAGGCGCCGAGTCATCTCCCCCACCGGTCGCTCGCGGCCGTCGAGACGGCGAGCTCGGAGGATCTATCCGGTCTTCTTCAAAGGCCCGGCGAACTCGTAGGAACTGAGGATGACGCCGGACGGAAATGCGTTCGTGCTGACGAGCTCGAATGAGCGTGCCGGGGTTCCCTCCGCCAAGAAGCGCTTCCCCGTGCCCAGCAGGACCGGATAGACGACCAGCAGGACTTCATCCGCCAGCCCATGTCCGAGCAGGGGCGATGTCAGCGTGGAGCTACCCGAGAGGATGAGCTCCGGGCCGTCCTGCGACTTGACGCGGCGAATGCCCTCGACGATGTCCGGTCCAAGGCCCTCGAACGGGCCCCATGCAAGACTTTCCGGACGGTGGGTCGCGACATATTTTGTTGCCGCATTGAGGCGGTCCGCCATCGGACTGCTTGGCGCCTTTGGCCAGAAGCCCGACCAGATATCGTAGGTGCGACGGCCAAGCAGCAGATCGAAGCTCTCGCCATACGCGGCGAGGACGGCATCCCGGCCAGCGGGGGTCCGATAGGGCGCGGTCCAGTCGCTGTAGGGGAAATCGCCGTCATCGGCGGAGTGCTGGATCACGCCGTCCAGCGAGATGTGCTCGATGATTTTGAGCTTTCTCATTTGAGCCTCTGTGTTCTGGGGTTGAGTTTCTGAGGCTGTGAGCAGGCTGCGGGGAGTGTCTGGGGTTCAGCCCCAGCCGTGGATCAGCCCGCCGACGAGCAGGCCGCCAATCCCGCCGATCACTACGATCGGCGCGTACGCCTTGGTGACGATGGCTGAAGGGAGGCTCAGGAGCACTCCGAAAAACAATCCTATGGCCCAACCCGGCCAGGGGAGCTGAACGCAGCCGATGACTAGACCGATGGCGAAGCGGTCCGCGAAGGCACCGAGCAGTGCCGACCGTTTGTCCGGGAAAGACATGGGCAGCATCATCCCGACCGAGGCGGCGCCGAAGATCAGGCCAGCGATCGCACCCCACTCCAGGTTCGACATCGCTTTACCTCCCGCTCAATTCGTATGCGTCTTCTGAGGTTACGACGCTTGCCCAGGGAGGGTCAACGTCTCGGAGAGTAAGGCCGGAAGGCCGGTAAGGAGACCTGGGATGGCAAGGAAGAGGAAGAGCGAGCTGAAGGTGGAGGGCGGATGGAGGTGGTGCTGGCGCTTTTGCGTCGGGGCGCGCCGCGGGGCGAGCGCGGCGCGCCGGCCTGCTACGCGGCGGCCTCAACGGCGGGAGCCGGGCGGCGTGAGCGGCGGCTCCGGCGAGACGGCGGGCGGGGGCGGCGGGGCGGTCTCCGGCGTCGCTTCCGGGGTGGGCTTCGGCCGCTTCGCCCGCTCTCTGACGGCGCGGTCGCGCTCCCGCGCATCCTTCTTGAGCGCGCCCTTCTGCTCCCCGAGCCGCCGCAGCTCCGGGCCCATCTCGCGGTCGATCTCCTGGCGGAGGCTCCTCGCCTCGGCCTCGAGCTCGCGACGCGAGGCCTCGAGCTCCTGGAGCTGGGCGCGGTCGAGCCCGCCGGCCACCGCCCGCGCGCGCTCCTGGAGGCGCTTCAGGTTGGCCTTGTCCTCCTCGCTCAGGCGGCGCGGCGCGGCGAGCCGGTGCATCTCCTTTTCGAGCCGCGTCCGCTCCTGCTGGGACAGGTTGCGGTCGGTCGCCAGGCGCCGCCCGTCCTCGGCGAGGCGCTCGAGCGTCTCCGGCGAGGGCTGCAGATGCTCGACGAGCGAATCGATCTGCCGCTCGAGCTCGGCCGAGTCGAGGGCGGCGCCGGGCTGCACCTTCGCCGCCAGCTCCGCCGCGCGCGCGGCCAGACGCTCGATCTGCGGCTGCAGCCGCTCGGTGATGGCGTGCGAGAGGCGGTCCGCCTCGGCGGTCAGGCGGTCGATCTCCGCCCGCGAGAGGGTGCCCTCGCGGCTCAGGCGCTCGGCGCGGGCACGGACCGCGTCGAGCTCGGCCCGCTCGGAGCGGCTGAGCGGATGCATCCTCGGCGGGGCGGGGGGTGGAGGCGGGGGGGCCGGCGCAGCGACCTCCGGAGCAGCGGTCGGAGTGGGCGGAACCGGGGGCTCCGGCGCCATCGGCGCGGCGGCCGCCATCCGCGCATAGGGAGCGGGAGCCGGCAGCGGCGCGATTCCGGGGAGGTGGACCGGAGCGGGCCGCGGCGCGGGTGACGGGCGGACGGGCGGACGCGGAGCCGGCGCCGGCGACGACGGCGGATCGGCGAGGTCGTCCGAAGCCTGCGCAGCGTCGGGAGCTTCAGAGACATCGGGAGCGTCGGAGACATGGGGAGCTTCGGAGACATCGGGAGCTTCGGCAGCTCCAGAAACGTCGGGAGCTTCTGGCGCTTCCGGCGCTTCGGCGGTCTGCGGCGGGACGGGAGCCGCGGCCGGCCGGGCCTCGGGGGCGGCGGCGCGGGAGCTCTCGTCGGCCCGCGCGCTCGCCGAGACGCCGGGGGCGACGACCGCCACGGCGGCGAGGACGAGGACGGCCGCCGCCGCGACCAGGCCGCGGGGCAGCGCGCGATCGGCGCTCCGGCGATCGTCGACCAGCCGCCGGATGCGCTCGCCGAGGCGCGAGGAGGCGTCGGCCATGCCCGGCGCGGGGAGCGGCGCGCCGCCGCCGATCGACCAGCGCGCCACCTCGGCGAGGCAGCCGGCGAGGGTCAGCGGCCGGCCGGTGCGCGCCACCGCCCACTCGTCGGCGGCGAGCTCGGAGAGCTCGCGCAGGCGGCGCGCGGCGAGACCGTTGAGCGGCTGGAAGAAGAACGAGAGGGCGAGCACCCGGCAGGCGGCGAGCCACGAGGGATCGCGCCGCGCGAGGTGCGCCAGCTCATGGGCGAGGAGGCTCTCCTGCTGCTCGGGCGAGAGGTGCGAGAGCGCCCGCGGCGGCACGCAGATCTCCGGCCGGACGTGGCCGCGGGCGATCGGCACCGACAGCCGGTGCGAGCAGGTCAGGCGGACCGGACGGGCGATGCCGGCCGCCGGCTTCAGCCGCGCCAGGAGATGGGCGATGGTGCCGCCCGAGATCTCGGCCCGCGAGCGCAGGCGGCGGCGCAGGCCGGCATAGGACATGGCGAGACGCAGCACGAGGAGGAGCGCCAGGGCGGCCCAGGCGCCGGCGGCGAGGACCGGCCAGCGGAGCGGCGCGCCGGAGCCCTGGCGCGCCGCCGGCCGGGCCGGCTTCGGCATCGTGAAGCGGGCGACATCGGGCGCCGCCGAAGACCGGGCGAGCGGGGCGGAGGCAGCGCGCGCCGAACCCGGAGCCGGAGCCGAGAAGGCCACGGGCGCCGGAGCGGCCGGCGAGAGCGCCGCCGCCGCGGCGGCCGTCGGCAGACGGAAGCTCCCGGCGAGCGGCGTCCAGCCGCCGGCGGTCTGCAGGGTGGCGGTCAGGAGGGCGCCGAGGAGGGCCGCCCGCCAGACCGCCTCCTCGAGCTGGATCGAGCGGCCGGCGAGGCGCCGCGAGGCGAGCCAGGCGAGCCCCAGGAGGATCGTGCTGTGCAGGGCATAGGTGGCGAGCCAGGCCGCGACGTGGCCCGCGGCGCCCGCGAGGGTGGAAGCGCTCATCGAGATTCCTCCTTTCGCTCCCGGCTGGCGATCAGGTCGCGGAGCTCGTCGAGCTCGGCGGGATCGATGTCGTGCTCGGACAGCAGGTGGCTCACCAGGGCCGTGACGTCGCCCCGGAAGAGCTGCGAGGTGAGCTCGGCGACCATCGAGCGCCGCACCTGGCTCTCGTCGACGAGCGGGCGGTAGACGAAGCGGCGGCCGTCGGCGCGGTGCCCGGCGACGCCCTTCTTCTCGAGCTTGGCGAGCATGGTCGCGATGGTGGTCAGGGCGAGGCCGCGCTCGGGCTCGAGATCCTCGTGGACCTCGGCGACCGTCGCCTCGCCGCGCGCCCAGAGGGCGCGCATGATGGCGAGCTGCAGGTCGCCCAGATGATGGGTGGCCAGCGGCTCGGCCGGGGGATCGGAAGAGAGATCTGGCGGCAGGTCGGTTTCCATCGGGCGGTGTCTCCTCGGCGTCGACTACCGCGATAGTACTACCCGGGTAGTTGATCGTCAAGGGCGTCTACGGGAGATGCTGGCGAGGGTTTCGCCAGCCGGAGGGGGCCAGCGAGCGGCGGAGGGGAGTAGTCTTCCTTCCACGGGGATAACCAGCACGGAGGGAGGCCCGATGAACGTGATCGAAGGAGGATTCTCACGGCGCGATTTCGCGCGGCTCTTGGGAGTGGGGGTCGGGGCGGCGGGTCTGCGGCCCGTGGCGGCCCTCGCCGCGGCGACTCCGGCGGTGGCACCCGCGGCGACTCCGGCGGCGGCTCGCGAGGGGATCCGCGATGTCATTCGGTTGAACGCCAACGAGAACCCTCTCGGGCCCTGTCCGGGGGCGATGGCGGCGATGCGCGAGGCGCTCGCCGCCGCCTGCCGATACCCGTTCGGCTCGGAGGAGGCGCTCGCCGAGCAGATCGCCGCGCTGCACGGCGTGAGCCCGGAGGAGGTGCTGCTCGGCAACGGCTCGAGCGAGATCCTGGAGCTCTCCGTGGCGGCCTTCTGCAGCGCCGCCAACCCGCTGGTGGTGGCCGAGCCGACCTTCGAGGCGGTCCTCCTCCACGCCAACGCGGTGGGCGACAAGGCGCTCCTGGTGCCGCTGACCAGCGACTACCGCCACGACCTGCCGAAGATGCTCGCCGCGGCGCCGGCGGCCGGGCTGATCTACCTCTGCAACCCCAACAATCCGACGGCGACCCTCACCCCCAAGGCCGAGGTCCGGGCGTTCCTCGCCCAGGTGCCGCGGCGCACCATGGTGGTGGTCGACGAGGCGTACTGCCACTACGCCGACAGCGCCGACTTCGAGAGCGTCATCCCGCTGGCGCGGGAGCACCCCAACCTCATCGTCACCCGCACCTTCTCGAAGATCTACGGCATGGCGGGCGTGCGCTGCGGCTACGCCATCGCCGCGCCGGCGGCGATCGCCAGCATGCAGCGGCACCAGGCGTTCAACGACCTGAACAGCCTGGGCATCGCCGGCGCGCGAGAGAGCCTCAAGGACGCCGCGCACGTGGCGCACGGCCGGAGCGTCAACCGGGCCGTCCGCGACGCCGCCATCGCCGACCTCGCGGCGCTGGGATATCGCACTCTTCCCTCGCAGGCCAACTTCTTCATGGTCGACCTGCGCCGCCCGGCCGCTCCCGTCATCCAAGCCATGCGCGAGCAGGGCGTCGCCGTCGGGCGGCCGTTCCAGGCGGTGCCGAGCTTCCTCCGCGTCACCGTGGGCACGGCGGACCAGATGCGCGCCTTCGGCGCGGCGTTCCGGAAGGTGATGGCCTGACGGCTCAGGCGACGAGCGGCAGGCGCTTGCCGGTGAATCCTGGGAACAGCTCCTGGTCTCTGTCGATCCCCAGGTGCTTGGCCGCCAGCTCGCAGAAGACGGCGCGGAAGTCGGTCGTCACCGGCAGATCGCGCCCTTCGTAGAGATGGCCCGCGTCGACGCCGGGGAAGTCGCCGTGGACGCGGCCGCCGTGGACCCTGTTGCCCACCACGAAGAGACAGGAGCCGTGGCCGTGGTCGGTGCCGCCGGAGCCGTTCTCGCGCACCGTCCGCCCGAACTCGGTCATGGTGGTCAGCAGGACGTCGTCCTGGTGGGTGCCGAGGTCGGTCCAGAAGGCGTGGATCGACTTGGCGAGGTCGCCCGCCTGGCGCGCGAAGGTGCCGGCCTGCTGCACGTGGGTGTCCCAGCCGCCCGACTCGGCGAAGGCGACCTCGAGGCCGACGTCGGACTTGACGAGGAGCGCGATCTGCTTGAGCGCGTTGCCGAGCGGGCTCTGCGGGTAGTCGGCGCCCGGCGCCGGCCGGTAGTTGGCGATCTGGGCGTCGGAGAGCATCTCGACCGCCTCGAAGGTCTCGTTGCCGGTCGAGCGCAGCAGCCCCTGCGAGGTCTGGCCGTAGAGCGCCTCGAAACCCTGGCCGGCGGCGGCGACCGCCCCGCTTGCCGGCGCCCGGCACCTTGAGGCGGAAGTCGGCGAGGTTGGTGACCGCGAGGGCCGGCTGGTCGCCGTAGAGCGAGCGCGGCAGCGACGGCGTCATGGCGACGGCGCGCAGCGGCGTCGCGTCGTGGCCGAGCAGGCCCACGGCGCGGTTGAGCCAGCCCGAGGGGGTGCCCTTGCGCCCGGGCGTCCCCGTCTCCATGTAGTCCTGGGCATCGAAGTGCGAGCGCGTCGGGTCCGGCGAGCCGACGGCGTGGACGATCGCCAGACGCTTCTCCTGCCAGAGCGGCACGAGAGGCGCGAGCGCCGGATGGAGGCCGAAGCCGGCGCCGGTGTCCAAGAGCGCTCCGAGCGGAGCGCCGGCGGCCGCCCGCGCGGCGCTCATCCCGAGGCGCGGGCGGAGGCTCTTCATCACCGCCTCGTCGAGCGGCGAGACGGCGGCGAGGCCGTCCATCGCGCCGCGCTGGAAGATGGTGACGAGGACCTTGCGCCGGCGGTGGGCGCCGGGGGCGGGGGCGGCGAGCGCGGCGCGCTCGAGGAACAGCGGCCCGGCCCCCGCGGTGAAGAGGGCGATGCCGCCGGCTTTCAAGAAGACTCGACGTGTCCACATGGCTGGTTCTCCTGGGTGAAGATGGGGCCTCTGGGCTCCTAACGGCGCTGGAACTCGGGCGATCCGAGGATCACCCCGACCACCTGCTGGAGCGGCGTCGGCGGCGCCTGCTGCGGACGGTCAGCGGCGGTCTGGGCGCGGCCCTTCGCCGGGCGGCCGCCGGGCGCAGCGGTGAAGAGGGACTCGGCCAGCGCCTCGTCGGCGCTCGCCGCCGGCTTCGCCGCCGCCGCCGGCGCGGCTTGGTCGACGCGGCGGGCGAGGTCGGGGCTCGCGACCAGGGGCTGCAGCAGCTTGATCGTCGAGCCCAGGTCGCGGCCTGGCATGAGGAGGCCCGCGTAGACCGCGAGGGCCTGCTCGCGCGACTCCGGCTCGTGCCCGCCGTTCAACGCCGCCAGATCGACCTCGACGCCGCGCACCCGGCCGGCGGCGAGCTGCATCCCGAAGTTCATGCGGTTGAGGAGCGATCCGGTGTTGACCCAGGCCTCGGCGCGGTCGGGGTAGCCGGTGGGGGCCTGGTAGGCGTAGAGCGGCTCGCCGATGCGGCCGATCCACTCGATCGCGGCGCGCGGCTCCCCCACCTCGCCGCCGACGGCGCGGACGCCGGAGGCGACGAGCTCGAAGGGCGACTTGATCTTGGCGTCGAGCGCCTCCCGGCTCCAGAACTCCGGCGACTCGGCGATCGCCCGGATCATCGCCCGCGTGTCGCCGCGGGTCGAGAGGTAGACCTCGGTCAGGTGGTCGACCAGCGCCTTCGAAGGATGGTCGGAGACGAAGCGCACGGCGAGCTGGCTCGCCAGGTGCCGCGCCGTCGCCGGCTGGGCGGCGAGGAGGTCGAGCACCTGCTCGCCGTCCTCGATGCCGCGGCCGGCCGGGAAGCGGTGGCCGAGGATCGTCTTCGCGCCGGCGTCGTGGACGTCGGCGCGGAAGAGGAACTCCCCCTCCTGCCGGAAGCCGAGGCCGCCGGCCCGCTCGGCGCGCTCCATGCGCTCTGCGAGCCGCGCCCGCGCCGGGCCTGCCGGCACCACCGTCCAGCCGGTGAAGGCGCGCGCCACCTCGATGACGTCCTGCTGCGTGTAGCCGCCGTCGACCCCCAGGGTGTGGAGCTCCATCAGCTCGCGGGCATAGTTCTCGTTGAGGCCCCGCTCGGCCTTCTTCCCCTGGCCTCCGGCCGGGCGCGCGACGGCCTTGCGCCGCAGGCCGGGACGGCCGAAGCGGGCTGCCGGCCGGCGCCCCATCTCGTCGCTCATCGTCGTCTCGGCATCGGCCGTCGCGGTCGACTGGGCGTTGTCGAGGTAGAGGAGCATCGCCGGCTGGTGCGCGGTCGCCCCGAGGAGGTCGCGGAAGCGGCCGAGGGCGTTGGGGCGGATGGCGTCGCGCTCGTAGGCGAGGAGGTAGGGCCGCGTCTTGTTGTTGGTCAGCGAGACGTTGAAGTGGTTGAACCAGAAGTCGGTCATCACCTCGGCCAGCTGGCTCTCCGAGTAGACGGCGCGCAGGAGCTTCTGCGCCATGAGCTGGCCGAGGAGCTCCTTCTCCGGCCGGTAGCCGCGCTGGCGGGCGAAGGCGAGGACCTTCGCCTTGATCTCCTGCTTGTCCAGATCCGGCTTGTCCAGATCCCCTGGGGCTGCCTGGCCGGCCGGCTGGGCATCGGTGCGCGCTCCTGCCGCGCCGTTCTTCGCCGGCACCACGCCCGCCTGGCGCGCCTCGGCGAGGACCGTCGCCGGCAGCGGGTAGACGCGGAGGAGCTCGGCCGTCGACATCGCGAGGGCGGGATAGGGGGCGAGGTGCGGCGCCAGCCTGGAGTCGGGGAGGCCACCCCCGAGCTGGCGCTCGAGCCAGCGGTCGAGACCCATCGCCGTCACCTCGTCGATCTCGCCCGGCCGCGGCCCGAAGGCGAAGCGGTTGAGCAGGTGAGCGGCCGCCTGGCGCTCGCTCAACCCCGCCGCCTTCCAGGGCATGCGGCTGCCGGACGCGCCCGGGCGCGAGCTCGGCCCCGCCGCCCCGGCGAGCCAGGGGAGGGAGAGGGCCGCCAGCAGGGCGGCGGGAAGGCTCCGCCGGGCTCGGGAAGGACGGGTGGTGGTGATCGCGCGTACGGCTCGCATGGTCTCTCCTTCGATCGCGTGGGCCCCGTGGCCTCACGGGAGATGAAACCCGCCGGCGCGGCGAAACCTGCGGTATTGGCTCAGTTTGGTCCCGAGGACGGCCGCCTGGAAGGGGGTTCGGGCGGGTGGGAACATCGGGCGCGGGATCGGGGTTGTCCGGGTTGGGCTCGATCGACGCACCTTGGAGGTGCGGAGGGGTCGACTTTCATCCGCATCCCCGAACCCACCCACATCCTCTCCACTCCCCGATCCCACGACCCGATAAGGAGACGCTCCATGCGCCGAACGATCATAAGCCTGCTCCTGCCGCTCACCCTGGCCGCCGTCACGGCCGCGGGGGCGGACACCCTCTTGACGATGAAGAGCCACACCGAGGGCGCGGCCGCGATGGGCCAGCCGAACCGCGACTCGCAGGTCAAGGTCTGGGTGAGCCCCGACAACCAGCACATCCGGCGCGACGAGTCCACCTTCTCGCTCCTCCTGCTCCTCGACAAGAACAAGATGTACCTGATCGACAACCAGGCGAAGACCTACAACGAGGTGGACCTGCCGGTCGACTTCAAGAAGCTGATGCCCCAGGGCGGCGAGCAGATGCAGGAGGAGATGAACCGCATGGGGAAGATGGACGTCACCGTCAAGCCGACCGACGAGACGAAGAAGATCAACTCGTGGAACGCCAAGAAGTACGAGGTCGACCTCGCCAATCCCACCGGGATGAAGATCAACTCCACCATGTGGATGAGCCGGGACGTGGGGATCGACACCGCGGCCTTCTCGAAGATGCAGGCGCACATGAGCTCGCTCTCCCCCACCGCCGGCGACTGGGTCAAGAAGATCAGCCAGATCCCGGGATTTCCGGTGCTCACCGAGTCGCGGGTGACGACGCCGCGGGGCGAGATCAAGACCACCCAGGAGCTCGCGGCGGTCGACAAGAGGCCCGCGCCGGCCGGCACCTACGAGCTGCCGAGCGGCTACACCAGGACGCCCTTCGGCGGCGGCCCCGGCGGCCCGCGTCCGGGAGGCCCGCGTCCGGGCGCCGCGGCGCCGCGGCCCATCCCCCCGGCGCCGCGTCCCACCGCGCCGCCGCCGACCCGCTGATCCCGGCCGCGGGGCGGCAGCCGGCCGGCTCCGCCCCGCCCTCCGAACGGCCCCGGAGCTGGCGAGCCTTCACCGCTCGCCAGCTCCCCCAGGCGATAGGCCATAATCCCATCTACCAATCCACCTGCGGGGAGGTCTTCCGATGAACGTACAGCGCTCCATCCGCCTCGCCCTCCTGCTCGCCTTCGCCGCCGCGGCGGCGAAGGCGCAGGGCAACATCGCACCCCCGATCGCCGTCTCGCCCGGCCAGCCGACGACGAGCGATCACGTCCTGGTTCATGTCCAGGTGGTATCCACCTGCCCGGTCACGTTCACGCGCGTCGACCGCTCGGGGAGCCTCTTCACGATCGAGACGTCGGAGATCGCGCTCAGCCCCTGCCCGCCGTCGACCGCCTACTTCGGCGACTTCGACCTTGGCGCCCTGCCGGCGGGCAACTACCAGATCGTGCTCGACACCGCCGGCCGGCCGTTCCTGAACTTCACCGTGGCGCCGTCGCCGTCGGCGCTCTCCCTCGACGGCGGCCGCTTCCTGGTCACGCTGCTGCACGGCGCGGTGGTGCAGGCGGGGACGGTGATCGGCGGGCAGCCGGCGCCCCTCGTGCAGCTCACCGACGAGTCGGGCTACTTCTGGTTTTTCGACAGCGGCAACGTCGAGGTGACGGTCAAGATCCTCGACGGCACCCCGGTCAACAACCATTTCTGGCTCTTCGCGGCGGGCATGACGGACCGGGCCTTCGTGCTCCAGGTGGTCGACACCCGGGCCGTCTGCGATGCGGCGCCCTGTCCGCCGAAGCTCTACGCCAATCCCGCCGGCACGCACCAGAACATCGTCGACGTCGTGGCCTTTCCGCAGTGATGGCGGAGCCCGCGGGCTCCTAGAGCGTCCTCGCCGGCTGGACGGACGGGGGGCGCCAGGCGTCCCGCGGATCTTCGGTGTCGCGCCGCTCGAAGGCCACGGCGTCGCCCGCCACCCGGAGCAGCCAGCTCCGCCCCTCGTCGCCCCGCGCCGCGGTGCGGGCGAAGGCTTCGAGGCGGTCCTCCGCACCCGGCCGCAGGGACAGCAGGACGTCCGGTTTGCCGTTCCTCTCCGCGCCGCGCACCCAGCCCTCCGCGCGGTCCCCCTCGACCTCTCCCTCTCCCGCCAGGGCGGCGCTCAGGCGCTCCCAGTCGTTCACCCGATAGCGGTCGGTGACGAGGAGGATGGGCTCGCCGGTCGCGTAGTCCTCGAGCTCGGGCGGCGCGAGCGAGACGGCGAGGCAATCCAGCCAGGCGGCGATGATCGCGGGCCCGAGGACGCGCCGCGAGACGAGAGCGGGATCCTCCCCGCGGCGGCCGTGGAGGCCGGCGCGGAGGTGGTCCTTCAACTGCGCCAGCAGGCTGGCGGGGAGCGGATAGAGGGCGCCGCTCAGGATCCGACCGTCCCCCTCTTCGAGCAGGCGGCCGCCGAAGGGGGTCCCCGGCCGCGGCGACTCCGCGGTGGCGGGCTCGCTCACCCAGAAGCGAGGCGCCGCCGGCGCCAGGAGGTCGCGCACCCACATCCCGTCGGGACGGCTCTCCTCCACCTCGTAGAGCGCCAGCGGCCGGCGCGCCATCTCGTCGATGCGCTGCCGCGCCGCGGCGTCGAGCGGCGGCCCGCCGGCTTCCGCCAGCAGCTCCGCGGTCCGCCGGCGCGCGCCGCCCACCTCGATCTCGGCGTCGGCCAGCAGCCAGTCGTTGAGGTTGACCTCGAGCATCACCCGCAGATCGCTCGACACGCCCGCGAAGAGGTCGCGGATCTCGTCGCGGGAGGCGGCCTCGAAGAAGTCCTGCTCGATGGCGACCTGCACGGCGGGGCCGTGGGTCTTGAAGAGCCAGTCGAGCGCCTGGCCGAGACCGGCGCCCATCGTCCGCGCCTGGCGCTCATCCGCCTCGCGGACGAGCAGGCAGCAGCGCTTGTACTTCTTGCCGCTGCCGCACGGGCAGGGGTCGTTGCGTCCGATCTGAGGCATGAGATCTCAGTAGAGCGGCTGGAAGAACCACGAGAACAGCTCGGTTGCCCGGCGCACCAGGCCGCGCTTGCGCCACTGCTCGTACGACACCTCGTGGCAGTGCTTCTGGTCCTCGGCGAACGTCGCCTCGAGCCGGGCGGCGAACTCGCGGTCGTAGAAGGCCATGCTCTCCTCGGCGTTCTCGCGCATCGAGCGCGCGTCGAAGTTGATCGAGCCGATGGTCGAGAAGATGCCGTCGACGACGGCGTCCTTGTTGTGCATCATGGTGCCGTTGTACTCGTAGATCTTGACGCCGCCCTGCAGCAGCTCGCCGTAGTGGCGGCGCGAGGCCAGGCGCACCAGCGGCACGTCGATGTCCTTGCCGGGGACCATGATCCGCACGTCGACGCCGCGCCCGACGGCGCGGACGAGCGCCGCGCGCACCTGCGCGTCGGGGAGGAAGTAGGCGTTCTGGATGAAGATCGACTTCTCGGCCGACTGGATCGCCAGGTAATAGAGGATCCCGGCCAGCGAGGACGAGTCGCCGCGCGCCACCTTGATCGCCTGCGCCGGCACCTCTCCCGCCGGGGTGAGCCGGGGATAGAACTTGTCGCCGACGAGGAGCTCGCCGGTGGTGTAGGTCCAGTCCTCGCTGAAGATCGCCTGCATCTGCGCCACCGCGGGGCCGGCGACCTCCACCTGCATGTCCCGGTACTCCTTCGGGTTGCGGGCGTTCCCCAGCCAGTCGTCGGCGATGCCGACGCCGCCGGTGAAGCAGACGGTGCCGTCGGCGACCAGGATCTTGCGGTGCGTCCGCCGGCCGATCTTGTAGATGCTCCACAGACGGATGGGATGGAAGACGTAGGCCTTGACGCCCGCCTGCTTCATCTGGTCCCAGAGCGCTCCGACGTGGCTGCCGGTGCCGTCGACCAGCAGGCGCACCTCGACGCCGCGCCGCGCCGCGTCGATCAGCGCGTCGGCGACGAGCTTGCCGGCCCGGTCGTCGTGGAAGATGTAGGTCTCGAGATCGACCGACACCTTGGCGCTCTGGATCGCCCCGACCATGGCGGGGAAGATCTCGTCGCCATTGTTGAGGATCTCGGCGCGGTTGCCCGGCACCATCGCGCTGCCGAAGGTATCGAGCGAGCGGCGGAAGGCGGGGTCCGCCACCGGGAAGGAGTGCTTGAAGTGGTAGACCTCCCGCTGGTCGCCGCGCGAGAAGACGGTGCAGCCCGCAGCCGGGACCAGCAGGGCCAGGGCGAGGAGCGCAAAGATCGGTCGGTGGTGTGCGGAGCTCATGTTCACTCGCGATGTTGGGAGATCTGTCGCCGCAGCAGCTCGTTCTCGAAGGCCATCCCCACCTGGGCGGTCGCCAGCTCGAGGATATCGATATCTTCGACCGCCTGCTCGCGGTCGCCGTTGTCGGCGTAGATGACGGAGATGACGCGCTGCGCCCCGAGGACCGGGAAGATCACCACCTGGCCGGTGCGCGGGCGGCCGACGAGCGAGCGGAAGGGCTCGGGAAGGGACGCCGCCTCGAAGTCGACCGACTGCACCTCGCCGGTCTCCAGGCTCCTCGCGAGGGCGTTGTCGGGCTCGAGCGAGAGCTTGATGCCGCGGGTCACCTCGGCGAGCGGCCGGCCCTGGCGGTTGTTGCCGAAGGCCCCGAGGGCGACGAGCTGGTCGCGCTTGACCAGGAAGAGCACGGCGCGCTCGACCGACTCCGAGACGATGTGCATCAGGTTGAGGGCGACGGTCGCCGAGATCAGCCCCGAGCGCAGGTCGCCGAAGACGCGGCGCAGGCGGGCGACGCCGCTCTTCGGGCCCTCGCGCTCCTCCCCGTCGGCGGTCCGCGCCGCCTCGCGCCGGCTGGCGCGGACGTTCTCGACGCAGGCGACGACCGCCTCGACCTCGGGCGGCAGCGCGGCGAGGGCCCCGGCGGCGTAGACCGGCCCGAAGGAGGTGCCGGGGTCGACCAGGGCCACCAACGAGGCGCTCGGATGGCGCCGGTGGAGCGTCGCGACCTGGTCGAGGGTGACGCCGCCGCTCGCCCGCAGATCGACGAGGACGATCGGCGGCTCGCCCGGGCCGGCGTTGCCCGCCTCGGCGAGGCTGGCGAGCCCGGCCTGCGGCAGCTCGCCGGCGAGCGCGCCCGCGATGCGCTGGGCGAGCGCGGTGTCGCGCGAGACGATCTGCAGCGGCGCCTCGCCCTCGGGCTCGCCGACCTCGGCGGCCGCCAGGGCCTCCAGCACCGCGGCGCTCAGGCCGCCCCCCGGCTCGAGCGAGGGATGGGTCGAGTCGCCCAGCTCGGTGCTCCAGGGCTCCGGCGCCGGCGCGGCCGCCGCGGCGTCCGCTCCGGCGTCGTGCGGCGAGCGGCTGCGCTCGTCGAAGATGCGGGCCGCCTCGAGGAGCACCATCTGGGTGTTGATGTCGGCGTCGGGAAGCACGTCGCTCGGGTAGAGCGCGATGTCGTCGATCGGCCGCAGGTCGTCGATGGCGAACTCGAAGGTGCCGGTGTCCCAGACCATCACCTCGGCGACCGCCTGCTCGATCTGCTGGCCGATGACGTTGCGCAGCTCCTCGCCGGCGATCGCCCCCGAGGCGATGAGGATCTGCCCGAGGGAGCGGCGCTCCAGCTCCTGCCCCTGGGCCTCGATCGCGTCGTCGAGCACCTGCCGCTCGATCGTCCCCGAGGAGATCAGGAGATCGCCCAGCTTGGGAGTGCGCGGCGCCTGGGCGGAGACCAGCCGGCCGACGTGGAAGCCGATCATCGCCCGCTCGCGGCCGCGCGACAGCAGCAGCGTCCCGGTGCGCCGTCCGAGGTGGACGAACTGCATGACGTCGGCGACCGAGACGTCTTTCAAGCTGCCGGAGATGCCCATGGGATCGGATGCGCTGCGTCGTGCGTTCGGCTGCGGGCGGCTTCAGGAGGTGGACCCGGAGGGTACAGGTCCGGCGGCGAGCCCGCTCATTCGCCCCGCGCCAGCTTGACCAGGCTCTCCAGGGTGCGGAGCTTGCGTTCCTTGGTGGCGAAGAGGCGGGCGGCGAAGAGGGCGATCGCGGCGTGGGCCGAGAGCAGGTCGAGGAGGTCGCGGTCCTCGGCCCGGAGGATCGGCTTGTGGTCGAGGAGCTTCTGGACGACGAGGGCGCCGACGATCTCCTGGTGGACCCGGAGCGGCACCGCCGCCAGCGCCCGCGACTCGGCCGTCGGGCCCAGGCGCAGGACGCCGTCGGCGAGCGTCGCGTCGACCATCGGATCGCCGCCCGAGTAGGTGTCGCCGACGAAGAGCTGATCCCTGAGCGGATCAGCGATCGCATCGTGGGGCGGATGGGGGGACGGATCGTGGGGCGGATCGCCGGCCTCGGGCGCCCCCTCGCGGAGAGCGATCTCGAGCCCCTCCCCCTCGTCGCGGCGCAGGAGCAGGACGAACTGCGCCGCGCCGAGGAGGTTGATGGCGATCTCGGCGATCGTCGCCTGCACCTCGGCCGGGTCGAGCGTCGAGTGGAGCTGGTAGGTGGCGACGTAGAGGTTCATCAGCCGCCCGCCCTGGTGCTCGGAGTCGACGAGCCGCGAGGCGAGCTCCTTGATGTCGGACTCGGCCGAGGCCAGGCGCTGCTCGAGGTCGAGCGCGCGGTCGTCTGCCGGGGCGGCGCCGCGGGCGGGCTCGGCGAGGTTCCGCTCGAGCGTCCGCGCGAGCTCCGCGGCGCGGTCGAGGGTCGAGCGGAGCTGGACCAGGAGGTCGCCGCCGGCCGCCGGCGCGTCGAGGCGCGACACGGTCCGGCCGCCGGCGCGGAGCTCGACCTCGCTCACGCCGCCGGGCCCTTCTCGAGGCGCGCGATGGCGTCCAAGATCTCCTCGCTGTGGAACGGCTTCTTGACATAGGCGGCGGCGCCGGCCTCGAGGCCGCGGGCGGTGTCCTGCTCGCGCCCCTCGGTGCTGATGATGATGACCGGCGTGCCGGCGATGGCGCCGTCCGCCTTCATCTCGGCCAGGAACTCGAGGCCGTTCATGTTGGGCATGTTGATGTCGAGGAGGACGAGCTCGATGTCGTCGTGCTCGTGGAGGCGCTCCAGGGCCTGGCGGCCGTCCAACGCATAGACGAGGGGGTACTGGCGCAGCATGACCTCGTACATCTTGTGCATCAGCTTGGAGTCGTCGACGACCAGCACTTTCCTCGGCTGCACGGCGCCCCCCTGGACTTTGTCATCGAACGGTAGCGCCCCGCATCCTACCCGATTGGCGCAGCAATCGATGGGTAGGCGATGGGTAAGCGATGGCCGGCGCCGGGCCCCCGCGCGCCCCGGCGTCCCCGCAGAATGCCGGGAGCTCCATGAAGGCGGGCGAGCTTCCCTTCCACGTCCCTGCCGCTCGTTCAGACCGCGAGTGTAGCCAAAGCCCGATGGGGATTCAAGAAACGCCGCTCCGGAGCGCCGAACCCGCGGCTCTCTGGACCCCCTAGCCGGCGGCTTCTGACGAGAAGCCCGCTCTTTCAACGGGTAAAGCAGGCTGCTCGGGGTAAAGCAGACTGCTTCCTAGGCGAAGCGGTGAGATCGGCTTGCTCGCCTCCGATCATCGATGACCGCGCATGCCTTTTGCAGTACGCGTGCGATGCGGCACGATCCTGTGCTGTACCTTGGTCCGGAGAACCTATGAATCGCACCCGACTCCACCTCACGCTCGCTCTGGCGCTGCTTCTACTCGGGACCGTCGTCTCTCCCCTTTTCGCGGCCGCCACCCCGCAGGCTGAGGCCCGGCCCACCTGTGGCGTGAAGCTCGGCGATGCGGCTCAGATGATGGATCTCCTGATGCCCGCGCCGAGCCCCGCCGCCACGACGCCGCCGGACTTCAGCCTCCATCTACATCGGCCAGTGCTGTATCAACAATGACGCGACCCGCTGCCCCGTCGTCGCCGGCTACAGCACGGTCCACTGCGCCTTTCCGATGTGCGGCGCCGGCATACTCTCCTGTGTCTACCAGTAGCCGGAAGGGCCGCGAGCCGCCTTCTTGCCCGGAGGCGAAAAATCAGCATGCCTTAGGCGCCCCCGCCGATCCTTCACTCGCTTCAGAGTCTGTGAATTTTTGGTTCATCCGGTAATTCCGGGGAGATGGGGAGAAGGCAATGGTGGCTTGGCCTCTGTATCTTGAGGTTGCGAGACTTCAAGAGAGAGGAGGCCACCGTTGTCCAGCCGCGAGTGTACGGCGCTACTGGGGGAGTTGGCATCGGTACCGTCCAACGATTGCCCCGCGTGGCGCGAGAGCACCGCGGCGAGCGCCGCCAGCAGCGGCTTCCCGGCGTCCAACCTCGTCGAGAGCGCGGCGGCAACTCTCGGTCGCAGCGAGCACAGCAGCGCCGTCGTCCGGGCCTGGTCAGCAAGAGGCCCGGCGGCGGATGCTAATCCCGATCCGGCGTGACCTAGTCTAGGCTCGGACGCGGCAGGTTTCGCAAGCCTTGGGCAACGCTTGCGAAACTGGGGGATACGCCGGGCAGTATGCATGCTAACAACCCCTTGTCTATCAAGTACTTGTGACTGAGGCACGAGCCTTGCCACAGGAGGCCGCCATGGCCCATCCGATCGAGCTCCTGGAGGCCGGGTTCCGTTACTCCGGAAACCACCCAGAAGTCCTAAGCCAAGTCTTGCTCCGGATTGCCCAGCAGGAACTGGTTGCCGTACTCGGCGCTTCTGGCAGTGGAAAGAGCACACTTCTGCGACTCATCGCCGGCCTGCTTCCGCCATCAACGGGCAGGGTTCTTCTGGCCGGAAGACCGGCAGGCGAGATCAGGCCCGCAGATCGCCGTGTTGGGTTCGTGTTCCAGCATCTTGCGCTCTTCCCAAACCTCACGGCCGGGGCCAATATCGCTTTCGGTCTCCAGTACTCGGAGCTGTCGCCCACCGAGAAGCGCCGACGATTGTCGGAGCTGATTAGCAGTCTCCAGCTATCGGAGTGCATCGCCAAGCGCCCGCAGCAACTTTCTGGCGGGCAGGCGCAGCGCGTTGCGTTGGCCCGCGCTTTGGCTCCCGGGCCGGAGATCCTATCCTCGACGAGCCGTTCTCCAGCCTTGACCGGCCGCTGGCCGATGCGGCGCGAACCTTGGTAGTGCGCCTGCACCGGGAGCTGGCACTAACCACGGTGCTGGTCACCCATGACCGCGAACAGGCGCTTTCGGTGGCCGACCGGATCGTCGTGCTTGGGCACGGCGGCCGCATCCAACAGGTATCGACCGCTAGCGATGTTTACGAGAACCCGGTCAGCATCGAAGTCGCCCGCCTGACCGGCGGGTTGAACCTCATATCCGGAGAGCTAACGCAGATATCCGAAGGCGCCGCCACCATTGCCGTCGGCGGCCGTAGCGTGACCGCGCGCTGGATGGGGCCAACGGGGGCGCCACCGGTTCCGCAGCCAAGTTGGCCTTCCGACCCGAGTGGGCGTACCTGAATCCCGATGGTGGTCTGGCTCCGGCCGGCTTGGATGTGCTAGTCACCCAGGTGGTGCAAACCGGGTCGCGGCATCATGTCCACTGTACCTGCGGTTCAGACGAGCTCCTGATCGAAACCCAGGGCGGCAAGGTGGCGGTCGTCGGTCGACCGGCCGAGGTCGCCTTCGCGGCCAAACCGCTCGCCTACCCGACCGACAAGGAGACCTGACATGCAACAGATACGAAGAATGCGGCACCCGCTCGCTCTTCTGGCTCTCACGATAGCAGTCCTGCTGTACGCAGGCGCCTGCCGTCGCGAGCCGGCGAAGGTGCCAGCTGCCGCCCACGGCAAAGCTAACACCGAGCTAGTGGTCGGTAGCTGGGGGGGCGCTTACCAGGAGGCTCAGCGCAAGGCCTTCTTCGAGCCGTTCACGCGCGCTACCGGCATCAAGATCATCGAGACGAGCACCCCTGACTACGGCAAGTTCTACGAATGGCAGCGCAGCGGCTCTCCCTCGATGGACGTGGTCGACGTCGAGACTTACTTCGTTTTCCAGGCCGGTCGCAAGGGTGCGTTGGCTTCCCTCGACCCGTCGTTGCACGCCGGCAAGGCTCTTCTTCCAGCGGGAGTGAACCCTTACGGATTGGCAAGTTGCGCCTACGCCGACGTCATTGCCTGGAATTCGGCACGCCATCCGGATTGGCACAACCTTACGTGGGCCGACTTCTGGGACAGCCGCAAGATCAAGGGCGCACGTGGGCTCCGCGATCTTCCCGCTTCAACGCTGGAAGCGGCCCTGCTGTCTTCAGGAGCGAACCCACAGGCTCTCTATCCGCTCGACGTCAGGCGCGCCTTCATCGCCTTGAACGACCTGCGTTCCCGCGAACGTATCGCGCTCTGGAGTAGCGGCAGTCAGCCGATCGAGTGGCTGCTTTCGGGTGCAGTCGAGGTCAGCACCGCCTGGAACGGTCGAGCCTTTGACGCCCAAAAGGTAGGCAAACCCATCGCCATGACCTTTAAGGAGGGCATGCTCGATTGGCTTTGGTGGGTGATCCCTCGCAATGCACCGCACGCGGACGTGGCCCGACGCTTCATCGAGTTCACACTGCGCCCGGACCGCCAGGCGGCATTGGCTCGGCTCATTCCCTATGGCCCGGCAAACCAAGATGCCCTCAAGCTGCTGGATGAACCGACGCTGCAACATCTCCCCACCTCGCCCCCAGTGCTCGCCCAGTTGATTCAGAGAGACAACGGTTGGTGGGCGGACAACGACGAGGCTCTGGAATCGCAATGGCGCACCTGGAAGCTCAAAAGCACACGGTGAGGGCCTGGCACCGACGCGAGCTGGCGGCGCGGCTCTACCTGGCACCCTCGTATCTGATCCTTGCCGCCGGCCTCGTCGTGCCCGTGGTCGTACTATTTGCTGCCTTGGCGGTCCCGGCGAGCTGGTCGGACACCTCTTGGGCCACGTTGATGAGAGTGGAGCTGGCCACCTTGAAGCTGGCCGCTTTGGTTGCTTTGATCACAACGGCAGCAGGAGCCATCGTCGCACTTCTCGCCAGACCACTGTCGCCGCGCGCGAGGGGAGCGGTGCTCTTCTGCTGCCTCTTTCCCCTCGGGGTGAATATCGCGTTCCGCGTATTCGGTGTGCAGTACGTGCTGCTCTTCGCCCAGCGCTTGCTGGCGAAACTTGGCGCTCCCGGGCTCGGAGCCAAGCTGTCCTCCCTGCTGTTCGACGAGCTTGGCGACAACCCTCGGCTTGATTCATTGGACGTTCCCAGTGGCCGTCACCATGATGTTCGCTGCCACTGCCAGGCTCGACCTCGACCTCCTCGACGCCGCGCTGTTGCTCGGTGCGTCGCGCTTGAGGGCAGTCGTCCGGGTGTTGGTGCCGCAGCTAATCCCCGCGCTGAGCGCCAGCGCGACGCTGGTGTTCGCCTCGCCTATGGCTGGTTCATCACTCCTGCTGCCCTGGGAGGCATGGAAGACATCACGGTGACGAGACTGGTCGGCTCGCTGCTCGGCGAAGGGCGCACTCAGGAGGCGAGCGTCGTTGCCCTGGTAGCGGTAGTCACCCCGTTGCTCGCCCTGCTTCTGGCCTGGGGCGCCACCGCCATTCACCATAAGGGTCCAGGACGGCTGCTCGATTTCATCAGGGAAGCCGGTGAGACGGCTGAGCTTCCTGGCGGCTCTCGGCCTCGCAGTGCTCATCGTGCTGCCGGCGCTGGTCGTGTTCCCGCTGGCGGTTTCCGATTCGCGCTTCTTCGAGGTCACCGGCTTTTCGACCCGCTGGTTCGCCAGCGCGCGCAGCTCGTTCTGGATCAGCGCCGCCGTCCTCAGCTTGCTGCTCGCCGCAAGCGCCGCCACCGTTGCCACGCTGACGGCGGCGACAGCGGTGTACTACGGTTCAACGACCGGCCGCCGCAACGGCAGTACGATCCTAGACGTGCTGGCAGTGACCACTCTCCTCGTGCCGCCCATCTCGCTGGCTGTGGGCTACTTCCGCATCGTCGGCGAATCCGGCGCCGGAGTATCGCTCTAGGCGAGACTACTCTTTGCCTTGCCTTCCCATATCTGGCGCTCCGCGCCGGCGCCAGGCGGCTCGACAAGGATACCGTCACGCCGTTCGCTCCTTGGCGTTCCTCGCTGTCGATCTGCCGCGATCTGGCTGCCTAGCCTGTGGCGTCATGCCGTGGCCGGCTGGACGCTCGCGTTTATTACGTCGTGGGACGAAACAGTCCTGTCGGTCTTCATCGCCAACCAGAATACGACTACCCTGCCGCGAGCCGTCTGGGAGTCGATGCTTCGGGAACGCGACCTCACCCCGGCTGCCATCAACGCTGTGGTAGCACCGGTGTTTGCTGCGATTGCTTTGCTTCTGGGAGGAGGTCGCACCGAAGCCAGGCCCGCGGTAGCCTTTAGCGATCTCAAGAGGTGGGCCGCACCGTAATCAGGTCGCAGCTTTGGGACATCCTGCGCGCAGGCATTCCTCCACATCGGCGAGACTCGAGCGACCGCGAGTAGGCACTCACCACGACTCCATGACGGAGCGGGTGCTGGGCGGAAGTGACATCGAGGAGGACATGAGCCGACCGCGTGGCGACCAAGGCGTAGGCCCATTCGGAATCTTCATGCACCTCTCGGCAGGTCGAGAGGCACCCAGGTCTCGGCCAGGCATCGATGGTGCCAGCCGGTGCCGCCGCGGGCGGCCTCCTCGATCGCGGCGTCATCATTCCACTTGACAACGTCGAGGTAACCAACAGGACAACGCCCTCATGCCGTAGTGCCGCTGTGCCGGAACCTATCAGGATGTCTCGCAAGACGCGGTCACCAGCAATCGCCGAGTCGTTGTCACCACCGCCCACAGCGGGTTTCCCGGAGGTATGGCGGATTGCTGATCACTGATCGACGAATCTTGGGCATCATCGCCAGCAGGTCAGCGCTGACCGCCACGTGCGCCTTGCCGGAGGCAACGCCTTCTGGCCACGTCGCTTTCAGGTTCGCCACGGCGCACTCCACTGCGCGCGGGGACATGTTGCGCCGGCCGCCAGCTCGAGAACACCGGCAAGGTGGGCCGTCACAAGGCAGAGGAGGAATCCGGTTCCTGTGCCGATCTCCACCACGCGTCTTGAGGCTGACAGCCGGCACGAGGCGTTGCCAACCAACTTGACGAGGATGTCGCCCAGCACCAGCGAGTCAATCGTCGGTCCGAACACTCCTTCCGCACAGCGGACAACGACCTCGCCCTGATGAAAGATGCGCCTCCGGCGGCCTGTGCGCAGCAGGTGCCGTAGCTTCGAGAGCTTTGCCGCTGGCCAGACGCCGCTGTCGTCGATACTGGCCGCGAGCTTCGGCGAAAAAGAGGTGCCCAGGTACTCGACGGCCCGCGGGTCGTTGGCGCTCACCACGTTCTTTGCGGCGAACAGGTCGATCCGGCGCACCCCACCTCCGACGATCAGGTGCAGGTACTCATCGGTCGTCAAGAACGTGGCGGCGGTAGGCGGCATCGACGGTCCGCAGCAGCCCACTCATCTGTGTGCCCAAGGGCACGCCATCCGCCTCGGTGCTGCCCAGGGACGGCAGTAGATGGCCACCTTGTCGGCATGCTTGCGCCCCCGCAGCAGATTCCCGAAGGCGCGGCAGCACTTCCGAGAGGAGGTGCGAGGCGCAGGCCAGCCTTGGCTTGCCGAGGACAGAGAGTGAGCCGACCAGGTAGCCCGTCAGATCGGCAGAGTTCGCTGTCAGCCCAGCGTGCCGTTCCCGGGGATCGGACCGTCGAAGGAGTTCATGTGCCGCAGATCTCGTCTGGCGTCAGACCGCGGAGTCGATCGAGGACAGCAACGTACTGGTCCGGACGTAGCGAGCGCCAAAGCCGCAGGTCGCGCGACCAGCCGCCGAGGATGAAGGAGCTGGCTGAGCTCCGAGATAACACTGGAACGGGACGGGTCCCGGAGCTCCTGTTTCTCGACGACGTAATGCGCTCCGCGTGCTCGCAAGGCGATGCTCTCCGGCGCGCCGGGAGGCAAGTGCTGCGAGAGCGCGACTGTCAATACGCCCTGCGCGACCGCTATGGCAGTGAGCAGCTCGGCGTGCCCGCCAAGAGCTCCTGCGCGGCCCCTCTCATCGTGGCTTCCGAGGAAGAGACCAGCCGGGGATGGACCGTGCACTAGCGTGTCGGGGATCCCGGTGACCCGGCAAAGGTCCATCCCGAAGGGTGGCCAGGTCGCGAGCAGCCAGTCGACGAAGACCGCGTCGAATGGAAAGGGCCTCGCCAGCAGCAGGTTGTAAGCGGTGGGCGAATCCGTGATACCCAACACGTGCGTTCGCCGGGACGGAGCCCCAGAGCGTGAAACAGGGACTCGCTGAGCGGCGGCTCGTCATCGATGATGGCGATGCTGAACGCGCCACCGTCAACCAAATCTAGTAGGCGGGCGGCCGGAACGAGCTCCGGGTGAGCAGCATCTTGCGTCCCGTCGAAGAAGTAAATCGGTGCGCTCATGGTCTACTTGCCCTCGTGCGAACTCTTCCGCTTGCGCCGCGCGCGTGTCTCGATCTCCTCGTAGAGCGAGGCGTCTACCGGCCGCACAAGCTCCGTCAAGACGTGGTGTGGAGTCCGCGGCAAGCCACTGCTGAGCTCGTACCGTTTACTCACTTCAGCTACGCCCGCACGAATTAGGGCCGTTTTCGATCTGAACCCCATCGCCTTGCCAAGATCGGCGACGTGCGCTCGCAGCCACTCGACGAGTGCTTGGGCGTACTCCTCGCGCGAATCGATGGCGAGGGGTCCAGCCGTCGATGGCGAAAGAACTAGTCGGTCAATCGCCTGCACCTCGGCAAGTCCTGGCTCGTCAGAGGAAGCTAGCACAACGACCCGCTGGATAACGTTCTCCAGCTCGCGCACGTTGCCCGGGTAGCGCCGCCCCACGAGATATCTGATCACCTCGGCGGACAGACGCACTTGCCGCCCGAACAGCAGGCCATAGCGTGCGAGCAAACTTTGGGCCAGCTGGCCGACATCGCCCTTGCGCTCTTTCAGAGAGGGCACCCGGATCTCGAATACCGTGAGGCGATAGTAAAGATCGGTGCGGAATAACCCCTTCTCCGCCAACTGTGGCAATGGCCGATTGGTCGCCGCCACCAGACGGAAGTCGACGGGTAGCCAGTCGGAGCCCAGCACCCGCCGGACCTTACGCTCTTGAAGGACACGCAGCAGGCTTGCTTGCGCCTCGCTGGGGAGGTCGCCAACCTCGTCGAGGAAGACCGTCCCGCCTTCGGCCTGCTCGAACCAGCCCGGCTTGGGAAACCCGCGCGCTCGCGGGTCGTTCTGATGGTACTCCTGACCGTGTAACATCACTTCCGCCAGCTCGCCCCTGAGATTGGCGCAGTTGCCGACAATGAAGCGACCGCGGCGGCCGCTGAGCTCATGGAGGCGATTGGCCAGCAGCTCCTTGCCGGTACCGGTCTCACCAACCAGCAGGACCGAGACCGGATAGCGTGCGATCCTTGTCAAGGCGGCCAGCGCATCCGCAAGGCCGCTATAGCCCCTCCAGTTGGGGCGGGGCGGCAGGCTGCAACCGCGCGCGCAGGCGGGCTCCGTAGTCGGCGAAGCGACAAATGATCTGCCGGTCCCGCTCGTCCCCCTGGAACAAGCGATGCTTGTCGCAAAACCAGCGTGCACCGGCTAGCAACCAATCGCCGATGATGCTCCCCGCCTCCGGCTTCGCGCTCGGCTCTAGATATCGCGAAAGCGCGATTACCTGCGCCTCCGGATAAATCTGGATCAGCGCCGCTGTGGCCACAATCCCATTCGGGAATCTCGGCGCGAAGTTATAATCGAAGCGGTAGTCAACCAGCACCACGTCATATGGCAGCGACCCGCGATCCAGCTCGTGCTGCAGTTCAGCGGAACTCCGGCAGACGGAGACCGTAAACTCCTTACCGAGGGCCTGCTTTAGACGGTGTTCCTCCGGCTGATCGTCCACCAGCAGCAAGAACCGGTTCATCCTCCGGCGCCTTCCCGAACGTGACGAGTGACAGGCAATGTCAGACGAAAAACCTTCTCCTCGCCGCTCTTTCCCCAGGGCACGTCCAAGGACGCACCATGACCAATCGCGCGCAGGTCTTTTTCGATTAGCCGCAATCCGAAATTGGTACCGAACCTGGGCCCGGGCGCCATGGGCATCGGTCTACCATCGTCCCAGCAGTCGATGGATAGCAGCTCTTCACCCTCGCCGGGGTGGAAGCGCAGCTCGATCTGTTTCGCATCAGCCTTTAGAGCATTCTTAATCAAGTTCGCCAGGATGGCGCGCAGGTGGGCGCGCGCGCAGGCCAGCGGTGGCGGCCATGGCAGACGTCGAAGCCGGCCCGTCAGTCCGGCGCCGTCCAGCCTCAATCGCTTTGTGCCGGCGCGCGACTCGACCACCAACGTGACGTGCCGAGTAGGTGGCGCACCGCGGCGGCACATATCGGCGAAGAGTTCCGTCCACATCTGGCGACTCTCGGGCCGCGCAGACGGTACAGTAGGCGCCTCCAGGCTGGCGCTCACCGAGAGCTGCTTGAAACGGCTCTCGAAATAAGTGAGCTCCCGGTGCATGTAGCCATGGTCGATCCTCGCGCTGCCCGCAAGGAGATTGAGCAACTGTCCGATGTCCTGCCCCAGTTCGTGCTCGAGCATCAGCGGCAGCTGCACTCGAGAGAACAGCATGCGGGCGAGCTGCAGCCCGAAGAAGGCAACAGCACCGGCAATTCCGCGGGCTAGCGAGTCGATGCCGAACAGAATCTCGTCGGAGACTGAGTTGGGATCCTTGAAAGTACACGAAAGACCGCCGACCACGGCAGCAAGGTCCGCGCCTGGCTCCTCGGCAGCGCCCGTCAGCTGCCACGCAAACAGCCGCACGTAATAGGGCAGGATGTGGATTTCCGGCAGCCCTGCCTCCCACAGATACAGCGCAAGAGCGACTGATGCAGCGTCTCGCGGCGACACCGTAAAATGCAATGCCTCGGAGAGCTGATTGGCGAACTCGGGATGAGCCTCCCGGCCAATCAGGTCGGTGGCGATTAGCATGTCGATCGTCCGTGGCGCGAGCGGGTCCCAGCCAAAACGCCGAAAAGTGGCGATGCAGTAGTCCTTGGGAAACATAGCTGTCGGAGAACCCGCCAGATTCAAGGTTCCCGAATTCAACGCCAGCGATTCATGACGAGGCTCTTTGGCCAGCGTTTCTTGCATCCACTGCACCAGCGTCGGGACGCGCGCGCGCGCGAACTGACGGTATTTCTCCTCGATAGCGACGTAATTGTGAGTAAGCTGCGGCGGCATTGCCTCGGTGAAGACTGAGGCAATAGTGCGGCGTTCGTGGTCGAACACATCGAAGATATGAAGCGAGAGATACCGGGAAACCTTGCGCAGTTTATCGAGAAACTCGGTTAGCGGCGTCGGGAGCGGGCGGCTGCAGGGCGCCACAAACGCGGGAGCGCCTTGGCCCACCCAGTGCGTGCCATAGTTGCAGAGCGTTTTGGCGATCGCATCGAGAATCAGGCTTTGTCGCCGCTCGGGAGAGTCGAAGATCGGCGTCAGCGATCCGCCCAGCAGTCGCTCCGACAGCGCGTGTGTCGTAGCCTTATGAGCCGCAGACTCGATGCTGGTGAACTGATCAAACCGAGTCATTGCTGGATGCCCAAGCGAACCACCATGCGCGCCGGCGGGTCCCCGGCGAAGCATGCGTCCTGCGTATCGAGGCATGCATTCGCTAGAGCCGTCGGACCGAGCAGCCGCTACCCACGCTGCAGAATAGTGGCATCAAAGTAGGGCCGGGGCCAGCTCGCAACGGAAGAGCGGCGCAGCCCAGCAGCGCCGGCGAGCGAGTCCAAGACCGTCGCGGTGAGCAGATGCCCGACGAACCGAACGCGGCCGGCGACGGTGCTCTTCTCACGCCCCGCCCCCCGCGTCACAAGCGTGTCCACCGTCCGGAGACCGGTCGCCTCGTCATAGTCGACTATCCACGTCGAGCGGTCGCCAGCGGCCGAGGCGCGTGGCGGGATCACCTCGCGCACGTAGTGAGCCGACCCTGCGCGTGGCTCGATCGGCGACTCAATGAGCAGCATTCCCGATGGGGAAAGAAGCCGCGCGCTGCTGTTAATCGTTCGGCCCAGACATTCGAGGGTGCGGCGCGGCGGCAGTTCCAGATCCGGCCACGAATCCTGGTAGGCCAGCGCGTTGCCCAGGAAGAGGATTAGGTCGAAGGGACCGCGCACGGAATCGAGGAAGGTCCGCCAATCGGCCTCGACGATCTCAATGTTGGCCCCTACCAGCGCCGCCCGTCGGCGAGCGGCCTCGGCGAGTGCCGGATCGGCGTCGACGAGAGTGAGTTCATGGCCTGCAGCGGCAAGGGCAATGCCGGGATTCCCGGCGCCGCCCCCGAGGTCAAGAACGCGCAACAGGCCCTCCCCGAGCCGTTGCCTGGCCTCAGTTATGACGGCGGCGGACAGCCTTTCGTCCGTAGGGTGCCTGTCATCGGTGCCGGAGACGAAATCCCACACCTCCGCGACTGACAGCATGGAGGTCGAGGCAACCGACCTCATGGAGGTGGATAGGCGACGCTGTCTCTCTAGTGCCTTTCCCAAAGCCGGTGGGCGCTCCTGGACCCCGCCCTTCAGAGGAGCGGTACTGCGCTGCTTCTTCAAGGTCGTCATGATTCGTCGATTGTATCAGTGCCTCCTTGGCACAACCAGCGTGTGCCCGAGTGGCTCGGACGGCAGGGACCTTTGCCGTTTACGTGATGGTTCAGGAGCTCTTCTCTAACCGCGTAGAGGACCCAAGGTAGGCCAATCCTAACAGCGGCTGTGACAGTGCCCACAACTCCTGCGGCGCCAAACAATTGCGCGCGTTTTCGCGAACCGTCGCGGGCTGGCATGCACCCTGCGAAGGAGCGAGGTGAGCATGGAACACGGAGCCACAGGAGCATCCACATTTTCTCGCCTTCGTACCGTCACTGCATCCAAGAGTTCCGTGTCAGCTCTGTGCGGTAGAGAGACGATGAGCCCCGCCAGCGTAGGAGGGGACGAGGCTCGGGTGGTGAAGCCCATCGGCGCGCCGGATTCGAAACCAGACGCGTCGGAGGGTACGCCGCCGATAGCCCACGCGGACCCGAGATCGCGTCCCCTTCTTGAGCGCCAGCCATGCTGGAGTAGAGGAGGGTAAAGCCCATGCTTAGTCGCAAACTGGTGATTTGCCATCCGGATGCTGCGCCAATTGAACGGAAGGTCGATCAGGCAATTGATGCTGAGGCTCTGGCCCGCTGGGAGGATGATGGTGGTGCTGTCGAGCGAGAGCCTGAGCGGGTGCGACCGCCGCGCGAGCCGGCGGCGACCCTCCTATGCGAGAGACTGCGCTGACGCTGACTGAACGGAGCGGCCCGGGTGCGTTCCGGCCAGCTCACGGACGCGTCGAAATCGTAATGGACGCGCTCCATACACTTTTCACGCTGCTTGTGGAGCTGCTCCACGTGCGGGGGCTCGCTCTCGGCCGATGAGAGATCGATCGCGGCGCTTGCCGGACCTCCAACCTTCCACTTGGCGGTCCGGCCCAGCCCTTGCCGCGTAGCCCTCCGGCGCCTCCCCAGTCCGCCCTAGTCCATCTGCTTCCTCAACACCGTCGGGATGTCGTAGTCGTCGACGTTCGACCAGTTCGGCCCGAAGCCGTTGGGGTCCTCGCCGCGGGCGTGCGCCAGGACCTTCCGGTAGAAGGGGACGTCGACCTGCTGGGGCCGCTCCGGCTCCTCCTTCTCGACCATCGCCGGCGGCGGGGCCGCGGCGACCGGGACGGGCATGGCGAGCGGCCGGTTGATGCTCGTCATCGACGAGACCAGCCGCCGCTCGCCGGAGCCGGAGTCGAAGCCGGTCGCGATGACGGTCACCTTCATCGAGTCCTCCATCGCCGGGTCGATCACCATGCCGGAGATGATGTTGGCGTCGGGATCGACGGCGTCGGCGATGATGCGCGCCGCCTCGGCGACCTCGTGGAGGGTGAGGTCGTGGCCGCCGGAGATGTTGATCAGCACCCCCTTGGCGCCCTGGATCGAGGTCTCCTCGAGGAGCGGCGAGGAGATCGCCCGCTGCGCCGCCTCGAGGGCGCGGTGCTCGCCCTTGGCGACGCCGGTGCCCATCAGCGCCATCCCCATGCCGGTCATGATCGTGCGCACGTCGGCGAAGTCGACGTTGACCTCGCCGGGCACGGTGATCAAGTCGCTGATCCCCTGCACCGCCTGGCGCAGCACGTCGTCGGCGATGCGGAAGGCCTCGTGGAGGGGCGTGCCGCGCTCGACGAAGTTGAGCAGGCGCTCGTTGGGGATGGTGATCAGGGTGTCGACCGCGCCGCGCAGCTCCTCGACCCCGCGCTCGGCGAGCTGCAGGCGCCGCCGCCCCTCGAAGCCGAAGGGCTTGGTGACCACGGCGACGGTCAGGGCGCCGATCTCGGCCGCCAGCGAGGCGATGATCGGCGCCGCGCCGGTGCCGGTGCCGCCGCCCAGGCCGGCGGTCAGGAAGACCATGTCGGCGCCCTCGAGGAGCTCCAGGATGTGCTCGGTGTCCTCGAGCGCCGCCTTCCTCCCCATCTCGGGGTCGGCGCCGGCGCCGAGCCCCTTGGTGAAGAGGTTGCCGATCTGCAGCTTCACCGGCGCGCGGCATTTGCGCAGCGCCTGGAGGTCGGTGTTGGCGGCGATGAACTCGATGCCGCGCAGCTGGGAGTCGATCATGCGGTTGACCGCGTTGCCGCCGCCGCCGCCGACTCCGATGACCTTGATGCGGGCGGGTACCGCGTCGGGCTCGATCGCCATCGGCGACCCCTGTGGACCATCGTGCTCGTCGAATAGGATCATCGGTCTACCCCCTATGTGTTTGAATCCAGATCTCGCATTCGCGTCTCTCGGCCTCGCGTCCCTCGAGCGGCTCATCGCTGTCGTCTCTAGAGCAGGTCCGCGAACATGCCGCGCAGGCTCCCCACCATGCCGCGCACGCTCCAGCCCGATTTCTTCTGCACTTTACCCTGACTCTCCTCCGCGCCGCGCGCATAGAGGAGGAGGCCGGAGGCCGTCGACCAGCTCGGGCTGCTGATCACGTCGACCAGGCCGCCCAGGCCGCGCGGCAGGCCGTAGCGCACGCCGGCGTCGAAGACCTGCTCGGCGAGCTCGAGGAGCCCGTCGAGCTGCGCCCCGCCGCCGGTCAGGACGACGCCGCCCCGCAGGCTCTCCTCGCTGGCGTGCTTCAGGAGGTCCTCGCGGATCATGCCCAGGAGCTCCTCGGCGCGCGGCTGCAGGATGTCGCAGAGCTCGCGCCGCGGCACCACCCGCGCCGAGCCGCCGGCGACGGTGGGGACCGAGATCCCCTCCTCGTCGGTGACCATCGAGGGCAGGCAGCAGCCCTGCTTGCTCTTGATCCGCTCGGCCTCGGCGAAGGGCGTGCGGAGGACCATGGCGAGGTCGTTGGTGAAGTGGCCGGCGCCGATCGGCGACACCGCGCTGTAGCGGATCTCGCCGTCGGCGAAGAGCGCGTACTCGGTGGTGCCGGCGCCGACGTCGACCAGGAGCGACCCCAGCTCGCGCTCGTCGGAGGTCAAGACCGCCTCGGCCGTCGCCAGCGGCTCGAAGACGATCTCGACCACCTCGATGCCGGCGCGGTTGACGCAGGTCAGGAGCGTCTTCGAGCGGGTGACGTTGCCGGTCACCAGATGGACCATCACCTCGAGGCGGCTCCCCAGCATGCCGAGGGGATCGCCGATCCCGCCCTGCTCGTCGACGATGAACTCCTGCGGGATGGCGTGCAGGATCTCGCGGTCGGAGGGGAGGGCCGCCGATTTGGCGGCGTCGAGCACCCGCTGGATGTCCTGGCGGGTGATCTCGCGGTCCTTGCGCGACACCGAGACCATGCCGCGCGAGTTGACGCTGCGGATGTCGGCGCCGGCGACGCCGACGTAGGCGCGGGAGATCTCGACCCCGGCCATCACCTCGGCCTCCTCGCTCGCCTGCTTGAGGGCCTCGACCGTCGCCTCGACGTTGACGATGTTGCCCTTGCGGGTGCCGCGGTTGGGGGCGAGGCCCTTGCCGACGACCTCGAGGTTGCCCTTGTCGTCGCGCTGGCCGATCAGCACCCCCACCTTGGAGGATCCGATGTCCACTCCTACGAAGTACGGTTCCGGTTTGGCCATTGTGCCTGACCCTCCATGCCAAATTTCATAGCGCGGCCGACTTGCCCGGCTTCGCCGTGCCGGGGTCGACCGCAGGTTCGATCACGATCCGTTGCGACGAGCGCAGATCCACCGCCGTCAGGCCGCTGTAGCGCCGCCCCAGCTCGGGCAGCAGCGCCTCGAGACGCCGCACGTTGGCGGCCACCTGTCCCCGCCGCACGAGCAGGGGGAAGGGGAGCGTCCTGGTGTTGAGCCGGTAGTCGTCCTCGCCCAGCACGTCGACCCGCGAGAGCGTCGCCGACCACTCCGGGTTCGCCGCCTTGAGCTCGCCGGCCACCGCAAGCGCCCTGCCAACCGCCTGCGGCATCGCGCGGTCGAAGCGGACGACGAGGAACCCCGTGGTGTCCTCGCCCGGCGCCACCGGCGCGATGGTCCGCCCCTGGGCGTCGCCCCAGGCGAGCGCGCCGCTCTGCTCGAGGAGGGCGGCGGGGCGGCGCTCGCGGATGCGCACCCGCAGCCGGCGGGGGAGCTCCTTTTCGATCTCGACCGCGTCGACCCAGCGCTCGGCGGCGAGGAGCGCCTTGACCTCCGAGAGCGGCAGGCGGACGAGGTTCTTCCCCTTGAGCGGCGCCAGCTCCCGGTAGAGCCGCGGCGCCGGGAGGCGGCGCGCCCCGTCGATGGCGAGCTCGGCGAGGCGGAAGCGCGGCGAGGTGAGCACCCACCCGCTCACCCCGAGCGGCAGGGCGACCAGCGCCGAGGCGGTTGCGAGAGGGCGCAGCAGCGCCACCCAGAGGCTCCGCCGGCGCCGCCGCGGCGGCGCCGGGCGGCGCCGGAAGTCGAGCACCCGCCCGCCCGCCCCGAGGGCGACCGAGGACCCGGTGGGGAGCGTCCCGCTCACGCCGCCGGCTCCGTTTCCTGCATCAGCCGCCGCGCCAGACGGTAGATGTCGCCCGCCCCGAGGGTGAGGACGACGTCCCCCGGCTCGACGTCCACGGCGAGGATCTCCGGGGCGCCGCGCCAATCGGGGCAGTAGACGACGTTGTGGTGGCCGCTCTGGCGCGCCGCCTGGACCACCATCTCGCCGGTCACCCCGGGGATCGGCGCCTCGCGCGAGGCGTAGACGTCGGTCACCACGGCGCGGTCGGCGAGGAGCAGCGCCCGCCCGAAGCTCTCCGCCTGGTCGAGCGTGCGCGAGAAGAGGTGCGGCTGGAAGACCGCGTGGATGCGCCCGCGCGGGAAGGTCTGGCGCGCCGCCTCGAGGGTCGCCGCGACCTCCGTCGGATGGTGCGCGTAGTCGTCGACCACCGCCGCGCCGCGCCACTGGCCGACCTGCTCGAAGCGGCGGTGGACGCCCTTGAAGGCGGCGACCCCCTGGGCGATCTCCGCGAAGCCGAGGCGCAGCGCCAAGCCCACCCCCACCGCGGCCAGGGCGTTCGCCACGTTGTGGCGGCCGGGGATCGGCACCTCGATCTTGCCCAGCACCCCGCCCCGCAGGCTGCGCACGCCGAAGCGGCTCCCCCAGGGGAGCGCCTCGACGTCGACCGCCGAGAGGTCGGCCTGGGGCGAGAACCCGTAGGTGACGATCCGGCGGTCGGCCAGGCGCGGCAGGATCTGCTGGATATTGGTGTCGTCGAGGCAGACGATCACCCGCCCGAAGAAGGGCACGCGGTTGGCGAAGGTGACGAAGGCCTCGCAGATCGCCTCGAGGTCGCCGTAGGTATCGAGGTGGTCGCGGTCGATCGTGGTGATGACGGCGACGACCGGCGTCAGGCGCAGGAAGCTGCGATCGTATTCGTCGGCCTCGGCGATCAGGTAGTCGCTCTTGCCGAGCCGGGCGCCGGTGCCGAGGAGGCGCAGGCGCCCGCCGACGATGACCGTCGGGTCGAGCCCGGCCTCGGTCAGCACGGCGCCGACGAGCGAGGTGGTGGTCGTCTTGCCGTGGGTGCCGGCGACGGCGATGCCGTACTTCAAGCGCATCAGCTCGGCGAGCATCTCGGCCCGCCGGACGACCGGGATGCCGCGCTGGCGCGCCGCCTGGACCTCGGGGTTGCCGTCGGCGATCGCCGAGGAGACGACGACGAGCTCGACCCCGGCCAGGTGGTCGGGCGAGTGACCCTCGAAGACCTTCGCCCCCAGCTCGGCCAGCCGCTCGGTCGCCTCGGAGGAGGAGAGGTCGCAGCCGCTCACCTCGAGGTCGTACTCGAGGAGGATCTCGGCGATGCCGCTCATCCCGGCGCCGCCCATCCCCACGAAGTGGATGCGCGCCAGGTCGGTGAACTGGTTGAAGCTCACCCCGCGGCCTCCGCCAGCTCTTCCAGGCGCCCGGCGATCGCCGCCACGGCATCCGGACGGGCGAGCCCGCGCGCCGCGCGGCCCATGCGGGCGAGCCGGGCGGGGTCGGCGAGGAGCGCGGTCAGGCGCGCCGCGAGGGCGCCGGCATCCGCCTCCTCGCCTGCCTCTTGACCGGCAGCTCCAGGGATCATCATCTCGGCGGCGCCGGCCTGGCTGAGCAGGCGCGCGTTGTCCACCTGGTGCGCCTGGGCGATGGCGAGCGGCAGGAGGATCGCGGCGCGCCCGGCGGCGCAGATCTCGGCGACGGTGATCGCCCCGGCGCGGGAGATCAGGAGGTGGCTCCCCGCCATCGCCCCGGCGACGTCGGCGAGGAACGGCACGACCTCGACCGCCCCCGAAGCCAGCTCGGCCGCGAGGCCGGCGGCGGAATATGCCGCGCGCGTCGCCTCGACGTGCTGCGCCCCGGCCTGGTGGAGGACGGCGAGCTCGGGGAGGCTCCGGCGCGCCAGCGCCACCGCCGCGGGCAGCAGGAGGTTCACCTGCCGCGCCCCCTGGCTGCCGCCGAGGACGAGGAGGCGGGGCGCCCGCCCCGGATCGCCGAGCGGCGGCGGCGGGCCGACGGCGAAAAAGGCGGCGCGCACCGGGACGCCGCTGACGATCGCCGGGCACTTGAGGTCGCGGCGGGTGTCGTCGAAGGCGACCGCCGCCCCGTTCGCCCAGCGCGACAGCCAGCGGTTGGCGACGCCGGCGCGGGCGTTGGGCTCGAGGAGCAGCGCCGGCCGGCGGGCGAGCCGAGCGCCGAGCACCGCCGGCACCGAGACGTAGCCGCCGGTGCCGAGGACGGCGTCGGCGCCCAGCCGGCGGATGAGCCCCGCGGCGGCGAAGGCGCCCCGCGCCGCGGTGCCGAGCGCCGCGGCCTGGGCGCGCGGGCCGCGGCCGAGGAGCGGCTGCGCGGCGAGCGGGTGGAACGGCAGCCCGCGCTCGGCGACCAGGCGGGCCTCGAGGCCGTCGCTCATGCCGGCGAAGCTCACCCGCCACCCCCGGGCGAGAAGCTCCTCGGCGACGGCGAGCGCCGGGAAGACGTGCCCCCCGGTGCCGCCGCCGGCGAGCAGGGCGTGCGGCCGGGGCGGCCGGGCTGGCGTTCCATGGTCCATGCCATCGTCGCTGCCGTCATCCGTGCTGCGAGACGTTGAGCAGCAGGCCGCAGGCGGAGAGGGTGACCAGCAGCGACGAGCCGCCGTAGGAGATGAAGGGCAGCGGGATGCCCTTGGTCGGCAGCAGCGCGATGGTGACGCTGACATTGATCAGCGCCTGGATGACGAGGATGCCGGCCAGGCCCCAGGCGAGATAGCGGCCGAAGGTGTCCGGCGCCCGCCAGCCGGCGAGGGCGCCGCGCCAGGCGAGCATGCAGAAGAGGGCGACGACGGCCAGAGCGCCGATCATCCCCACCTCCTCGGAGAGGATGGCGAAGATGAAGTCCGACTCCGGATGGGGGAGGAAGAAGAGCTTCTGCACGCTGCGCCCGGGCCCCAGCCCGAAGACGCCGCCCGAGCCCACCGCGATCAGCGACTGCAGCGCCTGGAAGCCGCGGCCGAGGGGGTCGCGCTCGGGGTCGAGGAAGGCGAAGAGGCGCTGGCGCCGGTAGGAGACCGAGATCACCAGGAAGTAGAGGAGCGGCAGGACCGCCGCCCCGATCCCCACCACGTAGCGCCAGGAGAGCCCGGCGAGGAACACCATGAGGAAGACGGTGAGGACGAGGAGGACCGCCGTCCCCAGGTCCGGCTCGAGCAGGATGAGCCCGGCGGCGAGGATGGTCAGGGTCGCCGCCGGCAGCAGGAAGTCGGGGTGGTTGATGCGGTCGACCTTCCGCTCGATCTGGTAGGCGATGAAGGGCACCAGCGCCAGCTTGGCGAGCTCGGAGGGCTGCAGCGACAGCGGCCCGAGGAAGAACCAGCGGCGGGTGCCGTTGAGCTCCGGCGAGAAGAGGACGCCGACGAGGAGGAGGAAGAGGACGCCGAGGAGCGGATAGATCAGCCACGGGTTGCGCAGCCGCCGGTAGTCCATGTGCATCGTGACGCTCATGGCGAGGAGGCCCAGGCCGGTCCACAGCGCCTGCTTGACGAGGAAGGGGTTGTCGAGGAGGCCGCTGCCGCGGGCGACCGCGGCGCTCGCCGAGTAGACCATCACCAGCCCGACTCCGACCAGGAGCACGACCGTCGTGAAGAGGACCTTGTCGTAGGCGAGCTTCTTCGCCATCAGGCGCCCTCCCCCAGCCGGGCGCGCACCAGGCCCTGGAAGACCTCGCCACGGTGGCTGAAGCTCTGGAACTGGTCGAAGCTGGCGCAGGCCGGCGAGAGCACCACCGCGTCGCCCGGCCGGGCGGCCGCCGCCGCGGCGGCGACGGCGCGCTCGAGCGTCCCCGCTTCCTCGCAGGGGACGGCGCCGCCGAGCGCCCGCGCCAGCTCCGGCGCCGCCTCGCCGATCAGATAGACGCGGCGCGTTTTCTGGCGGACGATGGGAGCGAGCGAGGCGAGGTCCGCCCCCTTGTTGCGCCCGCCGAGGATCAAGTGGACGGTGCCGTCGGCGAAGCCCTCGATCGCCTTGGCGGTGGCGCCGGGATTGGTGCCCTTCGAGTCGTCGTACCAGGAGACGCCGCCCGCCTCCCCCACCCGCTCGAGGCGGTGCGGCAGGCCGCGAAAGCCGCGGAGGCCGGCGCGGATCGCGGCGGGCGGGGCGCCCGCGGCACGGGCGAGGAGGGCCGCCGCCATGGCGTTCTCCAGGTTCTGCACGCCGGCGAGCGGCACGTCCGCGGCGGCGAAGAGCTCGCTCGCCGCGGCCCCCGGCTCGACCTCGACCGCCCGGCCGCCGTCCAGCCCGCCCTCCAGCCCGCCCTCCAGGTAGCAGCCGTCGGCGACCGGGGCGAGGCGCGAGAAGAGGCGCCGCCGCGCCGCGGTCGCGAGGTCGACGGTCGCGGGATCGTCGGCGTTGGCGATCGCGACATCGCCCGCGCCCATGTCGCGGAAGAGGCGCTTCTTCGCCGCGCCGTAGGCGGCGAGGCTCGGGTAGCGGTCGAGGTGGTCCTCGGAGAGGTTGAGGAGCGCCGCCGCGCGCGGGCGGAAGGTCGCGATCCCCTCGATCTGGAAGCTCGAGAGCTCGACGACGAAGACCCGGCCGGGCGCGGCATCCGCTCCCGCACCCGCGCCCGCTGGGCCGACCGCCTCGACCAGCGGCCGGCCGATGTTGCCGCACACCTCGACGGCGAGCCCGGCGGCGCGGAGCATGTCGCCGGTCATCGCCGTCGTCGTGCTCTTGCCGTTGCTGCCGGTGATGGCGAGGACCGGGCCGTCGAGGAACGGGAAGGCGAGCTCGACCTCGGCGATGACCGGCACGCCGCGGCGGCGGGCGTCCTCGAGGAGCGGCCGCTCCATCGGCACGCCGGGGGAGACGACGACGCCGTCGACCGCCTCGGGGAGGCCGGCGAGCTTCTGGCCGGCGAGGAGCTCGAAGCCCGGATCGTCCGCGAGGCCCTGGAGGTCGAGATCCGCTTCCCGCTTCTCGTCGACGCCGACGACCGAGACGCCGCGCCCGAGCAGGAGGCGCGCCGCGGCGCGCCCCGAGAGGCCCAGCCCGTAGACCAGGACGTGCCGCCACTCGGCCGTGGCACCGCCGCCGCTGCTCCAGGGCGTCTTCATCGCAGCTTCAAGGTCGAGAGGGAGAGCAGCGCGAAGAGGATCGAGAGGATCCAGAAGCGCACGATCACCTTCGGCTCGGCCCATCCCGAGAGCTCGAAGTGGTGGTGGAGGGGCGACATGCGGAACACCCGCCTGCCGGTGAGCTTGAACGAGGTGACCTGGACGATCACCGAGAGCACCTCGACGACGAAGACGCCGCCGACCAGGACGAGGAGGATCTCCTGCTTGGCGAGCACCGCGACGCAGCCGATGGCGCCGCCCAGCGACAGCGACCCCACGTCCCCCATGAACACCTCGGCGGGGTAGGAGTTGAACCACAGGAACCCCAGCCCGGCGCCGACCAGGGCGCCGCAGAAGACCGCCACCTCCCCCACTCCCGCGACGTAGGGGATCTGCAGGTAGGAGGCGAAGACCCGGTTGCCGGCGACGTAGGTGAAGACGGCGTAGGTGGCCGCGGCGACGGTCGTCGAGCCGATCGCCAGGCCGTCCAGGCCGTCGGTCAGGTTGACCGCGTTCGACGAGCCGACGAGCACGACGACGACGAACGGGATGTAGAGGAGGCCGAGCTGGATCGCCTCCCGCTTGATGAACGGGAAGGTGAGCGTCGGGTTGAAGCGGTACTCGGCGGGGAGGGCCCAGAGCGTCAGCGCCATGGCGGCGGCGACGGCGATCTGGAGGAGCATCTTGCCGCGCGCGGTGAGCCCGAGATTCTTGTGCCGCCTGATCTTCAGGTAGTCGTCGAGGAAGCCGATGGCGCCATAGGCGACCATGACGCCGGCGACGATCCAGACGTACGGGTCGTCGAGCGTCGCCCAGAGGAGCGTCGGGACGAGCACCGTGAAGAGGATCAGCAGCCCCCCCATGGTGGGCGTCCCGGCCTTCACCTGATGCGCCTGCGGCCCCACCTCGCGGATGTTCTGGCCGACCGAGAGGCGGCGCAGCATGCGGACGAAGCCCGGTCCCAGGAACCAGGAGAGGAGGAGCGCGGTGACGATCGCCATCGCCGCCCGGAAGGTGATGTAGCGGAAGACGTTCAACGCCGGCAGGCGATGGCGCAGCGGGAAGAGCAGGTGGTAGAGCATCAGCCCGCCTCCCCCGCCGGCGGCCGCAGGGAGGCGAGGCGCGCCACGACCGCCTCGAGGGCCACGCCGCGCGAGCCCTTGACCAGCACCAGGTCGCCGTCGCGGAGCTCGCCCGCCGCCCACTCGGCGGCGGCGGCGGCATCGGGCAGCCAGTGCGCCGTGGCGCCCATGGCTCGCGCGCCTTCGGCCAGCTCGCGCGCCAGTGGGCCGACGCCGGCGACCGGCGAGAAGCCCGCCGCCGCCGCCCGCTCGCCCGCCTCGCGGTGGAAGCGGGGCGCCTCCGGACCCAGCTCGCGCATGTCGCCCAAGACCGCCCAGCGCCGCGCGGCGGGGAGGAGGGCGGCGCTCTCGAGAGCGCGGGCGACGGCGTCCGGGTTCGAGTTGTAGGAGTCGTCGATCAGGGTGACGGCGCCGGCGAGGCGGTGGACGACGCCGCGCTTCGCCGCCGGCTCTGCGCCGGCAACCGCCGCGGCGATCGCCGGCAGGGCCACGCCGAGGGCCCAGGCGCAGGCCGCCGCGGCGAGGCAGTTCTCGACGTTGTAGAGGCCGTGGAGCGGCAGGGAGACGGCGACGCTCTCGCCGCCGGCGGCGAGCGTGAAGCGGCTGCCGACCGCGCCATCCGGCGCCGGCGCGACGTCCTCCGCCCGGACGTCGGCGGCGGCATGGAGCGAGTGGACACCGTACCAGACGACCCGGCGCCCGCCGGCTCTCGACGTGGAATGAGCGCGCGCGATCCGCGCCACCTCGGGGTCGTCGGCGTTGGCGACGACGAGGCCGTCCGCGGCGAGCCCGGCAAGCAGCTCGGCCTTGGCCTCGGCGATCGCCCGCACGCTGCCGAAGAACTCGAGGTGCGCCGGGCGGACGACGGTGAAGAGGGCGACGTCGGGCCGGCCGAGCTCCGAGAGCTGCCGGAGCTCGCCGGCGGTCGACATCCCCATCTCGGCGACCAGCCACTCGGTGCCGTCGGGGACGTCGAGGAGGGTGAGCGGCAGCCCATAGAGGTTGTTGAAGTTGCCCTTCGTCCGCGCCACCCGGAAACGGGCGCCGAGCATCGCCGCGAGGAGCTCCTTGGTCGTCGTCTTGCCGGCCGAACCGGTGATCCCCACCAGGCGCTCGGGGGTCCGCCGGCGGGTCGCCCGCGCCAGGTCGTGGAGGGCGCGGAAGGTGTCCGGCACGGCGAGGAGCGCGCGGCCGGCCGGCGGCTCCGCCAGCTCCTCCCCCTCGGCGACCATCGCCGCCGCGGCGCCGCGGGCGAAGGCGTCGGCGACGAAGCGGTGGCCGTCGGTCGAGCTGCCGGCGAAGGCGACGAAGAGCTCGCCGCCGCGGAGCGCGCGCGAGTCGATCGCCGCGCCGTCGAAGGCGGCATCCGCCGCGCCGTTCACCCGGCCGCCGACCACCGCCGCCGCGTCAGCCACGCGCCACCGGGCCAAAGCGCTCCTCCAGGGCCCGCGCGATCTCCTCCCGGTCGGAGAAGGGGATCTTGCTCTCGCCCACGATCTGCACGTCCTCGTGTCCCTTGCCCGCCACCAGCACGGCCCAGCCGCCGCCCGCCGCGGCAGCCGCGAGCGCGGCGCCGATGGCCGCGCGCCGATCGGGCAGCACGCGGTAGTCGCCGCCGGAGGCGGCGAGGCCCTCCTCGACGGCGCGGATGATGGCGAGCGGATCCTCGCGCCGCGGGTTGTCCGAGGTGACGATCGCGAGGTCCGCCAGCTCGCCCGCGACGCGGCCCATGCCGGCGCGCTTGCCGGGATCGCGCTCGCCGCCGCAGCCGAAGACGACCGCCACGCGGCCGCCCGAGAGGTCGCGCGCCGAGCGGAGCGCCGCCGCCAGCGCGGCCTCCGTATGCGCGTAATCGACGTAGACCGGAAACGGCTGGCCGCGCTCGACCGGCTCCATCCGCCCGGCGACCGGCCGCTGGGCGGCGAAGGCCGCGGCGAGCGCCGCGTGCGGCAGGCCGAGCGCCTCGGCGGCGGCGGCGGCGGCCAGCAGGTTCTCCAGGTTGTAGCGGCCGAGGAGCGGCGAGCGGATGGCGAGCTCGCCGCGCGGCGTCACCAGGGTGGCGTCGATGCCGTCGTTCGTCAGGCGCACGCCGCGCGCGGCGACCTCGCCGCCTTCGCCATAGGTCAACGCCGCGGGCATCTCGGCGGCGAGGCGGCGGCCGTAGGGGTCGTCGAGGTTCACCACCGCGCGGCCGCCCGGCTTCAGATGCGAGAAGAGCCGGCGCTTGGCGGCGAAGTAGCCCTCCATGTCGCCGTGGTACTCGAGGTGGTCGCGAGTCAGGTTGGTGAAGACGGCGATGTCGAAGGCGGCCCCCTCGATGCGGCCGAGCGACAGGGCGTGCGAGGAGACCTCCATCGCCACCGCCGCCGCACCCGCCCGCCGCATCTCGCGCAGAGTGCGGAAGAGGTCGGAGGCCTCCGGGGTCGTCCGCTCGCCGGGGAAGGCGCGGCCGCCCAGCCGATAGCCCAGGGTGCCGATGAACCCGGCCTCGCGGCCGGCGGCGCCGAGCACCGCGGCGAGGACCGTCGCGACGGTCGACTTGCCGTTGGTGCCGGTGACCGCGGCCAGGGTGAGCTCGCGGTCGGGATGGCCGTAGGCGCGGGCGGCGAGGGGGCCGAGGAGGGCGCGGGGATCGGCGGCGGCGAGCCAGGGGACGGCGAGCCCGGCGGGGGCGGGGCCCTCCCCCAGGACGGCCACGGCGCCCCGCGCCGCCGCCTCGCCGGCGAAGGCGCCGCCGTCGAAGCGCTCGCCGCGGAGAGCGACGAAGAGGTCCCCGGCGGCGACCGCCCGCGAGTCGTGCTGGACGCCGGTCACCTCGACCTCGGCCGCGGCCGGAGCGGCCGGCAGGATCGGCAGGCCGGCGACCAGCTCAGCGAGGCGCATGGGCGGCTCCCCCCGGCGCCGGCCGGCCGGCCGCCGGCTGCGTCGTCACCGCGTCGCCGGGCGCCAGCTCCTCGCCGGCCAGCTCGATCTCGGGGTCGGCGGCCGGCGCCGCCGGGAGCGCTCGCGGCGCCGCGGCCGGCCGCCTGGCGCTCGCCATCATCATCTGGCCCGGCCAGCGGGCGAGCGGCTCGCGCGCCGGGTGGATGCCGAGGTAGAGCATCACCTCGCGGACCACGCTGCCGAAGACCGGCGCCGCGACCTGCGCGCCGTAGTAGGCGAAGCCCTGCGGCTCGTCGATCGTGACCACCCCCACGATCGCCGGATGGTCGGCGGGGGCGAAGCCGACGAAGCTCGGCACGTAGTTGTGGTGGGAGTAGCCGCCGATCCCCGGCTTCTGGGCCGTACCGGTCTTGCCGGCCACCGCGTAGCCGGGGATCTCGGCCGACTTGCCGGTGCCGAGGGTCACCACCCGCTCGAGCAGCCCGGTGAGCACGCGCGCCGTCTCCGGCCGGATCGGCCGCGGCGCCGCCGCGGGGTCCGGGTGGCGGCGCTCGATGGCGCCGCCGTTGCCTATCGAGGCCACCACGTAGGGCGTGACGAGCCGGCCCTCGTTGGCGACCACGGCGACGGCGCGGGCGAGCTGGAGCGGCGTCACCGAGATGCCCTGGCCGAAGGAGATGTAGGCCTTGGTGAGCGGCCGCCAGCCTTTGACCGGGGCGAGGATGCCGCCGCTCTCGCCGGGGAGGTCGACGCCCGTCGGCCGGCCGAAGCCCATGGCGCGGATCATCGAATAGAGCCGCTCGTCGCCGAGGAGGAGGGCGGTCTTGATCATCCCGACGTTCGACGATTTGGCGATCACGTCGGCGAAGGTCAGCCGGCCGTACGGCTTGTGGTCGCGGATGCGGATGTTGTAGAGCGTGATGCCGCCCATCCCGCAGTCGAAGACGTCCTCGGGCGAGACGATGCCGTTGCCGAGCGCCGCGGCGGCGGTCACCACCTTGAAGGTGGAGCCCGGCTCGTAGGAGTCCATGATCGCGCGGTTGCGCCACAGCGCCGGCGGGTACTCGGTGTAGCGGTTGGGGTCGAACGGCGGGTAGCTCGCCATGGCGAGGACGGCGCCGCTCGCCGGGTCGAGGAGCACCATGCTGGCGCTCTTGGCGTGGTGGAGGGCGACGGCGCGGGCGAGCTCGCGCTCGACGATGTGCTCGATCGTCGAGTCGAGGGTGAGATAGAGGTCGTGGCCGGGCTCGGCCTCGGCGCCGGCGAGGCCGGGGGCGATCACCGTGCCGCGCCGCGCGTCGCGCAGCAGCGTCCGCCGGCCGGGCCGCCCGGCCACCTCTTTGTTGTACAGCAGCTCGAGGCCGGCGAGGCCCTGGTTGTCGGTGCCGACGTAGCCCAGGATCTGCGCCGCCAGCTCGCGCATCGGGTAGCAGCGCTTGCTCTCCGGCAGGAAATGGATGCCGCGCAGGCCGAGGCGGCGGATGGACTCCGACACCCGCGGGTCGAGCTTGCGCGCCAGCCAGACGAAGTTGCCGTCGCGCGACAGCCGCCGGGTGAGGGCGGCGGGATCGGCGTCGAGGACCGGGGCGAGCGCCTGCGCGGTCGCCGCCGGGTCGTCGAGGTCCGAGGGGTCGGCCCAGGCGGATTCGACCTGCACCGAGACGGCGAGCTCGCGGCCGCGCGCGTCGTAGATCGTGCCGCGCGGCGGATCGAGCTCGACCACCGTCTGCTGCTGGCGGCGGGCCTTCTCGCGATAGTGGTCGTAGCGCACGACCTGCAGCATGTAGAGGCGGGCGGCGATCGCCCCCACCCAGAAGCAGGCGAAGACCGCCACCAGGAGGACGCGGTTCCTCACCTCAGCTCCTCCCAGAACACCACCTGGTCGGTGGCCGGGCTCTGCATGCCGAGCTCGCGGCCGGCGCGCGATTCGATCTGCTGCGGGCTGGCGAGGTAGGCGGTCTCCAGGCTCAGGCGCCGCTCCTCCTGCGCCAGGTCGCGCTGCTCGCGCTCGAGGGCGACGATGCGGTAGCCCGTGTTGAGGAGCTCCAGGTGCATCCAGGTGTAGCCGAGGAGACCGCCGCCCAGGGAGAGGACGACGGCGACGACCGCCAGCAGCTCGCGCCGCAGGCGGCGGTCGCGCTCGCGCACCAGGTAGGTGTTGGCGACCGGCCGCCTGAACGCGTATGCGCCGTTCAACGCCTCACAACCTCCGCGCCGCGCGCAGGCGGGCCGAGCGCGAGCGTGGATTCCAGGCGACCTCGGCGTCGCCGGGGCGGATGGGCTTCTTGGTGAGCACTTCGAGCAGACGCGTCTCGGCGTGGGGCCGCCCGGTCACCGGGTCGGTCTGGCCGCGCGCCGCGTCGCGCAGCTTGTTCTTGACGATGCGGTCCTCGAGGCTATGGTAGGAGATGATCACCAGCCGGCCGTCGCCGTCGAGCAGGCGCACCGCCTGGTCGAGGAACGCCTCGAGCCCGGCGAGCTCGTCGTTGACCGCGATGCGCAGCGCCTGGAAGACGCGGGTCGCCGGGTCCACCCGTCCCTCGCGGTCGCGGCGGCCCCCCTTGGCGCGGTCGATGACGGCGCGCAGATCGGCGGTCGTCTCGATCGGCGCCTCCCGCCGCGCGTTCACGATGGTGCGGGCGATCCGCCGTGCCTGCCACTCTTCGCCGTATCCCTTGATGATCTCTTCCAATTCGGCCTCCGAGCTCTGGTTCACGATGTCCGCCGCCGTCCGCTCGCTGCCGCCCATGCGCATGTCGAGCGGACCCTTGAAACGAAAGCTGAAGCCGCGCTCCGGCCGGTCGAGCTGGAGCGAGGAGACGCCGAGATCGGCGAGGATCCCGGCCGGTTTTCCGCTGTCCGACGGCTCGCCGATCCCGGCGAGGAGCTCCACCAGCCGGTCGAAAGTGCCGGCCACCAGGCGGACGCGGTCGCCGAAGCCGGCGAGCCGCCGGCCGGCGAGCTCGAGAGCCTCCCCGTCGCGGTCGATCCCCACCAGCCGCGCCGCGGGCGCCGCGCGCAGCAGCGCCTCGGCGTGACCGCCGAGCCCCACGGTCGCGTCCACATAGAGGCCGCCGCGCTCGGGCGCGAGCGCCGCCAGGGTCTCGGCGACCAGGACCGGCAGGTGCTGTTCATCCAACGGCTCTCATCCATCACCCATGGCGCACCGGCGCCCGGCGCTCCACTAAACGCCGCGCTCGGCGAGAGCGCGGTAATCCTCGTCGGTGAACGGCTGCTCCTCCATGCGGGCGAGGAAGCGGTCGCGGTTCCAGACCACCAGATGATCGAGATGGGCGCTGACCACCACGTCGCCGTTCATGCCGGCGCTCTCCCGCAGGATCTGCGGGATGACGATCCGGCCCTGGATGTCCAGCCGGAGCTGCTGGCCGAAGTAGCTGACGCGCTCGAGGAAGCGGTTCTTCGTCCGGTCCGTCGAGGGCATCGCCTGCAGGCGCGCCTCCATCTCCTCCCAGACCGGCAGGGGGTAGAGGAGGGCCGAGTCCCCCTGGACCGAGGTCACGAAGAGGTCCGGGCCGTACCGCTCCTCCATGAACCGCCGGAAGTCGGTCGGGACCTTCAGCCTGCCTTTGTCGTCGATCTTTGCCGGAGCGCTTCCGCGGAACATGAGCCCGCCCGCTTTGAGTACGGTTGCCTAGCGGAAAATCCTAGCAGCTCACTCCACTTTTGTCCATTTCATTCCACCAGAATGGCGTCGCGGCTCCCCTGCGGCCGATCCAAGACGCAATTTTGCGCGAACGAGGCGTAAATATCCGCTCCGCGGCCGGTTCCCCGCGGGCCAGGGACGGCCCGCGGGCGGAGATCGGCGGTGGAGCGATCAGCGGGAGGAGGGCGGCGGAGGGGCTGGCGGGGACTGCGCCGGCGGCGGGATCACCGGCGCCGGGGTCGTCGGATCGACCGGCTTGGGGGTGGCGAGGCCGCCCGGCGAGCCGGGAGCGGGCGCGCTGTCGGGCGCCGCGGCGGGACCGGGGACGGTGACCCCCGGAGCCCCGGGAGCTGCCGGCGCCGGCGTCGCCGAGCCATCGGACGCCGGGTTGGCGGCCGCGGCGGCGGCGTCGCCCGAGACGAGGCCCGGGATCGGCTGCTGCGTGCCGGTGCTGATGAGCTTGCGGAACCCGGCCGCCTCCTGCGGCGGCTGGGCGACGACCAGCGACTGTTTCTGGAGATCGGCCATGAAATCGGTGAGCTTCTCGCGGAAGACCCGCTGCTCCTCCTTCGCCTGGATCGCCGCCGAGACCTCGTTGAAGGGCTTGACGTGCGCCTCGCGGCGGTCGATCACCTGGATGACGTGGAGGCCGCCGCGCCCCGGCACCGGCTCGGAGACGCCGCCCTTGGGGAGCTTGCGGACCGCCGCGGCGAGCGCCGGGTCGAGGTCGCCCGCCGCGACCCAGCCCAAGTCGGTCGGGCCGGTCGTCTCGCCCTGGGTGTGGAAGGGCTCGCTCGCCGCCGCCATCGGCTTGCCGGCGAGGATCGCCCGGCGCACCTCGCCGGCCACCCGCGCCCGCTCGGCGGCGCTCGGCACCTTGTCCTCCGGCACCACCACCTCGCGGAGCTGGAGCTGGTCGGGGACCCGGAACTCGTCGGGATGCTTGCCGTAGTAGCGGCGGAGGTCTTCCTCGTTGGTCTTGACCTTGCTGCGGACCTCGCGGTTGATGACCTCCTGGACGCGCAGGCTGTTCTTGAGCTGCTCGCGAAGCTGCGGCACCGTGATCCCCGCCTGCTGCAGGGCCTGGGCGAACTGCTGGTCGTCGGCGAGGTTGTTCGACGCCCGCATCTGCTGGACGGCGGCGTCGACCTGCTGCTCGGTGGCCTCGACGCCGAGCTGGTCGGCGTGCGACTCGATGAGCAGCTCGTCGAACATGTCCTTGTAGACGATCTCCCCGGCCTGGCCGATCAGGCGCTGGCGCTCGGCGGGGTCCTGCTCGCGGTGGGTGGTGTCCTGGATCAGCTCGCCCTTGCGCTTCTGATAGTCGTAGAGCGTCGCGACGCGGTCGTTGACCCGCAGCACGATGCGATTGAGCACCTCGGCGCCGGCCATCCGCGGCGCCGCGAGCCCGGCGGCGAGGAGGAGGAGAGAGAGGCTGGCGACGGGTGGGCGCTTTCGATTCACCATGATCTACCTCGTGGTCAGACGGCAGGTGCCGCGTTCAAACCTCGGCATTGTAACGTTTCCAGCGCTCGCCGGCCATCAAGGCGAGGCGCGGCGCCGGGCCGCCGGCGCTCGGGCGTCATCAGCTGGCGAGCGCCGCGAGCGTCTCCTGCGCCGCCGCGAGGAGGGCGCCGCCGCCGCCGGCGGTGAGGGTGAGGACGCCGCTCGGGCTGAAGCTCGCGCCGGGCCGCGTCGAGACCAGCTCGATCAGGCGGTCGATGTCGACCCGCGCGTCGCGCCGCAGGCGGATGACCAGCTCGCTCCCCTTCGACGAGATCGACTGGATGCGGAGCGACTCCGCCAGGCGCTTGAGCGCCGCCACCTCGATCAGGGTGCGGACCGCCGGCGGCGGCGGCCCGAAGCGGTCGGTGAGCTCGGCGACGATCTCCTCCTGGCTCTCCTCGGCGGCGGCGATCTTCCGGTAGAGCTCCATGCGCAGGTTGGCGTTGTCGACGTAGTCCTGCGGGATCGACATCGGCACCGGCAGGTCGATCGCCGCCGACGGCGCCTCGGCCACCTCCTCGCCCTTGAGCTCGCGCACCGTCTCCTCGAGGAGCTTGAGATAGGTCTCGATCCCCACCGCCCCGATGTGCCCGCTCTGCTCGGCGCCGAGGAGGTTGCCGGCGCCGCGGATCTCCAAGTCGCGCGCCGCGATGCGGAAGCCGGCTCCCAGGTCGGTGAACTCGCGGATCGCCGCCAGGCGCTTCCGCGCCGCCTCCGAGAGCACGCGGTCGCCCGGCACCAGGAGATAGCAGTAGGCGAGCTGGTTGCTCCGCCCGACGCGGCCGCGGAGCTGGTAGAGCTGGGCGAGGCCGAAGCGCTGGGCGCCGTGGACGATCATCGTGTTGACGTTGGGGATGTCGATGCCGTTCTCGATGATGGTGGTCGCGAGGAGCACGTCGAACTCGCGGCGGGTGAAGGCGTGCATGCGGCGCGACAGCTCGGCCTCGTCGAGCTGGCCGTGGCCGACGGTCACCCGCACGCCCGGCACGATCTCCTTGAGGTCCGCCAGCATCCGCTCGATCGACTCGACGCGGTTGTAGACGTAGTAGATCTGCCCGCCGCGCTCGATCTCGAACTCGATCGCCTCGCGAATCATCTCGGCGTTGAACGGCAGGATCGCCGTCTCGACCGCCATGCGATCCTTGGGCGGCGTCTCGATCACCGAGAGGTCGCGCACGCCGGCGAGCGAGAGCTGGAGGGTGCGCGGCACCGGCGTCGCCGACATGGCGAGGACGTGCACCCCCTTCTTCATCTGCTTCAGGCGCTCCTTCTGGGCGACGCCGAAGCGCTGCTCCTCGTCGACGATCATCAGGCCCAGCCGCGGGATCTCGATGTCCTTCGACAGCAGCCGGTGGGTGCCGATGAGGACGTCGACGTCGCCCGCCGCCAGGCGCTTGCGGATGACGCGGGTCTCGGCCGGCGTGACGAAGCGCGAGATCATCTCGACCTTGACCGGCAGGCCGGCGAAGCGGCGGCGAAAGGTCTCCAGGTGCTGGTCGGCGAGGATCGTCGTGGGGGCGAGCACCGCCACCTGGTAGCCGCCGTCGACGGCCTTGAAGGCGGCGCGCATCGCCACCTCGGTCTTGCCGTAGCCCACGTCGCCGCAGAGCAGGCGGTCCATCGGCCGCTCGCGCTGCAGGTCCTCCTTGATGACCGCGATCGCCTCGAGCTGGTCGGGGCTCTCCTCGTAGGGGAAGGCGGCCTCGAACTGGCGCTGCAGGTCGCTGTCGCCGGAGAGGGCCGGGGCGCGCGCCAGCTGGCGCTCGGCGTAGAGCTTCAGGAGCTCGTCCGCCATGTCGCGCATGCTGCTCTTGACCCGCGACTTGGTGCGGTTCCAGGAGGTGCCGCCGAGCTGATCGAGGCGCGGCGCCACCCCCTCGATGCCGCTGTACTTCTGCACCTGGTCGAGGCGCGAGAGCGGCAGGAGCAGGCGCTTGCCGCTGGCGTAGGAGATCTCCATCACCTCGACGCCGGCCTCGGCCGGCGGCGGCGCGGCGGCGCCCGCAGCCTCGCGCAGCGTCGCCGGCAGGCTCCCCGAGCCGTCGCCGTCGCCGCCCACCGAGCGCAGGGCGACGAACTGGCCGATCCCGTGGTCGGCGTGGACCACGTAGTCGCCGATCTTCAAGTCGCGGAGGCTGGCGACGAAGGGGCCGAAGCGGCTCCGCGGCGAGCGCCGCTGCAGCTTCGCCTGCGGCAGGAGCTGCTGCTCGCCGTAGAGGACGACCCCCGCCGAGGGCAGCCGGAAACCGCGCGAGATGTCGCCCGGCGCGAGCTCGACGCCGCCGCGCCCGAGGGGGATCTCGCGCGCCGCGAGGAGCTCCTCCATGCGCTCGCGGTGGGTGGGCGAGACGACGACGAGGCAGCGCTCGCCGCGGGCGCGCGCCGTCGCCACCTCCTGCGGGAAGCGCGGCAGCTGGCCGTGGAAGAGGTCGGTCGCGGCGGCGTGGAAGTCGATGCCTCCGGCCGCCCCGGCCGGCCCCAGCACCAGGTCGCGGAGGCGCACCTGGGCCGCCGCCAGCACCGCCTGGACGCCGGCGAGCGGCAGCTCGAGGAGATCGGGGGGGAGGGCGAGCCGGCCGTGCTCCAGGCGCGCCTGGTAGTCCGCCGCCAGCCGCGCCGCGTGGTGCTCGGCCTCGGCGGCGAGAGCCGGCGGGTCGACCGCCACGACGAGCGCCCCGGGCATGGCGCCGGCGAGCGCCGCGTCCTTCGCCGCGAGGAGCGGCAGGTAGTTCTCCCAGCCCGGGAAGCCGCCGCGCTGGCGCAGGTCCTCGACGCGGTCGAGGACGTCCGGGGGAGCCTCCGCGCCGGCCTGCTCGGCGAGGAGGTCGCCCAGGCGCCGCGCCTCCTCCGGGCCGCCGGGGAACAGGTAGAGCGGCAGCACGCGGACGCCGTCCAGGGTGTCCTCCGAGCGCTGGGTCTGGGCGTCGAACCAGCGGATCGATTCGATCGTGTCGCCGAAGAAGTCGAGGCGGACGGGGGCCGCCTCCCCGGGGGGAAACAGGTCGACGATGCCGCCGCGGATGGCGAAGTCGCCCACCTCGTAGACCAGGTCGGTGCGCCGGAAGCCGTGGCGCACGAGGTGGTGCGCCAGGAGGTCGATCGCGAGGTCGTCCCCCGGCGCCAGCTCGAGGACGGCGGCGGCGTAGGCCGCCGCCTCGGGCAGCCGGCGGAAGAGGGCGCGCGGCGTCGCCACCACCGTCCGCGCCGCCCCCGAGATCACCCGGTCGAGCGCCACCGACTCCTGGGCGCGCACCAGGAGCGAGGTCTCGGCGTCCTGGTACGGGGTGAGCGAGGGGGCGGAGAAGTAGACGGCGCCGTCGCCGCCCGGCGGCCCGCCGGAGCCGAAGAGCTGGGCGGCCTCCATCCAGGTCAGGGCGTCGGCCTCGCGCGGCACGAGGACGAGGAGCGGCCGCCCGAGGTCGCGGGCGAGGAGCTCGCCGACCCACGCGGCGGCGGGGACCGGCAGGCGCACGACGTCCCCCAGGCCCTCCCGGAGGGCACGATAGGGCGCACCGCTGCGCAGCGTGCGGGAGAGCTCCTCCCAGACGCGCTCGTTCATCGCAGCAGCATAACGCGCCGCCGGCACCGATCCGTTCTCGTATGCCAGGACCCCTCCGTATCTGCCGCCCTTGACAAGACCGGGTCGGGAATCAGATCATTCAAACGCCTGTTTGAAACAAACGTCTGAAACCGGCGTTCTACGACGAGGAGCCCCCATGCACCATCGAACCGACGATCCGGCCGCCATCGGCACCCGCGAGAGCCTGCTCGACGCTGCGGAGGAGCTCTTCTCCGAGCGCGGCATCCCGGCGGCCTCGCTGCGCGCCATCACCGAGCGGGCGACCGCCAACCTCGCCGCCGTGCACTACCACTTCGGCTCGAAGGAGGGGCTGGTGCGCGCCGTCTTCGACCGCCGTCTGGCGCCGCTCAACCGCGAGCGCCTGGCGCTCCTCGACCGCTGCGAGGCGGAGGGGGGCGGGGTGGAGGAGGTCGTCCAGGCGTTCGTCGGGCCGGTCTTCATGCTCGCCTGCGAGGCTCACAAGAGCGCCTTCGCCCAGATGATGGCCCGCGCCTACACCGAGCCGCGGGAGGAGGTGCGCGAGATCGTCGCCAGCCAGTTCTCGGAGGTGATCGAGCGCTTCGTCGAAGCCCTCGCCCGGCGCCTGCCGGCGCTGCCCGAGGACGAGATCTTCTGGCGGCTCCTCTTCGTCGCCGGAGCCATGGCCCACACCGTCTCCTGCGGGCACCTCCTGGCGCAGTACTCGCGGGGTCGCTGCTCGGTCGCCCGCCCCGAGGAGTCCATCGACCATCTGGTGACCTTCCTGGCGGCGGGCCTCAGGGCGCCGGCGCCGGGGCAGAGCACGGCTCGCCACCCTTAGTGGCGGCCGAGGAGGGGATATTGAAGATCGTCTCGCTATGGCTCGGGGGGCTGCTGCTCGTCCTCGCCCCCCGTTTCGCCCCCGTCCGGGGGCAGGATAGGCCGGCTGCCCGGCGGCCGGCACGGCCGCACCGCCCGCGTCGCTCCAACCGCCGCCCAGGCCGCGGCGGCCGGCGCGGATCTCCCCGGCGAGCCGGTCCGGCTGACGCTCGCCGGCGCCCTCAAGCGGGCGCTCGCGGCCAATCCCGACCTCGGCGTCGCGCGGCTCGAGATCGCCGCCGCGCGGGCGCAGAAGGACATCGCGGTCTCGGCCGTGCTGCCGCACCTGTCCGCCTCCGGCAACCTCCTGCGCAACACCGTCGAGAGCTCGTTCGACTTCAACGGCACCCGCGTCCTCCTGCTGCCGAGGAACGACTGGAACTACAAGCTGACCCTGACGCAGCCGATCTTCGCCGGCAACCGCGACCGGCAGGCCCTCTCCCAGGCGCGGCTCGGCATCCAGACCGCCGAGCAGCAGGCCGAGAGCGCGGTCGAGCAGCTCCTGCTGGCGGTGGTCTCCGATTACCTGGGGGTGCTCGAAGGCCAGGAGCTCCTGGAGGTCGAGCGGCGCAACCTGGCGCTCACCCAGGAGCGGCGGACCCTCGCCCAGAACCTCTTCGAGGCCGGGGAGACGACGCGGGTCGACACGCTGCGCGCCGAGGCCGACATCAAGGCCGTCCAGCGCCGGGTGGCCGACGCCCAGCGGATGCGCGACGAGGCCGAGAGCCGGCTGCGGCTCGACCTGGCGCTCGAGCGGCCGCTCGCCGTCGAGGAGCCGGCGACGCTCCTGCCGCGCCTCGGCGACGAGGCGGCGCTGGCCGCCGCGGCCGAGCGGCAGCGGCCCGAGGTGGCCGAGGCCCGCATCGCGCTCGCCACGGCCGAGCTCGAGGTGGCGAAGCAGCGCGGCGCCTACTACCCGGTGCTCTCGGCCGAGGGGGATTTCCTCTCCCAGCGCTCGTCCTTCCCCGCCGACCGCTACGGCCAGCTGGCGCTCAAGCTCACCGTGCCGATCTATCAGGGCGGCGAGACGGCGGCCCGTATCGCCCTCGCCCGCGACCGCCAGCGCCAGGCCGAGCTGCGCCTCGACGAGGTGCGCCGCACGGTGCGCGAGGAGGTGCGCCGCTCCTTCGTCGATCTGGCGAGCGCCGAGGCGAGCTTCGGGCTGGCCCGCGATCAGCTGGCGGCGAGCGAGGCGGAGTACAGCCAGGCCGCCGACCTCTACCGCGCCCAGGAGTCGACCACGCTCGACGCCGAGGCGGCGGAGACCTCGCTCGCCGAGGCCCGCCGCGCCGTCGCCACCAGCAAGCTCGACCGCCAGCTCGCCGAGCTGCGCGTCTGGGCGGCCGCCGGGATGCTGCAGAAGACCGTTCTCGAGGAGGGTTCCCGATGAAGCGCCATGCCGTCTCTCTCTCTCGCTCGCGCTCTGCCTGGCCGGCGGCCTGGCGCTGATCGAGGCCTGCGGTGGCCACGGCTCGCGGCCCGGCCAAGCCACGGCCGAGAAACCCGCGAACGCCGCGAACGCGGGCCATCCGGCGGCGCCCGCAGGCCCCGGCGCCGCCGCTCCCCGCCGACGTCTCCGCGGTGGCGGGCATCGCGACCGCTCCGGCGCCGTCGTCGCCCGCGCGCACGCCGGCGCTCGGCGCATCTCCGAGCCGCGCCGGCAGCTCCCGGCGCCGGCGAGGGCGTGGTCGCCGCCACCGGCGAGTTCGTCTCGCCGGTGCGCTCGGAGCTCGCGGTGCGCCTGCCCGGCCGGGTCGGCCGCGTGCTGGTCGACGAGGGGGCGCGGGTCCGCCGGGGCCAGCCGCTCCTCGAGCTCGAGACCCAGTACCTGGCGCTCGACCTCGCAGCGCGCCGAGGCCGACCTCGCCCGCGCCCAGGCGGCGGCCCAGGACGCCCGGCGCGACCTCGGCCGCAAGAAGGAGCTGATCGCCAAGAGCTCCGTCTCGCAGGCCGCCTACGACCGCTCCGACTCCGCCTACCAGCAGGCCGAGGCGGCGGTCGGCTCGGCGGTCGCGGCGCGCGACCTCGCCCGCCAGCGCCTCGCCGACGCCGTGCTGCGCTCGCCGATCGACGGCGTGGTGGCCGAGCGGCGCACCGACGTCGGGCAGCGGCTGGGCGACAACTCGGTCGCCTTCGTCGTCGCCCAGACCTCGCCGCTCAAGCTCCGCTTCCGGCTGCCCGAGCGCTATCTCGCGAGCGTCCGTCGCGGCCAGCCGGTGCGCGCCGCGGTCGACCCCTATCCGGGCGAGACCTTCCGCGGCCGCGTCAGCCTGGTGGGCGGCGTGGTCGACCCGGCGACCCGCGCCTTCAACGTCGAGACCGAGTTCGAGAACCGCGACGGCCGCCTCACCCCGGGCCTCTTCGCCCGCGTCGAGATCGACCTGGCGAACGGGGCGGCCCACGCTCCGGCGCCGGGAGCCGCCGTCGAAGGAGGCAGCCGATGAAAGGTCTGGCCGAGCTCTGCATCCGCCGTCCGGTCTTCGCGACGGTGATCATCCTCGCCCTCGTGGTGGTCGGCGTCTTCGCCTACTTCACCCTCGGCGTCGACCGCTTCCCCAAGGTCGACTTCCCCACCGTCACCGTCACCACCCGCCTGCGTCGGCGCCTCGCCGGAGGACATCGAGACCGAGATCACCGACAAGCTCGAGGAGTCGGTCAACACCATCAGCGGCATCGACCAGCTCCGCTCGACCTCGTCCGAGGGGACGTCGCAGGTCATCGTCACCTTCGAGCTCGAGAAGAACGGCGACGTCGCGGCGCAGGAGGTGCGCGACAAGGTCAACTCGGTCCTCGCCCAGCTCCCCAAGGAGGCCGACCCGCCGGTGATCGAGAAGATCGACCCCGACGCGACGCCGATCCTCTTCATCGCGCTCTCCGGCCCGGCGCCGATCCGCGAGATCACCGAGTTCGCCGACAAGACGCTCAAGCGCCAGATCGAGTCGATCAACGGCGTCGGCCAGGCGCTCATCGTCGGCGGCCGGCCGCGGCAGATCAACGTCGTCGCCGACACCGCGCGGCTCTCGGCGGTCGGCCTCACCGTCGCCGACCTCGTGCGCGCCCTGCAGACCGCAGAACGTGCAGGTCCCGGGCGGCGAGGTCGAGCAGGGGATCCGCGACCTCACCCTGCGCACCTACGGCCGCGTCGAGCACGCCCGCGCAGTTCGGCGACATCTCGATCGTCAGCCAGAACGGCTACGCCGGTCAAGGTCTCGCGACGTGGCGCGCGATCGACGACGGCACCGCCGAGCGCGGCGTCGATCGCCAGCGTCGACGGCAAGCCCGCCGTCGTCCTCCAGGTCCGCAAGCAGTCGGGCACCAACACCGTCGCGGTCGTCAACGCGCCTGAAGGAGCGCGTCGACGAGCTCCAGCGCCCAGCTGCCCGCCCGGCTGCGCAGATGGACCTCGTGCGCGACCAGTCGGAGTACATCGTCGCCGCCGTCGACGCGGTCAAGGAGCACCTGGTCCTCGGCGCGCTCCTCGCCGCGCTCATCGTCCTCCTCTTCCTGCGCAACTTCCGGCTGACGCTCATCGCCGCCGTCGCCATCCCCACCTCGCATCATCGCGACCTTCGCGGCGATGTCGCTGCATGGGCTTCACGCTGAACGTCATCACGCTCCTCGCCCTCGCCCTCGTCGTCGGCATCGTCATCGACGACGCCATCGTCGTGCTGGAGAACATCTTCCGCTTCATCGAGGAGAAGAGGCATGAGCCCCGCGCGAGGCGGCGATCGAGGGCACCGGCGAGATCGGCCTCGCCGTCCTCGCCACCACGCTCTCGCTCATCGCCGTCTTCCTGCCGGTCGCCTTCATGGGCGGCATCGTCGGCCGCTTCATGTACTCGTTCGGCATCACCATGGCCTTCGCCATCGCCGTCTCGCTGCTCGTCTCCTTCACCCTGACGCCGATGATGAGCTCGCGCTGGCTGCGGCACGAGCCGAGCGCCGGCGAGCGAGGCGATCGACCCGCGAGAAGGGCGATCTACCCGCGGCTCGAGCGCGGCTACCTGCGGCTCCTCGACGCCGCGATGGCCCACCGCTGGGTCGTGGTCGTGGTGCTGGCGCTGGTCTTCGTCTCGACCGTGCCCCTCTTCATCGCTGGTGCACAAGAACTTCCTGCCCAACGACGACGAGTCGCAGTTCGAGGTCACCGTGCGCGCGCCCGGAGGGCGCCAGCCTCGAGGCGACGCAGGCGGTCGCGCAGTCGATCGCCCGGCGGGTGCAGCAGCTGCCCGGAGACGGTCGACGACGGTCGTCACCGTCGGCGACGACCCGCAGCGCACCAAGAACCTAGGCTCGGTCTACGTCAAGCTGGTGCCGACGACGAAGCGCAAGACCACCCAGGAGGACGTCATGCAGAAGGTGCGCGACCGGGTGCTGCCGGCCTACGCGCGGCTAGAGCTCCGCACCGGCGTGCAGCCGGTCAACGTCTTCGGCGGCGGCAACAACGCCGAGATCCAGTTCTGGATCGGCGGCCCGGACCTGGACCAGCTCGCCAGGTACTCGACAGGCGCTGTGGCCAAGCTGCAAGGCGATGCCGGGCGTCATCGACGCCGACTCGAACCTGATCGTCGGCAAGCCCGAGCTCGGCGTCCGCATCGACCGCGCCAAGGCCGCCGACCTCGGGGTCCACGTGCAGGACGTCGCCTCGACGCTGAACGTCCTGGTCGGCGGCCAGCAGGTGACCAACTACAACGAGGGCGGCGAGCAGTACGAGGTCCACGTCCGCGCCGACGAGCGCTACCGGCGCGACCCGCAGGGGATCACCCAGGCGGAGGTGCCGTCGGCGATCCGCGGCACGGTGCCGCTGCGCGACCTGGTGGAGCTCAAGACCGGCGCCGGCCCGTCGCTCATCAACCGCATCGCGCGGCGGCGGCAGGTGCCCCTCTACGCCAACATGCTGCCCGGCTTCTCCGTCGCAGACGGTCATCGACCAGCTCACCGCGGCGGCGAAGGACCTGAACATGCCGCCCTGCTACGCCTCGGGCTTCACCGGCCGCTCGCGCGAGCAGGGCAAGGCGGCGCGCAACTTCGGCATCGCCTTCCTGCTCTCGATCGTCTTCATGTACCTGATCCTCGCGGCGCAGTTCGAGAGCTGGCTCCACCCGGTGACCATCCTCCTGGCGCTGCCGCTGACGGTGCCCTTCGCGCTCCTCTCGCTGGTCGTCCTCAACCAGTCGCTCAACATCTTCTCGGCGCTCGGCATCCTGGTGCTCTTCGGCATCGTCAAGAAGAACAGCATCCTGCAGATCGACCACACCATCCACCTGCGGGCCGCCGGGCTCACCCGCGCCGCGGCGATCCGCGAGGCCAACCGCGACCGGCTGCGGCCGATCCTCATGACCACCATGGCCTTCGTCGCCGGCATGATCCCGCTCGTCGTCTCGAGCGGCACGGGCGCCGGCCACCAACCGCGCCATCGGCTCGGTCATCATCGGCGGCCAGACCTTGGCGCTCCTCCTCACCCTGGTCGGCACCCCGGTCGCCTACAGCCTCTTCGACGACCTCTCGCGGCTCGTCTCGCGCCAGAAGGCGACGGAGCCCGAGGCGGCCCTGCCCGCGGCAGCCCCCGGCCTCCCGCCAGCGGCCGAAGGCCTCTGATCGTCCTCTACAGGTACGCGGCGCCGGGCACCACGCCGGCGCCGCGCGGCACCGCCCACGGATTTCGGCCGCACCGTGGCGCGCGCGCCGTTCTCTCGCCAGCAGGACGCGGGATCGAGGCTGGTTTCACCGATTCGCCGCGGGTCTCCACGGATTGAGGGCTGGTCTCAAGAGGTTCAGGGCAGGTTTCAGTCAATTCACCACAGGTCACCGTGGATTCAGGGCATGGCCGAGCGGATTCACCGCTGGTCACGGTCGATTCAGGGCTGGTCTCGAGGAATTCACTGCTGCTCATGGCCGATTCAGAGCTGGTCTCGAGGAATTCACCGCTGGTCACGGCCGATTCAGGCCTGGTCCGAAGGAATTCAGGCCACGTTTAAGCGAACGGGCTTTGAAGTCGAGGCGGAGCCGGCACGGCCCCTGCACCGTTTCCCTGCGACGGCCGAGGGTGGCCGTCCTCTAACGAAAGGAATCCCGCGATGCCGGTGCTCTCAGAAGGGGAAGAGGTTCTCCTGACGCGCTTCCACGAGATCGGAGGCGACCGCAGGGGCGCCGAGGTGGGCCAGCTGCTCTCTCAGGAGGACATCCAGACAAGGGAGGAGGAGAGCGTGGGGGTCGACTTCGACGGCGCGATCGATCGCCTGATCGGCCACGGCCTGATCGAGCGGCGCGAGGAGGGCTACGCCCTCACCCAGGAGGGGTACGACTACCTCTATGCCAACCGCCACGCCCTGCGTTAAGGCGGGCGAAGCGAGATCCAGGCCGAGATCCAGCGCGCGTAAGCGCCGCCACGAGGAAGCGCTCGCGATCGGCGCCGGGCCACGGTGGTGAAGAGGAAATCTCGCGTGCAACGCGGGAACAGTCCACGGTACGGCGGAAGGATCCCTCGTAGAGCGGAAGGATCGCCGGTATGACGGAAGGATCGCTCGTAGAGCGGAAGAATCGGTTGTAGAGCGGAAGGATCGCTCGTACGGCGGAAGGATCGCTCGTAGAGCGGAAGGATCGCTTGTAGAGAGGAAGGATTGGATCCTTCCTCTCTACAACCGCTGAAGCCGAGGAAACTTTCGATCCTTCTCCTGTAGAACCGCTGAAGCAGGGAAGATTTTGATTCTTCCTCCGTACAAAGCGTGAAACACGGGAAACTTTGGATTCTTCCTCTTAACTCTTGATTTTTCCCTCGTACGGCCGCTGCAGCGGCCGTGGAGATACGGACCCCATGCCCACATAGGGCGCCCCAGCTCTTCGCGCAGCATCTCGCAGACCTCCGTCGAGCCACCCGCCATGCCCTGCGCTAGGGCGGCCGGAGAGGCGTCACCCCTCCTACCCCTCCTATAATGGCTCCCTGACGCGGCCCGCGGGCGATCGACGCCCGCGGGTCTGCCATGTCATGCGAGGAGCCGCTTGGACCGCATTCGCAATTTCTGCATCATCGCCCATATCGACCACGGCAAGTCGACGCTCGCCGACCGCCTCATCCAGCGCTGTGGAGCGGTCGAGCTGCGCGATTTCCGCGACCAGATCCTCGACTCGATGGACATCGAGCGCGAGCGCGGCATCACCATCAAGAGCAACACCGTCTCCCTCCTCTATACGGCGAAGGACGGCTCGACCTACCACCTGAACCTGATCGACACCCCCGGCCACGTCGACTTCTCGCACGAGGTGCGGCGCTCGCTCATGTCGTGCGAGGGGGCGCTGCTCTTGATCGACGCCTCGCAGGGGGTCGAGGCGCAGACCGTCGCCAACCTCTACCTCGCCTTGGAGTACGACCTCGAGGTGGTGCCGGTGATCAACAAGATCGACCTGCCGTCGGCCGAGGTCGAGCGGGTGCGCGAGGAGATCGACTCCGACCTCGGGCTCGATCCCTTCGAGGCCGTGCTCTGCTCGGCCAAGCAGGGCACCGGGATCGACGACGTGCTGGAGGCCGTGGTGACGCGGCTGCCCGCCCCCACCGGCGACCCGGAGGCGCCGCTGCGCGCCCTGATCTTCGACGCCCAGTACGACACCTACCGCGGCGTCGTGCTGCTCTGCCGGGTGTTCGACGGGACGCTCCGGGCGGGCGACCGCGTCCGCCTCATGCACTCGGACCGCGAGTACACGGTCGAAGAGGTGGGCATGCTGCGCCTGAAGCGCATCGAGACCCCCGAGCTCCCGGCCGGCGACGTCGGCTACGTCATCGCCGGCGTCAAGTCGGTGTCGGACATCGCGGTGGGCGACACGGTGACCGGCGTCCTCCGCCCGGCGGCCGAGCCGCTCCCCGGCTACAAGGAGGCGAAGCCGGTCGTCTTCTCCTCGCTCTACCCGATCGCGAGCGACGACTACGAGGACCTGACGCGGGCGCTCGAGAAGCTGAAGCTGAACGACGCCGCCCTGACCTATCAGAAGGACTCGTCGACGGCGCTCGGCTTCGGCTTCCGCTGCGGCTTCCTCGGGCTCCTCCACTTGGACGTCGTCCAGGAGCGCCTCGAGCGCGAGCACAACCTCTCGCTCATCCTCTCGGCGCCCTCGGTGCAGTACGACATCGAGCTGACGGACGGCGTGCGCCTCCACGTCGACAACCCGTCCCTGATGCCCGACCCCTCGACCATCCAGCGCGTCTTCGAGCCGTTCATCAAGGCGTCGATCATGATCCCCGAGCGCTATCTCGGCGTCGTGATGGAGCTCTGCCGCGAGCGCCGCGGCTTCGACACCCGCTTCGAGTACCTGGCGGTGGGCCGCCTGCAGGTGACCTCCGAGCTGCCGTTGGCCGAGGTGCTCTACGACTTCTACGACCGCCTGAAGACGCTGACGCAGGGCTACGGCTCGTTCGACTACGACTTGATCGACTACCGCGAGACCGACCTCGTCAAGGTCGACATCCTGGTCAACGGCGAGAAGGTCGACGCCCTCTCGCAGCTCGTCCACCGCGAGAAGGCCCGGCCGCGCGCCCTCCAGTACTGCGAGCGCCTGGCCGAGACCATCCCGCGCCAGAGCTTCAAGATCGCCATCCAGGGGGCGATCGGCGGCACCATCATCGCCCGCACCACCATCAACCCCTTCCGCAAGGACGTCATCGCCAAGTGCTACGGCGGCGACATCTCCCGCAAGCGGAAGCTCCTCGAGAAGCAGAAAGAGGGGAAGAAGCGGATGAAGATGGTGGGCTCGGTCGAGATCCCCCAGGCGGCCTTCCTGGCGGTCTTGAAGTCCGAGCAGGACTAGCGCCGCGCCTGTTTGGACCTCGGCACGATCCCCGACGCCCTACCCTGCCGCGATCCGCGTGTCGAAGACCCCGGTCCGCACCTTGCCTCCCGTCCTCACCTGCACCCAGAGCCGGTAGCGGCCGGGCTTGGGGAAGCCGTAGGGGAAACGCAGCAGGCCGTCCGCGCTCGCCCCCGGCATCGGCATGGCCATCGACATGGGCAGCGTCGCGGGGTCGGAGACCGCCGGCGCCGCGGCCGGCCGCATGGCGATCGGCGTCCGGTAGCCGGGCACCGCCGCCCGCGGCGCGGTCGCGACCGCCACCGGCAGGCCGGCGGCGGCGCGCGCCTCGCGCCAGGCGAACACCTGCTCCGCCGCCATCGAGACCGTCCCCTGCGGGTGCAGATGGACGAAGACCTGGCCGTCGTCGCGGCGGATGGCGGCGTGCGAGAGCATCCCCATGTAGGGCTCGATCGCCGCCGGGCGGCCGCCGGGGGCGCGGACGGCGAAGCGGAGGTCGCCGTCGCGGCCGGCGACGGCGGGGGCCGGCGGCACCCAGGTCATCGTGTAGCCGTCGCCGAGGTCGGAGGTCGAGCCCGGCCCGCCCACGGGCGGGGTCGCCGCGAGGACGGAATCGTCCGGATCGACGTCCGGTACGGCCGCCGCCGAGCTCGCGGCCGTGATCGATCCCGCGGCCGATCCCGCGGCCGGCGCCGGCGGCACCTCGGGCATCTCGGGCCTCTCGGGCACCTCGACGGTCGCGGTCAGGGTGCTGGGGAGGCCGTTCTCCTGGGTGACGTCGGCGTAGAGCGCGTAGCGCCCGGCCGGCAGGGCCGGCAACGCGACGGCGAAGCTCTGGTCGTCGCCCGGCCGCCGCGGCACCGGGTGGAGATGGGCGAAGGCATCCTCTGCCGGCTGGCGGACGAGGAACAGGTGCATGAGCTTGCCGTGGTCGGGCATCAACGGCAGCCGGCTGTCGCGGCGCCAGCGCTCGTCGTCGACGGAGACGGTGAGGAGGCGCGCTCCCCCGGCGACGCGGACGCTCGCCGCGGTGCGGAACGGCCGGTAGATCTTGTCCCGGTACTCGGCGTCGACGTCGTTCCACCAGGCGCGCCCGCCCCAGACGGCGAGGGCGAGGAGCAGGGCGGCGCCGGCGATGGCGGCGCGCGCCCGGCCGCGCCGGGCGGCGTCCGGCGGCGCGCCCGGCTCGAGCGTGCTCTCGCGGACCGCCGCGCCGACGACGGACAATCCGCCGAGGAGCAGAAAGGCGCCGAGGGCCGCGAGGACGACCCCCAGGCTCCGCGGCATGCCGAGACGCCGCAGGCGGACGGCCGCCACCGGGACGATCACCGCCCCGCGGCCGGCGTCGCCCGCGACCGCGACGCGGATGCTGTAGGAGCTCGCGGTCATCAGCCAGAGCTGGGCGCTCCACAGCCGGGGGTCGCCGGGGACCGGCTTCGCGAGATCGGGCGGCGGCGACCCGCCCGCGCCGGCGTTCCAGACGACCGGCTGCACCGTCACCCGCACCGGACCCGGCACCGGCACCGCGCGGCCCCTCCTGGCGCAGGCGCACGGTGATCTCGGCGAGGCCGGGGACGACGACCGGCGGCCGCACGATCACCCGCACGGGGTAGGGGCCGGCGGCGCCGTCGAAGTAGACGTCCGGGCTGCCGACGTGGCCGCAGAGGGCGACCCAGGCGGCGAGGGCGAGGGCCGCCCGGAAGACGAGCCGCAGCGGGCTCCTCACCGCTTCACCCGCGACATCCAGGCGCCGCGGCCGAGCCCCAGGCGCGCCGAGACCGTCGCGAGGACGAAGGCGAGGGCGATCCCGCCGGCGGTCATCCCATCCGTCTCCGGATTCCAGAAGGCGTAGCGCCAGGCGCCCAGCCGCGCCTCGTACCACCACTGGTCGGCGGCGAAGAACCAGCTCCGCGCCGCCGGCGTCAGCATGAAGTCGGCGCACAGCCACTGGGCGGCCAGGAAGACGGCGAGGAAGACGGCGCCGGCGAGCGGCGCCAGCAGCCAATCGCCGCGCCGGCTCGGGCGGTAGCGCCGGCAGAGGAGATCGAGCGCGATCGCCGGCAGGATGAGGAGGAGCGGGAAGCTCGTCGGCCACATGTGGGTGACCGGGTTGTAGATGGGCGCGAGGAGCGGCCGCGCCGGGAAGAGCGGCAGGATCCAGAGCATCGCGAGCTTGATGACGGTGTAGGCGGCCGCCGCCGCGGTCGCTCCCCAGCGCAGGCCGGTCGCCCGGTTGGCCGTCAGCAGCGCCAACGGGTAGAGGCCGCAGGAGATGGCATAGAAGAGGCGCCCGTGCTGGAGGTTGGGATCGCTGTACTCCATGACGAAGGTCGCGGCCATCACCAGGAGGACCCCGGCGACGTAGGCGCAGAGATAGGAGAGGCGGCGGCGCCGGGCCGCGGCGGCGCGGTCGTCTCCGGCTACGGACGCATGCGCCGGGCGCCGCGGCCGCGGCGCGGTTCTGCATCGCCGCGACGAGGAGCATCGTCCCGATCTGGATGGCGAACATGCCGGCGGCGAGCAGGCTGTGCGGCGGGCTGACGATCTTGACGTCCAGCCCGTAGGCGTCGTGCCACCAGTCGTCGAAGGGCGCCGAGGTGAGCATGGCGATCGCCCCCCAGACCATCACCCAGGCGCCGAGCGGGGCGCGGAAGCCCCAGAAGCGGACGGCGGCGGCGCGCTCCTCCGGAGTGCCCGCGAAGGTGGTCTTGAGCGCCAGGTAGCCGGCGGCGAGCCCGGCGAGGACGCCGCCGAGATAGATCGCCATGTGGGCGGGCGTCCAGAAGGTGTCGCGCCCGATGGTCGAGTGCCACGAGATGTCCCACAGCAGGCCGACGACGATCGAGGTCGAGCCGAGGACGGCGGCGTGGAGGGTCCAGGGCAGGCGGGCGGAGCGCTCGGCGAGCGCGGAGGGTGCGGCGGCGCGGGCGACGGATTCCATCCGGGAGGTCTCCGGGAAGCTCTGGCGCGGCTTTCCAAGTTACCATGGGCGAGCCGCGCTCCCGGTATACGCGGCTGGCGCCGGAAAGTTGGCTCGGGCATGACCGGATCGGCGCGGCTCGGTCCGGTTCGATCCCGCTCCCGGCTCGATCCGGCACGACACGTGCACCCTTCAAAGAGAGTCGATGACTCGAATCCACCCGCCCCGGCTGATAAAGTGCCCCCCCTATGGATGAACAGAGCAGCTCCGACAACAAAGATTTCGCCACCATCCTGGCCGAGTTCGAGCAGAGCAAGCCGGCTGAGCCGGCCGCCGCTGCCGGACCTCCCAAGGTGGGAGACAAAGTGAGCGGGCAGATCGTCTCGATCGGCCCGGAAGCGGCGTTCGTCGACCTCGGCGGCAAGGCCGAGGGGATCATCGAGCTCGCCCAGATCTCCGATGCCGAGGGGGCGCTGACCGTCGCCGTCGGCGACACGATCGAAGCGAAGGTGTCGCGGATCGATCCCGAGACCGGCGCCCTGGTGCTCCGGCGGCGCGTCGGGCGAGGCCAGGAGGTCCCGGCCGAGCTGGTCGCGGCCTACCAGAGCGGCATCCCGGTCGAGGGCCTGGTCACCGCCGTGATCAAGGGCGGCGTCGAGGTGCAGGTCTCCGGCCTGCGCGCCTTCTGTCCGCTCTCCCAGCTCGAGCTGCGCTACGTCGACAACCCCGAGCGGTTCATCGGCGAGCGGCTCGCCTTCAAGATCGCGCGCTACGAGGAGGGGGGCCGCGGCCGCCGTCCGAACATCGTGCTGTCGCGGCGCGCCCTGCTCGAGGAGGAGGCCAAGGCCAAGGCCGAGGAGACCCGCGCCCGCCTGGCGCCGGGAGCCGTGGTGCGCGGCAAGGTGACGGCGCTCACCGACTACGGCGCCTTCATCGACCTCGGCGGCCTCGAGGGCATGCTCCACGTGAGCGAGATCGGCTTTGCGCGGACCGCCCATCCCAAGGACGTGCTCCAGGTCGGCCAGGAGATCGAGGTCCAGGTGCTCAAGATCGAGCCCTCCAAGGACCCCAAGCACGGCGAGCGCATCTCGCTGTCGCGCAAGGCCCTCGAGCGCGATCCCTGGCAGGACGCCGCCGAGCGCTTCACCGCGGGCTCGCGGGTCAAGGGGCGCGTCATGCGGCTCGAGACGTTCGGCGCCTTCATCGAGGTCGCGCCGGGTCTGGAGGGGCTCGCCCACATCAGCGAGCTCGGGGCCGGCCGCCGCATCAACCATCCGCGCGAGGTGCTCGAGGTCGGCCAGGACGTCGACGTGACGGTCCTCGGGGTCGACCCCGGCAAGCGCCGCATCTCGCTGTCGCTCCAGGAGCAGGGAGCGCGCGAGGAGCGCGCCGAGCGGAGCGAGCAGGGGGCCTCCGACCGCGGCGACCGCTCCTCCGGTCACTCCGACCGCTCCGGGCGTGGCGACCGCTCCGCCCGTGGCGGCGGCGGTGGTGGCGGCAGCAGTCGGGGCGGTGGCGGCGGCAGCAGACCGGGGCGGCGGCGGCAGCAGCCGGGGTGGCGAGCGCGGCGGCGGCGACCGCGAGCGGCGGGACGACGAGCGGTCGCGCGGCGAAGCCGCGGTCACCACGTCCACCGGCAGCTCGGGCTTCGGCGCGCTGGCCGACTTCTTCAAGAAGAGCAACCCGGAGTAGCCCGCCCGCGGGGGGCCGCCGGCCCCCCGCCGCCTCATGGCCTTTCGGCTGCCCACGCGCACGCTGATCGCTCCCGGCTGCCTGGCGCGGCTGCCGGAGGTGGCGGCCTCCTATGCGCCGCGGCGGGTGCTCCTCGCGACCGATCCCGGCCTCGAAGCGACCGGCCTGCCCGAGCGCCTCCGGCGCGCCCTCCAGGGCGGCGGCCTCTCCGTCCTCACCTGGGCCGAGATCGAGCCCAACCCGCGCCAGGCGACGGTCGACCGCATGGCGGACGAGGCGCGCGCCGCGGGGGTCGATCTGGTGATCGGCTTGGGCGGCGGCAGCGCCCTGGACGCCGGCAAGGCGGCGGCGATGCTCGTCGCGAACGGCGGCTCGATCGCCGACTACGAGGGCCGCGACCGCTTCGCCGCCAAGCCGCTCCCCTTCCTCGCCGTCCCGACGACCTGCGGCACCGGCTCGGAGGTCACCTGGGTCGCCGTCATCACCCACCCGGAGCGGCTGTGGAAGATGAGCGTCAAGGGCGAGCGCATGTTCCCCGACTGGGCGTTCGTCGACGCCGACCTCCTGACGACGCTGCCGGCGCGCTACGTCGCCTGGACCGGGTTGGACGCCCTGACCCATGCGCTCGAGGCGACGACCGGCCGCGCCGCGAACCCGGCGTCCGACGCGCTGGCGCTGCGCGCCGTGGCGCTCCTCTTCCGCTATCTCCGCCGCGCCGTCGAGGACGTCGCCGGCGACGCCGAGGCGCGGGCGGCGGTGATGGAGGCCGCGACGCTCGCCGGCATGGCCTTCGGCAACGCCGACGTCGGCGCCGTCCACTGTCTCTCGGAGACGCTCGGCGCCCGCTGGGACCTGCCGCACGGCCTGCTCAACGCCGTGCTGCTGGCGCCGGTCCTGCGCTCGCACCTGCCGGCCATCCGCGACCGCCTGGCGCCGCTCGACGCGCGGCTTCCCGGCGGCTCGACCGGCGCCACCGACGACGAGCGGGCCGAGCGCGTCCTCCTCTCGATCGAGGCGCTCGCCGCCGCCCTCGCGATCCCGCCCTTCGCCGAGCTCGGCATCCCGCCGCAGGACTACCCCTGGATCGCCAAGCGCGCCGCCGAGAACGGCTCGAACGCCGCGAATCCGCGGCCGATGGGGCCGGCGGAGTACCTGGCGATTCTCGAAGATACTGTCTTCGCGGTCCTGAGAGCTGCAGCGGAATCGATGTTGGCCAGAACAGCCAAATTGGCCAATTGTGCTATCTGGACGAGGGAATCCATGGCAAGTCATACCTTTCGCAACCGTCTGGGTGAGCTGGTAGAGATCCCCGAGGTCGCTGCCAGCCGAGCCAAGAATGCCTTCGGCGAGCTCCTCGACCGCGTCGCGGTGTCTGGCGCCGTCGCGATCACCCGCCACGACGTGCCGAAGGCCGTGCTGCTTTCCTACGAGGAGTTCGAGGCTCTGAGCGGCGCGCGCTCCGAGACGCTCGACGCGCTCAGCACCAAGTTCGAGGGTCTGCTGGAGCGCATGCAGACGCCGGCGGCGAGGAGAGGGATAGAGGCGGCGTTCAACGCCGTACCGGCGGCCCTCGGCCGGGCTGCTGTCAAGGCGGCGCGCCGGCGGCGCTGAGTGCCCGATCGGCGCGAGCGGGCGGCGACGGCGCGGCGAGCGGCGGCTCAGAGGAGCGAGCCGGCGTCCGCCTCGCCGAGCATGGCGCGGCGGACGAGCGGCAGCGGCGGGCCGCCGAAGGAGAGCAGGCGGTCGTGGAAGCTCCGCCAGGCGGCCTGCCCGCCCGGCTGCGCCGCGGTCCAGTCGGCGCGCAGCTTGCGCACGATGAGCTTGCCCAGGGTGTAGTTGAGGTAGGCGGGGTCGAAGGCGCCGCGGTTCGCCTGCTGGCGCGCGCTCTGCGGGTCGAGGAACGCCTGCTCGCGGAAGCGCCGCTCGGCCTCCTCGAGGGTCATCCCCTCGGCGTGGAGGCCGATCGCGACGAGGTAGCGGACGTTGCGGAGCAGGGAGTTCTGCAGCAGGCCGAGGTGCACCAGCGGGTCGCCGTCGCCCAGGCCCGCCTCCCACACCAGCTCCTCGGCGTAATGGGCCCACCCCTCGGCGAAGCCGTAGGAGACGAACAGCCGCCCGACCGCCGAGGCGGCGCGGTTCGAGTGCAGGAACTGCAGGAAGTGGCCGGGCCAGGCCTCGTGGATGGAGGTGAAGAGGAGCTCGGCGCGGCCCGGCAGGTAGGCGGCGCGCTCCGCGGCCGACCAGGCGGGATCGGGCGGCGCGATGTAATAGATCGACGGCAGGTCGCGGTCGAAGGGCCCGGGGATGTCGATGTAGGCGGAGTTCCAGCGCTGGTACGGGGGCGCCTCCTCGATGCGCAGCGAGCCGCCTTCGGGGATGCCGACCAGGTCGCGGTCGACGACGAAATCGTGCAGCATCGCCATCTGCCGGCGCGCCTCGGCGATCGGGCCGTCGGCCGGCTTCGCGGCCTGGGCGCGGGCGATGGCCTCGGCGACCGTCGCCCCCGGCGCGTAGCGGGAGGCCGCCGCGCGGAGCGCCGCCGAGTTGCGCTCGAGCTCCTCCTCGCCGGCGCGCTTCAGGCGGTCGAGCGGGATGTCGACGCGCTCGGTGGCGCGGAGCATCGCGGCGAAGCGCTCGGGCCCGAGGGCGAAGCCGTCCGGCGTGACCTCGGCGGCCGCGAGCCAGGCGTCGAGCCGGCGCATCGCCGCCGCCGCCGCGGCGTTGGCGGCGGCGAGCTCGCCGGCGAGCGCGGGGTCCGGCGACGGCTCGAAACACGGCGCGAAGACCGCCGGGACGTCCGCCTCGTAATAGGTGGCGAGGCCGCCGAAGGTGGCGCGGCCCAGCTCGGCCATGGGGCGCGGCAGCGGCAGGCGGAGGCACCGCTCGATCTCGGCGGCCGCCCGCGGCACCGCGCGGGCATAGGCGAGGTAGGCCCGCAGGCGCTCGGCGAGCGGCGCGTAGTCCCGCGCGAGGTACAGGTTGGGGTCGAGCGGCGCGCTGTAGAAGAGCGGGTTGGTGGCCGGCGACTCCGCCTCCTCGAGCCAGAAGCGCTCGCCGTCGAGATGGGCGAGGAGCGCCTGGCGCTCGAAGCGCTCGTCGGCGGCGAGCGCCAGCGGGTCGAACGCCGCGGCCTCGCTCTCCGCGCGGGCCAGGCGGCGCGCCTCGGCGGCGAGGCCGGCGGCGCTCCAGTCGGGCAGCCGGCCGTCGAGCTCGTGCCGCCCCGCCCCGGCGGCGAAGCTCGGATGGGCCTCGAAGTAGCTCCGCAGGTAGGCGTCGACGAATGCCGCCCAGCTCCCGCCGGCCGTCTCGTCAGCGGGCCGCGGCTCGCTCAGGCGGACGGCTCCGCCTGGCGCCGGACCGTCTCGTCGCGCCCGTGCGCCTGGGCGGGCGGCGAGGTCGCCTCGACCGCCTTGAACGTCTCGAGGACCTTGTAGGTGTGCTCGGCGCCGGCGGGGACGACCCAGCTGTCGCCGGCCTTGAGGAGGAGCATCTGCCCTTCGAGATGCAGCTCGGCCCGCCCCGCGATGACATAGCCGACCGTCTCGTAGTCGCGCCGCCGCGCCGGCTTGGGCTCGCCGGTGGGCTCCTCTTCCCACAGCCGCATGGCGACGTGGATTCCCGAGGCCAGGTAGCGCTGCCCCATGCTGCCCTTGGGCGAGCGGCCCGATTCGACTTTGGTCACGCTGCTGTCACCCATCGGCTCTCCTCTCGTTCCGTCCTGCCGGTTCGCCGCGCCAGGCGGCCGGCGCGGCCGCCCTTCACCCCTGCCGCCGCAAGAAGGGTGCCGGGCGCGACTGGGTTACCATAGGCGGCAATCCCGTCGCCCTCTCATCCCGGCGGCGCCCTCGCGGGCGCCCCCACTCGTGACCAGGAGGAAACCATGGCCACCGCGGTCCCGCAGAGCTATGCCAACCACCGCCGCTACGTACCGCTCTTTCACTTCGTCGCCTTGAGCCTGCTGCTGATCAACCTGGTCTACTGGGTCTATGCGCTCGTCCGCTACCGGACGGGGCTGCAGATCGACGGCATTCTCGTCGCCATCGCCCTCATCCTCGTCGCCTTCTTCGCCCGCACCTTCGCCCTCGGCGTGCAGGACCGCGTCATCCGCCTCGAGGAGCGCCTGCGCCTGGCGCGGCTCTGCCCCGACCTCGGGCCGCGGCTGGACGACTTCTCGACCGCGCAGCTCATCGCGCTGCGCTTCGCCGGCGACGCCGAGCTGCCGGCCCTCGCCCATCGCGTCCTCGACGAGAAGATCGACGACCGCGAGGCGATCAAGAAGCAGGTCCAGAGCTGGCGCGCCGACGATCTGCGGATCTAAGGGTAGAGCCGGGCGTACTCGACCTGGCTCGCCAGCACCCGGCGCAGATAGGTCCGCGTCTCCTCGAAGGCGATCTTGGTGAAGAGCTCCTCGCCCTCGCTGCTGTAGCAGTAGCTGCGCCAGAGGCGGACCTCGGCCTCGCCGGCGTTGTAGGCGCAGACCGCGAGGGGGGCGGCGCCGCCCGCGGACTTGAGCAGGCGCGCCAGGTAGTCGGCGCCGAGGGCGATCGACACCTCGGGCCGGTAGAGGTCCTCGGCGGTGAGGGGCCCGAAGCCGAGGCGGCCGGCGAGGCCGCGCGCGGTGGGGAGAACGAGCTGCGCCAGGCCGCGGGCCGCGGCGGGGGAGAGGGCGAGCGGGTCGAAGCGGCTCTCCTCGCGGATGGCGGCGGCGAGGAGGTGCGGATCGAGCCCGCGGCGCCTCGCCTGCTGCTCGATCGTCTCGCGGAAAGGCAGCGGATAGAGGAGCGTCTGGAAGGCCGACGGCTGCATGGCGAGCGGCAGCCGCTCCGGGGCGCGCTGGCGGATCGTCTCGGCGAGCGCCAGCGCCCGGCTGGTCTCGCCGGCGGCGGCCAGCAGCACCGCGCCGGTGAAGCCGAGCGACGGCTCGTCCGGCGGGAAGTCCTGGCGCACCGCCGTCGCCCCCTCGCTGAAGAGGCCCAGCCCCAGGAGCAGCTCCTGCGGCCGGTCGGCGGGCAGGCGCCAGAGCGGCCATCTCTCGGTCGGCACCTGGGCGAGGCGCAGGTACGGCTCGGCGGCCTGGTCGCCGGCGAGCGCCTCGCGCAGGCGGCGCCAGGCGTTCGATCCCCCCTCGCGCTCGCCGAGCAGGATCCAGGCGGCCAGGAGGTCGTCGGGCCGCGAGGAGGCGGCGAGGCGCCGGCCCTCGGCCAGCGCGGCGCGGGCGAGCGGCGGCGCGGCGAGGCGCGCCATGGCCGCCTGCGCCAGCGGGTGCAGCAGGTCGGCGCGGGCGGCCGTCAGGTACTCGGCGATCGCCGAGCGGACGTCCCCCTTGAGCTCGGCCAGCCGCCCGCGCCAGTAGGCGACCTCGAGCTGGTCGTCCTTGCCGCCGTAGGCTCCCGCGCGGTCGAGCCAGGCGCCGGCGCGCTCGCGCCGGCCGCGCACGATGTCCGAGGCGGCGAGGAAGAGCGCGGCGCGGCTCGCCTGCGGGTGCCAGCCGGGGCGGGTGCCGAGGAGGCCGTAGAGCTCGACCGCGGCCTGCTCCTCGCCGCTCCTCCACTCGAGGCGCAGGGCGGAGAAGAGGGCGGCCGGCGCCCACTCCCCGCCGGGGCTCGCGAGATAGGCGCGGCGGAAGTCCGCGGACGCCGTCTTCCAGTGCCCCAGGAGCTCGTAGGCGCGGCCGCGCTGGAAGAGGGCGGCGGCGCGCTCCTCGCGGTTGCCGGAGGCGGTCGCGAGATCGCCGAAGAGCACCGCGGCGTGGGCGAAGTGGCCCTGCCAGAAGTGCGCGCGGGCCATGGCGTAGCGGGTCTCGAAGGCCTCGTGCGCCGTCTCCTTGCCGTCGAGCCCGTCGGCGAGGGTGAGGAGGGCGCGCCCGAAGTCGCGGTTCTGCAGGAGGGTCAGGCCGACCAGGCGTTTGAGCCGGCCGCGCTCGCCCGCGGCCGCGAGCGAGAGGAGCCGCTCGGCGGCGAGGCGGGCGGCCTCGTCCTTCTGGTCCTTCTCGAGGAGCGACAGCAGCAGGTTGCGGGCGCGAGCGGGCCGGCCGGCCCGCTCGGCGCAGGCGGCCTGGGCGACCAGGAGGCGGCGCCGCGCCGGGTCGGCCATCTTCGCCGGCGCGACCCCCTGGAGGAGGCGGCAGTCGCCGCCCCGGTCGAGGCTGCGGGCGAGCAGGATGACCGCCTCGCCCAAGAGCGGCGTCGTGGGCTCGTTCTGGATCGCCGTCGCGATCAGCCCGGCCGCGACCTCGGGGTGGCCGGTCCGCTCGGCGGCGAGCGCCAGGTGATAGTAGGCGTAGAAGCCGAGCCGCGGCGTGTGCCCGAGGGCGGCGCTGAAGGCGTCGACCGCGTCGTCGCGCCGGCCGAGCCGCACCAGGATGTTGCCCCGCAGGTAGTCGAGCCCCCAGGCGTAGGCCTGGGACGGGCGCCCGGCGAGCTCGCGGTCGACCCGCGCCAGCGCCTCCTGCTGGCGGCCCTGGACCTGCAGCTCGACTAGGGCGGGGCGGGGATCGGCGGCGAGGGCGAGGGCGAGGGCGAGAGGGAAGATCATCCGGGGTGGCCGCGAGGCCTACGCCGCGGGGGGTTCCACCAGCCGCTCCACCCGCGCCCCCAGATTCTGCAATTTGAGTTCCATACCTTCATAGCCACGGTCGAGGTGATAGATCCGTTCGACGACCGTCTCCCCCTCGGCGGCGACGCCGGCGAGCACCAGGCAGGCGGAGGCGCGCAGGTCGGTCGCCATGACGTGGGCGCCGGAGAGGGGCGTCGAGCCGTGGACCGTCGCCGCGCCGCCGTCCACCCGCACGTCGGCCCCCATGCGGGCGAGCTCCGGGGCGTGCTGGAAGCGGTTCTCGAAGATCGTCTCGCGGATCGTCGCCACCCCCTCGGCCTGGGTCATCAGCGCCATGTACTGCGCCTGGAGGTCGGTGGGGAAGCCGGGGTGCGGGGCGGTGTCGACGTCGCGCGCCACCAGGGGGGCGCCGCGGTCGGCGCGGGCGCGGATCCCCGCCGCCGTGATCTCGACGGCGACCCCGATCTCCGCCAGCTTTGCGAGCAGGGGTGCCAGATCGGCAGCGGTCGCCTCCTCGAGCAGCACGTCGCCGCCGGTGAGCGCGGCGCCGATCAGGTAGGTGCCGCCCTCGATGCGGTCCGGGATGATCGCGTGCTCGGCGCCGCCCAGGGCGGCGACGCCGTGGACGACGACCGTCGCCTCGCCGGCGCCCTCGATCCTCGCCCCCATCGCGACGAGGAGGCGGGCGAGGTCGGCGACCTCCGGCTCGCGGGCGCAGTTCTCGAGCACCGTGGTGCCGCGGGCGAGGCAGGCGGCCATCAGCACGTTCTCGGTGCCGGTCACCGTCGGCATGTCGAAGCGGAAGCGGGCGCCGGTGAGATGGGGGGCGCTGATCTCGACGTAGCCGTGCTCGATCCGCACGTCGGCGCCGAGGGCGGCGAGGCCCTTCAGGTGCTGGTCGATCGGCCGCACGCCGATGGCGCAGCCGCCGGGGAGGGAGACGCGGGCGTGGCCGTGGCGCGCCAGCTGCGGGCCGAGGACGAGGACGCTCGCCCGCATCGTCTTGACCAGCTCGTAGGGGGCGTCGAGCGGCGAGCCGTCGGCGCTCGTCCGGCGGACGATCAGATCGTCGCCGCGCGCTTCGCTCCCCACCCCCAGGTGGTCGAGCAGGCGGAGCATGGTGCGGATGTCGCGCACCCGCGGCAGGCGCGAGAGGATCACCGGCGCGTCGGCGAGGAGGGTGGCGGCGAGCGCCGGCAGCGCCGCGTTCTTGGCGCCGCTCGCGCGCACCCGGCCGACGAGCGGGGTCGGCCCCACGATGCGGAACCTGTCCATGGATCGACTGGAGAGCCGGCGGGGTCTAGGCGCGCTTCAGGGTGAGCACGCGGGGGATCCCGGCATAGTCGCGCCGGACGCCGGCGAGGTCGAGCCCCGCGGCGGCCGCGTGGCGGCGGGCCGCGTCGAACTGTCCGAAGCCGATCTCGACCACCAAGGGGACCCCGGGACGGAGCCCCGAGGCGGCTCCGCAGAGGCGTGCGAGCGTGGAGTCGCCGGCGCCGGGGGAGAAGAGTGCCAGGTGAGGCTCGAAATTGCAAACCTCGGGGGACAGCGACGGAGCCTCGGCGCGATCGATGTACGGCGGGTTGGAGACGACGAGGTCGAAGCGCGCCAGATCGAGGCCGGCCGCGAGGTCGGCGGCGACGAGGTGAACGCGGTCGTCGACCCGGTGGCGGCGCGCGTTCTGCCGCGCCACGGCGAGGGCGCCGGGCGAGAGATCGGTCGCCGCCGCGCGGCTCTCCGGGATCTCGAGGGCGAGGGTGATCGCGAGGCACCCGGAGCCGGTGCCGACGTCGAGGAACCAGGTGCCGCGGGGAGGGTGGAGAGCGAGCGCGGACTCGACGACGTGCTCGGTCTCCGGCCGCGGGATGAGGACGCGGGAGTCGACGTGGAAGGGGCGGCCGTAGAACTCGCGCTCGCCGAGGATGTAGGAGACCGGCTCGCCGGTGAGGCGCCGGGCGAGCATCGCCTCGAAACGGGCGGCGGCGGCGTCCGGGACCTCGGCGCCGGGGCGGGCGAAGACCTGGGCCTCGGAGAGGCCGAGGACGGCGCCGAGCAGGAGCGCCGCCTCGCGCGTCGAGGGGCGGAAGGGCGCCGCCGCCAGGCGCGGCCGCGCCCCGGCGAGGAGGGCGCCGATGGTAGCGCTCATGCGCCGGGTAGTTTGCCACGGGCCGGCGAGCGGGGCCACTTCGGGCGCAAGATCCGGATAGATCACCTCCCGCGGCTCTCTTACGATGGCGGGCGAGAGGTGACACGATGACGACCGAGCCGCTGACCGAAACGCCCTTTCTTCTCGACCCCCAACCGATGCCCGAAGCCCCACCCTCCGCGCCGCCGCTCGCCGCGCTCCCAGGCGCTCCCAGCTCCCGACGCTCCCGGCGATGACCGAGGACGCCCTGTGGCGGGCGGTCGAGACGCGCGACGCGCGCCTCGACGGCCTCTTCGTCTATGCCGTGCGCTCGACCGGCATCTACTGCCGGCCCTCCTGCCCGTCCCGCCGGCCGCGGCGCGACCGGGCGGTCTTCTTCGCCTCGGCGGAAGCCGCCGAGGGCGGCGGCTTCCGCGCCTGCCGCCGCTGCCGGCCGCGGACCGACGCGGCGCGCGACCCGCAGCTCGAGCTCGCCGTCCGCGCCTGCCGCGCCATCGAGGCGTACGAGGAAGGAATGCCCTCCCTCGCCGCCCTCGCCGCCGGCCTCGACGTCTCGCCGCACCACCTGCAGCGGACGTTCAAGAGCCTCACCGGGGTGACGCCGCACCAGTACGCCGCGGCGCTCCGGGCGCGCCGTCTGAAGTCGCTGCTGCGCGCCGGCGAAGGCGTCGCCGCGGCGCTCTACGAGGCCGGCTACGGCTCGTCCAGCCGGCTCTACGAGGCGAGCGACGCCCAGCTCGGCATGACCCCGGCGACCTACCGCCGCGGCGGACGCGGCATGGAGATCCGCTACGCCGTGGTCCCCTGCCCGCTCGGCCGGCTCCTCGTCGCGGCGACGGCGCGCGGCATCTGCGCGGTCGAGCTCGGGGAGGACGACGGCCTTCTGGCGGCGGCGCTCGCCGCCGAGTACCCGGCGGCGCGGATCGAGCGCGGCGAGGGAAGCTTCCCCGCCTGGGTGCAGGCGATCGCCGGCTACCTGGCCGGAGAGCGCGGCGGCCTCGACCTGCCGCTCGACGTCCAGGCGACGGCCTTCGAGCTGCGCGTCTGGGAGGCGCTGCGGAAGATCCCCTACGGCGAGACGCGCAGCTACGGCGAGGTCGCGGCGGCGCTGGGCGCCCCGCGGGCGGCGCGGGCGGTGGCGCGCGCCTGCGCCGCCAACCCGGCGGCGCTCGTCACCCCCTGCCACCGCGTCGTGCGCGCCGACGGCCAGCCGGGCGGCTACCGCTGGGGCGAGGAGCGCAAGCGCGCGCTCCTGGCGATGGAGCGCGGGAAGGGGTAGCGACGAGCGGCCGGCGCGAGCGGCGCCGAGCAGGGGGAGGCGGTTTCGGCGGCGAGGGGGCGCGGGTGTATCGTTTCGGCAGTATGAAGATCCTCTGCGCTCTCCTGCCGCTCGGCCTGGCAGCGCTCGCTACGCCGCCGGCGGCCGCCGCCGCGGCGTCGTCCTGCGCGCCGTTCGCGGCCGCCCTGAATGCCGGGGCGCGGGCCGCCGGCGCGGCGAAGGGGGACGGCGCGGCGGCCTTCGACGCCTTCCGGCTGGCCGCCGGGGCCTACGCCCGCACCGGCGGCAATCCCGGGCTCGGGCGCCGCATCGAGGCGCTGGCCGCCGGGCGCGCCGTCCCGGCCGCGCAGGCCGGCCTCGCCTCGTGCGTGCTGCGCCGCTACGTCGTGGCCCGCTACGGCGAGGCGATCGTCCGCGACCTGCAGACGATGGTCGGCTTCCGGACCACCGCCGTCGACGAGAAGCAGAACTGGGACCTCCCCGAGTTCGTCCGCCAGCGCGAGTGGCTGGCGCGGCGCGCCGCCGCGCTCGGCCTCGAGCTCAAGGACTACGACGGCCGCGTCGACGAGATCACGCTCCCCGGCCCGCGGCCCATCCTGGCGCTCCTCACCCATGGCGACGTGCAGGGGGTCGAGGGTCAGCAGTGGTCGTCGCCGCCGTTCGAGGGCAGGCTGGTGGGCGAGCGCAATGATCGGAACGCTCGGATCGTGGGCCGCGGCACCGAGGACGACAAGGGCCCGCTCGTCGCCGCGCTCTACGCCATCGCGGCGCTCGCCGACTCCGGCTGGCCGCGCGCCGCGACGGTGCGCCTGATCATCGCCAACGGCGAGGAGACGAGCTGGGACGAGATCCCCTACTACCTGGCGCGGGCGCCGATGCCCCAGACGACGATCGGCCTCGACGCCGGCTACCCGGTGACCCATGCCCAGAAGGGCTACGGCATCCTCACCTTCACCTCCGGCCCGCTCGCCAGGCCGCCGCGGCCGGCGCGCTACCGCGTGGCCGCGATCGAGGGGGGCAGCGGGATGTCGATCATCGCCGAGCGCGGCACGGCGCTCCTCGAGCCGACCTCTCCGGGCGACGTCGAGGCCGCCCGCGCCGAGATCGCGCGGGCGGCCGAGCGCTGGGCCGCCGCCCATCCGCCGGCCCGCTTCACGGTGGCGAGCGAAGGCGGCGCGATCCGGGTCACCGCGCTCGGCAAGGGCGGCCACTCCTCCGAGCCGAAGAGCGGCCACAACGCGCTCGGCGACCTCACCGCCTTCGTCGCGACCCTCGACATCACCCTCGACCGCTGGGGAGCGCTCGCCGCCTTCGTCGGCGGCGCGGTGGGGACGGAGACCGACGGCCGTTCGCTGGGGATCGCGCGCCGCGACCCGGTGATGGGCGAGCTCACCGCCAACCTCTCGATCGTAGGCGAGAAGAACGGGGCGCCCGTCGCGCAGGTCAACATCCGCCCCCCGCAGGGCATCACCAAGGCCGAGATCGAGAAGAGCCTGGCCGAGCGCACCGCGATCTTCGATCGCGCGAGCGGCGCCGCGGTCTCGGCGGCGACCGAGATCTCGAGCGAGCCGCACGTGGCGGCGGCCGACGGCAAGCTCGTCCAGAGCCTCCTCGCGGTCTGGCAGGAGGTGACCGGAGAGCCCGGCAAGCCCATCGCGATCGGCGGCGGCACGCAGGCGCGGCTCTTCCCCGGCGGCGTCGATTTCGGGCCGTCGACCGACATGGTCCACTATCGCGGCCACGGCACCGACGAGTACATGACCCCCGCCGAGCTCGAGCGGATCGCCGAGCTGACCGTCGCCGCGCTGTGGAAGCTCGGCCGCGCGGCGCCCGCCGCGCCCTAGGGCCGGCGGCGAAGGGGACGGCGGCGGATGGCGGAGCGATCGGCGGATGGATCGGCCGCCGCCGGCGCCGCGGGGTTCACTCTCCTCGAGGTGGCGATCGCCCTCGCCATCCTGAGCGTCGCCCTCCTCCTCGGGATGTCGCTCCTCCTCGGGCAGGCGCGCTACGTCCATCGCCTCGACGCCGACCGCGCGGCGCGCGCCGCGCTCGCCGGCGCGCTCGAGGCGATCCGCGCCGGCGCGCTGCCGCTGCATCCCGGCCACTTCGGCGCCGCGGACCTGGCGGGCCTCGGCGCTCCGGCGGACGGCATGGCGATCGAGCTCGACGTCGCGGCCGCCGCGCCGCCCGGCCTCTACGAGGTCGCCCTCCGCGCCCGGTACCAGATCGCCGGTCAGCCGCTCGAGCGGCGGCTCGCCAGCCTGGTCTGGCAGCCCGCCGCGGCGGCGCCATGAGGGCCACGAGGCGCCGTAGCGGCGCCCGCGGCTTCACCCTCGTCGAGACGCTGATCGCCCTGGTCCTCCTGCTCTTCGCGCTGGCGCTCGCGGCGCAGCTCCTGGCGGAGAGCGCAGAGCGCTTCGCGACCGCCCAGGGCGAGGTCACCGAGCCGCCGGTGGCGCTCCTCCTGGCGCGGATGCGCGGCGACGTGCGCGCCGCCGCGGCGTTCTCGACGCTGCCGGACGGCGGCCTGCGCCTCGACGGCCATCCGGCGGGGACGATCGTCTACCGGCAGGTGGGCTCCGAGGTGCGCCGCCAGGTCTACGCGGCGAGCGGCGAGCTCGCCGCCGACGCCCCGGCCTGGCGCGACGTCCTCGGGTTTTCGAGCGCCGCGCTGGGCGACCGCCTCGCCGCGGTCACCGTGCGCTATCGCCGCCGGGCGCTCGGCCGCAGCCCGCTGCCGGGGCTCCCCGCCGACCGCGGCAGCCGCTGGGAGGAGCGGACGGAGACCCTCCTCGCCGCGCCGCGCGGCGCCGGGCTGGGGAACGGGTGGTGAGGAGGACGGCGAGCGGCGCCCGGCGCCGGCGCGGCGGGCGGCCGGGGGAGGACGGCTACGCGCTGCTGACCGCCCTTCTCGTCCTCTTCCTCGTCGCGGTCTCTCTCGAGCTCGCCGCCTCGGCCCTGCTGCTCCGCATGCGCGCCGCGCGCGCCGATGCCGCGGCGACGGCCCTGGCCGCCCTCTCCGACGCCGCGCTCGCCGAGAGCCTCGCCCATCTCGCCGCCGACCCGGCCTACCGCGGCGCCGCGGCGCACCCGTTCGCCGGCGGCACCATCGGCAGCCGGGTCGAGTTCCTGGGGGTCGGGCGCTTCGAGGTGCGCGCCGCCGCCGGCTTCGCCGGCCGGCTCCTCGTCGTCAGGGCGCAGGTGGCGCGCGGCGGCGGCTCCGCCTGGGTCACCGCGTGGGCGCGGGCGCCGGCGTGGGGCGACGAGCTCGAATGAGGCTCGGCCTCACTCGAAGCCGCGCAGGCTCTCCGCCCGCGCCACGCGGTCGATGGCGATGATGTAGGCCGCCCGGCGGAGGTCGACCTGGCGCTCCCGATGGACCGCGAGCACCTCCTTCCAGGCCTTCTCCATCCGCTTCGCCAGCTCGCGGTTCACCTGCTCCTCGTCCCAGAAGAACTGCTGGAGGTTCTGCACCCACTCGAAGTAGGAGACGGTGACGCCGCCGGCGTTGACCAGGATGTCGGGGGCGACGACGATGCCGCGCTCGGCGAGCTTCTGGTCGGCGCGCGGCGTGGTCGGCGAGTTGGCGGCCTCGAGGATGAAGCGCGCCTGGATCGCCTCGCTGTTCTTGCGGTTGATCACCCCCCCGAGAGCCGCCGGGATGAGGAAGTCGCAGGGCAGCGTCAGGATGTCCTGGTTCGAGACCGCCTTGCCCTGGCCGAAGCCCTTGATGCTGCCGCGGTGCTCGCGGGCATGGACGAGGAGCGCCGGGATGTCGAGCCCCGCCGGGTCGTAGAGGCCGCCGTCGATGTCGGAGACCGCGACCACTCTGCCCCCCAGCTCATGGAAGAAGCGGGCGGCGAAGGAGCCGACGTTGCCGAAGCCCTGGATCACCGCCGTGCTCGCCGCCGGGTCTACCCCCCACTCGCGCGCCAGGTGCTCGAGGAGGAAGATGGTGCCGCGCCCGGTCGCCGCCTCGCGCCCCTGCGAGCCGCCGAGCTCGAGCGGCTTGCCGGTGACGATCGCCGGCGAGTAGCCGTTCTTGCGCCCGTACTGGTCCATGATCCAGGCCATCGTCTGGGCGTTGGTGTACATGTCCGGCGCCGGGATGTCGCGCTGCGGCCCGAGGATGATCGAGATCCGCTGGATGAACTTGCGGGTGAGGCGCTCGAGCTCGCCCGGGCTCATCTCCCACGGCACGCAGGCCACCCCGCCCTTGGCGCCGCCGAACGGCAGGTCCATCAGCGCCGTCTTCCAGGTCATCAGGGCGGCGAGGGCGCGGATCTCGTAGATGTCGACCTCGGGGTGATAGCGGATGCCGCCCTTGTAGGGGCCGCGGGCGCCGTTGTGCTGGACACGATAGCCGATGAACACCGCCCCGGTGCCGTCGTCGCGGCGGATCGGGACGTCGACGCGCATCTCGCGGAAGGGAGTCTTCAGGAGGAGCCGCAGCTCCTCGTGCAGCCCCATGATCTCGCTCGCGATGTCGAACTGCTCGGAGGCGATCTGGAAGTCGGTGGTCGGGCGCGGTTTCTCGCTCATGTCGCGGCGCGCGGCTCCTCGGTGGTTGGAGATGCGGGGCGCCGGTCGGCGCCGGTGGCTCGGATTGGACGGTGGCAGCGGAGGCGCGCGCCTCCGCCGTGCGCGGGCGCTCACTGTATCACGCGGTATATAGGGGCAGGAGGCGCGTGTTGACAAACAGGACCGCCGCGGTCCAGAATCGTCTCGGCTAGTTGAGACGTTGTCTCAATAATTCGAGAGAGTCGCCGCACGAGAGACGAGTCCATGCCCGAGATCCGCGAGCGCGAGCAGTTCCTGGCCCTCCTCCGAGAGCGGGGACAGCGCATCACCGGCGAGCGCCTGACGCTCTTCGACGAGATCTTCGCCCAGCACGGCCACATCGACGCCGAGGAGCTGCTGCGGGCGCTGCAGGCGCGCGGCTCGAAGATATCGCGCGCCACGGTCTATCGGAATCTCGACCTGCTGGTCGAGTGCGGCCTCGCCCGCAAGCAGCGGCTGGGGCGCCGCGGCTTCCTCTACGAGCACGTCCACGGCGGGCAGCAGAACCACGACCACCTCGTCTGCACCGGCTGCGGCCGGGTGGTCGAGTTCGTCAGCCCGGGGATCGCCGCCCTGCAGGCCGAGATCTGCCGCGCCCACGGCTTCGAGCCGTCGCGCCATACGCTGCAGATCGCCGGGCTCTGCAACCGCTGCGCGGCGGCCGCGGCCGCGGCCGATGGGACAGGGCCCGGCCGTCTCCCCGCGGACGAGGTCCGCGCCCATGCTTGAGGCGCTGATCGTCACCCTGCGAGAGGGGATCGAGGCGGCCCTGATGGTCGCCATCATCGTCGCCTTCCTGCGCAAGGAGGGCCAGGAGCGCCACCTCCCGGCGGTGTGGGCGGGCATCGCGACCGCCGCGGCCGCGGCCCTCGCCGGCGCCTTCGTCCTCTACCGCGTGGCACTGAACGAGGAGGTCTTCGAGGGGCTCCTCTACGTCGTCTCGGCGCTCCTCGTCGCCACCTTCCTCCTCTGGATGTGGCGCCATGCGCGCGAGCTCGCCGGCGAGGTGCGCGGGGCGCTGTCGCGGATCGTCCAGCGCGATTCGGCGCGCGCCGTCGGCTTCGGGCTCTTCCTCTTCACCTTCGTGATGATCTTCCGCGAGGGGGCCGAGACGGTCCTCTTCCTCTCCGCCCTCTCGCTCACCACGAGCGGCCTCCTGGCGCTCCTCGGCGCGCTCGCCGGCCTGGCGCTCGCCGCCGCCTTCGGCGTCCTCTTCGTCCGCGGCAGCGTGCGCGTCGACCTCGGCCGCTTCTTCACCGTCACCGGGATCGCGCTCCTCGTCTTCCTCGTCCAGCTGCTCCTCAACGGCTACCACGAGCTCGCCGAGGCGGGGTGGCTGCCGGCCAACCCCACCACCATGGCGACGATCGGGCCGCTCGTCAAGGACGAGTTCTTCTTCGTCCTCGCGGTCCTCGCCCTGCCGCTCCTCATGCTCCTGGTGCCCGGCAAGCGGCGTCCGAGCGCCGAGCCGGCCGCCGCCCCCGATGCCGCGACCGTCCGCCTGGAGCGCGCCGCCGAGCTCCGGCAGGGGCGGGCGCGGATGCTCGGCGGGACGCTCGGGATCGCCGTCGTCGCCACGCTCGGGCTCGGCTGGATCTACTCGCGGCCGCCGGCCTCCCTCTCGCCCGCGACGCCGGTCGTCCCCGGGCCGGACGGCGCCGTCCGCATCCCCCTCGCCTCGTTCCACGGCCAGACGCTGCGCCGTTTCGTCGCCACCGTCGGCGGCCGCACGGTGCGCTTCATCGCCGTGCCGGTCGACGCCCAGGGCCACATCGCCACCGCCTTCGACGCCTGCCTGATCTGCGGCGCGCGCGGCTACTACCAGGAGGGCGGCAACGTCGTCTGCCTGCACTGCGGGTCGCTCATCTACCCGCCGTCGATCGGCCGCACCGGCGGCTGCAACCCGATCCCGCTCGCCTCGCGCGTCGAGGCCGGGAGCCTGGTGCTCGCCGCCGCCGACCTGGCGGCCGGCGGGCGCTACTTCGGCGCGGCGCCGCAGCACGCCGGCCACGCGATGTAGCGCATGTACCTGCGACTGCTCGCCGAATCGGTGCGGCGCGGCACCCGCCGCAAGCTCCTCGCCGCCACCGCCGTCGCCCTGGGGACGATGGGCGCCGCGGCGCTCGTCGAGGTGGTGCTCGCCTCCGGCGATCGGCTCGCCGCCGAGCTCTCCTCCTACGGCGCCAACCTCGAGGTGATGCCCGCGGCCGCCGGGGCGACGCTCCCGGTCGGCGAGCTCGCCGGCCTGAAGAAGATCTTCTGGGCCAACAACATCGTCGCCTTCGCGCCGCTCTACGAGCTGCGCGTGCGGCTCGCGGGCGCCGCGCCGGGCGGCGCGCGGCTCACGCCGGCGACGCTGGTGGCGCCGCTGGTGGGCACCTGGTTCGCGGTTCCGGCCGACGCCAAGGTGCCGGGCTGGAAGACCGGCCTCCCCGCCGTGCGGCCGACCCTCGAGGTCGACGGCCGCTGGCCCGCCGACGGGGCTCCGGAGGCGGCGCTCGGCCGGCGGCTGGCGGCGCGGCTCGGGGCGGGGATCGGCGGGACCGTCCGCGCCAGCCTCGGTTCGCGCACGGCGGAGCTTCGCGTGGTCGGGTTGGTGGCGAGCGGCGGCGACGAGGAGGAGCAGGCGCTGGTGCCGCTCCCCGTCGTCGCCGGGCTCGCCGGCCAGCCCGGCCGCTACACCCGCGCCGAGGTCTTCGCCCTCACCAAGCCGGAGAGCGGCAACGTCCGCGATCCCAAGAGCCTCACCCCCCAGCAGTACGACACCTGGTACTGCACGGCCTATCCGTCCTCCGTCGCCTTCCAGATCGCGGAGTCGCTCCCCGGCGCGCGGGCGGGCGTCCTCCACGGCGTCACGGCGGCCACCGCGGCGGTGACCGAGCGCCTGCGGGGCGTCCTCGCGGCGCTCGCCGTCATCGCCCTCCTCGGCGCCGCGGTCGGCGTCACCGCGGCGATGACCGCGACCGTCCTCGAGCGGCGCCTCGAGGCGGGGCTGCTCGTCGCGATCGGCGCCGCGCGCGGGCGCGTGGTGCTCTTCTTCCTCTCCGAGGCGGCGCTCCTCGGCCTCGCCGGGGGCATCCTGGGGGGCGCCGCGGGTCTCGCCCTCGGGCGCCTCCTCGGCAGCCGCGTCCTGGGTGTCGCCGTCCCCTGGGCCTGGGCGCTCCTGCCCTACGCGGCCCTCGCGGGCCTCGCGGTCGCCACCCTGGCGAGCCTCGCCCCGATCCTCCGCGCCCTCGGCCGCTACCCGGCGGCGATCCTCAAGCGGGCGACCGCGTAGTCCCCGGTCCTCACCCATGGTCCTGCGTCTCGCCGCCGCCAGCCTGCGCCGCCGCTCGCGCCAGCTGGCGCTGATCGCGACGGCGGTGGCGGTGGCGGCGGGGACGGTCGCCACCCTCGCCGGCTTCTCGGTGCGGGTCGAGGACCGCCTGGGCGCCAGCCTCGCCGCCTTCGGCCCCAACCTGACCGTCCGCCCCCAGGTCGGCGGCCTGCCGGCGATCCCCGCGGCGGAGCTGGCGCGGGTGCGCGCGGTCCCCGGCGTCACCGCGGCGACCGGGGTCCCGGCGCCGGCGGGAACCGGCGCCGGCGGCTTCGCGCGCTTGGACCTCCGCGCCGATCCGCGGCGGCTGACGGCGGTCGCCCAAGCCGTCGAGGCGAGCGTCCCGGGGGTCGAGGCGACGCCGCTCCTGAAGACGAGCGAGTCGGACGCGCGGCTCACCCGGCGGCTCACCCTCGTCCTCGCCGCCGTCTCCGCGGTGTCGCTGGCGCTGGCGCTCCTCTCCGTCGGCGCGGCGACCGCCGCGCTGGTCGGCGAGCGGCGGGCGGAGATCAGCCTCTTCCTCGCCCTCGGCTACACCGGGCGGCGGGTGGCCGGGTTCTTCGCCGCCGAGCTCCTCGCCGCGGCCCTCGTCGCCGGCCTCGCCGGCGAGGTCGCGGGCGAGCTCGCGGCCGGCTGGCTCGCCGACCACCTGCTGGGACCGGGCGGCGGCGGGCCGGCGCTCGCCCTCACCCTCTCCGGCGCCGCCGGGGCGGCCCTCGCCGCGGTCGCGGTCGTCGGCCTCTCGATGGCCATCGCCCTCTCGCGGGTCGAGCGGCTGGACGTCGCCGGGGTCCTCCGCGGCGGCGAATGACGGCGATGGTCGAGACGGCGTCGCGCGCTCCCTTCCTCGCGGTCGAGGGCCTCACCCGGCGATTCGGCTCGCTCGCCGCGCTGGACGAGCTGACGCTCGCCGCCGGCCGCGGCGAGTGGGTGGCGGTGACCGGGCCGTCGGGGTCCGGCAAGACGACGCTCTTGAACATCCTCTCCGGGCTCGACCACCCGACCTCCGGCCGCGTCGAGGTCGACGGCCTCGACCTCGCCGGCCTCTCCACCCGCGACCTGGCGCGCTACCGCCAGCGGACCGTCGGCCTCGTCTTCCAGCAGTTCCACCTCATCCCCTACCTGACCGCGCTCGAGAACGTGATGCTGGCGCAGTACGTCCACAGCATGACCGACCGCGGCGAGGCCGAGGAGGCTCTCCGCCAGGTGGGGCTCGGCGGCCGGCTCGAGCACCTGCCCTCCGAGCTCTCGGGGGGCGAGCAGCAGCGCGTCTGCATCGCGCGCGCGCTCATCAACCACCCGCCGCTCGTCCTCGCCGACGAGCCGACCGGCAACCTCGACGCGGTCAACGAGGCCCTGGTGATGGCGCTCCTCCAGGACCTCCACGAGCGCGGCCACACGCTCGTCCTCGTCACCCATGACCCGGAGATCGCCGCCCGCGCCGACCGCGAGGTCCGCCTCGAGCACGGGCGCCTGGCGGCGCCGCCGCGGCCGCAGGAGACCGAGCTGCAGTCGGCCCTCGTCGACCTCTGGCGGCTGCTCGAGGAGGACGGCGCCGCGGTCTCGGTGGCGCGCCGCGGCGTGGCCGAGCTCCTCGCCGCCGGCCTCCTCGCCTTCGTCGACGGCCGCATCGCCTTCACCGAGCGCGGCCGGGCCGAGGCCGCCCCCGCTGTCCGCCGGGCGCGCCTCGCCGAGGTGCTCCTGGCGCGCACGCTCGGCCACCCGCTCTCGGCCGAGTGCGGCGCCGAGCGGCCGCTCGCCCCCGGTTTCGAGGATCAGGTCTGCGCCTTCCTCGATCACCCCACCCGCTGTCCGCACGGCCGTCCGATCCCGCCCGGCGGCGCCTGCTGCGGCGGGCCGCGGACCGTGGAGCCCGAGGCGTGAGGGGCGCCCGCGGCATGGCGCTCGCCGCCCTCGCCCTCGCCGCGACCCTGCCGGGCGGCGCGCCGGCGAGCGCCGGCCCCGCGCCGAGGCCGGTCGTCGTCGAGCGCCGGCTGGCGCTCATGGGGACTTCGCTCGCGCTGACGATCGAAGCGGCCGACCGCGCCGGCGGCCTCGCGGCGAGCGAGCGCGCGGTCGCCGCGATCGAGGCGGCGGAGGCGCGCCTCTCGACCTGGCGTGACGACACCGAGCTGGCGCGCCTCAACCGCGCGCCGGCCGGCATCGCCCTTCCCGCTCTCGCCGGCCCTGGCCGCCGACCTCCGCGGCGCCCTCGAGTGCGCCCGCGCCACCGGCGGCGCCTTCGATCCCACGGTCGGACCGCTCGTCGCCGCCTGGGGCCTGCGCCACGGCGGCCGGGTGCCGGCGGCGGACGAGCTCGCCCGCGCCGTCGCGGCGACCGGCTTCTCCGGGCTCGCTCTCGCGGGGCGCGCGGCGATCCGGCGGCGGCCCGAGCTGACGATCGAGGAGGGGGGCTGGGGCAAGGGCGCGGCGCTGCGGGACGCGCTCGCGGCGCTCGACCGTTCCGGGAACCGCGGCCGAGCTCGGTGCCTACCGCGCCCTGCTCGATCTGGGCGGCCAGGTGGCCGTGTGGAGCGCGGGACGGCGGGCAGGACCGGCCTGGACGGTCGACATCGCCGACCCGCGCCGGCGCGACCGGCCGGTGATCGCGGCGCGCCTCGACCGTGGCTCGCTCTCGACCTCCGGCAACAGCGAGCGCGCCGTCGTGGTGGACGGCCGGCGCTACGGCCATCTCCTCGATCCGCGGACCGGCCGGCCGGCGCCCGACTTCGGGAGCGTCACCGCCTGGGCGGCCGATCCGCTCGTCGCCGACTGCCTGTCGACCGGCCTCTTCGTGATGGGCCCGGAGCGGGCGCTCGCCTGGGCGGCGGCGCATCCGGAGATCGAGGTGCTGATCCTGGTGCCGGAGAACGGCCGGCTCGTCGCCCGCGCCAGCCGCGGCCTGCGCGGCAGGCTGGCGGTCCTAACGGAGGACGTGAGCTTGGAGAGGGAGTCCCCGTAGGAGCCGCCGCCGGGCGAGGGGACGAAGCCCGAGAACCAGGAACGACGAGGCGGCGGTGCCAACCAGGTCCGCCTCGCCGCTCCACTCGCAGGCCCGCGCGAGCGGGCCCACAGGGAGACTCTACATGAGTCATCGCGATGGGTTTGCCCCGCGCCGCCGGCCGTGGGTGATCCTGCTGTCCGCAGCTCTCGCCCTCTCTTGCAGCGCATTCTCGGCCGATACGGCCCTTTCGGCTGTCGCCTCCCGCCCCCAGGAGAGCGGTGCCGGGCCGGCGAGCGGGCCGCCGGGCGAGGGCCTCGAGGCCCGTCTCACGCGCCTGGAAAAAGAAGTCGCGGCGCTCAAGGCGGAGCTGGCGCGCATGGCGACCGCGGCGCGCCCGGCGGCAGATTCCGCCGGCGACCCGGCCCGCCTCGCCGAGATCGACCGCCGGCTGGACATCCTCGCCCAGGAGATCGAGCGGCTGAAGCTGGGCGAGGAGGTGGCGGGCGCCACCGCTGCCGAGCGGGGGATGGGGCCGGCGGCTTCGAAGATCTACCGCACGCAGCGCGGCGTCTCGATCGGCGGCTACGGCGAGGCGCTCTACCAGAACTTCCGCAGCCGGCGCGACGACGGCTCGCCGGCGGCCGAGAGCGATCGCCTCGACCTCCTGCGCGGCGTCGTCTACCTCGGCTACAAATGGACCGACCGCTGGCTGCTCAACTCCGAGCTCGAGTGGGAGCACGCCAACACCGAGAAGGGAGGCGAGGCGGCGGTCGAGTTCGCCTATCTCGACTACCGCTGGCGGCCGGCGCTGTCGTTCCGCGGCGGCCTGCTCCTGATGCCGGTGGGAATCCTCAACGAGCTCCACGAGCCGACGACGTTCCTCTCCGCCCGCCGGCCCGACGTCGAGAGCTTCCTCATCCCCTCCACCTGGCGCGAGAGCGGCGTCGGCATCTATGGCGAGGCGGGACAGCTCGCCTACCGCGCCTACCTGACCGGCGGCCTCGACGCGTCGGGGTTCTCGGCCGCCGGGCTGGCGGAGGGGAGCGCCGAGGGCTCGCAGGCCAAGGCCGACGACCTCGCCGGCGTCGTCCGGCTCGACTGGACGCCGCGGCCGGGGCTCGTCACCGGCTTCTCCGTCTTCCGCGGCGGCTCCGGCCAGGGCCTGACGACCGCCGCCGGCCGCCGCCTCCACGTCGGCACGACGCTGGTCGAGGGCCACCTCACCTGGAGCTACCGCGGCCTCCAGGTGCGGGCCCTCGCCGCGCAGGCGTCGCTCGCGGACGTCGCCGAGCTCGACCGCATCCAGGAGCTCGCGGGCGCCGAGTCCGTCGGCAACCGCCTCTCCGGCGGTTACGTCGAGGTCGGCTACGACCTCTTCGCGGCCTGGCCGCACGGCGAGCAGGCCCTCCTCCCCTTCGTGCGCTACGAGCGCCTGAACACCCAGGCGTCGGTGCCCACCGGCTTCGCGGCCGATCCGGCGAACGACACCCGCATCTGGACGGCGGGGCTCGCCTACCACCCCATTGCGCAGGTGATCTTCAAGGCCGACTACCAGAACTACGACAACCGCGCCGGCAGCGGGCTCGACCGCTTCAACCTGGCCCTCGGGTACATCTTCTAGGCGAAGGGGTGAATGATGTCCGCTCGCTATGTCCCCGTCGCCATCCTGAGCGCGGCGATCCTCGCCTCGCCCGCCGCCGCCAAGGTCTTCCTGACCGTCGACGAGGCGCTGAAGCTCGCCTTTCCCGGCGCTCAGGTCGCGCGCCGCACGGCGTACCTCAAGACGGACGAGCTGCAGCGCGCCCGGCAGCGCGCCGGAGTCGAGGTGACGAGCGCGCTCGTGACCTACTATGCCGCGATGCGCGACGGCAAGCCGGCGGGCACCGCCTACTTCGACAACCACCGGGTGCGGACGCTCCCCGAGACGGTGATGGTGGTCGTCGATCCGCGCGGCAAGGTGGCGCGGGTCGAGGTGCTGGCGTTCCACGAGCCGGAGGAGTACATGCCGCGGGGCGCCTGGTACGGGCAGTTCGCCGGCAGGGGCTTGGACGCCGAGCTCGATCTCGCGCGCGGCATCCGGCCGGTCGCCGGCGCGACGCTCACCGCGCGGGCGACGACCGCCGCCGTACGCCGGGTGCTGGCGCTCCACCAAGTCCTCGCCGAGCGCGAGAAGACGGCGCCCGCTCCGGGCGGCCCCGCGGCGGAGAAGCCGCGGCGATGAGCCGCACCGAGCTGTGGCTGCTCCATGCCGCGACCGTCCTCGTCGGCGGCACCGGCCTGGTCTACGCCTGGATGCTCTATCTCCTGCAGCCGGCCGATCCGTACGCCGTCGTCCATCATCCCTGGCAGCCGGCCGTGCAGCACCTCCACGTCCTCGCGGCGCCGCTCCTCGTCTTCGCCGCCGGCCTGATCTGGCGGCGACACGTCTGGGGCGGCTGGCGCTCGGGGCAGCCCGCCCGCCGCCGGAGCGGCGTCGCCCTCGCCGTCACCCTCCTGCCGATGACCGCCTCCGGCTATCTGCTGCAGACCGCGGTCGACGATGCCTGGCGGAAGGTCTGGGCGGCCGTCCACCTCGGCGCCTCGGCGCTCTGGCTCGCCGGGTATCTCGCCCACCAGCTCACGCCGCGCGCCGCCGGCCGCCGGGGGGGTTTGGCGGGAGTGGCTCCGCCGCCCTGAGGGCGCGGCGATCAGTGCCCGGGGAGCACCAGGCGCGGGCTGCCGTCGGCGTCCGGTTTCCTCGGCGCCGTCGCCGACCAGTGATACTCGACGAGGAGCGGCGCGCCGGCGCCCGAGCCGAGAGCCCAGACGACCGAGGGCTCCGGGCGCAGGGCGCCGACGCGGAGCTGGCCCTCGCGGGTGCCGAGGATGAAGAGGCCCGCGGCGAGCGCCTCGGCATCGAGCCCGTCGAGGGTGCGGACGGCGACCGCCTGCATCCCGTCGACCGGGCGCCCGGAGCGCTGGTCGATGAGCGGCGAGAAGACGTCGCCGGCGATCGAGAGCGGACGGTCGTCGGCGGTGACGAAGGCGAGCGACTGGTCGCTGAGGCGCACCTCGCCGATCGGCGACGGCATGCCGGCGAGGGCGGGGAGCGAGACCCGCCATCCCTTGCCGTCCGGCCCGGGGCCGACGGCGCGCCAGATGCGGCCGATCCCGACGATGGCGTTGCCGACCCCCCGCTCGCGCAGCGCCGCGACCGCGCGATCGACCGCGGCGCCCTCGGCGAAGCCCCAGAGCTCGATCCCGCCGCCGGCCGCGAGACTCGCCGCATGCGCCTTGGGATCGAGGACGAGCCGGCCGCAGGCGGCGGCCTTCACCGCCGCGGCCAGCTTGTCGTCCGCGGGGAGCGCCGCGGCCACCGCGGCGACCGCGCCATGGCCCCACAGGCGGTAGAGGTCGCGGGCGAGCGGCCCGTGCGCGCCGTTCGACCAGAGGCAGAAGTCGGCGGCGCGGGAGAGGACCTGGAAGAGATGCGGCTCGATCGGCTGCGGCCCGCGGCCCGCGGCCGCGTTGAGCGCCGCGAGCGTGCCGGCGATCGGCTTCGCCGGGCCGGCCGGTGATCCGGGGTCGGTCTCGCGCTCGAGGACCGCGATCTCGCGGAGCGCCGCCGCGACGGCCGCCCGCGCGGTGTCGGCGGGCAGGTCGCGCACCTCGATCGCCACGGCGAGGCCGAACGCGCTGCCGTCGGCGTGAACCGGCGGCGGCGCGGCCGGCGCCGCCGCCGGGAGGAGCAGCGGGAGGAGCAGCGCGAGGAGCAGCGCGACGAGCGGCGCCAGGGGTAAGTCGGGGACCGGCGCGGGGAGCATGGCGGAGATTCGGCAGCGCATCCGTCGCCGATTATGACCCAAGCGGGCGAGACCGAGCTCAGGCGGTCAGGCGGACGCGCACGAAGCGGCGCTTCCCCACCTTGAACAGGTACGGCTCGGGGCGCGGCGGGAGGTCGCGGAAGGGGTCGGCGGCGCGCTCGCCGTCGATCGTCACCGCGCCCTGGCGGACGAGGCGGACGGCGTCGTTGCTCGACGCCGCGGCCTTCGTTTCGGCGAGGATCGCGCGCACCTGCCGCGCGCCCCCGGCGAGCTCGCGCTCCTCGATCTCGTCCGGCACGCCGCCGCCGGCGAAGATGCGCTCGAACTCGGCCGCAGCTTCCGCCGCCGCCGCCGCGCCGTGGTACTGGGCCACGAGGCTCTCTGCGAGATCGCCCTTCGCCGCCTTGGGATGGAGGCGGCCCGCCTCGACCGCGGCCCGGCGCCGCGCGATCTCCGCCTCCGACAGGTCGGTCAGCAGCAGATACCAGTCCCACAGGAGGGTGTCGGGGATCGACATCGCCTTGCCGTACATCTCCTTCGGCGAGTCCTCGACGGCGATCGCGTTGCCGAGGCTCTTCGACATCTTGTCGCTGCCGTCGAGCCCGACTAAGAGCGGCACGGTGAGCACGACCTGCGGCTCCAGGCCCTCCTCCTTCATCAGGTCGCGGCCGACGAGGAGATTGAAGATCTGGTCGTGGCCGCCGAGCTCGACGTCGGCTTGCAAGAAGACGGAGTCGTAGCCCTGGACGAGCGGATAGAGCAGCTCGTGGAGGTGGATCGGCTGGTTCTCCTGGTAGCGGGTGCGGAAGTCCTCGCGCTCCATCATCCGCGCCAGGGTGTAGCGGCCGGCGAGGCGGACGATGCCGTGCGAGCCGAGCTGCCCCAGCCAGCGGTCGTTCCAGTCGACGACCGTCTTCTCGCGGTCGAGGACACGGAAGACCTGGCGCTGGTAGGTCTCGGCATTGGCCTTGACCGCTGCCTCGTCGAGCTGCGGCCGGGTCGTCTTCTTGCCGGTCGGGTCGCCGATCCGCGCCGTGAAGTCGCCGACCAGGAAGATCACCCGGTGGCCGAGCTGCTGGAAGTGCCGCATCTTGCGCAGCAGCACCGTGTGGCCGAGGTGGAGATCGGGCGAGGAGGGGTCGAAGCCGGTCTTGACGGTGAGCGGCTTGCCGGTCTTCCGCGCCCGCTCGAGCTTCGAGCGCAGCTGCGCCTCGTCGACCAAGTCGACCGCGCCGCGCTTCAAGAGCGCGAGCTGCTCGTCGACGGAGGAAAATCGACCGGCGGAGCTCTGCGGCCACGGCTCGGGCCTTCAGGAGAAGATGACGTACTCCCGCTCGCCGGCGAGCGGGCGCGGCACGCCGGGGCGGCGCAGACCGGGGTGCTTCATCACCAGCGCCAGGTAGGCGCGGAAGACGGCGACGAACATCTCGACCCGTGCGAGCGCGCCGCGCCGGAGGCCGCGCTTCTTCTCCTTGACCAGGTGCTTGAGGTGGAAGAACACGGTCGTCGTGGTGCACATCCCGAGCTGGCGGCACGACCAGTTGAGCCCGGTCTCGATGGCGAAGCCGGCGATCTGCTCCTCGGGCACCGCCTCGAACACCTCGCGCTTCAGGCATCGGATGCCGGAGAGGAGCGGCCCGAAGGTGCGGTGGATGGCGTTGAGGATCGTCCCGCGGTTGCGGATGCCGACGTTCATGTCGGAGCGGCCGTCGAGGACCGGCCGGATCAGCTTCTCGAGCATCGCCCCGGTCAGGTTCAGGATGTCGCCGTCGACGAAGACGAGGATCCCGGCGTCGGTCTGCGCCACCCCCATCGCCATCGCCGTCCCCTTGCCGTGGTTCTCCCGCAGGTGGATGGTCTTGAGCCGCATGCCGCGGGCGATGGCGACGGTCTCGTCGGTCGAGCCGTCGGAGACGACGAGCACCTCGTCGATCAACGGGGTGGACTTGAGGACGGAGAGCACCTCCGCCAGCGTCTCCTGCTCGTTGTACGCCGGCACGATCGCCGCGACCCGCCGGGTTGTGCTCGTCATCGCTCCGGTTCGGACTCCCTTCCACCCACGGACAACCCGCCGGGCGGGCGCCCGGCTGCGCCATTGTAGCGGATTCATCTCGGCGAGCCCGGTCCTAGGACCAGGCGGGCGGGGCCGGGGAGAGCTCCGCCTCCGGCAGCAGCTCGCCGGCGGCGACGAGGCGGGCGTCGCCGCCGAGCGACCAGCGGCCGGAGGCCGAATCCGGCGGCGCGGGCCCTTCGACCTCCACGTCGAGCGCCAGGCCGCTCTGGGTGCGGACGGCGAGGGGCGGCCGCACGCGGCCGAGGGCGAGCCCCACCGCGGCGGCGGCGAGGACCCCCGTGCCGCAGGAGAGGGTCTCGTCCTCGACCCCCCGCTCGTAGGTGCGGATCTCTACCGTTCCGCGGTCGGGGAAGCGGACGAAGTCGACATTGGCGCCGGCGGGGGCGAAGTCGGGGGCGAAGCGGAGGGCGCGCCCCAGCTCGACCACCGGCGCGCCGGCGAGGCTCTCCGACCAGGGGAGGACGAAGTGCGGCACGCCCACCTCGACCGACCAGCCGTCCCAGGTTCCGCCGCCCACGGCGACGCTCCGCCGGCGCGGCGCCGGCGGAGCGGCGAGCGCCAAGGCGACGCGCGAGCCGTCGAGCCGGCGGGCGTCGACCGCCGCCGCCGCGGTCTCGATCCGCACCCGGTCCGCCGCCCAGCCGAGGTGGAAGGCGAGCTGCGCGGCGCAGCGCGTGCCGTTCAGGCAGAGATCGGCGGGAAGGCCGTCGGCGTTCCAGTAGTCCATGGCGACGCCGCCAGCGCTGCCGACGCCGGCGGCCAGCCGCCGCAGGACGAAGAGGCCGTCGGCGCCGAGCGAGACGCCGCGCCGGCACCAGGCGCGGATCCGCTCCGGCGCCGGCGGAGCGGCGGGCTCGGCCAGGGCCAGGAAGTCGTTGCCGCTGCCGGAGAGCTTGTAGAAGGCGGTCACGCCGGGGCTCCGCGCCCGTCTCCTATTGAGCCTTGGTCTGCGCCTCTCCCGGCGCGCTCTCGTTGCCCGACTTGTCGACCGCGGTCACCCGGTAGGTGAAGGTCGCCCCGGCGGCGACCGAGCCGTCCAGGTACTGCACGTCCTCGATCGGCTGGGGGGTGAGCTTCTTGAACTCCCCCCTCGCCCCGGCGCGGCGGTAGACCAGGTAGCCGGCGAGGTCGGCCGCCGCCGAGGCGCGCCAGACGACGCGCACCTTGCCCGCCTCGGCGAGCGCCACGACATCGGTCGGCGCCGCCGGCGGGAAGCGGTCGACGTACTTGATCTCGACCTCGCTCTGGATCGCGCTCTCGCGCAGCGGGTTGGGATCGGCGATCGCCGTCACGCTGTAGATGTAGCTCTCGCCGAAGCGGGCGGTGGCATCGACGAGCGAGCGCTGGTCGGGGAAGGTGGCGCGCAGCGGGGCGCCGAACGTCTTGGCGCTCGCGTCGCGCCGGTAGATGTTGAAGCCCAGGATCTTTTGATTCACCGCATGATCGGCCGCCGGTTCCAACGCGTGATCGGCCGCTGGATTCGGCGCCGGCGCCGGGCCTGGCGAGGCCGTGGGAGGAGGAGCCGCGGGCGGGAGCGGATAGGTCCACGTCACCTCGACGCCGTCCGCCTTGCCGGTGAGCTTGATGATCCCCGGCGGGAGGGGCGGCGCCTTGGGCAGCAGCGCCGCCTGGTTCGAGAAGGCCGAGCGGTCGCCCTTCGGCCCGGTGGTGCGGACGGCGTAGTAGTGGACGAGCGGGGCGCCCGGCGCGCTCGCCGCCGGGCTCGTGGTCGGGCTCTTGCTCGAGCTCTTGGTCGGGCTCGCGGGGCCCTTGGAGCTCGTGCCGGTCGGCGTCTTCCCGCCCGGCGCGCTCGCCCCCCCGGTCGCCGGCTTGCCGGCGGCGCCGAGCGGTGGCGCGGCGCTCGCGGCACCCGCCGGCGCCGGGGCGGTGGCGCCGGGCACCGGGAGGGGCTCGGGGAGGGGGATCGCGATCGCCACCTTCTCGCCGAGGGTGGCGGCCGCGACGTCCGGCCCCTGCAGCTTCAGCTTGAGCTTCGCCATCCCCTCGAGCTCCCGCGGGTCGAGGGGCATGAAGCCGCCGGGCAGGGCCGCCGGGGGAGGCGGCACGGACGCCGCCCCCACCGCGGGAGTGGGCACGGTGCCGGCCGGCGTCGGCGTGCTGGGCGGCTTGGGAGCGCCGGGAGACGGCGCCGCCGGGCGACGGCGGCGCGGACGGCGCCCGGCCTGCGCCGCCGCCGGCTTGGCCGCCGTCGTCCCAGCGGCCGCCGGAGTGCCGGGGTGGCCGGGGTAGCCGGTTTCGGGGCCGTCCCGGCGGCACCGGCCGCGGCGGAGGCCGCCGTGCCCGTCGCCGCCGCGGGCGCGGGCGGCGCGGCGGGCGGCGGCGCCGGGCGGACGACCTCCCAGACCTCGATCGCCGAGACGCCGTTCAGAGCGACCCCGGCGGGCGTCGTCTTCGGGTAGCTGAAGGAGAGCAGGACGTTCCCGCCGCGCTGCTCGAGAGCCAGGTCCTTGGTGGGCGCCGGCACGTAGCGCAGCGGCGGCAGCGGCGGCCCCTTCTTGCCGCAGCCGGCGGCGGTGAGAGCGAAGGTCAGGGTCAGGGGCAGGGTCAGGACGGCGGTGAGGCGCGGCGCCCAGTCCCTAGAGGACATAGCGCGAGAGGTCCTGGTCCTCGACGATCCCCTGCAGAGTGCGGCGGACGTACTCCGCGTCCACCTTGACCGCGACGCCGGCCATGTCCGGCGCCTCGAAGGAGACCTCGTCGAGCAGGCGCTCCATCAGCGTCGAGAGGCGCCGGGCGCCGATGTTCTCGGTCGACGAGTTGACCTCGACCGCCAGGCGCGCGATCTCGGCGACCGCATCGGCGGTGAACTCGACGGCGACGCTCTCGGTCGAGAGGAGGGCCGAGTACTGCTTGGTGAGCGCCGTCTCCGGCTCGGTCAGGATGCGCACGAAGTCCTGCTCGGTGAGCGCGTCGAGCTCGACGCGGATGGGGAAACGCCCCTGCAGCTCGGGGATCAGGTCCGAGGGCTTGCTGACGTGGAAGGCGCCGGCGGCGATGAAGAGGATGTGATCGGTCTTGACCATCCCGTACTTGCTCGACACGTTGGTGCCCTCGACGATCGGCAGCAGGTCGCGCTGCACCCCCTCGCGCGAGACGTCCGGCCCGCGGCTCCCTTCGCGGCCGGCGATCTTGTCGATCTCGTCGAGGAAGATCATCCCGCCCTCCTCCACCCGGTGCCGCGCCTCGCGCGCCACCTGGGCGCGGTCGATCAGCTTCTCGGCCTCCTGCTGGATGAGGATCTCGCGCGCCTCGGTCACCCGCACCGACTGCTTCTTCTTGCGCCCGAAGAGGCCGGGCAGCATGTCCTTGATGTTGATGCCGACCTCCTCGACCCCCTGCGGCGTGAACATCTCGAGGCTGGGATAGGAGGCCTCGTCGACCTCGATCTCGACCATGCGGTTGTCGAGGGCGCCCGAGCGCAGCTTGTCGCGGAACTTCTCGCGCGTGCCGGAGAGGTCGTCGTCCTCCTCGCCGCCGTCGGCGGGCGGCTCGTGGCGCAGGTAGGCGGCGATCGGCCGCGGCGGCACGAGGAGCTGGAGGAGGCGGTCCTCGGCGCGGGCCATCGCCGCCTCGCGCACCGCGTCGCGCTTCTCCTCCTTGACCATGCCGACGGCGATCTCGACCAGGTCGCGCACCATCGACTCGACGTCGCGGCCGACGTAGCCCACCTCGGTGAACTTGCTCGCCTCGACCTTGAGGAACGGCGCCTTGGCGAGCCGGGCGAGGCGGCGGGCGATCTCGGTCTTGCCGACGCCGGTCGGGCCGATCATCAGGATGTTCTTGGGCGCGATCTCGTCGGCGATCTCGGGCGGCAGCTGCTGGCGCCGCCAGCGGTTGCGCAGCGCGATGGCGACGGCGCGCTTCGCCTGGTGCTGCCCCACGACGTACTTGTCGAGCTCCGCGACGACCTGCCGCGGGGTCATGTTCTCGAGGGTGGGGCCGAGCTCGGCCGGTGCCGGCGGCGAGAGGGGCCCGGAGGGCGGGCCGGAGAGGGAGATGGACATACCTGGGTTACAGCTCCTCGAGCGTCAGGCGGTCATTGGTGAAGACGCAGATCTCGGACGCGATCCGCATCGCCGAGCGGACGATGTCGGCGGCGGAGAGCTCGGTGTGGCGCAGCAGGGCGCGCGCCGCGGCGAGCGCGAAGTTCGCTCCCGAGCCGATCGCGATCACCCCGTCCTCGTCGTCGGGCTGCAGCAGCTCGCCGGCGCCGGAGACGAAGAAGCTCTGCGCCTGGTCGGTGACGATCATCACCGCCTGGAGCTGGCGCAGAGCGCGGTCGGTGCGCCAGTCCTTGGCGAGCTCGACGACCGAGCGCTCGAGGTTGCCGGCGTACTCGTCGAGCTTGGCCTCGAGCCGGGTGAAGAGGGCGAGGGCGTCGGCGCCGCCGCCGGCGAAGCCGACGAGGACCTTGCCCTTGCCGGCGCGGCGCACCTTGCGCGCTCCGCCCTTGACCACGGTCGAGTTGTTCATCGTCACCTGGCCGTCGCTGGCCATCGCCACCTTGCCGTCGCGGCGCACCAGGAGGACCGTGGTCGAGGAGTACGTATCCATGGGAGCGCGATTGTAGCAGGGAGCTACGCGCCGCACCGGGCGGGGGCGCGGACCTCGAGCCCCGCCGCTCAACCGCGCTCGGCGAGCGCGGCGAGGAAGGCCTCCGGCTCGTCCGGGGTGACGACGAGTCGGCTCTCGCCGCGGTCGACGAGGACGGCGTTTCCGAGGTCGCTCGCCGCGAGGTCGAACTCGCCGAGGAGCCGCGAGTCGAAGCCGCCGGTCCCCGCGGCGATGCCGCCGGCGGTCGCCAGGCGCTCGAGATGGGCGATCTCCTCGGCCGTGAGGCGGCGGGCGAGGGCGCCCGCGATCTCCCGCCGCTCGCGGCGGCGGCGCCGCTGGACGACGAGCCAGCCGGCCTCGATCTCCAGCCATAGAGGATCCAGGTCGCCGCTCATCCGCCAGGCCGTCCACGGCACCAGGGCGACGGCGAGGGCGAGGACCGCCGGCCAGCGCCGGCCGCTCCACCACGCGCCGCCGGCCACCGCGACGAGGAGGAGCGCGAGCCCGGCGAGGAGGGCGGCCAGCCGCCGCCGGCCGCGGCGGATGGCGCCGCCCGGCGTGCAGGGGAAGCGCCGGCCGGCGTCCTCGCCCGGGCCGGCGTTGGCTGGAGGGGTCGCCGGGGGGCCTTCCATCAACCCTTGCCGGCGCGCGCCCGCGGGTGCGCCTCGCGGTAGACCGCGAGCAGCCGGTCGATCTCGAGATGGGTGTACTTCTGGGTGGTCGACAGCGAGCTGTGGCCGAGGAGCTCCTGGATCGCCCGCAGGTCGGCGCCGTTCTCCAGCAGATGGGTGGCGAAGGTATGGCGCAGAGTGTGCGGGTGGACGCCGGCGGCGATCGACGCCTCGCCGACGTAGCGGTCGAGGATGCGGCGCACCGAGCGGTCGGTCAGCCGCCCGCCGTCGCGGAAATTGAGGAAGACCGGCTCCTCGCCGTCGCCCCCGCTCGGCTCGCCGCGCACCGACTCCCAGACCTCGAGCCAGGCGGAGAGGGCCTCGGCCGCCGGGCGGTTGAACGGCACCATCCGCTCCTTGTTGCCCTTGCCGACCACCCGCAGGGCGCGGCCGGCGAGGTCGATCGCCCGCCAGTCGAGCCCCACGAGCTCGCCGACGCGGAGCCCCGACGCGTAGAGGAGCTCCAAGATCGCGCGGTCGCGCCGGGCCGCCGGCTCGTCGCCCGCCGGCGCTTCGAGCAGGTTCTCGATCTCGCCGGGGCGGAGGTGGCGGGGGAGGGTCTGGGGGACCTTCGGCGTCGGCACTCCCTGGGCCGGGTTGGCGGCGAGGAAGCCCTCGCGGCAGGCGAAGCGGAAGAGGCTGCGGACGGCCGAGAGGGCGCGGCCCTGGCTCTTCCTGCCGACGCCCCGGCGGGCGAGCGCCGCCAGGTAGGAGCGGACGGCCAGGGTGTCGACCTCGCCGGGCTCGATCTCCTCGGCCGGCCGGGCGAGGAAGTCGCGGGCGAGGAACTCGAGGAAGCGCAGCAGGTCGCCCTCGTAGGCCCGCACCGTCTCCCCCGAGGCGTTCCTCTCCTCGCGCAGGTGCTCGAGGTAGCGGTGGACGAGGCGGCGGAGGGTCATGGAGGCTTATTCGGCTGCCGCCGCGACCGTCGCGGGCCGATCGGCCCCCACGGCCTCCTCCCGCAGGCTCGCCGTCGCGAGGCCGTGGCGCTCGGCCCAGGCGGCGAGATCAGCCCTGGCGCGCTCGACGTAGGCCGCCTTGCGGTCGCTCTTCCTGAAGCGCTCGGGCAGCTCGGGGAAGAGGCCGTAGTTGATGTTGGCGGGCTGGAAGTGCCGGGGGTCCGACTCGGTCAGATGCCGGGCGAGGGCGCCGAGCGCGGTCGTCGGCGGCAAGGGCTCGGGCTCGCGCCCACCCGCCCGCTCGAGGGCCAGGTAGAGCCCGATCGCGAGGCCGGTCGCCGCCGATTCGAGGTATCCCTCGACGCCGGTGATCTGGCCGGCGAGGCGCACCCGCGGCGCCGACTTCACCCGGTAGAGCCGGTCGAGATGGACCGGCGCGTTGACGAAGGTGTTGCGGTGGATCTGGCCGAAGCGCTCGAAGCGGGCGTTCTCGAGGCCGGGGATCATCCGCAGCACCCGCTGCTGCTCGCCCCACTTCATGCGCGACTGGAACCCCACCAGGTTGAACTGGCTCTTCGCCAGGTTCTCCTGCCGCAGCTGGACGACGGCGTACGGCCGCCGGCCGTCGGGAGCGTGGAGCCCCACCGGCTTCATGGGGCCGTAGCGCAGGGTGTCCTCGCCGCGCCGCGCCATCTCTTCCAAGGGCAGGCAGCCCTCGAAGAAGATCGCCGTCTCGAACTCGTGCGGCACGACGACCTCGGCCTCGCTGACCGCGCGGTGGAAGGCGAGGTACTGGTCGCGGTCGAGCGGCGCGTTCAGGTAGTCGTCGCCCTCGCCCTTGCCGTAGCGCGACTGCCAGAAGAGCTTCGAGAGGTCGAGGCTCTCGGCGTCGACGATCGGCGCGATGGCGTCATAGAAGTAGAGGTACTCGCTCCCCAGCAGGCCCTGGAGGGCGGCGGACATCGCGGCCGAGGTGAGGGGGCCGGTCGCGAGGACCGTCTCGCCCGCCGGGATCTCGGTCGCCTCCTCGCGCCGGATCTCGATGCCGGGCATGCCCGCGAGCCGCGCCGTCACCTCGCGGGCGAAGCGGTCGCGGTCGAGGGCGAGAGCCCCCCCGGCCGGCACCGACGTCCGCCGCGCCGACTCGATGATGACCGACCCCAGCTCCTCCATCTCGCGCTTCAAGAGCCCGGCGGCGTGATGGGGGTCGTCGCTGCGCAGAGAGTTGCTGCACACCAGCTCGGCGAAATCGCCCGTCCGGTGCGCCGGCGTCGGCTTGCCCGGCCGCATCTCGTGGAGCACCACCGGCACGCCGCGGCGCGCCAGCTGGAAGGCGCACTCCGCGCCCGCGAGGCCGGCGCCGACGACGTGGATGGGGTCCATGGCGAGGATCATTATAGAGATAGGGGTCTGTGAGGCCGCGGAGGGCCGTGGCCTGCCGTGTTTCCGCCCGCCCACCCTGGGCTGGGTAGGGCGCCGCCCGCTCCCCCTCCCGCCCCCACCCGCCGAGCGGCCAAGCGGCCGGGAGCGGAGCCGGCCGCCCATGGGCGCGCCGGAGACCGCGCCGCCGCCGCCGAGGGAATCGGCTCCCCCTCCCGCGCGAGAGCATAGAATTTGGCGATGCAAGACGACCAGCCACTCCGCAAGCACTTGGCCGAGCTCCTGACCGGCGCCCACGCCCATGTCGACTTCGACGACGCGGTGGCGGATCTGCCGCCGGCGCTCCGCGGCGCCAAACCCGAAGGCGCGCCCCACACCCCCTGGCAGCTCCTGGAGCACCTGCGGCTCGCCCAGTCAGACATCCTCGAGTTCAGCCGCGATCCGAAGCACGTCTCGCCGAAGTGGCCGGAGGGTTATTGGCCACAGAGCGAGGCGCCGCCCGACGATAGGGCCTGGGACGGCAGCGTCGAGTCCTTCCGCCGCGACCTGCAGGCGATGAGAGCCCTCGTTGCCGAGGCCGACCTCTACACCCCGTTCCCCTGGGGCAAGGGCCAGACCCTCCTGCGCGAGGCGCTCATGCTCGCCGACCACAACTCCTACCACCTCGGCCAGCTCGTCCTAACGCGCAAGATGCTCGGCGCCTGGAAGGGTTGACGCTGAAGAAGGGATGAATACCGCTCCTCCTGATGAGGGAGCACGCCGCGTGGCCGATGCCGGTCGCGGCGGAGATGCCGATCTCCGTCTCCCAGCGATAGGCGGTTCCACTCCCGGCTGGTAGGCGGCCCAGCGGGCGGGGGGGGTGGTCGGGAGGGTGGCCTCCTACCCAGCTCGGGGCGGGCGGTGGAAACCTTGCAGGGCAATCCCTCTCCCTACCCGCTCCCAACACCAAACCCAACCTCGGCCTCCATGCCCTTCTGGATCGACACCGACAACGCCCTCGGCTCTCCCCACGGCGACGTCGACGACGCCTTCGCCCTCGCCGCGCTCCTCACCGCCGGCGCTCCCGTCGCGGCCCTGTCGAGCGTCGCCGGCAACACCTCCGAGCCCCGCGCTTTCGCCAACACCCGCCGCTCTCGCCGACGCTCTGCGGCTACCCAGGGCCCATCCTCCGCGGCGTCTCCACGCCCGATCTCCCGGAGCGCATCGATCACGCCGTCGACCTCTGGGCCGACCCCGCCCGCCCGCTCCGCCTGCTCGCCCTGGGTCCGTTGACCAACGTCGCCGCGGTGCTCGCCGCGGCCCGGCGCCGCGGCGTCCGTCCCGCGCTCTCCGAGATCGTCCTGGTCGGCAGCAATCTCAGCTCGCGCGGCCGGTGGCCGCCGCTCTGGCCGCACGAGTTCAACCTGACGAAGGACCGTTCGGCGGCCCATGCCATCCTCGCCTCGCGACCTCCCGCTCACCCTCGTGCCGCTCGACGTCGCCCGCCGCCTTCAGATCTCGCGGCGCGACCTCGCCCAGCTCTCCGGTGATCTCGGCGACTTCCTCCGCCGCGGCTCGGCGCGCTGGCTGCGCCGGGCGATCCTCCTCCACCGCCGCTCCTGCTTCGCCGCCTTCGACCTCGCGGCGGCGGCCTACGCGCTCGACCCTTCTCTGGTCGAGACCCGCGAGACGACGGCCCGCGCCAGCCGCCGGCTGTGGATCGAGTATGGCCGCGGTGGCCGCGCGGTGCGGATCGTGACCGACCTCGACCGCGGGGCGATCTGGCGGCGCTTCGTGGGATGGGTGAACGGCCCGGCCGCGCCGGGATGAAGCTGGGAGCGGAGGCTCCGGGCGCTACACGGCCGCCGGCGCCGCTCCGCGCTCCGGCGGCGGGATCTCGGCGTAGAAGCTCTCGCGGACGCCGCCGGCGTTGACGCGGCACATCGGCACCATCTCGCCGCGGACGGGGACGCGGAAGACGCAGGCGGCGAGGCGCTCGCGGCCGGTTTCGGTCCCCAGCTCCTCCGGGCTCATGAAGTGATGGCTGGTCAGCGTGAAGCCGTCGAGGCGCACCCGGCCGCGGAGGGCGTCGGCGAAGAGGCTGACGAGGCCGCTCCCGGTCTCCTCCCGGAGGCGGCGGTCGGCCCAGCGGCGGACGTGACCGAGGATCCAGCGCGGCTCGGAGCGGAGGAGCCCGAGGCCGCGAGCGATCTTCTCGAGCGCGCGATCGTCGCGGAAGGCGACGCCGCCCAGACCCTTGGCGAAAAACGCCTCGACGATCGCCAGGTCCTCGGGGCAGTCGCGGAAAGTCTGGATCAGGCGCGGCCGCTCGCCAGGCCGCTCGAGCGCCAGGAAGGGCACGAAGCGCGTGCAGTCGGGATGGCCGAAGTGGAGCGGCTCGGGCCTCCCGATCACCGCCCCGAAGTCGGCGGTCGCCTTGCCGATCTCAGCCCATAGCGCCGCGGCGTCGACCCCCTGGAGCTCGCGGCGTGTGCGGCCCACCTGGGCGAGCGGCTGGAAGCTCATCAGGCCGAAGGCGTCGCGGTGGGCGATCGTCCAGCGCACCACGTCGGCGATCTGCGGCAGGTTGTCGCCGGTGACGGTGAGGGTCATCGCGGCGCGGAGCTCGCGCCCGGTCCGCCGCCGCGCGGCACGGATCATCGCCGCGAACTCCTCGCGCAGCGGGTGGAGCTCCAGCTCCGACGCCGGGCGCCGGTGGCCGTCGCGGCCGCGCTGGGTGATGTCGATGTGGATCGACACCTCGGTCAACCCGCCCTCCATCAGGCGCTCGAGGAGGCCCGGCCGGCGGCGCAGGTTGTCGCCGTGGGTCATCAGCATCGGCACGACGCCGATGGCGCGGGCGTGGCCGAGGATCTCCAGGAGCTCGCTCTCCGGGCGGAGGGTCACCTCGCCGTCGGTCAGCTGGACGTTGCTCTTCGGCCCCAGGTAGCGCCGCAGCTCGTCGAGCTGGGCGAGGATGGCGGCGGTCGAGAGCGCCGGGATGCGGTTCGCCTCGCCGCCCAGATAGCAGCCGGTGCAGGCGAAGTCGCAGCGCGGCTGGACGCCGATCGTGGCGCCGCAGCCGGTCGCCTTCTGGCCGAGCCCCTGGCCGGTGAAGCGGAGCGCCGGGGCGAGCCCCTCCCAGCGCTCGGCGAGGAGCCGGCGCTTCTCGGGTGTCACCGGGTCGGCGAAGAGGGCGGCGGCGCTGCGCAGCAGGGGCCGGGGCCGACGGTCAGGCCGTCGGGCGTCGATCGCGGTCTGCCGAGCCTCCGGGGCGATCATCTCGAGGCGTCGTTCAGCTTCCAGCTGTAGGAGTCGTACTCGAGCTTGGCGTTCTGGCCGGCCTTCTCGATCTGCGCCCGCTTGTCGGGCGAGACGTACTTCTTCAGGAAGGCCAGGCGCCCGCCGCCCCACTTGTCGAAGTCCTCGCCGAACCAGTCCATCACCTTAGTGGTGTGGACGATCAGCGTGTCGCCGTCCTTCTCGAGATGCGCGCCGTGGGGGCCGTTCAAGAACCTCCGCGCTTGGTCGTCGAGCTGCTCGCCGATGCGCGGCCCGGCGTACGCTTCGGTGCGGATCGGCGGGCAGCTCTCGGCGGCACAGTTGATGGCGAAATGGATGCGCGGGTCCTCGAAGGCCTCGCGGATTTTCCCGTTCTCGATGTCGTTGAGCGACAGCGAGCCGCCCTTGACCTTGACCGACGGCTTCTTGAAAACGTTCAGGCGGATGATCGGATCGGTCGAGATGTCGCGGATCGAAGCCACCGGATAGTGGTCGACGACGATCGAGACGACCGAGATGTTGTAGAGGTTGATCCAGTAGGCGAGCTGGTCGTTGCGCGGCAGCGAGCCCGGATCGACCTCGGCCAACCGCTGGCGCAGGCCGGCCAGGGTCTGCGAATCCTTGGCCTTGAGCGCTTTGTAGTCCATGCCCCTGGCGGGATCGTAATGCCGCGCGAGCAGGTCGTTCCAGGCCGAGTAGTCCGGCGCCGCCGCCCGCGCCGCCGACGGCAGGACCGCCGCGAGGGCGAGGAGGAGCAGGGTAGCTAGAGTCTTCGTCTTCATCTTCATCGCATGCCTCATGCTTTATCTACGGCGCCCTCGGGCGGCTGGATGAACCGCCCGGTATCCGGCCGGGTATCTGGATGAGCGGCCGGCCGGGCGTCGGGCTCGACGGCTGAAACGATGCGCAGGTGCCGCAGATAGGCGCCATAGGTCCACAGCGGCACGGTGCGCAGGCAGCCTATCAGCTCGACCGTCATCGCCAAGTGCTGCGGCAGCCCCGCCGCCCAGCCCAGCTTCCGGACCTTGGAACGGTGGGACAGTCCGCCGAGGACGCGGATCGCCGCCGGCATCCTGCCGCGGGCCACGACCTCATTGATCATGATCTCGATGCGAAAGCCGCGCCGGTTCTCCTCGGCGATGGCGGCGAAGACCTCCCGCCGCAGGGCGCGCAGGCCGGTGATCGGCGGCAGCCGGAGGAAGAGCGGGCTCTTCCAGCGCCCATAGTCGACGATCCCGCAGGAGAGGACGGCCTCGCCGGCGAGGACCGGCGCCGCCAGCGCCGCGAAGTGGTCCGGGCCGACGCCCTCGATGTCGGCATCGAAGAAGACGAGGACCGGGGACGACGTGGCGGCGACGCCCGCGGCCAAGGCGCGGCCCTTGTCACCCCGCTCCCCCGGCGGGCGGGCGCGGACGACCTCGGCCCCGGCGGCGGCCGCCGCGGCGGCGGTGCCGTCCGTCGAGCCGTCGTCGACCACCACCACCCGGCCGGCGCCGGGAGCCGAGCGCGCCGCCCGCACCACCCCGGCGACCGTCGACGCCTCGTCGCGGGCGGGGATGACGACGTCATAGGCGGGCACGGCGGGTATCGTAGCGCGAGGACCTATCGCGCCGCCGCGAGGAGAGCGGCGTCGAGCACCGCCGAGGCATCGATCCCGCGGGCCTGGACGAGGACGCGGATCTCCTCGCCCATCCCCTCGCCGTCCAGCAGGCCCATCGCCTGCTGGCGGGTGGCGGGATCGGCGTTCGCCAGATCCTCGAAGATGCCGCAGGCGGCGAGCCAGAGCGCCTGGCGGGTGAGGGCGACGGTCGTCAGGCCCTCCTCCTCGCCAGCGCGGCGGAGCGCCGAGAGGTCGACGTGCGCCGTCAGGTCCTGCTCGCCGATGAGGACGAAGGGGTTGCGGTGGAGGCGCTGGCGGCTGTAGGCGGCGAGCGTGCCGTGCGGGCGGATGCGGGCGTCGAGGAGGAGCTGGCGCGGAAAGCCATAGTCGCAGGTGACGAGGAGCCCGCGGCCCAGCCGGCGGGCCAGCCGGCGGTAGAGCGGCGCCCAGCCGGGGGAGAGGTCGGCGACCTGGCCGGGAGCGAGCGCGGTGTCGGGATGATGGGGATCGCGAGGATGACCGGGATTACCGGGAGGATCGGGATCGCGGAGCAGGCCGGCGAGCGCCGGGTCCGAGAGCTCGCCCTCGCGCCAGGCGAAGCCGCCGGCGGGGGCGAGCTCCACCCACAGCTCGCCCAGCCCGCCGTCCGCTCGACCGATCAGCCGGTGCACGGGAAGGGCGTCGAACAGCTCGTAGGAGAAGATCATCCCGTCGACCGAGCGCTCCGGGATCGCGTCGAGGTCGGCGATGGGCTCGACGCCCTCGGGAGCCGCACGGCCGACGCGATCCCAGGCGCGGAAGCGGCGGTCCGCCACGGACGGCACGGGTGGAAAGAAGGAGCGCGCCGCGGCGGCGTGCGCGCCGGTCCCGTACCCCGCCTCGAACAGCTCCGCCGGCCGGCCGAGGACCGCGTCGAGCCGCGCCAGCAGCCGGCCGGTGGCGCGTCCGAAGAGGGGGGAGAGCGACGAGCCGGTGACGTAGTCCCCCGCCTCCCCGATCGGCAGGTCGCCCCGCCGGTAGTACCCGCGCTCCCCGTAGAGCGCCTCCTCCATGAACTCGGCGAAGGGGATCGCGCCGCGCAGGGCGATGCGGGCGCGGAGGCGGTCGCTGGGGGAGAGAATCGAGGACGCGGCCGGCATCGAGCGGGTGAGTATCTGATGAAGGCGCGCTGAAGGTGCTAGGCTGTCGCTATGCCCAAAGACAAGCCGAAGCTGCCCTCGAGCCACAAGCAGCGCACGCCCCTCGAGCTCAACGAAGCCCTGCGGCGCGCCCGCGCGCTCCTCCGATCCTACATCCCGAAGGGCCAGAACCTCTCCCCCGAGCTGATCGCCGAACGGCGCGAAGAGGCGGCCCGGGAGGAGATCTCCTAGCTGTTACAATCCCACGCCGCAAATGGCTGACACGCGGCGGCTTCCCAGCACCGAGCGGCTCCTGGAGCTGGTCGACGGCATGGCCGGGCAGCCGGTCGTCATGGTGGTCGACCTGGTGGCCGACCGCTTCATCCAGGGCGTCCCCAAGCGCATCAGCCGCGAGGCGCCCGTCCTCATCCTCTCCTACCAGGGCGAGCGGCTCGCCCCCGGCGGCGGCGCCAACGCGGTCGCCAACGTCGCGGCGCTCGGCGGCCGGCCGCTGCCGCTGGGGATCGTCGGCGAGGACGCCTCCGGGCGGGAGCTGGTCGCGGCGCTCGCCGAGCTGGGGGTCGAGACCGGCGGCATCCTCTCGCGGCCGGGCTACCGGACGCCGACCAAGGTCCGCATACTCGGCGGCGGCAGGCATTCGATCAAGCAGCAGATCGTCCGCTACGACATCGAGGACACGCTCGAGCTGACCGCCGCCGAGCGCCGGCGCTTCGGCGACAGCCTCGCCGGCTGGGCGGGCGTGGCGCGGGTCGCCATCCTCTCGGACTACGGCTACGGCGCCGTCGAGCCGGCGCTCCTGCCGATGGTGCGCCGCGCCCTCGGCGGCTCGGCGATCCTGGTCGGCGACAGCCGCTACCAGCTCGCCGAGTTCGCCGGTCTCGACGGCGCCACCCCCAACGAGGAGGAGGCCGAGGCGCTCCTCGGCGGCGCCATCGACGACGACCCCGACCGCCTCGAGGACGGCGGGCGGCGCCTCCTGGCGCGGCTCGGCGCCGGCTTCCTCCTCATCACCCGCGGCAGCCGCGGCATGAGCCTCTTCGAGGAGGAGCGCTCCGCCCACCTGCCGGTCCACGGCACCGACCAGGTGGCGGACGTCACCGGCGCCGGCGACACGGTGATCGGCACCTTCGCCCTCGCCCTCGCCGCCGGGGCGGCGCCGCTCGAGGCGGCCGTCCTCGCCAACTATGCCGGCGGCGTCGTGGTGATGAAGGCGGGGACGGCGACGCTCTCGCCCACCGAGCTCAAGGCAGCGATCGCCGGCGACACGCGCCCGCTCGCCGACCTGCGCTGGGGGGAGGCGCGATGGGCCGGGTGATGAGCCGCGCCGAGGTCGCGGAGCGGCTGGCCGAGGCGCGCGAGGCAGGGCTCAGGGTGGCCTTCGCCAACGGCCACTTCGACCTCCTCCACGTCGGCCATCTGCGCTATCTCGAGGCGGCGAAGCGCGAGGCCGACCTCCTCGTCGTCGGGGTCAACGGCGACGGCTCGGTCACCCGCCTGAAGGGCCCCGGACGGCCGCTGGTGCCGGCGGACGAGCGCGCCGAGCTGGTCGCCGGCCTGGTGCCGGTCGACTTGGTGGTGATCTTCGACGGCGACTCGCCCGCCGATCTCCTCGCCGAGCTGCAGCCCCACGTCCACGCCAAGGGGACGGACTACGGCACGCCGGAGCGGGTGCCGGAGTACGAGGTGGTGCGCGCCTACGGCGGGCGCACCGTCCTCGTCGGCGACCCCAAGGACCATGCGACCAGCGACTTGATCTCGCGGGTGCTCCGCATGCGGGACATCGCGGGGTGAGCGAGGGCGGCGGCGGCGACCGGCGCCGCGCCGCCGCGCCGGCCCCGCGCCAGCCGACCGGCCGCCGCGAGCCGGCCGCGAGCGCGCTCGACGGCCAGCGCATCCTCATCGTCCGCACCAGCGCCCTGGGCGACGTCGTCCATGCGCTGCCGGTGCTCAGCGCCCTGCGCCGGAAGCTGCCGCGGGCGCGGATTGGCTGGGTGGTCGAGCAGGGGATGGCGCCCCTCCTCGCCGGCCATCCGGACCTAGACGACCTGATCGTCGTCCGCCTGCGCGCCTGGCGGCGGTCGCCGTTCCATCCCGCGACCTGGGGCGAGGTGGGCGAGCTCCTCGCCGTCCTCGACCGCTTCGCGCCGGACGTCGCCCTCGATCTGATGGGCAACCACAAGGCGGGCATCCTCGCCGCCCTCTCTTTCGCCGATCGCCGGGTGGGCGCCGGCCGCCGCCACCGCCGCGAGGCGTCGAGCGCCCTCTGGATGACCGAGCGGGTGGCCCCCGCCGGCGTCCATGCCGTCGACCGCGCCCTCTCGCTCCTCGCGGCGCTCGGCCTTCCCGGCGAGCCGGCCGACTTCGGCGGCGAGAAGCTCTTCCCCGTCGTGCCGCCGGCGGCACGCAAGCTCCTGGATGCCGCGCCGGGGCCCTTCGCGCTCCTTCATCCCGGCGCCGGTTGGGGCAACAAGCGCTATCCGCCCGCCGCTTGGGGCGAGGTGGCGCGGCGCCTCGCCGCGGCGGGGGGTCCGCCGACCTGGGTGGCGACGGCGCCGGGCGAGGAGGATCTCGCGGCCGCCGTCGAAGCTGCCGCTGCCGCCGCCGGCGGCGGCGGCGGCACCGTGCGCCGGGTGCCGGCGCCCGACCTGCCGACCTTCGCCGCGCTCGCCCGCCGCGCCGCGCTCGTCCTCGGCGGCGACTCGGGGCCGCTCCACCTCGCCCACGCGCTCGGCGCGCCGGTGCTCATGGTGATGGGGCCCACCGACCCGCGGCGGACCGGCCCCTATGGGGCGCCGGAGCGGGCGCTCTTCCACCTCCTGCCCTGCAGCTTCTGCCACCGCCGCTTCGCGGACGTCAAGGCCTGCCTGCTCGAGATCCCGCCGGCCGCTGTCGCCGAGCGCGCCCTCGGGCTCCTCGCCGCGCCGCCGCCCGTCCCGCCATTGCGTTGACGGGCTTTTTCGTCGACTGCTACACTAAACCCCAGTCGCAACTCGGTTTGGATCGTTCATGGCCCGGCTCGGAGCTCCGGCTCCACAGGGTGTAGGCATGGCACAGGTCGACACGACCGCGCGCAGGCAGGGACCGACCACGGCCAAGTTCGGGGAGCTGCTGGTCAAGGCGGGGAAGATCACCCAGGCGCAGCTCCAGGAGGCCCTGACGCTGCAAAAGGACCAGGGCGGGCGGCTCGGCAGCAACCTGGTCAAGCTCGGCTTCCTGACCGACCGGCAGCTCGTCGAGTCGCTCTCGCAGCACTTCCGGGTCCCCTCGGTGGACCTCCAGGGCATGGAGATCGACGAGGCGGTGATCAAGATCATCCCCGCCGACATCGCGCGCAAGTACACCATTCTGCCGGTCAACAAGGCGGGCGCCACGGTCACCGTGGCGATGATCGACCCCACCAACGTCTTCGCCATGGACGACGTCAAGTTCATGACCGGCTACAAGGTCGAGCCGGTCGTCGCCTCGGAGAACGCCATCCGCATGGCGATCGACCGCTACTACGGCTCGACCCACGCGATCGAGCTCAAGAAGGTCATGGAGGACCTCTCCGACGAGCCGGGCGGCGACCTCGAGGTGCTCGACGAGGAGGAGGATCTCGACCTCGCGGCGCTCGAGGAGGAGTCCGAGCAGGCGCCGGTCGTCAAGCTGGTCAACATCATCCTGACCGATGCCATCAAGCGCGGCGCCTCGGACATCCACATCGAGCCGTACGAGAAGGACTACCGCGTCCGCTACCGCATCGACGGCATCCTCTACGAGATGATGCATCCGCCCTTGAAGCTCAAGGAGGCGATCACCAGCCGCGTCAAGATCATGGCGAAGTTGGACATCGCCGAGAAACGGATGCCGCAGGACGGGCGCATCAAGATCAAGACCAAGGTCTCCGGCCGCAACAAGGACCTCGACTTCCGCGTCTCGGTCCTGCCCACGATCTTCGGCGAGAAGATCGTCATGCGCCTCTTGGACAAAGACAAGCTGATGCTCGACATGGCGAAGCTCGGCTTCGAGCCCGAGTCCCTGCGCCGCTTCGAGCAGGCCATCTTGAAGCCCTACGGCATGGTGCTGGTCACCGGGCCCACCGGCTCCGGCAAGACCAACACCCTCTACTCGGCGCTCCAGCGCATCAACACGCCGGAGGTCAACATCATCACCGCCGAGGACCCCGTCGAGTTCAACCTGGTGGGCATCAACCAGGTGCAGATGAAAGAGCAGATCGGCTTGAACTTCGCCGCCGCGCTGCGCTCCTTCCTGCGCCAGGACCCCAACATCATCCTGGTCGGAGAGGTGCGCGACTTCGAGACCGCCGAGGTGGCGATCAAGGCCGCCATGACCGGCCACCTGGTGCTCTCGACCCTCCACACCAACGACGCACCGTCGTCGATCAACCGCCTGATGAACATGGGCATCGAGCCGTTCCTCGTCGCCACCTCGGTCCACCTGATCGCGGCGCAGCGGCTCGTCCGCCGCATCTGCACCTTCTGCAAGGAGCCGGTGGACCTGCCGGCGGCCGCGCTCACCAACATCGGCTTCTCCGAGCAGGAGGCGCGGACGCTCAAGCTCTTCCGCGGCCGCGGCTGCGAGCGCTGCACGACCACCGGCTACAAGGGGCGCCTGGCGCTCTACGAGGTGATGGAGATCGAGGACGAGCTGCGCGAGATGATCCTCTCCGGCGCCTCGGCCTTCGAGCTGCGCCAGAAGGCGATCCAGAACGGCATGATCACGCTGCGCCAGAGCGGCATGCAGAAGATCCGCGACGGCGTGACGACGATCGACGAGGTGGTGCGCGAGACGGTCGCCTGATCGCGGAGGTATACTGTAAAGAGCTAAACGTCCCCTCAATCGGCTCCATGGATCCGACCGCCGCTCTCTCGACGCATGCGCCCGCTCTGGCGAGCCGTCTGCCGGGCAGGGCTCGGCAAGGCGGTCGACCGGAGCGGCGGAAAGCCGGGGCGCCGCCTCTCCGGCGCAGCGAGGCGGCGCCGGGCGGCACGGCCGATCCGGCGATGCCTCCCGTCGTGCGTGCACTCTTCGCGCCCGTCGACATCGCCTCGGTCGCCTTCTTCCGCATCTGTTTCGGCCTCCTGATGCTCTGGCACGTCCTGGAGTATCTGAGCGGTCGGATCGAGCGCCAGTTCGTGCTGCCGATCTTCCTCTTCAAGTTCCCGGGCTTCGAGTGGGTGAGGCCCTGGCCCTCGCCGGGCGCTCTTCGCTTCTGCTTCGGAGCCCTCGCCCTGCTCGTCGCGGTGGGGTTCCTCTACCGGGCGGCGTGCGTCCTCCTCTTCCTCGGCATGACCTATGTCCTCCTGCTCGAGGCGACCGCCTACCCAGAACCATCTCTACCTGATCAGCCTGCTCGCCTTCCTGATGATCCTGGTGCCGGCGCACCGCGCCTTCTCGATCGATGCGGCGAGACGCCCGGGCCTGCGGTCGGAGACTCTCCCGGCCTGGGCTCTCTGGCTCCTGCGCTTCCAGGTGGCCATCCCCTACGTCTATGGCGGGATCGCGAAGCTCAACTACGACTGGATGGTCCGGGCAAAGCCGATGCGGACCTGGCTCCGGGAAGGCACGGAAGGGCCGCTCCGGGCCGACTTCCTGAAGGACGCATGGGCCGCGTACGCCCTGAGCTGGGGCGGCGCGGCCTTCGACCTTTCGATCGTGCCCCTGCTGCTCTGGCGGCGGACCCGGGTGCCCGCTTTCCTGGCAGCGCTCGTTTTCCACCTGCTGAACTCGCAGCTCTTCATGATCGGGATCTTCCCCTGGCTGATGATCGCGGCGACGGCGATCTACTTTCCCCCCGACTGGCCGCGGCGCCTGAAGCTCCTCGGCGCTCGCCGGCCGGGCCAGGCCGCCGCGAAGGGAGGCCGCGGAGGCCGCGCGCCGGAGACAGCGGTCCCCTGGCGGGCGACCGTGGCGTTCCTGTCGGTCTATGCCGCTTTCCAGCTCCTCTTCCCTCTGCGCCACTTTCTCTATCCCGGCAACGTCGACTGGACCGAGCAGGGTCACCGCTTCTCCTGGCGCATGAAGCTGCGCGACAAGCAGGGAGACATCCGCTTCGTCGCCGTCGATCCGGCGCTGGGAAAGGCCTTCGTCCTGACCGGGGCCGAGGCGGTCCTGACGGACACGCAACGGCTGATGATGGACCACGATCCGGACCTGATCCGGCAGTTCGCCCATTTTCTCAGGGACCGCCTCCGCCCGGCCGGCTACGGCGAGGTCCAGGTGCGGGCGATCACCTCGATCTCGCTCAACGGTCGGCCGGCCCAGCCCCTGGTCGATCCGGAGGCCGACCTCTCCTCCATTCCTCCCCAGCTCGGCGCCGCGGAGTGGATCGTGCCCCTGAAGCCCTTGCCGGGCTGACGCCGGCCGGGGATCGGAATCCGCATGGCCGGCAGGATTGAGGCTTGATCTAGCGGGGCGGCGGTGGCGGCGCCTTGCGCGTCGTGTGGGTCACCATCTTGAGGACGCCGATCCCGAGGAGCACGAGCACTCCGGCGCCGATCCAGGCCGTGGGGACGTGGGCGAGGTGCGCGGCGTAGGCCAGGCCGGCGACGACGATCAGGTAGCCGACCAGATAGACAGCAGATGTCGAGGGCATGAGTCCTCCTCCCGGCCGCCGTCGGCGGCGTCGCCCCCCATATCATTCAAGACCCGCGCCAGGGCGCCGGAGAGCGCCCGCCGGACGGGCTTTTTAGGGTAGATTGGCTCCGACCCAGAGGAGCCCGATGACATCGCTTCCGTCCCGCTCTCGCACGGCCTTCGCGGCCGTCGCCTGCAGTGCCCCTCGCTCTCCTGCTCGCCGCCCCTCCCAGCCGCGCCGGCGCGCCGCCGGCTCCCCCGACCCCGATCCCGCTCTCGACCGCTCCCCGGCCGGGGCAGGCCGAGCTGCGCGACGGCATGCGCCGCCTCGTCCGCGAGGCCCGCGACCGCGTCTTCCCGGCGCTCGTCCACATCGAGGCGGTGACTGTCGAATACGAGGGGGGCGAGGAGGTCAAGGGCCGCGTCGCGGGGAGCGGCACGATCATCTCGAAGCAGGGGCACGTGCTCACCAACCAGCACGTCACCCAGCACGGCCGGCAGTTCCGCTGCACGCTGTCGGACCGCCGCGAGGCGACCGCCGTGCTGGTCGGCGAGGACCCGCTGACCGACCTCGCGGTGCTCCAGCTCGACCTCGCGGGCCTCGCGGCGCGGCGCGGGCGCCGCGCCCGACCTCCCGGTCGCCCGCTTCGGCGACTCGGGCAAGCTCGAGGTGGGCGACTACGTGATGGCGATGGGGTCGCCTTTCTCGCTGTCGCGCTCCGTCACCCTGGGGATCGTCTCGAACACCGAGCGGGTCTTCGCCCAGGGCTTCCTCGGCCGCAGCGCCGACGACTTCGAGCTCGAGCCCGGCCAGCGCACCGGCCTCTTCACCGTCTGGATCCAGCACGACGCCCTGATCAACCCCGGCAACAGCGGCGGCCCGCTGGTCGACCTCGACGGCGAGGTCGTCGGCATCAACGAGCTGGGCGGCGCCTCGATCGGCTTCGCCATCCCGAGCCGGCTGGCCAAGGAGGTCGCCGAGGCGCTGATCGCCCGCGGCGAGGTGACGCGGAGCTCGATCGGCGTCTCCTTCCGGCCGCTCCTCGACACCGACATCGAGCGCGGCCTGCTGGTCGATTCGGTGATCGCCGGCGGCCCCGGGGCGCGCGCCGGCCTGAAGACCGGCGACGTCGTGCTGGCGATCGACGGCAAGCCGACGACCGCCCGCTTCTTCGAGGACCTGCCGCCGATCATGAGCCGCATCGCCGGCCTCGCCCCCGGCACGCGGCTGCGCCTGATCGTCGGGCGCGACGGCCGCGAGCTGCCGGTCGAGGTGGTGAGCGAGACGATGGGCCGCGACCGCGGCGACGAGCGCGCCTTCCGCGCCTGGGGCTTCACCGCCGAGGAGCTGACCGCGAAGCGCCGGCGCGACCTGTCGCTCGCGGCGCCGGCCGGGGTGCTGGTCACCGGGGTGCGCAACGGCAGCGCCGCCCATCTCGCCCAGCCGCCGCTCGCCGAGGGCGACGTCGTCACCGCCATCGGCGGCGCCAAGGTCGCGGGCCTGGCGGACCTCGCGGCGCGCTACCCCAAGCTCACCGCCACGGCGGACGGCGTGCTGGTCGAGTTCGACCGCCGCGGCAAGAGCTACGTCACCGTGCTCGCCGGCCGCGGCGACGACGAGGCGCCGCCGCGCGAGCTGGCGAAGGCGTGGATCGGCATCGCCACGCAGCCCGTCGCCGAGACGCTCGCCGCCCGCCTCTCCGCGGCCGACGTGCGCGGCTTCCGCATCACCCGCGTCTACCCGCACACCGCCGCCGCGGCCACCGGCCTCGCGGTGGGCGACCTGATCGTCGCCCTGAACGGCGACCCGCTGGCGCCGCGCGGCATGGAGGACGCCGGGCTCTTCGACTCCCGCATCCGCCGCCTCGACGTCGACGGCACCGCGACCGTCAGCGTGCTCCGCGACGGCAAGCCGCGGCAGGAGACGGTCCGCCTCGAGCCGACGCGGACGACGCCGGCCGAGGCCGGGCGCGAGAAGAGCGACGTCCTCGGCCTGACCGTCCGCGAGGTGACCTTCTTCGACCGCGACGAGAACCGCTGGCCCGACGAGGTCGGCGGCGTGCTCGCCGACCGGGTCGAGCCCGCCGGGCAGGCCGAGGCCGGCGGCGTCCGCGCGACGGACCTGATCGAGCGCGTCGACCGCTATCCGGTGCGCGACCTCGCGAGCTACAAGCAGGCGCTCGCCGCCCTCGCCGCGGCCCGCCCGAAGCGGCTGGCGGTGGTGGTGCGCCGCCGCGAGCGGAGCCACCTGCAGTACCTGGAGCCGGACTGGGATGCCGCCCGCAACGAACCGACGAGGAGAGAGCGATGAACGCCAACCGATCGACCCCGCTGCGCCGCCTGGCGCCAATGCTCCCGATGCTCGCCTTCGCCGGCTCGCTCGCCGCGCAGCCGGCCGGACCGGGGATCGACCTCGCGAAGGTGCTCGCCGAGCGCGCGCCCGCGGTGGTGACGGTGCAGGTGGTGGTGCAGGTGAAGATGAGCGGCAAGATGGGGAGCTCGATGGGCGAGAAGCAGGAGTTCCAGACCGAGGCGAGCTGCGTCGTCATCTCCCCTGCCGGCCTCGTCCTCTGCTCGAACACCCTCCTCGGCGGCTACATGTCGCTCATCCAGCGGGTGATGGGGGGCAAGATCGAGATGACGGCGACCCCCACCCAGATCAAGATCCTGCTCGCCGACGAGCCGAAGCCCCTCGAGGCGAAGCTCCTGGTGCGCGACAGCGACCTCGACCTCGCCTGGCTGCAGGTGAAGGCGCCCGAGGGGAAGACCTTCGCCTATGTCGACCTGAGCCGGTCGGCGACGCCCAAGGTGGGCGACCCCTTCGTCGCCGTCCGCCGCCTCGACAAGTTCTTCGACCGCACGCCGACCGTCTACGAGGGGAAGATCGGCGGCACGATCCGGAAGCCCCGCACCCTCTTCGTGCCCACCTCGACCGCCGAGTCGGCTCTCGGCCTCCCCGCCCTCTCCGCGAGCGGCGAGGTCCTCGGCATCCTCGTGCTGCAGTTCCCGGACAGCGGCAGCGACCTCTCCGAGTCCGGCGGACCGTTCGGCCGCCTGGAGACCTCCGCCCGCGTCCAGGAGCTGGTCCGCGGCTTCATCCTCCCCGCCGCCGACGTGCTCAAGGCGACCAAGCGGGCGACGGAGAGCGCGAAGACCGGCGGGAAGTAGGGCGGAGACGTGGAGCCGGCGGAGTGGATCTATCGCGGATAGATCCGATCTATCGGCGATAGACCGATCTATCGCGATAGATCGCCCGGGATGTCGACAGAATCGATATCTCGTCATCCCGGGCGATATCTCGTTATCCCGGGCGTTCTGTCGAGATCCCGGGCGATATCTCGCCATCCCGGGCGTTCTGTCGTTATCCCGGGCGTTCTGTCGTCATCCCGGGCGTTCTGTCGAGATCCAAAGCGTTCTATCGAGATCCCGGGCGGTCTGACGGCTGCAGGTTACGCCTCCTGCCGCGCTCTCTCAGGCGTGGCTGTCCCACAGGACATCGGGCAGGCCCTTGGTCTTGTTCTCGTAGCGCGCCATGACGAAGAGGGCGTCGGAGAGGCGGTTCAGGTAGCGGACGGTATAGGCGCCGACCGCCTCCTCGCGGGCGAGGACGACGAGCAGGCGCTCGGCGCGCCGGCAGACGGTGCGGGCGACGTGCAGGTGGGCGGCGCCGGGCGAGCCGCCGGGGAGGATGAAGTTCTCGAGCGGGGGAAGCTCGGTCGAGAGCTCGTCCATCAGCGCCTCGAGCGCCGTAACGTGCCGCGCCTCGATCGTCGGCACCGGCATCTTCGCCTTGTCCTCTTCCAGGATGCAGAGATCCGAGCCGAGATTGAACAGCTCGTTCTGGATGCGGAGGAGGGTCGCCGCGAGCCGCGCGTCCATCCCGGAGGCGATCGCCACGCCGATCGCCGACGACAGCTCGTCGACCGTGCCGTACGCCGCGATCCGCGGCGAGTCCTTGGGCACGCGCTGCCCCCCGCCCAGCCCCGTCGTGCCGTCGTCGCCCGTCCGGGTGTAAACCTTGGTGATCCGCGGCATGCTCGTCTCCCCCCTCGGCCCATCGGCGGGCGACCGCTACCGTAGCGGATAGGGAGAGGCGCCAGCAACGGGGACGAGGACGAGGTGCCAGGTGATTCGTCGGCAGAGGGAGAAGGCTGCCACCCGCTCATGATTTTCCCGCTGGCGGGTGGCGCTCCTCGTCTCGGCGGAGCTACTGCGGGCTCCCATTCGCGATGAGCACCGATGCGGAGGCGCCAGGCCTGCCTGAGCTCTTCAGGGTGATGATGTTCTGGTCGCCCGGCAGCATGGAGCGGGAGACATCCAGGACCCTTCTTTCCCCATCGTCCAAGCCTTTGAGCTGGAACCGAGCACCGTTCACGGTCACCTCCAGGCGGGTGAGCCCCGGCGTACCGTTGGAGATCGTGATCATCGATTCGTGCTCCGCAAGCTGCGAGTAGCTCTCCGCCACCGGCTTGCCTTTGCCGCGGACGATGGTGGTGAGCACCGGATCGCAGATCGTCACGTTGCTGCAGGCGTCGACGACGGCCCAGGACACCCGCGCCGGGCACTCCTCGCGGAACTTGACAGCCCGGATGAGCACCTGGTCCTGGGTCGCCGGCAGGAAGACGTCAACGTCCGCGTCGAGGTCCTGCTCCAGGAGGGGAAACACCACCGAAAGGCCGGCGCGTAGATCTTGGACCGTCGCAGTGAGCTCGCCCGCGTCGAAGCCGATCAGGTCACAGCGCGGCGGTGCCGTGTCGGGCGTCACGATCGGCTGGGGCGGCTGGGCGATGTATTGCTCGATGCCGAAGGTGCCGAAGGGTAGGTGCTGGGCGCAGGCTGCGACGCAGGAGGCGCGCTCGGCCGTGCAGGGCGCCGGGCAGGCGCGGACGCAGTCGCGGAAAACGGAGATGTAGGCGATGTCCGTGACGAGGTCTGGGCATTGCGGGGGGACGGCGGCGCGCGCGGTGAGCGGGACGAGGGCGGTGAGGAGGACGAGGCTTGAGCCGAGCGATCGCTGGATCGACACGAGTGACTCCTTTCCGAGCTGGCGGTCGTCGTTGCCAGAATCGCCGATGCGCCCACGGCGGACGCCTCTCCGACTCTCGATTCTTCTTACAAGAAACTTCTAATGGACCGCAAGCTTATCGCCGCGTGACCATGGGTGCGTGCGGGACGAATTCCGGCAATCCTTCCGCCGCCGGGCTCACGCCCACTTGCCGGCGAAGAGCGGCTCGACGGGGTGCCCTTCGCGGACGAGGCGGAGCTCCTGGAAGATGTCGGCGGTCCGCTCGGTCTCCTGCTCGGGATCGAGGTCGAGGTCCAGCTCGTGGTCGTCGGCCGAGCCCATGAGGAGGAGCTCGGCGCCCGCGTAGTCGAGGAAGTCCGGGGGATCGGCCGGGAAGAAGCGGCGGCCGCCGAAGCGCTCCTGGAGCTCGGGCGGGAAGTCCGCCTTGCGCTCCTCGTCGAGCCCCACCCCCGCCGGCGACCCAGCCTCCGGGTTCTTGATCGAGAGGAGATAGATCCCCTCCGCCTCGATGTGGAGCTCGCGCTGCACCTCGTCCGGCTCGACGGGCAGCTCCAGGGCGTAGGCGAGGTGCGTGTGATTGCCGTGGCGGACGATCGCGTAGACCCCCTCGCCGGCCGGACGCGCCGAGGTGCGCGGGAAGGTGCCGCCGCCGCTCGCCGCCTCCTGCCCCGGCCCCAGCTCGTCCTCGACTTCCGCCGGGCTCGCCGCCACCCGCTCGACGTAGCCCCAGAAGCGCTGATCCGAGACGTCCGGCTCCGGGAGGCGCTTGCGGCCCACGGTCAGGATGCGGAACAGATCCTTGCCCTTGGGGCTGAGCACCAGGTGGAAGCGCTGGACGTCGGCGAGCCCCTGCGGCGCCGGCCCGCGCGCCGAGGGACGATAGAAGAAGAAGATATTGCCCTGCTCGAGCGTCTCGGGCTTGTCGAGGGCGCCCTGCCGATCGCGGTCTGCCATGGAGTGTCCTTCCTTTCGTTGGGCGCCACGTCCTTTCGAGGAGCGCGCGCATCGGTGGACATTGCAAGCGCGATGCCGCGGTAATCAGGCGGCATGCCGCTTGACGCTCCGCCCCCGGCGTCCTACCCTCGTGCGCATGAGCGACCCGGAAAGACCCGCCGCAGCCCCCGGAGCGGCGTCCCGCGCACCGGCCGCGAGCGACCCCGAGGAGCTGATCCGCACCTGCCCCAACTGTGGCCGCGGGCTCGAGGAGCGGCGCTGCAAGCTCTTCTGCCCCGACCCGCGCTGCGGCTTCTTCCTCTCCTGCGCCGAGTACTACTGACCGTGCCGAACCTCCGCCTCCCCCGTCCCTGGGAGATCCCCGAGCGCCTCGCCACCCCGGAGCCGGCCTTCTGGAACCGCCGCCAGGTGCTGGCGGCTCTCGGCCTCGGCACCGCCGCGGCCGCCCTGCCGCTGCCGCTCGCCTGCGCCGCGCCGGCACGGGACGCCGCGGGCCACGACGTCTCCGGCCGCATGCTCGAGCCGGCGACGGGCGCCCGCTACGCCAAGCTCTTCCCCGCCAGGAGGAACCCCGGCTACCGGACGGACGGGCGGACGGTCGCCCCGGCCGACCGCGCCGGCGGCTGGAACAACTTCTACGAGTTCTCGACCACCAAGGACGCGGTGTGGAAGCTCGCCGTGGGCTATCCCGCGGCGCCATGGAAGGTCGAGATCGCCGGCCTCGCCGGCAACCCCGCGACGCTCGACCTCGACGACCTGATGAAGCGCTTCCCGCTCGAGGAGCGGGTCTATCGCTTCCGCTGCGTCGAGCGCTGGGCGATGGTGGTGCCATGGACCGGCTTTCCCCTGCGCCGGCTGATCGACTTCGCCCAGCCGCTCGCGGCGGCCCGCTTCGTCCGCTTCGTCTCCTTCCGGGACCCCGGCCGCTGCCCCGGCATGAAGGAGACCCTCGCCTATTACCCCTGGCCCTACCACGAGGCCCTGCGCCTGGACGAGGCGCGCAATGACCTCGCCTTCGTGGCGGTCGGCATGTACGGCCATCCGCTGCCGATGCAGAACGGGGCGCCGCTGCGCCTCGCCCTGCCGTGGAAGTACGGCTACAAGGGGGCGAAGTCGGTGGTCCGGATCGAGCTCCTCGCCGAGCGGCCGCCGACCTTCTGGAACGTGCTCGAGCCGGCGGAGTACGGCTTCTACTCGAACGTCAACCCGCAGAAGCCCCACCCGCGCTGGAGCCAGGCGGTCGAGAAGGACATCGGCACCATGCAGGAGCAGCCGACCGTGCGCTACAACGGCTACGGCCCGCAGGTGGCCGCGATGTACACCGGGGAGGAGGTCTAGCTCGGTGAGCGGAAGGGAGCTTCTCTTCTAGAACTTGACCGCGATGCCGCCGAGGAACCGCTTGTGCAGCCCGGCATCGCTCGTCTGCAGCGGCGAGGCGGTGTCGCGGGAGAGCTCCATGTCGAGCTGCACCGCCCAGGTGCCGGCGAGGTCGAAGAGGATGTTGAGGTCCTGGGAGAGCATGAGCTGCAGGCGCTGGATCTCGACCGTGGAGGCCGCGGCGCCGGCGGTCGCGCCGAAGGGCGAGAGCCCCTGCGAGAGGTGGTGGAAGGCGACGAAGACGCCCGTCGCGGTGCTCTGGAAGCGGGTGGCGACCGAGGTCGTCAGGTACTGCACCCGGTTCTCGTACGACTGCCCACCCGGGGCATAGAAGGTGCCGCCGCCGCCGGAGGCGAGGCTCCCCTCGAAGGTGCTGACGATCTTCGGCGCCAGCCGGCGGGTGACGGAGAGCCGGAGCTCCGGCACGTCGTCGCCCGGCACCAGGTAGAGGCTCTCCAGGCGGTCGAAGAGGTCCTCGCTGAAATAGAGCTGCAGCGTCTTGCCGAAGGTGCGGTCGACGGCGCCGAGCGAGATCGAGTTGCCGTCGTTGCCGGCGCGCGAGAGGTGGACCTCGTAGCAGGACCGGCTCCCCTCCTCGCAGAGGTCCGACTCCTGGTAGAGGGTCGGCAGGAAGGCGGGCTCGAGCGGGCTCGTGGTGTTGTAGGCGCGGCGGCTGACCGCGGTCTCGAGCTGCCAGGCATCGCCCAGGCGGAGCACGACGCCGCCCCGCGGCGTCATCTCGACGCTGCCGTCCGAGAGCGTGCTGTAGAGGCCGTACTCGACGACGAAGGCCGGCTGCAGGCGGTAGCTGCCGCGGCCGAAGACGTCGAGGTTGCCCGAGCCCGGCGCGTTGAGCGCCTGCGGGTTGTCGCCGAGGAGACCGAACTGCTGGTCGCGATAGCGCAGGCCCGCCTGGAGCGACGAGCGGGGGCTGAACGAGGTCGTGTACGAGCCCTCGACCCGCCACGTCCGCGAGGCCTCGGGGACCGCCGCCGGGTCGGTCGCGCCGGTGCGGTTGAAGTTGCTCTGGCTGGTGTACTGGGCGGTGAAATCGGACTGGCCGCCGCCCATCGGCTGCGACCAGCTCACCCGGTAATGCTCGAAGTCGACCGGCGAGTCGAGCCCCTGCTGGCGGGCGCCGAGGCGGCTCGACAGCGAGCTGACGTTCAGCTTGCTCCCCGGCGAGCTCTCGAGGTCGAGGGAGACGGCGCTCGTCTGCCCGGTGCCGGCGCTGCCGGGCTGCAGCGAAGAGGGCTCGAACTGCCAGAAGTGGCCGCGCAGGCCGACCTGCATCTGGCCCACCTTGCCCTCGATCCCCACCCGCGCGCCCGAGACCTGGGACCCGGTCGCGGCGGTCAGGCCGTCGACGCCGGTCATCGCCTGCAGATCGGTGTGGAACTGGGCGAGGAGGCCGTTGGCCGAGGGCGCCGGCAGGCGCTCCTGGGTGAAGCGCGCGGTCTCGACGCCAGCGTCGATGCCGGCGGTCTCGATGTCGCGCAGCACGTCGGCCGGGATGCGGGCGCGCAGCGACCAGACGTCCTCGCCCTCGGGGGCGGGACCCTGCGGCTCTCGCGGCGCCTGGGTCAGCTCGAGCTCGAGGAACTGGTAGGCCTTGTCGGTGGTGCGGGTGAGCATGACGACGACCGGCTCGAACCCCGCCTTGTGGGCGATGATCTTGTAGAGGCCGGCGGGGAGGTCCTGGAAGAGGAAGTTCCCCTGCGCGTCCGTCAGCACCTTGTGGAGACTGAAGTCGGAGAGCTGGTAGGCGTAGATGCCGGCGGTCGCGATCGGCGACGATGCGACGCGCACCCGCCCGGCCACCCCGGAGACCCGGCGGTCCTCGGCGGTCGCACGGCTGCCGGGACCCAGCATCAGGAGCAGGGCCACGGCCGTGAGGATCTTATGGGCGCCGCTCGGCATGAACTCTTTCCTACAACGTCCGCAGTCTAGACCTCCACCTACCCTCTGTCAAACCGGTTTTAGGGGGCTGTGGGCGCCCGGTGAAGCCCTCGCGGCCCGCCTGCCTTCACCAGCTCGGCGTGCGGGCGGCGACCATGGCGATCACCGCCGCGGCGCCGGCGCGCTTCAATGCCGCCGCTGCGGCGTCCAGGGTGGCGCCGGTCGTCGCCACGTCGTCGACGAGGAGGACGGTGCGCCCGTCGAGGTCGTGGCGGGCGCGGGCGCGGAAGGCGCGGCGCGGGTTGGCGAGTCGCTCGGGCCGGCCGAGCGCGCTCTGCGGCGGCGTGGCGCGCCGGCGGGCGAGCGCCGGGGCGAGCGGCCGGCCGAGGGCGGCGGCGAGCGGCCGGGCGATCCGCTCCGCCTGGTTGTAGCCGCGCCGCAGCCGGCGCCGCCAGTGGAGCGGCACGGGGACCACCAGGTCGATGGATGGGACGCCGAGGTCGGGGCCGAGCTCGGGAAGGAAGGCCGCGGCGAGGGCGAGGCCGAGGTGGCGTCCGAGGTAGTCGAGTCTGCCGAATTTGAGGCCGCGGACGACGGCGTCGAGCGGCGGCTCGTAGCGCCAGAGGGCGAGGAGCCGATCGTAGGCGGGCGGGCGGGCGCGGCAACGGCCGCAGAGATAGCCGGCCGGAACGGCGGCGTCGAAGGACGCCGCGCAGCCGGCGCAGGCGGCGCCGAGCGGCCGCAGCCGGCCGCGGCAGGCGGCGCAGAGCCCGAGCGGCGCCGCGGCCCCGAGCGGCGCCGCGCAGCCCAGGCAGGCGGCGGGGAGGAGGGCGGCGAAGAGGCGGTCGCGCCAGCCGTGCCGCGCCGTCGCGGGCCCGCCGCCCGGTCCGCGCCCGGCGCGCCCGGATTGCTCGGCGGCGACGCCACGAACGCGGGCGGCGTATACCTCCTCAGCCGGCATGGGAAACGTCCCGGGCCGGGCGAACGACGACGATATACTCCCCCGGCGCTGGCGCCCGCCGCCCGGCGGGCTCGCCCGCCCGCTTCGCGCCCGGGATCGCAAAGGAGGGAATTTGGCCCGCACTCGACCGCTGCTGCTCGGCAGTCTCGCCCTGCTCGTCGCCGTTCTCGCGCTGCCCGCCGCGGCGCGGGGGCAGGACCTCTACACCTACTCGGCCGCCCTCCTGGGCGGCGTCGGCGGCTCGCCGGACGTCAACGGCGCCAACTACGGTAATGGCGGCTTCCAGGTCAACCTGAACATGTTGACCGAGCCGCGGACCCTCCTCGGACTGCGCGTCGGACATCTCAGCCTCAACCGCCCGGAGCCCTTTGGCCAGCTCACCGGCGCCGGCCTCACCTACGCCACGATCGGCGGCGAGTACCGCTACAGCGAGAGCTACTACGACTCCGGGATCTACGTCGCCCTCGGCGCCTATCGCCTGAGCGGCCGCGACGCGGGCGGTATCAGCCGCGACCGCACCGCCGCCGGCGCCTCGCTCGGGCTGACCGGCGAGTTCAAGGTCGCCCGCCGCCTGGGCGTGCTGCTCGAGCTCTCCGGCCACTACGCCGACTTCAGCAGCCGCGACGTGCAGTTCTTCGCGATGGGGCACGCCGGCGTCATCTATCACTTCTGATCACGCAGGGAGGATGCCGGCGGGCCGGCCGCCGGCATCAAGCCACCGGCCCGGTCATCACGGACGACGAGACCGGGTTGTCGTCGGCGACGGTGAAGCCGGCCGCATTGCACAGGTTGAGCAGCCGCTGGCAGTCGAGGCGCGAGCCGCGGAAGCTGACCATCACCCTGCCGTCCTCGTGGTTGCGCGCCAGGTGCTCGACCTCGATCCGCGCCTCGTCGAGCACTTCGGTCAGATCGCCCAGCTTCTGCGTCGGGTCGAGCTGGACGACGACGGCGTGCTGCTCGTGGTGCAGCCGCCGCTCGAGCGGCTTGAGCGCCACCTGGATGAGGAGCAGGGCGGCGGTGACGATAGTCGCATCGGCATAGAAGCGGGAGCCGATGGCGATGCCGATCGCGGCGGCCACCCAGAGCCCCGCCGCGGTGGTCAGCCCGCGCACCGCGCCGCGCGACTGGATGATGGTGCCGGCGCCGAGGAAGCCGACGCCGCTGACGATCTGCGCCGTGATCCGCCCGCCGTCGCCCAGATGGACCGAGACGTGAGTGAGGAGGGTCGCCCCCATGGCGATCAGCATGTGGGTGCGCAGGCCCGCCCACTTGCCCGTCCACTCCCGCTCGACCCCCACCGCGCCGGCGAGGAGCGCCGCCAGGCCGATCTTGGCGAGCAGCTCCATCAGCTCGGCCATGGTCATCATCCGCGCCGCCTCGCGTCGCCGCCGCCATCGCCACCGCCCGCCAGCCGGCGCAGGATGTCGCGGCGCAGCGTCGCGTCGTCCCAGTTCGTCATGCCGACGAACTTGCGGACCACCCGGCCGCCGACGACGAGGTAGGTCTCGGGGAGCTGGCTGGTGCCGTAGCGGTGGGCGACGTCCCAGCGCGGGTCGTAGAGCACCATGTCGCCGCGGCCGGCGCCGAGGAAGCTCTTCACCCGGTCGTTCGAGTCGGCGACCGCGACCATGAGGACGGCGAAGTCGTGGTGGCCGGCCAGATCGGCGGAGAGGCGCTGGATCGCCGGCACCTCCTCGATGCACGGCGGGCACCAGGTGGCCCAGAAGTGGATCAGGGTGACGGGGGCGAGGCGCTCGGCGAGCGGCGCCGGGCGGCCGTTCGAGTCGAGCAGGAAGCCGGCCGGCGCGGTGCTCTCGCCGCGCGGCCAGAAGAGGGCGGCGAGGGCGCAGGCGACGAGGGCGGCGAGGACGAGCTTCGCCTGGCGGCCGAGCGGCGCCGCGCCCGCTCCCGTGGCGGGCGCGGCCGCAGCGCCGTCATCCGCCGGCGGGGCCGGGGGGCCCGGCACGGGCGGCGAGCTCGAGGAATTCGCGGGCGCTCCGGACATGTTTCCTCTTCGTGGATTCGCCAGAGATCTCGAGCCGTAGGATACTCCAACCCCAGATCATGGACCCGGACATCCAAACAGGCGCCGGTGCCGTGCCCACCGCCGGCCCGCGCACGGCCTTCCTCGTCGGCATCGTCCTCCCCGGCCAGCCGGGCTACGTCGTCGACGAGCACCTGGACGAGCTCGCCGAGCTCGCCCGGAGCGCCGGGGCGGCCGTCGCCGGGCGCGCCGTCCAGGGGCGCAAGTCCCCCGATCCCGCCACCTTCGTCGGCAAGGGCAAGGCCGAGGAGATCGCGGCCGAGGCGAAGGCGCTGGGCGCCGGCCTGCTGATCTTCGACGACGACCTCTCGGGCAGCCAGGTGAAGAACCTCGAGAAGTCGACCGGTCTCGCGGTCATGGACCGCAGCGCCCTGATCCTCGACCTCTTCGACCAGCGGGCGCGCTCCCGCGAGGCGCGCACCCAGGTCGAGCTCGCCCGCCTCAACTACATGCTGCCGCGCCTCACCAAGCAGTGGAGCCACCTGTCGCGCCAGGCCGGCGGCAAGGGGACGCGGGGAGGCGAGGGCGAGAAGCAGCTCGAGCAGGACCGCCGCGTGCTGCGCACCCGCATCCGCCGGCTGAAGGAGGACCTGGAGAAGATCGAGCGCACGCGCGACCTCCACCGGCGCGGCCGCCACGGCGTGCCGGAGATCGCCCTCACCGGCTACACCAACGCCGGCAAGTCGACCCTCTTCAACCGCCTGACCGGCGCCGGCACCCTCGCCGAGGACCGCCTGTTCGCGACCCTCGACGCCAAGCTGCGGCGCGGCGTGATCGGCGACGGGGTGAGCGGCAATGGCCACGGCCCGGCGGCCGTCGCGGCGCTCGCCGAAGCCCACGGCAACGGGGCCGCGCACGGCGGGGCCGGCGAGCTGGCTGGGGACCCGAACGGCGAGCGGCCGGGCGAGCGGATGCCGGAGGTCGCGGTCTTCGCCGACACCGTCGGCTTCATCCGCAAGCTGCCGCACCACCTGGTCTCCTCCTTCCGCAGCACCCTGGGGGAGATCGCGACCGCCGACCTCGTCCTCCACATCGTCGACCGCAGCCACCGGCAGTGGCGCGAGCAGATGGAGATCGCCCAGCAGGTCTTGGACGAGCTGGGGGTCGACCGCGCGCGGGTGGTCGAGGTCTTCAACAAGAGCGACCTGGTGCCGGCCGACGAGCCGCGCGACGGCGGCGGCCTCTGGGTCTCGGCGGCGACCGGCGAAGGCATCGCCGCCCTGCGAGCGGCCATCGCCCGCCGTTTGACAGCCCGCCCCGCCCCGTCCTACACTCGCCCGGCTCAAGTGGGGCCGTAGCTCAGCTGGGAGAGCGCTTGAATGGCATTCAAGAGGTCGACGGTTCGATCCCGTTCGGCTCCACCAGCGTAACCCTTCCCAATTCAGCACCTTAGCTTGACAGCCCGCAGTCGTCTGGCCGGCCCATTTGTGGCGGGGACGACTGGGGACTACTGGGGGACGGACTCCCGAGGGTCGTAGGCGGCCGCGCGCCGCGATGCTCACCGCCGGCCAGCCTCCTGCGTTGTAGGACTTCATCGCCGAGATGATCGTTCCCTGGCTGAGGCCCACCGTGGCGGCTACCGTCGCCAGCTTCATGCCGCTCAGCCGAAGCTTCACCGCTTGGCGACGCCTCTCGTTGAGCACCTCCGTCGTCAGCCTCTTCCCGTTCGCCTGTTCCATGCCTCTACTACGCAGATACTACGCAGAGATGCGCGAAAGTTCTGACATCTCATGGCCGGATCAAATAAGAGGAGGGCGAAATCGCCAAGGTCGGCATCACGTCAGGCGGTCCTGCGCGAGGCCTTCCGAAGTCACAGCTCTCGGAATTGCACACACCTTCGACCACCACGAGCGCAGCCGCCGGACAGCGACCATGCTCCGACTACCTCCTTAGCCTAAATGATTGGAAGACCGTAAGAGACGCTCCCGCACGGCCTATGAGCAGAAGGATGAGGAGAAGCCAGAGCGCAATGACCGGATATGAGCTATCGATCCATATAAGCCAGCGCATAGCGACGCAGGCGATGGAGACAATTACGAGCGTAAAACTAGTCGTTACAACTATCAACCTGTTGACTGACGCTCCACGCACGGCAAAAATCGCGACGCAAAAGCAGGAGAGCCCGATGAGAGGCAATTCCCACCACCACTCTAAGTGCCTAATGGATTGGCCGTTGCACAAGGCTTGCACAACATTGCCGTGAAGAACAACTCCAAGCCGTTGCCCGAAAGGAGTGTCGAAGCGGTCAAGTGAGCTCTCCCTACCGATCAGCAAAAACTGGGATTTCGCCTGCGACGGGTCGCGAAATAACTCGGCCACTGGGACGATAGAGCTCTGGAGTCCCTCGGGTTCGACAAATTGCAGCAGCCGATTCTCAGCGCGGCGAGACTCATCGGGACAGATCTGCTCGCCGATCCTAAGATCGAGCGACGGCAGCCGGCGATTGCCGCCTAAGTCGAGAGGAACCATGCGCACGCGTCCATCCCACTCGATATAGACGGCGAGGTGCCCGAGGCGCTCGTCGCTCAGGCAGGCTTTCAAGCTTGCCGCCGGCAGCACGGGGACCGCCCGCCCATTGGCTACTCGATGCCGGTAGCCGACAAAGACTGGCATGCGCGGTTGTTGCGCCCACGCCTGATCGATTTGCTCGCAGAGCAAAGCATCTAGGGCGGCACTGGAAACATTCCCGAGGAAAAAATCGAACGCAATGCCGCTTGCGCCCGCCCGACGAGCGAGAGCGATCAGCGACGCAAGCTCCAGCCTCGCCTCCTCTAAAGTCTTATTAGTTCGTTGGGGAATTGTCACCACCATGACTTGAGGCGGTGGATGCACGTGCCGAGCGAACCAGTAATGCCAGTCACCTATCCGGTTGAGCGCCAACCAGTTCACCGGCACTACGTCCTCATAGCCAATCAGGCTACCGCGCCAATCGAGTAGGCGAGAACTGGCCGCTAAGGCGAACAGGACCACGTAGCACAGGACGAAAAGGAGAGTACTACAATTAAATGCAATTGGCTTTCGGCCGATTACGATAAGCACGACCAGCCATGCAGAAACCCCAAGGAGCGGAAGCAGGACGAGGACTACGCGCCACGGCTCAAGCGGAGTAGGACGATCAAATAATTTGACGAACTCAATAGCGCTGACCAAGATTGCGAGGGCTGGACCAGCTACCTCTAACCACGCTTTCGGAGATGGACGATCTATGTTCGGACCCTTAGGCTCTTCTATCATCTTTGATCCGTCAGAAAACATGCTGCATACGTGACAATTCTTTTGATGCAGCGAATTTCTCACAGCGCTGCCGTTGAAGTGGCGAGAAAGTGGGATCGCGCTGCGCGATTTCCAACCCAAGGAGGGCGAACGCAACGGCAAGCACCCGACAACGAACTCGCTGGAACTCCTCTCCTTCGAGAGCGTCTAAATCACGTTCTCTATTCTCAACACCCATGGCCGCGGGGCAGCCCTGCATCAACTCTTCTGCTCGACGGCAAAGATGCATCGAATCCGTGACCTCGGAAGTTCCGGCGATCAAGGAACAGCGCCGTAGGCCCTCCCCTTGCAATGCATGGTCGATCTCGTTCTTGCGCAGACCTTCGAGTGCGACAACTTGAGCTAAGTCGTGACGAACCTCGCGCTCAGCACCTTCGCAGTAACTGGCGGAATTCGTATGGACACCACCCCCGCTAGCGATCTCTAGGCAATCGGAGCGTCGCTCAGGCGAAAGCATCGGCTCCAGCGCATCGCGCTTTAGCGCCATCTCCGCGACCCTTCTAGCTTCGACTCGCACTACGGGCATCGTCGTCGCCAAATCGAGAAGAACTACAGCCAGCGCGTGATAACCACGGGCGTTTAAATCTCCATTCGCAGAAATCAGCTCAGAAGTGCTATAGAGGTAATTATGCACGCTAAGATGCGGGTTAAAAGATTTCCAGCGACCGAGGGTGAAGGCGAGCTCTTGCCAAAGCCTGAGATTCTCCTGAAGGAGTGCCAGGGCGGGCAGACCTTTACTGCTAAAAGGATCGCGCATGGCTTGCAGCTCACTTTCAGCCAATGCTTGTCGTGAACTTCGGCCTTGATGTTCACGATCCACTTTGCTAACTTCGACGAACGCACGCAGATCGGCGACTGAGCGCAAGTGGGCCTCCGAGATCGGCTGGCCAAACTCCTGATGCCTAAAAGGATAGTACGTTTGCTTCCCAGAGCCTAGTTTCCACGTGGCCGCGTCGGAAATAAAATCAGCGGAGCCGTTCAGCACCAATACCACCGGCCCCTCAGGGTCATCGAGCCGAACTGAGTACGCCGCATTCGTGGCAATAGCAGCGGCCTTGCCAAAATCAACTGCAGAGAGACCAGCGCCGGAGACGTCCAGATTTCCCGTGATCAGCTCAAAGTCGCAAGGATTTTTTGTCACCCTAACCGTGAATCGCCCGGATAGGATCGCAAGCGTTTTCTTTGGGCAAGCGATCTCGACAACGAGATCTCGCGAAGTGCTCACCAATGTGTCTCCATCAGCAAGCTCCATCCCTGAGCGCACTTCGTCGCTTTCGTTCTCTTGTCGTCGACGGCGATGTACCTCGGAGCTTCGGGGAAGCGGTCCCAACAAAAGATGCGCCAATAGTATGACCCTTGCTCCATTGCTTGTAATCACGGGAGCCATCGATTGGCTCGTCTCTTTTAATTTACCGGGCTTGAGCGTCTTGTTGCCAAGCGTTAGAAGTTGCAAAGCTAGCGTCAGTCGTTCTTCTCTGAGCAGTCCGTAGGAATGCTGCGCTGCTTGGAGTTGTTTCCACGTCTCAATCTCACGAGGATGACGCAATACATTCGCATAGAGCTGCTGCAAGTCATTCTTGATCAGCTTGCGTTCAGCCATATCTCTTGTTTGGACTTGACCCGCTTCTAGGCTGGCATGTATCTCTGCGGTTCGCCGCAGGTCCTCATCACTAATAGTCGCAGTCCTGATCGGCCTGCCATTCTGATACTGGATCGCCGAACCTGTCTCAATTTCTCTTCTGTCGGCACCTGAACCTCTCTCTGCGACAACCCCGACACGTCCTTCATAGACCAACAACTGCGCCACAGCGATATTCTTTATGGTTTGCAGCTGGACGGCATATAGGGTGTCGAGCGATCCGGCGATGGCACCGGCGGCGTTGATCTGGGTAGGCTCAACGACAAGAAGGTGCGCGCTGCCATCCTGCAAAGAGAGGGAACAAGTCTCAACCATGTTCAGTATCACCACACGGAAACGTCCAGCTAGGTCCACCTGAGAGCCCTTTGGACACACGAGTCGAATATTAACCTCCCCTGTTACACTGCGGAGAACATCTCCTCTAGCAAGCTCCATTCCGGCGCGCACCGCTGTCTCATCTTGCTGTCCGAATCGGGTCAATTTGACATCTGGAGTCGCCGTTAGTTCCTGCGCCGAACCTGTGCGCACCATGAATTGGATCTTCACGAGTTGATCAGAAGCAAGCGCCGGCAGCCCAGCGATGAACGACGATAGAACGCAGACACCGAAAAGAAGCTTCCTACCGCTTGTTAGGGAGGATACAACATAGCCATGGAGCGATCGGCTTAGAGTCATGATGGCCTCCAGAGTACGTCAAAGCGGCAGAGGAAGGCTGACCCCGCCCGCAGGGCGCACGAGCGGCGTGTCTGCGCGATCCACTCCTGGACCGGGATCAGGACGAGCGAGAAGACATAGGACGCCATGGCGATCGCTGCAGCCTCGAGAGCACCTTGAGGCAACTGCCGTGGACTGGACGTCCAGAACCTACCGCGCTTGAGCGAAAGTTGTCAACTGCGCGCTTGCGGTCACCACAGGTCTCCCTGGCCGGCTTTCGCGGGCTCCGGATCTTGCCTTGAAGAGTGTCCGCGACTTCACCTGACTGAAAATCACGGTGCCGGTAGTTCAACTCCGCCCCTGGGTACCATCTAACTTGCTCTAGTGAAGAAACTTAGAGGCGAAGGATGGATGGCCGTTGCCGTGGCCGCACGACCTCGCCGCACAGGGTCCTCATGGGGAGATCGGGGGCGAGCCACGGGGCGGAGGACCAAACGACTAGGGATGGACGCTGGCCGGCGCCGGCAGGGTTTGTCCTTGCTGTTGTGGCTCAGGAAGACATCGAAGCTCTTGTTCGTCCCTTGAGAGATTCTAGCGCAGAACTGGAGAGGAGCCGGCAGGACATCGGCCGCACCATGACTCTAAGCTCATATCTGTGCTGACAGCACTGAAGGAGCCACCGAGCCGTCTCGATCCGCCCCCCGGTGACGGCGGAAGGGGGCGAAGCACGGAGAGACAATCTCCAGGTTGCCATATGGGTGCCAAGCCGAAGACTCCTCCGGGCGAGGCTCGCGGCTCACCAAAGCCCTCATCGAGACCACCCTACGCTGGGGGCACCACTATCTCTGGAGCTCCGCCATCGCCGGGTTCGGGGTACGCATACCAGTCCGGCAAGCGCTCCTTCGTCGTCTCCCACTTCACCCGCTCCGGCAGGGACCGCGTCCAGACCCTCGGCCAGATCGGCAAGCTCAGGCAAGCCGAGCGGCTCGCGCGCAAGGTCTTCGCCGCCGTCGCCGGCGGCGAGGACCCGCTCGCCGAGCGACAGGCTCATTGGGGAGCGCCTGGGGAGCAGTAGAATTGGAATCGTGGCAGCCAGGCAGCTACCGCACCTTTTGTCGGCTGGGTATCGCCGAGAAGCCGCCCGAGAAGTCGGCGCTGCACTCCAATCTCAAGGCCTTGCAGTCGGCCACCCTGGAGGCCGTCCATTGGTAGATCCTTGCGAGAACCTGCGCCGCAAGCCGATCGAGGTTCTGCTCGTTCGCTTCGACGGCGAACTTGGCTATGCGCTCGCGCTCGGCGACGGAGTTGAACCTCTGGCGCCAGCCGAGCCGGGTCTTTCCGTCCTCGTCCGCGAACGTGAGGGTCATCTCGAACTGCGGACTGGACACATGCTGGAAAACGACTCGCTCGGGCGGAACGATCTCGACGACGACGCTCTCATTGGGGTACTTCGCGCCCTCCGGCCCCACCATCACGAAGCGCCACCTGCCGCCGGGACGAAGGTCGAACTCCTGGAAGGTGTTGGTGAAGCCCTTCGGCCCCCACCAGCGCGCGAGCCGGGCCGGATCGCGGAACGCCTCGAAGACCCGGTCGCGCGGCGCCTCGATCAGCCGTGAGGTGACGAGCTCGCGATCGGAGGCAGATGGCATCTCGGGCATCGGAGGGCTCCTGGCGGGGCAAGGGACGCCCGGCTCACGAAGGTATGGGCTCGCTCGCGGCGCAGCTCTCCGTCCGCGCCGGCGAGTCTGGCTGCAGGGCTGGACGGCCGCTCTTCAGGGACAACGTGAAGCAACTTCCCCGGTGATCCGCGTCCCTCACCGTGATCGCGCCGTCCTGCAAGGCTGCGAGCTCCTTGGCGATCGCCAGGCCCAAGCCGGATCCTCCGCTGTCGCGCGACCGTCCTGGATCGGCGCGATAGAAGCGGTCAAAGATGAACGGCATGTGTTTCGCCGCTATGCCCGCCCCGTCGTCCTCCACTTCGATCTGCGCGCAGGCTCCCTCGTCCCGTCCGCGAACCGTGACGAGACGCTCGGCATGGCGCACGGCATTGCCGATGAGATTGTTGAGGATCTGGGTCAGCCGGCCGGCATCAGCGCATACCCATAGGCGCTCCGGCACCTCGAGCGCCAGGCGAACCGATCGCAGAGTAGCGCTCGGCAGCGTGGATTGCACGATACGCCGGAGCTCCGCGGCCACGTCACACACCTCGATGTCCAGATGCAGCTGCCGTGCTTCGGCGAGCGCGATGTCCCGCAAGTCGTCCACCAGCCTATTCAGCAGCATCGCGTCCTGATGAATGGAAGCGACCGTATCGGTTGAAAAGGGAAGCAGCCCGTCGAGGACGGCCTCCAGCTGGCAGCGAATGTTGGTCAGCGGAGTGCGCAGCTCATGCGCGACGTCATGAAACAGCTCTCGCCGGCGCGACTCCTGCCATCGCAGCTCCGCCGCCATGGAATTGAAGCTGGCGGCCAACGACGCGATCTCGTCCCCGCCGTGGAGAGCCACGCGCTGCGCGAGATCGCCGGCCTCCATGCGCCGCACCGCGGTCGCCAGCTCTCGCAGAGGACGAATCAACGCCCGTGCCACGAGCACAGCAACGATCAATCCCGCCAGCACCGCGAGGGCGCCCCCGAGCAGGAGAGACCGGCCCATGGAGTGAAAGAACCGCAGCGGGTTGCCCGGAGCCTCTGCGCCGGAAGGAAGGACGTACAGCCTGGAGGTACGCGGCGGCGCCGCGCCGTCCACGAGGAGTAGCTCCGGCACGCCCACCAGCTCGCGGACCCGCGGTGGATCGGATCGCGTTTCGGTGATCCGCAACGATCCGCGCGCTGCCGCGACGATCTGCGCCGCGCAGAGGTCGCGCGGATAGGATGCGACGCAACGATCGTCGCCGTCGAGCACCAGCATTTGCATTTGCGCCGGCAGCTTGCCGCCGGAGAAGAGCTGTTCGATCTCTTCCCACGAGGCGTGCTGCCGATGCCTGCGCGCGATGGTGTCGATCGTTCGCCGCACCTCGTCGCGCTCGTCCTGCGCGAGGATCCGCGCGACCTCGAGCCGCGTCGAGAAGGTCGAGATCACACCGACGAGAAGCGCCGTCAAGATGGCCGTGCCCGCGCCGAGCATCGCGAGCTTGGTCTGCAGTCTCACTCCGAGCTCTCGAGCCTGTACCCCACCCCGAAGACCGTGCGCAGGACCCGCGCCGGTCCCCCGGCGGCACGGACCTTCCGCCGGATGTTCATGATGTGCGCGTCGATGGTCCGATCCAGGCCGTCGAAATCAGGGCCGAGCGCGAATCGGATCACCTCGTCCCGAGTGAAGGTCCGTCGCGGCGACCGGATGAACAGATCGACGATGCGGAATTCGGTCGGCGACAGAGGCACCACGGTGCCGCGCAGGTCCAGCGCGTGACGCTCGGCGTCGAGGCAGATGCCGGACGGCTTGCCCGCGGCGCCTTCGACGCGCCGCAGCACGGCCTTGAGGCGGGCTACGAGCTCGCGCGGGCTGAACGGCTTGGGGATGTAATCGTCGGCCCCGAGGCTCAACCCTTGATAGCGATCAGGCTCCTCCGTCCGTGCGCTGACCATCAGGACAGGAGTGCTCCCGTCGCGGCGAATCGCTTTGCAGAGCTCGGTCCCGCTCAAGCCCGGCAACATCAGGTCGAGTATCACCGCCAGCGGGCGGAGATGATGGAGGCGGTCCAGCGCCTCGCTGCCGTCGTGCGCGCACTCCACGGCAAACCCCTCGTGCTCCAGGTAAAGCCGGATGGCGGCCGCGGTCTTACGATCGTCTTCCACGACGAAGATGACGCCATCGGTCATCTTGCGCTGCGCAACAATGCCCGCACCTGCCGGCCGAGCGCTTCGGCGGCAGGAGGATCATAGTTGGACATGATGACGAGAGTATAATCCGCCGCGCCGAGCCCGCGTATGCCGGTTTCCAGCAGAGCGTTCAGGCCGGGCGCTCCTCCGGCGACCCCCATCGCCGCCCCGGAGATACCCAACTTCGCCGCCGTGCCGCCGCTTTGCAGCAGAACGTTTGCAGCCAGCGCCCGTGAATACAGGAATAGATCGTTCACGGTCGAGCGCGCTGAACCGGCGGAGCTGCCGCGTGCCGGCATCATGAGATAATTCGCCCGGCGCGCGCCCGCCGGAACGGCGAATTTGGCTTCGTCCACTCGCGTGTAGCCAGTCGCCTCGTCGTCGTGCGGCATGTCGCTGAAGGGGAAGTCCGTATGTCTCATGCCCGCCGGCTGGAAGACATGCTCGCGCACGTAATCGTAGTAGCTTTCACCGCTGACTTTCTCGATGATCAGCCCAAGAACGATGTAGCCGCCGTTTGAGTACGCCTGTTTCGTGCCCGGCTCGAAGGCGAGCGGCTCCGCGGCGAACAACGGCAGATAGTCCGCCAGAGCGCGAATATCGCCGCGAGACATCGCTTGAAACCGGGGACCGAAGAAATCGCCGATCCCGGAGCGCATCTCCAGCAGCTCGCCGACGGTGACCTTCTCGCGCGCCAGCGCGTTCGGGTAATCCGGCAGGAGCCGGCCGAGCTTGTCGTCGAGCTGCAATTTCCCGCTCTCGAACAGCTGAGCGATCGCGACGCGAGTGAACGACTTGACGATCGAGCCGATATCGAACCGAGTCGTCGTCCGATTCGGTATCTTCTCGTTCGAGCTCGCCCACCCGTACGCTCCTTGCCAAAGGATCTGCGAACCCCGCGCGATGAGGACTGCGCCGGAAAATTGATCTTTCGCCGCCGTCGTCTCGACCAGCTCTCGGATATCGGCCAGCGCATCGCTCTCCGAGCGGGGAGGAACGACTTGGCTGCCGGGAGCATCGGCGAAGAGCGCGGGCTTGGGGTGGGAATCGAGGTTGGGTTGGGCTGCCTGCGCACCCCCTGGAACCGGGAGGAGCAGGAAGGCGACAAACATCCGGAGTGGATTCTTCATGCGCGTGAGAGTGGCACGAAGATTTGAAAAATTTGTGAAGGGTCCGGGCCGGCACAGGAAGGCCGGCCGGCGATCCGAGCTGCCGGCGGAGAACGCGACGACGTCCGCCGGCGGCGGCCCGGGCTCACGAGCGCGGGACGGGCTCGCCCGGGGCGCGGTTTCCCGTCCGCGCCGCGTAGCGGCCGGGGCCGACCTTCTCGGTCTCGATGACGTCGGGGTCGTCGGGCTGGCCCCACTGGAAGAGGTGGGCGAGCAGCCAGGCGACGGTCAGGGTCGGGATGACGTTGGTGAACGGGATCAGCGCCTCGAACGTCGCCACGTTCCGCAGCTTCTGGAGCTTCAGCCGGTTGAGGACGAACCAGATGATCGGGGCCGAGAAGACGTCGAGCCCGAGATCCAGCAGATCGAGCCCGATCAGCAGGGGGAGCGGCACGGCGCGGACGGTGGTGAAGAAATCGGCGCCGGGCGGCACCCGCAGTTTCTTCTGGCGCAGCTTGCCGAGCCCCCAGCCGATCAACGCAGCCCCCAGCGCGGCGGCGGCGGCGAGGACGAGGGCGACGATGATGACGAAAGTCCGCAGGCTCAATTCCGTTCTCCTGGCTACGCCGCAGAGCGGCATGTCGAGAGGGCAGTGCAAGAAGCGTGACATCGGCGTCGATCCTGCATCCTCTCCGGCGGGATCGATGAACGCACCCGATTCCACCGGCGTCCGGCCGGCCCACCGCGCTCCGGGCGGCCATCCAGGCAGCTCGACGAGAGGGATCGCCGCCCTTCTGGCCGCCGCGCTCCTCGCCGCCTGCGCCGCCCCGCCCGCTCTCCGCAGCCGCCGATCCGAGCTCCCCGGCGAGCCGTCCTCCCCCTACCCCGAGCCGGCGGACGGCTATGCCGAGCGCCAGCGCCTCGACCTCGAGATCGCCTACCGGCAGATGCAGGGCTTCGCCCGCCGCGGCGAGAGCGACGGCGGGCGCCTGGCCGCGGGCGCCCTCGTCGCCGCCGCGCTCGCGGCGCGCGGCGAGGCGACGGGGGAGGACGCCGCACGCTGGGCGGCGGCGGCGCTCCGGGCCTGCGACGGCCGCTGGGCGGACGCTTGCCAGCACGCGCAGCTTACCGTCCAGCGGCTCGCCCTCGAGTATGCCGACGTCCTGCCGGCCCTCGCTCCCCGCCTCCGCGCGGCGGCGGCCGACGCACCCTCGCCGCCGCCGGGGCCCGGCGAGGTCGCCGAGCCCTGGCGGTTCCGCGAGACGGAGAACCAGCGGGTCGTGGCGCTCGCCCGCAGCCTGGTCAGCCAGGCGGCGGCGGGGACGCCGAGCTCGGCGGTCGCGCGCGGCTGGGGAGCCTACGCCGCCGCCTTCCTCGCCGCCCACGAGCGCCAGGGCTGGTACGAGGCGGACAGTGCCGGCTACATGGCGATCTCGATCGTCGCCCTCCTCCACCTCGCCGACCTGGCTCCCCAGCCCGAGATCCGCGGCCTCGCCGCGCGCCAGCTCACCCTCCTCTTCGCGCGCTGGGCGCAGAACCAGGTCGCCGGCTACCCCGCCGGAGCCAAGAGCCGGACCTACGTCCAGTGGGCGCTGGGGGCGACCAACACCGCCTGGCCGGCCTGGGCCTGGCTCGCCGGCGGCTTCGGCGAGCCGGACGATCTGCCGCTGATCGACGCCCCGGAGCTCGCGGCGAGCGGCTACCGCATCCCGCCGCCGATTCGCCGCCTGCTCGTCCGCCGCCGCCGCCAGCCCCCCTACGAAGTGCGGGAGCGGCGCACGATCACGATCGCCTCCCGCCGCCCTCTCGACACCGCCCTCTACAGCTACGCCACACCCGACTACGTCCTCGGCACCGCCCAGTCGGTCGGCCCCCTGCGCCTCGCGGTCTCGGGCGGGCAGGAGATCCTCGTCACCCTCTACCCCGAGGCGCCGGCCTTCGCGCCGCTCTACCTCTGGAGCCGCACCCGCAGCCTCGCCTCCGAGCGCTGGAAGAGCTGGTCCGAGCAGGATTTCGCGGTCGGCGACGAGAACCTCGCCGTGGCGCGCTTGGGCGTCGGCGGCCGATCGACCGGCCACGTCTACCTCGCCCCCGGCTGGTCCGCGCCCGAGCCCGCCGGCGACGCCGTCGTCGCGCGCTGCGGCGACACCTACGTGTCGCTGGTCACGACCGGACGCCGTGCCGGCGGAGCCGAGCCCGATCCGGGCGGCGGCTGGCAAGTGGCGCGGGCGGCGTGGCGCTTCCCGGCCTACTACGCCGACCCCGCGTTCCGCCGCGCCTGGGTGGCGGTGCCCTGGCGGCAGCCGGCCGAGGTCGCCCTGGAGGTCGGCCGGCGCGCCGAGGCGGGGGACTTCGCGAGCTGGAAGCGGCGCGCGGCGCGGGCGCGGCTGGTGGCCGAGGACGGCGTCCTCCGCTTCACGGCGAGCGACGGCCGTCGGCTCTCCTTCCTCCCCGGCGCCTGGGCGAGCGGCAGCGATCGATTTCGCGCCAGCGACGAGCGGCTCCAGCCCGAGCATTACCCGCTCCTCGCCGGCCCCTTCCTCGCCAGCCGGGAGCCCGGCCGCTGGTCCTTCGGCTTCGACGGGATCCGCCTCGACTTCGACCGCCTGGTCACGATCCTTGCAAAGGATCGGTCGCCATGAGCATGCAATGGAAGAACGGGCTCGCGGTGGTCAAGGACACCTTCCAGGGCTGGCAGGAGGACGGCTCCCTCGAGCTGGGCGCGGCGCTCTCCTACTACACGGCCCTCTCGCTCGCGCCGCTCCTCGTCATCGCCATCGCCATCGCGGCGCTCGCCTTCGGCCGCCAGGCCGTCGAGGGGCAGCTCTTCGGGCAGATCCGCGGGGTGGTGGGCGCGCAGAGCGCGGCGACCATCCAGAGCATGATCGCGGGCGCCGGCAAGCACGGCTCCGGCCTCCTTCCGACGGTCCTCGGGATCGCCACGATCCTCTTCGGCGCCTCCGGGGTCTTCGGGCAGCTGCAGACCTCGCTCGACCGCATCTGGCACGTGGCACCCAAGCCGGACCGCGGGATCTGGGGCTTGCTGCGCGACCGCTTCCTCTCCTTCGGCATGGTGCTCGGCGTGGGGTTCCTGCTCCTCGTGTCGCTGGTGGTGAGCGCCGGGCTCTCCGCCGTCGGCACCTACGCGAGGGGCCTGCTGCCGGCGCTCGCGCCGCTCCTCTCCACCCTCAACTTCGTCGTCTCCTTCGCCGTCGTCACCCTGCTCTTCGCGATGATCTTCCGCTTCCTGCCGGACGCCCGCGTCGCCTGGCGCGACGTCTGGGTGGGCGCCGTCGCCACGGCGCTCCTCTTCGCCATCGGCAAGTCGCTGATCGGCCTCTACCTCGGCCGCAGCAGCGTCAGCTCGAGCTACGGCGCCGCGGGCTCCCTCATCGTCGTCCTCCTCTGGGTCTACTACTCGTCGCAGATCCTCTTCCTCGGCGCCGAGTTCACCAAGGTCTGGGCGGTCCGCTACGGCGGCAAGATCCGGCCCGACCGCGACGCCATCCGCGTCCAGCGCGTCGAGGTGAGCGAGGAGGATGCGAAGGCCGCGGGGAAGGACGCGGTGGGCGCGGCGCCCGCCACCCAGAAGGCGGCGGCGGACAAGGCGGCGCGGAAGAACGCGGCGGACGCGGGGAAGGCGCCACCGGATGACCGGGCCGCGAGGTCTCCCCAGAGGCGGCAGAGCGAGCGGGCGCCGGCGGCCAGGCCCCTGCTCGTCCTCGGCTGGGCCGCCACCCTGCTCCTGCTCTACCGGTCGCGCCAGGGCCTGGCTGGACGGGGCGGCGGGCGGGCGCGAGTCGCGGGCGAAACGTCCCGCTAGAAGCGCCAGAGCCACGGTCGCCGGCCGAGGCCGGCCGCCGTGGCGGAAACGCGGGCAGGGGACGGTCCCCTGCCCGCGGTCCATCTCGCCTAGGTCAGAAGCGAACCTTCAGGCCGAGCTGCGCCAGCCGCTGCTCGGGCTGGAGCGGGTTGCTGCCGGCGTACGCATTGGCCGTCTTGCCGAGGAGCGCGCCGGTGACGGGATCGTAGGCGTTGCCGATGGCATTGGGGTTCTTGGCGTTGAATAGGTTGAACACCTCCGCCACGATCTCGACGTTGGCCCGCGAGCTGAAGTTGAACTGCTTGCCGATCCGCAGGTCGAACTGCGAGAACGAATAGCCGCGGGCGGAATTGACGTGGCTGACTCCGGCGGGGAAGTCGAGCGTGTAGCCGTCATGGTTGGTGTCGTTGGAGAGGAAAACGCTGTACGGCTGCGCCGACCGGTAGCGGAAGACGCCGGAGACGTTGAAGCCGAGCGGCGCCTGGTAGGTGCCGGCGAACGTCAGCTTGTGCCGCGCGTCGGTGTCGAGCGGACCGAAGCAGGCGCTGCACAGGGGGTTCAGCGGGTCGACCGAGGCATCCTTGCGGCTGCCGCCGGAGTAGTCGGGCTGGTGACCCGAATCGCTCAAGCGGAACTCGTCGGCGCCGGCGAGCACGTTGCCGTTGGTCGAGGAATAGGTGTAGAAGCCCTGCAACTGGAAGTTCCCCGTGCGCACGTGGAACCCGATGTTGGCGCCGTCGTACTTCGCCTGACCGTTGCCCAACCAGAGCCGGAAGTTGTTGAACTGCGGGAAGCGGCGAGTGGCCTGCGGATTGCCGTTGGCGTCGAGGAAGGCGTTGATCTTGACGCGATACGGCAGGTCGCGGTAATGGACGTCGACCGCCTCGAAGTTGAAGCCGAGCGAGTTGTTGATCTCCCAGGAGTAGCCGAGCGAGGTCTGGGTCGACTCGGGCGTCGCCAGGGTCGGCGAGGCGATCTCGTTGGGCGCAAAGACGCCGTTGCCCTTGAGCTGATTGGGGGGCAGCGCCTGACCGAGATGGAAGAGAGAGCCATCGGGGTTCCGGATGCCGATGTCTCCCGGCAACGGAGAGGCGGCATAGACGACGCCGTAGGTCGACTGCACGGCCGAGGCGGGGAAGAGAATCGTGGCGTTGGTGTAGGGGAAGTCATAGTAGATCCCCCAACCGCCGCGCAGGAGGTGCTTGCCGTCGCCGGTCAGGTCGTAGGTGGCGCCGACGCGGGGTCCATAGTTGTTCTTGTCGTTCTTGAGCACGCCTCCCTTACCGCCCTGGAAGTCGCGCAGATAGGACTCGTGGTACGTCGTCTGCGTCGACAGCGCCTGCCAGATCGGGTTCGAGCGCTGGTCTAGGTCGTAGCCCGTCCACAGGTCGTAGCGCAGCCCCAGGTTCACGGTCAGCCGGTCGCTCGCGTACCAGTCGTCCTGGACGTAACCGTTGTACTGCTTGATCGGCGTCTTCTGGCCGGAGAAGCCGCCGAAGATCGTGATGCCGCTTACCGGCCCGTTCAAGTCGTTGGTCGCCAGCGTGTACTGGCCGGTGGTGCCGACCGTGAAGTCACCTTCGAGAACCGGCTCGTTGATGTAGTTCAGGCCCACCTTGAAGTCGTGGCGGCGGCCACCGATCGTCTGCGACCAGCTGAAGTCGTCCTTGTACTGATACTTCGTCTGCTGCGTCGTCTGGGGCGTGTTCTGGTTCTGCCCCGACGTCGCGCCGGAAGGGAAGAAGAGAGTCGGGTCGTTCGAATCGGCGGTGATCGAGTTGTTGAACTTGGTGTACTGGAACAGGACCTCGTTCAACGCGTCCGAGCCGACCTGCCAGGTGTGGCCGACGAGGAGCGACTTGTAGTCGTTGGTCACCGTGCCGAGGGCGCTCGGGGTGGCGAGCGCGGTGTCGCCGTACTTGTCCGAGTTCTTCTGATAGCCGTAACGGACCTGCAGGTACTGCTTGGCGGAGATGTCGTAGGAGAGCTTGGCGGTGCCCAGCTCGTCGGTGAACGGAACGGGGATCGACTGGCCGTCGAACTGCGGCACCGCCCCCTGGGTGTTGACGAGGTACGAGGTGTTGCGATCGGTCTTCTCCCAGGTGGCGAAGAAGTGCAGTTTGTCCTGGACGATCGGACCGCCGAGCGAGGCGCCGTACTGCTCGCGCCGGTAGGCCTGCTTGCCGCTGCCCGCCTGCTGCTCCGCCACCGTCTCGCTGTTCAGGCTCTTGTCGCGGAAGAAGCCGTAGGCGCTCCCGGCGAGGGTGTTGGTGCCGCTCTTGGTGACGACCGAGAGGACGCCGCCGGTGGTGCGGCCGTACTCGGCCTTGTACTGCTGGGTCTGGATCTTGAACTCCTGGACCGCCTCGAGGTTGAAGTTCTGCAGCGCGCCGCCGATCGTGTCATCGGTGTTGTCGCCGCCGTCGACGAGGAAGTTGACGTTCCGGCCGCTGCCGCCGTTCAGGGCGATCGTCTGCTGACCCGGCTTCGTCGGGTCGCTGTTGACCGAGAGCTGAGTGCCGGGGGCGAGGGTCGCCAGGTTGGCGAACTGGCGGCCGTTCAACGGCAGGTTCTCGAGCTCCCGCTGGTCGACCACGGTGCCGATGGCGGCCGAGTTCGAGATCAGCGGCGCCTCGTCGACCACGGTGATCGACTCGGAGACCGTCGCCGGGGTCATCGTCACCTCGAGCGCGCGTTCGGTCGCGACGTCGACCTTGACCTCCTGCACGTTGACCGTGGCGAAGCCGGCGAGCTCGGCCGAGACGGTGTAGAGGCCGACCGGCAGGGCGCCGATGTGGAAGGTGCCGTCGGTGGTGGTGGTGGTCACGCGGTTCAGGCCGGTCGCCTTCTGCGTCGCGCTGATGGTGACGCCGGGGAGCGGCGCCTTCTTGTCGTCCTGCACGCGGCCGGTGAGGCCGCCGCCGGAGGACTGCGCGCTCGCCGTGCGCGGCAGCAGGGCGAGCCAGGAGAGGGCGGTCAGGGTGCAGACCGCGGCCCATCGCAGGGCGGGTTTTCGCATCACGTTCATAGATCGATCTCCTCTGGTCAAAAAAGACTCCTGGGGAACACATCGGATGACGTCGTACGCCGGGCTTGCCTCGACAGACGGAACGAGAGGACGGCGATCACCTCCTCCCTTCCGGCGCCTGGCCCGGCGACCGGCTGGAAAGGCGGGCGAGCAGCTGCTCTGCGGCCCGGCGTTGGGGGGCGAGCTGTGGATCGTGCGCGGCGGCGGCGAGGAACTCGCGGTACGACCCGCTCGCGTCGCGGGCGTCGCCCGCCTGCTCGTAGGCGATGGCGCGGTTGAGCAGCACCTCGTGATAGCTCGGCGCGAGAGCGAGGGCGCGATCGAAGAGCGGGATGGCGGCGGCCGGCCGGTCGCGCTCGACCTCGACGGCGCCCAGGCCGTTCCAGGGGTCGGCGTAGCGCGGCGCCGCGGCGGCGGCGCGGCGGTAGGCGTCCGTCGCGTCGTCGAAGCGGCGCTCGGCGCGCAGGACGTTGCCGAGGTTGTTCCAGGCGCGGGCATTGCCCGGATCGAGGGCGATCGCGCGCTCGATCTCGCGGCGCGCGACCGCCGGGTCGCCCGCCGCGAGGGCGGCGATCCCCAACGAGTTGTGGGGCTCCGGACGCGACGGATCGAGCGCCACGGCGCGGGCGAGCGCCTGCCGCGCCGCCGCCGCGGCGCCCAGCTCCTGCTCCGCGACGCCCAGGTTGTACCAGGACTCGGGGTCGCGCGGCGCCGCCGCGGCCGCCGCGCGGTAGAGCGGCACGGCGCGGGCGAGCTGGCCGTGCTCGCGGTATACCTTGGCGAGCCGGCTACGGAAGACTGGATTGCCCGGATCCGCGGCGACGATGGCCGCGAGCTCGGCGAGCGCCGCCCGCTCGCCGCCGCCGCGCAGGAGCTGCAGCACCTGCCCGTAGCGGCGGAAGAGCGGCAGCCGGTCCTTGGGATCGGCGCCCGTGGTGCCCGCCCCCTCCGTGGCGGTGCCGGAAGGCGCCGCATAGCCGAGGCTCTCGAGGCGGGCCCTCTCCTCGGCGGAGAGGGCCGGCGGCGCCGGCGCCGCCGCGGCGCTCGCCTCGATCTCGGCCAGGCGCACGGCGAAGCCCCGCCCCTCGCCGGCGCGCTTCGCCGCCAGGTCCGCCGTCTCGCCCGGGTCGCGCGTCAGATCGTAGAGCTCGGAGCGCGGGGCGCGGATGTACTTCTGCCCGCGGCGGGTGAGCGCCGCGAGCGGGCTCCAGCCGAAGAGCGTCGGATAGCGGGTCTCGGCGTAGAGGTCGGCGGGCGCCGGCTCGGCGCCCGCCGCGAGCTCGCGCGAGAGGTCGCGGCCGTCGAGCCTCCCCGCCGCCGGGGCAGGCAGCGGATGGCCGGCGAGCCCCGCCAGAGTCGGCGCCACGTCGACGAGCGAGACCGGGCTGGCGACGGTGCGCGGGGCGAGCCGGCCCGGCGCGCGGATGACGAGCGGCACGCGGAGCGTCGGCTCGTAGAGGAGGAGGCCATGGGTCAGCTCGCCGTGCTCGCCCAGCGCCTCGCCGTGGTCGGCGGCGACGGCGACGATGGTCCGGCCGGCGACGCCCGCCCGGTCGAGCCCCGCGAGCAGCCGCCCGAGCTGGGCGTCGGCGAAGGCGATCTCACCGTCGTAAGGATGGCCGGGGTGGCGCGCGCGGTAGGGCGGCGGCGGATCGTAGGGAGCGTGGGCGTCGTAGAGGTGGACCCAGAGGAAGAACGGGCGCGCGTCGTTCCCCCGCAACCAGACGAGTGCGCGATCGACCACCACGTCGCCGCGCCGCTCGGCGTCGTCGGGGACCCCGCCCGAGGCGTCGCGGGGAACCTGGTCGTCGTAGGTCGCGAAGCCGCGGGCGAGGCCGAAGCGATGATCGAGCACGAAGGCACCGACGAAGGCGCCGGTGCGGTAGCCGGCGCCGGCGAGGGCCGTCGCCAGCGTCGCCGTCTCCGCGGGGAAGCTGCCGGCGCCGTTGTTGCGCAGGCCGTGGTGCGGCGGCAGCAGCCCGGAGAGCAGGCTCGAGTGCGCCGGCAGCGTCAACGGCACCGGCGACGAGGCCCAGGCGAAGCGCACGCCCTGGCGCGCCAGGCCGTCGAGCGCCGGGGTCTCGGCGGCGCGGTCGCCGTAGCAGCCGACATGGTCGGCGCGGACGGTGTCCAGAGTGACGAGGAGGACGTTCCACGGGCCGGCCGCAGCGGCGGGGGCGGGGGAGCCGCCCACGGACAGCCGACCGCAGCCGGCGAGCGCCAGGAGGATCACGGCGCCCGAGACGACCTGGCGGAGGGGAACGGTTCGACGCGCCACGAGGTTCCTTGTAGAGCCCGACGGGAGCCGCTGCCGCGACATCGCGGCCCCGGTCCGCCGGCGCCCTCTAAGGAAGTGGGTGCCGGCCTGGAATCATTGGATGAAGCGGTCTCTGGGCGGGAAGGATAGCGGAAAAGCGCCGCCGGCGGGAAGCCCGGCTCTGCTACGATCCAGGATGTCAAGACCGACGAGGAGACAACGATGACCAACGGCTACGAAGAGGCGAAAGCCCAGCGCAACCTGCTCGAGCGCATCACGGCGAAGATTCCCGGCTTCCGCGGCTTCCAGGATCGCGAGCTGCGGCGCGACGTCGACAAGCTGGAGCGCGAGCACCTGGCCGCCGAGATCGGACGGCTGAAAGGGGCGCTGCGCGACCGCGCTCGCGCCTACACCGACGCCGGCCGCATCGGCTCGCTGCAGGGCTTCGACCGCCTCGACCGCCAGATGGACGGCCTGTCGCAGGCGATCCGTTTCAGCGACTACGGGGCGACCGGCCTCTTCGACCCGGTGAAGATCGGCGAGCCGGAGCTCACCCGGATCTACGAGTTCGACCTCTCGGTGCTGCAGGATCTGACCGAGATCGAGAGCGCCATCGCGGCGGTCCCGGCGCCCGGCGCCGACGACCCGGCGCCCGTCCTCGACCGCGCCCTGGCTCGGGTCGGCGCCCTGGCCGACAAGTGGCGCACGCGCGAGCAGGTCGTCGGCAGCGTGGTCCAGAGTGGAAAGAGCGCCAGCTGAGGGCTCCGAGAGCCCGGAACAGGAGAGAGAAACGATGGATGTCATCCAGTACCACGACCCCACCGGGCAGACGATGGTGTCGCGCTGGCCCGCCGACGGCTCGGCGGCGATCCGCCTCGGCAGCCAGCTCATCGTCGAGGAGAGCCAGCAGGCGGTGTTCCTGCGCGACGGCAAGGCCCTGGACACCTTCGGCCCCGGCCGCCACACCCTGGCGACCCAGAACGTGCCGCTCCTGGCGAGCCTCTTCGGCATCCCGTTCGGCGGCACCTCGCCCTTCCAGGCGGCGGTGATCTTCGTCTCGACCAAGACCTTCGTCGACTTGAAGTGGGGCACCAAGGAGCCGGTCATCTACCGCGACCGCGAGCTCGCCATGGTGCGCCTGCGCGCCTTCGGCAAGTTCGCCGTGCGGGTGGCCAACGCGCAGCAGTTCGTCAACACGATCGTCGGCACGATGAGCGCCTATACGACCGAGGGGGTCGCCAACTACTTCCGCGACGTCATCGTCGCCCGGCTGACCGACCTGCTGGGCGAGAACCTGCAGACGATCTTCGACCTGCCGAAGGTCTACGACGAGCTCGCCATGGGGCTCAAGGCGCGAGTCCACGACGACTTCGCGAAGTACGGCATCGAGCTCGCCGACCTCTTCCTGGGGGCGATCACCCCGCCGGAGGAGGTGCAGGCGCTGATCGACGAGCGGACCGGCATGGCGGCGATCGGCGACATGAACGCCTATCTCAAGTTCAAGACCGCCCGCGCGGTGGGCGACGCCGCGCAGCAGGGCGGCAGCGCCGGCGTGCTCAACGCCGGCCTCGGCGTCGGCGTCGGCGCCGGCCTCGGCATGATGCTGCCGGGGATGCTCCGCGACTCGGCGCAGGGCGGCGCCGCGCCGGCGGGTGGCGGCGCGCCCCAGGCCGCGCCGCCGGCGCCCGCCCCGGCTGCCGGTCCCGCCGCCGCGGCGCCGGCGCCTGGCGAGGCCGGAGCCGCCGCGACCCCGGCCTTCTGCAGCCAGTGCGGCACCAAGCTCCCGCCGGGCTCGCGCTTCTGCCCCAACTGCGGCGCCAAGGCCGGCTGAGCCCACCGTCTCTGGCGGGATGCCGGGGCACCGGCATCCCGCCTCTCCTCCCTCCAGAGACCAGCTCCGGCTCGCGCCGCGAACCGCCGCGCCGGGCCATCGGCCGCGGGCCGGTCGGCTACAATAGGACATCATTGGATTCGGAGGCATCGATCTGAGCTCCCACGAGATCGGGGAAACCCTCGACGGCAAGTACGAGATCGTCCGCCGGCTGGGCAGCGGCGGCATGGGCGAGGTCCACCTCGCCCGCCACCTCCACCTGCAGGAGCTGCGCGTCATCAAGATCCTGCGCCAGGACCTCGCCGCCGATCCCTCGGCGCAGGCCCGGTTCCTGCGCGAGGCGCGCCTCGCCACCCAGATCAAGCACCCCAACGTCGCCATCCTCTACGATTTCTCCCGCCTGACCGACGGCAGCTTCTACATGGTCTGGGAGCACATCGAGGGGCAGGACGTGGGCGAGATCGTGCGCCAGCGCGGGCCGTTCGCAGTGCCGCTCGCCATCCAGCTGGGGATCCAGGCGCTGCGCGGCCTCGAGGCCATCCATTCGACCGGCGTCATCCACCGCGACGTCTCCCCCGACAACCTGATGATCACCACCGACCGGCGCGGCCAGCACCGGGTGAAGATCATCGACCTCGGGCTCGCCAAGACTCTCGAGATCGGCGCCGGCAGCGCCGCCAGCACGGCGGGCAACCTCGAGATCACCCAGGTCGGCATGTTCATGGGCAAGCTGCAGTACTGCTCACCCGAGCAGGCGGGGACGGTCTCCGGCGAGACCCTCGACCGGCGCAGCGACCTCTACTCCTTCGGCCTGGTGCTCTACGAGATGTTCGTCGGCATGCCGCCGTTCGACTCCGAGACCCAGCACGGCTTCATCTTCAAGCGCCTCTCCGAGGACCCGCTGCCGCTCGCCGGCAGGAACCCCAAGGTCGAGATCCCCGCCGAGCTCGACCGCGTTCTGCGCCGAGCGCTCGAGCGCGACCGCGATCGCCGCTACCCCGACGCCCTCTCCTTCATCGAGGCGCTCGAGAAAGTGGGCAAGGCGCTGACCGCGGTCGGCACCCAGGAGATCGCCCTGCCGGGCGCCGGGAGCGACGCCGCGAACAGCGCGCCGCCACGGCCCGCCGCTCCGCCCACCGCTCCAAACACCGCGCAGCCCAGCGCTGCGCCCCCGCCGCCACGGCAGCGCAGCTCGAGCGAGCTGTCACGCGAGGAGCGCATGGAGCTCCTGGCGCAGATCGACCGCGCCGGCAGGCGCGCGCAGGACGGCTCGCAGGCGCTCTCCCGCGCCGAGGCGGCGCTCGCCGCCGGACGGGTGCCCGAGGCGCGCGAGCTCACCCAGCAGCTCGAGGCCGCGAACCCGCGCGCGCCGGGGCTCGAGGCGCTGAAGAAAAAGCTCGCCGAGATCGCCGCCGGCGAGGAGCGCCAACAGCGCGCCGCGGAGACCGAGACGGTGCTCGCCGGGTATCTGCGGAAGCGGCAGGTGCCGCTGGCGCGGCTGGCCCTCGAAACGCTCCTGGAGATCGACCCCGGGCACCCCCGGCGGCTCAATTATGAGAGCGCGATCTCGGCCCTGGCACGCGAGAGCGAGGGCGAGAAGCGGGTGGAGCGCTCGCTCGCCGCCGGGCGCAAGGCGGTCGCCGAGCGCGATTTCCGCGCCGCGCGGCGCGAGCTCGAGGCGGTGGCCAAGGCCGATCCCAAGAAGGGCGAGGCCCTCCGCGCCGAGATCGCCGCCGCCGAAGGCCGAGAGCGGCGGGGAGCGGACCTCGACGAGCGCCGCCGGCACTTCGAGGAGCACCTAGCGGCGCGGCGCGTACCCGAGGCGGAGCGCGAGCTCGCCGAGCTCGCGACCCTCGAGGTGACGCGGGTGACCCTCGACTCCTTCCGGACGCGCCTCGAGGAGGTCCGCTCATCGACCGAGCAAGAGGCGAAGATCGCCGAGTTCGAGCGCCGCTACCGCATCGTCCTCGACCATCAAGACTGGTTCGGGGCGAGAGAGGTGGCGATCGAGTTCGACCGCATCGTCCCCGACCACCCGCGGTCGGCCGAGATGTTCGCCGAGGTGGCGCGCCTCGAGAGCCACCACCAGCGCCAGCAGTCGCTCGACCAGGGCGTCGCGCAGGTCGAGGGCTTCCTCGAGCAGGGCGATGCGGCGAAGGCCGAGCTGGCGCTCAAGATCCTCCTGCAGATGGACCCCGAGAACCGTCACCGGCGGCGGCTCGAGCGGCAGATCAAGGGCCTCAAGAAGGGCTGAATCTCTTAGCCGGTACAATGGGACGCAGACCTCCCCGGCCGACAGGCGTTTCCGGGGGTTCGGCAGCGGGTCCAGCGGCGATCGGACGATGAACGAACAGATATCGAAGCAAGGCGCCGAAGACGACCGCTTCGCTCCTTACGTCGCGGCCTGGAGACGGCGTTGGCGAGCCGAGGAGGAGTCGATCCAGCAACAGCGTTCGCGGGCCCTGGCCGAAGCGAAGCGGGCGGCAAGACTGCTCGTCGAGCGCCATGGCGTGCGGAAGGTCGTGCTGTTCGGCTCTTTGGCTTGGGGCCGCTTCCAGGCGACTTCGGATGTCGATCTTGCCGTCCATGGGCTCGAGCCCGAGCGCTTCTTCCCCGCCGCCGCCGACCTCTATCGCGAGATCTCCGTTCCCATCGACCTCAAGCTCATCTCTGAATGCCCGCCCGTCCTCAGGGGGCGGATTGCTGAGGAGGGAGTGGTGCTCTTTGAAGGGTAGGCGGGGCTTCCTCGCGCTCGCCGCAGAGATCCGCCAGGAGCTGGAGAGCCTGCCACGGCTGGGCAACGAGATCTCGGCGACATGGACGAAGCGGGAGGCCGTCGCGCCCGCGGAGCGCCAGACCTACGTAGAGAGCACGGCGCTCAAGCTCCACAATTTCTACACGGCTAGCGAGCGAATCTTCGAGAGAATCGCCGGCGATATCGATGGGGGCGTGCCGCAGACGCAGGATCGCCACCTTCGGCTGCTGCGCGCCATGAGCACCGAGATACCCGAGGTCCGGCCAAGAGTGCTGAGCGCGAACCTCTCCGAACGACTGGTCGACTATCTACGGTTTCGGCACCTGGTACGGAACATCTACGGCTTCGAGCTCGACGAACGAAAAATGGTCCCTCTCGTAGAGGCGATCGGCGGAGTCCGCCTGGACCTGGAGACGGAGATCGCTGAATTCCTCGCCTATCTCGAACACCTCGGCCACGAACCCTCCGAGTGAGCCGAGATGTAGACCGCTGCCGGTCGACCCCGAGAACCGTCACCGGCGGCGTCTGGAGCGGCAGATCAAAAGCGCTCAGGAAGTGAGGGTCTACCGAGCGGCTCGAGGCCGAGCTCCCAGACCTCGCCCGCCCGAGCGGGCCGACTTGCCTACGGTAGACTTCCGGGCATGACGACCGCCCCTCTCTCGAGCACCGCGCCGGAGCCCGGCGAGCCCGCCCCGATCCTGGACACCGCGCGCGACCGCCTGCGCCGCTACGCTTTCATGAAGCTCGCCCGCGACTTCGACTCGCGGTTCGAGGCGCTGCTCCTGACCGGCCGGGTCTCCAAGTGGTACAGCGAGGTGGGCAACGAGGCGACGACCGTGCCGGCCGGTCTGCTGCTCGAGCCCGGCGACGCGCTCTGCACGCTGCACCGCGACCTGGGGGCGATCCTCGCCGTGTACCTGGACCCGGCGCGGGCGTTCCCCGGGCTGGGCTTCGGCGCGCCGGACGGCCGGCGGCCGGAGCCGGTCGAGATCCTGGTGCGGCTGGCCTGCCAGCTGCTGGGCAAGGGGCCGGGGTTCTCGCAGGGGGTCGAGCGGTCGTTCCACTACGGGTACCTCGCCCCCGAGCACGGCATCCTGCACCTCGGGATGATCAGCCACCTGGGCTCGATGATCCCGGTCGCCGCCGGCTGCGCCTTCGCCCACCAGCTCGCCGGGACGGGCAGGCTCGCCGTCAACTTCATCGGCGAGGGCGGCACCTCGACCGGCGACTTCCACGAGGGGCTGAACATCGCCGCGGTGTGGAAGCTGCCGCTCATCCTGGTGATCGAGAACAACCGCTACGCCTTCTCCACCCCGGCGCACCTGCAGTATGCCGCCCGGCGGCTCTCCGACCGCGGGATCGGTTACGGCATCGCCGCCGAGAGCGTCGACGGCAACGACCCCGACGCCATGGCCGCCGCGCTCGCCCGCGCCGCCGCCCGCGCCCGCGCCGGCCACGGGCCGACGCTCCTCGAGGCCATGCTCGGCAGGATGCGCGGCCACAGCGAGGGCGACGACTCGCTGAAGGTGGTGCCGGCCGAGGAGCTCGAGCGCTACCGGTCCGAGGACCCGGTGCCCAACTATGCGCGCCGGCTGGAGGAGGAGTCGGTCATCGATCAGGGGCTGAGAGAGCGCCTCGAGGCGCGGATCGCCGAGCTCGTCGAGCTCGCCATCTCGCGCGCCCTCGAGTCGCCCGGCCCTGACCCGGCGACCGCCATGCGGCCGGTCTTCGCGCCGGCCCGGACCGGGATCGACTTGCCGCGCGCCGGCGCCGCGCCGGCGCGCGGCGAGGCTCCGGCGGGCAAGGAGACCACCTACGTCGACGCCATCAATCAGGGGCTCGCCGAGGAGCTGGCGCGCGACCCCCGGCTCGTGCTGATGGGGCAGGACATCGCGGCCTTCGAGGGCGCCTTCCGCACCACGCGGGGGCTGCACGCGCGCTACCCCGAGCGCGTGCTCGACACCCCGATCGCCGAGAGCGGCACGATCGGCATCGCCATCGGCGCCGCCGTCCTCGGGTATCCGACCATCGTCGAGATGCAGTTCGCCGACTTCATCTCCTGCGGCTTCAACCAGCTCGTCAACGTCGCGGCGAAGCTCTACTACCGCTGGCAGGTCCCCTGCCCGATCGTCGTCCGCCTCCCCTCCGGCGGCGGCGTCGGCGCCGGCCCCTTCCACTCGCAGAACGACGAGGGGTGGTTCGCCCAGACGGCGGGCTTGAAAGTCGTCTGCCCGGCGACCGCCGCCGACGCCAAGGCGCTCCTGAAGGCCGCCATCCGCGACCCCAACCCGGTCCTCTTCTTCGAGCACAAGTTCCTCTACCGGCGGATCAAGGAGGTCCTGCCGGAGGGGGACGTCGTGGGCGTCCTCGGGCAGGCGCGGATCGCGCGGCCCGGCCGCGACCTGACCCTCGTCGCCTACGGCTCGACCGTCTGGACCTGCCTCGAAGCCGCCGCGGAGCTGGCGCGCGAAGGGATCGAAGCCGAGGTCGTCGACCTGCGCACGCTCGTCCCCTATGACGAGGCGACCGTCCTCGCCTCGGTCGAGAAGACGGCGCGGGCGCTCGTCGTCCACGAGGCGCCCCTCACCCTGGGCTTCGGCGCCGAGGTCGCCGCTCGCCTGGCCGACGCCGCCTTTCCCTACCTCGACGCCCCCATCCGCCGCGTCACCTACCCCGACCGCCCCGTCCCCTACGCCCGCATCCTCGAGCAGCAGCTCCTGCCGACCGCGGAGAAGGTCCTGGCCGCGGCGCGCGAGCTGCTGGCGTACTAGCGCGCGGGCCCTGGCGACCCGAGCGCCTCGCCCTACGGCAGCGCAGGCGGTGAATGACGCTCATCCTTCACCGCGGCGCATCGATCGTCACCTGGAAAACGCCGGCGCCGTCGGTGCCGACGAAGAGGGTGTTGGCCCGCACGGGATCGACCGCGAGGACCGTGAAGCGCTCGCCGAGGACGCCGGGGTCGATCCGCGTCCAGGTGCGGCCGCGGTCGGCGCTGCGGAAGATGCCGTCCGGCATCTCGGTGCCCGAGGCGAAGCTCACGCGCGCGGCGTAGAGCGTCGCCGGGACGTGGGCATCGACGAAGAGCTGCTGGATGTTCGCGAGCGCGCGCGAGACGAGGCGCCAGTGCGCGGCGCCGTCGGTCGAGGCGAAGAGCCCGTCGTCGGTCGCCACGTAGAGCGCCCGCGGGTTCGTGGGATCGAGCGCCAGCGCCCGCGCGAACCTGCCGCCGAGGCCGCCGCTCGCCTGCATCCAGGTCGCGCCGGCATCGAGGCTCTTGTAGACCGTCGTCGAGCTCAAGGCATAGAGAGTGCTCGGCCGGCGCGGTGCGACGAGGAGGGTGCCGACGCTGTCGAGCCCGCGCAGCGGGGTCCAGGTCGTGCCGCCGTCGATGCTCTTCATGCCGAACTCGCCGCTGCCGCATTCGCCGCCGGCATAGAGGGTCTGCGGCGAGGTCGGATCGATGGTCAGGAGGAAGATGACGTTGCAGGAGCCGCCCGTCCCCGCGACGTTCACCGTCTCCCAGGTGGCGCCCCCATCCTTGCTCCCCAGCAGCCCGCTCAGGAGGTCGTCGCGGAAGAGGCCGGCATAGAGGTTCTGCGGGTGGAGGGGGTCGATCGCCAGGAGAGCCGGAGGAGAAGCGAGGAGCGGCCGCCAGGTGGACCCGGCGGGACCGCGGCGCAGGAGGCCGGCGCCCTGGACACCGGCGTAGATCACGGCGTCGTTCGCCGGGTCGACCGCCACGCTGTAGATCAGGGTCGCCTGGAGACCCCGGCTCGCGGCCTGCCAGGACGCCTCGCCGTCGACCGTGCGGTACACCCCGCGGCCGCCGGTCGCCGCGTAGAGCGTGTCGGGGGACGACGGATCGGCGGCGAGAGACAGGGCTCCCGCCGCGAGCGGGGCGGTCGGCGTCCAGGAGGAGCCGTCGTCGGCGCTCACCGCGCCGGCGGCGTAGAGCCGGCCGCCGGCGGCGAAGGCGAGCGGGCAGGGAGGCACCCCGGCGGGCAGGGCGAGCGCGGTCCAGGTCGTCCCCGCGTCGGTGCTGCGGACGGCGCCCCCGGCGTTGCAGGCGACGACGGTCGCCGGCCGCCGGGGATCGACCAGCACCTCGTCGGCGGGCGCCACGAAGATCGAGCCGGCGAGGCGGCTCCAGGTCGCGCCGCCGTCGGCGGTCTTGTAGATGTAGGTCGCCGCCGCGTAGGCCGTCCGCGGGTCGGCGGGATCGATGGCGAAGTCCTTGACGTCGACGGGCGGGCTGCTCAAGCTCGCCTGGCGCCAGGTGGCGCCGGCGTCCGTGCTGCGGAAGATCGCGCCCGACGCGCCGGGCCGCGGCGGCACCGCCGTCCCGGCCAGGATCACGTTCGGGTCGTGGGGATCGATCGCCAGCGCCAGGATGTAGGGGTCGCCGACGCCGTTGCCGGAGAAGCTCCAGGTGGCGCCGCCATCCGTGCTCTTGTAGATGTTGTCGCTCGCCGTGCCGGCGTAGACGACGTCGGGGTCGCGTGGATCGATGGCCACGGCGCGGACGTCGCGGCGGCCGATCGTGCGGTCGAGCGCCGTCCAACTCGCGCCGCCGTCGGGGCTCCGGAAGACGCCACCCGCGGTCGCGGCGTACAGCACCTCGGGCGCGGAGGGCGCCACCGCCACGATGGCGACGCCGCCCCCGTTGGGGCCGAGGGGCGTCCAGTGGACCGCCGCGCCGGCGATGGCCGGCGCCATGCCGGCGGCCATCGCGCTGAGAAGGATCGGGAGACGGCGGGGCGCACGGACGAGGCTCATCGGTCTACCCTCCCGGCCGGCCTCCAGTGGCCTAGCCGATCTGGGCAATAGATTGACGCCTGATACCTAGAATGTCAAGGCAATGAGCCGAGAGAAAAGAAAACCCCTCCGCTGGGGGGAGGGGGGCTCGCGGGAGGGGCTCGATTCCGGCGCGGCGGACGGCGGGCGCTTCAGTGCTTGGGCGCTGGCGCCGCCGAGGCGCCGAGCTGGCGCTCGAGGTCGTGGATCCGGCTCTCCAGCTGCTTCAGGCGCTTCTCGAGCTCCGCTTCGCGGCTGTTGAGCGTCTGGACACGCAGGCGGCCGGGGACGCCGGACGGCGGGAACGGCAGGGCGAGCTTGTCCGGAAGCGGCAGCTCTTCGCCGTCGAGGCTGAGGATCATCCGGCTGCCGTCCTTCTTGCGCAGGAAGAGAGGGGCCAGATCGACCTCCGGCCGGTCGCGCTTCTCGAGGTTGGCGGTGAGCGTCTGGACCTTGCCGCCGCGCCACACCTCGAGGGACGTCGCCGCGCCGTCCTCGGCGCCGCGGATGCGCTGGCGCAGGTCGAAGCTGCTGGCGACCGGCTTGCCGTCGATCCCGGTGAGGATGTCGCCGACCTTGACGCCCGCCCTGTCGGCCGGGCTTCCCGGGTCGACCTTGGAGACCATCACCCCCGCCTCCTGCGGCACCCCGAAGTGGGAGCGCAGCTCCGGCGTGAGGTCGGTGAGACCCACTCCCAGGTAACCGCGCGGCACCGACTTGCCGATCGTCCGGTATTCGATCGGATGGTCGGCCGGATGGTCGGCCGGATGGTCGGCGGCATCGTCGTCCATCACCACGATCTTCTGCGACCGGGTCACTTTGCTCTGCGTCTTCTCGCCAGCGGTCGGAGCGGCGGCGGCGGCGCCCGGGGCGATGGTCGGAGTCATGGGGGTCACGGGGGTCGTCGGGGTCGTCGCCTGTCCGGCTCCGGCGGCTCCCACGAGGAGCCCCAGCCCGGCGAGCCAACAGAGGGTCGTCTGATGTCGCTGCATGTTCGTTCTTCCTCCTAGCATCGATTCGAGATGGGCATCAGCATCAGAAGGTCTGATTGGACAGCGCACCCGGGTCGACGCCCGGATTCGCGGTGGCGCGCGCCCGCGCCCGTCTCGACGGCCGGTCGCGCACTCGGTCGAGGTTCACGATGAGGTCCACCTGCTCGTCGCCCCCCACGTAGAGGAATGGCTGATTGCCGGCCCGGCGCAGGCTGCGGAGATCGCTCGTCAGCCGCGCCTGCTCGCTGCGGATCTGCGCCAGCGTCCGCCGGTGCACGGCGCGCAGGGTCTCGGATGTCGGCTCGGACGTCGGCGCCGGCGCGCTCGCCGGGAGGGTGTGGACGGCGGGAGCGGGCGTCATGACCATCGCCTGCGCCTTCGCCGCCGCTGCCTGGGGATGTGGGAGCTGCCCGTTGCGTGAACAAGAGGCTGGCGGCGACCACGAAAGTCGCCGCCAGCGCAACCGCGGGGAGAGTGAGCCGCGGCAGCCAGTTTGCGGAAACCCCCGATCGAGGGGCGTCCAGGCGGGCGAGCACCCGCTCGGTGAAGCCCGGGCGCGCCGCCGCGGGCGTCGCGTCGCGGAGCGTCCGGAGCAGCCGGTCTACTCGCTCGTCTTCCATGCGATACCTCCGTGCCAATAGGGGGCGAGCCCCCGCCGCAGGCGCTCGCGCCCGCGGTGAATCCGCGACTTGACGGTGCCCTCGGAGAGCGACAGCGCGCGGGCGATGTCGCTGTAGGCCCAGCCCTCGAGCTCGTGGAGGACGAGCGGCACCCGGTAGCTCATCGGCAGCGCCGCCACCGCCGCCGTCACCTCGCGCCGGACCTCATCCCGCAACAGCCCCTGCGGGGCCGCCGCCTCGGCGTGCGGGCTGGTGCGCAGAAACGGGGCGAGCAGGCGCAGGCGCCGCTCCCGCCGCTCCTCGGAGTGGGCGAGATTGGTGGCGATGCGGAACAGGAAGGCGCGCAGCAGGCCCTGCTCGACGTAGCCCGGCGCCGAGCGGTAGAGGCGCAGGAAGGTCTCCTGGCCGAGGTCCTCGGCACGCTCCCGGCTGTTGGTCAGGCGGCCGAGATAGGCGACCACCGCATCCTTGTGGCGGTCGATGAGCTCGGCGAACGCCTCGCGGTCGCCGGTCGAGCGCAGTCGAGCCATCAGCTCGGCGTCGCTCGGCGCCTCCTGTTCGTATCGATCGGGCATGGCGATGGGCTGGATCACATCGTCTCCAGTCAACCATAACGCACGGACCGAGCCCGAGTTCCCGGACCGGAGACGATGGTACCGGCTCAGTTTGGTCCGCTGCGGGCGGCCGCCCTCGGGACCACCCGCCCGAACCCCCTTCCAGGCGACCGTCCTCGGGACCAAACTGAGCCAGTACCGAGACGACGGCTTCCCTCTGTATACGGCGCGCGGCGCCGCGCGTTCAGGCGGCGGGACCGGGGCCCGGCTCGTCGGGCGCGGCCCTGCCGGCCGCCCCGCCGATCACCAGGGTGAACTCGCCCTTCAAGGCCGGCCGCTCGGCGAGCCGGGCGTGGAGCTCCGAGAGGCGGCCGCGGAGGAGCTCCTCGTGCAGCTTGGTGAGCTCGCGGGCGGCCGCCGCCGGCCGGTCGCCCAGCTCGGCCAGGGCGTCGTCGAGGCTGGCGAGGAGGCGGTGCGGGGACTCGTAGACGACCAGGGTATGGCCGAGCCCGCCGAGGCGGCGATAGAAGGTGCGGCGCTTCCCCGAGCGCGGCGGCGGAAAGCCGCCGAAGGTGAAGGGATAGGGCGGCAGGCCCGAGGCGACGAGGGCGGCGAGGAGCGCCGAGGGCCCCGGCACGGGCTCGACGAGGATGCCGCGCGCCGCCGCCTCGCGGACGAGGAGGAAGCCGGGGTCGGAGAGGAGCGGCGTGCCGGCGTCCGAGGCGAGGGCGATCGTCGAGCCGGCCTCGAGGTCGGCGAGGAGCCGCGGCAGGCGCTGCCGCTCGTTGTGCTCGTGGAGGGAGACGAGCGGCCGCGAGATCCCCAGGCCGTGGAGGAGGAGGCCGGTGCGGCGGGTGTCCTCGCAGGCGACGAGGTCCGCCCCGGCGAGCGCCGCCCGCGCCCGCGGCGAGAGGTCGTCGAGGTTGCCGATCGGCGTCGCGACGACCAGGAGCTTGCCGGGCATGTGGAGGAGGCGAAACCTAGTCCCGCGGGATCTCCTGGTCCAGGTTGATGGCGCTGCCGGAGAGGCGGGCGATCAGCATCAGCCGGCGCTTGAAGCGGTTGGCCTGCTCCAGGCGGACGATCTTCGTCACCACTCGCCTCGTCATAGCCGCGGGCGACCGCCTCGCGCGGCGTGAGGCCGAGGTCGAACAGCAGGTAGAGGACCTCGTCGGCCGTCTCGTAGGAGAAGCCGAGCTCGCCCTCGTCGGTCTGGCCGGGCCAGAGGTCGGCCGAGGGGCGCTTCCTGACCACCGACTCCGGCAGCCCGAGGTGCTCGGAGAGCTGCCAGACCTGCCGCTTGTAGAGGTCGCCCAGAGGGTTGACCGAGCTCGCGTTGTCGCCGAAGACGGTCGAGTAGCCGAGGAGGATCTCGGTCTTGTTCGAGGTGCCGAGGACGAGGCAGCCGAGCTTCTTCGCCTGGTCGAAGAGGATCGTCATCCGCTCGCGCGCCATCTTGTTGCCGCGCCGGCCCGGATCGGCGTCCGCCTCGCCGTTGGCGGCGGTGAAGTAGGCGTCGATCATCGGCGAGATGTCGATCGTGCGGTGCGCGAGACCGAGGTGGAGGGCGACCTCGCGGGCGTCGGCGAGCGAGTCGGCGCTCGACGTGCGGTAGGGGAGGAGGAAGCCGTGGACGCGCTCCGGCCCCAGGGCGCGGGCGGCGAGCGCCGCGGCGAGCGAGGAGTCGACGCCGCCCGAGAGGCCGATCGTCACCCCGTTCGTCCCCGAGGTCTCGACCGCGTCGCGGATGAAGCTCGCGAGGACCGCCGCCGCCAGCGGGGCGTTCAAGGTCAGCCGCCGGCGCAGCTCGCCGCGGGCGCCGTCGGCCATCGCGTCCGTCACGGGCGCGGCTCCGGCCCGTCGACGTCCGCCAGCTCGTCGTCGAGGAGCGGCAGCCGCCAGCGCAGGCGATCGGTGTCGCGGAGGTCGATCCGGGTGACCAGCAGGTGCTCCTCGAGGAGCGGGGCGCGCAGCGCCACCTCCCCCCCCGGCCGCACCACGTGGCTGTCGCCGGGGTAGAAGGAGCCCTCCTCCCAGCCCACCCGGTTGCAGTAGAGGACCCAGCAGGTGTTGACCAGGGCGGTCGAGCGGGTGAGCGTCTCCCAGGAGTCCGTGCTCTCGGGGAGGACGCCGGAGCCGATCCGCCCCGGCGAGGCCGAGAGGACGACGAGGAGCTTGGCGCCGCCCGCGGCGAGCCGCGAGGCGAGATGGGGATGCCAGAGGTCCTCGCAGATGAGGACGCCCCAGCGCGCGCCGCCGAAGGCGAGCGCGGGGAGGGCGAGGCGCCGGCCGCGGCCGAAGAAGCGCTCCTCCTGGAAGATGCCGTAGGTCGGCAGATAGATTTTGCGGTGGAGGAACCGCGGCGTGCCGGGGCGCCGGCCGTCGAGCAGGAGCGCGCTGTTGTGCAGCACGCCGCGCTCGTCCTCCTCGACGAGCCCGGCCAGGACGGACATCGGCCCCGCCGCCTCGGCGAGGCGGGCGAGCCGCGGGTCGTCCTGCGGCCCTCATCGCGACGCGCGGCGTGAGGTGCAGCAGGCGGTAGCCGGTGAGCGACAGCTCGGGGAAGACGAGGAGCTCGACGCCCGCGGCGCGGGCGCGCCCGATCCACTCCAGATGGCGCTCGACGTTGGCGTCGACGTCCCCCAGCCGGCAGTCGATCTGCGCCAGGCCGACCGTCAGCTCGGAGGACGGCGCGGCGCGCTCGTCTCCCAGGGGGGTCGCCCCGGCCGCCGGGCCGGGCTCCGTCAGGTCGCCCGGCGGATCCTCGCGGGCGGGCAGCTCGATCTTCGGGCTCAAACCGTGGTCGTCCGTCGTAGTCCCGAGTTGCCGGCCGAGATGCGAAACGGTTCCGTACGGGCACGTCTCGGAGGCGGCCGGCTCGATGCTAGCATGCCGCTGCAATGCTCGAACCGGCTGTCGCGGGCCGCTCCGCGGCCTCTCTCCGCCCGGCGGTTTTCCTCCTCGCGGTCTGCCTCCTCGGCGTCCAGGACGGCATCCTCGCCCCGCGGGGCGCCCGCGCCGCCGCGCCGGCCTTGAAGGTGAAGGACCGCATCGTCGCGGTGGTCGACGAGGACCCGATCCTCGCCTCCGACATCGAGCGCGATGTCGGGCTCGGGCTGGTGGCGAAGAATCCCGGCGAGAGCGACGCCGCGTACCGCCGCCGCATCCTCGGCCTGCTCATCGAGCAGCGCCTCCGCTTCCACGAGATCGACCGCTTCGGCCTCGTCCAGGTGCCCGCCGACCAGGTCGAGAAGAACTTGAACGAGATCCGCTCGCGCTTCCCCGACGCGGCGGCCTTCGAGCGGCGCCTGAAAGAGCTGGGCCTCTCGGAGAACGGCCTGCGGCAGCTCGTCACCCGCCAGCTCATGGTCCTGACCTACGTCGACGAGCGCCTGGGCCCCCGCGTCTTCGTCAGCCTGGACGACGTCAAGGCCTACTACCGCGACGTCATGACCCCGGCCCTCGACAAGGAGCACCAGCCCGTCCCCCCGCTCGACGACGTCCGCGAGACGATCCGTCAGGTGCTCCGCGAGCAGCGCCTGAACCAGGAGATCGAGCGCTGGACCGAGGAGCTCCGCAACCAGGCGAGCATCGCCAACTACGGGGACGAGGGCGACAGGCCCCTGCCGCCGGTGGTGAAGACGATCGGGCCGAAGGCGCCGAGGTAGCCTCCTCGCCGACCTACTTCACCCGCTTGGCGATCGCCTCCATGGCCTTGAACTCCTTGCCGTCCGGGCCGACCAGGATGGACTCGTAGCGGAAGGTGTCGGGGTCGATCGGGGTGGTGACGCCCTTGTAGGTCATCTTCCGGTGCGACATCGGATCGACGAAGTCGCCGCTCACCGTCAGCTTGCCGCTGGCGTCGGCATCGCCCTTCATCATGAGGATGCCCGTCCCCATGTTGTCGACCCAGGTGCTGACGTACTGGCCCGAGGCATTGTCATAGCCGTCCATGGCACGGCCCTCGAACGCCTGGCCCATCATCTGCCCCTTGTGGATCGACTCGAGGTAGCGGCCGCCGAGGACCCACGAGGAGTCCATGGTGCCGGTCGACTCGAGGGGCGGCTGGCCGGGAGCGGGCCAGAACTTGGTCTGCGTCGTCCAGTGGCCGACCGAGCGGTCGAGGAGCTTGTGGTGCTCGCCGGGCTGCGCCAGCTTCATGTAGGCCTCCATCGTCGCGGCGTCGCCGCCGGCGGGCGCGGCCTTCGGCTTGTCCGGCGGCGCGGCGAACGCGGTGGCGGCGGCGAGGGCGATGGCGGCGGCGAGGACGGGGGACGGCCAGGCTTTCCGGGCATCGAGGGTGCGCATCGGATCTCCTTTTCAGGGGTGGGACCCGCGGGCCGGTCGGGGCACCGCGCGGTTCTCTGGGACGACTTGCGTTACGACTCGTTACCGCTAGACTAGCAGCGCTCTCCATGGCGGGTCAAGCCGCCGCGCTCCGGTATCATGGGCCGAACCCCGACCCTTCCGACGACCTCTTCAGGAGACGATGCCTCAGCCGATGACCGTGCCGTACGACGCCTCAGCCATCGAGGTCCTGACCGGGCTCGAGCCGGTGCGCAAGCGCCCCGGCATGTACACCTTCACCGACCGCCCGGACCACCTCGCCCAGGAGGTGATCGACAACTCGGTCGACGAGGCGATCGCCGGCCACTGCTCGGAGATCCGCGTCACCCTCCACGCCGACGGCGCGGTCTCGGTCGCCGACGACGGCCGCGGCATGCCGGTCGACCTCCACCGCGGCGAGAAGGTCTCGGGGGTCGAGGTGATCCTCACCCGCCTGCACTCCGGCGCCAAGTTCTCGGACAAGAGCTACCGCTTCTCGGGCGGCCTCCACGGCGTCGGCGTGTCGGTGGTCAACGCCCTGTCGAAGCGGCTGGACGTGTGGGTCAAGCGCGGCGGCAAGGAGCACCACATGGCCTTCGCCGGCGGCGAGAAGGTGGAGGATCTGCGGGTCGTCGGCACCGTCGGCCAGCGGGCGACCGGCACGACGCTGCGCTTCACCCCCGATCCCAAGTACTTCGACAGCCCGAAGTTCACCGTCGCGAAGCTGCGCCACGCGCTGCGCGCCAAGGCGGTCCTCTGCCCGGGCCTGCGCGTCACCTTCACCCACGAGGGGGCGCCCGAGGACGACGGCGAGTGGCGCTACGAGGATGGCCTCGCGGGATATCTCGAGGACGAGCTCGCCGGCTGCGAGCTGGTGCCCGCCGAGCCCTTCGTCGGCCACTTCGCCGGACGCGACGAGGAGGTCGACTGGGCGGTCTCCTGGCTCGCCGAGGAGGAGGACGGCGAGCTCGTCGCCGAGAGCTACGTCAACCTGATCGCGACCCCGCAGGGAGGCACCCACGTCAACGGCTTCCGCGCCGGGCTGACCGAGGCGCTCCGCGAGTTCTGCGAGTTCCGGAACCTCCTGCCGCGCGGCGTCAAGCTCGCCCCCGAGGACGTCTGGGCGCGCTGCTGCCACGTGCTCTCGGTGCGCTTGAAGGACCCGCAGTTCACCGGCCAGACCAAGGAGCGGCTGTCGTCGCGCGAGGCGGCGGCGTTCGTCTCCGGCGTCACCCAGGACGCCTGCGGCCTGTGGCTCAACCAGCACGTTTCCAACGCCGAGCGGATCGCCCGCCTGGCGATCGCGAGCGCCCTCTCCCGCCAGCGGGCGGGAAAGAAGGTGCAGCGGAAGACGGTGACGAGCGGGCCGGCGCTCCCCGGCAAGCTCGCCGACTGCGCCAGCCAGGACCTCGCCCAGACCGAGCTCTTCCTGGTCGAGGGGGACTCGGCCGGCGGCTCGGCGAAGCAGGCGCGGAGCCGCGAGTTCCAGGCCATCCTGCCTCTGCGCGGCAAGATCCTCAACACCTGGGAGGTCGACTCGGGGGACGTGCTCGCCTCGCAGGAGGTGCACGACATCGCCGTGGCGCTGGGGGTCGACCCGGGCGGCGGGCGGCTGGACGGCCTGCGCTACGGGAAGATCTGCATCCTGGCCGACGCCGACTCGGACGGCGCCCACATCGCGACCCTCCTCTGCGCCCTCTTCCTGCGCCACTTCCGCGCCCTGGTCGAGGACGGCCGCGTCTACGTCGCCATGCCGCCGCTCTACCGCATCGACGTCGGCAAGGAGGTCTTCTACGCCCTCGACGACCGCGAGAGGAAGGGCATCCTCGACCGCATCGAGGCCGAGGGGATCAAGGGCAGGATCAACGTCCAGCGCTTCAAGGGCCTGGGCGAGATGAACCCGCTGCAGCTGCGCGAGACGACCATGGCGACCGAGACCCGCCGCCTCGTCCAGCTCACCGTCGCCTCCGACGACACCTCCTTTTCCGTCATGGACATGCTCCTCGCCAAGTCCCGCGCCGCCGACCGCAAGGAGTGGCTGACGCAGAAGGGCGACCGGGCGCAGGTGGGGCCCTAGATGGCGGCGCGCCGGAGATCCAGGAACGGCAACGGCGGCCGGCCGCCGCTGGCGCCGACGCTGCCGTTCGTCGAGTCGGAGCGGATGCCGCTCGCCGTCTTCACCGAGAAGGCGTACCTCGACTACTCGATGTACGTCGTCCTCGACCGCGCCCTGCCGTCGGTCGCCGACGGCCTGAAGCCGGTGCAGCGGCGCATCGTCTACTCGATGTCCGAGCTGGGGCTCTCGGCCGCCGCCAAGTTCAAGAAGTCGGCGCGCACGGTGGGCGACGTGCTCGGCAAGTTCCATCCCCACGGCGACTCCGCCTGCTACGAGGCGATGGTGCTCCTGGCGCAGCCGTTCAGCTCGCGCTACCCGCTGATCGACGGGCAGGGCAACTGGGGCTCGCCGGACGACCCCAAGTCGTTCGCCGCCATGCGCTACACCGAGGCGCGGCTGACGCGCTTCGCGCCGGTCCTCCTCGCCGAGCTGGCGCAGGGGACGGTCGAGTGGGGGCCCAACTTCGACGGCACCCTGGAGGAGCCGAAGCTCCTGCCGGCGCGCCTGCCGCACGCGCTCTTGAACGGCGCCTCGGGGATCGCCGTCGGCATGGCGACCGACATCCCGCCGCACAACGTCGGCGAGGTCGCCGCCGCCTGCCTGCTCCTCCTCGACGACCCCCAGGCGAGCGACGAGGAGCTCGCCGCCCTCGTCCCCGGCCCCGACTTCCCGACCGAGGCGGAGATCATCACCCCGGCCGCCGAGCTCAAGCGGATGTACGAGACCGGCCTGGGCTCGATCCGCCTGCGCGCCGTCTGGGAGCGCGAGGGGGCGGACGTGCTGGTCACCGCGCTCCCCTACCAGGTCTCCGGCGCCAAGGTGCTCGCCCAGATCGCCGCCCAGATGCAGGCGAAGAAGCTCCCCATGGTCGAGGACCTGCGCGACGAGTCGGACCACGAGAACCCCACCCGTCTCGTCATCACGCCGCGCTCGAGCCGCGTCGATCTCGACGAGCTGATGGCCCACCTCTTCGCCACCACCGACCTCGAGCGCACCTACCGCGTCAACCTGAACGCCATCGGCCTCGACGGCCGGCCGCACCTCTACACTCTCCGCGGCCTGCTCGCCGAGTGGCTGCGCTTCCGCACCGAGACGGTGCGCCGGCGCCTGCAGTTCCGCTACGACAAGGTGCTGGCGCGGCTGCACGTCTTGAATGGCTACCTGACCGCCTTCCTGAACCTCGACGAGGTGATCCGCATCCTCCGCGAGGAGGAGGAGCCGAAGGCGGAGCTCATGCGCCGCTTCCGGCTCTCCGACGCCCAGGCGGAGGCGATCCTCGAGCTCAAGCTGCGCCACATCGCGCGGCTCGAGGAGATGAAGATCCGCGGCGAGCAGGACGAGCTGGCGCGAGAGCGCGACGGGCTCGAGAAGACGCTCTCCTCCGAGGCGCGGCTGCGCCGGCGGGTGCGCGAGGAGATCGAGAAGGACGCCGCGGAGTTCGGCGATCCGCGCCGCTCGCCGATCGTCGAGCGCGGCGCCGCCAAGGCGCTCGACGAGGCGGCGCTCATCCCCACCGAGCCGCTCACCGTCGTGCTCTCCGAGAAGGGCTGGGTGCGCGCCGCCAAGGGCCACGAGCTCGATCCGCGCGAGCTCCCCTTCAAGGCGGGGGACAGCTTCCTGCAGGCCGCCCGCGGGCGCTCGAACCAGCTCACCCTGTTCCTCGATTCGACCGGCCGCGCCTATGCGCTGCCGGCGCACGGCCTGCCCTCGGCGCGCGGCCACGGCGAGCCGCTCTCCTCGCAGCTCCAGCCGCCGCCCGGGGCGAGCTTCGCCGGGCTGATGATGGGGGGCGAGGAGGACCTGGCTCTCCTCGCCACCAGCCACGGCTACGGCTTCGTCGTGCAGTTGAGAGACCTCGCCTCCCGCAACCGCGCCGGCAAGGCGGTGATGAACGTCGGCGCCGGCGCCCGCGTGCTGATGCCGCAGCCGGTGGGCGATCACGCGAGCTACTCAGTCGCCGCGGCGACCGACAGCGGCCGCCTGCTGGTCTTCCCCGCCGCCGAGCTGCCGCTCCTGCCGCGCGGCAAGGGGGTGCGGATCCTGAGCGTCCACGCCGCGCAGGGCGAGTCGCTGGTGGCCGCCCTGGCGCTGCCGCCCGGCGCCCACCTCCGCATCTTCGCCGGCCAGCGCATCCGCAACCTGAAGCCGTCCGAGCTCGAGGAGTACCGCGGCCAGCGCGCCCAGCGGGGCGCCAAGCTGCCGCGCGGCTTCCAGAACGTGTCGGGGATGGAGGTGGGATGACCCCATCTCCATTCCAATCCGCACCCTAAGGAGAGATCTATGAGCTTCGCCGCTCTCGTCCTCGCGCTCTTCGCCGCCCTCGCCCCCATCACCGTGCCGCCGCCGCCGCCGACCAAGGTCGAGCCGGTCCGCGAGACGGTCCAGGGCCGGGAGATCGTCGACGACTACCGCTGGCTCGAGGGGGACGACTCGAACCCCAAGGCGATGGGGGCGATGACCCCCGAGGTGGCGGCGTGGACCGCGGCGCAGGACGCCTACACCCGCTCGGTCCTCGACCACCTGCCGGGGAGGAAAGAGCTCGAGGCGAAGCTCCGGCCGCTGATGCGGGTGGGCACGGTCGGGACCCCCGTCATGCGCGGCGACCGCTACTTCTACTTCAAGCGCGAGGGCGACCAGAACCAGCCGGTGCTCTATCTCCGCCGCGGCTACCAGGGGACGCCGCGGGTGCTCCTCGACCCCGCGAAGCTCGACGCCTCGGGCCTCACCACGATCTCCGGCATCACCCCGTCGCGCGACGGCAAGCTCCTCGCCTACGAGTCCTTCCGCTCGGGCGACGAGCGCTCGACGCTGCGCGTCTTGGACGTCGACCGCGGCGAGACGCTGCCGCTCTCGATCGCCAGCAAGGCCGAGGACGCCACCTGGCTCCCCGACGCCACCGGCTTCTTCTACCGCAACTTGGCCAACGTCGAGGACCCCTACTCGGGGCAGGTGCGCTTCCACCGCATGGGCACCGAGCCCCAGAGCGACCGGCTGGTGATGCGGCAGTACACGAAGGAGGAGAACGCCAAGCTCGCCATCACCGACGGCCCCGCCGGCGAGGTCAGCCGCGACGGCCGCTGGCTCGTCCTCACCTACGCCACGAGCAGCGCCACCAACGACCTCTGGGTCGCCGACGCCCGGCGCTTCCTGGCGACCGGCGAGCTGGTCAAGGTGCCGATCTCGGTGGGCGACGACGCGCAGAGCTACGGCGAGACGGTCGGCGACACCCTCTACCTGCAGACCTCGATCGGCGCCCCGCACCGGCGCATCGTCGCCGTCGACCTCGCGCACCCCGAGCGCGGCCGCTGGAGAGTCCTCGTCCCCGAGCGCCAGGACGCGACGATCGAGGACACCGCGGTCGGCAAGGGGGTGCTCGCCGTCCGCGTGCTCGCCAAGGCCGCCGACCGGCTCGAGGTCTACGGCACCGACGGCAGCGCCAAGGGCGAGCTGGCGCTCCCCGGCATCGGCAGCGCCGCGATCGCCGCCGAGCCGGACCGCACCGAGGCCTACTACAGCTTCACCAGCTTCAACTACCCGACCTCGATCTACCGCGTCGACCTCGCCCGCCCGCGGGCGAAGCCGGAGCTCTGGGACCGCCCGGCGGTGCCGGTCGACCCGGCGAGCGCCGTCGTCGAGCAGGTCTGGTACCCGTCGAAGGACGGCACCCGGATCAGCATGTTCGTCGTCCACAAGAAGGGCATGAAGCTCGACGGCCGGAACCCGACCCTCCTCTCCGGCTACGGCGGCTTCGACATCAGCGAGAAGCCGGTCTTCCAGGCGACGCTCTTCCAGTGGCTCGACGCCGGCGGCGTCTACGCCTTGGCCAACCTGCGCGGCGGCGGCGAGTACGGCGAGGCCTGGCACGAGGCCGGGATGCTGGCCAAGAAGCAGAACGTCTTCGACGACTTCATCGCCGCCGCCGAGTACCTCATCCATGCCGGCTACACCAGCACGCCGCGGCTCGCCATCGCCGGGGGCTCGAACGGCGGCCTGCTGACCGGCGCGGCGCTCACCCAGCGGCCGGACCTCTTCGCGGCGGTGATCTCGGCGGTGCCGCTCCTCGACATGCTCCGCTACCAGGACTTCCTCATGGGCAAGTACTGGGTCTCCGAGTACGGCTCGGCCGAGAACCCGGCGCAGATGCCGTTCCTCTATGCCTATTCGCCCTATCAGCACGTCAAGCCGGGGACCCGCTATCCGGCCGTCTTGCTGACCGCGGCCGAGAACGACGCCCGCGTCCACCCCTCCCACGCCCGCAAGATGACGGCGGCTCTGCGCGCCGCGGACGCCTCGGACCAGAGCCGCAAGCCGATCCTCCTCTGGGTCGAGCGCGAGGCCGGGCACGGGCCGGGCAAGCCGCTGTCGCTCCGCGTGCGCGACGCGGCGGACGAGCGGATCTTCCTCATGTGGCAGCTCGGCATGCTGCCGGCGAAATAAAATCTGGCGGGTTCCACGTTGCCTTGACGCCGATCGAAGACGGCGGAGGAGGATCCATGAAGCTCATCGCCCCGACCCTCGCAGCGCTCACCACGGCCGCCGCGGCCGCCCTCGTCGCCGGGATCGCCGTGGCGGCCGAGCTCGCCGGCGGCACCGGTGCGATCACCGTGCCGCCGCCGCCGCCGACCCGCTCCCAGCCGGTCCAGGAGGTCGTCGACGGCGTCCGCATCGTCGACGACTACCGCTGGCTCGAGGGCAACAGCGATCCCAAGGCCATGGGGGCGATGACGCCGGAGGTGGCGGCGTGGACCGAGGCGCAGAACGCCTACACGCGCTCGATCCTCGATCATCTGCCGGGCAGGAGGGAGCTCGAGGCCAGGCTCCGGCCGCTGATGCAGGTGGGGTCGGTCTCGCTCCCCTTCATGCGCGGCGACCGCTACGTCTACTTGAAGCGCGAGGGGGACCAGAACCAGGCGTCGGTCTTCCTGCGCCAGGGCTATCGCGGCGCGCCGCGGCTCCTCCTCGATCCGGCGAAGCTCGACCCCTCGGGCCTGACGACGATCGCCTGGACCGCGCCGAGCCGGGACGGCAGGCTCCTCGCCTACGGCACCTTCCGCTCCGGCGACGAGCGCTCGACCCTCCACGTGCTCGAGGTCGACAGCGGCCGCACCCTGCCGCTCACCATCGGCAACAAGACCAGCTCCTTCGACTGGCTGCCGGACGCCTCCGGCTTCTTCTACCGCAACTTAGCCGACGTCGAGGACCCCTACTCGGGGCAGGTCAAGTTCCACCGCATGGGGAGCGACCCGGCGAGCGACCGGCTGGTGATGCGGCAGCTCACCGCGCAGGAGGACGCCAAGCTCGCCCACACCTACGGCCCGCAGATGAGCCTCTCGAAGGACGGCCGCTGGCTGCTCCTCAGCTACGCGACCGGCGCCAGCACCAACGATGCCTGGTATGCCGACGCGCGCCGCTTCGTCGCCACCGGCGAGCTCGTCAAGGTGCCGCTCTCGGTGGGCGAGGACGGCCAGTCGGACGGCATCGCGGTGGGCGACACGCTCTATCTCCACTCCACCGTGGGCGCCCCCAACGGCCAGGTCTTCGCCGTCGACCTGAGCCATCCGGACCGCGCCCGCGAGCGGGCGAGCTGGAAGCTCCTGGTGCCGGAGCGCAAGGATGCGACGATCGAGTCCGTCACCGCCGGGCGCGGGGTGATCGCCGTCCACCTGCTGGTCGCCGCCCACGACCGCTACGAGCTGTACAGCCCGGCGGGCAAGTCCCTGGGCGAGCTGAAGCTCCCCGGCATCGGCTCGGCCGGGCTGTCGGCCGACGAGGACCGCACCGAGGCCTACCTCCAGTTCACCAGCTTCAACTACCCGAGCACCATCTTCCGCGTCGACCTCGCCCATCCGGCGGCGCCGCCCGAGCTGTGGGAGCGTCCGGCGGTGCCGGTCGACCCCTCGACGGTCGAGGTCGAGCAGGTCTGGTATCCGTCGAAGGACGGCACCCGCATCAGCATGTTCCTCGCCCACCGCAAGGGCCTGCGGCGCGACGGCGGCAACCCGACGCTCCTCACCGGCTACGGCGGCTTCGACATCAGCATGAAGCCGTCCTTCAACGCCACCCTCTTCCAGTGGTTCGAGGCCGGCGGCGTCTACGCCCTGCCCAACCTGCGCGGCGGCGGCGAGTACGGCGAGGCCTGGCATCAGGCGGGGATGCTGGCCAAGAAGCAGAACGTCTTCGACGACTTCATCGCCGCCGCCGAGTACCTGGTCGCCTCCGGCTACACCCGCAGGGAGAAGCTGGCGATCGAGGGCGGCTCGAACGGCGGCCTGCTGACCGGCGCCGCGCTCACCCAGCGGCCGGACCTCTTCGCGGCGGTGATCTCGGCGGTGCCGCTCCTCGACATGGTGCGCTACCAGAACTTCCTCATGGCGCGCTACTGGGTGACCGAGTACGGCTCCTCCGAGGACCGCAGCCAGATGCCGTTCCTCTACGCCTACTCGCCCTACCATCACGTGAAGGCGGGGACGCGGTATCCAGCGGTGCTGCTGACCGCGGCGGAGAACGACGCCCGCGTCCACCCCCTCCACGCGCGGAAGATGACGGCGGCTCTGCGCGCCGCCGACGCCGCCGACCAGAGCCGCGAGCCGATCCTCCTCTGGGTCGAGCGCGAGGCGGGCCACGGCTCGGGGAAACCCCTGTCGCTGCGCCTGCGGGACACGGCGGATCAGCGGATCTTCCTCATGTGGCAGCTCGGGATGCTCGGCGAGGCGACGCAGCGGTCGCGATGACGCGGCCCTGGCGCCTGGTCGCGGCCGTCGACGCCGCCGAGGGGAGGCTCGAGCTCCAGCAGCGCGGCCCCCGCGAGTTCGTCATCACGGTCGGCGGCCGGGTGCTGATGAACGGCGCCGCCGGCCGCTCGGAAGAGGCGCTCGCCAGGGCCGCCTGCGCCGGCCTGGCCGGCGCGAAGGCCGGCTCGAAAGCCGGCTCCAAGTCCGGCACCAAGTCCGATACCGCGCCGCGGGTGCTGATCGGCGGCCTGGGGATGGGCCTGACGCTCCGCGCCGCGCTCGACGTCCTGCCGGCCGGAGCGCGGGTGGTGGTCGCCGAGATCGACCCGACGATCGTCGCCTGGTGCCGCGGCCCGCTCGCCCCGCTCCATGGCCACGCGCTCGACGACCGGCGGGTGAAGGTCGAGATCGCCGACGTGGCGGCGGTGATCGAAGCGGCCGCCGCCGCGGCCGGGGCCACCCTCCCCGAAGCCGCCCCGGCCGGCCGGGCTCCCCGCGTTGGGTCTCCGGCCGCCCTCCCCGATCCGCGCTTCGACGCCATCGTCCTCGACCTTTACGAGGGGCCGCGCGGCGCCGCCCAGGCGGCGGACCCGCTCTATGGGGCCGCCGCCCTGGAGCGCACGCGGCGGGCGCTCGCCCCGGGCGGGGTGCTCGCGGTGTGGGCCGAGCAACCGGACGCCGCCTTCGAGCGCCGCCTGGGGGGCGCTGGCTTCCGCGCCGAGCGCCGGCGGCCCGGCGGTGGAGGGCCGCGCCATACAGTCTACCTGGCGCGCGCGGGCCGCGGGCGGGGCGCCGCCGGCAGCAGCCATGAGCGTACGAGGCGGAGCCGGGCCTGACCGGGCCGACGACTCTGCTACCATTCAACCGTGACCCCCGGGTCGGGTCGGCCGCGGCGACCGCCCACCGAGTCTGGGGAAGGAGGAGGACGGATGGCATCGAACCAAGCCTCGATGGCCCGCCGGGCGCGGGAACGCGCCAGCCAGCAACAGCGGCTCGAGAAGCAAGCCCGCCGGCAGCAGCGGCGGGAGCAGAAGAAGAACACGGTCGCCGCCAAGGTGGACGACCCGATGAACGACCCGACGATCGACTGGGGCGACGCCGTGCGCGAGATCGTCATCCCCGTCGTCGAGGAAGAGGGGACCGGGGAGGCCGTCGAGCCCGATCTCTAGGCCCTCCCTCGGGAGGTCGAGGTGACCTTGGCAAGGGGAGCACAGAAGGCGCCCGCGCCGTCCGACCCGGATGCCGGAATCTGGCAGGGTCGGTCGGTGGCGCGTCGCTTCGTCTCGCCGGACGGCCTGACGGTGCTGGTCGGCCGCACGGCGGAGGACAACGACGTCCTCACCTTCCGCCTCGGCGCGCCGCGCGATCCCTGGCTCCACGTCGCGGGCGACTCGGGCTCGCACGTGGTCGTCCGCAACCCGGACGGGCTCCCACGCCTGCCCCGCGAGACCCTGCAGTTCGCCGCCGCCCTGGCCGCCCGTTATTCGAAGGCGCGCCGGGGCGGTCGCGTCGCCGTGCACGTCGCCACCTGCGCCGACGTCAGCAAGCCCCGCGGCCTGCCCCCCGGCAAGGTCGAGCTCGCCCGCTGGTCGAGCCTCTCCGTCGCCCCCTGGCGGGGTGACGACGAGGCGAACGAGGGCGACCGCGCGGCGACACCGTAGGCTGGGGTGAGCGAAGCGAAACCCAGCATCCCCTCCGCCGCCAATATTCGCCGCTCCATCCTCCCTACGAAGCTGGGGTTCGCTTCGCTCACCCCAGCCTACCCGGCCGGCGAAGCGCCAGCAGACAAGCCGGCCCGCGGCGCCGTCTATCGGGCAGGGATGGCGGCAGGGTGGGCGAGGGATGCCGGCAGCGGCCGCACGTCCCCGGGCTCGGTGGTCAGGCAGTAAGAGCCGAGGCTGGTGACGGTGGTCAGCACGGTCACCAGGGCGACCAGGGCGAGGAGAGCCGCCGCCAGGAGGCGCCGGACGGGCGGGTGGCGGCGCGGCGCCGCGGCGAAGCCGCGCGGGCTCTCGAGCAGCCCGATGGGGCTGACCACCGGGACCGCGAGGGGTCTATCGAGGGGAGCTTCCACACTCATGGATACGGGGCTCGCCGGGTGCGGGATGGCCCCCCCGGCTCGCGGCCAGTCCACCGCGCACCGGAGGAGGAGACGGCAGCGGCGCCGCCGGGCGTTGTAACCTCGCATCCCGAGCCCGCCCACGGCCCCCCACGATCCGAGGAGGAGCGATGGACCGCCTGACCTTCGACGAACCGCAGATGCCCGCCGTGTTCGTGCTCTCGGCGCCGCGCTCGGGCTCGACGCTCCTGCGCTACGTCCTCGACACGCACTCGCGGATCGCGAGCCCGGGCGAGATCTTCCTCGCCCGCCTCTGCTTCGACCTCGAGCTCGCCCTGTCGCGCACTGCGGGGGCGGGCCTGCCGCCGGGCCGCGCGACCGAGGAGCGGCTGGCCGCCGAGACCCGCCGCGTGGTCGCCGGGGTCATGGAGAGCTACGCGCGGTCGAAGGGCAAGAGCCTCTGGTGCGACAAGTCGCCGCGCAACGTCGAGTACCTGCCGAGCCTCGCCCGGACCTTCCCGCGGGGGCGCTACGTCTGCCTCTACCGCAACTGTCTGGACACCGTGAAGTCGATGCTCACGGCGAGCCAGCAGGGCTTCATGCTGGAGCTCGCGCCCTACGCCGCGAAGAGCCCGAACAACCTGGTGGCGGCGATGATCGACGCCTGGTGCGACTACACGGGGAAGATCCTCGACTTCGAAGCGGCGCATCCCGGCCAGGTCTTCCGCCTGCGCTACGAGGACATGGTGCTCGAGCCCGAGGCGGCCCTGCGGCCGCTCTTCGCCTTCCTCGAGGTCGCCTGGGAGCCCGAGGTCGTCGCTGCGCGCGCTCGCGGCGCCGCACGACGAGGGCGGCGGCGACCTCTACATCAAGTACACCCGCACGATCGACCGCTCGTCGCTCGGCAAGGGCTCGACGATCCCCTTCTTCCGCATCCAGCCGGCCCTGGCGCCGATGAACGCGATGCTCGCGCGCGCCGGCTACCCCGAGGTCGGCGCCGACTGGAACGAGCGGCCGTCGCCCTACCTGCCGCCGGAGCCTCCGGCCGCCTCGCCTGAGCCGCCTGCGGCAAGCCCACCGGCCGCCACTTTCGGGACATTGGGAACGCCGGGGACGGGGACGCCGGCGCCGGCGCCGGCGAGCGAGGCCGCCGACCTCGCCGACCTCTTCCTGCGGCGCCTGCCCGCGACGCTCGCGGCGCGGGCGGCCGAGGCCGCCAAGGCGAACGCCGCGGTCAAGTTCGTGATCGAGGGAAACCCGCCGGAGGTCTTCTGGGTCGACCTCCGCCGGGAGCCGCGGGTGCTCGCCGAGGACCGCCCCGCCGACTGCACGCTCACCCTCTCGCGCGACGTCCTCTTCGCCATCGCCGACAGGACGCTCAACCCGGTCGCCGCCTTCGGCCAGAGCAAGATCCGGGTCCAGGGGCCGCTGCCGCTGGCGGCCCACGTGATGCGGTTCATCTAGCCCAGGCCGCCCGCCGGCCGCCGCGGCTACGGCGCCGCCGCCGCGTAGAGCCCGATCACCCGCTCGATCGTCCGCTGGCAGACGGCGCAGAAGGGGACCCGGTCGCGGGTGAACATGATGCAGTCGGACTGCGGCCGGTAGTAGCCCTTGGCATGGTAATCGGCGCCCTCGAAGGCGCCGACCCTGCCGGCCTGGGGGCCGCCGTCCAGGAGGCTGGTGTCGTGGCCGCGCTCCTCGCGGAAGAGGGCGTCCATCACCGACTCCGGCTGGCGGTCTTTGCGGATCTGCCGCCGCCGCGCCTGGACGTCTTTCTGGTAGGCCTCGAACTCGTCCTTCTTCCACGGCGTCGGGATGGGCGTTCCAGGGGTGACCAGGTCGCGCCACTTGAGGTGCTCGGGATCGGCCGTCACGTTGGCCTCCCACGGCTCGACCTTGCGGCCCTCGGTGGGCACGTCGGAGGTGTAGTACTCGTCGGCGAGGCCGGCGAAGTGGTGGCCGAACTCGTGGACGAAGACGTAGGGCGCCCACTCGCTGTCCGCCGCCACCGTGCTGTAGAGGTTGAAGATCCCGCCGCCGCCGTAGGTGTTGCCGTTGACCAGGATCTCGACGAACTCGTAGGGCGCGAACTGGGCGATGTCGCGGAAGGCGCGGTTCTCGAAGGTGAGGACGTAGCGCTCCGAGCCGAAGGCGTCGTAGGTGGCGCCCACCGGGCTCCGGCGGTGGATGCCGGTCGAGGGGCGCGAGATGCCCGACTCGGGCGACGGCGGGCAGAGCCCCCAGACGTTGAAGTCGGCGCGGTGCTCCTGGAAGGGCGGCTGCGCGAAGAGGATGTCCACCAGGCGCCGGGCGTCGCGCTCGAACTTCGGCAGCTCGGCCGCGGTGTAGCCGTCGCCGAGGATGAGGAGGTCGACCTTGGCCGCCGGGTCGCCGCTCTTCTGGAGCGCCAGGAGCGGCGCCGGAGCCGGCGGCGCGGAGGTGTCGACGGACGGGTCGTGCGGATCGACCACCGCCGACCAGACCTCGCGGAAGTCGTTCTGCGCGTCGCGCTCCTCGAGGACGATCTGGACCGGCCGCTCGGGCGCCGGGAAGCGGAGCGACTCGGAGAAGGTGCGGCTCGCCTCCTTCGCCTCGTCGGTCTCCTGCCACTCGCCGAAGATGGAGGCGAAGCCGCGCGAGTAGAGGACGCGCCGGCTCTGCCGGTCGATCACCTGGAAGAAGTACTTGCCGAGGTTGGTGTCGTCGATCGGCCGCGCCGGGTTCCCCGGCCAGGGGAGCGGCTCGACGACGACGCGGTCGAGGCTGAAGCGCTCCTCGGTGGCGCTGCCGGTGTGGTAGTAGTCGAGGCGCATGGTGCGCGGCGTCTTCTCCGCCCTGGCCGCGGGGGCCGCGGGTGCCGCGGCGCCGGCCGCCGCGAGCGCGAGCAGCATGGCGCCTGCTGCGAGCCTTCTCATCGGATCTCCCTCCTCTTTTGAGAGCCTGCCGGTAGAGCTCATGGTCCGCTCGAGGTCCGCGGCGCGACGAGCGCCAGGATCTCGGCGCCGTACTTGCGCGCCAGGGTCGGCCCGAAGCCGGAGACGGCGAGGAGCCCGGCCTCGTCCGCCGGCCGGGCGGCGGCGAGCCCGAGGAGCGTGCGGTCGGTGAGGATGCGAAACGCCGGCAGGCGGCTCCGCCGGGCCTCGGCGAGGCGCCAGGCCTTGAGCGCGGCGACGAGCGCCGGCTCGGGGCCCCGGCCGCCCCATGGTCAGGCTCGCCGGGCGCGGCGCGGCCGGCTGCGCCGCCCGCCGCCGGCCGCGCCGCCCGCCCGTTCGCCCGCACGCTCGCCGCCGCGGCGCCCTTCTTCCCCTTGCGGACGCGCTGGCGCGGCTCCGCCGCGGGCTCCTCGGCGAGGCGCAGGCCGTCGAGTGACTCGGCACCGCCGCGGAGGGCCTCCGGGGTGAGGGCCGCGCGCTGGAAGTGGATGGTGCGGCCCTCTTTCTCGAACTCGTCGTCGGCGATCGTCAGCAGGCCGGCGGCGGCGAGGGCGCCCAGCAGGCGCTCGAAGCCGCGGCGCGTCTCGGGTCCTCCGCCCAGCTCGCGGAAGAGCTGGCCGGTCGACTGGCCGTCGCGCTGGCGCAGCGAGCCGAGCGCCCGGCGGGCGAGGCCCAGCTCCTCGGGGGTCGCGGCGCGGAAGCGGCGGACGGCGCAGTCCTCCGCGGCGCAGACGTCGCAGAGCCCGCAGGCCTCGCCGGAGTCCTCGCGGTCGCCGAAGTGCCGCACCAGGTGGAGCATGCGGCAGCCGTGCGACTCGGCGTAACGGGTCATGTCGGCGAGCTGGGCGAGCTTGTGCTCGCGCTGGGCGACGTAGGAGGTCTGCCAGCCGGGGCGGCCGCGGACGGCGTTCTCCTCCGGATCGAGGATGGCGCCGCCGTGGATCCAGAGCTTCTCGAGCGCGGTGGCGAAGACCTCCTCGTCGAGCTTGGTCCGCTTGCGCAGCTCGCCCGGCGTCTGGGGCGCCTCGGTCAGGGCGGCGTAGATCCGCGCCAGGTCCGCCGGCTCCGGATAGTCGCGGCCGTGGAAGAACTCGTGGTTCCGGCGGTCGGCGAAGGAGTAGAGGAGGACGGCGCGCGAGGGCAGGCCGTCGCGGCCGGCGCGGCCGATCTCCTGGTAGTAGCCCTCGAGGCTCCCCGGCAGGCCGGTGTGGACGACGGTGCGGACGTCCGGCTTGTCGACCCCCATGCCGAAGGCGATGGTGGCGACGATCACCTGCAGCCGGCCGGCGAGGAAGTCGGCCTGCACGCGGTCGCGCGCCGCGCCGGGCATCCCGGCGTGGTAGGCGGCGGCCGACATGCCGCCGGCGAGCTCGGCGCCGAGCGCGTCGGCCTCTTTGCGCGTCGGCGCATAGATGATCGCCGGCCGCCGCGCCGGGTCGGCGAGGAGCGCCGCGACCGCCGCCCGCCGCGACGAGGGCTTGGTCTCGGAGACCTCGACGGCGATGTTGGTGCGGCGGAAGCCGTGGATGAAGCGGCCGGCGGCGACGAGCCCGAGCTGGGCGACGATGTCGTCCTGGACGCGCGGCGTGGCGGTCGCGGTGAGCGCGATCGACCGGCGCCGGGCGCAGGATCGGCAGCCGCTCGCCGAGCATCCGGTACTCGGGGCGGAAGTCGTGCCCCCATTGCGAGATGCAGTGCGCCTCGTCGATCGCGACGAGGGCCGGCTTCCGCCGCGCCAGCATCTCCGGGAAGCCCGGCACGGCGAGGCGCTCGGGGGCGATGAAGAGGTAGTCGAGGCGGCCCTCGAGGTAGTCGTGCGCCACGCGGCGCGACTCGCCGCGGTCGCGCCCCGAGTGGATGCGCTCGGCGCGCAGGCCGAGCTCGCGGAGCTTGGCGACCTGGTCCTCCATGAGGGCGATGAGCGGCGAGATGACGAGCGTCGTGCCGCCGCGCGCCAGGCCGGGGAGCTGGTAGCAGAGCGACTTGCCCGCCCCGGTCGGCATCACCAGGAGGACGTCCTGGCCGCCGGTCACGGCGCGGCAGACCGCCTCCTGGAAGGGGCGGAAGGAGGGGAGGCGGAAGGGGTCGCGGAGGAGCTCGTCCAGGCGCTCGGGGGGGACGGGGGCGCGGGGAACGACGGCGGCGGCGGCGACGGCGAAGGGGCCTGCCGCGGGTGGCGCGAAAAGAGCGGACCCGCGGCGGGTCCTGTCACGGCGTGGTTTCCCGCATCCGTGCTCGCGGAGGATCGGTATCCCGCATCGGAGGCGCTTGCCCCGCTGCGCGCGGATGCGGGATCCCTCCAGACGCCGGCGCCACCCGCCGCGCTGGCGCCTGCGAGGCTCCGCCCCCCACCCCGCTCCGTGTCGGCGAACTGGAGTCTTGGTGTTGATTGGAGCGTGCTGCCCACGACTTCGCGGACGTAGTCCTCGATCGCTTGCAGGAAGGCCGGGAGCTTCGCCTCGCGGCGCTCGATCTTCTTGAGCTCGGCCTCCCAGCGGCCGGTCATCTCCGGGCTCTTCACCTGCGGGTGGACGACCTCGATCAGCCGGATGCCCTTCTCGGTGGCGGCGAGGGCCTTGCCCTGGCGCTCGATGTAGGCGCGGCGCAGCAGCGTCTCGATCGTCTCGGCGCGGGTCGCCGGCGTCCCCAGGCCGGTCTCGCGCATCGCCGCCGAGAGCTCCTTGTCGTCGAGCGTCCGGCCGGCGGTCTCCATGGCGGTGAGGAGCGTCCCCTCGGTGAGGCGGCGCGGCGGCCGGGTGCGCTTGGCGACGGCCTCGGCCGCCGTCACCCGCCGCGGCTGCCCGGCGGCGAGGCCGGGCGGCAGCTCCTGGGAGGCGTCGTCCGCCCGCGTCGTCGCCGTCGCCGGCGGGCTTGGCGCGCGGCGCGCGCACCTCGCCTCCCTTCGGGTTGAGGTCGAGCACCTTCCAGCCGACCTCCGCGATGGCCGTGCCGGTGCTGTGGAAGCGGTCGACGACCTCGCCGGGGGGAGCGGCAGGGGCGGGCACGGGGCTCCCTTCCCCCTGGGGAGGGTTGGGGCCTGGATCGGAGCGGACCGCGGTGACGACCGTCGTCACCCCCCACACGTGGTCGCCATGCCACGCCGCGAGCAGGCGGCGGCAGACGAGGTCGTAGAGGGCGCGCTCGTCGTCGCCCAGGGCGAGGCCCGCGGCGGGGGTCGTCGTGGGGAGGATGGCGTGGTGGTCGGTGACCTTGGCGTCGTCGACGAAGCGGCGGCCGAGCTCGCGGAGGCCGGTCCCCGGCGCGAGCTGGCCCTCGTACGGGCCGCGGACCGCGGCGACGATCTCCGGCAGCGTCGCCGCCACGTCGCGCGACAGGTGGCGGCTGTCGGTCCGCGGGTAGGAGAGGAGCTTCCAGCGCTCGTAGAGCGACTGGGCGAGCCCGAGGGTCTTCTGGGCGCTCCATCCGAAGAGGCGGTTGGCGTGGCGCTGCAGCTCGGTCAGGTCGTAGAGGAGGGGCGGCGCCATGCGCTTGGTCTCGGCGGCGACCGACTCGACCGCCGCCCGCCCGGCGAGGGCGCGGCCGACGATCGCCCGCGCCTCGTCGCCGTCGGCGCCGAGGCGCCTGCCGGCCTTCTCCGGCGCCTCGCCGCGGAACCAGGTGCCCTTGTAGGCGCCCGCGGCGCCCGTCGCCGGCAGGCCGGCGCCGGCGTCGTCCGCCGGCGGCGCGAAGGTCGCCTCCACCTCCAGGTAGTCCTCGGGGACGAAGGCGCGGATCGCCAGCTCGCGCTCGACCACCATGGCGAGGGTCGGCGTCTGCACGCGGCCCACCGAGAGGTTCTCGTCGAAGGCGAGGCTGCAGGCGCGCGACAGGTTCATCCCCACCAGCCAGTCGGCGCGGCTGCGGCCGCGGGCGGCGTCGGCGAGCGGGTCCATGTCGCGGCCCTCGCGGAGGCTGGCGAAGCCGCGGCGGATGGCGTCCGGCGTGAGCGAGGAGATCCACAGCCGGCGGAACGGCTTGTCGCAGCCGGCGGCCTCGTAGACGTAGCGGAAGATGAGCTCGCCCTCGCGCCCGGCGTCGGTGGCGGAGATCACCGCCGAGACGTGCGGCGAGGTGAGGATCTTCCGCACGACCGCGAACTGCGCCGCCGTCGGCTCGGAGACGACGAGCGGCCACTCGCGGGGCAGGATGGGGAGCTGCTCGCGCCGCCACGATCGCCACTCCGGGCGCATCTCGCCCGGCTCGGCGAGCGCCACCAGGTGGCCGATCGCCCAGGTGACGACGTAGCCGTTGCCGTGGAGATACCCCTCCCCGCGCTTCTCCGCCCCCAGCACCCGGGCGAGGTCCCGCGCCACGGACGGCTTCTCGGCGACGACGGCGACGGACATGCGAGATGAGATCTTGCCATCCGGGGGCGGGCGCGTCCACTCCGGCCGACCGCAACGGGCGTCCTCTTGAAACGGGGTATTACTCAAGTCATACTTTCCCGGCGATGAAGACAGCGATCTCCATTCCCGACCCGGTTTTCGAGGCGGCGGAAGAGTTGGCCAAAAAGCTGGGTGTCAGCCGTAGCGAGCTCTATACGAAGGCCGTCGAGAGCTTCGTGCGAGGGTTGCGTGACGAGCACATCACTGAGGCCCTGAACCGTGTCTATGCGACCGAGCCCTCCGAGCTCGATCCAGCGCTGGCGAGAGCGCAAAGCGCAGCAGTCGGACGCGAAGAGTGGTGACGCGGCGAGGCGAGATCTGGTGGGCCGACCTCCCCGAACCTTCGGGATCCGAACCAGGTTACCGTCGCCCGGTAGTCATCATTCAGGCGGACAGTTTCAATCGCAGCAACATCCGGACTGCTATCGGAGTAGTCCTCACATCGAATACGACTTTAGCTTCCGCACCTGGGAACGTGCTGCTCACGAACCAACAGAGCGGGTTACCGAAGGACAGTGTGGTCAACATGTCGCAGGTCGTGACGGTGGATCACAAGATTTTGTCGGAGTGTGTCGGCACTCTACCGACCCGACTCATGGATCGAATCGACGCCGGGCTGCGCCTCGTCCTGGACCTCTGATCGACCGATCGCTCACAGGCTACCGTCCCTTCCACCCCGGTCCCCGCAGCACCTTCCCCGGCAACGCGCCGGTCGCCTTGCCGCCGTCGATCACCGGGACGCCGTTGACCAGCACGTAGTCCATCCCTACCGCGAGCTGGTTGGGGTTCTCGAAGGTCGCGAGGTCGCGGATGGTGGCGGGGTCGAAGACGACGAGGTCGGCCCACATGCCGGCCTTGAGCACGCCGCGGTCGGCGAGGCCGAGGCGGGCGCGCGGGGAGGGCCGAGAACTTGCGGATGGCCTCCTCGAGGCGGAGCTTCCCCTCCTCGCGGACGTACTTGCGCAGAATGCGCGGGAAGGTGCCGTAGGCCCGCGGGTGGGGGTGCTCGCGGCCGAGGATGCCGTCGGGCGCCGTGCCCTGCGAGTCGTTGTCGATCGACACCCACGGCTGTATCAGGGCGAGCGCCACGTCCGGCTCGGACATGCCGAAGACGGCGACCTCGGTGAAGGCGTGATCGGCGATCAGCAGGTCGCAGAGGGCGTCGATGGGGTCCTTCTTCCACAGCTTCGCCACTTGGGCGAGCGTCTTCCCCTGGAGCGGCCGCAGCTCCGGATTCTGCACCACCGAGACGAGGATCGCCTCGGGGCCGGGGATCTCGTCCCACTCGTCGTCCCAGGTGCCGTCCGGGTGCTCCATGTCGTGGCGGATGCGGGCGCGGGTCGCCGGGTCGCGCAGGCGCTCGATCAGCTTGGCGTCGCCGCCGTCGTGCGCCCAGGGCGGGATGAAGGCCGAGAAGGTGTTGAACCAGGCCGGGTAGGCGTAGGTGTCGGCGGTGACGTCCAACCCTTCGCGCCGCGCCGCGTCGATCTTGGCGACGATCTCCGGCATCCGCCCCCAGTTCTTCTTCCCCGCGGCTTTGAGGTGCCAGATCTCGACCGCGGTCTTCGCCTGGCGGGCGATGGCGAGCGCCTCGTCGATCGCCGGCAGGATGGCGTCGCCCTCGCTCCGCATGTGGGTGGCGTAGATGCCGCCGCGCTGGGCGCTCTCGGCGGCGAGCGCCACCAGCTCGGCGGTCTTGGCGTAGGGCGCCGGCGCGTACTGGAGCGAGGTCGAGAGGCCCATCGCGCCGTCCTCCATCGCCTGCGCCACGAGCACCCGCATGCGGTCGAGCTCGGGCGGCGAGGGCGCGCGGTCGGCGTCGCCCAGGATCATCCGCCGCACCTGGGTCGCCCCGACGTAGGTCGCGAGGTTGATGCCGATCTTCTGCCGCTCGAGGCGGGCGAAGTACTCGCCGAGCGTCCGCCAGTCGGGCCGGATGCCCAGGTGCTGGTAGCCGAGGAGGTCGGCGGCGACGAGCGCGTCGTCGAGCGGCGCCGCCGAGCCCCCTCGCCGGTCACCTCGGTCGTGATGCCCTGGAAGATCTTCGACGGCAGGCGCGGCTCGACCAGGATCGTCAGCTCCGACTGCCCGAGCATGTCGATGAAGCCGGGCGCCACCACCCGCCCGGCGGCGTCGATCCGCCGCGCCGCGGGGGCGCCCCCCAGATGGCCGACCGCGGCGATCCGCCCGCCGCGGATGCCGACGTCGCCCGCCATCCAGGGCGAGCCGGTGCCGTCGACGACGCGGCCGTTCTCGACGATCAGGTCGTAGGGCGGCGCCGCCGGCGCGGCGGCAGCGGTGGTGGTGGCCGTGAGGGTGCCGGCGAGCGCCGCCAGCAGCAGGCCGGGCAACTTCATGGGAGCCCTCCTCGTAGGTTCAGCGGGAGATCCGGGCGGATGCTAGCACCGGGATAGACTGTCCCGAATCGCAAGGGAGACGACTGGATGATCGAGATCGAGGACCTGGTCAAGGTCTACGAGGGCGCGCCCGCCGTCGACCGCCTGTCGCTCGCCGTGCCGCCGGGCGAGATCCTCGGGCTCGTCGGCCCCAACGGCGCCGGCAAGACGACGACGCTGCGCTGCCTCGCCGGCATCCTGCCGCCGACCTCGGGGCGCATCGCGATCGCCGGCCACGACCTCGCGGCCGAGCCGGTCGCGGCGCGCCGCGCGCTCGCCTTCGTCCCCGACGAGCCGCGCCTCTTCGACAACCTGACGGCGATGGACCACATGCGGGTCATCGGGCGTCTCTGGGGCGTGGCGGACACCCCGGCCAAGGCGGCCGAGCTGCTGGCGCGCTTCGGCCTCGCCGCGCAGCGCGACGCCTTCCCCGCCGAGCTCTCGCGCGGCATGAAGCAGAAGCTGATGATCGCCGGCGCCCTCCTCCACCGGCCGCAGGCGCTCGTCCTCGACGAGCCGTTGACCGGCCTCGACCCCGGCGCCATGCGGCAGATGAAGCGCACCATCCTCGAGCAGGCGGCGGCCGGCGCCGCGGTGATCGTCTCCTCGCACATGCTCCACCTGGTGCAGGAGATCTGCAGCAAGGTGGTGATCCTGCAGCGCGGCAGGAAGCTCCTCGAGGGCACCCTCGACGAGATCCGCGCCGACCTTCCGGGGCTGGAGCAGAACGCCGACCTCGAGGAGATCTTCCTCCGCGCCACCGAGGGCGCCCCGGGGCCGGAGCCGCCGCCCGAGCCGGCAGACGAGAGGCCGAAGGCCGTCCCATGAACGCCTTCCTCGAGATCCTCGCCTTCGGCTTCCGGGGCCGGATCGTGCGGCGGCTGAAGAACCTGCGCCAGCCGCGCCAGATCCTCGCCTTCGTCGTCGGGCTCGCCTACATGGCCTACTTCGTCCTGCGGCCGTTCCTCTTCGGCGGCGGACGCGGCGGGCGCGGGTTCCCCGGCGGGCTCGCGGCGGCGATGCCCCGCATCGGCGAGTACCTGCCCGCCATCCAGCTCGCCCTCGCCCTCGTCCTCGCCGTCATCGCCGTCGCCACCTGGATCGGCGCCTCGTCGAGCCCGGCCTTCCGCTTCTCGGAGGCCGAGATCCACCTGCTGCTCCCGGCGCCGCTCACCCGCCGGCAGATCCTCGACTTCGCGCTCCTCAAGCAGCAGGCGGGCATCCTCGTCGGCGCCCTCGTCCTCCTCGTCTTCACCGCCTTGCGCTGGTCGCGCTCGCCGGGCGTCGTGCTGCCGCGCTTCTTCTGCTATTGGGGGTTCCTCACCCTCCTCGACCTCCACATGAAGGGGGTCTCGCTGTCGAAGGCGCGCCTCGCCGAGCTCCCCGCCGCCGTGGCGCTCCGGCGGCGAGCCCTCGCCGCCGGTCTCGCCACCGCCTGGTGCGCCGCCGTCGCCTGGGGGCTGTGGGCCGCCTGGCGGGCCGCCCGCGCCGGCGGGAGCTGGGCCGCCGGCGAGCTCCGCGAGGCGGTGCTCGGCTTCGCCGGCGCGGCGCGCGGCGGCCTCGCCGGGATCGCCCTCGCGCCCTTCCTCTGGCTCGCCGCGCCCCTCGCCGCGGCCGGCGCGGCGCGGATCTGGGGCGGCCTCTTCCTCCTCGCCGTTCTCGCCGTCCATTACGAGTGGGTGGTGCGCTCCTCCGCCCGCTTCGAGGAGGCGGCGCTCGCCCGCGCCCGGCGGCGAGTGGCACGCGGCTGGCGGCGCGGCCATTGGGAGCACCAGTCGCGCCTGGCGCGGGCGCGGTCCCCCTTCCAGCTCGAGGCGGCGCGGGTGCCGGAGCTCGCCGTCACCTGGAAGAACCTCATCCTGCGCGGCCGCATGCCGCTCGCCCGCCTCGCCCGCCTCACCCTCCTCGGCCTCGCCGGCCTCGCGGCAGCGCTCGCCGGCGCCGGCGCGCTCGGCGCGCCAGCCGCGGTCGACGGCGGAATCGCGGGGACGGGCCTCCTCCTGATCGTCCTCATGCCGCTCGTCGCCGGCAACTTCCTGCGGAACGACCTGCACGTCGACTTCCAACACCTGGAGACGCTCCGCGCCTGGCCGATCGCGGGCTGGCGGCTGATCGCGGCGGAGATCCTGGCGCCGGCGACCGCCCTCCTCTGGGTGGAGCTCGCGGCCGCCGGCGCGGTGGCGGCCGCCGCCCTCGCGGCGGCGGTGACCGGCGGCGACGCCGGCCGCCGCGCCGTGCTCGAGGTGGTGCCGCATCAGCTCCTCGGCGGCGCCTCCTACGCGGCGGCGCTCGCGGCGGTCCTCGCCGGCATGGTCGGGCTCGGCCTGGCGGTGGGGCTCTTCTCGATCGCGCTGCAGAACCTGGCGATCCTGCTCTTTCCCGGCTGGGTGCCCCTCGGCTACGCGACGCGACGCGGCACCTCGGTGTTCGGGCAGAACCTGATCGTCGGCCTCGGCCGCCTGCTCGGCCTCGCCCTCGGCGCCATCGTCCCATTCCTCGCCGCCGCCCTCGTCTTCGCGCTCCTGAACGTCCTCCTCGGCCTGCGCTTCACCGTCTGGGAGCTGCCCCTCCTCGCCCTCGCCGCCGCCCTCCCCTTCCTCCTCGAGGTCTACCTCATGGTCCGCTTCGCCGGCGCCATCTGGGACCGCCTCGATCCGTCGCAGGAGCTGCTCGACCCGGCAGGGTGAGGCGGCCTGCCAGCCCCGCATGCGCATAGAATGCGTTCACGGAGGTCACGTCAATTGGTGTGTAGGTTTCTCAGCCAGGAGGTTAGCTCGCATCCGCTCGACCGTCCGTCCGTTTTCACTCTCAGATAGCAGACGCCCATCAGGTCGACCCGACAGGCACCGCTCGCGATGCAAGACCTGATCGAGCGGGGAGGCGTTCGGTTACTGAGCGAGTATCTTCGAAGACCCGAGTAGCTCCGCCCCGGGGGCTTCTTATTCACCTTACGAGATCAGCTCCGATATGTCAGAGATCGACCGCTTTGTTGAGGTATACGTCCAGGCCATACGTGACGAGAATGCCGCTGTCTTTGCTGGGGCTGGTCTGTCCATCCCTGCGGGGATAGTGGACTGGTCGGCTCTCATGCGAGACATCGCCGCAGATATTGGCCTAAGCGTCGATAAGGAGACCGATCTACTCAGTGTCGCACAGTTCCATGTAAATGAGCGCGGGGGCCGTCATGGCATCAATCAGGCTCTGATAAACGAGTTCGCCGAGCGCTCGACGCTCACCGTCAATCACAGGATTCTGGCAGCATTACCTATCCGGTTCCTATTGGACCTCAAATTACGATACGTTGCTGGAGGATGCCCTGAGGCAGGCTCATAGGCGCGTCGATGTCAAGCGGAACGAGAGAAGCCTTGCCACAACGCTGCCACGGCGTGATGCAGTGCTATACAAAATGCACGGAGATGTCGCCAACACTGATGAGGCAGTGGTAACACGAGATGACTACGAAGCGTATAGCACGACACGAGCGCTCTTCAGCACCGCACTGCAGGGGATCTTGTGTCGAAGACTTTCCTATTTATCGGCTTCAGCTTCAGCGACCCCAATCTGAACTATCTGCTCAGCCGAATTCGTCTACTTCTTGGGCATAGCCGTCGCGACCACTACTGTCTATTGCGGAAGGTGCAACGAGAGGATTTCAACTCACAGCCCGAATTCGACTATGCCCGTGCCCGGCAGGATCTGCAAGTCCGCGACCTACGGCGGTACGGAATTCAAGGACTGCTTCTAGATTCCTACCCTGAATACACCACTGTCCTGCAAGCAATAGCGAACGGGTTCCGTAGTCGACGAGTGTTCGTCTCCGGGAGTGCGGCCGCCTACGCCCCCTTCAGCGCCTCTGACGCACAAGATATATTGCGTCTTCTTGGCTTGCGCCTGATAGAAGAAGGCTTCGATGTTGTGACCGGCTTTGGCCTAGGGGTCGGGCCCTATTTGCTGAACGGAGTGCTCGAAGGTTTGGAGAAGAGTGGCACATACATTCTGCACGACAGAGTAACTCTGCGTCCATTTCCCCAGGGCATTGCTGATCCCGCTGTACGAGCCGCGAGGTGGCGAGAGTACCGTCGCAAGATGATCTCTACCGCCGGGATTGCGCTGTTTCTGTTCGGCAATCGCACCAGTATTGATGGCGCAACTGAATTGGCAAGTGGTGTTCGCGAGGAATTCGAGTTAGCTGCCGAAGCAGGGCTCGCGCTAGTTCCGGCCGGGACCACAGGCTATGTTGCCCAAGAGCTGCATGGTGAGGTGCTGGGAAGATACGATGACTTCTACCCCAATCGGCCTACATGGAAGGACAAGTTCGCGTCGCTGGGAGAGAGTGTGGATAGCCGCACACTGGTCAACCGTCTCATCGCATTAGTCGTTACAATCGCGAAGGAGAGATAATGCCACCTCGAGTGTTCTACAGCTTCCACTATGATGGGGATCGTGATCGCGTAGCCCAAGTCCGCAATATGGGTGTGGTTGAAGGGAGTCCTATCGCCTCGGACAATGACTGGGAGCAGATCAAGCGTGGCGGTGACACAGCGATTAAATCGTGGATTGATAGGCAGATGAGCAACACATCCTGCTGTGTGGTGCTGATAGGCAGGGCGACGGCTAGACGCAAGTGGGTGAACTACGAGATTTCGGGGGCTTGGAATCAAAGAAAGGGGAGTCGTGGGAGTACACATTACAAGCTCGAGACTACCTGGAGACAAGTCCACCAAGGGAGAAAACCCACTCGACTATGTAACGCTTATGCAAAGTGGATAAGCGTGTCCCTCAATTGCGAAGACCTTGATCCACCGCAGATAGACAGTAAAGCTGTGTACGCACACATCGCTTCCAACCTGAAAGCATGGATCTGAGGAAGCCATTCGCATTCGGGTCAATGCTGGCTGAGAGACGAGGAAGCTATCAGCTATTCCGGGGCCTTTCCTCCATCTCCTCCATTTGACGGCAGTTCTTTGAGCGCTTCTCGGCATGCCCTCCTGCACCGGGAGCACGCGCTCGCCCTCCTCAGGCGCTTGGTACCCTTCAAGGTGTCTTGGGATGCGAGATACGGATCTGTACGCTCGATTCGGTGGTCGGGCCCTACCTGTACTCTGGCGTCATATTCTCCAAGGGCAGGGCCGCGAAATGGTTCCCGCTGCCCGGAAGCCAGAGGGTAGTCCTTGATCCTGAGCGGTCGGTTGGCCAACCCATTGTGGTGCCCGAGTCCGTTCCCACGAACGTCCTGGCGCGTGCATTTCGGGCGGAGGGTTCGATTGAAAGAGTGGCGCGATGGTTTGTCGTTGATCCGCAGTCCGTCCAGGATGCCGTGGAGTACGAAACGAAGCTGGCTGCGTGAGGTTTTTTCTCGACAACTCGGAACCTGTCAACGACTTTGAGACAGTTCCTTCGTTGCAATTAAGGAATCCTGCCCCGGCGGCGGCTTCGGGGATTGATCAACGCGGCTTCCGGTGGTGCTTTGGGATGAGGCGGCCCCTGGGGAAAGCGTTCGGAGTGTTTCGCATAGGCTTCAGCTAAGGCCTTGGCTCGATGCTCGAGCACCTGCTGAACTCGGCCATAGTGGACAGCCTCGGGCGTCAGCAAGGCGAGTCCAGAATGGTGATGTTGGGTGTTGTACCCGGCGAAGAACGATTGGCAGAAGGCTCGGGCATCTTGGAGCGAGCCGAAGCGATGCGGGAAGGTGGGGCAGTACTTGAGCGTCTTGAAGTGAGCCTCGGAGTAGGGGTTGTCATCGCTGGTATGAGGTCGGCTGTGGCTCTTGAGAACGCCCAGATCGGCCAGCAGCAGCGCCAAATCCTTGGAGGTCATGACGGCGCCGCGATCGGCATGGATGGTGAGCTGGCCGCGCGGGACCTGCTGTCGTTGAATGGTTTCGGCCAGGAGCCGGTTGGCCAGGCTCTGGGCCTCTCGCTGGCCAGCAGCCAGCCGACGACGTAGCGGCTGAAGATGTCGAGCACGACGTAGAGGCTGTAGTAGAGCCCCTTGGCTGGGCCGCGCAGCTTGGCGATATCCAGGACCAGACCTGGTTGGGTGCCGTCGCCAGCAGCTCCGGCTTGCTGTACGCGGGATGCCGGAGCTGGTTTCTGCGCTCACGGACTTCTTGTTGACTCTGCAAGAGGCGGTACATTGTGCGTTCCGAGCAGAGATAGGTGTCCTCATCAAGAAGAGCGGCGTAGACCTGAGCTGGAGCGGCATCGACAAAGCGATTGGAGTGCAGCAGATCCAGGACCTGCTGGCGCTCCGCCTCGGAAAGCCTGCGCGGTGATGCCGGGCGGGGGCGAGTGACCGCCGGCGGTTTGGCTGGGCTGCGCCGCCGGCGGTAGAACGAGGAGCGGGACACATCCAGAGCTCGGCAGGCCGTCTGGAAGCCCACGGTGCTTGCCAGCTGCTCGACCCCATCCATTAGCCGGTCCTCTCCGGGTCGGGTGCGGTCAGAGTGATCCCCAGGATCTCGGAGACTTTTTTTTGGATTTCGATGACGGTTCGGCTTGTTTCAGCTTGCGCCGCAGACGCTCATTCTCCCGCTCGAGCTCCTTGGCTCGGTGGTAGAGCGGCGTTGCGGGATCGGGCTACGACCGCGCTGGCGAGGCGCGCTTTCCACCAAAGCTCCTTCGTCGCGCAGCTTGCGCCACTTGCTCAGATGAGAGCCGTAGAGCCCTTCCCGGCGCAGTAGCGCCCCGATATCCGCCGAGCTGCGACACTCCTCGGCTTGTTTGACGATCTCCAGCTTGTAGGCGACCGTAAACCGCCGCCGTTGCGCCTTGGGCTCCACCTCGGGATTGACCGGCGGCAGGGCCAACACTTCGATCGAACGCGTGGCGGCGGGGGGAGCTCCGGTCGGCTTTCGGGCTCCCTCCGACTCCCCCCGCCGCCCCTCTCCCGTCCTGCCAATGGCTTGGCTTACTTGCTGACATCGAGCATTGTCCCCTTCTCGCCCTTCCCTATTTACCTAGGGTACTTCTGTCTCACCGTACATTGGCAGAGTGGGACTGTCTCTCGCCAAGATACGCGAAATGCGTTGACGCTCTTTCAGAGCGGGATGGCCATGCGGCTCTTCATCTCGGCGACAAGTTTCCTCGCGCGGCAACGATGCAACGACCCGCTTCGGCGGCCGTAGAAGGGAAAAATCGAAAGTATCGAGGAAGAATCCAAAGTTACTCCTGTTTTACCGCTTGTAGAGAGGAAGAATCGAAAGTTCCGCTGCTTCAGCGGTTGTAGAGGAGAAAAATCAAAAGTTTCCGCTGCTTCGGCGGTTGTAGAGGAGAAGAATCCAATCCTTCCTCTCTGCAACGGATCCTTCCTCTCTGCAACGGATCCTTCCGCCGTGCAACGGATCCTTCCTCTCTACAACCGATCCTTCCGCCTTGCAACGGATCCTTCCGCTCTACCGGGCGATTCTCCGCCTCACCGCCGATCCTTCCGCTGTGCTGGAGGCTTCTCCGCCTCACCGCCGATCCTTCCGCTCTACCGGCGGGCGTTCCGCTATACACGGCGCCGGCTCTTCACCGTCTGGGAGCTGCCCCTCCTCGCCGGGGCCGCCGCCCTCCCCTTCTTTCTCGAGCCCTACCTCATGGTCCGCTTTGCCGGGGCCATCTGGGACCGCTCGATCCGTCGCAGGAGCTGCTCGACCAGGCGGGTGAGCGGGCGCCGCGGTCGAGGCCTGGCGGAAGGAATACGCCCTTGCAGGGAGGACGGGATACAGCGGTCTTACGCGACATGGATCGCCAACGAGGTGCAAAATCCCCCGCCGCGGAGCGCGGAGCGACTCAATTCGCGATTTAGCCGCTGTTTTTCAGATTTAGCCGCTGTTTTTCAGATTTAACCGCTAAAACTGAAATCTAGGCGCTCTTTTTTGAAGGGAGCGGCTCTTTTTCAAGAAGAGCGACTCCCTTTCAAATTTAGGCGCTATTTTTAAAATTTAGCCGCTATTTTCAAAATTTAAGCGCTCCCACGCCGCGTTGCGGCGGCTCGACGGCGGGATGCCGCGGCGCGGCGACCGATCGGTGGGCCGCTCGCGGGCTATGCCGGGGCGGGCTCGAGCTCGCCGGACTGGATGTGCCAGAGGTCGGCGTAGGTGCCGCCGCGGGCCACCAGGTCGTCGTGGTGGCCTTCCTCGGCGACGCGGCCGTCGCGCAGGACGAGGATGCGGTCGGCGTGGCGGATGGTCGACAGGCGGTGGGCGATGATGAGCGCCGTGCGGCCGGCGGTCAGGCTGCGCAGGCTCTGCTGGATGGCGCGCTCGGTCTCGGTGTCGACGGCGCTCGTCGCCTCGTCGAGCACCAGGATGGGGGCGTCCTTGACGATGGCGCGGGCGATCGACAGGCGCTGGCGCTGGCCGCCCGAGAGCTTCACCCCGCGCTCGCCGACCATCGTGTCGTAGCCCTCGGGGAGGGAGACGACGAAGTCGTGGAGCTGCGCCAGGCGGGCGGCGCGGACGACCTCGGCGAGCGGCGCGTCGGTCCGCACGTAGGCGATGTTCTCGCGGATGGTGCCGTGGAAGAGGTAGACGTCCTGGGAGACCAGGGCGACGGCCGAGCGCAGGTCGGCGAGGCGCAGCTCGCGCACGTCGTGGCCGTCGATGCGGACGGCGCCGGAGGTCGCGTCGTAGAAGCGGAGGATGAGCTTGATCAAGGTCGACTTGCCGGCGCCGGTCGGCCCGGCGATCCCCAGCGTCTCGCCCGGCGCGACGCGGAAGGAGACGCCGCGGAGGATGGGGCCGCCCCGCCGGTAGGTGAAGCCGACGTGCTCGAAGGCCACCTCGCCCCGCACCCGCGGGAGCGGCGCCGGATGGGGCGGGTCCTCGATCGCCGGCTCGGCGTCGAGGAGGCCGAAGGTGCGGCGCGCCGAGGCCTTGGCGCGCTCGTAGTCGTCGAGCGTCGTGCCCAGGCGGGTGAGCGGCCAGAGCAGGCGCTCGGTCAGCATGGCGAAGAGCACCAGCTCGCCGGCGGTGATGCGCCGCGAGCCGTTCAAGACCCAGTAGCTGCCGAGGAGGAGGACGCCGGCGAAGCCGCCGACGATCGCCAGACGGATGAGCGGCGTGTAGATCGCCGACAGCCGGATGGCCTCGAAGTTGGCGTCGCGGTACTCGTCCGAGACGCGGCGGACGCGGCCGGACTCGAACCGCTCCGCGGTGAAGCTCTGGATCACCTGGATCCCCGCGATGTTGTTCTCCAGGCGCGAGGCGAGCCCCCCGACCGCCGCGCGCACCCGCCGGTAGCGCGGCGAGATCTTGCGCTGGTAGAGGAGGCCGGCCCAGACGATCACCGGGATGGGCGCCATGCCGACCAGCGACAGCTCCCAGGAGGTCGCGAGCATGATGAGGCCGGCGAAGACGAAGAGGACGACGAGCTGGACGAGCTCGTTGAAGCCCGAGTTGAGGAAGCGCTCGAGCTGGTTGACGTCGTCGTTCAACATCGCCAGCACCTCGCCCAGCCGGTGCTCCTCGAAGAAGGCGATCTCGCGCCCCTGGATGCGGTCGTAGGCGTCCATCCGCAGGTCGTGCTGGACGCGCTGGGCGAGGGTCATGAACCCCGCCTGGTAGAGCCACTGGAAGAGGCTCTCGAAGAAGAAGATGGCGACCGAGAGCCCGGAGAGGACGATGGCGAGGCGCCAGGGGTCGGCGGTGCCGGCGAGGCGGGAGATCCAGCCGGGCGCCTGGCCGCGCAGCGAGTCGATGACCCATCCGACCAGGAGCGGCGGCATCATGTCGAGGATCTTGTTGGCGACGCTCGAGGAGATGGCGCCGGCGAGCCGCGCCCGGTAGGGGGCGAGGTAGCGGAAGAGGCGCCGCATCGGATCGGCGGCCTCGTCGAGCGCGGGGGCGGACGGCGGGGGGACGGCTCCGGCGGCGGCTTGGGCGGCGGCTTGGGCGGCTGGGGCCATATTGCCGGCAAGGCTATCGCGAAGCGCTCGGCGCCAGGGCGGAGCCCACGCACCCGCACGGCGATATCCTCAGGGCGGTATCCTGCAAGGGGAGGACGACCGATGGATCTTCGGCTACCACTACCTCGAGAACGCCGCCGTCGAGCTGCGCAAGTTGAAGACCCAGGCCGACCGGGCGATCGCCCAGGTGGCGGACGATGACCTCTTCACCCAACTGGACGACGAAGCGAACAGCCTGGCGGTCCTCCTGCAGCACGTCGGCGGCAACCTGCGCTCGCGCTTCCGCGACTTCCTGACGAGCGACGGCGAGAAGCCCGACCGCGACCGCGACGCCGAGTTCGTCGTCGCGCCGGAGACCACCCGCGCCGGCCTCCTGGCGAGCTGGGAGGCGGGCTGGACGACGCTCCTCGACGCGGTCGACGCCCTCCTTCCCTCCGACCTCGAGAAGACCGTCACCATCCGCGGCGAGCCCCACTCGCTCGTCCAGGCGCTCGAGCGCGCCCTCGTCCATCTCGCCTACCACACCGGGCAGATCGTCCTCCTCGCCAAGCACGCCCGCGGCCGCGACTGGCAGACGCTGTCGATCCCGCGCGGCGGCTCGGCGGCGCACAACCGGAAGCCGGCGCCGAGGGCGGGGCGGACGACGTAGCGGCGGCTTCCCCGAAGGCCGGTGCCTTCCGGACGTCTCGAAATTCCACTTTGACGCGACCGGCGCAGTAAGATCGCGCCCGTGGGAAGACGGAGCGCCCCCGATCAGCTCGACCTCTTCGGCGGCGGCACGGACGAGCCGCCGCCGCGGCCGAAGGGGGTGGGCCCGGCGCCGGTGCCGGCGGACGTGGCGGCCCTCGGGCGGGAGCTGCCCCGCGGCTTCCGCATGGGCCCCTCCTCGTGGTCCTTCCCCGGCTGGGCGGAGCTGGTCTACGACCGCAAGTACCCGGAGAGCCGCCTCGCCAAGGAGGGGCTCGCGGCGGTCGCCCGCCATCCCCTCTTCCGCGCCGTGGGGATCGACCGCACCCACTACACGCCGGTCGCCGCCGCGGAGCTCGCCGCCTACGCCCTTCAGGTGCCAGGTGACTTCCGCTTCCTGGTCAAGGCCCACGAGGCGCTCACCCTCGCCCGCTGGCCCGACCGGCCGCGCTACGGCGGCGAGCGCGGCCGCGAGAACCCGCTGTTCCTGGACGTCGCCTATGCCGCGCAGGAGGTCGTCGCCCCCTATGTCGAGGGCCTCGGCGAGAAGGCCGGCGCCCTCCTCTTCCAATTCGCGCCGCAGGACCTGGGCTCGCCCGAGGGTTTCGCCGCCGAGCTCGGCGCCTTCCTCCGCGCCCTCCCCCGCGGGCCGCTCTACGCCGTCGAGCTCAGGAACCGCGAGCTGCTGACGCCGCGCTACGCCGAGGCGCTCGCCGAGGCCGGCGCCGTGCACTGCGTCAACGCCCATCCCCGCATGCCGGACGTCGTCACCCAGGCGCGGCTGACCGGGGCCGGCTGGGAGCGGCCGCTCGTCCTGCGCTGGCTCCTCGGCCGCGGCGAGACCTACGCCGACGCCGGCCGCCGCTTCGCCCCCTTCGACCGCCTGGTCGCCGAGGACCCGCCCACCCGCCGCGGCATCGCCCACCTCGTCCGCACGGCGCTCTCGCATGGCGACGAGGTGCTCCTCACCGTCAACAACAACGCCGAGGGCTCCGCGCCGCGCTCGATGGCCCGCCTCGCCGCCGAGGTCCGGCGCGCGGAGACGAGCCCCTGACGGAAGCCCTGGGTACTGGCTCAGCTTGGTCCCGAGGACGGCCGCCTGGAAGGGGGTTCGGGTGGGTGGTCCCGAGGGCGGTCGCCCGCAGTGGACCAAACTGAGCCCTGCGAGCCATGCGTCCGCGCGGCGCGAGATTCTTTTCGCTCCCCTGTCGATTTCGTCGCATCCCGTTCGACTAGGGGATAGAACGGCCGCCAGGCCAACGACCCCAAGGAGAGACGAGCCATGGAATACCTGCTGATGATCTATGACCAGGAGAGCAACTGGGCGGCGCTGTCGGAGGCCGAGAAGGGGAAGATGATGCAGGGCTATCAAACCTTCACCGAGGGCATCCGCCAGGGCGGCCAGTACAAGGGCGGCAACCCGCTCCAGCCGGTCGCGACCGCGACGACCGTCCGCGTCCGCGACGGCAAGACGATGACGACGGACGGACCCTTCGCCGAGACGCGCGAGCACCTCGGCGGCTACTACCTGATCGACGCCAAGGACCTCGACGAGGCGATCGCCATCGCCGCCCGCATCCCCAGCGCCCAGATGGGCTCGATCGAGGTCCGGCCGATCATGAAGATGGGCTGATCGGCCCGCCGGCCGGCGCGGCGATCGTGCCGCGCTCGCCGCCGCGAGCGGCTCCGTCCGTTCTCCGGAGCCGCTCGCGCCCCGCCCTCTCTGCCGCCCGCCCTGTGGAATACTCCTCGCCGAAGCTATGGCGAGCGAGGTCGACACGTCCATCGGGCCGGCGGTTCCCGCACCGCTCGAGGGCGCCATCGAGCGCACCTTTCGCGAGGTCTCGCCGCGCGCCCTGGCGACTCTGATCCGCCTCCTCGGCGGCGACTTCGACCTGGCCGAGGAGACGCTCCAGGAGGCCTGGGCCGCGGCCGTCGCCGCCTGGCCGCGCGCCGGGCAGCCGGCCAACCCGTGCGCCTGGCTGGTCGCGACGGCGCGCCACAAGGCCCTCGACCAGCTCCGCCGCCGCTCCCGCTTCGCCGAGAAGGCGCGCGAGATCGCGCACGGCACGCCCACCGCGGCGCCGCCGCGGGAGCTCGCCGACTCCGAGGCCGAGCTGGGAGACGACCGCCTGCGGCTGATCTTCACCTGCTGCCATCCGGCGCTCGCCCCGGAGGCGCAGGTGGCGCTCACCCTCCACACCCTCTGCGGCCTCTCGACCGAGGAGATCGCGCGCGCCTTCCTGGCGCCGGCGCCGACCCTCGCGCAGCGCCTGGTGCGGGCGAAGCGGAAGATCCGCGCCGCCGGCATCCCCTACCGCGTGCCCGCGCCCGAGCACCTGCCGGAGCGGCTGGCGGCGGTGCTCTGCGCCATCTACCTCGTCTTCAACGAGGGCTACGCCGCGACCGCCGGGCCGGCGCTCCTGCGCTCCGACCTCTCGGCCGAGGCGATCCGCCTGGCGCGCCTCGTCGTCGAGCTGCTGCCGGCGGCCGCCGAGGCGCGGGGGCTCCTCGCGCTCATGCTCCTCCACGACGCGCGGCGCGCCACCCGCGTCGACGGCGCCGGCGAGATCGTCCTCCTGGAGGACCAGGACCGCTCGCGCTGGGACCGCGGCGAGATCGCCGAAGGGCTGGCGCTCGTCGCGGCGGCGCTGGCGCCGCGCGGCCCCGGTCTCCCCGGCCCCTACGCGCTGCAGGCCGCCATCGCCGCCTGCCATGCCGCGCCGCCCACCGCCGCGCGGACCGACTGGCGCGAGATCGCGGCTCTCTACGGCCTGCTCGCCCGCGTGCAGCCGTCGCCGGTCGTCGAGCTCAACCGGGCGGTCGCCGTCTCGCAGGCCGCGGGACCCGCCGCCGGGCTGGCGCTCCTCGACGCGCTGGACGCCGGCGGCTCCCTCGCCGGCTACCACCTGCTGCCCGCCGCGCGCGCCGACCTGCTGCGCCGTCTGGGCCGCGACGCGGAGGCGGCGGCGGCCTACGCCCGGGCCTTGGCCCTCGCCGCCAACCCGGCCGAGCGGCGGTTCCTCGAGCGCCGGCTGGCGGAGGTCGAGGAGCGCCGAGGGCGCCGCGAGCTGACGTGAGAGACTGCGCGCCGTGAGGTGGGTCAGGACTCTGCTCGCCGCGGCCGCCGCCCTCGCCGCGCTCCTCGTCCTCGGCCGCTTCTTCCTCTCCCAGCTCGGCGGCGGCGCGCCGCGCCAGGAGCTCGCCGGCGTCGTCGCCGCGCCGCCGCCCGGCGTCGAGATCGCGGCGCGCGGCGAGCTCGAGCCGGCGGCGGCCGCCGGGGAGCTCGCCGCCCTCGCCGCGGCGCGCCCCGGCCGACCCGGTGGGTGTCCGCTTCCGGCGCGCGGCCGACACGTTGTACTGGTGGCTCGAGCCGGCCGCCGAGCGGATCGAGGAGCGGCGGGCGGGCGGCGGCGGCACCCGCACCGCCACCGTGTGGCGCGGCGGGATCGGCGCGCGGCTCGCCTGGGCCCGCGTCCACGGCGACTTCGCGGCCCCCGGCCTGCCGCCTCCCGAGCGCACGAACCTCTACCACTGAGCCCTATTTCAGAGTTGACGATATAATTCACGATATACTTCCGATGATCCGATGATCCAGGGATAGAGGACGGCTCGAGGGCGGCGCCATGCGCGTGCTGTTGGTCGATCAGGATGCTTCCGTGGCCGGGCGCCTGGCGCCGGCGCTCGCCGCCTGCGGCCACGAGGTGACGCTCGCCGCGGGCCTGGAGGCGGCGCTCGGCGCCGCCGGCGGCTTGGAGACCGGCGCCTTCCCCCTGCTCCTCATCGCCTGCGCCGACGCCGCCGCCGGCGCCGTCGTCTGCCGCGCCGCGCGCGCCCGGCGCGAGACGGCGGGCTCGGCGCTCTTGGTCGCCCTCGGCAGCGGCGGCGGCGGCCAGGGGGAGGCGCTGGCGGCGCTCGTCGACGCCGGGGCGGACGACATCCTGGCGCCGCCCTTCGACGACCCCGCCGCGCTGGCGCTCCGCCTCGGCCTCGCGGCGCGGCGGCTGGCGCGCGCCGAGGAGGCGGCGCGCTCTCTGCGCCTCGCCCAGCTCACCCTCGACCACGCCGCCGAGGCGGTCTTCTGGGTCGACCCCGCCGGGCGCTTCTTCTACGCCAACGAGGCGGCCTGCGCCTCGCTCGGCGTCTCGCGCCACGAGCTCCTCGCGATGAGCCTGGCGGAGATCGCCCCCTCCTACACGCCCGAGCTCTTCGCCTCGCTCATCGCCACCGTCGACGTCGCCGGGGCGGTGACCTTCGAGACCGAGCACCGCGACCGCTCCGGCCGCCTCTTCCCCGTCGAGGTGACGATCAACCACCTCGAGCTCGGCGGCCGCGAGTTCTACTGCGCCTTCGCCCGCGACGTGGCGGAGAGGAAGCGCGTCGAGCGGGCGCAGCGCGAATCGGAGGAGCGCTACCGCGGCCTCTTCGACGGCGTGCCGGTCGGCCTCTACCGGACGGCTCCGGACGGCGGCCTGCTCGACGCCAACCCGGCTCTCGAGCGCATCCTGGGCTACCCCGAGCGCGCGTCGCTCCTCGCCGCCAACGCCGCCGAGATGTACGTCGACCCGGCGGACCGCAGCCGCTGGCGCGCGGCGCTCGAATCGGCGGGCGACTTCGAGACTTTCGAGGCCCGCGTGCGGCGGGCCGACGGCCGCGTCATCTGGGTGCGCTGCAGCGTCCTCGCGGTGCGCGGCGAGGACGGCGCCGTGCAGCGCTACGAGGGGGCGATGGAGGACGTGACGGCGCGGCGGCAGGCCGAGGAGGCGCTGCGCGCCAGCGAGGAGCGCTTCCGGGCCCTGGTGCAGAACGCCTCGGACTTGATCGCGGTGCTCGCGCCCGACGGCGGCGTGCGCTACGAGAGCCCGTCGCACCAGCGGGTGCTCGGCCGGCCGGCCGCCGCCCGCGCCGGGGCGAGCCTGCTCGACCTCGTCCACGCCGACGACCGGCCGCAGCTCGAGGACGCGCTGCGGCACCTGATCGAGCACCCCGACGGCCTGGTCACCCTGGAGTACCGCGCCGCGCACGCCGACGGCGCCTGGCGGGTGATCGAATCGACCGGCGCCAACCTCCTCGGCGATCCGGCGGTCGGCGGCATCGTCTTCAACTCGCGCGACGTCACCGACCGGCGGCGGGCCGAGGAGCGGCTGCTCCACGACGCCCTCCACGACGAGCTGACCGGCCTGCCCAACCGCGCCCTCTTCATGGACCGCCTGCGCCAGGCGATGGAACGGGCGCGCGGCGGGCCGGGGGCGGCGGTGGCGGTCCTCTTCCTCGACATGGACCGCTTCAAGATCGTCAACGACAGCCTGGGCCACCCGGCGGGCGACGAGCTCCTGGTGTGGATCACCGCCGCCCTCGCCTCGGCGGTGCGGCCGGGCGACCTCATCGCGCGCGTCGGGGGCGACGAGTTCACCATCCTCCTCGAGGGCGGGCGCGACTCGGCCGACGCGGTGGGGGTGGCGGAGCGCATCCACGAGCGGCTGACCGCCCCGATCGACCTCTCCGGCCACGAGGTGTTCATCACCGCGAGCATCGGCATCGCGGTCCTGACCGGCGACCACGAGCGCCCGGCGGACCTGCTGCGCGACGCCGATACCGCGATGTACCGCGCCAAGGCCTCGGGGCGCGCCTGCCACGTCGTCTTCAACCGCCGCATGCACCGCTCGGTCCTGGCGCGCCTGCAGCTCGAGACCGACCTGCGGCGGGCGATCGAGCGCGGCGAGCTGCGGGTGCTCTTCCAGCCCTTCGTGGCGCTCGCCAGCCGCGAGGTCGCCGGCTTCGAGGCGCTGGTGCGCTGGCTCCATCCCCAGCGCGGGCTCCTCGCCCCGGACGACTTCCTCCCCGTCGCCGAGGAGACCGGCCTCATCGTGCCGATGGGCCGCTTCGTCCTCGGCGAGGCCTGCCGCCAGGTGCGCGAGCTCGCGCTGCAGGCGGGCGGGCGGCCGCTCGCCATCTCGGTCAACCTCTCGCACCGGCAGTTCTTCCAGACCGACCTCTTCGAGCTGATCGCGGGGGCGCTCGCCGACTCCGGGCTCGACCCCGCCTATCTCGGGCTCGAGATCACCGAGGGGGTGATCATCCGCCACGCCCAGCTCGCCGGCAGCCGCTTCAAGCGCCTGAAGGAGATGGGGGTCAAGCTCTACCTGGACGACTTCGGCAAGGGCTACTCCTCGCTCAACTACCTGCACCGCTTCCCCATCGACATCCTGAAGATCGACCGCTCCTTCGTCGCCCGCCTCGAGGACACGGCGAGCAACATGGCGATCGTCGAGGCCATCGTCCACCTCGGCCACCAGCTCCGCATGGAGGTGGTCGCCGAGGGGGTGCAGACGGCGGGCCAGGTGGCGCGGCTCGCCGCCATGAGCTGCGAGTACGGCCAGGGGCACCTCTTCTCGCCGCCGGTCGACAGCGCCGCCGCCGGCCGGCTGGTCGCCGGCCCGACGGCCTAGCGCGCGCCCGCCGGCCGGGCCCTCCGTCGCGCGGGCACGCGGCGGGATCTCCTGCCGGATACCGGGTCCGTTGGGTCCCGAGGACGGCCGCCTGGAAGGGGGTTCGGGAGGGTGGTCCCGAGGGCGCCGCCCGCAGCGGACCCCGCGGACCCAGCACCCGGCGAGCTATGATCGCGCCCATGCCGATCACCGTCGCCACCTGGAACGTCAACGGCATCCGCGCCCGCGAGGCGCAGTTCCTCGAGTGGGTCGAGCGCGACCGCCCGGACGTCATCTGCCTGCAGGAGATCAAGGCGACGCCGGCGCAGGTGCCGGCGGCGATCTGCGAGCTCGCCGGCTACTGGTGCTACTGGCACGGCGCCGGCGGCTACTCGGGGGTGAGCCTGAGCATTCGCCGCGACACCTTCCCCGAGCCGCCGCGCTTCAGCCATCCCGGCTTCGACCACGAGACGCGGATCGTCGTCGCCGAGCTGCCGGGCCTCGCCGTCGCCTCGATCTACGTCCCCAACGGCGGCAAGGACTTCGCGGCCAAGCTGGCCTTCCTCGCCGCTCTCGGCGACTACGCCGGCGAGCTCCGCGCCGCGGGCACGCCGGCGATCCTCTGCGGCGACCTGAACGTCGCCCGCACCGACCGCGACGTCCACCCGAAGGAGCGCAAGCCCGGGGTGATCGGCCAGCGGGCGGACGAGCGCGAGCTGATCGAGGCGGTCCTCGCCCATGGGCTGATCGACGTCGGCCGCGCCCTCGACCCCGACAACGAGAGCCTCTTCACCTGGTGGCCGCCGTGGCGCAACATGCGGCAGCGGAACATCGGCTGGCGGATCGACTACCTGCTGGCGAGCGCGCCGCTCGCCGAGAAGGCGACCGCCTGCCGCGTCCTGGCCGGCGTCGGCACCAGCGACCACGCGCCGGTCGTCGCGACCTACGCGCTGTAGCGCCGGCGCCCGCCTGCCGCGAAACCCGAGTCAGAGCCGCCGGCGCAGCCCCAGGTGGACGGCGATGTCGGCGCTGTTGTCGTAGTTCAAGACGTTCTCGGTGAGCCCCACGACGAAGGAGAGGCGCGGCGTCAGGGCATGGCCGACGCCGAGCGAGAGGAGGTAGGTCGTCGGCGTCAGGGCGCTGTGCTGCACCGTGCGCAGCGGGCTCTGCGCGAGGTCGAGCTGGGCGAGCACGGAGGTCGCCCGGAAGAGCGGCCGCTCGTAGGCGACCGAGGCCGCGATCACCAGCTGCGACCCGGTGCCGAGCTGCGGGGCGGCGCCCAGGGCGAGGGCCGAGAGGGTGACGTCGAGCCGGCCGCGGCCGATGGCGCGCGAGGAGAGGAGCTGGAGACCGAAGTCGGCGCTGCCGGTGCCGTAGAAGTCGTTCTGGTTGCCGGTGGGCAGCTTGAGCAGGCCCTGGATCGCGATCTCGCCGAAGCCGAGCTCGGCGAGGAACGGGGGGGAGTACGGCAGCTCGCTCTTGGCGGCGAGCACGACGTCGCCGATGCCGGCGCCGGCGCCCGTGGTGGTGAACAGCCGGCGGCCGTTCGAGCGCAGGTAGAGCGTATAGGCGTTGCGCGGCACCGAGCGCCGGCCGTTCTGATAGAGGCCGAAGGTGCTGTGGAAGCCCTCGATCAGGGTGTCGGAGTAGCCGCCGCCGACGTCGAGGATGGGGAGGGTCGCCTCGAGCTCGACACGGCCGAGGCCGCGCCGCACGGTGAGCGAGGAGCGGCTGATCTCGCCGTCGACGTAGAAGAGCCCGTCGCGGCCGCGGGCCGCGGCGTCGAGCTCGGCCGGGGTCACCGCGCGGCGCGCCGGGCCGGAGCCGAAGAGGCCGTTGAACGGGCGCGACTTGGCGAAGGTGTTGGCGACGCCGTAGCCCACCTCGACCTCCCAGGCGCCGTCGGGAAGCGTCCCCGGCGGTCCGGGGTGGGCGGCGAGGAAGCCCGCCGCGAGCAGGAAGTCGTTGCCGGTGGTGAGCGGTCCCCATTGGCCGGCCGGCACCGAGACCGCCGCCGGGCTCTCCGGCTCCCCGGCCGCGGTCGCCGGCCCGGCGGCGCCGAACGCCGCGAGCCCGGCGGCGAGCGCCGTGATCCCCCGCCATACCCAAACCCTGCTCCGCCGGGCTGCCGCGCCCGTCCTCCCCTCGCTCATCGTCGACCTCCTCGCGCGCGCGGAACTGTACCATCGGCCTCGCCGGATCGCCTGGCCGTGCCTGGCGTGGTTCCAGGCAACACGCCGCGGTCGAGGAAGGCGCGCCAGAGCGCCTCCCAGGGTCCCCAGCGGTGCCCGCCGGGCACGGTCGTCACCCGCTCCGGCGGCAGGAGCTGGGCGAGCAGGCGCTGGGCGTCGCGGTAGCGGTCGTTGGCGCCCAGACCGAGGTAGACCGGGGGGAGGGCGCCCGCCCGCGGCGCCGCGTAGGCCGCCTTGAGGAAGAGCCACAGCCGGCGGACGAAGTCGTCGGGGGCGATCGCCCGCGGCGGCGTCCAGCGCGCGGCGCCGCCGGCCGCGGCGATCTCGGCGATCGGCGGGCCCTCTCCGAGATAGGGGGCGATCAGCACCATCCCGGTGACCCGCCCCGGATGCTCGCTCTCGTGGATCAGCGCCCCCAGGCCGCCGAGCGAGATCCCCACCAGCCAGATCTCCCGGTAGCCGGCGGCGTGCGCCGGGGCGACCACGTCCTCCTCGAGACGGACGCCGATCGAGCGGTCCGCGAAGTAGCCCAGGTGCGAGTCGGCGGCGACGGCGTCGCAGTCGGCATGGCGCTCGCGGAGCCGGTCGAGGAAGCCGTGGCGCGCGAAGTCCTCGGGCCGGTCGCCGCGGCCGTGGAGGAGGACGACGAGGCAGCGGCGATCGCTCCCCGGCCGCTCGTAGCGGACGAGACGCATCGGCACCGTCGCCGGCGGCACCGGGTGGCAGGAGGCCAGGCCGAGCGCCAGGCCGAGCGGAGCCGAGCGCGAGGACCACGGCGAGGGCGGCCGCACGGGGTGGCGCGGGCGGAGCGCGGAGGCTGGCGGTCGGGCATGCGGAGAGGCTGCCGCGCGGCTTGGCGGCGCTCGGGGATGGTACTGCGAAACGGGGTCCGGCCGGGTCGCCGGCGGCCGGCCCCCGCGCCGGCGCCTACGCCAGCGCCGCCTCCGGCGCCAGCTCCTCGAAGCTCGCCGTGAAGTGGCGCAGGACAGGCGACTGGAAGGTGAAGCGGAGGCCGCGCAGCCGGTCGCGGCGGTCGCGGATCTCCTCCAGGACCTCGGCGACGTAGGCGAGGTGGGCGTCGGTGAAGACGCGGCGGGGCACCGCCAGGCGCACCAGCTCCATCGGCGCCGGGAGCTCGCCGCCGGTCGCCGGATCGCGGCGGCCGAACATGACGCTGCCGATCTCCACCCCGCGCACCCCGCCCTCGCGGTAGAGGGCCACCGAGAGCGCCTGGGCCGGATACTCGGCCGGCGGGATGTGGGGGAGGAAACGGCGGGCGTCGAGATAGACCGCGTGGCCGCCGGTCGGCCGGACGATCGGGATGCCGAGGTCGCTCAGGCGGCGGCCGAAGGCGGCGACCTGGCCGATGCGGTAGGTGAGGTAGGTCTCGTCGAGCACCTCGGCCAGGCCGCGCGCCACCGCCTCGAGGTCGCGGCCGGCGAGGCCGCCGTAGGTCGGGAAGCCCTCGATGACGATCAGCCGCTGGGTGATCGTCGCCATCAGCTCGGCGTCGCGGCTGGCGAGGAAGCCGCCGATGTTGGCGAGGCCGTCCTTCTTGGCGCTCATGGTGCAGCCGTCGGCTAAGGCGAAGACGTCGCGGACGATGTCCTGGATCGAGCGGCCGCCCTGCCCGGGCTCGCGGCGCTGGATGAACCAGGCGTTCTCGGCGAAGCGGCAGGCGTCGAGGTAGAACGGGATGCCGTGGGCGCGGCAGAGCTCGGACATGGCGCGGACGTTCGCCAGCGCCACCGGCTGGCCGCCGCCCGAGTTGTTGGTGAGGGTGAGGAAGGCGAGCGGGATGGCCCCCCGCGGCGTCGCCGCGAAGAGCTCGGCCAGGCGCTCGAGATCGATGTTGCCCTTGAAGGGATGGGTCGAGGACGGATCGTGCGCCTCGGCGATCACGAGGTCGAGCGCGGTGCCGCCGTTGGCCTCGACGTTCGCCCGCGTGGTGTCGAAGTGGCTGTTGTTGGGGACGATCATCCCCGGCCGGACCAGAGTCGAGAACAGGAGGTTCTCGGCCACCCGCCCCTGGTGCACCGGCAGGACGTGCGGCAGCCCGAAGATGTCCTGGATCGTCCGCTCGAAATGGAAGTAGTTGCGCGAGCCGGCGTAGGCCTCGTCGCCCTGCATGAGGCCGGCCCACTGGTGGTCGGACATCGCCGAGGTGCCGGAGTCGGTGAAGAGGTCGACGAAGACCGCCTCCGAGGGGACCCGGAAGAGGTTGTAGCCGGCCGCCGCCAGGTGCATCTCGCGCTCCTCGCGCGGCGGGAGACGGATCGGCTCGATCACCTTCACCCGCCAGGGCTCGGGAAGGGTATAGACCCGTTCCCGCCGTGCGCCATCCTCGCTCGCCATCTTCGCAGGCTCCTCGCCGCGCTCGCCGAACGCGCTCCACAGGTTTCGAAATATCTGCGAACTATCGAAAAGATAGCCCCGCAAGTCAAGCCCGAAGCCGCGGCTTTACGCTGTACCATCCACCCCGATGTCCGCTCCCGACCCGGCCGGCTCGGGCCGCCTGCTGCGCCAGCTGGGGCCCGTCGACGGCGCCCTGATCACCATCGGCTCGATCGTCGGCACCGGCATCTTCATCACCACCGGCGACATGGCGAAGGTCCTGCCGCACGCCGGGCTGATCCTCGCGGTATGGGTGGTGGGCGGCCTCCTCACCCTCGCCGGGGCGCTCACCTTCGGCGAGCTCGGCGGCCTCTTCCCGCGCGCCGGCGGCGTCTATCACTTCCTCAAGGAGGCGTACGGGCCGCTCTGGGGCTTCCTCTACGGCTGGACCGCCTTCCTGGTCATCATGTCGGGCGGCATCGCCGCCATCGCCGTCGGCTTCGGGGAGTACCTGGGGAGCTTCGTGCCCGCGGCCTCGACCGCGCACGTCCTCCTCGCCGTCCCCCTGGGCGGCTGGACCTGGCGGATCAGCGGCGGCCAGGTGGCGGCGGCCGGCGCCATCGCGCTCCTCACCGGCATCAACTGGCTCGGTCTCCAGGAGGGCGCCTGGGTGCAGAACCTCCTCACCGTCGTCAAGATCGGCTCGATCGTCGGCTTCGCCGTGCTGGGGTTCGCGCGGCCGGCGCCCGCCGGCGGCGGGCTCGCCCCGCTCGCCGCCCCGCTGCCGCTCGCCCACGGCGCCGCCGCCCTGTGGACCGCCGCCGGGGTCGCCATGATCGCCACCCTGTGGACCTACGACGGCTGGTACAACCTGACCTTCTCGGCCGGCGAGATGCGCGAACCCCGGCCGCAGCCTGCCGCTCGGCCTGATCGCCGGGACTCTCGCGGTGATCGGCCTCTACAGCCTGCTCAACCTGGTCTACGCGCGGGCGCTCTCCGTCGGCGCCATGGCGCACACCTCGCGCATCGGCGAGACCGCCGCCGCCGCCCTCTTCGGGCCGGGCGGGGCGCGGCTGGTCTCGGCGGCGATCCTGGTGTCGACCTTCGGCTGCCTGTCGGCGAACATCCTCTGCTGCTCGCGGATCTACCTGCCGATGGCCGAGGACGGCCTCTTCTTCCGCTCGGTGGCCGCCGTCCACCCGCGCCACCGGACGCCCGGCCGCGCCCTCTGGGCGCAGGGGGCGTGGGCGATGGTGCTGGCGCTCTCGGGGACCTACGAGCAGCTCTACACCTACGTCATCTTCGCCGGCGTCCTCTTCCACGCCGCGACCGGCGCCGCGGTCTTCGCCCTGCGCCGCAGCCGGCCGGAGGCGCCCCGCCCCTACCGCGTCTGGGGCTATCCCGTCGTCCCCGCGCTCTTCATCCTCGCCTCGCTCGCCCTGGTCGGGAACACCCTCGCCGAGAAGCCCAGGGAGTCGCTCGTCGGCCTCGGCTTCGTCGCCCTGGGCCTCCCCGCCTATGCCTACTGGCGGCGGCAGAGCCGGGCGGCCGCCCCCCCCGTCTCTGCAGGCGAGCCTCCGCAAGGGTAAGGCTCGGCCGAGCGGGGAATCGCGGATATCCTCGCCACCATGCCGCACCTCTTCGAGCCGCTCCGGCTTCGCTCGCTCCAGCTCGCCCACCGCATCCTCGTCTCGCCGATGTGCCAGTACGCCTCCGCGGACGGCCTGGCGACCGACTGGCACCTCGTCCACCTCGGCAGCCGTGCCGTGGGCGGCGCGGCGCTGGTGTTCACGGAGGCGACGGCGGTCGCCGCCGAGGGCCGCATCAGCCCGCAGGACCTCGGCATCTATGACGATCGGCACGTCGAGGGCCTGGCGCAGATCGTCCGCTTCGTCAAGGGGCAGGGGTCCGCGGCGGGCATCCAGCTCGCCCATGCCGGCCGCAAGGCCAGCACCGCGCGGCCATGGGAAGGCGGCCGCGCCATCGCTCCGGCGGACGGCGGCTGGGAGCCCGTGGGGCCGACCGGCGCGCCGTTTGCGGACGGCTACCCGGTGCCCCGAGCCTTGACGGTTGCCGAGCTGGCCGCCGTCGTGTCGTCGTTCCGCGCCGCCGCGGCGCGCGCGCGGGCGGCGGGGTTCGACGTCGCCGAGGTCCACGCGGCGCACGGCTATCTGATTCACCAGCTCCTGTCGCCGCTGGTCAACACCCGCACCGACGAATACGGCGGCTCGTACGACCACCGCGTGCGGCTGTGTCTCGAGGTCGTGGCCGCCGTCCGCTCGGTGTGGCCCGAGCGCCTGCCCGTCTTCGTCAGGATCTCCGCCACCGATTGGAAGGACGAGGGTTGGGACCTCGAGCAGTCGGTCGAGCTGGCGCGCCGGCTGCGCGGCCACGGCGTCGATCTCGTCGACTGTTCCTCGGGCGGCGCGGTGCCCGACGCGAAGATCCCGGTCGGCCCCGGCTACCAGGTGCCGTTCGCGGCGCGCATCCGGCGGGAAGCCGGCATCGCGACCGGCGCCGTCGGCCTCATCACCAGCGTGGCGCAGGCGGACTCGATCGTCCGCGGCGGCGAGGCCGACTGCGTGCTGCTGGCGCGGGAGCTCCTGCGGGACCCCTACTGGCCGCTCCACGCGGCGCGCGAGCTCGGAGCCGTGCTCCCCTGGCCGCCGCAATACCTCCGCGCGGCGCCGCCTGGAACGCCGGCGCGCTGAGCCGGCGACGCCATCCGGGAAAAAAGTTCTGGAATGACGCAACATCGCCGGCTGGTTCTCATGCGGCGATGGGAACCGAACCCGACCCGGCCGCCTCTCCGCCCACCCTTTTCCTCCTCTCGCCGGCGACCCTCGGCGGCCGGCGGGCCCTCCAGCTCGCCTCGCCGCGCGCCGCCTTTCCCACCGCCCTGCGGCTCCGCTCGCCGGAGGGAGTCCCCATCGGCGAGGCGTTCGCCTTCCTCTCCGCCCTCTACTTCCGCGGCAAGATCGCCTATGCCCGCCGCTTCGCCGCGCCGCCGCCGGGGATCGCGGGCGGCATCTTCGTCATCGCCCCCGGCTTCGGCCTCGTGCCGCCGGACTGGGCGATGACGCCCGAGAGGATGAAGCGCCTGCGCCGCACGCCGGTCGACCCGCGCCGCCCGGCCTACGCCCGGCCTCTCCGCGCCGCCGCCCGCGAGCTCGCGGCCCTCCTCCCGGCCGGCGGCCGCGCCGTCCTCCTGGGGAGCATCGCGACGGCCAAGTACACCGACGTGCTGGCGCCGGTCTTCGGCGACCGCCTGAGCTTCCCGGCCTGCTTCGCGGGGACCGGCGACATGCGCCGCGGCGCCCTCATGCTGCGCGCCGCGGCGAGCGGCGAGGAGCTCGCCTATGCTGTGCTTGGACAACCTGGGCTCGGACAGCCGGCGCTCGGACAGCCGGCGGCCGCGCCCGGCTCAGCCCGCTAGCGCCTGATCGAGGTCGGCGATCAGGTCGTCCGGGTGCTCGAGGCCGATCGACAGGCGGACGAGGTCGTCGGCGGTGCGCGAGCCCGGGCCCTCGCTCGTCGCGCGGTGCTCGATCAGGCTCTCGACGCCGCCGAGCGAGGTGGCGCGGACGAAGACCTTCGCCCGCCCGACCATGCGGAGCGCCGCCTCGCGGCCGCCGCGCGCGTGGAGCGAGAGCATGGCGCCGAAGGCCGACATCTGGCGCGCCGCGACGGCGTGGCCGGGGTGGCCGGGCAGGCCGGGGTAGTTCACCGCGGCGACCGCCGGATGGCCGGCTAAGGCCCGCGCCACGGCGAGGGCGTTGGCGCTCTGCGCCGCCACCCGCACCGGCAGGGTGCGGATGCCGCGCAGCACGAGCCACGAGTTGAAGGGGGAGGAGACGGCGCCCAGGATGTGGCGCACGTGGGCGACCCGCTCGTGGAGCGGGCCCCGTCGGGCGAAGAGGAGCGCGCCGCCCTGCACGTCGCTGTGGCCGCCGAAGTACTTGGTGGTCGAGTGGAGGACGAGGTCGGCGCCGAGGGCGATCGGCTGCTGCAGCGCCGGCGTCGCGAAGGTGTTGTCGACCAGGGCGACCGCCCCCGCCTGGTGGGCGAGGCGCGCGGCGCCCGCGAGATCGACGATCCGCAGGAGCGGATTCGACGGCGTCTCGAGCCAGACGAGGGCGGTCTCCGGCCGGAGCGCCCGCTCGAGCGCTCCCAGGTCTTCCATCGGCACGAAGTCCGCCGCGATCCCCCACTGCGGCAGGAAGTCCTCCGCCGTCACCCGGAAGCCGTAGTAGGCGTCGTCCGGGAAGACGACGTGGGAGCCGGAGGGCAGCGCCTGGAGGAGCGCCACCCCCGCCGCCATCCCCGAGGCGAAGACCAGCGCCGCCTCGGCCCCCTCGAGCGGCGCCAGGGCGTCCTCGAGGAGCGTCTGGGTGGGGTTCGATTCGCGGATGTAGGCGTGGGCGGAGAGGAGCGCCCCGGACTCGTCGCGGGCGTAGGTGGTGGCGAGGTGGATCGGCGGCGCGACGGCCCCGGTCGGGTCGTCGTCGCGCCCGGCATGGACGGCGCGGGTCTCGAATCGCATGGCGGGAGAGAGTAGCGCGGGGGAGCCCCCGGCGCTATCCTCGGCGGCCGGAGGATCCCGAAAATGAGACGAAATCTGTGCGCTGCCCTCGCGGCAGCTGCGGCGATCGCGGTTGCCGCCCTCGCCACCCTGCCGCTCGCCGCCCAGCCCACCCCCGCCCAGCCCCAGGTCGTCGTCCTCAAGGCGGCGCGCCTCTTCGACGGCCGCGGCGACGCGGTGATCGCCGACGGTATGGTCGTCGTCGAGGGCGGGACGATCAAGGCCGTCGGCTCGCACCTCGCCGTCCCCGCCGGCGCCCGGGTGATCGACCTGGGGGACGCCACTCTCCTCCCCGGCCTCATCGACGCCCACACCCACCTCTCCTTCGAGTCGGGCGACAACTGGGCCGCCGACACCATCGCCGGCATGCGCCGCCCGGTCGCCGAGGCCGCCATCCGCGCCACCCAGTACGCCCGGCGCACGCTCCTCGCCGGCTTCACCACCGTGCGCGACGTCGGCTCGAGCGACTACATCGACGTCGGCCTGCGCAACAACATCCGCGAGGGGATCGTCGCCGGGCCGCGCATGCTGGTCGCCGTCCACGCGCTCGGCGCCCGCGGCGGCCACTGCGACAACGGCGGCTACCCCTACGGCTTCTTCGGCAAGGAGACCGGCATCGGCGAGGGGATCGCCGCCGGCCCCGACCAGTTCCGCGACGCCGTGCGCTTCCAGGTCAAGTACGGCGCCGACGTCATCAAGGTGTGCGCGACGGGCGGCGTCCTCTCGCTCTCCGACGAGGTCGACACGGCGCAGATCACCCAGGAGGAGATGAACGCCATCGTCGACGAGGCGCACCGCCTGCACAAGAAGACCGCCGCCCACGCCCACGGCGCGAGCGGCGCCAAGGTCGCCATCCGCGCCGGCATCGACTCGATCGAGCACGGCTCGTTCCTGGACGACGAGGCGCTGCGCATGATGAAGGAGCGCGGCACCTATCTCGTCCCCACTCTCATCGCCGGCGAGTGGACCGGCGGCCGCGCCGAGGAGCGCCACTTCCCGCCGGAGATCGCCGCCAAGGCGAAGATGGCGCTCGCCGCCCGCTCGGGCATGTTCAGGAAGGCGCTCGCGATGGGGGTGAAGATCGCCTTCGGCACCGACTCGGCGGTCTCGCCGCACGGCTTGAACGCCAAGGAGTTCGGGCTGATGGTCGACCACGGCATGAAGCCCGCGGCGGCGCTGCGCGCCGCCACCGCCTCGGCCGCCGACCTCCTGGGGATCGCGAAGACCGTCGGCACCCTCGAGCCCGGCAAGCAGGCCGACGTCGTCGCCGTCCCCGGCGATCCGCTCGGGGACATCCACGCGATGGAGAACGTCCGCTTCGTCATGAAGGGCGGCACCATCTACAAGAACGAGTGACGCCGAGGCCAAGGTTGCCAGACGCAAAAAAAGGGCCGGCTAGGAAGCCGGCCCTTCGACTTATCTGGTGACTGCGCTGCGGCTACGAGCCGCCGGCACAGCTCTGGATCGCGCCCTTCTGCGAGCCCGAGATGATGCCGCTCTTCTTGAGGTCGTTGGTCAGGTGGGAGACGCAGGAGACGAAGGCGCCGTGGTTCTTCGCCCCCACCGTGCAGCCCTGCACCTGGTCGGTGATCGTGCAGCCGTTGGTGAAGAGGACGTTGCCGACGCCCGAGTCGCAGGTCCCGATGATGACCGTCGCACGGAGATCGGAGTGCAGGCACTGGTCGAGGTCGTCGGTGACCCCGTCGAGGTCGGCGTCCGGCGCCCAGCCGATGTCGCGGAAGAGCGGCAGCGTCAGGTCGACGTTGTGCGTCAGGTCGGTGTTGATGGCGGGCTCCATCAGCAGGTTGGGGGTGGCGCTGATGTCCCAGTGCGACAGCGACGAGCCGCCCGCCACCGGGACCGGGGTGTAGAGGAGCGCGCGGCCGGCCTGATCGGCGCCGGCGCGGATGCTCGGATTGAGGCCGATCGTCACGTTGACCCCGGAGGCCAAGGCGGCCTTCAGAGTGTTGCCGTTGGGGAGCGAGATGCGCACCGTCGGGATGGTGATCGTCGGGTCGACGCCGGCGAGGCCGGCCGGCGGGCTGCCGGCGGCATTGTCGGCCACGACGACGGCGATGGCACCGGCGTTCTGCGCGTTCTTGGCCTTGACCACGAAGGTGCAGATGCCGCGGTCGAGGAGGGCGACCTTGCCGGCGATCGCCGCGGCGTTGACGATCGGCTCGCAGGCGTCGGTCGTGGCACCCACGCCGTCGTTGACCAGCACCAGGTTGCCGGTGACGCCGGGCGAGGCGAGCGGCGGGCCGAACTGCGCCGTGCCGACCGCGTAGATGCCGGCGACCGAGGACGGCGAGTTGACGGTCAGCAGCGGGCTGCCGAGCTGGAGCGTCGCCGGGACCTTGGCGGTCACGTTCGGGCCGACCCACACCACGTGCTGCGTGTCCTGGGTCGACGTGGCGCGCTGGGCGTTGCTCATCTGGTCGAAGGCGAGGCCGAGCGGATCGTCGAACATGAAGTGCTCGTAGATGTCATGGAAGCCGACGAGCGGCGCGCCGGTGGTCTTGTTGATGAAGGTCGAGAAGCCGAGCCCGTGGGCATATTCGTGGATGAGCACCGTCACCAGGTCGATGTCGGCGCCATGGTTGTCGTCCAGCCCGTAGTACCAGTGAAGGGTGGTCAGGCAGGCGGGGGTGCCGAGCTGGCTGTTGAAGCTGGTGATCAGATCGTCGGAGCTGGGATCGCCGGGGGCGCCCGGCGTCAGGTCGGTGAAGGCGATGCGGTTGGCGAGCGCCACGTGATACCAGGTCTGGGGCATCGGCGCGCCGGGGAAGTCGCGGAAGACGGAGAGCGCGCCGGTCGAGCCGAGGGTGCCGGCCGTGGGCGTGCAACCGAGCGGGACCATCTGCGCTTCGATGTTGATCGGCACCGCGCTGTCGATGAGCGTCGCCCAGATCGAGGCCGCGTACTGGAAGGCGATGAGGCGCTGCTGGCCGAGCGTCGTGCCGGGGTTGCCGCCCACCGGCGCCGCGGGCGTCGGATCGTTGAAGCCGATCCCGGGCGCGTTGATGTTGACGATGTTGATCGTCGCGTTGGCGAAGAGCGGCGCCGCGGCGAGGGAGAGGACGAGGGCGGTGAGGGCGGCGCGGGCCGGGTTGCTGCGGATGGCGGATCTCATCTACCGCTCCTCGGCCGCGGGCGCGGCGCCGTTCAGGAAGTTGTCGGCCGTGGCCGCGTCGTCGACGCAGGCCTGGCTCATCGAGCCGTCGGCGTTGACCCGCACCAGCGCGTAGTTCATGTAAGCCCCCTGCAGGGAGACCGAGACGGTGCCGTCCGCGTACTGCGTCGCCTGGACGTTCTTGAGCTCGTGGGCGGGCAGCGAGGCGAGCGCCTGATCGAGGACGCGGATCTCGCCCGGCGTCGGCTGCTTGACCTTGCCGGTCGTGGGATCGAGATAGACCCGCAACCCGTCGGCGTTGACCCGCACCTGGTTGACGACGACGTGCTGGGGCTTGGGTGCCTCCACTCTGCCGCCCTCGGCGGCCGCGAGCGACGCGGCGCCGCAGGCGCAGGTGACGGCGAGGGCCACCGCGATCACGCGGCCGCGCTTCGGCTTCTGCTGCTGGTTGGACATGCTTCCTCCTCGAATGGGCGACTCCGCCCGTGGACCCCACCCGTCCACCGATCGAACGGCGTGCTACGGAAGCCGGGGGGGGTTGAAGTGGCTCTGTTCAGAAGTGCAACCACGGAGATGAATCGTGACTTCTTGACTCGAGAATACGCCGAGGATCCTGGCCGACGCCGTCGGGTGCTCGTACCCTCTGGCGCCTGACGAGACCGAGATTGCGAATGTGTTCCGAGCTCCCTGCGTCGAGCGGCGACTATCGGCGGCCGGCGTCGGCCGGGGACTCCCCGGCCAAGGAGCACCGCCGCCGCGACCTGCCCCTGTCGATGTGAGGGCGTCAATTTACATCGACACGTCTGTCAGGTCAAGACCTAATTTCGGTTCGCTGGCTTGAAAAAGGTTATCTTCATTTGCGCATTCTACTGTAAATAGCAATGTAGCCATGAAAAAGGGGCAGGCGATCCCGGCACGGATCACCTGCCCCGAGGAGGAGCGATGAGACGGGCGGCGCGCTACTGCGCGTCCATCAAGCGGTCGACCGTCGGGATGTGCTGGCGCTGGCGGGGCAGCAGCGTATCGCGGATCAGCGAGCGCGCCGCGGCCGGCAGGCTCTCGTCCTCGAGCGCGCTCTCGTACTCCTTGACGCCGTGCTCCTCGCCCTCCTTCAGGGCCTTGAGAGCCGCCGTGTTGCCGAAGAGCTTGGCGGTGCCGGTGACCGCCTTGGCGAACGCGCCCCAGGGGCCGGAGTCGTGGCTCGGCTCATTGCCCTGGACGGCGACGAAGCGTTGAAGCGCCTCGGCGGCGTCGCGATGATCCTTGCGGAGCTGGTGGAACTCGGCCGAGCCCGGGGCGTTGTCGTCCTTCAGCTTCTCGATCACCTGGCCATAGGTCTGGAGGGCGGACATCTCGCCGCGCAGGAGGCTGTTGAGAGTGCTGGTGCTCTCGGTGGTCGTCGTATTCATAGGAGATCTCCTCGTGTCGTGAGTGAGCCTCGCGCCGGAGCGCTCGGTACTTGGCAATGGGAAAGTGCAAGGCTCGTGCCCTTCTCGTACCTCACCCGCCGCGGCGAGGCCGGCATCCCGCCAGCCAGCCCGATGGCACCCTTCTTGCCTTAACTTCTCGTGCAACGACAGGCTTTTCGGCCTGCCGGCATCTCAGACGATCACTCCAAGGAGGACAGCGCGATGCAGAGCAAGATGTCCATCAAGACCGGGGTGGCGGCGATGGCGGGGTTCCTGACCCTGCTGGCGCCGGCCTATGCACTCTCGTCCCACGACAAGACCTTCATGAAGAGCGCCGCCCAGGGCGGCATGGCCGAGGTCCAGCTCGGCCAGCTCGCGGCGCAGAACGCCGCGGACCCCGACGTCAAGGCGTTCGGCCAGCGCATGGTCGACGATCACACCAAGGCCAACGACAAGCTGAAGCAGGTCGCCGCCGGCATGAGCTACACGCTCCCCACCGACGTCAAGGCGAGCGACAAGGCCGAGGCCGCCCGCCTCTCGAAGATGACCGGCGCCGCCTTCGACCGCGCCTATGTCGGCTACATGGTCAAGGACCACAAGACCGACGTCGCCGAGTTCAAGAAGGAAGCGCAGAGCGGCACTGGCGACGTGAAGACCTTCGCGAGCGACACCCTGCCCACGCTCCAGGAGCACCTGAAGATGGCGCAGGACCTCCAGTCCAAGATGGGCGGCTCGGGCAAGATGAGCCACAAGAGCAGCTCGCGCTAGTCGATCTTCTCTTCGTAGGTGAGGAACCTCGGGCGGCCCGAACGGGCCGCCCTTCGTGTTTGCGGCCGGGGACGGATCGCCCGGCTCAGCGCTCGCGGGAGGGAGTATCTTCGACGGCGAAGCTGGTGGTCAGCGTGTAGGAAACCTTGACCGGTTGCCCATCGGCGATCGCCGGCCGGAAAACCCACTGCATGACCGCCGCGAGGGCGGCCGCATCGAACCCCGGCGCGGCGCCGCGCAGGACGCGCGCCGCCGACACGCAGCCGTCCTCGTCGATGACCGCATCGAGGACCACGGTCCCCTGGGCTCGCGCCTTGCGGAGGTCCGGCGGGTACTGGGGGCTCACCCGGTAGATGATCTGTGGCCGCGTGACGCCATCGCCGACCTTGCGCGGCGCGTCGGCCGGCGCGTTTTCCGTCGCCTCGGGCCGGTTCTGGCAGATCACGATATGGGCCTCATTGGCGACGTTCGCCGCGGGATCGCGGGCGAGCGCGGCGCGCGCCTCGTCGAGGGCCCTGGCGTGCGCCCCGGCGCCGGCATAGGCGCGGGCGAGCGCCACCGCGGCCTCGGCCGAGCGGCCGCCGGCGAGCTGGTCGGCGGTCTCCAGCTCCGGGATGGCCTCGGCAAAGCGGCCCGCCTGGACGAGCGCCTTGCCGCTCTCGAGCGCCGTGGTCGAGCCTTCGGCGGTCGTCGCGGGCTGCGCCTGGACCGGGGCGCCGAGCGCCAGGACGGCGGCGAACGCCGCGGCGCCGAGCGTCCGATGTAGCCCGCGTAACGCCACGAATCGTGCAAGGGGGTGGATGGTCGTCATCGGCTTCCTTCCTTTCTGTCGATCTTCCCGGCGACCTTCGTCGGAAGCTCTGAGGGAACCGCTAGTCGACGCGGCGGACCTCACCGTCGAATAGACCGCAGCGCGCCCTAGCGAGTTCCGTGGCGGCGCATCTTGCTCGCCGGCGCAGAGTCGGCTCACATCGTATAGCTTGGGCCGCCCGAGGATGAAAATCGGGCAGTCTCCACCGAGTGAAGAAAGAGAGCGATCCATGCCGGCAGAGACGAGAGGCGAGTGGGGACGGCTGCCGCGGACCGCGGCGGCGCTCGAGGCGGGGATCGCGGCGGGTCTCCATCTCGGGGCGCAGCTCCACGTCTCCCTGCAGGGCGAGCTGGTGGCGGAAGCCGCCCTGGGCGAGAACCGCCCCGGCGAGCCGCTCTCCCCCGACCATCTGACGATCTGGCTCTCCGCCACCAAGCCGATCGCGGCGGTCGCCATCGCCCAGCTCTGGGAGCGCGGCCGGCTGGAGCTCGACGACCCGGTGGCGCGCCACATCCCCGAGTTCGCCGCCCACGGCAAAGAGCGGATCACCCTGCGCCACCTCCTCACCCACACCGGCGGCATCCGCATGCTCGACACCGGCTGGCCGGCCGCCGAGTGGCGGGAGATCGTGGCGCGGATCGCCGCCTCGCGCCCGGAGCCGCGCTGGGTGCCGGGCGAGAAGGCGGGCTACCACCTGGCGTCGAGCTGGTTCCTCCTCGGCGAGGTCGTCCGCCGCACCGACGGCCGCCCCTTCGAGCGCTACGTGCGCGAGGAGATCTTCGCCCCCGCCGGCATGGCGGACTCCTGGGTTGGGCTGCCGGCGGAGCGCTACCGCGAGTACGCGGCGGCCGGACGGATCGGCGTCGTCCACCTGACCGAGGCGGCGGCCGCGGGCGCGCCGGCGGCCGGCAGCCGGCGCGAGCAGGCGTGGACCTCGGAGGGCCGGCTCGCCGCGGTGAGCCCCGGCGGCAACGGCTTCGGCCCGATGCGCGACCTCGGCCGCTTCTACGCGGCGATGCTGGCGCGCGGCCGCGGCCCCGGCGGGCGCCTCCTCTCGCCGCAGACGGTCGAGGCGATGACCGCCCGCCACCGCGTGGGGATGCTCGACCACACCTTCCACCACGTCATGGACTGGGGCCTGGGATTCATCATCGATTCCAAGCAGTATGGCGTCGAGACCGTCCCCTACGGCTACGGCCGGCTCTGCTCGCCGCGCACCTTCGGCCACAGCGGCTACCGGTCGTCGGTGGGCTTCGGCGACCCCGAGCACGGTCTGGCGGTGGCCCTGGCGATGAACGGCACCCCCGCCGAAGCCGCCCACGAGCGCCGCGTCCGCGAGGTCCTCGACGCGATCTACCTGGACCTCGGCCTGGCGCGCGAGGCTGTCGGCGAAAACAGCCAGCTCCTACCCTGAAGCCGGCCGCTTCTCCTCAGAGGCAGCCTGTTTCTCCCCTGAAGCAGCCGCTCCGGAAACAGCCGACAGACCGTGCAGATTGAAAGTCTGAGCTTCAATCCGCACGAAGCGCGGGGAGGATCGGCGACAAGCTCCTGAAATCGGATCAATCGCTGCGGGCGGGGCGGCGCCGGAAAAGATACAGCGGCACCCCCGCCACCACCGCCAGCCCGGCGGCGAGGAGGTCGTTGGCCTTGGCGCCGGCGGCGAGCTCGATGCAGAGGAGCGAGGCGGCGATGGGGATCACCGGCCCCAGGGGGAGGCGCAGAGCCGGCTGGCCGGCGAGCTTCCGGCGCAGGAAGGGCACCGCGATCGCGGTGCCGAAGTAGGTGGCGAGGCGGGCGACCGTCGAGAGGGCGGCCAGGCGCACGAAGGAGCCGGTCAGGGCGAGCGGCAGGGCGATCACCGTCTGCACGACGATGGCGACCGCCGGGGTGCGGAAGCGCGGCGAGACGTAGGAGAGCGCCTGCGGCCCGAAGCCGTCCTCGGCGAGGGCGAAGAGGTAGCGCGGGCCGGTCAGGATGGTGTTCGAGTTGCTCCCCAGGATCGAGATCGCGGCGCCGACGGTCAGCAGCCAGCCGCCCCAGGGCCCGAGGAAGAGCCGCGCCGCGTCGGCGAGCGGCGTCTTCGCCGCCGCGAGGCCGGGGAGCGTCCCCAGCGCCACCCACTGGACGGCTGCGTAGAGGAGGGTGACGATGACGATCTGGGCGACGAGGGCGAACGGCACGTCGCGGCGCGGGTTCTTGAACTCGCCCGCCGGCGCGGCGATGTTCTCGAAGCCGGCATAGGCGAAGAGCAGAAGGAGCGCCGCCTCGCCCAGGCGGCCGCGGTCGGGGGCGCCACCGGCGAGGGCGCGCGACCAGGAGACGGCGAACACCCCCACCCCGACGAAGACGAGGAGCGGGACGATCTTGCAGATGGCGAGCGCGACCGCCGTCCGCGCCCCGGAGCGCACGCCGGCGACGTTGATCGCGGTGATGAGGACGACCGGCAGGACGATCGCCGCGGCGCGCCCCCAGCCCCCCTGCGCCCCCGGCCAGAGATAGCCCATCGCCTGCGCGAAGCCGGCGGAGAGCGAGGCGACCGCCGAGACGCGCGCCAGCCAGGTCATCCAGCCGACCTCGAAGCCGACGAACTTGCCGAAGACGGTGCGGGTGTAGAGGTAGGCGCCCCCCGGCTGGTCGAAGTGGCTCGACGCCTCGGCGAAGCAGAGCACCAGCAGGAGGACGGCGAAGCCGGCGAGGAGCACCGCCCAGAGGCTCGCCGGCCCGAGGATCGCCGCCGCCGCCGCGGGGAGGAGGTAGACGCCGCTCCCGATGACGTCGTTGAGCGCCAGGCCGACGATCTCCCAGCGCGAGACGGCGCGGTCGAAGCCGGTACCGCCGGCGCCGCCGGCGGGCGAGGGTTCGGCGGTCACGCCGTGATCTCCAACGCGGTGATCCTCGCCCCGGCGGTCTCGGGGAGCGTCCACACCCAGACGCCGGCGAGCGCGGCGAAGCCGGCGGCCAGGGCCACGCCGCCGGCGAGGCCCCCCCAGCGCCCGGCGGCCGCGGTGATGGCGAGCGGCGCCACGAACTGGACGCCGCGGGTCACGTTCATGTCGACCGACATCGCGGCGCCGCGGACGCGGGTGGGGAAGAGCTCGGAGAAGTAGGCGCCGTAGCACGACCAGGTGCCGGTGCCGATCCCCGCGATCAGCATGCAGCCGAGGCCGAGGAGCGGATGCGCCGTCGCCTGGCCCCAGAAGATCGTCACCATGAGGAGGCCGAACGCGGTCACCGCCGAGTAGAGGCTGAAGGCGGGGCGGCGGCCGATCGTGTCGGAGAGCCAGCCGAAGCTGAGATACCCCGCGATCGAGCCGGCGACGAAAGTGAGCGTCCACCACCCGGAGCCGAAGATCGTGAGGCCGCGCTCCTTCTGCAGGTAGCGCGGCAGCCACACCACGGCGAACCAGTAGGCCGACATGTTGAGGCCGGTCAAGACGAAGGTGCGCAGGAAGAGCCCGGCGAGGTCGGGGGCGACGAGCTGGGCGAGGATCGGCCGCCGGGCGCGGGCGAGCTCCTCGCCCGCGAGCTCGCCCGCGGCCAGCCGCCGCCGGTGCTCGCTCCACACGTCGGACTCGGGGATCCAGCTCCGCCGCAGCAGCACGAGCGCGGGCAGGGCGGCGAGCAGGAAGACCCCGCGCCAGCCGCCGTGGGGCGCCAGGAACGAGCCGGCGATCGCCGCCAAGCCCAGACCGGCGGGGGCGCCGCTCTGCGCCACGGCCCCGTAGCGGCCGCGCAGCGCCGGCGGGAAGGTCTCGCCGACCATCGCCTGCCCGGCCCCCCAGGTGCCGCCGACGCCCAGCCCGGCGAGCGCCCGCGCAGCGAGGAGGAAACCGGCGGAGGGCGCCAGGCAGCAGAGGACGTCGGCGGCGGCGAACGTGGCGATGGCGGCGCGCAGCGACACGCCCCGCCCAAACCGGTCGCTCATCCAGCCGAAGAGGAAGCCGCCGACGCCCGTCATCCCCACCCCGACCGCGGTCAGCCGCGCCAGGCCCGCCTCGGAGAGGCCGAAGGCGTCCTGCACCGGCTGCAGCACGAACGACAGCAGCATCAGGGTGAAGAAGCCGGCCGCCCAGGCGAACCAGGCGAAGGCGAGGATGTGCCAGTGCCGGCCGGTCAGGCGCGGCAGGTCGGAGAGGCGCCCCGGCGAGGCGATCGCGGACGTCGCGGGCAAGGTGCCGGCATCCTATCAGCGGCGAGCGTCGGTGTTGGGCTCCAGCGCTGGGCACGAGCGCTGGGTCCAACCTCGGGCGCACAGCCCGATCCGCGCTCGGGCGGCGGCCCGGGACGGATCGCGGCCGCGGATGAGCCGAGCGCTACAGCGGCGCCGAGCCGGTGTTGCCGACCTTGCGCTTCAGCTCGTCGCCCCAGCGGCGGACCACCGCCTCGCGGTCGAGCCGGTGGTTGAGGTCGTCGGCGCCGCGAAGCAGGAACAGGTCCTCGTGGGACACGGCGTCCGGCAGTTGATGGGTCACGGCGACGCAGTTGCCGCCGCCGTCTTCCAGGCTGGTCGTCTTCATGTAGGGAACCCGCGCGCGGTCGAGGAGCGCGAAGGCCCACAGGTAGGGCTCCAGCAGCTCACGGTACTCCTCGTCCGGCGTCGCCTCGGTCCGCGCCAGCGAGTTGCTTGCCAAGATGTTCATGTTCGAAAGTGGATGCAGAGTCCGTGCCCTCGGCCGACGTCGCCGCGGCCGGCGGCCCGCGCGCCGGTAGCCGGACCGCGCGCCCGAGACTTTCACCCGCGACCCAGGTAACCTCCCGCCCATGCGCCGATCCGCCGTCCCTCCGGCCACTCTCCTCGCCGGCCTGCTCGGCCTCTCCGCCCTGCTCTCCATGGCCTTCGCGGCGCCCGATCCCGCCGCCGTCCGGCGGACCCTCCTCGCCGCCCTGGACCAGGAGCGCGCGCGGGCGGGGGCGCCGGCGCTCGCCCTCCATCCGGCGCTCGAGCGGGTGGCCCAGGCGCGCGCCGAGGAGATCGGCCGCCACGGCAGCCTCTCCGACGACCGCGGCCAGGAGGAGCGGACCCGCCGCCGGCTCGAGGCGGCCGGCTACCGCGCCGAGGAGTGGGTGGAGAGCGCCGTCTCCTCGACCGACGAGGTGAGCGCCCTCGTCCGCACCTGGCGGCGGCAGAGCGGCGAGACCTACCGCCAGGTGATGGGCCTCGACTACCGCGACGTGGGGATCGGCGTCGGCCGGCTCGACGGCGCGCCGCTCTACACCTTCCTCTTCGCCGCCCCCGAGCGCGAGTACTTCGCGCGGCGGACGGCGGCCCTCCACGACCTCGGCGCGGTGCGCGCGGCGGTCCGGGCGCGGGTCGACGCCGAGCGCTCGAAGGCCGGCCTCGCGCCGCTCGCCGAGACGCCCGAGCTCGATCGCGCCGCCCAGGCGCACGCCGAGGACATGCTGGCGCGCGGCTACTTCGAGCACGCGAGCCCGGAGGGCCGGACGGTCCGCGAGCGATCCCTGGCCTACGGCTATCGCTGGCGGGCGGTCGGCGAGAACATCGCCTTGGGACAGCTCACCGTCGACGAGGTGATGGACAGCTGGATGAAGAGCCCCGAGCACCGCGAGAACATCCTCGACCCGGAGTACCGCGACCTCGGGGTGGGCCTGGCGCTGGGGGAGAGCCGGAAGGGCTTCCGCATCCTCTGGGTGCAGACCTTCGGCCGGAGGCGGGAGCGATGAGCGCTCGCCTCCTCCTCCTGATCGCCCTCGGGACGGTGATCGGAGTGGCGATCGGGCCGGCGATCGGACCGGAGATCGGACCGGAGATCGGATCGAATGCCGGGCAGGCGGGCGGCACGGCGCCGCCGACGCGGATCGCCCAGGCGCCGCCGCCCGCCGGCGTCACCGGCGCGCCCCTCGCCGCGCCGGCGCCGCCCGCGCGTCCCGCCGCGCCGCGCGCCGCCCTCCTCGCCGCCATCAACCGCGAGCGCGCCGCCGCCGGCGCCCGGCCGCTCGCCCTCTCGGCGCCCCTCGATCGGGTGGCCCAGGCGCGCGCCGCCGAGATCGCCCGCCGCGGCGCGATCCCCGGCCCCGCCGATTCGAGCGAGATCTACCGCATCGAGCACCAGATGGTCGCCGCCGGCTACCGCTCGCAGGGCTGGACCGAGAGCCTGACCGTCACCGCCGGCGACGCCGACGCCGTGATCGCCTACTGGAAGCTGGGAGACAGCTTCCAGGCGGCGATGAGCCGCGACTACGCGGACGTGGGGGTGGGCGTCGCCACCCTCCAGGGTGTGCCGCTCTACGAGTTCCTCTTCGCCTGGCCGCAGCGGGAGGTCTACGCCCGCCAGGTCGCCGGCCTGGCGGACCTCGCCGAGGTGCGCCGGGCGATGTTCGCCAAGGTGAACGCGCTCCGCACCGCGGCCGGCCTGGCGCCGGTCATCGACGACCCGCGCCTCGACACCGCCGCCCAGAAGCACGCCGACGACATGCTGGCGCGCCGCTACTACAGCCACCTCACCCCCGAGGGGCTGACGCCGCGCGACCGCGTCGAGGATGCCGGCTGCTTCGCCAGCCTGGTCGCCGAGAACATCGCCGAGGGCGAGTTCTCGGTCGACGAGGTGATGGACGGCTGGATGAAGAGCGAGGGCCACCGCGCCAACATCCTGAGCCCCAAGGTGACCTCCCTCGGCGTCGGCCTCGCGGTCGGCCGCTTCGAGGACCGCCTGCGCCTCCTCTGGGTGCAGGAGTTCGCGCGCCCGGGGCTGTGAGCGCGGCGGCGGTCCGCCGCCGCCCCGGTCCTGCCGTCCTCTACCTCCCCTGCGCCTCGCGGATGAAGCGCTCGATCTCGTCGCGCAGCTTGCGGTGCTCGGACTTGCGGATGTACATCATGTGGCCGGCCTCGAACTGGGCGATGCGGAGGTGGCCGCGGAGCTCGGGCGCCAGCCCCAGGTGGTCGGCGGTGTAGACGGTGTCGAAGTAGGGGCAGGCGAGGTCGAAGTGGCCGCTCGCCATCAGCACCTTGAGGTCGGGGTTCCTGGTCATCGCCTGGCGCAGGGACTCGGCGACGTTCAGGTACTGGTTCTCGGAGTCCGCGAAGCTCCACGGGAAGACCTTGTCGTTCAGGCGCTCGTACACCAGATCGCTCTGATACTTGAGCTCGCGGCGGATGTAGTCCTGGACCGCCGCGGCGTAGGGGCCGTCGAGCGAGGCGTCGGCGGGGTCGTACTCGGGGACCTCGCCGACGGCGTCGAGGTCGCGGCCGGTGAAGCGGGTGTCGAGCCGCCCGACGGTCTTCCTCTCGCTCCGCAGCAGCTCCTTGGTGAAGCGGTTGATCTCGACCCGCAGGTTGGCGCGGTCGACGTAGTCGGGCGCGAGGCCGGTCAGGCGCGCCAGCTTCGCCGCCACCTCGCGCCGCCGCTCGGCGGTGAGCAGGTCGCCCTGCATGAGCGCCTGGGCGTACTCGTTGCGGGCGAACGATTCCGCTTCGGCGAGCGCCGCGTGGAGGTCGCCCTGGAGGTCGGGCGGCAGCTTCTTGTAGTACCAGGCGGTCGCCGTATAGGTGGGCAGGATGAGCACGTAGGGCATGTCGTTGCCGACGTGGAAGTCCTGGTCCTGCCAATTGAGGACCGAGGAGACGAGGACGACGCCGTTCAGGTACATCCCGTAGCGCTCCTGGAGGTGCTTGGCGAGGCCGGCGGCGCGGGTGGTGCCGTAGCTCTCGCCGGCGATGAGCTTGGGGGAGGCCCAGCGCTCGTTGCGCGTCACCCAGAGGCGGATGAACTCGCCCACCCACTCGACGTCCGAGCGGAAGCCGTGGAACTGCTGGGCCTTCTCGCCGGGGACGGGGCGGCTGTAGCCGGTCGACACCGGGTCGATGAAGACGAGGTCGGTCGCGTCGAGGAGCGAGAACTCGTTGTCGATCAGCCGGCCCGGCGGCGGCAGGCCCGTGCCGTCGTCCCGCCGCTCGACGATCTTGGGGCCGAACGCCCCCATGTGGACCCACAGCGAGGCGGCGCCGGGGCCGCCGTTGAAGCAGAAGGTGACCGGCCGGCCCGCCGGGTCCCCGGCCCCGTCCCGGGTGTAGGCGATATAGAAGACCGCGGCCTTGGCGTCGCCCCCGTCGTCCTTCAGCACGTAGGTCCCCGCCGTCGCCGTATAGGGGATCGCCTGGCCACCCAGGTGGATGGTGTGGCGGGTGCGGCTCGCCGTCTCGGCGGGAGCGGGCTTCTTCTCCCGCTCGTTCCTCTTGTGCTCCCCCCGGCCCTCCCGGCCGGCGGAGTCGGCCCGGGCGGAATCCGCCGTGGAGCCGGCGCCGGGCGGCTCGTCGGCGGCGGCGCGGGCCGGCGGGAGCGGCAGCAGCAGCCCGGCCAGGCCGAGCAGGGCGAGCAGGACGAGGCGGACGAGCGGGCGGTGGACGCGCTGGGCCATCATGGTCTCCTTGTGAGCGATGTCCTCGGGGACGGCAGCCGATTCTACGCGCCCGGCGCGCCGGAGCCTGCGGCGGATTAGTCGGAGCGCAGGGCCCGCACCGGGTCGATCCGCAGGGCGCGCCGGGTGGGGACGAGGCTCGCGAGCAGCGCGACGGCGGCGAGGAGCGCGGCGCAGCCGAGGAAGACCACGGGGTCGTGGCTCTCGGTGCCATAGAGGAGCGACGCGAGCCCGCGGCCGAGGCCGAGGGCGAGCGCGATCCCCGCGGCGACCCCGAGCGCGGTCATCCACAGAGCGCCGCGCAGGAGGAGGCCGCAGACCTCGCGGGTGCCGGCGCCGAGCGCGATGCGGACGCCGATCTCCCGCGTCCGCTGGGCGACGGCATAGGACATGACGCCGTAGATGCCGAGGCTGGCGAGGAGGAGGGCGAGGAGCGCGAAGGAGCCGATCAGCAGCAGGTGGAACCGGCGGCCGGCGTACGAGCGAGCGACGAGGTCGGAGAGCAGGTCGACCCCCGAGATCGGCTGGTCGCGGTCGATCGCCAGCACCTCGGCGCGGAGCTGGGCGGCGAGGCGGAGAGGATCGGCCCCGGCGCTCCGCACGACGAGCGAGAGGCGCGGGACCGGGAACTGGGTATAGGGGAGGTAGGTGTCGAGCGTCGGCTTGTCGTCGAGCGAGCTGGCGTGGAGGTTCCCGACGACGCCGACGACCGTCCGCCAGCCGTCCCCCATGGCGTCGATCCGCTTGCCGATCGGGTCCTCGTGCGGCCAGGCGAAGCGGGCGAGGGTCTCGTTGACGAGGAGGACGCGCTCCTTGCCCCGGTCGCGATCGTCGAAGAAACGGCCGGAGAGCAGCGGGATGCGGAGGGCGCGGAAGTAGCCGCCGCTCGCCACCCGCTTCTCGGCGGTGATCCCCGCCTCCCCCGGCCGCGGCTTCGGCCGGCCCTCGATCAGGATGTCGCCGTTGACGTTCGAGCCGCCGAACGGGAGGGTGTCGCCGACGCCCACGGCGGCGACGCCGGGGAGGGCGCCGGTGCGCGCCAGCAGCCGGTCGAAGAAGGCGATGATGGTGGCGTCGCTCGGATAGCGCGCCGCCGGGAGCTGGATGTCCGCGGCGAGGGCTCCCGCGGGATCGAAGCCGGGAGATACCGCGAGCAGCCGGGAGAAGCTGCGGATGAGGAGCCCGGCGCCGATCAGGAGGGTGAGCGACATGGCGATCTCGGCGATGACGAGCCCACGGCGCAGGCGCTGGCCGGCGGCGGCGGGGCCGGCGGTGCCGCCCTGCTGGATCGCCGTATGGAGCGCCACCCGGGCGCCGCGGGCGGCGGGCAGGAGCCCCGAGAGGAGGACGGCGAGGAGCGTCGCGGCGAGGGCGAAGAGGAAGACCCGCGGATCGGCGTGGACCTCCTGGGCGCGCGGCAGCCACGCCGCCTGGAGGGCGGAGACCAGCCGGAGGCTGGCGAGAGCGAGGGCCAGGCCGAGGGCGCCGCCGAGCCCTCCGAGGAGCGCGCTCTCCACCAGGAGCTGGCGCAGGAGCCGCCCCGGGCTCGCCCCCAGCGAGGCGCGCAGCGCCATCTCGCGCCGCCGCACGGTGGCGCGGGCGAGGAGGAGGTTCGCCAGGTTGGCGCAGGCGATGAGGAGGATGAGCCCGACCGCGGCCGACAGGGTCCACAGGGTGCGGCCGACGTTGCCGACCATCCATTCGAGCAGCGGCCGCAGGCGGGCGGTCTTCGGCTCGCCCGGGCTCTCGCGCTCGATCTGGCGGAGGATGCCCGCGAGGTCGGAGCGCGCCTGGGGGAGGGTCACGCCGCGGCGCAGGCGCCCGATCGGCCGCAGGTAGTTGTTGCCGCGGGCGAGCATGGAATCGGGGCGCGAGTCCTCGGCGAGCTCGGGCGCCGCCAGCCGTGGGCTGACCCACAGGTCGCCGGGGCCCGGGGTCGTGAAGCCCGCCGGCATGATCCCGACGACGGCGTAGCTCCGGCCGCCGAGAGTCAGATAGCTGCCGAGGACGTGCGGGTCGGCGGCGAAGTGCCGGTGCCAGGCGCCATAGCCGAGCACCGCCGCCGGGGTGCCGCCCGGCCGGTCGATCGCCGGGGAGAGAGTCCGCCCGAGGAGCGGCGGCACGCCGAAGACCGCGAAGTAGTTGGGAGTCACCACCTGGCCGCGCAGCCAGAGCGGCCCGCCGGCGCCGCGGGTGAGGACGAAGCTCCGCGGGAAGAAGGCGGCGAGCGGGTCGAAGCTGCGGTTGCGCCGCTGGTAGTCGAGGAAGTTGGCGGCCGAGGTGGGGGCGAACTCGCAGCAGGCCTTCTGCTCGCCGAAGACCGCGATGCGCTCGCTCTCGGGGTAGGCGAGAGGGCGCAGGAGGACCGCGTCGACGACGCTCCACATCGCGGTGTTGGCGCCGATCCCCAGGGCGAGCGTCAGCACCGCGACGACGGTGAAACCGGGGCTCTTGCCGAGCAGGCGGGCGGCGAAGCGGAGATCGCCGCCGAGGGTTTCGAGGCCGAGCACCTGGCACCTCCCGTCGGGTTCCCGACGGCGATTCTACGCTCGGCTCGACGGGCAGGTTGCACGGCCGCACCGTGGATAGTGGATCCGTTGGGTCCGCTGCGGGCGACCGCCCTCGGGACCACCCTCCCGAACCCCCTTCCAGGCGGCCGTCCTCGGGACCCAACGGACCGAGTGCCCACGGGCGGCCATGGAATTCGTTCCCCGGGATGGGCGTTGACGACCTGAGCGCGGGAAGCTAAAGATAACTCCTCCTCCCTGATGCAGGTGAGTGAGAATCGCTAAGATCCGCTCTCGATCTTGGAATTTCGACCCGCCGGGGACGGTTTTCCTGGATGCGCATCGGACCGTTACGCCACTCCGGCGATCCGGCCCGATGGGACCCGACAGCCGGGAGAAACCGGCCAGCGCCCCCGGCACCCCGGGGGCGGGAGGAGATCGAAGAACATGTCGGAAAGAATGAGCCTACCCGTCCTCCCTCTCAAGGACTTCGTGCTTTTCCCCGGCGTCACGACGCCGATCAACGCCGGCCGTCCGGGAACCCTTCGGGGCATCGAGGCGGCCCTCGCCACCCCCGAGCGTCTGGTCTTCGCGGTCTCGCAGCGCGAGGACGTGCGCGAGGTCAAGCCCGAGGACCTCTACACCATCGGCACCGTGGCCAAGATCGGGCAGGTGCAGCGCGGCCTCGCCGGGATGCAGCTCCTGCTCCAGGGCGAGCACCGCGGCATCGCGATGCGCATCGTCGAGAAGGACGGCCACCTCGAGGCGATCGTCCGCGAGGCGGACGAGATGGAGCCGCTCAGCCCGCAGGACCCGGCCTTCGTCGCCCTCTTCCGCGAGGCGCGCGAGCGCGCCGCGGAGCTGGGCCGCAAGGCGGGCCTCCCCGAGGAGGTCGTCCAGCAGGTGCTCGCCGGCGTCTCCGGTCCCGGCCGCCTCGCCGACCTGGTCGCCGCCTACACCGAGCTCAGCCAGGCCCAGCGCCAGAGCCTGCTCGAGACCCTTTCGGTCGAGGAGCGCCTGCGTCGCGTGCTGGTCCACGTCCAGCGCCAGCTCTCCGTCCTCGAGGCGCAGGAGGACATCAAGTCGAAGGTGCAGGAGGAGCTGGGCGACCGCCAGCGCGAGATGTTCCTGCGCGAGCAGATGAAGGCGATCCAGAAGGAGCTGGGCGACAGCGAGGGGGAGTCGGCCGACGAGCTGCGCGAGAAGCTCATGGCCCTGAAGCTCCCGGACGACGTGCGCAAGGAGGTCGACCGCGAGCTCGGCCGCCTCAACCGCATGGGCCGCGAGGGGATGGAGTCGCAGGTCATCCGCACCTACCTCGAGACCATCGCCGAGCTGCCGTGGAGCGAGAGGAGCGCCGAGCACCTGGATCTCAAGGAGGCGGCGCGCGTCCTCGAGGAGGACCACTACGCACTGGGCGACGTCAAGGACCGCGTCCTCGAGTTCCTCGCCGTCCGTCAGCTGCGCCAGAAGCTGGAGACCGAGGCGGCCGCCGCGGCAGCCGCCGCAGCCGAGACCGAGGAGGACCGGGCGGAGCCGGCCGTGCTCGCCGACGACGCCGTCGAGGCGGAGCGCGAGGTGCCGGAGCCGACGGACCCCAAGGTCCCCGGCAACGAGGACGAGAAGGCGAGGGGGCCGATCCTCCTCTTCGCCGGCCCTCCGGGCGTCGGCAAGACCTCGGTCGCCAAGTCGATCGCTCGCGCCATGGGGCGCAAGTACGTGCGGATCTCGCTCGGCGGCGTGCGCGACGAGGCCGACATCCGCGGTCACCGGCGCACTTACGTCGGGGCGATGCCGGGCCGCATCCTGCAGGGGATGAAGCAGGCGGGCACCAAGAACCCGGTCTTCCTGCTCGACGAAGTCGACAAGCTGGGCGTCTCCTTCCAGGGGGACCCGGCCTCGGCGCTCCTCGAAGTGCTCGACCCGGCGCAGAACGACACCTTCACCGACCACTATCTGGGGGTGCCTTTCGACCTCTCGGAGGTGCTGTTCATCGCCACGGCGAACTTCATCCAGAACATCCCGGGGCCGCTCCTCGACCGCATGGAGGTCGTCGAGTTCGCCGGTTACACCGAGCGCGAGAAGCTCGCCATCGCCCGCCAGTACCTGGTGCCGCGGCAGCTCAAGCAGGCCGGGCTCTCGGTCGAGCAGCTCGAGCTGCCCGACGACACCGTCGCCCAGGTGATCACCGGCTACACGCGCGAGGCGGGCGTCCGCCAGCTCGAGCGCGAGGTCGGCAGGCTGGCCAGGAAGACCGCCAGGAAGATCGCGACCGGCGAAACCGAGCGGGTGGCGATCCAGCCGGCGGACGTCCACGACCTCCTCGGCCGCGCCAAGGTCCACCCCGAGCGGATGTCGCGCGCGGACCAGGTGGGCGTCGCGACCGGCATGTACTACACGCCGACCGGCGGCGACATCATGTTCGTCGAGGCGAAGACGATGCGCGGCAAGGGCGAGCTGGTGCTGACCGGCCAGCTCGGCGACGTGATGAAGGAGTCCGCCCGCGCCGCCTGGAGCTATGCGCGAGCGCACGCCGTCAGCCTGGGGATTCCCGACGAGGCGTTCGACCGCGACATCCACATCCACGTCCCGGCCGGCGCCATCCCCAAGGACGGCCCGTCGGCGGGGGTGACGATGGCGACGGTGCTCGTCTCGGCGCTCTCCGGCCGGCCGGCCCGCCACGACATCTCGATGACCGGCGAGATCACCCTTTCCGGCCGCGTGCTGCCGATCGGCGGGGTGAAGGAGAAGGTGCTCGGCGCGGTGCGGGCCGGCATCCGCAAGGTGCTCCTGCCGCAGGAGAACGTCGAGGATCTCGAGGACCTGCCGCAGGAGGTGCGCGACACCCTGGAGGTCTACCCGGCGTCGGAGCTCGGCCAGGTGCTGGCGATCACTCTCCGCGGCGCCTCGTTCCGCGAAGGGCGGTTGATGTTCGGCGACGACGAGGTGCTGAGCACCGTGCCGCTGATCGAGAGCGACCGCCCCGCCGAGCATTTCCGCCACTGAAACCGTAGCAGCCGATGAAAGCTCCCGCCCTGCCGGCCCTCCGGGGTCAGCAGGGCGGTTTTGTTTTCGCTTGGGCGGCGGAGGCAGGCTCAGGCGCCAGCCGGTTCGCCGAGCTCGAATCCCCGCGCCAGCGAGTCCGCGACCGCGAGCCCGCGCCGGGTCGGCGCCAGGCGCCCGCTCTCTGCTCGGAGATACCCCTCCTCCACCAGCCGCTCGAGCCACGGTCCGTTGACGGCCGCGAGGTCGACGCCGTAGCGGGCGCGGAACTCCGCCAGGTCGATCCCCTCGACCGTCCGCAGGCGCAGCATCAGCGCCTCGAGAGCGAGGTCGGCAAGCGTGAGGTCCTCTTCGCCCGCGAGCGGCCGCTCCCCGGCCGCCACCCGCGCCTCGTACGCTCCCACTCCCCGCTCGTTCCACCATCGCCGCCCGCCGCCGCCCGCCGGCGAAAAGGAGTGTGCCGAGGGGCCGAGACCCAGGTAGGGCGTGTGATCCCAGTACTTCCGGTTGTGCCGCGAGCGGTGCTCGGGGGCGCGGGCGAAATTCGAGACCTCGTAGGCTGGGTAGCCGGCGTCGGCGAGGAATTCGTGCGTGAGGTGGAAGAGCTCCGCCTGCGCCGCCTCCGGCAGCTCCGCGAGCTCGCCGCGCTCCTGCCGGCGGCCGAACGGCGTCTCCTCGTGGATGGTGAGCTGGTAGCAGGAGAGATGATCCGGGCCGAGCGCCACCGCCGCGGCGAGCTCGCCGCGCCAATCGGCCTCCCCCTGATCCGGCAATCCATAGATCAGATCGACCGAGACGGTGTCGAACCCGGCCTCGCGGGCGAGGAGGACGGCGCGCCGGGCCTCCTCGGGGCCGTGGCGGCGGCCGAGGAACCGCAGGGCGTCCGCGTCGAGCGACTGGACGCCGAGCGAGAGCGTGCGGACGCCCTGCGCCCGCCAGGCGGCGAGGCTCGCCGCGTCGACGTCCTCCGGGTTCGCTTCGAGGAACAGCCGGGCGTCGGCGGCGACGGCGAGCGCTCCGCGCACCGCGTCGAGCACCTGCGCCAGCTCCTCGGGCCGCAGCGCCGAGGGCGTGCCGCCGCCGAGGTAGACGGTGTCGAAGGCGAGCGGAGAATCTATCCACAGCGCCGCTTCAGCCGCCAGATGGCCGGCGAAGCGGGCGCGCCGCGCGCCGCTGCCGGTGACCACCGCGAAATCGCAGTAGGGGCAGATCGCCGAGCAGAAGGGGATGTGGAGATAGAGACCGGCGGCGCGCTCCCGTGCGCCCGAGGGATCGCTCATCGGTTCCGGCCTCAGGGATGGCTCGCGAGGAGCGGCCGGGCGCGGCCGAGGCGCTCCTCGGCGGCGGCGATGAGCTCGGCGAGGCCCGTGCGCGAGGCGGCGGAGACGGCGACGCCGCTGTAGCGCCGGGCCCAGGCGGCGGCCTCGCCGGGGGAGACGAGGTCCGCCTTGTTGAGCACCATCAGGCGCTCGGCCTGGGCGAGGCCCAGCTCGTCCAAGACGCGGGTGACCGCCTCGACCTTGGTCTCCAGGCGCGGGTCGGCCACGTCGACCACATGGAGCAGCAGGTCGGCGTCGGAGAGCTCCTCGAGGGTCGCGTGGAAGGCGGCCACCAGGTCGCGCGGCAGGTCGGCCAGGAACCCCACGGTGTCGGTGACGATCACCTCGCCCTCGCGCGGGAAGCGCAGGCGCCGGCTGGTCGGGTCGAGCGTCATGAAGAGCTGGTCGGCGGCGGCGACGTCGCTCCGCGTCAGGGCGTTCAGCAGCGTGCTCTTGCCGGCGTTGGTGTAGCCGACGATCGAGAGCACCGGCACGTCCCGCTCGCGCCGCCGCCGGCGCCGCAGGTCGCGCTGGCGCGACAGGCTCGCCACCCGCGCCTCGAGGGCCCGGATGCGGTCGCGGATGCGCCGGCGTCCGACCTCCATCACCGTCTCGCCCGGCCCCCGGCCGCCGATGCCGCCGGCCAGGCGCGACAGCCCGGCGTCCTGGTCGGTGAGGCGCGGCAGGTCGTAGCGCAGCTGGGCCAGCTCGACCTGGAGCTTGCCGTCGCGGCTCTTGGCGCGCTGGGCGAAGATGTCGAGGATGAGCTGCGTGCGGTCGATCGCTTTGAGGCCGGTCGCATCCTCGAAGGCCCGCGCCTGGGCGGGCTTCAGGTCGAGGTCGAAGATGGCGACCGTCGCCCGCCGCCGCATCCCCTCGAGCACGATCTCCTGCAGCTTGCCGCGGCCGACGACCGTCTTGGGATGGACCTGAGCCCGCCGCTGCCGCACCTCGCCGGCGACCTCGACTCCCGCCGCGCGCGCCAGCTCGCGCAGCTCGGCGAAGTGCTCGTCGCCGGGGTTGAGGCCGATGAGGAGCGCGCGCTCGCGGTCGGTGGCGCCGGCGTCCGAGGCGAGCCGGGCGAGCTCCTCCTCGAGCGCCCGCATCGTCGCCTCGACGTCGAAGTCCAGGCGGTGGACGTCGGGCGCCGTGACGCGCTCGAAGACCTCGCCCTCACCGGCCGCGCCGTCGAGCGAGCCGGCGGCCGGCGACAGGTGCGCGACCTCGAGCCGGCCGGGGAGGCCGTCCGGCAGCGCCTCGACGATCGCCACGAGGTCGAGGCGCAGGAGCGCCAGATCGTTCAGGTCGTCCTTCGACAGCGGCTCGCCGCGCAGGTGCGTGTGCACCAGCCGCAGGCCGCGGAAGCGCCCCACCCCGCCGCGCAGGCGCCCGATGTCGGGGAGCGTCAGGCGGTGCGCGTCGCCGACGACGACGTGACGCACCGAGCCGTCGCGGGCGATGAGGACGCCGACCTGGCGGTTGAGCTCGCGCGAGACGGCGGCGAGGTGCCGGGCGAGCTCGGGCGAGACCACCTGCCGCGGCTCGACGCGGCGCCGGAACGTCCGCTCGAGGGCACGCAGCTGCGAGGCCTTGATGCCGCGGGTATCGCCTTCGACGCGGGGGATCGCCAGCCTCAGTGCAAGGTGGGAGGAGCGTAATAGTCGGCGGGCGGCTCGGCCTCGAGCCCCATGTTCATCAGGGCCAGGAGCAGCTCGAGCCGCCGCTCCGGCCCGTCCGCCTCGAGGAGCGCCTGCTTCTCGGCGGGGCGGAAGGGCAGCGCGACGGCGAGGCCGTTGACCAGCGAGACGCCGGGGAGGCTCGCCAGCAGATCGAAATCGAAGGAGAGCCCGTGCGCCTTGCCGAACGTCCGCAGGCCGGACATCGCCCGCGAGGCGTCGAGCGGCAGCTCGGGCTCGAGGAGATCGCCGGCGAACTCCGCGTAGTCGGCCGCCGCGCGCCGGTAGCCGCGGTGGAGCGGCAGCTCCTCGGCGACGCGGAAGCGGCTCACCCCCTTGAGCAGGATCAAGTAACGCCCGTCCGGCTGCGGATCGCACTGCTCGATGCGCCCGGCGCAGCCGACCGCGTAGAGCTCGGGGCTGTCGGAGAGCTCCTCGGGCGCCACGAGCGGCGGGCGGTTGTCCTGGCGCGGCACCAGCGGCTGGATCATCCCGATGTGCCGCCCTCCCGCCAGAGCGTCGGCGACCAGGTTGCGGTAGCGCGTCTCGAAGACGTTCAGCGGCAACCAGTTGCCGGGGAGGAGGAGCGAGCCGGTCAAGGGGAAGAGCGGCAGGTCGGCGGGCGGCGCTGCGGGCATCGCGGAGGGCTCGTAAAGCGGGGCTCGGCGGCGGTGCTGGCGCCGCGGCGGCGAGCCGCTGAACGATGATTCCACAGGCGGCCCGGCGGGGCAACCGTGGCATAGACTGGCGGCGGAGGGGTCGGCCGTGCACCTCAAGAACAAGTCGGAGATCGCGCACATGCGCCGTGCGGGGCTCGCCGTCTGGCGGGCTCATCAGGCGGCGGCGCCGCTCGTCCGGCCGGGGGCGACCACGGGGGAGATCGACGCCGCGGTCGAGGCGGCGCTCGCCGCGGCGGGTGCCGCGCCGCTGTTCAAAGGGGTGCCGGGCAAGGTGCCCTTCCCCGCCGCCACCTGCATCTCCATCAACGAGGAGGTCGTCCACGGCATCCCCGGCCCGCGCCGCCTGGCCGCGGGGGATGTCGTGAGCATCGACATCGGCGCGCGGCTGGCCGGCTGGTGCGGCGACGCGGCGGTGACGTACCCGGTGGGACCGCGGGAGGGGCTCGAGCCCGAGCGCGCGCGCCTCCTCGCGGTGACCGAGGAGGCCCTCCGCCTCGCCATCTCGCTCCTCGGCGTCAAGCGGCGCTGGCGCGAGGTGGCGCGCGAGATGGAGACCTTCGTCCGCGGCGCCGGCTTCGGCGTCGTCGAGAGCCTCGTCGGCCATGGCATCGGCCGCGCCCTCTGGGAACCGCCGGAGGTGCCCAACTGCTGGACCGGCTCGCGCGACGACTTCGAGCTCCGGCCCGGCCTGGTGATCGCCATCGAGCCGATGGTCAACACCGGCAGCAAGGAGGTGCGCATGCTGGCGGACGGCTGGACCATCGTCGCCCGCGACGGCCGCCCCAGCGCCCACTTCGAGCACACCGTGGCGATCACCCGCGACGGCCCGCAGATCCTGACCGCCGGCCCGAGCGGCGAGGGCTGGGCGCTGGGGCCGTCGAACGCGGCGGCGACACCTGTCCCGCGGCCGGCCGCGCCGGGCTGAGCGGCCTCGCGGCCGCTAACCGCCGGCGGCGATCCGCGCCAGCACCCCCGCCACCACCCGGTCGCAGCGCGCTCCCTGGAAGGCGAAGGTCTCGCGGCAGGCGGCGCCGGCCTGCTCGGCGAGGCGGCGGCGCAGCATGCCGCGGGCGCGGTGGAGGCGGGTCTTGACGGCGGGGACCTCGAGACTCAGGGACTCGGCGGTGGCGGCGGTCGAGAGGCCCTCGACGTCGCGCAGCATCAGCACCACCCGGTAGGGCGCCGGCAGGTCGTCGATCGCGCCCTCGAGCGCCGTCCGCAGGCTCTGGTCGATGGCCCGCCGTTCGGGATCGCGCTCGGTCGAGCGCAGCGCCGGGATGGATTCCTTGCGGATGTCGGGCATGCCATCGATCTCCACCAACCGCCCGCGCCGCCGGGCTCGCGCCAGCGCCTCATAGACGGCGATACGGGTGAGCCAGGTCGCGAAGCGGGCGCGGCCGGCGAACTGGTCGAGGTGATGGTAGGCGCGCACGTAGGCGTCCTGCATCACGTCCTCGGCCTCGGCCTCGTCCCCCAGGATGCCGCGGGCGATGCGGTAGAGCCGCTGGTTGTAGCGGCGCATGAGGATCTCGAAGAGCTCGCGCTCGCCGGCGAGGACGCGCGCCACCACCTCCTCGTCGGAGAGCGCCGCCGGCGCGCACGCGGGCGCCGTGCCGCTCGGACGCGCGGCGACGGGATTCTGGATCGTCCCGCCTCTGGCCTCGATCACCATCGCGCTCCTCTCACCCAGCAGAGAGTCGCCGGAGGAGGATAGGTTACAGGAGCGCGCCCTCCGTAACCTCTGCCCGGCTCGCCACTCTGAAGAACGAGGGGGGGGGCGCACCGCCTCGCCCGTATCCAGAAAAGGGGACTCCCATGCCTTCGAATCACACGCCGGCGACCCAGGCCTACCGCATCCTCCACTTCGCCTTCGTCGTGGCGCCGCTGCTGGCGGGCCTCGACAAGTTCACTCACCTGCTCTGCAACTGGGACCAGTACCTGGCGCCCACGGTCGCGCGGCTGCTGCCCTTCTCCGGCCACACCTTCATGCAGCTCGTGGGGGTGATCGAGATCGTCGCCGCGCTCGTCGTCTGGTTCCGGCCGCGCTTCGGCGGCTATCTCGTCGCCGCCTGGCTGTGCGGGATCATCGTCAACCTGCTGCTCATCCCCGGCTACTTCGACGTCGCGCTGCGCGACCTCGGGCTGGCGCTCGGCGCCCTGGCGCTGGCACGCCTGGCGGAGGCGGAAGCCCCGGCGCGCCTGCCGCAGCCGAGCATGGCGCGGGTGTAGGACGGCGCTACAGCCAGCCCTTCTCGCGCGCCATCCGCGCCGCCTCGACGCGGTTCTCGGCGCCGAGCTTGCCGATCGCCTCGGAGAGGTAGTTGCGCACCGTGCCGTCGGAGAGGTGGAGCTCGCCGGCGATCGCGGCGGTCGAGCGCCCGTCGGCGGCCAGGCGGAGCACCTGACGCTCGCGCTCGGAGAGCGGATCGGGCTCGCCCCAGGCCGCCGCCGCCAGCTCGGGATCGACGGCGCGGAGGCCGGCGTGGACGCGGCGCACGGCGTCGGCCAGCCGCTCGGCGGGAGCATCCTTGAGGAGGTAGCCGGAGGCGCCGGCGTCGAGCGCCCGGCGCAGGTAGCCGGCGCGGGCGAAGGTGGTGAGGATGACGATCCGCGCGCCGCGCGCCCGCCGGCGGACCTCGGCCGCCAGCTCGAGGCCACCCATCCCCGGCATCTCGATGTCGGTGAGCACCACGTCCGGCTTCACCTGGTCGAAGAGGGCGAGCGCCTCGCGGCCGTCCCGCGCGCGGCCGACGACCTCGATGTCGGCCTCGAGGTCGAGGAGCGCCGCCAAGGCCGCGAGCACCATCGCCTGATCCTCCGCCAGGAGCACGCGGATCATCGGGTATCGTTTCAGCGATCAGAGCGCCGGGGCAGGTGCCGCGGCGTGGGCGGCCGGCGGCGCGGTCCCGGTCGCCGCGACCTCCGCCGCGGCCGGGGGCAGGGGCACGGAGATCGCGAGCCGGGTGCCGCCGGCGGTCCGCCGCTCGACCGCGCCGCCCAGGGCGGCGATCCGCTCGCGCATGCCGGCGAGGCCCGCGCCCTCGCGCGGCTCGCCGCCGCAGCCGTCGTCGCGGACCTCGAGCGTCAGCCTGCCGCCCTCCGCCGCCAGCCGCACCTCGCAGGCGCTCGCCCGGGCGTGGCGGACGACGTTGGTGACCGCCTCGCGGAGAGCCAGCGCGACGGCGCTCTCGACCTCCTGCGGCAGCGGTGCGAGCGCGCGGTGCGGCGCCTCGACGGTCAGCTCGACCCCCGCCGTGGCGAGGGCGATGCGGGCGCGGGCGAGCTCGGCCGCGAGGTCTCCCGAGCGATAACCGGAGACGGCGCTCCGCACCTCGGCGAGCGCCTGGCGCGAGATGCGCTCGACCTCCTCCATCTCCCGGCCTGCCGCGGCCGGGTCGCGGAGAGCGAGCTTGCCGGCGAGCGCCGCCTTGAGCGTGATCAAGGTCAGAGTGTGGCCGAGGAGGTCGTGGAGGTCGCGCCCGATCCGCTCGCGCTCGGCGACCTTCGCCAGCCGCTCGACCTCGTCGTGGGCGAGGCGCAGGCTGACGTCGGCCCGCCGCAGCTCGGCGTAATGGATCTTGATGCCGCCGATGAGCAGCGTGAAGACCAGCGCCGGCACCCAGTACCAGACCGGCAGGTGGAGGACCCAGGACTCGATGCCGATGGCGCCGAGGAGGAGGGCGAGGCAGCGCGCGGCGAACGCCGGACGTCCGGCGGCCCCGAGGAAGGCCGCGGCGAAGATCCACAGGCTGCTCGACCACGGGTTCGTCGGCGCGAAGACCGCGGCCAAGAGCGCGATGCCGGCGACGCTCCAGAGGATGCGGCGGCCGCAGAGCCGGTAACCCCAGAAGTAGAGCGCCAGGAAGGCGGCGGCGCCGGCCGCCGTCGCCAGCCAGCAGGCCGGCGTGGCATGGGTGATCGCCGGGTAGACGAGGAAGGGGACGAAGTAGATCAGCCAGACCAGGGGCAGCCAGCCGGTCTCCCCGCTGGGGGGTGTGGAGGCTCGGTCGTGCGCAGCTCGCTCATGACGCCATCCTCTCGGGAGAGTAACACCGCCTCACCGCGGCCCCGCTAGCCATAGGTCTTGCCGTCGTCGCGCCGCATCAGCACCGCCGCCAAGGCGAGGGAGACGACGGTCGTCGCGGCGAGCGCCGCGGCATCGGTCCACCCCGAGCCGCCCTGGGCGAGGCCCAACGTGCGCAGGGCGAGGCGCCCGAGGTGATAGGGCGGCAGCCACACGGCGAGCCGCTGCAGGAAATGCGGCAACATGTTGATGGGCATCCACAGGCCGGAGCAGAGCGGAGGCCGGCAGGTAGAGCAGGCCGATGATGCCGGGCGCCGAGTTGGGGCCGGCGAGATAGCCCAGGGCGAGCCCCATGGCGCAGAAGGGGATCGCGCCGGAGAGGAGCACGGCGGCGAGCTCGAGCCAGGTGGCGAGCGGCAGGCGCACGCCGCCGGGACCGGCGCCGAGGGCGAAGATCGCCGCGACGAGGATCGCCGCGAAGGCGAGGGCGACGGCCGTCTTGGCGAAGAGGTAGGCCGCGGGCGGCATCGGCGTCGCCCGCTTCCAGAGCATCCAGCCCTGGCCGCGCTCGGTCGCCACATGGATGCCGAGCGCGTAGAGCGCCGCTCCGATGACCCCGAAGGCACCGTAGGTGGCGAGCAGGTAGGTGGCGCGCAGGCGCTGGTCGGGGCCTCGCATCAGGACGAAGAAGGCATAGAAGACCGGCGCGAAGCCGAGCGTCGGCAGCACGAAGGCCGGGATGCGCCAGATCTTCAGGAACTCGTACTTCGTCTCGAGAGCGTAGATGCGCGCCAGGCTGCGGCGGGGGAGAATCGGCTGCGGTCGTTCATGCGGCCACCTCTTTCTGTGCCGGTATCGGTCGTGGTCGTGGTCGCGGTCAAGGTCAGGAAAGCTTCCTCGAGCCCGGCGCCGCTCACCTCGAGGCCGGTCAGGCCGGGATCGCGGGCGAGGAGGCGGGCGACGACCGCCTCGGCGACGATGGCGGAGAGCTCCGTCGCGGCCCCCTCGCGGCGGGCCGTGATCACCTCCGGCCAGGAGGCGATCTCGGCGACGGGGAGCGCGGTGACGCAGCGCACCCGCCGCCCGCGGACCCGCGCCTTGATCTCGGCCGGGGTGCCGCGCGCCACGACCCGCCCGCTCGCCAGGAGCACGATGCGGTCGGCCAGGGCGTCGGCCTCTTCGAGATAGTGGGTGGTCAGGAGCACCGTGCGCCCCTCGCCGGCGACGCGACGGATGGCGTTCCACAGGGCGCGCCGGGTCTCGACGTCGAGCCCGGCGGTGGGCTCGTCGAGGACCAGCAGCTCGGGGCCGCCGGCCAAGGCGAGGGCGAAGAGCACGCGCTGGCGCTGGCCGCCCGAGAGCTTGCCGAAGGGGCGCTCCTCGAGCCCGGCAAGGCCCGCGAGGGCGACGACCTCGGCCGTGGGGAGCGGCGCCGGATAGTAGCTCGCGGCGAGCCTCAGGTGCTCGCGGACCTTGAGCGTCTCGGGGACCTTGGAGATCTGGAGCATGGCGCCGGTGCGCACGCGCGCCGCCGAGCGCCGCGGATCGCGGCCGAAGGTCCGCGCCGTGCCGGCATCGGGCGAGAGCAGGCCCAGCAGGAGCTGGACGGCGGTGGTCTTGCCGGCGCCGTTGGGGCCGAGGACGGCCAGCACCTCGCCGCGGCCGACCGCGAGGTCGACGCCGGCGAGGGCGGTCACCGCGCCGTAGCGCTTGACCGCCCCGGCGAGCTCGGCGGGGGGAAAACTCGGTGCTTCACGGGTTCCGATGGGCATTCGACCCTCCTTGGGTACAGGAGGATCATGGCCGGAACGGGCGGGCGGGGTAAGCGACGGATGTCAGGACTTCGACTTGACATCCGTCATACCGCCGCCGAGCGCCGCGCTCAGGCTCCCGGCGCGGCCGCCTGGATGGCCGCCGTCGCGCGGTCGACCTGGGCGGCGAAGGCGTCGATCGCCCGCGCCTCGACGACCGCCTGCTCCTCGGCCTCTTTCCAGTCGTGCTGCTCGAGCGCCTCGCGCACGCCGGGGAGGGTCTTGACGCCGTAGCCGGTGTAGAAGCCGGGGGCGTAGATCTGGTGGCGGTACCAGGGACGGCGGGGGAGGCCGTCGCCCTGGGTGAGCGCCCGCTCGGTCGCGATGAGGTCGGCGTCGACCGCCGCCGCGGCGGCCGGCGGCAGCGTGCGGCCGCCGTCGCCGTAGCCGGCGGCGGCGCGCTGGTACCCGCGGACGCTCCGCTCGAGCCCGGCGACGGCGTTTTCGAGCGGCGCGAGGTTCAAGTGCGGCACCGGAGCGCGGGAGGCCGGCGGCACGAAGGTCTCCGTCGGGTCGGCGGCCGCCGCCAGCTCGCGGCCTTCGAGCTCGCGGTTCGTCTCCTCGGTCTCCTGCCGCTCGTCGTCGGCGAGCTTCTTCACCTCCCCCACGTAGCGGGCGACGGTCTCCGCGAAGCCCTGCGGATCGATCGGCAGGACGTCGGCGCCGGCGAGCCGCAGCACCGCGCGCCCGACGGTCCGGGAGAGCGTCAGGCCGTAGTCGAACCGGGGATCGCCGAAGCGCGTGTAGTGGTCGAAGGAGTCGTAGATCGAGTGATAGGAGCCGCCGCCGTCCTCGCCGCCGTAGCCGAGGTTGAGCGAGGCGATCCCCAGGTGCTGGAGGAACGGCGTGTAGTCCGAGCCCGAGCCGAGCGCGCCGATGCGCAGGTCGCGCCGCTCGCGCAGCTCGTGCCGCTCCGCCATGGGGCCGTTGACCACGTCCAGGGCGCGGCGGCGGGCGAGCACCGAGAGGCCGGTCTCCGGGTCGCGGACATCGCGGGCCACCTGGTTGATGAAGCGCTCGAGCGTGTGGGAGCCGCCGACCTCGAGGAAGCCGCGGCCGTTGGTGTCGGAGTTGATGTAGACGGCGGCCTTGCGGGTGAGCTCGGCGGCATGCGTCTCGGCCCATTCGGTCGAGCCGAGCAGGCCCGGCTCCTCGCCGTCCCAGGCGGCGTAGACGATCGTCCGCTTCGGCCGGTAGCCGTTCTTCGCGAGCTCGCCCACGGCGCGCGCCTCCTCGAGCTCCGCCACCAGGCCGGAGATCGGATCGTCGGCGCCGTTGACCCAGGCGTCGTGGTGGTTGCCGCGCACGATCCACTCGTCGGGGAGCTCGGCGCCGGGAAGGCGGGCGATGACGTCGCGCGCCGGCACCAGGTCCCAGTTGAACCGCAGCTTCAGATGGACGCGCGACGGGCCGGGGCCCAGATGGTAGGTGATCGGCAGGGCGCCGCGGAACGGCTCGGGCGCGACCGGGCCGCCGAGGGCGGCGAGCAGCGGCTGCGCGTCGGCGTAGGAGATCGGCAGCACCGGGAGCTTGGGGAGGCTCGGCGCCTGGTCGCGCGGCAGCCGCTTGGCGTCCGCGGTGGCGCCGACGCCGGGGGTGAGCGGATCGCCGGAGTAGAGCGGCATGTCGGCGACCGAGCCGCGCTGCACGCCGTTCGGATTGCGGTAGGCCCCCTGGGGATAGACGTCGCCCTGGAAATAGCCGTCGTCCCGCGGGTCCGAATAGATCAGGCAGCCGATCGCCCCGTGCTCGGCCGCGACCTTGGGCTTGATGCCGCGCCAGGAGCCGCCGTAGCGCGCGATGACGATCCTGCCGCGCACGTCGATCCCCCGCCGCGCCAGGGCCTCGTAGTCCTTGGGCACGCCGTAGTTGACGTAGACGAGCTCGGCCGTCACGTCGCCGTCGGCCGAGTAGGCGTTGTACGTGGGGAGCTGCTCGGCGGACTGGCTCGAGGTCCGGTCCTCGGCGAGCGCCGGCTCGGCCAGGGCGGCGCGGAAATGGCTCGGGGCGACCATCTCGAGCAGGCGCTCCTTGGGGGTCGGGAAGAGGACGCGGAACTCCTCGATCGCGGTCTGATAGCCCCAGGAGCGGAAGAGGCCGGCGAGGAACTCGGCGTTCTCCTTGCCGTAGGCCGAGCCCACGGGGTGGGGCCGCGCCGCGAGGCGCTTCATCCACTCGCGCAGGTCCTCCTTGCGCAGGGCGGCGTCGAACCGCCCCTCGATGGCGCGCTCCTCGGCGGCGCGGGAGGGGCTGAAGCCGGCGAGCGGCGGCTGCGGGTCCGCCGCCGGGACGGGCGCGGCGGCCGCGAGGCCGGCGGCGCAGGCGAGCGAGAGGGCAAAGAGCGGCAACGGGCTGCGGCGCGGGCGCATGCGTCTCCTCCGAAGGGGGTCTCAGGGCGGATTTGGACGTTAGCACAACGCTCGCGCGGCGGCGGCGGCCCTCGAAGTTAGATATTCTTGACCGCCCGGCCAGGATGGGCGCGGCGGCGCGGGCGCGGTAGGTATCCTCTTGAGAGACAGGCACTTCATCGAACACGAAGCGGCCGGAGGCGAGGCCGGTCCGCGCGGCCTGGCGAGCGCCCTCCGCGCCCTGTCGGTCGACACCCTGCAGTGGATGATCGGCCTCTGCTCGGCGGTCGTCGGCGCCCTCATGCTGGTCGCGCCGCACCGGCTCGATTCCCCGCTCTACGCCCGCCTCCTTCCCCACCTCACCCTGTGGGGGATCGCCTTGCTCGCCAGCGGCATCGGCCTGCTCTCGGTGCCGATGCTCCGCCCGCGGCGGTGGGTGACGGTCGCGCTCCACGGCACCGCCGGGCTCGCCCTCCTCGGCCTCGCCAGCGGGTTCCACGCCGGGGCCGGGCCGCTCGTCTACTCCATGCTGGGGCTCGGCGTCTGGGTGGCTGCCTTCCTGCCCGCCGCCAGCCGGCCGCCGGCGGCGCGCGCCGGCGACCTCTTCGCGCTGGTGATGAGCCTCGGCGGCACGCTCACCGGCTTCGCCCTGCTCGGCGTCTTGCCCCTCTTCAGCGCCGACGCCTATGCCGCGAGCCCGTCGCTCCTCCCCTGGCTCGGGCTCGCCTTCCTCCTCCTCCTGCCGCCGCTCGGCTACCTGCAGCTGCGGCCACGCGCGCCGCGCGCCCTCTGGCTCGCGCTCCACCTCGGCGGCGGCGCCGCATTCCTCGCCTTCGGCCTGCTCGTCTCGCTCCCCAGGCAGGCGTGGACCGGAGTGGCTCTCTATCTGATCAGCGGCCTCGCCATCATGCTGCTCCCCTGGCTGAGCCGCCGTCTCGCCGCGGCCGATGGCGGAGCGCTGCGCGCCCGGCTCGCCATGGCGCTCGCCTTGACGGCGACCCTCGCCCTCATCCTCGCCGTCGCGGTCGTCACCGACCAGGAGGAACGCCTGGCGGGCGAGCAGGCGATCGACGTGCAACGGATCGAGGCCGCCTCGGTGGCCCAGGACGTCGGCGACTTCCTGAGCTTCAATGCCGCCCGCCTCGCGGCGGTCGCCGCCGTCGCCGGTCTGGCGCCCCTCCAGACGGCGGAGCAGACCGTCTATCTCGAGCACGCCCGCCGCATCCACCCCGACGTCTCGTCTTTCGCCACACTCGACGCGCACGGCAACGTGGTGGCCGCGTCGGGATCGCTGCCGCTCGATCGCGCCGCCGCGATCGAGGTGGCGCATGGGGTGTTCGGCCACCGCCCGCTGGTCGGCCTCCGCCTGGGGAGGGCCGGCCGGCGGAAGCTCCTCATCCTGAGCGCGCCGATCCGCGGCGAGAACGGCCGGCCCGTCGGTGCCCTGGTCGCCGCCTTCCATGCCGACGCGCTCGCCCACCGCCTCGAGCGCGCCGGGTCGCGGGTGACGCTCGCCGACGGCCATGGCCAGGAGATCGCCCGCTTCGACCACACCCGCCGCAGCGAGCCGCCGCCACCGCTCCCGGCCGGCTGGGACGGGGTGGTCGCCGCCGGCCGCATCCCGGCGATCGGCGATCGGCTGGCGACCTTTTCGCGCCTGCCGGAGGTCGGCTGGGCGGTGGCGGTCGAGCGGCCGCGCGCCGCTGCTCTCGCCGGCGTGCTGCGCGGCCGCGACCTCGCCTTCGCGCTCCTCGTCCTCTGCACCCTGCTGGCGATCGGCGCCGGGTTGGTGACGGCGCGGCGCATCGCCCGGCCGCTCGCGACGCTCGCCGACGCCGTCGACCAGGTGACCGCGGGGAACCTCTGGGCGCCGCTCGTGCCGAGCCGCGTGAGCGAGGTCGCCCGCCTCTCGGCGGCCTTCCGGTTGATGCGCGACCGCCTGGCCGCGCGCACCGCCGAGAGTGAGAAGCTGGCGGCGGAGCTGCTGGCGCGCGCCGAGGCGCTCGCCGAGACCGACCGCCGGAAGGACGAGTTCCTGGCCATGCTCGCCCACGAGCTGAGAAACCCGCTGGGGGCGATCGCCAACGCCTCCTACGTGCTCGATCAGACGACGACCGGCGGGCCGCAGGCGCGGGCGACGGCGGTCGTCCAACGCCAGATCCAACACCTGGTGCGGCTGGTCGACGACCTGCTCGACGTCTCGCGCATCACCCGCGGCAAGGTCGAGCTGAGGCGCGAGCCGCTCGACTTGGCCGCGGTCGTGCGCCAGGTGGTCGAGAGCGCGCGGCCGCTGCTCGAGGCGCGCGGCCAGGCCCTCGAGCTGGCGCTGCCGGCCGCGCCGCTGCCGCTCTCGGCCGACGCCACCCGCCTCGAGCAGGTGCTGTCGAACCTGCTGCGCAACGCCGTCAAGTTCACCGAGCCGGGCGGCGCGATCGCGATCGCCGTCGACGCCGAGGACGGCTGCGGCGTGGTGCGGGTGCGCGACAGCGGCATCGGCATCGCGCCCGAGCTCCTGCCGCGGGTCTTCGACCTCTTCACGCAGGGCGAGCAGAGCCTCGACCGCGCGGGCGCCGGCCTGGGGATCGGCCTGACCATGGTCAAGCGCCTGATCGAGCTCCACGGCGGCCGCGTCGAGGCGCACAGCGACGGCTGCGGAGAGGGGGCCGAGTTCGTCGTCCGCCTGCCGCTCGACGCCGCTCTCGCCCAGAAGAGCGCCTGAGCTTCCGCGGCAAGGCTCTGCTGCCTGGAGCTTGAGAGGGTAGGAGCCGATCGATCAGGGCGCCGGCGCCGGCGTCTGCGGTCCTGCCACTTCCCGCGCCTGCACGACGAACCGGTTCGGCGCGTGCCCCACGAAATAGAACGGGTAGCAGGTCACCAGCGTCAGCACCGGATGATCGACCGGGTCGAGCACGGCGACGTCATCGGGCGAGACGATGCGGATGGAATCGACGGTATAGCGGTAGGCGCCGCGATCGGTCGTCAGGCGGATCTCGTCCCCCTTCCGCAGGTTCATCAGCGGCCGGAAGAAGGTGTCGCGATGGCCGGCGATGCCGATGTTGCTCTCCGGCTGGCCCGGCAGGTCGGTGTCCGGGATGTGCCCGGCCGCCTGGCTGAGCGTGTCGTCGTCGTCGCCCTCGAGGACCATCACCGAGACGCCGACGCGCGGCACCTCGAGGCGGCCGATGACGTCGCCGGTGTGGAGGGGGGCCGCCGGCGCGGGAGCCGCGGCCTCGGTGACGGGAGCCTCTCCATCACCACCGGGGGCGCCGGGGCCACCGGGGCCGCCTCCTGCCGCGCCGGGATCGCCGGCATCGCCGGGCAGAGCGGCGGGGCGGGCCGCCAGACTGGCATCGAACCGCCGGGCGGCTTCGTGCTGGACGACGCGGGCGTGAAGCGACACGTAGCCGTAGGTCCCCAGGCAGACGAGCGCGATCGCGAACAGCAGGCGCTCCAGCCAGCGGGAGACGGCGGAGCGGGCGCTCGGCCGCGACGGCGCCGCCGCCGGCTGGCTCGCCGGGCTCTGCTCGGTCGACTGGCTCGGATCCGGGGGCTCGGCCATGCGCTGAAAGGAGGGGAAGGATGAAAGGGTCGGGAGCTCACTCTGCGTCATGGGGGCGATTCTCTCCCAGGCCGCGACAAAAGGCACCTGGCGTCGTGGGATGCCAGGTGCCTCGAGGGGTCACGGAGAGAAGAGCTGCGGGAGCGCTCTAGGCATTGCGGCCGAACCGGATCGCCAGGGCGCTCGCCAGGGCGCCGAGACCGATCAGGCCGATGAGCGGCATGTCGCTCGCGGTGTGCGGCAGGCTGCCGCCCGCCGTGCCCGCGGTGGTCGAGGTCGCGGAGCTGCCGGTGGTGTCCATCGTGCTCGAGGTGCTCGAGCCGCTGGTCGTGTCGCCCGACCCGCCGCCGGCGCTGGTGCCGGTCTGGGTGCCATAGGCCGAGCCGGTGGCGGAACCGGACGTCGTGCCGGTCGTGCCGCCATAGGCACCGGTGGTGCCCGTCGTGCCGGTGGTGCCGGTGGTCGTGCCGGTCGTGCCCGTCGTGCCGGTGGTCGTCCCGGTCGTCGTGCCGGTCTGGCTGCCGTAGGTCGAGCCGGTGGTCGTGCCGGTGCCGGTGGTGCCGTTCGTGTTGGTGCCGGTCCCGGTCGTGCCATAGGTCGAGCCCGTGGATCCGGTGGTCGTGCCGGTCGTAGTCCCGGTGGTCGGCGTGGTGCCGTTCATGCTGCCCGACGTGTCGGTGGTGCCGGTCGTCGTGCCCTGGGTGGTCGGCTGGCCCAGCGTCCCGGTCGTGCCGGTCGTGGTGCCGGTCGTTCCGGTGCCCATGGCTCCGCTGCCGGTGGTGCCGGCGCTGCCGCTGCCACCGGTGCCGCCGCTGCCGCCGCTCTGGGCGAAGGCCGCGCCGGTGACGCTCACCAGCCCGCTGAGGAAGACGCTGAGAAGGACGCGCTTGCTGTTCATGGTCGGCTCCTTTGGTGGTTCATTGAATCTCTGGGAGTAGTCCCGGAGCTCCCATCCGCAGCTTTCTGAGGGTGCAAGGCGGGTGCCACGATCAACTTTCAAAAATGGCCCAAAAAAGAAAATGCCTGGCGCCGCAGGGCGCCAGGCGCGTCGTTCGCCGTCGATCGCCGGCTCTTACGAGCGGCTGCGCAGGCCGAGACCAGCGCCCAGGGCGAGCAGGCCGGCGAAGCCGACGAGCGGCATCTCGCTGCCGGTGCGCGGCAGGTGGCCGCGGTGACCGCGGCGGTGGTGGCGCGTGCCGGAGTGCGACATGGTGCCCGAGGAGCTGCCGCTGGTCGTGTCCATCGACGAGCCGCTGGTCGAGCCCGTGCTGCCGGTCGAGCCGGTGGTGGTTCCGGTGGTGTCGGTGGTGCCGGTGGTCGAACCGCTGCCGGTCGTGCCGGTCTGCCGCGCGCTGGTGCCGGCCATGCCGGTGGTATCGGTGCCGGTGCCGGTGGTGGTGGTGTCGGTGGTGCCGCCGGTCACGCCGCTACCCTGCGAGCCGGTGCTCTGCGTCCCCGTGGTGCCGGTGTTCTGGGCCGTCGAGGTGTAGGTGCTGCCGGTCGCGCCCTGGGCGGTGTTGCCCGGATGCGGATCCTCGACCGTGGTGCCCGGCTGCATGCCCGGATGCGCCATCTGGGAGTTGCCGGGATTGGCGAGGTCGCTGTTGGCGGTGTTCGGCTGGGGATTGGTGGTCGGGCCGGGCGCGGTGGTGTTCGGCTCCTGGGCCATCAGGGCGCCGGAGATCGCGAAGATCGTGGCACCGGTAAGCAAAGCTAGACGCTTCATAAGAAATGCTCCTCTCCGTTCGGTTGCTCTCGGATGGAAGCCCCGCGATGAGCTTCCGTTGTCAATCCAAGCGACGATGCGATCGCGGTCCGGGCTCGCTCGGAACATCCGGCGAACGACGCGTTTCGGCAGAGAACCTGACGGGCTCCATGGGATCGCTCTCCCATCGTTGCTTTCAGGCTTATGAGAGATGCAACGGCGGTGCCAGAATCTAATGGGTCAGTTTCTTGTACCGCAGGCGGTGCGGCTGATCGGCCTCGGCGCCCAGGCGGCGCTTGCGGTCGGCCTCGTACGCCTCGTAGTTGCCCTCGAACCAGACCACCTCCGACTCGCCCTCGAAGGCGAGGATGTGGGTGGCGACGCGGTCGAGGAACCAGCGGTCGTGGCTGATGACGACGGCGCAGCCGGCGAAGGCGAGGAGGGCCTCTTCGAGAGCGCGGAGGGTGTCGACATCGAGGTCGTTGGTCGGCTCGTCGAGCAGCAGGAGGTTGCCGCCGGCGAGGAGCGTCCGCCCGAGGTGGAGGCGGTTGCGCTCGCCGCCCGAGAGGTCCTTGACCCGCTTCTGCTGGTCCGACCCCTTGAAGTTGAAGCTCGCGGCGTAGGAGCGCGCCGCCACCTGCCGGCTCCCCAGGACCACCGGGTCCTGACCGTCGGTGATCGCCTCCCAGACGTACTTCTCGCCGTCGAGCGAGTCGCGGCTCTGGTCGACATAGGCGATCTTGACCGTCTCGCCGAGGCGCAGCTTCCCGCCGTCCGGCTTCTCCTGGCCGACGATCATGCGGAAGAGGGTCGTCTTGCCGGCCCCGTTGGCGCCGATCACGCCGACGATGCCGCCGGGCGGCAGCGCGAACGAGAGGTCGTCGATCAGCAGGCGGTCCCCGTAGCCCTTGGCGAGGTCCTTGGCCTCAACCACCAGGTCGCCGAGGCGGGGGCCCGAGGGGATGTGGATCTCGTTGGCCTCGACCCGCTTCTCGGCGTTGCGCTCCTCGGCGAGGAGCTCCTCGTAGTGGTTGAGGCGCGCCTTGCCCTTGGCCTGGCGGGCGCGCGGGCTCATCCGCACCCACTCGAGCTCGCGCTCGAGCGACCGCCGCCGCGACGACTCCGCCTTCTCCTCCTGCTTCAGGCGCTCCTGCTTCTGCTCCAGCCAGGAGGAGTAGTTGCCCTTCCAGGGGATGCCGCTGCCGCGGTCGAGCTCGAGAATCCAGCCCGCCACGTTGTCGAGGAAGTAGCGGTCGTGGGTGACGGCGACGACGGTGCCCGGGTAGTCGTGGAGGAAGCGCTCGAGCCAGGCGACCGACTCGGCGTCGAGGTGGTTGGTCGGCTCGTCCAGGAGCAGCAGGTCGGGCCGCTGGAGGAGCAGCCGGCAGAGGGCGACGCGGCGCCGCTCGCCGCCCGAGAGGGTGGTGACGTCGGCGTCCGCCGGCGGCAGGCGCAGCGCGTCCATGGCGATCTCGAGGGTGCGGTCGAGCTCCCAGGCGTTGGCGGCTTCGATCGCGTCCTGGACCCTCCCCTGCTCGGCCATCACCTTGTCCATCTCCTCGGGGGAGAGGTCTTCGGCGAAACGGGCGTTGATGGCGTCGAAGCGGGCGAGGAGGGCGCGGGTCTCGGCCACCCCCTCCTCGACGTTGCCGAGCACGTCCTTGGCGGGGTCGAGCTGCGGCTCCTGCGACAGATAGCCGACCTTGGCGCCCTTGGCGGCCCAGGCCTCGCCGCCGAACTCGGTGACGACGCCGGCCATGATCTTCAGGAGCGTGCTCTTGCCGGCGCCGTTGCCGCCCAGGACGCCGATCTTCGCGCCGGGAAAGAACGACAGCCAGATTCCTTTCAAGACCTCCCGGTTGGGCGGGTAAATCTTGCGGAGGTCCTTCATCACGTAGATGTACTGTTCGGACATCGGGTCTCCTCGCCGCCGGGGAAAGGCGGGCGGCGCAGCAGAAAGCAGGCGGGGATTATACGGGCGGCGGAGGCGCCGTCTTCAAAGCTTGAACACCATCTTCACCATGTCGTGCTGGTTGCCGTCCGGGTCGGTGCCGTAGCCGGGGACCGGGTACTTGTCGAAGCCGAGCTCGGAGAGCGTCTTGACGGCGTCGGCCTCGAGGTCCGCGATCAGCATGCAGGTCAGGTGGCGCAGGCCGTCGTTCTTGGCGATCGAGATGAAGGTGTTGACGAGCATCGTCCCCAGGCCGGCGCCGCGGTAGGCGGGGTCGATCAGCCACTTGATCCGCCCCACCAGGCGCAGCGGGCCGCCGTGCCGGCGGTGGAGAGTGGCGTCGGCGACCACCTTCCGGCCGTCGAGGGCGAGGAGCGGCAGGACCTTGTCGTAGTCGAGCTCGAGCCCCCAGCTCTCGACCAGGGCGCGGCTGTCGATGCGGTCCCAGGCGAAGCGGCGCACCTCGATCGGCAGGTGCTGAAAGAACTCGTAGAGGACCTCGGTGTCGTGCTCGGTGAAGGGGCGGACCAGGAGCCGCCGGCCGTCGCGCAGCGCGGCCTCGAGGGGAAAGCGCTCGGGCATGGAAATCCTCCTTGGAAAGAGATGCTGAGAAGAGATCGGAAGCGCGGGCTCCGGCACGGCAGCGTGAGCGTCCGGAAAGGGCGGCGGCACTAGGCCCCCAGGGCACGCAGCCGCGCGGGGAGGGCGGCGAGGAATGGGCCGAGGTCGTCGGCGTCGGGGAGCGTGATCTCGTAGCGGCCGTTCGGCAACCGCCGGACCTCGCCGTCGCCGGCCGGGGCGAGGGGCACGGTGACCGCCTCGCGCGACAGCTCCAGGGTGTCGGTGACGTCGAAGACGCGGTGCATGGTCGCCTGATCGAGGATGCGCATGGGAGTCTACTCCTCCCAGTCCCAGAAGAAGTCCTTGTTGGTGAGGGTCGCCTCCTCTTCGGCACCCTCGCCCTCCTCGCCTCCGGCGCCGCCCTCGGCTCTCGGCTCGGCCTCGCCGCGGACGACCGCGAGCTGCTCCTCGAGGTCGCTGGTCTCGCGCTCCCAGTACTCGTCGGTGCCGAAGTGCGGCCAGGCGGCGGGGAAGGCGGGATCGTGCCAGCGGCGGGCGAGCCAGGCGGCATAGTGGACCACCCGCAGGGCGCGCAGGGCCTCGACGAGGCGCAGCTCGGCGCGGTCGAAGAGGCGGAACTGCTCGTAGCCCTCGATGAAGATCTCGCGCTGCCGCAGCGTCTCGCGGTCGCGGCCGGGGAGGGCAAGCCAGAGGTCCTGGACCGCCGGGCCGGTCGCCATGTCGTCGAAGTCGAGGACCCGCAGGAGGCCGTCGCGGAAGAGGACGTTGCCGAGGTGGAGGTCGGCATGGATGCGCTGGGTCGCGACCTCCGCCATCATGCGGTCCGCCAGATCGGCGATCTTCAGCGCGGCGCCCAGATAGCGGTCGCGCAGGCCGCGCGGCACGGCGCCGTGGTCCTCGAGCCAGGCGACCGGCTCGCGCACGTAGGTATCGGCGTCGAGGCGGGGACGGGACGGCGCCGGCCGGCGGGCGCCGACGTTGTGGAGCCGCCCGACGAGCATCCCCAGCCGGCGCACGGCGAGGTCGTCGAGCTCGTCCGGCGCCCGGCCGCCCCGGCGGTCGGACAGCGTGTAGTAGATCCCCTCGATGCTCCGCAGGGTACCGCCCTCGGGAAAGGGGCGGATGGTGGCGACCGGGATCTCCTCGGCGTCGAGCTCCTGGAGGAAGCGGTGCTCCTCGAGGATCTGCTCCTCGCTCCACCGCCCCGGCCGGTAGAACTTGGCGACGATGCGGCTGCGGTCCTCGAGCTCGACCTCGTAGACCCGGTTCTCGAACGAGTTGAGCGGGTAGCAGACCGGGTTGCACGCCAGCCCTCCCGCCTCGACGGCCTCGAGCACCCGCTCGGGCGTGAGAGAGAGGAAGAGATCGGTCGCCGGCCGCTCCATGCGGTCAATGTAACACGGCGCGCCGGGGCTGCTTTCCGGCACCCCGGGGAGAGGGCGAAACCCCTGTGCTATCCTCCGCGCCGCGCCGGCGCCGCCGGCCCCCGCAGCCTTCCCGGAGAAGCCATGGAGATCTACGAGAACATACTGGAAACCCTGGGCAACACGCCCTTGGTCGCGCTCGGCCGCTTCTCGCCGCGCGGGGCGACGCTCGCCGCCAAGGTCGAGTACTTCAACCCCGGCGGCTCGGTCAAAGACCGCATCGGCATCGCGATGATCGAGGCCGGCGAGAGGGCGGGGCTGCTCCAACCCGGCGGCACGATCGTCGAGCCCACCTCCGGCAATACCGGGGTGGGGCTCGCCATGGCGGCGAACCTCCGCGGCTACAAGCTGATCTGCACCGCGGCCGACAAGATCCCGCAGGAGAAGGTGGCGCTCCTCGAGGCCTTCGGCGCGCGGGTCATCACCTGCCCGACCGGGGTCGCCGCCGACGACCCGCGCTCCTACTACAAGGTCGCCGAGCGGCTGCGCGACGAGGAGGGCGCCTACCTCCCCTACCAGTACTACAACCAGGCGAACCCCGAGGCCCACTACCGCACGACCGGCCCCGAGATCTGGCGCCAGACGGACGGCAAGGTCACCCACTGGGTGACCGGCGTCGGCACCGGCGGCACGATCAGCGGCGCGGCGCGGTACCTCAAGGAGCAGAACCCGCAGATCCGGGTGATCGGCGTCGACACCGTCGGCAGCGTCTACGGCTACTACCGGGAGCACGGCGAGCTGCCGCCCGCGGACCAGATCCATCAATACCTCGTCGACGGCATCGGCGAGGACTTCATGCCCTCGACCGTCTGGTGGGACACGATCGACGAGATCGTCAAGGTCGACGATAAGACCGCCTACCGGGCGGTCCTCGAGCTGGCGCGGAAGGAGTCGATCTTCACCGGCTCCTCGGGCGGCGCCGCCGTGGCCGGCGCGCGCCGGATCGCCGAGCTCCTCCCCGCCGACGCCCTCGTCGTCACCCTCCTCCCCGACTCCGGCGAGCGCTACCTCTCGAAGATCAACCAGAGGTGGATGCGGGAGAAGGGCCTGCTCGACGGAGAATAGCGCCGGCCTGGCGGCCGCCCGACCAGCCGGGCGCCGAGCGGCCGAAGGGGGAGAGCGCGCCCGCGGTCCCCCTTTTTCCTGCCTCCCCCGGCATCCCGCGCGCGTTTCCGCCCCGCGCCGGGTAAAATACCCGCCAGCCGTTTCGACATCGAGACAGGAGCCTGGACGATGCCTCACCGCAGGATCGCCGTCGTCACCGGCGGCAATCGGGGGATCGGGTTCGAGATCTGCCGCCAGCTCGGGCGCAAGGGCGCGCGGGTGGTGCTCACCGCGCGCGACGAGGCGAAGGGCCGCGAGGCGGCCGAGACGCTGGCGCGGGAAGGACACGAGATCCTCTTCCATCCGCTCGACGTCACCTCTGCCGAGGACGTCGACCGGCTCTGCAGGTATCTCAAGGACGAGATCCGCGGCGTCGACATCCTGGTCAACAACGCCGGCGTCTTCCTGGATCAGAAGAAGGGCGGCCTCGACGTGCCGCTGTCCGCCGTGCGCCAGACGCTCGAGGTCAACGTCCTCGGCGCCTGGCGACTGGCGCAGGTGCTCGTGCCGATCATGCGCTGGCACAACTACGGGCGGATCGTCAACGTGTCGAGCGGTCTGGGAGCGATGTCCGAGATGGCCGGCGGCTACCCCGCCTACCGCGTCTCCAAGGCCTCGTTGAACGCCCTGACGCGCATCCTCGCGGACGAGCTCCGCGGCACCAACATCCTGGTCAACGCCATGTGCCCCGGCTGGGTGCAGACCGACATGGGCGGTCCGCGCGCCACCGTGCCGGTCGACAAGGGCGCCGACACCGCCGTCTGGCTCGCCACCCTACCCGACGGCGGCGCGACCGGCGGCTTCTACCGCGACCGCCGGCCGATCCCCTGGTGACCGCCTTCCATAACGCGCGCCCGTTCCGCGTCGAGCGCTTTCGTCCGGGGGCCCGAGCGAGCCTATGCAGATCAATCCCGTCATCCTCATCCTGACGATCGCCCTGATCGGGGTCTTCGTCTACCTGCAGCGCAAGAAGAAGCAGCAGGCGGCGCCGCCGGCGCCCAAGGTCGACAAGGACGCGGCGCTGCGCGAGGAGGTCGACCGCATCACGGCGAAGTCCGCCGACTCGCCGGAGACGGTCTACATGAACCTGCGCGCCCAGGCGCTCGAGACCGGCCCGGCCCGCTTCGCGGCGGTGCCCGGCCACCAGCCGGCCGACCCCCACGGCGCCCTGATGGAGCTGGGGATCCCGAACTCCGTCGTCACCCTCGCCTGCTTCGCCGACGGCGACGCCGGCCTCTACTACAAGACCGGCGGCGGCATGAAGGGCGGCATCGGCCACGAGAACGTCCGCAAGGCCGCCAAGGAGTTCGTGGCCCTCGCCAAGCAGGCGCTCCCCAGGATGGCGAAGACGACGAGCCAGCCCCTGCCCGACCCCGATCGGGTGCGGTTCTACGTGCTCACCCCCCAGGGGACCTTCACCACCGAGACCGATCGCGAGACCCTCGGCGAGCCGAGGCCGAGGGCGAGCTCTCGGCGCTGTTCTACGCCGGCCAGGAGGTCGTGACCCAGATGCGCCAGGTGCAGGAGCAGCGGGGACGGTGACGGACAGCAGGCCGCGGGCCGCTCAGCGAGCGTAGACCGCGAGCGCCGCGATCCCCGCCATCACCAGCACCGCGCCGGCCGTCCGCCGCGCGCCGAACCCCTCGCCGAGGAACAGCCAGCCGGCGAGCGCGGCGAGGACGACGCTCACCTCGCGCACCGCCCCCACGTAGGCGACCGGAGCGAGGGTGTAGGCGGCGAGGACCAGCGAGTAGGCGACGCCGGAGAGGAAGCCGACCGCGGCGATCCGCGGCCAGCTCGCGTGCCACTCCTCGGCGACGGCGCCCCAGCCGTAGCGCTGGACGACCAGCGGCGCCGCGACGAGCGCCGAGAGGACGAAGACGAGCGCCGTGTAGGGGGCCGGGCGGAGGATGCGCACGCCCAGGGCGTCGATCGCCGAGTAGCCGGAGATGGCGAGCGCGGTGAGGAGCGCGAGGCCGAGGCCGGCGCGCGAGGCCGGCGGGCCGGGCCCGGCGCCGCCGCCTTCGGCCCGTGGCGCCGCCGCGCCGCTCGCGATCACCGAGAGCCCGGCGACGATCGCCGCGAGACCGGCGAGACCGGCCGGCGAGAGGCGCTGCCCGAGGAAGAGCACCGACCAGAGGGCGAGAAAGGCCGGCGCCGCGCCGCGCGCGACCGGATAGACGAGCGAGAAGTCCCCCGCCCCGTAGGCCGCCGCGAGGCTGCCGAAGTAGAGCCCCTCGAAGAGCGCCGAGGCCATGGCGTAGGGCCAGACCCGCGCCGGGATGGGCGCGCTGGCGAGGAGGAGGGGCAGGAAGGCGATCGCCCCCACGACCAGCGACCACCAGACGAAGACCAGCCGCCGCCGCGCCCGCTTGACCAGCAGGTTCCAACCCATGTGGAGGAACGCGGCGGCGGCGAGGAGCGCCAGGGCGAGCGGGGACATGCGTGGGCTAGCTTAGCTAGCTAGGCGGCCCTGCGCCGCCGCTTGAACGACCAGCGGAAGGTGAAGCGCGCGACGACGGTGCCGTCGGCCAGGCGCCCGACGGTCGCCATGTCGGCGGTCGCCGCCTCCCCGGTCGCGAGCGTGCGGGCGACCGCGGCGAAGACCTCGCCGCCGTCCTCGCAGGTGAAGGTCGCGAGCGCCGTCGCCTTCTTCTCGAAGCTCGCCGTCATGCCGACGATGAGCAGGGCGACCGGCTCGGGCGCGAGGCGCACGGCGAGCATGCCGAGCGCCCCGGTCGAGAGCTCCGCCGCCATCGCGAGCGCCGCGAAATAGGTCGAGCGAAAGGGGTTCGTCGACCGCCAGCCGTAGGGGACCGAGGTCGTGCAGCTCGTCTCGTCGAGGCGCCGCAGCCGCACCCCGGCGGCGAGCGCCAGCGGCAGCTTCCGCAGGAAGAACAGGCGGAGGAGGAACGGGCTGGTCAGCCGGCCGGCGATCCCGCGGGCGGCGGGCGACCGCGGGTCGAGGCTGGGGTCGGGAACCGCGGCGGGCTGGGTCATAGCGGAGCGGATTCTACGCGCGCTCGGGCTCCTAGCCGGGGTCCAGATGCGCCGCTTCCGCGTCGCCCATCTGGACCTTGCCGCTCGGAAAGTACTCCTTCCAGCGGCGGCCGACGGTCGCGGCGGTTGCGGCGTCGGCGGCGAGCTCCGCAGGGAAACCGGGCTTCAGCCGCGCGTCGATCAGGATCGGGGCATGGTAGGCGAGGTGGTTCTGCGTCACCTCGACGGACGCGGCGTGGAGGTCGGCGGCGGGGTCGAAGCGGGTGAAGGTCGTCCACAGGAAGTTGATCGCCGAGGCGGCGGCGCGGCGCGGCTCGTCGCTGAGGACGAGGAGCGTCCAGGCGGCGAAGGCCGGGTGCGCCGCGATGCGGCCGGCGGCGCCGGGATCGTCGGCGTAGCGCGGGCCGCCGACGACGAGGCAGCCGCGGCAGAAGACCCGCACCTCGGTCACCCCGGCCGGCAGCGCCGCGGCCGAGAAGGCGCCCGGCAGGTCGCGCACCGGCTCGCCCAGCCCGAGCCATACCCCCTTCGAGCCCTCGTTGATCCGCGGGCCGGAGTAGTCCAGGGTGTCCATCGAGAGGTTCGCCAGGACATAGAGGTCGGTCTCGGTGCGGGTCCGCGCCAGGATGTGCTCGAGCGTCGCCCGGAAATCCTTCAGGTCGATGGGGGAGTCGGTCGCGAGGAGGAACTTGGTGAGCGAGAGCTGCCCCTCGCCGAGGATGCGGAAGGCGGCGCCCATCGCCTCGCGGCGGTAGCGCTCGCGCACCACCGCGCCGGCGAGCGAGTGGTAGCCGGTCTCGCCGTAGGACCACAGATCGCGCACCGCCGGCATCACCAGCGGGAAGAGCGGCGACAGCAGCTCCTGCAGGAGGTCGCCGATGTAGAAGTCCTCCTGGCGCGGCTTGCCGACCACCGTCGCCGGGTAGATCGCGTCGCGCCGGCGGGCCAGCCGCTCGATCTCGAAGACCGGGTAGTCGTGCCGCAGCGAGTAGTACCCGTAGTGGTCGCCGAACGGCCCCTCCGGGCGGCGGAGGCGCGGCGCCACCCGGCCGGCGAGGGCGATCTCGGCGGTGGCGACGAGCGGGTGGGGAAAGCCGGGCGGGCGGACGAGGGGGAGCTTGCGGCCGGCGAGGAGCGAGGCGAGGAGCAGCTCCGGGACGTTCTCCGGCAGCGGCGCGATGGCCGCGAGAGTCAGCGCCGGCGGGCCGCCGAGGAGGACGGTCACCGGCAGCGCAGCGCCGGCCCGCTCGGCCTCGGCGTAGTGGAAGCCGCCGCCCTTGCCGATCTGCCAGTGCATGCCGGTCGTCGCGGCGCCGTGCACCTGCAGACGGTACATCCCGAGATTGCCGCCCCTGCCCTGAGGATGCTCCGTGTAGACGAGCGGCAGGGTGATGAAGGGGCCGCCGTCCTCGGGCCAGGTGGTCAACACCGGGAAGCGGTCGAGGCGGACGTCCCCGGTGACCACCTCGGCGACCGGCCCCCTTCGCCGGCGCGCGGTGCCGATCGAGAGCGCCTCGCGCGCCACGTCGCGCGCCCCCCAGAGCTTCGCCGGCGTCGGCGGCAGGAGCGTCTCGGCGAGCTCGGCCAGGCGCCTCACCAGCCGCAGCGGGCGGCGCCCGAACGCGAGCTCGGCGCGGCGGGCGGTGCCGTAGAGGTTCGTCGCCAGCGGGAAGTCGGCCCCGCGGACATGGGTGAAGAGGAGCGCCGGGCCGCCCGCCGCGATCACCCGGCGGTGGATCTCCGCCGCCTCGAGCCGCGCCTCGACGGGCGCCTCGACGACGGCGAGATCGCCGTCCGCGCGCAGCCGGTCGAGGAAGGCGCGGAGGTCCGGGAAGGCGTCGTCGCTCATCGGCGGGGAGTGTATCCGCTATGCTTGGGAGCCCGTCCGAGGAGGGGACCATGACCGATCCCGCCGCCCGCTCCCGCTCCGCTCCCGACCATGCCGCGCGCCGCTCGCGCGCCGGCCGCGTCGTCCTCTGGATCGCCATCGTCCTCGTCGTCGCCCTGGTCGGCCTCGCCGTCGGGCTGCGCACCCGGCTCACCGCCAGCCTGGCGCAGCAGGCCGGGCAGCGCACCCTCCCCGGCCTCGCGGCGCCGGTCAGCGTCGAGCGCGACGCGCAGGGCGTGCCGACGATCCGCGGCGCCAGCCGGCTCGACGTCGCCCGCGCCACCGGCTTCGTCCATGCCCAGGAGCGCTTCTTCCAGATGGATCTGCTCCGCCGGCGGGGCGCCGGCGAGCTCGCCGAGCTCCTCGGTCCGCCGCTGGTCGAGGTCGACCGCGCCGACCGCCTGCACCGCTTCCGGGCCCTCGCCGAGAAGGTCGTCGCCGGCTCCGCGCCCGCCGACCGCGCGCTGCTGGACGCCTATACCCAAGGGGTCAACAGCGGCCTCGCCGCCCTCGGCGCCCCGCCCTTCGAGTACCTGCTGCTGCGCGCGCAGCCCCGCCCCTGGCAGCCGGAGGACTCGGTGCTCGCGGTGCTGGCGATGTTCTTCGAGCTCCAGGATGCCAGCGGGGAGCGCGAGTCGGCGCTGGGAGTGATGCACGACACCCTGCCGGCCGCGATGTTCGACTTCCTGGCGCCGCGCGGCAGCGAGTGGGACGCGCCGCTCGAGGGCGGGCCGATCCCGGCGCCGCCGGTCCCCGGCCCCGAGGTGCTCGACCTGCGCCGCCGGCCGGCGGCGGGCTCCCGAAGCCGCCGCGGCGCCAGCTCCCGGCCCGGCGCGGCTCGCCGCCCGCGAGCCCGCGGACGCGGACCATGACGCCGAGCTGCTGCCCGGCAGCAACAACTGGGCGGTCGCCGCGGCCCACACCGCCGACGGCCATGCGCTCCTCGCCAACGACATGCATCTGGGGTTGCGCCTGCCCACGACCTGGTTCCACGCCTCGCTCGCCTGGCCCGCCGAGAACGGCCCGCCGGGGGCGCCCGAGCGGCGGGTGACCGGCGCGATGCTCCCCGGCGTGCCGGCGATGGTCGTGGGATCGAACGGCCGCGTCGCCTGGGGCTTCACCAACACCGAGGGCGACTGGAGCGACCTCGTGCTGCTCGAGGTCGACCCGCGCCGCCCCGACCTCTATCGCACCCCGGAGGGTCTGCGCCCGTTCGTCCATCACGCCGAGACGATCCGCGTGCGCGGCGGCAAGCCGCAGATGGAGGACGTCGTCGAGACGATCTGGGGTCCGGTGGTCGACAAGGATCACGCCGGGCGCCCGCGCGCCTACGCCTGGACGGCGCAGCGCGAGGAGGCGGTGAATCTCGCCAGCCGCGGCCTGGAGACCGCCGCGAGCGTCGACGAGGCGATCGCGGTGGCGCACCAGGCCGGCATCCCGAACCAGAACCTGATGCTCGCCGACGCCTCCGGGCGCATCGCCTGGACGGTGATCGGCCGCATCCCGCGGCGGGTGGGCTTCGACGGCCGCCTCCCCACCTCCTGGGCGGACGGCAGCCGGCGCTGGGACGGCTGGATCGCGCCGGACCAGGTGCCGAAGGTGGTCGATCCCCCCGCCGGCCGGCTGTGGACCGCCAACGCCCGCGTCGCCGGCGGCGCCGACCTGGCGCTCCTCGGCGACAGCGACTATGACCTGGGGGCGCGCGCGATGCAGATCCGCGACGACCTGATGCGCCTCGACCGGGCGACCCCGCGGGATCTGCTGGCGATCCAGCTCGACGACCGCGCGCTCTTCCTCTCCCGCTGGCGCGACCTGCTCCTCCGCACGCTCACCGCGGGGGCGATCGCCGGCCATGCGGAGCGCGCCCAGGTCCGGCGCCTCGTCGAGACCACCTGGACCGGCCGCGCCTCGGTCGACTCGGTCGCCTACCGCATCGTCCGCGCCTTCCGCAGCGAGGCGAAGGAGATCGCCTTCGCGCCCCTCCTCGCCCCCTGCGCGGCCGCCGACCCGCGCTTCGACTACGACTTCGTCCCCCACACCGAGGCGCCGCTCTGGAAGCTGGTGACCGAGCGGCCGCCGCACCTGCTCGACCGGCGTTACGCGAGCTGGGACGCCGAGCTCCTGGCGGCGGTCGACGGGACGATCCGGGACCTCCACAGGTCGGGCCGCGACCTCGCCCGCCTCACCTGGGGGCGCCGCAACACGACGGCGATCCGCCACCCGCTGTCGGCCGCGATCCCCTTCGCCGCGGGCCTCCTCGACATCCCGCCGCGCCAGCTCCCCGGCGACTCCAACATGCCCCGCGTCCAGGGCCCCGGCTTCGGCGCCTCCGAGCGGCTGGTCGTCGCGCCGGGCCACGAGGAGAGCGGCATCTTCGAGCTCCCCGCGGGCGAGAGCGGCAACCCCCTCTCCCCCCACTACAGCGACTCGGAAGCCGCCTGGGAGAAGGGCGCCCCGACGCCCTTCCTGCCGGGCGCCCCGGTGGCGAAGCTGACGCTGGTGCCGGGGCGGCCGTGACGCTCGGGCGCACCGTCCACCTGGTCGACGCGAGCCCGTACATCTTCCGGGCCTTCTTCTCGCTTCCCGAGAGCCTCAAGAGCCGCGACGGGGCGCCGGCGGGAGCCGTCTACGGCTTCGCGAGCTTCCTGCTTGAAGCTGATGGCGGACGAGCGGCCGACCCACCTGGGGGTCGCCTTCGACCGTAGCCTGACGACCAGCTTCCGCAACCGCATCTACCCCGCCTATAAGGCGCAGCGCGCGCTGCCGCCGCCCGAGCTCGAGGCGCAGCTCCGCGCCTGCGAGGAGGTCGCCGCGGCCCTCGGCGCCGCGACCTTCATCGACGACCTCTACGAGGCGGACGACCTGATCGGCACCCTCGTCGCCCGGCTGGAGGCCGGCGGGCACGGAGCGGTCATCATCACCTCGGACAAGGACATGGCGCAGCTCGTCTCGGATCGGGTGTCGCTCTACGATTTCGGCAAGGGCCTCCGCCTGACGCCGCCCGAGGTCGAGGCGAAGCTCGGCGTGCGTCCGGACCAGGTCGCCGACCTCCTCGGGCTCGCCGGCGACGCGGTCGACAACATCCCCGGCGTGCCGGGGATCGGCGGGAAGACCGCCGCCGCCCTCCTCGCCCACTTCGGCCATCTCGAAGACGTCTATCGGCGCCTCCCCGAGGTGGCGAAGATGAAGACCGTCCGCGGCGGAGCGGGCCTGGCCGAGCGCCTCGCCACCCATCGCCACCTCGCCTTCCTCTCGAAGGAGCTGGCGACCGTCGCCCGAGACGCCCCGGTCGCCGCCGGCCTCGCCGATCTCGAGTACCACGGCGCCGTCCGCGAAGCGGTCGACGAGCTCTTCGACCGCATGGGGTTCGGCACCATCCGCGGCCGCATCCCGCTCTGGCGCGGGGAGCCCCGCCGCTGAGCCGCCGCCGGCGTTAGAATTCCGCCAACGCCGTACCGTACCGCGGGAGGTTCGAGCATGTTGCGCAAGATCGTCCTGGGCGTCGCCGCCCTCGCCGTCCTGGCCGTCGTCGGCTACATCGGCTTCTTCGTCGTGATGATGGGTCCCCACGACGCCTTCGGCATGCTGCGCTACGACCAGCGGCACACGGGCCAGCTCAAAGTGGGCGAGAGCGCCCCCGACGCCACGCTGACCGCGCTCGACGGCACGTCGTCCGTCGCCTTGCGCGACCACTGGCGGGCGAAGCCGCTGGTCCTCGTCTTCGGCAGCTACACCTGACCGCCGTTCCGGCGCTCGGTCGAGCGCATGGAGAAGCTCCACCGGCAGTACGGCGACCGCGCCGAGTTCCTGACCGTCTACATCAAGGAAGCCCATCCGCTCGACGAGTGGCGGATGGACGAGAACGACCAGCAGAACGTCTGCTACCCGCAGCCGAAGACGATGGCCGCGCGCCTCGCCATCGCCAACGACTTCGTGAAGCGCTTCCACTACGGCCTGCCGCTCGCCATCGACGGCATGGACAACCACGCCGAGGCGCTCTACTCCGGCTGGCCCGAGCGCCTCTACGTCGTCGAGACCGACGGCCGCATCGCCTACAAGGGCGAGCCGGGGCCGTTCGGGTATCACCCCGAAGAGCTGGCGGCCTGGCTGGCGAAGCGGTTCCCGGCGTGAGGTGGTCGACGATGCGCGCCGCGCTATAGTGGGGACGCTGGACGGCAGACGTCCGGCTCCGTCGCGCCTATGGGTATGGGAGATCGTCCGATGGAGTTCACACGGATCACGGCCGACCCCGTGCAGATGGGTGGCCTCCCCTGCATTCGCCACCTTCGTATCCCGGTAGCAACGGTAGTGGACATGGTAGCCGAAGGCATGGGCGTCCACGAGATCCTCGAAGCGTACCCGGATCTCGAGGCAGAGGACATCCGAGAGGCGCTGCGGTACGCTGCCGAGGCCGTTCGCGAGCGTGAGCTCCCGCTCGTCCCGGCCTGATGCGCTTCCTGATCGACAACGCCCTCTCGCCGGCGCTTGCCGCAGCACTCAACGCCGCAGGTCACGATGCGATCCATGTCCGCGACGTCGGGCTGCGCGACGCGGAGGATGTCGCGATCTTGCAGCTGGCGGCTACTGAAGCGCGAGTGATCCTGTCGGCTGATACCGACTTTGGTACGTTGTTGGCTCTTCACCAAGAACGTCTACCATCGATCATCCTGTTCCGGCGCGGAGCGCCCCGGCAGCCGGCGGCACAGACGGCGCTTCTTCTCGCCAACCTACCGACCCTCGAGGAAGATCTCCTGCGTGGCGCGATCGTTTCCATTCGATCAGGCCATCTTCGTATCCGCCTGCTACCCATGCGTAGAGCGTAGTCTCCCCCCTGGCGGGCTAGCCCTCTTCGCGCTTGCCGCCGAGGATCGCCTCGCGGCCGGCGAGATAGAGGAGGAAGGTCAGCACGACGAAGGGGACCATCGCCAGCAGGTCGGCGTGCGGGCCGTTGAAGAACGGGTTGTGGGCGTCCATGAAGTGGGTGACCTTCTCGTTGAAGTCGGTCAGCACGCCGGCCATGAAGGCGATCAGGATGCCGGCGATGGCGCCGCCCGCGATGTAGCCGGAGGCCATCAGCACGCCGGGGCTCTTGTCCCCCTCGGCCTGGAGCTGCTCCTCGGTCAGGTTCTCGCCGCGGAGCTTGCGCCGCAGGTTGTAGTCGACCAGCCAGCGCACCATGCCGCCGATCAGGATCGGCGAGGAGGAGGAGAGCGGCAGGTAGACGCCCACCGCGAAGGCGAGCGACGGGATGCCCGACATCTCGAGGACGATCGCGATCATCACCCCGAGGAGCACCAGCGCCCAGGGCAGCTTGTGGTTCAGGATCCCCTTGATGATGTAGGACATCAGCGTCGCCTTGGGGGCGTCGAACTTGTTGACCGTGGTGCCGTCCGGCCGCAGCTTGTGGGTGCCGTTGATGCCGGGGTCGACCAGGTACGCCGGCACGCCGGTCGCCGGGTCGACGAGATAGCGCTCCGCCGGGCCGCCGGCCGGATCGATCTTCTGCCAGACGCGATAGGTCTTCGGGTCGGTCGTCGCCTGCGGGCCGTTGAGCCTCTCGGGCTGCTGCAGCTCGTTGAGCGGGGCGCGCAGCGTCGGCGGGAAGTTGTGCAGCACCCGGAAGGCGACCTTTCCCGCATCGTCGACCAGGTAATCCCCCGGCTCCAGGCCGGCCGCCTTGCCGAGCGCGCCCGCCGGCTGACCCTCCTGGACGCCGAGGACGTGCCAGGTGCCCTGCGGGGTCTTGGCTTCCGCCGCGAAGGCCGGGAGCGTCGCGGCCGCCGCCGGCGGGACGTTCGCCGAGACCGCCTCGAAGCTCACCGGCGGCACGAAGACCGTCGCCGCGTCGTTGAGCTTGAGGAGGATCGGCCCGAGGACCAGGGCGGAAGCCAGGGCGCCGACGAGGATCGCCACCTGCTGGTGGCTCGGCGTCGAGCCGATGAGGAAGCCGGTCTTCAAGTCCTGCGACGTGGTGCCGCCGTTCGAGGCGGCGATGCAGACGATGGCGCCGACCGAGAGCGCCGTCACGTAATAGCCCGGACCGGTCCAGCCGACGGCGAGGAAGATGAGGCAGGTGAGGAGGAGCGTCGCGACGGTCATGCCGGAGATCGGGTTCGAGGAGGAGCCGATCTCGCCGGTCAGCCGCGAGGAGACGGTGACGAAGAGGAAGCCGAAGACGACGATCAGGAGCGCCCCGAGGAAGTTCATGTGGAGCTTGGGCGCCAGCATGATGACGGCGAGGAGGGCGATGATGCCGATGCCGACGAACTTGATCGAGAGGTCGCGGTCGGTGCGCAGCGTCGCCTGGCCGGCGGCGCCCGACTGCCCGCCGCGCAGGTCGGCCAGGCCCCCTTTGAGGCCGTGCCAGATCGTCGGCAGCGAGCGGAAGAGGCTGATGATGCCGCCGGCCGCGACCGCGCCGGCGCCGATGTAGAGGACGTAGGCGCCGCGGATCTGCCCGGGGTCCATCTGGCTGATGGGGACGAGCCCGGGGGCCAGCGGGCCGGGCATCCCCTCGCCGAAGAACTTGATCGCCGGGATGAGCACGAGATAGGCGAGGACGCCGCCGGCGCACATGATGGCCGAGATGCGGGGGCCGATGATGTAGCCGACGCCCAGGAGCTCGGGGGAGATCTCGGCCGAGATCGAGCCCGCCTTGAAGGGGGCGGCGAAGATCTTCTCCGGGACGTCCTTCCAGGTCTTGAACGCCTCCATGGCGGTCTTGTAGAGGATGCCGATGCCGAAGCCGGTGAAGATGGTGCGCGCGCCGGAGTAGGCGGCGGCGCGGGCGTTCGGCGCCTCGCCGGCCTCGGCGGCGGCGCGGGCGGCGATCGCCCGCTCCTCGTCCGAGGCGCCCGCCTTCAAGACCTCGGCGCAGGCCGTCCCCTCGGGATACTTGAGGACCCCGTGCTGGTGGACGATGAGCGCCCGGCGCAGCGGGATCATCATCAGGATGCCCAGGAGGCCGCCGAGGATCGCCACCAGCATCACCCGCGTGATCTCGAGGTCGAAGCCGAGGATCATGATCGCCGGCATCGTGACGCCGACGCCGAAGGCGATCGACTCGCCGGCCGAGCCGGCGGTCTGCACGATGTTGTTCTCGAGGATCGTGGCGTTGCGCAGGCCGAGCTTCGAGAGGATGCGGAAGAGGGTGATCGAGATGACGGCGACGGGGATCGAGGCGGAGACCGTCAGGCCGACCTTGAGCACCAGATAGAGCGACGAGGCGCCGAAGACGATCCCCAGGAGGGTGCCGATGATGAGCGGCAGGATCGACAGCTCGCGCATCGACACCTGGGCGGGGATGAAGGGCCGGAAGGCGGCGGCGCGGGGCTCCTCCGGGACCGGGGCGACGATGTCCGGGAACTCTTGCGGTTTGACGTCCGTGATCGCCATGTAGGGCTCCTCCCGCGCTGGCTCGGGTGCAATGGGTGGGCCATTCTAGCAGGTGGACGCCGCGGCTTAAGGCTCACCCGCCGGGCGGGCGGGAATCCGCCGCCCGCCGCCCCGGCGTACTAGCGATGAGGCCGCCGGAGAGCGCGGCCGAGGAGGCACGACGATGACCTGGCGCTCGCTCCTTTCGACCCTTCCCCTCGCCGCCGTCCTCTGCGTGGCTCCGGCGGCTCAGGCCGCGGCGGCTCCCGCAGCGGCTCCCAGTGCCGCGGGCGCTCCGGCGAAGGCCCTCTTCTCGATGTATTGCTACTGGAACGGCGAGGCGACCCTCGGGGCGGCGCCCGGCGTCCTCGCGACGCGCATCGGCAGCCTCGGCGGCGAGGTCGTCGAGGTCGAGTACGACCCGGCGCGGACCGACGTCGGCAGGCTGGCCGCGGCGCTCAAGCGCCAGGGCCAGGGCGGCTTCTACGCGCTCGTCGTCCCCGACGAAGCGGCGAAGGCCCAGGCGCGCGGCTACCAGCTCGCCGATGCCGAGATCCGCGTCGACTCCCGCCGCCCGCGCTTCGCGGAGCCCAAGTACTCGCTGCGCACTGCCCACCCGGAGCTCTATTACCTGGACCTGACCGAGGCGCAGGCGATGGCGCTCAACAGCTGGAGCTACTTCGGCGGCGCGATGCCCGACGTGCTCAGCCACGAGCAGAAGGCGATGCTCGCGAAGGTGAAGACGAAGCTCGCGGCCGCCGGCCGCGGCGGGCCGAGCCTGCGGCCCGAGCGGGCCGGCGCCTATCGCGAGGCGTACCACCAGCAGCTCGTGGCCTGGCTGGGCAAGTAGAACGCGGCGTTCAGCCCTCAACCGATACCCAGGTGCTCCAGGAGCGGCCCCGCCGCCCGCGGCTTCACCTGGTCGAGGGTGCAGAGCTCCGGCTTCTTGTCCGGGCGCCAGCGCAGGAACTTGGTGCCGTGGCGGAAGCGGGCGCCGGAGAAGTGGTCGTAGCGCACCTCGCAGACGAGGACCGGGCGGACCGGCTGCCAGTCGTCCGAGCGCCGGGTGCTCCAGCGGCTGGGGCCGCCCGGCGCCTTGCCGGTGAAGCCGGGGGGCTCGGCCAGCGGGGCGAGGAGCGGCTTGAGCTCGCGCCGCTCGGCGGCGGTGAAGCTCGACGAGAAGCCGACGTGGTCGAGCTTGCCCGCGTGGTCGTAGAGCCCGAGGAGGAGCGAGCCGATCTCGCCGCCCGCCTGGAGATAGCGGAAGCCGCCCACCACGCAGTCGACCGTCCGCAGCCGCTTGACCTTGACCATCCCGGCGCGCTCGCCCGAGCGGTAGCGCTCGTCCGTCCGCTTGGCGACGATGCCGTCGAGGCCTCCCGCTCCCAGCTCGCGCATCCACCGCTCGGCCGTCCGGCGCTCTCCGACCGCCGGCGAGAGGAGCACACCGCCCGCCTCGGCGACCTCGGCGGGGAGAGCGGCGAAGAACGCCTCCAGGCCGGCGCGGCGCTCGGCGAGCGGCCGGTCGACCAGCGGCTTGCCGCGGCCATCGACCAGGAGGTCGAAGGCGAGGAAGGCCGCCGGCGTGTCGCGCGACAGCTTCTCGATCCGCGACGCCGCCGGATGGATGCGCTGCAGGAGGGCGTCGAAATCGAGAGCGCCGCGGGTGAAGATCACGATCTCGCCGTCGAGCGCGAAGGCGCGCGGCGGCAGGCCGCCGAGCGCCGCCGCGACCTCCGGGAAATAACGCCCGAGCGGCTGGCCGCTCTTCGATTGGAGAAGGATCTCCGTACCCTTGCGGAAGGCGAGGCAGCGGAAGCCGTCCCACTTCGGCTCGTAGAGCCAGCCGGGGCCGTCCGGCAGCTTCTCCGCCGAGGCCGCCTCCATCGGCGGATAAGGCGGCCGGATGGGCAGGTCGATCGGCGGGAACTCGCCGGCGAGCGCCTCGGCAGGGAGGGCGCCCGAGCTGGCCGACGGGCGCTCGGCCGCGGGCCGGGCCCGCTTGGCGGCTGGTCGCTCGGCGCCTTCCCGCGGTTTCTTGGCGGCGGCCGCCTTGGCGGGCTTGGGGCGGTTCTTCGCTCGCTTCGCTTCGTCGCCTGTGGGCATGGCGGAAGACGGAGCAACGCCCGTGCCGGGGGCGGCGGTCAGTTGACGGCGTTGGGGACGGCGAGGGAGAACGGGGCGATCTCGGCGTCGAAGCTCTCGCCGCGGTCGGAGACCATCCTGTAGGAGCCCTGCATCGAGCCGACCGCGGTGTTGAGCGGGCAGAAGCTGGTGTACTCGAAGGTCTCGCCGGGCGAGAGGACCGGCTGCTCGCCCACCACCCCCGGACCCTGGACCTTCTGCACCTCGCCGTTGGCGTTGGTGATGATCCACTCGCGCGAGAGGAGCTGCGCCGTCTCGCCGCCGACGTTGCTGATCCGCACCTGGTAGGCGAAGAAGTAGTAGTCCTCCTGCGGCGAGCTCCGCTCCGGGTCGTAGTAGCTGCTGACCTGCACGCGGATGCCGCGCGTCGTGGCGTCGCTCACGGCGCGGAGTCTATCCCAGGGAGGCGGCCCGGGCGCCGGCCCTGGAGGGGGGCCGGCGCCCTTCCAACCGCCGCGCCGAAGTGGCTCCTAGCGGCGGCGGAAGCGCCGCGTCTCGCCGTCGTGGAGGGCGATCACCACCGTGTCCTCGGCGACCTCGCGCACCTCGCCGCGGCCGTAGATCGTCAGCGTGACGACGTCTCCGGCGGACAGCCCGGCGACGTGCTGGTCGCCCACCAGCGGGGGGAGCGGCAGCACTTCGGCGGCGATCGAGACCGGCTTCTCGGCCCGCGGCGGGGCGGCCAGCTCGTGGATCGGCCGCGAGCAGTTGTCGCAGTGGCCGCAGCGGTCCCATTCGACCTCCTCGCCGAAGTAGGCGAGGAGCGCCTTCCAGCGGCAGAGGGCGGTCTGGGCATAGGAGACCATGCGCTTCAGCCGGTCGCGGTCGGCCTCCGTCCTGTCGCGGTAGCGCGCCGCCAGCTCGTCCATCTCGGCCGCGTTGGCGCGGCGCGCCAGGCGGAAGGAGCCGCGCGCCGGCTCCTCGGCGACCCCGGACTCGACGAGCGCGGTCAGGATGACGCGGAGCTTCGCCTTGGGCACCCGGCCGGCCGCGGCGCGGACCTCGCCCAATGCCGCCGGCCGGTCGCTCCCCAGCTTGGCGAGCGCGCTCTGCACGGCGCGGAAGTGCTCGGGCTTGGGATAGCTCCCGTTGATGAAGAAGACCTGGGTGTTGCGGTCCTCGGGCCGGTGGAGGAGGACGCAGCGCGCCGGCTCCCCGTCGCGGCCGGCACGGCCGGCCTCCTGGTAGTAGCACTCGAGCGAGCCGGGCATCGCGGCGTGGACGACGAAGCGCAGGTCCTGCTTGTCGATCCCCATGCCGAAGGCGTTGGTGGCGACGATCGCCTTGAGCTCGCCGGCCATGAAGCGGTCCTGGTTGGCCTGCCGCTCGCGCGCGCCGAGGCGGCCGTGGTAGCGGGCGACCTCGAAGCCGGCCGCGGCGAGCGCCTGCGTCACCTCCTCGCACGCCTTGACCGTCGCCACGTAGACGATGCCCTGCCCCTCGGTGTCGCGCAGGATGCGCGCCAGCTGCTCGCGGCGCGCTTCCTCGGAGACGGCGGGGATCGCCTCGAAGCGCAGGTTCTCGCGGTAGATCCCGGTGTCGATCACCTCCATGTCCGGCCGCCCCAGGCGCTCGGCGATGTCCTCCGCCACCTGCTCGGTGGCGGTCGCGGTGAGCGCCAGGACGAGCGGGTCGCCGAGCTCCGCGATGGCGTCGCGCAGCCGCAGGTAGTCGGGGCGGAAGTCGTGCCCCCATTCGGAGATGCAGTGCGCCTCGTCGATGACGAAGAGGTTGATGCGGGCGCCGGAGAGGGTCGCCAGGAACTCCGGGTCGGCGAGGCGCTCGGGGGTGGCGAAGACGAAGTCGCTCTTCTCCTCCTCGATCTCCTCGATCGCCTCCTCCTGCTCGCGCCGATTGAGCGAGCTGTTGAGCTGCGCCGCCTCGATCCCCAGGTCGCGCAGCTTGTCGACCTGGTCTTTCATCAGCGCGATGAGCGGCGACACGACGAGCGTCATGCCCGGCAGGGCGAGCCCGGGGAGCTGGTAGCAGAGCGACTTCCCGGCGCCGGTCGGCATGATCGCCAGGGTGTCCTTGCCCGCCATCACATTGCGGATGACCTCTTCCTGCCCTTCGCGGAGCGAGGGGAAGCCGAAGCGCCGCCGCAGCGTGCGGCGTAGGGTCTGTAGAGGGGCTGGTTCTGCCATGGCTACCTCGTAGCGGTTCCGCCGCTCGGCCACCTGCTGGCAGCGGAGCCGCGAACCGTGGATGGACGGGGATGTCTCCGGAGACGCGGCGCGGCGAGCCGGAGGTCGACCTCCGGCAACGCCACATCATAACCGGCGAAGCAACTTGCGTGCCGCGCGGATACTGGGTCAGTTTGGTTCCGAGGACGGCCGCCTGGAAGGGGGTTCGGGAGGGTGGTCCCGAGGTCGGTCGGACGGAATCGTCTACGCGGCGGGCGACAGGCCGGCTCAGCGGCCCGTCGAGACCGTCACCCGCACCCGGTGCCAGGCATTGTTCATATAGCCCTTGAAGTTCCAGATCGGCCCCGGATCGGCGGGCTGCCCTTGGCCGGCGGAGTCCCAGGCGCGGACGGCGATCTCGTGCTCGGCGCCCGGCGTGAGCCCGAGGGCGCCGCGCCAGAAGCGCCAGGACCAGGGGCCGCGGTCCTCGAAGAGCTCGACCGGCGACCAGCTCGCCCCGCCGTCGCCCGAGAGCTCGACCCGCTCGACGCGGCGGCCGCCGCCGGCGACCGCGTAGCCGCGCACCGGCACGGCGCCCGGCGGGACGACGGCGCCCGGCTCCGGCGTGCAGATGACGGAGTTGACGCCGAGCTCGGCGAGCATCCTCCCCTGCTCGTAGTCGACGGTCGCCGCCCGCACGTCGGGCGGGAAGAGGCGGTAGGCGCGGCGCTGGAAGTAGTTCTCGGAGGGCGTCTCGCGGAGCTCGATCCGCGCCAGCCACTTGACGCTCCGGGCGCCGATGAACCCCGGCACCACGGCGCGCAGCGGCGCCCCATGGGCCGGCGGCAGCGGCGCGCCGTTCATCTCGTAGGCGAGGAGCACCTCGGGCGACAGCGCCTTCTCGAGCGGGATCGAGCCGCCGAACTCGAAGCGCTCGCCGTGCCGCTCGACCTGGTCGAAGCCCTGGAAGGCGACGTGGCGCGCCGCGGCGAGCGGCTCGGCGGCGGCGAGCAGCCGGCCGAGCGAGGCGCCGGTCCAGAAGGCGTTGCCGATCGCGTCCTCCCCCCAGGGGAGCTCGCCGGGGATGGGCTCGACCGCCATCAGCCCGGTGCGGCGATTGCCGGCGCACTCGAGCGTCGCGGTGAGCGTCCGCGCCGGCAGGGCGCGGATCTCGGCGAGCGAGAGCGCGAGCGGCCGCCCCACCAGCCCGCCGATCTCGAGGCGGAAGGCGGCGGGATCCACCGCCGGCACGTCGCCGTGGCTGCGGATGAAGAAGAGGCCGTTCGGCGTCACCACCTGGGCGCGCAGGGCGGCGAGCTCGGGGCCGGCGTTCAACGGCCGCTCCTGCCGCACCCGGAGGCGCGGGTCGCGCGTCTCCGCCGGCGTCATGCGGTGCTCTTCTCCCACCATCAGGCGTCGTAGGAGAGCGCGTGCTCGGTGCGCCGGAAGCGGCCGCCGGCGTCGCCGGCGATCGGCTCGAAGACCGAGCAGTGGTCCATCTCGCCGCCGTAGACGTGGAGGGTCAGGGCGACGCGGTCGGGGTCGGCGTTGGCGAGCACGTGGTACTCGAAGGGCGGGATGAGCGCCCCCGCCGAGCCGACGCGGGCGCGCACGTGGCCGCGCTCGGCGAAGCGGCAGAGGTCGCCTTGGCGCTCGGCGAGCTCGTAGCGCGTCACCTCCATCTCCCCCTCGACGACCGCCTCGACGCACCAGATCCCGGCGTGGTCGTGGAGCGCCGTCTGCTGGCCCGGCCCCCAGGTCATGACCACGGCGGTGAAGCCGAGGTCGGGGTCGCGATGGAGCAGGCGCCGGCAGTAATGGTCCGGGGTCGCGGCGCGGAAACGCTCGGGGAGCAGCAGCCCGCCGGCGGCGAACGCCTCGAGCTCCCCTTTGATGCGCTGGGCGATCGCCGGCACCTCCGCGAGCTGCACCGCCTCGCGCAGCCGCTCGACCAGGATATCGGTCTCTCTTCCGGTCAGAGTCTTCATAAAGATGCACCTCTGTGGTCGTTTTGGTGACCGGTTGAAGATCGAACGACCTTCGCTCCGGCGGGCTTTACGGCGTCTATTGGATCACCCCCGCATCCCCTCGGTCCCCTTCCCACCCTGGAAGGGGGGAAGGGGACGCCCCCTCCCGCTCGAGATCCATCTCCGTTGGACCGGTGGTGCGTCGGACCCATCGTCCTCAATCCGACTCCAGGTAGGTGTAGCCGGCGAGCCCCTCCTCGTAGCGGCGCAGGAGCTGGCGCGACTCCTCGAGGGTCATCCGCTTGGCGCGGAAGGCGAGCTCCGCGGCATGGCGCACGCGCGCCACCAGGTCGTTGCGGTCGTAGCGCACGTAGCGCAGGACGTCCGACACGCTGTCGCCGGAGACCACGTCGTCGATCCGATAGCCCTCCTCGGCGTCGAGCGAGACGTGGACGGTGTTGGTGTCGCCGAACAGGTTGTGGAGGTCGCCCAGGATCTCCTGGTAGGCGCCGACGAGGAAGATCCCCAGGTAGTAGGGCTCGCCGTTGAAGGCGTGGAGCTCGAGGACGTTCTTGACGTCGCGGCGGTCGATGAAGTGATCGATCTTGCCGTCCGAGTCGCAGGTGATGTCGGCCAGCACGGCGCGGTTGCCGGGCTCCTCGTTGAGCCGGTGGATGGGGACGACCGGGAAGAGCTGGTCGATCGCCCACGAGTCGGGGACCGACTGGAAGACCGAGAAGTTGCAGAAGTAGGTGTCGGCGAGCGCCCGCTCGAGCCCCTCGAGCTCCTCGGGGAGCTCGGGCAGCGACCGGGTGACCTTGAGGATCTTCTGGCAGATCGCCCAGAAGAGGTCCTCGGCGAGGCCGCGGTGCTCGAGCGACAGGTGCCCCAGGTTGAACAGGGAGAGGCACTCGTCGCGGTAGCCGATGGCGTCGTGGTAGACCTCGAGCAGGTTCTTGCGCGACACCTCGCGGTAGGCGTCGAACAGGTTGGCGAGCGGCAGCTCGGCCTCCGCCGGCCGCTTCGCCGGCAGCTTCCCCACCGCGAACTCGGCGACCCCCAGGACCTCGATGATGAGCGCCGCGTGATGGGCGACGGTGGCGCGCCCCGACTCCGAGACCAGGATCGGGTGCGGCACGCCGGCGGGATCGCAGACCTCCATGACGCCGAAGACGATGTCGTTGGCGTACTCCTGGAGGGTGTAGTTGAGCGACGAGGCGAAGTTGGTCTGCGAGCCGTCGTAGTCGATGCCCAAGCCGCCGCCGACGTCGAGGTAGGCGAGCGGCGCCCCTATCTTGACCAGGTTGACGTAGACCTGCGCCGCTTCGCGCAGCGCGTCCTTGACGGCGCGGATCGAGGAGATCTGGCTGCCGAGGTGGAAGTGCAGCAGCTCGAAGGTGTCGAGCATCCGGTGCTCGCGCAGGTAGGCCACGGCATTCAGCAGGTCGCGCCCGGCGAGGCCGAACTTCGAGCGGTCGCCCGCCGAGGCCTCCCAGTGCCCGGAGCCGCGCGCCGAGAGGCGCGAGCGGATGCCGAGCCGCGGCTTGACGCCGGTGCGCTGGGCGATCTCGCGGATGAGCGGCAGCTCCGACGGCTTCTCGACGACCAGGATGACCTTCCTGCCGAGCTTCGAGGCGAGGAGGGCGGTCTCGACGTACTCCTCGTCCTTGTAGCCGTTGCAGACGATGAGCGCCTCCTCGTCGTCGAGCATCGCCATGACGGCGAGGAGCTCGGGCTTCGAGCCCGCCTCGAGGCCGAAGTGGTAGGGGCGCCCGTACTCGACCAGCCGCTCGACCAGGTAGCGGTCCTGGTTGACCTTGATCGGATAGACGCCGCGGTAGGAGCCCTTGTAGCCGTACTCGGAGATGGCGCGGGCGAAGGCCTCGTTGAGCTCGACGACCCGGCCCTTGATGATCTCGGAGAAGCGGATGAGGAGCGGCAGGCCGATGCCGCGCTCGCGCACCTCGTCGACCAGCTCCTTGAGATCGATCTTCGGCGAGCCGGGGCCGCCCGGATGGACGCTCATGTGGCCGGCGGCGTTGACCGAGAAATAGCCGTTGGCCCAGCCGCGGATGTTGTAGAGGTCGAGGGAGTCCGCCGCGGTCCAGCGGCTCGATAGGGCGGTCACGGCCATCGCGCGGGGTGGCTCCTCCTGCTCTGCAGCACAAGTCCTTGCGGAGTCAACGGGTTCGGAGGGCCCGCTCGCCTCGGACGAGCCCGAATCGACTCTAGCATGAGCGGGCCGGGCAGCGGGCGGGCCTAGCGGGCGCGGAAGATGAACAGGTGCTGCATCGGCAGGTCCTCGCGCCGCTCGACCAGCTCGAACCCCGCCGGCGGCCATTCGGCCAGCACCTGCTCGACCGTCATCCGGTGCTCGGGATGGATCTTGGCGGCGGTCTCCCCCTCCTTGCGGAACTCGACTAAGGCGACGCGGCCGCCGGGGGCGAGGCTGGCGCGGATGGCGGCGAGCATCGGCCGCGGCCGCTGGAACTCGTGGTAGACGTCGGCCAGCAGGATCCAGTCCATGCGGCCCGCCGGCAGCCTGGGGTCGGCCTCGGTGCCGAGCACGGGGACGACGTTCCCGATCCCGTCCCCCGCCGTGCGCTCCTTCAGGAGGTCGAGCATCTCCGGCTGGATGTCCTCGGCGTAGACCCGGCCGCCGGGGGCGACGGCGCGGGCGAGGCGCCGCGAGTAGAAGCCGGTGCCGCAGCCGATCTCGGCGACCGTCTCGCCGGGATGGAGCGCCATCGCCCGGAGGACCAGGTCCGGCCGCTCCTCCTCCGCGCGGCCCGGCCGCTCCAGCCAGCCGGCGCCGTGGAAGCTCATCACCTGCGCCGGCCGGCGGGCGGCGCTCGCCGCCAGCGGCCGCGACGGCGCCGGACGGGCGCAGGCGCTCGGCAGGACGGCCCCGAGCACCCAAACGAGCGCCCAGACGAGCGGGCGGGCGAGATGCCGGAGGGAGCGCGGAAGCGTGGGCATGAGAGCGGGGCGGGGGGGCCGCGGCATCGCGCGCGCCGGCGCCCCCGCCTGGGAACTTTATGCCGTGGCCGCCGGCAAGAGAAGCCGCGCCGACCTCAGGCAAGTGGGTCCGTGGGATCCGCTGCGGGCGGCCGCCCTCGGGACCACCCTCCCGAACCCCCTTCCAGGCGGCCGTCCTCGGGACCCAACGGACCCAGTTGCCCGATCTCAGGGGCAGGTGGCGAAGGCGTCGGTGTCGAGCTTCGGCGCGAAGGTCTGGCCGAGCGGGCTGCTGTAGACCTTCGCCTTGCCGCTCGCGGTGTCGGTCACCGTGACGTCCACCTTGACGTTGGTGAGGCCCGAGAGGAAGGCCCAGTAGCGGTCGAAGCCGACGCAGGCGTCGAGCACCTTGACCGTCAGCTCGACGTTCGCCGGATCGAAGAACCAGAAGTAGCCGGTGTCGCCGGTCAGGGGCACGGCGCCGGCGTCGCCGTTCGCCTTGGCGGTCGCCCAGTGCGCCGTGACCTGGAAGCGGCCGCCGCTCAGGCAGAGGGTCTGAGGGCCCGGCACGCAGCCGCCGGTCACCTCGAAGGCGCCGATGTCGCAGCGCCCGGCCGCGCCGCCGCGCGCTTCGCCGCGCTGGTCCGCCGCCTCGCAGGCGCCGCCGCCGCTCCCCGGCGGGGCCGGGTTGCCGTTGCCGATCGCCAGGCTGGCCGAGCGCGGCGCCAGGGTCGGCGTCGGACCGCCGTTCGCCGCCAGGGGCCCAAGGCGCGGATCGAGCGGCGTGCCGGCGGTGCCGGTCAGGTCGCTCTTGGCGGCCTGGAAATCGATGCAGCCGGTCGGATCGCCCACCAGGTTGAAGCCGCCCGAGGCGAGCGCGTCGAGGCAGTCCGGGTGATGCGCCGCCGGCGCCTGGTTGCCGGCGAGGATCGAGTTGCGGAGCAGGGCGACCTCCGAGCCGATGAAGGGCGCCCCCTCGGCGAAGACGCCGCCGGCGTCGACCGCCGCGCGGTTGCCGGCGATGGTGTCGTCGGCGAGCTCCGCCGCGAGGCGCGAGTAGAGGTAGAGGCCGCCGCCGAGGTCGGCGGCGGAGTTGCCGTAGACCGTCGAGTCGACGAGCGTCATCGCGCCTCCCGCGGCGATGCCGCCGCCGTCGCGGGCCGAGTTGCCGGAGATCGTGCTGGCGGCGATCGCCAGGGTGGCGCCGGCGCCGGTCGAGAGGATGCCGCCGCCGGCGCCGTTCGTCGCCCGCGAGCCGGCGACCACCGAACGGGTGAGGGTGAGCGCGCCGGCGTTGCGGATCGCCCCGCCGCCGCCCTGATCGACGCGGCCGTTCCTCACCGTGACGCCGATCAGCTCGAGATGGACGCCCGGCTGGACGTCGAAGACGCGGTCGAGCGCGGCGCCGTCGATGATCGTCGCCTCGGCCCCGGCGCCGAGCACCGTCAGGTCCGAGCCGACGTCGAGGTCGCCGGCCGCCGCCGCGTCCTCGCCGGCGCCGCCGCGCGTGAGCGTATAGACGCCGGGGCCGAGGACGACGACGTCGGCCCCCGGCGCGGCATTGGCGGCGACGACCGCCTCGCGCAGCGAGCAGTCGGCGTCGCAGGCGCCGTCCGCGGTGTCCGCGGTCTTGTTGGGGAAGAAGACCGCCGCTCCCGCCGGGGCCGCCGCCAGCCCGAGCGCCAGCATCATCGTCATGGACAGAGTCGACAAGGCACACCGATTCCCACGCATACGAGTGCTCCTCTTCGCGAGAGATCCAGCCCGGCCCGCTGGAGGGTTTGTTCGCATCGCGCTCGCCAGAGCGCCGATGCGCAATCGGCCGGGCTCCTGCCCCAGACCTTCCGAGCTCCGAAATCAATTCAGCCTAAAAGACTTTCCTCTGCCCGATATGTACGCGGAGGGGAAGGACGACGTCTAGCCACGGGAGCGCTGGCGAAGAACCGCCGGAGAGCCTAAAGGTCGTTTTTTCTACTCATTGCCGCGGCAGCTCGACCGTCAAGCCCTTGAACGTTAGCGCAAAGTCTTTTGGCAAGGGGGTCGCGGGCTCCGCAGGATCGGGAACGAAGGTGATGCGCAGCGCCTTTCTTTGGGCCAGGCCCTTTGCCGTCAGGGCGCCGGAATGCCACAACCTGGAGAGCGTCGGCGCGATGTTCCACAGCATGGTCTGCGAGTCCTCGAGACCGAGGACGAAGTTGCCCGCGTAGTGCGGGTCGTCGACCGGCGTGCCGGCGTCAGCGTCCGGCTTCTCGACGAAGATCCGCACGCCCTTCAAGGTCTGCGCCGCCCGCGGACGAAGGTCTCGCAGGATCAGACGGGCGACCTCGAGCGAGCCGTGCGCGAGGTGGAGCTCGAGGCGCCGCACCACGTCGTCCCCGAGTGTGACCTCGAAGGTGGCGGGTGCGGCGGTCATGACACTCGCGGCCGCGGGACCGCCCTCACCGCGCTCCCTGGCACCCGCGGCATGGACGGTCGAGCTCGCGGCAGCGCAGGCCAGGACGACGACTCCCGAGAACACGATGACGATGATCCGCATGCTTCCTACCCTTCACGGCCCCTCCGGGCCGCGACGTGACACCCCGTTCAAGCGCCGAGGTTGACCACGTCGAGCTGGATTCTATCCGGGTGGATCTCCTCCACCGTCGCGAAGGCGTCAACGCCTGCAGAGAGCGGCCGGGTGACGATCGACACAGACAGGGCGCCCTCCGGCAGGCTGGTGTCTCCGTAGAGCCCCTGCATGGCCTTGGTGGCGTTGAGCAGGAAGCTCGATGCACCGTGCTGATGTCCGCCGCCGCCGCCGCCCTCACCCTCGCCGTTGAAAAAGGTGAAGCTGCCGACATATCCCGGCGCGGTGATCGGCGTCTCCGCGGTGACGTCTGGCCCCAGGAACACATGGACGCCGGTGCTCTGCCGCTTGGGCGTCTTGACGCCGTCGATGCGCAGCCGCACGACGTAGTTGGCAACGCCGCCCGCCGCCGCATTCATGAATCGGCGCGTCTGCTCCGGCGGAGCCGCCTCAGTCACGAACGACAGCACGCCCGCCTTGACGGCAGCCCTTGCCGTGGCCACCGACCCCAAGACTCTTGGGCTGACCGCAGCCTGGTGCCTCACGGCCAGCGCCGCCGGCAGGGCGAGGGTCTGATCGTAGACGTAGCCCATGTTCCGCGAGTCCAGGGTCCTGGCACAGGTGAACTCCGCTCCGGCCCGGTTACCGTTGCAATCGTAGAAGTCATTGAAAGACTTATCGCGCCATTGGCTCTCCGGGGGCGGGTTGTGATTCGGTCGGACAAGCCAGTTGGAGTATAGGCGGTCTATGTTGCAGTGATGCAGCCAGAAGATGGGATCGAGCGGCGAGAAGGTCTGCACCATGTTGCTGACCTTCCGGCCGCCGCCTGCGGTTCCGCCAACCCACCGATGGATGAAGTTGTGTGGTGTGCCTTCCAGCTGGCCGCGTCCGGGATTGCCGCCGCCATAGGTCGCGAAGTCCGGGTTCTGCTGGATGCCGTTGATCACGCCGGGACCGACGTAGGTGTCGAGATCGGATTGCGTGAGCCGAGTCGTCTCCGCTACGCCGCGTCCCGGGCTCGGTGCACCCGGGCACCTGTCACTGATCGAGATATCGTCGTCGAGAGGGTTGCCGCTGCCGTAGAACGAGCCCGGCACGCTATGGGTCCGTGACCAATCCCAGTAGGGCAGCGCAAATTCTTTATTGTTGCTGAAGCACTGGATGAGCTGCTCGAAGTAGTAGATGAAGGAGCGATGCCAGGGCGCGAAGTACCAGTTCCCGTGCTGGCAGAAAGTAAAGCTCGTGCAATTGCCGTGGAGGAAAGCCTGGAGGACCCATCCTCGTGGATCGTTAGGCCGGGTCTGGATCAGTTTCTTCATCTCGGCCACACCCTTGCGCAACGAGTCGAGATCGCTCTGCGCCGCAGCGGTCACGACGTTCCTGCGGATGCGCAGGGGGGCGGCCGCTTTATAGGCACCCTTCGCTCCGCCGATCCGAGGGTACAACAAGCCCACAGCCAGGCCCGTACCCGCGGTGAGCAGAAACTCGCGGCGTGTCGACATGATTCTCCCTCCGTGCGCCGGTTAACCGGCAAAGTGCACATGGTCGTCCATAACCCCGAACGAGCGGCTTCCCGCTTCCCTACCCTGACTTCAGTCCCTCTGCCTTGAGGGTGCATAACCTCATTGTGTTTAACTTACTTTACCATAGCCGAGGATTGACAACGAGGGGCTGGCTAGAACCCTTGGCGCGAAGCGCGCATCGCGCCATTCCTTGAGCAGGATGGGGGGGCCCGGTGAGACGCTACGACATGCTTTGGAGAATGCCCGAGGGAGGAGCGGATGGGCTGCTACGTGCTGGGTTTCGAGGAGATCGACCAGACGCAGGTCGTGGTCGTTGGCGGCAAGGGCGCGCACCTGGGGGAGCTTTCGCGGATCGAAGGCCTCCCTGTGCCGGCTGGCTTTTGCGTGACGACGGACGCCTTCGGGCGGATCATGGCGGAAGCGCCGACGATCGATGATCAGCTCGATCGGCTGTCGCTTCTTTCGCCGGACGACCGGGAGGCGATCCGCGCGCTCAGCGCGGAGATCCGCCGGACCCTCGAAGAGATCGCCATCCCCGACGATCTGGCGGCGGCGATCACCCGCCCGCTCGCCCAGCTCGGCGAGCAAGCCGCCTACGCCGTCCGATCCAGCGCGACGGCGGAGGACTTGCCGACAGCCTCCTTTGCGGGCCAGCACGACACCTACCTGAACGTCGTGGGGCCGGCGTCGATCCTCCAGCACGTCAGCCGGTGCTGGGCCTCGCTCTTCACCGAGCGGGCCGTGACCTACCGCCTGCGGAACGGCTTCGACCACCGGAAGGTCCGCATGGCCGTGGTCGTGCAGCAGATGGTCTTCCCACGGGCGTCCGGCGTCCTGTTCACGGCCGATCCCGTCACCTCCAACCGGAAGGTCGCCTCCGTGGAGGCCTGCTTCGGCCTCGGCGAGGCCCTGGTCTCCGGCCTGGTGAACGCCGACGTCTTCAAGGTGCGCGACGGCGAGGTCGTCGCGAAGACGATCGAGCCGGAGCGGCAAGAGCAGCCAGCGCTGACGGAGCGCCAAGTCGTGCGGCTCGCGCAGCTGGGCCGGCGGATCGAAGCGCACTTCGGCCGTCCCCAGGACATCGAATGGTGCCTGGTCGACGATGGTTTCCACATCGTCCAGAGCCGGCCGATCACCACGCTGTTCCCCATCCCGGCGGCCGGCGACGGAGAGAACCACGTCTACGTCTCCGTCGGCCATCAGCAGATGATGACCGACCCCCTGAAACCCCTGGGGCTGTCCTTCTGGCAGATGACGACCCCCCGGCCGATGGCCGAGGCCGGCGGGCGGCTGTTCGTCGACGTCACCCAGATCCTGGCCTCGCCGGCCAGCCGTGCCGGCCTCCTGGAGGCCCTCGGGAGATCCGATCCCCTGATCGGGGACGCGCTGCGGACCGTCCTCGAGCGCGACGGCTTCATCCAGTCGATCCCGGATGAGGGCCCCGCCTGGACGCCGCCGGGCGCCGGCGCACCCACCCCGATCGAAACCGATCCGGCCATCGTCACCGAGCTGATCGAACGCAGCCTGGCGTCCATCGCCGCCGTGAAACGCGACATCCGCACGAGGTCCGGATCGGCGCTGCTCGACTTCATCCTGGCGGACATCCAGGAGATGAAGCGGGTCCAGTTCGAGCCGCGCAGCATGCAGGTGATCATGGCCGGGATGGAGGCCACGTGGTGGCTGAACGACCAGCTCGAGGCATGGCTGGGCGAGAAGAGGGCCGCCGACACGCTCACGCAGTCCGTCCCCAACAACGTTACGTCGGAGATGGGGCTGGCGCTCCTGGACATCGCCGACGTGATCCGCCCGCATCCAGAGGTGATGACGTTTCTGGAACACGTCGAGGACGAGGCCTTCCTGGAGGAGCTGGCGAAGGTCCCGGGCGGGCGAGAAGCCCGAGACGCCATCCGGGCCTTCCTCGACCGGTACGGCATGCGCTGCGTCGGCGAGATCGACATCACGCGGCCGCGCTGGCGCGAACGCCCCACCACACTCGTGCCCCTGATCCTCGGCAACGTCAAGAACTTCGAGCCCGGCGCCGGCGAGCGGCGCTTCGAGCAGGGCCGCCAGGAGGCACAGAAGAAGGAACAGGAGGTGCTGCAGCGACTGCGGGCCCTGCCGGACGGTGAGCGGAAGGCCGAGGAGGCCAAGCGGATGATCGACCGCGTCCGCACCTTCGCCGGGTACCGGGAGCATCCCAAATACGGCATGGTCAGCCGCTACTTCGTCTACAAGCAGGCCCTGCTGGAAGAGGCCGAGCGCCTCGTGCAGACGGAGGTCCTTGGTGAGAAAGAAGACATCTTCTACCTCAGATTCGAGGAGCTCCAGGAGGTCGTACGCACGAGCAAGGTGGATGACCAGCTCATCCGCCAGCGTAAGGACGCCTTCAGGTCGTATCAGGCGCTCATGCCGCCCCGGGTGCTCACGTCGGACGGTGAGCTCGTCGCCGGGGCGTACCGACGCGACGACGTGCCGGCCGGCGCGCTGGTCGGCTTGGCGGTCTCCGCCGGGACCGTCGAGGGACGGGCCCGCGTCATCCTGGACATGGCGGAGGCCGATCTCGAACCGGGCGACATCCTGGTCACCGCCTACACGGACCCCAGCTGGACGCCCCTCTTCATCGCGATCAAAGGCCTGGTGACGGAGGTGGGGGGCCTGATGACCCATGGCGCGGTGATCGCCCGGGAGTATGGCCTGCCCGCCGTCGTGGGGGTGGAGCATGCCACCCGGCTGATCCGGGATGAGCAACGGATCCGCGTGCACGGAACGGACGGGTACGTCGAGATCCTGCCCTAGCATGCCACTCCCTTCGAGGTGCCAGGGATTCGTTAGTTCGGCGGCTCCATCCGCCTTGGCGAACGAGAACGCGGATAGGGAGCGTGGCGTCTAGCCGGCGTACGAGTCGTCCTGCTCGATCTTCGACAGCACCCAGTCGAAGTCGCCGCGGGTGACGAGCGCGCCGCAGTGCTCGCAGTGGCCGGCCATGTTGACCGCGAGCGGGGCGCCGCAGTTGGGGCAGGTGGCGTCGGCGCGCGGCGCGCCCTTCCGCTGGGCGCTCCGGATGAGCGTCCAGTACTCGGAGTAGGGGCGGTCGGCCTTGGGGTTCCCGGTCACCACCTCGCCCCCCGCCTGGCGCACGGTGTAGTCGCGCCCGGTCGCCCAGAGGCGGAAGGTGAGCGAGTCGTACCAGCGGTCGCGGACCACCTTGACCGGCTTGGCGTCGGTCAGCCGCATGCCTTCGAGGACGTTGCGGAGGCCCTGGGCCTGGTAGGCCCGGATCCAGTACTCGAGGTACTCGAAGAGGCGGTCCGAGACGAAGGGGCGGGCGGGCGCCAGGTCGAGCCCGGTCCAGGCGGCGTTCAGCCGCTCGTAGATGAGGCCGAGGCGCGCCGCGAGCGCCGCGTCGGTCGTCGCCGGATCGTCCTCGAGCAGCTCGGCGCGCCGCGCCGCGAAGGCGGGATGGAAGACGGTCGGGAAATCGGTCCCCTGCTCCGCCACCGTGGCGGTCAGCGCCGACGCCCGGTCCTCGACCTCCGCCACCTCGATCGTCCGCGCGCTCCAGTCGAAGCGGCCGTCGGTCACCACCTCGCCGCAGTACTGGCAGCGGCCGCCGCCGGTGTCGGCGAACGGCGCGCCGCAGTGCGGGCAGTGGAAGGAGCCGACGGCCGTCGGCGGCCGGCTCTTCGCCGCGGCGTCGCGCACCAGGCGCCAGCGCTCGCGGACGTATTGGGTGCTCGCCGCGGCGCCGGTCCCCACCGTCATGTTGGCCTCGATCTCGAGCCCCACCTCGACCTGCGGCCGAGCGCCTGGAAGCGATGCGGGAAGCGATGCGGGAAGCGGTGCCGGGGCCGCCGTCGCGGCTCCCGGCACGCCCGGCGCGGCCACCGCCGGCACGGCGACGTCGACGACGCGGAGCGCGCCGATCACGACCCCCTCGACCGGCGCCCCCGGCGGCCGGCGCGCCGCGAGATGGGCGCGCGCCGCGGCGGAGAGGTAGGGGGCGAGGGCGGCGAGCGCGGCGGGATCGGCGCGCGCCTCGTGGGCGCGGGCGTAGAGCGCGTAGGCGAAGTCCTCGAAGAGGACGCCCGAGAAGTCCGGATCGAGGGCACGGATCGGCTCGAGGTCGCGCGAGGCGGCTCGGCCCGCCGCCGCCGGCCGGGCCGCCGCCGACCGCGTGTCCCAGTGCTCGGTGGCGTTCGGATGGACGCGCTTGTAGCGCACCCAGACGACGACGACGACGACGGTGATCGGGATGCCGAATTGCGGATAGGCGACGCAGAACTGGAACCATAGGCGGAGGACGAAGAAGATCAGCTCGCCGCCGCCCCCGCCGCCGCCGCTCCCCGAGTGCCCGCCGTAGCTCTGGCCTCCTCCCGCCCGCGCCCACGCCGTGCCGGCGCCGGCGACCGCGAGGAGCGCGAGCGCCGAGAGGAGAGCGAGAATGAGAGCGGCGCGGCGGCGGCCCGGCATACGGGCGCTCGCGGCGCGCCGCGAGCGCCGGCCCGGCCTCACTCGCACACCTCGTCCGGCAGCTCGTCCACCGGCTCGGCGCCGCGCGGCATGGCAGGGGCGGCGGCGGCGGCGAGCGAGCGCACCCGCGCCGCGACGGCGACACCCCTCTCGCCCGCGGCGAGCGCCGCCCCGATCTCACCCAGGGCCCGCTGCCACGGCTCGCTCGCGGCGAGCGCCTCGACCCCGGTGTCCATCACCACCGCGGCCTCGCGCTCGAGGAGCGAGAGGTAGAGGAGGATGCCGTTGCGCGCCCGCGTGCGATGGACGCCCTTGTCGACGAAGACGGCCCGCGCCGCCGCCTCGACGCGGCGCCGCCGCTCGGCCGCCGGCGTGAGCAGCCGGCGCAGCGCCCGGCTGCGCGACGAGGCGAGGACGGCGAGGCCGCCGGCGACCACCGGGTCGGCGAGGCAGTAGACGAGGGCGAAGGGCCAGGGGGAGAAGAGGAGGACGGCGAGGACGAGGAGCCCGGCGGCGATCCCGGCTTTCAAGTCGGCGTCGAGGTAGGAGCCCGAGCGCGGGTGGACGGCGACCACCAGCTCGGCGCCGCAGGCGCCCTCGAAGGCGCGGACGGCGGCGGTGAAGGCGCGCTTCGCCTCGTCGGTGAGGAACGGGCCGGGCATCTCGCTCTCCCCGCCGGCGGGCCTCTAGCCGGTGTACGAGTCGTCCTGCTCGATCTCCGACAGCACCCAGTCGAAGCGGCCGCTCGTCACCTTCGCCCCGCAGTGCTCGCACTCGCCGGCCATGTTGATCTCGAGCGGCGCGCCGCAGTTGGGGCAGCTCTTCTCGGTCGACGGCTTGCCGCGCGCGCCGGCGCCGCGGATGAGCGTCCAGTACTCGCTGTAGGCGCGGTCGCGGCGCGCGTCGCCGCCGACCACCTTGCCGCTCGTCTGCTCGACCGTGTAATCGGGGCCCGTCCCCCAGACGCGGAAGGTCACGGCGTCGTAGTAGCTGTCGCGCTCCACCTTGGCGATCGCCGACTGGGTCATGTGGACGCCCGAGGTGACGTTCCTGAGGCCCTGGCGCCGGTACGCCTCGATCCAGTACTGCAGGTAGTCGAACAGGCTGTCGGAGACGTACGGCCGCGCCTTCGCGAGGTCGAGCGAGTTCCAGGCGGCGTTGATCTCGCCGTAGATGAGGGCGAGGCGGGCGGCGAGCGCCTCGTCGGTCGCCGCCGGGTCGTCGGCGAGGAGCGCCGCGCGGCGCGCCGCGAGGTCGGGGCCGAAGACCGTCGGGTCGTCCGTCCCCTCCTCGGCGACGGTGCCGGTGAGCGCCGGCGGCCGCGCCTCGGACTCCAGCACGGAGACCGCCTGGACGTTCCAGTCGAAGCGCCCGCCGCCCACCACCTCGCCGCAGTAGGCGCAGCGCTCGCCCTCGGCCGGCGAGGCCGGCGCGAACGGCGCCCCGCAGTGCGGGCAGTGGAAGCTCCGCACGTTCTCCGGCGTGCGGCTCTTCGCCGACGCGGCGCGCAGCAGGCGCCAGCGCTCGCGGACGTACTGCGCGCGGGCGGCGGCCGGATCGCCCTCGGTCAGGTCCGCCTCGAACTCGACCTCGACGCCGATGCCGGCGTCCGGCGGCAACCCGCCGGCCGCCGTCGCCGCCGGCAGCCGGACGTCGACGACCCGCATCGCGCCGACCACCACCGCCGTCACCGGGACGCCCGCCGGCGGCCGGGCGGCGAGGCTCTGGCGCACGCCGGCCGAGAGGTAGGGCGCCAGGGCGTCGAGGTCGCGCTCGCTCGAGCGCGCGTGGTGGGCGCGGGCGTAGAGGGCGTAGAGGAAGTCGCGGAAGAGGACGGTCGAGAAGTCGGGGTCGATCGCCCGGATCGCCGCGAGGTCGGGGGCGGGAGCAGGCGGCAGCGGGGGCGCCGGGCCGGCGAGGGCCGCCCCGCCGGCGGCGCGGTTCTTGTTGATCGCCGTGATGACGATGAAGATCACGATCACCAGGATCAGAAGGAAGAAGAAGCCGCCGCAGCCGATCGAGCTCCCCCCCGACGAGCCGCCGTAGGAGCGCGAGCTCGAGAAGCCGCCGTAGTGGCCGCCCGAGCTGTGCCCGCCGCCGCCGTGCGAGCCCCCCGAGTAGCTGTGGCCGCCGCCCGCCCGCGCCGCCGCCGGATGGGGGTCGAGCGCCAGGGCGCAGACGAGGCCGAGGACCGCGAGCGCGGTCCAGAGAGCCGGAGCCAACCGGCGGATGGGGAGCCGGCGCCGGCGGCGCCTCGTCTCGGCTGCGTCTCTCATCTCGTCGCGGTCCCCCGTTCGAGCGCTCAGGATGGCGGCGAGTCTATCGCAGCGCAGGGCGGCCGCCCTGCTAGACTCCTCCCGCCGGCGCCGCCGGCCCATGCCCGCGGCCGCGGGATCACGACCTCTCCTCCCCTATATAGATAGAGAACGGCCCATGATCCAACGCCTCCTCGAGGCTCTCTCCGCCCTCGCTCTCCTGGCGCTCGTCGTCGTGATCTGCCTCGGCCGCGCCGCGACCGCGTCGGCCGGCGTCGGCGGCGTCCCCGGCGCGGCGCCGGCGCCCTCGGCGCTCTCGCCGGCCGCGACCGGCGGCCTCGCCGCGGTCGACCGCGCGCTCGCCAAGCTCTCCAGCCACCGGCGCCTGCTCGTCATCGGCGCCCACCCCGACGACGAGGACACCGCGCTCCTCACCTACATGGCGCGCGGCCTGGGAGCCGAGGCGGCGTATCTGTCGCTGTCGCGCGGCGAGGGGGGGCAGAACCTGATCGGCCCCGAGCTGGGGGTGGGGCTGGGGCTCATCCGCACCCGCGAGCTCCTCGCCGCCCGCGAGATCGACGGCGGCCGCCAGTTCTTCTCCCGCGCCTTCGACTTCGGCTTCACCCGCTCGCTCGACGAGACGCTCCGCCTGTGGCCCAAGGAGGCGCTGATCGAGGACGCCGTGCGGGTGATCCGCCGCTTCAAGCCGCAGGTCGTGGTCGCCGTCTTCCCCGGCACGCCGCAGGCCGGCCACGGCCAGCACCAGGCCTCCGGCGTCGTGGCGCCCGAGGCGTACCGGCTGGCCGGCGACCCCGCGGCGCTCCCCCAGCTCGCCGCCGAGGGCCTCGTCCCCTGGCGCCCGCAGGCGCTCTACCGCGGCGCCTGGTTCGACCGGAACGCGGCGACGCTCACCCTGCCGCTCGGCGCCATCGACCCGCTGACCGGCAAGTCGTCCTACCAGCTCGCCATGGCCTCGCGCAGCATGCACCGCTCGCAGGACATGGGACGGATCCAGGAGATCGGCGGCCAGAGCGACCGCCTGGCCTGGGTGGCGGGCGGCGCCGGCAAGGAGGGCCAAGACGCCTTCGCGGGGATCGACACCCACCTCGCGGCGATCGCCGCCCCCTTGGCCGACGGGCCGGCCAAGCGCGAGGTCGCCGAGCAGCTCGCCGCCGCCGAGGCGCTGGCGCTCCAGGCGCGCGCCGCGCTCGCCCCCGCCCACCTGGAGAATGCCGCGGCGCCGCTCGCCGGGATCCTGCGGCACCTGCGCGCCGCCCGCGCCCGCGTCGCCGACGGCGGCAGCGAGCGCGCTGTCGCCGAGCTCCTCGACGAGAAGATCGCCGTCGCCGAGACCGGCCTCGCCGCCGCCGCCGGCATCGTGGTCGACGCCGTCACCGGCCGCGAGACGGTCACCCCGGGGAGCGCCGGTCGAGCTCGTGACGACGCTCTGGAACGGCGGCACGGCGGCGGTCGAGGACGTCCGCGTCGCCCTGCGCGCCGACTGGGGGGACGCGCAGCCGGTGGCGACCGGCGAGCCGATCCCGCCCACGGCGCGGCTCGCGCCCGGCGAGATGGCGCAGAGCCGATCGAGCCTGCCGGTGCCGGCGGGGACGCCGCTCACCCTCCCCTACTTCCTGCGGCGGCCGATGCGGGGCGACCTCTACGACTGGTCGCAGGCGGCGCCCGCCGAGCGCGGCGAGCCGTTCGGTCCGCCGCCGCTCACCGCGCGCTTCCACTTCCGCCTGCACGGCGTCGAGGTCGACCTCGACCGCGAGGTCGTCTACCAGCGGCAGGACGAGGCGCTGGGCGAGGTGCGGCGGCCGCTCCGCGTGGTGCCGAAGGTCGAGGTGACGCTCGCCGACCATCTGGTGATGTGGCCGCTGCGCAACCGGACGCCCCGCGTGCTCGCCGTCACCCTGACGTCGCGCTCGGCCGACGTCCAGGGCGGCCGGCTCGAGGTGACGGCGCCGCCCGCCTGGCCGGCGGTCGCGCCCGTCGCCTTCCGGCTCGAGCCCAACGCCGCGGCCCACCTCGACGTGGCGCTCGCGCCCCCCGCCGGCCTCTCGCCCGGCCGCTACCCGCTCACCCTCTCGGCGGTGCTCGACTCGGGCGAGCGGATCGCCTTGGCGACGCCGGTCATCGACTACCCGCACATCCGCCCGACGCCGCGCCCGGAGCCCTCGACCGTCGAGGTGAGCGCGGCGGACGTCGCGCTGCCGCCGCTCCACCGCGTCGGCTACGTGCGCGGCGCCTCGGACCGGGTGCCCGAATTCCTCGCCCAGGTCGGCGTGCCGCTCGTCCTCCTGCGGCCGGCGGACCTCGAGGCGGGCGACCTCTCGGGCTACGACGCGATCGTCGTCGGCAGCCGCGCCTACGAGATCGACCCGGCGCTCGACCGCGCCAACGGGCGCCTGCTCGACTACGCGCGGCGCGGCGGCCTGGTGATCGTCCAGTACCAGCAGTACCCGTTCGTCGAGGGGAAGTACGCGCCCTTCCCGTTCGACATCGCCCGGCCGCACGACCGGGTGACGGACGAGACGGCGGCGGTCACCCTGCTCGATCCGTCGAGCCCGGTCTTCACGACGCCCAACCGCATCGGCCCCGCCGACTGGGAGGGCTGGGTGCAGGAGCGCGGCCTCTACTTCGCCCATAGCTGGGACCCGGCGTACAAGCCGCTCCTCGCCATGGCCGACCCCGGCGGCCCGCGGCTCGAGGGGAGCCTCCTCGTCGCGACGGTCGGGCAGGGGCGCTACGTCTACACCGGCCTCGCCCTCTTCCGCCAGCTCCCGGCCGGCGTCCCCGGCGCCTACCGGCTCTTCGCCAACCTGCTGGCGCTCGGGCACGGTGCACCGGCCGCCAGGCGCTGAGGCGCCGGAGGGAGACCCGCCGCCCGCTCCGGCCATCCCGGCGGCTCCCGCCGGCGCGAGCGCCCCGACCGGCGCCGGCACCGCTCTCGTCGCCGCGGCGGTCCTCGCCTGGGCCCTCCTCGCCGCCTGGCTCGCCCGCCGCCTGGCGGGTCTCGCGCTCGACGACTTCTTCATCACCTATCGCTACGCCTGGAACCTGGCGGCGGGCCACGGCTTCGCCTTCAACCCGGGCGAGCGGGTCTTCGGCACCACCGAGCCCGGCCTCGCCCTGCTCCTCGCCGGCCTGACCCTCGCCACCCGCCTGCCCGATCCCGGCGCTCGGCACCTGGCTCACCGCCGCCGCCATGGTCTCCTGCACCGCGCTCCTCCTCGCCGCGGCGCGCCGGCGCGGGCGGCTGCCCGAGGCCCTCGCCGGCGGCACCCTCGCCCTCGCCTCGTCCTTCCTCTGGGTGAGCCACGGCGCCGCGGCGCCCCTGGTGCTCGCCTGCCTGCTGCTCGCGGCGCGGCTCGATCCGGAACGGCCGCCGGGCGAGGTCTGGGCCGGCCTCCTCGCCGGCGCCGCCGTCTGGCTGCGGCCGGACGCGGCCGTCGGCACCGGCCTCCTCGGTCTCCTGCTCTGGCGCGAGCGGCGGCGCCTCCCCTGGCGCTACGGGCTCGCCGCCGGCGCGGTGATCGCGGCCGGCCTCCTCGCCGCGCTCGCCGCCTTCGGCAGCGCCCTGCCGCAGACCGGCGTCGCCAAGCACGCCATGGCGGCCGCCGCCGCCGGGCGGGAGGCCGGCGCCGGCTTCTGGCCCGCCGCCTTCCCCCTCCTCGCCCGGCACTGGGGGCCGCGCTGGGCATGGATCGCCGCCCTCGGCCTCGCCGGCCTGCCGGCGCTCGCCGCCGGGGCGGGCCGCGCCGGGCGACTCCTGGCGCTCTACGCCGCCGCCCTCGCCGTCCTCTATCCCCTCCTCGGCGTGCCGTTCTTCATCTGGTACGCCTTCCCCGTCGCCTTCGCGGCCCTCTATGCCGCGCCCTTCGGGGCCGGGTGGGTAGGGCGGCAGGTCGCGGCCCGGCTGGAGTCGATGCGGGCGGAGGCGAGCTCCGCCCCTACGAAGAAACCTCGCTCAGGAAGCGAACCGCTCGATCCAGAGAGTCCCTTCCCTTGTCATCCTGAGCGAGAGCGAAGGACCTGGGGGAAGGGGTGGCGCGCTGGCGAATCGATCTCGCGCCGCCCCCCGCCCAGGTCCTTCGCTCTCGCTCAGGATGACCAATCGCTGCTCGCGCGGGCCGGAGCGAGATGGGTCGGCGCGGCGCTCGCCCTGCTCCTGCTTCTCCCCGCGGCAGGTTCCCTCCTCCCCGCGAGCGCCGGCTGGTTCGGCGCCTACCATTGGTTCCCCTACCTCGCGACCTACCGCCGGGCGGCGCTCTTCGTGCACCGGCGCTCGGCGCCGGCGGACGCCGTCGCCTACGTCGAGATCGGGGTGATCGGCTACTACGGCCGGCAGCCGCTCGTCGACCTGCTGGGCCTGGTGACGCCGGGCTCGATCCCCTACGTCGAGCAGGGGGACCTGGTGGGCGCCTTCCTGGCGCGCCCCACGACCTGGGTGCTCTTCCACACCCGCGGCCGGATGCGGCCCCTCGTCACCCGCCCGTGGTTCCTGCGCGCCTACGAAGCCGCGGCGCGCTTCGCCGACTCCGACGGCCGCGGCGCCATGACCGTCTTCCGCCGCCGCCCCGGCGCGCCGCTGCCGCCCGCCGGCCCGCCGGGAGCCGCGCACGACCTGCACGACCTGCACGACCTGCGCGACCTGCGCGACCTGCGCGACCTGAATACCGCGGCGAAACGGATAGACTCCCGCCTGCCCGGCCCGCCGCCCGGGCGCGAGCCATGATCCCGACGCCATCCCTCCGCCGAGCTCTCGCGAGCCTCGCGCTCGCCCTCCTCGCCGCGCCTCGCCGCCTGCGGCGGCGGCCCGCGGCGGACGCCGCTCGTCCTCTACTCGCCGCACGGGCGCGACCTGCTGACCCTGGTCGAGAAGACCTACGAGAAGGAGCACCCGGAGATCGACGTCCGCTGGCTCGACATGGGCTCGCAGGAGGTCTACGACCGGGTGCGCTCCGAGGCCGCGAACCCGCAGGCGGACGTCTGGTTCGGCGGGCCGCAGGAGGTCTTCGCGCACGGCGCCGCCGACGGCCTGCTGGCGCCCTACCGGCCGCGCTGGGCCGGCGCCGTGCCGCCGGCGAGCCGCAACCCGCAGGACCTCTACTTCGGCGTCTACCGCACCGCGCCGGTCCTCGTCTACAACGCCAAGGCGGTGCCCGAGAGTCAGGCGCCGCGCGACTGGGACGACCTCCTCGACCCGCGCTGGAAGGGGAAGCTCCTCATCCGCGACCCGCTGGCGAGCGGCACCATGCGGACGCTCTTCGGGATGATCCTGGCGCGCTCGGTGGCGGAGACCGGCGACACCCGGCGCGGCTTCGACTGGCTCCGCCGGCTCGACGGGCAGACCAAGGCCTACGTGCTCAACCCGGCGCTCCTGATGACGCAGCTCGAGCGCCAGGAGGGGCTGCTGACCGTCTGGGAGCTGACCGACATCCTCTGGCAGCGCAAGCGCGGCTCGTCGCTCGCCTTCCACTTCGCGGCGAGCGGCTCGCCGGTGATCGACGACGCGATCGGCCTGGTCAAGGGCGCCCCCCATCCGCGCCAGGCGCAGGCGTTCATCGAGTGGGTGGGCTCGCCCGCGGCGGTGGCGCTCGCCGCCCGCGACGCCTTCCGCCTGCCGGCGCGGACCGACGTCCCCGCCGCCGACCTGCCGCCCTGGGCCCAGGGGGTGCTGCGCGAGCTCAAGCCGGCGGCGGTCGACTGGAAGCTCGTCGCCGCCCACGGGCAGGAGTGGATGACCACCTGGGACCGCACCGTGCGCGGCAAGGGAGCGGCGGGGGCGAGCCGGTCTGGAACTTGACCGCCGCCCGTACGTATCTTCGTAGTCCGCGGGTCCCGGGCGCCGCTCGGCCATCCACGGCGTGAGCGATCCCTCCCGCATGACCGCCCCCGCCACCCTCGTCAATCTAGTTCTCGAGGGGATCGACAAGCGCTTCGCGCCGCCGCCGGCCGCGCCGGTCCTCTCCGGGCTGTCGCTCGAGATCGCCGGCGGCGAGGTGCTCGCCCTGCTCGGCCCCTCCGGCAGCGGCAAGACGACGGTGCTCCGCACCGTCGCCGGCTTCGAGACGCCGGACCGCGGCCGCGTCGTCCTCGGCGGCGAGGACGTCACCCGCCTCCCCCCGAGCGCCGCAACTTCGGCATGGTCTTCCAGCACTACGCGCTCTTCCCCCATCTCTCCGTCGGCGGCAACGTCGCCTTCGGCCTGGCGGGCCGCGGCCTCGCCAAGGACGCCATCGCGCAGCGGGTGGAGTCGGCCCTCGCCCTGGTCGACCTGGCGGGCTACGCCGGGCGCCGCGTGGGGGAGATCTCGGGCGGCCAGCAGCAGCGCGTGGCGCTCGCCCGCGCCCTCGCCCCCGAGCCGCGCATCCTGCTCTTGGACGAGCCGCTGTCGAACCTCGACCCGGCGCTGCGCGAACGGACCCGCCGCGAGCTCAAGCGGGCGATCGAGCGGGTGTCGATCACGACGCTCCTCGTCACCCACGAGCAGGAGGAGGCGTTCCACCTGGGCGACCGCGTGGCGGTCCTCTACCGCGGCGTCCTGCAGCAGGTGGGGACGCCGGAGGAGCTCTACCAGCGGCCGGCCACCCGCTTCGTCGCCACCTTCGTCGGGCGGTCGAGCGTCCTCGCCGGGCGCTTCGCGCCGGCGGGCGATGGGAGGGACGGCCAGGGGACGGTGACGCTCGGCGGCGCGCCGGGCGCGCCCGCCTGGGAGGGGATCGCCGCCGAGCCGCTGGCGCCGGGCGACCCCGCCGAGCTCGTCGTCCGCCCGGAGTCGCTGGCGCTCGTGTCCATGGATACGGTCGCGGCGACCGCCGGCGCCCTCCGCGGCCGAGTCGTCGAGCGGCGCTACGGCGGGCCGTTCACCGCCTACCACGTGGCGGTCGAGGGCATGGACGGCGAGGACGGCGAGATCGAGGTGCTCGCCGGCGCCGACGCCGCGGCGCCGGGCGACCTCGTCGCCGTGGCGCCGAACGGCAAGGGCCCGGCGCCGCGCATCTTCCGGCGCGCGGTATCTGAGCCAGCCGAGCCGCCCGAGCGATCCGAGCCGGCCAAGCCGGCCAGGCACCCCAAGCCAGCAAAGGGCGGGAGATGAGCGCGGTGTCCGCCGACCGGCACGTCATGCCGTCCGTCGAGCGCGCCCCGCGGGGGCGGCGCGCGCTCCACGTCGCCGCCGCCGCCGTCGCCCTCCTCCTCGCCTGGCTGGTCGGCTATCCCCTCCTCCTCACCCTGATCGACGCCCTGCGCGGCCCGGCGGGGTGGACGGCGGCGCCCTTCGCCCAGTTCCTCGCCCGACCCGACGAGTGGATGGCCCTCTGGCGCAGCGTCTGGATCTCGCTCGCCTCGGTGGCGCTCGCCGCTCTCCTCGGCGTGCCGCTCGCCTTCCTCATGGAGCGCGCCGACTTCCCCGGCCGCCGGATGCTCTCGGCGGTCGCGGCGCTCCCCGTGGCGCTGCCGCCCCTCGTCGGCGTCATCGCCTTCCTCTTCCTCTACGGCGAGAGCGGCTTCGTGCCGCGCGCCCTGATGGCGCTCCTCGGCCTCCACCAGCCGCCGTGGCGGCTCGCCGGACCGGGGGCGATCCTCCTCGTCCACGCCTACTCGATGTACGTCTACTTCTACCTCTTCGCCCGCGCCGCGCTCGCCCGCCTGGACGGCGCCCTCCTCGAGGCGGCCGCCTCGCTCGGCGCCGGCGGCCGGCGCCAGCTCGTCCGCGTCACGCTGCCGCTCTTGAAGCCCGCCCTCGCCGGCGCCGCGCTCCTCACCTTCATGACGGCGCTCGCCTCGTTCTCGGCCCCCTACGTCTTCGGCGGCGGCTTCCGGGTGATGACCACCCAGATCGTCGCCTCGAAGCTGAACGGCGACCTCGCCATGGCGCGGGTGGAGACCGTGGCGCTCACCGCCGTCGCCCTCCTCGCCCTCTGGGCGATGCGGGGGAGCGGCGAGACCTCGGTCGTCGCGGGGTCGGTCCGCGGCGTGGCGCCAGCGCGGCGGCGGATCGCGAGCGGGGGCGGACGGGCGGCGACGGCGGTGGCGGCCTACCTCCTCGCCGCGTTCCTCCTCCTGCCGCACGCCGTCCTCATCCTCCTCTCCTTCGTCCCCGCCTTCACCTGGACGGTCGAGGCGCTGCCGCCGGTCCTCGACCTCGGCAACTACCGCTCTCTCCTCGCCGAGGCCGAGCACCTGCGGCCGGTCGTCAACTCGCTCTGGATGGCGAGCGCGGCGGCGGCGGCGGCGCTCGCCGTGGGCTTCGCGGCGGCGCGCCTGTCGCTCCTCGCCCGCGGGCGGCTCGGCCGCGCCCTCGAGGCCCTCATCGCCTTCCCCTGGGCGATCCCGGGGACCGTCTTCGCCATCGCGCTCGCCACCACCTGGAGCGTCCACCAGCCCTGGCTCGGCCGCTTCGTCCTGATCGGCACGCCGGTCATCCTGCCCCTCGCCTACTTCGTCCGCGACCTGCCGCTGACCGGCCGCGCCGCCCTCTCCGGCCTGGCGCAGCTCGACCCGGCGCTCGACGAGGCCGCCGCCTCGCTGGGGGCGGGGCGGGCGCGGCGGCTGCTGCGGGTGACCGTGCCGCTGGTCTGGCCGGCGCTCGCCGCCGGCCTCGGCCTCGCCTTCATCACCGCGCTCGGGGATCTCGTGACCTCGATCGTGCTCTACACCTACGACACCCGCCCGATCGCCATCGAGATCCTCGCCAGCCTGCGCCTCCAGGACCTCGGCATGGCGGCGGTCTACGGCGTCCTCCTCATGACCGCGAGCGCCGCGGCGTTCATGCTCTGGGGCCGGGAGAGCCGGGGATGACGACGACGCCCGCCGCCGCCCCGCCCGCCCCCGGCCGCCACGCCGCCATGCGCCAGCTCTGGGTGCTGATGGCGACCGTCTTCGTCGACATGATCGGCTTCACCATCGTGCTGCCGCTCCTGCCGTTCTACGCCACCCGCTTCGGCGCCAAGCCGGCCATGGTCGGGGTGCTGATCTCGGCCTTCGCCTTCGCCCAGCTCGTCACCTCGCCCTTCTGGGGCCGGTTCTCCGACCGCTACGGCCGGCGGCCGATGATCCTGACCGGGCTCGTCCTCTCGGCCATCGCCTACGTCGTCTTCGGGCTCGCCCACAGCCTGTTGATGCTCTTCCTCTCCCGCCTCGTCCAGGGGATGGGGAGCGGCACGACCGGCGTCGTCCAGGCCTACGTCTCGGACTCGATCGCCCCCGAGAACCGCGCCGAGGCCCTCGGCTGGGTGACGGCGGCGACCAACCTCGGGGTGATGATCGGGCCGGTGATCGGATCGCTCGCGACCCGCCTGGGTCCCTCGGCGCCCGGCTACCTGGCGGCGGGGCTCTGCCTCGCCAACTTCCTGTCGGCCGCCCGCTGGCTGCCCGAGTCGAAGGCGAAGGACGACGGCAAGCAGGCGAAGGACGAGCGCCGGCTCGCCGCCAGGCTGTGGGACGTCTTCACCCATCCGCGCTCGGCCGTCGGCTCGCTGATCTGGCTCTACGCCATCGGCATGATGGCCTTCATGGCGATGAACGGCGTCCTGGCGCTCTACCTGAAGCAGGTGTACGCGGTCACCGAGCTGACGATCGGCGGCTTCTATGCCTACATCGGGGCGATCGGGGTGGTCATGCGGGCGATCCTCCTCGGCCCCGCCGTGCGCCGCTTCGGCGAGGTCCGGGTGATGCGCCTGGGGACGCTCGCGCTCGCCGCCGGCATGGCGGTGATCCCGCTCCCCGCCTGGCTCCCCCTGTCGCCGCCGCTGCGCATCGTCTGCCTCGGCCTCGTCCTCCTCCTCATGCCGGTCGGCACGGCGCTCCTCTTCCCCTCGACCACGGCGCTCGTCTCCCGCCGCGCGCCGCGCGGCGAGACCGGCCAGGTGATGGGCGTGCAGCAGGCCTTCGGCGGCGTCTCGCGCCTGCTCGGTCCGCTGTGGTCGACGGCGCTCTTCGGCTGGCGGGTGCCGGCGCCCTTCTGGGCCGCCGCGGCCCTGATGTCGAGCGGCTTCCTCCTCACTCTCCGCATGCCCCCCGAGCGCGCGGCGCCGGCCGCGCCCGCCGACGGCGGCGGCGCGCCGCGCGCCGCCGAGGATGCCGCCGAGCCGGTCGCCACGCGGGCGAGATAGCCCGGCCGGCCGCGCGGCGGCGGCTCAGCGCGGCGACTGGCTCAGCGTCAGTGGGTTCGCGACAGCAGCGCCTCGTCAGGCCGCGGAGAGCGCGCTGACCGTGACGTAATATCCGTCCGGATCGCGGAGCGAGAACTCCCTGGTTCGAGTGTTCGGATTCACGTGTGGCTCCTCGTCGAGCCGAGCGACGAGAGAGCGTGCCCGTCTGAAGCGCCAGGTCGAAATCGTCGACACGGAAGAACAGCAGGAGCCCGTTGCCGGGTGTCCCGTGATCCGGGCTCGTCAACGAGGGATGCTCGTGGGCGCCCCACGCGTGGAGGCAGAGCAGGACAGTTCCATCGGTATCGAGGATTTGCCCAAAGTAATCATGGGCGGGAAGGGTAGCCGGCTGACCGAACAGGGCCTGGTACCACTTCAAGCTGGCCGGCACGTCGCCCACGCCGAGGATCGTCCACGTGCGCTTCATCGGGTGCCCCTCTGCGGACTCATTATTGCTTACACCGACCTGGATACAACCGGTCATAGACGGCCTAAAACGAAGTAGCCGCCGACAACGTTGCTAGTCATAGCGCGTTTCTAGCGAGCGCAGCGCCCGCACGAGCCAGACCGCGGAGAACGATAGGCTAACGCCGCCATGAGCGACGCGAGCATCGCCGAAGAGGCGCGGAGCGCGGCGGACCCGGCCGCTCCGCGCGGCCTCTCGTCCGCCGAGGCGGCGGCGCGGCTCGCGGCCGAGGGGGCGAACGAGCTGCCGCGGCCGGCGGAGCGGACGGTCGGCCGCATCGCGCGCGAGGTGGGCGGCGAGCCGATGTTCCTGCTGCTCTTGGCCGCCGGCGTCGTCTACCTGCTCCTCGGCAGCCGGGGCGAGGCGCTCATGCTGCTCGCCTCGGCGGTCGTCACCGTCGCCATCGCCATCTATCAGGAGAGCCGCACCGAGCGCGTGCTCGCGGCGCTGCGCAACCTGACCAGCCCGCGCGCCCTGGTGGTGCGCGACGGCGAGCGGCGGCGCATCCCCGGCCGCGAGGTGGTGCGCGGCGACGTCGTCCTCCTCGCCGAGGGCGACCGCGTGCCCGCCGACGCGGCGCTCCTCGCCGCCAACGACCTGGCGGCCGACGAGTCGCTCCTGACCGGCGAGCCGGCGCCGGTGCGCAAGATCGTAATGGCGTCCGGCGGGGCTGCCGGATCGACTGCCAGCGGGGCTGCCGGATCGGCCGCCGGCGGCCCGGCGCCGCGGCCGGGCGGCGACGACCTCCCCTTCGTCTTCTCGGGGAGCGTCGTGGTGCGCGGCCAGGGGATGGGCGAGGTGCGGGCGGTGGGCGCGGCGAGCGAGATCGGGCGCATCGGCAGGGCGCTCGGCGAGATCGCCGCCGAGCCGACGCCGCTCCACGTCGAGACCCGCCGGCTGGTGCGCGTCCTCGCCGTCACCGGCATCGGCCTCTCCGTCCTCGTCGTCGTCCTCTACGGGCTCCTCCGCGGCACCTGGCTCGACGGCCTGCTCGCCGGCATCACGCTCGCCATGTCGATGCTCCCCGAGGAGTTCCCGCTCGTCCTGACCGTCTTCCTGGTGATGGGCGCCTGGCGCATCTCGCGGCAGCGGGTGCTCACCCGGCGCGCCGCGGCGATCGAGGCGCTGGGGGCGGCGACCGTCCTCTGCACCGACAAGACCGGCACGCTGACCGCCAACCGCATGGAGATCGTCGAGCTGGCGGCCGGCGGCGCCGTCTACGAGGTCGGCGCCGCAGCGGCACCGGCGGCGGCGCCGCGGAGGCCGCGCTGCCGGAGCGCTTCCACGCCCTCGTCGAGTTCGGCATCCTGGCCTCCGAGGAGGACCCCTTCGACCCCATGGAGAAGGCGTTCCACGAGCTCGGGCGGCGCTTCCTGGCGCAGACCGAGCACCTCCACCACGACTGGGTGCTGGCGCACGAGTACAGCCTCTCGCCCGGCCTCCTCGCCATGTCGCACGTCTGGAGGGCGGCGGGGAAGGACGAGCTCGCCATCGCCGCCAAGGGCGCCCCCGAGGCGATCGCCGACCTCTGCCACCTGGACGACGGCGCGCTCGCCGCCGTGCGCGCCGCGACCGAGCGGATGGCGGCCCAGGGCCTGCGCGTCCTCGCCGTCGCCCGCGGCTCGTTCGCCGGCGCCGCCTGGCCCTCCTCGCAGCACGACTTCCCCTTCGAGCTCCTCGGGCTCGTCGGCCTCGCCGACCCGCTGCGGCCCGGCGTGCCGGCGGCGGTCCGCGAGTGCCTCGACGCCGGGATCCGGGTGGTGATGATCACCGGCGACTACCCGGCGACGGCGCGCGCCATCGCCCGTCAGGCGGGGATCGCGGACGGCGAGGACGGCGGCGGGGTGGTGAGCGGCGAGGAGCTCGACCGCATGGACGACGCCGAGCTCGACCGCCGGATGCGGACGGCGACCGTCTTCGCCCGCACCATGCCGGAGCAGAAGCTGCGCATCGTCGACGCCCTGAAGGCCGCCGGCGAGGTGGTCGCGATGACCGGCGACGGCGTCAACGACGCGCCGTCGCTGCGTGCCGCGCACATCGGCATCGCCATGGGCAACCGCGGCACCGACGTGGCGCGCGAGGCGGCGGCGATCGTGCTCCTCGACGACGACTTCGGCTCGATCGTCGCGGCGGTGCGGCTCGGCCGCCGCATCGACGACAACCTGAGGAAGGCGATGGGCTACGTCCTGGCAGTCCACGTGCCGATCGCCGGCCTGTCGCTCCTGCCGCTCCTCCTCGGCTGGCCGCTCGTCTTCACCCCGGTCCACATCGCCTTCCTCGAGCTGGTGATCGACCCGGTGTCGACGATCGTCTTCGAGGCCGAGCGCGAGGAGGCGGACGTCATGCGCCGCCCGCCGCGCGATCCGCGGCGCCGGCTCTTCTCCCCCGCCTTCGTAGGCGCCAGCCTGCTCCAGGGAGTCGTCGTCCTCGCCCTCATCGCCGGGCTCTTCGCCGGCGCGCTCCACCGCGGCCTGCCGGAGCCCGAGGCGAGGGCGCTCGCCTTCACCGCCCTCGTCCTCGCCGACTTCAGCCTCGTCCTCGCCCGCCGCTCGCTCGGCGCCTCGCTGGGGGCGGCGCTGGGGCGGCCCAACGCCGCCCTCCGCTGGGTGGCCCTGGCGACCGCGGCCGTCCTCGCCGCCGCCCTCTACGTCCCCCAGGCGAGGGCGCTCTTCCGCTTCGGCCCCCATCCGCCGGGAGCCGCCGACCTCGCCCTGGCCTTTGGCGCCGGAGCCCTGGTGCTGGCGCTCCTCGAAGGTTGGAAGGCGGCTTTCCGGCGCTGGCGGCGGCCGAAAGCGGCCGGCTGAGGCGATCAGCGCGACATTGAAGTCCAGGAATGTGCCGCTCTTCGGGCGATCGGGACCACTGGCTCACGTTCGGGATAAACAACGGTTGACATCCAGCTTGGATGCAACGATACTGTCGCCCGATCCAAGGCGATGGAGCCCTGGCATCCTTTAGAAGGAGGTTGATCTGCGCACGACTGGAGGAATCCGCGTACAGATGCTGTATCCACGGTCGCGCGGACGCTGTTCCGCTGGTTCCAGCGCCCGAGACGGGCGGAGGTGCCAAAGGCCTCGAGCCGGCGGGGAGGATGTAAGTCGGGCGAGGTCTGGGCTCTCTTTGGCCGAGCATCCCAGGCCCGCGCCCTCCGTGAAGGACCAAGGAGTCAAACCATGGCCCCGGCGCGACGACGCGCCGCGGCCGCCGACCTTCCACCGGAAGGAAAGGACCGCATCATGACCAAGCGATTCAAGGAAAAGATCGTCGAGGGCCAGGTGCTCTACGACAGCCTGGCCGCCCATCTGACCGACATGCCCCAGTTCACCGGCGACCATACGGCGCTGGGGACCCTCCTCGCCCAGGCGCGCGACCTCGAGACGCAGCAGGAGGCCGCCAAGTCACAGTTCCGCGATGTCAACACGCAGCGGCGGGACATGGGGAAGCAGGCGACCGCCCTGCGCAACCGGCTGAGCTTCGGCCTGCGCAGCGTCCTCGGGCCCGATAGCGACAAGCTGCTCGCGTTCGGCGTCAAGCCGCGCCCGCGCACCATCGAGCGAACGCGCCTGACCCCGGCTCAAAAGGCCGCCCGAGCCGCGGCGAAGGCCACGGCCAAGGCGGCGGCCCTGGCGGCGGCGGAAACGCCGCCGGTCCCGCCGGCACCGCCCGCCGCCAAGTAGCTCCCATCCTGCGTTCCAATCGATAGGCAGTCATCCGCGCCGGGGGATCTCCCCCGGCGCTTTTTTCTGCTCGCACCGAGCGCTGGACCTCAGGCGCGGCAAGCCCAGGCGCGTCGCGGTTCGCCCAGGCGTCGACGCGGTTGGCCCAGGCGGCGCGGCGGCCCAAGCTTTATGCTCGGCCAGGCGCGTCACGGTTGGGCCAAACGTCGACGCGGTCGCCCAGGCGTCGCGCGGCTGAGCCAGGCGCGTCGCGGGAAAACCAACCGTTCGCGCCCGGCCCAGGGCACGCATGCCCTGGCTCTCCCGCGCGCCGGGAGGCCCGGCGGCGGCGCGGCTCGCCTTCCGCAGCGACGGCTCGCCTTCCGCAGCGACGGCTCGAGAGCCGCGCGGCGTTTCGCGCTCCGTCGCGCCGGGACGCGCTCCCGCGCGGCGGCTGGCCTTCCGCGCCAGCGGGTAAAGAATCCCGCGCCGCGCCCGCCCTCCGGCCAGCGCACCGCCCGAAAACACCGACGGCCGCGATCTCTCGCGGCCGTCGGCACTTCCGATATTGGTTGCGGGGGCAGGATTTGAACCTGCGACCTTTGGGTTATGAGCCCAACGAGCTACCAGACTGCTCCACCCCGCGTCATATACAAAAGAACCGGGCCCCAAAGGCGTGAATTCCCTCGAAGCGGAGCGGAATCATGGCATGGCGCGGAGCGGCTGTCAAACCCGGATGGACATTCTGGGCCACCGGGATCAGAACGGACCGGCCGGAACGTTCCGCACCGAGATGAAGGTCACCGTCAACTCGTCGAAGGTGAAGAGCACCAGGTACGCTCGGGCTTCCGTCCGAAAAGGACGGCAGAGGAAGCCGGGCTGGCCGTGAACGGCGTTGCCGAAGCTCTCCGGCTCGCGGACGACCGCCCACTCCAGAGCTTCGAGCGCCTCGGCAGCCAGCTCGGGACGCGGCTCGCTCTTCAACAGCTCCCCGAGCTCGCGGGTGAAGCGAGCATGGCGGACGATCTTGCGCACCGGCTACTCGCGGACGAAATCCGCGATCGCCTCCCGCGCCCAGCGGTCCTCCTCCGGAGTGAGCGGGCGCGGGGGATCGATCCAGACGGTGCCGTAGGGGATCTCCTCGCCCAGCCCCGCGGCCTGCCAGCCGACGAACTGGTGTGACAGATCGCTCACCTCCGATCCCGTCAGGCTCCAGAGCTCGGCGATGACATCGCGGACGAGGTCGATCTCCTCGGCCGAAAAGGCTGCGAGGCTCGCCTCGCGGAGCGCCACGACGCGGCGCTGCGTACGGCCGTAGTGCGTCCGTTCCGACTGGGCGCAGATCCCCTCCTCCTCCATCTCCCGCAGCACGGGGACGACGGCCTTCGGAGCGGGACCGAACTCGAGCTTCTGGTACTTCTGGCCGGTGATCGAGCTGCCCAGGGTCCGATAGGCCAGGAAGTCGCTGTAGAAGAGGATCTTGTTGAGCTTGGTCGCACCAAAGTGGGGATCGGTCTCCGACTTCGCGGCGATGTAGAGCACGAGCTCGCGGAACTTGTGGTCGCTCGGGTGAGCCGTCATGAGCGAGAGCTCCTCTGCAAGGTGATTCCCGGCGCGAGAATAACACCGGGACAGCGCAAGTCAAGCGTAACGCCGGAGCCTCGGAGGCCGGGCGCCGGAAGTCTTGCTCCGCGGCCGTCTCTCCATTGAGAGGTAAGGCTCGAGGAGGGCCGTGGCTCCCGAGCTCCATCTTGACGCAAGTCTTAGCTGCGGGTAAAACAATCATTGCGTGTGGACTCTGGACGAACGCAACGGCGCAAGGCGCCCGGGGAGAAATCGATGTCCGATCTGACGAAGCTGCCGCAAGCTCCTAAGGCATGCCTGCCGCCCGGGGTGACCGACCCGCACGGCAAGGATGCCTTCGAGGTGCGCTTTGGCACCGCGACCCTCGAGGCGACGCCCACCGGCTCCGTGAAACACACGACGAACGGCGACGAGGAGCGCTACAAGGACAAGTCCGGCACGTACACGAAATGCCTGGCGCAGAAGACCTACGGCGTCGTCGAGCCCGACGCCTTCAAGAAGTTCAGGACCGCGCTCGGCAGCGGCGAACCCAGACGACTTCGAGGTCGCCGGCCTGCTCGGCGCCGGCCGCAAGCTGAACGGCCCGCTGGGCGCCTTCGCCCTCACCCTGGTCGGCGCCGACTCGCAGCACTACGGGGACGCGGTGGTGCCGCCCGCTCCGGCGCTCGCCAGCCGCGAATACGCCACCGAGCTCGTCGAGCTCTATTGGGCCTCGCTGCTGCGCGACGTGCCGTTCACGGAATATGCGAGCAACGCCGTCGCCATCGCCGCCGCCCAGGAGCTGACCCAGCTCAGCGCCACCTACGCAGGTCCCAAGGACTCCCATGGCGCGGTCACGCCCCAGCTGCTCTTCCGCGGCGGGCTGACCCTGCCCGGCAAAAAGGGCAAGACGTATTTTGCCGGCGAGGACATCGGCCCGTACATCTCGCAGCTCGCCATCCGGCCGACGAACCTCGGCGCCCAGCCGATCGACCAGATGCTGAACACCCTGGCGGCAGACGTCGACTACATGACGACGCTCGACGTCTGGCAGGCCATCCAGAATGGCGCGGAGCCGCCGGCCCCTCCCCCGACGGACGATCGGCGGTACCTGCACGACGGGCGCGGGCTCGCCGCGTTCACCCATGTGGACGAGCTCTACCAGGCGTATCTGACCGCGTATCTCGTGCTGAACACGCTCGGCATCGAGCCGAACCCGGGGAGCCCCTACAACCAATTCAGGAATCAGCAGCCGTTCGGGACCTTCGGCGGACCGGACATCGTGGCGACGCTCGGCGCCGTCGCGCGAGCGGCGGTCAACGCCGTCTGGTACCAGAAATGGATCGTCCACCTGCGCCATCGCCCGGAGTCGGGCGGCGGCATCGTGCACCTCATGAAGACCGGCCAGGGAACGACCGTCCAGGGGCACGTCGACAAGATCGTGCTGGACTCGACGGCCGTGCAGCAGAGCCACCTCAAGTACGGCAGCTACCTGCTCTCGCAGGCGTTCCCGGAAGGATCGCCCGCCCACCCGGCCTATCCGACCGGGCACGGCACCGTCGCCGGCGCCTGCATCACCGTGCTGAAGTTCTTCTTCGACGGGGGAGCCGCGATCCCCGACCCGCAGGTGCCCGCCGCGGACGGCAAGACCCTCGTGCCCTACACCGGCGCGGATCGCGGGCACCTCCGGGTGAACGGCGAGCTGCACAAGCTGGCGCACAACATCTCCTTCGGCCACGGCATCCACGCCGGCATCCATTGGCGCAGCGACACGGACTATTCGATCCTCCTCGGCGAAGCCGTGGCGCTCGACTTCCTCCAGGATCAGGCCTACACCTACCGGGAGAACTTCGCCGTGACGCTGACCAAGCTGGACGGCTCGGCGCACACGATCAGGAACTTCTAGCCCGGTAGGGTACCTCTAGCCCTCTGGCGCCGGGACCGCCGAGCCCTCAGAGCGAGCAGCCGTAGGCCGAGACCGACGGCTTGGCGGCGTCGCGGGCCTGGGTGCAGGCGACGGCGAGGCCGGCCCGGCCCTCGGGGCTCGCGGCGGCCGAGCGCCAGGTGGCGACGTTCTGCTCGAGCGCTTCGCTGAGCTCGGCGCGGGAGCCTTCCGGGACCTTGCTCGCGATGCAGTCGCGGAACGCCTGGAGGTAGTCGTCGCACTCCGCGACCCCGATCGACCCGCCGGAGGAGGACGAGGCGTAGGAGGAGGGCGCGGCGGTCGAGGACGAGGAAGCGGATGACGACGAGGACGACGAAGTCGCCCGCGGCGGGTTCCTGGTAGCCGCCGACGCGGTGCTTACAACCGGCGGCGGCCAGGAAGACGGCCAGCACGAGCAGGGTCTTGCGCATGACGGTTCCCTCCAGCAGGGCGGCTCGCCGGCCGCGATGGTGCCCAGCAGGGCGGCTCGCCGGCCGCGGGGCCGGCTGGCTCGTTCGACTCGGTATGGATCGAAAGCTGAGAGGAGTCTACCCCGGAGCGGCGGCAGGGCGCTCGTAGGCTGGGGTTCGCTGTCGCTCACCCCAGCCTACTTGCCGGGACGGCGGGACGGGGTCAGCCCTTCTGATGGGCGAGGAAGTCGCGCGCCAGCACCTCGCGGAGGCGCGCCAGGCGCTCCGGCTGCGGCGTTCCCTTCTGCGCCTCGGCGATGATGACGTGCGGCAGCTCGGGGCTGTCGCCGTAGGTCTCGTGCCGCTCGATGCCGCGGAAGACGGCGAGCTCGCTCTCGCCGTGGCGGCACCAGCGGAGCGGGGCGAAACCGCAGGCCGCGAGCGCCTCGCCGAGGAGCTCGCGGTTCCAGATGAACTGGTGCTCCCAGCCGTGGAAGGCGCGGTTCATGGCGATCGCCGCCGTGCGCTTCCCCTCGGGGTCGAGGTCGAGCCGGTAGTGAGTGCTCCACACCCAATCGAGGTTCGGGGTCGAGAGGCGGATCCAGCCGCCGTCGACCAGCACGCGGTGCGACTCCTGGAGGAAGCCGATCGCCGCGGCGACCGGCAGGTGCTCGAGGAAGTGCTCGGCGTAGATCGACTCGACGCCGGTGAAGCGCAGGCCCTGGGTGACGTCGGCCACCACGTCGACGCCCGGCAGCGGCTGGAGGTCGACGTTCAGCCACCCCTCGAGGCGCGCCCGCCCGGCGCCGATGTGGAGACGGGGCGCCGGCGTCGGGGCGCGATCTCTCTTCTTCTTGGCAAACAGCCGCATGGTCACCTCCGCGCCGGCGGCTCCCGCCGACCGCGGCCGTCGGTACGGGCTCGGTTGGGTCCGCTGCGGGCGACCGCCCTCGGGACCGCCCGCCCGAACCCCCTTCCAGGCGGCCGTCCTCGGGACCAAACCGAGCCAGTACCCGGCCGGCGGGCAGTTTAGTGCAGAAAAAGCGCCGGCACGACCTCCGCGGGCGGCGCGCGGCATCCGCCTTGCTTCACGAAACCGACGAAAATGCTTGTGACGGCGGGACGTTCCCGCTAACCTTGGCGTCAAGTACCGTCAGCAGGGCGTGCTCGGAGACGAGGGAGGGGCATGTTCGGAATCGACGACATCGCGGCGCGTGAGATCCTCGATTCGCGCGGCAATCCGACCATCGAGGTGGACTGCCTGCTGGAGAGCGGCGCCCTCGGCCGCGCCGCGGTCCCCTCCGGCGCCTCGACCGGCAGCCGCGAGGCGCTCGAGCTGCGCGACGGCGGCGAGCGCTATGGCGGCAAGGGGGTCTCGCGCGCGGTCGAGAACGTCGAGGGCGAGATCGCGCCGGCGCTCTCCGGCCTCGACGCGCGCGACCAGGCGCTCGTCGACGCCGCGCTCTGCGAGCTCGACGGCACGCCGGAGAAGAGCCGGCTCGGCGCCAACGCCATCCTCGGCGTCTCGCTCGCCGTCGCCAAGGCGGCGGCCGAGACCGCCGGCCTGCCGCTCTACAGCTATCTCGGCGGCGTCGGCGCCACCGTCCTGCCGGTGCCGCTCCTCAACGTCCTGAACGGCGGCGCCCATGCCGACAACTCGGTCGACGTCCAGGAGTTCATGCTGGTGCCGCTCGGCTTCGACACCTTCTCGGCGGCGCTCCGCGCCGGGGTCGAGGTCTACCACACGCTCAAGGCGGTGTTGAAAGAGCGCGGCCTGACGACGGCGGTGGGCGACGAGGGGGGCTTCGCGCCCGACCTGGCGCACAACCGCGAGGCGCTCGACCTCCTCGTCGCGGCGATCGAGCGCGCCGGCTACCGGCCGGGGAAGGACATCGCCCTGGCGCTCGACGTCGCGGCCTCCGAGCTCGTCGAGGCAGGGGGATCGGGCTCGGGATCGGGCGCTCCCACCTACGCCCTCGCCGGCGAGAAGCGGACCGGCCTCGCGAGCGCCGACCTGATCGCCCTCTACCGCGAGTGGATCGACGCCTACCCGCTGGTGTCGATCGAGGACGGCCTGGCGGAGAGCGACTGGGACGGCTGGCGGGCGCTGACCGCCGAGCTGGGGAGCCGCGTCCAGCTCGTCGGCGACGACATCTTCGTCACCAATCCGAAGATCCTCGCCGAGGGGATCGCCCAGGGGATCGGCAACGCCCTCCTCGTCAAGGTCAACCAGATCGGCACCCTCTCCGAGACGCTGGCGGCGGTCGAGATGGCGAAGACCCGCGCCTACGCGAACGTCATCAGCCACCGCTCGGGGGAGACCGAGGACACCACGATCGCCGACCTCGCGGTGGCGACGCGCGCCGGCCAGATCAAGACCGGCGCGCCCTGCCGGAGCGACCGCGTGGCCAAGTACAACCGACTGCTGCGCATCGAGGAGGAGCTGGAGGGCGCCGCCACCTACCCCGGGGCCGCCGCCTTCCCGCGCTACCGCCCTTGAAGCAGGAAGCTCCCGCCCGCCCGGATTCGCTGCGCGCCGTGCTCGGCGCGGCGGTGCTCTTCTTCTCCGTGCTCCTGGTCTTCGCGAGCGTCAAGAGCCACCGCGACCTGGTCGCCGCGCGCGACCATCAGCGCGATCTCGAGCGGACGATCCACGACACCCGCGACCACATCGAGCTGCTGCGCGGGCGGATCGGCCGCCTGCGCCACGACCCCGGCACGCTCGAGCGCCTGGCGCGCGAGGACCTCGGGATGGTGCGGCCGAACGACGTGGTGATCGTGCTGCCGGCGCCGGCCCCGCCCGCCCCGCCGCCGCTCGCCGTCCCGGCCCGCCTCGCCTCGGTGCCGCCGGCGACGGCGGCGACGGCCACCGCCGCGGCCGCCCCGGCTCGTCCGGCTCATGCGGCGCCGGCACCCGCGCCGGCCCGTCCGCTCCCCCAACCGTCGCCGGCCGCACCGCGCTGACGGCGCCGCGCCCGCCCGTGCGCCGACCGCTCGCTCGCGCGGACCTCATCGCGCTGGGGAGCGCCGTCGTCTTCTTCGCCGCCCTCGCCCTCTTCGGCGCGCGCTACCACTGGGTCGAGGAGGCGGGGACCGCCGAGCGCGACGGCTACGTCGCCCAGGCCGAGACGATCCTCGCCGGGCACCTGCCGCGCGACCCCTTCCGGCCGCCGCTCTACCCGCTGCTCGCGGCCGGCCTCGCCTCCGTCGCCGGCGGCGCGTTCGCCGCCGCCCGCCTGATCTCGAACGCCGCCGCCGCGGCGCTCGCCTGGCTCGCCTGGCGGACCGGCCGCCGCCTCGCCGGGCCGGAGGCCGGCGGCTGGGCGATGGCGCTCGCCATGGTCAATCCCAACCTCTGGATCCTCGGCCAGCACGTGACGACGGACATGCTCTTCGCCGCCTGCGGCGCCGCGGCGCTCGCCGCCGGGCTCGCCTACCTGGACGCGGGGCGGCGGCGCGACGCGCTCGTGGCCGGCGCGGCGCTCGGCCTCGCCGCCGCGACGCGCGGCAACGCCCTCTTCCTGCTCCCCGGCCTCCTCCTCGCCGGCTGGCTCGCCCCCGGCCCGCGCCGCCGCCGCCTCGCCCACCTGGCCGCCGCGGCGGCCGTCGCGGCGCTCGCCCTGGCGCCGGTCTGGGCGCTGCGGCAGGCGGCCTTCGGCTCGCCGTTCCACGACGAGAACTGGAAGAACCTCGCCTGGAAGCTCCACGGCTATCCCGACTGGTCGTACCTCGAGCGCGTGCCGTACGCGAGCGGCTGGGCGGTGGTCGCGGCGGACCCCTGGGCGGTCGTCCGCGGCGGTGTCTCCGAGCTCTGGCGCTTCACCGCCGGCGGCGGCCTCGCCCAGCTCCTCGGCACCTGGGCGCACGCGCTCCTCTTCGCCGGCGCCGCCGTCTGGGCCCTCGCGCGGCGCCGGCCGGAGGCCCGCCGCGCCGGCTGGCTGCTCGCCGCCGGCGGGCTCTTCCTCGCCGCCGTCGCCTTCTCCTTCTTCACCTGGGGGCGCTTCCTGCTGCTGCTGATCCCGGCCTGCTATGCCATATCGGCCCTCCCGTTCGCGCCCCTGGCCGGAGCGGGCCGGCGGCGCCTGGCGCGCGGGGCTCGCCGCGGCGCTCGTCCTCCTCCTCGCGGCGAAGACCTTCGCCTTCCGCCTCCCCGACTTCGTCTCGCGGCATCCGTACCGCGAGGTGGCGGCGCTCGTGAAGCTCGCGCCGCGCCTGCCGCCCGGCGCGCGGCTCGCCGGCACCTCGCCCTTCCTCGGCCGCTATCTCGCCGAGCCCGGCCGCTATCTCTACGTGCCGGACGCCTTCGGCCGCGAGGTGGGCGAGCCGGCGCTCTACCTGGCGCGCCTGCGCGCCCTCCTCGCGGCGCAGCGGGCGGCCTACCTGGTGGTGGGAGAGGAGGACCTGCGCGACCGCCCGGCGGCGCTCGCCGGGCCGCGAGCGCCGGCGCCGTGGCTGGCGCCGCTGGCGCGCCAGGGCGGGGTGACGGTCTGGCGCGTGCTGCCGGGCGGGTGAACCGGCCGGCTGGGACGGGGACGGGGACGCCCCGACGGGAAGGGCTCCCGGCGGGGCGCGGTATCGGATCGCGAAGTGGCGCTAGGAGATCTTGACGACGTTGCGCGCCTGCAGGCCCTTCGGTCCTTCGACCACCTCGAAGGAGACGCGGTCCCCTTCGCTGAGGGTACGGAAACCTTCCGCGACAATGGCGGCGTGATGGACGAAGACGTCCGCGCCGTGCTCGCGCACGATGAACCCATACCCCTTGGTGTCATTGAACCACTTCACGGTACCTTGCTCGGGCATACTCTCTGCTCCTTACCTACACAGGTTGTTGTTATTCGCCGCGTTCCGCGCGGCCCCTCCCATCCCGCGGAGGCGGGGTGGAAATTCGATCGCTTCTGGGTCTCTACGCTTCGCTTCCTCGACGCTGTCCGGATCGGCGTTGCCCGGGCGGTCCGGCCCCGAGCGCCTGTACGCATGCGATGAGCTATTTCCGGTGTGTCTCTTCCTCAGATCGAGCGGAGCATGAGCGGTCGAAGGCCTGCTGCGGAGGGATATCGCGGATGTCTCTTCGAGCTGCTATTTCCTGCCAGGCCAGGGGTTCTGAAGGGAGCATGACAAAGTCGCGACGGAAAATCAAGAGGCGATGCCGATTCTCCGGCGCGGCGCCAGCCGGCGACCGCCTGCCGCAACTTTGGTTCGCGCCTTGCGTACATCGGAAGGTGGCCGCGCCCGACGCCCGCCAGGCCTCACCTGGTCCGCTGGCGCGCTGCGGGCTGCGCGCCCTCTCGACGGACAATCCGACCAGGTAAGGAGGATGCAGCGATGGATCGTGTCGTGCGGAAGAGCGGGTTGATCGGCGCCCTCGCCTTGACGGCGGCGCTCGCGACCGGCGCTCTCGCCACCGCCGCCACCACCGGTGGCGTGACGTTCATGAACGGCAGCAATCACAGGGTCGACCTCTACACCCGCTTCGGCGGCAGCTCGTGCGACAGCGCGACCACGGCGAAGAAGGTCACCGTCGACGCCGGCCAGAGCAGCGCGGTCGACTCGGGCGACGCCAAGGTGTGTTACTGCCTCGATGTCCCGGAGCGGAGCACCTGCCCCGGCGGCTGGCTCCAGGCGCCCGCCGGCTCCACCCAACGGCTCCAGTAGACGGCCGCACCCGCCCGGAGGGGCCGCACTTCCATCCGCCCCTCCGGGCGACATCCCCCTCTCCCGCCGAGCTCGCCGGCCGAGCTCGCCGGCCGATCTAGGCCGGGGCGCGCGGGCTTCCCTTCACGGATTAAACTAGGCGCGCTTTCCGGCCGTGTCCATGCCGGCGCGCCGCGGGCTGCGAGCCTCCGGCCGCCGATCTTCGTGCGGATCGCTTCCGTCCACACCGAATCCAGGAGGGGGATAGATGACCAGCAAACTGTCGACCGCGCTGCTCGCCGAGTTCATCGGCACCTTTGCGCTGATCTTCATCGGCGCCGGAGCGGTGGCGCTCCGCTGCCACCTGGTGGGGATCGCCTTCGCCCACGGCCTGGTGATCGTCGGCTTCGCCTACGCCTACGGCCACATCTCGGGCACCCACATCAACCCGGCGGTGACGGTGAGCGTCTGGTCCGCCGGCGAGATCGAGGCGGTGCGGGCCGTCTCCTACATCCTCATCCAGCTCCTCGGCGGCATCGCCGGCGCGCTCGCCCTGCGCTGGGTGCTGGGGGGCACGGCGACCGGCCTCGGCGCCACCACCCTCGCCCACAACCTGCAGGTGGGGGACGCGACGATCACCTTGAACGGAGCCATGGGCTTCTTCGTCGAGGCGCTCATCACCTTCTTCCTGGCCAACGCCGTCCTCAATGCCGGGGTCAGCGGCAAGGCGACGATCCCGGGCGGCCTCGCCATCGGCCTCACCCTCACCTTCTGCATCCTGATGGCCGGCCCGCTGACCGGCGCCTCCGCCAACCCGGCGCGCACCCTGGGGCCGGCGATCGCGACCGGCAACTACGCCGACATCGGGGTCTACTTCGGCGGCCAGATCGTCGGCGCCATCGTCGCCGGGCTGCTCTACCGCGGGGTCTTCGCGGAGCCGGACGCGGCGTAGAGAGCCAGGCAGCTCGGAGCGCGGCGCTCAGGCGCGGACGGGCGCGATCGTCGCCAGCGGCTCGACCATGCCGTCGAGGGGCGAGGAGGCGGCGGCGTGGAGCTTGCGGGGGATGCGGCCGGCGTTCGCCGCCAGCCAGCCGGCCTCGACGGCCAGGCGCATGGCGCGGGCCATGCGGACCGGCTCCTCGGCCTCGGCGACGGCGGTGTTCATCAGCACGCCGTCCGCGCCCAGCTCCATGGCGAAGGCCGCGTCGCTCGCCGTGCCGACGCCGGCGTCGACGATGACGGGGACCTTCGCCTGCTCGAGGATGATGCGCAGGTTCGCCGGGTTGCGGATCCCCATCCCCGAGCCGATCGGCGCCCCGGCCGGCATGACGACGGCCGCGCCGAGCTCCTCGAGCCGCTGGCAGACGACCGGGTCGTCGTTGGTGTAGGGGAGGACGACGAAGCCCTCGGCGACCAGGCGCTCCGTCGCCTTGAGCAGCTCGACGTTGTCGGGGAAGAGGGTCCGGCGGTCGCCGATCACCTCGAGCTTGACCCAGTTCCAGCCGCCCACCTCGCGCGCCAGGCGCGCCGTGCGCACCGCCTCGTCGGCGGTGTAGCAGCCGGCGGTGTTGGGGAGGAGCAGGTAGCGTTCGCGGTCGATGGCGTCGACGAGCGAGCTGCGCCCCTGGGCATCCAGGTTGGCGCGGCGCAGGGCGACCGTCACCATCTCGGTGCCCGAGACGGCGAGCGCCGCCGCCATGGTGTCCAAGTCGCGGTACTTGCCGGTGCCGAGGATCAGCCGCGAGCGGAAGGTGCGGCCGGCGATGGTGAGCGGGGCGATGTCGGTCGAGGCGAGAGTCGAGAGCATGAATCCTCCTGCGGAGGCCATTCTAGCCCCTCCGCCGGCCGCGACCGGCAACGCCGGTCGGGCGAGGTTCAGCAGGTGTCGGGGCCGCGCGTGACGTCGAACCGCACGGCGCCCGGCGCCTGGCGGTCGAGCGAGACGACGTGGAAGGGCCGGGAGGAGACGATGCAGCGGCACTGGGGGCCGGGATACTGCTCGAGGACGTCGACCGCGAGGCCGCCCGGCTCGCGGGCGATCCCCCGGATGGTGACCTTGGCGACGCAGCTCTGGGTGGGGAGGGCGACGGCGACGACCATCCGCCGCGCGAAGTCGACGGCGGGCGGGGCCTTTCCGGCGCCTCCGGCGCCGAGCTCGTCCCACAGCGCCTGGTAGCCCGCGGCGTCGCGCACCACCTGCTGGACGGCGCCGCCGCTCCTGCCGGGGACGGCGGACTGCGCGAGGGTCGAGAACGGCACCGCCTGCGGCGGCGCTTTCCCGGCGGGCTCCGTCGCCGTCCGCGCCGCGCCGGCGCAGGCGAGGAGGGCGGCCGCCGCGAGGGCGAGGAGGGCGGCGCCGCGCCGGGGTTCGTCCCCGCCGCTCAGCCGGCCACCCCGGCGAGCACCGGCGCCGGCGCCTCGGCGAGGATGCGGTTGGCGCCGTCGACGAAGACGAGCGACGGGTGGTGATCGTGCGCCGCCGGCTCGTCGTAGGTGGCGTAGGTGGCGAGGATCACCACGTCGCCCTTCTTCGCCTTGTGCGCCGCGGCGCCGTTCAGGATGATCTCGCCCGCCCCGCGGCGCCCGGGGATGGCGTAGGTGGCGAAGCGCTCGCCGTTGGTGACGTTGTAGATCTCCACCCGCTCGTAGTGCAGCAGGTCCGCCGCCTCCATGAGCAGGGGGTCGACCGTCACCGACCCCTGGTAGTTGAGGTTGCCGTCCGTCACCGTCGCGCGGTGGATCTTCGACTTGAGAAGGGTGCGCTCCATATCGTCTATAACCTCGTAGGCGGCCGCCGTCATCCCGCGACCGCGAGCTGGATGTTGTCGATGAGACGGGTGCCGCCGAGGCGCACCGCGAGCGGCAGCACCACCGCGCCGGCGAGCGTCTCGACGGGCTGGAAGGTCCGGGCGTCGACCACCTCGGCGTAATCGGTCCGCGCCAGCGGCTCGGCGTCGAGGACCTGGCGCAGGAGGCGCCGGACCTCGTCCCCCCGCCGCTCGCCCGCCGCGACGGCGCGGCAGGCGGCCCCCAGGGCGCGGCGGAGGACCGGCGCCGCCCGCCGCTCCGCGGGCGAGAGATAGGCGTTGCGGGAGGAGAGGGCGAGGCCGTCCTCCTCGCGCACCGTCGGCGCCGGCACGACCTCGACCGGCAGGTGGAGGTCGGCGACCATCCGCCGCACCACCGCGAGCTGCTGGGCGTCCTTCTCGCCGAAGACCGCGACGTCGGCCTGGACGAGGTTCAGCAGCGCGCAGACGACCGTCGCGACGCCGCGGAAATGCCCCGGCCGGAACGCCCCCTCGAGCCCCTCGGCCGGACCCTGGGGATCGATCCAGGTCGCCCGGCCGGGCGGGTAGACGGTCTCGACCTCGGGCAGGAACAGGAGGTCGCAGCCGGCGCCGGCGAGCATCTCGGCGTCGCGCTCGGGGGTGCGCGGGTAGCGGGCGAAGTCCTCGCCCGGCCCGAACTGAGTGGGGTTGACGAAGACCGAGGCGACCACCCGCCCGGCGCGCCGGCGCGCCAGGTGGACGAGCGACAGGTGTCCCGCGTGGAGCGCGCCCATGGTGGGCACGAACCCCACGCGCTCGCCGCGGGCGCTCCAGGCGGAGACCTCGCGGCGGAGATCGGCCTCCGCGCGGACGGTGAGCATCGCGGCCGGCGCCTAGCCGTAGAGCTTCTTCAAATCGTCGGCCGGCCGCGCGCCGCCGCCGTAGCTCTCCTCGGGGCTGGGGAAGCGGCCCTCGCGGACGTCGGCGGCGAAGCGGGCGATGGCCTCGCGCGAGGCGACCCCCAGCTCGGCGTAGCGGCGGACGAAGCGCGGCGCGATCCGCTCCTCGAGCCCCAGGAGGTCGTGGTAGACGAGCACCTGGCCGTCGCAGGCCGCCCCGGCGCCGATGCCGATGGTGGGGATGCCGACGCGGCGGGTGACCTCGGCGGCGAGATCCGCCGGCACCGCTTCGAGGACGAGCGAGAAGGCGCCGGCGGCCTCGACGGCCACCGCCGCTTCGAGGATCGCCTGGGCGCCGTCGCCCCGCCCCTGCACCTTGTAGCCGCCGAAGCGGTGGAGCGACTGCGGGGTGAGGCCGAGGTGCGCCATGACCGGCACCTCGGCGCCGACCAGGGCGGCGACGACCTCCGGCCGCGCCCCCTCGATCTTCACCCCCTGCGCCCCCGCCTCCTTGACGAAGCGGATGGCGTTGCCGACCGCCTGCTCGACGCCGAGATGGAAGGAGCCGTAGGGCATGTCGGCCACCAGCAGGGCGCGCCTGACGCCGCGGCGCACCGCCCGCACGTGGTGGAGCATCTCCTCCATGGTCACCGACAGGGTGTCGGGGTGGCCGAGGACCACCATCGCCAGGGAGTCGCCGACGAGGACCAGGTCGGCCCCCGCCGCGTCGGCCGTCCGCCCCTGGCCGCAATCGTAGGCGGTGACCATCACCAGCCGCTCGCCGCGCTGCCGCGCCGCCGCCACCCAGGGCACCGTGACGCTCTTCGCTTCGCCTGCCATCGGACTCTCCTTTCCGGAGATACCCTCCGGAGTTTCGGCCTGGAGTCTCGCCCCCCGGGTCCGGGGTTTACGAGCTCCGGTCGAGCCCGAGCCCTGAAACGCCAAAAGCCCCTCCGCTCGAACACACGAGACGGAAGGGCTCGGGTAGGCGCCGGGGGCTGCCTCGAGGTCGGCTCGGGACCGGATCGCGATCACTTCGAGGTGTCTGTCCCCACAGGGCGGGGGATCAAACCCTCTCGATCGGCCGCCGCGCGCCGGGTGCTCTCGCCCCCTGCCCGCGGTCCCCGAGCTCACCTCAGACCCCCTTGCGGGGGCGGCGGCTCGCGGCGCTCTCGACTCCGTCTCGGTCCCGCTTCAGCGGGATCCAAGCGGCTGGAAGTACTCCGTTCCCTTGATGGGCTTCGCGAGCCGGTGGAGCAGCTCGTCGAAGTCCTCCTGCCGGTCGGGGAAGTTGAGATACCGCGTATCCACGACCAGCAGCGGGGACCGGCTGTAGTAATGATAGTAGTGATTGTAGGCGTCGATCAACTCGACGATGTATTCCTGGGAGATCGACTTCTCGACGCTCCGCTGCCGCTTGCGGATCCGCCCCATACAGGTCTCGAGGTCCGCCACCAGGTAGATGACCAGGTCGGGGACCGAGATCTGGGGCTCGAGGAGGGCGTAGAGCTTGTCGAAGAGCATCAGCTCGTCGTCCGACAGGTTCAGGTAGGCGAAGATGCGGTTCTTCTGGAAGGTGTAGTCGGCGACCAGCAGGCGGTCGAACAGCTCGCGCTGGGCGATGTCCTGCTGCTGCTTGTAGCGCGAGAGGAGGAAGTAGAGCTCGGTCTGGAAGGCGGCGCCGGGGCGGTCCTGGTAGAAGTCGCCGAGGAAGGGGTTCTCGACGTCCTCGAGGATCTTCACCCCCTCGTAGCGGTGGGCCAGCATCTCCACCAGAGTCGTCTTGCCGACCCCGATCGGGCCGTCGACGGCCAGATAGTGGAAACCGAGCGGGTCGGGCCTCACACCGCGGCGGCGCTTTCGGCGGGAGCTGCGGCGGGACCGGTGGAGCGGCTGGTGGCGGGCGACGGAAGCGGCTCGGCCGCCGGCCCCGTGATCGGACTTACTCGGCGTGAGGGCGTGATGGGGTTATAGAGGGTGTCGCGCTCCACCGGCCGGAACCCCGCGAGGCGCACGATCCGCTCGAGCTCGCCGCGGGTCAGGCCCTGCGCGGTCTCGGCGCCCGCCATGTGGTAGATGTGCTCCTCGACGAGCGTGCCGTCCATGTCGTCCGCCCCGAAGCGCAGGGCGACCTGCGCCAGCTTGGGGGTGATCATCACCCAGTAGGCCTTGATGTGGGGGATGTTGTCGAGCACCAGGCGGGCGGTCGCGATGTGCCGCAGGTCGGAGTCGCCCGTCGTGTGGTACTGGAGCCCCATGTAGTTGTTCTCGGGGTGATAGGCGAGCGGGATGAAGGCGTTGAAGCCGCCGGTCTCGTCCTGCAGGCCGCGCAGGCGCAGGAGATGGTCGACCTTGTGCTCCGGCTTCTCGACGTGGCCGTAGAGCATCGTGCAGTTGCTCTTGATCCCCATGCGGTGGGCGATCCGGTGGACCTCGATCCACTCGTCGGCGTCGAGCTTGCCGTCGCAGATGATCTCCCGCACCTCGCGATGGAAGATCTCGGCGCCGCCGCCGGGGAGCGACCCGAGGCCGGCGGCGCGCAGGCGGGTCAGCACCTCCTCGATCGAGATCTTCTCGAGCTTGGCGAACCAGCCGATCTCGATCGCCGTGAACGCCTTCAGATGGGCGTCGGGGAAGCGGGCCTTCAAGCCGCGGAGCATCTCCTCGTACCAGGACATCGGCAGGTCGGGATGGAGGCCGCCGACGATGTGGAACTCGGTCACCGCGTTGCCGCCCTGGTCGGCGGCGTGGGCGTAGACCTCGTCGTGGCTCATCGCCCAGGCGTGCGGCTCGCCCTTCAACGCCGCGAAGCTGCAGAACTTGCAGTTGTAGGTGTAGACGCAGACGTTGGTCGGGTTGATGTGCCGGTTGATGTTGTAGAAGGTGACGTCGCCGTTGCAGCCGCCGGCGCACCGTGTCGGCGAGCTTCCCCAGGTGGAGGAGGTGCGGCGTCGTGAAGCAGAGGAGAGCGTCCTCGGCGTCCAGCCGCACCCCGTCGCGCACCTTGGCGGCGAGATCGCGCAGCGGCGCGGGGAACGTCTCGGGGGCGAGTACCGGAAGGCTCTCTTGGCTCACGGAGCCAGTATATCAAGGGCGCCCGGCGGGGCTTCCGGGCCGGCGAGGGTGGCCGGCGCGCTCAGGAGCGCAGCAGATCGAGGGCGCTCGCGGCGAAGAGCCAGATCGAGAGGATGCCGTTGGCCTGGAAGAAGGCGGCGTTGAGACGCGACAGGTCCCCCGGCCGCACCACCCAGTGCTGGTAGGCGAGAAGGGCGAGGCACCCCGCCCAGCCGACCCAGTACCCCGTCCCCAGGAGCGGTCCCCCGCTCGCTCCGGCCACTCCGGCCGCTCCGGCACCCGGCCCGAATAGATCCGCGGCAGGAGCGCCAGCAGCACCAGGACCGCGCCATGGAGGGCAGCCGACAGCCAGAGCGCGCGGCGCACCCCGAAGCGGGCGGGTATCGAGTAGAGGCCGCTCCGCCGGTCGAAGTCGAGGTCCTGGAGCGCGTAGAGGATGTCGAACCCGCCGACCCAGAGGAGCACCGCCGCGGCGAGGAGGAACGGCGTCGGCGCGACGTCTCCCCGCACCGCGATCCAGGCCCCGAGCGGCGCCCCGCCCAGCGCCAGGCCGAGCACCAGGTGGGACGCCCAGGTGAACCGCTTGGTATAGGAGTAGAGAGCGAGGATGGCGAGGGCGACCGGCGAGAGGGCGAGCGCCAGCGGGTTGAGCTGCCACGCCGCGAGGACCAGCACGCCCGCCGAGACCGCCGTGAACACCGCCACCGCCGCCGGCGACACCAGCCCCGCCGGGATGGCCCGCGACGCCGTCCGCGGGTTCGCAGCGTCGATCCGCCGGTCCGCCAGCCGGTTGAACGCCATCGCGAAGCTCCGCGCCCCGACCATGGCGACGACGATCCAGAAGATCGTCCGCCACGAGGGCCATCCCCCCGCCGCCAGCATCGCCCCGAGGAGGGCGAAGGGCAGCGCGAAGACGGTGTGCTCGATCTTGATCATCTCGAGGATGACCTTGGCCTGACGCATGATGGATTGCGGACCTTCGGTCATGTGCTCGGTTCGCGAGAATCGGGCTCGTCGTCGGTGAAGAGTCTGACGTAGGGGTCGTACCGAAATCGGCGATCAGCTTTGGGTGCCCTCGATTGGCTGGGGACTGCCTCCTTGCGGACGTACATCAGCACGAAGAGGTCTGGATGAGGGAGGGTCTGGATGGAGCCATCGAGCCGCCCGAGGCCTCGGTCCGCGTCGGACAACAGCCCCTGCAGCTCACCCATCACGCGGATGGGTGGGCGCGGAGGCAGCGGCGCCGGGAGGAAGGCGCTGTATCCACCGGTCTGCGCGGTGTAGCGCCCGGCCCGCGTCGTGCCTTTCATAGGGCCGGTCATTGGGCCCATATTAAAGGCAGACTTTACCATGCGAGGGTATCGCCCCCATGTGCAAGCCAGCCTTTAGCATGCCTCCGGGGGAGGGCTTGCATGGTACGCATAGGCGAGGGCTAGCCGCGCGGCGGGGAGAGTTCGAGCCGAGGATCGGTGTCCCGGGTAGTAACCATCGCAGCCGACGGGGGTATCGCGCCTTCGCGTGGGGGAGTGAGGATAAACTAGCGACCATGGGTGAGCCTGCTACAACCAATCCAGCGTATCCACATCTCACCGCCGACGCGCAGGGCTCGCCGGTGCTCGCGGGAACGACGATGAAGGTCGTGGAGCTCGTCATGGCGCAGCAGGCTCACGGGTGGAGCCCGGAGGAGCTGCATTTCCAGTTTCCCAGTCTGTCGCTTGGGCAAATTCATACCGCTCTCGCCTACTACTGGGACCATAAGGACGAGCTGGATGCTGACATCGAGCGCCGCTTCCGCTACGCCGAGCAGGCCCGGCAGGAGGCCGGCCCCTCTCCTCTCGCAGCCAAGCTTCGCCGCATCTCCCGTTGAGCCTTGCGCTCTACCTGGACGAGAACGTCCCGCGGGCTATTACAACCGGGCTGCGCCTGCGAGGCGTCGATGTCATGACGCCCCAGGACGACGATCGCCGAGGGATCGCCGATCCGCTGCTGCTGGACCGGGCGACCGAGCTGGGCCGCCCTCTCTTCTCCCAAGATGAGGATCTGCTGGCCGAGGCGCGGCGGCGCCAGGAGGAGGGGATTCCCTTCGCGGGAGTCCTCTACGCACACCAGCTCCATGTGACCATTGGCGACTGCATCCGCGATCTCCACCTGATCGCAGAAGCCATGGAACCTCATGAGCTCGCCAACCGAGTCGAGTTCCTGCCCCTTTGACGCCTATCGAGAGCGCCGGCCGGGCGCACCTGCTCCCCATATCGGCGGGCGCGCACTGTTACTGTTGAAAGGAGACAACCATGTCGAAAGTCCTCGGTATCGCGTTGCTCGCCCTCGTCCTCGCCGCTTCGCTCCTCGCCGCCGCTCCGCCCGCTCCCGCCGCTGCAGCGCAGCCGACCGTGGCCGCCAGCGCTCCGACCGCGGCCGTGGCCGCCTCCGGCGCAGCCGTGCCGCAGCTCCCCGACTTCCTGGTCGCGCCGCGGCTCGACGTGTTCTCCTGCCCGCAGACGCCGCCGAACTGCTGCGTGTTCCGGTGTAGCGGCTCCTGCTGCCTCTGCGTGAAGACCGGCTCGGGCTGTCAGAACTGAGCGGAGCGTCCGTGGGCATGCTTCCCGGGGTGGCGCGGGCGCGCACCATGCTCCTGGCTCTACGGCACGCGCGCGGGCCCGCCGCATGCTGCCGGTGACGACGCGGGCAGCGCCGAGGCTCTGCTACGATCGTCGCCGGCCTCCTCCCCATGGCAATGTTCGTCCACATCGCGGATTCGCGGCAGCAGCGCTCGCTCGAGCGAGCGGGCATTCGACCCGCGGGCCGGCGGCGCGAGCCGGGCTGGGGTGTGTACGCGATGCCCGTCTTGCCCAACTACTTCGTCTCCCACCAGTGGCTTCGCGAGCTGAAGCGGGGAGGCTCGAAGTCCATGGTCGGGGTCCATTTTCGGATAGCGGACCGCGAAGCGGTGGTGGTCGGACACTACAGGGCGGCCCATGAGGCGATGACCGCGGCGCGTGCTGTTCGACTCATCATGGCGGCGGCGGACGCCCGTGGCTACGAGGTCCTCATCCCCAGGAAGATCGAGCCCTCGGAGATCCATGCGATCCGGCCCGTCAGCCAGGTCATCGGGTGGCGCTACTACCCGGATGCCCACGGGAAGCGTCCGTGCGGCTGCCCGGTATGTATTCCGCGCGGCAGCATCAAATCGCGCCGGCTGCGCGACGCCTTCGAAGCGTCGATGAACCCCGCGGGAGAAAGCGAGGACGCGGGATGATCGCGCCGGCGCCGGTAACGCTCGAGGGGCATGGAGTCCGTCTGGAGCCGCTCACCGCCGCTCATCGGGAAGGGTTGGCCGCCGCCGCGGCCGACGGGCGGCTCTGGGAGCTCTGGTTCACCTTCGTCCCCGAGCCCGAGCAGACGGGCGCCTACATCGCCGACGCTCTCGACGCCCAGCGGGCGGGGCACATGCTGCCCTGGGCGGTCCGCGAGCTCGCGACGGGCGCCATCGTGGGCAGCACGCGGTACCACGACATCGCGCCGGCGGTCGAGCGGGTGGAGATCGGCTACACCTGGTACGCCGCGCGGTGGCAGCGCAGCCACGTCAACACCGCCTGCAAGCTGCTGCTGCTCGCGCACGCGTTCGAGGGGCTGGGATGCCAGGTCGTCGGGTTGCGGACGGACAACTTCAACTTCGCCTCGCAGAAGGCGATCGCCGCGCTCGGCGCCCACCGGGACGGCGTGATCCGCCATCACCAGGCGCGGCGTGACGGGACGGTCCGCGACTCCGTGATGTTCAGCATCCTCGCCGCCGAATGGCCCGACGTGAAGCGCCACCTCGCCGGGCGCCTGGCGCGCCACGGCTCCAGCCCCGCGTAAAGAGCCGGCCTCGGCTCGGGGCTCCCCGCCGGCGGAAGCGGCCCGGCTATCCGCGCCCGCGGAGATGGAAGCGGGCGAGGAAGCGGCCGAGGGTCTCGGCATCCTGGCCGCGGTCGGCCAGGGCGACGTGGCCGTCCGGCCGCACCAGATAGAGGGCGTCCTCCGCGAGGCCCGCTTCCTCCGCCGCGCCGTCCCAGGCGAAGACGTGGAGCGGCAGGCCGGCGCGCGCGGCCGCCGCGGCGAGCTCCGGCCGCGCCGTGCCATAGACGTGCACCTGCCAAGCGACCGCGGCGAGCGGCGCGAAGTTGCCGCCGTCGACCCCCGCCACCCAGGGCAGCCGGTCGCCGCCGTGGATGTCGCCCGCCGCCCCCTCGCTGAGCGCGCTCTCCCGGTAGGCGATGCGGGTCTGCGAGACGAGGCGGAACTGCTCCCGGCGGACGGCGTGAAAACCCAGCAGGAACGGCAGCAGGTGCGGGATCAGCAGGGAGCGGACGACCTGGCCGGTCATGCCGCGTCCGACGATCCCCTGGAACAGCTTGTCGGTGGTCGCGACGAGCGAGCGGGCGAAGCCGATGCGCTCGCTGTCGTAGGTGTCGAGGAGCGCCGGATCGGCGCGGCCCTGGACGACGTCCGCCAGCTTCCAGGCGAGGTTCATCGCATCGCCGATGCCGGTGTTCATCCCCTGCCCACCCACCGGGCTGTGCACGTGACCGGCGTCGCCGGCGAGGAAGGCGCGGCCCACCCGGAAGCGTTCGGCGACGCGGTGATGGACGCGGTAGCTGGAGAACCAGTTCACCCTTCGGACGCGCACGTCGATCAGCGCTTCGAGGTCGGCGCGGACGTCCTCGAAGGTGAGGTCCTCGCGGCCGCCGAGCGCGTCCGGCACGAGGCCGATCAACCGGTGCTGGCCCGTGCTGCGGACCGGGAAGACGGCGCAGAAAGCATGGGCGCCGATGCACAGGTTGACGTCCTGGTCGCCGACCGCCTCGCCCGTCGCCTCGACGTCGGCGACGTAGAACCGCTGCTCGTAGGTGCCGCCCGGGAAGCCCAGCTCGAGGCCCTGGCGCACGGCGCTGTGGGCGCCGTCGCAGCCGCAGAGGAAGGCGGCCTCGCAGGTCTCCTCTCCCCCCGGCTTGCGGAGCGTCGCCCGGACGCGCTCGCCGTCATCGGCGAACGTGGCGAGCTCGGTGTTCCACTCGACCTCGGCGCCGGCCGCCGCGAGCCGCTCGATCAGCAGCTTCTCGTGCTCGTCCTGCGGGAAGCTGAGGACGAAGGGATAGGGGCTGAGGTCGGGGCCGAGGTCGCCGAACTCGAACATCGCGACCTCGCGGCTGCCCTCCCGCAGGTGCAGCCGGTCCATCCGCAGGCCGCGGCGGACGACCTCGTCGGCGAACCCGAGCTGCCGGTAGAGCTCCAGGGTGCGCGCCTGCACGGCCATCGCCCGCGAGGCCTCGCCCGGACCGGCGTGCCTCTCGACGAGGCGGAACGGGACGCCCTGCCTGGCGAGCCCGAGCGCCAGCACGAGGCCGGTCGGACCCGCTCCGACGATGAGGACCTCGGGCTCGCTCATCCCGCCTGCGCCGCCATGGACTTGACGATACCAGCAAGCGGACCGGGCGGCTGCCGGGCTCGGTGGCGCCGGCGATGCCAGGCGCACGGCTGCCGCTAGAATGGCGGGAGCCTGCCCCAGAGCACCGCGGAGGAGCTGAGATGGAAGCGATCAACGTCTTCGACCTGGAAGCGCTCGCCCGCGAGAGGCTCTCCCGCGAGGCGTATGACTACTATCTGGGCGGCGCCCACGACGAGGTCACGCTGCGCGAGAACCGCGCCGCCTACGACCGCATCCCGCTCTTCTACCGGGTGCTGGTGGACGTCTCCCACCGCGACCCGGCGACGTCGGTCCTCGGCCGGCCGGTGTCGATGCCGATCCTGGTCGCCCCCACCGCATTCCACCGCCTCGCCACCGCCGAGGGAGAGCTGGCGACGGCGCGGGCGGCCGGCGCGGCGGGGACCGTGATGGTCCTCTCGACGCTCTCGACGACCCGCGTCGAGGAGGTGGTGGCCGCGTCCTCCGGGCCGGTGTGGTTCCAGCTCTACGTCTACCGCGACCGCCGGGCGACCGAGGCGCTGGTGCGGCGGGCCGAGGCCGCCGGCTGCCAGGCGCTGGTGCTCACGGCCGACGCCCCGCTGATCGGCCGCCGGGAGCGGGACGTCCGCAATCGATTCCGCCTGCCGCCCGGCCTCGCCGTCGCCAACATGCTGTCGGAGGGCTACGGCGAGATGCCGGCGGCCGCCGGCGATTCGGGCCTCGCCGCCTATGTCTCCCAGCTCCTCGACCCGTCGCTCTCCTGGCGCGACGTGGCCTGGCTCCGCTCGATCACCGAGCTGCCGGTCGTCGTCAAGGGCATCGTCCGCCCCGACGACGCCGTGCGCGCCGCGGAGGCCGGCGCCGCCGGCGTGGTGGTGTCGAACCACGGCGGCCGCCAGCTCGACACCGCGCCGGCCACCATCGACGCCCTGCCCGAGATCGTCGACACCCTGGCCGCCCGCGGCCATCGGATCGAGGTGCTGCTCGACGGCGGCGTGCGCCGCGGCACGGACGTCTTGAAGGCGCTCGCCCTCGGCGCCCGCGCGGTCCTCGTCGGCCGGCCCATCCTGTGGGGCCTCGCCGTCGACGGTGAAGCCGGCGCGGCCTGGGTCCTGCGCCATCTACACGACGAGCTCGACCTCGCCATGGCCCTCGCCGGCGCCCCGACCGTCGCCGACATCACCCGCGACCTGGTGCGGAGAGGGACGGCGGGCAACGCCGGCTGACCGGCTCGACCGCGCGGTGCCCTAAGCCCGGGCACACCGCGACCCGCGGGCGCAGGCGCCCGCCGGATAGAGATCCTCCTGTTCGCCTTCGATCGGGGCGGATGGCAGCGCGGCGAGGTGGGGGGGCGACTAGCTCTTCTTGGGGGCCGACTTGGGGGCCGACTTGTCGTCGGGAGCTTCGTCGCCCTTCATGCCCTGCCTGAAGTTGCGGATGCCTTCGCCCATGCCCTTGCCGATGCCGGCGAGGCGGGTGGAGCCGAACATGATGACGACGATCAGCAGGATGAGCAGGAGCTCCATGGGGCCGAGGCTTGGCATGATGCGGTCTCCTGGGATGGCCGAGTCGAGGGCCACGCCATCCCGGTCATCGTCAGTTTAGCAGATCAGTGCCGCGAGGGCTCCAGGACGGGATTCCAGAGCCGCTCGAGAAGGCCGGCCGCGGGGGCGCCCTCGGGAGTGCGGGCGAGGTGGGCGAGGCAGCGGCCCAGAGTCTCCGGGATGAGCGGCAGGTGGCGGTCCGAGCCGCGGCGCGCGAACGACGCATAGGTGCCGACCGCCTTCAACGTCCGCTGCGCCGCCGCGCGGTGGTACCGCAGGCGCTCCGCGGCCGTAGGCGCCGCGGCGGCGAGGAGCGCCGCCTCGACGGCCGGGGGCGGGAAGAGGGTGTCGTTCAGGAGCGAGGCCAGGTCGTAGGCCGGGGGCCCGAGCCGGAGGTCCTGGTGGTCGAGGACGGCGACCCGGCGCTCCGCCGGGGCCAGCGGCACCAGGTTGCGCGCCATGAAGTCGCGGTGGCAGGGGCGCGGCGGGTCGTCGGCCAAGCGGTCGAGGAGCTCGTCGAGCACGGCGCGGAGGGCCGCGGCCTCGGCCGGCGTCCCGAGGAGGCCGCGGGGGGCGAGGAAGAGGTCCCAGGTCTGCTGCAGCTCGCGGGCGAGGAGCGCGCGGTCGAGCGGCGGATTGATGGCGGCGACCGCCGCGGGTACCAGGCCGGCGATCCGTGCCGCCTGCCCGAGCGCGTCCGCGAAGTACGGGGCGAGCTCGTCCCACGGGCGGCCGGCGAGGTCGGAGAGCATGCGCGGCCCGAGGTCCTCGACGAGCATGAAGCCCTCGGCGCAGTCGGCGGCGAGGATCTCCGGCACGCGGACGCCGGCGGCCTGGAGGAGGGCCGTGGTGGCGGCGAAGCGCGCGCCGGCGTCGCGCCCTGCTGCGGGGTAGACGGCGAGGATTGCGGTCGTGCCGTCCAGCGCGACGGCGCGCGCGTAGCGGCGCGGCGAGACGTCGCCGGGGAGCGGCTCGAGACGCGCCGGAGAGAGCCCGCGCGCGGCGAGCCAGCGCGCCCCGCGCTCGAGCGCGCGGAGGGTGTCTTCGGATGCGCTCATGCGGCGTCTTTCGAGGTTCCCCGGAGCGCGAGGCTACCACGCGGGCGGGCTGCCGCGAGGGTGCACGAAGGCCGCTGGGAATGGGCTTTCCGGCACCTTTGTTGGAGGTCTCGAACGGTTTGACACCCCGCTCGGGGGAGGGCCATAATCCGGCGTCGGCCCGCTCCCAAGAGCAACGTCGTTGAGTCGGCCGGGAGGTCTCGAGTCTGGACGACAAGCTGCACCAGATGCTGCGCGACTTGCGCCGCGCTCTCTCCGACGCGATCTCGGAATCGACGGAGGTGAGCCGCTCGCTGCGCAAGATCCGCGAGGAGGGCTACTCGCTCTATCTGCTGGTCGACTGCAAGCGCGACAGCAGCGGCGAGGAGTCGCTCGCGCTCTCCGCGCCGCGCGCCACGAGCTCTCCCGCCGATCCGGCCTTCCAGATCAACGGCCGCGACCTCTCGTTCCTGAAGTCGATCGGAATCGATCCCACGCGGCGCCTGCGCCGCCGCCGCACCGGCTGACGGCGCGCCGGCGCGCGCCAGCCGGTCCCATGAACGAAGCTCCGCACCCCTCTGCGCCGGCCGACGGCGACCCCCGCCTCGACCTCCTCGGCTGCAGCCGCGAGCGGCTCGGCCGCGAGATCGGCGGCCTGGTCGATCGGCCGTTCCGCGTCGAGCAGATCTACGACGCGCTCCACCGCCGCGGCGCCACCGACTTCGCGGCGATGACCGACGTGCCGCAGGCGCTCCGCGCGGCGCTCGCCGAGCGCTTCCGCATCGGCCTGCCGGAGATCGCGTCGCGCCACCTCTCGGCGGACGGCACGGCCAAGTACCTCTTCCGGCTGGCGGACGGCGCCACGGTCGAGGCCGTCGACATCCCGGACCGCGACCGCCGCACCCTCTGCCTGTCGAGCCAGGCGGGCTGCGCCCTCGCCTGCACCTTCTGCGTCACCGGCTACTGGGGCGCGGGGCGAAGCCTGACGGCGGGCGAGATCGTGGGCCAGGTGGCGGCGGTGCGCGCCGACCGCGGCCTCCCCGCGCCGGGCCTGAACCTGGTCTTCATGGGGATGGGCGAGCCGCTGCTCAACCTGGCGAGCGTAGAGGGCGCGATCGACATCCTGGGCGAGGAGATCTCGCTGCGCCGCATCACGGTGTCGACCGCCGGCGTCATCCCGGGGATCGAGGAGCTGGCGCGCTGGCCGCGGCGGCCCAACCTGGCGGTCTCCCTGCATGCGCCGGACGACGAGCGCCGGAGCCGGGTGATGCCGCTCAACCGGCAGTACCCGCTGGCGGAGCTGATGGCGGCGCTCGACCGCTACCCCCTCGAGAAAGGGCGCAAGATCACCTATGAATACATCCTCATCCGCGGCTTCAACGATGCCCCGCGCGATGCCGATGCGCTGGTGCGCCTCCTCGGCGCCCGCCGCGCCAAGGTGAACCTGATCCCGATCAACCCCGACCCGGTGTTGGGCGAGGCGATGGTGCCGCCGGGACGCGAGGCGATCGATGCCTTCGCCGAGCGCTTGAAGTGGCGGGGCCTCACCGCGACCGTCCGCCGGCCGCGCGGCGACGACGTCGCCGCCGCCTGCGGCCAGCTCCGGGCCTTCGGCCGCGACCCGCGCGGACCGCGCCCGCGCCGGCCGGCGGCGACGTAGACGGGCCGGTTCGGTTGGCTCACCGGCGCCAGATGAATCCGATGTTCCGCCCGGCGCCCTTCCCCTCCCGCCGATAGCTCCAGAGCGCCGCCGCGTCGCACCGGGTGCAGGCGGAGAGCCGTGCCATGGCGCCGACGCCCGCGGCGCGGAGCTGGGCGAGCGCGGCGCCGGTCAGGTCCAGGTGAGGCTTCCCGGCGGGGCCGGCGAGGACGACCGCCGGCGTGCTCGCCGCCGCGACCTGCCTCGCCACGTCGTCGCCCACCTCGTAGCAGCAGGAGCCGATCGACGGGCCGATCCAGGCGCTCCAGCGCGCCGGATCGGCGCCGAGCGACGCCGCGACCGTCTCGAGGGTACGGGGGATGATCCCGGCGGCGAGCCCGCGCCAGCCGGCATGGACCGCCGCGAGCCCCTCGGGACCGGCGAGGAGGACCGGCACGCAATCGGCCGTGGCGATCGAGAGCGCGAGGCCGGCTTCGGCGGTCCACAGCGCGTCGCCCGCCCCGCACTCGCCGGCGACGGCCGCGAGCACGTCCGCCGAGTGGACCTGGCGAGCCCAGGCGACCGGCGGCGAGACCGGCGGCACCGGCTCGATCCGCGAGAGGATCTCCTCGCGTCGCCTGCGGCTCGCCGCCGGCCCGCGGCCGACGAAGCGGACCTCGAGATCCCCGAAGCTGCCGCTCCAGACCGTGTAGCCGCGACCGGCGGCCGGCCCGGCGAGGCCGAGCGCCGAGGGCTCCTGATGCGCGGTCGCCATCCCCCCCCCCCCTTCCCCCTTCCCTCTCCACTCAACTCTTCCCTACCCTACACCATCCTCTCGTCACCTGCTCAACGCTTCTTCAACTCGACACGCCGCCTACGCGGCGGCGCGCTCGACGCCGCACCAATGGTGGCCTCGATGGTGCTGCGCTGCGACGACTACGTCGACTACACTGATCCAGTGCGTCGAGGCCGGCCTGCCGACGCCGAGCTGCACGACGCGATGACGTCGCCCTGGTGGTGGGCGGAGATCGTCATCCCCACCTGCGCCACGCCTTCGGCACCTGGAGCAGCTCCGCGTCCAGCGGCCGCCGCTCCGCCGAGGGCTGATGCGCCACATCGCCTCACACCACCGGCGGCACCATCGAGAAGACCTACGACGAGCAGACAGGCGACGGGTCATAAGGCACCTGGCGCGCGAAGTCCCAGGTCACCGTCGCCTTCCCGCCCGCCCCGCCCTCGATCTCGATCGCAGCCATCTGGGCGGCCGGCACGGCTCCCTGCCGCGCGGCGGCGCCCGGCTCCGCTGTCTTCGCCGGCGGGGGGAGCTCGAAGGTCAGGACGTACGAGCCCGCGGGCACCACGGGAGCTTCGATCGGCCCTCCCCGTCCGTCTTCGTGCGGGCTCGCGCCACCGCCGCCGTTCTTGCCCAGCTTGACGTCGACCCCCTTGAGCGGTGCCCCCGCCGACCGGCCCGAGATGGAGGTACCCCTCGGCATCGAGGCGACCGACGTCTCCCGTGCAGAACCAGCCGTCGCGCAGCGCGGCGGCCGAAGCCTCGGAGTTCCGGTAGCCCGATATGACGTTGGGGCCGCGCACAAAGATCTCCCCCGCGCCGGGCTCCGCGCCCTCCACGGGCCGCACTTCGACCTCGACGCCCGGCAGCGGCTTGCCGACCGACCCCAGGCGCACCGCTCGCCGCGGGTTGGCCGTCAGCACCGGGCTGGTCTCCTTCAGCCCGTAGCCCTCGGTCACCTCGAAGCCCATGCGCGGCGGTGGATGAAATGGTCCAGCGCACGCTCGGTGCTGCCCAGGCGGGGTCCGAGCCGGGTCGAGCGCCAGCCGGGCAGCCGGCTCAAGGCACGCGACAGCGCCCGGACCCTGGGCGCGTCTGGGCGCTGGGCAGGGCGCTGACGCGAGCCCGCCCGTAGGCGCCCAACAGGGGATCGGCGACGCGGACCGCGTCGATCCACCCCGCCATGGGCTTCTCGACGGCGCTCTCGACGATGGCGGGGCGGACGATGGTGAGGGGAACCGCTCCCTGATCGCGCACCAGCACGAGCTCTCCTAGGGCTTTGGTCAGGGTGTAGACGTCATGGAAGCCATGGCGCTCAGCCTGCTCGGCGCCCGCTTCGACGAGCGGCCCCTCGACCCCGGCACCCTCGGCATGCTGCTCGTGGATCCCCCGGCAGCGCTCTTCGAGCTCCGCCAGGAGCGTACTGAGGTCGAGCTCGCCACGCCCGTGCGCCGAGGCCGCCAGGGGAAGCACGCGCTCGGGCACGATCCCCTCTCGCCGGCCGCTGACGAAGCAGGTGGAGACACGGAGCAGCGGCACGTCGCCGGCGTCAGGGTGCGGCCCGGCGCCCCGGGCGTAGCTCCAGGCCTCCGCGAGTTCTGGGAGCAGCGGGACCGGTCGCCCGGCCCGTCGGCTCGGTCGGTTCGACAGGGGCCGGCCGGCGCCGCCCTCCGCCGCGCGGGGGTCTGCCGGGCCGGCGGGGGAGGAGCCCGGCTTCACGCCCCGCGAGTGGGATTCTCCTCGGCGCCCTCGGCGTCGGCCGGCCTTTGTCGAGCCAACTGAACCGACCGAGCGAACCGAGCCCGGCGAGCCTGGCGGCGAGCGGCTCTACGCCCGCATCCCCCGGCCGCGGGTGCCAATCGTCCTGACCGGCGCTCTCCGCCCCTTCGAGATGAAGCGCTCCGACGCCCTCCAGAACTTGACCGAGGCGATCTTCGCCGCCGGCCTCCTGGGGCCCGGCGTCTACTGCGTCGCCCACGGGCGGGTGCTGGCGTTCCCGGGGGTGCGAAAGGACGTCGAGCGGGGGACGTTCGTCAAGGGGTGAGCGGAGCGCGCGCTGGAAAGCTGGCAAGGGGCAGGGCGCGCCGACTGACTGGCTGGTCGGATGTCTTGACACCTCTTCGATTTGAGACGGGGACCAGGCGGCTCGCAACGCTCCGGCGGCTGGCGACGCTGTGATAGCGTTCGGCCGCGATTGGGGGGTGTGTCCGTGGGTCCAGCAAGACCCTTTCGTTCTGTGGGATCTGCTGCCTGGAGGTCATGGGTAAGAGAGCTCGGAGATGAGGTGAGGCGGTGAACGAATCTCTCGACTCCATGAATCTCCTCTTCCGCGGCCTCGCGTACTGGCTGGTGACTCTCGGAGCCCTTCTCTGTGGCGATTACTACCGCGCGAACGAGGTCACGAAGCTGTGGCCCTGGTCCCTCATTCTCTACGCATTTGTCCTGCTTCCTCCGTACGTTGTCTATGTCGTGGTCTATGAGAATTCCCCCGAGCCGAAAGTAGAGGGCGAGAGAAGACGCCTTCCTTTCGGGGCAAGGATGTCGATCGGCGTCAGCATTGGAATGGTGGTCGTGCCCTTCGCCCTCTGGAAGGCAGGGGTGCTGGTCGCTTCTGTGGGCAACGATCTCACCGGCGCCCAGCTGGGCTATCTCGGTCTCCTGGCGGTCCTTCACTACTACTTTGCGGCCGCACTGCTCGTCTTCTACTTCCGCAAACCGGAGATCCTCCATCGCGTTCGCTTCGAGACTTTCACACCTCTGCTCATCGTCTCTTTCGCGTTTTTTGTGGGAGCCACCCTCAGGACTCCTGCCTTCAGCGCGTGGCTCTACGCCATCCCAGCGTCCGTGTTCGTTCTGTATTTCCTGCTCCACTACGCGGAACGTCACCGGCGGATCGGAGCGTTGAGATTTGCCGCGGTTTCGATAGGGATGTTCCTCGTGGCGCCTCTCTTGGCACTGATCGGCCAGAGAGCCGTGGGCAAGTTCATGGCTCACTGGGCCTCGATGTTGGTGGTCGCCTTTGCTCTGGGCCTCTATCTGTCGCTCTTTGAGCTATGGCGCGCCACGGCACTGTCCGCCGGACGTGGGCTCAGCGGAGAAGACCGTGAGGCGCAGATTGCCAGGTATTTCAACGCGACCCTTGTCTCGCATGCGGTGGCGCTCCTTCTTCTCCCCCTGATGTTCGTAATCGGGTCATTCGGCCTGCTGTTTCTCGTTCTCACGCTCCTGCACTCCGTAGTGGCCCTCGTCGTCTGGTATCGTGCTGGAGAGCCCGCGCGCATCGAGGCTCTCCGAGCATGGAGGTCCGGCTGGAAACTGCTCAAGCTGATTTTCGGCTTTGCCGTTTTTGCTATCGTTGCGAGCGATGTCGCGGTCAGTACGGCGGTCCCCGATCTCTATCCGGCGAAGGTTAGCGGAATCTCTGCGTCACTCTTTGTCGCCGTGTTGTTGGCCTTCCTGGCGACGCCGATGGTCCACTACCTTACGCGAGGCGACGGCAAGAACCGCACCTTACATGACCTGACGGTTGGCTTCATCAGCCTGAAACGCCGCTCCGCCGTTTTTCTTCACGCTGCCGTTCTATCCGGTATCCTCTTCATGATCAACGATATTGTGTATGAGATTGTGCAGGGTCGATCCCCAGGAATAGCGGCGCGGGCAGGCGTCGCGTTCTGGGTGTACGCTGTCATGACGATTGTGTTGAGCATGCTGGCCTTGTTCAATCAGTCCGATTCAGAAAGGACAACGGCTCGTCAGGGCGGCGATGTCAAGCCTGCACTGACGACGGATGTTGGCACCAGAGCTTCGCTGCGCTACAGCGTTTGGCGTGTGCTCACCGGGACCCTGCAGTCCGCGCGCGCCATCACGGCGCTCATCGTATTCGCCGGTATCATCTCGATAGGCGTCGCCACGGGAGCTCCGGTCGAATACTCTGCCCGGCTGGCCCTGGGTGTGGCCTTGGCGGCGATGTCCAGCTTTGCTCTCAACGACTACTACGATCAGGAGCGGGACGTCGTCAACGCTCCGCAGCGAGCGATCCCTAGCGGCAAGCTCTCGGAGAAGGAGGCTCTCTTCGCCTCGCTGCTGTTCTTTCTCTGCGCCGTCATCATCGGAGCGCACGGTCTGAGCCCGCTAGCTCTTCTAATCTTCCTTGTGGGTTGCACCGGCGGTTTCGCCTACAACGAGCTGGTGAGACGGTGGCCTGCAGGCAAAGGGCTGGTCACGGCCTTCCTTTGCAGCCTCATCCTCATCTTTGATCTGCTGGCTTTCAGGCTACCTGTGCGGTTCGTCTTGGCGAGCATGGCTTGTTTCTTATTTGTCGCGGGCAGAGAGCTTCTCATGGACATTCGGGACATCGAGGGCGACCGTCTCGTTGGTCTGCGTACGCTTGCAATGTGCTGGAGTGAAGCGCGCGCCGCACGCTACGGATTCCTCGGGATCATGGCGTCGCTGGTGCCGCTGTGCGCATTTGTGGCTGTCGCCGGCGCTGGAAAAGGCGCTCTGGTCGCGTTGTTGCTCTACTCGGCATCGATAGGCGCTGCAGCGTTCGCATGGACGCGTCCCGGCGGCCGGCAACTGGCGATCGAGATCATGAAGTGCTCCTTCATCGCTGGAATCCTGGTCGTGGTCGCTTAGCCAGGCTAGAACTCCCCCACGAACGAGATCTCCGGCCGCGGGTGGTAGCCGGTCTTCGCCGCGACGTCCTCTTGAATGCGCGCGACGAGCGCCCGCACGTCGGCGGCGGTGGCGCCGCCGCGGTTGACGATGATGTTGGCATGGCGGGGCGAGACGAGGGCGCCGCCGACCGCGGGACTCGCACCCGCTGGATGAGCACAGCTCGAAGACGGGCCCCCTCCCCACCTCACCTACTCCGGGTCTCTCCTCTTCACGATGCTCCATTGGTAGATCCTTACACTTTCCCTGGCGGCAGGCCGCCGGGTTGGGTGTCAAGACCCCCTTTCAAACCGTGCGTGCCGATTTCCGGCACACGGCTTACCGGTGGTCTCTCGTGCGATGGCATTACGCAGCCTCCGGGTACTGGATGGTGCCGCGCAGACGGACTAAACCGAGGGCTTCGAGATAGCCGCGGTGCCACCTCTCGAACTGCCCGGCCCGCAGGTTGCGACCGGCACGCTGCACTCGCAGTACGCTTCAGTCGCCGTTCCACGTACCGGTCGATCGAGTTCAGCTTATCCGCAGCATTTCCGGTGCGGAAGTAGTTGCCCCAGCCACGGAGCACGGGGTTGACCGCGGCGATGACCCGCCGAAGATCCTCGTGACAACGCCCCCGTGGCGTCAGCTCCTTGATCCGCTGCCGCACCCGCTTCATGCTGCGCTGCGACGGCCAGCGGTGGAGGAAGTAGACCCTGCGGCCTTCCTTCTCCCAGATCCGACCGCTCATGCGCTTGCGCAGGTGACAGCCGAGAAAGTCGAAGCCTCCCTGACCGCGGGATAGCTCCACCTTCCTCGTTTTCTCCGGATGCAGGCTCAGGCTCGAGCCGGCCGAGGATTTCAGAAACCCTCCGCTCGGCCTGCTCGCACGCCCCTCGCGTGCGGCACGCGACGACGAAATCGTCCACGTACCGCACCAGCACGCCCAGATGCGGCGCACCGCCGCTCCCACACCGTGTCGAGCACGTGCAGGTAGAGGTTCGACAGCAGGGGCGAGATCACGCCCCCCTGCGGGGTGCCGCGACAACGTCGCCGTCACCTCGCCCTCCTCCATCACTCCTGCCCGTAGCCATTGCCGCAGCAACTTCAGCACCCGCCGATCCGAGATGCGCCGCTCCACCAGCTGCATCAGCTTCTCGTGGTCGATGCTCCCGAAGTAGTCCCGGATGTCGGCGTCCAGCACGTGGTTGTACCCTTGAGCGCCCAGCTTGCGCAGGGTCTCCAGGGCATCCGTCGCGCTGCGCCGGGGCCGATAGCCGTACGAGCTCGGACGAAAGTCCGCCTCGAAGATCGGCTCCAACACCAGCTTCGCCGCCATCTGGACCACCCGGTCCCGCACCGTCGGGATCCCCAGCGGTCGCTGCTTGCCGTCCCCCTTCGGGATGTACCGCCGCAGGACCGCCCGCGGTCGATACTCGCCTGCTCGCAGCTCGGCGCCGAGCTCTTCCAGGAAGACCTCGACTCCGCTCTGCTCTACCGCCAGAAGCGTCTGGCTATCGACTCCAGCCGCTCCGCGGTTGCGCCGTACCCGTCTCCACGCCTCCCACAGGACGTCACTCCGGTGGATGCGGTCCATACAAGGCGTGGAAGCGCCGACCCGGCTGCCGCTTGGCCGCCGCACACAGACTGCGTTGGAGTTGTCGCACTTTGTCGCGAGACTCGCGCCTCGCGGGGTGGTTGGGACCGGGCTTGCCGGCCATGCCCTCACGCTTACCTCCGCCGCTGCCATGACCACCGCAGGGGCCCTTCCCTCCGGCGGCGTTGTTCTTCACCGCCCATCGACGGTACTACGACCCCCTCGGACTCCCGCTGCGCAACGCTCGACTTCGCCTTCGGCTTATACGAGTCGCCTTGCCCCGACAAGGGCCGCGCAGACGGGTCTCTCGTGTTCCGTGCTCCTCCTTGAACGCGTGCTGCTCCCCATACCCCGGAGGAACCCGCCGCGCTTTCTCCTCCGGACCTCTGCGCGACGGACGTGGCCTTCGCCGTGACATGAGCGGCTCGGCTTCCCCTTGTATATCTGTCGAGGCTGCAGGCTTCACTTCATGTTGCGGCCCGCGTTCTTGCTCCCTCCGTAGAGGCTCTTCGACGCCCCGCTTCGGACTCGAAGGTCTCCCCTCGCTCCGGGGGCCTGCTACCCGGCGCTCCGGCGCTTACCGGGGCGGGACTCGCACCCGCTGGACGAGCGCAGCTCGAAGACAGGACCCCTCCCTCCTCTTTCGCTCCCGGTCCCTCCTCTTCACGACGCACCATGGACGGGCATTCTAATCGCCTGACCACCGCGGCGACGGCCGCGCGGGCGGCGCGACCCCTCGCCGCCTTCGGCTACACTACCCATCATCACCATGCCGTACGAGCCAGTCATCGGACTCGAGGTCCACGTCCAGCTGCTGACGGCGAGCAAGATGTTCTGCCGCTGCCCGAACCGCTTCGGGGAGCCGCCGAACACGCTCGTCTGCCCGGTCTGCCTGGCCTATCCCGGCACGCTCCCGGTGGTCAACGGGCACGCCGTCGACCTCGCCGTGCGGCTCGCGCTCGCCCTCGGCTGCGAGATCCGCGAGACCTCGGTCTTCGCGCGGAAGAGCTACTTCTACCCCGACCTCCCCAAGGGTTACCAGATCAGCCAGTACGACCGGCCGCTCGCCGAGGACGGCTCGCTGCCGCTCACCCACTCGGACAAGCGCGTGGGCATCGAGCGCCTCCACCTCGAGGAGGACGCCGGCAAGCTCCTCCACGAGGCGCCCGGCGGCGGCGCCCTCGCCGGCGAGAGCCTCGTCGACTTCAACCGCTGCGGAGTGCCTCTCGTCGAGATCGTCTCCCGCCCCGAGATGGCGAGCCCGGAGGAGGCCCACGACTATCTCCAGACCCTCCACCGCGTGCTCCTCTACACCGCGACGAGCGACGGCAGCATGGAGGAGGGGAGCCTGCGCTGCGACGTCAACGTCTCGGTGCGGCCGCCGGGCGAGAGCCGCCTGGGGACCCGAGTCGAGATCAAGAACGTCAACTCGTTCCGCCACGTGGCAAGGGCGATCGAGCACGAGATCGAGCGCCAGAGCGCCCTCTTGGACGCCGGCGGCACGGTCGCCCAGGAGACGCGAAGCTTCGACGTCGCCTCCGGCGCGACGCGCCTGGCGCGGAGCAAGGAGGAGGCGCACGACTACCGCTACTTCCCGGAGCCCGACCTGCCGCCGCTCGTCGTCACCGGCGAGCGGGTCGCGGCGCTCCGCGCCCGCCTCCCCGAGCTCCCCTGGGCGCGGCGCGAGCGGCTGGCGGCGCGGCACGGCCTGACGGCGGAGGACGCCCGCGCGCTCACCGCCTGGCGCGAGCTCGCCGACTACTTCGAGGCCGCCGCGGCGGCCATCCCCGCCGGCTCCGCGCACCGTGCGACGCCGAAGGGGATCGCCAACTGGATCCTCGGCGAGTGCCTGCGCGAGATGAAGAGCCGCCGGCTCGAGCCCGCCGACCTCGCCGCCGCCCTGCCGCCGGCGCACCTCGCCGCGCTCGTCGCCATGGTCGACGCCGGGCGCCTCTCGGTCTCCGCCGCCAAGGAGGTCTTCGCCGCCGTCTTCGCGACCGGCGAGGAGCCCGCCGCGGCGGTCGACCGCCTGGGGCTCGCCCAGGTGAGCGACGCCGGGGAGATCGGCCGCTGGGTCGAGGCGGTGATCGCCGCCCACCCCGCTCAAGCGGCCGAGTACCGCGCCGGCAAGGCGACCCTCCTCGGCTTCCTGACCGGACAGGTGATGAAGCGCTCGGGCGGCCGCGCCCAGCCCGCTAAGGTGCAGCGGATCCTCCGCGAGGCGCTGGCCGGCGAGACGGTGCCGCGAGCCGAGTAGACGGCGGCGCGGCGGAGAGCTTCGCGCGGTGATCCAGCTCTTTCACGTCACCAAGCGCTACCCCAGCGGCCAGGCCGCGGTCGAGGACCTCTCCTTCGAGATCCCGCGCGGCCAGTTCGTCTTCCTGACCGGCGCCTCGGGTGCCGGCAAGACGACGCTCCTCAAGCTCATCTTCCGCGAGGAGACGCCCTCGGACGGTCAGATCCTGGTCAACGGCCGCAACGTCTCCTCGATCCCGGCGCGGAAGATCCCCTTCCTGCGCCGCACCATGGGCGTCGTGTTCCAGGACTTCCGGCTGATCCCCAGGAAGACCGTCTTCGAGAACGTCACCTACCTGCCGCGCATCCTGGGCCTCGACACCAAGGCGCAGAAGCGCGTGGCCTTTCAGGCACTGCGCCGCGTCGGATTGGCACATCGGCTCAATGCCTTCCCGCCCGAGCTCTCGGGCGGCGAGCAGCAGCGCGTGGCGATCGCCCGCGCGCTGATCAACGAGCCCGAGATCCTGATCGCCGACGAGCCGACCGGCAACCTCGATCCCGACCTCTCGCAGGAGATCCTCCGCCTGTTCCTCGAGGTCAACCTGCGCGGCACGACGGTGATCCTCGCCACCCACGACCGCGACATGATCGAGCGCGTCGGCGGCCGCGTCCTCACCCTCGACCGCGGCCGCCTCGGCTCCGACCGCGAGATCCGGGGCATCTCGCCGCCCCAGCTCAATCCGTCTCCCGCACCCGGCGAAGAGCGCGGTGGCGACGCCCGCCGCGAGCCGGGCGCGCCCGCGCCTCCCGACCCGGCGCCGGAGCTCACCCCGCGATGACGCTCTTCCAGGCGCTCGCCTACTTCGCGCGCGAGGCGGCGGTGAACCTCGTGCGGAGCTGGAAGGTGAGCGTGCTCGCGGTGCTCACCATCGCGGTGAGCCTCTGTCTCGGCGGGACGTTCCTGCTCGCCAGCCGCAACCTCGAGGGGGCGGTCGAGCGCTGGCGGGCCGAGGCGCGCGTGGTGCTCTACCTGCAGCCGCAGAGCACGGGGCCGGAGCTCTCGCGGCTGGCGGCGGAGCTCCGCCGGGCGCCCTGGGTGGCGGCGGTCGAGCCGGTCTCGGCGGCGCTCGCGCGGCAGCGCTTCCAAGACGCCTTCCCCAGCCTCGGCGGCCTCGTCGAGGGGATCGGGCAGGAGCCGCTCCCCGCCTCGCTCGAGGTCGCCCTCGCCGGCCCGCGCACGCCGGGCAAGCGGCGGCCGGGCCAGGCTGAGCTCGAGGCCTGGCTCGCCTCCTGGCGCCGGCGCCCCGAGGTGAGCATGGTCGACGACGACCGCGAGTGGCTGCGCCAGCTCGAGACCTTCATCGCCATTCTGCGCGGGGTGGGGCTGGCGCTCGGCGCCGTGCTCCTCGGAGCGGCCATCTTCACCATCGCGAGCGTCATCCGCCTGACCGCCTATCTCCACCACGAGGAGATCGCGACCATGCGGCTGGTCGGGGCTACCGAGTTCTTCATCCGCGGCCCGTTCTACGTCGAGGGGCTGCTGCAGGGGCTCCTGGGAGCGGCGATCGCGCTCGCCGGACTCCTCGCCGCCTATCGGGCGGCCCATGCGCGGGCCGGCGCGTCGATCTTCGCCTCGCTCCTGGCGGCCGACTTCCTGACCCTTCGGCAGCTCGCCTTTCTCGTCCTCGTCGGCGCCGCCGCCGGCCTCCTGGGCGCCATCGCCTCGCTCCGCCGCGAAGCGCTGTAGGCAGGCTCAGGGCCTCGTTCCACCCGTCCAGCCAATCTCCGCAGCGCAAAAAAACGGCCCCGCCATCGCTGGCGGGGCCTCGATCGTGCTCGCTGTCTCGAAAGGTTACTGCACGGTCAGGATGACCACGGCGCGACGGTCCTGCGCCGGGTTGCCGGTCGAATCCTGCGAGCCGCGGCCCTCGGTGGTGATCCGGCTGGGATCGATACCGTGGCGCTGCACCAGGTAGTTCTTGACCGCCTGCGCCCGCTGCTCGGACATCCGCTGGTTGGCGGCGGCGTTGCCGGAGGCGTCGGTGTAACCCTGCACCTGGGCGTGGAGCGTCGGGTCCTGCTTCATCTTGAGAGCGACCTCGTCGAGCTTCGCCTTGGCGATGTTCGACAGGCGGGCGCTACCCGGCGTGAAGTTGACCGTGACGCGCTCCTCGGGCTTCGGAGCCGGCGCCGGGGGCGGCGGCGGCGGAGCCTCGACGGCCGGGGGCGGCGGCGGAGCCGGAGCCGGCGGCGGTGGGGGTGGCGGCGGCGGCGGGGGCGGCGGCGGAGTCGCCGGCCGGCGGAAGGCCGCCGGGAAGTAGGTCAGGCCCAGGAGGCCGCCCAGCGGGCAGTGGTCGCTGACCGAGCTGAGCTGGTTGAAATCCGCCCGCAGGCCGAAGTTGAAGGCCCAGTTCTGCGACTCGCCCAGCCAGAGGCGGCCGCCGGTCGTCACGTCGTAGGAGTCCTTGAAGCGGATCTGACCCGAGCTGGCGTTGTTGAAGGTGCCGACGACCTCGGTGATCCAGTCGAGGCGGTCGGAGACGCGGCCGGCGTAGCCGATCCCCGCGATCACCTGCTTCTCGACGTCGCGCCGGGTGGGATCGAAGACGACGACGTCGGGGCCGAGGGAGCCGCCGGGGATGACGACCACCCCGTCGCCCGAGCGGCCGCCCGGATCGCGGTAGCCGACGTCGATCACCCAGTTGCGGACGCTCCAGTCGAGCCCGACGCCGTAGCCGGTGCGGTCGGAGACGACTTCTTTCTTCCCCGTTGGAACTTCTACAAAACCGTTGATCGCGAACAGGTTGTTATCGCCTGGATTGCCGAACAGCCGCAGCTTGGTCCCCACCCGCACGTTGCCCTGCCCGCGCTGGTTGAGGTCTTCGACCCGCGGGTCGTGGTGGAACTGGTAGTCGTCGTAAGGGATCGAGGCGCTCACCTCCCAGCGGTCGGTGATGCCGACGCCCAGGCTGGCGCTGTAGACGTTCCAGTCGAGGTCGCCGATCTTGCCCGGCAGGCTGACCCCGCTCAAGCGGAGCACCCGGTCGTAGTTGTTGGCGTAGATCCCGAACGACCAGTTGCCGCGCGGGAGCGTGTCGCCCGTGAGCAGCGAGAACAGCCCCGTCTCGCCGGTCACCGTCGGGGCGTTGGCCTCCTCTCCAGCAAACGCCAGAGTTGGGGCGAGGCCCAACAGCGTCGCACATACAAGGTATCTGAGTTTCATGTCTCTCCTCCGGCTGTGAGCCTGGACAGCAGGGGACATCTATGCCCCTGCAGATTCTCCGGACTGCGGCGAAGCGCATCCGAAACGCCCTCCGGTCTCGTCAACCCACCGCCTGCAGTCCAGTCAGCGGTACGACTTGACCGAAAAACGCGCCTCCACTCCTCCGCTTCCTTTCAAAGTATGTGCCACGATGCCGGAGAGGAAGAACTGGAACCTTCCGCGGAACCGCACCGATGACTCAAAGCCCACGCCCAGATCGGGATAGAAGCCCGCCGATCCCGTGAACACCTTGTGATCGAACCCCACGGTGCCGATGCCCGAGTAGAGGATCCAGTAGAAGTTCTGCCACTCGATGCGCAGGAAGTCCTTGTGGGCGTCGAGGAACCACGGAAAGAAGTACTCGAGGGTGGCATGCGCCTCGTCGGTGCCGTCGAGGCTCCGCTTCAGGCCCTTCAGGTTGTCGCGGCCGCCGAGGGCGAAGTACTCGCTGTGGGGGATCGAGTACTGGTCGAGCGGGCTGATCAGGGGATCTGCCGGGCGCACCCGCACATCGTAGGCGAAGGTGCCCAAGTGCAGGCGGGAGACGAGGAAGGTGCTCTCCGAGATGTCGAAGCGCTTCAGGGCTTCGCCCTCGAGCTTGATGTAGCGGAAGTCGCCGCCCAGGTTGGAGAAGGAGAAGGTCGCGGCGCCGGTCAGGCCGAAGCCGTTGGGCCCGATCTCGCGCACCGCGGTGAACAGCGTCTGCCGCTCGGCGCGCGTCTCGGCGACGATGGCATTGGCGCGCGGATCGTCGGGGGTGCCGATCTGATAGCCCAGCCGCACGTAGTTGTTCGTCTTGTTGTTGTTGAAGCGCAGGTCGATGGTATTCGACGAGATGCGGTCGACCTCGGTCAGCAGGAAGGTGCGGTGGTTGTAGTCGCGCGGCCATTGGAAGAGCATGAGGGCGCCGCGCACGCGGTCGAAGTCGTTCGAGAAGTGCTCGACGGTGGGAAACGAGATCGAGTCGAAGACGGTGAACTGGGTGATGCGGCGGAAGCTGTAGTAGCGGTAGCGGAGGAAGGCGGTGATGTCGCCGTTGATGAAGTTGTACTTGACCTGGCCCTCGAAGAAGGTCTTGTTGACCAGGCGGCTCACCCGCAGGTCGAGGTCGCCCTCGGGAAAGTAGACGTCGAGCCGCGGCAGGAAGCTGTCGCGCGTCGCGCGGCCCGAGAGATCGGTGCCGCTCGCCGTCCCCGGCACCGCCGCCGCCGACCCGGAGCCGCTCCCCGGCTCGTTCGGCGGCGCCGGCTCCCCCGGCGCGGGAGCGCCGGCCTGCGGCGCCGCCGTGGTGTCGGGAGGCGGGCTCGGGGGCAGGACCTGGCCGGCAGGCGGCGGCGCGACCGGGGGCGGGCTCGCGGGAGGCGGCTCAGTCCCTTGGGGAGGCTCGGTCCCCTGCGGCGCCTCGGTTCCTAACGGCGCCTCGCTCCCCTGCGGCTCGGCGGCGCGCGACGCCGGGCTGAGCCTGGCCGCGCGCCGGGAAGGGCAGGGCGAGGAGCGCCAGAAGGAGCGCCAGAAAGACCAGCGGGGCGAGCAGGCGGGCCGGAGAACGGCGAGAGCGCGGCGGCGCGGCGGGCCTGGCCCACCGCCTCTCGATCGCGAGGGCGAGCCGCCGGGAGCTCAACGGTCCAGTAGGTGGGTGACGCGATCGAGGAAGGATTTCGACTGGTGCGGACCGAGCGCCGCCGAGACCACCTTCTCCTCGGCGCGCACCAGGTCGAGCACCGCTTCGTTTCCCCTGCCGGCGTCCATCTCGGCGCGGCTCATGCGGTAGGGGGTGTCGAGCTCGGCCTGGCGGGGGTGGCCAGACAGGAGCTGCTTCGCCTGCTGATGGATGCTCTCGGCGAGCTGGGCGAGCTCCTCGGGACGCATCTTGTGGAGCCGCTCGGTGCGCAGGCGCGACAGGTCCTCCTTCAGAGTGACGAGACCCGATGTGATGAGGCCGTAGAGCAGCTTGCAGGCCTCGAACGGGCTCATGTCGAGGCCGATCGCGATCTCCTCGATCGAGCGCCGCTCGTCGATCTTGCAGACCAGGCTCCATTCCTGGGGGGTCAGCGAGACCGAGGTGGTCGCCGCCTGCTGGGTGAACACCGGGACGAGGCGGGTCGACGGGATCCGCTTCGACAGCACCTGCCACTCGTCGATGCGGCGGGCCGCCTCCATGAGGAGGTTGGTGTTCGACTTCTGGATGGTGGTGACGTCGGTCTCGCGGCCAGGGGTGAAGACGAAATCCCCCTCGGGCCAGATGGCGAGCTCGTAGACCGCCTCCTCGCCCTGCAGGTCGCCGGTCCTGGCATGGACGATGTGGCCGCCGCGCAGGTAGATCTCGCCCGAGGAATCGCTGTCGCGCTGGAGCGCGAAGACGCCGGTCTTGCCGGACACCGAGACGAGCTGGATGATGTCGGGGAGCGGCAGCTCCTTCAAGGACCCCTGGAAGGCCATACCCGACTCTACCCTAAGACTCCCGTTCCGGCCGGCATTCCCTGTCCCGAGCGACCGCGGGCTCACCGCCGCGCTGGCTCGCTCCGGACAGATCGTCGCATTCGCGGCCGACAGAGGCGATGCGGCAATCTAGCACGGCGAAAAAAGTCCGGTCAAGGGCGGCGCCTCGTCAAATCCTTTGGCATCAATTACTTGACCGCAGGCTGCGGAGCCGTCAACCGATCGAGGCGCAGCCGCTGCGCGCCGCAGATGGCGACCGCCAGGGCATCCGTCGCATCGCTCGCCAGCCGCTCCCGGTCCTGAATGGAGAGCAACAGCCGCACCATGCGGGCGACCTGGTCCTTGCCGGCCCGGCCGCTGCCGGTGACCGCGACCTTGATCTCCGCCGGGCTGTACTCGCGGATCTCGACGCCGCTGCCGGCGACGGTCGCGAGGAGCGCTCCCCGCGCCTCGGCGAGGACGATGAGCGAGCGCGAGCTCAGGCCGTGGAAGGGGGTTTCGAGGACGGCGAGCTCCGGCCGGGTGCGCGCCAGGAGCTCGGAGAGGCGGGTGACCAGTTGCGCCAGGCGGCTGGGGAGCGGGAGGTCCGGCGGGCAGGAGAAGCGGCCCGCCTCGACCGCGACGAGGGCCGAGCCGCGCTTCTCGATCAGCCCGTAGCCGGTGTGGAGGCTGCCGGGATCGAGGCCCAGGATGCGCATGCTGGGAGGCGGGCCGGCCCGGGGGGAGCCGGCTACTGCGCGGCGAGGACTTTCTCGTCGACGTCGAGGTTGGCCCAGACGTGCTGCACGTCGTCGTGGTCCTCGAGCGCCTCGAGGAGGCGGAGCACCGGATTCGCGCGGTCGGCCGGGAGATCCACGGTGTTGCCGGGGATCATGGCGAGCTCCTTGGCGGCGATCGGCAGGCCACGCGACTCGAGATCCTCCTGGACGCGGACGAAGTCCTCGGGCGCGGTGTAGATCTCGTAGTGGTCGCCCGCGGTCGCCACGTCGTCGGCCCCGAGCTCGAGCGCGACCTCCATGAACTTCTCCTCGTCCATGGCGCCGCGGTCGACGGCGAAGTAGCCGCGGCGGTTGAACATCCAGGCGACGCAGCCGCTGGCGCCCAGGCTGCCGCCGTACTTGGTGAACAGGTGGCGGATCTCGGGGGCGGTGCGGTTCTTGTTGTCGGTCAGGCCTTCGACCAGCACCGCGATGCCGCCCGGCCCGTAGCCCTCGTAGAGGACCTCTTCGTAGGCCTCGCCCTCGAGCTCGCCGGTGCCCTTCTTGATGGCCCGCTCGATGTTGTCGTTCGGCACGCTGCTCGAGCGCGCCTCGAGCACCGCCGAGCGCAGGCGCGGGTTGGCCTTGGGGTCGCCGCCGCCGATCTTCGCCGCGACGGTGATCTCGCGCAGCACCTTGGTGAACAGCTTGCCGCGGCGGGCGTCGGTCGCCGCTTTCTTGTGCTTGATCGTGGCCCACTTGCTATGACCTGACATCGGAGAGCTCCCCTGGAGGTTTCGAACGCCGGACGACCATTCTACCAGCAGCCCGGCGAGAGCGGCTAGGGATCTTGCCGCCCGGCGCCACTAACCCTCAGGAGAATCAGGCATTTTCGCCTCCCTCGCGATTGACTGGAAGGGGGGGGAGTGCTAGAAAGGCTCATCGCTCCCTCAGGAGATCTGTATGCCGTCGATTCTCGTCGTCGAGCAGGAACGTCGCTATATCGAGCGGATCAACGACGCGCTCGGCGCCGAGGGCTGGAAGACGCGGGTCGTGGGAAGCCAGGCGGAGGCGCTGCGGGCGGGGGCTTCGGAGGCTCCCGACCTGGTGCTGGTGAGCGCCGACATCCCGGGTGTCGAGGCGGTCGCGAGCTCGTTCTCGCGTAGCGCCGGCGGCCCCGGCGTCATCGCGCTCCTCGCCGAGAACGCCGCCCAGGCAGGGGTCGGCGGGATCGAGGCCGACGAGCTGCTCGCCAAGCCGTTCACCGAGCAGGAGCTGCGGCTCGTCGTGCGACGCGCCTTGGCCGCTCGCCGCGCCGCCGCCGCCCCGCCGCCGCCGCCGACCACCGACGAGCCCAAGCTCACCTCGCGCGACATCTTCGGCGACATGCTGGCCGAGGTCGAGAAGGAGGTCGCGGCGCCGGCGGCCCCACCGGCGCCGACCGCCGCCCAGGCGGCGGCCACCCGCCGCGAGGAGGAGATCAACCGCAAGCTCGAGCAGACCCTCTCCGGCGTCTTCGGCCTCGGTGCCTCGGCGAAGGCGAAGCCCGCGGCTTCCGCCGCGCCGCCCAAGCGCTCCGACGCAAAGGGGGACGACCTCGACGCCCTGATCAGCAAGACGCTCTCCGGCCTCGGGGCGACGGGCAAGGCCGCGGGGGCGACCACGCCCGCCGCGTCAACGCCCCGCCCGGCACCGCCGCCGCCCGCCGCGAGCCCGGCGGCGGCCACCGTGCCGGCGCCCGCGGCGGCGGGAGCCGCGGGCGCCGAGGCGCGCAAGCCCCCGAAGACGGCCGCCGATCTCGGCTTCTCGGAGCTCGAGGAGCTGGCCCGGCCGCGGCGGCGGCCGGAACCGGCCGCCGCGCCGGCACCGGCACCGGCGAAGCCGCAGGCTCCGGCCGGTCCAGCTCCCGCGTCGCCCGCCCCCCCGCCCGCGCCACCGCGCACCGCCCCCCAGGCGCCGGTGCGCACGGTGGCTCCGCCCCCGCCGCCACAGCGCGTCGACGCGCCGATGGCGACACAGCAGATCCCCGTCGCCGCCGGAGGGCAGCAGCCGGGCGAGCGCTTCGGCCAGTACACGCTCCAGGAGAAGGTCGCGGCCGGCGGCATGGCCGAGGTGTGGAAGGCGCGCATGCGCGGCGTCGAGGGATTCCAGAAGACGGTCGCCATCAAGAAGATCCTGCCCCATCTCACCGACAACTCCGAGTTCATCGGGATGTTCATCGACGAGGCGAAGCTCGCCGCCCAGCTCTCCCACCCCAACATCATCCATATCTACGACCTGGGGAAGATCGGGCGCGACTACTACATCGCCATGGAGTACGTCGAGGGCAAGGACCTGCGCTCGATCATGAACGCGGCGCGCAAGAAGAGCCTGCCGCTGCCGCTCGGCCTCGCGCTCCTCGTCGCCTCGCGCTTGGCCTCCGCCCTCGACTACGCCCACCGCAAGCGCGACTTCGAGGGCCGCGAGCTCGGCCTCGTCCACCGCGACGTCTCGCCGCAGAACGTGCTCATCACCTTCGAGGGCGACATCAAGCTCTGCGACTTCGGAATCGCCAAGGCGGTCACCAAGGCGAGCCAGACGCAGATGGGCGCGCTGAAGGGAAAGCTCCAGTACATGTCGCCCGAGCAGGCCTGGGGCAAGCCCGTCGACTCGCGCTCCGACATCTTCTCGCTCGGCGCCATCCTCTTCGAGATGCTGACCGGCGAGCGCCTCTTCCCCGGCGGCAGCGAGATCTCGGTCCTCGAGGCGGTGCGCGACGGCCGCACCCGCACGGCGCGCGAGATCTCGCCCGCGGTGCCGCCCGAGGTCGACGAGATCGTCCGCCGGGCGCTCGCCCGCGAGCCGGATCAGCGCTTCGCCAGCGCCGGCGAGATGCAGAGCCGGCTCGAGTCGGTGCTCTACGGCCTCAAGCCCACCCCCGGTCCCACGGACCTCGCCGCCTACCTCCACCGCCTCTTCCAGGCGGACGATCCCTTGGTGGCGGCGACCACGGCGGCCGCGGTCGCCGCCGCTCCGGCGGCGCAGCCGGCGGCCGAGCCCGCCGCGCCCCCGCCACCCGAGCCACCGCCGGACGAATACGCGCCGGCGCCCGCCGCGCCGACCGCGCCGCTGGCGCCGATCCCGCCGCTCGGCGGCGGTCCTCGGCGAGGAGGGCGAGCGCCGCGGGCGGTCGCTCCTCGTGGCGGCGATCGCCGCCGCCCTGGTCGTCCTCGCCCTGCTGACCTATTTCCTCGTGGCGCGCTCGAAGCGCGGCGCCGCGGCCCCGCCGCCACCGGCGCCGGCGGCGAGCGCCCCTCCCACCGCGCAGCCGCCCGCACCGGCCGCGGCGGCCGCCACCCCGCCGGCCCCCGCGCCGGCACCCGCGGGCCACGCCAAGATCGACGTCAACGGCCTCGTCGACCAGGAGCTCGCCAAGCGCGAGGGCGATCTGCGCAAGAAGTTCGAGGACCAGCAGAAGCGGCTCGAGAAGGAGCTCGCCGCGACCAAGGCGGCGTCGGCCAAGCCGGCGGCCGCGGTGCCGGCGAGCGCCACGGCCACCCCGCCGGCTCCGGTGCCAGCCGTCAGCGCGGCGGCCGTCCCGCCGCCGCCCGCGCAGGCGAGCGAGCCGCCCGCCCCGCGCGAGAGCAAGGAAGCCCGCGCCGAGGCGCCGCCTCTGCCGGCACCCTCGGCGGCGCCCCCCGCTGCCGAGCCCAGACCGTCGCACGCGCCTCCCGCCGTCCGCGCCGGCGACCTGGTCGAGGAGGGCCCAGACGTCGTCTGGCCGCAACTTGTCAGCTTTTCCAAACCGGAGTATCCTGCGCTCGCTAGACGCCTGAGGATCGAAGGCGTCGTGATCGTGTCCGTCCTCGTCGACGACAGCGGTCACGTCGAGAGCGCGAAACTTTCACAGTCGGTCAAGCAGAACGTCGGCATCAACGAGGCCGCTCTGGGCGCGGCTCGAACCGCGGTGTTCAAACCGGCGACCCAAGGCGGCGTCAAGGTCAAGATGTGGACCAAGCTGAAGATCCCGTTCAAGCCATGAGGCGGTCCGGTGATCTTCCCATCGCGCAGGACCCAGCACGACGAGCGAGAGGTAACCCAGTGGCCGGAACCATGAGCCTGACCGATCAGCAGAGGAAGTCCTACGAGCACACTCTCGAGCTGGCCAAGCAGGACATGGAGGAGCTCGACCGGCTGATCGAAGAGGAGCTGGCCAAGGTCAAGGACCGGCTCGCCGAGCTGCAGAACGCCAAGAAGGCCTCCCGCCAGATGTATGACGCCGCCTGCATGCGCCTCGGCGTCCCCAACGACCTCGAAGCCGAGGAAGGGCACAGCTCCGCCGAGGTCTGATCCTGTCTCCCCGTAGCTCGCGGCCAGGCAGCCGCCCCTCGAGGTCGGCATCCGGCTCACGCCGGCTCTCACCCAGGGGATCGAACTCCGGAGGAAGCCAACCGCCCGACCGGCAGATTCCCCATGGCCTGGTTCAGGAAAGCCAAGCAGCCCAAACCGATCCGGGTGGACCGGCCGCGCAGCACGGTCCCCGAGGGGCTGTGGGTCAAGTGCGAGAGCTGCAAGGAGATCATCTACTCGCGCGACCTCGATCGCAACCTGCGCGTCTGCCCGAAGTGCGACCACCACTTCCGGATCGACGCCCATGCGCGGATCGCCCTCCTGCTCGACGAGGCCGAGCCGCGCCAGCTCTTCAGCGGCATCTCGCCGACCGACCCGCTCAACTTCCGCGACACCAAGCGCTACCGCGACCGGCTGCGGAGCTATCAGCAGGCGGTGGGCGAAAGGGATGCGGTCGTCGTCGTCGCCGGGCGGATCGAAGGCATCCCGATCATCCTGGCGGTGATGGAATACCGCTTCATGGGCGGCTCGATGGGCTCGGTGGTGGGCGAGAAGATCACCCGCGCCGCCGAGCGGGCGAAGGAGAAGGAGATCCCCCTCGTCGTGGTCTCCGCCTCGGGCGGGGCGCGCATGCAGGAGGGCGTGCTCTCGCTGATGCAGATGGCGAAGATCTCGGCGGCCCTGTCGCGGCTGCGCGACGCCCGCGTTCCCTACCTGTCGGTCCTGACCGATCCGACGACCGGCGGCGTGACGGCCTCCTTCGCCATGCTGGGAGACCTGAACCTCGCCGAGCCCGGCGCGCTCATCAGCTTCGCCGGCCCCCGCGTCATCGAGCAGACGATCCGCCAGAGCCTGCCCGAGGGCTCCCAGCGCAGCGAGTTCCTCCTCGACCACGGATTCCTCGACCTGGTCGTGCCGCGCGCCGAGATGAAGGCGACGCTCGCCCGCTGCCTGAAGCACCTGTCTTGAGATAGCGCCGCGTCGCGAGCCGGCGCCGCCCGCCCCTCATCCCGCTACCCCTCAAGTCCCCTTCCCTGCCGCTAAGGGCCCAGGGATGCCCCCTGCCGATCTTCCGAGAGCGCCTCGTCCTTCGCGACCAGGAGACGATACAGGGGCTCCTCGGGACCGCAGCCGAGCTGGCGGGCGAAGGCCGCGAGCCGCGCGGCGTAGAGCCGCCGCTGCTCCGGCGGCAGCTCGCGGCGGCCGGCGCCGTTCTCGCCGCGGCGAATGAAGGAGACCGGCCGCGGGCTCAGCCGCCGCAGCCGCGGGTCGAACTTCGCCGCCTGCCGCTTCATGCGGTCGATGGTGCAGCGCTCGAGCATGCGCGGCACCTCCCTCTCGTCGAGCCCGAAGCCGCAGAACCCGGCGATCCGGCGCAGGGCGCGGGCGGGATCGGAGACCACGTCGTCGTACTCGAGGAACAGGACGTCGGGATCGGCGCGATGGGGCCACCAGGAGCGAAGGTGGTCGAACCACGAGCAGCTGAGGCGCACATGGCCGGCGGGGAAGCGGCGCAGGAACTCGTCGAGCTCGAGCTCGTGGCCGGCGAGGAGCGAGGCGTGGTGATAGGCCGACACCGCCACGTCGAGCAGGTCGCGCGCGATGTAGAGGAACCGGCCGATGCGCGGCAGCGACTCGCGGCGGCGAAAGGTCTTGAGGAGGCGCGGCGCGGGGAGGGACTCGAGGAACCTCGCGCTGTTCCGGACGAGCTCGAGCTCGAGGACCGGCGAGCGGCTGGCGACGTGGATGAAATCGAGCTCGCCGGAACCGGTGAGCTGGAGGAGCATCATCTGCACCAGCGTCGCTCCCGACCGCGGGTAGCTGGCGATGAAGACGTCGTCGGCGCGCGGCGCGAACTGGAGCTCGAGGCCGAGGCGGATCTGGCGCTCCAGGTGCTTGGACATCCAGCCGTCGCCCCGCCTCTCGAGCCAGGAGAGCAGGCGTCGCGTCACCGGCACGGCGCAGCTCCCCCCGCCAAGAGCGGCGCCGCGTGAGGATCGGCGGGATCCTCTCCCAGGTCGCGGGCCAGGCGGTCCAGCTCGGCGAGGAGGCGGGACTTGGCCGCGGCCGGCAGGTCCCGCCTCCCGGCGCCCGGCCGCCCCTCGCGGATGAACTCCGGCGCGCGCCGGCCGATCCAGTGGAGACGGGGATCGAACTTTTCGTTGTGGCGCTTCATGAGCTCGATCCCGCAGCGCTCGACGATGCGCGGCAGCTCCCGCTCGTCGACCTCGAGGCCGCAGAAGTCGGCGATCCGGCGGACCGTGCCGGCGAGGTCGCCCACCACCTCGTCGTAGAGCAGGAAGAGGACGTTGGGATCGTCGCGGTGCGGCCACCACGACCGGAGGTGCCGGAACCAGGTCGTGCCGGCGATCTGGCTGCGGCGCAGGAAGCGGGCCGCGAACGGTCCGAGCTCGACGTCGCGACCGCTCATCAGGCATAGGTGGTGATACGCCGAGAGGGCGACGTCGGGCAGGTCGCGGGCGATGTAGAGGAAGCGGCCGGCCCGCGGCAGCCCGGCGCGGGTGAGGTGGCTCTTGAAGACGCGCGGCGAGGGGAGCTCCTCGAAGTGGCGGCCGGCGCCCATCCGGAGGGCGGCCTCGAACCAGGGAGACACCGAGTCGATGTGGGGGAAGTCGAGATCGCCGTCGGTCGTCATCTGGTAGAGCATCATCTGGAGGAGGGTCGTGCCCGACTTGGGATAGCTCACGATGAAGATGTCGTCCGGGCGCGGCACGTAGTGGACCCGCCGGGCGAGCCGGCCGGTGAGCCATTGGACCGCCAGGTAGCCCGCCGAGGAGAGCACCGGGAGCGCCCGGCTCATTGCCTGCAGGTACAATCGCTTCGCTTTCATGGTCACCTCGACGCCGCGGCTTCATCGCCGACGGCAACAAAACGTAGACGAACATCAATATGCTGTAAAGTTTGTGCACGACAGTTATCAGGAGCTGCTCCGCAGCCTCGAGGTCTTCGGCATCCGGCTCGGGCTCGACCGCCCGCGGCGGCTGCTGGCGGCGCTCGGGGCGCCGGAGAAGGGGCTGCCGGCGGTGCTCGTCGCGGGGAGCAACGGCAAGGGCTCGACCTCGGCACTCCTCGCCGCCATGGCGGGCGCGGCGGGGTATCGCACCGGCCTCTACACCTCGCCGCACCTCGAGGCGGTCGAGGAGCGCCTCCGCATCGACGGCCGGGCGATCGAGCCGGAGCGGCTGGGCGGCCTCCTCGAGCGGGTGGTCGCCGCGGGCGGCGGCGAGCCCGAAGGACGGCCGACCTACTTCGAGGCGCTCACCCTGGCGGCCTTCCTCTGGTTCGCCGAGGAGCGGGTCGATCTGGCGGTCCTCGAGGTGGGGATGGGCGGGCGGCTCGACGCGACGAACGTCGCCGATCCCCTCCTCTCGCTCATCACTCCGATCAGCCTCGACCATACCGAGCACCTGGGCGCGACGCTCGCCCTGATCGCCGCCGAGAAGGCGGGGATCCTGCGCGCCGGCCGACCGGCGATCGCCTGGATCGAGGACGCCGAGGCGGCGGCGGCGGTGGGCCGCGCGGCGGCCGAGCTGGGGGCCGATCTCGCCTGGGGGCCGGAGCGGGCGCGGATCGAGGCGGTGGTGCCGCGCGGTTTGGAGGGACAGGCGGTCGCACTCGCCACCTGCCCGGCCGCGGGGCGGACGGACGGCATCCGCCGCTACGAGCTCGCCACCGCCCTCCTGGGGGGGCATCAGGCGAAGAACCTGGCGCTCGCCGTCCTCGCCGCCGAGCGGCTCGCCGACCTCGGCTTCGCGCGCCTGGACGCCGCGGCGATCGCCCGCGGCGCCGCCGCCTGCCGCTGGCCGGGGCGGCTCGAGGCGGTGGCCCTCCCCGATGGCCGCCGCGTGCTGCTCGATGCCGCCCACAACGCCGGCGGCGCCGCCGTGCTCGCCGACTTCCTCGCCGGTCTCCGGCGTCCGGACCGCCCGGTCGACCTCCTCTTCGGCGTCCTCGCCGACAAGGACGCCGCCGCCATCCTCGGCATCCTCTCCCCGTTCGTCGGCCGCGCGGTCCTCACGACACCGGAGAGCCCGCGGGCGCGCCCCCCGCCGAGCTCGCCGCCCTCCTGCCGGCGACCATTCTCTCGCTCATCGAGCCCGATCCAGCGGCGGCGCTCGACCGGGCGCTGGCGCTGGGCGGCGACACCCTCGTCGCCTGCGGCTCGATCTTCCTCCTCGGCGAGGTGCGGCGGCGCTTACGGGAGCGCTTCGGCGTCCCCGAGGCGGCGGCGGCGATGCGCACCGGACCCGGCGGTCTCGCGAGCTAGTCGAGGGTGAAGATCCCGGCGTGGGGATCGCCGGGCCGGCAGCCGAGCGCCCTGCCGAGCCTGGCGGCCTCGCTCGCCATCCGCTCCCGGTGGCGAGCCGAGAGCTCGGCCTTGCCGCCCCCCGGCTCCCCTTTGCGGACGAAGCTCCCCACCCGCCCGCTCAGGTGACGCCGCCGGGGGTCGAAACGGGCCTCGTGGCGGCGCATGAAAGCGAAGCCGCAGCGCTCGACCATCCGCGGCAGCTCGCGCGCGTCGAGCGCCAGGCCGCAGAAGCCGGCGAGGCGGCGGAGCGTGCCGGCGAGGTCCGCCACGACCTCGTCGTAGTCGAGGAAGAGGACATCCGGATCGCCGCGATGCGGCCACCACGACCGCAGGTGCTCGAACCAGGTGACGCCACCGAGCCTCGGATGGCCCGCGACGAAGCGGCGGAGGAAGTCGTCGAGGTCGAGCTCGCGGCCGGCGAGGAGGGCGCAGTAGTGGTAGGCCGAGACGGCGACGTCTCCCAGGTCGCGCGCCAGATAGACGACGCGGCCGGGGCGCGGCAGGCGCGCGTAGAGGAGATGGCTCTTGAAGACGCGCGGCGGGGGGATCTGCTCGAGGTAGCGCCTCCCCGCCCTCACCACCTCGTTCTCGAGCGTCGGCGAGACGCTCGCGATATGGACGAAGCTCATCTCGCCGTCGGTCGTGAGCTGGTGGAGCGCCATCTGGAGGAGGCTGAGGCCCGAGCGCGGAAAGCCGACGAGATAGAGATCGTCCGGCCGCGGCCGCAGCTGGCTGGCGAGCGCGAGATCCTGCCGCAGCCCGGTGAAGGCTCGCTCGCCGCTCCGGTCGAGAGCGCCGAGGGCGGCCATCGTCGCCCGGACCGCGCGCCAGGTGAGGCCTCCGGTCGCCGCCATCTATCCGATCTCCGGCCCGGCGGGTCCGGCGTCGGGCCGGATCAGCCGCGCGTGCCGCTCGCCGGGCGGCCGGTCGAGCTCGCGGGCGAGGGCGGTGACCCGCTCGGCCAGCCGCCGCCGCTGGCGCGGGGAGAGCTCGCGGCGGCCCGCCCCGGGCGCGCCGCGGCCGAGAAAGCCACGGTCCATCGCCACCGTCCTGTGGAGACGCGGATCGAGCTTCTCGTCGTGCGCCCTCATGGCGGCGATTCCGCAGCGCTCGAGGAGGCGCGGCATCGCGGGCTCCGGCACCGCGAGGCCGCAGAAGGCGGCGACCTTGCGGACCGTGCCCGCGAGATCGGCGACCATGTCGCCATAGGCGACGAAGAGGACGTTGGGGTCGTTGCGGTGCGGCCACCAGGAGCGGAGATGCCCGCGCCAGGAGCCCGCGAACATCGGGTGGCCGCGCAGGAAGGCGTCGACGAACGGATCGAGCTCGACCTCGCGGCCGGCGACCAGGGCGAAGTGGTGGTAGGCCGACAGAGCGACGTCGCGGATATCGCGGACGAGGTAGATGAAGCGACCGTTCCTGGGCAGCCAGAAGCGCCGGAAGTGACTCTTGAAGACGCGCGGCGAGGGGAGGGCGGCGAGGAACGGACCGGAGTCGAGGTCGAGATCGAACTCGAACCAGGGCGAGACCGCGTCGAGGTGGGGGATGCGGTCGAGATCGCCCTCGCCGCCCGTGGTGAGCTGATAGAGGATCATCTGCATCAGCGTCGTCCCCGACTTGGGGTAGCTGACGACGAAGATGTCGTCCGGCCGCGGATCGTAGACGAAGCGCCGCATCGCCCAGAAGCGCAGCGTCTGATAGAGCGGGTCGTAGCCGCTCCGCAGCAGCCCGACGAGCCACAGCTTCGTCTTCATCCAGCGGATGGACCGTCTCTTCACGCGCGTCCTCGCCACCGGCCATCCTCTACAGGAAGCGCCGGCAAGACGGCGAGTATCCTTTGCTTCTGTTTTTCTGTAAACCCTTGGCGGAAGGGCCGTCAGGCCCGGCTACATCAGGGCGTCGTAGAGGGGGAAGCGCTCGGCGAGATCGCGCACGCGGCCCTCTACGGAGGCGTGGACGGCCGCGTCCTCGGGGGCGCGGAGCACCTCGGCGATCAGGCCGCCCACGAGGTCCATCTCCGGCTCGCGCATGTCGCGGCTGGTCAGGGCCGGGGTGCCGATGCGCACGCCGGAGGCGACGAGGGGCGGGTTGGGATCGTAGGGGATGGTGTTCTTGTTGACCGTGATGCTCGCCGCCTCGAGCGCCTTCTCCGCCACCTTGCCGGTCAGGCCGGCGGCCGAGACGTCGAGGAGGAAGACGTGGTTGTCGGTGCCGCCCGAGACCACGCGGAAGCCCTCGGCCGTCAGCCGGGCGGCCAGCGCCCGGGCGTTCGCCACGATCTGCCGCTGGTAGGCGCGGAACTCCTCGCTCGCGGCCTCCAGGAGCGCCACCGCCTTGGCGGCGACGATGTGCATCAGCGGCCCGCCCTGGATGCCGGGAAAGACCGCGCGGTCGATCTCCTTGGCGTAGGCCTCCTCGCACATCACCATGCCGGCGCGGGGCCCGCGCAGCGTCTTGTGGGTGGTGGTGGTGACGAACTGGCAGTGCGGCACGGGCGAAGGGTGGAGCCCGGCGACGACCAGCCCGGCGATGTGCGCGATGTCGGCCATCAGCAGGGCGCCGGCGCGGTCGGCGATGGCGCGGAAGCGCGCGAAGTCGATCACCCGGCTGTAGGCGGAGGCGCCGCAGATGATCAGCTTCGGCCGCTCGGCGAGGGCGATGCGCTCGACCTCGTCGTAGTCGATCTGCTCGCTCGCCCGGTCGACGCCGTAGGCGACGACCTGGAAGTCGCGGCCGGAGTAGGAGAGCCGGTGGCCATGGGTGAGGTGGCCGCCGCAGGAGAGGTCCATCCCCATCAGCTTGTCGCCGGGCTTCAGCATGGCGAAGTAGACCGCCATGTTGGCGGAGGTGCCGCTGTGGGGTTGGACGTTGACGTGCGCCGCGCCGAAGAGAGCCTTGGCGCGCTCGATCGCCAGCCGCTCGACGACGTCGACGAACTCGCAGCCGCCGTAGTAGCGCCGGCCGGGGTAGCCCTCGGCGTACTTGTTGGTGAGGACGCTGCCCGCCGCCTCCAGCACGGCGCGGCTGACGAAGTTCTCCGAGGCGATCAGCTCGAGGCCGCGGTTCTGGCGCCCGCGCTCGTCGGCGATGGCCTGGTACACCTCGGGATCGACGGCTTTGAGCGATCGGTAGTCCGGCATGTCACCCCCTCTTCGCTAGATCCGCATCATCCGTACCAGCCGATCACCTACGCCAAAGGCCGAGCCGAACGTGAGCGGGCCGCGGTCAGCCTTCCGGCTCCTTTTCCGCCGTCCCGCCCGCCGTCTCGGCGGCCGCCTCGGGCTTCTTGGGCGCCGCCTTCTTCGCCGCCGGCTTCTTCGCCGCGCCCTCGGCGGCCGGCTTCTTGGCGGCCGGCTTCTTCTTCGGCTCGTCCCCCGCGGCGCCGCCTCCCGCCTCGGCGGTGCCCTGCGGCTCCCCTTCGGCGGGCGGCTTCTTCACCGGCCGCTTCGAGGCCTGCAGGCGCTCGGGCTTGTGCTGCGCCGCCTCCTGGCTGCGTTTCTTCAGGCGCTTGATGCGGCGCTGGCGCCGGCGCCTCAGCTCTCGATCTTTTTCTCTCATGCCCCCTCCTCAGGTGGCGAGCGATGAACTATCTCTGCAACCCTGATGACAAAGCGGCGTCAGCTTGCCGCACCCCCCCGCCGCGTGTCAAGGAAAGCCAAGTCCAAGCAGCGATTCGGTTTGCCCGCCGAGATCCCCGGGGCCTACAACGGGATGTTGCCATGTTTCTTCGCCGGCAGGCCGGCGCGCTTGCCGGAGAGCTGGCGCAGAGCGCGGACGATCTCGCGGCGGGTCGTGCGCGGCTCGATCACGGCGTCGACGAAGCCGCGCTCGGCGGCGATGTAGGGCGAGGAAAAGCGCGCCCGGTACTCGGACACCTTCTCGGCGCGGAGCGCCGCCGGCTCGCCCGCCGCCTCGAGCTCGCGGCGGTAGAGGACGTTGACCGCGCCCTCGGGGCCCATCACCGCGATCTCGGCGGTCGGGTAGGCGAGGTTGACGTCGGTGCGCAGGTGCTTGCTCGCCATGACGCAATAGGCGCCGCCGTAGGCCTTCCGCGTGATGATGGTGATCTTCGGCACCGTCGCCTCGGCATAGGCGAAGAGGAGCTTGGCGCCATGCTTGATGATGCCGCCGAACTCCTGCTGCGTGCCGGGGAGGAACCCGGGCACGTCCTCGAAGGTGACGAGCGGCAGGTTGAAGGCGTCGCAGAAGCGGACGAAGCGGGCGCCCTTCCCCGAGGCGTCGATGTCGAGCACGCCGGCGAGGTAGCTCGGCTGGTTGGCGACGATGCCGACGCTGCGGTTGCCGAAGCGGGCGAAGCCGACGCACAGGTTCCTGGCGTAGGCCGCGTGGACCTCCAAGAAGCGGCCGTCGTCGACCACCTCGGCGATGAGGCGCTTGACGTCGTAGGGCTTGTTGGGGTCCGCCGGGACCAGGGTGTCGAGCCCCTCCGACTCGCGATCCGGATCGTCTTCGCTCACCCCCGGCGGCGGATCGTCGAGGTTGTTGCTCGGCAGGTAGGAGAGCAGGTCGCGGACGGCCGCGAGGCACGCGGCGTCGCTCTCGACGGTGAAGTGGCAGACGCCGCTCTTGCCCGCGTGGGTCGCCGCGCCGCCCAGCTCCTCCTTGCTCACCTCCTCGTGGGTCACCGTGCGGATCACCTCGGGGCCGGTGACGAACATGTAGCTCGTCCCCTCGACCATGAAGATGAAGTCGGTGATCGCCGGCGAGTAGACGGCGCCGCCGGCGCACGGTCCCATGATGGCGGAGATCTGCGGCACGACGCCCGAGGCCATGGTGTTGCGCAGGAAGATGTCGGCATAGCCGCCGAGCGAGGCGACCCCTTCCTGGATGCGGGCGCCGCCCGAATCGTTCAAGCCGACGATCGGCGCGCCGTTCTCGACCGCGAGGTCCATCACCTTGCAGATCTTCCGCGCGTTGGTTTCGGAGAGCGAGCCGCCGAAGACGGTGAAGTCCTGGGCGAAGACGTAGATCAACCGCCCGTCGATCATGCCGTAGCCACAGACGACGCCGTCGCCCGGGATCAGGCTCGATTCCATGTCGAAGTCGCGGCAGCGGTGGGTGACGAGAGCATCGATCTCGACGAACGAGCCGGCGTCGAGCAGCAGCTCGACCCGCTCGCGCGCCGTCAGCTTGCCGGCGGCGTGCTGGCGCGCCCGGCGCTCCTCGCCGCCGCCGCGCTCCGCCGCCGCCAGGCGCTCCCGCAGCTCCTCGACCTTCCCCAGCTTCTCGGTCCCCGCTCCGCTCATGGCGGCGCGATCTTAGCAGCCCGGTGCCGGCGCCGTTTCGCCCCGCGGAGCGACTGGCGGCGCTCCCGGCCCGAGACGCCGGCCACCGGCTCGAATCGCCGGCGCCGGGGGCGCCGAGACCCGAGGGAACGGAGCGGGGCGAAACGGCGCCGCACCGGCCGCGCCGGACACCTGTGCCACAATCGACCCGTGCCGTTTTCGCAGCTCGATGCCGCCGCGATCGCCCGCACCCTCTCCCAGCTCGCCGAGCAACCCGCGGACCTGGCCGACGCCTACTTCGAGCGGCGTGAAGACCTCGAGCTGCAGCCCGAGGGCGAGGGGCCGGGATTGCGGGCGCGGCGCGAGGAGGGGTTCGCGGTGCGTCTGGTGCGCGCCGGCCGCACCTTCTTCGCCTCGCGCGACGGCATCGAGCCGCGGCCGTTCGCGGAGGCCGTCCGCCAGGTGGCGCGGGCTCTCCCCTCCGCCAACTACTCGGAGCCGGCGCTGCCGGTGGCGCCCTGGGACGGGCCGCCGCGCGCCCCCGAGCTCGCCGAGTTCCCGGCCAGCGTGGCGCGCGCCGTCCGCGCGCACCACGTGGGCTTTCCGCTGCGCCTGACCGTCCGCCGCCACCGCCGCGCCATCGCGGTGGTGGGATCGCGGCTCGCCGCGACGCCGGAGAGCGAGACCTTCTACAGCTGCGCGGCGGAGCTCGCCTGGGGCCGCCACGGCGCTCTCTTCCCCGGCTTCGGCCAGGCCGCGGCGCAGAGCATGGCGGCCGCCTGTGGTCGCCCTCTTCCGCGCCCGCGGCGCCCCCGCGGCCCAGCTCGCCGACGGCGTCGCCGTGCTCGGCCCCGGCGCCACCGCGGTCCTCCTCCACGAGGCGGTCGCCCATGCTCTCGAGGCCGACACGCTCGCCGCGACGGGGCGGCCGGAGGCGGCGCTCGGTCTCCTCCTCGGCGCCCCGTGCCTCGACGTCCTCGACGACCCGGCCGCCGCGCCGGACGGGGTCCGCCGCGCCACGGATGACGAAGGCTCGCCGGTCTGCCGCCGCTGGCTGCTGCGCCGCGGCGCCGTCGAGCAGCCGCTCGCCGACGCGCTCTGGTCGCGCCTCTCGCCCGCCTTCGTGCCGGGCGCCGGCCGGCGCGGCAGCCGCCACCTGCCGCCGGGCCCGCGCTCGAGCCACCTGGAGCTCCTCCCCGGCGAGCCGGCGGAGGCGGACCTCTTCGCCGACGCCGAGGGCGGCCTCTACCTCGAGGCGGCGAGCCGCGGCGCGCTCGATCCGGTCTCCGGCGAGTTCACCCTCCAGCTCCCCTACGCCCGCCGCATCCGCCACGGCGCCCCCGCCGAGTTCCTTGGCCCCTGCGCGCTGCGCGGCCGGGTGGCCGATCTCCTGACCCGCGCGACGGCGGTCGGGCGCGAGGCGCACGCGGCGGGCGCCGGCTGGTGCGCCAAGGGCGGGCAGAAGCTCCCGGTATGGGCGACGACGCCGGCCCTCCGGCTCGAAGGCGTCGGCGTCGCATGAGCCCGCCGGCCGAGCCGCCGCATCCTCCACCCTCCCCAGCGCCGGCGCTCCCCGCCCTCGAAGACGTCCTCAGCGCCCTCGCCCGCCGCCGCCTCTCCGCGCTCGAGATCTTCGCCAAGCACGGCCGCTCGCGGCGGCTCGAGCGCACCGAGGCGACCGAGACCTCGGCCTTCGTCCGCGAGCGCGCCTGGGCGCTCCGCGCCGGCGACCCGCGGGGCTCCTTCTTCGCCGGCGGCACCGGCGAGCCGCGCCCGGAGGGGCCGTGGCCCGAGCCCTCGGGGCGGCTCCTGGCGCTGCCGCCGGCCGAGCCGGTGCGCTGGGGTCAGCCGGCGGATCTCGACGCGCCGCTCGATCGGCGAGAGCGAGGGCCTGCGCCTGCTCGCCAGCCTCGGCAGCGAGCTCGATGCGGCCCTCCCCGGCGCGCGGCTCCTCCGCGCCGCCCTCGAGGACGGCTGGAGCGAGGGGGAGCTCGCCAGCAGCCGGGGCGTCCGCGCCCGCACCCGCCACCGCGTCGCCTCGCTCCACGTCGAAGCGCGCGGGCCCGGGCGCGGCCGCGCCCGTCGCCGCGCTCTACCTCGCCGCCCGCGAGGCCCGGCGCTTCGACCCGCGCGCCCTCGCCCGCCGCCTGGCCGTCCGCCTGGAGGTCGCCGCGGCGCCGCCGGCCGAGCCCGGCGAGACGCCGGAGATCCTCCTCGCCCCGCCGGTCGTGGCGCGGCTCCTGGCCGGATTGGCGCCGCTCCTCGTGGGCCCCCAGGCGGCCTCCCGCGGCGCCGGGTTCCGCGATCGCCACGGGCGCATGGCGAGCGAGCTCGCGACGATCGTCGACGACGGGCGATTCCCCGGCGGCGTCTTCGAGTGCGGGGTCGACGGCGAAGGGGTGCCGAGCCGCGAGGTGGTGCTCGTCGAGGCCGGGATCTTCCGCCAGCCGCTGCTCACCTGGAAGGACGCCGAGCGCGCCGCCGGCACCCCCTCCGGCTGCAGCCGCCGCCCGAGCTGGCGCGACCTGCCGACGCCGGGCCCCACCCACCTCTATCTGCGGCCCGAGCCGCGGGTCGGGGTGGCCGCCCTCGTCGGCGCCGTCCGCCGCGGCGCCTACGCCCTCGACGTCGGCGGCACCGGCCGGCTCGCGCTCGATCTCGAGACCGGCCGCTTCGCCCTCCCGGTCTGCGGCTTCCGGCTGGAGGCCGGCCGCGCCACCTCGCCGCTCAACGGCGTCTGGCCTGACCGGCGACGTCCCGGCGCTCCTGCGCGGCATCGCCGGCGTCGGCCGCGACCTCACCTTCCACCTGCTCGACGGCATGATCGGCGCGCCGACGGTGCTGGCGACCGGCCTCGAGATGCGGCGCCTGCCTTAACCGGCGCCGCGTACCCGCCGCATCCGGGGCCGCCGGCCCTGGGAGATATACTCGCCCCATGTCGGTCGCCCTGCTCGACGAGCCGCCGCTCGCATCCCCCTCCGGCCTCGGTCCTTACCGCCAGGGGGACTACGACAACCTGTCCGACGAGCCGCGCTGCGAGCTCATCCTGGGGAGGTTCTACCTGAGCCCGAGCCCTTCGCCGCTGCATCAGGTCGTCGTCGCGCTCCTCTGGAGCTTCCTCGACCCCATCGCCGGCGCCGCCGGAGGCCTGGCCCTGCTCGCTCCGCTCGACGTCGTCCTCGCGGACCACTCGGTGGTGCAGCCGGACGTGATCTACCTGTCGGCGGCGCGCCGGCGCGCCGTGCGCGAGCGCGTCGAGGGGGCGCCCGACCTGTTGATCGAGGTCCTCTCGCCCGGCACCGCCCGGCGCGACCGGGGCGAGAAGCTCGCCCTCTACGCAGAGACCGGCGTCGGCGAGTACTGGATCGTCGATCCGGCGGAGCGGCAGATCGAGTTTCTCGTCAACGAGTCCGGCCGCTTCGTGGTCGCCCTGCCGGCCGGCGGCGAGTACCGCTCCCAGGCTACGCCGGAGATCCGGCTCGACCTGGCCGCCTTCTGGGGCGAGGTCGCGAAGCGGCTCCCGTCGCCGTAGAAGCCCGGCGACTCCCGAACCCTCTAGAGCCGGCGGCGGCGCTGCCGGACACCAGGAGATCACCACCATGCAACTCGGCATCCTGGGTCTGCCCAAGGTGGGCAAGACGACCCTGTTCAACACCCTGACCGCGTCGCGCCAGGACACCGACAAATACGCCACCTCCGACAAGACGAACATGGGAGTCGCCCAGGTCCGCGACCCGCGCCTGGAGCAGCTGCGCGACCTCTTCAAGCCGAAGCGCTACGTGCCGGCGACGATCCAGTACGTCGACATCCCCGGCATCAAGAAGGGCGAGAGCGCCGAGAGCCTCGACTTGGCCAAGCTGAAGACCGTCGACGCGCTGGTCCACGTGGTGCGCGCCTTCCACGATCCCGAGCTCCTCCACTCGGAGGGATCGATCGATCCGGCGCGCGACATCTCGACCCTCGACCTCGAGCTGATCCTCGCCGACCACGACCTCGTCGAGCGCCGCGTGGAGCGGCTCGACAAGGCGACCAAGCGCGGCCTGAACCCCGAGGAGCAGCGCGAGAGGAAGCTCCTCGCCGAGATCATCCTGCCGGCGCTCGAGGCCGAGACGCCGCTGCGCGAGGTGGCGCTCGACGCCGACGACGAGCGGCGCCTGCGCGGCTTCCAGCTCCTCTCCGCCAAGCCGCTCCTCGTCGTCTTGAACGTCGACGAGGCCGAGGTCGCCGCCGCCGGCGCCGCGGCGCTCGGCATCACGCTGCGCCCGGCGGTGCTGGCGGTCGCCATCTCGGCGCCGATCGAGGAGGAGATCAGCCGCCTGCCGCCCGAGGAGCAGCGCGACTTCCTCGCCGACATCGGCCTCGCGAGCCCCAGCGTCGACCGCGTCACCCGCGCCAGCTACGACCTCCTGGGCGTCATCTCCTTCTTCACCGTCGGCGAGGACGAGGTGCGCGCCTGGACCATCCGGCGGGGCTCCAAGGCGCGCGAGGCGGCGGGCACCATCCACTCCGACATCGAGCGCGGCTTCATCCGCGCCGAGGTGGTGCGCGGCGAGGACCTACTGCGCCTGAGGACGATGGCCGCCTGCCGCGAGGCCGGCGTGCTGCGCCTCGAGGGCAAGGAGTACGAGATGCAGGACGGCGACGTGGCGCACTTCCGATTCAACGTCTAGGAACGGTGCCGCTGGGCAGGACGCAACGCCTCAACCGGCGGCCTTGACCGGGCGTGCGCTCCCCAGGAGCTCGATCTCCAGGCGGCCCGAGCTCGCCAGGCCCGGCCGGTAGTACAGGCCGGCGGAGGGCGGCGCGACGATCACCGGGGGCGGGTTGATCTGGGGCTGGATCGGCGCCTGCGCGGGGGCGCCGTCGTCGTCGTCCGCATCCAGGTTGGAGTTCGGCAGATTGGGGTCGGGGCGCGGCCAGTTGCGGGTGGCGGTGCCCGCAGCGCCGGCCCGGTAGCCGCCCACGGCGCCGGCCGGCGTCGACGGCCGCTTCGCCGTGCCGGGCGGCAGCGCCTGGCCGGTGCCGGCGCCGCGCGGCAGGTTGCCCGCGCCGATCACCTGCGGCGGCGCACCGGCGCCGGGGGCGGCGGCGGGCTGCCGGGTCAGCGGCGCCGGCTGCCCCGCCATCTGGTCCACCGCCGGCGCCGACGCCGGTGCGCCGACGAGGATCGAGGCGATCCGGCCGGGCTGCTCGTAGGACTTCGGCGCCTGCGGCGGCATCGCGCTCTGGCGGTAGGAGCGCAGCAGCGACTCCGTCATCAGCTGGCTCCCCACGACGTGCGGGTTGACGTCCGGGAAGGCGAGCTGCGGGTCGAGCGCGAAGGCGCGGGCGTACTCGTCGACCGCCGGGCCCCGGCGCCCCTCGGCCTCGGCGATCGCACCGAGCTGAAAGTGCGCCCAGGCGTGCTGCGGCTCGAGCTGGACCACCTGCTCGAAGAGCTTGCGCGCCGGCTTGAGCTCGCCCTTGTCCTGCTCGAGGAGGGCGAGGTTGAAGAGTGCCGAGGTGCGCTTCGGATCGAGCTCGAGAGCCCGGCGATAGGCGGTCTCCGCCTCGCCGGTCCGGTGGGCGAGCAGCAGGAGGTTGCCGAGGTCGTTCTGCACTCCGGCATCCTGGGGCCGCTCGGCGGCGAGCTGGCGCTGCGCCGCCAGCGCCTTCGGCAGGTTGGGCGGCGTGGCGGCGAGCGCCGCCAGGGCGGCGAGCGAGAGGGCGAGCATCCACCAGAGAGGTCTCTTCACGACGGTTCTCCTATCGGTCGCCTAGGGCGAGCGGGACGGCGGGCGGTCATGCGACGGGACGGGCCTTCAGCTTGAGCTTGCCGTCCTCGTCGGCGAGGCGAAACTGCACCTGGGCGCAGCCGGTCCGCGCGCGGATCGCCGCCGCCTGGCGCTCGATGTAGGTCTGGAAGCTGTGGAGGTCGAACCTGGGCGCCTCGCCGGCGCCCTCCGCGAGGCCGGAGTAGAGCGCCGCCGCCGCCGCCGGCTCGACCGCGTCGGCGACCAGGATGCCCTTCTCGACGTCGTAGCGCGGCGCCGCCAGGTCGGCGGCGGCGTGGCTCATGGAGCGGCCCTCCTCGCGCTCGCGCAGGCGCCGGTTGAACAGCTCGCTGTAGGTGTTGAAGCGGGCTTCGAGGTCGCTCAGGCGGAAGTTGTCGACCGCTGCCGTCAGGTTGGCGTTGCGGAGCTGCCGCAGCTGCACCACGATGCGGTTGCGCAGCTCCTCGGGCGGCACCGGGAGGGCGCCGTTGAAGAAGCGCTCGAAGTCGATGCGGAGCTGCTGGATGCTCCTGCCGAGCTGGTCGAGCCCCTCCTGGACGCCGACGCCGCGCGGGGTGGCCGCGGGCGCCGCGGCCGCCCGCTTGGAGGGCGCGGCCGGCGGCCCGCCGGCGTAGCCGGCCGGGCCGGCGCCGAATCCGCCGCGCGGCCCGGCCTGGCCCGGCGCTCCCGTGTTTCGCTTGGCGTCCACGAATCTCCTACAATGGCTCGACGCTCTGATGGAACCCGAATCCCACGACGCCCGTCGCGCGATCCCTGCGGTCGATCGTCTGTTGAGCGACCCCGCGGTCGCCGATCTCCTTGCATTATACGGGCGCGGTCCCGTGAGGGTCCAAGCGCGGCGGGAGCTCGCGGCCCTGCGCGCCTGGCTGCGCTCCGGGCCCGCCGCCGCGGAGGTCGAGGGCGCCCTCGGCCGCCTGCCGCAGCGCATCGCCGCCGCCCTCGAGGCGGAATTCGGCGCGCCGCTCGCGCGGGTGCTCAACGCCACCGGCATCTTCCTGCACACCAACCTCGGGCGCGCGCCGCTGCCGCGCGCCGTCGTCCGGCGCCTGCCCGCCCTCCTCGACGCCTACTGCGACCTGGAGCTCGACCGCGAGAGCGGCCGCCGCGGCGAGCGCAACCGCCGGGTCGAGCGGCTGCTGATGGCGGCGACCGGCGCCGCCGCGGCGGTCGTCGTCAACAACAACGCCGCCGCCCTGGTGCTGGCGCTCGCCGCCCTCGCCCGCGACCGCGCGGTCGTCGTCTCGCGCGGCGAGCTGATCGAGATCGGCGGCTCGTTCCGCATCCCCGAGATCATGGCGGCGGCCGGCGCGCGTTTGGTCGAGGTGGGGGCGACCAATCGCACGCGCCTCGCCGACTACCGCGCCGCGGTCGGCCCGGACACCGCCCTCCTGCTGAAGGTCTTCCCCAGCAACTTCCGGCAGATCGGCTTCGTCGCCGCGGTCGAGCCGGCGGAGCTCGCCGAGCTCGGGCGCGCCGTCGGCATCCCCGTCCTCGTCGACGAGGGGAGCGGCCTGCTGCGCCCGAGCGCGGCGCCGCAGCTCGCCGGCCACCCCAGCCTCTCGACGCTCATCGCCGCCGGCTGCGACCTCGCCTGCGGCAGCGGCGACAAGCTCCTGGGCGGCCCCCAGGCCGGGCTCCTCGTCGGCCGCGCCGACCTCCTGGCGCGCTGCCGCAAGCACCCGCTCTACCGGGCGCTGCGCCCGGACCGCACGACCCTGGCGGCCCTCGAGGGGGTGCTGCGGCTCCACCTCGCCGGGGCGCCGCTCCCCATCGACCGGCTATGGGCGGATCCGGCGGTCACCCGCCGCCGGCTCGAGCGCGCCGCGGCGGCGCTCGGCGCCGCGGGGAGCGTCGGCATGCGTCGGGATCGTGGCCGCCGACGCCTTCCTCGGCGGCGGCTCGGCGCCCGAGGCGCCGATCCCGGGCGAGGCGCTGGCGCTGCCCGGCGACCCGGGGCTGCTCTCCCGCCTGCGCCGCGGCGCGCCGCCCCATCCGCCGGTCGTCGGCTACCTGCGCGAGGGGCGGCTCCTCCTCGACCTGCGCACCGTCGATCCCGAGGACGACGACACCTTGGTCGCCGCGATCCAAGCGGCTCTGGCCGCTGATCCGAAGCCAGCGCTGGCCGCTGATCCGCGGCCGGCGGAGCCGGCGCGGTGACCGACGGCCGCATCCTGGTCGTCGAGGACCGCGATTCGCTCCGCCGCATGCTCGAGCGCGCGCTCGCCGCCGAGGGGTACGAGGTCGAGTCGGCGGCCGCGGGACAGCACGGCATGCGCCTGCTCGCCGAGCGCGCCTACGACCTGGTGCTCACCGATCTCAAGCTCCCCGACGCCTCCGGGCTCGAGGTGCTCGCCGCCAGCCGCGCCGCGCGGCCGCAGGTGCCGGTCGTGGTGCTGACCGGCTACGGCACGGTCGGCGCCGCGGTCGAGGCGATGAAGCTCGGCGCCTACGATTTCCTCGAGAAGCCGGTCGAGATCGACGACCTGGCGCGGCTGATCGCCCGCGCCATCGGCGAGCGGCTGGACCCGCTGGGCGGCGGCGGGGCGGAGGTCTTCTCCCCGCCGGGCGCGCCGCCGATCGTCGGCCGCCATCCGCGCACGCGGGCGGCGATCCGCCTGCTCGAGCGCGTGGCGCCGACCGAGAGCACGGTGCTGCTGACCGGCGAGAGCGGCACCGGCAAGGAGCTCTTCGCGCGCGCCCTCCACGCCCTCTCGACGCGGCGCGGCGGGCCCTTCATCGCCGTCAACTGCGCGGCGATCCCCGAGCAGCTCATGGAGAACGAGCTCTTCGGCCACGAGAAGGGAGCCTTCACCGGCGCCGACCGGCGCCAGCCGGGGCGCTTCGAGCTCGCCTTGGGCGGCACGCTCCTGCTCGACGAGATCGGCGAGCTGTCGCTCGGCGTGCAGGGCAAGGTGCTGCGGGTGCTCGAGGAGCGGACCTTCGAGCGGGTGGGCGGCGGGCGCACCCTGCGCGCCGACGTGCGGCTGGTCGCCGCCACCAACCGCGAGCTGCAGGCGATGGTCGACCAGGGCGCCTTCCGCCCCGACCTCTTCTTCCGCCTCGACGTCTTCCCCATCGAGCTGCCGGCGCTGCGCGAGCGGGCGAGCGACATCCCGCTCCTCGCCCGCCACCTCCTCGCCGGCATCGCCCGCCGCCACCGCCGCGAGCCGCCCCGCCTCGAGGAGGAGGCGGCGGCGCTCCTCGCCGCCGAGCCGTGGCCGGGCAACGTGCGCGAGCTCGGCAACGTCCTCGAGCGGGCGCTGATCCTCGCCGACGGCCCGGTCCTGCGGATCGCCGACGTCAAGCCCCTGCTGCGCCCGCTCGCCCCGGCCGCGGCGGGGACGGCCGAGCGCGAGCGGGTGCGCCAGGCGCTCGTCGCCGCCGACGGCGACAAGCGGGAGGCGGCGAAGGCCCTGGGCTGGAGCTACCGGATGCTGCTGCGCAAAGTCCACGAGCACGACCTGGGCGGCGTGCCGCGGTATCGCCGGTAGGCCCGGCGGAGGACGGTCCCGTCAGTTCGGCTTGTCGGCCGACGGCGCGGCGCGATCGGTCCCCTGGTCGCCCGGCGTCATCTTGAGCTTCAGCCCGGCGCTCTGGATGTCGAACTTGGCGCGCGCGAAGGTGAAGACGCCGGGGAACGCGGCCTTGAAGTCGGTCGACCCCTTGCCGGGGATCGAGTCGGCGGTGAGCACCGCGCGCGCCGTGCCGAGCGTGCCGCCGCCGTCGTCGACCAGCGTCACGGTCATGCCGACGTCGGTCTGCAGGTCGCCGCTCCCGTTCTCGAGCGAGCCGACGACGTCGACCCCGTCCTTCTCCGCGCGGTCGACCTTCTGCCAGGTACCGACCGCGACCGGGCTCCTGCCGGCGGCTTCGGCCGGCTTGGCGGCGGCCCCCGCCGGCCCGTCGGCCGGCTTGGCCGCGTCGCTCGGCGGCGCCCCGGCCGGCTTCGCATCGGGGTGGCCGACGTCCTTGTCGGTGATCGAGCGCACCGACTTGCGCGCCTGCGGCGGCGGCGCGCTGTCGGCCTCGGCCAGCGCCTGCCGGGACTCCGCCGTGGCGCGCCGGCTCGACTCGAGGTCGACCTGCGTCACGCGGAGCGACGAGAGCGCCCCGTCGGCGGTGGCGAAGACGACGAGCCTGCCCTTGACCTCCCACGGGCCGCGGGTCTCGACCCGGCCGCCCTCGGTCGTGATCAGCCAGTCGGCGCGGGCGGCGGGCGGCAGGGCCAGCGACGCGAGCGCCAGGAGCGCGGCGGACGGGACGGCGAGCGGAGAGGTGCGCTTCACGATCAATGCTCCTTCCAGTTCTTGATCACGATGGCGATCGGGATCGTCGCCTCGCGCACGTAGCCGGTGTCGGACCGGACGGCGCTCACCGAGAACCAGTAGTTGGCGAACCGCGCGTTCTTGGGGGCGAACTGCTTGAGGCTATTGTAGATCCCCTGCTGGATGGCGTCGAGCTGCTCGGAGTTCTTGTTGGTCGCCGGGGTGTTCTTGGTCGCCCCCTGCTCGACGAAGGGGTTGGTGACGAACTCCGGGATGGTCAGGAAGCGGGTCAGCGAGCCGCCGGTGGTGAGGATCGAGTTGGCGTTGTTGGCGAAGACCAGGAACTGGCGGCTGTCGCCCGAGCGGGCGCAGACCACGGAGCTGCCGGTGCCGGTGACCACCACCTGCGGGTTGTAGCTCGAGAAGATGACGACGCCCGACAGGCCGAAGGACTGGGTGATCACCCGCTCGTCGGCGTTGAGCAGCAGGATCCAGCCGCTGTTGTTGCCGCCCAACGGGTTGAGGATGAAGTCGCTGGCCGACGCGACGTCGGCGCCGTTGCTGTCGAGCTGCTTGTAGTTCGCCTCGGTCTTCGGCAGCCCCGACGAGGCCTGGGTGTAGCTCTCGTCCTCGATCATGTAGAAGCGGCCGGTCTGCCCGGTCAGGTTCCACAGGTTCTCGCGGTCGCCGGTGCCGAAGCCCAGGATGTAGCGGCCGATCGACGGCAGGAAGAAGGCGGTCGGCGCGAAGAAGATCGGCCGGCCGCCGGTCGAGAAGATGGCGAACGGGTTCCAGGCCGAATCGGTCACCCGCTTGACCGCGGCGTTGGCGGCGAGCGGCGGCAGGAAGAGGCTCTTGTTGATGTTCACCGTCTGCAGCGACGCCGGGGTGCTGATGTCGACCTTGTACATCATGCCGGCGGTGGTGCCGATGTAGATCGTGTCGAGGTAGCCGTCCTGGTTGGAGTCGACCACCGCCGGGTCGGCGGCCGCGGCGCCGGCCAGGGAGTGCTTGTAGATCGCCTGGCCGGTCTCGATGTCGACGATGTAGAGCCAGGTGCCGCTCTTCGGCGTCGTCTTGTTGAGCTCGTCGTAGCCGCCGCCGAAGATCGCCACCCATTTGTCGACGACGTTGCCGTTGTCCTTCACCTTGATGCGGCCGATGGTCGGCGCCGACCAGGTGGCGCCGAGGTCGGCGGCGCCGTTGCCGTCCTCGTCCAGCCGCGAGCCGGAGATCGAGTCGGTGAACTCCCAGAGCACGGCGGGGAACGGGTTGCGCCCGCAGTTGGCCTTCGCCACGTTGTTGAGATCGAGGCAGTCGGGCACCGTCGGCGCCGTCGGCGATCCGGGGCTGACCGGGTTGTTGCTCGCGCTCAGGGTGTCGGGCTGCGTCACGTCGAGGGCGTAGTAGCCGCTGGTGAAGCCGTTGACCAGGCCGCCGCCGAAGATCGAGCCGCCCTCGCGGAAGCCGCCGACGACGACCGTCCGCCACTCGCGGTTCGAGTCGTCGGTCGAGGCCGGCGCGGTGGTGTAGTTGGGGTCGATGAACACGTCATTGCTGCGCGGCGGCCCGTCGAGCGAGAAGATCTCCGCCGTTCCCTGGGCCTGGTCGCGCACGATGGGCAGCGCCAGGCGCGGGATGTAGGAGAAGATCTCGAGGCCCTTCATGTCGTCCTGATACTTCGTCAGGGTCGCCGAGTAGTTGGCGACGTCGAAGGCGTGGAGCTGGCCGTCGTTGGCCGCCAGGTAGAGGATCTGGCGCCGCTGCCGGTGCTTGTCGGCGAAGCAGCGGTACCCCGGATTCTTGGGCAGCAGGCCGACGCTGCCGCACGCCATGGCGTTGCCCTTGTAGTCGGCGGCGTAGAGCTGGAAGTTGTCGGGGTTCGAGATCACCAGCGGATCGGCATGGAAGGTGTCGCCGAGCGCGTAGGTGACGACCTTGGTGCTGCCGTCGAGGAAGTTGATGGTGTCCGTCCGCTGGCCGAGCTGCTTGGCGAGGATGTTGATGCTCGCGGTCTTGGCCGTCGACGGGTTGGCCACGTCATAGGCGATCTGCAGCCCGTTCCAGAGGTCCGTCCACAAAGGGTCGACGTTGTTGGGCAGCGCCGGGCCGGTCGGCGCATAGAACAGCCGCATCGTGCCCGGCACCGCGCCGGTCGTGTTCGCCTCGGGGTAGAAGACGCGGCGGTTGATCGTCGGGTCGAGCCCGAGCTGCAGCCCGGTCGAGGTCCCCAGCGCGGCGCTGGCCGGCGGCGGCGCGGCGCGCGAGACCGCGTCGGCGCCGTCCCAGAGGACGCAGCTGCTGGTGATCCCCGAGCCGTTGCAGACGCGCGAGGTGTCGGGCTTGCTCGCCGGGGTCAGGGGCAGCGGCTTCAAGAAGGCGTTGACGTGGCCGTCCCAGATCGACTCGCCGGTCAACGGGTTGAAGCTGGTGAGGAACAGCTTGTCCGAGACGTCCGCCTGGACCTGCGGCACCGCGGCGGAGGCGAAGGCCGTCGACTCTTCGAGGATCGAGCCGAAGGCGTTCTTCAGGGCATCGACGAGCTCTTTCTGGTTCTGCGGGAAGTAGGCCGTGCCGCCGCCGTTGGTCGCCATGCAGTTGATCGACGAGAGCGTCGAGTTCGCGGCGTTGACCCCGAAGGCAACGACGTCGACGGTGACGCCGTCGCGGTTGTTGAGGTCGCCCGCCGCGGTGCACGGGTCGCCGCCGCAGGTCTCCTGGCCGTCAGTGATGAACAGCACGTACTTGCGCCGGCAGCCGAAGCTGGTGTCGTGGGCCGCCGCGTACCCCTTCCAGCTGTTGGCGACCTGCGCCGCCGAGCAGTTGCCGCTGGTGCAGCCGGCGTACCACTGGCGAAAGGAGAGCAGGCTGGCGCCGAGCGGCGTCGAGCCGTTGGGCATGAACGGCTTGACGTTCGGATTCCTGAGGCGCAGCGAGCCGTCCCCGCTCAGGGGTTGATCGTTGAAATAGCTGGCGATGCCGAAGCCGGCATTCGGCATCGAGGCATCGGGTATCGCCGACGGATTGCTGATCAGGATGGGCGCCAGGCGCTGCTGGATCAAGAGGTTGTGGTCGTTCGTCCAGTCGAGCGGGATGACGTCGCCGACGGTGAAGAAGGTGCCGCGCGGATCGCTCGCGTCGGTCGCGAACCGGAAGTCCTGCGGGCAGGTGCCGTTCACGGCGTTGCAGGCGACCGCCGAGTTGTCGGTCGCGGTGTCGGTGTTGGGGTCCCAGCCGTTGCAGGTGTTGGCCGCCGTGGAATCGGAGGCGTTCCCCTGGTTGAAATAGCCGATCTCGAAATCGGGCGGGTTGCCAGGGGCGGCGGTGTACTCCCAGGAGACGAAGTCCGACACCAGGTTCCAGGTCACCGTGTTGGTGCCCACCGGGCTGGTCGTCGTGCAGCCCGAGTTGGTGCACTTGACGACGGCGACCGTCGTCTTGACCGTCGCGGCGCCGAGGACGCCGCCGGCGACCGGCGTGTAGATGATCCGGTAGGTCGCGCCGCCCGCCAGGATGTAGAGGGTCTGCGCCAGGGTGAAGGTGGGGCCACCCTTCGGCAGGCGCTGCACGCGCGTCAGCTGCCACGAGTTGGTGACGTCGGCCGGGGTCGTCGGCCCGCAGCCGGTGTTGCTGCCGCTGGTGCAGGCCCACTCCAAGCCGAAGACCTCCTGCGCGCCGGTCGCCGGCCAGATGCCGCCGGGCACGCCGCTGATCGTCACGCCATTGCCGGCCGCCGAGTACATCCAGTGCTTCTGCGCCACGTAGAGCTGGTCCTGGTTGTAGGTGGCGAAGCCGAAGTTGACGTTGTTGACCTGCCGGAGCACGTTCACCAGCGCCTGCTTCGCCTCGTAGGCCTTCGAGTGCGGGTCGTCGCCCATCAGCGGCACGAAGCAGTCGCCGCTGGTGCACAGCGGGCTGCAGGCGCCGGCGGCGAAGTCGGTCGCCGAGCAGGGCGGCGCCCAGTTCATCGACCCCGAGGTGTCGAGGATGATGAAGACGTAGGGGTTGGCGCTCGAAGTGCGCAGCAGGTCGCGGTCGTCGGCCGCCGCCGGGCGCGGCGAGAGGAGCGCGGCGAGCGCGAGGCCGGCCAGGGCGAGGCGGGACAGCGTGCGGAAGAGGGACTTGGGCAGCATGGTGCCTCCGGAAGAGCGGCGACGCCTAGGGATCAGAACTTGACCTTCTGCAGCAGGGTGGTGTCCTGGATGGTCGTCGTCGGCGGGTCTTTCGCCGGCGTGATCTGGATCGTCATCGACAGCGTCTTCTCGGCCAGCTCCGTGGCGCCCAGGGGGAGGTTCGTCGGGTCGGTGGGCGTGCTGCCGCTGGTCCAGGCGACACGGCCGGCGGTCGAGGTCAGCTGATAGGCCTTGGTGTAGTACTTGGGGCCGGACTCGTTGGCCGGACAGTAGGCGCAGATGTGGCTGTCGAGCGAGTTGGCGCTGACCGGCGAGAACGGCGTCACCTTGACGATGTCGGCGATCTTGCCGCCCACGGAGCCCGGCGCGACCTCGTTCATGTTGAACGGCGGCGCGACGTAGGTGTTGTTGGCCAGCGCCTCGGCGGTGATGATGTGGAAACCGGAGTCCGCGGCGTAGAAGGTGCGGTTGACGGTGCGCTCGTTGGCGCCCACCTGCACCTCGGTCTGCGTCACCAGGACCAGCGACAGGCCGAGGATGGTGAGCACCACGAGCGCCATCAACGCGATCAGGTAGGCGCTGCCGCGCTCGCCGCGACGGACGTGGACCTCGCCGCCGCCTGGCGGCGCCATCCCCGGGCAGGTCTCGTCCGTCCTCTCGATCGTCTCGTTCCTCATCCCAGGTTCCTCAGGTCGATGATGGTCTGCAGCAGGCGGCGCCGAAACATCCGGTTGTGGGTGGCGGTGGTCGGATCGTTGAACGGCGACCCGGTGTAGTCGCGGTCTTCGATGCGCACGATCGTCGGCGCCGTGTACTTGGGATCGGGCCGGTCGGTGCGCACCAGCGTGTTCAGGCGCAGGTAGTAGAGCGGCTTGCCGTTCCAGGTGCCGGCGGCGCCGCCGGCGTCGCCGGCGGCGTTGTAGAGCCATTCGTCGGCGCTGCTGTTGGCGTCGGTGACCGCGCCGTCGCCGTTGGTGTCGAAGCCCAGGGCGGCCTGGAGATCGGTCACGTTGTCGGCGACGTCGAAGGTCAGGTTGGCCAGGTTGGCGGCCGCCGTGCCGGTGCCCCAGGCGGTATTGGTGTTGGGGAAGACGCGCGCCCGCGACAGCTTCGGGATCAGGTCGCCGCTCGGCGGCGGCCCGGGGATCGCGTAGTCCTCGCGCACGTAGAAGCGGTACTCCTCGAGGAGGCCGACGGTCCAGGCGCTCTTCAGCGCGGCGGGGAAGACACCGCCGGCCGAGAGCGCGCGGTAGGCGGGCGTGTTGGTGCCGCCGGTGATGTTGAACCCGAGGGTGACCTGGCCGGCCGTCGCGATGTTCGAGGTGCTGGGATCGAGCTCGACCACGGCGTACACGGTGTCGTCGGCGCCGACCAGGAGGAGCGGCTCCAGCGCCCCGCTCTGCACCGCCGTCTTGAGCGCCGAGATGTCCTGCGTCATCGTGGCGTCCGGGGCGGCGTGGGGGTCGACGGGGAGGGCCGCCTGGATGACCACGGTGCCCTTGGTCGCGAGGTTGGGCGCCGCCGGGTTGTCGAGGGTCATGGTCGTCGGGTGGTAGACCGGGCTCGAGAAGACGCCGCGCACGGTGACGATGTCGGTGCCGGCGACGACCGTGACCTTGGACGCCGCGTCGGTGATGAAGGTGCCCGCCGCGACGTTGTTCTGCACCGCGACGGCGGCGCCCAAAAAGCCGGAGTTGATCGTCGCGCTCGTCCCCGCCGGCAGGCCGCCGCGGCCCGCCATGCGGATCAGGCGCACCGTGTCGTACTGCGCGATGCGCAGCGACTGCTGCATGTCGGTGACGTTCGACTGCACGCGGGTGAGCTTGTTGCTGAAGTCGAAGAGCAGCAGCACGGCGAGGATCACCTCGACGGTGACGAAGAGGGCGATCGTCAGCTCGATGACGGTGAAGCCGGACTCGGCGCGCCGGCGGCGGCTCGCGCGGGATCTCTGCATGCGTCCTCTCCTCAGAAAGCCTTGACCACCTGGATGGTGACCTTCTCGCCGCTCACCAGGCCCTGCTTGCCGCTGTCGACCTCGACCTGCACCTGCTTCAGATGGACGTTGTTGGGCGGCGTCGAGCCGAGCTCGGCCGCGCCGGTGCCGAGCGCGCCGGCGTCGAGGGCGGCGACCGAGTACTGGGTGACGGTCGTCGTGCGCGTCCAGGGGACGAACCCGCTGGTCGGCTGCGCCCCCATCCAGCCCTCGGCGGCGTCGTTCATCATGCCGGTGTTCCCCGGCGCCCACCATTCCTGGGTCGTCGCCTGGGTCGCGCTGCCGGGGAGGGTGAGGCTCGCGGCGCTGAAGGGGATCTGCAGCATGTCCTCGAGCTGGCTGCGCGAGTGGTTGGTCGCCGTCGTCGAGTCGCTGCCGCGGCTGTTGTTGAGGATGCTGGTCGCGAAGAGCGGGATGATGCCGATCGCGATGAACAGCAGGATGCCGGTGGCGATCAGCGCCTCGATCAACGAGAAGCCCGCCGCCGCTCGATCGGCCCGCCGCGCGGAGCCCTGGCTCGTCCGTCCCATCGTTTCGTCCCCCGCGAACTAAAGTCAGTTCCAGGTCCAGGCCTGGTTGTTGTAGCCCTGCTCCCGCCAGGCGGTGCCGTCCCACTTGAGGATCTGCACCCGCGCCGTCCCCTGCGGCGTGATCAGGACCTCCAGGTAGTTGCCGTGGCGGTCGCCCAAGCGGATGGCGCCGGCATCCTGGATCGAGCCGTCGGGATGCAGGATGGCGACGTTGGGGGTGCCGCCGCCGGGGTCGGGGGTGAGCCCGTTCGTGATGTTCGTCCCGTTGGGGACGCTGTCGGGCGGGCCCCAGAACAGGACGCCGGCCGGCAGCGTGCTGCGCGCCAGCTCGACGTCGCCCTTGGTGGTGTCGTAGATGCCGTCGTTGTCCTTGTCCTCGAAGCTCACCAGCTGGTGTTTGGCGACGTCGAGGCGGACGACCGACTGCGTGCTCGACTTCTTGATGGCGTTGAAGCGCGCCGCCTGGATGAGGAGGGAGGATTCCCGCGCGAAGCCCTCGAGGTGGCTGCGCTGGATGAAGTTGTTGAGCAGCGGCACGCCGATCGCCATGAGGATCGACGCCAGCGCCAGCACCGCCAACATCTCGAGCAACGTGAACCCGCTCGCCGGAGACCCCTTGTGCCTAGGCATGTTGGGTCCAGGAGAGAGCAAGGGCGGTGCCGCCGCCGCGGAGGGCCGGCTCGCGGCCGCCAAGTAGCGGAGAAGAAAGGCGGTTGGCGATTCCAAAGGGCGCGGCCCGGCGAGCCCGCGCGGCGGCCGTTCCGCTACGCTCGGTATCAACTTTGTTCGAGGACCGACTCGCGCGGGAAGGCGATCAGGGCGCGCGTGCCGCCGCCCGGACGGTCCTCGACGCGGACGCGGCCGCCGTGGAGCGCGACGATGCGGTGGGCGAGCGGCAGGCCCAATCCGACCCCGCCGGCGCGGCCGGTGGCGAAGGGCTGGAAGAGGCGCTCGCGCACCGGCGCCGGCAGACCGCGGCCGCGGTCCTCGATCGCCACCTCGACGCCCTCGGCGCTCCGCTCGATGCGCACCTCGACCGGCCCGGCGCGCCCCGCTTCGCGCTCGGCCTGGACGGCGTTGCGCAGCAGGTTGCGCACCGCGCGCTCGAGGAGCTGCGGATCGCCGTAGAGCCGCGCCGCCGCGGCCTCGGGCGAGGCGGCGGCGACCGCCACCGCCATCCCCTCGAGGGCCGGATCGGCGGCGGCGCGGGAGAGCAGGGCGAAGAGCCCGAGCTCGCGCGGCCGCGCCGTGCCCGGCCGCGCGAAGGCGAGGAAGTCGTCGAGCACCCGCTCGAGGTGGCCGGTCTCGTGGCGGATCTCCTGCAGGAAGTCGGCGATCGACTCCTCGTCCGGCCGCCGCTCGATGAGGGTGAGATAGCCGGAGAGCGTCGCCAGGCTGTTGCGCAGCTCGTGGGCGACGCCGGCCGCCATCTCGCCGAGCTGCGCCAGGCTCTCGTCGATGCGCTCCTCCTCGGCCCGCCGCCGCGCCTGGGTGAGATCGGCGAAGAGCACCAGCGAGCCGCGCACCGAGCCGTCGTCGCGGCGCAGGGGATGGACCGTCAGGCCGAGGGTGAGCGCCTCGCCGGCGGCGGCCAGCGGCCGGCGCAGCGTCGCCTCCCGGCGCGACATGCCGACCTCCTCGGCGACCGCCGCCGCGAGGAGGGCGAGGAGCTCGGGCTGGCTCGCCAGGTAGTCGGCGAGCGGCGTGCCGGGAGGCGGCGCGGCGACGCCCAGGAGCTCGGCGCCCACCGCGTTGACGGCGAGCACCGCGCCGGCGCGGTCGAGCAGCAGGAGGCCGCTCTGCAGGCTCGCCGAGAGCGTCCGCTCGAGCGCCGCGATGTCGTCCTCGGCGCTGCCGGGGCGCCCCGCCGAGGCGGTCACCGCGCGCTCGAAGGTGGCGAGCAGGAACTCGATCTCGTCGGCGTCCCCGCGCGGCGCGCCGCCGGCGTCGCTCACCTGCCGCGCGCGCGCCAGCAGGGTCTCGTAGGGGAGCAGGAGGTGGCGCAGGAAGACCAGCACCAGGACGAGGAGGGCGCTGTCGACGGCGAGGACGACGGCGGTCAGCACGGCGAGGCCGCGCCGCTGGCCGGCGAGCGCCGCGGCGGCGAGATCGACCCGCAGCGTGCGCCCGCCGCCGAGCGGCGCGAAGCCGGCGACGGCGTCGGGCAGCCGCTCGTCCGGCCCCGCGGCGAGCGGCGCCAGCGGCCGCCGGCCGCCGAGCGGCGCGAAGCCGGAGCCGTCGGCCTCCCCCTCGGCCCCGGCCGCGGCGCCGACGGCGGCGAGCGGGCGCCCGGCGGCGTCGAGGAGGGCGACGCTGCGCGCCCCCGGCGCCCAGGCCCGCAGCTCGGCCGGCGAGGGCGCCGGCGAGCCGGCGGCGGCCAGGGCGGCGGCGGGGCGCGCCGCCGAGCGCGCCAGGCGCACCGCCTCGTCGCGGCGCTCCTCGGTCAGGCGGGCGATGCCGCTGCGGTAGGAGAAGAGGGTGAAGGTCGAGAGCACCACGAGGAGGACGAGGGCCACGGGCAGGAGGATCAGCACCTCGTTGCGCAGGCCGAGGCGCGGGAAGCGCCGGGCCCGCAGCGCCGGCCGCGGGCCCGGCCCCGGCGCCGGCCGGGGCGGGCTCACAGCAGCCTCAGGTAGAGGTCGACGAGCGGTGCGCCGGCGAAGAGGGCGAAGAGACCGCCGAGCGAGAGGAAGGCGCCGAAGGGGAGCTTGGTCTTGAGGCCGGCGCGGCTGCGGCCGAGCAGCACGACGCCGACCAAGGCGCCGAGGAGCGAGGCCGAGAAGAGCGTCACCACCATCCCCTTCCAGCCCAGGAAGGCGCCGATCATGGCGAGCATCTTGACGTCGCCCAAGCCCATCCCCTCCTCGCCGCGAAGGAGGAGCCAGCCGCCGGAGATGGCGAGGAGGACGCCGGCGCCGAGGGCCGCCCCGAGGAGCGCCGAGCGGATGCCGCCGAAGGGGAGGAACGGCGACAGCGCGAGGCCGATGGCGATGCCGGGGAGGGTCAGGCGGTCGGGCAGCAGCAGGTGCTCGACGTCGATCGCGGCGAGGGCGATCAGCACGGCGCCGAAGAGCGCCGCGGCGAGCGCCGCGATCGTCACCTGGAAACAGAGGACGCAGCCGACGAAGAGCGCCGCCGTCGCCGCCTCGATCAACGGGTAGCGCGGCGAGATCGGCGCCCGGCAGGCGCGGCAGCGGCCGCCGAGGAGCAGCCAGGAGACGACCGGCAGGTTGTCGCGGGCGCCGATCGGCGCGCCGCACGCCGGACAGCGCGAGCGCGGCAGGACGGTCGACATCCGCCGCGGCAGGCGGTAGATGACGACGTTCAGGTAGCTGCCGACGATCAGGCCGAGGACCGCCGCGTAGGCGACGACGAAGATCTCGAAGGACACGGTGCGCGGATTCTACGCCGATCCCGCGCCCGTCCCCGGCGCCGGCGGCGCGGCGGGCGGCGAGCCTGGCCGGCGCGGCCGCGACAGCCGTGCCAGCGCGCCGGCGCAGGCGGCGAGGGTCAGCAGGCTGAGGGCGCCGCCGAGGCCGGCGAGCGGCTCGCGGAAGCGCAGGTCGAGGGCGTGCTCGCCGGCGGGGAGCTCGAGCCCGAGCTGGCAGGCGGCGGTCGGGTAGACCGGCTGCGCCGCGCCGTCGACCATGGCCTCCCAGCCCGGGTCGTAGGTCGTCGCGAAGGTGAAGAAGGCCGGCGCGCCGGCCCGGTAGCGCAGCCGCAGGCGCCCGCCGCGGTCGTCGAGCGCGAGGACCGCCGGCGCCGCGTAGGCGACCGTCGCCGGCTTCCCGGCCGGCCGCACGCAGTTCTCGGCGGCGCCGAAGTCGTAGCCCCCGAGCCGCGCCACGGCGAGGGCCGAGGCGTAGCTCGGATGGAAGCTCACCCGGCGCGGGAAGCGGTAGCGCGGCAGGACGAACGGATTGGGCACCAGCCGCGCCGGCCGCGGCACGCCGTTCTTCTGCGCCTCCGGGATCCACTCGGCGGCCGGGCGGCGCAGGGCGAGCGCCCCGACGTTCCAGGCGCCGAGGAAGCGGTCGGCGAGCTCGGGCGAGCGCTCCTCGGCATGGAAGACGAAGAGCGCCAGGCGGCCCCAGGAGGTGAGCATCAGGTCGTAGTCCTCGTCGAGGGCGTAGGGCAGGCCCCAGAGCGCCCCCGAGTAGGGCTCGAGCCGCGCCAGCTGGGTGCGGACGATCGAGAGCGCCGGGTTTCCCGAGCGCAGGACGAGGTCCGGCTGGCCCTCGGCCGCCGGCTCGACATAGACGCGGTCGAGCGCGGCGATGCCGCCGCCGCCGCCGCCCGGCGCTCCCCTCCCGCCGCCCCGCGCGAGCAGCGTGCGGGCGAGCGGCGGCGGCAGCCGGTAGGCGGCGGCGGGCAGCGTCTCGACCAGGCCGTGGCCGTAGTGCCAGAGGTCGCCGGCGAGGAGGGCGACGGCGAGGGCGCCCAGGGCCCGCTCCGGCAGGCGCGCGAAGCGGCAGAGGGCGAAGAGCGCCGCGACGGCGGCGGCGCTCGCCACCGCCGCCCACCCCTCGGCGCGCAGGAAGGCGACCCCGCGCGCCACCTCGCCGGCGCCGGGGTGCGGCGCGCCATGGGCCGTCACCAGCCAGGCGGCGACATGCGGCCGCAGGGCGAAGAGCGTGGCGAGAGCGAGCGCCGTCGCCAGGACGACCAAGGCGAGCGCGAGCGGGAAGTCGGCGGCGTCGCGGCGCCCCGCCCGCCGCTCGGCGGCGAGCCACTGCCAGCCCAGGGCGCCGGCGAAGACCAGGGCGGCGATGAGGAGGAGGACGAACTTCTCCGGGTAGCGCAGCAGCGCGAGGCCGGGCACCACCCGCCGCAGGGCGCCGTACAGCGGGTCGTGGCGCCCGAGGGCGAGGACGGCGCCGGCGAGCGCCGCCGCCGCCCAGGCGCCGCGCCGCGGCACCCGCGAGCGCACCAGCGCCGAGAGGCCGAGGATCGAGAGCAGCAGGCCGGGATAGATCGACGGCACGTAGGGGTAGCCGCGGTCGTTCAAGTGCCAGCCGAAGTAGAGGCCCTCCTGGAGCCGCGCCGGATCGCCGAAGAAGCGCGGCCAGGCGAGCTCGGCGAGGCGCGCCGGCGGCGCCGACCAGACCGCGGCGCGCGCCGCCGGCAGGCCGCCCGCCCGCGCCGAGCCGGCGAGGCGCGCCCAGGTGGGGAGGATCTGGACGGCGGCGAGGCCGAGAGCGACCACGCCGGCGAGCGCCAGGGGAGCGAGCGTCCGCGCCACCGCCGCCGCGGGGCTGGACCGCCGCTCGGGCGCCGGCGCGGCCCGCCGCCCGGCCCGCGCCTCGCGTAGCGCCGCGCCGGCGGCGGAGAGCGCCAGGCAGGCGACGGCGAGCGCCGTGACGGCGACCGTCGCCGGCTCGCCGTTGAGCGCCTGGAGCGCCAGGGCGGCGCCGCCGGCGAGGGCGCAGCGCCGACGGTGGGCGGGCGGCCCGGGGCGCAGCGCGGCGTCGCACCAGGTGAGCGTCCACGGCAGCCACGCCATGCCGCAGAAGAGGGTGAGGGCCGAGACCAGCGACAGCGCCGCGCCGCCGCCGCTCCAGGCGAGCGCGGCGAGCGCCGCCGCCGCCGGCTCGCCGCCCAGCCGCCGCACCAGCCGGTAGGCGCCGGCGAAGCCGAGCGCCGCGTGGCCGATCACCAGCCAGTTGAGGGCATAGGCCGGCGGCAGCGCGAGGACGAGCCAGGAGGGCGGGTAGAAGGCGGCATAGTTGGGGTTCGAGAGCAGCGGCTGGCCGCCGTTCAGCCAGGGGTTCCACACCGGCGGCCCGAGCGCCGCGAGGCGCGCGAAGGCGGCGCGCAGAGGCAGGTGGAAGAGGGCGACGTCGCGGTTGGCGAGGGCGCGGTCAGGCCGGGCGAGGGGGGCGAAGAGGGCGGCGAGCCAGGCCGCGGCGAGGAGCGCCGGCGCCAGGGTGCGGCGAGCGGGCCGGGCGCTCAGACGTCGGCCGTCGCCCACATGTTGAGCCCGAGCTCGAAGTAGCCGGAGTGGATCTTCTGCATCGGGAAGTCCGCCTTGCCGAAGTACCAGCCGAGGAGCGCCTGGGTGTAGGCATAGACGTGCTCCTCGATCTCCTCGGCGGAGACCAGCGACCGCCGCGCCATCCAGTGGAGCAGCCCGTCCGACCAGGGGGCCGGCGTGGTGATGACCACCCGGCCGCCGGGGGCGAGCACCCGCCGCACCTCGGCGAGGAGCTGCACCAGGCTGGTCGGGTCGAGGTGCTCGACGACGGCGAGGAGGGTCACCGCGCTGAAGTGGCCGTCGGGCAGCGGCAGCCGCGGCGCGGAGTTCAGGTCGAGCGTGTGCCAGGCGATGTCGGCCTGCGCGGCGGCCGGCGGGAGCTGGTCGATCGCCACCTTCTCGCGGAACGAGGTGTGGGACAGGAAATAGGGAAACGAGCCGCAGCCGATGTCCAGGATGCGGCCGTTGCGCAGGTGATCGGGGAGCAGCCGGTTCGCCTGGCGCGCGCGGCGGCGCGCCAGGTAGGGTTCGAGCAGCCCTTTGCCGCGGGTGTAGCGCCCTGCCTCGCTCATGGGACCGGCATCATACGAGGAAACCCGCGGCGGCGGCCACTGCGAAGCGCGCTGGAAGGAGCTCGGAGAAGGGTGGAGGGCAGCGGCGCCCGAGCCCGTCCCGGCACGGCCGCGGGGCGGCCGTGCCGGAGCGGGCTCGGCGGCCTACGGCGTGAGCTTCTGCGGCCAGCGCACGAAGAACCCGTCGGCCCAGACGATGTCCTTGTCGTAGTCGGTCGGATCGAAGGCGCTGACGCTGTACGTCGCGCTGTCGTCGACGCCGTCGCGGCCGGCGCTGCGGATCGCCATCACCTGCTGCGCCGAAGGGTTGGTGAACTGCAGGTAGTACTCGTAGGGCCGCTTCCAGCCGTCGAGCTGCGGCACCTCCTGCAGGTACTCCGGCACCAGGACGGTGGTGAGCCCCTGGGCACCGACCAGCGTGCCATAGTTGCTCATCGTCACCACCGTCGTGCTGCTGGCGCCGGCCGCCGCGGCGCCCACCTGATCGGTGAGCCACGACAGCATCGCCGTCCCCATGATGCGCATGTCGGCGAGCGTGCGCTTCTGCTTCGCCTTCTGGAACGCGTCGAGCATGTTGGGGATCAACATCGCGGCGATCAGGCCGATGATCGCAACGACGATCAGCAGCTCGATCAAGGTAAACCCCGCCTGAGAAGAGCGCTTGTGGCTCATCTTGTCTTCCCTCCCTTGGACTCGCTTCGGCTTTCCTTTGTTCAAACGCTGTGCCAGTCGCCGCGCCCGCGTGCCGCCGGCGGACGCCTCAACGAAATCAGCGACTTACGAAAGAACCGAGCGCGCGGACGGCGAGCCGGCGCCGGCGGGGTGAAAAAAAAGGTCACCCGCGCGGCAAACCGCTGTCACCCGCCGCCGGCGAGAGCCGCGGCACAACAGACCCCATGCGTATCCATGCATGAATCGCCCGGCGGGTGGGCCCCGACGGAGACGCGGCAGGAGGACCCCGGCGTCAGGGGGCCGCGGCGTAGACGGCCACGGCGCGCCGCAGCCGCTCGACGCCGCGATCGAAGGCGGCGATGGGGATGCGCTCGTCCACCCCGTGGATGCCGGCCGAGTCCGCCCCCTCGAGGGCGAACGGCGAGACGCCGTAGGCGGCGACCCCGCGCTGGCGGAAGAAGCGCGAGTCGGTGAAGCCCGGCACCATCGCCGGCACCACCGGCGCCTCGGCGCCGAGGACCTTGACGAGCGCGCCGTAGAGGCGTCCGGCGCTGGGCGAGGGAGGGGCCGGCGGCGCGGTGATCAGGAGCTTGACCGTGAGCTCGCGGCCGAGCGCCTTCTCCACCGCGGCGCGGAAGGCCTGGGCATCGGTGTCGGGCAGCAGGCGGACGTCGATCAGCGCCCGCGCCGTCGCCGGGATGACGTTGATCCGCTCGCCGGCCTGGAGCACCGTCACCTGCACGGTGTCGACGAAGAGGTTGGCCATCCCCGGGAAGAGGAAGGTGCGCGGCCCGCCGGCGCCGATCCAGTCGTCGATGTGGCCGAGGATCTTCCGCCAGTAGGCGTTGCTGAGCGGCGCCAGCGCCGCGAGGTAGCTGCGCGCCGGCGCCGTGACGCGCCAGCGCTCCGGCATCGCGAGGACGCGCGCCAGGCCCTGCACCAGCTCGTGGACGGCGCTCGCCGGGTTGAGCGACGAGGCGTGGCCGCCGCGGCCGTTGGCCTCGACGGCGAGCCAGAGCGGGCGCTTCTGCGCCACCTCGACGCCCCACCAGAGGAGCCGGCCGTTGACCACCTGGTTGCGGCCCCCCTCCCCCACCACGCCCTCGACGCCGGCGAAGAGCTCCGGGCGGTGGGCGATCAGCCAGCCCGTGCCCTCGCCGCCGCCGCTCTCCTCGTCGGCGACGGCGAGGAAGACGACGTCGCGTCCGTGCGGCCCGCCGCGGCGCTGTAGGTCGACCACGGCGGCGAGCTGGGCGATCCCCAGGCTCTTGTCGTCGAGCGCCCCGCGCCCCCACAGCCTGCCGTCCCTGACCAGCCCGGAGAACGGCGGCACCGTCCAGCCCGGCCCCGGCGTCACCACGTCCATGTGATGGAGGAGGAGCACGGCGCGGCCGCCGCTCGCCGGCGCCGCCAGGCGCGCCCACAGGCTCACCCGGTGCGCCGCGGTCTCGACCCGCCGGGACGGGATGCCGGCGCGGGCCAGGATGCCGGCGAGGTAGTCGGCGGCGCGCCCCTCGTTGCCGGGCGGGTTGGTGGTGTCGATCCGCAAGTAGCCCTGCAGCCAGCTCGACGCCTCGGACAGGCCGCCGGGGACGGCGGCGGAGGGCGCCGGCAGCAGGGCCGCGAGCAGGAGCGGCAGGGCGAGGAGCGTCAGGGCGGTGGGCCGGGCTCGCATCGGCTGGAATCTATCGCGTTACCGCGGGGGGCCCGCCGCCAACGCAAAGGGCGCCCGAACGGGCGCCCTCGCGTACGGCCGATGCGGCACAGGTTCTTACGGGGTCGCCTTCTGCGGCCAGCGGACGAAGAAGCCGTCCGCCCAGACGATGTCCTGGTCGTAGTCGGTGGGGTCGAACGAGGTCACCGTGTAGGTCGCGCCGGAGGCCGAGTTGTCGCGGCCGTAGCTGCGGATCGCCATCACGTGCTTGGCGAGCGGGTTCGCCGTGTCGAGGTAAAAGTCGAACGGATGCTTCCAGCCGTCGAGGGTCGGCACCGCCTGCAGGTACTGCGGCACCAGCACCGTGGTCAGCGCCGAGCCGTTGACCGCCGAGCCGCCGTTGTACGTGCCCAGGTCGACGGTGCCGGTCGTGGCGGCGCCCGCGGCGGCCGCGCCGACCTGGTCGGTCAGCCACGAGAACAGCGCCGTGCCGGCGTTGCGCATGTCGGCCACCGTCCGCTTCTGCTTCGCCTTCTGCAGCGCATCGAGGAAGTTCGGGATCAACAGGGCCGCGATGATGCCGATGATCGCGACGACGATCAGCAGCTCGATGAGCGTGAAGCCCTTCTCCCGTTTCCGCATTCTGGTGAGCATTCTCGGTCTCCTCCCAACATCTCGAACACTAGCCCCCTGGGGGATTCCAGGGCCGCGCGGAAACCCTACATAGCAGCCTGTGTGCCAGGGCTCCATGAGCCATAACCCCTTTGTTTTCAATGGTGACAAACCGTGCAGGACAATTTTTTGGCAGCCGATGAAACAGTTAGTGTCAGCCGGCTGAAACGCGGTGCGCGGGATGCCGCGAGGGGGCGGAGCCGCTCGCCGAAGGCGCCGCGGCCGCCGAAAACACGAAGGGCGCCCGAACGGGCGCCCTCGCGTACAGCCGATGCGGCACAGGTTCTTACGGGGTCGCCTTCTGCGGCCAACGGACGAAGAAGCCGTCCGCCCAGACGATGTCCTGGTCGTAGTCGGTGGGGTCGAAGGAGGTCACCGTGTAGGTCGTGCCGGAAGCCGAGTTGTCGCGGCCGTAGCTGCGGATCGCCATCACGTGCTTGGCGAGCGGGTTCGCCGCGTCGAGGTAATAGTCGAACGGATGCTTCCAGCCGTCGAGGGTCGGCACCGCCTGCAGGTACTGCGGCACCAGCACCGTGGTCAGCGCCGAGCCGTTGACCGCCGAGCCGCCATTGTACTGGCCCAGGTCGACGTCGCCACTCGAGGCGGCGCCCGCGGCGGCCGCGCCGACCTGGTCGGTCAGCCACGAGAACAGCGCCGTGCCGGCGTTGCGCATGTCGGCCACCGTCCGCTTCTGCTTCGCCTTCTGCAGCGCATCGAGGAAGTTCGGGATCAACAGGGCCGCGATGATGCCGATGATCGCGACGACGATCAGCAGCTCGATGAGCGTGAAGCCCTTCTCCCGTTTCCGCATTCTGGTGAGCATTCTCGATCTCTCCTTTTTTTCTTTCGCCTATCGCGAAAGCGGTAGCAAGCAGTCCCTATGCCAGCGGTAAGTCATTTATTTTCAATGGCTGCGGATCGCGCTGGACAAAAATTGGACGCTGCGAGTGACGGATAGTGTCAGGGCCGGCAGGACGAGCGGAGCGTTGGCCGTCGCGGGCTCGCTCGCTCCTGCGCCGGCAGGCCGCCCGCTTCTCCCCCTGTTAATACGCCAGGCGGCCGACGACGTCTATGTAGAGGCCGATTCCGTCGACGAAGGCTGGGAGCGCCATGCGCTCGTTCGCGGCGTCGACCTGGAGCGTGTCGGTGTTCATGATGAGGAACGGCGAGAAGCCATAGGAGGGGATCCCGGCGCGGCGGAAGAAGCGCGAGTCGGTCGCCGTCCAGGAAAGGAACATCGGGCCGGCGACCGCGCCGGGGTCGTGGCTCTCGATCTCGGCGTCGATCGCCTCGAGCACCGGGTGATGGATCGGGCTGCCGTGGCGGGAGGTGGGGAGCTCGTTCCATTGAACGGCGAGCCCATGGGTCATCCACGCCGGCAGGAGCTGGTCGCGGACGGCGGCGAGATCCACCCCGGGCAGCAGGTGGAGCTTGATGTCGAGCTGCCAGCCGCCCCCCTCGGCGGGGTGCAGGCGGACCGGCACCGCCTCGTTGCGGAACATCGACTGCACGTAGGGCGGCAGCTTCCGGAAGGCGGCGGGATCGGACAGCAGCCGCTCCGGGTGCTCGAGCAGCCCCTTGATCTCCCGGCTGTCGCGCGAGGCGGCGTAACGCGGCAGGAACTCGCGCACCTCGGGGACCAGCGTGAGCCCGGTCACCGCCGCCTGCCGCTGGCGGTTGATCAGCTCGCTCAGGTCGTGGAGCCGCTGCCGGTCGGCGCCGCAGACGGCGACGTCGACGAAGCGCTTCTGGGCGAACTCGGTGCCCCAGTACTTGATGTCGCTCCGCGTCCGCGCCTCGACGGTGCCGCCCTCGGTCAGCACCGCCCAGAAGCGGCGGACGAGCTCGGGGTGCTGGCCGAGGATCCACTGCGTGCCGAGGAAGCTGCCGTACTCCTCGCCGCCGGTGGCGAGGAACATCACCGAGCGCCGCAGCCGCCGGCCGCTCTTCTTGAGCGCGATCATCGCCTCGAGCTGGGCGACGGCCACGCTCTTCATGTCGAAGACGCCGCGGCCGTAGATCCAGGGGACCTCGATGCGGCCCTCGAAGGGCGGCACGAACCACTCCTTGGGGTCGACCGGGGTGACGTCGATGTGGTTGTGGAGGACCAGGGCCCGCGGGTCGTCCCCCTCGAGGAACGCCCACAGGTTGGCGTGACGCCCGTCGAGCTGCTCCAGGTGCGACGGGATGCCGGCCGCCGCCAGGCGCGCGGCGAGGAAGCGGGCGCCCGCCACCTCGTCGCCGGTCGTCGGGCTGGTGTCGGTCCGCACGTAGTCGCGGAAGAGCACGACCTCGGGGAGCTTCGGGTAGTCCTTGGAGGTCCATTGCTCGCTCGCCCGCGCGCGGAGCGGCCGGTCGATCGTCACGCCGAGCCCCCAGGCGATCGCCGCGACGAGGGCGAGGCTGCCGTAGAGGGCGGCGCGGGCCGCCCCCCGCCGCCGGCGTTCGAGCTCCTTCTGCAGCATGGCGGTGGATGATACCCGAGCAAAGCTTGAGACGCTGAAATCACCGCTCCCGGCGCGCGCCTCTCCTTGTATATGCTGCGGCCCTCCATGCGAGACGAACCGATGGCGATCCGCGCCGACGCCGTGGAACCGCTCGGTCGCCCGGCGCCGCTCGCCTGGCTGCCGCCGGCCGCCGCGGCCCTCGCCGGCCTCGGCTACCTGGCGGCCGAGCGCTACACCCTGGGGCACCTCGGTTTCCCGCTCGACGACAGCTTCATCCACCTGCAGTTCGCGCGGAACCTGGCTGCAGGGCGCGGCCTCTCCTACAACCCGGGGCAGCTCGTCACCGGCTCGACGGCGCCACTGTGGACGGCGCTCCTCTCCCTCCTCTTCCACCTGCCGGGGAGCGTCTTTTTGTGGACGAAGCTCGCCGGCATCGCGCTCGCCGCCGCCGGCGCCGACGCCACGCGGCGCTTGGCGCGCGGGCTCGACCTGGCGCCGCCGCTCGACCTCCTCGCCGGCCTGCTCGTCGCCCTCACCGGTCCGCTCGCCTGGGGAGCGGTCTCGGGGATGGAGGTCCCCCTCTTCGCCGTCCTCTCGCTCTGGGGGATGATCCTCCACCTGCGCGAGCGGCGCGGCGGGCGCCTGCCGCTCTCGCTGCCGGTCCTCGCGCTGGCGGCGCTGGCGCGGCCGGAGGGGCTCCTCCTCCTCGCCTTCGCCGTCGTCGACCGGCTGCTCGCCTTCCGCCGCGCGGGCGCCGTCGATTCGCCCGCGGCACCCGCCGCGGACCCGGCGGACCCGCCGCGGGACCAGCCGGGCGAGCTCGCCTGGGCGGGGGTCGACTGGCGGTCGCTCGCGATCGGCCTCCTCCTCGCCCTCTGCATCCTCGCCGGCCCGCTCCTCTTCTACCGCGCCGCCGGCGGTTCCTTCCTGCCCACCACCTACGCCGCCAAGGGCGCGGCGGTGCGGCGGAGCCTCCCCAAGCTCGAGTACCTCTACGTCGTCCTCGGCATCCTCTTCGGGGCGCAGCCGTACACCACCCTCGCCGCCCTCGGCGGCGCGGCGGCGCTCCTCGCCCGCCTCGGCACCCGGCGCGACCGCGGGCTCCTCCCCGCCCTCTGGGTCCTCGGCCTGCCGCTCGTCTACTCGCTGCAGAGCCCGCTCGGCCGCGCCGTGCTGGTCGGCAACTTCGGCCGCTACTACTTCCCGCTCTTCGCGCCGCTCGCGGTGCTCGGGCTGCTCGGCCTGGAGCCCGCCGCCCGCGCCCTCGGCCGCAGCGTGCGCCTGGGCCGGCTGCGCCTGCCGGCCGGCCTCGCCGCCGGCCTGCTCCTCCTCTGGCCGACCGGCGCCAGCCTCGTCGAATGGGCGGCCCGCTACGACGTGAACGTCGCCAACGTCGAGGACGGCGACGTCCGCGTCGCGCGCTGGCTCGCCCCCCGCCTCGATCCCCGCGCGGTCCTCGCGGTCAACGACATCGGCGCCTTCAAGTACCTCCTCCCCAACCGGGTGATCGACCTGGTGGGGATCTCCTCGCCGGATGTGCTGGCCGAGATCCTGGCCGCGGTGGCCCGCGGCAGCTCGGCCCCGGCGGCGCGCATGGTGGCGCTGGAGCGCCGCCGGCCCGACTACGTCGTCGTCTTCCCCACCTGGTTCCCGACCTTGGGAGCCGACCGCCGCTTCCGCCTGGTCCAGCTCGTCACCATCCCCGACAACATGACCATGGGGAGCGACCAGATCGGCGTCTACAGGACGCCCTGGACCCGCTATCCCCTGGCCGAGCCGCCGCCCGTGGCACCCGCGGCCGCGCCGCATCGCTGAGCCGCCGGCGGGCCGGCGGAGCCCCTGAGATCCAGTAAGATCCCGCGCCGGAGAGAGACCGCCCATGAACGTCCCCATCCTCGACCTCGCGCGCACCCGCGCGCGCATCGACGCCGAGCTCGCCGCCCGCTTCCGGCGCATCTTCGACGAGAGCTCGTTCGTGCTCGGCCCCGAGGTGCGCGAGTTCGAGCAGGCCTTCGCCGACTACCTGGAGGTCGCCGCCTGCGCCGGCCTCGGCAACGGCACCGACGCCCTGATCCTCGCGCTGCGCGCTCTCGGCCTGGCGCCGGGCGACGAGGTGATCGTCCCCGCCTTCAGCTTCTTCGCCACCGCCGAGGCGGTCGCCCTGCTGGGAGGACGGCCGGTCTTCTGCGACGTCGATCCGCTGACCTTGAACCTCGACCCCGCGGGACGCCGCGGCGCGGATCGGCCCGCGCACGGTGGGCATCCTCGGCGTCCACCTCTACGGCCGGCCGTTCGACGTCGACGCCGTCCTCGACCTGCGCGGCCGGCACGGCCTGTGGGTGATCGAGGACGCGGCGCAGGCGCACGGCGCGCGCTGGCGCGGCAAGCGGGTCGGCGGCTTCGGCCGCCTCGCGGCGTGGAGCTTCTATCCCACCAAGAACCTCGGCGCCTTCGGCGACGGCGGGGCGCTCACCGGCGACGAGCCGGTGCTGGTCGAGCGCGCCCGCCGGCTCGGCAACCACGGCCAGACCTCGCGCTACCACCACGTCGCGATCGGCGCCAACAGCCGGCTGGACAGCCTGCAGGCGGCGGTCCTCAACTGCCGCCTGACCCTCCTCGACGCCGACAACGCGCGCCGCCGCGAGATCGCCGCCCGCTACCTGCGGCACTTGGCCGGCGTCGGCGACCTGCGCTTCCCCGCCGACCCGCCCGAGGCGGAGCCGGTCTACCACCAGTTCGCCCTGCTGACCGCGCGGCGCGACGAGCTGCAGCGCCATCTCGCCGCGCACGGCGTCGGCTCCGCGGTCCACTATCCGACCCCGCTCCACACCCAGCCCGCCTGGGAGGGCATCGACATCGGCGCCGGCGAGCTGCCGGTGGCGGCCGCCGCCGCCCGCGAGGTCCTCTGCCTCCCCATCTTCCCCGAGCTGACCGACGCCGAAGCCGACCGCGTCGCCGAAGAAATCGCGACCTTCTACCGCGGCTGGTAGCGGGTCTCGGCTTGGTCCGCGGCCCACGCGAGCGCCCGCTCTTCGGCGCGTATCCGCACCGCCAGCAGCGCCGAGTTGGCCGCCGTGAAGACGATCGCCGTGAGCCAGGCGGTATGGACGAGCGGCAGGGCGAGGACCTCGACGGCGACGGCCAGGTAGTTGGGGTGGCGGAGGAGGCGGAAGGGGCCGGAGTCGACCGGCGGGGCGCCGGGGAGGACGACGATGCGGGTCGTCCAGCGGCCGCCGCGGCCGCCCAGGGTCGAGATCACCCAGTAGCGCAGCGCCATCGCCGCCCCGGTGAGCGCCAGCATCGCCACGGCGAGCGGCGGCAGCAGCGGGCGGCGCAGCAGCCAGACCTCGGCGGGGCAGGCGAGGAGCCAGGCGGCGTGGAGGGCGACCATCGCCGGGTAGTGGCCGGCGCCGGCCTCGACGCCGCCGCGGGCCAGGAGGCGCTGGCGGTTCTCGCCGGCGACCGCGAGCTCGGCGAGGCGCGCGGCGGCGACCGCGGCGACCAGCGCGGTGTAGAGGACGCGGCTGTCGACCCCGAGGACCGTCACCGCGGTGCCCTCAGCCGCGCGCCGTCACCATTCGAGGAGCACCAGCTCCGAGCAGAAACCGGGCCCCATCGCGAGGAGCATGCCGTAGCTCCCCGGCGGCGGCCGGTGGCTCTCCAGGGTGTCGGCGAGGACGAGGAGGACGGAGGTCGAGGAGAGGTTCCCCACCTCGCGAAGGCTCTTCCAGGTGACGTCGAGCGCCCCGGCGGGGAGCTCGAGCGTCTCCTCCATCGCCTCCAGCACCTTGGGGCCGCCGGGGTGGCAGACCCACGAGGCGATGTCCCGGCGGCCGAGGCCCTGCTCGGCGAGGAAGGCGTCGACGTCCTCGCGCAGGTGGTCGCGGACGACCTGCGGCACGTCGGCCGAGAGGACGATCTGGAAGCCGGTCTCGGAGATGTCCCAGCCCATCACCCGCTCGGAGTCGCGATAGAAGACCGAGCGGCTGGCGACGATCCGCGGCCCGTCGGCCGGCCGCTCGGCGCCGGCCACCAGGACCGCCGCGGCGCCGTCGCCGAAGAGGCCGGAGGCGATCAGGTTGGGGATCGAGAGGTCCTCGCGCTGCAGGGTGAGCGAGCAGAGCTCGACCGAGAGGAGGAGGGCCACCTGGTCGGGATAGGCGCGCACGTAATCGGCGGCGCGGGCGATCCCCGCCGCCCCGGCGACGCAGCCGAGGCCGAAGATGGGCATCCGCCGCACCCCCGGCGGCAGCGCCAGCCGGTTCATCAGGCGGGCGTCGATCGACGGCGTCGCGACCCCGGTCACGGTGACGAAGATCATCGCGCCGACGTCCGCGGCGGCGAGGCCGGCGCGGGCGAGGGCGTCGCGCACCGCCGCCTCCCCGACCTCCTGGGCGACGCGGATCCAGGCGTCGTTGGCCCGCCCCCAGGTCGTCAGGGTGTCGTACTCCTCGATCGGCAGGGCGAGGTGGCGGCCGCCGACGAGGACGTTCTTGTGCAGGCGCTCCAGCCGCTCGAGGTTCAGGTAGCGCAGCGACCAGCGCTTTTTCAACGCGGCGAGGAGGGTCTCCTGGTCGTAGACGTGGCGCGGCAGCGCCCGGCCGACGGCGGCGATCCTCACCGGGCCGGCTCCTCCGGCCCTCCCCGCTCCCGGCCGGCGCCGTCCGCCGGGCGGCCGATCCCCGCGGCCTGGGCGAGCGCGCCGAGGAGCAGGCCGCAGAGCGAGTAGAGGAGGAGCCAGTAGAAGGCGAGCGTCCACCAGGGGCCGGGACGGACGCCGGCCGCGGCGACCAGGGTGACGACGAGGAGCGGCCCGCGGAAGACCCAGGCGATCCAGCCGGCCAGGAGGCCGTCGAGCCACCAGACCGCGCGGACCTGGACGAGGAGGAAGAGGGCGGTGAGAGCCAGGGCCTCGAGCCCCCAGGTGCCGGCGAGCGCCCAGGCCGGGAGGCGGTCGAGGCCGGCCCCGCCGCCCAGGCGGACGGCGAGCGCCGCGCCGTCCGTGAGCCCGAGCGCTTCGAGCGCGAAGTGGAAGAGCGCGATAGTGAGGACGAGGAGCGGCAGCGCCAGGAGCAGGAATCGCCTCAAGGGAGGCCGATGATAGCGCAAGCGCCGCGGGCCGGAGCCGAGCCCGGAGCCGGGAGCCCGGCGGAGAACCTTCGGGCGGGGGCGGCCCACTCACCGGGTGGCGGCCGGCGCCCCGGTCATCGGTACTGGGTCAGTTTGGTCCCGAGGACGGCCGCCTGGAAGGGGGTTCGGGAGGGTGGTCCCGAGGGCGGTCGCCCGCAGCGGACCTAACTGACCCAGTACAGGTCATCCGCCCCGGGGCGCGGGTCGTATACCCTAGAGGAGGCCGCTGGAAGGAGCCGATGCCCGAGACCGCCGTCCCCACCCTGCTCGTCTTCACCCTGGGCGCCGCCCGCGAGAGCGCCCGGCGGAGCCTCGTGCCGCCGGCTCTCCAGGGGATGGAGGTCGGCCTTCGCCAGGCCTGCTTCGACGCGGCGCTCGCCGCCGGGCGCGCCTGCGGCTGGCGGGTGAAGGTCTGCTCGCCCGAGCCCGGCAGGCTGCCCGCCGGGGTCGAGCATCTGCCGCAGGCGGCCGGCGACTTCGGCGCGCGGCTCGAAGGCGCCTGCGCCGCGGCCCGCGGCCGGCGGCGCGGCCCCCTGGTCGTCGTCGGCACCGACGTGCCCGGCCTCGGCGACCGGCACCTCCGCGAGGCCCTCGCCCTGCTCGCCGCCGACCCGCGGCGGGTGGTCCTCGGCCCCAGCCCCGACGGCGGCGTCTACCTGCTCGCCTCGGCGGCGCCGCTGCCGCCGCTCGACGCCGTGCGCTGGTGCCGCCCGACCACGCTCGCCGACCTCTCGCGCGTCCTCGCCGACGCCGGCCGCGAGGTCGTGCTGCTCGAGCCGCTCGCCGACCTCGACCGGCCGGCCGATCTCGACGGCTTCCTGGCGCGCCGCGCGCCACGCCGCCGCCGGGCCGCCGCAGTGCCGAAGCCGGCACCGAAGCCGGGCCGACTGGAGCCGGCGCCGCGCGAGCTCCCCGCGGCCTCCTTCCGGCCGATCGCCGACCTCCTGCGCCGGGCGCTCGCCGAGCGCCGCCGGCCGCCGGAGCCGCCCGACGCCGAGCCGCCCGCCTCCCCCGGCGCTCCCCGCGTCACGGGAAGAGCCCCGCCCTTCTCGCGGTTGCACTGAACCCGTCTCCAGCCGGCCGGCGCCCAGGGGCTCGCCGCCCCTCGCGCGCCAACCGACGAAGTCCCTGGAACGCTCGACCGCGAAGCTTGAGAGAGGCTCGAGATGATCACCACCCTCATCGCCACGCCGCCCGCCGAGGCCCCGCCGCGCGTCGCGCTCGCCTCCCTCGACACCCTCTGGTTCCAGGTCGCCGGCACGGTCTGCAATCTCGCCTGCACCCACTGCTTCATCTCCTGCTCGCCGACCAACCACACGCACGAGATGATGACCCTCTCCGAGGTCGAGCGTTACCTCGCCGAGGCCGCGGCGCTCGGCGTCCGCGAGTACTACTTCACCGGCGGCGAGCCGTTCCTCAACCCGGAGATGGAGGCGATCCTCGCGGCGACTCTCGCCGTCGGGCCGGCCAACGTCCTCACCAACGGCCTGCTCTTCGACCCGGCGCGCTGCCGGCGCCTGAAAGCCCTCGCCGACGCCGCCGACTACTCGCTCGACCTCCGCGTCTCGCTCGACGGCTACGACGCGGCGACCAACGATGCGATCCGCGGCGCCGGCACGTTCGACCGCGTGCTCGACGGGGTGCGCCACCTCGCCGCCGCGGGCTTGAACCCCGTGCTGACGGTCACCGAGGCCTGCCCCGGAGCGGCGGCCGACGAGGGGAAGGCGCGCTTCTTCGCGCTGCTGCATGGTCTCGGGATCGCGCGGCCGCGGCTCAAGGTGCTGCCGGTCTTCCAGATCGGCGCCGAGGCCGAGCGCACCGGCGCCTACGCGAGCTGGCAGCGCCTGCGCGCCAGCGATGCCCCCGCCGCCGGCTGGGACCACCTGCAGTGCAGCGCCAGCCGCATGGCGACCGATCAGGGAGTCTGGGTCTGCCCGATCCTGGTCAACGAGCCGGCGGCGAAGATGGGCGAGACCCTCGCCGACTCGCTCGGCAGCTTCCCGCTCGACCATCCGGCCTGCTGGACCTGCCACGTCTACGGCGTGAGCTGCCGGACCTGAGGCGATGCCCTACCGCCCGCCGCAGGACGACGAGGAGGAGGCGCGGGCGGCGGCCCGCGCCCGCCTCGTCGCCCATCGGGACCTCGCCACCTGGGGCGACGGCCTGGTGCCGCTCGGCCGCTTCCGCGCGGCCTCCCGGCAGGCCGGCCGGGCGCTCTCCCCCGCGGCGCGGCGCGAGGCGCTCGCCGCCCACCGCGCGGCGCTCGCCGATCCGACGCCGGTCGAGGGGCCGTACGGCAGGATCGTCGTCTTCGGCGGCGTCTACAACAATCACCTCGGGCTCGCCGCCCTCCTCGCGGCGGCGGCGCTCCACGGCGCCGAGGCGATCTACTGCCTGGGCGACCTGGGCGGCTTCGGCCCCCATCCGGAGCGGGTCTGGCCGCTCCTCGTCCAAGGCGGCGTGCGCGCGATCCAGGGCAACTACGAAGAGTCGCTCGCCGGCGGTCGCGAGGACTGCAACTGCGGCTACACCGATCCGCGCGACAACCACTTCGCCGCCCTCTCCTACCGCTACACGGCGGAGCGCTGCGGCCCGGAATACAAGGCGTGGATGGGGGCGCTCCCCAAGCGGCGGCGGGTGCGGGTGGGCGGGCGCGAGCTGCTGCTCGTCCACGGCTCGCCGCGGCGGATCAACGAGTTCCTCTTCGCCAGCACCGCGCCGGTGCCCTTCCTCGAGGTCCTCCTCGACCAGAACGGCTGCGACGGCATCCTCTGCACCCACACCGGCCTGCCCTGGCACCGGCGGCTCCCCTCCGGCCGCGACGTCGCCAACGTCGGCGTGATCGGCCGGCCGGCGAACGACGGGCGGACGGCGGTCCGCTACGCGGTGATCGAGCCGCGCGAGGACCGCGGCGGCGAGCTCGCGATCGACCTCCTCCCCCTGACCTACGACCATCGCTCGCTCGCCGCCGAGATGCGCCGCGAGCGCCTCCCCGAGGAGTTCGTCGAGACCATCCTCACCGGCTGGTGGACGACCTGCCTCGAGATCCTCCCGGCGCGGGAGCGGGCGGCGTCGCGGTTTTGAGCCGAGCCCGGTTCGCGCCGGGCTCCATCCGGGCGCCAGGCGCCGGGACGGCGTAGGCGCGGCTCCAAGCCTCGGTCAAGGGGTCGCCCGGCGCCGCCACCCCTGTGTCAGAATCGCCGCGAGCCGAGACCTCAATGGGCGATTCCACCTTCATTACCCGCATCGGGCTGAAGAACTACAAGAGCATCGCCCAGTGCGACGTGCGCTTGGGACCTCTCACCTTCCTGGTGGGCCCGAACGGCGCCGGCAAGAGCAATTTCCTCGACGCCTTTCGTTTCGTTACCGACGCGCTGCGGACCTCCCTCGACCACGCGTTGCGCGACCGCGGCGGGATCAACGAGGTCCGGCGGCGTTCGGCAGGCCACCCGACCCATTTTGGTGTCCGGCTCGAGTTCACCCTGAGCTCCGGCCAGCGCGGCTACTATGCCTTTCGCATCGGTGCCCTGCGGGAAGGGCGGTACGAGGTCACCCGAGAGGAGTGCCGGCTCGCTCAGGGCGAGCTGTTTCAATGGACGGGTGCTTTCTATACCGTCGAAGCCGGCAAGCTCGTCGCCAAGAGCGTGCAGGTTGCTCCCGCGGTCCTGGCGGACCGGCTCTACCTGGTCAATGCTTCGGGTCTTCCGGAGTTCCGGCCGGTGTACGACGCTCTCTCCCACATGGGTTTTTACAATTTGAACCCGGACCGCATTCGCGATCTCCAGGCCCCCGACTCCGGAGATCTGCTGGCACGGGACGGGGGCAACCTGGCGAGCGTCCTCGGGCAACTGGGCGCGCGGCGGCCGGAGACCAAGAGACGAATCGAGGAGTACCTCTCGAAAGTCGTGCATGGCATCACGGAAGTCGACGCCGCCTCCATCGGTCCCAAAGAGACCCTGAAGTTCAGACAGCAGATGGCCGGCTCGGAGAACCCATGGGGCTTTCTGGCGGCCAATATGTCGGATGGGACGCTACGCGCGCTGGGAATTCTGGTCGCTCTCTTCCAGTCGGTGAACGGCGCAGCCCCGAGCATCCCGCTGGTGGGGATCGAGGAACCCGAGATCGCTCTCCACCCGGCCGCTGCCGGCGTGTTGCTCGACGCCATCCGCGAAGCGAGCCGACGCACGCAGGTGCTGGTGACGAGCCACAGCCCTGAGCTGCTCGACGATCCTGCGATCTCCTGGGATTCGATTCTCGCCGTCCTCGCCGTACAGGGATTGACCAAGATCGGGCCGCTCGACGAGGTGAACGCTTCGGTGCTCCGCGATCGTCTCTACACCGTGGGCGAGCTGTTGCGGCTGGGTCAGCTCGCTCCCGATCTCAAGGCGGTGGAGAAGGCCTCGGGGCAACTCGGCCTCTTCGCCAGCCTCTCACCGGAATGACCCTGCATCTTGCCTGCATCGTGGAGGGGCACGGAGAGATCGATTCCTTCCCCACCATCCTGCGCCGGATCGGGCAAGCCGTCGATCTTCAGACCGCGGTTCAGATCATTCATCGAGTGAGGATTCCTCGCGGCTCGCTCGTCAAACCAGACGAGCTCGAGCGCGCGGTCGAGCTCGCCGGGCGCCATGTGGGGAGCGGCGGCTCACTCTTCATCCTGCTCGACAGCGACGACGACCAGCCTTGCGAGCTCGGACCGCACCTCCTGGATCGTGCGCGGGCGGCGCGTCCAGATCTCCGGATCTCCGTCATTCTTGCCCACCGGGAGTTCGAGTGCTGGTTCCTGGCCGCTGCCGAATCTCTTCGCGGCCGGCGCGGCCTCGCCGCCGATCTGACAGCTCCTGCCGATCCGGAGGCGGTTCGCGGGGCGAAGGAATGGCTCGCCGCCCGCATGGGCGGTCGGTATGCCGAAACCGTCGACCAGCCGGCTCTCGCCGCCCTCTTCGATCTCGAGGCCGCCCGGCGCGCTCCATCGTTCGACCGGCTCTACCGCAAGATCGAGGCGCTGCTGACCTCGTCCCGTTAGCTGCCGATGGCGGGCAGGCGGCCCCGCGCGGCGCCGGGTCTTTCGCCCCTGCGCTAGACTTCCTCACACCATGGCTCGCTTCTATGGTTTTCCGTCGTTCGCGCATGGCGAGATCCCCGCGGTGGGGGTTCTCGTCGCCAATCTGGGCACCCCGGACGCGCCGACCGCGCCCGCCCTGCGCCGCTACCTGCGCCAGTTCCTGCTCGATCCACGGGTGATCGAGATGAACCGGGCGCTCTGGTGGACGATCCTCCATGCTTTCGTCCTCACCACCCGCCCCAAGGTCTCGGCGGCGCTCTATCGGAAGGTGTGGACTGAGGAGGGCTCGCCACTCCTCGTCATCACCAGGAAACAGGCCGTGGCGCTCGGCGAGGCGCTGGCGCGCGAGGTGGGCTCGCCGCTCCACGTCGCGGTCGGGATGCGCTACGGCAACCCCTCGATCCCGGCCGCTCTGCGCGAGCTCGCCGGGCGTGGCTGCCGGCGCGTTCTGGTGCTCCCCATGTACCCGCAGTACGCCGCGGTCACCACCGGCTCGACCTTCGACGCCGTCGCCGCCGAGCTCGCCACCTGGCGCTGGGTGCCGGAGCTCCGCACCATCCACAGCTACCACGACCGGCCGGGCTACGTCGAGGCGCTGGCGGCGACGATCCGCGAGGCGTGGGCCGCCGGCGGCCAGGCCGACAAGCTGCTCTTCTCCTTCCACGGCATCCCGCAGCGCTACTTCGAGGCCGGCGATCCCTACTACTGCCACTGCCAGAAGACGGCGCGGCTGGTCGCCGAGCGGCTCGCCCTGCCGCGCGACCGCTACGAGGTCTCCTTCCAGTCGCTCTTCGGCCGCGAGGAGTGGCTGAAGCCCTACAGCGAGCAGACGATCAAGGGGATGGCGGCCTCGGGGGTCCAGAGCCTCGATGTCGTCTGCCCCGGCTTCGCGGCCGACTGCCTGGAGACGATCGAGGAGATCGACGGCGAGAACCGCGAATTCTTCCTTCACGCCGGCGGCGAGCGCTACCGCTACATCCCGGCGCTGAACGAGCCGGCCGGATCACATCGAGACGCTCGCCGGCCTCTGCCTCGACCATCTCCACGGCTGGGTCGAGCCGCGCGCCACCTGGGACGCGGCGCGCGCCGGCGCCGACGCCGACCAGTCGCGCGCCATCGCCGAGGCGCGGATCGCGGACCCGGTGCCGGTCGACGCGGGGTACGGCCGCTAGCGCCCAGCACCGGAGCCCGCGCCGGCAGCCTTCCTCCCACCGCCCTCATGAGCGCGACCGACGACAGCGTGCGGCGCCCGCGCGCGGCGCGCTCGGTGCCGCTCGCCGTGCTCCTCGTGGCGACGGCCCTCTGGGGCGGCTGGTTCATCTATCGGACGTCTTTCCCCGCCGACGGCAAGCGCGTCTTCTGCCTGTTCGACGACGCGATGATCTCGATGACCTACGCGCGCAACTTGGTCGAGGGGCACGGTCTGGTCTGGTCGCCGCAGGGGCCGCCGGTCGAGGGCTTCAGCCATCCCCTGTGGACGCTCGCGATGGTGCCGGCGAACGCCCTGCCGCTCGACCGCCGCGTGCGGAGCCTCGCCGTGCAGCTCCTCGCCCTCGCCATCCTCCTCGCCCACGTCGTCCTCGTCCACCGGCTCGTCCGCCGCCATTTCGCCTGGCCGCGGGCGGCGCACGCGCTCCCCGCGGCGCTCTTGACCGCCTTCTACTACCCGCTCGACTACTGGTCGCTGATGGGCATGGAGACGGCGCTCCAGGCGCTCGTCGCGACCGCCGCGGTCTACCTGGCGCTCGATGCCATCCGCCTCGGGCGCGACCGCCCGCTCGCCTTCGGCGCCCTCGCCGCCGCGGCCTACCTGCTGCGCATGGACATGCTGCTGCCGGTCGCCGCTCTCGGCGCCTGCGTCGTCGTCCACCGGCTGAGCTCGCCGTCGCCCATGCCGATGCCGCCCCTCCCGCCGCGCGCCGGCTCCCGGCCGAGCGCGGGCGGCCTGCGCTGGGCGGCGCTCGCCGCCGCGCCGGTCGCCGCCGCGATCGTCGGCTACGGCGCCTTTCGCTGGCTCTATTACGGCGACCTGCTGCCCAACACCTACTACCTGAAGCTCGCCGGCGTGCCGCTCACCGTCCGTCTGCTGCGCGGCATCGCGACGCTCACCGCGTCGCTCCGCGCCCACACGCTGCTCCTGCCGGCGGTGGCGCTCGGCACCGTCGCGGCGGCCGCCGACCGCGACGAGCGGTGGCGCCTCGCCCCGCCGGCGCTCCTCTTCGCCGTCGCCTGCGCCTATGACGTCTATGTCGGCGGCGACGCCTGGGAGATCGCCGAGGGGATGCGCGCCAATCGCTTTCTCGCCTACGCGATGCCGCAGGTCTTCATCCTCGGCAACGGCCTTCTCAACGGCGCCCTCGACCGCCTCGCGGCGGCGTGGCCGGAACGGCAGATCCGTTTCGCGCTCGCCGCGGCGACCGCCGCGGCGCTGCTCTCGGCCGACGGGCTGTGGCTCGGGCCCGGCGTCGACGACGCCTGGCAGGACCTGACGGTCACCCGGCGGCCGGCGCTCGTCGTCGGCCACGAGATCGTCTACGGGCGGCTGCGGGAGCTGGCGGCGATCGCCGAGCCCGGCGCCGCCGTCGCCTCGTTCTGGGCCGGCATCCCGGCCTTCTTCGGCGATTTCCGGATGATCGACCTGCTCGGCTACAACGACCGCCACATCGCCCACGGCCCGGTCGCCGCCGACCTCAACGAGGAGCAGTTCGACCGCTACCGGCCCGGGCACGTCAAGTGGGACTACCCCTACGTGCTCGACCGGCTGGCGCCCGACGCCTTCCTCCAGGCCTGGGGCCTCCCCGACCACAGCGAGCAGGAGCTGCTCCGCGCCCACGGCTACCGCCTCCGCGGCGGCTTCTGGGTGCGGCTCGGCTCGCCGCGCATCCACTGGGCGCCGAGGAAGGCCGATTCCGCGCCTCCCTGAGGCCGCGAGCCGGGCCGCGGGCTGGGCGCAGGTGCCTAGAAGAGCCGCTCGCGCCAGCTCCGCCGGTGCCCGCTCCGCTCCGTCCGCGAACGCTCGGCGATCTCCCCCTCCAGCCAGTCGAGGAACCGCCGCGGCGAATGCGCCCGCCGCCATGCGGGGGCGAGAGCGCGGGCGCGGGCGCGCAGCGGCTCGAGGTCGGCGAGGGCGAGCGCGACCGCCTCGGCGGCGGCCTCGATCTCGCGGCTCCCCTCCCGCTCCGGCTCCAGGTCGCCATAGGCCATCCCGGCCGCCCTTCCCGCCTCGATCTGCTCGCCGAGCCAGGAGCCGCGCGGGGCGACGACGGGGAGCCCGCAGAGCACCGCCTCGCTCAGGATGCCCGAGGGCCGCTGCCGGTAGGGGATGCTGTCGTAGGGAAGGAGCAGGAGGTCCGATTCGCGGAGGGCGCGCACGTACTCCTCCCTGCCGAGCGGGCCATGGAGGACCTCGGTGTGCGGGTCGCCGGCAATCCCCTCGAGCTCGGCGAGCTCCGCGGGCGAAAGCGTCTCGTTGGCGATCTGGACGAGGAAGCGGACGGCGGTGCGCTGGCGGCAGGCCGTGGCGATGGCGCGCACCCGGTGCGATCCCTTCTCGCGGCGGGCGCCGCCGACGACCGCGACCCTCGGCGGCTGGCACGCGGCAGGCTCGGTGGGCTCGGTGGGCTCGAGGCCGCCGGTGGACTCGATCATCGGGCAGACGGCGAACGGTGTGCCGACGATTCCTTCGAGCTCGGCCGCGAGCCCCTCGGTGTGGCTGGCGAAGACGAGCCGCCGCCGGTCCGCCGCCGGCATCGCCCGCAGCTCGGCGCCGAGCTCGCGCAGCTCGGCCACCTGCCGCTCGCGCTCCGCCGCGCCGGCGCGGTTCCAGCGGTCGGCGGGGAAGAGGACGAGGATCCACGGCTTGGCGCGAGCCGGGAGCTGCCGCGACCAGAGCGCCATCGCCCGCGCCTCGCATTGGGTGGAGATCGTCATCAGCACCCAGTCGTCTCGCCGCACGCCGGCATCGAGATGGCGATGGAGCATGGCGACGAAGTCGGCCGTGCGCTCGGCGAAGCTGCTGCCGGCGCGGAACACCGGATCGTGGAGCACGGCGCGGGCGGCCGGGAGCGCCGCGCGGACTTCCCGCTCGGCTTCGGCATGGATCAGCAGGAGGGGCGCCATGCCGCGCCGGAGCGCCTCCTCCTCGAGGCCCAGCGCCTGGTTGAAACGATGGCCGGTCCGTCCGGCAAGACGGTGGAGGACGCAGATGAGCTGGACGGGGCGCACGCGGTCGCGGGTCGAGGGGCAGCCGATCTTGACAGTGGAGGCGCGCCGGAGCAACCGGGCGGCCGGTACCGGGTCCGTCTAGGTCCCGAGGACGGCCGCCTGGCCCAGCCGTTTGGGCGCCTCGACGCGCCCTGCTAGCATGAGCATGAACATTGGCTGGCCCCGTGCGTACGTCGGGGCGGAGGGTTGAGCGAACGATGACGCCCAGTCTCGAGCTGATCGACGTGCGCAAGAGCTACGGCGATTTCCAGGCGGTCGCCGGGGTTTCGATGGCGGTGCCGCCGGGATCGATCTTCGGCCTGCTCGGCCCCAACGGCGCCGGCAAGACGACGACCATCCGCATGATCATGGACATCATCGCGCCCGACGCCGGCCGGGTGCTGACCTTCGGCCACGCGCGGACCGCCGCGGACCTGCGCAAGATCGGCTACCTCCCCGAGGAGCGCGGCCTCTACCGCAAGATGACGGTCCACGACCAGCTCATGTTCCTGGCCGAGATCCGCGGCCTGTCGCGCCGCGACGCCCAGGCGGCGATCGCGCGCTGGCTCGCGCGCGTCGAGCTCGACGGCTGGGCCAAAAACAAGATCGAGGAGCTGTCGAAGGGCATGCAGCAGAAGATCCAGCTCGTCGGCACGCTCCTCCACGAGCCGGAGATCCTCATCCTCGACGAGCCGTTCTCCGGCCTCGATCCGCTCAACCAGGAGATGTTCAAGGACCTCCTCGCCGAGTACAAGCAGCAGGGGCGGAGCATCCTCTTCTCGACCCACGGGATGGAGCTCGCCGAGAAGATGTGCGACCACATCTGCCTCATCTCGCACGGCCGCGCGATCCTCACCGGCGAGCTCAAGGCGATCAAGCGGCAGCTCTCGGGCAACTCCTACCGGCTGGTCGCCGACGGCGACCTCGCCTCCCTCTCGAGCATCGCGGGGATCGACCACCTGCTCCCCGAGGCGGACGGCGCGAAGCTCTTCCTCCGCCCGGAGGCCGACGGGGCGCAGGTGCTGCGCGACATCGTCGGCCGGGTCGCGGTGCGCGAGTTCCGCTCCGAGGAACCGGAGCTCGAGGAGATCTTCATGAAGGCGGTGCGCGATGCAGCCTGACGGTCTCGGGTTCAACGGCCTCCGGTTGAACGGCATCCGGGTGGTGGCGAAGCGCGAGTACCTGCAGCGCATCCGCGGCAGGGCCTTCTGGATCGCGACCCTCCTGCTGCCGCTCTTCCTGGCCGGGGTGACGATCCTCCCCTCCCTCTTCCTGGCGCGGTCGGAGGCGCGCCAGAAGGTGGCCGTGGTCGACCGCACCGGCGGCGCCGTCGCCACCGAGCTCGCGGCCGAGAAGCAGACGAAGCAGGCCGCGGAGCCGGCGGCGCCGGCGGCCCCGGCGCCCGCCGGACGGCTGTCCTCGGCCGGCCGGCTGGCCGACGATCAGATGCGCAACGTCCGCTTCGATTTCCTGGTCGAGCCGCCGCAGCCCGACCCCGCGGCGCAGCGCGCCGACCTCGACCGGCGGGTGACGGCGAAGCAGATCGACGCCTGGGTGTGGGTCGACCAGGACGCGCTCACCTCCAACAAGGCCGAGTACCACGCGCGGAGCGTCTCGAACTTCCTCACCCAGGAGGTGCTGAAGGACGACCTCTCGGCGGCGATCCGCCGGGTGCGCCTGCACCAGGCCGGGCTCGACCCGGAGCGGATCGGCGAGCTGACCCGCGGCGTCGACTTGGCGACGCTGCGCGTCGCCGCGGGCGGCAGCCGCGCCGAGGGGGGCCTCGCCGGCGCCGCCTTCGGCTACATCATCTTCATGATGCTCTACGTCTCGATCGGCATCTGGGGGCAGCAGGTGATGACCGGCGTGCTCGACGAGAAGAGCTCGCGGATCATCGAGGTGGTGGTGTCCTCCATCCGGCCGAGCGAGCTGATGATGGGCAAGCTCGTCGGCATCTGCCTCCTCGGGCTCACCCAGATGGCGATCTGGTGCGCGACGCTCGTCGTCCTCTCGACGCCGGGGATCCTGGCGGCGATCGTCACCCTGCCGGCTGGCGTCACCCTGCCGGCGGTCACCATCCCCATGGTGCTCAACTTCGCCCTCCTCTTCGTCCTCGGCTTCTTCGTCTTCGCCAGCTTCTACGCCGCGGTGGGCGCCTCCTTCAACAACCTCCAGGAGGCGCAGCAGGTGGCGGGATTCATCGTCTTCTTCCTGCTCGCCCCGCTGTTCATCATGTTCCGCATCATCAACGACCCGGACTCGACCCTCGCCGTCGTCACCTCGCTGATCCCGCCGTTCACGCCGCTCCTGATGACGCTCCGCATCGCGCTCCAGATGCCGCCGCTCTGGCAGCTCCTGCTCGCCTACGCCCTCACCGTCGGCTTCATCGTCCTGATGGTCTGGATCGCCTCGCGCATCTACCGGGTGGGGATCCTCATGTACGGCAAGAAGCCGACCCTCCGGGAGATCTGGAAGTGGGTGCGCTACGCCTGACCGCCTGAGGCCCTCCCTTGGCCGGCCCTAGGAACTACGAGGTCCGCGCCGCCTTCGGGGGCCTCGGCGGGCGGCCGCCGCGGGACGTCCTCGTCCTGGTCGCGGTCGAGCTCGTCGTCTTCACGCTGCGCTTCTTCGCCGCCACGGCGATCGTTCCGCTGCTCCTCGAGCTGACGCCCGCGGTGTGGCGCGCCGGCTTCGCCTGGCAGCTCCTGACCTATCCGTTCGCCGGCTACGGCACGCCGGGGCTCTGGTTCCTGCTCGAGCTGCTGATGCTCTACTGGTTCGGCAAGGACGTCTTCGCCCAGCTCGGCCGCCGCCTCTTCTGGCGGACGATGGCCTGGGGAGCGATCCCGGCCGGGCTCGTCGCCGTGCTGGTCGAATGGGCGAGCGGCTTCGCGCCGCCGGGGCAGGCCTTCAACCTGATCGAGGGGCAGCGCATCCTCCTCGTCGTCTTGATCGCCGCCTTCGCCACGATCAACCGCCGCGCCACGGTCTACCTGCTGATCCTGCCCATCGAGGCCCGGTGGTTCCTCGCCGTCGAGGTGCTCTTCGGCTTCATGGGGTTCCTCTCGACGCACGACCTCGGCGGCTTCCTCGGCATCTGCACGGCGCTCGGCGTGACCTACGCGTTCCTCACCACCGGCGGCGGCCGGCGCGGCGCGCTCCGCGAGCTGCGCCTGCGGCTCGAGCGCTGGTGGATCCAGCAGCGGCTGGCGCAGACGCGCCGGAAGCGCGGCATCCGGGTGGTGCGCGGCGGCGGCCATCCTGGCGGCAATGGCGGCAACGGCCAGATCAAGGGCGGGCCCTGGAAGCATTAGTAGCTCCCGGCGCAACCCAACCCACCCAAGCTTTCAGGACCATCCAAAAAATCTCGACCCGCCTACCACCGGGGTCCTCGCGGCCGCAGGCGCGCCGCGAGCCCCTTCGGTAGCAGCACCCAGAGCCGGCCGGGGTTCTTCATCCGCCCGGCGACGGCGGCCGCCTCCTCGCCGTGGCCCCAGAAGACGTCGCCGCGCACCGGGCCGCGGATGGCGCCGCCGGTATCCTGGGCGACGAGCAGACGGCGCAGCGGGCGGTCCGGCACCGCGGCGGCGGGCGAGGGGGCGGTGCCGGCGAGCCAGAGCGGGACACCCAGGGGGAAGAACGAGGTGTCGACGGCGAGCGAGCGGCCGGGAGTGAGGACGGCTCCCTCGGTGCCGATCGGCCCCTCGCCCTCCTCGCGCTCGAAGAAGACGTAGGAGGCGTTCTTCGCCATCACCTCGGGGGCGGCCTGCGGGTGGTCGGCCAGCCAGCGGCGGATCGACTGCAGAGAGACCTCGTCTCGCTGGAGCGCGCCGCGCGCCACCGAGCTCGCGGCCGATCGGCGTGTAGGGGTGCCCGTTCTGCGCCGCGAAGCCCAGGCGGATCGCGCCGCCCTCCGCGAGCTCGACGCGGCCGGAGCCCTGGATCTCTAAGAAGAAGGCGTCGACGGGGTCGTCCACCCAGACGATCTCGAGCCGGCGGCCGGCCAAGGCGCCGGCGGCAATCGCGGCACGGTCGGGGTAGGGCTCGAGGGTGCCCGCCACCACGCGGCCGGCGATGCGCTTCCCCTTCCAGTCGGGGCGGAAGCGGCCGAGGTCGACGGTCACGAGCTCCGGCGGCCGGGCGAAGAGCGGCACGGTGAAGCGGCCGTGGCGCCGCCGGCTGCCATAGAGCGTCGGCTCGTAGTAACCGGTGAAGAGGCCGGTCGCCTCGCCGTGGTTGGTGGCGGCGAAGGGGGTGAAGGCGCTCTCGAAGAAGGCGCGCGCCGCGGCGCGGTCGCCGGGCGGCACGCGCTCGGCCGCGGCGCAGGCCGGGCGCCAGTCGGCCACAGTTCCGAAGTACCTGGCACCGCCGAGCGCGGCGTCTCCCGGCCGCGCGGTCAGCCGCCGGCAGGAGCGAAGGAAGGCCGGGAGCGCCGCCGCGAGATCGTCCTCCTTCCACCCCGGAAGATCGGCGAACGCGGCGCGCGCGAGGGCCAGCCGGCCGGGTCCGGCCGCGGCGGCGGCCCGCTTCGCCTGCCGTGCCTGGCGAGCCTGGACGAGCCAGACCCCGGCGAGCGCCAGCGCCGCGCCGGCGAGGGCGGCGAGGACGAGCAGGAGCGCGAGGCGTCCGCGGGCCGGCGGCGGCGTCCGCGGGGGTGCCGTCCGACGAATCCCCGGCCGGGGTGAGGACCTCGGACCTGCCGCCGGCGTCTCCGGCCGGGGCTCCGTCTCGTCGCTCATAGGGTTTCGGCGGTCTCCTCCGCGACCTCGATCCCGGCGCGCCGGAGCCAGTCGCGCATGCGGTCCACGTGGGTCGAGCGCCAGTAGATCCTGCCGCAATGGGGGCAGGAGCGGAACTCCTCCTGGGTGCGCGCCACGAACGGCGGCACGCGGGCGCGGGCCTCGTCGGCCGGCAGCGGCTGGAGCGGGGCGTTGCAGCGCAGGCAGCGGGCGAAGAGCCGCGCGGGATCGGGCCGGATCCCGGCCTCGTCGAGCACCTGGCGCACCTGCTCGCCGGGCGCGTCCGAGCGGATCAGCAGGTGGTTCCGCGCCAGCCGCCGCTCGACGAGCTTCCTGTCCCGGGTGAGGATCGTCCGCCCCTCGGCGGCCGCCCGCGCCACCAGCTCCGGGTCGTCGAGCGCCGGGTCGTAGACGACGTCCAGGTCGAGCACCCGCAGCCAGCGCGCGAGGGCCCCCAGCATGGCGTCGGCGAGGAAGCGGGAGGGGAGAGGCGAGGCGGCGCTCACGCCGGCGAGCATACCGGTCGGCCGGGCGGCGGCGATGACCCCGGCCCCTCGATTCGACCCCCCGATTTGACTCCCGATTTGACTCCCGATTTGACTCCAAGAACCGGATAGATCGGGCCTGCCGCTTCCTCGATACTGGCGTCATGGCGGCCGGCGCCGCCCAGACCGATCCAGTACCTGAGGAGAGACCATGACGCCCTATCGCACCCTCGCCATCCCCGAGAAGGTCGCCGGAATCGTCCGCGACACCCGCGTTTCGCCTCGCTACCGCCATCCCGCCCACACCGAGGTGGCGACGGGCTACGGTCCCTGCCGGCTCTGCCTGCGGACGTTCGCGGTCGGCGCGGAGCGCCGCATCCTCTTCACCTACGACCCGTTCTTCGGCATCGAGCCGCTGCCCCTCCCCGGCCCGATCTTCATCCACGAGGCGGCGTGCGCGCGCTATCCCGAGGACGGCGGCTTCCCGGAGGACCTCCGGTCGCACGCCCTGACGCTGGTCGGCTACGGGCGCGGCCGGCGGCTGCTCGCCGAGGAGCACGTGGGCGACGGGCAGGTCGAGACGGCCATCGAGGGGCTCCTCGCCCGGCCCGAGATCGACTACATCCACGTGCGCGACACCGAGGCGGGGTGCTACGACTTCCGCATCGAGCGCGCCGGGTAAGGCTCCTCAAAGAGCTCTGCCTCGTAGCGGCCTGCCCTAGGAGATAGGCTCCGGACCGGAGCCCCCGCATGAGAAGACGTACTCATCTTCGGTGTAAGAAGTATAGGTTCCCACCAGATGGTACTGAACGTAAACATAGGGGTATGACCTGCACTCGGGGTACAGATAACCCACCGCCGTTTGATGAGTGGCGTCACTGTAAAACGTCGTTCGATAGGCGGGAACTTCATCCTGCTGCGCGCCAGTCCGGCTGGCGCCTACCAACACCGCGACGACGACCAGTGCCAACAGCTTCACACGCTTGATCATTTTCCTCTCCTATAGGTAGTACCGGAGCCAATCCGGGAGGAGCATTCTAGCAGGCGCGCAAAGACTTTCCCTAGTCAATGTGGGCAGGCGGCGGCTGACGTGCCTGAGGGGTGCCTGTCTTGGCTCGGCCACGCCTTCGCCCGGTGGGCCGGCCCACGGGCAACGCCGTAGCCGAGCGGGCCGCGTCGCGCCCGGGCACGTCACGGTTGGCCCAGCCGCGCCGCGGCAAGCCCAGCCGCGGCGTCCTCATGCGGCGGAAGCCCAGCCGGTGCGAGGCGCCGCGAAGCCCAGGGGCCAGCTACTTGCCAAGAGCACAAGACGATCTGCACGGACCTCTTGGAACCTCGCCTGTGCGGTCGTAACTCACATAGTGTCTATCTGCTCTAGTCACCTAATCCACGCCGCTTCTTGACCAATGGATGATCAAGATTCGGCCTAAAACCCAACACTCTTTGATCTTCTAGAGGAGCTATCGGTTGACCCGCTTGAAATGCTTCAAAGTCCTCAAAAATAAAAGCGGCGTCATCCTTATTGAAAACGGGCCCAACCAGAGTTCCATCCTCGCCAGGAGTGAAATGAAGCTGCCTCTCTTCTGCTCCATCAGTTCGGATTGCCTGAGTAGCCACTAGCTCGGCCATTGGTCGGTCGGTAGCCATGAACCTAAAGCGACCTCCAGCCATTACGATTCCAAACGAAAGTTGTAGAGGAAATATCGGGTAGAACAGTGCTCCAACAGTAGTGGGTTCTCCAAAGAATATGCTGGCGCCGGAGTACACCGCACCACAGATCGCTCCGTTACTATTAAAGATTGGGCCGCCGCTCAAGCCCTGAGGGACTTCGGCGTCAATAGTAAAACAAGGACCTTGAGCGAAACTACGCGCTAGCCCATTAATAAAAAATTCCCTAACCCTTCCTTCGATTACGACTAGCCGGTGCTTAAATGCCTCATATGGGTTAAGCTTTCCGCTCCTCATCTGATCAATAGAGAGTCCGGTCTCGGGAACTGCTGACTCGCAGTAGCCGACGCAATGCACAATATCTCCAATTCGAGGCGGCGCGAAGGTGATCACAGGGGCGAGGACGGGAATCAACTCAGATTCGCTAGATAATATGTTACCTATAACTAAGTCCGTCGGCGGTGCTGCATGGATAGTGTTAACCGCTCGGACATTAAGGCTAATTTCACCCCGCGCAGTCGGCCCTTGGCTGACGATTGCAAGCTGAGTATGATCAATATCGCCGGATCTTAGTGCGGCCGCAAGCCCATCTCGAATAAACCGGTCCTTGTGGGGGTGATGTTGGTTGAGCCCACCCTCTATACAATGACGAGCCGTAAAAATGTGGTTAAGCGAGCTGAAGCTAAAGGCAGTCCCCAAGGGGAAGAGGTTTCCCTCTTTGTTTTCGATCAACAGAGGGAAAACTGCCCTTCCCCACCATGTGTGCCAAGGCGGCAACTCCCATTCGCGCTCGGTAATTTGTCTCGCTTCGCGAAAATCAAGATTGAACGAAACGCGCTGATCATCTTGCATCGATACCCCCATCGTGCGTGTTACTGATTGCTTAGTCGTCGCCGAGCTCCTTTGGAGACTCATGCTGCCGCCGTTTCATGCGCACCTAGAGTGGCAAGCTTCGCGTGCCAGAGTGCGAGTGCCTGCTTGCGCTCCGCCCAATAGGTATAGAGATTGTACGTCGCCTCGATTTTGCCCTTAGCATGGTTCAAGAGCGACTCCGCGACCGCCTCGCTCACTCCCAGGGCCGAGAAGTGAGTGCGAGCCGTTCTGCGGAAGTCGTGCGGACGGATGTCGGGGAGCCCGGAGAAATCGCGAAGCTCCCGGTTCGCTTCCTTGAGGGGCAGATGGTTAACTGCCTCCTCGAACACTCGGCCAGAAGAGCGACCCCTTCCGCCCAACCTCAAGATACCGCCGGTTGATGATCTCGGCCACGGGCTCGACCAGAGGGACGAGAAGTCCCGGTCCATCTTGGTCTCGCGTAGCTGCCAAACCCTCTCACCGCCATGGTCACGATGTCCTCGGGCCGAGCGTTTCAACGCCTTGCCTGGCTTTACCGCGGCACAGAGGACCAGCTTGTATGTGTCGGCCGCTTTCTGATTGGCCATCTTCTGCAAGGCTCCGAGGACGGCAGCCGGACGCCTTCCGTCGCAACCGCTGGCCTTGTCGCCGGGCGGCAAGCCTTCCGGCGTGCCGCCGGGCCCTGTGCCCGCCCGGGCCGCCGTCACTTCAGCTCGCGCTCCTCGAAGACCGGATCTTCGGCGAGCGGATGGGCGGCGAGGAAGGTCCAGGCCGTGCGGTTGATCTTCGGCGCCAGGGTGTAATACCAGTGGTCGTGGTTGGGCATCACCTCCAGCTCGACCGGGAAGCCCTGGTCCTTCAAGGCGTCGCGGGTGGCGCTGACGACGGCGAGGGGAAAGGCCGGGTCGCGGTCGCCGACAGCGATGTGGAAGGGGATCTTGCGCGTCGCCCGCGTCGGCAGCCACTTCTCCTCGCCGTTGATGAAGGAGCCGGCGTGGAGCGCCACGGCCGCGAAGTAGCGCGACTCGAGGCATCCCATCTGGAGAGCGAAGCCGGCACCCCCGGAATGGCCGAAGAGGTAGACTCGGCGCGGGTCGATCGAGTACTTCGCGCGCAGGTGCTCGACGATGTCGTGCAGGAACTCCGGGCCGTCGTCCACCGCGCTCCAGTAGGCCGGGTGCCGGGCGTTGGGGCCCACGGCGAGGAAGCCCTCGGTCTCCGCCAGGCTCTGCCACTTCTCGACCAGCGACAGGCCGTCGCGGTCCGAGCCATGGAGCAGGATGACGAGCGGCACGGGCTTGCCGGGATCGAGCTTCGGCGGGACCGCCAGGAAGTAGGCGCGCTCCCGGCCCCCGGAGGTGAAGGTCTCCTTGGGGGCCTTCGCCGCTCCCGCGAGACCTGGAAGGGCGAGGGCCGCCAAGCAGATGGCGAGCACGGCGAGACGACTGTTCTTCACGAGCGATCCTCCTTCCGGCCCTTGGAAGACGGCTTCGGAGGCGCCGGACCCTTCCAGGATCTCACATCCTTCAGCCCTTGCTGGTGTTCCTGACTGCTGCCGCGGGATGGCCGGGTGTAGACTTCCGTCCCGCCCGGCGCCCCCCCGGTGCAAATCCTTGCGGAGGTAGAGGGATGATCCGGCGCCCGCTCAGCGCTTCGCTGTCTGTCTCAACCATCGTCTCGATCATCGTCTCGACGGTCGTCCTGACGCTCGGCGCCCCCGCCGGCGTCTTCGCCGCGCCCGGCCCCGCGGCATCGGCCCCCGGCCCCCTCGACGCCGAGGTCGACCGCGCCGTCGCGCGCATCGCGCCCGAGATGATCGAGGTGCGCCACCGGATCCACCAGAACCCCGAGCTCGGCTACGAGGAGACGGCGACGTCGAAGCTCGTCGCCGAGCGCCTCCGCGCGCTCGGGCTCGAGGTGCGGACCGGCGTCGCCAAGACCGGGGTCGTCGCGGTCCTCAAGGGCGGCCGGCCCGGCCCGGTGGTCGCCGTGCGGGCCGACATGGACGCCCTCCCGGTCACCGAGGCGACCGGCTTCCCCTTCCGCTCGACGAAGCGCGAGACCTACCTCGGCCAGGAGGTGGGGGTGGCGCACGCCTGCGGGCACGACATCCACACCTCGACCATCCTCGGGGTGGCCGCCGTCCTCGCCTCGCTGAAGGAGCAGCTCCCGGGGACCGTCGTCTTCCTCTTCCAGCCCGACGAGGAGGGGCCGCCGCCGGGCGAGAAGCCGGGAGCCCAGCGGATGATCGACGAGGGGGCGCTCGCCAACCCGCGCCCCGAGGCCGCCTTCGCCCTCCATTCCTTCCCCGACATCCCGGTGGGGCAGCTCGGCTACACCGAGGGGCCGACGATGGCCGCCGTCGACCAGTTCGTCGCCAAGATCCACGGCAAGCAGTCGCACGGCGCCTATCCCAACCTCGGCATCGATCCGGTCGTCATCGCGGCGCAGGCGATCCTGGCCCTGCAGACCATCCGCTCGCGCAACCTCTCGCCGCTCGAGCCGAGCGTCGTCACCGTGGGGATCGTCCGCGGCGGCGAGCGCTTCAACATCATCCCCGAGGAGGTGCGGCTCGAGGGGACGGTGCGCACCTACCACGAGGCGACCCGCGCCACCGTCGAGCGGCGGATGCGCGAGATCCTCGACGGCACCGCCAAGGCCGGGGGCGGCTCCTACGAGCTCGAGTACAAGAAGAACGCCCCGGCGACGGTCAACGACCCGGCGCTCGCGAAGCGCGTGCGTCCGAGCCTCGAGCGGGCGGTCGGCAGGGCGAACGTCCTCGACCAGGAGCCGGTGATGGGCGGCGAGGACTTCGCCTTCATGGCGAACGTCGTCCCCGGCTTCTACCTCCGCCTCGGCACCACCAAGCCGGGCACCACCTCGGGCGGCCTCCACACCCCCACCTTCCGCGGCGACGACAGCGCCATCGCGGTCGGCATGCGGGCGATGTCCTACCTCGTCCTCGACTACCTCGGCCACCCCCCCGCCGCCGCGGCGGGCGGGGGCGCCGGCCGCCGGTAACCCCCGCCGGCAGGCTCCGCGGGGCGTGGAATTTGCACTGCGATCTCCCTCCGGGCCAATACCTTTCGAGGGCTGTTAGAATCGACGCTTTCGTTTCGGGACCCTTTGCGAGGTGATCGGATGCGGAACGAGGGAACAGGGGTGAGCAGCCATGGGGTCGAGGATCTGGGGATCACCGACGCCGGGACGATCTACTGGAACCTGCCGCCGGCGGCGCTCTACGAGCACGCGGTGCGGCGCGGCGAGGCGCTGATCGCGGCCGAGGGGCCGCTCGCCGCCACCACCGGCAAGCATACCGGCCGCTCGCCGAACGACAAGTTCCTGGTCAGGGAGCCGGGGACCGAGGGCGACATCTGGTGGGGAGAGGTCAACCGGCCGCTCGAGCCCGAGCGCTTCGACCGCCTGCTGGCGCGGGTCGGCGAGTATCTCGCCGGGCGCGACCTCTACGTCTTCCAGGGCTACGCCGGCGCCGACCCGCGCTATCGCCTGCCGGTCCGCGTCGTCACCGAGTACGCCTGGCACAGCCTCTTCGCGCGCAACATGTTCCTCCGCGAGGAGGATCCCGAGGTCCTCGCCCGCTTCCGCCCCGGCTTCACGGTGCTCGACGTCGCGACCTTCCAGGGCGACCCGGCGCGCGACGGCATCCGCTCGTCGACCTTCATCCTGCCGAACTTCGCCCGCAAGCTGGTGCTCATCGGCGGCACCGAGTACGCCGGCGAGATCAAGAAGAGCATCTTCAGCGTGATGAACTACGTGCTGCCCAAGCAGGGCGTGCTGTCGATGCACTGCAGCGCCAACTACGGCCGGGACAAGAGCGACGCGGCGCTCTTCTTCGGCCTCTCCGGGACCGGCAAGACGACTCTCTCGGCCGATCCGTCGCGCACCCTCGTCGGCGACGACGAGCACGGCTGGAGCGACGACGGCATCTTCAACGTCGAGGGCGGCTGCTACGCCAAGGTGATCCGCCTGTCGGCCGAGGGCGAGCCGGAGATCTACGCCACCACCCGCCGCTTCGGGACCGTGCTCGAGAACGTCGCCGTCGACCCCGCGACCCGCCGCCTGGACCTGGACGACCAGACGCTGACCGAGAACACGCGGAGCAGCTACCCGCTCAACCAGATCGGCAACGCCGACCTCGCCGGCTGCGCCGGCCACCCGCGCCACGTCGTCTTCCTCACCGCCGACGCCTTCGGCGTGCTGCCGCCGATCGCGCGCCTCACCCCCGAGCAGGCGATGTACCACTTCCTCTCCGGCTACACCGCCAAGGTCGCCGGCACCGAGCGCGGCGTGACCGAGCCCAAGGCCACCTTCAGCGCCTGCTTCGGCGCCCCCTTCCTGCCGCTCCACCCCGGCGCCTACGCCAAGATGCTGGGCGAGCGCCTGTCGCGCCACGAGGCGAAGGTCTGGATGATCAACACCGGCTGGACGGGAGGCCCCTACGGCGTCGGCCGCCGCATGTCGCTCGCCCACACGCGGCGGATGGTCGCCGCGGCGCTCGCCGGCGAGCTCGACCGGGTGGAGACGAGGACCGACCCGTTCTTCGGCCTCGCGGTGCCGCGGCACGTGCCGGGCGTGCCGGACGCGGTGCTCGACCCGCGCGGCACCTGGAAGAGCGCCGCCGACTACGACGCCAAGGCGGCGCAGCTCGCCGAGATGTTCGCCGACAACTTCGAGAAGTACGAGGACGGCGTCTCCGAGGCGGTCAAGGCGGCGGGGCCGCGCAAGGTCGCCTCCCCCAGCTAGGCGAAACGGCGAGCTCGCGGTTCGGGAAGCGTGTAGCAGGATCGAGCCGGCCCCTCCCCGGGGTCCGGCTCAGGTTCTGTGAATATTTCGGGGACCAACAGAAGCGTACTCCACTGCGCTGCGCTCATACCTTCCATTGTCATCCTGAGTTCTCTATCTGGTAGGGAGGCGCGGTCCACGTCCATCAACAGAACAGCTGTTGGGCCAACCAGACCTCGAAGGTGCCCGCCTGCACGTTGCAGATCGAAAACCCCGAGGCCGACGCCCCTGAGACCGGCGTCGCTGAGACCGGCGCGGTGGCGCCGACGAGCACGCCCGCCGCGATGGCAACCATGGCAAGTGTCTTCTTCATCTTCATGCGCAGTCTCCCTTGCTAGTGCTCCGCTCCATACGAAGCGGCAATGAGGTTAACACGGGCCGACCCGGCGTTACCGCGCGTCTTCGAGGACGAAGAGCAGCTTCATGTTGACGCGGTAGCCGACGATCTTGCCGTTGTCGATCGTCAGGTGCTGCTCGCTCACCCAGGCGCTCTTGATGTTCTTGAGCGTCTTCGCGGCGCGCTCGATCCCCTCCTCGATGGCCTTGTCGAAGCTCTCCGACGACTCCGACGTGATCTCGGTGACCTTGGCTACGGACATGCTGTCTCCTCTCGCAGGGATGCTCGGTGGATGCTGCCGGATGGCGTCGGCCCGCCACGCGGGTCTTAAGCGGGTGAAGGAAGTGCTCCGCGGATCTCGGCCCGCACCCGGAGCATACCGCGCCTGGCCGACCGACAACCCGCGGCGTGCGGCGGAGCGGCTGGTATGCTCGCCCGCGTGCCCTTCGATCGCCCGACCGGCCGCCCGTTCGCCAGCCGCTCGGAGGTGATCGCGCCGCGCGCGATGGCGGCGACGAGCCAGCCGCTCGCCACCCAGGCCGCCGTCGAGATCCTCCGCGGCGGCGGCAGCGCGGTCGACGCGGCGCTCGCCGCCAACGCCGTCCTCGCCGTCGTCGAGCCGACCGGCTGCGGCCCGGGCGGCGACCTCTTCGCCATGGTCTGGGATGCCGCCTCCGGCCGCCTCCATGGCTACAACGGCAGCGGCCGCTCCCCCGCCGGCCTGTCTCTCCAGCACCTGCGCTCGCTCCGCCTCGCCCGCATCCCGGCGCGCGGGCCGCTCCCCATCTCCGTCCCCGGCGCGGTCGACGGCTGGTTCGCCCTCCATGACCGCTTCGGGCGACTGCCGGTGGCGGAGCTCCTCGCGCCGGCCATCCACTATGCCGAGCAGGGCTTCCCGGTCACCGAGGTCATCGCCCACACCTGGGCGAGGGAGGCCGCGGCGCTGGCCGATCAGCCCGGCTTCGCGGCGGCCTTCCTGCCCGGCGGCCGGGCGCCGCAAAAGGGCGAGGTCTTCCGCAATCCCGGTCTGGCGATGACCCTCCGCGCCCTGGCGCAAGGGGGCCGCGACGTCTTCTATCGGGGCGAGCTGGCGCAGGCGATCGCCGGCGCGGTCGCCGCGGCGGGGGGTTTCCTCGCCGCCGCGGACTTGGCCGCCCATCGCGGCGCCTGGGTCGAGCCGGTCGCGGTCTCCTACCGCGGCCACGAGGTCTGGGAGCTGCCGCCCAACGGCCAGGGGATCGCGGCGCTCCAGATGCTCGCCCTCCTCGCGGGCTACGACCTCCGTTCGATGGGCTTCGGCAGCGCCGATCACCTCCATCTCCTGGTCGAGGCGAAGAAGCTCGCCTATGAAGACCGCGCGCGCTTCTACGCCGATCCGGACTTCGCCCGTGCGCCCGTCGCGGCGCTCCTCTCGGCGGACTACGCGGCCGAGCGGCGCCGGCGCATCGACCCGCGCCGCGCCGCGCTCGCCCATCCTCCGGGCGAGGGGGGCGCGCTCGACGCCGGCGACACCGTCTGCCTGGCGACCGGCGACGCCGAGGGCAACATGGTCTCTCTCCTGCAGAGCAACTTCCGCGGCATGGGCTCCGGCATCGTGCCGGCGGGCCTCGGCTTCTCGCTCCAGGACCGCGGCGAGCTCTTCGCGCTCGATCGCAGCCCACGCCAACGTCTACGCGCCGGGCAAGCGCCCCTTCCACACCATCATCCCCGCCTTCGTCACGCGCGGCGGCCGACCGCTCCTCGCCTTCGGGGTGATGGGCGGCGGCTTCCAGCCCCAGGGCCACGTCCAGATCCTCGCCAACCTCCTCGACTTCGGGATGAATTACCAGGAGGCGGGAGACGCCCCGCGAGCCCTCCACGAAGGCTCCTCCGAGCCCACCGGCGAGCGGATGGAGGACGGCGGCAGCCTCTATCTCGAGTCCGGCTTCCCCTACGAGACCGTCCGCGAGCTCGCGGAGCGTGGCCACCGCGTCGGCTGGAACGTCGGCGACTACGGCGGCTACCAGGCCGTCGCCTGGGACGCCGAGCGGCGGGTCTACTACGGGGCCTCGGAGTCCCGCAAGGACGGGCAGGCGGCGGGGTTCTGAGGATCACGCCTCCGAAAGGGTTCTCATGCGCTACCGCTTCGCCACCGCCGACGTCTTCACCGACCGCCGCTTCGGCGGCAATCCGCTCGCCGTGCTGCTCGACGCCCGCGGGCTCGACTTCGAGCAGATGATGCGGGTCGCCCGCGAGTTCAACCTCTCGGAGACGGTCTTCGTGCTGCCGCCCGAGGACCCGCGGCACACGCGGAAGCTCCGCATCTTCACCCCCGGCCGCGAGCTGCCGTTCGCCGGCCACCCGACGGTCGGCACCGCCTACCTGCTGGGGGCGCTGGGCGAGATCCCGCTCGCCGGCGAGGAGACCGCGATCGTCTTCGAGGAGGGGGTGGGGCCCGTCCCCGTCCGCCTGCTGGCGCGCGACGGCGTCCCGGTGTTCGCCGAGCTGACGGCGGCGCAGCCGCCCGAGCTCACGCCGGCGCCGGTCGCCGGGACCGCGCTCGCCGAGCTGTTCTCGCTCGCCCTCGAGGACCTCGGGAGCTGGGCCGAGCCGCAGACCGTCTCCTGCGGGACGCCGATCTTCTTCGTGCCGCTCCGCGACCGCGCGGCGCTCGCCCGCGCGCGCGTGCGGATGGACCGCTGGGAGGCGCAGTTCCCCTCCGGCGGGCCGGAGGTCTACCTCGTCACCCGCGACCCGGAGCTCCCCGGCTCGGACCTGCGGGCGCGGATGTTCGCGCCGAGCTTAGGCATCGCCGAGGACCCGGCGACCGGCGCCGCGGTCGCCGCGCTCGGCGGCTTCCTCGGCGTGCGCGAGAGCGCCGCGGACGGCACCTTCCGCTGGCTGGTCGAGCAGGGCTTCGAGATGGGGCGGCCGAGCCTCCTCCACCTGACCGTCGAGAAGTACTGCGGCGAGATCGCGGCGATCCGCGTCGGCGGCGCGGCGGTCCTGGTGAGCGAAGGGACGATCGAGGTGCCGTGAGGCGAGGCGCTCAGGCCGCGACGATCATTACGTCGTAGGCGCTGAGCTTCTCGTCGCGGGTCACCAGGATCAGGTTCTCGCTCTGCGCCTGGGCGACCAGCATGCGGTCGAACGGATCTCCGTGATGGCGGGGAAGGGCGCCGGCCGCGGCGGCGTGGCGAGCATGGATGGGGAGCTCGGTGAAGTCGTTGGCCGCGATCTCGACGACATCTGCCATCACGCCCGCGGCTCCGAGGTCGAGCCGCCCCAGCTTCACCTTGATCGCGATCTCCCATACCGAGGCGGCGCTCACGTAGGCCGATGTCCGCGGGTCGGCAAGGAGGTCGCGCGCCTCGTAGGAGAGCTCCGAGTCGTCCGCCAGCCACCAGAGATACGCGTGAGTGTCCAGCAGGACTCTCAATCCGCCTCCCCGCGGAACGCCGCGGCGAGATCGGCCGGGAGCGGCGCGTCGAAGTCGTCGCGGATCGTCAGGCGGCCTTTGAGACGGCCCGGACGACGCGGAGTTTGCGGGATCGGCACCAGCTTGGCGACCGGACGCCCGTGGCGGTCGAGCACCACCTCCTCGCCCGCCGCGAGTCGATCGAGGAGAGCGGCGAGCGCACCTGCCTCCCCGGCTGCCTGCGCACGAGCCCAGGCGGTGCCGGCCTCGCGCACCATCCCCGGCTCGCCCGCCGTGTGCGGCGCGCCCGCGGCGCGGATCACCAGCTCGCTGCCGCGGACTTCGATCTCCACCTCGCCCTCGAGGCCGGTCTCGGCGAGGACCAGCTTGGGGATGCGGATCCCCTGCGAGTTGCCGATGGCGACGATTCGGGTCTTCATGGCGGCGGCCTTTCTCTCGGTGCGACGGCGCGATCCACGCTCCTGCCGGCTCGGTCAGCCGAGGTGATCACATTGTAATTACGGGAGCGAGGAGAAGCAAGCGCGAAGCCCTTGAGCACCGGCGCAGCCGCATCCGGGCCTCACGCCGTCCTTCAGATGTCGTGGATCAGCGGCTGGGGACGGGCGAGGAAGAAGCCCTGGGCGTAGTCGACGCCGATCTTCTGCAGGGCTTCGAGGGTCTCGCGGTTCTCGACGCACTCGGCGATCGTCTTGATCCCCATGACGTTGCCGATCTGGTGGATCGACTCGACGAGCGCGCGTTTCACCCGGTCGTTGACCATCCCCTGCACGAACTCGCCGTCGATCTTGAGGAAGTCGACCGGCAGGTCGCGGAGGTAGGCGAACGAGGAGAGGCCGCTGCCGAAGTCGTCGAGCACGAAGCGGCAGCCCTTGCCCTTGAGCGCGTTGATGAAGCGCATGGCGCCGTCGAGCTTGCTGATCGCCGCCGTCTCGGTGATCTCGAAGCAGATGCGCCGCGAGTCGACGCCGCTCGAGTGGAGCGCCGCGATCACGAACTCGAGGAACGTCTCGTCCGAGAGCGTCTGGCCGGAGAGGTTGATCGCGAAGAGCAGCGGCCGCGGGCCGCCGCGCTTCTGCGCCTCGGCGAGGGCGCGGAAGGCCGTCCCCACCACCCAGCGGTCGAGCGAGGCGATCATGTGATAGCGCTCGGCGGCGCAGATGAAGGCCGCCGGCTCGACGAGCTGGCCGCTGCGGTCGAGCATGCGGAGGAAGATCTCGCACATGACCTCTCGACCGGCGTCTTCTCCCGCGCCGTCGCCCGAGCCATCCGCGGCATCCTGCTCGCCGCCGGCCGAGATCGGCTGGATGGGCTGGTAGTAGAGGCGGAAGCGGCGGTCCTCGAAGGCGCCGTGGATGCGGTGGATCCACTGCATCTCGCCATTGCGCTCGGAGACCGCGGTGTCGTCCAGCTCGTACTCGTGGACGCGGTTCCTGCCGCTGTCCTTGGCGACGTAGCAGGCGGCGTCGGCGGCGGAGAGCACGTGCGAGAGGTCGCCGCTGTCCGGGGCGATCGGCACCAGGCCGATGCTCACCCCCACCTCGAACACCTGGCCGCGCCAGGAGAAGCGGAACTCGCGCACCGTGCGGCGCATCTCCTCGGCGATCTGCCGCGCATGGGGGGGCGGACAGTCCTCGAGCAGCACGCCGAACTCGTCGCCGCCGAGCCGCGCCAGGAGGTCGCTGCGCCGCACCCGCGAGCACAGCAGAGCGGTGATCTGGCGCAGCATCTCGTCGCCGGCCAGGTGGCCGCAGGTGTCGTTGACGACCTTGAACTCGTCGAGGTCGAGATAGAGCAGCGCGTGGCGGCGCTCGCCCCGCGCGCTGCGGATGGCGCGCTTCAGCCGGATCTCGAACTCGCGGCGGTTGATGAGGCCGGTGAGCGCGTCGTGGCTGGCGAGATAGGTCATCTCGCGCTCCAGGCCGCGGAGCTGGGTGACGTCCTTGAACACCAGGACGGCGCCGATCAGCTCGCCGCTCCGGCCGTGGATGGGGGCGGCGGAGTCGCGCACCGCGTACTCGCGGCCGTCGCGGCTGGCGAGCAGCACGTGGCCCGCCGACTCGAAGACGGCGCCCGCCGTGAGGCAGCTCCCGATCGGGTCGGGCAGCGGGCGGCGCGTCGCCTCGTCGACGATCGAGAAGACCTGCGCTCCGGACGAGCCGATCGCCTCGGCGGCGGACCAGCCGGTCAGGCGCTCGGCGACCGGGTTCAGGTAGTCGATGCGGCCCTCGGCGTCGGTGCGGATGACGCCGTCGCCGATCGAGGCGAGGGTCACCTGGGCGCGCTCGGTCTCGCGGAGGAGCGCCTCCTCGGCGGCCTTGCGGGCGGTGATGTCGAAGGCGATCCCGGCGCAGCCGACGATCTCCCCCTCGCCGTCGCGCAGCGGCTCGACGTGCGACTGGAGGAGCTTGCCCTCCCACTCCTGCTCGAAGCCGACCGCCTGGCCGGCGAGGGCTCGGCGGTGGGCGCGGAGCGGCGGGAAGTCGGCATCGTCGGTCCCCAGGTACTCGGCCAGGGTGCGGCCGACCAGCCGGCCGGGGTCGATCCCCAGCGCCGCGAAGCCGCCGCCCAGGCAGGAGAGGATGCGCAGGCTCCCGTCCGTCGTCCACAGGAGGGCGGGCATCTGCTCGATGAGGAGCGGCAATCCCTGGTCGGCGGCGAGCGGCGGGATCGATCCGCCGGCGTGACGCTTGTGGACGGCCTTCCGCAGGTCGACGACAGACGCTCCCTTGGACCGCACCACGGCTTCCGAGAGGTGGCTCACATCCGTTCCCCTTTTGTGGCTGCTTACGGCGAGGAACCTTTAAGCAAGATCCGCGCCCGCCGCGCCGCCGCGAACCGGCCGGCCTGCGCGCCGCGGGCTTGGAACCGCGAACCCGCGCTCACTCGAGCGGCTCGGGCGCCGCGATGACGTACCCCTGCGCGTAGTCGACCCCGATCGCCCTCAGGGCCTCGAGCGTCGCCTGGTTCTCGACCGACTCGGCGATCGTCCGGATGCCCATGACATGGCCGATCTGGTGGATCGACTCGACCAGGGCGCGCTGCACCGAATCGCCCATCATGCCGCGCACGAACTCGCCGTCGATCTTGAGGAAATCCACCCGCAGGTTCTTCAGGTAGGCGAAGGACGACAGGCCGCTCCCGAAGTCGTCGAGGATGAAGCGGCAGCCGCGGCTCTTGAGGACCGCGATGAAGCGCGTCGCCCGCGCCAGGTTGGCGACCGCCGCGGTCTCGGTGATCTCGAAGCAGAGGCGCTCGGGGGCGATGCCGCTCGCGGTGAGCTCCCCCAGCACGTAGTCGAGGAACGACGCCTCGCCGATCGACTGGCCGGAGAGGTTGAGCGCGAAGCAGGTGGCGCCGCCGGCGCGCGCGAGCGGCCCCTGGGCGAGGGCGTCGAAGGCGGCGTGGATCACCCAGCGGTCGATCGACGGGATCAGGTGGTAGCGCTCGGCGGCGGGGATGAAGGCGCCGGGCGTCGCGATCCCCCCCTGCTCGTCCAGCATGCGGATGAAGATCTCGCAGAGCGGCGGACCGGCGGCGGCGGCCGTCGCCAGCGGCTCGATCGCCTGCCGGTAGAGGCGGAAGCGCTCCTCCTCGAAGGCTTTGTGGATGCGGTGGATCCACTGCATCTCGCCGTAGCGCACGGCGACCAGGGTGTCGTCCGGCTGGTAGAAGTGGGAGCGGTTGCGGCCGCTCTCCTTGGCGACGTAGCAGGCGGCGTCGGCGGCCGAGAGCACCTGTCCCATGTCGGCGCTCGACTCGTCGATCATCACGACGCCGAGCGAAGCCGAGATGTCGAAGATCCGCTCCTCCCAGACGAAGCGGTGCGCCTTGACGGCGAAGACCAGGTCCTGGGCGATCTCGCGCGACCGCGCCGGCGCGGTGTCCTCGAGGAGGACGCCGAACTCGTCGCCGCCCAGCCGGGCGAGGGTGTCGCCCTTGCGCAGGCAGGCCGCGAGGGCGCCCGTCACCTGCTTCAGGAGCTCGTCGCCCGCCACGTGCCCGGCGGTGTCGTTGACCAGCTTGAACTCGTCGAGGTCGAGGTAGAGGATTGCGTGCTCGCGCCCCTCCTCGGCGGCGGTGCGCAGGCAGAACTGCAGGCGGTTCTCGAACTCGCGGCGGTTGATGAGGCCGGTCAGCGCGTCGTGGCGCGCGGCGTAGCTCATCTCGCGCTCCATGCCGCGCAGCTCGGTCACGTCCTTGAAGACGAGGACGGTGCCGGTGATCCGCCCGGCGCCGTCGCGGATCGGCGCCACCGAGTCGCGGATGGCGAACTCGGTGCCGTCGCGGCGCAGGAGGAGCGAGCTCCCCGGCAGCTCGACGACCCGGCCCTCCTCGAGGCAGCGGTCGACCGGGTTGAAGAGCGGCCGGCGGCCGAGCTCGTCGACGACGTGGAAGACGCGGCCGAGCGGCAGCCCGAGCGCCTCGGCCGCCGGCCAGCCGGTCAGCCGCTCGGCGACCGGGTTCAGGTAGTCGACGAGGCCGCCGGCGTCGGTGCGGATGACGCCGTCGCCGATCGAGGCGAGGGTCACCTCGGCGCGCTCGCGCTCCTCGGCGAGCGCGAGCGCGCCGCGCTTCCTCTCGGTCATGTCGACGGCGCTCGCCATGGCGGCGGGCAGGCCGTCCATCTCGACCATGCCGATGTCGATCTCCACCCAGCGCTCGGCGCCGTCCTTGCGGACGATCTTGAGCTCCCATGACGGGGTCGTCGGCCCGCCGGCCAGGCGGGCGCGCACCCGCTCGCGGGCCGCCGCCTGGAACTCCGGATGGACGATGCGCCAGACCTCGAGGCCGAGCAGCTCCGCGGCGTCGTAGCCGGTCAGCTCGGCGCAGGCGCGGTTGACGTAGAGAAAGGTGTCGCGGTAGACGAAGATGGCCGTCGAGGTCGTCTCGGCGAGGGTGCGGAACCACTGCCCGGTCTCCCGCAGTGGAGGACCGGCGAGGGCGGGCTCTCCCGGCCCTTCGATGTCCGGCCCATGGCTCAGGGGGAGTGAGATCGCGTGGCTCCTCGGAGACAGCGGGTGATGCCGGATGTTGCCTGCGACGGCGGTCGGGTGTGAGACGCCGTCATTATAGTCTCGCCCGGCGGCGCGATGGGGCGGAGATCCGGTGACGGAATCCGTCCCGGCGAGCGCGTCCCGACCGACCATGAGCGACGCGAGGAGAACGGCGGCCCCCGAGGTGGTGCCGGAGGCGGGCTGGGAGCCGGTCGAGCCGCCGCGCCTCGAAGGCGGGCGCGGCTCGTTCGTCTCCGGCGATCCAGCGGGCGAGCGGTTGCGCGTGCTCTACTTCCGCCGCGGCGGCCCGCGGCCGCTCGTCGGCCGCGCCTGGTTCGGGCCGGGCGCCGAGGGGCCGCCCGGCCACGCGCACGGCGGCAGCATGGCCGCGGTGCTCGACGAGGCCATGGGCGCCGCCGCCTGGATGTCGGGGCACAAAGTCGTCGCGGTGCAGCTCGACACCAGCTTCCGCCGCCTGCTGCCCCTCGGCACCGACGCCTGGCTCGAGGCCTGGGTGGAACGGGCGGAGGGGCGCAAGGTATGGACCGCCGGCCGCCTGTTCGACGGCGCGGGCGCCCCCTTCGCCGAGGCGCGGGCGCTCTTCGTCACCCTCGACCCGGAGCGCTTCGGGGCGATGCTCGCGCGGGTCGCGATCCCTTGAGCGGAGGCGAGGGCCGGCGCCTCAGTCTTCGCGGACGGCGGGGGCGAGCAGGGTCGGCGCGGCCTCCGCCAGGCGCATCAGGACCTCGGTGCCGCCCTTGAGGTGGAAGGCGGCGAGGCCCGCCTGCTGCATGCGCTCGGCCAGGTGCGCGCTCTTCAGGCCCACCTCGCAGACGAGGAGATAGGTGCGGTCGCGGCCGAAGGAGGGATAGGCGGCGACGGCGCGCGGGAAGTCGAGGTGGAGCGAGCCGGGGTAGTGCCAGGCGTCGAAGGCCGCGGCCGAGCGCAGGTCGAGGACGGTCGAGCCCGCCGGGATGCGGTCGACCTCGAGCGCCGGCGGCGCCAGGATCTCCTCCGTCAGGCTCCGCAGGTCGTGGCGGGTGCGGTCGCGGACGGCGGCGCGGAGGGCCGTCGGGTCGAGCGCCGCCTCGCCGGCGAGGATCGAGTCGAGGCGGGCTCGCGTCGCCGGCCGCCGCGGCACCAGGGCGCAGAACTCGCCCACCGCCGCCGCCAGCTCGTAGACCCCGGCGCGCCGCGCCAGCGCCAGGATCTCCTCCTTGTTGAAGCCGAGGAGCGGCCGCAGGATCGGGGTGGTCACCGCCTGGCTCACCACCGCCAGGTTCTGCAGCGTCTGCGAGGAGACCTGGCCGACGGCGTCGCCGGTGACGATCCCCGCCGCGCCGCCGTTGCGCGCCACGGCGTCGGCGGCGCGGAGCATCAGCCGCTTCAGGTGGAGCTGCCAGTCGCGGCTCCGCGTGCGCTCCTGGAGCTGCGCCGAGAGCGGCCGGAAATCGATCTCGTGGAGCCGCGGCCGGTAGCCGTAGCTCCAGCGCTCGGCGATCACCCGCATGACGCGCAGGGCGCCCAGCCGGTGCGCCGTGCCGCCCAGGTTGCAGAAGACGTAGTCGAGCTGGACGCCGCGCTTGAGCAGCAGCCAGGCGGCGACCGCCGAGTCGAAGCCGCCCGAGACCAGCGCCACGGCCCGCCCCTCGACCCCCACCGGCAGGCCGCCCAGGCCGGCGGTCCGCTGGTGGAAGAACTGCGCGCTCCCCGGCTCGACCTCGACGTGCGCGGTCGCCTGCGGGTGCTCGAGGTCGACCCGCGCGGCGTAGGGGAGGAGGGCGCGGCCGAGGGCGCTCTCGACCGCCGGCGAATCGAAGGGGATGTCGCCGCGCCGGCCGCGGCGGCTGGCGCGGACGGCGAAGCTCTTGCCGCGCACCCCGTCGCGAAAGAAGGCTTCGCCCTCGCGCACGACGTCCTCCAGGCTCGCCCACGGCCGCCGCACGATCTCCGACACCGACTGCACGCCGAAGACCCGCGCCACGACCTCGGGCGCCGCGGCGTCCGGGCTCTCGAGGTACATGCGGCTCCAGGTGCGCTCCAGGCGATGCGGGATGCCGTGCGAGGAGAGCGCGTCCTCCAAGTTGAGCGACAGCCGGCGCAGGAAGCGCAGGCGGGTCTGCCGCGCCTTGGTGTAGAAGTCGCCGGAGAGGCGGAGGACGAAGAGGCGCTCCATGGCGGCATTGTACGGGCTGGCGCGCGGCAGGGGTCCCGCGGCCGTCTCGCCCCGCTCCGTTCCCTCGGGTCCCCGCGCTTCCGGCGGAACGGGTGGCGCGAGGCGGAGCGGCGGCGCGCCGGAAGCGCGGCCAGTCACTGCGCGGGGCGAGACGGGACCCCTGCCGGGGATGGTCTTCACCGGGAGCGCGGCAGTCACTGCGGGGACGAGCGGGAGCCCTGCTCACGGCCGCAGCACGGTCGTCAGCCACCAGCGCGTCGAGCCGCGGTAGGGGTCGGAGAGGATGCGGGCGACGCCCAGCCGGAAGTCGAGCGCCGGGATGCGGCCGACCGGGATGGGGCCGGTCGAGAAGCGCCACTCGAGGCCGGCGAGGTCGAGCCACGGCCGGCGCGCGCCGTCGCCGAGCCAGAGGCGGTGGCGCTCGTAGAAGAGCGGCGCCGGGAAGGACCCGAGCTCGAGCTCGGCGCGCTCGCCCTCGTGCTCCGAGCCGCGGAGGGTGCCGTCGGGGAGCGCCGGGGAGGCGATGCGGCCGGCCTCGACCGCGTCCGGGAGGAGCGTGCTGGGGAAGCCGCCCAGGCTGTAGAGGTCGAAGGAGCTGAAGCTGCCGGCCGCGCCGTCGCGCCGCGCCGAGAGCGTCAGGCGGTCCTTGCCGTGGGCGATGCCGAGGGAGGCGGCGGCGCCGCGGCGCTCCCAGGCGGCGCCCGGCGCCGGCAGGTCGTCGGCGAGCTGGCGCTCCCAGTGGCCGGCGACCGCCGGCAGCAGGTGCCAGCGGCCGCGCGAGAGATCGGCCGCCCCCCGCCCGGAGACGAAGCCGACGGTCTCGTCGAAGCCGCGGCCGAAGCGCGGCGCGAGCCGCGACCAGAGGCCGCCGCCGGCGAGGCGGACGCTCGCCGGCCCGAGGCGCCGGTCCCAGCTCGCGCGGAGCTCCGCCCCCCGGCGGTCGACGTCGAAGCGGCCGGCGGCGACGGCCTGGCTCGGCGGCCGCCCGCTCTCTGCCGACGGGCGGTCGCGGGCGTCGAAGAGGTGGAAGGAGAAGGCGACCGGCAGGCCGCGGAAGGCGCCGGCGACCACCCCGCCGTCCGGCGCGCCGCCGCCGAGCGCGCCCAAGGCGAGGAGGTCGAAGCGGCCGACGACGTCGCCCACCCGCACGCCGAGCACGGTGGACGCCCCGGCGCTCGTCCCGGCGGCGGAGAGGAGCGGCTCGACCTCCTGGCGCCCCAGGCCGTAGGGATGGCCGGGCGGCACCTCGGCGGCGGGGAAGGGGGCCGGCGCCGGGGAGGGCGGCGCCGGCGGGACGGCCGGCGCCAGCGCCGCCCAGGTCGTCCCCGGCGGCTCGCCCGGCGGCGGCGGCGGGGCGGCGCCGAGGTCCAGCCGGTAGAGGTCGAGCCCGTCGGCCTGCAGGTTGAGGTAGAAGAGCGCCTTGCCGTCCGGCGTCGGCTCCGGGGCGAGCGCGCCGCCCTGGGTGCGGGTGACGGCGACCGGCGCGCCGCCGTCGCCATCGCTCCCTGGCGCCGCCGCGGAACGCCGGGAAGGCGAAGACGTCGAGGAAGCCGCGGCTGCCGACGACCGCGTAGACGCGCCGGCCGTCGGCGCTCCAGGCGGGGGAGGCGAGGGTCCCGTCGGCGGGCGGCGCGAGCTCGCGCTCCCTGCCGCTCGCGAGGTCTCGCACCACCAGCCGCCAGGCGCGGTCCGAGTGGAGGGCGAAGGCGACGCGGGTGCCGTCCGGCGACAGGCGCGGGTGGTCGTAGACCGCCTCGGCCGTCGCCGCCGTGAGGTCGGCGACGGCGCCGGTCGCGAGGTCGACGCGGACGATCTGCGACAGGCCGTTGCGGTTGCGCACGGCGACCGCCCAGGCGCCGTCCGGCGACGGGTCGGGCTCGCGGAGGTCGGCGCCGCGGGTCAGGCGTAGGACCCTTCCCGCCTCCGGCTCCCAGCGGAAGAGGTCGGGGTGGAGGAACCCTTGGCCGTCCGGCTCGAAGCGGACGAAGAGGATGGCCTGGCCGGCTTTCCCGCCCTGGCCGTAGCGGACGAAGCGCGGCGACTCGGGCGCGATGCCGTCGAGCGTCGGCAGCGTGTGGAGCGGCTTGCGGGCGAGCGGCTTGGTGCGCACCGCCGGCACGTCCTCGGGATCCTTCGCCGCGATCTCGGCGCGCTTCTGTCCCGTACTCCGTCTCGGCCTTCTCGTCCGCCGCCGTCGACCAGACGACCAGCTCCGCCGGCGCGTCGCGGTGCCGGAGGACGATCGCCAGGCGGCCGCCGTCGGCCGAGAGCGCCGGCGCGCCGGTCGTCCACGACAGGTCCTGCCACGGCTCGCCCTCGCGCGCCACCGGCGCGATCGCCTTCTCCGCCGCCACCGCGCTGTAGGTCAGCTCGGCGGCGAAGCGGCCGTAGAGATCGGCGGGCGAGTCGCCGTAGACGCCGGTGAACGCCTCGTCGAAGCTGCGCCCGCGCCGCGCCGACAGCCGCGCCCAGAGCTTGGGGAAGCTCCCCGGCCCGGCGCGGCCGTCCAGCCACTCGAGGTAGGCCGAGCCCATGAGGTAGGCCATCGAGAGGCCGCGCCAGGTGGCGTCGCCGTTCAACTGCCCATAGCCGGGGAGCTTCCCCTCCTGGGCGCGGCGGCGCAGGATCGCCGCCCGCAGATCGCTGTTCGGCCGCCCCGAGCCGGTCAGGCGCCCCTCGACGACCGTGGCGTAGCCCTCGGTCACCCAGCGCGGCGACTTCCGCGCCAGCGGCCCGATCGGCAGCAGCAGCTCCGTCAAGCGCTCGGCCGGGTTGCGCGACGGCCGCAGCAGGTGGACCAGGTGGGTGCTCTCGTGGACCAGGAGGAGCTCCGAGAAGTCGGCGTAGTGGCCGAGCTCGGACTCGGGCTCGGGCGGGCTCGTCCACAGGATCAGCCGCGGCCAGCCGAGGAAGGGGAGGGCGGCGCCGTTCGCCTCGGCGATGGGGTCGGAGACCAGCACGTCGACGATCGCCGGCGGCCGGTAGCCGACCTCGCCCTCGACGCGCGCCCAGATCGACTCCAGGCGCGCCGCCGCGTGCCGCGTCCAGGCCTCGGAGTCGGCGGGGTAGTGGATGCGGAAGTGCGCCGTCTCGATCGTCCGCCAGCGGGCGTCGGGGCCCTGGGCGGCGGCGGGGAGGGTGGCGGCCGGGAGAGCGACGGCGAGGAGGAGGGCGGCGAGCGGGGCGATGCGCCGGAGCGATGTCATGTCGAGGAGAGACGGCGATTCCTGCCCCAGGTTGCAGGGAAGGGCCGCTCTGCAGAGCGCCGCCCCCAGGGCTGGCCGGAGGAGGCTATCCGATTCTCTCCTGCGGGCGCTTGGCGGGATCGGATGGCGGTCGAACGGACGGCCGGATCGCGCCCGCGATCCGGCCGTCGAGGGCGGTCAGCTGAAGTTGAGCGCCACGGTGAAGATGCCGACGCCTTGGAACGGGCCGCAGTTGAGGTAGTCCGCCGGCTGGAAGAGCCACATCCCCGTGCGGGTGCCGATCGTCCCCCAGAAGAGACCGCCGTAGGCGGCGGCGGAGACGTTGGCCATCGGGTAGCGCGCCCTCACCTGGCTGTTGAACGACGTCATGTCGACCGCGCCCGGAACCGACCACAGCCCCGAGGCGAGCGAGGTCGAGGTCTGCCAGTGGAGCAGCCCGTCGACCGTCGTGTAGACGCGCAGCCAGTCGCCATGCGACGGGTCCCAGGCGATGCTGCCGGCGCCGGCCGGGAAGTTCTGGCTGTCGCCATGGTGCTTCGAGAGGAGCGGATCGCTCCCCACCGGCGGCTGGCCGTCGTAGTCGAAGACCATCTGCCCCGAGTGGTTCTGCCAGCTGCAGGGCGTGCCGCTGGACGCGCTGATGCACACCTGCATCGGGCCGCCCAGCCCGAAGCCGTTGGCGTTCGAGTAGGGGAAGCGGAAGATGTAGGTGTCGCCCTCGCCGGTGTCGCGATGCAGGTACTGCACGTGGATGTAGAACATCCCGTCGCCGCTGTTGTAGGTGAGGGTGAGCTGCGAGATGCCGAAGATCTTCTGGCAGACGTCGCCGTAGAGCGGGTAGATCAGCGGCTTCCAGTTGAAGCCCGCCGGCTTCGGGTCCCACTTGAGCTCGGTCCAGGTGAAGCCGTCGTCCGAGTAGGCCCAGAAGACGTGCCCCTTGCGCAGGTCGCCGTTGCCCCCGGAGAAGGCCATGTAATACCGGCTGCCGACCTTGGCGATCGCCGGGCTGGCGAGCGGCTGGTAGGGAGCGAGCGTCGGGAGGTCCGGGCAGGCGAAGTCGGCGTAGCGGCCGGCCACGGTGGCGCAGGTGTTCGCGGCCGGGAGCTGCCACTGCAGGCTCACCGGGTTGAACTTCGCCAGGTAGAGGGCGTCGAACGGCGTGCAGGGGTTGGGCTGGACCCCCTGGGCGAGAAAGCCGCGCGCGCCGTCGGGAAAGAAGAAGGCCTCGGGGTCGTACCAGGTGGACTGGCCGGAGCTGCAGCCCGTCGAGGGCAAGGCGAGGACGTCGCCGACCAGCCCGGCGGTGCGCCAGGTGGGCTGTGCCTGGAGGGGCAGGGCGAGGGCCGTGAGAATGAAAGCGAGGGCGAGAAGCGATCTTGCCTTGAGCATGCTTGTCTCCTTGTCCGCAGCACCTTGTGAGTGCCCGCCGCGCGAGAGTGCGCCGGCGGCTCCCAAGGTAGCGGGCCCGGGGAGCACGGCTCCATGAGCGCTCGCTGAGCGGCGGGTGAGGGGACGATGAGGAGGCGGTGGACGGGGCGGTGCTACACCTTCTTCGGCGGCAGCTCGCGCGCCTGGGGCTCGTCCACGAAACCGTGGTGGTTGTGGCTGCCGTCGCAGAAGGGCTTGTTGGCCGATTGGCCGCAGCGGCAGAGGGCGAGGGCGGTGCGGCCGCCCAGGCCGTAGGCGGCGCCGGTGGGATCGAGGATCTGGAAGTCCCCCTCGATGCGGAGGGGGCCGTTCTTGTTGACGGTGATCTTGGTCTCGGGCATGCGGTTCTCCTGGTCGGGGTCGGCGCGCTCGGGTGAGCCCCGGCGCCCGACCGAGAGAGTCTCTCACGGCCGCGAGGTTTCGGCCGCCGCCAGCTCCCGGCCGATCCGCGCCATGCGCTCGAGGGTTTCGGCGAGGTCCGCGTCCGTCGTCCGCGGGTTGATCGTGCAGAGGCGCAGCGCCGTCCGCCCGCCCAGCCGCGTCGAGGTGGCGACCGCGAAGCCGTCGGCGCGCAGGCCGTCGACGATCCCGAGGTTCACCCGCTCGCGGGCCTCGCCGGCGAGGCCGGGGGCGGTGAAGCGGAAGGTGACGATCGCCATCCGGGCGGGCGTCACCAGCTCCCAGCAGGGATCGCCGGCGAGGAGCGCCTCGGCGCGCTCGGCGAGGTCCAGGCCGCGCTCGATGGCGCGCCGGAACTCGGCCAGGCCGAAGACCTGGAGCGACATCCAGAGCTTGAGCGCCCGGAAGCTGCGGGTGAGCTGGATGCCGTAATCGCAGAAGTTGACCGCCTCCTCGTCGCGGTGGACGTCCTGGAGGTACTCCGGGTGGATGGTGAAGGCGGCGTGGAGGAGGCGGCGGTCGCGCAGCAGCACGCAGCCGATCTCGAACGGCTGGAAGAGCCATTTATGGGGGTCGAGCGCCAGCGAGTCGACGCGGTCGAGCCCGGCGAGGAGCGCGCGGCCGCGCTCGGCGAGCACGGCGACCGCCCCGTAGGCGCCGTCGGCGTGCAGCCATAGGCCCTCCTCGCCGCAGAGGTCGGCGAGCGCCAGGAGCGGGTCGACGGCGCCGGTGTTGGTGGTCCCGGCGTTCGCCACCACCAGGAACGGGCGGCGGCCGGCGGCGCGGTCGGCCGCGATCGCCGCGCGCAGGCGCTCGGGCGCGAGCTCGAAGCTCTCGTCCGGTCGGCAGCTTCCGCATCTGCTCGGGCGCGAAGCCGAGCACGGCCAAGGCCCGCTCGACGGCCGAGTGGGTCTGGTCCGAGAAGTAGACGACGGCGCGGGGCAGGGCACCGGGCTCGCCGCCAAACACCGCGTGGCGCGCGGCGTGGAGGGCGGTCAGGTTGGCGGCCGAGCCGCCGGAGACGAAGAGCCCGCCCGCCGTCGCCGGCAGGCCGCAGATCTGCCGCAGCCAGTCGACGGTCACCAGCTCGACCTCGGCCGGCCCGGCGCCGGCGAACCAGGTGCCGACGAAGGGGTTCCAGCCGGCGGCGAGGGCGTCGGCCATGGCGCTCACGAAGTTGCCCGGGGCCGGGACGAAGGCGAAGAAGCGGGGGTGGGAGACCGCCATGGCGCGCGGCAGCACGTCGCGCTCGAGCCGCGCCAGGACCTCGTCGACGGCGCGCGGCTCTTCCGGGATCGGCTCCGCCAGGGCCCGCTCCAGACTGGCGCGGTCCGCCCAGCCGGCGACCGGCTGCTCGGCGAGCGTCGCCGTCCGCTCGACCAGGAGGTCGACCACCCGGTAGCCGAGCGCCCGCATCGCCTCGCGCGACAGCTCGAGGCGCCCGCCGCTCGGCCCGCCGCCGCCCCTTCCCTCCGCCGCTCCATCGCTCATCGAATTCGCTCCCTCGCGCCCTGATATCCTCTCCCGTCGCTCCCGGGCGGCGCCCCATCATGCCCGAAGTACCGCCCCCGATGCCCGCCCCGCGACCCTGCCAGCGACCCCGACCTCCGGCGCGCGCGCCGGCGCCGCCGGGCCGCGCTGCTCGCCAAGGGCGCGCTCGCCGCCGCCTCCGTCTATGTCGCCTGGCGGCTCGTCGCCGGCATCGGTTGGAGCGATCTCGCGACCCGCCTCGCCGCCGCGAGCCGGCCGCTCGTCGCCCTCGCCGTCCTCTTCCTGGTCCTCCGCTTCGAGGCCTGGGACCTGCGCTTCCGGCTGGCGGCGGCGCGGGCGACGGGAGAGCGCGGCCGCGGCGCCCCCTTCGGCTTCTCCCTGCTCCTCGCCTCGGCGGCTTTGAACCTGCTGAACCCCGCGGCGCGCCTCCTCGGCGGGCCGCTGCGCGCCCGCCACTTCGCGCGCCGGAGCGGGCGCTCGTTCGGCCTCTTCTACGGCATCGTCCTCTACGACCAGCTCGCCCACCAGGCGACGATCACCCTATGCACCGTCGCCGCTCTCGCCGCGGTGGCGCTGGCCGGCGGCCATGCCGCCTACGGCTGGGCGGTCTTCGCCGTCCTCGCCGCGGCGGCCGGCGGGCTCGTCCTGTGGAGCCGCCGGAGCGGCCCGTTCGCCGCCAGCCCGCTCGCCCGCTTCCTCGCCCGCCGCGCCGAGCGCGAGGACGGCCGCCTGCAGCGCCTCTACGTCCATGGCCAGGAGGCGGTCTCGACCTTCGTCCGGCTCCTGGGCGACCGCGGCATGAACCTGCGCGCCGCGGCGCTCGGGGTGGGGCTCTTCCTCGCCAACGCCATCGCCCAGTGGCTGGTCTTCCGCGCCCTCGGCGAGCCGGTGGCGGTGCTGCCGGTCGTCGCCGTCGTCGCCCTGGGCAATGCCGCGGGCATGTTGATGGGCACGCCGGGCGGCATCGGCACCACCGAGGCGGCGATGGTCGCCGCCTACGTCGCCCTGGGGGTCGACCGGGTGAGCGCCGGCGCGGCGACCCTCCTCTTCCGCGGCCTCCACTATGCCCTGGTGATCGCGGTCGGCGGGCCGGCGCTCGTCGGCTTCGAGGTCAAGGCGGCGTGGAGCGCGGCGAAGAAGCCGGCGGCGGACGCCAAGAAGCGCGCCGCCTGAGGCCAGGAGGATGCCCATGGAGCTGTCGATGGATAAGCCAGAAACCGCGCCCGGGACGGTGATGGACGCGGCCGCCCTCGCCCGGCTGCGCGCCGAGTTTCCCGTCACCGAGCGCTACGCCTACCTGAACCACGCGGCGATCGCGCCGCTGCCGCGCCGCGCGGTCGACCGGGTGGCCGCCCTCGCCCTCGACGTCGGGGCGACCGGCGACCGCCACTTCCCCGACCGCAACCGCGCCTACGAGGAGGTGCGGGCGCTGGCGGCGCGGCTGCTGGGCGCCGCCGCGGCGCACGAGGTCGCCTTCGTCGAGAACACCTCGACCGGCCTCTCGCTGGTCGCCCAGGGGATCGACTGGCGGCCGGGCGACAACGTCGTCGGCACCGCCTGCGAGTTCCCGTCGAACGCCTATCCCTGGATGCAGCTCGCCGACCGCGGCGTCGAGTACCGCGCCCTCCCCGAGCGCCAGGGCCGGGTCGACACCGGCGAGCTGCTGGCGCGGATCGACGGGCGCACCCGCGCCGTCGCCGTCTCCTGGGTCGAGTACGCCAACGGCTTCCGCTTCGACCTCGGACGGATCGGCGCCGCCTGCCGCGAGCGCGGCGTCCTCTTCGTCGTCGACGTCATCCAGGGGCTGGGCGCCCTCGCCCTCGACGTCGAGCGCGACGGGGTCGACGTCGCCTGCGGCGCCGCCCACAAGTGGCTGCTGGGGCCGGAGGGGATCGGCCTCCTCTACGTCTCCGACCGCGTCGTCGAGCGCCTCGCCCCGCGGCGCTCGGGCTGGCGGTCGATGCGCGACATGGAGCGCTGGACGGATCTCGCGATCGACTGGGCCGAGGGGGCCAAGCGCTACGAGAGCGGCACGCTCAACGGCCTCGGCATCCACGCCCTCTGGGGCTCGCTCGAGATCCTCCTCGCCGCCGGGCCGGAGGCGGTCGAGAGCCGGGTGCTGGCGTTGGCGGACCAAGCGGCCCGCGGCTTGGCCGAGCTCGGCTTCGCGCTCGTCAGCTCGCGCCGGCCGGGCGAGACCTCGGGGATCGTCACCGCCGTCCATCCCCGCCTTCCCACCGCCGCTCTCGTCGAGCGGCTGGCCGGGCGCGGCGTCATCGTCGCCGCCCGCGCCGGGCGCCTCCGCGTCTCTCCCCATGCCTACAACACCGAGGAGGAGATCGACCGGTTGCTGGCCGAGCTGCGGACGGCGGTCCAGAACCCGTCCTGAGGCGGCGGCCGCCGTCGCGGTTCCCCCCTCCGCCCGCACCACCATCTGTGAGAGCGCCCGCCGGCCGCGCTGGCCGGCGGCTCTCCGGGAGGTGTTCCGATGTCGAGTGGTTCCCCGGGCCAGAACGGCCTCGATCATCCGCCGGAGGAGCTGGCGGGGACCTCGCCGGCCGCCGTCGAGCTGCGCCGCCAGGTCGAGGCGTTCGCCGCCAGCGAGCTTCCCGTCCTCGTCGAGGGCGAGGCGGGGACCGGCAAGGGCCTGGTCGCCCGTCTCATCCACCGCGCCGGGCCGCGCGCCGGCCGGCCCTTTGTCGAGGTCCGCGCCGCGCGCCTGCGCGACGAGCAGTTCGAGCGCGAGCTCTTCGGCTGGACTCCCCAGGGGGTGGCCGGCGGCGCCGCGCACCGCGAGGGATTGGCCGGCGTCGCCGACGGCGGCACCCTGTTCCTGGACGAGGTGAGCGAGCTCTCGCCCGCCGCCCAGGCGAAGCTCCTGCGCTTCCTCGACTGCCGCGCCATCCTCCCCGCCGGCGCCGCGGGCCCGCGCGCCCTCGACCTGCGGATCGTCACCTCCTCCCGCCGCGATCTGCGCGCCGAGGCGCACTCCGGCCGCTTCCGGGCCGACCTCTACTTCCGCCTGCGCGGCCTCCTCCTGCGGCTCCCCACTCTGCGCGAGCGGCGCGAGGACCTGCAGCCGCTCGTCGCGAGCTTCCTCGCCCGCTTCGCGGCGCGCCACGGCCGGCCGGTCGCGGCGCTCGCCCCCGAGGCGCTCGAGCTCCTCCTCGGGCACGCCTGGGAGGGCAACGTCCGCGAGCTCGCGGCCGAGATCGAGGGCGCGGTGCTGGCGACCCCGCCGGGGGCGCCGATCGCCGCGGCGAGCCTGTCGCTCCTCCCCGACCTGGGCGAGCTGCCGGGCGAGGGGCGGGCGCGCCTGCGCGCCTACCGCCGCGACCAGGAGCGGACGATGATCGTCGAGACCCTGGAGAGCCTGCACTGGAACGTCTCGGCCGCCTCCCGCCGCCTGGGGCTCTCGCGCGTCGGCCTGAGCAAGAAGATCAAGGTCCTGGGGCTCCACCGCCCGGCGACCCTGCGCGCGCTGCCGCCCCGCCGCTGAGCGCCAGGCGCCCGTCCTGGCGCGAGGCCGCTCCCGTCGCCCGGGGAGAGCGGCGGCGGTCTTCTGGGCGGCGGTCTTCTAATAAGGGCCGAAGACGTCGGCGAGGAACGAGTGGACCGCCTCCTCCACCGGCGCGTAGGACCCGTCGGCCACGCTGTAGCTGAAGGAATTGGCGTCCGCGTGCCCCGAGCCGCCGCGGTAGGCGAAGGCGGTCACCGTGGTCATCGGGAGCTCGGGAGCCTGCCGGGCGCGGTCGGGGAGGCGCATGGCGCCGGCCCGGCGCAGCTCGGTCATCAGCAGCGCCGCCCGGCTGCCGGCGTCGGCGCGGGCGACCTTGGCCGGGCCGACGTCCTGCTGGCGGATGAGGGTGGCGCTGCCGTCGTCGTAGATCATCAGCAGCTCGAGCCTGCCGCCCTGGGCGGTGCCGTCGCTCGCCGGGCCGCTCGCCTGGTAGACGAGGAGCGGCTCATGGGGAATGGGATTGCCGCCTGCATTGCCGTTGCGCCTCTCCTCCTGGGCGTGGAGCGCCCCGGTGGCGAGCAGCAGGGCGGCGGCGGCCAGCGCGGGCAGTCGGTTCGCTTGCATGACGACCTCCTAGCGGATGAACGTCTCGATCCTGGCGAAGCAAGCGCCTTGCCAGCGGCCCGCCAGCGGCTTGCCGGAGCCTGGGGGCGCCGCCGGTTGGTAGAATCCGCCGCGACCGGTAGCCGTCGAAGGGAGGCGCGCCCATGATCCCCGTCAAGCCCGACATCGCCGCCAAGGCCCACGTCAAGAGCCTCGCGCAGTACGAGGAGATGTACCGCCGCTCGCTCGAGCGGCCCGACGAGTTCTGGCGCGAGCAGGCGGCGATCCTCGACTGGTTCCATCCGCCGCACAGCATCCTCGACGTCGACATGGAGGAGGTCGATTTCTCCTGGTACGGCGGCGGGCGCCTGAACGCCTGCCACAACTGCGTCGACCGCCACCTGCCGGCAGAGGGGGGGAAGACCGCCATCATCTGGGCCAAGGACGAGCCCGGCGAGTACGAGCGCATCACCTACCGCAAGCTGAAGCACAACGTGGCGCGGGTCGCCAACGTCCTCCTCGCCCAAGGCGTCCGCAAGGGCGACCGCGTCTGCATCTACCTGCCGATGATCCCCGAGCTCGCCTACAGCATGCTCGCCTGCGCGCGCATCGGGGCGGTGCACTCGGTGGTCTTCGCCGGCTTCTCGGCCGAGTCGCTGCGCGACCGCATCCTCGACGCCGGCTGCAAGCTCGTCATCACCGCCGACGAGGGCCTGCGCGGCGGCCGGCGCATCCCGCTCAAGGCGACCGTCGACCAGGCGGTCGAGGGCGTGGAGCTGGTCGAGCGCGTGCTGGTCGCCCGGCGCACCGGCGCCGAGGTGCCGATGCGCTCCGGCCGCGACCTGTGGCTCGACGCGGAGTGCGCCCGGCAGCGCTCGACCTGTCCGGTCGAGTGGATGGCCGCCGAGGACCCGCTCTACATCCTCTACACCTCGGGCTCGACGGGCAAGCCCAAGGGCGTGCTCCACACCACCGGCGGCTACATGGTCTACGCTGCGATGACGCACAAGTACGTCTTCGACCTCCACCCCGAGGACGTCTACTTCTGCGCCGCCGACGTCGGCTGGGTGACCGGCCACACCTACATCCTCTATGGCCCGCTCGCCAACGGCGCGACGACGGTGATGTTCGAGTCGATCCCCACCTATCCCGACGCCGGCCGCTACTGGCAGATCGTCGACGACCTCGGGGTCAACATCTTCTACACCGCGCCGACGGCGATCCGCGCCATCGCCCGCGCCGGCGACGAGCCGGTCCGCCGCCACCGGCGCACCAGCCTGCGCATCCTGGGGACCGTCGGCGAGCCGATCAACCCCGACGTCTGGATCTGGTACCACGACGTGGTCGGCGGCGGGCGCTGCGCGGTGGTCGACACCTGGTGGCAGACGGAGACCGGCGGCATCCTGATCACGCCGCTGCCCGGCGCCACCCCGGTCAAGCCGGGCTCGGCGACCCTTCCCTTCTTCGGCATCGAGCCGGTGATCGTCGACGAGGAGGGGCGGCGCCTCGAGGGCAACGACGTCTCCGGCAACCTCTGCCTCGCCCGTCCCTGGCCGGGGCAGGCGCGCACCATCTACGGCGACCACGCGCGCTTCCGCGAGACCTACTTCAGCCGCTTCCCCGGCCTCTATTTCACCGGCGACGGCTGCCGCCGCGACCAGGACGGCTACTACTGGATCACCGGCCGGGTGGACGACGTGCTCAACGTCTCCGGGCACCGCCTGGGGACGGCCGAGGTCGAGAGCGCGCTGGTCTCGCACGCCGGGGTGGCGGAGGCGGCGGTCGTCGGCTTCCCGCACGAGATCAAGGGCACCGGCATCTACGCATACGTGATCCCCAAGCCCGACTACGAGAGCTGGGACGCCGACGAGCTCGAAGGCGCTCTGAAAGAGCAGGTGCGCCACGCCATCGGCCCCATCGCCACACCCGACCGCATCCAGATCACCCCCGGCCTCCCCAAGACGCGCTCGGGGAAGATCATGCGCCGCATCCTGCGCCAGATCGCCGCCGGCGAGTACGAGGAGCTGGGCGACATCACGACGCTCGCCGATCCGAGCGTCGTCGAGACGCTCGTCGAGGACCACCGGCAGCGGACGCGCAAGAAAGCTTGACTCACGGACGCGGATTGTTGATAGAGTCCCGCCGTTCCCCGAAGCACGAGGCCCCTCTCTCCGGTGCGTAGCTCCGGTGCATAGCTCCGGCCCGGTGAGAGTCCGCGCACGGTCCGGCGGCGATCCCCACGCATGGAATGCCTGAGCGCGATCGGACTCTTCGCCGCCGTCGCGGCGCTCGCCGTGGCGATCGTCGCCCACCGCCGCGTCCGCGCCGCCGAGCGCGAGCTGTCCGAGCTCCGCATCGCGCTGCGCGCCCTCGCCGCCCGTCCCGCGCCGCTCGCTCCCGGCGATTCCAGCCTGCCCGGCGTTCCCAGTCCCTCTCCCGCGGCCTGTCCCCACGCCGCCGCCCGCCGCGCCGATCCAGCCGATCACGCCGAACCAGCCGAGCCAGCCGAGCCAGCCGAGCATCCCGCCGCTCTTCGCGCCGTCCCCCGATGCCGCGTTCGCGCCGCCGGCCGCCGCCGCGGCGCCGGCAGCTCCGCCGCCGCCCTTGGCGCCCGTGCCGCCGCGGGTCAGCCTCGAGGAGCGCCTCGGCGCGCGGCTGCCGGTGTGGATCGGCTCGATCGCCCTGGCGCTCGCCGGCGCCTTTCTGGTCAAGTATTCGTTCGCGCAGGGCTGGCTGTCGCCGGCGGTGCGGGTGGCGCTCGGCGTCGCCTTCGGGATCGCGATGCTGGGCGGCGGCGAGGCCCTCCGCCGCACCTCGCCGCGCGTCTCCCCGGGGCTCTCGGCGGCGGGCATCGCCGACCTCTTCGCCTGCTTCCTCGCCGGCACCACGCTCTACGGGCTGATCCCGCCCGCCACCGGCTTCGGGCTGATCGCGCTCACCGCCGCCGTCGCCGTGGCGCTGTCGCTGCGCCAGGGGCCGATGGTGGCGCTGATCGGCCTCGTCGGCGGCTTCGTCGCGCCCTACCTCATCCACGCCGGAACCCCCACCGCGCGCAACCTCTTCGGCTACCTCCTCCTCCTCGAGGTCGGCTTCCTGCTCGCGGCGCGCCGCCGCGGCTGGACGGCGATCGCCGGGCTCGCCAACGCCTGCGGCCTGCTGTGGGTGATCGCCTGGCTGGCCGGCCCCTTCAAGGCGTCCGACGGCGTCTGGCTCTGCCTCTTCCTCGTCCTCCTGGCCGGCGCCAGCGCCGCCGCGGCGCTCGCCGGTCGCCGGGAGAGCTGGGGGAGCGGCGGCGGCGCCCTCCTCCTCGCCCGCGGCGCCATGGGGCTCGGCCTGGGGGCGGTCGCCCTGGTCGCCGGCCATGCCGGCTACTCGCCGACGGAGTGGGCGTTCTTCGCCCTGCTCGCCGCCGGCGTCCTCGTCCTCGGCCTCCTCGACGCCGAGCTCGCCGGGCTCGCCTGGGTGGCGGCGGGAGTGGCCGCGGCGCTGCTCATGGCCTGGAAGGGGCCGTGGGGCGGCCACGACGCCGCGGCGCCGGCGCCCTATCTGCGGACGGCGCTCGGCCTCGGCCTCCTCTTCGCCGGCGCCGGCCTCGCCGGCGCCTGGCTCAGACCGCGGCGCGGCGTGCCGCGGCCGGCGCTCTGGGCGGCGCTCTCCGCCGCCTCGGCCCTCGCCTTCTTCCTCCTCGCCTACGGCGCGGTGCGCGGCCAGCCGGCCGGCATCTCCTGGGGGGCGCTGGCGCTCGGCCTCGGCCTCCTCTACACCGGCGCCGCCTACGCCTTCGTGCGCCGGCTGGCCGGCGGCGCGGGGAGCGGGGCGGCGCTGGCGCAGCGGGTGCCGGAGCAAGCGGCGGCGCTCGCCGCGGTCGCGGTGGCCGCCACCGCCTTCGTCAGCCTCGCCGTGCCGCTCGAGCTCGAGCGCTCGTGGCTGACGGTCGCCTGGGCGATCGAGGTGCCGGCCCTGCTGTGGCTCGCCGGCCGCTTCCGCCTGCCGGTGCTGACCCACCTCGCGCGGGGGCTCGCGGCGCTCGTCGGCCTGCGGCTCTTCTACCCCGGCGTGCTCGACTATCCGATCGGCCATCTGCCGCTGCTCAACTGGCTGCTCTACGGCTACGGCGTGCCGCTCGCCGCCTTCGCCGCCGCCGCGGAGCTGGCGCGCCGCGGCGGCGACCGCCGCACCGCCGCCGGCCTCGAGCTCGAGGCGCTCGCCTTCGCCTGGGCGCTCACGACGCTCGAGATCCGCCAGGCGTTCCATCCCGGCGAGCTCGGCGCGGCGGCGGCCTACCTGGCCGAGCTGGGGACGCTCGCCGCCGCCTGGATCCTCCTCGGCTGGGGCGCCTACGCGCTCGGCCGGCGGCTCGAGCGCGCCGGCCTCCGCGCCGGCGGCCTCGCGGTCGCCTGGATGGGCCTCGCCGCCGCGGCGCTCGGGCCCGGGCTCGCCGCCAACCCCCTCTGGGAGCATCGGCCGGTGGGCGATACGCCGGTCGCCAACCGCCTCCTCTGGGCCTTCGGCGCGCCGGTCGCGGCCCTCGCCGCCGCCGCCCGCGACCTGCGCCGGGCCGCGCCGGCATCGCCCGCGCCCGGCGCCGAGGCGGAGCGGGCCGCGCACCTCTCGGCGCGGGCGTTCTCGGTCGCCGCCCTCGCCGGGCTCTTCGTCCTCGTCTCCCTCGAGGTGCGGCAGGCCTTCCACGGCACCTACCTGGACGCCAGCCCGGACGCCGGCGCCACGACCGGCGCCGAGCGCTACGCGTACTCGGCGGCCTGGGTGCTCTTCGCGACGCTGCTCCTCGTCCTCGGCATCGCCCGCCGCGGCCCCGGCGGCCGCACGTTGCGCTACGCCTCGCTCGCGGTGATGATGATCGCGGTGTTCAAGGTCTTCCTCTACGACACGTCGAACCTCGGCGACCTCTACCGCGTCGTCTCGTTCCTCGGTCTCGGTGCCAGCCTGCTGCTGCTGGCGTTCCTCTATCAGCGGTTCGTGTTCCGGGAGGAGAGGTGAGGCCCCCCGTCCGCTGGCTTTTCGCCGCCGCGGTCCTCGTTCTCTCGACCGCTGCCGCGCCCGCCGGGCCGCGGCAGCCGCCGCGGCCCGCCCCACGCCCGGACCCGCCGGCCATCGAGGGCTTCCTCTACACGCGGCCGGTCGCGGTGCCGGCGCGCGGCTGGGTGCAGGTGCCGCTCGATCTGACGACGCTGCGCCACCTGGTGCCCGGCGGCAGCGCCGAGGCGGTCGACCTCCGCGTCTTCGGTCCGCGAGGAGGCGAGGTGGCGAGCCGCGTCGAGCCGTCGATGGCGCTGGGGGAGCGGCGCGACGCGGCGGTCGTCGAGCTCAGGGCGGAGCCCGGCGGCTGGGCGATCAGCTTCGACCTCGGGCCCAACCCGCCGCCCCACGAGCGGTTGATCTTCGACTTCGCGCGCCTGGCGCACGCCCCCGAGGTGCGGCTCGAGGCGAGCCCCGACCGGCTGGCCTGGGAGCCGCTCGCGGCCGGCGACCTCTTCCAGCTCGGCAGCGGCGGCGGCCTGAAGCGCACCTCCCTCGTCTACCCGCCGAGCGACCGGCGCTACCTGCGCCTCCACTGGCCGCGGGAGGCCGGCTTCCCGGAGGTGCGGCGGGTGGAGGTCGAGACCGCGCCGCGCTCCTCGCTCGCCATCACCGCCCGCGCCGCCGAGTGCGAGCATCACCCGCCGGCGGCGACGGTCTGCCGGCTGCCCCTCCCCGCCGCCGGCCAGATCCTCCGCCGGCTCACCGTCAACGTCGCCGGCCAGGGGAGCGTCGGCTACCGGCTCTACGAGCCGCAGGGCGCGCGCTGGCGCCAGCTCGCCGAGGGGGTCTTCCAGGGGGTCGGGCCGGCGGCCGGCCTGGCGCTCCCCTTCGAGCCGCGGACGATCGCCGGCGACCTGCTGCGCCTCGAGCTCTACGGCACGGGCGCCGGGCCCGGCCCCGCGCTCAAGAGCTTCGGCGCCGAGCTGGCGATCGAGACCGTGGTCTTCGACGCGCCCGAGCCGGGCGTCTACACGCTCGCCTACGGCGGCGGCGCCGGCGAGCCGCGCGCCGCCGCGGGCCCGTCGCGCGGCGCCGCCGAAGAGGCCGCCTGGCTCGCCCCCGGTCCCGAGCAGGAGCATCCTCCGGCGCCCCTCCCCCAGGCGGCGACCGCCCCCGGCAACCCGCTCGGCGACCTGCGCTTCGAGGCCGACTTCAAGGTGGCGGCCCCCGGCGTGCAGCCGGGGAGCCTGGTGCGTCTCGAGCTCCCCGCGGCGCTCTACACCTACGCGCGGCCCGACCTCGCCGACGTCCGCCTCGCGGCGCGCGGCCGGCAGATCCCCTACCTCCGCTGGACGCCGCCGGCGCCGCTCCCAGTCCTCGACCGCTCGGGCCTCAAAGCCTGGCCGATGTCGCGCCAACAGGGGGGCGTGAGCCGCGTCGACCTCGAGCTGCCGCGCACCGGCCAGCCGCTCACCCAGCTCCTGCTCACGGCCCCGGCGAGCCCGCTGCGGCGGGCCTTCGCGGTGCGCTACATCGCGCCGCCGCGGCCCGGCGTCGAGAGCACGGAGACGATCGAGGCGCACGCCATCTGGGAGTGCCTGCCGCACCCGCCGCTCCCCTGCCGCGGGCTCCTGGCGCTCGCCGCCCCGGCGCCGGCCCACCTCGACCTGCGCTTCGAGGACCGCGACAACCCGCCGCTCTCCGGGATGGAGCTCGAGGTCGTCCGCCGCGGCGACGTGCTGGTCTTCGCCTGGCCCAGGGGCGACGTCAAGCTCCTCGCCGGCGCCCGGCGCCTGACCGCGCCCGACTACGACATCGAGGCCCTGCGCGATCAGCTCCTGGCGAGCCCCTGGCGGCCGGCGGAGGTCGAGCTGGCGGGCAGGGTGGCGCCATCGGCCAGCCGCTGGGCGCGGTGGCTGATGCCGGCGACGCTCCTCGTCGCCGCCGTCTTCCTGCTGCTGCTGCTGCGCCGCGTCCTCGCCGGGGTCTGAAGCCGCCGGCGTCGCGAGCCCTCGCGCGCCGCCGCCCGCCGGTCGCGGACCGCCGTTCGCCGATTCGCCGCTGCTTCGCGGGCGGCCCCGGCGTACGGTGCTCCCGCGGCCGGCGCTCCCGCCGGCCGCGCTCTGCGGAGACCTCGCATGGAACCCACCACGAATCGACCCGCACCGGCCGGCCCGGCGCGGAGCTGCCGCACCGGCAGCGCCCGCTCCCGGCTCTGGATCGGCCTCCTGCTCATCGGCCTCGGCGCGCTCTTCGCCCTCGCCGCCTATGGCGTCGTCGACGTCTCGCCCCTGCGGCGGCTCTGGCCGCTCTTCCCGCTCGCCTTCGGCCTCTGGATCACGCTGCGCAGCCGCGGGCGCCACCTCGGCGGCCTCGTCGTCCTCTTCGTCGGCGGCTGGTTCCTGCTGCAGAACTTCGGCCTGCTGCCGGTCGACGGGCGGCTGTTCCCGGCGTGCATCCTGGTGATCGTCGGCGCGGCCCTCGCCATCCCCTCGCTCAGGCCGCGGCGGCGCTTCGACCGCTCGCCGCGGAATCCATGATCACCGGACCCCCGCCGGCCGGACCCGGCCGCGGCTGCCGCGACGGCCGCGGTGGCCGGGGTGGCGGCTCGCGCGGCCGGCTCTGGATCGGCCTGCTGCTCATCGGCCTCGGCGCGCTCTTCGCCCTCGCCATCTACGGGGTCGTCGACCTCGAGCCCTTCTGGCGGCTCTCGCCGCTCATCCTCATCTTCTTCGGGCTGCGGATGACGCTGCGCTCCCGCGGCCGTCACGCCGCCGGCTTCGTCCTCCTGTTCCTCGGCGCCTGGTTTCTGCTGAAGAGCTTCGGGGTGCTCAGCAACCAGCTGATCCTCGCCTCGATCCTGGTGATCGTCGGCCTGAGCTTCGTCCTCTCCGCGCTGCCGCCGCGGCGCCCCTTGGTCGATCGCCGCGGCGGCGCGCCGGCGGTGCCGAGCGCCGTCGTCCACAGGACGGCGGTGCTCGGCACCGCGACCCAGGCGAGCACCGCGCAGAGCTTCCGCGGCGGCAGCGCGGCGGCCTTCCTGGGCTCGTGCGAGATCGATCTGCGCCAGGCGGCGATCGCGGCGGGCGGCGATGCCGTCTTCGAGGCGCACGCCGTCTGGGGCGGCATCCGCATCTTCGTCCCCGCGAGCTGGTCGGTGGCGCTCGAGGGCACCTCGATCCTCGGCGGCTTCCACGACTTCACCCGCCCGCCCGCCGTCTCCAGCCAGCGCCTGGTGGTGACCGGCCTCGCCCTGATGGGCGCCGTCGAGGTCCGCAACGAGCGCGAGGGCGGGCTCTAGGGGCCCGCGCCATGCACCCGATCCTCGCCCATCCGCGGCGCCTCGGCTTCTACCTCGCCGGCTGGCTGCCGCTGGTGCCGCTCATCGCCGCGCTCCTCGCGCGGCACGGCGGCGCGGGCTGGGGGGAGGCGCTGGCGCTCGCCCTGCCGCTCACCTTCGTCTACGCCTACATGGGGCTCGCCGCCTGGTACGTCTGCCGGGTGGCGCCGTGGGGCGCGGCGCCGCCGTACGAGGTCCTGGGCACGCAGGCGCTCGCCGCGGCGCTGTCGAGCGGCGTCTGGGTGGCGCTCGGCTGGGCCGGCGCCGCGGCGCTCGAGCGGCTGCTCCCCTCGCCCGGCGCCGGCCGCCGCTTCGCCGGCGAGGCGCCGTGGCTCTTCGCCCTCGGCGTGCCGGTCTATCTCCTCGCCGCGGCGGTCTACTACGCGGTGCTCGCGGTCGAGCGCTCGCGCGCCGCCGAGCGGCAGGCGCTCGAGCTCGAGATCAGGGCGCGCGAGGCCGAGCTCCGCGCCCTCAAGGCCCAGCTCGACCCGCACTTCCTCTTCAACAGCCTCAACACCATCGGCGCCCTCGCCGGGAGCGATCCTCAGGGGGCGCGGAAGATGACGATCCTGCTCGCCGAGTTCCTGCGCCGGAGCCTCCGTGCCGGCGGCGAGGAGAGCATCCCGCTGGGCGAGGAGCTGGCGCACGCGGCGAGCTATCTCGCCGTCGAGCGCGCCCGCTTCGGCGACCGGCTGGTCTTCGAGCTCGCGGTCGACGAGGCGGCGCGGAGCTGCCCGGTGCCGCCGCTCCTCCTCCAGCCGCTGGTCGAGAACGCCGTGCGGCACGGCATCGCGCAGCTCCTCGAAGGCGGCGCGATCCGCCTCACCGCGCGTCTCGCCGACGACGCCCTGTCGATCACGGTCGAGAACCCGCGCGACGCCGAGCAGCCCTCCGCGCCCGGCGGGGGCGTCGGGCTCGCCAACGTGGCGGCTCGCCTCCAGGCGCGCTACGGCGGCGCCGCGCGGCTCGCCGTCTCCTCGCCGCCGCGCAGCTTCCGCGTCGAGATCACCCTGCCGGCCCCCGAGAGGCGATGGCGGCGAGCGCCGCGGCGCGGCGCGCTCGCCGCGCCGGCCGGAGCACGCGGCGGAGGGCCTGCCGATGGACGCTGAGCCGGATCGTCCACGGCCGCTCCGCGCCATCGTCGTCGACGACGAGCCGGCGGCGCGGGCGCTCCTCTGCGAATACCTCGCGGCCCACCCGGAGATCGCGGTCGCCGCCGAGTGCGCCGACGGCTTCGCGGCGGTCAAGGCGATCGCCGACCTGGCGCCGGACCTGGTCTTTCTGGATGTCCAGATGCCCAAGCTCTCGGGCTTCGAGGTCCTGGAGCTGCTGGAGGCGCCGCCGGCGGTCGTCTTCATCACCGCCTACGAGGAGCACGCCCTCAAGGCGTTCGAGGTGCATGCCGTCGACTACCTCCTGAAGCCGTTCCCGCCCGAGCGCCTGGCCGAGGCCCTGGCGCGGGTCGCCGAGCGGCTCGGGCCGCGGGGGAGCGGCGAGCCGCCGGGGCTCGCCGGCCTGGCGCGGACGGCGCGCGCCGCGCGCGGCCGGCCGTTCCTCGACCGGCTCCTGGTGCGCGAGGGGTCGCGCATCCAGGTGATCCCGGTCGAGCGCCTCGACTACGCCGAGGCACAGGACGACTACGTGCTGTTGAAGTCCGACGGCGCCAAGCACAGGAAGCAGCAGACCCTGGCCGAGCTCGCCGCCGAGCTCGATCCGGCGCGCTTCGTCCGCATCCACCGCTCCTTCCTGCTCAACCTCGACCGCCTGGAGCGGCTCGAGCTCTACGCCAAGGACAGCCGGGTGGCGATCCTGGCGGACGGCACCCGGCTGCCCGTCTCGCGCCCCGGCTACGCGCGGCTGCGAGAGCTGCTGTAAGACGGCTCGCCGCCCGCCCTGGTGACGCGGGGCCGGCGGCAAAGCAGGCGCAGCCGCGGGTAGTTCCCCCCTCGCCGAGCTGTCGCCACCAAAGTAGTTGACACAAATACCCGAGTTCATGCAGTATCCCGTTCGCCGCGGCAATGGAGCCGCAGCGAATGAAAGGAGTACCTATATGCGGTAGCAGTTTGCTGGGATAGGCAAGTCGGGCTGGGCCTGGGCTCTCTTGGCGGAGCGTCCCAGGCCCGAGCCCACCACAGAACCACGGCAAAGCCATGGCCTCCGGCCATTCCAAGCTAGCACACCGGAGGCCCCAACGCCTTCCATCGGGGAGGAGAAGGAGTCACCAAGATGCCCACGCAGCGATTCAAAGAGAAGCTCGTCGACTGGCAGGTGCTGCACGACAACCTCATGGCGCACCTGGCCGACATGCCGCAGCTCACCGCCGACCACACCGCGCTCGGGCAGGTCCTCACCCAGACGCAGGACCTGGAGAACGAGCAGGATGCCGCCCGCGCCGCGCTGCGCGCCGTCAACCAGCAACGCAAGCAGACGTCGAATCAGGGGACCAACGCGCGCAACCGCCTGGCGACCGGCCTCCGGCTCGCCCTGGGTGCCGAAAGCGAGAAGCTGATCGAGTTCAACATCAACCCGCGGCCGCGGGTGACGCAGCGCAAGCGCCTGACCGCGGTGGAGAAGGCGGCGCGCGCCGCGACCAGGGCCACCGCCAGGGCGGCGGCGGCCAGGGCGGCGGAGAAAGCGACGCCGCTGCCGATCCTCCCCGCCGCCCCGTAGAACCCACTCCGCTGACCTGAAGCTCTGAAGTCCTGAAGCTCCTCGGGCGCCGGGAGCCCTCCCGGCGCCCCATTTCCTTCCCCGCTCCGCCGCCGACCGCCGGGCGCCCACCTCGCGCCCGGTCCCAGCCGTGAAAAGAGCGCCTGTACGGCAGCGCGGGAAGCGCTCCCGAGCGAGGATAAGGACTCCCTGCAAGATTTAGCGGCTCTTTTTTAAAAACAAGCCCTCCGCGTGAGATTTAGCGGCTCCCGCGTAAAAACAGGCGCTATTTTTTGAAAGGAAGCCCTCCGCGCAAAAAAGACGGGCTCCATGCAAGATTTAGCGGCTAAATTCAAAATTTAAGCGCTCCGCGCCTCGCGGCCCATCGGCATCGGCCAACCCGTCAGGTCCCGGTGAGGGAATGGCGCGCGACGTCGTTTCTCCGCGGATCGCCGCAGATCCCTTGACGTACGCAGCCGCTCGGGCGAGAATGAGTTTGCGCCGTAGACCGGTTGTCGTCTTGGAGGAGCCGCGATGGAGCCCGAGCCGTTGGATCGCATTCGTTTCGTGACGCGCCACTTCGGAGAGCTGCAGGGGCTGTGGGTGCTGGTGCCCATGGGCCTGATCTTCCTCGGCGGCGGGCTCGTGACCTTCTTCGACAGCTTCGCTCTGTTCCTCCTCGACGTGCCGGTCTTCGCGGCGGCGCTCTTCCTGCTGTCGAGAGCGAAGCCCTACTACCGTACGAGGTTCGGCGAGGTGGAGCACCAGGGTGCGAGCCCTCCGGCACGGTTCTATCTCGAGGCCCTGGTGCCTGCTCTCGGCGTCGGCTTCGTCTTCTTCCTGGCGGTCACGGGCTCACAACCGTTCCGTCGGATGCAGTACGTCCTCTTCGGCTCATTCCTGTTCTTTCGCTGGCTCGGGATGGAGCATCGCCTGTCCCAGGGCTACAACCTGGTGCTCGGGCTGCTCCTGTTGGCGCTGGCCGTCCCGGACGGCCCCGCGGGCGTCGCGCCGGTACATGAAGGGATGTCTCAGATCCTCTGCGGCCTCTCGTGGATCCTGGCCGGCCTGCTCGATCACCGGCAGCTCGTCCGGACACTCGGGCGGCTCGCGGCGTCGCCTCTCGAGCACGAAGACGCGTCGCCGGCGGAGGAGGAACGATGAAGACCACACCCTTCGAGCGGCTCGCGAACCTGGAGCGGCTGGTGCACGAGCCCAGCCGGCTCGCGATCCTGACGGCGCTCTCGGCCTGCGCGCGGGCCGATTTCCTGTTCCTGCAGCGGATCACCGGCCTGACCAAGGGGAATCTCTCCTCGCACCTCGCGAAGCTCGAGGAGGCGGGGCTGGTCGAGATCGAGAAGCGGTTCGTCGACAAGAGGACGCAGACCCTCGCCCGTCTGACCGGCCAGGGCCACGAAGCGCTCGCAAGCTACTGGCAGGAGATCGAGGTCCTCCGCAAGAGCGCCGCCCGCTGGCGGCCGGCGAAGGCCAGGCTCGTGCCGTCCCCGGCCTGAGGGCCGAGCCCGCAAGGATCGATCGACTTTGAATCCAAAGTTGGAGCACCAGCCATGTCGGCCAAACCACAGACCGTCGACGAGTACCTCGCACCCTTGAGCGACGACAAGCGAGCGGCGCTGGAGAAGCTTCGCCGGGCCATCAAGTCCGCGGCGCCCGAGGCGGAAGAGTGCATCAGCTATCAGATCCCAGCCTTCCGCCTGGGCGGCAGGCTGCTGGTGGCCTTCGGCGCGGCCGCGAACCACTGCGCCTTCTACCCCGGGGCTCTCCCCGTGAAAGCCCACGAAGACGAGCTCAAGGCCTACGACACCAGCAAGGGCACCATCCGTTTTCAGGCGGACAGCCCCTTGCCGGCCACGCTGGTGCGGAAGCTGGTCAAGACGCGGATCGCGGAGCGCGCCGCCAAACGATCGGTTGCGGCGGAAGGCGCGACGCGCGCGCTGAAGCAGAGCGTTCGGCGTACGAAGTCATCATTTCTGGCAGCGATGTAGCCGATGGATACTCTCTGGCGGAGGGGGTGGGATTCGAACCCACGAGGCCCTTGCGGGCCCGGCGGTTTTCAAGACCGCTGCTTTCAACCGCTCAGCCACCCCTCCGGGTGATGCGGGGGAGAGAGTCTACCGCGGCGGCGCGGCGCCGCCGAGCTACCGGCCCGTGATGCGCTCGCGGCCGCCCATGTAGGGCTGCAGAACCTTCGGCACGTCGATGGTGCCGTCCTCGCGCTGGCAGGTCTCCAGGATCGCTACCAGGCTGCGGCCGGCGGGGAGGCCCGAGCCGTTCAGGGTGTGGAGGAGGCGCGGCTTGCCGCCGCCGGCGGGGCGGTAGCGGAGATCGGCGCGGCGGGCCTGGAAATCCTCGCAGTTGCTGCACGAGGAGATCTCGCGATAGGTCCCCTGGCCCGGCATCCAGACCTCGATGTCGTAGGTCTTGGCGGCGGAAAAGCCCATGTCGCCCGTCGAGAGGGTCACCACCCGGTAGGGGAGCTCGAGCGCCTCGAGCACCCGCTCGGCGTGGCCGACCATCTCCTCCAGCCCCTCGTAGCTCGTCTCCGGCGTGCGCAGGTGCACCAGCTCCACCTTGCTGAACTGGTGCTGGCGGATCAGCCCGCGCACGTCCTTGCCGTAGGAGCCGGCCTCGCTGCGGAAGCAGGGCGTGTAGGCGGTGTAGCGGACCGGCAGGCTCGCCTCGTCCAGGACCTCGCCGCGGTGGAGGTTGGTGAGCGGCACCTCGGCGGTCGGCACGAGGTAGTAGGGGAAGCCCTCCAGGTGGAAGAGATCCGGCTCGAACTTGGGGAGCTGCCCGGTGCCGACGAGCGAGTCGCGGTTGACGATGAACGGCGGCAGCACCTCGGTGTAGCCGTGCCGGGTGGTGTGGAGGTCGAGCATGAAGGCGATGAGGGCGCGCTCGAGCCGCGCGCCGGCCCCGAAGGAGACGGTGAAGCGGGCGCCGGCGACCTTGGCGCCGCGCTCGAAGTCGAGGATGCCGAGCGCCGGCCCGAGGTCCCAGTGCGCCTTGGGGGCGAAGTCGAACCGCCGCGGCTCGCCCACCACCCGCTCGACCCGGTTGGCGTGCTCGTCTCGCCCCGCCGGCACGCTCTCGTGCGGCAGATTGGGGATCGTCAGCTCGATCGCCGCGAGCTCGGCGTCGAGCGTCGCCAGGCGCGCCTCGATCGCCTCGATCCGTGCCTTGCCCGCGGAGACCGCGGCGATCGCGGCGGCCGCGTCGCCGCCCGCCTGCTTCAGCCGGCCGATCTCGCGGCTCGCCTCGTTCTTGTGCCGCTTGAGCTCCTCGACCTCGGCGAGCGCCACGCGGCGCTCGCCGTCGAGCCGCAGCCAGCCGTCGAGCAGCGCCGGATCGGCATGGCGGGCGGCGAGCGCCGCGCGCACGCGCTCCGGATGGTCGCGCAGGATCTCGCGGGAGAGCATGGCGCGGGAGTGTACTAGAAGGCCGCCGGCCCACGAAGGAGCGCTCACGAAGACATGACACGGGCTCGCCGGCCCGGCGACGACTGTCCGCCCGCGGCCGTACACTGGCCGAGACGATAAGATCCGAGGCCAGCTCATGCGCGACCTCGTCACCCTCGACATCTGATGCGCGATCCACGGGCGGTCCGGATGCCGCTCGCCGAGGCGCTCGCCCGCGCCGCGGTGCCGCTCGCCGGCCTCGCCGCGATGGCCGCGTTCGCGGCGCGCGAGGTCGACCCGACCGCCGCCGCCGAGAGCGGCTATCTGGCGGTGGTGGCCGCGGCGGTGCTCGCGGCGGTCGCCTTCCTCGCCCCCGCGCCGGCGCTCGAGGCGGGCCTCGGCGCCGTCCTCGCGGCCGCCGCGGTCTGGGCGCTGCCGGCGGGGCCGGGGCGCGGCGCCGCGGTCCTCGTCCTCCTCGTCGGCACCCTCGCCGTCGCCGCCGGCCGCCGGCTGGCGCGCTGCCGGCCCGAGCTGCCGCTCGCGCTCGCGGTGACCGTGCCGCTCGCCCTCGGGCTCCAGGCGCTCCTCCGCGGCGACCTGCTGCTGGCACCCCGGCGCGAGCCGCGGATCTTCGTCCTCCTCCTCCTCCTGCCGCTCGCCGGCGCCCTCCTGACGAGCTTCCTCTCCCGGCGGCACGGGTGGCGCGCCGCGGTCGCCGCCGGCCTGGCGCTCGCGGCGACGCCGGGCTGGACGATCGCCGCGGTGCTGGCCCTGGCCGCGCTCGCCGGCGGCGACGCCCTCGCGGCGAGCCGCGGACGCTCCTGGCGCGACGCCTGGCCGCACCGCGCCGCCGGGCTCGCGGCGCTCCTCCTGCCGCTCGCCTGGGGCGGGCGCGCGGGCTGGCTCGCCACGGCGGCCGGCCTCGCCCTGGCGAGCCCCGCCCTCGGCCTCGCCGGCGCGGCGGCGCTCGCCGCGGCGGCGCTCTTCATGGGACCGCGCGAGCTGGCCGCCGCCGAGCGGGTGGATCGCCCTGGCGCTCCTCGCCGTCCCCGCGGCCGCGGCGCCGGCGGTCGGACGCTGGCGCTGGGCTGTCGCCGGCGGCCTCCTCGCCTTCGCCGCCCCGGCGTTCCCGCCGGCGGGCGGGCCATCGCTCGCCGCGCTGGCCGCCCCGCTCGCGCTCCTCGCCCTGGCGACCCGCGAGGCGTCGCCGGCGGCTGACTTCGAGCGGGCCTCGACGGCGGCGGGTTTCCAGCGCGCCTGGACGGCGGCGCTACTCGGCGGCACGGCCCTCTTCGCCGCCTACCCATGGCTCCGCGAGCGGCCGCTCGGGGGTTTCCTGGCGCTCCTCGGGCCGGCGCCCGCCGCCGCGGCCATCGCCGCCGTCGTCGCCGCGGCGCTCGCCTTCGGGTCCGAGCGGTGGAGCGCGGGACGGCGCGCGGCAGCCGAGGCGGGCGAGGCAGGCGAGGCGACCGGGCCCGAGCGGCCGGGCGAGGCGGAGGGGCGGCAGGCGCCGCGCGCGCGCTCCCTCGCGGCGGCGGGTATCGCGGCGGCCCTGCTCTTCCTCGCCATCCTCGTCCACCTGCCGTCCGCCGCGACGCCGCTCCTCCCGGCCGGCGAGGCGCTGCGGCTCGGCGCCGGCTCGCCCGTCCAGGAGATCCGCCTGCCGGCGGGGACCGGGACGGCACGCGGTGTCGCGGTCGTCTCGACGCTCGAGAACGGCAGCGCTCTCGCCGCCGGCACGCCGGTCGCGGCCCTTCATCTCGACGACGGCGCGGGGAACGATCGGCGCTTCGTTCTCGCCGCCGGGATCGACACCGCGGAGTGGGCGGCGCGCCGGCCGGACGTGGCGCGGGCGCTCGCGGCACGGGGCGAGCGCCCGCCGGCCGCCTGGGTGTCATGGATCGCCGACGGCTTCTTCGCCCAGCGCTACCGCCGCGTGTTCTGGCTGCCCGCGCTGCCGGCACCGCGGAGCGCGGGCGCTCGCGCCGCGCCTCCGCTCCGCCCGGTACGGCTGCGCATCGAGCTGGCGCCCGGCCTGCCGCCCGGCCTCGCCCTCGCCGTCTATCAGATGGAGATCCTGCGCTGAGCGGCGCGGCTGGCGCTCCCGGCGTCGTCGACCGGCGCGCGCTGGGCAGCGCGGCGCTGGAGCTCGCCGCCGGCGCGATCGCCGGCGTGACCCTCGCCCGCCTCCTGCCGGCGCCGCCGGGCGACGCCTTCCGCGGCACGCTCGCGGCGCTCCCCGTGCTCCTCGCCGGCTTCCATCTGCTGGCGCGCTGGTGCGCGGCGGCCGGCGGCCGCCGTCTGGCGCCCGCCGGCACGGCGGCGGAGCTCGCGGCGACCGGCGCGCTCGTCCTCCTCGTCCTCGCCCGCGCCCGGCTCGGGCTGGCGGACGCGCCGGTGGAGGCCGCGCTCGCCGCCGGCTTCCTCCTCGTGCTCGCGGCGCGCACCGCCCGCCAGGTCGCGGCCGCCCGCCCGCTCCTCGGCGGGCGACCGGCAGGCGGCGCGCTCCCCGACCGGCCCTCGGCGCTCTTCTTCTTCCTGCCGCTCGCCGTCTACCTCGCGATCCTCCCCTGGTCGGCCGGCCACCGCCAGCCGGACGGCGACGAGCCGTTCTACCTCCTCGTCACCCACAGCATCGCCTACGACCTCGACGCCGACCTGACGAACAACTATGCGCAGGCGGACTGGCGCCACTTCATGGGCCGGCCGATCCAGCCGCAGCCCGGCGACCCGCTGGGCCCCCGGGGCGAGCGCTACTCGCGGCACAACGCCCTGCTGCCGCTCGCCCTCGCCCCCGCCTACCGCCTGTTCGGCAAGCGCGGCGCGCTCGCCACCATGGCCGTCCTCGCCGCGGCGCTCGCCTGGATGACGCTCCGCCTGGCGCGCCACTACGTCCGCGGCCTGCCCGCCGAGGCGCTCGCCGCCTACGCGCTCGTCGCCTTCGCCTCGCCGCTCCTCCTCTACTCGTACCAGGTCTGGGTCGAGGTGCCGGCGGCGCTCCTCGTCGCCCTGGCGCTCGACCGCGTGCTGGCGCTGGCGCCCGACGAAGCCGGAACGATCCGCGGCTGGGGCTGGCGCGAGTGGCTGGGCTTCGGCGTCCCCGTCCTCCTGCTGCCGCTCCTGAAAATCCGGCTGATGCTCCTCGCCGCCTCCCTCCTCGCCCTGGCCTGGTGGCGCGCCGGCCGGCGCGGCCGGCCGGTGTGGGTGATGGCGATCCTCCTCGCGGCCGTCGGCGCCGGCATGCTGCTCTACAACGACCTCGTCTATGCCAACCCGCTCAAGATCCACTCCTGGCAGGAGCTCGACCTCCACCAGTATTCGGCCGGCGCCTACGCGCTCGGCTTCTCGGGGCTCCTCTACGACGTCGCCTTCGGCCTCTTCGGCTGCACCCCGATCTGGCTCCTGCTGCTCCCCGCCGGTCTCCTCCTCCTGCGGCGGAGCGCCCGCCGCGGCGCCGAGCGCTCCCTCCTCGCCCATCTCGCGGTGCTCGCGGCGCCCTACCTCCTCGTCGTCATCCCGCGCGCCGAGTGGTACGGCGGCTGGTCGCCGCCGTTCCGCTACGCGCTCGTCGTGCTGCCGCTCCTCGGCCTCGCGCTGGCGCCGCTGCTGGCGCGCCGCGAGCGGCCGGGGGCGCGGGCGCTCGTCGCCGGGCTCGGCGCCCTCACCCTCGCCCTCCTCCTCCTCTGGATCGCGGTGCCGGGCTGGACCTTCAACTTCGCCGATGGGCGGACCTACCTGCTCGACGGGCTCGCCCGCCGCCTGGGGGCGGACGTCGCCCGCTTCTTCCCCAGCGCGGTCCGCCCGCGCCCGGCGACGTGGCTCTGGCCGGCGGCGACGCTCGCCCTGGTGCCGCTCCTCTGGTGGCTCCCCGGCGGCCGCCGGCGCCGGCTCTCGGCGGCGGCCGCCGGGGTCGCCGCCCTCGCCGGAATCGCCGGCCTCCTCCTCCTCGCCGCGGCGCTCCCCGTCGCCGCCGCGCGCGTGCCGACCGAGACGGTCGAGATCGAGGACCCGCAGGTGGTCAAGAGCGGCGGCCACGTCTTCCCCGACCGCTGGACGATCGAGCGCAGCCGCTACCGCGGCGCCTGGACGCTGCGCACGGGCGAGAGGGTGACGGCGCCGGTCGTCGCCGGCGGCCGGCGGGTCCGCATCGCCCTCACCGCCCTGCCGATCCGCCATCGGCCGGGGCCGTTCGAGCTCGCGATCGCGGCCGGCGGCCTCGAGCTCGCCACCTGGGCGCCGGCGGGCGACCGCCGGTGGCAGCAGGTCCTCCTCGGCCCCTTCGACTGGCCCGCCGGCGCGCCGCTGGTGATCTCGGCGCGCGGCCCCGGCGCGCCGTGGCCGCCGAACGGCGCGCTGCTCGACCGGGTGGATCTCGAGTGGGTGCCGTGAGCGGGCGCACGACATCGGTCCCGGCGCCGCGCGTCGCCGCCGTCGTGCCGACGCTCGGCGCGAGCCCGCTCCTGCCGCGCTGCCTCGCGGCGCTCCGCGCCGACGCCGACCAGGCCGGAGTGGCCCTCGAGCTGATCGTGGTCGACCAGGGACCCGGCGACGGCGAGCGGTCGGCGGCCGCCGCCGACCGCGTGCTGCGGCCGGGGGCGAACCTCGGCTTCGCCGGCGGCACCAACCGCGGCATCGCCGCGGCGCTCGCCGGCCGCTGCGAGTGGATCGCCACGGTCAACGACGACCTGCTGGTCGAGCCCGGGTGGATGGCGGCGCTCAGCCGGGCGCTCGCCGACCGGCCGGACGCCGCGGCGGCGCAGGGGGTCAACCTGCAGCTCGACCGGCCCGACCTCGCCGACGGCTGGGCGCTGGTCTGGAACCGCGCCTGGCAGGCGGTCCAGGCCGGGCACGGCCTGCCGCCGCCCGCTCCGACGGCCCCGACGGCCGAGGTCTTCGGCGTCTCGGCGACGGCGGCGCTCTACCGGCGCTCCGCCCTCCTCGCCGCGGCCTTGCCCGGAGGCCAGGTGTTCGACGAGCGGCTGGGCTCGTACTACGAGGACGCCGATCTCGCCTGCCGCCTGCGCGCCGCCGGCTACACGGCGCTCGCCGTCCCCGCCGCGCGCGCCCGCCATGCCGGAGGGGCGACCGGGCGGGCGCTCGCCGGCGGCCGGCCACGCCTCCGCCTGCTCTACAGGAACCGCCTGCTCGTCGCCGCGCGCCTCCTCGGCGCGGGGTTCTGGCCGCGGCTGCCGGCGATCGCCTGGCGCGACGCCAAGGACCTCGCCCGCGCCGTCGCCCGCCGCGACGGCGGCGCGGCGCGGGGGATCGCCGGCGGCTGGGCGGGGGCGCTCGCGGACCTGCCGCGCTACGTGCGGCGCGGGGCGCCCGCGGTGCCGATCGCCGACATCGAGCGCTTCAGGGAGCGCTTCCGATAACCTCTCCCGCCATGGACCCGGGGACGAACGCGGCGGCGGCGGAGCCTTTGGACGGCGCGCCGGGGCCGCCCCTCCTCTCCGGCGTCGTGGTCCATTGGCGCAACGAAGAGCTCCTCGCCGAGCTCGCCGCCGCCTGGCCGCGCGATCCGCGCTTCGAGCTGGTGGTGGTGGACAACGGCTCGACCCGGCCGCTCGCGCTCGCCGGCGCGCGGCGGATCGCGCCGGGCCGGAACCTGGGCTTCGCCGGCGGCGCCAACGCCGGCATCGCCGCGGCGCGGGCGCCCATCGTCCTCCTGCTCAATCCCGACGCCTGCCCGCTCCCCGGCGCGCTCGAGGCCCTCCTCGCCGGCTTCGCCGCCTGGCCCGACGCCGCCGGCCTGGCGCCGCGGCTCGCCGGGCCCGCCGGCGAGCCGCAGTGGGCGTGGCAGCTCCGCCGCCTGCCGGCGCCGTGGGAGGCCGCCCTCCAGGCGCTCTTCCTGCCGCTGCCGCGGCCGCTCGCCGCCGAGCCGCCGCCCGGCGCCGCCATCCCCCAGCCGGCCGCCGCCGCCCTCGCTCTTCGTCGCACCGCGCTCGACCGCGTCGGCGGCCTCGACGCCGGCTTCTTCCCCGCCTGGTTCGAGGACGTCGACCTGGCGCGCCGGCTGGCCGCGGCCGGCCTGGTGCTCCGCTACTGGCCCGCCGCCCGCTTCCGCCACCGCCTGGGGAGCACCGTCCCCGAGCTCGGCTACGGCCCCTTCCTGTGGATCTACGGCCGCAACCTGGTGCGCTACCTGCGCAAGCACCACGGCCGCGGCTGGGCGGGGGCGGGGCGCGCCGCGCTCGCCCTCGGGCTCGTCCTCCGCCTCGCGCTGCTGCCTCTGCGCCGGCCGCGCCGCGCGCCGACCCGCGCCGCGGCGGCCCGCGGCCTCGCGGCGGCGCTCGCCGGCGCGCTCTCCGGCTGGCGCCGGCCGGCGGCGCTCGCGGCGAGCGCCGTCCTCGCGGCCCCGGCCGCCGCGGGGGCGACGGCGGCTTGAGCGCCAGCGCGACGGGCGGCGCCCTGGTCGCGGTGTGCATCGTCACCCATGAATCCGCCGCGGACCTCCCCGGCTGCCTCGCCGCCGTCGCGGCGCTCGAGCACCGGCCGCTCGAGCTGGTGATCGCCGACTGCGCGAGCGGCGACGGCAGCCTCGACCGGGCGCGCCGGCAGGCGCCGGCCGGCATCCCGCTCCGCGCCATCGCGCTCGCCGAGAACCGCGGCTTCGCCGGCGGCATGAACGCGGCGCTCGCGGCGACCCGGGCGCCTTTCGCGCTGACGTTGAACGCCGACGCGCGGCCGGCGCCCGACTACGTGACGCGGCTCCTGGCGCGGATGGAGGACGGGCCGCGCACCGGCGCGGTGACCGGGCGGCTGGTCCGGCTCGACCGCGATGGCGACCGGCGATGCCGGCCGCGGTGCGGTGGAGGACCCGCGCAGACGCGCCGCGGCTCGACGCCTGCGGCATGCGGCTGACGCCCAACTGGCGCCATCTCGACCGCGGCTCGGGCGAGCCGGACCGCGGCCAGTACGGGGTGCCGGAGCGGGTCTTCGGCGCCACCGGCGCGGCGTCGCTCTTCCGCCGCGCGGCGCTTGCCGACGCCGCGCTCCCCGACGCCGCGCTCGCCGACCCCGCGCTCGGCGCCGCGCCCGGCCAGGTCTTCGATCCGCTCTTCCACTCCTTCCGCGAGGACGCCGAGCTCGCCTTCCGCCTGCGCGAGCGCGGCTGGGAGGTGCTCTACGAGCCGGCGGCGGTCGCCCTCCACCGGCGCTTCAACCTCCCCGAGCGCCGCGCCGAGATGCCGCCGGCGGTCAACTTCCACTCGCTCAAGAACCGCTACCTCCTGCGCCTCTACCACCAGACCGGGCGGAACTTCGCCCTCACCCTCCTCCCCACCCTGATGCGCGACGCGGCGGCGCTCGGCTATGTGCTGCTGCGCGAGCGGAGCTCGCTCGCCGCCTATGCCTGGCTGTGGGAGAACCGGCGGACGATCGCGGCGCGCCGGCGGGCGATCATGGCGCGGCGGACGGTGCCGGCCGCGGAGATCGACCGCTGGTTCTTCCGCGCCGGGGAGCCGCTGTGAGCGACGCGACGTCGCGGCCGGCGGCTCCGTTGCGCCTCGCTCTCCTCGGCAGCCGCGGCATCCCGGCGAGCTACGGCGGCTACGAGACGCTGATGGAGGAGCTCGCGACCCGGCTCGCCGCGCGCGGCTGCGCGGTCACCGTCTACTGCCGGAGGCACTCGACGCCGCCGGGCATGACGCGCTACCGCGGAGTCGACCTCGCCGTCCTCCCCACCATCGCCACCAAGCACCTCGATACCCCGGTCCACACCCTCCTCTCCTGCCTCGCCGCACGGCGGCTCCCCTACGACGCGGCGCTGGTGGTCAACTCGGCCAATGCGCTCTTCGTGCCCATCCTCCAGGCGGCCGGGGTGCCGGTCGCGCTGCACGTCGACGGGATCGAGAAGCGGCGCGCCAAGTGGGGCGCCTGGGGACGGACGGTCTACGCCCTCTCCGAACGGCTCGCCTGCCTCCTCCCCGACGCGCTGGTGACCGACGCCGAGGTGATCCGCCGCCACTATCTCGAGCGCTACGGCGCCGAGTCGACGCCGATCGCCTACGGCGTGGCGCCCGAGCCGCCGGCGACCCGCGCGACGCTCGACCGGCTGGGGCTCCTGAGCCGCCGCTTCCTCCTCTACGTCAGCCGCTTCGAGCCCGAGAACAACCCGCATCGGGTGGCCGCGGCCTACCGCGACGTGCCCGGCGACATGCCGCTCGTCATGGTCGGCGGCGCCCCCTATGCCGGCCGCTTCATCGAGAGCTTCACCCGCGGCGCCGACCGGCGCATCCTCTTCCCCGGCGCCATCTACGGCGCGGGATACCGCGAGCTCCTCTCCCACGCCTTCGCCTACGTCCACGCGACCGAGGTCGGCGGCACGCACCCGGCGCTCGTCGAGGCGATGGGCTACGGCAACTGCGTGGTGGTCAACGACACGCCGGAGAACCGCGAGGTGGCGGGCGAGGCGGCGATCTACTTTCAGGCGGCGGCGCCCGCGACGCTCGCCGCGGCGCTGGCGCGGCTGCTGGCGAGCCCGGCGGAGGCGGCGGCCGGCGGCGCCGCGGCGGCCGAGCGGGCGGCCCGCCTCTACTCCTGGGACCGGGTGACCGACCTCTACGCCGCGCTCTTCGCGCGGCTCGCCGGCCGGGGACCGCATGCTGCCTAGGGACGTCCGCGACGCCGCCGTCGCGGCCGGCGCGCTCCCCAGCCTGGCGGACCTCGACGCGGCGGACGCCGCCGGCGTCGAAACCGCGGCGATCGAGCGCCTGGCGGCGTGGCTGCTCGCGCCCGCCGCCGGGCGGCTGCCGCCGGTGCGCCACTACCTGTTCTACCTCAAGTGGATGTACGAGACCTTCCACGCCGTCGCCGAGCTCTTCCCGCCGGACCACGCCGGCCGCGCCGGCCGCCTCGACGCCGTCGCCATGGCGACCTCGCCCGAGGAGATGCTCCATCTCGCCAACCACCTCTACGTCCTGGACAGCCACGGGATCGCCGGCGCGGTCCTCGAGTGCGGCTGCTTCAAGGGCTTCTCGACCTGCTGCCTGTCGCACGCCTGCGCCGCGCTGGGCCGCCGGCTCCACGCCGCCGACTCCTTCGCCGGCCTGCCGGCGCCGGGGCCGGAGGAGCGGGCCTACGCGCCCGGCGACTTCCGCGGCACCCTCGCCGAGGTCGAGGCGAACGTCCGCGCCTTCGGCCGCCCGGCGCAGGTGACCTATCGGCCGGGCTGGTTCGCCGAGTCGCTGCCGGGCTGGCGCGAGCCGCTCGCCCTCCTCTGGATCGACGTCGACCTCTACCGCTCGACCCGCGACGTGCTCGACGGGGTCTTCCCGGCCCTCGACCCGCGCGGCGCGATCTTCAGCCACGAGCTGCTGCCCGAGCACATCCGGGAGGGCGGGATCGTCCATCGCGGCGAGCCGCCGGGGGCCCTCCACGACTTCTTCGCCGAGCGCGGCCTCGCCTACCGGGCGGCGCACGCCGCCGGCTGGACGGGCGTCGTGACCTTCGCCGGCAACCCCGCCCGCGGCGCCGAGCGCCTGCTCGCCGCGCTCCTCGGCCACCTCCGCGACAGCGACCACCGGGCGCGCGCCGCGCGCCAGGCGCTGGGGCTCAAGAGCGCCCTTCGCGACCTCGGCCGGCGCGGCCGCTCTGCTATCTTCGGAAGGTCCAAAGAGACGAGAGGTCCCGACGCATGAGCCCCATCCTGCCGCGGCTGTTCGGAAAGAGCGAGAGGTCGAAGCCGGCCGGGCCGCTGACCCGCGACGGCCTCCTCGCGAGCGATCTCTGGCTCGATCAGCCGGACGCCGCGGCGCGGATCGCGAGCCGCCTCGCGGCGGGCACGCTCTCTCCCGAGCAGGCCGGGAAGCTCCGCCATTTCGTCGACCGCGGCTACCTGACCCTGTCGCTCGACGTCCCCGCGGAGGTCTACGCGGAGGTGCGGGAGGCGGTCGAGCGGCTGTGGCGCGACAAGCCGTGGAACGTCGCCTACGCCTACCACAGCCCGCTCAAGGTCTTCGCCTTGGCCGACGAGGCGCGGGACCGCCGGCCCTCGTACCGCATCGCCGACCTCCACTCCTACTGCGACGCCGCCCTGGCGCTCTACCTCGAACCGCCGGATCTTCGACTACGTCGAGCTGATCTGGGGGCAGCCGGCGGTCGCGACACAGAGCCTGACCTTCGAGTACGGCAGCCAGCAGGCGCTCCATCGCGACCCCGTCCACGTCCACACCTCGCCGCCGAGCCACCTGGTGGCCGCCTGGATCGCGCTGGAGGACATCGGCCCCCGGTGCGGCGCCCTGACCTACATTCCGGGGTCGCACCGCCTGCCGTACTGGCGGGACGCCAAGGGGGATTACCGCCTGCACCAGGGGAGCCACGGCGAGGCGGAGATCCGCCAGGCGCTCGAGTTCGACTCCCGGCAGTGCGCCGAGCACGGCCTCGCCCAGGAGGTCTTCACCTGCCGGCGCGGCGAGGTGCTCATCTGGCACCACTCGCTCCTCCACGGCGGCTCGCCGCCGGCGGACCCGGCGCTCACCCGCCGGAGCTTCGTCGTCCACTTCTCGACCCTCGCCAACTACAAGCGCCTGCGCCAGACCGTCCTCGAGCCGGCTCGCGACGCCGCCGGCAATCCCATCGAGCGAGCCCACACCTTCGGCACCGACCGCATCCTCGAGCGGGACGGGTGCCGCGGCTTCGACAACCCGCTGCGGGACTACCGGGGGCCGGCGAGCGGACCCTGAGCCGGCTGGACGGCTAGACGCCGGCCAGGAAGACCGCGCCCATCGAGCCCACGTCGTAGATCTCGGCCAAGGGGATCTCCTCGCAGCGGAAGTCCTCGGCGCGGAGGGTGGAGGGGCGGGGGTCGGCGAAGTCGGGCCGGCGGCCGGGCGGGGGGAGGTGGCGCCAGAGGCGGAGCGTCGCGAAATGGTCGCGGAGCTTCTCCTCCCAGTCCCAGAGATACATGCTGGAGCGCTCGCGCGGCCGCGCCTGGTGGAGGGCGAGCGTCTGGCCGTCGAGGATGGGCGGCAGCGATGCCAGGAGCGCGCCGCCGGGCGCCAGGCGGCGCGCCACCTCCGCGAGCACCCGGTCGGGATCGTCGAGGCGCGGCAGCGCTCCGATCGCGACGATCAGGTCGAGCTCCCCGAGGTCGTCCGCCAGCTCGCCCGGTCCGCCGGCGCGGATCTCGATCCCCTGGCCGCGGAGCTTGCGCCGCGCGTAGCGGCGGCTCCACGGGTCGCGCTCGACGCCGAGGACGCGCGCGGCGCCGTCGGCGCGCAGCCGGGCGCAGCCGTAGCCGGTGCCGCAGGCGAGGTCGAGGACCGTCTTGCCGCGCGCCAGGCCGCCGGCGAAGACGTAGAGGGAGAGGTGGGCCTGGAAGAGGTCGTTGGGGACCTCCGGCGAGACGACCTCGCCCGACGGCGGCAGGCCGCTCGCCAGGCGGCGCCAGGCGTTGCGCACCCGGAGCGCCCTGTCGCTCGCGCCGCCGTTCACCGGATCGCTCAATCGGCTCCTCCCCGTCGTTCTGAAACCCGCCCGAAACCCGCCGCGACCATAGCGCAATCGGCCGCGCCGCCGGCGCTCTAGACGGATGCGTCGAGCAGTACGTTAAACTAGACACCGGATCTTTCGAGAGGGTCGCCGTGGTGCCCCGTCTGCCGATCGCGTTCCGTCCATGCTGAAAGAACGAGCCCGGATCCTCGCGGTCCTCATCTTTCTTCTCGATCTCGCCCTCGTCTCCGCCGCCTTCCTGACCGCCTTTTCGCTGCGCAGCTGGGTGCTGCCGCGGCTGGCGCCACAGGCCTTCCCCAGCTTCTACCCGCTCTGGTCGTACCTGCCGCTCCTGCCGCTCGCGCTCGTCATCTGGGGGACGCTCCTCCTCCTCTCCGGCCGCTACCGCTCGCACCGCACGGTGCCGCTGGTCGACGAGGCGTGGGCCATCCTCCGCGTCTCGACGAGCGGCGCGGTGCTCTTCATGCTGATCCTCTACGTCGGGCGGATCGACGAGCGCCTGCTGCGCGACGACCGCATCAGCCGGCTGTGGATCCTCCTCTTCCCGTTGCTCTCCTGCCTCTTCCTGCTCTCCGAGAAGATCGGCATCCGCCTCACCTCGCGCTACGTGCGGGCCCACGGCTTCAACTACCGCACGGTGCTGATCGTCGGCACCAGCGACGCCGCCCAGGACATCGCCGAGTCGATCTACACCCACCGCTTCTGGGGCTACCGCATCCTCGGCTTCGTGCGCACCGGAAGCGACGAGGAGGGCGACCCCTGGAACGGGCTCTTCCCGGTCCTCGGCGAGACCGACGACATCGCGCGGATCGTCGAGGACAACGTCGTCGACGACGTCATCTTCGCCGTCCACCGCCGCGAGCTCGACCGCTTGGAGGACCTCTTCCTGTCGCTCCAGGAGCAGGGCATCCGCACCCGCTTCGCGATGAACCTCTTCCCCCACACCCGCGCCAAGGTGGAGATCGAGGAGCTCGACGGCGTGCCGCTCCTCTCCTTCGCCACCACGCCGACGTCGCAGATCCAGCTCATGGCGAAGCGCTTTCTCGACGTCGGGGTCGCCGCGCTCATCCTCGTCGCCGCCCTCCCCGCGGTGGGCGCGATCGCTCTCCTGATCAAGGCCACCTCGGGCGGCAGCGTCCTCTTCCGGCAGACCCGCTGCGGCTTGAACGGGCGCTTCTTCACCCTCTACAAGTTCCGCACCATGGTCAAGGATGCCGAGGAGCGCCGCGGCGAGCTGCTGCACTTGAACGAGATGAACGGGCCGGTCTTCAAGCTGAAGAGCGATCCGCGCGTCACCGCCTTCGGGCGGTTCCTGCGCAAGTTCAGCCTCGACGAGCTGCCGCAGCTCTGGAACGTCCTGCGCGGCGACATGAGCCTGGTGGGGCCGCGGCCGCCGATCCCCGAGGAGGTGGCGCGCTATCAGCGCTGGCAGCGGCGGCGGCTGGCGATGAAGCCGGGCCTCACCTGCCTGTGGCAGATCAGCGGCCGCAACGACCTCGACTTCGACCGCTGGATGGAGCTCGACCTCGAGTACATCGACTCGTGGACGCCGCTCCTCGATCTGAAGATCCTGCTGAAGACGATCCCCGTGGTGCTGTCGGGACGGGGCGCGTCGTAGGCCGGGCTACCCCGCTCGCCCAACCCGGCGCCGCGGCAGCTCGCCCGCGATCAGGCCGAGCGTCGTCTCGATGACGTGCTCGAGCGGGCGCTCGTCGGCTCGCGCCTTGCCGGCGAGAGCGAAGGCGGTGCCGTGGTCGACCGAGGTGCGCAGGAAGGGGAGACCCAGAGTCCAGTTGGTCGCCAGGCCGAAGGCGGCGGTCTTGACCGCGATCAGGCCCTGATCGTGGTAGAGGGCGAGGACCCAGTCGAACTCGCCGCCGCGGGCGCGGGCGAAGAGCGAGTCGGCGCTCTCCGGGCCGCGGACGTCCTCCCCGCGCTCTCGGGCGCGGAGGACGGCCGGCGCCAGGAGCGCGCCGTCCTCCGCTCCCAGGAGGCCCCCCTCGCCGGCGTGCGGGTTCAGGCCGGCGAGGGCGATCGTCCCGCCGGCATGGCGGTCGAGGCAGGCGAGGGCCTCGTCCAGCGCCGCGGGGGTGATCGCGGCGATCGCCTCGGCAAGCGGCACGTGGACCGAGAGGAGCGCCACCTGGAGCTCGGGGGCGAGGAAGGCCATCAGGTAGTCGCGGCCGTAGCGCTCGAGGCCCGCGGCCTCGGCCAGGTAGTCGGTGTGCCCCTTGAAGCCGGGGAGGACGTGGCGGGCGATCGACTCCTTGGAGACCGGCGCCGTCACCAGGGCGCGGGCGACGCCCGCCTGGGCGAGGGCGATGCCGGCGTCGAGCGCCGCCATGGCGCCGCCCGCGTCGGCCGGGCCGGAGCGGCCGAGGTCGACCGTCCGCCGCTCGCCCACCGGATCGAGGACGGGGATGGCGCCCGCGGCGAGGGCGTCGAGATCCGCCGGCGCCGGCGGCGCGGCGAGATAGACCAGGCGGTCCCAGGGAAAGCCCGGCAGCGAGGGTTGGAGCGCCTCGAGCGCGGCGCGCTCGGCGACGAGGAGAGGGCGATAGGGACGGTCCGCCGGGCCGGCGGGAGATTGGGCCGCGGCCCGCGCTTCGGACGCGAGGGCCTTCAAGAGGATCTCGGGGCCGATCCCGGCGGGATCGCCCTGGGAGAGCGCGAGGACCGGCGCGGTCGGCCGCCGGGCGGCGGGTGCGCTCAGGTGCTCTGCGGCCGGCTCTCGACGGGCCGTTCCTCGGCGGGCCCCGGCTCGATCTCGGCCACCGTGCGCTTGGTCCGGCGCCGCACGTCCCGCAGCTCCTCTTCCTTGAACATGTAGAGGATGTACTGCTTCTGGATGAGCAGGTTCGGGCCCTGGTGGCGGTTGAGCTTGAGCGAGCCCTTGTCGTACCACTCGATCCAGCCGCGCAGCTCCTCGCCGTTCGAGAGGATCACCACCATCGGCGTCTTCGCCGCCATCTGCTTGAGGTAGTAGAACTCCTCGGCGTTGGTCTGCTCGGGCGGCGTCTGCTTGCGGCGCAGCGTGCGCGAGGGGAGCTCCTTCTTGAGCTCGTTCATGTCGGGACGGATCAGCTTGCGATTGGCCATTGCTCTTCAGTTGGACGCTGGCTGGCTCGGCGCCGGGCGGTTGTCCGGGGTCTTGGTCCGGTACTGGTCATCCTCGTACGCCAGGCAACAGAGGAGGCGCCCGCACTGGCCGGAGATTTTCGATGGATTGAGGCTCAGGTTCTGACGCTTGGCCATCTGGATCGAGATGGGACGGAAGTCCTTGAGCCAGGTGGAGCAGCAGAGAGTCAGACCGCAGACGCCGATGCCGCCGACCAGCGCGGACTCGTCGCGTGCCCCGACCTGGACCATCTTCACCCGCGCCGAGAAGCGCGTCGAGAGGTCGCGGACGAGCTGTCGAAAGTCCACGCGTCCCTCGGCGGTGAAGTAAAAAGTGGCCTTCTTGCCGTTGAGGGAGAATTCGACGAGGGAGATCTTCATGTCGAGCGCCAGAGCGCGGACGCGCTCCTGGGCGAAGATCTTGGCGGTCGCCTGGGACTCGACCTGACGGTCGAAGGCGGTGCGGTCGGCATCGTCGGCGAGGCGGGCGATCGGCCGCGCGCTCGACTTCTGGCAGGGCTTGAAGACCGCCATCGGCGACTGCTCGACGTGCCCGAAGGCCGGTCCGCTCTCCAGCTCCACGATCACCTTCTCTCCCCGCGCATAGATCTGTCCACCGGTCGTACAGAGGGTCAGGTTGGTTTCATCGCGAAAGCGGACGCCGACGAACGTGTCGGCGACGGCGGTCGACATCCCCTTGAAAGCACAACCCTGGCAACCTCCCATGGCTACGTCGATCCTTGTTCGCAAGTCGTTCTATGCACGTTGAGTACCACCTCGTGAGGTATGTCGCACGTTATCACGGGAGCGGCGAGCCGGGCGGCGCGGCCCTGCCTCTGTCTACGTAGCGGCGGGCTCAAGCGTGGTGCGGTCCGGCCAGCACGCGGCGGCCGATGTCGCGGCGGAAGACCTTCGACGGCCAGTCGATCTCGGCCGCCGCGGCGTAGGCGCGAGCGAGCGCGCCGGCGAGGTCCGGGCCGGTCGCGCAGACGTCCAGGACGCGCCCGCCGGCGCTCACCACCCGGCCTTCGGCGAGCGCCGTCCCGGCATGAAAGACCTCGACGCCGGGGAGCGCGGCGGCGCGCTCGAGGCCCTCGATCGGCTCGCCCTGGACCGGCCTGCCGGGGTATCCCGCGCCGGCCAAAACGACACAGGCGGCCACCTCGTGGCGGAAGCGGAGCCGCGCGGCGTCGAAGCGCCCGGCGGCGCCGGCGGCGAGGACGCCGGCGAGGTCGTCCTCGAGGCGGAGGAGGAGCACCTGCGCCTCGGGATCGCCGAAGCGGGCATTGAACTCGAGCACCCGCGGACCGTCGGCGGTGAGCATCAGGCCGGCATAGAGGACGCCGACGAACGGCCGCCCCTCGGCCGCCATGCCGTCGATCACCGGCCGGCAGATGCTCTCCAGAAAGAGCTCGGTGTCGCTCTCGGCGAGGACGCCCGCCGGGCTGTGGCTGCCCATGCCGCCGGTGTTGGGGCCGGTGTCGCCCTCGCCGATCCGCTTGTAGTCCTTGGCGGTCGCGAGCGGCAGCAGGCGCCGGCCGTCGGAGAGCGCCATGAAGGAGACCTCCTCGCCGACGAGGCAGGCCTCGACGACAGCGCGCTCGCCGGCGGCGCCGAAGCGGCGCTCCTCGAAGAGGGCGGCGATGGCGGCGTCGAGCTCGGCCGCGTCGCCGGCGACGAAGACGCCCTTGCCGGCGGCCAGGCCGTCCGCCTTGAGGACCACCGGCAGGCCGAAGCCGCGCGCCGCCGCGCGCGCCTCGCCGGCGTCGCGGGCGAGGGCGAAGGGGGCGGTCGGAATGCCGTGCCGCGCCATGAGCTCCTTGGCGAAGACCTTGCTCCCCTCGAGCTCGGCCGCGGCGCGGCTGGGGCCGAAGACCGGCAGGCCGCGCCGCGCCAGCTCGTCGGCGAGGCCGAGCGTCAGCGGCAGCTCGGGGCCGACGACGGTCAGGTCGATGCGCTCGGCGGCGGCGAAGTCGGCGAGGCGGCGGACGTCCTCGGCGGGGATGGGGACGGCCGTGGCGAGAGCGGCGGTCCCCGGGTTTCCCGGCGCGCAGTAGAGCCGGGAGACGAGCGGGCTCTGGGCGAGCTTCCAGCAGAGGGCGTGCTCGCGCCCGCCGCCGCCGACGACCAGCACCCTCATGCGCCCGCCCCGCCGGCGAGGCCGCCCTCGGCCGCGGTCAGCGCGGTGACCGCCATGACGTCCAGGATGTCCTCGACCGAGCAGCCGCGCGAGAGGTCGTTGACCGGCCGGGCCAGCCCCTGGAGGAGCGGCCCGACCGCCCGCGCGCCGCCCAGCCGCTCGGTCAGCTTGTAGCCGATGTTGCCGGCGTCGAGATCGGGAAAGACGAGGACGTTGGCGCCGCCGGCGACCGGGCTGCCCGGCGCCTTGCGCCGCGCCACCTCGGGCACCAGCGCGGCGTCGGCCTGGAGCTCGCCGTCGACCGCGAAGGCGACGCCGCGGGCGGCGAGCGCGGCGAGCGCCGCGCGCACCCTCTCGACCCGCGGGTGCCGGGCGCTCCCCTTGGTCGAGAAGGAGAGGAGGGCGACCCGCGGCTCCTCGCCCAAGAGGGCGCGGCAGGAGGCCGCCGCCGCCTCGGCGATGTCGGCGAGCTCCTCGGACGAGGGCTCCGGCACCACGGCGCAGTCGCTGTAGACGAGGGCGCGGCCGTCGGCGAGGACCATGAGGAAGCAGGAGGAGACGACCGAGAGCCCCGGCCGCGGGCCGACCACCCGCAGAGCGGCGCGCAGGGTGTCGGCGGTGGTCGCCGTCGCCCCCATGACGGCGCCGTCGGCGCGGCCGGTCGCGACGGCGAGGGCGGCGTAGTAGAGCGGGTCGCGCACGAAGACCTCGGCGTCGCGCTGGGCGTAGCCGCGCGAGCGCAGGCGCTCGGTCAGGAAGGCGGTGAGCGCCGGGAGATCGGGGTCGTCCGCCGGCTGGATCACCGGCACGGAGAGCGCCACCCCGGCGCCCTCGGCCACCGCGGCCACCGCCTCCGGGCGGCCGACGAGGAGCGGCCGGCAGAGCCCGGCGGCCGCCGCCCGCTCGGCCGCCAGCACCACCCGCGCGTCCTCGCCCTCCGCCAGCACGATCGTGGCGGCGAGGCGCGAGGCGCGCTCGCGCAGGCGGGCGAGGAGGTCGGAGGGCATGGCTTCCGTCGTGTGTGCAGATCAGGCGAGATCGGGCGCCCAGGGGAGCCGAGAGTGTACCAAGAGGGACTGACGCCCCTACCCCTTGAGCACCATCACCCCGGTCGGCTGCGGGACGCCGCCCTTGGGCTCGATGGTCACCGCCCAGACCAGGTTGGTCGAGGGGAGATCGGCAACCCGCACGGTCGCCGAGCCCTTGCCGTCGACCGCGAAGGTGCCCGCGGGCACCGGCTTGACGCCGGCGATGAACCAGAGCTCGTAGGTCTTGCCCGGCGCGAGAGCCGGGAGCCCGGCGGCGACGAAGACCGCGCGTTTCGCCTGGAGATCGACGAAGGCATGCCCCCTCGCTCCGGGGGCGTCCTTCAGGCCGGCCAGGGCGACCGGCTTCATCGCCGGCGAGGAGATGATCGCCATCGCCTGGGCCAGGCGCTCGTTGTCGGCTTCGGCGCTGGCGAGCCGGCCGGCGAGGTCGGTCGCCCGCTGGACGGCCTGGTCGCGGTCTGAGCGGATGCCGGCGAGCTCGGCGCGGAGCGAGCCGACCTCGCGGGACAGCGAGCTCCGGGTGGAGACTCCCCATACCAGGAGGAGGATCGCCGCCGCCGCGGCGAGCCAGCTCCAGGCCGGCGCCCGCCGGCGCGGTATCCGTAGGGCGGGCGGGGTGAGCGGCGCCGGTACGGCGCCCGGCTGGGCCCCCCGCGTCGGCGCGGCGGACGGGCGCTCGTCGAGCGCCTCCAGCAAGCGGGCGCGGACGGCGGCGGAGGGGGCGACCGGCGGCGCGGTGGACGCCAGCTTCTCGAGATCGCCCGCGAGCTCGGGGAGCCGCCGCGCGCACTCGGGGCAACCGCCGGCGAGGTGCTCCTCGACGGCGCGCAAGTCTTCGCCGTCGAGCGCCCCCAGGGCGTGAACGGCGAGGAGCTCCTCGATGGCCGGTGTGTGTGCGGTCGCCATGATCTCGTCTACGCGCCTGCCTGCGGGCTGGTATCCGGGCTCAGGGCCTGGCGCAGCTTCGACATCCCTAGGTGGATGCGCGACTTGACGGTGCCGAGCGGCGCGTCCAGCCGGCTCGCGATCTGCGTCTGGGTGAGGCCCTCGAAGAAGGCGAGCTCGATGCAGCGGCGCTGCTCGGGCGGCAGCAGCTCGAGCGCCGAGCTCACCTGCTCGCGGCGCTCGCGCGCCTCGAGGCCCGCGGTGCCGACCGGGCGCTCCTCGCGCGCCCCGCTCTCGGCGGAGAGCTCGCTCTCGCGGCGCTGCCGCGCGTCGCGCGAGCGCAGATGGTCCAGGGCACGCGAACGGGCGAGCACCAGGATCCAGCCGCGCGGCGTCGACCTCGCGGCCTCGTAGCGGTCCGCCTGCCGCCAGACCTGGAGGAAGACCTCCTGGAGGATCTCCTCGGCCTCGCTGCGCCGGCCGAGGATGCGGACGAGGAGCCCGAGCACCACCGGCGAGTGGCGGTCGAACAGGCGCGCGAAGGCTTCGCGATCGCCGCCGGCGACCCGTCCCATGAGGTAGTTGTCCTCGAGCGCGTTCGATTCCATGGACCGCGAGTCGCCGCGCGCCGCTCCGGACCAGCCGGCGGATCGTCTCCCGGGATCGGGAGGGCCTCCCGGCATCAGCGAGCCGGGAGGTCGAAGGTCAGAGAAGCCCACAGGCTTTCCCAGTCTACCCCGGTTTCGCGCGGGGCCTGGACCATGTGCACCGTCTCGATCAGCCAGAATCCCCCCTCGGGCAGCCGGAGCGCCACCCGGCCGTCGCGCCCGGTGCGGCCGGCGATGCGGCCGGGGGCGGTCTTGTCCGCGTGCTGGAACGAGAGGCCGACGACCTCGGCGCCGGCGAGGGGCTTGCCGCGGTAGAGGAGGCGCACCGGCAGCTCCGCGCCGGCGGCGAGCTGGTAGGGGTTCTTCTCGGGGATCAGCTCGAGCTCGAGGCCGGCCGGCCGGTCGAAGCCGGCGCCGAGGCCGGGGCCGGAGAGGATCAGCGACTTGGCCGAGCGCGAGTAGACCTCGGTCGAGGGCTTGGCGCTCTCGCCGCGGCTCCGGCGCAGCGCCGAGATCGACTCGAGCCCTTCGAGCGCCAGGTACTCCTCGAACTTGGCGGCCGGGAGATCGACCCGCTCGCGGCGGCTGCGGTAGACGACCTGGTAGAGGCCGGGGGCGGGCAGCGCGGCGAAGCCGGCGGGCTCGGCGGCGGGAGGCCCGAGGACCGGCCGCTCGGTCGGACCGTCGGGGCCGATGAGCGCGAAGCGCTCGATCCGCGCCGGGTCGCGCGGCACCGGATCGCCGTGCAGGCGCTCGCCCACCCGCAGGCGGAAGGCGAGCGGCGCGCCGGGCGCCGGGTGGAAGTTCGAGGGGACGATCCAGAAATCGTGCGCCGCGGCGGGCACGGCGGCGAGGAGGCCGAGCACGAGGCCGGCGAGCAGGGTGGCGCGGGGGCGCAGGAGGGATCTCACGTCGTCGCCTCGCGGAGAGCTCATCTATAGGGGTAGAAGAAGGCGGCGGGCGGGGCGCTCGGGCTCCGCCCGCCCGCGGGGCTACTGGGTGGGGACCTCGTTGGGTCCGTTGGGCAGCCCGTTCAAGCCGTTGGGCGAGCCCGGGATGGGGTCCTTGAGGTACGGAAAGGCGTTGTCGAACTGGCTGACGTCCTGGAGCGTGCCGTCGGTGAACGGCAGGGCGCCGGAGGGGGCGTCCGACGGGTTGCAGTAGACGCCGGGGAAGGCATGGCAGAGGGCGCCCATCGCGACGCGCAGCTCGATGTCGATGACGTCGTCGCCCGGCCGGCGGCCGTTGGGGAAGCCGGCGTTGTCGGCCCCCAGGGCGCCGAGGTTGCTCTGCGCGGCCGCCGGGGTCGGCGGGATCGAGGTATTGAGGCGCAGCTCCTCGGCCGGACCGCCCAGCCTGTTGAGGCCGTCGACGCCGGTCAGGAAGGCGGCGACGAGGTCCTTGCGCGGGAAGTTGGTCGGCGCCTTGACGCCGGCCGAGCCGAAGAGGATCTCGAGGATGGCCGGGAGGGTCGGGTTGGTCACGTAGTCGGCGAACTGGGCGTCGTTCTTCGGCTGGCTGTTGTTGAAGCGGTTCTTGTCCTTCAGGCCGATGACCACCTCGTTGACCAGCGGGGCGCCGAGGCGGGAGACCTGCACCATGTCGCCGCCGACGTCGGCGACCGGATAGCCGGGGGAGTCGCGGAGCAGCTTCTCGCGCGGCAGCGAGGCCGTCGTCCAGGCGCCGACGATGGGACCCTTGCCGGCGGTCAGGCAGGCGGCGGGCACCTCGAGAGCGAAGGTGGTGACGTTCTTGTCGGCGAGCGCGTTGGGCTCGACGTCGCGCGGCCCGAGCGGGTTCGAGATGTTGACCAGGTCGAAGATCTCGCCGAGGTTGGCGGCGAAGCCGTCGTGGCGCTGGCCGACGAAGACGCGGCCGCTGCCGCTGCAGCCCGGGATCGAGATCGGATACATGAACTGCTGCGCGAAGGAGTGATAGTCGGGGATCGACTTCTTGCCGATGTTGTCGACCGGCTTGCCGAAGCGGGCGCTGCCGGTCTGGGCATTGGTGACCGCCTGGCCGGCGAAGACGCCGCGGCCGTTGACCGGCCCGCGGAGCACGGTGAGCTGGTAGGTCTCGGCGCGGTTGAGCGTCGGCGAGAGATTGCTCGTGATCGGTCCGACGTTGACGAGCGGCACGGCCACCTGCTTGCCGCCGACGGGGAGCGAAATGTCGCGGAAGGTCTGGACGACCTTGAACTGGAAGGTCAAGTCCTCGACGCCGTCGCCGTTGTTGTCGATCGAGATGCGATAGACCGCGTCGGGATCGAGGGCGAAGTAGTTGGGCCCGCCGTAGGCGTCCTGCAGCGGCAGGTAGTTGGCGATCAGGGTGACGTACCCGGCACGCCCCGGCTCATAGCTGTTGAACATGTAGAAATCGGTGCCGTCCACCTTCGGCATCCCGGCGATCGCCGGCGCCTCGCGGTGGCTCGACGCCAGGGCGGGCGCGGCCATCCCGGCGAGCGCCGCCACACCCAGCATCAGACCTGCGGACATGCTGCCTCGTCTCATACGCATTTCCTTCCTCCATCCAGTTTGTCGAAAAGCCGACCATGTCGGCGGTGAGATGTGGTCCAGGGCACACTGAAGTATCGCTGTAAGCCTCTCGGCGCTCCGGCCCCCTTGGCTCGATCGAGCTCCACACACAGAGCACTACGGAGCCGTGGCTCGCGCGGATGAAACGATTCGCGGGTGAGCCCCGCGGATGAGCCCCCAACGCAGAGCGCCGGCCGCTGGAGCGGCCGGCGCGGGAAAGGAGGAAGGGCGGGAAAGCGGGCTACGGGTGATCGGTGCCCATCGGGGCGGTGCCCATGGTTCCCGTGCCGCCGCCGGAGGTATCGGTGCCCATCGCCGTCGCCGAGCCGCCGATGGCGGCGGTCGTCTGGACGACGCCGCACGCCAGGCGATCGCCCGAGTTGCCGGCGGGCTGCGACTTGCAGTCGTCCTCGCCGGCATGGAGCACGACGGCCTTGCCGACGACCGAGTTGGCGCCGGCGAAGGAGACGCCGGTGAGGACGACGTCGAGGTGGCCGGAGCCGTCGCTGCCGACGGTGATGTTCCCCATGTCGCCGGCGTGGCGCGGATCGGTCGGCGAGCAGGCGTGGGCGGCGTGGCCCGGGTTCCAGTGGCCGCCCGCCGACTTGTAGTCGGGCGGCGTGCAGACGCCGTTCTCGTGGAGGTGGATGCCGTGCTTGCCGGGCTTGGCGCCCGCGACGTCGGCCACGACATGCACGCCGGCGCCCTCCTGGGTGAAGTGGACGGTGCCGCTCACCTTGGGATCGCGCGACTGCAGCGTCGCGTCGGCGGAGCTCAGGTTGGTCGCCGCGGGCGCGGTCGCGTTGGTGGTCTCGGTGACCTGGGCGACGGGGGCCGACGGGGCCGCGTTGGTGTCGGTCGCGGTGGTGTCCGACTTGGGGCCGCAGGCGGCGAGCGCGAGGAGCGCGATGCCGGTGGCGGCGAGCGACGGGATGCGCGAACGGTTCATGATCTCTCCTCCTCCAGGAAAAATGACGGCGGGGACGGGTGCGTCGGCTGCATCGAGGAACGGGCTGGGATCACCGCGGCCGCGCCCCTGCCGGCGCCGGGCGCGCGGCGGCCGCCTCGGCGGGCTTCGGCAGCGAGGTCATCTCGAGCCGCACGTCGGCGAGCGAACGGGAGATCTGGATGACGACCGGGGTCGCCGCGGCGTCGGTGGCGAGCCAGAGGTCGACCTTGCCCTTCCACTGCCGGCCCGCGCCCTCGATGCCGCGGATGGCGTAGTGGCGGGTGTCGACGGCGCCGGCCGGCAGCGTGCGCCGCTCGCTGCCGCGCGGGATGATCACCACCGGGTAGACCTTGTCGTCCGACCAGATCTCGAGCCGGCGGGGCTTGTCGGGCGGATCGTTGCGGATCGAGTAGATGGCCGAGACGATGTCGATCACCCCCTGCTGGGTGATCTCCTGGCTCTCCGACTTCGACTTGCCGCGCCAGGTGTAGGCGCTCCAGGCGCGGATCGGCTGCAGGCGCGCCGCGTCGATCTCGGCGCCGTAGCGCCAGTAGTCGCCGCCCGCCTCGGGCGAGGTGATCATCAGCTCGCTCGTCAGGTGCCCGTTGCCGCCGGTCTTGAAGGTCAGCTCGCCGGTGCCGTGATTGGGCAGGAAGAGGCCGGCGATCGCGCCCAGGAAGTTGTGCAGCGACCAGCGGTAGTGGAAATCCTCGTTGGTCGGCTCGACGGCCCGGCCCGCGGCCGGCAGCGCCAGCCAGGCGAGGAGCGCGAGCGGGGCCGCGGCCCGGAGGGTTCTCTTTCTCATGCGACCTGTCTACAACAAAAGCGAGGCCCCTGCCATGCCCGGCGTGCCGATCGGCGGCGGGGGCGGCCGCCGGGCGGCCCCGCGCCCCTATCCTTCGCTCTCCAGCACCTCGCGCACCTTGGCGGCCAGGGCGCGGCCGGTGAAAGGCTTCTTGAGCAGCGGCGCGTCGGCCGTGAGCCGCCCGGCGGGGGCGGCGAGGCTCATCGGGTAGCCGGTCGCGAAGAGCACCTTCATCTCGGGGCGGAGGAAGGCCACCCGCTCGGCGAGCTCGACCCCGTCCATGCCGGCCATCAGAACATCGGTCACCATCAGGTGGATGGGGCCCGCGTGGCGCTTGCAGAGGGCGATCGCCTGCGCCCCGTCCGCCGCCTCCAGCACGCGGTAGCCGTGGGAGGCGAGGATCTCGGCCTGCGGCCGGCGGATGTTGTCCTCGTCCTCGACGAGCAGGATCGTCTCCCAGTTCTCCTCGGCGCCGGGAGCCGCGCCGCCCGCCTCGCGGCCGGGGGCGGCCGCCACCGCCGGCAGGTAGACGAAGAAGGTCGAGCCCTGGCCGGCGGCGCTCTCGACCTCGACCTGCCCGCCGCTCTGCAGCACGATGCCGTAGACCGTCGAGAGGCCGAGGCCGGCCGGCTCGGAGCCCGCCTTGGTCGAGAAGAAGGGCTCGAAGACCCGCCGCCGCACCTCCTCGCGCATGCCGGGGCCGGTGTCGCCCACGGTCAGCAGGACATAGCGGCCGGCGACCGCCGGGATGGGGCGCGCCGGCCAGGCGAGGTCGCGCGCCGAGAGATCGATGTTGACCGTGCGCAGGGTCACCCGCCCGCCCTCCGGCATGGCGTCGCGGGCGTTGGTCACCAGGTTCAAGACCACCTGCGCGAGCTGCTCGCGGTCGGCCTCGATCCAGGCGAGGTCGGGATCGAGGTCGCGCTCGAGCTCGATGCCGTCGCCGAGCAGGCGGCGCAGGACCTCCTCCATCTCGACCAGCAGGGCGTTGATCTGCAGCGGCCGGGGTTTGAGCACCTGGCTGCCGCTGAAGGCGAGGAGCTGGCGGGCGAGCGCCGCCCCCCGCTCGCCCACCCGCTCGATCTCGCGCAGGTGCTTTCTCGCCGGATCGTCCGCCGGCAGGTGGACGAGGGCGAGCTCGGTCTCGAAGCCGATCGCGGTCAACAGGTTGTTGAAGACGTGGGCTATGCCGCCGGCGAGCACCCCCATCGCCTCCATACCGGAAGCCGGGCCGGAGGCCGCGACCGCGGCCTCCGCCGGCGGCCGGGAAAGGCGGGGCTCGGCGTGCTCGCGCGCCTCCGGCCTCTCGGGCCGGTCTTCGATGGACCGTACGTTGTCCGGCGTAGGACCGCAGGTCGGTTGGCTCATGAGCTCTGGCTCCATTCGATGGACGCTCGCTGTCAAGGTTCGCCCGCCTGGCTCGCGGCTATCGGGTCCTTGGGACCGAACGTCTTCCGTTTCCTATGCAGGTTCTGATCCACTTCCCAGAGTCTCATAATAGGATATTCAACTTGCTCCGGGGGGGGGGGGGGAATAGTATCGTGTGGACGCCTGTACATGCTGCACGTAGTCGTAGATAAAGGCCTATCGATGTCGCAAGCCCTGCCGCGAAGCACTCTCTCGGAGGCGTCGGCCGCCTCCGGGGCTCCCGGGCGGGTGATCGCGCTGGCAGGATCGGCGGGAGCCCTCGCCACCTTCCTCGAGGTGCTCTCGCACCTGCCCGCCGATTTCCCCGCCCCCATCCTCGTCGTGCAGCACCTGAACCCGCAGGCGCACAGCTGGATGCCGGAGATCCTCGCCCGGCGCTCGCCGCTCGCCGTCAAGCAGGCCGTGCACGGCGAGCGGCTGCTCCCCGGCACGGTCTACATCGCCCCTCCCGACCACCATCTCCTGGTGGGGAGCGACGGCACCGTCGAGCTGACCCATACCGCCCGCGTGCGCTACGTGCGGCCGGCGGCAGACCCGCTCTTCTGCTCGCTCGCCGCGAGCTTCGGCGCCCGCGCCGTCGCCGTGGTCCTCTCCGGCACCGGCGAGGACGGCGCCGAGGGGGTCCGCGCCATCCGGCGATGCGGCGGCACGGTCATCGCCCAGGCGGGCGCCCCCTTCCCCGGCATGCCGGAGGCGGCGATCCGCACCGGCGCCGCCGACCGCGTGCTGGCAGCCGTCGACATCGCCGGCGCCCTCCGTGAGCTGGCCGCTGGCGGTAGCCTCTGATGGCCGAGACCGCCGAGCGCACGGATTTCGCCCGCCTCCTCGAGTACCTCAAGGTCAGCCGGGGCTTCGACTTCAGCGGCTACAAGATCTCCTCTCTGCTGCGCCGGGTGAAGAAGCGGATGGACGAGGTGGGGATCGAGAGCTACGCCGACTACCTCGACTACCTCGAGGTGCATCCCGGCGAGTACCGCCCGTTGTTCAACACCGTCCTCATCAACGTCACCAGCTTCTTCCGCGACCGTGACGCATGGAACGAGCTGGCGGCGGCCGTGATCCCCAGGATCCTCGAGCAGCGGACGGAGGATCAGGCGGTGCGGGCGTGGTGCGCCGGCTGCGCCTCGGGGGAGGAGGCGTACACCCTCGCCATCCTCCTCGCCGAGGCGATGGGCGAGGGGCCCTTCCGCGAGCGGGTCAAGATCTACGCCACCGACGCCGACGAGGAGGCTCTCGCCCAGGCGCGGCTCGGCGTCTTCGACGAGCGCCGCTTCGCCGACCTGCCGCCGGAGCTCGCCGAGCGCTACTTCGAGCCCGGCCAGGGGAAGCGCACCTTCCGGCCCGACCTGCGCCGCTCGCTCATCTTCGGCCGCCACGACCTGGTGCAGGACGCGGCGATCTCACGCGTCGACCTGATCACCTGCCGCAACGTTCTCATGTACTTCAACCTCGAGGCCCAGGGCAGGATCCTCACCCGCTTCCACTTCGCATTGAACCCCAACGGCTACCTCTTCCTCGGCAAGGCCGAGACGCTCCTCGGCAACAGCAACAGCTTCAAGCCGGTCGATCTGAGACACCGGCTCTTCCAGCGCCTGCCCAGCTCGAGCCTGCGGGAGCGGCTCCTCTCCCTCTCTCCGCCGGTGACCGTCCGCTCGTCGGAGAGCGACCACGAGGAGCGCCACGCGCGGCTGCGCGAGACGACCTTCGAGACCGGCACGGTGGCGCAGATCGTGGTCGACCGCCAGGGCAACCTGGTGCTGGCGAGCGACCGCGCGCGCCAGATGTTCAACATTCCCACGACCCACCTCGGCCGGCCGCTCCAGGACCTCGACATCTCGTTCCGCCCGGTCGAGCTGCGCGGCCCTATCGAGGAGGCCTACGCCAGCGGCAGCGTGATGCGGCTCCCGGACCTCACCTGGCAGGACCGGAAGGGCGAGGAGGTCCAGCTCGAGATCCAGATCCTGCCGCTCCTCGACGAGAGCAACAAGCTCATCGGCGTCTCCGTCTCCTTCCTGGACCTCACCCAGTCGAAAAAGCTGGAGGCCGAGCTCGAGCGGGCGAACGAGGCGCTGGTGACCGCCTACGAGGAGCTGCAGTCCGCCAAGGAGGAGCTCGAGACGACCAACGAGGAGCTGCAGTCGACGGTCGAGGAGCTGGAGACGACCAACGAGGAGCTGCAGTCGGCCAACGAGGAGCTCGAGACGATGAACGAGGAGCTGCAGTCGACCAACGAGGAGCTGCGGACGATGAACGACCAGGTGATGCAGCGCTCCACGGAGCTGCTCGACGTCAACGACCTCCTCGCCTCGATCCTCGACAACCTGCAGGCCGGCATGGTGGTGCTCGACCGTGCGCTCACCGTCCTCATCTGGAGCCAGCGCGCGGAAGACCTCTGGGGGCTGCGCAGCGACGAGGCCGTGGGGCGGCCCTTCCTCAAGCTCGACATCGGAATTCCGGTGGCACAGCTCAAGGCGCCGCTGCGCGCCTGCCTCGACGGCTCGGCGCAAGAGATCGTGACGCTCGAGGGGGTCAACCGGCGCGGCCGGCCGATCGTCTGCAAGGTGACCTGCACGACGCTGACCGCACCGAGCGGACCGGGCGGGCGGGAAGGCGACCTCCTGGTCATCATGGAAGATGCCTCCGCCGCCTCATCGCCCTCTGGTACGTAGTTTGCGGCACTAGACGGCGGGGACGCCATGACGCGAGACAACCGACACGCGGGGAAGGCCCGCCGAGCGAGGCGCGGCGACGGACGGCCGAGCGCCCAGCCGCTCACCGAGCTCGCGGCCTTCCGCGAGCGCCTGCGCGCCTTCGAGCAGCGCCTCGAGGGCGCGCCGGAGGATCCCGGGCTGGTCGAGGCCGTCCACGACCTGCAGCTCGTGCTCGAGGAGGTGGAGGTCGCCGACGAGGAGCTGACGCTGCAGAACGAGGAGCTGCTCGTGGTCCGCGAGGAGCTCGAGATCCAGCGCCACCGCTACCAGGACCTCTTCGAGCTGGCCCCCGACGGCTATCTGGTGACCAACCTCATCGGGGTCGTCCAGGAGGCGAACCTCGCCGCCCTCAAGCTCTTCCAGACCTCGCCCAAGGCGCTGCGCGGCAAGCCGCTCGTCGTCTTCGTCGCCGAGGCGGACCGGGCGCGGTTCCGCGCCCTCTTCCCGCGCCTCACCGCCGGCGAGCGGCTCGCCGACTGGGAGGTGACCCTGCAGCGCCGGGACGGACCGCCGTTCCCCGCGATGATCACCGTCGTCCAGGAGGCGGGGCTCGGCCGCCAGCCGCCCGACCTGCGCTGGATGGTCCGCGACATCTCGGCCCGGCGGGCGACCGAGCGGGCCCTCCAGGAGAGCCAGGAGCGCCTGCGGCACAGCCAGCGGCTGGAGTCGATCGGCCGCCTGACCGGCGGCATCGCGCACGCCTTCAACAACCTGCTGGGGGCGATCTCTTTCCACGCCGAGCTGCTCGACGACGGCCTGGGATCGGAGCCCCGCCTGCGCGCCCACCTGGCGGCGATCGAGAAGGCGGTCGAGCGGGCGGCGCGGCTGGCGGGCCAGCTCCTCGCCTTCGGCCGCAAGCAGATCCTGAAGCCGCGCCGGCTGCCGGTGAACATCCTCCTCGACGAGATGACGGCGATGCTGCGCCAGATGGTCGGCGAGCGCATCCAGCTCGAGGCCCGCCTCGCTCCCGACGCCGGGGAGATCGACGCCGATTTCGCGCAGCTCGAGCAGGTGATCCTGAATCTGGTCGTCAACGCCCGCGACGCCATGCCCGAGGGCGGCCATTGCGTGCTCGAAACCGCCGCGGTCGTGGCGACGGCGCCCGACGCGCCTGTCGATCCGCAGCTCGATCTGCCGCCCGGCCGCTACGTCCGCATCGCCGTCGCCGACGACGGCCTCGGCATGAGCGACGAGGTGAAGGGCCACCTCTTCGAGCCCTTCTTCACCACCAAGGAGCGCGGCAAGGGGACCGGCCTCGGCCTCGCCACGGTCTACGGCATCGTCCGCCAGAGCGGCGGCCGCGTGCGGGTCGAGAGCTCCCCGGGGCGGGGGAGCCGCTTCGAGATCTACCTGCCGCAGGCTGCCAATGCGGTCGAGGAGCGCTCCGCCGCACCGGCGCGGCCTTCGGCGGCGGCGCGGCGCCGCGCGGCGCGGGGCCACGAGGTCATCCTCCTGGTCGAGGACGAGGACAACATCCGCGAGCCGGCGATCGAGGTGCTGGAGAGCCACGGCTACACGGTGCTGCCGGCGAGGAGCGGCGAAGAGGCCCTGAGCCTGGCGGCGCATCAGGCGGGGCCCATTCACCTCGCGGTCACCGACGTCATCATGCCCGGCATCTCCGGCGGCCAGCTCGCCGAGCGGCTGGCGGTCGTGCGGCCGGAGACGAAGGTGCTATACATCTCCGGATATCCGGAGGACGCCATCTCCCAGCACGGCGTCCTCGACCCGGGCAAGAGCTTCCTGCAGAAGCCCTTCCCCCCCAGCCACTTCCTGCGGGCCGTGCGCCAGGTGCTCGACGGCGCCGCGGGAGTCGGGGTCTAAGCTGGCGGAGGTCGTCCCACGCCATGGCCAACCACGACATCATCACGATCGGCGCCTCGGCCGGCGGAGTGCACGCGCTGGCGGAGGTGATCGGCGGGCTGCCGGCCAACCTCCCCGCCTCGGTCTTCGCCGTCCTCCATCTGGGAGAGGGGCGCACCAGCGCCCTGCCGAGCATCCTCGGCCGCGCCGGCCACCTGCCGGTCAAGCACCCGGAAGCCTCCGAGAGGATCCGCAAGGGCTGGGTCTACACCGCGCCGCCCGACCGCCACATGGTGGTCAACGACAGCTCGGTCCACCTCCTCCAGGGCCCGCGCGAGAACGGCTACCGGCCGGCGATCGACGTGCTCTTCCGCTCGGCGGCGCGCAGCTTCGGGCGGCGCGTCGTGGGCGTCGTGCTGACCGGCAACCTCGACGACGGCACCGCCGGCCTCGCCGCCATCAAGAGCGCCGGCGGGATGGCCCTGGTCCAGGACCCCGCCGAAGCCGACTACCCGGGCATGCCGCGCTCCGCCATCGAGAACGTGGCAGTCGATCACGTGGTGCCGCTCGATCGGGTGGCGGAGCTGCTCGTCCGCCTGGTGAACGAGCCCATCGCAGATTTCACGGTGCCCTCCTTCCTCGCCGGCGAGGAGGAGCTCGGCCAGTCGGGACAGCTCCACGGCACCCCTTCCGGCTTTACCTGCCCGGACTGCGGCGGCGGGCTCTGGGAGCTGTCGGAGGCGGGCCTGACGCGCTACCGCTGCCGCACGGGACACGCGTTCTCGCCGGAGAGCCTGCTCGACGCCCAGGGGAGGAGCCGGGAGGAGGCGATGTGGGCGGCGGTGCGCTCGCTCGAGGAGATGGCGGATCTGGCGCGGCGGATGGAGGCGCGGATGCACGAGCGCGGTCTCCATTACGCCGAGGGACGCTACAGCACCCGCGCCGCCGAGGCCGAGCGGCACGCCATGGTGCTGCGCGAGACCCTGAGCAACCGGCCGGCCCCCGTGGACCCGGAGCCCGTGGGCCTGGCGGCGGCCGACCCGGCATCCTGATCCCGCTCCGCGTCCCGCCGCGCCCGCCGCGGGGAGCGGAACCTCTACCCCGTGCGGCGGCCCTAGGGAACCGCCGGCTTCTTCTTGATCTTCCGCCGCTTGCGCTTGCCATCGATCGTCTTCTGCAGGCGATCGACCGAGCGGCAGGCGAGCTTCCTCACGCTGGTGACGTTGTAGCCCAGCCGCTGGGCGACCTCGACGGTCGAGAAGCCCATGGCGTAGCGCAGGCGCAGCAGCTTGCGATGCCGCTCGTCGAGGCTGAGGACGGCGCGGTCGAGATCCCAGATCATCTCGGCGCGCTCCTGAGGGGCGGGGAGCGGCGCCGCGAGGACCTCCAGGGTCGGCGGATCGACCGCCTGCACCCTGCCGTAGCGCTTCGCCCGCCAGTACACCGAGCACTTGTGGCGCAGGGTGACGAGGAGCCATCCCTGCTTGCAGCGGATCTCGCCCCAGTTGAGGAACGTCGCCAGGAGCGCCTCCTGCAGCAGGTCCTCGGCGTCGGTGTGCGGCACGCGGTAGTTGGCGAAGAGGCGGCGGATCTTCGGGCGGAGCTCCTCGAGCAGCGCCTCCAGGGACGCCGGCCCGGCGGACGGCGCCGGAGAGACCGGCCCCGCGGGGGGGGCGTCGTCCGCGGCGGCTGGATCCATGGATGGGGCTGCGGAGGCCAGGATGTCGTGCCGTGGGCGGGATCGAAGGCGAAACGGAATCGCTGAGGAGCCAACTTTATCACTCCTCTACGAAATGAAGCACCATTTTTTTAGCCGCTCGAGCCCAGGAAATCCCATATTGATCCTTCGCTAAAGGGTTGGTCCCCAGGGGGCTGACGCCGGGCGGCGAGCGGACTCGCACGATGTGCCATCATCGCCGCCTTTCGAGGGAGGGCGAGCTCGTTGCAGGCGCCGAACAGAATCGAGATATCGAGCGGTTTCGAGAGCACCCGGATCGTCTGCGCCGACCGGCCGCTGGTCGACGTCCTCGAGCTCTCCCGCCATCTCGAGCGCACGGTGGAGGACCTGCGCCTGGTGCGGGCGACCGGCCTCGCCTCCCTGCGCTACTCGGCACCGTGGCACCGCATCCAGCCGGCGGAGGGCGCCTGGGACTGGGCGTGGATGGACCGGGCGATGGAGCACATCCGCGACCTCGGGATCGATCCCATCTTGGACCCCCTGCACCACGTGAGCTTCCCGGCCTGGCTCACGGGGGGATTCCTGGATCCCCGCTTCGAGGAACGCTATCTCGAGTTCTGCGTCCGTCTGGCTGACCGGTACCCCTGGGTCAGGAGGTACACGATCGTCAACGAGCCCCTGGTGACCTCCTGGCTCTGCGGCTACGAGGGTGTCTGGTACCCCCATGAGACGAGCGCGCGGTCGTTCGTCCGCATGGTCTTCGCGACGGCGCGGAGCATCGCGCGGGTGAAGACGGCGCTCGACGGCATCCGCGGTGGCGTCGAGCTCGTCCATGCCGACTCCTGCGAGGAGCACCGGGCGGCGCACCCCGGGGCCGAAGAGAACGTCCTATTCATGAACCGGAAGCGGTTCCTGGTGCTCGATCTGCTGGCGGGTCGCGTCGACCGCGGTCATCCGCTCCACGCCTACCTCGCCCCGCACGTCACCGGAGAGGCGATCGCCTGGTTCCAGGAACACCCGACGCGGATCGACGTGCTGGGCCTCAACTACTACCCACACTCCGAATGGCTGTGGGGCGAGGACGGCGCGATCGTCCCCCATCCGACACCTCGCGGCTTCGCGGCGGTGGCCGCGGGCTATCTCGAGCGCTGCGCGGGGACGATCGCCGCCTTCGCCTTGACCGAGACCAACATCCGCGGCGAGATACGCGACCGCTGCACCTGGCTCAAGCTGATGCTCCTCGAGTGCGAGCGCTTCGCCGCGCGCTGCCACCGGGCCGGCGCGAGCTTCCGCGGCGCCTGCTGGTACCCCTTCGTGGATTCGACCGACTGGGATTCGCAGGTCTGCGAGCCGAACGGCCGCGTCGACCCGCAGGGCATCTTCTGGCTCGACACCGAGCGGTGGATCCGCCATCCCTCGGAGCTGTCCGACCTCTTCGGCCGGCTCGCCCGCGGCGAGCTGCGGCCCGGCGAGCTGCCGACCTACCCCTTCTCGCCGCCGGTCGAAGAGTACCTGCGGGGCTTCACCAGGCTGCTCGCGCCGCGGCGGCGCCCCTAGCCGCTAGAACATCCCGAGCTGGAGACGGGCGGCCTCGGACATCATCGTCGGCGCCCAGGCGGGCTCCCAGACGAGGTCGATCCGGGCGGCGGTGACGCCGGCGACGCGCTCGATCTTCGTCTGCACCTCGCCGGGGAGCGAGCCGGCGACCGGGCAGCCCGGAGAGGTGAGGGTCATGGTGATCGCGACCTCGCCGGTCGGGTCGATGCCGATGTCGTAGATCAGACCCATCTCGTAGATGTTGACCGGGATCTCGGGGTCGAAGACGGTCTTCAGGGCCTCGACGATCCCCGCCTCGATGGCGTCGCGGCCGGCGGGCGTCGCGGCGTCCGGCGGAGCCGTCCCGACGGCCGTCTCGGGCGGCGCCGGGCCCGCGGCGGGAGGGCCGGCGGCCGTCTCGGGGTCGCCTTGCGGTTCGGCCATGGCTCTACTCCTGCGGCCCGGGCTGGGGCTCGCGGCGGTGTCGGGGGCGTCGAGGGCGGACTTCAAGGTATGCCAGGCGAGGGTCGCGCACTTGACGCGCATCGGGTAGGCGCGCACGCCCGAGAAGACGGCGAGCTTGTCGAGCTCGGCGTCGGTGCCGATCGGGTGGCCGCCCGCGGGATCGTCCCCCGGCGCCTCGCCGGTCGTCAGCAGGCGATGGAAGCCGTCGAAGAGCCGGCGCGCCTCGGCGACGCTCTTGCCCTTGAGCGCCTCGGTCATCAGCGACGCCGAGGCGGTCGAGATGGCGCAGCCGGCGCCTTCGAAGGAGACGTTCCGGATGCGGTCGCCGTCGACCTCCAGGTAGAGCGTCACGCGGTCGCCGCAGAGCGGGTTGTTGCCCTCGGCGGTGCGGTTGGCGCCGGGGAGGGCGCCGAAGTTCCGCGGCCGCCGGTTGTGGTCGAGGATGACCTCCTGGTAGAGCTCGTGGTCCATGGCAGGTTCCCCGCGCGCGCTCAGGCGCGGAACATCTCCCCCACCCGCGCGACGCCGGCGGCGAGCGCCTCGGCCTCCTCGAGCGTGTTGTAGAAGGCGAAGGAGGCGCGCGCCGTCGCCGGCACGCCGAAATGCTCCATCACCGGCTGCGCGCAGTGGTGGCCGGCGCGGACGGCGATCCCGTAGCCGTCGAGGAGCGTCCCGAGGTCGTGCGGGTGGACCCCGTCGACGACGAAGGAGAGCACGGCCGCCTTCTCGCGCGCCGTCCCGATGAGCCGCACGCCCGGGATCGCGGCGAGGAGCGCCGTCGCGGCGGCGAGGAGCTCGCCCTCCCAGGCGGCGATCCGCTCGCGTCCGACCTCGTCGACGTAGTCGAGCGCCGCCGCCAGGCCCACCGCCGCCTCGATCGCCGGCGTGCCCGCCTCGAAGCGCGCCGGCGGCGGGGCGTACGTCGGTGCCCGCGAAGCGCACCCGCGAGATCATGCCGCCGCCGCCCTGCCAGGGCGGCATCGCCGCGAGGTGCTCGGCCTTGCCGTAGAGGGCGCCGATGCCCTGAGGGGCCGTACACCTTGTGGCCGGAGAAGGCGTAGAAGTCGCAGCCGAGCGCCCGCACGTCGACCGCGCAGTGGGGCGCGCGCCTGGGCGCCGTCGACGAGGATCGCGGCGCCGTGGGCGTGCGCCATCTCGGCGATCTCGCGGACGGGGTTGATGGTGCCGAGCGCGTTCGAGACGTGCGCCACGGCGACGAGCCGCGTGCGCGGGCCGAGCCGCCGCGCGAGCTCGTCGAGCGGCACCTCGCCGCGGTCGTCGATCGGCGCCACGGCGAGCCGCGCCCCGCGCTCGGCGCAGAGGAGCTGCCAGGGGACGATGTTCGAGTGGTGCTCGAGCTCGGTGACCAGCACCTCGTCGCCGGGGCCGACGCACGAGGCGGCCCGAAGGTCTGGGCCACCAGGTTGATCGCCTCGGTGGTGCCGCGGACGAAGACGATCTCGCCGGGATCGGCCGCGCCCACGAAGCGCTGCACCCGCGCCCGCGCCGCCTCGTAGCGCTCGGTCGCCACCTGCGACAGGGTGTGGACCCCGCGCATCGACGTTGGCGTACGACTCGCGGCTAGAAGCCGGCGATCGCCTCGATGACCGCCCGCGGCTTCTGCGTCGAGGCGGCGTTGTCGAGGTAGACGAGCGGGTGGCCGTGGACGCGGCGGGCGAGGATCGGGAAGTCGCCGCGCACCCGCGCGAGGTCGAAGGGCGGCAGCGGGCGCCTGCCCTCCTGCGGGCGCTCAGCCGCCGCCGTATCGAGCTCGGTCGTCTGGCGCGTCGTCATCGTCATCCCTACACCGACTGCCGCACGACCTCGCCCTTGGGCAGCCGGGCGAACAGGTACTCCTCGAGGTCGCGCCGCACCGGCCGGGACCTTGATGCGCTCGACGATGTCGCTCGCGAAGGCGTAGGTCAGCATGCTCCGCGCCGCCTCGGCGCCGATGCCGCGGGAGCGCAGGTAGAAGATCGCGTCGTCGTCGAGCTGGCCGACGGTCGAGCCGTGGGTGCAGCGGACGTCGTCGGCGAAGATCTCGAGCTGCGGGTTGGAGTTGGCGATCGCGTCCCGCGACAGCAGGAGGTTGCGGTTCGACTGCTTGGCGTCGGTCTTCTGGGCGCCCTTGCGGACGTGGATCAGGCCGTTGAAGATCGCGCGCGCCTTGCCGTCGAGCACCCCCTTGTAGAGCTCGTGGCTGGCGCAGTGGGGCTTGGCGTGCTCGACCCGCATGTGGTTGTCGACGAACTGCCGGCCGCCGACATGTAGAGGCCGTTCAGGATCGTCATCGCTCCCCTCGCCGTCGAGGAGGGCGTTGACGTCGTTGCGCACCAGGGCGCCGCCGAGCGAGATCGAGTGCGAGCGAGCACGTTCGAGGCGCGCTCCTGGACCAGCTCGAAGGTCGCCATGTGGAACGCCTCGCGGCTCTCGCGCTGCACCTTGTAGTGGTCGACGACGGCGCCGGGGCCGGCGACCAGCTCGGTGACGCGCGCAGGTGAAGTAGGCCGGCTCGGCGCCGCCGGCCGCCAGATCGACGTAGGTCTCGACGACCGTCGCCTGGCTGTTCTCGCCGATCGACCAAGAGGTTGCGCGGGAAGGCGACGGCCGTCCGGCCGCCCTCGCCCGCGGCTCCCGGCAGAGACGAAGAGCAGGTGGATCGGCCCGGTCAGCCGGCGCCCGCGCGGCAGCCGCAGACGAAGGCGCCGTCGGCAAGAACGCCGTGTTCAGGGCCACGAAGCTCGCCTGCTCGAAGCTCGCGTGGCGGCCGAGGTAGGGCTCGACCTGCTCCGGGTGTCGCGCGCGAGCACCTCGGCGAGGCTCGTCGCGATCACCCCCGGGCCGAGGTCCGCCGCCGGCGAGAGGTGCGGCGCGAAGCGCCCGTCGACGAAGACCAGCGTCGCCGCGGCGTCGAAGAGGTAAGGCGCGAGCCGCGCCTCCGCCGCCCGCATGGCCGCGGGCTCCAGCGCTCCGGCCTCGGCGAAGGTCCCCTGGGCGATCGGCTCCACGTTGGTCAGCCCGCCACGCCTCCTGCCGCAGGGTGGGGAAGCCGAGCTCGCGCGAAGCGCGCCGAGCGCCCGCTGGCGGAGCGCGGTGATCGACGCCGGCTCCGGCGGCTCGGTGCCCGGCCGCTCGCGCCGCCGGTGGGCGCGCTCGAGGACCCAGGCGAGGTCGCCGCCATCTCGACCGTCGGCTCGGCGGTCCGCGGGTCCTGCGCCGTCGCGGTCGTCGATCCCATCGGTGCCATCGCCGCCACCGTCACGCCCCGACGCCCGCGGCGGCGTTCTCCGCCGCCGCCCGCGCCTCGTCCTCGAGCCAGGCGTAACCCTTGGCCTCGAGCTCGAGCGCCAGCTCCTTGCCGCCGGAGCGCACGATGCGGCCGTCGACCAGCACGTGCACGAAGTCGGGCACGATGTAGTTGAGCAGCCGCTGGTAGTGGGTGATGACCAGGAACGGCGCGGTCCGGCTGACGCAGGGCGTTGACGCCGTCGGCGACGATGCGCAGGGCGTCGATGTCGAGCCCGGAGTCGGTCTCGTCGAGGATCGCCAGGCGCGGCTCGAGCACCGCCATGTGGAAGATCTCGTTGCGCTTCTTCTCGCCGCCCGAGAACCCCTCGTTGACCGGGCGGTTGAGCAGCGCTCTCGTCCATCTGCACCAGCTTCATCTTCTGCGCGCACCAGCTCGAGGAACTCGATCGCGTCGAGCTCCGCCAGGCCGCGGTGCTTGCGCACGGCGTTGAGCGCGGCCTTGAGGAAGTAGGTGTTGCTGACGCCGGGGATCTCGACCGGGTACTGGAAGGCCATGAAGACCCCCTCGCGCGCCCGCTCCTCGGGCTCCATCTCCAGCAGGTCCTTGCCGTCGAAGAGGACCTCGCCCGCCGGTGACCTCGTAGCTCTCGTGGCCGGCCAGCACGCGGGCGAGCGTGCTCTTGCCCGAGCCGTTGGGGCCCATGATGGCGTGCACCTCGCCGGCCTGGATCGTCGAGGTCGATCCCCTTGAGGATCTCGTGCCCCTCGACCGTGGCGTGCAGGTTTCTGATCTCGAGCATGTGTCCCTCAGCAAATTGGGTCGCGGCTCTCGAATGACAAGCACTTTCGGTTCTCGAGCTGCGCGGCTCAGCCGACGCTCCCCTCGAGGTTCACGCCGAGCAGCTTCTGCGCCTCGACCGCGAACTCCATCGGCAGCTCGCTGGAAGACCTCCTTGCAGAAGCCGTTGACGATCATCGAGACGGCGTCCTCGGTCGAGATGCCGCGCTGGTTGCAGTAGAAGATCTGGTCCTCGCCGATCTTCGAGGTGGTCGCCTCGTGCTCCATGCGCGCCGTGGGGTTCTGCACGTCGATGTAGGGGAAGGTGTGGGCGCCGCACTGGTCGCCGATCAGCATCGAGTCGCACTGCGAGAAGTTGCGCGCGTTGTCGGCGCCCTTGCAGGATCCGCACCGCGCCGCGGTAGGTGTTCTGGCCGTGGCCGGCGGAGATGCCCTTCGAGACGATCGTGCTGCGTGGTGTTCTTGCCGATGTGGATCATCTTGGTGCCGGTGTCGGCCTGCTGGTAGCCCTTGGTCAGCGCGACCGAGTAGAACTCGCCGACCGAGTCGTCGCCCTTCAGGATGACGCTCGGGTACTTCCAGGTGATCGCCGAGCCGGTCTCGACCTGCGTCCAGGAGATCTTCGCGCTGGCGCCGTCGCACTTGCCGCGCTTGGTGACGAAGTTGTAGATGCCGCCCTTGCCGTTCTCGTCGCCCGGGTACCAGTTCTGCACCGTCGAGTACTTGATCGTGGCGTCCTCGAGCGCCACCAGCTCGACGACCGCGGCGTGGAGCTGGTTCTCGTCGCGCATCGGCGCCGTGCAGCCCTCGAGGTAGGAGACGTAGGCGCCCTCGTCGGCGATGATCAGCGTGCGCTCGAACTGCCCGGAGTTCTGGGCGTTGATGCGGAAGTAGGTCGACAGCTCCATCGGGCAGCGCACGCCCTTGGGGATGTAGACGAACGAGCCGTCGCGAGAAGACCGCCGAGTTGAGGGTGGCGAAGAAGTTGTCGCGTGTAGGGGACGACCGAGCCCAGGTACTTGCGGACCAGCTCGGGGTGGTTGCTGCACCGCCTCGGAGAAGGAGCAGAAGATGATCCCCACCTCGGCGAGCTTGCCCTTGAAGGTGGTGGCGACCGAGACGCTGTCGAACACCGCGTCGACCGCGACGCCGGCGAGGCATCGCCCGCTCGTGCGAGCGGGATGCCCAGCTTCTCGTAGGTCTTGAGGATCTCGGGATCGACCTCGTCCAGGCTCTTCGGGCCGTTGCTCTTCGGCTTCGGCGCGGCGTAGTAGATGATCGACTGGTAGTCGATCGGCGGGTAGTGGACGTTCGCCCAGGTCGGCTCCTTCATGGTCAGCCAGTGGCGGTAGGCCTTGAGGCGCCACTCGAGCAGCCACTCGGGCTCGCTCCTTCTTGGCCGAGATCAGGCGGACGACGTCCTCGTTCAGACCCGGCGGGAGGCTCTCCTGCTCGACGTCGGTGACGAAGCCGAACTTGTAGTCCTGCTGCGGCGAACTGCTTCGATGGTGTTGGTGGCGTCGTCTGCATGGTGTCCTCGATCTGTATGTCAGGCCGCGGGCGAGCCCGCGGACCGGCGATCTCAAGTTCTGCGGCGCGGCGGCGGCTCCGGCGAGCTGGCGCCTGCCCCCCAGGGTGACCAGCTGCTGGACGCCAGCGGCTGGGCCATCTCGGCGAGCGAGATCCCGTCGAGGGCGGTGCGCACCGCCTCGTTGATCCGCTGCCAGTTGCCGCGCACCGGGCAGAGCGGCTCGTGGAGCAGCCGCGCTCGTCGCTCGATGCACTCGGTGATGGCGATCGGCCCCTCGAGGGCGGCGATGATCTCCGCCATCGAGATCTCCTCCGCCGGCGGCGCGAGGCTGTAGCCCCCCTTGACCCCGCGGTGCGACGCGAGCAGCCCCTCGCGCGCCAGCAGCTTCAGGATCTTGCTCACCGTCGGCAGCGGCAGCCGCACCTCGTCGGCCAGCTCGGGGGCGCGTACTGCCGCTCCGGGCTGCCCGCCATGTGGGTCATGAGGACGATGCCGTAGTCCGTCTGTCGGGTGATTCGGATCATCTTGGCTCGCTTCCTCTCCGCTTCCTTTCGGCTTCCTCTCATCAAAACAGGACCGCAGTCGGTCCTGATTCCAAATCATAGCAAGCGCTGGTGGATTGTCAATCGCGGCGGCGGTTGTCCCAGAGAAGCCCGGGGCTCAGAAAAAGATCCGCTGGATCGACCAATACAGGCCGATCGCCGCGATGGCGAGCGAGGCGGGGACGGCCACCCGCCGCCGGTACCAGGGCTTGCCGCGGAAGGGGTAGCCGACGAGGAGGAAGGCGGCGGCGAGGACCGTGAGCTGGCCGGCCACGGCGCCGAGATCGCAGGAGAGGAGGGCGGCGGCGAGCTCCGCGCGCGGCAGGCCCGGCGCACGGAGCGCCCCGGCGAGGCCGAGGCCATGGAGGAGGCCGCAGGCGAAGACGAGGGCGATCCGCCAGGCTCCGGGCTCGCGGCCGAGGACGTTCCCGAACGCCACGTAGACGATCGAGAGGGCGACCGCCGGAGCGACCATACGCGGCGGGAGGACGGCCAGGCCGTAGATCGAGAGCGCCAGCGCCAGCGCCTGGGCGAGGGTGAACGCGGTCACCTGGGCGAGCAGCGGCCTCCAGCGCAGGGAGAGGAGGAAGATCCCGAGGAGGAAGAGGACGTGGTCCGTCCCCCGCGGCAGCACGCGGGTGTAGCCGAGCCTCAGGTAGCGGAGCGCCACCCGCCAGCGGGACGCCGGCACGACCTCGGGCGAGAGCCGGAACGGCCGGCTCGGCCGCTGCCCCTCCAGCCACTGCCGGGAGAGCGCCGCGTCCCCCTCGTTGGTGAAGGCGATGGGAAACGAGCCGAGAACGAGGTCGATCCGCCAGGTCGCCGTCCGCGCTCCCGGCGGGATGGGACCGGCGAGATGGAGCGTCAGCTTGGGCGGCGGCGCGAAGGGGTCGTCCGCCGGCGCCGGCGGCCGGTCGAGGGAGACGGCCTCGGGGGGCGACGGGCGGCCGTCGAAGGCGAGGGTCGAGCTCTCGACGAGCGTCCGCAAGAAGGGCCCGAGCCGAGCCCGCTCGCCGGCCGGGACCGCGGCGGCGAACCCGGCGATCCTGCCGTAGCGGGTCTCCCCCGGCGGCCCGGCGACCGGGAAGCCCGAGACGCGCTCCTCGTCGACCGCCACGTCCACCCGGTAGGTGCCGTCGCGATGGAAGGTCGCGGTCATCTGGAGCGTCCCCATCTCGTGGGCCCGCACGGCGGTGGCCAGGCCGAGCGCCAGGACGAGCGCCAGCCATGGCGCGCGGGCGCGCGCCGTACGCTGCTTGCCGCCGAGCGTCATCTGGCGCCTCACGCCGCTAGTACGGATCGGCCGAGAAGCCGGATGAGCCCTGCCCCCCTCACCGGTACCGGGCCATGAACCGCCGGTCGATCCAGTCCTTGAGCCGCCAGGCCGAGCGGCCGTAGGAAACCATCCCCTTGTAGGCGAGGAGCGCGCGGCCGTCGGCGGTGTTCAAGAGCGAGAGGAAATCCTGCTGCGGCCGGTAGCGCGGCGCCGGGCTCCCGTGCAGGGCGGCGAGGAGGCTCCCCCAGAGGACCGGCCCCTCGCGCACCGCGTAGACGCCGGCCTTGGGCGTCTCCGGATAGCGGGCGAGGGTGCCGCAGTCGCCGGCGGCGAAGATGCGGGGGTCGCCGAGCGCGCGCAGCGAATCGTCGAGGAGCAGAAAGCCGCGGTCGTCGACGGCGAGGCCCGAGCCCTGGAAGAGCGGCTGGGCGACGGCGCCGGTCAGCCAGATGGTGAGCTCGGAAGGCACCCGCGAGCCGTCCGCGGTCGCCACCTCGGCGGCGCCGACGGCGGCGGCCCGCGCGCCGGTGCGGACGGCGATGCCGCGCGCGGCGAGCACTTCGCGGGCGCGGGCGCGGAGGCGGTCGGTGTAGCCGGCGAGGATCTCGGCGCCGCCCTCGAGGATCGTCACCTGCCGCTCGACCCGCGCGTCGTCGAGGAGGCGCGCGGCGGCGAACGCGACCTCGAGCCCGGCCGCCCCGCCGCCGACGATGGCGACGGCTGCCCGCTGCCCCTCCTCCGTCCTGCCGGCGAGCTCGAGGAGCCGCGCGCGGAGCTCGGCCACCCGCGCCAGCGGCTTCAGGCGCTGCGCGTGCGCGGCGACCGCCGGATCGTCGACGCCGGCGGTCTCGGAGCCGACGGCGAAGGAGGCGAGGTCGTAGCCGAGCTCCTCACCGCCGGCCAGCCGCACCCGCCGGCCCGCCGGATCGACCGCCACCGCCTGCCCGGCGACGAAGCGGCCGCCCGAGCGCGCGGCGAGGCGCGGCACGTCGAGCGCGATCTCGTCCTCCGAGTAGGTGCCCTGGATGTAGCCGGGGACCATCCCCGAGTAGTGGTGGCGCGCCGCGGTCGAGACCACCGTCAGCTCCACCCCCGGCGGGTCGGCCGCCAGCCGCCGCATGACCTCGAGATGCGCGTGCCCGGCCCCCACGAGGAGCAGGCGCACCCTGCCGGTCACCAGGCGCTGGACGGTCATTGGCCGGGGCGGCCGGGACGCGCCCGGGCTCCTAGCCCTGCACCCGCTGGTAGATCTCCCGGTAGCGCGCGACGACGGCGGCCTGGCTGAAGACCTCGACGGCGCGCCGGCGGCCGGCGCGGGCGAACCGGCGATGGAGGTCGTCGTCGCCGAGGAGCGCGAGGGCCGCGGCGGCCATCCCCTCGACGTCGCCCACCGGGCGCAGGTAGCCGGTCTCGCCGTCGATCACCACCTCGGGGATGCCGCCGACCGCGGTCGCCACGACCGGCACCTCGCAGGCGAGCGCCTCGAGCGCCGCCAAGCCGAACGACTCGGTGTCCGAGGGGAGGAGGAAGAGGTCGGCCCCGACGAGCACCTCCTCGACCAGCGGCAGGCTGCCGACGAAGGTGATGGCGCCGCAGATGCCATGCTCGCGGCAGTACTGCTCGACCTTCGGGCGGTCCGGGCCGTCGCCGACCATCAGCAGGCGCGACGGCACCTGCCGGTGGACGCGCTCGAAGATGCCGACGACGTCGAGCACGCGCTTCAAGGGCCGGAAGTTCGAGATGTGGACGAGGACCCTCTCCCCGGCCCGCGCCCAGCGGCGGGCGCCGGGGAGCTTCCTCGCCGCCTCGAAGCGCGCCGGGTCGATGAAGTTGGGCACCACGTCGATCCGGCTCTGCACGCCGAGCTGCTCGACCGTCGTCCGGCGCAGCGACTCCGAGACCGCCGTCACCGCGTCGCTCTCGACGATGCCGAAGCGCGTCGTCTCGAGGTAGCTGGGGTCGTTGCCGACCAGGGTGACGTCGGTGCCGTGGAGGGTGGTCACCACCGGCAGCGGCAGCGGCGCCAGGATCTGCCGCGCCAGCACCGCCGAGACCGCGTTGGGGATGGCGTAGTGGACGTGGAGGACGTCGAGCCCGCTGTGGCGCGCCACCTCGACCATCTTGGTCGCCAGGGCGAGGGGGTAGGGCGGGTACTCGAAGAGCGGGTAGCGGGGGACGATCACCTCGTGGAAGAAGAGCTTGGGGGTGACGAAGGTGAGCCGCGAGGGCAGCGCGTAGCTGATGACGTGGACCTCGTCGCCGCCCTCCGCGAGCGCCATCGCGAGCTCGGTCGCGACGATCCCCGAGCCGCCGTAGGTCGGGTAGCAGGAGATCCCGATCCTCATCGCACTCCCCCCGGCAGGATCAGGAAGGGATCGGGGACGGCGAGCGGCAGCCGGCTCCAGAACGGCTCGCCGTAGGCGGCGCCGACCAGGATGCCGAAGTGCCGCGCCCGCCCCTCGACCATCAGCGAGAACTCGGGGCTGGAGATCTTGGTGGGCGGCGCGGCGCGAGCCTTGTCGTCCGCTGGATCCGCCTCCCGATCCGCCTGGAAGAGCTGGCTCCGATAGGCGGCGAGGGCTCGGCGCTTCACCTCCCAGGTCGCCGTCACGTCGACGATGAAGCTGGGCTCGAAGGGGTCGTGCTGCATGAACGAGAAGACCGCCGCCGGCCGGTGCGGCTCGCGGTCCTCCGCCGGCTGGCCGCGCTCGCGCAGCCCCGAGTAGAAGCAGGCCGACTCGACCAGGCGGTGGGCGCGGGTGTGGTCGGGGTGGCGGTCGTGCGGCGTCGGCGAGAGGACGAGGTCGGGGCGCCAGGCGCGCAGCACCTCGATCAGCGCCTCCTCCTCGGCCTCGCCGGTGCGCAGGCCGCCGTCGCCGCAGTCGAGGAAGGCGAGGTCCGAGGCCCCCAGCGCCTCGGCGGCGCGCTCGGCCTCGGTCAGCCGCTCCTCGGGCGTGCCGCGGGTGCCGCGCTCGCCGCGCGTCAGGTGGAGGATCCCCACCCGCCGCCCGGCGCGGGCGAGGAGGGCGAGCGTGCCGCCGCAGCCGAGCTCGACGTCGTCCGGATGGGCGCCGATCGCCAGCACGTCGAGCTTCACGGCGCCACCACCTGGAGCTGCCGGGGATCGAGCCCCATCTGCTCCCAGAAGCTCGCCGCCAGGCGCGGCCCGTAGCGGCCCCCGAAGTAGGCGGTCGACATCACCCGCTCCTGGAAGCGGCCGAGCGGCATCACCGCGTCGCGCAGCTGCGCCAGGCGCCGGGTCTGCACCTCGTCCTTGCGCGCCGCGGCGGCGAGCGCCTTCTCGGCGAAGAGGTCGAGGGCGCGCAGGATCTGCTCGCGCGTCTTCTCGTACGGCCGCTCGAGGTTGGGGTCGAGGGCGAGGGCCGCCGGGCGGAGCGCCGCGATCGACGCCTCGACGCTCTGGCGCACCGGCGCCGCGATGTCGCCGCCGCCGGCGACCGCCCGCGCCCGGTCGAGCGCCTGCGGGTCGCCGAGGAGGTCGGCCAGGCCGACGCCCGCTTCGCCGAGCCTGGCGAGCTGCCGCTCCTCGAGGACCAGCGCCTGCGGGCGCAGCGCCGCCACCGGCGCGCGGCACCTCGAGCGCGGCGTAGGCCGCCGCCGCCTGCGGCAGGTAGGAGAGCTCGCCCGGCCCGAGGAGGATGAGGGCGGTGCCGAAGACCGCGTCCTGGACCGCCGGCCGCGCCAGCACCCCGGCCGAGACGACGCCGGGGTTGTCGTCGATGGCGCGCAGGAGGTCGGCGACGCTGCCGCTCCGGCCCTCCTTGGCTTCCGGGCCGCCGTGGCTGCCGACCCCGCGGAGCGCGAAGCCGTCCGCGCCGCGCCACTCGACTCTGCGCCGCTCGCCGTTCCGGAAGAGGAAGAGGGGCGAGGCCCCGCGCTGCGGCGTCACCTGGAGGGGGAAGCCGCGCTCGGCGAGCGCGGCGTCGCGCGCCGCGAGCGCCTCCTCGACGGCGGAGCGCCGCTCGACCAGGCGCCGCAGCCAGGGCCGCTCGGCGGCCTTGAGCGCCGGGTGCATGGCGTCGACGAGGAGGGGACATCGCTCGCCCAGCAGGTGGATCATCAGCCGGCAGAACGCCTCGCCGAAGCGGGCATCGGGCCGGTACCAGCGGCCGAGCGTCTGCAGCCAGTCGGCCTCGAGGTCGCCGGGGGCGGCGGCGGCGAGCGCGGCGAGGACGCCGGCGACCGGCGGCCCGAAGGTGCGCATGCCGACCGGGGTGAGCGGCTCGGGATCGGGCCCCAGGTCGAAGCTCCGCGGCCCGGCGGGCGTCTGGAAGACGGCGCTCGTCACCTCCGTCCAGTCGTGGTCCTCGGTCGCCACCCAGAAGACCGGCACCGCCGGCTCGCCGCGCGCCTCGAGCGCCGCCGCCCAGCGGGCGACCGCCATCATCTTGGAGAAGGTGTAGAGCGGCCCGCCGAAGAGGCCGGGCTGCTGGCCGGCGATGACCACCTTGACCGCCGGGTCGGCGAGCCGGGCGGCGAGGGCGTCCGCCCGCGGGTGGCCGTAGCCGCGGTTGGCGACGGCGAGCCCCTGGGCGAGCGCGCGGCGGTCGCCGGGCGAGCCCGGCGCCGGGCCGGCCGGCCGCTCCGCCCCCCAGACCGGCAGCTCGCCCGGCGCGAGGAAGCCGAGCGGCGAGAGCAGGTCGAGGTCGTAGCCGGCGAGGAAGGCGGCCGGGATGGGCGGCAGGAGCCCCGCCGCGGCGAGGTCGACCGCCGGCACGTCCGGCCTGGCCGGCGTGTCCGGTGCGGCCGGCTGGCCGGCCGGTGTCGTCAGGGCCGGCGGGCTCGTGACGGGCGCCACAGGGCCGTTGGCTGTCACGGTCATAGACGTATTCCCCCGAATGCACCGGAGAACCCGGATCGCCGCGATGATAATCCCGCGCCAATCCCGTGCCGCGATCCCGCCGAGCGGGTCCGTTGGGTCCGCTGCGGGCGACCGCCCTCGGGACCACCCTCCCGAACCCCCTTCCAGGCGGCCGTCCTCGGAACCCAACGGACCCGGTACCCGCCGCCCGGCGAGCCCGCCCGGTCTATGCTTACGGGCGATGACCGCTTCTCGACCGGGGACCGGCGGCCGCGCCAACCTGCGGATGAGCCTCGCCCTGCGCCACGCCTTCCTGGGGGCGTTCTTCCTCCACACCCTGACGGTCTTCTGGGCGTGGCGCACCTGGGGCGGGTTCGGGCGCGGCAACCTCCTGATCTGGATGGACTTCCCGGCTTCGCTCGGCTTCCTCCAGCTCACCGGGCGGCGGCTCCTCCTGGGGAGCTTCCTCCTCGGCGGCCTCGAGTGGGGGCTCGTCGGCACCGCCGTCACCTACCTCCTCGGCCGCGCCGCGCGGCGCGGTAGAATCGCCCCGTGAACGAGACCCCGACTCTGCTGCGAGATCGGCGCCGTCGATATCGGCGGCGTCCGTGTCGACCCGCCGCTCTGGCTGGCGCCGATGGCGGGGGTGACCGACCGCGACTTCCGGCTGATCGTCCGCCGCATCGGCGGCGTCGGCGTCGTCTCGATGGAGTTCGTCTCCTCGAAGGCGATCGTCAGCGGCAACCGCCGCACCCGCGAGCTGATGCACCTCTCGCCCGAGGAGCGGCCGCTCGCCATCCAGATCTACGGCTCCGACGCCGCCACCATGGCCGAGGCGGCGCGGGTGGTCGAGGAGCTGGGGGCCGACGTCTGCGACATCAACATGGGCTGCCCGGCGAACAAGGTCCTCAAGGGCTGCGCCGGCGCCGCGCTCATGGGCGACCTCGGGCTCGCCGAGGAGATCGTCAAGACGGTGCGCCGGGCGATCTCGATCCCGCTCACCGTCAAGTTCCGGCTCGGGCTCGACGACGGCCGCCGCAACTACCTCGAGCTGGGCAGGCTCTGCCAGGACCAGGGCGTCGCCGCGGTCGCCATGCACGCGCGGACGGCGCGCCAGATGTTCACCGGCGAGGCCGACTGGAGCCATCTCGCGCGCCTCAAGGAGGCGCTGGCGATCCCGGTGATCGGCAACGGCGACGTGCGGACCGCCGACGACGCCTTGGCCCTCCTCGCCGCGACCGGCTGCGACGGCGTCATGGTCGGCCGCGGGGCGACGATCAACCCCTGGATCTTCCGCCAGATCGCGGCCCGGCTGTCGCGCGGCGCCTGGCCCGAGCCGACGCTCGCCGACCGGCGCGACCTGATCCTCGGCCACTTCCGGCTGGTCGCCGAGCGCGAGAGCTCGAAGTACGCGCTCCACAAGCTGCGCAAGTTCACCGGTTGGTACACTCACGGCCTGCCGAACGGGCGCCGCCTGCGCCAGAGCATCCAGCACCTCCCCGACGTCGAGAGCTTCCTCGTCGCCGTCGAGTCCTTCTTCGCCGAAGTGCTCGCGGAGGCGGCCTGACCGTTGAACTCGACGCCGGACGCGGGGACTCACCAGCGGACCAGGCCGGCGCGCCCGCGCGCGGCCTCTTGACGGTTTCAGGGAGGGTCGGATGACCGAGAAGCGGACGATCGAACGGCTGGTCTTCGTCTTCAATGCCGGCTCGGGCACCTTCAATGCCTTCATCGACAGCGCCAAGAAGCTCCTGATGATCCGCGGCTGCACTCTCTGCAGCATCACCCACGGCCTCGCCGGCGAGAAGTCCGAGTGGCGGGACTGCAAGGAGGAGATCGGCGTCCCCGTCGACTACGTCCACACCGACGAGATCACCCCGGCGCTCGACGGCGTCGTCCAGGGCAAGCTCCCCTGCATCGTCGCCGAGGCCGGCGGCGAGCTGACCCTCCTCCTCGCCCCCGACGTCCTCGAGCGCTGCCAGGGGAGCGTCGCCGACCTGCGCGGCCGCCTGCACTACTTCGCCTCGCTCCACCAGCTCGCCTTTCCCGTGCAGAGCGCCCGCTGACCGGGCCGCCGCCCGCCGCCGGCCCGGCCGAGAGCGCCGTCGAGATCGCGGTCTCCCCAGAGCGGGCGGGCGCCGCGGCCGAGCGCGCCGCCGAGCAGTGGGGGGCGGAGATCGAGCGCGCGGGCGACGGGCGGTTCCGGCTTCGCCTGGCCGTCGTCGCCGGCCTGCGGCGGGGCTGGGTGACGGGCGAGCTCAGGATCGAGCCGACCGCGGCATCGTGGCCGGGCGCCGGGGCGCGCGTCGTCTTCCGGCCCGAAACGAGCGAGTACCGCCTGCAGACGGCGGCGGTGGGCATCCTCGTCATGGCCGCCCTCGGGGCGATCCCGCTGATGCTCTGGCCGCTCTTCCCCGGCCTCCTGCCGCTCGCCACGATCGGCGTCGTCCTCGGGCTCTCCGCCTGGTTCCTGGTCCTCTCGCGCCTCCACTCGAGCGGCCCGCCGGAGTTCCTGGAGACGGTCGCCGAGGCCGCCGCCGGCGACGCGGGCGGCGACGCGCCGAGCGGCGCCTGACCGGTACTTGGGTCCGTTTGGTCCCGAGGACGGCCGCCTGGAAGGGGGCTCGGGAGGGTGGTCCCGAGGGCGGTCGCCCGCAGCGGACCAAAACGGACCCGCTATCGCCTGACCGGCGGGAATCGCCGCGCCCGGCCGCTGGTTTATACTGCCGAGGTTCGATGGTTCTTTGGTAACTGGGGGCGTACCGGTTTCGACGGGGAACAACTGCGGCGCGGGGGTCGCGTGTCGAGTATCCACTCGTAAAAGCGGAACCTAATACCTGCGAACGATAACTTCGCTCTCGCGGCCTAAAAAAACGCCGTGACGTTCTGCCCGGAGCGCGACCCGCCACGACGGGCAGAGCGACACTCCAAGCGGGTCGAAGGTGCTCGGATGCCTTGCGCCGAGCACCGGATAACAAAGCAAGGCTGGCCGCCACGCCAGGCGCCTTCTTCCAAAGCGCGTGCGGCGAGATAGTAAATAGAGGGCTACGCACGTAAAAGCCTTCGTGACGCGTTTCTCGGACGTGGGTTCGACTCCCACCGCCTCCACCAGAAGAAAAAACAGGATCTCCCCCTGCAATCCCGGAGGCCGATCGAGGATCGGCCTTTTCAACAGGCCTCTCTCCCCCATCACCCAGGCGGCCAAGCGCGGTGTCGACTTCGAGTCGGCGCCCGGGCCCCTCAGCATTCCCTCGCCAGGCCCTCCCCGAGCGACGGACGCCCAGCCGCGACGCGCCCGGGTCAGCCTCGGCCGAAGGCGGCGGCGATCGAGTCGGCGAGCGGGGGGGCGAGCACGCCGACCTCGGTGATGATGCCGGCGATCAGCTCGTGGGGGGTGACGTCGAAGGCGAAGTTGACCGCCTCGGTGTCGGCCGGGGCGATCGGCTGGCCGCGGAGCTCGGTCACCTCGCGGGCGCCGCGCTCCTCGATCGGGATGTCGGCGCCGGTCGGCGTCGCGCGGTCGATCGTCGAGAGCGGCGCCGCGACGTAGAAGGGGACGCCGTGGCGGTGGGCGAGGACGGCCACGGTGTAGGTGCCGATCTTGTTGGCGGTGTCGCCGTTGGCGGCGATGCGGTCGGCGCCGACGACGATGCGGTCGACCAGGCCCTGCGCCATCAGCGAGCCGGCCGAGGAGTCGGTCACCAGCCGGAAGGGGATGCCGAGCTTCTTGAGCTCCCAGGCGGTCAGCCGCGCCCCCTGGAGGAGCGGCCGCGTCTCGTCGACCCACACCATGCTCACCCGGCCGCGCCGCCAGGAGGACTGGATCACCCCCAGCGCCGTGCCATAGCCGGCGGTGGCGAGCGATCCCGTGTTGCAGTGGGTGAGGACGCGATCGCCGTCGGCGAAGAGGGCGGCGCCGTGCTCGCCCATGCGGAGGTTGGCCGCGACGTCCTCGGCGCGCAGCGTGTGGGCCCAGGCGAGGAGCGCCTGGGCGACCGCCTGCGGCGCTTCGGGGCTCGCGGCGAGCGCCTCCTCGAACACCCGCCGGCCGCGGGCGAGCGCCCAGCGCAGGTTGACCGCCGTCGGCCGGGTGGCGGCGAGGAGCGTCGAGACCTCCTCGAAGCGCGGCGCCAGGAGCCCCGGCTCGGCGATGCCGCGCACGCCGAGGGCCAGCCCGTACGCCGCGGCGACGCCGATCGCCGGCGCGCCGCGCACCGCCAGGCGCCGGATGGCGTCGGCGATCTGCTCCGGCTCGCGGCAGGAGAGCCAGATCTCCTCGGCGGGCAGGCGCGTCTGCTCGAGCAGCTCGAGCGCCTCGCCCGACCAGCGGAGGGGGGAGAACGGTTCGGCGCGGTCGGGACTCTGGACGGAGTCGCTCATCGGATACCATCTTACGATGCGAACCCGTCCCGCAGTGATCGGCAGCAGTGCCCGAGTGCGCCCGGCCGCCCGCCCCAGCCGCCGCGAGGTCCGCCCGTGAAGGGCGACCCGACAGGCCTCGGGTTCTCCACCCGCGCCGTCCATGCCGGCCAGCCGCCCGAGCCGACGACCGGCTCGGTCACCGTGCCCATCTTCCAGACCTCGACCTACGTGCAGGAGGCGCTCGGCGAGAACAAGGGCTTCGAGTACGCGCGCCTCCACAACCCGACGCGCTACGCTCTCGAGGCCAACATCGCCTCGCTCGAGCACGGCCTCGCCGGCCATGCCTTCGCCTCGGGGATGGCGGCGACCGCGGCCCTGATGACGCTCTTCTCGGCCGGCGACCACACCGTCGTCTCGCGCAACGTCTACGGCGGCACCTACCGGCTGTTCAGCAAGATCCTCGAGCGCTACGGCCTGACCTTCACCTGGGTCGACACGACCGACCTGGCGGCGATCGAGCGGGCGATGACCCCGGCGACGCGCCTGCTGTTCCTCGAGACGCCGACCAACCCGATGATGGAGGTGAGCGACATCGCGGCGGCCGCGGCGATCGCCCATGCGCACGGCGCCATCGTGGCGGTCGACAACACCTTCCTCTCGCCCTACCTGCAGCGGCCGCTCGAGCTCGGCGCCGACGTCGTCATCCACTCGGCCACCAAGTTCTTGAACGGCCACAGCGACCTGCTCTCGGGCCTCCTCGTCTCGTCGCGCCCGGAGCACGCCGAAGCCTTCGCCTTCGCCCAGAAGTCGACCGGCGGCGTGCCCTCGCCCTTCGAGTGCTTCCTGGTGCTCCGCGGCATCAAGACCCTCGCCGTGCGCATGGAGCGCCACGAGGCCAACGCGCGCGCCATCGCCGGTTACCTGGTGGGCCATCCCAAGGTGAAGCGGGTGCTCTACCCGGGCCTCGCCGACCACGCCGGCCACGCGATCCAGAAGCGTCAGGCGTCCGGCTTCGGCTCGATGATCTCGCTCGACATGGGGACGCTCGACGCCGCCAAGGCCTTCCTCGCCGGGGTGCGCCTGATCGCCCTCGCCGAGAGCCTGGGCGGGGTCGAGAGCCTGATCTCCCACCCCGCCACCATGACCCATGCCTCGGTCGAGCCCGCCGAGCGCGTCAAGCTGGGGATCACCGACAGCATGGTGCGCATCTCGGTCGGCATCGAGGATCTCGACGATCTGCGGGCCGACCTCGAGCAGGCGCTCGCCCAGGTGTAGCGCCCAGCCGAGCGGCGAGGCGGTGCGCGCCTCGCGAGGGTTTCGCCAGGGTCTTGCGGACGGCCGGGAAAGAATCCGGGAGGGGGAGAGTCAGGATCGAGCTGGGCTTCGGCGGCTCAAAAGTCCGTGTCGTCCGGATCCGCCGCGTAGGCGAGCTCTCCCTCTTCTTCTTCCTCGTCGTCATCGGAGAAGTCGGCGTCCTTGTCGACGCTGCTCTCGATCCATTCGAGGAAGCTCGGCTCGCCCTGGATGATGGCGAAGGAGAGGATCTCGGGCAGCTCGTAGCTGTGGAGCTCGCGGATCGTCGCGGCGACGCCCTCGAACTCGCTCTCCATGGTCTTGGCGATCAGGAGCAGCTCGCCGTCCTTGCAGATCTTCCCCTTCCAGCGGTAGATCGAGCGCACGCCCGGAAAGATGTTGACGCATGCCGCCTGACGGCGAGCGACGATCTCGCGCGCGATGAGGTACGCCTGCTCCTCGGTGCCGACGGTGGTCATGACGGCGATCGCACCCATGGCGAGCACGTTACTGCACTCGTTCGGAGCGAGTCAATCGAGGGCGCGGGGCGCCGCTCGGGCGCCCCGCCGGCCTACTGCCGCCAGGTTTCCGCGGCGAAGTCGTAGACCAGCACCCGCACCTTCCCGGTGCCGCCGAAGACCCGCACCACGGCGAGGCCATCGCCGCCGTCGGTGACGTAGAGCGAGCCCGGCGTGGCGCCGCCCAGGGGGCTGAACGAGGCGAGGTCCGAGCGGTTGAAGCGCACCGGGTCGCCGCCGGCGTCGAGCCAGCTCTCCCGGTCGCCCGGATCGCGGACCCGCCGGTCGGGCAGGCCCAGCCGCACCTCGCGGCCGACGTGCGCGAGCCGGCGGGGCGGCGCGACCTCCCCGTCGACCCCGGAGCGGATGTCGTCGTTGCGCACGCCGTCGCCGTCGCCGTCGCGGTAGAGCGCGAAGCTCACCGCGCCGGAGGGATCGGCCGCGAAACGCACGGCGACCTCGACATCGCTCCGCACGGCGAGCGAGCGCGCCGTGCGGAGCACCGCCACCAGCTCCTCGGCGGCGAGCCGCACGCGCAGAGCCGAGGTCAGCTTGAGGAGCGGCGGCGCGGCGGCGAAGAGCCCGGCGCTCACCACGGCGAGCGCCACCGTCAGCTCGGAGATGGAAAAACCCGGCGCGAGTCGGCCCATGATCGGCGTCCCGGAGGCGGGACGGCGGGGCGGCGACCCGCCCCGCCGCGGCGCCTCTAGCGCGGGCCTCCGGCGGCCGGCTGGCCGCCCGGGCGCGCCGCCGGCTGCGTTCGGCTGGCGCGGGCGGAGCGCTGCACCGGCGGGGTCCGCGAGGTCCGCGGAGAGGCCTTCGCCGCCCCCTTCGCCGTCGTCTTTGCGGCCGGCGAGGACGGCTTGGCGGACGACTTGGCGGAAGCCTTCGACGACTTCGACGACTTCGACTTGCCGGCGCGGCCGGCGCTCGCCACCTTCTCGGCGAGCGTCGTCTCGCCCGAGGTCACCACATAGGGCTTGAGCTGGGCGTAGAGCTTCTCGCCGATGCCGCGCACCAGCATCAGCTCGTCGGCCGACTTGAAGGGGCCGTTCTGCTTGCGGTAGTCGACGATGCGCTGGGCGACGGCGAGCCCGACGCGCGGCAGCAGCGCGAGCTGCTTGGCGTCGGCGGTGTTGATGTTGACGACCGGCTTGGCGTCGGCCGCGGCCAGGGCGGAGAGCGAGGCGAGGAGGATGGCGGTGAGGACGATGCTCTGCTTGAAGCGGCGCTGGCTCTGCATGGTTCCGATCTCCTTTGAGTTGGCGATGCGTTGGAGGTTCGCTGCGGTTCGAGCGCTGGAGGCGGGGCCTGTCGGGCCCCGCCTCCCCCTTTCCTGCCGTGGCACGTTCGGTCTCGGTCTTCCCTGTCCGCACCCCCTCTCCGGTTCGGCGGCCGGGTAGATCAAGCCGCCTGCCAGCTGGCGGCGATCTCTCAAGCTGCTGAAAGGGAAGGGTTTAAACCGGATCAACGCGCCGCCGCGGACGGCGACGGCGTCCATCGATCGCGCCGGCGCGGGGGGAGGTTCAGGGGGCAGAGCGCGCCGCGGCGCGAGCGGGCGCCCGCGGCGGGTGGTGTCCAGCGATCTGGACGGGCGCGCGATCGCTGGACGGCGGGGACGCCGCGGGGAGGAGTCCCCCACGGAGATGAGGGGGGAAGGGTCAGCCGGCCAGAGACGGAGACCCCGGCTTTACGATAGATTCAGCCGCCATGGCGAAGCGATCGGTCCTGCGCGAATACCTCGAGGCGCTGCTCATCGCGGCGATCTTCCTGCGCTTCGCCAACACCTTCGTCCTGCAGACCTTCTACATCCCCAGCGGCTCGATGGAGAACACGCTGCTGGTCGGCGACCACCTGTTCGTCAACCGCTTCATCGACGGCCCGGCGCCGACCGCGCTCGAGCGCAAGCTGCTGCCGCTCAGGCCGCTGCGGCGCGGCGACATCGTCGTCTTCCGCGGGCCCGAGGACCCGCGGGTCGACGTCGTCAAGCGCTGCATCGGCCTGCCCGGCGATCGCCTCCAGATGATCGCCAAGCACCTCTACCTGAACGGCAAGCCAGTCCACGACCAAGCCTTCGCCATCTACCGCGATCCCAACGTCTACGCCGACCGCCCCTATTATCCGGAGCAGGAGCGGCGGCGCGACAACTTCTCCACCGTGGTGCCGCCCGACAGCTACTTCTGCATGGGGGACAACCGCGACAACTCCTGGGACTCGCGCTTCTGGGGGCCGCTGCCGCGCCACCTGCTGAAGGGCCGGCCGGTCTTCATCTACTGGTCCTACGGCGGCGAGACCGCCTACAACGCCACCGGCCTCGGGGCGCAATTGCGCCAGATCGCCGATACCGCGTTGGGCTTCTTCACCCGTACCCGCTGGGAGCGCACCTTCCACCTCATCCGCTAGCGCGCCCGGCGGCCCCTCCACCCCTCGCCCTATCGCCATGGACGGTCAGAAGTCGCTCGCGCGCGAGTATCTCGAGGCGTTGCTGATCGCGGTGATCTTCGCCACCTTCGCGCGCACCTACGTGGTGCAGGCGTTCAAGATCCCCTCCGGCTCGATGGAGCAGAACCTGCTGATCGGCGACCACATTCTGGTCAACAAGTTCATCTATGGGCCGGCGCTCTCGCCCCTCGAGAGGAAGCTGCTGCCGATGCGCGAGGTGCGGCGCGGCGACGTCGTGGTCTTCAAGTTCCCGCAGGACCCCAGCCGCGACTTCATCAAGCGGTGCATGGGCGTGCCGGGGGACGCCGTCGAGGTCGTCGACAAGCGCCTCTACTTGAACGGCCGGGAGGTCCACGACTCGACCTACGTCTACCACACCGACGACCGCGTCTTCCCGCGCACGCCCCTCCTCTCGGATGCGCTGCGCCAGCGCGACAACTTCGGCCCCGAGACGGTCGCCGCCGGCCACTACTTCTGCATGGGGGACAACCGCGACAACTCGAACGACTCGCGCTTCTGGGGGGAGGTGCCGGAGAGCTACCTCAAGGGCCGCGCCTTCGCCATCTACTGGTCGTTCGCGAGCGACCTCGAGGCCTACGAGCCGGCCGACCTGGCCGGCAAGATCCGCCAGCTCGGCACCGTCGCCATGGAGTTCTTCACCCACACCCGCTGGAACCGCACCTTCCGCGTGGTGAGGTAGACTTGGGAGAACTTCGAGGAGGAAGGCGTATGCGTCGCAGGTCCGCCGAGGCGGGTTCCGGGAACCTGGGCTGTATCCTCTGGGTGGTGTTGCTGGCAGTCGCCGTGCTGATCGCATGGAAAGCCATACCCGTCAAAGTCCGGAGCGCCGAGCTCTACGACCACATGGAAGAGATGACCAAGTTCGGCGCCCGCACCACGCCCGAGGACATGGAGAAGGACATCATCAACAAGGCGCACGAGCTCGATCTGCCGCTCGACAAGGAGCACGTCAAGGTGGAGCGGATCGGCGATCGGGTGAAGATGGAGGCGAGCTACACCGTGCCGCTCGACTTCCCGGGCTACACCTACAACTGGCACTTCGACCACCAGCTCGACCGGCCGCTCTTCATCTTCTAGGCCGCGCCGGCCTGAACCGGCCGCGCCGGGCACCGGCGGCCGGCGGCGAACGAGGTGGACCCTGAGCGAGCCGCGGCGCGCCGGCCGCCGGCGGTGGCGCCGTTCCGGCTGGCTCGACGTCGCCGCGGCCGGGTTCCTCCCCGGCTTCCTCGCCGGCATCCAGGTCGCGGGCCTCCTCTTCTTCCTCAACCCCGGCCTGCCCTTCGCGCCGGGGCCGGTGCTGCGCGCCGCCCTCCTCTACGGGCTCCTGCTCGGCTCGGCGAGCCTCGCCGTCAGCCTCCCCTGGACCTGGGGACGCCCTCGAAGGCGCGCCGCCTGCTCCCCTGGGGCCTCTCCCTCGCCCTCGCCTTCGCCGCGGTCCTCGACGGCACCCACGCCTCCTACTACGCCTACTACCTCCCTTCGGGGATCAACGACCGGCTGATCAAGGCGGCGCTCTGGCTGTCGCTCGCCGCGCTCATCTTCTTCTACACCGCCCTCCTCCACAGCCTGCACCGCCGCCGCTACGGGCCGCGCAGCCGCTGGGGCCTGGCGCTCGTCGCGGCGCTCTCGGTCTACGTGATGGTCGAGCGGCGCGGCGCCTTCCAGCCCCGCCCCGAGTCGACGCCGCGGCCGGCGATCGTCGAGACCGGCGGGCGCCCGCGCCTGCTGGTCGTGGGCCTCGACGCCGCGACGCTCGACGCCATCCTCCCGCTTAGCCGGCGAGGGGCGCCTGCCGTTCCTCGCCGCGGTGGTCCACGGCGGCGCCTACGGCCGCCTCGAGTCGATCTCGCCGCATCGCCCGTCGGCCCTGTGGACGACGCTCGCGACCGGCAAGTACCCCTTCCGGCACGGGGTGACCGGCGGCCGCACCTACGGCGCCGGCCTGCTCGCGCCGGGGGCCGCGCTCCACCTGCTGCCCGCCGGCATCGGCTTCGACCGCTGGGGGCTCCTCGGCGGCCGCACCGGCGACGCGCCGCCGCGGGCGCGGGCCGCCCTCACCCTGTGGGAGATCCTGGACCGGCTGGGGGTGCGCGCCGGGCTGGTCGGCTGGCCGGCCTCGGCGCCGGCCCCGCGCGACCTCGCCTTCGCCTTCACCAGCGCCTTCTTCCAGGGTCCGCCCGGCAGGGCGAGCCCGCAGCGGTCCAGCCGCCGGAGCTCGCCGCCGCCGCCCGGCGGCTGAGGATCGCGCCGGCGGATCTCGCGCCGGCGGTCCTGGCGCGCTTCGGCGAGCCGCCACCATCGACCGTCCTCCGGGCATTGGCAGACGATGTCTGGAGAGAAAGTCTCGCCACTCGGCTCCTGAGCGACGATCCTGATGTCTCCGCCTTCTTCCTGGAGCTGCCAGGTCTCGCCGCAGTGTCGCGTGCCTACTTCGGAGGGTTCTCCGCCGTCGAGCTCGACGGCTCGCGGGCGCGCCTGTTCCATGAGGCGACGCAGTACCTGGCCGGCTACTACGCCTATCTCGACGATCTGCTCGCCGCGCTCTGGGAGCGCGAGAAGGGGCCGCGCGTCCTCGCCATCGTCTCGGCGTACGGGGTCGAGGCCCCGGGGCCCTGGGCGCGATGGCAGCGCGAGGTGTCGCAGAGCGCCGTCCTCGGCGGCCGCTTCGAGGGCTCGCCCGACGGCGCGCTGCTGCTCTACGGCGAGGGGATCCAGCCCGGCGCGCTGCTCACCGGCGCGCGGCTGGTCGACCTGGTGCCGACCCTGCTCTACGGGCTGGGCTATCCGGCGGCCCGCGACTTCGACGGGCAGGTGCTGACCCAGGCCTTCGACAAGCGCTTCCTCAGCGCCCACCCGCTCACCTTCCTGCCCTCGTACGAGGCGCTGACCGGCGTGCCGCCGGTGGTGCCGCCGCCCAGGCCTCCCGGCGGCGCGCTGACGTCCCGCCGCGGCCGCTGAGAGCACTCTCGGGTGACGCTCAGCGGTCGAGGAGGAGATCGTAGAGGCGCATCAGCTCCTCTTCCGAATGGAAGTGGAGAGTGAGCACCCCGCCCTTGCCGCGGCGGCGGATCTCGACCCGCGTCTGCAGCTTCCGCGTCAGGGTCTCGGCGGCGGCGGCGGCATGGACCTCGGCCGGCTCGGCGGTCTTCGCCGGGCGCGGCCGAGGAGGGGCGGCGAGGCGCTCCATGTCGCGGGCCGATAGACCCTCCGCCACCGCGCGGTGAGCCAGCTCGACCTGGCGCTCGGCCGAGCCGAGGGCGAGGAGCGGCCGCGCCTGACCCGCCGTCAGCCGCCCGTCACGGAGAAGATCGCGTATCTCGTCGGGGAGCCGCAGCAGGCGCAGGGCGTTGGCGACCGCCGGCCGCGACTTTCCCACCCGGCCGGCGACCTCCTCCTGCGACAGGCCGAAGCTCTCCTGGAGCGCCTGGTAGGCCTCGGCCTCCTCGATCGGGTCGAGGTCGCTGCGCTGCAGGTTCTCGACCAGCGCCAGCTCGAGCCGCTGGCGGTCGTCCGCCACCGCGCGGACGACGACCGGCACCTCCGTCAGCCCGGCGAGCTGCGCCGCACGGAAACGCCGCTCTCCGGCGACGATGCTGTAGGCGCCGGCCCCCTCGGCCGTCACCACCAGCGGCTGCACGATCCCCTGGCTGCGGATCGACTCCGCCAGCTCGGCGAGGCTCGCCTCGTCGAAGCGGGTGCGGGGCTGCAGGCGGTTCGGCCGCAGCGCGGCGATCGGCAGGGTGGTCACCGGCAGGGTGGTCACCGGCTCGTTTCCGGCCGGCGGCGGCGCGGCGGGAGGGGCCGGCGCGATCAGGGCGTCCAGGCCGCGGCCGAGGCCGCGCTTCCGGCCCGGCCGGCCGCTTTCGGTGCCATCGGCGCTCATGCGGCTCTCCGATTCGGTAAGGGCCGCATCAGGCGGCCCGGCGCAGGAACTCGCGGGCCAGGGCGAGGTAGGCCTCGGCGCCGCGCGACTTGATGTCGTACTGGAAGATCGGCATACCATGGCTCGGCGCCTCGGCGAGGCGGATATTGCGCGGCACCACGGATTCGAAGACCCGGTCGCCGAAGTGGCGCCGGATCTCGTCGGCGACGTCGCGCGAGAGGTTGGTGCGGTCGTCGTACATGGTGAGCAGGATGCCGGAGAGCGCGAGCGCCTGGTTCAGGCCTCCCTGGATCCGCTGGACCGTGGCCAGGAGCTCGCTGATCCCCTCGAGGGCGAAGTATTCGCACTGGAGAGGTACCAGGATGCCGTCGGCCGCGGTGAGGGCGGAGACCGTGAGGTGGCCGAGCGAGGGGGGACAATCGAGGAGGATGACGTCGTAGCGCTCCGCCACCTCGGCCAGCCGCCGCTTCAGGATCCCCTCCCAGCCCTCCTCGCCCACGAACTCGACCTCGACGCCCACCAGGTCGCGGTTGGTGGGAACCAGATCGAGGTTGGGAAAGCCGGAGGGGCGGATGGTCTCGGCCAGCGGGACCTCGCCCGCGAGCACGTGATAGAGGTGCGGCGGCACGGCCTCGGCGCCCAGACCGCGGGTGGCGTTGCCCTGGGGATCGCAGTCCACCAGCAGCACGCGGCGCTCGAGCGCCCCCAGGCCGGCCCCGAAGTTGATCGCCGTGGTGGTCTTGCCGACGCCGCCCTTCTGGTTGGCGATGGCGAGGATCATGCTCATCGAGGTGCATCCATTCCGGCCGCGCTCCCCGGCTGGCCTTTCCCATCGGTTCGCCGCAGCTCCACGATCCGCCGCCGGTCGCTCCCCGGCAGCTTCACCGCCCCGGCGAGCGCGCAGGCCGGGGGCAATTCGGGCAGCTCGTCGCCCACCCAGAGGAGCAGGCTCCCGGCTGGCCGCAAGCGATCGGCCAACGCTTCGAGCACTGAAGAATCGAGCTTGAGGGCCCGTATCGTGAGCCGGTCTACCGCATCCGGCAGGCCCTTGGGCAATGGGAGGCCGACTCTAACATTGAGGCACCGGCACGACAACGCGGCGCGGCGGGCGGCGGCGGCGAGAAACGACCACTTCCTCTCCCGCGCCTCGACGAGAGTGACCGTCAGGCGCGGGCGGGCGGCGGCGATCACCAGGCCGGGGAACCCGGCGCCGGAGCCCAGATCCACCAGATCGCCCTCCTCGGGCACCCAGGGGAGGGCGGCGAGCGACTCACCGTAATGCCGCACTATGAAGTCCTCGGCAGTGCCCGGACCGATCAGCGACAGCCTCCGGTTCCAGCGCGCCAGCTCCAGGTAATGGGCGTAGAGGGCATCCGTGACCGACGGCGCGAGCGGCTCGGGAGAGACAGCGGAGAGAGCGGAGGCGAGCTCTCCCGGCGTGAAGTGGGGGAGGTCGAACGGCATGTTTCCCGTGAAACGTGGGGCGGGGGCGCCGCCCCGCCTTCAGCTTGGTCGAATGGTGATCCGCTTGAAGTAGCCCTCGCCGTCGCTCTCCGTCGCCACGTGGGGATCGTCGGCGAGGGTCATGTGGATGACCCGGCGGTCGGCCGGGTTCATCGGCTCCAGGGTGCGCGGCCGGCCGCGGCGGCGGACCTCCTCGGCAGCCCGCTGGGCGAGGGTGCGAAGCTGCTCCTCGCGGATCTCGTGGAAGTTGTCGCAGTCGACCCGGCAGGGGACGGTCTCGCCGCAGATCGAGCGGATCACCCGCGGCAGCAGGTGCTCGATCGACATCAGGAGCTCTCCCTCGTCGTCGAAGCAGCGCTCGGAGCCGGGGCCGGAGAGCTCCACCTCCAGCCGATCCTCTCCCTGATGGATGTGCGACGAGAGGTCGAGCCCGGCGATGGCCAGGAGCAGGTCGATCCCCTTCCGCGCCGCCTCGGCCTGAGCGCCGGTCGCCGGGGGGAAACGCTCGGAGGCGCGGAGCGGCCGCTCCGGGAGGGAGATCAAGCCCTCCTCGTTGCCCGCCGGGGGTGCCGGCCGCAGGTCTTCTCGCCGCGGCGGCTCCCGCCGGGGCTCCGCTCGGGGCGGCCGCGGCTCCTCGCTCCGCCGCGGCGCCCGGCGCTCGGGATCGATCCGGGGCCCGGCGGGTTGGACGGGTTCGGAGGCCGGGACCGCCGGAGGCGCCGCCGAGAGCGCCGGAGCCGGCCGCAGCGGGTCCGCCGGCGCGCCGGCCGCCGGAGAAGCAGCCGCCGGAGCGCCTGCCGCCACGGGTGCCGGAGGCGCGGCCGGGGGACTCGGAGATGCTGCGGCGGCAGGAGCGGCGGCAGGCGCCAGAGCCCCCTCGGCACGCTGCGGGGCGGCGGGATCGACCTCGATCACCACCCTGCGGCGCGTCTTCAGGAACCCGTGCCGCTTCTCGATGCTCCGGTAGGCGATCCGCTCGGGATCGACGTTGAAATGGTTCGCGGCCTGCACCAGGGCCTGCCGCAAGGTGTCGCCGGAGAAGAATCGTCGATTGGCTTCGCTCATGTCGTATGGGGCGCTTCCCTCCGGAGGCTCACGCCTGCCGGCTCTTGAGGTGGTTGTAAACCCCCTGCTGGGCGATGGTCAAGACGTTATTGGTCAGCCAGTAGAGCACCAGGCCGCTCGGCTGCTTGAAGAAAAAGAAGAACATGAAGATCGGCATCAGCTGGAACATCCGCCGCTGCATCGGATCGCCCGCCATCGGCGTCATCCGCTGCTGGATGAACTGGGTGACGGTCATCACGATCGGCAGCACGTAGTAGGGGTCGAGAGACGAGAGGTCGCGGACCCACAGGAGCCAGGGCGCGTTCTGCAGGTCGACGGCGGCGCGCAGCATGCTGTAGAAGGCCCAGAGGATAGGGAGCTGCACCACGAGAGGTAGGCAGCCGCCGGCCGGATTCACCCCTTCGGCCTTGTACAGCCCCATGATCTCCTCGTTCATCTTGCGCTGCGCCTCGAGGTTCGGCCGCCCCTGCTTGTCCTTCATCTTCCCCTTGTAGCGGTCGCGCACCGCCTGCATCTTGGGGTTGAGCTCCTGCATCTTCCGCATCGAGACATAGCTCTTGTGGGTGAGCGGCAGGGTGACGATCTTGATCAGCAGGGTCATCAGGATGATGGCCCAGCCGTAGTTGTGCACGATGTGGTCGTAGATCCAGTGCAGACCGGTGAGGAGGGGCCGGGCGAGAAAGCCGAAGTAGCCCAGGCTCAAGGTGCGGTCGAAGCCGTAGGGCAGGGCGGCCAGCCGGTCGTACTCCTTGGCCCCCCAGTAGCCGGTGGTCGCGAGCGACTCGGCATCGGGCTCCAGGACGATCGAGAAATCGCGGTTCCACCCTTCGTACTGCGGCGCGATCTCGCCCCCCTTGGGCACCGGCACGAAGCGCGAAGCGATGCCGTTCGGCCCCAGGTCGATCAGGACCGGCTGGAGGATGGTTCGCGCCACGGGCTGCGCCGGGACGACCGCCGCCAGGTAGTAGTTGTCCTCGAGCCCCGCCCAGGCCATCGCGGCGCCCGAGAAGGTGTGCGGCTCCGCCTTCTTCAAGTCGAAGTTCTTGATCTCGCCGCCGAAGTCGAAGACGGCATCGCGCCGGAGATAGGGGCTGTCGAGCTGGGCGAGGGTCGGGTTGCGCAGGCCGGGGCCGATCGCGAGCCCCCAGTCACGCCGGCCGGGGACCTCGATCTGCGCCTCGAGCAGGCCTCTGCGGTCGAAGTGGAAGCGCTTCGTCGCGGTGCCGGCCGGGCCGCTGTAATGGAAGGCGACGGCGTCGGACGAGCGGTCCTCGACGGCGAAGAGCGCGTTGCCGAGAGGCAGCGGCGCCAGATTGCGGTCGACCAGGGCGTAGGGATAAGGGCCGGCGGTCCGCCGGCGCACCAGCTCGAGCGGCTTGCCGTCGGCGTCCGGCCGCTTCTTGAGCACCAGCGAGACGAGCTGCGCGCCGCGGTTGGTGAAGACGGCGCGCGCCTCGGCGTCCTCGAGCACCACCTGCTCCTCGCGGTCGGCGGCGACCGGGACGGCCGGCGCCGGCTGGGCCGACCCCGCTGACCCGGCACTCGACCCGGCATTGGCGGCGGGATTCGATGGCTGCTCGGCGGGCCCTGCCGGCGCCGCCGGTGGCGGGATCTCCGGCGCCGCCGCCGCCGGCCCGCTCTGCGGCACGGGCGGATGCTTCGGCTTCTCGGGGAAGAGCACAGTCCAGACGAGCCAAATCGCCATCGAGACCAGGACGGCGATGAGCAACCTGCGATTGTCCACTGAGCTTGAGGTCCTTTCTGGCTGGAGCGGAGCGAGGCCCTGGCCCCGCCACGCGGCGCGGTCCTAGGGCAGATCGACCCCGCCGGGATGGAACGGATGGCACTTCATGAGCCGCCCCAGGGCGAGAGCTCCGCCACGCCCGGCGCCGTGCTTCAAGATCGCCAGACGGGCGTATTCCGAGCAGGTCGGGGTGAACCGGCAGGAGGGTGGCAGGAGGGGCGAGAGGCGGCGCTTGTAGAGCGCCAGAAGGGCGATCGCCAAGGCGCTCACCGCTCCCCGCCGCGCCGGACGAGACCGGCGAGCAGGCGCAGCATCTCCACGCGGAAGGGCGTCCACTCCACCCCCCGCGCCTCGGGCTTCAGATGGAGCACGAGGTCCATCGGGGGAAGGCTCGCGCGTTCCTGCCATCGCCGGTAGATCTCTTTGATTCTTCGCTTGAGCCGGTGGCGCACGACCGCGTCGCCGACCTTGCGGCTGGCGGTGATCCCGAGCCGCGGATGCCCGAGCTCGTTGGGTGCGAAGTAGAGGATCGCAATCTCGCCGTGACGCCGTCGCCCGGTGCGGTAGCACCGGAGGTAGTCCGCCCGCCGCCGCAAGCGCTCTTCCGGAAGGAACCGCTCGCCGGATCTCGGCGGGGCGGGCGAGCCCTGCGGCGAGGCCATCAGACGCTCAGGCGCTTGCGTCCCTTCCGGCGCCGCCGGGCGATGACGGCGCGCCCGTTCTTGGTGCGCATCCGTACCAGGAAGCCGTGGGTCTTGTGGCGATGACGGTTGTTGGGTTGAAACGTCCGTTTCACGGTGGTCCACCTTCTCGGTTGGAGGTGAGGGTCGCGGCCGCGGCTCCGAATGTCGCCGCCTTGAGCGCGGATACCCGAACGAAACTCGTAAGCTAGCGCAGAGGCGCGGTCGAGGTCAAGGACAGCCCGTCCTTCCGCCTCAAGCCCGCGAGAGCCGGTTGAGGCTCGCCCGCAGCAGCTCGTGGAACGCCGCCTCCGGGCGGTCACGCCGGGCGTCGGCGACGGCGCGCTCGGCCTGACTCGCCTTGTAGCCGAGGTTGACCAGGGCGGAGACGACGTCGCCGTCGCTGGGGAGCAGCCGCTCGGGGAGCTCAGCGGCGAGCTCGCGCATTTTCTCCTTGAGCTCGAGAACCATCCGCTCGGCGGTCTTCTTGCCGATGCCGGGGATGGTGGCGAGGCGGGCCAGGTCGCCGGCGGCGATGGCGGCCACCAAGTCCTCCGGCGCCATGCCGGAGAGGATCACCCGCGCCAGGCGCGGGCCGATGCCGGACACCGCGATCAATCGTTCGAAGAGCTGCTTCTCGCGCTCGGTCCAAAAGCCGAAGAGCGATATGTCGTCCTCGCGTACTTGGGTATGGATGTGGAGACCGATGCGCTCGCCGGTCCGCTGCTCGATCTCGTACCAGGTCGACAGCGGGATGTGGACCTCGTAGCCGACCCCCTGGACGTCCAGGAGCACGCGCTCCGGGGAGGTCTTGAGGAGCTGGCCGGTCAAGTAGCCGATCATCCGATCATCACGTCCGCGATCATCCAGTCCGCGATCATCCCGTCCCGCGGCGGCCCGCAGCCGGCCGGGACCCGTCTCCCGCTCAACCCGCCGGCGTCTCGTCGGCGCCGATGCCGTAGGTGTCGAGGAGCTGGCGGTCGGGCGTCACGCCGAGCTCGCGCCGGCGCTGCTCGAGGATCGAGGCCATCAGACGGTTCAACCGGTCGCTCTCGAGCTGCTGGCGGATCTGCTCGCGCTGGTCGGCGAACTGCTTGGGGTCGAAGCCCTTCTTCTCGACGACCTGGAAGAGCACCGCGCCCTGCGCGGCGGGGAGAGGCCCGCCGACCTGCCCCGGCGCGAGCGCCAGGGCGGCCTTCGCCACCTGCGGGTTGTAGCCGAGCCCCTGGATGAAGCCGTTGGCGCCGAACTCCGGCGGCGCCTCGACCTTGGCGCCCAGCCCGGCGGCGACCTGGTCGAGGGTCTTGCCCAGCGCCATCTGCTGCTTGGCCTGGGTGAGGCGGTCGAGCGCCGCCTGCTGCAGCTTCTGGGTGACCAGCTCCTGGTGCACGCGGGGCTCGACCTCGGCGAGCGGCGGCGTGTGCGGCGGGAAGACGTCCTGCAGCAGGAAGACGCCCCAGCCGCGCGGCAGCAGGATGGGCTTCGAGATGTCGCCCTTCTTCATGCCGAAGACGGCGCTCGCCACGGCCGGCTGGCGGCCGATGCCGGGGATCCAGTCCCCCTGGCCGAACCGGGGGCTGACGGCGAAGCTCGCGTCGGGATCGTCCTTGACCAGCGCCTTCAAGTCGTCGGCGGTCTTCGGCTTCGCCTTGTCGATCCGCTCGGCGAGCTCCTTGGCCTTGCTCTCGCCGATCGTCTTGGCGCGCTCCGCGGCGAGCTGGCCCGCGATCTGCGGCCGCACCTCCTCGAAGGACCGCACGCCGCCGGGCTTCTTCTCGAGCACCTCGAAGAGGTGATAGCCGAGCGGCGAGCGCACCGGACCGACCACCTTGCCGAGCGGGGCGGCGAAGGCGGCGTCCTCGAATTCCTTGACGTTGCGATTGTGGCCGAAGAAGCCCAGGTCGCCGCCGCGGGCCTTCGAGCTGGCGTCGTCGGAGATCTCCGCCGCCACCTTGGCGAAGTCCTGGCCGCCGTCGATCCGCTTCTTCGCCTCGTCGACGCGCTGCTTGGCCGCGGCATCGTTGCGCTGGTCGTTGACCGCGACGAGGATCTGGCGGGCGTGGATTTGCTCCTCCTGCTTGAACTCGTCCGGATGGGCGTCGTAGTAGCTCCGCACCGCCTTGTCGTCGGCGGCGTTCTGCGCCTGGAGCTTGGCGTTCTCGACCAGGACATAGGCGACCTGGCGCTGCTCGGGGAGCTTGAACTCGTTTTTATGGGCGTCGTAGTAGGCCGCGAGGTCCGCCGGCGAGACCGCCGGGGGCGCATCGGTGCCGCGCGACAGCTGGACGTAGCGGATCTTGGCCTGCTCGACCTGGTCGCGGTAGGTCCGCTCGATCTGCTGGTCCGAGATGTAGAGGCCGGCGTGCAGCACCTCGATCAGCTTCTGGCGCAGCAGCGCGTCGCGCACCTCGCGCTCGAAAGCGTCGGCGGTGGTGTGCTGCGCCTGGAGGGACTGGTTGTAGACCGCCTCGCCGACGAACCGCCCCTGCTCGTCCTTGAAGATGTCGAGGATCTGCTTGCGCACCTCCTCGTCGCTCGCCACCAGGCCGAGACGCCGCGCCTCGTCGGTCAGGATGCGGTCCTGGACGAGCTTGTTGAGGACCTGGAGCGGCAGGTGCAGCTGCTTCTCGAGCTCGGGCGTGAACTTGTCGCCGTACGCCTGCCGGGCGCGCTCCTGGGTGCTCGCATAGGCGCGCTGGAACTCCAGCCGGCTGATCGTCTCCTGCCCCACCGTCGCCGCGACGTTGTCGCCGCCGGGCCCGCGCTGGCCGCCGATGCCGGCCCCGAAGTCGACGAAGATGAAGATGATGAAGATGGCGATGATGACCCAGAGGATCCAGCTGAGGTACTTGACGTTCTCGCGAAAGACTTTGAGCATGGAGGCTCCTTAAGACGCCCGAAGCGGACGGAGCACTGTATCAGCCGTGCGCCGGAAGCGCCAACTCGGGGCGCCGGCGGGTAGTGGGGCGGTTTGGTCCCGAGGACGGCCGCCTGGAAGGGAGGTCGGGAGGGTGGTCCCGAGGGCGGTCGCCCGCAGCGGACCCGACCCACTATCCGCCGGCCGGTCTCAGGAGGAGGAGCCCGCGGTTTACGGAGATCGACCCTTCCTCTAAGATTACGCCTTTCCGCGCCCACCGCGCGAGGTCAGGACACGTCCGATCGTGACGAGTGACGAGGACAGGGCGTGGATGGAAGCGGCCCTGGACCTGGCCCGGCAGGCGGCGGCGATCGGCGAGGTGCCGATCGGCGCCCTGGTGATCGGGGGCGAGCCGCCGGAGGTTCTCGGCCGCGGCTACAACCGCCGGGAGACCGACGGCGACCCGCTGGCCCATGCCGAGCTGCTGGCGATCCGCCAGGCGGCGGCGCGTTGTAGCGGCTGGCGGCTCGCCGGGACGACGCTCTACGTCACCCTGGAGCCCTGCCCGATGTGCGCCGGGGCGCTCGTCGCGGCGCGGATCGAGCGGCTGGTCTACGGCGCGGCCGACCCCAAGGCCGGCTACTGCGGCACCCTGGGCAACCTGGTCCAGGACCCGCGGTTGAACCACCGGCTGGAGGTGACCGCCGGGGTGCTCGCCGAGGAGTGCGGGGCGCTCCTCTCCGGCTTCTTCGCCGATCTGCGGCGCGGCCGGCCGCGGATGGCATAGGATGCGGGGCTCGCGGTCCCCGAAACGGGACGCCGCGGCGCGTTCTTTCTCAGACCAGGAGAGGTGTCCGAGTGGCTTAAGGAGCACGCTTGGAAAGCGTGTGTAGGGGAAACTCTACCGTGGGTTCGAATCCCACCCTCTCCGCCAGCACGCAGCAACCCGGAGAGGTGCCAGAGTGGTTGAATGGGACGGTCTCGAAAACCGTTGACCGGGCAACCGGTCCGTGGGTTCGAATCCCACCCTCTCCGCCATCGCAGTCGACGCTTACCCACCCAGAGGACATTTCGGCATCACCGTTCGGCTACCCAGCTCCGGGGAGACGCCCGCGAGGGCTCAGCCGTGGGATCACGGCGCGCCGAGATACCTCTCGTGAAGGATCGCGAGGTGGTGAGCGAGGTGACCGGCCGCGAGGTAGGCCAGGGCGCGCACGGTGAAGGGGTTGCCGCTGGCGATGCCGCGACGCTCCCACGCCTCGGCCGGCAGGTGGCGGAAGAGGGACAGGGTCGCCAGACGCACGGCGCGGAGCTCTTCGACGTGGTGAGCCCAGGGCACTTCGTCGGCCCTCGCCCCGGCGGCACTGACCTCTTGGTCGAAGCTCGGCAGAGGCGTGTCGAAGCCGCGGCCGAACCAGAGGGCCCGGAAGGCTAAGACCCGCTCGGTGTCGCTCACGTGGCAGAGCACCTGGCGGATGCTCCACTTCTCTGCCGCGTAGCGGTGGAGGGACATCTCCTCCGAGATGCCGGAGAGGACGGGCGTGGCCGCCTCGAGTTGCGCCGCGAGGTAGCGGACCACGTCATCGCCCGCCACCAGGTCGATGTAACGAAAGTAGTAGGGTGCAGCCTCATCGGCTCCCGGACGTCCCAATTCGCCTCCTCCGACTCCCGTGCATCGTACCGCGGCAATCCGCCGGCCGGGCGAGGCTGCCGCGAAGGACGCGGCGGCGGGCGGGCAGCCTCAAGCATTTGGCCACCGCGGCCGGGCGGCCGCGGCGGCCTAGTGCCGTTAGAAGCAGCTGTAATCGGTGCAGTAGAAGCAGCCGTCGGGTCCGCGCAGGACGCCGCAGCAGGTGGGTCCGATCTGAGGGCAGGGGTGCGAGAGGACCCCGGCCTGGGTCGCCGTTCGATCCGCCGCCGCGGAGGTGGCGAGGAAGCTCGGCAGCGGCGGCGCCAGCGGCATGAAGAGGCCGGCGGCCGCCGGCGCCGCGACGGCGGCCGTCGCTGGATGGAGAGCTGGGGACGCGGACGCGGCGAAGGCCGGAGCGGCGAGGACGGCGGTCAGGCTGAGGGCGAGCAGGACGCGCTTCATGGAGTCTCCTTTTCTCTCGCGGGCGCGAGGGTTACGGACCGGCAGTGACACACGCGGTAGAGCCTTTATCGTCCGCCTCTTTCGAAGAGTCCGAGGACCGGAGCCCTGCCGCGAGCCGGCGGCGCACCGAGCGCGGTCGAGCCCGCCTCTATTGATAAGAGTGTGAGAGCTGACTCCCCGGGAGCCGGCGCGGCGCTGGGACCCGCCGCCGTAGAGACGCCCCAGTCCCCGACCACGGACCTGCTCAGTCCGCCGTCGTCGGGGCGTCTCCACGCCACCAACGGCCACCAACGGCGGCGCACGCCTCGGCGGCAACGCCGCCGGCGGCACGCCTCGGCGGTAGACGAATGGATCCCATGCGGGGGTTATCCCGCAGGCACGGCGATTCGTGGCCGAAAAGAGACGCCCCGACGTCAGTGGACCCGCGAGGTCCGTGGTTACGGACTGGGGCGTCTCTACCCCCAGGGTGGGAATGTTCGCTGGGCGGTCCGCTCGCCACCTCATGACACCCTGCCGTTCGGCGCAATCTGCGGTCGCGGCCACCGCGGACGACGGCTCATGAATAATCCGGGCTAGGTCTGCGAGCCGCTGCCGCCCGGCAGCTCCGCCAGGAGCTTCTGCAGGTCGAGCAGCTGGATCGGCTTCACCAGGTGGCCGTCGCAGCCGACCTCCTTGGACTTGAGGCGGTCCTCCTCCTGGCCCCAGCCGGTCAGCGCGATGATGGCGATGTCGCGCCCCCAGGGCTGCTCGCGGATGCGCCGCGTCGCCTCGTAGCCGTTGAGCTTCGGCATCCCGATGTCCATCAGGATCACGTGCGGGCGGAACTGCTCGGCCAGCTCCACCGCCTCGAGGCCGTCGTGCGCGGTCCGGTTCTCGTTCCCCAGGAGCTCGAGCATCAGCGCCATGGACTCCGCCGAGTCCCGGTTGTCGTCCACCACCAGGATGCGCCGCCTCCGCGAGGCGGCGGCGCCCGTGCTTTCCCCGGCCGGCGCGCCGGACGACGGCTCCGTCCCGGTCCTGCAGGACCGGCAGCCTGACCGTGAACGTGCTGCCCTGGCCCTGACCGGGGCTCGCCGCCTCGACCGTCCCGCCGTGCATCTCGACCAGGCCCTTGACGAGCGCGAGCCCGATTCCCAGGCCGCCCGTGCTCCGCTCGATGGATCGGTCCACCTGGCTGAACATGTCGAAGATGCTCCGCAGGGCCGAGGCAGGGATGCCGATCCCGGTGTCCTCGTACCGCCACCAGGACCTGCTCGCCGTCCCGCCTCGCGGTGAGCCGGATGCGCCCGCCCGGCTCGGTGTACTTGGCGCTGTTGTCGAGCAGGTTGCCGAACACCTGGGCGAGCCGGGTGAGGTCGGCGTCGAGGGCGACCGGCTCCGGCGGGAGCGCGACCGTGAGCTCGTGCCCGACCGCCTCGAGCGCCGGACGGGCGGTCTCCACCGCGCCGCGGACCACGTCCGCGAGCAGCACCCGGGCGCGGCGCAGCTCCATCTTGTTGCGGCTGATGCGGGACACGTCGAGCAGGTCGTCGACCAGGCGCACCATGTGGGAGAGCTGGCGGTCCATCATGTCCTGCGCCGCCGCGACGACCTTCGCGTCGCCGGAGGCCAGCCGCATCACCTCGAGGCCGTTGCGCAGCGGAGCCAGCGGATTCCTCAGCTCGTGGGCCAGCAGGGCGAGGAACTCGTCCTTGCGGCGGTCGGCCTCCTCGAGCGCTTCGACGGCCTCCCGGCGCTGCGTGACGTCGGTGAGCGTGCCGAGATAGCCGCTGACCCGTCCCGCCTCGTCGAGGAGCTCGACGGCCCGACCGTGGATCCACGTCACCTCTCCCCGCGGCGTGCGGAAGCGGTACTCCTCGGCGAACGGCCGCCGCGCTTCGGCCGCGGCATACCAGGCGCGAGAGATCCGCTCCCGGTCGTCAGGGTGCAGGGCGCGGATCCAACCGGCGCCCCGCGCCTCCTCGGGGGACAGCCCGGCCATCGCGCTCCAGCACTCGTTCACGAACAGGCAGTCGCCGTCCCGGTCGGTCATGAAGATGCCGACGGGCGCATGGGCGGTGAGGGTGCGGAAACGCAGCTCGCTGGCCCGCAGGGCCTCCTCCGCCCGCTTCCGTCTCGGTCACGTCGCGGGCGACTTTCGACGCCCCGATGATGCGGCCCTCCGCGTCGCGGACCGGGGAGACGGTGAGCGAGATGTGGAGCCGGCGGCCGTCCTTGGCCACCCGGACCGTCTCGAAGTGCTCGATCGGCTCGCCGCGAGCGATGCCGGGAGAGGATCATCTCCTCCTCGTCCAGCCGCTCCGGGGGATGATGAGCGTGATCGGCCGGCCGACGGCCTCCTCGGCCGTGTACCCGAAGAGCCGCTCGGCGCCGGCGTTCCACGTCCGGATGACGCCTTCGAGGGTCTTGCTGATGATCGCGTCCTGGGACGACTCGACGATGGCGGCGAGCCGCGCCTGGACCTCCTCGGCCCGCCGGCGCTCGGTCACGTCGCGGAAGACGAGCACCACGCCCACCGGGGCGCCGGACTCGTCCAGCATGGGGGCGGCGCTGTCGTCGATCGGCCGCTCGGTCCCGTCGCGGGCGATGAGGACGGTGTGGTTCGCCAGCCCGACGACCACCCCCTCCCGCAGCGCCTGGAGGGCGGGGTTCTCGGCCGGCTGGCGGGTGTGCTCGTTGACGATGTGGAAGACCTCCGGCAGGGGCCGGCCCGCGGCTTCGGCCTGGGTCCACCCGGTCAGCGCCTCGGCCACCCCGTTGAGGTACGTCACCCGGCCTTCGGCGTCGGTGCTGATCACCGCGTCGCCGATGCTCGCGAGGGTGATCCGCAGCCGCTCCCGCTCGGCGGCGAGCTCCCGCTCGGCCTGCTGCCGGGCGCGGAGGATGGCATGGGCGTTCTGCAGCGCGACCGACCGCAGGCGCCGTTCCTCGTCGTCGTCGGCGGCCATCAGCCGACCCCGAGCTCTGCCGCGGCGAGCGCCGTGCCGAGCACCCGCGCGCGGATCTTCGCGAAGGCCGTGTCGCGGATCGTCGTGGTGTCGTCGCAGAAGGGGGAGAAGCCGCAGTCGTCCGTGGTCCCGAGCTGCTCGCAGCGGGATGTACTCGGCCGCCTCGAGCACCCGGTCGCGGACCTCCTCCGGCGTCTCGATGCGCGGGTCGATCGGCGCGATGACGCCGACGAAGACCCGCTGGCCCGGCTTCAGGTGCTCGCGGATGATCTCCAGCACGCGGACGCGGTCCTTCTCGCCCGCCAGGGCGACGTAGAAGCTCCCGACCTTCAGCTGGAACAGGCTGGGCAACAGCTCGGCGTAATCGACGTCCGCGCTGTGCGTCGAGTCGCGGTCGCTGCCCGGGCAGGTGTGCACGCCGAGGCGCTGGCGATCCGCCGCGGAGAACCGCGACAGCGCGAGATTGTTGAGGTCGATGAAGCGGTGGAGGAGATCTCCCGAAGGGTCGATCTTGACCGCCAGCCGCCCTTCCGTGAAATCGATCTGGACCTTGTACGCGCCCTTTTGCAGGCACCGGCGGACTTCCGCCTCGTGCTCCCGCAGCAGGTCCTCGATGAACCGCTCGCGGGGATAGCCGGGGATCTCGTCGACCGGGTACATGAGGCTCAAGGCCGACGGCGAGATGACCGCCTGCTTGACCGGCCGGCGGGCATAGCGCAGGGCCGCGTCCAGATAGCGGTCGGCCGTGCCGCCGGTAGCGGAAAGGGCCGCCGGTCAGGCGCAGCATCCGGCGCGTGTGGCCGGCCGAGAACGGGATCTTGAAACCGTCCGGCGCCGTGTTCGGCATCCCTTGCACGCAGTAGGTCCAGAAGTTGTGGTACTTCCGCTGCTCGCCATCGGTGATGACCGGCGATCCCGTGGCCTCGAAGCGCTCGATGGTGTCGCGGACCGCCTCCTCGTAGAGCGGTTCCAGGCGCGGGTCCGTGCCGTCCGCGGCCGCGATCGCCTCGATCAGCTCCAGAGGTCTCGGGATACTGCCGATCGGCTCGGTCGGGATGGGCATAGGCGGGAGCTCCCCTGCGGGACAATGCAGCTGGCCCGGAGTATAGCGAGACGGTAGCCGCCTCGAGCCGGCCGCCGCGTCTCCTTTTCTCTCGCGGGCGCGAGGGCTCTCAGCCCCGGCAACCCACCTTTACATCCCCGACCCCAGGACATACGATGACCCTTCCGGCAGTGGCGGACGAAGGGTTCGGGTCCTGTGCATCGGTCGCCACCGAACCTCGTCAGGCCCGGAAGGGAGCAGCGATAAGGTCGGCGCATCGAGTGCCGCAGCTCAACCGGAACCCTTCGTCGGCCACTGCCGCCCCGTCGTCATGACCTACCAGGTTCTCGCCCGCAAGTGGCGCCCGCAGAACTTTTCCAGCCTCGTCGGCCAGGAGCCGATCGTCACCGCTCTGCGCAACGCCCTGCAGGAGGGCCGGATCGCCCAGGCCTATCTGTTCTCGGGGATCCGCGGCGTCGGCAAGACGACCGCGGCGCGGGTGCTCGCCAAGGCCCTCAACTGTGAGCGGGGGCCGGCGGCCGATCCGTGCAACGAGTGCGCGGCCTGCGTCGAGATCACGCGCGGGGCGGACATGGACGTCATCGAGGTCGACGCCGCCACCTATTCGAAGGTCGAGCAGGTCCGCGAGCTCACCGAGAGCCTCCGCTACGGGCCGGCGCGCGACCGCTACAAGGTGGTGGTCCTGGACGAGATCCACCGCCTCTCCCGCCAGGCCTTCGACGCGTTGCTGAAGATCGTCGAAGAGCCGCCGCCCCACCTCGTCTTCATCTTCGCCACCACCGAGATCGAGGCCGTCCCGGCGACCATCCTCTCGCGCTGCCAGGAGTTCCACTTCCGGCGCGTGCCGGCGGCCGAGGTCGTCGCCCTCCTGGGCGAGATCTGCCGCTCCGAGGAGATCCAGGCGAGCGACACGGCCCTGCGCCTGATCGCGCGGGCGGGCGAGGGGAGCGTCCGCGACGCCGTCGCGCTCTTGGACCAGCTCGCCACCTTCGGCTCGGGATCGATCTCCGACGAGGAGGCGGTCCGCCTCCTGGGCGGGCTCGACACCGCCCTCTTCGCCCGCCTCCTCCACGGCATCCTCGGGGGGGACGGCGCCGCGGTCTCGGCCGCCATCGGCAGGGTCGAGGACGAGGGCTGGGACCCGCGGCACGTCTACGGCCAGTTCCTCGCCTTCTGCCGCGACGGCCTCCACCTCGCCATGGGCGGCAACCCCGGCCAGATCGATCTGCCGGGCGAGGAGGCGGCGGCCCTCGCCACCACGGCCAAGGCGGCGGGCTACGAGAACCTCCTGCGCCTCCTCCAGCAGCTTCTCGCCAGCGAGCAGATGGTGCGGCGCAGCGAGGCCGGCGCGCTCGCCGTCGAGATCGCCTGGCTGCGCGCCGCCGAGCTGCCGAAGCTCACCCGGATCGAGGAGCTGCTCTCCGGCCTGGCGCCGGCGGGACCGGTCGGGGGACGCCCGGTCGCGCTGCCCGCTCCCCCTCCGGCGGCTCGGACGGCGCCGCGCGCCATGGCTTCGGCAGCTTCCGGAGCGCCATCCCCGCCTCCGGCGGCTCACACCGCTGCCGCCGGCGCACCCCCGCCGCTCCGCAAGCGCCGGCGGAAGCTCGCGGCCGCGAAGCGCTCACCGATCGGCCCGCGCCGCACCGCGCGGCCGCCCCCGAGCCCGCGATGCCGGCCGCCGCTCCCGCCCGCGACTCGCGGGGCGGCGAGCGCCTCGAGGCCTTCCTCCAGGAGCTCGAGAAGCTCAAGCAGCCGCTCGCCGCCCACCTGCGGGCGGCCGAGGACCTGCGCTTCGAGGACGGCCGGCTGGTGATCGTCCACTCATCCGGCGATCCCTGGCTGCCGCAGCGCCTCGACCGCGGCAACAACCGCGAGGTCCTGGAGCAGGCGCTCGCCCACGCCTGGGGCGCGGGGACCGGATTCACCCTGCTCGCCGGCGCGGGCCAGCGGACGGCCGCCGCGATCGCGCCCGACCTCTCGACGGTCAAGCTCGAGCTGGTCGAGGCCAACCCCACCATTCAGACTGTCCTCGACATCTTCGGCGGCCGCGTCGAGAAGGTGGAGGAACACGGAAGCTTTCCCGCGATCGGAAGAGAGGATTGAGCAGAATATGAGCAGCATGCGACAGCTGATGAAGCAAGCCCAGGAGATGCAGGAGAGGCTGCAGCGCGAGCTGGCCGAGACGGTGGTCGAGGCGAGCGTCGGCGGCGGCATGGTCTCGGTCAGGCTGAGCGGCCACAAGCAGCTCCTGTCGGTCAAGATCGATCCCGAGGTGATGGACAAGGAAGATCCGAGCATGCTCGAGGACCTGATCGTCGCCGCCGTCAACGAGGCGGGGCGCAAGCTCGAAGAGACGATGCAGGGCCGGGTGGGGGCGATCACCGCGGGTCTGCCCGGTCTGTTCTAACCGTTGACGACGCCCGATCCACTGGCCCGCCTGGTCGGCGAGCTCGCCCGCCTGCCGGGCATCGGCCCCAAGACGGCCAACCGGCTCGCCCACTATCTCCTCAAGGTCTCCGCCGAGGAGGCGCACGCTCTGGCCGCGGCGATCGTCGAGGTCAAGGAGAAGCTCTTCCACTGCTCGAGCTGCAACTCGATCACCGCCGTCGACCCCTGCCGCATCTGCGCCGACCCGCAGCGTGACCGGACGCTGCTCTGCGTCGTCGAGGAGCCGTTCAACATCGAGCCCCTCGAGCGCACCGGCGAGTACCGCGGGCTCTACCACGTGCTCCTCGGGGCGCTCTCCCCACACCGCGGCATCGGCCCCGACCGGCTCGCCATCCCCGGCCTCCTCGAGCGGCTCGACGGAATCGCGGAGATCGTCCTCGCCACCAACCCCAACGTCGAGGGCGAGGCGACGGCGCTCTACCTGGCCCGGCTGTTGAAGACGCGCGGCATGCGGGTGACCCGGCTCGCCTTCGGCATGCCGGTCGGCGGCGACATCGAGTACACCGACGAGGTGACGCTCGGCCGCTCGCTGGCCGGGCGGCGCGAGATGTGAGCGCCGCGCCGGGCGACCTCCCCCCCGCGATCCTCACCCCTCCCCCCGGCCCGCGCTCGCGCGCCCTCGCCGAGACGCTCCGCCGCGTCGAGGCGCCGGGCGTCAACACCGTGCCGCTCACCGGCGATCCGCCCATCGCCTGGTCGGAAGCCCGCGGCGCCAACATCCTCGATGCCGACGGCAACCGCTATGTCGACCTCACCTCGGGCTTCGGCGTGGCGGCGATCGGCCACCGCCATCCGCGGGTGGTGGCGGCGATCGCCGAGCAGAGCGGACGGCTGCTGCACGGGCTGGGCGACGTCCATCCACACCCCGGCCGCGCGGCGCTCGCGGCGCGGCTCGTCGCCATGTCCCCCGTCCCCGACGCGCAGGTCTACTTCGCCGTCTCCGGAGCCGAGGCGGTCGAGATCGCGGTCAAGACCGCCCTCGTGGCGACCGGCAGGCCGGGCCTCCTCGCCTTCGAGCCGGCCTACCACGGGCTGACCCTGGGGGCCCTCGCCGCCACCTCGCGCCCGGAGTTCCGCCAGCCCTTCGCCGCCCACCTCCATCCGCACGTCCACCGGCTCCCTTTCGGCGCCCCGCGGTCGGAGCTCGCCGCCGCTCTCGAGCGTCGCGAGGTGGGCGCCGTCGTCGTCGAGCCGATCGTCGGCCGCGAAGGGGTCATCCTGCCACCGGCGGGCTGGCTCTCCGCGCTCGCCGACCTCTGCCGCGAGCGCTCCGTCCTCCTCATCGTCGACGAGATCTTCACCGGCTTCGGCCGCACCGGCCACCGCTTCGCGGTCGAGGCGGAGGGCGTCGTCCCCGACCTCCTCTGCTGCGGCAAGGCGCTCGGCGGGGGGCTGCCGATCGCCGCGGTCCTCGGCCGCCGCGCGCTCTTCCGCGTCTGGGAGCGCGACGGCGAGGCCCTCCACACCGCGACCTTCGTCGCCCACCCGCTCGCCTGCGCCGCCGCCCTCGCCACGCTCGACGTCATGGAAGAGGAACGGCTCGCCGAGCGCGCCGCGGCGCTGGGGCGGGCGATCGCGCCGCGCCTCGCAGGTTGGCCGGCGCGCCACCCGGCGGTCGCCGCGGTGCGCGGCCGCGCCCTGCTGTGGGGAGTCGAGACGAGGACGCGGGAGGACGCCGAGCGGTGGGTCGGAGCGGCGCTGCGACGCGGCGTCGTGGCGCTGGCGGGGGGACCGCGGGGGAACGTCGTCCAGGTCGTCCCCCCGCTCACCATCGCCCGGCAGCAGCTCGACGGCGCGCTCGAGCTGCTGGAACAGAGCCTGGAGGAGAGCGCGGCCGGCTGACGGGCTCGGCCTTCAGGCCCGCGGCGGAATGGGCGGCGCCAGCGATCCCGCGGCGCCGGCGCCGCCGGCGAGGATGAACCAGCCGATGATCTTGTCGTCGAGCTCGCGCAGGCGCGTCGCCACCAGGTTGCAGAGGATCTTCAGCAGGCTCAACGACGACAGGCGGTGGATGTCGAGGATGCCGTTCAGCACCTCGCGCGGGATGGCGAGGACGACGGCGCCGCTGTCGTGCGCCTTGGCGTCCGCCGAGCGCGGCTGGTTGTCGATCAGCGCCATCTCGCCGAAGTAGTCGCCGCGCTCGAGGAACGCGAGAGCCTCCTCGCCGGCGCCGGGGATGTACTTGCTGATCATCACCCGGCCTTCGAGGACGACGTACATCTCGTCGCCCACCTCGCCCTCGCGGAAGATCACCTTCTGGGGTGCCAGCTTCTTCTCCCGCGACAGCGCGGCGAGGAAGTTGATCTCGAGGTTGGTGAGCTTCTGCTCCTGGAAGAGCTTGCGCTTGGCGGCGAGGTCGATGCGGAACTCGCCCGCGGCGTCGCGCGGCGCGGCCGACCGGGTGGTCGCCGGCTTGCCGGTCGCGGAGAAGAACTGGGTGAGCTTGTCGTTGGTCTGCCGCAGCTTCTTCGAGAGGCTCTTCCAGAGGGCCCAGTGGAGGGCGAGCGTCAGGCGCTGATCGCTCTCCATCGCCGGCTCGAGGGCAGCCGGGGAGAGCGTCAGGAGGTCGGTGTCGGAGACCGTCATGGCGTCGCCCGAGCGCGTGCTCCGGTCGACGAAGCTGGTCTCTCCGAAGAGGTCGCCGGGCTCCAAGACCGCCAGGTCGAAGCTGCCGTACGGGGTCTTGCGCTGGATGCGGACCTCGCCGCTCTCGATCAGGTAGGCGTCGAGCGACGGCTCGCCCTCCTTCATGATCAACGTGCCGGCGGGGACGCGCGAGCGCACGACACAGGGAGCCAGCAGCTCGAGCTGCTGGTCGGTGAAATGGGCGAACACCTCCCACCGGCGCAAGAGAGACGGGATGCTCAAGGTTTTCCTATTGTAGCGGAGGCGGGGCCGCGCCGGGAGGCGAGCCCGGCTGCCGAGCCCGCAGGATGAGGTCGGGAAGCTGACTCTCGGGGGCGGCGGCGCGGCCGGCGGCGGCCGCCCAGGCGGCGCGCTCGGCGTCGCCCACGGCGCTCCACAGCGCCGCCGCGAGGAGGAACCACTCGGCGAAGAGCGGGTCGCCTTGGCCGAGGTCCGACCGCAGCTTGCTCTCGAGCGGCGCCTCGACCTCCTCGAACAGGCGCCTGGCGGCGGCGTAGTCGCCTTGGGAGAGGGCGAGCCAGGCGCGGTGGAGGGTGATCGACTCGGCGAGGTCTGAGCGATGGGCGATCGCCTGGGCGAAGGCGGACGCCGCTGCCGCCGCGCGGCCGGCGTACGCCGCGGTCGACCCACGCTCGAGCCAGGCCTCGCCGTCGCCCGGATCGCCGGCGAGGATGCGGCCCGCCAGCTCGTCCGCCCGCTCCCAGAGCCGCAGGTGCTTGGCGGCGACGGCGGCGGCATAGAGATCGTCGCGCGGCGCGCGGGGATCGGTCCGCGCCCGCTCGAGCGCGGCGGCGAAGCGGCCGTTCCCGAGCTCCGCCACGGCGGCGCTCGGCGACCCGCTGCGCAGGCTGGCGAGGAGAGCGAGGGCGCCCGCCGCGAGGAGGGCGGCGAGGAGGATGACGAACAGGGTGTCGAAGCCCGGCATGACGACGTCTAGCTCGCGGGGACTTCCAGCGCTCCGAGCACCTTGCCGACCAGCGAGGACAGCGGCAGCCCGGCTCGGCTCGCACCGTCGAACCACCCCGCCTCGACGCCTTCGGCCACCTCGCCGCCGCCGGCCAGCTCGGCGCGATGGATCGCCACCTCGAGGTCGCGGTGGGTGATCGAGTGCCGCACCTGCGCCAGGCGGGGACCGAGCTTCCAGGCGCCGCCGTAGCGCACCGCGAGCCCCGCCGCCGCCGAACGCCGGCCGGCGGCCTCGATCCACGGCACCTCCCAGGTCCCGGCGAGGAGAGAGCTCCCCTCCGGCCGGCGGACGAGGAGGACCTCCCCTTCCCGCCCATCGACCGTCCCCTGCTCCACGACCGCCGCCACCAGCCGCAGCCGCTGGCGCTCGCGGCGCGGCCGCAGCGTCGGGTAGCGCTCGGGGTCACCTTCCGCGGCCGCCCGGCAGCCCGGCTGCAACGGGCAGAGGAGGCAGCGCGGCCGCCGCGGTGCGCAGAGAGTCGCCCCCAGCTCCATCAGGGCCTGGTTGCCGTCGCCCGGGCGCGCAGGATCGAGCAGCTCGGCGACCGCCGCGAGGAGCCGCCGCCGGGCCGCGGCCCCGTGTGGATCCTCGGCAGCGGCGAGGAGGCGGGAGATCACGCGCTCGACGTTGCCGTCCATCACCGCGACCGCCTCGCCGAAGGCGATGCTGGCGACCGCGGCTGCCGTATAGGCACCCACGCCGGGGAGCTCGCGCCATCCTGCCGCGGTCGCCGGGAAACCGCCACGCTCGACCACCCGCCGCGCCGCGGCGTGGAGCTGGCGGGCGCGCCGGTAGTAGCCGAGCCCCGACCAGAGGGCGAGCACGTCCTCGATCGCCGCGGCCGCCAGATCCTCGACGCGCGGGAAGCGGGCGAGGAAGCGTTCGTAATAGGGGAGCACCGTCTCGACCCGGGTCTGCTGGAGCATCACCTCGGAGAGCCAGATGCGATAGGGATCGCGCGTCCGCCGCCACGGCAGATCGCGCCGGTGGCGGTCGAACCAGGCGAGGAGCTCGGCGTGCCGCACTGCGTCAGTATAGGCGCGGTGCGTGGGCCAATTTGGCAGTTGGGGTCGCGCTCGGCGTGACGATGCTGGCGGACACGAGTCAGCCCCGCGGCCCGAGGGCCGCGGGGCGTGCCCCGCTTTTCGTTTAGGAAAAGAGTAGGGGGGAGGCCCCATCTCTCCGGTTGGGTTCTTGGATCTACCCCTGTGGATAGGGGATGTAGGCTAGCTTTCTAGGGGGTGAGATCGCGAACGATCTCAAAGTTTTAGGCAGGATAAAAGTGTGGTTGGAGGTGCCTCCCCGCGTACCATTCGTCATCGTACCGATTGTCCTGTGCAACACCCATGCCCGCTCCGGGATTCCTTCGGTTCATACCGTGCGACGGACGCACCCGAGGAAGGGTGCGTCGGGGGGAGGCCCCAACTCTCCGGTTGGGTGTCGTGCAGAGCGAGTCCCTAAGAAGGGGGCGGGGTGGAAGGTGAGAGAGATCAGAAGACCTCCCGTCATGGCGGGAACTGGTTTGGTGGGTGGAACCTCCCCCGTAACGCTATGAAGCCTGTCCCGCGTCGAAGCAACCGACGTGCCAGCCTTCTCTTGCGCGCGGCCCGCCGCCGGCCGCGAGGACGACGAACCCGGGCTAACGTATTGATTGCTAGTTGTTTCCACCTATGCAAGGAGATCGCCGGAAGGGCTGGGCGCAGCCTTCCGCCGCCCGGCTCCGGGGCGCTGCACCTCCCAGGGGAGAGCCCGCGCATTGCCGATTGTGCACGCCGTACCACCCGCGCCGGCCGTTTCTTTCACGGACGTCGATTTCTTCTTCGGCTCTGTATGATCGTCGTGGATGTTCTCCTCCGCCGAGAGACGGGCGCGACCGGTCGTGGTGGGTTGGAAGGAGTACCTCGACCTCCCCGAGCTCGGTATCCACCGGCTCAAGGCGAAGATGGACACCGGCGCCCGCACCTCCTCGCTCCACGTCAGCTCCCTCCAGGTCTTCGAGGACGCGGAGGCAGGCGGCGCCGAGGTCGAGCTCACCGTAGCCTTCGACCGCCGCCATCCCCAGCGGGTGATGGTCGCCCGCGCCCCCCTCCTGGGGCGCGTCCAGGTGACCGACTCGGGCGGCCACCCCGAGATCCGCCCGGTGATCGCGACCGACCTGGTGATGGGAGCGGTCCGCAAGCGGATCCTCCTCACCCTGACCGACCGCACGGGGATGCTGTTCCGCATGATCGTCGGCAGGAAGGCGCTCGAGGGGGACTTCCTGGTCGACGTCGCGCGTCGCTACGCCCTCGGGCGGCGCCGGCGCCCCGGCGGCCGATGACGGCCCCGGGCTTGCGTCAGTCCCGCGCATGAAGATCGCCGTCCTGTCGCGCAACGCGGCGCTCTACTCGACGAGCCGGCTCGTCTCGGCGGTCGAGGCACGCGGCGTCGAGGTCTCGGTGCTCGACCCGCTCCAATGCTTGGTCAAGCTGTCGAAAAAGCGTCCCGAGGTCTGGCACCACGGCGAGCGGGTGACGGGCCTCGATGGCGTCGTGCCGCGGATCGGCGCCTCGATCACCTTCTACGGCCTCGCGGTGCTCCGGCAGTTCGAGATGATGGGGGTCTTCCCGGCCAACGAGAGCCAGGCGATCTCGCGCAGCCGCGACAAGCTCCGCGCCCTCCAGCTCCTCTCCCGCCACGACATCGGCATCCCGCCGACCGTCTTCGTGCGCCGCAAGGAAGACCTCCGGTCGGCCATCCGGAAGGTCGGCGGCGCGCCGGTGATCCTGAAGCTCCTCGAGGGGACGCAGGGCCAGGGCGTCATCTTGGCCGAGTCGGTCAAATCTGCCGAGTCGATGCTCGATGCCATGCATTTCCTGAAGCAGAACCTCCTGATCCAGGCCTTCATCCGCGAGGCGGCGGGGACCGACTACCGGGCGATCGTCGTCGGCGGGCGGGTCGTCGCGGCGATGTCGCGCCAAGCGAGCGAGGGGGAGTTCCGGTCGAACCTCCACCGCGGCGGCAAGGCGCGCGGCGTCGAGCTCGACGAGACCTGGCGCCAGACCGCCATCCACGCCGCCGAGGTGCTCGGCCTGAACATCGCCGGGGTGGACCTGATCCCCTCGGCCGAGGGGCCGATGGTCCTCGAGGTCAACAGCTCGCCGGGGCTCGAGGGCATCGAGAAGGCGACCGGGGTCGACATCGCGGGCGCGATGATCGAGTTCGTGCTCGCCAACGCGCCGCATGGCGACCCGCGGGATCGCGCCCAGGGCTGAGGGAGGGGGCCCGGACGGGCCTGCGCGCTAGGATAGAGGCATGAAACGCCTCCTGATCGCCTTCGTCGTCCTGATCGGCATCGCTGTCGCCGCCGCCATCGTCGGCATCGCCATCGCCGGCAAGAGCCGTCCCGCTCGGTGTAGGCGGCGGCTCGACGGTGCTCGTCTGGAGAGTGGACCGCCCCGTCGTCGAGCAGGAGGTCGAGCCGGCGCTCCCCTTCGGCGGCCGCGCCAGTGCCGACAGCATGGCCGAGCTCTACCCCGCCTTCCGCGCCGCGCGCGCCGACGCCGCGGTGCGCGGCATCGCGGTCTACGTCGAGGGCGCCGACATGGGGCTCGCCAAGGCCGAGGAGCTGCGCCGCCAGCTCAGGGGCCTCCGAGCCGCCGGCAAGTTCGTCGAGTGCTACATGGACACCGTCGGCGAAGGAGGCAACGGCACCCTCGACTACTTCCTGGCCAGCGCCTGCGACCACATCCAGATGTCGCCGGCCGGAAACCTGAATCTCCTCGGCATGCTGATCGACAGCCGCTTCCTCCGCGGCGCGCTCGACAAGCTCAAGATCGATCCCGATTTCAATCACATCGGCGAGTACAAGAGCGCCGCCGAGACCTTCACCGAGACGCAGTACACCCCCGCCGCGGCGCGGGCGCTCAACGCCGTGCTCGACAGCCTCTACGGGCAGATCGTCGACGGCGTCGCCGAGTCGCGCCGGCTGACCCCCGAGGCGGTGCGCGGCGCCATCGATGCCGCCCCCTATACCGCCGTCGAGGCCAAGGCCAAGGGGCTGGTCGACCGTATCGGCTACGCCGATGAGTTCCGCGACCGCATCCGCCGGCTGGCCGGCGGCCGGCCGCACCTGGTACGGCTCGAGAGCTACGACGGCGGCCGCGGCCTCTCCGGCCGGCGGCTGGCGGTGATCTTCGCCGAGGGCGAGATCCGCCGCGGCCGCGCCACCGCGGGGCCGTTCAGCAGCTCCTCCTCGATCGGCTCGGAGGACCTGGCCGAGACCCTCCACCAGGTGGCCGAGGACGACGGCATCCCGGCGGTGGTGCTGCGGGTCGACAGCCCGGGCGGCTCGGCCCTCGCCTCCGATCTCATCCTCCACGAGGTCGAGCGGCTGCAGCGGAGGAAGCCGGTCATCGTCTCGATGTCCGACTATGCGGCCTCGGGCGGCTACTACATCGCGGCCCGCGCCAACCGCATCGTCGCCGAGGCGGCAACCCTCACCGGCTCGATCGGCGTCGTCGGCGGCAAGTTCGCCACCCGCCGCTTCGAGCACGACATCCTCGGCATCACCCACGACCAGCTCAAGCGCGGCGCCAACGCCGACCTCTACGGCTCGACCGATACCTACACGCCGGCGCAGACGGCGCAGGTCGAGCGTCTGATGGGGCAGGTCTACGATCTCTTCGTCGGCCACGTAGCGGCCGGGCGGCACATGACCCGGCAGGCGGTCGACGCCATCGCCGGCGGCCGGGTGTGGACCGGCGCCGACGCCAAGCCGATCGGCCTGGTCGACGAGATCGGCGGCCTCGACCGAGCCATCGAGCTGGCGCGCCAGGCGGCCGGTATCCCCGCCGACGCCGCGATCGGCTTAGAGTTCTATCCGCACCCGAGGAGCTGGCTCGAGATGTTCCGCGACCGCCGCGACTCGCCGCTCCCCGAGGCGCTCGTCCAGCTCGTTCGGGCGCTCGAGAACCGGTCTCCCGAGCTGCTCGAGCTGCCGCCCGGGGAACGTCGTCTGGCGCAGCCGTTTTGAGCGCTGTGGCATCGGGCGGAAGGGCGCTCGGGGTTTTGTCGCCGCCTCCTGGAGCCGCCTTCCGCCAACCCTCGCCGGGGGAGCTGGCCAGCTACGGTAAGTCATTGACATATCGTCACTTCTGCGATCTGTTCCGGGAGGTCTTGCGGGCTCGGGCGGCTGTGTTATAGTCACGCAGTCGTCGCCGGGACCACTGCTCACAAGCTCCAGTCTCCGTACCGCGGGGATTTCCGCAAGGTGTGGAATTCCTGTTGAAAATATCTGTGTCTTTCGGCCGCGAGCTCGCAGATGTCTGATCCATCCCTCTGGCTACGGCTCCAACGACAGCTCCAGCAACAGCTCGACCCCGAGGAATTCTCCACCTGGTTCCGGCCGCTCAAGGTGCAGAGCGAGCACGCGGACCGCCTCGTCCTGCTGGCGCCCAACTCCCGCTTCCTCCACACCCTCGAGGAGAGCTTCCGGCCGCAGGTCGACCGCGCCGTCGCCGGCCTCGGCGGCTCTTCGTTCGAGGTTCTCTTCTCGCTCGAGGAGAAGGCGGCGGCACCGCCGGTCGAGCCGACCGGGCGCGGGCATTTCAACCCCAAGTACCTGTTCGCCAACTTCGTCGTCGGCAGCTCGAACCAGTTCGCCCACGCCGCGGCGCGGGCGGTCGCCGAGGCGCCGTCGCAGAGCTACAACCCGCTCTTCCTCTACGGCGGAGTCGGGCTCGGCAAGACCCATCTCCTCCACGCCATCGGCTCGCACATCCAGACGGCGCACCCGCAGCTGCGCGTCCTCTACCTGGCAGCCGAGCAGTTCGTCAACGAGCTGATCAACTCGATCCGCTTCGACCGCATGCCGGCTTTCCGCGAACGCTACCGGACGATCGACGTGCTGCTGATCGACGACGTCCAGTTCCTCGCCAACAAGGAGCGGACGCAGGAGGAGTTCTTCCACACCTTCAACACGCTCTATACCAGCCAGAAGCAGATCATCCTCTCGTCCGACTCGTCGCCGCGAAACATCCCGACCCTCGAGGAGCGCCTGCGCAGCCGCTTCGAGTGGGGGCTGATCGCCGACATCCAGCCGCCGGACCTCGAGACCAAGGTCGCGATCCTCCGCCGCAAGGCGGACTTCGAGGCGATCGAGCTGCCGCCGGCGGTCGCCGACTTCATCGCCCAACAGGTGCGCTCGAACATCCGCGAGCTCGAAGGCCTGCTCAACCGCGTGATCGCTTTCTCTTCCTTGACCGGCAAGCCGATCTCGCTCGAGCTCACCCGCGAGACCTTGAAGGACATCCTGCCGCCCGAGGGGCAACGCGTCGAGCCCAACGAGGTGGTGCGCCGGGTGGCTCACCACTACGGCTTGACGGTCAAGGAGATCAAGAGCAAGAACAACTCGCAGCAGGTGGTCTTCCCGCGCAAGATGGCGATGTATCTCCTGCGCCAGCTCACCCCGCTCTCCTATCCGGAGATCGGCAAGATCTTCAACGACAAACACCACTCGACGGTGATGTACGCGGTCAAGGACATCGAGGAACGGCGCTCCGGCGACCCCGACCTCGAGCGGACCCTACGCTCCATCTCCCAGCACTTCACTTGAGCCGGTGCGGGCCTTAAAGGCTGTGAAAATGCCTGTGCGTCGCCGGCGGAGGCGGCTGCGGAAAGCTTCGCCGCCGGGTTTTTTTCCGCTCCGCTCCGCACCGCCTCCACAGGCCGTCCACAGCTTTCAGCCGGGCTTTTCGAGGTGAACGAAGGTATGAGGGATCAGCGACTTAGCGCGGCTTTCCGCAGCTTCGGGAGCCGCCTTCGGTTACGACTACTCTGATGCTATATTTCCTTTCAAGACGGAGAAGGGGTGCATGGAAATTCGAGCCAATCGCAGCGAGCTCCTGAGCGAGCTCATCCCCATGCAGGGGATCGTCGAGCGCAAGACGACCATCCCGGTGCTGTCGCACCTGCTGCTCACCGCGCGGGGCGACCGCCTGCATCTGGCGGCGACCGACCTCGACGTCTCGCTCACCTCCTGGTGCGAGTCCGACGTCCGCCAGGAGGGGGGGATCGCCATCCAGGCGAAGAAGTTCCAGGAGATCGTCCGCGCCCTGACCAGCGAGGAGATCGACCTCGTCCTCGACGAGCCGCGGGTGCTCACCATCCGCGCCGGCAAGTCGCGCTTCAAGATCCACGGCATGGCGCCGGACGACTTTCCGACCCTCCCCGTCGTCGACGGCCACGCCGCCGATCCTGGAAATGCCGCGACCGAGATCCCGTTCGCCGAGTTCCGCCGCATGGTCGCCAAGATCCTCTTCGCGGTCTCGGCCGAGGAGTCGCGCTTCCAGCTCAACGGGGCGCTGTTGAAGCTCAAGGACGGTGCCCTCGAGATGGTCGCGACCGATGGCCACCGCCTGGCGCTCGTCGAGGGCGCCCTCGAGGGTGGCGCGGAAGGCGACTCGGTCCTGGTGCCGCGCAAGGCCCTGCAGGAGATCCAGCGCCTGGAAGGCGAGGGCAAGCTCGCCTACCGCCGCGGCGAGCACCACCTCTCGTTCCGGGTCGCCCGCCGCGAGCTCATCTGTCGCATCCTCGAAGGGACCTTCCCCGACTACGAGCGGGTGATCGCCAAGGACAACGACAAGAAGGTCGTCTTCGACCGCAAGCCCCTGGCCGAGGCCGTGCAGCGGGTGGCCCTGCTGACCGGCGATCGCGCGCGCGCCGTGCGCCTGCAGTTCACCCCCGACCAGATGGTGATCTCGGCGGCGAACCCGGACCTCGGCGAGGCGACCGAGGAGGTGTCCTGCACCTATGACGGGCCGGAGTTCCGGGTCGGGATGAATCCGGACTACCTGTCGCAGTTCCTCGCCGCGGTCGAGACCGATCGCGTGCGGCTGGAGCTCAAGGACGAGAACACCCAGTGCGTGGGTTACCCGCAGGACGGGCCAGACGGCCGCTATCTCTGCGTGATCATGCCGATGCGCATTTGATCCTCAGACGCGGGGACGCGTGCTCGCCCAGCTAGCCGCGAGCGGCTTCCGCAACCTAGAGCCACTCGTCTGGCGGCCGGCGCCGGGCTCGCACCTGGTCCTCGGCGGCAACGGCGCGGGGAAGACGAGCCTCCTCGAGGCCGTCTACGTCCTCGCCACCACCCGGAGCTTCCGTACCGCGCAGCTCGGCGACTGCATCCGCCACGGGAGCGATCTCTTCCACCTCGAGGGAGAGGCCGCGGGCGAGCAGCGGACCCGCCTCGAGGTCGGCTTCGGCGGAGAGTGGCGCCTGCGGACCGTCAATGGCCGCCCGGCGCCGCTCGCCGAGCACCTGGCCGTTCTCCCGGTCGTCGCCTGGGCGACCGGCGACTCCGAGATGCTCTCCGGTCCGCCGGTCCTGCGCCGGCGCTTCCTCGACCGCGGCGTCCTCGGCCAGCGCCCGGCGGCGCTCGAGGTTCTCGGCCGCTACCGCCGGGCTCTGCGCCAGAAGCGCGAGCTCCTCGCCTCGGGCGGCCACGGGCTCGAAGCTTGGAACGAGGTCCTCGCCGGCGCCGCGGCCGAGCTCATCGCCCGGCGGCGGAGCTACGTCGAGGCGCTCGCGGGCCGTTTGGCGGAGGTCCTCGGCGAGGCCGACCTCCCCTTTCCGCCGGTGGATCTTCGCTATCGCCCCTCGCCCGCCTCGGGGCTCGGGGGAACGGAGGCGATCCGCGAGAGCCTGGAGCGCATCTCCGACCGTGAGCGCCAGCGTCAGCTCCCGCTCCTCGGGCCCCACCGCGACGATCTCGAGATCCTCTGGGGGGAGCGCGAGCTCGGCCGGGTCGGCTCGGCCGGCGAGAAGAAGGCTCTCTCCCTCCTCCTCATGGCCGCCCATGGCCGGGTGATCGCCGCCGCCGGCAGGAGCCCGGTCTACCTCCTGGACGATGCCGACGCCGAGCTCGCCCCCCCGACGCTCGCCGCCGTCTGGAACGTCTTCGCCGGTGCCGAGCAGATCGTCGCGAGCTCCAACCGGCCGCAGGTCTGGCTGACCCTCCCCGTCGGCTCGCTGTGGCAGATGGAGGCGGGCCGAATCGTGGCGCTTTGAAGCAGGGAAGAAAGAAATTTCCGCCGCCGCATGGCTGTTTTCTCCACTGGGTCAGCCGAGCGAAACCAAGCTGAAATCGACCGTCTTGCAGGGCTTCGCGCCGCCGCCGTGAGGCGGCCGGCCGCAGCGCTTCCAGGAGGGGTGCTCCAATCCCCTAAGCCTCGATTTTTCAATGAGCTACAGCTAGAATTTCGAGAGCGCTTGTGGTATTGTTTACAAGCCTCGATTTCCCCCGTTACCTGGGGGAGCCAACAACCACAGAGAAGTGAGCGGAGAGCGGCTTGAACACACCAGAACCCACGTACACGGCAGACAGCATCAAGGTCTTGAAGGGCCTCGAAGCGGTGCGCAAGCGCCCCGGCATGTACATCGGGGACACCGAGGACGCCTCGGGGCTGCACCACATGGTCTTCGAGCTGGTCGACAACTCGATCGACGAGGCCCAGGCCGGGTACTGCAGCCGGATCGACGTGACGATCCATACCGACAACTCGGTGACCGTCGAGGACGACGGGCGCGGCATCCCGGTCGACCTCCATAAGGAGGAGGGGCGCTCGGCGGCCGAGGTCATCATGACCGAGCTGCACTCGGGCGGTAAGTTCGACAAGAACTCATACAAGGTCTCGGGCGGCCTCCACGGCGTCGGCGTCTCGGTGGTCAACGCCCTCTCGGAGACCCTGGAGCTCGAGATCAAGCGCGACGGCGACGTCTGGTATCAGACCTACCACCAGGGCATCCCCGAGTCGCCGATCCAGGCGATCGGGACGACCCCCAAGCACGGCACCAAGGTGCGCTTCTGGCCGGACACTACGATCTTTGCCGTCCGCGAGTTCCACTTCGACACCCTGGCGCAGCGCCTGCGCGAGCTGTCGTTCCTGAACCGCGGGATCTACATCCACCTGCAGGACGAGCGCACCGACAAGGAGATGGAGTTCGCCTATGCCGGCGGCATCTCCTCCTTCGTCGAGCACCTCAACCGCAACAAGCAGCCGCTCCATGGCAAGCCCGTCCACCTGATCGACACCCGCGACGACGGCACCGGCGAGGAGACCATCGAGGTCGCGATGCAGTGGAACGAGGGCTACCAGGAGCTGATCTATACCTTCGCCAACACGATCAACAACCGCGACGGCGGCACCCATCTCTCGGGCTTCAAGTCGGCGTTGACGCGGACGATCAACGCCTACGCCGCGGCGACCGGCCTGTCGAAGACGCTCAAGGAGAACCTGACCGGCGACGACGTGCGCGAGGGGCTGACGGCGGTCGTCTCGGTCAAGATCAAGGATCCCAAGTTCTCCTCGCAGACCAAGGACAAGCTGGTCTCCTCCGAGATCAAGGGTTGGGTCGAGCAGGTGGTCAACGAGAGGCTCGCCGCCCATCTCGAGGAGAACCCGCGCGAGGCGCGGCGGATCGTCGAGAAGTGCGTCGAGGCGGCGCATGCGCGCGAGGCGGCGAGGAAGGCCCGCGACCTGACGCGAAGGAAGGGCGCGCTCGATGCCTCGAACCTTCCCGGCAAGCTCGCCGACTGCAGCGAGCGCAACCCCGAGCTCGCCGAGCTGTTCCTGGTCGAGGGCGACTCGGCCGGCGGCTCGGCCAAGCAGGGACGCAACCGGAAGTTCCAGGCGGTGCTGCCGCTCAAAGGCAAGATCCTGAACGTCGAGAAGGCCCGCTTCGACAAGATGCTGTCCTCGGACGAGATCAAGGTGATCATCACGGCGCTGGGGACGGGGATCGGCAAGGACGACTTCGACGTCGTCAAGCTGCGCTACCACAAGCTCATCATCATGTGCGACGCGGACATCGACGGCAGCCACATCCGCACGCTGATCCTCACCTTCTTCTATCGCCAGATGCAGGAGATCATCCGCCGCGGCAACCTCTACATCGCCCAGCCGCCGCTCTACAAGGTGAGCCACGGCAAGAGCGAGGCATACCTGAAGGACGACCGCGAGTACCAGGCCTTCCTGGTCGAGCGGATCAAGGACGCCTGGGAGGTCGAGCTCCATCCGCGCCATGGGGCCAATGGGAGCGATGGAGGTCAGGGCCAGGGCGCCAACGGCGCCGGCCGGCGCCTCGCCGGCGCGCACCTGGCGCACTTCCTCGAGCGGGTCGAGAGCTTCCGGGCGGGTCTCGAGAAGCTCGTCTCGCGCGGTTACCGGGCGGACGCTCTCAAGATCGCCCTCGCCAACGAGATCAAGGACAAGACGGCCTTGAACGACGCCGACCGCCTGGCGCGCGCGGCGCGGGCGCTCGAGGCCGCCGGCTACACCCGCGTCGAGCTCGGCCGCGACGAAGAGCACGGCACCGGCTTCATCCGCTTCGTCTCGCGCCGCGACGGCGTCGAGCGTCCAGTGCAGATCGACTGGAGCCTGGTGACCAGCGCCGAGTACCGCGCTTTGGCGCAGAACGCCCAGGGGCTCGAGGCGATCGGCGCCCGCGGCTTCACCCTGATCAAGGGCGAAGAGATCTCCGAGCACGAGTCGATCGAGGAGGCGCTCGAGAAGCTCTACACGGGAGCCAAGAAGGGCCTCTCGATCCAGCGCTATAAGGGTCTCGGCGAGATGAACCCCGAGCAGCTCTGGGAGACCACCATGGACCCCGAGCGCCGGCGCCTCCTCCAGGTGCGTATCGAGGACGACGTCGAGGCCGATTCGATCTTCACCATCCTGATGGGCGACGAGGTCGAGCCGCGGCGCGAGTTCATCCAGAACAACGCGCTGGACGTTCGCAACCTGGACGTGTGATGCAGGAGATAGCCATGGATTCTTGGAAACCCGTAGAGCGCGGCAAGCCGGAGATACTCGGGATCAACAAGCGGGATCGCAGTTTGATCGACGTCCAGATCCGCCTCAGCACCTCTCACCTGCCCAACGACTGGAACCAGTTCTTCCTCAAGCCGGTCGGGCTTCGCATCCCGCCCTCGCTGCGCTCGCTGGCGGTGCTGGGGGACAAGGGGTTGATCCTCTTCGAGGCCCCCGACGACCAGATCGAGGCCTACGTCGGCCACGTCGACGAGAGGATCTCCGCCGCCAACCGGCGCTACGAGACGGAGGTCATCCCCAAGGCGCGGGCGATCGAGGACGCCGACAAGGAATCGAAGCGCTGGGAAGAGGAACGCCTGCGCGTCGCCCGCGAGCGGGTCGACAAGCTGTAGGCAGCCCGCAACCAGATTCGGAACCCACTTCATGACCAGAGCCGGCTCCGTGCCGCGCGCCGTTAGAAAAAACAGTTGAGAACAAAGCCAAGCCATGAGCGAAGACGAACGCATACCCTCCTTCGAGCAGCCGATCCCGGTCGACATCGAAGACGAGATGAAGCGCAGCTATCTCGATTACGCGATGAGCGTGATCATCGGCCGTGCCTTGCCCGACGTGCGCGACGGTTTGAAACCCGTCCACCGGCGCGTCCTCTACGGCATGTGGGAGAGCGGCAACCGCTCCGACCGGCCGTACAAGAAGTCGGCGCGCATCGTCGGCGACGTGATGGGCAAGTACCACCCGCACGGCGACAGCGCGATCTACGACACGGTCGTCCGCATGGCGCAGGACTTCGCCATGCGCTATCCGCTGGTCGACGGCCAGGGCAACTTCGGCTCGATCGACGGCGACAACCCGGCGGCGATGCGCTACACCGAGGTGCGGCTGACCAAGCTCGCCGAGGAGATGATCCGCGAGGACATCGACAAGGAGACCGTCGACTGGGGGCCCAACTACGACGGCTCGGAGACCGAGCCGCTGGTGCTGCCGGCGCGCGTCCCCAACCTCCTCGTCAACGGCGCCGCCGGCATCGCCGTCGGCATGGCGACCAACATCCCGCCGCACAACCTCGGCGAGGTGATCGACGCGCTCTTCCTGCTGATCGATGACCCGGGCATCCTGGTCGGCGACCTGATGCGCGCCATCCCCGGCCCCGATTTCCCCACCGCCGGTTTCATCCATGGGCTCGACGGCATCCGCTCGGCCTATACCACCGGCCGCGGCATCATCCAGGTCCGGGCGCGGGCATCGATCGAGACCGAGAAGCGCGGCGAGCGGCAATCGATCGTCATCACCGAGATCCCCTACCAGGTGAACAAGGCGCGCATGATCGAGCGCATGGCCGAGCTCATCCGCGAGAAGAGGATCGAGGGCGTATCGGACCTCCGCGACGAATCCGACCGCGACGGCATCCGCGTCGTCCTGGACGTCAAGCGCGGCGAGGTCCCCGAGGTCATCCTGAACTCGCTCTACAAGATGACCCAGATGCAGACCACCTTCGGCATCATCCTGCTCGCCATCGTCGACAACCAGCCGCGGGTGATGACGCTCAAGGAGCTGCTCGAGCACTTCTTGAACCATCGGAAGACGGTCATCATCCGTCGCACCCGCTACGACCTGCGCAAGGCCGAGGAGCGGGCCCACATCCTCGAAGGGATACTCAAGGCGCTCGATCATCTCGACGCAGTGATCGCGACGATCCGCGCCAGCGCCAACCCGAACGAGGCGCGCGAGCGCCTGATGGGGAATTTCTCGCTCTCCGACGTCCAGGCGCAGGCGATCCTCGACATGCGCCTGCAGCGCCTGACCGGCCTCGAGCGGCAGAAGGTGGTGGACGAGTATCGCGAGCTGATGGCGCTGATCGAGCGCCTGCGCGCCATCCTCGCCTCGGACCAGCTCGTCCTCGACGAGATCAAGCGCGAGCTCGCCGAATTGAAAGAGTCCTTCGGCGACGAGCGCCGCACCGAGATCATCCCCGAGACCTCGGACATCACGATCGAGGACATGATCGCCGACGAGGACATGGTGATCACCGTCACCAACTCGGGCTACATCAAGCGCTCGCCGCTCGCCCTCTATCGCCAGCAGAGCCGCGGCGGCAAGGGGCGCACCGGGATGGTCACCAAGGACGACGACTTCGTCGAGCACCTCTACGTCGCCTCGGCGCACAGCTACGTCCTGGTCTTCACCGAGAGCGGCCACACCTACTGGATCAAGGTCCACGCGATCCCCGAGATGGGGCCGGCATCCAAGGGCAAGGCGATCGTCAACCTGCTGAGCCTCGAGCCCTCCGAGCGCCTGGCGACGACGGTCGCGGTGCGCGAGTTCCCCGAGGACCGCTACCTCATGTTCGCGACCGAGAAGGGGACGGTCAAGAAGACCGCCCTCTCCGCCTTCGCCAACCCGCGGGCCGACGGCATCATCGGCATCAACATCGACGACGGCGACCGCCTCCTCGCCGTGCGGGTTACCGACGGCGGCAGGGACATCCTGATGGCGACCGCCAACGGCTTCGCCATCCGCTTCCCGGAGGGTGACGTGCGGCCGACCGGACGCGCCACCTACGGCGTGCGGGGGATCACCCTGCGGCCCGGCGACCGCGTCGTCGCCATGGAGACGATCGACGCGCACGGCGAGATCCTCTCCGTCTCGGCGCGCGGCTATGGCAAGCGGACGCCGATCGACTTCTACCGCCAGCAGAGCCGCGGCGGCCTGGGGATCATCAACCTCAAGGTCAGCGAGAAGACCGGCGAGGTGGTGGGGGCGAAGCACGTGACGCCGGGCGAGGGTCTGATGCTCATCACCCAGGAGGGGATGATCATCCGCATGGGCATCGGCGGCATCCGCGTCGTCGGCCGCTCGACCCAGGGAGTCAAGCTGATGGACCTCGAGGGCGGCGACCGCCTGGTCGCCGTCGCCAAGCTCGCCGAGCGCGAGGAGAGCGAGATCACGGCCGACGAGATCGACGAGTCGGACGGCGGCGCGGCAGCCGACCTCGCCGCGGCCGACCTCGAGACCGACGAAGATCTCGACGGCGGAGAGCCCGAGGAGCCGATCAATTAGCGTCGGCGATTCGCCCTCCAGGCCGGCCGGCCGCTTCTACCGGATGGCCTGGACGTTCTACCTGGTGCTGGCGCTGGCCGGCTGTCTCTGGATCGGGCTCGCCCGCCACGGGCCCATCCCGCTCTCGCTCTTCGTCGCCCGCCACGGCTGGTGGCGGGATCTCGGCGTGGGGATCGGGGGCGGCCTGGCGCTCTGGGGCATCTGGCGCCTCGCCCGGCGCTTCCTCCCCGCGTCGCGCGACCTCGAGGACCGGCTGGCGGGCCTCCTCGGGCCGGTGACCACCTCTGAGGCGATCGCCCTCGCGCTCCTCTCGGGCTTCGCCGAGGAGCTCTTCTTCCGCGGCGCCGTCCAGGCGACGGTCGGCTGGATCCCCGCCGCGCTCCTCTTCGCCCTCCTCCATACTGGACCGGGCCGCGCCTTCCGCCTGTGGACGGCCTTCGCCCTCGTCGCCGGCTTCCTCCTCGGCTGGATCATGCTCTGGCGCGGCAACCTGCTGGCGCCCGTGATGGCCCACGCGCTGGTCAACGGGATCAACCTTCGCGGCCTGGGCCGGCTCGCCGCCGAGGAGCGGGGCTCCTCTCCCCGGAACCGCCAGCAACCCCCCGGCTGACCCGGCGCGTCCACCCCGTTCCCAGCCGCCGACCTCGCCCGACAACCTGCCGACTCACCCGGACGACTCTGCTAGACTGACCCGGCTCGGAAGAGGAGGGTCGATTTGGCCGCGAGAGACACCCGCGACGTGCTGGGCAGGATCGATCGGGAGAAGGGCGCCTACCTGGAGGAGCTCAAGGATTACATCCGCATCCCCTCCATCTCGACCGATCCCGAGTACAAGCCGCAAGTGCGGCGCGCCGCCGAGTTCCTGCTCGGCAAGATGCGCGCGGCGGGCCTCGCCGCCGAGCTGATCGAGACCGCCGGCCATCCGCTGGTCTACGGCGAATGGACCAAGGCGCCGGGCGCGCCGACCGTCCTCTTCTACGGCCATTACGACGTGCAGCCGGTCGACCCGGTCGACCTCTGGCGGCATCCGCCCTTCGAGCCCACCGAGGAAGGCGACACGCTGGTGGCGCGCGGCGCGACCGACGACAAGGGCCAGTCCTACACCCATGTGAAGGCGGTGGCCGCAATGCTCGCCGAGCGCGGGGCGCTGCCGGTCAACGTCAAGTTCCTGGTCGAGGGCGAGGAGGAAGCGGGGGGCGAGGCGATCGACCGCTACGTCCGCGAGGACGGCGGCAAGCGCCTCGCCTGCGACTGCGTCGTCATCTCCGACAGCTCGCTCTACGCCCCGGGCCAGCCGGCCCTCGTCTATGGCTTGAAGGGCTTGGCCTACATGGAGCTCAAGGTCACCGGCCCCAACCGCGACCTCCACTCGGGGACCTATGGCGGCGGCGTCGCCAACCCCTTGAACGCGCTCTGCCATATCGTCGACAGCCTGCGCGACACGGAGACCGGCAAGATCCTCATCCCCGGCTTCTACGACGACGTGCGCCCGCTCGAGAGCTGGGAGCGCGAGGAGATGGCGAAGCTGCCGTTCGACGAGGACGTCTACCGCCGCGAGCTGGGGATCGGCGAGGTCTTCGGCGAGCAGGGCTACACCACCCGCGAGCGGGTGGGCGCGCGGCCGACCTGCGACGTCAACGGCATCTTCGGCGGCTATGAGGGCAAGGGCGCCAAGACCGTGCTCCCCTCCTGGGGTGGCGCCAAGGTCTCGATGCGCCTGGTCCCCGATCAGAAGCCGGAGACGATCGCCCGTCTGTTCACCGAGCACGTCCAGCGGATCGCCCCCCGGGGGTGACGGTCGAGGTGAGCTACCTCCACGGCGCCGACCCGGTGATCGTCGAGGCCAAGGGACCGATCGTCGACGCCGCGATGGAGGCGATGGCGGAGATCTGGGGGGCGCGGCCGGTGCGCATGCGCGAGGGTGGCTCGATCCCCATCGTCTCGACCTTCTCCCAGGTGCTCGGGGTCCCGGTGCTGCTCCTCGGCTTCGGCCTGAACGATGACGCCCTGCATTCGCCTAACGAGAAGTTCAACATCAGCCACTTCTACAACGGTATCCGGTCCGTGGCGCGGCTGCTGGATCGGCTGGCGACGCCGTGAGGTCATGAGGAGCAAGGACAACCTCGAGCGCGAGATCAAGTTTCCGGGAGTTGAGCTCGACATGTTGCGGGAGCGACTGAAAGAGCTGGAAGCGGAGCGGATCGGACCGGCGGCTTTCGAAGACAACTGGATCCTCGATCGGGAAGGGGAGCTGGTCTCCTCCGGACGCATCCTGCGCCTGCGCACGGAGGGTCAGCGGGCGCGCCTCACCTTCAAGGGGCCGTTGCGCCTCGAGGGCAACATGAAGGTCCGCGAGGAGCGCGAGGTCGAGATCGAGAACGCCGACGAAGCCCGCGAGCTCTTCCACAACCTGGGCTACGGCGTCGTCCGCCGGTACCAGAAGATGCGGGAGGAGTGGCAGCTGGGCGGCGTCACCATCGCTCTCGACCACACCCCGATCGGCGACTTCGCCGAGTTCGAGGGCGACGGCGCGGAGACGGTCGCCCGCCGCTGCGGGCTCGATCCGGAGAAGGGCGAGCGGCGCTCCTACCTGCGGCTCTACGAGGACTACCTGAAAGAGCATCCGGAAGCTCCGCCGGAGATGGTCTTCCGTCAGAGCTCGTGAAGCCCGACGGCGCGTGCCCCATCTCCTCGGCGCAGAGACGGCCTCTCCAGCCCGCCTGACGGGGCGCGAGGCCGAGCGCTAGGGCGATGGAGTCGAGGCACGTCAGGGCCCTCGTGCTCGCCGCCGGGCTGGGCACACGCCTGCGCCCGCTCTCCAGCTCGCTCCCCAAGCCCCTCTTCCCGGTCTGCGGCCTCCCCATCCTCGGCCACACCCTGGCCGCCCTCGCCCGCGCCGGTTGCGAGGCGGTGGCGATCAACCTCCACTACCACGGCGGCCAGATCCGCGACCGCTTCGGCGGCTCCTTCGCCGGCCTGCCGCTCACCTACTCCGACGAGCCGGCGATCCAGGGCACCCTGGGGGCCCTCTATCCCGTGCGCGACTTCCTGCGCGCCGCCGACCTCGTCGTCCTGGTCAACGGCGACAGCCTCTGCCGGTGGCCGCTGGCGCGGATGATCCGAGCGCACCTCCGCTCCCGTCGAGCAGGGTCGAGGACGGCGGCCCAGGCGACCCTCCTCCTCGCCCGCCGCGCCGATCCGGTCGATTTCGGCGGCGGCGTCGGCGTCGACCGCGAGGGGCGGGTGGTGTCGTTCCGCCCCGCGTCCGCCCTGACGGCTGCGCCGGGTCCGCCGGCGGGTTCGGCCGTCGAGCGGCGCCTCGTCTTCGCCGGCGCCCACGTGCTCGAGCCGGCGCTCCTCGATCGCGTAGGAGCCGGCCCCGCCGACATCGTGCGCGATCTCTATGAATCCTTGCTGAGCGGGAACGGGGAGCTCGGCGAGCCGGCCGTGAGCCCGATCCTGGGGATCGCGACCGACCGCGTCTGGCACGACCTGGGGACGCCGCGCCGTTATCTCGACGGGGTGCTCGACTGGGTGCGCACCCGCGGGCGCGGCTCCTGGATCTCGCCGCAGGCGGCCCTGGATCCGAGCGCCGGCTGCCACCATGTGGTCGTCGAGGCCGGGGCGCGGGTGGGCGAGGGGGCGCGGCTCGAGCGCGCGCTGGTCCTCGCGGGTGCCGAGGTCGGCGCCGGGTGCGTGGTCGGCGAATCGATCGTCGGCCCGAGCGCGGTGCTGGCGCCGGGGAGCCGCCTCGAGCGGCAGCTCGCGATGGCGGGGCCGGGCGGAGCCTGCGTCACGCCGCTCGGGGGGCGCTGAGCGGCGATGGAGGGCGCTCTCCGCGGCGGGCGCCGCCGCCAGGTAGCGCAGGCGGCGCTCCTCGGTCTCTTCCTCCTCGTCGGCGCCGGCCTGCGGTTCCATGGGCTCGGCCGCGAGTCGCTGTGGAACGACGAGCTCGACAGCGCGCGGGCGAGCGCCCAGCCGACCGTCGCCGCGGTGCTGAAGAAGACGCTCGGGGGCGATGGCCATCCGCCGACCTTCAACCTCGTCCTCCATCTCGTCCAGCGGCACCTGGGGAACTCGGAGGCGCTGCTCCGGCTTCCCTCGGCGATCTGCGGCGTGCTCTCGATCGCCGCGATCTTCGCGCTCGGGAAGCTCCTCTACGGCCCTGCCGAGGGGCTCGTCGCCGCCGGGCTCGTCGCCGTCCTCTGGTGCCCGATCTACTACAGTCAGGAGGCGCGACCCTACGCCTGTCTGCTCCTCGCGGTCCTCGTCGCCGGAGCGTTCTGGGTGGCGCTGCTGCGCCGCTGGGGCGAGGGGGAAGCCGCCTCGCCGTGGCTCGTCGCCGGCTTCCTGGCCTCGGCGCTCGCGGCCTGCTACCTCCATCACTTCGGCGCCGGCCTGGCGTTCTTCCAAGGCGGGGTGGCGGTGCTCCTCGCCCGCGGCCGGGCGCGCTCGGCGGCCGTCGTCACCTTCTCCCTCCTTCTCGCCGGGTACGGGCCCGGGCTCTGGTACCTGGTGCTCCAGAAGCGGCACTCCCACTCCTGGGCGTGGATCCCGCCCCCCAGCCTGGTGACGGTCGGTTGGTATCTCAAGTTCCTGTTCAACGAGTCGCGCACCCTGTCGGCCCTGGCGGTCGCGATCGGCCTCCTCGCTCTGGCCAAGGCTTGGCGCGCCCGCCGGCGCGGCGAGAGCGTGCGCGAGCCCGAGCGGCCGCTCGGGCCGCTCTCCCCCTCCCTCCTCCTCGCGCTCTGGCTCGCCGTGCCGGCGGCCGGCGCGGCCGCCGTCTCCTACCTCGCCTTCCCGCTCCTCACCAGCCGCAACCTGATCGTCTGCCTGCCTGCCGCCTACCTGCTCCTCGCGCGGGCGTTCACCGTGCTCGCCGCCGGAATGCGCCTGACGCTCGCCGCCGGGCTCGCCCTCGTCCTCCTCCTCGCTCACCTCCTCTTCGTCGTCCGCTTCTACCGGCTACCGGAGAAGGAGCAATTCCGTCAGGCGGTCGCCCGGGTCGTCGCGGCCGACCCCGAGCCGGACCGGGGCGTCGTCGTCCTCGGCCGCGCCTACTACCGCGAGTATTTCGACTACTACTTCGCGCGGCTCGGCTCGCGCCGGCGGCTGGACCTGCTGGCGGGCGACGACGCGAGCCTCGCCGCGACGCGAGACCTCCTCGACCGCGCGCGGCCGCGCCGCGTCTGGCTCCTGCGCGGGCATCGCGAGGTGAGCCCGGCGTTCCTCGCCTTCCTCCGCGGCCGCTACGTCGAGCGCGAGCACGAGGCGCTGCTGGGCGCGGACGTCTGGCGGTTCGAGCCGGCTGCTAGGATCGCCGGACGATGACGGCCGGGCGTCCCTTCGAGCTGCTGGTCTTCGACTGGGACGGCACCCTGATGGACTCGATCGCGACCATCGTCGCCTGCACTCGGGAGGCGTTCGTCGACTGCGGGATCGCGGCGCCGGACGAGGCGGTGATCCGCGACACCATCGGGCTCGGCTTCCGCGAGACGATCGACCGGCTGTCGCCGGGCGGCGGGGACGGCCTCTTCGCGCGGGTGGTCTCCCAGTACCGCGACCGCTGGCTCGCCACCTATCGCGACCGCCAGGTGCTCTTCGGCGGCGTTCCCGAGCTGCTGGCGCGGCTGGCGGCGGATGGCTATCTCCTGGCGGTGGCGACGGGGAAGAGCCGGCGCGGCCTCGACGACGCGCTGCGTACGAACGGCCTCGCGGACCGCTTCCAGGCGACGCGGACCGCCGACGAAGCGCCGTCGAAGCCGCACCCGCAGATGCTCCGCGACGTCCTGGACGAGCTGGGGGTCGCGCCGGGGGCGGCGCTGATGATCGGCGACTCGGTCCACGACCTCGAGATGGCGCGCGCCGCCGGGGTGGCGGCGCTCGGCGTCTGCAGCGGCTCCCACGCGCGCCATGAGCTCGAGTCGCGGCTGCCCCTCGCCTGCCTCGCGGGAGTGCTCGAGCTGCCGGGCTGGCTCGTGGCGTTCGACGATTGAGGTGCAGCGAGCGGCGGGGGCCGTGGCCCGCCGCCCGCTGCCGGATCGATCGGCGGGTCGATCGGCGAATCCAGCTAGCGGCTCGCGCTCGACCGCCACTCCTTGAGCGACGTCTCGAGCTCGGCCATGGCCGTCGCGGGTGGCGGCTGGGCCGCGCCCTTCGCCGCCGCGAGCGCCCTCTCGCCGGCGGCGACGGCCTGCTTGTAGTCGCCCTTCTTGGCCAGCAGCCGCGCCTTGGTCTGATAGTTGGTGAAGTTGCCGTCGATGGCGATCGAGGCGTCGGCCCAGCGGATGCCCTCGCCGCCGGCGCAGGGGCCGTTCTGCAGGCAGTAGGCGGCGGCCTGATTGAGCGAGCGCCAGCCGAGGTTCGACTGCGCCCGCGCCAGGACGAGCTTCGGCGTGTCGACCTCGACGGTGAACGGCACGGCGAGCCGCTCCCAGCGCAGCACCACCGTGGCCGAGGTGTCGGAAAGGTCGGTGAGCTCGAAGCTCATCCGCTCCTGCGGCTCGGCCGGCCGCGGCTTCGCCTGGATGCGCAGAGCGTCGTGCTCGGCCTTGTAGTCGAAGGCGCCCCAGAGCTCGGCGTCCTTGCTGAAGATCACCGTCCAGTCGCCGGCGGTGGGGATGGTCTGCAGGCCGTAGGTGCCGGCCGGCAGCTCGTGGCCGCCGATCCTGACCGGGGTCGAGAACGAGATCGTGGTGTTCTCGTTGGCGCCCGTCCGCCAGACCTGCCCGTAGGGCACCAGGCCATCCCAGATCTTGCGGTTCTTGACCCCCGGCCGGCTGTAGTGGAGCGTGATCTCGGTGATCCCCACCATCTGCGAGACGCTGGCGTTGGGGCTCGGGCGCGGAAAGTCGACCTGCTGGGCCATCGCCGTGGTAGCGGCGGCGAGCGTTGCGATGGCCGATACGGCGGCGACGGCCGCAAGGGAGAGCTTTCTCATGGATTCCTCCTCGAGGGTGCGTTCACGTAAGAGTATCGCACTGCTCCGCGGGTACTATCGACCGCATGACTGCCGCCGAGCGCTTCCCGTTCAGACCCTGGGTGCGGAGCACCTGCCGCCGCGCCATGCTGTGGGGGATGGGTCTGGTCGTCGTCCTCGGCGGCTTCACCGGTCTGCTGCCGAGCGACGAACGGGGCGCCTGGGGGCGCGGCTTCGGGGTGCTCCTCGCCTACAGCGTCCTCTTCGTGGGGAGCCTGGCGAAGATCTGGTGGACGGCGGGGCTGCCGGCGGTCGAGATCGACGACGACGGCATCGCCTATCAGCCGCTCCATACCTTCCGGCCGCGGCGCATTCCCTTCGCCCAGGTGCTCGCCGTCAACCCGCGGCCGGGCACCGAGGCGCTCCGCTTCGTCGTCGAGCAGCGCGGCGACGCCCGCGAGTTCTTCCTCAATCTCGCGGTGGTCAGGGGACAGCACCGCTTCGTCGGGCTCCTCGGCGACGGGCTCGTGCGAGCCGGCCTGGTGCCGGTGCCCGGGCGCGAGCGGAGCTGGCGCCGTATCGAATGGATCGAAGCGGCGGGCTTGATGGGGGTCGGAGGGTGACCGGGAAGGCGGAGCGGTCCTCGGCCCCGCCCTCCCGGCCAGCGGCTAGCGCTTGGCGAAGCCGGTCACGATGTAGGTGCCGGAGCGCTGGTCCTTCTTCAGCTTGATGATGTTCTTGCGCTCGGCGTCCTCGAGCAGCTCGGAGAACGTGCTGTAGCCGAAGTAGCCTTCGTTGAACGAGGGCTTCTTGCGCTGCATCGTCTGCTTGATCATCGAGCCCCAGAGGACGTCCTTGTTCTCGCGCACCAGCGCCTGGATCGACTCGACCATCAGGCTGAACGCCTCGGCCGCCTTCTTGGTGAGGCCGGCGAGCTGGGGCGCCTTGGCGGAGTCGCGCCAGACGTCCTCGTAGTAGATGAACTCGTCGCAGTTGTCGACCAGGAGGTTCGACGACGAGTTCTTCACCCCGATCCCGATGACGTACTTGTTGTTCTCCTTGAGCTTCGAGACCAGCGGCGAGAAGTCGCTGTCGCCCGAGAGGAGGACGAAGGTGTCGAGGTGCTCCTTCGAGTAGGAGAGGTCCATCGCGTCGACCACCATCTTGATGTCGGCGCTGTTCTTGCCCGAGTAATACTTCTGCGGGATGTCGATCAGCTCGATCGCGGCCTCGTGGAAGGGACGCTTGTAGTCGCTGTAGCGCTCCCAGTCGGCGTAGGCCTTCTTGACGATGATCTTGCCCTTCTCGAGGAGCCGCTCGAGCACGCGGTGGATGTCGAACTTGCCGACCTCCGAGTCGCGCACGCCGAGAGCGATGTTCTCGAGATCGCAGAAGAGGGCGATCTTGCGCTCGTCGTTGTGGCTGCGGGGGCGCTCGACCGGCACGAAGACCTCGCGCGGCGAGATCTCGTAGTCGGGCGGCAGGTAGAAGTTGTTCTCCGCCGGCTTCGCCGTCTCACGCGCCTCTCGCGCCTCCCGTCCGCGGTGATGGATCTGGGCGACCGGCGCGGGGGCCGGCTGTGTCTCCGGTGTCTCGAGCGCCTCGTCCTCGACCTCGAAATCGTCGTCCTCGTCGTCCGCGCCCGGCGTACCGGGCGACGGGGCGGCTCCGGCGCTGCGGCCGGACTTGCGGCGTCCGCCGCGGCTGCGGCGCGAGCGCGAGCGCTTCTTCTCGCCCCCGGCCTCGCCCTGGCCTTCCTCGCGCTCGGCGGTTTCGCCGTCGAGCGCCGGGCTCACCTCGGGGGCATGGCTCGCGGCTTCCGTCGCGATGGCTGCCGGTTCGGTGGTCGAGGCGGCGGCGTCATGGAAGCGCTCGGCATGGCGGTGGGGCTCAGCCGTGTGGAGCGCCGGGGATTGAGCCTCGGCCTGGAGCGATGCGGGCTCGGATGCCGCGGTTTCACGGGGAGACTCGCGGGGCTCCCAGACGGAAGGAGCTTCGGCAGGAGGGGCGACGGAGCGGGGCTCGAAGGCCTGGGAGCGCGGGAAGCTCGCGGGGGGCGGCTCCTGGTGCGCCGGCTCGGTGGCCGGGGGTGCCGCCGCGGGCTCGGCCGCCGGTGTGGCGGCGCGGCTCTCGGCCTCGCGTTTCTCGTCAGCGTCTGATTCGTTCGTTGCGCCCTCTGCTGTGGGGCGCAGCCACCATGGACTCAAAGCGATGTCCTTTCCCGAGCCTCATGGGCTCGTTGCAAACAACGGTCCTCGCCCCGGATCAGAGCCACCACGAAATCGCATGTTGAGCGGATTGGGTTCGAGCTCGGGGCCACGGGAGCGGCGAAGGGGCGGGCCGGTGCAGCCGACGAGAGTATAGCTGATTTGCTGGATCGCGCCAATCTGGCGCATGAGGAAGGGGAATCGAATCCTTCGCCCACTTCAGCGCCTGTAGCGAGGAACAATCGAATGTTCGCCTGCTTCAGCGCCTGTAGCGGGGAAGAATCGAATGTTCGCCTGCTTCAACGCCTGCAGCGGGGAAGAATCGAATATTTCCCCTCTTCAACGCCTGCAGCGAGGAAACATCGGATCCTTCCTCGCGACAACCGATTCTTCCGCTCTACGCTGAATCTTTCCCCTCGACGCCGGACGCTTCCAGCCTACCGCCGATCCTTCCTGCCGCCGCGCTTCAGTCGAGGTCGAACGGGCGCGGCGGCCGGCCTTCGTCGGGGTCTTCCTCGGCGCGCTTCAGGGCCTCGCGGAACTTCTCCTCGAGCAGGCGGTCGCGGTCCTTCATCGCCGCGACCTCGCGCGTGAAGACGCCCTCGGCCTTCTCCCGCCCGGTCTCCATCTCGCGGAAGAGGCTATCGAGGTCCTTGCCGCCCGCCAGCGGCTGCTTCGGCTTGCGGTGCGAGAGGACCTCGCCCGTCGCGGCGTCGATCACTAAATCGGAGCCGCAGTCCGGGCAGCGCACGGAGAGCTTGCGGGTCTCGGCCATAGAGGGATTCTACCAGGGTCGCCCGAGGTGCCCCGGCTTACCGGGGGCCGCGCGGGATCGCTGGGCGCGGCGGCGGGCACCAGCAGAGGGCGCCGAGCGCCAGCGCGAGCGCGGCGGCGAGACAGCCGGCGAGGTGCCCGGCGGGGCGATAGATCAGCTCGACACGGCGCACCGCCCGGCCGCCCGCGGCCCGGCCGTCGATCGAGGTGGCGGCGAAGGGGCCGAGAGCGCGCTCGGGCCGCCTCGGCAGGCCGTCGACCACCGGCCGCCAGCCGCCGTCCTGGTAGAGGGTCGTGGCGAGCCGGCTCGCGCTGCCGCCCGGGGGCGCGCCGACCCAGGCGCTGACCCGGTCAGGCCCGAAGGCGGTCACCCGGACGCCGCCTCCCCCCGGCGGCGGGGGAGCGAGGAACAGCGGCGGCCGGGGGACGGGCAGCTCGCAGATCCAGGCGCTCGCGTCATGGAAGGCGACGGAGGTCGGCGGCGGGCAGCCGGTCTCGGGAGCCGTCAGCACGAAGCGGACGCCGAGCCGTGCGTAGAGAGGAGACGCCGGATTGCCGAGCTCCGGCACCTCGCCCTTCCACGCGGTGATGATGGGCGCCGTCGCCTCCACGTAGTCCCAGGGAGTGATCGGGTTGTAGGCGCGGGCGTCGGCGAGGCGGTAGAGCGAGGGCAGGTCGGGCGGAAAGGCCGGCCCCAGCGCCGCCATGCGGTCGAAGCCGAGGTTGCGGGCGAGGAAGCGGGTCGCCGGGTTCTCCGGGAAGGCGAGCCGCCTGGGGCTCGGCGGATTGGCCGGTCCGTGGAAGAGGACGAGCTCGGCCGCGAGGAGCGCCGCGACCGCGGCGGGCATCAGGCGCCGGCGCGGCAGCGCGACGAGGAGGAGCGCGGCGGCGGCGAGGAAGCGGAGCTGCCAGCGGAGCCACCCGGAGCGGAAGACCGCCAGGCGTCCCGGGTCGCCGGGGAACGGATGGCCCCGATAGGCCCAGACGAGCAGCCCGGCGAGCGCCGCGGCACCGGCCAGGACGACGGCGGCCTGGGCGATCCGCCCGCCCGGCAGATCGCCGCGGCGCAGGTGCTCGAGGCCGCAGGCCCCGAGATAGGCCAGCCCGAAGCCGACGACGAGGCCGAGCCGCGGCGTCGCGACGGCGTGCGCCGCCGGCAGCGCCGCGAGGAGACGCTCGACGATCGGCGGCCGGGCGAGGACGAGGAGGCCGGCCGCCGTCGCCAGGGCGACCGCCCCCTCCTGCGGGAAGCGGCGGCGTCCCGCGGTGAAGGCCGTGGCGATCCCGGCGAGGACCGCGAGGAGGGTCGCCGTGCCGGCGAAGCCGCTGGCGTCCTCGTTGGTGTTGCTCGCCCCCCAGTAGTGGAGGAAGCGGCTGTTGCCGAAGACATTGGGCGCGGCAATGGGGAGGAGCCGCTCGACGGGGCGGCTCGCGCTCGCTGTCGGTGGCGCGGTGAGGCTCGCCGCGCGCAGGCTCCGCGGCAGCGTCCCCGCCGCCGGCAAGAGGTGCGGGGCGGCGATCCCCGCGGCGACGACGAGGGAGATGCCGGCGTCGCGGAGGAGCGTCCACCGCCGGCCCGCCGGCCGGCGGCGGAGGAGATCGGCGAGGAAGAGGACGGCCAAGGCGAGGGCGTAGGCGATCGTCTCCGGATGCCCGGCGAGGAGGAGTGCGGCGGCCGCGACGCCCAGCAGCAGCCGATCGCGCCGGCCGCCCTCCTGGGCGCAGCGCACCAGCGCGTAGAGCAGGAGCGGCAGCAGGGCCGCGCTGTTGGCGATCGGCCAGCCGAGCCAGAGGAGGACGAAGCCGCCGAGCCCGAAGGCGAACGCCCCGGCGAGCGCCGACCCCGCGCGGAGGCCCTGCCGGCGGAGCAGCAGGAAGGTGAAGACGAGGGCGGAGAGGACGCGCAGCGCCGCCGTCACCCCGGCGGCGCGCGGATAGGGCAGCGGATAGCCGGCGAGGAGGAGCGGCTGGAGCGCCTGCGCCTGCGGGTCGGCGAGGAGCGGCAGCCCGGCCCCCACCCGCGGGTTCCACAGCGGCCACCGCCCCTGCGCCCAGGCGCCGCGGACGGCGACGGCCGCAGGCGCCACGAGGGTGATGAGGTCCCCCTGGAGCGGGTTGCCGTGCGGCACCGTGGGGGCGAGCTGGCGAAACGGCGCCTGCCCGCGCAGGTCGTCGAGCGGCAGCAGGATCTCGCCGCCGAAGAGGACCGGCCAGAAGAGGACGACGAGGACCGCCGCGAACGCCGCCCGGACGGCCGGCGGCACCGGGTCGTACCAGCGCCGGAGCACAGCCTGGAGAAGGGCGAAGAGGAGCGCGACATAGAGGCCAGGCAGGAGGTCGACCGGGCTCCACTCGGGCATCGGGCGGCAGTCTAGCGCAGGGCCGTAAGCCCGAAGCCGTGCTACATTCCCGCTCGGTGGCCGGGCCGGCGGGTATCCGGAGCGCCTGCCCTGGCTCGCCCCTCTCCCCCGATGCTCCGGGTCGCCCGTCAGATCTTCCATTTCCTCCCCCTCCTGGGCACGCTCACCGCCCGCGAGCTCAAGGCCCGCTACCGCGGCTCGGTGCTCGGCTTCCTCTGGTCGCTCGCCAACCCGCTGCTCCTCCTCGGCGTCTACACCTTCGTCTTCAGCGTCCTCTTCAAGCCGCGCAACGCGGGCGCCGATCCCTACGCGCTCTTCGTCGTCTGCGGGCTCTTCCCGTGGATCTGGTTGTCGACCTCGCTCCTCGAGGGCTCGATGTCGCTCATCGCCAACGCCGGGCTGATCCGCAAATCGGCCTTCCCGGCCGAGCTGCTGCCCATGGTCGTCGTGCTGTCGAACCTCGTCCACCTCCTGCTCGCCATCCCGATCGTCGTCGCCGCGCTCGTCACCGGTTTCGTGCTCGGCTACCACGTCGGCGGCTGGGCGTCGCTGCTGCTCCCGGCGGTGATCCTCCTCGAGCTGCCGATGATCTCGGGGCTCGCGCTCGGCTTCGCGGCGCTCAACGTCCACTTCAAGGACACCCGCGACCTGCTGGCGAACTTCCTCACCCTGCTCTTCTTCCTGACGCCGATCCTCTATCCCATCGCCTCGCTCTCCGGCCTGCCGGCGATCCGCTGGGTGGTGCGCCTGTCGCCCTTCACGCCGTTCACTCTGGCCTATCAGGACACCCTCTTCCACGGCGCCTGGCCGCCGCCCCATGTCTGGGTGCAGATGGCGGTCGTCTCCCTCGTCTGCTGGGCGGCGGGGGCATGGCTCTTCGATCGCCTCCGCGAGACTCTGGTGGAGACCGCGTGAGGCTGGGGAGAGAGCGCCAGCCGCCGCCCGCGGCGACCTCCGAGGCGCCCGCGGCCTCGGCGGTCGATCGACCGGTCCCGCCCGCGGCGATCCGCGTCGAGGGGCTCACCAAGCTCTACCGGCGGACCGCGCCGGGCGACCAGTTCCGCACCCTCAAGAGCGCCCTCGTCGAGGGCAACCTCACCCGGAACCTGAAGCGCGAGGAGGCGATCGTCGCCCTGGACGGCGTCGACTTCCGCGTGCCGGCGGGCGAGGCGTTCGGGGTGATCGGCGGCAACGGCTCGGGGAAGTCGACGCTCCTGAAGCTCGTCGCCGGCATGCTCCAGCCGACCACCGGGCGGATCGCCGTCGCCGGTCGGCTGGCGGCGCTGATCGAGCTGGGGGCGGGTTTCCACCCCGAGATCTCGGGGCGCGAGAACGTCTTCATCAACGGCGCCGTCCTCGGCCTGCCGCGGCGCGAGATCGCCCGCCGCTACGACGAGATCGTCGAGTTCTCCGGCCTCGCCGACTTCATGGAGGAGCCGGTCAAGAACTACTCGTCGGGCATGTACGTGCGGCTCGGCTTCGCGGTCGCCGTCCACACCGACCCCGACGTGTTGCTGGTCGACGAGGTGCTGGCGGTGGGCGACGAGGCCTTCGCCCACCGCTGCCTGCGCCGCATCGAGGAGTTCCTGGCCGCCGGGAGGACCCTCCTCCTGGTCAGCCACTCGCTCGACCTGGTCGGCGCCATCTGCGACCGCGTGCTCTGGCTCGACAACGGCCGGCAGCGGCTGGTCGACGAGCCGCGGCGGGTGATCGACGCCTATCGCCAGCAGGTCGCCGAGCGCGAGGGGGACGAGCACCGCGCCGCCAAGGAGCGGCAGGACGGCGATGGCGGCGAGGGGCGCCGCTGGGGCTCCGGCGAGGCGGAGATCGTCGCGGTCCGTATCCTCGGCGCCGACGGGGCGGAGCGCTACCACCTGGAGTCGGGGGAGGCGGCCACCTTCGAGATCGTGGTCCGCGCCGCGCAGCCGCTCGCCGACTTCGTCTTCGGCATCGCCGTCGCCACTCCCCGCGGCTTCGAGTGCTGGGGCACCAACACCGACCTCGAAGGTTTCGCCCCCGGCCGGTTCGCGGGGGAAGCGACGGTCCGCGTGGTCTGCCCGGCCCTCCGCCTGGCGCCCGGCGACTACGTCGTCGACGTCGCCATCCACACCCGTGACGGGGCCCCCTACGATTACCGCCAGCGCACCCTGGGCTTCACCGTGACGGCGCGGACCGGCGGCGTCGGCGTCTATTTCCCCGAGCATCGCTGGGATTTCCGCGGCGAGATCGAGTGGGAGCCCGGTGACGACCGTCCGGAGCCGGCGGGAAAGCCTTGATCCCCAAGGACCCCGCGCGGCTCGCCGCGCTCGCGCGCCACCTGGCCGGCGTCGGTTTGTCGGCGGTCGATCCGGCGAGCCGGGTGGCTGCGGCCCTCGCCGGCGGCTCGAATCCAGGCCGCTCCGCCCGCTTCGCCGCCGCCGCCGCCGTCGCCCTCGGCAAGGCCGCCGCGGCGATGGTGCGCGGCGTGGGGGACGCCCTGCCCCCGGCGGCGCCGCGCCTCCTCATCCGCCCGCACGGCAGCCCGGCGCTCGGCGACCCCGCCTGGGAGGAGCTGACCGGTGGCCATCCCCTGGCGGACGCGGCGAGCCTCGCGGCCGGCGAGCGCCTCCTCGCCTTCCTCGCCGCCCTCGGTCCCCAGGACCGGCTGCTCGTGCTCCTCTCGGGCGGCGCCTCCGCCTGCCTCGAGCGGCCCGCCGGCGACCTCTCGCTCGACGATCTGGCGGCGACCCAGCGGGCGCTCCTCGGCGCCGGCCTCGCCATCGACGCCGTCAACGCCGTCCGCAAGCATCTCTCGGCCATCAAGGGGGGCGGGGCGCTCTGCGCCTGCCGGGCGCCGGTCCTCGCCCTCATCCTCTCCGACGTGCCGGGCGACGACCCAGCGGTCGTCGCCTCCGGTCCGTTCGCCGCCGATCCGTCGACCTTCGCCGACGCGGTCAATGCCGTCGCCCGGCTCGCCCTGCCGCCGGCGGTCGCCGCGCACCTCGAGGCCGGCGCGCGGGGCGAGCGGCCGGAGACGGTCAAGCCGGGCGACCCGGCGCTCGCGCGCCTGACGACCCGCATCCTCGCCGGGCCGCGGACCGCCTCGCGAGCGGTGGCCGCCGAGGCCCGGCGGCTGGGCTTCGCCGCCGAGGAGGGTCCGCTCGCCGGCGAGGCGGCGGCGGCGGCGGCCGGCCTGGTGGCGCACGGCCGGCGCCTCGCCGGCGAGCGGGTCGTCCTCGCCCTGGGCGGCGAGACCGCCGTCACCCTGCCGCCGGGCGGCGGCGCCGGCTGCGGCGGCAGGAATCAGGAGCTCGCTCTCGCGGCGGCGCGGGCGCTCGCCGCCGGCGCGCCCGGCGAGGAGCTGGTGCTGGCGCTCGCCACCGACGGCGAGGATGCCGAGACGGGAGCGGCCGGCGCGCTCGTCGACGGCCGCTCGTGGGAGGCTCTGAAGGCGGCCGGGATCGATCCCGCGTCGGCCCTCGCCCGCCACGACTCGCACACCGCGCTCGCCGCGCTGCCGGACGCGCTGCTGACGACCGGACCGACCGGCACCAACACCGCGGATCTGGCGGTCTACGTGCGCGAGGAGTGACGTGGCGCCCGGTGGCTGCCCGGCGGCTGCCGTGCCGCCAAGTGCCATCCGCCGAATGCGGTAGCATGGATCTCTAGCTGACAAGGAGACGCACGCGATGGCCGAGCCCGAAGCGGGACTCAACGTCAAGATCGGCGACGAGGAGCTCAAAGGCCGCTACTCGAACCTCCTCCGCATCACCCATACCCGCGAGGAGTTCATCCTCGATTTCATCAACCTGGTGCCGCCGCAGGGCATCGTCACCGCCCGGATCGTCACCAGCCCCGGCCATCTCAAACGGATCCTCCGTGCGCTCGCCGCCAATCTCGAGCGCTACGAGCAGACCTACGGCACCATCCCCGAGGCCGCCGAGCCGGTCGGAGGGGACAGCGTGCACTGAGCGGGTGACGGGTGACCCGATCGCGCGCCGTCGCCTCTGTCTTCTCGCTGCTCTCCGGCCTGCTATGGCTCGCCTGCCAGCCGGGGGTGCGGCCGCAGGCGGCGGGAGCGGTCGCGGAGTGGGCGGAGGGCCCGGCGCGCTGGCTGATCCTCCCCGACGAAGCCAGGCAGCTGCGCCGCATCCGGACCAACCAGCAGGCGGTCGCCTTCATGGAGATGTTCTGGCGCCGCCGCGACCCGGACCCCGGGCAGCCGGGAAACCCCTTCGTGCAGGCGTTCTATCAGCGAGTCGAGGCGGCGGACCGCCTCTATGGCGAGCCGGAGGTGCGCGGCAGCCTGACCGACCGCGGCCGCGCGCTCATCCTCCTCGGGCCGCCGCCGCTCCTCGCCTCCGGTCAGAAGCCGGCCGCCGTGTGGGAGCCGGGGCGGCTCGGCGGACGGCCGCTCGCCGAGACCCGCAAGGCCAGGGTGGAGACCTGGACCTACGACGCGGCGGACCTCTCGCCGGCGCTGGCCGCGCTCCTGCGTGCCGACGGGCGCGGGCCGCAGGTGACGCTCACCTTCGTCGTCGAGCCGCGCGGCACCTTCCTGCTCGACGGCGGTAAGCTCCTCGACCTCGCCGCGCGCGCCGCCGTCTGCGCCGGCGAGCGCTGCGCCGGCCAGCGCTGACTCTAGAAGTTCCAGCCGGCGACCAGCCGCAGGCGATTGAAGTCGCCGCCGGTCACGGTGAGCTGACCGAAGACGTGGCCGGTCGCGGCGGGGTACTCGAGCCCGACCGCCGCCGACGGCTCGACGAGGAACTCGCTGCCGCGGTGGTGGCCCTGGTCGACCGAGCCCAGGGTGACGCCGCCGCCGGCGTACAAGGTGGTGCGGGGGTCGAGCGGGATCCGGTAGTAGACGGGGATCGTGGCGTCGACCTCGGTCTGTCCGCCGCCCACCCCCACCTCGAGATCGGGTTGCAGGCGCAGGCGGGGCACGATCTCGCCCAGGTTCAACTGGAAGCCGCCGACGATCTGGCCGGGGGAGAAGCCGGCGCCGGCGTGCACGCCGAAGCCGCGGAAGGCGATGTCCTGCGCCGCGGCAGGCGCGGCGAGGGCGATGGACAGCAGCGCAACGATACTGAAACGTCTCATCATCAAGGCTCCTCGGGGGCTCTTTGGTGCCCCGCCGTCGTGCTCCTGGTGTCGATACCGAGCGACGAGCGATGGGCGGCGTGAAGGTAGGATTTGACGCGGTCCTCTCGACATAACGGCACGTTCGCGGCGCGCTCCGCCAGCCTGCGGCGCGGCACTTGGCCCCCATGCGAGCGGTGTGCCACGATAGGACCGTGCTCGACCTCGAATCCGCTCCACCCGACCCCGCCGCCCCGCTAGGCGAGATGCCGGCGATCGCGCCGGACATCCGCGAGCGCCTGGCGCAGCTCTCGCCGACGCCGCTGGCGGCCGACACCTCGCACTTGACGCCCGCGGACCACCGAGTGCTCGCGGCGACGATCGCCGCGGCGCGCGAGCTGAACGCCGTCTTCCTGCGCCAGGTCTCGCCGGCGAACCCGGGGCTCGAGCGCCTCCTGGCCGCGGCGTCAGGCCCGCTCGCGGCGGCCGCGCGCGCCTATTTCGCCATCAACTTCGGGCCCTGGGACCGGCTGGATGCGATGCGGCCGTTCGTCGGCGACCGCCCGCACCCGGAAGGCGAGGGCTACTACCCGGAGGACATGACCCGCGAGGAGCTCGAGCGCTGGATGGCGGTCCATCCCGGCGACCGGGAGGCGTTCCTCTCGCCGGTGACGGCGATCCGCCGGCGCGGCGAGGACCTCGTCGCGGTGCCCTACTGCGAAGAGTACCGGACCTGGCTCGGGCCCGCCGCCGAGCGCCTCCGCGCCGCCGGCGCGGCCACCGAGAACGCCTCCCTCAAGCGCTACCTCGAGACCCGCGCCGCGGCGTTCCTGTCGAACGACTACTACCCGAGCGACCTCGCCTGGTTGGACGTCGACGCGCCGATCGAGGTGACGATCGGCCCCTACGAGACCTACGGCGACGGCCTCTTCGGCTACAAGGCGGCGTTCGAGGCCTTCGTCACGGTGGCGCTGCCGGCGGTCTCGGCGGCGCTGGCGCGCTACAAGGAGCGCCTGCCGTGGCTCGAGCGCAACCTCCCCATTCCTGACGGCGACAAGAACCTCCACCGTGGCGCCGAGAGCCCTATCCGCGTCGTCGACCTGGCCTACGCCGCGGGCGATGCCGCGGCCGGCGTCCAGGCGCTCGCCTTCAACCTGCCGAACGACGAGCGCGTACGCGAGGCCAAGGGCTTGAAGAACGTCCTCCTCCACAACGTCATGCGTGCCAAGTACGACAAGATCCTGCTGCCGGTCGCCGCGCTGGCGCTCGCCCCCGGCGACGCCGGGCGCGTCACCTTCGACGCCTACTTCCACGAGGTCCTCCACCACGAGCTGTCGCACGGCATGGGGCCGGGGACGATCGAGGTCGGCGGCCGCCGGACCGAGGTGCGCCTGGAGCTCAAGGAGCTCTATTCGACCCTCGAGGAGGCGAAGGCCGACGTCATGGGGATCTACAACCTCCTGGCGCTCGCCGGGCAGGGCGCCGCGCCGCGGGAGATCGTCCGCGCCCTCGAGCCCACCTACGTCGCCGGCCTGGTGCGCGCGGCACGCTTCGGCATCGACGAGGCCCACGGCCAGGGGGTCGTCGCGCAGCTCAACTATCTGCTGGCGAAGGGTGCCCTGGTCGAGGATGGGGAGGCCCGCTTCCACGCCGTCTCGGAGCGGTTCCCCGCCGCCATCCGCGACCTGCTGCACGACATCCTGACCCTCCAGGCGGCCGGCGACTACGCCGGGACGAAGCGCTTCCTCGCCACCTACGGCGAGCCGGGCCCGGCGCTCCGCACCGCCATCGGACGCCTCGCCGGTCTGCCGGTCGACATCCGTCCGGAGTACGCGGCCGACGAAGCCCGGTGAGCTACGGATCGAGGAGGGTCTCGGCGAAGACGCCGTCGTGAGCGGTGTCGCACCGGCGCGCCGCTTGCATTTGTCGCGTTGCAGGAGGTGACACCGTGGCAACCAAGAAGAAGACGACCGGCAGCAAGAAATCGACGACGACGAAGAAGTCCAGCTCGAAGGCCGGCGAAAAGGTCGAGAAGGCGATGCACGAGAAGAAGGCGGGCACCCTCCGTTCGGGCAAGTCGGGCAAGAAGGTGACCAGCCGCAAGCAGGCGATCGCCATCGGCCTCTCGGAGGCGCGGAAGGAAGGCGCCAAGGTCCCGAAGAAAAAGAGCAGCTCGTAGACGGCGGGTTCCCGGACCGGCGTCACGGAAACACGTCCGGGAAGGGCTGCGCTGGGCGTTCGGGCGACGTCGCAGCGCCTAGAACACCCGCCAGAACCGCGACGAAGATCCTACTTTTTAATATTCAGCAGCTCGACCTCGAAGACCAGGGTCGAGTTGGGCGGGATGACGCCGCCCACGGCCTGCGTGCCGTAGGCGAGGCCGGGAGGGATGGTGAGCTTGCGCTTGCCGCCCATCTTCATCCCGGCGACCCCCTTGTCCCAGCCCTCGATCACCTGGCCGGCGCCGAGCTTGAAGGTGAAGGGCTGGTTGCGGTCGAGGCTCGAGTCGAACTTCTTGCCGTCGGTGAGCCAGCCCGTGTAATGGACCGTCACCACGTCGCCAGATTTCGCCTCGTCGCCTTCGCCGATCTTGTGGTCGACGTATTTCAGGCCGGAGCTGGTGACGACTTCCTTGCCTTCGGGCTTGTCCATGGCGAGTCTCTCCTTCTTCTCTGCTGGCTTCTCTTGGGCGAGAGCCCGCGCCGGTGCGAGCGAGCTCGATAGCGATATCAGGGACAGGGCGATACACCAAGCGATCGGGGGCAGGATGCGGTTGTTCATGCGAGCCATGTCGGTCCTCCTCTCGGGGCGACGACGTCAGTTTGGCGGTAAAGCCGGGATTCTACGTCAAACCGCGCGCCGCACCACCCGCCCGCCCTTGACGACCGCCGCGACCGGGTTGACCCCGTAGTGGTATACGAGATGGAGCAGGTTGGGCGCCCGGAGGAGCAGGAGATCGGCGCGCTTGCCCTCCTCGATCGTCCCGATCTCGGCCCCGAGCCCCAGCGAGCAGGCGGCATTCAAGGTCGCCGCGGTGAGGCTCTCGGTGATCGTGAGGCCGAGCTTCAGGACCGCCAGGGTGACGATCATCGGCATCGACTCGGTGTAGGAGGAGCCGGGGTTGCAGTCGGTCGCCAGGGCGACCGGCACGCCGGCCTCGATCAGGCGCCGCGCCGGCGCGTAGCGGTCCTTCATCAGGAAGAAGCTGGTGCCGGGGAGCAGGACCGCCGTGACGCCGCTATGCGCCAGCGCTTCGACGCCGCGAGCCGAGACCGCCATCAGGTGGTCGGCCGAAAGCGCGCCGATCTCGGCGGCGAGTTCGGCGCCGCCGGAGTCGGCGAACTCGTCGGCATGGAGCCGCGGCCGGAGGCCGGCCGCGGCTCCTGCCGCGAGCACCCGCCGCGACTCCGCCGCCGAGAAGACTCCGTGCTCGCAGAAGACGTCGCAGAAGCGGGCGAGCCCGGCCTCGGCGGCGGCGGGGACGATCTCCGCGCAGACGATGTCGACGTAGCGCCCGCGGTCGGCGCGGTGCTCGGCGGGGACCTCATGGGCGGCGAGCAGCGTCGGCACGAGGTCGATGGCATGCAGGGCGGCGGCGCGGGCGATGGCGCGGAGCTGCTTCATCTCGGGGGCGAGGGCGAGCCCGTAACCGCTCTTCGCCTCGGCCGTCGTCGTCCCCCAGGCGAGCATCAGGTCGAGCCGGCGGCGGACGTTGTCGACCAGCTCGTCCTCGCTCGCCTGGCGGGTCGCGGCGACCGTCGAGAGGATGCCGCCGCCCGCCGCCGCGATCTCCTGGTAGGTGGTGCCGGCGAGGCGCGCCACGAACTCCTCCTCGCGGCTGCCGGCCCAAGGCAGGTGGGTGTGGGGGTCGACGAAGCCGGGGAGGAGCGTGCCGCCGCCGCCGTCGAGGCGCTCGACGCCGGCCGCCGGCGGCAGCTCGCCGAAGCGCCGCACCCGCTCCTCGTGCGGTCCGACGAAGACGATCCGGCCGTCGCGGCAGAGGACCTCGGCGTTCGGCCAGCGGGCGACCCGCCCCTGCTCGGCGCCGCGCCGGGGGGAGGAGCCGAGCGGCGTCGCCACCTCGGCGAGGCCCTCGATCAGCAGGGTGGGCGAGACGGCGGGCTTCATGGCAGGAGGAGAGGCGGCAGCCCCACCGCCTCCCGCCCGAGCGAGCGGACCTCGCTCGCCACCCAGGCGGTCACCTCCTCCCAGGCGAGCGGCCGGGCGGGCAGCGCCGGAGGCATCGGCTCGCCCTCGGTCGCCGAGAGGTCGGCGAGCCCCTTCAGGGCCTGGAGCGGGAAGTCGCGCACGTGGCCGAACTTGTCGGCGGCGCGCTCGAGCAAGGCGGCGAGCGGCAGCTCGCGGCAGAGGAGATAGAGGTCGACGAAGTCGCGCTTGCCGCCGCGGCTGATGATCGCCGCGATCTTCATCAGCCCGAGGTCGACCGCCGAGGCAACCTCGAGGCCGCCGAGCTCCTCGCCGGGCTCGGCCAGCGGGTAGGGGTAGTAGAAGAAGCGCACGCCGACGCCGGCGCCATCCGCGGAGCCGGTGTCGGCGGAGCCGGCGGGAAAGCGGGCGAAGAGATAGCCGTCGCGCGCCGTCTCGACCTCGACGCGCGGGTCGAGCGCCAGGAGCTCCTGCAGCAGGTCGCGCCGCTCGGGGCCGGTCAGGCGGTTGGTGCCGGTCATCAGGTCGAGGTCTCTGACCGGCCGGTGTCCGAGGTAGAGGGCGAGCGCCGCCGAGCCGGCGAGATAGAGCTCCTCGGCGAAGGGCCGGGCGGCGAGCCGCGCCGCGAGCTGCCGCGCCGCCGGGGCGAGCGCTTCGGGGTGGGCGAGCTGCAGGCGCACGGGGCCGGACGTCTCCGCCGAGGCGCGCCTCAGAGCGGCCACAGCTCGGCGGCGACCGCGGCGGGGGGCTCGGGAGCGCCGGCTGGACCGATCGCGAGCTGCCAGAAGGCGCGGCTCCGGCGCGACAGGTGCCGGCCGCCGCGCCGCCCCAGCCACTGCGCCACCTCGGGCTCGGGCACGGCACCGAAGAGCCAGGCGAGGTCGGCGCCGTCGCCGTCCTCGAGCAGCCGACCGACGACGAACGGCGCGGCGGTCGCGAGGTCGAGATCGGCGGCCGGATGGCCCGGGAAGAGCCGCGCCGCGGCGATTGGCAGCGGCCGGCCGGCTGGCGTCACGCCGAGCCTTCCCGCCGCTTGCGCGTCAGCGTGTGGACCGTCGCCGTCGCCCGCTCCTCCTCGGTGTCGGCCTCGAGGATGCGCTGGAAGAGGTCGATCGTGTTCTTGAACTTCATCTGCAGCTCGCGGCGCATGGTGCGCATCTCGGTGATCTTCGCCTCGAAGCGGGTCGCCTGCTCGATCGCCTGCTCGACCATGCGGTCGGCGGCGAGCTCGGCCTCTTTCAAGGTCAGCTCGGCCTCGCGGCGGGCGTTGGCGGTGATCTCGTCGGAGACCTTCTGCGCCTGCAGGAGAGTCTGCTGGAGCTGGTGCTCGCGGTGCTCGGTCTCCTCCAGGCGCTGGCGGTAGTAGCGGTTCTCGCGCTCGGCCTTGTCGAGCTGCGACGCCTTGGCGGCCAGCTCCTCGGCCACCAGCGACAGGAAGTTCTCCACCTCGGTGGGATCGAAGCCCCGCATCTTCTGGGGGAAGCGCATCTTCTGGATGTCGAGCGGAGTGAGGGCCATGGGCGAGCCTCCTGGTTCAGTCGACGGCGCTGCCATGGCAGCCGACCGAGGTGAGTCGTCTCAGCGGATAAAGGGATGCAGATGTTACCATGCCTGCGGCGGTGGCGGCGGGAAAGTCTTGTCGCTGGCTAGTTTAGCCCGTCACAGCATGGAGCCGCGAGCGCTGCCGCGTTTTCATTCCCGCCGACGGCGCTCGCCGAAGAGGGCCGTTCCGACGCGGACGTGAGTCGCCCCCTCTTCGACCGCCACCGCGAAGTCGCCGCTCATGCCCATCGAAAGGTAGCCGGGGAAGCCCTGCCACTCCGGCTGCGCGCCGAGCTCGTCGCGCAGCTCGCGCAGGCGCCGGAACCAGGGGCGCGAGGCCTCGGCGTCCTCGCCCTGCGGCGGGATCGCCATCAGGCCGACGATCTGGAGGTGCGCGAGCGCGGCGAGCGGGCGGGCCGCCGCGGCGAGCCCGGCGGCCGGGAAGCCGTGCTTCGACTCCTCGCCCGCCAGGTTGACCTCGAGGAAGCCCTGGAGCTGGCAGCCGCGCTCCGCCGCCTCGCGGTCGACGCTCCAGGCGATCTTCGGCCGGTCGATCGAGTGGATGGTCGAGAAGAGGTCGAGCGCCTGCCTGACCTTGTTCGACTGCAGGGGGCCGATCAAGTGCCAGTCGATCGCCGCCGGGAGCTCGGGCCGCTTGGCCGCCGCTTCCTGCACCCGGTTCTCGCCGAAGACGCGGAGGCCCGCCTCCCAGGCCTCGCGGAGGGCTGCCGCCGGCTGGGTCTTGCTGGCGCCGACCAGCACGACCTCGTCGGGCCGGCGGCCGCTCCGCGCACAGGCTTCGACGATGTCCTGGCGCACGGCGGCGAGCCGCGCGGCGATCTCCGTGGTCATGGCCGCATCGACAGGCGGACGCGGAGCCGCTCCGCGGGCCGGCTCACGGCCGAGCTCAGACGGCGACCTCCTCGACGTAGAGGATGCGCTTGCAGCTGTCGCACTGGACGAGGCTGCCGTTGTTCTTGATCTCCACCACCACCTGCGGCCGCACTCGGTAGCTGCAGATGCCGCAGTGCCACTCGCGCTGGCCGCGGCCCGGGCGCTCGAGGAGGCGGATGGGGGCGAGGGCCCCGCTCGGGTGGCGCTCGCGGATGCGCTCGTACTGGGAGACGAGCCCCTTCGGCAGGCGGTCCTTCAACACCGCGATCCGCCCGCTGAGCTCGTCGACCTGCTGCGCCACGGCCGGCTTCTCCCCCTCCCAGCGGGCGAGCTCGACGGCATAGCGCTCCTCGACCTCGCGGAAGGTCTCGCGCTTGGCGGCCAGCTCCGCCTGGATCTGGTCGTAGCGCTCGATCAACGACAAGGCCTGCTCCTCGGAGGCGGCGATCTGCGCCTTGGCGGTGTCGATCTCCTGCAGCAGGGCGCCGTACTCGCGCTGGGTGCTCACCTTGTTGATCTGCTGCTGGTACTTCTTGAGCTTCTCCTGGACATCGGCGATCGCCGCCTCGGCGGCCCGGCGGTCGTGGGCGAGCGCCTCGGCGCTCGCTTCCAGCGCTTCGATCTCGGCCTGGCTCGCCGTGTGCTCCTCGTGGAGCTCCTTCATCCAATCGGGAATGCCGTGGAGGCGCTGCTCGGCATCCCGGAGCTGGTCGAGCGCCCCCTGCAGCTCCACGATGGTTTCGAGGTGCTGAGTCATTGCAAGCATCCACTCCTCTCGATGGTCAACCATCCGAAAACGAAGGAGGGTGCCTCTCGCGAAGCACCCTCCGGGTACACGAACCCCCCTTGCGGGGTTACGGGAACTTGATCTTTCCTTGCAGTCTCCAACCCGAACTCCCTCGGTCGGTGGGTCCACCTGGATTCGAACCAGGGACCTGCCGGTTATGAGCCGGACGCTCTAACCGCTGAGCTATGGACCCAGGGCGAGAACCCTCTAAAGCGGTTTGTCAGTATAGCGCAGAGCCCGGAGCTACGGAAAAAGGCGGTTCGCCTATCGCTCCGGAAGCGCGCGCTCGCGGGCTTCCTCCGCCGGAGTCGCCTCCTCGGGCAGGAAGCTCCTCCAGGCGGACTCGAGACGGGCGGCGAGGGCGGTGCGGCGGGCGGGGTCGGTGCGCGGGCGGCTGCCGCTCGCCCCGTCCCAGCGTCTCAGGGAGAGCGCCGGCGGGGCGCCGGAGAGCGGCAGCGCGGCGTCGAAGGCGGCGGCGAGCCGGGTGAAGCCGGCGGGGAAGGCCATGGGCGGCAGCACCGGCCGTACCCGGCTCGCGAAGCTCGCGCGGTGGAGCGCCGGCGATGGCGGCACGAAGCGCGTCTCCCAGAGGAGCTGGTCGTCGCCATCGACCAGCGAGAGGCGGTTCTCCCCCCCTGAGAGGTAGAGCTCGGAGAGAACCGGCTCGGAGCGGCCGTCGCCCTCCGCCCGGGCGCCGCGCCAGAGGCTCGGCGCCACCGCCGGGGCGGGCGCCTCGCCGGCCGCTTCGAGGAGGGTCGCGAAGAGCCGCTGGGTGGCCGGCCGCTCGCCGCGCCGTACGGAGAGCCCCGGCGCGAGCCCGCGCGCCGGGCCGGCCGGGAGCTTGATCGCGAGGGGCACCTCGATCAGCTCGCGGCCGAGGTCGCCGCCGGTGAGCACCTGCCCATCCTCGCCCAGCGCCTCGCCCTCGGCCGCGGTGACCACGAGGAGAGTGCGCCCCCACTGGCCGCTCGCCTGGATCGCATCCAGGAGGAGCCCCAGCCGGATGTCCGCCCATACCACGTTCAGCAGGTAGAGCGCCCGGTAGGACTCGCGGTCGTCGCCGGCGAGCGGCTTCTGCGGATCGGAGAAGTCGGCCAGGTCCAAGGCGTCGACGCTCCGCGGCAGGCCGCCTGGCAGCCCCCGCTGGAGAGCGCCGGGGAGGTTATCCCGCAGCCAGGGCCGGCGCACCCACGGCACGTGCGGCTCGGGGATGTGGATCCAGACGAATTCACGCCCGCTCGAGAGATGCGCGAGCCGGGCGGCGGCCGCTTCGCCGTCGCCGAAGGCGACCAGCTCGTCGAAGCCGCGGCCGTAGCCCGAGCGCGGCGTGAGCCAGGGGCCGGAGGGGAAGCCGCGGGTGCGGTACCCGGCGGCCTGGAGGGCCTCGGGAAGAGTGAGGAGATCTGCCGAGAGCACCGGCCGCGCCGGGCCGATCGCCTGGTGCTGCCAGGGGCGCAGGCCGGTCCACAGCGACGCCATGGACGGCACCGTCCAGGAGGAGGGCGCGATGGCCCGCCCCGCCCAGGCGGCGCCGGCGGCAAGGCGGTCGAAGTTGGGGGTCAGCCCCTTCTCGCCGCCGAGGCTGCCGACCATGTCGGCCCGCAGGCCGTCGAAGGTGACGAGGACGATCGGTCCGCTGCCCGGCCGGGCCGGCTCGTGGCGGCAGCCGGCGAGAAGGGCGAGCGCCAGGAGGCCTCCCTCGACGAGGCCCGCGGCGCGCACGTCAACCGGCTTGCGGATAGAGCTGGCGGTAGCTGTCCGAGAGCACCAGGATCCGCTTGACGTAGGTCTTCGACTCCTCGAGGTCGAGCCCCTCGAGGAAGCGGTCGAGCTCGCCGCCGCGCTCGTGCCAAAGGCGCTTGATGCGATAGGGGCCGCCGTTGTAGCCGGCGAGGGCGAGCTCCAGGTTGTCGTCGAACATCGACATCACCTGACGGAAGTAGGTGGTCCCGAGCTGCAGGTTGTAGGACGGGTCGGTCAGCCGGTCGGGCGCGAAGGGCACGCCGAACTGGTGGGCCAGCTCGCGCGCCGTGCCCGGCATGAGCTGCATCAGGCCGCGGGCGCCGGCGGCGCTGGTGACGCCGGGATCGAAGGCGCTCTCCTGGCGGATGATGCCGTAGACCAGGGAGGCGGGGAGGCGGTTGCGCGCCGCCCAGCTCCGCACCGGCTCCTGGTAGTCGAGCGGGTAGTAGAGGCGCAGGGCCTCCTGCGGCACGCCCGCCTGATTGGGCGAGCCGAGCGCCGGGAACGCCGCGCGAATGGCGAGCATGCTCTTGCGCCGCTCGCCGCGGCGCGCCAGGAGGAGGGCGTTCAACGCCGCGAGGGCCCGCGGCTGCGCCTTCGGCTTGACGACGTCGATCTCCGAGCTCGCCAGGTCGTCGAGCCCGACGTCGGAGAGCAGGCGCGCGCGCTCGAGCACCGGGTCGTTCGGCCATGCCGCGGCGGGGCGCCCCGAGCTCGCGTCGACGGCGAACCGCACGCTCGGTACCGGCGCCGGCCCCTTCATCCGCACCTGGGCGCTACGGCGGTAGAAGTCGGCGGTGTCGGCGGCGGCGATCTCGCCATAGATCTCCTGCGCCCGTGCCGGCTCGCCCAAGGCCTCGAACGCCCGCGCCGTCCAGTAGCGGCCGCGCCGCGCGTTGCCTTCCCCGGGATAGAGCTCGGCGAGCTCGGTCCAGTAGCCGACGGCGCCCGAGTAGTTGCGCCGCGAGTACTCGCGCCAGCCGAGCGCCCAGAGGTTCGCGGCGCCGGTGGTGTCGGCCGGATCGAGGCGGCGCAGCTGCTTCAGGGTCTCGATGGCGCGGTCGAAGAGCTCCGATTCGGCGAAGTCGGCGTAGAGCGCGCGCAGAGCCTTCGCCGCGAGCTCGGGCTCCGCCCCCAGCTCGATCACCTTGCGCAGGTGCTGCACCCCGATCTGTTGGAACGACCGGCGGTCGACGGCGGAGAGGTTGGCGCGGCCGCGGTGGGCGGCGGCGACGTCGAGCGCGGCATGCGCCCGTGCCCACTCGAGCCGCGCCTGCTCCCTGGCGTCGTTCGAGGAGAGCGGTGACAGCAGTGTCAGGGCCTCGAGCCCCAGGTGGTCGCGGGTCAGGATGTCGGCTTTGAGCACGTACCAGCCGACGTCGCGGTCGTGCGTCCGCACCGCCTCGAGGGCGGCCAGGGCATTGGTCTCGAGATCGAGCGCGAGGAGCGACTCGGCGCGGCTCTTGAGCTGCGCGGCCGAGAGGAGATCGGACCAATCGAGACCGCCGCTCGGGGTGCGGAAGAGGTCGGCGACGTGCAGGCTCGCCGCCTCGGCGGGCGATTGGATGAGGAGGCGCCGCGCCGCCTCCGCCTGCTTGGCGCGATCGCCGCTCGCGCCGGCAATCTGCCAGGCGAGGCTCTCGAGCTGCGCCGCTGGCTCGCCCGTGACCTTCCAGTCGCGCCCGCGCTGGATCATCTCGAAGGCGCGGTTGGCGTTCTTCTGGCTCCAGGCGAGGCTCGTCGCCTTAACCAGCGCGCGCGGCCCGAGCGGCGAGCCGGGATAGTCGCCGAGGAGCTTGGCGAGCGCCGCCTGGGCGAGGAGCACGTGGCCGCGCGCCGCGGCGCTGTCGGAGAGGAGGAGCAGCCGCCAGTCCTCGAGCACGCCGCCCGGATCGGCGGCGGCGAAGAGCCGCTCCTCGGCGAGCCCCACCTGCTCGCAGGCGTGGGCATAGAGGCCGGAGACCAGGCGCGCGAAGGTGGCCTCCGCCTTGGGCCGCGCCAGGAGCGGCGCCAGGGACCGATCGGCCGCCGCGCAGTCGCGCCGGCGCAGGGCCGCCGCCGCCGCCGCATAGGTGCGGGCGATGTCGACGTCGCGCTCGGGCCGGCCGGTGCCGGCGGCGACGGGCGAAATGGCGGCAGCGGCCATGGCGACCGGAGCGGCCACGGCGGCAGGAGGGGAGGTCCGCGGTACCGATGCCGCCGCGGCAATCCGAGGCGGCGCGGGCGATGCCGCGGCCATCGGAGGCGGCGCGGGCGCCGCGCCGAGGGCGCCCAGGAGGAGCGGCAGAATGGACAGGGTGAGGGCGAGGGACCGGGGACGGCGAACGAAGGTGAAGAGACGGCTCACGGTGACTCCAAGACTTAAGGCCCGCCGCCGGCGACGTGCCGCGGCGGGCCGGCGGGACCCGCTCGGGCCCGCGTACGACGCTGCTTCAATCGCTCAGATGCCCAGGGCCTTCGAATCCCCAGCGGCGAGGATGCGGACCAGCTCCTGGTAGAAGTAGTCGGTGGAGCGCAGCACCCGCGGCTCGACCCGCTCCTCGTACATCTGGCGCGAGCGGTCGATGTCGTCCTTCAAACGCTCGTAGAGATCGCGGTTGCGCCGCCCTTCCTCGACCTGCTCCTCGTTGTAGAGCTTGATCTCGGAGACGAGGAGGCGCGCCAGGCGCCGCGCCTCCTCGTGCAGCGCTTCGTCGTCGGCGGCGACGTTGACGCGCGCCGTCGCGAACGCCCAGCCCGGTCCCTGGACGCCGGAGGGCGGCCGCACCTCGGGAGTGCCGGTCGGCGAGCTGGCCGCGCCGCGCGCGGCGTCGGCTCCGGCGGGTTCGGCGAAGCCGCCGGCGGGGACCGCGCGCGGGCCGCCGGCCTGGGTGACTTCATCGAGCTCGGCGGGCTCGCCGGGGGGGGCGGCCGCCGGCGTCGGCGCCGAGGCGAAGGCGGCGCGCGGCAGGAGCACCGTCTCGGCGGGGCCGGCGACCTCGGCGCGCGGTTCCGGCGCGCCGGCGGTCGGCTCGTCGACGCGCGGGACCTCCTGCGTGCGGGCCCAGGCGGACGGGGCGGCTGCCGGCTCGGGCTCCGGTGCGGCCGGCCGGGCGGGCGCGGGGGCTTCCGGCTCGGTCGCCTCGCCGGCCTCTGGAGCCGCCGCCGCGGCCTCGGTCGCGGACGCCTCGGCGGCGCTCGCCTCGGCGGCTGGAGATTCCGGCTCGGCGGCGACATGGGCGGGCTCGGCGGCGGCGGCGGCATAGGCGGGCTCGGTGGCCGCCGATGCCGCCGTCGGCTGATCGGCCAGGCGCAGGGTGGCGGTCGCGGCGCGCTCGCGGAAGGGGAGCGACTCGATGGCCTGGGAGGCGACGTAGGCGAGCGTCTGGAGGCCCTCGACCATCAGGTCGGCGCCGTCCAACCGATCGGCGTAGAGCATCGCGGCGAGCTGGTTGCGCAGGATCAGCGGCACCAGGACGCCGTCATGCGGCAGCGGGCTCTCGAGGCGGCTGCAGAGGTCGGCGCACTCGGCGGCGGAGAGCCGCGTCGCGCCCTCGCCGCGGGAGAGGCGCGCCCAGGCGGTAGCCGCGCCGTGCGCGGTGTCGGCACCGTCGGCCGCGGCGTCGAGGGTCAGGCCGCGGATCGCCTGCTCGTCACCGCCGAAGCCCTGCGCCCCCCAGCCTTGAATCTGGCCGCCGCGGGAGATGAGGATCGCCGTGCGCGAGGCGAAGCGCCGTCCGCTGGCGAGGAGCGCCGAGAGGATCGCCGCCTGCGAGCGTGCCGAATCGATCTCCGCGACCGCATCGCGCAGCTCGGCGAAGGCGCCGTGGCGCGCCGTTCCGGTCGCCTCCTGGGCGAACGGCGCGACGTGCTCGTCGGCGAGCAGCCGGGAGGGCAGCTCGGGCTTGATCTCTGCGATGCTCTGGAGGAGCTGCTCGTTGCTGGCGCGCAGGCGCTCGGACAGATCGCGCCGGAGCGTCCCGAGCGCGCGCTCGAAGGTGGCGCCGATCTCCCGGTCCAGTTTCTCCACTCGTTCGGAAAAGGACATCCTCGACTCTCCGCGTAAGTCCCGATGGGCGTAGGCTCTCGGGCTTGATTATACGCATTCCTCGGCGTCAAGCGGAGCGCCTCGCCAAACCCGGTGTACGCCGCCGCGCGTTGTGAGGGGCGCCGGGCTGTGCTACCGTGCGCGTTCTCACATGCGGTTGCAGCCCTCGCCTAGCCGTTATCGCCCTCTACAGAAGCTCCTGCAGAAGCTCCTGCCTCCTGCGCTCGCGGCCGCGCTGTCACTGCTCGCGCTGCTCGCACCCTGCGTGCTGCTCGGCTGCCCGCAGGACGGCGGCGCGGCGGGCGACGCGCGGGAATGGAGCTGGCTCGTCGAGACCAAGCGCTCGCTCGACGCCGAGCGCGACCGGCTGGCCACCCTTCCTCCCGGCGCGGATGCCGCGCGCCGGGAGGCGGATGCGGCGCGGCGCGCGGCGGGCTATCAGACGCGTCTCCAGCGCTACCTCGAGCGCCACGGGCCGGAGACGGGCCAGCCGATCTCGCCGCGCGAGCGCGCCGCGCTCCACATGCGCAGCGACGAGGCGGTCCGCGCGGCGCGCGAGTTCATCGCCCGCGCCGGCGACTACCGGCAGGCGGCCGAGATCTGCGAGTCGGCGCTCGCCCTCGACCCCGCCTACCCGCCGCTCGAGCGCCAGCTCGCCGCGGCGAAGGCCGACCGCTACGTCACCGCCGAGCGCTTCGCGAAGGTCAAGCCGGGCATGGCCCCGGCCGAGGTGCGCGGCCTCCTCGGGCAGCCCAACCTCCACGACATCCGCGACTACCCCCAGCGCGGCCTGATCGCCTGGTTCTACCCGAAGGATGGGGCGGGCGCCGCCGCCGCGGTCTGGTTCAAGCGGGTCGCGAACGCCCCCGGCCCGGTCTTCCAGGCCGACTTCGACGCCCTCGGCCCTCGTCGCGACGCCCCGCCGGCCGTTCCCCAGCCGCTGCCCGCTTCGACCGGCTGACCGGCTCTACTGGAAGTATCCGTCGATGTCGACGATCAGATGGACGGTGCCGCTGGTGCCCACGGTGGCGGCCGCGGCGAGCGAGCCGGTGTTGTCCGAGGCGAGGGCGAGGATGGCGCTGTTGGCGCGGGTCTCACCGGCGCTGAAGTTGATCAGCGAGACCACCGGGCGGGGGTAGTTGCCGGGATAGAGGGTCAGGACGCCGGTATCCGTCGGCGATGCGACGGTGACGTTGATCGCCACCGCGCGGGCGCTCGCCGGGACGCCGCAGCCGGCGGCGCCCGCGACCGGGATGACGAGCGGCGCATTGCTGGCGAGGGGCAGGCTGGAGCGGGTGTCGAGCACCCGGCAGGGAGCGAGGGTGTAGAAGCCCATGCCGGCATCGCCGGTGACCACCACCGGCACCGGAAGCGAGACCGCCGTGCCGTCGGTGTTCTGGACCAGGAGATCGATCATGTAGGCGCCGGGCAACACGGCCGAGGTGTTCCACCAGGCGGAGGCGCCGGAGATGTCGACCTCCGGTCCGAGCGAGTGGACTCTCCAGGTGTAGGCGAGCGGCGGGCGCCCGTGCGCCGCGCCGCTCAGCCGCACCAGCTGGCCGGCGGTGAACGTCAACCCGCCGACCGTCGCCTGGTCGACGACCGGAGTGGGGTCGAGCACCGTGATCGATTTCGTCACGGTGGTGCACCCGCCGGCATTGCACGAGGTGAGGGTCACCTGCTTGACGCCCGGGGTCGCGAAGGAAGCCCGCGGGTTCTGGGCCGTCGACGTGCCCGCCGTCACGGCGAGCGCCGCCCGCGCCGACCACGCGCCGGTGAGCAGAAAGAGGAGAACCAACAGCCTGCGCGCCATGGTGCAGCTCTCCTGGAAGGGCCGACCGCGAGCGGCCGGCGATGCCGAACTTTGAAAAACGCTTCGTTTCTGGCCGGGAGGCTAGCGCGCTTCGGCCCGCCGGTCAATGCGGGCCGGAGCGGGGCTGGACGGCTCTATGCCGGCGGGCGGGGGTAGCAGCCAGCTGGGTACCGTCTCGGTTTGGCCCGAGGACGGCCGCGGCAGGGCTCGGGCGTTGGCTCCGCGGGAGAGGCGGCGCTTCGATGCGGGCTAGAATGCCGGTATGTCGGTCGAAGAGAGCCTCCTGTCCGGCGTGCCGGACCCGGAGGAGCTGGGGGTCGAGGCTTCGCTTCGCCCGCGCCGGCTCGACGAGTACGTCGGTCAGACGAAGATCCTCGACAACCTGCGGGTCTTCATCCGCGCGGCGCGCGAGCGCGGCGAGTCGCTCGACCACGTGCTGCTCTTCGGTCCTCCCGGCCTCGGCAAGACGACCCTCGCCCATATCATCGCCGCCGAGATGGGTGCGCCTCTGCGCATCACCTCGGGGCCGGTGCTCGAGCGCGCCGGGGACCTGGCGGCGATCCTCACCAACCTGGAGCCGGGCGAGGTGCTGTTCATCGACGAGATCCACCGCCTGGGGCCGACCGTCGAGGAGATCCTCTATCCGGCGCTGGAGGATTTCCGGCTCGACCTGGTGATCGGCCAGGGGCCGGCGGCGCGCACCGTGAAGATCGAGCTGCCGCGCTTCACCCTGATCGGGGCGACGACCCGCGCCGGGCTGCTCTCGGCGCCGCTGCGCACCCGCTTCGGGATCGTCCACCGCCTCGACTTCTACCGGCCGGAGGAGCTGGCGCGGATCCTCGAGCGCTCGGCGCGCCTCCTCGGGGTGGCGATCGACGCCGGCGGCGCCGGCGAGATCGCGCGCCGGAGCCGCGGCACCCCGCGCGTCGCCAACCGCCTGCTGCGCCGGGTGCGCGACTTCGCCCAGGTCGAGCGGGCGCGCACCGTCGATCTCGAGATGGCGCGCCGGTCGCTGGCGCTCCTCGAGGTCGACGAGCTCGGCTTCGAGGAGCTCGACAGGAAGATCCTCGGCACCCTGATCGAGCACTACGACGGCGGCCCGGCCGGCATCCGGGCGCTCGCCGCGGCGGTCGGCGAGGACCGCGGCACGCTCGAGGACTTCTACGAGCCCTTCCTCATCCAGGAGGGCTTTCTGCAGCGCACCCCGCGCGGCCGCGTGGCCACCCGCCGCGCCTACGAGCACCTCGGCTATCCGCTGCGTCCGGGCTCGGCCGGCACGCTGTTCTAGCCCGATGGCGCCGCGGCGCGCCGCGCTCCTCTACAACCCGGCCGCGGGCCGGCGCCGCCACGCTCGCGTGCTGGACGATCTGCGGGCGGTGCTCGCCGCTGCCGGCTGGGCGGCCGAGCCGATTCCGACGCCGCAGCCCGGCGCCGCGACCGGCATGGCCCGCGAGCTCGCTGCCGGCGGCGCCGTCGAGGCGGTCCTCGCCTTCGGCGGCGACGGCACCGTGCGCGAGGTGGCGGCCGGGCTGATCGGCACCGGGGTCGCCCTGGGGCTCCTGCCGGGCGGCACGGTCAACCTCCTCGCCCGCGCCCTCGGCCTGCCGGCCGATCCGCTCGCCGCCGCGGCCGCCCTGGCGGGCCTCGCGCCGCGGCCGCTCGACGTCGGGCTCGCGGGGGCGACGCCCTTCCTGATGATGGTCTCCGCCGGGCTCGACGGCGCGGCGCTCGCCGGGCTCGCCAGCGGCTTCGGCCGCTTCAAGGCGCGCTTCGGGCGCTCGGCCATCGCCGCCCAGGCGCTCCGCGAGTGGTGGCGCTACACCTACCCCGAGCTCACGGTGACCGCCGATGGCCGCGCGCTCTCCGCGACCTTCGTCGTGATCGCCAACATCCCGCTCTACGGCGGTCCCTTCCGTCTCGTCCCGGAGGCGCGGCCCGACGACGGCCGGCTCGACCTCCTCGTCTTCCGCGGCCGTCGCGCCGCGACCGCGCGCTTCGCCTGGGACCTCCTGCGCGGCGCCCATCTCCGCCGCCCCGACGTCACGGCGCTCCCCGTGACCGAGGTCCTCCTCGCCGGCCCGCCGGGCGCCCTCGCCCAGGTCGACGGCGATCCCTGCCCCGAGCCGCTGCCGCTGCGCGTGCGGCTGGCGCCGGAGAAGCTCCTGGTGCTGGCGCCGTGAAGGACCCAGCCAGCGCTCCGTCGCTGCCGTATCGGTCTGCCATTCGGCAGTCGCGCATGGACGAGGCTGACTACCATCGTTATCTCGAGCGGAAACACGCTTGAGGGTGCTCTTCGACACCAATGTCATCCTAGACGTCCTTCTGGACCGTAAGCCTTTCTCCGGGCCCGCAGTGCATTTGTTTGCCCGTGTGGAGCGCGGAGAGCTCTCCGCCTGGCTCGGCGCGACGACGCTGACGACGATCCATTATCTGTTGGCCAAGGCCGCTGGTCGGCACGAGAGTCTGCGGGTGGTGCGCGATCTGCTGCGGCTCTTCGAGATAGCGCCAGTCGATCGGCGTGTTCTCGAACTGGCGGCGAGCTCATCGATTCCCGACTTCGAGGACGCTGTGCTCCACGACGCCGGTCTTCTGATCGGGCTCGAGGCCATCGTCACGCGCGATCCTGAGGGGTTCCGGCACGGGACTCTTCTCGTGCTTTCGCCGGACGAATTGGAGGCGGCGCTTCAGCAGCAGGCCGGCTGAAGAGCCCGGTCTGACCGCCCCGCCTGACCAGCCCGGCGCATGCCGGCCGCTCGACGCCATCTTCGAGCCGCGGTCGATCGCCGTCGTCGGCGCCTCGCGGCGGCGGGGGTCGATCGGTTCTCGCTGCTCCACAACCTGATCTCCTGCGAGTTCGCGGGCGCTCTCTTCCCCGTCAACCCCGAGGCGGCAGCGATCCACTCGCTCAAGTGCTACCCCTCGCTCGATGCCATCCCCGACCCCGTCGACCTCGCCGTCATCATGGTCCCCAGGGCCGCCGTCCAAGGGGTGGCCGAGGCGGCGATCGCCGGCGGCGTCCGCGGCCTCGTCGTCATCACCGCCGGCTTCGCCGAGACCGGCGAGGAGGGGGCCGAGAGCGAGCGGCGCCTGCGCGAGACGGTGCGCGCCGCCGGCGTCCGCATGATCGGCCCCAACTGCATGGGGGTCATCAACACCGCGGCCGGGGTGCGCCTGAACGCGACCTTCGCGCCCACTCCCGCCGAGGCCGGGCCCATCGGCTTCGTCTCGCAGTCGGGGGCGCTCGGGGTGGCGATCCTGAATGTCGCGCGCGATCTCGGCATCGGCTTCACCCAGTTCGTCTCGATGGGCAACAAGGCCGACGTCTCGGGCAACGACCTCCTCGAGCACTGGGAGCACGATCCGGCGACCCAGGTGATCGCCATGTACCTCGAATTGTTCGGCAACCCGCGCCGCTTCACCGAGATCGCCAAGCGCGTGTCGCGCCGGAAGCCGATCCTGATCGTGAAGTCGGGCCGCACGCGCGAGGGCGCCCGCGCCGCCTCGAGCCACACCGGGGCGATCGCCGGGACCGACGTCACCGTCTCGGCTTTTCTCGACCAGTGCGGCGTGCTCCGCGCCGACACCATCGAGGACCTCTTCGACGTCGCCCGCGCCCTCGTGCGCTGCCCGCTGCCGCAGGGGCGGCGGACGGCGATCGTCACCAACGCCGGCGGGCCGGCGATCATGGCGACCGACGCCTGCGTCAGCCTGGGGCTCGAGATGGCCGACCTCGCGGCGGAGACGCGCGCCGCGCTCCGTTCGTTCCTGCCCGCCGAGGCGAGCGTCGGCAACCCGGTCGACATGATCGCCTCGGCGACCGCCGAGACCTACGCCCGGAGCCTCGCCGCGGTGCTCGACGACCCCGCGGTCGACATGGCGATGGCGATCAACGTCACCCCGCTCCTCGCCAGCCCGATCGACGTGCTGGAGGCGATCGGCGCCGTGGCGCGCGAGCGGGCGAAGCCGGTCCTGGCGGTGATGATGGCGACCGAGGAGTTCTACGAGGCGACCCGCGCGCGGCGCGACCTGCCGCCGGTCTACCGCTTCCCGGAGTCGGCGGCGCGCGCCATGTCGATGCTCGCCCGCTACGCCGCCTGGCGGGGCCGCCCGGAGGGCGAGCCGGCGCCGGAGCTGCCGGTCGACGACGCCGCGGTCGCCGCGATCCTCGATCGCGCCGCCGAGCGGTCGGTCAAGGCCCGGACGACGGCTATCTCGATCCCGCCGACACCTTCCGCGTGCTCGAGCTCTACGGCGTGCCGGTCGCCGCCTACCGCGTGGCGGCGAGCCGCGGCGAGGCGCTCCGCGCCGCCGCCGAGATCGGCTATCCGGTGGTCGTCAAGGCGATCGCTCCCGGGCTGGTGCACAAGAGCGACGTGGGGGCCGTGGCGCTCGACCTCCGCGACGAGCGCGAGCTCGCGGCGGCGCTCGCCCGGATGGAGGCCGCGCTCGCCGCCGCCGGCCGCCCGGCCACCGGCTTCCTGGTGCAGGAGATGGCGAAGGGGGGCCACGAGGTGATCTTCGGCGTCACCGCCGACCCGCGCTTCGGCCCGCTCCTGATGTTCGGCCTGGGCGGCCGGTACGTCGAGGTTTTTGAGGACGTGCGCTTCGGCGTCCTGCCGCTGGCGCCGCGCGAGGCGGCGGAGATGGTCGCCGGCATCCGCGGCGTCAAGCTCCTCGAAGGCGTGCGCGGCGAGCCCGGCGCCGACATGGATCTCCTCGCCGAGGTGCTCCTGCGCCTGGCGCAGCTCGTCGCCCGCCATCCGCGGATCGTCGAGCTCGACGTCAATCCCTTCCTCGCCGCCCCCGACCGCGCCGCCGCCAAAGCGCTCGACGCGCGCATCCGCATCTCCTGACGCTAGGTTGTGGTCGGAGCCAGCCGCGCCTTGGGCGGGCGCCAGCGGGCGGAGCTCTTCCGCAGCGTCTGCATGTCCTTCCAGTAGCTCTCGAGCGCCTCCCGGCCGACGCCGCTCAGGCGCACGAGCGTCTGAGTCTTCTTGTCGACCCAGCGCTTCTCGATCTCGACCAGCCTTTCTTCCTCGAGCCTGGCGAGATGGGAAGACAGGTTCCCCTTGGTCAATCCGGTGATCCGCTGCAGGAAGAGGAAATCGGCCCGCTGGCAGGCCGAGGGCGGTCAGGATCGCCAGCCTGCCCGGCTCGTGAACCAGCCGATCGAGGCTGGCGATCTGCTCGAAGGGGGTGGTCACGGTTCGGTCTCCGAGGAGGAAGCGGCCGCTTCGTGGGAGACTCGCGCGGGCCCATCGCCACCACGGCGGGTCATCGCGGTCTCCTGTAAGTCTGTGCCGCAGACCGAGTTTCTGCTGCCGGCGGCTTTTAGTCAAGCGCCGAGCCGAAAGCCGGCCTCGGCTCCGGCGGTCTAGAATCCTCTCCAACATGGCACGGAGCGGCGCCGGCATCCGCCGGGCGCACTCGTCTCCCGCCGGAACGGATGGCCCATGCTCAAGAGGTTGATGTGGACGGACGATAACGCGGTCGGCCTTATCCTGCGCCTCACGCTGGGGATCGTGTTCTTCCCGCATGGGGCGCAGAAGATGCTCGGCTGGTTCGGCGGCGGCGGCTTCGCCGGCACCATGGCGGGGATGACGAAGATGGGCCTGCCGGCGGCGATCGTCTTCCTGGTGATCCTCATCGAGTTCTTCGGCTCGCTCGCCCTCCTCCTCGGCTTCCTCGGCCGGCTCGCCGCCATCGGCATCGGCATCGTCATGCTGGGGGCGATCTTCACCGTCCACGTGCACAACGGTTTCTTCATGAACTGGATGGGGAATCAGAAGGGCGAGGGGATCGAATACCACCTGCTCGTCCTCGGCATCGTCCTCGCGCTCCTCGTCACCGGCAGCGGCCGCTACTCGGTCGACCGCTCGATGTCGGACCCGGTGCGGCGGTAGCGCTGCGGCGGCGGTGAGCCGGCCGGCCGCTTAGGTGCGCAGGAACTGCCAGCGCAGATCGCCTTCGAGGGGGGTGAAGACCTCGGGGCGGATGCGCGCTTCGAAGCGGCGGAGGATGGCGGCGAGCGGCTCGCCCAAGGCGGCGGCCTCGATGGCGTCGGCCGCGTCGCTCCCCGCCTTCGAGAGGTAGGTCTGCCAGTGCGCCTGGCGGATCGAGAGCGAGCCCATGGAGAGGTTGGGCATCTTCGCCACCCCGCGCTTCAGCAGCTCGATCTTCTGCTTCAGGCTCCGCTCGTCGTCCATCGGCTGGCGCTGCCAGGGAGTGTAGGGCTTCGGCACCAGGATGTTGACGCCCAGGTGGATGTTCCCGATGACGCCGCTCTTCTGCGCCGCGGCGAGCATCACCTCCCGCGCCTCCGCGGCGAGGCCGAGGATGCCCTGGACGTCGGCCATGGTCTCCTCCGGCAGGCCGATGAGGAAGTAGAGCTTGAGCTGCGTGAAGCCGGCGGCGAAGATCAGGCGGATCTTCTCGAGCAACACGGCGTTGGTCACCGGCTTGCCCATCTTCAGGCGCAGCTCGTCCGTCCCGGTCTCGGGGGCGAGCGTGATCGAGCGGTCGCCCGAGGCGTGGAGGGCGGCGAGCACCCCTTCGGTCACCGCCGGGATGCGGATGGACGAGACCGAGGTGCGGAAGCCGAGATCGTTGGCGGCGCGGAGGATCGGCTCGATGTCCGGATGGTCGCCGACCGCGGTGGCGACGAAGCCGAGCTGGTCGGTGACCGAGCGGGCGCGGTCGAGCGAGGCGAGGATGTGCTCGGTCGGGTGCCAGCGGAAGCGGCCCATGCCGAAGGTCGCCCAGCAGTAGCGGCATTTCTCCGGGCAGCCGCGCGACATCTCGATGAGGAACTTGTCGGCGAATTCCGTCCGCGGGGTGACGATCGAGGTCGTCGGCAGGTTTCCCGGCTCGCGCATCTGCTCGGCGGTGAGCTCGAGCTTGCGGAGCTTGCCCAAGTCGCCGTCCTCCTCCGGCCGGTGGTGCTCCGGCACGTAGAAGCCGGGCTCGGCGGCGAGGCGGGCGAGTAGCGCCTCGCGCCCGCTCTCCTCCTCGAGCGCCGAGAGCAGGCCGCCCAGGTTGTTCTCCGCCGCCCCCAGCGCGAAGGCGTCGACGAACTCCGCCATCGGCAGCGGGTTGATCGAGGCGCAGGAGCCGCCGAGGACGACCAGCGGGTCCCAGGGCCCGCGGTCGCGGCGGCGCAGCGGAATTCCCGCCCGGGCGAGCATGCGGAGCAGGTTCAGGTAGTCCTCTTCGAAGGAGACCGAGAAGGCGACGCACGAGAATTCGGTGATCGGCCGGCCCGCCTCGACCGAGACCGGCACGCCGGCGCCGTCGTCGAAGAAGCGCTCGCAGGTCCAGCCCGGCCGCGCGTGGACCAGCTCGTAGACGCGCTGGAATCCGAGGCTCGACATGGCGACGTGATAGCGGTTGCCGTAGGCGAGCGCGAGACGGCGGGTGCCGTGGCGCGGGAAGGGGATCACCGGCCGCTCGTCGGCGAGGAAGGGAGACCAGTCGTGCGGGCGCGGCTTCATAGGGATCGACGATCTTACCAGACAGGCGAAAACAGGGCGGCGCCCGAGGGCTATTCCTCCGCTCGCCACGTCGTGACCACGGCGCGGCCGGCGAGCGGCGAACCGCCTCAGGCCTTCCGCAGCCCCGCTTCCGCCCGCTTGGCGAGGAGGTCGAGCTTCGCCACGTAGCGATCGAGATTGAAGGGGTTGCCGAAGAGGGCCGTGCGCTCGCGCGGGTGGCCGCGGCGGCGTGGGTCGGGCTCGCAGAGCTGGCGGACCATCGTCTCCAGGGCGGGGGCGAGCTCGCGCGGCACCTGTGCGGCGAGCTCGGCGATGGCGCGGTCGAAGGCCGGCCGCAGATAGGGCATCACCTGGTCGAAGGTCCCGAGCCAGAGCTGCCAGAGATGGCGCGTCTCGAGCTGCGCGGTCCATAGCGCGGTCATCGAGCTGCCGGTGAAGAAGAAGACCGCCATGCTGCCGAGGAGGTAGGCGTCGCAGCCGAGATGGCGATGGTCCCAGTCGGCGTCCACGTGGCCGTAGAGGAGCTCGGGCGGGGCGTAGCCCCAGTCGCCGGGGATCTCCAGGTGATCGAAGGGGCCGCTGGTGCCGCGCCGCGCGGCGCGGCCGAGGTCGGCGAGCTTGAGGGCGCCGCCGAAGAGCAGGAGGTTCTCGGGTTTGAGGTCCTGGTGGGCGATCCCCAGGCGGTGGAGCTCCCGGACGCCGGTCGCCAGGTGGTGGAGGGCGCGCAGAGCCCAGGCCACGTCGAAGCGCTCGCCGAGCTCGGCCATGCGTGCCAGGTCGCCATCGGCGAGCTCGAAGATCAGGTACTCGACGACGTTCGGCGGCGGCCCGTCGGCGAAGCGCACGTTGCCGCTCCCGAGCGCCGTCACCACGCGGGACAGGCCGCGGTCGCTGCACCGCAGGAGGAGGTCGCGCTCGTAGAGATAGGCGCTCGTCATCGCCTGGAGGGCGCGCGGCGTGAGCTCCTGGCTGGGGAACGCGGCCGAGTAGTCGAGAGCCTTCAGGAAAGCGCGCACCCCGTCGGCGGATTCGACCAGGTACCCCTGCCAGGAGATGCCGCCGGGAGGGGCCGGGGGGACCGCCAACGGCGCCAGCACCCGCCAGCCGCCGGGGAGGATGAGGCCGGTCAGCAGCCGCGCCAGGTGTCTCGGATGGCTGGTCATCGCACGCTCTCTCCTTGCCGCGGCAAAGCCGGGCCGTCGTCGGTCGCGGCGCAACGCGCCGGCGGGCCCCGCCGCCCGCGGCGTTCAGCTCTCCAGAAAACGCGCGGAACTATGCGCCAGGTAGGACGCTGTGTCAATGTGCCTCGATCCAGCAGTCCCTTGGTCCACGAAACGATCAAGTGCGCGTATTCGGCGCCGGAGGCGATGCGAGATCGCGCCGAGCCCAATTCCGATCGCCGGAAGGCGGAATCGGAGCCGTCCGCGGTCGGCGTACGGCGGCGGCCGGCCCGCGCCGCCGCCAGGATCTACTCCCGTTGCGCCCAGTACGCCGCCGCCAGCTCCGCCGCCCGCGTCCGCGCCTCGCGCTCGGCGGGATGCCGCTCGTAGCCGTGGCGGGCGAGCCCGATGAGGTAGAGCAGGGGGAAGAGGAGGGGGTTCCTCTGGAACTGCAGGACGTGGACGAGCTCGTGGAGGAGGAGGAGGACGTCGCCACGGTCGCCGGCGTCGAGCGGGCAGAAGCGGTCGCGGAAGTAGATCCGGCGCCACAGGGTCATCGCCTCGTAGGCGCCGCGCTCGCCCGGCAGCCAGTCGAAGGGAAGGCGGGCGCAGGCCACCAGGCGGATACCGCGGACCCCGCCCAGCTCGGGGAGGGCGCGGTCGAGCCAGTCGGCGAGGCGGTCCGGCCAGGGGGCGGGGTTGCGGCGGCTCGGCATGCCCGGCCGAGTCTAACCTCCGGGCGCCGCCACCTCGGCTACCATAGGCCGATGCGCCTGCTCTATTCGTACCTGCGCCGCTACCGCGGCCTCGTGCTCCTCGCCCTCCTGCTGGCGGCGGTCAACCAGATCTTCTCGCTCCTCGACCCGCTGATCTTCCGCCACGTCATCGACACCTATGCGACCCGCCACCGCGAGTACACCACCGGGCAGTTCTTCCGCGGCGTCAGCCTGCTCCTCGCCGCGGCGGTGGGCGTCGCCTTCGTATCGCGGGTGGCGAAGAACTTCCAGGACTATTTCGTCAACGTCGTCACCCAGCGGCTGGGAGCGGAGCTCTACTCGGACGGGGTCCGCCATTCGCTCGAGCTCCCCTATTCCCTCTTCGAGGACCAGCGCAGCGGCGAGACCCTGGGCAAGCTGCAGAAGGTGCGCAGCGACGTCGAGAAGCTGATCGGCACCGCCGTCAACACCCTCTTCACGACCCTCGTCGGCGTCGTCTTCGTGATGGTCTACGCCTTCACCGTGCATTGGATCATCGCGCCGGTCTTCCTGCTCACCGTGCCCCTGCTGGGGCTCCTGAGCTCCGTGCTGTCGCAGCGCATCAAGCGCATCCAGAAGATCATCGTCGCCGAGACCACGGCGCTCGCCGGGGCGACCACCGAGTCGCTGCGCAACATCGAGCTGGTCAAGAGCTTGGGGCTGGCGCGCCAGGAGATCGAGCGGCTGAACGCCGTCACCGCCAAGATCCTCCGCCTGGAGCTCCGCAAGGTGCGCTCGCTGCGGCTGCTGAGCTTCATCCAGGGGACGGTGGTCAACGCCCTGCGCACCTCGATCCTCTTCCTCATGCTCTACCTGATCTACACGCAGCGCATCACCGTCGGCCAGTTCTTCTCCCTCTTCATCTATTCGTTCTTCATCTTCGGGCCGCTCCAGGATCTCGGCACGGTGATCAACAGCTACCGCGAGACCGAGGCGTCGCTCGACAGCTTCGAGGACATTCTCGCGCTACCCGTCGAGCCGCGCCCGGCGAACCCCCTGCCGCTCGGCGAGCTCCGCGACATCGCCTTCGAGGACGTCGGCTTCACCCACCAGACCGCTTCGGTCGCGGCGCTCTCCGGGGTCTCCTTCGCCGTCGGGCGCGGCGAGACGGTCGCCTTCGTCGGCCCCTCGGGCTCGGGCAAGACGACCCTCGTCAAGCTCCTCGTCGGCCTCTACGCGCCGCAGCGCGGGCGCGTCACCTACAACGGCGAGCCGGGCACCGCGGTCGACCTGGACGAGCTGCGGGCGCAGATCGGCTTCGTCACCCAGGACACCCAGCTCTTCTCCGGCTCGATCCGCGAGAACCTGCTCTTCGTCAACCCCGCGGCGACCGATGCCCTTTGCCTCGAGGTGCTCAAGAAGGCGGCCTGCGACAGCCTGCTCGCCCGCGCCGACCGGGGCCTCGACACGGTGATCGGCGAGGGGGGCGTCAAGGTCTCCGGCGGCGAGAAGCAGCGGCTGTCGATCGCGCGGGCGCTGCTGCGCCGGCCGCGCCTGCTGGTCTTCGACGAGGCGACCTCGTCGCTCGACTCGCTTACCGAGGAGGAGATCACCGACACCATCCGCGACGTGGCGGGGAGCCGCGACGTGATCACCATCCTTATCGCGCACCGCCTCTCGACGATTCTCCACGCCGACCGCATCCACGTCCTCGAGCACGGCCGCATCGTCGAGGCCGGTCGCCACGAGGACCTCCTCGAGAGGAAGGGCCTCTACTACGCGATGTGGCGCCAGCAGATCGGCGAGCGCCGCCGCCCCGCACCGGCGCCGACCCCGCCCCGCCTCGTGGCGGCGGGCGGGTAGGCGCGCGCGGCGGCCGCCGTTCCGGGTCGCCTGGGGGGAGCGCAAGCGAGCTCAGCCCAGCCGCTCGAGCTCTTCGACCGTGCAGCGGAGGCGTGGCCGCTCGGGGTCGGCGAGGTCGAGCTGGTTCCACTTCACGCGATAGCCGCGGCGCTTGCCGGCGGCGCCGAAGGGGAGCCGGAAGGCCCTTCCGACGAGCGAGGCCGACAGGCGTTCGAGCAGGGCATAGCCGCCGACCAGGAACTCCTCGACCGCGAGCTCGCGGCCGCGCGGCTCCGCCCGCACCTCTTCGATGCGGCCGATCGGCCGGCCGTTCTTCGCCCACACGCGGCGGCCGAGGAGCGCTTCTAGCCGGACCTCCTGGACCGCGCGCGCCATCATGCCCCCGGGATGCGTCCGATGACGTGGCGCCGCAGCCAGCGCTGCCAGCGGTAGAGGGGCGTCTCCTCGATCTTCACGTCCACCTCGACGTCGAGGCCGACGTCTCGCACCTTCGACCACGGGATGCGGTACGGCTCCCGCTCCGCGGCGCCGACGCGGGCGAGGAGGGCGGCCGTCCACCGCGCCAGGCGGGGCGACAGACGGCGGGCGAGGACGAGCGAGCCCATTTCGATCGCGGCGACGCGCGGGCGCTCGGCGTCGCCGGGCGCGATCGCGAGGACGATGCCGTCGACCTTGCCGAGCCGCCGCTGCCGGCGGTCGACGAGCTGTTTGTCGAGGACGTCGCGGACGAGGTTCATCGTCAGCTCCCCGCGATCTCCAAGGGGATCGAGACCAGCGCCAGGACGAAGGCGAGGCCGATGATGAGGACGACGACGGCATTGCCGAAGCGGCCGTTCCGGTGCTCGCCCATGTAGCTCTCGTCGTTCATCAGCAGCAGGAACGGCACCACGGCGAACGGCAGGCTGACGGCGGTCAGCGCCATCGAAAGGATGGTGAGCTTCAGCGGGTCGATGCCGGAGACGACGACGAGCGCGGCGAGGACCAGCGCCAGGGTGTAGGTGGCGCTGAACCCCGGATCGTCGCCGGGCTTCGAGTCCTCCCCCCAGTTCCAGCCGAAGCCCTGCGCCGTCTGGTAGGCCATTCCCAGGCTGATCTCCGCCGCGGCGCCGAAGCAGGAGACGCCGAGCGAGGCGGCGAAGAGCCGGAATCCCCAGCGTCCGAAGACCGGCGTCAGGAGCGGGGCGATCTGATCGCAGCGGTCGATCTGGTCGATCCCCCGGGGTCCCAGGACGACGGCGGCGAGGATGAGCACCGCGACGGAGATCAGCCCGCCGAAGCTCATGCCGAGGCCGGCGACCGCGCGGTTGGTGCCGAGGTAGCTCTCGTCCCAGCGGTCCTCGATCGCGCCCGAGGAGTAGAAGAGAAAGAGGTAGGGCGAGATCGAGGCGCCGAGGACGCTCACCGCGACGAACCAGTAATGGGACTTGTCGTGGCTCGGCAGCGTGGGGAGCAGGCCGGCTCCCACCGCCCGCCAGTGCGGATGGAGGAGGACGGCGCCGGCGACCAGGCAGAGCGTCACCAGGCCGAGGAGCGAGCCGCCGTTCTCGATCAGGCCGAAGCTCCCCTTCCAGAGGAGCAGCCAGAGGACGAAGGCGACCGGCAGCGCCCACCACTCAAAGCCGATCCCGGTGACGAGCTGGAGGGCGAGGCAGACGCCGCCGACCTCCGCCGCCAGGACCATCAGGTCGACGAGGGCGATGGCCGAGAAGGCGGCCAGGAACAGGTTGAAGCCGAACCGTTCGCGGATGGCGTCGGCGATCGTGTGCTTGCTGACCGCGGCGAAGCGGCCCGCCATCTCGACCAGGAAGATGATGCAGAGCGTCCCCAGGGCGAGCGACCAGAGGAGCTGGTAGCGGAACCCCGCGCCGGCCTGCGCCGCCGTGGCGAGCGAGCCGATCTCGAGAAAGCCGCCGACACTGGTGACGATGCCGAGCGCGATCTGGAGCGCCTTCTTCATGGCGCCGGCTCGGCCTCCGCCGGAGACCCCGGAGATCCCGCCCGGCGCATCGCGCGCAGGGCCCGCTCCTCGGCGGCGATGCGTGCCACCGGCCGGGCCATGCCCGGAGCGTCGCCGCGGACGACGGCCGAGCGCGCCGCGCCGACCGCCGCACGGAGCGCGCGGAGGTGCTCGCCCACGGCCCCCCGCGCCGCGGGCGGCAGGTCGGCGAGCCGCTTCTCCTCGTCCGCCAGCGTCTCGCCGGTCGCCGCGAGGCTCCGCTCGGCGAAGCGCGCCGGCACCTCGCCCCGCGCCCAGATCTCGCCGATCCACTCGGCGCTCGCCGCCCAGGCGGCCGCGGTCTGCAGCGCCTGGTCCAGCCGCTCGGCGGGCGGCTTCCTGCAGGCCGCTGCGAGCGCCAGGCACAGGCCGAGCGCGACCCGGCGCCGATGCTCACCTCGTGCAGACTCCGTCGACCTGCGTCTCTCGAGCATCTCCGCTCCACTGGGTACCTGCGCCACGGCTCGTCGGCGCACAGCCATGCGCGTTTCGTGCCGGATAGGAGCCGGCGGCGCTCGAGCGCCGTGGTAGCTTCCGTGCCATGGATCGCGCCCCTCTCGGCCCGGTGATCGCTTGAGGCTCTGGATCGACGCCGATGCCGCGCCGCGCGACGTCAAGGAGATCGTCTTCCGCGCCGCCCGGCGGCTCGAGATCCCGGTGGTGCTGGTCGCCAACCTGCGGCTCTCCCCTCCTGCCGACAATCCCTTCGTCTCGACCGTGCGGGTGGCCGGCGGTCCGGACGTCGCGGACCGCCACATCGCGGAGAGCGCCGAGCCCGGCGACCTCGCGGTGACCGCCGACATCCCGCTCGCCGCCCGTCTGGTCGAGAAGGGGGTCACGGCGATCGATCCGCGGGGCTGCGAGTACACCGCCGACAACGTCGGCGACCGGCTCGCCGTGCGCGACCTGATGGACGGCCTGCGCGGAGCCGGGGAGGTGACGTTCGGGCCGCGCCCCTACGGCCCCAAGGACCGGCAGGCCTTCGCCGCCACGCTCGACCGGGTGCTCACCCGCCTGCTCGCCCGGTCACGCCGCGCCTGACCCCGCTCCGCCCGGCATCTCGGATCGCTGCGGTGGCCTGCTACGATCGCGGGCGCATTCCATCCGCCAGTCCATCCGAAGGAGAGGAGCCGCGATGCCGAACCCCGCCGCCCGTCCGCGGGCTTTCCTGCGCCTCGTCAGGCGCTGTCTCCCGATCCTCGCCCCGCTGCTCGCGATGATTCCGGCCGCGGCGGCCGCGGCGGCCGCCACTGTGGCACCGCGGCCGATCGAGCTCGCGGTCGACGCCACGGACGCGCCGCGCGGCGTCTTCCGCTCGCGGCTGGTCATCCCCGCCGCGCCCGGCGCACTCACCCTGGCGTACCCCAAATGGGTGCAGGGCGAGCACGCGCCCTCCGGCCCGGTGATGCAGATCGCCGGCTTCGCCGTCTCGGCGGGCGGCCGGACCCTCCCCTGGCGGCGCGATCCGCTCGACATGTTCCTGGTGGGCGTCGAGGTGCCGGCCGGCGCCACGGAGGTCGAGGTGACCTTCGACTACCTCTCGCCCCCCGAATCCTTCGGCGGCAACTACGGCGAGACCCCGAACGCCACGCCGCACCTCCTGATCGTCGACTGGCACGACCTCCTCGTCTACCCGCTGGGCGCCGGCGCCACGGAGATCCCGGTGCGCGCCACCCTCCGCCTCCCCGCCGGCTGGCAGCTCGACACCGCGCTGCCGGCGCCCGAGCGGCGGGACGGCGCCCTCGTCTTCCCGCCGACCAGCCTCTACACCCTGATCGACTCGCCCGTCCTCGCCGGCGAGATCTTCCGCACGCTCGAGGTCGGCCCGCCGGAGGCGCCGGCCCGCCTCAGCCTCGCCGCCGACCGGCGCTCCGCGCTGGAGATCCCGGCGGCGCGGATCGCCGCCTACCGGCGCCTCCCCGCCGAGGCCTACGCGCTCTTCGGCGCCCGGCACTACCGCGCCTACCACTGGCTCATCGCCCTGGGCGACACGCTCGACCAGAACGGCCTCGAGCACCACGAGTCGAGCGACGACCGCGGCAGGCTCGGCATGTTCACCGACGGGGATCAGCTCCTGCGCTGGGGGTCGCTCCTGCCGCACGAGTACGTCCACTCCTGGAACGGCAAGTACCGGCGGCCGGCGGGGCTCGCGACGCGCGATCCGCAGGCGGCGCTGCAGACCGAGCTGCTGTGGGTCTACGAGGGGCTGACGCGATATCTCGGCGACTTCGTGCTGACCACTCGCAGCGGCATCCGGAGCGTCGAGCAGAGCCGCGAGTACGCCGCCTACGTCGCCGCCAACCAGGACGAGAACCGCCCCGGCCGGCGCTGGCGCTCGCTCGCCGACACCGCCGTCGCGGTCCAGGTCCTGGGCGGCGCGCCGACCGCCTGGACCGCCTATCGACGGGCGCTCGACTACTACGACGAATCGCTCCTCGTCTGGCTCGAGGCCGACACCATCGTGCGCCGGCAGAGCGGCGGGACGAAGTCGCTCGACGACTTCTGCCGGGCCTTCTTCGGCGCCGGCGGGGATGCCGGCGGCGCCGCGAGCGCGCCCGCGGTCTCGTCCTATACCGCGGACGACCTCTACGCGGCCCTGGGGCGGATCGTCCCCTACGATTGGCGCGGCTTCTTCGCCGAGCGGGTCTATGCCGTCCTGCCGCGGGCGCCGCTCGGCGGCTTCGCGGCCGCCGGCTGGAAGCTCGTCTACACCGACCGGCCGAACGAGTACCAGGCGGCGCGGGCCAAGGACTCGAAGATGGTCGACGCCAGCTTCTCGCTCGGGCTTTGGGTCAAGGACGCCGGCGCGATCGACGACGTCGTCGTCGGCTCGCCCGCCTGGAAGGCGGGGCTGGGGCCGGGGATGAAGCTGGTCGCGGTCGACGGCCGCGCCTGGGCGCCCGAGCTCCTCGCCGAGGCGATCCGCGCCGCGGCGAGGTCGACCGCCCCGATCGAGCTCACCGTGCAGCAGGTCGACGTGCTGAAGACCTTCCGGGTGACCTACCACGACGGCGAGCGCTACCCCCACCTCGAGCGGGACGCGGCGCGCCCGGACCTCCTGTCGGCGATCCTCGCGCCCAGGGCGCCGTAGGCGAAGGTTTTCGAGCGCGTCGCCGGGCCGGGCCGGCGGTCAGGCCGGCCGCAGCGTCGACCGCACCCGCCGCAGGACGTCGCCCAGGGCGCCGGCGACGAGGAGGAGGAGCGGCACGGAAGCCTGGAGGAGGAAGCGTTCCCAGGTGGCGCCGGCGATCGCCGCGCCGTCGGGCCGGACGGAGTAGGCGACCCAGCCGATCGCCGGCGGCGCGGCGGCGGCGAGGAGGAGCGGCAGGCGGCGCCGCCGCGCCACGGCGCGCCAGCCGGCGGCGAGCACCGCCGGGATCGCCCACCAGAAGGCGGTCCAGCGCCGCCAGTCGAACATCCGGGCGAGGAGGATCGGCACGATGCTCGGGGCGCGGGTGACCACCGCCGGCCACAGCTCCCGCGGCCGGAAGCTCGCGACGTACTTCTCGTCCTGCCGGTTGGGGATGCCGGCGCGCCACGAGGCGAGGAGCGCCAGCGCGGCGAGCGCGACGACCGCGGCGAGCACCGAAGCGGTCAATGCGGTCCACGCGGTCCACGCGGTCCATGCGGCCAGCCGGCGCCGGGCGGCGCCGCCTCTCCCCTCTCCCCGCATCCTTTTCCGGACGATCGTCCGCCCCGCGGCGAGCGCCAGCACCAGCGCGGCGAGCGGCAGACCCTCGTTCTTGGTCAGCACCGCGGCCGCCAGGAACAGCCCGGCGACCCAGCCGTCCGCCGGCCGCGGCGGCCGGACGACCAGCAGCACCAGCGCCGCGCCGTAGAAGCCGGCGAGCGGCAGATCGCTGTAGGCCGAGGACGCGCCTCCCTCGCCGTACTCGAAGAACGGCACCGCCGCCGCGAGGAGGACGGCGAGAGCCGCCGGCCGCCGGCCCGCCAGCCGCCGCGCGCCGTCGTAGACGACGAGCAGCCAGGCGGCAAAGGCGCCGGCGTAGAGCATGCGGAAGGCGTGCGAGTCGTCGCTCTGCGCGAAGGCCTCGAGGACGGCGACCTGTGCCACCGGCATCAGCAGCGGGTACTGCGGATGGGTGACGAACCACCGCTTGTGGCGGAGCACCTCGGCGTCGACCGTGCCCTCGGCGCGGACGTAGCGCGCCTGCATGCTCCAGGTCATCCGCCCATCCCAGTCCTTCACCGGATCGGTCGCGGCGTCCGCCACCAGGCCGCAGCCGACGAGCGCCGTGACGCCGAAGCACACGAGGACCCAGGGATCCGCGAGGGCGGCGGCGCGGGAGGCGAGAGAGCGGGATGGGGGCCGGCTCGCCGGGCTTGCCGAGCCGGGCGGCCGCGGCCGGCGGCGAAGGATCGCGGCGGCGAGACCCAACGTCGCGGGCACCGCCGCCGCGGTCCACACTGCCGGGGCCCGCAGCGGCACCGCGGCGAGGTGCGACAGCGCATAGAGCGAGCCGGCGACGCCGGCGAGCCCGAGGAGGTACGCGTAGCCGAGCCGGGGGACGACGGAGAGGCGGCGGAGCGTCGGGGAGAGCTCGGCAATTCCCAGGCCGGCGGCGGCGAAGAGCGCCACCCCGCCCACGCCCGCCGCGCCATCGGCGATCAACCGCTCGCCTCGCGCCCCGGGCGTCGGTGGATGTATTCGAAGCGGGAATAGAGGGCCGGCGGCTCGCCGTCGCCGCGGATGACCACCACCCAGCCGATGCCGGCGGGCACGTTCTGCCGCAGCCAGCGCGCGCTCCGCTCGCCACCGCGGACGAGGATGGTGCGGCGGGGCGCGAGCTCGTAGCGCACCCAGTTCGCCGCCCCCTGCTCGGGCGGGGCCTCGTCGATCAGCAGGTAGGGCTCGCCGGCCGGGAGGTCGCGGCGGATGGCGTCGATCGCGGCGATGAACGCCCGGCCGTGGACGCGGGCGCGCGCCGCCTCCTCGCTCTCCCGGGCCTCGTCGAACGCCAGGCCGGCGTGCCTCGCCGCGCGGTCGACCGCGAGCGGCACCGCGGCCGCCAAATAGAAGGCGCAGAGCCCGAGGGCGGCGAGGTCCAGGACGGCGAGGCGGCGGCTCAGAAGGACCGGCCCTGCCCGCCGTCGACCGGCAGGCAGGCGGTCACCCGCCCGATCCCGCGGCTGCCGCCGGTCACCATCGCAACTCTTCCCTTCAGCTCGAGGTCCATGCGGGGATCTTATCCATTCCGGTCCATGTTCGCGGTGCGCGGTACACTGCTTGCAATACAGCCGTAATAGAGAGCGAGGGAGGAAGACATGAAAGCCAAGGCGCGCCTGCTCGGACATCCGATCCACCAGATGCTGATCGTGTTCCCCCTCGGCCTCCTCGCCAGCTCATTTTTCTTCGACCTGGCATATCTGCGCCACGGCAACCCCGGCTGGAGCCAGATCTCCTACTGGCTGATCGCCGCCGGGGTCGTCTCCGGCCTCGTCGCCGCGGTGTTCGGGTTGATCGACTGGCTGTCGATCCCCCGCGGGACGCGCGCCTGGCGCATCGGCCGGCTGCACGGCGGCGGCAACGTGCTCGTGCTCGCGCTCTTCGCCCTCAGCTGGTTCTGCCGCCGCCCGGCCCCCATGGCGCCGTCTGGGCTCGCCATCGGCCTGTCGCTCCTCGGCGTGCTGCTGGCGGCGGTCACCGGCTGGCTCGGCGGCGAGCTCGTCGACCGCCTCGGCATCGGCGTCGACGAGAAGGCCCACGTCGACGCCCCGAGCTCGCTCAGCAGCCGCTGACCCCTCCCATAGGGGGGAATACCCGTGCCGGTTCGGCCAAACCCGCCCGGGTTCAGGCAAACCCGCAGCGGTTTGGCTAAACCCTCCCGCGGTTCGAGCATTCCTTGCGGCGGCATGACCAAACCGCGTGGCGGTACGCTCGAACCACGAGAGGGTTTGGCCAAACCCAGTGGGGTTTCATGGTTGCCGGGCGTCGGCATGCCCGTCTCGCGGCGCGTCACGGCTGAACCCAAGGCTGGTATCGCCATACCACGGCGCGGCGAAGCCAAACCGCGTGCCGGTTTGGCGGTGCCGCAGGGTGGCGAGGTAAAAACCGCACGCGGTTTGAACGTGCCGCCGTATGGTTCCGCGAGGGCGCCGCAGGGCTTCACGCTGCCACCCCGGGGCGTCGTGAAGCCGCGAGAGCGTTTCCCAGCGAGCGGTGCCGATTCGCCCATGCGCCGGCGTGGCGTGCTCCCGCCGACGGACGCGGTGGTGAAGGCGCCGCTCGCCTTCACCATGCCGCCCCGCGGCGAGACCAGACCGCGGCGAGACCAGAGCTCTGCTGCGCGCAGAGGGAAGTGCTGAGGGTCGGCCGAGAGCGCCACCGCCCGAGGGCAGCCGGCGCGGCTCATCGGCTGCCGCGCGGCGCGAGCTTCCGCGCTCGGATCACCAGCGTCGAGGAGGGCACGGAGGCGACTATACAGCCCGTCCCATCGCCCCCTTCAAGCCCCTCAGCGCAGCGAGTGGCCAGAGGCCGGCCCCGGACGGGGCCGGCCGGCGGGAATCATGATCAGGCGTGCACTGTCGCCGCGGTCGTCGACCAGGCCTCCTGGGTGGCGCGGACGGCGCGCTGGACGATCGAGGCGTCGTAGGCCTTGCCTTCCTCCGCGAGCTCGCGCACGACGACCTCGGGGAGCACCTCGGTGAGCTGCATGATGAGCGGGGTCAGCTCCTTCAGGTTGCGCAGCGCGAGCTCGGCCGTCGCCGTCTCGTTCAAGGCGAGCGCCGAGGTGTGGAGCATGGTGTAGCTGATGCTCGCCAGGTTGAGCGCCGTGTAGTCGTCGCGCAGGCCGCGGCTCGCCGCCTCGCTGCGCACCTTGTCGTAGAGGCCGGCGAAGGCTCCCAGCACGCCGGTCACCGCTCCCTTGACGGCGCCCGCGGCACTCCCGGCGGGGAACTGCGCCAGATGGCCCTCGAGGGTCTGGACGTGATTGCGCAGCGTGGTCTCCAGCCGGTTGACGAGCTGCTGCGCCTGCGGGAGCTTCTGGAAATCCTCGTCCTTCGTCTGCCGCTCGACGGCTTCCAGGATGTGCTTCTCGACGGCCGCCATGTCGGCCACGTAGGGTCTCAGGTACTCGCGGGTGTCCTTGATGTCACTCATCGTGGGTTCTCCTTGCAGGTCGTGATTCGGGGGGTCCCCCCAAGTCCGCTCTGAAGGAGCGAAGCAAGACGCTTGCCGGGCGCCCGGAAACCACCTTCCGGCGGCGCGATGGTGAGCTGGGGCGGGCGAGCTAGACGGGCGGGGGAGCGTTCGGCGCCCAGCGCCCGAAGAAGGCGGCGATCTCGGTCACCGAGAGGAGGGCGCTGGCGTTGCGGAACAGCCCGTCGCGCTGGGCGGCGACGAGCGAGCCGTCCGGCTCGAGGATGGCGACCGCCGGGATGCCGCTCCCCACCGTCATGCCGTACTCCGCCATGAGGTCGAGGTTCTTGTCGCGATTGCCGACCGAGACCTTGACGACCACGAAGTGGGGGTCGACGAACGGCGCCACGGAGCGGTGCCCGAGGGCGCGCTTGAAGGCGTCGCAGTCCGGGCACCAGTCGGCGCCGAATACCACGGCGACGCGCTTGCCCTCCTGGGCCGCCTGAGCGCGCGCGACGTCGATCGACGACCGCGCATCCGCCGGATCTGGAGAATCCATGAGCGCGGGCATTTTACCCGACTGGGCCCGAAACGGGGAGCTTCGCGGCCGCCGCGGTCTCCTCAGGCAAGCGAATCGCATGGTGGTAGCCGAGGATTGGGCCGCCGCGCGGGCGCGGCGGCCGTACGAAAGCGGGAGGGAGAGATGAAGCGAGCCGCCGTCCTGGCCGTTCTGGGCACCCTCAGCGTGCTGAGCGTCTCCGTGACGGGCTGCAGAGCCCGCCAGCCGCACCCGAGCGCCGCCGGGAGCCCGGCCGCGAAGCCGTTTCCAGGTCGGCAATTCGAGCACGTTCTCATCATCGTCCTCGAGAACGAGGACAACGCGACGGTGGTGGCGGACCCCTACATGAAGTCGCTGTCCCAGCGCGGGAGGCGCTTCGCGAGCTACAACGGGCTCTTCCATCCCTCCTACCCGAACTACCTGGCCCTCGTCGCCGGCAACTCCTTCCACACCTACGGCGACTTGCAGAAGAACATCGACGCGCCGACGATCGCCGACCTCCTCGAAGCCCACCACCTCACCTGGACGCAGTACGCCGAGAGCTATCCGGGAGGGCCGGGGAGCTGCTTCGTGCAGGCGCGCAGCCGCGACGGGCTCTACTACCGCAAGCACGTCCCCTTCCTCAGCTTCATCCCGATCCAGCGGACCGGCCGCTGCGCCAACGTCGTCCCGGCCACCCAGTTCGACCGCCATCACCTGCCGAGCTATGCCTTCTACACCCCGAACATGAAGAACGACGGCCACAATACCGGCCTCGCCTACGCCGTCCGCTGGCTGCGCGGCTTCCTCGAGCCCATCCTCGCCGACGACGGGGTGATGAAGGACACGCTCGTCGTCGTCACCTTCGACGAGTCCGCCTCCCAGCGCGGCAACCACATCTACACCGTCTTCCTGGGCGACATGGTGAAGCAGGGCGTCGACGAGAGCCCCTACAACCACTACAACCTCCTGCGCACGGTCGAGGAGAACTTCGGCGTCGGGACCCTGGGAGCCCAGGACGCCGCGGTGGCGCCGATCGTCGATGCATGGAAGGGCGCCAAGGCGCTCCTCCTGGGGAGCGGCGGCCGCTGACGGCGGGGCGGTAGCGCACCTCGGCCGCCCTCGATCACCGTATGAAGAGGGGACGCAGCACGTTCCCCCACCTCCGCCGGACGGCCTGCCCGGCGGGGCGCGTTATAGGATCGAGACAAGGAGCCCGCCGTGCCGCTCTGCCGCAGATCCCGTCCGATCTTCCCTCTCGCCCTCTGGGGCGCCATGCTGGCTACCGCGGCACTCGCCGGGACCGCGGTTACGACAGCGAGCGCCCTTGCCGCCGGCGCGCCGACGGGCATCCCGGCGCCGCGGAAAGAGGCGGCGCACCGCTTCGGGGTCTACGCCTGGGGCTTCGACGACTCCGCCTACGCCGCCTGCGACGGCTGCCGCGACCGCCTCAACTGGGCCGCCGACAAGGTGGCGGCGACCGGCAGCCGGACGATCCGCGTCTACCTCGGGGCGCGCGACGACTACCGCGTCAATCCCCCCGTGAACCCCGAGGACGCGGGCTATCTCGTGCGCATCGTGGCGGGCTCCGGCTATCCGTACTTCCCAGCCGAGACCGCCTACGGGCAGCTCTTCGCCGATCCCCGCTTCGACACCTACCTGCTGACCGTCTACACCCCGGCCGACAACCGGAACGACTGGGCGGACGGCTGGACGCCGGGCGAGGCGGCCCTCGAGCGCCAGCAGATCGCCGCCCTCGGCGACCTCCTGCTGCGCAGCTATCCGCGCAAGACCTTCCTCTTCCTCAACTGGGAGGGGGACAACGCGATCCACACCCACGCCGCGGATCCGCTGGCCTGGGAGGCCTATCTCGCCTGGGTGCGGGCGCGGACGGCGGGGGTGCGCGCGGCGCAGGCGGCGAACCCCGGCAGCTCGGCGCGCCTCTTCGCCGGCCTCGAGTTCAACCTGGTGCGCCGCAACGGCGTCTGGTGCGGCGCCGACGGCTCGCTGGCGCACCGCTGCGTGCTCGACTACATCGGCCCGCGCGTCGAGGTCGACTACTACTCGTATTCGTCCTGGGACACCCTGGCCGTCAAGGCGGTCGACCCGACGGCGAACCTGAAACGCGAGCTGGCGGCGAGCCTGGGCTTCGCCTTGAACCTCCTGAAGGCAACCCGCCCCGAGCTCCGGCCGGCCAACTTCCTGCTCGGCGAGTACGGCTTCGCGCGGACCGGCCCACGCTCGGGCGAGTGCCGTGCCGCCGCCTACCTCCAGGAGCTCCTCGGCGCCCTCGAGGCGCCGGACGCCTTCGGCATCTCCTACGCCGTCTTCTGGCAGGTGGTCGACAACGCCCCGGCGGTCGACCCCAACGGCGGGACCTACGGCATCTTCCGCGGGGCGGATGGCGAGTCGACCCTCCCCGGCGCCTTCTTCCGCGCCGCCCTCAAGGGGGGAAAGCCGCCGGCCCTCCCCGCCGCCTGCCCGCGCATCAATTCCTGCCGCGACGATCCGGGGAACAGCTGCGGCGTGGTCGAGGCCTCCTCCTGGACGCCGCGCTTCACGCCCGACAGCGCGCTGTCGATCTTCGGGGTCCACTTCTCGAACGCCGGCAACGCCGTGCAGATCTTCCAGGGCGGCCGCCGCTACGTCCTGCCGCGCGACGGCGGCGCGTCCTGGCACGAGTCGCGCGGCCAGATCAACGTCGCCCTCCCCGACGGGCTCGTCTCCGGCCCCGCCTACGTCTACGTCACCGACGCCGGCGGCCTCGATTCGAACGGCCAGGTCCTCGACCTCGAGCCCTCGGCCCAGGGCTCGCCGGTCGCCGCCCCGCCGAAGCCGTAGCGCCTTCCAGCCGCCGATCGCGGGCTCGGCCCGCGTCGGCGAGGGCGGGCTTTATCGTCTTCCGGCGGCGACCTCGGCCTCGACGTTGATCGTGCTCTCGGCGAGCTGGGTCAGCTTCGCGTCGGCCTCTTTCTCCTCCTCGAGGGTCTGCTGCAGGAGCTTCGCCGCCTCTTTCTCGCCGAGGAGCTCGGCGTAGGTGCGGACGGTGCCGTAGCCGGCCATCTCGTAGTGCTCCACGTGCTGGGCGGCGGCGATGATCCCGGCGTCGAGCACCTCGTCCGTGACGTCCTCCTCGAGCAGCTCCTTGCCGTCGGCGATGACGCCCTCCATGCCCTTGCACTTCTTGCCGGTGCCCTTCTTGCCGAGCTTCTCGAAGATCCTGTCGAGGCGGGCGAGGTGCTCCTTGGTGACCTCGAGGTGCTCCTGGAGGGCGGCCTTGAGCTGCTCGTGTGAGGCGGCCTTGATCATCCGCGGCAGGGCCTGGATGATCTGGCGTTCGGCGCTGTGCAGGTCCTTGAGCTCATCCTCGTATAGCTTCTGCAGGGAATCGATCTCCATGACAAATACTCTCCTTCCGGGTGGGCTTGATTGCCCGGCATCACCGGACAGCAAGAGAATGCCATGGCGGCCGGCGAGGCGCCGAGCGGCGCTCGACCGGGATTCCGCGGGAGAGGGCTATGATCCGCGATCATGCCCCCATGGCGGCTCGACCGCTCCCGGCGCTCGGTCCTGGGCGGCCTTCTCGCTCTGCTCGGCCTGCTCGCGGGCTGCGCCCGAGCGCTCCCGGCAGCCTCTGCGGAGCACGCCCTGCCGCCCAGCCCGGCGGTCCGGGCGATGCTCGCCGAGCGTCTCCGCGCCCTGCCGAACGCGGGGATCGTCGCCGGCCTCCTCGACGCCGCCGGCCGGCGGTTCGTCGCCGTCGGGACGCGGCGCGGTCCGGGGACGCCGCCGCCGGACGCGCGGACCCTCTTCGAGATCGGCTCGGTGACCAAGGTGTTCACCGGCACCCTGCTCGCCGACATGGCCGGCCGCGGCGAGGTGCGGCTCGACGAGCCGGTCGCCGACCTCTTCCCGGCGAGCGTGCGGGTGCCGTCGCGGGGCGGCCGCGCGATCACCCTCGCCGACCTCGCCACTCAGTCGTCGGGGCTGCCGCGCCTGCCGGCGAACATGGCGCCGAAGGACGAGGCGAATCCCTACGCCGACTACACCGAGGCCCAGCTCTTCGCGTTCCTCTCGAGCTACGAGCTCCCCCGCGCTCCGGGAGCCGCGTACGAGTACTCGAACCTCGGCGTCGGCCTGCTCGGCCTGGCGCTGGCGCGCCGCGCCGGGTCCACCTACGAGCGCCTGATCGACGACCGCGTCCTCGGCCCGCTCCGGCTGCGCGACACCCGCATCTCCCTCTCGCCCGAGGCGCGGGCCCGGCTCGCCCCGGGGCACGACGAGACGGGCGCGGTGGTCCCCAACTGGGACGTCCCGACCTTCGCCGGCGCCGGCGCCCTGCGCTCGACCGCCGCCGACCTCGTCGCCTTCCTCGCCGCCAACCTCGCCGCCGAGCGGGGGGAGGACACCTCGCGGCTCGCCCGCGCCATGCGCCTGGCCCACGCGCCGCGGCGGCCGACCGCCACCCCCGGCATGAGCATCGGCCTCGCCTGGCACGTGGTCGACGCCTCGCACGTCGTCTGGCACAACGGCGCGACCGGCGGCTATCACTCGTTCGTGGGGTTCGATCCGCTCCGCGGGGTCGGCGTCGTCGTCCTCGCCAGCTCGACCGCTTCGGTCGACGAGGTCGGCATGCGCTTGTTGGATGCCGAGGCGGCGAAGAAGATGCACTGACCCGCCGGTCCTCGGCGCGGAGACCTCAGCCGCCGAGCCGGCCGCTTCTCACTTCTACGTCAGGCGTCCAAGTCAGGCGGCGACCAGCCGCCAGGCGAGCCGGACGGCGCCGGGGAGCCCCAGGCGGCGCGCCGGCAGCATGCGGCCGTGGATGCCGAGGAGCCGCGAGAAGAGGGCGGGATCGGCGGCGAGGGCGCGGATCGCCCGGCGGCGCAGGGCCGGCCGCCGCTCGAGGGCGAGCACCAGGCCGGTGATGGCGCCGGGCAGGCGGTCGATGCGGCGGCGGGCCGCGGCATAGCGGGCGAGGTCGCCGTGGGCGATCGCCGCGACCAGCGCCCGCGCCTGGTGGAAGGCGACGGCGAGCCCCTCGCCGGTGATCGCGTCGAGGTAGCCGGCGGCGTCGCCGACGAGCGCTACGCGCCCGGCGACGGCGCGCCGCGCGCGCTGGCTGAACGGTCCGGCGCCGCGGTCGCGCGAGGCGGACGGGGCGCCGGCGAGGCGCTCGGCGAGGCGCGGGAAGCGGGGGAGGAGGTCGTCGAAGCCCTTGGCCTCGCCGCTCCACAGGATGGCGACGCCGACCTCGTCCGCCGCCACCGGCGTCACGTAGGCCTCGGCCTGCCGCCCCCAGGTCACCTCGACGAAGTCGCTCCACGGCGCCATGGCGTAGTGGCGGCGGACGCCGAAGCGGCGCGCGCGGGCGCCGGCCGGCGGCGGGAGGTCGAGCCCGGCCCAGCGCCGCACCCGCGAGTTGAGGCCGTCCGCGCCGACCACGAAGTACCCCGGGACGAGCCCCTCGGTCGAATGGACCCCCGCGGCATGGAGCCCGGTCGCGACGGCGCCCCAGCGCAGCGCGACCCCCACCTCTTCGGCGCGGCGGGCGAGCGCCGCGTGGAGCGCGGTGCGGCGGACGCCCAAGCCGGGCGGGCCGGGGAAGATCCCTTCGGCGACGGTCTCGCCGTCCAGGTAGCGGATGCCGCGGAAAGGGCGGCCGGCGACCTCGACGCCGAGGGCGGCCAGGCGGCTCGCGGCGTCGGGCATCAGCCCCTCGCCGCAGGCCTTGTCGAGCGGCGGCCGGCCGCGGTCGAGGACGACGACGGAGAAGCCGGCGAGCCGGGCTTCGATCGCCGTCGCCAGGCCGGCGGGTCCGCCGCCGACGATCACCAGGTCCTTCACCCGGCCGCTCGGATCGCGCCGGCGCTCGCTCCTCCGGCTCATTCGTCCGGCTCGTCCGGCGCGTCCGGCTCGGGGGGCTCGTGCGCCGCCCCGCCGCGCCCGGCGAGCGAGAGGCGGGCGTAGGCGAGGCCGGAGCGGGCGACCGCGCCGGCGAGGCGCAGCGGCGTCACCTTCTCCGGGGCTCTCAGCTCGCCCGCCAGGTAGAGCCGGACCGCCTCGGCGCGCCGGAGCTTGCCGGAGGAGGTGCGCGGCAGCGTCCCCGGCGCCAGGACGACCGCCACGTCGACGTCGAGCCCGGTCGCCGCGAGGACCGCCGTGCGGCAGGCCTCGGGAAGGCCCTCGCGCTCCTCGCGCGTCGCGCCCCGCCGCGCCTCGACGAAGAGCGCCAGCACCTCGCCGTCGCCCCCCTCGGGGAGGAAGGAGGCGGCCACCGTGCAGCCGGGCCGGGCCCCGGGAAGGGCATCGACGGCGCGCTCGATCTCCTCCGGCGAGTGGTTCCTGCCGCGCAGGATCACCACGTCCTTGGCGCGGCCGGTCAGGTAGAGCTCGCCCTCCCAGAGGAACCCCAGGTCGCCGGTGTCGAGGAAGCCCCCCTGGAGCGCCCGCGCCGTCGCCTCGGGGTCGTCGAGGTAGCCCTCCATGAGCGACGGCCCGGCGATCCAGATCCGCCCCACCCGCCCCTCGGCGAGCCCGCCGGCCGGTGTCGCGGCGGGGTCGCGCGGATCGCGCGGGTCGCGCACCTCCAGCCGGAAACCGGGGAGCGGCCGCCCCAGCGCGGCGATCTCGCGCGCGATCTCGCCCGCGTCGACCGGCCGCGCCCGCCCCTCGCGCGACAGCGCCTCGCGGTCGAAACGGCGGGAGAGGAACGGCCGGCCGAGCGGCGGGCAGGTGACGGCGAGCGCGGCTTCCGAGAGGCCGTAGACCGGCGCCACCACGCCCGGGCGCAGCCCATAGGGCGCCAGGCGCGCCTCGAAGGCGCGGACGACCCCCGGCGCCACCGATTCGGCGCCGTCGAGCGCCGTCACCCACGCGGAGAGGTCGAGCCCCTGGAGGTCGCTCTCCGGCACCCGCGAGGCGCAGAGGGCGAAGGCGAAGTTGGGGGCGGGCGACACCGTCGCCCGGTAGCGCGACACGGCGCGCAGCCAGAGCGCCGGGCGCATCACGAAGAGCTCGGGCGGGATGAGGGTGAGCGTCGCGTCGCGGGCGAGCGCCGGGAAGACGCAGCCGATCAATCCCATGTCGTGGTAGAGCGGCAGCCAGGAGACCGCGCTGTGCCGGAGCGTCTCGGTGTCCGGCCAGAGCGCCGAGAGGATCGCCGTCTGGGCGAGGACGGCGCGGTGGGAGAGGGCGACCGGCTTGGGATCGACCGTCGTCCCCGACGAGAACTGGACGAGCGCGAGGTCTTCGGGACCGCCGCCGGCGCCGCCGGCGGCGAAGCCGGCCGCCGCCGGCAGCTCGGCGAGCGTCCGGCAGCCGAGCGGCGGCCGCGCCGCGGCGATGGCGACGCCCAGGATGCGCTGGATGCGGCGGTCGGCGAGGACGATCCTGGCGCGGACGCGCGCCAGCATCCCCGCCGTCCGCGCGTGGTACTCGGCGAGGCGCCCGAGCCGGACCGGTGGGTAGAGCGGCACCGGGACGGCGCCGGCCAGGAGGGCGCCGAAGAAAGCGGCGAAGAACTCCGGGCCGGTGGGGAAGACGAGGGCGACGCGGTCGCCCGCCCTCACCCCCATTCCCTGCAGCCCGCCGGCGGCGAGCTCGGCACGGTGGCGGACCTCGCTCCAGGGGACCCAGGTCGCCCGCTCCTCGCGGTCGAGGAAGCGCAGGCCGCCGTCCGGCCGCCGGCCGGCGGCGGCGAGGAGGTCGAGGAGCGTCGCCGCCTCAGCCGGCGGCAAGCTTCCTCCCCACGACCGAGACCAGGTCCCCCACCGTCTCGATCCCCGCTTCGTCCTCCTCGGCGAGCATCACCCGGAAGCGGTTCTCGACCTCGGCGGCGAGCGTCAGCAGCCGGATCGAGTCGAGCCGCAGGTCCTCGACCAGCCGCATCTCGGCGGTCAAGGGACCCTCCCAACCCAGGTGCTCGTGAGCCACCGCGGCGATGGCGGCGAGGATCGAGCCGTCGTCCATGGCCTCGGAGGATGACACAGGAGGGCCGGACCGGCCGCGGCGGGCGGGCGCACGGCTCCCTCGAAGCTGGATCGTCACGCCCTAGGCGGCCGAGGGTAGTGGGCCCGTTGGGTCCGCTGCGGCCGACCGCCCTCGGGACCACCCCTCCCGAATCCCCTTCCAGGCGGCCGTCCTCGGGACCAAACGGACCCAGTACCCGGCCGAGGGCTTCCTTGTGCCGAGGCGCCGCGCTTGTATAGACTGCACCCATAAGGCTCAGGCCTTCCAGACTCGCCATCGACTCGCTCGCCGAAAAGGAGAAGTCTGCGATGAGTGAACCGCGCGTGCCCCCCTCGACCCCGCCGCCCCCGCCGACCTATACGCCGCCGCCGGTGCCGCCCTCGGGAGGCACCGTCAGCCCGAACCGCAACGTCATGCTGGTGCTCTCCTATCTCGGCATCCTGGCGCTCATCCCCCTGCTGGTCGAGAAGGAGGACCGCGAGGTGCAGTGGCACGCCAAGAATGGCCTGGTGCTGTTCGTGGCCTATATCGCCGCCTGGTTCGTGATCCATTTCGTCGGGGCGGTCATCCACTTCCTGGCCTGCGCCGGCTGCCTCGCGGGCTCGATCCTTGCCATCCTCTACCTCATCGTCGTCGTCCTCTGCATCGTCAAGGCGCTGAACGGCGAGCGCTTCGTCGTGCCGGTGCTGAGCGATTTCGTGAGCCGCTTCTAGGGCGCTCCGAGCGCCGCCGGGCGGGTCCAGAGCCCGCCCGGCCCCCCACCCTCCCCGGAGGTCGGCATGACGGTAGCCCAGCCCCCCGCTCCGACCCAGGCGAAGCCCAGCTCGCAGGCGGTCACCGCGCTCGTCATCTCGGTCCTCGGCCTGTTCACCTGCTGCGGCCTCATCCTCTCGCCGATCGGCTGGTATCTCGGCACCCAGGAGCTCCGGGCGATCGCCGCCGGGCACTCGCCGGCGGCCGGTGAGACGATCGCCAAGGTCGCCCAGATCCTGGGGCTCGTCGGCACCCTCTGCCTGGCGCTCGCCCTCCTCTGGATGTTCGCCATGGGCGGCCTGGTGGTGGTCAACGCGTGGATCGACCACGCGATGCACTGAGCCGTCGCGGCGAGCGCGCCCGCGGCCTCGCCCTCTGGGCGGCGGCCGGCGTGGCGGGCGCCCTCGCCTTCGCCGTCCTCCGCGCCGTGACGCCGCCGCCCGCGGCGAGCGCGGCGCCGTTCTGCCCCCTCCGCTTCCTCCTCGGCATCCCGTGCCCGGGCTGCGGCATGACCCGCGCCCTCGCCCACCTCGCCAGGGGCGAGTGGCGCCCGGCGCTCGCCCTTCATCCGCTGGCGCCGCTCGTCGCCGCCGAGCTGGCGATGGGCTGGGCGGCGGCCGGCCTCGCCCTCGCCCGGCGGGCGGCCGGGCGCCTTCGCGCCTGGGTCCCCCCGATCCTCGCCGCCGATGCCGCCCTCCTCGTCGCCCTCTGGGCGGGACGCCTGGCGACGGGGACCTGGCCCCGCTGAGCCGCTTCCGCTAGGCTGGCCATATGGAGCGGATCGAGAGCCAGGCCGCGAGCGCGAAGTCCCCGGAGCGGCTGGAGCGGACCCGTCGGGCGCGGGCGATCGCCATCGTCCTGACGCTCGCCGTCCTCCTCGGCGTCGACCTGGCGCAGCCCCCGAGCCGGCAGGTGAGCGCCCGCGCCCTCCTCGGCGCCATCCACCTCTACCAGGCGACCCTCTCGCCGCGCATGCCGCTCCTCGGCGTGCACTGCCGCTTCACCCCGACCTGCAGCCACTACGCCGAGGGCGCGATCCGCAAGTACGGCGCCGCCGTGGGCAGCGCCCGCGCCGTCGCCCGCGTCGCCCGCTGCGGCCCCTGGACGCCGCTCGGCACCTACGATCCCCCATAGGCGCCGGTGGAATCTGCCGGCACCCTGGCGAAGTTGGAACGGGGATGGAGCTCCGTCGTGCCGGCGCGACGACTTTTCGAGGGAGGTCCGTTGGACAGCAACGAAGGATTCGACTACCAGAAGATCGTCCAGGACGCCCTGCGCGACGCGGTGCGCCGCGTGCTCGCCCAGGTCGCCGAGCGCGGCCTGCCCGGCGAGCACTACTTCTACGTCGGGTTCCGCACCGCCGAGCCGGGGGTCGAGATCCCGCGGAGCCTGCGCGAGCAGTACCCCCAGGAGATGACGGTCATCCTGCAGAACCAGTACTGGGGCCTGGAGGTCGGGCCGGACTCGTTCTCCGTCGTCCTCAGCTTCAACGGCGGGCGTGAGCGGTTGACCGTCCCCTTCACCGCGCTGACCGCGTTCGTCGACCCGTCGTGCGAGTTCGGCCTGCGCTTCGACGGCGAGGAGAGCGCGGGCGGACCGGCGGTGGATGCCGGCAAGGGCGGCGGAGCGGAGCGGCGGTCCGCCCCGCCGAAGCGGCCGGCGGCGGAGAAGAGGGGGGAGGTCGTCCCCTTCGACCCCACCCGCCGGCGCTGAGGAACAGCTCTCGAACCCGAGACCACGAGGAGATCGCGATGAGACCCTCCAGCAAGGTTTTGCGCCCGGCCGTCCTGGCGCTCGCCGGCGCGCTGGTCCTCGCCCTGGCCGGCTGCCAGCGCCAGGCGAACGTCGAGCCGCCGAGCTCGCCGCCGCCCCAGCAGACCGAGATCGCCCAGGCGGCGCCGGCCCCCCCGACCCCCCGAGCCCCCGCGGCGACCGAGCCCCAAGAAGCCAATCGTCTAGCCGATCGATCAGCCGATCGATCAGACGATCCACTGGCCGATCGCCGAGCCGCCGAGCTCGGCCAGAGCTCGCGGACCGTGGTGATCCCGCCGACCGCCGGCCGACGCCGCGCCGGAGGCGCGGCGCGACAGCCTCGAGGCGCGGGAGAAGCGGCTGGCGGCGCGCCAGGCGGAGCTCGACCAACGCGAGCGGCGCCTGCGCCGGCGCGAGCAGGCGCCGCCCGCCGACACTCCTCAGGATGCGGCGCCGGCGCCCGCTCCGGCCGCCGAGCCGGCGCCGCCGACCCCCGCGGGTCCGGAGCCACAGCCGGAGCCGGCAGCCCGAGCCGCGCGTCGCGGTCACCGTTCCGGCGGGCACGACGCTCGACGTCGAGCTCGCGAAGACCCTCTCCTCGGCGACCAGCCGGGTGGGCGACATCTTCCGCACCCGCGTCGTCCAGGACCTCCACACCCCGGACGGCGACGTCGCGATCCCCGCCGGCGCCGAGATCGTCGGCGAGGTGACCCAGGCGGTGCCGCTCAACCGCAAGATCGGCGGCCAGGCGGCGCTCGGCCTGCGCTTCACCGACCTCGTCCTCCCCTCGGGCGAGACGGTGCCCATCCAGGCGTCGCTGGAGCGCCAGGGCAAGAGCGAGTCGAAGCGCGACGCCGCGACGATCGGCGGCGCGGCGGCCGGCGGCGCCATCCTCGGCAACATCCTGAGCCGCGGCAACCGCGGCTCGGGCTCGGTGATCGGCGCCCTGATCGGCGCGGTGGCGGGCACCGCGATCGCCGCGCACACCCGCGGCGAGGAGGTCGAGATCCCGGCGGGGTCGGTCGTCGGCCTGTCGATCGACCAGGCGGTGCGGCTGCATCGCCAGCCGTAGCCGGAGCGCTGGAGCTGGGAGGGGAGAGGCGCCGGGAACGCGCCGGTTTCCGGCGCGGCGAGCTCAGGAGCGGTGGGCGGCCGCCATCGCCGGCCGCTCGGGGCTCGCGCCGCCGGCGGTCTTGGCGGGGTCGGTCGGATCGGCTGTTGCGCCGCCGCGCCCCATCATCGAGGCCAGCACCTCGACGCCGCGGGCGACGATCTCCGGCGAGGTCGCCGTATAGCAGAGGCGGACATGGGTGGGATAGGGGCCGAAGCTCTGGCCGGGGGCGAGGAGCAGGCCGCGGTCGGCGCAGTCCTCGAGGAAGCCCTGGAGGCCGCGCTCGTCCAGGTGGTCGGCGACGTCGATGAACAGGAACATGCTCGACTCGGGCGGCGCGACGCCCAGGCGCGCGGCGGTCTTGTCGCCGGTCGTCTTGTAGCTCGCGCGCGCCGCGGCGACCCAGGCGTCGCCCGCCGGCCCCAGCACCCGCCGGGCGGCGAGCTGGGCGGCATTCGGCGCGCTGTAGAAGTTGTTGACGCTGATCTTCTTCAACTGGCCCATGAACGGCTCGGGGCCGATCACATAGCCGCAGCGGTTGCCCGCCATCCCGTATGCCTTCGAGAACGACTGCGCGACGAAGGTGCGCTCCGGCAGGAGCTGGAGGCCGTAGGTGTGCTCGCCGCGGAAGACGTAGTGGTCGTAGACCTCGTCGGAGATCACCCACAGGCCCTCGGCCGCCGCCCACTCGACGAGCGCCTCGACCCAGGCGCGCGGCAGCACCTGCCCGGTCGGGTTGTTCGGAGTGTTGATGTAGAGCACCGCGCTCCGCGGCGAGAGATGGGCCGCGACCGCCGCGACCGCGCTCTCCGCCGAGTCGACGGTGCCGAAGAATGGGACGTCCACCGGGACGCCGTGGAAGATGCGGACGGTGCCGGCGAAGAGCGGCCAGTAGGGGGCGAGGAGCAGCACCTCGTCGCCCGGCTGGACGATGGCGCCGACCACCGCGGAGAGGGCGCCGGTCGCCCCGGCGCCGACGAGCAGGTTCGCGGGCCCGATCGAGACGCCGGTCTTGGCGCGCTCGCGCTCGACGATCGCCTCGAGGAGGATCGGGAGGCCCTGGGCCGCCGGGTAGCGGTACATGCCCGGGTTCTCCGCCATTCGGATGTCCTCCAGACGGCAGCCCGGTGCCGGATCGAGCCAGGTATCGCCCAGATGGAGGGGGTAGATCTCGCCGCGATATGTCGTCAGGCGGCTGGCGAAGCTCGAATAGACGTCGCCGGGCATGGCGGCGACGGTCGGCGCGACGTTGGGATATCGGGGCATAAGCGTTCTTCCGCAGGTCTTTAACTGCGACATTCGGCCGCCGCTCGGCGTCGAGCGATCCGCCGTGCCGTCTCTTCCATAGTGCCCCAATCCCGGGTTGCGTGACATCCTCGCCGCGCGGGAAGGCGGGGATATCCTACGACCGCGACGCGGCTCGGTTTGCGGTAAAATGGTCCGCCAAATTACTTCTAGGAATCAATTGTCAACTCAACGGCCGGTGTTCCTCGCGCTGTCCGTGGTCCTCGTCCTCGGCGTCGGGGGCCTCGTCGCGATCAAGTCCCGCTCGGTGATCGAGAGCGCGGGAAGGCGGCTGGGCTTCCTTCCCGGCGAGGGCGCCGCGGGGGTGCTGGTGGTCGCCGTCGACCCTGCGCTGCCGGCCTACCGGGGAGGTCTGCGCGCCGGCGATCAGCTCGTCGCCGTCGGCGGCCGGCGCACGCGGACGGTCGACGACTACGAGCGCGCCGCGGCGCGCTTCCTGCCGGGTGAGCCGGCCGCCTTCCGGGTGCGGCGCGGCGAGCGCTCGCTCGACCTCGCGCTGATTCCGGGGGTGCCGCCCGGCTGGTTCGCGCTGGGCGTCGGGGCCCTCGCCACCCTCGGCTTCCTCGCCCTCGCCCTCCTCGCCCTGAACCGCCGGGCGGACGATCTCCAGGGCCGTCTCTTTCTCCTCTTCACCCTCGCCGCCACCTGGGAGCTCGCCCTGCCGGTGGGCGCCATCGGCTCGCCGATGATGCTCGCCGTGGCGCTCTCGGCCTACTACCTGTTGACCGGGCTCCAGATCGGCCTCGAGCTCCACCTCGCCGCGCTCATCCCCGACCGCCACCCGTGGGTGCGCCGGCGGCCGTGGCTCGTCCCCCTCTTTTACACCCTGGGCCTGGGGCTGGGGCTCGTCACCAGCGCCACCTACCTCGCCGAGGAGGTCCTCGGCTGGCGGCTCTTCCCCTGGAGCTCGACCGCGGTCGACACCCTGCTCCTCGGGCTCGCGATGCCGGCCTGGGCGATCGCCGTGGTCGTGCTCCTCGGCTACCAGGCCCTGCGCTTCCCGGTGCCGCACGGGCGCCACCGGGCCGGCCTGGTTCTCGCCGGCGTGCTGCCCTGGTGCGCCTTCGTGCTGGTGTCCTCGTCGCTCGTTCTGCTGGCGCGAGCGGTGCCGGCGTGGCTCTCGGCGCTCGAGCCGCTGGCCCTCCTCTGCTACCCCATCGCCTTCTTCGCCGCGATCTACCGCTACCACCTCTTCGACATCGAGCTGGTGATGCGCCGGAGCCTGATCTACACGACGCTCACCAGCATCCTCTTCCTCGTCTTCTACGCCGCGCTCGGCGCCGGCGGCGTCCTCGCGACACGGATGTTCGGCGGCAACGCCTCGGTATGGGCAGTCTCCGCGGCGACCCTCGTCCTGGGGCTGCTCTTCGCCCCCCTGCGGCGTCTCCTCCAGGCGAGCATCGGCCGCCGCTTCTTCCCCGAGCGCTACGCGCTGCGCCAGCAGCTCATCGCCCTCGCCGGCGAGCTCCCGGCGCAGGGCAAGCTGCCGCGGATGGGCGAGCACCTGGTCTCCCGCCTGTGCGAGATCTTCGCCGCCCGCTCGGCCACGCTGCTGATCGCCGACACCGGCGCCAGCTTCCTCTCCGGGCTCGCCTCGACGCTGCCCGCCGGGCTCGACAGCCTCGACCAGCCGCCCTTCCTCACCCTCGAGGACGCCGGCATCGACCTCGCCCGCCGCGCCGGCCGGCCGCTCCCCGCCGAGCAGGTGATGGCGAGGAGCCCGGCGCTCGGCCGGCGCCTGGCGCCGCTCGAGCCGGCGCTCGCCGTACCGCTCCTGGCGCACGACCTCCTGGTCGGGGTGCTCCTGGTCGGCCGCAAGGCCGGGGGACGCGGCTATCCGGCCGAGGAAATCGATCTGCTCGACCTGCTCGCCCGCCACGTCGCCACGGTCTTCGAGAACGTGCGCCTCTTCGAGTCGGCGACCTACGAGAGCCTGACCGGCCTGCTGCGCCGCGAGACCATCCTCGAGCAGCTCGGCCGCGAGCTCGAGCGGGTGCGGCGCTACCACCGGCCGCTGACCATCGCCATGGCCGACCTCGACCACTTCAAGGAGGTCAACGACCGCTACGGCCACCTGGCGGGCGACGCGCTCTTGAAGCGCATCTCCCAGGTGGCGGTCGCGGGCCTGCGCAGCACCGACTGGATGGGGCGCTACGGCGGCGAGGAGTTCCTCCTGGTCCTGCCGGAGACCGACATCGAAGGGGCGTGCGACGTGGCCGAGAAGATCCGCGGGCTGGTGCAGAGGACGGCGGTCGAGATGGAGGACGGCACGCTGGCGCGGGTAACGATCTCGATCGGCCTCGCCTCGCTCGCCGATGTCCCGGTCAAGGAGGGCCGCATCACCCCCCGCGACCTGATCGCGGCCGCCGATCGTTCGCTCTACGCGGCGAAGGACGGCGGCCGCAACCGGGTGTTTCCGCTGGTGGCGTAGCTCCTACCAGGCCAGAATGATCCCGACGCTCCCTTCGCCCTGGTAGAGGCCCTGGTTCACCCGCGTGCGGTAACGGACACCATGGTCGTCGACCTGCTGGGAGGACGTGTCGAGGCTCGTGTAATAGCCGCGGACCTCGAGCCGCAGGCCGACGTTGCGGTTGAAGAAGATCTTGGCGCCGCCGGCGAGCGAGCCGGCGAAGCGGCTGTCGCTCGGCGCGAACTTGGGCTGCAGGTGGGCGACGCCCAGCGAGCCGGCGAGATAGGGGTTCACCTGCCCGCGTCCCCACTGGTAGAGCAGGCCGATCTGGTAGAAGTCGAGGTCGACGTTCCCCAGCCGCTGCTCGTTCGAGAAGAGGCCCCGGTCGAGGCTGAAGCGGCTGCTCTGGTGGTTGGCGAGCAGCTCGAGCTGCAGGCTGTAGGCGAGCGGGATGTCGAAGGTGACGCCGTAGGTGCCGCTCTCGTCCAGGCGCAGGTCGCGATTGTCGAAGCGGTTGCCGTAGTCGTCGTACGACGAGACGGTGCCGTTGAAGCGGTAGCCGACCGTGGGGGTGATCTCGAAGCGATAGGCCTGCGCCGCCGCCGCGGCGGGGACGAGCGGCGCCAGGAGGAGGAGGGCGAGCATCGTTCTCGTCGCTCGGGTCATGCTGTGCACGTTCTTCATGTCGGTCTCCTTTGGGGGAGCGCCCGGCCCTTCCGCCGGTCGGGCGTCTGACAGCTTTTTACCATGATCGCTGGGGTGATCGGCGCCGCGTCCGGTCGCGGGTGCTACCATGGTTCGAGCGGCGGGCATGGCGAGCGAGACCATCTATCTGACCGAGGTGCGGCGGCTTCCCGACGGCCGCCACCTGCGTCTCACCTGGAGCGACGGCCACGACGCCGAGTACGAGCACGACTACTTGCGAGGATGGTGCCCGTGCGCCGGCTGCCAGGGGCACTCGGGGATGAAGATCCGCTTCCTGCCCCCCGCCCAGCCGGTCACCCCCACCTCGATCCAGCCGGTCGGCAACTACGCCATCTCGATCGCCTGGTCGGACGGCCACGCGACCGGCATCTACCGCTTCGACTTCCTGCGCGAGATCTGCCCGTGCGCGAGATGCGGCGGCGCACCCGCCGAGCTGGACGTCTGATCCCGCCGGCTCCCGGCCCCTAACCGGCGCCCGGCCCCTGCCGCCAGCGCCGCACGTCCTCGGGCTCGTTCAGGTTGACGAACATCGCCTCCGGGGCGCCGAAGCGGGCGAGGAGCGCGCCGCCGAGGTAGCGCACCGAGAGGCCGGCGACCTCGGCGAGGAGGTGGGGCGCCAGGGCGCCCCGGGAGACGTTCGCGGCGAGCGCCGCCAACGCCGGCGGCCGGTAGAGCGCGCAGAGCGGCTCGAGCCGGCCGCGCCAGCGCGGCACCACCCAGTCGAAGCCGGAGGGCTTGGCGATTTCGGCGAGGAGGTCGACGGGGATCTCCGGCAGGTCGCAGGCGAGCGCCAAGAGGGACCTGCCCGGATAGGCGAGGGCGCCCCCCAGGAGGCCGGCGACGGGGCCCTCGCCGGCGCCATCCGGGATCGACCGGATCGGTTGGATGGTTTGGTGGATGGATTGGATCGATGGGAGCTCCGGCAGACCGGGGAGCAGCCGGCGGCCGCGGTCGGCGACGGCCACCTCGGCGCAGACGGCGCGGAGCCGGCGGGCGGCGCGCGCGGCGAGGCTCTCGCCGCCGGCGTCGAGCCGGCCCTTGTCCTCGCCCATCCGTGCCGAGCGGCCCCCGGCGAGCACCAGGCCGACCGGGGCCAGCCGTGGATCGCCGCCGGCGTCGGCAGGCGGCCCGCTCATCGGGCCGCCCTCTCGCCGTTATCCCGATGTTGGCCCCGATGTTCGCCCCGATGTTGGCCCTGATGTTGGCCCTTGTGCCCGCCCTGACGCCAGCGGGCTGCCCGCGCCTTCCGTGCTACCATCCTGTCCCCGTCTCGGATCGCAACGAACCAAACCATAAGCACAAGGAGGAAGTCCCATGATCGTAGGTGTGCATCTGCTCGTCCTCGCCATGGCTGCGGCGGCGGCGCCGTCGACCTCGGCCCACCCGCGCGTCACCCTCGAGACCTCGAAGGGCAAGATCGTCGTCGAGCTCTACCCGGACAAGGCGCCGAAGTCGGTCGCCAACTTCCTCGACTACGTCAAGTCGCACCAGTTCGACGGGACCATCTTCCATCGCGTCATCCCCGGCTTCATGATCCAGGGCGGCGGCTTCACCGCCGGCATGCAGCAGAAGCCCACCAAGGCGCCGATCATCAACGAGTCGGGCAACGGCCTCTCGAACGCGCGCGGCACGCTCGCCATGGCGCGGACGAACGATCCCAACAGCGCCACGGCGCAGTTCTTCATCAACCTGGTCGACAACACGAACCTCGACGGCCGTGGCGGCACCCCGGGCTACGCGGTGTTCGGCAAGGTGGTCGAGGGCATGGGCGTGGTGGACAGGATCGCCTCCGTCCCCACCGGTAGCTCCGGGTCCTTCCAGGACGTGCCCCGCGAGCCGATCACGATCGTCAAGGCGACGGTCAACGGCGCCGCCAAGTAACCCGCAGAGCTCCGCGGCGCCGCTCCGCGCGCCGCGGAGCCGGCGCCGCCTTCATTTCTTGGTGTTCTTGCGGATCAGCGCCAGGCAGGCCCAGAGGATCTCGAGCTGCTCCTGCCCGTTGGGCAGCGCGAGGTCGCGCCAGACGTCGCGGATCGCGCTCAGCAGCTCGGTCCAGTCGACCTTGGCGTCGTGCTCGTAGAGCCGGCGCATGGCGGCGAAGAGGTCGGCGACCGTCCACATCGCCGGCCGCCGGCCGGCGAGCTCGCGCCAGGCGAGCCGCAGCGGCGCGATCCTCCGGCGCGACAGCTCCTGGTCCTTGTAGCGGATCCGCAGGTCCCCGATCTCCGGCAGGCGCTCGAAGGCGAGGTCGTCCGGCACGGCGCGGTCGGCGATCGCCTGCCAGTGCTGAGGGATCAGCTCCTCCTTGCGCACCTGCATGACGAGCGCATCGAAGCGGGCGACGCTCAAGCCCTCGAACGGCGCGCCGAGCAGCGGCACGTCGCGGCCGTGGACCCAGTCCGCGATGTCCTCCTGGGAAGGGAGAGGGCGCGCCGGCACGGCGGGCGCCGCCGGGCGGGCGGCAGCCGCAGCAGCGGCCGGGCGGGCGGTGGCACCCGCCGCCGGTGCGGCAGGAGCCGGCGGGGCCGGACGGGTCGGCGCCTCCGGCGTGAAGGTGGGCTCGACGGTTTCGCTCATGGCCTTCCAGTTTTCTGCTGCGAAGAATGGTGCCGAGGACCGGACTCGAACCGGCACGGGTTGCCCCACACGCCCCTCAAACGTGCGCGTCTACCAATTCCGCCACCTCGGCAAAGAACGATGCGAGCCTTGGCGCCCGCGGGGAGGCGCATTCTAGCAGGCCGCGGGGAGGGTTGAAACGCCCGCGGTCTAGCGCGGCGTGCGGCCGGGGGGCCCGGGAGGGGCCGAGGGAGCGGGAGCCGCCGGAGCCGCTGCCGGCCGGGGGGCCGCCGGTCTGGCCGCCGGCTTGGCCGCCGCGGCGGCCGGCCGGGTCGCCGCTCCGTGCATGACCGAGGAGCCGCCCAGCCGGTTCTGCAGGACGGCGATCGAGATCGTGGTCAGGATGAAGATCACGAAGGAGGCCACGGTGAGCTTGTGGAGGAGCGTCGTCGCGCCGCGCGCTCCGAAGGCCGTCTGCGTGGTGCCGCCGCCGAAGACGGAGAGGTCGGCGCCCTTGCCCTGCTGGAGCAGGACGACCAGGATGAGGAATATGCAGACGATGATGTGGATGGCTTCCAGCAGATAGATCACGTTCCGAGGACCTCCCAGGGGTGCGGCCCGTGGTGGCGGGCCATCATGCGGCGCAAACGGCCATGATACTCAGGAATTTCCGTGGGTCAAGGCTCGCCCCGCCGACGAGGAAGCCGTCGATGTCCGGTTCGGCGGCGAGGCCGGCGGCGTTGTCGGGGGTGACCGAGCCGCCGTAGAGGAGGCGGAGGGCGCCCGCCCGGGCCTCCCCCAGCTCGCGGCCGAGGGCCGCGCGGAGATGGCGGTGGACCTCCTGGGCGACCTCCGCGGTCGCCGTGGCACCGGTGCCGATCGCCCATACCGGCTCGTAGGCGAGGGCGAAGCGGTCGGCCGGGACGGCCGCGAGGCCGGCGAGCGCCGCGGCCAGCTGGCGCTCGAGGACCCGGAAGGTCTCGCCGGCGCGGCGCTCCTCGCCGGTCTCGCCGACGCAGATCATCGGCGCCAGCCCGGCGCGCAGAGCCGCCGCGGCCTTCTGCCCCACCAGCTCGTCGCTCTCGCCGTGGTCCCGCCGCCGCTCGCTGTGGCCGCAGAGCACCCAGGCGCAGCCGGCGTCGGCGAGCTGCGGGCCCGAGACGTCGCCGGTGTGCGCCCCGGAGCCCTCGGGGTGGAGATCCTGGCCACCCACCGCGATGCCGCTGCCGGCAAGGCCGGCGACGACGACCGGGATCAGCGGGAAGGAGGGAAAGACGATCGCCTCGACGGCGCGGAGCCGCGCGCCGCCGTCGCGGAGGATGCGGCAGTAGTCGGACGCCTGGGAGCGGAGCAGGTTCATCTTCCAGTTGGCCGCCACGAGCGGCGTCCGCGGCGTCATCGGCGCTCCAGGACGGCGACGCCCGGCAGCTCTCGTCCAGCCAGGAACTCGAGCGAGGCGCCGCCGCCGGTCGAGACGTGGCCGATACGCTCGATCACCCCGGCGCGGCGGGCGGCGGCTACGGTCTCGCCGCCGCCGATCACCGAGAAGCCCGGGCAGGAAGCGAGCGCCCGCGCCACTTCGTTGGTGCCGGCGTCGAAGGGGGGCTTCTCGAAGACGCCGAGCGGCCCATTCCAGAAGAGCAGCCGGGCGCGGGCGATGGCGGCGGCGAAGTCGGCGCGGGTCGCCGGGCCGATGTCGACCGCCTTCATGCCCGCCGGCACCTGCCCGGCGGCGACGGTCTCGATCCGCCGCGGGGCGGCGAGGTCGTCGGTCGCCACCAGGTCGCGGGGAAGGATCACCTCGATGCCGCGCGCCTCGGCGCGATCGAGGATCTCGCGCGCCAGGTCCAGCCGCTCGCGCTCGACCAGCGACTGGGCGAGCTCGAAGCCCTGGGCGGCGAGGAAGGTGTTCGCCATGCCGCCCCCCACCAGGAGGATGTCGAGCCGCGGCAGGAGGTTCTCCAGGGTGTCGATCTTCCCCTCGATCTTCGCCCCGCCGAGGACCGCTGCGAACGGCCGCTCGGGCTCGCCGAGGAGCCGCGAGAGCGCCTCGACCTCGCGCACCATGAGGCGCCCGGCGGCCTGGCGCGGCAGCCGCTCGGCGACGCCGACGACCGATGCATGGGCGCGGTGGGCGCTGCCGAAGGCGTCGTCCACGTAGGCCTCGGCGAGGGCCGCGAGCGCCGCCGCGAACGCCGGATCGTTCTTCGTCTCGCCGGCGTGGAAGCGGAGGTTCTCGAGCAGGGCGATGCCGCCTTCGGGGAGCGCCGCCGCCGACCCGTGCGGCGGGCTCGCCTACGCAGTCCGCGGCGAACTCGACCGGCGAGCCCAGGAGCTCGGCGAGCTTCGCCGCCACCGGCCGCAGGCTGTAGCGCGGGTCGGCGCCGCCCTTGGGCCGGCCCGCGTGCGAGGCGAGGAGGAGCCGCGCCCCGGCGGCCGAGAGCTCGCGCAGCGTCGGCAGCGCCTCCTCGAGGCGGGTGGCGTCGGCGACTCCGCCCGAGTCGGAGAAGGGAACGTTGAAATCGACGCGGACGAAGACGCGGATGCCGCGGAGCGTCCGCAGGTCGAGGTCATCGTCGAGGTTTTTCAAGCTGAGCAGCGGCGCCATCGTGAGGTTCCCTCCCATTGATCCAGAGCTCTTCTTTATCCGGAGCTCTCGGGGCCTGGCCGCGGCAGCTCCCGCCTATCCGCGCGCCCGCGCGCCAGGAGAGCCAGCAGGTCCTTGAGGCGGTTGGCGTAGCCCCACTCGTTGTCGTACCAGGCGACGACGCGCACCAGGCCGCCCGGCAGCGACTGGACGAGGGGCAGGTCGACGACGCTGGAATGCGGGTCGCCGATGAAGTCCGAGGAGACGAGCTCCTCCTCGGTGACCGCGAGCACCGCGCCGAGCGGGCCGGCGGCGGCGGCGCGATAGGCGTCGCGGATCGCCGCCGCGCCGGCCGGCCGCGCCAGCTCGGCGACGACGTCGAGCATGGCCACCGCGGCGGTCGGCACCCGCACCGCGAAACCCTCGATCTTGCCCAGGAGGCCGGGGATCACCAGCCCCACGGCGCGCGCCGCGGTGGTCGGCGTCGGGATCATGTTGAGGCCAGCTGCCCGCGCGCGGCGCGGCTCGGCGTGAGGGCCGTCGAGCAGGCGCTGGTTTTCGGTATAGGGATGGACGGCGTTCATCAGCGCCCCGCGAACGCCGAAGGCGTCGTGGAGCACTTTGAGGGTCAGCGCGAGGCAGTTGGTGGTGCAGGAGGCGTTGCTGATGACCGCGTGCGCCCGCGGGTCGTAGGTCGAATCGTTCACCCCGAGGCAGAAGGTCGCCTCGACCGCCGGAGCGTTCGCCGAGACGATGACCTTCTCGACCGTCCCGCCGAGGTGCGGTGCGGCGAGGTCGCGGCGGGCGAAGCGGCCGGTCGCCTCGACGACCACCTCGACACCCGAGGCCGCCCAGGGGATGCGGGCGGGATCGGCCTCGGCGAGGACCGGGATGCGCCGGCCGTCGACGACGAGGGCTCCGGGCTCCCCCTCGACGGCGCCGGGGAAGGGGCCATGGAGGGTGTCGCGGGCGAGGAGGCGCGCCAGCATCGGGGCGGCGACGACGTCGTTGATCGCCGCCAGCGCGAGCTCCGGGTGACCGCGGGTCAGGCGCAGCAGGGCGCGGCCGATGCGGCCGAGGCCGTTGATGCCGAAGCGGAGAGGCATGTTTAGAATGTCCGGCCGCGGCGGCGCGCTAGGCGGCATAATGCCGCGGGGACCTGGGAGCGGGGCGCCGGTTGCCGCCTTCGGGCCGGGTCACGTACTCTATCAGCGGTGTCACGCTCATTCGGCCGGGCGCACTTCCTAGATTGGACATCGCCCGCGGCGTGCCCGGAAACCAGGACTGTCGGTGAAGCAGGAGGTTCCAGATGGAGAACTCTAAGTACTGCAAGGCCTACCTCGCGCAGAGCTTCCGGGAATATCCCGGCTGGAGCGAGAAAAAGGAAAACGTGCGCAAGGACAAGAAGGAAGTGGATGGCAAGGAGGTCGAGGTCGACCGCGAGCTGGACGACGACTCGATCCTCTACCTCCACGACTCCTACATCGTGACGGACGGGATCTTCAAAGACATGAACATCATCTTCGAAGACGTCACGGACGAGTGGAAGGAGTTCTGCCACTCGAAGCTCGCCTTCGAGATCCCGGTGTACGAGCCGATCGAGATCCCCAAGGCCGAAGGGCAGCCCGCCGAGGGCCAGGAGCCGGCCGCCGGCTCCGCCGGCTGACGCCGGTTGGCTCCGCGCTGCGCCGTTATCCACCGCGGGCGTGAAGAACCCTGCTCCGGCAGGGTTTTTCGTTTTGGGTCCCGCGCACCGGCGATCCGCGCCAGCCGGACGCGCTGCGCCGCGCGTATACACTGCCTGCGTGCGTTCCTCCCCGCTCGTCCTCGGCATCGAGACCTCGTGCGACGACACGGCGTGCGCCGTCGTCGACGGCCTCGGCCGGGTGCTCGCGTCGGTCGTCTCGAGCCAGCTCGCGGCGCACCGGCCGTACGGCGGGGTGGTGCCCGAGATCGCCTCGCGCGCCCATCTCGCCAACTGGCCGGCCGTCTACCAGGCGGCGCTCGAGCAGGCCGGGATCGTCATCCGCGACGTCGAGGCGGTCGCGGCGACGCGCGGGCCGGGGCTCGTCGGGGCGCTCCTCGTCGGCCTCTCGCTCGGCAAGTCGATCGCCTACGCCCGCGGCATCCCCTTCCACGCCGTCCATCACCTGGAGGGACATCTCCACTCGCCGTTCCTGGGCCTCGGCGGCGAGCCCGCCGAGCCGGAGCCCGCGCGCTACGTAGGTCTCGTCCTCTCCGGCGGACATAGCGCGCTCTTCGCCGTCGAGGAGGGCATGGCGGCCACCCTCGGCGAGGCGCGCGACGACGCCATGGGGGAGGTCTTCGACAAGGTCGGCAAGCGCCTCGGGCTCCCTTACCCTCAGGGGCCGCGGGTGGACGAGCTCGCCGAGCGCGGCGCGGCGCGGCGCTGCCCGTTCGCCGTCCCCGACTGCGGCCCGGGGTCGCTCGACTTCTCCTACTCGGGGCTCAAGAGCCAGGCGCTCCTCGCCATCGAGCGCCTGGAAGCCCGCCTCGGCCCTCTCGAAGCCGGCGCCTGGGCGACCGATCCCGACGCCACCCCGCCGCGCCAGGTGCTCGACCTGCTCGCCGGTTTCCGCGCCGCCGCCGTGGGTCAGGTGCTCGACCGCGTCGAGCGGCTGGCCGCGCGCCGTCCCCTGGGCCTCCTCGCCGTCTCCGGCGGCGCCGCCGCCAACCGCCTGCTGCGCCGCGAGCTGCCCGTCTGGGCGGCGCATCGCGGAGTCGATCTCCGCCTCGTCCCCCTCGCCTACTCGGGCGACAACGCGGCGATGATCGCCAACGCCGCCCGCCTCCGTCAGGCACAGGGCTTGGCCGACGATCCGCTGACCGCAGAGGCCGAGAGCCGTATACCGATGTAGAAAACGGCGCCTGCTACGAACATCGTTCGGTCGATCGTCGAATCAGCCGAAGGTTCTGCTTGACAGCCTCTGGCGTTCGCTAGATGATCGTTCCGCGAGGAGATCCTCCGCATGATCGACGCCAACGACATCGAGATCCTGAAGATCCTTCAGCAGAATGCCCGCACCTCGAACGCCGAGATCGCCCGGCGCCTGGGCATGGCCCCCTCGGCGATCCTTGAGCGCATCCGCAAGCTCGAGGGCCGCGGAGTGATCGCCGGCTATGAGGCGCGGATCGACCCCGCGGCGCTCGACCTCGGGCTCCTCGCCTTCGTCTCCGTCCGCTCGGACGCGGCCACCGGCGAGACCGACCTCGGCGAGCGGCTGGCGGCTCTCCCCGAGGTGCAGGAGGTGCATCACATCGCGGGCGAGGACTGCTTTCTGGTCAAGGTCCGCACCGCCGACGCCCGGAGCCTCGGCCGCCTGCTGCGCGAGGGGATCGGCGGCCTGGGCTCGGTGCGCACGCGGACGACGATCGTCCTCGAGACTCTTCACGAGAGCACCCGTCTGCCGCTCCCGGCGCCGGCGCCGGCCGAGCCGGAGGTGGCCCATGGCTGACGCCAGCCTGCGGGTCAAGATCGCCGTCGCTCTGGGTCTCGTCTACCTGATCTGGGGCTCGACGTACCTCGCCATCCGCTACGCGGTCGCCACCATCCCGCCGCTCTCGATGGCCGGCGTCCGCTTCCTCATCGCCGGCGCCCTGCTCTATCTCTGGGCCCGGCGGCACGGCGCGCCGGCGCCGGCGGGCCGGCAGTGGCGCGCCGCGACCTTCGTCGGCTTCCTCCTCCTCCTCGGCGGCAACGGCTTCGTGGTCTGGGCCGAGCAGCGGGTGGACTCCGGGCTCGCCGCGCTCCTCGTCTCGACGACGCCGATCTTCATGGTCCTCCTGCCCTGGTGGTCGGGCCGCGCACCGCGGCCGCGCCCGGCGGTCATCGTCGGCATCGTCGTCGGGCTCGCCGGCGTCGCGCTCCTGGTGCGCCCGTCGGGCCTCGGCGGAGTCGATGTCGCCGGCGCCGTGATGCTCACCCTGGCCTCGCTCACCTGGGCGCTCGGCTCGCTCTACTCGCGCGGTGCCGACCTGCCGCAGTCGCCGCTCATGGCGACGGGGATCCAGATGCTCGCCGGCGGCGTCCAGCTCGTCCTCGCCGGCATGGCGCTGGGCGAGCCGGCGCGCTTCCACCTCGCCCAGGTCTCGCTCGCCTCGCTCTTCGCCTTCGTCTATCTGATCGCCGCCGCCGTCGTCGCCTTCACGGCCTACCTGTGGCTGCTGCGCGCGGCGCCGGCGGCGCTCGTCTCGACCTATTCCTACGTCAACCCGCTGGTCGCGGTGTTCCTGGGATGGGCCATCGCCGGCGAGCCGATCACCGGCCGCACCTTGGCCGCCGCCGCGGTGATCGTCGCGAGCGTCGCGCTCATCACCTTCGCGCGGACGCAGGGAGAGGCGCGGTCCTCCGATCGCGCGCCGAGCCCGGAGCCCAGCGAGCGCCCGGCTCGCCCGGCGGTCTGCGTTCCGGATTGACTGGAGTAGGATGCGGAGCCCGGCGGCGACTGCGCGCCGGGCTCCCGTATGCGACCGCAAGACCGCCTCCGCAACTTCTCGATCATCGCCCACATCGACCACGGCAAGTCGACGCTCGCCGACCGCATCCTGGAGCGCACCGGGGCGGTCTCCGGGCGCGACATGATGGCGCAGGTGCTCGACGACATGGAGCTCGAGCGCGAGCGGGGCATCACCATCAAGGCGCGCGCCGTGCGCCTCGCCTATCGCGCCGAGGACGGCGAGACCTACCAGCTCAACCTGATCGACACCCCGGGCCACGTCGACTTCAGCTACGAGGTGTCGCGCAGCCTCGCCGCCTGCGAGGGGGCGCTGCTGGTGGTCGACGCCGCGCAGGGCGTCGAGGCGCAGACGCTCGCCAACGCCTACCTCGCGATCGAGGGCAACCTCGCGCTGGTGCCGGTGATCAACAAGATCGACCTGCCGGCGGCCGATCCCGAGCGGGTCAAGGAGCAGATCGAGAGCGTCGTCGGGATCGACGCCCATGACGCCGTGCTGACGTCGGCGAAGAGCGGCCTGGGGATCGGCGAGGTGCTCGAGCGCATCGTCGCCGCCATTCCGCCCCCGGCGGGCGACCCCGAGGCGCCCTTGAAGGCCCTCCTCTTCGATTCCTGGTACGACCCCTACCGCGGCGTCGGCTGCCTGGTGCGGGTGATCGACGGCAGCTTCCGGCCGGGCGACCGGGTGCTCTTCATGGCCTCGGGCAAGAGCTTCGAGGTCGACGAGCTCGGCGCCTTCGGTCCCAAGCCGTTCGCCGTCGAGTCGCTGTCGGTCGGCGAGGTCGGCTTCCTCTACGCCGGCATCAAGGCGATCGACCAGGCGCAGGTGGGCGACACCATGACCCATGCCGCGCGGCCCACGGCGGCTCCCTACCCCGGCTTCCAGCAGGTCAAGCCGATGGTCTTCGCCGGCCTCTACCCGGTCTCGGCGGAGGACTACGAGGCTCTGCGGGACGCGGTCGAGAAGCTCCGTTTGAACGACGCCGCCTTCTCCTTCGAGCCGGAGAGCTCGACGGCCCTCGGCTTCGGCTTCCGCTGCGGCTTCCTCGGACTCCTCCACATGGAGATCGTCCAGGCGCGGCTGGAGCGCGAGTTCGACCTCGACCTGATCACCACCGCCCCCGGCGTCCGCTACCGCGCCTTCACCACCGACGGCCGCACGATCCAGGTCGACAGCCCGTCGAAGCTCCCCGACCCGGGCCGCATCGAGCACCTGGAGGAGCCCTACATCCGCTCGACGATCGTCACCCGCGCCGATTTCGTGGGCGGCATCCTCGGAGCTCTGCGAGGACCGCCGCGGCGAGCAGCGGAGCCTCCAGTACCTGACCGCCGACCGCGTGCTCGTCGAGTACGACTTTCCGCTCGCCGAGGTGGTCTACGACTTCTACGACCGTCTGAAGTCGGCCTCGCGGGGCTACGCCTCCTTCGACTACCAGCTCGAGGGCTACCGGCCGAGCGAGCTCGTCAAGCTCGACATCCTGGTCAACGGCGAGGTCGTCGACGCCCTGTCGCTCATCGTCCATCGCGACAAGGCCTACGCGCGCGGCAAGGTGCTGGTCGAGAAGCTCAAGGAGATCATCCCGCGCCAGCTCTTCGAGGTGGTGCTGCAGGCGGCGATCGGCTCGCGGGTGATCGCGCGCGAGACCGTCCGCGCCGCCGGCAAGAACGTCCTCGCCAAGTGCTACGGCGGCGACATCTCGCGCAAGCGCAAGCTCCTCGAGAAGCAGAAGGAGGGCAAGAAGCGGATGAAGCGCGTCGGCCGCATCGACATCCCGCAGGAGGCCTTCCTCGCCGTGCTGCGGGTCGACTGATCCCGCCGCTCCCCGCTGAATCATCCCTGAGCTCTAGCGCGCCTGGAACTGCGTCCTCCGCGCCGCCCGCTCGCCGTCCCCTGGCCGCGCCAGCCGATCGAGCCGATCGAGCCGAAACTGCGGCAGCGGTCCGGTGGCGCCGAGGACCCGCTGCGCCATGTGCTCGCCGACGACCGGCGCGAGCTTGAAGCCGTGGCCGGAGCCGCCGCCGGCGAGCCAGAGGTTCTCCGCGCCGCGGATGGCGGTCGAGGACGAGGTGGCCGTCCGGGGTGTTCTCGTACTGGCAGACGCGGGACTCGACGAGCGGCGCGCCGGCCATCGCGGGGAAGCGGCGGGCGAGGACGGCGCGGGCCTCCGCCAGGCGCTCCGGCGTCGCGAGGCGCTCGTCCGACGTCGGGTCGATCTCCGGGCCGCGGGTGTCGTCCGCCACCTTGAAGCCGCGGTGGCCGTTGCCCGGGATGCCGTAGAAGATCCGCTCGCCGAAGTCGACCCAGAGCGGGCAGCGGTCCTCGTCGAAGCGCCGGTCGCCCGCCGGCGGGCCGAAGAAGAAGACCTCCTGGCGGGTGGGGCGGAGAGCCGACCCCACGAGGTCGGGGAACAGCCGGCCGAGCCATGGGCCGCAGGCGAAGACGTAGGCGTCGGCCGCGAGGCGGCAGCCGTCGGCGAGCGCCAGGTGGGTCATCAGGCCGCCGGCGATCGGCCCCGGCTCGACGCGGAGCTGGCGCACCTCGCCGCCTGCCGCCGCCACCGCCCGCGCCACCATCTGGCAGGCCCGCCGTGCCCTCAGGTAGCCGGCTCGCTCCTCGACGAAGACCGTCGTGACGCCGTCGAAATCGACCTGCGGAAAGCGCTGGCGGCCCTCGGCGATTGAGATCTCCGCGGCCGGCAGGCCGGCGTCGCGGAGCAGCGGCAGCGAAGCGCGCGCGTAGGCGTCGTCGCAGGCGAACATCCAGAGGGCGCCGGTGGGGTGAGCAGCGCCTCCCCCCAGCGCGCGCCGCTCTCCTCCCAGATCGCCAGGGCGCGCGCCACCCACTCGGTGTAGACGCGGTCCGGGCCGTACATGCCGCGGATCACCCGCGACTCGCCGCCCGAGCTCGAGCGCGCGTTGCCCGGCCCCCAGGCGTCGAGGAGCGTGACGCGGGCGCCGCGCCGCGCCAGCGCGAGCGCCGTCCAGCCGCCGAAGGCGCCGGCGCCGACGACGGCGACGTGCAGTGGGTGCGAGGGCATGGCGCGCCGCGATGCTAGCGGCCTGTAACGGCCATTTCAAGACCGTCTGGCTGGATCTCGACGGCAGGAGCGGCGTTGCGCCTCCTCGCCGTAGTCCCGCTACGCCTGCGTCGGCGCGCCTTGCTCCTGCCGCCGATCTCTTCGCCATCCAGTCTCGAAATAGCCGTTACAGGCCCCTAGCCGATCTTGCGCGGTCGGATGGCCATCCAGCTATATAGGCATTGAATCGCGCCTGTGGTGACCTTCGGGCATAATCAGAATTTCATGCCTCGGGGCGGAGCATCGCGCCCCATGCCCGGCGACCATGGCCACCGAATCCGCGAAGAACTCGCCTGCCCGCGCGCCGCAGCGCGGGGGAAACTACCGGCTGATCGGCTACTGCGTGCTGGTCGGGGTCTTCGGCGCCGTCGCGGCGATCGCCTTCGACGCCGCGGTCGAGCTCGCCCAGAAGCTGCTGCTGGTCGGCATCGGCCACTACCGGCCGCCTGCGGCGGGGGTCCTCGATCCGCTCCTGCCGCCGCACGCCTCGTGGCTGTCGCGGCTCTGGATCCCCGTCTCGACGACGCTCGGCGGGCTGCTCTCCGGCTTCCTCGTCTACACCCTGGCGCCGGAGGCCGAGGGGCACGGCACCGACGCCGCGGTCGCCGCCTATCACCAGCAGAAGGTGACGATGCGCACCCGCATCCCCTTCATCAAGGGCATCGCCTCGGCGCTCACCATCGGCTCGGGCGGGGTGGCGGGCCGCGAGGGGCCGACGGCGCAGATCGCGGCCGGCCTCGGGGCGATCCTCGGCCGCGTGCTCCACCTGCGCGGCCGCGAGCGGCGGGTGATCCTCCTCGCCGCGATGTCGGCGGGGTTGGCGGCGGTCTTCCGCGCGCCGCTCGGCATGGCGATCTTCTCCGTCGAGATCCTCTACTCGGACATGGTCTTCGAGTCCGAGGCGCTCATCTTCACCGTCATCTCGGCGGTCACCGCCTATGCCCTCCACGGCTTCGTCGTCGGCTGGAAGCCGATCTTCGCCATCCCCCAGGGGCTCGCCTTCGACGAGCCCCTGGTGCTGGTGGGTTTCGCCGCGCTGGGCATCCTCGCCGGGGCATTCGGCGCCGTCCTCCCCACCCTCTTCTACGCCGTCCGCGACCTCTTCCACCGCATCCCCGGACCGCCGCACTGGAAGCCGGCGCTGGGCGGGCTGCTCGTCGGCCTCCTGGGGATCGCGGCGCCGGAGATCCTGGGGAGCGGCTACGGCTGGGTCGAGCTCGCGCTCGCCGGCAAGCTGTCGCTCGGCCTGCTCGCCGTCATCCTCGTCCTCAAGGCGCCGGGGATGGCCCTGACCATCGGCTCCGGGGGCTCGGGCGGCGTCTTCGGCCCCACGGTGACCATGGGCGCTCTCCTCGGCGGCGCCGTCGGCGTGGGCCTCGCCGCGCTCTTCCCTCACCTGGGGATCGTCCCCGCGGCCTTCGTCGTCGTCGGCATGGCGGCGATCTTCTCGGGCGCCGCGCGCACCCCGATCTCGACCCTCATCATGGTGGCCGAGATGACCGGCGGCTACGGCCTGATCGTCCCCGCCATGCTCGCCAACATCGTCGCCTTCATGGTCCAGCGCTCGCTCACCGCCAGCGCGCGCTACCCGACGCTCTACGAGTCGCAGGTGGCGAGGCGCGAGGACTCGGCCGTCCACCGCGGCCTGTTCGTGCGCCGCGCGCTCGAGATCATCGAGGGAGGCGAGGTCGACAGCTCGGAGATCACACTGCCGCGCCTGGCGAGCCTGCTGCGCTTCGGGCAGCCGATCCCGGTCACCCAGGGGACGGGGATGCTGATCTCGCTGGTGATCCAGCCCGGCGCCGCTCTCGCCGGCCGCTCGGTCGCCGAGGCGCTCGGCGGGGTCAGCGGGGCGACCGCGGTCGCCGTGCTGCACGGAGAGGAGATGCTGGTGCCGCGCGGTCCCACCCGCCTCGCCGCCGGCGATCAGGTGATCCTCGTCGCGACGACCGATGCCTACGTGCGGCTTCAGGGGCTGGCGTCGAAGCCGGCTGGCGGCGGCTGACCAGGCGGCGGGCGGTCAGGCCGCGCGCGTCCGCGCTCCGGGGGCGAACCCGGTCAGGTAGCGCGCGATCTCCACCAGGAGCTCCACCGAGACCGTCTCGCTCTCGGCGGCGCGGCGGAAGACCAGCAACGACATGAGGGCCTCGCGCTGCATGTCGCGCGCCGTGAAGACGGGGTAGATCTCGCCCGCCAGGCGCTGGAGCTCGCCCCAGCGGCCGGCGCGCAGATAGAGGACGGCGAGGTCGAGAGCGGCGAGGGCGGCGTCGCGGCCGCGACCGAGCGCCAGGAGGCCGGCGCCCGCCTCGAGGAACGCCGCCTCCGCCTCCGCCGGCCGCTCCGCAGCCACCGCGATCTTCCCCGCGAGCCAGCGCTGTCGCGGCCCGCTCGCCTCCGCCATCTCCGGCCGCCGGGCGGCCAGCCGGCGTAGGCGCACCAGGTGGCGCGCCGCCTCCTCGCCGCGGCCGAGGGTGGCGGCGAGGTCGGTCAGGCGATCGAGGCCGGCGGCGAGGAGGCGCGGGTCTTCGGGCTCCACCTGCGGATCGGTCCCCTCGCGGAGCGCTTGGGCGGCCGCCTCGAGCTGGCCGGCGGCGGCGAGGGCCAGCCCGCGCTCGATGAGCGCCCGCGCCAGGAGGCGCGGCTCGTCCTGCATCCGCGCGGCGGCGACGGCGCGGGCGAGCAGAGCGCCGGCGGCTTCGAGATGGCCGTGGTCGCCCGCCAGGGTGCCGGCGAGGACGAGGAGCCGGGGGCGCTCGCCGGCCGGCTCCCCCGCGTCCCTCCACCCGTCGAGGAGCGCCTCCGCCGCGCCGAGCGCCCGCTCGGCGGCGCCCAGGTCGCCGCCGAGCCGGTGAGCGGCGCCGAGGGCGGCCCAGGCGCGGAGGACGAGCTCGCGGACGACGCCGGCGCCGCAGCGCTGCGGGTCGAGGCGCTCGGCGATGGCGAGCGCCAGCTCGGCGAGCTCGACCGGACCGACTGCGGCGTCGAGGGCCCCCTCTTCGCTCCGGTAGACCAGGAGGTCGACGAGCGCCGAGCTCGCCAGGCGGGGGTCGGCGGCGGCGAGCGCGCGGCGCTTGGCGGCCGGGGTGCGCAACAGGCGGGCGGCGAGGCGCGGCGCCTCCTCGCGCTCGGCGGCGAGCTCGCGCTCGCGCTGGCGGCCGCGCCGCGCGACGCGCTCGAACAGGCCGCGATAGCTCGACGGATGGGTGACTCTGGGCGCGATCGCGGAGGTCGGAGGGGCGGGCTGGGGGCCGCCGGTCAGCGACCAGAGCTGGCGGGTGACCTCGGTGCACTGCGGGCAGCCGGTGAGCAGGTGGCGTACCACCGCGCGGCGCTCATCGGCGGCCAGCTCGTCCCCCAGGAACCGCTCGAGCAGCTCACGGTCCGGATGCTCGTTCGCCATGCTCTCTCCCTCGGTGACGCCCCGCCGGCCCCCTCGGCATCGAAGCCGAGCACGGTAGCGGCTCTCCGGCTCCAGGATAACCGCTTGACGCATCGGAGCGTCTCCAGAACAAAAGTTGTCAACGGCGACAACTCTAGACCTCTCCGAATCGTCACGTCAAGCGATAAATGGCTTTCCAATGGGAAGCGTTTATCGCCCGTAAGTCATTGAAGCACATAAGTTTGCGCTTGCCTCGAGCGTTCTGTAGGGATACATTTCGCGCATGCCCATCTTTCAAGGCCTCGGCAGGGCCCTACGCTGGCTCCGCGAACGGCAGACCAAGCGCCAGTACCAGGTGGCCGATTCCGCCGGGATCACGAAGGCCATGCTGTCCGCCTATGAGACCGGCAAGCAGAAGCCCTCGCTCGACACCCTCGAAAAGATCCTCGCCGCGCTCGAAGGCGACCTCAACGACCTGCACAACGCGCTGCAGATCGTCAACGAGCGGCCCGAGGCGATCCGCCGGCCGGTGCGCGGCGACGCCTCCGACGGGGAGGCCGGAGCGCCGGGGGGGCGCTCCGAGGTCTATCGCGTCCTCGGCATCGATCGACAGCTGCCGGCTTCGGAGGAGCAGGCGCTGGCGGAGATGCTCGAAGGCTTCCACAAGCTGATCCGCTACTTCCACGCCAGCCTGTCCGGGCCGACCCCTCCCGCGGCCGAGTAACCGGATAGCCGCCGGCGCCGCGGCCCCGGCGCGATCACGGCCCCGATCTTGCACGGCTCCTCGAGCGAGTCGCGAGCCCCCGGCGCGATTCCGGTCTGGCAACCAGCAGTCGGCGGCGGAGCACGAGGGGCCAACGGAACGGTCGGGTGGGGCGAGGAAGCGCAGAGGGCGCTTCGGGGTGGACGAGTCTCCATCCTTGATCACCTGGGAGATTGCACCGTGGGTGTCGAATCCGATCGCCGTGTGGCTCGCCTGCAGCCGGGAGACCACGTCTGCCTGATCCACGAGGGAGCGGCCGCGAAGCCGGCGTCGCTCGCCCCCTTCTTCAAATCGGGGCTCGGCCGCGGCGCCCGCTGCCTGCTGATCGGCAACCGCGAAGAGTTCACCGGGCTCGAGCGGGCTCTCGAGGCAACGGGCCTGCAGGTGGGCGGCGACGAGGACCGCGGCGCCCTCGTCCTGCTCGAACCCCGGCCCCGCGCTCCGTCCTCGCCTGACGCAGCCCGGCTCGCGCCAGGACCGGGCGAGCTGCTCGACCTGCTGCGCCAAGCCGAGCAGGAGGCCCTGGACGACGGCTTCACCGGCCTCATGGTGGCGGGCGACCTGGGCGAGCTGGCGACTCCCGGTCGTCGAGCCGCCGGGGACTGCGGCAACGATCGAAACGACCGACACGACCTAAATACCCCCCGCGATCTGGCTCACGGCGAGGCTCTCCTCGGCCGCTTCCTGGCCGGCAGCCGCACGATCGGCCTCTGCCTCTACGACCGCGCGCGGCTGGCGCCCGGCGCCCTGACCGAGCTCCTCCGCACCCATCCGCTGACCGCGGTCGACGGCGAGCTCTGCGCCAACCCCTTCGCCGAGCCGCCCGCGCTGGTGCTCGGCGATGGCACGCCCGGGGCGCGGGCGAGCTGGATGCTCGGCGAGGTACGGCGGGCGGCGGAGGGCGAGCGCCAGCGCGACGAGCTCACCCGGCGTCTGGTCGAGCAGCAGGGTGCCCTCGACCGCGCCGCCCGCGCCCGCGACGAGTTCCTGTCGATGCTGGCCCACGAGCTGCGCAACCCGCTCGGCACGATCAGCAACGCCATCCAGGTGCTCCGCCTGCGCGGCCACGGCGACGACGCCTTCAAGCGCGCCGTCGAGACCGCGGAGCGGCAGGTTCGCCATCAGGCGATGCTGGTCGACGACCTGCTCGAGGCCTCGCGGGTGACCCGCGGCATGGTCGAGCTGCGGCGCGAGCCGCTCGATCTGTCGGCGCTGTTGCGCGAGGTGGCGAGCGAGCACCGCAGCCTCTTCGCCAAGGCGCGGCTGAAGCTCTCCCTGGAGCTTCCGGAGGAGCGGCTCGCCATCCGGGGCGACCGGCTGCGCCTGTCGCAGGCGCTGTCGAACCTGCTGCGCAACGCCGTCAAGTTCACCCCCGAGGGGGGCCGGGTGACGGTGCGGGCGCGCGCCGTCAACGGCCGCGCCGAGGTGTCGCTCCGTGACACCGGCACCGGCATCTCCGCCGACCTCCTGCCGCACGTCTTCGAGGTCTTCGCCCAAGGCGACCACGGCCTCGACCGCAGCAAGGGCGGCCTCGGCGTCGGCCTCTCCGTCGTCAAGGGGCTCGTCGAGCTCCACGGCGGCGAGGTCGTCGCCGAGAGCGCCGGCCCAGGCCTCGGCGCGGAGTTCATCCTGCGCCTGCCCATCGAGCCCGATCCGGCGGCTCGCGCCATCGCCCTCGACCGCCGCTCCGGCCTCGGCCTGCCGGTTCCGGCCCCGCCCGAGCCGCGGCGCATCCTGGTCGTCGAGGACAACCCGGACGCGGCGGAGAGCATGCGCGACTTCCTCGAGCTCTCCGGCCACCAGGTCGAGCTCGCCTGCACCGGCGTCGACGGCGTCGAGGCGGCGCGGCACTTCCACCCGGAGATCGTCCTCTGCGACCTCGGCCTCCCCGGGATGGACGGCTTCGAGGTGGCGGCCGAGCTGCGGCGCGATCCGACGACCGCCTCGGCGCGCCTGATCGCGGTCACCGGCTACGGCCGCGAGGAGGACCGGCGGCGCTCGAAGGCGGCGGGGTTCGACCTCCACCTGACCAAGCCGGTCGATCCGGCCCGCCTGCGGCAGGTGCTGCAGTACGGCTCCCGGAGCCACTAGCCGAAGATCCGCGGCCGCGCGCGTTGCGTCGGGCCGGCGGGCTCCGCTCCAGCCTGGACGGAATCGCCCATGTTATCCTCCGGGCCTGCGATGACAGACCGCCCGAGTCTCCTCTCGGCCCAGCCCATCCCGCCTGCCGAACGGCTCATCTTCGCCCTCGACGTACCCGGCCCGGAGCCCGCCCGCCGCCTCGTCGAGGCGCTGGCCGACTCCGTCATCTTCTACAAGCTGGGGCTCGAGCTCTTCCTCTCCGGTGGCTACTTCGAGCTGATCGACTGGCTGGTCGCGCGCGGCAAGAGGATCTTCGCCGACCTGAAGCTGTTCGACGTGCCGGAGACGGTGCGGGGGGCGGTGCGCGCCCTTGCCGCGCGGCCGGTCGACTTCCTCACCGTGCATGGCCAGGACGACGGCGTCCTCGCGGCGGCGGCGAGCGTCAAGGGCGACCTCTCGATCCTCGCCGTCACCGTCCTCACCAGCCTCGACGAGGAGGCCCTCGGCCGCGACCTCGGCGCCCCGGTCGATCTCCGCCGGCTGGTGCTGTCGCGCGCGCGGCGGGCGCTCGCCCTCGGCTGCGACGGCGTCATCTCCTCGGGGCTCGAGGTACGCGCCATCCGCGGCGAGCTGGGCGCCGGGCCGATCGTCGTGGCGCCGGGGATCCGGCCGGCCGCGAACCCGAACCGCCCCGCCGACGACCAGAAGCGGGTGGTGACGGTCGAGGCGGCGTTCGCGAGCGGCGCCGACTACATCGTCGTCGGCCGTCCGATCCGGAGCGCGCCCGATCCGCGCGCCGCGGCGGCGGCGATCCAGGAGGTCATCGCCGCCCTGTTCGCCGGCGCCAGCCGCTAGCTCTCGGACCGAATCAGCCCGGCGGCTCGGTCGAGGGAGCCAGGCCGGCCGCCGGCCGGGCGCTCTCCGTGTCGGCGCCCGGCGCGAGCGGCGCGGCGTGCGCCGGGGCGTCGGCGAGGCGCTCGAAGAGGGCGATCTCGGGGTCGACGAAGCGCTGGCTCGAGTCGACGTCATCGCGGGAGAGGATGTCGAGGCGCGGCTTCGACTGGCGCCGGAAGACCAGCCGATAGCCGAGCTCGCCGCTCGCCAGCATCCGGTAGATCTCTTCCTCGCGCTCGTGGCGGAAGTCGGTGACGTTGATCGCCACGTACTCCGGCTCGAGGTTCTGGAACACCCTCCCGTGCGAACGGATGGCGCGGTCCCAGGGAATCCAGTGGAAACGCGGGATGTGCTTGCGGCGGCCGACGGCGACGACCGACTCCGGCCGGCGGGCGTGCCGGGCCACGTACTCCTCGACCGAATAGCGCGTGTCGGCGAAGAGCCGGAAGTCGATCGAGGAGGCGTAGAGCACGCTGTAGGCGGCGACCGCCGCGACGGCCGCCCAGCGGAGCGCCCGCGCCCGGCGCGTCCGTGCCCGCGGTCGCACCAGCTCGCCCAGCAGGTAGCCGCCGAAGAGGGCGAGGATGAGCGCGATCGGCAGCACGTAGCGGTCGAAGCTGAAACGGATGAGGTTCAGGAAGGTGACGTAATAGGAGACGACCGAGACGAAGATCGAGAGGAGGAGGAACGCCTCCTCCTTCTCGGCCGCGGTGGCCCTCCGGTCGGCCCGGTAGATGGCGATCCGGTAGATCGCGAGCCCCAGGCCGAGCCCGCAGGCGGCGGTGAGCGCGTAGTTGAGGGCGAAGGCGATCTGCTTCAGGAATAGCCAGAGGAGCGCCGCATGCCCGGCGGCGGTGTTGGGGAAGTCGGTGTAGTCCTGGCTCATCGGCCCGAGGAGCAGCTTGACGTGGATGGCGAAGCGCCGCGGGTCGAAGAGGATGTCCTGGAAGAGGGCGAAGAAAGCCGCCGCGGCGGCGGCGAAGGCGAGCACGCGGCGGTCGACGACGGCGCGCGCCAGCCCGGCGACCGGGCCGCGGTCGCGGTACTCACGGCGATAGAGGCCGTAGACGATCGGCAGCGGCAGCAGCGTGTAAAGGCCGTAGGCCTGATCCTTGGTGCAGACGGCGGCGGCGGCGGCGGCGGCGAAGGCGAGATAGTCGCGCATCTGGTTGCGCTTCAAGACGCGGACGAAGAAGAGGAGCGACAGCGCGAACCAGCAGACGTACGGCGAGTCGAGGTTCGCCATCTTCGCGTAGTAGACGAAGGGCGCGATCGACACCGCTACGAAGGCGGCGAAGAACGCCTTCCTGCGGCCGTAGATCTCGCCGCCGGCGAGATAGAGGAAGAAGACGGCGGCGAGCCCCATCGCGAGGCTCACCACGCGGGCGAAGTAGGTGAGGTGGACGATCAGCGCCGGCTGGTCGACCGGGGCCGAGCTCGCGCTCGACGAGCGCGCGGTAGGGCCAGGAGAGACCGGCGAGGACGGCGAAATGAAGCGGCGGGTAGCGGGCGTGCCAGCCCATGGGCGTCGCCGGCGAGATCGCCTGCGTCCAGGAGGTCGGGTGGAGCTCGTCCCCCGACCAGCCGACCCACGAGGGCATGCCCCAGCTCATGCCGCAGGCGAAGAGGACGAGCGCCCAGACGAGCAGCGCGGCGATCGGCCAGCGGGGCCAGGCGTCCTCCGGAGATCCGGCCGGAGATTCGGCGGCGTCGGGCTCCCGGAGGGGCGGTCGAATGGCGAGGTCCGTCTCCATCATCGCTCTTTCATGGCAGGCGTGAGGGGCTCCTCGGCGGGACGGGGAATCGAGGCGCTCTGGAGCCGGGGATCGTAGCAGGACAGGCCGCCGGCCTTCCAGGGCCCGCCCGGCTCGGAGCTGGGGGGCTCGCCGCCGGAGGGCCGTCCGGCCTCGACGTTCCCCGGGCGCGGCTCGATATGATGGCGGGCGCCGCGGGGACCATCCCCGCCCTTCACCGATACCGCATGCCGGAGTCGACGACCTTATCCAAGGAGCTGCGCGCCGCCCACCTCGGGGTCTCGCGCCAGGACCTGGCGTTTCGCGAGGCGGCGAAGGACGACCCTCGCCTGCTCGACCACCGGACCTTCGAGCCGCTCCGCGCCGACCTCTTCGAGTACCCGCTGCAGTCCTGGCCCACCTTCCTGGGCGCCGCCAAGCGCGACGAGCTGCACGGCGCCAGCCGCGGCGTCTGCGGCGCCCTGAAGAAGATCCCCGAGCGCGTCTTCGGCAACGACTGGGCGGCGATCGCGAAGTTCTACGCGCTCCCCTCGGCCGCCGTCGCCGAGATCTACTTCTCCGAGCCGAACGGCCTCAGGACTGGCATCGCGCGCGGCGACTTCATCGACACGCCGGACGGCTTCAAGTGCCTGGAGGTCAACTTCAGCCCGCGGATCGGCGGCTGGGAGACGGCGCCTCTCGTCGCCGCCCACATGAGCATCGCGCCGACGGCGGAGCTCGTGCGGAAACAGGGGATCGCGGTCCAGTGCACCAACACCATCCGCGGGCTCTTCACGCACGTCCTCGGGGAGGCCCTCGCCGCCGGCCTCGCCGCCGACGGGGCGCTCCACATCGCGATCGTCCGCGAGCCGGGCGTCCCCATGGGCTCCGCGGCGTTCCAGGCGCACCTGCGCGAGGAGTACGCCGCCGTCCGCGGCGAGCGCGGCCTCGAGGGCACGGTGCGCGAGTGCTTCCCCGACGAGCTGGCGAGCGCCGCGGGCGCGATCCACCTCGCCGGGCGGCGCATCGAGGCCATGGTCGAGTTCAACGACGTCACCCCGCGCGACGTCTACCGCGCCTTCAAGGCCAACAAGCTCGTCCTCTTCAACGGCCCGGTCACCCGCATCCTCAGCGACAAGCGCAATATCGCCCTGCTCTCGCACGGGCTCGAAAAGGGCTCGTTCGAGGGCGAGGAGCGCGAGGCGATCCGCCGCCACATCCCCTGGACGCGCCAGGTCCTCCCCGGCCGCGCCGACTTCTACGGCGAGGAGATGGCGATGCGCGACCTGCTCCTCAGCCACCGCGAGGAGCTGGTGCTCAAGGCGGGGCTCTCCTACGGCGGCAAGGCGGTCGCCATCGGCGACTTCACCTCCGACGGCCAGTGGCGGGAGATGGTCGACGCGGCCTTCGCGCGCGGCGACTGGATCGTGCAGGAGAGGGCCGAGTCGCTCCCTTATCTCTACCAGAGCGGCGACTACGGCTGCTCGCCGCACGACATGATCTGGGGGCCGTTCCTCTTCGGCCAGACCTACGGCGGCCTTTTCCTCCGCATGCAGCCCAAAGCCGACCGCACGGTGGTCAACCTGACCCAGACCGCGACCGAAGGCTGCGCCTTCGACGTCTAGGCGGCGGCCGTCCCCGCCGCTCTCGTTCTCTCGTGTCCGCTCCGTCCGCCCCTCCTCCCCCCGCCCCGCGGTCCGCCGCCGCCTTCGTCTGGGGCGTCTTCGCGCTGGGCCTCGCCCTCTCGCTCCTCTTCTGGGCGCGCCAGACGATCGGCGGCGACCAGTTGAACCTCCTGGCGCGCGGCTGGCTGCTGGCGGTCGAAGGGACCTGGGTCCCTTACGGCAACCCGATGTCGACCGGCGGCGCCACGCCGGGCGGGTTGACGAGCCTCCTCGTCGGCCTGCCGCTCATGCTCTGGCGCGACTACCGGGCGCCGGGCGTCGTCATCCTCCTCTGCCATGCCCTGGCGTTCCTGGTCCTCGACCGCGCCCTCCGCCCGCTCCTCTCGGCGCGCGAGCGGGCGCTCTTCGCGGTCCTCTACTGGCTGAACCCCTGGCGGGTCTTCTTCTCCGGCTACCTCTGGAACCCCAACTACCTCTACCTCTTCGGCGCCGTGCATCTGGCGACGGCGCTGCGCCTGCGGCCGCGAGCCCTTCCTGCCGGTCCTGCCGGTCCCGCCATCGAGGCTGCCGCCGGCCCCGCCGGCGCCCCGGCCCTCGCCTCCTTCGTCCACGCCGCCTGCCTCGCCCTGGCCTTCGAGGTCCATGCCTCGTTCCTCCTCCTGGTCGTCGCCTCGGCGCTCCTCCTCTGGCGGGGCTACGTGAAGCTGCATGGGCCGGCGGCCTTGGCGGGCGCCGTCGCCGGCAGCCTGCCGCTGATCCCGTGGGTGGTCGCGGTCGTCCACCATCCGCAGATCGCGACCGGCAACCGCGGGTTCCTCGGCCGCGGGCTGCTGCTGGTCTTTCCCGTGCTCCGCGGCATCCTCTACCTCCTGCGCTACGCCTCCCTGACCGTGGCGGGGAAGATGGACCCCTTCGACTTCACGACCTCGCTGGGGGACGTGGCGGACCGCTGGCTGCGCCCGGCGCTCGGCGGGGTGACCGAGGTGCTCGGGCCGGTGACCATCCTGGCGCCGCTCCTGGCCTGGCTCTGGCTTCGCCGTCGGCACGGCGGCCGTGTGCTCAGGCCGCTCCCCGCCGCGGCATCCGAGCGCGACTGGCTGGGCGGCTATCTCCTCTGGAGCCTCCTCGCCGCGGTGATCGTCTTCGGCCTCTCGCCCACGACGATCATGTACTGGCAGGGGCTGATCCTCTTCCACGTGGCGGTGCTGCCGGTGGTGCTCTGGCTGGGGTCGCTCCGCGAGGGCCGGCGAGCGGTCTGGGCCGGCCGCGGGGTGGCGGCCTACGCCGCGCTCGCCCTCTTCGTCCTCTTCGGCATGGCTTTCGGCAGCCCCTACTACCGCTGCGGCGGCCGGGAGCCCCTCCGCCTCCCCCTCCGCTACGACCACCCCATGCTCCACGACCTGGGCGTCCTCGCCGCCTGCCCGATGCCGACCAACGACCCCCATGGCTGGTGGCCCGACGTCCTCCCCAAACCGCCGCTGCCGGCCGGCACCGCCCGGTTGCAACCCCCGCCGACCGTGCCGTAGAATCCCCCTTCCGCACGTGGCTGTACCTCGTGCACCCTTAGCTCAATTGGATAGAGCAACAGACTACGGATCTGTAGGTTGGGGGTTCGACTCCCTCAGGGTGCACCAAGTAACTCCTCTACCCGCCGCTCAGCCCGAGGCGCAGATCCGCGGTTGTAGCCCGGTTCCTGGCGCGGTTCCTGGCCCGGCGCCCGGTGAGGAGCGTGGGCAAGCCCAACGTTCCTCGCGCGGCCGGCGCGAGCTGCGGGCGAGCCTGCTCATCGGGCTCTGCTGCCTGCTGGTCTACAACGCCAACCGGCGGGCGATCAGCGCCGGCGACGCCTACCCGGCGCGCTACCTGCCATTCGCGATCTGGCGGTACCACAGCGTCCTTCTCGATCCGGTCGCGGCGCTCACCGCCCAGGGACGAGCCGATACGGCCTTCTGGATGGTGGCCGTGCCCGGCGGCCATGTCATCTCGCTGTACCCCGTGGTGCTGCCGGTGCTCATCGCGCCGCTCTACCTCCCCGCGGCCGGTTACCTGCACTTCGCGGGCTGGACGGATGGGCGGCTGGACCACGTGGCGAGGGTCATGGAGAAGCTCTCCGCCTCGCTCGTGGCGGCGCTTTCCGCGGCGTTGCTCTACCTGCTGCTGCGGCGCCGGGCGGCGACGCCGACCGCCCTGCTGCTCACCTTGGCCTATGCCTTCGGCACCACCACCTGGATGGTCGGCAGCCAGGCTCTGTGGCAGCACGGGATGGCCGAGCTGCTGGTGATCGGCCTCCTGCTGCTCCTCACCGCGCCGTGCACCGCGCCGCGGGCGCTGGCGGCGGGGTTGCTGTGCGGGCTCATCGCCGGCAACCGCCCGCCGGATGTCGTCCTCGCGGCGGCGCTGGGCGCGTACGGACTGTTCTGGGCCGGCCGCCGGGCGGCGCTGCTCGCCGCGGCGGCGGCCCTGCCGCTGGCCCTGGTGATGCTCTACAACCTTCGCGTGGCCGACCGCCTCCTCGGCGGTTACGGGCGGGTTGGCGATGCCAGCTTCTTCCGGCACAACCTGCTTTCCGGCCTCGGCGGATTGCTGTTCAGCCCGACGCGGGGGCTCTTCGTCTTCTCACCCTTCCTTCTCTTCCTCGTCCTCGCCTGGCGGCACCCGCCGCGCGGCGATCGCGAGCGGGGCGAGCGCGGCCTCGGCCTGGCGATGGGCGCCGGCGTCGTCCTCCAGGTCTTGCTCTATGCCATGACCGACTGGCGGACCGGCATCTCCTGGGGGCCGCGCTTCCTGACCGACCTCCTGCCGCTCCTCGTGTGGATGCTGGTGCCGGTGGTCGCCAAACTGCGCGGCCTCGGCCGGGTGTGCTTTCTGCTTGCGGTCGGCGCCGCGGTCGCCATCGAAGCCATCGGCGCCTTCTGGTACACCGGCGTGACCGACGGCGCGATCTTCGCCGTCGCCAGCGGTCCCCACCAGCTGCGGGCCGCGTGGGACTGGCGCAACGCTCCGTTCATCGCTCCCTTGCAGCGCGGCCTCGCGCCGGCAGAGCTGGCGATCGAGATGCGCGGCAGCCTCGACGCCATCGAGGCCGGCGGCCGCGCGACCTCCGCGGTCACCGCCGGCCAGGAGGTCGTCGCCGCCGGCTGGGCGCTGGCCGGCCACGCCACGCCCAGCCGAGTGGCAGTCCTCATCGACGGCCGGCGGACCGTCGCCTCCCGCACCTTCTTCGACCGGCTCGACGTCCGCGCTACGCTGCACGAGGCGAGCCCCGCCGGCTGGCGCATCCCGCTCGCCACGGCCGGCCTCGCTCCCGGCGAGCACCATCTGGCCGCCCTCGCCTGGGCCTCCGAGACCGGAGGGGGATATTACCTGGCGGAGCGCAAGCTGACCGTACGGACGGCGCCGGCGGCGGGCGGCGGCGCTCCGCCGGCCGGAGCCGGGCGCCGCGCGGCAGGAGACGCGGAGCTGGCCGCCCCAGAGGCCGCCGCCGAGGAGCTCAGCGACGGCGGGAGGACGGCGGCGGCGCGGCTTCGTGCGCACCAGCAGGGGCCGGGTTACTGGCTCACCGCCTACACGACCGCGGCGCGCTTCGAGGCGCCGCACCAGGAGATGAACACCTTCCTCACCGCTCTGCTGCTCGACCTGCTCGATCCGCTGGCGGCGACCGGCCGTCTCGGCGACAGCTTAGAGCGCGCCCGCCAGCACCTCGCCGGCCAGATCGAGGCTGGCGGACTGGTGCGCTACCATGGCCGCCCGGACGCTCCTGGCATCGGCACCCTGGGGTGCGCGATCACACCGGATGCCGACGACACGGCGCTCGTCTGGCGGCTCGCTCCCGGCCACGACCGCCGGCGGCTGCCGGCCGCGCTCGCGGCCATCGACCGATATCGCACCCGCGAGGGCCTCTACCGCACCTGGCTCGCGCCGCGTGAGGCCTACCAGTGCATCGACCCGGGCGGCGATCCGAACCCTACCGACATCGGCATCCAGATGCACGTGCTGCTCCTGCTGGCCAAGGTGCAGCCGCCGGCCGGCCGTGCGCTCTGCGCGGCTCTCCGCCCAGTCGTCGACCAGGATCGGGTCTGGGTCTACTATCGAATGGCGCCCCTGGTCCCGATCCTGCGCCTGACCGACCTAAAGCGCGCCGGCTGCGAGCTGGCGCTCCCCGAGTCGCGGATGCGGACGCCGGTGCCAGGCCAGGAGATCTGGGTGTCCATGGTCCGTCTGCTGGGGCGCTCTCTCTCCCCCGGAGGCCCGCCGGACGCGGCAGAGGTCGGGGCGGTGCTGCGCCAGGTTGCCAAGGAGGACTTTGCCCTTTTGCGAAAGAGCCCGCCGCTCCTCTATCACAACGATCTCACCGCGAAGACTCCCAGATACTACTGGTCGGAGGACGTCGGCTACGCGCTCTGGCTAAGGCTCTCTTACGAATATGCCCACCTCGGTCATCCCCATCTCGCCAGCTAAGGCTCCTCTGCTGCGCTACCTGTCTTGCCTGCGCCTGAAGGAGATCCTCGTTCTCCAGGGCTCGCCGCTGCTCGGCGCCGCTTTCGCGATCCGCCACTTGGCGGCAGCGAACGTGGGGCCGCTAGCGATCCTCACCGTCGCCAACGTCTGCCTGGTGGCGCACGTCTTCATGCTCAACGACTGGTCCGGCCTGACCACCGACCTCGCCGACCCGAACAGGGCCGCCAGTGTCTTCACGGCCAGAGGTGTGGGCCGCACGGAGATCGGCGGCATGGCGGCCAGCCTGCTGGCCCTCTCTCTCCTGCTCTTCAGCCGCCTCGGCCCGCGCACCCTCTGCCTGTCCCTGGCGATCGCCACCCTGAGCGCCCTCTACTCCCTGCCCCGCTTCAACTGGAAAGGCAGACCGCTCCTCAACTCAGCGGCCCACCTGGCCGGCGGCGCCCTCCACTTCCTCCTCGGCTACTCCCTAGGGAGCGACATCGACCGTCGCGGCCTCGCCATGGCCACCTTCTTCGCCCTGACCTTCGCCGCCGGCCACCTGACGCAAGAGATCCGCGACCACCAAGGCGACGTCTTGAACGCCATCCGGACCAACGCGGTGATCTTCGGCCAGCGCCGCACCTTCGCCGCCAGCCTTGCCCTCTTCACCGTGGCCCATGGCCTCCTTCTCCTCCTCGCGCTGCAGGGCACCCTCCCCCGTCCTCTGGCAGCGCTCGCCGTCCTCTACCCCATTCACCTGTGCTGGTCGGTCAGGACTCTGGCCGAGGGCCTCACCTACGCGAGCATCCGCCGCCTACAGGCACGGTACCGCGCGCTCTACGCCATCATCGGCCTGGCCATGGTGGCAGCCCTTTGGCTTGGGAAGGCGATCGTGCCGGCGGCGGTCACCGGCCGGGGCGTGGACAGGCTGGCGATCGAGCTGACGACCGCGCGGCGCGCCGCCGCCCCCAACAAGTATCACCACACGTAGGACAGTAAGGCCTGCACGGGGAGGACATCCGATCCCCAATTTACCGCCGGGCCCGTACAAGTCCGAGTTCGGGAGCGCTGCCGCCGGGGATCTACCAGGTCACGCTGAGCGTCGCGGGTCAGCAGACGACCACCTCGTTCACGGTCTCCGGCGCCCCTTGGGCGATCCACCGCAGCACCAGCGCCAGCCGATCGCGCGACATGTCGCGCGTCACCTGCATGTAGGCCGGGTCCTCCTTGGGGAGCGAGAGGACCTTCTCGATGCTCGCCAGGTTCTGCCTCACCGCGGCGTAGCTCCCGAGGTCGACGATCTTCGTGGTCATGAACGGGTAGAGCGCGGCGTACTGGGCGAGGATAGGCTGGACGTCTCGCCAGGTCGGATGGTCGATCGGGGGCACGCCGTCGAAGGCCAGCACCGAGAGGAAGCTCGTGGGGTCGTGCCAGTAGCCGGCCGGCTCTTCGTCTCCCCAGAGATAGACGATGCCGTAGACCTGCCCGTCGATGAAGCGGCGCGGGTTGCCGGGATCGGCGGCGGCGAGGGTGAAGACGGCCCGTCCGTCGGCGTCCGTCGTCACGCGCTCCGGGAAGGCGAGGGCCGAGGCCGGCGCGCCGATGGGGATCGACGGCGGGTTGGGAGGCGACTGGATCTGGTCGACGTACTCCGGGGCGAGCTTGAGGGCGATCGTCTGGCCGGCGGCGGGCCGGCCGAAGCGGGTGGCGCGGAGCTCGACCTCGGCGGACTCGCCAGGGTTCAGGCGGAAGACGAACGACTCGGCGCGGACGAAGGCGCCCTGGGGGTTCTCGCGCAGGAGGACGATGGGCTCCCCTCCCGCGCCGAGCTGGATCAGGCCGAGCGGCGCTGCGGCGAGCTGCTCGAGCTGCGGAGCCGCGAGCGGCAGCTCGACGATTCCCGCCGTCGTCGTGTACCAGTCCGCGCCTTGATAGGCGACGGCGCCGAGGAGGACCGGCGGCCCCCCGGCGGGCAGCGCGGCGAGCCGTAGGTCGCCGAGCGCGGGGTTGAGCGGGCCGCCCGGCGTGGTCGTCGAGAGGCTGTTGCCGAGGTCCAGGCGGACGACGCCCCGCCCGGCGTCGACCTTGGCGGGCGCGAAGAAGGCCGGCGAGGCGGGAGGCGTCCCCTGGAGGACGACCGGCTGCGGGTCCGCCGCGGCGCCGGGGGCGCTGCGCAGGAGGCGCCCGGCGATGAAATGGTCCGGCTCGCCGGCACCGGCGCACGCCGGCCCGAGCGCTCCCACCACCCGCCCCTGGGTGAAGGTGGGGGTCCCCGCCTGCATGTTGATGCCGTCGAGGTTGAACTTGATCGAGAGCTTCTCCGGGCTCGCCTCGCGCAGCTCGCGGAGGAAGCGCGAGCCGGCGACGTCGCCCCAGGCGAGCGGCGTCAGGACCGACTGGTAGGCGGCCCCCATCGGCGCGTCGCCGCCGCTCCCGGCGTCGACGGCGCGGAACCAGATGTCGGTGAAGGCGGCGACCTCGAAGCGGCCGGTCACCAGGGCCGCGCCGGAGGCCGACGCGAGCTGCACGGTGAACCCCCAGATCTGCGACACCATCTGCTGCTCGGAGTCGAGGTCGACGATCTTGGCCGGCGATCCCTTGGGGTTGCCGAGGAGGCTCGCGCCGACGATGGGGTCGTCCGCCGCCTGGGTAGCGGCGGTGCCGTCGGCATAGAGAGCGGCGGTCACCGTGCAACCCTGAAACTTCCACTGGCCGGTGCCGTTCGGGTTCCAGCCGGGATCCTTCTGCAGGCGCGCCGGGTCGTAGTTCAGAGGGTCGTTGTTGACCGTCGAAGGGTCGGCGATGAAGACGCCGGAGAAGACCAGGCGGGGTCGGTCGAGGTAGCTCATGGGCGCGGGCCTCCGTCGGCTGTGTTAGCGTCGTTCTATGCAAGAGGAGCTGGAAGAGATCGTACGCCGATTCGGCGCCGATACCGCCTCGCTCCACCTCCTCGACGAGGCGGGGATCCTGATCCTGAGGGCCCATGTGGGGCTGCCCCCACACGTCGCCGAGATCGTCTCGCGGGTGCCGGTGGGCAAGGGGATGGCGGGCTTGGCCGCCCAGCGCAACGAGCCGGTCTCGGCCTGCAACATCCAGACGGACGAGAGCGGCGACGTCGAGCCGGGGGCGCGCTCGACGGGCGTCCACGGCGCCATCGTGGTCCCCGTCCGCGATGCCCGCGGCCGTGTCCAGGGCGCGCTCGGCATCGGTGTCCACCGGGCCTACGAGTACACCCCGGAAGAGACCGATCGCCTGCTCGCCGCGGCCGCCGGCTTCGCCGCCGCCGGCTGAGCGGCGAGAGGGGCCGTTTCTTCATCTCGCGCCCGGCCCATGGCACGGGCCGTGAAGCACAGCCCGGGATGAACGTGAGCCCCCTCGCCGGCAAGCCGGCCGATCCCGCGCGGCTGGTCGACGTGCCGAAGCTGGTGACGGCGTATTTCGCCGAGCGGCCCGACCCCGCCGTGCCGGCCGAGCGGGTCGCCTTCGGCACCTCCGGGCATCGCGGCTCGGCCTTCGACCGCTCGTTCAACGAGTGGCACATCCTCGCCATCTGCCAGGCCATCTGCCTCTGCCGCGCCAGCCACGGCGTCGACGGGCCGCTCTTCCTCGGCGTCGACACCCACGCGCTCTCGGCGCCGGCCGCGGCGAGCGCCCTCGAAGTGCTCGCCGGCAACGGCGTCGAGGTCATGATCGCGGCCGGGGACGAGTACACGCCGACCCCCGCCGTCTCGCACGCGATCCTGCGGTACAACCTGGGGCGGCGCACAGGCCTCGCCGACGGCATCGTCGTCACGCCGTCGCACAACCCGCCCGGCGACGGCGGCTTCAAATACAACCCGCCGAACGGCGGGCCGGCGGAGCCCGCGGTCACGGGCTGGATCGAGGCCAAGGCGAACGAGCTCCTGGCGGGCGGCGGCGGTCTCCACGCCGTCCGCCGGGTGCCCTACGAGCGCGCTCTCCACGCCGCGACCACCCACCGGCACGACTTCCTCGGCGCCTACACCGCCGACCTCGGCCGGGTGATCGACCTCGCGGCCGTCCGCGGCGCCGGGATCTCCCTCGGGGTCGACCCGCTGGGCGGCGCCGGGGTCCATTACTGGGGGCCGATCGCCGACCGCTACGGGCTCGACCTCACCGTCGTCGACGCGACCGTCGATCCGACCTTCCGCTTCATGACGGTCGACTGGGACGGCCAGATCCGCATGGACCCTTCCTCGCCCTACGCCATGCAGCGGTTGCTCGGCCTCCGCGACCGCTTCGAGATCGCCTTCGCCTGCGACACCGACCACGATCGGCACGGCATCGTCACCCGGAGCGCCGGGCTGTTGCCGCCCAACCACTACCTCGCGGCGGCGGTCTCCTACCTCTTCCGCCACCGGCCGGGCTGGCGGCCGGACGCGGCGGTCGGCAAGACCGTGGTGAGCAGCGGGATCATCGACCGCGTCGCCGCCCAGCTCGGCCGCCGGCTCTTCGAGGTGCCGGTCGGCTTCAAATGGTTCGTCGACGGCCTGCTCGACGGCTCGCTCGGCTTCGGCGGCGAGGAGAGCGCCGGGGCCTCGCTCTCCCGCCTCGACGGCACCGCCTGGACGACGGACAAGGACGGCATCGCGCTCGCCCTCCTCGCCGCCGAGATGACGGCGCGGCTGGGCCGCGACCCCGGCGAGGTCTACCGGGAGCTCGCGGCGGAGCTCGGCGAGCCGGTCTACGACCGCGTGGAGGCGCCGGCGACGGCGGAGCAGAAGGAGCGGCTGAAGCGCCTGGCACCGGAGGACATCCGGCTGACCGACCTGGCGGGCGAGGCGATCGCGAGCGTGCTCACCCAGGCGCCGGGCAACGGCGCTCCCCTGGGCGGCCTCAAGGTTACTGGCCGCGAGCGGCTGGTTCGCGGCGCGCCCGTCGGGCACGGAGGACATCTACAAGATCTACGCCGAGAGCTTCCGCGGCGAGGACCACCTGCGGAGCATCCTGGAGCAGGCCCAGGCGGTGGTCGACGCCGCCCTCGCTGCGCCGCCGGGCGCCGGCCGCTGAGCCCGGGCTCGCACGGCACAGTTCTCGCTTGCTCTCTCGCCGCGGCCCGTTGGGCCGCCGCAGGCCGCAGCTCGCAGCAGAATCTCCCATCGGAGGAGCGTACCGGCGCTCCGTGAGGTTGCTCCCGTGAAGATCGGCGTCATGCTCCGGCACATCGGGGAGAAGGGCGGTATCGTCGTCTACACCCATCACCTCCTCGGCGCTCTCCTCGCGCTCGACCGCGGCGACGAGTACCACCTCCTCTACAAGGATTCGGCGGCGATGGGCCGCTACGCGGATCATCCGGCGGTCCGCGAGGTGCTGCTCTCGGCCTCCTCGAAGCTCCTCTGGGACCAGGTGGCCGTGCCGCGCTACTCCGGCCGCGCCGGGCTCGACCTCGTCTTCCAGCCCAAGCTCTCCTCGCCGCTCGTCTCGCCCTGCCCCACCGCCTTCGCCCTCCACGGCCCCGAGCAGTTCGCCTGCGCCGAGGTCTTCCCGTGGGCGAACCGCCTCTACAACCGCTGGATGATGCCCTGGTACTGCCGGCGCGCCAGCGCCGTCCTGGTGCTCACCGAGACGGCGGCGCGCGACACCGTGCGCCTCCTCGGCGTCCAAGAGGAGAAGGTGCACGCCATCGCCTGCTCCCAGGACCCGCGCTTCCGCCCGGTGCCGCGCGCCGAGGCCGAGGCGGTCCGCGCCCGCTACGGCCTGCCCGAGCGCTACATCCTCTTCGTCGGCGGCCTGAACCCGCTCAAGAACTTCACCAACCTGCTGCGCGCCTACGCCTTGATCCGCGACCTCGTCCCGCAGCAGCTCGTCGCCGTGGGGTTCAAGCGCTGGCGCTACGACGGCGACCTCCGGCAGGTGGCCGACCTCGGCCTCGCCGGCGCCGTCCATTTCCCCGGCTTCCTGCCCGACGAGGACCTGCCGGCGGTCTACAGCCTCGCCGACCTCTTCGTCCTCCCTTCCCTCTACGAGGGGTTCGGCATCCCGGTGGTCGAGGCGATGGCCTGCGGCTGCCCGGTGGTGACGACCGAGACCGGCGGCTCGCCCGAGGTCGCCGGCGGCGCCGCCGTCCTCGTCGACCCCTACGACCCGCGGGCGATCGCCGAGGGCATGCTGCGCGTCCTCGGCGACGACGCCCTGCGCGCCGAGCTGATCGGCAAGGGCCTGGCGCGGGCGGCCGACTTCTCCTGGGAGGAGACGGCCCGCCAGACCCATGCCCTCTTCGCCCAGATCGCCGCGGGGAACGGCGCCGCGCTCCCCGCCGGCGCGGTCTCCTCCGGCTTGTCCTCTTAGCGCGGGGGGTCGGCCGCGAGGCGCAGCACGCCGAAGCGGGCCGGCCGGTGGAACTCGGGCGGCACGGCGAGGGTGGGGGACCAGGCGCTGAGCTCCGTCCCGCCGCCCCGCGGCCGCTCGATGCGGTAGAAGTTGGCGCGCCAGACCGCGGGCGGCGGCCCCGCCGGAACGAGGGAGCTCCAGGGCAGGGCGAGCGCCGCCCACCAGTCCTGGCGAACGCCCGCCGGCCCCGCCTGCCAGCGGATGCCGGCGCAGTCCCACTCGGTGCCGATCCGCATCGTGTCGCGCCGGCTGTCCGGGTTGTCGATCCAGGCGTCGAAGAGCGTGCCGAGCGGGCTCACCTCGAGCTCGTAGTAGCCGGCCGGCGTCGCCTCTCCCGCGGCGAGGAAGACCTCCACCACCTCCTCCTGATAGATCGGGTCGTCGCGGCGGGTGAGGGTCCCCCAGGCGTCGCGGTCCTCGCAGTCGAAGCGCACGTAGAGGGCCGCGTCGTCCCAGGCGAGCCGCACCGTGGTCTGCTGCAGGGCGGCGGCGCTGCCGTCGGAGAGCCGGAAGGGGGGCAGCGGCGGCAGGGCGCTCCAGGGGATCTCGGCGAGCGGGATCTCGGCGGCGGGCCGGCCGGCGGCGGGCAGGCGGGGAACCCGCCAGGTGGGGAGGTCGTCCGGGGAGGTCAACGCCGGGGGCGGCCCAGGCCCGCGGGAAGCCGTCTGATATCGTCCGGCCGCCGATCCGGCATTCCAACGCGGCCGACGAGGAGGTGGCGCATGGCGAGGAACCGAGGGTTTCGCACGCAGGCACCGCGGCGGGGCACTGTCCTGCTCGCGGCCGTGCTGTGGCTGGTGGGGCTGCTGGAGGCGCTCGGGGTGCTCAGGCTCCCCGACCGGCTGGGGACCTGGATGCTGGTGCTCGCCGGCGCCCTGCTCCTGCTCGGCTCGCTGGTCAGCGGCCTCTGACGGCGGCCTCCTACCACGTCAGCCGGGCGAGGCCCGTCGTCAGGATCAGGCCGGCAGCGCTCACCAGCACCCCGAGGTAGACGGTCATGAAGACGTCGTACCACTTGCGGACGGCGATCCGCGCCCGCTCCGGGTTGGCGCTCTCGTAGAGGACCGGCATCTCGGTCCCCACCCGGCAGGCGAGGTCGCGCATCGTCTCCGGCGACTGGAAGAGGACCTGCCGGCCGTCGGGGGTGGCGAAGAGGATCACCGGGTAGTAGCACTCGGGGCGCCAGAGGCCGCCGGGCGCGCCGGTCACCCGGCTCACCACCCGCCCGGTCGCCTCGCCCGAGCGCTGGACGAACCCCAGCTTCTCGAAGAAGAGGCTGACGCCGTAGAGCAGGACGGCGACGCCCATGGTCAGGAACAAGCTGCCCCAGAGATGCGGAGAAACCATGTACAGCTCCTAAGGATTGAGGCGCGGAGTATCGCACGGCGCCCGCGCACGGGGCAAGCGCCCGCGTAACATGCATACGTGGACGGAGGCGCTTTCGTTCAGCCGCGCGCGCGGCGCGAGCCGTCAGGGGCAGCCGCAGAGGGCCTTGCCGGCCGCTTCGGGGGTGGCATAGCCGGGGACCATGCCGGCCCGGACCTTCATCTCCTGGTACCACTTGCCGTCGGCGGCGCGGCGGAGGGTGAAGCGGCCGCCCTGGCTGCCCTGGCTGCCATCGCCGCACTCGATCTGCCGCCGGCTCTCGTCGGTTTCCGCGCCGGCCATCGGCACGACGCGGTAGCAGGGCGCGGCAGCCGCGGGATCCGCGGCGACGGCCGGCGAGGTCCGCTCGGCCGCGGGCGTTGCCTGAGACGTGGCGGGCGGTCCGGGCCGGCAGGCGAGCGCCAGGGCCGCCGCGAGCAGGGTCGCCGGGAGGGGCCTCCTCGACGGGCGCGATCTCATGCCGCCAACCCTACACCATCCAGGGAAAGGACATCCCGGCGAGCGTCCAGCCGCAGAGGAGGAGGCCGCCGGCGAGCGCCGCCAGCCAGCCGGCGGCGGGGAGGCCGAGCCGCGGGCGCGGCTCCTGGCGAGCGCCGGGATCGTCACGATCGTCCCGCTCGGGGCGGGCCGCCGAAAGGCCCGAGATGAGGCCGCCGGCGAGCCCGGCCAGCAGGTCGACGCGGACCGACTCGAAGAGCCAGCGCGGCACCTCGGCGAGGAGCGGGTAGAGCGTGAAGTAGAGCTGGGCGAGGAGGTAGGCCCCGAGCGGCCACGCGGCGGCGGCGCGGAGCCGCGCGGCGAGGTCGGGGGCGCGAAATTCCGCGAACACCGGCGCATGGTACCTTGCTCGTAGGGAGCACGATTGTGCTCCCGAGTGGTAGCATTTTTAGGAGGTGACCTCATGGTCAAGGAGATCAAGCTGCGGCAGGCTGGTGGCTCGGTGACCGCCACGCTGCCCAAGGAGATGGTGGAGCGGCTGCAGGTTGGACCGGGAGATCGGATGTTTGCCGTCGACACCGAAAACGGCGTGCTGCTGACACCCTATGATCCCGACTTCCATGCCGCCATGCAGGCTTTCGCCAAGGTGCGCAGACAGTACCGCAACACGCTCAAGAAGCTGGCGGAATGAGGCGTGCCGGAGCCGCGCTGGCTGACCCGCCTGATGGTCGACACCATCCACTCCGAGCTCCTGCTCGAGCATGGTGGCGCGCCCGGAGCCCGCGACGAAGATCTGATCGAATCTGCTCTGGCGCGGCCCAGAAATCGATTGGCCTACGAGCCGGAAGCTGACCTCGCCGACCTCGCCGCCGCATACCTCTTCGGTCTCGCGAAGAACCATGGCTACGTGGACGGTAACAAGCGTGTTGCCTTCGCGGTCGCCGCAACCTTCCTCCTCCTCAACGGATTGCGCCTGACCGCCTCCGAAGCGGACGCCTACGAGGCGGTGATCGGACTGGTGCAGGGCCACCTCTCCGAAGAGGAGGTGGGCCACTGGATTCGGGGTCACACGGAGACGGCGGGCTGATCGTCGGTTCCCAGCCGCTCCGCCGCCGCCCGCGGTGGTCCGTGGCGCTCCGCCGGGAGAGCGGGGACGCGATATCCTTTAGAGGTCATGGCTATCGCCGAACCGCAGCCGACCTCGACGCCCGCCACCCCGAGCTCCCGATCCCCAGACGGTCGACGCCTTCCGCCGCTGGGGCTATCTCGCGGCCGATCTCGACCCCCTGGAGCGGTTGCGGCCGGAGCGGCACCCGGCGCTCGGCGACTTGACCGCGCCGGCCGTCCAGGAGCTGCGCCGCATCTATAGCGGCCCGATCGGCGTCGAGTTCATGCACATCGCCGATCCGGCGCGCCGGCGCTGGGTCGAGGAGCGCATGGAGGCGCCGTTCCCCGTCGAGCCGGCGCGGGCGCTGCGGGCGCTCGAGCAGGTGCTCGAGGCGGAGACCTTCGAGCAGGTCCTCCAGGCCCGCTACCTGGGCACCAAGCGGTTCTCGATCGAGGGCGTCGCGGCGCTCATCCCGCTGCTCTCCGAGATGCTGGAGGCGGTGGCGCGCCACGCCGGCGAGCAGGTGGTGCTGGCGATGAGCCACCGCGGGCGGTTGAACGTCATGCTCCACACCGTCGGGCGCCCGGCCTTCGAGCTCCTCGCCGGCTTCGAGGACGTCGACCCGCGGAGCATCCTGGGCGGCGGCGACGTCAAGTACCACATGGGGGCGACCGGCACCTTCCGCGGCGAGAACGGCCGCGAGCTCTTCATCCATCTGGTCTCCAACCCGAGCCACCTCGAGGCGGTCGACTCGATCGCCGAGGGGCGCGCCCGCGCCAAGCAGGTGCGCTCCGGCGACGAGCGCGGGGTCAAGGTGGTGCCGATCCTCCTCCACGGCGACGCCGCCTTCGCCGGCCAGGGAATCCTCGCCGAGACGCTCAACCTCTCCGCCCTCCCCGGCTTCGAGGTCGGCGGCACGGTCCACGTCATCGTCAACAACCTGATCGGCTTCACCACCGAGCCCGCGAGCTTCCAGTCGTCGCGCTTCGCGTCGGACGTGGCGCGGCGCCTGCCGATCCCCATCTTCCACGTCAACGGCGAGGACGCGCACGCCGTCCTCCGCGTCGCCGCCCTCGCCATCGACTACCGCTACACCTTCGCCGAGGACGTGGTGGTCGACCTGATCGGCTACCGGCGGCACGGCCACAGCGAGGTCGACGACCCGACGATCACCCAGCCGCTCCTCTACCGGAAGATCGCGGCGCACCCGCCCCTGTGGAAGATCTACGCGCGCCAGCTCGGCGCCCCGGAGGCCGAGGCCGAGGCGAAGGCGGCGGCGCTCCGCGCCGAGCTCGACCAGGCGCAGAAGCAGGCGGGCGAGGTCGAGCGCAAGCCGACGCTCCGCACCCTCCCCACCTACTGGGACCGCTACGTGGGCGGGCGCTACAAGCCGGAGCACGAGGTGCCGACCGGCGTCCCCGGCCCCGAGCTGGCGCGGCTCGGCGAGCGGCTGACGACGCCGCCTCCGGGCTTCCACGTCCACGAGAAGATCAAGCGCCTGCTCGAGCAGCGCGCCAGGATGGCGCGTGGCGAGCTGCCGGTCGACTACGGCATGGCCGAGGCGCTCGCCTTCGGCTCGCTCTTGGACGACGGGGTGCCGATCCGCATGAGCGGCCAGGACAGCCGGCGCGGCACCTTCAACCAGCGGCACTCGGTCCTCATCGACGTCGAGGACGGCGCCGAGTACCTGCCGCTCCAGCACCTCGCCCCCGATCAGCCCCGCTTCGAGATCTACGACTCGATGCTCTCCGAGGCCGCCGTCCTCGGCTTCGAGTACGGCTACAGCCGCGACTACCCGGAGACGCTGGTCCTCTGGGAGGCGCAGTTCGGCGACTTCGCCAACGGCGCACAGGTGATCATCGACCAGTTCATCACCGCCGGCGAGGACAAATGGGGCCTGCTCTCCGGGCTCGTCATGCTGCTGCCGCACGGCTACGAGGGGCAGGGAGCCGAGCACTCGAGCGCGCGCATGGAGCGCTATCTCCAGCTCGCCGCCGAGGACAACATCCAGGTCTGCCAGCCGTCGACCGCCGGGCAGTACTTCCACCTGCTGCGCCGCCAGGCGCTGCGCGCCTGGCGCAAGCCGCTCGTCGTCTTCACCCCCAAGAGCATGCTGCGCCACAAGGACTCCTCGTCGCCCATCGCCGACTTCTCGCGCGACAGGTTCCTGAACGTCGTCCCCGACCCCGAGGTCGAGAGCGCCGCCCGCGTCCTCCTCTGCACCGGCAAGATCGGCCACGAGCTGCGGCGCGAGCGCGAGCGGCTCGGCAACGCCTCGACGGCGATCGTCTTCCTGGACCAGCTCTACCCCTTCCCGGAGCGCGAGCTGGCGGAGGTCCTCGAGCGCCACCCGGAGGCGCGCGACATCGTCTGGGTGCAGGAGGAGCCGGCCAACATGGGGGCGCTCTTCTTCGTCCTGCCGAGCATCCACCGCGTCGCCGGGCGGCGGCCGGTGCGGACGATCAAGCGCTCGGCCTCGGGCAGCCCGGCGACGGGCTCGGCCAAGGCGCACGCCATGGAGCAGAAGGCCCTCCTGACGCTCGCCTTCGCCAACCTGTAGCCCGCGAACCCGGAGTCGAAACCCGCGCCGCGGCGGATCGTAGGTAGGGGCAGGAGGTGGCGGCGCGCCGCACGGGCGGCGCGCCCGATCGACCGATGCTCGCTCTCTTGCTGCTCCTCGCCGTCGCCGCCGGCGGCCTCTTCCTCCTGCTGGCGCTCGTCGCCGGCATCCTCAAGCTCGCCTTCCGCGCCGTGCTCCTGCCGTTCGCGCTCCTCGGCATCGTCCTGAAGCTCGTGCTGCTGCCGGTCGCCGTGCTCGTCGCCGTCTGCGTGGTGGGGCCGGTGCTCCTCGTCGCGCTCGTGCCGCTCCTCTTCCTCGGCGGCCTGGTGTGGATCGGCGCCCACCTGCTGGCGGCGATCTAGGAGGCCGCTCGTCCAGGCCGCGATATCCTCGCGCCATGAACGAGAGCGAGAGAATCGTCGACGAGCTCAAGCGGGCGTTCTTCGGTCCCTCCTGGCACGGCCCGTCGCTCGCCGAGGCGCTGACCGACGTGACCGCCGCCCAGGCGGCCGCCCGCCCGCTCGGCAACGCCCACAACGTCTGGGAGATCGTCCTCCATCTGACTTTCTGGGTGGGAGTCGTCGGCCGGCGGCTGACGCAGAGCCAGCCGGTCCTGCCGGCGGAGGGCTCCGAGGACTGGCCGGGAGCCGGCGAGGCGAGCGAGGACGCCTGGCGGCAGGCGGTCTCCCGGCTTGAGGACGCCCACGAGGAGCTCTGCCGACAGATCGCGGCGCTGCCGGAGCCGAGGCTCGCCGAGCCCATCCCCGGCAAGGACTACGACGCCTACGTCATGCTCCACGGCCTCGCCCAGCACGACGCCTACCACGCCGGCCAGATCGCGCTGCTCAAGAAAGCCCTCGGCTGAGGGCGGCCGCGCTCCCCGGCAGAGCCGCCATACAGCGATCCAACTCGATTCCCCGCGGTCCAACCGGATTTGTAGCGATCCAACTCGATTCGTAGCGATCCAACTCGGTTTTTCGTCATCCAACTCGATTTGTAGCGATCCCAATCGATTTGTAGCGCGCCAATTCGATTTGTAGCGCGCCAATTCGATTTTTCGTCGTCCGAATCGATTTGTAGCGCGCCAATTCGATTTCTCGCCTACAGAATCGGTTGGATCTCGTCCAAATCGATTTTCCGCCTGCCGAACCGTTTGGACGACATCCAGACCGTTGGGATGGTTCCCGACGCGATATCTCGCCGTCCGCGCCGCCCGGCGGTCTTCCGGCGCGGCGGGGCGGGATCCCGCCGGCCGCGCGGCTATCCGACCGGGCCGGCGACGACTCCCGGCAAGCCGTCGACGAAATCCGCGCCGAACGCGCGGGACGGGGTCCAGGCGCCGGGCCGGACGGCGCCGCTCGCCGCGCGCTCGGCGGCCTCGACGGCCGAGACGGCGGTGAGGGCGTAGGCCTCGGGGGTCTCGAGGCGCGCCGTCACCGTCTTCCCCGCGGCGTCCTTCGCCTCGCCCCAGAGGTAGGTGCGGGCGGTGGCGCGGACCTCCGCCCCGGGGCCGGGCTCCCGGCGGTCCACCCGCCGCTGCAGCCAGCGCTTGACCGGGCCGGCGGCGGCGAGCGGCGCCAGCCTGGCGAGGCGGCGCAGGCGCCGGATGGCCTTGGGGTGCGCCGCCGTGTAGACGCGGATGCTCGGGATGCCGGTCGTGTGGTAGGCGGTCGCCACGTCGCCCCACGGGATGGTCATCGCCCAGCGCTCGCCCAGGGCGCCGCCGAAGTCGATCCGCCGCGTCTCGTAGCCGGCGGGCACCGCGACGATGCGGCCGCCGCGCCGCACGGCGCCCAGGTTGGGGAGGCCCTCGATCATCGTCTTCAGCGTGCCGCGGCTGTAGCCCCCGCGGTCGGAGGCGAAGGCGAGGGCGAGCTCGGCCGCCCCCGGCAGCGCCGCGCCGAGGCGCGCCGCCAGGCAGTCGCTGGGGACGACGTCGAAGCCGACGCCGGGCAGCAGCGCGACGCCCGCCCGCACGGCCTCGGCGGAGCGGGCGAGGACGGCCTCGAAGACGGCGATCTCCCCGGTGATGTCGAGGTAGTGCACCCCGGCGGCGAGGCAGGCGTCGACGAGCGGCGCGCTGGTGCGGACGAACGGGCCGGCGCAGTGGAGGACCGCGGCGACGCCGGCGAGCCCGGCGCCGAGCGCCGCCCGGTCGTCGAGCCCGAAGGCGCGGCTGGAGAGCCCGAGCTCGCCCGCCAGGGCGGCGACCGCCCGGGCGTTGCGGCCGGCGAGGATGGGCGCAAGGCCGCGGCGCGCCGCCTCGCGCGCCGCGAGCTCCCCGGTGTAGCCGTTGGCGCCGTAGATCATCCACATGCCGGTCGCCTCGTCATCCCGCGGCGAGCGGCGGCTCCGGAGCGGGCGAGGCCGCCCGGCCGGCGGTCAGCGCCCGGCGCGCCGCGACCGCCAGCGCCAGGGCGGCGTCGCGGTCGGGGGCGAGGGCGGTCAGGTGCCCCATCTTGCGGCCGGGGCGCGGCGCCGCCTTGCCGTAGAGGTGGAGCTTGACGGCGGGGTGGGCGAGCGCCGCCGCCCAGTCCGGCTCGCCGCCCTCCCAGAGGTCGCCCAGGAGGTTCGCCATCGCCGCCGGGCAGAGGAGCCCGGTGCCGCCGAGCGGCAGGCCGCAGATGGCGCGGAGCTGCTGCTCGAACTGGCTGGTCACCGCGGCGTCGAAGGTCAGGTGGCCCGAGTTGTGGGGGCGCGGCGCCAGCTCGTTGACCAGCAGCCGCCCGTCCCGCGTCACGAAGAGCTCGACGCAGAGGACGCCGACGACGTCGAGCGCCGCGAGGATGCCGCGGGCGATCTCCGCCGCCTCGCGCGCCAGCCGCGGCGGCAGCTCGGCGGGGGCGATCGAGAGGTCGAGGATGTGCCGCCGGTGGCGGTTCTCGATCGGCGCGAACTCGGCGGCGGCGCCGTCCGGGCCGCGCGCCGCGACCACCGAGACCTCGCGCTCGAAGTCGACGAAGGCCTCGAGGACCGCCTCGCCTCCCCCGAGGGCGCCGAAGGCGGCCGCGGCCTCGGCGCCGTCGCGGATCACCGCCTGGCCCTTGCCGTCGTAGCCCCAGCCGGCGGTCTTGAGGACGGCCGGCAGCCCGAGGGCGGCGAGCGCCGGCGGCAGGTCGGCGGCGCTGCGGACGGCGGCGAAGGGGGTCACCGGGAAGCCGGCGCCGGCGAGGAAGCCCTTCTCGCGCAGGCGGTTCTGGGTGGTGTGGAGGACCGCGCCGGCGGGGCGCACCGGGGCCGGCTCGGCCGCCGCCTCGGCGGTCGCCGCGGGGACGTTCTCGAACTCGAAGGTCACCAGGTCGACGTCGCGGGCGAAGCCGCGGACGGCGTCGAGGTCGTCGTAGGCCGCGGTGACCTCGCGGTCGGCCACCTGGCCGGTCGGCGTGTCGTAGTCGGGCGAGAAGGTGTGGACGCGGTAGCCCATCCGCCGCGCCGCGATGGCGAACATCCGCCCGAGCTGGCCGCTGCCGAGGACGCCGATCGTCGCGCCGGGGAGGACGGGCGCGCTCCGGCGGGCGCTCACTCCAGGGTCTCGGCGCGCACCTGCCGCGCCTGCTCGGCCGCGAACTCCTCGAGCCGCCGCGCCAGCTCGGGGCGGCGGAGGGCGAGGATGCGGATGGCCAGGAGGGCGGCGTTGGCGGCGCCGGCGCGGCCGATCGCGAGCGTGCCCACCGGCACCCCGGAGGGCATCTGGACGATCGACAGGAGCGAGTCCATCCCCTTCAGCGCCTGGCTCTCGACCGGCACGCCGAGCACCGGCAGGCGCGTCTGGGCGGCGACCATGCCGGGGAGGTGGGCGGCGCCGCCGGCGCCGGCGATCACCACCTCGATGCCGCGGCCGGCCGCTCCGGTCGCGAGCTCCCGCATCCAGTCGGGCGTCCGGTGGGCGGAGACGACGAGGCACTCGTGCGGCACCGCGAAGCGGGTGAGCATCTCGCCGGCGTGGCGCATCGTCTCCCAGTCCGAGCGGCTCCCCATGATGACGCTGACCAGGGGGAGCCCGGGGACGCCGGCCCCGGAGGCCGGAGGGGTCGGATGGGACGGAGGGATCGGAGCGGACGGATCGGTGGACATGGGGAGGAGATCCGAACGCTAGCACAGCCCCGGCGCGGGAAGACCGCCATGCGCCGCGTCATCCGCGGCGCCCCCCATGTCGTACTAAGCTTCGGGCTCGTCAGCCCAGGGCTCCATGGACCGAACCGCGAACCGCCGCTGCGTCCTCCTCTTCGCCGTCTCCGCGGCGGCGGAGTCGCGCGCCAAGCGGCTGGGGCGGGCCGGCCTGCTGCTCGCCTACGCGCGGCGGCGCCTCGCCGCGGCCGTCGCCGCGCTCCCCGGCGTCGACCTGTTGGCGATCGGGTCGCCGGTCGCCGGCTGCCGCGCCCTCGCCCAGCGCGGCAGGGGCTTCGGCGAGCGGCTGGAGAACGCCTTCGCCGATGCCCGAGCCCTCGGCTACCGCGACATCGTCGCCGTCCCCGGCGACGTGCCGCAGCTCGGCGCCGCCGTCCTGGCGCGCGCCTTCGCGCTCCTCGGCAGCCGCCGGACCGTCCTCGGACCCTCGCCGGACGGCGGCGTCTATCTCCTCGGCTGCCGGCTCCGCGGCCGGGCCGGCCAGCCGAGCGACCCAAGCGACCCGCGCGACCTCCTCGCCGGCATCGCCTGGCGGCGCCCCAGCGTCTGCGCCGAGCTCCTCTCCCGCGCCGGCGACGCGGCGCTCCTGCCGCCGCTCGCCGACCTCGACGCGCGGCGCGATCTCGCAACCCTCCTCGCCGCCGACCTCCCGGCCGGCCTCGCCCGCCTGATCGCGCGCCTCCTCCCCGCCCGCCCGGCGACCGGCTGGGCCGGACACGGGAGCCCGCCACGCCGCCTCCTCCTCGCCGCGCGCCTCGCGACGCGCGGCCCGCCCGCCGCCGCCTCCCTCCGCTGACCTCGCCGTCGTAGTCGAACCCCGCATCCGGGCGGTCGCTCCTCGAGCGTCCGCCGAGGAGGGCTTCCGTGCCCGGTGTGCTCCATCCGACCCGTTGGAACCGATGCCGTCTCGCCCTGCCGTCGCTCCTTCTCGTCCTCCTCGCCCTGCCCGCCGCGCCGGCGCGGGCCGCGGCGCCCGCGGCCGATCCCGACGCCGCTCAGCCGACCCGGCGCCGGCGCTCTCCGTGCGCGCCCCGGCGGGCACCTTCGACCTCTCGGGCGGCATCTATCTCTTCGAGTACCTGCCCGACCTCAAGGGGGCGGAGCAGAAATTCGAGATCTACGCCTTCGTCCTGAACGTCGACGCCGCCACCGCCGACAAGGCCTACGGCCTCCACGTGCAGACCCGCGCCCGCGACTCGAAGCTGCGCTCCTACTTCGTCTCGGACGTCTGGTTCCAGGAGGCCTACGTGTGGGCGAAGACGCCGGTCGGCGACGTCCACGCCGGCAAGTTCTACCGCAAGGTCGGCATCCTCTGGGACGACTCCTTCTTCGGCAACGTGCAGTACTTCAACGGCCTGAAGCTCAACCCGGACTACGGGGTCGAGCTGGTCGGCACGCGGCCTGCGCCCGGGCGCTCGGCGCCGCCCTTCGCGCTCGACTACTCGGTCCAGTATTTCGCCAACAACGACCACGTCGCTGGATCGCTCCCCGGCCGCGACGTCGAGAGCGACCCGGCGGCGGTGGAGCGCGACACGGCGACCGCCCGCGTCGTCCCCACCTGGAGCCTGGGCGCCGGCCGCTCGCTCGCCCTCGGCCTCTCGGGGCTCTCGGGCCGCATCGAGCGGACCGGCGGCGGGATCGCAGGGCGGAGCTTCTCGCTGTCGCAAGCCGCCGCCGACGCCACCCTCACCTGGGGGCCGGCGATCGGCTACGTCGAGGTGCTGAAGCAGCACGGCATCAAGCCGGAGCTGACCCCCGACCTCCGCCTGGGCTACCTCGACGGCACCTACCTCCTGGCCGGCGTCCGCTGGCAGGCGCTGCCGCGTCTCAACCTGCGGCTCAACTACAGCCAGGTCGACTACACCGATCTCAAGACGACCGAGGTCGAGGTGGTGCCGGGCGCCGTCGTCAAGCTGCACGACAAGCTCGACCTGATCGTCGAGTACGACTGGTGGAAGACCGAGCCGCGGCGCGGCCCCGACGCCTTCCTCGACAAGAGCTACGACCTCGTCCTCCACTACAGCTTCTAGGAGACTGTCATGCGCCAGCCGCTCGCCGTCCTCGCAGTCACTGCCGCGCTCGCCGCGCTCGCCGGCGCCCGCCCCGCGGCCGCCGTCGAGAAGGTCGTCATCCAGTACGACTGCATCCCCAACTACGCCAACTGGGGCGGCGTCACCGCCCTCTACAAGCAGGTCGCGGGCGTCACCGTGCCGCCCGACGCCAAGGGCTCGTCGATCGCCTTGGCGGCGCTCGAGAAGGAGAAGGACCACCCGGTCGCCGACTGCGCCTACTACTCGGGCGCGATCGGCTACCAGGCGGCCGAGAAGGGGCTCCACCAGCCCTACAAGCCGAAGGGCTGGGAGAAGATCCCGGCGGCGCTCAAGGACCCCAACGGCCTCTGGTGGACCGTCCACACGAGCGCCATCGCGTTCATCGTCAACACCAAGGCGCTCGGCGGCGCGCCGGTGCCGCGCTCCTGGCAGGACCTGCTGAAGCCGGTCTACAAGGGGAAGATCGCCTATGACGACCCCACCTGGGGCGGCACCTCCTATACCCTGGTCTACGGGGTGAACCAGCTCATGGGAGGAGACGAGCGCAACTTCAGGCCCGGCCTCGCTTATCTCAAGAAGCTCGACGCCAACGTCTCGTCCTATCCCCGCGAGTCGGTCTACAACGCGGTGCTGCGCGGCGAGATCCCGATCTGGGTGAACGCCGACGGCAACGGCTACAAGATGCGCCACGTCGACGGCGCGCCGGTCGAGGTGGTGATCCCCCGCGAGGGGACGTTCACCATGCCGCTGGTGATGGGGATGGCGAAGGGCGCGCCGCACCCGGAGGCGACGCGGGCCTACTTCGACTGGCTGCTGACCAACGCGGCGCAGGCGGAGTTCGCCAAGGCCTACTTCAAGCCGGTGGTCGCCGGGGCGCTGCCCGCCGCGATCGCCGCCAGGTTCCTGCCCGAGAGCGAGTACGCGCGCGCCCGCGCCCTCGACCTCGCGAAGATGGCGGCGGCGGCCGACGCGCTCAAGAGAGCCTGGGTGGATGAGATCCGCGGCAGCGGCCGCTAGGCCGGCGGGCGGGCGGGTGGCCGGTCGATCGTGGGCGGGGCCGCTCCTGGCGCTCCCGCTCGCCCTCTTCCTCGCCGTCTTGGTCGCCTGGCCGCTCGCCCATCTGGCGGCGGCGGCGCTGGCGGCCCCCGGCGCCCTCGCCGCGGTCGCCAAGGCCGGCCGCTACCGCACGTCGCTCGTCAACTCGCTGGCGCTCTCCGCCGCGGCGGCGCTCGCCGCCGTGGCGCTCGCCCTCCTCCCCGCCTGGACGCTGGCGCGCCAGCGCTTCGCCGGCGCCCGCCTGCTGCGCGCCGCGATCGCCCTGCCGCTCACCTTCTCGGGCGTCCTCGTCGGCTTCCTGATGGTCGTGGTCCTCGGGCGGATCGGCGCGGTGCCCAAGCTCGCGGCGCTCCTGACCGGCCGCGAGCTCTTCGCCGGCTCCGCCTACACCGTCGCCGGCCTCTTTCTCGCCTACCTCTATTTCGAGGTGCCGCGGGCGGTGGTGACGCTCGAGTCCGCCTTCCGCCGCTTCCCCTGGGAGCTCGCCGACGCCGCGCGCACCCTGGGCGCCGGGCCGGCCGAGCGGCTGCAGAAGATCGTCCTGCCGCTCGCCGCGCCCGCCCTCCGCGCCACGCTCGCCGTCACCTTCTCGGCCTCGATGGGCTCGTTCGGCGTCGCCCTCCTCCTCGCCCGCCGCTTCACCGTGGCGCCGCTCGAGGTCTACACCGAGCTGACCGGGTTCCTCGACGACGCCGTCGCCGGCGCGCTCTGCCTGGCGCTCGCCGCCCTCACCCTCGTCGCCGACCGCCTGCTGGGAGGCGGCGCGGAATGAGCCCGCCGGGCGCTCGCCGCCGGGCTCTGCGAGCCGCGAATCCAATGGCCGCGCCGGGCGGGCATCGCGGCGACCGCCGCCGCCGCCCTCGCCCTCGCCTTTCCGGTGGCGGTGACCGTCGCCGGCGCCTTTTCGCACGCCGAGTGGTACGGGCAGCGCTCGGAGGGGGCGGCGGTCGCCGGCACCGGCGCGCTCTTCCGCTACGTGCTGGCGATCTGGAGCGGCGCGCTCGTCCACTCGGCGGAGCTGGTCCTCCTCGTCGTGCCGCTCGCCCTCGCCCTCGGCGCCCCCGCCGCCTATGCCTTCCGGCGCCGGCCCTTCCCCGGCGCGCGGGCGCTCGAGGCGGCGGCCCTGGCGCCCCTCGCCATCCCGGGCATCGCGCTCGCCGTGGCCCTCCTCGCGACCGCCGGCGGCCTGCCGCGCTTCCTCCTCCTCGCCGCCGGCCACCTCGCCTACACGGTGCCGCTGGTGGTGAAGACGGTCGGCAATGCCGCGGCCGGGCTCGAGCCGGACCTCGGCGCCCTCGAAGCCGCCGCGCGAGCTCTGGGGTCCCCGCCGGGGGAGGTGGCGCGGCGGATCGTCGTCCCCCTGCTGCGCCCTGCCCTGGCGCTCTCGGCGCTCCTCGTCTTCGCCGTCTCCTGGGGGGAGTTCAACGCCTCGTTCCTCCTCGCGACGCCGCTCCTCCAGACCTTCCCGGCGGCGCTCTACGCGACCTACACCACCAACTCGTTCCCGGTCGCCGCCGCGGCGACGATCGTCTTCCTGCTGCCGGTGGTGCCGGCGCTCTGGGCGATCCAGGCCCTCGGCGGCGAGGCGTTCCACCGCGGGCTCCAGGCGTGAGACGGCGATCGGAGTGTCCATTCGAAATGCGGATCGAATGCAGATCGAATACGGAGCGAAATGCGGCACGAGAGGTGATCGGCGCATGAAGGTCGAGCTGCGCGACGTCTCCTTCGCCTACGGGCGCGAGCCCGTCCTGGCGGGCGTCTCGCTGGCCCTCCCGGAAGGCGGCATCACGGTGGTGATCGGCCCCTCGGGGTCGGGCAAGTCGACGCTCCTGCGCCTCCTCGCCGGCCTCCTCGCCCCGGCGGCGGGAGCGGTCCTCTTCGACGGGCGGGACGTCGCCGCCCTGCCCACCGAGCGGCGCGACGTGGGCGTCGTCTTCCAGTCCTATGCCCTCTTCCCGCACCTCACGGTCGCCGAGAACGTGGCCTTCGGCCTCGAGAGCGCGCGCGGCCGGCGGGCGATCGGCGCCGATTCGTCCGGAGATCGGGCCGACACCACCGCGCGAAGGGTGCGCGAGGCCGCGGCGCTCCTCTCGATCGAGCCGCTCCTGCCGCGGAAGCCGGGCGAGCTCTCCGGGGGCGAGCAGCAGCGGGTCGCGGTGGCGCGGGCGATCGCCCCGCGCCCGGCGCTCCTGCTCCTCGACGAGCCGCTCTCGGCGCTCGACGCGCGCCTGCGCCGGAGCGTCCGCGCCGAGCTCGCGGCGCTCCTCGCCCGGCTCGCGACGACCGCCTTCTACGTCACCCACGACCAGGAGGAGGCGATGCTCCTCGCCGATCACCTGGTCGTCCTCCGGGGCGGCCGGGTGGTGCAGCAGGGGCCGCCGCTCGACCTCTACCGCCGCCCGGCCGACCCCTTCGTCGCCGGCTTCCTGGGCGAGGCGAACCTGCTGCCGGCGGAGGTCGTGGGGGCGGCGGGCGGGAGGCTGCTCCTCAAGACGCCGCTCGGGCCGGTCGATCTCGCCGGCGCCGCCCCGGCGGAGGCCCGTGGCACCCTCGTCGTCCGCCCCGAGGACCTGGAGCTCGCGGCGGAGGCCGGGAGCGGAGGGAGCGGAGCGGCGGCGGCGCAGCGGAGCGCGGCGTGGTCGCCGCCCGCGGGCTCGGCTCCTACGACCGGGCGGTGCTCCGGCTCGCCGGCGGCGAGGAGCTGCTCGTCCACCTCCCCCCCGGCGGCGCGCCGGCCGCGGGGAGCGCGGTGCGGCTGGCGCTGCGGAGCGGCCGGGGCCACTTCCTCGCCGAGGCTTGACGTCATCCTCCAGCCCGCTCGTCCAGCCCGCTCGTCCGCGGCATCCCTTTTTCCTCCGCCATGAATCCGACCCGCGTCGGCAACCGGACATCCAGACAAAGCCCTGGGTGGGAATCTGGGCCGGCCTCGGCTGTTGGCGATGGATTCCCCGGAAAGGTGAGGAATCATGCGCCCGTCCCGCCGTCGAGTGACCGCCGTCGCGCTCCTGATGCTCGGATTGGCCCTGGCGCCCTTGAGCGCCCGGCCGGTGCACACCCCGCGGCACGGCGCCACGGCCGCCTCCCCGACCGCTTCTCCGCTGGCCGCCGCCTGGCACCAGCTGCTCTCGCTCGTCGGCCTCAGGGCGGGCGACGAGTCCGGGAACGGCGGCGACCCCCAGGGCAGCGTCACGCAGCCCATCCCTCCCCCGGTGGCTGGCGACATCCGGGCGGGGCTCGATCCCAACGGCTAGCTGCCGCTCCGCGAAGTCGAGCCAGACGCAGCGGACGGGGTAGCTCGTCCGCCCTCTTCTCTTTGCCTCACGAAACCGGTAAGCTCCGGCAAGAGCCTCAGGCGACAGACTCTGCGGGGAGAAGCCGATGCACGTGATGCGAGGCGAGCTTCGAAGCTTTTTCGAGAATCGGCTCGAGGCCGGAGAACGGAACCGGCTCGTGCGGCACCTCCTCGCCGGCTGTCGGATCTGCCGCGAGCTCGCGAGCGAGGTGTTCGGGGGCGAGGAGAGCGCGGCCGATCACGACGCGGTCTTCTGGCGGCTCATGTCCTCGGCGACCCTCCGCCCGAGCGAGCTCCGAGCCCAGAGGGCGCGCGCCCGCGAGCAGTGGGAGTACCTCCAGAAGCTCTCCCTCGCCCAGCAGCTCCTCCGCATCACCAACGACGCCAGCTATCTCACCTACGGGCTCTACGAGCGCCTCCTCGAGATCTCGAAGGACACCGTCCGCGACGACCCGCGGCGAGCGGGAGACATCGCTCGCCTCGCCGCCGCGGTCGCCACTCGTCTGGACCCGGACGTCTATGGCAGGGACACCCTTCCGGAGACCCTCGCGACGGCCCTCGCGGCGCTCGGCAACGCCCAGCGCCTGTCATCCGACTTCGAGGGCTCCGCCGCGTCGCTCGGTGAAGCGGAGCGCCTCCTGGTCGTCGAAGGCGCCGGCGACCCCCTCGATTTCGCGCACATCCACTCCCTTACGGCCTCCCTGCAGACCGACCTCGGCTGCTTCGGGCAGGCCGTGGCATCGCTCGCCAAGGCGCGGGCGATCTACGAGCGGGTGCGCGACCGGCACATGATCGGCCGTGTCGGCATCCAGCAGGCGATGGCGATCGGTTACGTCGATCCCGCGCGCGGGATCGCGCTGCTCACCGAGGCCCATGCGCTGATCGACGCCCGCCGCGAGCCCCGCCTGGAGCTCTCCATCCGGCACACCACGGCGCTCTTCCTCTGCGACCTCGGCCGGCCGCAGGAGGCGCTCGAGCTGCTGCAGCGGTCCCGCTGGCTGTATCACCGGTTCGGCGACCGGGCCGTTCAGATCCGCCGTCTGTGGCTCGAGGCCAAGATCCATCGCGGCCTGGGGGAGCTCGCCGAGGCCGAGGAGATCCTCACCGGCACGACGGAGGAGCTGCGCCGCCAAGGCCTCAGTCAAGAGTGCGTCCTGATGACGATCGACCTGGCGGAGAACCTTGCCGCCCAAGGCCGGCACGCCGAGACGGCCGACCTCTTGGGTCAGATCCACGGCGCGCTCCAGGCCTGGGGGATGCACGACGAGGGGCTCGCCGTCCTCCTCCTCGCCCAGCGCTCGCTCCGCGAGCAGACGATCCAGGAAGGCCTGTTCCGCGAGCTCACCGCCTACATGCGCCGCGCCTGGCACCGCCCGCAGACGGCGCGCTAGAGGCGGCACTCCCTCCCGCTCGCTCGAGCCGCGCCCGCGGCGCCCGGGCAGGCTCTCGCCGGACGAGCCGGCGCATCTCCCGCCGATTGGCTTACTCTAGAGCTCTGCGGAAGGGGCCGCCCCAGGCTGCGACCAGCCGGGATGGATGGCTCCGAAGGGAGATCTCTTGAAAGCCAACACCTGCGCCGCCGGCCTCGCGCTCCTTCTCCTCCTCGGTTGCGGCAGCGGGCACCGGAGCACCCCGACGGGTCCCCAGAGCCAGCTCGTCGCGACCATCCTCCTCGATACCTTCAGCAGCGGCAGCGTCCTCGCCGCGACCGTATCCTTAGACGGCCACGAGATCGGCCGGAGCGACTGGGGGACGGTCGGCGGCTGCATCGGCACCTGCCTCGTCCAGGGAGCCCAGGACAGCCTGCCCGCGCCGGGACCCCACACCGTGACCGTCACCATCCTGCGCCAGACCGTCGACATCATCGACTACGACTTCCGCGGCAGCGTCTTCCTCTCGGAGCCAGCCGGCACCGGCTCCATCCCCCTGCCGCTCCAGACGAAGAAGCTGATGGCCGGCGGGTCGGTGACCTACGACTTCAGCACGTAGAGGGATCGCCGGGAGCCCGGCCGCAGCATGAAAAAATAGCCGGGAAGGCTGCTCGGGAAGCGCTCCCGAGCAAGATAAGGGACTCCCTGCAAGATTTAGCGGCTCTTTTTTAAAAATAAGCGCTCCGCGCGAGATTTAGCGACTCCCGCGCAAAAATAAGCGCTCTTTTTTAAAAGGAAGCCCTCCGCACAAAAAAGACGGGCTCCGCGCAAGATTTAGCGGCTAAATTCAAAATATAAGCGCTCCGCGCCTCGCGGGCGACCGTGTACAAAGTCGGCGGCGTCTGGGGAGACTGCTTCGGGCGAGAAGCAGTGCTGTGAAAGGCAGGTCCGCCTTCTGGTCGGCGGCCGCCTGTCCGCTGAGCAAAAAACAGAGGAAGTTCCCGAACCAGAGATCCCAGTTCGCCTGTGAATGTTCGGTTTTCGTAACAAGGGCCAAAATTCAGCCGGTTGGGCGCACTGTATAGGACGGGGGCGGCCGGCCCCGTCCCAATTCAGGGTGAGGAGGAAGCCGCCCCGAAAGGGGTTTCCTATGCCTCGAGCTGTCCGATCAGCACTCCTCTCTGTCCTCCTGGTTCTCGCCTCGGTTGCCCCGCCTGCCTTCGCCCTCTCCGGCCGAGAGGCGCACCCGGCGCGCTCCATGTCGAAGCCGGTGTCCACGTCCGTCAGCCGAGCATGGTCGGTGCTCCAGAGCCTCTTCGCCCGCCTCGGCGCCGAGATGGACCCCAACGGCGTGAAGGCGGTGAAGCCCGCTACTCCTCTCAGCACGAACACGAGTCAACCGCCGACGACAACCAACCTCGGTGCCGAGATGGACCCGGACGGCTAGATGGTCTTCCAAGTGCCGGCGCGATCTCTCGCCGGCACCCCTTTTTCTTTTTCTCGGAGCCCTCTTGCGCCCGCATACCCGCAAGTAAGATACTTCGGTATCTACTTACACTAGGGGGAGGAAGAATGGCCGCCCTTCACATCACCCGTGAACTCCTCGGCGCCGTCTCCCGTGGGGAGCTGCCGCCTCGCCTCCTCCTCAGTCTCGGCTTGGAGCACCTGACCGCTCTCTGTCCGACCTGCCGGCGGGAAATTGAAGCCTGGCAGCGCGAGCGGGGTGCCACTCTCTACGGCTACACCCAGGCGTTCCAGATTCTCCCGGAGCTGATCTCCAAGCAGGTGCCGCAGGTGGCGAAAGAGCGCCGCTCGGCCGAACGCGACCTTCGCGCGCTTCTCCGACTTCCGCCTCAAGACAGAGAGAGGCCGATTGCGCGAGCTCGGGACCGCTACCGCGGCGTCGCTCTGGTTCAACTCCTCCTCGAGGAGAGCCGAAAACTCTTTACGAGCGAGCCGCACGAAGCTCTCCACCTTGCCGAGCTCGCCCGAACCGTCCTCCAGCACACGCCGCAGGTACCCGGTTACTTCGATTACTTGGCTTTAGCCACCGCCTATATGGCGAACGCTACCCGAGCCTCTGGCGATCTTCGCAAAGCGGCCGAGCACTTCGCCCATGCCCGCTTCCTTATCTCACACGAGGGGGTCACCGATCCTGGGGTTCTGGCCCGCATTGACGACCTGGAAGGATCGCTCCGAAAAGATCAGCGACTCTTCCCGGAGGCGGAGACGCTGCTGCGCCGCTCCATCATGCTCTACCGCCTCGTCGGCGCCACGGTGGATCAGGCCCGAGTCCTCATCAAACTCGCAGTGGCCTTCCACCTTCAAGATAAGACGGAGACGGCAATCGAGACGACTTTGGCTGCTCTCCACTCACTCACGCCCGAGGAGAACCTACGCCTCTACGTCTGCGCTCGCTACAACTTGGCTTCCTATCTCACTGACCTGGGCGAGTACCAGGACGCCGAGAGACTGATTGCGGCTGACTACCAGCACTACGCCCGCCTTCGCGAGCCATGGACGCAGCTCCGACTGACTTGGCTCATCGGACGGATCGACGCGGGCTACGGCAAGAGCGAGGCGGCCGAGCGCGCCTTCCTTACCGCTCGGGACGGCTTCATCGCGCAAGGGATCGGCTTCGACGCGGCGATCGTCTCCGTCCGCGACTTGGCGCCGCTCTACCTGCGAGAGGGGCGCACCGAGGAGGTCAAGCGTCTGGCCGAGGAGATGCTCCCCATCTTCACGGCAGCCGACGTTCACCGCGAAGCACTGGCCGCCTTGATCATCTTCGTTGAGGCGGCGAAGCGAGAGCGGCTCACCGTCGCCATGACGGAGGAGATCGGCAAGTACCTCCGGGACGCGAGGGTCGATCCATCTCTCCGCTTCGCGAAGGAAGAGCCGTCGTAGCCATACGACAGTTCATCGAAATCCTCTGGCGGGATCGCAGAACTCGTGGGACACCGCAATCTCCGCTACGACGCAGATCTACGCCAAGGTGCAGATGAAGCACCTTCGCCTTCGGCCGTAGCCGGGACCAACAAAGGCACCGGAGTGTCCAGGATGCGCCCGCCTCCTCGCTCATGAGATGGACTTTCTTTCTCGCCGCGAGATGGCGGAGTCGTGAAGCCAGAGGGTCTTCTTGCAAGCCAGGCTCCAGGCGCAAGTGGCCGACGGACGGCGGCCCGAGTCGCGCCCCTCGCCCGTCGCGGCGCCGCGGAGTTAGAATCCTCCCAATATGGAGCGGAGGATTCCATGACCAGGCAAGTGGTAGACGAGCTGCTCCAACTCTCCGCGGAAGAGCGCTTGGAGATCGCGCAGGTCCTCTGGGAGAGCGTAGAGCCGGAGGATGAGGTCCGCTATCTCTCCCTCCCGGACTGGCAGCGTCAGATCGTCCGCGAGAGGCTAGCGGATCTCTACCGCAATCCTGGCGACGAGCAGCCCTGGGAAGAGATCAAGGAAGAGCTCTGGCCGACCGCCTGAGGATTGTCCTCCGCCGGGCGGCGAAGGCCGACCTCGCCGAGGCGCGAGACTGGTACGACGCTTTGCCATTCCATCCCCGCTGCACAGGACTCACAGCGCGGATGGACTGTGAGGTCTAGTGCCGAAGTACCGGGAGAGCGAGATCATGAATGAGCTTTCGCCCCGTTGTCGCATTGGTTTTATCCAACTTGCGACCTTACCGGCTTATGCAAGCCGTAGCGTAGACTGGCTCAATGAGCCCGCTCCTCCAACTCTTACGAGCCTAGATCCATATCTTTCAAAAATTAGGAGCAAGACGGGCGTTCAAGCGCTCATGAGCGCCATATCTGACGCTCATCTTAGCGACCTTATAGCTAAGCTACGCCAAGTCCTCGGAGCAGCCCGCGAGCTTCGCTGCGACATTCTTGTCTTTCCTGAATACTCCATTCCTGCGCGCGTTCTTCCGCAGCTATATCGAGCCGCAAAGGAGGGTAACTGCACGATTGTGGCTGGGAGTCATGTTGTATTGACTACCCCAGAGAACTTGCGAGCGTATGGCCAAAGCGGCTTAACCGCCATCCAGGAACACCCCGACGACTATTCGCGATGCGCTATGGCGCCTATTTTTATGCCGTCAGGCGAATCTACCTTCAGGCTCAAGAATGTACCGTCGAAGTGGGAGACGGATCTTAGTCTTGTGGATGCCCCGCAAACGCTCGTTGAGCTAGCCGTTAGGGGGCAAAGCATTAGGCTACAGGTATTGATCTGTATCGAGGCGCTCACTCTCGGTGCGATATTGCCGACCGCCAATCTCCTCGCAATTTGCGCTTGCAGCCCACAAGTCGAGCCTTTTGAGAACCTCTTTGCGCAGGCGATCCTGAATGAAGTCCCTGCCGTCATTTCCAATAGTGCCCTCTACGGAGGTAGTCAATTCTCGCTTGCCGGCGCTATGGTACCTGGCGATCTAGCGGCCTTGGTGAACTCCCCTGACCCGGATGAGTTGTTAACGGTAGTTGAGCTGCAATTAGAGAGGCAGGTGCAAAAGCGCCGCTCGGCGAAAGCAATTTCCTCGTGGGCATTGCTTGGGCGCAAGCCATTTCTATACAGAGAGGTTGCGGAGCAAGCGCAGTTACTAGACCTGATAGCGGCTGCGCGCAACTATTCGGCGAAGGAGCTTCGCACTTTGAACATTGGCAGGCATCTCTCTAGCTCGGTAATACCCCATTCCATGCGCCGCCAGTTGGAGCTTTTTCAGTCCGCCCAGCAGAATGGAGTCGTTCGGCAGTCTGATGGCCAACTTCTCTTGGATGCTGTCATGATCCCGGAGGGAGTATTGCCTTTCTGGAATCGCTGCCAACAAGCGCTTGAAGAATCTAATTCACACATCGCGACTCTAATTCCTATTTATCCCGGTGATCCGGAAATTGCCAGATCTGTTGTCAGCTTAAGTGGAGGAATGCAACACGCAAGAAGGGGGACCTTTCCCCTGACCGTAAACCCACCGCCATTGCGTGACTCTAGCCCTCGCGCTATACCTCCCTTCAGGAATCGTGAAGCCGACATTAGCCGTTTGCATGGCATACTCTCTCGACAGCCCGCAGTACTCCTTTATGGTCTCCCTGGCATAGGGAAGAGAACGGTAGTAGACCAGGTCGTCTCTGAGCTTTACCCGAGACACCATCGGTCTGTTCTGGTCTGTGTTGACGGCATGACTCCTGGCGGCCTCATAGACGAACTTAGCAGCGCGCTCGGTCATACGAGGGATGAGTTGCGCCGGATGTCGGAACCAGAAAGGCAGCGATTAAGTCACGTTGTTGTTGTCCGCGATCTCGATCATATTGATCTGGAGAGCCACGGGAGCGCTCAATTAGCCGATTTTTTCTCCACTTTGACAGGGAGCGCGATCAAGGTTTTTTGCTTTGCAAGCCGAAAGATTGAAAGCGGCTTACCGTCATTGTGGATTGGACCATTGGAGCCCGACGATACGAGAAGGATATTCGAGTTTTACTGCCGACTTTTCGGAGTCAAACCTCATGGGGAGGATATCGTTCCGCACCTTTGGGGTTATCCTCTCGCTGCCAGAACAGCAGCAACGCTACTTCGCGATGGCGCCGGTGAAGCGTTCGCCCGGCTTCGTTTTCTACGCGAATTGCGGAGCGAGGTAGTTAAGGTACTGCTTGGTGGATTGACCTTAACTGCGCCAGAGAAGAAAGCCCTTGAAGCGCTCTCAGTATTCCGACGACCTGTCGAGATGGAGGTAATTGAGCAGTTACCGATCACTGGGTTACAGGCCGTCGTCGAGAAACTTGAAGAACGGTTTTTGATTTCTCGAGAGGATGATAAGGTGTTTGTAATGCCTCTCATTCGGGAGGTAGCTATAAGCGAATGGATCAAGCCTGGAGCAGCCAGCGCATTTCACAGAGTTGCGGCAACGTTTTACAGGCTACAAACCAAGAATCCAGATAGCGTCAGGCGATTCGAAGCCGTCGAAGAGGCTATTTATCATTTCTCTAGCCTTGGAGAGTTTCAGGACGCGAGGTCGTTGGGATCAGATTGGTTAGAACGTGCACGCTTCGCTTCTCGCGATCTCTACAAAAGAGGAGGCGTGAAAGAAAGTCTAGTCATTTGTGAAAAGGGGCTAGAGTCAAAGCCGACAGATCGAGAGTTCTTGACACGTGCGGCACTTTGTTGTGCCAAGCTGAAGCTATGGGCAAGGGGCGAAAAGTTCGTTGACAGGTTAGGTGAGACTGGCGAGATCCCGGCCCTTGTGCTTACCGGTCTCGGAGATGCGTTGGTGCGTATCGGTTCACCACAGGAGGGTAAAGCCTACTTTCAAAGGTGTCTTGAGCTGCATCCGCAGGACTCCTATGCCGCCGCAGCCATGGCGGATGTCGAGCTGAAGGAAGGCAAGCTCTCGGTGGCGCGCAACCTGGTTGATGAGGCATTGGAATGGAACTCAAAGAACACCCGTGCCCTCGAAGTCTCGAGTACTATCGCGCGCGCCGAAGGCAATCCTGAAAGAGCCTATCGTGACGCCTATACGCTGATGACGATTGATCCGCGTCGGTGGGAGCAGACTTTTAACAAGGCTCGTAGTGCCCTGAAGAGGAAGTGTAATGGCGTCATCCCCCCGCAGGTTCTGGAAGAACTAGAAGGGAGAAGCCGTGAACCGCGCTAAGAATATCGGAGCCCAAAAACTACGCCGCACTACTCCTCCGTATCTATGCAAGAGTAGCATCAGAAGGGCGCCGTCCTCCGAACTTCGTCCAGAAGAAGTTGGACGAGACGCTCTAGGTACGTTGCCGCCTCCGGCGCCGTACTCCCGCTTCGAGAAGAGTCTCGCGGTGGGCACGGGCAGGCAAATCGGGACAAGGAGAATTGCGGGATAGGTTCAAAGCATTCGTGGATGGATGTCAACTATGGAGCCTGCGCCGAGAGACTTACACTGGTCTGACGAACCAAAGAGGGTAGCTCTGGAGCTAGCGGTCACATTTTTAGTGTTGATATTGGAGGGGTGCTTCGTATGTGTATGGGCCGCTGTTGTCTGGGGTGTGGCTAAGGTCTTGGGACTCTTGGAACCCCATATGCCTGATTGGGCGCGAACACTGTTCAGGTATGTAGAGATCGGGTTTGCTCTTTTTATACTAGCCAAACTTTTCTTGTTGCGAGCAGATGTGTTCGAGCATGCCCTAGTGAGGGCTCGTGGCTTAATGAGATGGGGCAAGCGCTCCCGGTGAGTTAGAACGGTAAGAAGAGTACGCCTGACCCCTTGTCCTAAAAAAGAGAAATGGCCCACGCATTGCGCGCTAGCAGGCTGCTGAAAAACTCGGCGCTCGCCGATAACCCTACTCCGGAGTGATTTTATGAGCTGCCTTTCTCTTCGATTCGTAGCGCTGTGCTGTATTTAGGAATGCCTGTCGAAACGACGCCGTCCACTGATGCTGGTTGCTGCGCCAGATGGTGATTTCTTCAGCAGCCTGCTAGGCTATTCCCCTAGCCGTCCGATTCCTCTTCGACATCTTCCTTCTTACCAATCTCGGCAAGAAGCTCCGTCAATCGAGAGTTGTCCTGAGACGGGCCACATTGGGAAACAGACAGCCACTTTGCAATACTCTGATAGCGATTTGACAGCATAACCACAACGTCTTTCTCGTTGACCTCGCAGTTCGAAGTGAGCTTCAAGACCAGAGAGCGCTTCTCTTCAGGGTCCTCCATTTCGTAGCTTAACCGCGCGCCCTTTGCCAATTCGAGGAATCTCCGAAGGCGGCGGATAGCCTCTCCAGAATTATGCACAAGAGTTCGCTTTGTATACTCCAGATCTGGTCGCTCCCGAAGTAGGCGTAGCTTCCGCTCCTCGAATGTCTCTCGGTCGAGCGCCCGGTCAAGGTAGGCGTCGGTTAGTCCTCCCAAAATGGAGCGGAGGATTCCATGACCAGGCAAGTGGTAGACGAGCTGCTCCAACCTCTCCGCGGAAGAGCGCCTGGAGATCGCGCAGGCCCTCTGGGAGAGCGTAGAGCCGGAGGACGAGGTCCGCTACCTCTCCCTCCCGGACTGGCGGCGTCAGATCGTCAGATCGTCGCGAGAGGGTAGCGGATCTCTACCTCACAATCCTGGCGACGAGCAGCCTGGGAAGAGATCAAGGAAGAGCTCTGGCCGACCGCCTGAGGATTGCCCTCCGCCGGGAGGCGAAGGCCGACCTCGCCAAGGCGCGAGACGGGTACGACGAACGCGGCCGCTGTCGTCTACGCGGGGATGCGTCTCTGGATGCTCACTAACACTCTTGATGACCGCCTCGACCTCCAGCCGGAAAGCCGCACTCAGGCCGGGTTGACGTAAAACCCTTAGCTCGAGCCTGGAGGTCCAGCTACACGAGCGCTTGGTGGATGGCGAGGAGGAGCGCCGCCGGCGGGTAGGGCGGCTCGACGAGGTGGGCGAGCCCCAGCTCGTGGGCCGCGCGGCGCTCCTCCGGGGAGCCGGCCGCGAGCGCCACGACGGGGAGGTCACGGGTGAGGGAGCCCGACCGGAGCTGCCCGACAAGGCCGCCGCCCGCGCCCGGCGCGGGATCGAACGGGCCGATCACCACCTCCGGCGCGGCGAAGCGGAACTCGAGCCGCCGCTCCATCTCGGCGCGTCGGCCGCGGCGAGCACCCGGAAGCCCGCCGCGGCGAGGACGGCGCTCAGCCGCTCGCGCGGCTCGCGGTCGGGATGGATCAGGAAGACGACGCGCCCGCTGGCGGGCCGGCGGTCGAAGGCGTGATGCTGGGTGGCCAGGGACATGGTCGGATCTCCAGAGGTCGGAGGGCGCGGGCTCTGTCTCCACGAGTGGAGATGTCATCGAGCCCCGGCGCGCTCTCGATCCATAGAGTCCGCAAGCGCCCGGCGGTTTCACGACCCCCGGGCCTCGCGGCCATGACCTTCGAGATGGCGAGCCGGGATGCCGCGTGCCTTCGCCGGTCGACGTTCAGCGTCCTCGATCAGCGAATCCGCCGCTCCGCTACTCGCCGTAGTCCCGGCCCACGTTCATGGATGTTCGCGGGTTCGCGAGCTGGCGGAGGTGAGCGTCGGCCTGAGCCGGCTCATGCGCGGTCTGCCGGCGCGGGTCTTCGGCGGTGATCCCGAGCGCATCGGTCCGACCTCGGGGCGATTCTCATCGGGGAGAAGGAGGAGTGGAGGCCCAAGACTGACGAGCGTGTCATCCCCCTTACTCCCGCCCTGGAGGCCCCACTCGCGAACATCGCCGACCTGATGGGCCACAAGGACCTGGCGACGACGCAGATCTACGCCAAGATCGAGATAGCGCAGCTTCGGGACGCGGTCTCGCGGCTCTCGCCCCTGGTTGCCGTCACCCGAAACCGTCACCTGCGGCCCATTGAGCGATGGTCGCTCTCGGAAACTATTGAAGTAGAAGAACTTAGAGGCTGGAAGCGCAGATTGGCTGGGAGGCAGGGACTCGAACCCCGATTCTGCGGTCCAGAGCCGCATGTCCTACCATTGAACGACCTCCCAGCAGGAGGTTGGCGAAGCGTAGCGAAAGGGGGGCGGGCGGTCAACCCTCGGGCGCGCGGGGTGGGGAGCGCTGCCGCTGCGGCGGCTGGGAGGCCGCCGCCGGCCTAGGGGAAGATGCCGAGGTCGGCGTAGCAGAGGGCGATCTTGTCGATCGCGTCGATGAAGGCGGCGGTGCGGAGGTCGATCTCGCCGTGGTGGCGCAGCTTGATCTCGCGCAGGTGGTGGTAGGCGGTGACCATGGTGTCCTCGAGGCCGGAGTTGACCAGGTCCTGCTCGTCGGCGCCGCGGGTCGCCAGGGCGACCTCCTCGGCGGAGAGGTGCTTGCCGGTCATCCCCTCGACCGAGGAGAGGATGCGCCGGAAGGCGCTCTCCTCGAACCTCTTCTCCATGCGCCCGAGCCGCACGTGCGAGAGGTTTTTGAGCCACTCGAAGTAGGAGACGAGGACGCCGCCGGCGTTGACGTAATGGTCCGGCAGGATGAGGACGCCGCGCTTGGCGAGCATCTCCGAGGCGCCGCTGGTGGTCGGGCCGTTCGCCCCCTCGACGATCATCCGCGCCTTGATCCGCGGCGCGTTCTCCTCGGTGATCTGGCTCTCGAGCGCCGCCGGGACCAGGATGTCGCAGTCGAGCTCCAGGGCCGCCGTGCGGTCGACGTTCTCGGCGCCGGGGAAGTTGAGGAGCTTGCCCGTCTTCTGGCGGTGGTCCCAGACCTTCTCGAGCGAGAGCCCCTTGGCGTCGTAGATCGCCCCCTCCGCCTCGACGAGCCCGACGAGGACTCCGCCCAGCTCCTCCAGGAAGCGCGCGGCGTTGTAGCCGACGTTGCCGAGCCCCTGGATGACGATGCGCTGGCCGGCGATGCCCGGCTGCAAGCCGATCGCCTTCATGTCCTCGGCGACGTTGCACGCCTCGCGCGTCGCGAAGGCGAGGCCGCGGCCGGTCGCCTCCGAGCGGCCGCGGATGCCGCCCTGGGCGATCGGCTTGCCGGTGACGCAGCCGAGCGCCTCGAGCTTGTCGGATGCGAGCGAGATGTAGGTGTCGGCGATCCATGCCATCTCGCGCGGCCCGGTGCCGAAATCGGGCGCCGGCACGTCGATGCCGGGACCGATGAAGCTCTTCTTGTAGAGCTCGAAGGTGTAGCGGCGGGTGATGCGCTCGAGCTCGTCCGACGAGTAGGCCTTGCCGTTGATGCGGATGCCGCCCTTGGCGCCGCCGAACGGCACGTCGACGACGGCGCACTTGTAGGTCATGAGAGCGGCGAGCGCCACCACCTCGTCCTCGTTGACCGAGAGGCTGTAGCGGATGCCCCCCTTGGTCGGCATCTTGTGGTGGCTGTGCTCGGCGCGCCAGGCGTGGATCACCTCGATCGAGCCGTTGTCGCGGCGCAGCGGAAAGGTGAGATGGTAGACGCCGTTGCAGTTCTTGATCAGGGTGAGCAGCCGCTCGTCGTGCCCGGTGTAGGCGGCGGCGCGGTCGAAGTTCCGGTTGACCTGGTCGGTGAAGCTGATCTTGTGCGGCGTCATGAGCCTTCCCGTAGGGTTTCCGTCGCTGCGACCGCTGGCGCCCGGGCCGCTCGCGGTGGTCCGCGGCGAGCCGGTCTAGGCGAGGGGAGTGATAGCATTCTTTCGTCTCCGCGCGCAAGTACGCGCGCCCAAGCCGGCGCGCGCCCCATGGCGCATGGACGCATGATCTCCCGCCCATGAGCTCCCGCCCTCTCGGTCTGCTGCGCCGCCGGTTCTAAACGGCCATGCCGGTCGGGGAGCTGCTGCGGACGACCTTCCTCGGCGAGCCGCTCGCGCACTGGCTGACCGCGGCGGGCGTCGCGCTCGCGGCTCTCCTCGCCGTCCTCTTGCTCAAGCGCCTGGTGCCCGCGCGCGTGGCGCGGCTCGCCCGCGCGACCGCCTCCGGGCTCGACGACTTCGGCGTCGACCTGGTGCGGCGGACGCGCTGGCTCCTCGTCGTCTTCCCCGCCCTCTACCTGGGAAGCCTGGCGCTCGACGCCTTCCCCAGGAGCCAGCGCGCGCTGCGCTCGGCGGCGATCGTCGCCGTCCTCCTCCAGATCGCCCTCTGGCTCTCGCTCGCGATCGACGTCTGGGTGGCGGGGTATCGCCGGCGGCGGCTGCCGGTCGACGCCGCGTCGGCGACGACGGTCGGCGTGCTCCGCTTCGCCGGCAAGCTGGCGCTCTGGTCGGTCCTGCTCCTCCTGGCGCTCGACAACCTGGGCGTCAACGTGACCGCCCTCGTCACCGGACTCGGGGTCGGCGGCGTCGCGGTGGCGCTCGCGCTGCAGACGATCCTGGGCGACCTCTTCGCCTCGCTCTCGATCGTCATCGACAAGCCGTTCGTCCTCGGCGACTCGATCACCGCGGGCGACGTCGCGGGAACCGTCGAGAGCATCGGGTTGAAGACGACGCGCCTGCGCAGCCCGAGCGGCGAGCAGGTGGTCATCGCCAACGGCGAGCTGCTGAAGAGCCGCATCCACAATTTCCAGCGCATGACCGAGCGGCGGGTGACGCTCGCCTTCGGCATCGCCCAGGGCACGCCGGCGGCGGCGGCGGCGGCGATCCCGGAGACCGTCCGGAGGATCGTCGAGAGCCAGCCCGGGGTGCGCTTCGAGCGCGCCCATTTCAAGGGCTTCGGCGCCGCGACGCTCGATTTCGAGGCTTCCTACGTGGTGCCGACGGCGGACTTCACCACCTACATGGACCGCCAGCAGGCGGTGGGCCTGGCGCTCCTCGCCGCCCTCGAGGAGCGCGGGATCGAGCTCGGGGGGCCGGGGACGATGCGGCTGGTGACGGAAGCGCCGGCGCCGGAGGAGCCGCCGGCGAAGCCGGCCGACGCCGACCCACGCCCGCTGGAGGCGTGAGCGGGCGGGCCGGCCTAGCGCTTCAGACGGTAGCCCTTCTCCTCGACGGCGAGGATCCAGCCGACGATCTTCCCCGGCTGGATGGTGTGGTCCTCCTGCCAGAAGCGCGCGTCGCGCATGACGTAGCGGCTCGAGGTGTCGTCGCGGGGGATGTCCTCGACCTCCTCGTGGATGCGCTCGAAGCGCGCGATCCAGCGGGCGCAGTTGGCGAGGCGGAGGTCCGCCCAGCCGTCGTGCACCCAGCTCTCCAGGCGCTCGGGGGTGACCGGCACGGCCTCGGCGCGGGCGGGGACGAGGACGCGCGGGCCGCGCACCACCTCGCCCGAGTCGAGGAGGAGCGGGATCCCCACGCAGACGACGCGGTTCGCCACCTCGGGGTCGTGGCGCACCAGCCGGTCGAGGGCGTCGCGCACCGCCTCGGGAGTCGCGGTGCGCACCTCGGTCATCGACTGGAAGGCGAGGCGCAGCAGGTGCGCCTCGAAGAGGAGCTTCGAGTTGCGCGCCGGACCCAGCATCTCGAAGGCGACGCTGTGCGTCTGGTGCTCGCGCTCGAGCCCGATCATCCGCTCGAGCGCCCAGTGGCGCAGCACCCCGGAGCGGTAGGTCGGCGCCAGCACCGCGCTGTCGAGCGCGTTGACGATGTCGTGGCCGGTGTTGCGGCCCTCGATCTCGAAGACCAGGTAGTGGGCGATCTCCTCGGGGGTGACGAACTCCATCTGCTCGGCCGAGGTGACCGCCGAGAACTCCTCGAGGCTGAAGAGGCCGTTCTCGCCGGTGTCGATGTAGACGGTCTCGAGCGGCTCGTCGCGGAGCACGGCGGCCGCCGGATCCTCGCTCGAGAAGGTCTCCCCGATCGGCCGGGGCTCGGCGTCGACGAGGCGGATCGGCTGGCCGCCACGGCGGATCGTCCCGTAGGCGATCTTCTTCCAGGCGATGGCGGCCGCCGGCTTGATCTCCTTGGTGATCGGCGCGCCGGGGGTCCGCGCCATCAGGAAGAGGAGGAGCGACTGGGCGCCGGCGAGGGCGCTCTTCGACAGCAGCACGCGGCTCGGCCGCTCCTCGGAATGGGTGTAGGGGATGTTCAGCCCCATGCCGCCGGTGCCGCTGGTGCCGACCTTGACGTAGACGCCGACGCCGACGTCGCTCATGCCGCGGTAGAGCACCTGGATGTGGCGGATCAGGCGCGGCATGTAGAGCGCCTCGAGGAGCCCCTCGACCGCCGCCGCGTCGAGCCCGCTCGTCCCCCCCTCGTCGAGCTTCGCGAGCAGGCCCTCGGCGGCGCGGAAGATGTCGAGGTAGGCGATGCCGGTCGAGGTGTTGACGCAGTCGACCACGATGTCCGGTTTCGATTCGGCGAGCACCCGGTAGAGGCGGAAGCCGGGGAGGTCCGCATCGTCCAGGCGCGACACCTGGGCGCGGATACGCTGGCGCGTCGTGGGCTCGCCGACGAGGCCGAAGAGGTCTCCGTCCGAGACCGAGAGGACCGTCGCGCCGGCTTCGGGCGCCAGCTCCTGGCGCGCCTTCTCCGCCTCCTCGCGCCGCAGGCTGTGGATCTGGATCTCCCGCGGGCCGCGGCGCAGCAGCTCGCGGCAGACCGCCGTCCCCACCAGGCCATACCCTCCCAGGACGAGAATCTTGCGATTCGCGATGTTCACGTTCGATCTCCTCACAGCTGGCGTCGAGCCGCGCGGCGATGCCGCGTCGCCTCGATCCAGGAGCCTCAAGCGGTGCGGCGGATAGGGGATGACGACGGGGGGTCTTGGTAGCGCATACGGGATTCGAACCCGTGTTACCGACGTGAGAGGCCGGTGTCCTGGACCCCTAGACGAATGCGCCACGGCCAAGAACGGCCGAAGGGTAACACAGGCCTCCGCCCCGGTTCAAATACCGGGCGGTTCCGCCTAACTTGCGGCAAATGGGCCGGATGGCGTCGATCGACGCGACGCCGGAGCCCCGCCGTACGTATTGTAGTAGGGTAGATATGGAGTCTTGATTTGTCTTTGCGGCTGGTTGCCACCATCGGGTCACAGACCGTCACGCTGCCCGCGCGGCGCGCTCTGCTCGTCGGCCGCTCGGTCGCCTGCGACCTCCCCGTCCGCGACCCCACCGTCTCGCGCCGCCACGCCGAGCTCGAGCTGGCCCAGGGAGGCGTCCATCTCCACGACCTGGGATCGACCAACGGCACCTTCCTGAACGGCGAGCGGCTGAGCGACGGGGTCGCCCGGCCCGGCGACCAGGTCGCCTTCGGCCGCTCGGTCTTCGACGTCCGCGACGACGAGCCGGCGGGCGGCGCGCCGCTCGAGTCCGCCGCCCGCGCCTCTCTCGACGCCACGATCATGCGGCGGGTCCCGGTCGCCTGGGCGGCCGACATCGCGGCGCAGCTGGCCGACCCGGATGGGGCCTCGCTCCTGCGCATCCGCGGCAGCTCGCCGGCGGAGCGGCACGAGCGGCGCCTCACCCTCCTCCTCGCCATCGCCAAGGAGCTCTCCGGGCAGCCCGAGGTCGGGCACCTCCTCGCCAAGGTCGTCGACCTCATCTTCCAGGTGATGGCGATCGACCGCGCCGCCATCCTCCTCTTCGACGCCGGCGGCACGACGGTCTCGCGAGCCCTGCGCTGCCGCGGCGGCGACGGCGGCGCCTGGGAGGTGCCGCGGGCGATCGCCGAGCGGGCGCTCGGCGACCGCGCCGCGGTGCTCGTCGAGAGCCGCGAGGAGGGGGAGGGCCGGACGGTCGCGGTCCTCCGCGAGGCGGCCGAGAGCGCGATGTGCGCGCCGCTCCTCTCCTCGCAGGGCGAGGCCCTGGGGCTCATCTATCTAGATGGCTCGCTCGACGGCTCGCTCGATGGCTCGGCCGCCCAGCGCTCGTTCGGCGACGAGGACCTCGAGTTCCTCTCCTCCTTCGCGACGATGGTCGCCGTCGCGGTCGAGAACAGCCGGCTGGTCGAGCGGGCGCGCCGGGAGGCGCTCGTCCTGTCGAACTTCCAGCGCTACTTCGCCCCCGAGCTCGCCGAGGAGATCGCGGCCCATCCCGGGGAGATCGGCCTCGGCGGCGCCCGGCGCCGCGCCGTGGTGCTCTTCGCCGACATCCGCGGCTTCACCGCCCTCTCCGAAGAGCTGGCGCCCGAGGAGATCGCTCTCCTCCTCAACGAGCATTTCACCGCCATGGTCGAGGTGGTCTTCGAGCACGGCGGCGCCCTCGACAAATTCATGGGCGACGCGATGATGGCCATCTGGGGAGCGCCGCTCGCCCGTCCGGACGACGCCGACCGCGCCGTCCGCGCCGCGGTCGACATGCAGCGGGAGCTCCAGTCGCGCAACCGCCGGCGCGCCGAGCAGGGCCGGCGGCAGCTCGAGGTGGGGATCGGCATCAACCTGGGCGAGGTCTTCGCCGGCAACATCGGCAGCGACCGCCGGCTCGAGTACACGGTGATCGGCGACGCGGTCAACATCGCCGCCCGCCTCTGCTCCGAGGCCGGACCGGGCGAGATCCTGATCGCCGAGGGCCTCTGCCAGGAGCTCGACGACCCGCCGCCGCTCGCCGCCCTGGACCCGCTGCCGCTCCGGGGCAAGGCCCAGACGGTGCCGGTCTACCGCGTCGAGTGGCGCGCCGGCGGGAGCTCGGCGAGCGCGGCGGCGAGGAAATCGGCGGAGATCCCGGCATAGACTCTGCGGGCGCGGCGCCGACAGAAACCGGCGCGGAGCGAAGGAGGCGGACCGATGGCGACCCGAGGCGAGAGGCGGCTCCCCCCGAAGGCTCCGATCAAGCCGGCGGCCGGCAACCCGATCAGCGGCCGGCCCGACATCGGCCCCCCGGAGGCGCGCCGCGCCGTCCCGGCCCCCTCGCCGGCGGTCTCCCGCTCGATCGATCCCGAGACGGCGCCGCGGCCGCGGATCAAGGAGCTGGAGGTGATGGTCGCCGAGGTGATCCGCGAGGCGCCGGACACCGCGACCCTCGTCTTCTTCACCGGCAACGATCGCCTCGAGTACCAGCCCGGCCACTTCCTGACCATCCGGCCGCAGCAGTTCTGGGCCCTCGACCGCTTCTGCAAGTACTTCGAGGACCTCAAGGGCCGGACGGAGCCGTCGCGCGCCTATTCGCTCTGCTCGGCGCCGCACGAGAGGCAGCTCGCGGTCACCGTCAAGGAGGAGCTCTACGTCTCCGGCGTGACCAAGTACCCGCCCCTCCTCTCGCCCCTCCTCGTCTGGCGGACCCCGCCCGGCACCCGCATGGTGGTGACCGGCTTCGGCGGCCCCTACACCCTGCCGCCGGACATCGAGTCACGGACCGACCACGTGGTCCACATCTGCGCCGGCTCGGGCATCGTCCCCAACCTCTCGATCGTCAAGCACTGCCTGGCCAACGACCTCAAGGTCCGCCACACCCTGATCTACGGCAACAAGAGCTGGAAGGACATCATCTTCCGCCAGCAGTTCGAAGAGCTCGCCCTCGCCTACCCCGACCGGCTGAAGATCGTCCATGCCCTCTCCCGCGAGGAGGAGGTCGAGCGCTACGGGCCGCACGTGCGGCCCGGCCGGGTGACCGAGGCGCTCATCCGCGAGCACGTCCCCGACCCCTCGGCGGTCGAGATCTTCGCCTGCGGCCCGGCGGTCGGCCGCTTCGAGCGGCTGATGGCCAAGGAGCGCGGCGAGGAGTGCAAGCCGCGGTTCATGGAGACGGTGGTCGCGGCGCTCGATGCGATCGGCGTGCCCCAGGAGCGGGTGCACAGGGAAAGCTACGGCTGATCCCGATGAACGGCGGAGCTTGTTCGTGGGTTGAACAAGCTCCGCGAGATTTGCTAGACTGCGCGTCCACCGCGGAGAGGGTGTTGGCGATGCTCTCCCGCCCCAGTCTGCGCTCGGCATCAGGCGCCCCCGGCGAATCCTCTGGAAGGGTCAGGCGATGGCAGAGCCGGGCGAAGATCGAAACGATCGACAGGATGGGCGCGGCCTGTGGGGGATGGGCTTCGAGCTCGCCGGAGCGGTGGCGGGGTTTACGCTGGTTGGTTATTGGGTCGACCATCATTTTCGGACCTTCCCGTGGGGGGTCCTCATCGGTCTGGCTCTGGGGCTCGTCGGCGGGATGTACAACTTGATCCGCGAGTCGCTCGCCGCCTCCCGGGCCGCCGATAGCAGGGCCAGGAAAGAGCGCGACCGCAGGGCATGACCGCGGCGAGCCGGCGAGCCGCGGCAGGTTACCTGCGGTTCCTCGGGTGGGCGGTGGGCCTCTCGGCCGTCACGTTCGCGCTGGGCTATCTCCCGACGCGCGCGCTCGCCGGGGGCGAGGGGCTGCCGGCGATGGCGGTGGGGATCGCGATCGGTTTCCTCGCCTCGAGCCTGGGGGCGGTTCCGGTGGCGCTCGCCGCGGCCGGGGAGCGGAGCGCGGGGAGGTCGCCGGCGATGACGGTGGCCTCGGCGGCGATGGCGCTCCGGCTCGTGGTCGTCCTCGCGCTGGCGCTGCCGGCGGCTCTGTCGGGCCGGCTCGCCCGCGGCCCGCTGCTCGTCTGGGTGGCGATCAGCTACATCGTCTTGTTGGCCGTCGACACGCGCTATGCGCTGGTCGCTCTGAGAACGTCCGAGGATCGGGAGAGGTGATGGTACCGGGCTTCGCACTCGTCGCCGCCGAGAATCCGCTCGAGCACGTCGTCCAGCATCCGCTGGTGACCCGCCCGGCGCATTGGGGGCATCTGCTCACCCCGCGGGGCGAGATCACCCTGCTGTCGAACCACATCGCGATGCTGATGCTCGCCGGGCTCCTGCTCTGCCTCTTCCTGCCGCCGCTCGTCCGGCGCCGGGCGGGCAAGGATCCCATCGGCCGCCTGGTCCCCACCGGCTTCGCCAACTTCATCGAGCTGGTCTGCAACTATCTGCGGATGGACGTCGCGCGGCCGGCGCTCCACGAGCACACCGACCGCTTCATCAAATATCTCTGGAGCGTCTTCTTCTTCATCCTGACGGTGAACCTCCTCGGCCTGCTGCCGATCCCTGCGCTCGCCGGGCTCGCCAAGACGCCGCTCGGCGGCACGGCGACCGGCAACATCTGGGTCACCGGGACGATGGCGCTCCTCACCATGGTGATGATGGTCGCGAACGGCATCCGGCTGGGCGGCCGGCAGTATCTGGCGCACTTCTGCCCCGGGCCGCTGTGGCTCGCGCCGCTCCTCGTGCCGGTCGAGATCATCGGCCTGATCGCGCGGGTCTTCGCCCTGGCGATCCGCCTCTTCGCCAACATGATCGCCGGCCACATCCTCCTCGCGGTGCTGCTGAGCTTCATCCTGGCGGCCGGGGCGGCGATGGGCGCCGGCGGCGGCATCGCCATCGCGGTGCCGGTCGTCATCGGCAGCGTGGCGATCACCATGCTCGAGATCTTCGTCGCCTTCCTGCAGGCGTTCATCTTCACCTTCCTGACGGCGCTCTTCCTCGGCTCGTCGGTGGTCTTCCACCACGAGGGACACGAGGAGCACGAGCCGACGTGGGCGGAGCAGTACGTCAAGCTGGATTGATGATGGATGCCGGATCGACTCGAATCGAACGTCGCCATGCCCGGACAAGCGCGGGGCACGCGGGCCACGAGGCGTGACTGCGATGGCGAACGGACAAGCAGGCGGGCGGCCCCGCACGGCCCGCCAAACGCAGCGAAGGGGATAGCGCGATGAGCAAGAATCTTTCGAAGTTTGCGCTGGTCATGATCGCCGCCGGCCTGATGCTGGTCTTCCTGCCGGCGACCGCGGCCCACGCCCAGGCGGGTGTCGGCACCGAGGCCGCGCGCGGCAACGGCGGCGCGACGTTCCTCACCACCGACGGCGCGCGCAAGCTGGGCGGCGCCATCGGCGTCGGCTTGGTGGTCATGGGGGGCGCCGCCGGCATCGGCCGCATCGGCGGCAGCGCCGTCGAGTCGATGGCCCGCCAGCCCGAGGCCGCCGGCCAGATCAGCACGGCGATGATCATCACCGCCGCCATGATCGAGGGCGCCACCCTGTTCGCGGTGGTCGTCGGTCTGCTCGCCGTCCTCGGCGGGTAGGCCGGGGCGGCGCGGATCGACCGAGGACAACGAGACGCTCAGAAACGGCGCCGGCGTCCGCTCCGGCGGGCGCCGGCCCGCCGGGCCGACAATGCGAGAGGTTCGATCGATGGTGGGGAGAGTCGGAATGGGAAGAGCCGGAACCATGCGAAGGACGTTCGGAGTGCTCCTGGGGCTGGCGCTCACCGCGCTGCCAGCCCTGGCGGCCGAGACCGCCGAGCCCGGCGGGGCCTCGCCGTTCGCCGGCGACGTCGGGACCGCCCTCTGGACGGTCGTCATCTTCGGCGTCGTGCTCGCCGTCCTCGGCAAGTACGCCTGGGGACCGATCCTGCGCGGGCTCCAGGACCGCGAGAGCTTCGTCCGCGAGTCGCTCGAGGCGGCGAACGCCAAGCGCGAGGAGGCCGAGGCGAGGCTGCAGGAGTATCTCGACCAGCTGAACGGCGCCAAGGCCGAGGCGCAGGCCCTCCTCGACGAGGGGCGGCGCGACGCCGAGGCGACCCGGCGGCGCATCGTCGACGAGGCGCGCGAAGAGTCCGAGAAGATCGCCGCCCGCAGCCGGCGGGAGATCCAGATCGCGACCGAGACGGCGCTCAAGGACCTCTACGCGACCTCGGCGCGCCTGGCGACCGACATCGCGGCGCGGGTGATCGGCCGCGAGCTGACGCCGGCGGACCATCGCCGCATGATCGCCGAGTCGATCGAGGAGCTGGGCGATGCCAGGGGACCCGGCGCGCCCGGAGCGCCCGGAGCACACTGATGCCGACACCATCTCTCGACGGGAGCCCGGAGCGGCCATGCCCAGCCTAGAGGACCATCAGGGAGGCGTCCCCCAGGTGTACGCCGAGGCGCTCCTCGCGCTCGCCGAGGAGCGGGGCGTGGCCGACGAGGTCTTGGCGGAGCTCAACGGCCTCGCCGCCCTGGCGAGCGAGGACCGCGACTTCGAGACCTTCCTGGCGAGCCCGCTCGTCGAGTCCGCGGCGCGGACGCGCACCTTCGAGAAGCTGCTGCGCGGCCGCGCCAGCGACCTCGTGGTCGACGCGCTCCAGGTGATCAACCGCAAGGGGCGCCTGGAGCTCCTGCCCGAGATCGCCGCCGCCTACCGCCAGGAGCACCGCCGGCTGCGCAACACGGTGCAGGTCTTCGTCACCAGCGCCGTGCCGCTCGACGACGCGCTCCGCGCCAGGCTGCGCGACGCGGCCGCGCGGTTCGCCGGCAAGGCTCCGGAGCTGGTCGAGAGCGTCGACCCCGGGCTCCTCGGCGGCATGGTGGTGCGGGTGGGCGACGAGCGGATCGATTCGAGCGTGAAGACACGGTTACGAGACTTGAGCGGGACACTCCTCCGGCGCGCGTCGCAGGAGGTGCAGAGTGGCTCGCGGTACGTCGAATCCTAGAGGGGCGCTATGAAATTCAAAGTCGACGAGATCGCTTCGGTCATCGAGGAGGAGATCCGCCATTACCGCAGCGGAGTCGACCTCGCCGAGGTGGGCAAGGTGCTCGAGGTGGGGGACGGCATCGCGCGGGTCTACGGCCTGACCGGCGCCATGGCCGGCGAGCGGGTCGAGTTCGCCAACGGCGCCGCCGGGCAGGTGTTCAACCTCGAGGAGAGCTCGGTGGGCGTCGTCATCCTCGGCGACTACCTGGGCATCAAGGAGGGCGACCAGGTGCGGCGCAGCGGCGAGCTGCTGTCGGTGCCGGTCGGCGAGGCGCTCGTCGGGCGCGTCGTCGATCCGCTCGGCCGGCCGCTCGACGGCAAGGGCGGCATCGAGACGCCGGACCGCCGGCCGCTCGAGTGGGCGGCGCCGGGCATCGCCGAGCGCCAGCCGGTCACCGAGCCGCTGCAGACCGGCATCAAGGCGATCGACAGCATGATCCCGATCGGCCGCGGCCAGCGCGAGCTGATCATCGGCGACCGCAAGACCGGCAAGACGGCGATCGCGATCGACGCCATCCTGAACCAGCGCGGCGGCGACATGATCTGCGTCTACGTCGCCATCGGCCAGAAGGAGTCGACGGTCGCCGGCCTGGTCGAGCGCCTGCGCGACGCCGGCGCCCTCGACTACACGATCGTGATCTCGGCCTCGGCCTCCGATCCCTCGCCGCTCCAGTACGTCGCCCCCTACGCCGGGGCGGCGATGGCCGAGTACTTCATGTACCGGGGCAAGGCGACGCTCTGCGTCTACGACGACCTCTCGAAGCAGGCGCAGGCCTACCGCCAGCTCTCGCTCCTGCTGCGCCGGCCGCCGGGCCGCGAGGCCTATCCCGGCGACGTGTTCTACCTCCACTCGCGCCTGCTCGAGCGCAGCGCCAAGCTGCGCGAAGAGTACGGCGTGGTGCCCAAGGATACGCCGGCCGACGCCATCGACCGCGCGATCGTGGTGCGCAATCCGCAGGGGATCGCGGCGCCGGCGGAGGTGCGGCCGGACGACGTCAACGGCCTCTACCACCGGCCGCACGGCCGCAAGAAGGCGGCGGCATTCCTCGCCACGCTGCCGGAGAGCGACGAGTACAGAGTCCACCGCTTCCCCGACAGCGGCGGCTCGCTGACCGCCCTGCCGATCATCGAGACGCTCGAGGGCGAGGTCTCGGCCTACATCCCGACCAACGTCATCTCGATCACCGACGGCCAGATCTATCTCGAGCCCGACCTCTTCTTCGCCGGCGTGCGCCCGGCGATCAACGTCGGCATCAGCGTCTCGCGGGTCGGCGGCAACGCGCAGCGCAAGGCGATGAAGAAGATCTCGGGGTCGCTGCGCCTGGACCTCGCCTCCTTCCGCGATCTCGAGGCGTTCGCGCAGCTCGGCACCGAGCTCGACCCGGCGAGCCAGCGCCAGCTCGACCGCGGCCAGCGCATGGTCGAGCTGCTGAAGCAGCCGCAGTACCGGCCCTACGCCTTCGCCGACGAGGTGCTGTCGATCTACGCCGGCACCCAGGGTCTGCTCGACGACCTGCCGGTGCCGCAGGTGGCCCGCTTCGAGGCGGCCATGCTCGACAGCTTCCGGGACTCCTTCCCGGAGCTCCGCGACGAGCTCGCCCAGAAGGGCGAGATCTCGGACGAGCTCGCCGAGCGCATCAAGAAGGTCATCGCCGATCTCAAGGCGCAGTGGAAGCGGACAGAGGCCCAGCCGTCGTCGCCGCTCGAGGCCGCCGCGGCGGGCTAGGCCCGTACCGCGGCGAGAGAAAGAGGGGAGACGAAGGTGGCCAATCGCAGGGTCCTGGTCAAGCGGCGCAAGTCGGTGCGCAGCATCCGGAAGATCACGCGCACGATGCAGCTCATCTCGACGGCGCGCTTCCAGGCGGCGTACAACCGCGCCGTGGCGACCAAGCCCTACGCCGAGAAGCTGGCCGAGCTGGTGGCCGACATCTCGCGCGCCGCGGCGGGGATCGACCATCCGCTCCTCGCCACCCACGACGAGGTGCCGCGCTCGGCGCTCGTCGTCCTCACCAGCCAGCGGGGCCTCGCCGGCGGCTACAACTCGAACGTCCTGCGCGCCGCCATCGCCCACCTCGAGGAGCAGGAGAAGCGTTCGATCGAGACCGCCGTCCAGATGGTCGGCAAGAAGGGGATCGCCTTCTTCCGCTTCCTCCACCGGCCGATGGCCGAGCAGCGGATCGACCTCGCCGACACGCCGCGCTTCGACGAGGTCGAGCCGATCGCCAACGACCTGATGGCCCGCTTCACCCGCGGCGAGATCGCCTCGGCCCACGTCGCCTACATGCGCTTCCTCTCGGCCGGGCAGCAGAAGCCGACGGTCGTCCAGCTCCTGCCGCTGGTCGAGCAGGCGGGCGGGGAGCCGGGCGGCGGACCGGCGGCCAAGGCCGGCACCCAGCTCGAGTACGAGTTTTCCCCCGGCCCCCAGGAGCTGCTCGACGAGCTGCTCCCGGCGGTCGTCCGCATGCGGCTCTTCCAGGCCTTCACCGACGCCGCGGTCTCCGAGCAGATCGCGCGCATGGTGGCGATGAAGGCGGCGACCGACGCCGCCGGCGACATGATCAAGGCCCTGACGCGGGAGTACAACCGCGCGCGGCAGACCCAGATCACCATGGAGCTCCTCGACATCGTGGGCGGGGCGAACGCCCTGTCCTAGGCGAGCCGGAGCGAGCACTCTTTTCGAGCAGGCAACCGCGAGCAGGTAACCCGATATGGAAAACATGGAAAAGACGGAAAACGCCCAGTACGGCCGGGTCATCCAGGTCATCGGCTCCACCTTGGACGCGCAGTTCGAGGAGGACCATCTGCCATCGATCTACAACGCCCTGCGCATCGACGTCGACGGCAAGAGCACGCTCTGGTGCGAGGTGGCGCAGCACCTGGGCGGCGGCCACGTGCGCGCCGTGGCGCTCGGCTCGACCGACGGCCTGGAGCGCGGCGCCCGCATCCTGGACACCGGGGCTCCGGTCACCGTGCCGGTCGGCCCCGAGACCCTGGGCCGCGTCTTCAACCTGGTGGGCGAGCCGATCGACGGCCTGGGACCGGTCGAGGTCAAGGAGCGCCGGCCGATCCACCACGAGCCGCCGCTCTTCGAGAACCTCTCCTCGCGCACCGAGATGTTCGAGACCGGCATCAAGGTCGTCGACCTCCTCTGCCCGCTGGTGCGCGGCGGCAAGGCCGGCCTCTTCGGCGGCGCCGGGGTCGGCAAGACGGTCATCATCCAGGAGCTGATCGCGCGCCTCGCCCGCTTCCACAGCGGCTACTCGTGCTTCGCCGGCGTCGGCGAGCGCACCCGCGAGGGCAACGACCTCTGGCTCGAGATGCAGGAGGCGCAGATCGGCGACACCGGCAAGCGCGTCATCGACCAGACCGTCATGGTCTTCGGCCAGATGAACGAGCCGCCCGGCGCCCGCCTGCGCGTCGCCCTCTCGGCGCTCACCATGGCCGAGTACTTCCGCGACCAGACCGGCGTCGACACGCTCCTCTTCATCGACAACATCTTCCGCTTCTCGCAGGCGGGCTCCGAGGTGTCGGCCCTCCTCGGCCGCATGCCGTCGGCGGTCGGCTATCAGCCGACGCTCGGCACCGAGATGGGCGAGCTGCAGGAGCGCATCACCTCGACCAGCCGCGGCGCCGTCACCTCGATCCAGGCGATCTACGTCCCGGCCGACGACTACACCGACCCGGCGCCGGCGACCGCCTTCACCCACCTCGACTCGACGGTCAACCTCGAGCGCGGCATCTCGGAGAAGGGCATCTACCCGGCCGTCGATCCGCTCGCCTCGTCCTCCCGCATCATCGCGCCGGAGTACATCGGCGAGCGCCACTACCGGGTCGCCCGGCGGGTGCAGCAGATCCTCCAGCGCTACCGCGACCTGCAGGACATCATCGCCATCCTGGGCATCGACGAGCTGTCGGAGGAGGACAAGGTGATCGTCCGCCGGGCGCGGAAGATCGAGCGCTTCCTGTCGCAGGCCTTCTTCGTCGCCGAGCAGTTCACCGGCTTCCCCGGCAACTACACGCCGCTCGCCGAGACCATCCGCTCGTTCGAGGAGCTCTGCGACGGCAAGTGGGACCAGCTGCCGGACCAGGCCTTCATGTACGTCGGCGCCATCGAAGAGGCGGCGGCCAAGGCGGAGACGCTCAAGTAGCGGGCCATGGCGCGCGACCTCTTCCACGTCAGCATCATCACGCCCGAGCGCGCGGTGCTCGAGGCCGACGCCTCGTTCGTCGCCTTCCCGGCGTGGGACGGCGAGGTCGGCGTCCTCCACGGCCGCGCGCCGCTCCTCTTCAAGCTGGGGATCGGCCGGCTGCGGGCCGAGACGCCGCAGGGCGAGCAGGTCTTCTACGTCGACGGCGGCTTCGCCCAGATGGCCGAGGACCGGCTGACCATCCTCACCCAGCAGGCGAAGCGCCCGCAGGAGATCGACCGCGCCGCGGCCGAGCAGGCCCTCGCCGCGGCGCGCGAAGCCCCGGCGCCGAACGAAGAAGCGGTCGCTGCACGCCAGCAGCGCCGTCGAGCGGGCGCGGGCGCAGCTCCGGATCGCCGGCTGAAGAGCGAGCGGACGGAGCCCGGCGAGCCCGTTTCGCCCCGCTCCGTTCCCTCGGGTCCCCGCGCTCCCGGCGCGGGGACCGGTGCGGCCTGCGACGCCCGGGCGAGCGCGCCGGGAGCGCGGCCAGTCACTCCGCGGGGCGAAACGGCTCGCCGTGACCGATCGTGCACTGCAACTGAAACCAACAGCAGGCTCGCCGTGGCTCTGGCGTCAGTGGTTCGATTCCGGTCCTGGGCACCATCTAAACTCTCCAGGTAAATAATTTAGAGTCGCGCAGGCGAAGAGTTTGGCGTTAGCCGGATGGGGCGAGCAAATCCACGCGAGATCCCGAGACACGAGAGACGGCCAGCCAGCAGACTCACTGCGTTTGGCGCGTCACAACAATGTTGGTCGCGTCGAACTTTCCCGTCCACGGGAATCCCATCCATATCCTGATCGCGCCAAACTGCTGTGCGAGGGAGAGGAATGCCGGAAGGATGTTGTAGTCCGCCTGCCCCGATGCGCCTGCGCCCGAGAGCACGATATGTGCGGTCGGTGAAGACGCATTGATGTTCAGCGTGACCTGCACGATGAAGGTCTGGTCGCGCGGGAAGGATCCAAACGTAGTGCCTTCGTTGTCATCGATCCGAACGCGGTTGCCCTGGGTGAAGTCGAGATGCAGAAAGCTCGTTAAGGTATCAACCGGCTGGTCGAAGGGCTCGAACTGGATCGTAGCAATGCCGCTGCCAGAAGGGATGTAGAGAATCGTTGAAAAGGTATACTGACCAATGCCGCGAAATTGTGAGAAGTTGCCTTGCAGCCCCGCCACGGGGGACGGGGCTCCGGCCCGACTGATTTCCACCCATTTATTGGACGGCGTAATGGGAATTTTGACGACGATGACACTACCGGCAGGCCCATCAATGTTCGCCGTTCCCACCTGCTGGACATGCGCTGGTGGTTGATTGACCGGTGTCGGATCGAAGTTCGATTGAAACAGCGTTTCTGACGCGCAGCCCGTAAGCAGTAGAAGGACCGCAAACAAACCGCCGCGAAAGAGTTGGTCAGCCGGGACGAAGGAATGGCCGCTCATCAGAACTCCTTGCAGGTTAACACCCTTTAAGGTGGCCGAGACGGTCGGCTCCAAGGCGGCGGACGTTCAGCCGCGTCCGAAGATCTAGTTCTGAAGCACCATGATCACTGGCTCTCACTGCCACGATTTCGTTACATGCTGGTGCCCGGAGTGGTGCCGGACTCCAGGAGCGCATCACCTCGACCAGCCGCGGCGCCGTCACCTCGATCCATCCGGCGCCGGCGACCGCCTTCACCCACGCATCTCGGAGAAGGGCATCTACCCGGCGGTCGATCCGCTCGCCTTCCGGATCGCCGGCTGAAGCGGGGCGGACGGAGCCCGGCGACGCCCGTTTCGCCCCGCTCCGTTCCCTCGGTTCCTCGTCGCCGGAGCCGGGAGTGAAGGACCACGCCGGGCCGCGGCGTGCGCGCTGCCGTCGGACATCCGCTCCCCCGCCGTCCCGCTCAGGCGGCCGGCCAGAGCAGGTGGAAAGTGAACGCCGTGGCGGCGGCGAAGATCACGGCGTCGATCAGGCCGCGGATCGCGTTCGACCACGGGATGCCGCGCCAGATCGAGTCCTGGAGGTAGCCGAAGCCGTAGGCCACGAAGGCGACGGCGCCGGTGACCTTCATCACCTGCATGCCGGGCGAGCCGAAGGTGAGGGTGTGGCGCGCCACGTAGGCGGTGACGAAGCTCGACAGAAGGCAGTAGAGGAACCACTGGGATAGGTACTTGCCCATCGCCGGCGCGCCGCTCGGCAGGATGGCGAGCTGCCCCACCGGACCGTCGACGAAGCGCTTCATCACCGCCGGGTCCTTCATCTGCGTCGGGTTGGCGCAGGGGAGGAGGTAGAGGCCGGGCGTCGCGCCGGCCTTGCGCAGGCCCTCGGCGACGGCGTCCTCGTCGGCGAATTTCTTGTAGTCGGCCTTGTGGTACTTGAGCGCCATGTGCACCAGCGAGCTGAGGAGAAAGACCGCTACAGCCGAAACCACTCCCGGCAGCCACAAGCTTCCGAAGGGCATGCTGTCTCCTTTCGAGGATTCGAGAAGGGGATTGTACGTCAGCCGGGGGAGACTCGAGCGGCCGCCTGGCGGGCCGCGTCTCCGGCGGCCTCGGCCGCCCGCGAAGTTCAACGCCAGCGCCTGGCACCTAGGCGATCTGGCTCGTCAGGGTCAACGTGCGGCGCCCGGCGAGCCCGTTTCGCCCTGCTCCGTTCCCTCGGTTCCCCGTCGCTCCCGGCGCGGGACCACCGGGGGTGGTCGCGGCTCAGTTGGGGCATGAGCGCACACGCTCTCGTGGTACCCTCCTCTCGCGAACCCGCCTGAGCCCATCCTATGTCCGCTCCCCTCATGTTGCCGGTCGAGGACGATCCGTTCAACTTCGCCCGGTACGCGGACCCGTACCCGAATTACCGGCGCGTGCGCGAGACCACGCCGGTCTACTGGAGCCAGTTGCTCGGCGGTTGGGTACTGACGCGCCACGCCGATGTCAAAGCGGCGTTGGTGGACAAACGGCTCTCGGCAGCCCGGACTCGCGACGCGCAGTCGGCGCAGCTCTCCGAGGATCTGCGCCGCCAGCTCGCTCCGGTGGACGAGCTCCTGGGGCGTTGGGCCCTGTTCCAGGACAACCCGGACCACCGGCGGATCCGCCAGGCCCTGTCCGGCGCACTGCGACAGAATCTCGACCTCGCTCAGCGGCGCGTCCTGGGTCCCGGACCCGATCAGCTTGCCGATCAGATCGTCCCTGGGCGCGCGGCGGTGATCGTCCACGATCGCGCGCATGTACTCCGCCATCTGCTCGACCGTCTCGCGGAGGGCGGCGATGGTCTCCGCGTTGCCGAGCGACCCGATCGCGCGGGCCGAGACGCCGCAGGGCGCACAGGTCTTCTACGTCGACGGCGGCTTCGCCCAGATGGCCGAGGAGCGGTTGACCATCCTCACCCAGCAGGCCAAGCGCCCGCAGGAGATCGACCGCGCCGCGGCCGAGCGGGCGCTCGCCGCGGCGCGCGAGGCTCCGGCTCCCAATGAGGAGGCGGTTGCCGTCCGGCAGCGCGCCGTCGAGCGGGCGCGAGCTCAGCTCCGCATCGCGGGGTAGGAAGGGATTGCGGCCGCGGGCGAGGAGCTTGAGCGAGGCTTGCACCGCCTCGGCCTCTGTCAGCGCGAGTACGAGCTTTGAACTCTCTAGGGGCCGGCTTCCTGCCGGCCCCTATTCTTCAGCGAGTTCTAGCACCAGCCGGTGCCAGAGGTCACGACACCACCACAGCACCGATTAAATGTTGGGTCATACGCCTGGGCACCGCAGCACTGCTGATAGCTTCTATAAGGCTTCGATGAGAGGACGTTATTGCAGCAGGTGTAGAAATCCGGGTCATACGCACTAGTACCGCAGCACTGCCGATAGCTTCTGTAAGGTATTGATGAGACGACGCCATTGCAGCAGATGGCGAAGTCCGTGTCATACGTCTGAGTACCGCAAGTAGTTTGATATGCTGACGATCTGGTGGTAAATGAGACGACCGAGACGAGAAATAGACACAGACTGAGCCTACGCATCGGAACCTCCTTTGTTTCTGTTGCAACGGTGGACAAAAGCCTTGCGGCCTCCGCCCGAATCTTTAGCACGCCATATTCTAACGGAATAGTGGTGGCACTGCAAGCCCAGAGCGCCTGGCCTGAACGAGCCGAGTCGGCCAGTACCCTCTCCGGCGAAGGTGGTCACCGCCAATCCCCAGGAGCGGTCACCTCGATCAGCGGGCGGGTCGAGACGAAGGCTCGTTCCTGCTCCGCGCCGGGGAGAGGCTCGCCCTCGGTCTGCGCGTGTCCGAAGACGGCGATGGCGGTGAAGCCGGTGAGCACGAGATCCTCGGTCGAGAATGCCTTCCGGCAGGGCCGCATCCCCGCCGCACTTGATCGGCGTGTTCGTGGCCGCGGGGTTGAAGCGGCCTCACGACCGCGTCGTCTACGCCGCGCCCGAGAGCTGCAGCCCCGCGCACTGAGCGTTAGGGCATGAGCCACGCGCTCTCGTGGTACCCTCCTCCTCGCGAACCCGCCTGAGCCCACCCTATGTCCGCTCCCCTCATGTTGCCGGTCGAGGACGATCCGTTCAACTTCGCCCGGTACGCGGACCCGTACCCGAATTACCGGCGCGTGCGCGAGACCACACCGGTCTACTGGAGCCAGTTGCTCGGCGGTTGGGTACTGACGCGCCACGCCGATGTCAAAGCGGCGTTGGTGGACAAACGGCTCTCGGCAGCCCGGACCCGCGACGCGCAGTCGGCGCAGCTCTCCGAGGATCTGCGCCGCCAGCTCGCTCCGGTGGACGAGCTCCTGGGGCGTTGGGCCCTGTTCCAGGACAACCCGGACCACCGGCGGATCCGCCAGGCCCTGTCCGGCGCCTTCACCTCCAGCCTGATGGAGCAGCTACGGCAGCGCGTCCAGGCGATCGCCGACGGGCTGATCGACGCGGCGCGGAGCGGTGGAGAGATGGACCTGGTGGCCGACTTCGCGCTGCGGCTGCCGGCGATGGTGATCGCCGAGCTGCTGGGCATGTCGAGCAGCGACTCCGAGCGCTTCCAGCGCTGGGTACACACCATCGCCCTGTATTTCGCGATCGGGTCGCTCGGCAACGCGGAGACCATCGCCGCCCTCCGCGAGACGGTCGAGCAGATGGCGGAGTACATGCGCGCGATCGTGGACGATCACCGCCGCGCGCCCAGGGACGATCTGATCGGCAAGCTGATCGGGTCCGGGACCCAGGACGCGCCGCTGAGCGAGGTCGAGATCCTGTCGCAGTGCATGCTCCTGCTGCATGGCGGGTACGAGTCCACGATGAATTAAAAACAATCCCCCGGCTTTGCCGGGGACTCCTAAAGTTTGACGTTTCCGGGAACAGGCGACAGAACTCCCTCTCGTGAACCGCTCAAGGTCTTCCGAGAGGGAGTCAGATGGACAACAACGAATTTACGATCAGCAGCGGCATGCTCCACATTCTGCGTGACTCCGATCAGCGGCGTCTGTTGATCGAGGATCCCGGCCTGGCCGGTGCGGCCGTCGAGGAGGTGCTGCGCTACGAGCCGGCTTTTCAGTTCGTGGTGCGGGCCGCGGCAGCCGATCTCGACATCGGCGGCCAGGCGATCCAAGCGGGCCAGCAACTCGTGTGCGTGCTCGCCGCGGCCAATCGCGACCCCGCGCAGTTTGCTGATCCGGAACGGTTTGACATCCGGCGCGATCCCAACCCCCACCTCAGCTTCGGCTACGGCCCCCACTTCTGCATCGGTGCGGCGCTGGCCCGGATGGAGGGCCAGATCGCCTTCAACACGCTTCTGCGCCGTCTGAGCGATCTCCGTCTGGCGAGCGATACGCCCCAGTGGCGGCCAGCTTTCGGTGTGCGCTCGCTGGAGACCTTGCCGGTGACGTTTTCCAAGGTAGGGCCGGCTTGCGAATGACGCGGTTCGAGCTCCCCTTTTTCAAGACGAATTCTTGGCGCGACTGAAGCGCCCCGGTGCGCCGGCCGCGCACCTGGCCGCTGCCGATCATGGCCCGGCGAGCCCGTTTCGCCCCGCTCCGTTCCCTCGGTTCCCGGTCGCTCCCGCGGCATCGCCGGCTGAAGCCCCGGCCGACGGCGCGAGAGCTTCTCAAGTCGAGAATCGGGGCCGATCGACGGATCGATCGGCCCCCTCTCTACTACCTAGAGCTGGTTGTGAATTTGAGTTTCGGGGTTGCCGGGCTGGATGACCGGGTTGCAAGGCGAGCCCGGCGTGCCGGGCGTTCCCGCGCTTCCCGGAGTCGACGGGGTTCCGCCCGCACCGGAGGCTCCGCCGCTGCCGGAAGGTAAGCCGGCACCGCCGCTGCCGCCGGGGCCGGCGCTGCCGCCGGAGGCCGAGCCGCCGCCGCCCGCACTGCCACCGGCACCGGGGCCGGCGCCGTTGCCTCCATTGCCGCCGTTGCCGCCGCTGCCGCCGTTGGCCGAGCCGCCGTTGCCGCCGTTGCCGCCGTTGCCACCCGCTCCCTGGAACACGCCGTTCCAGAACCAGGCCGAGCCGCCGCCGCCGCCGGCGCCGCCGGCACCGGCCGTGGCATTGCCGCCGCGGCCGCCGTTGCCGCCGTTGCCGCCGGGAGCCGGCGGCGTGCCGCAGCAGTTGGCGCCGCCGCCGCCGTTGCCGCCGGGCGTGCCCACCGCGTTGCCGCCGTTGCCGCCGTTGCCGCCATTGCCACCGGCCGGGTTGGCGGCCGTCCCCCCGGCGCCGCCGCCACCGAAGAAGCCGGCACCGCCGACCGCGTTGGCACCGGCGACGCCCGCCGCGCCGTTGGCGCAGGCCGGCGGTGGGTTCGGATCGGGATCCGGGACGGGATCCGGGTCGGTGACGACGACGTCGCCGCCCGCGCCGCCCGTCGCGCCCTGGCCGCTTGCGACGAGGCCGTTGCAGGCGCTCCAGGTGCCGCGTCCGCCAAGCCCGCCGGCGCCGCCGTAGACGGTGGCGAGGGCGCGTCGCGGCAGGTTCGAGACCAGCCGGTCGACGGCGAGGACGAGGTCGCCGCCGCGTCCACCGGGCGCGCCGACTGCGCCGTTGCCGCCGGCGCCGGCGCGGATCTCCGCGGTGCGGAAGACGATGCGCGGCGCGTTGAGGACGAGGTCGCCGCCGCGCTCGCCGGCCGCGCAGCGCCCGAGCCCGTCGCGCCCAGCGCCGGCGGCGATCTGGGCGTTGACGTAGATGGTGCCCGGCGTGCTCAGGGTGATCGAGACGCCGCGCCCCGCCTTCGACTGCGCGGCTCGGCGCAGCGCCGAGATCGGCCCGTTGACGACGATGTCCTCGTCGCTCCTCACCGCGACGTCGTCGTCGGCGATGAGCTGCTCGTCAGCCCGCACCTCGAATCGCTGCACCAAGAGCTCGCCCGCGAGATGGCGCTGCAGCTGCGGGCCGACATCGAACGGCGCCGAGCGCGCGGCTGGGGCGACCAGCACGCCCAGGCCGAGAGCGAGACACCAGGCCGCACTGCCGTGTCGCCGATTCCGTTCCCATCGAGGAGACGCTGACCGCATGAAGACACTCCTTTCGTTGGCCGCGGTGTCAGTACCGCAGTCCTTCGAACGAAACAATGGAACACTTAAATATGTTCTATAAATGGAAGGTGTGACGCGGCTCTCCAGCGTGACACAGCCGGAGTCGGGGCTGCCTATCGCCTGCCGGTCCGCGCGCCGGAGGATCTGGCCTCGCGGCCGATCGTGATCGGCACCGGCCCCTGCGGCCTCTTCGCGGGGCTGCTGCTGGCGGAGATGGGCTTCCGGCCGCTCGTCCTCGAGCGGGGGAAAGAGGTCGGCGAGCGCACGGTCGACACCTTCGGGCTCTGGCGCAAGAGGGAGCTCGACCCCGAGTCGAACGTGCAGTTCGGCGAGGGCGGCGCCGGCACGTTCTCCGACAGCAAGCTCTACAGCCAGATCAAGGACCCGGGCACCGCGGGCACAAGGGGACCGGTGCGACAATCCCGAGGCCGAGCCGCGACAACCCCGCCGGACCGACCGGGCAGCGGCCAAGCAGCCGCGGCCGAAGGCGGCGGCGATCGAGTCGGTGAGCGGGGGGCCAGCACGCCGACCTCGGTGATGGTGCCGGCGATCAGCCCGATTCCCTTCCTTGAAGACTATGGGGTAACTGCCTCCGCGGACACTCGGCCAGAAGGCGAGCCCGGCCTCATCCCCGGCCTCACGCCGCGATTGAGAACCCGCCGAGGCTTCGCTAGGATCTCGCCGACTCTCTCGATTCTCGCGCGCGCCTCGCACCGGACCTCCGGCCGCGGGTCGCTCGCGCTCGATGCTCATGGATTGCCTCTGGAAGGAGACCCGATGAGAAAGCCGCTGCTGTCCGGCCTGGCCCTCGCCTGCTTCGCCGCCCTTGCCACGGGAGCCGCCGCCGCGCCCGGCACCCCGCCCACCTTCGGCGGCCACGCCGTCTTCTGCGACGGCCCCTATGCGCTCTGCATCAAGGCCTACTGCCCGACGCCCCACGGCATGCCCGCGGCCGGCGGCACCATCGACTGCGTCTGCGACATCGTCAACGGCTGGTCGATGGGGCCCGACACCTGCGACGACCGCAAGGCGAACCTGGTCTCGACCTACTCGAACCTCTACAACCCGGGGCACGAGACGGTCTCCTGCACGAGCGCCTCGACCCTCTGGGCATGGTGCTACGGCGCTCCCTGCAAGCCCGACCCGCAGAATCCCCAGAAGGCGATCTGCACCTGCCCCGTCGAGCAGAGCGCGGCGGTGATCCTGGTGCCGGAGGCGCAGTGCAAGACCGCCGCCTGCAACAAGGTGTGGTCCGCCGCCACGCCGGGCGAGAGCCAATTCGCCAACGACTACTTCTTCAAGGTCGGCACGGAGAAGGGCTATCAGCCGAATCCGCAGGCCGCCTCCTGCTCCGCGACCTCCGCCAAGGCGGGAAAGAAGGGCTAGCGCCGAGCCGCCGCGCGGCGGGCCGGAGGCGACCGGCGCCTCCGCCCGCCGCCGGTGGGGATTCGCGATTTCCTCGAAGGCCAGCTCGCCGGTCCTCACTCCCCCGTGTAGGGCGGGAGCTTCGGCCCCACGAGCGCCGCGAGAGGCGGCTCCCCAACGCGCGCCGTTGAACAGCAGCACGTCCAGGCGTGCCCGCTTCGAGAGGTTGGCGACATTGTCCTTCGGGTCTTTCTGGTTGCGCGGTTTCATCACGGTCTCCTTACGATGCCTTCGTTTCGGGTTGTTGGGTGATGGCGGGCGACAAGCCCGTCGAGATCAGGAACAGCGCACCCTCGTGGACGCCCCGGCCGAGCCCGATCTGGGTGAGGCTTTCCGGTCCGGCGTCGGTCTGGTCCGCCGAGGCCAGGTCGATCCACATCCGGGTCGGTTCGACGTTCGGCCGATCCGAAGCGCCCTGGGGAAACACGGCAACCCTCGCCAGCGTGCCTCGCTCCTCGAGGATTTGCGCGTGATGCCCCGCGTACCGCTTGCCCGCGCGCGGATCGCCGGAGCCCGGCCAGTAGAGCGCGGTCATGTACTCGTACGCCCGGCCCCCCATGAACTTCGGTGGCAGCGCGGGCCGAACGGCAAGGGGCAGCCGGTCGCAGAAGCGCTGCTCGAGGTAGACGGCTCCCGTCAGCTGGATCTCCGGCCAGCGCGGCCCGAGCGTCGTCCCCCGGACGTCGCCGTTCGGCCCGCTGAAGCAATCGTCAACCTCGACGGCGTCGAAATCGATCTCTCCCTCTGCCGCCGCGGTCGGGGTCCGTGCGAGGTCGACCGCGATCAACAGAGAAGGATCAAAGTCATGATCCGACGGCTCGTCAGGCCAGAACGAGATGCGGGTCTCGCCCTCGATCCTGCCGATGAATCCGCCGGTCCCTTGAAAAACCCATCTCATGGCGCCCCCTCCTATGCGCGGCAGCGGTTCGAGGTGAGCCGCCGAGACGGGACCTCGTCGGCGCCGCCGCGGCGAGCACTCGGTCGAACAGCGGATTGAAACCCTGCTGCGTGTAGTGGGTCTTCGAGAGGCGCTTGCGCGAGCCGAACACGGGCAGGCCGAGGATCTCCGCCAGCATGCGAAGCGTCCGTTGTCCGCTTGGCGACACGCCGGTCTCGCAACCGAGGAGGCGAAGCGAGACCGCGTTCATCGCCGAGAGCACGTGACTGCGCTCGACCTCCTCGAAGAACCGTCTGACGAGGGGGTCGAGCGCATCGATGATGGTACCTCCCAGTCGCAGCAACCGGTGGTCTCTCGTCGAATGCCCGTGGAGATCGACGGTGACCGCCGGTGCCGGCGGCCTCGCTCCGTAGACGTCCAGCGCCTGCCTCACCTCGCGCAACGACGTCACGACGAGGGTGTTCTCGGCGCCCGTGAGCCGATCCCCAAGAACGTGGAGGACGTCGGCGGAGACGATGTTGAACGAAGGGATTGGCACGAGCCGCCGCCTCACTCCCCCAGGTAGGGCGGGAGCTTCGGCGTCACGAGCGCCGAGAGAGGCGCTGCCCAACGCGCGCCGTTGAACAGCAGCACGTCGAGGCGTGCCCGCCTCGAGAGATTGGCGACATTGTCCTGCGGGTCTTTCTGGTTGCTCGGTTTCATCACGGTCTCCTTACGATGCCTTCGTTTCGGGTTGTCGGGTGATGGCGGGCGGTCCTGTACTCGGGACGTCCGCGGCGCACACACTGGAGTAATCGAAGTTCGCGGAGGAAAGACGACAGGAGGTTTCGACGCCCGAGCGGCCGGAAGTCCTGCGAGGAAGGACGACCACCGGGTGGCTCTCCTCAGGAGGATGCTGCGCCTCGCCGGCGGCGGCAGGTGATTTCTCCCTTGACGCCGCCCCGCGGCGCCCGTAGATTCGACGCACCATGAAAACCAAAATGGCGGTCTCCCTCCTGGGCGCGCTGTGCGCTCTCCTGCTGTCTCAGGTCCCGAAGGCGGGGCTCGCCCAGGGCGCCAAGCCTGCCGGTCGACCGGCCGCTTCGGCGCGCCGCGCCGCGCCCGGCGCCGATCCCTGCATCCTGGCGGTGGTGAAGCATCCGTTCTGCGCCGCGCCGGGCTCGGACCCGAACCAGCTCTGCTCCTATCTCCCCCAGGACTCGCCGCCGCAGTTCGGCTACACCAGCTTCACCTGCGCCCTCCAGTCGCAGTTCGACAACTACTCGTGGCAGACGCTGGTCGCCCTCAACTGGCCCGCCGACACCTCCGGCCGCCCCTGCGCGTCGACCTCCCAGCCGGGCTGCCGCTACACCTCGATCACCACCGCGCAGGCGTCGACGCCGCGCGTCTGGGACTACTTCCTCGCCGCCAGCGAGGTCATCCCGAGCGGTCAGGAGTACCGGGTCGGGAGCTTCCCCGGCGCCCCTTCCTGCGGCACGCGCGCCGCCGCGCCGGGGACGCCGCCGGTGCGGGTGCTGACGATGACCGCGAAGGCCGACGGCAGCGTCGTGCCGGACATCATCGAGCCCTTCACCAAGTCGCCGCTCATCGACCGCAACCTGAACTTCACGATGTACGAGATCCTCCTCAACTCGACCGAGGCGAGCTACATCATCACCAACCACCTGAACACGGTGGCGGGCCAGGAGGCGGCGAAGTCGATCGACTTCCCGTGCGGGAAGCTCCCCAACGGGAAGTCGGGGGGCGACTGCCCGGGCCCCTTGGGCGGCGTCGGCTCGATCGAGCTCAAGGCGGCCTGGCGGATCCTCGATCCCGCGAAGGGCGACGATCCCTCGACCTACTTCGTGCGCGAGCAGGACCTCTACATCCCGGGGAAGAAGAGCGCCGACGGCAATCCCTTCTGCATCCAGAAGGCGAAGCTCGGCCTGGTCGCCCTCCACATCCTCCACAAGACGGGGAGCCAGCCGCAGTGGTTCTGGTCGAGCTTCGAGCATCGCGCCAACGCCCCGACGACGACCGACCCCGCGAACCCCGCCGCCTGCCCCGGCCCGACGAGCGACCCGACGCGCTACTCCTACTACCAGGCGGCCTGCCCGCCCGGCGTCTGCCCGCCCAACGGGAAGCCCGCCGACGCGACCTTCCTGTGGGCGAAGAAGCCGCCCTACGCCCTCGCCTACGCGACCGCCCACCGCTTCGGCACCCAGGTCGTGCGCTGCCAGCCGATCGCCCAGAACAGCCCCTCGTCGCCCCTCGTCGACATCCGCTGGCTCCCGAAGCTCGGCGGCACGGTGTGGAGGAACTACCAGCTCGTCGGCACCCAGTGGGCCTTCGGCTTCACCGGCACGCCGCCGGCGCCGCCCCCCTGCTTCGGCAGGAACACCGACTGCGCCCCGCCGTTCCTCCTCAACTCGGCGCAGGAGACCTACATGCAGCAGAAGGTCTCGAAGACCAACCTCAAGCTCTTCGCGAACGGCTGCATCCAGTGCCATGCCGAGGCGACGACGGTGGGCACCAACCCGAAGCCGGCCGACTTCAGCTTCCTCCTGAACCGCGTCGGGAAGGCCTCGTCGCTCCGTGCGCCGAAGACGCTTGCCGAGGTCCATGGAGGGACGAGATGAACGCACGATGGAAGGGATCGGTCCTGGCGGCTCTTCTGGCGGGCCCTCGCCCTGGCCCTGCTGAGGCGCCGGCGGGCGCAGGCGAGCTCGGCATGTTTCTCCCGGTTTGGCGCCGGACCGGCACTGAAGAGAGTGGACGACAAAGGAGACCCTAGATGAGAAAACCGACCCTGGCCCTGCTGGCTGCTCTGATCCTCGTGTGCTTTGCGATGCCGAGCCTCGCCCAGGCAGCGCCCTCGGGCGCCGCGAAGACCGCGGACGAGGCCGTCCAGCCGACGCTGGCGGCGGCTCCGAGCGCTGCCGCCGTGGACGGCTTCGCGTTCGCCCGCGTGCTCGCGGCGACGAGCGCCTGCTCCAGCACCAGCACCAGCGCAGGCACCATCGCGGCGGCGATTTCCCCGTTGCCGGCGCCGGCGATCTTCTGCCCCCACTGCCCGCCGGGATGGACCTACTGCAACCCCTTCTGTCGCTGCTGCAAGGGAGGCGGCACCTAGGCGATCCGGCTCGTCGGGGTCAATGCGCGGCGAAGCCGAGGGGCGGGGCGTCGACGAAGCCCCGGACGAATGCGGCTCCCGGCCGGGGAGAGGCGGCGCTCAGCTCGAATACGTAGCGGAGCCGCTGACCCGGTCGGAGAGCGAGCGGCGGCCGGCCGTCGCGAGGAGCGGCAGGCCGAGGGTCGCCGCCGTCGTCAGCGCTCCCAGCCAGCGGCGGGCCGTCTGATCGAAGGTGAGCGCCTCGCCGTCGCGGCTGCGAGCGGTGAGGCCGGCCCAGGCCATCCCCAGCGTCTGACCCCAGAAGGCGAGCGGCAGGACGGTGTAGAGGAAGGAGAAGGTCAGGAGGAAGAGGGCGATCGGCGGCCAGTCGGCGGAGCCCGGCCGCGCGCCCAGCAGGCGGCTGCCGGCGACCGCGGCGACGGCGATTGCGGCGTGCACCAGGAGGTCGGCGGCGCCGGCCATGAGACGGCTCTTGAGGCTGGCCGCCGGCTCGCCCGCCGCCGCCTCGGGCTCCGCGCTCGCGACCCGCGGCCGCGGCGCGGGGACCGGGCGCGGCGCGGCGGGCGGCCGCTCCTTGCTCTTGACCGGATGCAGGGGCTGCGGCGGCCGCGGCGCCGGCGCGGGGCCTGCCGGGGTGAGCGGGAGGAAGAGATCGCCGTCGTCCGCGCCGGCGGCAGAGCGATCGGCGGCAGCCGCTTCGAGGGGCAGATCGAAAAGGCTCGGCTCCTGGTCCTCTCCGTCCGGAGTGCGGCTCGAGCGGCGCATGGTCGGGGGCTCAGCGGAGAGGAAGGTACTTGACGTAGATCCGGAAGAGCAGGTCCTGGGGCCGCTCCTGATAGGTCTGGGCGAAGAGGTAATGACGCTTGAGATCGGCGTCGTTCGGGCTGAGCTTCAGGGCCTCCGAGAAGCGGTTCGCCGCCTGGGTCGGGTCGGCGCGCTGCAGGTCGCGCACCCCCAGGTCGTAGTACGAGTCGACGATCAGCCGGTCGATGTCGTGGTTGCCGGGGTTGCTCTCGCGCAGGCGCCAGAGGGTCGGCAGCACGTACTCCCACTCGTGCTGCCGGAAGGCCTCGATCTGCGTCGCGAACGGCTCGAGCTCGTGCCGAGCGCGCGCCAGGTCTTCGACGTCGGCGCCGTCGAGCTTGGCGATCCTGCCGGCCGCTTCGAGCTGCTCGACGGCCCGCAGGTAGGCATGTTCGGCGCTCGCCTGGCGGGCGCCGGCGAGGAGCCGCTCCCGGCGCGCCGCCGCGTCCGGCGGCAGCGGCGCGGCCGGCGCCGCCGCGGGCGCCGGCGCCTCCCACTGCGCGATCAGCTTCTGCGCTTCCTGGTAGCGCGGATCGGCCGGCGGCAGGCGCTTGAGCTGGGCGACGGCGATGGCGTCCTTGCCCTGCTTGTGGAGGGCCGTGGCGCGGGCGATCGGGTTGGTCTTGGGCGCCGGCGCCACGGCCTCGTCGCGCGAGTTGGGGAAGAACTGGTCGCGCTTCATCAGGACGTAGCCGGCGGCGGCGAGCACCAGCGCGAGCACGGCGCTCCCGACGTAGACGAAGGTCCGGCTGGCGCGCTTCCGGCGCCCGGCCGCCGGGCCCGCGGCATCGGCGTCGCGGGCGTCGCGCCGGTCGCGCCGCTCGCCGCGCCCGGGCGCCGCGCCCGGCTCGGGCGGCACCAGGATCTCCTCCTTGAGCTCGCCGGGGCCGCCGTCGAAGCCGGGGAGCGCGAGGGCGGCCACCTCGCCGGTGGCGAGGGCGGGGTCGCGCGGCGGCGCCGGGGCCACGACCGGCACCTCGCCGGCGTCGAGCTGCTGCAGGTACTCCCGCGCCGCGAGATAGCTCGGCTGCAGCTCGACGACGCGCTCGAAGGCCTGCCGCGCCGCGGGCAGATCGCCGGCCTCCAGCCGGCCGAGGCCGTCGTGGAAGATCTCCTCGACCTGGCGCTCGTTCTCGGCCTTGACCTTGCGCGCCCCCTCGATGCGCCGCGCCGCCTCCTGATGGTCGATGTCGATGAGGAAGATCCGCGACCAGGCGTCGATCGCCGCCTGCGGGTCGCCGGCGTCGAGGGCGGCCTGGCCTTCGTCGAGGAGCTGCCGGATGCGGCGCTCGCTCTCCGAGTCGCCGCCGAAGGCCGCCGCCTGCGAGATCGGCCGCAGCGCCTCCGGCAGGTCCGGCTCGGTGAGCGAGAAGCCCAGGTTTTCGGGGGCGATCGGGGCATCGGTCGGGGCGTCGCGACGGGCGGCGAAGGTTGGCTCGGCGGCGGGGCGGCGGCGGGCGCCGCGGGGGTCCGGCGCAGCGCTTCGAGCTCGGCGATTCCCGGATGCGTCGGATCGAGCGTGCGCGCCTTGTCGAGCAGGCGGTCGGCCTCGTTGCCTTCGCCCTTGCCGATCGCCTGGCGGACCTTGTCGAGGAACTTGCGGACGTAGGGCTCGGCCTCCATCCGCTGGTGCGCCGTCTCGACCAGCTGGCCGAGCTCGGGATCGGCGAGGACCGCGCCGCTCTCCCGCTCGGCGCCCGCCAGCAGCTCGTCGTAGCGGCGGGCCGCCAGGAGCTCGGCGAAGCGGGCGCGGAGCCCGGGTGCCGCCGCGGCGCGCGGCCCGGAGGGGTCGGGCGGCAGATCGTCGAGCTCGAGATCCAGGTCGCCCAGGTCGTCGAGCTCCGGCAGCTCCGCGGCGAGATGGCTGAGGTCGTGGAGCTCGCCGAGGTCCGGCGCCGGGAAGGGAGCAGGGGCAGGGGGCGCGCCGGCGGCCGGGGCGGCCGGCGCCTTGAGATCGGCGACCGCGACCGGCCCGGCCGACGACCTCAGCCGCTCCTGGAGACGGCGCGCGGGCTCGAAGCTCGGGTCCATGCGCAGCACGAAGTCACAGCCGAGGAGCGCCTCCTGGCGGCTGCCGTTCTCGGCCAGATCGAGCGTCTGATCGAAGGTGCCGAGGAGCCGCTGCTGCGCATCGGCAGAGAGCGCGGGATTTCCGGGATAATTCATTTCGGGCGCCGCTTGAGCGGGACTGCGCATGCTGTGGTGAGATCGCGGCGTATCCTAGCAAAGTCGCTCCGGTGGGACAACCTGCGGCGTTGCTATACTTTGCCCCGCGTGCCGCAGCTCGAGTGCGTCCCCAACGTCAGCGAGGGCCGCCGTCCCGAGGTGGTCGGCCGCCTGCTGCGGGCGGCCTCCGCGGTCCCCGGCGTCCGGCTCCTCGACGCCTCGTCCGATCCTGATCACAACCGTTCGGTCCTCACCCTCGCCGGCGCTCCCGCGGCGCTCCACGAGGGCCTCCTCGCCCTCTACGCGGCGGCGCTCGCCGAGATCGATCTGACGCGCCACCAGGGCGTCCATCCGCGGGTGGGCGCCGTCGACGTCACCCCCTTCGTGCCGCTCGCCGGCGCTCCGATGTCGCTCGCCGTCGCCGCCGCCGAGCGGCTGGGCGCGGCGCTCGCCGAGCGCTTCGGCCTCCCCGTCTACCTCTACGAGCGCGCGGCGCGCCGCCCGGAGCGGCGGCTCCTCGCCGACATCCGCCGCGGCGGCTTCGAGGGCTTCGCGGCGAAGATCGCGCGCGCCGAATGGGCGCCCGACTTCGGGCCGGCGCGCGTCCATCCCACGGCCGGGGTGACGGTCGTCGGCGCGCGCGGCTTCCTGATCGCCATGAACGCCGTCCTCGCGACCGCCGACGCCGAGGTGGCGCGCGCCATCGCGCGGCGGGTGCGCGAGTCGGGCGGCGGCCTGCCGGCCCTGCGGGCGATCGGCGTCGCGCTGCCCAGCCGCGGCCTCGCCCAGGTCAGCATGAACCTGGTCGACTACCGGCGGACGTCGATGTGGGCGGCGCTCCAGGCGGTGCGCCGGGCGGCGGCGGCGGCGGGGACGGAGGTGCTCGAGACCGAGCTGATCGGTCTGGTGCCGGAGGCGGCGGCGCTCGCCGTGGCGCGCGAGAGCCTGGGGATGCCGGGCTTCGGCCGCGGCCGCGTGCTGGAGCGCCGGCTGGACGGCTCGATCGCTCAGGAAGCGGCGGGAGATCCGAAGCCGCCGGAGGACCCGGACGCCGGCCCGACCCCTGCGGTCTGAGGGCCGAGCGCCGCGGCGAGCCGCTGCGGCATGCCGTCGAAAGATCCCGAGGACATGGTGACGAGGACGTCGCCCGGGCGCGCCTCGGCGAGCGCCCGCGCGAAGACCTCGCCGGTGTCGGCGAGCTGATCGGCGGGGACGCCGGCGGCGGTCAGGTCCGCGGCGAGCCCGGCGAGGTCGAGCTTCTCCTCGTCGCCCAGGCGCCCGGCGTGAAAGATGGGGGCGAAGAGCACGCGGTCGGCGTGGCGGAAGGCGCCGTGGTACGCCGCGTCGAACATCCGCCGGCCGGCGGTCAGGCTGCGCGGCTCGAAGAGCACGACGAGGCGCCGCCCGGGATAGCGCTGGCGCAGGGCTCCCAGGGTCTTCTCGACCGCCGTCGGGTGATGGGCGAAGTCGTCGACCACCGTGACGCCGCGGCCGGCCGGCAGCTCCTCGAGCCGGCGCTTGACGCCGCGGAAGCGGGCGAGGGCGCCGGCGACCGCCGCGGCGGGCAGGCCGTCGCGCCGCGCCGCCGCCCAGACCGCGAGGGCATTGACGACGTTGTGCTCGCCGGCGAGCGCCAGCTCGATCTCGACCTCGCCGGCCTCCCGGTCGCGCAGGCGGAAGCGGCTCCCCTCGGGCCGCGCCTCGATCGGTCCCAGCGGACGGAGGTCGTTGTCCTCCCCCAGGCCGTAGAGCACGACGGGACAGCCGGCCGCGGCGGCGAGCGCCGCGATCGCCCGCACCTCGGGGGTATCGCCGCAGGCGGCCAAGAGGCCGTCCGCCGGCAGGAGCGCGACGAGCTTCGCGTAGGCCGCGCGCAGGATCTCGGGCGTCGGATAGAGGTCGGCGTGGTCGTGCTCGACGCTGGTCAGCAGGAGCGTCTCCGGCCGGTAGTGGAGGAACTTCGGGCCGCGGTCGAAGTAGGCGGCGTTGTACTCGTCCCCCTCGACGATGAAGCGGTCGCCGTCGCCGTCGTGGAAGCTCGCCGGCAGGTCGCACGGCGCGCCGCCGATCAGGTAGCCGGGGTCCGCGCCGCACTCGCGGTAGACCCAGGCGGCCATCGCCGTCGTCGTCGTCTTGCCGTGGGTGCCGGAGACGACGAGCGGCCGCCGGCCGGCGAGGAAGAAGCGGGCGAGCGCCTGCGGCATCGAGAGGAGGGGCACCGCCGAGCGCTCCGCCGCGACCGCCTCCGGGTTGTCGCGGTGGATCGCGTTGCCGACCACCACGAGATCGGGGCGCGGCGCGAGGTGGGCGGCGTCGTAGCCCACCGTGGGACGGATGCCGGCGCGCGCCAGGAGAGTGCTCATCGGCGGATAGAGCGGCCCGTCGGTGCCCCGCACGGCGTGGCCCTGCTCTTGCAGCAGGCAGGCGAGCGGCGCCATCCCGGTCCCTCCGATCGCCATGAGGTAGATGTCCTGCGGCGCGGCTGTCTTTCGCATCGGGAGCGCCGAGTGTAGCATTGCGCCAACCAGCCGATCGCGGTCATTTTCTATGAGGAGCAGGCCGATGAAACGCCTTATGCCGACTGCCGCGACTGCCATTCTGGCACTCGCCACCGTCCTGATCGTCGCCGGAGCCCTGTTCGCCCAGGCAGCGCCCGCCGGCAAGCCGAAAGCCGTCGCGGTCGAACCGATCGGGGACGTCGGCAACGTCGCCAAGGGGGACAACGCGACCCACGACTTCGTGATCAAGAACGACGGCGCGGCGGACCTCCAGATCACCAACGTCCAGCCGTCCTGCGGCTGTACCGTCGCCCGCTACGACAAGCTGATCGCGCCGGGCAAAACCGGCTCCGTCCACGTCGTCGTCGACACGACGACCTTCACCGGTGCGATCGCCAAGTCGGTCACGGTCTACACCAACGACCCGGAGAACCCGCAGATCCAGCTCACCGTGCGCGCCAAGGTCGAGCCCTACATCGCGGTCAAGCCGGGCTACGCGCGCTACCTCGTGGTGCGCGGCGAGCCGCAACAGGGCGTCATCACCCAGAGCCTGTGGTCGACCGACGGCCAGTCGTTCGACATCACCGGCGTCGACTCGCCGATGCCGGCCCTCAAGGTCACCTACCGCGAGGCCACCGAGAAGGAGCGCCAGCCCGACTCCAAGGGCAAGCAGTGGAAGATCGAGATGACCCTGTCGAACGACCAGGCGCCGGTCGGCGCGCTGACCCAGCACGTCGTCGTCCACACCACGCACCCGAAGGAGAAGATCGTCGACATCCCGATCTCCGGCTTCGTGCGGCCGATCTTCGCGGTGACCCCGCCGATCGCCGATTTCGGCAAGGTCGACTTGAAGGAGCCGCGCCACTTCACCTTCAACGTCAAGAACTTCGCCACCGAGCCGATCAACGTGACGCGCGTCGATCCGACGCTGAAGGGCGTCGGCGCCGAGCTCAAGCCGGTCGAGGCGGGCCGCAACTACAACGTGCAGCTGACGCTCAAGCCGGACATCGGCAAGGGGCCGTTCGACGGCAAGCTGATGCTCCGCACCGACAGCCCGAAGATGCCGGTGGTCGAGGTGGAGTTCCGCGGCGTGGTGCTGTAGGAGAGGAAAATCCTCGCCGCCCGTTCCGGCGCGGCGGGGCCGTGCCGCGCCGGCGGCTAGGGCCTCTAGGGTCTCCCCCAGAGGTCCTTTTCATTCTTCGGCGGCGCCTGGCGGCGGCGCCCCCCCTTCGCCTGCACCTCGGCCACCTCGGCGAGCGCCGGCGCGAGCGCCCGGCTCTGCGCCTCGACGAGCTGGCCGATCCCGTGCATCGCGAGGTCGAGCAGGGCGTCCATCTCGGCGCGGCGGAAGCTCCGCTTCTCGCCTGTCCCCTGCACCTCGACGAGCGAGCCGTCCGCCGTCGCCACGACGTTCATGTCCACTTGCGCCACCTGGTCCTCGACGTACTCGAGGTCGAGGAGCGGCACGCCGTCGACGATGCCGACCGAGATGGCGGCGATCTGGGCGGTGAGCGGCCAGGCGGCGATGTCGCCGGTGAGGAGGAGCCGCGAGAGGGCGAGGGCGGCGGCGACGTAGGCGCCGGTGACCGCGGCGGTCCGCGTGCCGCCGTCGGCCTGGAGGACGTCGCAGTCGAGGGTGATCGTCCGCTCGGGGAGGAGCGCGAGGTCGAAGGCGGCGCGCAGGCTGCGGCCGATCAGCCGCTGGATCTCGGCGGTGCGGCCGGAGGGGCGCCCCTGGGAGACCTCGCGGGTGCTCCGGGTATGGGTGGCGCGCGGCAGCATCGCGTACTCGGCGGTGAGCCAGCCGCGGCCGCTGTCGCGCAGGAACGGCGGCACGCGGTTCTCGACGCTCGCCGCCACCAGGACGCGCGTATCGCCGACCTCGATGAGCGCCGAGCCCTCGGCGAACTTGAGGACGCCGGTCTCGATGCGGAGGGGGCGCAGGGCGTCGGCGGCGCGCCCGTGCGGGCGGTTGGGAACGGGGTTCGTCATGGCGCGATTGTATCGAGATCACTGTCGAGATCGACTCTAGATCACCTCGACCCATTCGAGCTCGAGGCCGGGGTTGCCCAGGATGCGGCCGGCGATGCGCTCGAAGGTGGGACCCGCGTCGGTGACCGAGAGGTGGTGCTCGGGCGCCGTCCCCGCGGGCGCCGCGAGCCCGGCCGCGGCGAGCCCGGCGGCGACCAGCTCGGCGACCGTCTCGGCCGAGTCGACGAGGGCGACGCCGGGCGCGGCGCGCTCGAGCACCGCGCGGAGGAGCGGGTAGTGGGTGCAGCCGAGGACGAGGGTGTCGATCTCCGCCGCCAGGAGCGGCGCGAGATAGCGCGCCGCCACCTCGGCGGTCACCGGGTCGTCGTGCCATCCCTCCTCGACCAGCGGCACGAAGAGCGGGCAGGCCTGGGAGATCACCTCGAGCTCCGGGCGCAGGCGCGCGAGCGCCCGCGGGTAGGCCTCCGAGCGCACCGTCGACTCGGTCGCGATCACCCCGACGCGGCCGCGCGAGACCGCCGCGGCGCGCCGGGCTCCCGGCTCGATCACTCCCCAGGTGGGAACGGTCGGCTCGAGGTCGTCGAGCGCCAGCGCCGAGGCGGTGTTGCAGGCGATGACCACCGCCTTGACCCCGCGGTCGAGGAGGAAGCGGACGTTCTTCCGCGTGTAGCCGGCGACGGTGTCGCGCGACTTGCTGCCGTAGGGCAGGCGCGCCGTGTCGCCCAGGTAGAGGATCGACTCGGCGGGGAGGCGCCGGCGCAGGGCCGAGACGACCGTCAGGCCGCCGACGCCGGAATCGAACACCCCGATCGGGGCCGCGGGCGAGGCCAGGGGATTCAGCGGACGAGCTCGCGGATGGGCACCAGCGGCCGGCTGATGTCCAGGTGACCCGAGAAGGTCTCCCGCTGGACGCCGTTCCACAGCAGCACGACGCGCGGCGCCTGCGGGACGTTGAGGGCGATCGAGTCGACCAGGCTGTAGATCCTCTGCATCTCGTCGTCCGAGCCGGCCGCCGGCGGCTCGTCGTGGCTCGCCCATTGGAGGTCGACGTAGGCGACGCCGTCGCCGCCCAGGAGCACGCTGCCGAGCGCCACCTCCTTGGGGAGCGGCCGCACCAGGCCGGGCGCCTTCGGGCCGGCGAGCAGCGCCTCGACCACCTTGCGGATGTGGTCCTTGGGCGAGCGGAGACCGCGAGCTCGCGCCGCTCCACCTTGAGCGCGCCGCCGTCGGCCGGGAAGTAGAGGTCGGCGAGGAGCGACACGTGCTCCGCCCCGGTGTCGACGAGACGGGGCCCGAGCCGCCGCGCCCGCCGTCCATGACCGCCCAGCAACCAGACGGCGAGGCCGCCGATGAGCAGGGCAAGGGCGAGCCCCAGGACGAAGGCCGCCGCTCGCCGGCTCATCGCCGGCGCGCCCCGGGCGGCGGCGCGGTGCCCTGGGCGGCGGGCGGCGCGGCGGCCCCCGGCGCCGAGCTCCCCGGCGCCGTGGCCGGGGTCGGCGCGGCGGCGGGCGCCGCCTCCGCCGTCTCCTTGTAGCGGGCGATCGCCTTGACCAGCGCCTCCACGAGCTGGGCGCGGTAGTCGGGGTCCTGGAGCTTCTTCTCCTCGTCGGGGTTGGAGATGAAGCCGAGCTCGACCAGGATCGCCGGCATCGTCGCCCCCACCAGCACGCGGAAGGGCGCCTGCTTGACGCCGCGGTCCTTGAGCTGCAGGGTCTCGTTGAGCTCTCCCTGGACCAGGTTCGCCAGCCGCTGGCTCTCGGTGAGGTGCCGGCTCTGCGCGAGGTCCCAGAGCATGAGCTGGAGCTCGCCCTCGCCGGGCTCGCTCCCCGGCCCGGCGGAGGCGCCGGCCGCCGGGCCGGCGTTCTCCTGGCGGGCGGAGCGCGCCGCGCGCGGGTCGGTCGCCCGCTCGGCGAGGAAGTAGGTCTCCGCCCCGTGCGCCCCGGCGCCGAGCGAGGAGTTGAGGTGGATCGAGACGAAGAGGTCGGCCTTGTTCTGGTTGGCGATCGCCGTGCGCGCGTCGAGCGCCAGCTGGGCGTCCTCGCTGCGGGTGAGGACGACGCGCACCGGCAGGCGCTGCTGGAGGCGGCTCGCGAGCTGCGGGCGAGCAGGAGCGTCAGCTCCTTCTCCTGCACGCCGCCGGGGCCGATCGCGCCGGTCTCGGGGCCGCCGTGGCCCGGGTCGATGACGATGGTGTGGATGCCGGCGGCCGGCTCCGGCGTCGCGAAGGCCGGGGTGGTCGGCTGGGTGGTGGCGGAGGTCGCGTGGACGTCGAAGACCAGACGGAAGGGGCCCTGGAGGACGTAGCTCTCGACCTCGGCGCCGGGCGCGAGCTGGACGTGCACCTTGTCCGCCGCGATCGCGACGCCCTTGACCAGCGGGTCCTCGACCTTGCGCGCCGGCGCCGCGGCGGCGAGGCGGTCGGAGAGCATCTGCACCTCGACCGAGCCGGCCTGCTGGACGAGGTGGTAGTGCGGCTCCTCGGGGAACTGGAGGACGACCGTCGTCATCCCCTGCAGGTGGACGACGTCGAAGGACACCGGGATCTCGCGCGCTTGCCGGCGGGCGATCGTCAGGCGCTGCGTCTCCGGGTGCCAGTCGAACGAGTAGCCGAGCACGTCGCCGTAGGTCTTCGACAGGAAGTCGAGCGGCACCTGCACGCCGCCTTCGCCGCGGGTCGGCGGCTGCGACAGCGAGACGATCGAGTCGCCGACGGTGACGACGGCGTTGCCGATGCCGATCACGACGTCCTTGTCGCCGACGCGCAGGGCGAAGCTCTCGCCGGTCTCGCCGGCGTTGAGCTTGCCGCCCAGGCTCTGGGCGAGCGGCGCCAGGGCGAAGAGCGGGCCGCCGGGGCTGATCGTCACCCGCACCGGGAGCTCGCGGCCGTCGAGGGCGACGGTAGGGCCGCCCGCGGCGGGCGCCGCGGCCGCGGGATTGGCGGCGGCCGACCCCGAGGGGTGGGCCTGGGCGATCAGCAGGATCGAGGCGAGCGGTACGAGGAGGGGCAGGACGTATTGCCAGGCACGGCGATTCACGCGCGAGAGGATACCATCCGAGCTCGGCCGCCGGTCCCCGGCTTGGAAACTCCCGCGGGGGTATGGTAATGCTGTCCTCCGAGCGCCGGCCGTTCTTCGGGGGCGCCGGGCGACCGTCCAGACGATGTCCGGGTGGTCGTCCGAGGGACAGGGGAGATCGCGACATGGATATTCGACAGTTCCGGGTGGTCTTGCGGGCCAAGAGCTTCGAGGCGACCTGCCGCTTCTACGGCGAGAGCCTGGCGCTGCCGCGCGTCCAGAGCTGGGACCGCGAGGACGCCCGCGGCGCCGTCTTTCAAGCCGGGCCCTCGCTGATCGAGGTGCTCGGCCGGCCGGCGACGGCACGCCAGAGCGGCCGCGACGAGATCTATGACTACCAGGGCCCGCAGCAGAAGATGACCCTGACCTTCCTGGTGCCGTCGGCCGAGGAGGCCTACAGCGAGCTGCAGTTCCGGGACAAGAACATCCCGGGCGGCCTGCGCCACGACGACGACGGCAGCCTGATCTTCGAGACCCACGATCCCGACGGCATCAAGGTCGTCTACCGGCAGGCGGAGGCCTGAAGCCGGCATGAGCCGGCGCGTTAGCGACGCCGGCGGCCGGGACGGCCCTGGCCTTGTCTCTGGCGGCGGCGCTCCTGCCCGCGGCGCTCGCGGGGGCGCCGCGCCCGCCGCGTCCGCCGGAGCATCCCCCCGAGCGTCCCGTCGAGCGCCCGGCCGAGCGGACCCTCGCCGAGCATCCCCTGGCCGGCGGCGAGCGCCAGAGCTCCGAGCCGTGGACGATCGACGACCTGGTGCTCGCCGACGACGCCGGCGACTGGGCGGTCTCCCCCGACGGCACCCTCGCGGCCTGGGTCAAGTCGACGATCGGCAAGGGGACCGACAAGGAGGGCGAGTCGCGGATCGCGAACCTCTGGGTGACCCGCCTCGGCGCCGCGGCGTCCACCCCCGAGTCCTTTCCGATGACCCGCGGCGACGAGGTGGACTCGCAGCCCACCTTCTCGCCCGACGGCAGATACCTCGCCTTCCTCTCGACGCAAGGGGCGGACGACGCCGACGAGAAGGCCGAGGCCGAGACGGCCCAGCTCTGGGTGATCCCGGTGCGCGGCGGCGAGGCCTATCCGGTCACCCGCTTCGACCGCGAGGTGACCACCTTCGACTGGATCGACTCCGACACCCTCCTGGCGGTCGCCAAGGAGTCCCCCTCGGCCGGCGAGCAGCGCCGCAAGGAGCGCCAGGACACGGCCGTCGCGGTCGACGACCCGGCGGACGAGCCGCCGGTACGGCTGTTCACCGTCTCGCGCGACGGCGAGCGGGTGCGCCGGCTGACCGACAACGAGGACTGGATCGACTCGGTCGCGGTCTCGCCGGACGGCCGCCACGCCGTCGCCACCGCGCAGGAGAGCCTCTCCTACGTCTTCGACAGCAAGGTGCCGCCCAAGACGTTTCTCGTCGATCTGCAGAGCGGCCGCATGACCCAGCTCGCCGCGGACGGCAAGGGCCAGAGCGCCCTCCTTCCCCACGACGTGCAGTGGGCGCTCGACTCCTCGGGCTTCTACTTCGCCAACGACCGGACCCGCCACCCGCGCTACCGCCTGGCGACGGTGACCGAGCTCTACTACCACGACCTCAAGAGCGGCCGGACGGCGCCGGTCGACCTCGGCTGGGGGCGCGGCCTGGCGGAGGTCGAGAGCGGCGCCTACGCGCCGACCGCCGACGGCTTCGTCGCCCTCCTCGCCGACGGCGTCCACCTGCGGGCGGCGCGCTACACGCGGACCGCGCACGGCTTGCGCCGCCGCGACCTGGCCGGCCGGCACGCGGCGAACCTCGACAGCGTGGTCATCGGGCGCGACGGCAGGACCGTCGTCTACCAGACCTCCTCCGCCACCGAGCCGCCGCAGGGGTACGCGGCGCGGCTGGACGGCGCGCGGTTGACCGCCGAGCGGCGGATCACCGATCTCAACCCCGGCTTCCGCGACAAGCCCAAGGGGAAGGTCGAGGTGGTGCGCTGGAAGGGCGCCCGCGGTGAGATGGTCGAGGGCCTCCTCTACTATCCGCTCGACTGGCCGCTCCAGCCGAGCGCGGCGGGCAAGGCGCCCGCCAGACGGCCGCTCGTCCTCGACCTCCACGGCGGTCCGGCCTTCGCCGACACCGATACCTGGGTGGCCGACTGGGAGGCGCCGGGCCTGCTCCTGCGCCAGCGCGGCGCCTTCGTCCTCAAGATCAACTACCACGGCAGCACCGGCTACGGCCTCGACTTCGTCGAGTCGATCGCCGGCCACTACTACGAGCTCGAGATCCCCGACATCGAGGCCGGCATCGAGGCGCTCGTGGCGCGCGGCCTGGTCGACCCCGAGAAGCTCGGCAGCATGGGCTGGAGCAACGGCGGCATCCTCACCGTCGAGCTCCTCACCCGCTCGCACCGCTTCAAGGCGGCGGCGGTGGGGGCGGCCGACGTCGAGTGGATCAGCGACTGGGCGAACGTCGACTTCGGCGCCACCTTCGACAACTACTACTTCGGCGCGCCGCCCTGGGAGAAGCCGCAGCTCTACATCGAGAAATCCCCCTTCTTCCGCCTGACGCAGGTGACGACGCCCACCCTCGTCTACTCCGGCACCGCCGACCGCGACGTGCCGCCGCACCAGGCCTGGTCGCTGTTCCGCGCCCTGCAGCAGATCGGCAAGGCGCCCACCCGCCTCGTCCTCTTCCCCGGCGAGCCGCACGACCTCCGCAAGGTCGCCCACCAGCGGCGCAAGCTCGAGGAGGACCTCGACTGGTTTGACCGCTATCTCTTCGGCCGCCCGCCCGTCCGCCGCGAGGCGGTCAAGGAGGGGACGCCGCTCGCGGCCCTCCTGGCGCGCACCCGGGCGGTGCGCTCCGGCACCGCCTTCGGGCGGCGCGAGGGCGGCGCGCTGGTCCCCGAGACCGTTCCCTTCCACGGCCACGAGGTCGGCCGCTTCGAGGTGACGCGCGCCCAGCTCGCGACCTTCGATCCCCAGCTCGCGGTGACGGCCGGAAGCGAGAACCTGCCGGCGGCCGGCATCCCCTTCGCCCGCGCCCAGCAGTACGTCGCCTGGCTCGCCAAGACGACGGGCAAGCCCTTCCGCCTCCCCACGGCCGACGAGGCGCGCGACCTGGCCGACGCCGCCGGCACGGCGGGCAATACCCTCGACCGCTGGGCGGGCTACGCGCCCACCCCGCACGACCGCAAGGAGATCGAGGAGACCCTCCGGACGCTGGGAACCGGCCCCGGCGAGGCGCCGCTCCTCCTCCCCGTCGGCAGCCTGCCCGGCAGCGGCGACGACCCGGTCTTCGACCTCGACGGCAACGTCGCCGAATGGGCGGTGGCAGCCGACGGCAAGGGAGTCGCCGTCGGCCCGAGCGCCGACCGCCCGACCGACCCCCGCGGCGACGACCCGCCGTCGGCGGCCTATACGGGGCTGCGGGTCGTGCTGGGACGCTGAACCGTCCTCCTGCGTAAAATCACCGCGTGAGCGATTTCCTCCGCGACCCGGAGCTCGGCCGGCTGATCGATCGGTTGAACAGCGATCCCTCGCTCGCCGAGCCGGCCGGTGCCGCGGCCGATCTCGGCGCGGGGCTCGAGCCCGAGCCGCTCGGCGCCGGCGTCGAGGCGCGGCGGGTGACGGTGGTCGACGACGGCGAGCCGCTGTCGCGCCTGCTCAACGACATGGCGCGGCGCGGCGCCTCGGACCTCGTCCTCCTCCCCGACCTGCCGCCGATCCTCCGCCTCGACGGCCGGCTCGGGGCGACCGCGCACCCGGCGCTCACGGAAGAGGAGATCCGGCTGATGTTCTCGCCGTACCTCGCCGCCGCGCGCGCCCGCCGGCAGCTCGGCGAGGAGGGCTCGGCCGACTTCTCGCTCCGTCTGGGCGGCGGCGGCGAGGGCTCGGGCGGCTACCGCTTCCGCGTCAACCTCCACCGCCAGCGCGGGCGCCTGGCGGCGGCGCTCCGCGCCCTGCCGCGGGAGATCCCGACGCTGGCGCGCCTCAACCTCCCGCCGGCGCTCGCCAAGCTCGTCCAGATCACCCGCGGCCTGGTCCTCGTCTGCGGCCCGACCGGCTCCGGCAAGTCCTCGACCTTGGCCGCCCTGCTGGGCGAGATCAACCGCACCCGCGCCGCCCACATCCTGACCATCGAGGACCCGGTCGAGTACGAGCACGACAACGTGCGCTCGATCGTCGAGCAGATCGAGATCGGGCTCGACGCGCCGTCGTTCGCCGCGGCGCTCCGCGCCGCGCTGCGCCAGGACCCGGACGTCATCCTGGTCGGCGAGATGCGGGACCTCGAGACCGTCGCGACGGCGCTCACCGCCGCGGAGACCGGCCACCTGATCCTCTCGACCCTCCATACCAGCGACGTCGTGCAGGCGATCCACCGCATCGTCGACGTCTTCCCCGCCGGCCAGCAGGCGCAGATCCGCCAGCAGCTCGCGCTCGCCCTCCACGCCATCGTCTTCCAGCAGCTCCTGCCGCGCGCCGACGGCGGCGGGCGGGTGCCGGCGATCGAGCTGCTGACGGCGACCTACCCGGTGCGCCACCACATCCGCGGCCAGAGCCTGCAGAAGCTCTACACCGAGATCACCCTCGGCAAGAACCACGGCATGATCTCCTTCGAGAGCTCGCTCGCCAGCCTGGTCAAGAGCGGCGCCGTGACCCTCGAGGAGGCGCGGATGCGCTCGGCGCGGCCGGACGAGCTCGACAGCCTGCTGCGGGTGTGACCGGCGCATCGCACCGGGCGGGCTGCAGCGGCTGCCGATCGGCCGCGAGGCGGCGGAACGAAGGCCCTCAACCCGGCGACATGGCGAGCCGCGCGGCGAGCCGCCGTGCCGCCGGGCTCTCCGGCGCCGCCCGGAGCTCGCGGCCGTTCATCGCCCGCGCCGTCGCGAGGTCGCCCTGCCGCAGCGCCAGGAGGGCGCGGTTGTGGAGGGCGGAGACGTTCTCCGGGTTGAGCGCCAGCGCGCGGTCGAGGTGCGCCGCGGCCGCCGCCGGCCGACCGAGCGCCAGATGGATCCCGCCGAGGTTGCTCTCGGCGTCGTCCGAGCGCGGCTCGAGCCGCGCCGCCTGTTCGAACAGCGGCAGCGCCGCCGCGAAGTCGCCGCGGCGGGCGGCGAGGTCCCCCAGGTTCAGATAGGCGAGGAAGTCGGCGGGATCGACGTCGAGCGCCGCGCGGTACTCCGCCGCCGCCTCGTCCGCGTCGCCGCGGTCCTCCGCCAGGCGCGCCAGGTTGTAATCGACGAGGTCGAGCCGCGGCCCGTAACCTGCGAGGAGCGGCAGCGCCAAGGCGGCTAGGCACAGCAGCGCCAAGCCGGCCGCGGGCCGCCACCGGCGTGCCGCTCCGCCGGCCGCCGGCTCGCGCCGCCGGTTCTGCCAGGCTTCGACGAGCGCCACGAGCGGCAGGCCGGCGAGGATCAGGAGCGCCGGGACGGCCGGCAGCCGGTAGCGCGAGAAGAGGAAGAAGACGACCGTCGAGAGCACCCAGGCGCCGAGGAAGACGAGCGCCGGGGCGAGATCCCCGCCCGCCGTCCCGTTTCTTCTCCTTCGCGCGGCGAGCGCCAGGAGCGCCCCCGCTGCGGCGAGGATCAGCGCGCCGCCATACTCGAGGAGGGGCAGGCGGAAGACCGGCGACAGCGAGGCGATCCAGTAGTAGTCGACGGCGTCCGGCCACTCGTACCAGCGCCAGTACATCTCCAGCTTCTTCCCCTGCAGGCGGGCGAACGCTCCGGGGTTGGCCCGCGCCCAGGCGAGGGCGCGGCCGAGCCAATAGCGCGACACCTCGGCGGCGGAGAGCTTGCGCCCCAGCGCCTCCTCGGCGAGGCGGATCGGCTCCTGCCGCTCGAGGGCCGGGATCTGCTTGCCGGGGACGATCGGGTGATACTCGCCGTCCGCCGCCGCGTTGTTGCCGATGAAGAAGTTGACCCCGCCCTGGAACGTCGTCGGCAGGTACGAGCCGCCCACCCGGCCGTTGCGCAGCGCGACCGGCGCGAGGGCGAGAGCCATGCCGAAGACGAACGCCGCCGAGCGCCAGCTCGCGGCGCGAAGGCGCGTGATCCCGTGGCCATCGTGGACGTGCGGCCGCCCCCAGGCGAGCGGCAGCAGCAGCGGAGCGACGAGGAGCGCGTTCTCCCGCAGCAGCGAGAGGATGCCGGTGAGCAGACCGGCCAGGAGCCACAGCCCGTCGCGCTCGGTACGCCTCCCTGCGTAGTCATCCTGAGCGAAGCGAAGGACCTGGGCGGGGGAGGGTTGTGAACCCCGCGCCGCGGCGATCGTCCACAGCAGAAAGCAGACGACGGCGGTCGCCGGCGACTCCTTGAGGAGCTGCACGTCGTAGAAGAGGAACGGCCCGTAGACCGCGGCGAGCCCGGCCGCGGCGAGCCCCGCCCGCTCGCCGGCCATCAGCCTGTCCGGCCCGGTAGAGCGCATAGATCCCGGCGACCGAAAAGAGGATCTGGAAGAGGTAGACGGCGTCCGGCCGCGCGCCGGCGAGGCGGTAGAGCACCGCCACGAGATACGGATAGAGCGGCGCCTGGAAGAACACCCCCGACCCCAGCCAGTCGCCGGCGGCGATGCCGCGCGCCCAGCGGTCGTACTCCTGGCTGTCCATGACGAGCTGGCCGACGAACGGCGCGCCGCGCACCGCCGCCCAGTGCGCCAGGCGCAGCCCGAGCGCCAGCGCCAGCACGGCGAAGAGCGCGCGCCGCCGGCGCGCCGAGTCCGGAATGGGAGCCATGGCCGGCGCCTAATCTGCCACAGAACGTCGCCCAGATGCGGCGGCTCCAGGGGCTCGCCCGATGGGGCCGCCCGGTCGAGGACGCGGAACGCTGAATCGCGCCGCGCGGCGGGGCGCCGCCGGCCGGTGGCTCAGGCCGTCTCGATGGCCGGCGCGGTTTTCGCGCTCCGCGCCCGCCGCGCCGCGATCCACCGCGCCACGAAGGGCAGCGCCAGCAATCCCAGGAGGGCCGCGAACCAGAGCGTCGCGGCGCGCGCGATGAGCGTCGCCGAGGCCGCGGCGGCGGTGTCGAGGCCGAGGGTCTTGAGCAGCGCGGTCAACGCCCCCTCGGCGGCGAGCAGGCCGCCGGGGAGCATCGAGACGGCGCCGATGACCGATCCCAGGTTGTAGTCGAACATCCCGGCGAGGGCGCCCGTTCCGGGCGCGTACTGCCGGACGGCGAGGACGAAGCCGATCCCCTCGGCGCCCCAGGCGAGGACCGCGACGGCGGTGCCGAGGACGATCAGCCCGGGGGTCAGCACCCGCCGCAGGCTGGCGAAGACCTCGCCCAGGTGCGCGGCGTAGCGGCCGGCGACCGGCAGCCGGGTGAGCAGGCGGAAGAGGATCTCGGCGCCGCGCTCCCAGGTGAGCGCGAGCCCCCCCGCGGCGGTCGCGGCGAGCCCGGCGGCGCAGATCAGCCGGCCGCCGGGGAGCGGCAGGGCGGTCAGCCCGAGGACGACGAAGACGCCGAGGATGTCGGTCAGCCGCTCGGCGAGGACCGCCGGCACCACCCGGAGCGCCGGCCCGCCGCCCAGCTCGCGCACCATCCAGGCCTTCCCCAGCTCCCCCGCCTTGCCCGGCGTCACCGAGAGGAGGAAGCCGACGAGGAAGACGGCGAGGCTCCGCGGCCACGGCAGGGGGACCTCGAGCGCCCGCAGGTAGACCTGCCAGCGCCCGAAGCGCAGCGCGTAGTTGGCGAGCGAGAGGGCGAGGATGGGGACGAGGACGGCGAGGTCGAAGTCGTGCAGCCGGCCGGCGAGCTTGTGGACGTCGGCGACGAGCGCGAGGCCCAGGCAGGCGAGGACGCCGAGCGCCGCCGAGGCGAGGAGCTTTCGCCCCAGGCGCTCGAAGCCGGGGGAGGAGGGCTCGGAGTCGGGGGCCGCGGGGGTGCTCTCGGTCGTCGCCGGCCCGCCGCTCAGGCCGCCGCCTCGCCGGCGGCCTTCTCCAGCTCGGGATATTGCTCGAAGAGCCGCATCCAGTGGCTGGTCTTCCTGTACTGCTCGATGCGGCGCCTGCCGATCGTGGGGTACCACGCGTAGTCGTGGTAGAAGAACGAGCCGAAGACGAAGAGGTAGACGAGCGGCGTGCGGAAGAAGAGCTTCTGCATGGCGTGGAGCGGCCCGAACCAGACCAGGTGGCCGAAGCGGCTGACCATGTTGTCGCCCACCGAGAAGTGGTAGTTCCAGCGCGAGATGTCCTCGCCCACCACCTCGATGTCGCGCGGGTCGCCGCAGCCGAGCCCGGCGTCGTGCGCCAGCCGGATGTACTTGATCGACATCGGATCGAAGCCCATGATCTTCGCCGCCACCGCGTCGACCGCCACCTGATCGGCCGAGGCGAGGAGGACGTCCTTCTCGACCGGGATCATGGTGCGCGGGCCGGGGCCGTTGCCGCAGGTGGTGCCGTCCATCATCGCGAACATCCCCGGGTGGATCTCTTTCTGGATGGTCAGCAGATCGACCAGCGTCTCGTGGATGTAGGAGTGGGTGTAGTGCCGGCGGGTGTTCAACAGGCCGCCGAAGGCGTTCTTCATCGCCCCCGTCGTCGTGGTGTAGATGTGGCACTTGACGGTCGGCAGGTGGACGATGTTCTTGCCCTGGAAGAACTCCGGGATGCGGATCCCCTCGGGGTAGATACGCGGCAGCACCAGCATCTTCCCCTTCGGCTGATACTCGACCCACTGCAGGTCCTCGGGAAAGCAGTTGTAGCGCACCGGCACACCGTACTTCTCGAGCACCGGCAGGTAGCGGTTCAGCCGCTCGCCCTTCTTGGGATCGGTGACGACGGTGTTGTTCTGCACGCAGACCTGGTCCGCGTAGCCGGCGGCGCGGAGCGCCTGGATCGTCCCCTCGAGCTGCCACGGCGTCGTGTTGGCGCCGGGGAACGGGAAGTGCCAGGAGATGTTGTCCTTGAGGATCGTCGTCGCGCCGGGCGCCAGGTGGCGGCGGAAGTCGGCCATCTCCATGGTGCGCCCGACGTCGGGGAGGACGGTCTCGGGAGTGGTCTTGACGACGGCGACGCGGGCTCTGGCCATGCGGCTCTCTCTCCTGTCGATGCTCCGGGGGCGCGACGGCTTTCAGGCGTTGGGCAAGCGCGCGGCCCGGACATCCCGCCGCGCCAGGCCATTATAACGGCTGCGCTCATCGCAACATGAGTAAGATTCTGTTGACAACTAAAGGAAGGGCTGACACCCTGGCCGCAGGGGGAGGCGCGGCTCCCGGTCGCCGCCCGCTACCTCCGGCTCGAGGGCGCGGCCGCCCCGCGCGGCGCCGTCCCGAGCTATGGCCGGGTGCGTTACGCCGGCCTCTATCCCGGAGTCGACCTCGTCTTCTACGGCGACGGACGCCGGCTCGAGCACGACTTCGTCCTCGCCGCCGGCCCGGCGGACCGCATTCACCTCGAGATTGGCAGGAGAAACATCATGGCTCGCTCCAGGAAATCCCTTCCGATCGCCACCCTTTCCCTCGCCCTGGCGGGCATGCTTGCCGCCGGCGCGCTCGCCGTGGCGGCCACCTCCGCGCCGCCCTCTCTCGCCTATGCGGTCTATCTCGCCGGCACCGACGGGTCCGAGCCCACGGCGATCGCCGTCGATGCCGCGGGCAACGCCTACGTGGCGGGCTCGACCTCCGGGCCGCTCCCCCACGACCCCGATTTCCCCAGCGACATCTTCGTCACCAAGATCTCGCCCACCGGCAAGACCCTCTTCTCGACCTTCGCCGGGACCGAGTGGAACGACTACGCGAGCGCCATCGCCCTCGATCCGAGCGGCGGCATCCAGGTCGCCGGATGGGTCGAATCCGCGGGAGACGTCCAGGTGCTCTTGGGGGGGTTCGACCCGCGCGACGGCTCGGGGAGCATCGACATCCCGTTCACCAGCGCCACCACCAGCCAGGCTTATGGCCTCGCCGTGAACGCGCGCGGCAGCTATCTGGTCGGCGTCACCAACTCCGAGATCGGCGACCCCGCCCATCGGCCGTCGGAGAGCGAGAACGCTCCCTTCGTGGCCGAGGTGGGGGAGCGCGGCGTCCGCGGCTCTTACTTCGCCGGTCCGTGTCGCGTCGAGCCCGCCGGCGTCGCCCTCGACGCCGCCGGATTCGTGTACATCACCGGCTCGACCCGCTGCCCGAGCTTCCCGGTCTCCCACGCCGCGCAGGGCGCCTGGGGCGGCGGCTGGGACGCCTTCGTCATGAAGCTCGATCCCCGCGACTTCTCGGTGGTCTATGCGACCTATCTGGGCGGCAGCTCCGACGACCAGGGCCTGGGGATCGCCGTCGACCCGGCGGGCCACGCCTACGTCACCGGCTGGACCCAGTCGGCCGACTTCCCCACGCACCTGCCGATGCAGGCGTCGCTCAGCGGTCCGAGCGACATCTTCCTCGCCGAGCTCGGCCCGTACGGGGCGCTCGTCCGCTCGACCTACCTCGGCGGCGCCGGCGTCGACATCGGGCGGGCCATCGCCGTCGGTCCGGACCGCGCCGTCTACCTGACCGGAGAGACCTCCACCGCGGACGGCCACGATCACGCCTTCGTCACCAAGCTCGACTTCGACCACGCCTCGATCGCCTTCACGACCTTCCTCGCCGGCGGGGACGGCATCGCGGTCGACGCGGCGGGCGCCGCGGTCGTCATCTCCGGCGGCGAGGTCAGCCGGATCGTCCCGGCCAACCGGCCGCCGCTCTGCACCGCCGGCCACGGCAGCCCGGCGACGATCGCGCCGCCCGACGGTCGCGCCGTCGCGGTCGCCATCGCGGGCGTCACCGATCCCGAGGGCGATGCGGTCGCGATCTCGATCCTGAGCATCCAGCAGGACGAGCCGGCCGGGGCGCCCGACGCGTCCGGGATCGGTACCCCGACCGCCCGCGTGCAAGCGGCGGCCGCCGCCGCGGGCGACGGCCGCGTCTACCACATCCGCTTCCAGGCGAGCGACGCGGCGGGCGCCGCGTGCACGGGGAGCGTCACCGTCTGCGTGCCGCACGACACCACCCACCGGAGCTGCGGCGACGGCGGCGCGCTCTACAGCTCGACCGGTCCCTGAACCGGGAGCCAGGAGGCTCGTCCGCGCGCAGCTTCGATGGCTCGAGAGTTGCGCGCGGACGCAGCGCCGCCCCAGGCATTCCATCGATGGCATCGTTTTTGCGTTCCTACGCCTTCGACCGCAGCGACGCATCGAATCGGGAACGTGCTTCGAGCGAGGCACTGTCATCCGGCTCGATCCCGACGTCACCCGCGCCTGATCCATCACGCTCCGCAGCAGCAGGGGAGAAGCCCATGGTCCAGGCCCGACGCGTTCTCTCGTGGATCGCATTCGCCGTATCTTTCGCCGCGCCGCTCGCCGCCGCCGACGCGCCGGGCGCGCAGGCGGTCGACGCCTGGCGGCGGCTGCCGCTCGCCTTCGCGGCCAACCGCGGGCAGCTCGGCCCGGAGGTGCGTTTCTCGGCGCACGGCGCCGGCGCCGGCTATCTCGTGACGGCGGAGGCGGAGACCGTGGTCGCGCTGGGCTCCGGCCGCACCCTGCGCCTGTCCCTCCTCGGCGCGGCGCCGGCGCCGGCGACCGCCGGCGAGGACGAGCTGCCCGGCCGCGTCAACTACCTTCGCGGTCAGGATCCGCGGCGGTGGCGGCGCGGCGTGCCGGCCTACTCCCGCGTCCGCTGCCGGAGCGTCTACCCCGGGATCGACCTCGTGGTGCACGGCGCCGACCGGCGGCTCGAGCAGGACTTCGTGGTCGCTCCCGGCGCCGATCCGGGCCGCATCCGGTTCGCCGTCGGCGGGGCGGACCGGGTGACGACGGGCGCTGGCGGCGACCCGGGCGAGCTAGGCGACCTAGGCGATCTGATCATGGAGGCCGGCGGCGCCCGCGCCCGGCTCGGCCGGCCGGTCGCCTACCAGGAGCGCGGCGGCGCTCGCCGGCCCGTCGCCAGCCGCTTCCGGCCGCTCGGCGGCGGGGCGTTCGGCTTCGCGGTCGGCCCCTACGACCGCTCGCTGCCACTCGTCATCGACCCGGTGATCGTCCCGTCGATGGCCGTCTCGACCTATCTGGGCGGCCGCGGCGCCGAGCGGGCGTACGCGGTGGCGGTCGATCCGGCCGGCGCCGTCTACGTCACCGGCGAGACCGACTCGACCGACTTCCCCGCCGCCGAGCGCCTCGACGCGGTCGAGCCGGCGACCGACGTCTTCGTCGTCAAGCTCGACTGGACGGGCACGCGCGTCCTCTACACGACGATCTTCGGCGGCTCGTTCGCCGACTCCGGCCGCGCCATCGCGGTCGACGCCCAGGGCTTTGCGTACGTCGCCGGCCAGACGTTCTCCCCGGACCTCCCGGCGGGGCCCGGCGGCCCGCCGCCGGCGCCCCTCGCGGCCGGCGCCGGCTTCCTCGTCAAGCTCGACCCGAGCGGCCGCGAGGTCGTCTTTTCGCACTGGGTCGGGCGCGGCCTCGCCCCCGCCCTCGCCACCGGCGTCGCGGTCGACGCCGCCGGGCGCGCCTACGTCGTCGGCCGCGCCGGAGGGAAGCCGCTCTATGCCGCCTTCGAGCCCGGCGGCGCGCCCCTCCCCTGGGGCCTCGGCCCCGGTCCGCTCTGCCGGGACGAGCCCGGCCCCGACATCCCCGTCGCGGTCGCCGTCCACGGCGCCGGATACCCGGTGGTCGCCGGCCGCACCGCGGGCCGGCACCTCTTCGTCGCCCGTCTGGCGCTGGGGAGGCCCCCCATCTACGTCGCCTGCTTCGGCGGCCATGGCGCCGATCTCGCGACCGGCGTCGCGACCGACGCCGCCGGCAACGCCTTCGTCAGCGGCGTCACCTCGTCGCGCGACTTCCCGACCCTCCACCCGCTGCAGCCGGCGCTGGCGGGGGCGACCGACGCCTTCGTCCTGCAGCTCGGGCCGCGCGGCCGCCTGGTCTACTCGACCTTCCTCGGCGGCAGGGGCGACGACGAGGCCCTGGGGATCGCGGTCGACGGCGCCGGCCGCGTCTACGTGACCGGCGCCACGACCTCGCCGGGATTCCCCCTCGTCCAGCCGCTCGAGGCGGGGTGCGCGCCGGCGGCGGGGGGCTGCCGCTTCGTCGCCTCGCTCGCCGGCGGGGGGAAGCCGCTCCTCTACCTGACCCTGGTGGGCGACGCCGGCAGCCACCTCGCCCCCGGCGGCGCCGCTGCGGATCCCGCCGGAAGCGGCGCGATCGCGGCCCAGCCGCTGGGCGGCGTCTTCGTGACCGGCAGCACCGGCTCGCCGGACTTCCCGTCGTTCCACGCCGCGCAGCAGGGCGCCGGAGGCGGCGCGAGCGACGCCTACCTGGTGAAGATCGACCGCAGCTGGCCGGACTGCTCGCACGCCCGCGTCACGCCGGCGCTCCTCTGGCCGCCCGACGGCCGGCTGGTGACGGTGCGGATCGTCGACGTCGGCGACAACGCCGGCGGGCCGGTGCCGATCGCGGTCACCCGCATCGCCCAGGACGAGCCGCCCAACGGCGGGCCCACCGCCGGCGGCGGCGGCGGGAGGGCGTCGCTCGCGGCCCAGCGCGACCCCTTCGGCGACGGGCGCGTCTACCACCTCTCCTTCACCGCGACGGGACCGGAAGGCGGCACCTGCACCGGCGAGGTCACGGTCTGCGTCCCCCGCGACCTGGGGACCGGCCGGAGCTGCGTCGACGGCGGGCCCCTCTACCCAGCGGCGGGAGAGGGCCGCAGGTAGCGGGCTCGGCAACGTCGCCAGGCGCGCGACCTGCGGAACCGGCAGGAGGCGCGGCGGCCCAGCTCCGCGACCTCCCGGCGCCCTTTTTGCGCCCGCCCCCGCCGCGGGCAGCGTCGCTCACCGGTTCGGCAACGTTGCCTATCAACTCGGCAACGTTCCCCACCGACTGGGCAACGTTGCCGACCGACATGGCAACGTTCCCCCATCGGTGTGGCAACGTTGCCTACTCACCCGGCAACGTTGCCGAACGCCTTGGCAACGTTGCCGACTGACATGGCAATGTTCCCCATCGATCTGGCAACGTTGCCTATTCACCCGGCAACGTTGCCCACCGACATGGCAACGTTGCGGAACGACGTGGCGACGTTGCCGAACGAATTGGTAACGTTGCCGAACGGCTTGGCAACGTTGCCGACCCGGCCGGCAACGTTGCCTACTCACTCGGCAACGTTGCCCATCGGCCCGGCCCTAAACTCCGGGGGGAAACGACTGGACCGGGTTAGAGTGGGCGGACGATGCGACTGCGAACCGTGACGGCGACGCGGTATGTGACCCCGCTGCGCGAGGGTGGGTCGCTGCCGGCGATCATCGAAGCCGATGACGACGGGATGTACGTGCTCAAGTTCCGCGGCGCCGGCCAGGGTCCCAAGGCCCTCATCGCCGAGCTGGTGGCCGGCGAGATCGCCCGCGCCGCCGGGCTGCCGGTGCCGGAGATCGTCTTCGTCGAGCTCGACCCCGTGCTCGCCCGCACCGAGCCCGACCCGGAGATCCAGGATCTCATCCGGGCGAGCGCCGGCCTCAACCTCGCGCTCGACTACCTGCCCGGCTCCGTGACCTTCGACCCGGTGGCGGAGACGCCCGCCGCGGAGCTCGCCTCGTCGATCGTCTGGCTCGACGCCTATACGACCAACGTCGACCGCACGGCGCGCAACACCAACATGCTCATGTGGCACCGGCGGCTCTGGCTCATCGATCACGGCGCCGCCCTCTACTTCCACCACGCCTGGACCGATCACCTGGCGCGCAGCCGCGACCCCTTCCCGCGCATCAAGGACCACGTCCTGCTCCAATTCGCCGACTGCCTCGCGGCGGTAGACTCGGCGATGGCGGAGCGGATCACGCCGGAGGTCCTCGACGGCGTCGTCGGGCTCATCCCGGACGCCTGGTTGGTGGGCGACTCGCCGTTCGCCGCGAGCGGCCCGCACCGCGACGCCTACAGCGAGTACCTGCGAAGGCGGTTGGAGCCGCCGCGCGTCTTCCTGGAGGAGGCGATCCGTGCCCGCTCGCTCCACGTATGACTACGCCGTAGTGCGCGTCGTTCCGAAGGTCGAGCGGGAAGAGTTCGTCAATGCCGGCGTGATCGTCTCCTGCCAGGGCAGCGGCTTTCTCGCCGCTCGCATCGAGCTCGACGAGCCGCGGCTCCAGGCGCTCGACCCGACGCTGGCGGCGCCGGACATCGAATCGATCCGCGCCCACCTGGCGACCATCCCCGCCATCTGCGCCGGCGGCGAGCCGGCGGGGCCGATCGGCCGGCTCTCCCCGCGGGAGCGCTTCCATTGGCTGGTGGCGCCGCGCAGCACCATCATCCAGACCTCGCCTGTGCACACCGGCTCCTGCGACGACCCGGCCGCCCTGCTGGAGCACCTGCTCGACACGATGGTGCGTCCGGCGCGGGACGTGACCTACAGCTACGACGTGACGTGGAGCGCCTCGCTCGAGCCGATGAAGTAGCCGCCGCGCCGGAGGCCTGCCGGCCGTGCGCCGATGGTGCGCCGATCACGGCTTCGCCGCGGCGGCCGATGGGGCGGAGACCAGCTCGAGGCTCGGCCCTGCCGCCGCCGGCGGGAGCGAGGGCGATCGACTGCGGGAGATAGCGCCCCTGCAGCCAGACGATCTGCTGCCGCTCGACCTCGCGCTCGAGGCGCGAGTAGGCGCGGCGCAGGCCGAGGCTGGTCGAGACGTCGTCGACCTCGCCCCACGCCGTCTGGTTGTGGCCGCGCCCCTCGAGAGACCAGACGAAGAGCGGCACGCCGATGGCGGCGAGGTAGCCGCGCACGGCGGCGGGATCATAGAGGTCGGGGGCGACGGCGTTCTGGTCGAGGACGAGCACCACCGCCCGCGGCGCCTGGTTGCCCAGGGCGCGCACGCCGGCGACCGCCACGGCGGCGGCGAGCTCCGGCTGGGCGCCGGCATCCGTCGCGAACCGCCCATCCCCCAGGAGCCAGGCGAGGTCGAATTGCGATCCGTCGAGCGGCGGCGAGACGTCGAAGATCTCGCTCAGGCCGCCGGCGTTCTGGTACACCGTCGGCGCCGGCGCGACGAAGCGGAAGCGCAGGTCGGGGCCGCTGCGGAAGCTGCCGTAGGGCTGCAGGCCGCCGCGGTGGGCGGTGACGACCTTGAGCTGGATCGCCCGCTCGGCGCCGGGCGCGCGGACGACGAACACCTGCGCCGGCCCGCGCTCGACGGCCGCCACCGCGAGCGGCCGTCCGCCGGCGGTGAAGCGCCCCTGGAGATCCTTGACGGCGAGCGGCTTCTGCGGTTTCGCGGTGCGCACCGGCACCGCGGTCAGCTCGGTCGCCACGTCGCCCGCCGCGTCCCCGGTCAGCACGACGTCCTGGCGCGCCTCGACCCCTGCCGCAAAGCGCAGCTCGGCGGAGAGGACGTGGGCGGCGCCGGCGGCGGGGAGCCGGACGGATGCCCGCCCGTGGTCGAGCGGCAGCGGCGCGCCGTCGAGCCCGAGGCGGATCTCGGAGGGCGCCTCGCCGGTCAGGCTCTGCCAGTTGACCTGCACGTCGCTCGGCTCGCCCGCGGCGCCGGGCCGGACGACGATCTGCACCTCGGCCGGCGGGCGCGGCAGGTTCACCCACTGCTCGGCGCGGCCGACCTCCGCGCCGTCGGCGGCGAGGCCGCGCGCCTCGAGGTGATGGGGGAGGAGGGTGGCGCCGAAGTCGACCTTGCCGGTCCACGGCGGGCCGCTCGCCGCGCCGGCGCTCCGGCCGTCGAGCAGGAGCTCGATCCGCGCCACCTCCGGCCCGGCGGTCAGCGTCACGGGATGGCGGCCGCTCACCAGGCCGAGGAAGAGGGTGAGAAAGGCGATGTGCATGGCCGACTCCTCAGGAACCGCGCTGCGGCGTCCTGGCGTCCTTATGCGGCTCGCGTGCCGGGCCACCGCGGGGCTCTACGGCCCGCCGTCCGCTCTACCGGCGCGAGCTTCTCACCCGCCGCGGCGTCCCCGCGGGCGGACAGAGGAGGTTCCCCGCGAGGACGGCGTCCGCGGCCGGCGGCGCTCGCCGCGCGCCACCCCCGGCCGGCGACGGCGTCGAGAGCAGCTCGAACCCTCTGGCGGCCGGCGCCAGGGAGATCTCCTGCGGCAGGTGGCGGCCCTCCAGCCAGACGATCTGCTGCGCGCGCAGCTCCCGCTCGAGGCGGTCGTAGGCGCGGCGCACTCCCCAGGCGGACGAGATGTCGTCGATCTCGCCCCATGCCGGGTTGAAGCGGCCGGCCGGATCGACCGACCAGACGAAGAGCGGCACGCCGATCGAGGCGAGATAGCCGCGGACGTCGGCCGGCGTCAGCCTGCTGCCGTCGTTCGCCTCGCCCTTGAGGATCAGCACCACCGCCCGCGGCGTCTGGTGAGAGTAGGCCTCGAGGCCGGCGACCGCCGTGGCATCGGCGAGCTGCGGCCGCCCGTCGCGCTCCGACGGCAGCCGTTCGGAGGCCAGGAGAAGCGAGAAATCGTGGCCCGAGACCGCCATGTCGAGCGAGCCGTCGAAGGTCTGGGTCGCACCGCTCGCGGTCTGGTGACGCGTCGGGACGATCGCCATGAGGTGAAAGCGGGTCCGCGCGTCCGGCGGGAAGTGCCCGTAGACCCCCAGCGAATCGGCGGCCAGGGCGAGCTTGCGGTGGATGTCCCCCTCGACGCCCGGCGCCCGGACGATGAACACCTGCGCCGGCTCCCGCTCGACCGCCGCGACCGTCAGCGGCCGCCCGCCGGCGGTCAAGAGCCCCTGGAGGTCGCTCTCCACGAGCGGCTTTCCGGGCCTCGTCGCCCGCACCGGCACCGCCGTCAGCTCGGTCGCCACGCGGCTCGCCGGGTCATCGGTCAGGACGACCTCCCGGCGCGCCGTCCAGCCGTTGCCGAAGCGGAGCTCGGCCGCGAGCACGTGCGCCCCGCCGGCGGGGAGCGCGGGGATGGCGGCGCGCCCATGGTCGAGCGGCAGTGGCCGGTGGTCGAGGGTCAGCCGCATCGCCGTCGGCGGCTCGCCGGTGCGATTCTCCCAGACCAGCCGCACGGCGCTCGGCCTGCCCTGGGCGCCGGGCTCGAGCACCAGGTCCACCTCGGCCGGCGGCCGCGGCAGGTTGACCCACTGCTCGGTCCGCACGACCTCGCTGCCGTCGGCGGCGAGGCCTCGCGCCTCGAGACGATGGGGCAGGAGAGCGCGGCCGAAGTCGATCCGGCCGGTCCACGCCGGCCCGCTCACCGTGCCGGCGCTCCGGCCGTCGAGCACGAGCTCGATCCGCGCCACCCCCGGGCTCGCCGTCAAGGCCACGGGTCGAGGGCCGCGCACCAGCCCGAGGAACAGGGTCAGAAATGCGATCTGCATGGCTCCGCCTCCGGATTCCGAGAGTAAGCCGCCCCGCGGCGCTCCGCATCCCCCGCACGGGGGAGGGGGAGTGAGGAGGGGTGACAAAGGCGCGGCCCCCCTGTCACCCCATTTCGACTGACACCATCACCGCCGGCCTCTAGCCTCCTCCCTGGCGTAACCCGCCGTACCTTGAGGCAGCTTCACCGAACGGAGTTTCCGAGGAGACAGGCGATGCGGAATCATGCGATGAGAAATCAGACGCTTGGCAGGCTGGCGATGGCCGCGGCGATGACGGCTTGGGCATGGGTCGGCGGCGGAGAACGGCCGGCATGGGCGCAGGAGACGAAGATCTCCGGCCGGGTCTTCGCCGACTTCACCGACAAGGAGAACAAGGACGACGGCACGGGGACGAAGTCGAGCGACAGCGGCGTCGGCACCGACGTCAAGCGCTTCTACGTCGGCGTCAGCCACAGCTTCGACGACGTCTGGTCGGCGAGCTTCGTCTCCGACATCGGCGACAAGGGCGCCAAGCGCTACGACCTCTTCGTCAAGAAGGCCTTCCTGCAGGCCAAGCTCTCGCCGCAGGCGATCCTCCAGCTCGGCTCGAGCGACACCCCGTGGGTGCCGTACGCCGAGAGCCTCTACGGCTACCGCTATGTCGAGAACGAGCTCCTCGACCGCCTGGGCTTCGGCGTCTCGGCCGACTGGGGCGCCCACTTCCTCGGCCGCTCGGGCGGCGACGCCGTGCTCAACTACCAGCTCTCGGCCTTGAACGGCCGCGGCTACAGCGATCCGACGCGCAGCAAGAGCGTCGACTTCGAGGGGCGGATCGGCTTCCAGCCGGTCAAGGGCTTCAATCTCGGGGTCGGTGCCTACTCGGGCAAGCGCGGGCTCGACACCGACGCCGTGCCGGCCCGCCACACCGCGACCCGCGTCGACGCCGCGATCGGCTACGTCGGCGACCGGCTGCGGATCGGCGGCGAGTACTTCCGGGCCGACGACTGGAACACGGTGACGAGCGCCGCCTCCGACAAGTCGGACGGCTTCTCGGGCTGGGTCTCCTTCGCCATCGCCCCGCGGGTGGCGGTCTTCGGCCGCTACGACGACGCCCAGCCGAGCAAGGACCTGAAGCCCAACCTCAAGGACCGGTACTACAACGCGGGGATCGAGCTCAGGATCAACAAGGCGTTCCAGGCGGCGCTCGCCTACAAGCACGAGAGGGTCCGGGGCGGCACCCTCGCGGTCTCCGCCGGCACCGTCGGCTCGACCGTCGCGACCGCCGAAGGCAAGTACGACGAATTCGGGCTGTGGACGGTCTATACCTTCTGAGAGGGGAATCCTCGTTCCGCTCCCCCGCGCGGCGGGGAGCGGGACGCCTCCCTCACGCGCCCTTTTTGACTCCGCGCCCACCCCCCCATACAATGACCGTTCTGCCGGACCTCGGAGAGGTGCTGGAGTGGCCGAACAGGACTGCCTGCTAAGCAGTTGTTCGGGGTAAACCCGGACCGAGGGTTCGAATCCCTCCCTCTCCGCCAGTTGCCTGCCCCCCAGGCGCCACGTAGCACCCCATCCCGTTCAGGAGCTGCCGATGCGATCCGTCAACCCGGCCACCGAAGAGATCCTCCGCGAGTACGGCGAGCACGACGCCGGCGAGGTGCGGCACCGGCTCGAGCGCGCCGCCGCCGCGGCCGCCTCGTGGCGCGACTTCTCCTTCGCCGAGCGCGCCGAGCTGATGAGCCGCGCGGCGGAGCTGCTGCGCGAGCAGTGCCATGAGTACGGGCGGCTGATGACCGAGGAGATGGGCAAGCCGATCGCGGCCGCCGAGTCCGAGGTCGACAAGTGCGCCTGGGTCTGCGACTTCTACGCCGAGCACGCCGAGTCGTTCCTCGCCCCGGAGGCGGTGGCGACGGACGCCACGCGGAGCTTCGTCCGCTACGACCCGCTGGGCGCGGTGCTCGCCATCATGCCGTGGAACTTCCCCTTCTGGCAGCACTTCCGCTTCGCCGCGCCGGCGGTGATGGCGGGCAACGTCGCCGTCCTGAAGCACGCCTCGAACGTGCCCGGCTGCGCCCTGGCGATCGAGGAGCTGTTCCACGACGCCGGCTTCCCCGCCGGGGTGATGACGACCCTCCTCGTCCCCTCGGCGCGGACCGCCGAGCTCATCGCGCAGCCGGAGATCCGCGCCGTGACCCTGACCGGCAGCGAAAAGGCCGGCAGGGACGTCGCGGCCGCCGCCGGGCGCAACCTCAAGAAGACCGTCCTCGAGCTCGGCGGCTCGGACCCCTTCATCGTCCTCGCCGACGCCGATCCGGCCGCCGCCGCGGCGCAGGCGGCCAAGGCGCGCACCATCAACTCCGGCCAGAGCTGCATCGCGGCCAAGCGCTTCATCGTCGAGGAAGCCGTCGCCGACCGCTTCGAGGAGGAATTCGTCCGCCGCATGGAGTCGCTCAAGGTCGGCGATCCGCTGGACCGCGAGACCGAGGTCGGGCCGCTCGCCCGCGAGGACCTGCTCGCCGCGCTCGACGACCAGGTGTCGCGCTCGGTGGCGGACGGCGCGCGCCTCGCGACCGGCGGCCACCGGCTGCTGCGCAAGGGCTGGTTCTACGCCCCGACCATCCTCTCCGGCGTCCGCCCCGGCATGGCCGCCTTCGACGAGGAGACCTTCGGCCCGGTCGCCGCGGTGGTGCGGGCGAAGGACGCCGCCGAGGCGATCGAGCTCGCCAACCGCTCGCGCTTCGGCCTCGGCGCGAGCCTGTGGACGGCGGATTCGGCGCGCGGCGAGGACCTGGCGCGCGAGCTCGACTGCGGCTCGGTCTTCGTCAACGGAGCCGTCAAGTCCGACCCGCGCCTGCCCTTCGGCGGCGTCAAGAGCTCGGGCTACGGCCGCGAGCTCGCGGCGTTCGGCATCCGCGAGTTCGTCAACATCAAGACCGTCTGGATCAAGTAGGCCGGCGGGCAGCGAGGAGCGAGCGAGCCATGGGGACACAGATCACAGGGCCGGTGCGGGTGCGCTTCGCGCCGTCGCCCACCGGGTTTCTCCACGTCGGCGGGGCGCGCACGGCGATCTACAACGATCTGCTGCGGCAGAGCGCCGGGGGCGCCTTCGTGCTGCGCATCGAGGACACCGACCGCGAGCGCTCGGACGAGGCGATGACGCGCCAGATCCAGGCGGCGCTCGCCTGGATCGGCGTCGAGTGGGACGAGGGGCCCTTCCTGCAGAGCGAGCGCCTGCCGCGCCACCGCGAGCGGGCGGCGGAGCTGCTCGCCGCCGGCCGCGCCTACCGCTGCTTCTGCACCGCCGAGGAGCTCGACGCCGAGCGCGCCGCGGCGCACAAGCAGGGCCTCGCCTTCCTCTATCCGCGCACCTGCCTCGGCCTCGCGGCCGAGGAGGTCGCGGCGCGGGTCGCGGCGGGGCGGCCGTTCGCCGTCCGCTTCCGCATGCCGGACGAGCACGTCCGCTTCCACGACCTGGTGCGCGGCGACATGGACTTCCCGCCCGCGGCGCTCGACGACTTCATCCTGCTGCGCTCGGACGGCTCGCCGACGTACCACCTGTCGGTCGTCGTCGACGACATCGACATGCGGATCACCCACGTCATCCGCGGCGAGGACCACCTGTCGAATACGCCGAAGCACATCCCGCTCTTCCGCGCCCTGGGCGGCGAGGTGCCGGCCTTCGCCCACCTGCCGCTCATCCTCGGGCCGGACAGGAAGCGCCTGTCGAAGCGCACCGGCGCCGCCTCGGTCGAGGAGTTCCGTTCCCAGGGGGTGCTGCCGCAGGCGCTCTACAACTACCTGGCGCTCCTCGGCTGGACGCCGGGCGACGAGCGCGAGATCCTCTCCCGCCGCGAGATGGCCGAGGTCTTCGCCGTCGAACGGCTGAACGCCTCGGCGGCGATCTTCGACCGCGACAAGCTCTTCTGGGTGAACTCGCAGTACCTGTCGCGGCTGCCGCTGGCGGCGATCCTGCCGCACCTGGCGCCGTTCTTGGCCGCCGCCGGCCTCGCCGGAGCCGACCCCGGCCGCCTCGCCGCGGCGCTCGAGCTCCACCGCACGCGAGCGCACACGCTGGCGGACCTGGCCGAGCTCGTCGTCCCCTACTTCCGCGAGTCGCTCGACTACGACCCCGAGGCCGCCGCCAAGTTCCGCGCCGACCCCGAGCTCGCCGGCCACCTCGACGCTCTGCGCCAGCGCTATGCGGCGCTCCCGGAATGGACGAAAGACGCTCTCGACGCCTCCCTCCGCGCCCTCGCCACAGAGCGCGGCGTCAAAGCCGGAGTCCTCATCCACCCCACCCGCATGGCCCTCACCGCCGCGGCCGCCGGCCCGCCGCTCTTCGACCTCGTCGAGGCGATGGGCCGCGACGCGACCGGCCGCCACTTCGCGAGCTTCCTGGCGCTCCTGCGGGCGGGCGTGACGGCATAGCCGAACCCTGGGCGAGCCGAACCGGGAGGTCGACCATGGTCAAGAGCAGCGCCACCACCGTCGAGGAGTACCTGGGCGAGCTGCCGCCGAACCGGCGCGAGGTGGTCGCCGCGGTCCGCGGCGCGATCCTCCGCCACCTCCCCGCGGGGTACCGGGAATGTGTCGGCTACGGGATGATCAACTACGTGATCCCGCTCGAGCGCTATCCCGACACCTACAACGGGCAGCCGCTCGGCTACGTCGCGCTGGCGGCGCAGAAGAGCCACTTCGCGCTCTATCTGATGGGCGTCTACATGAACCCCGAGCAGGAGGTCTGGCTGCGGAAGGCGTTCGCGAAAGCGGGCAAGAAGCTCGACATGGGCAAGTCGTGCGTCCGCTTCAAGAAGCTGGAAGATCTGCCGCTCGACGCCATCGGCGAGCTGGTCGCCGGCACCCCGCCCGAGAGCTACATCGCGCGGTACGAAGCCGTCCGGTCGACGCGCGCGAGGAGCCGAGCATGAGCGCCGCAGGTCTTTCGAAGCCGCGGCTCGAGCGCATGCATCGGGTGTTGTCGGGATAGGTCGAACGGGAAGAGCTGCCCGGGCTCGTGGCGCTCGTCAGCCGTCATGACGACGCCCACGTCGAGACGCCATGGGCCGCTGCAAAACCCGCCGCAATTTCCTGCGTACCATGCCCCTGGACTGCAGCGGTGACGGCCGGCGGCCGCCGCGGCGGCCAGCTGCCGCAAGGAGGACGCGATGAATGCCCTGGCACAGGATCTCCGGCACGGTTTCCGTCTGCTCCTCAAGGCCCCGGGCTTCGCGGCGGCCGCCATCGTCCTCCTCGCCCTCGGCATCGGGGCCAACACCGCCATCTTCACCGTGGTCGACGCCGTCCTGCTACGGCCACTGCCGTTCGCGGATCCCGAACGGCTGGTGAGGGTGTGGCACGTGCCGCCTCCCCGGAGCTTCCCGGGGATGACCACCTTCTCCGTCTCCCCCGCCAACTATCTGGACTGGCGCAGCCAGAACCACGTTTTCGAGGCGATGGCGGCCTATGACCTTCGCGGCTTCAACCTCACCGGGGGCGATCGCCCCGAGGCCGTGACCGCCGCCGCCGTGTCGGCCGACTTCTTTTCGGTGCTGCGCGTTCAGGCCCGCCTCGGCCGCGTCTTCAGCCGTGCCGAGGATCAGCCTGGAAACGGCAACGTCGTGCTCCTCAGCAATGCCTTCTGGCGCCATCGGCTCGGCGGAAAGCGAAGCATCGTGGGCCAGAAGCTCATGCTCAACGGCCAGGGTTACATCGTCGCCGGGGTGATGCCGCGGACACTCGATTTCCCGGCCTGGGGGCCGACCGGGGTCCAGATGTGGACGCCGCTCGCCTGGACCGCCAAGGAGCGGGCGGTGCGGGGCGTGCACGACTACAGCGTCGTCGCGCGCCTCAAGGCCGGGGTGGACCTGCAGCAGGCGCAGGCGGAGATGAACGCGATCTCCAGCCGCCTGGCGCGGGCGTATCCCGACGCCGACCAAGGATGGGGCGCCGTGATCGCCGCGCTCCCGGAGTACCTGGCGAGAGGGGTCCGGCCGGCCCTCGTCATCCTGCTGGGCGCGGTCGCCTTCGTGCTGCTCATCGCCTGCGCTAACGTCGCCAATCTGGCGCTCGCCAAGAGCGTGGGCCGGCAGAAGGAGATGGCCATCCGCTCGGCGCTGGGCGCCAGCCAGAGCCGCATGCTGCGGCAGGTCCTCGCCGAGTCCATGCTGCTGGCGCTCGCCGGTGGCGCTCTCGGCCTCTTCCTGGCGCACTTCGGCGTCGCGCTGATCGTCGCCTTCCTCGCCACCGACCTGCCGCGCGCGATCGAGGTCGGCCTGGACGGCCGGGTCCTGGCGTTCACGCTGGCCGTCTCGCTCGCTTCGGGCTTGGTGGCCGGGCTGGCGCCGGCCCTGCGCTCGGCGAAGGCCGACCTCAACCAGGCGCTCAAGCAGGGCCTCGGCAGGACCGATGCGGACTCCGGCGGCAATCGGACCCGCGGTGCGCTGGTGGCGGTCGAGGTCGCGCTGTCGCTCATCCTGCTGATCGGAGCGGGGCTGATGATCCGCAGCCTGTGGGCGCTCGGCGACGTCGATCCGGGTTTCGATCCCCACCAGGTACTGGCCATGACCGTGGCCGTGCCCGAGACCCGGTATCCCCTGCCCGCTCAGCGCGACGGCTTCGCCCAACGGGTGCTCCAGCGCCTGCGGGCGCTGCCCGGCGTCGAGTCCGCCGCCGCCATCGATTCGCTGCCGTTCACCGGCGGCTCGACCCAGCCGATCGTGATCGCGGGCCGCCCGGCGGAAATCGCCGCGCAACAGCCGGAGGTGGCGGTCCGCCGGATCGCCCCCAATTATTTCCGCACCCTGCGCATCCGGCTGCAGCGCGGCCGCGATTTCCGCGACGGGGACCAGGCGGGAGCGCCGGCGGTCGTCGTCATCAGCGAGTCGCTGGCCAAGCGCTTCTGGCCCGGCGCCGATCCGCTCGGCCAGCGCCTGACCCTCACGTTCGCGCCTCAGGCGTCGCGGCAGGTCGTCGGCATCGTCGACGACGTGAAGCAGACGGGGCTGGACGTCATGGTGCCCGTCGCCACCCTGTACGAGCCTCTGGCCCAGGGCTCCTGGTCGAGCCTGTCGCTGGTGGTGCGCGCGACCTCGCGGCCCGCCAGCCTCGCTCGAGCGGCGATCGGCGCGGTGCACGAGATCGATCGAGAGCAGCCGGTGCAGAATGTCGAGACGATGGACGAGATCCTCGCCCGGACCCTCTCGCAGCGGCGTTTCAGCATGCTGCTGCTGGCCGCCTTCGCCGCCCTCGCCCTGGTCCTCGCGGCGGTCGGGATCTACAGCGTCCTTTCCTACTCCGTGGGCCGACGCGGGAGAGAGATCGGCATCCGCATGGCGCTTGGCGCGCAGATCCACGACGTGCTACGCCTGATCGTGGTCGAAGGCATGCGGCCGGCCCTTCTCGGCCTGGCGATCGGCCTGGGCGCTGCCGTGGCCCTCGGCCGGGTCCTGGCGAGCCTGCTCTACGGCGTGAGCGCCACGGACCCCGCCACCTTCGCGGCGGTCAGCCTCATCCTGCTGGCGGTCGCCTTCCTGGCCAGCATTCTCCCCGCCTACCGCGCCGCCCAGGTCGAGCCGGCCAAGGCCATTCTGGCGGAGTAGGCGGGGGCGGCTTCGAAGCGGCCGACGAAGCGCGACACGCAGGATGGATTCGCCGCAACCGCCGAAGGTATTCACCGACTTCTGGAATAAGGCTAAAGCGGCTCGCAACGAGCCGATTCCGAGCTGGCGTAAACTAGGACGGCGCGCCACGCCAGCCGGACCTTCCGCACGAGGTGTGAGACCCATGGCCGATTTGTCGGAGGGGTTCTGGGACAACCTTCTCGATTACATCGAGGACCGGACGGTCGTTCCCGTCATCGGTCCGGAGCTCGTCACGGTCCGGGAAGGCGATCGCGAGGTGCTCCTCTATCGTTGGGTGGCGGAGAGGCTGGCGGCTGACCTCGGGCTGCCCGTGGCGGAGCTTCCCGGCGACTTCGGCTTGAACGAGGTGGTGGCGCTGCACCTGCGCCGGCGCGGCGAGCGGGAGGAGCTCTATCCCCACATCCACAGGATGCTGCGCCACGCCGCGCTCGCGCCGGCCGAGCCGCTGCGGGCGCTCGCCGGCATCGCGGGCTTCGACCTCTTCGTCTCGTTGACCTTCGACTCGCTGCTTGCCGACGCCCTCGGCGCCGCCCGCGCCGGCGGGGCGCGGGCGGCGCAGATCGCCTATTCGCCGAGCACCGTGGGCGACCTTTCCCGTCCCAAGAGGGAGCTGCGGCAGCCGGTGGTGTTCCATCTCCTGGGGCGGGCGTCGGCCTCCCCGGACTATGCCATCTGCGACGAGGACCTGCTCGAGTTCCTGCATGCCATGCAGGACAAGCAGCGGCAACCCAAGACGCTGTTCGACGAGCTGCGCGGCAACCATCTGCTCTTCCTCGGCTGCAGCTTCGGCGACTGGCTGGCGCGCTTCTTCCTGCGCACCGCGAGGAGCCTCGAGCTGTCGCAAAAGCGCCGGCGCTGGGACGTGCTGGTGGGCGGCCAGATGGCGCACGAGGCCGGGCTGGCGCTGTTCCTCGAAAGCTTCAGCGCCGACGCCCGTCTCGTCCCGCTCGCCCCGGCGGAGTTCGTCGCCGAGCTGGCGCGGCGCTGGCAGGCCGCCCATCCGGCCGCGGCGGCGGGCGCGGAGCCCGCGGTCCCGGAGGCGGGCGGCAGGAAGGTTCCCGACGGAGCGATCTTCGTCAGCTACGCGAGCGAGGACCTCGAAGCCGCCGGCAGATTGGTCGAGGGCCTCCGCGCGAGCGGCCTGGAGGTGTGGTTCGACAAGGCCGCCCTGCAGCTCGCGGACGACTGGGCGAGGAGCATCCGGCGCGGCATCGAGCGCTGCTCGCTCTTCCTGCCGGTCGTCTCGCGGCGCTCCTTGAGCGAGGAAAACCGGCGCCGGTACTTCTGGCGGGAATGGAACGACGCCGACGACTTCGCCCGCGGGATGGCACCGGACGAGGCGTTCGTCGTCCCCGTCGTGATCGACGACACGCGCATCGACCGCGCCCCTCTGCCCGATTCCTTCCTGCGGGCGCAGGGCAAGAGCCTGCCGGACGGCAGAGTCACGCCCGAGGTCGCCGAGCTGCTGAGAGAGCTGGTGCGCGACTTCCACCGCCGCCAGCGCGCGGCGTGAGCGGTCCGGGAAGAGCGGCGCCGGAGCGCCAGGGCCTCAGCCGCGACAACCCCTGGCCCGGGCTCGATCCATTCGACGAGACGGATCGCGAGTACTTCCACGGCCGGGCGGCGGAGTCGGGCGAGCTGGCGCGGCTGGTCCGCCGCGAGTCGCTCACGGTGCTCTTCGCGCGCTCGGGGCTGGGCAAGACATCGCTCCTCAAGGCCGGGCTGTTCCCGCTGCTCCGCGCGGAGGACTGCCTGCCGGTCTACGTGCGCCTCGACCACGGCGACGGAGCGCCGGCGCTCCGCGAGCAGGTCTTCCGCGAGCTCGCGGCCGCGTGCGCCGCCGATCGGGTCCAGGCTCCGCGGCCGGCCGCGGACGAGAGCCTCTGGTCGTTCTTCCACCGCCGCGAGGCGGAGCTCTGGAGCTCCCGCAACCGGCCGGTCGCCCCGGTCGTGGTGCTCGACCAGTTCGAGGAGATCTTCACCCTCGGCGAGGAGACGGCGATGTCGCGGGCCCGTTCGGCGGCCTTCCTGGCGGAGCTGGGCGACCTGGTGGAGAACCGGCCGCCGGAGGCGGTCCGGCAGGCGCTCGAGGCCGAGCCCACGGCGGCGCGGCGCTTCGACTTCAAGCGCTCGACCGTCAAGCTGGTCTTGAGCTTCCGCGAGGATTTCCTGGCCGAGATGGAGGGGCTCAAGGGGGAGATGCCCTCCCTCATGTACAACCGCCTTCGCCTGCTGGCGATGAACGGCACCCAGGCCTACGAGGTGATCACCTGTGCCGGCGGCCATCTGGTCGATGACGAGGTGGCGCGGCGGATGATCCGGCTGGCCTGGATGAACGAGCCCAGCCCCCCGGTCGAGCCGGCGGACTTCCCCCGGATCGAGATCGATCCGGCGCTCTTGAGCGTGGTGGCGAGCGAGCTCAACCACAAGCGCCATCAGGCGACGCCGCCGCTCGAGCGCATCACGCCCGCCCTGCTCGCCGGGGCCGACCGCGAGATCCTCGCCGGCTTCTACGAGCGCTGCATGGCGGATCTCGACCCGCGCGTGCGGGCCTTCGTCGAGGACGAGCTCATCACCGACCGTGGCTACCGCGACAGCCACGCCCTGGAGGACGCGCTGGCCATGCCCGGCCTCACCGCCGCGGCGCTCGACGCGCTCGTCCGGCGCCGCCTGCTGCGCGTCGACGAGCGGCAGAGCGTGCGCCGGCTCGAGCTGACCCACGACGTGCTGACCCGCGTCGTCAAGGAGAGCCGCGACAGCCGCCGCACCCGCGAGGCGGAGGAGGCGGCAGCGGCCCGCGAGCGGGCGGCGCTCGCCCAGCAGCGGCGCAACCGGCGCAACGCGGCGCTGGTGCTCGCGGGGGCGCTCGTGGTGGTCGTCCTCGCCGCGCTAGCCGGGTGGCTCGCGTGGCAGGTCGAGGACCAGAAGCGCCGGACCGGCGAGCTGCTGACCGAGGCGGAAGCCACGCGGCTCCTCGCCAACGCTGACCGCCTGCAGGAGAACGACTACGACGAGTCGCTCCTGGTCAACGTGGAATCGCTCCGGGTCGCTCCGACGCGCGACGCGCGGGCCGGCCTCCTCCGGCGCTTCGCGAGCCACCCGCATCTGGCCGCGTTCCTGCCGGGGCACGACAGCGAGCTCGCCGGCGTCGCCTGGAGCCCGGACGGCAAGCGGCTGGCCTCGGCGGGTCAGGACGGGACCGTAGTGCTGTGGGATGTGGATCGTCGCAAGCCGGAGGCCACGCTGGCGGGGAGGCACGAGAAGGCGGTCACGGGCGTGGCCTTTAGCCCGGACGGCAGGCGGCTGGCCTCGGCGAGCCGTGATGGGGCCGTGATCCTGTGGGACGTAGACAGCCGCATGCCACTCGCGACGCTGAAGCAAGAAGACGCGGCCTTCGGCGTCGCCTGGAGCCCGGATGGCAGGCGGCTGGCTTCGGCGAGCCGGAATGGGAGCGTGATCCTATGGGAGCTGGGCCGCGGCGAGCCGCTGGCAGCGCTCAAGGGGCACAGAGGCGCGGTCTTTGCCGTCGCCTGGAGCCCGAACGGCAAGCGGCTGGCCTCGGCGAGCGAGGACCAGACCGTGATCGTGTGGGACGTGGACGGCCGCCGGCCGCTCGCCAGGCTCGAGGGGCACAATGCCGCGGTCTCCGGCGTGGCCTTTAGCCCGGACGGCAGGCGGCTGGCCTCGGCGAGCTGGGACCAGGACGTGATCCTGTGGGACCTGGACAGCGGAGAGCGGCTGGCCACGCTGAGAGGACACAAGGCCGCGGTCAACAGTCTCGCGTTCAGCGCCGACGGCAAACATCTGGCCACGGCGAGCCGGGATTGGAGCGCGATCCTATGGGACGTGGACAGCCGCCGACCGCTGGCCTCGCTGGAGGGGCACAAGAGCGAGGTCACCGGTATCGCCTTCAGCCCGGACGGCAAGCGGCTGGCCTCGGCGAGCCTCGACCACAACCTGATCCTGTGGAACCTGGACAGCCGCAAGCCGCCGGGCCCAGCCACCCTCGTGACCGAGGCCTGCCGCACGGCCAACCGGAACCTGACCTGCGAGGAATGGCGAAACTACATCGGGGTCAACCGGCCCTACCATCGGACCTGCGCGCTGCTGCCCGGGCCCGGAAGTTGCGGTTGACCTTCGATCCGCGGACCTTACCGAGGGAGGAGCGCCTTCAGCTTCCCCAGGGTCGCGGTCAGCTTCTCCTTGACGGCCTCATCCTGCTGCAGCGCGATGCCGGTCTCTCAGGTCGTCGAGGGTGGTGCCCAGCTTCCAGGCCGCGAGATCCTCCTTGCGAATCTGGTTGTAGAGCCGCTCCGCGGCCGCGGCGTCTCCGGCGTCGAACGCGGCGCCGAGGAGCGTCGGGTTGAGCCATTCGTCCTTGGGATTCCTCGCCTTGGCCCGCTCGCCGGCGACCAGCGTGACGAAGGCCGCCGCCTTGGCGCGCTCCTCGTCCCCCTCCTCGCCGCGCGTGCGGAGGAGGCGGGCGAGGTTGGAGGTTGGATAGTAGTCGTTGAGGTCGAGCTTCATGCCGAGGTCGTAGTGCTCGATCGCGAGGTCGAGGAAACGGGCGGCGTCCCGCGCGTCGCCCCGCTCGACCGCTTCCGTGTAGAGCTTCTTGTAGCGCCCGCCGAGCAGACCCTCGCGCTCCGACGTGGGCCCGAGCGTCCGGATCATCTCTTCGAGAGCCGCCGCCGCCTGGAGCGGAGAGCCCAGCTTGGAGAGCGCCAGGGCGCGCTGCTCCTGGACGGTCGGGAGGTCGCGGATGCCCTTGGGCAAGCGGTCGACGTAATCGACCACGGCCTGCCAGTCCGCCGTGCAGTCGCGCAGCAGGTAGAGCAGCTCCATGGCGACTGAGGAGAGCATCGGCGCGTCGGTGGCGTACCGCTGGACCAGAGACTTCGCCTTGGCGGCGCACTGGTCCTTGGGCGCGCGCCGGACGGCGGTCACCTCGGCCTGGAACGCGGAGAGCCGCTGCATCAGCTCCTTGAAGCTCTGCGCCCGCTCGGGGGTGAGCTCGGCCGGGAACTTGGAGATGATGGTATAGGGCGGCGTCGTGCCGTCGCGCAGTCCAGGGATGCCCGCCTGGAGCGCCGCCTGGATCCTGGCCGCGGTCTCGTCGCTGACGTCGCCTTCCGGGAGCGGGAAGGTGATGCGCCGCATCTGGTTCACGTCGAACAGCGGGACGGTCCAGTCGGCGCTCACCAGGACGCAGCCGGTGGCGCGGGCGGCATGGCGGATGCCGATCTCGTAGTAGACGTTGGCGTTGGGGATCGTCAGGTCGGCGATCACCAGGTCGGAGATCGCCAGCCGCTCGATCATCTCGTGGATGATGAGGGCTCCCGCGTCCTCGTCGGCGCGGATGGCGTCATAGCCGAGCGCGCGGATCGCCGGGGCGTAGGCCTTCTCCCAGAGGCGGTTGAAATCGATCCTGGCCGGCGCCTTCCTCTCCGGCGGAGCGAGCGTGTCCTTGATCCCGAAAGGCATGACCATGAAGCAGATCTGGCGCAGCGGCTGCGCCGGTCCGGCGGTCTGGGCGGATTCCATCACCGTTCTCCTTCTCCCTGGCTCAAAACGCCGCGAAGTGCTTGGGCTGCACCGTCTCTCCCACCGCCTGGCCTACCTTCTGGAGGTCGCCGATGAACTGGACCGAGTCGAGCTGCTGGACCTTCTCTGGATCGACTTTCGGCAGGCCCAGCCGATCGAGCCCGGGCCGCGTCAGCTCCGCGTTGTAGCGCAGATAGGTGAAGAGCCGCTGTGCGACCGGTCCTCGCTTCCCGATCAGGTCTCCGACCTCCAGATCGATCGCGTCTCCCACGAGGCACTTGCCAAAGGAACGGCAGAGGAGGTCCTGCTCGTTCAACGCGGCGAACATCAGCGCCGGGGCGAGCGACGTCGCGTTGTAGACGAGGTTCAAGTCCGAGACGTTCAACTGGGCGTTGGCTTTCGGGCTCATCCCCGTGCCCACGGAGACGACGAGCATGCGGTCCTCGCCGGTCGGCCATTCGAGGTTGTAGGGCTCCAGGGTGGCCATCAGGAAGAGCTGGAAGGAGGGGTTGTTGTACATCGTGATCCCGCCGTCGACGAAGATGAACTCCTGATCTCCCACCCGGATCAGCTCCGGGGGAAAGTAGACCGGGGCGGCCGTGCTCGCCCGCACGAGTTGCCAGAGAGGCAGCTTCAGGTTGCACCCCGGGTGGTTCACATCGCAGTTGAACATCGCCCTCGGGTTGTTGGAGACCGGCCAGGGGGAATCCGTGGTGGCGTTGCGCATCACCATCATGAGGAGCGTGCGGAGCTTGTCGCTCCCCAGCGTCGTGTCTCCGCCCACCACCTCTCGGAGCTTGGCCTTGAGCTGCTGGTCCTCGAACTTGTGGCGCAGGTAGCGGTTGAAGAGGGAGGCCTTGTCGAACATGGCCGGGCCGCTCTCGAGATAGAACGTCCGGATGTCCGCCACCCGCATACCCAGCGAGACGCAGGTGGCGATGATGGCGCCGGTGCTGGTGCCGGCCACGTAGTCGAAGTAGTCGGCGAGGACGAAGTCGTCGCCGCGCGCGAGCTTCTCCTGCAGGACCTTCTCGATCTTGGCCAGGACCTCCAGGGTCAGGACGCCGCGGATGCCCCCGCCGTCGAAGGTGAGGAGCTTCTTCTGCTGGCTCGGCTGCAGCTTGTCGCGGAACGAGGGCATGGGGGTCTCCTAGAGAGTTGAGGGATCGATGACGACGACGGGGAGGCCGAGCCGGACCGCGGCGTCGTGGAAGCCTGCCGTCCCGCCGGCCCCGTCCCCGGGCCGGCGGTCCCAGACCAGGAGCGCCGAGGGCTTCCCGGGCCTCGCCTCGGCGAGGCCGGTGCGCAGGATCCAGTCGTTGTTGCGCTCGAATGGGTCGGTCCCCGGAGGTAGAGGGCCGAGGCTCTGCTCCTGAATCCGCACCTCGCAGCGACCGTCTCGCGCCAGGGTCAGGAAACGCTCGGTCCAGGCGGTCCCCGGAAGCTCGACCGATTCCTGGATGAAGCGCTCCGTGGGGAAGGGGAGGAGGAGGAGGACTCCGGCTCCACGGTCGCGGCAGATCTCCGCGAGGAGGATGTCCGCGCCATTGGCTCCGCCGCAGATGGCCAGATCCCCGGTGCCGAGGCTCCACACGGCGAGCTGCCGCGCCAGGGCTTCGCGGACCGCCGTCTCCTTCTCCGGCGGAAACCGGGGAGACTTCCTGCCGGGGTCGTCGACCCGGTGTCCGCTGCCGAGGACCACTCGGCGTACTACGGTTTTCATCTTTGCCCGGAATCCTAATGCAGGATGAGGGCGGCGTGTGATCTTGTGGCGAGGATCTCGATCAGGGCAGGACGTTGAGCCCCGAGCCGAAGCGTCGCCCCGAACGCCCGAGACCGATCGCGCCCGTGACGTCGCCGAGGCGGACGGGGAGGCGGCGGGCTCCCCAGCGGCCGGGCTCGGGCTCGAAGACCCCGGCGCAAGGGGTGCCGCAGCTCGCGCAGGCGCCTTCCGGCGTCAGGTTCCAGGCCGTCAGCACGTACCAGTCGCGGCCGATCAGCCTCTCGCCGCAGCCGTGGCAGTAGGTGCTGCCGCCCGCCTCGTCGTGGACGTTGCCGGTGTAGACGTAGCGCAGGCCGTTGCCGAGCGCGATCCGCCGGGCGCGGGTGAGGGTCGCGGGCGGGGTCGGCGCGACGTCCACCATCTTGTAGTCGGGGTGGAAGGCGGTGAAGTGGAGCGGCACGTCCGGCCCCAGGCGGGAGGCGATCCAGCGGGTCATCTCGTCGAGCTCGCGGTCGGCGTCGTTCTCGCCCGGGATCAAGAGCGTCGTGATCTCGAACCAGACCGAGGTCTCGTGCTTCAGGTACTCGAGCGTCTCCTTGACGGTCGCGAGATCGCCGCCGCAGACGTTGCGGTAGAAGCGCTCGGTGAAGCCCTTCAAATCGACGTTCGCGGCGTCGATGTGGCGGTAGAAGTCGCGGCGCGGCTCGGGGCAGATCTCGCCCGCGGTCACCGCGACCGTGCGCACGCCCGCCGCGCGGCAGGCGTCGGCGACGTCGACCGCGTACTCGAGGAAGATCACCGGGTCGTTGTAGGTGAAGGCGACGCTCCGGCAGCCGAGCCGCGCGGCGGCGGCGGCGATCCGCTCGGGAGACGCCTGGTCGGCCAGCGTGTCGACCTCGCGCGACTTGCTGATGTCCCAGTTCTGGCAAAACTTGCAGGCCAGGTTGCAGCCCGCGGTGCCGAACGAGAGGACCGGCGTGCCGGGGAGGAAGTGGTTGAGCGGCTTCTTCTCGATGGGATCGATGCAGAAGCCGGAGGAGCGGCCATAGGTGGCGAGGACGATCTGGTCGTCCAGCCGCGCGCGCACGAAGCAGAGGCCGCGCTGCCCCTCGCGCAGCTTGCAGAAGCGCGGGCAGAGGTCGCACTGGACGCGGTCGTCGTCCAACCGATGCCAATATTTGGTGGGTACGACGCTCGCGTCGCGGAGGATCTCGGTGTCCATACCTATGAAAACAGGCGGAACCGAGGCGGGATTCCGCCACCCCTCTACTTCGCGGCCGGCTTCTCCGGCGTCGCCGCGAGCGCTTTGAGGTCGGCGATCGAGCGCACCACGCCGCCGCGGACCACGTAGCGCACCTGGCGCAGGTGGGCGACGTCGGCGGTGGGGTCGGCGCCGACGACGAGGAGATCGGCCAGCTTCCCCTTCTCGACGGTGCCGAAGTCCTTCTCCCGCCCCATCACCCGCGCGCCATTCTTGGTCGCGGCGACGATCACCTCGAGCGGCGTCATCCCGGCCGCCTGCATGGCCTCCATCTCGGCATAGACGGCGGGACCGTGGAGGGTCAGGGGGTTCCCGGCGTCCGTCCCCATGACGATGGGGATGCCGGCGTCGCGCACCTTGCGCAGGTTGGCGGCCATGGTCTTCTCGATGTCGTCGGTGCCCTTCTCGCGCGCCGCGAGCCCCTGGGGCGCGGCGCCGGGGATCGTCCCCCCCGTCCCCAGCTGGGCCGTCGACACCACTTTGGCGCGGGTCGCCGGGTCGACGCAGCCGTTGGGGTCGTCGATCGCCGGCGGCTTCCTCCCGGCCACCGACTGGAACATCCGCAGGTAGCCGCGCGAGACGGTGAGGGTCGGGCAGTAGACCGCCCCATTGGCCTTCAGCAGGGCGAGGAACTCCTCGTCGACGGGCTGGTCCCAGACGCTGTGGACGAGGAGCTTGGCGCCCGCCTTGAGCGCCGCCTTGGCGGTGGCGAGCTCGGTCGAGTGGACGATGAGCGGCAGGCCGAGGCGCTTCGCCTCCTCGCCGGCGGCGGCGACCGGGCCGGCGAGCTCGGCGAGCGTGTGCTCCTTGACCGGCAGGAACCAGACTTTGATCGCCTGCGCGCCGCTCGCCGCCAGGTAGCGCACGCCGGCACGGGCGGTCTCGGCGTCCTTCAGGTAGATGAACTGCCGCTCCGCCGGCAGGTTCAGCCAGTGGTCGCGGGTGGAGAGGAGCGGCCCGGCCGCCGCGGCGCGCGGCATCTCGGTGTCGTTCTCGAAGCGGCCGGGCAGCTCGAGCGTCCAGGGATAGCCGCCGACGTCGAAGACGGCGGTGACGCCGGTGCAGAGATAGGTCCGCCCGAAGCGCTCGGGATGGTGCCGCAGATCGTCCTCGGTCTTCTCGTAGGGGTGCTCGGCGCGCAGATCGAGGGCGTCGGGGCGGCCGTCCGCCCAGCCGGTCTGCGAGAAGTGGACGTGGGCGTCGACGAGGCCGGGGGTGATCCACTGGCCGCGCAGGTCGACGGTGCCGACGCCCGCCGGCACCGGGCAGGCGGCGCGCGGACCGGCGCACTCGATCCGGCCGTCGCGCAGGAGGACGACGGCGTCCGCGACCGGCGGCCGGCCGGTGCCGTCGACGAGCGTCGCCCCGGTGAGGGCGCGGGGCGGCGGCGGCACGCCGGGCAGGCTCTGGAAGGCGGTGCTGACGGCGATCTTCCAACCCCCGGGGGTGGCGAGGAAGACGCGCTCGGAGAGCCCGTCCTGCTCGTCGGTGCCGAAGCGGACATGGTAGCGATAGGTGCCGTAGACGACGCCCGGCGCGATCGGGGTCAGCCGCAGGTCCTCGGCGTCGATGTGGTCCGGCCAGGGATTGCCGCCGGTCGTCCTGGCGAGCCCCTCGTAGCCGAACAGGGAGCCCGTCACCGCGGTGCGCACGAGCCGCGGCGAGTTCAGGTAACAGGCGAGATAGCCGGCCGTGTCCTGGTTGCGGATCGCCGCGAGGTTGCGCTCGAAGAGCGCCCGCGCCGCCGCGACGTCGGCGTTCGAGGAAGCCGGCGCGGACGCCGCGGCGGCCGGATCGGCGTGAGCGGCCGGAGATGCCGAAGCGGCGGCCGCGAGGCTGGCGAGGAGCGCGAGAAGGGCGAGCGGGATGGTCAGGGCACGGCGAGGCGTCAGCCGATCGGGCTGCTTTCCGGGCGCGGTCATGAGGAGACCTCCTGGGCCGCGGATCTTAGCGGAAAGAGATCGCGCCAGGGAGCGGCGCGCGGCGGCGCGGGCGAGGCTACGGGAGGAGGGGGTGCGGAGCGAGGGGGGTGATGGCTCCTCGGGAGGGACTCGAACCCCCAACATTTCGGTTAACAGCCGAACGCTCTACCATTGAGCTACCGAGGAATGGCCGGGGCGGGCGAGCGCCCCGGAAGGCGGATCTTAGGCGCGCCGCGGCGGGATTGTCAATTGAGCGCAAGAAAAAGCGGCGGTCCCGGAGGACCGCCGCCCGGCGGGTGCTGGAGCCTCGGCGAGGCTCGGGTTGGGGGCCTACGCCGAGGTGGTGTCGAGGAAGGGCTTGAGCTTCGTCGCCCGGCTGGGGTGGCGGAGCTTCCGGAGCGCCTTCGACTCGATCTGGCGGATGCGCTCGCGGGTGACGTTGAACGAGCGCCCCACCTCCTCGAGCGTGTGCTCGGAGCCGTCGCCGACGCCGAACCGCATCTTGAGCACCAGCTCCTCGCGCGGCGTCAGGGTCTTCAGGACCTTGCGGGTCTGGTCCTTCAGGTTGGTGAAGATCACCGAGTCGATCGGCGACACCGCGTTCTTGTCCTCGATGAAGTCCCCCAGGTGCGAGTCCTCCTCTTCGCCGATCGGCGTCTCGAGCGAGATCGGCTCCTGGGCGATCTTCATGATCTTCCGCACCTTCGAGGCCGGCAGATCCATCCGCTCGCCGATCTCCTCGGCGGTCGGCTCGCGGCCCAGCTCCTGCACCAGCGAGCGGCTGGTGCGGGTCAGCTTGTTGATCGTCTCGATCATGTGCACCGGGATGCGGATGGTGCGCGCCTGGTCCGCGATGGCGCGGGTGATCGCCTGGCGGATCCACCAGGTGGCGTAGGTCGAGAACTTGTAGCCGCGGCGGTACTCGAACTTCTCGACCGCCTTCATCAGGCCGATGTTCCCCTCCTGGATGAGGTCGAGGAACTGCAGGCCGCGGTTGGTGTACTTCTTGGCGATCGAGACGACGAGGCGGAGGTTGGCGACGATCAGCTCCTCCTTGGCGCGCTCGCAGGTCGCCTCGCCCTGGCGGATCTTCTCGATCGTCGCGGCGATCTCGGCGTGGGTCGTGCCGTAGCGCTCCTCGAGCTCGCGCAGGTTGCCGCGGTACTTCTCGATTCGCCGGCGGTGGAGGGCGCGCAGCTCGTCCGACACCTCGCGCTTCAAGGCCGTCTGCGCCCGCTTGATGTCCTGCTCGAAGCGGGAGAACTGGCGGTCGATGTCCTTCAGGAACTCGACCAGGCGGTTCCTCGTCTGCACCGAGAAGTCGACGGTGCGGATGTCCTTGGCGATCTTCGCCACCAGCCGGTCGATCTCGCGCTCGATCTCGAGGTACTTCTCGCCGTCCGGCTTGCAGCGCTTCTGGCGCTTCCTGAGCTCCTGGATGTCGCGGTCGTTCTCGGCGATCTGCTCGAAGATCTTCAGGTTGCCGCGGATGCGATCGGAGGCCTTGGGATCGAGCGGCTCGTCGGGATCGGCGTCGATCAGCTCGCGGAGGATGCGCTTGTCGCGCGCCGCCAGCTCGTTCAAGCGCAGCAGCTCGCGCAGCACCACCGGGTTCTCGCACAGCGCCTCGTAGATCGTCCACTCGCCCTGCTCGATGCGCTGCGCGATCTCCACCTCGCCCTCGCGGTCGAGGAGGGGCACGGTGCCCATCTCGCGCAGGTACATGCGCACCGGGTCGTTGGTCTTCTCGTGGGTGGCGAGCCCGAACTCGGTGGTCTCGTCCTCTTTCTTGTCGAACTCGTTCGTCCCGCCCGATTCGAAGTCGTCCCGGTTCTGGTAGCGCTCGGGGCGGTCGATGACGTCGATCCCCAGGTCCGAGAAGCGGATGTAGATCTCATCCAGCTCGTCGGGGAGCGACACCACCTCCTCGGGCAGCATCTCGTAGATCTCGTCGTAGAGGAGGTAGCCCTTCTCCTTGCCCAGCTCGATGAGCTGCTTGACGGAGGAGTACTTCTCTTCGACGGGGGTCAGGCTCGAAATGGTCAATGGGACCTCCTAAGTGTCTGCTCGCCTCCGAGCGGGAACCGACGAAAGCGATCCGCCGAGCTCAACCGGCTCCCTTGCCGGCGCCGGGCCCGGGCCGCCGGTGAAAGCTCAGGCTCAAGCGTCTCTTTTCGTCGTAGAGGCGTGTGAGGAGCACGTCGTCCCCACCCTTGCGCTGCGCTTCGTTGATCTCGCTCGCCAGCTCGCGCAGCCGCCTCTCTTCGAAGCGGCGGGTGAGCTCGGCCAGGAGCTCGGGCAACCCGAGCTCTCTCTTGAAAGACGCCTCGGCCGGCCCGGTCCCTCTGCCGAGAGGGCCCGCGGCCGATCCGGTCTCCCTGGGAGTCGCGATCTCTGAGCTTTCCAGCTCCTTGGAGCCAGCAGGCGCTTCTACCAGAATCTGGGCCATCCGGTCAATCGAACCCCCATTCGAGCCCAGCTGAGAGAGCACCTCGCGCACGTCGGGTGGCGATCCGCTGCCCCTTCCGTCCCCATATAGAGTGCAGAAGACCTGATAAATATTCCTGCATTGCGGGTCCAAAAACACCTCGGCGACCGGCAGCTCGTCGCGCGCCGGCACGCCCATACCGTTCAACAGTCTTTCGAGCACCCGCTCTTCCAGGCTGCGGACCGGGTTGAACTCGCGCCGGCCGTCCTCCGCGGGGGGCGGGGCGGCTGCCGCCGGCCGCCGGTCGGCGATCTGGGCGAGGAAGACCTTCTCGGCGATCCCCAGCCGCTCCGCCGCCCGCCGCAGGTAGTTGTGGCGCGCCACCGGATCGGCCACCACCCCGACGAGCTGGCGGACGGCCGCCCCGGCGACGGCGGTCTGGTGGGGATCCCGCCCGGCGTCCTTGGGGATCAGGCGCTCCATCTCGAGGAGGATGGCGTCGTCGGCCTCGGACATGGCGCGGGCGACCGCCTCCGGCCCCTCGGCCAGGCGGAGCGAGTCCGGGTCGTGCCCCTCGCCGAAGCGGGCGCGGCGCACCGCGAGCTTCTCGGCGAGGAGGAGCGGCAGGGCCCGGCGGAAGGCTCCCTCGCCGGCGCCGTCGCCGTCGTAACCGATCACCACCACCTCGGCGTAGCGCGCCAGGAGGCGCGCCTGCTCGGGGGTGAGCGCCGTCCCCATTCCGGCGACCGCCCCCTCGACGCCGGAGGCAACGGTCCCGATGACGTCGAAGTAGCCCTCGACGAGGACGGCGCGGCCGCTCTCCCGGATCTCGCGCTTGGCGTGGTGGAGCCCGTAGAGGAGGTTCCCCTTGTGGAACTGATCGGTCTCGGCGGTGTTGACGTACTTCGCCCGGTCGTCGCCCAGGGTGCGGCCGCCGAACCCGACCAGGCGCCCCGCGGGATTGTGGATGGGGAACATCAGCCGGTGGCGGAAGCGGTCGTAGGGGTCGCCGGTGCGCTCGGCGCGCCCCACCAGCCCGGCGGCCTCGAGGTCGGCGAGCGGCACCCGGCTGGTCATCGCCTTGCGCAGGCCGTCCCAGGAGTCCGGCGCGTAGCCGAGGCCGAAGCGCTCGACGAGCTCTGGCGGGATGGCGCGCTTGGCGAGGTATTCGCGGGCGAACGCCGAGCCCTTGAGCTGGCTGGCGAAGTACTCCGCCGCCGCGGCGAGCGCGCCGCCGATGTCGCGGTCGCCGCGGCCGTCCCGGCCCTCCCGGTGCGCCTGCCGGTCGCGGCGGGGCAGCGGGATGCCGAAGCGGCCGGCGAGCGACTCGATGGCGGCGGGGAAGTCGTCGCCGGTGGTCAGCATGTGGAGCTTGATCGCGTCGCCCCCCTGGCCGCAGCCGAAGCAGTAGAAGAGGCCCTGCACGGGGTCGACGCTGAAGGAGGGGCTCTTCTCCTTGTGGAGCGGGCAGAGCCCCTGGTAGCGGCGGCCGGCCTTGCGCAGGCGGGTGTGCTCGCCGGCGATGGTGACGATATCCGCCGCGTCGCGCACCGCCTGGATGAGCTGCGGCGTCAGGTTGACGTTGCCTAGTGCCATGGGTCTCCGGCCGGCCGATCGACGATGAATAACCCCCCTACTTATAGGTGCCCGGGCGCGCCGAATCAGGCCCGCAGGGCGACGACGGTCGCCCCGTTGCCCCCCTCGTTCGGGGCTCCCGCGCGGATGCCGGAGACGCCGGCGTGGGCGCGCAGGTGCTCGCGGACGGCGTCGCGCAGGCGCCCGGTGCCGTGGCCGTGGATCACCCGCACCTCCTTGCGCCCGGCGAGCAGAGCGCGGTCGAGGTAGGAGTCCAGCTCCTCGAGGGCGGGCTCGACGCGGCGGCCGATCAGGTTGATCTCGACCGGCATGTCGACCCCTTCCAGGGTCTCGCCGCGCGGCTCGCGCTCGGCGACCTCCTCGGGGCGCGGTCCGCGGGTCTTGCGCAGGTCACTCCGCCGCTCGGCGCGGTTCTCGCCGGACGGCGGGGCGCCGGCCGCGGGGGCGACCGCCACCAGGTCCTCCGGGCGGCAGCGCAGGCGCTTGCCCTTGACCAGCACCTCGGCGCGGCCGGGCTCGAGCTTCTCGACGATCCCCTGCCAGCCGAGCCGGGCATGGCGGGCGGGGGCGCCCACCGCCAGGGCGCCGGCGGCCGCGGGCTCCTCGACCGGCAGCTCGGGCGCCGCGGCGAAGAGACGCTCCACCGCCTCGGCTTCCAGCCCGCGGCGGCGGCCCCCTTCGAGCTCCTGGCGGAGGCGCTCGACCTCGGTCCGCAGGCGGTCGCGGACCTCGCGGCGGAAGGCTTCGACCTCGCCCTGCAGGCGCCGGCCGACCGACTTGCGCTCCTCCTCGAGGGCGGCGCGCTCGCTCGGCCAGCCGGCGGCGGAGCTTCTCGGCGTCGGCCGCCTCCACCTCCAGGCGGTCGCGCGCCTCGGCCAGCTCGGTGCGCACCCGATCGACCTCGGCGATCAGGCGGCGGAGGTCGCGGTGCTCGGTCCCCAGCCGTGCCTCGGCGCGGTCGAGCCACTCGGCGGGGAGGCCCAGCCGGCGGCCGAGGGCGAGCGCCTCGCTGCCGCCCGGCGGTCCGGGCACCAGGCGGAAGGTGGGGCGGCCGGTCGCGGGGTCGAACTCCATCGCCGCGCAGGTGGCGCCGGAGAGCTCCAGGGCCGCCGCCGCGAGCTGGGTCAGGTGGGTGGTGATCACCCCCAGCGCGCCGCGTTCGAGGAGGCCTTCGAGGAGCGCCACGGCGAGGGCCGCGCCCTCCTCCGGGTCGGTCCCCGAGCCCAGCTCGTCCAAGAGGATCAGGCTGTCCGCCCCCGCCTCCTCCCAGGCTTCCTTGAGGCGCAGCAGGCGGCCGCTGAAGGTCGAGCGGTCGGCGAGGAGGTCCTGCTCGTCGCCGACGGTCGCGACCAGGCGGGCGAGGCAGGGCACGCGGCTGCCGGCGGCGGCGGGGATCGGCAGGCCGCACTGGGCGATGAGCGCCAGCAGCCCGACGGTCTTCAAGGACACGGTCTTGCCGCCGGCGTTGGGGCCGGTGACGACCAGGATGCGGCGGTCGGGCAGGAAGTCGAGGTCGAGCGGCACGATGTCGCCGCCGTGGCCGGCGTGGCCCAGCGCCGCCGAGCGCAGAGGCGCCAGACGCGAGTCGAGGAGCGGGTGCCGCGCGGCGCGCAGCCGCAGCTCGCCGCGGGGCGCGACCTCGGCGAGGTGGCCCGCCGAGAGCTCGGCGAAGCGGACGGCGGTCTGCAGCAGGTCGAGCTCGCCCAGGAACTCGGCGTGCTCGCGCAGCGCGGCGAGCGCCTGACGGGCGAGGCCGATCAGCTCGGCCAGGATGCGCCGGCGCTCGGCCTCCTCGTCCTCGACCGACTGCTGCAGGTTGTTGTTCGACTCGACGACCCCGAGCGGCTCGAAGTAGAAGCTCTTGCCGGTCGCCGAGCGGCCATGGACGAGACCGCCGCTCCGGCCGCGGGCGCCGGCCTGCAGCACCAGGACGAGCCGGCCGCCGCGCATCGGGATGGTCTCCTCCGAGAGCTCGTCCTTGTGATGGCTGACGAAGTCGCCCAGCTCGCGGTAGAGCAGGTCGCGGACGCGGCGGATCTGCCCGCGCAGCGAGGCGAGGAGCGGGCTCGCGTCCTCCCGCACCTCGCCGCGGCGGTCGAGCGTGCGGTCGATCCGCCGCTGCAGGTCGCCCAGGTCGGGCAGGCGGCGGGCGAGGGCGGCGAGCTCGCCGGCGGGCGGGTCGACGGCGGCGATCCGGGCGGCGGCGGCGCGGCTCGCCTTCAGGAGATCGGAGAGGTGGACGAGGTCGATCCCCTCGATGGGGGGGCGACCGGTCTCGATGCCGTCGAGGAGGTCGCCGATCGGCACCTCGAAGTCGGGGACGAGCGGCGGCCCGCCGGCCACCCGGCTCGCCTCCTCGTAGCGCCGGCGGCGGAGGGCGAGCTCGGCGGCATCCGCGGCAGGGACGAGCGCCAGAGCCCGGTCGCGCCCCAGGTCGGTCGCCGCGAGGCGCGCCAGGACGGCGAGGAAGCTCGGCAGCTCGAGGGCGGCGGCGGAGGAGGCGGAGACGACGGGCGAGTTCGAAGGGGAAAGCATGCTCGGGCTAAAGGTCACGGGGGCGCCATCGCGCCGCGGAGCGGCGGGCTCCGAGCGGCCGGAAGAAGGATCGGCCGACGAGAGGCGGCCAGACGAAAAACGGGGGCGAGGCCACGGCCTCGCCCCCGTCGTGGAAGCCTATCGCAAGGGCCTTGCGGCCGCTCGTCAGAGGCCCTGGCGCCGCTCTTCGGTCAGCTTGCGCAGCATCTTCTTGCGCGCCTGCACGGCCTTGCGCTTGCGCTTGACGGAGGGCTTCTCGAAATGCTGCCGCTTGCGCAGCTCGGTCAGGATCCCCGACTTCTCGACCTTGCGCTTGAAGCGACGCAGGGCGTTCTCGAAGCTCTCTTCCTCGCGCACATGCACTACCGGCATCAGGCTCACCTCTTTTCTCTATCAGGATTGTCCTTGCGGACCTGGGAGGCAGCTCCGCTCTCGCTGTCCCTCTCTTCGAGAGCCGGGAAAGCCGGAGCCGCGCTCGCAGCCGGTGAGTTTGGCCCAAACCGCTGCCCGGCGTCAAGCCGGCGGGCGTGCTAATATTCGCCGTCGCACATAAGGGGAGTTCGCGTTGCCCTCCGCGAAGGCAAAGAGCCCGCGCAAGGATTGGTACAGCATTTCCGTGGACACCCTCCGCGGCTGGGGGGCCCTGCTCTTCGCGCTGGTCGTCCTCGGCGGCGGCTATCTCGTCTACCGCGTCTGGGAGCACCGCGCCCTCGAGCACGAGGCGGCGCAGGTGATCGAGGACGTCAGCCAGCTCATCCAGCGGGTCAAGGCGGGCCCGGCGGCGGGGAGCTCGAAGGGCGATTACGACGCCGCCTTCCAGAGCTTCGAGGAGGCGCGCATCGAGTTCCGCCAAGCCGCCTACCGGAGCGCCCTGGCGAGCGCCTGGCGGAGCAAGAACGTGCTCCTCTCGCTGGTCGACGCGCGCGACGCGCCCGGCGCCGCGGCGCAGGCGAGCTTCATCACCATCCAGGGCGAGGTCGAGTTCCGGCGCCAGGAGGGGGGTGACTGGGAGGAGGCGAAGAGCCGCGCCCCGCTCCACGCCGGCGACTACGTGCGCACCTCGGGCAACGGCTCGGCCGAGATCATGTTCGCCGACCGCTCGCTCTACACGGTCCGCCCCAACACCCAGTTCATCGTCTCGGCCGCCGGCGACGGCGCGGGCGGCGCCGCCGACCAGACGATCGAGATGGAGTACGGCTGGGTCGACTTGAACACCGCCGCCCACGCGAAGAACGTCAAGACGCCGGGGGCCGAGGCGCGGGTCCAGCACGATTCGGAAGGGTTCGTCACCTTCGACAAGAACTCCAGGAAGGGGCGCTACGGGACGCTGCGCGGCGGCATGGACGTCGAGTCGAAGGGCGGCCTCAAGCGGACGCTCGAGAAGTTCCAGCAGGTGGTGCAGACCGGCGACCTCCTCTCCGAGCCCCAGGCCCTGCCCGACCGCCCGCAGCCGCTCGAGCCGGCCGACAACCTGGAGGTCGATCCCCGCCGGGTGCAGCGGCTGGTGCTCGCCTGGCAGCCCTTGGCCGGGGTGACGCGCTACGCCCTCCAGGTGTCGCGCAACCGCCTGTTCGTCGACAACATCGTCGACGTCGACAACCGCGCCAAGACGCGCGCCACCCTGGGCATCCGCGGCGAAGGAGCGTTCGAGTGGCGGGTCGCCGCCTACGGCAAGGACGGCTCGCAGGGGCCGTGGAGCCCGGCGCGCCGCTTTCGCGTCGCCGCCATCCGCACCGGCGGCGGCGACAAGAGCGCCGATCCGCCGGCGCTTGACCTCGAAGACGTCAAATCCTACGGTAGTATCTTCATCGTCCATGGCAAGAGCGATCCGGGCGTTCGGATCGAGGTCAATGGTGAGGCGGTGAAGGTAGGTGTGGACGGCTCCTTTCAAAAGACCGTGCAGTTCACCAAGGAAGGTTGGAGCTTCATCGAGATTCGGGCGCGCGACGCCTCGGGCAACGAGACGGTCCGCCGCCATCGCGTTTTCGTCGAAAGTCCTTGATCTGCCCCCTAACCTGCGCGCCTCCGGCCGCACTCCGCCGCCGCGCGGAGCTCGTAGAGAGGTTCACGAAGTCTGATGCCGCTCGCTTCGATGTTGCGATACTTTTCTAAAGATCTGGCGATCGATCTGGGGACCGCCAACACCCTGGTCTTCGCGCGCGGTCAGGGCATCGTGGTGCGCGAGCCCTCGGTGGTCGTCATCAACAAGCTGACCAACCGCATCGAGGCGGTGGGCAGCGAGGCCAAGGAGATGCTCGGCCGCACGCCGGGCAACATCGAGTCCATCCGCCCGATGAAGGACGGCGTCATCGCCGACTTCGAGGTCACCGAGCGGATGCTCGAGTACTTCATCAAAAAGGCCCATGGCCGCAAGATGTACGTCCACCCGCGGATCGTGATCGGCGTCCCTTCCGAGATCACGCAGGTCGAGAAGCGGGCGGTCAAGGACTCGGCGATGCGGGCGGGGGCCTCGGAGGTCTTCTTAGTCGAGCAGGCGATGATGGCGGCGATCGGCGCCGGCCTGCCGATCACCGAGCCCTCGGGCAACATGATCGTCGACATCGGCGGCGGCACCACGGACGTCGCCGTGATCTCGCTCGCCGGCACCGTCTACAGCCGCTCGGTGCGCATCGCCGGCAACGAGATGGACGTCGGCATCATCCAGTACCTCAAGCGCAAGTACAACCTGCTGATCGGCGAGCGCACCGCCGAGCAGATCAAGATCCAGCTCGGATCGGCCTACCCGCTCAAGGAAGAGATCAAGATGGACATCAAGGGCCGCGACCTCGTCGAGGGGGTGCCGAAGACCCTCACCATCTCCGACGAGGAGATCCGCGAGGCGCTGGCCGAGCCGGTGGCGACGATCGTCGAGGCGGTCCGCATGGCCCTCGAGCGCACGCCCCCCGAGCTCTCCGCCGACATCATGGACAAGGGAATCGTGCTCTCGGGCGGCGGCGCCCTGCTGCGCAACCTCGACCAGCGCCTGCGCGACGAGACCGGGCTGCCCGTGGTTCTCGCCGAGGATCCGCTGGCCTCGGTCGTCCTCGGCACCGGCCGCGTCCTCTCCGACATGGACCTGCTGCGCAAGGTCTCGATCCGATAGGCGCCGCGGGCCGGAGCTCCAGTGCAGGCCGAAACGTGGACGAGCGCCGCACCGGCTGGGTTCTGATCCTGGTCCTCGCCGCGCAGCTCGTGGTGCTGAGCTTCCGGGTGCCGGGGGCGGCGGGCTCGGGCACGCTGCTGGGCGCCTTCGTGCTGCGCGTCCTGGGGCCGGTGGCGCGCGCCGTGGCGGCGACCGGGCAGACCTTCTCGATCACCCGCGAGGACCTGGCGCTGCGCGATCGGCTGATTCATGAGAACCGCGACCTGCGCCGCGAGGTGGAGGACCTGAGGCTGCGGCTCCTGCGCTTCGACGACCTCGGCGGCGAGATGGCGCGGCTGGGCGAGGCCGTCCAGTACGCCGCCTCGCCGATGGGCGAGATCCGGGCGGCGGACGTCGTCTACGTCGACCACGCCTCGTGGCTGCGCACCCTGGTGCTCTACTCGGGGACGGCGCCGGCGCGGATCAACCAGCCGGTGCTCTCGCCGGCCGGCCTCGTCGGCCGGGTGGTGGTGGCCGCCGGACCCTATGCCAAGGTGCAGCTCATCACCGACCGCGCCGCGGCGGTCGGGGCGATGGATTTGCGCAACCGCCGCCAGGGGGTGGTGCGCGGCAGCGGCGACGCCTCCGACAGCCTCGAGCTCGACTACGTCCCGCTGCAGGCGGAGATCCGCCCCGGCGACCGCATCGTCACCGCCGGCATCGACGGCGTCTACCCGCGCGGCATCCCGGTGGGGACGGTCGCCGCGGTCGAGCCGGGAGGTCAGCTCTTCCACCGCATCCGCCTGGTCCCGGCCGTCGACTTCGGCGCTCTCGACCAGGTCTACCTGCTCGACCACCCACCGGTGCCTGGCGCGGTCCAGAAGGCGATACCCGGTGCACGCCGCCGTTAGGTTCGTCCTCGGGCTGGCGCTCGCCGTCGTCGTCCATTTCGTCGGCGCCCGGCTCTTCCCCGGCTTCCCGCGGGTGATCGACGTCTTCCAGGTCGTCGTCGTGCTCTACGGCCTCTCCGGCGACTCCTTCACCGCGCTCCTCGCCGGGCTCGCCATCGGGCTCATCGAGGACACCCTGACCGGCGGCCTCTACGGCCTCTACGGCTTCGCTGATACCATCGTCGGCTACGGTACGGCCCGCCTGGCGCAGCGCCTGGTCATCCAGCGGGCGACCGGGGTCTTCGCGGTGGCGGGGGTGGCGTCGCTGGCGCAGCAGGGGATCGTCGTCGGTCTCGCCTGGATGCTCTTCCCGGGGCCGTCGCTGCCCCGGCCGCAGTGGGTGGGGATCAAGGCGGTCGCCTGCGGCGCCCTGGCGATGCTGGTCTACGCCGCGACCGAACGTTTCCGGCGCGCCTACGACGTGCGCCGCCGCAGCCGGATGAGCCGGCTGCGCCTGGGTTGATGGTGAAGCGATGAAAGTCGTCCGCGAGTATCGAGACGATCTGGTGCAGCGCGTGCGGCTGCTCACCTACACCGTCGCCGCCCTGCTGGTCCTCATCGCCGCCGGCTTCTGGTTCGTGCAGATCGTCCAGGGCGACTACTACCGCGAGCTCGCCGACAACAACCGCCTGCGCAAGCTCCCCATCCAGGCCCCGCGCGGCCTGATGCTCGACCGCAACGGCCGCATCCTGGTCGAGAACATCCCCAGCTACAACCTGATGATCGACCGCAGCCGGAGCGCCGACGTCAAGCGCAGCCTGGCCTTCGCCGCCGAGGTCCTCGGCCGCCCGCCGGCGGAGATGGCCGCACTGATGGAGCACTACCGCGGCATCCAGGACTTCAAGCCGGTCCTGGTGGGGGAGAACCTCTCCCTCGCCCAGGTGGCGCGGATCGGCGTCGCCAATCTCGAGTACCCGGAGTTCGAGGTCGAGGTGCAGAACTTCCGCCTCTACCGCCACGGGGCGCAGACCGCCCACGTCCTGGGCTATCTGGGCGAGGCGACGCTGGAGGAGGTCGAGGACGCCGGGGGCCGCCTCGCCGGGGGCGACATGGTCGGCAAGAAGGGGCTCGAGAAGCGCTACGACGCGCAGCTCCGTGGCCGCGATGGCGAGCGGGTGGTGGTCGTCGACAGCCGTGGCCAGCTCCTCCAGGAGTACGGCAAGCAGCCGGCGGTGCCGGGCGCCAACCTGACGCTCACCCTCGATCTCGACCTGCAGGAGGAGGCGGCGCACTGGCTGGACGGCCCGGAGAAGGTGGGCGCCATCGTCGCCATGGACCCCAGGAACGGCGAGATCCTCGCCCTCGTCTCCTCGCCCTCCTTCAACTCCAACCTCTTCTCGCGCCGGCTGCAGGCGGACGACTGGAAGGCGCTCATCGAGGAGCCCTACAACCCGCTCCAGGACCGCGCCCTGCAGAACACCTATTCGCCGGGCTCGACGTTCAAGATCGTGATGGCGACGGCCGGTCTCGCCGAGGGGGTGATCGGCGAGCACGACCGCGTCTTCTGCCCGGGGGGACGGTCATCTACAACCACCCCTTCCGCTGCTGGCGCAAGCAGGGGCACGGCTCGGTCGACGTCCACGATGCCCTCGAGCACTCCTGCGACGTCTTCTTCTACCACCTCGGCCAGCGGCTGGGGATCGAGCGCATCGCCCGCTACGCCCGCCTCTTCGGGCTGGGCTCGCCCACCGGCGTCGACATCGAGGGCGAGAAGCGCGGGGTGGTGCCGGACCAGGCGTGGAGCCTGGCGACCCGCAAGGCGCCGTGGTATCCGGGCGAGACGATCTCGGTCGCCATCGGCCAGGGGCCGGTGCTGCTGACGCCGCTCCAGATGGCGGTGATGACCGCCGCCGTCGCCAACGGCGGCAAGCGCGTCACCCCCCATCTCGTGCGCGGCGCGCCGGTGCCGCCGCCGCGGCCCATCGGCCCCGACGACCCCGAGTTCCGGCAGCGCTTCACGCACGCCCTGGAAGTCGTTCGCCAGGGCCTCTGGGCGGTCGTCAACGACCAGGGCGGCACCGCGTACGGCTCGGTCCGGCTGGCCGGCGCCGACATCGCCGGCAAGACCGGCTCTGTCCAGGTGGTGGCGCAGAAGACCCGCATGGACGCCAAGGACCTACCCTTCCAGTTCCGCGACCACGGCTGGTTCACCTCGTTCGCCCCGGCCAATGACCCGAAGATCGTGCTCGTCGTCTTCGCCGAGCACGGCGGCGGCTCGCACGGCGCGACCCCCATCGCGAAGGCGCTGTATGAAAAGCTTCTCTCGCTCCCTCGCCGTCCCGACGCTGCCTGAGGAGAAGCCGCGCCTCCGGGTGCTCTCCTCGGTCGACGGCGGCCTCCTGCTCGCCGCCCTCTGCCTCGCCCTGATCGGCCTCGCGACCGTGCATAGCGCGAGCTCCGAGATGACCACCGACTACCTGCCGCGCCAGGCCGCCTGGATCGGCCTCGGGGCCATCCTCCTGGTCCTCGCGATGGCGGTCGACTACCACGTGCTGCTCGACTTCTCCCTCGTGCTCTACTGCCTGGGGCTCGTCTCGCTGGTCGCCGTCTTCTTCGTCGGGGTCAAGCGCGGCGGCGCCACCTGCTGGATCCAGCTCGGCCCCTGGCAGTTCCAGCCCTCGGAGTTCGCCAAGCTGGCGACCGCCCTCTTCCTCGCCCGCTTCCTGGCGGGCTTGAACCGCCGCATCCTCGATCTGCCGCAGATCGCCGCGGCGATCGGCCTGGTCGCCCTCCCGATGCTCCTCATCGTCGTCGAGCCCGACATGGGCGGGGCCGCGATGTTCGTGCCGCTCATCGCCGGCATGCTGCTGGTCGCCGGGGTGCGCTGGAAGCTGCTGCTGATCGCGACGCTCCTCGTGATCGTCGGCGGGGCCGGCCTGTGGAGCTTCGGGATGAAGGGCTACCAGCGCCAGCGGGTGGTCACCTTCCTGCAGCCGGAGACCGATCCGCTGGGCGCCGGCTACCAGGTGCGGCAGAGCAAGATCGCGGTGGGCTCGGGCGAGCTCACGGGCAAGGGCTACATGCAGGGCACGCAGAGCCAGCTGCGTTTCCTGCCGGCGCGCCACACCGACTTCATCATGGCGGTGCTCGCCGAGGAGTGGGGGTTCATGGGGGTGGCGACGGTGATCGGCTTCTACATCCTCTTCATCATCAGCGGCGCCCGCATCGCCATGCGAGCCCGCGACCGCGCCGGCATCCTGCTCGTCGTGGGGCTCCTCTCCGTCTTCTGCTTCCACGTGCTCTACAACAGCGCCATGGTGGTGGGGTTCCTCCCCATCACCGGCATCCCCATCCCTTTCCTCTCCTACGGCGGCACGTTCATCCTGTTCAACTTCGTGGCTACGGGCCTGATCCTCGGGGTGGACATGCGGCGCTACGTCAACCGCTGAGGGCCATCCCCCGTAGGAGGGTGGCGGCGGCCACGCCGCTTCTGATCTACTCATCCGCCGGACGACGCCCCATGACGACCAAGATGCTCCTCGAGAGCGATCCCCACCAGACCCGTATCGGGGTGCTGGAAGACGACCGGCTGACCGAGATCTTCGTCGAGCGGCACCGCCACCGCGGTCTGGTGGGGAACGTCTACAAGGGGCGGGTCACCCGCGTCCTGCCGGGCATGCAGGCGGCCTTCGTCGACATCGGCCTCGACCGCGACGCCTTCCTCTACGTGAGCGACGTGGCAGGCGACGTCGAGGCGATGGAGGAGCTGGAGATCGAGGAGCACCGCAACGGCAATGGCAACGGCGCCAACGGCGGCGAAGAGCACGCGCCGCACCCGCCGCACGGCCCGCCGCCGTCGATCGGCGACCTCCTGAAGCAGGGCCAGGAGATCATCGTCCAGGTGGTCAAGGATCCGCTGCCCAGCAAGGGAGCGCGGATCTCGACCCACGTCACCCTCCCCGGCCGCTACCTCGTCCTCCTCCCCACCGTCCGCCACTTCGGCGTCTCGCGGCGCATCGAGGAGGATGCCGAGCGCGAACGGCTGCTCGGCATCCTCACCCAGCTCCCCGGCGCCGGCGGCCTGATCGTGCGGACGGTCGGCGAGGGCAAGGAGCGGGAGGCGTTCGAGACCGATCTCGCCTACCTGATCCGCCTGTGGGAGAAGATCCGTCAGCGGGCGAGCAAGGTCTCGGCGCCGACCCTCCTCCACCAGGACCTCGACCTCGCGCTCCGCGTCGTCCGCGACCTCCTGTCGCAGGAGTTCAGCGTCCTCTGGGTCGACGGCGAGGAGACCTACGAGCGGATCGTCGAGTTCCTCGACCAGGTGCAGCCGGCGCTGGTCAGCAAGGTGCGGCTCTTCCGCCAGAGCGCCACCCTCTTCGAGCAGTTCGGCATCGAGGACCAGATCGAGGCGGCGCTCAAGAGCAAGGTGTGGCTGAAGTCCGGCGGCTACATCGTCATCAACCCCACCGAGGCGCTGGTCGCCATCGACGTCAACACCGGCCGCTTCGTGGGGCAGAGCAACCTCGAGGACACCGTCCTGCAGACCAACCTCGAGGCGGTCTCCGAGATCGTGCGCCAGATCCGGCTGCGCGACTTGGGCGGCATCATCGTCATCGACCTGATCGACATGATCGAGCCGGCGCACCGCGAGGAGGTCTTCGCCAAGCTGGAGACCGAGATCCGCAAGGACCGGGCGAAGACCAAGGTGCTCAACATCTCCGAGTTCGGCCTGGTCGAGGTCACCAGGAAGCGCAGCCGCGCCAACCTCGAGCGCCTGCTCACCCAGCCGTGTCCCTACTGCAGCGGCCGCGGCCGCATCCAGTCGATCACCACGATCTGCCTCAACCTGCGCAAAGAGCTGCTGCGCCGGCGCGGCCGGGCGACGCCCGGGGAGCTCCTGCTGCGCGTCCATCCGGAGGTGGCGCGGGCGCTCCAGCAGGAGGAGCGCGCGATCCTGGAGGAGCTCGAGCGCTCGCTCGGGGTGACCATCCTCCTGCAGAGCGACCCCGAGCTGCATCACGAGCGCTTCGACGCCCTCGAGGTCTAGAGGGCGCGGCGCGCTTCGCGACATGCGAGGGAGCCCCTATCCCCTGGGCGTCGAGAGCTTCGCCGTCCCCGGCTGGATCGGCCGGATCGTCTCTCGCCACCGTCCCCTGGAGCCTGAGCTCGCCGGCGAGGTGGCGCGCCTGGCGGACCCCGGCTCGGCGATCAGGACTCTCCACTGGGGACGCAACTACCTCTACGTCGCCCGCTTTGCCGACCCCGCGGGAGAGCCGCTCGCGGTCGTCGTCAAGCAGTTCCGGCGCGACGGCCGGCGCGAGCGCCGGCGGCGGGCGAGCAAGGCGGCGCGGAGCTTCGACGCGGCGCTCGCCTTGGCCGCCGCGGGCCTCGCCACCCCGGAGCCGGTGCTCGTCGCCGAGTCGGCCGATCCGCGCGGACCCTGCCTCTACGTCTGCCGCTACCTGCCGGACACCCTCGAGGCGCGCTACCTCTTCCGCGCCCGGAACGCCGGCACCCTCGCCGCGGACTTTCCCGGCTTCGACTTCCCGTCCTTCCTCGCGGCGCTCGGGAAGACGCTCCGGCGCCTCCACGACGCCGGCATCTGGCACCGCGACGTCTCGGGCGGCAACATCCTCCTGCCGGCGGCGGCGGCCGGCGCCGCGGTGGAGGTGCGCGACCTCCTCCTGATCGACCTCAACCGCGCCCGGCTGGGGAAGCCGCCGACGGCGAGCGAGCGCAGCCGCGACCTCTGCCGGCTCGCTCTCTTCGTCCGCGCCGACCGCGAGCGCCTCCTCGCGGCCTACTGGGGCCAAGGCCAGGGCAACCGCGGGGTCACCCCACTGCGCCGCGGCCTCTACGAGGCCTACCGCCGCGCCTTTCTGGCGAAGAACGAGGTCAAGCCGCGGCTGCGCGCCGCCGGCGCTCGCCTGCGGGCGCTCGTCGTGCCCCGCCGGCCGCACGCCCACATCCCGGCGGCGCCCGCGGGGGCGGCGGCGCGCGACAAGGCGGTGTGGGACGCGCTCTCCGACCAGCCCCACCAGCACGCCGGCCGGCTCGAGAAGCTGGGGGTCCGCCTGGCCGACGCCCCGGCCCACGCCGCGGAGCTCGCCGCGGCGGCGGCGGCGGCGCCGCGGATCTGGCGCCGCTACCGCGAGATCTGCCGCGAGCTGGCGCGCCCCGACCGCGCGCCGGTGCCGTTCACCGGGCTCGGCCTCGGCCTCCGCCCCGATCCCCAGGACCCCGAGCCGCGCGCGGTGGTCGAGGCCGTCGCCGAGCTGGGAGTCCGCCAGGTCCTCCTCCGCCTCCACCCCTGGGCGAGCGATCACGCCGGCGAGGAGGCGCTCGCCCGCGACCTCGCCGCCGCCGGCGTCGAGCTGACCTTCGCCCTGCCGCAGAACCGCGAGCTGGTGAAGGACCCCGGCCGCTGGCGGGCGGCGGTCGAGGAGCTGGGAGCCCGCTTCCTGCCTTACGGCCGCCGCTTCCAGCTCGGCCACGCCATCAACCGCAGCAAGTGGGGGATCTGGAACCTCGGCGAGTACGTCGAGCTGGCGATCGCGGCGGCCGAGATCCTGCGGCGGGATCGGAGCCCGGGGGAGGTCGAGGTCCTGGGGCCGGCGGTGATCGACTTCGAGTATCACGCGGCGGCGGCGGTCTTGAACCTGCGGCGGCCGGGCCTCGCCTTCGACGGCGTCTCGGCCCTCCTCTACGTCGATCGCCGCGGCGCGCCGGAGAACCGGCAGGCCGGTTTCGACACGGTGGGGAAGGTGGCGCTCTTGAAGGCGATCGCCGAGACGGCGAGGAACGCCTCCGGCCGCTGCTGGGTGACCGAGGTCAACTGGCCGCTCCGCGAGGGGCCGCACTCGCCGGCCGGCCGCGCCGTCGCGGTCGACGAGGAGACCCAGGCCGACTACCTGGCGCGCTACTACCTGCTGGTCCTCGGCACGGGCCTCGTCGAAGGGGTCTTCTGGTGGCAGCTCGCGGCACGTGGCTACGGGCTCGTCGAGCCGCGGCCGGGCGGGCGGGGACGACGCCGGCCTGCCTTCCACGCCCTGCGGACGCTCGTCGAAGAGCTCCAGGGGAGCCGGCTCGAGGAGGTCCTCGCGGCGCCGCCATCCGTCCATCTCCGCCGCTTCCGCCGCGCCGACGGCGCCGAGGTCGTCGCCGGCTGGAGCGCCGGGGGCCTCTGCCGCGCCACCCTGCCGCGCCCCGCCGCCGCCGTCCGCGGCCGCGACGGCCTACCCCTCCCCGTCCCCGCCGGCCGCGAGGTCGAGGTGGGGCCGTCGGTGCGCTACTTCCGGCTGGCGGGCTGACCTATTTCTCGAACACCTGCGAGACCGGCACGATCTCGATCGCGGTCGGGCGGATCTTCCGGTCCTCGAACAGCTTGTCGGTGGCGAGGACGTCGGCGTCGACCTTGGCGTCGTAGGTCTTGGGGCTGGGGTCGTCCTTCTCGAGCGCGGCCTTCAAGTCCGCCGCGTGGTCGGTCACCATCACCGCCTGGAAGTCGGCCGTCTGCAGGTATTTGCCGGCGGCGCGGTCGACCTCGGCGAGCGTCAGCCGGGGGACGCGGGCCTGGATCTCGTCGAGGAAGCTCGGCGTGCCATAGAAGCGGCTGTCCATCAGGAAGCCGAGGCGGTTGGCGAGCGTCTGGCCCCAGAGCTTGGCGTAGTTGACCACGAAGTCGCGGCTGAGCTCGAAGTCCGCCTGGCTCATACCGTGATCGCGCAGCCGCTCGACCTGATAGAGGGCGGCGCGCAGAGCGAAGCGCGCGTCCGCCGGCGCCACCGGACGGATCCACAGCGAGAAGAACTGCTCGCGGCGCGGCACGCCGGGCAGCGGCGTCGAGGTGCGCGGCGGGTTGGCGCGGTACTCGACGTAGGAGTAGTCGCCGTAGTTCAGGCCGCGCTTGCCGCGCAGCTCGCCCATCAGCTTGCCGTGTCCGGTGCGGTGCTCGCCCAGGTAGCTGTTGGCGACCAGCAGCGCGAAGAAGTCGGGGTCGCTGCGGTCGATCGGCAGCGGGTAGCCGAGGTGGATGCCGACCGAGGCGGTCTTCTTGTCGACCAGGGTGAAGCGCCGGCCGTCGACCCGCGGCGCCGGCGGCAGCACGGCGCGGGCGGCGGCGGTTCCGGCCGGCAGGGCCGAGAGCGCCGCCTGGAGCTTCGCGGGATAGCTCGCCGGATAGCCGCCGGCGACGCCGACGAGCAGCCCGGCGCGCGTGTAGCGCTGCCGGTAGAAGGTCTTGACGTCGTCCAACGTGATCGCCTTCAACCCGGCGACCGTGCCGGCCGCCGGATGGCCATAGGGGTGGCCGGCGTAGATGCGCTCCTGGATCTCCTCGAGCCCCAGCAGCTCGTCGCTGCCGCTGCGCAGCGACGTCGTCAGGTAGGTGAGGAGCTCCTCCCGGTTGCGCTCGAGATCGGCGGCGGTGAAGCCGGGGTGGAGGAGCGCCTCGGTGAAGAGGGCCGTGTACTCGTCGAGGTCGTCGCGGTGGACCTTGCCCGAGAAGACCGTGACCTCGCGGTCGACGGCGCCGTCGATCGATGCCGCCATCGGGTAGAGCGCGTCCAGGACCTCGCTGTAGGAGCGCCGCGCCGTGCCGGCGCTCGCCACCATGCGCGCCGTCAGGCTGGCCAGCCCTTCTTTTCCCGCCGGGTCGTCGATCGAGCCGGCGTCGAGCACCAGCCGGAGGGCGACGATCGGCGTCCCGGCGCTCGGCACGGTGACGATGCCGGGCGTGGCGGCGGCGCGGCCGCCCCGCGGCGCCGCGGCTCCGGATGCCGCGGACGTCGCGGATACCGCGCCGCTGCCGGCCACGCCCAGGGCCAGGCAGAGCGCGCCCAAGAACGTGCGGCTCTTTCTCCTCGTCACTCTCATCGTCCCTTCCCCCCCTGGATCGCCGCCGGCGCGGCCGCCCGGTGCGCCAGGGTCACCAGCGTCCGATTCTCCGGGCGGAAGATCCGGCGGGCGACCCGCGCGATGTCCTCCGGCGTCACCTCGGCGTACTGCTCGTAGCGCCGGTTGATCGATCGCGGGTCGCCGGTCAGCTCGATCGCCCCGGCGAGCTGGCGGGCGATCGCGGCGGGGCCGTCGAGCGACAGCGCGAGCTGACGGCGCAGGTGCGACTGGATGCGCGCCAGCCGCGCCGCGTCGATCGGCTTGCTGGCGAGGTCGGCGAGCGCCGCCTCGACCGCCTGCTGGACCTTGGGGAGCAGCTCCTCCGAGCGCACCCGCGCGTAGACCGTGAAGAGATAGGGGTCGCGGTGCGGCTCGTCGTCGCCGCTCAGGCTGTCCGCCCACCGGCGCTCGACGACGAGGTCCTGGTGGAGCGGCGCCGACTCGGCGAAGAGGAGCTGCGCCGCGAGGTCGAGCGCCGCGGCGTCGCGCGGCGCGGTCGAGAAGGCGGGCGTGTGGTAGGCGATGAACATCTGCGGCCGCCCCGGGTTCGCCCAGTCGAGGTGCGCCTCCCGCGGCGCCGTCTGCGGCGGCTCGCGCGGGATCGACGGCGGTCGGTAGCCCCCCTTCCAGTCGCCGTAGTACTTCCTGGCGAGGGCGAAGACGCGCTCCGGGGAGACGTCGCCGACCACCAGCAGCACGACGTTCTCCGGCCGGTAGTGGCGGGCGAAAAAGCTCCGGCTGTACTCGTAGTAGCCGGGCATCGCCTGGACGTCGCGCAGGAAGCCGATCGTCGTGTGCTTATAGGTGTGGGCTGTGAAGGCCAGGTCGCGGAGCTTCTCCTCCATCGGCTGGAGCGGCGACGACGCCCCCTTGTTGTACTCGCCGAGCACCGCCTGCGACTCGGTGCGGAAGTCGTCCTCGGCGTACTTCAGGCTCTTGAAGCGGTCCGATTCCATGTCCATCATCGTCTCGAGCCGCGCCGCCGGGCCGACGATGTAGAAGTTGGTGAAGTCGTCGGTGGTGAAGGCGTTCGAGTCGGCGCCCATGCGCTCGAGCAGCTCCTCGTAGCGGTCCTTGGGGTATTTGTCGGTGCCGCGGAACATCATGTGCTCGAAGAAGTGGGCGAAGCCGCTGTGGCCGGCCTCGACCTCGTCGCGCGAGCCGGTGCGGACGACCGAGAAGTAGGCGACGGTCCCCGGGCTATCGTAGGGGACGACGACGATCCGGAAGCCGTTGCCGAGCGTCGTCTGGTGGACCGCGTAGGGGAAGACGTCGCCGGGCCTGCCGGGCGCCGGCGCCGCGGCCGCCATCCTGAGCATGGGGGGGAGAGTGATCGAGGCGACGAGCGCCATGGGCACGACGAGCACGGCACTCAGCCGGAAGCTCACGGGCGGGCTCTCCTTTCGTCGGCGGGGCGGGCTCCCCGGCGGGCGGGCGGTATTATAAGCCCCGCCATGAGACGACTCCTGCCGCTCCTGCCGCTCGCTCTCCTCTCCGGCTGCCTCGTCGCCCTCGCCGCCCTGCGCTTCGCGCCCCGCCCCCTGGCCGCGCCTCCCGCCGTCCTCCGCTTGGCCGCCGCGGTCCGCCCGCCGGCCGCCGGGCCGCTGCCGCGGCCGCCCGCCGCGTCCGCCGCCGCCCGCCAGCTGCGGCGGACGCCGGTCGTCGCCGTCGCCGAGCGCGTCTCCCCGGCGGTCGTCAACGTCTCGGCCGAGTCGATCGTCCGCGAGGCCGACCCGTTCTTCGGCCGCCTGCTGGGCTCGCGCGCGCAGCGCTCGCAGTCGCTCGGCTCCGGCTTCATCATCGACTCGAACGGCATCGTGGTCACCAACGCGCACGTCGTCGCGGGGGCGTCGCGGATCGTCGTCACGACGCTCGACGGCCGCGAGCTCCAGGCCGCGGTCCTCGGCTCGGACAGCGACGCCGACATCGCCGTCCTCAAGGTCGCCGGCGAGCGCCTGCCGGCGGTGCCGCTCGGCTCCTCCGCCGACCTGATGATCGGCGAGACGGTCGTCGCCATCGGCAACCCCTTCGGCCTCTCGCACTCGGTGACCACGGGCGTGCTCTCGGCGCGCGGCCGCACGGTCCCCTCCGAGGCCGGCGAGCGCGTCTTCACCGACTTCCTGCAGACCGACGCCTCGATCAACCCCGGCAACTCCGGCGGCCCGCTGGTCAACCTCGCCGGCCAGGTGATCGGCATCAACACCGCGATCGTCTCCGGCGCCAACGGCATCGGCTTCGCGATCCCCGCCGACCGCGCGCGGCGGGTGGTGCAGGACCTCCTGCGCTTCGGCGAGCTGCGGCGGCTGTGGACCGGCCTCCGTCTGGCGACGATCGACCCCGAGATGGCGCGCCGCAACGACCTCGCGGCCACCCATGGCGCCCTCGTCCGCCGCGTCTACCCCGATTCGCCCGCCGCCCGCGCCGGCGTCGCCCAAGGCGACGTGATCGTCGCCGTCCAGGGCCAGCCGGTCCTCGCCCGCGAGGACGTGACGACGGCGCTCTACTCGCTCCCCGAGGGGACGCCGATCGCGCTGCGGCTGCAGCGCGGCAGACGGGCGCTCGACGTCGCGGTCGCCCCGATCAACCCGCCGCGCGACCTGGGCCTGCGCATCCTGTCGCAGAGCGTCGGCCTCGCGGTCGAGGCGCGGGACGGCGGGCTCGAGATCACGCGCGTCGCCTCCGGCAGCGCGGCGGCGCGCACCGGCCTCGAGCCGGGCGACGCCATCGTCCAGGCCAACGGCCGCGACGTCGCGAAGCCCGCCGAGCTGGGCGAAGAGGTGCTCCGCGGCTACGACCGCGGCAGCCTCCTCCTCGTCGTCCAGCGCGGCCGCTACGCCTACAACCTGGAGATCTCGCTGGATTGAGGAGCGGAGCGCTCTGCCTCCTCGCCCCGGCTGCCCCGAGATGCCGCATCGCATCGCCCTCCTCGTCTCCGGCGCCTCGGGGATGCTCCTGCCGCGCCACGCGCTCGGGCGCCTCGCGGCGCACCCGGAGATCGAGCGCATCCACCTCGTCGTCTCCGCCGGCGCCTCCCAGGTGCTCCGCCACGAGCTGGGGCCGGAGAAGACGAGCGCCGACGACCTGGCGGCGGCGGCGAGCCTCGACGGCGACGCCCGCGCCAAGCTCCGCGTCCATCGCGACAACGAGCTCGACGCCCCGATCGCCTCCGGCTCCTACCGGCTGACCGGGACGGTCGTCCTCCCCTGCAGCGCCGGGACGCTCGGCGCGCTCGCCACCGGCTCGGCGAGGACCCTCATCCACCGCGCCGGCGCGGTGGCGCTCAAGGAGAGCTGGCCGCTGGTCCTCGGCTTCCGCGAGACCCCCTCTCGCTCGTCCACGTCGAGAACATGCGCCGTCTGCTCTTCGCCGGCGCCACCCTCCTCCCCCGTCCCCGCCTTCTACATCGGCGGCGAAGACCTCGGCCGCTTCCTCGACCACTACGTCCTGCGGATTCTCGATCGCTGCGGGATCGCGGAGCCCGGGGAGCCGGGGCTGCGGTGGGGGGAGGGGTAAGGTGGCGGATCGAGCCGGCGACGACGCTACCGACGCCATGACGCCACGGCGTACCGATTTCGCGGCGGACCCGCTGCAGGCGCTGCGCGAGCTCTGCCTGGCGCTGCCGGAGGCGACCGAGCGGCGGAGCCACGGCGAGCCGACCTGGTTCGTGCGCGGCAAGAAGACCTTCGTGATGTACGCCGACCACCACCACGATGACCGGCTGGCGTTCTGGTGCGCCGCGCCCGACGGCGCGCAGGAGGTGCGCGTCTCCGCCGAACCCGAGAGGTTCTTCGTCCCGCCCTACGTCGGCCATCGCGGCTGGCTCGGCGTCTGGCTGGACGTGCCGGTCGACTGGGACGAGATCGCCGACCTGGTCGCCGACGCCTACCGCAGGGTCGCCCCCAAGGGGCTGATGAAGGGGTTGGACGACCGCCGGTCTGGGTGACCGTCCCCGGCAGCGAAGACCTCAGCCGTTTCCTCGCTCACTACGTGCTGCTGGTCCTCGATCGCTTCGGGATCGCGCAGTCCGTAGCGGAGCCCTTCAGCGGAAGATCTCGTCCAGGGGAACCGAGAGCCCGGGCAAGAGCGGAGTCGACAGCTGGTCGTGCGCTTCTGTGGACAGCTCGGCCTCGCGCCGGAAACCCTCTCCCGTGAGGCGGTAGATCTTGACTGTCTCGAGGACGGGGTCGATCATCCAGTACTCCCGCACGCCATGACGCTCGTAGAGATGGAGCTTGGTGATCTCGTCGGTGCGCCGCGTGCTCTCGGAGAGCACCTCGACGACGAGGTCCGGAGCACCCTGCAGGTTGCGCTCCGTGACCCGATCCCCCCGCTCGCCGGCCAGGAACAGGAGGTCCGGCTGCACCACGTCCGAGTCCGACAGCACGACGTCGAGAGGCGCCGGGTAGATGCGGCCGAGCGGGTGCTCCCGCAAGTAGGCGTAGAGGATTCCCCCCAGGTTGGCGAGGATGAGCTGGTGCCTCGGCGTGGGCGACGGCGTCACGTAGTGGTCGCCGTCGATCAGCTCGTGGCGCTTGCCGTCCTCGGGCAGGTGCAGGTAGTCCCCGTAAGTCAGCTTGAGAGTGCGCACGCCGGGTTGCATGAAATTCATGCTAACACGCGGTCCACGACCACACCCTGCCCTCGCCCGGGCCGGCCGTCAGAGGACGACCTTGGAACCAGGAGTTACGGGCTGGAGCGGAAGCGGAACAAGGTGTCCGGAACGAGGGACTCACGGAGGTCGGCGACGGCAGGATCGTTCGGCTGGATGCCGTAGAGGCTCAATAGGAGATCGAAGGCGGTGAGGAAATAGGCTTCCTCCTCGCGGAAGTCGGCATAGACACGGCCTTGTAGGAGAGCGGGGAAGGACGACTCCTCGGTGCCCGCCAGCAGGACAGGTAGAACCGATTCCTTTCTCGCTTCGCTGCCGATCATTCGCTTGCCGATCAGATCGCCCTCCGCGGCCACGACGAAGCCGCGCATAGGGTCTCCGTTCTCGTGCTTCGTGCGATAGAGCGGCGTACCCACGACGACGACCCGGTCGCATTTCGCCGTGTGCTCGACGAAGCGCGGAACGCTCGCGCCGATCCGCGCGTTCTCCCACCGGTCGAGCACGACGCGGATACCAGCCTTCTGCAGATCGGCCGCCAGCGACCTCTCCACCCAGCGCTCGTGCTCCTTCACGCCCCAGGCATAGCTGATGAAGCATTCCGGCGGCTCGATTCTCTGCTCCGCCACGTAAGCCTGCACACGGAAGATGGCCTGCTCGAAGCGCGTCCGCTCGGCGGCGGCCCGGCGCTGCGTTGTCGAGCTCGGCCTGCTCTTCCCCGGTCAACTCGATCGGCTCCGGCTTCGGCAGCATCAGCCTCTCGCCACAGTCGTTGCAGAAGGCGAAGTCCTTGCCCTCCTTCGTACGCTGCCGCACCACCGCCCGTTCCAGCGGATGACCGCACCGGCTGCAGACGACCGCTTCGAAGCGCAGGACCGTCAGATTGCGTCGCGTGAGGAAGCTCTCGAATAGCCCCTGAAACAGCGTCCGAATTGGGGGTGACACGGCAGGGCCGAAGTAGAGGACGAAATCGAGCTCGCCGTCGCGCTCGGCGTCCTGCCGGAAGCCGCACACTAGGCCGTCGCCCACCTCGTAACGCGCGTGACCCTGCCACTGGTTCGTGCGCGTGAAGGTGTGTGTGTAGCCGAGCAGCACCACCAGCGACGCGAAGACGTTCTCCGTCGCGCCGCTCACCGTGTAGGCCGCGGCGTCCGCGGTCGGCACGTCCTCTCCCGGCGGCTTCTTCAGGTTGATCAGCTCCGGGAAGACCAGGTACGGCTCCATGCGCAGCGGATCGATTTCGCGGAAGCAGACGTTGTGCTTGAGGAAAAGCAGCGTCGCCGCGTCCAGGAGGACGGCGCGGTCCTCCTCGGACAGGTCGGCAAGCTCCGGGAACCCATAGCCGCCGGCCAGCAGGCGCTTCTCCTCGAGCGCGCCGAGGCCCTTCGGGTTCCGCCGCGCCTCGAGGACGAACGAGGACGCCAGATTGTTGAGCAGCTCCGGGGCGAGCAGGATGCGCCGTTCGCCCTGTCGAGGTGCGCAGCCGCTTGACGTACCCGTAGTTCTCGAGGTGGCCCACGGCGGTCGACATCTCCTCGTCGGTGAACCGCCAGCCCGCATCCGTCGCCTCCAGCAGGCGGCGCAGCTCGCCCGGCGCGACGACGGTCTGCCCGTCCGTCTCCGCCTCTTTGAGGCCCAGCACGTAGTCCTTGATCCGCTTGAAGGTTTCCGTCGTGACCGTGGCGGGCTTGTCGTCCCAGGGGATCAGGGCCTTCATCCGTTCCACGAGCTCCGCCAGGCCCTCGCCGGTCCGCGCGCTCGTGCGCACGAGCCCCGCGATTCCCTGCTGACGGCAGAACGCCTGCAGCTCATCGTCCGTCAGCGGAGAGGTGCCGCGATCTGCTTGGGCGGCCACGAGGAGGACCGGGCAGCGGTGCTCGCCGCTCTGCAGTTGCTTCAGCCAGAAGCCCACCCCGTGCAGCGGATCGCGGATGTCGGACGCGTCGAACAGAACGAGCGCCAGGTCAGCGTCGTCCAGGAACAGCGCATGGACCAGGCGGTAATCTGGCTGGCCGGCGAGATCCCAGAGAATCGCTTCGCACTCGGTGCCGTCGGCCCGGCGCTTGCCCAGGTCGGGAAACACCCAGAACTGCTGGCCGTGTGAGGACGCCTGCTCCTCGAAATGGCCGTGCACCAGCCGATAACCGAGGCCTGACTTGCCCACGCTGTGGTCGCCCACCAAGACGACCTTGCCGGTGGTGTGGTGCACCGGTTGGGACCGAGGAGCCCCTCTGGACCTCGTACCCAGAAGGATGTCCAGATCCAGCTCCCAGAGATGAATCAACCGGCTGCGCTCGAGTCCAGGAGTGTCCGGCTCCGCTCCCGCCGTCGCCAGCAAGGGCAGATGGGGAATGAAAGGCCAGCGTAGGTATCCGGATAAGGAAATCAGTTGACTCCTGGATCACCGCCACAGGCTCCCAGGTGTCGCAACGCCAAAGCCGCACGGTTTGATCATCGCTCTTCGACGCCAGCAGGTCGCCTACGCGGGAAAAGGCGACGGCTTCGACGGTACCTGTATGCCCTTCGAGAGTGCGCAGCAGTCTGCCGCTGTTCAATTCCCAGAGCTTGATCGTATCCTCGATACCTCCACCGATCAGGGTTCCATGCCTTGGATCGAAGGCAAGGCCAGTCACCGAAGATCGTTGCTGTTCAAGAATATGAAGAAGCCTACCGCTCTGCATTCCCACAGATTGATGCCGTCATGACTCCCACTTGCCAGAGTGCTTCCGGTCGCATCGAAGGCGATGGTACGGACTCCGTCTCTCTGACCCTTAAGGGTGCGCAGAAGCTTTCCGCTCGGCACCTTCCATAGCTCGACGGAGCCCTCAGCCTTCCCGAAGGCCAGGGTGCATCCCGTCGGATCGAAAGCCACAACCCAAACCGCCCCCCTAGCCCTTGAATAGTATGCAGCAGCTCGCCAGTACGCCACTCCCACAACCTAACCGTGCCATCCGACATCCCGCTCGCCAGGATGCGTCCCGCCGGATCGAAGGTGACGAAGTGGGTTGTTGCCTGGCCTTCGAGGGTGCGTAGCAACTTGCCACTTTGTGGTTCCCAAAGTCGAATGGATCCATCGTAGCCACCGCTGGCAAGCGTGCCACCGTTCGGATCGAAGGCAACAGTTACCACTACGTCGTTGTCGTGCCCATCGAGGGTGCGGAGGAGCTTCACTCCCGGCGGCGGCTCCAGAATTTCGCCTGTGGCGGACCGCCGTCCTCCGGTCACCCTCCGTTGTTTCTCGGGCATGTCGGTATTCAATCCCTCGGGTCCCACGCTGTCAACGCCAGGTACTCACCCCGAGGGAGGCGCGGGGAGCACCGGCACGGAGACATTGGTCCGGGGAGCCTACTGATGCAGCCCGGATGGAGCGCAGCGGAATTTTGGGACCGTCGAGTCAGGGTAGAGCGTGAGCGAGCCGATCTTTCACGGCTCGATCTCGATCCTTCTCGGCTGCAACTCGACCTTTTGCCGCCTCATCTCGACCCTTTGCGCCTTCAAGTCGAGTGCGCGCGGCGCCAACTCGACTTTTCCTGGCGTCAACTCGAGATTTCATCGCTCCAACTCGAGTTGTCACGGCTGGCTCCAGACCCTTCGCCGCGCCAGCTCGAGATTTCGCCGCCCCAACCTGACCCCACGCGGGTCCAACTCGAGATTTCGCCGCGTCATCTCGACTCTTCGCGGTTGGGGAACGAGATTGCGGCGCGCGGGAGCGAGATCCGGGAGGTAGGCGATCGAAAGTACGTGCCGGAGCACGACTGGCCGTGCTCACCGCCGGAGTGGTCGTGGTGATGACGACGTGACAAACGCCCGCGGCCATTGACGTCGTCGGAGCGTCGCGCTACTCTGCGCAAGAATTTTCGACATCATCTCGACAAGGTCGGGTCCTCGACACCATCGGACCGAGGGGGAAGCTCCGCATGCGCAGGGGTATGGCCGTTCTCGTTGTGCTCGTCGCGATCGCGCTGCCGGTGGGCGCTCAGCCGCTCATGAAGGCCGCCGTGCAGGTCGATCCCGGCAACAAGAAGCTCACCGGCCAGACCTTCGGCTACCGCCTGACCTACAACTGCAGCAGCATCTCGGGTCCCTGCCTCGGCGCCGAGGTGGACGACCTCCTGCCCGCCGAGGTGGCCTTCGTCTCGACGATCCCGGCGAGCCCGACGGGGGATGTCGCGGCGATCAACGTCACCGCCAACTACATGGGCTCCGGCCGCACGCGTGTGCAGTTCGTGATGGTGAGCCCGCTCACCGCCGGCAACAGCGGCGACCTCCTGATCGACGTGCGCTTCCCCGCCGGCTCGACGGCGGACGGCACGGTGGCGACCAACACGGCCGACGGCATCAACCTGGGCGCCACCCCCGGCACGTTCACCACCCCGCCGGTCAGCGTCACGGCGGTCGCGACCGTCCAGACCAGCCTGCAGAAGACGCTCCTCACCCCGCCGGCCAATCTCGACATGCCGGAGAGCTATCGCCTCCGTGTCTCGGTGCCCAACAATGCGGGCGCCCTCGAGCTGACGAGCGTCGGCCCGGTGACCGACACCCTGCCGGCCGGCACCGTCTTCAACAGCGCCTCGCCCGCCGCGGACTGCGAGCCGGGCTGCGACGGCACCACCCCGGCGTCGCTCACCTGGACCAGCCCGTGCGCGGTGCCGATCGCGCCGGGCGGCAACTGCGACGTCCAGGTCAACGTCACCTTCCCGAGCGCCACCTTCACCTCGGGTACGAGCGTCACCAACAGCTTCACCGCCACCGGCACGCCGCTCGGCCAGCCGTCCGCAGAGCCTCGGCACCGGCCAGGTCACCCACACGGTCACCACCTTCGTGCCCAGCCCCGGCGCCAGCCTGGCGAAGAACGTGGCGGGCGGCAGCCCCAACCCGCCGACTCTCAATCAGACGTTCAGCTACGACCTGGTGCCGGCGAACGACGGCAACGTGGCGCTCGACGGCACGACCCTGATCGACGTCCTCCCCGTCCAGCTCGCCCTCGCCAGCGTGACGACGGGCGCCTACGGCAACACCGCCGACCTCGCCGCCGGCGTCGGCGTCCGCGTGAGCTATGAGAAGAACACCGCCCCCGGCGTCTTCACCCTCTGGGGCAGCTCGCCCAACGCGGCGACCAACACGACCCTGACGAACCCGCCTCCCGGCCTCGGCGCCGGCGAATACGTGACGCGGGTGCGCTGGGAGCTCGGCCAGACCCAGCCCGGCATGGCCGCCACCACCCGCCCCCTCATCACCGGCAAGATCGTCAACCCAGACAACGCGGGCGCCCCCGTCGGCTTCGGCGACAGCGTCCAGAACTGTGTCGGTCTGACCGCCGTCTACTCCGCGGGGCCGACCAACGTCGCCCAGAACGCCTGCCGCACCTTCGCGCTGAGCGGCCCGTTCGTGCAGCTCAACCCGGCCAAGGACAACCTCTCCGGCGGCGGACCCTTCAACCCCGGCCAGACGGTCTCCTGGCGCCTGCACGTGCGGAGCGCCGCGCAGTCGAGCGACCCCGCGCCGCTCGAGAGCATCACCGCCGCCGACCTGCTGCCGGTCGACCTGGTCTACAGCGGCAGCTTCACCTTCGACGACCAGGGAACCGGCCTCCCGGCGCCCCAGGTCTTCACCCAGATCGACAACTTCGCCGGCACCGGCCGCACCCTGCTGCGCTGGAAGTGGAACGCCGGCAGCGGCAGCCTCGGGGTCAACCAGCAGGTGTGGATCAACGTCTCGACCACCGTGCGCTCGGGCGCGGCGGCCGGGCCGCTCGCCAACACCCTGAACCTCGCCTTCGCCGGCCCTGGCCTCGGCCTGCGCTGCTCGGGCGGCTCGCAGGCCGACGCGCTCGACCTCGACGGCGACGGCAGCACGGCGAACACCCTCTGCACGGCGAGCGGCACGATCAACGTGGCGCCCATCGCCCAGCTCGTCTCGAGCAAGCAGGTGAGGTCGACCTGCGACGCCGGCTTCACCTCGACCTCTTCCGGCACGCTCGCCGGCGGCGCCATCGACTATCGGCTCCACGTGCAGAACGTCGGCACCGTGCCGATGCAGAACCTGGTGCTGGTCGACATCCTGCCGTTCGTCGGCGACACCGGCGTGCGCGACACCAGCCCGCGCGGCTCGCAGTGGACGCCGCTCCTCGCGGCGCCGATCGTGCCGCCGCCGGGGACGGTCGTCTACTACTCCACCTCCGGCAATCCCTGCCGCGGCGAGGTCGGCGGCCCGACCACCGCCTGCGACCCGCCGGGCTGGACGACCGTCGCCCCCGACCCGATCACCGCCGTCCGCGCCTTCAAGGTCGAGTTCGGCAGCCGCGTCGTCGGCCCCTTCGACGTCGTCGAGTTCATCTTCCACCTGACCGCCCCCGGCAACGTCCCGGCGGCGGCGACCGCCTTCAACTCGTTCGCCTACCAGGCGGACCGCGCCGACGGCCTGGGCTCGCTCGCCGCCGAGCCGCAGAAGGTCGGGGTCGCGCCCGGCGCCTGCGACGCCGCGAGCCTCGGCGACTTCGTGTGGGTCGACGTCAACCACAACGGCATCCAGGACGACGGGCCGACCGGCTTGAACGGGGTCAATGTCCGCCTGCTCGCCCCCGGCGCCGACGGCGTGCCGGGGACGGCGGACGACGTGCCGATCGCCATGGCGGTGACCGGCGACAGCCCCGGCGGCGCCGCCGGCTGGTACAACTTCCCCGGCCTGGCGCCTGGCAGCTACTTCGTCTGCGTCGCACCGCCGGCTACCTTCGTGCTCACCGCCCCCGACCAGACGGGCGACGCCCAGGACTCCGACGGCGCCGTCGCGACCGGCTGCTCGCCGCTGGTGACCCTGGTGGCCAACCAGCACGATCCGGATGTCGACTTCGGGCTGTTGGCGACAGAGCTCGCGGCCTTGGGCGACTACGTCTGGTTCGACCGGAACGGCGACGGCATCCAGAACGAGCCCGCCACCGATGGCGCCAACGGGGTGACCGTCAAGCTCTTCGTCGACGACGGGGACGGCGCGCCCAGCGCCGGCGACGCGCAGGTCGCGACGACGGTCACCGCCGACGACCTCTTCGGGCGGCCGGGCTATTACCGGTTCGACGGCCTGATCCCGGGCCTCCCCTACTACGTGCGGTTCGTCCGCCCGGCGTCGGCAACCGCCTTCACCACGCCCGATGCCGGCGACGACACCATGGACTCGGACGCCGACACGGCGACCGGCGACGGCCCGCATCGTCACCCTGGCGCCCGGCGAGTACGACCACACGCTCGACGCCGGCCTCGTCACCGCCTCCGGCAGCCTCGCCCTGGGCGACCAGGTGTGGCGCGACGTCGACAACGACGGGTTCTTCGAGCCGCAGAACGACGAGCTGGGGATCGACGGCGTGCGCCTCGACCTCTACCTCGACGCCAACCACGACGGCCAGCCGACGCTCGACGAGTACGCCGGGACGACGACGACGGCGACGGTCGGCGGCTTCGCCGGGCGCTACCGCTTCGGGAATCTCGCGGCGGGCGACTACATCGTGATCGTCGATCCATCGAGCTTCGGCGGCGGCGGCGCCTTGGCCGGGCTCGTCTCCTCGACCGGCAACGACCCGGCGCCCGATCCCGACGACGACGTCAACGGCGACGACAACGGCCGGCCGATCGGGGCGCTCACCGGCAGCCTGCCGGTGACGCTCACCGCCGGCGGCGAGCCGACCGGTGAGGACGGCGACGCCGACACCAACCTGACGGTCGACTTCGGCTTCACGCCGGGGGCTTCGGCGCCGCGGCCGCGCTACGACTACGGCGACGCGCCGGACGTCGCCGCCGGCACCGCCACGGACGACTACAACACCACCGTGCTCGACAACGGGCCCTCGCACCTCCTCGGCGTGCCCAACGCGCCCTTCCTCGGCTCCTGCGTCGACGCCGACGACGGCTTCAACCAGGGGCTAGGGGCGAAGCGCGACGACCTCACTCCGTCGGACTTCGTCGTCGGCACCTGCGTCAACGGCAACGACGAGGACGGCGTCACCTTCAGCGGGCCGTTCGTGCCCGGCGCCACCGCGACCTTCCACGTCACCGCCGGCGGCCCGGTCGCCTGCGTCCTGAACGCCTGGGTCGACTGGAACCGCGACGGCGTCTTCGGCGACTCGCCCGGCGAGCAGATCGCGACCGACCTGACGGTGCCGCCGGGCCTGCCGGCGACGCTGTCTCCGGCGGTGCCGGCCGGCGCCGTGCCGGGCATCACCTACGCCCGCTTCCGCTGCTCGAGCGCGGCCGGACTCGGGCCGACCGGACCGGCGCCCGACGGCGAGGTCGAGGACTACGCCGTGGGCGTCGTGGGCTTCGACTTCGGCGACGCGCCGGCGAGCTACGGCACAGAGGGAGCCGGCGCAGCGAGCCACCGGGTGGACCCCACCGTCCCCCTGATGCTCGGCCGCTGCGTCGACACCGAGGCCGACGGGCAGCCCTCGGTCGGGGCGGACGGCGACGACAAGGCGGCGGGCACTTCCCGCATCGGCGCCTGCTTCGACGACGAGGACGGCGTCACCTTCACCGCGCCGCTCACCGCCTGCGCCACCGGCCAGGTGAGCGTCTTCGTCACCGCCGGCGCCGCCGCCAAGCTCGACGCCTGGGTCGACTGGAACCGGAACGGCACCTTCGGCGACGCCGGCGAGCAGATCTTCGCCAGCCAGCCGGTCGTTGCGGGCAACAACGCGCTCACCTTCCCGGTGCCCTGCACGGCGAGCGCCGGGGTCAGCTACGCGCGCTTCCGCCTCTCCTCGGCCGGCGGCCTGGGGCCGGCGGGCGCGGCGCCCGACGGCGAGGTCGAGGACTACGCCGTGGTGCTCGGCGACGTCGACTTCGGCGACGCGCCAGACACCTACGGCACGACGCTCGCGGCGAACGGCCCCTACCACCGGCGGGTCGCCGGCTTCTCGCTCGGCGCCACCGAGGACAGCGAGCCGAACGGCCAGCCGTCGGCCGGCGCCAGCGGCGACGGCGCCGACGAGGACGGTGTCACCTTCCCGGCCGGCGCCCTCGTCGCCTGCTCGACGGCGAACCTCTCCGTCGTCCTGACCAACACCGCGGGGATCGCGACGCCGCGCCTCGACGCCTGGATCGACTGGGACGGCGACGGCGTCTTCAACGACCCGCGCGACCGCATCGCGAGCGGCCTCGCGCTCGTCGCCGGCGCCAATACGCTGACGGTCAACGTCCCCTGCGACGCCAAGTCGGCGCTCTCCTACGCCCGCTTCCGCCTCTCCTCGGCCGGCGTCGCCGGGCCGGGCGGGATGGCGGCGGACGGCGAGGTCGAGGACTACGCGGTGCCGCTCGCCGGGCTCGACTTCGGCGACGCCCCGGATCCCGCGTACCCCACCCTCCTCGCCTCGAACGGCGCCCGCCACGCCGTGCTCCCGGCCGGCAACCCGACGTTTGGCACCCGCGTCGACACCGAGGCCGACGGCCAGCCGAACGCGACGGCGACCGGCGACGACCTCCAGGGGCAGGACGACGAGGACGGCGTCGTCTTCCCCGCCACCCTCATGCCCGGCGCGCCGGGGAAGATCCAGCTGCGGACCGGGGCGACCGGCGGCCGGGTGAGCTGCTGGATCGACTTCAACCACAACGGCAGCTGGGCCGACGCCGGGGACCATGTGGTCGCCGACCTCATCGTCGCCGCCAACACCACGGTCTCGCCTACCTTCGCCGTGCCGGTGGGGTCGCCGGCCGGCGCGACCTTCTCGCGCTGCCGCATCAGCTCGCAGGCGGGCCTCGGCGTCACCGGTCTGGCGCCCGACGGCGAGGTCGAGGACCAGGTGGCGGCGATCGGCGTCGAGCAGCCGCGGATCGGCATCGCCAAGCGCCTGGTGTCGATCGTGCGCGACACCGTCGACCCGCTCGCCTTCACCGTGACCTTCGCGGTGCGGCTGGTCAACATGGGCAACGTGCCGCTCTCGAACGTCAATGCGACGGCCCACTTCGCGGCGGTCTTCACCGCCCCCGCGAGCTTCACCGTGGTGTCGCTCACGAGCGGCGACTTCACCGTCGATCCGGCCTTCGACGGCGTCGGCGCGACCGACCTCCTGGCGGCGGGCAACGCCCTCGCCATCGGACAGGCGGGCGAGATCACCGTCGTCCTCCACGTCGTCTCGGGCGGCAAGGTCGGCCCCTACACCTGCTCGAGCACGGCGCGCGGCACCAGCCCCGCCGGGGCGCCGGTCACCGACGTGTCGCAGAACGGCGACGACCCCGACCCCGACCACGACGGCAACCCGCTCAACAACAACGACCCGACCGTCTTCGAGCTGCCGGTAGCCATCGCCCAGATCCCAACCCTCGGCGCCTGGGGCCTCCTGGCCCTCGCCGTCCTGCTCGGAATCGCCGGAGTCGCCGGCCTCCTCCGCCGCCGGCTGGAGATGTAAGGAAGGAAGCAAGGAACCGGTGCCGCCCCCAGGCACCGGCTCCAGGGCGGCCCCGCCGCCACAGCGAGCCGGAGAAGATTCACGCAGGAGAGCGGATCTCGGCATTCATCCGCCGCCTCACCCGCGCCGATCTCGTCGTCGCTGTGATCAGCGACAAGTACCTGCGCTCCCCCTACTGCATGTACGAGATCTACAAGCTCTGGCAGAAGTGCCAGGGCGACGCCGACGACCTGGTCGAGCGCCTGGTGCCGATCGTGCTGCCGGAGGTGAGAATCAAGGGCCTCAAGGAAAGAGCGCCTTACCTGAAGTATTGGTCCGAGCAGGCGGCGGAGATCGAAGAACTATTCCGTACCGAACCCCAACTCCGGCAGGGGGGCCTGGGAGGAGGTTCGGCGGGCACGAGAGATCTCCCAAAACGTGGACGATATCCTCGACTTCCTCCAGGACGTCCTCATGCCCCGCAAGCTCGAGGCCCACTTCGACGATGGCTTCCAAGCGGTGCGGGAAGCCCTGCGCCGGCGGCTGGGAGCGCGCGACGATCGCGCTCCCAGCTAAAGGGGTCCCCTCGCCGAATCCGGCGCCGACGACCCAGGTGCAGGGTCTTCGGCTGGGCAACCTCTCCCGAGATTGCCCCCCGACGAAGAGCTCGCGTCTACCTGCCGGCCGGCTTCCTGGCCGGGACCTTCTTCGCCGCCGGCGCCGCGGTGGTCGGGCAGCCGGTGGTGCCGGTCTTCCACTGCGCGAGCTGGATCGACCAGATGAAGTCAGACGAGACGAACGGGCCGTTGCCGCCGTTGTTGGTGTACTGCGCGGGATCGCCGTTGCCCGTGTAGCCGTAGCCGTAGCTCTTGTTGTTGGCGCCGGTGGCGAAGCCTTTGAAGATGTTGATGCGCCGGATGTTGGCAGGCTTCGACGGGCAGTTCTTGGTGTTGAGCGGCCCGATCGAGGCGTAGTAATGACAGGTGATGCAGGACGAGCTGGGATTCTGCGCGACGGTGTTGATGGCCCCGAAGTCGGTCTCGATGTGGGTGTTGGCGAGGAGCGTCGGCACGCCGTTGATGGTGAACGCCACCTGCGCCCCGACGAGCTGGTAGTTGGCGAAGGCGGTGCCGGCGAGCATCGGCCGGTAGATGGAGTTGGCGCGCTGGGCGCCCGACCCCACGGTCGCCGGTTGCGGCGCCCCCGGATTGTAGGGGCCGTCGGTCACCTGCGGGCCGCCGTTGGGGTTGTTGTAGGTCACCTGGCGGTTCAGGATGGGGGTGAGATAGGCGTTGTTGTACTGGGCGCTCGCGTTGTACTCGAAGGTCAGCCAGTACCAGCTCGACCGGGGGAACACCTTCCACAGGATGTGGAAGCCGGTGAGGCCGATGGTCACGGTGCCGGTCGAGCCGCAGGGGGCGCCGGGATCGCACTGGCCGGTGGCGAGGAACATCCCGGGCGGCGGCTGCTGGCTCGCCGGGACGATGTACCACGACGGCTTGACCTCGAAGGCGCTGCCGGGGAAGTCGACCTGCGACTGGCCGGGAGGCAGAGGCCGCTTAAAGGCGTTGTAGAAGTTGGTCTGGCCGTTGCGGTTGTAGAACTGCAGGCTCGGCTGCGACAGGAAGCTGACGAAGCTCGGGTTCTCGCGCACCTCGTACATGATCACGTTGGCGTTGCTCGAGCCCGGCGGGTTGTTGTTGTTGCGGTCCGGCAGGATGAAGCCGGTGGCCTGGGCGTTCTCCGACAGGCTCTGGTCGGAACGGCCGGCGGCGAGGAGCTGCGGCGCCCGCCCATGGCCCTGGAGGAGCTTCATCACCGCCTCCGAGGGCAGGTGGCTGGTGTTCGGGTTGGCGCCGTTGAGGTGGTGCACGGGGGCGCCATTGGCCGCCGCCTTGAGCGTCGCGCCGCCGCAGCTGCCGGGCGGGTTGCCGTTGGCGCAGTAGATGTTGGTCGAGTCGAGCCAGGTCTCCCAGACCACCGGCCGGCCGGTGCCGAACCGCTTGGTCGGATCGGGGGTCATCGTCGGCGCCGATCCCTGGGCCGCCCAGGCGAGGGCGATGAGCGTGCACCAGCCCCCCTCGGAGAGGACGTTGTAGTCGCTGGTGAACTGCCTGCCGCCCGGCGCGATCGCGTTGCTGATCGCGGTGAGATTGGGCGGCGCCGAGAGGTTGCACAGGGTGGCCTGCGCGGCGGCCTTGACGGGCGGCCTGGGCTTCGCCGTCTGCGGCTCGGCGGCGCCCCTCCCCAGCCCCCAGGCGAGCAGGGAAACGAGCGCGACCAGAACGGCGGCCTTCACGGGGGACCTCTTGACGAATCTCATGCTGCCTCCCTTCAGAGATCAGATGGATCGCAGGTGCGGATCATCCTCAGCGGAGGATGGCGACGTGACTCCTGATTCGATGTTTAGCGAACCCTACGCACGCCTGAGGGAGATGTCAAGGGCGGCGAGCGCCCGCCGGGCGGGCTAGCGGAAGACGAGCTGCGCCACGCGGGTTTCGAGGTTCCAGTAGATGATCGCGAGGGCCGTGAGGTCGAAGGCCGCGTGGGCGCACATCAGCAGGAAGATGCGGCCCGTGACGGCGAAGAGAGTCCCGTACACGAGCCCGACGATCGTGGCCTGCTCGGTGCCGGCGAGCCCTTGGGTGGAATAGTGGGCCAGCCCGAACAATGCGGTCGTGAGCAGCACCGTCGCTGACTTGGCGCCCACGCCGGTTCCGAACAGCTTGCCGAAGCGCTCGAACAGGTACCCCCGCCACAGCGTCTCCTCGCCGAATCCGGCGCCGACGACCATGAGGTAGAGGGCAGCGGGGAGCGCGGCCCGGTTTCCCGCCAAGTAGTGGTACGCGTGGTTGATCGGATCGGCGCCGAGGAGCGGCATCACGATCGCTTTCATGAGGACCTTGAACACGACGCCGAAGACGACGCCGATCGTCAGGCTCCGGGTCCAGCTCGCCGGCCGCACGTAGCCGATGGCGCGCCATGGCATGCTCGAGAGCCGGACCCATACCAGTACGAGGATGGCGCTCAGCGGCAGGAAGAGGAGGTTGCCCGCGAAGATGACGACGATCGCGAGGATCCCAAGCGGCCCGAACCCGCGGAGGCCCGCGGCGAACCGATCGCCGGCCGGCGGATCGGCGAGCGACTCCGTCATCCGTCCTCCTGGGGCGGGCCGAGGTTCCTCCACAGCTCATCCCTACGCAGGGGAGAGGGCGAGCGATTCAGCCCTCCGCCCCGCCGCGGTCGAGTGCTGCGGCGCGCGGAGAGACGCCCCGAGCGGGACGTCTCTCTTCGGTCAGCGGGCGAGGAACGCCTGGAAGCTGCCGGGGGCAGCCTCTGTGCTGCCGAAGGCCGGAGTGGCCGAGGCGACGGCGAGCGGGTTCCTGCAATGGTTGAAGCAGCTCTTGGTCAGGGGGTCGTTGAAGCAAGCCTGATAGCAGCTATCCTGGCAGGTGCCGTCCGAACCGCAGGTCGCGTCGCAGTGGAACAGGCAGGTGTTGAGCCGGCTCTGGCAATCCGAGCACGAGGGAACAGCCTGGACCGGCGGAGTCAGCAGCCAGCAGGGCAGGGTCGCGAGGAGGGCCAGGACGGTCTTCCGAGCTCCCTTCGCTACTTTCGATCCGCGCATGTGTACCTCCTTCGAGAGTTAACGATCTCTGGCTAAGGTAGCACACAGCCGCCGCAGGGCGTCGGCTGGTGAGCGGTATCACGGCTAACTTGACTAACGAGCCAAGCCGGCCGCCGCGGTCGACTGCTGCGGCGGTGGATTGAAGAGGCCGTGGCTGGACGCCGCGGTCTTCACCGGCGTCGTCAGGCTCTCGTTGTGCCACTGGCCGGCCTCCGCCTTCCAGAGGCTCTGGCGGTGGCCGACGTAGAGCGCCAGCACGCTCTTGACGTAGTCGCGGGTCTCGGGGAAAGGCGGCACGCCGCCGTAGCGCGCCACCGCGCCGGGACCGGCGTTGTAGGCGGCGACGGCGAGCGCCAGATCGCCGTGGAAGCGGTCGATCAGGTCCGCCAGATACTGGCAGCCGATGTCGAGATTGACGTTGGGGTCGAAGAGGTCGGGCTTGCCGTAGAGCTCGCCGGTCTCCGGGATCACCTGCATGAGGCCGATCGCCCCCTGGGGCGATACCGCGGTCGGCGAGAACGACGACTCGGTCTGCACCACCGCGGCGAGCAGCAGGCCGTCCATGCGGTTGCGGATCGCCGCGCGCCACATGGCGCGTCCGTAGGGGAGCTTGGCGAGGAACTTTCTCTCTTCGAGGAGCTCGGAGGGCTGCCGGAAGAGCTCGAAGCCGTGCCGTTTCGGCTCGAGCGCGGCTTGGAGGTCGCGGGGCCGCATCACCGAGAGGTTGCCGCCCGTGCGGCCGGCGGCCCAGTCGGCGAGCGCCAGCTGGGAAGGATCAGGGGCTCTGTCGCCGGCTCGTGCGATCGCGGGTTGCGAGGGTGTGGGATCGAACGCGAAGACCAGGACCAGGAACAGGAAGGTGGCGAGCACGGTGAAGGATACCCGCGAGGGTTCTGGTTTCATCGGTGGCTGCTCCTCCTCGATTATGTATGCTCATCATCCTCTGGCGCACGTACGCCAGCTCCAAACGACACTTCAGCCCATGGTTCATCCATCGGTGGTCACGAGCGGTGGTCACGAGGGGGAACGTGGGAAGTCGTTTGCATTTTCCTGCGAGGGTTGTGCCACTCGCATCCTTGCGGACTGCCAGTATGGCGCGACAACGCGGCACAACAGCGCCCGCGCCCAGACCTGCGGCGGGCACGGACTCGCTACAACAAGAGATGAGGCCGGCAGATTCCGCCCCGGCGGCTCGAGGCCGCTGGGGCGGGCGGGTCAGGTCAGGGGATTGCGGCGGCGCGACGGGCGGCGGCCGGGCAGATCGTAGTCCTCGGACCCGATCCCCAGGTCCGAGACCTTGTTGCGCAACGTGTTGCGGTGCACGCCGAGCGACTTGGCGGAGCGGCAGAAGTTGCCGTGGTTCGACTTGAGCGAGGCGACGATGAACTGGCGCTCGAACTCGCGCCGCGCCTGCTCCAGGGTGACGCCGCGCCGCACCAGCTCGTCGACGATCGGATGCAGGCGTCCGTTGAGATTCTGTTCGGCCAAGGTCTAGGGGTCCTTCCAGGGCAGAGGTCGTTCATCCTAGCACAGCGCCCGCCTCGCCCCAAGGCGCGCGGGCTCGCCAGAAATGCAAAAAGGCCGGCGGGCGCCGGCCTCGAGGTGCTCTCTTCGCGGCAGCGGGCTTACTTGAGGTCGAGGCGGTCGCCGACGAAGATCTCGTAGCGCGAGCGGACGATCTTCGCGACCGACGACTTGGGGTGGACGGAGAGGATCGCGAGCTCGCCCAAGACCACCGGCGGCAGGCCGGGGCGGTTCATGCGGTAGATCGTGTAGATGTCGCCCGGCGTCACCTCGGCATCGGAGCCGCGGTCGATGTAGACGACGTGGTCCTCTCCCAGCGAGACGATGTCGTCCTTCGAGTAGATGATCGTCGGCGCGACGGCGAGCTTCGCCGCCGCCGCCGGATAGTTGACCGGGCGCATCGCGGTGCGCCGGCCGAGGGGCACCGGCTCGGCCTGGAAGGGAGTGAGGAGCGAGCCGACCGGCACCGGGTCGCAGGCGTGGACGATCTCGGCGATCGCCGTCCGCTCCTGCACCGAGAGCACGCGCACGCGGCCGAGATAGCGGTAGAAGCGGCCGAAGAGATGCCCGCTCACCGGGTGGACGACCGCGCTGCCGGGCTGGACGATGGTGAAGATCTGGCCGGGGGTCATGCCGCGCTCGGCGCCGCCGTCCAGATAGGTGATGTCGCCGGTCGAGAGCCCGTACTTGGCGGTGTCGATGACGCCGTAGAGGCCGACCTCCTGCCCTGTCGTGGCTCCGACGGTGACGGCGCCGACGGGGTTGAGGGTCCGCCGCGGCGTCAGCACGTCGTACTCGGAGCCGACGATCGAATAGGGGAAGCGCTCGTCGACGCCGCCGACGTAGCCGCTGCAGTAGATGTCGCTCTCGGCGCCCAGCGGCGAGGGCGGGCTCGCCGCGGCGCCGGCGTTGAGCACTCCGGCGACCGGCTTCGACGGCTCCGGCTCGGCCGCGGCGCCCGGCGTCTCCGCCTCCGCGGCGCCGCTCGTGCCGTTGACGGCGGCGAGGTTTTCGGTCGGCGTCACCTCGGGACCGATCGCCAGCGGATCGCCCGGGTAGATCCAGTGGGCGTCCAGGATGTACTGGTTCTTCTCCCAGATCTGAGGCCAGAGGTAGGGGTTGCCGTAGGTGCGCTTGGCGATCCCCCACAGAGTGTCGCCGCGGACGATCTTGTAGACCTGGACGCCGGCCGGCGGCGTGGGCGGGCTCCAGGCGGTCCAGTGGTCGCCCGTCCAGTGCAGATCCTTCGGCGGGCGGTCGGCGGCCATGGCCGCGGTCGAGACCACGAGGAGCGTTGCGAGAACGGAAGCCACGTGCCGCACGTTCATGAAGCCTCCCGAGACCGGAGGAAAACGAACTTATAGTGAAAACACTATCGATTAGAATATCCGGGATCGGCCGCCGCTGTCAAGGTTGGCTCGGCGCAGACTTACCGGCCGGGACTTAAAGCTCTGCTTGAGCTTGGACCGGCCGCGGGCCGCGGCTGGCGGACCGCGCCGGCGCCCTCACGGCAGCTTGGCGCGGCGCTCGTCGGCCAGCGCCGCCGCGGCGGTGCCGGGGAAGCGGCGCACGACCTCGCGATAGGTGACGCGGGCGCCCTCGGCGTCGTGCATCGCCTCGAGCGTCTGGCCGGCCTTCAACATGGCGTCCGGCACCTTGTTGGCGCTGGGGAAGCGCTGGACCGTCTCGCGGAAGGCGGCGAGCGCCCCCTTGAGGTCGCCCCGCGAGTAGCGGCACTCGCCGATCCAGTAGAGGGCGTTGTCGGAGAGGTCGCTCGCCGGCTCGGCCTGCAGGAAGCGCTGGAAGCTCGCCTCGGCGTCGACGTAGTGTCCCTGGTTGTAGAGCGAGTAGCCGCGGTCGTAGAGCGCCTGGGCGGCGGCGGGCACCAGCCGTCCGTTCTCGTTCGGCTCGGCGCCCGTCGGCCCGCCCGGCGCCGGCGGCAGGGCGCGCGCGCCGCCCGTCGTGGAGCGCGGAGCGGCTGGCTCGGGCTCGAGCTCCGGGGCGGGCCGCGCGGGGGCGGGCCGGCTCCGCGGGATCGGCGGCGGCGGGGTCGGCATGGCCTTGCGGCTCGGGCGTGCCGCGGCCGCCGGCGGCGGGGCGACGTCGATGTCGGCCTCCTCGATCGCCGGCGCCGCCGGACGGACCGCCGGCTCGGCGGCGTCGAGGTCGCTCGGCTCGGCAAGCTCGGGCGGGCGCGCTCCGCGCCGGGCGCCGGAGGGCGGCGGCGCGGCGGAACGGCCGCCGGCCATCTCGCTCACCTGCTGGCGCAGCCGCGCGATCTCCACCTCGTCGACCGCCGTCTTCCTCTGCAGCTCGATCACCCGCGCCTTGAGCTCGGCGATCTCGCCGGGGTCGACGGCGCTCTGCGGGGCGAGGGCCGAGCCGGCGCAGCCGCCGAGCGTCAGCCCGAGCGTTAGCCCGAGCGTCAGGGCGACCGTCAGGCCGACCGCCTTCGATGCGGATGCCCCCGATACGGGTGCCGGCGAGGCGAGCGCCCTGGATGCGAGCGTCCTGGATGCGAGCGCCGGCGATGCGAGGGACGGCGGGCGGCGCGGGAGCTTCTCCGCCGGCATCTACTTCCCCACCTTCTGCTCGGGGACGTCACCCACGTACGGGCTCTGCGGGAACTCCTTCTTCAGCCGCTCGAAGGCCTTCTTCGACTCCTCCGGCTTCTTGTTGTGGCCGTAGGCGACGCCGAGGTAATAGATCACCTTGTCCTTCTCGGCGTAGCTCGGGTAGGTCTTCAACAGGTACTCGAAGCGGCTGACCGCGGCCTGCGGCGCGCCGTAGCGCAGGTAGAACTGGCCGACCAGGAACTCGTGCTCGGCCAGGTTGGCGCGCACGGCCTGGCTCTGCTCCTTGCCCTGGTCGGCGTACTCGCTCGTCGGGTAGAGCCGCACCAGCTCCTCGTAGGCTTCGAGGGCCTTGCGGGTGACGTCCTGGTCGCGGTCCGGCCGCTCCATCCGCTTCGCCAGGCTGTTGGCGATCTGGAACTGGACGTAGGCCGCCTGCTCGCTGGTGGGGAAGCGGTTCAGGTAGTCGCGATACTTGGCCTCGGCCTGGACGAAGTTGGCGGCGCCGCCCTCGAGATAGAAGGTATCGGCGGCGAGGAGCAGGGACTCGCGGCCGGTCGCCGAGTTGGGCTCGACCTCGAAGGCATGGGTGAAGAAGGGGCGCGCGCGCGCGTACTTCTTCTGCGCCAGGAAGACCTTGCCCTGGGCGAGCGACTCCTCGGCCCCGAGCTTGAGGATGGGGTCGTTCTTGGCCTTGGTGCCGTGGTGGCAGCCGGCGGCGGCGAGGACGAGGACGGCCAGGCAGGGCAGCAGCCAGGCGGGGCAGAACGGGGAAAGCGTCCGCTTCATACCATCTCCGATCGGGCGCTCGTTCTGAGCTCCGACATGCGCGCCACCGGATCGGCGGCGGAGAAGATGGCGGAACCGACGACGCATACCGCGACGCCGGCCGCCACCACTCGATGAATGTTATCGCGCTCGATGCCGCCGTCCATGGCGATCTCGAGGCCCTTGCCGCACTCGCGGGCGAGGGCGGTCAAGCGGCGCGCCTTGTCGAGCGCGCGGGCGAGGAACTTCTGGCCGCCGAAGCCGGGGTTGACCGACATGAGGAGCACGTAGTCGAGCTGCGGCAGGACGTCGACGAGCATCTCGACCGGTGTCGCGGGGTTGACGGCGACGCCCGGCGAGGCGCCGCCCTGGCGGATGTGGGTGACCAGCCGGTCGAGGTGGACCGCGGCCTCCCAGTGGACCGCGATGCGCGCCGGGCCGGCGGCGAGATAGTCGTCGATCAGCCGGTCGGGGTTGGCGACCATGAGGTGCACGTCGACCGGCAGCCGGGTGCGGCGGGTGACCGCCTGGAGCACCGGGATGCCGAACGACAGGTTGGGGACGAAGTGGCCGTCCATGACGTCGAAATGGACGAGGTCGGCGCCCCCCTTCTCGCAGAGGGCGAGCGCCCCGCCGAGGTCGGCGAGGTCGGCGGCGAGGAGCGACGGCGCGAGCTTCATCGGCGAGCGCCGGCCCTCACGACACGCCCTCGGCGGTCGCGACGACCAGCGACACGGCGTCGTCGCGGCTCAGCGGATGGCCGGGGAGCGGGAACTGGCGCAGGATCACCCCCGCGGCGACGCCCTCGTAGCGCTCGAACTTGACGTTGCCCATGCGGATGCGCTGCGCCGCGAAGAACGAGCGCACCGGGTCGTACTGGCGGTAGACCAGGTCGGGCATGACGAAGCGCTCGCCCGGCGTCACGCCGGCGAGGAGCACGTCGACCGGCGTCGCCGGCGCCACCATGGCTCCCGCATCGGGGTCCTGGTCGACCACCGAGCCCGGCTCCTGGCCGCCGGCGAAGGCGATCAGTGTCTTGCCGATCAGGAGGCCGGTCGCGGAGAGCGTCACCTGCGCGGCGGGAAAGGCCTTGGCGGCGAGGTCGGGAACCTCGATCCGCTGCGGCCCGAGCGACATGACGAGCTCGACGCCGCTGCCGCGCTTGACCAGGGTCCGCGCGTCGGGCTGCTGGCGCAGCACGCGCCCGGCCGGCACGCTGTCGTCGTAGCGCCCCTTGGCGGCCACCCGGCGCAGGACGAGGCCGCGGTCGGCGAGAGCGTTCGCCGCGTCGTCGCGGGTCAGGCCGGTGACCTTGGGCACGGGGGTGACGCCGCTGCGGACGAAAAAGCTGAACGCGACATAGGCGGTGACGAAGAACACGGCGACGACGAGCAGGCCATAGGCCAGCAGCCCCAGCACGCGCAGAAACCTCGCCCCCATAAGCGGGGCAGTCTAACAGAGGGCGGGCAGGCGCCGCGGCCGGCCGGCGCGAGCCCCGGCGGGCCGTAGAATGCGCTAATGCCGCCCCGCGCCCGCCGCCCGCGCCCGCCGCTCTTGGGCGTCCACGTGTCGGTCGCCGGCGGGGTGGCGACGGCCTTCGCCCGCGCCGACGCCCTCGCCTGCGGGGCGATCCAGATCTTCGTCAAGAACGCCAGCCAGTGGCGGGGCAAGGAGCTGGTGGAAGAGGAGGTCCTCGCCTTCCACGGGGCGCGGCGGGCGAGCGCCGTGGGGCCGGTCCTCGCCCACGCCTCCTATCTGATCAACCTCGCGGCAACGGACCGTTCGATCCTCCTGCGCTCGCGCGCCGCGCTCGCCGACGAGCTGCGCCGCTGCTCGCGCCTGCGGGTGGACGGCCTCGTGCTCCACCCCGGCGCGCACCTCGGCGCCGGCGAGGAACGGGGGATCGCGCGCGTCGCCCGCTCGCTCGACTGCGTGCTCCGGGCGGTGCCCGAGGCGACGACCCGCGTGCTCCTCGAGAACACCGCCGGGCAGGGGAGCTGCCTCGGCCATCGGCTGGAGCACCTGGCCGCGATCCGCGCGCGGCTGGCGGAGCCGGCGCGGGTGGGGGTCTGCATCGATACCTGCCACGCCTTCGCGGCGGGCTACGCGATCCACCAGGCGGCGGGCTACGAGGAATTCCTCGCCGAGCTCGGCGAGCGGCTCGGCTGGGACGCCCTGGGCGGCATCCACCTCAACGACTCGCTCCGCCCCTTCGCCGCGCGGCGCGACCGCCACGCCCACATCGGCGAGGGGATGATCGGCCTCGCCGCCTTCGGCCGCTTCCTCGCCGATCCGCGGCTGCGCCGCATCCCGATGGTCGTCGAGACCGACCCCGAGGACGAGATGGCCGGCCACCGCCGGGACCTGGCGGTGCTGCGCGGGCTGCTGAGCTGACTGAGAGGAGCGGCTACCGGAGCGCCGCGAGCGCGGCTTCGAGGCGGGGGAGGGCGGCTTCGATGTCGGGGATGCCGACGGCGCCGATCGAGAGGCGGAACCAGCCGTCGTTCTCCGGGCGGCCGAAGGCCTGGAAGGGGACGACGCCGATCGACGCCTCCTCGAGGACGTAGCGCCGCACCTCCTCGTTGGTCGAGAGCACGTTCCCCGCCGGCGTCCGGCGGCCCAGGGGATGGATGCGCGCCGTCAGGTAGATGGCCCCCATCGGCGGGATGCTGTCGACCGGCAGGCCGCGGGACTTCATCGCCTGCAGCCCGGCGTGGAGGAGGTCGAGGCGCTGCTCGATGTCGCGATGGAAGACGGCGTGGAAGTCGCGGATCGCCGGCGGATCGTCGAGCAGCGCGACCGTCGCCACCTGCTCGGCGCGCGGCGCCCAGGCGCCGACGTGGCCCAAGACCGCCGACATCCGCGCCACGACGTCCGCCGGGCCCACCGCCCAGCCGACCCGCAGGCCGGTCGCCGCGAACGCCTTGCTGATGCCGTCGACGAAGACGGTGTAGCGCGCCATCTCCGGGCACACCTCGGGCGGGGTCACGTGCACCGTGCCGCCGAAGCACAGCATCCAGTAGATGTGGTCGTAGAGCAGGTAGAGCGGGCGCTCGCGCCGCCGCTCGCGCGCCGCGTTCTCTTCGACGATCGCCTCGCAGATGCCGGCGAGCGCGGCGCGGCCGATCGCCGTGCCGGTGGGGTTGAGCGGCGAGTTGAGGCAGACCAGGCGCGCCCCGGGGAGGGCCTTCGCCAGCGCCTCGCGGGTGGGGAGGAAGCGGTCCTCCGCGTGGCACGGCACCGGCACGCCGACGCCGTCGACCATGTGCACGTAGTGGTTGTTGTTCCAGCTCGGCAGCGGGTAGACGATGCGGTCGCCGGGGTCGCAGACGGTGGCGTAGGCGCAGTAGATGATCGGCCGCGCGCCGCCGCAGATGAGGATCGATTCGAGCGGGTAGGAGAGGCCGAGCTCGCGCTCGTAGAAGCCCTGCACGGCGCGGCGCAGCTCCGGCATGCCGTTGGCCGGCGGATAGTTGGTCTCGCCGGCGGCGAGGGCGCCCTGCACCGCCGCGGCGAGGCGCTCGGGGATGGGGAAGTACCGCGGGTTGAAGTCGCCGACCGTGAGGTCGCAGACCGGCCTGCCGGCGGCGGCGCGGGAGCGCATGTCGGCCGCGATCTTGAGGATCTCCGAGCCGACCAGCCCCCCCGCCATCCGCCCGGCGCGGAGGCCCGGATCGGGGCCCGTGTCGCGGGCCAGGGCGGCGAGATCGGAGCCGGTGCGGACGGTCGCCATCGCGTCTGCCATTCTCTCATACCGTCCTCGGCGCGGGCGGCGCCACGGCGAGGTCCGATGAACCCGCGGCGGGGGTCAGGTTCTGCCGAGCGATGGGCAACGTTGCCGGCCGAGCAGGCAACGTTGCCAGGTCGTTCGGCAACGTTGCCGAGTGGGTGGGGAACGTTGCCTAGCCGATGGGGAACGTGCCAAGGCGGTAGGCAACGTTGCCAAGTGGTTGGGGAACGTTGCCTCGTCAATAGGCAACGTTGCCGGGTCCGTGGGGAACGTTGCCTACTCGTTCGGCAACGTTGCCAAGTCGTGGGGAAACGTTGCCAAGTCAGTAGGCCACGTTACCTGATCGATGTGAGGCGCCGATCGTCTCAATTCACCCAACGGTCGACGATCCGGTTGATCACCTTCTTCGGATAGCTCGCCGTCGGGGAGGGCAGCGCCTTCAACAGCTTCACGATGTCGGGGATGGCGGCCTCGACGGCGGCGGCCGGGTTGGCGAGCCAGAGGATCTTCTGCCGGCGGCTGACGACGACCAGGGCCGGCGCGGCGGGACTCCCCTCCGCGGGAGCCGCCACGCCGTACTGGGCGGAGAAGCCGCGGTCGTCGTGGAGGAGGGGGAAGAGGAGCTGGCGCTCGACCTGGACCTTCTTCAGGGCTTCGATCTTGGCCGGGGAGATGGCGAGGATCCGTGTCCGCTGGCGGGCGAGATCCTTCAAGCCGCGGTTGAGAGCGTCCAGGTCGCGGCGGGCGCCGTCGCTCTCCGGGTCGGCGAAGAAGTAGAGGACGAGGGCGTTCTGGATGACCTCGTCGCGCAGCATGAGGAGCGCGTCCTCGGTCGAGGTCAGATCGAAGTTCGGGGCCTCGTCGCCGACCGAGATCATTCCCATGGTTCCCATCGCTCCCGTCGTTTCCATGCCGCGAGCGCTCCGCGGGGCGCCGGGCTCAGGAGCCCGGGAGCAGGTGAGCCGGCAGGTGTTTGCTGATGTCGAACCATATCACCACGAACATCAGCAGCAGGATCATGACGAAGCCGACCTGGGCGATGACCTCTTTCAGACGCAGCGACAGGTCTCGCCGGATGACGCCCTCGATCAGCAGGATGAAGATCTGCCCGCCGTCGAGGATGGGGATCGGCATCAGGTTCAGGATGGCGATGCTGATGCTGATGAAGCCCATCAGGAACAACAGGTTCTTGAAGCCGGTGCGCGCCGCCTCGCCGCTCTGCGCGGCGATCTCGATCGGCCCGGCGAGCGCCCCCTTGGCCGAGATCTGGTGGGTGAAGATCTTGCCGATCATGCGGAAGGTCTCGACCACGATCTGCTGGTTGTAACGCAGGCTCTCGACGATCGCCTGACCGGGGCTGTAGCGCTGGTAGAGGCCGATGCCGATGCCGATCAGGCCGTGGCCGTTCTCGAGCCTGGGCACCACCGGCAGGGTGACGAAGCCGCCGTCGCGCAGCACCCGGATCTCCACCCGCTGGCCGGCGCGCTTCTCGATGTAGGCGATGAAGTCCTTGCTGTCGGCGATCGGGTGGCCGTCGACGGCGTGGATCTCGTCGCCGCTGCGAAAGCCGGCGGCCTCCGCCGGCGCCCCGGCGCGGACGTCGGTCACCTGCGGCCAGACGCTGGGGAAGATGCCGCCGTAGTCCCCCAGCTCGTAGCGGGGGTCGCGCTGCGGGGTGACCGTCGCCTGGAGCTGCCGGGCCCCGCGCTCGACGGTCAGGCGGACCGGCTTGCCGGGCGAGGTGAGGAGCGCGAACCCGAGGTCCTGCCAGCTCCCCACCGGCTCGCCGTTGGCGGCGACGATATGGTCGCCGCGGACGATGCCGGCGGCGGCGGCGGACGAGCCGGGCTCGACGGCGCCGACGACCGAGGGGATGCCCGCCGGGTTGGGCACCGCGATGCCGACCATGAAGAGCGCCGCGAAGAGGACGATCGCGAGGATCACGTTCATGAACGGACCGGCGACGTAGACCAGGATGCGCTGCCAGCGCGGCTTGGAGAGGAACTCGCGCGGATCGCCGGTCGCCTCCTCGAGGCTCTCGCCGCCCAGGCGCACGTAGCCGCCGAGGGGGATCGCCGAGACCTTGTACTCCGTCTCGCCGCGGGTGAAGCCCCAGAGGCGCTGGCCGAAGCCGAGCGAGAAAGTGAGGACCCGCATGCCGAAGGTCTTCGCCATCAGCAGATGCCCGCCCTCGTGGACGAAGATGATGACGCCCAGGGCGAAGGCGAAGGCGAGGATATTGGTCAGGATGGCGGTCATGGCATCTCCGGGAGGGGTGCGGGCTCGGCCGCTCGGGCGCTCGATTATACCGAACGGCGTCCGGCGGCCCGGGGATTACCGCCCGGTCCCCATCCCCAGCATCCACACTCCGAGGAGCATCACCGGGGCGGCGAACATCATGGCGTCGATGCGGTCGAGGACGCCGCCGTGGCCGGGGAGGACGTTGCCGGAGTCCTTGACGCCGGCGTCGCGCTTGATCATCGACTCGACGAGATCCCCCACCTGCGCCGCCACCGCCGTCGCCGCCGCCATGGCGAGGAACCCGGCGTGGAGCTCGCCGCGGCGCCAGACGCTCCAGACGGCGGCCGCGGCGAGGCTGGTCGCGAGGCCCGCCGCGGCGCCCTCCCAGCTCTTCTTGGGGGAGACGACCGGCGCCATCTTGTGGCGGCCGAGCCGCGAGCCGGCGTAGTAGGCCGCCGTGTCGCCCAGCCAGACGATCGCCATGAGGAGGAAGACGAGCCAGGGGTCGATGCGCTGCAGGCTGGTCATGGTGGCGATCGGCACCGCGAGGTAGGGGATGCCGAAGCCGAAGATGCCGAGGCTCGCGATCGACTCCTCGACCGGCGTGCGGGAGAAGAGGAGAAGGGTCCCCAAGCCCACCGAGAGGGCCGTCGCGATCGCCAGCAGCTCGACGTCGGTGAGGCCGCGCCGCGACTCGAGCGCCAGGTAGAGGCCGGCCGCGGCGAGCGGCACGAAGAGGAGGAGGAGGGCGAGCGGCGCGTGCGGGGCGCGCTTCCTCGCGATCCCCACGTACTCCCAGACGGCGCCCTCGACGATCGCCGCGATGACGACGAAGAACCAGCGGTCGGGGAGGAGGAAGAGAGCCGCCAGGATGAGCGGCACCCCGACGGCGGCGGTGGCGAGTCGCTGCATCGGCGGGGTCGGGAGGAGCGCCGCGGTCAGAGCTGGCGGCGGCCGGCGGCCACGCGGTCGGCCTCCTCGGCTTTGACGCCGCCGTAGCGGCGGTCGCGGCTCTGGAAGGCGAGGATCGCCTCGTAGAGGTCGCGGCGCCGGAAGTCGGGCCATAGCGTCTGCGTCACCCAGATCTCGGAGTAGGCGATCTGCCAGAGCAGGAAGTTCGAGACCCGCAGCTCGCCCGAGGTGCGGATCATCAGGTCGGGGTCCGGCTGGCCGGAGGTGTAGAGGTAGCGGCCGATCGTCTCCTCGTCGATGTCGGCGCGCTTGCCCGCCGCCCAGTCGGCGACGATCGAGCGGCAGGCGTCGACGATCTCGCAGCGCCCCGAGTAGTTGAGGGCGATGTTGAAGCTCATGCCGCGGCAGCCCGCGGTCGCCGCGAGGCCCCGCTCGAGCTCGCGGACGACCGAGGCAGTCGAGCTCGCGCCAGCGGCCGAGGACGTTCAGCCGGATGTCGTTCTCGACCAGGTTGTCGGTCTCTTTGCGCAGGTACTCCTTGAGCAGGTTCATCAGCGTCCAGATCTCGATCCGCGGCCGCTTCCAGTTCTCGGTCGAGAAGGCGTAGAGGGTGAGCACCGGCAGCTCGAGCTCCGCCGCGGCCTCGACGGTGTCGCGCACCGCCGCCACCCCGGCGCGGTGCCCCTCCGCCCGCGGCAGGCTCCGCGCCTTGGCCCAGCGGCCGTTGCCGTCCATGATGATCGCCACGTGCCGCGGCAGCCGCTCGAGGTCGAGGCGGCGGACGAGGAGCTCTTCGGGAGAACCCGGAGCCGCGAGTTTCGAGACGTCGATCATGGTCAGAGATCCTTACGCTAGCATAACCGGCGGCGCTACTCTGCCGGTTTGGCACCTGCCTCCCCGGCCCTTCTCGATCGCGGTTCGGCGCTCGCCAGAGGCGGCTCGACCAGGCTCGTGAGCGGGCTCGTGAACGGGCTCCAGGCGGCCGGATAGATCACCCGCTCGAGCACCAGGCCGCGGGCCGGCGCGGTCGGCCCCGCGGCGTGGCGGGGCCCGCCCGCGAGGAGCGCCGCGAGCTCCTCCGGCGATCTCCTGCCGAGACCTACGTCGACCAGCGTCCCCACCAGAGCACGAACCATGCCGCGGAGGAACCCCTCGCCCTCGATGGTGAAGCGCAGCTCGGGACCGGCGGCGCTCCATTCGGCCGCGAGGATGCGGCGGACCGGTTGGCGGTGGGAGCCGCCGGCGGCGGCGAAGGCCGAGAAGTCGTGGCGGCCGGGCAGGTGCGCCGTCGCCGCGGCGAGCCGCGCCAGGTCGATCCGCGGGTCGACCCGCACGGCGAACGGCGCGTCGAGCGGCGACAGCACCCTCTCGCGGCTCAGCCGGTAGGAGTAGACCTTGGCGGCGGCGTGCTTGCGGGCGTGGAACCCCGCGGGCATGCGGTCGGCGGCGAGCACCCGGACGTCCTCGGGGAGCCGGCGGTTGGTGCCGTGGACGAGCGCCGCGGGCGGCAGGGGCGAGGCGAGGTCGAGGTGGGCGGCCTGGCCGCGGGCGTGGACCCCGGCGTCGGTGCGGCTCGCCCCGAACAGGCGGACCGGCCGGCCGAGCAGCTCCCCCAGCGCCCGTTCGAGGACCTCCTGCACCGAGAGCGCGTTGGCCTGCCGCTGCCAGCCGGCGTAGGCGGCGCCGCGGTAGGAGACGATCAGGCGGTCGACCACGGCCGGCGGGAGGCGAGGCGGAGGAGGAGGAACGGCGCCCAGATGGCGACGAAGACCCAGGGCAGGAGCGGCACGCTCGTCCCGCGCGGAACGTAGGCGAGGAGGATGAGCCCGGAGAGCGCCAGCCAGGCGCGGTGCCGGGCGAGGGCCGCCCAGGGGAGCACCCAGAGGACGTACCAGGGGTAGATGGTGGCGGACAGCAGGAGGAGGCGGGCGAAGAGCCGGCCGCTCCCCGCGATGGGATCGCGCTCGAAGAGGGCGGCGGCGACCGCCGCGGCGCTCCCCGCCGCCAGCACGAGCTTCGCCAGGAGCTGGGGATAGAGATAAGGATAGAGCCAGTTCCAGCGGTAGTACTCGTGGTGGGCGAGCTTCCAGGCGGCGAGGCGCGCCGCCAGGGCGGGCGCCAGGTGCGCCGCGTCGATCAGCCGCCAGAGGGGCTCGAAGAGCGGTCCATTGAACTCCCAGCGGATGCCGTAGGTCAGGAGGCCCGGAGGTGGCCCGCCGGTTGCTAGGAGGACGGGGAGGAACGCGGTCGCCAGCAGGAGGGCGGCGACGGCGAGGAAGAGAGGAGGGCGGCCGCTCTGGCGGCTCCACATCGGGATGGCGGCGGCCGGAGCGAGCTTGATGAGCGCGCCGGCGGCGGCGCAGGCGGCGGCAGCGGCGACTTCCGTGGCGGAAGGGCGGTGGGCCGCGCCCTGCTCCCGCCGCGCCTCCCGGTCCCGCCGGCGCATCACCAGGAGCGCCGCGCCGAGCGCCGCCGCGATCGCGAGAGCGTCGACGTGGCCCATGCCGGCCACCTCGAGCGCGGCGAGCGGATTCCAGGCATACCAGACCACCCGCGCTTCCGGCAGGCCGGCGCGGCGGGCGAGCGCCAGGAGCAGCGCGATCACCGCGAGGTCGCCCCCGGTCGCCAGGATCTTCCAGGAGAGGATGGGAAACGGCAGCCGAGTCGATATACTGAACGCCGCTACGGCGAGGGGCGGGTAGACGGTGGGCACGTCGCGGTGGGGCAGGCGCCTCCAGATCCCATCGCTCCCATCACGCAACGCGGCGAGCTCGGCGGCCTGAGGGGGAAGGGCGTAAGGGTTGTAACCGGCGGCCGCCACTCTGCCGTCCCAGAGGTAGCGCAGCACGTCTTCGGAGAGCGTCAGGGGCAGCGGCAGCAGCGGGATCCGCAACAGCAAGGCCCCGAGGAGGATCGCCTTGCCCGGCGATCCCGCTCCCCGTCCAAACAGGGTTCCGATCGCTCCGCCAGCCGTCTCCAGGCGGCGCGCGGCGAAGGGGAGTGCGAGGAAGGCGGCTCCCGCGAGGAGCAGAGCGAGGACCACATGACGATTCAGATCGAAGACGAGCAGCAGCCCCAGGTTCGCCGCGAGGAGCGGCGCCAGGGCGATACCCACGGCCGTTCGACCCGCCGCGAGGCTCCGCCCGCCCTCCGTCGGATCGCCGGACGCTGACGATGGGATCTCAGGCGGCGTCGGCCGTGCTCGCACTGTACTACCTCATCCTGGCGGTGCTCGCCTTCTACGGCGTCCACCGCCTGGTGTTGGTGGTCGAGTACCTGCGCACGCGGAACCGGAGGGCGCCTCGGCCCCCCGATCCGGCCGACTGGCCGCGGGTGACGGTACAGCTTCCACTCTACAACGAGATGTACGTGGCGACCCGGCTGATCGACGCCGTCTGCCGGCTCGACTACCCGCGCGACCGGCTGGAGATCCAGGTGCTGGACGACTCGACGGACGAGACCACCCGCATCGTCGGCGAGCTGGTCGCCGCCTACCGCGAGGAGGGCTTCGACATCCACCACGTCCACCGCACGGATCGCCGCGGCTTCAAGGCCGGGGCGCTCGCCGCGGGTCTCACGGTCGCCCAGGGCGACCTCCTCGCCGTCTTCGACGCCGACTTCGTGCCGCGGCCCGACTTCCTGCGCCTCGCGGTCCCCTATTTCTCCGCTCCCGACCTGGGGATGGTCCAGGGGAGCTGGTCGCACATCAACCGCGGCTACTCGCTCCTCACCCGCGTCGAGGCGATCCTCCTCGACGGCCACTTCCTGATCGAGCACACGGCGCGGCACCGCAGCGGCTGCTTCTTCAACTTCAACGGCACGGCCGGGATCTGGCGGCGCGCGGCGATCGAGGCGGCGGGCGGCTGGGAGCACGACACGCTGACCGAGGACCTCGACATCTCCTACCGCTCGCAGCTCGCCGGCTGGAAGTTCCTCTACCTCCCCGAGCTCGACGTCCCCTCCGAGCTGCCGGTCGACATCAACGGCTTCAAGAGCCAGCAGTTCCGCTGGGCCAAGGGGTCGATCCAGACCGGCCGCAAGCTCCTCGGCCGGATCCTCAGGGCCGACCTCCCCTGGCGGGTCAAGTTCGAGGCCTTCGTCCACCTCACCAACAACTCGAGCTACGTGCTGACGGTGATGATCGCCCTCCTCATCTTCCCGGCGATGATCCTGCGCGCCGGGACCGGCTACCGGGCGCTCCTCATGATCGACCTGCCGCTCTTCCTCGGGGCGACGGTCTCGGTCCTCCTCTTCTACATCACCAGCCAGGTGGCGGGGGGGCACTCGTGGCGCCAGGCCCTGCGCTACATCCCGGCGGTGATGGCGATCGGCATCGGCCTCTCGATCAACAACACGCGGGCGGTCCTCTCCGGGCTCTTCCAGAGCGGCGGCACCTTCCACCGGACGCCCAAGTACATGATCGAGCAGCGCGGGCAGGAGTGGCTGTCGAAGCGCTACCGCGCCGGCGCCGACCTCTCCTTCCTGCTCGAAGGGATCCTCGCGATCTACTTCGCGGCCGCCTTCGTCTACGCCTTCGAGCGCGGCATGTGGATGTCGCTCCCCTTCCTCTACCTCTTCGTCCAGGGCTACGCCTACATGTTCCTGCTCTCGGTCTTCCCCTTCCTGGGGCGCAACGGCGCCGGCGAGCTCACCGCGCCGGCGCAGGGCTGAGCGGGACGGCCCCTACTTCGCGCAGGCGTGCTTCGAGGCCGCCAGCGCGCGCGCGAAGATCGTCTGCGCCGCCGCATTGGGATGCGCGTCGTCGGGGGTGATCCAGTAGCGCTCGCCCGGGCCCGGCGGGAAATCGCCCGAGGGGTCGATCACCTCGAAGCCGCTGTCGCGGGCGATGGCGGCGACCTTCCCGTAGACGTCGGCGAAGCCGCCGAAGTGGCGCGGCTCGTGGAGCTCGGGGAGGAGGACGATCGTCGCCGGCACGCCGTCCTGCCGCAGCCGCGCGCCGAAGTCGCGCAGAGCCCGCTTCGCCCGCTCCCAGCCGGGCCGCCCGTCGGTGTAGAGCCCGTGGTAGTAGACCCGGTAGTCGCGCAGCGGCGCCTGCTCCTGTTTGAGGAAGCGCGCCTGGGCGAGGGCGGCGAGGGCCGAGCTCCAGAGGAGCGGGTTCCGCGGGATCACCGGATCGGGCTCGGCGTCGTTGACGAAGTAGCCGAGGATCACCCACTCCGGATGGAGCGGCCGCACCTGCAGCTCGTAGCGCGCCAGCTCCATCGACGTGTTGCAGTTGCCGATCCCGGCGTTCCAGACCGTCACCGGGCGCCCGCCCTGCCGCGGGCAGCGGTCGGCGAGCAGGCGCTCGAGCTGATCGGCGTAGGTCTCCCCCTCCGGCACCCCCCAGCCGAGGGTGAGCGAGTCGCCCACCGCCACGGCGCGGCGGCTCCCCGGCCGGCGGCGGGCGAGGGTCGCGGGATCGGGGAGGCGGAAGCCGTGCTCGTCGGTGCGGACGCGCGCGCCCATGAGGAGGGCGCCGGCGTTCGGGCGGTGCTCCTCGACGACGCCCGGGTGGCGCGAGGCGCTCTTGACGAAGCGCGCGTAGCGCCACATCTCGACGTCGAGCACGTGGAGCCAGCTCCGCGACAGGACGCGGACCAGCCCCTCGGCCACGGCATAGGAGGCGAGGAGCGAGAGGGCGAGGACGGCGAGCCCGAGGAGGCGCTTCGGCATGGGGTCGGGTGGCGGGGCGGCGGTCGAATATACCAAACGGCGCTCAGGCCGGGGCCCCATCCTCCCCCAGCCCCACGAGGTCCAGCAGCTTGAGGGCGTTCGCCGTCGTCGCCACTCCCGGCCGCAGCCGGTAGTCGAAGGTCATCCGCGGGCCGGCCTCCGGACCGTCCCCCGGGGCGAAGCTCTCGCGGAAGTGGACCGGCTGGCAGACGGCGGCGATCTCGGGGATCTCGGCGAGCTGGAGGTCGTGGGTCGAGACGGCGCCGATCGCCCCGGCCGCGAGGAGGTGCTGGAGCACCCGCTTGACCGCCACCTGGCGCTCGGCGCTGTTGGTGCCGCGGAGGATCTCGTCGAGCAGATAGAGGAGCGTCCGCCCCTCGTGTCGCGCGCGGTCGGCCGCCCGCACCACCTCGCGCACCGAGAGCAGCTCGGCCATGAAGAAGGAGACGCCGTCGGCGAGCGAATCCTCGACGAGGACGCTGGTGGCGAGGTCGAGCGGCGGCAGGGACATCGCCGCGGCGGCGACCGGCGCGCCGGCCTGGGCGAGGACGGCGTTGGCGCCGATCGCCCGCAACAGGGTGCTCTTGCCCGACATGTTGGAGCCGGTGACGAGGAGGAAGGTGCCGGGCGGCCCGACGGCGACGTCGTTGCCGACCCGCGCGCCGTCGGCGAGGAGCGGATGCCCGAGCCCGCGCGCTACGACAGCCACCGGCGCTCCCGGCGCGCCTGGCGAGGCCGCCGCGAGGGCGGGGAAGGCCCAGCCGGGGTTGTCGTGGGCGAGGCCGGCCAAGGCGGCGAGCGCCTCGAAGTCGCCCAGGGCGGCGAGCCAGGCGCGGGCCCGCGGACCGAAATCCGCCTGCCAGCGCTCGAGGAGCTCGAGGACATGGAAGTCCCAGAGCAGCAGGAGCTGGAGCGGCAGATGGAGGGGCGCCGAGTGGCGCACGTCGGCGAGGCCCACCCGGTGATCGAGGATCTCCATGGCGCGGTGGGCGGGCGTGCCGCCGGTCGCGAGCTCGCCCGTGATCCCGCGGGTGATCCGCCGCAGCCGCTCGGCCTGGAAGCTCTGGCCCGTGATCCGCTCGAGCGCCCCGGCGTAGGAGCGGAACTCGCGCTCGCGCGCCGCGAGACGGCCGAAGGCGGCGTGGATGCGCTCGCCGTAGGCCCAGGTCAGGGCGATGTTCAGGGTGACGAAGAGGAGGGGGACGCCGAGCGGCAGGGGCGACCCCGGCACCAGGGCGGCGATCGCCGCAGCGACGGTCGCGATGGCGAGGGCGCGGCAGAGCCAGGGAAGCCAGGGCCGGGAGGCGAGGAGGCGCGGGCCCTCGGCCCAGCGGAGGAACTCCTCCGGGTCCGGCGGGGCCTTTTCCATCGGACGGGCGGCGAGCTCGAGGCTCTGCCGCAGGGCGAGCTCCGGCGCCAGCTCGGCGACGGCGGCCTGGCGGCGCGAAACTTCCTCCGGTGCCGCCGGGGCGAGCAGCCAGCCGGCGAGCGCCGCCTTGCCGGGCGGCGTGTGGACGGTTCCCAGCAGATGGAAGAGCGAGGCGGCGCCGAAGAGGCCCAGGTCGCGGGCGAGCGGCGGCGGCGCGAAGCCGGGCGGCAGGCGCGGCAGCGGCAACGCCTGCCAGTCGCGCGCCAGCCGCGCCAGCGCCTCGTCCTGGATGGCGACCAGCTCGCGGGCGCGGCGCTCCGCCGCGATCACCCGCGAATGGACGACGGCGAGGGCGAGGAAGACCGCGAAGGCGAGCCCGGCGCCCGCCGGCCAGGCGCGGCCCGGAGCGGCGGCATGGAACAGGATGACGACGAGGCAGAGGGCGAGCGCGGCGAAGGTCGCGAAGCGCGCCATCGAGAAGCCGAGCGACCGCGCCCCCAGCCGCTCCGCCTCCGCCGCGAAGCGCGCGCGCCGCTCGCGGTAGATGGCCTCGGGCGCGGGTCGCTCGCTCATGAATGCCGCCAAGAGGCTTCTTGCGTGCGCAGGTGGTTTCCTCCAAAATGGAGGCTAATGGGAGGAGCCGATATGGCCACGCTCAACCTCAAGAATTTCCCCGACGATCTCTATGCACGGCTGCAGGAGCTGGCGCAGAGGGAGAGGCGTTCGATTGCGCAGGAGGTCATCTACCTTCTCGACAAGGCTACCGAACCCCCCGAGTCACTCTCCATTCTGGAGCTGCGGGGATTGGGCAAGGAGCTGTGGGAAGGGATCGATCCAGTTGCCCACGTCAAGGCTGAACGCGACTCGTGGGACTCCTGAGCGACGTAGGGCAGGGTCCCGTCGCAATCGATACCGCACCCTTCATCTACTTCATCGAAGAGCACGAGGTCTATTTTCCGATCGTCGCGCCGCTTTTCGAGGCGCTCGCCGCAGGCCGTCTGAGAGCTGTCACCTCGACATTGACGCTGCTCGAGACTCTCGTCGTCCCGATGCGAATCGGTGCGCATGCGGTCGCGGAGCGCTATGAACGGCTCCTGACGAGGAGCCGTGGGATCATCCTCATCGATATCGATCTCCACCTGCTTCGCGGCGCTGCGAGCATACGTGCCGTCACGCGGCTCAAGACTCCAGATGCCATTCAGATCGCCACAGCATTGCGCGGGCGCTGTACCGCGATACTGGCGAACGACAGGGAATGGCCGCAGGTGCCAGGGCTGAAGACACTTCAGCTCCGCGACTATCTCTCCGCTCCTCGCTGATCCGCCTACTCGACCGTCACGCTCTTCGCCAGGTTCCGCGGCTGGTCGACGTCGGCGCCGCGGCGGACGCCGATGAAGTAGGCGAGGAGCTGGAGGGGGATGACGTTGACGATCGGCTGGAGGAGCGGCGAGACCTGCGGCACGAGGATGACGTCGTCGGCGAGGCCCGCCAGGTCCTCCGGGTCGCGGTCGATCACGCCGAGGACGATGCCGTCGCGCGCCTTGACCTGCTGGATGTTGCTCTTGACCTTCTCGTAGACCTCGTCGCCGGTCGCCAGCGCCACCACCGGCATCTCCTCGTCGATCAGCGCGATCGGCCCGTGCTTCATCTCGCCCGCCGGGTAGCCCTCGGCGTGGATGTAGGAGATCTCCTTGAGCTTGAGCGCTCCCTCGAGCGCGATCGGGTAGTTGATGCCGCGCCCGAGGTAGAGGAAGTTCTCGGCCCGGAAGTAGCGGCGCGCCAGCTCGTCCATCCTTCCCTCCAGGTCGAGCGCCCGGTCGATCGCCTGCGGCAGCCGGGCGAGGTCGTCGAGGTAATGCCGCTCGACGGGGCCGATCCGCACCTGGCGCAGGTAGAGGGCGAGGAGGTAGAGGGCGACGAGCTGGGTGGTGAAGGCCTTGGTCGAGGCGACGCCGATCTCCGGCCCGGCGTGGGTGTAGATCACCCCCTCGCTGATGCGGGTCGCCTGGCTCCCCAGCACGTTCGAGACGGTGAACAGCCGCGCGCCGCGCTCGTGCGCGATCTCCATGGCGGCGAGGGTGTCGGCGGTCTCGCCGGACTGCGAGATCCCCACCGCCAGGACGCGCGAGGAGACGATCGGGTCGCGGTAGCGGTACTCCGAGCCGTAGTCGACCTCGACCGGCATCCGCGCCAGGTTCTCGATCAGGAACTTGCCGACGAGCGCCGCGTGCCAGGAGGTGCCGCAGGCGAGGAGATGGATGCGCTCGAGGCCGCGGATCTCCTCGCCGGAGAGCTGGATGGTGTCGAAGGTGACCCGGCCGCTCTCGAAGTCCACGCGCCCGCCGAAGGTGTCCTGCACCGCCTGCGTCTGCTCGTGGATCTCCTTCAGCATGAAGTGCTTGTAGCCGCCCTTCTCGGTCTGGATGGGGTCCCAGTTGAGATGCTGGACGGGGCGGTCGACGGGCTTGCCGTCGCGGTCCCAGATCTCCACCCCGCCGGGCGTGAGGCGCGCCAGATCGCCGTTCTCGAGGAAGATCACGTCCTTGGTGTGGGCGAGGAGCGCCGCGGCGTCGGAGGCGAGGAACTGCTCGCCGTCGGCCAGGCCGATCAGGAGCGGCGGACCCTGGCGGGCGGCGACGATCTCCTGGCCATGGCTCCCATTCCTTCCCACGGCCCCCACCGCCGAGGTCGCCACGGCGGCGAAGGCGTACATCCCCTTGAGCTCGGCCTTCGCCTTGGCGACCGCCGTCTTCAGGTCGCCGGCGCCGCCGTCGAGGTAGGAGGAGATGAGGTTCGCCACCACCTCGGTGTCGGTGTCGGAGCTGAACGTCCAGCCGGCCGCCTGGAGGCGCTTCTTGAGCGGCAGGAAGTTCTCGATGATGCCGTTGTGAATGAGCGCCACGCGGCCGCGGGAGTCGACGACCGGATGGGCGTTGCGCTCGGAGGGCGCCCCGTGGGTGGCCCAGCGCGTGTGCCCGAGGCCGTAGTGCCCGGCGAGCGGCTGGCGGCGGAGCTTCTCCTTCAGGCGCTCGAGCTTGCCCTCGGCCTTGACCGTCTCGAGCGCGCCGTCCCTGACCACCACGAGCCCGGCCGAGTCGTAGCCCCGATACTCGAGGCGCGACAGGCCCTCGACCAGGAGCGGCACGACCTCGCGGCTGCCGACGTATCCGACGATGCCACACATGGGCTGTTATGACCTCGCTTTCGAGGGTCTTTATTCCTCGGCGCCCGGTTCGCCGCCGGGCTCGGCCGGCCGTGGCGGCACTCCTCGCCTCCGGCCCAGCCGCCCCGGCAGGTTCTTCTGCCGCGTGCGGCCGACGGCCAAGGCGCCCGGCGGCACCTCGCGGGTGATGACGGAGCCGGCGGCGGTCGTGGCGCCGTCGCCCACCTTGACCGGCGCCACCAGGATCGTGTCGCTGCCGATGAAGGCGCCGCGGCCGATCTCGGTCCGGTGCTTCCTCTCGCCGTCGAAGTTGCAGGTGATCGTGCCGGCCCCCAGGTTGGCGTCGGGGCCGACCGTCGCGTCGCCGACGTAGGCCAGGTGGTTGACCTTGGCGCCGGCGCCGAGCACCGCGTTCTTCACCTCGACGAAGCTGCCCACCCGCGACCGGGCCTGCAAACGCGCTGCCGGCCGCAGGCGGGCGAAGGGCCCCACCTCGACGCCCTCCTCGACCGCGGCGCCGTCGAGCACGCTGTAGGGGTGGATGGTCACCCCGTCGCCGAGCGTCGTGTCGCGCAGCCAGACCCCCTGGTGGAGGGTGCAGCGACGGCCGATCCGGCTGGCGCCGAGGAGGGCGACGCCGGGATGGATCACGGTGTCGGCGCCGACCGCGACGCCGGGCTCGACGACCGTCCGCGCCGGCTCGAGGACGGTCACCCCGGCGACCTCGAGGGCGGCCAGGTGGCGGTCGATGAGGTGGCGGTGGACCTGGGCGAGCTCGCTCCGCCGGTTGACCCCCCAGGCCTCGGCGGGATCGGCGAGCGGCAGCAGCCGGATCTCATGGCCGTCGGCCGCGGCGGCGGAGAGGGCATCGGTCAGGTAGAGCTCGCCCTGCGCGTTCTGCGGCGACAGGCGGGCGAGATAGGCGAAGATCTCCGGCGCCGGGAGAGCGTAGAGGCCGGCGTTGACGCGGCGGATGGCGAGCTCGTCCGGCGCGGCGTCGCGCGCCTCGACGATCCGCGCCAGCGCCCCCCCGGCCCCCTCGATCACCCGCCCGAGCGAGCCCGGCGACTCCAAGTCGGCGACCGCCATCGCCCCCCAGGCGGGGGCGCGGCCGGGGGCAGGCCCGTCGAGGGCGGCGGCGAGCGCGGCGAGCGTCGCCGACGAGACGAGCGGCACGTCGCCGGAGAGGACGAGGAGGGTCGCGCGCCTTCCGCCGAGGACCGCCTCGGCGCGCGCCAGGGCGTCGCCGGTGCCGCGCTGCTCCGCCTGGAGCACCCAGGCGATCGGCGCCTCGGGAGGCGCCGTGTCAGGCGGAGCTGGGAATGCCGCGCGCACCGCCTCGGCGCCGTGGCCGACGACGACCAGGAGCCGCTCGCAGCCGGCGCCGCGCGCCGCGGCGAGCACCCAGGCGAGGAGCGGCCGGCCGGCCGCCTCGTGCAGCACCTTGGGGAGCCGCGACGCCATGCGCTTGCCCTGGCCGGCGGCGAGGACGACCGCGATGCGCTCGCGCGGCTGGACCCGGCCGCCCTGATTGGCCCGAGTCGCCCGAGTCGCCCGATCGTCGCTCACGTGGGCCGGCCGGCGAGCGCGAGCACGGCGCGCGCCAGGCTCGCCGAGTCGTGGCGGATGAGCTCGCCGGGGGCGAGCAGGTCGGCCGCGAGGACGGCGGCGCCCATGCGCTCGAGCGCTTCGCGGTCGACGCGCACCGGCTGCGCGCCGGTCTCGGCATAGTGGGTCAGGAGCTCCTCGGGGATCGGCGTCGAGTTGACGAGGACGGCGTCGACCACCCCGGCGCCGGCGTGGCTCTGCACCGCCGCCAGGTGGTCCACCCCCATCATGCCGTCGGTCTCGCCGGGCTGGGTCATGAGGTTGAGCAGCAGGATCACCCGCGCGCCCGACTTGACGATCGCCTGGCGGATGCCGGGGATGAGCAGGTTGGGGATGATCGAGGTGTAGAGCGAGCCGGGGCCGAGCAGGATGAGGTCCGCCTGCTCGAGGGCCGCGACGGCGCCCGGAAAGGCCGGGGGCGCCGCCGGATCGAGCTCGACCCGCGTCAGCTCCTCGCCGGAGACCCCCACCGCCGACTCCCCCTCGTAGACGCGGCCGGAGACGCCGTGGCCGCGCAGGCGCACGTCGGTCAGGGTCGCGGGATAGATCTTGCCGCGCACCGAGAGCACCGACTCGGCGGTGAGGATCGCCTGGTAGAAGTCGCCGGTGATGCCGGTCAGGGCGGTGAGGAAGAGGTTGCCGAAGCTGTGCCCGAGGAGGCCGCCGCCGTTGGGGAAGCGGTACTGGAAGAGGCGGGCGAGGAGGTCCTCGTCGTCGGCCAGGGCGACGATGCAGTTGCGGATGTCGCCCGGCGGCAGGACTCCGAACTCGCGCCGCAGCCGGCCCGAGGAGCCGCCGTCGTCGGTCACCGTGACGACGCCGGTGAGCTGCCGGAGCCCGCTGCCGACCTGCGCTTTGACGCCGCGCAGGAGGGCCGAGAGGCCGGTGCCGCCGCCGATCGCGACCAGGGCGGCGCCGGCGGGCTCCGCGGCCTGCGGTCGCGACCGGTCCTCCGAGGGGGTGAGCACGTCCACCCTCTCAGGGGAGGTCGAAGAGGTGGCGGAAGTCGCGATCCTTGCGGAGCTCGGCGAAGTCGGCGTCATGGAAGGCGAGGATGCGATTCTTCGGGTTGAGCTCGACCGCATGGGCGAGCGCCTGCGCCGCCTCCTCGCCGCGGTCGTCGAGCGCATAGATGGAGGCCGCGAGGTAGGCGAAGCGCTCGTCCTTCTTGTCCCGCCCGCCGCGGCGGCAGATCTCGAGCGCCGCCGGGAGATTGCCGCGGTTCTTCTCGAAGACGGCCTTCAAGTAGGCGTCCTCCGGACCGCTCTTCCCCTCCTCGCCCTCGAGCCGCTGCCGGGCGGCCGCCAGGTACTGGCGCGCCCGCGCGGCGAGATCCGGCCGGTCTTCGTCGGCCGCCAGCTTCCCGAAGAGCTTCGCCGCCTTGGCCCAGTCCTGCTTGTGCAGCGCCTTCAGGGCGTCGGTGTAGGCGGTGAGCGCGGGGTCGGCCGGCTCGGGCGCGCTCTTCGCGGCGGCCTTCTTGGCTCCCGCCGCCGGGGGCGCCAGCTCGGCGAGCTTCGCCCGCACCGTCTTGACGTCGGTCTTGAAGCGCTTGGCGAGCTCCTCGACCGTCTTGGTCTTGCCGTAGCGCTGCAGGTAGGAGATGTCCGATTTCTGCCACCTCTTCGCCATCGCTCGTCGCTCCCGAGTCCGTGGCCCGCGGCCGCGGCCGCGCACACGGGCCTTTAGCTAGCGTTTGCGCAGCTCGATCAGGATCTGTTTCGCCACCGACTTCAAGGTGTCGAAGACGCCGACGCCGGTCGTCGCCACCGCCTCGAACGTCGGCTCGCGCTTGTAGTTGAGCGTGCGATACATCTCGTCGACCGGCATGACGTTGCCGAGGTCCCGCTTGTTGAACTGCAGGGCGTAGGGGACCGTCGCCAGGTCGAAACCGTGCTCCACCAGGTTCTGCTCGAGGTTGCGGATCGACTCGATGTTCGCCTCCATCCGCTCGTCCTGGCTGTCGGCCACGAAGATGACGCCGTCGACCCCCTTGAGGATGAGCTTCCGGCTGGCGTCGTAGAACACCTGGCCGGGGACGGTGTAGAGGTGGAAGCGGGTGGTGAAGCCGCGGATCGAGCCCAGGTCGAGCGGCAGGAAATCGAAGAACAGGGTGCGGTCGGCCTCGGTCGCCAGCGAGATCATCTTGCCCTTCGACTCGGGGGCGGTCTTGTTGTAGATGTACTGCAGGTTCGTCGTCTTGCCGCACAGCCCGGGGCCGTAGTAGACGATCTTGCAGTTGATCTCCTTGCTGGCGTAGTTGATAAAGGTCATCTGCGCTCGCTCGCTTCGTCGCCAGCCGTGAGACCGCCTGCCGGGTGCGGTCTGCTCACCCGCTATTCACCGAACAGGGCGTCGATGTCGTCGTCGGTGATCTCGGAGAAGGGGCTGCCGTGCGGCGCCCCCTGCGCTCCCCGCTCACCTTTCTGCAGCATCGTCTCGAAGATCTTCTCGAGGTCCACGCTGGCGCGCTTGACCCGCAGCCGCACCAGCCCGAGCGAGGAGCGGTCGTCGAAGATGACCACCAGGATGGCCCTTTTCGCGACGATCGAGATGTGGATGTGGTCCTGCTGCCCCTCGTGGAACAGCACCGAGAACTCGCGCTCGCCGATCAGCTTGGCGAGCCCGTCCGTCGCCGCGACGTTGCCGGCGGTCAGCGAGGCGAGCGAGGTGGTGTCGAACTGCTCGATCTCCCCGGCGGCGGCGATCTGCTGCCCGTTCTTGTCGATCAGAAAGACGGCCTTGGCGTTCGACTCCTGACGCAGGCGGCGAAGGGCCTCCTGCAGGCTCCTGAACTCCTCTTCGTAGAGCACGAAGTCGGCTGCACACATGGCTACCCTTTCCGGACCGCGCGAAGATATACCACGGGACGTTGGTTGGACGACGGTTCCGATCCGCCGCTACCGCTCAATGGAAGAGCCGCCATCCCTGGAGGATGTCGGCCTCGGCGATCGTCAGATGGTCACCCTCGACCCGGTGAGCCAGGGGGACCGGCTTGCAGCCCCCGCCGCCCGCGTTGACCTCGGTGAGCCGGAAGGACTTGTCGCATTTGTTGCAGACCATCCACTCCCCCTCGTGCCGGAAGCCCCGGTTGTACTTGGCGCACACCTCGTCGGCGTCGTAGGCGACCTGGATCGCGCCCTGGGCGTCGCGGCCGACGAAGAACCGCACCTCCTGGTTGCCCCGGTTGAGGAAGCGGTAGAACCGCACCTGCTGCGGCCCGAGGCCGGCGAGGTCGAGCGTCACCGCCCCGTCCCTGGGGAGGACCAGCTCGTAGCCGGGGCCGCCGGCCCGGTTCTCCAGGGCCATCTTGGCGCCCAGGACGGCGGCGACGAACAAGAGGACGACGACGACCCCGTGGACCGGCCTGAAGCGAAGCATTGCCGTATTGTGGCCGATGCGCTAGGGGGCCGCAAGGGGACGGCGCCCGGCATGGTCGTGCCGCTGCAGGCGACCGCCCTCGGACCACCCGCGAGGAGAGGCGCAAACTGCTCGTCTGCGAGGGCGGGCGAGGGCCGCTCTAGGATCGAGCGGCATCCCGGCGCAGAGCCAGGCGGCGAGGAGGCGGGCGGCCGCGCGGTGGCCGGCGGCGTTCCAGTGGCCTTCGCCTGGCCGGGTGTTGGGGAAGCCGTGGAGGAAGCGGCCGGTCCGCGCGGCGTCGCCGGCGAGCGGCGGGGCGAGGGCGAGGACCGGGATGCCGGCGGCATGGCCGAGGGCGGCGAGCCGGCGGTCGGGGTAGAAGAGGTCGGCGACCCCGAGCTGGCGGGCGAAGGCCTGGCGCTTGGCGAGGCTGGGATCGACCTGGATCGGCGTCGAGAGGCTGACGACGGCGAAGCGCGCGCCGTGCCGCCGTGACTCGGCGTCCATGGCGCCGATCATCGCCTCGGTGACCGCCCAGGCGGCGCGCCAGCCGGCGTCGGCGGGGGGTTGGTAGACGGCGTTGTCGAGCCCGAGCTCCTCGATCGGCTGGGTGGTCACCCGGCGCGCCTTCCAGGCGCCGACGTAGCCGTCGAGCGCGCTCTTCGCCATCTTCCCGAGCTGCAGCAGCCGCGAGTGGTTGAAGGCGGCGTAGAGGGCGCGCGCCGGGAGGCTCCGGCGCAGGCGGTAGCCCGGGCTGTCGCGGAACGAGTCGTCCAGCCGCAGGCCGCCGCCCCCGTCGAGGACGAAGTAGGGGCGCAGCGGGTCCTGCTCGAGCGGCCGGTAGTTGTTGCGCACGTCGTTGCCGGTGTAGAAGGCGAGGAGGACCAGGTCCGGCCGGTATTTCCAGACCTCGCCGCGGAGCGTCAGCAGCTCCTGGGCCGTGCCGTAGCCGGAGACGCCGAAGTTGAGCACCTCGATCCGGCCGGCCCGGCGGCCGGACTGGCGGGCGAGGGCCGGGCAGGCGGGGAGCTGGCGCTCGAGGAGCGACCAGAAGGTGGCGCCGACCGGCACCTGGAGCGCCTCGGTGCAGGAGTCGCCGAGGATGGCGATGCGGTAGACGCCGGCGGGCTTCTCGACCGTGTGCTCGCGGTCGCGCAGCCCGGCGGAGCTGATGCGGACCGCGGCGTCCCCTTCCTTCGTCCAGCGGCCGGCGGCGCCCGGGATGAGCGACCAGCCGCGCGCCGGGTCGGGCCCGTAGAAGTTGGGATAGCCGACCCCGGCGAGGCGCAGCGCCGCCTCCGCGATCAGCAGGGTGGCGAGGGTCGAGACGGCGAGGAGGGCGAGCCTGCCGCCGCGGGAGCGCGCCGGCATCGCGGCGCTAGAACAGCGTGTAGATGAAGGGCGCCGTCGCCTGGCTGGTGACGACCAGGAGGATCACGAGTCCAAGAATGAGCACGAAGGGGACGATCCAGTAGACCTTGTTGTGCCGCGCGAAGTCGAAGATCTGCCGCAGCATCGAGCCCACGTAGCCAAGCCTGCGCATCGCCCTGCTCTCCTTGTCCGTTCTCTTGAGGGGCCGTTAGGGGCAGCCCCCTGTGGCTGCCCCCGTGAGGTTAGTCCAGTTGGTATTCCTGCCGCCAGTCCCCGCGCTCGGGGAGCGCCGGCTGCTCGCTCTGGCGCAGCAGGAAGGGGCCGAGCACCAGGTAGTCCATCTCGGTGCGCATGAAACAGCGGTAGGCGTCCTCGGGCGTGCAGACGATCGGCTCGCCGCGCACGTTGAAGCTGGTGTTGACGATCACCCCGTAGCCGGTGAGCTTCTCGAACTCGGCGAGCAGGGCGTGGTAGCGCGGATTGACCTCCCGCGACACCGTCTGGATGCGCGCCGAGTAGTCGACGTGGGTGACCGCGGGGAGGTCCGAGCGCGGGCGGTTCACCCATTCGACGAGGTCGAGCCCGTCCTCGTCGCCGCGCCTCGGCACCCGCCGGCTGGCGACGACGTCGGCGACCAGCAGCATGTAGGGGGACGGCCGGTCGAGCTCGAAGTAGTCGCCCACCCGCTCCTCGAGGACGCTCGGCGCGAAGGGCCGGAAGCTCTCGCGGAACTTGATCTTCAGGTTCATGATCGACTGCATCTTGGGCGAGCGCGCGTCGCCCATGATCGAGCGGTTGCCGAGCGCGCGCGGCCCGAACTCCATCCGCCCGTGGCAGAGGCCGACGACGTTCTCCTCGGCGATCAGCCGCGCCAGCCGCGGCGCCCAGTCCGCCTCCGCCAGCTCCTCGTACGGCAGATTGCGCGCGGTCAGGAACTCGCGGATCGATTCGGCGCCGAACTCGGGGCCCAGGAAGGCGCCGCGCATCGAATCCTGCCGCGGGGCGACCGTCCGCGGCCGGCCGAGGGCGTTGTGCCAGAAGGCGAGCGGGGCGCCCAGCGCGCCGCCGGCATCGCCCGCGGCGGGCTGGATCCAGATGTCGTCGAAGATGCCGGCGCGCAGCAGGATGCCGTTGGCGACGCAGTTGAGCGCCACGCCGCCGGCGAGGCAGAGATTGCGCTTGCCGGTCAGCTCGCGGGCGTGGCGGGCCAGCCTCAGCACCACCTCCTCGGTCACCTCCTGGATCGACCGCGCGAGGTCCATCTCGCGGCGCGTGATCGGCGTCTCGGGCTGCCGCGGCGGCCCGCCGAAGAGATCGGCGAAGCGGCCGTTCGTCATCGCCAGGCCGTCGAGGTAGCCGAAGTAGTCCATGTTGAGGCGGAACGAGCCGTCGTCCCGGACGTCGATCAGCTCGCGCCGGATGAGGTCGGCGTAGCGGGCGGTGCCGTAGGGCGCGAGCCCCATCAGCTTGTACTCGCCGGAGTTCACCTTGAAGCCGGTGAAGTAGGTGAAGGCCGAGTAGAGGAGGCCCAGCGAGTGCGGGAACTTGATCTCGCGCAGCAATCGCAGGCGCGCGCCCTCGCCGACGCCGATCGTCGTCGTCGCCCACTCGCCGACGCCGTCCAAGGTGAGGATCGCGGCCTCCTCGAAGGGCGAGGGGTAGAAGGCGGAGGCGGCGTGCGACTCGTGGTGCTCGGTGAAGAAGATCTCGCTGCGGCCGTCGAGCCCGCAGTCGGCGAGCGACTCCTCGATGCGCGGCGGGATCCAGAGCTTCTCCTTGAGCCACAGCGGCACCGCCTGCACGTAGGAGCGCAGGCCGCGCGGGGCGACCGCGAGGTAGGTCTCGAGGATGCGGTGGAACTTGAGGAGCGGCTTGTCGTAGAAGACGACGCCGTCGAGGCCGCCGCCGGAGATGCCGCCTTCGGCCAGGCAGTAGCGCACGGCGTGGGCGGGGAAGCCGGCGTCGTGCTTCTTGCGCGTGAAGCGCTCCTCCTGCGCCGCGGCGACGATCCGCCCGCCGTCGACCAGGCAGGCCGCCGCGTCGTGGTAGTAACAGGAAACGCCGAGTAGCTTCACGTCCGCCCTGCGCCCGGGGGGCCTAGAACTGCTTGCGGTAGTCGTCGGCGCCGCGCGGGCCTTCCGGCTCCGACCAGTAGGACGGCTGCCGCGGGTCGAAGCCGCGGGTGATGGCGAGCTTGCCCGCGGCGCGCAGGAGCGCTCCCACCGGCAGCACGAAGAGGAAGAAGAGGAGAGTCATCAGCACCCAGGTCACCGCCGCGCCGACGGCGCGGCCGAAGGCGTCGAGGAGCGCCTGGAGGCGTGGGTAGAGGCCGAGCGGCGAGGCGAGCGCGACCGCCGCGAAGAGCAGGGCGACCGCGGCGACCGCGAGCGGCGGTAGCGGGCGGGCCGGCCGCAGCCGGTAGAGGATGGCGGCGGCGCTCCAGCCGATCGCGAGGCCGATGGCGCCGCGCCGCCGGGCGGCGGCTCGCCGCTGCCGCTCGCGCGCGCCGGGATCCTCGCCCGCGCCGCGCGGGTTCCAGATCGCCGCCGACGTCTCCGTCCGCCGTCCCGTGTCCAAGGTATGGCTCGTCACGATGCCCGCTCCATCAGATTTTCCAGCTTTAGCTTTCCGAGCTTTCCGCAGTTTTCCCGCCGACTTCCCGCAGCTTTCCCGCGGTCTTCCGTCCACGCGCCGTCCGACCCGCTGGATACCGGAACCCGCCGCGCGCTGGCGTGAAAGCGCGGCCGATCCTACTACGAGCGGAGCGGCCAGCCCTTCGGCGGGGCGCGAAGGGGGCGGGCGGCGGAGCGCCGCTGCACGGTTTTCGTTGCGGCGGCGGCCCCAAAGCTATAGAATCCTTGCAATTTAAACGTTCACGGCGTTCGCCCGCCGGTCTTCAGGAGATTGTCGCCATGGCCGCCATCCAGAAGGCGCTCGCTGTCGGATGCCTAGCGCTCGCCGCCGCCGTCCTGCCGCTCGCCGCCGGCGAGGTGGTCGTCCCCGCCGCCAGCGGCGCCGTGTCGAACGGCACGACCTATCGCACCCGGCTGTGGGTGTCCAACCCGAGCGCCACGGCGCGCTTCTTCGCCACCGCCTTCATCGCCAGCGGCGTCGACGGCACCCAGCAGGAGACCTTCGGCGCCCCGGTCTACGTCCAGCCGGGCGCGACCCAGCTCGTCGCCGGCGCCGCGCCCGACGGCAAGGCGGGGATCCTCGAGATCGCCGGGGCGCCGCAGCTCTCGGTCGCCGCCCGGCTCGAGCTCGTCGACGTCAACGGCAACGTCCTGTCGAGCGCCGCGCTGCCGGTAATCGGCCCGCAGAACGCCCTGGCGGCCCACGCCGTCGCCCAGCTCCAGGGGCTCGAGCAGGAGCGGGCGACGGGCACCACGACGGACTTCGCGATCGTCAACCTTTCGCGCGCCGCGGCGCAGTGCACCGTCGGCGCCTATGCCGCGGACCACACGCCGCTCTCGCCGACCGCCATCCTGCCGCTGCTGCCGCTGTCGCACCGCGCCTTCGCCGGCCTGCTCCAGACGCTCGCCGCCGGCGACATCGCGGACGTCCGCGTGCAGGTGAGCTGCGACCATCCGTTCTACACCTACGCCATGACGTACGAGGTCGGCGGGCCGCAGACCAACATCCTCACGCCGTCGGCGCTGCTCTCCGCCGACCTGGTGCCCGGCGGATCGGGCAGCGGCGGATCGGGTAGCCCCGGGCCGTCCCCCGGCACGCAGACGTTCAACGTCCCCGGCGTCTTCCTCAACGCGCGGCCGGGCGCCTCGTCGATGAGCTACAACCTGCCGCTCACGCCGGGCATCCCCTACCAGCGGCTCACGGTCGACTTCGACCTCTACCTGAACCGCTGGCAGACGAGCCTTTTTCACGGCGTCTTCGGCATGCGCCGGGGCGCCGCCTCCCGCAGCAACCGCGTCCTGTATTACGGCGTCACCTTCCGCGGCGACAACGCGAAGACGGAGCTCGAGCTCGGCTACCAGGATCAGTTCGTCAAGACCGTCGGGCCGTGGAAGCAGCAGCACCACTACCACATCCATCTCGACTACGACGTGATCAACCGGTCGATCCTCTTCCAGGCCTTCGAGGGGGGCGTGCTGACCTACACCCTCCAGGGTCCCGCCTACCAGTTCGACCTCTCGGACAACGGCAACAAGGTGCACCTCGACTTCGGCTTGAGCGGCGTCGCCGACGGCGCCTACTTCCCGCCCATCGGCTGGGTGTACTCGAACCTGCAGGTTTCGATGCTGCCGAGCAATTAGGGGCGGCAGACCCGCTCAGGTGACGAAGGTCATCGTCGCGGCGAGCGCCAGGCCGAGCGCGAGCTCGAGGCCCGCGAGGCCGAGCGCCCAGCCGCGCCGGGCGCCGGGTTCCCCGACGCCGCGGAGCGCGGTGATCCCCTGCGCGGCGAAGAGGCAGGCGAAGGGCATGAAGAGCAGCCAGATCCGCCCCACCTCGCCGCGCACGCTGCCCGAGATCCAGAGCACCAGCAGCAGCCCCCAGAAGCCCCAGATCCCCACCCGGTAGGAGAGCGAGGCGGGCGCGCTGGGCCCGGTGCGCTCAGTCCTCTTCCGCGCTCCGCGGCCGCGACCGCGCCGGTGCCGCGAGCCACAGGGCGGCGAGGCCCAGCGCCAGGACGGGGGGGCCGAGGAGGAGGGCGAAGTCGTAGGGATTCCAGGCGAGCCAGGTGAGATAGCCGCGCGCGACGACCGCCATCGTGCGGTGGGTCGCGACACCGGCACGGAAGGCCGCCCAGGGCGAGTAGCCGGCGAGTGGCACGAGGGCGAGCCAGGGGAGGAGGAAGCCGAGGCCGAGGGCCGCCGGGCGGACGAGGAGCCGGCCCCAGGCGCGGCGGGGAGGAGGTCCGCTCGGCGCCGCCGGACCGGCCGCGGCCAGGGCGACGGCCGCGGCCCAGGGGAGGAGGGCCAGGCAGCCGTAGCTCAGGAAGGCGGCGAGGAAGAGGAGGAGGCCGGCGGCGAAGGCCCGCCGGCGCCCGCCCGCCGCCGCGAGAGCCAGCGCGGCGACCGCGAGGAGGGGTAGCGCCTGGTCGAGCGACGGGGTGAAGAGCGAGCGCGCCGGCACCGCGAGCCAGAGGAGGGCGGCGAGCCGGCCCGCCGCCGGCGGCAGCTCCCAGGCCGCGGCGAGCCGCGCCAGCGGCCAGGCCGCCAGGGCCGAGAGCGCCGGCAGGAGGAAGGCGAGGACGACGAGCGCCCACGGTCCGGGGAGGCGTCGCGGCACCGGCCGGCGGTGATCGCGGGCGCGCGTCACCTCGCGGTCGAGTGCGTCGCGCGCCCTGCCGGCGAGCCCGCCGGCGCCGGGGGGCGGAACCGGCAGGGCGCGGGTCAGGCGGGCCACGGCGCGCACCGCGAGGAGCGGGCCGGGCGGGTGGGTGCGCGCGTGGAGGTCGAGCCGTGCGCTCGCCGCCGGATAGTCGGCGAGGAGCTCGCGGGTCGGCGGCGCCAGCCCGGCGTCCCAGGCGTAGCCGAAGGAGAGGCGCGAGGCGAGCGAGGCGAGGACCCGCCCGAGCCCGCCGGGCTCGGCGCCGGCGAGCGCCAGCGTATAGGCGAGGCCGAGGGCGATCAGCAGCGCGAGGAGAGCCCGCTCGGGAGCCCTGCCGCGCCGTGCGGGGCGGCTGTCCCAGAGCGCATAGGCGGCGAGGAGCGCGGCGGCGAGGAGCGCCGGCGCCCAGCCGCCCGCGAGGCCGGGCGGCCGGTACTCCCAGCGCCACTCCGCCGGGCCGTTCGCCCCCGGCGCCTGGGCGACGACGGCGGCGACGAGCGCCACGGTCGCGACCGCGGCGGCAGCGGCAACTGCAGCGATAGCGGCGGGCGCCGCGGCGGCTGACGGCGCGCGGCCCATTCCGGACCTCTTCAGATCCGCGGCAGCTCCGCCACGGTCCGCTCGTTGACGACGTTGCCGGTGTTGAGGGTCGAGGCGGGCTCGAAGAGCAGGATCGAGACCTCCTCGTCGGCGACCGGCCGGTGCTCCACCCCGCGCGGCACGATGAGGAGCTCCCCCTCCTCCAGCCATACGTGGCGGTCGCGGAACTCCATGCGGAAGCGGCCGCGGACGACGAGGAACAGCTCGTCCTCCGCCTCGTGGTGGTGCCAGACGAACGGCCCCAGCGCCTTGGCGAGCTTGACCTGCTGGCCGTTGAGCTCGCCGACGACGTGCGGCTTGAAACGCTCGTGGATCTGGGCGAGCTTCGCGGCCAGATTCACCTTCTCCGGAACCTCCATCGATCGCCTCCTTTCTGGTCGGGCCCGCGGACGGGCCAAGCATACAGAGAAGACCGGGCGCCGTTCGCCGCGAGCGGCCGCCGGGCCGGCGCGGCCGGTGCCGGTCCGCCGCGCTATCGGCTGCCGGCTACAATCGTCCCGCCCATGGCTCCGCCGATCCCGCCGCCCCCGCTCCCGGCGCCGAGCCGCGACCTCGCGATCCCCGGCTTCGGCCTCGGCCATGCCGCCGACCGGGAGGCGCGCACCGGCGTCACCGTCATCCTCTGTCCGGAGGGGGCGCTCGCCGCCGCCGAGGTGCGGGGATCGGCGACCGGCACGCGGCAGTTCGATTCGCTGGTCTCGGCGCTCCACGTGGCGAGCCGCGCCCACGCCGTGGTGCTCTCCGGCGGCAGCGGCTTCGGCCTCGCCGCGGCCGATCCGGTGGTCGAGCACCTGGCGCGCGCCGGCCACGGCTTCCAGACCGGCGTCGTCCCCATCCCGCTCGTCCCCACCGCCATCCTCTTCGACCTCGGCCTCGATCCCCGGTCGCTCGCTGCCGCGGGCGACGCGCCACCGCCACGGCCCTGGGCGCGCCTCGCGGCGTCCGCCGTTGCCGCCGCGGCGGCCGGGAGTCCGGGGCCGGTCGCCGTGGGGAGCGTCGGCGCCGGCACCGGCGCCACCGTCGGCAAGGCGCTCGGCATGGCCCACGGGATGAAGGGCGGCTTCGGCTTCGCGAGCTTGCGGACCCCGCCGTCCGCCGGCGGGGTGAGCGTCGCGGCGGCGGTGGCGGTCAATGCCTTCGGCGACGTGCGAGACCCGGCGACCGGGGCGACGATCGCCGGCTGCCGCCTCGCCCCGGAGAGCCTCGAGCTCGCCGGCGCCGAGCGGGTCTTGGCCGCCCTGCCGCCCGAGGGCGCCCATCCCTGGGAGGGCAACACCACCCTCGCCGTGGTGATGACCGACGCCTCCCTGACCAAGGCCGCCGCGCTCAAGGTCTGCCAGATGGCCTTCGGCGGGCTCTTCCGCACCCTCGCCCCCGCTCTCACGCAATACGACGGCGACCTCGTCGTCACCTTGGCGGCCGGCGGCCGCCCCGCCCACGTCAACCAGGTCGGCACCCTCGCCCAGCACGCCGTCTCCCTCGCCATCCTGACCGCCGTCCGCGAGGCCGACGGCTTCGGCCTCCTCCCCGCCTGGCGGGACCTGCCGGGCAACGCCGGGCGCCCCTAGCGGCCGCCGCCGGCCTCGCCGGCCCCGCCGCCCGGCAGCACCAGCGAGAAGCGGAAGGGGAACCGCCGCCGCAGCTCGACCACCGGCTCGCCGGCGACGAGGCGCGCCACCTCGGGGACCGTCCAGGCGCGGCGCACCGAGGCGCGGCCGTCGTTGCGCGTCACCGGCCCGGCGCCGAGGAGCGGCAGGACGAGGCGCACGAGGACGAGGAGGAGGCGGCTGCGGCGGAGGTCGACGACCGCGGCGCCGGCGCGCGCCACCCGCCGCATCTCCGCCAGGACGCGGCGGTTGTCCGCGGCGTCGAAATGGTGGAAGAAGAGGGTCGAGAACGACCAGGCGAAGGCGCCGTCGCGGAAGGGGAGGGCGGCCGCGTCGCCCGCCACGCGGAGCTGGCGGCCGCCGTGGCTCGGGTCGCGGCCCGGGGCGAGCATCCGCCGCCGGCCGAGCGCCAGGTGGGCGACCTTGCGGTCGAGACCGACGACGGTCGCCCGCACCCCCCGCCGCCCCGCCGCCCGCGCCAGAGCGCCCGCCACCTCGCCGCTGCCGGTGCCGAGGTCGAGCAGGCGGCACGGCGGAGCGCCGGACGACGCGTCGGAGACCAGGCGCGGCAGCAGGGTCCGCCGGAGCGGCAGCCCCGCCAGCAGGGCGCGGTTCACCCGGTCGAGCTCGGCGAGCGAGCGCGCCGTCGCGGCCGGCGCGAGGTCGTGGCGGTCGAGCAGCTCCTCGGCCGCCTCGTCCGCCGTCGAAAGACGTCTCATGATCGGTCGCGAGCGGCGGACGGATCGCGGGCGGCCCGCCGGCTGCGCCTTTGCATGGTAAGGGTTGGGCGCCGCGCATTGCCAGCGCCGACCGCGGCGCATAGCATGCCGGCAGCTCCGGCACTCTATGAAACGCTCCCGCTCGCCCCGCGATGTCTGGGCATCCCTGCTGCCCACCGCGGGTGCCGCCCTGGCGCTCTCGGCCGCCACCTGGGTGCCGGCCATGGCGCTCGGTGGCCACCCGGCCGCCGGGCTCCTCGTCGTCGCGGTGCTCGCGGCGGCGGCGGCGGCGGGCCACCGCCCGTTCGGCGGCGCGACCCTCGCCTTCGGCACCGTCGCCCTGCCGTCGGCGCTGGCGCTGTCGAGCGCGGTATCGGCCGCCTCGCTCGGCGCCGCGGCATTCCTCCTCGCCGAGCTCTTCCATCGGCTGGTGCGGGTCAACTCCGCCGTCCAGCTCCCCGAGCGGCGAAGGCCCTTGCGCTCGCTCGAGAGCAGCGGGCGGGTGGGTCTCGCGACGCTCGCGGCGGGCGGCGTCTGGGTGGGGCTCGCGGCGAAGCGGCCGGCGGCGGGCCTCCCCCTCCTCGGTCTCGCCGCGGCCGCCGCCTACCTCGCCCTCTTCGCCGGCCTGGAGATCGCCGACCGCAAGCTCCGCCGGCCCGATATCCCCCTCCCGGTCGCCCGCATCGTCCTGCCGCTCCTCCCCGACGCCTTCGGCTGGACGGTGGGGACGGGCATCGCGCTCGCCGGCCGCGCCACCGGCTGGCGGACCGGCGGCCTCCTCCTCGCCGCCTTCGGGCTCGTCGCCGCCGAGGCGGCGAGGAACGACATGGTGTCGGAGATCCTCCGCCTGCGCGCCCGGAACCTCGAGAAGGTGGGGCGCGCCGCCGAGACGATGCTCGGCAGCGGCCAGGAGATCGCCGCCGTCGCCGAGCAGATCCGCGACGAGTGCGGCAACGTCCTGCCCTTCCACTGGTTCCAGTTCGAGCTGCTCGCCCCCGGCCGCGCCCATCAGAGCTGGTGGTCGGCGGCCAAGGGTCCGCTCGCCGCCGGCGCCCCGGAGCCGGAGCGCAACCCGCCGGCGCTCCCCGGCGTCCACCGCCGGAGCCCCTGGCAGATCCTCGAGCGCCAGCTCCGCTCGGACGGCGTGGCACTCGGGCGCCTCCGCCTGTGGAGCGACCCGCGCGTCCTCGCCCCCGAAGATCTCGAGCTCCTCGACCGGCTGCTGCCACAGATGGCCGCCTCCGTCCATCGCTCCCTCCTCGACCGCGAGGCGAGCGAAGACCCGCTGACCGGCGTCTCCGTGCGGCGGGTGCTCGAGCGGCGCCTGCAGGAGGTCCACGCGCGCTGCCTGGACGAGGGCGGGTCGATGGCGGTCATCCTCTGCGACCTCGACCACTTCAAGCGCATCAACGACACCTACGGCCACGGCGCCGGCGACGACGCCCTGGTGCTCGTCGCCGGCACCCTCGACAGCGAGCGGCGCGAGGGCGACCTCTGCTGCCGCTACGGCGGCGAGGAGTTCACCCTCCTCCTCGACCGCACGCCGGGCGAGACGGCCCTCTCGATCGCCGAGCGCCTGCGCCAGCGGGTGGAGGCGCTCGAGTTCACCGCCGGCGGCCAGCGCGTGCCGCTCACCCTCTCGGCAGGCGTCGCCGCCTTCCCGGAGCTCCACGTCAAGACCGCCTCCGAGCTCCTCCTCTTCGCCGACGGCGCCCTCTACGAAGCCAAGCGCCGCGGCCGCAACCGCTGCCTGCTGGACCTCGGCCAGGGCCGCTACCTCTCCCCCGAGGGAGCGGTCGAGACCGCCCAGGACGCCCCCCCGGTCCCCGAGCCGCCGCGCATCTTCGCCTGACGAACGGCTGAGCCGAGAGCCGCCCGGGAGATCGGGGAATGGGGAGCCGGCAGATCGGCGCTCGCCCTCGCCAGCTCCATCTGGAGCCTCAAGGCAGCGGCAGGAGGGGGGCGAGCTCCCACTCCGCCCGCTCGCCGGCGTCGGGCGTCGTCTCCTGCCGCGCGGTCAGGAGGTCGAGCGGCTCGGCGGCCTGGCGGAGCGCCTCGTGCTCGGCGCGGTTGGCGGCGACCGCCGCCTCCATCCAGGCGGGTCGGCGCTCGCCGGCGAGGTCTCCCACCAGATCGAAGGGGATGAAGAAGGCGTCGTCCGGGGCGTTGAGGAGCCCGCGGGTGGCGGCGCTAGCGGCGAGGGCGCCGAAGAGCGGCGAGAGGAGCGTCAGCGCGGCGCGCCAGGTCTCGCGGAAGCGGCCCCGCCGGGGATCGACCGGCGGCATGGGCCAGCCGTCGAGGGCGCGGCGCGCGGCCATGGCGAGCTCCGGCCGCTCGCCCCAGGAGGGCTGCCGCAGATCCGGCGCGCCGAGGCGGGCGAGATCCCCGGCGCGACCGCCGGGAGAGCCGCGTCCGGCGAGGACGCGCCGGGCCGCCGGGGTGATGGCGGGCGGCGCCGCCTCGCCGCGAGAGCGCCGGGACCGCCGCTTGAGAGCCGCGGCGAGGTCGGCCAAGAGGGCGTCGCCAATCGCCGGCAGCACGCGCCGCAGGCCGGACTCGAAGGCCGCGAGGATCGCCGCGGGCGAATCGCCAGCCGTGACCGTAGCTCGGGCGAGCCGTCCCGGCAGCCGGCGGGGCATGAGACGCAGCCGGCCGCGATGGAACGCGAGCGCCGCGGCGAGGCCGCCCGCCGACCTCGGCAGCGCCCCGCGGCCGCCGGGGTCGATCAGCGCCGCGGCGACCGCCGAGCCTCCTGGTACACCGCCGGGAGCCCGAGCGAGGACGTCCGCGAGCTTCCCGGCATCCAGGTACAGCCGCAGGCGCACGATGCGGACCGGCGGCGCCTCCGGGAGCGGCAGGCCGAGCTGGAAGAGCGCATAGCGGAGTCCGGTCGCGACGGCGTGGCGCAGGAGCGTGACGCCGAGGTGCGACAGCGGGGCGAGCGGGCCGGGGGTGAGGAGAGCGCGGCTGGCGAGCGGAGCGGCGGCTGCCGGTTCCGGCGGAGCGCCGCCGTCCGGCCCGGCATCGGGACGCGCGGGACCGTCCGGCCCGCCGGCCGATCGAGAGCCTGGTTCCACGGGAGGTGAACGCTACCACGCGGGTTCCGGCGACGGTTCCGAGGTGCGGCTGGCGAGCCGCCGTGCGCCGCCGCGGCGCGTTTGACACCCCGGAAGGCCCTCGCTTACACTGCCTTGCGCGATTCCGTCGGGGCGTAGCGCAGCCTGGTAGCGCACCTGCCTTGGGCGCAGGGGGTCCCCAGTTCAAATCTGGGCGCCCCGATACCGACGACGCCCTCGGGCTTCCCTGGAACAGGCGGACGGGGCCGCGCAACGGCTGCCTGTAGCTCAGCTGGATAGAGCGGCGGCCTTCTAAGCCGCGGGTCGGGGGTTCGAATCCCTCCAGGCAGGCCAAGTTCTCCGATAGACTAGATCCCCGCAAGCCGGCGAGGCCGCCGCATCGGGCTCCGTCACCCACCTTGCGCCCTTAGCTCAGCTGGATAGAGCGACAGCCTCCGGAGCTGTAGGTCAGAGGTTCGAATCCTCTAGGGCGCACCACTTATCTAATCTAGAATCAGATAGGTTACAGCCAGCCGCTCGAAATGGCCCTGTGGAGCTCTGCGCTTCGGGGACCACTCGGGGACCACTCGTGCTTCTATCCGCTTCCCACGCGGGTTCGCTTCGGCGCTGTGTCCCCGCGTTCCACCTTCGCCCAAAAGACGACCGGCACCATGCGGTGCCGGGTTCCACTTCCGTCTCCCGTGAGGGAGCGGACCACCAGCGCCCCCGGCGAGAGTTGCTAGCTCCCGCCGGGGACTTGCCGCGCACGAGGAGGTAGCCCCATGCGCGAGCTCCCGGAGTCTAGCCCCGCCCACCTGGAACGAGTCCGCGGCCTTCCGCGAGACGACGCTCCGCCTCTTCACCAAGCCCGAGGACCGCGCCGCGCTGGTGCACCTCGGCGCCATGCTCCACGACATGGCGCTCGAGACGGCGCCCTACGGCCCCGGCGCGGAGTCCGCCACCCATGGCGAGATGCGCGCCGCTGCCGCGGATCTCCGGCACCTGGAAGGCTACCTCGCCACGGTGCGCCGCTCGGCCGATGAGTCGGCGCTGGCGCCGGCGGATGAAGCGCTCGCGCGGTTCGCCGGCGAGCAGGCCGCCGCGGTCGGGATGCTCGCCGAGCTGATCGAAAGGGAGCTGTAGCCATGGCCGCCGAACCGACCCGCCGACCCGCCGGACTATCTCGCGTTCGACGCCGCCGCCTTCCGGCGCGCCTTCCTCTCGCGCTTCGACGTGCGCGACCGCGCCGCCCTCCATGAGCTTGGGCGCCTGCTCTCCGGCTACGTCACGGAGCGGCCGGCGAGCTACCGGGCCAAGCGCCAGGGGGAGCGGCCGATCCTGGCCGACCTCCGGGCCGTGGCGGCCGATGCGCGGGCGCTGTGGGGCGCTCTCGTGACGATCGCCGAGGAGGGCGAGGAGGACGCTCTCGGCGCCTCTGGCGGCCCGCTGGTAGGGCTCGCCGGCACGCTCGCGGCCGAGGTGGCGCGGCTCGCCGAGCGAATCGAGGCGGAGGTGAGACCGTGACGCGCCCGACAGCACCCCCGGAGCCTTTCGAGGAGTCGGCCTGGTGGGGCGCCTCCCGCTCGCTCGACATCCTGACAGAGCTTGACGCCGTGGCGCGGGTGAGCGGCCGGGCGGTCGAGGTGGTGGTGACGCCTTTCACGCCGCCGCCCGCGTTGAAGTGCGATGCCGCCGGCCGCCCGGTCATCCTCTTGCCGGGCGACACCTTCCGCGTTGACCTCTCTCCGAGAGCTGGAGGCGGTCGCCCTGGAGGCGCTCCGGCGCCGCCGATCCGGAGCGAAGGTCGATGAAACCAAGAGCAGGCCGAGCGCTGGCAGGCGGCCCAGGAGCTAGGCGGGGTGAGGCGCCGGGACGAGACAGGCATCCGCGCCGAGGTGCGCCAAGCCGCCGGGGAGCTTCGGCGCATCTCGCGGGCGCTGTTGAAGCTCGGGGGGACCGACGATCCGACGCTAGCCGCGGATGGACACCACCTGCTCCGGGAGGTCGCCCAGGAGATGGGGCGGCAAGCGGGTTGGCTCGCCGAGGTGCTGACGATCGCGCTAGATGGGCAGCGGTGGGGGGAGCCTCCCCGCTCCCTCCGCTCCGGCGAATCGTGCTGACTGTCCCGCGCGAGCAGGCGGTCCCCTGGACGATCTGCTCGGGCCGCTCGGGCCGTCCGGTGGGCGAGTGGCTCGCCGGCCTGGCGGATGCCGAAGTCGAGCGCCTCTCCGAACTCGCCGATCGGGAGGAGCTGTCCAAGTGGCTCTAGAGCTTGGCGACGAGGATCAACCCCCTCCGCAAGAACACGGCCCCGAGCAGCGGGCGAGCTTCCGCCGGGCGGCGGAACTCCTGCTCACTCGCGCGGCTCACCACACGTAGGCCAACCCGCCCGCCCCGGTGCTCGCCACGCCGGGGCGTGTCTCCTCCTCACATCAACTGACCGGCGTCAGGCACATCGGCGCCGCCGTTGGCCCTGCACATACGCGCGAGCGCACCCCTGGTAGGTATGGCGATGGTGCGATAGGGTTAGGTTACACCGTTGAGTAGGTAAACGAAGGGAGCTTGAGATGAAGCCTGCCGCGCTGCTCTTTCTCGCATCGCTCTGTGTTCCGATCGGCCTAGCTGCTCAAGGAACTGAGGCGCAAGGTACGGAGGTGGCGCGCGGCCAAGCAAGTCCAGGCCGAGCGAGTCAGCCCTCTCCGGGCGAGAACGTACACTGCCGCACTGGCCAAACCATCACCACTACAGACCGTTTCAACGGCATGACCTCCGTCACGACACCCCTTGATCCGAAGATGGGCATAGATCGCTTAGTGCCGGGAATGGTCGCGTACGTTCACTTAGGCGGACCTACACATATCCAGTTTCAACTTACCGGAAGCTTTAAGACGTGGCGCTATCTCAAGTGCAATGCTACCTACTTGCTTGCTAACGGCAAGCCGGTCAAGACGTTGAGGGCATCTCACTATGGAGACGTAGGCAATGGTCGTGTAGGTGAGTCGATCGCTGCCGATCTTGACATGGAAGCCGTAGAGCAATTGGCTAGTGCTCAGGCTATTGAGTACAAGGTGTGCAATGATGAGTTTAAGGCTAGTCCGGAATTCGCGTGCGACGTGCGCGATTTCTACGAAAACCCTCAAGAAGCAGCCAAAGGAGAAGCAGTAAAAGAGTTCTTCCCTCGACACCGATTTTCCTTCCCTTATGCCTAGCAGGAGTGCCGCTCAGCCGAGGATCTCTCCGCCCCCATGCGTTCCGTCGCCCGCTCGACAATCTCCAAGATGGCCCGCTTCTCCTCCAACGTGCAGTACTCCAACCAAGGCGACTGTACCGGCTGTAGCGGCCGACCATCCTTCCCCGTCAGCTCTACCGCCTGTGTAGGGTGGAGCCCGGCGCGGTCAAGGATGATCTGCGCCGCACGGATCGCGGCCCGTTCGTCCTCGCTCTCCAACGCCCGGACCAGGCGAGCGGCGGCGGGGTCCGCGGCTTCTAGCAGGCGCTCGCGGGCGGACCTCTTGACCTGGGGCGCGCGCCGCCGTGCGTGGCGCAGACGGTGCCGCCGGAGATCGCCGCCTTCCGGCAGCGCGTGCCGGAGCCGTCCGTGAGGTGGGCTGTGCAGCGCCTAGAATCGTCCATAGGTCGTCCCCTCCATAGGTTGGCTCGACAAGCTTCGCGAGCCGCTCCCGCGCCGACTGCCGGGCCTGTGGGCTCGCGCCTCCATGCACACGGCACACGAGCTGCCCGCGCATCGGAGCGCGCTTGCAGGGCTCGCCGGTCCGGCTGCTGTGAGCCTGGCAGCGCCGAGCGAGGATGATCATTCATGGGTATGTCCTTTTAAGGGTGTGCCCGGCGCCGTGGACGGACGCGAGCACCTGGGTTGACGAGTTGAAAGGTGACGAGTTAACGAGTTGCCAAGGTTCGGTGCATCCCTCTTACATCTTGATATCTAAGTCAATCGCGGTTTACCAGTTGCCGAGTTGCCGAGTTGCGGAGTTGACTATCGCCGACCCTCATTTCCGGGGGTCTTGTAGAAGGCGAACAGCTCTCGAAGCTCCGGTATCCGTTCCCCGATCGCTTCGCCAAGCCGCTTGAAGTCGTTATCGACTGTGGCTATTAGCTCAGGATCTACGCCTGGTTGGGTTGCTAGACCCTTACCGAGTATTATGATCCCGAAATTAGAAACGGACATTCCTAGCTCACTCGCCCGACCATAGATTAACCCCTGGGCCTTAGAAGAGCATTTGAAATACCACGGCTCCGTGTCTCCAGAGGGAACGGTAAGAGGCAACACTAGACCCGGCCGGCGGGAGGTACCAATCATTTTGTAGAGTTGATTGCGTGCTCGCATGTTGAAGTCTCGAGAGGTTTGTATCTCTCGCCGTAGGTTGTCGTACTCCTGTACTTCCTCCAACTCGCCGAGTTCATCGATACCGTAGAGAGTGAGTGTGGCGAGACTCGCTCCGGTCGCTGGTCTATTCAGGGTCTTGTATACAAGCTGCCAATTGCTCTTGAGGTAGATTGGATATTCGCACAGTTTGACCTGTGATTCGCCTTTGTACTCGTCGCCTTTCTCCTCCAAGGTGGCGAGCAGGTCAACGCGCGCGGGAACAACGTATACCTTCGCAGCTAGCGGCAAATCGGGCGTGCTCATACCTCAATCTCCCGCGTCGCCGACTTGCCCACGGCCGCCGCGTGGGCTCTCGCTATGAACGCGGCAAGGTCTTCTTCGCGCCAGCCGGTGGTGTTCGGCCCGAGTCGGACTCGTGGTGCTAGCCGGCCAGCGCGCTCCCAGCGGTACAAGGTGGCACGAGAGATCCCGAGCAAACGGGCGACTTTGGAGGGGCGGAGGATGCGGAGGGGGCGGTCAGGTGAGCCGGGTTGAAGTACCATGATGCGACAAAGGATGTCGCGGGTGCTGCTTAACGCACGCGCAATTTATTCGGATTTTTCTGCGCGCGTGAGGCGGGCGACGGTGGAAGTACGTAAGGGCCTTCCCTCCAAGCTCTCCCACTGTGGGCTGTACTGCTCAGCCGTCGCCGCGAGAGCCAGCTCGCGCGCTGTCTCGCCGCCCTGCAATGTCGGCGGGCAGGGGCGAGCGCCCAGATCCTTGAGCGCGGCCTCGAAGGACTGCCGCCCCTCTTCCGTGTAGGTGTCGAACATCTGCCGCCAGGCGCGGCCTCCGGCTGTTCCCGCCGGAGCCGCTGTGCCTCAGCCGTCAGCCATGTGAGCTCTCGCTCGCGCTTGAATCTGTCGAGCCAGCGGTGATAGTCGTCTCGGATGCCTTGCTCGACGGCCGCCATGCATCATGGTGCGGCGCTTCGGTTTCTTCGGCCTTCCTCGCCCGCGCTTCGGGGGCGTTCTTGCCTTCGAGGACATCGGCGATCCACTCCCGAGACTCCGCATCGTCGGGAAGGTGGACGCCGTTGCGGATGGCCCACAGAAGCGTCTCTCTCAATCCTTCGCCTTGCCTGATCTTCGTATCGGCAAGCGCCCATGCAAGAGAGCTACGCTGGTCGGCGTCGAGTGATTCGACGGCTATCCTCCGAACCGCTGCCGCCTTTTTGGTGCGGCACCCTTTCGAGAGCCGCTCGGCCGCGTCATTAAGCGCCTCTAGTCTGCGGTAGACGCTTCGCAGATCCTGGTCGCTGAAATAGGCCGTATCGCCGGGGTTGTAGACGACGGCTCGCCCTCCCACCCACGTCCGGACCATCCTCCCGGTGCTCTCCTCGTACCGCAGACCCGGCCTGCCGCCCTTGATCCAGCCTATGCGCTTGAGAACGCGGTAACGATGGCCGCTGAGCCTCTGCCTTCCGCTCGCTCATGCGATCCTCACCACGTTGGAGCGCTCCTCGCCCGCGAGGACCGCCGCCACCAGCTCCCCCAACAGGACTACCGCCTGGCGCTTCTCCGCGTCGTAGCTGGCACTCTTGTAAGTCCGGGTGATCCGGCCGGCGACATGGTTCAAGAGCTGGTCTATCGTGTCGGGGCGCACTCCCGAGCGGCCGAGCCACGTTGCGGCGGTTCGCCGGAGGTCGTGCGGCGTGAAGTGCGGCAGGCCGGACCACGCCCGGAGCCGCGCCGAGCTGTGCGAGAGCCACGTCAACCGCTTGCCTTCCGCGCGGGAGGCGAGCACCCACTCGCTGGCACTGGTGAGCGGGCGGAGCGCCGTCGACCACCGCGAGCGCCTGTGGCGACAGCGGGACGCGGTGCCGCGCGCGTTGGTTTTCGTCAGCTCGGCCGGGAAGGTTCCACCACCAGCCGCGGGAGTCCTGCTCAATGATCCCGCCAGCGCATGCGAGAGCACCTCGCCGGGCCGTTGCGCCGTCACGAGGATCAGGCGCCAGGCGGCGGCGACGGCAGGCTCTAGGCGGTCGAGGAGCGGCCACAGTGCGCGGATCTCCTCGGCGAGCAACCCTCTCCCGCGGCTTCTCGACGTAGAGCCGTTTGACGCCGTGGACGGGGTTCGACTCGGCGCGGTCAGTCTCCATGCCGAAGGTGAAGACCTTGGACACCAGGGTCCGCGTGCGGTTGGCGCAACGCCGCCCCGCTCTTTGGCGATCGTTTCGAGCAGCTCGCGGACATCGGCCCGGCGGATCTCGGCAACCGGCCGGAAGCCCCACGCGGGGAGCACCTCGACGCGGAGCTTCCGCTCGTCTTCCTTCGCACGGCCGGAGCCGCTTGTTCCGCTTGGCATGCTCTTCGATGTAGCAGGCGGCGAGGAACTCGAACGTCCTGCCCTCGGCCTTCCTGCGGCGGCGCGCTCGGCCTTCCGCTCGGCGATCGGATCTCGCGCCGCTCATGCTCGACGCCGGCCACCAGCTCGCGCGCCTTGTCCCGTGCCTTCTCTAGCGTCAGGGCGGGATAGGGCCGAGGACGATCCTCCGGCGAGCCTCCGCGGCCGTAGCGGAGAAACCAGCTCTTGCGGCCGGTCGGCAACGCGCGGATGCCAAGTCCAGGGACCGCGCCGTCCATCAGCTCGACGCGCTCCCCAACGGCTTTGAGAGAGCTGATTCGGCGATCGGTCAGGTGGCGGGTGCTACGCCTCATAGCGACCTCCCATGTGGTGGGATGCCGGTACGGTGCGCGCGCGCCCGTGGACCACTCGGGGACCACTGGTGCACGCGCTAGCACGTTCCGGCATGATCCCGGATAGATACAGGACGTGCCGCTAACTGTCCATGCTTTCAGAGGTTTAACGCTACAGGGCGAGTCTCTGCGAAACGGGCTCTGCTACGACTCCGGAGCTGTAGGTCAGAGGTTCGAATCCTCTAGGGCGCACCATTAGAATCAATCGCTTAGCTCGACCAGCCTGACCGCCTCCACTCCTCGGGAAGCAGGGGGTAAGCACCCGGCACAGATTCGGGTCGGCGACGAGCCTTTCTGCGTCAAACCGAGAACTCGATTCGGGCACGGACGCCACCGGATTCGAGGGTCACCCCGATAGTCCCACTCCTCTCGATACACTTCTCCTTCAACTTTCCCGGTTCCACCCGGAGACAAAGCTCCAAACCCCTTCACGCCCTCTCTTCTCAGGGTGCAGCCCCGGCAAGCCGGGGGCGACGACCCTGGCGCTGCTCGTGCCCGCTCCCCCTTACAGCCGATCAGCCGTTCGCGCCTGAAGTCTTCCGGCCCGTTCTCTCCAGTACTCCCGAACCCCTTGAACGCCCCCCTGACCCTCTAGAAATGCTGTGGTTTCGAGGAATTCAGCCTTCGAACCGGAGGACGATAGTGGAGCATCGCCAAGAAGGGCCGGTGTTCCAACGTTCGGAGGCGACTCGATGGGCACGGAACGCTCGCAACTTCTCGATCAAAAGCAGGCAACCCAGCTCTTGGGTCTTTCTCCTCGCACTCTTGAGGCATGGCGTCTTACGGGAGGCGGACCCATCTACATCAAGGTCGGCCGCCGGGTGCGCTACCGTCGGAGCGAAACTGGAAGCCTGGCTCGACGCGCGCCGGAGAACATCGACGTCAGATCCTGGCAGCTCGGCGAATGCGGGGTAGTTGGCGAAGCAACGCATGGAGATCTCAGCATCGCCTACTGTTCCGAAGACGGGTAGCGAATCCCAGGGGGCCGAAGGATCGGTCGAAGAATGTCGGGACGCTCTCCCCGAGCCGTCAGACGATTCATTAGAGCCCTCCTTGTATTTTGTTGTTGGCATGCAACGCATTGACCGGATCGCCCGGGATCATCGAAGCACGGTCGAGGATCTGATCGGGCAGAAGAGGGCAGACAGATTCTTCGATTGCGCGCTGAACCTCTGGTACTTGCTGGATGAAGATGCCGGAAGGCTACGCTGGATGACGAGGATGTGCTCTGGAGGATGCGAGCCTGGAAAGAGATTCAGGGCGTCAAGAGAGTCCAGTACTACGGCTTGGTCAGTACTACGGCTTGGTGAAGGCATTGATGCCTCCTCGAAGAGTGAAAGCTGATCCCCTCGTAGAGGAGTGGATCGGCTCAAGAGAACGGTTAACGAAGCGCATCAAGTTCAGGTGGGTCAACGGTGCCTTCGAGTCGGGAAGCTTGTAACTACATTGACCAAGAAGGAAGGCACAAAGTGCTGTCCTGCGGGCACTTAGCTGGCAGCCCTCGTGAACTGTAAGCCGTATATAGGACAAGAAGGTGGGCCGGTCGGGGAGTGAATCCATTTTCCGATTTCCTATCCTTCCTGCCGAGTAGGCGGCGAAGGAGGGCGCCGCGGTCGGTACTACTGCGCGAGAGTGACGAAGAGATCGACGGTAGGTCTCGGCGCGACGAGGGCAGGAAGACAGGCTCCGCTCCGAGAAACAAGCTCGCTCAGCGAGCGTAAGGTCTCGCCGTTTGCTGGGGCTCCCTTGCCCGCGGGGACTGAGCCTACCAGTTGGGTGAGCGCCTAGGTGACGGTGCGCTTATCGGCACCGGCATGGTAAGGTTCGAGATCATGGAAGAGCTTGGCCTGGATGCGCTACCTGGCTCAGGGGAGCTGCTGCAAGGCCGGAATGCGTTGCGCAGCAGAAGGCGCCAAGGCGCCCCCCTCCGGCTATGGCAGGTTGCACTTTTACCGAGGCCTTCGGAAGTAGCAGAGGTCTGTCGGCTCATCAGCGCCGGGAAGGTTTTATCGCGTCTGGGTAACCCCGCGGACCCCCTTGACGACCTGATTTACATTTTGCTTTCCAATAAGACCTCCCCAGACACTGCCGAGCGGGTCTTTAGAGAGCTACGTGCAACCTACGCCGATTGGAAGCTGATCCTGTCGGCGCCAGCACGCCAGCTACAAGATGTGCTACGGCCTGCCGGGCTTTGGAACATTAGAGCCGACCAGATTCATCGCCTCCTCGCGCGAGTGGTCTCCGACTGGGGCTCTTGTTCTCTCGAACACCTCAAGCCCAAAGCGGCAGCCGATGCAGAGATGTATCTCACCAGCCTGCCGGGCGTCTCCACCAAGGTAGCAAAGTGCGTGATGCTGTTTACCCTTAATCATCCAGTGCTTCCCGTTGACGTACACGTGCATAGGATTGCATACCGACTCGGCTGGATACGATGCAGGCGGGCTGATCAGTCTCACGCCGCGTTAGAATCCATTGTGGCGCCTGAACTGCGCTACACTTTCCATGTTGCCTCCATTCTTCACGGCCGCGCAGTGTGTAGACCGGTTAATCCACGCTGCTCAGCGTGTGGAATTAGGCGCCATTGTACGTTTGCCAAGGCTTCTCAAAAGGAGGCTAGATAGTGGAAGCCAACGCGACTCCCGCAAAAGCTTTCTTCATACGCATGATAACAAAGGACATCTCGCTAGAGGACTGCATTCTCGACCTGCTTGACAATAGCATCGACAGCGCTAGGGGGATGTCAACTGGATCATCGCTTGCAGAATTCGAAGCCTCCATTACCTTTGGGCTCGATAGCTTTGTTATTGAGGACAACTGCGGAGGCATCTCGATCGCTGACGCCCAAGACTATGCCTTCCACTTCGGCCGTCGGCGCGACGCCGACAACGGACACCATCATACCATTGGGCTATACGGGATTGGTATGAAGAGAGCAATCTTCAAAATCGGTTCCGATATCTCAATTAGGTCGTCCACTACGACGGAGTCATTCGAGCTTTCGGTCAATGTGCCCGAGTGGGAGCAAGCCGATGCGTGGAATTTTCCGCTTCAGGCAGAGCCAGTCGCCCCTAAACCGGGGACGCGGGTTGAGGTATCTTCTCTCAACCTTGGCGTTAGAGAATCATTTGGGGACGCTGCGTTTGTAAGTGGCCTATCTCGTATGATAGCTCGCGACTATACGATCTTTCTACAGGCTGGCTTTCGGGTGAAGGTTAATGATGTGTCGGTTGAGCCACGCCGCTTCTTTCTTCGCACGAGTTCGGACTTCGAGCCCGCAAGGATTGCCTATACAGACGGAGATGTGCGCGTCGAAGTGTCGGCCGGGATGGCAGCGTTGCCGCCCGATGACGATTCGGCCCAGGCTATCCAAATGGGCGTCGAGGACAACGGTTGGTACGTTCTGTGTAATGATCGAGTGGTCTTGGCTGCTGACAAATCCGAGCGCACTGTCTGGGGAGATGAAGGATTCCAACGTTGGCACCCGCAATACAACGGGTTTCTTGGTATCGTGGCATTTCGTGCCGAAACCCCCGCGAGCCTCCCTTGGACAACGACCAAGCGCGAAATCGATTCGGAGAGTCCGCTGTACCGCCGTGCGTTGGTCAAAATGAAGGATCTGACGCGTCCATTCATAGATTACACCAATCAGCGTAAGGCAGATCTTGATAGTGCGCGCGCGTATGAGCGTAGCGCGAAGCCTGTTCCGGTTGAGAGGCTTGAGCTGCGCCCCTCTATGCGAGTACCGCACATTGGAGAGGCCGTTGATGTCATAAATATTCAGTACCCGAAGGAGCGAGGCTTGGTCGAGAAGGCGGCCAAGGCTCTGGGTAACCCAAAGTTGAGCGCGCGACAGGTTGGCTCTTCTACATTTGACTACTTTTTACGGCATGAGGTAGAGGATTAGCGGATGAGTTCGTCGGACAAGATCAACTACCTTCTGCGCCCAAATAAGAGCGTCGAGAGAAGGCTTTTTGTGGAGCTACTACAGCGTCTGGCGGTGCGCTTCCCCGTCAGTGAGTACCGGTACATCGGGCTTGGATCGATGTGGTTTGTTGACTTCATCCTATTCCATAGGGTGCTGGGACTTACAGATCTCATATCGATCGAGGAGCACTCTCCAGACCGAGCAGAGTTTAACCGCCCATTTGCCTGCATCGAAGTGGTTAAGGGGCGGACAACGCGAACACTTCCTCTCCTGAACCTCGACGCAAAGCGGTGCGTCATGTGGCTTGACTATGATACTGGTCCGGAAGGTCCAGCGCGGGAGGACATCCAGATAGTATGCGAGCGTGTTCCAAGCGGAAGCATTGTTCTAGTAACCCTTAATGCCCACCGTGATCGACTTAAATTTAGGGACCCAAGCGAGGATCGAGAGCTGAGTCGCGGAGAGGCATTGCAGCACTATTTTGCAAACTTGACGGCACGGCCGATCGCTGACAGAGAACTATCTATCCAAGGTTATCCAAGACTGCTGGCGCAATTACTGCTTCGCCACATACGCCATTGTCTGCGAGCCGCTGGTCGAGACGAGAAGGCGCTTCCCTTGGTCAACTTTAGCTATAATGATGGTGCACCTATGATTTCCGTGGGTGTCATGATAGCCAATGCTACGGATCGAGACGAATTGGCGCGCTGCGCCATCGACGAATTAGACTTTAGGGGCGTTGAAGGCGAGGACGATCAGTATGAGATCAAGGTGCCGCATCTGACAGCGAAGGAGAAGCTCTATCTAGATAGGCTGTTGCCGTTCGAGGGAGTCTTTTCAGCTTCGGTGTTCAGGGATGAGCACAAGTTTTCGCTTAGCCAAGAACAGCTGAACGCTTACCGTCGGTTCTATCGCTATTATCCTGTTTTCGGAGAGTACTTCCTATAAGGCGGGAAGCGATAAGTGCAAGGACTGTCTCGGCGAGGTAAGGAGACACACTATTGCCGATCATCCGAAAGCTATGCCAAATAGTCTTGTGGAAGTGGAACCAATCTGGAAAGCCTTGGAGGCGTGCGGCTTCACGAACGGTAATTACTCGATTCTCGGCAGGGTGGATGGGACGCATGCCTTGATGGGAGCCGCGGTCCTTTCCCGTTCCGGCGCGGAGCGTAGGACAAGCTCTCTCCCAATGCAATCGAGGGAAGCGAGAAATTTCGTCTTGACCTCCAGGTAGGACGTGTTTGAAGCGCTTGTGTACTGATGGCGTGTGCCATGTTGGCTGATAGCCCGAAATGTGGCCAGCTCGAAAGTGGCTGCGGACCAAACTTGAGCCTAGGCCACGCTGAGGTGCTTCTCGGGCACGTTGGCCGTATGGGCTGATATGAGTAGAGCTGGAGCCGGTCGAATAGGTTGCATAGTATGTGCCGTCTCTCGCCGGAGTCGCGGTCTGGAGAGGGGGCAGGTCGGAAATCGCATCGCGGACAGTCGCGCGAGTGATTGATGCGGGCCTAAGATCGCCTTCTTCAATCGCATCAACACATTCCGGTCTATATCCTAGAATGAGAACCCGCTTGCGAAGAGTAGCTGCCCCGTAGTCCGCTGAATTAACCGTTACCGGGCCAACGACCACATAGTCGTTCGCGAGGCACTCTAGCTCATATTGCAAGAAGGAGAAGAATGGCTCGGCTACGATTCCGGGGACATTCTCCATGAGAAAAAAATGCGGCTTGATCGTGCGAACGAATCGAAAGAAATGGCTCACAAGTGAATTGCGTGGATCGAGTGGATTACGCTTGCCGATTACACTGAACCCCTGACAAGGTGGTCCCCCGATAATACCCGCAATGCTCGGAATAGGGAGACCTGCGAATTGGAGGCAAAGCTCTGGGTCGAGCTGCGAGATGTCTCCCTGCAATAGTTTAATGCGCGGAAAATTCAGCCAATGGCTAGCGCTGAGATCAGGATCGATCTCAATGGCCAAGGGGATGGAAAACCCGGCGCGGCAGGCACCTAGGGTAAAGCCGCCGGCGCCGGTGAAGAGGTCGAGGATACATGGACCTGGCATAGTTGCCTAATAATTATACTCGGCCGAGGGTCAATCGTCCAGCCGGTTGCGACGATAGGCGGTGTGGGCCTCTCTCGCTCCCCGTCGCGCTCCGCGATCAAGGAAGGAAGCACGCTCGTCGTTGAGGTGTGCCGGAGGCCGATCACGGCGGATGGAAACGGTCTGAAGCTGGCGGCCACTGCACCGGTCTGTTGGCGGCAGTCTCAGCAGCTGTTCGACCAGAAGGGGGCTCACCAACGGCATGCCTCGGAGACCTCAGTCGAGTCGAGCTTCCACTGCAACGGGACCGCTCCCTCTCAGGGTCGGATAGAGGCTCTTCCCTGGGCTTTGAGCGCCAGCGCGAGACGGCGCCATCGGCGGACCGTCTAATGGTCCGCTCCCTCCCGGGAGACGGAAGCTGAAGCCGGCGCCGCATGGCGCCGGTCCTCTTTTCAGGCCGCGGTGAGCAGGACCTACTAGCAACGCCGATGCAGGCCAGCGTTCCGCGTTCCGCCGCCCGCGAATGACCGCTCTCAGGATCGCCGCCTCTCGAGGGGCACACCGATTGCAGTCTCGCCTCGGCGGCTCGCGCTTCCGGTGCGCGGGCAGGCTCGCGGACGTCGATTCAAAGTCTCGTCCCCTCTCCAAGGCGTCCCGAGCGGGGCTCCAACCGGGTAAGGAGGCACCCCCATGCCGCACCTCACCCGCCGTCAATTCCTCTACGGCTCGGCCGCCGCGCTGGGCTCGCTGTCCGTGGGGCCGTCCCTGCTGTGGGGGGCGCCCCCCAGGAAGACGAAGCGCCTGCCACGCCCGGACAGGAGCGGAATCGACCACGTCGTCGTGGCGATGATGGAGAACCGGTCCTTCGACCACCTGCTGGGCTGGCTGCCGCGCGCGGACGGCCGGCAGGCCGGGCTCGTCTATACCGACAGCAATGGGAATGCGCTCTCGACCTACCGGCTGGCGCCCGACCTCCAGGGGTGCGCTCACCCCGACCCCGACCACTCCTACGACGGTGGCCGCGTCGAGTACGACGGCGGCCTCTGTGACGGCTGGCTGCGCGCCGGCTCGAACGACGCCTACGCCATCGGCTACTACACCCGGGCCGACCTGCCGTTCCTCGGCCACGCCGCGCCCGACTGGACGGTCTGCAGCCGCTACTTCGCCGCGATCATGGGGCCGACCTATCCCAACCGCATCTACCAGCACGCCGCGGTCACCGACCGGCTGGACGACTCGCTCGCGCTCTCGACCCTGCCGACGATCTGGGACCGCCTCTCCGACGCGGGGCTCTCCGGGCGCTACTACCACAGCGACCGCTCCTTCCTCGACCTCTGGGGGACGAAGTACACCTCGATCTCGCAGAGCTACGACCAGTTCCTCTCCGACTGCGCCTCCGGCCAGCTCCCCGAGGTCTCCTTCGTCGACCCGCCGCTCAAGGGCGAGGACGCCGGCACCTCCTCCGACGACCATCCCCACGGCGACATCCGCGCCGGCGAGTCCTGGCTCTACCAGACCTACCGCGCGGTGACGACGGGCCGCAAGTGGGCGCACACCGTCCTGGTCATCAACTTCGACGAGTGGGGCGGCTTCTTCGATCACATCCCCCCCACCGAGGCGCCCGACGTGGACCCGGCCTTCGCGCTCCGCGGCTTCCGGGTGCCGTGCATCATCGTCTCGCCGTTCTCGGCGCCCGGCGTCATCGACCGGAGGATCTACGACCACACCTCGATCCTGAAGATGATCGAGTGGCGCTGGGATCTGCCCGCCCTCTCCGCCCGCGACGAGGCGGCGAACAACCTCGCCGACGCGCTCGACTTCAACCGCCTGCACCGGAGCGTTCCGCACTACGCCGTGCCGGCGTTCACCTCGGTCGCCTGCCCGTCGAGCTGAGGGCCGGGGCGGCGCTCGTCAACCCGGGGACCACTTGGGGACCACTGGTGCGCGCGCTTGCACGTTCCGTCCTTCGGGTAAGTAGTCGGTAAGCCCGGTGCAGATTCGGGCCGGCGAGCCCTCCTGTCCAAACCCCACTGACCCACTCAGCGGTGCAAGCTACCCAGGCCCCGAGCCGCTCGATGGCCGGTCCTTGCGTAATCCGGCCCCTCCTCCGCCGTATACCCCGCAGATGCCGCCCGAGACCATGAGCCTGCCACGATCATCTTGCGTCGCGCCCGTCGAGTGCGCGCCGGCGGAGATCGCGCGCGGCTTGCGCGCCCGTGACGTCGCGCTCCTCGGCGGTCTGGTCGAGCGCTACCAGACGCAGCTCGTGCGCTACCTGGTCTACCTGATCGGGCGGCGGGAGCCGGTCGAGGACCTGGTGCAGGAGACCTGGCTACGGGTGCTCGAGCGCGGCCGGCAGTACGACGGCCGCTTGCGCTTCGAGCCCTGGCTTTTCGCCATCGCGCGCCACCTGGCGCTCGACCTGATGCGGCGCCGGCGGGTCTCGAGCCTCGACGGCGCGCGGGGCAAGTGCGGCGGGCGAGGACGAGAGCTTTCCCGCCTGCCCCCCCGCCGGCGACCCCTCGCCGTTCGAGGTCGCCGCGCGGAGCGAGGACGCTGCCCGTGTCGCCGTCTCGCTCGCGGCGCTCGAGCCGATCTATCGCGAGGCCCTGCTGCTTCGATTCCAAGAGGAGATGTCGCTCTCGGAGATCGCGGGCGTCGTGGGAGCGCCGGTGTCGACCGTGGCGTCGCGGATCCAGCGCGGCCTGGCGGCGCTCCGTGCGCGCCTGGCGAGAGAGGAGGATGCCGATGGACGTTCATGAGGAGGCCCGCGCGCTCATCGCGAGCTGCCTGGCGGCCGACGCCACCCCGGCCGAGCGCCAGCGTCTCGCCGAGCACCTCGCGGTATGCCCCGAGTGCCGGCGCGAGATGGAGCTCTCGCGGCGCTCCCTTCGCGCGCTCGGCGAGATCGCGTTCGCGGCCTCGCCCGAGCTCGACGGCCGGGTGCTGGCCGCGCTCGCTCGGCGCTCTCGCGAGCTGGCCGACGAGGGCGCACGCCGGCGCAAGAGGCTCCTGGGATTCGCGGCCGCGGTCGCCATGACCGTGGCCGGCTCTCTCGCGGTCTGGAAGGGCGCCGCCGGGATGCCGATGGCGAGCGGCCTGGCGCCGGCCGGTCTCGCCGCCCTCGTCGCGGTCTTCTGGGCGCTGCCCTCGCTCGCCGCGGCGATCCTGCTGCTGGCCTCGTCCGCTCTCGACTCACCCTTTGCGGAGGAACTCGGCTGATGCCCGTACCGTTTCTCGTGTTCGCCCTGCTCAGCGGCATCTCCCTGCTCGGGCTCTTCCTCGTCCCGGAGAGCGTTCGCCGCGTCGTGCCGCGGACCGCGCAGCTCTTCGCTCTCCTCGCCCTGATCGCCGCCTGGCTCCTGCTGGCGTTCTTCGTAGTGGTCGACGAGCACCAGATGAGGCTCGTCGACGCCCTGCCGGGCTTCGTCGGCAGCTTGTTCCTTGCCGCGTTCGTCCTCGCCCTGGGCTACGTCTACGGCGACGCCCGTCGGCGCGGCATGTCGCCGCGCCTCTGGACCTGGGCGGCGGCCCTGGTGCCCAACCTCGTCGGCTTCCTCCTCTACTTCTTGGTGCGCAATCCGCTCTTCGAGCCCTGCCGCCGGTGTGGGCGCGGGATGGCGGTCGGGCAGGCCTTCTGCTCCGCCTGCGGCCAGTCGGCCCAGGATCGGCCTGCCGCTCAGCCTGGCGCCGAAACCCGTCCGGCCTCGTGATCTCCTCGCGCTGGAGCGCGCGCCTCGTCACGCGCCGCCGCCGCGCGGCAGGTCGCCGGCCCAACGCACAGCGCGGAAGCAGCGGGCTAGCAAGCTCAGCGCGCAGCGCGGAGACCCAGCGCGTGCTGAGCAAGCCGGGCGCGCGGTTCGGAGGCCCAGCGCGCGGTGCGGAGGCCCAGCGCGCAGTGCGGAGGCCCAGCGCGCGGTGCGGAAACCCGGCGCGCAGCGCGGAGGCCCAGCCGCGCGGCGGGGAGCTGGAAAAGTTCCATCATTCCTGGAAGATGCGGCGCGTAGGGGGAAAAATTGAATTTTCCCCGGGAAGGGGTCGAGCCTTCCCGGAAGAGCTGGACTCTTGCGGGAAGCGGCAGGTTCTTCCCGGAAGAGCTGGATCGTAACGGGAAAGGGCCGCCTCTTCCCGGAATATCTGAACCCTCAACCGGAAGACGCCGAACCTTCCCGCAAGAGCCGAGCCCTGCTGGGAAGGACCGACTTCTTCCCGACGAGAGCGCGGCGCGTCGCGAAGGCCGGATCGTCCCGATTCAGGTCGCCGCGGCGGACGCTGCCGCCGAGCCGGCGAGGGAGGGCGCCGGCGTCTCCGGCTCGAGGCGCCGCGAGATCGCCCGGCTGACCTGGTCCGCCGAGGCTCCGACGACATCATTGGCGAGCAGGCTGACGACCGCCGACCGCGAGGCGTCATCGCTCGACGCGGCGCCGGCCAGCGTGCGGAGCCGGCCCACCTCCGCCCGCCGGCTCCGCCTCCTATCTTATCGTCCCGCGCGGCGCACGGCAGCCGTCCAGGCCCTTCGGTGTTCACAACGGCCTGCGAGCGGCCGTCGATGCGCAGACCACGTTACGAACTAGGTATTTGGTGGCAGAAGGGCGGGCCGCAGGAGGTGGACTGGTACACCCACTCGCCGTCGATGCACTGGTACTGATACCTCGGGGTGGTGATCCCGTCGCAGCTGCAGTAGGTGCCGATCACCGTCTTCGACTGTCCGTCGGTGCACACCGAATCCGCGGCGGCGAAGCGTTCGAAGCTCGCCGCTGCGACCGGTGCCGGAGCGCTGGAGCACAGGAGCGGAGCGGAGAGGGCGGGCGGTGTGGCCAAGGTGCTTGCGGCGAGAACGAAGACGCTCAACAATGCGGTCATGACGACCTCCTTAGGGTTGGTTCCGGCGCGGCGCCGGAAGGTGATTTTCAGCTCACGCTCGAGGAGGACAACGGGTTCCCGGCCCGTGTCGACCCTGCGACTACCCGACCAGCGGGCAGTGGCCCCGGAGCGGCGTCACACAGGCCCTGCAACTGCCGCCGCCATCGGGCGGGGTGCCGCAGACGTTGCAGCAGAGCTTGCCTGTGGGGCAATCGGCGCTGCTGGTGCAGCCGGCCCTGAACCAGGGGGTGGGGGTCAGGTCGTTCGGCGCCTTGGCTGGCGGAACTCGCGAGGGTCGCCAGGAACTGCGCAGCCGTCGCAGCCTGCACGGAGGTCGCTAGCGGCGCGGCGACCGGCGTCTGGGCCATAGCTTGCGCGAGCGGGACGATGGTGAGGAGGGCCAGGAGGACGAGGACGGACTTCTTCATACGTTCATCTCCTTCTTGTTGGACCGGCAGGAAACCGGCCGTCTCTAAAGAGAACAGTGCCTACGGGCCGGAAAAGCCGCCGCCCTGCTGGGCCGCCAGCCCTCGGCACCTGCGGCTGCCAGACCGGCCCCAAGGGCGATTACGTTTGGCAATATGCGGCTGTGGCTCTTTTGTTTCGTGATGCCTTGGCTTCCGACGCGCACCGCGGCCTGGAGTACGATAGGGCTCGATCTCGCTCCGTCGAGTGGGCTTCCATCTATGCGTTTCCCGGGGGACCGGTGAGCTTGCGATGAACCAGACCGCGCGCAACGTCCCTCGAATGCGAGGGCGTGAGCGTCGCCGCTTCGAGCGCGGGGCTCGCCCCGGCCTGCCTGCGCCCCCGGGGAGACGGTCGAGGGCGGTGGGCGATCTCGCCCTTACGTACGACTGGACGCCAAGTCCTCAGGAGGAGCCAAGCATGCGCCACGAACGGATGTGCCGCCTCATCCCGCTCACCACGGTCCTCTGCGCCGCCGCGGTCGCCGGCCAGGCGCAGGTCCTGTCGCCGAACCTGCTCTTCAACAGCCTCCAGCCGTGCCGGCTCATCGACACCCGTCTGGCCGGCGGCGCCCTCACGCCGGGGTCGACGCGCACGTTCAACGTCGTCGGGGTCCAGGCCGCCGGGAGCCTGGCGAGCCAGGGCGGGAACCCCAACGGCTGTCCGGTGCCGGGATTCGGCGGGTTCTCCGGCCCCGGCACGCCGCCGGCGCGCGTCCAGGCCCTCCTCCTCAACGTCGTCGCCGTCGGACCGGCGGGCGCGGGAGACCTGCAGGCCTGGCCCACCGGCCAGCCGATTCCCAACGCGTCGATCGTCAACTATTCGAGCCTGCCCGGCCTCAACATCGCCAATGCCGTCGTCGTGCCGGTGCGCCAGGACCAACAGGGTGCCGACATCACGATGCGGGCGCAGAGCTCGGCCACCCACGTGGTGGCCGATGTCCTCGGCTACTTCAGCGCCGAGACGGACGCCGCCCACGAGAACCTCTTCCTCGGCACCCTGGCCGGCGTCAGCAACGCCAGCTCCTTCAACACGGGCTTGGGAGACACCGCGTTCGTCCAGAACACCACCGGCTTCAACTCCACGGCGGTCGGAGCGGCGTCGCTATGGTCCAACACCACCGGTTCCAACAACACCGCGGTGGGATTGAGCACGCTCTTCTGGAGCGCGGAAGGGAACGAAAACACGGCGCTCGGCTCCATGGCGATCGCGGATCTCGCCACCGGCAGCGACAACACCGGGGTCGGATATCAGGCGATCGGCGGGCTGGTCAACAGCAACACGAACAGCGGCGACGGCAACACGGGGGTCGGGAGCCTGGTGCTGGGCCATCTGGCGGCGGGCTCGAACAACGTCGCGTTGGGCTTCAACGCCGGCGTCACCCTGGCGACGGGCAGCAACAACCTCTACCTGGCGAGCGATGCGGCGTCCGGCAGCGAGTCGGGCAGCATCCGCATCGGCACCACCGGCACCCACACCAGCGCCTCCATGGCCGGTATCTCCGGCGTCACCAGCTCGGCCGGCGTTCCGGTCCTCGTCAACGGTGCGGGCAAGCTGGGCACGACGACCTCCTCGCGCCGCTTCAAGGAGGGTATCGAGGACCTGGGCGACGAGAGCCGCGGCCTGATGCGCCTGCGCCCGGTGAGCTTCTTCTACCGGCCCGAGTACGACGACGGCTCGCACCGGCGGCAATACGGTCTGATCGCCGAGGAGGTCGCCGCGGTCTATCCCGACCTGGTGGTCTACGACCCGGAGGGCCAGCCGCAGACGGTGCGCTACCAGCTCCTCGATCCGATGCTGTTGAACGAGCTGCAGCGGCAGGCGCGCCAGCTCGGCGAGCAGAGCGGGAGAGCCGCCGAGCAGGAGCGGTCGCTCGCCGCGGCCCAGCGGCAGATCGCCGGCCAGGCTCGAACGATCGCCGAGCAGGCGGGCTTGCTCCAGTCGCTCGCGGCGCGGCTGTCCGAGCTCGAAAGCCGGAGCCGCGCCGCCGCGCCGGCGCTCCCCTAGCATGCACGGCGTGAAGCGGCCCGCCGCGGCCCGCCGCGCGGCTCTAGGGGCAGAGGCGGTTGGCCGGGCAGTCGATCTCGCGGAAGTTGCAGTTCACGTAGCAGCCGTTGCGAAACGAGCAGGTCTGGCCCGAGCACTGGATCGGGTAGTTGCCGGTGAAGCAGTGCGCCCTCGCCGCGCTTCCGGGACCGGCCGAGGCGCTCCGGCGCCCGGCTGGTTCTCGGCGCGCGCGCCCGGGGGTCCGGCGCCCGTCCGTCTACGTCGCGGGGGCGGCCGGATAGAGCTCGACGCCCGTGGCCTCGGGGGTCACCTGGGTGCCGGCCTCGCCGCGGACGATGTCGACCAGCGCGTGGAGGGTGCCGATGGCGGCCGGCTTGCCGGTGCGGGTGACGAAGTCGACCGCCGCCTCGACCTTGGGACCCATCGAGCCGCCGGCGAAGGAGTGGGCGGTGAGGCCCTGCGGCGAGGCGCGGCGGATGGCCCGCTGGGTGGGCTTCCCCCAGTCGAGGTAGACCGCGTCGGCGTCGGTCGCCATGACGAAGAGGTCGGCCTCGAGCTCGCGGGCGAGGAGCGCGCTCGCCCGGTCCTTGTCGACCACCGCCTCGACGCCGTGGAGCTTGCCGTCGGGCCCGTACATGGTGGGGATGCCGCCGCCGCCGGCGCAGATGACGATGCAGCCGTGCTCGAGCAGCCACTTGACGGGGCGGATCTGGAAGATGCGCACCGGCAGCGGCGACGGCACCATGCGGCGAAACCCGTCGCCGTCGCGCTCGACCGTCCAGCCCTTCTCGCGCCTCAGGCGGGCCGCCTCCTCGGCGCCGTAGAAGGGGCCGATCGGCTTGCTCGGATGGGCGAAGGAGGGGTCCGCCGGATCGACCTCGACCATCGAGAGGATGGTGGCGAACGGCTGCTCGAAGGGGAGGATGTTGCCCAGCTCCTGCTCGATGAGGTAGCCGATCATCCCTTCCGTCTGCGCCCCCAGCACGTCGAGCGGATAGGAGGCGACGGGCGCGTACGACTCGCCCTGGAGCGCCAGCAGCCCGACCTGCGGGCCGTTGCCGTGCGAGATGATGAGCTGGTGCTCGCGCCCGAGGGGCGCCAGGGCCTCCGCCGCGATGCGCACGTTCTTCCGCTGATTCTCGGCGGAGAGCGCCTCGCCGCGCCGCAGCAAGGCGTTGCCCCCCAAGGCGACCAGGATTCGCAATCGAGCCTCTCCCCCAGCGGTGACGACGGCGGCGGACGCGCCGCGAGCGCCCCCGAGGTGAGGGCGGATCATGACACGCCCGCCGCTACGGCGGAGGAGGAGTCCCTAGTACCAGCCGTTCCCCTCCGGATCGATCAGCGTCTCGACGAGCGCCCGCTGCGCGTTCCCCAGCCATGCCGCGAAATCGTCCTCGTAGGGGACGACGACATAGTGGATGACGCCGGCGGCGGAGTGGAGGTGGTTGTGGTAGGCGGCGTAGTCCTTCTCGGAGCTGCTGGTGCCGAGGGTCGAGCGGAGGCCGGGAGGCAGGAAGACGACGTAGACGGCGCTCGGATCGAGCGGCTGGGCGTTCCGGGCGTTCACCAGCCGGTCGAGGCGCCCCTGGATCACGAGGTCGGAGAGGCTCCGGGTGCGCGGGGCCGCCGCCGCCAGCTCCTGCGCCGGGCCGTGCATCTGCGGCGCCGCCAGCCGGTAGGGGGCGAGCGAGGGGAAGGTCGAGGAGCCGCCGCGGCTCGCCAGGGCCGCCAGCATCTGCGACTCCTGGCGCCGGTTGGCCGCGTCCCGCCAGCCGTTGCCCAGGAAGATGGGATGGATGCTGCCGCCGGAGATCACGGGCCCGCCATGGTGGGAGGGCTGGCCGGCGGGCTCTCCGGCGGCGGCCGCCTGGCGGGGGACGATCTGGACGCGGCCGCCGTCGTCGTCGAAGACGACGGTGCCGCGGGGGGCGGATTCGAGGATCGCGGCCGCCGCCGGCGGGGCGGCGGCGGCGGGGGAGAGGTGACCGATCGCCAGGGCGAGAGCGAGCGAAGCCAATGCGCTGTATCTGTTCATGGTTCTCCTCGGTTCCCCGGCTATTGGACGTTCAAGGCGAAGTCGTCGACGACGAAGGAGGTCTGATCGCGGTAGTCCTCGGTTCCGACCAGGTAGACGCGGACGGTCTGCCCCTTGTAGCTCGATAGGTTGAAGGACTTCTGAGCATAGCCCGTCCTGGCGTCGAGGTTGGAGTAGGTGGCGAGGGTCGCGAGGACGGTGCCGGACGAGCTCTGGATCTGGACCGCGAGGGTGTCGTAGGCCGTGGTCGTCGTGGTCTCCGCGGTGTCGACGTGCAGCCAGAAGGTGAGCGTCGCCGTGGCGATCGTCGACGGGATCGCCACCTGCTGGTAGAGCGTGTCGGTGTGCGCCGCGCCGTAGCCGTCGAGGTAGGCCTCCCACGATCCGCCGTGGGCGGGCTCGCCGGTCGTGGCGGTGGTGATGACCCCCGAGCTCGCCGTCCAGGAGACGTTGCCGGACTCGAAGCCGGGGTTCTTCAAGAGCTGCTGGGCGGTGCCGCCGGAGGTGACGTTCAGGGTGAGCGGCGCGGTGTGGGTCTTGCCGCCGCCCGTCGCCGTGACCGTGATGCCGTAGGCGCCGACCGCCGCCGTGCCGGCGGCGAGCGTCAAGGTCGACGAGCCGCCGCCGGGCGCCGCGATCGACGCCGGGCTGAAGGTGGCGGAGGCGCCCGCGGGGACGCCGGAGGCCGAGAGCGCGAGGCTCGCGTTGAAGCCGCCGGAGACCGCGGTCGAGACGGTCGCCGTCGCCATGCCGCCCTGCGCCGCCGAGACGGCGGTGGGGGACACCGCGAGCGAGAAATCGGGGGCGCTCGAGCTGGTGACGGTGAAGGAGACGGTCGTCGTGTGGGTCTTTCCCCCTCCCGAGCCGGTGATCGTCACGCTGTAGGTGCCGGTCGCGGCGGTGCCGGCCGAGAGCTTGAGCGTCGAGGAGCCGGCGCCGGGCGCCGCGATCGACGCCGGCGTGAAGGTGGCGGAGGCGCCGGCGGGAACCCCGGAGGCCGAGAGCGACACGGCCGAGCTGAAGCCGCCCGAGACGGTGGTCATCACCGTCGTCGTCGCCGAGCCGCCCTGCACGGCGGAAACCGCGCCGGGCGAGGCCGAGAGGGCGAAGTCCGGGCTGGTGCTCGGGTTGAAGACGATGTCCAGGATGGGGTGGACCTCGATCCCGTTCGGCGCCACGCCGGTCTGCCCGTGGAGGAAGTCGAACATGCCGACCCCGGTCACCCGCACCGGGATGTTGGCGGTCTGGAAGCTCGTCGTGACGTTGAACTTGGCGTCGAACTCGGCGCGCGCGTTGGCGATCTTCGCGGCGAAGGGGCTGCCGGAGCCGACGCAGGCCGGATCGGGGATCTCGGAGATCAGGGTATTGCCGGCGCTGTCGGTCAATACCAGGTGATAGTCCGAATCGCTCTCGAGCTTGTACTCGACGAGCGTGGCGGTGAGCACCCAGACCGTCGTCTCGTAGGGCGAGACGCGGCTGTTGGTCGGGATCGGGTTGGGCGCCGGCCAGCCGCGCATGGTGAGGATGGTGTTGGCGGTCGACGACGCGAGGTTGATCGCGCCGGAGTTGGGGTCGGTGCCGGTCTTGACCGACCAGCGCTCGACGCCGCAGGAGCCCGAGCTCGCGAAGGCGTTGGGGACGAGGACCTCGTCCTCGTCCGCCGCCTCGACCTCGACCATGATGGGAACGGCGGGCGAGGAGCGGACGACGTCCGCGGCCGGCGTCGCGGGGAGCGCGAAGAGCCTGCCGGCGAGCAGGAACAGCGGGAGGATGACGCGCAGGGCACGGACGTTCATGAGGTCTCCTGCGACGAGGGGTCCGTCGACGGGTTCGGAGTGGGTCCGGAGGGCGGTGACGCGGTCGTCGCTTCTTCCCGGAGACGTCAGGAGACAGCTACGCCATGGAACATCGGAGCGCTCCTTTCGCCGGCCGTTCGTGATCCTTCTAAGATGTGGTGTGCGCCGGCGGGCGCCGAGTGTGACAAGACGCCGTGATTCCCGGCGCCGCCGGGCTCACGCCGAGGCGGGCGGCGGCGCGGCGGCGGCGCCCGTCTCGGCGAGCAGCTCGCGGAGCTGGGCGAGGTCCGCCGGCTTGGTGAGATGGCGGTCGATCCCCGCCCGGCTCGCCCGCTCCCGGTCCTCGCGCTGCCCATAGCCGGTCAGCGCCACCAGATAGGGCCGCGGCAGGCCCTCCGCGTGGCAGAGGGCCGCCGCGAGCTCGTAGCCGTCCATCCCGGGCAAGCCGATGTCGAGCACCACGACCTCCGGCCGGAAGCCCGGCGCGAGCGCCAGCGCGCTCGGCCCGTCGGTCGCGACGCGGGCGTCGTGGCCCCACATCCGCAGCAGCTCGGCGAGCGAGGCGGCGGTGTCGGGGTTGTCCTCGACCACCAGGATGCGGAGGCTGCGCGATTCGGCGGGCGCGGCGCTACGGGGGCTCTCCGGGCGGGACGCCGCCGCGCCGTCCGCCGGCAGGCGGACGACGAACTCGCTGCCCCGCCCCGGGCCGTCGCTCCGCGCCGTCACGCTGCCGCCGTGGAGCCCGACCAGGCTGCGCACCAGCGAGAGCCCGATGCCCAGGCCGCCGTGCGAGCGGGCGAGCGACTGGTCGGCCTGCACGAAGAGGTCGAAGACGCGGGGCAGGAGCTCGGCCGGGATGCCCTCGCCGTCGTCGCGCACCGAGAGCGCGACCGCCCCCGGCTCGCGGCTGACCGCGACCTCGATGCGGCCGCCCGGCGGGGTGAACTTGGCCGCGTTGTTGAGCAGGTTGGCGAGGATCTGCTCGAGACGGATCGGATCGGCCGCGAGCCAGACCGGCTCCGCCGGCAGCTCGACCGCGAGATGGTGGCCGCGCGCCTCGATCGCCGGCGCGGTCGACTCGAGCACCCGCGCCGTCAGCGCCGCGAGCTCGACCGGCTCGACCCGGAGCTCGATCCGGCCGCGGGTGATACGCGAGGCGTCGAGCAGGTCCTCGACCAGCCGCGCCATGTTGCGCGCCTGGCGGCCGAGCATCTCGAGCGCGCGGCCGCGCACCGCGTCGTCGCCGCCGCGCTGGCGCAGCAGCTCGATGGCGTGGAGCATCGGCGACAGCGGGTTGCGCAGCTCGTGCGCCAGCATGGCGAGGAACTCGTCCTTGCTCCGCCCGGTGGCGAGCATCTCCGCGAAGAGGCGCGCGTTCTCGTCCTCGGCCTGCCGTCGCTTGCTGACGTCCAGGTGCATGGCGACCGCACCGGCCGCATCGCCGCCCTGGCCGCTGCCGAGCGGCGTCACCATCAGCCGGAACCAGCGGTGCTGGTCCGGCGCGTGGCAGGGGTACTCGAGCTCGAGCTGGGGCTCGTCGCCCGCGAGGACCGCCGTGAGGCCTTGGAGGACGCGCTCCGCCTCCGCGGCGCCGGCCGCCGCCGCCCGGCGGCAGACTTCGAGGTAGCTCAGGCCGATCCCGAGCGCCGGGTGATGCATGTCGTTGGCGCGGGCGAAGCGGCGCCAGGCCTCGTTGACCGCGACGATGGTGCCCGTGGAGTCGAGCACCGCGATGTGAGCCGGCAGGGAGTCGAGGATGGCCGTCTGGAGGCGGGTGGCGCTCGCCAGGCGCTCGTCGCTCTCCCGGCGCGCCTCCTCGGCGTGGCGCTGCTCGCTCACGTCGCGCAGCACGGAGAGGTGATGGCCGGGGATGAAGTGGGCGCGCGCGCGGTACTCGGCGTGGCGCGACGTGCCGTCCGGGCGCCCCACCTCGAAGACGCCGCTCTGCTCTCCCGCCGCGACGAACGCCTCCCACGCCGCCACCGCCGCCGGCCGGTGCTCGGGGGGAGCGAAGTCCTCGACGCGCGCGCCGACGAGCGCCTCGCGCGGCCGGCCGTAGATCGCGGCGGCGGCGGGGTTGGCCTCGACGATCACCCGATGATCGTCGGCGATCAGGATGCCGTCGAGGGTGTTGGCGAAGACGGCGGCGAGCCGGCGCTCGCGCGCCGCGAGGAGGGAGACCGACCGGTGCCGATCGACGGCGGCGGCGAGCAGGCGGGCGACCCGCTCGAGCATCCGCGCCTCGGCCGGCGTGAAGGTCCGGGTCTGCCGCGTGTAGATCCCGAGGGCGCCCAGGGGCGCCTCCTCGCCGAGGACCGGGACGATGAGGCCCGTCGCGACCTCGTGCTCGGCGAGGAGCGGCGACGGGCGGAACCGCGTCTCGCCGGAGAAGTCGCTGACGAAGACGGGCGAGCCGGCGAGGAGGGTGTAGCCGGCGCTCGATCCGGCCGCCGCCGCGAGCGTGGTGTGCCCGACGTGGCCGTCGTTCCAGCCGCAGCCGGCGCGCAACAGGAAGCTGCCGTCGGGGAGCAGCTCGCAGAAGGCCGCGTACTCGGTCGTCAGATGGCGGACGAGCGCCGCGACGGCCGCCCCGAGGAGCGCGCCGGGGTCGCCCGCCGCGAGCCCCGGCTCGGCGAGCTCCGCGAGCAGGGCCGCCTCGAGGGCGGACGATGTCGCATCCTCGCCGCTCATCGTCCCCCGCCCGGCATAAGCTTGGGCATGACCTCCCGCATCCCTTGGACTCCCCGCTGGACTCCCCGCTGGACTCCCCGCGCGTCGACTCCTGGCGCGCGACCGCCACTCTGCTGGCTGGCGCTGGCGCTCGCCCTCTCGCTCCCCGGGCTCGCCGGTGGCGGAGTGCCGGAGCGGGCGGCGCCTCCGCAGCGGGCGGCGCCGGCGCCGCCGCGCTTCCCTGGCAATCGGCTCATGCACGAGTCGAGCCCGTATCTCCTTCTCCATGCGCACGATCCGGTCGACTGGTATCCCTGGGGCGAGGAGGCGTTCGCCAAGGCGCGGCGGGAGGGCAAGCCGATCTTCCTCTCGATCGGCTACTCGACCTGCTACTGGTGCCACGTCATGGAGCGCGAGGTGTTCTCGCGGCCGGCCATCGCCGAGCTGATGAACCGCTGGTTCGTGAGCGTCAAGGTCGACCGCGAGGAGCGGCCGGAAGTCGACGAGGTCTACATCGCCGCGACCGAGCTGATGAACGGCGGCGCCGGCTGGCCCAACTCGCTCTTCGTCACCCCCCGGCTCGAGCCCTTCTATGCCGGCACCTACTTCCCGCCGGCGGCCCGCGACGGCCAGCCGGGTTTTCCGACGGTGCTGCGGGACGTCCACGCCGCCTGGGAGGGGAAGCGCGCCGAGGTCGAGGCGACCGCCGCGCGGGTCGCCGCCGGCGTGCGCCGCGCCGTCGCCGCCGAGAGCGCGCCCGCCGCCGAGGTGCCGGCGGCCGCGGCCGCGGCGGCGAGCGTCGCCGCCCTCGAGAGCCGCTTCTCGGCGGCGACCGGGAGCTTCGGCGGACCGCCCAACTTCCCGCAGCCGGCGAACCTCTTCCTGCTCTGGGAGGCGGGCGAGGCGGCGGCAGGCGCCAGGGCGCGGGGGATGGTCGTCGAGAGCCTGCGGGCGATGGCCGAGGGGGCGATCTACGACCAGGTGGGCGGCGGCTTCCACCGCTACACCCTCGACCCGCGGTGGCGGCTGCCGCACTTCGAGAAGATGCTCTACGACAACGCCGGGCTCGCCGAGGTCGCGGCGCTCGCCGGGGAGACGGCGCGCGATCCGGAGCTCGAGCGCGCCGGCCGCGGCACGCTCGACTTCCTGCTCGCCGAGATGGCGCTCCCGGCGGGCGGCTTCGCGTCCGCCATCGACGCCGAGACCGCCGGCGAGGAGGGCGCCTACTACGTCTGGACGGACGCCGAGCTGCGCGCGGCCCTGGGCGCCGAGGGCTACCGGTTCCTCACCCCCATCTTCGGCTTCGACGCGCCGCCCAACCTGCCGCGCGGCCGGCGCACGCTCTTCCTCGCCCGGCCGCTCGCCGAGCAGGCGGCGCGGCTCGGCCTCTCGCCGCCGGCGCTCGCCGCCCGGATGGCGCCCCACCTGGCGCGGCTCCGCGCCGCGCGGCGCCGCCGCCGGCGCCCGCTCGTCGACGACAAGGCGCTCGCCGACTGGAACGGCATGGCGATCGCGGCCCTCGCGCGCGGCGCGGAGGCGTGGAGCGAGCCGCGCTACCGCGACGCCGCGGCGCGGGCCGCCGGCTTCGTCCTCGCCCGGCTGCGCGGCGAGGACGGCCTTCTCCGCCACAGCTATCGTGATGGCCCAGCGGGCGGCGGCAGGGCGAGGATCCCCGCCTACCTCGACGACTACGCCTTCCTGATCCACGGCCTGCTGACCCTGGCCGAGACGGGCGGCGCACGGCCGCCAGGAAGGTCGCCGCGCTGGTTATCCGAAGCCGAGCGCCTGGCGGGCGAGATGGACCGCCGCCTCGCCGCTCCCCGCGGCGGCTGGTTCCTCTCCGCCGCCGAGCCCGACCTCCTGGCGCGGACGGAGACGGTGGCCGACGAGGCCATCCCCGCCGGCAACGCCGTCGCCATCCTCGATCTCCTGCGCCTGGCGCGGGCGACGGGCAAGGCGGCCTACCGCGCCCGCGCCGCGCGCGCCCTCCGCGCCTTCGCCCCGGAGCTGGCGCGCCACCCCGCGGCCGTCCCCACCCTCGCGCTCGCCGTGGCGCGCTACCACGCGGTACCCGCGGCGGCGAGCGGAGCGCCGGCCCCGGCGGCGCCGGTGGCTCCCGCGCCGGGTGCCGGGGGAACGCTGGCGCGGCTCGCCGAGCAGGTGGCGGCGGCAGAGGGCCGGTTCACGGGACCGGCGGCGGCCGCCGGGGGCTGGCGGAAGTTCGAGCTGCGGCTGACGCTGCGCCCCGGCTGGCACGTCAACGCCAACCCGGCCTCGCTCCCCGAGCTGATCCCGACGCGGGTCGAGGGCGACGTACGCGGGCTCGTCTATCCCAAGGCCGAGTCGCTGCGGCTCGCCTTCGCCGAGGACCGGCTCGCCGTCTACACCGGCAGGGTGGTGGTCCGCGGCGAGGTGAAGGACGGCGCGCGCGACGTGCGCCTCACCTATCAGCCGTGCGACGACCGCCGCTGCCTGCCGCCGGTGACGCGCCCGGTGCGGCTCGTCGAGGTCGAGGGGCCGTAGCCCCGAGCACGATCCTCCGCACCCACGGGCCTCAGCTCTCGCGGAAGCCCTTCCGGCGCTTGAGCTGCAGGGGCCTGTCGCGGTTGCCGAGGGAGGTCTCGTGGCCGGAGTAGTCGCTCGCCACGACGTAGAAGTCGACGGTGCCGTTCTGGTGGAAGCTCGGCTGGATCGCGACGTCGTAGACGAAGCCGTCCTTCTTGTACGGCAGCTCGATCATCCGCCCGCCGCCGCCCGCCCGCGCGTAGACCTTGACCCCCGTCACCTTGTAGTCGTCGCGGATGCGGAAGGAGAGGTTGGCGACGGTGCCGCGGTCGTAGTCGAGCAGGTAGCCGTCGCGCAGCTCGACGGTCGGCGGCCGGCCGTCGACGCGGTCGAGGAGGGCCTGCAGGCGGGCCATCTGGGCGCCGTAGTCCGCCCGCAGGTGCGGCGTGGGCCTGACCTTCCGGAGGAGGTCGATCCCCTCGTCGGGCCGCCGCCGCTTCTCGGCGTTGTCGGCCTCGGCGAGCAGGTTGGCGAGGGTCTGCTCGTCTTTCTCCTGGCCGCGGATCGTCTCGACCTCGCTCTTGAGGCCCGGCCGCTCCGGCCAGCTCTGGCGCAGCGGCTCGAGCTTGGCGAGCGCCTCCTCGTAGCGCGCGTCGGCGACCAGCTTCGCGGCCTCGGCCTCGACCGCGACGGCCGCCCTGTCGCGCAGGCCCGTGCCGTCGCGCAAGGCGGGGACGAGGTGCGCCAGCTCGCCGAGCTGCTCCAGGGCGCGGGCGCTGTCGCCCCTGCGGCTCGCCGCCTCGGCCAGGTCGTAGAGCTCGGCGGCGCGGCGCGCCCGGTCGAGGGTGTCGCGCGTCGCGGCGGGGAGGATGGCGACCGCCGCCGGCTGGTCGATGGCGTCGCGCGCCGCCATGCGCAGGAGCGCCAGGTCCCCCGTCCTCCAGCCGGTCTGCAGGTCGGCGGAGAGGCGCGCCGGCGCGGTCATCGAGAGGATCTCCTCGAGGCTCTCGATCCGCCGGCAGGCGTCGGCCGGCAGCGTCCGCTGCTCGGCCGGGGTGATCGAGCGCAGCGCGAGGAGCGCGTCGTGGTCGGCGCCGGCGGCGAGCGCCTCCTCGGCGGCGCGCAGCCGGTCGCCCGGCGGCGGTAGCGGCGGCGGCGGAGGCACGGCGGGCAAAGCGGCCGGCCCGGCGGGCGACGCGGCCGGCCCGGCGGCCGGCGGCGGGGTCGCCGACCGCGACCAGAGGACGAGCCCGAGGACGATCAGGAGGAGGACGCCGGCCGCGCCGGCGAGCGGCGCCGGCTTGAGGAGCCGGCCCCGCCAGCCGGCGGGCGGCGTCTCGCGGGCGGCGCTCGCCGCGGCCGGCGGCGGCGGTGCCGGTCTGGGCGGCGGCGCGGCGGCCGCCTCCAGGATGTCGTCGGTGATCGGCGAGAGCGCCTCGCCGCCGTCGTCGTCCGCGAACGCCGCCGGCGGCGGCACCGCCGGCCGCGGCGGCTCGGGGATCGCGATCCTGAGCCGCTCGGCGGCGTCCCGGCGGCTCGGGAGCGCAGGCTTCGGCGCGGCGGCCGGCTGGAGGGCCACGGCCGGCGGCAGGGCGGCGAGCGCCGGCGGCGGCTCGAGCGCCGGCGCGGTCTCCGGGCCGGGCGCCTCGGGCAGGAAGGCGGGCCGGGTCTCCTCGAGGCTCGCCGGGCGCCCGATGCTCGCGGCCGGTCCGCCGTGGAGGGCGCGCTGCAGCGCCTCGCGCGCCGCGGCGAGCGTCGGGCGCGCCTCGGGATCGGCGGGCGAGCGCCGCGGCGAGGAAGCGGCGCAGCGCCTCGGCGTCCTCGAGCTGGAAGGAGAGCGCGAGCGGGATCGCGACCTCCGGGGCTTCTGCCTGGCCTCGGGCGCCTCGGCCGGCTCGGCCGCGGCCAGGCCCTCGACGGGGAGCGCCACCTCGAGCAGCTGGCAGAGGGTGGCGGCGAAGGAGTAGACGTCGGCGCGCCAGGGCTCGGCGGCGCCGGCGCCGCGCCAGGCGCCGCCGCCGCCAGCTCCTCGGGGGCGCGGAAGCGGGCGTTCTCGCCGCCGGCGGCGAGGCCGCCGGCGCGGCCGAGGGCGGTGCCCAGGCCGAGCATCTTGACCGCGCCGGAGCCGGCCGCGAGGAGGAGGTTGTCCGGCGAGAGGTTGCCGTGGGCGAGGCCGCGGGCGGCGAGGAGGGCGAGACCCTCCGCCACCGGCGCGAGCGCCGCCAGGATGCGCTTGGGGTCGGTGCCGGCGAGGGTCGAGACGCTCCGGCCCTCGAGGTGCTCCATCACCAGGAAGGCGGAGCCGTCGACCGTCAGGCCGAAGTCGCGGACGACCGGCAGGCTGGGGTGCTCGAGGCCGGCGAGCCCGGCGGCGAAGGCCGAGAAGCGCTCGCCCTCGGCGACCGGGTCGGCGCCGAGGGCGAGGAGCTTGACCACGACGGTGCCGCCGCCCAACGCGTCCGTCGCCCGCAGGACGCTCCCGGCGCGGGTCGACCGCAAGATCTTCTCCAGGCGGTAGCGCTCGGTGATCTCGCGCAGCAGGCTCATGCCGACCTCTGGCCTCCGGGTGCTCCGGCCGTTTTCCGGGCGGACGTCGTCGAAACGCTTGGATTGGGCTCTCAGTATAGCGGCAAAGCGATGGCGCGGCGCCGGCAAGCGGGCTCCGCGCGGCCGCCGCCCGTCGTCTCGCGGCGGCCCCGGAAGCGAGCCGCCACAGTGGTTTGTGATATGGTGCGCAGCCGGTTCCGCCGCTCCGGAGGCCGGTGCGCCCGTCGATTTGCGCCCATCCGCCGGAGCCGGCGAGAGCCGCCCGAAGCCAATACGGTCGGACCCACGGTCCGGCCATGAGATCGCCCGAAAACGACCTCGGCCGGAGCCGGCCAGGGTGTATCCATGCGCGGATGGCCGCGAATGCAATCGCTTCATTCGATCTGGAGGAACCATGCCCTCACCGACACGCACTGACCGCAACGGTCCGAACCTGAAGACGCGGCTGCTGCTCGGGATGGCGGCGGCGGCCGCCGCCCTCTTCGCCGCCGTGCCGGCCTCGGCGAGCGAGGCCGACCTGGTGATGCCCGACCTCGGCAGCGTCCAGTTCCTGGGCCACTCGGGCCGCGGCCTGCTGATGGGCGGCCTCGTCGTCTGCCTGCTCGGCCTGGTCTTCGGCCTGGTCACCTACGTCCAGCTGCGCAACCTGCCGGTCCACCGCTCGATGCGCGAGATCTCGGAGCTGATCTTCGAGACCTGCAAGACCTACCTCGTCACCCAGGGCAAGTTCATCCTCATCCTCGAGGCGTTCATCGGCGCGGTGATGGTCGTCTACTTCGGCTGGCTGCGGCACTTCGACGCCGTCAAGGTCGTCATCATCGTGCTGTTCAGCCTGATCGGCATCGCCGGCAGCTACGGCGTCGCCTGGTTCGGCATCCGCATCAACACCTTCGCCAACTCGCGCTCGGCCTTCGCCAGCCTGCGCGGCAAGCCGTTCCCGACCTACGCCATCCCCTTGAAGGCCGGCATCTCGATCGGCATGGTGCTGATCTCGATCGAGCTCCTGCTGATGCTCGCCATCCTGCTCTTCGTCCCGCGCGACTACGCCGGCCCCTGCTTCATCGGCTTCGCCATCGGCGAGTCGCTGGGCGCCGCCGCTCTGCGCATCGCCGGCGGCATCTTCACCAAGATCGCCGACATCGGCTCCGACCTGATGAAGATCGTCTTCAACATCAAGGAGGACGACGCCAGGAACCCCGGCGTCATCGCCGACTGCACGGGCGACAACGCCGGCGACTCGGTCGGCCCGACCGCCGACGGCTTCGAGACCTACGGCGTCACCGGCGTCGCGCTCATCACCTTCATCCTCCTCGCCGTCCACGACACCAGCATCCAGGTGCAGCTCCTGGTGTGGATCTTCGTCATGCGCGTCATGATGATCGTGACCTCGGGCGTCTCCTACTGGATCAACGAGGCGGTGGCCCGCGCCCGCTTCGAGGACGCCGACAACTTCAACTTCGAGGCGCCGCTCACCTCGCTGGTCTGGCTGACCTCGGGCATATCGATCGCCATGACCTACGTCGTCTCCTACCTGCTGATCCCCGGCATCGGCGGCGACGGCAGCCTGTGGTGGAAGCTGTCGACGATCATCACCTGCGGCACCTTGGCCGGCGCCGTCATCCCCGAGGTGGTCAAGGTCTTCACCTCGGTCGAGTCGGCCCACGTCAAGGAGGTGGTGACCGCGTCGCGCGAGGGCGGGGCGTCGCTCAACATCCTCGCCGGCCTGATCGCCGGCAACTTCTCCGCCTACTGGATGGGTCTCGTGATCGTCGCCCTGATGGGCGCCGCCTACGGCGTCTCGACCGCCGGCCTGGGCGGCCTGATGATCGCCCCCGCCGTCTTCGCCTTCGGCCTCGTCGCCTTCGGCTTCCTCGGCATGGGGCCGGTGACCATCGCCGTCGACTCCTACGGCCCGGTGACCGACAACGCGCAGTCGGTCTACGAGCTGTCGACGATCGAGACGCTCCCCGGCATCCGCCAGGAGCTCAAGCGGGACTTCGGCTTCGACGTCGACTTCGACCGCGCCAAGCACCACCTGGAGGCGAACGACGGCGCCGGCAACACCTTCAAGGCGACGGCGAAACCCGTGCTGATCGGCACCGCGGTGGTCGGCGCCACCACCCTCATCTTCTCGATCATCGTCGTGCTCACCAACCGGCTGACCGAGAACGTCGACAAGCTGTCGCTCCTCCACCCGCCGTTCCTCCTCGGGCTCGCCACCGGCGGCGCCATCATCTACTGGTTCACCGGCGCTTCGATGCAGGCGGTCTCGACCGGCGCCTACCGCGCCGTCGAGTTCATCAAGCAGAACATCCACCTCGATTCGGGCGCCGAGCGCGCCTCGATCGAGGACAGCAAGAAGGTGGTCGAGATCTGCACCAGCTACGCCCAGAAGGGGATGTTCAACATCTTCCTCACCATCTTCTTCACCACCCTGGCCTTCGCCTGCCTGGAGCCGTACTTCTTCATCGGCTACCTGATCTCGATCGCCCTCTTCGGCCTCTATCAGGCGATCTTCATGGCCGACGCCGGCGGCGCCTGGGACAACGCGAAGAAGATCGTCGAGGTGGAGCTGCACGAGAAGGGGACCCCGCTCCACGAGGCGACCGTCGTCGGCGACACGGTGGGCGATCCGTTCAAGGACACCTCGTCGGTGGCGATGAACCCGATCATCAAGTTCACCACCCTCTTCGGCCTCCTCGCCGTCGAGCTGGCGATCGAGATGAACCGCCGGACCTCGGCGACGCTCGCCGTCGTCTTCTTCGCCATCTCGCTCGTCTTCGTCTGGCGGTCGTTCTACCGCATGCGGATCCGCAACTAGCCGCGGCTCGATCGCTCGCGGCTCCCCGCCCGACCCGGCTCGAACCGGGCGGGCGGGGAGCCGCCGGCCCGCCCGTCGCCCGTCGGCCGTCCCCATACCCGTGCTCAAGAAGCTCGCCCTCTCGCTCGCCACCCTCCTCCTCTCGCTCGGCGCCGCCGAGCTCCTGATCCGCGCCCTGGGCGCCGCGCCCGAGGTGAGCGTCATCCAGAAGGGCCGCTTCCGGCTGTCGGCGAACCCCCGGATCGGCTTCGAGCCGGCCCCCATGGCCTACAGCGGCAGAGATCTCTCCTTCTACGACTACCAGGGGACGAGCAACAGCCAGGGGTACCGCGACGTCGAGCATGCTCTCGCCAAGCCGCCGGGCGTCTACCGGATCGTGGTGCTCGGCGACAGCATCGCGGCCGGCCTCCACGTCGAGCGGACGGAGGACGTCTTCCCGGCGGTCCTCGAGCGGCTGCTCCGAGCCCAGGGAGTGAAGGCCGAGGTGCTCAACTTCTCGGTCTCCGGCTACAACACCCAGCAGGAGGTGGAGACCCTCAAGGACAAGGCCCTCGCCTATCGGCCGGACCTCGTCGTCGTCGCCTACTCGCTCACCGACCGCGAGCGGATGGACGGCGACATCCTCAAGACCCTCCTCGCGGCCGAGCACGCGAAGGCGGGGGGAATCGGCCGGTCGCGGGTCAACCCCTACCTCGTCGCAGAGCGCGCTCTACCGCTTCCTGCGCTTCCGGGTGATGGCGCCGCGCGCCGGCGCCGCCGGCCCGGCTCCCGGCCTGACTGCCGAAGAGCAGAAGGACCTCGACCTGGTCTCCGGGGACACCGTCGCCGAGTACTTCGGGGTGCTCGCCGGCCTGGCGCGCGAGCACCGCTTCCAGGTGCTGGTGGCGGTCTTTCCGCGCCTGGTCAAGAGCTTCGGCTACTACCGGTACATGGACCAGCACCTCTTCGTGCGCGACCTGGCGCGCCGCGACGGCTTCCACCTGGTCGACCTGCTGGAGCCGTTCGCCCGCTGCCGCGCCGCGTCGTCGACGCCGATCGGGGCCGACAACTGGCACCCCTCGGCCTACGGCCACCGCTGCGCCGCCGAGGCGATCGACCGGGCGATCCTGGCCGAGGTCAAGCCGCCGGGCGCCCCTGACGCGGCGCACGTCCTGCATTAGAATGCAGCTTTGTATGGCTTCCTTGGAGCGCGTCGCCCACCGGGTGAACCTGCGGCCGGCCGCGCCGCGCGACGCCGACCTCCTCCGCCAGTGGCGCTCGGAGCCCTCTGTGCGCCGCTACCAGCCGCTCAACGAGCTCCCCACGGCGCAGCTGCGCGCCGACGTCGCCAGCCAGCGGATCGCCGACCTCTACCGCGGCCGCGGCGAGAAGTTCCAGTGGATCGTCGAGGTGAGCCACGAGCCGGCGGGCTGGATCACCCTGGTGGTGAGCAACTGGGAGCACGGCCTGGCCGAGGTCGGCTACGCCCTCTCCTCCCCCTACCAGAGCCGCGGCCTGATGACCGACGCCCTGGCGATGCTCTTGGCCGACCTCTTCGCCAACACCCTGGTCGAGCGGGTCGAGGCGCGCTGCGCCATCGAGAACGCCGGCTCCCAGCGGGTGCTCGAGAAGAACGGCTTCACCCGCGAGGGGCTGCTCAAAGGCTATTTCAAGCTGCGCGGCCGACGGGTCGACAACTACCTCTACGCCCTGCTGCGCGAAGATTACTTCGCGCAGGCCCGCCGCTAGCTCAGAGCAGCTCGAGGTTGGCGTAGCGGGCGACGAGCTTCCGCTTGCCGGCGCGCTCGAAGAAGACGGTGATCTTGGCCTCCTCGCCCTGGCCGTCGAGCTCCAAGACCACGCCCTGCCCGAGGGTGGGATGGCGGACGCGGCTGCCGCGCTTGACGGCGCGCCGCGGCGGCTCCTCGTCGGAGAAGGTGGTGGCGGCGCCGGCGCCGCTCGGCGCGGGCGCCCGGCGCGGGCCGGGGGTCCACTGCGACGGCGTGCGGCTCGCGGGATCGGATGCGGACCCGGCCGCCGCGCCGGCCGGCCGCTCGCGGCCGAAGAACGAGTAGACGTCCTCCGCCCGCTGGCTCGGCCGCTCGTAGTCGTAGAGGCCGGGGCTCCGGGTGATCGTCAGCAGCTTGTCGGGGATCTCGGAGAGGAACGGCGACTCGGTCTGGTCCTGGTACCGGCCGGCGATCCGGCGCCGCCGGCAGAGCGTCAGGTAGAGCCGCTCGCGGGCGCGCGTCATCCCCACGTAGAGGAGGCGGCGCTCCTCCTCGATGTCGTCGCGCGCCCCCTGGCTGTTGAAGTGGGGCAGGAGACCGTCCTCCAGGCCGGCGACGACGACGGCGCGGAACTCGAGCCCCTTGGCGCTGTGGAGCGTCATCAGCGAGACGCCGCGCCCGGCCTTCATCGAATCGAGGTCGGTCACCAGGGCGATGTGGTCGAGGAAGCCGGTCAGCAGGTCGAGGTCGCCGCTGTTGACGCTGTTCGCCTCGGTGAACTCCTGGGCGGCGGAGAGGAGCTCGCGGATGTTCTCGAGGCGCGCCTGGTCCTCGGGGTTGTCCTGGCGGTAGAGGTCGGCATAGCCGCTCGCCGCGAGGAGGCGGTCGAGGAGGGCGGGGAGCGGCAGCTCCTCGGCGTCCTTCTGCAGCCCGACGATCAGATCGCGGAACTTGCGCACGGCGGCGGCGCTCTTCGCCGGCAGCTTTCCCAGCTCGTCGTGGTAGAGCACGTCCCAGAGCGTCGCCCCGAGCTCGGTCGCCTGCGCCTGGAGCATGTCCTGCGTCGCCTTGCCGATGCCGCGCGGCGGCTGGTTGAAGATGCGGGCGAGCGAGAAGGCGTCGCGAGGGTTCCTGAGCACGCGGAGGTAGGCGACCAGGTCCTTGATCTCGGCGCGGTCGTAGAAGCGGGTGCCGCCGACCAGGACGTACGGCACCTCCTGCTTCAGCAGCTCGTCCTCGAGCGCGCGGGTCTGGGCATTGGTGCGCACCAGGATCCCCATGTCGCCGAGCTTGATGCGGCTGCGCAGGCCCTGCAGCGTGCCGACGATCCAGCGCGCCTCCTCGACCTCGTCCGCGGCCTGGTAGAGCTCGAGCCGGTCGCCGGCGCCGGAGTCGGTCCACAGGCGCTTGCCGCGGCGGTGGACGTTGTGGGCGATGAGCCCGCCCGAGGCGTCGAGGATGGTCTGCGTCGAGCGGTAGTTGCGCTCCAGCTTGCGCACGGTGGCGCCGGGGAAGGTGTCCTCGAAGCGCAGGATGTTGTCGAGGTCGGCGCCGCGCCAGCGGTAGATCCCCTGGTCCTCGTCGCCCACCGCGGTGAGGTTGCCGTCCGCCCCGGAGAGCTCCTGGATGAGGCGGAGCTGGGCGAAGTTGGTGTCCTGGTACTCGTCGACCAGCAGGTACTTGGCGCGCCGCCGCACCCGCTCGCGGACGTCCTCCTCGCGCGTCAGGAGCTTGACCGAGAGCGCGATCATGTCGTCGAAGTCGACCCCCGAGGCCTGGGTCAGGAGCCCCTGGTAGCGGCGGTAGAGGAGGGCGACCTTCTTCTCGAAGAAGTTCTGCGCCGCCGACTCGTAGGCGGCGGGCTCGAGCAGGCGGTTCTTGGCCGAGCTGATCGCCGAGAGGACCGAGCGCGGCGAGAAGGCCTTCTCGGAGAGCCCCTCGGCGGCGAGCGCCTGCTTCATCAGCGAGAGCTGGTCGGCGGTGTCGAGGATCTGGAAGTCGCGTTTGAGGTTGACCCGCTCGCCGTAGCGGCGCAGGAGCACCAGCGCGAAGCGGTGGAAGGTGCCGACGAAGGTGGGGAGCGGGTAGAGGCCGAGGAGCTCCTCGACCCGCTCGCGCATCTCGGCCGCCGCCTTGTTGGTGAAGGTGACGGCGACGATCGCCCCGGGATCGGCGTTCCTCTCCTCGGCGAGCCAGGTGATGCGGTAGGTGATGACGCGGGTCTTCCCCGACCCCGCCCCGGCGAGGACGAGCTGCGGCCCCTCGCCATGGGTGACGGCCGCGATCTGCTCGGGGTTGAGCTGCTTGTCGAGGTCCAGGGGGGCGCGCCGCATGAGGGGGCAAGTCTGGACGACGGGGGAAGGGATGGCAAGGGCGGGCGGCGCGAGGCCGATGCAGGCCGAGCGGGAAGGTATAATGGCCGATTGGCTCGGGTCTCGAATCCCTACCGTGCGAGCCTATACGAGCCGAGCTTCGGACCATGACCGACATCGAGACGGCGGACCGCCTCTACCGGGAGATCCCGGACTTCTCTGCCTGGACCGGCCTCGCCGAGACCGACGTCGAGCTGTGGGATCGTTTCGCGGCGAACCTCGCCGCGAAGCGGGCGGCAGCCAAGCCGGAAGCGTTCGCCAAGGCCGTCGAGGTCGCCATGCGCGCCGCCGCCCTCGACACCGGAGCCATCGAGGGGCTCTACTCGGTCGACCGTGGCTTCACCTTGACGGTCGCCATGCAGGGGATCGCCTGGCAGCACATGATCGACGAGCGGGGGCCCGAGGTGCGGCGCCTGTTCGAGGCGCAGCTCGACGCGTACGAGCTGGTCCTCGACGCGGCGACGAAGAAGCTGCCGATCACGGAGGCCTGGATTCGCGCTCTGCACGAGAGGATCTGCAGCGCGCAGGCAACCTATCGCGTGCTCACCCCGATGGGCTGGCAGGACCAAGCCTTGGTGGGCGGGCGCTACAAAACAGCGCCGAACCATGTTCAGCTCGCGGACGGTGGCCTGCACGCCTACGCACCGGTCGAGCGCGTGCCTTTCGAGATGCGCCGTATGGTCGACGGGCTCGCCAGCCCCGAGCTCGAGTCGGCTCATCCGCTGCTGCAAGCCTCCTACGCCCACTATGCGCTGGTGAACATCCATCCGTTCGCCGACGGCAATGGACGGCTGGCGCGGGCGCTCAGCTCGGTCTACTTCTACCGGGCCGCGTCCATCCCGCTCGTCGTCTTCGCCGATCAGCGCCGCGCCTATTTCGATGCCTTGGAGGATGCAGACCGAGGGAACGCGGCGCCGATCATCGCCTTCTTCCGCGAGCGCGGGCTCGACACGATGCAGCTCGCCGCGGATGGCCTCGCAGGCTCGGCGGCTCGCCAGCCCGACGAAGTGGCGGAGGATCTCCGCGGCCTCTACGGAGACCAGGAGGCGATCGCGTTGCGCCTGTTGACCTCGATCGAGGAGGGTGTGTCGGCGCGGCTCGCGACGCTGCGCCTACCGGAGGCTGTCAAGCCTGATTTGGAGCGGCGGCACGACCCATACCGTGGGGGGGAGCTCGACGGGTGGCAGGTCCCCGGCGTTCACGCCGCGCTCGAGCTGCGGACGTCCTATCCGCCGTTTCGGCGCGTCGAGACGCGTTTCCAGGTGCTGATAGGTACCGATCCAGAGGCGCCCGCCGCGTTCCGGCTCGCCGCGACCGGCGGCGACTCTTTGGATGTCCGTCGCCAGGACGTCGACCCGGAGCTGACGACCTTCTTCCGTCTACGGCTGGGCCAATGGATCGACCGCCAGCTCAGCCGGGCCCTCGAGGAGCTGCGGCAGCCCTGACTGGACGGATCGCCTCCGCTCCCCTACGATGAACGGCCGCGCCGGAGCTTCCCTCCGCGGGAGATCGCTCAGATGAAAATGACCCCAGCCACCCGTTGGATCGCCGCCGCCCTCGTTCTCTTCGCCGCGCTGGCCGGCTCCGCCCTCCATGCCGTCGGCGAGGGGGAGAAGGCGCCCGACTTCGATCTCCCGGCGCTCGACGGCGGAGCGCGGCTCAAGCTGTCGGACTTCCGGGGCAAGGTCGTGCTCGTCGACTTCTGGGCCACCTGGTGCGCGCCCTGCACCAGCTCCCTGCCGGAGCTCGAGGAGCTGTCCCGCAAGATGGCGGGCCGGCCGTTCGTCATCGTGGGCGTCGACACCGACTCCGACGACCTCCGGCTGCGCGCCTTTCTCGCCCGCCACCCGGAGAGCTGGCCGCAGGCGCGGGACCGCGGCGCCAGCCTCGCCAAGTCGGTCTACCACGTCCGCGGCTATCCGACCTACCTGGTGCTCGACCGCGAGGGGAAGGTCGTCCGTAAGGTCGAGGGCTGGGACCCCGGCACGATCCCCCAGTCCGTCACCCCCTGGGTCGAGCAGGCGCTCAAGGCGAAGCCCGGCGCCGCCCCCGGCCACGGCGGGAAGGCGACCGGCCCTCGCCGACGTTAAGAGAGCATGCGGGCTCGATCCTCGCCGCACCGTCCAGCGGTGGGTGCGATCCTCCCAGCACCGATCGCCAGCGAGCGGGCGGGGGTGACCCGATCGACGCCTCGAAGCCTGCCGGAGCGAAGACCGCCGAGCTCTCGATCCACCATTACAAGCACCCAGGAGATCCCATTTCTTGAAACCCCCTGAGATCTACAGTGCCCTGCAGCAGCAGGTGATCGGGCAGGAGGAGGCGGCGAAGTACGTCTCCGTCGCCATCTTCAAGCACCTGGAGGGCGAGAAGTTCGGCAACCTCCTGCTGATCGGCAACTCCGGCACCGGCAAGACCACCATCATGCACGCCATCGAGGCGCTCTACGCCTCGCGGCCGGAGTTCAGCGAGTACCGCGTGGTGCTCATCATGAACACCAGCACCCTCGCGACCGAGGAGGGCGCGGTCGACACCAGCCGCCTCTTCGCCCGCATCGAGGAGCGCACCCGGCAGGTGCTCGGTCCGGCGGCGACGCCCGAGGAGATCGGCCGCGCCATGGAGCGGGCGACCGTCTGCCTCGACGAGGTCGACAAGATCTCGGGCGTCCTCGGCGGCAAGCCCTACGTCACCGGCTTGAACATCCAGCAGGCGCTCCTGACGCTCCTCGAAGGCGAGCGCGTGCTCCATCCGCTCGCCCTGCGCGGTCCCGACGGCGCGCCGGTCGCGGTCAACGTCGACACCGGCAAGATGCTCTTCCTCTGCGCCGGGGCGTTCGAGACGCTCTACGACCAGGTGTTCAAGCGCGTCGTCTCGCCCAAGAGCGGCACCAAGCTCCCCACCACCACCACCTACGAGAACGGCAAGATCACCATCCGCGAGTACTTCACCCTGCGCCACCACTTCCGCCAGGAGGACCTCTTCGAGTACGGCATGCAGCCGCAGTTCCTGTCGCGCTTCGACAACTCCGTCATCCTCGAGGACCTGACCGCCTCGACCCTGTCGCGCATCTTCCGCGAGCCGTCCGACGGCGTGCTCGAGAGCTCGCGGAGCTTCTTCAAGCGCTACGGGATCGAGCTCGAGGTGACGGACCAGGCGGTGGCGAAGATCGCCGAGGAGGCGGCGAAGAACAGCCGCATCGGCGCCCGCGCCCTGAAGTCGATCTACGGCCGCATCATCAAGCCGTTCGAGTTCGACCCCTTCGCGCGCGAGGAGGTGCAGCCCGCCGCGGGCGGCCACCGGCTGGTGATCGACGACCAGCTCGTCCAAACGGCGCTCAAGCCCTCGGCGTAGCGGCCCCCGCGCTCCCGTTGCCGCCGCGCTACGCCCCTCCGCCGCGGGCGAAGAACACCACCACCTGGAGCTCCGACTCGATCGAGTGGAAGTGGTGCGGCACGCCCGCCCGCACGTAGACGATCGAGCCGGGATGGACGGCATGGGCGACGCCGTCGACGTCGAGGACGGCGCGGCCGGCGACCACGTGGTAGACCTCGTCCTCGCGGTGCGGCGTCTGGTGGTCGGCGCCGCCCGCCGGCAGCACGTAGAGGCCGGTCCGCAGCGTCGAGGTAGAGAGGAACTCGAGCCAGGGGTCGCTCCCCTGGGCGCGCCGCCCGGCGAGCTCGGCCAAGTCGAAGGCGGCGACCTTGGGGCGCTCGGGGGGGGCGCCTTCGCCGGCGGCGCCCTTGGCGCGGGCGAGCCCCAGGGCGCCGGCCACCGCCGCGAAGACGGCGAACGAGGTGAGGATGCGGTTCATCGGTCGGTCCTCCTTCGGAAGGGTGAGGCCGATTCTACAGGGCGTCTCTTCCCTGCCGGCCGCCGGCCCGGCCGTGGGTACTGGCTCAGTTTGGTCCGCTGCGGGCGACCGCCCTCGGGACCACCCGCCCGAACCCCCTTCCAGGCGGCCGTCCTCGGGACCAAACTGAGCCAGTGCCCACGGCCGTGAGCCCGCGCCGTCGCTCCACCGGCCCGGAACCCCCCGAGCTAGAATCCCTCGACCGTCCGCTCCCCCCGAGCGGACGCCGGACGACCTGCCGGACCACCTGAAGGAGCCGCGATGGTCTCGAGAACCCTCCTCCTCGCCCTGCTCTTGGCGCTCGGCCCGCTGGCGGCGGCGGTCGTCCGCGCCGCCTCGCCGCCACCGTCTCCTCAGCATCCGCCTCAAGCTCCGCCTCAACACTCGATCATCTCGCCGGAGACGATCGATGCCACCATCCACCGCGTGCTCGACGAGCACGGCCAGCTCTGGTACCCCCGCGCCTACATCGGCGTGCACCAGGTCGCCGAGCGGTGGTGGCGCGAGGACGGCGACGAGAAGGCGTTCGCCGACTTCTGCGTCGCCAGCTTCGAGAGCGATCCGCTCGGCCTGCAGAAGATCTTCGACCGGCTGCAGTCGTCGCTCGAGCAGGTGGACGGGCACGTGCACGAGGCCCGCCGCGTGCTGACCGAGCCGCTCGACCTCGACACCGGCCCGCTCACGCCGCTCGACCGCTACCTCGGCGACGTCGACCTCGCGCCGCAGGTCGACGAGGATCTCTTCCGCTCCAAGGCCGCCTTCGTCGCCCTCCTCAACTTCTCGGTCGACACGCTCCAGACCCGCCTCGCCAAGGGCGCGCAATGGCGGCGCGAGGAGTGGGCGCGCTCGGCGATGATGGACCGCTTCGCCGAGCGCGTCCCCGCCGCCGTCGCCCAGGAGGTCAACCGCGCCTTCACCGCCGGCGAGGCCTACATCTCCGGCTACAACATCCGCCTCGACCGGCTGGTCGACGCCGCCGGCCGGCGGCCCTTCCCGGAGGGCCTGCGGCTGATCAGCCACTGGGGCCTGCGCGACGAGATCGGCTCGCGCTACGCCGATCCCGACGGCCTCGCGAAGCAGCGCCTGATCGCCAGGGTGATGGAGCGCATCGTCCGCCAGGAGATCCCGCGGGCGGTCATCGACAACCCGGACGTCACCTGGAACCCGGAGACCAACCGGGTCGAGCCGGCGAAGCCGGGAGCGCCGCCGGACCCCGATGCGGCGGCCAAGCTCGCCGAGCGCGAGCCCGACACCCGCTACGCCCGCCTCCTCGACATCTTCCACGCGGTCGAGAAGGAGGACCCGTTCAGCCCCGCCGCGCCGACCTACATCCAGCGCCGCTTCGAGCGCGACCGCCAGATCCCGCAGGCCGAGGTCGAGGCGCTCCTCGTCGCCATCCTCGAATCGTCCGAGGTCAAGGACCTGTCGCGGCTCGTCGCCGCGCGCCTCGGCCGGCCGCTCGAGCTGTTCGACATCTGGTACTCGGGCTTCCGGCCGCGCGGCAGCCGGAGCGACGCCGAGCTCGACGCCATCGTGCGCCGGAAGTTCCCCACCGTCGCGGCGTTCCAGGCGGCCCTCCCCGCGACCCTCGGCCGGCTCGGCTTCTCGCCGGAGAAGGCGAAATTCCTGGCCGCTCGCATCGCCGTCGATCCGGCGCGCGGCGCCGGCCACGCGATGCCCGCGGTGCGCCGCGAGGACAAGGCGCGGCTGCGCACCCGCATCCCGGCGGGCGGGATGGACTACAAGGGCTACAACATCGCCATCCACGAGCTGGGGCACAACGTCGAGCAGGTCTTCTCGCTCGACGAGGTCGACTTCTGGTGGCTCTCGGGAGTGCCCGACAACGCCTTCACCGAGGCGCTCGCCTTCCTCTTCCAGAACCGCGACCTCGAGGTGCTGGGCCTCGCTCCGCCCTCGGCCGCGGAGCGCCGCACGGCGGCTCTGGCGACGCTGTGGAGCGCCTACGAGATCGCCGGCGTGTCGCTCGTCGACATGCGGGTGTGGCGCTGGCTGTACGGCCACCCGCAGGCGACGCCGGCCGAGCTGCGGCAGGCGGTGCTCGGGATCGCCCGCGAGGTGTGGAACCGTTACTATGCGCCGCTCTTCGGCCGGCGCGACGCGGAGATCCTCGCCATCTACTCGCACATGATCGACTACGGCCTCTATCTGCCGGACTACGCGCTCGGCCACCTGATCGCCTTCCAGGTGGGCCAGACGGTGCGGGGGGAGCGCTTCGGAGCGGAGTTCGAGCGCGTCGCCCGCCAGGGGAGGATCACCCCCGACGCCTGGATGCGCGGCGCGGTCGGCCAGCCCCTCTCGGCCCAGCCGCTCCTCGCCGCGGCGCGGGAGGCGCTCGCGGCGGAGGCGCCCCGGGCGCCGAAATGACGGCCGAAATGAAGCAGGGCGCGCCCGCCGGCTCCCGGCAGCCTAGTGCGTGTGCAGGCTCCCCGGCTCGCGCACCCGGTAGAGGATCACCTGCACCGGCTCGATCGTCACCAGGCCCTCCTGGATCATGCCGTCGAGCTCGGGGAGGAAGGCGTCGATCTTGTCCCGGCGGTCGACGATCTCGATGACGATCGGCGGATCCTCCGCCAAGCGCAGGCTGCGCGTCGAATGGATCAGGCTGTGGGCGCCGAACCCCTCGAAGCCGCGGAAGACCGTGGCGCCCGCGAGGCCTTTCTCGCGCGCCCGCTGCACCACCGCCTCGTAGAGCGGCAACCCCTCCCAGCGGTCGGACTCGCCGACGAAGATCCGCACCAGCATGCCGTCGCCTTCGAGCTTCATTCCCTCTCCCTCCGCAAGGCTTCTACTGACAGGGTGCCGCGGCAGCCGCGAGACGAGGTCTCCCGCCCTGGCTCCGCTCGGCGGAGCCGCCGTCCCCTCCCGGCGCGGGCGGCGCTAGCTGCTGATGATGGGCAGGAGGGGCCGCGGGCGCGCCGACGGCGATGGGGGCAGGCCGAGCGGCACGCAGATCTGCTGCCGCAGGATCTCCCGCTGGCGATGGACCAGCTCCTCGAGGGTCATCTCCGAGAGCACCCGGTCGACCGCCCGCTTCACCTCGAGGAAGACCTCGCGGATCACGCAGTGCTCGGTGCCGACGTCGATGGTGCAGGGGAGGGCGAGGATCTGGTCGATCGTCGACGTCTGGCCTTCGAGGGTGAGGAGGACGTCCTGGAGCGAGATCTCGCGCGCCGGCCGGCCGAGCGCGTGGCCGCCCTGCGGCCCGCGGTTCGACTGGATCAGGCGGTCCTTCGACAGCAGGGCGAGGATCTGCCGCAGGTAGGGCTCGGGGATCCCCTGATGGACGGCGATCTCGTGGCTCGTCACCGGCCCGCTGTCGCCGTTCATGGCGATGTAGAGCATGGCGCGGATGCCGTACTCGCCCTTGGTGGAAATTTTCATCGGAAGCTCGTCTTGGTGTGCGGAAAGTGTAGCACGGCAGCGGCTCGGCGTCCGCGGTCCGGCCGTGCCCTCCTGGCGTTATCGGGGGCCGGCGAGCTCGCCGGTCGCCGAGGGCGCCGGCGGCGCGTCGATCAGGTGCGGCAGCTCGGTCAGATCGGCGAGGCCGCCGCCCTTGCCGCGGCGGTCGAGCTGGACGGCGTGCATGCCGGCGGCGACCGCCCCCTCGACGTCCTCCAGCCGGCGATCGCCGACGTGGAGCGCCGATTCGGGCCCGACCCCGAGCCGCTCGAGGGCGCGGCGGAAGATCCGGCGATCCGGCTTCTCGACCCCGACCTCCGAGGAGCAGACGATCGCCGCGAAGCTCGACGCCAAGCCCAGCCGCTCGAGGAGGAGCGGCAGCCGCTCGTCCCAGTTGCTCACCACCGCGAGCCGCAGCCCCTTGCCGCGCAGGGCAGCGAGGGTCGCGCGCACCTCGGGGTAGACCTCCCAAGCGTCGGCGCCGCCGAAGCGGTGATAGAGCTCGGCGGCGGCGAAGCGGGTGGGCGGCGGCGCGTCGAGGTGCTCGGCCAGGCGGAGCAGGAAGCGGTGCCACCAGCCGCGGGCGCCGCCGGGGTGCGAGGTGAAGCGGTCGCGGCCGGGATCGGCCAGGCAGGCGAACTCGGTCCACACCGTGCGTACGAGCTCGGCGGCCCGCTCGGGCGCGACCTCGAGGCCGTGCCGCGCCAGCGCCTGGGAGTAGATCTCCCCCAGCCGCGGGCTGTGGATGAGGGTATGCGTGACGTCGAAGGTGACTGCCGAGATCATGGCGGGCTCGCGGGGCCGGGGAGCGCGACGGCGCCCTCTTTCAGGATACTCCAACCGGGCCGGCGCGACGCGGCGGAGCGCCGCGTGATAGCTTGCCCGCCGTGCGTTCCGGAGCCGCCGCCGCCGCCCTCTCGCTCCTCCTCGCCTCGGGCTGGCTCGCCGGCCTCTTCGCCGGCCGGCTCGCCGGCGGCGCCCTCCACCTGCTCCTCGCCGGCGCCCTGATCCTGTTTCCCTGGAAGGCCCTCCGAGCCTAATCCTCCTAGCGCTCTAGCGCTCCTAGCCCTCCCCGGGCCGGCTCAGGCGGTCCGGAGCGCCGCGACGCCGTGCTCGAGCACCCCGACGCCGGGGATCTCGACCTCCACGCGGTCGCCGTCTGCGAGCGGGCCGACGCCGGGCGGGCTGCCGGTGAGCACGAGGTCGCCCGGCTCCAGGGTCATCATGCGCGCGGCGTAGACCAGGAGGTCGGCGATCCCCCAGGCCATGTCGCGCGCGCGGCCGTGCTGGCGCTCCTGGCCGTTGACCCGCGTCATCACCTCGAGGTCCTCGAGGCCGGCCCCGACCCAGATCGCGGGCCCCAGCGGGCAGAAGGTGTCGAAGCCCTTGGCGCGGGCGAAGGTCGAGTCCGTCTTCTGCAGGTCGCGGGCGGTGACGTCGTCGACGCAGGTGATGCCGAGGACGGCGGCGCGCGCCTCGTCGAGCGTCGCGCCGCGGCTGAGCCGGCGGCGCATGACGACCGCGATCTCCCCCTCGTGCTCGACCCGCCGGCTCTCGGGCGGCAGCACGACCACCCCGCGCGGCGCGAGGAGCGACGAGGTAGCCTTGAGGAAGATGACCGGCTCGGCGGGGAGATCGTTCCCCAGCTCGCGGGCGTGCTCGAGGTAGTTGCGGCCGATGCCGACGATCTTCCCCGGCGCGACGGGAGCGAGGAGCGGGCCGGGGTCGACCGCGCGGCCGAGCTCCCAGGCGCCGGGCGCCGTGGTGAAGGGGTCGGAGCGGAGGACGCGCAGGCCGCCGCCGGCGGCGGCCGCGGCGTCCTCGGCGGCGGCGTAGAAACCCTCGGGGCCCAGCCGGTAGAGGAGCATGCAGTTATTCTAGTCTTCGCGCTCCCGGAGCGCGGGCCGGCCCATGACTTGCCCGCGGGCCCTAGGGATGGTACTGGCTTCGTTCGGTCCCGAGGACGGCCGCCTGGAAGGGGGGCGGGCGGGTGGTCCCGAGGGCGGTCGCCGCAGCGGACCGAACGGAGCCAGTACCCTAGGGATCGACCGTCAGGGTCACCGACTTCGACGTGCCGCCGGCGCTCGCCCGGATCACGGCGGTGCGCGCCGTCGAGACCCCGGCCGCCGTCACGGTGAACGTCCCGGAGCTCGCGCCGGGCGGGATCGCGAGGCTCGCCGCGGCCGGGTTGGCGACGCTCGGCTGGCTCGACGAGAGCGCCACCTGGACGGCGCCGCCGCCGCCCGAGCCCGCGGCGCATTCGAGCGTCACCGTGCCGGTCGCCGAGCCGGGGCCGGTCACCGGGTTGGGGGTGAGGGCGAGCGAGAGGAGCCCGATCGGCCGCACCGTCAGGCCGGCGCTCTGGGTCGCCCCCTTGTAGGTCGCCGAGATCGCGCCGCTCTGGTTGGCGGTCACCGCCGAGACGGTGACGGCGAAGCCGGCGCTCGCCGCCCCCGCCGGCACCGTGACGCTCGCCGGCACGGCGGCGGCCGGGTTGGCGCTCGCGAGCGCGACGACGATCCCGCCCGCCGGCGCCTTGCCGGTCAGGACGACCTTGGCGGTGGGGACCTTGCAGCCGCCGGCGACCAGGTTGGGGCTGAGCGAGACCGCGGACAGAGCCGGCTCCTGGACGCTCAGGGAGGCGGTCCGCGCGATGCCCCGGTAGGAGGCGGAGATCTGGACCGTCGCCGTCGCCGCCACCGCCTTGGTCGAGACGGTGAAGGCGGCGGCCGTCGCGCCGGCCGGGACGGTGACCGTCGAGGGGACGGTCGCCGCGCTGACGTCGCCGCTGGCGAGGGCGACGACCGCGCCGCCCGCGGGGGCGGCGGCGGAGAGCGTCACCCTGCCGGTCGCCGCACCGCCGCCGGGGACCGCCGCCGGGGTGACGGCGAGAGAGGCGAGGGTCGGCAGGCCGGGGACGTCGTCGTCGGCGATCGCGACCGTCGCCTGGTAGGGGCCGACGAGGTACGAGGGGTCGGGCTGGACGGCCAGGGTGACCGTCTCCGTCGGCTCGGTCACGTAGTCGTCGAGCGGCTTGATGGCGACCGTCACCCGGCTCACCCCGGCGTTGAAGGTGACCGTCGACGGCACCGTCGCGTAGTCGACGCCGTTCTGCGCCGTGCCGCCCATGGCGATCTGGACAGTGAGCGGCGCCGAGGTGCCGCCGGTCCGCGAGAGCTGGAAGGCGCCGGTGTCCGTCCCCGGCTCGGCGGCGGTCGGATCGGAGGCCACGACGGCGACGACCGGCCCGGTGAGGGGGTCGGCGGCGAAGTCGACGCCGGCGCTCGCCGGCGAGCCCACCGTGTAGTCGGACGAGGCCGCCAGGGTGAGGGCCGCGAACCTCGCCGGCTCCAGGGCATCGTGCGGCAGGGGGGCGATGTCGACCGTCGTCGCGGCGGCGCCCGCCGGGATGGTCGCCGACCCGGAGAGCGCCGCGTAATCGGTGCCGGGAACCGCCGTGCCGGCGACGGTGTAGGCGACCGTGAGGTCGGCGGCGGTGCCGCCGGTGCGCGAGATGGTGAGCTGGCCGTGGTCGCCGCTGGCCGCCGAGGCCGTGGGGTCGGTCGCCGTGATCGAGACGACGGGGAGGCCGGCGGCGGCGGCTGCGGCGGCTCTGGCGTCGGCGGTGCCGTCCGCGGGCGCCGGCATGCTCGCCGCCGGCGCCGCCGGGAGGACGGTGCGGTCGAGGAAGCCGTAGACCACCTGCCAGACGGCGGACGAGGTCGTCCACGGGCTGCTGCCGTGGCCGGCGCCCTGCACCGGCGAGAAGGTGGCGCGGACCCCCTGCGCCAGCAGGGCGTCGCGCAGCAGCTCGCCCTGGTTGAAGGGGATGAGCTGGTCCGCGGTGCCGTGCATGATGAGGAAGGGCGGATCGTCCGGCGAGGCGTAGGTGATGGGGTCGGCGAGCGCCGCCTGTTCCGGCTTCGTCTGCACGGGGCCGCCGACGAAGACGCTCTCGTCCGAGCTCGCGGCGTCGTGGTTGGCGGTGGTGGGATAGAAGTGCATCTGGACGAAGTCGGTCGCCCCGTACCAGTCGACCACCGCCTGCACCCGGCTGGAGACGCCGGGGTTGCCGCCGGTCGACCCCTCGAGGTCGGCGGTGGCGTTGCCCAAGGTGACGGAGCCGATGCCGCCGGAGGTCCCCAGCATGGCGGCGAGGTGGCCGCCCGCCGACTCCCCCCAGGCGGCGAAGCGGTCGGGGTCTAAGCCGTAGTCCGCGGCATGGGCGCGCAGGAAGCGCACCGCCCCTTTGACGTCCTGGACCTCTGCCGGGAAGATCGCCGCGCTGGTCAGCCGGTAGTCGACGCTCGCCACCGCATAGCCGCGCGAGCAGAGCGCCGAGACGTAGGAGGGGATGGGCAGGCGGCTGCCGGTCGCCCAGCCGCCGCCGTGGATCCAGATCACCAGCGGCGCCGGCGCGGCGCCGCTCGGGGGGAGGATGAGGTCGAGCAGCAGGCTCTGCGTCTGCCCGCCCTTGTCGACGTAGCTGCCGTAGGTCAGCCCCGAGAGGGTCTGGCAGCTCTGCGCCTCGGCCCGGCGCGGGCCGGCGACCGACGTCAGGAGGAGCAGGAGCGCGAGGGTCGAGACGGAGCGCAGGCGCGGCATGGGCATAGTGATCCCCTTGCCGCTTTCACGCTGCACGCGCGGTGCCAGACCGGCGACGTCCGTCCTTCGCGCGCGGCCCGCCCGCTCACCGCCGCCGCACGATCAGCAGCCAGAGGAAGAACGGGCCGCCGAGGAGCGCCGTGATCACCCCGACCGGCAGCTCGGCGGGGGCCATCACCGTCCGCGCGGCGCCGTCGCAGAGGGCGAGGAAGGCGCCGCCGGCGAGGATGCAGGCGGGCGCCAGGGCCAGGTGGTCGTGGCCGACGAAGCGGCGGAGCATGTGCGGCACCATCAGGCCGACGAAGCCGATCGGCCCGACCATGGCGACCAGGGCGCCGATCATCACCGAGGTGGTCAGCAGCACCTGCAGGCGGAGGCGCCCGAGGTCGACGCCGCGCGAGGCCGCCAGCTCCTCGCCGGTCAGCAGCAGGTTCATCTCCCAGCGCAGGCCGAGGAGGACGGCGCCGCCGCCGGCCACCCACGGCAGCAGCCACAGCACCTCGCGGTAGCCGACGACCGAGAGGCCGCCCATCATCCAGCGCACCATGCGGAAGGTCTGCGTCGAGTCGGAGAGGTACTGGAGGAAGAGGATCAGCGCCGAGCAGGAGAGCGAGACGGCGATGCCGGCGAGGAGGAGGGTCGAGGTCTCCTGGCCGCGCCGCCGGCCCCCCAGCCCGACCACGAGGGCGGTGGCGCCCAGGGCGCCGACGAAGCTCGCGATGGTCACCGCCGGCAGCCCGAGGAGCCGCCCGCTCTCCTCGAGGCGGAGGGCGAGGACGGCGCCGAGCGCCGCGCCGCTCGCGATCCCCAGCGTATAGGGCTCGGCGAGGGGGTTGCCGAAGAGGGTCTGGAAGGCGAGGCCGGAGACCGCCAGGCCGCCGCCGGCGAGGAGCGCCAGGAGGACCCTCGGCAGCCGGAGCTGCCAGAAGATCAGCGCCGCCGTGCGGTCGCCGGCGAAGAGGCCGCGGGCGACGGAGAGATGGCTGCCGACGAGCGGCGCGGCGGCGAGGACGACGAGCCAGAGCGCGGCGAGCACGCCCAGGGCGAGCCGCGGGTCGGGCCGCGAGCCGCGGCTCGCGAGCGGCGTCCGCGCGATCATCGGTTCATGGGTCTCATGGGTCTCATGGGTCTCATGGGGCGAGCGAGAGGAGGGTGACCGGCCGCTCGCCGCCGCGGACGATCTCGAAGCGGGTGTCGAAGAGGCGCGCCAGGACCGCCTCGTCGAGGATCGCGGCGGGCGCCCCGAGGGCGGCGGCGCGGCCGGCGGAGAGGGCGAGCAGGCGGTCGCCCAGGAGCGAGGCGAGGTTCAGGTCGTGGGTCGCCGCGATCACCGTCCGCCCGCTCTCGGCCTTGAGGTCGAGGAGGAGCGCCGCGACGTCGCGCTGGTGGCGGGCGTCGAGGTGCGTCGTCGGCTCGTCGAGCACCAGCACCTCGGACTCCTGGGCGAGCGCGGCGGCGATGTAGACCGCCTGGCGCTCGCCGCCCGAGAGCTCGTCGAGCGGCCGCGCCCGGAGGTGGGCGACGCCGACCCGCGCCAGCGCCTCCTCGACCGCCGCGAAGTCGCGCGCCGGCGGGCGCCATCTGGAGCGCCGAGAGGTAAGGGTAGCGGCCGAGGAGGACCACCTCCTCGACCGACAGCGGCACGGCCGCCGGGCGGACCTGGGGCACATAGGCGATGTGGCGCGCCAGCTCGCGCCGCGCCAGCCCGGCGAAGGGGCGGCCGCGGTGGCGGATCTCGCCGGCCGAGGGGCGCAGCAGGCCCGAGAGGCAGCGCAGGAGCGTCGTCTTGCCGGCGCCGTTGGGGCCGACGACCATCAGGCACTCGCCGGCGACGACGTCGAGGTCGAGCGGCCCGAGGATGTCGCGGCCGCCGGCGCGCCAGGCGAGGCCGCGGGCGGTGAGGACGTGCGCGCTCACCCGCCGAGCTTACCCGACGCTCCTCCTGCCATCCCGCCCGCCATCCCGCCCGTCATCCCGGCCGCCGCGCGGCGGAGCGCCGCCGCCATCTCGTCGTAGAGGCGGGGGAGGCGCGGCCCGGGGATCAGCACGTAGTTGCCGGCGATCACCGAGACCTGCCCGCGGGCGACCGCCGGCACCCGCGGCAGGCTCCGCCAGTCGGCGACGAGGCGGCGCTGCTGGGCCTCCGGCAGCGGGTCGTTCTCGAGCTCGAGGATGGCGTCGGGGGCGCGCGCCACGACCTCCTCGAGCTCCACCTGCGGGTAGCGCACCGGCGCGTCGGCGAAGACGTTCCGGCCGCCCAGCCGCGCCAGCAGCTCGTCGAGGAAGGTGCCCGGTCCGGCGGCGAGGAGGTTGCCGAGCCGGCCGGGGTCGCGCCCGACGGCGAGGAGGACGCCGAGCGGGCGGCCCCCGCTGCCGCCGCCGGCGCCGGAGCCGATCACCGCCACCCGGCGCGGCGCCAGCGCGGCGTGGAAGCGCGCCGCGAGCTCGCGCCCGGCCGCCGCCCGGCCGCAGCAGTCGCCGATCTCGACGAACGAGCGCTCGACGTCCGCCAGGCTCTCGCTGGGGACGATGCGGCTGGCGATGCCGAGCGCCCCCAGCTTGGCGGCGAGGTCGCGCTGCGAGGGGAGGAGGAGCGCGAGGTCGGGTTTCAAGCCGACGATGCGCTCGAGGTCGGGGTTGAAGAGGCCGCCCAGGCGGGTCTTCGCCGCCGCCTCGGGGGGCCAGGCGCTGTAGTCGCTCACCCCGACCACCCGGTCGCCGAGCCCGAGCGCGTACGCCGTCTCGGTGAGGCTCGGGGCGAGGGTGACGAGGCGCGCCGGAGCGCGGCTCGCGGCCGGCGGCGCCCCGGCGCGCTCCGCCCGGCAGCCGGCGAGGAGGCAGGCCGCCGCCACCAGGAAGGCCGCCGCCAGGGAGGCGGCCGCCGCGGCGCGCCGGGTCGAAAGCGGCCGGATCAGAAGCGGACCGCCACGCCGCCGGCGACCGTCCGTCCGGGCGCCGGGAAGCCGAGCGCCTCGGCATACCGGCGATCGGTCAGGTTGTCGACCCGCGCGTAGGGCGAGAGCCACGGCCGGACGGCGTAGGACGCCGCGAGGTCGGTCCGCAGGTAGCCGGGGTTCGTCCGCCGCCCGAAGGTGACCGGGTCGACGTCCGGGCGCGCGCCGACGTAGCGCTCGGTCCAGGCGAGCGTCCAGCGGCCGCCGGGCGTCAGCATCACCACCAGGTTGGCGCTCTGGCGCGGCCGGCGCTCGAGGGCGAGGCCGGTGGCGCGGTCCTCGGTGTCGAGGTAGGTCGCGTTGGCGCGCACGAAGAGGCCGCGGCGGCGCAGAGTCACCTCGCCCTCCACCCCGCGGCTCTGCGAGCGGCCGATGTTGACGTCGCGGGAGGTCGCGAAGTCGAAGTCGATGAGGTTGCGCTGCCGCGCCGCGAAGCCGGTGAGGCCGAAGCGGAAGGGGCCGGCGTCCTGCTCCAGCCCCAGCTCGGCGCTGGCGCTGGTCTCCGGCCGGAGGTCGGGGTTGCCGCTGCCCGGGAAGTACAGCTCGCCCAGGAAGGGCGCCCGGAAGGCCTCGCCGTAGCTGGCGCGCAGGCGAGTCGTGCGCGAGAGGCGGGCGACGCCGCCCAGGCGCAGGCTCGTCTGCCCGCCGTAGACGTCGTTCTGGTCGCGGCGCAGGCCCCCTTCCAAGTGCACCTGGCCGAGCTCGTAGCCGGCCTCGCCGAAGGCCGCCCAGGTGCGCTGGCGCCGGCCGGCGAGGTCGCTGCCGAAGTTCGAGCCCTCGGTGACCTCGAGGCGCTCGCCCTCGGCGCCGGCGGCGAGGCGGAGGTCGTCGCTGGCGCGGTAGGCGGCGACCGTCCGCCCGCGGAGCGCCGCGGCGTCGGTGTCCGAGGCGGTGAAGCCGCCGGGGTCGGCGGGGTCGCGGTAGGCGCTGGTCAGCCGGAAGTCGGAGAGCTGGGCGTCGACCTCCCAGGGGCCGCGCTCGGCGCGGAACGGCACGGCGACCTCGCGTTCGTGCCACGAGATCCGGCGGTCGAAGGTGGGCACGCCGGAGGAGAACGGGATGCCGGTCTCCGCGTCGTCGGCGCGGGCGAGCAGCCCCAGGCTCGTCGCCGGCGCCAGGTTCCAGGTGGCGCGCGCCGAGAGGTCGTCGCTCGTGTAGCGGTCGTTGGCGAACTCGCCTTCGCCGCCCCGCAGGTGGCCGGCGAGGTCGAAGTGGACGGGCCCCGAGTCGAAGCCGGCGACGGCGCTGCCGCGCGCGTAGCCGTGCTCGCCCCCTTCGAGGCGCACCGTCGTGCCGCGCTCGCGGCCGGTGATCACCTGCACCACGCCGCCCACCGCGTTGCTGCCGTAGATCGCGCTCCCCGGCCCGCGCAGCACCTCGATCCGCTCGATCCCCTCGCTCGGCACGAGCTGCCAGTTGGCGCCGCCGAAGAAGGGGTCGTTGAGCTCGATGCCGTTCCACAAGAGGAGCGTCTGGTCGGAGTCGGCGCCGCGCAGGAAGACGGAGGTCTGCTGGCCGGGCGAGCCGGCCTGGGTGACGGTCATGCCGGGGACGACGGCGATGAGGTCGGAGAGGCTCTCCGACTGCCGGGCCTCGATCTCCTGCCGGTCGATGACGGTGACCGCGCCGGGGCTCGCCACAACGGCCTCGGGGGCGAGCCCGGCGGTGACGACGATGGTGTCGTGGAAGGCCGGCGGGCTGGCCGGGGGCGCGGCCGGGGCGGCGGGTTGCGGCGGGTTGTCCTGGGCGAGGACCGGCATCCAACCCCCGAGGATGGCGGCCACCAGAAGGATCTGGCGCATCGGTGCTCCTTTCCCGTCCGTGGGACGGGAAGAGGGAGGCTGGCGCGGAGCACCGACACCCGTCTCCCGCGCCCCGCGGGCGGAGTCGGACGGAACGGCAGGTCTCCTGGCTTCCGGATCTCCCTACTCCCGGACCTTCCCACCGGGGCAACCACACAGCGTGTGATCCGCCCAGGCAGTGGCGATCTTCCGGTTTCGTACCCGGTTACAGTGGCGGGGGCCGCGCCGGTTTTCCACCGGCTTCCCTCTTCGACTGGGGCCCCAGGGCTTCGGGGCCGCCAAGTCACCGCTCCGTCGGGTTGTCAAAGAACGCCGCCCGCGGCGCGGGCGGCGGCGATTCCCAAGTCTAATGCTGGGGAGGCGTCGGCGGCGGGACGACGACCGGCGTGATGGCGCTCGGACCGCCCTGCGCGTAGGGCGAGATGAAGCTCGACGGGATGCCCTGCGTGCCCTCGGTCTGGACGCCCTGCTCGATGGTGTAGTTCGGCTTCGGCTGCTGCTGCTGCAGGAGGTTCTGCAGCACCTGCTGCTGCGCGGTCGCGACGTCCTTGTTGGGCACCGGCAGGTCGTTCGGCGCGTCGCCCAGCGAGATCGTGGTGGCGTTGATGGCGACGCCGAAGCCGCGCGTCGCGATCTCCGAGGAGACGGTGGCGAGATCCGCCTTCTTGACCCCGGTCCAGTTGCCGGCGTCGGTCAGCACCAGCACCATGCCGCGGTCCCAGCTCGCCTCCTGCGGCTCGTACAGGCTGTCGATCACGGTGCCGTTGGTGAGCGTGACGTGGAAGACGGCGGCGCCGGCGGGCAGAGCGGTGGCGCCGAGCAGGGCGACGAGGAGGACCAGCGCCGGGACCATTCCCGAGGCGATCCGGACACGCGCGCGGACCATGCGAATACCTCCTGCGGGGACGAGCCCGCAACCATGGAAACTACCGAATGTTAGCACGAAGCCCGGCGGTGGCCGAATCGCTTAGAGTTGGAGGAGTGGATAAGGCATTGTCTGGGCGCAGCGCCTCAGCCCGGCCCACGAAAGGGCTGCTTCGCGAGCTCCGCACCCTGATCATAGCTGCGCGCGAGCGCGCGGCGAACCAAGTTAACGAGGAGCTGGTCGCCCTCCACTGGATGGTCGGGAAGCGCCTACGGGGGAGCATCGTCAGATCCAGGCGCGCCGACTACGGACGGCGGATTGTCTCCGCAGTGGGGAGACAATTGAGTGCGGAGTTCGGCCGTGGATTCTCGGACAAGAGTCTTTGGCACATGATCCGCTTTGCCGAGGTCTTTGATGACGAGGGGATTGTCTCCGCACTGCGGAGACAATTGGGTTGGACACACTTCAAGCGTCTCATCTACATTGACGATTCGCTCAAGCGGGACTTCTACGCGGAGATCTCGTCGCGATCGAGCTCAAGCTCGGTGATTTCCAGCCGTCCGATAAGGGGCAGATGGAGCTCTACCTGCGTTGGCTCGAAAAGCACGATTCGCAGCCATATGAGGAACCTCCCGTCGGCCTCATCCTGTGCGCGGGTAAGAAGCGAGAGACGGTCGAGCTGCTCGAGCTGGAAAAGAGCGGCATCCGTGTCGCGTCCTACTGGCTTGAACAAATCCCCCGCAAGCTGCTGGAAGAGAAGCTCCATGATGCGATTCGCCTGGCACGAGGGCTGATGGACGCGAAGGATGCCAGCCACGAGTAAAGCGCTGGACGCCGGTACAGAAAGGGGATCGGGAGGAGAGCCCGGCGCCGGGGAGCTACTCGTCACGAAGCCGGCGGCCGGCCAGGCGGCGAAACCTTCCGGCGCCCGCGGCGTACGATCTGCCCTGGAAGGGGGTGCGCGATCCGATCCATCTCGCCCGGCTTGCCGAAGCCGCCCGGAGCCGCGGGGCCGACCTGGTGGCGCGGGCTGGAGCGCTGGTCGCGGGACCTCCGCCATGCCCTCCGCGGCTTCGCCCGCGACCCTCTCTTCACCGCCATCGCCGTCCTCTCCCTCGCCCTGGGGATCGGCGCGGCGACGGCGATCTTCTCGCTGGTCGACGCCGTCGTCCTCCAGCCGCTCGCCTACCGCCAGCCCGAGCGGCTGGTCTTCGTTCGCGAGGTGGTGCCGGTCCTCGAGCACGTCTATCCGGCGGTGCCGGTCAACATCCAGCACTTCCGGTTCTGGCAGCGCCATGCGCGCTCCTTCGCCGGCCTCGCCGCCTTCGAGCACTTCGCCGCCACCCTGACCGGCGCCGGCGAGCCGCAGCTCCTCGACGCGGCGAAGGTCTCGGCCGGCCTCTTCCCGCTCCTCGGCGTCAGGCCGCAGCTCGGGCGCTCGTTCCTCCCCGAGGAGGAGGAGCCCGGGCGGAGCCGTGTCGTCGTCATCACCGACCACCTCTGGCGCCGGCGCTTCGGAGCCTCGCGGCAGCTCGTCGGCCGCGCCATCGACCTCGACGGCGTGCCGCACACCGTCGTCGGCGTGCTGCCGCCATCGTTCCGCTTCCCGCGCCGCGACGACCTCGGGCCGCTGCAGCCGCTGGGCGAGCGGACGGAGGTCTTCCGGCCGCTGGGGGAGGTCATCGAAGGCTGGGGCGGCGACTACGACTACGCAGTTTGCGGCCGCCTCGGCCCTGGCGTCTCGCCCGCCCAGGCGCGAGCCGAGCTCGACGCCCTCGAGGGCGCCATCGTCCGCCAGCAGCCGGAGGTCGGCGCCGGGCTCCACGTGCGGCTGGCGCCGCTGCAGGAGACGCTGGCGAGCTCCGTCGCGACCGGCCTCTACGCCCTCCTCGCCGCGGTCGGCCTTCTGCTCCTCATCGTCTGCGCCAACCTGGCGAACCTGATCCTGGCGCGGGCGAGCGCGCGCGAGCGGGAGCTCGGCATCCGCGCCGCCCTCGGCGCCTCGCCGGCGGCGCTCGTCCAGCAGGTTCTCACCGAGACGCTGCTCCTCTCGGTGGCGGGGGGAGCGCTCGGGGTCCTCGCGGCGACGGCGGCTCTGCGCCTCTTCGTCGCCGCGGCCCCGGTCGACATCCCGCGCCTGGAGGAGGTTAAAGTCGACGGCGGCGTGCTGCTCTTCGCCTTCGCGTTGGCGGTCGCCTGCGCCTGGCTCTCCGGCCTCTCGCCGGCGCTCAAGGTGGCGCGTCACGACCTGCAGACGACGCTCCGCGCCGTCGGCGGCGGCACGGCCACCGCGAGCCGCCGCACCCTGCGCCTGCGCGAGCTCCTCGTCGGCTCCGAGGTGGCGCTCTCCGCCATGCTGCTGGTGCTCGCCGGGCTCCTCATCCACAGCCTCTGGCGCGTCCTCGGGGTGGACCGGGGCTTCCACGCCGAGCGCGCCATCGCCGTCGACCTGGCCCTCCCCGGCGCCCGCTACTCGACGCCGGCGGCAGAGAGCGCCTTCTTCGACCGCGTCCTCGAGCAGGTGCGGAGCTTGCCCGGCGTGCGCTCCGCCGCCTTCGTCTCGAAGCTGCCGCTCGAGGGCGAGTCGCAGGTCAACGGCGTCGAGCTCGACCCCGTCGACGAGAGCGCGCTCGACCCCTCCCAGAGGGAGCGGGTGCTGATCAACGTCCGCTTCGTCAGCCCGGGCTATTTCTCCACCCTCGGCATCCCGCGGCTCGCCGGCCGCGACTTCGCGGCCGGCGACCGGGCGCGCGCCGTCGCCATCGTCTCGGCGCAGCTCGCGGCCAGGCTGTGGCCGGGGCGCAGCCCGCTCGGCAGGGGGTTCACCACCGGCTCGGGGGTGAAGCGGGTCGAGGTGGTCGGGGTCGTCGCCGACGTGCACAACGGCCGGCTCGATCAGGCCCCGACGCTCGTCGCCTACGTTCCCTATGCGGCCTACGGGCCGCGCGCCGGCTCGCTCGTCATCCGCACCGCGCTCGCTCCCGCGGCGCTGATGCCGGCGCTCGGCCGGCGCATCGCCGCGATCGATCCCGCCATCTCGGTGCCGCCGATGCGCACCCTGGCCGATGTCGTCGCCGCCGCGGTCGCGCAGCGCCGCTTCCAGATGCAGTTGGCGGCCGGCTTCGCGCTCTCCGCCCTGCTGCTCGCGATGCTCGGGATCTACGGCGTCGTCTCCTTCTCCGTCGCGCAGCGTCGCCACGAGATCGGCGTCCGCCTCGCGCTGGGGGCGCGCCTGGCGCAGGTGGTGCGGCTGATCTTCGCCAACGGTCTGCGCCCGGTCGCACTCGGCCTCACCGCCGGGATGGCCGCCGCGGTCGCCTGCGGCCGGCTGGTGCGGAGCCTCCTCTTCGCCGTCGCCGCCACCGATCCGCTGACCCTCTCGGCCGTCGCCCTGGCGCTCTCGGCCATCGCCGTCCTCGCCTGCCTCGGCCCCGCCCTCCGCGCCGCGAGGACCGATCCGGCGCGGGTGCTGCGCGGATAGCGCGCGCTCCAGTCCTCCCCGGTTGCCCGGTACGTTGGGACGGGCGCTGCCCAAGAGCCCGTTGGTGCCGGAGGCCCACCCTGAGCGCCGCGGCGGCACGGCGCAGATCATCGCCGGGCCGATGGGCAGCGTTGCCGGCCGAGTCGGCAACGTTGTCATGTCGTCGGGTAACGTTGCCTAGTCAGTAGGCAACGTTGCCGACTCGATGGGCAACGTTGCCAAGTCGTTCGGCAACGTTGCCGAGTCAGTAGGCAACGTTGCCAAGGGGTCGGATAACGTTGACTTGTCGGTAGGCAACGTTGCCAGGTCGATGGGCAATCGTTGCCAAGTCAGTCGGCAACGTTGCCGAATCGTTTGGCATCGTTGCCATGTCGGTGGGCAACGTTGCCGAATCGGTGGGCAACGCTGCCCGCGGCGGGCGCGGGCACAAAAAGGGCGCCGGGAGGAGATCCCGGCGCCGGAGAGCTACACGGAAGCGAGAGGGAGGGCTTACGCGGCGGGGGTCTTGGCGGGCTGCCCCTCGGCCGCCGCTCGTCGCGTGCGGGGCGGTCGTCGGCGGCGGCACCGATGTGGGGGGCGGCGTCGTGCTCTTCGCGGCCTTCTTGCGGCGGACGCGCGGCATGGGCTTGACGCCGAACTCGATCAGCTTCTCGCTCTTCGTGCCCAGGATGCTGCGCAGAGCCAGGCCCAGGCGGCCGGCGACGTCGCCGCCCTGGTTCAGGATCTGCCGCCGCTGCTGGTTGAGGTCGCGGAGCTGGGCCGCCGCGCCCTCCTGCCGGTTCTGCAGGTCGCGCGCCTGACCGATCATCGTGCCGAGGTTGGCGTGGTCGCCGGCGACCAGCGGCATGTCGGTGAGGCGCGGCGTCAGGTTGTCGTACAGCACCTGCCAGTCGCCGAGGATCTTCTTGTAGTTACGGTTGGGCATGACTGCGGTCCTTTCCCTCTTCCGAGGGCTTGCGGCCGCCAGCGTGGTGCTCGTGGTGGGCTGGGGCCATGGTTTGACTGCATCGATTTCCACGGAGGGCGCGGGACTGGGCCGTTCGGCCAAGAGAGCCCATACCTCGCCCGACCTGCTGCTCACCGCGCAAGACCGGTCCATCGCGCCGGCTCGAGCTGGCGCGCCGGGCGCCGGAACCGCCCGCCCTCCGGCGGCGGCACTGCGGTAGATACTCCTTCCTCGTACATGGCAACTCCTTTCGACGTCGCGGCGATCATCGCCGCGACGAGTGGATTCTCCATAGCGAGAGTAGTATTGTCAACTGCGGCGAAGAAGCGGCCCGCTGATTGGAGGAATGTCTCTAGCTTCTGTTGCCGCCGCGGTGCGGCCCTAAGAGCGCCGCGAGCTGGGCGCGGAAGAGCCCGGCGCCGCCGTGGGCGGGGTGGCGGAGGGCTGGCGCTTCGACGCCCAGTTGCGCCAGGGCGGCGGCGGCGGTGCGGCCGACCGCGGCGAGGCGGGCGCCGGAGGTCGCCGCGAGCAGCTCCTCCAGCACGTGGAGGTTGGCCGCGAGCAGGCGGCGCTCGGGGGCGCGGTTGGAGAGCGGCCCGCGGGGGCCGTGCGGATGCCAGGGGAAGGCGTTCCAGAGGAGGACCCCGGCGGGCTCGCCGCCGAGCGCCCCCCAGACGATGGTGCCGGAGGGCTCCAGCCACAGCTTCGGATTGGCGCTGGTGGCGGCGAACTCCCCCGCCGCCGCCCACGGCAGGCGCTCGCGGCCGGCGCCGGCGAGCTGGCGCTCGCTGGTGAAGGCGATCCCCGAGAAGCGGCCGCCGCGGTAGCCGATCGCCTCCCCCAGGAGCACCAGGCGCGGCGCGCCCACCCGCTCCAAGTACGCCTCGAGGTTCTGCCGCCGGCGCCGCGCGGCCCCGCGCGCGTCGAGCCCCGGCACCTCGTCGCGATAGGGGTCGGCCACGTCCCGCAAGGGGCCCTGCGGCCCGCGGAAGAGGGCGCGGAGGAGAGGGGCGAAGGCCGGCATCGCGACGTCGAGGATCGCACGAACCCGCTCTTCCCCGCCCCGCGGCCTGGCATCGGCTTTGCTATTAGCTGGTGCTCCGATGAGCCGACCCGTGGACGAGACGAGAGACGAGAAGCTGGGCTGGCGGGCGGAGATCGCGGAGACCTTCCGCAATTGGAACCTGCACGGCGCTTCCACGCAGAGCGCGGCGCTCGCCTTCTACACCATCTTCTCGCTGGCGCCGATCCTGGTGGTGGTGATCGCCTTGGCCGGCGCCCTCTTCGGCGCCGACGCCGTGCGCGGCCAGATCTACCGCGAGTTCCAGGGGGTCATGGGACCGGATACCGCGGCCTTCGTCCAGGGGGTGCTGCAGAGCGCCGTCAAGCACGGCTCGGGCCTCGCCGCGGTCCTCGGGACGGCCACCCTCGTCTTCGGCGCCTCGGCGGTCTTCGTGCAGCTCCAGGAGTCGTTGAACATCATCTGGGCGGTGGCGCCCAGGCCGGGCGCCGCGCTCACCTCGCTGCTCAAGAAGCGCCTGCTCTCCTTCGCCCTCGTCCTCGGGCTCGGCTTCCTGCTCGTCGTCTCGCTCGTCCTCTCGGCCGCGCTGACCGCGTTCGGGGACCTCGTCGAGAGCCACTTCCAGCTGCCGCCCAACCTGCTGACCTTCGCCAACGGCTTCGTCTCGTTCCTCCTCGTGATGATCCTCTTCGCCATGATCTACCGCATCCTCCCCGACGTGCAGCTCTCCTGGCGCGAGGTGCTGACCGGCGGCGGGGTGACCGCGCTCCTCTTCATCGCCGGCAAGGCGCTGATCGGCCTCTACCTCGGCCACACCAGCGTCGCCTCGAGCTACGGCGCGGCGGGATCGCTGGTCGTCGTGCTGCTCTGGGTCTACTACTCGTCGCTGGTCTTCCTCTTCGGCGCCGAGTTCACCCGCGTCCACTCGCGCCGCCACCGCGCCGCCCCGGCGAAGCCGGAGCCCGGCGCGGTGCGCGTGCCGGAGGGGACCCGGCCGGTGCCGCTGACCGACGGCGTCGCGCCCGCCCCGGGCGCGCCTCGCCTCGCCGTCGGCCTCGAGCCCGGCGCCGCCACCGCCCGAGGGCGGCGATGAGGCGGGCCGCCGCCGGCCCCGGGCGCCCGGTCCCGGCGCTCGCCGCCGCCCTCCTCGCCCTCGCCCTCCCCCTGGCGCCGGCCGCCGCCCGCGCCGCCGAGAAGGTCGAGGTGAAGGTCGAGGGGCTGCGCGGTGAGCTCAAGAAGAACGCTCTCGCCAATATCGACCTCGAGGAGCTCCGCAAGGACAAGAGCCTCGACGAGGGCCGCATCCGGCGCCTCTATGCCCAGGGGCCGGAGGAGATCGAGGAGGCGCTGCAGCCCTTCGGCTATTACCACGCGGCCGTCCGCAGCTCGCTCGACCACCAGAACGGCACCTGGGTGGCGACCTTCAAAGTCGACGCCGGGCCGCCGCTCAAGGTCGGCACGGTGGACTTCCAGGTGCTGGGGCCCGGCGCCGCCGACCCCGGCTTCACGGGCCTGCGGGCGAGCTTTCCGCTGCACGCCGGCGACACCCTGCTCCAGCCGGCCTACCAGGGCGGCAAGCAGGCCCTCGAGGGCTACGCCGCCGCCCACGGCTACCTCGACGCCAAGTACACCGCGAGCGAGATCCGCGTCGACCTCGGGCGCTACACCTCGGACGTCGTCCTCCACTTCGAGACCGGGCCGCGCTACCTCTTCGGGCCGGTGAATTTCCATCAGAACTTCCTCCACCCCGACCTGCTCAAGGGCTACGTCGAGTTCAAGCAGGGCGAGCCGCTCGACGCCGACAAGCTGCTGAAGCTGCAGAACGCGCTCTCCGCCGCCTCCTACTTCCAGCGCGTCGAGGTGGTGCCGCGGCGCGACCGCGCCCAGGGGCTGGAGGTGCCGATCGAGGTCAACCTGACGGCGGCGAAGCGCCAGCGCTGGACGGCGGGCCTGGGCTACGGCACCGACACCGGCCCGCGGGTGAGCGCCGGGCTCGACGTGCGGCGCGTCAACTCGCGCGGCCACCGCGCCGACGTCCAGGTGCGCGTCTCGGACATCGAGAAGAGCTTCCAGACCGACTACTACATCCCCGGCGCCTATCCGCGCACCGACCTCCTGACCTACAAGCTCGGCTACGCCGACCTCGACACGCAGACCAGCAAGAGCCGGAGCTTCGTCGTCGGCCCCGGCTACTCCCGCGCGCTCGGCCGCTGGCGCGAGTCCTTCGGCCTCGACTTCACGCGCACCACCTTCACCGTCGGGACCGACGCCGGGATCTCGCACCTGCTGACCCCGACGGCGAGCTGGAACCGCGTCTTCGCCGACGACCGCATCTACCCCAGCCACGGCGAGCGGGTGCAGCTCGACCTCGCGGCGGCGGAGCGCTCGGTGCTGTCGAACGCGACCTTCGGCTCCGCCCACGCCGCGGCGAAGTTCATCCAGAGCTTCGGCGGCCGGCCGACCTTCGGCGGCCGCCGCTTCCGCCTCCTCACCCGCGCCGAGCTGGGCTACCTCGCGACCTCGGCGAGCGACTTCCACAAGCTGCCGCCGACCGAGCGCTTCTTCGCCGGCGGCGACCAGAGTGTCCGCGGCTACTCGTACCAGGGGATCGGCCTGCGCGACGTCAACGGCCACGTCATCGGCGGCACCCGGCTGGCGGTGGCGAGCGTCGAGGTCGAGTACCGCTTCCTGCAGAAGTGGGGGCTCGCGACCTTCTACGACGCCGGCAGCGCCTCCGACCGGCTGCTGCACGACCTGCGGGCGGGGACCGGCGTCGGCGTCCGCTGGCTGTCGCCGATCGGCATGATCCGCCTCGACGCCGCCGTCGCCGTCGACGAGCCGGGGCATCCCAAGCGCCTCCACTTCTCGATCGGACCCGACCTGTGAGCTCGACACCGCAGAACCCCGCCCCGCCCGAGCGCCCCGCCGGCGCCGCGCCGCCCGCCGCGCCTGCCCACCATCCTCACCGCGGCCGGCGCCTCCTCACGATCGTCCTCGCGAGCCTCGCCGGGCTGGTGCTCCTCGTCGCCTTCACCTTGACCTTCCTCCTCGGCACCCAGTCGGGCGCCCGCTTCCTCTTCGGCCGGCTCGGGGCGCTCCTCCCCGGCTCGTTCGAGGTCGCCGAGGTCAAGGGGCCGATCCGCGGCCCCCTCGCCCTCACCGGCGTGGTCTACAAGCGGCCGGGGATGGAGGTGCGCATCGACCGTCTCTCGCTCGCCTGGCGGCCGGGGTCCCTCCTCCACCGCCTGCTCGACGTCGAGAGCTTCGCCGCCCAGGGCGTCCACGTCCTGAAGACGCCGGCGCCGCCGACCAACCAGCCGTTCAAGCTGCCGGACCTCAACCTGCGCTTCAACATCATCGTCCGCGACGCCCAGGTGCGCGGCCTGACGGTCGCCTCGGCGGCTGCTCGGAGCCCCGCGTCTCGGCGCTCCGGGAGCCCCGGGAGCCCGGCAGCTCCCGCGGCCGCCGCCAACCCCGCGCCGCTGGTCATCGACCGCATCGACCTGGCGACGACCGAGCACGCGGGGGTCTTCCACGTCGACCGGCTGACCGTCCGCTCGCCGCAGGTGAACGCCGACGTCTCGGGCACGCTCGAGCCGCGCGGCGCCTATCCCGTCGACCTCGCCGCCCGCTGGTCGGTCCAGCCGCAGGGGATGGCGCCCGTCGCCGGCGGCGGCACGCTCTCCGGCACCCTCGAGAGCCTGCGGGTGGCGCAGGCGATCGAGACGCCGTTCCCGGTGCGCCTGACCGCGCTCCTCACCGAGCCGTTCCAGACCCTCGGCTTCGACGCCCGCGTCGACTTCCGCGACCTCGATCCGCGGCGCCTCAAGGCGAGCCTCCCCGCCCTCACCGCCTCCGGCTCGGTCACCGCGAAGGGGAATCTCGACGACTTCACGAGCGCCGGCACGCTCTCCGGCTCGCTGCCGCAGACCGGCCCCCTCGCCATCGCCTACGCCCTGGCGCGCCAGGGTGGCGAGACCTACCGGCTCGACGCCGCCGATGTCACCTTCCCCGGCACCCCCACCCGGCTCCACGCGGCGGGCCGCTTCACCCTCACGAACTCGGCCAACGCCCCGAAGCTCGGCCAGAGGCTCGCCGTCGACGCCACCCTCTCCTGGCGGAGCCTCGCCTGGCCGCCGCGCGGCAAGCCGTCGTTCGCGAGCGCCGCGGGCCAGGCGAAGATCGCCGCCGCCGGCGCGCCCGACGCCTTCACCGGCACCGTCGCCCTCCGCGCCGCCGTGGCGCCGGTCGGCGAGATGGCGGCCGATCTCCGGCTCGCCCGAGCGGGCGACACCTTCCGGCTCGAGCGCGGCGACGTCACCCTCCCCGGCACGCCCGCCCGGATCACCGCCCAGGGCGCCGTGACGGAGACCGCCGGCAAGCCGCTCGCCCTCAATGCCCGGGCGAGCTGGCGGGAGGTCCAATGGCCGCTCCGCGGCAAGCCCCTGGCGCGGAGCGCCGCCGGGCAGGCCGAGGTGGCCGGGAACCTCGACGACTACTCGGCCCGCCTCGCGGCCGACCTCGCCGGCGCGCCCGGCGGCCAGATCCCGCCCGGCCACTGGACCGTCGCCGGCCGCGGCGGCAAGAGCTCCTTCCGCCTCGCCGCGCTCGGCGCCGACCTCCTCGGCGGCCACGTCGCGGGGAGCGGCACGGTCGGCTGGTCGCCCCACGTCTCCTGGGATCTCGCCCTCTCCGGGCAGGGCTTGAACCCGGGCGCCCTGCGCCCCGACTTTCCCGGCAGCCTGAGCCTCGCCGCCCGCACCCGCGGCACGCTCGAGCCGGCGGGCCCCGCCGGCACGGTCGACCTCGAGCGGCTGGGCGGCACGCTCCGCGGACAGCCGATCGGCGGCAGCGCCGCCGTCCGCCTCGCCGGCAAGCGCTACGACCTGCCGCACGTCGACCTCTCCTGGGGCGGCGCCAAGCTCGCCGCCTCCGGCACGGTGGGCGACCGGCTCGACCTCGCCTACCGCGCCAGCGTCCCCAACTTGGGCCTCGCCCTGCCGCAGGCGAGCGGCGCGGTCGACGCGAGCGGGCGGGTGGCGGGTGCCCTCCGCGCGCCGCGGGTGGTGACGGACGCCACGATCGCCGGGCTGCGCTACCAGACGGCCGGCGGGACGACGAGCCTCGCGACGGCCAAGATATCGGGCGACGTCGACCTGGCGCCGGGCGGCGCCGTCCGCCTGGACGCCCAGGCGAGCCAGCTCACCTCCGGCACGCGGACGGTCTCCGGCCTGACCCTCGCCGCGCGCGGCACCGCCGAGCGGCACACGCTGACCGTCACGGTGGACGATCCCAGCGACCTCCCCGGCGGCCGGGTGGACCTCGCGGTGGCCGGCGGGCTGACCGGCGGCATCGGGCCGCGGTCCGCCTGGCGGGGCGACATCACCCGGCTCGACCTCCATGCCGACCGCACCGGCAACTGGAGCCTCGAGCGGCCGGCGCCCCTCGCCGTCTCGAAGACCGATCTCCGGCTCGACGGCTTCTGCTGGCGCTCGGGCGGCGCGCGCCTGTGCGCCAGCGCCTCGCGGGTCAAGGCCGGCCCCTGGTCGGCGCAGGCGACGCTCGCCGCGCTGCCCTTGAAGCTCCTCCAGCCGTCGCTCCCGGCCGGGGCGTCGATCCGCGGCGACGTCAACGGCACCCTCGCCGCCCGCGGCGGGGCGAGCGGCCTCGACCAGGCGACGATCGACATCGCCCCCGGTCCCGGCGAGCTCGTCTACCCGGCCGAGGAGGGCAAGACGGTGACCGTCGCCTTCGAGCGCGGCACCATCCGCGCCGTCACCGGGGCGGGCGGCGGGCAGGCGACGGCGGACATCAAGCTGACCAAGCTGGGCGAGCTCTCGGGGCAGGTGCGGCTGCCGCGCCTCGGCGCCGGAGTGGTGGTGGCGCGCCAGCCGCTCGCCGGCCGGGTCGGCGTGCACCTCTCCGACCTCGGGTTCGCCGCCGCCTTCTCGCCGGCGCTGCGCAGCGTCGGCGGCAGCCTGCAGGCCGACTTCGACCTCGGCGGCACCTTCGGCGCGCCCCGCCTCTCCGGCCAGGCGAAGCTCGCCAACGGCCGCGCCAAGGTCCCCGAGTACGGGCTGGACATCCGCGACTTCACCCTCACCGCGGCGGGGAACGGCAGCAACGGCGTCCTCCAGGTGAACGGCAGCGCGCGCTCGGGGAAGGGGACGCTCGCCATCGCCGGGCAGGCGAGCCTCGAGCCGAGCGCCGCGACCCCCGTCCATCTGAAGATCACCGGCCGCCGCTTCCAGGTCGCCGGGTCGAAGGAGATGAACGTCGAGGTCACCCCGAACCTCGACTTCACCTACCAGGGCCGCTTGGCGCGGCTGACCGGCCAGGTGGACGTGCCGTACGCCCGCATCGACGTCGAGAAGCTCAAGAAGAAGAACAACCCGGTGCTGGCCTCGAAGGACGTCGTCTTCGTCGGCGGCATGGCGCCGAAGCCGGTCGCCGCCAAGCCGCCGACCGTGGTCATGGCGCGGGTGCGGATCGTCCTCGGCGACGACATCGATTTGAAGGCGCTGGGCCTCGCGGGCAAGCCCACCGGCTCCCTCCTCGCCATCGAGCAGCCGGGCAAGCCGCCGACCGCGATCGGCGAGATCGAGATCAACCAGGGCACCTTCAAGGCCTACGGGCAGGACCTGACGATCGAGCGCGGCCGGCTGGTCTTCGCCGGCGGCCCGCTCGACAACCCCGGCGTCGATCTGCGCGCCTACCGCAAGGCGGACGACGGCACCACGGCGGGGATCGAGGCGACGGGGACGCTCAAGGCGCCGCAGGTGACCCTGTGGTCCGACCCGGTGATGACCGAGACCGAGGCTCTCGCCTACCTGCTCTTGGGGCATCCGCTGAGCCAGGCGACGCCGCAGGAGGGCAGCCTCCTCGCCAACGCCGCCACCTCGCTCGAGCTCAAAGGCGGCAACCTGATCGCCAAGCGCCTGGCGTCGCGCTTCGGCCTCGAATCGGCGACCATCGAGAGCACCGGCGGCCTCGACCAGGCGGCGCTCGTCTTAGGCAAATACCTCTCGCCCCGCCTCTACGTCTCCTACGGCATCGGCCTCTTCCAATCGATCAACACCTTCCGCATCCGCTACATCATGAACAAGCAGTTCACCCTCCAGGCCGACAGCGGCCAGACCACCCAGGGCAGCACCGGCGCCGATATTCTCTATACCAAGGAGCACTGAGGGCGGTGCCATGGCGCCCGGCCGGAAGGGTGTACGAGCTCGCTCGCCGAGCAGCTACAATCCAACGCTCGACATGCGTTCGGAGGCGCAGGAACGGATCTGTGGTGCGCTGACAGGGTCAACGGACGAAAGGATATCGTGGACAAAGTTCAACTTAAGCCGTTGCACTCTGATGCCTCGTTGAGTCAGCCAAAGCTAGCCGCTTTCAGGAAGCTCTCGACGGATGAGCTGATCGGTTCATTGCGCAAGGGGGAGTCTGGAGCGCTCAAAGTAAAGCCGGACGGCACTATAATTACGGCACATCCCACTCCCATTCGGTGTCGCCGACGGCATGCCGCCGCCGCGACAGGCCGACGTCATTCCTCGGCAGCGTGTAGTTGTAGCGATACCAGTGATCCTCCTGCAGCCTGCCGTAGAGGTGGAATGCGCTCTTCCAGCAGGTCAGGCCGTGATTCGAGTAGTCGGGCTTGCACTCCTTGAGGCAGTCTTCGGACGCCTCGTCATCACCAGCGAGGCACTCCGACTTGTAACAGCCGACACTCTCTTGCACGAATTTCAACCCGTTCCGCGAGTCCGGATAGTTCCCCGTGCTATAGGTGGGACGTCCGTCGCAGGCCAGCAGATCGACCGGCGGAGGATTCTGTGTCGGGTGGTTGCTGATGCCGTCCGGGCCCCAGACCCAGGTCGCGAAGTCACCGGTCGCGTACCCATTCCTACCGGGTACCGCCGACCAGTAGTCCTTCAACATCCAGGGCTCGCCGAACTCGTCGATGTCCACCAGCTTCTGCCAGGTGCGCAGCCAGTCAGCCTCGGACTTCGGGTTGCGGAAGTCGCCGTAGTAGGCGCACTGCCCCACCCCGCCGGGCCCCGCGGAGTTGTCGTCGTGGAACGAGCCATGCGAGACCTTGCCGACATAGACCACCGGGTGTTCGCCGTCGTTGCGGAACCCACCGAATCCGCAGCGTCCGGTGCCCCCCGGGGTGCAGGGTGAGTCCCTGGGGCCGGAGATGCGGGTGTACCAGCCACTGTGCTGGTAGTAGACAACAGCTGCGACGGCATTTCGATCCTCTCGCAGAATGACGATGACGTTTTCCCAGTCGCCGTTGTGCTTTCCCTGGCCGTTGAAGCACGGGTCCTGGTAGCCGTAGAACCACCAGTACCGGATGCGTACTTGCCTGCCCACGGTTCGCACCTGGAAGTACGTGGGAATCGTGCCGCTCGCAAGAGTCGCCGGGTCGGTGTTTTCCGGGCCGAGTTGAGCGTCTCCAGGCATCTTCACGGGATTCCCGTAGGCGTCCTTGACCAGCTTGTCGAAGAACGGCTGCGGCGACATGGGAAAGCCCTGAGCGGCGCGATCGAACTTGAGCTCCGGCGCGAACCGCGCCACGAGCGCCTTGTCGACCAACGCGGGCGGCGGCGCGGCAACGCAAAGAAGCTTGCCGAGCTTGTTCTCCGTCGGAAATTTCTTGTAGATGGAGCACTTGTACCCACGGCCGCCCATGGCTCCGCCGTCAGCGAGGCCATAGATGTCCCAGTCGGACATGTTGTTACACACCTGTTGGCGATACTCGAAAGCCTCCTGGGCGGTGAGCGGGCGCATGGCGCGGCATCCGGTCGCGGTGTCCGCTGGGAACAGCGAGGCTCTGCCATCGTACTGCGCGGTGGCCGGCGCGACGAGAGCAATCGATGAGACAAGCGCGATGCTGACTAGACGAAACCTTGCCATGGTCGAATCTCCCTCCGCAGTGAGCAAATGGCGCAGCGGCGAACCCCTCGCCGCGCCGGGCTGTGTCAAAGACGTCCCACTCCGGATCGAAGCACGTTGGGATCCGGCCTAGGCGAGTCTAAACCGACATTTCCCATATGGACTTGAGCGCCGCCACCATCATAGACGGTCCCACCGAATCTCATGCCATGCTATTCCCTCCTGGGGCACTGTCAAGTCCTCTTTCCGCATCCCAGTCCGGCCAGGTGCTCCCGCACCGAGAGGGTTTCTCCGCTTTTCTGGCTCTCAGGGCCGTCTGAGACCGAATGCGGGCAAGACCCCGCCTCCAGTTCCCATGCATTTCCTCGATTTCATCTCCGGCAATGGTCAGCCCGGTGCCTCTCTGGGTAACCGCAGCCGTTCAATCCTTTCCAGGATGGCTTTGAAGACCGTTCGCGGGACCGCCACCTCAGCCATCTGGAAGGTCACGTACCGCGCATGAGAGACGACCTTCGCGCCGATCTTGATTAGCTTTTCGCGCAGCGTCGTGAGCGTCCAGTGGCGCACCGCTCGGGGCAACACCGCCTGCCTGAGGAAGTTGCCCAAGTTGTAGGCCAGGATGAACAGCTGCAGCCGCACCTGATTGTCTACAAAATCGTGACAGGACAGGCGAGTCCAGTTGACCGCGTTCTTTCCCTCTTTGATCGACCGCTCCGCCGTGCCCCGCTGGTTGTAGAACCGCACTACCCTCACCGCAGACCGGCGCAAGTTCGTCACGACAAAGCCAACGCGGGGGAACAGCTCACCCTTGTGCCATTCCACCTTGGCCACCACTCGGCGTTGGCACGTCGAACTGGCCGCCTGATAGCGGAAGTCGTGGTACCAGACCAGCGGAGCGTTCGAGGGGCGGCCCACGGGCCGCGTAAGCAGTGGCCCAATCTCCCGCTGCAGCACATCGTTGGACGGCAAACGGATGGCATACTCAAAGCCTTCGGCCTTTTTTGCCGCTCGGCTGGAAAGCGAATTACTGTCGTCCGCGGTTTCTTCTGAAATCATCAAGCTCAGATTACAGGATGATGTCGCAGGCGTTGTAAAGACAGAAAAGAATGGTCGACGTCCAGCTCTTTCAGAATGTGGTGCTAAATGGCAGGGCTGTAGGCGAAGCCATTCGAGACGGCGTGAAGAGCTTTGACGACCTGCTTCGGCTGCTCGACACTGCGGATGAATTTAAGAGTTGGGTCGCTGATCAACCTGATGACGCCAATATCATCCGACAGTATTACGAGTCCTTGTCTCGCGGTACATGGATAGAGAGACTACCCGGCAAGGGAATCAGGTTTATTCTTTTTACGGGTTTGGGACTTGCTGTCGACGCCGTACTACCGACAGGCATTGGAACGGCGACTGGTGTCGCAATCGGAGCAGCGGACACCTTTTTCCTAGATCGGTTGCTACGTGGATGGAAGCCAAACCAGTTTGTGGAGCGCCGACTTATACCGTTTGTCGCAGGAGGGGCGCCTAACCCTGACGATGCACCGTCTACCTGAACTCGCGACGGCCACCAGCGGGTCAAGGTGGGCTAGCGTACCGCCGCGTGCTGCACGGAGCTGCATTACATGAGCAAGTCAGAGGTATACAGCTGGCGACTCTCTTCGCGGTTGAAAGCTGAGTTGGAGAAGGCGGCAAGCGCGGAGCAGAAGAGTGTCGCGCAACTCCAGTGGCGTCCGCGAAGACCCAATAACGGCCGTTGACGGCGCAGCCGTCCAGGACCTTGACCAGCATCTCCCAATTGTCGGAGTTGAAGAACCAGAACATCCCCGAGCTGTCGGACTTGAACGGCAGCACGACGTTAGCGAGGCCTTGTTGGTCGGCGGTCTGCCATCGCACCTGCACGGCGAAGCGCGCCCTTCATTGAAGCACATCTGATTGGGGCCGGACAAACAGCGGCTCTAGCAGGTTGATGAAAAACCCGCCTTACCAATCGGGGTTGACCAGCCAGCGCCTCGGTGGGCGAGAGCGTCCGCTTGCGCTCGATCCAGTAGCGCCGCTTGGCTCTTTCGATCAACCTCCACTCCCGCGCCGCGTAGCTCTGGATGTCGTCCTGGTTCATCGATTCACCGTATCCCTACGCGCAGGAGCGTTTCGCGTAGCTCCTCCCAGGGAACACCCTGGACGGCTCCGGACTCCAACTCCGCTGCATGGCGTTCGAGCTCGGCCAACCAGACGCCTTCCGCCTCAGCATCCACCTGTTCGAGGCTGTCGAGCAGCCGCGCCGCCACTTCGGCGCGATCGTGCTCGTCCAACTTCAAGGCTTGGCGAACGACGTCTTCCACGACTGGCTTCATAGCCGCAGAGTAACACGCCCTCTGCAGTCGCCGGCCGCCGGCCGCCTCAGCCCAGGATCGGCATGCGGCCGATGCCGGCGTCGACGGCGGGGCCGCGGGTGGGCTCGGGCGCGGTTGGCTTCTCGGCGCTCTCGCCGGGGTTCAGGAAGCGGTTGCTCTCGAGGTTGTACTGGCGGGTGTAGAGCGAGTGGTAGCGGCCGCCGAGGGCGAGGAGCTCCTCGTGGCGGCCGCGCTCGACGATCTGGCCGTCCTCCAACACCAGGATGGTGTCGGCGCGGCGGATGGTCGACAGGCGGTGGGCGATGACGAAGGTGGTGCGGCCGCGCATCAGCTCGGAGAGCCCCTCCTGGATGAACGCCTCGCTCTCGCTGTCGAGCGAGGAGGTCGCCTCGTCGAGGATGAGCAGGCGGGGGTCGGCCAAGATGGCGCGGGCGATCGCCACCCGCTGGCGCTCGCCGCCCGAGAGCTTGACGCCGCGCTCGCCGACGATCGTCTGGTAGCCCTCCGGCAGGCGGCGGACGAAATCGTCGCAGCGCGCGATCCGCGCCGCCCGCAGCACGTCCGCCTCGGCGGCGTCCGGGCGGGCGTAGGCGATGTTCTCGAGCACCGTGCCGTCGAACAGGAAGTTGTCCTGGAAGACCACCCCGAGCTGCGAGCGGTAGTCGCCCAGGCGCACCTTCGCGAGGTCGTGGCCGTCGACCAGGATCCTCCCGGCGGTGGCGCGATGGAACGCCGCGACGAGGCCGATCAAGGTCGACTTGCCCGAGCCGGAGGAGCCGACGAGCGCGGTGACCGACCCCGGCAGGGCCGCGAACGAGATCCCCTTGAGCACCGGCCGCTCCGGCTGGTACTCGAACCAGACGTCCTCGAACTCGACGGCGCCGAGGATCTCGGCGAGCGGCTCGCGCTCCTTCTCGCCGGCGTCCTCGGGCACCTCGTTCCACAGCTCGCGGATGCGGTCGAGGCCGGCGAACGCCTCGGTGAACTGGCTGCCGATGTTGACGATCGAGATCGCCGGGCCGACGAGGAGCGCGAGGTAGAGGGTGAAGGCGACGAAGGAGCCGATCGTCATGCGGTGGGCGAGCACCTCGTTGCCGCCGATCCCCATGATGGCGACGCCGATGACCCCTAAGAGGAGGGCCGAGATCGCCGAGATGGCCGAGAAGCCGGTCATGGTGGCGGCGACGTTCCGGAACAGGCGGTGGACGCCCTTGGTGAAGACCAGCGACTCGCGCCGCTCGGCGCCGTAGGCCTTGACCACGCGGACGCCCGAGAACGACTCCGAGAGGCGCCCCGAGATCTCGGCGTTGATGATCGAGCGCTCGCGGAAGAGCGGGCGGAGAACCTTGAAGGCGTAGAGCAGGACGACCGAGAAGAGCGCCAGGACGGCGAGCGCGATGGACGTCAGCTTGAGCGACAGGCGGCAGAGGAGCCCCACCGCGAGGATGGCCTGGAAGATGGCGCCGGTGATGTCGACGAGGCCGGTTCCCACCAGGTTCCGGATGCCCTCGGCGTCGGTCATCACCCGCGACAAGAGGACGCCGGTCTTCGTCTGGTCGAAATAGGAGACCGGCAGGCGCGCCACGTGGCGCTGCACCCGCCGGCGCATCTCGGTGATCGAGCGCTGCGCGGCCTTGCCCAGCACCTGGGCGAGGGCGTACGAGGTGACCGCCTGGAGGATCGTCGCCAGGCCGGCGGCGGCGATCAGGATCGGCAGCAGCTCGCGGTGGCCCTTGGTGATGACGTCGTCCAGCAGGTACTTCGAGGTGCCGGGGAGGACGAGGCCGGCCAGGCGGTTGATCACCATGAGGCCGAGGCCGAGGGCGAGCCTGCCCTTGCGCGCCTTGACCAGATCGGCGGCATCCTGGAGGACCACCCGCAGCTTGAGCTGGCTCTCCTTCTTCTTCTCCTCGACCTTCGCCTTCGCCTCGTCGCGGGCGCGCTTCGCCTGCTTCGAGGAGACCAGCCCCCCGAAGAGGGCGGAGCGCACCGGGCGGTGGGTCGCCGGGGCCGCCGGCGGGCTCGCGGGGATCGCGCTGGTTGCTGGCTCGGACATTGGAGGCGAGAACAAAGGCGGCCGGCCGATCCTTCCCCGCGGCCGGCGGCTCCTCTATCGGCCGCCTGCGCCTCGGGTCGAGAGCGAAGCGCGCCACGCCCGCCGCCGTCTTCTCGCGGCCGCCAGGAGCGCGGCGGAGGCGATGGCGCTCGCCAGGGCGGCGGCGGTTCCGGCGGCGAGGCCCGGAGGGCGGTAGGTGAGGGTCAGGCGCGCCGCGCCGGGGGGAACGCGGACGCCGAGGAAGGCGCCGTCGACGGTCAGGGTCTCGGCCGGCCGGCCGTCGGCCCGCGCCCGCCAGCCGGCGTTGGCCGGGATCGAGGTCGCGACGAGCGTCGTCCCCGGCGGCAGCGCCAGCACGGTCCTGCCGGGCGCCGCGGCGAGCACCGGCGCCGGCCGCGCGGTGCCGGTCAGGCCCGTGGGTCGAAAGCCGCGGACCTCGTCGGCGAAGAGGGCGACGCGGCCCGGGTCGGCGAGCGTCGAGAGGAAGCCGTGGATCCCGGAGCGCCCGATGACGACCGCCGAGCCGGGCACGAACCAGCGCGGCAGCGCGCCCGGGTTCTCATAGAGGAAGAAGGGGGCGAAGCGGTTGCCGCTGCGCAGGACGAGCCGCCGGCTGGGCGGCAGCGCCACGCTCGCGACCACCGCGCGGACGTTGAGGAAGCGCAGCAGCGGGTGATCGACATGGTCGAACGAGGCGAAATAGCGGTCCATCGTCGGCGCGAAGCCGAAGGCGTCGGCGAGCACCGAGACGTAGGCCGCGGGGGCGAGCGGGTCGTGCGGCCGCGGGTCGGCGATCCCGTAGAAGGGCAGGAGCGCGGGGTAGACGAGGAGGAGCGCCCCCACCGCGCGGTATTCGCCGGTTCCGGCGCCGGTGCCGGCGCCGGCTGCCGGGGCTGGCTCCGCCGCCGGTGAGCCGGGCCACCTCGTCGAGGAACGGCGTCCGCGGATAGAAGAGGCTGGGGTGGCCGGCGGGCAGCAGGTCGCGCGACCAGGGGACGAGGTCGAGGAGGAGCGCCGCCGCGAGGAGCGCCGTCGCGAGCCGCCGGCGGCGGGACGGCGGGCCGGAGAGCTGCGCGGCCGAGCCGGCGCCCGGTCCGGCGACATGTCCGGCGACGGCGACCATGACGGCCGCGGCGATGAGCGCCCAGAGCGCGGCGACCGGCCAGAGCGGGGCGACCGCGAGGCTCGCGGCGGCGGCGGCGGCGAGCGCGCTCCAGATCCGCACCGCGTGGCGGCCCTGCCCCGTCCTCCGCGCGCCCGCCCGGAGGACGGCGTCCAAGCCCAAACCGCCGGCGACGGCGAGGGCGAGCGAGCCCACCAGCAGGAAGCGCTCGTAGGCGACGACGCGGAGCGGCCGCACCGCGTAGAGCGGCGCGGCCAGGGGGACGAGCTTCGCCGCCAGGAGCAGGGAGACGCCGGCGAAGGCGAGGAGCGGCGCCGCGCGCCGCGCCCGGCCCCCCGCGAGCGCCAGCGCGGCGCCGGCCAGGGCGACCAGGCCGGTGTAGCCGCTCGCCGCGTCGATCCAGTCGACCGGGCCGTGGAACGCGCCGTGGAACGGCCGTCCCCAGGCGAGGGGATTGAGCGGCGTGAGCACGAACGGCCAGCGGCCGAGATAGAACCAGGTGCGCGGATCGGCGAGCTGGACCGCCGGCGCCGGCAGGCGGAGGGCGAGGGTCTCCTGGGCGCGCGCCGAGCGCGGCAGGAGCTCGACGAAGGGCAGGAGCACCGGCGCGGCGAGGCCGCAGCCGAGGACCGCGGCGGCGGCGGCGGCGGCGACGCCGCGGGCGAATTCGGCAGACCGCCGGCGCCGCCGGCACCGCCGGCCGGCCCGCCGGTACGCGAGGCCGCAGACGGCGGCGAAGAGGCCGCCGATCGCCGCCGTCTCGGGGTGGCCGGAGACGAGGAGCGCCGCGGTGACGACGGCCGTCGCGGCGAGCGTCCGCGGCATCTCGGGAGCGCCGGGGCGGCGGATCAGGCGGATCGTCCCGGCGGCGAGCCAGGGCACCCAGGCGGCGGCCGAGCTGTGGGGGAAGAGGCCCCAGGCGACGATCCCGCCGCCGAGGGCGAAGCCGGCGCCGGCGAGCAGGCTGGCGCGGCGCGACGCCCCGAGGAGCCGCGCCAGCAGATAGGCGCCCTCGAGAGCGAGCAGGATCTTCGCCGCGAGCGCCCCCAGGAGGTGGTGCTGGATGGGGAGGAGGCGGCCGGCGAACGCCGCGGGCGAGAGCACCGCGGCCTGCGGGTTCGCCCACGGGGAGCTCCCTCCCGCCAGGAGGTCGGACCAGAACGGCAGGCGCCGCGCGGCGAGGGCATGGCGGATCTCCAGCTCCCAGGGCAGGAACTGGTAGACGGCGTCGTTGAGCAGGCCGTGCGGGTCGGGATGGCCGACGCGGGGCGTCCCCGGCAACGGCTCCATCAGGACGTCGCAGGGCACGAGGAGCCGCCGGGCGCCGAGCCAGGGGCCGAGGAGGAGGAGCGGCGCGGCGATCCCGCAGGCCATCACCCAGGGCGGCAGGCGCAGGCCGAGGCCGCGCGCCAAGAGCCAGGCGAGCCCCTGGATCAGGGCGAGCCCGGCGAGGAGCCCGAGGAGGAGCCTCCCGTCGAAGGGGATCATCGGCGGGGACTCTATTCGATCCGCCGGGCTGGTATCCTACGCGCCGCCCACTCCCCGAGACGCCGCGAGGCTCGCGTCATGACCCGCTCCATCCCCTCCATCCCCTCGGGCGCCCAGCGAGGCCCCGATCCGGCCGCTCAGGCCTTCGCCGCCTCCCGCGCCGCATCCGGACGGCTACTTCGACCGCGAGTACTTCGAGCTCCATCCCGGCAAGGTCAAATACCTCGACTACCTGATCGGGCTGCTGCGCGCCCACGGCGTCGCCGGCGGGCGGGTGCTCGACGTCGGCTCGGGCTACGGCTTCTTCCTCGCCGCGCTGGCCGCCGCGGGCTACGCGCCCTTCGGCCTCGAGCTCTCGCCGCAGGCCGCCGAGCTGGCGCGCCAAAGGACGCCCGCCGCGACGGTCGCCGTCGGCAGCGCCGAGGAGCCCTTCCCGTTTCCGGATGACCACTTCCAGGCGATCACGCTCCTCGACGTCATCGAGCACCTCGACCGCTACCCCGCGACCCTCGAGAGCTGCCACCGCTGCCTGGCGCCCGGCGGCAGGTTCTTCGTCATCACGCTCAACTCCGGCAGCCTCGCCCGCCCCCTCCTCGGCAGGAAGTGGAGCTTCCACCTCGACCCGACGCACGTCCACATGTTCTCGCGCGACCGCCTGCGCCGCTCGCTCGTCGCCGCGGGCCTGACGCCCATCACCGTCACCACGATGTCCAACTTCTGCTCGGTCGGCGAGGGCAACCCCGTGCTCAAGCCGCTGCGCCGCATCGGCCGGGTGGTGACGACGCCCTGGCTAGGCGACTCGCTCCTCGCGGTCGCCGCGCGCCGCTAGCGCGCCGGACCTGGAACAGAGCAGAGTGATGCCGAGCGCCCACGAGCCGGTTTGCCGCGGGCGGGTCGCCGAGGCGGTCCGCTGCTTCTTCCGCCTCAGCCGGGCGGTGGGCCTCCTCGCCGCCGTGCTGCCGCCGGAGGGCGAGCCGTGGCTCTTCGTCGAGGGCTCGGTGGAGGCGGGGCGGACCGGCCGCCCGACCGCCGGACGGTGTGGCAGATCGGCTCGGTGACCAAGACGTTCACCGCCACCCTCCTCGCCCGCGCGGTCCACCGCGGCCTGGTGCGCCTCGACGGCTACCTCCAGCCCTTCGTGACCTCGCCGCTGCCGACCTACGACACCTACAACGCCAGCGTGCCGATCCGTTTCGTCGACGCGGCCACCCACACCGCCGGCCTGCCCCTCGACCCCCGCGGCGTCCCTCCCGGCGGATACTCCGTGGAGCAGATGTACGAGTACCTCGGCCTCTATGCCCTGGCGGTCGCCCCCGGCACCTCGTGGAGCTACTCGAACACCGGCTTCGGCCTGCTCGCCAACGTCCTCGTCGCCGCCGAGCGGGCGCCCGGCTTCGGCGCCCTCGTCGAGTCGCTCAAGGCGAGCGCCCGGCTCCCCCTGCCGGACACCCGGCTCGAGCTCGATCCCGAGCAGGAGCGGCGGCGGGCGACCGGCTACTCGGCCCCCGGCGTCCGCGCCCCCCTCGCGACCGCGACCTGGCCCGCCTTCGACGGCTCGGGCGCCCTCTACTCGACCCTCGACGACATGCTGGTGTGGCTCGCCTACAACCTGGGCCGCTGGCCCTCGCCGGAGAGCGAGCTGCCGGGCATCACCCAGCAGGTCTATTTCAACGACGGCGTCCAGCCCATGGGGCTCGCCTGGCAGAGGGGGCTGTTCGGCGTCCCCGGACGGCCGTTCTGGAGCAAGGGCGGTGTCACCAACGGCTTCGCCAGCTGCCTCGCCTTCTCGCGCGAGCTGGGGCAGGGCGTCGCCATCCTGACCAACAGCGCCTATGCCTATCCGCAGGACCTCGCCACGACGGTCCTCCAGATCGTCGCTGCCGCGGCGGATTGAGCCCGGCGGCGCGCTTTACAATTTCATCATACGTAGGGTAAGCTCACAAACCAAATTGAAGTCTAGGGGAGCGGATGCCAGGGGGAGCCCAGAGCGTGTTCGACGTCGCCATCCTCGGCAGCGGGATGTCCGGGTCCATCCTCGGCGCCATCCTGGCGCGGCAGGGAGCCCGCGTTCTGATCCTGGACGCCAAGGCCCATCCGCGGTTCGCGGTGGGGGAGTCGACGATCCCTCACACCTCGCTCCTCCTCTCCCTGCTCTCCCAGCGTTACGACGTGCCCGAGCTCCACAACCTCGGCCTCGCGTCGCCCATCGGCATCCGCAACGCCATCGGTCCGACATGCGGCATCAAGCGGACGTTCGCCTTCGCCTACCACTCCGCCGGCCGCGAGCACGACCCGCGGGAGGCGGTCCAGTTCGGCAACGTCTATCGCGACGAGAACCACCTCTTCCGGCAGGACGTCGACGCCTACCTCCTCCGCCTGGCGATCCGCTACGGGGCGACGGCGATCCAGAACGCCAAGGTCGCGGCGGTGGACATCGTCGAGGGGACGGCGGGCGGAGCGGAGCTCGAGCTCCAGGGCGGCGAGCGCCTGCGGGCGCGCTACCTGGTCGACGGGACCGGGCACGACAGCGTGCTCGCCCGGCGCCTCGGCCTGCGCGAGGAGCCGACGCGCCTTGCGCATCACTCGCGCTCGCTCTTCACCCACATGATCGACGTGCTGCCGTTCGAGCAGGCCGTCCCCAATCTGCTGTCGATCCCGTGGTCCCACGGCACGCTGCACCACGTCTTCGAGCGCGGCTGGATCTGGGTCATCCCGTTCAACAACAACCCCTGGTCGACCAACCCGCTGGTGAGCGTGGGCCTGACCGTCGACCCCCGCCGCTACCCGCCGGGCGACCTCGCGCCGGAGCAGGAGTTCGCGCGGTTCGTGGAGCGCTTCCCCAGCGTGGCGCGGCAGTTCGCGGGCGCCAAGGCGGTGCGCCCCTGGGTGTCGACCGGCCGCCTCCAGTACTCCTCCACCCGCACGCTCGGCCACCGCTTCTGCCTGATGTCGCACGCCGCCGGTTCGTCGACCCGCTGTACTCGCGCGGCCTCATCAACACGCTCGAGGTCCTCTACGGCCTGGTCGAGCCGCTCCTCGCGGCGCTCCGCGAGGACGACTTCGCGCCCGAGCGCTTCGCCGCGCTCGAGCGGACGCAGCAGAAGGTGCTCGACTATGCCGACCGCGTGGTCAACGGCTCGTTCATCTCGTGGTCGGACTTCGCGCTGTGGAACGCCTGGTTCCGCTGCTGGGCGGTGGGCACGGCGTCCGCCGAGGCGACGCTCGGCAACGCCGTCTCCGACTTCACCAACAGCGGCGACCTCGCCTTCCTGCAGGGGGACGTCGACGATCCCCGTCTTCAGCACCTTCGAGGACCCCGGGTACGCCGCCTTCTTCGCCGGTGCCGCGCGGCAGGTCGAGGGCTGCGAGCGGGGGGAGGTCACGGCCGCCGACGCCGCGGCGCGGATCTTCGCCATGCTCCCCGAGCACGACTGCCGGATGTTCCGCGACAGCGTCGTCTCGCGCGGCCTGAAGTGGGCCCTGACCCATCCCGAGAGCCGCGACCTCCATGTCGGGCTCCCTCACCTCCAGCGCCGGTGGCTCGCCAGGCAACCGGATCCGCACCTCGCGGCTCCGCCTCTGCCGGGGCCGGTCCCGGAGCTCACCGCGGCGGCCCCGTTCTCGGGGACCGCCATGCAATGATCCAGGAAACGCCAGCCGAAAGGAGGCACAACGTGCCGGAAGGACAAGAGCAGGGACAGACGCAGGGGCAGGGGCAGGAAGGACACGGAATCCACGAGATCGTCGAGTATGTGGCGGGCCAGATCCGTAACGCGACCCCGAGCGACGAGGCCAAGGTGCGGGAGCTGGCGTCGTCGGTCGTTACCGAGGTCTCGTCCGAGGTCTCCTCCGAGGTGGCGGCGGAGTCCGCGTCCGAGACCGCCGCCGAGACGGCGGCGGAGTCCGCGTCCGAATCCGCTTCGGAGTCGGCTTCCGAGTCCGCTTCGGAAGCGGCGGCAGAGTCCGCCTCGGAGTCCGCGTCCGAGGTCGCCTCCGAGGTTGCGTCGGAAGTCGCGTCCGAGCTCGGCTCGGAGAGCTCCTCGGAGTACGGCATGCCGGCGCGGGGCTTCGGCTTTCCCTCCGGGGGCGGCAACCGGTAGAGTCGTCAGGGCGCCACGAGGGGCGCGGCGGGGGTCCTCCCCCCGGACGCGCCCCTCGCGCCGGCTTCCGAGCTCGCGGAGACCCCCGACCGTCCATGGCTTTCGCGGAGAGCACACCAGCGGCCCTGGCCCCTCCGGCCTTCGCCCGCGAGCTCGAGCTCCGGCTGGAGCGCGACGCCGCGCACCTCGGTCCCCGCGACCTCGCGGAGCTCTTCCGCTTCACCTTCGAGCCCGGCGCGCAGACGGCGGCGCTCCTCCATACCCTGCACAAGTCCCTCCTCGAGCGGACGGTCGCTCGGGCGCGCGCCGCGACCGAGTTCTACTCCCGGCCGGTCTATGAGGAGCGGTGCCCGACCGCGCCGGGCGACCCTCCCGACCTCTCCTGCTGGCCGGTGATCGAGCGCCGCGACGTCATCGAGCGCTTCGACGACCTCCTCGCCCGCGACGTGAGCTACCAGTCCGCCTCCCATACCTCCGGCTCGACCGGCCCGGCGCTCACCATCCACCGCTCCGCCGAGGAGCTCGCCTTTCTGTGGAGCTACTACGAGCGTCTCCTCCTGCCGGCGGCGCGCGCCCTCTCCTCGCGGCCCCTGATCCTCTCCTTTCCCAACCTCTATCACGGCACGCCCGTCCGCCTGCCGAGCATCGGCCGGGTCTTCGTCAGCGGCGTCACCGACGACACGCTGATCCACGATGCGCTCAAGGTGCTCGAGGGCACCTACCGCATCCCCCGCCACGACTCCAGGATCTCGACGATCAGCGGCCTCATCCTCTACGTCAAGTTCTTCACCAGCTTCCTGCTCGAGCAGGGGATCGATCCGCGGCAGTTCGGCATCCGCAGCCTGGTCATCGTCGGCGAGTACGTCTCGCGCCTCGGCCGCCGGTTCCTCGCCGAGTCCTGGGGCGCCGCCCTGTTCGAGCGCTTCAGCCTCACCGAGAGCGCCGGCGGGGCGAACCGCTGCCTGCGCTGCGGCCACTTCCACTTCGATCCGCACGTGATCGCCGAGGTCGTCGACGTCGACACCCGCGCGCCGCTCGCCGAGGGGATCGGCGAGCTCGTCCTCACCCAGCTCCATCCCTTCGTCCAGATGCAGCCGCTGATCCGCTACGCGACCGGCGACATCGTCCGCCGGCGCCGCAACGAGTGCGGCGTCACGCTGACCTTCGACTTCCTCGGCAAGCGGTCGAACTGCATCCGCTGGCGCCCGAAGGGGAGATCCGAGTGGCTCCTCTTCTCCGTCGACCTCTATGAGATCATCAACGAGATCCCCGACATCCGGGTCTTCGACGCCCTCAACAACGTGCGCAGCGTCCGCGATACGACGGTCGGCTCGCGGCAGATCTTCACCCAGGTCTCGACGCCCGAGGAAGCGGCCCCCTTCGCCATCGAGCTCACCTTCGAGCTGCGCTACGCGCCGCACGTCTATCCCGACCGGGTCGAGGAGCTGTCGCGGCGGGTCGAGAGCGGCCTGCGCGCGGCGGTCGACACCGCCCTCGGCCGGCACCTCGACGACGGCGACGGCCGCCTCGTCCTGCGCTTCGTCGGCCCCGGCACGCTGGGGGATGCCCACAAGATCAAGATCTAGGCGCGGGGGAGCCCGCGCCGCTGCCGATGAGGCGGAGAGGTGTCGCCGATGAAGATCGCCATGGCCCAGTTGAACCCGACGATCGGGGATTTCGCCGGCAACGGCGAGGCGATCGAGCGGGCCTGGCGGGAGGGCCGGGCGCGCGGCGCCGACCTGGTGGTGACGCCCGAGCTCGCGGTCTGCGGCTATCCGCCCATGGACCTCCTCGAGCGGCCCTCCTTCGTCCGCCAGGGCGTCGAGGCCGTGCATGCGCTGGCGCGGCGCACGGCCGACGGTCCGGCGCTCATCGTGGGCTTTCCCGAGCCCAACCCGAGCGGCGCCGGCAACCCCCTCTTCAATGCCGCCGCGGTCTGCCGGGGAGGAGAGATCGTCTCCGTCCACCGCAAGAGCCTGCTGCCGAACTACGACGTGTTCGACGAGGCGCGCTGGTTCGAGCCCGCGGCGGAGGTGGGGCTGGTGGAGATCGCCGGGACGAGGATCGCCGTCACGCTCTGCGAGGACATCTGGAACGATCACTTCTACTGGCGCGACCGCCGCCGGGGGCGCGACCCGATCGAAGCCCTCCTCGCCCTGCGCCCCGAGCTGGTCCTGAACCTCTCGGCCTCGCCGTGGCACCGCCGCAAGCACGACCTCCGCCTGGAGATCTGCCGCCGCCAGGCGGCGCGCGGCGGGGTGCCCCTCGTCTTCGTCAACCAGGTGGGGGGGCAGGACGAGCTGATCTTCGACGGCTCCTCGATGGCCGTGCTCGCCGACGGCTCGGTCGCGGCGCGGGCGGCGGAGTTCGCCGAGGACCTGGTCGTCTTCGACACCGCGCGGGGCGGCGGCGAGCTGCGCCCGACGGCGGCGAGCGAGATCGAGCGCGTCGAGCGCGCCCTCGTCCTCGGCCTCGCCGACTACTTCCGCAAGTCCGGCGGCTTCGGCACCGCGGTCGTCGGGCTCTCCGGCGGCATCGACAGCGCCGTCGTGGCGACGCTCGCGGTGCGCGCCCTGGGCGCCGCCAACGTGATCGGGGTGCGCATGCCCTCCCGCTACTCGAGCCGCGGCTCCCTCGACGACGCCGCGGAGCTGGCGCACAACCTCGGCATCCGCATGGAGACCCTGTCGATCGAGCCGGCCTTCGGCACGCTCCTGGCGACGCTCGCCCCGATCCTCGGCGACGGCCCTCCCGCCAAGGCCGAGCAGATGCTCCAGGCGCGCATCCGGGCGATCCTCCTCATGGGGATCTCGAACAAGCTCGGGCACATCGTGCTGTCGACGGCGAACAAATCCGAGCTGGCGACCGGCTACTGCGCCCTCTACGGCGACATGGCGGGGGGGCTGGCGGTGATCGCCGACCTCAACAAGATGATGGTCTACGAGCTCGCCGAGCACTTCAACCGGCAGGCGCCGGTGATCCCCTCAAGCTCGATCGAGAAAGCGCCTTCGGCCGAGCTCGCCGCGGGCCAGAAGGACCAGGACACCCTGCCGCCCTATCCCCTGCTCGACAGCATCCTCGACGTCTACGTGGAGCAGGCGAACGGGCCCGGCGACCCCGCCGCCCCCGGGCTGCCGGAGGACGTCTTCTGGCGGGTCACCGACATGGTCGACCGGAACGAGTTCAAGCGGCGGCAGAGCGCGCCCGCGCTGCGCATCACCAGCAAGGCGTTCGGCATCGGCCGGCGCATCCCCATCGCCCGCCGCCGGCTCGCCGAGGAGACCGCGGCGAGCGAGGAGACGGCATCGGCCCCGGCGATCACCGGGGCGGAGCTGCGGGCGTAAGGCCGCGGAGCCGAGGCGGGAGGAGCCGCGGATGTTCACCGCCGAGATCATCGCCGCCGGCAACGAGCTGCTGACCGGCGGCGTCCTCGACACCAACACCCACTGGCTGTGCCAGCGGCTCACCGGGATCGGGGGGCGGGTCGCCCGCGCCGTCCTCGTCAGCGACTCGGTCGAGGCGATCGCCGCCGAGGTGCGGGGCGCCCTGGCGCGCCGGCCGGACCTCCTCCTCACCACGGGGGGTCTCGGGCCGACGGCGGACGACCTGACCCTGGCCGCGGTGGCCGCGGCGACCGGCCTGCCGCTCGCGCGCCATCCGGAGGCCCTCGACTTCGTCTCCCGCCGGTTCGCCGAGCTGGTGCGGCTCGGCTACGTCGGCGACACCCTCTCGACCCCGGCGCGGGAGAAGATGGGGACGCTCCCGGCCGGCGCGGCGATCCTCGGCAACCCGCGCGGCGTCGCCCCGGCAGTCATCCTCCATGCCGGCGCCAGCCGGATCGTCTGTCTGCCCGGCGTCCCCGCCGAGCTCAAGGCGATCTTCGAGGAGCTCCTGCTGCCCCTCCTCACCTCCACCTTCGAGGGCGAAGCCTTCCTGCGGGTCGAGGTCGCCGTCGGCACCGGCGACGAGTCGGAGATCGCGCCCATCCTCGCCGCGGTGGCGAGCGATCACCCGGAGGTCTACCTCAAGTCGCTCGCCGACCGCTTCGGCCCGGACGTCCGCCTGAAAGTCCTGCTCTCGGTCGCCGCCGGGACGCCCGAGGCGGCGCGGGAGCGCCTCGACGGGGCGCTGCGCCACCTCGAGTCCGCGCTCGTCGCGGCCAGCCTGACGATGGCGCGGCTCGACGGCCCCTGAGTACTCGCCACCCGTCCGCTCCGATCAGCTCTCGCGGATGCGCGCCTGCTGGGCGCTCACGCTCTCCGGCAGGTCCGGCGCGGCGCCCGCGCCCTGCGGCGGGAACTCGCGGCGCAGGCGCGCCACGAGGCCCCGCTCCTCCAGGCACCGCGCGACGGCGGCGGGGACGTGCTGGCGCCACGGCGCGCCCGCGGCCATCGCCTGGCGCACCCGGCTCGAGCTGATGGCGATCCTCTCCTCGGGCGCCAACACCTCGATGGGATGGAGGACCCGGAAGCAGGGCGCCAGGAGGCCGGCGACGTACGGGTTGCCGGAGACGATCCAGGCGCACCCGGCGAAGGCCTCGACGACCTGCTGCCGCCAGCGCGCGCCGTCGGCGTGCTCGGGCCGATGGCCGAAATCGTCGAGCGGCACGACCTCGTACGCCGTGCCGGCGAGGACGGCGTCGATCATCTCGCGGGTCTCCTCGGCGGTGAACGGGTTGCGCCGGCCGTAGCGGTTGGCGCTGCCGATGCCGATCCGGACGCGGCCGGCCATGCGGCAGAGCGCGCCGAGCAGGGCCTGGTGGCCGAGATGGACGGGCCGGAACCGGCCGATGACGCCGACCAGAAGCGGGCGCTCGCCCTCGTTCCGGTAGAGGTGACCGCTCCGCTCGAGGTAGGCGAGGAGGAGCTCGCGCGACGGCGCGGGCACGAGCTCGGCGGCGAGGAGCTCCTTGATCTCCGGGATGGTGAAGAAGCGCCGCTCCGCGGTGCCGTCCGCCGCGGGAAGGCCCGGCGGCAGGATGAACCCCCCGTCCGCCGTGCCCTGGAGCAGGAGCCCCTGCCGCCCCTCGCTCTCGTGCTCCAGGATGAGACCGCGGGCGGTGGCGTCCATCACCCCTCTGCCGCGGCCCGGACGCCGAGGGACATGCCCTCGTTGTTCGGCGCCGCGACGAGGACCTCGCCGGTTGGCGCCCCCGCCCTGGCGAGGAGGGCCGCAAGCCGGGCGGCGCTCTCGGCGGCCTCCTCCTCCGTGGGACAGAAGCCGAAGAGCGTCGTGCCGGTCGAGGAGAGGCCGCAGCCGCCGATCCCCGCCTGCCGGAAGAGGTCGCGGACCGGCCGGAGCGGCGCCAGATCGGGCCGCTCCCAGTGGCGGCGCTTCCAGCCGACCTCCTGCAGCTCGGCGATGCTGTCCGCGAAGAGCTCGAAATCCTCCTCGACCAGAGCCGGAGGAGCCCCATGAGGAGGACGTGCGACACCGCCTGGACCTCCGCCTTGGGGATGGGGGTGTGGGCCACCATGAAGTCCTTCTCCGCCTGCCCCGAGAGGCCCCGCACCGCCGCCGGCACGAAGAGGACGATCCGCCAGGCGGGCGGCAGCCGCTGGCGCACGAGGAGCGGAGGCGCCGCGACCTCCGGGCAGAAGCGGCTGGGGAGGAAGCCGCTCTTCGCGCCGTTGCGGCGATGTCCGCCGTCGACCAGGAAGCCGCCGCCGAAGAAGGCGTACGTCCCGATCCCCGAGGTCCCGCCGCGCGCCGAGAGCCCGATGAGCTCCGCCGGCGCGAGGCCGCGGCCGTGCGCGTGGTCGAGGGCGGCGAGCAGGGCGAGATGGGTTTGCGTGCCCGAGCCGAGCCCCCTGTGGCGCGGGATCTCCTCGACGAGCCGGCCCTCGAGGATCGAGCCCACGCCCAGGCGGTCGGCGCAGCGCGCGAGCTCCTGCGAGAGAGGGATCGAGACCTGCCCGTCGCGCCCCCGGACCAGGCCGTGGTCCGAGCGGCGAAACTCGATCTCCAGCGCCGGTTTCGACAGGGTGATGCCGATGCCGCCGTCCAGGCGGCCCGACTCGCCGTTCATGTCGATCAGCGTGACGTGGAGCCGGGAGGGGGTGCGGATCCGGAAGGTCGCATCGCCCTCAGAGCCCGAAGACGCTGGCATAGCCCTGTAGATCGAGATAGCCGTGGCCGGACAGGCAGACCACGATCATCTTCTTGCGGCCCTCCTCCTTCGCCAGCTCCGCCTCCTTGATGGCGGCGAAGAGGGCATGGCTGCTCTCGGGGGCGGGGAGCATCCGCTCCGTCTTCAAGAACAGCGGCCCTGCCTTGAAGATCTCCTCCTGGGGGAAGCTGACCGCCCGCACCACGCCGTGGTGGACGAGGCAGGAGAGGAGGGGGGTCTTGCCGTGGTAGCGCAGCCCCCCGGAGTGGATGGCCGGCGGCACGAACTGGTGTCCGAGGGTGTACATCTTGACCCGCGGCGTCAAGCCCGTGTAGTCCGCCCAATCGTAGCGGTATGTCCCCGCCGTGAGGCAGGGGATCGACTCGGGCTCGACGGCGACGAAGTCGATCGCCGCGCCGTCCAGCTTGTCGTGGACGAAGGGGGCGATGAAGCCGGTGAAGTTGCTGCCCCCGCCGACGCAGCCGACCATGATGTCGGGGGAGCGGTCGAGCGCGGCGAGCTGGTCTTTGGTCTCCAGGCCGATGACCGTCTGGTGGAGGACGGCGTAGTAGGCCATGCAGCCGAGCGCCAGCCGGTGGAGCTCGGAGCTCTTCACCAGCTCGATCGCCTCGCTCATGCCGATCCCCAGGCTGCCGGTGTTGTCGGGATCGTCGAGGAGGAAGCGCTTTCCCGTCTCCGTCCGCGCGCTCGGCGAGGAGATCACCTCGGCGTTCAGGAGCTGCATCAGGTAGCGGCGGTAGGGCTTCTCCTCATAGCTCTTGCGGATCATGAAGACGACCGTCTTGAGGCCGAAGACGTCGCAGGCCATCGACAGGGCGGACCCCCACTGGCCCGCTCCGGTATCCGTGACGAGCGTGCGGCACCCGTCCTGGAGGGCGTAGAAGGCCTGCGGCAGCGCGGTGTTGAACTTGTGGCTGCCGCCGGGGTTCAGGTCCTCGCGCTTGACGTAGATCTCCGCCGGGGTGTCGAGGTGCTTCTCCAGCCCTCGCGCCCGCAGCAGCGGCGACGGGCGGTAGCGCCGGTACTCGTCGAGGACCTGCTCGGGGACGTCGATCCAGGGGACGTGCCGTACTCCCCCGCGCCGAGCTCGATCTTGAGGCATTCGGTGGGGTACAGCCAGTCGAAGTCGGAGATCTCGACGGTCCGCTCGAGGGTGGGATGGAGCGGCTTGGGGAGATCGAAGGGGAGATCGGCCGCCAGGTTGTACCACCGGTTCGGGACACAGCTTCCCTCCATAGACCCCTCCATCAGAAAGTTCTTTCGTATTCGCAGTGTACCATGGGGTTCTGCTCGCGCCGCTTCTAATTGCGGTTCGCACGCGCCGTGGGCAGGAACTCGTAGATCAGGTTGGTCGGGTCGGCGTAGCGCAGGGCGAAGAGGTCGGGGCGGCTCGTCCGCCCAGGCGTGCTCCATGGGGAAGTCGAACTCCGGATAGCGCCCGAGGAGCACCCAGCGGATCTTCGCCGCGGCGAGGTTGGCGATCCAGGCGTCAGGCGACGGGTCGACGCGCGGGTTGCACGACGGATAGCGGGCGGCGTCGTCCAGGTTCTCGCGGTTGACGTTGACGTAGCGCGCCTTGCGCTGCAGGTAGGGCCCCATCGCCGGATAGACGAAGTAGGTGCCGGGCGCCGAGACGACGTCGACCGATCCGTCGCGGCCGAAGCGGTCGAGCCACTCCCAGCCGGGGGCGAAGAGCTTCGCCGACGTCGAGTGGGCGGTCCACTCGCCGCGCAGGGCGCGGCCGCGGTCGGCCACCCGGAAGCGGGCGAGGGACGGGCGCGCCGAGGACGGCCGCGGCGAGCGCCGCCGCGGCGAGCGCGCGGGCCCGCCGGCGGGCGAAGCCGCGGAGAGCGGGCGAGAGGGCGAGCGCCGCGAGCCCGAGGTCGATCACCCCGAGGGTCACCCGCACCTCGTGCGGCATCTCGGCGTGGAGCTGCAGCATGCCCTGGAGGGCGAGGACGAGCGCCAGCCCCGAGAGCCAGGCGTCGCTCATCCCACGCTCCTCGGCCATCGCGACGCCGCCGGCGAGAGCGATGCCGACCGCCGGGATGAGGTAGCGCACGTTGGCGAAGATGTTGAGGTTGGCGGCGAACGGCACGACGAGCCAGAAGGCCAGCTCGAAGAGGGCCTGGCTCGCCATCACCAGGCCGGCGCGGCGCCGGGCGCGGACGAGGCCGAAGGGGAGGGCGAGGAGCGCGGCCGCGAGGAGGAACGACTCCGGGCCGACGCCGAGCTCGAGCGACTGCGGCCGGGTGATGCCGAGGAAGGCGTCGAGCACCTGGCCGTGCCCCACCGTCTGCCAGATGTCGACCACCGAGCTCGGCCGCGGCAGCGCCGGCAGCGGATGGGCGGGCGGCGGTCCCGTCCGCCCCTCGCAGACGATGGCGAGGGGGCCGGCGCCGTAGGCGATGTTGCGGAGGTAGAAGAAGCTGCCGAGCGCGGCGCAGGCGAGGAGCGCGGCGGCGAGCTGCGGCAGCCGCCGCCGCCAGGCGCCGCGCGCCGCGAGGACCACCGCCGCCGCCAGCGCCATGGCGTAGGGGACCCCGAGCAGCTTGGCGCCGCAGACGATGCCGAGCCCCGCTCCGGCGAGCAGGGCATCCGCCCAGCGCGGCTCCCGCGCCTGGCTCGGCACCTGCAGCCAGCGCAGGCCGAAGAAGGCCGCCGCGAGGAGCGCGGAGGCGAGGAAGATGTCGACGTACTGGGTGGCGGCGAAGCGCACCACAGTCGGCGTGACGGCGACGACGAAGGCGGCGAGCGGCCAGTGCCGGCGGGCGCCGAGCGCGCGGGCGATGCCGCCGGTCGCCAGGGCGAGCAGCGCCCAGTGGCCGAGCGCCGCCAGGTTGGCGTAGAGCTCGCTGTGCGAGGGCGCCATCCACCACCACAGCCAGATCGAGCCGTTCGCCGGCACGAAGCCGTAGTCGTTGACCGGATAGCTGCCGAAGACCGGCTTCAGGTTCCCGTCCTGGAGCCAGGTGGCGGCGAGCATCAGGTGGTACATGAGGCTGTCCCACGAGAGCGGCGGGCGCACCAGGCCGCGGAGCGCCTCGCTCCCCACCGCGTGGGCGGCGAGGAGCGAGAGCGCCGGGTGCTCGGCGAGCCGCGCCCAGGCGCGCGCGGCGAGGCGGCGCGCCGGCGCTTCGAGCTCTCCGGGAGCCGCTCGGCCGCCGGCGCGCAGCAGGACGAGGACGAGGAGGAGGAGGATGCCGAGGGCGAGGTCCAGGCGCAGCAGCCCGCAGGCGCCGAGCAGGAGCCCGATGCCGAGCGCCTCGGCGGTCGCCGCGAGGAGCGCCGCGATGGCGAGCGCCAGGGGGTCGCGCTCGGCCTCGTCGCCGAGCAGGCGCACCGCCGAGAGATACCCCGCGAGCCCCAGGAGGGCGAGGGTGATGAGGGTCAGCACGATCCCCATCAAATTGAACAGGAACATGCGCGGCGATTGATAACACAGGCCCCGGGCCGGGTGCTATCATCCGCCGCCGATCCGCCACGGTCCGATCCAAATGCGCTGGAGCTACGACTCAGGCCGCACGGGGAGCCTCCTGGCGAGCGCCCGGCAGGCGCTCGCCGAGAAGGGCGCCGCCTACGTCCTCCGGCTGGGCTGCCAGTGGGCGACCTTCCCGCTGTGGAGCGCCTGGTCGCGGCGCTTCCCGCGCACCTTCACCTGGCAGGGCCGGACCTATCCCTACTTCCTCCACCGCTACAACCTGACCTGGAGCAACGAGCGGATGGTCGAGGTGCCGATCGTGCGCGACCTGGTCGAGCGCTACCGCGGCCGGAGCGTCCTCGAGGTCGGCAACGTCCTCGCGCACTACCTACCGGTCGCCCACGATGTCCTCGACAAGTTCGAGCGCGCGCCGGGCGTCCTCAACGAGGACGCGGCCGACTTCCGCTCGGCGCGCCGCTACGACCTGATCGTCAGCATCTCGACCCTCGAGCACGTCGGCTGGGACGAGGAGCCGCGCGATCCGCGGAAGGTGATCCGCACCCTCGCCAACCTCGCCGCCCACCTCGCCCCCGGCGGGCGCCTGGTCGTCACCCTGCCGCTCGGCTACAACCCGCCGCTCGACGCCCTGCTCGCCCAGGGCGCCATCCCCTGGAGCCGGCAGACCCAGCTCAAGCGGCGGGGGAACGTCTGGAGCGAAGCCGAGTGGAGCGAGGTCGTGGGCTCGGGCTACGGCCGCGGCCGGCCGGGCACCGACGGCCTGGTCATCGGCATCATCGAGCGGTGACGAGGTCGAGCTTCTCGCGCAGCCAGGCCGGGAACTGCTGCCAAGGAAGGGCGAGGTTGCCGAACGGCAGCGGCGTCGGCTCGGGAACGCAGCACACCAGCACGCCCTCGGCCGCCGCCGCCTTGCCGGCCAGCTCCTTGAACTTGCCGAGCCCGGCGTCGGCCATTTTAAGATCGGATTTTAAATCGGTCAAATCATTGGGAGAGAATGGATTGCGCTTGTCCAGGCCGGCCGGTTATCCATAGCTGGTCATTCGGGATCATCGAGCGGCGAGATCCCGGGCGATCTCCTCCATCCTCTTTGCGATCTCGCCCCAGTCGAACTCGGCGGCGCGCGCCAGGCCGGCGGCCCGCAGCCGCTGGCGCTCGCGCTCGTCCCCCAGGAGCCGCTCCAGATGGCCGGCGAGCGCCGCGGGATCGGCCGGCGAGCAGATCCCCTCGCGGCCGTCGCGCACCAGCTCGGAGACCGCGCTCTCGCTCGACTCGCAGTAGACGACCGGCAGCCCCGCCGCCATCGCCTCGAGGGGGAAGAGGCCGAAGCCCTCGCGCGCCGAGGGCTGGACGGCGATCCTGGCGCCGCCGAGCTCACGCCACACCTCGTCGCTGGTCTCGACGTGGCCGCGGAAGCGCACCCGCTCGGCGACCCCGAGCTCCCGCGCCAGCCGCTCGAGGCGGGGGCGGTCGGGGCCCTCGCCGAAGACGGTGAGGAGCGGGCCCGAGGAGGCCGCGGCGAGCCGAGGCAGGGCGCCGAGCAGCAGGTCGAGCCGCTTGTGCTCGAGGAGCCGCCCGGTGTAGACGAGCGGCGGCCCGGTGCCGCGGAAGGACGCCGCCGCCTGGCGCACCTTGGCGACCTCGATGCCGCAGGGGACGATCTCGACGTCCGCGCGCCTCCTCCTTGCCGCCGCCACGCGCTCGGCGGTCAGCCGGCTGGTCGCCGTCACCTCGCTGCCGAGGTGCGCCGTCAGCCACTCGACGCCGCGGTACGCCGGGGCCTTCCAGCGGCCCACGTACTCCTTCCAGTACGGCCCCCAGTGCTCGTACCAGGTGACGAGGAGCGGCTTGCCGGCGAGCGCGCAGCGCAAGGCGAGAGGGAAGAGGTGGACGTAGGGGACGTTCGGCGTCTCGACCAGGTCGTAGCCGCGGACGTCGAGCCGCGCCAGCCGCGCCGCGAAGCGCAGCGCCTGCCGCGTGCTCCGCTTCCCCTCCCGGTTGTAGAGCGCGCCGAGGTCGCCCAGCGAAAGGATGTGGAGATTGGGCGGCTCGCCGGCGAGGCCGGTGCAGAACCCGGCGAGGGTCACCTGGTGGCCGCGCTGGCCGAGCGCCACCGCCAGGGCGCGGTTGCGATGCTCGACGCCGCCGATGAAGTCCGGGTAGACGGTCTCGTAGACGATGAGGATCTTCATCGCCGCGGCCCCGGGCCGGCGCCTGGCGCGGCGGCTTCCGGGAGCACCTCCCAGATCCGGTTGGTGGCGTCCTGGTAGCGCAGAGCGAAGCGCTCCGGCCGCTCCGCGGCCCAGGCGTTCTCCGGCGGGAAGGGGTACGGCGGGTTGCGGCCGAGGTCGAGCCAGCGGACCCCTTCGCGGCCGAGGTTGGCGAGCCAGGCGTCGGGCGAGGGATCGACGCGCGGCTGACAGCGCGGGTAGGCGGCCGCCTCGTGGAGGTCCTGGCGGTTGACGTTGACGTAGATCGCCCGCCGCTCGAGGCGCGGCCCCATCGCCGGGTAGACGAAGAAGGTGTCCGGCGCGCTCACCACGTCGACCGTGCCGCCGCCGGCGTGGCGGTCGAGCCAGCCCCAGGCGGCGGCGAAGCGCCGGCCGGAGGTCGCGTGCGCGGTGTACTCCTCGCCGAGAGCCCGCGCCCGGTCGGCGGCGCGGAAGCGGCCGAGGAGCGGCGCGAGGAGGACGAGGGTGAGCGCCGCGGCGACGGCCAGGGGACGCCAGCCGCGGGCGAGCGCGCGGCGAAGGCCGGGCGCGAGCGCCAGGGCGACCGCCAGGGCGTCCGCCGCGCCGACCGCCAGCCGCACGCCGAAGGGCATCTCGGCATGGAGCTGGAGGAGGTCCTGCGCCAGGAGGGCGACGGCGACCGCGCCGAGCCCGAGGTCGCCGGCGCCGAGCGCCTCGGCCGCCGCGACGCCGCCCGCGAAGGCGATCGCGAGCGCCGGGTCCAGGTAGCGGATGTTGGCGTAGACGTGGCCGGAAGCGGCGTAGGGAACCATCGCCCAGATGCCGAGGATCGCCAGCAGCGAGCCGGTGGCGAGGAGCGCCTCGCGGCGCCGCTCGCGCGGCAGCGCGAACGGCATGGCGCCGGCGGCGAGGAGGAGCAGGAAGGCCTGCGGGCCGACGCCGAGGTCGGCGAAGACGCGCCCGGGAGCGGCCGTGCCGAGGAAGGCATGGAGGAGCTCCCCCTGGCCGAGCATCCGCCCCGGCAGGGCGGCGACCGAGTTGGGGCGCGGCAGGGGCGGCAGCGGTCGCTTGGGCGCGTCGTGCGGCACGCCTTCGCACCGCAGGGCGAGCGGGTCGACGCCGTGGGCGGCATTGCGCAGGTAGAAGAAGCCGCCCAGCCCCACCACGAGGACGAGGACGGCCGCGGCCTGCGCCGCGCGCCGGCGGCGGTTGCCACGGTCGCCGCTGGCGAGGAGGACGAGGCCCGCCGCGATGGCGGCGCCGTAGCCCAGGCCGAGCACCTTGGCGCCGGCGGCGACGCCCAGCCCGAGGCCGGCGAGCGCCGCGTCGCCCCATCGCGGGTCGCGCAGCCAGCGCAGGCCGAAATAGAGCGCCGCGACCAGGCAGGCGCCGGTGAAGACGTCGACGTACTGCGTCGCCGCGAAGCGCAGCACGGTGGGAGTCATCGTCACCAGGCAGGCGGCGAGCGGCCAGCTCCTCCGCGCCCCGAGCCGCCGCGCCAGGGCGCCGGTCGCGAGGCCCAGCAGCGCCCACTGCGGCAGGAAGGCGAGGTTGGCGTAGAGCTCGCTGTGCGACGGCGCCATCCACCACCAGAGCCAGACGGAGCCGTTGGCCGGCGCATAGCCGTAGTAGTTCATCGGGTAGGCGCCGAAGACCGGCGCCAGGTTGCCGGTCTGCAGCCAGGTCGCGGTGAGCTGCAGGTGGTACATCAGGCTGTCCCACGAGAGCGGCGGCCGGAGGAGCCCGCGGAGCGCCTCGCTGCCGATCCCGTGGAGGGTGAGGAGGGCGAGCGCCGCGAGGAGCGCCGCGGCAGCCCGATCGCCGAGCAGGCGCCGCCGCGCGCCCTCGCCGAGCCGGTGGAAGGGCGCCGCGAGCTCGGCCGCCGCGAGCCGGCGCGGGAAGAAGGCGAGCGTCAGGGCCACGGCCGCCGCGAGCGGCAGCGCGACGGCGATGCGCAGGAACCCCGGCGCGCCGAGGAGGAGCCCCAGGCCGACCCCTTCGGCGGTCGCCGCGAGGAGGGTCGCGACGGCCAGGTCGAGCGGGTCCTCGGCGGCCCGCGGGCCGAGGAGCCGCAGGGCTAGGAGGTATCCCCCGACCAACAGCGCGGCGAGGGCGAGCGCGGTCCAGTCGGCCCCGACGAGGTCGCCGAGGGCGCTGGGATCGAACGCGCTCATCTCACGAGCCGGTCGGCCCGCGCCGGCTCACCGCCAGGGGAAGAGCGCGGCGATCTCGGCCGAGCGGCGGTTGATCGAGGAGAGCAGCACGCCGCAGGTGAGCGACAGCGCGGAGAGGATGAAGAGCGCCGCCGAGAGCACGGCGAGCGGCAGCCGCGGCACCAGGCCGGTCTCCAGGAACTCGGCGATGACGACGCCGCCGCCGGCGAGCGAGAGGACGAGGAGCAAGAGCGCCAGCGAGCCGAAGAAGGTGAGCGGCCGGTAGTCGCGGAAGAAGGTCAGGATGGCGAAGAAGATCCGGTAGCCGTCGCGGTAGGTGTGGAGCTTGCTCGGGCTCTCCTCGCGGCGGGCGCGGTAGCGGATCGGCACCTCGACCAGGCGGAAGCGCTGCACCGCGGCCTGGAGCGACAGCTCGGCCTCGAGCTCGAAGCCCTGGGCGAGGAGCGGCGTCGCGGCGAGGAAGCGGCGGGTGAGCACGCGATAGCCGGAGAAGAGGTCCTTGGTGCGCACGCCGAAGAGCAGGCGGACGAGCCAGATGAAGAGATAGTTGCCGAGCGAGTGGCCGGTGCGGAAGGCGCCCTCCTCGGAGGCCTCGAGGCGAGTGCCGACCACCATATCCGCCCCGGCGTAGGCGGCGGCGAGGAGGCGCGGCGCGTCCTCCGCCGGGTAGGTGTCGTCGCCGTCGACCATCACGAAGTAGTCGGCGTCGCGCGCCTCGCGAAGGCCGGAGATGAGGGCGAACCCCTTGCCCGGCCGCGGCTCGGAGAGGACCCGCGCCCCGGCGGCGCGGGCGAGCTCGGGCGTCGCGTCGGTCGAGGCGTTGTCGACCACCAGCACCTCCGCCTCCGGCAGCGCGGCGCGGAAATCGCGCACCACCTTGCCGACGGTCGCCGCCTCGTTGTGGCACGGCACCACCACGACCACGCGCCGGCGGGCCGGCGCCTCGGAAGAGGTTTCTCTGGGATTCACGTCGCCCCGTACTGTAAGCGCTCCGCCGGCCGCGTTCAACCGGCCGGCGGAGCGGGTACTGTCCCAGTTTGGTCCGCTGCGGGCGACCGCCTTCGGGACCACCCGCCCGAACCCCCTTCCAGGCGGCCGTCCTCGGGACCAAACTGGGACAGTACTGCGGAGCGGGATAGGCTCATCCCGCCCGATAGACGATCCATACCACCGCCAACCCCCAGAGCCCCAGGTTGATCAAGAACGGCGGATCTCTGAGAATCCCCTCGGTCGGATTGCGCTCGCCGGACTGCTGGTACATCAGGTAGAGATAGCGGAAGATGCCGAAGAGCACCATGGGTATGGTGTAGACCAGGTTCTGCGTGTGGTACTTCTCGACCGTCTCCGGGGCCACGGCATAGAGCGCGTAGGAGACGACCGAGGAGGCCGTCACCACGTTGATCATCTGATCGAGGAACGCCGGGCTGTAGTGATAGAGCACCCGGCGCTGCTCGGTCGCGGAGTCGGCCAGCAGGATCAGCTCGTGGCGCCGCTTCGAGAAGGCGAGGAAGAGGGAGAGGAAGATGGTGCAGAGGATGAGCCACGAGGAGACCTGGACCCCGGTCGCCGCCGCGCCGGCGAGCACCCGCAGCACGAACCCGAAGCTGATCGCCATGACATCGAGGATCACGACGTGCTTCATGCCGGCCGTATAGAGGAGGTTGAGCGCCAGGTAGGCGCCGAGGGCGAGCGCGAAGCGGCCGGGCAGCGCGGCGGCGATGGCCGCCGCCCCGAGCACCAGGAGGATCGCCGCCGCGACCGCGACGGCGGCCGGCAGCGTCCCGGCGGCGAGCGGCCGCAGGCGCTTCAGGGGGTGCTTCCTGTCCTCCTCCCGGTCCTTGAGGTCGTTGACCAGGTAGATGGCGCTCGAGGCGAGGCAGAAGGCGGCGACGGCGAGGAGCGCGCGCTCGACGGCGCCGGCGTTCTCGAGCAGGCGCCCGAAGACGAGCGGCGCCAGCACGAAGAGGTTCTTCGCCCACTGGGTGGGCCTGATGGAGCGCACGAGGGGGCCGATCACGCGCGGTATTGTACGGTGCCCGTCGCGTGAAGCGTCCGGGCCTCCTCTACGGGGCGCCGCTGGTGGCCCTCCTCGCCTGGGCCGTGCTGCCGCTCGTGCGCGGCGGCGAGACGCTCTTCCTGCGTGACGTCGCCAACGCTCATCTGGAGATGAAGCTGGCCGAGGCGGCGGCCCTCGCCCACGGCTTCTTCCCGGAGATCGATCCCTACCGCGCCGGCGGCCAGCCGCTCGCCGGCAACCCCAACGCCGTCCCGTTCTACCCCGACAACCTGCTCTATCGCGCGGCGCCGCCGATCTGGGCGTTGAACGCCCACTTCTGGCTCCATCTGCTCCTCGCCCCCTTTCTCTTCGCCTGGCTCGCCCGCGCCTGGGGCCTGTCGCGCGGTGCGGCCTGGGTGGCGGCCGGCTGCTACACGGTCTCCGGCTTCTTCCTCTCGCACCTCTCGTTCTACAACCTGATCGCCGGGGCGGCGCTCGCCCCCGCCCTCGCCGCCGCCTGCCTCGCCTGGGCCGATTCGCCGGCCGATTCGGCGGCTGATTCGCCGGCTGATTCGACGGCTGGCGCGAGCGGCCGCGCCGGCCCCCACGGCCGCTCGGTCCTCGCGGTCGCGGTGCTGTGGGCCCTCCTCCTCCTCGGCGGCGATCCGCTGATGGCCGCCCTGGCGCTGGCGCTCGCCCTCGGCGCGCTGGCCGCCGCCGGCGCGGGCGCCTTCGCCCGGCGGCGCGCCGCGCCCGCGCAGCCCGCTCGGGCGCTCAGGCCGGGGAGGGCCATCGGCTGGCTGCTGGTCGCGCTCGCCGCCGGCACGCTCCTCGCGGCGCCGCAGCTCGTCGAGTTCTTGCGCATCCTGCCGCTCTCCTTCCGCGGCCACTGGGGCTACACCGCCGAGGTCGCGACCGTGGCGAGCTGGGACCCGCGCCAGGCCGCCGAGTGGCTCCTGCCCTTCCTCTTCGGCCGCCCCGACGTCCTCGGTCCGGGGAGCTTCTGGGGCAGCCGCTTCTTCACCGACGTGCCGCCCTACTACCTGTCCCTCTACCCGGGCCTCCTCGCCCTGGCGCTGGTCGCCGCCGCGGGCCTGCCGCGCCGCCGGCGCGCGGCGGCGCTCTGGGCCTGGGGCGCCGTCGCCGGCGGCCTCTTTCTCTCCCTCGGGCGCTTCAACCCGCTCGCGGCGCGGCTCTTCGAGCTGCCGGGGGCGGGGTCGCTCCGCTACCCGGTCAAGCTCTGGCTGCCGGTCGCGGTCGGCGCGGCGCTCCTCTGCGGCATCGGTTTCGAGCGCGTCTTCGAGGCGGAGGAGCTCGGCGCCCGCCGGCGCTTCGCCTTCGCGCTGGGGGCCATGGCGGGGATCTTCGCCGCCGGCTGGGCCGTCCTCTCGCTCCTTCCGGGCACCGCCTTCCCGGCGCTGCGGCGGCTCGTCCCCGCCTCCTATCCCGACGCCTTCGTCGCCAACGAGCGCCTGCGCTGGGCCGGGCTCTGCCTGGTCTCGCTCGCCGTCCTCGCCGCGTTGGCGCTGGCGGCGCGGCTGGCGCTACGCCGGCCGGCGGCCGCCGCGCTCGTCCTCATCGTCCACGCCGCGGCGCAGCTCCTGCTCCTCCATCCGCTCTTCCCGACCGACGCCGTCTACCCCTACCTCGTGCCGCCGCCGGCGCTCGACCTCCTGCCGGCGGGCGAGACGGTCGCCAACGGCTCTTCGGGCGGCCTCTTCGGGCCGTCGCGGCTCGAGCGCGGCGACTTCCCGGCGCCGCGCGCCGAGTGGCTCGAGCGCCGCGCCTTCTACGAGCTCTACCCGATGACCGGCCCGCTCTGGGGGCGGCGCTACGAGCTCGACGTGTCGCCGGAGGGGCTCGACTCGTTCCTCACCCGCATGGCCGAGGGGGCGGTCAAGCACTCGCGGGACGACGCGCTGCGCGTGCGCCTGCTCGCCGCCTGGGGCGTCGGCCGTCTCCTGCTGGACCGGCCGCTCGATCCGGCGGCGGTCTCCCCCGCAGTCGGCAAAGAACCGGTCGGCAAAGAACCGCGGGCGCGGCTCCTCGGCGAGATCCCGAGCTTCGGGGACCTCCTGCGCGTCTACGCGATCGACGGCCGCGCGCCGGCGCTCTACCTCGCCCGCCGCGCCCTCGCGGCGCCGCACCTGAACGCCGCCTATGCCCTCTTGACCGACGGGCGCTTCCGCCCGGGGGAGGACGTGGTGCTCGCCGGCGGCGGGGCGCTGCGGCGCGCTCGCCGGCGGCCGGGTGCGCTCGCTGCGCCGCGGCCCCGAGAGCCTGGAGACGGACGTCGAGGCCGCCGGGCCGGGCTACCTGGTGGTCGACCGCGCCCACCTGCCGCTCTATCGCGCCAGCGTCGACGAGCGCCCGGCCGACGTGGTCGTCGCCAACCTCGACCGCCTGGCGATAGCGGTCCCCGCGGGCCGCCACCGCGTCCGCCTATGGATCGACCGCCGGCCGCTCGCGGCGTCCATGGCCGCCGCCCTCTTCGGCGGCCTCGCCCTCGCGGCACTCGCCGTCCGCGCCCGCCGCGGCAGCCCCGGGCCGGCGCGATAGGATAACCGCCCTGCCATGAGCGAAACGCAACCCGGGAAGCAGCCGCGGAGCCACCGGCGCATCCGCAAGGTGCTGGTCGCCAACCGCGGCGAGATCGCCGTGCGCATCCTGCGCGGCGTGCGCGAGCTGGGGATCCGCGGCGCGGTCGTCTACTCCGCGGCCGACCGCCGGAGCCTTCCCGTGCTGCTCGCCGACGAGGCCCATCCCATCGGTCCGGCGCCGTCGCGCGAGAGCTACCTGCGCGCCGAGGCGATCGTCGAGCTGGCGGTCGCGATCGGCGCCGACGCCATCCACCCCGGCTACGGATTCCTCGCCGAGAACGCCGGCTTCGCCCGCCTCTGCCGCGACGCCGGCGTCACCTTCATCGGCCCCTCGCCGGAGGCGATCGCCGCCATGGGCTCGAAGGTCGAGAGCCGACGGCTGATGATCGATGCCGGCGTGCCGGTCGTCCCCGGCGGCCGCGATCCGCTGCCCGATCTCGACGCGGCGGCGGCCGCGGCGGCGGGCATCGGCTACCCGGTGATGCTCAAGGCGGCGGCCGGCGGCGGCGGCAAGGGGATGCGGCGCATCGACTCGCCGGCCGGCCTCCCGGCGGCCTACCGGGGGGCGCGGAGCGAGGCGGCGGCGAGCTTCGGCGACGACTCGGTCTACCTCGAGAAGTACATCGACCGGCCGCGCCACGTCGAGATCCAGGTGCTCGGCGACCGCTACGGCCGGCTGGTGTCGCTCGGCGAGCGCGAGTGCTCGCTCCAGCGCCGGCACCAGAAGGTGCTCGAGGAGGCGCCCTCGCCGGCGGTCGACGCCGACCTGCGGCGGCGCATGGGCGAGACCGCGGTGCGCGCCGCGCGGGCGGTCGGCTACGAGAACGCCGGCACCGTCGAGTTCCTCCTCGCCGCCGACGGCACCTTCTATTTCCTCGAGATGAACACCCGGCTCCAGGTGGAGCACCCGGTGACCGAGCTGGTGACCGGGCTCGACCTCGTGGCGGCGCAGATCCGCATCGCCGAGGGCGAGCCGCTGCCGCCGGACCTCGACGGCATCCAGCCGAACGGCCATGCGATCGAGGTGCGCCTCTATGCCGAGGACCCCTATCAGAATTTTGCCCCGTCGCCCGGCCGCATCGAGCGCCTGCGCCTGCCCGAAGGGCCGGGGGTGAGGAACGACTGCGGCGTCTACGAGGGGGCGGAGGTCTCGATCCACTACGACCCGATGCTCGGCAAGCTGATCGTCTGGGCGGCGGACCGCGAGCGCGCCCTGGCGCGCCTCGAGCGGGCGCTCGCCGAGCTGCGCATCGACGGCATCCGCACCAACGTGCCGCTCTACCGCGCCCTCCTCGCCGACCCCGACGTGCGCGCCGGCCGGCTCGACATCGCGATGCTCGACCGCAAGCTGCAGGCGGGCGAGCTCTCGCCGCAGGGCGGCGACGTCCCGCCCGACCTGCCGTTCGTCGCCGCCGCGCTCGCCCACTTCGAGCGGGCCGGAAAGACCGTCGCCGCTGCCGCGGGCTCGCCGAGAGGCGCCGGGACCGCGGGTGCCGGCACGGGACACCGCGTCCGTTGGGGGCTGGCGGCACGCCGCGAGGCGGTGGAGGGCGGCCGATGGAGCTAGTCGTCCGCCAGGGGGAGCGCGAGGAGAAGGTCACGGTCCGCCGCGCCGAGCCGCCCGCCGACGTCTACCTGGTGACGGTGGGGGACCGCACCTACCGGGTCGATTCGGCGGCGGCCGGGAGCACCTTGTCGCTACGCCTCGGCGACGCTGGCGGCGAGCCGGCGGGGGAGCAGCACGAGGTCTCGGTGCGGCCGCTGCCCGGAGGCGTCTACCAGGTGACGACGGCGGCCGGCTCCGTCGCGGTCGAGGTCGTCGATCCGCTGACCGCGCTCGTCCGGCGAGGCGGCACGGGCGCGGGCGGCAGGCGCCGGGCGCGGGTCGACGCCTACATGCCCGGCCGCGTCGTCGCCGTCCTCGCCGCGGAGGGGAGCGAAGTCAAGGCCGGCGATGGGGTGATCGTGCTCGAGGCGATGAAGATGCAGAACGAGATCCAGGCCGAGCACGCCGGCCGCATCGCGAAGATCTTCGTCCAACCCGGCCAGGCGGTCGAGGGCGGCGACCCGCTGTTCGAGCTCGAATGAGCGCCGGCCCGCCGCCGGTCGCAGCGCAGCGTCCCTCCTCGGAACCTCCTGCCGCGACCGCCGGCGGCCGGCGGCGCGCCGCCGTCCTCCTGCTGCTCGGCGCTTTCGCCGTCCTCTGTGCCCACGGCCTCGCCTGGGACACGCCGACGGTCGACGAGTTCGCCCACCTGCCGGCCGGCTACTACTACTGGCGGACCGGCGACTTCTCGCTCTATTCCGGCAATCCGCCCCTGGTGAAGCTCGCCGCGGCGCTGCCCCTCCTCATCCTGCGGCCGGACATCTCGACCGGGCCGGTCGAGAACACCGGCTGGTTCCCGTGGATCTTCGGCACCGACTTCATGCAGCGCAACCGCGCGCGCTACGACCGCATCTTCCTCGCCGGCCGGCTGCCGATCGTGGCCATGGGGGTGCTCCTCGGTCTGCTCGTCCACCGCTGGGCGCGCGGGCTCTACGGCGCGCCGGCGGGCCTCGTGGCGCTGGCGCTCTACGCCTTCTGTCCGACCATCGTCGCCCATGCCCACCTGGCGACCATCGACCTCGGCGCCGCGCTCTTCACCCTCTGGGCCCTCTACCGCTTCCACCGCTTCGTGCGCCGCCCGTCGCCCGTGCGGCTCGTCTGGGCCGGGCTCGCCCTGGGTCTCGCGCTCCTCGCCAAGCTCACCGCGCTCCTCCTCCTGCCGCTCCTCGGCCTGCTGGCGCTCGGCGCATTGGCCGCGGGCCATCGCTTCCCCTGGCGTCCGCGGCGATCGCCCTTGCCTGAGCGGGCCACTGATGGGGCTGCTGGGCGGGGTGCTGGGCGGGATATTGATCGGCCTGCTGGCTGGGACGGCGTCGCCGCGAGCCTGGGGTCGCTCGCCGCGATCTTCCTCCTCGGCTTCCTCGTGCTCGACGTGGGCTATGGCTTTCAAGGCGTCGGAACGCCGCTGCGCGCGCTCGCGCTCCACAGCCGCCCGCTCCGCTCCGCCGCCGCCCACCTGCCGGGCGGCCTGGTCTCGCCCCTGCCGCGGCCCTATGTCGAGGGGCTCGACAGCGTCGAGCTGATCAACGAGGTGGGCGAGTACCCGAGCTATCTCTTCGGCCGCTTCTCGCCCCACGGCTGGAAGAGCTACTACCTGATCGCGCTCCTCTACAAGACGCCGCTGCCGCTGCTCCTCGGGCTCCTGCTGGCGCCCTTCTTCATGCGATACCGCGACGGGGAGAGCTTCCTCTGGCTGCCTCTCCTCGCCATCCTCGCCGTCTTCTCCTTCGCCTCGCGGGTCGACTACGGTGTGCGCTACATCCTGCCGGTCATGCCGCTCGCGGCGATCTACGTCTCGCGGCTGGTCCCCGCGCTAGCCGGCCGGAGCCGTGCGCTCCGCATCGCCGCGGCGGCGCTCCTCGCCCTCTATCCCGTCTCGGTCCTCGCCGCGACCCCCGACACCCTCTCCTACTTCAACCTCCTCGCCGGCGGGCACGGCGACCGCATCCTCCTGGAGACCAACTACGACTGGGGTCAGGGGCTGAAGCGCGTCAAGGCGGCGATGGACGAGCGACACATCCCCGAGATCGGCCTCGCCTACTTCGGCCACGTCGATCCGGCGATCTACGGCATCCGTTGGCACTTCCCGCAGCCTGGCCAGCCCGGCCCGGTCGCCATCTCCGCCAACTTCCTCCACGGCTACCCCTACGCGACCTACGCCAACGGACGCATCCTGCCCGTGCCGCCGAACGCCTTCCGCTGGATCGCGCGCCACCCGCGCGCCGCGGACCTCGGCGGCGGGATGTTCCTGTACGAGCTGGGGCGCTGAAGGGGAGAGAAGAGCGGATGGCGGTCGCCGTCCGGCGAGTAGGGGAGAATCAGGTGCCGCGGGAGGCGAGAGCGCCCGGCGCGGGGGTGCCGCGCAGCAGGCCGGCCGTGCTCAGGTCCTCGTCGAGCTCCGGCCAGGAGATGCCATAGCCGCCGCCGCAGATCCGCCAGTTGGCGCGCTCTGCCGGAGTGGCCTCCAGCAGCCGCGGGAACCAGGCGAGCGGCGCGGTGATCGTGCGCCCGTCGGCGAGATCGACGGTCAGCGCCTCGGCCGAGACGCGGACCTCGGCGACCCGCTCACCGGCGGTGGGCATACCACCCGATCACGAAGTCTCCCTCACGGAGATTATTCTACCGGGTCTCTTCCTCATCAGGGTCGACTGTCTCGACCGGTTCAAGATCCGAGCTCTCGGCGGCTGCGGGCGCGTCTCCCCGCGCCGGGTCCCACCTTCGGTGCATCCAGAGCCAGGCGGCGGGGCGGGCGCGGATCTCTCCTTCGATCTGCTCTAGATAGCGGCGGGTGAGGGCGGCGACCGCCTCTTCGCCTTCCCCTTCCGGATGGATCGGCGGGCGGGCGACCAGGTGGTAGCGGCCGCCCGGCGCGGCGAAGGTGTAGACGGCGACGACCGGGGCGCCGGTGCGGAGCGACATCCGGGCGAGGATCGGCGTCGTCCAGGCCGGGCGGCCGAAGAAGGGGACCTGGATGCCTTCCTTCGCCTGGACCCGCTGGTCGATGAGGATCGCGACGCGGCCGCCGCCGCGGATCGCCTGCAGCATCGGGCGCGCCGCGCCGTGCTTGTGGATCACGCGGTTGCCGAACCGCTCGCGCAGGTGGCGCAGCTCGCGCTCGAGGAGCGGGTTGTCGGCCGGCCGCGCCACCACGTGGAGCGGCCCCTTGTAGAGGCCGACCGGCAGGGCCGCGATCTCCCACAGGCCGAGATGCGCGGTGAGGAGGAAGACCCCGCGGCCGGCGGCCGCCGCCGCGTCCAGATGCTCCCAGCCCTCGTAGGTGAAGCGCCGGCAGAGCTCGACCGGATCGAAGCGCGACGACGACGCGAGGTCGGTCAGGGCGGCCCCGAAGTGGCGGAAGCAGTCGCGTGTCAGGCGCCGGCGGGCGGCGGGGTCGAGCTGCGGGAAGGCGGCGGCCAGGTTGCGCAAGGCCACCTCGCGGTGGCGGCGGTCGAGCCGGTAGGCGAGGGCGCCCAGGCCGCCGCCGACGGCCCGCGCCGCCGGGTGCGGCAGGGCGCGCAACGCACCGTGGAGCGCGAGATAGAGGCCATGCTCGACGCGATGGCGGATGGGCGCGTGCTTCACGGCGCTCGTCTACGCGGGAAGCTCGGCGAGGGCTCTTTCGAGCCAACCGTCGAGCCAGTCCCAGAAGGCGGGCTCGGGCTCGGCGCGGATGGGCAGCTCGGCGAGCGGCGCCGCGAGGCGCCGCAGGAGCTTCACCCGGTCCTTGCCGGTGGTCAGGATGGCGGCGGCGCCGCTGCCGTGGAAGGCGGCCTCGATCCGCTCGAGGCTCTCGCTCGCGAAGCGGTGGTGGTCGGGGAAGCGCAGCTCGCCGACGATCGGCAGCCCGAGCTGGCGGACGGTCGCGGTGAAGCGCTCGGGACGGGCGATCGCCGTCACCAGGAAGACCTTGGCGTCGGCTGGCAGGAGCTCGCCGGTCGTGAGGCGCGGCTGGCCCGGGCGGGTGACGCTGGCGAAGCCGGGGCCGGTGAAGCCGTAATCGCGGAGCGCCTCGGCGAGCGCGCCGCCGCCCGGCGCCGCCCCGCCGTCTGTGCCGGCCGGCTCCTCGGCGGCGCCGGTCAGCACCACGGCGCCGGCGCGGGCGACCGCGCGGAGCGGCTCGCGCAGACGCCCGCCCGGTGCCAGGCGCCCGCCGGCCCACGGGTCGGCGGCGGGGAAGGCGAGGATGTCGAGGTCGCGGTGGAGCGCCAGGTGCGAGAAGCCGTCGTCGAGGAGGAAGACGGCGGGGGGCGGCTCCAGGTGGCGCAGAGCGTGGATGCCGCCGCGGAAGCGGTCCGGGGAGACGACGACGGCGACCCCGGGCAGCTCGCCGGCGAGGAGCACCGGCTCGTCGCCGGCGAGGAGCGGCCCGAGGAGCGGTCCCTCGCCGGTGCTCACCACCCGTACCCCGCGGCCGCGGCTGGCGTAGCCGCGCGAGAGGATCGCGACGGCGAGGCCGCGGTCGCGCAGGTGGGCGGCGACGGCGGCGACCAGCGGGGTCTTCCCCGTGCCGCCCCAGTGGAGGTTGCCGATCGAGAGGACCGGCCGCGGCAGCCGGCGGGCGCGGGCGTGGTACCAGCGGCGGCGCAGGCCATGGGCGCCGCCGTAGAGGAGCTGCCAGGGCGAAGACGGCGGCGGCGGCGGCTGGAGGTGCATCAGCGCTCTTCCCGGCGGAGCGGGCGGGCGCCGCCCACGCTCGCGACCTCGCTGGCCCCGTCCCCGCCGCCCCCGCCGTCGCCGGCGGCGTTCGCCGCCCCGGCCTGCCCCCGGGCCGGCGGCGATCGCCGGGGCGAGCAGCTCGAGGGTGCGCGCGAGGGCGCCGCGGTTCTGCTCGACGAGCCGCGCGGCGCGGCCCCCCAGCGCCCGCGCCGCGGCCGGATCGTCGAGCCACTCCCGCCAGGCCGCGCCCAGCTCGCCGCCGCTCGCCACCCGGCGCCAGGCGCCGGCGCGGTCGAACTCGGCAGCCATGTCGCGGAAGTTCTCCATCGACGGGCCCACCGCCGTCGGCACTCCGTAGCGGGCCGGCTCGAGCGGGTTGTGGCCGCCCGTCGCGACCAGCGTGCCGCCGACGAAGGCGGCGTCGGCGATGGCGTAGAGCCCGGCGAGCTCGCCCATGCTGTCGAGGAGGAGGAGGTCGGGCGCCGGGGTCGCGGCGCCGGGCGGGCCGGCCAGGCGGCTCCGGCGGACGGAGCGGACGGCCCGCGCCGCGAGCAGCCGCTCGACCGCGTCCCAACGCTCCGGGTGGCGGGGGGCGAGGACGAGGAGAGCGCGGCCGCCGAGCATCGCCAGCGCGTCGAGGACCGCCTCCTCCTCCCCCGCCATGGTCGAGCCGGCGAGGAGGACGGGCCGGCCGGCGGCGAGCCGGCGGACCCCTTCCTCGAGGGTCGCCGAGCGCCGCGGCGCCGGCGCCTCGTACTTGAGGTTGCCGGTGACCGCGACGCGCTCCGGCGGCACGCCCAGGGCGAGGAGCTTGCCGCGGTCCGCCGCGGTCTGGACGCCGAAGCGGTCGACGCCGGCGAGGAGGGGGCCGAGGAGATGTCTCAGCCGGCGCATGCGGCGGAAGCTGCGGTCGCTCACCCGGCCGTTGGCGACCACGATGGGCAGCCGCCGGCGGCGCGCCTCGCGCAGCAGGAGGGGCCAGAGGTCCCCCTCGGCGAGCACCAGGGCGGCGGGGGCGAAGCGGTCGAAGAAGCGGCGGACGGCGAACCCCAGCTCGAAGGGGAGGTAGGCGACGGCGGCGCGCCCGGCGAAGGCGGCCTGGGCGCGCGCCTGGCCGCTCGGCGTGATCGTGGTGACCAGGAGCGGCAGGTCGGCGGGCAGCGCCCGCGCCAGGGTGGCCGCCACCCCGACCTCGCCGACCGAGACGGCGTGGAGCCAGAGCCCCCGCCGCCCATCCCGCGGTCCCGCCGCCGGAAATCGGCCCAGCCGGCCGGGGAGGGTGGGGAGGTAGTGGCTGCCGCGGCGGGCGATCAGGAGCGGTCCCGTCAGGAGGAGGGCGGCCCCCACGGCGAGCTGGTAGAGCCCCCAGAGGAAGGACTGCATATCGCCCGGCAGTATAATGGCTGGCCCGGTCGCCCTGCGTGCGGGTGGGAGGGCCTGCCGGCCGTCCGTCCCGGCCGTCCGTCGATCGCTAGACGCCACCCCGCCGGGCTACGTAGAAAGACATGATGCTAGAGCTCGTCGTTTCGAACCGCGCCGCCAGCCCCGTGTGGCAGGAGCTGACCGACCGCGACCTCCTGCTCGCCGTGCGGGATGGCAGCGAGGCGGCTCTCAACGAGCTGATCGGCCGCAAGACCCGCCCCCTGATCCAGCTCGCCCAGCGCATCCTCGGCGATGCCGAGGAGGCGCGCGACGTCGTCCAGGTCACCTTTTTCAAGGTCTGGGAGAACCGGCGGAAGTTCGACCAGCGCTGGAGCCCCAACACCTGGATCTATCGCATCGCCAGCAACCTAGCGATCGACCACCTGCGCGCCCGGCGCAGCCGCGAGAAGAGCAGCGAGCCGGTGCGCCAGCACCTGCGCCAGGTGGCGGACGGCCGCGCCCAGCGCGACCTCTCGCGCCTCGAGCAGGGCGAGGTGGCGGCGATCTTCCGCCAGCTGGCGACCGGCCTCTCGGAGAAGCAGCGGCTGGTCTTCCTGCTGCGCGAGGTCGAGGGCCTCTCCTCCCAGGAGGTCTCCGAGATCGTCGGCTGTCGCGAGTCGACGGTCCGCAACCATCTCTTCAACGCCCGCAAGCAGCTCCGGCGCGAGCTGGTGCGGCGCTATCCCGAGTACGCCTCCCGCGCCACGGCATTCGCCGGCGAGGAGCTCGCTTGAGCCCGCGGCCCGCCGGTTGCCCGGCCGGCTACACCGCCGCCGACTGGCGCGCGCTCGCCGCGCACCGCGTCGAGACGGACGCGCCGGAGCCCGCCGGCTGGGCGGCGGCGCTCGAGCACCTCGCGCTCGATCGCTCGCACGGCTGTGCCGCCTGCCGGAGCGCCGCCGTCGCCGCCGACCCGACGCTGGTATTCGGCCGCCTGCGCGCGCCGGCTGCTCAGACAGCCACGCCGGCCCTGGGCGACGACGAGGTCCTCGCGGTCCAGCAGGCCGTCGCGTCGCTCCGCGCGGCGAGCCGCCTCGGTGTGCCCGCGGCCGGGCTGGTCCGCCGCTCCGCCGGTTGGACGCGCCCCGCGGCGCGCTGGGCCGCGGCCGCGGGCCTCGCGGCGGCGCTCCTGGCGGGGGCGGGCTCGGCCGGTCCGCGCCGCATGCCTCCGTCGGCCCCCCTCTCCGCCGCCGCCCCGCTCGCCCCGTTCGCCCCGTTCTCAGGAGCCGCCGTGCCGGTCGCGATGCGCGCCGCGGCGCCGGCGCCCCAGGGGCAGATGCCGATGCTCGAGGAGCTCGACCGCCCCGACGCGCGGGTCTACCAGCTCGACGGCAGCAAGCTCTCGGTCGTCATGGTCGTCGACGGGACTCTCGATGTCTGAGGCGCGTGCCGATCACCGCCTCGCGAGGTGTCCAGCGGCTCACCTTCCTCCGGCGGACGGGTCGATGACCCGCCGGCCCTAAGCTTTCCGAGCTCCCGATGTTGCCCGTCAGCCGCGCCTCCGCGAGCTTTCTGTTGGTGCTGATGTTGCCGCTCGCCCTGGCGCTGGGCGGCGAGACGGCGCGCGCCGGCACGTTGGGGAGCGCGGACGACGAGCCGGTCCTCCACGCCTACGCCTTCAAGCACCAGCGCGCCAGCGACGCGGTCGCCCTGGTGCACCCGCTGCTCTCGACCCGCGGCACGCTCGAGCTGCAACCCGGGGACAACACCCTGGTGATCCGCGACAGCGCGGCGGCGCTCGCCAGGATCCTCCCGGTGCTCCGCGGCTTCGACCATGCGCCGCGGCCGCTCCGGGTGGACATCCTCATCGTCCGCGCCAGCCGCTCCGCCGTGTCGCCGCCGCTGCGGCACTCGGATCTGCCGGAGGAGCTCACCCGCCAGCTCCACGACCTCCTGGGCTACGACTCCTACGGGATCGAGGCGCGGGGGGCGCTGCAGAGCCTCGAGGGCGAGGGGGTGACCTACGAGCTGGGGGCGGAGTACCAGGTGAGCTTCCGATTGGGGACGGTGCTGCCGCAGCGCCGGGTGCGCCTGACCGACTTCGCGGTCATGCGCCGGCAGCCGAGGCGTGCGGCTCAGGTGCTGATCCGCACCAACATGAACCTCTCGCTCGACCACACCATGAGCCTGGGGCTGGCGAAGAGCGAGGCGAGCCGCGAGGCCCTGATGGTGGTGCTCACGGTGCGCGAGGGCGAGCGGCACAATGGGTCGTGAGAGCGTGAGCGGGGCACCTTGATGCACGGGGAGAGATCGTCGTGATGCAGTACGTCTGCAGGGTGGGCACCCCCGACGGCCGGGTGCTCGAGGAGGTCCATGCCGCCGCCGACGAGCTGGCGCTCAGGAGCGAGCTCGACCGGCGGGGGTATCACATCTTCGAGGTCCACCGCCGCGGCGTGCCGAAGCGGCTGGGGCTGCCGTCCATCCTCTCCGGGGAGCGCCGCCGCCGCCGCATCCCGGACGCCGATTTCCTGGTCTTCAACCAGGAGCTCGCGGCCCTGCTGAAGGCCGGTCTGCCCCTCCTCCAGGCCCTCGACCTGATGCTCGAGCGCATGCCCAACCCGAACTTCAAGGCCGTGCTCATCGAGGTGCGCGACCAGGTGAAGAGCGGCGTCGACCTCTCCGAGGCGTTCGCCGCCTACGGCGACATCTTCCCCCGCCTCTACCCGTCGGCGCTCAAGGCCGGCGAGCGCAGCGGCGAGCTCGAGCTGGTGATCCGGCGCTTCATCCGCTACATGAAGCTGGTCCTCGAGGCGCGCAAGAAGGTGATCTCGGCCCTCGTCTATCCGGCGGTCCTCGTCTGCCTGTCGGTCGCCATGATCGCGGTGATGGCGATCTACGTGGTCCCCAAGTTCCAGGTCTTCTTCAACGACCTCGACATCGAGCTGCCGCTCCTCACCCGCATCACCCTGGGCTTCTCGGCCTTCGCCAGCGCCCGCCCGCTGGTCCTCTGGAACTGGATGTGGGCGCTGCTGCTGATCGTCGGCGGCGCCACTTTCCTGCGCCGCTACGGGCGGACGCGCGAGGGGGCGGTGGTGGTCGACCGCTGGAAGCTCCGCGCCCCCTTCCTGGGGCCGGTGCTCCACCGCTTCGCGCTCTCCGAGTTCTCGCGCGCCCTGGGCACCCTGCTGGCGGGCGGCATCCCGCTCGTCCCCGCCTTCGAGATCGCCGTCACCTCGGTGGGCAACGCCCACGTGCGCTCGCGGCTCGAGCCGACGATCCAGATGGTGCGCGAGGGCAAGCCGTTCCATGCCGCCCTCGAGGCGAGCGCCATCTTCATCGAGATGTCGGTCGACATGATCAAGGTGGGCGAGGCGACCGGCTCGCTCGACGAGATGCTCGGCAACGTCGCCGACCTCTTGGACGAGCAGGTCGAGACCCGCATGGCCCGCATCCTCTCGCTCATCGAGCCGATGATGCTCGTCTTCATGGGACTGATCGTCGCCCTCCTGCTGGTGTCGATCTACCTGCCGATGTATTCCGCCCTCGGGTCGTCGAAGTTCTGAAGAGCTCGGGCGAGCGAGAGGAATGTTAGGCTCCCCCTTCGCCAACGGATCCGGTTTCACGAGGTACTAGCATGGCAGCCAACGGCAAGACGGCGACCGCCGTCCGCGAGGTGAAAGAGATCGAGGCCGAGACCCTGGAGCAGGCGCGCCTGCGCCTCGGCCAGGAGCGGCAGGAGGCGGAGACCTTCGGCGCCCGCTATGGCCTCGAGTTCGTCGACATGACCCACTTCCGGATCGACAACGACCTCTTCCGCCGCATCCCGTTCGACCTCATGCTGCGCTACGGCTTCATCCCCGAGGCGCAGCTCGACGGCCGCCTGGCGGTGGTGATGTCCGACCCCTCGGACGTCATGAAGATCGACGAGCTCGAGCTCCTCCTCGGCCAGCCGGTCGAGGTGCGGGTCGGCGTGCGCTCGGCGATCTCGGAGATCCTGCAGAAGTCGGAGAGCGCCCAGCGCGTGCTCGACGAGGCCTCCGAGGACTTCCGCATCCAGCTCGTGCAGGAGGACGAGGACGGCGAGGAGGTGCTGTCGATCGACCGCATCACCGCCGACACCAGCCCGATCATCAAGCTCGTCGACTCGACGATGTTCAACGCCATCCAGCAGCGGGCGAGCGACATCCACATCGAGACGCGCGACACCGAAGTGATCATCAAGTACCGCATCGACGGCGTCCTCTACCAGGCGATGGAGCCGATCGACAAGCGCCACCACCAGACGATCATCAGCCGCATCAAGGTCATGTCGGAGCTCGACATCGCCGAGAAGCGGGTGCCCCAGGACGGCCGCTTCAAGCTGCGCCTGAAGGGGCGGACGATCGACTTCCGCGTCTCGATCATGCCCTCGGTGCACGGCGAGGACTGCGTCATCCGCATCCTCGACAAGGAGTCGATGAACAAGGATTTCAAGAGCCTGCGGCTCGACATCCTGCGGCTTCGACGACGAGACGATGCGCAAGATCAGGAAGTTCATCCGCGAGCCCTACGGGATGGTCCTGGTGACCGGCCCGACCGGCTCGGGGAAGACCACCACCCTCTACGCCTGCCTGTCGGAGATCCAGTCCTCCGAGGACAAGATCATCACCATCGAGGACCCGGTCGAGTACCAGTTGAAGGGGATTACGCAGATCCCGGTCAACGAGAAGAAGGGGCTCACCTTCGCCCGCGGCCTGCGCTCGATCCTGCGCCACGATCCGGACAAGGTGATGGTCGGCGAGATCCGCGACGAGGAGACGGCGCAGATCGCCATCCAGTCGGCGTTGACCGGCCACCTCGTCTTCACCACCGTCCACGCCAACAACGTGGTCGACGTGCTGGGCCGCTTCCTCAACATGAACGTCGACCTCTACAACTTCGTCTCGGCCTTGAACTGCGTCCTCGCCCAGCGCCTGGTGCGGATGATCTGCGGCCACTGCCGGCGGCCGGTCAAGGCCTCGCGCCAGCTCCTCGAGGACAGCGGCCTCGACCCCGCCGTCTACTCCGACTTCACCTTCTACGAGGGGGCGGGCTGCATCGAGTGCAACGGCACCGGCTTCCACGGGCGGCTCGCGGTGTCCGAGCTGCTCGACCTCTCCGACCACATCCGCGAGCTGATCCTCGACCGCCGGCCGGCCTCGGAGATCAAGCGCGCCGCCAAGGAGGAGGGGATGACCTTCCTCCGCGAGTCGGCGCTCGAGAAGGCGCTCAAGGGAGTCACGACGCTTCGTGAGATCAACAAAGTCACCTTCGTGGATTGAGCGGCTGCTGGGCACCGCGCCGGTGCCGGTGCCGCCGCACGTCTTCGCCATCGACGAGCGGCGGATCGCCTATGGGCAGTTCGTGCGCCTGCCGGTGGGCTTCCGCTTCCGCGCCTACCGCGCCGCCCTGCTGCCGCCGGAGACCTTCCACCTCGGTCTCCTCGGCGGGCCGCTGCGCGATCCCGCCGCCTTCGCCGCCCTCCTCGCGGGGTTCCTGAAGCAGCTCCCGGGGGTGGTCCGCGAGGCGTCCCTGGTGGTGCCGGAGGCCTGGCTGCGGGTGAGCTTCACCGAGGTCACCGAGCTGCCGAAGACCGCCGAGGCGCGCGACGAGGTGCTGCGCTGGAAGCTGAAGCGCCTGGTGCCCTTCCGGGTCGACGAGCTGCGGATCAGCGCCGCCGAGGTGACGCCGATCCCCGGTCAGCAGGAGCCCCGGCGCCTGCTCCTCGGCTTCGCCATCGAGCAGCTCCTCGCCCAGCTCGAGGAGGCCTTCGCCGGCGCCGGCGTCCGCCTGGGACAGATCACCAGCGTCAGCCTGGCGCTCATCGCCGCGCTGGACGGCGAGCGGGTGGCGGAGGACCGCGAGCTCCCCGAGCTGCGCCGGCCCGGCCGTATGCCGGCGCCCGACGCCGTCGGCGAGCCCGCCGGCCCGGGCGGCTCCGCGGCCGGCGAGCGGGAGCGCTTCGGCGCCCTCTCCCTGGTCGAGGAGGGGGGCTACACGCTCGCCTTCATCCGCGGCGGCGAGCCGGTCCTCCATCGCTTCAAGGCGGTCGCCCCCAACCTCCCCGAGCCGGCGTGGGCCGGCCTCGTCTCGCGCGACCTGCGGCTCACCCGCGGCTTCCTCGAAGAGCACTTCCCCGGCTCGTCGCTCGACTGGGTGCTGCTGTCGGCGCCGCCCGAGCTCGAGGCGGGCTGGCTGGCCCGCTTGGCCGACGGGCTCGGGGCGCCGGCGCGGCCGCTCGACGGCCGCCATCTGCCGCCGCTGCAGATCGAGGAGGCCGCGGCGCCCTGGCGCGAGATGGCCCCGCTCCTCGGCGCGGCGCGGCGGGAGGTGGCATGACGACGACTGACCGCGGTAGCTCGGCTCGGCGGTCGACCGACCGCCTCAACCTGTCCCGGCGGCCGTTCGTCAACAAGCGGCCGGTGACGCGGGCGGCGGTGCTGCTCTGGGGCCTCGGCTTCCTCCTCCTCCTCACCAACGTCTTCTCCTTCTGGAGCTACCTCGAGAGCTCGCGCGAGAAGCGCGCCGAGGTCAAGGCGCACGAGGGGGGGATCGTCGCCGAGCGCGCGGCGATCGCGCAGCGCGAGGCGCAGGTCGCCCGGCTCGACCTCGCCCGCCAGAACGACGAGGTCTCCTACCTGAACGGCAAGATCGCCCAGCGCACCTTCTCCTGGAGCCAGCTCCTCGACCGCCTGGCCGAGGTGCTGCCGGACGACGTCCGCCTGCAGCGGCTGGCGCCGCGCGGCCTCGCCGACGATCGTGAGGAGCGCCAGGTGCGGCGGCTGTCCCGGCGCGGCGAGCCCGACCGCGTCGTCCTGCAGGTCGACGGCCAGGCGAAGAGCGACGAGGCGCTGCTCGAGCTCGTCGACAACCTCTTCGCCGACCCCGCGTTCGTCGAGCCGAACCTGACGCGCGAGGCGCACGAGAACGGTCTCATCCGTTTCAACCTGACCGTCGGCTACCTGCCGAACGCCATGGTCGCCGGCCCGGTGCGGCCGCCGCGGCGGCACTGGAAGCTCACCCCGGAGCCGTCGGCGCCGTCGTCGATCCAGGCCGGCCCGCCGGCGGCGCCCGGAGCCGTCGCGCCGCCCCGCCCGACCTTCCCGTCCGCCGCGCCGGGCGCCGCGGTCCAGGTCCCGGGCGGCTTCCGGCCCGCGCCGGGGACGGTCAACCCGGTGCCGGGCGCTTTTCCCGGCGCCTTTCCCGGCAATGCCGCGAGGACATTGCCGCGCCGGCCGCCCGCGCGGCCGACCGATTCTCTCCGCGGGATCGGCTCGCCGCTGCGGCCGCGCACGACTCCGCCGCCCCAGGAAGGGGGAGGCGATGAGCAACCCGGAGATCTGGCGCCAGCGGATCTGGGTCTGGCTTCCCGCCCTCATCTTCTTCCTCGCCAACCTGGCGGCCTTCAGCGTCTATAAGCTCGGCTATGCCGCCAACCTGCAGTCGCTCGAGGGCGAGCTCGACAACCAGAAGCGCGAGCTCGCGACGCTCAAGACGCGGCAGGCCGAGCTCGATACGCTGCTCCAGCGCGCCGCCGTCAACCACGACCGCGTCGCCGAGCTCTACGACGACCGCTTCTCGACCCGCCGCCGGCGCCTGACCGAGGTCACCGCCGAGGTCATCGACCTGGCGCGCCGCGCCGGCCTGGTGCCCGATTCTTTCTCCTATCCCGAGCAGGAGATCCAGGACTACGGGCTGATCAAGCGCTCGTTCATCTTCTCGGTCTCGGGCACCTACCTCGAGCTGCGCAAGTTCATCAACCTGCTCGAGCTGTCGGACTCCTTCCTGACCCTCGAGGACGCCACGCTGTCGCAGGACAACTCGCGGGCACCGGGGGTCCAAGGGGCGGAGCTGCACATGAGCCTGCGGCTCTCGACCCTCTTCGCCAAGGAGGGGGCGCAGCCCTTCGCGCGGCCGGCGCCCCAGGCGGGCCGGCCGGGAGGGGGCTCGTGAACCGGCAGCGGATGCTGCTCATCGTCCTCGCCCTCCTAGTGCTGATCGCCGCCTGGCGCTACCTGGGCTCGGGCGACGACGAGCCGCCGATCGGGCCGCCGGCGGCGGCGCGGGCCGGCGACCCCGAGGAGGGCGGGCGGCCCGGCGCGGCGCCGAGCGCGGCGCGGCGCGGCGCCGAGCGCGACGCGTCGACCAAGGACGTGCTCGAGCTGCGCGTCGCGGCGCTCCAGCACGACCCGGAGAGCTACACGCCGGGCCGCGACCCCTGGCGCTTCATCGACCCGCCGCCCCCGCCGCCTCCGCCGGTCCACGTCAAGACCGCGGCCGAGCTGGCGCGGGAGCGCGCCGAGGCGGAGCTCGCGGCGCGCCTGCGCGCCGAGGCGGAGGAGCGGGCGCGCCTCGACGCTCTCATCCCCAAGCCCCCCCCCTTCACCCTCAAGTACCTGGGGAGCTTCGGGACGGCGGAACGGCGCCTCGCCGTCTTCACCGACGCCGACGGCAAGACGATCTACAACGTAAAAGAGGGTGGGACGATCGACGGCAAGTTCACCGTCGCCCACATCGGCTTCGAATCCGTGGACATCGGCTTCGTCGGCTTCCCCGACGTGCCTCCCCAGCGGCTGCCGGCCGGGCCGCCGGCCGGACAGCCGGCCGGTCACTAGGATCGAGAAAGGTCAGACGAATGCGCAACCCCTTCGTACGGTTCCTCGTGCCGTGTCTCCTCCTGGCGGCGGTCGCCGGCTGCTCGAGCTACCGCAACGCGCGGCAGGCGGAGATCGCAACGCAGGAAGGCAAATGGGACGAGGCGGTGCTGCAGTACATCAAGGCGCTGGAGACCGATCCCGACAACATCGGCTACAAGGCGGGCCTGCTGCGCGCCAAGATCAAGGCGTCGCAGGAGCACTTCGAGAAGGGCAAGCAGTACCGGTCGGCGGGGGTCATCGAGCGCGCCATGATCGAGTACGAGCAGGCGGTCCAGCTCGACTCGACCAACCAGTACGCCAAGGCCGAGCTCGACCACGCCCGCGCCGCCTACGAGGCGGCGCAGAAGAACCAGCAGGCCGAGACGATCGACGACATGAAGAGGAAGACGAGGAACGCCCGGCCGCAGCCGCCGGAGCTCAACCCGCGGTCGAACCAGCCGATCTCGCTCGCCTTCCCGCAGCCGGTGTCGATCTTCGACATCTACCGCGCCCTGGGCAAGGCCTTCGGCATCAACATCCTCTTCGACCCCAACTTGAAAGACCAGGAGATCGCGGTCGATCTGAAGGACGTCGACGCCCAGGCGGCGCTCGAGTTCCTGATGCGCGCGGCGGGCCACTTCTACAAGGTGATGGACCCGCAGACGATCATCATCGCCGCCGACAACCCGCAGAACCGGCGGATCTACGAGGACCTGGTGATCCAGACCTTCTTCCTGTCGAACGCCGAGGTCAAGGACATCTCGACCATCCTGCGCAGCCTGATCGACGCGCGCAAGATCGCCACCAACGAGCAGCTGAACGCCATCATCCTGCGCGACACCGCCGACAAGGTGAAGGTCGCCCAGCGCATCATCGAGACCAACGACAAATCGAAGGCCGAGGTCGTGGTCGACGTCGAGCTGCTGCAGATCAACACCGGCAAGCTGCGCAACCTGGGGATCTCGCTCAGCAACTACCAGGTGCAGCAGAGCCTGGACCTCGGCTCGACGACGACCGGCACCGGCACGACGGCGACCTCGACGGCGGCGCCGGTCCACCTCTCCGACCTGCGCTTCCTCAACCAGAGCAACTGGGCGCTCACCATCCCCAGCTTCATCTACAACTTCATGAAGTCGTCGACCGAGGCCGAGCTCCTCGCCAAGCCGCAGCTGCGCATCACCGAGGGCGAGAAGGCGAACCTGGTGATCGGCGACCGCGTGCCGATCCCGCTGACCACCTTCAACACCTCGAACACCATCGGCGGCAACATCGTGCCGATCACCTCCTTCCAGTACCAGGACGTCGGCATCAAGATCGAGATGGAGCCGCGCGTCCACCACAACCAGGAGGTGACGATCAAGCTGAAGGTCGAGGTGTCGCAGTTGAACGGCAACGCGCCGGGGACGACGCAGCCGATCATCGGCACCCGCACCATCGACTCGACGATCCGCCTGAAGGACGGCGAGACCAACTTCCTCGCCGGCCTCATCCGCAGCGACTCGACCAACGCCGACGACGGCGTGCCGGGCCTCTCGGAGATCCCCCTCCTCGGGCGCCTCTTCTCGAACAAGAACACCAGCCACCAGCGGACGGACGTCATCCTGACCATCACGCCCCACATCATCCGCCAGGCCGACATCACCGAGGAGGACCTGCTGCCGATCTGGGCGGGGACGGAGGCCAACGTCACCTTCCGCGGCGGCAGCCCGCGCGTCGAGTCCGACGTCGAGGGGCCGTTCGAGGGCAACGAGGGGACGCCCGAGCAGATCCAGGACGCCATCCGCCGCCGCGTGCAGCGGCTGCCGCGCGGCCTGCGTCCCGGCGAGGCCGCTCCCGATCCCAACCAGCCGAACGCCCAGCCGCAGCAGGCGCCGCCGGGGGTCGACCTGGCGCCGGCGACGCCGCCCACCGACATCTTCCGGCAGCCCAATCAGCCGGCGCCGACCCCGCCGCCGGGCCAGCCGCAGCAGCCCATCATCCCGCAGGGCCAGGCGGAGCTCGGCGGGGCGGCGGGCCCGGCCGAGGGCTCGGCCACGCGCTTGGAGCCGGTCGCCCAGGCCGCCGCCCAGGCCACCTCGCGGACCGCCGGCGCGCAGCACGCCGCGGGCGCCGTCACCGCCATCGCCGACGCCGATACCGCACCGGCCGCCGTGCCGGCGCGCGCCAACGTCCGCGGCGGCGGCTCGGCGGTCCAGCTCTGGCTGACGCCGCAGCGGCTCCAGGTGGCCCCCGGCGACCGCTTCGAGGTGACGCTCGAGGCCTCCTCCGCGGAGCCGGTCTCGCACCTGCCGCTCGCCCTCGCCTTCGACCCCAAGGTGCTGGCGGTCGAGAAGGTCGAGGCGGGGGACTTCCTGGGCGGCAAGGACGTCTCCCAGGTGCTCTCCGACGCCTCGCACGGCGGCGACCTGGTGATCGGCGCCAGCCGCCTCGGCAAGGTGCCGGGGGTGGCGGGCAAGGGCACCGTCGCCCGCATCACCTTCCGCGCCCTCGCCGCGGGCTCCTCCCGGCTCGAGTTCCACGACAGCGGCGCGCTCGACGCCGGCCTTCATCCGCTCGCCTCGAAGGCGCGGCCGGCGCTCGTCGAGGTGACGGGAACGGCCGCCACCCCGCCCGGGCGGCCGCTGCCCGCGGTGCGGGAAGGCCCGGGGGCCGCCAGGGGTTGAAGCCTGTGATGAAGCCCTTCGCCCGCCGCCGCTCCCCCCGGCCCGACCGGCCCGACCGGCCAGGCCGCAGCCGCCCCGGTCGCGCCCAGGCGGGTTACACCCTGGCCGAGCTGGTCATGGTGGCCTCGATCATGGTCACCCTGGCCGCGGTCGCCCTGCCGGTCGCCAAGTACACCACTCTCCGCAGCAAGGAGAACGAGCTGCGCGGCGACCTCCGCGACGTGCGCCTGGCGATCGACGAGTACAAGCGCTACGCCGACAGCGGCCTCATCCAGGTCGACCTCGGCACCGACGGGTATCCGCCGAAGCTCGACGTGCTGGTCGAGGGGGTGCCGCTGATCGGCCAGGTGGACAAGAAGGTCAAGTTCCTCCGCCGCGTCCCGATCGATCCCCTGACCGGCAAGGCGGAGTGGGGGCAGCGCAGCTACCAGGACGCGTGGGACGCGACCTCCTGGGGGGGCGAGGACGTCTACGACGTCTACTCGCTCGCCGGCGGCGTGGGGATGAACGGGACGGCGTACCGCAAATGGTGAGGCCGACGGGAGAGCGGACCATGAACGAGAGCGCGAGCCCCCGGGCCGAGCGCGGCTTCACCCTCCTCGAGCTGATCATCGTCATCGCGATCATCGGCATCCTGGCGGCGATCGCCATGCCGGCGATGAAGGACATGCCGACCCGCGCCAACGAGGCGGTCCTGAAGACCAACCTCCACACCCTGCGCGACATGATCGATCAGTACTACGGCGACAAGGGGCACTACCCGCAGACCCTCCAGGCGCTGGTCGACGCGGGTTACGTGCGGGCGCTGCCCATGGACCCGATCACCAAGAAGAACGACACCTGGGTGCCGGTGCTGGAAGACCCCGACAAGCAGCAGCCGTCGAGCGACAGCGGCGGGGACGACAAGGGGGCCGGCGGCGCCAGCGGCAGCGGCGGCGACAGCGGCGCGGACCCCGGACAGCCCGGCATCGTCGACGTCCACTCCGGCTCGGAGGCCACGTCGCTCAACGGCACGCCGTACAAGGAATGGTGACGCGCGGACGGGCTGCGGGCGGGGCGGGCCGGCGCCGGCCGGGCGAGGCGGGCTACAACCTGGTCGTCCTCGTCATGGCGATCGCCCTCCTCAACATCATGGTGGCGGCGATGCTGCCCCTGTGGAGCACCCAGATCCGCCGCGAGAAGGAGGAGGAGCTGATCTTCCGCGGCATGCAGTACGCGGAGGCGATCCGCCTCTTCCAGAAGCGCTACCAGCGCCTGCCGACCACGCTCAAGGAGCTGGTCGACGTCCAGCCGCGCTGCATCCGCCAGCTCTGGAAGGACCCGATGACCGAGGACGGCAAGTGGGCGATCATCTACCAGGGGCAGGGCGTGCCGCTGGTGCCGGGCCTGGGCGGCCAGCCGGGCGCGCAGCCCGGCTTCGGCGGCACGCCGACCGGGAGCGCGGACGTCCGCCCCGGCTCCGGCACGCCGGGGAATGCCGCCGGGACGGGACAGCCGAACGGGGTCGATCCGGCCACCGGCCAGCCGGCGGAGACGGTCGCCGCCGGCCCGATCGTCGGCGTCCACAGCCGCAGCACCCGCAAGTCGATCGAGACCTGGAACGGCCAGCAGGAGTACGACCAGTGGAACTTCACCTTCAACCTGCTGACCCTGCGGCCCAGCGTGCCGGGCAACCCGCCGCCGCTCAGCGCCCGCTGGATCGGCCGTCCCTTCCCGGGCCTGGCGCAGCTCCCCGGCTTCCAGCCGGTCGGCGCCGTGCCGGTGCCCGGCGCGCCCGGCGTCGGCGCGCCGGGGCGGATCGGCGCTCCGGGCGGCTTCGGCGCCAACCCGGGGGGCTTGCCGGGAGGCGCGCCGCCGCCGAGCCCCCGCCAGTGAGGGTCCGGGTGCGGCGGCTCCCCGCCGCCCGCGACCTCCCCCTGCCGAGCGCGGCCTCGCCGGGCAGCGCTGGGATCGACCTCCGGGCCGCTCTCCCCGCCGACCGCCCCGAGCTGGTGATCCCGCCCGGCGAGCGCGTCCTCGTCCCCACCGGCATCGCGCTCGAGATCCCGCCCGGCTGGGAGGGCCAGGTGCGGCCGCGCAGCGGCCTCGCCCTGCGCCACGGCATCACCCTCATCAACGCGCCGGGGACGATCGACAGCGACTACCGCGGCGAGGTCGCGGTGCCGCTGGTCAACCTCGGCGGCGAGCCGTTCCATCTGCGCCGCGGCGACCGCATCGCGCAGCTCCTCCTCGCCCGCGCCGAGCCGATCGAGTGGGACGAGGCCGACGACCTCGCCGGCAGCGGCCGCGGCGAGGGCGGCTTCGGCTCGACCGGCAGCGCCTGATCCCGCCCTCCCCTGGCGCGAGCCCGTGGCCGGCGCGCGTTCACCGGCCTGACACACCCGTGCTGTAGAGTCCTCGCGCTCCAGCCGTGCTTTGCTCCGAGAGCTTCCGGAGGTCTGCCCATGCTCATTCGGCTGCCGAATCGGCGGAGGATGTGGACGGCTCGCCGCGCCGCCGTCGCCCTGGCGCTCCTCGCCCTCGTCTCCTGCCGCGAGGGATCGCGGCGGCCCGCCGCCGGTCAGGCTGCCGCCGCGCCCGGCGGAGCGCCGCCGGCGTATGGGCCGCGCCGCGTCGTGCTCGTCTCGCTCGACGGCGCCGCGGCCGATACGCTGGCGGCGCTCCAGGGCGAGGGGGCGTTCGGCGCCGGGGGCTTCGCCCGCTTCTTCGCCGAAGGGGAGGTCGCCGGCCGGCTCGTCCCGGTCAACCCGACGCTCACCGCGCCCAATCACGTGAGCCTCGCGACCGGCTACGCGGCCGGCGTCACCGGCATCGTCAGCGGCGTCTTCCATCCGGCGGGCGCCCCCTGGCCGCGGACGGTCTCCGGCTTCGCGGCGCCGATCGCCGCCGAGACGCTCTGGGAGGCGGCGCGGCGCCAGGGCCGGGCGGTCGGGGTCGCCACCTGGCCGGGGGCCGACGGGATGGGGGAGCGCCGGCGTGCCGACTGGGGGCTCGTCTATGCCACCCAGCCCGAGCGCCCGGCCGAGATCCTGACGCTCGGGCGGCAGGACTTCCATCCGCTCGCCGGCGCTGTCGAGCGGGGCGAGGGGCCGGCGCTCGTGGCGCGCGCCGGGGGCTACGAGCTGGTGGTGCGCGCGGCGCGCGGCGGGCGCCGCGCTGCCGTCGCCGAGTACAAGCGGCTGGGCATCCGCGAGAACGGCAGCGAGCGCCTGCTGCGGCCGGGTGAGTGGGCGCAGCTCGAGGACGACCCGGGACCCGCCACCCCGGCCGGCGCCGCCGGCCGGACGCCGAGCCAGGCGCGCTGGGCGAAGCTCCTGGCGCTCGATCCGCACCTCGCCTCCGTGCGGCTCTACCTGGGCGGGGTCTACTCGCTGCGCGCCTACCCCGGCGACTTCGCCGCCGCGCTGGCCGCCCGCGGCCTCGCCTGGCCCGGGCCCCCTGACGACCGCCGTCTGGGCGACCGCTGGCGCGGCCAGCCGGGGATCGACCTCGACACCTGGGCCGAGCAGGCCGAGCGCTTCGCCGGCTTCTTCGGCGAGACCCTGCGGGCCGGCGCGGCGCGGCCGGACTGGGACCTCCTGATGGGCTACTTCCCCTCGATCGACGAGGCGGGCCACGAGCTGACGCTCGTCGATCCGCGCCAGCCCGGCTATTCGGCGGAGCGCCGCGCCGACTGCGAGCGGGTGCGCCGCCGCGTCTGGCAGGCGGTCGACCGGGAGCTCGCCCGCCTGCTCGCCACGGTCGACTTGGCGACCACCGTCGTCGCCGTGGTGAGCGACCACGGCATGACGCCCGTCCACACCGCGCTCGACCCCAATGCGCCGCTCGCCGAGCGCGGCCTGCTCGTCTGGGGCGAGGACGGCGAGCCCGACCCGGCGAGGACCACGGCCGTGGCGGTGGGCGACGGCGGCGTCGCCCACGTCTATCTCGCGCCGGGAGCGGCGGGGAGGGAGCGGCTCGCCGCCGAGCTGCGCGACCTCTTCGCCGGCTGGCGGGTGGGGGACGAGGCGGTGATCGAGCGCGTCGTGCCGCGCGCCGCGGCCGGCGAGGTCGGTCTGGCGAGCCCGAATTCAGGCGACCTCATCCTCTTCGCGCGCGAGGGGTACGGCTTCCGCGACCTCCGCCGCGAGAAGGGCGCGGGCGGCCGCCCCGCGGCGGCCGGCGTGCCCTCCTCCTACGGCACGCACGGTTATCTCAACAGCCATCCGGACATGCACGGCATCTATCTCGCCATCGGGGCGGGCATCGCGAAGCGGCGGCTCGAGAGCGTCTCGACGACCGAGATCGCCGGCCGCGTGGCCGCCTGGATGGGGATCGAGCCGCCGCGTTCGACGGCGCCGCCGGCGCCGGCGGAGAAGGGGCCCGCGCCGGCCGGCAGGTAGCGCGCCGCGCGGTCCCGCCGCGCCGTCAGCCGCCGGGCGTCGCCGGGGCCTTGCTGGCGATGGCGACGAAGAGGTCTGCGAGGACCTCCTTGAGCTCGACCGTGTAGGCGGCGAGGTCGCGCAGCGATTGCTCCATCTGCTCGGGGGTGGGGCGGGTGAGGGCGCCGCCCGGCTTGGGGCGGACCTTGTAGGTCAGCCGGTCGTCGAGCGCCTGGAGCCTCTGGTACGCGTCTCTCACCTTCTGCGGGTCCATGGCTCGGGCTCTCCTTTCCGCGCCGACGAGTTGAGCTGCATCGTGTAATCGGCCAGCCGCCCGATCTCGACCTCGCTCAGGCGGTGGCCGAAGCCGGGCATCGGCCCGTAGCCCTGGGCGATGCGGCGGTAGATCAGGAGGTGCGCCGCCTTGCCGGTGAGCTTCGACTGGGTGAGGTCGAGGTTGGGATAGAGGTTGACGTTGCGCGGATCGCCCCGACCGTCGGCGCCGTGGCAGCGGGCGCAGTACGTGGGGTAGAGCTCGGCGGCCGTCCGGTCCGGGTGCGGGCCGCAGGCGAGGGCCCAGGGCAGGGCGAGGATCGCGGCGCCCGCGAGCCTGGCCAGCCGCGCGCGCCGGAGCGCCCGGCGCCTCACGATTTCGCGCCGCCCGTCGACTGCGCCTCGTGGCGCAGCGTGCGCAGGTACTCGTAGAGGGTGCGGATCTCCTCGTGGCTCAAGTCGGGCGACCCCGGCATCTCGCCGAACACCCCCTCGCGGACGACCGACTCGAAGGAGCTGGGATCGCCGCCGCCGGTCTTCCACTGGTCGTCGGTCAGGTCGGCCCAGGGGTTCCCCATGTACTGCACGGTATTGCCGGCGCCGTCGAGCCCATGGCACTCGGAGCAGTGCCGGCGCCACAGGGCCTCCCCCGCGGAGCGGTGGGGGAACAGGTTCTTGCAGCCCACGCCCGCACCCAGGGCGAGCGCGAGCATGGCGGTCCAGGCCACGGCAACCATCCTCGGCTTCACGGGTCTCTCCTGAAAAAGCGGCTCATCGTAGCAAGGAAAGACGGGAGGCTGGAAGCTGCGCCTGGTACCGGGTCCGTTGGGTCCGCTGCGGGCGACCGCCCTCGGGACCCCCTCCCGAATCCCCTTCCAGGCGGCCGTCCTCGGGACCCAACGGACCCGGTATCCGACCGCTACGAGCTCTCGCGCCGGTGGACCATCGTCGCCGTCGCCTGGTCGCGCGGGCGGATGACGATCTCGTCGATGTTGACGTGCGTCGGGCGGGTCGCCGCCCAGGCGACGCAGTCGGCGACATCCTCGGCCGCGAGCGGCGTCATGCCGCGGTAGACGTCCTTGGCCCTCTCGCTGTCGCCGCCGAAGCGGACGAGCGAGAACTCGGTCTCGGCGAGGCCGGGCGCCACCTCGGTCACCCGCACGGGCTTGCCGAGGAGCTCGAGGCGGAGCGTGCGGGTGAGGGCGCGCAGCGCGTGCTTCGAGGCGGTGTAGCCGGCGCCGCCGGGGTAGGTCTCGAAGCCGGCGACCGAGCCGATGTTGACCACGTGGCCGTCGCCCGAGGCGAGGAGGAGCGGCAGGAGCGCGCGCGTCATCCGCATCACGCCGAGGACGTTGGTCTCGTACATCGTCGTCCACTTGTCGTCGACCGCTTGGGCGATGCTCTCGACGCCGTGCGCGCCGCCGGCATTGTTGACCAGGAGATGGAGCTCCGGGGCCTCCCGGCGGACCCCCTCGGCGAAGGCGTCGACGCTCTCCCCGACGGTGACGTCGAGGGGGAGCGCGATGCCGCCGATCTCGCCGGCGAGCGCTTCGAGCCGCTGCAGCCGCCGCGCCCCGACGATGACCCGGAAGCCGTCGCGGGCGAGGCGGCGGGCGATCGCCGCCCCGAAGCCGGACGAGGCGCCGGTGACGACGGCGGATTTAGACGTTGCGGGCATGGGACGGGTCCTCCGTGCGGCTCGAATTCCGGCTAGATCTCCGCCGACGGGCAGAGCAGGTTGACGGCGCAGCGCCCGCACTCGGGCCGCCGCGCCTTGCAGACGGCGCGGCCGTGGTGGATGAGGAGGTTCGCCGCGTCGATCCACTGCTCGCGGGGGAGGATCGCCATCAGGTCGCGCTCGATCTTCTCCGGCTCGCCCTCGCGGCTGAGGAAGAGGCGGTTGGCGAGCCGCGTCACGTGGGTGTCGACGACCACCCCCGCCGCCTGGCCCAAGGCGTTGCCGAGGACGACGTTCGCCGTCTTCCTCCCGACGCCCGGCAGCCGGATCAGCTCCTCCAGGGTCGCCGGGACGGCGCCCGAGTGATCGGCGATCAGCGCCTGGCCCAGGGCTTTCAAGGCGCGCGCCTTGTTGTGGAAGAAGCCGGTCGAGTGGATCATCTCCTCGAGCAGCGGCAGCGGCGCCGCGGCGAGGTCGCGGGCGGTGGGGAGGCGGGCGAAGAGCTCCGGCGTCACGGCGTTGACCCGCTGGTCGGTGCACTGCGCCGCGAGGATGGTGGCGACGAGGAGCTGGAGCGGGGTTTCGAAGTCGAGCGCGATCCGGTGCTCCGGGTACTCGGCGGCGAGGCGCGAGACGATCTCCGCCGCGCGGGCGGCGCGGGCGCGCCTCGACTCGCGCCGCGCCTCGCCGGGGGTGATCCCCGGGCGCGGCCGGCGGGTCGCCGCCGGCTTGGCGTCGACCGGCTTGGCGTCGACCGGATTGCTTTGGGGCTCGGCTCGCGGCGCCGGCCGCGATGGCCCCGTCCTCACGGTCTTCGCCATCGCTAGCCGCGGGTGAAGGCCCGCACCAGCCAATTGACGACGGCGATCACCAGGCCGCCCAGGATGGCCGGCAGGCAGCCGTCGATGGTCAGCCGCGACAGGAAGAAGGTCGAGAGGTAGAGCATCAGGCCGTTGATCACCAGATAGAAGAGCCCGAGGGTGAGGATGATCAACGGCAGCGAGAAGAAGGAGACGATCGGCTTGACCAGCAGGTTGACGAGGCCGAAGACGAGGCCGACCACCAGCAGGTAGACGAGGTCGCCGGTGTAGTGGATGCCGGGGACGATGCGGCTCGCGATGAGGATCGCGACGCCGTTCAGGACGACCTGCACGATGGCCTGGATCATGGTGCCTCCGGGAGCCGGGGATGCCGCCGGCCGGGAGAGATCTTACGCCGGCCCGCCGCCGCCGGCGCTCTCGCAGGCGAGGAGCCGCGCCCGCTGGAGCACCCGCCGCTCGTTGTCGAAGCTGATGCGGGCGATCCCCTCGTCCCAGGAGAACCAGGCGGCGCCGGAGACCTCCGCGGGGTCGAAGTCGGCGCAGTCGCCGCTCAGGTAGCGCAGCAGGAAGTAGTCGACGCGCTTGTGGATGCGGCGGGCGCCCTTCTCAACGTACCAGTACTCGACCCCCGGCAGCTCGGCGACGATCCGCCCGGTCACCCCGGTCTCCTCGCGCACCTCGCGCACCGCCGCGTCGAGCGGCGTCTCGCCGGCTTCGAGGTGCCCCTTGGGGAGCTGCCACCGCCGGCCGTTCTGGGTCGAGATGAGGAGGATCTCGTCATCGCGGAGCACGAGGCCGCCGGCGGAGTGATGGTGCTCGGTGCGCAGGTGGGCGCGGGGCTCGGCCTGGGTCAGTTGGTGGTCTCCTCGCCGCCCCCGGAGCTCCAGGAGGGGAGCGCGCCCAGGTGGACGCCCACCGATTGGAGCGCCGCCTCCCAGACCTGCTCGGGGTCCGCCGCCGGGGCGAAGATCAGGTCGCCCAGCACGGGGGCGGTCAGCCAGTCGTTGCGCAGGATCTCCTGGACGAGCTGGCCGGCGCCCCAGCCGGCATAGCCCAGGAGGAGACGGAAGCGCTCCGGCGGATCGGCCGCCAGCGCGGCCAGATCGCCGACGTGCTGGGTGAGCGCGAGGCCGGGGATCACCATGCTGCCGCTTCCCTCGGGGTCGCTCGGGCGCGGCGTGTAGAGGACGGTCCCGAGCTGCGGCTGGACCGGTCCCCCGAAGTGGGCGACGGCGCGCTCCGGCCCCTGCCAGGCGACCTCCATCCCCTGCAGGATCTCGCTCACCCGGATGCCGGTGGGGCGGTTGACGATGAAGCCCAGGCTCCCGTCCTCCTCGTGATGGATGAGGAGGACGACGCTCTTGTGGAAGAACGGGTCGAGGACCTGCGGCATGGCGAGCAGCAGGATGGGAGAGGAGAGATCGGCCGACGTCGCCATGGCGCCGACATCTTATCCCCACCGCGGCCCCCGCCGCCTGCACGCTCCCCGCCCCACCTGGTATCGTTTCAGTCGAGCCCGACGGCCGCGTCCGCCATGGATCCGACCCTGCCGCGCCGCCCGCCCGGCCTTTCGAGGAGAGACGATGACCGACACGTTCCATAGCCACGCGACCCTCGAGCTCGGCGGTCGCGCGGTCCGCATCGCCCGCCTGTCCGCGCTCGCGGGACCGGGCCGGGACATCCAGCGGCTGCCCTACGCCATGCGCATCCTGCTCGAGAACCTGCTGCGGCGCGAGGACGGCAGCATCGTCACCGCGGCGGAGATCGAGGCGGTGGCGGCGTGGGACCCGGCGGCGGCGCCGTCGCGGGAGATCGCCTTCATGCCGGCGCGGGTGCTGCTCCAGGACTTCACCGGCGTCCCCGCGGTGGTCGACCTGGCGGCGATGCGCGACGCCATCTCGGCGATGGGGGGCGACCCGACGCGGATCAACCCCCTGCAGCCGGTCGAGCTGGTCATCGACCACTCCGTCCAGGTCGACGAGTACGGCCGCGAGGCCGCCTTCCTGATCAACGCCGAGCGCGAGTTCGAGAGGAACGGCGAGCGCTACGCCTTCCTGCGCTGGGGGCAGACGGCGTTCCGCAACTTCCAGGTGGTGCCGCCGGACACCGGCATCGTCCACCAGGTGAACCTCGAGTACCTGGCGCGGGTGGTGATGGAGGACGAGTTCCAGGGCGCCTCCTGGGCCTACCCCGATACCCTCGTCGGCACCGACTCCCACACCACGATGATCAACGGCCTCGGCGTCCTCGGCTGGGGCGTCGGCGGCATCGAGGCCGAGGCGGCGATGCTCGGCCAGCCGGTCTCGATGCTCATCCCGCAGGTCGTCGGCTTCCGGCTGACCGGCGCTCTGCCCGAGGGGGCGACGGCGACCGACCTCGTGCTCCGCGTCACCGAGATGCTGCGCAAGAAGGGGGTGGTCGGCAAGTTCGTCGAGTTCTACGGCCCGGGCCTCGCCGCCCTGCCGCTCGCCGACCGCGCGACGATCGCCAACATGGCGCCCGAGTACGGGGCGACCTGCGGCATCTTCCCGGTCGACCGGGTGGCGATCGATTACCTGCGCTTCAGCGGCCGCCCGGCCGAGCGGGTGGCGCTCGTCGAGGCCTACATGAAGGAGCAGGGGCTCTTCCATGACGAGGCGAGCCCGGAGCCGGTCTATACCGACAGCCTGGCGCTCGATCTCGCGACCGTCGAGCCCTCGCTCGCCGGTCCGCGCCGGCCGCAGGACCGGGTGCGCCTGTCGGAGGTCAAGGCGTCCTTCGGCCGCGAGCTCGAGTCGATGCTCGCCGCCGGCCAGGGGAAGCCGCGGGCGCAGAAGACCTGGGGCAACGAGGGTGGCGCCGGGGTCGCCTCGACCGCGGCTTCGGCCAGCGCCGCCGCGACGCTCCCCGCCCCTCAGGTGGCCGAGCCCGAGCTGACCGTCGACGGCGTCGCGACCACCCTCGGCGAGGAGAGCTTCACCCTCGATCACGGCGCCGTCGTCATCGCCGCGATCACCAGCTGCACCAACACCTCGAACCCGTCGGTGATGGTGGCGGCGGGACTGCTGGCGAAGAAGGCCGTCGAGCGCGGCCTCGCCACCCGGCCGTGGGTCAAGACCAGCCTCGCCCCGGGCTCCAAGGTGGTCACCGACTATCTGAACGAGGCCGGGCTCACCCCCTACCTCGACCGCCTGGGTTTCAATCTGGTCGGCTACGGCTGCACCACCTGCATCGGCAACAGCGGGCCGCTGCCGCCCGAGATCTCGCAGGCGATCAACGCCGGCGACCTGGTGGCCGTCGCCGTCCTTTCCGGCAACCGCAACTTCGAGGGGCGGATCAACGCCGACGTGCGCGCCAACTACCTCGCCTCGCCGCCGCTCGTCGTCGCCTACGCGCTCGCCGGCCGCATGGACATCGATCTGGCGACCGAGCCGCTGGGCACCGGCAAGGACGGCCAGCCGGTGTATCTCAAGGACGTCTGGCCGTCGCGGCACGAGATCGCGGCGACGGTCGAGCGGTCGCTCCACAGCGAGATGTTCGTCCGCCAGTACGGCGACGTCTTCACCGGCGACGAGCGCTGGAACGGCATGGCGGTGCCGGCGGGCGACACCTACGCCTGGGACGAGAGCTCGACCTACGTCAAGCAGCCGCCCTACTTCGTCGACATGCCGGCCGCGCCGGCGGCGGTCGAGGACATCCGCGGCGCCCGCGCCCTCTGCGTCTTCGGCGACAGCATCACCACCGACCACATCTCCCCCGCCGGCTCGATCAAGGGCGCCTCGCCGGCCGGCAAGTACCTCCTGGAGCACGGCGTCGACCAGCGGGACTTCAATTCCTACGGCTCGCGGCGGGGCAACCACGAGGTGATGATGCGCGGCACCTTCGCCAACATCCGCATCAGGAACCGCATGGTCCCCGAGATCGAGGGCGGCTTCACCCTCCATCTGCCGGATGGCGAGCCGCTGCCGATCTACGACGCGGCGATGAAGTACCAGGCCGAAGGCGTGCCGACGATCGTCCTCGCCGGCGAGGAGTACGGCACCGGCTCCTCGCGCGACTGGGCGGCCAAGGGTCCGCGGCTCCTGGGCGTCCGCGCCGTCATCGCCGAGAGCTTCGAGCGCATCCACCGCAGCAACTTGGTGGGGATGGGGGTCGCCCCCCTGGAATTCGCCGCCGGCACCGGCGTCGAGAGCCTGGGCCTGACCGGCCGCGAGGTCTACGAGATCGAGGGCCTCGCCGCCGCCATCGAGAGCGGCTTCCAGAACGGCCACGACGCCACCGTCCGCGCCCGCGCCGAGGACGGCCAGGTGAAAGAGTTCAAGGCGCGCATCCGCCTGGACACCCCGCAGGAGGTCCGCTACTACCGCCACGGCGGGATCCTGCACTACGTGCTGCGGGGGCTGCTCCAGGCCGGGAAGTAGGCGGGCGCGCCAGCGCGACGGCCATGCCGGCTTGAAAGATCGGTACGGTGGAGACTCGGCGGACCTGACCATGCCCTATTGCCAGCTCTTCTACCACCTCGTCTGGGCGACGAAGGGCCGGGAGCCTCTGCTGACGGCAGAGGTCGAGCCCATCATCCATGCGCTCCTGCGCGGCAAGGCTGTGCGGTTGGGGGTTCAGGTCTTCGCCCTGAACGGGATCGAGGATCACATTCACATGGTCGCCTCGGTGCCTCCGAGCCTCTCGGTCGCCAGCGTCGTCGGCCAGGTGAAGGCGACCGCGGCGACCCGGTTCAACAAGACCCGCGCGGCCGGTCCACCTTTCTTCTGGCAAGAGGAATACGGCGCATTCACCTTCGATTCCAAACGGCTCTCCTACCACGTGGACTACGTCCTCGGGCAGAGAGAGCACCATCGCCGAGGGACGGTGATCCAGGCTCTGGAGCGGGCGGACCCCGAATAGACCTCGAAGCGCCGCGCCCGCGCCGAGCCCCAGTCATCGCAAAGCCGGATTCATCCGGCGCCCCTCATAGCACGGGCATTCATGCCCGTGCGGGGGCGCCAGCGCGACCGCCGATCGTGAGCACGACACGTCACCGAGCCGCGCCTTCGCCGTGGCGTAGAGGGAAACCGTTCATCGCAGGCCGTCGTGGATTCCCGGGCCGTCGTGCGGGGGCGCCAGCGCGACCGCCGATCGTGAGCACGACACGTCACCGATCCGCGCCTTCGCCGTGGGCGTAGAGGGAAACTGTTCATCGCAGGCCGTCGTGGATTCTCGGGCCGTCGTGCGGGAGCCAGCCCCGCACGGGCATGAATGCCCGTGCTATGAGGGGCGCCGGATAAATCCGGCTTCAAAGATCGGTACGACCCGGCGCTGGGGAAAAGGCAATCTACGCCGCCGGCGCCGGGCTGCCGAAGCGGGGGGGCCAGCGCGACGGCCGATCGTGAGCACGACACGTCACCGAGCCGCGCCTTCGCCGTGGGCGTAGAGGGAAACCGTTGATCGCAGGCCGTCGTGCATTCTCGGTCCGTCGTGCGGGAGCCAGCCCCGCACGGGCATGAATGCCCGTGCTATGAGGGGCGCCGGATAAATCCGGCTTCAAAGATCGGTACGACCCGGCGCTGGCGAATGGCAATCTACGCCGCCGGCGCCGGGCTGCCGAAGCGGGGGGGCCAGCGCGACGGCCGATCGTGAGCACGACCCGTCACCGAGCCGCGCCTTCGCCATGGGCGTAGAGGGAAACCGTTCATCGCAGGCCGTCGTGGATTCTCGGGCCGTCGTGCGGGAGCCAGCCTCGCACGGGCATGAATGCCCGTGCTATGAGGGGCGCCGGATAAATCCGGCTTCAAAGATCGGTACGACCCGGCGCTGGGGAAAAGGCAATCTACGCCGCCGGCGCCGGGCTGCCGAAGCGGGGGCACCAGCGCGACGGCCGATCGTGAGCACGACACGTCACCGAGCCGCGCCTTCGGCGGCGATGAAGTACCAGGCCGAGGGCGTGCCGACGATCGTCCTCGCCGGCGAGGAGTACGGCACCGGCTCCTCGCGCGACTGGGCGGCCAAGGGGCCGCGGCTCCTGGGCGTCCGCGCCGTCATCGCCGAGAGCTTCGAGCGCATCCACCGCAGCAACCTGGTGGGGATGGGGGTCGCCCCCCTGGAATTCGCCGCCGGCGCCGGCGTCGAGAGCCTGGGCCTGACCGGCCGCGAGGTCTACGAGATCGAGGGCCTCGCCGCCGCCATCGAGAGCGGCTTCCAGAACGGCCACGACGCCACCGTCCGCGCCCGCGCCGAGGACGGCCAAGTGAAAGAGTTCAAGGCGCGCATCCGCCTGGACACCCCGCAGGAGGTCCGCTACTACCGCCACGGCGGGATCCTGCACTACGTGCTGCGGGGGCTGCTCCAGGCCGGGAAGTAGGCGGCCGCGTCCTGCGGTCCGGTCATCGCAAAACCGGATTCATCCGGCGCCCCTCATAGCACGGGCATTCATGCCCGTGCGGGGGTGCCGGCGCGACGGCCATGCCAGCTTCAAAGATCGGTACGATGGAGCACTCGGCGGAACTGACCATGCCCTATTGCCAGCTCTTCTACCACCTCGTCTGGGCGACGAAGGGCCGGGAGCCTCTGCTGACGGCAGAGGTCGGGCCCATCATCCATGCGCTCCTGCGCGGCAAGGCTGTGCGGTTGGGGGTTCAGGTCTTCGCCCTGAACGGGATCGAGGACCACATTCACATGGTCGCCTCGGTGCCTCCGAGCCTCTCGGTTGCCAGCGTCGTCGGCCAGGTGAAGGCGACCGCGGCGACCCGGTTCAACAAGACCCGCGCGGCCGGTCCACCTTTCTTCTGGCAAGAGGAATACGGCGCATTCACCTTCGATTCCAAACGGCTCTCCTACCACGTGGACTACGTCCTCGGGCAGAGAGAGCACCATCGCCGAGGGACGGTGATCCAGGCTCTGGAGCGGGCGGACCCCGAATAGACCTCGAAGCGCCGCGCCCGCGCCGAGCCCCAGTCATCGCAAAGCCAGATTCATCCGGCGCCCCTCATAGCACGGGCATTCATGCCCGTGCGGGGGCGCCAGCGCGACGCCGATCGTGAGCACGACACGTCACCGAGCCGCGCCTTCGCCGTGGCGTAGAGGGAAACCGTTCATCGCAGGCCGTCGTGGATTCCCGGGCCGTCGTGCGGGGGCGCCAGCGCGACCGCCGATCGTGAGCACGACCCGTCACCGAGCCGCGCTTCGCCGTGGGCGTAGAGGGAAACCGTTCATCGCAGGCCGTCGTGGATTCCCGGGCCGTCGTGCGGGAGCCAGCCCCGCACGGGCATGAATGCCCGTGCTATGAGGGGCGCCGGATAAATCCGGCTCCAAAAGATCGGTACGACCCGGCGCTGGCGAAAGGCAATCTACGCCGCCGGCGCCGGGCTGCCGAAGCGGGAGGCCAGCGCGACCGCCGATCGTGAGCACGACACGTCACCGAGCCGCGCCTTCGCCGTGGGCGTAGAGGGAAACCGTTCATCGCAGGCCCTCGTGGATTCACGGGCCGTCGTGCGGGAGCCAGCCCCGCACGGGCATGAATGCCCGTGAGAGGGGCGCCGGATAAATCCGGCTTCAAAGATCGGTACGACCCGGCGCTGGCGAAAGGCAATCTACGCCGCCGGCGCCGGGCTGCCGAAGCGCTCGCGGATGCGGCGGATCTGGCCGGCGTGGAGCTCGGCGTGGCCGGCCATGTGGGCGACGAAGGCCTCGAGGGTGATGAGGCCGCGCTCCTCGTGGTTGGCGCGGCGGGCCCAGGCCGCTTCGGGGAGGCCGCGGAGCATCGCCGCGGTCGACCGGCGGAGCAGCGCGAAGAGCTCCATCGAGAGCTCGAGGGACTGGCTCTCGTAGCGCAGCTCGCGCGCCCAGCGGTCCTGATCGAAGCCGATCATCAGCGCTCCGGGCTCGGCGGCGATCTGGCGGATGCGCATCGCGGCGACGACGTCGTCGTCCGCGACGTGGACGACGATCTGCCGGATGCTCCACTTGCCGGCCGCCGGCGAGCGGTCGAGGTGCACCTCCGGCGTGCCGGCAAGGGCCGCGCGCATCGCGTCGATCCCCTTCTCGAAGCGCTCGAGGGTGCTCTTCTGCTCAGCGGTCATCATGGCAGGGCCTCATCTCTCCGGGTCCGCGGCTCCTGCCTGGGCGGGCGCCGCCGGCAGCGCCTGGTAGGCTTCTTTCACCGCCTCGGCGCCGTAGGTCCGCTCGAGGCGACGGACGATGAAGTGGCCGCGCGCCATGCTCTGGAAGTGGTCGGTGAAGAGCACGTTGATGGTCGCGCCGCCGACGGCTCCGACGACCGGCACGGCCTGCACGGCGACCTTCTCCGAGACGCTGACCCCGAAGCGCGCCGCGAGGCGGCTCGCCAGCTCGACCAGGGCCGGCGCAGCGTGGCGGGCGGCGCCCCGCTCGGTCAGCACCTCGGCCACCTCGGCGATCGTCTTCGAGAACACGGCGCGCACCGCGAAGTAACCGGTCTCGGCCGCGTCGTCGCTCGCCGCGGCGCCGCCCAGGGCGAGCACCTGGAGGCAGGAGAGCCGCGCCTCGGGCGAGGCCAGGTCCTCGCCTTCGCTCCGCGCGATGTCGGCGATCGACCGCAGCATCGCGGTCGTCGAGACCGGCAGCTCGACGGCGAGCCCCAGCAGGCCGAACATGCCGCCGACGCCGCCGGTGACGGCGGTGAGGACCTTGTGCGCGCGGTCGGACGAGCGGCGCGCCTTCCGCGGCCGCTTGCCGAGGGTGAGGAGCGCAAAGTCGAGCGCCCGCTCGATCGACTTGCGGGTCACCGACTGGATGCGGTCGTGCACGCTCGCCGGCAGGCGCGCCAGGGCGGACTCGATCGGCCGTCCGAGGGCGCTGATGGCGCGCGCCGCGAAGCTCGGGTTCTCCAGCAGGTCGTGCGCCCGCCGGAGGTCGATCATGTCGGCTGCGGTGATCATGGGCTCTCCTGTTCCGACTCCGAGGTGACGGTCTCGAACCCGCCGAGCCAGTGATCCTTGTCGACCGGGTAGCGGTCGACGCTGAAGCCCTTGGGGGTATCGCGGAACCCGGCGTGCTCGGTCAGCCGGCCGACCGCCGCGTTGGCGCGCTCCTCCGTCGAGTAGACGCCGATGAGCTTGACGTCCTCGGTGCCGTCGTCGAACTCGTGAACGTGTCGAACCACGAAGACCTCCACGCCGCCTCCTCTCTGCCCCGCGCCTTCGCGGAGCCGCGCCGGAGCCCGCAAACAGTACCGCGGTTCAGCGGCGGAAGACAGGCCGCGCTGCGCCTCGCCGCGGGCTGCGATCCGCCGCCATCCGCCCGCCGGGTAGCGGAGAAAACGAAGGGGAGCGGGATCGCTCGGCGGTTCGAGGCTCGAGACGGATTCTCACGGTGGGAACCGAAATCGAGTGGCCTGAATCCGTTTCAGACGCGAAAACTCTGTTCTGTAGCGTCTGAAACGGATTCAGATGGAAAAACTCGGCTGGGCAGCGTCTGAAACGGATTCAGATGGAAAAACTTGACTGGGCAGCGTCTGAAACGGATTCAGACGCTACGAATCGCCCGTGTAGCATCTGAAATGGTTTCAGACGCTACAGAACGGAGTTTTCGCGTCTGAAACGGATTCAGGCGTCAAGAATCGGCGGGGAAGCGTCCGCAACGGTTTCCGCTGCGTCTCTACGGCACCGCGGCGCGGGCGACCTGCCGGTTGGCTTCGGCGAGCGCCTGCTTCGCCTCGGCGCGGGCCTTGGCGCGGGCGGCGAGCGCGGCCGCCGCTGCCGCTTTTTCGGCCTTCGACCGATACTTCCGGCGGAGCTTCCGCGTGCGCGGCGCGATGCCGAAACTCGACCAGCTTCTCGTTGCGGACGCCCAAGGCGCTGCGGAGGCCCTCCGCCAGGCGGTTCCGCAGATCGCGGCCGCGGAGCACCAGGTCGGCGCGCCGCTGGTTGACCTCGCGCAGCTTCGCCTTGCAGATCTCCTGCTCCGCCTGGAGCGCCCTGCCTTCCTCGACGACGGCGGCGAGCGCCGCGTGGTAGGCCGCGGTCTGCGGCAGCTCCGGCAGGTGGGGCTGCAGGTTGTCGACCAGGAGCTGCCAGCCGGGCAGCTTGCGATTCAGCATCTCGGGCACGGCGTCCCTCCCTCCCCGGCCGTCGAGCGGCCAGCGGCGCGATTCGCCGGGTCCGCGGCGGGCTGCGATGGCGCCGGTACCCTGCCCAAAAACGCCGCCTCCGTCAACGGCAGAGAGGTCTCGCGCGCCATCGACCCTGCCGGTCTGCATTCATATGATCAGAAAGTGAATGCACCGACGTGAGCCATGACACATCTGACCATCCGTAACATCCCCCCGAGGTCGGCGAAGCGCTGGAGAGGAGGAGGGTGCGCTCGCGGTCCTCTTTGAACCAGACGGTGATCGACCTCCTGAGCCACGCCCTGGGTGTCCGGGGCCCGGCGGAGGAGAGCAACGGCCTGGGCAGTCTGGCCGGGACATGGACGAAGGAGGAGCACGAGCGGTTCGAGGCCGCCGTGGCGGTGACGGAGCAGGTCGACGAGGAGCTGTGGCGGTGAGCCGCTACTGCCTGGATACGTCGAGCCTACAGCCAGTTCAAGCGCGGTCATCGCCCCGTCGTCGAGGCGCTCGATCATGCCGGTTGGATCGGGGTGCCGTCGATCGTGGTGGGCGAGCTCTGGGTCGGGTTCCTCCAGGGGAGCGGCCCGAGCGGAACCGGGAGGACCTGGCCGAGTTTCTCCGCCATCCCAGCGTCGAGGAGATGCCGGTGGATGGCGAGATCGGCCGGATCTACGCGGAGATCGTGGTGGCCTTGCGCCGGAACGGTACGCCTCTCCCCTCGAACGACATCTGGATCGCAGCCGCAGCCGCCCGCGCCGGCGCGACCGTGCTGACGTACGACGGGCACTTCTCCGCCATCGAGCGCATCAGCTCTCTCGTCCTCGAGCCGCCGTCGCCGTAAGCCCGCCCTCCTCACCGCACCTTGATCTTGGCGTCGACCGACATGCCGGGGCGCAGCAGGTGCTCGCGGTCCTGGCCCTTGTCGATGCGGATGCGCACCGGCAGGCGCTGCACCACCTTGACGAAGTTGCCGGTGGCGTTCTCCGGCGGCAGCAGGCTGAAGCGCGCGCCGGTCGCCGCCGCGATGCTCTCGACGTGCCCGGTGTAGTCGCGCTTGTAGGTGTCGACGCGGATCGTCACCGGCTGGCCCGGGCGGACGTTCTCGAGCTGCGTCTCCTTGAAGTTCGCCGTCACCCAGACGTCGTCGAGCTCGATGATCGTCAGCAGCTCCTGGCCCGGCTGCACCCGCTGGCCGACCTCGACCGAGCGGCGGCCGACGATGCCGCTGACCGGCGCCACGATACGGGTGCGGTCGAGGTTCAGCTTGGCGATCTCGAGCTGCGCCTGGGCGCGCTTCAGGTCGGCGCCCGCCGAGCCCGAGCGGGCCTCGGCGGCGGTGACCTGCGAGGGCGCCGAGCGGGCGCGCAGGAGATCGGCCTGCTGCTGCGTCACCTTCCCCTCGGCGGCGGAGATCTGCTGTCGGGCGGCGGCGACGTCGGCCCGCGCCGCGGCGACCTGGTCCTCGGCGGTGCGCGCCTCGGTCGCCCGCCGGTCGTATTCGGAGCGCGAGATCTCCTGCTTGGCGATGAGGTTGGCGTAGCGCGCGCGGTCGTCCTCGGCGCGCTTGGCGTTGGCCTGGGCCTGCGCCAGGCGGGCCTCGGCCGCCTGCAGGCTGGCGCGCGCGGCGGCGACCCCGTCCCGTGCCTGGGAGAGCATCGCCTGGGCGATCTGCAGCTGGCCCGTGGCATTGGCCGAGGCGACCGGCACCTCCGCCTGCGAGGCGGCGGCGGTCGCCTGCAGGCGCGCCACGTCGGCCTGCGCCTGGTCGTACTGCGCCTGGTAGTCGGCGGGATCGACCTCGACCAGCACCATGCCGGCCTTCACCTCGCGATTGTCCTCGACCCCCGGCGCCACCGCCGCCACCGTGCCGGCGACGCGCGCCGAGATGGGATGGAGGTGGGCGTCGATCTCGGCGTCGTCGGTGTCCTCGTACTGGCGCGAGTGCAGCCACCAGAGGATGCCGCCGAGGACCGCGACGATGGCGACGACGACGATGGCGAGCCGCGCCGTCGGCGACAGGCCGCGCTTCTTCGGCGCCGGCGCCTCGCCGTTTTCCGCCGCAGGGGTTTGCGGTGCCGGGCCCGAGCCGCCGGCCGCCGCATCGGCGGCCCTGCCGGCCGGGCCGGCCGCCGGCCGCTCCGCGGTCTGGGTCTGCGTCTCTGTTGCCATGACTTACTTCCCTCCCGTGGTCGTGTCGAGGTACTGCCGCACCCCTCGCTCGGCGAGCCCCATGGCCTTGAGCAGCGACAGCTTCGAGAAGTTGTGCGAGAAGAGGCTGGCGATGTAGTTCTCGTGGGCCCCGGCGACCGCCTCCGCCGCCAGCACCACTTCGACATTGCCGGTGACGCCGTTCTTGAAGCGGTCCTCCGCCTGGACGAGCGCCTGCTGGGCGAGGTCGATGTTCCGCTTCGCCACCTCGACCGAGGTCTGCGCCGCCTGGAGGTCGAAGAAGGCGCTGCGCACCTCGTAGTCGACGCGGCTCTGCAGGTCGGCGAGCTCGGCCTTCCGGCGGTCGAGGGTCGCCTGCGCCTGCGCCACCGCGGCCGCGGTGCGGCCGCCGGTGAAGAGCGGCACCGTCAGGTCGGCGGCGACGGTGAAGGTGCCGTCGGTCCGCGCCAGGTTCTTGCCGATCCGCCCGTAGTCGGCGTTGAAGCCGAGCGAGGGGACGCGCTCGCCGCCGGCGGCGCGGCGCGCCAGCTCGGCGGCGTGGAGGGCGGCGGCGGCCGACTTGAGGTCGTTGCGCGAGGCGAAGGCGGTGCGCAGGGCGTCCGCCGGCTGCGGGCCGTTCCACGGCTGGTAGAGGATCTCGCTGGTGACGCGGAAGCGCTGGCCGGCGGCGAGCCCGATCAGCCGGGCGAGCGACAGCTTGTCCTTCTCGAGCTGGGCGAGGCCGACGGCCAGGCGCTGCTGGTCGGTCGAGCTCTGCACCTGGGCGCGCAGCGAGTCGATCGCCGGCGAGATGCCGTTCTGCACCTGGCTGGCGGCGAGCTCGGCGAGCGCCTGCGAGCCCTTGAGCTGCGCCCGCGAGGTCTCGATCCGTGCCATGCTCGCCACCACCTGGAAGTAGGCGGCGCCCACCGCGAGGACGACGGTGTCGCGGCTGTCGTCGCGGTTGAGCTGGGCGGCGCGGGCGGCCTCGCGCGCCGCGCGGTAGCTCTCGAGGTCCTGATAATTGAACAGCTGCTGGGTGAGGCCGATCCGCGCGTCCTGGTAGCTGAACGGGCCGATGACCGTCGGCACCCCGGGCAGCACGAAGCCGAACTGCACCAGGCTCACCTCGCCGGTCTGGTGGTGGACCCGCCCGGCGAGCTGCGGCAGGAGCGCCGAGAGCGCCCGCTGGCGCTGCGCGTCGGCGGTCCGCACGTCGAGATCGGCGTCGATCGCCCCCAGATTCGTGGCGAGGCCGCGCTCGATGGCGTCGGAGAGGGCGAGCGGGATCTCGTCGGCCGTCGCCGCGCCGGCGGGGACGCTGCCGAGGTAGGGCGAGGGCGAGCGGCTGATCACCGAGGCCGGGGTGGGCGGCGCCGGCCGCGGCGTCGGGATGCTGCCGGGCAGATCGGCGCCGGCGGCGCCGGCCGCGGGCGGCGCGCTCTGCGCCGCGAGAGGGGCCGGGGCGATCCCGGCGGCGAGGGCGGCGGCGGCCAACCAGAGGGTGGGCAGGTGTCTTGGTCTGGGCATGGGCGTCGGGCTACTCCAGATGGATCTGCCCCTTCTTGGGCGTGACCTTCTTGAGGAAAAAGCAGAGCGGCACCATCGCCAGGCAGTAGAGGCTCACCAGGCGGAAGGCGTCGAGGAACGCCATGGCGCCGGCCTGGCGGCTGATCAGCAGCTCGAGGTACTTCTCGGCCTGCTGCGTCGCGAGGTGGGCGTCGGAACCGGACGCCATCAGCCGCTGGGCGAGGCCGTCGAGCAGGCGCTGGGTGAGCGGGTTGGCGCGGTCGGCGTGCGCCGCGAGGAGGCTGTGGTGGACCTGGGTGCGGCGCTGCACGAGCGAGGTGACGGCGGCGATGCCGAACGAGGCGCCGAGGTTGCGCGACAGGTTGAAGAGGGACGAGGCGGCGTTGCTCTTCTGCTGCGGGATGCGCGAGAAGCAGACGGTCGAGATGGGCGTGAAGAGGAACGCCAGGCCGACCGCCTGCAGGATGCGGTAGAGGGTGATCGTCCGGTAGTCGACCTCGAGGCTGATGTGCGAGGTCAGCCACAGCGCCCCGGAGGAGATCAGCAGGCCGACGATGATCAGCTTCTTGGCGCCCACCCGGTCGGTCAGGTAGCCGGTGATCGGCAGGAGCGCCATGATGACGAAGCCGGCCGGCGACAGCACCTTGCCGCTCTGCGTCGCCGAGTAGCCCATCAGCGTCTGCAGGAACTCCGGCACCAGGACGGTCGAGCCGAAGAGGGCGAAGCCGAGGCCGAAGATGAGCAGGTTCGAGATCAGGAAGTTGCGCTCCTTGAAGAGCCGCAGGTCGACGATCGGGGCCTCGATCACCAGCTCGCGGATGACGACGGCGACGAGCGCGGCGGCCGAGAGGATCATCGCCCAGACGATGAACGCCGAGCCGAACCAGTCCTCCTCCTGGCCCTTGTCGAGCACCACCTGGAGGAAGCCGAGGCCGACGGTGAGGAGGCCCATGCCGATGTAGTCGATGTCGAGCTTGCCCTTGAGCTGGCGGACCTTCTCGGCGATCCACGGCGGATCGACGATGAAGCGGCTGGTGAGGAAGATCGACAGCACCCCCACCGGCACGTTGATGTAGAAGATCCAGCGCCAGCTGTAGTTGTCGGTGATCCAGCCGCCGAGCGTCGGGCCGATCGCCGGCGCGAAGACGACGGCCATCGCGTAGACCGCGAAGCCCATGCCGCGCTTCTCGGGCGGGAAGGCGTCGGCGAGGATCGCCTGCGCCGAGGGCTGCAGGCCGCCGCCGCCCAGCCCCTGGAGGATGCGGAAGAGGATCAGCATCGGCAGGCTCCAGGCGAGGCCGCAGAGGAAGGAGCTGACGGCGAAGAGAAAGACGCAGGCCATGTAGAAGCGCTTGCGGCCGAAGAAGTTCGAGAACCACCCGGAGAGGGGGAGGACGATGGCGTTCGCCACCAGATAGGAGGTGAGCACCCAGGTCGACTCGTCGACGGTCGCCGAGAGGCTGCCGGCGATGTGCGGCAGCGAGACGTTGGCGATCGAGGTGTCCAGGACCTCCATGAAGGTCGACAGCATCACCACCATCGAGATCAGCCAGGGCGAGACGTCCGGCTGGTGGTTGACGTGCGCCAGAGGCGCCGGGCCGGCGACGGCGTCGGTGGTCATCGAGCGGTCCTTTCCGGCTCGTCCGAGGGGCGATTCTTGACGGGAGCGGCGGCGGCGGCCCGGCAGCCGCCGAGCGACTGCACGGCGTACGCGAGAACCGTGCCGATCAGCCGCTCGCGCTCGACCCACGGGAAGTCGGGGCGCGCGATGAGCAGCGAGGTGACGCCGTGGGCGGCGGCCCAGATCACCTGGCTCGCGGCGTCGAGGTCGAACGCCGGCAGGCGGGCCTCCTCGACGCAGTCGGCGACCAGGCGGCGCAGGCGCTGAAAGGAATCGCGGCCGATCTCCCGCCGGCGCTCGAGGCGCTGCGGATCGTCGAGCGGGGTCATGAAGGTGAGCTGGTAGTGGTGCGGGTGGGCGAGCCCGAAGTCGATGAAGTTGCGCAGCCCCGCCTCCAGCCGCTCGCGCGGCGCCAGGTTCGCCAGGTCGAGCTCGTCGGCGGTGGCGCGGAAGCCGGTGAAGGTCTCCTCGCAGATGCAGTCGAGGATGTCGGCCTTGTCGCGGAAGTGGAGGTAGATCGACATCGGCGTGTAGCCGATGCGGCAGGCGATCTTGCGCAGCGAGACGCTCCGGTAGCCCTCCGCGACGAACAGCTCGCGGGCGGCGTCGAGGATCTCGCGCCGCAATCGGTCCGTCGGTCGTCTTCGGTTTCGGGTCTTCTGCGGTGAGATCGGCTCGTCCACGCACCCCTCGCTATACGGTGTATAGCTTAGGAAGTATGGCGGCGCGCGTCAAGCCGGGCTTGCAATAGCGAATTCCACGCATACAATCAAGCTCTGGGATAAAAAGCCCCGCGCCATGGAGGGAGATGGCGCGGGGGAGGAGAGGGAGTTGAGGGAGATTGTCGGAGTTGCCACTCCGGGGCGGGCTCAACTCCCAGGAGCCCGCCCTCTTTGTATAGAACGCGTCCGGTAAGGGCCAGATTCCCCGTTGAAATCGGCCGCCTGCCGTCCGATGGCGTGGTTAGTGCCGCGTCCGGGCCGGCGGGTTCAAGGCGCGGGAACGAGGGCGGTCTTGAAGTGGCCGCCATGGGCCACTAGGCTGCCTCCATGCGGATCTTCGTCACCGGCGGCACCGGCTACATCGGGCGCTCGCTGGTGCGCCGCCTGGTGGCCGACGGGCACGAGGTGCGGGCGCTGGTGCGGGCGACGAGCCGCGTCGAGCCGCTGGCCGAGCTCGGGGCCGCGACCTTCGTCGGCGACATCCTCGACCGCGCCTCGATGCGCCAGGGGATGTCTGGCGCCGACTGGGTGATCCACGCCGCCGCCGACCTCGACCTCGACGGCCCCGCCGGCCGCATGCAGGCGGCGAACGTCCAGGGGAGCGACAACGTCGCCTCGCTCGCCTACAAGCTGGGCGTCGGCCGCTTCCTCTCGATCTCCTCGGTCGCCTTCTTCGGCGGCAGCCCGGCCGGCGGCGGCGCGGCGACCGAGGCGACGGCGCCGGAGCGCCCCTTCCCGACCGTCTACAGCGCCACCAAGCACGCCGGCGAGATGGCGATCCGCGAGTGGGCGAAGCGCGGCCTGCGCCTGAACACCGTCTACCCGAGCCTCGTCTACGGCCCGCCGGGAAAAAGAGCAGGGGCGAACTCGATCCTCCGCTCCCTCGCCAAGGGGCGCTACCCGGTCCTCGTGGCGGCGAAGCGGCGGACGAGCTGGGTCTACCTCGACGACGTGATCGACGCCCTGGCGAGGGTCATGGCGGGCGCCCCGCCCGGCCGCGACTTCCTCCTCGCCGGCGACGTCGTCGTCTTCCGCGAGCTCGCCCGGCGGGTGGCGGCGCTCGCCGGCATCGAGGCCCCCCGGATCGACCTCCCCGTCGCCGCCGCGCGCCTCGCCGTCGCCGCCCTGGGGCCGCTCTATCGCCTCCGCGGCCGCCGGCCGCCCTTCACCCCCGCGCAGCTCGGCAGCCTCACCCGCGAGTGGGCCTTCGACGACCGCCGCGCCAGGGAGGAGCTCGGCTGGCGGCCGCGGAGCCTCGCCGAAGGGCTGCCGCCGACGATCGAGCTCCTCCTCGCCAGTTAGAGAGCCCATCTACATCTAGAAAAAGCCCCCGCCGCGCTGGGCGGCGCGCGGCGGGGGCGGTCGGGTAGAGCTCGCGGCCGGCGTCGCCGCCGGCAGTCTGGAGATCAGTGCACCTCGAAGATCAGGTTCCGCTTCATGTCGTCGATCGCGACCGAGGTCGTGCGGCCCGGGGGCACGGGGCCGCCGGAGGTCGCGAAGAGGTCGCTCGGCAGGTGGCCGGTGGCGAGGATCGCGGCGCGCACCGAGGCCGTGCTCGCCGTCGCCATGCTGGCGCAGGACATCGCCGCCACCTGCTGGATGTCGATCTCGCGCCGGGCGAGGTCGTCGAAGTCGCGCACCGGGAGGTGGCCCGGCGCCAGCGGGTCGGGGACGCTGATGCCGGTGAGGAAGCCGGAGAGGATGGCCGGGGCGCCGAACGCCGTCCGCGGGTCGACGTGGGTGAAGTTGGTGTTGGTCTCCGTCGTGTGGCAGCTCGGGCAGGTGGCGAGGGAGGCGCGGTGGCGCGCCCAGTTCTCCTGCAGGATGCCGAGGTTCAACCCCGGCGCGCTCCATACCGCCGGCGCCGCGGGGTTGGAGCCGAGGAAGCCGAGGCCGGTGAAGAAGAGCGGCACCGGCGGGATCGGGTCCTGGAAGAGCGGCGGCGTCAGCGGCGGCTCGACCGCGGTCTGCACCCAGCTCTGGAAGGTCGCGCCGTTGTTGAAGCTGTCGATCGGGGTGTCGGCGGTCGTCGTCTCGTTGAGCATCGAGAAGGGGAACTGGGTGAGCTGGAACTCGCGCAGCTCCCAGGGCCGGGCGAGCGCGAAGTCGTTGGTCCGCTGCTGGCCGAGGGCGCTGCCGTTCGGCCGCGCCGGGTTGGCGTTCGCCTTGACGAACTGCTCGGTGATGTTCTCGAGCGCCGTGTTGTAGGCGGCGCTGCCGATCGCCAGCGTCGACAGGTTGACCCACTGCTGGGCCCAGGCCTTGACGCCGGAGCAGTCGCACTGGTGGATGCGGAACTCGAAGATCACCGCGAACGGCTGCACCTGGCAGCCGTTGGTCATCAGGCCGAAGACGAACCGCGCCTCGCCGGCGTCGAGGAAGCTGCCGCTGGTGCTCACCGTGTAGCCGCCGCCGCCCCCGGTGGTGCGCCGCAGGTCGACGCGCGGCACGATGGCGAGCAGCCGGAACGGCGACTGGGCGAGGTCGATGTGGGTATCCGGCCGCTTCGGCCAGTTGTTGAGGATGAGCGCCGTGTTGCGCGTCGAGACGGTGTGGCCGTTGATGGTCGGCGGGGCGGTCCAGTTCTTGAGCCAGGTCTCGACGTAGATGGCGGGATCGATGCCGCTCGCCGCCTGGTTGGCCTCGCTGGTCATCAGGTGATTGAAGGTCCAGACGCCGTTGGGATTGCCGCCGCCACAGGAGCTCCAGGTGCGGGCGGGATCGTTGACCACCAGCGGGTCGCGGATCATCAGCACGCCGTCCTGGAAGGGGTCGGTGCCGAGCACCACGGAGGCCGCCGAGGCGGCGACCAGGCCGTGCGAGCCGCGCAGCGCCGGGCTGCCCGTGGTGACGGCCTCCTTCTGCAGGTAGACGACGGCGGGGTCGAAGGGCACCGCCTTGCCGCCGTTGAAGCCGTTCCAGTCGAAAGTCGGCGGCGGCGCCGTGCCGGCGCTCGCCCGGCCGGCGAAGACTGGCACGGCGGCGTTGCCGTGGGCGGCGGTGGCGCTCTGGTCCGCCTGGGAGCGGGCCTGGAGCGTGGCGTCGTCGAGCGAGGCGATGCCGGTGTAGAGGCCGTCGCCGGCGGTGGCGTCGCCCCCCTGCCCGTCGTCGCGCAGGATGACCAGGGCGCTGGGGCTCCCGAGGGTGACGAACTCGGCGGTGCCGTCGGCCTTCTTGGCGGCGACCTCGGCCGCGGTGAGCTGGACGCTCACCAGGACGTTGCCGAGGTTGGGGAAGGCGCTCGTCCGCTGGATGAAGACCTGCGCCGGGGGCGGCAGCGGCGCGGCGAGCTGCTGCGCGGCGGGGCTCGGCGCGGGGGTCGAGAGCGGCGCCGGGGTCAGCCCGGAGCGCCCCGCCACGGCGGCGGCCGCGGCGAGCGCGACGAGCATCGCGGCGAGCGCCGCGACGCGGTGACGCAGGGTCCATCGCTTGATCTTGCTCATGCTGTCTCCTCTCCGAATACCAAAGTTGAACACTCCGGCCGCCGGGCCCGCGGAGGGGCGAAGCGGTCGCCACGGGGGGTCTACTCAAGATGTGTGTATTTCAGAAGAAAAAGCGATACGTGAGATCGGCGGCTCCCCTGGACGCCCCGCGACGGCTTGGCGATATGCTGCGCGCTCCCGTGTCCCACTTCGATCGGAAGACCCCATGCCTCGACCCGCTCTGCTCGTCCTGTTGTCGCTGAGCCTCGCGATGCCCGCCGCCTCCCGCCCGCTGCCGCCCGCCGCCGCGCCGCCGGCCGCCCGCGCCAATCCGTTCTTCAACCCCAGCCCGCTGCCCTTCCAGGCGCCTCCCTTCGACCGCATCGAGGACGCCGACTACAAGCCGGCGATCGAAGAGGGGATGAAGCGCCACCTCGCCGAGATCCGGCGGATCGCCGACGCCCCGGAGCCGCCGACCTTCGCCAACACCATCGAGGCGATGGAGCGCGCGGGCGAGCTGCTGACCCGGGTCTCGAACGTTTTCTTCCGCCTCACCCAGTCGAACACCAATCCGGAAATGCAGAAGATCGAGGCGGAGGAGTCGCCGCGCCTCGCCGCCCATCAGGACGAGATCTCGCTCAATCCGCAGCTCTTCGCCCGCGTCAAGGCGCTCTACGACCGCCGCGACGCCCTCCACCTCGACCGCGAGTCCCGCTACCTGCTCGAGCGCTACTACCTCGACTTCGTGCGCGCCGGCGCCCTGCTCTCGCCGGCCGACCAGGCCACTCTGCGCGCCCTCAACCAGGAGGAGTCGAAGCTCACCACCCAATTCCAGAACCGGGTGCTGGCCGACACCAACGCCTCCGCCGTGGTGGTCGGCGAGCCGGCCGAGCTGGCCGGCCTCCCTCCCGGCGACCTCGCCGCGGCGGCCCAGCAGGCGAAGGAGCGCGGCCTCGCCGGCAAGTGGGTGCTCGCTCTCCAGAACACCACCCAGCAGCCGGCCTTGACCTGGCTCTCCAACCGGGCGCTGCGCCAGCGCCTGCTCAAGGCGTCGACGGCGCGCGGCGACCATGGCGGCCCGAACGACACCCGGGCGCTGGTGACGCGCCTGGCGCAGGAGCGCGCCGCGCGCGCCAAGCTCCTCGGCTACCCGACCTACGCCGCCTACCAGCTCGCCGACCAGATGGCGAAGACGCCCGCCAAGGCCGAGGGGCTGATGACCGACCTGGTGCCTGCCGCGACCGCCAAGGCGCGCGCCGAGGCGGCGCGGATCCAGCAGGTGATCGACGCCCAGCACGAAGCCGGCACCGGCGGCTTCCAGCTCGGCCCCGAGGACTGGCAGCTCTACGCCGAGCAGGTGCGCAAGGCCGACTACGACCTCGACGAGTCGCAGCTGCGGCCCTATTTCGAGCTCGACCGCGTGCTCCACGACGGCGTCTTCTTCGCCGCCCACCAGCTCTACGGCCTGACCTTCAAGGAGCGCCAGGACATCCCGGTCTACCAGCCGGACGTGCGGGTCTTCGAGGTCTTCGACGCCGACGGCAGCTCTCTCGCGCTCTTCTACGCCGACTACTTCGCGCGCCCGAGCAAGAGCGGCGGCGCCTGGATGGACAGCTTCGTCGACCAGAGCGCCCTCCGGGGCACCAAGCCGGTGGTCTTCAACGTCTGCAACTTCACCAAGCCGGCGGCGGGCCAGCCCGCCCTCTTGAGCTTCACCGAGGTGACCACGATGTTCCACGAGTTCGGGCATGCTCTCCACGGCATGTTCTCGAACGTGCGCTATCCGCTCCTCGCCGGCACCAACGTGCCGCGCGACTTCGTCGAGTTCCCGTCGCAGTTCAACGAGCACTGGGCGCTCGAGCCGAGCGTGTTCGCCCATTACGCCAAGCACCAGCAGACCGGCGCGCCGATGCCGGCGGCCCTGGTCGACAAGATCAAGCGGGCGAAGACCTTCAACCAGGGCTATCTGCTGACGGAATACCTCGCCGCGGCCCTCCTCGACCTCGCCTGGCACACGCAGCCGGCGGGCGCACCCGAGCCGGACGTCAACGCCTTCGAGTCGGCGGCGCTGGCGCGCTTCCACGTCGACCTGCCGCAGGTGCCGCCGCGCTACAAGACGACCTACTTCTCGCACATCTGGAGCGGCGGCTATTCGGCCGCCTATTACGCCTATCTGTGGGCCGAGGTGATCGACGACGACGCCTACTCCTGGTTCCAGGAGAACGGCGGCATGACGCGGGCGAACGGCCAGCGCTTCCGCGACATGGTCCTCGCGCGCGGCGGCTCCGAGGACGAGGCGGCGATGTACCGCGCCTTCCGCGGCCGCGACCCCGTCGTCCTGCCGCTGCTCGAGGAGCGGGGGTTGAAGCCCGCCAAGCCCTGAGACCCCGGCGCCGGGGCTTGGTATGCTACGGCCTCCCCAGCGCCCACTTCGATTGGAAGACCCTATGCCCCGACCCGCTCTGCTCGTCCTGTTGTCGTTGAGCTTCGCGATGCCCGCCACCTCCCGACCGCTGCCTCCCGCCGCGCCGCCGGCCGCCGGCGCCAACCCGTTCTTCACCGCCAGCCCGCTGCCCTTCCAGGCGCCGCCCTTCGACCGCATCAAGGACGGCGACTACAAGCCGGCGATCGAGGAGGGGATGAAGCGCCACCTCGCCGAGGTCCGGCGCATCGCCGACAACCCGGAGCCGCCGACCTTCGCCAATACGATCGAGGCGATGGAGCGCTCGGGCGAGCTGCTGACCCGCGTCTCCAAGGTGTTCTTCAGCCTCATCCAGTCGAACACCAACGAGGCGATGCAGAAGGTCGAGGCCGAGGAGTCGCCGCGGCTGGCGGCCCACCAGGACGAGATCTCGCTCGATCCGAAGCTCTACGCGCGCATCGAGTCCCTCTACGACCGGCGCGACGCGCTCGGCCTCGATCCCCAGGCGAAGTTCCTCGTCGAGCGCTACCACAAGAACTTCGTGCGCGCCGGCGCGCAGCTCAAGGCGGCGGACCAGACGGCTCTGCGCGCCCTCAACCAGGAGGAGTCGAAGCTCACCAGCGAGTTCCACAACCGGGTGCTGGCGGACACCAACGCCTCCGCCGTCGTCATCGCCGACCCGGCCGAGCTGGCCGGCCTGCCCGCCGGCGACGTCGCCGCGGCGGCCGAGCAGGCGAAGGAGCGCGGCCTGCCAGGCAAGTGGGTGCTGGCTCTCCAGAACACCACCCAGCAGCCCGCCCTGACCTGGCTCGCCGACCGGGCGCTCCGCGCGCGCCTGTTCAAGGCCTCGGTCGATGCGGGGGGACCACGGCGGCCCGAACGACACGCGGGCGATCGTGACGCGCCTGGCGCAGGTCCGCGCCCAGCGCGCCAAGCTCCTCGGCTATCCCACCTACGCCGCCTTCGCGCTCGACGACCAGATGGCGAAGACGCCGGAGAAGGCGATCGGCCTGATGACCGACCTGGTGCCGGCCTCGACCGCCAAGGCGCGCGCCGAGGCGGCCCGCATCCAGCAGGTGATCGACACCCAGCACGCAGCCGGCACCGGTGGCTTCCCGCTCGCCGCCGCGGACTGGCAGCTCTACGCCGAGAAGGTGCGCAAGGCCGAGTACGACCTCGACGAGGCGCAGGTGCGCCCCTACTTCGAGCTCGACCGCGTCCTCCACGACGGCGTCTTCTTCGCCGCCCACCAGCTCTACGGGCTGACCTTCAAGGAGCGCAAGGACCTGCCGGTCTACCAGCCGGACGTGCGCGTCTTCGAGGTCTTCGACGCCGACGGCCGCTCGATGGCGCTCTTCTACGCCGATTACTTCGCGCGCCCGAGCAAGTCCGGCGGCGCCTGGGAGGACAACTTCGTCGAGCAGAACGCCTTCGCGGGCACCCGGCCGGTGGTCTACAACGTCTGCAACTTCACCAAGCCGGCGGCGGGCCAGCCCGCCCTCTTGAGCTTCACCGACGTGACGACCATGTTCCACGAGTTCGGGCACGCCCTCCACGGCATGTTCTCGAACGTCCGTTACCCGAGCCGCGCGGGCACCAGCGTGTCGAGCGACTTCGGCGAGTTCCCGTCGCAGTTCAACGAGCACTGGGCGCTCGAGCCGGCCGTCTTCGCGAGCTACGCCAAGCACTACCAGACGGGCGCGCCGATGCCGCAGGCGCTGGTCGACAAGATCAAGAAGGCGAAGACCTTCAACCAGGGCTACCTGATGACGGAGTACCTCGCCGCCGCGCTCCTCGACATGGCCTGGCACACGCTGCCCGCCGGGGCGCCGCCGACGCCGGACGTCGACGCCTTCGAAACCGCGGCGCTGGCGCGCTTTCACGTCGACCTGCCGCAGGTGCCGCCGCGCTATCGCACGACCTACTTCTCGCACATCTGGGGCGGCGGCTACGCGGCCGGCTACTACGCCTATCTGTGGAGCGAGGTGATCGACGACGACGCCTACGCCTGGTTCAAGGAGAACGGCGGCATGACGCGGGCGAACGGCCAGCGCTTCCGCGACATGATCCTCTCGCGCGGCGGCTCCGAGGACGAGGCGGCGATGTACCGCGCCTTCCGCGGCCGCGACGCCGTCGTCCTTCCGCTGCTCGAGGAGCGGGGTCTGAAACCGGCGGCGCACTGAAGGCCACGGCGAAGCAATCCCGCTCCGCTTGACTTACGCCTCTAGCCGCGCCACGATGCGCGGTTGCGAGCGAGGCTCGCGGGCCAGGCCATGCACCGGATCTCCAAGGACTTCACCTTCGCGGCGGCGCACGCCATCCGCGGCCACACCCGCGGCTGCCAGAACCTGCACGGCCACAACTACCGCGTGCGGGTCCACCTCGCGGCGACGGAGCTCGACGAGCTCGGCATGGTGCTCGACTTCGCCGACCTGAAGGCGATCGTCCAGGAGATCCTGGCGCCCTTCGATCACCGGGTGATCAACGAGGTGCCGCCGTTCGACCAGCGGAACACCACCGCCGAGCGGCTCTCGGAGTATGTCTTCGCGGAGGTCGCCGCGCGCCTGGCCGGGCGCGGCGAGAGGGAGAGAGTGCGGGTGGCGCGGGTCGAGGTGTGGGAGAACGACACCGCCTGCGCCGTCTACGAGCCCTGACAATTGTCACCGGCAGCGGCGGGGAGCGTCCGCTAGAATCTCCCGGCTCGCGACAGCGCCGGCGCGGAACCTTTCCCCGCCGGGAGGCGTAAGAAGCCCTTGGCGCGCCGGCTGCGCAGGGAGCGGCGCGGTGCCCCCGGGAACGAGGGAAGCCGAGGAAACCGAGAAAATGGCTGCAGAGAAGAGCGCCCTCGAAGGGCTCCGCATCGAGCGCGGCGAGCCGGCGCGGTCGGGCTCGGGTCGCGGCGTCTGGATCGCCCTCGGGCTCGCCGCCGTCCTCGTCGCGGCCGGCGCCGGCTGGTGGCTCCTCCGCCCGCACGGCAAGGAGATCCGTGCGGTGGCGGTGCGCGAGCGGGCGGGCGGGTCGGCGGCGGCGGGGACGGTCTTGAACGCCTCGGGCTACGTCACCGCGCGGCGCGCGGCGACCGTGTCGGCGAAGATCACCGGCAAGGTCTCCGAGGTGCTGATCGAGGAGGGGACCGTCGTCAAGGAGGGCCAGGTGCTCGCCCGTCTGGACGACGCGAGCGCCCAGCGGGCGCTGTCGCTCGCCGAGGCGCAGCTCGGCGCGGCCCGGCGCGCGCTCGCCGAGACCGCGGTGCGCATCCGCCAGGCCGAGATCAACCGCAAGCGCCAGCAGAAGCTGGCCGCCCAGGGGGTCACCTCGCAGCAGGACCTGGACGCCGCCAACGCCGACGCCGACTCGTTCGCCGCTCATCTCGCGGCGCTCCGCGAGGACGTCACCGTCGCCGACCGGCAGGTCGCGGTGCAGCGCCAGGCGATCGACGACACCATCATCCGCGCCCCGTTCGCCGGCATCGCGGTGACCAAGGACGCGCAGCCGGGGGAGATGATCTCGCCGGTCTCGGCCGGCGGCGGCTTCACCCGCACCGGCATCTGCACCCTGGTCGACATGAAGTCGCTCGAGATCGACGTCGACGTCAACGAGAGCTACATCAACCGCGTCAAGCCCGGCCAGAAGGCGCAGGCGGTGCTCGACGCCTATCCCGACTGGACGATCCCGGCGCACGTCATCACCGTCATCCCCACCGCCGACCGCCAGAAGGCGACGGTCAAGGTGCGGCTGGCGTTCGAGGAGCTCGATCCGCGCCTCCTTCCCGACATGGGGGTCAAGGTCGCCTTCCTCGCCGACCCTGGCGAGGCCGCCGGCGGCGCGCCGGGGAAGCCCGAGCTGGTGGTGCCGCGGGCGGCGGTGCGCAAGAACGGCGATCAGGACGTCGTCTTCATCGTTCACGGCGACCGCGTCGAGCGGCGCTCGATCCGCCTGTCGCCCACCGTGGGCGACGAGGCGGTGGTCGTCTCCGGGCTCACCGGCGGCGAGCAGGTGGTCGTCGAGGGGCCGGCGGATCTCGCCGACGGCGACGCGGTGCGGGCGAAGGCCTAGACAAGAAAGCTGGAGGGGACGAAATGAACGGCAACGGCAAGCTGAACGGCGGCAACGGCGACGGCGCCCTGGTGCGCCTGCGGGATGTCCACAAGGTCTACCAGCGCGGCGCGGAGAAGCTCGAGATCCTGCGCGGCCTGAACCTCGAGGTCGCCAAGGGCGAGTTCCTCGCCCTGATGGGTCCCTCGGGCTCGGGGAAGACGACGCTCTTGAACCTGCTCGGCGGGCTCGACCGCCCGAGCTCGGGGACCGTCGAGGTGGCGGGCGAGCCGATCGACCGCCTGTCGGACGGCAAGCTCGCCCACTGGCGGGCGCGCCACATCGGCTTCGTCTTCCAGCTCTACAACCTGCTGCCGGTGCTGACGGCGGAGAAGAACGTCGAGCTGCCGCTCCTCCTCACCCCGCTGTCGAAGTCCCAGCGCCGGTCGCACGTGGCGACCGCCCTCGCCGTCGTCGGCCTGGCCGACCGCTCCCGCCACTATCCGCGCCAGCTCTCGGGCGGCCAGGAGCAGCGGGTGGGCATCGCCCGCGCCATCGTCACCGACCCGACGCTGCTGCTCTGCGACGAGCCGACCGGCGACCTCGACAGGAAGGCCGGCGACGAGATCCTGGACCTCCTCCAGGCGCTCAACAAGGAGCACGGCAAGACCATCCTCATGGTCACCCACGATCCGCACGCCGCGGCGCGCGCCGGCCGCACCGTCTACCTCGACAAGGGCAGCCTGGCGACGGAGCCCTCGGTATGAGGTTCCTGCCGCTCGTCTGGGGGAGCCTCAAGCGCCGCAAGGCGCGGACCCTCTTCACCGTCCTCTCGGTGCTCGTCTCGTTCCTGCTCTTCGGCTATCTGCTGGCGATCCGCCAGGCCTTTCGCATGGGCGTCGACGTCTCGGGCGCCGACCGGCTGCTCACCATCCACAAGGTGTCGCTGATCCAGCCGCTCCCGGTCTCCTACCTCGGCCGCATCGCCCAGGTGCCGGGGGTCAAGCAGGTCACCCATGCCACCTGGTTCGGCGGCATCTATCAGGACCCCAAGAACTTCTTCGGCCAGATGGCGGTCGATCCGGTGAGCTTCCTCGCCATCTATCCGGAGTACCTCGTCAAGCCCGAGGAGCGCAAGGCCTGGCTCGCCGATCAGCAGGGGGCGATCGTCGGCAGCGCGACCGCCAAGCACTTCGGCTGGAAGGTGGGCGACAAGATCCCCCTCCTGGCGCCCGGCTACATGGCCAAGCGCGACGGCTCGCGCACCTGGGAGTTCAACCTCGTCGGCATCTACACCGGGGCGCAGAAGGGGACCGACACCACCGGCTTCTACTTCCGCTACGACTATCTCAAGGAGGCGGGGCCCGACCGCGGCACCGTCGGCTGGTACATCCTGCGCATCGCCGACCCCAAGAACGCCGCCGCCGTGGCCCAGAAGATCGACGCCCAGTTCGCCAACTCGCCGGCCGAGACCAAGACCTCGACCGAGCAGGCCTTCGCGCAGGGATTCGCCAATCAGGTGGGCGACATCGGCGCCTTGATCACCGCCATCGTCTCGGCGGTCTTCTTCACCATCCTGCTCGTCGCCGGCAACACCATGGCGCAGTCGGTGCGCGAGCGCACCAGCGAGCTCGCGGTGCTGAAGACGCTCGGCTTCACCAACCGCCAGGTCCTGGCGCTGGTGCTCGGCGAGTCGTTCCTCGTCGCCCTCCTCGCCGGCGGCCTCGGGCTGTTCCTCGCCTGGGGGATCATCGCGCTCAGCGGCGACCCGACGCACGGCTTCCTCCCCATCTTCTACATTCCCCCCGGGGGGCTCGCGCTGGGCGTCGCCTTCGCGCTCCTCCTCGGCCTCGCGACCGGGCTGATCCCGGCTGTCCAGGCGATGCGCCTGCGCATCGTCGACGCGCTGCGGAGGGTTTGACCATGCGCAACTGGCTCTCCCAGGTCTTCGCCGTCACCGGCTTGAACCTGCGCACCGTCAAGGAGCGCAAGGGGGCCTCGGCGGCGGCCGCCTTCGGCGTCGCGGGGGTGGTGACGGTCTTCGTCGCCGTGCTGTCGATCGCCGCCGGCTTCCAGAAGACGATGACCGCCTCGGGCTCTCCGGACACCGCGATCGTGCTGCGCAGCGGCAGCAGCAGCGAGATGATGAGCGGCCTGCGCCACGACGACACGCGGGTGATCGCCGACGCGCCGGGGGTGCGGCGGTCCGCCGCCGGCCCCGACGCCTCGGCCGAGCTCTACGTCGTCGTCGACGTCCCCAAGCGCTCGACCGGCACGGAGGCGAACGTGCCGCTGCGCGGCGTCCAGCCGGCCGCCTTCGCCGTCCGCAACGGCATCGAGATCGTCCAGGGGCGCCGCTTCGCGCCGGGCAAGAACGAGATCATCGTCGGCAAGGCGGCGGCGGGGCAGTTCGCCGGGCTCGAGGTGGGGTCCACCCAGCGCTGGGGCGAGAACGTCTGGACGGTGGTCGGCATCTTCACCGCCAACGGCAGCGTCGCCGAGTCCGAGATCTGGTGCGACGCCGGGGTGCTGCAGCCCGCCTACCGGCGCGGCGACACCTTCCAGGCGGTCTACGCCAAGCTCGACTCGGCGGCGGCCTTCCCCAAGTTCAAGGACTCGCTGACCAGCGATCCGCGCCTGAACGTCAGCGTCGAGCGCGAGAGCGAGTACTACGCCAGCCAGTCGCAGACGCTCACCGGCATCATCAAGGGGCTGGGCGGCCTGATCGCCGGGCTGATGGCGATCGGCGCCATCTTCGGCGCCTTGAACACCATGTACACCGCCGTCTCCTCGCGCACGCGGGAGATCGCGACGCTGCGCGCCCTCGGCTTCAGCACCGGCCCGGTCGTCCTCTCCGTGCTCGTCGAGTCGCTCGTCCTCGCCGTCGCCGGCGGCGTCGTCGGCGCCGCGGTCGCCTACCTCGTCTTCAACGGCTACCAGACCTCGACCATCAACTGGCAGAGCTTCAGCCAGGTGTCGTTCGCCTTCGCGGTGACGCCGGTCCTGCTCGTCGAGGGGATCATCTGGGCGCTGGTGATGGGGCTCCTCGGCGGCCTCTTCCCGGCCATCCGCGCCGCCCGCCTGCCGGTCGCGACCGCGCTGCGCGAGCTGTAGGAGGGAGCCTCCCCCTTTCCTTGCACCCCCCGGGAGCGGGGGGGTAGAATCCAAGGGACGTTGGGGGCCGCGGGGCGCGGTTGTCGGCCGTCGGGGAGGCCTAGGTCATGTCACCTACGAAAGAGATCGTCGAGGAGCCCACCACGGCCGGCGCGGCGGCGAAGTCGGCGCGGCTGGCGCTCGCGGGTAAGGAGCACACGCTCGCCGTCATCGTCGGCTCGGAGGGCGAGACCGGGATCGATATCGCCCATCTGCGCGCCGAGAGCGGCGCCATCACGCTCGACAACGGCTATGGCAACACCGGCGCCTGCGAGAGCGCCATCACCTTCATCGACGGCGAGAAGGGCATCCTGCGCTACCGCGGCTACCCGATCGAGGAGATCGCCGGCCGCGCCGAGTTCGTCGAGATCTGCCATCTGCTCATCTACGGTCACCTGCCGAGCCACGCCGAGCTCGACGACCTCCGCGGTCGTCTGGGCGCCGAGGGCTGCCTTCACGACGGGATGAAGGAGCTCGTCGGCCGCTACCCGCGGGAAACCCATCCCATGGCGTCGCTCGCCTCGCTGGTGACCCTCCTCTCGACCTACTACCCCGAGAACGAGGACCGCGACCGCAACATGATCCGCCTGCTGGCGCAGGTGAAGACCATCGCCGGCTACATCCACAGGCAGCGCGCGGGCGAGCCGTTCGTCGACCCGCAGGACGGTCTCTCCTACGTCGGCAACTTCCTGTACACGATGTTCGCCAAGGCGGGCGAGCCCTACAGCGTGCCGCCGGTCCTCGAGCGGGCGTTGAACCTCCTCCTCATCCTCCACGCCGACCACGAGCAGAACTGCAGCACCTCGACGGTGCGCATGGTGGGGAGCAGCCAGGCCAACCTCTTCGCCTCGATCTCGTCCGGCATCTCGGCCCTCTGGGGCCCGCTCCACGGCGGCGCCAACCAGAAGGTGATCGAGATGCTCGAGCGCATCGCGGCCGACGGCGGCAACCACAAGAAATACGTCGAGATGGCCAAGGACAAGAGCTCCGGCTTCCGGCTGATGGGCTTCGGGCACCGCGTCTACAAGAACTTCGACCCGCGCGCCCGCATCCTCAAGCAGACGAGCGACGAGGTCCTCCGCGAGCTCGGCGTGCGGGATCCGCTGCTCGACATCGCCAAGCACCTGGAGGAGGCGGCGCTCCAGGACGAGTTCTTCGTCGAGCGCAAGCTCTACCCCAACGTCGATTTCTACAGCGGCATCATCTACCGCGCCATGGGCATCCCCACCGACATGTTCACGGTGATGTTCGCCCTCGGCCGCATGCCGGGCTGGATCGCGCACTGGAAGGAGATGCGGGAAGACAAGAACACCCGCATCAACCGGCCGCGCCAGATCTACACCGGCCCCACCCGCCGCCCCTTCGTCCCGCTCGCCGAGCGCTGAGCGCGCTCCGGCACGCGCCGTCGCCGCGGCGTCACGCGCGCGGCGCGGCGATGTCGTGACCGCTCGCTCCGGCTATGAGATCGTCGGTCATCGGTCGCACGGTGCCGTGTTTTCCGGCCGGATACGTTGCATTTTCTGTTATGCTGAGAAAGATCGACCAGAGGACACGGATGACGGCTCGTGACGAGTTGGACCCCGACGATGGTGCGGCCCGCTCGCTGCCCGAGCGCCGGCGCGATCGACCGGGCGAGCCGGGGGGCCCCGCCGCGCCGGCCCGCTCGGCGGAGATCCGCGCCCTCGCGGAGTCGTTGACCGACCTCTTCGGGCTCTGCTCCGCGGAGCGCGACGAGGCCGGCGGCATCGTGGACTTCCGCCTCGACTACGTCAACGCCGCCGCCCGGCTCGCGAACGGGTCGACCTGCGGAGGACAGCTCGGGCTCTGCCTCTTCCAGCTCCTGCTCGGGCGGCAGGAGAACGGCCTCTTCGAGCGCTGCCGCGAGGTGGTCGAGACCGGCCGCCCCTACGCCATCGACCGCCTCCCGGTGGACGACGTCGGGGCGGACGAGCCGGTGCGGCGATGGTTCGACGTCCGGATCTCGAAGCTCGGCGACGGCTTCGTCGCCATGGGGCGGGACGCCACCGAGGCGCACCTCCGGGACGAGGCGCGCGAGCGGTCGGAGCGGGAGCTCCTCGCGGCGAAGCGCCAGTTGGAGGAGGCGAACCAGGCCAAGGACCGGTTCCTCGCGGTGTTGAGCCACGAGCTGCGCTCGCCGCTCGCGCCCATCCTGCTCGCCGCCTCGGCGCTGGCGGGCGACACGCGCCTGCCGCCGGACGTCAGGCTGAAGATCGGCTCCATCGAGCGCAACGCGGCCGTCGAGGCGCGCTTGATCGACGGCCTCCTCGACCTCACCCGGATCGAGCATGGCAAGCTCGACCTCGACCGCCGGCCGGTCGCGCTGCGGCAGATCCTCGACGAGGCGATCGAGACCTGCGCCGGCGAGCTCGCCGCGAAGCGGCTGGCGCTCGAGCTCGACCTCGGCGGGATCGAGGGAGCGGTGCTCGACGCCGACGCCCTCCGGCTCACCCAGGCCTGCTGGAACCTGCTCTCGAACGCCGTCAAGTTCACCCCGGCGGGAGGGAGGGTGCGGCTCACCGCGTGGCGGGAGGAGGGCTGGGTCGTCGTCGAGGTCGGCGACAGCGGGATCGGCATCGAGGCGAGCCGGCTGCCGCGCGTCTTCGACGCCTTCGAGCAGGGCTCCGCGGAGACCTCCCGGCTCTACGGCGGCCTGGGGCTGGGGCTGGCCATCGCGAAGGCCATGGTCGAGTCCCACGGCGGCAGCCTGACGGCGGCGAGCGACGGGCCCGGGCGGGGCGCGACCTTCCGCATGCGCCTGCCGATGCTCGCCACCGCCGGCGTCGTAGAGCCGGGAAGCTAGAGCCAGGAAGCTCTAGAGCCAGGGAGTCGCTGGAGCCCCGCTCACCGCCTTCCTCACCACCCGCCTCGACCGCGTGCCGCTCGTCGCACCGGCAACCGCACCAGGAACCGCGGCGGAAGCGGAGGGATATAGTCGGCCGCAGTGCCCGCTCCGCAGCTGCCTGCTCCTCTCTCTCGGCTCTTGGCGCGGTCGGCGCTCGCCTGGCTGATCGGTTCGACGGCCGCGTTCGCCGGCTGTGCGGCGCCGCCGCGGGCGATGATGACCGCCGCGGCTGCCTTACGCCCGGCGGGCCCGGCGGGCCCGGCGCCCGCGGCCGAGCCGGTGCGCGAGGCGGACGAGTACACCCGCTACGAGCTGCTGGCCCCCGGCTCGGGCCGCTTCCACATCCTCTACGAGGTGACCGCGACCGATCCCGGCTCGACGGTGTTCTTCAATCCGATCCGCCGGGGGAGCACGGCGAGCGGCGAGTCGGTGCGCGATCGGGCGAGCGGTCAGGCGCTCTCGTTCGAGGTGGTGAGCGGCGGCGAGGCGCGCCGGAGCGGCCTGCCGGAGGCCGACCTCGACACCGATTACATCCGCATCCATCTGCCGCGCCCGGTGCCCGCCGGCGGCGGCGTGCGGCTGCTGATCGAGAAGACCTACGAGGACGTCAAGAGCTATGCCGTCGAAGGCGCCGGCGGCATCGTCTTCGCCCGGCCGCTCGGCATCCGGCGCAACGCGATCGTCCTCCCCGCGGGCTACGAACTCATCGCCTGCAACGTGCCGGCACAGGTTCTCCCGCAGCCGGACGGGCGGCTCGTCGTCAGCTTCATGCACACGGGCCCGGACCCGGCGCCGCTGGTCCTCCGCGCGCGGAGGCTGGCGTCGAAGGCGGCCCGGCGGCTGGATGGCACGGGCCGATGAAGCTCGCCTGCGGCAGCAGCCTCTCGATCGCTCTCCTCGCGGCCGTCACCGCGCTACCGGCGCTCTCCCAACCGGCACCCGCCGAGGGCGATCGCTTCTCCGAGCGGGCGCACCAGGACCGCTCGATCGTCTACTTCCTGCGCCCGCCGGAGACGCACGCCTTCGACCTCTACCACGACTATACGGAGTCGCGGCCCGGAGTGGACCGCTACCTGAACGTCGTGCGCCAGGGGAGCAACGCCTCGGCGCCGTCGGCGCGGAACTTGGACACCGGCGAGATCCTCAAGGTCGAGACCATGACGGGGAAGTACGTGCTCGCCTCCGGCGGCGCCCAGGGCGAGGAGATCGAGCCCGACTCCGAGGTCGTCGTGGCGCACTTCGCCGCCGTGCGGCCGGGAACCTCGGTCCGCCTCCGCATCGCCGAGACCTACACCGATGCCAAGAGCTACACCTTGAACGGCGGCGAGCTGGTCTTCGACCGCACCTTCGGCCGCCCGCGCGACGCCGTCGTCCTCCCCGCCGGCTGGTATCTCACCGCGAGCTCCATCCCCGCCATCGTCACCGAAACCCCCGACGGCCGCATCCGCCTCGACTTCGTCAATCCGCGGAACGACGACATCGCGGTCTCGATTCGCGCCAGACGGCGGCCGCGGTAGGGCTACCGGCCCCACGAACGGTTCAGCACCGCCGAGGCCGGCTGCCGCCGAGCGCTCACGATCGTTGTTGGAGAGCTCACCGCCCGCCGGCGCGGGCGGCTTCCTGCATCTTCTCGGCTTGGAAGTGGGCGACCAGCGGCTCGATCAGCGGGTCGAGGTTGCCCTCGAGCACCACCGGGAGCTGGTGGAGGGAGAGGCCGATCCGGTGGTCGGTCACCCGGCTCTGGGGGAAGTTGTAGGTGCGGATCTTCTCGGAGCGGTCGCCGCTGCCGACCATCCGGCGGCGCTCCTCGCCCATCGCCGCGTCCGCCTTCTCGCGCTCCATCTCGAACAGGCGCGCCTTCAAGACGCGCAGAGCCTTCGCCTTGTTCTTGATCTGGCTCCGCTCGTCCTGGCAGGAGACGACGAGCCCGCTCGGCAGGTGGGTCAAGCGGACGGCGGAGTAGGTGGTGTTGACCCCCTGGCCGCCCGGCCCGGAGGAGCAGTAGCGGTCGATCCGCAGATCCTTCTCGTCGACCTCGACCTCGACGTCGTCGGCCTCCGGCAGCACCGCCACGGTGACCGCCGAGGTATGGATGCGGCCCGAGGCCTCGGTCTCCGGCACCCGCTGCACGCGGTGCACGCCGCCCTCGTACTTCAGGCGGCTGTAGGCGCCGCGCCCCTCGACGATCGCCGAAACCTCCTTGACGCCGCCGACGGAGGACTCCGAGAGGTCGATCACCTCCATCCGCCAGCCCTGCTGCTCGGCGTAGCGGGTGTACATGCGGAAGAGCTCGGCGGCGAAGAGGCTCGCTTCGTCGCCGCCGGTGCCGGCGCGGATCTCGAGGACCACGTTGCGGGAGTCGTTGGGGTCCTTGGGAGCCAGGTCCTTCTTGAGCGCCTCCTCGAGCTCGTGGCCGCGGGCGAGCAGCCGCTCGCGCTCCTCCTGGGCCATGGCGAAGAGGTCGTCGTCCTTGGCGAGCCCGGCGAGCATCTCCTCGGTCTCGCGGCGCTGGCGGTCGATCTCCCTGTACTCGCGGTAGACGTCCACCACATGATTGATCTCGGAGAGCGCCTTGCTCGTCTCCATGAAGGCCTTGCGATCGGCGTGGATGGCCGGGTCGGAGAGGCGCGCTGTCAGCTCCTGATGGGTCTTCTCGATCTCGGCGAGCTTTTCGAGCATGGCGGAAGTCCTCGCTCTGCCGCCTCAGGCGGAGACGGCGGCCGCGATATCGGAGGCCGGGGATGCGGCGGAGGCCGGAGGCGCCTCGGCCGGCGCGGCGGCGGTGGAAGGGGCCAGCCCGTCCGCCGCGAGCGCCTCCTCGAGCGCGACGATCGCGACCTCGAGCATGTCGTCGGTCGGCTCCTGGGTGGTGATCCGCTGGAGCTGGAGCCCGGGCCAGACGATGGCGGCGAAGAGCGGCGCCGCCCGGCGTTTGGCCGAGAGCCGCAGCACCTCATAGGACAGGCCGGCGACCACTGGCACGAGGAGCAGCCGGCCGCCGAGCTTGAGCAGGAACGGCGCGGTCTTGGGGATCAGGGCGAAGAGCAGGATCGACACCAGCAGCACGAAGAGCAGGAAGCTGGTGCCGCAGCGCGGATGGAGGCGGCTCTGGGCGCGGGCGTTCTCGACGGTGAGCGGCAGCCCCGACTCGTGGTTGAACACCACCTTGTGCTCGGCGCCGTGGTACATGAACACCCGGTGGATGTCCGGGAAGCGCGAGATGACGAGCATGTAGCCGAGGAAGAACGCGGCGCGGAGAGCGCCGTCCAGCAGGTTGAAGGCGAGCGAGGAGAGCGGCCCGAGGAGGAAATGCTCGGCGAGCTGGGTGATCCAGAGCGGCAGCAGGAGGAAGACGCCGATGCCGAAGCCGAGGCCGACGATCATCGAGCTGGCGACGGCCCAGCTCGAGATCTCCGCCTCTGGGGGAGATCCCGCGGTCGGCTCGGCGGCCGCGCCGGCTCGACCGCCCGCAGCGCCGAGACGTTCAGGGCGCGGATGCCGATGCCGAGCGACTGGAAGAGCACGGCGACGCCGCGGACGACCGGCAGCTTCACCCAGGGAAAGCGCGCGGCGAGGCTCGGGATCTTGGCGCTCTCGCGATGGATCGAGCCGTCGGGCCGGCGCACGGCGATGCCGTAGGCGCCCGGCGCGCGCATCATCACGCCTTCGATGAGGGCCTGACCGCCGACCAGCAGCTCGGTTTGTGGCTTGGACGTCATCGTGGCTCGGGGGCGGAATGGAGCACTGGATGGGATCGAGGCGGTCTCGATCGGGCTCGGAGCTGCGGCCTCGTCTCCGCCCGGCTGAGGCGGAGACGAGAGCCAGGGTGCTGCGCGATGGCGAAAGACGGCCGGAGCCGTCGCGTCGCGGGGGTCAGGCCGTCTTGACGGGCTCGGAGTTGCGGTAGCGGCGCTGGAACCGTTCGACACGGCCCGCCGCGTCGAGCAGCTTCTGCTTGCCGGTGAAGAACGGGTGGCAGGCATTGCAGACCTCGAGCCGCATCTCCTTCTTGGTCGAGTGGGTCTCGAACTGATTGCCGCAGGCGCAGGTCACCGTCACGCGGTGCAACCTGGGATGGATGTTTTCTTTCATCGCCGTTCCTTCCTTGGGGTGGGGCTCGCGTCTCTCTCGGAAGAACCCCGGGTGGGCTGTCAAGAATCCCGAAGGCTAACCGATCCCCAGCCTCCCTGGCAAGGGACCGACCGCTCGTTTCCAGCTCTCCAGCAGATGGTACAAGGGAAAACAGGGGCCGGAAATTCCTCGCGCGGGCCTACCCCGCCGTCTTCTCCGCCTGCGCCAGGAGGCGGAGGAAGTTCTCCCCCAGGATGAGGCGCACGCCGGCCTTGTCGACGCCGCGGTCGAGGAGGGCGGCGGTCAGGTCGGGGAAGCGGGAGGGGTCCTCGAAGCCTGCGAGCGGCGCGTCGATGCCGTCGAAGTCGGTGCCGATGCCGACGTGCTCCTCGCCGCCCAGCTCGACCAGGCGGATCAGGTGGTCGACGAGCGCCGAGAGCGGCACCGGCGGCAGGGGATGGTCGGCGAAGAGGCGGCGGATCTCCTCGGCGTGCTTGACCGGCTCGCGCAGATAGGGCTCCTCGAGCTCGGCGAGCGCCGGCCCCAGCTCAGCCAGCCGCTCCGCGTTGGCGCGAGCCGCCTGCGGCCCCACGAAGGCGGCGTAGGAGTTGGCCATCACCACCCCGCCGCGCCGGGCGATCTCGCGGACGAGCTCGTCCGGCAGGTTCCGCGGCACGTCGCAGAGGGCGCGCGCCGAGCTGTGGGAGGCGACCGGCGGCACCTTGGAGACCGCGAGCACCTGGGCGACCGCGGCGTCCGAGACGTGGGACACGTCGGGGAGGATGCCGCGCCGGTTCATCTCCCGGATGAGCGGAATCCCCTCGGGCGCCAGACCGCCGTGGAGGGCCTCCCCGGTCGAGGCGTCGCACCACTCGTGGCTCGCGATGTGGGTCAAGGTGACGTAGCGCACCCCCATCGCCGAGCACTCGCCCAAGAAGCCGGGGTCTGGGAGGCCTCCCGATTTTCTGATCGCGCCGAGCGGCCGCCCGTTCTCGAGCCCGAAGACGACGGCGACCTCGCCCCGCCGCGCCGCCCGGCGCACATCGGCGGCGCTCGTCGCCTGGACCAGGCCGGAGCCGGTATCGAGCTGCCGGCGGGAGAGCCGGAAGAGGATCCGCGCATGCTCGCGCCCCGCCTCGACCGAAAGCGACGCCGGGACATAGAGCGCGAAGACCAGCGCGTCCACCCCGCCGCGCCGCAGCCGCGGCAGGTCGATATGGCGGTCGGGAAGGGATTCCGTGAGATCGGCCGGCGACTCCCACAGCCGCGACGGCACGTCGGTATGGCCGTCGAAGACCAGGCAGTCGTCGTGGAAGCTCATGCGGGGAGTGTAATCCGGCTCCGAGACGGCCGCCTGTCCCTCGCCTGTTGGCAGAAGCTCCGTCGCCGCGGTGCTTGACTTCCTGCCGCCGGCGCTACCGCGCCCCCAGCCCCAGGCTCGGGCCGTAGAGGAGCGCGTTCAAGAAGATGGGCGCCGTGGCGCGCCAGAAGAGGCGGTAGTCGGGATCCTCGGCGAAGAGGACGAGGGCGCCCTTGCCGCGGCTCTCGGTGCCGACCAGGAGCGAGCCCGAGAGGCGCTGCTCGGCCTCGGGGAAGGCGAAGCCGGCGATGACCGGATGCTCGTCGGCGGCGACCAGGACGTCCTTCTGCGGGTCGCCCGTGGCGCTCAGCACGAGCGAGCCCTCGTAGAGGACGGCCGGCGAGGAGGCGAGGCCGAGGGTCAGCGGGTGGTGGCGCTGCATGCGGGTGGCGAGCGCCGCGCCGGGGGTGAAGATCGGCCGCCCGGCGAGCCCGAGCTGCTCGGCGGTGGCGGCATCCTCGCTGCCGCTGCTCTCCGGGTCGTCCGCCGCCTTCGGCGGCTCCCACCTCTTGACCGCGGTCATCTGGTGGTCCTGCAGCCAGGCGACCGCGTCGCCGATCGCGACGAGCAGCCCGCCGTCCTTGATCCAGGCGTCGAGCGCCAGACGGGTCTTCTCGGAGATGTGGTCGTCGTACTCGCCGTTCGGCACCACCAGGACGTCGAACTCGGAGAGGTCGAGCTGCGGCAGGCTGGGCGAGGTCCAGCCGGTCGTGGCGCAGGCCGACCTCGCGGTCGAGCAGGTACCAGAGGAAGCCGAACGAGGTGGCGTCCACCCCCTCGCCGCGACAGCAGGCCCACCCGCACCGGGCGGACCGGCGCCATCTCCCCCGAGCCCAGCGAGAGCCCGCTGACCTCGAAGGAGGAGTCGATCCCCTGGGCGACGATGGAGGCCGGGTCGCTCGCGCCACCCGCCAGCCCGACCTCCCCGGCGAGCACCGCCGCCAGCTCCTTGTCGAAGTCGGCGGAGTTGCCGCGGCGCGGGATGAAGAGCGTCCCGGCCGGATACTCGCGCCGGCCCCACGGTGAAGCGCGCGAGCGCCACGCGGTGGCGGATGCCGCGCCGCTGGAGCTCCGCCTCGAGCCGGTAGGAGGCGAGCCCCTGCGGCGGCACCAGCGCAGCCGAGCCCGGCGCTGCCGGCGAGGCCGCCCGCGGCCGGCGCCAGCGGCCGCGCTCCGGCGACGTCGCCTGCCGCCACCCAGGCTTCGACGTTGTAGGCGAGCGGCAGCGACCAGGCGGTGATGTCGTAGAACTCGGGCTTCGAGGTTCTGCTCCAGCCGCTGGCGCTGGCGGTCGAGGAAGCCCGAGCTCATCGGCGAATCGAGGTCCATCAGCGCGCCGACCAGGTTGCCGAGCGGCTGCGCGGTCGAGACCGCGTAGGTGCCGGCGGCGAAGCGCTTGTCGCTCGCCCGCCCCGCCGCCGCGCGCCAGGCGCTTCGCCTTGACGGTCGCGTTGCCGCGCGAGCTGGCGGACGCGGACGCCGTGGAGCGCGAGGAGATCGGCGAGGGCCCGCGCCTCCGGCTGGTCGGCGGTCCAGAGGAAGGTCCGCGCCGACTCGCCCGCGGCGCCGGCGCGGTTGGCGGCGAAGTCGGCGAGCAGGCGATGGGCGTTCGCCGCCGCCGTGCGGACGGTGGCGAGCGAGGTCGTCAAGTGGCGGGCGACGCGGTCGGCGAGGGTGAGCACGGTGCCGTCCGGCAGGGTCAGCGCCAGGCCGCCGCGGCCGCCGCCGGCCATCTCGTAGGTCATGCCCACGGCGCCGCGCAGGCTCGGATAGGAGTCGCCGTAGCCGGGATAGAAGAGGTCGTAGTCCTCTCTCCTTGAAGTAGACCCACCCCTGGCGGTCGAAGGCCGCGGCGTTGGCGCGGCCGAAGGTGTCGAGCCAGGAGAGGATGCGGCGGTCGATCTGCGGTGTTGATCGGCTCGGAGGGGGGCGGGAAGAAGTAGGAGGACTCGCTCCCCATCTCGTGGAAGTCGACGTAGACCTGCGGCTCCCAGCTCCGATAGGCGGCGATCCGCTGCCGGGTCTCCTGCTGGCTCGCCCACGCCCAGTCGCGGTTGAGGTCGATCAGGTAGTGGTTCTGCCGCCCGCCCGGCCAGGGCTCGAAGTGCTCGGCGGCGGCGCGCCGCGGGTTGGCCTCGTCGCCCTGGCGCTGCTCGTAGCCGTGGACGTAGCGCTCGCGGCCGTCGGGGTTCTGCAGCGGATCGATCAGCACGATGACGTTCTTGAGCATCTCGGCGGTCTCCCCCTGGCCGGCGGCGAGCACGTAGGCGACCGCCATCGCCGCCTCGGCCGACGAGGCCTCGTTGCCGTGGACGCCGTAGGCGAGCCAGACGACCAGCGGCGTGCGGCGCTGGCGATGCGCTCGCGCTCGTCGCGCGCCAGAGCCGCCGGGTCGGCGAGGCGCAGGCGTCGCGGCGGATCTCCTCCAGCCGCTCCAGGTTCTCCGGCGAGGAGACGGCGACCAGCTTCAGCGGCCGCCCCTCGTAGGTGTGGCCGTACTCCCACATCTTGACCCGGTCGAGGCCGCGTCCAGCGCCTCGAGATAGGCGACGATCCGGTCCCAGGAGGTGAAGCGGGCGCCCAGCGGGTAGCCGAGGAACGCCTCGGGCCGCGGGACCTGCTCGTCGAGCGGCGGCAGGTCGAGCGTCTCGCCGCGCGGAGAGCGGCGCCAGCACGCGGCCCGCCGGCGCCGCGGCGGCCGGGCTCGGGGTGCCGGCTCGGCGCGTGGGGCGAGCGGGGCTTCGCCTGCTGGCGAGCGGCGCCGGTCAGAAGCGGCGGCGCTCGCGGCGAAAGCCGGATGCACGCGGCCGCAGCCAGTATGAGGACCAGGACGATCGCGACCCTGCGCACCATAGAGTGACTCTCCGCGCCCCCGGCGGGGCGTCTCTCGACGAGGAACCCGGCGCCTCAGGACGAGACGAGGCTCTCCGACGAGATGTTCAGCCGCTTCATCATCTCGTGGAGGGTGGTGGGCTTGACCTGCAGCAGCTCCGCCGCCCGCTTCTGGACGCCGCCGCAGGCTGCAGGGCGCCGGATGATGATCGGTGCCGCTCGTACTGGCTGATCGCGTCCTTGAACGGCGAGGCCGTTGCGGCGGCGAGCAGCTCGCCGGCGGACGGCAGCGAAGGCAGCTCGCCGCGCTGGCGCACGGAGTCGGGCAGCAGCTCGACCGTCAGCACCTCGCCGGTCGACAGCACGACCGCGCGCTCGATGGCGTTCTCGAGCTCGCGGACGTTGCCCGGCCAGGGGTAGTCGAGCAGCAGCTCCATGGCGCGCGGCGCGATCTCGCGTCATGGCCTTCTCGTTCTCCCGCGCGTAGTGGACGAGGAAGTGCTGGGCGAGCAGCGGGATGTCCTCGCTGCGCTTGCGCAGCGGCGGCAGGTTCATCGTGATGACGTTCAGCCGGTAGTAGAGGTCCTCGCGGAACAGCCCCTGCTGCACGGCGCCCTCGAGGTCGGCGTTGGTGGCGGCGATGATCCGCACGTCGACCTTGATCGTGTCGAGCCCGCCCAGGCGCATGAACTCGCTGCTCCTGGATGACCCGCAGGAGCTTCGACTGGGTGTCGATCGGGATGTTGCCGATCTCGTCGAAGAAGATCGAGCCGCCGTCGGCCAGCTCGAACAGCCCCTTCTTGCTGGCGACCGCGCCGGTGAAGGCGCCGCGCACGTGGCCGAAGAGGTTGCTCTCCAGCAGGTCGGCGCGGCATCGAGCCCGAGTTGACGGTGACGAAGGGCCCGTCGCGCGCGGCGCGAGTGGTGGTGGATCGCCTTGGCGACCAGCTCCTTGCCGGTGCCGCTCTCGCCGAGGATCAGGATGTTGCTCTTCGCCGGCGCGGCGAGCTGGATCAGGTCGTAGACCTGCTGCATCGGCTTGCTCTTGCCGACGATGTTGTCGAAGGCGAAGCGCTGGCGGAGCTGCTCCCTGAGCGAGCGGTTCTCGGCCGTCAGGCGGCGCTGCTCCAGCCCCTTGCGGATGGTGAGCAGCACCTCCTCGTTCTTGAACGGCTTGGGGATGTAGTGGAACGCCCCCTCGCGCATCGCCTCGATGGCGCTCTCGATCGACGAGAAGGCGGTGATCACGACGACCACCTGGTCGGGGTCGCGCCGGCGGATCTGGCGCAGCACCTCCATGCCGTGGATGCCGGGGAGCATGAGGTCGAGGAGGACGAGGTCGACCTCCTCGCGCTCCAGGATCGCGAGCCCCTCCTCGCCGGTGCGCGGCGACGAGCGGCGTGTGCCCCTCCTTGCGGATGAGCACGGTCAGGATGTCCTGCAGAACCTCTTCGTCGTCGATGATGAGGATGTTCATGCCGTCAGCGCGCGGCAGCCCGGCTCGCGGAAGGCCGCGGCGACGATACCGGGGGAGCTCGACCACGAAGCAGGCGCCCTCCCCCGGCCGGCTCTCCACCCGCAGGTCGCCGCCGTGCCGGCGCACGATGTCGTAGCTGATCGAGAGCCCGAGGCCGGTGCCGCCGCGGTTGAGCTTGGTCGAGTAGAACGGCTGGAAGATCATCTCCAGCTTCTCGGGCGGGATGCCCGGCCCGCTGTCCGCGCACGGCCACCCAGCGACCCGCTCGGCATCGGCCTCGATCGGCTGACCGTCGAGCCGTGCCGCCCGTGTCTCGGCGTCATCGCGTCGAGCGGCGTTGAGCGACCAGGTTGGTGAACACCTGCTGCAGCTCGCCGTCGCAGCCCATGACCTGACCGCCTCGGCCGGCGCGGCCGCCGGAGTCGACCTCGATGCGCCGCTTGGCGATGCGGTCGCCCAGCAGGTCGAGGCCTCGGCCGACCAGCGGCGCCAGGGCCACCGGCTTCGGCTCGTTCGCCGCTCTTGTCGCGGGCGAACTCGAGCAGGTTGTTGACGATCCGCGCGGCGCGGAAGGTCTGGCGCTCCACCTTCTTCAGGATCTCGTAGTGCGGGTCGCTCTCGGCGCGGTGTCCGTCCAGCAGCATCTGGGCGTAGCTCGAGATGCCGGTGATCGGCGTGTTGACCTCGTGGGCGACGCCGGCCGCGAGCATGCCGAGGGACGCCAGGCGGTCCTTCTCGCGCAGCGCGTTCTCCATCGCCACCCGCTCGGAGACGTCGTGGACGACCAGCACGCAGGCCCCTGCCGCCAGCCGCGGTCGAAAGCGGCGAGCGAGAGCTGGAGGTGGCGCTCGGCGCCGTCGGCGTCGCACCAGCTCACCTCGATCGGCCCCTCGCCGGGGGCGGGGAGCGGCTGCACCGGCAGCGCCTGGTCGAGGCCGCGGCCGATCAGCTCGGCGCGCTCGCGCGCCGGCGAGGCGGGCGAAGGCGGCGTTGACCGAGACCAGCCGGCGCTCGCCGTCGAGCACCGCGATGCCGGCCGGCGAGGACTCGAAGATCCCCTCGGTGTAGCGCTGGAGGCTGGATCACCTCCTGGAGCTGGACCTGGAGGCTGGCCGACGAGCTGGGCGTTCTCGATCGCCAGCGCCGCCTGGTCGAGCAGGTGGCGGATCAGCTCGACGTCCTCGCTGTTCAGCGGCGTGTGGTCCGCCTTGAAGCCGGCGAGGACGACGCCGACGCCGGGTCCGCGGACGGCGAGCGGAAAGGCGTAGCGGTAGCCGGCCACGAACAGGCGCGTGGGCGGCGGGCAGCGGCTCGCCGGGCATCGCGACGCCCGGAGAGCGGCCGCACGTCCTCGCGCCCACAGCTCCGCGCCCAGGACGTCGAGCGGCAGCCGCTGCGCGGGAGGCGCCGCCTCCGGCCGCACGGCGAGCAGCGCTGCCCCCTGGGCGAGGTAGAGGTTGACCCGCTCGAGCGCCACCCCCTCCTCGATGCGCGTCGAGGAGCGCCGACGCAGAGCTGCCCGAGGTCGCGCTCGTGGAGCAGCTCGCGGCCGAGGCCGGAGAGCGCCCGGCGCTTGCCGAAGGTGTCCGGTAGTGGAGCCGCTCCAGGGCCGAGGAGAGCGCCGGCGGGTCGGCACCAGGAGGCGCGCGATTCCGAGGCCGGAGACGAAGGAAGGAGGTTGCGCGCCAGCGACAGCTCCTCGGAGAACGCCGCGGACGATCAGCCAGGTTGATCAGCGAGAAGCCGATGAGGCCGAGCAGCAGCGTCAGCGTCGCACGAGATGGTGTCGCGGACGATGACCTCGATGTCCCACAGCTTGTAGCGCAGGATCGCGTAGGCGAAGGTCGAGCGGCACCAGGCCGAGCGGCACCACGGCGATCGACGGTCAGGAGCAGCGGCACGGGAGGTCGAGCGAGGAGCGGACGTCACGTAGAGGACGAAGAAGGGCAGATAGCCGCCGGCCACGCCGTAGGCCATCCACTGGAGCTGGCGCTGCTGCTCCCAGCCGGCGGCGCCGAGCCGGCCGGCAAGCGCCAGAAGAGGATCGCCACCGCGGCCAGGGCGAACACCACCAGGTGGGCGACTTCGAGGTGGTCGAGAGAGACGAGCGCGGCCTCCGTCGGCGCGGCCGAAGAGCAAGCGGCCATGGAAGAGCATCAGCGTCGAGCTGGAGCGCGAGCAAGCGCCGCCGCCGGCAGGTAGAGGAACGGGAGCGTCCGCCGCCACCGCTGCCGCAGCAGCGGGCTGCGGGAAAGCGAGGAAGAGATGGAGCGTCAGCGCCGGCAGCAGCAGTCGGCCAGCTCGTCGAACAGGCGAAGACGGCTTGTAGAGGCGCGTCGACCGGCGGCACCGGGGTGAGCAGGTAGAGGAGGGCCGAGGCCAGGCACCAGAGATAGAACAGGAGCCCCTGGCGACCGCCCTGGCGAACCAGCGTGAAGAGGCCGATCAGCAGATAGCCGACGCCGATCAGGGCGAGGAGGACATAGGCGAAGTCGATGCGCAGCGGCGGCCGGTGATAGAGGACCTCGACCATCGTGCCGGCGCGGAGCACCGTCAGATGGCTCGTTTCATTGCCCTTGAGGCGGCGGGCGAGCTCGGGAACGTTCGCCGCGTCGTGGCCGTCGACGAGGAAGATCTGGTCGTCCGGGCGCAGAGACGTCGCCGGATCCTCCACCCGGAGGACCCGCGCGAACCCTCCCGGTACCTCGGCCGCGAAGCCCAGCGGCTGGAAGCTCGCCACCTTGCGTTGGAACGAGAGGCCGCCCCATACCACGGCCACGGCCGCGAGCAGCAACGAGAGGAGCAGGCGGAGAGCTTGGGCTCGCTTCATCAGGGTTCCTGACCGACTCCCCTTGTAGCACTTTCTGTGCCATTGTCACGCAATTTTGAATGCCTCACAAACGCCTTATTTTGCAGCATTTCCGGCAGTGGCATCCAGAAAACTGCATACTATCCAATTCTTTGGATTCAAGTCGTTGGTGAGTCGATGCGAGGAGCCTTGCAGAGGACAGCGCGGGTCCCGGAGTCCCGCTCCGGTCAGCCGGGCTAATATCTCCCCGTGCGCTCCCGTTGGTCGGATTCGGCGGCGCGGGCCTTCGTCGACCGCTACCCACGAGCCGGCGAGGACCTGGCGCTCCGCACCTACGCCTCGCGGCTGATCGGGGGCGACCCCGATCTCGTCCTCCACGGCGGCGGCAACACCTCGGTCAAGTCGACGGTCGCCGACCTCCTGGGCGAGGAGGTGGCGGCGATCTTCGTCAAGGGATCGGGGTGGGACCTGGGGTCGATCGAGCCGGAGGGTCATCCGGGCATGCGGCTCGCCGGGCTGCGGCGCCTGCGGGCGCTCGCCGCCTTGACCGACGAGGAGATGGTCAACCAGCAGCGCACCCACCTCTTCCGCGCCGACGCCCCCACGCCTTCGGTCGAGGCCCTGCTCCACGCCTTCCTGCCGCCGAAGTTCATCGACCACTCGCATGCCGATGCCATCCTCGCCCTGACCAACCGGCCGGACGGCGAGGCGGTCGTCCGCGAGGTCTACGGCGACCGGGTGGGAATCGTCCCCTACGTGATGCCCGGCTTCGCCCTGTCGCGGCGTGCGGCGGAGGTCTTCGACGCGGCGCCGGGCGGCGACGGGCTCGTCCTCCTCAAGCACGGCCTCTTCACCTGGGGGGAGACGGCGCGGGAGAGCTACGAGCGGCACGTCGAGCTGGTCGACCTCGCCGAGCGCTGGCTCGCCGGCCGGCGGCGGCGGATTCCGACCGTCATGAAGCCCGCGCCCGCGCCCGCCGCCGCCCCGGCCGCGGCGAAGCCCGAAACGCTGGCCGCCCTCGTATCGCCGATCCTGCGCGGCAAGCTCGCCCAGGAGACCGACGATCCGGACCACCCCTGGCGGCGGCTGATCGTCGAATGGAAAGGCGACCCCGAGGTGCTCGACTGGGTAGGGAGCGAGGAGATGCCGCGGCTCGCCCGCACCCCGCCGCTCACCCCCGACCACGTCATCCGCACCAAGGCGCAGCCGCTGATCGTCGCGCCGGCCGACAGCGCCGATCCCGAGGCATGGCGGGCGGCGATCGAGCGCGAGCTCGACCGCTACGTCGCCGAGTACCGGGCCTACTTCGAGGCGGGCGTGGCGGCGCGCGGCCCGCGGACGCCGCTCGACCCGTTCCCGCGCGTGATCCTCGTCCCCGGCGTCGGGATGTTCACCGCCGGGCCGACCGCCAAGGACGCACGGGTCGCGGCCGACATCTATCGCCACACCCTGCGCGTCAAGCGCCTCGTCCACGAGACCGGCGAGTACGCGGGGTTGCCGGATCTCGATCTCTTCGACGTCGAGTACTGGAGCCTCGAGCAGGCGAAGCTCGGCAAGGGAATCGAGCGGCCGCTGGCGCGGCAGGTGGCCGTCGTCACCGGCGCGGCGGGGGCGCTGGGGAGCGCCATCGCCGAGCGGCTGCTGGCCGCCGGCGCCCACGTGGGATTGCTCGACCTCGACGAGAGCGCGGCGACGGCGGCGGCGGCGCGCCTCGCCGAGCGCCACGGGCCCGCCAGCGTCCTCGCCATCGGTCACGACGTGACCGACGAGGCCTCGACCGCGCGCGCCTTCGCCGCCGTGGCGCGGCGGTTCGGCGGTGTCGACGTCGCGGTCGCCAATGCGGGCATCGCCTGCGCCGCCCCGATCGCCGACCTCGACCTGGCCGATTTCCGCCGCGTCCAGGAGGTCAACGCGACCGGCGTCTTCCTGACCCTCCGCGAGGCGGCGCGCCTCATGCGCCGGCAGGGGACGGGTGGCAACATCGTCGTCGTCTCGTCCAAGAACGTCTTCGCCCCGGGCCCTCAGTTCGCGGCCTACAGCGCCTCGAAGGCCGCGGCGGCGCAGCTCGGCAAGGTGGCGGCCCTCGACCTCGCGGCGGACGGCATCCGCGTCAACAGCGTCAACCCGGACGCCGTCTTCGGCACTCGGGAGACTCCCTCCGGCCTCTGGCAGACGGTCGGCCCCGAGCGCGCCCGCGCCCGCGGCGTGCCCGTCGAGGATCTCGCCGAAGTCTACCGGCAGCGGAGCCTCCTGAAGCTCCGGGTGACCGGCGAGCACGTCGGCAACGCCGTCGTCTTCTTCGCCTCGAATCTGACCCCCACGACCGGCGCTACGCTGCCGGTCGACGCCGGGCTGCCGGAGGCGTTCCCCCGCTAGGCGGAAAGCGAGCGGTCCGGCTCTTTCGACACTCGATACCGCTCAGAAGAAGATCCAGGTCGCCAGCAGGAAGACCGGCACCAGGAACGGCAGGGTGAAGCGCAGGATGTAGCCGAAGAAGGACGGCATCTCGACCCCCATCTCCTCGGCGATCGAACGGATCATGAAGTTAGGGGCGTTGCCGAGGTAGGTGTTGGCGCCCATGAACACGGCGCCGCTCGAGATCGCCTTCAGGTAGGGCGCGTGGCTCGCGGCGAGCGAGAGCACCGCCTGGCGGTCGGCGAGGCCGGGGGCGAAGCGGCCGAGCGCAGTCGCCAGGAAGGCGAGATAGGTGGGAGCGTTGTCGAGGAGCGAGGAGAGGAGGCCGGCGGCCCAGAAGAAGTGCGCCGGGCGGCGCACCGTCCGCAGGAGCGGCGCCATCGCCCCCAGCTCGCCGGCGCGGAGGATGGCGAGCGCCGGGATGAGGGTCAGGAAGATCGCCGCGAAGAGGATCGCCACCTCGCGGACCGGCTCCCAGGAGAAGCCGTTGGCGGCGCGGATGCGGCGGGGCGTCGTCCGCCACGAGGCGGCGAGCAGGAGGAGGAGCATGCCGTCGCGGGCGAGGTCCTGCACGTTCTCGCGCACGCCGAGCACGCTCACCTCGCCGGCGTGCCAGGTGCCGGAAAGGATCACCGCGGCGAGCGCGCCGGCGAGGTAGAGGAAGTTGTGCGCTCCGTCGATGCGCAGCGGCTCGCGGGGGCCGGCCGGCGCGGCGGGCGCCGTCGCGGCCTCGATAGTCGGGCGTCAGGCGGCGCTCGCGTCCGGCATAGTGCGTGTCGAGGGTGAAGTAGAGGGCGAGGAGGAGGGCCGCGACGGTCGCGGTTTCCGCGGCGAGCGAGAGAGTCCAGAAGAAGGGGACGCCGGCGAGGAAACCGAGGAAGAGCGGCGGGTCGCCGAGCGGGGTGAGGGCGCCGCCGACGTTCGCCACCAGGACGATGAAGAAGACGACAGTGTGAGCGCGATAGCGGCGGCCGGCGTTGGCGCGCAGCAGGGGCCGGATGAGCAGCATCGCGGCGCCCGTCGTCCCCACCCAGGAGGCGATCACCGTGCCGACCGCGAGGAGCGCCGTGTTCGCCGCCGGCGTCGCGCGGAGCGTGCCGCGCACGTGGATGCCGCCGCCGATGGTGAACAGCGTGGCGATCAGGATGACGAACGGCAGGTACTCGGCGAGAGCGGTATGAAGGATCTCGTCGACAGCGTTGGCGCGGAAGATCCCGACGAACGGAAGGGCGAGGAGCACCGCCCAGCCGAGGGCGACCTTGGGGTAGTGGCGGTGCCAGAAGTGCGGTGCGGCGAGGGGGAATAGAGCGATCGAGAGCAGGATACCGGCGAACGGGAGAGCGCTCCATGCCGGGAGGGCGGCGCCGAGCGCCGGAGCCGCGGCCAGCGTCGAGATGCCGGGGAGACCTGGCGAGATCGGCCCGAGGAGAGTGGCGCCCGGCATGCGGGCCATGGGATCACGAAGGCCGAGCTGCCGCAAACGCGCCGCCCCGGCACGGCCGTGGCGGTGCGAGCCGCTGGTATAGTTCGCTACGGATTCCCGGCGATGAAAAAGAACTCCGGATCGACCGCCGCCGGCCCCGGCGAGACCTCGCGGTCGAGCGCCTACCGGGATGCCGGCGTCGACATCGACGCCCAGGAGAAGGGGCTCGCCAAGATCAAGAAGCTGGCGCGGGGGACGTTCACGCCGGGCGTCCTCTCGGAGATCGGCAGCTTCGGCGGTCTCTTCCGCCCCGACCTTGCGGGAATGGCCGAGCCGGTGCTCGTCGCCTCGGCGGACGGGGTGGGCACCAAGCTCGCCGTGGCGCGCCGGGTCGGCGACTACTCGACGGTCGGCCGCGACCTGGTGAACCACTGTGTCAACGACATCCTGGTGCAGGGGGCGACGCCCCTCTTCTTCCTCGACTACGTGGGGGCGGGCGCGCTCGACCCCGCGCGGCTGATCGAGCTGGTGTCCGGCGTCGCCGCCGGCTGCAAGGAGAACGGCTGCGCCCTCCTCGGCGGCGAGACGGCCGAGATGCCGGGCTTCTACCAGCCGGGCGACTACGAGCTGGTCGGCTTCATCGTCGGTATCGCGGACCGCAAGACCGTGCTCGACGGCTCGCGCGTCGCTACCGGCGATCTCTTGGTGGCCCTCCCCTCGGCCGGCCTCCACACCAACGGCTACTCGCTCGCCCGGCGCGTGCTCTTCGACCGCCTCGGGCTCGGCGTCGGCGACCCTGCTCCCTGGGAGGCGGGAAAGACAACGGTCGGCGAGGCGCTCCTGGCGCCCCATCTCTCGTACCTCGGGCCGCTCCGCCCCCTCCTCGGCCATCCGGCGCTCCACGGGCTCGCCCACGTCACCGGCGGCGGGCTGACCGACAACCTGCCGCGCATCCTGCCGCGCGGCACCCACGCCCATATCCGGTTGGGCGCCTGGGAGGTCCCCGAGCTCTTCCATTTCCTCCAGGAGCAGGGCGAGGTGGATGCCGAGGAGATGTTCCGGGTCTTCAACATGGGCGTCGGGATGGTCGCCATCGTGGCGCCCGACGGCCTGCGCGACGTCCTCGCCGCGCTCCGCGAGCAGAAGCAGCGGAGCTACGTGATCGGCTCCGTCCACGCGGGAGGCTCCGGTGTCGTCTACGACCTCGGGGTCGGCGAACCCCTCGTCGTACCCGAGGTCCTCGAGACCGCCGCCGTCCCGCAGATCCTCGAAGATGCCGACCCTCATGACGGCGACGCCTGACCCGCGGCACGCCGAGCTCGCCGCCTACTACGAGCGCCGGGCGCCGGAGTACGACGACATCTACCGTGAGGCCGAGGCCGATCCGGTCCGGGCGCGCGAGCTCGCGGCCCTCGCCGAGGTCGTCGCCCACCACCTCGCCGGCCGCCGGGTGCTCGAGCTCGCCTGCGGCACGGGGCACTGGACGGAGATCGCGGCG
>CAWCYZ010000002.1:0-800000 GCA_963799925.1 uncultured Acidobacteriota bacterium | reverse complement strand
TCGCTGTCGAGGTCCGCCAGATTGCCGAGAAACTTCTTGGCGACTACCGCCTCGAAGGATTGGTAATAGACCGCTGCGGTCACCGCGACCGGGCCCCGCGTGCCGGGCGGAATCATCACCGAGTAGCGGCTGATGTCGCGGGTCGCGCCGGGGTGAGGCAGCGGCCGCAGCCGGCTGTCGGACAGATAGGCGTCGTCGAAGAGGTCGCCGTCGCCGTCGAGGTCGCGGAAGCGGAGCGGCGCCCGTGGATTGTCGCGGTCGATCGCCCTGCCGTGCTCGTCGACGGGCAGGCCGCTCGCGTCGGTCACCAGATTGAGCGGGCTGGCGTAGGCGAGGTCGAGCGTCGGGCAGCCGTCGCCCAGCGAGGCGATCGCCTTGAACTGGATCGCGTAGGGGTCCGGTGAGCCCGCCGGCAGCTTCCAGCCCGGGCAGCGCGGGAAGTTGGGATCCTTGCCATCGGTAGCCGTCAGGTAACCTATCCCCGGCGAGTCGCGGTTCCAGAACGAGTCGTGGATCGCCAACTCGCGGCCGCTCGCGAGGTCGAAGGCGCGAATCGCCAGCCACGCCGCGCGTCCCTCGGGGAAACCGGAGGGGAAGTCATGGCCGCTGCCGCTATTGACCACCCGGATGTGCAGCGGCGCCCGTCCGGGGGCGGCCCGGCGCGGGCCCTCGAGGGCGAGGTCGAGCACGTTGCGCAGCCGGTCCCAGGCGAGCCGCGCGTGCTGCGTCACCGGGCCGCGGGCGGAGACGTTCATCCAGTAGGCGTTGTGGTACGGGCTGGTCTCCACGGCCGAGCTGAAGCTGTACGTCGAGAGCTCGGGATAGCGCTCGATCCCGCCGTAGCCATCGACATCCGCACCCACCACCCGCGGCACGAAGGCATTGCCGCCGACGAAATGATGGCTGAAGAAGACCGGTCGAGCCTGCCCGTCGTTGGCCGGGCTGCCGGTGAGCGGCGGCCGCGGAGCGCCGTTGGCGTAGAGGGTCTGTGCCGTGCCCGGCTGACCGAAGTCCTGCTGCATGTGGCAAGTCTGGCAGTCGCGCTTGAAGCGCGGGTCGAAGCTCCGGTTGCCGGGCCGGTCGGCGTAGCGGCTGCTCGCCCATTCGGTATAGGTCCGTTCGATGGGGAAGCCGCCCACCCAGTGGCCGAGCCGGTTGCGGATGGCGAGCGGGTTGGTCACGTCGTGGCACGTGCTGCACAGCTCGGCTCGCTCGTGCAGGACCTGGTAATGCCCCTGGTGGCTGGCGAAGGCGCCGTGCTGGGGAGGGAGATGGACGCCGAAGACGCTGCTCAGGTAGCGATCGGCGGGCGCGGCCGGCGCGGCGGCGCTTCCCGGCGCGGTGGGAGGATCACCGGCGAGCGGCCCCAGATAGGAGGCCGAACCGATCGCCTGCGGAGACAGGCGGTAGGAGCCGGCCCCCACCGCATAGCCGAGGCTCACGTCGCCGGGCGCGGGGACGATGAGCCGGTCCGTCCGCCGGCGCGCGCTCCCGGCCGAGATCGGCGCCGCGCGATGGAAGCTGCCGAAAGGCATCTCCCGCGTATCGCCGAGCGTATGGCAGACGGCGCAGAAGACTCCTCGCTTGGCGGTATCGGTATTGCGGATCTGCGCCTCGAGAGTCGCGAACGCGAGCCCGGTACCGTTGTCGGACGTCGGATGGAAGCGCGGGTCGAGGGCGGCGTGCTCGAGGCCCGAGCCGCCGTCGCGGACGACACCGGAGAGCGGCACATTGTCGGCGTAATTGGTGGGCATGTGGCACTGCGAGCAGAAGCCGTCGAGGAGCGAGCCGGGATGGCCCAGCGTCTCGCGGCCGTGGCCGAGGTCGAAGGTCGCGGAGCAGTCGTCATTGGCGAACGGGTTCAGCCGCGAGCGCTCGGTCCCGTCCGGCGGGTTGGGCGTGTCGCAGTTGCCCGCCGTCGACGTCTGGCGCGCGACCAGCAGGAAGGCGCCCCGCCAACCCGGATCGCGCCAAGCATTCGACATCATCGAGCCGTTCCACTCCTCAAAGATGCGCCCGTGGCAGGTCTGGCATTTGCCGGGGTTGTGCATCCCCTCCCACTGCGCCTCGAACGGCGGCGCGACGACTCTCGCCTCCGCCACGTCGTAGGGCGCGGCCTGCGGAATGCGGCTCGAGAGCTCGGCCGGACGGCGGGAGGGCTGAAGCGCCAATGCGATCAGTCCCGCCACGCCGGCGAGCGCCAGGCCGAAGTTCAAAAGGCGATGGAGAGTCGGTGGCATGAAGAGATCTCCAAAGGATGCACAACTAAAATTAACAGCCTTACGGCTATTGACACAATTCTAGCAGACATCTAACATGCACAAGCTTTTCCGCTATTTGTTTCCATTCAATAGAGGGAGGACTCGACCGAGGCCGGCGATAGCGCTTATCGCCTTCCGGCGCACTCCAACCATTGTAGGAAGAAAAGGAGGATATGGCGTCGACCTAGAGCCGCGATGAGCGGCCGACCCTTGAATCATCCGACGAGATGGACCGGCGGCGGCTCCCCCGACTCAGGAGCGCAGCGATGAAAAGGTTTACATCGGTCTGTGTCGGAGGATTTCTGTACGCCTAGCGGGCCTGTCGGGCCACTCCGGCAGCGTGCATTGCGGGCGAAGGTGGCGATTATGCGCACTGCGATCTGCCGTGTTGTCGTGGCGACGGCCCTCGGCTCCGTGTTTGCCCTCGGGGCGGCGAGGGCCGAGGCTGTTTTCGATCCCACCGTCGCGTTCCGCAGCCGCTGCAGCGGCTGTCACAGCGTCGGCAAGGGCGAGGTCGTCGGTCCTGACCTCCGGGGCATTCTGCAGCGGCACGATCGTCGATGGCTCCATTCGTTCATTCATTCGTCGCAGAGCGTGATCCGATCGGGCGACCGGATCGCTCTCGCTCTGTTCGAGAAGTACGGCCGCCGAACCATGCCGGATCACGAGCTCTCGACGACCGAGATCGACTCGCTGCTCGACTTCATCGCGGCCGGCGGCCCGCTCGACGCCGGCCACGCGAAGATCCGCAGCGCGAGCATGGCCAGCCCCGCCGACGTGCGGCGAGGGCGCGAGCTCTTCCTCGGCCGCCGCGGATTCGCGAATGGCGGCGCGGCCTGCATCCAGTGCCACACGGCAGGGGATGCCAACCTCTGGGGCGGCGGCACGCTTGGACAGGACCTCACCCGCGTCTATGACAAGTACCAGGACTGGGGGATGAGCCGCGCCCTGGCGGACGCCGATTTCCCCCTCATGGCGTCGATCTACCATCAGGCGCCCCTGACGGACGAGGAGATCTTCGCCGTCAAGGTCTTCCTCTACCGGACCTCGCGCAGGTCGCCGGCGCCGTCGTCGAGCTCCTCTTCGCCACTCGTCCTGATGCTCGGTTTCGGTAGCTCGGCGCTCGTCTTCTGGTTGAAGGGGCGGGGACCGAAGGGATCGTAGCGAGCCCGTACGCCACTGCCCGGCGACAACGGAATCGCGAGATTTATGCTAGACACCCTGCTCTTCGCCGTCCTGCCCTACGTGGCGCTGTCGCTCCTCGTGCTGGTACCTGTGGCCCGCTCGATCGCGACCCCCGTGGAGCGCGGCGCGGAGCCGGCTGGCCGCCGAATACCGTGGGCATGGCGTTACGGCCTCGGGCTCGTCCTCGCCGGTCACGTCGTCGGCTTCCTGCTGCCGCGCCAGTTGGTCGCGCTCGACCGGCTGCCGGGCGGCGTCCTCGGCGTCGAGGCGGCGGCGATCGGTGCCGGCCTTCTGGCGCTCGTCGGCATCGTCGTCTTCGCGCGCGGCGCGTTCGCACCCTCCGCCGGCGGCATGGAGGCCGGCTCCCTGGCCGACACGCTGCTCTGGACGTTCGTCGCCGTCGCCGTCGTCTCCGGGCTCGCCATGTCCCTGGTGTACCGTTGGGGCTCGTCCTGGTTCACGGTGACGATCGTGCCCTATCTTCAGTCGCTGCTGCGGCTGCGGCCGGAGGTAGCGCTCGTTGCCGAGATGCCGTCTCTCGTCCGGCTCCACACCCTGGCGGGGATCGCCACCACCGTCGTGCTGCCATTCACGCGCTGGGGGGCTGGAGCCGCCCGCAGCTTGAGCCGCCTCTGGCGCGCGCCGCGGCCGTTCGGGCCATCGACTGCCGCAAGGTGAGGAAGAGACTCCTGAGCGTCGTCACGCTCGTTGCCCTCTCGACCGTGGGAGCCCTGACCGTGGGAGCCCTGCGGCGGGTGGGTGTGAGCGAGGGCTACGCACCCGAGCAGCCGATCGCCTTCTCTCACCGCATCCATGCCGGCGACAATCAGATCCCCTGCCTCTACTGTCACTTCGCCGCCGAGAGGAGCCGCCATGCGGGGATCCCGCCGCTCGGCGTGTGCATGAACTGTCACGGCCAGCTGAAGATCGCCGTGGCCGAGGTCGAGAAGCTCAAGGAGGCGGTGGCGCAGCGGCGCGCAGTGCGGTGGGTGAAGGTCCACAACCTGCCGGACTTCGTCTATTTCAACCACAGCCAGCACGTGCTGCGCGGCATTCCCTGCCGCGCCTGCCATGGCAGGATCGAGACCATGGAGCGCGTCCGCCAGGTGGCGCCGCTCACCATGGGCTGGTGCATCGACTGCCACCGCGCCAAGCGGGTGGTGCCGCCGTCGCGGCACGGCGCGCCACTCGTCGCCGGCGGCACCACGGCGGCGATCGGCGGGCAGGACTGCTCCAAATGCCATTACTGAGACGCGGCGGCTGGCCGGAGAGGGCGGAGGCATGAGCGAGGAGCGTCGATACTGGCAGTGTGTCGACGAGCTCGACGCGTCCGGCGCGCCGGCGGACGATCCCGACCTCGCCGCGCGGCGCCGCCTCGAGTTCGGTAGCGGCACGCTCTGGCAGGAGCTGGGGCAGGTCGCCTCCGTCTCCGAGAGCCGGCGCGACTTCCTGAAGCTGATGGGTTTCACGCTCTCGGCGGCGACGCTGGCGAGCTGCACGAAGATCCCGGAGCGGCGGGCGATCCCGCTCGTCTCGGAGCCGGAGGAGCTGGTGCCCGGCGTCCCCGCTTTCTATGCCACGACCTGCGCCGGCTGCGCCGCCGGTTGCGGCCTGCTGGTCAAGACGCGCGATGGCCGTCCGATCAAGATCGAGGGCAACCCGCTCTCGCCGCTCAGCGGCGGCGGCACCTGCGCGGTCGGCCAGGCGACGGTTCTCTCGCTCTATGACGAACGGCGGCTCGCGGGCCCCGTGCTCCATGGCGAGCCCGCTTCCTGGGAAGAGGTCGACGCGTTCGTCGGCGAGCGGCTGGCCGCGGTCGCGGCACGTGGCGGGCCCATCGTCCTGCTGACCGGGACGCTGCACGGCCCCGCCACCCGGCAGCTCCTCACCGACTGGATGGCGCGCTTCCCCACCGCGCGCCACGTCACCTATGATGCGATCTCGCTCGCCGCCGTTCGCTACGCCAACGAGGCGAGCTTCGGCGCGCCGATCGTGCCGCGCTATCGCCTCGACCGCGCCCGCGTCATCGTCGGCATCGAGGCGGACTTCCTCGGCACCTGGCTGTCGCCGGTCGAGCTCACGCGCCGCTACGCGCGCGGCCGGCAGCCCGCGGGCGCAGGGCAACCGGCGGCGATGTCCCGGCACGTGCAGATCGAGGCCGGCATGTCGCTCACCGGCAGCAACGCCGATCTGCGCCTGCCGGTCCTCCCCTCGGATCTCGCCGCCGCCGCCGTTGCCATCCTCGCTGGCGTTGCCCGCCGCGCCGGCGCCGGACTGCCGGCCGCGACCGGATCTGAGGATGCTCCCGAGCTGCCGGCGGCCGAGCTCGATGCCGTCGCGGCGGAGCTCTGGGCGGCGCGCGGCGAGTCCCTCGTCCTCTGCGGCGTCGACGACGTGCCGCTCCAGCTCGTGGTCAACCGCATCAACGCGCTGCTCGGCAACGTCGGGCGGACGATCGACCTCGACAACCCATCGTTCCAGGCGCAGGGCGACGACCGCGCCATGGCCGCGCTCCTCGGCGAGATGGAGCGCGGCGAGGTCGCCGCCCTCTTCCTCTGGGGCGTCAACCCCGCCTACGACCATCCGGACGCGGCGCGCTTCGTCGAGGGGCTCGCCAGGGTCCCCCTCGCCGTCTCCTTCGCCGACCGGCTGGACGAGACCGCCGCGCACGCCACCGCCGTCTGCCCCGACCACCACTTCCTCGAGGCCTGGGGCGACGCCGAGCCGGTCGGCGGCAGCCTGGGACTGGCGCAGCCGGCGATCGCGCCCCTCTTCGCCACCCGCGCCGCGCCGGAGAGCCTGCTCCGCTGGATGGGGCGGGACGGCGACTTCCACGGCTATCTCCGCGAGCATTGGCGGCGGGAGATCTTCCCTCGCCAATCGAAGTGGCAGGCCTTCGACGACTTCTGGGATCATGCGCTCCAGGACGGCGCCGTCTCGCTGCCCGAGGTCGAGAGCCGCCAGCCCGTGGATCGCGCGGATCTCGCCCCGGCGCTCGCGGCGATCTTCGCCGAGCGCCGGGAGGCCGCGGCCATGCGCCGGCAGGGCGGCTGGGAGGTGCGGCTCCATCCCAAGGTCGCGCTCCGCGACGGCCGCCACGCCAACAACCCCTGGCTGCAGGAGCTCCCCGATCCGGTCACCAAAGTGACCTGGGGCAACTACGCTTCGCTGGCGCCGGCCGACGCCGCGCGGCTGGCGGTCGCCGAGGGCGACGTCGTCGCGATCGACGTGGGCCCGGTCCGCCTCGAGCTGCCGGTCCAGGTGCAGCCGGGGCAGCCGGCGGGGGCGGTGTCGATCGCCCTGGGCTACGGCCGCCGCGGCGCCGGCCGGGTGGGCGACGGCGTCGGCGCCAACGCCTTCCCGCTCGTCGCCGTCCGCGATGGCGGTCTCCTCCGCGGCTGGATGGCCGGCGCGCGCCTCGCCGCCACCGGGCGGCGCGAGCCGCTCGCCGCCACCCAGACTCATCACTCGATGGAAGGCCGCGCCATCGTCCGCGAGCTGAAGCTGGCCGAGCTCGGGCCTTCCGCCGGGCCGGCGGGCTCGGCGGTGCCAGCGGAGGCGGCGACGCTGTGGGACGAGTACGTCAAGGAGGGGCACTTCTGGGGGATGTCGATCGACCTCAACGCCTGCACCGGCTGCGCCGCCTGCGTCGTCGCCTGTCAGGCGGAGAACAACGTCGCCGTGGTGGGGAGAGACGAGGTGCGCCGCGGGCGCGAGATGCACTGGATACGCGTCGACCGCTACTACAGCGGCTCGCCCGAGCGCCCGGACACCGCCTACCAGCCGATGATGTGCCAGCAGTGCGACCACGCGCCGTGCGAGACCGTCTGCCCGGTGCTCGCCACCGTCCACAGCTCGGACGGTCTCAACCAGCAGGTCTACAACCGCTGCGTCGGCACCCGCTACTGCGCCAACAACTGCCCCTACAAGGTGCGCCGCTTCAACTGGTTCCAGTACGCCGGCAACGACCGCTTCGATTACACGATGCATGGCGATCTCGCCCGCATGGTGCTCAACCCGGACGTCGTCGTGCGCTCGCGCGGGGTGATGGAGAAGTGCTCGATGTGCATCCAGCGCATCCAGGCCGGCAAGCTCGAGGCCGAGCGCCAGGGGCGCCCGCCCACCGACGGCGACATCGCGACCGCCTGCCAACAGGCCTGTCCCGCCGACGCCATCGTCTTCGGCGACCGCAACGATCGGGGGAGCCGGCTCGCCGGGCAGGAGGACGATCCGCGCTCGTACCGGGTGCTCGCCGAGCTCGGCACCCGGCCCGGGGTCGGCTATCTCTCCAAAGTGAGGAACCGGGCGTAGGCCCGCGCCATGGCGACGCTCTCCCCCGACGCGCTCCTCCTGCGGCCCGCCCTCGTCCACGGCCGGCCGACGCTCGGCGAGATCTCGCACGACGTCTCGCGCGCGCTCGGCGCGCGGCCCGGCCGCGGCTGGCTCGCCGCCTTCGCCGTAGCCTTCGCGGCGCTCCTCGTGGGCGCCGGGATGGTGACCTACGAGGTGACGACCGGGATCGGCACCTGGGGCTTGAACCGCACCGTCGGCTGGGCGTTCGACATCACCAACTTCGTCTTCTGGGTCGGCATCGGCCACGCCGGGACGCTGATCTCGGCGATCCTGCTCCTGCTGCGCCAGCGCTGGCGGACCTCGATCGCGCGCTCGGCCGAGGCGATGACCATCTTCGCCGTGATGTGCGCCGGCCTCTTCCCGCTCATCCACATGGGGCGCCCCTGGCTCGCCTTCTGGGTCTTCCCCTATCCCAACTCGCGCGGCCCGCTGTGGGTCAACTTCCGCTCGCCCCTCCTCTGGGACGTGGTGGCGATCAGCACCTACTTCACGGTGTCGCTGGTCTTCTGGTACTTCGGGATGATCCCCGATCTCGCCATGCTCCGCGACCGCGCGCGCGGCCGGCTCTCGCGCGCCGTCTACAGCTTCTTCGCCCTCGGTTGGGACGGCTCGAGCCGCACCTGGTCGCGCTACGAGCTGCTCAGCCTGATCCTCGCCGGACTGGCGACGCCGCTCGTCGTCTCCGTGCACTCGATCGTCAGCATGGACTTCGCGACCTCGGTCGTGCCCGGCTGGCACACGACGCTCTTCCCGCCCTACTTCGTCGCCGGCGCGGTGTTCTCCGGCTTCGGCATGGTGATGACGCTCCTCCTCATCACCCGCAAGGTCATGGGCCTCGAGCGCTACATCACCATGGTCCACCTGGAGGCGATGGCGAAGGTCATGCTGCTGACCGGGACGATGGTCGGCTTCTGCTACCTGACCGAGCTCTTCGTCGCCTGGTACAGCGGCAACGAGTACGAGCAGTATGCGTTCCTCAACCGTGCCGCCGGACCGTTCGCCTGGGCCTACTGGACGATGATGAGCTGCAACCTCCTGGTGCCGCAGCTCCTCTGGTTCCGCCGTCTGCGCACCCACCTCGGCGTGCTCTTCGTCGTCTCGATCCTCGTCAACGTCGGCATGTGGTTCGAGCGCTTCGTCATCATCGTCACCTCGCTCCACCGCGACTTCCTGCCCTCGAGCTGGTCGACCTACCGGCCGACGGTGGTCGAGGTCGGCACGCTGATCGGCAGCTTCGGGCTCTTCTTCACCCTCTTCCTCGTCTTCGTGCGCTTCCTGCCGGTGATCGCCGCCTGGGAGATCAAGTCGATCGCCGGCGGCTCCCATGGCGCCGCGGAGGACGCGTATGACTGATGGAGCGAGCGGGATCGGACCGGATGGGCGGACGCTCGGCGTCTACGCCGGCGAGGGGGCGCTCCTCGCCGCGGTGCGCCGGGCGCGCGAGCATGGGCTCGCCATCGACGACGTCTACGCCCCCTACGCCATCCACGGCCTCGACGAGGCGATGGGAATCCGCCGCTCGCGGCTGGCGCTGGCGACGCTCGCCGGCGGCCTCGCCGGGCTCTCGTCGGCGATCGCCCTCGAGGTCTACTGCGCGGTGGTCGACTGGCCGCTCGACGTCGGCGGCAAGCCCGCCAACTCGGCGCTCGCCTTCCTCCCCATCGCCTTCGAGCTGACCATCCTCGCGGCCGGTCTGGCGACCGCCGCCGCCTTCCTCTGGCGGACCGGCCTGCGCCCCGCCCGGCGCGCGGCGTTCCCCGGCCTCGCGGCGCTCGGCGCGACGGACGACCGCTTCGTGCTGGTGCTCGCCGCCGGTGGACCGCCGGCGGCGAACCGCGAGCTGCTCCTCGGCTGTGGCGCGGTCGAGGTGCGCGAGCTGCGCGGAGGACGGCGCGGTGAGGACGCGCGCCTTCCTCCCCCCTCCTGGTGCCGCCGCCGCCGGCGCCGCGGCGCTCGCCTGCGGGCGGCCGCCGGCCTCGCCCGGCTACGAGTTCATGCCCGACATGGCGCGCTCGGTGCCGTTCGACGCCTTCGCCCCCAACCCGGTGACGCGCGACGGCCTGACTCTCCAGCGCCCGGTGCCCGGCACGGTGCCGCGCGGCTATCTGCCGTTCCACTACGCCGCCACTCCGGAAGAGGCGGGGCGCGCCGGCCGCGAGCTGCGCGACCCGTTCCCGCCGACGCCCGCCGTCCTCGCCCGCGGGCGGGCGGTCTACACGACGTTCTGCCAGGTCTGCCATGGCGCGCGGGGGCTGGGCGACGGGCCGATCATCCCCAAGTTCCCCAACCCGCCCTCCTACCGGAGCGAGCGGGTGCGCGCGTTCCCCGAGGGGCGGATCTATCACGTCGTCACGCTGGGGAGCGGCCTCATGCCGTCCTATGCCGCGCAGATCCTGCCGGAGGATCGCTGGAAGCTCGTCCGCTACGTCCAGGTGCTGCAGGCCGCCGGCGGAGCCGGCGGACGATGAGCACCGCCGAGCCGGAGGTCCCCGAGGTCACGGCGGCAGTCCCCGAGATCGCCCTGCCGCGGCCGGCCCGCTCGCGCCTCGTCGGCGGCATGCTCGGGCTCATCGCGGCCGTCGGCGCGCTGGCGGTCGGCGGGGGGCTCGCCGGCGCCGACCGCGCCCGCGTCTGGACGGATCTGCTGGTCGACGACGTCTTCTTCCTCTCCCTGGCGCTCGCCGGCGCGCTCTTCCTCGCCATCCACTACCTGGCGCGGGCGGGCTGGTGGGTGGCGATCCGCCGCGTCCCCGAGGCGATGATGGCCATCGTGCCCGTTGCCGGCGCGCTCGCCCTCACCCTCTACTTCGGCCTCGCCGACCTCTACCCCTGGGCCCGCCGCGCGGCCGTCGCCCATGACCCGCTCCTCGCCGGCAGGAGCGGCTATCTGAACCCCGGCGGCTTCCTCGCGCGGGCGCTCCTCTTCGTCGGGGTGTGGACGCTCCTCGCGACGCTCCTGCGCCGCGCCTCGCTCGCCCAGGACCGCAACCCCGATCTGGCCCACCACCGCCGCCTGGTCCGCCTCTCGGCGGTCTTCGTCGCCGCCTTTGCCGTCACCTTCTCGCTGGCGAGCTTCGAGTGGCTGATGTCGCTCGAACCGCACTGGTACAGCACGATCTTCGCCGTCTACACCTTCGCCGGCCTGCTGCTCTCCGGTGTCGCCGCGATCGCCGTCGCCGTCGTCCTCCTCGCCCGCCGCGAGCCCCTGGCGGGCGCCGTCAACCCTTGCCATCTCCACGATTTGGGCAAGCTGCTCTTCGCCTTCAGCACCTTTTGGGCGTACATCTGGGTGAGCCAGTACCTGCTCATCTGGTACAGCAACATCCCGGAGGAGGCGACTTTCTACGTCGCGCGCCTGCAGGGCGGGTTCAGGCTGCCGTTCTTCCTCGTGCCGGGGCTCGAGTGGATGGTGCCCTTCGTCGTGCTGATGCCGCGCGCCGCCAAGCGCAACCCGAAGCTCCTCCTCGGCGTCTCGACCGTCGTCCTGATGGGCCACTGGCTCGACCTCTACCTGCTGGTGGCGCCGCCGGTGCTCGGCGGGATGCGGCTGGGGATGACCGAGCTCCTGATCACCGCGGGGTACGCGGCGGTCTTCCTCCTGGTCGCCGGGCGGGCGCTCGCCGCGGCGCCGCTCCTCGCCCGCAACGATCCCTATCTCCGCGAGAGCCTCGGCCACCATCAGTAACCGTCGCACGTCGTCTCGGGGGTTTGCAGGGGGTCGCACCTGGTCTCGAAATCTCGACATGCCGTCAACGCCGCGACTGGTCCGTCCCCGCCGCGCGTCAGGGCGTGGCGGTCGAGGGGTAGAGGGCGCCGCCGTCGACGCACGAGTGGCCGGTGCCGGCCGGCACGCAGACGAGGGTGCTGCCGGTGCACGCGGCGCCTTCGCCGTCGGTCGCCTGGAAGCGGACGTGGTAGACGCGGCCGTCGCCGGTGCCGTCCCGCGACGCCTGCACCTGCGCGGTCGCGCTGCCGATCCCGGAGGCGTCCGGCGCGCCGCCGGTCGGCTCGTCCTGGGCGATGCTCAGGATCGAGATCGCGACCGCGCCGCCCTCGGGATCGGTCGCTCCCACGATGGCGATCGGCGCGAGGCGGCCGTCGGCCGGCGAGAGCACCGATGGGCTGGCGTGGGCGGAGGTGCAGACCGGCGGGTGGTTGGGGGCGATCTTGACGACGAAGTTGTCGACGGCGAGATAGACGTTGCCCTGCGGATCGACGTCGATCCCCGGGAGATAGACGCCGGAGCTGCCGCTCACGCGGCTCGCGAAGAGGACGTGCGACAGCGTGTGGTCGAGCTCGGCGGCGAAGGTCTCCGGCAGGCAGTTGGCGGCGCAGTGATAGGGCAGCGGGTCGACCGCCGGGAAGTCAGACGACGACGTGATCCCCGCCAGGTAGACGTTTCCCGTGCCGTCGAGCGCGACGCCGGCCGCGCTGTCCTTACCGGTGCCGCCCAAGTAGGTCGAGGCGGCGAGCGCTCCGGCCGGGTAGAAAGCTGCCACGAACGCGTCCGAGCCGCCCGCCAGGTGCGCCTGGCTTCCCCCCCGCACGGGGAAGTCGGCCGAGGCCGTCGATCCGGAGACATAGGCGCCGCCCAGGCGGTCGACGGCGATGCCGTAGGCCTCGTCGGCGCCGCTGCCGCCGAGGAAGGTCGAGTAGAGGCGGGTGCCGTCGGGGCCGAGCTTGACGACGAAGGCGTCCTCGGAGCCGCGGAGGCTGGGCTGTGCGGCGTGGAGAGTGGGGAACCGGGGATCTCCGGTCGTCCCCGCGGCGTAGGCGTTGCCGCGGCCGTCGACAGCCACCGCGGTTGCCACGTCCCCGCCCTGGCCGGAGCCAAGGGGGACGTAGTAGAGCTCGCGGAGGTTGTCGTCGAACTTCTGGATGAAGGCCCCCCTGGGGACCAGGTAGTTGTCGGCCATGAAGACGATGCCCACCACGTAGACGTCGCCGTCGAAGGCGACGCCCCAGGCGGCGGTGAAATCGCCAAAGCCCGCGCTGGCCCTAGCCTCGACGGCGCCGCCGTCGCAGCGCAGCCGCAGGACGTAGCCGGCCGCACCGTCGTCCGAGGAGTCGATGCCGGTGACGAAGATGCCGCCGCAGCCCGGGGCGGCGGCGATGCCCGTCAGCTCGTCGGAGGACCCGATCCCGAGATAGGTCGAGAAGCGGACGGCGCCGCTCGGATCGAGCGCCACGACGATGCCGTCGCCGCGAAAATCGGAGTCCTCCTGCGGGCCGGGCTCGACGACGCCGGGCGTAGTCGGGAAGTCGAGCGAGGAGGTGTCGCCGGCGACATAGGCGTTGCCGTCGGAGTCGACGTCGATCGCCGCGAGGAAGCCCGGTCCGACGTCGGTCGAGTAGACGAGCACCGGGTCGATGACGAGCGGCCGCGCGCGGTCGTATTCGCCGACCGCGAAGCCCAGTGCGACCGCCCCCGGCGCGCCGCCGGCCGCCGGGAGGAGCCGGTAGGCGCTCGCCACGGGGCGGCGGACGCCGCCGACCTCCTGGTAGGTGGCGGGCTTCGCGAGCCGCAGCTCGCGGCCGCCCAGAGCGAGGACGAGGTCGCCCGCGCGGTCGAGCGACGCGGCGTCGGCGCCGGCGATCTCGAGGCGCGCGGCGCCCGGATCGGCGCCCGGGGCGACGACGAAGTCGTGCTCGAGGCGGCGGCCGTTGCCGTAGAAGACGAGGTCGACGCCCGGCGCCACGCCGCGGTAGCGGACCCGGGCGTAATTGGGCAGCCCGGTCCGCGAGTCCTCCGGTCGGCCTTGGACCAGCTCGTGGCTCCGCCAGGGGAGCTCGCCCTCGCCCACGGCGCGCGGCGCGGCGCCGGCGGCCGCGAAGCGGAGGCGGACGACGCGGGCGCGGTGAGTCCGCGCGGCGCTGCGGGCAGCCGTTGGCCGCTCCGGCCGGTTGGAGTCGGCGAGCACCAGGACCGCCTCACGGTCGGTCAGGAAGAGGCTCGAATCGGCGCCGCGGGCGAGGAATGCGACGCGCCCGTCGGTCTGCCCGCGGTTCGCCTCGAAGGCGAGGGGGAGGCGGCCGAAGGCGGCGGCGGCGCGGGCGCGCGCTCCCGGCATGGCCGGAGCGCCGGTCTCGGCGCGTGCGGCGCGGGGCGCGCCGAGGAGGGCGGCAGCGGCGAGGGCGGCCGTCGCGGCGAGGGCGGTGCGGGATCTCGTGAGCTGGCAGTGCATGATGTCCTCCCTGGAGTCGTTCCGATCTCGGAGCGGGGTCGAGGGGGATCATCCGTCGCATTCTTTAAGCTGTCAAATGACTATTGATCGATAGGCTGGCGGCGTGGAGCGGAGCGCCCGCCGTGACGAACGGAGCTGCTAAGCTCGGCGCCGCCGTCCTCGGGTGGGCGGTGGAAGGGCGAGAGGATGGGACCTGATGAACGAGCAATCCGCGAGGTGCATTCGACCTGGATCGATGCCGTCAACGCCGGCGATCTTGTCCGCTTGCTCACGCTTGATGGCGGACGATGTCGTGTTTCTCAATCCGGGCCAAGCGCCGTTCGGCCGGGATGGATTTTCCGCCGGCTTCTCGGCCGCCCACCAACAGGCTCGGATCCATTGCGTCAGCGAGTTGGAAGAGGTCGTGGTCGTCGGCGAAGTCGCCTACACGCTGAGCCGGGACTCGTTATCCGTGACCCCGCGGGCCGGCGGAGAAGCGATGCAGCTCGCCGGTCATCGGATCACGGTATATCGCAAACAGCCCGACGGCCGCTGGCTCCTGGCCCGCGATGCCCACACGTTGTCCCCGGTGGAGAAGCTGAAGTCGTGAGAGGGCCGTGCTCGGCGGAGGGAACAAGGGCTGGTCGCCGCCGCTGACCGGGGCGCTCGGCCACCACCGGTAGGCAGCCGCGGAAGCGGCGGTCAGTGGCTGTAGACGGTGACGTCGATGTCGGTGTCGGGCTGGCGGTCGACGAACTCGACGATCTCGCCGGTCGCCCTGTAGATCACCCGCTCGCAGACATTGGTGACGCGGTCGCCGATGCGCTCGAGGTTGTGCGCCACCCAGAGGAGAAAGGTGGGGCGGCGGATGTCCTCGGGGTTCTTGATCATCTCCTGGATGAGGTCGCGATAGATCTGCTGGTTGAGCTCATCGATCTCGTCGTCGCGGCGGGCGACGGCGCGGGCCGCCTCGGGGTCGCGCTGGGCGAGCGCCGCCATCGACCTGCGCCGCCGCGGGCGGTCGGGGCCGGCGCACCGTGGCGGCCGGCCGCGCGAAGGCCGATTTGTAGCAGCCGGGCGTGAACCCGGTGTGACCGGGATCGGGCGCCGGCGTGACAACCGCGCGGTTTCGGGCCGCCCGCGCGGGGTTCCACGCCGGGATAGAATCGCGGCGGCCCTCGCGGACGGCTCCTCGCGAGCGATCACACGGAGATCCGCCATGCTCCAGCGCATCGGCAACCTGATCCGCGGCTTCCTCTCCCTCTTCATCAGCGGCCTCGAGCGCGAGAACCCGGAGGCGCTCCTCGCCGGCGAGACGGAGAACCTGCGCGAGCAGGTGGCGCGATACAACCAGGGCCTCGCCTCGCACGCCGGGCTCTGCGAACGGCTGATGACCCAGGTGCGCCGGCTCGAGTCCGAGGAGCGCGACCTCAAGGCGAAGACCACGGCGAACCTGAACGCCGGCAATCGCCAGGTCGCCGGCCAGTACGCCGTCCGGCTGCAGACCGTCACCGCCGAGCTCGCGGAGAACCGCAAGCAGCTCGAGCAGGCCGAGGAGACCTACAAGAACCTGCTCAAGGCGCGCGACGTGGCGATCGGCGCGGCGCGGGCGAAGATCGAGCATCTCCGCGCCAGCCTCGACGACCTCAAGGTCAAGCGCGCCATGGCCGAGCTGACCGAGATGGCGGGCGGCATGATCTCCTCGATCGGCGGCTCGGGCGACACCCTGGACCGGGTCTCCGAGATGGTGGAGCAGGAGCGCGAGAAGGCCGCCGGGCGGGCGCGGGTCGCCAGGGACTCGCTCCCCGCCGCCGAGGTCGCGATGAAGGAATCGGAGCAGAAGGCGCTCGCCGACCAGGCGCTCGCCGACTTCGCGGCGCGCGAGGGGCTGCCGTTCGAGCGCGAGAAGGGGGCCGCGCCGGCCGCCGAGCCGGCGAAGACCATGGGTCCCGGCGCGCAGACCCAGTAGCCGCCAGGGATCGCATGCCCGCCGAGATCCCCGGCCCCCTGCCGCCCTGGGCCGCGCGGCTGGTCCTGCTCTACGAGAGCCAGGCCGCCAGCCAGTTCATCCTCCACGGCAACGTCGACGACCGGCTGCTCCTGCCGGCCGCCGGCGGCCCGGCGGCCGGGAGCCTCACCGACTTCCTCCTCCAGGTCCTCCTGCCGCGGTTCGACGTCGTCCTCTCCTATGATCTCGGCAACGGCGCGCGGGTGGAGAAAGGGGGCGAGATCTTCGGCCGCTGGCCGGGGTTCGAGGAGAGCCGCGAGCTCCTCCGGGCGCCGCGGAGCGCCGTCGAGGCGCTCACCCGCTTCTTCCGCTACGCGGCCAACCTGGCGCGGATGGGCCAGCCGGCGCTCCACGTCGGCTGCATCGTGCGCTCCGCCCACCTGGTCGTCCCCGCCGCCGGAGCGGGGAGCTACGAGCAGAACGCCCTGGCCCTCCTCGTCCGCGACTGGGGGACGGACGACCTCCTCACCCGCTATCCGCTGGCGACGTTCCTGCTGACCGAGAGCCTGAACGACCTGCATCCGCTGCTGGTCAACAACCCGCGCGCGCCGGCGATCAAGCTGCCGCTCCCCTCGCCGCGGGAGATCGCCGGCGCGCTGCGCCTGCTGGCGCCGCGCTGCCCGATCGCCCTCTCCGGCCTGGCCGACCTCGACGCCACCGCCGGGGAGCTCGCCGGCTCGAGCCTCGCCGCGGTCGAGAGCCTGCTCAAGGTCAAGGAGCACCGGCGCGAGCCGCTCGCGGCGGCGGATTTGACCGATCTCAAGAAGCAGATCGTCGAGACCGAGGCGAACGGCCTGATCGATTTCGTGCCGGCGGGCAGGACCCTGGACGCCCTGCACGGACAGGAGGCTCTGAAGGCGTGGCTCCGCGAGGACGTGGCCCTCTGGCAGCGCGGCGAGGTGAACGCCCTCCCCAAGGGCTATCTCCTCTGCGGCCCGGTCGGTACCGGCAAGACCTTCCTCGCCGAGTGCCTCGCCGGCGAGGCGGGGGTGCCGGTCGTCACCCTCAAGAACTTCCGCGACAAGTGGGTGGGCTCGACGGAGGGGAACCTCGAGAAGATCTTCCGCCTGCTGCGGGCGCTCGGCCGCTGCTTCGTCTTCATCGACGAGGCCGACCAGGCCCTCGGCCGCCGCGACTCCGGCGGCAACGACGCCGGCCTCTCCGGCCGCGTCTACTCGATGATCGCGCAGGAGATGAGCGATCCGGCGACCCGTGGCAAGGTGATCTGGATCCTCGCCTCGAGCCGGCCCGACCTGATCGAGGTCGATCTGAAGCGCCCCGGCCGGATCGATCTGAAGATCCCGCTCTTTCCCGCGGCGACCCCCGAGGAGGGGCTCGCCCTGATCCGCAGCCTCTGCTCGCGCCACGGCCTGAGGCTGGAGGACGACGCCACCGCCGCTCTCGTTCCGCTCGTCCCGCCGCTCCTCACCCCGGCCTCGGCCGAGGCGATCGCCTTCCGCGCCTACCGCGCGGTCAAGACCCGCGGCACGGCGCCCGCGGCGGCGGTCGAGGACCATCTCCGCACCTATCAGAGCCCGGTGCCGGCGGAGGTGATGGCGTTCCAGATCCGCCTGGCGGTCGAGGAGGCGACGGATCTCTCGCTCGTCCCCGCGGCGTTCCGGCCGGTCCAACCGCCGCGGCCTACATAGAGACGGCGGGGGCGATCCTGGCGGGCGTGCCGAGCGGGTGCTCAAACAGGAGAGCCCCCGGCGATGGCCGGGGGCTCGAGAGAGGAGAGAGAGGACGGGACGGGTGGGACGGCGGTCAGACGCCGCCGAGCATGCTCTCGATGTGGTGGTGCATCCGATCGCCCGACTTCTGGGCGTGAGCGCGGAAGTTGGCGAGCATCTCCTTGGCCTTGACCTGCTGGTCGGGGGTGAGCACGGCCCTCACCTCGCTCGCCATCTTGGCGTGGGAGACCGCCATGTCGGCCTCGACCTGGGCGACGTTGGCCGCGGCGGCGCGGACGGCGTTCTCGTCGAAGCTGTCGCCATGGACGGCGTCGAAGAGCGCGGTCTTGGCCGCCTTCAGGCGGGTGAGCTCGTCGGCGAGCTCGCTCTTGTGGTTGGCGAGGATGCCCTGGACCTGCGTCGTCTGGTCGGCCGAGAGGCCGAGCTTCTGGGCCAGGTGCTGGCTGAAGTCACCCATGTGCTGGACGTGCTGGGCCGTCGCGGCGGCCAGCAGCAGGGTGGGGGCGAGGACGGCGGCGCCGGCGAGCGCCAGAATCTTGTTGCGGGCCATTTTCATGATTAGATCTCCTTCGTCTTTAGCGAGGGCTCTTGGCTCCTCTATCTGGCGAGATGGGCGGGGTGCCCGATCGGTTACACCGCCCCGGCCCGGCGTGCCGGCCGCGGCACTGTAACCCGTCGTGCGCCGTGCCCGTCCTTCTCTCTTGGAGGGATCGGACACCCCGACCCACCCTTGATGCCCCCATGGACCTGTCCGCCCAAACCTTGACGATGGCGCCGCCCGCCGCCTCCGCGGAGGACTCCGAAGCGCGCCTGATCCGCGCCAGCCTGGCGGGGGACGAGGACGCCTTCGCGGCGCTCGTCCGCGCCCAGCAGGTGCGCGTGTTCCGCCTGCTCGGGCGCTTCTTCCGCCGTCCCGAGGAGGTGGAGGAGGCCGCCCAGGAGACCTTCCTCCGCGCCTGGACGAAGCTCTCGACCTACCGTGGGCAGGCCCCGTTCGAGCATTGGCTGACCCGCATCTGCCTGCGCACCGCCTACGACCGGCTGCGGCGCCGCGGGCTCGAGACCGTCTCGCTCGGCGACGGCGCCGAGCCGGGGGCCGACTCGCCCGATCCAAACGCCCGGCTCGAGGTCGAGCGCCTGCTCGCGTACCTGACGCCCGCCGACCGCTTCCTCCTCACGCTGCTCGAGGGCGAGGGATGGTCGGTCGCCGAGATCGCGCAGCGCCTCGGTTGGACGCCGGTCAACGTCAAGGTGCGGGCGCACCGCGCGCGCAAGCGTCTGCGCAAGATCCTGGAGGAGGGCTAGCCGTGCGCTGCAGCGAGATCCGCGATCTCGTGACCGGCCGGAGCGGGGAGGCCGCTGCCCCCCGCGTCGAGGAGGTCGCCGGCCACCTCGGCTCCTGCCCGGCCTGCGCGCGCTATGCGGCCCGCTTGGGGGAGGCCCGCGCCATCCTCGCCCGCGAGTGCGAGGTGGCGCCCGGCCCGGGCTTCGCGCGCCGCGTCGTCGCCCGCCTCCCCAGCTCGGCCCAGGTGCTCGGCTGGGCGGCTCTGCGGGCGCTGCCGGCGGCGATCGTCCTCGCCCTCGCGATCAGCGCCTTCGGCCTGCTGCAGACGCCGTCGGCCGAGAACTCGCTGCTCAACGACGAGGCCACGCCCGAGGTCCTCTTCACCTACGCCGCCCAGCCGCCCGATGCCGGTGCCCAGGCCCTGGCGCCGGTGCCCGCCGCCGCTCCCCGGGAGCGGCGGTGAGGCGCTCGACCGCGATCGTCGCCATCGTCGCATTGTTCCTCGCGGGGGTGGCCGTCGGAGCGCTCGGCTACCAGACCTTCCTCGTCCATCAGATGCATCAGCCCGGCGGCTTCACTGCGCTCGGCACCCACCTCTTCGCCACCGACCTGAAGCGCCACCTCGACCTCACCCCCGAACAGGAGGCGCAGGTCGATCGCATCCTCGCCGACAGCCGGGCCGAGTCGATGGCGCTGCACCGCGAGATGAGGCCGCGGATGCTCGCCATGCTCCAGCGCACCCACGCCCGCATCAGCGCCGTGCTCAACCCGGAGCAGCGCGCCGAGTTCGAGCGCTACCACCAGCACCGGCACAACCGCCTGGTGCATCTCCTCGGCGGCTGAGGGACGCGGGTCCGCTGCTGTCCGTACCCTCGCCCTACTCCTTCCAGAGCGCTCGCCACCACGGCGTTTCGTCGGCCGATCCCGCGGCGGCCTTGAGGTTCATCTTGCCGCGGATGCGATCGATGTCCCAGCCGGTCAGCGAGGCGAGCGTCCGGGCGTCCTTCTCCTGGCGCTGCCTCAGGTCGCGGCGGTAGACGGCCGCCGCCGGGCACGAGTCGCTCCCCGTCCAGGGGTGGCGGAGGATGTAGCGCCCCTGGAAATTCTCGCGGTCGGCGGTTTCCTGGAAGACCAGGTCCTCGGGGAAATGGGCGGCGTCGTAGCGCAGGTGGAGGCGCGACAGGAAGACCTCCTGGGCGCCGGAGCCCGGTGCGGAGCTCTCCCCCAGCCAGAAGACGCCGAGCCGGCCTAGCTCGTCCCGCGACAGCGGGTCGGCGGCGCAGGGGTCGCACCAGCTCATGTCCCAGGCGTACTCGAGGAATACCGGGCGCATGTCCTCCCGTGCGACCTGGCGCTTGAACATCGCCTTATAGAAGTCGCCGAACTCGTGCCCGACGAAGAGCGGCACGTCGACGTTCGAAGGGAGCTTGACGGTCCGGTAGTTGGTGGTCTCGACGCGGCCCCGCCGCGTCAGGGCATAGACGAAGAGCTCCTGCGCGCCGCGGCTGTTCACCATCCCGAGCCGGATGGGGAGCATGAACTTGGGCGAGTCGTAGGCCACCTGGAGCGGGCGGAGATAGGTGAAGCCGAGCTTCGCCTTCTCCTGCAGGTTGACCCTGGCGACGAAGAAGTGCATGCCCTGCTTCAGGTAGCTCCCGAGGACCCGCGTGGCGCCGGCGGGAATACGGTAGCCGTTCTCGACCAGCCAGGTGGCGAGGCCGTCGCTCTGCCGGGCCGAGAGGATGACGATGTCGTACTCGCCGACGGTGTAGGTCGCCTCGATCCGGACCCCCAGCTTCGCCGCGCGGTCCGCCCGCGCGCCGCCCGCGATGCCGGCCGCCGGCGCGGCCGCCATAGCCTCCATGCGCTCCATCACCTGGCACGGGTCCTCGTCGTGATACTCGACCAGGCGCGGCGCCGAGTAGGCGTCGAGGTGGTCGATCAAGGCGCGTTCGGCGACATGGATCTGGCCGCGCTCGAGGAGCGTCGGCACCGGGATGACGATCGCGAACTCCTTGGGGTCCCCCGCGAAGTCGTTCGACATGGTGAGGACGGTCTTGTCGCCGTCGCGCACCAGGGCGACCTGCGAGGCCTGGTTGAAGAGCTTGGTGTCGGCCTTGGCGACGTAGAAGCCGCAGAAGGCGTGGGCGGTGCCGGCGGTCGCCAGGGCGACCAGGGTGGCGGCGAGGGCGATGCGGGCGAAGCGTCTCATGGCGGTCCTCCTCGGGAGGTGAGCGTCGGAATAGTCGGGCTGGTCGAGATGGCTGGGCCCCGGCCCTTCCGGCCGTCCACGCCAGGCGTAGCGGCGGCCGGGGAGCAGGCGGTCGATGAGCGGCACCGTGGGCGCCGCCAGGGCGAGGGCGAAGAGCAGCCCGTTCGTGCGGTAGAGGCCGAAAGTGATGGCGGCGGCGGTCGCGGCGACGAGCGCCGCGTAGACGATGCGGCCGGCGCGCGAGTCGGGCGTCGTCTTGGGGTCGGAGATCATGAAGAAGGTGAAGATCAGAAAGGCGCCGCTCGCGAGCTGATGGAGCGGGACCGCCGCCGGCTGGCCGAGCCAGAGCGCGCGGCCGAAGACGATCGCGAGGTAGGAGCCGAGGAAGGCGTAGGTCACGTCGGCGCGCGCCGCGCGGTTGACCACCAGGCCTCCCAGGCAGGCGACGAGGAAGCCCAGGAAGGCGGCGTTCCCCCACTGGCCGGGCGACACCCAGACGCCGCCGGTGGCGAGCATCGTCGCCACGATGCCGAAGTTCGTCGGGTTCCAGACGTGCTTGCCGCCGATCCGCAGGGTGAACTTGCTGCCGATGGTGACCGCGGCGGCGAGCGCCGCCAGGGCGAGCGAGCCGGTGCGCAGGAGCAGGCAGAGCGAGAGGCCGGAGATGAGCGCGCTCCGCGGGTCGAAGGCGGCGAGCCGGCCGAGCCGCGTCCCGGCGTACTGGGTCAGGAGCGCCGTGGCGAGGAGGACCCCCGCCTGCGCCGCCCCGATCTCGAAGTCGAGCGCCAGGACACCGTAGAGGAGGAGCCCGCCGAGGACGGCGATCTGGTAGAGCCGCGGGTCCCACGGATGGAAGCGGCGGGAAGGCCGGGGGCCGGCGGCGGCATCGGCTCCGCCCCCGGTGGATGCTGCCGGCGAGGTGGCGAAGAGTCTCATGCCCCTTAAGACACGCTCGCCCGGCGGAACGCAACCGCCACCCTCCCGAACCCCCTTCCAGGCGGCCGTCCGCGGGACCAAACTGACCCAGTACCGGGCCGGGAGGTCCGCGGCAGCCTAGGGAGCCGAGGCTCTCACTCCACCTTGTAGCGCACCGCGTTCGACCGCCCGAGGTCGTCCGTCACCACCAGCCGGTGCTCGCCGCGCTCGGTGGGGAGGAAGAGCTTGTCGGCGGGGCCGTCGGTGGCGACGAGGACGCCGTCCTGGTACCAGAAGAGCCGGGCGGTGCCGGGGCCGGCCTGGGCGACGAGCGGGATGCGCTGGAACTGTGCCGGAGCATCGCGGCGCAGGCGGTAGGCGGTCGCCGCGTCGGGCGAGACGATCCGGGGCGAGCCGCCGCCGGGGATGCCCTCGCAGCCGGCGCGCAGATGCGGCAGGTCCTCGACCGGTTGCCCCTGCGAGCGCGCCCAGGCGGCGAGCTCGGGCGGGAAGACGGTCAGCAGCCGGAACGCGTGCGGCCGCGTCTCGACGCAATCGCCGGCCAGCAGCTCGCCGGTCGCCGCGTCGACCAGCGTCCGCCGGTGATACGAGCAGGAGGGCAGGCGCGAGCGCCCCGGCAGGTACTCGATGCGCACCCGGCGCGGGCAGTACGGCCCCGGCAGCTCGTGGCTGTCGGCGCAGACCTCGATCGTCTCCAAGCGGACGCCGGGCGGCCGCCGCGGCGCGCTCGCCGCGCCCGAGCCACCGGCGCGCTCGAGGGCGCGGAAGAGGTCGAAGAGGAGCGGCGCCGCGTGCTGGCTGCCCGAGATGCCGAGGACCGGCCGGCCGTCGAAGTTCCCCACCCATACCCCGATCGCGTAGCGCCCCGACCAGCCGACCGCCCAGGCGTCGCGATGGCCGTACGAGGTGCCGGTCTTCCAAGCCACCTCGGGGGCGCCGCGGGTGATGTCCCAGGCGTCGGGGAGGTCGGGGCGGCGCAGGTCGGTGAGGATCTCGGCGACCGCCCACGCGGCTCCGGGCGAGAACAGGCGATCGTCGGGCGCCGGCGCGTCCGGCGGCGCTTGCGGCATGGGCGCGGCCTCGTCCTCGAGCAGGCGCGCCGGCCGGTGGCGGCCGCCCTCGGCGAGGGTCGCGTAGAGGTTGGTGAGGTCGAGGAGCGTCACCTCGCCGTCGCCGAGGACGAGCGGCAGGCCGTAGGCCGCGGGCGGCCGGTCGAGGGTCGCCAGGCCGCCGCGGCGCAGGAGGCGGAGGAAGTCGGGGACGCCGACGTCGGCGAGGAGCCGCACCGCCGCGGCGTTCAGCGAGTGGACGAGCGCCTCGCGCACCGTCACCCGGCCGTGGTACTGCTGGTCGTAGTTCTCGGGGACGTAGCCGGCGAAGTCGGTCGGCACGTCGAGGAGGTAGGAGTCGGGCAGGATCCGCCCCTGGTCGATCGCCATGGCATAGAGGAAGGGCTTGAGCGTCGAGCCGGGCGAGCGGCGCGAGGCGGCGCCGTTCACCTGGCCGTGGCGCTCGCGGTCGAAGAAGCCCGCCGAGCCGACGAGCGCCCGCACCGGACGGCCCCCCTGGCGTCCGGGATCGATTTCGACCACCACCGCCGCCGCCTCGCCGATCCCCTGCTGGCGGAGGTCGGCGATCCGCCGCGCCACCTGCTCCTCGGCGGCGCGCTGGAGGCGCCGGTCGAGGGTCGTGCGGAGGCGCCCGCCTCGCGCGCCACCCGACTCCCCGCGCCCGAGCCGCGCGGCGACCAGCTCGCAGGCGTGCGGCGCGGCGAAGGGCGGCCGGCGGCGGGCCGCCGGCACCGGCTCGCGGCGGGCGGCGGCGATGGCGCCGGGCGGAAAGGCGCCGCGCCGGGAGAGCTCGGCGAGCACCCGGTCGCGCGCCGCGCCGGCGGCGCGCCGGGCGGCGGGGGAGAGCGTCGGGTCGTAGCGCAGCGGCGCCCGCGGCAGCGCGGTCAGCAGCGCGATCTCGCCCAGGGAGAGGCGCTCGGGAGCCTTGCCGAAGTAGGAGTAGGCGGCGGCGCCGACCCCCTCGACGTTGCCGCCGTAGGGGAGGAGGTTGAGATAGATCTCGAGCAGGGTGCGCTTGCCGTAGAGGCGCTCGAGCTGGAGCGCCCGGAAGCTCTCGACCGCCTTGGCCCACGGCGTGCGCCGGCGCGGCTCGGCCATGCGCGCGATCTGCATCGGGATCGTCGACGCGCCGGAGACGACGCTCCGCCGCCCGCAGATCGGTCCAGGCGGCGCGGAGGATGGCGCGCGGATCGACTCCGCCGTGATGGAAGAAGCGCTGGTCCTCCGAGGCGACCAGGGCGCGCGGCAGCTCGGGCGGCAGCTCGGAGAGGCGCACCGGCAGCCGGAAGCGGCCGTCGGCCGGCAGGAAGAAGCGCAGCGGCACCCCCTCGCGGTCGGCGACGGCGAGCGCCGGCGGCCGGCGGAGGCCAGCGACGGGGAAGGGGAAGAGGCGGTCGAGGAGGAGGAAGCCGGCGAACGGCAGGGCGAGGGCGGCGAGGGCGAGGGCGAAGATGCGGCGCCCCGTGACGCCGCGGCGGGTGAGGAGAGACCCGGCCGGGCGCCGAGAACGCCGGCGGCGCGGGCGAGCGCTCGCGAGGGACATCGGCGGCATTCTAGCCGTCCCTCGGCGAGCGGCGCGGCGCGTCCGCTATCCTCTCTGGCATGCCGAGAGCCGACGAGCCCCGCGACCTCGCCTCCCCCGCGCACGCCGCCGATGCGGCCGCCAACCAGAGCCCGCCGCTCGCCGGCTGGAACGTCTTCGCGAGCGACCGGGCGCTCGTCGAGGCGCTGCGCCGCGAGGGGGGCGGCTGGGCGGAGGAGCGGGCGGCGGCCTTCGGCGACCTCGCCGGCCGGGCGGAGACGATCGCTCAGGGCGTGCTCGCCAACGAGAACCGGCCCGTGCTCCGCACCCACGATCGCAGCGGCCGGCGGATCGACCGCGTCGAGTTCCACCCCTCCTGGCACGCGCTCCTTGGGCTCGGCGTCGCGCACGGGCTGCACGCGCTCCCCTGGCGCGAGCCGCGGCCGGGGGCGCACGCCGCGCGGGCGGCGATGTTCATGACCCTCGCCCAGATCGAGGCCGGCGTCGGCTGCCCGCTGTCGATGACCTTCTCGGCGGTGCCCGCCCTCCGCCTCGAGCCCGAGCTCGCCGCCGCCTGGGAGCCGCGCCTGACCTCCGGCACCTACGACCCGCGCGCCCTGCCCGCCGCCGAGAAGCGCGGCGCCCTCTGCGGCATGGCGATGACCGAGAGGCAGGGCGGCTCGGACGTGCGCGCCAACACCACGGCGGCGCGCCCCTTGGGCGGCGGCGAGTACGCGCTCACCGGCCACAAGTGGTTCTGCTCGGCGCCGATGTGCGACGCCTTCCTGGCGCTCGCCCAGGCGCCGGCCGGCCTCACCTGCTTCCTGCTGCCCCGGCTCACCCCGGACGGCGCGCCCAACCGCATCGAGATCCAGCGCTTGAAGGACAAGCTCGGCAACCGCTCGAACGCCAGCGCCGAGATCGAGCTCCGCGCCGCCTGGGCGCGGCGGGTGGGGCCGGAGGGGCGCGGCGTGCAGACGATCCTGGAGATGGTCAACCACACCCGGCTCGACTGCGTGATCGGCGCCGCCGCGGGCCTGCGCTTCGGCACCGCGCAGGCGATCCACCACGCGCGCCATCGCCGGGCCTTCGGCAAGCTCCTGATCGACCAGCCGCTGATGCGGAGCGTCCTCGCCGATCTCGCGATCGAGTCCGAGGCGGCGACGGCCGCCATGATGCGCCTCGCCCGCGCCTACGACGAGGCCGCGGCGGGCGAGGCGCCGGCCGTCGCGCTCAAGCGCCTGGCGACCGCGGTCCTGAAGTACTGGGTGACGAAGCGCGCCGCGCCGCACGCCGCCGAGGCCCTCGAATGCCTGGGCGGCAACGGCTACGTCGAGGAGTGGCCGCTCGCCCGCCTCTACCGCGAGGCGCCGCTCAACTCGATCTGGGAGGGGTCGGGGAACGTGCAGTGCCTGGACGTGCTGCGCGCCGTCCAGAAGACCCCGGAGGCGCTCGACGTCTTCCTGGCCGAGGTCGGCCGGGCCCGTGGCGCCGACCGCCGCCTCGACGCCCATCTCGCCGCCCTCGACGCCGAGCTCGCCGGCCTGCGCCGGCAGCCGGAGACCGCCGAGGCCGGCGCCCGCCGCCTCGTCGAGCGCCTGGCCCTCGCCTTCCAGGGAGCGCTCCTCGTGCGCGTCGCCCCGCCCGCGGTCGCCGACGCCTTCTGCGCCTCCCGGCTCGCCGGAGACGGCGGGAGGGCGTTCGGCGCGCTGCCGGCGGGCGTCGACACGGGCGCGATCGTCCGCCGGCACGATCCGGCGGCGTAGCGCGAGCTGGCTGCGGCGGGGAGACGATGCGGACGAACGGGCGGAGGCGCCTCCGCCCGGGTCCCGAGCTGGATCAGAAGGCCTTGTAGCGCACCCTCTTGGCTTCCTTCGCGGTGCCGTCCGCGTTCTCGTCGGTGATCGCGTGGGTGGCGCCCAGCGGCAGCTTGCCCGCGCTGTCCGGTCTCTGCGCCTCCCCGCGCACCTGGAGGTCGGTGAGGAATCGTTCGTCGGCTGTCGTTTCCCCGCTCGCGCCGGTCTTGTCGCCCGGCGGTTTCTCGGCAGGCAAGCGCTGGGTCTTCTTGGCTTTCTTCGCGCTCATCGTCACCTCCCGAAAACGACTGTACGCCGCGTTCTGCCGTCAGTCAAACCCGCACTCGAAGGTCCGGCGCTTGATCACCAGATCGCCGTCCTCCTCGACGATGACGTGCGTCTTGGCCGCCAGGCTGTGGCCGAGGCCGGTCTCGGGGTGAGCGTAATCGCCGACGGCGACGCGGCCGCGCTGGAAGAGGTCCTCGGTGAACGATTCCGCGGCGTTCTGCGGCGATCGCGGCTCGACGGGACCCATGGTCAGCGAGGCGGAGGTGACGGCGAACCGCTTCGGGTCCTCGGCGGTATGCACCGTGAGCGCCGCGCTGGTGAGGCCGAACTGGGCGCCGGAGATCGTCGCCTTGGGCAGCGTGGCGGCCTCACGCCGCGCGGCGATCGCGACGGCCATGCCGCGACGGCTTTCCGGCTTGACGCTGGTGACGGTCGCCGCCGCCTGGAGCGAGAGGATGCCGCGGCGGACGAACGCGCTCTTGAGCGCGCCGCGATACCTGCCGTTCCACGGGGCGCTCTCTCCCGCGTCGACCATGTGAGCCGCGACCTGGCTGTAGTAGTCGGGAACGATCGGCGCCGCCAGCACGCCGGCGACGAGGATCTGGGCCGCGTCGCGGCTGGTCTGCACCAGGTCGTCGGCCGTCGGCGCGCTGCGCTGGAGCCGGAAGATGGCGGCGAGAGCGTCGAGGAACGCGCCGGTGAAGACGCGCGAGAACGAGTGCGGCTCGGAGGAGAGCTGCGCCGCCGGCGCCGAGGGCGGCAGGGTTTGAGGGTCGCGATAGAAGAAGGAGTTGGCGGCGTTTCGCAGGCAGTCGGGCTCGACGGCGTCCGGGTGCTGGACGCGGATCGCCGCGCCGAGCTGCTCGGCCAGCCGCGAGAGGCGGGAGGCGCGATTGAGGACGCCGGCGGTCTCGCCGAAAACGGCCTGCCGAATGGAGGCGACCTGCAGGGCGGAGAGCATGGCGCTCGCGTCGCCGAAGAACTCGTGGAAGGCCGCGGCCTCGATCGTCTGCGCATCGAAGAGCTGGGGGCGGATCGCGTCGAGGACGGCGTGACCCATCTCGTGGCAGACGACGTCCGGGCTCTCGCCGGAGAAGTACGTCCTGCCGCCGACCGCGTCGTGGAAGAAATGCAGGCCCGGCTTGTCGCCGAAGCCGCCCCGCGTATAGAAGGCGTTGAGGTCGACCCCGGCGTCGAGGAGAACCGGCAGCAGCTTGCCGAGCTGCCACCTGGTGCCGGCCGGCAGGATGGCGCCCCAGAAGTCGGCGGTCCGCCGCAGCGCGCCGGCCGCCGCCCAGAAGCGGAACTTCGGCGTGCCGGTCGAGTAGACCTGAGGCGAAGGCTTGGTCCCGCCGATCTTGAAGGGCAGCGGGGTGGCCGCCTGGTTCGGCGCCGGCACGAGGATCGGCACGAGCGCCGGCTGCGCCGCGGGGTCGCCGGGATCGTCTTCCCAGCAGGAGACCTTCCCGCTGGTGGAGCTGGCCGCCGCGGCGGACTCGCGGTGGGCTGAGCTGCTGGGTCTGCGGACTCTCTTGGTAGGCATGGTCTCTCCTTGCGGCGCTCCTCTCCGTGGCGGAGGGATGCCACCTCCAAGAGACGAACCGGGAAGCCTTTTTCACTCAGGCGCGGCCCGCGCGCCTCGCCCGCCGCGCGCGCTGACCTAGGGAAGGTGCTCTCGCGCGATCGCCAGCCGGCCGCCGAGCTTCGGGCGACTTGGATCGCCGACACCCTACTTCCCTTTCCACATCCGCGGATCGAACGAGAACGCTTCCGGCGCCAGCACCCGCAGCCGCGCGAACTCGGGGTGCGCGGGGTTGAGGAGCACGTTGCGCTCGCGCGGGACGACGGCCGAGGGCACCGAGAGCGCGAGGCTGGCGCCGGAGCGCGCCCAGGCGGTCCCCAGGTCTTTCAGGCGCTCGGGGGCGGGATAGGTCCGCCAGTTGCCGGGAAGGTCGGCGATCTCCAGGACGGGGATCGCGAGATCTCCCGGCAGCTCGGCGCCGCGGGCGGCGAGGTGATCGGGGGCGATGTCGCCGTCCAGGTGGACGAAGAGCTCGAGCGCGGCGAGCGAGAGCGTCGCGGAGGTGTAGACGAGGGGGACTCCGGCGTGGTTCCAGCGGCCGCCGTAGAGGCGAGCTCCCTCCCCGGTGTAGGCGCGCTGGGTATGGCGGGCGGAGGTGAGCCGCCAGACGAGCCGCGGCGGTCCGGCGGGAGCTGCCGCCGACGGAGCGGAGGCGGGCTCGACCGTCAACTGTAGACGCCGTGCTCGATGCGGCCGAGGACCTCCTCGACCTGCCGGGTGCCGAGATCGGTATCCAGGATCTCGATGGGAGGCTCGCCGCCCAGAGCGCGATTCGGCCGCCGGAGCCAGAGCGAGGCGCGCTCTTCGCTCCCCAGCACCTGCACCGCCTGCGCGGCGATGCGGACGAGGCGGAAGAGACGGTCCGATTCGTCCGGCGAGAGGCGCCTCTCGAGCTTCCTGCGGGCGAAGGTGCGCGCCGGTAAGTGGAGCGCCGAGGAGATCTCCTCGCGCCGCAGGTCGAACTTGGCCATTACCGATTCGAGCGCGGCGTAGGGCAGCCCGGCCCGGATATGTGCCGAGAGATCGGCCGAGCTCTCGACCCGCCGCTCGAGCGTCGCCCGCCCGCCCAGAGCTTCCACGATCACGGACGTCGCCGGCAAGGGTGTCTCCCGTCTGGTCATCTGGCACCTATTATAATGCCACTTGGCGGATGAATCCCAGCTACCATCAGGAGCGCGAGCCCGAAGGGCTGCTCGCCCGTGCCGACCGTAACGCCGAGCCTCCGCCGGCCGACTAACCCTGCGGGGCTGGCGAGGCGGAGCGGTTTCGGCATAGCTTTCCCCGGCTGCTGAAGGGAGACCATGACCGCCGACCCGCCGAAGCGATTGCCCGACTGGGAGGAGCGGCTCGCGAGCCGCTTGTTCACCGCGCTCACGCCGCGGCTGCCGGCGGCGCGCCAGCCGGAGCCGTTCGCCGGCCTCGCGCCCTTCGTCAAGGTCGCCATCGAGCGCGAGCACGGCGACGGGCCGCTCTCCGCGGTCTGGTTCCCGGCGGCGGAGGGGAAGGCGCGCGGCGCCGTCCTGCTGCTCCATCCCTGGACCTCGGGGGGCAAGTCGTACTTCTACCGCCGCGGGCGCATCCCGGCCTTGCGCGCCGCGGAGTATCACGCCCTCACCTTCGACTTCCCCGGCGCCGGCGACAGCGGCACGCGCTACGGCTTCCTCCATCGCGATGTCGAGGCCGCGCTCCGCTTCCTGCGCCGGCGGGTGGGCGACCTCCCGATCCACGTCTGGGGCGTCAGCGCGGGCGGCTATTGGGCGCATCCCGTCCTCAGCGCGACGGACGACGTCTGCGGCGCGATGTTCGAGGACGTCGCCCTCCACCTGACCGATTGGGGGTGGCGCATGGAGCCGGCGCTGCGGCCCGGCTATCTCCTCTTCCGGCACCTGTTCGCGCGCGCCTACCGCTTCCTCGACATCCGCCGCCACGCCGCGGCGCTCGGCGTCGAGGCGGCCACCTACGTCAGCGGCGAGCGCGACCCCAACGTGCTCCCCGAGGAGACCCGCCAGCTCGCCGCCCTCGCCGGCGCCGGCTGCCGCATCATCCCTGGGGCGGACCACCTGGCGGCGATCAAAGTCGCCAATGCCGAGGTGATCGAGCTGGCGCTCGACACCTTCCGGCGAGCCGAGGCGGCGCGGAGCGGAGAGGGCGTGGAAGCCGCGGCCGCCGGCCTGTCCGGTTCCCCGAGCCGAAGTCAGCCCGCCGCGGGCAACCTGCTACGATTCTGGTAAACCTGTCGTCCGCCGCGCGGCGGAGTCACCATCCGAAAGGAGGTCCCGGTGAAGATCCGCCATCCTCTCGCCCTCGCGCTGCTGCTCCCGGCGGCGCTCCTGATCGCCCCCGGCTCCGCCTCGGCCTGGGGACCGATCGGCCACCGCGTCGTCGGGCGGATCGCCGAGCGCCACCTCTCGGCAGCCGCGGCGCGCGGCGTCGCCGCGATCCTCGGCCCCGAGAGCCTCGCCCAGGTCTCCACCTGGCCGGACGAGATCCGCTCCGACCCCGCCTGGGACCGGGCCAAGCCCTGGCATTTCGTCGACATCGACGACGGAGAGACCTACGAGACGACGGCGAAGAGCCCGGCGGGCGACGTCGTCGAGGCCATCGGCCGCTTCACCCGGGTGCTGCAGGACCCGCGGGCGGCGGCGGAGCCGAAGGCCCAGGCGCTCCGCTTCCTCGTCCACTTCGTGGGCGACATCCACCAGCCGCTCCACGTCGGCCGCCGCGCCGACCGAGGCGGCAACGACATCCAGGTGACCTGGTTCAACGGCCCCACCAACCTGCATCAGGTGTGGGACGAGAAGATCATCGCCGAGACCGAGCTCTCGTTCTCCGAGCTCGCCGACTTCATCGACCATCCGACGGACTCCGAGGTGAGGGCCTGGCAGGCGAGCGGCGCCGTCGACTGGGCTCGCGAGTCGCAGGACCTCCGGGCGCGGGTCTACGCGATCGGCGACGGCAAGCTCGGCTACCTCTATGCCGATCGGAACGACCCGCTGGTGCGCCGTCGCCTCCTCCAGGCCGGCATCCGCCTCGCCGGCATCCTGAACGCCCTCTTCGACACCCCCGGCCCCTCGATCCCCGACCGGCCGCCGGTAGGAACCGCCCCGCCGCCGGCCGCGCCGCCTGGCCGCTGACCGGCGCGGCCGGCGACCGCGCGGCGGAGACGCCCTACCGCACCCCCACCTCGATCCGCCGCCGCTCGCCCGTCGCCTGGAGCCGGGGGTTGTACATCGCCTCGGCGTGGGCCGGGGGCAGGCGGAAGCTGCCGCGGCGCCACGGCGCGCATCAGGGCGTAGAGGGTCACCCAGGTGCTCTCGGCCGGCAGATTGGCGAAGATGAGGATGCGGTCGTCGCGGAGGTCCAGGTAGGAGCGGTCGGCGGTGGCGTCGGTCACCCAGGGGAGGGCTCGGTGGTCTTCAGGCGCGGGTTCTCGACCTCGAGGCCGGAGGGGAGGAGATCCTCGATCACGACGTTCTGGACCGCCCCGGCGGTCGAGCGCACGCGGGTCTTCATGACCAGCAGGTCCCCCTGGTGGACGGCGGCGAGGTCGACCTCCTTGCCGTCGCGGTCGAGCACCTCGCGCTCGATCTCGAGGCCGTTATTGGAGGGCTGCGAAGGCGTCGTCCGTCGGCACGCCGCGGGTGATCAGGCTGTAGAAGGCGGCGCCCGGCCGGTAGCCGGCGTCCATCACGATCCGCACCGGCCCGCTGCCGCGGAGGTCGAGGAAATTGGCCGTCGTGTTGGTGAAGGTGCCGACCCTGCGGTCGCCCACGAAGAGGTGCCGGCGTAGGGCGGCGCCTGGGCCTGGCGGTGGAAGAGCTGGCCGAGGGCGAGGAGCGCCCAGCCGGCCTCCTGGGTGGTCCACCCGCCGTAGGTCCTGGCGTCGCGGGCCAGGCGGTCGGCGAGGGCCGGGATCTCGCGGCTCTGCGGAGCGGCGTCGAGCAGGGCGAGCAGCACGATGGCGCGGTTCCGCACCGCCGGAATTCGCAGTTGCCGCCGGTCTGCCGCTCCATCTCTTGAGCCGATCCGGGCAGGGGGCCTAGCTGGGCGAGGGCTCGGCGATCGCCTGCGGGTTGCCCGACCGCGGCGTAGGCGGCGGCGAGGAGGGCGCGCGACTCGGTGGTCAGGTTCTTCTTCTGCTTCTCGCGCACGAAGTCCATGGTGCCCAGGTCGGCGCGGCCGGCGCGGGCGAGGACGTAGAGCTGTAGACCAGTCCGCTCGAGCTCGTCGCTCCCGTAGTCCCCTTCGCCTTGACGTCGCCGGCGAGGTAGGCGAGCGCGCCGTCGTAGAGGAAATCGGGCACCGGCTGGCCGGCGCGCCGGGCCTCGACCAGGAAGTGCGCCGCGTAGACCGTCGCCCACGGGTTGCACGTTCTCCTCGCCCGGCCAGAGCGAGAAGCCGCCGCCGTAGAGCTGCATCGAGGCGACGCGGGAGATCGCGGCGTGGACGTAGGCGGCCGGGTCGCCATTCCCCTTCTTCGGATCGAGCAGGTCGGGGTCGAGCTTCTGCGCCATGTCCGCCATGTAGAGGAGCGGGAAGGCCGCGGACGACCGTCTGCTCCAGGCAGCCGTAGGGGTAGTGGACGAGGTCTCGACAGCTTGCCGGCGAATTGGACGAGCGGCACCGAGCCGAGCCGCAGCTCGCGGCGGAGCGTCTCCGGGCGGAAGCGTCGCGCTCCTGCGGCAGCGGCAGCTCGAGCGCGCGCCTTGCCGATCGCGCCGGCGTCCTCGAGAGAGGCGACCGGCAGGTCCGGGCGCACGCCGACGGTCTCGCTCGCGTGGGTCGTCTCGCCGTTGCCGGCCGCGGTGAGCGCGAAGCGCACGTTCGCCCGCCACCCCCGCGGTCCTGACCGTGAAGTAGACGGTCTTCTCGCGCCCGGCGGGCACCGGCACGGTCTGCGGGTTGGGAGAATCCTTGTGCCTTCGACGTGGACGGGAGCCTGGCCGGTCCCGGCCCCGGCAGCGGCGAGCGCCTGGAGCGTCACCTGGAGCTGCCGTCGCGGCCGGTGTCGTTCCTCACCGTCACCGGCACCTGGAGCGTCTCCCCGAAGGAGAGGATGCGCGGGAAGGTGGGGAGGAGGACGAGCGGCTCGCGCACGCGGGTGAGCCGCTAGGCCGAGCCGAACCGGTCGCCGCGCATCGCCACCGCCATGATGCGCAGCGCCCCCTGGAACTCCGGGAGGTTGAAGCTCGACCCGCGCGTTCCCGGCCGCGTCCGACGGTCGACCGGGCCGCACCAGAAGGCGACCGGCTGGACGCGCCGGATCCCCTCCGTGCGGACGTACTGCGCTCAGCCCCTCCGCCCCCTCGCCGCCGCCCGCCGGCTCGGGCGCCACCTCCGGCAGCAGCAGGCCGAAGGTGTCGTAGCCGAGGTCGACCCCCAGGGCCAGCTTGCGATAGAAGAAGTCGAACGGCTCCGCCGTCTTCTGGTCGATGAGCTGGAGGATCCCCTCGTCGACCGCCGCGACCGTCACGGCGGCGCGGCCCCCCCGCTCCGGCTCCGGCTCCCGCGGGGACCTTGACGACGATCTCGATCTTCGTCCCCGGCCGCATCTGGGCGGCGCGTCGATCGCGACGCCCAGGTGGTTGGCCGTGCGGTTCGACGTAGATCGGCACCGCGCCGAAGGCGCGGGCCGACCGAGCCGGCCTCGAGGTCCTTGACGCCGCGGACCAGAGTCGCCGTGACGTAGGCGTTCGGCCGGAACTCGACGCCGACGGGCAGCGGCGATCTTCGCCGTGTTGCCCGTGAGCGTATAGATCGCGGTGTCGAGCATGCCGTTCGCGCTCCACGGTGAGCAGGAGCTTGCCGGGGAAGGGCGCCCGCACCTGCACCTGGGCGGTGTCGCCGGCCGCGTACTCGGCCTTGTCGAGATCGAGGTCCAGCCGCGACGGGTTCTTGATCGCCCATGGCGAGGTAGGCCCAGCCGCTGACGTAGAACTCGACCTCGGTCGAGGCCTGGGAGTCGGGGTCGGTCAGCACGGCGCGGTAGCTCCCCACCTGGCGGGGGGCGAAGCGGAAGCCGCCGCGCGGCTGCCCGGCGGCGATCGCCCGGCTGTCGACGAGCTGCGGGTCGCGCGTCGTCTCGTAGCTGCCAGCCGCCGTGGTCGTTGCGCTTGAGCACCGTGTTCCAGCGGTCGCGAAGAGCTCGACCCGGAGCGCCCCGGAGGCCGCCGGCTTGCCGTCCGGGGCGACCGCCACGCATTCGAAGTCGACCGGCTTGCCCGGATCGGCCCAGCGGCCTCGCCCGCTTGCTGCCGCAGGCCGAGGTAGTAGGGATAGGGGTGGACCGGCAGCCGCTGCCATCGCCGCCACCCCGCGCCCGCCCTGCTCCTGCACGCGGGCGGTGATCACCGCCTCGAGCGACGAGGGGACCGGGGCGCCCGCCGGCACTGACCTTGAACGCCCGGCGGCCCGCGGTCGTCCAGCTTGCCCTGCTGGCTCGCGATCTCCTTGTCGTCCAGCTTGCGCTCGGCGTTGCGGAAGGTGAACGCCGCGAACCCCTTGGGGGCGAAGGTCGAGTCGACGACGCCGCACGCGCGTCTCCACCGGCAGCCCCGCCGCCGGCGCGCCGAAGAGGTAGCTCGACGCACCGGTGTAGGCGAGCGTCTGGCCGGGGCCGACCGGCTCCGTGGGCTTCGCGATCTCCACCCGGATGCGGTCCGGCACGAACTCCTCGACCTGGAAGCGGTACTGGCCGATCACCTTCTGCGCCAGCTCCAGCTCCAGCGTGTGGCCGCCGGTCAGGCGATAGGCGGGCAGGTCGAGGTGGAAATCGGCGCAGGCCGCGCTCGTCCGGCAGTCACCTTCTGGGTGCCACGCTCGCGCCCCTGCGGATCGCGGTAGCGCAGCAGCGCCGGCATCCGGGGCGGCGCCGCGAGGTGCTGGTCGCGCACCACCGCCATCCCCACCACCGTCTCGCCCGGCCGGTAGATGTCGCGCTCGCCGTAGAGGAAGGCGCTGTAGCCCGAGGGCTGCGAGCCTCGGCGCCGCCGACGTCCAGGCCCGTCGGAGTCGATCTTCATCTTGTCGAAGAGGAGGAAGGTGAAGTCGTCCCCCTTCTCGATCGTCACCATGTAGGGGCGGGCCTCGCGCTCGCCCGGCTTGAGCGCCGCCGAGTCCTTCACCCGCCAGACGCCGTCGCCGTCCGTCCGTCCCGAGGCCAGCGTCTGGTTCTGGTCGGAGACGCAGGGTCACCTTGGCGTCCGCGACGGCGGCGAGGTCCTTGAACGAGGACACCCAGACCAGAATCTCGCCGTTGCCGCGCTTGGCGACGACGCCGAGATCGGTCAGCAGCAGCCAGCGCTGCGCAGCCCTTGGGCTCCGCCTCGCGCGACCGACGACGCGGTAGAGGCCGCGCGACTGCTCGAGAAGTCGGGGATGTGCTTGTCGAGCGTCACCGGGCGTCCGCTGCTTCGCGTTCTTGCTGGCTGCCGACGGTGAGCGTCTCTTCGCCGAGGCGGTCCCCAGGAGGTGCGGGATCTGCGCGCCCTCGCCAGGCGTAGTCCTCGTCGAAGAAGCCGCCGTACTGGAAGAGGAAGAAGAGGTTGTTGAGATAGACGCGGTCGATCGTCATCTTCACCTCGGGGACGTTGACGCCTCGAGGGCCACCGCGTGGCTGCCGGCGGCGGAGAGGAACATCCCCTGGCTCTGGAAGTCGACCGCGGGCTCGAGGTCGGGCAGGTCGACCGTCCTGTCTTGTACGCCGCCTGGAGGACGGCCTCGTCGGTGGCGGGCATCCCCTTGTCGATGGTCAGGGTGTAGCTGCCGCCGGGCTTGAGCTCGCCGGTGATCGACAGCTGGTTGCGCTCCGCCGACGGCGCGGTAGGCGACCGCCGGAGTCGATGTGGACGTACTTCTCGGCGACCGCGGCCGAGACCGGCGAGGAGAAGCGGATCTTGATCGTCGACTCGTGCGGCCCGGGCTCGGCGGTCGACCTTCCGGACGGCGAGCTTCTCGTGCTCGAGCCGACCGGGATCTCCTTGGCGTACTCCTCGCCGAGGGGGACGTTGCCGGCGGCCGAGGTGAGGTCGCCGCCGATCACCAGGCGGACCTTGCGCTCCTCCTTCTTCTTCTGCACCGGCTCGGTGCGGAAGCCGATCACCTTCGACTCGTAGTCGGTCTCCAGGGTGACGGCGACCGGCTTGCCGCCGGGCGCCTCGGGATCGACCAGCTTGATCCGGGGCGCGAGCTCCTCCGCCTTGACCTCGTAGTTGAACTTCAGGCTGCCGCGGAAGATGACCTTCCCCTTGCCGGTGAGCGCCGGCTCCTCGTTGAGATCGATCCCCTCGACGAGGAACCGGTCCGTCACCACCTTGAGCTCCGTGTCGCCGGCGAACTCCTGGCCGGCCTTCAAGAGCCGTTCGGGGATGAGGGTGATCTTGAACTCGCGAGGCGACGGGGAAGGCCGAGGTCGGCTGGAAGCGCAAAGCGTTGGTGTCCTGCCACTTCCAGTAGCCGCCGAGCGCGGGCTCGATCTTCGCCGGCGCCGGGTCGAGCACCTCCCCCAGCCTTCCCCTGCCCCAACGGATTGTCGAACAGGATGTCGACATAGGCCCGGTTCTTCCGGTCCATCACGACGTTGAAGACGGCGACCTGATCGCCCTTGGGCTTCGGCCGGAACCAGGAGCCGGCGCTCGCGAGCTTGTCCTTGAAGGCGAGCCCGGAGACGCCGACGAGGAGGACGGCGAGGACGGCGATGGTGGCGTCCTTCCACCGCGCGGGTGGGCGCGAGGGTGGCTGAGGCCGGTCCTGCGACGACGGCGCGGTCGACATGAACGAGTCTCCTGAAGAGCGGGGGAGCGCGGCCCCACTAGGCTACATCAGCGGCGGGGAACCAGGCGGGCGCACGGCGACGGGAGCGCTATTCATTTTTTTGGATTCGATGTACAATTTATTGGATCGAGGCGAGTGGGCCAGGATTTCACAGACGAAATCAGCGGATTCATAGGAGAAGCCAATGGCTGCAGAGGTGAAATCGGCGGACTCAGGGGAGAAGTCGGTGGATTCTTAGGAGACGCCGCCGGACTCCTAGGCGAAGTCCGCGGATTCAGAGGAGAAGTCAGTGGATTCAGGTCAGGTCAAGACGAATTCTGGTTTGGTCCGAAGACATTCTGGGCACGTTGAAGCAGCCGCTTGACGAAGGGCCCTTGCCGGAGGGCTGCAGACCGCCGGCGGGAGCCCCGCGGGAGAAAGGAGGAGACCGATGTGAGAGAGATGCTGGCAGGTAGGAAAGAGACGTGAGCCGGAGGTGGTCGCCCGTTGCGAGGAGGCCACCCCCGTCCATCGACCGCTTTCGGAGCCCACCCGGATTCCTGGCCGGAGCGGGTGGACCGCGCCGCGGACGCTCCGGAGCATAACGCAAAAGGAGTTGAGACCATGAGCACGAATCGGCAGTCGTTCGGAGAGAAGATCAACCGGTGGCGCGAGATGCAGGGGAACCTGAAGTCCCAGCTCGACGCCGTCCCCTATCTCAAGGATTCCCACGACCAGCTCGAGCAGGGCATCACCTCGGCGGACGAGCTCCAGCGCCGCCTCATCACGCTGCGCGGCTCGCTCTCCGACGCGGTGCGCCAGAAGCAGGCGCTCGTGCAATCGAACGAAGACCTCCACACGCGGATCGGCGCGGCGCTCCACTTCCAGCACGGCGCCGCGAGCGCCGCGCTCATCCAGTTCGGCTTGAAGCCGCGGGCCAAGCCGAAGCGGAAGCCCAAGCCGACGCCGGAGACCACCCCGCCGCCGGCGACCGGCCCCGAGGCCGCGCCGCCCGCGAAGTAGGCGGGAGGAGCACCTCGACCGTGACATAGAGAGCTGAAGTCCATCGGCCTCGGGGGCTGCAGCTCCCGAGGCATTTTTGCGTCCGTGCGCCGGGCTCAGGCCGGCCCTTCGTGCACCTCCTCGGCGTGGGGGAGCACGAGGAAGCCCTCGCGGGAGGCGGCCAGGCGGAGGCGGTCGTCGAGGCAGACGAAGGGGGCGTCGGCGGTGCGCTCGCGGCACCAGACGAGGGCGGCGGCGAGTTGCAGGGCGTCGGCGGCGCGGAGCGGGTGGAGGGCGAGGAGGCGGCCGGCGCGGGCGCGGACCTCCTCGAGGGGCCGCACCTCGAAGGCGCTCGCCTTGAGGCGCTCGACGACGGCGCGCGCCGCGCCCTCGGCGGCGGGCGAGAGGCGGCCCTGGCGCGCGCTCCGGGCGAGGGCGCTGGCGCACTCGACGGGGGAGGCCCACCAGAGGACGAGGTCGGGATCGGCGCGCAGCAGGCGCTCCATCTCCGCCGAGGCCGGCTCGTGGAGGGCGAGCGGCAGCAGCGCCGAGCTGTCCCAGAACCTCATCGCCGGATCGGGAGGTCAGCGGGGGAAGACGCCGGGATCGTCCGCCAGGGTTTCGTCGTTCCGCCGGCCGTGATCCTGCCCACCGCCGGGGTCTCCGTCGTGACGCTCGGCGACGAGGCCGCCGCGCACCGAGGCCTCGGCGTCGCGCGGCCGCGGCAGGCGAAAGAAGTCGTCGCCGAGCGGCCGGTCGGGGGCGCGGAGGATGCCCGAGCGCACCAGCTCCTCGACGCCGGGCGCCTCGGCCGCCGAGAGCGGCACGATGCGGGCGATCGGGCGGCCGTGCTCGGTGATCAGCACCTCCTCCCCGGCCTTGACCCTCGCCAGGTACTCCGAAAAACCGGCCTTGAGCTCGGCGATCCCTGCGCTGCGCATGATGGACACTCTGGGCCGTTCGACATGACCTGTCAAGTCACTCTCTCGGCGGCCCGTTTGGAAGCCCTCTTCCGCCATCGCGCCGCGGAGGAAAAAGAAGCCTGCGCCGGGTCCCGCCGGTGCGCTTTCCCGAGACCGCCCCTCCCGGAGGCGCCGAGAGAGATGCGATCGCGGGGGCGCGCGATGGGCCGGGAGGCGCGCGGGCGGCAGGCGACGCCAGATCACTCTTTCGAGACATCGCCCGCGCGGCCAACGTGGTCCGGCGGACAAAACGGGCCGAGGATGGATCTTGTTTCGCTTCGGAGTGAAAATGTTTCGGTCGCGTAAACTACTGAGGATGAAGAGTTTATTCTTGCGGACGGCGTCCTGTAGCGATATGTTCACGCCGCCATGCCACAGAAGCCTCCGCCGTCGAGCTGGAGTGCCGAGGACGAGGAGCTGGACGTCATGCTCGTCATCCTGCGCTCGGCGTTGCGCTGGAAGCAGAACGACCTCGCGGCGGCCTCGGGGATCGGCAACAGCTCGATCTCCGACTACGAGCGCAAGAAGAAGGTCCCCGGCCGCAAGAACCTGAGGAAGCTCCTCGACGCGATGGGCTACCAGCCCTCCGTCCTCGACTACACCCGGCGTTTCCTCCACGAGCTGCGCACCGCGCAGCGCCTGCCGGAGGGCGAGGCGGGGCCGGCCCTGAGCGCCGCCGAGGGGCCGGAAGCGATCTCGGCCGAGACGGCGCTCCTCGCCCGCGTCGAGCGGGTCAGCAGCGAGGCCGGCCGCGCCGCCGAGAGCATCGTCCGCCTGGCGCTCGAGATCCAGATGGGTAAGGAAGGCAAGATCGAGGGCTAGCCGCGGAGCGGCCCCGGCGCTTCTTCGCCGCCAGTGACTAAGTACCTGGCACCTGGTGGCTAAGTACCTGGCTCCTGGTGGCTAAGTACCTGGCACCTGGCGAGCGCCGGGTCAGGCTGGACGAAAGTCACGGGATTCAGAGGGTTTAGCGGGGCTTCCCCTTGACAGGATACGGCGTCGGGCTGAAAGATGCCGACGGTGATGCCGCGACGCTTCCCTCTCCTGCCCCTCCTGCCGCTGCTCTTCTTCGCCGCCTCCTGCGCGCCGCCGGCGGCCCCGGGCCTCGCCTCGAACGCTTCCGCGGCCGCTCGCACCGAGGTGCCGATAGCCGAGGCGGTCTACGTTCACGGCGTCGTCTGGACCGGCGTGCCGGGAGCCCTCCCCGCCGAGGCCCTGGCGGTCGGCGGCGGGCGCCTGCTCGCGGTGGGGAGCGCCGCCCAAGTCGAGCCCTACCGCGGCCCGAGCACGCGGACGGTCGACCTCGGCGGGCGCTTCGTGGTGCCGGGGCTCATCGACTCCCACACCCATTTCCTCGCCGGCGGCTTCGAGCTCGCCGGGGTCGACCTGCGGGGCGCCAGGACCCCGGCCGAGCTCGCCCGCCGGCTCGCCGCCTTCGCCGCGCGCCAGCCGCGCGGCCGCTGGGTGACCGGCGGCGCCTGGGACCACGAGGCCTGGGGCGGCGAGCTGCCGCGCCGCGACTGGATCGACGCCGCCACCCGCGACACCCCCGTCTTCGTCGACCGGCTCGACGGCCACATGGCGCTCGCCAATTCGAAGGCGCTGGCGCTCGCCGGCGTCACCCGCGCCACCGCCGATCCGCCGGGTGGGACGATCGTCCGCGACGCCAGGACCGGCGAGCCCACCGGGATCTTGAAGGACGCGGCGATGGAGCTCGTGGCGCGGTTGATCCCGCCGCCCACCGACGACGAGCGCGACCAGGCGCTGGCGCGGGCGACCGCCTACGCCGTCGCCCGCGGCGTCACCGAGGTCCAGGACATGGGCACCTGGGACGACCTCGCCACCTACCGCCGCGCCGCGGAGCGGGGGGCGCTCGGCCTGCGCGTCTACGCCTTCGTGCCGATCGACACCTGGGCGCGCCTCGCCGACCTCGTCCGCCAGCACGGGCACGGCGACGACCAGCTCCGCTGGGGCGGCGTCAAGGGCTTCGTCGACGGCTCGCTCGGCGCCTCGACCGCCTGGTTCTACGCCCCCTATGCCGACCAGCCGAAGAGCCGCGGCCTGACGGTGACCGACCTCTCCGACTTGGCCGAGTGGATCCGCGCCGCCGACGCCGCCGGCCTCCAGGTCGCCGTCCACGCCATCGGCGACCGCGCCAACGATTGGCTGCTCGACCGCTTCGCCGCCGTGGCGCGGGCGAACGGCCGGCGCGACCGGCGCTTCCGCGTCGAGCACGCGCAGCACCTGACGCGGGTCGCCATCGATCGTCTCGGGCAGGGCGAGGCGGTCGCCTCGATGCAGCCCTACCATGCGATCGACGACGGCCGCTGGGCCGAGAAGCGGCTCGGCGCCGCGCGGCTGAAGACGAGCTACGCCTGGCGCTCGCTCCTCGACGAGGGCGCCCGGCTCGCCTTCGGCTCGGACTGGACGGTCGCGCCGATCGATCCGCTGCTGGGGATCTACGCCGCGGTCACCCGCGCGACGCTCGACGGCAGGCACCCCGGTGGTTGGGTGCCGGAGGAGCAGGTCGGCGTCGAGGCGGCTCTGCGCGCCTACACCATGGGGAGCGCCTACGCCGGCTTCCAGGAGAACCGCCTGGGCACCCTGCAGCCGCGGAAGCTCGCCGACTTCGTCGTCCTCTCCGCCGACCTCTTCTCGATCCCCCCGGCGCAGATCAAGAACGTCCGCGTGCTGCGGACCGTGATCGGCGGCCGCGACCGCTACGTCGCGCCGGCGAAGTGACCGGCACGCCCGCGGCGGCCGCTCAAGATCCCATCGCCGCCAGCCGCGCGTAGTCCGCCGCCGTATCGACGTCGACCTCGGTTCCGGGGAGCGCGATCCCCACCGCCTCCGCCGCGTGGGCGCGGAGGAGGTGGCGCGCGCCGGCGTCGCCGTGGAGCTGCGCGAGCTCGGCGAAGAAGGCGGCGGCGAAGAGCGCCGGGACGCCGAGCAGGCCGTCCCGGTCGCTGGCGACGAGCCGGGCGCCGGTCTCGCGGTGGGCGGCGATCAGGCGGTCGATGGCGGCGGGGGTGACGAGGGGCTGGTCGGCGAGGAGGAAGAGGACGGCGCTGGGCTTCCGATCGGGCGCCCGCTCGCGGTCCCCGAGGCGGCGCATGGCGGCCCGCACCGAGGCGCCCTGCCCCTCCCGCCACTCCGCGTTGTGGATCCGCTCGACCGCGAGGCCGTCGAGCGTCGGCTCGATCGCGCCGGCGTGGGCGCCGAGGACCACGCAGACGGGGGAGGCGGCCGAGGCGAGGGCCTGCTCGACCACCCAGCGCAGGAGCGTCGTGCCGCGGAAGGGAAGGAGTTGCTTCGGCCGGCCCAGGCGGGTCGAGGCGCCGGCCGCGAGGACGACCGCGGCGACCGCGACGACCGGGGCGATCAGATGATGAGCCCGCTCGCCGGGCTCGCTCACGGCGTCGAGCAGGCGCCGGCGAGCGGTCCGCGTGCCGTCCCGTGGATCGGCACCGCCTGGTCGCGGAGGTGGCCGCCGCCGCGGCCGGCGAGGACGGCCGAGATCTCGGCGACGATCGAGAGCGCGATCTCCTGCGGGGTCTCCGAGGCGATGTCGAGCCCCACCGGGGCGAAGACCATGGGCGGCTCGCGGTCCGCCGCCGTGGCGGGCGCCGCGGCTCCGCGGTCCGCGGCGAGCGCCCGCACGGTCGCGAGGACGCGCTCGCCGCGGGCGCGCGGCCCCAAGAGGCCGAGGTAGGGGAGCCCGAGCGGCAGGAGCGCCGCGGCGTAGCCGACGTCGCGCTCGACGTGGTGGCTCATCACCACCGCCGCCGTCCGCCGGTGGAGTGGGCCGAGGCGGCCGGCGAGGTCGCGCGGGCGGTCGAGCTGGAGCACCTCGGCGCCGGGGAAGCGCTCGCGGCGCGCGAAGGCGGGGCGGTGATCGACGACCAGCACGCGCCAGTCGAGCTCGCCGGCGAGGCGCGCCAGCGGCACGGCGTCCTCGCCGGCGCCGCAGAGGACGAGCCGGGTGCGGGGCGGCAGGGGCTCGACGGCGAGCTCGATCCCGCCGTAGGTGCGCACCGCGGCGGCGGCTCCCGCGCGGAGGGACTCCCGCGCGTCGCGCACGATCTCGCCGGGGAGCCCGGCGGCCTCGGCGGAGACGGCCGTCGAATCCACCGCCGCGGCGGTGACCAGGAGGCGCTCGCCGATACGGCCCGGCTCGCCGGCGTCGGCGAGCACGGTGAGGAGGACGGCCGGCTCGTCGAGGCCGGCGGCGCGCGCCATGAGCTCCGCCAGGCGGCGCAGCCGGTCCCCCGCCAGGGGCTCGATCAAGATGCGGACGACCCCCTGGCAGCCCAGCCCCAGACCCCAGACGAGGTCGGCGGGGTCGCGCGTGTCATAGGCCGCGAGCTCGGGGGCTCCCCGCGCGAGGACGGCGGCGGCGCGCTCGGCGAGGTCGGCCTCGAGGCAGCCGCCGCTCACCTGGCCACTCGGCGCGCCATCGCGGCCGACGATCATCCAGGCGCCGGCGCGCCGGTAGGTCGAGCCCTCGGCGGCGACGACGGTCGCGAGCGCCAGCTCGCCGCCGTGCGCCGCGGCCTCGGCCAGGCGCCGCGCCAGCGCCGGGAGCTCGCTCACCGGGCCGGCCCTCCGCCGGCGGATTCGTGCGGCTCGGTGGACATGGGGGAGATCTTCGCAGAATGAGCGGTCACCGCAAGGGCCGGGACGGCGGCGGGCTTGGCGGGAGGGTCGGCTCCAGGCCGCGGGCGAGGTCGACCGGCCTCTTGGGCGTGACGGTCGCGACGACCTCGGGGCGCCGCCTAGAGCAGCTTCTCCGGCGTGATCGGCAGGTCGCGCACCCGCTTGCCGGTCGCGTGGTAGACGGCGTTGGCGACCGCCGCGGCGACGCCGGTGATGCCGATCTCGCCGATGCCGCGGCAGCCGAGGGAGTTGATGACCGGGTCGGGGGTGCCGACGAAGTCGATCTCGATCGCCCCGATGTCCGGGTTGACCGGGATGTGGTAGTCGGCGAAGTTGGCGTTCACCGGCAGGCCCGTCCGCCGGTCGTAGACCGTCTCCTCCATGAGCGCCATGCCGATCCCCATCGTCACCCCGCCCATCACCTGGCTGCGGCTGAGCTTCGGGTTGAGCACCCGGCCGACGTCGACGACCGAGACCCAGCGGGTCACCTGGACGCGCGGCAGCAGCGGATCGATCTTCACCTCGCAGAACTGCGCTCCCCAGGAGTGGATCGAATACGCCTTGTTGCGCTCCGCGGGCTGCGAGCTCGACTCGGCCTCGACCGCGGCGCCGCCCCCTGCCGCCAGCTTCTCGCGCGCCTTCGCCGCCGCCTCGACAATCGCCTCGGAGACGCTCGCCGCGGTGTTCGAGCCGCCGGAGACCGGCGCCGTGGGGAAGTCGGAGTCGCCGAGCTCGAAGGCCACCCGCTCGGGGGAGATCCCCAGCGCGTCGGCCGCCACCTGGGTGAAGATGGTGTAGGAGCCGGTGCCGAGGTCCTGGGTCGCCACCCGCACCAGCGCCCGCCCGTCCGCCGTCAGGCGCACCCGCGCCGAGGCCGGCCGGCGGTTGCCGGGATAGAGCGCCGTCGCCATCCCCCAGCCGACCAGGAGGCCGCCGTCCCGCATCGAGCGCGGCTGCGGCGTACGGCGCCGCCAGCCGAACATCTCGGCGCCGCGCGCGTAGCACTCCTTGAGGTGCTTGCTCGACCACGGCTTGTTCTCGCCGGGGTCGCGGTCGGCGTGGTTCTTGAGGCGCAGCTCGACCGGGTCCATACCGAGCGCGTAGGCGAGCTCGTCCATCGCCGACTCCAGGGCGAAGCTCCCCGGGCAGTCGCCGGGCGCCCGCATCGGCGTCGGCGGAGCCGACGTTGACCCGCACCAGCTTGTGGGGGATCGCCACGTTCTCGCAGGCATAGAGGAGCTTCGTCGTCGTCAGCCCGCAGGGCTCGACGAACTCGGTGGTCGGCGAGGTCTCCTGGAGCGTCTCGTGGCGCATGGCGGTCAGCGTGCCGTCGCGCTTCGCGGCGAGCGCCATCCGCTGCACGGTCGGCGGGCGGTGGCCGACGGAGGTGAACATCTGCGCGCGGGTCAGGTTGAGCTGCACCGGGCGGCGGGTCACCCGCGCCGCCAGCGCCGCCAGCATGGTGTGCGGCCACTGGAAACCCTTGCAGCCGAAGCCGCCGCCGGTGAACGGGCAGAGCACCCGCACGTTCTCGCGCGGGATGCCGAAGACCTGGGCGAGGACGTCGCGCGTGCCGACCACCGCCTGCGTCGCGTCCTCGACCGTCAGCCGGTCGCCCTCCCAGCGGGCGACGGTCGCCGAGGGCTCCATCGGGTTGTTGGTCTCGACCGGCGTCGTGTAGGTCTCCCGGACCTTGACCTCGCCGGCGGCGAGCCCGGCCGCGACGTCGCCGCGCTGGTGCTGGAGGGGGCGGCCGAACGACTGCTTGGGGAGGTACGCGCTCGGCTCCGCGCCGACCATGTCGAGGACCGGCCGCTCCTCTCGATAGCGCACCTTGACGAGCGACGCGGCGTGCCGCGCCTGCTCCAGGGTCTCCGCCACGACGAGCGCCACGTGCTGGCCGGCGTAGTGGACGGCGTCGTCGGCGAACGGCAGCCGGTCCTCGCCGAGCTTGCCGCTCTGCGTCGGGGTCGACTTGGCGCCGGTCGCCTTCGGCGGCGTCTGCAGCCGCGGCGCGTTCTCGTGGGTGAGGACGGCGAGCACGCCGGGCGAGCGCCGGGCGGCCGCGGCGTCGATGGCGGCGATGCGGCCGCGCGCGATGGTGCTCTGGACGAGCGCCGCGTGGGCGAGACGGGGGTGATGGAACTCGGCGGCGTAGGTCGCGGTGCCGGTGACCTTGCGCCGCCCGTCGACGCGATCGAGCGGCTGTCCGACGGCTGGGCTCATCTGGGCGTCCTCCTCCGGCCTCAGGCCGTCTGCACCGCCATCGCCGCGGCCGTCGCCAGGGCGCGGGCGACGGTCCGCTTGGCGAGCTCGATCTTGAAGCCGTTGTGCCGCTGTGCGCGAGCCCCTTGGAGCGCCGCCTCCCCGGCGGCGCGGAACGCCGACTCCTCCGCCGGCCTGCCGACGAGGGCGCGCTCGGCCGCGGGCGAGCGCCAGGGCCTGGTGCCGACGCCGCCCAGCGCGACGCGGGCGGCGCGGATGGTGCCGCCCTTGCCGCCCGCCACGTCGAGCGCCACCGCCGCCGCGGCGAGGGCGAACTCGTAGCTCGCCCGGTCGCGGACCTTCAAATAGTGGGAGCGGGCGAACCAGGGGGTCGCCGGCAGCTCGACCGCGACGATCAGCTCGCCGTGCTCGAGGACGCTCTCCCGCGCCGGGTCCTCGCCGTAGGGGACGTAGAAGTCGGCGAGCGGGATGGCGCGCTCGGCTCCGGCTGCGCCGCCCGGCCGGCGGGTGTGGACGACGGCGTCGAGCGCGGCGAGCGCCACCGGCATGTCGCCCGGATGGGTCGCGATACAGCGCTCGCTCGTCCCCAGCACCGCGTGGATGCGGTTGTAGCCGTCCAGGGCGGCGCAGCCGGAGCCGGGCGCGCGCTTGTTGCAGGCGTAGACGGTGTCGCGGAAGTAGTAGCAGCGGGTGCGCTGCATGAGGTTGCCGCCGACCGTCGCCATGTTGCGGATCTGCGGGCTGGCGCCCGAGAGGAGCGCCTCGGAGAGCGCCGGATAGCGCCGCCTTATGGTCTCGTGGTCGGCGAGGTCGCTGTTGCGCACGTTGGCGCCGATCCGCACGCCGCCGCCGGGCAGGTCCGCGATCTCCGCCAGCGGCAGGGCGTTGATGTCGACGAGCGCGGAGGGGGTCTCGACGTCGAGCTTCAGGAGGTCGACGAGGGTCGTGCCGCCGGCGAGGAACTTCGCCCGGCGGTCGCGCGCCACGGCGTCGATCGCCTCGTCCGGCCGCGCGGCGCGGGAGTAGGTGAAGGGGTTCATGCCGGCCTCCTGCCGCCCGGCGCCGTGCGCCGCCTGGATCGCCGCCACGATGTTGGGGTAGGCGCCGCAGCGGCAGAGATTGCCGCTCATGCACTCGCGGATCTGCGCCGGATCGTTCGGGCACCCCTCGGCGAGGAGGCCGACGGCGGAGACGATCTGCCCCGGCGTGCAGTAGCCGCACTGGAAGGCGTCGTGCTCGAGGAACGCCGCCTGCACCGGGTGGAGGCGGTCGCCTTGGGCGAGCCCCTCGATCGTCGTCACCCGCCGCCCGGCGGCCATGGCGGCCAGGGTCAGGCAGGAGAGCTCGCGCCGGCCGTCGACGAGCACCGTGCAGGCGCCGCACTGCCCGTGGTCGCAGCCCTTCTTGGTGCCGGTGAGCGCCAGCTCCTCGCGCAGGGCGTCGAGCAGGCTGGTGCGGGGATCGAGCTCGAGCCGCCGCTCGCGGCCATTGACCTCCAGGCTGACCGGCAGGCGGCGGATGGCGTCCGGTCCAGCACCCGGCGCGGCCGTCGGGTGCGCCGGATGCGCCGGGGCGGGCAGCCCCGCCGCCTTGAGGCCCGCGGTGGCGAAGCCGACGATCGGCAGGGCGGAGAGCGACAGGCCGAGGAAGACCCGGCGGTTCAACCCTCCCGTGCGGTCGAGCTCTTCGAGCCCGGCGGCCGGCTCGTCGATCGGGAGGTCATCCGACTCGAGCTCCGGTCCCAGGCCCGGTCCCTCGCCGTCTCGCTGCTCATGGCTGCTCACGAAAGCTCCCTTCGGTGGAGATTCGCATCGGCGCGATCGCGCGGAAAGTTCTGCAAAAAATGTTCCGGCGACCGCGTCAGCGCTCGCGCCGCGCGATCGAGGGGCCGCTGGTGTCGGCGGCGCCGCTCGCGAAGACGCCGCGCAGGGTGTCGCTCCGGGCGGAGAGCTTCCAGCGCAGGCTGCCGGCCGTGGTGCGGCGCGTGCCGCGCTCGGAGAAGACGATGCGCGCGGTGTCGCCGTCGACGCTGCCGGAGAGGGTGATCGGCGTCCGCGCGCCGCCGCCCAGCGGCCGGCCGTTCTCGCTCACCTTGACGCCCTGCCCCACCAGGCGGTCGCCGCGCTGCTCGATGTGCACGCGGTAGCCCAGGCGGAGGCCCTCGTACGGCGCGTAGGAGGTCGACTCGATCTGGTTGGTGATGTCCCACCAGCCGGTGAGGCTGCCCGCCGCCGCGCCGCCCTGCGTGACGTCGATGTCGCCGACCTCGTCGGGCTCCGCCGGCGCGCGCCGGGACGTGCGGTCGCGCCGGGCTCGCGCCGCCTGCTCGGCGTCCTGCTCGCGGGCCGCCTCGTCCTCGGCGTCGGCGACGGCGGCGTCCTCGCGGCTCGCCTCCTCCTCGGCGCGCCGTCGCGTCGCGCGCCTCCATCCCGCGACGGCGCCAGCCGGTCGGCCCGCTCGCGCTGGGCCTGGGCCTTCTCACGCGCCTGGATCTCGGCCAGCCGCTCGGCCTGCGCCTTCTCCGCGGCCGCGATCTGCGCCAGCCGGGCGGCGTCGCGCTGGCGCTTGCCGCGCGCCTGCTCCGCGGCGAGGCGCTCGGCCGCGGCTTTCTCCGCCCTCTCTGCGCTCGCCGCTTTTTCGGCCGCCGCCTGCCGCGCGGCGGCCTGCTCCCGCGACGATCGCTGGCGGGCTTGGACCGCGGCCAGCCGCGCCGCCTCTCGGCGCTTCGCCTGCTCCGCGGCCCGGGCTTGCCGTGTTGCCTGGTCGCGGGCCGCCTGCTCGGCCGCCGCTCGTTCGGCTGCCGCTCGGTCCGCTGCCGCCGCTCGGTCTGCCGCTCGTTCGGCTGCCGCTCGCTCGGTCGCCGCTCGCTCCGCTGCCGCTCGTTCAGTCGCCGCTCGCTCGGTCGCCGCTCGCTCGGCCGCCGCGGCCTGCGCCGCCGCGGCGGCGTCCGGCGCCGGGCTTGCCGCCGCGGTCTCCGCGCGCGCTTTCTCCTGCGGCGCTGCCGGAGCCCCCTCGATCGTCTCCTCGTCTCCCCGCGCCGCCATCTGCGGCGGCGCGGTGGCCGCCTCGCCGCCGGTCTCGCCGGGGCAGACCGCGGCGGGGGCGAAGCGGGCGAGGAAGAGCTCCTGGTGGGCGCCGCCGCCCGCCGGCTTGCAACCGGCGGCCAAGGCGTTGCCGGTCGCCGGATCGACGCCCTCGCGCACCACGTCCGCCGGCCTCTGCCAGGGGGCGGGAACGGGCCGCCGGGCGTAGATCTGCCGCATCATCCGCGCCCAGACCGGCGCCGCGAGCTTACCGCCGGTGGCGTCGTCGGTGATCGGCCGCGGGTGGTCGAAGCCGATCCAGACGCCGGCCGCGATCTCGGGGGTGTAGCCGATGAACCAGGCGTCGGCGCCGTCGTTGGTGGTGCCGGTCTTCCCCGCCGCGGGAGCCGTGAAGCCGAGCCGGCGGATCGCCGCGCCGGTGCCGCGATCGACCGCCTCGGCGAGCGCGTCGTCGACGAGGAAGGCGACGCCGGGATCGAGCGCCTGCTTGCTCTCCTCCGGCGCCTGCCAGAGCACCCTGCCGTCGAGCCGCTCGACGCGGGTCACCAGCCGCGGGGCGGCCTCGGCGCCGAGGCCGGCGAAGGTCGTGTAGGCCGCCGTCATCTCGAGCGGGCTCGCGGCGACGGTGCCGAGGACCGAGGAGGGGAGAGAGGGGATGGCGCCGGCGATCCCCAGCGAGTGGGCGAGGGCGATCACCCGGCCGAGCCCCACCTCCTCCGCCAGCCGCACGGTGGGGACGTTCTTCGAGCGCACCAGCGCCTCGCGCATCGTCACCCGGCCGTCGTACTCGTCTCGGTAGTTGCGCGGCTCCCAGACGCGGCCGCCGGCGAGGCGCACGCTGAGCGGCCGGTCGGCCAGCGGCTCGGAGAGCGGGTGCCCCTGGGCGAGCGCCGCGGCATAGACGAAGGGCTTGAAGGCGCTCCCCACCTGGCGCCGGGCATGCGACACGCGGTCGAACTGCGACAGCTCGAAGTCGCGCCCGCCCACCCAGGCGAGGACGTCGCCGCGGCCGGCGGCGAGCACGACGACCGCCCCCTCGAGGTAGCCGGCCTCGGGGTCGCGCCGGCCGGGGCCGGGATCGCGCGGGCCGTCGAAGCGCCCGAGCGTGCCCGCTTCGATGGCGCGGAGCTGGCCGGCGAGCGCCGCCTCGGCGGCGCGCTGGGCGTCGCGGTCGAGCGTCGTGCGGATGAGGAGCGGCTGCTCGTAGAGACCCTCGCCGAACCGCTCCTCGAGCTCGCGCCGCACTTCGGCCACGAAGTAGGGGGCGAAGCTCCTCTCCTCGGGCCGCGTGCCCGGCGTCTGCGACAGGCCGAGCGGCGCCTGGCGCGCCGCGCGCGCCTCGAGCGGCGCGATGCGCCCCTGCCGTTCCATCAGGGTGAGGACGAGGTTGCGCCGCGCCAGCGCCTGCTCGGGGAAGCGGCGCGGGTCGTAGTGGGTGGGGGCCTTGGGGAGGGCGGCGAGGAGCGCCGCCTGCGGCAGGTCGAGCTGCTGCGCCGGGATGCCGAAGTAGTGCCGCGCCGCCGCCGCGATCCCCTGGGCGCCGTTGCCGAAGTAGATGTGGTTCAGGTAGAGCTCGAGGATCTGGTCCTTGGTGTAGCGGTCCTCGATCTCCTGGGCGACGCGGATCTCGAGCAGCTTGCGGCGGAGAGTGCGCTCCTCGGCCGGGATGCGCTGCGGGAAGAGGTTGCGGGCGAGCTGCATGGAGAGGGTGCTGAACCCCTCCTCGAGCCCGTGGGAGCGCAGGTCGGCGAGCGCCGCCCCGAGGGTCCGCCGCCAGTCGATCCCCTGGTGCTCGTAGAAGCGCTTGTCCTCGACGGCGACGAAGGCCTGCGCCACGTGCTGCGGCAGGACGTGGAGCGGCACCCGCTCCTGGGAGGCGGGGGCGAGGTCGGCGAACGGCCGGCCGCCGCGGTCGAGGAGGACGGGGGCGGCGGCGGGAGCGAGAGCCGCCAGCCGGCCGACGTCGGGGCAGCCGCCGAAGAGAGAGCAGCTCTGCCACGCCACGGCGACGAAGGCGGCGAGCCCGGTGAGCACGATGGCGAGGAGGGCGGCCAGGACGCGCGGATGCGGCAGGCGCTCGAGGAGCTCCTCCGCCCGGCGGGCGAGCCGCGGCGGCGGGGGCGGGTGGGGCGCTCCCGGCGCGGGCGAAGGCGTCGTCTCCTCCATACCCGGGGGACGTACAGCAATTAGGGTGCCGTCCGCTCCGGGGGCCTCAGGCGCTCTCGTCGGGCAGATGGAGGAGGGCGCTCGCCGGTTCCTGAGCCGGCTGCTGAGCCGGCTCCCGGCCGGCTCGGGAGCCGGGCGGTCGGCGCCGAGGGCGTGGAGGATGGGGGCGGTCATCACCGTCGTCGCCACCGCCATCAGCACCAGCATGGTGAAGAGGGTGGGGGAGAGGACCCCGAGGTCGAGCCCGAGGTTCAGGACCACCAGCTCCATCAGGCCGCGGGTGTTCATCAGCACGCCGAGGGCCGCGGCCTCGCGCCAGGGCAGGCCGGTGAAGCGCGCGGCGGCGAGCGTGCCGCCGAACTTGCCGAGGCAGGCGACGAGGACGATGGCGCCGCAGAGGAGCCACTGGCCGGCCCCCCGCACCAGGCCGATCTCGGTTCGCATGCCGGTGAAGGCGAAGAAGGCGGGCAGGAAGAGGACGATCACCAGGTCCTCGAGCCGCGCCGTCAGCTCGCGCGCGATGCGGCTGGTGTGGGGGACGATGGCGCCGAGGAGGAAGGCGCCGAAGAGGGCGTGGATGCCGATCCACTCGGTGGCGAGAGCCGAGAGGAGGAGGGCGACGAGGAGGACGGCCGTGGCGCCCTGGGTGAGACGTCCGGCGCGGTCGACGCGCGCCGCGAGGCGGACGACGAGCGGCCGCACGGCGAGGACGACGAAGGCGATGTAGGCGACGGTCATCCCCGCCGTGGCGAGCGCCGAGCCGACCCGCGCCTGGACGACGCCGACGACCAGGGCGAGCAGGCACCAGGCGGTGACGTCGTCGACCGCGGCGCAGGTGAGCGCGACCCGGCCGAGGGGCGTCGCCTGGAGCCCGCGGTCGGTGAGGATCCGCGCCAGCACCGGGAAGGCGGTGACCGACATCGAGACGCCGAGGAAGAGGGCGAAGACGGTGAACGGCACGTCCCGGCTCGACAGCCGCGGGTAGAGGGCGAGCGCGAGGCCCGAGCCGAGGAGGAAGGGCACGACGATGCTGGCGTGCGAGATGGCGATCGTCGTGTGGGTGCCGCGGCGGAGGGCGTCGGTGTCGAGCTCGAGGCCGACGAGGAAGAGGAAGAGGATGACGCCCACCTGCGCCAGGAGGTTCAGGTGAGGCGCGATGGCCGCCGGCAGCAGAGCGGCGTGGAGCCCCGGCGCCAGCCGCCCGAGGAGCGACGGCCCGAGGACGATCCCGGCGATCACCTCGCCGATGACCGGCGGCTGGCGGAGGACCCGGAAGAGGGCGCCGAGGAGCCGCGCGGTGACGATCACCGCCACCAGCGCCAGGAGGACGTGGAGGAGGATCGCGACCTGGGGAATGCTCGCCGCGACGGCGCCGAAGCGCACCGGACCGGCCGGCGGCGGCGCGGCGAGCTCGCCGCCGCGGGCGCGGATCCAGGCGAAGGCGGCGGCGGTCGCCGCGATCATCACCCCATAGGCGACCGCCGTCCGCGCCGCCGAGGGCACGCCGGGCTGGGAAGGTTCGCTCATCGTCACGCCGATCCGCGGGAACCCTATCGCACCGCGCGCCGGCGCGAGCTTCCTTGACAGCCCCGCCGCTCGGGTCTATTCTCCTCTTGTACTAGTTGACTAGTACAATTGATCCAGAGAGCCCTTCGCCCCGATGCCCATCCGCTTCCAGCTCGACGCCGCCTCCGGGGTGCCGTTCTACCGCCAGGTCATCGACCAGGTGCTGGCGGGGATCGCCACCGGCGGGCTCGCCCGCGGCGAGCGGCTGCCCACGGTGCGCGCCCTGGCCGTCGAGCTGGCGGTCAACCTGAACACCGTGGCGCGCGCCTACAAGGAGCTGGAGATCCGCGGCGTGCTGTCGACCCAGCAGGGGAGCGGCACGTTCGTCGCCGCGGCGGCCGACGTCTCGGTCGGCGAGGTCGAGCGCCGGCGGCGGGTGGCCCAGCTCGTCGACGAGTTCCTGGCGCGGGCGGCGGCGCAGGGGCTGACCCTGGCCGAGGTGCGCCAGGCGCTCGCCGAGCGGGACGCGCAGCCGGGGCGGGAGACGGGTTCCTGAACGCCTTACGACAAGGAGACAGAGGATGCTCATGCGTCAGATACAGGCGCGGCGCAACCGCCGGCGCCAGGGTGGCGAGGAGAAGACCGAGGCGGCGCAGCCGGAGAGCCGCGAGCAGAGGGAGCAGATGAAGGAGGAGGTGCGGAAGTACGTCAACCCGGTCTCGGCGGCCGCGGCGGTGGTGGTGTGGATCGCCGGGGGCGCGGCGGGCGGCGTGCTCGCCCAGCAGAGCCCGGCGGCGGGGGTGCCGGTGATCCTGGGATCGCTCCTCCTCGGCCTCTGCCTGATGTTCGCGATCAAGATCGCCAACCAGTGGGAGAGGGCGGTGGTGCTCCGCTTCGGCCGCTACCGCGGGCTCTCGGGCCCCGGCCTCTTCTGGATCCTGCCGGTGATCGACAGCGTGGCGCACTTCGTCGACCAGCGGGTGCGGACGACCGACGTCGCGGCCGAGTCGGCGCTCACCCGCGACACCGTGCCGGTCAACGTCGACGCCATCATCTTCTGGCTGGTGTGGGACGCCGAGAAGTCGATCCTCGAGGTGATGAGCTTCCAGCGGGCGATCTTCCTCTCGGCGCAGACCGCTCTGCGCGAGGCGATCGGCCGCCACGACCTGGCGGAGATGATCACCGAGCGCGAGAAGCTCGGCCACCAGCTGCAGCAGATCCTCGACGAGAAGACCAATCCCTGGGGGATCACCGTGCAGTCGGTCGAGATCCGCGACGTGCGCATCCCGGCCGCCCTCGAGGACGCCATGTCGCGCCAGGCGCAGGCCGAGCGCGAGCGGCAGGCGCGCATCATCCTCGGCACCGCGGAGACCGAGATCGCCGGCAAGTTCGCCGCCGCCGCCGAGGTCTACCAGGGCAACCCGGTCGCCATGCACCTGCGCGCCATGAACATGCTCTACGAGGCGATCAAGGAGAAGGGGAGCATGGTGATCGTCCCCTCCTCGGCGGTCGAGACCATGGGCCTCGGCGCGATGACCGGTCTCGCCTCGTTGGGCGGCGCGCGGGTCGCCGGCAACCCGGCGCCTCCGTCCGCGCCCCCGCCGGCCGCCGGAGCGGGCGCGAGCGGCGGCTAGCGTCCCCTCGCGGCTGGCGTCCCCCGATGAGAAACCGAAACCATGCAGGGGCGACCTCCCCGGGTCGCCCCTGCGACGTCAGGGGCTCGATTTGTCCCCTATCCATGGCCGAGAGCACCCCAAACATGTAGGAGCGTCGATCGGCGCACTGGACAGCACCCAGATTGAGGACTAATCTAGTATCCAATAGGACCTAGCCGATGCAGACAGCCTGCCCCACCTCCCCCTGTCGTTGCACCTGTACCACGCGGGTGTGAGCCGGCTCCGCCGCGCGCACCCGCCCCTCCGCTCCTAAAACAGCAGACGAACGACCGCCGCTCTCGCGGCGCCGGCCCGCGGCATTTCCGCCCGCGCGGTCCCCGAGGAGGAGCCTCATGCCCGGAGCACCCCGTGGTCCCCAAGCCGAGCCCGACTGGGACCTGGTCCGCAAGCGCAACTTCGTCGAGCGCCTGAAGCACGAGAAGGGCGGCATCGAGGTGATCCACGACCTGCCGGCGATGATCGCCGCCGGCTACGAGGCGGTGCCGGAGGAGGACTTCGTGCGCATGCAGTGGTACGGCCTCTACCACGACAAGCCGAAGCTCGGCTTCTTCATGATGCGGGTGAAGACTCCCGGGCGGCGTCCTCACCCCCGCCAAGCTGCGGGCGATCGGCGAGATCTCGCTCGGCTACGGCCGCGGCCACGGCGAGCTGACCACCCGCCAGAACGTCCAGCTCCACTGGATCGCGCTGGCGCGCCTCCCCGAGGTGCTCGGCGCACCTCGAGGCCGCCGGCCTGTCGACCGCCGGCGCCTGCGGCGACAACGTGCGCAACGTCACCGGCTGCCCGGTCGCCGGGCTCGCCGCCGACGAGCTCTTCGACTGCCGCGGCCTGGTCGCGAGACCGCCGCCTTCTTCATCTCGCAGCCGCGAGTATGCCGACCTGCCGCGCAAGCACAAGATCACCATCTCCGCCTGCGCCCAGCAGTGCAACGCGCCGGAGATCCACTGCATCGCGCTGATCGGCACGCCTGGACGCCGCCGGACGGCCCGGCTTCGCGGTGCGGGTGGGGGGCGGCCTGTCGAGCTTGCCCGCGCCTCGCCGACGACCTCGGCGTCTTCGTGCCGCGCGAGGAGGCGATCCCGGTCCTCCAGGCGATCGTCGACGTCTGGCGCGCGCGACCGGCGCTACCGGCTGTCGCGCGCGCGGGCGCGCCTCAAGTTCATGGTCGACGACCTCGGCCCCGTCGTCTTCCGCGGCCGCGTCGAGGAGCGCCTCGGCCGCCGGCTCGCCGACGGCGCGGCGCCGCCGGCGCCCGCCGAGGGCGACCACGCCGGCGTCCACCCGCAGAAGCAGCCGGGGCTCTTCTACGCCGGCTTCCCGGTCCATCTCGGCCTGATGAACGGCGAGCAGATGATCGGCTTGGCCGACCTCGCGGCCTCCTTCGGCGGCGGCATCCGCCTGACGCGGCGGCAGAACTTCATCCTCACCGACATCCCCGCGGACCGCCTCGACGCGGCGCTCGCCGGCGCCGCGGCGCTCGGCTTCCCGATCGGCGCCGGCGCTCTGCGCGGCCTCTCGCATCGCCTGCACCGGCGACCCCTTCTGCAACTTCACCGTCGCCGAGACCAAGGGGAAGCTGCAGGAGATCGTCGACCACCTCGAGGCCGAGCTGGGGCGCGGCGGCGGCGGATCTCAAGCTCAACCTCGACGGCTGCCCGCACGCCTGCGCCCATCACTGGGTCGGGGACATCGGGCTGCAGGGGACGACGCTGCGCGAGCGCGGCGCGGCGGGCGAGAAGCCTCCACGGCTACGACCTCTTCCTGCGCGGCGGCCTGGGGGCCGGCGCGGCGATCGGCCGGCCGGTGCTCCGCCGCGTGCCGGGCGACGAGGTGCACCGCGTCATCGAGCGGCTGTTCCGCGCCTACCTCGAGCGGCGGGGCGAGGGCGAGCCGATCCAGCGCTTCTTCGCCCGCACCAGCGACGAGGATCTGGCGGGGATCGCCGGCGTCGCGATGGCCGGCGCCGCGGCCGCGGCAGCGGACTGAGACGGATGGGCGAAATGGAAAGAACGAATCCGATCCAAGGACATCTCGCGCCGAGGATCGAGCGGATTTCGACTGACCGACGGCGGACGACGAGCAACGGGGAGACGGCATGATCATCGAAAAGACGGCGGTGGACGGCGGGCGGGACCTCCTCGACGAGTACGAGGCCGGCCAGCTCGCCAACGACTTCGACTTCGCGACCCCCGAGGAAGTGCTCGGCTGGGCGCTCGAGCGCTGGCACCCGCGGCTCGCCATCTGCACCAGCTTCCAGGCCGAGGGCATGGCCCTCTTCGACATGGCCTGGCGCATCGATCCCGCGGTGCGCCTCTTCACCGTCGACACCGGGCGGCTGCCGCAGGAGACCTACGACATGATCGAGCGCATCCGCGAGCACTACGGGGTCGAGGTCGAGGTCTACTTCCCCGACGCGGCGAAGGTCGAGGCGATGGTCAACCGCCACGGCCCCAACCTCTTCCGCCGCGCCGTCGAGGCGCGCCTGCTCTGCTGCCACGTGCGCAAGGTCGAGCCGCTGGTCGGCGTCCTCGACGGGCTCGACGCCTGGGTGACCGGCCTGCGCCGCGAGCAGTGGGCGAGCCGCGCCAACATCCGCAAGATCGAGGTCGACCACGACCACGGCGGCCTCGCCAAGCTGTCGCCGCTCGCCGACTGGACGAGCGAGGAGGTCAAGGACTACAACCGCGCCCACGGGGTGCCCGCCCACGCGCTCTACGAGCAGGGCTACACCTCGATCGGCTGCGCTCCCTGCACGCGGGCGACGCGGCCGGGCGAGGACCCGCGCGCCGGCCGCTGGTGGTGGGAGAAGAACGCCCCCAAGGAGTGCGGCATCCACTGCCCGATCGAGACCGGCGGCTTCGAGCACGAGGTCGAGGCGATGCTCCACGGCGGCGCGCACGGCAAGGCCACGGGGCCGCGGGAGATCGAGTGACGACCGCGACCGAGAGCGCCGTCGCCTCGATCGACATCCCGCCGCCCGAGCGCGAGCTGGTGCTCGAGGAGCTGGCGGCGCTGACCGGCTCGCTCGGCGATCCGGCGGCGCGGGCGCGCTACGCGGAGCTCGCGCGGGCGGTCGCGGACGGCGCGATCGGCGGCGGCCAGGAGGATCAGATCGTCCAGCTCGAGGGACTCCTCGAGCTCACCCTCGGCACCGGCCGCGCGCGCCGGCTCCACGGGCCGGAGAACGAGCGGCTGCTCCTGCGCCTCTACCAGCGGACGCCGCGCGGCGCCGCCATCCGCCAGCGGACGGACGACGCCAACCGCGCCTTGGGCGCCCTCGTCGGCCAGACGCTCCGCGGCGTCTCCTTCACCGCCCTCTCGCCCGGCGTCTATCGCCTGGAGATCGCGACCGACCGCTGCCAGATCACCGTCGAGACCGACCGCCTCGGCGCCACCGTCGACAGCCTGGGCGTCGAGATCTAGCCGCGCCGTGGGCTACTACCCGGTCTACCTCGATCTCGCCGGCCGGCGGACGGTGGTCCTGGGAGGCGGCGGGCTCGCCGAGGAGAAGGCGCGCGGCCTCCTCGCCGCCGGCGCCCGGGTGACGCTCGTCGCCGCCGAGGCGACGGCGGGGATCGCCGGGCTGGCGGCGGCGGGCGCGCTCGTCTGGGAGCGCCGCGCCTACCGCCCGGGCGACCTCGCCGGCGCCTGTCTCGCGATCGCCGCCGGCCTCGCTCGCGGCCGACGCCGAGACCGTCTCGCGCGAGGCCCGGCGCCGCGGCATCTTCCTGAACTCGGTCGACGACGTGCCGCACTCGAGCTTCATCGCCGCCGCGGTCGTCCGCCGCGGCGACCTGACGGTCGCGATCTCGACCGGCGGCAAGGCGCCGGCGCTCGCCGTGCGCCTGCGCGAGCGCCTCGAGCGCGAGCTGGGGGCGGAGCACGCGCGCTTCCTCGAGCTCGCCGGCGCCGTCCGCGCGCCGCTCGCCGCGCGCCATCCCGACTTCGCCCGCCGCCGCGAGCTCTGGTACCAACTGGTCGACTCCGACGTCCTCGACCTCCTGCGCCGGGGCGACGAGCCGGCGGCGCGCCGCCGCTTCGCCGAGATCCTCGGCGTCGAGGTGCCTGTGCCGGCGCCGGCCGCGACCGGCCGTCGTCGAGCCGGCTTTCGAACCCGCGGGCGGGCCGCCCTTCGAACGGGCGATCGAGGGCACCGCGCCGTGAGCGGCGCCGTCTACCTGGTGGGCGCGGGGCCGGGCGACCCGGATCTCCTGACCGTCCGCGGCCTGCGCTGCCTGCAGCGCGCCGACGTCGTCGTCTACGACCGCCTGCTCGATCCGCGCCTGCTGGAGGAGGCGCCGCGCCGCGCCCGGCGCATCTATGCCGGCAAGAGCCCCGGCCGCCACGCGCTCCGCCAGGAGGAGATCAACGCTCTCCTCGTCCGCCATGCCCGCGCCGGCCGGACGGTCGTGCGCTTGAAGGGTGGCGACCCCTTCGTCTTCGGCCGCGGCGGCGAGGAGGCCCTGGCCTGCATCGCGGCGGGGATCCCCTGGGAGGTGGTGCCCGGGGTGACGAGCGCCGTCGCCGTCCCGGCGCGCGCCGGCATCCCGCTCACCCATCGCGGCGTCGCCGCCTCCTTCGCCGTCGCGACCGGCCATGCGGCGGGCGACGACGAAGACGGCCACGACTGGGCGGCGCTCGCCCGCGTCGACACCCTGGTCTTCCTGATGGGAGCAGGGCATCTCGCCGAGATCGCCGCCCTCCTCGTCGCCCACGGCCGCCCGCCGCACACCCCCGCCGCGGCGATCGAGCGCGGCACGCTCCCCGGCGAACGGGTCCTCGAAGGCACCCTCGCCACGCTGCCGGAGCTCGCCGCGCGCGAAGGGCTCGCCTCGCCGGCGACCCTCGTCGTCGGCGAGGTGGTGCGCCTGCGCCAGAGTCTGGCGGAATCCCCAGCGCTGACCGGCGTGCGGTCCAGGTTCTCCGCTACCGGAAGCTAGGCAGAGTCATCTGCAAAAACGAAGTGCTACAGCTCGTCTCGCGGAAAACCGAGAAGCGATTATCGCGAGTACTCGGGCTTTCGCGAGTACTCGGTCCTCGCAGCTTGCTGTGGATCTAGCAGTTGAATCTCATCTCCAGAGGATGCACCGAAGACATCTTGCAAGTTTTGCTCACCAATAATCAATGCGATGCGTGGCAGGTAGGAACTCACCAGATTATTCACGCGATTCGCGAACTCTATGCCACCAATCGCACCAGCCTGAACCTGCTCGTCGAGTTCCCGTTTCTCACGAAGCAGGTTCGCACGTAACTCGCTCAACCTCACTACCTCTTCGGGAGAGGCTCTAGTCGCGAGAAGGTGCGTCAAGGCTCCCAAGTCGAGATCTTCCCCGTCCACGTTGTCAAGTGTACCACCCCCGCCGCTACCAGTATGGGGAGGAGCCTGGTTAGACGCCAGCGAGCAGTGCTGCTTGCGCTGTGCCCAGTCGGATACGGTCAACCCGTAGGTGCCGAACAGGAAGTGAGACATCCAATACATATGTGCGCCTCGGACCGTCTGCACCGGGCTGCACGAATAGAGGATGCGGTTGGCCACTTGGTGGCAAACACCGTCGATACCGTAGAGATGGATACCTCCGTGTGCATGAGGATTATTAGGGCTGCAAATGCATTTGGCCATTGCGAGGTTTCCCGCGGACGACCCGAGTGCACGCGCAGTGGTGCCCGGGCCGGTGGGGTGGCATACGCCCCAGCAATACCAGTAATCTGGCGGCGGTGGGCACGCCGAGGGGTCGAGATACGTCGTAACCCAGGTGTGATCAGCGCCCTGAAATCCGGTCAAGGGGTTCGCCCAGAAGTAGAGCTTCGTGGGACCTGCCATGACTACCTCCTCTCGTGCTCCAGCTATGCTTCCCGCATGCTTTTTCTAAAGCTAGCAGTGCGGCGATGCGGGACGCAAATACCGATATTCAACTACGCCTGCGTCGGATCTGCGAGGAGCTGGTCTCGTCCTCTCCCGCTGCCTCCGCCGAGCACCCGCTTGTGCTTTCGGGTGGGCCGTAGGAAGATCCTCCGGCCTCGCGCAGAGGGAGCTTTCGATGTAGTGGCGGATTGCCGCCGGGCCCCGGCCGCGGCGGCGGCTTCGCCGTCAGCAACGCGCCTAACGTCTTCACCGTCTGCGCGCCGGTGTTCAGCCTCGTGCCGGGGAAGAAGCCGGGCCATTTCATCGAGCCGGCGGCCTTCAACGCCAGGCTCTACACCGAGGACTTTGACGTGTATTCTGTCGTAGACGGCGTCCAGGTCGTCAACCCTTTTCGAGCCGCCGTTTAAGCAATCCCCGCCGATCGCGAGTTCCTCCGCAGCGGTCCCCTCAGACGGGTAACTTCCCGCCCGCTCGCGCATATCTAGGGCAATGGAGATCTACGGGTCAGCTCACCCAGGGACGATGCGAGGTGCCGCGGCGAGGATCGCCGCAGCGGAAACGGAGCGCTCCCGTGCGAAGCTCGCCGAACGAGACGGCACGATGACGGACTTCAGCGCCCTCTACCGGAAGCACGCCCCGGACGTCTTCCGCTTTGCGCTCTACCTCTGCGGCGAGCGGAGCGAAGCCGAGGACATCACGGCCGAGACCTTCGTGCGCGTGTGGGCCTCGCCCGAGCGGATCGAGATGGCGACCGTCAAGGGCTACCTGTTCACCATCGCGCGCAATCTCTTCCTGCAGGGCTTGAGGAAGAAGCCGCGGCAGGTCGAGCTCGACCTCGATCGCGAGCCGGAGGACGGGCAGGCGAGCCCGCAGGCCCGGGCGGAGGGGAAGGCGGAGCTCCGCGCCGTCGTCGCGGGGATGCAGAAGCTGCCCGAGGTCGATCGCGCCGTCCTGCTGATGCGGGCGTTCGACGGCATGCCCTACGAGGAGATCGCGCGGGCGCTGGACATCTCGCTCGGAGCGGCCAAGGTGAAGGTCCACCGGGCGCGTCTGGCGCTGTCGGGCCTGCGCAACGGATAGCTCATTCGATCCATTCACCCACACCATTCAGGAACCGAGGAGAGACGAGATGAACGTCACGCGGGAAGTCATATTGGATCTGCTGCCGCTCTACCTCGCGGGCGAGGGCAGCCCGGCGACGCGCGAGATCGTCGAGGAGTACCTGAAGCAGGACCCCGAGCTGGCGCAGCGCATCCGCCGGCAGTGGGCCGAGAGCTTCGATCGGGCCATGCCCTCCGAGCTCCCCCCTGACCTCGAGCTCAAGTCGCTCCGCCGCACCCGGAACCTCCTCGGCTGGCAGCGCTGGCTCCTCGGCTTCGCCATCGGCCTCACCCTCCTGTCGCTCAGCAACCAGTCCTCGTGGCAAGGCGGGCACCTCCGGGAGTTCCACTTCCTGCTGCGGGATTTTCCCGCCCCCTTCGGAGCCGCCATGGCGCTCGGCCTAGCCTGCTGGATCGCCTACTTCCTCATCCGCCGCCGCCTGCGGACGATCGCGGGCTAGAGGCTCGGCGCGCGTGCCGCGTCAGAACGCCCGGGTGTCCGCATGGCCGCAGAGGTTGCTCGGCGCGTTGTGGTACGCCCGCACGGCGCCGGTCAGGGTGTCCGTCACCCTCACCGTGTACTCGACGTCCGAGAGCCCGCCGTAGAAGACCCAGAACTTCCCGTCGACCGCCCGGCCATCGAGCACCTTGACCGCCAGCTCGACGTTGCCCGGGTCAAAGAACCAGAAGAGGCCCGTGGCGTCGGTCGACGGGATCGCCCGCCCCGCTCCCGTGCCATACCCGTGCTGGTCGCTCCAATCGACCCGCACAGCGAAACGCCCGCCCAGGAGGCAGAGGGTCGTGGGCTCGGCGGCGCAGGCGGGCGTCGCGGCCTGCTCCGAGGCGGCGGCCCGAAGGCCGGCGAGCAGGGTGACGGGAAGGCCGGCGGACGCCGTGGTGGTGCCGGCGGCGGCCGGCGGCTGCGGGAAGGCGCGGGTATCGCCTTGCCCGCAGATCTGGCCGGGAGGGTTGTGATAGAGCGCCAGCCGCCCGGTCGCGGTGTCGGTCGCCCGGATCCAGTACTCGACGTCGGAGAGCGCGCCGTAGAAGAACCAGAAGCTGCCGTCGAGGGAGGTGCCGTCGAGCACCTTGACGATCAGCTCCACGTTGGAGGCATCGAAGAACCAGAAGAGGCCCGTGGCGTCCGAGAAGGACAGCGCGGACCCGTAGCCCAGGGTGCCGCCGCCGTGCTGGTCGCGCCAGCGGGTCTCGACCCGGAAGCGCCCGCCACCCAGACAGAGCGTGCCGGCGTCCGCCGTGCAGGGCGCCCCCGGGACGTTGTATCGCCGCAGCGAGTATGGAGAGGAGGAGAGGAAAGGGCTCGGCGACGGGAGCATCTGCCCCTGCCAGACGATGGCGTAACCGTAGCCGCCGTCCGACGTGATGCGCGGCCCGAACTGCATGAAGCTGGCCGACGCGGCGACCTGCAGCTCGCGCACGGGCTCCTCCGTGGGCGGGCCGAAGTAGGTGCCGAGGACCCGCGTGACCCCGCCTGAGCCGGAGGTCGCCTCGTTGCGCTGCCAGACGACGAAGAAGCCGCCCGTGGCATCGCTCGCGAGATCCGGCTGCGTCGTCTCGGCCGCGGTCGCCGGATCGAGAGCCTGGGAGCTGGCACGCACCGGCGCTCCGGCCGGGATACCGGAAACATCGAGCCGCCGAGCCCATATGAAGCCGGGGTCGCCCCTCCAGGCGAGCGCGAAACCGCCATGGGCGAGTGTGGCGAGCGCGGGAGCGCCGGCCGTCCCCGCGGCGCCGACGTCAACCCGCAGCTCGCCGCCGGCGGCTGAGCCATCGGCCGCGAAGAGGCGGGCGAAGAGGCCGGCCGCCGTGGAATCGCCGCCGCGGGCCCAGGCCACCAGGAAGGAGCCGCCATCGCCGGCGGCGACCGCGGGTGCCTCGCTCGGCGCGACACCCTCTGCCAGCGGGAGCTCTCCGCCGACCGGGTTCCCGGCGGCATCGTAGCGTTGCGCCAGAAGGGAGGTGCTCGCCGTGGAGCCGACGCTCTGCCAGACGACGACGAAGCCGCCGCCGCGGAGCGCGGCGACCGCCGGATGCGCCGGTCCTCCGGCCGTGGCGGCGACCTGTAGGAGCGGCCCTCCGGGCGCGTCCGGATGGAGGAAGAAGCGCGCCATGACACCGTCGTCTCCGTAGCACTTGCCGAACCGGATGTTGCAGTAGGGGCGCTCCTGCCAGACGACGAGGAAGCTGTCGCCGCTGCCGTTGGCGATCCGCACCGCCTCTGGCCAGCGCGGCTCGTCCGGCGTCTGCACCTGGAAGGCGCGGGTGATCCCGGGCTCGAAGCGGTCGATCACCGTGGCCCGGAGAGGCCCGGTGCAGGGCGCCCAGCCGCGGAAGCACGATTCGTCGTCCCACAGCTGAGGAGAGATCTGCAGGAGATCGCCGCCGGGCAGAAAGGCCGTGACGGGCGGCGAGTCGTCCCCGAGATTCCCGGTGAGCGTGAGGTCGGGCCCCGCGGCGAGCGGGATGCGTGCCGAAGCGGTGAGCGGGGCGAGGAGCACGAACAGCACGGCAAGGGAAGCACGGCTGACCATCAGATCACCTCTGCTGTCGGGTCAATGGCGTTGCTTTCCTAGCTTACGGATCACCGGCATCGTTCGTACCGTGAGGGGAATTCGCGGTCGGGCGCGGCGGCCGCGCCGTGAAATACTCTGGCGGCCGGGAAGGCCGACGGTCGAGCGCCGCGGCGCGAGCGGCGAGCCGCGATGAGACCGTTGATTTTGCTGACCGGTGCAACCGGCTACATCGGCGGTCGCCTTCTCGGCCGGCTCGAAGCCGAAGGCCATCCCGTGCGTTGTCTGGTGCGGCGGCCGGAGCTCTTTCGCAGCCGCGTCGGCGCCGGCACGGAAGTGGTGGCCGGCGACCTGCTCGATGCCGGGTCGCTCGAACGGGCCACCGTCGGGGTGCACACCGCGTATTACCTCGTGCATTCCATGGGGTCGGCGGGGAATTTCGAGACGGTCGACCGTCAGGCGGCACGGCAATTCGGGGTGGCGGCGCGGGCCCAGGGAGTCCAGCGGATCATCTACCTCGGCGGCTTGGGCGAAAGCATCCAGGAGCTCTCGCCCCACCTGCGCAGCCGCCAGGAAGTCGGCGACATCCTGCGCCAATCGGGCGTGCCCGTGATCGAGCTCCGCGCCTCGATCGTGATCGGCTCGGGCAGCCTGTCGTTCGAGATGATCCGCGCGCTGGTGGAACGCCTGCCGGTGATGATCACACCGCGTTGGGTCCTGGCGCGAGCGCAACCCGTCGCCATCGAGGACGTGCTGCAATATCTGCGTGCCGCGCTGGATGTGCCAGCGCAAGAGAACCCGATCTATGAGATCGGCGGCCCCGACCAGGTCTCGTATGGCGACCTGATGCGGGAGTATGCGCGGCAACGCGGGCTGCGCCGGTGGATGATCAGCGTGCCGGTGCTCACGCCACGGTTGTCGAGCCTGTGGCTCGGATTGGTGACCCCGCTCTACGCCCGCGTCGGCCGCAAGCTCATCGATAGCATCCGCCACTCGACCGTGGTGCGGGATGACGCAGCCTTGCGGGTGTTCAGCGTGCGCCCCCGCGGCGTGCCCGAAGCGATCGCCAGCGCCCGGCGCAACGAGGATCGCGAGCTCGCCATGACCCGCTGGTCTGACGCGCTCTCGTCGTCCGGTCCGCCCCGGCAGTGGGGCGGCGTGCGGTTTGGCAACCGGCTCGTCGATTCGCGGACGGCGCGCGTCGCGGTGCCGCCCAGCGCCGCGTTTGCCCCCATCGAGCGCATCGGCGGCCGCACCGGCTGGTACTACGCCAATTGGCTGTGGCGGCTGCGCGGCTGGCTGGATCTGCTCGTCGGCGGCGTCGGCTTGCGGCGCGGCCGCCGTGATCCCGAACGGCTCGCGATCGGCGCCACCGTCGACTGCTGGCGGGTGGATGACTTCGAGCCCGGCCAGAGACTCCGCCTGGCGGCGGAGATGAAGCTGCCCGGCCGCGCATGGCTGGAGTTCGAGGTGACGGGTGAGGATGGCGGCAGTCTCATTCGCCAGACCGCCCTCTTCGATCCGGTCGGCCTGTCGGGTCTGGCGTACTGGTACCTGGTCTACCCGTTGCACCAGCTCGTATTCGCCGGCATGTTGCGCGGCATCGCGCGGGCGGCGGAAGGGGCGCGGTCATGAAGAGCTGGAGCTCAGCGGACCTGATTCACGCCAGCCGCGGCTCGTCCTCTTCGACCGGCAGGCCGGCCTCGATCCAGGCGTCGAGGCCGCCGGCGAGGGGGCGGATGCGCGTGAAGCCGGTCTGCTTGAGCTTGAAGGCCACCCGGGCCGACGAGGCTTCGTTCGGTCACGTGCAGTAGAGGATGATCTCCCGGCCGCGCGGCAGCTCCGCCAGGCGCTCCTCGATCTCCTCGAAGGCCATCCGCAGCGAGCCGGGGATGCGCCGCCCGTCGAGCCAGACCGCCCCCCGCGTGCGCACGTCGACGAGCAGCGGCGGCTCGGGCCCGGCGAGCTGGGCGGTCAGGTCCTCGACCGAGATGCGCGCCACGCGCAGGTCGCGTAGGAAGCGCCGGCGCTCGGCGAACCGCCAGGCGATGTAGGCGGCGAGCGCGCCGGCGAGCACCACGAGCGCGAAGGAGCCCAGGCGGTCGAGCACCGCCAGCACCTTGTCGACCGCCGAGTGGAAGAGCGCGCCGACGCCGATGGCCGCCGCCGCCCAGAGACCGGCGCCGAGGGCGTCGAAGACCTGGAAGCGCCAGCGCGGCGCCTTGAGCGCGCCGGCGAGGGTCGGCGCCACGGTCGAGAAGCCGGGGACGAACTTGCAGAAGAGGAGCGACTTCAAGCCGAAGCGCTCGTAGAGCCACTCCATGCGCCGCACGCAGGAGTCCGGGGAGACGGCGATCTTGCACACGGTTTTCAGCACCCGCCGTCCCTGCCAGCGGCCGAGGCTGAACCACAGCGAGTCGGCGAGGCCGGCCGCGAGGATCGCGACACCCAGGAGCGACCATGGCGGGAGCTTGCCGTCGGCGGCGAGCGCGCCGGCGACGACCAGCGCCGGCACCGCGGGCACCGGCAGGCCGGCCTGCTCGACGAGCACGTTCACGAACACGAACCAGACGCCGTACCGCGCGATCTCCGCTCCCAGATCCATCTCGCTCTCCCTCCTCTGGCCGCCGCCTGCACGATCCCCTCGCTTCCTTCCATCCGTCAGCCCCGGCGGTTCAGGGGCTTTCCACCGCCCTCGGCCGGCCGGTCGTCGTTGCCTACGGTCGCGTATGCAGCCAGGCCCAGCGGACCGTCAGCCAGCCGATCGCGGCGATGGCCCCCACCGCCAGCAGCAGCTCGCCGAAGAAAGACCGCGGGAAACCCGAGTGTGCGATGGCTCCCAGGAAACCGCCGACGAGGATCGGCGGCAAGCCGACGGAGGCGAGGATGCCCAGCACGAGCGCCGCTCCCCATTTCGCCCTCTCCTGCCCGCCCGCCCTACGGCCGGAGATCAGCAGGCCGACGCCGACGGCGAGACCGAGGGCGACGACGACCCCGAAGGCGACCAGCCACCAGTTGGCAATTGCCACCTGGTACGAGATGGCTGCTCCGGCAGTGACACTGGCGATCCCCAGCGCGGCATAGGCGACCGCGACGAGGCAGCCGCGCTTGCCGAGGTCGAGGAGAAACGCCGCCGGATCGCGCCGCTCCTGTGCGTAGGCCGCGAAGGCCCGGTCGACCAGGGCCGGCTCGTAGCCCTGGGCGAGGAGCTCCTGGCGCAGGCGCTCGCGGCTGTAGCGACTCCCGTGCTCTCGCAGGTAGCCGAGGAGCGGGTCGGGGTCGTTCATGGGCATGGCTGGTCTCGGGAAGAGGAAGAGCGAGGGGGGCGCGCCGGGGGATCTGGCGAGGCCGCTGACTCGAGCGCGGGCATGATGGGCTGCGGCCATCTTAGCGGATGACGCGAGGCGAGCCTTCGACCCTCTTGAGCGCCAGCCGCGAGCCGGAGCCGAATGGGCTACGGGCGCGAGACTAGGCCTGGACTGCCGCCGCCTCGACGATCCGCTCCACCACCTCCCGCGCCGACAGCCCCGCCCGCTCCGCCGCGGCCATGAAGCCGGCGTCGGCGGCGAGGCAGGGGTTGGCGTTGACTTCCAGGATGTGGGGCTCGCCGTGCTCGTCGAGCCGCAGGTCCACCCGGCCGTAGCCGGCGAGGCCGCAGACTTTCCAGGCGGCGCGGGCGAGGCCGCGGACGCGGGCGAGGAGGGGGCCGTCCGCGGCCTCGTCGGGGAAGCGGCGCGGCGTGTGTGCGTAGGCGAAGGAGGTCTCCTGCCACTTGGCCTCGTAGCCGACGACGGGCGGCAGGCCGGGGGGGAAGTCGACGAAGGCGATCTCGGCGACGGGGAGCGCCTGGACGCCGTCGCCAGCGGCGAGGAGCGAGACGTTGAGCTCGCGGCCGGTCAGGAAGCGCTCGACGAGGACCGGCTGGCCGGGGAAGCGCTCGGCGAGACTCGCGGCGCGGCCGAGGGCGGCTTCTTTCGTCGCGCAGACCGGGTTGCCCTCGAGCCCCACCGAGGCGTCCTCCCAGGCGGGCTTGACGATCCACGGCGGGGGCACGCGGGCGAGGATCTCGGGGTCCGCCGGGTCGAGCCGGCCGCCGGGGGCGACGGGGAGGCCGGCCGCGGCGAGCAGGGCGCGGGTCACCAGCTTGTCGGTGGTCGACCAGAGGACCGCCGCCGGCGAGCCGGTGAACGGGATTCCCATCAGCTCGAGCGCCGCGGCGTTGCCGGTGTGGAAGTGCGGCGCGCCGGGCGGGGCCTCGACGAGGTTGAAGACGAGGATGGCCGGCTCGCCGCTCGCCGCGATCACCGCCTGCGCCGTCATCGCAGCCATCGCCGCCTGCGCCGCCGCGAGCGGCGGCGACTCCCACGGCCGGCCGCCGGCGACGACGACGCGCGCGGCCGGAATGCGGAGGAGGGCGAGCGCCTCCTCGACCAGGGCGACCTGGGCGAGGACGTCGGAGGTCGAGGGATCGTCGCCGGGGCCGACCGGGTTGTGGGCGACGAGCACCCGGCCGATCCGGTTCCGCTCGATCCGGTTCCGGTCGATCCGGTTCTGCTCGATCCGGTTCCGCTCGATCGGGTTCTGGACGATCAGAGGCCCCAGCGCTCGCGGGCGGCGTCGACGATCCGGCCGAGGAGATCGGCGTGGGAGAGGCCGGCCAGGCGCGACATGATCGGCAGATCGCCGCTGTGCGGGTTCAGGCCCGGCAGCGGGTTCGCCTCGAGGAACTGCGGCTCGCCGGCGGCGTCGCAGCGCAGGTCGATGCGCGCCGCGTCCCGGCAGCCGAGGGCATGGTAGGCGCCGAGCGCCACCTCGCGCGCGCGGACGCCGAGCGGCTCGCCGTCGAGCAGACGGTAGGCGACGCGCGCCTCGAAGTCCCCCTTGTTGAGCGCGGTGTAGGCCTCGCGGTCGTCGCCGGCGACGAAGACGACCTCCATCACCGCGAGCGTCCGCGCCGCGCCGCCGTTGCCGATCACGCCCACCGTCAGCTCGCGGCCGGGAAGGAACGGCTCGACGAGGAGGGGCTGGCGGAAGGTCGCGAGGAGCTCCGCGGCGGCGGCGGCGAGGGCGGCGTGGCTGTCGACCTTCGAGCGGGCGCTGATCCCCTTCGAGCTCCCCTCCGCCGCCGGCTTGACGAAGAGCGGCGGCGCGAGGTCCACGCCGGCGATCCCCGCGGCATCCTCGATCACCGCGAAGGGCGCCGTCGGCAGGCCGCAGTCGCGCACCACCCGCTTGGCGAGCGGCTTGTCGAGGGTGAGGGCGCAGGTCAGCGGATCGGAAAAGGTGTAGGGCTGAGCGAAGAGCTCGCAGAGCGCCGGCACCTGCGCCTCGCGCGAGCGGCCGGCGCTCCCCTCGGCGATGTTGAAGACGAGGTCCCAGCGCTCGCCCGCGGCGAGCCGACGCGCGAGATCGAGGCCCCGCCCCACCCGCTCCACCCGGTGGCCGAGCGCGGCGAGCGACGCGGCGAGCGCGTCGATCGTCTCCCGGCTGTCGAACTCCATCACCTCGTGCGGCGCGGCGCCGGACTCGAGATGGTCCTCCTTGCAGTCGTAGACCAGGCCCAGGCGCAGCGGCCGCGTGACGTCGGGCACGGCGCTCAGCGCGCGTCCGGGGGATCGACGTAGGTGTAGGTCTTCCCCTCCCAGTTGCGCAACCGCCAGGTGCGGGCTTGGTGATCGAGCACGGTCTCCGCCTGCACCGGGATCTTGCCGCCGCCCCCCGGCGCGTCGACCACGTAGGTGGGCACCGCGTAGCCGGTGGTGTGGCCGCGGAGCTCGGCCATCAGCCGCATGCCCTCGCCGACCGAGGTGCGCAGATGCGCCGTGCCGACGACGGGGTCGCACTGGTAGAGGTAGTAGGGGCGGACCCTGAGCTTCAACAGCCCGTGGAAGAGCTCGCGAAGGACTTCGGCCGAGTCGTTGATGCCGCGCAGGAGCACCGTCTGGCAGCCCAGCGGGATGCCGCCGTCGGCCAGGAGGTCGCAGGCCTCGGCGACCTCGGGCGTCAGCTCGCGGGCGTGGCAGAAGTGGAGGGAGAGCCAGACCCGGTGCTTGCGCAGGATCGCCACCAGCTCGGGCGTGATGCGCTGCGGCAGGAAGCCCGGGATGCGGGTGCCGATGCGCAGGAACTCGATGTGCGGGATGGCGCGCAGGCGCCCCAGGAGCTGGTCGAGGCTGGCGTCCGACATGAGGAGCGGATCGCCGCCCGAGAGCAGCACGTCGCGCACCTCGGTGTGCTCGCGCAGATAGGCGAGCGCGGCCTGCACCCGGTGGCCGAGCGGCTCGAGCTCGCCCTGGGAGACCAGGCGGCTGCGCGTGCAGTAGCGGCAGTAGGCGGCGCAGGTGTCGAGCACCAGGAAGAGCACGCGGTCCGGATAGCGGTGGACGAGCCCCTCGACGACGCTCGCGTGGTCCTCGCCGCAGGGGTCGGCCATGTCCTCGGGGGAGACCAGGAGCTCGTCCTCGACCGGCATCACCTGGCGGCGGATCGGGCAGCGCGGATCGTCCGGATCGATCAGGGTGGCGAACTGCGGCGTCACCGCGACGGAGAACTTCTCGCTCGCGAGAGTCAGGCCGCGGCGCTCGGACTCGGTCAGATGCACCAGCCGCTCGAACTGCTCGAGCCGGGTCAGGCGGTGGCGCATCTGCCAGCGCCAGTCTCTCCATTGTGCGGGGTCGTAGGCGATGCCGAGGGCCTGGCAGACCTCTTCGCGGCGGGCGGTTTCGGACAACACCGAGGCGAACGCCTCTTGGTTCATCTTCGATCTCCTCCTTGGGGATCTTGGAGATGAGGGTCGAGCTTGGGGCTGGAGAAGAACACCGGCGCTTGCGGCGCGGGCCGCGACGGCCGGGCCGTGGTGGTACCCGACGCCCCGGCCGGCTGAACCACCGGCGGCAAGCCCTCGGAGGGCGGCGCGATCATGACGGGGTCAGTTCGCTAACCCGGGAGGGTTGCGCCACAGTCGGGAGACTGGGAGCTGGACGGCCGTGGCGGAGGTGGAGGAAGCGGAGGGGCGAACGGAGGCACGGGTACCCGGCAGAGGGCTCCGGGCATCGAGGAGGACCGCGATGTCGGGAGTACTCGGAGGTTGGTCGGGGGCGGCGTTCTCGTCCACGTCGTTAAAGATAGCGGACTTCGACGCGGTGTCAAGAGGAAATTTCGCCCCCGGCGACTCGCCGCGCGCGCGGCCGAAACGTGAGCGTTCGCGCGCCTGCGGCGACCGCGGCAGGCGGGCCGAGTCGGCGGTGCGGCAACTCGCTCTGGCACAGGTGCGCATGCGGCGAGCGTCTTGCGAGAACCGCGCCAGGAATGGCGCCGCTCGAAGCGAGCAGCCTCAGGGCTCGGGCACCGCCACCGCATCCGCCGCGCGGCAGCCCGCCCCGGCGCAGGTGCGCAGGCCGCGGAGGATCTCCGCCAGCCGGGCGAGGAGGGCCGGAGAGGCGGTCGCCTGGAGGCTCTGCATCTCGTGGGGGTCGCTCGCGAGGTCGTAGAGCTCGCGCTCGCCGTCGCTGTACTCGACGTACTTGAGGCGCCGGGTGCGCAGGCCGACGTAGGCGGCGTTCGAGTCGGCGGCCTCCGCGGCGTCGGGGCCCGCCGCGGCGCGCGACGCCTCGGGCGGCTCGAGGACGCCCTGATGCCCGAGCCGCGGCGCCGTGCGCCCGGCGAGCTCGTCGCCGACCGCGTGCGGGTCGCCGGCCGGGAGCTCGCGCTCCTCGATCAGCACCGCCTGGCGCCAGGCGGCCGGCGGCGAGGGGTACCAGAGCGGCAGCAGCGAGCGGCCGTCGGGGTCGATCGGCAGCCTGGCGCCGGCGATCTGGGCGAAGGTCGGCGCCAGATCGACGGTCTCGGTCAGCGCGTCGATCACCCTGCCGGCCGGCACCCCCGGCCCGCGGAGCATGAGCGGCACGTGGATGTCCTCCTCGAAGGCGGTGTACTTGCTGGCGAGGAGCCGGTGCTGGCCCATGTGGAAGCCGTTGTCGGAGGTGAAGAGGACGTAGGTGTCGTCGAGCCGCCCGCTCGCGGCGAGCGCCGCGACCAGCCGCCCGACCATCTCGTCGACCGCCTGGAGGGTCTGGATGCGGCGGCGGTAGAGGCGGTCGAGGTAGTCGACGTCCTTGGGCGAGAGCGGCGGGTTGCCGCGGTAGGGGGCCGGCTTGTCGGAGACGTCGGCCTCGTTCCAGGAGGGCGTGCGCGGCGCGCCGAGCCCCGGGAAGAGGGCGGCGTGGCGCGGCGCCGGGATCGCCGGCTTGTGCGGCGCGTAGGTCGCGAGATAGAGGAAGAAGGGCTCCCGGCTCCGCCGCACGAAGTCGACCGCCCGGCCGGCGAGGACGTCGGTCAGGTAGTCCTCGGGCCGGTGGCCGTGCGCCACCAGCCGGCCGTTGTCGTTGAGCTCGTAGTCGCTGCCGCCGTAGGCGTTGTCGTTCGACGGCACCACCCACTCGTCCCAGCCGGGCGGGACGTAGGCGCGGTTCGCCGGGTCCGGGTAGCCGTTCAGGTACTTGCCCATGAGGGCCGTCCGGTAGCCGGCGGCGCGCAGCGCGGTCGCGATCGTCCCGCGGTCGTGGTGGAGCTGCTGGAACTTGAAGAAGCCGCCGGTCGGCGGATCGTTGCCGTAGACCTGGTGGTTGTGGACGAACTCGCCGAGGAGGATCGTCGAGCGCGACGGGCAGCAGAGCGAGACCGGCACGTAGAAGCTCGCGAAGGTGACGCCGGGGGCGCCGATCAGCCGGCGCACCGTCGGCAGGTACTCGAGGCTGCCGAGGTCGACGTCGAGGTCGTCGGTCAGGATGAAGACGATGTTGGGGCGGTGCGGCGCCGGACGCGGCGAGCCGGCGCCGCCGCGGACGAGGGCGCCCACGGTGAGCGCGACGGCGAGGGCCAGGAGGGCGAGCGGGAGCAGGGAGCGGAGCCGCTGGGGCAAGGGAGGTCTCCTCGGGCCGGGGGAGCCGGCCGGCCGGGCGGAGCGTATCGCGGTCAGGCCGGCTTCCTGCCGCCGAAGACGGCGTGCCCGGCCTTCATCCAGCCGACGTCGACCGCCTCGAGGCCGGCCTCGGCGAGCCAGCGGAGCTGGTCGAAGAGCGGCGACGGCTTGTCGGTCGGATCGGCGGCGGGATCGTCGAAGAGGTTCCAGCCGGTGTCGAGGAAGCGCTGGTGGGCGGCGAGGTCGCCGCCGAGCTCGAGCGAGCGCCGGCGGACCTCCTCGTCCCAGGCGGCGGCGGCGAGCGCCGTCGCCTCGCGGCTGGCCGGGAGCACCAGGTCCGCGATCACCAGGGCGCCGCCCGGGGCGAGCGCGGCGGCGAGGTCGGCGAAGAGCCGGCGCTTGCCGGCGCCGTCCAGGTGATGGATGGCGAGCGAGCTGACGAAGGCGTGGACCGGCCACGGGAAGCGCCGCCAGGCGGCCTCCTCGAGGGCGAAGGGATGGGCCTCGAAGCGGTCCCCGAATTCCGGGAGGGCGGCGCGGGCGCGGGCGAGCATCGCCGCCGAGCCGTCGTAGCCATGGACGACGGCGCGCGGGAAGCGGGCGAGGAGGGCGGCCGCGAGGAGCCCCTCGCCGCAGCACAGCTCGACGAGATGGGCCGGCGCGCCGTCCGCCGGCGCGGGGATCATCCCGCAGATCGCCGCGATCTGCGCCTCGCGCTCGGGGACGAAGAAGCGGCCGTCGTCGAGGAACTCGCGGCTGTCCGTCTCGTCCCAGGCGGGCTTCGGGTCTCGCGGGCTCATCGGCAGGGCTGGCGGCAGGCTGGCGGCAGGCTGGCGGAAGAATGGGTGGAAGGATAGGACCGTCGCGGGCTCCGTTTGCCGACATCGGGGAGCCGCGGCGCTGCCGATAGAATACCCGGTCATGAGCCAAGAACATCAGCCGACGATCTTCGACAAGATCCTGGCGGGAGAGATCCCGGCCTACCGCGTCTACGAGGACGACCACGTCTTCGCCTTCCTCGACATCGGGCCGCTCTCGCCGGGCCACACGCTCGTCATCCCCAAGGAGCGCCGGGCGCACCTCCACCAGCTCTCGGACGAGTCCGCCGCCGCCCTCGGCCGGGCGCTGCCGCGGCTCTGCCGCGCCGTCCTCGCGGCGACCGGCGCCACCGACTACAACGTCCTGCAGAACAACGGGGCCGCGGCGCACCAGGTGGTGATGCACGTGCACTTCCACATCATCCCCAAGCTCGGGGAGAGCGGCCTGGGGATCGGCTGGCCGGCCGGCAAGCTCGCCGCGGCCGACGCCGGCGGCCTGCTCGACCGGATGCGCGCCGCGCTCGCGGCGGAAGGCTGAGCCGGTGCGCGCGGTCGAGATCCGCGGCGCCTTCGGCCTCGACCACCTGGACCTCGTCGACCGGCCGGAGCCGGCGGGGCCGGGACCGGGCCAGGTGCTGCTCGCTCTCCGCGCCGCGGCGCTCAACTACCGCGACCTCCTGATGGTGCGCGGCCTCTACGACCGCCGCCAGCCGCTGCCGCTCGTCCCCTGCTCCGACGGGGTGGGAGAGGTGATCGCGATCGGCGAGGGGGTGACGCGGGTCGCGGTCGGCGACCGCGTCTGTCCCCTCTTCGCCCAGCGCTGGATCGCCGGCCGGCCCACCCGAGAGCGCGTGCGCTCGACCCTCGGCGGGCCGCTCGACGGCACCCTGGCCGAGCGCATGGTGCTCTCCGAAGAAGGAGTGGTGCGGGTGCCGGAGCACCTCACGGACGCCGAGGCGGCGGCGCTCCCCTGCGCCGCGCTGACGGCGTGGAACGCGCTCGTGACCGAGGGCCGCCTCGCCGCCGGCGAGACGGTGCTGCTCCAGGGCACCGGCGGAGTGTCGCTCTTCGCCCTCCAGCTCGCCCGCCTCGCCGGGGCGCGGGCGATCGTCACCTCGTCCTCCGACGAGAAGCTCGAGCGGGCGCGGGCGCTCGGCGCCGAGGCGGGGATCAACTACCGCCAGACGCCGGAGTGGGGCGCCCGGGCCAAGGAGCTGACCGGCGGGGTAGGGGTCGACCACGTCGTCGAGGTGGGCGGCGCCGCGACCCTCGCGCAGTCGCTCCGGGCGGTGCGGATGGGCGGCACGGTCTCCTTGATCGGCAACCTCTCGGGCGCCGACGCGCAGGTCGCGCTCACCGCCATCTTCATGCAGCGCGTCCGGCTGCAGGGCATCCTGGTCGGCGACCGCGAGAGCTTCGAGGCGATGAACCGCGCCCTCGCCGCCGCCCGCCTGCGGCCGATCGTCGACCGCACCTTCGCCCTCGCCGAAGCCCGCGCCGCCTTCGACCACCTCGCCGCCGGCCAGGCGTTCGGCAAGGTCGCGGTGGCGATCGCGCCGCGGTAGGATTGCCCCGTGATGATCGAAACGCTGGTTTCCCTGCCCGAGGACCTGAAGACGGCGCTCGATCGCCGCGCTCCGGATCCCGGCGAGCGCGACGCGCTCGTGGCGGCGGCTCTCCGGTCCTATTTCGCCTGGCCTCGGCCGGGCGAGGATGCAGCGGATCTCGCGATCATCGACAGCCATGCCGCCGAGCTCAACGCGGAGGCCGAGGATGCGCTCTCTTACCAGGTCCCGCTGCCGGCGGCGACGGATGAACGGATCCTGCAGTCCACCCTGGGTGTAGAGACGCCCCAGTCCGTAACCACGGCCCTGCCGGAGTCCACCGCCGTCGGGGCGGTCTCTTTCCACGGCGAATCCGTGGGCCACGAATCGCCGTGCCTGCGAGAGAACCCGCATGGGCGCATTCGTCGAAGCCCGGGCTTCCTCGCCGGTTTGGTCGGCTCCCTTGTGGCGTGGCAGACGCCCCGACGGCGGTGGACTGGCAGGTCAGTGGTCACGGACTCGGGGCGTCTGCCTACAGCGGTTGAATCCACAGGCCACGAGCGCCGGGCGAGAGCTCCTAGACGTGGCAGGACACCATGATCCACCTCGACGAGCACGGCCGCCGGCACGGCGCGGAGGAGTATCGTGCGTCCCGCCGCGGGGCGGCACGGCCGAGGCGAGCGGCGCCTTGGCCGCCGCGCCCGCCGGCGGGACCGCTCCGCGCCGCCGCCCGCAAGCGCCGGCACGGCTCGCGAGGAAACCCTCTCGCCGCACCACGACGCCGCCCGGCGCCGTGGAGACACGCCGCGGCGCCCTCGTGGCGCGCCGCGGCGGCAAGGCCAAACCGCGCGAGGTTTCCGCCTCGCCACCTCGCGGCATCGCCAAACCGGCACGCGGTTTGGCCTCGCCGCGGCGTGGTATGGCGAAACCCCGCCGCGGTATGGCCAAACCGCGGCGGGTGACGGGTGTGCCGGCACCCGGCAGCCACGAAACCCCACCGGGTTTGATCAAACCCCCGCGTGGTTTGCGCATACCGCCACGTGGTTTGGTCATGCCGCGCCTCGGCATGCTCAAACCGCGCGAGGGTGGCGCCAAACCGCCGCGGGTTTGGCTGAACCGGGGCGGGTTTGGACAAACCGGCGGGCGCGCCGCAGGGTCTGACGATCCAGGGTCCGGAGGAGATCTGAAAGGCGGGTGAATCTTGGTCGGCAGGCGCCCAGAGTCATCAGAGTAGCTGTGCGAAACCCCTCTGCATTGTCATCCTGAGCGAAGCGAAGAATGGAATGAGAAGGCCAATCTCCCCGCGCAATCCCATAGATTGGGCTGCAAAGGGATCCAGGGTCGGAGACCCGGAAAGGAGATTGGCCGTGGGCGAGCTTAGCAAGAAGCAGGAGCTTCAGACAGTGGGATTGGATTTGGGGGACCGTTTCACGGCGGTGTGCGTGCTGAATGAGGCCGGCGAGGTGATTGAGCGTTCGCGCTGTTCGACGACTCGGGCCGGGTTGAGCCAGCGCTTCGAAGGGAAGGGGAAACTGCGAGTGGCCCTGGAAGCCGGCACGCACTCGAGCTGGGCGAGCCAGAGCTTGGAGAGCTGGGGACACGAGGTGATCGTGGCCAATCCGCGCCAGGTGTACTGGATCTTCAAGAACACGAAGAAGTGTGATCGGGTCGACGCGGAGTCGCTGGCTCGTCTGGCGCGAGCCGACGTGACTCTGTTGTCGCCGATCCAGCACCGAGGCGCGCAGGCGCAGGCGCACCGAGCGGTGTTGAGCTCGCGAGACGCGCTGGTACGCAGCCGCACGGCGTTGATCAACCACGCTCGGGGTGTGGTCAAGACGATGGGAGAGCGGCTGCCTTCGTGCTCCAGCGCGGCGTTCGCGCACAAGGCCCTGGCGCAGGTTCCCGAGGCCGTGCGCGAGGCGCTGGCCCCATTGTTCCAGGTGTTGGAGACCCTCAACGAGCAGATCCACGAGTATGAGCGCCAGGTCAAGCGTCTGTGCGAGCAGACCTACCCGCAGACCCAGCAACTGTGTCAGGTCAACGGCGTGGGAATGCTGACGGCCCTGGCCTATGTCGTGACGCTGGAGACCGCGAGCCGATTCTCCAGGAGCCGATCGGTAGGACCCTTCGTCGGGCTGAGTCCGCGCAGCGACCAATCCGGAGAGCGGGAGGGCCAACTGGGCATCAGCAAGCGCGGCGACGCCCTGCTGCGCCGCCTGCTGGTCAGCTCCGCCCAGTACATCCTGGGTCCCTTCGGCAAAGACTCGGACCTGCGACGCTTCGGACTGGCCCTGGCCCAACGCGGAGGCCGGGCCGGGAAGAAACGAGCGGTCGTCGCGGTGGCCCGTAAGCTGGCGGTGCTGCTGCATAGCTTGTGGCGCACGGCTCAGATCTACGATCCCCTGCGGCAGGCAAACCGTGCCGCGGCAGCGGCTGTTTCTGGGTAAGCAACAGCACATCGGTTGAGGTTCTTTGAACGTCATGACTACGAGCTCATTGCCCCGTCCAGGCGACTGCGACAGGTCCCTGACCCCTTCGGGAGGTCGGAGCGAAGAAAGCAGCACCTGTTCGGACTGGACTCCACCCTGCACCAGGCTCCTTGACGAGCCCTCGAAGAGTGCGCATGGAAGCTTGGCGACGGCTCGTAGACAGACTTCAGCGGCGAGCCGCCAAGGCGGCTTGCTTTCTGGCCTTCTCATGGAAGGACCTGGGCGGGGGCAGCCTCGAAGTCCAACGGATTCCGAGACTTGGACGTTCCCGCCCCCCAGGTCCTTCGCTTCGCTCAGGATGACAATGGAAGGTATGAGCGCAGCGCAGTGGAGTACGCTTCTGTGGGGCCCCGAAAATTCACCGACTCTGAGGGCGGGAGAGCGGGTGATTCGTCTGTGTAGCCGTCCGCCTCGATTTGCAGCCGTCCAACTCGATTTGCAGCCGTCCAACTCGATCGGCAGCGATCCCACTCGATTTTCAGCGGTCCCACTCGATTTGTAGCGTACCGATTCGATCTGTAGCCCACCGATTCGATTTGTAGCCTACCGATTCGATCTGTAGCGTACCGATTCAATCTGTGGCGTACCGATTCGATTTTTCGTCATCCCAACCGATCGGTCGAGATCCAACTCGATGTTTCGCCTACGGAATCGTTGGGACGTCGGCCCAACCGCCGGGACGAGAGCGCGGGCGATTCTTCCGCCGCCGCTCGCCGCGGCTGCCCGCCGATGCGTGGTTTCGGCTGCCGCGCCGCTCGGCGGCCTTCCGACCCGCGCGGACGCGATCCCGCGCCTTCCCTACGCCACGAGACGGGCGGGATAGGGCTCGCCGCCCGCGGCGCCGGGGATCTCCGCGAGAGCCGCCCCGAGGGCTTCCGCCAGCGCCGCGACCGCCGGCATCGCCAGCAGGTTCAGGTGATGCCCGGGCACCGGCCGCACCTCGAGGCCGGCGGCCAGCGCCGCCCAGCCCGCCGCGTGGACCTCGGGCGGCGTCTCGGCGCCGGTCAGGCGCTCGGTGCCCTGGAAGAGGAGGACGCGGCCGGGGTACGGCCCCGGGGCGCGGGCCCCGGGGAGAGACAGGCCGCGACCGCTCAGGCGCGGATCAGAGGGTGGTCACCGTGCACGTGACGCCCGCCGCGGTCGCCTTTGCACCGTCGGACGTAGCCGACGTTTGTCAGAGCGGCTGCGTGAAGGTGATGCTCGAGGTCCCGGTCGTCCGCGACAGGCCGGTCAGCGCGCAGTGGAGCAAGGCCAGGGGATCGCGCAGGTTGGCGATCTGGATCTGGTCGCCGGCGAAGCGTCCGCTGGTGACGGTGGCGGTCAGCACGGCAGAGCCGCCGACGCTGCCGAGACCGAACAGCAGGGTCGTGATGTCGGCGTGGCTCTCGGTGTCGTCCGTCCACACGATGTCGAGCGTGCCGGCGAAGCTCGCCGCCGACGTGCACGTCAAGTCGCCCGCGAGCGAGTAGGTGACCGTGCCCATCGTGGGGCCTCCGTCCAAAGCCACGCAAGCGGTGACCGCGCCGCCGCCGGTGACGGTAGTGTGCGGCGCCGGCGTCGGCGGCAGCACGAGCCTCGCGGGGGGGTCGAAGTTGAGGGTGATCGACGCAGTGCACGTAGCGTCGACCAGCGGCGGCTGCGCGGAAGCGGGGCTGGCGCACAAAACCACGGCCGCCGCCAGCGACAATGCCCATGCCACGTGGAAACGCGGAGCACTCTTGATTCGCATCGGGACTTGCCTCCTTTCGAGTCGGTTCACTTCCTGCGTAGGACCTGCCCCAGGGTAGCGGCCGGAATGCGCGGTGTACATCCTCTCTAGAGAGGACCCCGCAGGGGGCCGTTGTCCTCTCCAGGGAGGATGCCGGGGTCATCGCCAGGGACTACGCCCGCCGGCGCGGGGGGCGCGGAACGCCGTCCGCCTCCTCTCTAGGGAGGATGGAGACTCATCGCTAGAGAGGATCGACGCGCCGCGTCGCAGGGACTAGGCTAGGGTAGTCAACCCTCTTCAGAATGGAGCACCCCATGAAGAAGCTCCCCTTGCTCGTGTCGGCCATGGTCGTCTGTGGAGCCGGTCTTGCGAGCGCCCGGGCGGCGGCTCCGTCGGGCTCGCTGATCGTGAACGGGAGCTTCGAGGATCCCGTCATCGCCGGCGCCCTTCCAGCTCTTCGGCTCGATCCCTGGGTGGCAGCCCACGGCCGCGTGCGGCCCCGGCATCGAGGTCGACCGCGGCGCCTTCGGCGCCGCCGCCGAGGGCAACCAGTCCGTCGAACTGAACACGACGTGCGTCAACGGGGTGAGCCAGGCGGTGGCGACGACGCCCGGCGCCTCGTACTCGCTGGCCTTCGCCTTCGCGGCCAGGCCGGGCACCACCGCGGCGCAGAACCGCATGGACGTCCGCTTCGACGGCGCGGTCGTCGGCCAGCTCGGCCCGCAGGCGCCCGCTGCGGGTCTCCAGTGGTCCCTCCACCAATACGAGGTCACCGCCACCGGCTCGTCGGCCACGTTGAGCTTCCAGGGGTCGGACCCCACCGCCACCGACGGCGTGGGCACCGAGCTCGACTTCGTGTCGCTGGTCCCCCTGGTGCTCCGGGCGGGTCCCTGGACGCCAATCCCCGCGTCGCTCGATCTGTTCGAGGCCGCCTGTCCCAGCGCGAGCGTGTGCCTCGTCATGGGGTTCGATCCGACCTTTTCCTACACCACGTTGACCGCCGTCACCGAGGGCATCCCCGGTCCCACGCAGCTCATCCCGGATTTCGATCTGACGCGCCTGACCTGCGTCAGCCCCACCTCGTGTTTCGCGGTGGGGACGACGGGCGACGACTCAGCGGGTGTCCTCCTGCCCATCACCGACGGCGTGGCGGGCCCGCCGCAGGCCGTGCCCGGGACGAGCGTCCTCTACGACGTCGTCTGCAGCAGCGCGGCGTCGTGCATCGCGGTCGGCACCCACTTCACCGCCGACTTCACACCCATCTCCGCCGTCGTCGTACCGATCGCCGGCGGCGTCGCCGGTCCGCCTCAGCCCGTGCCCGGCGCCAGGACGCTCTCGCATCTGTCGTGCCCCAACGCGACCTCGTGCTTCGCGACCGGGGTGACCAACGACATCCAGGGCGTCCTCGTGGCCATCACCCACGGCGTCGCGGGTCCAGCTCAGGTCGTCGCCGGGGCGGACTACCTCAACGCCATCGCCTGCCCGAGCCCCAGCACCTGCGTGATCGCCGGCGGGGCCTCGTTCGCCGGGAGCGGCTCGGTCGGGGGCTTCGTCGTCGCCGTCACCGACGGCACGGCGGGGCCAGTCCAGCTCGTCTCCCCCAACGTGGACCTCTATTCCGTCGCCTGCACCGACGCCTCCCACTGCGTCGCCGTCGGCGACGACGTCACCGGGACGGGCTCCGGCATCATCGTGGCCATCGACGATGGCGTGGCGGGCCCGTACCAGGCGGTGCCCGGCACGGGCCTCCTCAATAGCGTCGCCTGCTCCACCTCGTGCGTGGCGGTGGGCTGCGACGGCAGCTTCAACTTCGGCGCCCTCGTTCCGATCTCCGGAGGCGTCCCCGGCTCGGCCCAGTACGCGGGCGGAGCGAGCGTCCTCTGGGAGCTCGCGTGCGGCGCTCAGGGCTGCATGGCGGTCGGCGACGACTTCCCGGGCGCGGTGGGCGGATTCCTGCCCATCCGGGCCGCGGCCACCCCGGCGATCTCCACCCTCGCGTCGCCGTCGGTCCCCGCGGGCGGCCTGATCTCCGACTCGGCGACCCTCGCGGGAGGCCACGCGCCGACGGGCAACGTGACCTTCACCCTCTACGGCCCGGGGGACACCACGTGCTCGCACGCCCTCGGGAGCACCACGGTGCCGGTGGACGCCCTTGGCGTGAGCCACTCGGGCAATTTCGCGGCGGGCGCCGCCGGGACCTACAACTGGGTGGCGACGTACAGCGGAGACCTCGGCAACCTCCCCGTCCGCTCGGCGTGCGGCAGCGAGCCGGTGGTGATCACGCCCCAGACGCTCCGCGGGCGCGCCTATGGCCTCGCGGCGAACGCCAGCCTGCTCGGCCTGCCGCTCGTCGACCTGCCGCCGACGCCCGACACCGGGGAGATCGCGACGACCCAGGACTCGAGCACCTCGGTGCCCTGCGTGGCGACGCTCTCCTCGGGACCGCTCCACGCTCACGCTCTCTGCGCGTCGGTCGCCACGACGGCGTTCCCGGCGGTCTCCACGGCGGCGGCCTCGCTGGCGGACCTCTCGCTCTCGCTGGCCACCCTTCCCGCCATCACGATCGGGGCGGTGCAGGCGACCTCGACCACGCGCTGCGACGGGTCCACCGGGGCGACGACGATCGCCTATTTGAAGGTCGGCTCGACGGTGGTGATCGCCACGCCGACGCTCGTGGCTCCCAATACGCACGTGACCGTGGGCCCGGTCTCGCTGGTGCTCGACGAGCAGGTCCCCGATCCCGCCGGCGGCCTCACCGTCAACGGCATCCACCTGAGCGTGAGCGGCGGCGGCCTGGCCCAGACGAGCCTCGTCGTGGCCTCGGCCCGGAGCGGCATCGGCAACTGCCCCTGACGGGCGAGCGGGCGAGCTCGGCGCCGGCCACGCGAAAGCGAGCCCATGTTAGCCACGACGGCGTTCCCGGCGGTCTCCACGGCGGTGGCCTCGCTGGCGGACTCTCGCTCGGGCTGGCCACCCTGCCCACCATCACGATCGGGGCGGTGCGTTCGACCTCGACCACGCGCTGCGATGGGTCCACCGGCGCGACGACGATCGCCTACTTGAAGGTCGGCTCGACGGTCGTGATCGCCACGCCGACGCTCGTCGCTCCCAATACGCACGTGACCGTGGGCCCGGTCTCGCTGGTGCTCGACGAGCAGGTCCCCGATCCCAGCGGCGGCCTCACGGTCCACGGAATCCACCTGAGCGTGAGCGGCGGCGGTCTGGTGCAGACGGACCTCGTCGTGGGCTCGGCCCGGAGCGGCGTCGACAACTGCCCCTGACGGGCGAGCGGACGGTCAGCGCTACGGCGGAGTCGGCCGGGCTGCCGCGCCTGCGGGGGCCGGCCGCGGGCTAGCAACGTTCCTCAGGGCGGACCTCCCGGGACCGCCCGCTCGACCGGGATCGGCGTGCTGCAGTTGCCGTGGTACATCTTCACCGGCCCCGGACATTGGTGGTAGGTGTCGAAGACGTCTTCGTATCCCTTGTCCTTCCACCAGGTGCAGAGCTGGCGGTTCCAGCCGCAGCCGAGCTTGTAGAACAGCTCCTCGTGCTCGAAGGCGAGGAGCGTGTAGAAGTCCTGGTCTCCCAGGTGCCCCTTGAAATGGTATGTCTCGGCCAGGGCGGCAACGGCCGGGGCGGTCAGCGCGCGGGCGTAGACCGCGGACCGCCGCAGCTTCCCCAGGTCGAGCAGGGTGACTCCGGCGTTGAACCCCGGGAAGCCCTCGGGTCCCGGGGAGCCGAGCCGGGTCTGCGGATGATCGTGCCGGTACTGCCAGAGCACGTGGCGGTAGACCGGCTGCAGCTCCGGCCCCAGACCGATCAGGTTCTCCGGGCGGAAATGATCGAACTCCTGGAACAAGAGGTAGATATTGGTCTCGAAGCGGACGTCGAAGTCCAGCTTGACGATCCGCTCGACCTCCGGCGGCAGGAGACGGTGCATGCCGAGCGACAGGAAGAAGATCGAATCGTTGTAGTAGGAGCCCTTCCCGGAGCTGAAGTGCTTCTGCATGTCTTCCACCAGGGGGAAGATCTTCGCCGTCCACTCGTCCTTGTCGTGGAAGACGAAGCGGACGTCCGGGCGCCGATAGGCGGCGAGGAACTTCTCCCCGTAGACCCTGCTGCCCGGATCGGCGACGAAGTGCAGGGTGAGCCGCGCGCCCGCGGGCAGCGCGAGGTGGCGGAAGAGCGACTCGATGGCGAGCGAGAACTTGGCCTGGAGCTCGGGCTTCCTGTCGACGTTGGTGAACAGGAAGAGCGCGTGGAGGTCCTCTGCCGCGGGCCGCGGCGGGACGGCCGCAGGGGCGGCCGCGGGAGCGGCCGTGGGGATGACCGAGGCCGGAACCGGGGCGGCCGGCTGCTGCGGAGCGGATCGGCTTCCCGGTTCCTCGACGAGGACGAGGCTCGGGTCGCGCCGCGGCGCGAACCTCTGGAGCGACGCATAGTCGGCGAGCAGGTCCAGCCAGTAGCGGCGGACGTGCGCGAGAGTCAGGTGCTTGGCGATGAAGTCCCGGCCGTTGCGAGCGATCCGGCGGGCCCGCGCGTCGTCGGCGCGCAGCGCTTCGACCGTGCGCGCGGCCTCTGCGACGTCTAAGCTCAAGGGGACGTAGTGCTCGCCGGGGACGAGCTTGGGGTAGAAGAACTCCACCCACTGCGGATCGACGTAGAAGACCAGCCCGCCGCAGGCGAGGACGTTCTTGAGGCGGAAGCTGGCGGCCACGCCGTCGAAGTTCAGGAGGTAGCGGAAGGCGCAGTGATCGCGGGGCGAGACGGTCTCGGCCGGCGCGAGCTTCAGCGTCTGCGTCACGTAGTCCGTCTGCTGCCGCGACTGGTTCAGGGTATAGCGGACGTCCCAGAGGTCCGGGTGCTGCCGCGCATAGAGGACGTAGGGGTCGCGGCTCTCGTTGGTGCGCGAGCCGCGGAAGAAGACGAGCGGTTTCTTCTCCTCCCAGGAGAGGGCGTCGCCGGCCGCCAGCAGGTCGCGGCGGGAGAGGTCCCAGCGCCAGCTCGGGATCACCTTGACGGCCGGCCCGCCTTCCCAGAAGGCCCAGGCGGGATAGAGGATGTCGGCGTGCTGGGAGGGGATCTTGGAAAAGGAGAAGACCGGCAGCGGGCTGTCGATGCCGGTGACCGGGAAGTCCTGCACGTTGACCAGGAACTCGACGTCCGGCAGCTCGGGCGCGACCTCGAGGAGGAAGTGCTCGATCCCCGCGCAGCGCGCCGGGAAGTAGCACGTTTCGTCGCGGTAGAGGCGCCCGCCGAGGATCTGGTACTTGACCAGCGGCCGGGGCAGCGCGCGCGCCTTGTCGAGGTCCTCCCGCCGGATGCCCCGCTGGCGCCAGGGCTCGAGCTGCGCCGCGGCCACGTCGCGATAGAAGTCCGGGTCCTCCCCGGCTTCGTTGCGATCAAACCTGTCCGGGTCCTCCCCGGCGTCCCCTTGCTCCTCCAGCGACGCCGTGAACAGCTTGCTCACCTTGCCGCACTCGCTCTGCCCGGCCACGGCCGCGAGGCCGCTCTGCAAAGTCTTCCCGAGAGCGCCCGCGTCCGCGTCGAGGCCGTGGGCCGCGAAGGCGTCGTAGACCGCCCGGAAGGTGGGCTGCTTGTCGCCGTGGAACGATTGGCGGTTGCCATGGACGACGGCGACGCCGTTCTCCTCCGCGGCCTTGCAGTTGCTGCCGTACTGGCAATGATCGGGCCGGAAGTTCCAGGCGCAGGAGAAGAGGTAGAGCTTCTCGGGCGACTCGGCGAAGAAGATGTTGATCAGGTCCTGGTCGCCCCAGGGGATCGACGTGTACTGCCGGCGGTAGGCGAGGATGCGCTCCCGCCAGCGGGCGCCGCGCATCTTCGCGAGGTCCATCAGCATGACGCCGGAGTTGACGCCGAGCGGCTGGACGTAGGGGTGCTTGGCGAAGCGCTTGTACCAGTTGAGCGCCGCGACCTCGCCCTCGGGCGCCAGGGCGGCGAGCTGCTCCGGCTGGAAGCGATCGAAGAGGCGCCACAGCTCGTCGGGCGGGCGCAGGAAGAGGACGTCGGTGTCGACGTAGAGCACGCGGTCGGTGCCCTCGATCAGGTAGGGGAAGAACAGGCGCTGGCTGGCGCAGGGCTTGAAAAGGTTTCGCCACTTCTCGGGGTCCTCGACGCCGGGGTAGCGGATGGGATAGAGGACCGGCGTGAACCTGGCGCGCAGCGCGGCGGGCCAGGCCTCCAGACGTCGCTGGAACCGGGGGCGCAGCTCGTCGTCGGCGAAGATGTGGAAGGTGAGATGGCCGCGGGTCGACCGCGCGGCCGACTGGAGCATCACCAGGCTCTCTTCGAGGCGGTCGCCGCAGGCCACGACGGCGAGGTGGATCTCCGAGCTCGCCCGCACCGGCCGCGTGGCCCCCGGTGGCGCGGCCGCCGGAGCTTTCGCTGCCGCTGCCGCTGCCGGATGAGCGGCCGCGGGCAGGGCCCAGAGCGCGAGCGGCAGGAGGACATGGGACAGGCAGCGGCGGAGAGTCTTCATCGCGGGTCTCCCGGCAGCCGCCGCCGGAAGCTGCTCCGGCGGCGGCGGTGAAGAAGATTACGGCTGCGAGTTGTAGAGGGCGCCGCCGTCGACCGGGCCGCCCTTCTTGCCCTGGCTCTTCGGCACGCCCACGGTCACCGTGCCGGTGCAGCTTGCGCTGCCGCTCGTGGAGGTGGCGCTGAACGAGATGTGATAGACGCGGCCGTCGCCGTTGCCGGCGCGCTCGGAGCGGACAGCGGCGTTGGATGTGCCGACGCCGGTGGCGTCCGGGCTGGTGTCGCCGTCGCCGGTGCCGTTGACGGGCTCATCCTGGAAGACGCTGGTGACGGTCACCGTCACGGTGCCGTGGCTCGGATCGATCACGTCGATGACGCTGATCGGGACGAGCTGGTGGTTGGGCGGCCAGAGCTGCCCCGGGTTCGCCACCGCGTTGGAGCAGTCGAGCTTGACGATTTGGTTGTCGCAGTTCTGGCCGGTCCACCCGGGGTAGCAACTGCAACTGTAGGCGTTCACCTGATCGGTGCAGTCGCCGTTGATGCACGGGTTGGACGCGCACTCGTCGATGTCGGTCTCGCAGTTCGCGCCGGTCCACCCGGGCAGGCACGAGCACCGGTAGGAGTTCACCCCGTCGATGCAGACCCCGTTGAGGCACGGCTGGGACTCGCACTCGTCGATGTTGACCCCACAGTTGGGGCCGGTGAAGCCAGGCGGGCACGACTGCGCCGGGGCCTTTGCCGCCGCGGCGAGGAGGAGGAGGAGGGTGAAGGTGAGAACGCGTGGGACGGTTGCTCTACAGCTCATGTTGGATCTCCTTTCAGGTTGACTGGATTGACACGAGGCTTCGATCCCGTGGGAGCCCGAGCCTCGGGCGGTGCTCTTCCATGCGCAGCGGGGTGCGGGCCATGGCGCCGAAGCCGAGGGCGCCCCAGACCGCGAGGCCCAGGGGCAACAGCAACGCCAGGGGGCCCTGCCCGGGAAGGAGGTGCTCGGCCAGGCGGTAGAGGCCGACGCCGGCCGTGGGCGCGAGGAAGCCGCGCAGGCCGTTCGCGGCGCAGTTCAGCGCCATGTAGTGCGCGGCCCTCTCGGGTGGCGCGAAATCGTGATGGCCCAGGTGCCAGGTGAGCGATCCGCCGGCATAGCCGACGCCCAGGAGCGCCGCGCCGAGCCACAGGCAGGGCTCGGCGCGCAGGGCGAGCCCGGCCACGGAGAAGGCGAGGGAGCCGGCGAAGAACCAACTGTGGAAGGCGCGGAAGCGGATCACGTGGACGCGGGCGAGCCGGCGGGCGAAGAACGGCATGACCAGCGGCACCATCACCATGGGGAGAGCGGTGATGAGCAGGACCTGCTCGATGCGCGCCAGCGCGAAGCGCTCCGCCAGGCAGAGGAGGAGAGGCGCCGGGACCATCTGGACGCCGGCGTCCAGCACGAACAGCCAGGTGAGGTAGCGGCGGTAGGCCGGATCCTCGCGCAGGATCGCGCCGAGCGTGCGCAGGGTGCCCCGGCGGCTGCCGGGCTCGTCCGCCGCGGTATCCAGGGGGGGCAGATGGGGCAGGTCGGGCAGGGCGGGCTCCGGGCCGGCGGCGCGGCTCATCGAGCGGTAGAGGAGCGTGCCGGCCAGACCGAGCCCCGCGATCAGCAGGTAGAGGCCGGGGAGCGCCGCCGGCAGCCTGTCCACCAGGGCGCCCAGGAGCGTGCTGGTGGCGGCGATCGCCAGGTAATGGACCGCGACCACGCGGCCCGCCAGGCCGGCGCGCCGCTCGCGGTCGTAGCATTGCCGCCACACCGACGTGCGCAGGGTGAGGACGCCCGACCAGAGCAGCCGCGCCGCGACCGCGCCGGTGACCACCATGGCGAGGCCGGCGAGGTTGCGCGGCGCGGCGGCGAGCAGCAGCAGGCACAGCACGCAGAGCACCTGGAGGTCGATCAGCAGCCGCGCGGGCTGCCGCCGCGCGCCCGCCGCCGCCCAGGCGACGCTGGTGATGCTGGCGAAGAGAGGCGCTCCCACCAGCAGGGCCACCGAGCAGTCGAGCGCCAGCGCACCCACCGTGTGGCGGTAGAAGGTCTTGACCATGACGCTGACGACGCCGCCCTCCATGGCGCCGAGCGCCATGGCGAAGAGGAGCCAGGCCGTCACCTCCAGGCGCTCGCGGCGGCGGTCTTCCCCGACGGATTCCTGGTCCTGGAGGGCGAAGCGGCGCGTCATGGCGCGCTCGCCTTCTCTCCCCCTGGACCGGGGGCGGGCTTGCGGAACGGCGAGGCGGCATGGGCCCGCACCCGCCGCACCGCCTCCGCGACCTGGGCCACGAAGGCGTCCTCGGCGATCTCGTAGTTCCAGAACTTGGGGTTGGCCCGGTGTTCCTCGGCGACCGGGACGGCGGGTTGCAGGCGGCGGACGTCGGTCTCCGGGAGCGTCAGGTAGCCGACGCCGGCGAGGCGGGCGAGGTCGGAGTAGGTGTCGACGTCGCCGCAGTTGTAGACCTCGAAGAGGACCGCCCACTCGGGCAGCCAGAGGGCGTGCACCAGGCCGGCGCCGTGCATCCCCACCAGGACGTCGGTGTCGGCCATCAGGGCGAGCTGGCCGGCGATCGGCGGCCGGCCGTGCCAGTCGAAGTTGACCACCTCGATCTCGACGCCGGGCACCCGGCGGCGCACGGCCGCGATCAGCTCGGCCTCGTTGGTCGACGTGGCGGGTGCCCGAGGTCATCCCGGTCCCGGCGCTGCGCGACATGACCTTGATGCGCACCGGGTCGTCCGGCCCGGGGCGGCGGGTCGGGTGCGCGAGCACCCGGCTCTTGGTGCGCTCGGCGAAGGCCCGCACCAGGCTGTCCGGGCCGGAGCGGCAGCCCTCGGCGCGGCCGGGCACGTCCATGTTGTAGAAGAAGGTCCCGGCGGCGCGCGGGTTGACCGCGAACACGGCGTCGTCGAAGCAGACGCTCTTGCCCGCCCAGAAGCCGAGCGGGCGCACCGGCCGGGTGGTGAAGGCGTCGTAGAGCTCGTACCAGCCCGACGACACGCGCTCGCTCCGGACCTGCGGCTCCCAGGTGACGATCGCGAGATCCGCGGCGTCCTGCCAGCGGGCGATCCAAGCCGACAGGAAGAGGTTCAGGTGATCGCAGAGGCCGTGGTAGATGTTGGCCCGGCTGTCCGGCTTGATGAGGAGCGTGCGCTCGTGGATCACCACGTCGCAGGGCCGGGGTTGGGCCGCTCCCGCCGATGAACCCGCCGACGAGCCCGCCGATGTACCCGCCGATGTACCCACGAGACCGGGCAGCTCCGGCGCCCAGTCCGCGATGCCGGCTTGGAACGGCCCGCGGCGCGGAAAGCCGTCTTGGAGGGCGCAGGCCGTCGACACGGCGGCGGCGGCTCCTGTGCCCGCCGCCGGGACGTCGACGCGGACGTGGCGCGCCGCGCAGTAGCGCAGGTCGGGCGTGCAGCGCATCGATGGCATCGAGCGCATCGATGGAGAGGAGGGGCTCCCGGCGCCCGCGCAGTACTCCACCAGGCGCTCGCGGTGGCGGGGAACGACGCCCCAGTCCCCGGCCTCCCAGAAGCGCTGCCGCGCGCCGGCGTCGTCCGTCTCGCACCGCACCTCCCGTGGGCCGTGAAGCTGCCAGGGCGGGGGCTCCTCGGCGGCGAGGCGGGCGGCACCGGCGGGCAGCGCCAGCAGCAGGGCCGCGAGGGCCGCGGGGAGCCGGGTTCGAGCGTGCATGAGCGTTCCTTTCCAAGCCCCCGCCGCCGGAGGAGATCCTCCGGCGGGGCGAGAGGTGACACGGTTCCAGCTCTCGCCAGGAGACGCCGGGCGGGATGTGACAGATCTGGACCTGGTTGTTGCCCGCCCAGGTTAGCGGCTCCGCTCCGTCGTGGGTATCGTCTCTAGCGATGACCTTGGGCGGCTCGGTATCCTCCCTAGAGAGGATGCGAAAGTCATCGCTAGAGAGGATGGACAGGACCGCTCGACCGTGGTAACGCCGGGCCTACGGGGGGCGCGGAACGCCGTGCGTTTCCTCTCTAGAGAGGAGGGAGGCTCATCGCTGGAGAGGATCGACGCGCCGCGTCGCAGGGACTAGGGTAGGGGTGTAGTCAAACCGACCATTCTCAGATTGGAGCACCCCATGAAGAAGCTCCCCCTCCTCGTGTCGGCCATGGTCCTCTGCGGGGCCGGTCTTTCCGGCGCCCGGGCGTCGGCTCCGTCGGGCTCGCTCGTCGTGAACGGGAGCTTCGAGGATCCCGTCATCGCCGCGCCCTTCCAGCTCTTCGGCTCGATCCCGGGGTGGCAGCCCACGGCCGCGTGCGGCGCCGGCATCGAGGTCGACCGCGGCGCCTTCGGCGCCGCCGCCGAGGGCGACCAGTCCGTCGAGCTGAACACGACGTGCGTCAACGGGGTGAGCCAGACGGTCGCGACGACGCCCGGCGCCTCGTACTCGCTCGCCTTCGCCTTCGCGGCCCGGCCGGGCACCACCGCGGCGCAGAACCGGATGGACGTCCGCTTCGACGGCGCCCTCGTCGACCAGCTCGGCCCGCAGGCGCCCGGCGCCGGGCTCGCGTGGTCCCTCCACCAGTACGAGGTCACCGCCGCCGGCTCGTCGGCCACGCTCAGCTTCCAGGGGTCGGACCCCACCGCCGCCGACGGCGTGGGCACCGAGCTCGACTTCGTGTCGCTCGTCCCCCTGGTGCTGCGCGCGGGTCCCTTTACGGCGATCCCCGCGGCGCGCTCTCTGTTCGAGGTCGCCTGTCCCAGCCCGAGCATGTGCCTGGTCATGGGTTTCGATCCGACCTCCACCCAGGCCACGTTGACCGTCGTCAGCGACGGCGTCCCTGGGCCCACGCAGCTCGTCCCGGGTCTCGATCTGACGCGCCTGGCCTGCGCCAGCCCCACCTCCTGCTTCGCGATCGGGACGACGAGCGACGACCTGGAAGGCGCCCTCGTACCCATCGCCAACGGCGTGGCGGGCTCGCTGCAGACCGTGCCCGGGACGCGAGTCCTCTACGACGTCACCTGCAGCAGCGCGACGTCGTGTTTCGCCATCGGCACCGACTTCGCCGACGGCTTCCCACCGGGCACCGCCGTCGTCGTGCCGATCGCCGGCGGCATCGCCGGCGCGCCTCAGCCCGTGCCCGGCGCCGCGGTGCTCCGGCACGTGGCGTGCCCCAGCGCGGCCTCGTGCTTCGCGATCGGCAGGACCAACGACACCCAGGGCGTCCTCGTGCCCATCACCAACGGCGTCCCAGGGCCGGCGCAGGTCGTCGCCGGGACGGACTACCTCAACGCCATCGCCTGCCCGAGCCCCAGCGCGTGCGTGATCGCCGGCGGGATCTCGTTCACCTCGATCGGGGGCTTCGTCGTCGCCGTCGCCGGTGGCACGGCGGGGCCGGTCCAGCTCGTCTCCCCCCACGTGTCCCTCGATTCCGTCGCCTGCACCGACGCCTCCCACTGCGTCGCCGTCGGCTACGGCAGCGACGGCCCCGGCGGCGTCGTGGCGATCGATGGCGGCGTGGCCGGCCCGTATCAGGCGGTGCCCGGCACGGGCCTCCTCACGAGCGTCGCCTGCGCCACCTCGTGCGTGGCGGTGGGCGCCGACAGCAGCTTCAACTTCGCCGCGCTCGTTCCGATCTCCGGAGGCGTCCCCGGCTCGGCCCAGTACGCGGGCGGAGCGAGCGTCCTGTGGGAGCTCGCGTGCGGCACGGGGGGCTGCACGGCGGTCGGAGACGACACCTCGGGCTCGGCGAGCGGATTCTTGACCATCCGGCGCGTGGCCACGCTCCGCGGGCGCGCCTATGGCCTTGCGGCGAACGCCAGCCTGCTCGGCCTGCCGCTCGTCGACCTGCCGCCGACGCCCGATACCGGCGAGGTCGCGACGACCCGGGACTCGAGCACCTCGGTGCCCTGTGTCGCGACGCTCTCCTCGGGGCCGCTCCACGCTCACGCTCTCTGCGCGTCGGTCGCCACGACGGCGTTCCCGGCGGTCTCCACGGCGGCGGCCTCGCTGGCGGACCTCTCGCTCGCGCTGGCCACCCTCCCCACCATCACGATCGGGGCGGTGCATTCGACCTCGACCACGCGCTGCGACGGGCTCCACGGGGTCGACGACGATCGCCTACCTGAAGATCGGCTCGACGGTGGTGATCGCCGCGCCGACGCTCGTGGCTCCCAATACGCACGTGACCGTGGGCCCGGTCTCGCTGGTGCTAGACGAGCAGGTCCCGGATCCCAGCGGCGGCCTCACGGTCCACGGAATCCACCTGAGCGTGAGCGGCGGCGGCCTGGCCCAGACGGACCTCGTCGTGAGCTCGGCCACGAGCGGCATCGGCAACTGCCCCTGACGGGCGAGGTAGAGACGCCCCAGTCCGTAACCACGGACACGCCGGGGCCACCGCCGTCGGGGCGTCTCTCTCCGCGATCCTGCGTCGGCCGCGATGTATTCGCCGGCAGCGCCCGCCCCCGGAACCGGAGGAGGCGGGCGCGGATCGTCTTCCTACTGGTAGGTCACCACGAGCTGCGGCCGGTTGGCCGCGGTCCCGTTGTCGCCCGAGTAGTAGCCGATGTAGTCGGCGCTCCTGTCGTTGTCGTCGTCGAGGGCGAAGTAGACGCGGAGCTGCGTCGTCCCCGTCTTGTTGATGGCCGCGAGCCCGGCGGCGTTCAAGCTGCCGGTCGACCAGTCCAGGTTGTTGGCGGCATTCGACAGGCTCGCCGCCTGGACGGCGGTCGCCGTGGCCTGGAAGTCGCCCGTCTGGAGCGTCGTCGACCCCGAGAAGCCGCCGCCCGACTGGACGTCGACCCAGCAGGTGCCGTGGGTGGTGAAGGGGTTGGTGCCGGCGACTGTGCCGCGGCGCAGCCGCAGGGTCGCCGAGAGGATGGTGGCGCCGTCGGGGATCGCCGAGGTGTCGAAGGAGACGACGGTCTTGTACTGGCGGTTGCTGCCGTCGTCGCCCGCCCGCAGGGCGCTGGTCGTGCTGGCGGTGGCGTTGAGCGAGCCGCCGACGTTCGAGGTCTCGCTCGACTCCAGCACCCAGCCGTCCTGGGCGGCGATGGAGGTGAAGGTCGTGGTCGGTGGGAGGGGCGCCCGGGACGGTCGCCACGACGCAGTTGCTCACCTGGAACGGGCAGGTGCGGACGCGATAGCCGTAGCTGGAGCCGGCGGCGACGGCGGCGTCCGTGTAGGAGGGCGTGGTGGTCGAGGCGATGCCGGCGAAGGTGCCGCCGCAGCCGCCGTCCGCCCGCTCCACGACGTAGTTGGTCACCGGCGGCACGTCGGCCCAGGTGAGCTGCACCTGCTGGGTGACGGCCGTGGCGCCGAGCGTCGTGCCCGCCGCCGGGCAGGCGTAGAGCGGCTGGGCGGTGGCGGCGATGAGCGCGATGGCCGCCTTCTCGGTCGGCCACGAGTAGTTCTGATCGAACATCAAGGTCGTGCCGCCGACCGGATAGAGCTGGGTGACGGTGTCGCGGCAGGTCGAGGTCTGGAACTGATCGAAGCACGGGCAGAGGTCGTTGTCGGTCAAGTCCTCGTTGAGATCGATCGCGGTCACCCCGACGTTCCAGAACGGGCAGTGGTCGGTCTGGCACATCTTGGTCGTGTTGCGCACGATCTTGGCGGGATTGATGATGCTGCCGTAGTCGGAGTTGGCCTGGACGAAGGCATCGCCGAAGGCGACGCACGAGGGGCAGCTCGCGGTGCTCCAGTTGTAGAGGTTCATCAGACCGTCCTTGTTGCCGTCGAAGGCGGTCTGATCCATGTTGAGCACGCGCCACATGGGCGCCGTCGGGTGCATGCGGGTGTAGGCCGTCGAGCCGCACAGCCCGACCTCCTCGCCGCTGACGAAGAGGAACTTCACCGGGAACCGCCAGGCGTAGTCCTTGAAGAGACGCATCGCCTCGAGCAGCGCCGAGCCGCCCGAGATCGCGTCGTCCGCGCCCTCCGAGCTGTTGGCGTCGTTGGCGGCGCTCTCGGAGATGGTGTCGTAGTGGACGAGGAAGATGACCTGCTGGCTCTGCGCGTAGTCGACCTGGGCGGGCAGCGTGAAGACGAGGTTCTGCCAGGTCTGCGAGCCCTGCCGGGTGGTGCAGCCCGAATTCGCCGAGGTGTAGCTCTCGCGCGCCGCGTTCGGCGCCGTGAAGCCCCAGCCCGCTGCCTTGTTCTCCAGGTACTCGCTGGCGAACGGATTGCCGAGCGGGTTGCCGGTGTTGTTGAGCGGGAACATGTAGTTCGAGGCGCGGGTGCGGATGCGGCAGTTGGTGCAGAAGCCGGGGATGGTCACGTCGCTGTCGCCGGAGAGGTCGCGGACGTCCTGGAACCAGCTCGCCTGGCTGGTGGCGTCGACGATCTGCTGCACCAGCGCGATGGGAGCCAGCCCCGCTCGCGGCACGAGGTCGGCGGGGTGGACGCGGACCGGCGGCAACGCCACCCTCGGCACGCCGTGGAACAGGCCGTGGAATTTCCACCGCGGCAGGTCCATCTGCGTGCCCGCGGGGATGAGATAGAGCATCGCCCGGCCGTTGATCTCGAAGCGGACGACGCCGGGGAGGACGGGCGGGGCGAAGTAGCGGTCGTGGCTCAGGACGTGGATCCCCTCGCCGCGGTCGGGGGCGCTCCACGTCGCCTCGATGCCGCGCGCGCGCAGCGCCGCGAGCTGGGCATCGGAAGGCCCGGCGACGACGACTCCTTCCTCGCGGCCCCAGACGGGAACGGAAGAAGCGTGGAGGATCGGCTCCACGCCGCCCGGGAAGAGAGCGATCCAGCGCATCGCGGCCGTCGTCCGGCGCGGCAGGCTGGGCGGCGACTGGCGGGGCCGCCGCGAGCCCCACGAGACACAGCAGCGCAAAGACACCGGCACCGGCTCGTAACGCTTCCATGACGGGACCTCCTTCGGGTTGGCGCAGACCGGGATGGCGGGCTGGGTTCTTCCCAAGATAGCAGTCCGCATCCGCCGCCGGTATCGTCTCCAGGGAGGACCGCCGGAGGGCCGGCATCCTCTCTAGAGAGGATGCCGGGGTCGTCGCTCCGGTGGAGTCGCCGACCTTAAAGAGTGCTAAAGTTGCCGCAGCTCGACTCGCTCCGCTCCCGAGATGCGCCCCCGACTGATCCTCGCCGACGATCATCCGATGATGCTCGCCGGCCTGCGGCGGCTCCTCTCGCCGGGCTGCGAGGTGGTGGCGGAGGCGGCCGACGGCCACGCCCTCCTCGCCGCGGCCGAGCGGCTGCGGCCCGACCTCGTCGTCGCCGACATCTCGATGCCCGGCGTCGACGGCATCGAGGCGACGCGCCGGCTGCGGGCGAGCGTCCCCGGCGCGCGGGTGCTCATCCTGAGCGTCCACGCCGAGCCCTCCTTCGTGCGCGCGGCCTTCGCGGCCGGCGCCTGCGGCTATCTGACCAAGGCCGCGGCCGCCGAGGAGATCGAGCTCGCCATCCGCGCCGTGCTCCAGGACCGCTTCTACGTCAGCCCCGAGGTCACCCGCGCCCTGGTCGCCTCCTGGCAGCGCGATGCCGAGGAGTCGGCCGCGGCCGCGGTGCCGGAGCGCGACGCGCCGGAGCACGATGCGCCGGAGGGCGCGTCTCTGGAGAACGCGGCGCTGGAGGATACGGCGCCAAAAGGCGCGGCGCTGGAGGATGCGGCGCCGAAAGGCGCGACGCTGGAGAGCGCGGTGCCGGCCGCCGCCGCGCCGCTCACCCCGCGCCAGCTCGACATCATCCAATTGGTGGGCCAGGGCCTGGGCAACAAGGAGATCGCCCGCCGGCTCGGCGTCGGGGTCGCCACCGTGCGCACCCACCTCGCCCGGATCTACGAGAAGCTGCGCACGGAGGGCCGGGTCGAGCTGGCCCTCTTCGCCAGCCGCGCGGGGAGAGACCCGGGAGCCGCGAGGGTGATGTGAACGGCGACCTCCAGGCGACCGCCGGCCGCCTGGTGGCGGGCGAGGAGGAGGCGCGGCGCCGCATCGCCCGCGAGCTGCACGACGACTACTGCAAGCGGCTCGCCGCCCTCGCCCTGGAGGTCAAGGCGCTGCGCAACCGGACCGCCGGCGAGGATGCGCGGCCTTCCCGAGCTCGACGCCGTCGGCGCCGGCCTCGCCGAGCTTTCCCGCGACCTGCGGCGCCTGAGCCACGACCTCCACCCCGCGGTCCTCGAGCGCCACGGCCTCGCCGAGGCGCTCGGCGACCTCTGCGCCGAGATCGACCGGCGCTCGGGGCTGCGCGTGCGGGCGAGCCTCCGCGACGACGTCGACGGCCCCGCTCCCGCCGGAGGTCGCCCTCGGCCTCTATCGCATCGCCCAGGAGGCGCTCGCGAACGCCGTGCGCCACGCCGGGGCGCGCTCGGCCCACGTGACGCTGCGGCTCGCCGCCGGCGAGGCGTATCTCGCGGTGGCCGACGACGGCGGCGGCTTCGATCCCGGCGCGGCGCGCCGCTCGGGCGGCCTCGGGCTCGCCATCGTCGAGGAGCGGGCGCGCCTCCTGGGCGGGCGCTGCCGCATCGCCTCGGCCCCCGGCGCCGGCGCCGAGATCGAGGTCACCCTGCCGCTCCCCGCGCCCGAGGCCGCGCCACCGGCGCCGGCCGCCGGCGCGCCGCCGCCGCGCTACATCGGCCCCTACCGGCTGCTCGAGGAGATCGGCGCGGGCGCGCTCTCGACGGTCTACCTCGCCCAGGAGCCGGAGCCGCTCGGCCGCCGGGTGGCCTTGAAGCTCCACGCGCGCCCGCTGCCGGCCCGCCGGGAGACGCTGCGCTTCAAGGCCGAGCAGCAGGCCCTGGCGCGCCTCCACCACCCCGCCATCGCCCAGGTCTACGAGGCGCGCACCACCGAGGAGGGCGACCTCTACGTCGTCATGGAGCACGTGCCGGGGCCGCCGATCACCGAGTACTGCGACCGCCGCCGCCTCGACCTCCGCCGCCGCCTGGAGCTCTTCGCCGCGGTCTGCGACGGCGTCCAGCACGCCCACCGCCGCGGCGTGCTCCACGGCGACCTCGAGCCCGCCAACGTCCTGGTCGCCGAGCCGGAGGGCGCCGCGGCGCCGAAGATCCTCGACTTCGGCGTCGCCCAGGGGCTCGACCTCCCCCTCGCGGCGAGCGCCGTGCGGAGCGCCGCGGAGCCGGCCGGCACCCCCGCCTACCTCGCCCCGGAGACGCGCGGCGGCGGCGAGGCCGACATCCGCTCGGACGTCTACTCGCTGGGCGCCCTCCTCCACGAGCTCCTCGCCGGCGCGCCGCCGGCGGCGTTCGACCCCGCTTCCCCATCGGCGGCTGCCGGGGCGCCTGCCCCGCCGCCGCATCCGACCCCGAGCCAGCGGCTGCGGGGGCTGGCCGCGCCGGCCGCGGCCGCGGCGGCGCGGCGCCGCGGCTTGCCCTCGGCGGCGCGCCTCGCCCGCCGGCTCGCCGGCGACCTCGACCGCATGACCGCGAAGGCCCTGGCGCGCGATCCCGCGGCGCGCTACCCGACCGTCGACGCCCTGGGCGACGATGTCCGGCGCGCGCTCGCCGGCGATCCGGTCGAGGCCGGTGCCGCCGGGCGCCCTCCACCAGGTGCGCCGCGTGCTGCGCCGGCACCGGCGCCTCGCGGCGACGGCGGCCCTCGTCGTCCTGGCGCTCGCCGGCGGGCTCGTCGCCGCCGAGCGCGAGGCGCGGCACGCCGGGCGCGAAGCGGCGCGGGCGGACGCCGTGGCGCTCTTCCTGGAGGACCTCTTCCAGGCGTCCGACCCGCGGCGCTCGCGCGGCCAGCCGGTCGACGCCCGCGACCTCCTGCGGCGCGGCACCGAGCGCCTGGGCGGCACGCTCCGCGAGCAGCCGCTCCTGCGCGCGCGCCTCCTCGACACCCTGGGCGGCATCCACACCGAGCTCGGCCTCTTCGACCGCGCCCGGCCGCTCCTCGCCGAGGCGCTGGCGATCCGCGAGCGCCGCCGCGGCCCCGACCACCCGGAGGTCGCCGACACCCTCGTCCGCCTCGGCCGGCTGGCGCTCGTCTCGGGCCAGGGCGACGCCGTGCCGCTCTTCCGCCGCGCGCTCGCCATCCGCGAGCGGCGCCTCGGGCCGGAGGACCCGGCGGCCGCCGCCGCCTGGAACGACCTCGGCACGGCGCTCGCGGCGCAGGGCCGCTTCGCCGAGGCGGAGCCGGCGCTCCGGCGCACCCTGGCGCTCCAGGAGCGGCTCTTCGGCGGCCGCGACCCGCGCGTCGCGAAGACCCTGCACAACCTGGCGGGCATCGCCTACTACCGCGGGCGGACGGCGGAGAGCGAGCGCCTCCTCGCGCGCGCCCTGGCGATCCGCGAGGCCGCGCTGCCGCGAGACGACTTGGACCTCGCCGGGAGCCGCGAGGCCCTGGCGCTCCTGCGCCTGAAGGAGAGCCGGCCGGCGGAGGCGGCGGCGCTCCTCGCGCCGCTCGCGGCGACCCTCGAGCGGGTCTACGGCCCGGCGCACCCGCGCCTCGCCGACGCGCTCCTCAACCTCGGCCTCGCCCGCGACGCCCTGGGCGAGGACGCCCTCGCCGTGCAGCTCCTCGCGCGCTCCCTCGCGATCGACGAGCGGCTCCACGAGCCCGGCCACCCCGGCGTCGTGCGCGCCCTCGCCGCGCTCGCCGACCACCAGTTCGACCACCGCCGCTACGCCGCCGCCGAGCCCCTCTACCGGCGGCTCCTCGCGCTGCGCGCCCAGGGGGCGAGATCCGAGAGCTGGGACAAGGCGCTCGCCAACTGGCCCCCCCTCCTCCGCGCCACCGGACGGCAGGAGGAGGCGGCGCGGGCCGAGACAGGCCACCCGGGGAGGTAGAGCGCCCAGTCCGTAACCACGGACCTGCCAGGGTCCACCGCCGTCGGGGCGTCTCTTTTCCACGGCGAATTCATCGGCCACGAATCGCTGTGTCTGCGCGAGAACCCGCCGCGGCGCATTCGTCGACCGCCGGGGCGGGTGACGGGGTTGCCGCCGGGGCGTGTCGCGGGCGGTGGTGGCCGTTGTGGCGGTGGACTCGGCAGGTTCGTGGTCAGGGACTGGGGCGTCTCTACGGCTGGCGGCGAATCCACAGGCCACGAATCATGCAGTTCACCCGGGGGGCGGCGGCGAATCCACAGGCTGGCGGCGCGGGCTGAGGCAGACCACCGGGGAGGTAGAGACGCCCCAGTCCGTAACCACGGACCTGTCGGAGTTCACCGTCGTCGGGGCGTCTCTTTCCACGGCGAATTCGTCGGCCATGCATCGCCGTGCCCACGGAATCCATCGGCCACGAATCGCCGTGTCTGCGCGAGAACCCGCCGCGGCGCATTCGTCGACCGCCGGGGCGGGGCGACGGGGTTGCCGCCGGGGCGTGTCGCGGGCGTTGGTGGCCGTTGTGCGTGGAGACGCCCCGACGGCGGTGGACTCGGCAGGTTCGTGGTGAGGGACTGGGGCGTCTCTACGGCTGGTGGCGAATCCGTTGGCCACGAATCGCCTGCCTGCGCGAGAACCCGCCGCGGCGCATCGTCCACCGTCGTCGGGGCGTCTCTTCTTTCCACGGCGAATCCATCGGCCACGGTGACGCCATGGCGGCGGTGCGCGTGCCGCAATGTATCCTCCCCCGGTCATTTCAGTTGGGAGGGATCCCATGGCGCCCCTGTTGTTCAGGCACCGGTTCCGGGTTCCGTCGGCACGGTTACCGGGCTGGGACTATCGCTGGCCGGGCGTCTATGCGGTGACGATCTGTGTCAAAGGCCAGGTGTGCTGCCTGGGCGAGGTCGTAGCGCCCGACGTGGCGCTTTCGCCGCTTGGCGTGATCGTCGCCGAGGAATGGCTGGCGATTCCCCGGACGAATCCGCGGGTGGTTCTGGACGAATGGATCGTCATGCCGGACCACCTGCATGGCATCCTGAGGTTTGGGACGGAGGCTCGCTCGATCCCTGCAAGCGGCCTCTCCGCCGGATCTCTCAGCGCGGTGGTGGGGCAGTTCAAGAAGCGGGCCACCAAGCGCATCCGGGCAGGGCGGCGCGACTTCTCGTGGCAGGAGCGATTTTTCGATCAGATCCTCAGGGACGATGAGGACCTGGAACGCTACCGCGCCTATATCCGCGGAAATCCTGGACGCTGGCGGCCGCCTGATCCGCGATCGACGGGATTATAGGGGCCCTGCTGACCCGACGTTCAGCGTCTCTACGGCGGCGAATCCGTCGGCCACGAGTCATGCAACCCGGGGCGGTCAGAGACGCCCAAGTCCGTAACCACGGACCTGTCGGGGTCCACTGTCGTCGGGGCGTCTCTTTCCACGGCTAGATCCGGTCGGCCACGAGATCGGCCGTGCAGTCGCACGGCAAATCCATCGGCCAGGAATCGCCGTGCCTGCGGGAGAACCCGCAGCGGCGAATCGTCGATCGCCGGGGCGTGTCGCGGGCGTTGGTGGCCGTTGTGGCGTGGAGACGCCCCGACGGCGGTGGACTCGGCAGGTTCGTGGTCAGGGACTGGGGCGTCTCTACGGCGGCGGCGAATCTCATCGGCTACGAATCGCCGTGCCTGCGCGAGGACCCGCCGCGGCGCATCGTCGACCGCCAGGGCGGGGCGACGCCACGGCGGCGATGGATGAACTGGTCATGCAGTCCACCCGGGGGGTAGAGACGCCCCAGTCCGTAACCACGGACCTGTCGGAGTCCACCGCCGTCGGGGCGTCTCTTTCCAAGGCGAATCCGTCGCGCACGAACCGCCGTGCCCATGGCGAATCCGTCGGCCACGAATCGCCGTGCCCATGGCGAATCGATCGGCCACGGTGCCGGCGGCCGGCCGCCGTTCGCCCGCGGCGTCGCCTTGGATCGGTCCCTACTTGGCGACCGCTCCGGTCCCTCCTTCGGCTAAGAGCCCCAGCCCCGCTTGCTCCGCCTTCTGCCGGAAAGCCGCCACCTCGGTCGAGAAGAGGTGATCGACGTCCGCCAGGGCCTTGGCGACGAAGGTCGCGTCCTGGTCGAGCTCGCTCTGCCGCGTCGGGTCGGGGGGGCCCCAGCCGGCGCCGAGCGACTGGCGCAGGCTGCCGAGCTTCGACATCGCGTCGCCCTCGCGGTAGAGCCCCTGGGTGTGGGGCGGCACCCAGAGCCGGCGCTCGACGGCCGCGAGGTCGGCCTCGAGCTTTTCGGCCGCGGCGTAGAGCGGGTCCCGCGGCTTCGCGGCGTGCTCCTCGGGATGGGCGGTCTCCTCCCGCTGCTTGAGCTTGGCCTTCACCCGCTCGACGTCGGCCTTGGCGGCGAGCACCCGGTCGATCGCCGCGACGGTCTCGTCCTGCAGCTTGCCGGCGCGCTGGACGGCGGCCTCGCGCGCCCCCCAGTCGGCCGCGGTCTCGCCGGCGGCGGCGGGGTCGGGGAGGACCTTGACGGTCCCCTTCGCCTCATGACCGCGGAAGCGCACGGCGACGGCGTAGCTCCCCGGGCCCACCTCGGGGACGCCGCGCTCGAAGTCGCTGCGCTCGCGGGGCGGCTCGCGGAAGGGGTCTCTCTGGAGATCCCAGACGGCGCGGTTGACGCCGAGCTCGGCGGGCCCCTCGAAGGTCCGCACCAAGCGGCCGGCGGCGTCGCGGACCTCGATCGTCACTTTGTCGCCCCTGTCGTCCTTGTCGCCCTTGTCGCTCTGGTTCGCGGCCGCGGCCTTCTCCGGCGGCTTGGCGCCGGCTTCGGGGGCGGGCGGCAGGTCCTCGGCGTTGGGTTTCGCCTCCTCGCTCCCGGCGCGCGCCGCGCGGCCCTTGGCAGGCGGCGCGCCGGCCCCGCGGTCCTCGGCGGCGGCGCCGGGATGGCTCCCCTTCGGGTACTTCAAGCCGGGGAGGTCGAGCGCGTAGGTCACGAGAGCGCCGTAGGCGCGGTTCTCGCCCTTGAAGTCGCCGCTGCCGGCGCCGCGCGGGCCGGCGCCGGGAGCGACCGTGTGCTGCTGTGCGGGGGCGATGGGGAAGAGGTGGAGCGGCTCCGCGAGCGCCGCCGCGGTGAGGCCGCGGAGCGCCGCGATGTCGTCGACGACGTAGAGCGCGCGGCCGTGGGTGCCGACCACCAGGTCGCCGTCGCGCGGCTGGATGGCGAGCGCCATCACCGAGACCGCGGCCGGCAGGCCGTGGCGGAAGGGCAGCCAGGACCTGCCGCCGTCGCGCGACACCCAGAGGCCGAGCTCGGTCCCCAGGAAGAGGAGGTCGCGGTCGACGGGGTCCGGCTCGATCGCGAGCGCGTAGCCGCGGAGGTTCGGGGTCGCCAGGCTCCGCCAGCTCCGGCCGTAGTCGGTGGTCGCGAAGACGTAGGGCTGCCAGTTCGACCGCCGGTGGTCGTCGAAGACGACGAAGGCGGCGCCGGCGTCGAAGGGCGACGGCTTGACCTGGGGGATCCAGGTGTTCGCCGGCACGCCGTGGAGGTTCCCCTCGACGCTCGTCCAGGTCTTGCCGCCGTCGCGCGTCACCTGGATGCGGCCGTCGTCGGTGCCCACCCAGAGGACGCCGCGCTCGACCGTCGACGGAGCGAGCGAGACGATCGTCGTGTAGTTCTCGGCGGCGGAGACGTCGAGCGTCAGGCCGCCGCTCTGGTCCTGGTGCTGCCAGGCCTTGTTGTCGGTCGTCAGGTCCGGGGAGATCGTCGTCCAGCTGGCGCCGCGGTCGGTCGACCGGTGGACGAACTGGCTGCCGACGTAGATCGTGCCGGGGTCGAAGGGGTCGATGGCGAAGCCGGCGTTCCAGTTGAAGCGGAGCTCGGGGCCGTCCGCCGCCTTGATCGGGTGGACCGGCCGCCGCTCGCCGGTCCTGACGTCCCAGACGATGACGTGGCCGCCCTGCCACAGGCTGTAGCCGCGGGTCGAGTCGCGCGGGTCGGGCCGGCACTCGAAGCCGTCGCCGAAGCCGACGTCCTGCCAGTCGCCGTTGCGGATGCCGTCGCGCTCCCACGCCGTGTTGGGGCCGCGCCAGGCGCCGTTGTCCTGCAGGCCGCCGTAGACGTGGTACGGCACGTCCTGGTCGACCGCCACGTGGTAGTACTGGCCGATCGGCAGGTCGCCGACGAAGCTCCAGGTGGCGCCGCGGTCGCGCGACACCCCGAGGCCGCCGTCCTCGCCGATCATCATGTGCTCGGGATGGCCGGGATCGATCCACAGCGCGTGGTAGTCGCCGTGGATGTCGCGCGAGCGGCCGAGGCGCTCGAAGGTGTGGCCGGAGTCGTCCGACACCTTGACCCGCGACATCAGGTCGTAGACCCGGTTGGGCCGCGCCGGATCGACCCAGAGGTGGGCGTAGTAGAAGGGGCGCTCGGCGTTGTCGGGATCGTCGTTCGCCGTCTTCCAGGTGCGGCCGCCGTCCTCCGAGCGGAGGATGGCGCTCTTCTTCGCCTCGACGAGCGCGTAGACGATCTCGGGCGCCGAGGGGGCGATGGCGAGGCCGATCCGTCCGAGCTCGCCCTTGGGCAGGCCGTCCTCGGCGGTGAGGCGCTTCCAGCTGCCGCCGCCGTCGTGGGAGACGTAGAGGCCGGAGCCCGCGCCGCCCGACTTGAACCCCCACGGCCAGCGCCGGTACTGCCACATGGCGGCGAAGAGCTTGCGCGGGTTGGCGGGGTCGATCGCCAGGTCGGCGGCGCCGGTCCGCTCGTCGACGTAGAGCGCTCTCCTCCAGGTCCTGCCGCCGTCGGTCGTCTTGAAGACGCCGCGCTCGGGGTTTTCGCCCCACTCGCGGCCGAGGGCGGCGACGTAGGCGACGTCGGGGTCGGTCGGGTCGAGGACGATACGGCTGATCCGCTCCGTCGCGTCGAGGCCCAGATGGGTCCAGGTGTGGCCGCCGTCGCCCGAGCGGTAGACGCCGTTGCCGATCGAGGCGCTGTTGCGCGGATTGCCCTCGCCGGTCCCCACCCAGACGATGTCGGGGTTCTTCTGGAAGACGGCGATGGCGCCGATCGAGGCGATCGGCTGGTCGTCGAAGACGGGGTCCCAGGTGAGGCCGCCGTTGACCGTCTTCCAGACGCCCCCCGCGGCGGCGCCGGCATAGAGGGTGTCGGGAGCCGCGGCGACCCCCTCGACCGCGGTGACCCGGCCGCTCATCGCCGCCGGTCCGATCGAGCGGGCCTTGAGCCCGGCGAGGAGGCCGGGGTCGACGGCGCCCGCGGCAGCCGCCGGCGGCGCGGGGGCGGCGAGGACGGCGGTGAGGGTCAAGGCGAGCACGAGAGCCGGGGAGAGCGGGATCGGCTTCAGCATGATTCCTCCGGACGAGAAGGGATGCGGAGCAACGGGTTCGGCTGGCTAGTGTACCGCCCCGGCCGCGCCCCCGTGCTATCCTCCGCCTTCGTGCGCCAAGCCCTCACCGCGGCAGTGATTCTCGGGCTCGCCCTGGCGGTCCTGGCGCCGGCGTTCGCCGCCGCGAACCCGGCCGCCGACTGCGGCATGTCGTGCTGCCGCGCGGCCGGTATGGCATCGATGCGGTCGATGCGGTCCATGCCCTCGATGCGGTCGACGGGCTCGACGGCGCGGCCGTCGGCCATGCCGTCGATGGCGCCGATGGCGCCGAGCATACTCCCCGCTGCGCCGCCTCCTGCGGCATGCGGGGCGGCGCCGGCGCCCCGGCCCTCGCCACCCTCGCCGGCCTGCCGCCGACGGTCCTGCCGGCCGTCTCGCCGCTCGCCGCGCCCGCCGCCGCCGCCGCGGTGCGCGAGGCCGCGTCTCCGCATCCCCGCCAGCCTCTCGATCGACCTCCCCGACCGCCCGCCCCGCGCCTGAGCCGCGGCCCTTCGCGCCGCGGCGGCCGTCCGCCGCGGCAGACCGGTTCCAGCTCACTTCGTGGGAGATCGCCATGGGCAGAGCCCTATGCCGTCAACGCTTTCTCATCAGCATCGCCCTGCCGTTCCTCTGCGCCGCCGCGGCGCTCGCGCAGGGCGCGCCCGGCGAGACGCCGGTGGACCTCGGCGCGGTCGGCGCGCCCGCCTCGCCCGCCCTGCCGGCGCTTCCGGCCGGGCTCGGCGACGATCCGAGCCGCCGCCTCGTCCTCGGCGGCTTCGGCGTCGCGAGCCTCGGCTGGAACGCCGCCACCGGCGAGAGCTCGTTCGACGCCGCCGCCCTGGCGCTCTCCGCCTACAAGGCGGTCTCGGACCACTTCGACGTCTTCGCCCAGCTCACCGCCTCGCGCGAGCCGGCGTCGCCGTTCCTCGCCGACCGCCCGCTCGGCTCGCGCGACGTCTCGACCGACATCGACAACCTGCAGCTCCGCTGGCTGCCGTCGAGCACCTCGGGGCTCGACCTCACCTTCGGCAAGTTCGACTCGCCGCTCGCCATCGAGCGGGACGACGCGCCGCTCAACTTCCAGGCGACGTCGTCCTTCACCTTCGACTTCGCCCGCCCGGTCAAATTCACCGGCTTGGCCGTCCACGACGCCTTCTCGCCCGCCTTCGAGGGCTGGGCGATCGTCGCCGACGGCGCCGACGTCGACACCGACAACAACCGGGCGAAGACCGGCGCGCTCTACGGCCTGTGGAGCCCGTCGCTCGCGGCGCACCTCGGGCTCGGGGTGATCCACGGCGCGGAGAAGGACGGCACGAGCCGCGATCCGCGGACGACCGTGGTCGCGACGCTCCTCTTCCAGCCGGCGCCGCGCGTCGTCTGGGGCGGCGAGCTGGTCGGCGGCTCCGAGCCGCACGCGGCGGCGGACGGCGGGACCGCCCGCTGGAACGGCGAGATGCTCTTCGTCCACGCCCGCTGCGGCCCCCACTGGGCGGCGACGCTGCGCGCCGACCGGCTCGACGACGCCGGCGGCGCGCGGACGGGCACGCCGCAGGTGCTCCAGTCCTTGACCCTCTCGCCGCAGTACCTGGTGGGAGGGGGCTTCTACGGCATCTTCCGCTATCTCGACCGCACCACCCTGCGGCTGCCGGAGCTGGCGGTGCGGCTCGACCTGCGGCTCGACCGCTCGACGGCGCCGGTCTTCGCCTCGCGGACCGACGGCGCCGGCCGGCGCGACCACGCCTCGGCGACGCTGCAGACGGTGTTCCTGTTCTAGGAGACGGTGACTAGGAGATGGCCATGGGCAAGCTGCCGCAGGCACCCTTCGAGGTCCGGCTCGCCGCGACCCTCTTCCTCCTGCTCCTGGGCGTCGCCGACCTCTTCGGCGCCTGGGAGGTGAGGAACTTCGCCGACTTCACGCCGCGCGGGGTGGCGGCGACGTTCGGGCGGCAGGAGGCGCCGCCGATGGCGATGTGCGAGCACTGCGGCTCGCGGGCGACCGAGCGCGCGGTCGACTTGGCGGCGCTCGACCAGCCGCGGCACACGATCGACCGCGACCTCCTCGTCCAGGACACCCACGTCCACGTCCCGGCCTACGCGCTCACCGCCCTGGCGCTCTCGCTCATCGTCTTCGGCCTGGCGCTCCGCTCCGCCGCGCGGAGCGCCGTCGTCGCCCTCGCCTTCGCGGCGCCGTTCGCCGACTTCGCCGGCCTCTGGGGGGCGCAGCTCTGGCCGCGCCACGGCCCGCTCTTCGGCGGCCTCGCCGTCGCCGGCGGCTTCGCCATGGGCCTCGCCTACCTCGTCGTCCTCGTCTTCACGCTCGTCCAGTGCTGGTTTCCCCGCTCCGGAAAGGAGGGTCGCCGTGCGTAAGAACGCCGCGGTCCTGATCGTCGCTCTCTGTCTCTCCCTGGCGGCGGCGCTCCCCGCGGCCGCCCATGTCACGCCCAACGTCGAGCTGGTCAAGAAGGGCGAGTTCATCCAGCAGAGCCTCGCCGGCGCCAGCCGCTTCTTCGAGGAGAAGCTCCTGCTCTCGGCCGAGGACCGCGCGGCGGTCCGCCAGGCGACCGGCTGGACGCCCGGCGACGAGGACGCCAAGGTCTACGTCGGCCGCGACGGCCAGGGGCGCCGCGTCGGCACCGTCGTCTTCGTCTGGATGCCGTCGCAGCACGGCCCGGTGGGCGTCGCCGCCGCCTTCGGTGCGGATGGGAAGGTCCTGCGCGCCGCGGTCACCGACGTCGGCAGCGAGCCGCTCGCCTGGGTGCGGCCGCTGGTCGAAAACGACGGCCTCGCCCCGCTCGCCGGCCTGGCCCTCGACGCCAGGCCCGATCCCGCGAAGGTCGCGCCGCAGGTGACCGGGGCGATGAACCGCTACTACGCCGAGGTGATCGCCCAGGCGGTCGCCCGCGCCCAGGCGCTCGAGCGGCTGTCGCTCGCGGCGGAGAAGTGATCCTGCCGGAGCCGAGCCCTCCTCGCTGCGCCCGTGGCGCCCGACCCGCCGCGGCAGGCCGCCGTCAGCCGCCCGGTGCGAGCCCGCGCCGCCGGCCGGCACGCAGGACGGCGCCGGCGATCAGGGTGAGGAAGAAGATCACGCTGACGGCGAGCACCACCGCGCCGCCGGTCGGCACCAGGAAGCGGGTCGAGATGCCGAGGCCGCCGGCTCCGGCGAGGAAGGCGACCGCGACGCTCCACGCCAGGTAGCCGCGGGTGCCGCCGCGAGGTTGCGCGCCGCGGCGGCCGGCACCACGACCAGCGCCTCGACCAGCAGCGCGCCGATGACCTTGAGGCTGACGACGATGGCGACGCGTCAGCAGGACCGCGAAGAGGTACTCGAGGTAGGCGGAGTCCGCCCCGGCGACCGTCGCGAGCGGCGGGCTCAGGCTGTCGAGCAGCAGGTCGTTGTACTCGCGCACCAGCAGGGCGGCGACCACGGCGCCCGCCGACCACGAGCAGCGCGAGATCGCCGTCGGTCACCGTCAGCAGGCTGCCGAACAGGACCGACTCGACCTGGTGGACGTTGAACTGGCGGGTCACCGCGACCAGCAGGCAGAGGCCGAGCCCCAGGGTGAGCGCCAGGAAGACGCCGATCAGCGTGTCGGGCGGCAGGGTCGAGTGCCGCTTGACGTAGACCATCCCCAGGGTCGAGAGCAGGCAGAAGCCGAACATCCCGCCGTACGGCGCGTTGAGCGGCTCGCCGAGGAGCAGCCCGAGGGCGACGCCGGTGAGCGCCGCCTGGCCGAGCGCGGCGCTGAAGAAGGCCATGCGGCGCGCCACGACCAGATGGCTGACGCCGCCGAGGATCGGCGCGAGGAGGAGCACGCAGAGGAAGCCGCGCGCCATGAACGGATACTGGAAGTCGCCGGGCAGGGCGCCGCTCCGCGCCAGACGGGCCACCCAGGCATAGAAGCCCGTCACCGCGGTCCTCCGGCGCTCGCCGGACCGGCCGCGGCCCTCGCCCCGAGCAGCGTCGACGCGAGATCCCCCGCCAGCGCCTCGGCGGCCGGCCCGTCGTGGACGACGCGGCGGTCGAGCACCGTCACCCGGTCGGCGACGCGGCGCACCTGCTCGAGATCGTGGGACACCATCAGCACCGTCGGTCGGTGGCGCCGCGCAGCGCGAGGAGCGTCTCCTCCAGACGGCGGCTGGCGGCCTCGTCGAGCCCGCTCGCCGGCTCGTCGAGGATCAGCAGCTCGGGCAGGGGATCGAGGGCGTGGGCGAGCAGGACGCGCCGCAGCTCGCCGCCCGAGAGCACCGAGAGCTGGCGGCCGGCGATGCCGCCGAGGCCGACGCGGTCGAGGAGCGCGCCGATCTGCCGGCGCGCCGCGCCGCCGATCCCCAGGCAGACCGGCCGGCGCTGGCGCGTCAGCGCCAGGAAATCCGCCGACCGTCACCGGCAGCGTGCGGTCGACCGCGAAGCTCTGCGGCACGTAGCCGATGCGGCCGCCGCGCCCGCCAGTTGGGCGACGATCCGCCCGTCGAAGCCGGTCTGGCCGAGCACCGCGGCGAGCAGCGTGCTCTTGCCGGCGCCGTTCGGACCGACGACGACGTGGATCGCGCCGCGCGCGACGGTGAACGACACGCCGGCGAGCAGCGTCTCGCGCCCGCGGCGCACCGCCACGTCCACCAGCTCGAGCAGCGGCGGCGCCGATTCCGCTCGACCGCCGGCTCGACCGCGCGCCCGGCGGATGCCTGGAACGCTTCCGGGCTCACGCGTCCGTGACCAGCGCGCGGATCATGGTGTCGACGTTCCTCTGCATCTCGCGCTCGAACTTGTCGGCGGTGTAGGCGCCCGAGGCGATGTGGCGTGATGATGTAGACCTTGACCCCGGCCTCGTCCCGCAGCACCTTGAGCAGCGGCGCCGGGAAGCGTCTCCTCGCTGAAGACGACGCGGATCTTCTCGCGCTTCAGGAGCTTGACCATTCGCTCGAGCTCGGCCGCCGACGGCGTCAGGCCGTGCGCCGGCTGCACCACGCCCGCCACCTCGAGGCCGAACTCCTGCAGCAGGTAGCCGTAGCCGTCGTGCACGGTCACGACGCGGGTGATCTTGGCGTCGGCGAGCTGCGCCGCGGCGCTCGCCTTGATCAGGCGCAGGCGGCGGGCGTAGTCGGCGGCGTTCCTCTGCAGCGCCGCCGCGGCGTCCGGGCGCAGCGCCGCGAGCGCCTTCTCGATGGCGTAGGTCTGCTGGATGGCGTTGGTGAACGAGATGAAGGTGTGGGAGTTGACGCCCTTGCCGTGCGCCGAGCGGATCTGCGGCGTCGCGTCGTTGGGCCGGATGATGACGAGATGCCGGTTGCCCGAGGCCTTGATCATCGGCAAGATGAAGTCGTCGTGGCCGATGCCGTTGACGACGATGGCGTCGAGGTCGACCAGCTTCTTGATGTCGTCGGGGCGCGGCTGGTAGTCGCCGGCGTCGATCTCGCCGGGCAGGATCGGGCGCACCTCGAAGCCGGGCAAGATCGCCGACGACGTTCTTCGTCCACGAGTAGTAGGGGTGGAGCGTGACGCCGATCTTCAGCGTGCGGGGAGCCGCGGCGGCCGCGAGGGGGCCGGCGGCGAGGAAACCCGCCGTGCAGAGCATGGCGCAGACGAGCGCGCCGGCCTGGCGGCGGCGCGCGAGCGAGTGGGTCATCGAAGTCATCTCCTGGGCGCCGGAGGGCCGGCGAGAAGCTGCGTCCAGCCGTCCGCGTGCGGCAACGGAAAGAGGCCGGCGGCCACCCTCGAGCCGTCGCGGTGGCTCCAGATCGAAACGTGGAGGACGGTGCCGTCGGCGAGCCGGTGGTGCTGCTCGTCGGCGGGCGACCGGTCGGGAGGCGCTCCCGGCTCCGGCTCCTGGATCGAGAGCAGCCAGGCCGGCGCGCTTGGGCCCGCGGGGAGGCCGAGATAGTTGATCAGGGTGCCCTGCTGGCGGAGGCTCCAGGCGTAGGCCGCGCCCTTGGCCGTGGGGTCGGGCGCGAAGGGCGGGATCCCCTGCGCCGCGAGCGCCGGCGCCTCCGGCCAGCGGCCCGTTACCCCGCGCGCGCCCTCGGCTTCGAGGAGGCCTTCCTGCAGCTCGCGAAAGGTCCGCTGCTCGCCGGGCGGCAGGTCGCGGAAGAGCGTCTGATAAGGCAGCAGATCGCGCGGCTCCTGGCCGCCGCCGGCGGCCCCCGGCCCGGTGTTGGCGAGATAGATCCAGAGGATCGCGACGACCGCCGCCGCGAAGCGCAGGACGTTCGCGGTCTCGGCGCGGACCGACGGCGGCAGGATCTCGACGGTGCGGATGGTGGGCTGGGTCGGGTGCGTCATCGCCGGTCGGTTCACGACCAGTATACGGCGCCGTCGCGAGCGGGGATCGAAGCGGCGGGAGCGTGCCGGCGTCAAGGATGTCGGCAGGGCTAGCGGCGAGTTTCTGGGGGACGAATCCTCAGCCGAGTGGAATCGGCGGTCGACGGGCGTAGATCAGGCAAGCCTGTATGTCTTCCATCTCCAACCAGCCGTAGCCTTCGAGAATGAGCTGGGGCGAATCTCCAGCCGCCAGCATGCCGAGCACGTGCTCCACGGCGAGCCGCCGGCCGCGGATGATCGGTTTTCCAGCGAAGATCCGTGGATCGACGGTGATCCTCTCCAGCAGCTTTTGTTCGTCCAAAGTGACCTCCGGTGGCTTGGCGCCTCGGGCGATGCCGAGGAGATTGTATCGCGGAGGTCGCGGGCCTCGGCCCGCGCGAGTGGCTCGCATCGGCGGACGATTGTTTCAAGGCTCCTCAGAACCGCCAGGCGGCAGTGAAGCGCGCGGTGCGCGGCTCGGCGGGGTGGAGGTGGATGTCGTCGACGCCCGCGGCGGGCTCGCCGGGCAGGCGCGAGGCGTAGAAGTAGTCGACGTCCGAGACCTGGCGGTCGAGGAGGTTGAAGACGTCGAGCGAGAGGTCGAGGCCGTTCGCCAGGTGATAGCCCAGGCGGGCGTTGAGCAGGCCCGAGGAGTGCGAGCGGGCGCTGTTGTCCTCGATCAACGGCCGCGGACCGAAGTAGCGCAGGCGCAGAGCGCCGAAGAAGTTGCCGAAGTGGTCGCCGGTGACGCCGGCCGAGGCGACGCCCTCGATGGCGCCGGGGATGTGGTCGCCCACCGGGTCGAAGCGGGTGAAGCGGCCGTGCGAGTAGGCGAGGTCGGCGTCGAAGGTCACCCGGTCGGTCGCCCGGTAGAAGTTGGCGAGCTCGAAGCCGGTGCGGCGGGTGGGGCGGGAGGGCTCGGTCGAGCCGGCGTCGCCCGAGAAGACCAGCTCCGAGTCGAGGTCGAGGCGGAAGAAGGTGAGCGAGGTCTCGACGTGGGGGATGAGGTCGGTCCGCGCCCCGACGTCGAAGCTCTTGGCGCGCACCAGCGGCTGCACGCGCTCGACCGGCCGGCCGGTCGTGGGGTCGACGGTGATGGTGGCGCCGCGTGCGTCGTTGCTGTGGAAGCCATAGCCGGCGTTGACGTAGAAGTCGGTCTTGTCGAAGGGGCCGAGGAGGAGCGAGAGCTTGGGGCTCGCGATCGCCTTCGACGTGGTGCCGGAGTTGGCCGCCAGGCTGCTCGTCACGTCGGCGCGGTAGACGTCGCCGCGCAGCCCGGCGATGGTGCGCAGCCACGGCGTCCAGCGCACCCGCAGGTCGGCATAGGGGCCGCCGCCGAGCTGCTCGATGTGATCCTTGCGGGTGGTCGCGAGCAGCAGCCGGTCCTCGGTGCGGAAGAGGCCGTTGTGGATGTCGTCGTTTCTCACCTGGGCGCCGACCTCGGTCTCGACCTCGCGGCCCCCCCAGGTCGTCGACCACTGGTGGGAGAGGGCGAAGCCGGAGACGAAGCGGCGGTCGAGCTGGTGGAACTGATCGCCGTGCACCGGGTCGTCGAGGAAGTAGGTGAAGTTCGAGAACAGGTCGAGGTCGGAGTAGAGGCCGAAGGCGCGCAGGCGGGTGAGCGAGCTCTCGCTGCCGCGGCGGAGGTCGGCCGAGAGGCTGAAGCGCTGCGCGTCGCCGCCGTCCGAGGGATCGATCGCCCCGAAGCGCGAGATGAGTCCGCCGGTGATCGCCCGCTCGGGGACCTGGTCGGTCGAGCTCCACTGGCCGTTGTAGCCCATCGCCGAGACGGTGAAGCCGTTGGCGGCGTCGCCGCGGTTGTAACGCAGCACGCCGTTGGCCTTCCGATAGTCGTCGGGATGCACCCAGGGACCGTTGTTGCGGGAGAGCTCGAGGCCGCTGAGGAGGTGGCCGTCGCCGTCGCCCACCGTCCACGAATCGGCGGCGAAGGCGCGGCCGTAGCCGTCGGTGCCCGGGGTGAGCTCGGCGATCGCCTTGGGGAGGACCGAGAGGTACTCGATGTCGGCGGCGCCGGCGGCCGAGAAGTCGCCGTCCCTGGCGTCGTAGGGACCCTTGCGGTAGGAGACCGAATCGACCAGCTCGGGGATGAGGAAGTTCAGGTCGCTGTAGCCCTGGCCATGCCCGTGGGAGGGCATGTTGACGTCGATCCCGTCGACGGTGATGCGGAAGTCGGTGCCATGGTCGAGGTTGAAGCCGCGGGCATAGTACTGGTTGGCCTTGCCGCTGCCGCTGTGCTGGGTGATGACGACGCCGGGGATCGTCTCCAGCACCTCGCCGGGCCGCAGCACCGGCCGCCTCTCGATGTCCTCGTGGCCGGTCACCCCCTCGGTCGCCGAGTCGGCGGTGCCGACCAGATCCGCGGCGCGGCCGGTGACGTCGATCTGTTCGTAGACGCGGAGCTTCTCGGGGGTGGAGACCGCGTCGCCCGGCGGCGGCGCGCCCTTGGCGGTGTCAGGCTTCGGAGGCTTCGGCGCCGGCTTCTTCTCGCCCTGGTCTTCCGTCTTGTCCTTCGCGGTGTCGGCCGTCGAGGCGGCGCCGGCCTCGGGCTTGGCTGGCGGTGCAGGCTCCTGCGCCAGGGACCGCGCCGGGAGGATCGCGATCGGCAGCAGCCAGAGGATCAGCAGCCCACCCGTCCGTCCGCAACGGCCTGCCGCGCGCACCCGACTCCTGCAGAAACCCTCGCCGTTCATGCTCCTCGCTTCTCTCGTAGGTCGAGCCGCCGCTTCGTATCCGCGCACCGGCACCGGATCTGAAATGCGTGCGGATTGTATTCAACCATTCGACCATGGCACGTCGACCATGGCGCGCTGTCTCCGCGACCGCCGGCTTGAACGGGAGTACGGAGCCGGGTTAGCTCTGGACGGGTGGGACGGCGAGCGGTTCTGTGGCGATTCCGCGCGGAGAGTAGTATCCCCGCCATGCGCTCCCGGCAGCCGGCGGCGGACCTCCCCAGCCTCGACATCCTCGTGGTGGACGACGAGCCGGGCATCCGCCGCACGATGAGCCTCCACCTCGAGGGGCGCGGGCACCGGGTGGCGAGCGCGGCGACGCCGGCCGAGGCCCTGCGCCTCGCCGGCGCGGCGCACTTCGACGTCGTCTTCCTGGACGTCCGCCTGGGCACCGAGTCGGGGCTCGACCTCCTGCCGCGCCTCCTCGCCGCCGACCCGCAGGTGAAGGTCGTCGTCATCACCGCCTACGCCTCGGTCGAGACCGCGGTCGAGGCGATGCGCCTGGGCGCCCGCGACTACCTGGCGAAGCCGTTCACCCCCGAGCAGATCGACCTCGCGCTCGGCAAGGTGGCGGATTTCGCGCGCCTCGAGCGGCGGGTCGAGGTGCTCGAGGGGACGCTCGACGAGGTCGACCCGCTCGCCCTCGACAGCGCCTCGCCGGCGATGCGCGCGGTGCTCGCGATCGTCGAGCAGGTGGCGGCTTCCGACGTCCGGCTCCTCCTGCGCGGCGAGAGCGGCACCGGCAAGGGGGTGATCGCCCGCGCCGTCCACCGCCTGTCGCCGCGCCGCGAGCGGCCGTTCGTCACCGTCTCCTGCCCGGCGCTCCCCGCCGAGCTCCTGGAGAGCGAGCTCTTCGGCCACGTGCGCGGCGCCTTCACCGGCGCCGGCCGCGACAACCCCGGCCGCGTGGCGCTGGCGGAGGGCGGCACGCTCCTCCTGGACGAGATCGGCGACCTGCCGCTCGCTCTCCAGCCGAAGCTCCTGCGCTTCATCCAGGACCGCGAGTACGAGCGGGTAGGCGATCCGGCGCCGCGCCACGCCGACGTGCGCATCCTGGCGGCGACCAACCGCGACCTCGAGCAGGCGGTCGCGGCGGGGCGCTTCCGCGAGGACCTCCTCTACCGGCTGAACGTCATCACCCTCGAGATCCCGCCGCTGCGCGAGCGGCGCGAGGACGTGCTGCCGCTCGCCGACCGCTTCCTCGCCCTCTCGCGCCGCGAGGTGAGGAAGCCCGGTCTGCGCTTCTCGGCAGAGGCCCGCCGCGCGCTCGCCGGGCACGGCTGGCCGGGCAACGTCCGCGAGCTCCGCAACGCCGTCGAGCGCGGCGCCATGCTCTCGCCGGGAGAGGAGATCGGCCCCGAGAGCCTGGGGCTGGGCGCCGGCTCGCGCGGCGGGCGCGCCGGCGCCGCCCCCGCCGGCGCCTGCCTCGGCGATCTCGTCCCGCTCGCCGCGATCGAAGAGGAGCACGTCCGCCGCGTCCTCGCCCGCACCGGCTCGCTCGCCGAAGCCGCCGGCGTCCTGGGGATCGACCAAGCGACGCTCTGGCGCCGGCGCAAGCAGTACGGGATCTAGTGGCGCGGTGTTGTGGCGCGCCTGCCGGCTGTGAAAAGCTCGCCGCTCCGCGACGGCGGATCTCTCTCGCCAGGACACTCCGTGACGCAGCCCATCCAGCCCCGCGACGCCCGGGGGATCGGCGCGGCAGCCGGTCCGGCCGGCCCGGCCGGTCCGGTTGCCGCCGGCGAGCCGATCATCGAGACCCGGCAGGTCGAGAAGTTCTACGCCCAGCCCGACGGGCGCCGCATCGAGGTCATCGCCGCGACCGACCTCGCCGTCTACCCGCAGCAGCTCGTCGCGTTGCTCGGCCCTTCCGGCTCGGGGAAGTCGACGCTCCTGCGCATGCTCTCCGGCCTCGCCCCGCCCTCGGCGGGGCAGGTGCTCTGGCACGGCCGGCCGCTCGCCGGCACGCTCCCCAACGTCTCGATCGTCTTCCAGAGCTTCGCCCTCTTCCCCTGGCTGACGGTGCTCGAGAACGTCGAGGCGCCGCTCCAGGCGCGCGGCGTCAACGCCGTCGAGCGGCGCAAGCGGGCGCTCAAGATCCTCGACGTCGTGGGCCTCGACGGCTTCGAGACCGCCTATCCCAAGGAGCTCTCCGGCGGCATGAAGCAGCGGGTGGGCTTCGCGCGCGCCCTGGTCGTCGAGCCCGAGGTGCTGTTCATGGACGAGCCGTTCTCCGCCCTCGACGTGCTGACCGCCGAGAACCTGCGCGGCGAGCTGATGGAGCTGTGGCTCAACCAGCGCATCCCCACCCGCGCCATCTTCATGGTGACCCACAACATCGAGGAGTCGGTGCTGCTGGCCGATCGCGTCATCGTCCTCGGCCGGAGCCCCGCCCACGTCCGGGCCGATTTCGCGGTCACCCTGCCGCACCCCCGCGACCGCAAGGCGGAGAGCTTCTTCGAGCACGTCGACCACATCTACAAGGTCCTCACCCAGCCCGAGGTCGAGCACGCGACGCCGAGCTTCGGCGCCGCGGCGGTCAGGCAACGGGTCGCCGCGACCGCCCTGCCGCACGCGCGGCCGGGCGGCATCGCGGGCCTCCTCGAGATCCTCCTCGACCGCGGCGGCGCCGACGACCTCTACCATTTAGCCGACGAGCTGGTGATGGAGGTCGACGACCTGCTGCCGATCGTCGACGCCGCCGTGCTCCTCGACTTCATCCGCCTGCACGAGGGCGACGTCGCGATCACGCGCGAGGGGCGGGCCTTCGCCGAGGCCGACATCCTGACCCGCAAGGTGGTCTTCCGCCGGGCGGCGATCGCCCACGTGCCGCTCCTCCAGCAGATCAGCAAGGCGCTGAGCGCCAAGTCCGACCGCGCCATGCCGGACGACTTTTTCTACGACGTCCTCGAAGAGCGCTTCAGCGCCGGCGAGGCGCAGCGCCAGCTCGAGACGGCGATCCACTGGGGCCGCTACGCCGAGCTGTTCGACTACGACGCCAATTCCGGCCGGCTCTTCCTCCCCGAGAGCTGAGCCGTGGCGGCGCCGGCGCCGGGGACCGCCGTCCTCTCGGATCGGGTGTGGTCGCGCCTCTCGGAGGTGGTGGTGTGCTGCGGCCTCCTCGCCCTCTTCTACGGCGTGGTCGCCGTCGCCGGCACCTGGCTGGGGCCCTTCACCCCCGCGGCGGCGATCTCGCGGAGCCCCGCCGCCCTGCCGCGCTACGCGGCGTACTCCCTGCTGCGCATCGCGGTCGCCTACGTCCTCTCGCTCGTCTTCGCCGTCGGCTACGGCTACCTGGCCGCCCATCGCCCGCGGGCCGAGCGGGTGATGATCCCGCTGCTCGACATCCTGCAGTCGATCCCCGTGCTCTCCTTCCTCCCCGGCGTGATGCTCGCGATGATCGCCCTCGTGCCGCGGCGGCAGCTCGGCGTCGAGCTGGGGGCGATCCTCCTCATCTTCACCGGCCAGGTGTGGAACATGGCCTTCAGCTTCTACTCGTCGATCCGCACCATCCCGCGCGAGCTCCAGGAATCGGCCCGCGTCTTCCGCTTCAGCGCCTGGCAGCGCTTCGCCCAGCTCGAGCTGCCCCATGCGGCGATCGGCCTGGTGTGGAACTCGATGATGTCGGTCGCCGGCGGCTGGTTCTTCCTCATGGCCTGCGAGATGTTCGTCCTCGGCGCGCGCGACTTCCGGCTGCCGGGGCTGGGCTCCTACCTGCAGACGGCAGCCTCGGCGGGCGACACGCGGGCGGTCGTCTGGGGCCTGGTGGCGATGGTGGGCGTCATCGTGCTCCTCGACCAGCTCGTCTGGCGCCCGGTGCTCGCCTGGGCGGCCAAGTTCAAGCTGGAGCAGGTGGAGAGCGCCGAGGTGAGCGGCTCGGCGCTCCTCGATCTCCTGCGCCGTTCCCAGGTGCTCGCGTTGGCGAAGCGCCGGGTGGCGGCCCCGCTCGGCGAGCGCCTCCTCCTCTTCGCCGCCCGCCGCGCCCGCGACCGCGGTCCCGCGCCGCTCGCCCGCTGGCGGATCTGGGCCGGCCGGACGGTGGGTTTGGCGGCGCTCGCCGTCACCGCCTACGGCGTATGGCGCGCCGCGCTGATGATCGCCGCGCTCACCGGGCCCAAGCTCGAGCAGGTGCTGGTGGGAGCCGGGGCGACCTTCCTTCGCGTCGCCGTGGCGCTCGCGGTCGGCGCCGCCTGGGCGATTCCGGCCGGGGTCGCCATCGGCCTCTCGCCGCGCCTGGCGCGCATCGCCCAGCCGCTCGCCCAGATCGCCGCCTCGGTGCCGGCGACCGCCCTCTTTCCGGTCGTCCTCTTGGCGCTGTCGCGCCTCGGGGCCTACTTCGCCGCCCCGGTCGTGCTGATGCTCCTCGGCACCCAGTGGTACATCCTCTTCAACGTCATCGCCGGCGCCATGGCGATCCCGGCGGACCTCAAAGAGGTGGCGAGCGTCTTTCGCTTCCGCCGCGTCGAGCGGTGGCGGCTGCTGATCCTGCCGGGGATCTTCCCCTACCTGGTGACCGGCCTGGTCACCGCGGCGGGCGGCGCCTGGAACGCCAGCATCATCGCGGAGTACTTCCATTTCAAGGACCACACCCTGGCGGCGACCGGCCTCGGCTCCATCATCAGCCAGGCGACGGACCGGGGCGACTTCGACCAGCTCCTGGTGGCGACCGTGGTCATGGCGACCGTCGTCGTCTCCACCAACCGCCTCGTCTGGCGCCGTCTCTATCGGCTGGCGGAGACGCGCTTCAAGCTCGAGGGTTGAGCCGCGCCGGCGCCGCCCGCGAGCCGCTGCAGGGCGAGGTTGCAGAACGCAAGGCGGCCCCTTGCAGACTGCAACGCCGGAGCGCTCCGTCGCCCTTGTGCCGGTCGGTAAACCGCTGATTCCATAGCGGATCGCAGCCGCCGCCCGGCCGGGCACAGGCGGTGCACTAGCCTGGTCGGCGTGAGCCCCGCGAGCGATCCCTCCACCCCCGAGCCCTCGCGGCTCTTCGGCCTCCGCCCCAAGCTGGCGCTCGGCTTCGGCGGCCTGCTCGCGATCCTCCTCGTGGTCGGCGCCTACAGCCTCGCCCTCCTCGGCCGGCTGGGCGGCTCGATCGACGTCATCCTGCGCGAGAACTACGACAGCGTCGTCGCCTGCGAGCGGATGAAGGAGGCGCTCGAGCGGCTGGACAGCGCGGCCCTCTTCTCGCTCGCCGGCGACCCGGCGCGGGGCCGCGAGCTCGCCGCCCGCCAGTGGCCGGCCTTCGAGCAGGCGCTGGCGACCGAGCTCGGCAACGTCACCCTGCCGGGCGAGGGCGAGCTCGCGGCGCGCCTGGCGCGCCTCTACGGCCGGTACCGGCCGGCGCTGGAGCGCTTCCTGGCGGACGCGGGGGCGGCCGGAAGCTCGCCCGCGGCGCGCCGAGGGCTCTACTTCGGCACGCTGCTGCCGGCGTTCCAGGAGATCGGCACGACCGCCGACGCGATCCTCGACCTGAACCAGCGCAGCATGCTGGCGGCCAACGCCCGCGCCCGGCGGCAGGCCGCCGAGGCGCGCCAGCGCATGGTGTTCCTGCTCCTCTTGGGCGCCGCGATGGCGGCGGTCTTCGTCGCCTTCCTGTCGCGGGCGATGCTCCTGCCGCTGTCGCGGCTCACCGCCTCGGCGCGCGAGATCGAGGGCGGCAACCTGGACCTCGTCGTGCCGGTCACCTCGCGCGACGAGCTGGGGCAGCTCGCCGCGGCGTTCAACGCCATGGCGACCAGCCTCCGCGAGCTGCGCCGCAGCGGCCGGGCGCGGCTGCTGCGCGCCCAGCGCACCCTGCAGCTCGCCATCGACAGCCTGCCGGACGCCGTCGCCGTGCTGACGCCGAACGGCGCCGCCGGGCCGCAGGTCGAGCTCGCCAACCGGATCGCCGTCTCGACCCTGGGGCTGCGGCCCGGCGAGCCGATCCCCGAGCGCCACGCCGAGTGGCTCCGCCCGCTGCTCGACGAGGCGATGCGGGCGGCGCCCGGAGGCGACCTCGCCGAGCGCGGCCACGAAGCCGCCGTCCAGCTCTTCGCCGAGGGGCGCGAGCGCTTCTATCTGCCGCGCGCGATGCCCGTCCGCGACGAGCGCGAGCGGACGCTCTCGATCACCCTCATCCTCGCCGACGTCACCGATCTGCGCCGCCTCGACGAGATGAAGAGCGGCCTCCTCGCGACCGTCTCGCACGAGCTCCGCACGCCGCTCACCTCGCTCCGCATGGCGCTCCACATCCTGCTCGACGAGCGCCTGGGCGCCCTGACGCCGCAGCAGACCGAGCTCCTGGTGGGAGCGCGCGACGATGCCGCCCGCCTGTCGGAGATCATCGCCAGCCTGCTCGAGCTCGCCCGGCTCGAGGACGGGCGGCAGCTCCTCCGCGCCGAGAGCGTCTCGCCGCGCGACTTCGTCGAGGCGGCGGTCGCCGACTTCCGCGCCGAGGCGGCCGACGCCGGGCTGCGGCTCGAGGTCGGGATCGACCCCGCCGCCCCGGCGGTCCGCGTCGACCCGGTGCGCGGCCGCCTGGTGCTCGCGAACCTGCTGACCAACGCCCTCCACCACACCCCCGCCGGCGGCTCGATCGCCGTCCACGCCGTACGTTTTGCCGGCGACGACGAGCGGGTGCGCTTCACGGTGGCGGACACCGGCCGCGGCATCCCGGCCGAGCACCTGGGGCGGGTGTTCGAGAAGTTCTACCAGGTGCCCGGCACCGGGGTGGGCGGCGCCGGTCTCGGCCTCTCGATCGCGCGCGAGATCGTCCTCGCCCATGGCGGCGAGCTCGGCGTCGAGAGCCGGGAGGGCGGCGGCACCACCTTCTGGTTCACCCTGCCCGCCGCCGCCGGCAGCCCCGTCTTGCTCCCAGCCGCCACACCCTCGCCGCGGGGGCTCTCCGGAGCCGCCCGTTAGAGCAGTCAGGAGAGACAGCATGCTCGACATCCTGTTCATCGCGCTGACGATCGCCTTCTTCGCGCTCGCCGTCGCCTACGTCCGCTTCTGCGAGCGGGTCTGAGGAGGCAGCCGTGAGCCTCGAATACATCGCCAGCGGCCTCATCGCCCTCGCCCTGCTGGCCTATCTCGTCTACGCGCTCCTCGAGCCGGAGAGGTTCTGATGACCCGCCCCCAGATCCTTCGCTGCGCTCAGGATGACAAGGCAGAGCTCATCGCCGAGCGTCGCGGCAGTCTGGCTCGCACGACCAGCACTCTGGCTCGCACGACCAGCAGTCTGGCTCGCACGACCGGCAGTCTGGCTCGCGCCACCTTCCCGGTTGTCATCCTGAGCGCAGCGAAGGACCTGGGCGGGCGGGCTGCTTTCCGAGCGCTCGTGTTCCTCGCCATCGGCGCGGCTCTCGCCGGCCTCGCCGGGCTGGGCGCCACGCCCGCCGCCGCCCAAGCCGCGCCGGCCGTTCCAGAAGCCGCGCCGCCGGCTGCCGCCGCGCCGTTCGCCTTCGGCGACTTCACCTGGATGAACGGCAACAGCCGGCAGAAGAGCCAGCCCCTGACGTTCGGCCCGGCGACGTTCGGGCTCTACTTCGACGGCTACTTTGACGAGTCGCAGAGCCACCCCAAGGACGACACCATCGTCGGCTCGTCCACCATCGGCCGCGACAACGAGTTCACCGTCAATCTGGTGAGCGCCGAGGTCGACGTCGCGTACAAGAACGTGATCAGCACGCTGGCGGTCCAGGCCGGCAACATGCTCTCGATCGTCCAGGAGGCCGACCTGTCGGTCACCCGCGGCAGGAACCTCGAGACCAGCAACGACAAGTACATCCGCGAGGCGACCGCCGGCTACCACTGGGATCGCCTGCACGGCGTCAACCTCGAGATGGGGATCTTCCCCTCCTACATCGGCCTCGAGAGCTACCTGCTGGGCGAGAACTGGAATTACAACCGCTCGCTGGTCTGCGACTTCACCCCCTTCTACTTCACCGGCGCGCGGCTCCAGCTCTACCCGACGGACCGCCTGAAGATCGAGCCGTGGCTGATGAACGGCTTCCAGACCTACGGCAAGTGGAACCGCGCGAGCTCGCTCGGCGCCTCGGTCTACTACCGGCCGCGGGAGAGCCTGGGGTTCGTCGCCAACTTCTACTATGGGACCGACACCCGCGGCGTGCCCGACCGCAAGCGCTTCCATCACGACGACAGCGTGCTCGTCCGCTACTACGACCGGCCGCAGTCCCGCCGCGTCTCGAAGATGGCCGTCTCGCTCAACAACCACTACGGCTTCGAGACCGGCGGCGGCGGGCTGCCGGCGAGCCGCGCCTACATGGCGGGCAGCTCGCTCGCCAACCGGGTCTGGCTCGACCGCGACCGCTATGCCGTGACGCTCCGCGTCGAGTACCTGACCAACCCCTCGCGCTATCTCGCGCCGGCGCCCACCGCGAACGGCTTCCCGGCGACCGGCGACACCTATCACCTGAACGTCGGCGGCGTCACCGCGACCTTCGATTTCCTGCCCACCGACTTCATGGACTTCCGTCTCGAGTACCTCTATCGCACGGCCGACGTCCCCTTCTTCGCCGGCCCCGGCGGCACCACCTCGCCGGACGGTTTCCAGGGGACGCCGGGACCGTTCACCCCCGACCTCGAACGGCACGAGAGCCGGTTCTTGGCGGCGGTCGACTTCCGTCTCTGACCGGAGCGCGACGATGACCAGCCAGGGACTCTTCCAGCTCGCGATCTACGCTCTCGCCGTCCTCGCGGTGACGAAGCCGCTCGGCGTCTTCATGGCGCGGCTCTTCGCCGGCGAGCGCACCTTCCTCCACCCGGTAGTCCGGCCGCTCGAGCGGCTGATCTACCGGCTCTGCCGGATCGACGAGAGCGCGGAGCAGCGGTGGACCGCCTACACCGCGGCGGTGCTCGCGTGGAGCCTGGTCTCCATGCTCCTCCTCTACGCCCTCGAGCGCCTGCAGGGGTTCCTGCCCTGGAACCCGCAGCACCTCCCCGGCGTCGCCCCCGACCTCGCCTGGAACACCGCGGCGAGCTTCACCACCAACACCGACTGGCAGGCCTACGCGGGCGAGACGACGATGAGCTATCTCACCCAGATGGCCGGCCTCGCCTTCCACAACTTCGCCTCGGCGGCGGCCGGCATCGCGCTCGCCGTCGCCTTCCTCCGCGGCCTGGCGCGGCGCGAGGCGCGGACGCTGGGCAATTTCTGGGTGGACCTGACCCGCGCCGTGCTCTACCTGTTGCTGCCGCTCTGCCTGGCGCTCTCCCTCGTCCTCGTCTCGCAGGGCGTGGTGCAGAACCTGGCGCCCTACGCCAGGGTGCGGCAGCTCGAGCCGCAGCGCGTCGAGACCGCGGGGCCGGACGGCAGGAAGACCGTCGCCGTCGCCGCCGAGCAGACGATCCCCCAGGGGCCGGTCGCCTCGCAGGAGGCGATCAAGGAGCTGGGGACGAACGGCGGCGGCTTCTTCAACGCCAACTCCGCCCACCCTTACGAGAACCCGACGCCGCTGACCAATTTCCTCGAGATGCTGGCCCTCCTCGCCATCCCCGCCGGCCTCACCTACACGCTCGGCCGGATGACCGGCAACCAGCGCCACGGCTGGGCGGTGCTCGCGGCGATGGCGGCGCTGATGCTCGCCGGGGTCCTCGCCCTCTACGCCGCCGAGGCGCGGGGCAACCCGATCCTGACCCGCCTCGGCGTCGCGCCGGCGGCCTCGGCCGCGCCCGGCCGCGAGCAGCCGGGCGGCAACATGGAGGGCAAGGAGGTGCGCTTCGGCATCTTCGACTCCGCCCTCTTCGCGACGGTGACGACGGACGCCTCCTGCGGCGCCGTCAACGGCATGCACGGCTCGTTCACCCCGCTCGGCGGCCTGGTGCCGCTCCTGAACATCATGCTCGGCGAGATCCTCTTCGGCGGCGTCGGCTCCGGCCTCTACGGGATGCTGGTGATGGTCGTCCTCACGGTCTTCATCGCCGGCCTGATGGTCGGGCGGACGCCCGAGTACCTGGGCAAGAAGATCGAGTCGCGGGACGTCAAGATGGCGATGCTCTACGTCCTCGTCTTCGCCCTCTCGATCCTCGTTCTGTCGGCATGGTCGAGCGTCGCGCCCTACGGCGCTTCGAGGGTGGCCAACGGCGGCCCCCACGGCCTCACGGAGATCGTCTACGCCTACGTCTCGGCGACCGGCAACAACGGCTCGGCCTTCGCCGGCCTCGCCGCCAACTCGCTCTGGTACAACGTGACGCTCGGTCTCGCCATGCTCGTCGGGCGGTTCTTCATGATCGTCCCGGTGATGGCGATCGCCGGCAACCTGGCGGCGAAGCGGTCGGCGCCGGCCTCGGCGGGGACCTTCCCCGTCCACACGCCGCTCTTCGTGACGCTCCTCCTCGGCGTCATCCTGATCGTCGGCGCCCTCACCTTCTTCCCCATGCTGGCGCTGGGGCCCATCGCCGAGCACTTCCTGATGCAGCACGGGAGGGTATTTTGAGTATGTCTGAACGCGCCGAGACGCGCCCGCTGTTCGATCCGCCGATCGTCCGGCGGGCGGTTCGAGAGGCCTTCGTCAAGCTCGATCCGCGGCAGGTGGCGAAGAACCCGGTGATGTTCGTGGTCGAGGTGGGGAGCGCGCTCACCACGCTCCTCCTGCTGCGCGACCTCGCCAAGGGCCACGCGGCGGGCGCCGGCTTCGCCCTCCAGATCACCCTCTGGCTCTGGTTCACCGTCCTCTTCGCCAACTTCGCCGAGGCGATGGCCGAGGGGCGGGGCAAGGCGCAGGCCGACACGCTCCGCAAGGCGAAGACGGAGACGATGGCAGAGCGCATCTTCGCCGGGTCGTGGGGCGCCGAGCAGCCGGGCATCCAAGGCGTGCGCACCGAGGCGGTGCCGGGCGCCATGCTGCGCCGAGGCGACCTGGTGCTGGTGCGCGCCGGCGAGATCGTGCCCGGCGACGGCGAGGTGGTCGAGGGGGTGGCCTCGGTCGACGAGGCGGCGATCACCGGCGAGAGCGCGCCGGTCATCCGCGAGTCGGGCGGCGATCGCTCGGCGGTGACCGGCGGCACCCGCGTCCTCTCCGACTGGATCAAGGTGCGCATCACCTCCTCGCCCGGCGAGACCTTCCTCGACCGCATGATCGCCCTGGTCGAGGGCGCCGAGCGCCAGAAGACGCCGAACGAGATCGCGTTGAACATCCTCCTCGCCGGGCTGACGATCGTCTTCGTCCTCGCCGTCGCGACGCTCCTCCCCTACGCCCTCTACAGCGCCGGGGCGGCGAAGGCCGCCGGCGGCTTCGCCCCCGTCGCGCCGCCGTCGATCACCGTGCTCGTCGCGCTCCTCGTCTGCCTGATCCCGACGACGATCGGCGGCCTGCTCTCGGCGATCGGCATCGCCGGCATGGACCGCCTGATCCAGAAGAACGTGCTCGCCATGTCCGGCCGCGCCGTCGAGGCGGCGGGCGACGTCGACACGCTCCTCCTGGACAAGACCGGCACCATCACGCTCGGCAACCGCCAGGCCGTCGCCTTCCTGCCCCTTTCAGGCGTCGCCGAGCCCGACCTCGCCGACGCCGCCCAGCTCTCGAGCCTCGCCGACGAGACGCCGGAGGGGCGCTCGATCGTCGTCCTCGCCAAGGAGCGCTACGGCCTGCGCGGGCGCGAGCTGTCGGAGCGCGAGGCGACCTTCATCCCCTTCTCCGCCCACACCCGCATGTCGGGGGTCGACCTCGGCGGGCGGCAGCCGCGCCGCGTCCGCAAGGGCGCCGCCGACGCCGTCGCCGCCTGGATCGCGGCACAGGGCGGCACCGTCCCGCCCGACCTCGCGGCGGTCGTCGCCGGCGTCGCGACGGGCGGCGGCACGCCGCTCCTGGTCGCCGGCGAGGGGCCGGAGGGGGCGCGCGCGCTGGGGGTCATCCATTTGAAGGACATCGTCAAGGGCGGCATGCGCGAGCGCTTCGCCCAGCTCCGCACGATGGGGATCCGCACCGTGATGATCACCGGCGACAACCCGCTGACCGCGGCGGCGATCGCCGGCGAGGCGGGGGTCGACGGCTTCCTCGCCGAGGCGAAGCCGGAGGACAAGATGGACCTGATCCGCCGCGAGCAGGCGGCCGGCAAGCTGGTCGCGATGACCGGCGACGGCACCAACGATGCGCCGGCGCTCGCCCAGGCCGACGTCGGCGTCGCGATGAACAGCGGCACCATGGCGGCCAAGGAGGCGGGCAACATGGTCGACCTCGACTCCAACCCCACCAAGCTCATCGAGATCGTCGAGATCGGCAAGCAGCTCCTGATGACCCGCGGCGCGCTCACCACCTTCTCGATCGCCAACGACGTCGCCAAGTACTTCGCCATCATCCCGGCGATGTTCGCCGCCCTCTACGCCGTCGAGGGCAGCCGCTCGGGGCCGCTCGCGGCCCTGAACGTCATGCGCCTCGCGACCCCGCAGTCGGCGATCCTCTCGGCGGTCATCTTCAACGCGCTCGTCATCGTGGCGCTCATCCCGCTCGCCCTCCACGGCATCCGCTACCGCCCGCTGGGGGCGGCGGCGGTGCTGCGGCGCAACCTCCTCGTCTATGGCCTCGGCGGAGTGGTCGTGCCGTTCGCGGGGATCAAGCTGATCGACCTCGCGGTGACCGCGCTGCGGCTGGCGTGATAGGAGAGGAAGACATGAGCTTCGCCAAGCAGATCGTCCCCGCCGTCCTGATGACGGCGGTCCTCACCGTGCTCCTGGGGCTCGTCTACCCGCTCGTCGTGACCGGCCTCGCCCTCGCCCTCTTCCCCGCGCAAGCGAGGGGCAGCCTGATCGTCGACCACGGGCGGGTGGTCGGCTCGCGGCTCATCGGCCAGGCGTTCTCCGCGCCCGGCTTCTTCCACGGCCGGCCGTCGGCGGCCGGCGGCGGCTACGATCCCATGGCCTCGGGAGGCAGCAACCTGGGGCCCACCAGCCGTGACCTCGCGAAGCGGGTGGGAGCGGCGGTCGCCGAGCTCGGCGGGAGCCCGTCGCGGCCGGTCCCCGCCGACCTCGCGACCGCCTCCGGCTCCGGGCTCGATCCCCACATCTCGCCGGCGGCGGCCGACCTCCAGGTGGCGCGGGTGGCGCGGGCGCGGGGCCTCTCGGCGGCGGCGGTGCGCCGGCTGGTGCAGGGGGCGACGGAGGGCCGCCAGTGGGGGTTCCTGGGAGAGCCGCGCGTCAACGTCCTGCAGCTCAACCTCGCCCTGGCGGCGCGGTGCCGCGCCGCGGGATCGAGCCGTCCGTGGCCTCCGGCGAGCCCCGTCCCGAGCCCAACCCGGAGAGCTTCCTCCGGCTGATCCACCGCTCGCGCCGCGGCCGGCTCAAGGTGTACCTCGGCTACGGGCCGGGCGTCGGCAAGACGTACCAGATGCTGGTCGAGGGGCAGCGCCTGAAGGCGCAGGGGGTGGACGCCGTGGTCGGCTTCGTCGAGACCCACGGCCGCGCCGACACCGCCTCGCTCCTCCTCGGGCTCGAGGCGCTGCCGCCGCGCGAGGTCGCCTACCGCGGCGTGACCCTCCGCGAGATGGACTTGGCGGCCATCCTCGCCCGGCGGCCGGAGGTGGTGCTGATCGACGAGCTGGCGCACACCAACGTCCCCGGCAGCCCCAACGCCAAGCGCTACCAGGACGTCCAGGAGGTGCTGGCGGCGGGGATCCACGTGCTGACCACGGTCAACGTGCAGCACCTGGAGAGCCTCTACGACACGGTCGAGCGGCTGATCGGCGTCAAGGTCAAGGAGCGGGTGCCGGACTGGGTGGTCGGCGAGGCCGACCAGATCGTCAACGTCGACCTGGCGACCGAGGACCTGCAGCGCCGGCTGGAGGAGGGGAAGGTCTACTCCCCCGAGCGCGCCGCCCAGGCGCTCGGGAGCTTCTTCCAGACCGCCAACCTCGAGCAGCTCCGCGAGCTCGCCCTCCGCGAGGCGGCCGCGGTGCTCGAGCGGCGCGGCCGCCTCGCCGCCGGCGCCGCGGGCACGGTCGAGGACCCCGGCATCGAGGCGCCGGACCAGGTCGCCGTCTGCCTGAGCTCGCGCGGCCCCGACGCCGAGGCGCTCCTGCGCTACGCCTCGCGCCTCGCCGGCCGGCTCAACCGCAACTGGTACGCCCTCCACGTCGAGACTCCGGCCGAGGCGCCGGCGCGGCTCGACGAGGCGACCCGCCGCCGGCTCGCCGACACCCTCGACCTCGCCCGCCGCCTGGGCGCTCTCGTCTTCACCTTCAAGGGGGAGGACGTGGTCGACACCATCCTCCGCTTCGCCCGCGAGTACCGGGTGGGCAACCTGGTCGTCGGCCGGCCGCGCCGGCCGTCGCGCTGGCAGCGCCTGGTCCGCCGGCTCGGCGCCCTCGGCGGACGCCTGCCGCCGGGCGGCGGCGTGCGGCTCGACGAGCTCATCGCCCGCGCCGACGGGCTCGCCGTCCTCGTCGTCGACGCCCGCGCCCCCGCCGCCCAGCGCCTCGCCAGGGCCGGGCCGCTCGCCGCGCTCGGCGCCGCCCACGCGGAGGCCGGAGCGGCCGCGGCACCGCCCGTCGACGGGCCGGCCGTCGCCGCCGCACCGCCCGCGCCTCGCGGCGCTCCTCACGCCGGCCTCGGTGGTCTTCTTTCCCCAGCCGGTCGAGACGGAGGCGCTCCTCGCGCGGCTGGTGGCGGCGGTCGCCGGGGATGCCGGGACATGCCGGGGATCTGCCGGCCGTGGACGGCGAGCGGGTGCTCCGCGGGCTGGCGCTCCGCGAGCGCGACGGCTCGACCTTCCTCGACGAGGGGATCGCCCTGCCGCACGTCCGCGTCGTCGGTCTCGCCGCGCCGCGCGTCGCCCTCGGGCTGCCGCGCGCCGGGGTCCTCGGCCTGCCCGCCGGGCGCGGCGGGCGGCCCATCGAGGCGGTCTTCCTGCTGCTGATCCCCGAGGCGCGGCCCGAGGTCGGCCTGGCCCTCCTCGGCGACGCCGCGCGCCTCTTCCGCGACGACCGCTGCCGCGCCGCCCTCGCCGCCGCCGAGACCGCGGGCGAGGTGATCGAGCGGCTCCGCGACGCGAGCTGAGAGCCATTCTTCGCGGGGCTCGCCGAGGGTGACGAGCGCCTACCCGGCCGTCCTCGCCAGGCGGAAGCCGACGGTGCGGACGCGGGTGGGGTCGTAGGTCGAGCCGCGCGCCGCGAGGCGGCAGGTGTTCGCCAGGTTGTACCAGCTGCCGCCGCGCAGCACATGCTTCGCTCCCTGGCGGCAGAGGGGGTCGACCTGCGGACCGCCGTAGGTGTCGGTCACCAGGCGCCCGGTGGCGGCGTCCCACGCGGCGCGGTCCTCGGTCAGCTCCCAGACGTTGCCGAGCACGTCGTGGAGCCCCCAGGCGTTGGGGAGCTTGCCGGCGGCCGGGTGCGGGCCGCAGGTCCTCGCCGGCTCCTGGCGCTCTGACCAGCGGGCGCACTCCATCCCTCCCGCATAGCCGACCCCGCTGTTGCCCCCGTACCAGGCCACCCGGTCGAGCGCCGGCGCGTTGTTGCGGCCGAGGAGAGTGAGGTCGGCATCGGGGAGAGCGGTCGTCGCGCCGGCGCGCGCGGCGTACTCCCACTCGGCCTCGGTCGGCAGACGGAAACCGCGGCAGTCGAGGCTCACCGGGCGGGTCACGGCGCAGCGATAATCGCCGCTGCACTTCTGCACCTGCGGCTGGCGCGGGCAGCCGCCGCCCAGGGTGCCGGTGCAACCGGCGAGCGCGTAGCAGGCTGGCAGGCCGGCGCGCACGGAGAGCCGGTTGGCGAACGCCGCCGCCTCGTACCAGTTGACGAGCTCGACCGGGCAGCCGGCACCGCAGCGGTCGAAGAACGCCGGGTCGTTGCCCATCAGCCGGCGCCACTGGCGCTGCGTCACCTCGGTCTCGCCGATCCAGAACGGGCGCGTCAAGGTGACGGGATGGCGCTCCTCGAAGGCGTTGCGCGCCGTCTCCTCCGGCGGGCTCCCCATGAGGAAGCTCCCGGCCGGCGCGTAGTGGAAGCGCATGGCGAGGACGGGCTCGGTCCACGCGCTGCCGGCGGCGGGTGTCGCCGCCGGCGGCGACACGGCTGGCGGAGGCGCCAGGGCGAGGGCGGCGGGCATCGCGAGGAGGATTCGCCTGAGGGCGGCAAGGGAAGTCCAACGCATTCGAGAAGCTCCTTCGCGCATGGCGGCGGACGAGCGGGTCGCCCCCGAGTTTACTCCCGGCGAAAGCCCCGACCTCCCGGTACTGGCTCAGTTTGGTCCCGAGGACGGCCGCCTGGAAGGGGGTTCGGGAGGGTGGTCCCGAGGGCGGTCGCCCGCAGTGGACCAAACTGAGCCAGTACCGACCTCCCGCCTTCCTTGAGTTCCGCCTCGCGTCTCTCGTATCATGCCGTTTGGATGCGTCACGCTCGCCAGCGGTGTACCGCTCTCCTCGTCTGCCTCGTCTTCGCGTCGCTCGAGCTGCTCTCGGCGGCGCCGGGGCTGCACCGCCACAACGACGGAGCGGACGGCTTCCTGCACCACCCGGCCGCTGCCGCCGCGAGCCCCATCCCGAGCGGCCCGGCCCTCGCGCTGCCCGGCGCGCCCAGGGACCAGGCCCCTCGCGAGTGCCCCGCCTGCAGGCTCTCCGGGCTCTTCGCGGTCGCTTCCTGCGGCATTCCGGTGGCGGTCCCCGCGCCGCGGCTCCGCCATAGCTTCATCGCCGGCGTTCGCGCCGTCGCCTCGCCGGTCGTCGCCAGCCTCCGCGGCCGCGCACCCCCCCGCGCGTAAGTCTCCCGTCTCCCTTCCCCAGCAGTACACGACGGAGAGAGCTCCGAGGAGGGCTCCATTGAGACGCCTATCCATAGGTTTCTTTTTCATCGTCCTTGGCTGCGCCGCGCTGGCGGGGCCCGCCTTCGGCCAGCCGACGCCGGCGCCGCTGCGCCTCTCCCGCCGCCAGGCGGTCGCCGAAGCGCTGGCGCGCAATCCCGGGCTCCTCGCCTCGCGGGCGCAGGTGGAGCAGGCGCGGGCGCAGGTCGCGGTCGCCCGCGCCTTCCCGGACCCCAGCCTGGCGGCGGACGTCGCCGGCCAGCGCAATGCCTTCAATCCCGGCTCCGGCAACGCGAGCGACGTCGGCTTCGGTCTGACCGTTCCCTTCCCCAGCAAGATCCGGCTGCGCGGCGAGGTCGCCACGGCGGCGCTGGGGGCGGCCGAGCTCACCCTCGTCCAGCTCCGCCAGTCGGTCGCCTCGCAGGCGGCGCAGGCCTACGACGCCATCCTGGTCGCGCTGCGCCATGGCGACGACCTGCGGCAGAGCAAGGAGCTGGCGCTCGACTTCCTCGCCAAGACCAAGGCCCGCTTCCTCGCCGGCACGGTGCCCAAGGTGGACGTCGTCAAGGCCCAGGTGGACGTGTCGCAGGCGGAGAACGACGCTGATCGCCAACGAGCGCGCGCTGGTCACCGCCCGCGCGTCGCTCAACCGCCTCCTCGGACGGACGCGGGGGCGCTCCCGTCGAGGTCACGGACAGCCTGGAGGTGCCGGCTTCGATCGCCGAGCTCGAGAGCTCTGGAGAAGCTCGCGGCGGAATCCCGCCCGGAGCTCAAGAGCCTCGAGGTCCAGCGGCAGGGAGCGCGGGCCGCGACCCGCCTGGCGCACCAGTACTGGCTGCCGGACTTGAACGTGACCGTCACCCGCAACGCCATGGACGGGATCCCCACCACCTTCACCACCGGCATCGGCCTCGGCTTCCCGATCCTGCTGCGCCAGCACCGGCAGGGCGAGGTCGCCGCCGCCGTCCACCGCGAGGAGGAGCTCGCCGCCGACGTCGCCGACGTCACGGCCCAGATCAGCCTCGACGTCAGGACCTCCTTCGCCAACGCCTCGACGGCGCTGCGGCAGGCCATCTTCATCCGCGACGAGCTGCTGCCGGAGGCGCGCGAGGTCTACCGCGTGGCCTCGGTGAGCTACGGGCTCGGCGGCTCGTCCGCCCTCGAGCTGCTCGACGCCAAGCGCACTCTGCTCGACGCCGAGAAGCAGTACGCCGACGCCCTGGCCGCCGCCAACGACGCCCAGGCCGCCCTCGAGCTCGCGGTGGGAGCGCCGCTGCCGCCCGCGCCGTCTGGAAACCAGCCAGCCGGCAACCAGCCAGCCGGAGAACGGCCGTCAGGAGCCAAGCCATGAGCGATCGGAGCCTGCCGTGGATCCTGGCGGGGGCGGTCGCCCTCGCCGCCCTGGCCCTGCCGCTGGCCTCCTGCGGACCCGCCGCCGATCCCGCCGGGAAGCCGGCGGCGGAGCCGTCGGGAGAGTCGGGCGCGGAGCAGCGCCCGAAGGGGCTGACCCTCGACCCGGCGCAGCGCCAGAAGGTGCGGCTGGAGCGGGTCGATGCCGCGCCCTTCCGCCGCACCATCGAGACCACCGGCACCGTCGCCTTCGATCAGAACCAGGCGACCCAGGTGCTGGCGCCGATCTCGGGTCCGGTGGCGCGGCTGGAGGTGCAGGTGGGCGCGCGGGTCGCCCGCGGCCAGACGCTCGCGACCGTCGCCTCGCCCGACTTCGCGACCGACGTCAGCGCGCTCCGCAAGGCCGAGGCGACGGCGAAGAACGCCCGCCGGGTGGCGAGCCTCGACGAGCAGCTCTTCAAGAACGAGGCGATCGCCCGGCGCGACATGGAGCAGGCCGAGACCGACGCGGTCAACGCCGAGGCCGACCGCGACGCCGCCCTGGAGCAGCTCCGCGCCCTCGGGGTCGACGCGCAAGACCATGGACGACATCATGGCGAACCGGCCGGTGGCCGGCGGCGGCGGCGCCATCCGCTCGCCGCTCGCCGGCACCGTCGTCGAGCGGCTGATCACGCCGGGGCAGCTCCTCCAGGCGGGGACGACCCCGTGCTTCACCGTGGCCGACCTCTCGACGGTGTGGGTGATGGCGAACATCTTCGAGACCGACCTGCCGTTCGTCGCTCCCGGCGACCGCGCCGAGATCACGGCGGGCGCCGGCGGCGCGCCGCTCGCCGGCAGGGTGGACTACATCTCCGCCATCGTCGATCCGACGACGCGGGCGATCCCGGTCCGCATCGTCGCGGCGAACCCCAGCGGGGTGCTGAAACGCGACCTCTACGTGCGCGTCGCCATCCAGTCGAGCCGCGAGAGCCGCGGCCTGCTGGTGCCGGTCTCCGCGGTGCTCCGGGACGACGAGAACCTGCCCTTCGTCTTCGTGGCGAGCCCGGACGGCACCTTCGCGCGCCACCGCGTCCAGACCGGGCCGCGGGTGGGGGATCGCCAGGAGATCACCGCGGGCCTCGCCGCCGGCGAGAGGATCGTCGCCGACGGCGGGCTCTTCCTGCAGGTGGCGGAGAACCAATGAGCGCCGCGGATCTGCCGGCGCCCCCCGGGCCTCCCGAACGTCCTCCCGAGCCGCCGCCCGAGCCGCCGCTCGCCGGTCCGCGGCCGGCCTCGGCGATCCATCGCATCGTCGCGGCGGCGTTGCGCCAGCGCTTCCTCATCCTGCTGGCGGCGGTGCTGCTCCTGGGCGGCGGGATCTGGTCTTTCAAACGGCTGCCGGTCGACGCCTATCCCGACCTGTCGCCGCCGATCGTCGAGATCGTCACGCAGTGGGAGGGCCATGCGGCGGAGGAGGTCGAGCGCCTGATCACCGTGCCCCTCGAGGTCGAGATGAACGGCCTGCCGGGCTTGACGGTCGTGCGCTCGATCTCGCTCTACGGGCTGTCGTCCGTCCGCATCACCTTCGTCCACGGCACGGACAGCTACTTCGCCCGCCAGCAGGTGTTCGAGCGGCTGCCCGACGTCCAGCTGCCGACCGGCATCACGCCGTCGATCTCTCCCCTCTTCTCGCCCTCCGGGCTGATCTACCGCTACGTGCTGGACAGCCCCGACCGCTCGCCGATGGAGTTGAAGACGCTCGAGGACTGGGTCGTCGAGCGCCATTACAAGGCGGTCCCCGGCGTCGCCGACGACTCCGGTTTCGGCGGCCAGACGATGCAGTACCAGGTGCTGCTCGACCCGGCGAAGATCGCCGGCACCGGCCTCTCGGTGCCGGCCGTCGTCACCGCCCTCGCCGCGAACAACGGCAACGCCGGCGGCGGCTTCTACTCGCAGGGCGGGCAGTTCTATTACGTGCGCGGGCTCGGCCGCTTGACCACCCCCGAGGACATCGGCAACGTCGTCCTGGCGGTGCACAACGGCATCCCGGTCCTGGTCAAGGACGTCGGCGAGGTCGCGATCGGCGCCGCGCCGCGGCTCGGCGAGTTCGGCTTCGACCGCCGCGACGACGCCGTCGAGGGCGTCATCCTGATGCGCCGGGGCGAGCAGGCCCAGGTCGTCCTCGAGCGCCTGGAGAAGACGACGCGGGAGCTCAACCGCTCGGTCCTGCCGCCGGACGTCAAGATCCGGCCCTACTACGACCGGCGCGACCTGATCGCGCTCACCACCCGCACGGTCGAGGACAACCTGCTGCTCGGGATGGTCCTCGTCGTCGTCGTCCTCATCTTCTTCCTCTACGACCTGCGCTCCGGCTTGATCGTCGCCTCGACCATCCCGCTCTGCCTGTTCTTCGCCTTCATCTGCCTCGACCTCAAACACGTCCCGGCGAACCTGCTGTCGATCGGCGCCATCGACTTCGGCATCCTCGTCGACGGGGCGGTGGTGATGGTCGAGAACATCTTCCGCCAGCTCTCGCTGCGGCGGGGGCAGCCGTACAACCTGCGCGAGGTGATCCTCGAAGCGGCCGGCGAGGTCGACCGGCCGATCTTCTATGCCGTGGCGGTCATCATGGCCGGGTTCCTCCCCATCTACGCTCTCTCGGGCCCCTCGGGCGAGCTCTTCCGGCCGATGGCGGACACCACGATCTTCGCCCTCCTGGGCTCGCTCCTCCTGACCCTGACTCTCCTCCCCGTCCTCTGCTCCTGGGTGCTGAAGAAAGGCGTCCGCGAGCGGCGCAACGCCATCTTCGAGGCCATCAAGTCCGCTTATGGCAAGGGCCTCGACCTCTGCCTCGACCATCCTTGGGGCACCACCGCCGTCTCGGCGCTCCTCCTCGTCGGCTCGCTCCTCCTCATCCCGGGGATCGGCGCCGAGTTCATGCCGCATCTGGACGAGGGCGCGCTGTGGGTCCGCGCCACGATGCCGGCGACCATCTCCTTCGACGAGGCGGCGAAGATCTCGCCCCAGGTGCGGGCGATCCTGCGCTCGTTCCCGGAGGTCACGGTGGTCGCCTCCGAGCTCGGCCGCCCGGACGACGGCACCGACCCGACCGGCTTCTTCAACGACGAGTTCTTCGTCGGCCTGAAGCCTTACGCGCAATGGTCCGGCCGCTACCGGACGAAGGCGGCGCTCGTCGAGGCGATCGACCGCAAGCTGCGGGCCTTTCCGGGGATCATCTTCAACTACACGCAGCCGGCGGAGGACGCGGTCGACGAGGCGGAGACGGGGTTGAAGAGCGCCTTGGCGGTCAAGGTCTTCGGCTCCGACCTCCGCGTGCTCGAGACCAAGGCCAAGGAGATCCAGCGCGTGCTCGCGGGAGTCCGCGGCATCGCCGAGATCACCGTCGTCAAGCAGCTCGGGCAGCCGAGCCTGACGGTCGACATCGATCGCGGCAAGATCGCCCGCTACGGGTTGAACGTCGCCGACGTCAACGGCCTCGTCGAGGCGGCGGTCGGCGGCGCCACCGCGACGCAGGTGGTGCAGGGCGAAAAGCTGTTCGACCTGGTGGTCCGCCTGGAGCCCCAGTTCCGCCAGACTCCGGAGGAGATCGGCAACATCCTCGTCTCGACGCCCGGCGGGCAGCAGCTGCCGCTCAAGGAGGTGGCGGACATCCGGATCGTCAACGGCGCCTCCTTCATCTATCGCGAGAACAGCTCGCGATACATCGGCATCCAGTACTCGATCGAGGGGCGCGACCTCGCCGGCGCGGTCGAGGACGCCAAGCGGCAGGTCGAGGCCCAGGTGAAGCTGCCCGCCGGCTACCAGGCGGTATGGGGCGGGGAGTACGAGGATTTCACCGCTTCGCGCTCGCAGCTCCGGCTGATCCTGCCGCTGACGATCGCCCTCATCTTCCTCCTCCTCTTCCTGCTCTACAGCAACTTCAAGTTCCCCCTCATCACCGTGCTGGCGGTGCTGCTCTCGGCGCCGATCGGCGGTCTCATCGCGCTGAAGCTCTCGGGCACGCCGTTCTCCGTCTCCTCGGGCATCGGCTTCCTCGCCCTCTTCGGCGTCTCGGTGCAGACCGCGGTCATCTACGTCTCCTACGCCAACGAGCTCCGCGGCAATGGCATGGAGATCGTCCGCGCCACCCGCGAGGCCGCCATCCTGCGGCTGCGGCCGATCATGATGACCGCCCTGGTGGCGGCCTTCGGCCTCCTGCCCGCCGCCTTCTCGACGGGCATCGGCTCCGACTCGCAGCGCCCCTTCGCCCTCGTCATCGTCGGCGGCCTCTTCTCCCGGCTCCTGATCAGCGTCTTCCTGATGCCGGCGCTCTACCTGATCGTCGCCCGGCCGGGAGATCGGCTGGAGATCTGAGGAAAGCGCCGGCCGTCCCCGAGCCGTCGACCGCCGTAGCACGATGTGCTACCATCGACAGATGGCTGACTCCATCACCCAACGCGAGCTCCGCAATGACAGCGGCGAGATCATGCGCCGGCTCGACCAGGGAGAATCCTTCGTCGTCACTCGCAACGGTGTGCCGGTAGGCGAGCTCACTCCGCTGCGGCGCCACCGCTTCGTGACCGCGGCGGCAGTCGTTGCCATCTTCAGGAATGCGCCCGCCATCGATCCTGGCCGCTTCCGTGCCGATGTCGATGCATGGGCTGGCCAAGACACTTTACCCGATGCCTGACCGGCGGCCCGCTCGCGGGATTCTCGATACCTCGGTGATCATCGATCTCGAGCACATCGAGCCTTCACGGCTTCCGATCGAGGTTGCCATCAGCGCGATCACGATGGCCGAGCTTGCCGCCGGTCCGCACGCCACGCCAGACCCCGAAGAGCGGGCGCGCCGCCAGGACCGGCTCCAGCGCGCGGAAGCCGCGTTCGATCCGCTGCCCTTCGACGCTGAGGCGGCACGCGCTTACGGGAGAGTCTATTCCGCGGTGGTGGCCGCGGGACGCAAGGCGAGGGGGGCGCGTGCGATCGATCTCCTCCTTGCCGCCGCCGCTTGCGCTGCTGGCCTGCCGCTCTACACCCGCAACCCGGACGATTTCCGCGCCATCGGCGATCTCGTCGAAGTCGTAGCCGTGTGAGCCCCCTCGGCGCGGCTCGGTGTCGCGATAGCTTACGTGCCGCTCTTACCTTCCGCCGGTTTGGCGACGGCGATGAGGTTCGCTTTGAAGGACCCGCCGCTTGGATGTTTCAGGAGCAGGTGGAGTGTCTGACCAACTTTCTTGCGCATGAGCGGTTCCAGCTCTCTTGCCTTGGTGCCCGCGATCGCCCGGCCTTCGACTTCGACGATCTGATCGCCCGGTACGATACCTGCACTGGCGGCAGGCGATTTCGGCGCGACCTTCTGGATCGTGACGCTACGAAGGGTCGGGTTCAGAAAGAAACCTTCACCATCGATAGAGACCCCCAGGCCAAAGTAACCCCTGGCCTCTTCCCCCTGCGCCGGAGAGAGCGTCAGTACGAGCAGCATCACGGCAGCTACGGCTGGGATTCGAAGATTCATTGCCGTCACCTCTTCATCTTCCTGCCCCACGCAGCCTACGCATGCCGGTCGAGCCTGCGGACACGGACCACCGTCGCCGGCAGGGACAGGATCTCTGGGTCTCCGGTGAGGACGGGCGCCTTCTCCAGCCGTCCGGTGGCAACAGCGAAGGCGTCAGCGTAGGAGAGAGGGTGCCTCGCTTTGACTCGAGCTGCCTCGAGAACCAGGGATTCGCGAGCCGGCACGATGTCGATCGGCAGCGCCTTCACCTGGCCGAGGCGTTCCTCCGCCTGCGCCTCCCCGGTGAGTTGGAGCAGACGATAGAAGATCTCGCCGAGGTTGACCAAGTTCAGCAGCAGGCGGAGGTTGCCACTCTGAGCGCGGCGGAGGTAGCGGCGCATCGCCGTAGCGCCAGGTTCCTCGCCGCGCAGGAACGCCAGGATCGCCCAGGAATCAACGACCGCGACGTTGCCAGCGCTCATCGGCTTCGATTTCGGCTCGGTGCTCGGCTTCGAGGTCCGCGACAGGATCCCCCGGAAGATCCTTCAAGCAGCCATAGAGGATGTCGATGGAGTCCTCGGCCTCGAGCGGAGTCAAGCGCACGGCACCATCGCCCATGATCTCGACCGCAAGCCGAGTGCCCGACGTCCACCGGAGTTGCTCGCGGACGGGCTTGGGAATGACCACCTGACCCTTGCTGGTCACGCGGGTTGCGGGCTTCATGAGCTTCATCTTACCAGGGATGTAAGACCGTGTCCGCAACCCGGACGATCTCCGCGCCATCGGCGATCTCCTCGAAGTCGTAGCCGTGTGAGCCCCCGCGGCGGCTTCCCGCGCCGTTACTCGGTGCCGGAGAGGTCGGCTCCCTTGGCCTCCCTGCCGAGCATCGTGACCACCGCGACGAGGGCCGCGACGAGGAGGACCGTCCAGGCGAGGACCGGCGGGTACCTGCCGCCGTAGCGCTCCTCGGCGAGCTTCGCCTGCAGCACGCCGTTGCGTGAGGACAGCAGGTTGCCGAGCTGGTAGGCGAAGCCGGGGAAGGTGCCGCGCACGGCCGGCGGCGAGAGCTCGTTCAGATGCGCCGGGATGACGCCCCACGCGCCCTGCACCATGAACTGCATCAGGAAGCCGCCGAGGGCGAGCATCGGGGCGGAGCGCGAGTAGGCCCAGAGCGGGATCACCGGGATGGCGAGGAGGGCGGCGAGGACGATGGCGCGGCGGCGGCCGATCCGCTCCGACCAGGTGCCGAAGAAGATGCCGCCCAGGAGCGCGCCGACGTTGTAGACGATGGCGATGACGCCGACGGTCCGCGGCGAGAATCCGTGGTTCTTCTGCAGGAACGTCGGATAGAGGTCCTGCGTGCCGTGGCTGAAGGAGTTGAAGGCGAACATCAGCAGGACCAGGAAGAGAAACGCGCCGAGGTGAGCCGCGATGTCGCTGCCGAGCCGGCGCTCCGGCCGCCGGCCAGGCCCCCGGCTGCCGCGGCCCGCGAGCCAGGCGGGCGACTCGGCCACTTGCGAGCGGATGTAGAGGACGAGAAACGCCGGCAGCGCTCCCACGACGAACATCCCGCGCCAGCCGATCTGCGGAAACAGGGTGCCATAGGCCAGCGCGGCCATCAGATAGCCGACCACGTAGCCTTCCTGCAGGAGGCCGGAGAAGAAGCCGCGTCCCTCCGCGGGCAGTGTCTCGAACGCCAGGGCCGCTCCGACGCCCCACTCGCCTCCCATGGCGACGCCGAAGCAGGCGCGCATGAGGAGGAACACCGGCAAGGAAGGGGCGAAAGCCGAGGCGAGCTCGAAGATCGAGTAGCAGACGATGTTCAACATCAGCGTCGGGCGGCGGCCGAAGCGATCGGCCATGAGCCCGAAGACGAACGCCCCCAGGGGCCGCATGGCGAGGGTGAGGAAGATCGCCTCGGCTACGCCTGAGACCTTGGCATGGAAATCGGTGGCGATGGCGCTGACGCAGAAGACCAGGATGAAGAAGTCGAAGGCGTCGAGCGACCAGCCGAGAAAGCAGGCGACGAAGGTGTTGCGCTGCGCCGGGGTGAGCCGGCGGAAGGGCCCGACGAGATCCATACGTTCCTCTCCGCCGAGAACCGGATTCGAGCCCGCTGAACCGGTTGCCGAGGCCAGAAATCGGGATTCTAACGTCTGAAACCGTTTCAGACGCTTCCAAGCTGGATGGAGCCGTCTGAAATCGTTTCAGACGCTACAGATTGGATTTTTTCCATCTGAAACGGTTTCAGACGCTTAAAATCCGCGGGGAACCATCTGAAACGGATTCAGACGCTACAGATTTGATTTTAACCGTCTGAAACGCTTTCACGCGCTACAGATTGGATTTTAACCGTCTGAATCGCTTTCAGGCGGTTGGAATTCGATTCCCGCGGCTCGGATGGCTTGCGATGGGCGCCGCGAGCGGTTGTTCGGCGGCATCGCAGACGAAAACGGCGCCGGCTCTTGGAGCCGGCGCCGTGGCGGGAAGCGGGGCGCCGTTCCGCTTACGTGGGCGGGAAGGCGTTGTTGTCGAGGCCGCCGCAGAGCGTGCCGGCGGTGCTCGTGTAGGTCTTGGTCGTGCCGGTGGTGTTGTCGGTCACGTGGATCGTGTACGGCAGGTCGGAGAGCGCGCCGTAGAAGAAGGCGATGCGGTCCGGGAACTGGACGACCTTGGCCATCAGCTCGACGTTGCTCGGGTCGGTGAAGTAGAGGGTCCCCACCAGCTTCGAGAGCCCGGTGGCCACCGCCTGCCCGCTCGTGCCGTTGGCCGGGTTCGCCCAGTCGACGGTCACCGTGAAGCGGCCGTTCAGCAGGCAGAGCGTGTTGCGGTCCGCCCGGCAGGCGCCGGACGAGGCGGCGCTCGACTTGTTGGTGAAAGGCAGCGCCGAGGCCACCGCGGGAACGCCGCGCGCCGGCTGCCCGGCGGAGGCCGCCGAGGTGCTGGCGCTGAACGCCGCCTGGTCGATGCCGCCGCAGTCGCCCGCCGTGTTGCTGTAGGTCTTGACGTCGCCGGTCGCCGTGTCGGTGACGGTGATGGTGAACTGCAGGTTGGTCAGCTCGCCGTAGAACACCTTCACGGTGCTGCCGAAGTCGAGGATCTTGATCAGCAGCTCGATGTTCGACGGGTCGCCGAAGGAGAAGAAGCCGGTGAAGGCGGTCTTCGGGATGGCCCGGCCGGAGCCGCTCGTGCCGTTGAACTGGTTGGTCCAGTTGACGCTCACCTGGAAGTGGCGGTCGAGGCAGAGCGACGTGGCGCTGTTCCGGCAGACGGCGGGCTTGCCGGTCGACGGCAGGTAGAGGAAACGGACGGCGGCGATGTCGTCGGAGCCCAGGCGCGCGCCGCGGCCGTCGTCGTGGATGAAGGCACGCATGAGCGCCTGGTCCTTGACGGGATCGGAGCAGCTGCCGCTGGCGTCGTCGCCGCACGAGTGGTCGAGGCCCAGGGTGTGCCCCAGCTCGTGGCCGAAGAGCTCCTCGGCCGCCTTGGACGGCGAGTTGCTGCTCTGGAAGAAGCAGGAGATGCCGGCGTTGGTGATGGTGTCGGCGCCCTGGATCTCGATGAACTGGCGGCCGTTGAACTTGCCGGTCACCGTCGGGTCGTACCACGGCCCGCTCACCGCCAGCGTGCCGCCCTGGGTGCAGCTGTACTTCGAGCCGACCTCGTTGTTGGGATCGTTGAAGAGGATGGTGTTGATTTCGTCGAAGGTCTGCAGGCCGCCGGTCGCGGTGGTCGTGCCGCCGTAGACGTAGTGGATCTTGGTGCCGCCGGCGCCGTTCCAGGCCGACAGCGCGTGCTGGTACTCGGTGTAGCCGCCGCCGGAGAGGCCCTCCTGCGGCGTCGAGTTGGCCTGGAAGGTGACGCTGCCGCCGCGGTCGAAGGCGAACCAGCGCAGGTTCTTGCCGCTGTCGGTGAACAGGGTGAACTGGCCGGTGAGGTTCTTGAGCTGGCCGGGCGAGAGGATGGCGAAGTAGTCCGGGCTCCGGGTGAGGCCGTTGATGCGGTCGGAGAGCCAGTTGGCGAAGTGCTCGAGGTCGCGCGGCCGATCGACGCCGGAACCGGCCTTCAGGCTGCCGTCCGGCGAGATCTGCACCTCGCTGGCGTCGGCCAGGTTGCGGATCGCGATCCGCTGGCCGGACGACTCCGCCTCGTGGAAGGCGCCGAGCAGGAAGTGGGTGACGCCGTAGACGCCGTCCGGCCGGTCGTTCAGGAAGAGCAGGGCGCGGTCGCCTTCATGGTAGGTCGGGGCGCCCCAGATCTTCAGGCCGACGCCGTCGGCCCGCACGCCGCCGAGCACCCGGACGACCACCGAGCTGCCGGCGGTGTATCCCTTGATCAGGCGGTCGATCTCGAACAGGTAGTCGGTCGAGGGGGCGGTATTGGCAGGCGACGGCTCGGCCGAGGTGATGTGCCCTTCGGCGATCACCGAGGCCTGATCGGCCAGGGCCTGGTCCGAGACCATGACGTACGAGGTTGCGAGGGCGGGCGAGACGGCGGCGACCATGGCCAGGGCGCAGAAACCCAGAGTCAGCAGGTAGGGGCGGGTCGACATCGGAAGGTCCTCCATCGGGACATTCTACCCGGAGTCGCCCCCAGGCGGCGAGCCGCCGGCCGCTCGGCGCCAGTCTTGATGAAATCTTTACGAATCGCCTGCGCCCGCGAGGAGCGCGTTCAAATCGAATCCGGGCAGGCGTACAATCCGTCCCCTGTCACCCCAGGCAAGGCAGGGGCCGAGGCGGCAGAACGATTTCTTGCGGACGGCGGTTGCGTCTGCTATTACTAGTATCGGCATCAAGCCTTGAAACGCAGCGGTGGTCTTCTAGCGGGTCACGAGCGGGAGGGTTCATGACGGGTGTCGCCGAGCCGGGCTACCGCCGGTCGACCGGTCTGGTCGATGTTCTCGACCGGGTGCTCGACAAGGGTCTGGTGATCGCGGGTGACATCCGTGTCTCCCTGGCGGAGGTCGAGCTGCTGACCATCCGCATTCGACTGCTCGTCTGTTCCATCGACAAAGCTGAACAGATCGGTCTCGACTGGTGGCGGCAGGATCCCGCTCTCTCGGTCGGCGCCCGGAAGCTCGCCCTCGAGAACGAGGCCCTCCGCGAGCAGATCCGCGCCCTCGAAGAGCGGGTCGCCGCGCTCGCACCCACTCCAGGCCGCACGGCCCGTCCGGTGGTAGCCGGGCGGAAACAGAAGCCGAAACTGGGGAGATAGACATGCCGGTTGAACGGGCATCCGGAGGCACCAGCCTCATCGACGTGCTCGACCGCGTCCTCGACAAGGGCATCGTCATCGATGCCTGGGTCCGGGTCTCGCTCGTGGGCATCGACCTGCTCACGGTCGAGGCGCGCATCGTGGTGGCGTCGATCGACACCTACATCAAGTATTCGGAGGCCGTCAGCCTCGCGCCGACCGTCTCGCGGCCGGCGATCGAGAGCGGCCGGTCCTCCGAGGACCTGCTGGCCGAGAACGCCTCCCTGCGGGCGCAGCTCGCCGCCTCGACTTCGCGCGAGGAGACCCTCATCCGCAAGGGCCGACGGATCGCGAAGTGACACCGTGGCCGTAGCGCGTCTCAAGGCGGTTCCGGTTTCCGGGGCAGGCTCCGGCGCCAAGGCGAAGCTCGCGCTCGTCGAGTCGCTCCTCGCCGAGCAGGACGCGCGCGGCTGCGCGGCGATCGTGCTCGCCTGGCTCGCCCGCCACGCCGGGCGTCGAGCGGAGCCTCTGCGCCGTCGTCGAGGACACGCACCTCGTGGGCCTCGCCGGCCGCGGCCTGCCGGCCGCCGTCGTCGACGGCTTCCGGCTCGAGCTCGCCCAGCGCTCCCATCCCATCGTCCTCGCCCTGGTCTCCGGCGAGCCGGTCGCCTTCGCCGGCCGCGGCGCCCATGCCTTCGAGAGCCCGCTCTCGACCGACGCCTTCCAGGCCGTGCCGCTCGCCCGCGCCGAATCGAGCGGGGAGGTCGGCCCCGGCCTCCTCCTGGTCGCCGGGCCCGGCGAGGGGCCGATCGAGGACGAGGTGACCTGGGCGGCCGAGCTCCTCGGGGTGCGTCTCGCGGCCCTCTGGTTCCGCCGCGCCCAGGCCGACGAGCGGCGCCACCAGCGCGAGCGCGGCTGGCTCCTGGGGATCATCAACGCCGTCACCGACCCGATCCTCCTGACCGACGCCGACGGCCGCATCCTCATCGCCAACCCCGGCGCCGAGCGGCTGCTCTCGGCCGACGAGAAGATGAGCGAGGGGCGCCGCCGCGCCGTGGCGCTCAACAACATGCTCTTCTCGGCCTCGCTCTTCCCGGCGATCGAGGAGGGGCTGGCGCTCCCGCAAGGAGCTGCTCCTCGTCGACCCGATCGAAGGCCAGGACCTGCTCTTCGAGGTGATGTCGACGCGGGTCAAGGTCCGGCGGGGCGAGACGGGGACGGTGTCGGTCCTGAGGAACGTCTCCGACCTGCGCCGCGCCAGCGAGGAGATCGAGGAGAACTACCGGCGCCTGCGCGCCGCCGAGGCCGAGACGCGCGCCGAGCGCGACCGGCTGGACCTGATCCTGAACTCGGCCCTGGATCCCATCCTGGTGACCGACGCCGAGGGCAAGCTCGTCCTCATGAACCCGCCGGCCGAGCGGATGTTCACCGTCGGGCGGCGGCATCCGCGGCTCCCGCGTCGAGCGCTGGGTGCGGACCAACGACGCCGTCTTCACCTCCTTCGTCTCGAACCTCTACACCGGCCCGTCGATGCGCTGGCGGGGCGAGCTGACGCTCGTCGATCCGCAGACCGGCGCCGGGGTGCCCTTCGAGGCGATCTCGGGCAAGGTGCTGTCGCGCCACGGCGAGGACACCTGGACGGTCACCATCCTCCACGACCTGACCGAGACGGTCGAGAAGAGCCGCCTCTACGAGCAGGTCAAGCGCCACTCGGAGGAGCTGCGCGAGAAGGTCGAGCGAGGCGACCGCCGAGCTCGCCGAGCAGAACGAGCTGCTGCGCCGCCAGGCCTTCCAGCTCGAGCAGGCCTCGGCGATGAAGTCGCAGTTCCTCGCCAACGTCTCGCACGAGCTGCGCACGCCGCTCAACGCCATCATCGGCTACACCCAGCTGCATGCTCGAGGGGGTCTCCGGCGAGCTCAACCGCAGCCAGGAGGACAAGCTGGGGCGGGTCGACGCCAACGCCCGCCACCTGCTCGCCGTCATCAACGACCTCCTGGACATCGCGCGGATCGAGTCGGGCAAGATGCCGATCCAGCTCGAGCGCGGTGCGCCTGCCGGAGCTGATCGACGAGGTGATGACCGAGGTCGAGCCGCTCATCGCGCGGACCAGCCTCGAGGTCGGCCGCGACCTGCCCGGCGCGTGCCGGACCTGCGGAGCGACCGCAAGAAGGTCAAGCAGATCCTCCTCAACCTGCTGTCGAACGCGCTCAAGTTCACCCCCAAGGGATCGGTCGCCATCCGCGTCGGCTTCGACGAGCATCGACGTCTGGACCTCGGTCACCGACACCGGCATCGGCATCTCCGAGGAGAACCAGAAGCGGATCTTCGAGGAGTTCGCGCAGGCCGACAGCTCCTACGCGCGCGCGCCGGCGGCACCGGGCTCGGCCTCTCGATCTGCCGCCGCCTCGCCTCGATCCTGGGCGGCGAGATCACCCTGGTTTCGCAGCAGGGGGTGGGGTCGACCTTCACCCTGCTGCTGCCGCTCGAGGCGGAGCCGTCGTGAGCGGCGAGGCACCGCGCCGCAGAGCCAGCCGGGCGAGCCGGCGCTCGTGCTGGTGGTCGACGACGTCGCCGACGGGCGCGAGATCTGCGCCGAGTACCTGGAGTTCCGCAGGTATCGGGTCGCCACCGCCGCCGACGGCCTCGAGGCCCTCGCCAAGGCCTTCGAGCTCGTACCCGACGTCATTCTGATGGACCTCTCGCTGCCCGAGATCGACGGCTGGGAGGCGACGCGCCGCCTGAAGGGCGACGAGCGGACGCGCCACATCCCGATCATCGCCCTGACCGCGCACGCGCTGCGCAGCGCCCACGACGAGGCGCTCGCCGCGGGCTGCGACGCGGTGGTCACCAAGCCGGTGATGCCGCAGGACCTCGAGGCCGAGGTGCGCCGCCTGCTCGGGGCCGGCGTCGGCGACGGCGCCGCGCCGACCTGATCCGAAGACAGCCACCACCTATCGAGGAGCGCTCTGCCGTGCCAGCCGCCAAACAGCCAGCCAAGAGTTCGGGTCGTTCCGTCAAGGGTGGATCAGCCGCCAAGACCGCCAGCGCCGCGGCGCCGAAGAAGGCCGCGGCCCGCAAGCTCGCGCCGGCGCCGAAGCCGTCTTCGAAGCGAGCTTCCAAGCCGTCTTCGAAGCCCGCGAAACCCAGCCGAAGCCGACGAAGCCGGAGCCGCGCGGTGCCGCGCGCGAGGCGATGCCCGCCCCGCGGGTCCGCGAGGCGCGCGCGGAACGGGAGGGCGCGGAGGCCGCCGTCGCCGAGCGGCCGGGTGCCGCGCCGAGCGGCAAGTACGTCTACTGCATCATGTCAGACCACCGATTCGCTGCGCTTCGGGCCGATCGGCATCGGCAGCGAGCCGGCGGAGGTCCACACCGTCAACTACAAGGACATCGCGGCCGTCGTCTCCGACACGCCGCTCGAGGTCTACGATCCGACGCGCGAGAACGTGCTCGCCCACGAGCGGGTGAACGAGGCGGTGATGCGCGACTTCACCGTCATCCCGATGTCCTTCAACACGGTGTTCAAGACCCGCGAGGACATCGTCGAGCTGCTGCGCACCGCCTACGACGCCTTCCGCGACGTGCTCGGCAAGATGGAGGACAAGCTCGAGTTCGGCTTGAAGGTCGTCTGGGAGCCGGAGATCGTCATCCGCGAGATCGAGAAGGAGAACGAGAACGTCCGCCTGCTGCGCGAGCAGATCTCGTCGCAGAAGGGGTCGACCTACTTCGCGCGCATGCAATACGGCCGGCTCGTCGACTCGCTCCTCCAGGAGCGCTCGGAGCGGCTGGTGGCGGAGATCTTCCAGGCGCTCTGCCGACGTCTCGGTCGCCTCGCGCGCCAACAAGCCCATCGGCGACAAGATGATCTTGAACGCGGCCTTCCTCGTGCCGCGCGACCGCGAGTCGGATTTCGACGCCAAGGTCAAGGAGATCGACGCCAAGCACGCCAACCTGAAGCTCAAGTACACCGGCCCCTGGCCGCCGTACAACTTCGTCAACATCCGGCTGAAGCTCGAGCGGGCGACGGAGGCCGAGTGATCATCCTCGACCGGCTGCTGGTCGGCGGGATCTCCTTCGTGCTCGACAAGATCGCGAGCGCGGTCGACGACGAGCTCAACGACGACGAGCGCCTGCGGACCGATCTCCTCGAGGCCCAGATGCAGGTGGAGCTGGGGGAGATCTCGGAGGCGGACTTCGCGGCCCTCGAGGCGGAGATCCTGCTGCGGCTGCAGGAGATCCGCGAGCGGCGCACGGGAGCGGCGGCGGGAGCCCTGAGCTTCGGCTCCGGCGCCGAGGTCGAGGTGAGCTTCGGCGGCGAGGAGCAGGATCCCGACGAGCGGTAGCCGCCGGAGCGCCAGCCAGCCTCCCACCTATCGGTTCTTCGCCGGCAAGGGCGGCGTCGGCAAGACCACCTGCGCGGCAGCCGCGGCCGTCGCGGCGGCGGAGGCGGGACGGCGGGTGCTCGTCGTCTCGACCGACCCGGCCCACTCGCTGGGCGACGCCCTCGGCCGGCGGCTCGGCCCCGAGCCGATCGCCCTGCCCCTTCCCCTTGGCCGCGGAGGCCGGCGGGCGGCGCCCGCCGCGGGCGCCCTGTGGGCGGCTGAGATCGCCGCCGAGCGTGCCCTCGAGCGTTGGCTGACGCCCCGCCGCGCCGGCCTCGCGGCGGCGATCGAGCGCGGCACCTACTTAGACGCCGCCGATGCCGCGGGCCTCCTCTCCCTCACCCCGCCCGGCGTCGACGAGCTCGCGGCGATCCTCGAGCTGCCGCGCCTCGCGGCCGCGACCCGCTGCGAGGAGGTGGTGGTCGACACCGCCCCCACCGCCCACACGCTGCGCCTGGTGGCGGCGCCCGAGACGCTGGAGCACCTCGCCGCCTTCCTCGACGGCCTGCAGGAGCGTCATCGGGAGCTCGCCGCCCACTTCGGGCCTTCCCGCGGCCTTTCCCGGCCCCTCGTCCGGACCGCTGCCGGGGGCCGCGGCGCCGCGGCGAGCCCCTCGAGCCCTGCCGATGCCGCCATCGCCGACCTCGCCGCGGCGGCCGGCGAGGTGGCCGGGCTGCTGCGCGATCCGCGCCGCGCCGCCTTCGTCTGGCTCCTGCTCCCCGAGGCCCTCGCCGTCGCCGAGACTCTCGACGGCATCGCCGCCCTCGAGCTCCAGGGCGTCGAGGTGCAGGAGGTCGTGGTGAACCGGCTCACGCCGGCCAGCCCGCCTGCCAGCCCGCTTGCCAGCCCGCTTGCCAGCCGACGACCGGACGATTGCCCGCTCTGCCGCGCGCGCCGGGCCTCCGAGCTGGCCGCGGTCGCCGCGCTCCGCCGCGCTCTTCCCGGCCGCGCCCTGCGCTTCCTCCCGGCACTGGCCCGGGAGCCGCGCGGCCGGGCCGCGCTGCGCGCCGTCGGCCGCGCCCTGGCGGCGCCGGATGGCGGCGCCGCCCTGGCGCGCGAGGATGCCTCGCCCGCCGCCCGGTCCCATCGCCCGGCGCGGCGGCAGCCGGCCAGCGGAGCCGCTGGCTCCCGGCCCCCGGCGCTCCACCGGCCCGCCTGGCTCGGCCTCATCGCCCCGCCCGGCGTCCGCCTCCTCCTCTTCGGCGGCAAGGGCGGCGTCGGCAAGACGACCTGCGCCGCGGCGGCAGCGCTCGCCTTGGCGGAGAGGTCGCCCCGGCGCGCCGGGGATGCCGCGGGGGCGCCGGCCCGCCCGGTCCTCGTGCTCTCGACCGATCCCGCGCACTCGCTGGGGGACGCCTTCGACACGGCGCTCGACGACTCGCCGCGCCCGATCCCCGGCGGCCCGCCCAACCTGCTGGCGCGCGAGCTCGACGCCGGCCGCACCTTCGCCGCCTGGCACGATCGCCTGGACCCCATGGCCGGAGATCTGGTCGCCGCGTTGACCGGCGCCCCCGGGGGCTCGTCGGATCTCGCCGAGCTCGCGCCCGCCGGCATGGACGAGCTGGTCGCCCTCGCCACGTTGATCGACGCCATGGACGAGACGGGCGGCGAGCTGGTCGTCGTCGACACGGCGCCCACCGGCCACACCCTCCGGCTCCTCGCCCTCCCCGATCTGGCGCTCGCCTGGGACCACGCCCTTCTCGCCCTCCTCCTCAAGTACCGCGAGGCGGCGCGGCCCGGCCGGCTCGCGGCCGAGCTCGTCGGGCTCGCCCATGCTCTCCGCCGGTTCACCGCCCTCCTCGCCGATCCGGCGCGCACCCGCTTCGTCGCCGTGACGCGCCCTGCCGAGCTGCCGCGGCGCGAGACCGCCCGTCTCCTCGCCGCGCTCGCGCGGCTGCGCATCGAGCCCGCCGCGATCCTCGCCAACGCCGTGCCCCCGCCCGCCGCCGCGCGGTGCGGGCGCTGCGGGGCGGAATCGGCCGCCGCGGCGCGCCAGCTGGCCGCCCTCGGCGGCGCGGCGGCGGGGCGCTGTGCCCTCCTCTCGGCGCCGCTCGCGATCCCGCCGCCGCGCGGGACCGCCGCGCTCCGCGACTGGGCCCGGCGCTGGCGGATCGAGAGCCGGTGAGGCTCCCGCCGTGCCTGGCGCGGTCGCCGGCCGGCCGCCGCCGGCCGCTACGCTATGATCTCGCCGCCGATCCTTATCCCCGGCGCCGTGCCGCAGCGAGGCCCTGCGCGCCGGGCAAGAGCGGCTCCTGATGAGTCGACAGAGAGAGCTTTCCACGCGGGCCGTCTACCTCTACTGCCTGGTCGAAGCCGACGGCGCCGATCCGGCGGCGGCGGCGGCATCCGCGCCGCAGGGGCTCCCCGGCGCGACGCCGCCGCGGGCTGTCGCCCTCCCCGGCGGGCTGGCGCTCGTCGCCTCCGACGTGCCGCTCCCCGAGTACTCCGCCGCGGCGATCGAAGAGCGCCTCTCCGACCTCGCCTGGGTTTCGGCGCGCGCCCTGGCCCATGAGCGGGTGGTCGAGCACTTCGCCGGCCTCGGCACCGTGCTGCCGATGAAGCTCTTCACCCTGTTCACCAGCGAGGAGCGGGCGCGGGCCGACGTCGCCGCCCGGCGCCCGGCCATCGCGGGGACTCTGGCGCGGCTGCACGGCGCGCGCGAGTGGGGAGTGCGGATCTCCTTCGATCCCGCCGCGGCTCGGCTCGGCTCGGCCGGCCCTCAGACGGGCGCCACGGATGGCGCCGCGGATGCGGTGGCCCCCGCCTCCGGCCGCGACTTCCTGCAGCGCAAGAAGCAGCGGCAGGAGGCCGGCCGCGAGCTCGCGAGGAGCGCCGAGCGGACGGTCGAGGAGGTCTATCAGACCCTCGCCCTCCGGGCGCGCGCCGCCCGCCGCCGCGAGCCGATGCCCGAGGCCGGCGCGCGCCTGCTGCTCGACGCCGCCTTCCTGGTGCCGCAGGCCGCCGCGGCGGCCTTCGAGGCGGCGCTCGCCGAAGGGGCCGGGGACCTCGCGGCGTGCGGCTGCGAGGCCACGCTCAGCGGTCCCTGGCCGCCCTACAACTTCGTCGAGGAGCTCGAATGAGCGAGGAGAGCGTCGCGGCGAGCCCGGCCGCCGAGCTGATCGAGACCGCGGACGCCTCGCTGCTCGAGCTCGTCGACCACCTGCTCAACCAGGGAGTCGTCGTCAGCGGCGATCTGGTAGTGGGCGTCGCCGGGGTCGACCTGATCTATCTCCGCCTCTCGCTCCTCCTCTGCTCCGCCGATCGCCTGATGCCGGGAAGGAACGCGACGTGAGCGCGCTCTACCTCTACGCGCTGGTCGGTGCGGCCCCTCCCGGCGCGAGCGACCTCGGGACCGGCCTCGCCGGCGAGCCGCTGCTCCTCGTCCCGGTCGGCGGGCTCCTCGCGGTGGCAGGGACGATGGCTGGAGAGACGCCGGCGCCCCCGGCCGCCTCGGCGGCGGTCCTCGCCGCCCACGACGCCGTGGTGCGCCGTCTCGCCGCCATGGCTGACGCGATCCTCCCCTTCCGCTTCGGCCAGCAGGTCGCCGGCGCGGCCGCTCTCGCCGCCGCCCTGGAGCCACGGGCCGCCGAGCTCGCGGCGGCTCTCGTCCGCGTCGCCGGCTGTGTGCAGATGACTCTGCGGGTGTTCGGCGATCCGGCGGCCGTCGGCGGTGCCGCGGAGGCGGCGGAGAGCCCGGCGGGAGGGCTCCCATCGGGTCCCGGAACACGCTACCTCGCGGCGCGGCGGCGGGCGGAGCGGGCGCCGCTCGCCCTGCCGGGCGTCGCGGAGCTGCGCGCGGCGCTCCGGCCGCTGATCCGGGCCGAGCAGCTCGAGCGCCACGGCTCGGGCCGGCTGCTCCTCTCGGCGCACGACCTCGTACCGCCGGGAGCGGTGGCGGACTACCGCGCCATGGTCGAGGCGGCGCGTGCCCTCCCCGCCGGACCGCAGGTGACGGTGAGCGGCCCCTGGCCCCCCTACGCGTTCGGCGGCGCGGCGCTGCCGCCCCTCGGGGGCACGGGGGGCCGATGAGCGACATCGTCCAGCTCGAGATCGCCGAGCTCGAGGAGCTGCGGGCCGAGCTCGAGCGCCGTGCCGAGGCGGCGGCGACGCCGCGCTGGAACGCCGATCCGGAGGAGGTGCAGCGCTCGGTGGTGGCGCTCGTCCTCACCCTGGTCGAGTTCCTGCGCCAGTTGATGGAACGTCAGGCCATCCGACGTATGGATGCCGAGACCCTGACGCCCGAGGAGGTCGAGCGGGTGGGGTTGGCTCTGATGCAGCTCGAGGAGACGGTCCACGACCTGGCAGCCCGCTTCGGCATCGAGCCCGACCGTCTGAACCTTGACCTCGGTCCCTTGGGACGGCTCATCTGAGAGCTCGTAGCCGGGTGCGCTCGACCTGAGCGTGGCGACCTCGCTCTCGCGCCGCCAGCTCGCCGGCCTGGGCGCGCTCGCCCTCCTGCCGCGCCTGCTCAACCTCGGCAGCTTCTCGCTCTGGCTCGACGAGGTCATCGAGACCGAGCAGGCCGACGGCAGCCTCGGCCACCTCTTCGCCGAGCTGCGCCAGGACGCCGTCCACCCACCGCTCGAAGGCCTCCTCACCTGGGCGCTCCTCCACCTGGGCTTTTCCGAGACGGCGCGGCGGCTGGTGCCGGTCGCCCTCGGGGTCGCGACCGTCCTCCTCCTCGCCGCCTGGGCCGGGCGGCGCTTCGGCGAGCGGGCCGGGCTCGCGGTGGGGGCGGCCGCGGCGCTCTCGCCGGCCGGGGTCCACTATGCCCAGGAGCTCCGTCCTTACGCCCTGGCCCTCTTCCTGATGACCGCCGCGCTGCTCCTGCTCGACCGGCTGCTCGACCCTCTCGACCCAATGCTTGGCGACCCTGTACCTGGCACCTCGTCGCGTGACGAATCACCTGGCACCTCGTCGTGGGATGACCGGGCACCCGGCCCCGAGTCCGCCGGCGCGTCCGGCGGCGAAGTACCTGGCACCCGTCGATCCGGTCCCGACGAATCACCTGGCACCACGTCGGGCTCCAGGTCCGGCTGGTTGCCGGCGTTTTGGGTGGGGCTCCTCTTCCTGGCGGTCGCCGGGTGCTTCTATTCGCTCTATCTCTCGGCCCTGGTGGTGGTTCCGCTCGGCTGGCTGGCGCTCGAGACGGCCTTCGGGCCCATCCCGATTACCGTCGATACCGCTGGGAGCGCCGCTGTGGTCGCCGGCCGGCGGCGGGCGCGACGCCTCCTCGCCGTCTCGCCGCTCTTCTTCCTCACCCTGGGCCTCGCTTATCTCCCCTGGCTCCCCACCGTCCTCGCGCTCCGCTCGCAGCGCATCCAGCGCGCGCCGGGTCCCTGGACGTGGGGAAGCGCCTTCGACCGCTTCGAGGATCTGACGGTGGGCGGGGGCGGGCCGGTACCTGCTTGGGCGGGCGCCCTGGCCCTCGCGGTCGTGGTCGTTGGGCTCCTCGCGGCGCTCCGCCGCGCTCCGGGGCGGGTCGCGATCGCCGGGTTCCTGGCGGGGACGGTCGGCGTCGAGGTCCTCCTCGCCGCCGGCCACCACTGGAGCAGCCTTCGCTACGACCTGGTGGGCTGGCCTTTTCTGATGGTGATCCTCGGGCTGGGGGTCGCGGAGCTCGGGGGATCGAGCGTACGGCGCCGCTGGGTCGCGGTCGCCGGCTTCGCGATCCTCGCCGTGGCGCAGCTCGCGGGGTGCGTCCAGTATTACCTGGGCCGGGAGGACTGGCAGCGGGTCGCCCAAGCGGTGGCGGCGGCGCGGCGCCCGGCCGAGCCGGCTTTCGCCCTCAATCAATCGACCCGCATCTGCCTCCTCTATTACCTCGACGTCCTCGCCGGCCGCTCTCCCGCCGGCGCGGACCCGCCCTGGTTCGCCTCCATCGACGGCTCGGCCGAGCGGCTGGCGGAGCTCTGGCCCGCCGATCGCTGCGCCCTCCTCGTCACCCAGAGCTGGGGCCGGCAGGGCAGGATCGTCCACCTCGCGCGCGAGTTCCCCCAGCTCGCCGATTACCCGTCGACCTTCGCCCGTCTGTTCCTGCTGACCCCGCAAGGGCGCGACGAGGTCTACCGCTCCGGCCGCCGCGCCTTCGGACCCGCGATGCCGGGCGCGCTCGCCTGCGATCGCACGCTCCCGCCGCCGCTCGCGGTTTCCCGCGCCGAGCGGCGCTTCGGCCCGTTGCAGCCGGCGCTGAAGGCGATGGGGTACGGCGACCGGCCTGCGGCCCGGCAGCCTGCCGCACTGAGCATCAGGAAGACGCCGGGAGACAGGAACGAGGAGACAGGAACGCCGAGGGCCGGCATGGAGCCGGCCCTGGCGGAACTAACTGTGCTGCGAGGACGGCGGCGACGCGCGCGCCCCGTCCACGGATCCTGGGGTTATCCGATCGTCGGCATGATCGGCATCATGGGCTTCATCGGCATCGTCGCGGATCGTCTCGAGATCGGCGAGATCACGGGGTGACCACGACGTGGAGGTTCGAGAACTTCCAGCCGGTCGGCGGGTAGTAGGCCCCATCAGCGACACCCGGCAGGCCGAACTGCAACCGCACCGGGGCTCCGCCGACGTCTTCGAGGACGGGGTTGAAGTTGCCGGCCACGAGGTCGAGGACGGCCTTGCCGGTGCTCGAATCAGTGATGTAGAAGAGCACTCCGCGCTGCACCGTGTCGTAGATCACCTTGACGTGGTAGCTGTTGCGCTGGACGAACGGAGTGCTGCGCTTGACGGCGGCCTCGAGCGTCGCCTGACCGAGGTCGGCGAGGATGCGGTCGCGGTTGCCGCGGATGTTGAAGCCGAAGTACAGGGTCTTGCCGAAACGCGGGCCCCCGGCGTGGAACATGCCGAGCACGCCGGTGAAGAGCGGCGTGAACTTGTTGAGGTACATGTCGAAGTCGATCGATGCGCGGCGGTAGGCGACCCCCGGGGTGAGCGGCAGCGGCATGTCGAGCGACGGGTTCTTGAAGGTCGAGCTGAGGAAAAGCCCGGGCGCGTTGACGATCACCGGCTTGCCGAGCGGCGCGGGCGGCGCGTTGAGCGCCGGGATGATCCGGAACTTGGCGAAGGAGGGCGACACGAACGTGCCATAGGTGAAGAAGCCTTCATCGCAGGTGACCTTCGCCGAGGCGCCGAGCATCTCGGCGATGTGCTCGGCGCCCAGCACGTCGCGGGAGATCGCGCTGCTGAGCGGCTGGACCGGCACCAGGATCACCGGCAGGATTGAGACCCCGGCCGCGTCGGAGAGCCGGATCTCGCAGCTCGCCGGATTGGGCGAGAGGTTGAGGATCTCGATGTTGGAGGCCCCGTCCACGTTGCGGCGCAGGTCCTCGATGTAGGCATTGCTCTGGGCGGCGAATACGTTGCTCGGCCGCGCCACCGGCAGCGACCAGGCGGCGTTCTCGGACTTGGCGTTGAGGTAGAGCGCCGCGTCGCCCAGGCCGACGCCGTTGGTGATCACCCTCAGCAGGCCGGTGCCCTGGATCAGGCGCGTGGCGTCGTAGGTCACCGTCCGGTTCGGCGCGAAGCCCGCGCCGGATGAGGCGGCGGCCGTCGAGCCGTTGCTTCCCGTCGGAACGAACTGCAGCGAGATCTGTCCGGGCACGACGTTGGTGTTGGCGATCTCGAGCGTGGTCTGAACTCCCGCGACACCCCCGGTATCGGGGCTCGGCACGTAGAAGGTGGCGGCGGAGAGGGGGGCGGCCAGCATCGAGGCGGCGACCAGGCTCGACCAGAGGACATTTCTCATCGGTTGGTACTCCTGCGCGATACTCCTGCGCGATACTCCTGCGGTCTTGAACGAAAGCGCATCCAGCGCGGAAAGCTGCGGGGATTGTAAAGGATTTACCGATCTCAGCCAAGCCGCGGCAGCGCGCCGGAGCGCGCGTCGACGGGCTTTCGCGCCGCTCAGCCGTCCCCGCGGCGTGGGAGGCGCGGCGTCGTGATGCCGAGCCGCGCGAGCTCCGCCGGTGCGATCTCGAAGATCAAATGGCTCGGCGTGACGGCCCCTACCGGCTCGAAGTTGTGGCGCAGCCAGCCGTAGCGGCCGTTGCGCATGACGCCGGTGAGGAAGTTGGCGCCGACCACCAGGCGCCCGGCGACGGGCGCCGGCGGATTGACTCTCACCTCGGGGTGGGCGGCGAGGTAGCGCGCGAGGACGGCCTCGTCCTGCCCCCAGTCGAGGTTCGAGTCGGCGAGGATCTCATAGGCGCGGCCGCGGTCGGGGACCAGCTCGTTGAAGTAGGAGATGTAGCCGTCGGGAAAGGCGGCGAGGACCGAGGCGGCGATCGCGATGCCTGCGATCCCCGCGATCCCCGCGATGGCCGTCCTCCATGCGGAGCCGCCCGGCCGCCGCCGCATGGAGGGCGCGGTCCCCGCGGCCTCCGGCGCGGCGGGCTCTGCCGCGAGCAGGCTGCCGGTGAAGACGTGCATCAGCGGGAAGGCGACCAGCAGATAGCGGATGCCGATCTGCGCCTTGTACAGGAGATCGAAGTAGATCCAGAAGGCGAGCGCCGGGGCGAGCAGCCAGATCTCGTCGCGGCGGAAGCGGAAGCTCCGGCGCCGCAGCGCGTAGGCCGCGGCCGCGAGGAAGAAGAGGAGCTGGCCGCCGAGGGGCGTCTTGAAGAGATAGGCGTAGAGATAGTAGGCCTTGAATCCCTCGTTCTCGCGCAGCTGCCCGCAGAGATAGATGCGGCCGAAGATCTTGCCGCCGCGCTCGCGGAAGCGCACCAGGTCGATCCCCTGGAGGTAGGGATAGGGCAGCGGCACCGGCAGCGCTCCCAGGCCGGGGACGGACTGCATCCGCCGGAAGAGCGCGGAGCGGAATTCGTAGCGGCCGAGCGGCGTGAAGGTCCGGTTGCCGAGGAATCCGAGGTTGATGACGAGGAGGGTGGCGGCGGCGATGAGCGCGGCGACGCCGAGCGCGGCGCGGAGCTGGCGCCGCAAGCGGGGCCGATCGCGGTCGGCAAGGGCACGGGCGACCGGCCCGCCGTAGGCGGCGAGCGCCACGACGGCGAGGAGCGGATAGAGGAAGACGCAGGTGTATTTGGCGAGCTGGGCGAGGGCGAGGGCGAGGGCCGCGAACACCGCCGCGCCGGGCGTCCGCCGCCGGTCGAGGCGCCAGAAGCCATAGAAGGTCGCGGCGACGCCGAGGGTGGCGTAGAGGTCTGTCGTCACCAGCTGCGAGTGGGCGATCAGGTTGGGATCGAAGGCGCAGAGGAAGAGGGCGAGGAGGGCCGCGGCGCCGCCGTAGAGCTCGCCCGCCCAGCGATAGACGAGGAGCGCCAGGAGGAGCCCCGCGACGGCGGTCGGCAGGCGCGCCGCCTCGGGGGAGGCGAGGGCGCGGCGGAGCGGGCCCTCGCGCAGCCGCCCGGCGGCGACGGCCGGCAGGGCGTTCAGCGCGCTCACCGGCATCTTGCTGTCGTCGAAGCGGTCGGAGTCGCCGTGGAGGACGTTGATGCCGTACTGGAGGTGGCCCGGCTCGTCGTAGGTGAGCGACAGGCGCGGCAGGCAGGCGAGGTCGAGGGCGAAGAGGACCGCGAGCAGGACTGCGGCGGCCACCCGGCCGCGAAGGCCCGGCGCGAAGCCGCGCGGGAAGTCGGGCTCCATGGCGGCGGAGGGTAGCGCGGAACCGCTCCCGGTGCCAGCGAGAGGCCGGCGGCGCAGCTCCCGATCTCACGGCAGCCTCGGCTTGTACCGCAACGCAGTTAACTATATAGTTCTAAGAGAAGTCCATCCGCAACGTTCCAGCACCGCTCGCCAAAGGAGGCAGCCATGCGCTTCGCTCGTCTCGCGTCATCTCTCTTCGCCGCGGCTCTCTTGTTCGCCGGGGCCGCCGCGGCCCAGGACACCACCGCCGCCAGCTCGGCCTACGGCGAGTCGGTCGCCATCCACCTGGTGCCGCTCCTGGGCGGCGGCATCACCGTCGGCAGCGGTCCGCTGCCCGCCGTCTCGGCCGCCGCGCCGCCGGCCGCGGACGTCTCCCGGACCGCCGCCTCGGTCAGCGTCTCGACGGTGCTCACCGGCCGCGTCCTGAGCACCGGCCTGTTGATCGCGCACGCCGCGGCGTCGCCGCCGGACGGCGACAGCGCCGCCGCCGATGCCACGGTCGATCACCTGGATGTCGCCCTCCTCGGCGTCCTGCCGCTCCTCACGCTCGACGCCGACGTGGTGCGCGCCACGGCGAGCGCCGCCGGCCCCTGCAGCGATGGAGCGCAGGTGAGCGGCGGCACGACCCTCGCCAACCTGCGGATCGGCGGCACGCTGGGGCTGGGTCTCCACGCCCTCGTGAGCCCCGCGCCCAACACCGTGCTGCTCGACGCCGCGGGGATCCGCGTCGTGCTCAACGAGCAGACGATGGCGATCGTCGGCGGCGTCCCCTCCCTGTCCGTCAACGCCATCCACATCTCGCTCGACGCCCTGCCCATCGCCGGGCTGGGGCTCGCGACCGGCGACATCGTCATCTCCCACGCCGACGCCCAACTCGCCTGCGCGCCGTCCGGGCCGTCGACCCCGCCGACCCAGTAGCGTCGACTGCCCGCGGCGTCCGCGAGCGGCGTGCTAGATCCGGTCCGCTGGCGGGCGCGTGAGCACAGGTGATCGGCCGCTGCGGCCGACGTGCTCATTCCTCCTCGTCTCCTGGTCGGCCGTGCCGGGCCGGCCAGGAGGCATTCACTCCGCCTTACTCCTGAGCCTTTTCCACCCGCACGTCCGGGTCGCCGTCCCGGTCGCGGGTGATGGTCAGCTCCCAGGGGTTGCAGCAGACCTCGCAGTCCTGGATGAGGGTGCCCCAGGTGTCGGGCTCGATCGTGATCGTCACCCGCTCGCAGCAGTAGGGGCATTGGATCTCGATCTCGTCCATCTACCGCGCCCGCCGCACGGGTTTCGGCTCGGGCCCGGCGGGCGCGGCGACCTCGGGCCGCGGCTTCGAGCGCCGCCTGCCCAATCGCACCACGAGGTCGTACTCGGCGCGGGTCACCGGCTGGACGGAGAGCCGCGAGCCCTTCTGCACGACCGTCATCGCCGCGAGCCCAGGGGTTGCCTTGAGCGTCTCGAGCGGGACCGTCTGCGGGAAGCGCTCGACGAAACGGATGTCGACCTGGTACCAGGTCGGGCTCGCCGGGTCGCTCTTCGGGTCGTGGTAGCGATGGCCTTCCTCGAACGCGAACGGGTCGGGGTAGCCCTCGCGGGCGACCTCGGCCAGGCCGGTGACCCCCGACGGGTCCGCGTTCGAGGCATAGAAGAGGACGCCGTCGCCCACCTTCAGGTCGTCGCGCAGGAGGTTCCTCGCCTGGAAGTTCCGCACCCCCTCCCAGCTCGTCACGCCATCGCGCTCGAGGTCTTCGATCGCGTAGGCCCCGGGCTCGCACTTGAGGAGCCAGTACCGCCTGGCGCGCGCCATGACCGCCGCCCCTAGTCGCCCTTCCGAGCCCAGGGCGCACGGCGCCGGTTGAAGCCGGAGGGGGCCTCCTGCTGCACCGCCTCGCGCGGCGGCTCCTCGAGCTGCTCGAGCGGCTTGCCCGTCCGCGCCGGCATCTGATTGCCGAGCTCGCCGGCGGGGCCGATGCGGGCGGGGGTCTTGAAGATCGGGGTGTTGCCGATCTGCGGTGTGCCGCCGTACGGCGCGGCGGGGCGGCGCGGGCCGCCGTCGCGCCGCGGGTGAGCGCCGCGGCCCTGACTGTCGCGTGCCTGCGGCGGGTGGGAGCCGAACGGACGACGCGCCTGGCCGTCCGAGGGCCGGCGCTCGCCGGCGTAGGCGCTCGGCTGCCGGTCGCCGCGCGGCGGCTGGGCACCGGGCTGCCGGTCGCGCGCCGGCGGCGCCGGCCGGCGGTCGCCCCGCTGCGGTCCCTTCTGCGGGCCACGGGGCTGCTCCTGGGAGGCGCGCTGCGTCTTCTTCTCGGCCTTCTCGCGGGCGCGGGCCCGGTCCTCGGCCTTCTTGGCGCGGATGGCGGCGATGCGCTCGGCGAGCGGGATCTCCAGGCGGTCGCCCGAGGCCGCATAGTCGAAGCCGGGGACGGTCAGCCGCGGCAGCTTGCGGCCGATCGCCCGCTCGATGGCGGCGAGGTCGGACTGCTCGTCCGGCGAGGCGAAGGTGAAGGCGTCGCCCTCGGCCTCGGCGCGGGCGGTGCGGCCGACCCGGTGGATGTAGTCCTCGGGGACGTGCGGCACGTCGAAGTTGATGACGTGGGAGAGCGCCTCGACGTCGATGCCGCGCGCCGCGATGTCGGTCGCCACCAGGACGCGGGTCTTCCCCGACTTGAAGTTGGCGAGCGCCAGCGTCCGCTGCGCCTGGCTGCGGTTGCCGTGGATGCGGTCGCAGGAGATGCCGTTCTTCATCAGGTACTCGGCGAGACGGTTGGTGCGGTGCTTGGTGCGCGTGAAGACGAGGACGTTGTGGATCTCGCCGCGGCGCAGGAGCTCGGCGAGGAGCGCGGCCTTGCGCGGCTCGGAGATCATGTAGACCGCCTGGGTGATCCCGGAGGCAGGCATCGGCTTGCGCTCGATGTTGATCGCCACCGGCTCCCGGAGCATCTCGCGCGACAGCGCGACGATCGGCGGCGGCAGGGTGGCCGAGAAGAAGAGCGTCTGGCGCGGGCCCTTCGGCAGGTGCGCCAGGATACGGCGGATGTCGGGAAGGAAGCCCATGTCGAGCATGCGGTCCGCCTCGTCGAGCACCAGGACCTCGAGGCTGTCGAGGCGGGCATAGGGCTGCGAGAAGTGGTCGAGCAGGCGGCCGGGGGTGGCGATCAGGATGTCCACGCCGCGGCGGAGAGCCTTCTCCTGCGGCCCCATGGCGACGCCGCCGAAGATGGCGGCGCCGGTCACCGGGGTGTGGCCGGCGAGAGCGGTCAGGTGCTCGTGGATCTGCGCCGCGAGCTCGCGGGTGGGGGCGAGGATGAGCGCCCGCACCGCACCGCGCGGCCGGTCGGCCAGGCGGGCGAGGATGGGCAGCAGGAAGGCGGCGGTCTTGCCGCTCCCGGTCATCGCGCAGGCGAGCACGTCGTGACCGGCGAGGGCCGGCGGGATGGCGTCGCTCTGGATGGGGGTGGGCTCGGTCCAGCCCAGGTCGGCGGCACCGCGGAGAAGTTCGGCCGGAAGGCCGAGTGAGGAGAAGCTCATGCGTGTTGGCTCCAAAGTTGTCTTACGGGCGCTCGCCTTGCGTGAGGCGAGTTGCGCCCTGGTGATACCGGCGATGCGAGGAGAGAACGGGGACTTGCCGGCGAGGCCGCCGCTCGGGCCCGCGGAGGGCCCCGTGCTTCGGGTGCCGCCCCGGCCGGTGTCCCGGCGGCTGCGGCGCCATGAGTGTGCCACAAAACTCGAGAATTGCCAAGCCGGAGCCGTGACGTCGCCCCAGCCTCGGAGGATAACCGGCGTCGGGCTCGATCTATTGCAGGTAGCCGAGCGACCGCAGCTTGGTGATGTGGTTCCACTCCAGGTAGGTGGCGCCGACGGTCTCCTGACCGGATAGGTAGCGCTTCCTCGCCGCCGCCCGCTCGGCGCGGAGGCGCTCGCCCAGGGCGCGAAGCTCGGCGACGACGGCGGGCTGGCGGGCCGCGACGTTCGCCGTCTCCCCCGGATCGCGCGCCAGGTCGTAGAGCTCGGTCGGCAGCTTCGGGTCCTCCGCCACGACGAGCTTCCAGGGACCGCGCGCCACCGCCCAGCGCGGCGGGCCATGGAGCAGCAGGTCGGAGACGAGGGTGCGGCGGGCGGCCGGCCCGCCGTCGAGGAGCGGCACGAGGTCGACGCCCTCGGTCGGCGGCGGCTCGACGCCGGCGAGGTGGAGGAGCGTGGGGAAGAGGTCGACGGTCTCGACCGGCGCCGCGAGGACCGCGGGGCCCCTCCCCGGCACCCGGATCATCGCCGGCACGTGGAGGAGCTCCCGGTAGTGGGTGTGGCCGTGGTCGCCGTTCGCCTCGTAGCCCAGCGCCTGCTCCTGGCCCAGCCGCGTCCAGAACTCCTCGCCGTGGTCGCTGACGATGGCGACCACCGTGTCGTCGTCGAGCCCCAGGTCGTGGAGGCCGGCGAGGAACCGCCCCACCTGGCGGTCGGTGTAGGCGACCTCGGCCTGATAGAGGGCGCGGTACCACGGCCGATCGGAAGCCGGGGGCAGCGGGTTCTCCGGCCGCCGGTCGCCGGTGCAGCCGAGCGGCCCGCGGTAGCCGGGAGCGAGCCGGCGGGCGACCTCCTGGCACTCGCGCGGCGGCGGCGCGTAGGGGTTGTGCAGGTCGAAGAGGTGGAGGTAGAGGAAGACGCGGCGGTCCCTGCCGATCCGCTGCAGGCGCGCGAGCGCCTCGTCGACCAGCACCTCGGCCCGCTCCTCGCGCGCCACGTACTCGTCGAATCCCTGCTGCAGGCCGAAGGCGGGATTGACGTAGATGTTGTGGTAGACGCCGAGCGCATAGGCGCCGTGGTCGCGCATCACCTCCGCCATCGTCGTCGCCCCGCCCGCGAGCCCGGTGGGCGCGAAGTTGCCGTAGCGATAGCCGGCGCCGTGGGTCTGCGGCTGGAGGCCGGTCAGCAGCGAGGTGACGCTGGGGAGCGTCCACGGCGCGCGGCGCGGTGAGCTCCGCCAGGCGGATGCCGCCGCGCCCGAAGGCGTCGAGGTTCGGCGTCGTCCCCTGCCGGCTGCCGTAGACGCCCAGGGCGTCGGCGCGCAGGGTGTCGACGAGGACGACGACCAGGTTCCTGCCGGCGGGCTTCCCCGGCGTCACGAGGAGCGGGTCGCCCCAGAGCGCCACCCCCTCCGGCAACGGGCGGCCGTCGCGCGCCGCCTCGACCTCCAGCGTCAGCGTCCGCGGCGCGTCGGAGGGAAAAGGCTCGGCGACCTTTCGCCAGCCGCCGCCCTCGCCGTTCGAGCCCTCGAGCGTCCGCTCGATCCAGAGCTTGCGCCCGGCGCCCGTACCCAGGAAGGCGCGGAAGACGGCGCGCGCTCCCGGCCGGTCGACCTCGGGGAGCAGCCCGAGCCGCGTCTCGAAGACCGTCCCGCGCGGCAGGTCGCCGGGCAGGCGGACGTCGATCCGCGCCAGGCCAGGCAGGCAGGGGACGCTCTCGCCATGGAGCGACATCGAGCGGTAGAGGTCGGTCCCCGGCCGGCCGGCGAGCCCCAGGACCTCGAGCCCGCCGCCCTCGGCGGCGAGGCGGAGGGCATCGACCCGGCCGGTCCAATAGGGCTCGCGCCCGAGGTCGATGTCATAGACGTGCTCTCTGCCGTCGGGGTTCAAGGGGAAGGAGAGCAGCCGGTAGGGCGGGAAGCGGGGATCCTGGGCGAGCTTCCAGGCGACCCGCGCCAGCGTCGCCGTCCCCCGCGCCCGGAGCTCCAGGTGGGCGATCCGCGCCGCGTTGAGATTCGCCGGCACCTCGCGCGGCTCGCCCGCGATAGGTCCCGCCGCCGCGAGCTCGACGGCCGTCGCCGGCGGCGGCGCCGCCAACGTGCCCAGGCGGAGGATGCGCTGCGTCGGCCGCTCGCAGGCGGCGAGCGCCAGGGCGAGGCCGGCGACGGCGGCGATTCTGCGGACGCCAGCCGACCCGGAGCCGCGGGCGATGCCACGGCCGGGCGGTGGCGAGGAACGGAGGTGGCGCGGCGCTGGAGGGAGCAAGGGAGGAGGGTCGGCGCTCAGGCGCCGAGCGGTCTGGAGATCCAGCAGCCGCCGAGCACCCGTGTCCCGCGGTAGAAGACCGCGGCCTGGCCGGGGGCGACGCCGCGCTGCGGTTGGGCGAAGCGGACCTCGACGCCGCCGCCCACGCCAGGGCGGACGCGGGCGGCGACGCCGGCATGGCGCGAGCGGATCTTGACCGTCGCCTCGATCTCGCCGCTCGCTCCGGGCGCGGGCTGCGGGCCGATCCAGTGCAGCCGCTCGCCGGCTAGGCCCGGGGCGGCGAGCTCCTCCTCGCGGCCGACGACCACGCGGTTCGCCTCGGGCTCGATCCTGAGCACGTAGAGCCGCTCTCCGGCCGACACCCCGAGGCCCCGCCGCTGCCCCACGGTGTAGCGGTAATAGGGCTCTCCCCGGCCGAGCGCGCTGCCGTCGGCGGCGACCAGCGCGGCCGGCTCGCCGCTCGCCGCGGGCGCCGGGAAGCGCGCCGGGTCGGCGGCCCTCTGCTCCTCGACGAACTCGCGGACCCCGCCGCTGACGAAGCAGACCTCCATGCTCTCGCCCTTCCCGGCCACGGCGAGGCCGGCGGCGCGGGCGAGCGAGCGCACCTCGCGCTTGCGCAGGCCGCCCAAGGGGAAGAGGGAGGCCGCGAGCTGCTCGCGAGTGAGCTCGAACAGGTAGTAGCTCTGGTCCTTCTCGGGGTCGGCGGCGACATGGAGCTCGGCGCCGTCAGGCCCTTCGACGATCCGCGCGTAATGGCCGGTCGCGATCCTCTCGGCGCCCAGGCCGCGGGCGCGCTCGAGCAGGAGATCGAACTTGATCCAGGTGTTGCAGCGCACGCATGGGCTGGGCGTCCGCCCGGCCAGGTAGTCGGCGACGAAGGGATCGACCACCTGGTGGCGGAACTCCGCCTCGAGGCGCAGGGTGTAGTGCGGGATGCCGGCCTGCGCGGCGGCGCGGCGGGCGTCGCCCAGGTCGAGCGCGCCGCAGCAGCGGCCGTGCGCCGCCGAGGCCGGGTCGGAGGCGCGGTCCCAGAGGAGCATCGAGAGGCCGACGACCGGCCGGCCGCCGCGGGCGAGGAGCCAGGCGGCGACCGAGGAGTCGAGCCCGCCGCTCATGGCGACCGCGGTCAGGCCGTCGGCCGCCTGGGCGGTGTGCGGCCGCGCCGGCGATGCGGGCGGCGCCGTCGGGCTCACCGCGCGCCCGCTCCGGCGGACCGCCTGCCGGAGCCCGTGGACACCCGGCGCAGCGCCGCGGTCTCGCGCGCCAGCACGGCGAGGAAGGCGTCGACCTCCGCGGGCGTGTTCTCGGCGCCGAGGCTGACGCGGATCGAGGAGAGCGCCTCGGCGGCGGGGATACCGGCGGCGAGGAGCGTCCGGCTCGGCTCGACGGCGCCCGAGGAGCAGGCCGAGCCGGTCGAGACCGCGAAGCCGGCGAGGTCGAGGCGGATGAGGAGCGACTCCCCCTCGACGTCCAGGATTGCGAGATGGGAGGTGTTGGGCAGCCGCGGCGAGCCGGCGCAGTGGACGACGGCATCCGGAATGGCGCCGAGGCCGGCCTCGAAGCGGTCGCGCAGCGCCGCCAGGTGCGCCGTCCGCGCGGCGATCTCCTCGGTCGCCAGCGCCGCCGCCGCGCCCAGGCCGACGAGCGCCGGGACATTCTCGGTGCTCGCCCGCCGCCGCCGCTCCTGGCCGCCGCCGACGAGCCACCCCTCGAACGGCGCCCCCTTGCGGATCCACAGCGCCCCGGCTCCCAGGGGACCGCCGAACTTGTGCCCGCCCATGGTCAGGTAGTCGACGCCCAAGGCGTGGACGTCGACGGCGATCTTGCCCACCGCCTGGACGGCGTCCGAGAGGACCGGGATGCCGAGCTCGCGGCAGAGGGCCGCCGCCTCGGCCACCGGCTGCAGCGTCCCCAGCTCGTTGTTGGCGAGCATCAGGCAGACCAGGCGCGTGTCGGGGCGGAGGGCGGCGCGGATCGCCGCGACGGGCACGACGCCGTCCGCCGCGGGCGGCACGCGGGTGAGCCGCATGCCCGCGGCCTCGAGGCGCGCCGCCGCCTCGCGGATCGACGGGTGCTCGACCGCCGAAAGGACGAGGTGGCCGTCGGGAGCCCGCCGCGCGGCGTCGAAGATCACCGCGTTGTTGGCCTCGGTGCCGGAGGCTGTGAAGACGATCTCGGGCGGGATCGCGCCGAGGAGCGCCGCCACCCGCTCGCGCGCCTCCTCGACGGCGCTCCGCGCCGCCTGCCCGAAGGCGTGGACGGACGACGGGTTGCCGAAGGCCTCCCCCAGCCACGGGAGCATGGCGGCGCGCACCCGCGGATCGAGGGGGGAGGTGGCGTTGTGGTCGAGGTAGACGCGGGGCATTTCGTGGCTGGGTCGCGCCGGCGCGCGAGGCGGCCTCCGTCGAGAGCCGGTCGCGCTCGCGCGGGTCAGGCGCGCTATTGTAGCGCGCGTAAGCCGCGGGGCCGGCGCCGGCGCGAAACCGCCGGCTGCCGGAACGGGACGAACCGAGAGCCCGCTCGCGGAATGCCTCCCGCGGGGTGGCTGTTGCTCTCGTTGCGGAGATTCCTACGGTGCCGTGCGCGGGCGGCACATTGAGACTTCGAGGTCGTCGACGATATGCGCCGAATCCCTGCCCCGATCTGCTATCCGATCCTTCCGCCGATCTCGCGCCGGGCACCGTGCGCGGCGCTCGTCCGTGCGGTCCTCCTCTGCGCGCTCATCGCCCCGGCGGTCCCCGGCGCGGCGCACGCCGCGGCCGTGGCGGCCCCGGCCCAGCCCGCTCCGGCCGTGGCGGCCCCGGCCCCCGCTCCGAAGCCCGCGGCCAAGGCGAAGCCGCTCAGCAAGTCGGAGGAGAAGAAGGCCATCGCCGCCCTGCCGCCGGCCTATCGCGAGTGGCTGGAGGACGTCGGGCTCCTCATCACCCCGGCGGAGAGGGCGACCTTCCTGCGGCTCGACAAGGACTATACGCGCGACTCCTTCATCGAGCACTTCTGGGAGTCGCGGAGCAAGCTCGGCGGCATCGTCTCCGCCAACGAGTTCCGCAATCGATGGGAGGAGCGGGTCGCCGAGGCGAAGCGGCGGTTCGGCAGCTTGACGGCCGACGACCGCAGCCGCATCTTCCTCCTCAACGGCCCCCCGTCGGGGGTGGTCACGGCGAGCTGCCGGGAGCTCGTCTGGCCGCTCGAGGTCTGGTTCTACGGCGGCGGCAGCGACATCGCGCCCTTCGAGTTCATCGTCGTCTTCACCCAGAGGTGGGCGGCCGGCCCCTACCGCATCTGGGAGCCCCTCGAGGGGCTCGAAGAGCTGTTCCGCGACGGCCCGCAGCGCTTCCCCGGTCTCGAGGGGATCCAGCGGGAGTGCCGGGACGGCGACCAGCTGGCCGGCGCGATCGCCTGGGTGGCCCACCAGGGGATGACCTACGACTTCCTGCGCATCAAGTTCGACAGCCCGCCGAAGGGGCCGAGCGGCGAGTGGGTCGCCGCCTTCAACTCCTACTCGACGGACCTGCCGGAGTCGGCGCAGAGCTTCAACGCCAAGCTCTCCTTCGGCTTCCCGGGCCGTTACCAGAACCGCACCGTGGTGGAGGGCATCCTCCAGGTGCCGATCGCCGAGGTGGGGCAGGCGAAGCTCGGCGAGCACCGCTCCTATAACTTCGTGGTGACCGGCGAGGTGCTGGAGAACAAGAAGCTCTTCGACGGCTTCCGCTACAAGTTCGATTTTCCGGTTACGCCGAACACGGAGACGCAGCCGGCCGCGTCGCTGCCCCTCGTCTTCCAGCGCTATCTGCGGCCGGGGAGCTACACCGTCGTGCTCAAGGTGGAGGACTTGAACTCGGGCAAGTTCTACCGCGCCGCGCAGCCGCTCACCGTGCCGGAGAGCGACAAGATCGCCCCCTCGGCGGCGGCGCCGGCCGACCCCGAGAGCGCCCGCATCCTGGCCGAGGCGAACGCCGCCATCTCGAACGGTGAGACGACGTTGAAGCTGGTGCGCCCGCAGGGCGAGCTGCAGACCGGGATGATGCGATTCGACACCCTGACCGCCGGCAAGGAGATCGCCAAGGTGACCTTCGCCCTGGACGGCAAGCCGGTGCTCACCAAGACGAAGCAGCCGTGGAGCGTCGAGCTCGACCTGGGCTCGCTGCCGCGCCAGCGGACGCTCTCGGCGACCGCCTACGATGCCGCCGGCCACGAGGTGGCGAGCGACCGTCTGCTGGTCAACGCCGCCGGGCACCGCTTCGCGGTGCGCCTCTCCGAGCCGCACAAGGGCAAGCATTACGACAAGAGCCTGCTCGCCCATGCCGACGTGCAGGTGCCGGAGGGCGAGGCCGTCGAGCGGGTCGAGTTTTACTCGAACGAGTCGCGCGTGGCGACGGTCTACCAGCCGCCCTACGAGCAGCCGATCGTGCTGCCGCGCAACGAGCCGCTGGCCTACGTGCGGGCGGTCGCCTTCACCGCCGACGGCGCCTCGACCGAGGACCTGGTCTTCGTCAACGCGCCGGACAACCTGGAGCAGGTCAACATCCAGTTCGTCGAGCTCTACGCCTCGGTGCTCGACCGCGCCGGGCACCCGGTCGAGGGCCTGACGCAGAAGGACTTCACCCCCAGCGAGGACGGGGTCAAGCAGCAGATCGTCCGCTTCGACCAGGTGCGCGATCAGCCGATCCACGCCGCGGTGGCGATCGACGTCTCGGCCTCGATGGACCCCGCGATCGGCGAGGCGCGGCAGGCGGCGTACGCCTTCTTCCAGCAGGCGGTGAAGCCGAAGGACCGGGCGGCGCTCATCACCTTCAACGACCACCCGAACCTGGCGGTCAAGTTCACCAACGACGTCAACGAGCTGGCGGGCGGGCTGGCGGGGCTGAAGGCCGAGCGGGGGACGGCGCTCTACGACAGCGTCGTCTTCGCGCTCTTCTACTTCAACGGGGTCAAGGGCCAGCGGGCGCTCCTCATCCTCTCCGACGGCAAGGACGAGGGGAGCCGCTTCACCTTCGAGGATGCGCTCGAGTACGCGCGCCGCGCCGGGGTGACGATCTATGCCATCGGCCTCGGCAAGGAGGTCGACAAGCGGCACCTCTCGAAGATCGCCGAGGAGACCGGCGGGCGGAGCTTCTTCGTCAAGGCGGCCGCCGAGCTGGGGCCGATCTACGCCGAGATCGAGCGCGAGCTCCGCTCGCAGTACCTGGTCGCCTACCAGTCCTCGAACACCGGCGACGAGAACACCTTCCGCGCCGTCGAGCTCAAGGTCGACAAGCCCGGGATCGAGGTCAAGACCATCCGCGGCTACTATCCGTAGCGGGCGAGCGGACGCCCGCCTGGATTTGCCGGCCCCAGGAAGCGTAGGATCGGGGCCCGATGTCGCTCCTCCGCCGGCGACGGCTGTCCCTCCTGGTTCTCCTCTTCGCGCTCGCCCCCTTGCCGTCGTACGCCGCCGCCGCCGGGAAGGCCGGCGAGCCGGTGGCCATCCCGCCACTCCCGGCCGACCTCCCGGCGCGCCATCGCGCCTTCCTCGAGGAGACGGCGCCGCTGCTCTCGGCGAAGGAGCGCGCCACCTTCCTGGCGCTCAAGGAGGACTACCAGCGCGATGCCTTCATCCGCCGCTTCTGGGAGGTGCGCGATCCCTTCCCGCAGACCTCGCGCAACGAGTTCCAGGAGCGGTGGGCGGAGCGCGTCGATCTGGCGCGCCAGCAGATCGGCGACCTCTCCGACGACCGCGCGCGGATGCTGCTCTTGAACGGCAAGCCGGCGCAGGTCCTCCAGTCGCACTGCTCGGACGTCCTGCTGCCGCTCGAGCTCTGGCACTACGACCGCACCGAGCACATCCGCGGCGGCTTCTCGCTGGTCTTCCTCGCGGCGACGGGCGCGTCCCAGGGGCGCTACCGGCTCTGGTACCCCAGCGAAGGCATCCAGTCGCTCCTCGCGGTCGGGCTGCGCGGGCGCCCGAGCATCTCGCCCGAGCTCATCGCCCAGAGCTGCCCGCGCGGCGACGACATCGCGGGCTATCTCGCGGAGGCGATCGACTGGAGCCGGATCGAGGCGAGCGTCCACGTCGTGCCGCGGCCGAGCGAGGAGTGGCTGCAGACCTTCGTCTCCTATTCGACCGACCTGCCCGCCGGCGCGGCGACCTTCCCGGCCGAGCTGGCGCTCTCCTTCCCCGGCCGCGTCGGCAGCCGCACCGTCGTCCAGGGCGTCCTCGCCGTCCCCCAGGACGCCGTCCGTGCGGCACGCCTGGCGGACCTCGACTCGTACGACTTCGTGGTCGACGGCGAGGTGCTGCACAAGGACGAGCTCTTCGAGCACTTCCGCTACCGGTTCACCCTGCCGATCGCCGAGGCCGCCGGCCAGATGCGCGACGGCAAGATCCCGCTCGTCTTCCAGCGCACCCTGCGCCCCGGCTCCTACACGCTGCGGCTCAAGGTGGAGGACGCCGGCGGCAAGCGCTTCTTCCACGACGAGCGGCCCCTGGAGGTGCCGGCGGTGACCGAGACGGCCAGCCAGCCGGCAGCGGTCGTCGCGGCAGCGCCCGCCTCCGCGGCCCCCGGGCTCGCCCCCGGCCCTGCCGTCGCCCCTGCCGCCGATCCAGCCGGCGAGGCGAACGCCGCGCTCGGCCCCGGCGATCACACCCTCCGGCTCCTCGCGCCCGGCGAGAACGAGCTGCTCCGCACCGGCAGGGCGCGGGTCGAGGCGCTGGTCACCGGCGACGGCGTCGCGCGCGTCGCCTTCCTCCTCAACGGCAAGCCGGTGTTCTCGAAGAGCCGGCCGCCGTACAGCGTCGAGCTCGACCTCGGGGACAAGCCGAAGCTCCACAGCGTCAAGGCGGTGGCGCTGGGGCCGGGCGGCGAGGAGCTGGCGCGCGACCAGCTCGTCCTCAACGCCGGCCCGCACCGCTTCGCCCTCCGCCTGGTGGAGCCGCAGCCGGGGAAGCTCTACCGCTCCAGCCTGCGCGCCGAGGCCGACGTCCAGGTGCCCGAGGGGGACGAGCTCGACCGCGTCGATTTCTACCTCAACGAAACCCGCCTCGCCACGCTCTACCAGCCGCCCTTCGCGCAGCCCATCCTCCTGCCCTCCGGCCAGGCGCTCACGTACGTGCGCGCGGTGGCCTACCTGAAGGACGGCAACTCGACCGAGGACGTGGTGCTGGTCAACGCTCCCGGGTACGGCGAGAAGGTGCAGGTCGACCTGGTCGAGCTCTTCACGACGGTGGTCGACCGCCACGGCCGGCCGGTCGACGGCTTGAAGCGCGAGGACTTCTCGGTCGCCGAGGACGGCGTGGCGCAGAAGATCCGCCGCTTCGACCTGGTCAAGGACCTGCCGATCTACGCCGGCATCCTGCTCGACATCTCGGCCTCGATGTCCGAGCGGCTGGAGGAGGCGGTGCGCGGCGCGCTCGGCTTCTTCGAGAAGGTCATCACCCCCAAGGACCGCGCCTCGGTCATCACCTTCAACGGCAAGCCGAACCTCGCCGTGCGCTTCACCAACAACCGCGAGGTGCTGGCGGGCGGCCTCGCCAACTTGACCGCCGAGGGCACCACCGCGCTCTACGACAGCCTCATCTATGCCCTCTACACCTTCGGCGGCATCAAGGGGAAGCGCGCCATCGTCCTGCTGACCGACGGCATGGACGAGGGCAGCCGCTACAAGTTCACCGACGCCCTCGACTACGCGCGCCGCGCCGGGGTGACCATCTATACGGTGGGCATCCACCTCGAGCCCAACGAGGTGGACGTCCGCTCGAAGCTCCAGCGGTTCGCCGAGGAGACCGGCGGCAGGTTCTTCTTCATCGAGCGCGCCGCCGAGCTCGACAAGGTGTACTCGACGATCGAGGCCGACCTGCGGACGCAGTACCTGCTGGCCTACGAGCCCTCGCAGCAGGGCGGCGACCACGAGAAATTCCGCACCGTCGAGGTCAAGGTCGGCCGCTCCGGCCTCGAGGCCAAGACGATGCGCGGTTATTTCCCCTAAGGGGACCCGGCGCCGGGACGGACGGCGGACGACCTCGAACGTGAGAGAGCCTCTCCCCAAGCTGGTGCTCGCCTCGGCCTCGCCGCGCCGGCGGGAGCTGCTGTCGGGGCTGGGATTGAGCTTCGAGGTGCGGCCGGTCGATCTCGACGAGACGCCGCGGGCGGGCGAGGCGCCGCGGGAGTACGTCCTCCGCCTGGCGCTCGGCAAGGCGGCGGCGCGGGCGGCGGCCGGCGAGCTGGTGCTGGCGGCCGATACGATCGTGGTGGTCGACGGCGAGCTCCTCGGCAAGCCGAAGGACCCCGGCGATGCCCGCCGGATGCTCCGCCGCATCGCCGGCCGCGAGCACACCGTACTCTCCGGCGTCGCCCTGCTCGCCACGCCGTGCGAGGGGCAGCCGTCCGATTTCGCAGCGGTCGCGGCGCGGAGCGCGGAGCTGGGAGAGCTCGCGGCGCGGAGCGCCGCGACGGTCGAGACCTCGCGGGTGGTCATGGCGCCTCTCGGCGAGGCCGACATCGCCTGGTACGTGGCGACCGGCGAGCCGCTCGACAAGGCCGGCTCCTATGCCGTCCAGGGCCTTGGAGCGCTCTTCGTCGAAACGGTCCACGGCAACTACACGAACGTCGTGGGCCTGCCCCTCCCGGCGACCCATCGGCTCTTCCGGGAGCTGGGACACGACCTGCTGAGCTTCCGCGCGGGAGGGGCGCCTACCGCGCGCCTCAGCCCTCGAACTTGATCGGCTCGTGGAGCTCGCCCAAGGCGAAGTTGGCCATGATCTGGTGGCCGTTGAAGTCGAGGACGCGGATGTCCTCCTCGTTCTCGAGGTCCTTCAAGATGTTCTCGTAGGAGTGCTCGTAGCGTCCCTTGACCGCTTCCAGGTCGACCTCATAGGCGATGAACTTGTCGATCCCCTTGTAGCGGAGCTTCTCGACCAGGCGAGGGTCGGTGAGCTCGGGATAGGTCGACAGCACCAGGATGGGCCCGGTGCCGGTGAAGATCAAATAGGCGCGCGTCGCCACGGTCTGCGTCATCGGCTCACCCCTTCCGCGATCAGGAACTGGCTTCAAGGTACCCCCCGGCGGAGCGGCCTGTCAACGCCGGCCGCCTCGGGGTGCGGCTCGAGCTCGGTCCGCTGCGGGCGACCGCCCTCGGGACCACCCCCCGAACCCCCTTCCAGGCGGCCGTCCTCGGGACCGAGCTGAGCCGGCACACGCCTTTGAAGGTACCATCGCGCTCCATGGCGGAACCGTGGCAGGCGCCGGCCGTCGTGCTAGTGCGGCCGCGCGAGGAGGGCAACGTCGGATCGGCGGCGCGGGCGATGGCCAACATGGGCCTCGGGCGGCTGATCCTGGTCGAGCCGGCGGCGGCGCTGGGCGAGATCGCCTCCCGTTTCGCGGTCGGCGCCGGGCACGTCCTCGCCGCCGCCGAGCGGGCCCCGTCGGTCGCCGCCGCCCTCGCCCCCTTCGCGCGGGTGGTCGGGACGACCTCGGCGCGCGACCGGGCGCTCGCCCTGCCGTTCCTCACCCCGGACGAGCTCCCGGCCCTGCTGGCGGCCGACCCGCCGGGCACCCCCGCCGCCCTCCTCTTCGGGCCCGAGGTCGGGGGGCTCACCAACGACGAGCTCTCCCTGACGTCGGCCGTCGTCAACATTCCCTGCTCGCTGCGCCAGCCGACGTTGAACCTCGCCCAGGCGGTCCTCGTCGTGGCGTACGAGCTCTACGCCGGCAGCGGCAATCAGGCGGCCGGAGCGGCGGGCATCGCCCCCGAGCCGCTCGCCTCGGCGGCCGAGCTCGAGGGACTCTTCGGCCACGCCCGGGAAGCCCTCGCCCGCGCCGGCTTCGACCGCGACGCGAGCTTCCCCGGCGTCTTGAGCGATCTGCGGCAGCTCGCCGCCCGCGCCGCCCCCAGCCGGCGTGAGGTGCGGATCCTCCGCGGCATCTGCCGGCGGCTGATCGGGGCGATGGAGAGAGGCCGGGAGTGAGGGGAGCGCGCGCGAGCCCGCGCCGGCGCCGGCGTCTCGGCGCCGCACGGATGTCCGTTTTTTCCCGTGGAAACGAAAAGAGATCGACGAATGGCGAACCGGATCAGTTCTCGTCTTTGACCGAGAAACCGCGGGTCACCATCTGATAGGTCAGCGCGGCCATACATCGCCGGGCGACCTTGCGCACGCTGGACGGGTGATATCCCATCTGCTCGGCGACCTCGGAGGAGTCGTAGCCCAGCCCGTAGCGCAGCCTGAGGAGCGTCCGGCAGCGCGGCGGCAGCTCGTCGATGAGGTTCTTCAGATCCCAGCGCAGCTCGGCGTTCTCCTGCGGCGCCGCGACCGGCTCGGAGAGCAGCTCGAGGATCGCCGCGTCGACCGAGCTGTAGAGATTGGTGCGGCGCTTGCGCCAATAGACGACGCAGCGGTTGCGCAGCGTGACCAGCAGCCAGGCCTCGGGGTCCTGGATCTCCTCCCACTTCTGGATGGTGGAGACGAGGGCCTCCTGCACCAGATCCTCCGCGTCGTGAGCCGGCACGCGATAGCGACCCAGGATCTGCTTCAGCCTGGGACGCAGGCGTCGAAGCAGCTGGTCGAGGGATTCTCTGACGGGACGATCGGAAATGGCCATGCGCTCTTTATTGAAAACTGTTAAATTGCTCATCTCTCTCGACTCCGGCAATGATACTCCGCCACGACGCGGTTGCCCACCCACGAATTGAACTTGATACGGGATTGACGCTCCGAGGCCTCCAACAGGGGGATGATAGACTCTCGCCCCGCATGACGACAACCATCGAGATCCGTCCCCAGGTATCCCATGCCCTCGCGCGGTCGCCGATCGTCGGCGTCGTCCGCACGCCCTCGTACGACGAGGCGGCGCGGCAGGCCCGCGCGCTGGCGGCCGCCGGCTTCGAGCTGGTCGAGATCACCTTCTCCGTGCCGCGGGCCTCCCGGCTCGTCGCCGAGCTGCTCGCCGAGCGGGCACGAGCGGAGGGAGGGGACGCCGCCGGCGCGCCGCCCTTCTTCGGCATGGGCACGGTCTCGACCGCCGCCCGCGCCCGCGAGGCGATCGCCGCGGGCGCCGAGTTCTTCGTCACCCCGAACGCCTCGGCGGAAGTGGCCGATGCGGCGCGGCAGGCCGGCCTGTTCCTGATCATGGGAGCGCTCACTCCAACCGAAGTGGTTACGGCTGCTGCTATGGGGGCGGATCTGGTCAAGGTGTTCCCTCTGCCGCCGATCGGCGGGCCGGCCTACCTCGCCACCATCCGCGGCCCGCTGGGGGACATCCCCATGCTCGCCGCCGGCGGCTTCCCGGTCGAGGACATCCCGGCGTACCGCGCCGCCGGGGCCTCGGCCTTCGGCCTCGCCGGCCCGCTCCTCGGCACCGACCTGTCCGGCGAGGACGAGCGCCGGCGGCGCGCCGAGCGAGCCCTCGCCCTGGCCCGGGGCCGCCAGGAATGAACACCCCGCCGCTCACCCCGCCGCGCCAGGTCATCTTCGACCCGACGCCCGAGATCTTCGCGACCGACTCCCAGGGCGGCTTCAGCTATCCGCTCGCGGTGACGGGGAAGGCCTTCCTCCCCACCAGCTCCTACGACGAGGTGCGCTTCATCTTCTCGCTCTGGCACCCCTCGGGGCAGCGCACGATCGACCTCGACCGCGCCTACGTCGAGCTGCGCGCCTCCTTCGACGCCGAGGAGGACCACTGGACGAAGATCGCCGAGATCGAGCCGGTCGTGCCCCCCTACGCGGGGAGCGACAGCTTCGACGGCTGGATCGTCCTGCCGGTACTCGGCGAGTCGAGCGCCTTCGCGATCGTCGGCAGCGGCTTCGAGCCGCGCGCCCGCCTGCAGATCCGCGCCAGCGCCTACTTCGTCGCCTGACCGGCGTCCGCTGCTCACTCGGATCACGTGGACTAGGTCCCGGGAAGTCTGCCCGGGGTTCAGCGGCGAAGCGTCGCGGGTGGCGGCGGCGTCTAGCGGAAGCCGCGGCGCAGCTCGCGCTTGAAGATGTCGAAGGCGTCGTCCCCCCAGAGGGCGACGACCACCCGCTCGAGCCTGGTGCCCCCCTGGAGGTAGCGGTGGATCTCGGTCAGCATCAGCCGCGCCGCGCGGTCGATGGGGAAGCCGAAGACACCGGTCGAGATGGCGGGGATGGCGATCGATTTGAGGCCCCGCCGGTCGGCGAGCGCCAGGGCGGCGCGCACGGCGGAGGCGAGCTTGCGGTCCTCGTCGCCCTCGCCCATCCGCGGACCGACGGCGTGGATCACCTGGCGGGCCTTCAAGTGGCCGGCGCCGGTCATCACCGCCGTCCCCACCGGGGCGCTGCCGATGCGGTTGCACTCCTCCTGGATCGACGCTCCGCCCTTGGCCCGGATGGCGCCGGCGACGCCGGCGCCGAGCTGGAGCTGCTCGTTGGCGGCGTTGACGATGGCGTCGACCTCGAGGTCCGTGATGTCCCCCTGGACCAGCTCGAGGACCGTGCGGTCCATGGTGACCGCCAGCCGGTTCTCGATCGCTTTCCCCTCGGCCATGGGCCAAATGATATCAGGCGCGCCCGGCCGGCCCCCTCCCGGCCCTCCGGGGGGCCTGGTGTAGACTCGCCCGCCATGTGGCCGGAGCTGAAGCAGGAGCTGGCGCAGGCCATCGGCCGCGCCGTCGCGGAGCGTTTCGGCGTCGAGCACGAGGCGGCGATCGAGGTCCCCCCGCGCCGCGAGCTGGGCGATCTGGCGAGCCCGGCGGCGATGCAGCTCGCGCGGATCTTGAAACGCCGGCCGCGCGACATCGCCGAGGAGCTGCGGTCGGCCGTCGAGCTGCCGGCCGCCGCGCGGCCGCTGGTGCGCGCGGTGACGGTCGAGGGGGCCGGCTACCTCAACTTCCGCCTCGACCGCGCCGCCTTTGCCGCCCGCCTCCTGGCGCGCCCGCTGATCTCCGGGGACGCCGCCTTCGCCGGCTCCGGCAAAGTGATCGTCGAGCACACCAACATCAACCCCAACAAGGCGGCCCACATCGGCCACCTGAGGAACGCCGTCCTCGGCGACGTGCTGGCGCGCGCTCTCCGCCGGCTGGGCGCCCCGGTCGAGGTGCAGAACTACATCGACGACACCGGCGTCCAGCTCGCCGACGTGGTGATCGGCTTCGTCGACCGCCGCGGGATGACGGCCGCGGACGTCGCCGCCGTCCCCGAGCCGTTCGACTTCGTCTGCTGGGACCTCTACAGCGAGGTCGGCCGCTGGTACGAGGAGGACAAGTCCCGCCAGACGCTGCGCCGGGAGACCCTCCACGAGATGGAGCTGGGGACGGGGCCGCGCGCCGAGGTGGCGCGCCGGGTGGCGCGGCGGGTCGTCGCCCGGCACCTGGCGACGATGCGCCGCCTCGACGTCGGCTACGACCTGCTGACCCGCGAGAGCGACATCCTCGCCCTCGATTTCTTCACCCACGCCTTCGAGAAATTGAAGCAGAGCGGCGCGGTGCGCCTCGAAAAGGAGGGCAAGAACGCCGGCTGCTGGGTGATGCCGCTCGCCGACAGCGCGGAGTTCGCCGGCCTCGAGGACCCCGACAAGGTGATCGTCCGCTCGGACGGCACGGTCACCTACGTCGGCAAGGACATCGCCTATCAGCTCTGGAAATTCGGCCTCCTGGGCCGGGATTTCGGCTACCGACTCTGGAGCGAGCAAGGGGTTTGGGAGACGGCGCACGGCGAGGACGCCCATCTTCCGGACCATCCCGCCTTCGGCGGCGCCCGCCGGGTGATCAACGTCATCGACGCCCGCCAGAGCTACCTGCAGAAGATCGTCCGCGCCGGCCTCGAGGCGCTCGGGCATCCGGGGGAGGCCGCCCGCTCGGTCCACTTTGCCTACGAGATGGTGGCGCTGTCGCCGGCGACGGCGCGCCTGCTCGGATACCTCGAAGAGGACGGCGAGGAGCGCACCCTCGAGATGTCGGGGAGGAAGGGGATCGGCGTCAAGGCCGACGACCTCCTCGACCGCCTGGAGGCGAAGAGCCGCGAGGAGATCGCCAGCCGCAACCGCGACCTGCCGCCCGAGGTCCTCGACGCCCTGGCCCACCAGATCGCCGTCGCCGCGCTGCGCTTCTTCATGGTCAAGGCGACGACCAACCGGGTGATCGCCTTCGACTTCGACGAGGCGCTCTCCTTCGAGGGGGAGTCGGGGCCCTACCTCCAGTACTCGCTGGTGCGGGCGAAGAACATCCGCCGGAAGCTCCGCGCGGCGGGCCTGCCGGACACCGTGACGGCGGACGAGGTGGCGCGGCTCGACCCGGCGCTCTTCGCGGAGGACCTCTGGGACCTCGTCCTCACCGTCGCCCAGACCGGCGAGGCGGTGGCGCGCGGCGCCGCCGGGCTCGAGCTCTCCGTCCTCGCCCGCCATGCCCTGGACCTCGCCCAGCGCTTCCATGCCGTCTACCACCGCCACCCCATCCTCCAGGAGAGCGACGAGCCGACCCGCGCCGCCCGCCTGGCCGCGGTCCAGGCCTTCGCCCGCGGCCTCGAGGAGCTGGGCGAGATCCTGGGGATCCCGGTGCCGGAGAGGATGTAGCGCCGTCCGAGCGCCGCAGAGCCCGTCCGCGGCCGCGCCCCGGCGACGCGTCGTCCTCGATGCCGTCCGATCGGATCTGCAGCCGTCCCATTGAATTTGTAGCGATCCAATTGAATGTGTAGCCTACCGTTTGAATTCTTGACCGTCCCAGCGGATTTGTAGGCGGGAAATCGACTGGGATCGCTACAGATCGAATCGGCAGGCGAGAAATCGACTGGGATCGCTACAGATCGGAAATCTCGACGGAAAATCGACTCGGACGGCTGTCCATCGAATCGAGAGCCCATGCAGCCAAATCGTCGCCTAAAGATCGCATCGAGAAGCCTGCTCGTCCTGATCCTGGCGCTCGCCCTCCCTGCCGGCGCGCGGGCGGAGGTCGTCGTCCTGCGCGCCGCCCGCCTGCTCGACGTGCGGAGCGGTCGAATCACCCGTGACGCCGTGGTCGTCGTCGAGGGCGACCGCATCCGGGCAGCCGGCGCGGCGGCGGGATCGCGGTCCCGCCGGGCGCCCGCGTCGTCGAGCTCGGCGACCGCACGCTCCTGCCGGGGCTCTTCGACATGCACGTCCACCTGTCGGTCGGCGGCCCGGCCGGGCGGCGAGCCCAGCCCTTCGAGAGCTTCTTCAACGGGCCGATCGACAACGCCTACCGGGCGGCGGACAACGCGCGGGCGACGCTCGCCGCGGGCTTCACCACCGTCCGCTCGGCGGGCGACAACGACTTCATCGACGTCGCCCTCGAAAAGGCGATCGAGCGCGGCATCGCCGAGGGTCCCCGCATCGTCCCCGCCGGCTACCAGATCAGCATGACCGGCGGCCACGGCGACGAGGACGGCTGGCCGCCGGGGTTCTTCGAGATGGGGCCCGAGCAGGGCGTCGCGGACGGTCCGGAGAAGCTGCTTCGCGCCGTGCGCTACCAGATCAAGCACGGCGCGCGGGTGATCAAGATGGCGGTGACCGCCGGCGTCCTCGGCTTCGAGGCGACCTACGACGCGCAGCAGTTCTCGGAGGAGGAGATGCGCACGGTGGTCGACGAGGCGCGGCGCAACGGGCTCAAGGTGATGGCCCATGCCCACGGCCTCACCGGCACGCTCGCCGCCCTGCGCGCCGGGGTCGCCTCGATCGAGCACGGCTCGCAGCTCGACGACGAGGCGGTCCGGCTGATGAAGGCGCGCGGCGTCTACCTCGTGCCGACCGCCTACATCAACAGCGCCGGCGGCAAGGACATGAGCGGCTATCCGGCGGCGATCCGCGCCAAGTCCGAAGCCGCGACGCGGGCCGCCGGGGCGAGCCTCGACCGCGCGGTCCGCGCCGGGGTCAAGATCGCCTTCGGCACCGACGCCGGCCCCATTCCGCACGGCCAGAACGCCCGCGAGTTCGCCGTCCTGGTGGCGCACGGCATGACCCCGCTCGCCGCCATCCAGGCCGCGACGCTCGCCGCCGCCGACCTCTTGGGCGTCGACGACCGCGCCCTCCTCGCCCCCGGCCGCCTCGCCGACGTCGTCGCCGTCCCGGGCGATCCGCTGGCGGACGTCCGCGCCTTGGAGCGCGTCGACTTCGTGATGAAGGGGGGCGCGATCTTCCGCCAGCCGGAGCGCGGGCCGGCGCCGCTTCTCCCGGACCCCGGGATGCGCTAGTCTCCCGTCACACTTCCCAGCGGAGGAGACGGCGTCTCCTCGCTGCTCGCCGTCCCGCTCCGCGCCCAGCCCTGGCTCCCCGCCGCCCGAGCGGCGGCGCCGCTCTCGGTCGAGCTCCGGCTACTTCGGCGGATCCAGGCGGCCGGCTCCGACCCTTTTTGATCGCTCTCGCGCTGTTCTCTAAACTATGGACGCTCACCCGATGTCAGGACAGAGCGTCCGAAATCGTCCGAAGAGGAGACGAGCCATGACCGTCCGCGCAGCGACCTGTCTCTCAGCCGTCCTGTTGGCCGCCCTTCTGGCGGCACCCGGCCACGCCGCCGGCAACGCCTGCCCCAATTTCCAGTCGCCGCGCAACCTCGATCGCAATTCGCAACCGCCGCCGGTCTTCCACACCTCCGCCACCTCGATCGTCCGCCGGGTGATAGCCCCCGACACCATCGAATACGTCCCGCGTGCCGGCGGCCGGCCGGAGATCCTCCATCGCTGCAGCCAGCACTACCACTACCCGATCGAGGACCCGCAGGGATGCCGGGGCGAGCTGCCGCCCTCCGGAACCCCCGGCACGCGGCCCGACCCCGGGCAGTGGGTCGAGTTCCACACCGCCTATGCCCGCAGGGTGGCCGAGGTGTGCCTCGATCCCGAGACGCTCGACTGCTGTCTCGAGCCGCCGGTCGTCGTGCGCGCTTTCAGCGCCAAGGTGACGGCGACGGGGTCCGACGGCCCGATCGTCCTGCCCCCCGGCCGCCCTTTGTTCGAATGGTCGGGCTCGAGCACGGGCCCCGACAAGACGCCCGACGAGTGCAAGGGACCGGCCCAGTGGAGCTTCCGGCTGAGCTGCGGCTTGACGGTCAGCGAGGCGCAGCTGAAGACCTTCCGCCACACCGAAAAGGCGCGCGGCTTGCAGACGGGCGCTCGCCTGAGCCACGACCTGACGCTGGTGGTTCCGTAGAGCCGCGTCCGCAGAGCCGGGCCAGCCGGTCGCCGCGGGACCTCGGCCCGGCGCGGCAGGGTAAGATCGCCGGGTGGAGATCCCGCCGCAGCTCAGCGAGCCCCAGCGCCGCAGGCTGCTGATCTGGAAGCGGCTGCTGGTCGTGGCGCTCGCCGGCTCGGGGATCGCCGCGCTCCTCGAGCTCGGCCTGGTCCTCTGGCCCGGCGCGAGCCGGGGGATGAGGATGACCGGCGCCGCCATCCTCGTCGAGCTCGTCGTCTCCGCCGCCATCCTGGGCGCTGGCGGCAAGTGCCCCGCCTGCGGCTCGCGCTTCGGTTCGGAGCACCAGGGCCTCCTCCCGGCGCGCTGCCCGAAGTGCCGCGTCGCGCTGGGATAGGCCGCGCCGCTCGGCCGAAGATTCGCTCGTCGTCGGCGAGATGGCCGACCGCCTGCCCTACTCCTCCTCGTACCGCACCTCCATCCGCCGCACCTTCCAGGCGGCGAAGGCGAGGAGGGCGGCGGTCAGCAGGAGGAGGCCGGGGATGGCGAGCCAGGGGCTGGGGGCGTCGGCGAGCAGGGCATAGGGGCCTTTCGACAGCGGCACCGGGCAGAGCGACTCGAGGTAGTGGACGATCGAGATCCGCTTCAAGACCGGCGGCAGCAGAAAGTTGATGAACTCCCAGCCGAAGATCGCCACCGCCGGGATCGCCGGGCTGCGCCCGAAGAGGCCGAGGGCGAGGAAGACCGCGCCGTAACCGAGGCAGGCGAGGAAGGTGACGCCCAGGTACGCCGCGAGCTGCGTGAGGCCGGCGCCGTGGAGGAGGAAGCGGTCGACCCCGGCGTAGGGCAGGTAGCAGAGGACGAACGACGCCGCCGTCGAGAGGCCGAAGAGGAGGGCCGCGACGGCGAGCCCGGCGGCGTACTTGGCCGCCGCCAGGACCTCGCGCTTCAAGGGCGCCAGGAAGTAGTAGTGGAGGCTGCGGTCGAGGATCTCGCGCCGGATGAGGTTGCCGAAGATCTCGACGCAGCCGAGATAGACGATCAGCCGCAGGATGAACGCCTGATAGGTCTCGGCGAAGACGGTCGTCGCCTGGCCGACGTCCGCGGCGTCGATCACCCGCACGGCGAAGAGCGTGCGCAGCAGGAAGAAGAGGACGGGGAGGAACGCCAGGAGGTAGAGCCCGAGGGCGCGGCCGCCGGTCAGGCTCCGCCGCAGCTCGAGGCGGAAGACGGCCGCCGCCTGCCGCCGCCGGCGCGCCGCCGCTTCGGCGGCTCGCCGGACGAGCGGCCGGGCCGCCGGGCGCCGTCGCGAGGGCGCCGCCGCTCGCCGCGCTCATCGCGCGCCTCCGTGGGCGCGGCTGCCGCCATTGCCGCCGCCGATCAGGTACTGGTAGACGGCCTCGACGTCGGCGTCGGCCGGCGCCACCGCATCGACGGCGAACCCGTTCTCGACCACCGCGCGGTTCATCAGCCGGTAGAAGCGGTCGGCGTCCGTCGTGCGCACCAGGAGCCCCTCGCGGTCGTCGTCGAGCTTCACCTCGACGACATGGTCCTCGGCGAGGAGCCGCGCCGCCAGGCGGGCCGGCTCGGCGCAGCGGATGGCGATCTGCATGGGATGGGTGTCCATCTCCTCGCGCACGCCCTCGATCGCCCCCTCGGCCACCACGTAGCCGCCGTTGACCAGGATCACCTGGTCGGAGAGGGCATCGACCTCGTGCAGGATATGGCTCGAGACGAGGATGTGGAGGCCGCCCGCCGCGAGCTCGCGGAAGAGGGCGATCACCTCGGCGCGCGCCATGGGGTCGAGGCCGTTCAACGGCTCGTCGAGGACGAGGACCGCCGGCTCGTGCGCCATCGCCTGCGCCAGCTTGATGCGCTGGCGCATCCCCTTGCTGTAGCCGCCGACCTTGCGCGCCGCGGCCTCGACGAGCCCCACCCGCTCGATCGCCCGCCAGGCGAGCGCCTCGGCCTCGGCCTTCGGCCAGCCGCCGGCGCGGAGCAGGTCGTGGACGAACTGGAAGCCGGTCGCGCCGCGCGGGAAGGCGTCGATCTGGGTCGCGTAGCCGACCTTGCGGAAGAGCTCCTCCGGCCGGTCGGGCGGCAGGCCGAGGACGCGGATGGTGCCGCGCGTCGGCCGCAGGAGGCCGGTCATCAGGTTCATCAGGGTCGATTTCCCCGCCCCGTTCGGGCCCACCAGGCTGGTGATCCCCGGCGGGATCGAGAGGCTCACGCGGTTGACCCCGAGCACCTCGCCGTAGAACTTCGAGACGTCGTCGAAGACGATCCGCCGCGCCGCCGGAACGGCGCTCCCCTCGGCGCGGGCCGCCGGCCGTGCGCCCCGCGGGATCGCCGGCTCCCCGGCGACCGCCGCGATCGCCGTGCCGACCCCGGCGCCCGTCTCCGTGCCGACCCCGGCGCCGCTCATCGCACCACCTCGTAGGCGCGCAGGCGCCGCAGGGCGAGCAAGCAGAGGAGGGCGATGGCGGCGAGGCCCAGCGCCGCGGCGGCGACCGGCACGGCATCCTCCGGCGCCTGGCGGAAGAGGGCGGCGCGAACGACCGCGTTCATCTGCCCGAGGCTCGCGAGGTCGCCGAAGCGGGTGTCGAGCCCGTGGTTCAAGGCGCGGCCGAAGCCGTGGAGGACGAAGAAGAGGGCGAGGAGAACGATCCGCGCCACCGCCTTCCACTTGACCCCGGCCGAGACGGCGAGGGTGGCGAGCGTGACGACCGCGATCCATACCCACGAGGAGGCGAAGATGGCCCAGGCGAGGTAGGCGTTCGGCCCGCCCCAGGCGGTCCCCTCGAGCGAGGTCTGGAGGAGGAAGAGGAGGAGCCCGGGCACCCAGGTGACCGCCGAGAGGAGGAGGACGAGGGCGCCGGACTTCCCCCACAGGTATCCCGCCCGGGTGAGCGGCCGCGCAAGGTAGAGCGGCAGGGCGTTGTTGCGCACGTCGGCGGAGAGGAGCCCGGGCCCCACCCCCAGGGCGAGGAAGAAGCCGAGCCAGCACTGGCCCCTGACGACCTGGCGGAAGAAGCCGGCGTCGATCGCCACCAGGCGGTCGAGCGGCAGGTTGATCGCCGCCAGGGCCGACAGGTTGTGGTGGAGGTAGATGACGATCGCCGAGGACAGCGGGGCGAGGGCGCAGAGCACGAGATAGGCGAGGAGCATCCGGCTGGCGAAGATGTCGCGCAGGGTGTAGCGCACCAGCACCCAGGGGCGCTGGGACCACGGCGTCAGAGTGCCGGTGTACCGCCGGTAGGCGTGGTCATAGACCGCCATGGGGCACCTCCCGAATCCGCTCGTCCATGGCGCGGAGGAAGATGTCCTCGAGCGAGGTGCGCTCGAAGGCGAGCCGGCGGATCTGCACCTCGCCGGCCGCCGCCAGCCGGTAGAGGTCGGCGACCTCGACGCCGGCGGGGAGCACGAGCTTCAGCCGCTGGCGGCCGCTCCACGCCACCGCGCAGCCGAGCCGCTCGGCGGCGGCGGCGAAGGCGGTCTCCGGAAGATCGGGGGGAGCATCCGGCGAAGCCGTCGGGGGAAGCGTGGACGCGGCGGCCGGCGCCGGATCCGCGGCCGCGGAGGGACCGCTCGCCGCGGCGCGGATCTCGAGCTCCACGAAGCGCCGGTTCGACGCCCGCTCGGCGGCGAGATCGGCGGTGACGGCGATCCGCCCGGCCTTCAAGACCACCACCTCGTCGCAGCACTGCTCGACGTCGCGCAGGAGGTGGGACGACAGGATGACCGCGACCTCGCCGGCGTCGCGGATGTCGCGCACCAGCTCGAGCATGCGGGCGCGGGCCGGCGGATCGAGCCCGTTGGTCGGTTCGTCGAGGAAGAGGAGGCGCGGACCGTGGACGAGCGCCTGGGCGAGCTTGGCGAGCTGGCGCATGCCGAGCGAGTAGGTGCCGATCGGCCGGTAGCGCGCCTCGCCCAGGCCGACGTAGAAGAGCGCCTCGTGGGCGCGCTCGAGCGCCGCTTCGGGCGGCAGGCCCGAGAGCTCGGCCATCAGCCGCACGAAGCGGACGCCGCTCATGCCGGCGACGAACGAGTCGTTCTCCGGCATGTAGCCGAGGATCTGGCGGATCTCGCGCCGCTGGGTCTCCACGTCGTGGCCGAAGACGCGGGCGGTGCCGGCCGCCGGCGGGTGGAAGCCGAGGAGCGTGTGGAGGAGGGTCGTCTTGCCGGCGCCGTTCGGGCCGAGGAGGCCGATCGCCCGGCCGCGGAGCGCGGCCGAGAGACCGTCCAGGACCGTCCGCCCGCCGAGCCGGACGATGAGCCCCGCGAGCTCGAGGACCGGCGCGTCCGCTGCCGCCGCCGCCGCCGAGGTCGACCGTGGCGACGATGCCGGCGGCGGAGCGGCCACGCTGGGCCGCTCCGCTCCGCTCGCCGTCCGCTGGGGCTCCGTCATCCGCGCGCTCTCCGCCTCAGTGTGCCCTACGCTGGGCGGCCGCTCCGGGTTGCGCTCCGGGATGGTCCATGGCACCCATCAGGCTCCCCAGGCGCGCCAGGAGCCCGAGGTTCTGGCCGAGCGGTCCGGGATCGCTCGCCGCGGCGAAGAGGATGCGGTCGTCCTCGGCGTAGGCGTAGGTGAGCGACGGGCCGTGGACGGCGAGGAGGCGGGCGAAGGCCGGCGTCCGGCCGGGAGCCGCGGCGGCGGCCGCGCTCGAGGCGGCGCCGAGGGCGCCGGAGAGGGGATCGAGGGCGGGACCCAGGTTCTGGTAGAGGAAGGCCGAGACGTTGACCTGCCCGTCGTGCGGCAGGAGCGTCTGCAGCCTGGCCGAGGTGGCGAGGGTCGAGCCCGTGGCCCGTGTCGCGATCGCCCGCTCGAGGAGGGCGCGGGAGGGCGCCGCGAGGAGATACCCGTCGGCGAAGGTGTAGTCGACCTCGCGCCCGGCGGCGGTCCCCGGCGCGCGGAGGGTGTGGAACGTGCGGCCGCCGGCGGTCTCCTGGGTGAGGGCGAGGCCGGGCTTGCCCTGGGCGCGGAGCGACTGGTCGAGCCGCGCCGCGAGCTGCTCCATGGCGCTCTCGAGGGCCGCCGGGTCGTAGACTTCGGCGATCAGCTTCCAGGAGGGCTCGGGGAGGAGCGGCCCGTCGACGGCGAGCGCGATCTCGCCGCCGAGCGGCGCCGCGAGGCCGCGGACGTCGACCCCGTGCTCGCTCTCCAGGCGCGCCAGGTCCTCGCCGAAGCGGGGGAGCGCGGCGAGCAGGTCGTCGAGCAGGCTCGCCGGGTTCTTGATCACGAAGGCGGCGGCGAGGGTGGCGTCGGGCGAGATGAAGCCCAGGGCCCCCATCGGCGCCGGCGCGGCGAGCCAGGAGGCGATGCCGCGGCGGGAGCGGGCGAAGGTGACGGCGGCGCGGGTCTCGGTCTTCCCCGGCGCCGTGCGGCGATCGACGACGATGCCGTCGAGGTCCATCAGGCCGAGCGCCTCGGCGGTCGAGCTGTCGCCGCCGGCGGCGGGCCGCCGCGCCAGGATCGCCTTCAGGTCGCCGGCGAAGAGCCAGCCGGCGCCCTCGTGGTACGCGGCGGCGACGCGCTCGTGGAAGGCGGTCTGGAGGAAGGGATTGGCGCCCGGTTGCGCCAGCACGGCAGCCGCGCGGGAGAGCAGGGCGGCGCTCGGCGCGGCGACGACGTAGGGCCCGGCCGGCCAGAGGAGGAGGGTATGGCCGGCCGTCGCGGCGCCGGGGAGGGCGGCTGCGGGGGAGTCGACGATCGCGAGCTGCGGCCGGCCGGAGCCGCCGGCGTCGATCTTCGCCACCTCCTGCCCGAGCACCGAGCGGAAGGCCGCGGGGTCGGTGACCTGGGCGAGCACCACCGGACCGTCCGGCGTCACCGCGATCCCCACCTCCTCGCCCAGGTAGCGGCCGAGGTCGGACAGGGTGCGGATGGCGTCGTGGAAGCGCTGGTTCTTCTCGGCCGAGCCCATGGTCTCGTCCCACCACTGCCGGAGGAGGGGGTTCTCGGCCAGGCGCTGGTCGAGCAGGCTCTGGGTGGAGGCCAGGTTGGTGGCGACATTGGGGAGGCCGACCCAGACCAGGGTGCCGGCGGGAGCCAGATCGAGAAGGGTGGTCGCGGTGCGCAGGCCGGGGAGCGCGGTCTGGGCGTCCGCCTCGGCGGAGAGGCCGGCGAGCTGCGACAGCAGCTCGCGGTAGCGGCCGGCGTCGGCGCTCCAGGCGATCTCGTCGGCGACCGGCACGGCGGTGACGCTGGCGCGCGTCGTCACCTGCCCGCCGGGGTAGAGGACGTTCTCGCCGCGCGCCTGACGGACCCGCACCTCGCCCTGGACGACCGAGACGCGCGAGCCCTTGGTGCCGTGGTTGACGGCGAAGATGGTGCCGACGACCGACACCCGGCAGTCCGGCGTCTCGACGTAGAGGTGGCGCCCGGCCGTCTGCTTGGCGGCCTGGACGATGATCCGCCCCTGGGCGAGGTCGACGGTGATGCCGCTCCGGCGCGCATCGTAGGAGAGGGCGGCGCGGTCGCTGACCTCGACCCGCGAGCCGTCGGCCAGGCGGAGCACGGCATGGGCGCCGCGGCCGGTGCGCACCTCGTCGCCGGCGGCGAAGCGGGCGCCGGCGGCGAGCGGCACGACGCTCTGGCTCGCCACGCGGTAGAGCCCGCCCTGGGCGGCCTCGACCCGCGCCTCGCCGGCCCCGGGGAGCTGCTGGTAGAGGGCGAAGAGGCCGAAGCCGAGCGCCGCGAGGAAAGCGGCAGCGAGGGCGGCGAAAACGCGGCGGGGCAGGCGGCGGGCGCGGGTGCCGGCGGCGACGTCGAGCGCAGCCGCGGGCCGCGTCACGCCGGCCCGGCGATCTTCCTCGGCAGCCGCGGCGGCCTTCAACGCCTTGCGGCAGGCGATGCAGCTCCGGGCGTGATCCTCGAGGAGGAGGGTGCGGGCCGGCGGCAGCTCGCCCAGGAGGTAGGCCGGGATGAGCCGCTGGAAGTCGGCGCAGTCGCGCAGCATCGTCGACGCCGCGGCAGGCGATGCCTGAGGCGCTTCGGTTCGCGCGGCGGCTGAATTCGCGAGCAGCGGATTCACAGCGATCGGATTCAGGGCCAGCGGATTCACAGCGGGCATCGCGGAACCCTGGGCGAGCCGCTCCCAGACGCGGGCGGCGGCCGCGGCGACCGCCTCGGGGGCGACCGGCTCGGCGGCGACCGCGTCGACCGCGCGGTCGAGGGGTGACGTCGGGATGGAGCGGTGGGTGTCCTGGTCGGGGCTCATGACAGTCCTCCTTCGAACGGGGCCAGCTCCTTCTGGAGCCGGCGCCGGGCACGGTGCAGGATGACGGCGACGGCGGTCTGCGAGGTCCCCATCAGGCGGGAGATCTCGAGGTTGCCGACGCCCTCGAAGTAGCGCAGGGCGAAGATCTCGGCGGTCTTGGGGGAGAGGCGGGCGAGCGCCAGGCGAAGGCTCGCCGCGAGCTCGCGGCTGAGGCTCCTCCTCTCGGGCTGCGCAGGGGTCTCGTCGATCAGCTCGCCCTCGACCTCGGCCAGGGCGACGGCGCGGGCGCGCTGGCGCCGGCGCAGGAGGTCGAGAGCGGCGTTGACGGCGGCGCGGTGGAGGTAGCTCGCGGCGCCCGTCGCGAGGTCGACCGCGTCCTCGCGCCGCAGCAGGCGGGCGAAGACGGTCTGCAGGACGTCCTCGGCGTCCATGGGATCGCCGGTGATGCGGTAGGCGGCACGGAAGACCGCGCCGTGATGGGCGCGGAAGATCGCTTCGATGGAGCTCGCCGGGGATCTCGCTGGTTCGGGGACCGGTTGCGTGGGAGCTGGCTCGACGGCTGGCACGGCGGCGTCCTCCTTTTCATCTCCGCTCATAGGACGCCGCCGGCGGGCGATTGTTACGTGGCTCGGCGCAGCGCAGTTGCCCGATGAGCTGCCCGATGCGCTGCCGCCGAGCTATTCGAGCGCCGCTTCGGCCTCGGCGATGAACTCGTCGGCGATGCGGTTGAAGACCGCGGGACGGTCCATCTGCAGCCAGTGGCCGGTGCCGGGGACGAGCCGGGCGGGGAGATCGCTCGCCAGCCTGTGGAGCGAGAAGGGGAGGCTGTTCATGTCGCTCACCACGGTGAGCTTGGGGCCGCCGTAGCGGGCGAGGGCGGGGAGCGGCTGGTGATGGAAGGAGCTCGCGATGGCGCCGGAGATCGCCGCCTCATCGGTCAGGCGGAGGTCCTCGAGGACCCAGCGCGAGGCCGCGGCGTCGCCGTGGACGAGGATCTGGCGGAAGTGCCATTCCATCTCGGCGAGCGGATCGGCGGCGATCGCCCGGATGAAGGAGGCGGCCTGCTCCTTGGGGATGCGGCTCTGGTCGCCGTTGGGGTCGACGAGGAGGAGGCCGGCGACGCGCTCGGGGTGGCGGCCGGCGTACTCGATGGCCACCGAGCCGCCCAGGCTGTGGCCGGCGAGGACGAAGCGGCGGAGGCCGAGCTGATCGGCGACCGCGGCGATATCCCCGGCGAGCGCTGCGATCGAGTAGTCGCCGTCGTCGGCGGGGTCGGAGTCGCCGTGGCCGCGGAGGTCGAGCGCGGCGGCCCGCCGGGTGCGGCGCAGGTGGTCGAGCTGCAGCGCCCACTGGCCGCCGTTGCCGCCGAGGCTGTGGACGAAGAGGACCGGCAGGCCCGGCGGGTTCCCTGGTGCCGGGCCGCCGTCGCGCACGAAGAGGTTGCCGGCCGGTCCGGCGATCCACACCGCGGCGTCGGCCGAATTGCCGGCCTCGGCGGCGGCCTCCGGCTCGTCGGGCGGCGGCGGGGACGGCGGCGGCGCGAAATCCTCCTCGAGCTCGGCGAGCGAGAACCCCCGGCGGCGGCTCCAGAGGACAGAGGCGAGGAGCCCGAGTCCCAAGAGGCCGAGGAGCGACGCGAGCCGGCCAGGCTTCGAGTGCCGCCGCCGCCCCCGCCGGGGTCGGTTTCGCCGGGTTTTCCGCATGATCGAATCCTATCCCGAGAGGTGTCAGGTGATTCGACGCCAATCCATACCAGGCGTACCAGATGTCAGGTGAGAGGACGCTCATCCGGCCGGAACCCTTCGCCGCGAGCTCTCCCGGCGACTCCATTCTCCGCTCGATCGGCCCGAGAAGCCACGGATGCGCGCCGCTCATATCGATTTCCGCCGGCGGCCTCGGACCTCGCGCCTCGGCGGTGGGACCTCCGCCGGTCGGGCAGGCTTCGCCCGCTCGGTCTCGGCGAGACCCGAGCGGGACGGCTTGATTTTCGCCTCATGGAGAGGCGTGGTCATCCAGATACGAACGCAGGCACGAACGGGAGGGCCGGCGGAAAGCTTCCGGCAGGGAAGACGGCCGTGCGGTCTCCTCGCCGGAGCCTCTCCGCGGCCTCGCGGAAGGCGTCGACGAAAGCGGCATAGATGGCGCGGAAGGCGCGGCGGGCCGCCTGGGTGGCCGCATGAACCAGCGGGGCGGGCGACTTGGCGATCGACACGGGTCGATGATGGGGGTGCTGAGACAGTATGGCTCGACGCCCCAGAGGCCGGACCCCGGTGCGGAGCCGCTCGGCCGCGGCTTCCCGCTCGATCTGTTCGACGAGGCCGGTAACCCGCGCGCGATAGACCTCCGCGGGCAGATGCTTCCAGCAGGGGAGGGGAGCGAGAGTCAGCGTCTCCTCGGTCGTATAGTGGCGCGGGTCGATTCTCTTACCGTGACGGCGAGCCGCGTACTCCTGCGTCCGGTCGATCCAGTGGCCGGTGAGCGGCTCGCCGTCGAGAAGTGCCCGGGCGGATTGAACTCCCGGCCAGTCACGGGGCCGCGCGACCAGGTTTTCCTTGCAACCCTGAGCCAGCACGTACTTGAGGCGCTCCACCTGCGCCGCCTCTTCTTGGGTGACGACGATCATCGAGTAGCGGTCATGAAAGACCGGGCCGGACCACCCGGTCTGGCGGTTGACCTCGCGCGCCAGGTTCGAGCCGAGATAGGTCATGAATCGTGCGACCTGCCGGGCATCGTCAGCGATGAGCAGCAAGTGCAGATGGTTCGAAAGCACCGAAAGCGAGCACACCTGGATCGGGTACAGCCGCTGGGCTCGTCCGAGGACTCCGAGGATGGCATCGTTGAGCTCGGGGCTGGGACGGAACAGGGAACGCCCCTGCACTGCCCGGAGCGTGATGGACACCAGAGTGTCTCTTTCGTGGACGAGGCGCAGTCTCCGCATGAAAGTCAAAGACGGAATGCGCCGTACCCATCTTGCACGCGGCGCGGAGATCTCGTTCGGACGAATCACCTGGCACCTCGAGTCCGGCACCTCGAGTCTGACCGGGCACGCCGGGAATGAATGAAGAGGCAACGAATCACCTGGCACCTCACAGGCAGCTCGCTAGGCGCGTCGGGGGGCAGCAGCGGCGCAACTTCGGGCTGGCCGGGGCGTATATTTCGGCGGCTCGCCGCTTGGCGGGCTTCCGATTCAGGCACAGGCCTCGCCGGAGCTCCCGGTGGGGGCCTTTCCGCTTGGGAGACATGCATGCCCGGTAGCCGAACCGTCCGAATCCTGGCGCTCTTGGGGCTCCTCGCCGCCCCGCTCCTCGCCGCGAAGGACGAGAGATCCCCCTTCGACCCCGATCGGCTGGCCGGGATGCGGGCCCGCTCGATCGGGCCGGCGGCGATGAGCGGCCGGATCTCGGCGATCGAAGGGGTCGAGTCCGATCCGCAGACGGTCTACGTCGGGGCCGCCTCGGGCGGCGTCTGGAAGTCGGGGAACGGCGGCCTCACCTGGCTGCCGATCTTCGACGACCAGCCGGTGCACTCGATCGGCGCCATCGCCGTCTTCCAGAGGAACCCGGACGTCGTCTGGGTGGGCACCGGCGAGGGGAACCTGCGCAACAGCGCCTCGGTCGGCAACGGCGTCTACCGCTCGCTCGACGCCGGCAAGACCTGGGCCCACGTGGGGCTCGACGGCACCGAGCACATCGCCCGCATCGTCCTCCATCCGACCGATCCCGACGTCGCCTGGGTCGCCGCCCTGGGGCGCGAGTGGGGGGAGAACCCGGAGCGCGGCGTCTTCAAGACCACGGACGGCGGGAAGACCTGGAAGAAGGTCCTCTACGTCGACGAGAAGACCGGCGCCGGCGACCTGGCGATCGACCCCGCGAACCCGCAGAAGCTCCTCGCCGGCATGTGGCAGTTCCGGCGCTGGCCGTGGGCCTTCCGGTCCGGCGGGCCGGGCTCCGGCCTCTTCGCCAGCTACGACGGCGGCGCCACCTGGAAGCGGCAGAGCGAGGACGACGGCCTGCCCAAGGGGCTCCTCGGGCGGACCAAGATCGCCTTCTCGCGCTCCAGCCCGGCGATCGTCTACGCGGCGGTCGAGGCCGAGGACAGCGCGCTCCTGCGCTCGGACGACGGCGGCCGCAGCTGGAAGACGGTCAACCACAGCGCCAACGTCGACACCCGGCCGTTCTACTTCGCCGAGCTCAAGGTCGACCCGCAGTGGCCGAACCGGGTCTACAACCTGGGCTTCGACGTCAAGGTGTCGGACGACTCGGGGCACACCTTCCAGACCCTCCCCGCCGACTCGGGCGATCCACGGCGACTATCACGCGATGTGGATCGATCCGCGCGACCCGCGTCACTTCCTGGTCGGCGACGACGGCGGCGTCGGCGTGTCGCGCGACCGCGGCCAGAGCGAGGCGTTCGTGGCGAACCTGCCGGTCGGCCAGTTCTACCACGTGACGGTCGACATGGAGACGCCGTTCAACGTCTACGGCGGCCTGCAGGACAACGGCTCGTGGCGCGGCCCGAGCACGGTCTGGGACCAGGGCGGGATCCACAACTACGCCTGGACCCCGGTCGGCGGCGGCGACGGCTTCCACACCGCGCCCGACCCCGCGGACCCGACCCAGGGCTACTCGATGTCGCAGAACGGCTACATCTCGCGCTGGGACCTGAAGACCGGCGAGATCAAGGACGTCCGCCCCGGCGCGCCCGACGGCGTCAAGCTGCGCTTCAACTGGAACGCGGGTTTCGCGCTCGACCCCTTCGACGCCGGGACGCTCTACTACGGCAGCCAGTTCCTCCACCGCTCGACCGACCGCGGCCGCACCTGGACGATCATCAGCCCGGATCTGACGACCGACGACCACGAGTGGCAGAAGCAGAGCCAGAGCGGCGGCCTGACCCCCGACGCCTCGGGGGCCGAGAACTTCACGACCATCGTCGCCGTCGCCCCGTCGCCGGTGGCGCGCGGGGTGATCTGGGTGGGGACCGACGACGGCCGCGTCCAGGTGACCCGCGACGGCGGCAAGAGCTGGGCGAGCGTCGAGGGCAACGTCCGCGGCGTCCCCGCCCACACCTGGGTGCCGGAGATCCGCCCCTCGCGCTTCGACGCGGCGACCGCCTTCGCCGTCTTCGACGACCACCGGCGCTCGAACTGGACTCCCTACGTCTACAAGACGGCCGACTACGGCAGGACCTGGCGGAGCCTGGCGACCCCGGACCTCCGCGGCTACGCGCTGGCGATCGAGCAGGACCCGGCCGACCGGGACCTCCTCTTCCTCGGCACCGAGCTCGGCCTCTGGGTGTCGACCGACGGCGGCGGCCGCTGGTTCCGCTGGAAGCACGGCCTGCCGACGGCCTCGGTGATGGGCCTGGTAGTCCACCCGCGCGACCGCGACCTCGTCATCGCGACCCACGGGCGGGCCCTCTACGTCCTCGACGACATCCGCCCCCTCGAGAGCTTCCGCGCCGCGGCGCTCCAGGAGCCGCTCCATCTCTTCCCGCTGGCCGACGCGGTCCAGCACTGGCAGCGCTTCACCGTCGGCGGCTACGGCCAGGGCGCCGGCGAGTTCCGCGGCGAGAGCCGGCCCTACGGCGCCCTCGTCACTTTTTCGGTCGACGGCCCCGGTCTGCCGCTCCCCGACGACGAGAAGGAGCGCGCCAGGAAGGAGAGCGAGCGCCGCGCGGCGCAGCAGGCGGCCGAGCAGGCGGCCGCCGCTCGGGAAGGGGAGGGCGCCGGGGCGAGAGTGCCACCGGCGGCTGCCGGAACCGGCAAGCCGAAGCCGGCCGCCGAGCCGGCCAAGAAGCCCGAGGACGAGGGCGCCCCGAAGGCCGAGATCGACGTCGCCGACGCCGCGGGCAAGGTGATCCGCCACTTCCACGCGCCGGTCAAGCTGGGGATCAACCGCGTCGCCTGGCCGCTCGTGCGCGACGACTTCCGCGAGCCGCCGCCCGGCCCCGACCAGCCGCCGCAGGAGGACCCGGCCGGCCCCGAGGTGCCGCCCGGCACCTACACCGTGACCGTCAAGTTCCGCGGCCGGGAGGCGCAGGGGACGCTCCGCGTGCTGCCCGACCCGCGGGTGAAGCACACCGACGAGGAGTACCGGGCGCGCTGGGCCGCCATCGAGCGGGCCGGCGCCCTCCAGGAGGCCGCGGTCGCGGCGATCGAGCGCATCGCGCGCACCCGCGCCGACGTCGACTCGGCGGTCGCCAAGGCCCGTCAATCGATGGAGGACGAGCGGCGGGCGAAGGGAGAGCCGGCGCCCGCGAAGCCGGCGGCGACCCCGCTCACCGAGGCCGCCGACCAGCTCAAGAAGCGGCTCGCCGACTTCGACAAGCGGCTCTGGCAGAACCCCGAGGCCAAGGGCCTGCAGCCGCCGGACGACGTCTTCACCCAGATCGGCTACGTCGGAGGCGCGATCACCGCGCAGTGGGACCCGCCGTCGCCCACCCAGCTCGAGTACCTGCGCCAGGCTGGCGCCGCGCTCGACCGCTTCCTCGCCGACTTCAACCGCTTCTACGCGACCGACGTCGCGGCCTTCCGCCGGCAGGTCGCCGGCGCCAAGGTCGAGCTGCTGCCGGCGGAGGGGCCGATCGCCGTCGTCCAGCCGGGCGGCTAGACGCCTCGGGCACCGGGCGCGCGGGGGCATCATCCCCCCGCGCCCCGCGCCGACCCTCCGGTGGTCCCGAGGGCGGTCGCCCGCAGCGGACCCAACGGAGCCAGTACCCTCTGCGCTGGACCCCGGCCGCGGAATCCGGCAGACTGCCCGTGCATCTGGGCGGAGCTCCGGCGTCGGCGCGGGGCATCGGCTAGGAGGTACGGCATGCCCACGCGCGTGGGGTTGATGGGCCTGGGGCGGATCGGACGCAACGTCTTCCGCCTCCTCTACAAGAGCGACGACATCCGCATCGAGGCGATCAGCGACATCGCCGACCACGCGGCGCTCGCCTACCTGCTGCGCTTCGACACCATTCTCGGCCGCTTCCCGGACGAGGTGAGCATCAAGGACGGCAACCTCTACGCCGCCGGCCGCGAGGTCAGGATGCTCTCCGGCGCCAAGCCCGGCGACGTGCCGTGGGGCGATCTGGGGGTGGACACGGTGATCGAGGCGACGGCGCACCTGCGCACCCGCGCCGAGCTCGAGCGCCACCTCGAGGCGGGCGCCAAGCGCGTCATCCTCTGCGAGCCGCCGCTCGACCCGCCGGACATCACGGTGGTGATGGGGGTGAACGACGCCGACCTGCGCCCGGCGCACCGCATCGTCTCGAACGCCTCCTGCACCGCTCACTGCGCGGCGCCGGTCCTGAAGATCCTCGCCGACGCCTTCGGCATCCGGCGCGCCTTCCTGACCACCGTCCACGCCTACACCAACCAGCAGCGCCTGGCCGACGTCCCCGCCGAGGACCCGCGGCGCGGGCGGGCGGCGGCGGAGAACATCATCCCGCAGGAGACCAACGCCGCCGAGGTCATCATGGGGCTCCTCCCCGAGCTGCGCGGCCGGCTCACCGCCCTCGCCATGAACGTGCCGGTGCCCAACGGCTCGGTCGTCGACCTCGTCTGCTGGCACGAGCGGCCGGTCACCGTCGCGGCGGTCAACGAGGTGATGCGGACGGCGGCGGCGGCGGCACGCTGGCGCGGCATCCTCGAGTACGAGGACGATCCGATCGTCTCCTCGGACATCATCCACAGCCCCTACTCGAGCACCTTCGACGGCCTGGCGACGATGGCGCTCGGCGGCGACGTCTCGAAGACGCTCTCCTGGTTCGACAACGGCTGGGGCTACGCCCACCGCGTCGTCGACCTGGTGCGCCGCTTCGTCGAGCTCGACCGGCAGCTCGACGGCCGGACCGGCGGGGGGAGCGAGGCGATGGCGGGGGCCGCCGAGAGCCTGGAGAGCGCGGCGGTCCACCGGACGGTCCATCAGGAGGAAGCCCGATGAGCGCCGTCGGCAGGCGGACGCGCGTCGGCATCAACGGCTTCGGCCGCATCGGCCGCAGCGTCTTCCGCATCCTCGCCGAGCGCGCCGACATCGAGGTCGTGGTGATCAACGACCTGTTCGAGAACGAGCAGCTCGCCTACCTCCTGAAGTACGACACCATGATGCGCGTCTTCCCCAGCGAGGTGACGAGCGACGCCGACGCCCTCTACGTCGACGGCCGCCAGATGGTGATGACCGGCGAGCGCGATCCGGCGGCCATCCCCTGGGGCGCGCTCGAGGTCGACATCGTCGTCGAGTCGACCGGCGTCTTCACCGGCCGCCAGGCGCTCGAGAAGCACCTCGCCGCCGGCGCCAAGAAAGTCATCCTGACCGTCCCGGCGAGCGACGAGATCGACGCGACGATCGTCATGGGGGTCAACGACGGCACGCTCCGGCCCGGCCGACCGGCTGGTGTCGAACGCCTCCTGCACCACCAACTGCCTGGCGCCGATCGCCAAGATCCTCGACGAGCGCTTCGGCATCGAGGAGGGGTTCGTCACCACCGTCCACGCCTACACCAACGACCAGCGCCTGGCCGACGTGCCGCACAAGGACTTCCGCCGCAGCCGCGCGGCGGCGCAGAACATCATCCCGACGACGACCGGCGCGGCGCGCGCGGTGGGGGAGGTGCTGCCGCAGCTGAAGGGAAAGCTCGACGGCATGGCGATGCGCGTGCCGGTGCCGGACGGCTCGATCGTCGACCTGGTCTGCCGCCTGCGGGCGCGGCCGGACACCGCCGAGGTCAACGCCGCGGTGCGCGAGGCGGCCGCCGGGGCCGCTGGCGCGGATCGTCGAGTACAGCGAGGTGCCGCTGGTCTCCTCCGACATCATCGGCAACCCGCACTCCTCGATCTTCGACGCCCTCTCGACCCACGTCGACCGGCGACGGCTACGTCAAGGTCGTCGCCTGGTACGACAACGAGTGGGGCTACTCGAACCGGGTGGTCGACCTGATCGGGCGCATGATGGAGCTGGGCGCCGCCTGACGCGCCGGCGTTCGGCAGGTCATCCACGCGATGGCCAAGCGGGTCGGCATCCTCACCGGCGGCGGCGACGTCCCGGGCCTCAACTCGGCGATCAAGGCGTTCGCCTGGCGCATGGCGGACGCCGGCTACGAGGTGCGTGGGCCTGCGGCGCGGCTGGGCGGCCCTCCTCCACGTGCTGCCCTACGCCGACGCCGACAACTCGGCCTGGCTCCTGCCCCTCACCCGCGGCACCACCCGCACCATCGACCGCAGCGGCGGCACCGTCCTCCACACCTCGCGCGATCAACCCGGCGATCACCAAGGCCGACGCCATCCCCGATCACCTGCGCTCCGCCGCCGGCCCGCCGGACGAGCGCGGCATGGTCGACCTGACGCGGGCGGCGCTGCGCACCGTCGAGTTCCTCCGCCTCGACGCGCTGGTGGCGATCGGCGGCGACGGCACCCTCTCCTTCGCCCGCCGCCTGCACCAGGAAGGGGTGCCGGTCGTCGCCATCCCCAAGACGATGGACAACGACGTCTTCGGCACCGACTACTGCATCGGCTTCTCGACCGCGGTCTCGCGCTCGGTCGACTTCGTCGCCGACCTGCGCACCGTCGCCGGCTCGCACGAGCGCTTCCTGGTGGTCGAGCTCTTCGGCCGCTACTCGGGGGAGACCTGCCTGCTCACCTCCTATCTCGGCGGCGCCGATCGCGCGCTCATCGCCGAGGTGCCGTTCGACACCGGCGTCGTGGTCGTCGCTCCTCGCCGCCGACAAGCGCGCGAACCCCAGCAACTACGCCGTCCTCGCGGTCTCCGAGGGCGCCTACCCGATGGGCGGCCGGCCCTTCGAGACCGGCGAGGCCGACGCCGTCGGCCACCGCGAGCTGGGCGGCGTCGGGCGCTATATCCGCGAGGCGCTCCAGGAGGAGACGCGCGAGCGGGTGATCTACCAGCGCCTCTCCTACCTGATGCGCTCCGGCCGGCCCGACTCGCTCGACCGGCTGGTCGCCAACAACTTCGCCAACCTGGCGGCCGACCTCCTCCTCGCCAGGAAGGCCGGCCGCCTGACCGCGATCGTCGCCGGCAAGTACGAGGCGCAGCCCATCGAGATCACCGGCGAGGGGATCAAGCGCGTCGACGTCGACCGCTTCTACGACCGCGCCAGCTACCGGCCGAACATCGTGGGCCTGATCGGGCTGCCGATGTTCCTGCATTAGACTCTGGACTCATTCCTTTCTCGGGGAGGACACCACGCCATGGCGGACGGATCGGTTCAGCTGGGGGATTTGAAGATCGCGATCGTGGATGCCGCGAAGGCGCTCGCCGGCGCCTTCGTCCAGGGGCAGACGTTCGCCGGCCTGCCGGCGGCGAGCCTGGGACCGGCGGCCGAGCTGCTGCCGAAGCCGCTGGCGCTCAGCGGCAGCGACACGCTGGCGATCGGCTCGACCAGCCTGGCGCTCGGCGCCGCGGGCTCCTACCACCTCTCGGCCTTCACCGGCCAGTTCACCGATCCCGACGGCATCGCGGCGCCCGCCGCCGGCGCGGCCTGGCTCAAGCACGAGCTCGACGCCGGGGTCTCGGGGTCGGGCGGCGGCACGGCGGCCGGGATCACCTTCGGCCTCGACGCGGGCGTCACCGCCCGCCTCCTCGACTACCGCCAGCACCCGGCGACCGATGCCGTGGCGCCGGCGGTGCTGGCGGACATCGCTCATCCGCGCTTCCCCAACCGGATCGGCGACCTGCAGGCGATGGCCGCCGGCGATGCGCTGGGCCTCGTGGTCTCGGGCACGCTGGCCTTCAAGGCGAGCTTCACCTATGCGAGCCTGCTCTCGGCGAGCATCGCCGCCCTCGACAACCTGCTCCAACTGACCGGCGCCAGCGCCTTCACCGTCGACACCGGCGGCAGCGTCGAGGTGGACTTCGGCGCCAGCGACGCCTTCCGGCTGGTCTTCACCCGCGGCACGCAGCGCGACCTCGCCGTCAACCTCCAGAAGACGGCGAGCACCAGCGCGACGGCGACCGCCGGCCTCTCCGTCGAGGCGAAGTTCACCGACGTCCAGCAGCTCGCCCCGCTCGTCGAGAGCTATCTCACGACCCGGCTGGGCACCCCGTACAAGACCTACCAGGACCTCCTCGCCAAGCTCGCCGCGGCGACCGACGTCTCGCAGCTCGATCCGGCCGCGCAGGCGCTCGTCCAGCAGATCGTCTCCCGGCTCGGCCTCGGCGACGCCGTGGCTCATTTCGACGCCATCAAGACCGAGCTCCTGGGCCTCCCCGCCAAGCTCCTGGCGGAGCTGGAGAGCGTCCTCTCGCGGCACGTGAAGATCGCTTTCACCATCAGCTACTCTCGCGTCTCGACCAACCAGACGCTCGCCTCCTTCGAGGCGGCGGCGGCGGCGCTGGAACCCTTCCTCCTCGCCCTCCTCCTCGGCGACTTCTCGGGGGTGGCGGCGCGGCTCGCCGCCGGCGACCCGCAGTTCGTCCTCCTCTCCTATCTCTCGACTCACGAGGTCAAGACGGGTTTCTCGTTCGGCGTCAGCCTCGCGGTCGGCGGCTGGGCGGCGGGGGGCGTCTCGACGGTCAACACCACCCTCTCGCTCGAGCAGAACATCCAGGGGCAGAAGAGGGTGAGCTTCGACGGCCGCCAGCGCTACACCTCGCAGTGGGGGAGCGCGGGCGAGAGCTACGGCTTCGAGCTCGCCGCGGCGATGGCCCAGTTCGCCGCGGCGCCGGCCGGCGCGGACTTCGCCTTCTCGCTCGGGCTCGGCTGGATGTGGGACCAGACGCTCTCGCCGGCGCTCGAGCAGGCGATCCTCGATCTCGCGAACGTCTGGCGGGTGGTCGATCCGGCGGCGAACGCGGGCCTCGCCGCGGCGCTCGCGCCGATGGCCGGGCAGAGCGTCCACGCCGAGCTCGACCTCGCGGTGGGCGACGAGGGGGTGCGGCGGCTCGCCATCGTGCCGGAGCCCACCTATCAGGCGGCCTGGGTGCAGGCGATGGCCGAGGCCCTGCCGCCGCTCCGCGCCGGCAGCTCGCTGCTGCGCGCCGACGTGCGGCAGCGGCGGGCGATCTACGCCAACGCCGCCGCCTCGGCCTTCGGCCAGCACGCCCCGGCCGCGCTCCTGACGACGCCCGCCTACGGCCAGGCGCAGCCGCCGCTCTCGGCGGGCGACCTGGCGCTGTTGCGCGCGGTCGACCTGGGGCAGAACCCGCCGGGGAACCTCGCGGTCTACGGCCTCGACAACCTGTGGAATCCGGAGAGCGCGACGGTCTCCCCCTGGCAGCTCTACCAGCGGGTGGTGGGGGCGTTCCGCTCGCTGGGCGCCTTCCTCGCCGGGCAGAAGGGGGGCTACCCGGCGATCCAGGCGACCTTCTCCGAGGTCCAGGCGGTGGTCGGCCAGGACTATCCGGCGCGGCTCTTCGGCTCGCTCCTCGCCCATGTGCTGGGCGGGGCGGTCGGGCTGGTCGCGGGGACGCTCACCGTGACGCCCAAGGCCGGCGGCCCGGCGGTGGTGATCGGCGGGGCGTAGGGGGGAGCCCGGAGCGGCACGGCTCTCGCAGGCCAGCCCCCCATGCACCGGCGCGGCCGCGTCCTCGTCCTCGGGCTCGCTCTGGGGCTCGTCGCCCTCTACGCGCTCTACCTCGCCGCGGCCAATCTGTACCTGCGCTCCGGCCGTCTGCAGCGGGAGCTCTCGCGCCGGCCGGAGGCGGCGCGCCTCGACTACGACGCGGCATGGACGGTCTTCCCCGGCCGCGTCCACGTGCGGGGCTTCCGCGTCCTCGGGGAGACCCGCAACATCCAGTGGTGGCTGGCGATCGACCGCGCGACCCTCGACGTCGTCCTGCCGCGGCTGCTGCGGCGGGAATTCGTCGTCGCCGGGGTGACCGGCGACGGCATCGCGCTGCGCGTCGCCCGCCGCGCAGACGCCGCCCTCCCCTGGTCGACCGACCCGCGCCTGCGGCCGCCGATCCCCGGCCTGGCCAATCCGCCCCGGCCGCCCCCGGAGGCGCTCTACCCGGCGTCGCCGCCGCCGCCGCCCGGCAGGGCCTGGCGCCTGCGGCTCTCCGGCATCGACATCACGGGGCTGCGCGAGATCTGGATCGAGGCGCTGCGCTGGACCGGCGGCGGCCGAGTGAGCGGGAGCTTCGACCTGCTGATCCGCCGCGAGCTGGCCATCGGCCCCAGCCGGGTGGAGATCGCCGGCGGCGACCTCTCCCACGGCGCCGCGGCGATCCTCGCCGGCCTCCACGGCGCGGTCGAGGGGAGCTCGGAGCCGTACGACCCGGTGGCCGATGCCGGCCGTCCCACCTTCCGCCACCTGGACGCCCGCGCCCGCCTCGCCGGCCGCCTCGCCGGGCTCGGCTTCCTGGCTCCCCTGCTGCGGCCGGTCTCGGGCCTGACGGTCGAGGCGGCGGGGCCGCTCGAGCTCGATCTGCGGCTCGCCCGCGGCCGCTTCGAGCCCGGCACGCGCGCCGAGGTGCGGGCGGAGGCGGTGCGGGTCGGCATCCTCGACTACCGGGCGACGGGCGCCGGGAGGGTGGGCTACCGGGTGGTCGCCCAAGGGAAGCGGCCAGGGGGGAGCTCGCGGTCGTCCTCGACCGCTTCGCCCTCGAGCGGCTGGGCTACCGCGGCCCCTACGCCCGCGGCCGCGGCCTCCGGCTGACCGCGCGCTCCGGCCCGCCGGGGATCGACCACCCCTTCGCGCCGACCGCGCTCGAGGTGGCGATCCCCGCCGCCGAGGTGCCGGACTTCTCGTACTACAACGCCTATCTCCCGCGCGGCTCGGGCGTCGTCGTGCGCGGCGGGCGCGGCCGGCTGCAGGGGGCGCTCCACGCCGCGGGGCCCGCCTGGACCGGCCGCGCCGACCTGCGGCTCGACGGCGACGACCTCACCGCCGACGTGCTCGGCGCGCGACTGCACGGGCGGCTCACCCTGCGCACCCACGTGCCGCGGCTCGACCTCGCCCGGCGGCGGTTCGACCTCGCCGGCAGCGACCTGGCTCTCAGCGGCGTCTCGGTCGCCGCCCCGGCGAGCGGGGTGCAGGTGGCGCCCGGCTGGTGGGCGCGGGCGCGGATCGAGCGCGGCGAGCTGACCCCCGGCGCGCCGGTCTTCCTGACCGCCACCGCCCGCGCGGCGGTGCGCGACGCCGGGCCGCTCCTCGCCGTCATGACGCCGAAGAACCGGGCGCTCGCCTGGCTCGACCGGCGGTTGACGGAGAAGGCGGGTGCCGTGCGGGCCGAGGTGGCCGGCCGGCTGGGGCAGAGCCTGGTCGAGGTCGACCGCCTGGACGTCTCCGGCGGCCCGCTCGCCCTCGCGGGGCGGCTGCGCTTCGCGGGCGGCAGCCGGCGCGGCGCGCTCCTCGCGAGCTACGGCCGCCTGGCCGTCGGCTTGGAGCTCGCCGGCGACGAGCGGCGCGTCAAGCTCCTCGGGGCGCGCCAGTGGTTCGCGGCGCAGCGGTGAGCGGCCGGCCGGCGACCTGCACGATTCGACCCGCGCCGATCCGCTACGATCCGGGGCGAGGGCGCGCGCCGTACCTCGGGTGTGCGCGGCGCCCTGCGGGCGCCCGCGCCCGCCATCTCTCGCCGGAGGAGACCCCATGAGACATCCGCAGAACCTGTCGCGGCTCGCGCCGCTCGCCTCGCTCGCCGCGCTCTCGCTCGTGGCGCTCCTCGCCGCCCCGCGCGGCGGGCGCGCCGCCGCTCCCGCCAACGGCCCCGTGGTGGTCGAGCTCTTCACCTCCCAGGGCTGCTCGAGCTGCCCGCCGGCCGATCGCCTGCTCACCCGGCTGGGGGAGGACCCGCGCTTCGCCGGGCGGGTGCTGCCGCTCTCCTTCCACGTCGACTACTGGAACTACATCGGCTGGCAGGATCCCTTCTCCTCGGCGCGCTGGTCGGCGCGCCAGAACGAGTACGCGCACGCCTTCCGCTCCGACCGCATCTACACGCCGCAGGTGGTGGTCAACGGCCGCACCGAGTGCGTCGGCTCGGAGGAGGGGGCGGTGGTGTCGCGGATCTCGGCGGCGCTCGGCCAGGCGCCCGCTGGGGAGGTGAAGCTCACCGTGGCGCCGCAGGGCGGCGGCCCGGTCAAGGTGGGGGTGGATGCCCGGATCGCCCGCGCCGGCGCCCGGCACGGCCTGGACGTCCTCGTGGCCCTCTACCAGACCGGGCTCGACACGCCGGTCAAGGCCGGCGAGAACGCCAGCCGCGTGCTGCACAACGACTACGTGGTGCGCCGCCTGGAGAAGGCCTTCACCGTGCCGGCGGCGCCGGGCTCCGAGCGCTCGGGCGAGGTGACGCTCCCCGTCGACCCCTCCTGGAACCGCAACGCGCTCGGCGTCGTCGCCTTCCTCCAGGACCCGGTGACCCGCGAGATCGAGGGCGCCGCGGCGCAGAAGCTGGCGCGGTAGGGCGGTCAGGCCCGGATGACGTAGCTGGCGACGAGCTCGCGCCGGCCGCCGTCCGTCGCATAGAGGCGGATCACGTTCGGTCCCGGCGTGAAGAGCTGGCGCGGAAGCCCGAGGGCATAGAAGCCATCCGCGTCCTGGACGAGCCCGGTGCCCAAACGGCGAACCCGGCCGGCGGAGTCGATCAGCTCGGCGTCATGGCGCTTGGCGGTGTCCCGTTCGCCGGGGCGGAGCAGGAACACGGTGAGCTCGGCGTTGGCCGGCAGGGTCTGCGCCCCCGCCGCGGCGCCGGCGCCACGAACCGCCGTCGCTTCGTCCTCGGGCTCGAGCGTGACGATCGCGGGATTGAGCGCGATCGTTGCGTCCCCGGCCGCCGGGGCGGCCGGCACCTGGCTGGGCAGCTGGCTGTTCTGCGGCGGGGGCGAGGCCGGGACGACGGCGGCGGCCGCCGGCGCACGGCGCTCGCCGGCGAGGCGTGCGATCTCCTGCGCGCTGTTCAGCCATCCGGCGAGCGAGACCACCCCGACGAGGCCCGCCGCGAGCGCCGAGCTGCGCCATAGCCTCAGGCGGCCCTGCCCGCCGCGCGCCGCGGGCATCACCGCGACCGCCTCGTGCTCGACCAGCGCCCGGCTGGAACGGGCCATCTCGAGCTCGGCCGCGCACTCCGGGCAGCCGGCGAGGTGCCTCTCCAGGGTGTCGCCATCGATGGCGGTGGGCTCGTCCGCGGCATAGGCGACGAGGTCGGCGGCCGGCACGTGTTGGGCGAAGACCTCCCAAGCGGATCGGGTATCGGCGAGCGCGGCCCGGCAGCGCTCGCAGTCGCCGAGGTGGCCCTCGACCGCGTGCCGCTCCTCGGGCGACAGCGTGCGGTTGAGGAGCCAGGGGAGGAGCTCGATAGCTTGATCGCAGTCCATAATCTTCCCTCGCAACCCTGTAGGCGCGTCGGCGGCGGCGGCCGTTACGCCATCCGCGGGCGAAGGCCGCCTGCCGAGCCCGAGCGCATTCCGCTATCGAGGTCGCTGCGCGCCGCGACGGCCTTCTCGCGGCAGCGCAGCACGCGCACCCGGAGCGTCCCCTCCGCCACCCCCAGCCGGTCGCTCATCTCCTTGTAGCTCAGGCCGGCGTGGATCATCCGCCACAGCTCGCGGCACTCGGTCGGCACCCGCTCGAGCACCCGGAGGAGCAGGTCCTTGACCTCGGAGCGGCCGGCGATGCTGCCGTGGGTCGACGGCAGGTTGGCGGTCGCCGGCGGGTCGTCCGCACCGTCGTCGGTGTCGAGCTCGGTCCACTGGACGCGCCCGGCGGCGCGGATCTGGTCGAGGCAGGTGTGGCTCACCACCCGCCAGAGATAGGTCTTGAAGCTCGACTCGCCGCGGAACTTCCCCTGCTTCAGGAGGCGGACGACCTCCAGGCGGATGTCCTGGAGGACGTCGTCCCAGCGCGGCCCGAGGCGCCTCTGGTAGGGATAGGCGGCGCGCGAGATCCAGCCGTCGACGGCTCCCACCGCCCGTGCATCCCCCCGGAGGAACCCGGCGACGACCTCGGCGTCTTCCCCTTGCATAGCCCGTTCTCGTCGCGGATGGTGACGGAGCGCCAGGGGACAGTCAAGGCTTCCCGGTGGGGCGGCCCTGTCACAAATACCGGAGCGGCAAGCAGTTGGCCTCGCTCGCCCCGGACGGCGGAGGTGGACCGTGCCGGTCCCGCAACCTACAATGACTCCAAGTTCCCTGTTCATGACGGCCGCACCGGACGCCGGCACCCGAGGAGAGCGCTCATCGACCCGCGACACCGCCGCGTCTCCTTCTGCGCGCGAGCGGTCCGCCTCGGCTGCGCCGGCGCGCTCCTCGCCTCCTCCTTGTCCTGCCGCTCCTCGCCTCCCGCCCCGAGCCTCGAGCGGGCGATCGCCGCGGGGGAGAGCCGCGCCTACGATCTCACCTTCCCCCCGGGGCGCTACCTCTCGCTCTCCTACCGCCAGATCGGCCTCGAGATCGAGGCGGTCCTGGCCGATCCGGCCGGCCGGGTGGTCGCCGTGGCGGGGCGCGGCGAGCGCCGCACCCGCAAGCGGCTCGACCTCGTCACCGCCGCCGCCGGCCGCTACCGCCTGACCCTCACCGGCCGCGACGCCGCGGGCAGCCGCGGCCGTTTCCGGCTCGACTTCGAGGAGCTGCGGCGCGCCGAGGAGCCCCAGGACGGCCTCCGGGTGGCCGCCCGGGCGGCGTTCTCCGAGGCCCTCCGCATCGCGGACGCGGCGGGGAACGCCGCGAGCCGCGACACGCTCTCTCGGCTGGAGAGGGCTGGCCTCCTGTGGCGGCAGGCCGGCGATTGCCGCGGCGAGGTCGACGCCGACAACGCGATCGGCAACGCCCTGCTCGACCAGAATTCACCCCGGGCGCTCGAGGAGATCCGGGCGACGCTGTCGCGCGCCGAGGCATGCGGCTACCCGGAGGGCCGGGCGAAGGCGCTAGAGTATCTGGGGATCGCCTGGCACCAGGACCGCGGCGATCCCGAGCACGTCCGCAAGTCCCGTGAGACCACCCGGCAGGCGCTGGCCCTCTGGCGCGACCTGGGCGACATCGCCGAGCAGGCGGAGGCGCTCTCCAACCTGGCCTATCTCGAGTCCTTCGACGGGCCGCCCGACGTGAAGGCGGCGCGAGCCGACTACCGGCGCGCGCTGTCCCTGCGGCGCGCCGCGGGCGACGTCGACGGGGAGGCCAATACCCTCAACGGCCTCGGTCTCCTCGAGACGGAGGCCACCGAGGCGGTGAAGCAGCTCGAGGCGGCGCGGCGCCTGGCGCAGCGCAGCCCGAACCGGGAGACCGAGGTCTCGATCGTCAGCAACCTGGCGGGGGTATACCAGAAGCACGGCAACCTGCAGGCGGCTCTCGATCGCTACGACGAGGCGCTGCAGGCGAGCCACCTGGGGACGGTCGGAACCCAGGTGAGCATCCTCCACAACGTCGGCTCGCTGTATGTCGAGCTCGGCGACCTGGAGCGGGCGCTCGATGTCTATCGACGCGTCTTGCGGCTCGATCCGAGCTCCGAGGAGGCGCTGCAGGCCCAGGTCAACATGGGTTACATCCGCTACAAGGAACGCGACCTCGCGGCCGCCGGCGAGGCCTTCCGGAACGCTCTCGAGCTCAGCCGGAAGCGCCGGCTGACGCGCCCGGAAGCCTCGGTCCACGCCGGGCTGGCGCACATCGCCATGGACCAAGGCGATGGGAAGCTCGCCCTCGGTCACCTGCAGGCCGCTCTCGCGCTCACCGGGGCCGAGCGCAACGCCGACCCGACCGACGAGGCCCAGCTGCACCTGGCGAGCAGCCGGGCCTATGGCCTGCTCCACGACCCCGCCGGCGCGGCGCGGGAGCTCGACTGGGCGCTCCCGCTGGCCCAGGCTGGCGGCCGTCCGGCGGTGATTGCCAACTGCCTGCGCGAGCGGGCTCTGTTCCATCGCGCGAGCGGGGCGCTCGAAGCCGCCCGCAATGAGGTCGAGCAGGGGCTGCAGTACCTCGAGCGGGAGCTCAGCGAGGTGGCGAGCGACGACCTCCGTGTCTCGTTCTTCGCTACCCAGCGCTCGTTCTACGACCTCGATGTCGACCTGCTCGTCCGCCTGGACCGCGCCCACCCCGGCGGCGGCTTCGCCGCCGCGGCGCTCGCGGCGAGCGACTGGTCGCGCGCGCGGGCGCTCCTCGATCTCCTGGCAGAGGGGCGGGTCGATGTCCGCGGCGAGGTCTCGGGCAGGCTCGCGGCCGAAGAGACGGCTCTCGCCCAGCGGCTCGCCGGCGTCCGCGCCGAGCTGGCGGCGGCGGCCGACTCCACGGCGGTGAGGTCGGCGCAGAGCGAGCTCGCCCAGCTCGCGGAGAGGCGCGACCGCCTCGCCGCAGGCATCCGGCGGGAGAATCCCCGCTATGCGAGCGTGCGCTATCCCGTGCGCCTGACGGCGCCGCAGATCCAGTCCCTGCTCGGCAGGGAGACGGCGCTCCTCGAATACTTCCTCGGCGCCGAGAGCGCCTACCTCTTCGTGGTCACGGACCGCGAAGTCACCGCCTACGACCTCGGCGGGAGCTCGGCGATCGACTCCACCGTAGCCAGCCTGCGGCAGGCTCTCGAGCGGCCGGGAGGGAAGCTCCTCGGCTCCTATCGCCGGCAGGCCGCCCGCCTCTATCGGCTGCTGTTGCCGGGCGGCGCGCCACCGGCGCGGAACCTCCTGATCGTGCCCGACGGCTCCCTCCATCTGCTGCCTTTCGAGGTGTTGCTGACCGACGCCGCCGCGGCGCAGCGAGAGCCGCTGTCGAAGCTGCCCTATCTGCTCCGCGACCACGTGATCAGCTACGTGCCGTCGGCGGCCGTGCTCAAGGAGCTGCCGCCCGCGAACCGCCCGCGGCAGAGGTCGGCCGCGGCCGATTCGCTCGTCGCCTATGCCCCCTCCGCCGCGGACGATGCCGGCTGCCCGGCGCCGCCGAGCGCCGTCGCGGGCGCCATCCGCCCGGCGATCCTCCGGCTGCCGCCCCTGCGTGGCTCCCGGCGCGAGATCGAGGCCATCGGAGCCCTCTATCGACGCGGCTCGGTCACTCTCTACTGCGGGTCGGCGGCGAGCAAGTCCAACGTTCTCGGCAACCGCGCGCTCGCCGGGGCGCACCACGTCCACTTCGCCATGCACGGCATCAGCGACGCCGAGCATCCGGAGCTCTCCGGGCTGGTGCTCTGGCCCGCCGGGCCGCGGGACGACGGCATCCTCGGCATCAACGACATCTTCAACCTCAAGCTGAGCGCCGATCTGGTGGTGCTCTCCGCCTGTGAGACCGGGCTCGGCAAGCGGGTCAGCGGCGAAGGTCTGGTGGGCCTCGCCCGCGCCTTCTTCTATGCGGGCGCCCCGAGCTTGGTGGTGAGCCTGTGGCAGGTCTCCGAGGACACGGCTCCGGACTTCATGCCCGACTTCTATGCCCGGCTGGGCCGCGGCGACGATAAGGGGGAGGCCCTGCGGCAGGCGAAGCTCGCGATGATCGCGGGGGAGCGCCGGGCGCATCCGTTCTACTGGGCGCCCTTCATTCTGTCGGGGGATCCCCGGTAGTGATGCCGTCCTGTAACGCTTCCGTGGGGCCGTCGCCTGTCAAGGCGGCGCAGAGCCCATCCGTGGAGTCGATCTGTGGGGGCGATCGTCAGAGTCGATCCGATCACGAGAGGAGACCGCGATGCCCATCGAGCCGGAGGTCCAGACCACGGAGATGACGTACAAGCCGCCCCCGATCAACCCGCCCAAGCCCCCCGAGGGGCCTCATCAGCCGCCTCGGCTGCGAGGCGAGCTGGAGCGCGGGCGTCAGAAGAGAACGTGAAGAGGACGTGAAAGAAAGGGAGGAGCGAATGCCGGAGACCAACGACATCCAGCAGCCGGAGATGACCTACAAGCCGCCGCCCATCAACCCGCCCAGCCCGATGAGGCTCGTCTTAGTGACCTTGAGCGCGGTCTTCACCATCGCCGCCTTTTTCGCCGCGCGGGCGGGCGCGGATCTCGGGGCGATGGGCGGCCTGATCGTCGGCCAGCTCCTGCTGCTGCTCTCCGAGCGCACCATTCCCTACGTCGGGCCGCCGATCAATCCTCCGGTGCCGCCCCGGCGAGTCCTGGAGGTCCTCCTCGAGGCGGTCGCCATAGTTGCCCTCGGTCTGGCGTTGTTCGACCTCGGGCGCCAGCCGGGAACGCTCTTCACCACCGGCATCGCCGTCGCGGTGGCGGCACAGGTCGGCCTGGCGGTCTCCGGCCTCACGGCAGGGGCCCGATCGAGGACCTGAGCCAGGCCGAGAGGCTCGGGCGGTCGAAGGGAAGGGGCCGGCGCAGGGGTTCGAGCCCCTGCGCTCGGCCCCGTAGTGACGGAACGCCCAGCGGTCGATCTCTCCAGCCTTTGGCCATGTCCAAGCCATGAGCTTCGAGGACAGCCTCGTCCCCCGACGACGAGGGCCGAGAACCTGGTGCCGAAGCTCGCCGATCCGCCGCGGCTCCGTCCACTCCGCCTCGTCGCGCTCCTCGACCGCGCCAGCGCAGCCGGGGTCTGCGACGTCCTTGAGCTGGCGGAGCAACTCGCCCCCGCCGATCTCTTCCCGTCCGCATCCCAGGGAGCTGGAATCGACCAATTCTTCCCCTGCCGTGCGCCCGGGACGGGAAAAATCCAATTCTTCCGCTTCCCTGGCGCGCGGCGCGAGAAAAAATCAATTCTTCCGCTGCCGCACGGCACGGAAGGAGAAAAAATCGATTTTTCCCCTTCCGCCGCCCGCGGCGCGAGAAAAATCTGATTTTTCCGCTGCCGCGGCGCGCGGTCGGCTTGTTCGCCGCGCGGAGCGGCAGGATTTCGCTTTTTAGGCCTGCGCGACGGCGGGGGCTAGCGCGCACTGCGCAAAGCTAAAGATTCGCCGGGAGTACCCTTGACAGCTCGCTCCGCGGCAGGGGCGCGCCGCTCTCCGGCTGCGGATCGGCGGGGGGAGGTGCTCGCGGGCGAGGTCGAGGGCGAGGCGTCTGGTCACGAAGGACTCATCGCCTCGGCGCACGCCATGACGGAATGAGGGCTCCTACTTCGCGGCGAAGCTCGGCATACGAATCGCCGAAGGCCGCGACAAGCATCTCGTCTTCGACCCGGATGCGATAGCCGTACGCGGCGAATGTGACGACGAGGGAAACGAGAAGGGTCGCCCAGTTTCCAGAGGCGAGCGCGATGCCGTTGAGGCAGAGCAGGGATCCTAGATAGCCGGGATGGCGCACCCAGCGGTACGGGCCTCCGCGTTCGATCGAATGCTCCTGCTGGATCAGCAGGGTTTTGGTATAGCGCTCGCGGAGCGTGAGGACCGCCCAGAGACGCAGCGCAACCCCGCCCGCGCCGAGCAACACACCGAGCCACGCGCTCCACGGCAGACCGGGCAGCTCCGCGTTCCGGAACCAGCGCGGGAGTAGCGTCGCGACCGTGGGGGAGCTCGCCTTCATGGCGAGCGCGAAACCGAGGATGGGGACGGTAGCGCAGACGGAAAGCACCAGAGTGCTCTTGCGGTCTGCTGAGCCAGCACGGGTCGTCCTCGCCCGCCTGCCAAAGCGGATCTCCGTTTGAATCGCGTACAGGAGGAGCACGGCCGTAGCGGCAATCCCGTAGCCAGGCAGGGCCGTGAATCGTGCGATCAGGTCAGACATCGAGCTAGGTCCACCTCCCACTCGCTTGCATACGAGAGGAGGCGGCCCTTGTTTCTATTTTTGGCGAGAGATCCGGCCTAGCCCGTGGCGCGGGCACCCGCGGCGCCGTTGCGGGGGAGGGGCGCGCCGCTCTCCGGCTGCGGATCGGCGGGGGGGAGGTGCTCGCGGGCGAGGTCGAGGGAGCGCTTGCGGTAGGCCGGCTCGAGGCTGGCGTAGGCGAGGAGGAGGGCGGGATGGACGCTCCTGCCGAGGATGCGGCCGCGGCCGTGTCCCGACATCCCGGTGAACGGGCGGCCGGCGGCGAGGGCGCGGACGAGGAGCCCGAGCAGGCGCGCCCGCGCCGCGGGCACGCCGAGGTCGGGGAGGAAGGCCGCCGGGAGAGCCAGGCCGAGCGTCGCGCGGGCGGCCGAGAACGCCGCGTGGACGATCCCCCGGCAGCCGTAGTCGCGCGCCTTCTCCGCCAGCACCTTCCAATCGAGCCCGGGCGACCGGCCGACCGCTTCCGCCAGCGAGAACATGCACTTCAGGTGGAAGTAGCGCTTGCGGCAGGCGTTGACGGCGAGCGCGATGACGAGGTCCTCGGGCGCCATCGCCCAGGCCGCGGCGCCGCGCAGGCGGACCGGCCGCGCGTCGCGCCAGATGCGCGCGAAGGGGATCGGCAGGAGGCCGTTCATCGTCACGTCGTGATGGGTGAGGTAGTCGCACTCGATCCCCTGGGCGTAGAGCGGCCGCCGCAGGTCCCAGTCCTCCTCGCCGCGGGGGGCGCCGGCGACGCGGCGGACGGAGAGGTCGAGGTCGCGCGACACCGCCCAGGCCGGCTGCTCGTAGACCAGGAGGTCGAGGGCGGCCCCCTTGACCAGCAGGGTCTCCAGGCCCTCCGCGGCGAGGCGGGAGATCACCGCCGCCAGCCGCGCGCCGTCGCGCTCCTTGACCGCCGCGTTCTCGTAGAGCGCCAGCTCGAGCCGCCCGGCGAGCGCCGCGGGGAGGCCGCGCTCCCCGGCGCCGCAGCGGGCGAGGTTCGCTCCCACGATCGGCGCCACCCCGTGGCGCTCGGCCGTCTCGACGACCCGCCGCCAGTCGACCGGCCGGCGGCGGGGCGCGGTCAGCTCGGCGACCGCCGCGCGGTGCTCGGGGGAGAGCTCCTGGCGCGTCACCGCGCAGAGGATGCGGTCTTCGCGGCTCACGCGAGGAGGGCGGCGAGCTGGGCGGCCGCCGCGGCGAGGTCGCGCCCGGTCTCCAGCCGGTAGCAGCGGCTGGACTGGGCGAGCTCGCCCAGGGCGTCCAGGTGGGCCTGCGACGAGCGCGCCTCGGTCAGCAGGACGTTCGGCGCCAGCTCGAGGAGCGCCGCGAACGAGTCGATCGGGGTGAGGCGGCTCTCCTCCCGTCCAGCCGCCACGCGCGGGAAGACGAGGACCGCCGGGCGGCACTCCCAGGCCAGCGCGCAGCCGTCCAGGCGCTCGGCGGCGAGCTGGTGCTTGTGCCAGCCCGGCCGGGCGCTGAGGAGCGGCGCGATCCCCGGCAGCAGGCCGGCGGTCTCGGGCGTCAGGTCGATCTCGTCCGGGAAGGCGAGGAGCCGGAGCCCGTCGGGACCCTGGGCGAGGAACAGGGTGTCGTCGCCCAGGAGGTCGAGCCCGGCCTGGGCGAGGGCGACCGAGAGCGTCGATTTGCCGGCGCCGCTCGTCCCCGGCAGGAGGAGGGCGCGGCCGCCGCGCGCGACGCCCGCGGCATGCAGGCCGAAGAGGCCGCGGCGCTTCAGGAGCTCCGCTAAGGGCACGGTGAAGAGGGGATGCGAGAGATACCAGACGTCCTCCGGCGAGCCGCTCCCCGCCGGCGCTCGCAGGCCGATCCAGGCGCGGCCGGCGGCGGGCTCGCAGACGGCGACCATCTGGCGCTCTGCGCCGTGCTCGATGTAGAGGACGTCCTCGGCGTCCGAGTAGACGACCTCGCCCTGCGGCGGGTCGTAGACCGGCCGGGCGCCGGCCGGCCGCCGGCGCGCCAGCGCCACCGCCTCGTCGCCCGCCACGAGCTCGAAACGGAGGCCGAGGGTGTCGCCGTCCGGCGGCTGGCGCGGCTCGCGGGCCGGCAGGCGCTCCAGCCGGGCGTGGACCGCCGCCACGGCCGGCGCCCAGCCGGTCACCGTCAGCGGGATGTCATGGAAGTCGCAGGCGAACGCCGCTCCGGCGAGGGGCGGGGCCGCCGCGTCCCGCGGGAGCGTCTCGCCGCGCCGGTCGAGGCTCATCGCGCCGAGCTCTGCGGGAAGCGCAGCATCTCGGGATAGAGCGGGCGCGGATCGCGCGGCTCGGCGATGGGCTCGCCGGCGAGCTCCACCCAGCAGTGGCCGGCGAAGCCGTCGCGGAGCTCTCCCATCCCGAAATGGAGGGTCGCCGGGGCGCCGGCGCGGCGCAGGAAGTAGTAGAGGGTGATGGCGCGGGTGAGGCAGCCCGAGCGCACCAGCGGGCGGCCGGCGAGGCGCAGGCGGTCGATCCGCCGCACCATGCCGTCGATCGCGGGGCCGGCGGGGGATCGGGGAGGCTCGCGGCGCGGCTCCAGCCAGCCGCCGAGCCGGTCGATGCGGACGAAGCGCAGGAGGAGGGGCACCGCCGCCGCGAAGAGGACGACCCGCCACGCCGCCGGCGCCGTGCCCGCCATGATCTCTCAGCCTGCGCGCACGACGAGGCCGTCGCCGGCGAGCTCGCCCAAGAGCGCCAGCACGTCCGCCTGAATCTCCTCGCGGGGCGCGTCGTATTCCTCGCACACCGCGGCGATCACCGCGGCGACGCTCCGGCTGCCGTCGCAGAGGTCCCACACGCGGCCGCTCACCTCGTCGAGGGCGTAATACTGGCCGGTGGCCGGGTCGAGGACGACGCGTGATTCGGCCGCGCGTTGCGCCAGGAGCCCCTCGCGGGGCCGCAGGCGCTCATTCAATTCGATCGCCGCGGTCACGTCGCTCATGCCGTTCATTGTATGCAGAGTGTCCGGGTCAGAAATGTCGGGTGCGGATCCGGCGGCCGGCGGGAGCCCGGAGGCCCCCCGCCGGCCGTTTCGAAGCCTGGAAAGCTAGAAGCTGAAACGAGTGATCTGGCGCAGCAGGCCGAGCCGCCGCAGGGTCGGACGACGATACATCTTCTTCATCGCGCTTCCTCCTTGAAAGAAGCTCGGCGTCCCCATGAGGAACGCCGAGCGCGGGTTGCAAGAATATACCGTGGACTGCAGGTTCTATGCCCTTACTGGACGCCGTCCCAGATCATGAAGTTGGCCGAGCCGCCGGGATGGCCCTTCGCCTTCAGGGTGATGGTGTTGTTGGCGCCCGCGGTCATCGCGGAGCCGACGTCGACCGACTGCTTGTCGCCGTCGCCGAGCTGGGTGGTCTTGAACTTCTTGCCGTTGACATGGATCTCGAGCTCGCGGATGCCCGGCTGGCCGTTGAACACGGTGACCATGTGCTCCGAGGCGTCGATGCCGGCGACCGTCTGCGCTTCCTGCTTGCCCTCGGTGCGGGTGATGAGGCCGAGCACCGGGTCGCACGACGTGACGTTGCCGGCGAGGTCGGTGACCTGGAGGGCGACCTGCGAGCGCTGCGTCTGGTCGATCTTGGTCGAGGTGATGACGAGCGGCGCGTTGTCGCCGACGGTGAACGGCGGCACCGGGGTGTCGGCGTTGTTGCTGGTGGTGACCACGATCGAGGAGAGGCCGGTGTCGACGTCCTGGACGGTGATGTCGATCTGCGTCGGCGGGCCGGTGCGGGTCGCCGTCAGCTTGCAGGTCGGCTTGGTGGTGTCGAGCTGCTGGACGCGCAGAGCGGCGAGCTCCCAAAGCATCGAGTCGGGGTTCTGGTTGACCGGGGCCGAGACGAGCTGCACGGTGGTCGTGCCGACGCCCGACGGGATGTTGATGGTGTGGAGGTCGTCGTCGAACTGCGGGCCGTTCGAGGAGTCGAGCGAATTGAAGATGCTCGGGTTGTTGCTGATGTCGATGCGGTCCGGCCGGCGGGCGTTGGTGTCGCCGACGAAGAGGGTCAGCTCGGCGGTGCGATTGCCGGTGTTGATCCCGTGGTTGAAGGTCACCGGGTCGGTGGTGCGGTCATCGGTGCCGCCCGGGTCGGGGCCATAGGCGAAGTCCTCGCCGTCGAAGATGATCACCCGGTAGGTGTTGGGGTTGGCCGGATCGAGGTAGCCGACGATCAGGCCGGCGCCGTCCCAGCGCCAGAGGTTGTTCGCGACGTCGCCGTCGCCGATGGTGAAGTTCTGGGTGCCGTTGCCGGCGGCGGCGACGATCGAGGTGACGTCCGCCTCGTAGCCGACGTTGAAGATGGGGCCTTCGCCCGAGGTCGGCTGGCTCTCCGAGCCGATGATGGCGCCGGTGATGGTGTGGCCGCTGAACTTGACGACCTGGTCACGGTACGGCGTGAAGGTCGCGGCGCAGTTGCCCGAGCCGTCCTTGTCGCAGGGCGCCTGGCGGCCCTCCCAGTAGAGGCGGGCGAAGGCGACGGTGCCCTGGATGTTGACGGTCAGGTTGCGGGTGCCGGAGCCGATGCCCTCCATGCCGACGCCGGCCGAGCTCAAGGTGAGCCCCTTGGCCTGCTGGTCGACGGACAGATGGAGGGGCATGGCTGCCGCGAGCCCGGGCAGGCAGATCATGCCCGCCGTGATCCCTACGAGCGCTTTCCGATGGAAATTCATGGACGTTTCTCCTTCCCCAGAGTTGGGTTTCCAATCGGGTTCTTCCCGATGTTGGGTTGCTGCTCGAGACCTTGGGAGCGCGCGCCCCTACGGAGCACGGCAGGAGATGCGGGACGGGGGAGGTCGGAACCGCCAGCCGTTCTCCCACGCCCGCTTGCGCCGCCAGGAAGCCGGGCTCGACCTGCGCCCGTCGGTCCGTGGCGGCAGGACCGTGAGAGAGCTGCGGATTCGCCTTCTACTGCCCCCCGCTGAACGCCGCATAGCGACTCCTGCTCTGTTGGGGGCTCTTCGGCGGCCGGGCGATCTCGGGACGAGACCCCTGGCTTTGCGGCCCCGCCTCACGGCGGGTGTGCCTTGATCCAAGCCGATTGGCGTACTACGCAAGAGGCATGCCCGGTGCCGGCGCAGCGGTCGGAAGGCTCCGGGTTCGGGGCCGCGAGCGGGGAGGGCGCGTCCGGCTTGCCCAAATTGCAACCGCGCGAGCGCGCCCGGGCGGGGGTTACAGAGATGCTCGTCTATCCCTGTCGACGCCGAGCCGCCGCCTCACCTCGCCAGCAGGTGCGCCAGCGCCAGGCCGATCCACCAGACCCCCACCAGACGGAAGATCCAGAGGAGGGCGCGGACGCCCACGAGCGTGAAGTTGTGGAGGGGGAAGGGAACGTGCGCCGGCGCCCGCTCGCCGGCTCCCAGATAGCCCCAGGCGGCGACGTTGACGGTGATGCCGACGAGCAGCCGGAAGAGGTCGGTGGCGCGGGCGAGCGGGATGCCGGGGAGGGTGCGGCCGAAGGCGGCGGCGGCGAGGGCGGCGAGGAGCAGGAGGAGGGGAAGGAAGATGCCGAGGCGCAGCGGCCAGGCCGCGCCGTCGACGAAGGCGAAGAAGCGCGCCGCCGGTGCGCGGTGTCCGGGGCAGCAGCGGGCCGTCCAGCCCGCGCCGCCGGCGCAGAGGGCGAGCTCCTCCGCGGCATCGCCGCCGGGATCGAGCCGGCGGTTGCACCACAGGCACTTGGCGGCGAGGGCGCGGCGCATATAGGGCCGGGCGAGGAAGCGGTGGCCGAGCATCAGGAGGACCCCGGCGGCGAGGCTGGCGCCGACCGGCGCGGGGTGGCCCACGAAGAGGTACAGCACCAGGGGGATGAAGAGGAAGAGCAGCGCGCCGGCCGCGGTCAGGGCGGCGCCGCCCGGCGGCGGGCCTGCCGCCCGAGCGCTCGCGGGTCCGTTCGTCATGGAGCCGATCCTTTCGCCGGCGCGGCGACCGAGAAGCCGGGGAGCCTGGCGCCGGCGGTAGTCTAGAATCCCGCGTCAAATGGACGAAGCGTCGCGGAGCCTGCCCCGGCGTATGTTCGCCGGGTTCGCCGGGTTCGCCAGGCTCTGGCTGGCGGTGGGGATCACCCTCGCCGTCCTGGCGCTCGCCGAGGGGATCGCCCGGATCGCCGTCGCGCCGCGCGCCCGGCCGGCGGACGATCGCATCCATGCCGACAGCTATCCCCGCGAGCCCTGGGTGGCGGAGCTCTACGAGGAGAACGCGCAGAGCGCGCGCGTGCGCTGGGAGCCGTTCGCCTACTGGCGCCGGCTGCCCTTCGCCGGCCGGCACATCCACATCGATGCCGACGGGCTGCGCCGCACCTGGCGGCCGGCGACGGGCGGCGCCGGGCCGCCGCTGCGGATCTTCTTCTTCGGCGGCTCCGCGGCCTGGGGGACCGGCGTCCGCGACGACGGCACCATCCCCTCCGCGCTCGCCCGCTACCTGGCCGCCGCCGGCGTCCGCGCCGAGATCCTCAACTTCGGGGAGACCGGCTACGTCAGCACTCAGGAGGTGATCGCCCTGCTGCGCCGGCTGCAGGCCGGGGACGTGCCCGATCTCGCGATCTTCTATTTCGGCATCAACGACACCTTGAGCGCGCTGCAGAGCCGCGCCGCCGGCCTCTCCCCCAACGAGGACCATCGGGCGCGCGAGTTCAACCTCCTGCTCCACGCCCGCCGGCTGGTGCGGGAGGCGCTGCGGGTCTTCGCCGCGCGGTCGGCCCTCGTCCGCCTCTGCGGCCTCGCCGCCCCGCCGCCGGCGCCCCCCGCCGCGCCGTCGCCCCGGCTGGTCGAGGAGACGCTGCGCGCCGTCGATGCCAACCTGCGGGCGGCGGACGGCCTCGCCGCGAGCTACGGCTTCCGCACCAGCTTCTTCTGGGAGCCCTGCCTCGTCGAGAAGCGGCGCCTGACACCCTACGAACAGGGGCGGGCGAAGCGGCTCGCCGGCTACCGGGACGGGCTGCTGGCGACCTACTCCCGCGTGGCGCGCGGCTGGGCCGGACGGGACCGCGACCGGTTCACCTATCTGGGCGACCTCTTCGCCGGCGTCGCCCTCCCTCGCTTCATCGATCACGTCCATACCGGCGAAGCGGCCGACCGCGAGGTCGCCGCGGCCATCGGCCGGCAGCTGGTCGATCACGGCCGGCTACGCTTCCGCGCCGGCTCGGCCCTCGTCGCGTCAATCGCCGGTTGAGCGCCTCGATGCGCGCCTGGGCGGGCCGATACGGCGTGGCGAGTAGGCGACCGCGGCCGTCGACCTCCTGGTGGTAGTGGAGGATGGCGGGGTCGACCGCCGCGACGGCGGGCGGGCGCGGCAGGTGGGTCATGTGGAGCGGGAAGTTGAGCGCGGCGGAGGCTTCCGCGAAGGGGATCGGATGGGCGGCCAGCGCCAGGCTGAGGCTCGCCTGGTTGGCGTGGTGGGCGCAGGGGCCGAGCAGGTGGGCGGCGTCGAGGAGCCGGCGGTTCCACTCGCACCAGAGGGGAACGAACTCGCGCGCCAGCTCGCTCGACAGGAAGACGACCCCCGAGTTGCAGTAGAGGATCGTGCGCTGCGCCAGCAGGGTGGTGCGATAGCGGCGGCGCGGCAGGGCGAGGCCGAAGTGGCGGAAGAGCCGCACGAAGATCTCGTGCGGGACCGAGGCGACGTCGGCGATCTTGGCCTGGAAGGCGCCGCCGGCGAGGAGCGGCAGCGGGTCGCGGACGACGGCCGTGTCGCAGTCGAGGAGCAGCATCCCGCGCCCGCCCGCGCGCTCGGCCTCGGCGAAGAACTGCAGCTTGTTGGCGTGCGGGTTGCGGCGGTCGAAGCGTTCCACGACGCGGATCTCCGCCCCGGCCGCCGCGAGCCGCGCCCGCTCGTGGTCGGCGACGTCGCCGACGACGCAGACGAGCATCCGCGCGTCGGCGAGCGCGCCGCCGAACCAGCGCAGCGAGCGCGCCAGCCGGAAGGCCTGCGCCAGGCTCACGGGCTCGTTCTCGGCGACGCAGCCGACGACGATCGCCGCCGCCGCCGGCGGGGGCGCGGCGCCGGCGAATTCGCGCAGGCGCCAGCCGGTCTGGCGGCGCCAGCCCTGGGCGCGCTGCGCGGCGCGCCAGTACGTGTGGACGAGCTGCATGGCGCGGGTGCCGGCGAGGCGAGCCTGATCGCGGTCGAGCTCCGCCAACCGCTCGGTCAGCCGCCCGATCCTCTCGCCGCTCTCCTCCAGCTGCCGCTCCTGCCGCGCGATCAGGAGCCGCAGCTCGGAGTAGTCGATGCGCTCCTGGAGCGTGGCGGCGGCGCGCGGCGCGGCCTCTCCCGCCGTGCCGGCCGCGAGCGCGGCGGCCAGCAGGTGCTCGCTCGCCTCCTCGAGCTCCCGCTCGCGCGGCATGGCGCCGGCGCCGGCCTCGGCGTCCGGAGCGCCGGCCGGCAGGTCGGCGGCCTCCTCGAGGAGAGCGTAGAGCTCCATCGCCTCCGGCGCCACCGCCCGCCAGTCGAGGCCGCGGGCGGCGAGGCCGGTGCGCAGCTCGTCCGGCGAGTAGAGCGCCGCGGCTCCCGCGCGGTCGAGCGGCAGGCCCGAGCGCGCTGCGGCGAGGGCGAGCGCCGCCGCGAGGTCGTGGCGGATGCCGGCGACGGAGAGGAGCAGGCAGCGGTCCGGGCAGCGGCGGCGGAAGTCGAGGATGCCGCGGTTATAGACCGTCCAGGCGCGGACCGCCGTCCAGGGATCGAGCTGCACCTCGAGGTCGATGCCGCGGCGCAGCAGGGAGAGCGCCACCTCGGCGGGATGCCGGTAGAGCAGGAGGAAGAAGGGAGCGGGCAGCAGGGGCGCCCAGAGCGGCAGGAAGAGCGCCGTCCGCGGGTCCTTCCAACCCCAGGCCGGCTTGCCGGCACGGCGGTCGACGAGCTCCCGCGCCTGCCGTTCCTCGCCGGCGCTCCAGCCGGTCACGCCGCCGTCCGGCGGGCTGAGCGCCCCGGCGCCCCGCCGCTCGAGGCACTCTTCGTGGAAGCGCACGAACTCGAGGTCCTCGAAGTGGCCCCAGCGGTTCCCCCGGCTCGCCGGCATGAGCTCGGACCCCATGTCGATGCCCGCCGCGGCGGCGAGCCCCGCCATGAGCGAGGTGCCCGACCGGTGCATGCCGGAGACGACCAGGACGCGACGAGCTTCTTGCATAGCCGTGAACGCCGCTCTTCTAGCAAAACCCGCGCGATTCGTCCACCGCGAGGGCTGGCGTCGACGCCGTGGCGGCGAGAGCGCCGCCCGCCGAGGCTCGGGAGAGGTGCCGGCCAGTGGCGATGGGGGTATGCTTCCCGGTGCCCGTCGACAGAGGGACCCAGGAGGGCGAGCGCGATGACGGTGCCGCACGAGGTGCTCAATCTGATCGATGCCGGATCGGTGGCCCCGGTGGTCGCCCGCCCCGCTGCGGCGGAATGGAAGAACCTCGTCTCCGGCGGCCGCCGGTGCGGTAGCTGAGCGGGCATGCCGAGCGGCGGCCCCTCCGCCATTCCCCCGGGCAGCGCTCGGCCGGCTCCGCCGATCGTCGTCGCCGGGATGCACCGTTCCGGTATCTCGCTCGCCGCCTCATGGCTCGCCGCCGGCGGGATTGGCGTCGGCGCGCACCCGGTGCCGGCGGACATCGCCGGCCGGCACGACGATTTCGCGGATCTCGAGGTCGTCGAGCTCAACGCGCGCACCCTCCGCGCGGCGGTGCCGGCTGGCGAGCCCGGCTACCCCGACTGGGGCTGGACGGAGAGCGAGCGGTGGAGCTCGGGCCCCCTCGCCGGGCATCTGACCGCCGCCGCCGCGCTCGCGGTGAAGCGGATCTCGCGCGGTCTCCCCTGGGGCTTCAAAGACCCGAGGGCCACGTTGCTCCTCGACGCCTGGGACGAGGCCATGGCCGGCCTCGAGCCGTGCTACCTCCTGGTCTATCGTTTTCCCTGGGGGGTCGCCGAGTCTCTGCAACGCCTCGGCGCGGCGGTCTTCCTCGAGCGCCCGGACTATGCCTATCGCATCTGGACCTTCTACAACCGTCGCCTTCTCGACTTCCGCCGGCGCCATCGCGAGCGCACGTTCCTCCTGAGCGCCGATGCGCTGGCCGGCGACCCCGCCGGCCTGGTCCGGCTCTCGGGCCGCCTCGAGGCCGCGGGGCGCCGGTGCGAGCTCCCCGCCGCGGCGCCGAACGTCGACCGCGGCCGCTTCGCCACTCTGGCGGCGGCGGACCCGCTGATCGGCCTCATGGCCGCCGGCTGGCCGGCGGCCATCGAGCTCCTCCGCGAGCTCGAGCGCGAGGCCGACCTCCCGGCCTCGCACCTCTGGTCGCTGCCGGCGCCCCGCGCCCCGCGGGCCGCCGCGGCGCCGGAGGTGCCCCTCTCGGTGATCATCCCCTGCTACGAGATGGGCGAGCTGCTGCTCGAAGCGGTGGCGAGCGTCGAGCGCACCGTTGCCGAGCCCTACGAGCTCCTGATCGTCGACGACGGCTCCTGCGGCGAGCGGACGCTCGCCGTCCTCGCCGTCCTCGAAGACGCCGGCTATGCTGTCCTGCGCCAGGAGAACGGCGGTCTCTCCAGGGCGCGCAACCGCGGTATCGCCGCGTCGCGCGGGCGCTCTATCCTGCCGCTCGACGCCGACAACCGCCTGCTACCGGGCTTCGCGGCGGCGGCGCTCGGCGTGCTCGCCGGCGATCCCGGCGTGGGGGTTGTCTATGGCGATCGAGTCGAGTTCGGCGCCCGTTCCGGGCGGATCCAGACGCCGGAGTTCGACCTCGATTCGCTCCTGCGCGCCAACTTCATCGATGCCTGCGCCGTCTTCCGCCGCGAGGTGTGGGAGCAATGCGGCGGCTACGACGCGGCGATGCCCGCCATGGGCTGGGAGGACTGGGACCTCTGGCTCAGCGCGGCCGAGCATGGCTGGGCCTTTCATCGGTTGCCGGCGCCGACCTTCGAGTACCGCGTCCGTCCGGGCTCGATGACGAGCCGGCTGCACTCGGCAGAGGTGGGAGTGCCGCAGCGCCTCTACCTGTTCGACAAGCACCGCGACCTCTATCGGCGGCGCTTGCCGCAGCTCCTCACCGCGCAGCACCTCGCCGCCGAGGCGGAGGCCGACCGCGCGCGCCTCGCCCTGGAGCGCGACCGCGTCGAGGCCGACCGCGCGCGCCTCGCCGCCGAGCGCGACCGCATCGAGGCCGAGTGGTGCGGCGCGGTCGCAGAGCGCGAGCGCCTGCGCGGCGACCTCGCCGGCCGGGAGGCTGAGCGTTCCGGCCTCCTCGCGGAGCTTGCTGACTGCCGCCGCCACATCGAGCTCATGGAGGGCACGCGGGCTTGGCGGATGAGGGACGTGCTGCTCCGCCTGCGCGGCAAGAAGTAACCCTGAGACGCGCCGGCGCCCCTCTCGAGAAAGCCGAGGGGGGCGCGCAGCCGCGCTCTGGAGCGTCTACTGCTGAGCGACGAAGGTGAGGCCGGCGACGGTGACGTCGATGTCGCTGGTGTGCGACGTGATGCAGGTGCCGCCGGTCGTCATGGCCGTAGTGTTGTCGGCGACCATCATGTTGCTCATGCGGACGGTGGTGCCGGCCGGGCAGACGACTCCGCCCCCCGCTCGCGGAGTTGTGGGTCGCGACAGAGTGCTCGAGCGTCAGGGCCGCCGGGCTGACGGCCGAGAAGCCGGCGAAGAAGTTGCCCTCGGCGCTGCTGTTGGACACCGAGGTATTGGAGCTGCCCTGGGTCTTGAGGCCGAAGACGTTGGCCTGCATCCGCACGTGGTCGAGTGTGGCCTTCGCCGTGCCGGTGGGGGCGACGAAGATGCCTCCCCCCGTCGAGCCGCGCCGTTGTTGCGCACGATCGAGTCGGTGACGTGCAGCTGGCTGCCCGCGACAGTGGGCTCGAAGTCGACGCCGATCGAGAACCGGTCGATGGTGCACTTGTCGATCTGCACGTTGCCGCCGGTGATCACCTTGATGCCGGAGAGGCCGGTGCCGAGCCCCTGGATGTCAAGGCCGCGCAGCACGACGACGTCGCCGGCGTTGGGGACGGTGACGATGATGCCGTTGGTCCCCGAGACGAGGACGCCGGCCTCGAAGTTCTCGCTCGAGATGGTGATCGGCTTGGTGATGGTGACGGCGCCGAAGCCGCCGGGATCGAGGACGTTGATCTCGCCGTTGGGGGCGGTCTTCGAGATGGCGCCCGCGAAGGTCTTGCAGGGAGCGGTGCGGCTGCAGGGGTTGGCGTCGTCGCCGACGCCGGAGACCCAGGTGCGGGTCGCCTGGGCGTGGGCGAGGGGGGTCCCGAGTACCGCGAGGACCACGAGAGACAGGAATAGACGCACGAATCGGCTCTTCATGGGGCACTCCTCCAAATTGTGAAAAACAGTGGTAAGGATCTACAAAGGTTAAGCCATAATCCTGCGCTGGTCAAACGGCGTGCTCCAGCGCTCCGGCCCGGGGCTCATGACGATCAGGCGCGCCGGGGCGGGGTTCCGTTACCGGCGCGCCGGCCCTTGCCGGCGCCGGGGCCATTGACTAAGCTCGCGGCCGAGCATGCCTCCCTTCCACGTCCCGAGGTGAAATCGATGCGACCCTCCCCGTGTCGTCCCCATGGCCGGTGGCTCGCCGCCGGCCTCCTGCTCGCCGCGACGCTCTGCGCCGCCCCGGCGCGCGCCGCCGAGAAGGCGAACCCGAAGGCCGACCGGCCGGGGGCCCTGCAGCAGCCGCAGGATCCGCCGGAGCTCAAGGAGCTGAAATATCGGCTGCTCGGGCCGGCCTGGGGCGGCCGGGTGTCGCGCGTCGCCGGCGTGCCGGGCGATCCGCGGATCTACTACGTCGCCGCCGCCTCGGGCGGGGTGTGGAAGTCGGTCGACGGCGGCCATTCCTTCCAGCCGATCTTCGACGACCAGCCGGTCTCGGCGATCGGCTCGCTCGCCGTCGCGCCCTCCGACCCCAACGTGATCTACGTCGGCTCGGGAGAGGCCAACGTGCGCGGCAACCTCGGCGGCGGCAACGGCATCTACCGCTCGTGGGACGGCGGCAAGACCTGGGCGCACGTGTGGAGCGAGGCGGGGCAGATCGGCAAGATGGCGGTCGACCCGCGCGACGCGAACGTCGCCTTCGCCGCCGTCTTGGGGCATGCCTTCGGCCCCAACCCGGAGCGCGGCGTCTACCGCACGCGGGACGGCGGGAGGACCTGGCGGCAGGTGCTGAAAAAGGACGCCGACACCGGCGCCTCGGACGTCGCCCTCGACCCCGAGAACCCCAACATCGTCTTCGCCGGCCTCTGGCAGGTGCGGCGCTTCCCCTGGGATCTGACGAGCGGCGGGCCGGGCAGCGGCCTCTACGTCTCGCGCGACGGCGGCGACACCTGGAAGCAGCTGACCGGCAAGGGCCTCCCCGGCGGCGTCTGGGGGAAGGTCGGCATCGCCGTCTCCCCCTCCGACGGCCGCCGCGTCTACGCCCTCATCGAGGCCGAGGAGGGCGGCCTCTTCCGCTCCGACGATGGCGGCGAGAGCTGGATGCGGGCGAGCGCCTCGCACGAGCTCCGCCAGCGCGCCTTCTACTACACGACGCTGACCGTCAACCCGGCCAACCCGGACGAGGTCTGGTGCCCGCAGGTGCCGATGCTGAAGAGCATCGACGGCGGCAGGACCTTCGCCCACGTCGCCGGCCTGCACCACGGCGACAACCACGACCTGTGGATCGACCCCAAGAACCCCAAGCGGATGATCGGCGGCAACGACGGCGGGGTGGACCTGAGCGAGAACGGCGGCGAGACCTGGGTGGCGCCGCCGCTCCCCATCGGCCAGTTCTACCACGTGTCGGCCGACGACGACGTGCCGTTCAACGTCGCCGGCGCGCTGCAGGACATCGGCACCGCGCAGGGCCCCTCGAACAGCCTGTCGACCGCCGGCATCCGCGACACCGACTGGCGCGACGTCGGCGGCGGCGAGGCCGGCTTCGTGGTCTCCGCCCCCGGCGATCCGGCGATCGTCTATGCCGGCGAGTACGGCGGCTTCATCTCGCGCTACGACCGGCGGACCGGCGCCTCGAGGGACGTCTCCGTCTATCCCGACAACCCCTCCGGCCACGGCGGCGCGGACCTCCTCTACCGCTTCCAGTGGACGGCGCCGATCGCTCTCTCGCCGCACGATCCCAAGGTCGTCTACCATGCCGCGAACGTGCTCTTCCGCACCGCCGACGGCGGGCAGACCTGGAAGGCGATCAGCCCCGACCTGACGCGCGACGACAAGTCGAAGCAGCGCTGGGCGGGCGGGCCGATCACCGGCGACAACACCGGCATCGAGGTCTACGACACCATTTTCGCCGTCGCCGAGTCGCCGCTCGCGGCCGGCGTGATCTGGGCCGGCAGCGACGACGGCCTGGTGCACCTGACGCGCGACGGCGGCGCCCACTGGACCGATCTGACCGCCAACGTCCCCGGCATCCCCAAGTGGGGCACCGTCGTCGGCCTCGAGCCGTCGCATTTCGACGCCGGCATCGCCTACCTGGTGGTCGACGCGCACCGGCTGGACGACCCGCGGCCCTTCCTCTGGAAGACCGCCGACTTCGGGCGCACCTGGAAGCGGCTCGACGGCGGCCTGCCGCGCGACGTCTACCTCCACGTGGCGCGCGAGGATCCGCTGCGCCGCGGCATGCTCTGGGTGGGCAGCGAGCGCGGCGTCTCCTACTCGCAGGACGACGGCGCCACCTGGCATTCGCTGAAGCTCAACCTGCCGACCGTCGCCGTCCACGACCTGGCGATCAAGGGCTCGAGCCTGGTGCTGGCGACCCACGGCCGCTCGATGTGGATCCTCGACGACCGCCAGCCGCTCTTCGAGCTGTCGCCCGCGGTGACCGCCTCCGCGGTCCACCTCTTCGCCGCGCCGGACGCCGTGCGCTGGGGCTACCGCAGCGGCTATCGCCGCCTGTGGAACGCCGAGAACCCGGCGCCGGGCGCCCGCATCTACTACTGGCTGAAGGGCGAGCCCAAGGGCGACGTCGAGGTCGAGATCCTCGACTCGGCCGGCGTCCGCGTCGCCCGCCTGTCGAGCAAGCCGCGGCCGGCGAGCGGCTACGACGACGATCCCAAGGACGAGGAGACCGCCTTGAAGAAGCTCGCCCTCCCCAAGGGGGCCGGGGTGCAGCTCGCCACCTGGGACCTCTCCTGGGACGGCGCCGAGATGATCCCCGGCGCCAAGCTCGACAGCGGCTATCCGGGGGCCGGGCCGCGCGCCCTCCCCGGCGCCTACACCGTGCGGCTCAGGGCCGGCGATCAGACGCAGACCACGCCGCTCAGGCTCCTGCCCGATCCGCGCAGCCAGGCCTCGGCGGCGGACCTCGCGGAGCAGCTCCGCTTGAGCCTCGAGATGCGCGACTCGATCACCCGCCTCTCCCGCGCCGTGCTGCGCCTGCGCAGCGTCCGCACCCAGCTCGCGGCGCGGGACGACCTGCTGGCGAGCGATCCCAAGGCGGCGCCGCTGGTCAAGGGCTCCGTGGCGCTCGTCGCCAAGCTCGACGATCTCGAGGGGCGGCTCCACAACCCCAAGGCGGAGGTGGTCTACGACATCCTGGCGCAGAAGGGCGGCGCCAAGCTCTACTCGCGCCTGGCGCCGCTCTTCGACGTCGTGAAGACCGGCGACGGAGCGCCGACCGCCGGGGTGCGCGAGGAGTACGCCCGCGAGACGCGCGAGCTCGACGGCGACCTCGCGGAGCTCGACCGGCTGCTCGCCACCGAGCTGGCCGAGCTCAACCGCCAGGCCGCCGGCCTGGCGCTCCCCGCCGTCTACGTGCCGGAGGCGCGATGAGCCTGCCGGCCCAACGTATTTCCTCTCCAAGGAGCCATCGCATGCGACGGACTCTTCTCGCGGCGGCGCTCGGCGCCGTTCTCGCCGCCGGCGCTCGCGGCGCGGCGAAGCCGGCGGCCAAGTCAACAGAGGCCGCCAAGTCGCCATGGAGCGGCGCCACCTTCGCCGGCCTCGAGCTGCGCGGCATCGGTCCCGCCTTCACCTCCGGCCGCGTCCAGGACCTCGCGGTCGATCCCCGGAACCGCCGCACCTGGTATGTCGCGGTCGCCTCGGGCGGGGTCTGGAAGACGGTCGACGGCGGCACGACCTGGAGCCCGATCTTCGACTCGACCGGCGAGTACTCGGTCGGCTGCGTGACGATCGACCCCAACGATCCGCTGACCGTCTGGGTGGGGAGCGGCGAGAGCAACAGCCAGCGCAGCGTCTCCTACGGCGACGGCGTCTACAAATCGGTCGACGGCGGCGCGAGCTGGGAGAACGTCGGGCTCAAGGCCTCCGAGCACATCGCGAAGATCGTCGTCGATCCGCGCGACTCGAAGACCGTCTACGTCGCCGCCCAGGGGCCGCTGTGGTCGGCGGGCGGCGACCGCGGGCTCTACAAGACGACGGACGGCGGCAGGAGCTGGAAGCGGGTGCTCCAGGTCAGCGAGAACACCGGCGTCAGCGATCTGGTGCTCGACCGCCGCAACCCCGACGTGCTCTATGCCGCCGCCTACCAGCGCCGGCGCCACGTCTGGACGCTGATCGACGGCGGCCCGGAGAGCGCCATCTACAAGACGGTCGACGGCGGAGCGACCTGGAGGAAGCTCGCCGCCGGCCTGCCCAAGGAAGAGATGGGGCGCATCGGCCTCGCCATCTCGCCGCAGAACCCCGACGTGGTCTACGCCGTCGTCGAGGCGGCCGGCGGCGGCGCCGGAGCGGCGGGCTTCTTCCGCTCGGCCGACGGCGGCTCGCACTGGGAGAAGCGCAGCGGCGAGATCTCCTCCTCGCCGCAGTACTACGGCAAGATCGTTCGCCGACCCGGCGAGCTTCGACCGCGTCTACGTGATGGACGTCTGGATGCAGGTCTCCGACGACGGCGGCAAGACCTTCCGCAAGCTGGGCGAGAACGACAAGCACTCCGACAACCACGTGCTCTGGATCGACGGCGAGGACGCCTCCCACTACCTGAACGGCTGCGACGGCGGGCTCTACGAGAGCTGGGACCAGGGCGGCCACTGGCGCTTCATCGCCAACCTGCCGACCACCCAGTTCTACCGCGTCGTGGTCGACAACGCGCTGCCGTTCTATAACGTCTTCGGCGGCACCCAGGACAACTTCAGCCTCGGCGGGCCGGCGCGCACGACGACCGTCAACGGGATCACCAACGCCGACTGGTTCGTCACCGTCGGCGGCGACGGCTTCCAGAGCCAGGTCGACCCGGAGGACCCGAACACCATCTATGCCGAGTCGCAGTACGGCGTCCTCGTCCGCTTCGACAAGCGCACCGGCGAGCGCGTCCTGATCCAGCCGCAGCCGGGCCGGGGCGAGCCGCCGCTGCGCTAGAACTGGGACTCGCCGGTCATCGTCAGCCCCCACCTCCACACCCGGCTCTACTTCGCCGCCAACCGCCTCTTCCGACCGACGACCGCGGCGACCCCTGGAGGGCGATCATCGCCCGACCTCACCCGCCAGATCGACCGCAACCGGCTGCCGGTGATGGGCCGCATCTGGAGCGTCGACGCGGTGTCGAAGAACGCCTCGACCTCCTTTTACGGCAACATCGTGAGCCTCTCCGAGTCGCCCTTGAAGGAGGGGCTGATCTACGCCGGCACCGACGACGGCCTGATCCAGGTGAGCGAGGACGGCGGCGCCCACTGGCGCAAGATCGAGCGCTTCCCCAAGGTGCCCGAGCGCACCTACGTGGCGCGCGTCGAGGCGTCGCGGCTCGACCCCGACGTCGTCTTCGCCGCCTTCGACAACCACAAGATGGGCGATTTCTCGCCCTATCTCCTGAGGAGCGCCGACCGCGGCCGCACCTGGACCTCGATCGCCGGCGACCTGCCGCGGCGGGGCACGGTCTACGCCGTCGCCCAGGACACCGAGCGGCGCGACCTGCTCTTCGCCGGCACCGAGTTCGGCGCCTTCTTCACCGTCGACGGCGGCCGGCGCTGGATCCCCTTCAAGGGCGGCCTGCCGCCGATCGCCGTACGCGACATCGCCATCCAGAAGCGGGAGAACGACCTCGCCTTCGCCACCTTCGGCCGCGGCTTCTACGTCCTCGACGACTACACGCCGCTGCGCCGGGTCGACGACGCGATGCTGGCGCGCGACGCGGCGCTCTTCCCGGTGCGGCCGGCTCTCCTCTACAACCCGGCGCGGCCGCTCGGCGGGCGCGGCGCCTCGTTCCAGGGCGCCGGCTTCTTCACCGCCCCCAACCCGCCCTTCGGGGCGGTCTTCACCTATTACCTGAAGGAGGCGCCGAAGACCCGGCGCGCCCTGCGCCAGGAGCGCGAGAAGAAGCTCGTCGGCGAGGACGAGGCGGTGCCCTATCCGAGCTGGGAGGAGCTGCGCGCCGAGGAGAGGGAGCAGGAGCCGGCGATCGTCCTCACCGTCACCGACGAGGAGGGGCAGGTGGTGCGGCGCCTGACCGGTCCGCTCACCGCGGGCTTCCACCGCGTCGCCTGGGATCTCCACTACCCGGCGGTGACGCCGACCGCGCTGCAGCCCCCGGAGGCCAACCCCTACAACGATCCGGACAGCGGCCCGATGGTGGCGCCCGGCGCTTACAAGGTGGCGCTCGCCGAGCGCGCCGGCGGCAAGCTCGTGCCGCTCGGCGAGCCGCAGACCTTCCAGGCCGTGCCGCTCGGCCGCGGCGGTCTGGCGAGCCCGGACCTCGCCAAGGTGCTCGACTTCGAGCGCCGGACGGCGCGCCTGCAGCGCGCCGTGATGGGCGCGGTCAACGCCGCGGAGGAGGCGAAGACCCGGCTCGACTACATCGACCGCGCCCTCGTCGACACGCCGCGGGCCGGGGCCGACATGGCGGTCGAGGCGCACGCCCTGCGGCTGCGGCTGGCCGACGTCGAGGTCGCCCTGACCGGGGACACCACGATCGCCTCCCACAACGAGCCGACGCTGCCGGCGATCGTCGACCGCGTGCAGGCGGTCGTCCAGGGCCACTGGAACGCGAGCGGCGCGCCGACCCAGGTGCAGCTCGATCAGTACGCCAGCGCCAGCGCCGACTTCGCCCCGGTGCTCGAGACGCTGCGCACCCTGATCGACGTCGACTTGAAGCGGCTCCAGGATCGCCTCGAGGCCTCCGGCGCGCCCTGGACGCCGGGCCGCGTGCCGGTCTGGCACCCCGAGTAGGAGCGGACGGCGTGGCGGCCCGCCGGGAGAGCCGCCGCCGCGCCGGAGCGCGGGATGGCACGGTTGGTGCTGCGGACGAGCGCATGCCCTTCCGCGCCCGCCGCCGGCTCGCGATCGCGCTCCGCATCGCGACGGTGGCGGCGATCGGGATCGCCGCGGCGCCGGTCGCCGGCGGCCGCTGGCGCTCGCCCCATCCGGCGCCCGCCAACGTCATCGTCCTCTGCGTCGACACGCTGCGCGCCGACCACCTGAGCGCCTACGGGTACGGGCGCGCGACGACGCCGCGCCTCGACGCCCTCGCCCGGCGGGGGATGCTCTTCGAGAGCGCCCTGGCGGCCGCCCCCTGGACGGTGCCCTCGGTGGGGAGCCTCCTCACCTCGCTCTACCCCGGCGAGCACGGCGCCGCGGTCGAGGGGGAGGTGCGCCACCTGGACGAGCAGTCGCCGGCGCAGCTCCGGCCCGAGGTGCGGACTCTCGCCGACCTCTTCCACGCCGCGGGCCTGCGCACCGGGCTCTTCTCGGGGAATCCCTATCTCTGGGGCCGCTTCCAGCGCGGCTTCGACACCGCCGTGGCCGAGCGCCAGACCGCGGCCGAGCTGACCGACCGGGCCATCGCCTGGCTGGGAGGCCAAAGGCTGCGCGGCAAGGGAGACGGCGCCGGCCGGACCGGCAAGCCCTTCTTCCTCTATGTCCAGTACATGGACCTCCACCAGCCGATCGCGCCGCCGGCGCCCTACGCCCGCCACTTCGCCATCGACCTCGGGGGCGAGCGCGGCGCCGCGCACAGCAGCTGGAGCTTCGAGCGCCAGAGCGACTTGGGCGACCTCGAGTTCCGCCGCTTCCGCGCCCACAAGATCGCGCTCTACGACGGCGCCCTCCTCTACGTCGACGCCGAGATCGGCCGGCTGCTCGACGCCGTCGCCGCGCTCGGCCGGGGCGGCGACACGCTGGTCGTCGTCACCGCCGACCACGGCGAGGAGTTCTGGGATCATGCCGAGGCCGAGCGCCAGATGGGCGGCGACCCGCGCGGCATCTGGGGGGTGGGGCACGGGCACAGCCTCTTCCAGGAGCTGCTCCACGTGCCGCTGATCGTCGCCGGCCCCGGCTGGCCGGCGGGGCGGCGGGTGCCCTGCGGGGTGAGCCTGCTCGACGTCGCGCCGACGGTGCTCGCGGCGACCGGCCTGTCGCCGCTTCCCGAGATGCGGGGCGCCAGCCTGGCGCGCTTCCAGGAGGACGGCTCCTGCGCCCAGGCGCCCCTCGTCGCCGAGTCGACGGCCTACGGGCCCGACGCGCGGGCGCTCCTGTGGAGCGGCTGGAAGCTGATCGAGCGCGGCGGCGCCGGCCCCGCCCTCTACGATCTGGCGCGCGACCCCGACGAGCGGCACGACCTCGCCGGCTGCCGGCCGCGGACCTTGGCGGCGCTCTCCGGCCTCCTCGCCCACCAGCTCGCGCCCCGTGCCGGCGGCCGCGGCGACGTCCTGCCGCCGGACCCGGAGACCGCCCGCCAGCTCCGCTCCCTCGGCTATCTGGGCGGCGGCGGTGGATAGCGACCTCGTGAGCGAGATGGACGGGCAGGGCATCCGCGGCATCCATCACGTCACCGCCATCGCGCGCGGGCCGCAGGTCAACCTCGACTTCTATACCGGGGTCCTCGGCCTCCGCCTGGTCAAGCGCACGGTCAACTTCGACGATCCCGGCTCCTACCACCTCTACTACGGCGACGAGGTGGGGAGCCCGGGGACGATCCTCACCTTCTTCCCCTGGCCGCGGGCGCGGCTCGGCAGCCGCGGCGCCGGGCAGGCGACCGTGATCTCGTTCTCGGTGCCGGCGGGGACGCTCGGCCGCTGGGTGGAGCGCCTGGATTCTCTGCGGGTCAGCCATGGGGCTCTGCACGAGCGCTTCGCCGAGGAGGCGCTGACGCTCTTCGATCCGGACGGGCTCGAGCTCGAGCTCGTCGCCCAGGAGGGCGACGGGCGGGCGCCATGGACGGGCGGCCCGGTGGCGCCCGAGATGGCGGTCCGCGGCTTCCACCACGTCACCCTCTGCGAGTGGAACCCGGAGGTGACGGCGAGGGTGCTGACCGAGGCGATGGGCTTCCGGCTCGCCGGCGAGGCCGGCGAGCGGTCGCGCTTCGAAGCCGGAGCGGGCGGCCCGGGGGCGCGGGTCGACGTCCTCGCCTCGCCCGGCGCGGCGCGCGGCCAGGTGTCGGCCGGGACGGTCCACCACGTCGCCTTCCGCGTCGCCGGCGACCGCGAGCAGCTCGCCTGGCGGCGGCGGCTCGCCGGCGCCGGTCTCCAGGTGACGCCGGTCCAGGAGCGCCAGTATTTCCGCTCGATCTACTTCCGCGAGCCGGGCGGGGTGCTCTTCGAGATCGCCACCGATACGCCGGGCTTCGCCATCGACGAGCCGGTGGCGAGCCTCGGCGCCGGCCTCAAGCTGCCGTCGTGGCTCGAGCCGTCGCGGCGCGAGATCGAGTCCGCCCTGCCGCCGCTCGAGCTCGGCGCGGCGCCGGCCGCCGGCGGCGCGGTATGAGCGGGCGGACGCTCGTCGACGTCGGAACGAGCGCCGGCGGACCGCATGCGGGCCAGCCGGTCCTCGCCGCCGGCCGGCCGCTGGGCGAGGCGGCCGCCGCGGTGGTGCTGCTCCACGGCCGCGGCGCCGACGCCGAGAACATGCTGGCGCTGGCGGAGGCTCTGGAGCGCCCGGACCTCGCCTACCTCGCGCCGCAGGCGGCGGGGTCCGTCTGGTATCCGCAGGGCTTCATGGCGCCGCTCGCGGCGAACGAGCCGGGCCTCTCCTCCGGGCTCGCGCTGCTGGGCGGCATCGTCGAGCGGCTGGCCGTGGCGGGGCTGCCGCCGGACCGCACCGTGCTCCTCGGCTTCTCGCAGGGGGCCTGCCTGGGGCTCGAATTCGCGGCGCGCAACGCCCGGCGCTACGGCGGGATCGTCGGTTTGTCGGGCGGATTGATCGGCCCGCCCGGCGCGCCGCGCGACGATGCGGGCTCCCTCGCCGGCACGCCGGTCTTCCTCGGCTGCAGCGACCGCGATCCGCACATCCCCAAGCCGCGGGTGGACGAGACGGCCGCGGTGCTCGCGGCGCTCGGCGGCGCGGTGACGAAGCGCATCTACCCGCACATGGCGCATACCGTCGTCGCGGACGAGATCGACTTCGTCCGCGGCATGCTCGCCGCGCTCGCGCCGCCGGCCGGCTGAGCGCGGCGCAGGGCGCGGGTTTTCCGTCCTCGGCGCCGGCCCGCTATCATGCGCCCCAAACACCCATGCGCCCATCGGAGGGAGCCATGAACGCGATGCGACTCGTCATTCCCGCCCTGCTCGCGGCGGCGTTCCCGGTGCTGGCCGGGGCGCAGGCGCCCGCGGCGCCGCGCCTGGCCGACCCGGCGATCACCGTCGAGGGGACGGCCGAGGTCCGCTCGGACCCCGACGTCGCGACCGTCCGGCTCGGGGTGGTCGCCCCCAGTCGGAGCACGCATGGCCGCCGCCGTCGTGATCACCGGTATGCACCGGTCGGGGACCTCGCTGCTCGCGTCGTTCCTCGAGCGCGCCGGGGTGGACCTCGGCACCGATCTCTTCCCCGCCGATCCCCGCAACCCGCGCGGCTATTTCGAGGACCGCGAGCTCCTCGAGCTGCAGACCGCGATGCTGCATTCCTGCTGCGCGGCGGGCGAAGTCGGCTGGTTGGATTGGGGGTGGACGGAGAGCGAGCGGCTCGACCGCTCCGGCCTGCCGGCGTTTCACGGCCGGGCGGCGGCGCTGGTCGCCGCCCATGCGGTCGCGGGGAGGGTCTGGGGTTTCAAGGACCCCCGCGCCTCGCTGCTGCTCGACCTCTGGGACGCGCTGCTCGCCGAGCCGTGCTACGTCTTCGTCTATCGCTCGCCGTGGGAGGTGATGCGCTCGGTGGCGCGGCTCCCGGTGCCGCTCTTCGCGGCGCGGCCGGATATCGGCCTGCGCACCTGGGCCTTTTACAATCGCCACCTGCTGGCGTTCCGCCGCGCTCATCGTGAGCGTTCCCTCCTGCTGCCGATCGAGGCTCTGCTGGCCGATCCGGACGCCGTGCTGGAGGCGGTGCGGGCGAAGCTCGGGATCGCGCTGCCGGAGCGCGGCCGTGGACAGGTGGCGCTCGGTGCCGTCGTCGATCCCGACCTCCTGACTCCGCTCGGGGGGACGCCCGCGCTCCCCGCCCTGCTGGCCCGCCTCTTTCCCGACGCGGCGAAGCTCTGGCTCGACCTGGAGGAGGAGGCCGACCTCCGGGCCGGCCGCCCGGCGCGGGCGGCGTGCGATCCCGGCGCGCCGCCGGACGGGGCGTCGACCGCCCTCTCCGTGATCCTCTATGCCCAGGACGACGGCGAGCTCCTGCCCGAGGCGGTAGCGGCCGTCCATTCGGTGCCGGAGCCGGCCTGCGAGGTCCTGGTCGTCGACGGCGGCTCGACCGACCCCTACACGCGCGAGGTCCTGGCGCGGCTGCCGGCGGCCGGCGTCCCGGTCCTCCACCCGGGGACCGGCGGCTTGGCGGCGGCGCGCAACGCCGGCATTCGCGCCGCCCGCGGCCCGTGCGTGCTGGCGATGGGGGCTCACCGGCTGCGCCCGGAGTTCGTCGTGCGAGCGCTCGACGTCTTCGACCGGGAACGGGGCGTCGGGGCGGTCTACGGTGACGTGCCCCGCTACCCCGATCGACCGGAGGACGGCCGTATCGCCGATCTCGACGCGGCGCCGATCGACGCCTGCCTGGCGTTGCGGCGCGAGGTCTGGGAGCAGTGCGGCGGCTATGACGAGATGCTGGCCGGGGGCTACGAGGATTGGGACCTGCTGCTCTCCGCGGCCGAGCGCGGATGGCAGCTGCGCCACGTGCCGGAAGCGGTCTGCGAGCTGCGGACGCGCCCTGGCGCGCCGCGACGCACCGCGCCGCCCGCCGCGGACCACCGCCTGTTCCTCGAGCGACTCGCCGCCGAGCACCCGCTGCTCGTCGATCACCGCTTGCCGCGCCTCTGGCGCGAGAGGGAGGCCCTCTGGCTCGCCGAGCTGGAGCGCTCGCGCCATCTGGAGCAGGCGGTGAGCGCCCGCGGCGCGGAGCTCGCCGCCCTCGGCCGGGAGCTCGAGCGGGCGGTCGGCGAGCTGGCGGACGCTCGGCGCGAGCTGGAGGGCTGGCGCCGGCGCGTCGAGTTCATGGAGGGCACCCGCGCCTGGAGGTCGCGCGGCGCCCTCCTGCGCCTGCGCCGCTGGCTGGCCGGCGAGCGCGGTTGAGCCTCCCAACGGTCATCCGAGCGGCGGGAACAGGGCGCGGGCGCGGCGCTGGGCATCGTCGATGCGAGCCGTGATCTCGGCCTCGCCTTCGAGGAAGTGGGTGCTGCGGCCCATCGCCCGGTTGGCGGCGGACAGCCGCGGCGCGCAGTCCGCGCCGCGCCGGGCGAGCGCCGCGACCCCGCCGAGGAACTTGTAGTGCAGGAGCGCGAAGTGACTGTCGTCGCCGTACAGCCAGCCGCAGCCCCGCGGCTCCGCCGCGTGCGCTCCCTCCCGGTAGCCGATCTCCTCGACGAGATCGGGGCGGAAGAGCGCCACCTTGTCGGAGAAGACAGGGTCGGGGGCTCCGCGTCGAAACTCCGGCAGGTCGTAGATCTGCCCATCATGGGCCGGCAGCTCTTCGCTCACCATGTTGAACCCTGTCAGCCGGACGCAGCTCACCTGCCGTTCGACGCACCAGGCCAGGCGGCGGGGCAGGTCCGTCACGTAGACGAGCTCGTCGATGTCGCAGACGACGACCCAATCGGCCTGCCCTCGGCTGGCCTTCCACAGCGAGCTCTTCTGTGCGGCGAGGACCGCGTCGTCGAAGAACCCCGCGTTGGCATCGTCCACCACGGCGACGCCATGCGCCGCGAGCCACTCGCGGCCGCCATCGGTCGAGGCGTTGTCGCAGACGGTGATCCTCTGGGCGAAGCGCCGGTAGTGAGCCAGGAAGTAGGGGAGGAAATGGCGCCGGTTGTAGCAGAAGGCCCATACGTCGATGCGGGGCGCGGCCACCTCCCGCTCGTCCGCCCGGGCGAGCCAGGGGCAGCGCAGGATGGGTGCGGCCCGGCATGGATCGTCGGGGCTCGGCGGCATGGGCCCCATGCTCTCAGGCGGCGGCCGGATAGGCAACCGCCTGCCCGGCGCCCGCGCGGTCGACCCTCGCCCGTGTAGTACCCTTCCGCGCATGCTCGTCCTCGCTCATCGCGGCCTCCACCGCGACATCCCCGAGAACACGCTCGCGGCCTTCGCGCGCGCCATCGACCTGGGCGTCGACGGCATCGAGACCGACGTGCGGCTGTCGCGCGACGGCCGCCTGGTTCTCTTCCACGACCGCTTGGCGCCGGACGGCCGCGAGGTGGCGGACCTGACCGCCGCCGAGCTGGCGGCGGCCGCGGGCTACCCGGTCCCGACGCTCGAAGCCGCCCTGGCGCTCTCCTCGGCGATCCTGTGGAACATCGAGATCAAGGTCCCCGCGGCGCTGCCGGCGACCTTCTCGCTCCTCGAGCGGTCGGCCCGCACCCACCGGCTGCTGGTGACGTCCTTCTGGCATTCGCTGGTCGAGCCGTTCACGCGGATCTCCGGCGTCGAGTGCGGCCTGCTGCTCGCCAGCCGCCCGGCGACCTTCGAGGGCTTCGCCGGCCTGTTCCCGCACGACGGCCGCATCTGGACGGCGGTCTGGTCCTACGAGGTCCTCGATCCCGGCCTCCTCGATCAGGCCGTATCGCTCGGCTTCCGCAGCTACGTCTACGGCGCCGCGACCGAGGACGAGCACCGCCGCGCCGCCGATCTCTCGCTGGCGGGGGTGATCACCGACCGGCCGGAGCTGCTGCTGGGAACGTAGGCGCCGTCCCCTACACGTCGCCGGCCGTCGCCGCCTCGAGGCTGCGCAGTACGTCGGAGTCGGCTGGGGCCTCGATCCAGTAGCGCTGGCGCTCGAAAGGGTAGGTGGGGAGGGGCACGCGCCGCCGCGCCGCGCCGCGGTGGTAGCTCTTCCAGTCGATCTCGATCCCGGCAAGCCAGAGGTTCCCCAGAGTGGCGAGCCACGCCGCCGGCGCCGGGAGATCCGCCGCCGCCGGCAGCGCGGTTGCGATCGCCGCAGCCCCCGCCTCCCCAGCCGCCGTGCGCGCCGCCGCCGCCAGGGCGGCCGCCGGGCCGATCGGCAGCAGCAGGCGGGACCGGTCGGCAAGCAGGGGGGCGAGCGTCGCGCCGAGCCGCGGCTCGGCGGCCAGCCGCTCGGCCCAGCGCTGCGGATCGGTGGCTTCGCCCGCCTCGACGCGGCCGGCGGTGGCGGCCGAGATCCAGGGAATCGCCGGCGCCCGGCGGGGCAGATCGGCAACGGCTGCCGCCCAGGCCGCCGGCGACGGATGACCGGCCCACAGGCCGACCAGCGCCACCGCATCGCTCACCGCGAGGGTGCCGGCGAGGACGGCGGCCGCGATCTCACCCACCCCGGCGCCGACCAGCAGCTCGGGCGCGACTCCCCAGCCGCGCCAGGTCTCGGCGAGCGCCAGCTCGTAGGCGAAGAGGGCCGCGGCGCTCGACATCGGAGTGGCCGCCGAACCCGGCACGAAGGCGGTCCGGAGGTCGAAATCGAGATGGGCGGCGAGCTCCTCGGCCAGGCGATCGTAGGCGGTGCGGAACGTCCTCTCCTCGGCGTAGAGCTCGGCTCCCAGGCCCGCCCGCCCGCCCGTGCCCGGCAGCAGGAAGACGACCGAGGGGGCGCGTCGCGGGGCGGTCCCTGTCACCACCCGCAGCGGATCGAGGCCGGCTAACGCGGCGATCGCCTCCGCCCGGTCGCGGCAGAGCACGGCACGGCGATGGGTGAAGGCCTGGCGCCCCACCTGGAGGGTGAAGGCGACGTCGGCGAGCTCCTGCTCCGGGCGGTCGGCGAGATGCGCCGTGAGACGCGCCGTCGCCGCGGCGAGCGCCGCCGCGCTCCGCGCCGAGAGGAGCAGGAGCTGCCAAGGCCGGGCCGGGGACCGGGCGGGCGCCGCCGGCGCCTCCTCGAGGACGACGTGGACGTTGATCCCGCCGTGGCCGAACGAGCTCACCCCGGCGCGGCGCGGCGAGCCGTTCGTTACCCAGGGCTCGAGACGGGTGTTGATGTGAAAAGGACTGCCCTCGAGGTCGATCTCGGGACCGGGGCGCTCGAAATGGAGAGTCGGCGGGATCTCCCGGCGCTCGAGGGCGAGCGCCGCCTTGATCAGGCTGATGGCGCCGGCGGCGCTCTGGGTGTGCCCGATGTTGCCCTTGACCGAGCCCAGGGTGCAGGAGGCGGGCCCGCCGGCGGCGGCGAAGACCTGCCGGAGGGCCGCCACCTCGATCGCGTCGCCCAGCGGGGTGCCGTTGCCGTGCGCCTCGACGAAGCCGATCTCCTCCGGCCGTACGCCGGCGCGGGCGAGGGCCGCGGCGATGACGACGGCGCGCCCGGCGGTCCGCGGCGCCAGGAACCCGACCTTCTCGGCGCCGTCGTTGGTCGTCGCCGAGCCGCGGATCACGGCGTGGACGGTGTCGCCGTCGGCCACGGCGTCGCCGAGGCGCTTCAAGGCCAGCAACGCCACGCCGTCGCTGTCCACGGCGCCATCGCTCGCCGCGTCGAAGGGACGGCAGCGCCCGGTGGGCGAGAGGAGGCTCCCCGGCAGGTATAGATAGCCCGCGCGCTGCCGTCCGGCGACCGCCGCGCCGCCGGCGAGCGCCAGGTCGCAATCGCCGACGAGGAGGCTGTTGCAGGCGAGGTGGACGGCGACGAGCGAGGTCGAGCAGGCCGCCGAGACGGCGATGCTCGGCCCCTCGAGGTTGAGCTTGTAGGAGACGCGGGCCGCCAGGTAGTCCCGTTCGTTGCCGATCATCGCGAGATCGGAGCCCGCCGGCTCGGCGAGCAGCCCGCAGGCGACCAGGTTCGTCAGGTACTCGGCGTGGGTGAGGCCGCCGAAGACCCCCACCCGGCCGCCGCGGTCGCGCGCCGAGCCATAGCCGGCGTCCTCGAGCGCCTCCCAGGCGCACTCGAGGAAGAGCCGCTGCTGGGGATCCATCAGCTCGGCCTCGCGGCGGCCGTAGCCGAAGAACCCGGCGTCCCACAGCTCGGCGCCGTCGAGCGTTCCACCGGCCGGCACCCGGAAGGTTCCGTGGCCGGTGGGCGGCTGCCAAGGCTCCCCCGCGGGCAAGTGGAAGGAGATCGACTCCACCCCCGCGCGGAGGTTGTTCCAGAACGACTCGACATCGCCGGCGCCGGGGAAACGGCCGGCCATGCCGACGATGGCGATCGGCTCGCCGCGCCGCGCCGCAGCCCTGCGGAGCGGCTCCGCGGTCGATTCGGGGGGCCGCTCCAGGATCGGCTCGGGAGCGGGGGTCTCGCCGGCCGGCGGCGGCGCCGGCGGAGAGGGCGGCGGCAGCGCGGGCGCCGGTTCTCGGGCGAGGTCGGACGCCGGGGCTCTCGCTCCCAGCTCCAGCATGCGCCCGGCGAGCGAGCGGACGGTCGGATGGTCGAAGAGGTCGAGCATCGAGAGGCCGGGGGCCAGCTCCTGCTCCTCGAGACCGGCGAGCACGAGCGCCACGAGCATCGAGTGGCCACCCAGGTCGAAGAAGTTGTCGTCCAGATCTACCTCCTCGATCCCCAGCGTGTCGCGCCAGAGACGGGCGACGAGCTCTTCGAGGGCCGCACGCTCGAGGCCCGCGGCAGCCGGCACGAGGGGCGCGATCGACGCCGAGGCCGGTCCCGCGGCGGCGCCGGCGCGCGGCAGGTCCGAGCCTCCGGGAGCCATGCTGGCGGCGCTGGCAGAGAGCGCGGGGAGCGCGCCGCGATCGACCTTGTCGCCCGGGGTCGTCGGCAGCTCGGGGAGGACGACGAAGCTCGCGGGGACCATGTAGGGCGGCAGGCGCTCGCCGAGGAAAGCGCGCAGGGCCGCGGCGTCGGGAGCGTCCGCGCCTGCCGGCGGGGCGATGTAGGCGGCGAGGGTCCGGTACTCGGGGGCGTCGGCGCCGCCCGCCGCGGCGCCCGGGGCGAGCACCACCGCCGCCTGGCGCACGCCGGGGTGCGCCAGGAGCGCAGCCTCGATCTCGCCGGGCTCCACCCGGAAGCCGCGCACCTTCAGCTGGCGGTCGCGGCGGCCGAGGAACTCGAGGCTGCCGTCGGCGCGGAAGCGGGCGAGGTCGCCGGTGCGGTAGAGGCGGGCGCCCGGTGCTCCGGTCTCGGCGGCGAACGGGTCGGGCACGAACGCCTCGGCGGTCCGCTCGGGGCCGCCGCGATAGCCGCGGGCGAGCGGCGCGCCCCCCAGGTGGATCTCGCCCACCGCCCCGGGCGGCGCCAGCTCGCCGCGTCGATCGAGGAGACGGAGAGTGCGTCCGGCGAACGGCCGCCCGATCGGCAGCCTGGCGAGGTCGGCGGCGTCCGGCTCGGGCGCCGGGACGTGGAGCGTCGCCGTGACCACCGCCTCCGTGGGGCCATAGCCGTTGGCCAGGGGAACCGAGGCGAGCGGCGTCTGCCGCCAGAGCTCCAAGGCGCGCGGCGGCAGCGCCTCGCCGCCCACCAGCACCCAGCGGAGCGCGCTCGGGGCGGGGGATGGCATCCTCCCGGCCGCCCAGGCCCGCGCCGCCTGGTGCCAGAGAGCGGTCGGCAGGTTGACGACGGTGATCGCGCGCTCGGCCAGGGTCCGCGCCAGGGCGGCAGGGTCGATCGCCTCCGGCCGCCAGCCGACGAAGGTGGCGCCGGCGACGAGCGTCGGCACCAGCTCGTCGATCGACACGTCGAAGGCGAAGGAGGCGACCTGGAGGACGCGGTCGCCGGGTACGAGCGCCAGGCGGCGGGCGAGCTCGCGGGCATGCGCGGCGAGGGCCGCGTGCGACACCAGCACTCCCTTGGGCCTGCCGGTCGAGCCCGAGGTGTAGATCAGATAGGCGAGGCTCTCGGGCAGGTCCGGCGCCGGCCGCGGCGCGGGGTCGCGGCGGGCGATCGCCGCCGCCTCGGCGTCGAGATCGAGCACCGGGAGCTCCGGGGTGGCGCGGAGAGCCTCGGCGTCGCCGGCGCGATGGCGCCCGCGCGCCACGATCAGCCGGGCACCGCTGTCGGCGAGCAGGAAGGCGATCCGTTCGCGCGGCAGATCGGCAGGGAGGGGCAGGTAGGCGCCCCCGGCCTTCCAGACGGCGAGGACGGCCGTCGCGACGTCGATCGCGCCGTCGACGGCGAGGGCGACGACGACTTCGGGGCCGATCCCCGCCGCCTCCAAATGTCGCGCCAGGCGGTTCGCCCGCCGGTCGAGCTCCTCATAGGAGAGCTCGCCCGCAGCCCAGGCGAGGGCCGGCGCCTCGGGCCGCCGCGCGGCCTGTGCCGCGAAGAGGGCCGCGGCGGTGGGCGCCGGCGCCGTCTCCGCCGCGGGGTCGCGCGCGCTGCCGCCCCACTCCCCGAGCTGCCGGCGCTCGGAAGCCGAGAGGAGGGGAACGGCCGCCGGGGCGCGATCCGGGTCGGCGGCGACGACCGCAAGGAGCGTCTCGAACCACCGGCCCAGGCGGGCGATCGTCGCCCGGTCGAAAAGGTCGGCGTTATAGGCGAGGCGGGCGTCGAGGCCGCCTGGGATCTCGAAGACCTGGAGCGTCAGGTCGAACAGCTCGAGGCCGCCGCCGGGCTCGAGGCCGAGCGCGCCGATCGCGAGGCCCGGCAGATCGAAATGGTGCCAGGGGGTCGAGCCCATCGAGAACGACACCTGGAAGAGGGGATTGCGCGACAGATCCCGCGACGGCTGCATCTCCTCGACCACGCGCTCGAAGGGGAGGTCCTGATGGGCGTAAGCGCCGAGCGCCGTCTCCCGCACCTGCGCGAGGAGCGTACGGAAGACGGGGTCGCCGGCGAGCTCGACGCGCAGCACCAGGGTGTTGACGAAGGCGCCGATCAGCTCTTCGACCTCGCGGTGGGTGCGGTTGGCGATCGGGGTGCCGAGGAGCATGTCGTCCTGCCCGCTCTGCCGCTCGAGGAGGGCGGCGAAGGCGGCGAGGAGGACCATGAAGAGGGTCGCGCGCTCGCCGCGCGCCAGCGCCGCGAGAGCGGCGGCGAGCGGCTCCGGCAGATGGAGCGTCTCGGCGCCGCCGGCGTAGGTCTGCAGGCTCGGCCGCGGCCGGTCGGTGGGCAGATCGAGGGCGAACGGAGCGCCGGCGAGCCGGCGCTTCCAGTAGGCGAGCTGGGCATCGAGCACCGGCCCTCTGAACCAGCGCCGTTGCCAGATCGCGAAGTCGGCGTACTGCACCGGCAGCTCGGGAAGCGGCGACGGGCGGCCCGCGGCGAAGGCCGCGTAGAGCGCCGCGAGCTCGCGGACGAAGACGTCGAGCGACCAGCCGTCGGAGACGATGTGATGCATGGAGAGGAGGAGCGCGTGCCGATCGGCGCCGTCGAGGCGCGCCAGCCCGACGCGGAGGAGGGGTCCGCGGTCGAGCGCGAACGGCCGGCGCCCATGGTCCCCGGCGAGCCGCGTCAGCTCGGCGCGGAGGGCAGCCGCGGAAAGGCCGGCGAGATCGAGCAGCGGGAGGGGGAAGGGGACGGGTGGGTGGACGACCTCGACCGCCTCGCCGCGGGTCGACCCGCGGAAGGTGGTGCGCAGCGCCTCGTGGCGGCGGACGATCTCGGTCAACGCGGCGGCGAGCGCCGCCGGGTCGAGGCGTCCGGCGAGCCCGAAAGCCGCCGCGATGTTGTAGAACGGGCTCTCCCCCCCGGCGAGACGGTCGAGGAACCAGAGCCGCTGCTGCGAGAAGGAGAGCGGCGGCTCGCCGGTCCGCGGCTGCGCGGTGATCGGCGGCAGCTCCAATCCCGCCGCGGCCTGGACGAGCCGCTCGACGCGCCGGGCGAGCTCGGCGACGGTCGATGCCTCGAACAGGGCGCGCGCGGGGAGCTCGACCTTGAAGGTCGAGCGCACCTGGGCCGTCACCGTCGTGGCGTTGAGCGAATGACCCCCGAGGTCGAAGAAGTTGTCGTGGGCACCGATCCGCTCGAGCCGCAGCACCCCGGACCAGATCCCCGCGAGCACTTCCTCGACCGCCGTGCGCGGAGCGACGAAGCCTGCCATCGTCGTCGCGTCGATCTCCACGTCGGGGAGGCTGGCCCGATCGACCTTGCCGGAAGGTGTGCGCGGCAGCGCGGCGAGCTCGACGAAGGCCGCCGGCACCATGGCGTCGGGAAGCTTGCCGCGCAGGAAGTCGCGGAGCTGGCGGGACGAGAGCGCCGGCCCGCGCCGAGCGGCGACGTAGGCGGCGAGGAACGTCTCGCCCCCGCCGCTGCGCCGCGCCACGACGGCGCACTCGCCGATCTGCGGGTGGGTCGCCAGCGCCGCCTCGACCTCCGCCGGCTCGATCCGCATCCCGCGCACCTTGACCTGGGTGTCGATGCGGCCGAGATACTCGATCACGCCGTCCGGCCGGAAGCGGGCGAGGTCGCCGGTCCGATAGAGACGCGCTCCGGCTGGCGCGCTCTCCGGATCCGGATCGGGGACGAAGCGCTCGGCGGTCAGCTCGGGCCGCCCGTGGTAGCCGCGCGCCAGACAGACGCCGCCCAGGTAGAGCTCGCCCGGCACCCCGATCGCAACCGGTGCGAGGGCCGCGTCGAGAAGGCGGATCACGACCCCGGGGATCGGCCGGCCGATCGCCGGGAGCGCCGGCCAGAGGCGCGGGCCCCCCGGCAGATCGTCCGCGAGGACCAGCGCGGTGACGACGTGGGTTTCGGTCGGGCCATACTGGTTGTGCAGCCGGACGCCGGGGAGACCCGCGCAGAGCTGGCGCACCCGCGGCGTGACCTGGAGCTGCTCGCCCGCCGTCACCAGCTCGCGGAGCGCCCGCGGCGCCGGGTGGCCGGCCGCCGCTTCGGCGAGCTGCTGGAGCGCGATCGACGGCGAGAAGATGCGGTGGATCTGATGGCGGTCGAGGAGCGCGAGGAGCGCCTCGGGGTCGCGGCGCACCTCGTCGGTCAGGAGCACCAGCGTGCCGCCCGCTCCCCAGGTGGCGAACATCTCCTGGAACGAGATGTCGAAAGAGAGCGAGGCGAACTGCAACGTCGCCCGCCCCTCCTGGTCGCCGCCGGTCGCGAGCTGCCAGTCGATCAGGTTGGCGAGCGCGCGGTGCGGCAGGGCGACCCCCTTGGGGCGGCCGGTGGAGCCCGAAGTGAAGAGGACGTAGGCGAGGTCGTCGGGATCGAGGCGGGCCGGCGGCGCCGCCTCCTCGCCCGGCCCGTCGAGCCGCTCGCCGGCGAGGAATACGAGGGGCAGCTCCTGCGGCGGCAGGCGGTCGCGCAGGCGCCGGTGGACGACGAGCGCCACGGCGCGCGAGTCGGCGAGCATGAGAGCCAGCCGCTCGCGCGGGTAGTCGGGGTCGAGCGGGACGCAGGCGGCGCCGGCCTCGAGCGCGCCGAGCACCGCGACGGGGAGGTCGAGCGAGCGCTCGACCAGGAGCGCCACCGGATGCTCGGGTCCCGCTCCCCGGACGCGCAGGCGGTGCGCCAGCCGTGCGGCGCGGGCGGCGAGCTCGCGATAGGTGAGCGACCCCTCGGCGAAAACCGCGGCGACGCGCTCGGGCGTCCGCGCCGCCTGGGCGCCGAAGCGCGCGAGGATCGATGGCGCCGAGGCCGCCGATAGCGGCGAGGCCGGCGCGGGGGTGGGCGCGCGGCTCCACGCGGCGATCTGGCGGCGCTCGGCCGAGTCGAGGAGGGCGAGCGCCGAGATCCGCCGCTCCGGGTGGGCGACGGCCTCGGCCAACAGGGTCGCCAGGCGCCGGGTGAGGCGCTCGACCGTCGGCGGGTCGAAGAGCGCCGTCCGATACTCCCAGAAGGCGCGGAAGGCGTCGCCGAGGTCGAAGACCTGGAGGGTCAGATCGAACTTCGCGGTGGCGTTGTGGACCTCGACGACCGCCAGGCCGAGCTCCTCTCCTGCCGTCGCGACGAGGGCCGAGCGCTGGAAGACGAAGGCCACCTCGAAGAGAGGGTTCTGCGCCAGGCGCCGCTCGGGTTTGAGCTCCTCGACGAGCTTCTCGAACGGCAGGTCGGCATCGGCGAAGGCCTCGACCGTCGTCTCGCGGACCCGCGCCAGGTGCTCGCCGAAGCCCGGGTCGTCTCCCAGCTCGCCGCGCAAGGCGAGGGTGTTGACGAAGAGGCCGATCAGGTTCTCGACCTCGGTCCGGTCGCGGTTGGCGATCGTCGTGCCGACCAGCAGGTCGCCCTGCGCGGAGAGGCGGGCGAGGAGGGCCTCGAAGCCGGCGAGGAGGACCATGAAGGGAGTGGCGCCGGCAGCGCGCCCCAGCTCGCGAAGCGCCGCCGCCACCGCCCCGGACAGATTGAAGAGCGCGTGCGCGCCGGCATGACCGGTCTCTCGGCTGTCGCCGTTCGCGCCGCCGCGGCGCGGCCGGTCGGTCGGCAGAGCGATGGTCGTGGGGGCGCCTTCGAGGCGCCGCCGCCAGGGAGCGAGCCGCTGCTCGAGCGCCTCGCCCTGCAGCCACTCGCGCTGCCAGGCGGCGAAATCGGCGTATTGGATGGGGAGCGCGGGGAGCGTCGCCGGCCGCCCGCTGCGAGCCTCACCGTAAAACGCCATCAGGTCGCGCACCAGGATGTCGAGCGACCAGGCGTCGACCACCGCGTGATGTGCGTTGACAAAAAAGAGGTGCTCGGCGGGGGCGAGCCGGAAGAGGACGGCGCGGAGGAGCGGCGGCCGGGCGAGCTCGAAGGGGCGTGCCGCCTCGCGCTCGACGGTGCCGAGCGCCTCGGCGGCAGTCCGCCCCGCCAGGCCCGAGAGGTCGACGCGCGGCAATGGCACCGACAGGCGGGAGGCGATCACCTGGACCGGCTGACCCTCCCGTCCGGCATCCTCGGCGAGCGCGGTGCGCAGCGTCTCGTGCCGGTCGACGAGGGCGGCGAGCGCCGCCGCGAGCGCCGTCGCGTCGAGCGGTCCGGTGATCGACAGCGCGAGCGGCGCGTTGTAGGAGGCGAGCCCCGGCTCGAGGCGGTCGAGCAGCCAGAGCCTGGCCTGGGCGAAGGAGGCGGCGGCGGCGAAGAGCTCGCCGATCTCGCCCTCCGGCGCGATCCCTTTCCACGCCGCGAGGTGCGGCAGGGCGGCAGGGGAGCTCCGCTCGGGTGCCGCCGCGCTCTCCACCGGTCGAGCGGCGTCTTCGTCGGCCGTCCGGTCCCTTTCGACGGCGCTCATCCGGCGCTCTCCCAGACGCGCCGCGCGATGGTCACCAGCGCCGGGGCGCGCGGCGGCGCGGTGCCGTGCGCGTCGGCGGCGACCCGCCGCTCGATTTCCACCGCCAGGGCGGCGACGGTCGGCGCCTGGAAGACGAGCTGGGTGGAGAGCTCGACGCGCAGCCGGTCGCGCAGCCGCGAGACGAGCCGGGTGGCGAGGAGCGAGTGCCCGCCGAGCGCGAAGAAGTCGTCGCGCCTGCCGACGCGGTCGACGCCGAGGAGGTCGCGCCAGAGCGCCGCCAGGGTCGTCTCGAGCGGCGTCGCCGGCGCGGCGTAGTCCTCGCCCGTCCCCTGCCGCCGGCGCTCGGGGTCGGGCAGCGCTCGGCGGTCGAGCTTGCCGTTGACGGTGAGCGGCAGCGCCGGCAGGTAGACGAATACCGAGGGCACCATCACCTCGGGGAGGGCGGTACGGAGGAAGGCGCGCAGCTCGGCGGGGGCCGGCTCCGGCGCGGCCGCGGCCACGCAGTAGGCGACGAGACCGCGCTCGCCCGGCGCCAGCTCGCGCAGGGCGATGGCCGCGGCCCCGATCGCCGGATGGCGGGCGAGCGCCGCTTCGATCTCGCCGGGCTCGATCCGCACCCCGCGCACCTTGACCTGGAGATCGATTCGCCCCAGGTACTCGAGGTCGCCGTCCGGGCGCCGCCGCCCGAGGTCGCCGGAGCGGTAGAGACGCGCGCCGGGCGCCGGCGAGAAGGGATCGGGAACGAAACGCTCGGCGGTCAGCTCGGGGCGCCCGAGATAACCGCGCGCCACCCCCGCCCCGCCGATCCGGATCTCGCCCGCCACGCCAAGCGGCACCAGGTTGCCGGCGCGATCGACGAGGTGGAGCGAGAGGTCGGCGAGCGGCGCGCCGAGCGGGCTGCCGGGCCGCGCGAGGTCGGCGGCGGTCATCGCGCGGTAGGTGGCGACGACCGTCGTCTCGGTGGGGCCGAACATGTTGACCAGGCGCGGGCCGCCGTCGCCGCAGCGCTCGAGCCAGGGGCGGAGATCCTCCGGATAGAGCGCCTCGCCGGCGAAGACGATGGCGCGCAGAGCGAGCGGGTCGGTCGCTCCCGCCCGCGGCGCGAGCGCGGCCATCGCCGCCGAGAGGGCGCGAAAGGCTGGCGGGGTCTGGGCGAGCATCGTCACCCGCCGCTCGCCGAGGATGGCGAGGAGCGCGTCCGGCGAGCGCGTGACCGCGGTGGGAAGGAGCACCGCGCGGCCGCCGTGGAGGAGGGCGCCCCACAGCTCCCAGACGGTGAAGTCGAAGGCGTAGGAGTGGAAGATCGTCCACACGTCCGCGGGGCCGAAGGCGAAGCGCTCGCCGGCGGCGGCGAAGAGGCGCAGAGCCATGCGGTGGCTGATCAGCACGCCGTTGGGCCGACCCGTCGAGCCGGAGGTGTAGATGATGTAGGCGATCGCGTCGGCCGATCCGCCCATCCCCGATCCCGTGCCGCCCGCCGCCTCGCCGCTCGCAGCCGTGGGATCGACGGGATCGACCTCGCCGTCCGCTTCCGCTCGGTCGAGGAGGACGAGCCGGGCGGCGACGCCGACGAGGCGTCCCGCCAGCTCGCCGGTGGTGATGACGACGGGAGCGCGCGCGTCGGCGAGGAGGAAGTCCAGGCGCTCGACGGGCGCGGCGGGGTCGAGCGGCAGGTAGGCGCCGCCCGCCGCGAGCGCGGCGACGATGGCGATCGGCAGGTCGAGCGTCCGCTCGAGGCAGAGCCCCACCGGCACCTCGGGCCCGACGCCCAGGCGCCGCAGGCGTGCGGCGAGCCGGGCGGCACGCCGTTCGAGCTCGCCGTAGGTGAGCGATCCGTCGCCCAGCTCGATGGCTACCGCCGCAGGGCGGAGCGCCGCCTGCGTCGCGAAGCGCCGTTCGAGGCGGTCCTCGCCGGCGGCGAAAGACGAGAGCGGAGCGGCGAGCGCGCCGCTCTGCTCGAGGAGCTGCTGGCGCTCGGCCGGAGCGAGGAGCGGCAGGTCGGCGAGGCGCGTTCCGGATGCCGGGGCGGCGTTGAGGACGGCGAGGAGGTGACCCTCCATGCGGGCGATCGTCGAGTCGTCGAAGAGGTCGGTGTTGTACTCGATCTGGAGGGTGGTCAGACGCCCGCCTTGCGCGCCGCCGAAGAGAATGAGTTCGGTTTGCGCGGTGCCGTTGTCGATCCACTCCGGGACCACCCGGAAGCCGTCGAGCGCCAGGTCGGGGGTCGAGATGTTCTGCAGCCCGAACATCGCCTGGAAGATCGGAGCGTAGCTGGTGCTGCGCTGCGGCCTGACCTCCTCGACCAGACGGTCGAAGGGGAGCTGCTGATGCTCGTAGACGTCGAGCACCACGTCGCGCACGCGGGCGACGAGCTGCCCGACGGTGAGCTCGCCGGCGAGCCGCAGGCGGAAGACGACGGTGTTGACGAAGAAACCGATCAGCCCTTCTGTCCCCAGATGGTTGCGGCCGGCGACCGGAGAGCCCAGCACCAGGTCGTCCTGGCCGGTCAGGCGGTGGAGCATGGCGTCCATGCCCGCGAGCAGGACCATGAAGAGGCTGGCGCCGGCGGCCTGGGCGAGGCCGGAGAGGGCGTCCGGGAGGCCAGGCGGCAGGGAGAGCATCCGTCGCCGGCCGCGGTAGGTGCGCAGGCGCGGGCGCGGCCGGTCGATCGGCAGCGCCATGCGCTCGGGAGCGCCGTCGAGCTGGGCACGCCAGAAGGCGATCTCCTCGCCGAGGAGGGCCCCCGACAGGTGACGCCGTTGCCAGAGCGCGAAATCGGGAAACTGCACCGGGAGCTCGGCGAGCGGCGAGGGGAGCCGGCGGCGGAAGGCGGCGTAGAGCGCCGCGAGCTCGCGGTAGAGGACGCCGATCGACCAACCGTCCGAGATGATGTGGTGCATGACGATGAGGAAGAGGTGCTCCTCCGCATCCAGGCGCACGAGGGTCGTCCGCCAGAGCGGGCCGCGCGCCAGGTCGCAGGGGCGGCGCGCCTCGGCGAGGGCGGCACGCCGGGCGGCGCCTGGGCGGGCCGGGCCGGGAAGACCGGCGAGGTCGGCGAGCGGAAGCGGCACCGGCGCCGGGGGGGCGATCACCTGGACGGGCTCGCCGTCGACCGCGGCGAAGGTGGTGCGCAGGGCCTCGTGGCGCCGGGAGAGCTCGGCGGTGGCGGCGGCCAGGGCGGCCCGCTCGCGGGCGCCGAGCGGCCCTTGCAGGCGGAAGCAGAGGAGCGGCAGGTTGTAGAACGGGTTCCCCGGCTGCATCTGATCGACCAGCCAGAGCCGCTGCTGCATGAGCGACGCGGGCACCGGCCCGCCGCCGGGCGGCCGCCGGGTGATCTCCGCCGCCGGATCGGCGAGACCGTTCTCCTCGAGCCGTCGGGTGAAGCGGGCCCGCTGCTCCGGAGTGAGAGCGGAGAGCCGGCGATAGAGGCCGTCCAGGCTCATCGCGCCTCGCTCGCCAGCACCGCGGCGGCCATCTCCTCGGCGGTGGCGCGGCGATAGCGCCGCCGCACCCGCGGCGCCTCGGGGAGGCGCGGGAAGACCAGGCTCACCAGCTTCTGGCGATCCTCGAAGATCAGCGAGCGCTCGGCCAGGCGGGCGATCTCCGCCTCCAGATCGCCGCCCGCGAGGGGAGGCTCGTCGGCGACCCGCGCCGCGAGCTCGGCGAGCGTCGCCGGGCGCACCAGCGCGGCGAGGATCCGCCGGCCCGCCACGCCGACATCGTGGATCACCTCCGCGCCGGAGCGGGTGTCGCGGATCGTCGTCCCCCCGGGCCGCGCGAAGCAGAGCACCGCCCCCTCGCCACGGGTCCACGGCTCCGCCCAGGCGGCGATCGCCCGGCGCAGCCGCTCGATGGAGCGCGCCACGGCGAGGAAGTAGGGAGCGGCGCGATTCTTGTCGGCGAAGTAGTAGGCGAGGTTGGCGAGGCTCGCCGGCGGGAAGGGGTAGACCTTGCCGTAGAAGTCGATCGGGGCGAGCTCCAGGCCGTAGCTCGCGGCCTTGGTGAAGTAGGGGCTGAAGCGGTCGAAGCGCACCGGGAAGACCCCCGCCGGCGGCGGCAGGTGGACCAGGCGCGGGATGTCTTCGAGATAGCGCTCGAACACCTCCTCGCCCTCGCCGGGGAAGCCGACCAAGAGGTTCCAGGCGGGCTGCACGTCGTGCGCCAGGCAGTGCATGAGGAACTCGACGTTCCTCGACGCCGTGGTGCCCTTGCGCATCAGCGTCAGAGTCGAGGAGGCGAGCGCCTCGATGCCGGGTTGCACCGAGTCGACCCCGGCGGCGGAGAGGAGCGCCAAGTCCTCCTCCGGCACGTCGGCCTTGACCTCGTAGAAGATGGAGAGGCCAGGCGGCGGCGCGAGGCCGGCGAAGACGGTGCGCGGGTAGTCGCGCGGCATGATGTTGTCGACACAGGAGAGCTGCCGCACCCGCGGGTAGTAGGCGAAGAGCGAGCGGATGAGCGCGGTCGCCCGCTCCGGGCGCATGGCCCGGTAGCTCATCGTCGAGCCGTTCAGGCCGCAGAAGGTGCAGTGGGCGCGCTCGCCCCACCAGCAGCCGCGCGAGGTCTCGAAGAGCAGGACGGGGGCGACCGGCAAGCCCGCGAAGGCGCCGTCGAAGGCGGCGAGGAAGTGTCCGTAGTCGAGCGGCAGCTCCTCGTCGATGGGGAGCTCCTGGCCGAGCGCCGGCTGGGCCGCGGCGCGGCCGGAGGCGACCTTGCCGCGGGTGAAGACGCCGGGCGCCGCCGTGGCCGGGGCGGGATCGCCGTCGAGCAGGCCCGCGACCAGGGCGGGGAAGGTGATGAGGGCCGGCCCGGAGAACACGTAATCGACGACCGGCACGTGGAGCGCGATCTCCTCGCCCATGGGCGACTCGCAGTTGGCGCCGCCGATGGCGACCACCAGGTCGGGCCTCGTCTCCTTGAGCCGCCGCGCCAGGGCGAAGCAGGGGACGTTCTGCGCGAACATCGAGGTGAAGCCGACGAGGTCGGCCTCTTCGAGGCCGTAGCGGGCGACGATCTCGTCGAGCAGGCGGTCGAGGCCGGCGCGGGCGCGCAATGCCTCCTCGAACACCTCGCCGAGCTGCCGCGACGGGTAATAGCGCGCGCGGTACTCCGCCGCGTTGTCGGGCAGGCCGGGGAAGGCGAGGTCGCGGAAGAGCCAGTCGCCGAGGCCGGAAAAGGAGCCCTCGGCGCAGATCCGCCGATAGAGCTCGAGGCCCAAGTAGCGGCAGACGTCGTGCGAGGCGTAGCAGATCTCGACCCGCGCGCGGTCGCCGCATCGCCTCGTCACCATCGCCTGGAGCTGGGTGAGAGCGAGCGACGGGATCTCGACGTCGGAGAATGGCATGTTGACGAGCTTGACGCGGATCATGACGGGCTCCTTGCGGGGAGGCGGGGCGGGGCGGCTCCATGCATCATGGTGTCTTCCGGAGGGCCGGTTGGCGCCGCGCCTGGCGGGCGCGCTCCTTCCAGCCCGGGGCGTTCCTCTGGCGCTCGGCACGCGCGGCGAGGCCGGCGGTCTCCTCCGGCGGCGTCCCCGGCGGCTGACCGGCGAGGCGCGCGGCGAGCGAGCGGATGGTCGTGTGCTCGAAGAGCTCGACGAGCGGCAGCTCGATCCCCAGCTCGGCCTGGAGCCGCTCGTGCACGGCGACCAGGGCGAGCGACTGCCCGCCCAGGTCGAAGAAGTTGTCCTCCGCTCCCAGCCGTGCCGCGGCGTCCGGCAGCGCGAGCACCTCGCGCCAGATGGCGGCGAGGAGGAGCTCGGTCCGGCCGTTCGGGGTCTCCGGGACGCTCGCGGAGCGCTCAGCGGTCGCTTCCGGCTTGGCGCCGCCGGCGGGTGAGAGGGCGAGCCCCCGGAGAGCGGCGCGGTCGAGCTTCCCCTGGGGCGTGAGGGGCAGGGCGTCGACGGTGGCGAAGAGGGCGGGGACCATGTAGTCGGGAAGCGTCGCGCGGAGGTGCTCGCGAAGCGCCGCCGCCGGCGTCGCACCGGTGCTCCTCGGCACGACGCAGGCGAGGAGGCGGTCGCCGGCGGGTGATGGGTCGACGACCACCGCCGCCTCGCGCACCTCCGGATGGGCGGCGAGGCGCGCCTCGATCTCCCCCAGCTCGACGCGGAAGCCGCGCAGCTTGACCTGGCCGTCGGAGCGCCCCAGGAAGTGGATACGGCCATCGGAAAGGAGACGCGCGAGGTCGCCGGTGCGGTAGAGGCGCGCCCCCGGACGCTCCGCCAGCGGATGGGGGACGAAGCGCTCGGCGGTCAGCGCCGGAAGGCCGAGATAGCCGCGCGCCAGGCCGCGGCCGCCCAGGCAGATCTCGCCGCGACCCCCGGCCGGCACCGGCCGCAGATCGCGGTCGAGCAGGTGGACGGCGAGGCCGGAGATCGGGCGGCCGATCGGCGGCGGCACCGGGCGGCAGGACGGGGGAGCGGAGTCGATGGTTCCGGCGGTCGCGACCACGGTCGACTCGGTGGGGCCGTAGTGGTTGACCAGGGGGAAGCCGAGATCGCCGGGAGGCGCCTGGCGCAGGCGGTCGCCGCCGGTCAGCAGAGCGCGCAGGGCGAGGCCCGGCGGACGCGGCAGGCGGAGGACCGCCTCGGCGAGCGGCGTCGGCAGGAAGGCGATCGTGACGCCGATCTCCGCCAGCCAGGCGAGGAGCTCGCGCGGCGAGCGTGCCACCTCGGGCGGTGGCAGATGGAGAGCGGCGCCTGCCGCGAGGTAGGGCCAGAGCTCCCACACCGAGGCGTCGAATCCCGGGCTCGCCACCCACGAGGCGCGGTCGACCGCGGTGACCCCGTAGCGGTCGCGGTGCCAGGCGATCAGATTGGCGAGCCCGCCGTGGGTCAGCTCGACGCCCTTGGGGCGGCCCGTCGAGCCGGAGGTGTAGATCACGTAGGCGAGGTCGCCGGAGGATCCGTGCGGCGCCAGGGCGGGCTCGGCCGCCCTTCCCTCGCTCCCAGCCTCTTCGACCGGTACGAGGCGCGCGCGGCAGCCGGCGATCCGGCCGAGCACCTCGGTGCGGGCGATGACGGCGGCGGCGGTGGAATCGGCGACGATCTCGGCGAGGCGGGCGGCGGGCAGGCCGGGGTCGAGCGGCAGGTAGGCGGCGCCCGCGGCGAGGACGGCGAGGGCGGCCACGGCGAGCTCCGGCGAGCGATCGAGGACGAGGGCGACTCGCGTGCCCGGCCGGACGCCGCCCTGCCGCAGGCGCTCACCGAGCCGCCCGGCGCGCTCGGCGAGCTCGCCGTAGCTCAAGCTCCCGTCGCGGCCGACGACGGCGATGGCCTGCGGCGCGAGCGCCGCCGCCCGGGCGACCAGGCGGTCGACGGTCTCTCCCGCCGTCGGCGTGTTCTCCGGCTCGCTCCCCGCGTTCCACTCGTGGAGCACCTGGTGGCGAGCGGCCTCGCTCCAGAACGGCAGCGCCAGGGCCGGCGACTCGGGAGCGGCGACCGCGGCTTGCAGGAGGCTCGCGAGACCCTCGACGAGCCGCGCCGCGGTGGTGCGGTCGAAGAGGTCGCGGCGGTAGTTGACGGCGAGGGTGATGCCGCCGCCGCGCGCCGCCGGGGCGCGGCTCGCGACCAGCGTCAGCTCGAAGTGGGCGATGTCCGCGGCGAACTCGAACGGCTCGGCGGCGAGGCCGGGGAGGGCGGCCGGCGCCGGCGCCTCGTCGAGCGAGAAGGCGACGTCGAAGAGGGGGTTGGCGGCGGCGTGGCGCTCCGGCTTGAGCGCCAGGACCAGCTCCTCGAACGGCAGGTCCTGATGGGCATAGGCGCCGAGCGCCGCCTCGCGCGTCCGCGCCAGGAGGTCGGCCCAGCGCGGCTCAGCCGCGAGGTCGGCGCGCAGCACCAGGGTGTTGACGAAGAACCCGATCAGCTCCTCGACCTCCCGCAGGCTGCGCCCGGCGACCGGCACGCCGACGGGGAAATCGCGCTGCCCGGAGAGATGGGCGAGGACCAGCTCCCACGCCGCGAGGAGGACCATGAAGAGCGTCACCCCCTGCCGGCGGCAGAGGGCGGCAAGGGCCGCGGCGAGCGCCGGCGCCAGGGCGAGCGCGACGACGCCGCCGCGGAATCCGGGCACCGGCGGGCGCGGCCGGTCGGCCGGCAGGTCGAGGGCGGGGAGGCCGGCAAGCCGCTCGCGCCAGTAGTCGAGCTGGCTCTGACGCGCCGCGCCGGCGAGGGCGCGGCGCTGCCAGTCGGCGAAGTCGGAGTAGGCGATGGGGAGTGGCGCCAGTGGCGAAGGACGCCCGAGGGCGAAGGCGCCATAGAGCTCGGCCAGCTCGCGGAAGAGGACGCCCATCGACCAGCCGTCGAAGATCAGATGATGGGGGACGAGGACGAGCAAGTGATCGGCCGGCCCGAGGCGGACGAGCACAGCGCGCAGAAGCGGTCCGCGCGCCGGGTCGAATGGGCGCTCGGCCACGTCGCGGGCTAGATGCCGCGCCTCGATCTCGCGCGCCGTGCCGCGCGCGTCCCCGCCGGGAAAGGAGCTGCGCGGGGAAGCGCCGCGCCGCGCGCCCGGCAGCTCCGTCAGGTCGATGCGGGGAAGCGCGACCGGCGAGGCGGGTGCGATGCGCTGCATCGGCTGGCCGCCCTCGGCCACGAAGGTGGTGCGGAGCGGCTCGTGGCGGGCGGCGATCTCGGTCAGACAGCGCGCCAGGAGCGGAGCCGCGAGGTCGCCCTGCAGGCGCAGGGCGTGGGGGACGTTGAGGAAGAAACCCGTCGGCGCCAGCCGCTGCAGGAACCAGAGCCGGCGCTGAGCGAGCGAGGCAGGGGCGAGATAGGTGCGGTCCCGCGGGTGCGGCAGGGCGGTGAGCGGCGGCGGCGGCGGTCCGCTCTGCGCCTGCCCGATCCGCGCCGCGAGGCCGGCGACCGTCGGCTCCTCGAAGAGCGCGCGCAGCGACAGGTCGACCCCGCAGAGGTGGCGCACGCGGGCGACCAGGCGGGTGCCGAGGAGCGAGTGGCCGCCGAGGTCGAAGAAGCTGTCGTCGACCCCCACCCGCTCGCGACCCAGCACCTCCGCAAAGATCCCGAGGAGGAGCTCGACTACTGGATCGCGGACGGGCGCGCCTGGCCCCCGCTCCCCCTTGCCTCCCGCGCCCCCTGCAGCGAGCCGCTCCAGGGCGGCGCGGTCGATCTTGCCGTTGGCGTTGAGCGGCAGCTCGTCCAAGAGGAGGACGCGCGACGGCACCATCGCCTCCGGCAGCCGCTCGGCGAGCCAGGCGCGAAGGGACCGCGGGCCGCTGCGGAGGGCTTCCCGGTCCGCGTCGGCCTCGGCGTCGCGCTGCGATGGCAAAGGCGACCAGGCGCTTGTCGTCGGCCCCCTTGCCTTCGACCGCGACGGCGCATTGCAGCACCCGCGGGTGGCGGGCGAGCGCCGTCTCGACCTCGCCCGGCTCGATCCGCTGTCCGGCGATCTTGACCTGCGCGTCCGTACGGCCGAGGAAGTCGATGCGGCCATCGGCGAGCCACCGCACCCGGTCGCCGGTGCGGTAGAGGCGCTCGCCCGCGGTCTCCGGCCAGGGATCGGGGACAAAGCGCTCGGCGGTCAGCTCGGGACGGTCGAGGTAGCCGCGCGCCACGCCGTCGCCGCCGACGTAGAGCTCGCCCGGCACGCCGATCGGAACGCGCGCCAGGGATTCGTCGAGCACGTGGATGCGGGCGTTGTCGATCGGCCGCCCGATCGGCACCGCGGCGCCGGGCGCGCCGCCGTCGCGCAGCGGCTCGCAGGAGGCGAAGGTCGTCCCCTCGGTGGGGCCGTAGAAGTTGAACAGGGCGGTGGCCGAGAGGCGGGCGAGCGCGGCGCGGGCGCGCGGCGGCGAGAGAGCGTCGCCGCCGGTCATCAGTTGAGCGAGCGGCGCCAGGCCGGCGAGCTCCTCGTCGACCATCTGGTGGAAGAGGCCGGTGGTGAGCCAGAGCGTCGTGACGCCGTGATCCCGGATCATCGCCGAGAGCTCGGCGAGGGAAGCCCGCCCCTCGCGGGCGATGGCGAGCCGGCCGCCATGGAGGAGCGGTCCCCAGATCTCGAGCGTCGAGGCGTCGAAGGAGGGCGGCGCGAGCTGCAGGAAGACCTGCTCCGGGCCGAAGCGGACGTAGCTCGCCCCCTCGACCAGCCGGACGACGTTGCGGTGGGTGGCGCCGACGCCCTTCGGCCGGCCGGTCGATCCCGAGGTGTACATCACGTAGGCGAGGTTGTCGGCCGCGGCGGTTTCGGCGGCTGCCGCGGGCTCCCCTGCCGCCGCCGCCGGCGAGCCGGAACCGGAGGCGACGTCGAGCTCGAGGGTGCTGAGACCCGTCGACCCGAGCCGCGCCGCGAGGCCGCGGTGGGTGACGAGCACGCGAGCGTGCGAGTCGCCGAGCATGAAGACGAGCCGGGCCGTGGGATAGCCGGGGTCGAGCGGTACGTAGGCTCCCCCCGCCTTCACCGTCGCCAGGATCGCGACGATGAGGTCGGCCGATCGTCCGAGGAGGAGCGCGACGCGCACCTCCGGGCCGACGCCGAGCGCCGCCAGCCGCCGCGCCAGGGCCGTCGAGCGGCGGTCGAGCTCGCCATAGCTCATCTCCTCGCCGGCTGCCGGCCCGAGGAGGGCCGCCCGCTCCGGCGTCCGCGCCGCCTGGCGCATGAAGCGCTCGGCGAGGGTCGCCCGGCGCGGGAAGTCGGCGGCGCTGTCGTTCCACTCGCGGGTGAGCTGGTGGCGCGCCGCCGCGTCCAGGAGAACGAGCCGCGACACCGGCCGCTCGGGATGAGCGACGGCGTCGGCGAGGAGGTGAGCGAGCCCGGCGGCGAAGCGGGCGACGGTCGCGCGGTCGAAGAGATCGGCGCGGTACTCCCAGGCGCCCGAGAGCTCCCCGTCCTCCTCCGTCAGGGCGAGGAGGAGGTCGAACTTGGCCGTCCCGGTGTGCAACGGGCGCGCGGTGCCGATCAGGCCGCCCGCGGCCAGCCGCGGCAGCGGGTGGTGGAAGGAGAAGACGACCCGGAAGAGCGGGTTGTCGTCGAGGCGGCGCTCCGGGCGCAGCTCGGCGACCAGCTTGTCGAACGGCAGGTCCTGGTGGGTGTAGGCGCCGAGCGCCACCTCCCGCACTCGCGCGAGGAGCGTGGCGAAGGACGGGTCGCCGGCGAGGTCGACGACCAGCACCAGGGTGTTGACGAAGAAGCCGATCAACCCCGCGATCTCGGGGCGGTCGCGGTTGGCCACCGGAGCGCCGACGGCGATCGTGGCGCGGCCGGTCAGGCGGTGGAGAAGGGTCGCGAAGGCGGCGAGGAGAGCCATGAACGGCGTCGCCCCGGCGCCGCGGCCGAGCCGGGCGAGTGGCTCGGCGAGGGCTGCCGGGAGGGCTGCCGGGAGCTCGCCGCCGCGGATCTCGCCGCGCGCCTCGCGCGACGGCCGCAGGCGATCCGCCGGCAGCTCGAGCGTGAGATCGCTGGCGAGGCGCTCGCGCCAGTAGGCGAGTTGGCGTTCGAGCACCTCGCCGGAGAGCCAGCGCCGCTGCCAGAGCGCGTAGTCGGCATACTGAAGAGGGAGCGCCGGGAGCGTCGGAATCCCGCCCGCGGCGAAGGCGCCGTAGAGCGCTTCGAGCTCGGCGAGGAGCACGCCGGTCGACCAGCCGTCGGAGGCGATGTGGTGGAACGAGAGGAGGGCGCGGTGCTCCGCCGCACCCAAACGCAGGAGCGCCGAGCGCAGGAGCGGCCCGGTCGCGAGGTCGAACGGCCGGCGCGCCTCCTCGGCGGTCCGGCGCGCCTCTTCGGCGGTGCGGACCGACCCCGGCAGGCCGGAGAGGTCGAGGAGCGCGGTGCCGGGGAAGGGCGAGCTCGCCGGGTCGATCACCTGGACCGCGCCGCCCGCTTCCTCCCGCGCCTCTCCTTCCGCTGCCTGGGGGACGGCGCGGAAGTGGGTGCGGAGGGCCTCGTGCCGGCGGCGCACGGCGGCGACGGCGGCCGCCCAGGCGGCCGGATCGAGCGGCCCCGCGAGGTCCAGCGCGAACGGCAGGTTGTAGGCAGCTCCGGGGCGGAGCTGGTCGATGAGCCAGAGCCGCTCCTGGGCGAAGGAGAGCGGCGGATCGGGCGCCCGCGGATCGAGCGGCGAGCGCGGGGCGAGGGCCGGGGACGGCGCCGACGCCTCGAGCGTCTGCTCGATCCAGCGCCCGAGGCTGGCCGGCGTGGGGGCCGCGAAGAGCGCCGCGGCCGGCAGCTCGATCGAGAGCGCCTGACCGACGCGCGCCGCCGCCTGGGCGGCGAGGAGCGAATGGCCGCCGGCGGCGAAGAAGTCGTCGTGAACGCCGACCCGCTCGCGCCCGAGGAGCTCGCCCCAGACCGCCGCCAACGCCGCCTCGAGCGAGGTGCGCGGCGCCACGTGAGGCGCCGACGCTCGGCCGCCGGCCGGCCAGGGATGGGGGACGGCGCGCGGCAGGGCGCGGCGGTCGAGCTTCCCCTGGGGGGTGAGCGGCAGGGCCTCGACCGCCGTCCACTCGACCGGCACCATGTGGGCGGGGAGGCGCGAGCGCAGGTGCTCGGCGAGGTCGGCGGGTGCAACCGCCAGGCCGGCCGCGAGCACGACGTAGGCCGCGAGCCGGCCGCCGGCCGGCCCGTCGTCGCGCCGCGCCGCCGCCGCCGCGGCGACCGCCGGGTGGGCGGCGAGGGCGGCCTCGATCTCCTCCGGCTCGATGCGGAAGCCGCGCAGCTTGATCTGGTGGTCGATCCGTCCGAGGAACTCGCAGGCGCCGTCCGTCCGCCGCCGTGCCAGGTCGCCGGTGCGGTAGAGCCGCCCTCCCGGCCCGGCGCCGTCGAGCCGCGAGAAGGGGTCCGGCAGGAACCGCTCCGCCGTCGCCTCCGGCCGTCCGAGATAACCGCGGGCGAGCCCCCAGCCGGCGACGAAGACCTCGCCCGGCATGCCGATGGGGACCGGCTGCAGGTCGCGGTCGAGGAGATGGATGCGCGTTGCCTGGAGGGGCCGGCCGATGGGCGTCGTCCCCTCGCCGCCGGCGCGCGGATCGACCGTATGGAGGGTGCAGCAGATGGTCGTCTCGGTGGGGCCGTAGCCGTTGATCACTGCCAGGCCGGGAGCGAGGCGGGCGATCCGCGCCAGGAGCGGCTCGGGGATCGGCTCGACGCCGACCAGGAGCCGCGCGAGCGGCGTCCCGCGCCCCGCCCCTAGGCGCCGCGCCAGCTCGCCCAGCGCGAAGGGCGGCAGGTAGGCGCTTTCGATCCGCCGCTCCTCGATCCAGCCGAGGAGCGCCGCGGCGTCGGGACGGACGGCGTCGGGCGGGATCTCGAGCCGCCCGCCGCTCGCGAGCGGGGCGAAGATCTCGTAGACCGAGACGTCGAAGGAGAGGCTCGTCCATAGGCTCGCGCCGTGCCCCGCGGCGAGCGGTCGACGGCGCGCCATCTCGTCGAGGAGATTGGCGGCGCCCCGGTGGGTGCAACCGACGCCCTTGGGCCGTCCGGTCGAGCCCGAGGTATAGAGGACGTAGGCGAGGCTGTCGACCGTCACCGGCGGGTGCGGGATAGGCGCCGGCGCCTCCTCCCCATCGGTCCCGGTCGCGAGGTCGTCCAGGAAGACGACCGCGCCCGCCTCCGCCGCCAGATCGAGCCCGAGGTCGAGCCCGCGGCGGGTGAGGAGCGCCGGCCGTCCGGCGTCGGCGAGCATCGCGGCGAGGCGCTGGCGCGGGTAGGTGGGATCGAGCGGCAGGTAGGCGCCGCCCGCCTTGAGCGCGCCGAGGATGGCGACGACGGCCTCGGGCGCCCGCGGCAGGAGGATGGCGACGGGCGCTTCCGCGCCGACGCCGAGCCGGCGGAGCGCGCGCGCCAGCGCGCTGGCGCGCCGGTCCAGCTCGCCGTAGGTGACCGCCCCTCCGGCGCCGTCGACGGCGACCCGCTCGGGCGCCGCGGCGGCCTGGCGCTCGAACCGCCGCTCCAGCCGCTCCAGCCGCGGGCCGCCCTCGGCATCCGGCGTGCCGTCACCTCGGGCGGTGTCGTTCCACTCGGCGAGGAGCTGGTGGCGCTCGGCCGCGCCGAGGAGCGGCAGCTCGGCGATGCGATGCGAGGCGTCCTCGGCGGCGCCGGCGAGGAGCTCGCGCCACTCGGCCAGGAGCCGCGCGCCGGTCGCGGGATCGAAGAGGTCCGTCGCCAGCTCGAGGCTCGCGGCGAGGCCGCCCCCCTCCGAATCGGCGGAGAGGGCGAGGTCGGTGTGCGCCGCGCCGAGGTCGAAGTCGAGGAGCTCGCTCTCCAGGCCGGCGAAGCACGGCGGCTCGGTGGCCTCGACGTGATAGCCGAAGAGAACCTGAAAGATCGGATTGTGGGAGAGCGACGAGCCGGCCTTCCGCGCCTCGACCAGCTTCTCGAAGGGCAGGTGCCCGCGGTCGTAGGCGGCGAGCGCCTCGTCCCGCACCCGCGCGAGGAGCGCGCGGAAGGTGTCGCCGGGGGCGATCCGCGGGCAGACGACGACGGTATTGACGAAGAGGCCGATGAGGTCCTCGAGCTCGGTCCGGCCGCGCCCGGCGACCGGCAGGCCGATGGGGATCGCGGCGGCGCCGGACAGGCGGTGGAGGAGCGCCGCGAGGCCGGCGAGGAGAGTCATGAACGGCGTCGCCCCGGCCTCCCGCCCGAGGCGGCCGAGGCGGGCCATTAATCCGGCCGAGAGGTCGATCGCGCGCCGGCGGCCGCGGAAGCTCTGGACGGGCGGGCGCGGCCGGTCGGCGGGGAGCGCGAGGACGGGGGGCACGCCGGCGAGGACGGCGTCGAAGTGGGCGAGCGGCTCGGCGAGGATCTCCGGGGTGAGCCAGTCACGCTGCCATACGGCGTAGTCGCCGTACTGGAGCGCGAGCGCGGGGAGCGGCGACGGGCGGCCGCTCACGAAAGCCGCGTAGAGGGTCGCGAGCTCGCCCAGGAGGACGGAGATCGACCAGCCGTCGGCGACGATGTGATGGACGGTCACCAGCGCGATGGTGCGGCGTCCGTCGAGGGCGACGAGGGCGGCGCGCAGGAGCGGCCCGCGGACGAGGTCGAACGGCCGCCGCACCTCCTGGGCCACCAGCCGGTCGGCCTCCCCGCGGCGGATCGATGCCGGCAGGGCGGCGAGGTCGACCTCGGGGAGCGGCAGCGCCGTGGAGTCCGGTGCGGCGATCCGCTGGACGACGCCGTCCAGCGTCTCGGCGAACGTGGTGCGGAGGGCCTCGTGGCGCCGGCGCGTCTCGCCCAGCGCCCGCGACCAGGCGGCGCGGTCGAGGTCGCCGGCGAGCTCGATCGCCACCGGGACGTTGTAGGCGGCGCTCCCCGGCACCAGCCGGTCGATGAACCACAGCCTCTCCTGCGCGTAGGAGAGCGGCAGCTTGGCGAATTTCCTGATCTCCGGCGTCGTCATCTCGCGCTTCGTCGCTCTCCCGCTTCCGGCTCAGCCGGCGACCAGCGCCTCGCGGATCGGGCTGAAGAGCGCGGTGTTGGCGCCGATGCCGAGCGCCATCGAGAGGAGCGCGACGAACGTGAGCCCCGGCTGCTTCCAGAGCCTGCGCCAGCCGTAGCCAAAATCTTCGAGCAACACCAGGTTCACGCTCCAGGCCGGGCGCCACAGCGGCCGGAGCCTCGGAAACGTACAGGACCCCCGAGACTGGGTTGAGCTGCGTGGACGGCGGGCGGCGGCCGTCACCGGTCTCTATATAGGGTGCGCTTGCACCCGCCGATTGCGCCATGACCCGCCAGCTGGGGCGGCGCGCTCTAGCCCTGCCGCTTCGCCTCCTCCTCGCGCGCCGCCCGGGTCCAGCGCTCGAGCTCCTCGTCGCTCATGCTGCCGAGGGGGCGCCGCCGGGCGTCGCGGAGGCCCCACTCCTCGACGTCGACGAGGTACTGCGAGCGCGAGAGGATGGTGCCGCGGCACAGCCGCTCCGGCGGCGCGGAGCGCTGGTCGGCGGCGAGGCGGGCGAGGAGCTCGTCCATCACCCATGGCGGGATGGTCTCGCGCTCGCCGGGGTAGATGAAGCCGAAGAGGATGACATGGGTCAAGAGCACCCGTGCGTCGGCGCCCGCGAAGCGCTCGAGCAGACGGTTCCAGTCCAGGACGCGGCCGCGGCAGCGCAGCAGATGGGCGACGTCGCCGCCGTCGTAGCGCTCGCGCTCCATGATGAAGCTCTTCGACCAGATGATCTCCTCGGCCGGGCAGAGGAGCGCCGGGACCTCCAGCACCTCGCCCTCCTCGGCGTGCTCGAACCAGCGGTCGTCGACCCGCGCGACGCCGTTGCCCGAGCTGTAGATGAGGTCGACGAAGAGGTCGCCCTCGTAGGCCTTGGCGAGCCAGTGAGGGAAGGGGAGGTCCACCTCGAGCCCCATGCCCGCCAGGGCGGCGAGGGCGCGTTCGACGTCCTCGCGCCGGAGGAAGACGTCGAAGTCCTTGGTGTGGCGGGCGATCCCGGTATAGCGCGCCAGCGCATAGGCGCCGCCCACCAGGAACGGCACGCCGGCCGTGCGGAGCGCCGCCATCGCGCGGCGGTAGAAATCCGCCGCGGCGGGGTCCATGGGGTCGTGCTCGACGGGGACGGTCGCCTTGGTGCTCTCCATGGGCGGGGCGAGCAGCAAGAGGCGTACCACGCTGGCACGGAGCTTGCCCGCCCTTCTGCCAGACGCGAAGGGAGGAGAATGCGCGAGGACGGACGGGGCGAGAGCGCGACACGGCGGGAGGGCACGGTGCGGATCGCCGCCGTCGCCGACCTCCACTACACCCGCAATCCGGAAGGGCACGGTGCGCTGCGCGACCTGCTGGCGCAGGCGAGCCGCGAGTGCGACGTGCTGCTCCTGCCCGGCGACCTGACCGACCGCGGCCTGCCGGACGAGGCGCACGCCCTGGCGCGCGAGATCCACGCCGCCGTCAACGTGCCGGTGATCGCCGTCCTCGGCAACCACGACTTCGAGTCGGGGCGTCCCGAGGAGGTGCGGGAGATCCTGCTCGAGTCCGGCATCAAGATGCTCGACGGCGAGGCGGTGCAGGTCGAGGGGATCGGCTTCGCCGGCGTCAAGGGGTTCGCCGGCGGCTTCGGCAAGCGCGCCCTGGGGCCGTGGGGCGAGCAGATCATCAAGCAGTTCGTCCACGAGGCGGTCGAGGAGGCCCTGAAGCTCGAGTCGGCGCTGGCGCGGCTGCGGCGCATGCGGCGCGTCGCGCTGCTCCACTACTCGCCGATCCAGGAGACGGTCGAGGGCGAGCCGTGCGACATCTTCCCCTTCCTCGGCTCCAGCCGGCTGGAGGAGCCGCTGACGCGCTACCGGGTCGACGTCGTCTTCCACGGCCACGCCCATCGCGGCGCGCCGGAGGGGAGGACCTCGGCCGGCGCGCCGGTCTACAACGTTGGCCTGCCGGTCCTGCGGCGCGCCTTTCCCGACCGCCCGCCGTTTCGCGTCGTGGAGATCCCGCGCGAGCTGCCGGACGGGCACGAGCACGGGGACGAGCCGCCACTGCCCGGACCCGCCTAAAGCGGCGGTCGCGTCAGCGCCGGGCGGCTCCGCACCCCTGTAGTAAACTCGCCGCGAGCCCTCCGGGCAGTCCGCCGCCGGCGCGCCGGCGAGCGCCCGCCGGGCCGCGAGAGCCCGCCCGCGATGAAGACCAGCGAAGGATTCGTGTTCGTCCGCCCGGGGCTCCACCTCTATTTCCGCGCCTTGGGCGACGGCCCGGAGGTCGTCGTCGTCCCCAACGCCAACTGGCTCTCCGAGTCCCTGCAGCCGCTCGCCCAGGACCGCAGGGTGATCCTCTACGACCCGCGCAGCCGCGGCCGCTCGAGCACGGTGACCGAGCGCCGCCAGCTCACGCTGGAGGAGGACGCGCGCGACCTCGAGGCGGTGCGGCGCTACTTCGGCCTCGAGCGGATGGCACTCCTCGGCTCGTCGTACCATGCCGCGATCACCGCCCTCTACGCGCTCGACAACCCGGAGCGGGTCGAGCGGCTCCTCCTCGTCTGTCCGATCACTCCCCGGCAGCCGGGCGAGTGGGCGCAGGAGACGCCGACCGCGGAGGTCCTGGTCTACCCGCCGGGGGTGCCGCGTCTCGACGAGATGCGGCGCGAAGGGGTCGACAGGAGCGACCCGGTCGCCTTCTGCCGCGCCTGGTTCAACTACTTCTTCCTGCCCGCCTCGATGGGCGACCTCGATGCCGCCGCCCGCTTCCCGCTCGAGGACGTCTGCTCCTTTCCCAACGAGTGGCCGAGCCACGCCCTCAGCGTCTATTTCGAGCACATCATCCCGCGGATGAAGGCATGGGACTTCCGGCCGCGCCTGGGCGCCCTGGACCAGCCGGTGCTCGTCATGCAGGGGACCGACGACCTGGTGCCGGTCCAGGCCTCGCGCGAGTGGGCCGAGCACTGCGGCAACGGCCGCTTCCTGCTGATCGAGGGCGCCGGCCATCACCCCTACCTCGAGCGGCCCCACGACTTCTTCCCCGCCGCCGCCAGCTTCCTCAAGGGCGAGTGGCCGCAGGGCGCCGAGATCGTGCGCCGAGCCGCCTAGCCGCGCCGGCGGGCGCGCAGGCGCCGCCACAAGCCGCGGACGCCGCCCATCTCGGCGCTGCCGCCGAGGATCGTCTCGAAGCGCGCCGGGTCGCGGCCGAGAGCCTCGCGGGCGAGAGCGTCCTGCGCCGCCGCCAGCCGCTCGGCGAGGAGCACCGTCCAGTCGGCGGCGGTCAGGCCCACCTCCTCGACCGCCACCGGCTCGCCGAAGCGCGCCAGCGCCTCCGGGAGGCGCTCCTCCCAGAAGGGATATTCGAGCGCCAGGGGGACGAGCAGGCCGGTCTTCAGGCGCCGCGCCAGGTGCCCGAGCCCGGAGGCGAGCTCCGGCGGCCGCTCGCGCGGATCGGCGAAGCGGCCGCCGGAGGTGATCCAGAGCGTCGCGCCATCCCCCGCCAGCACCTGCTGGGCGAGGGCGAGGAAACGCCGTGCGCCGCGCGGCGTGCCGGGCTCGACGCCGAAGAAGCCGAGCCTGCCGAAGAGGCGGTGGCGGGCGAGGGCCGCCGCCTCGATCGGCACGTAGTGGCGCCGCCGAGGATAGAGCCGGAGAGCGAGGGCCGTGCCGACCAGCGGGTCCCACCACGAGGGATGGTTCAGATAGACGACGAGCGGCCGCTCGAAGGCCGGCCGCGGCGGCGGCGTCCCCCGCGACAGCCGGATGGCGTGGAAGTGCTGGGCGAGGTGGCGCTCGCCGTAGCGCGCGAAGGCCCCGAGCAGGGCGGGAGAGACTCCCGGCCCGGTCGTTTCGTCGGCATCGTCCGGCCCGGGGTTCTGTTCGTATACGGACAGGCTCACCGAAGGGAATCCGCTGCTCGGCGTGATTTCAGATCTTCGGGACGATCAGGGAGACTGGGTCGGTGGCGACCAGAGTGAGCCCCGTTGCGATATCGCGCCGCCGACCCTCGCCTCGCCGGCCTAGAGTGTTCAAGAGCTGTGCCATCTGCGTTTGCACTATGAGCGGCGGGCCGGCGCTCGCCGCCTGGCGCGGCGAGCGGGGCCGACGGCCAGCGCGCAGCAGGGATTTCTTGCACGCGGGCGATCCGGCGACCCCTGCTCAGCGGCGGGGTGGCGGGGGGAGGCCGCCGCGGACGGCGCCGGCGGCTCGTCCTCGCCGCCGTCCGTCGCGGGGGCGGGCGGCACCGGCCGCGGATGGGCGGTGGGGCGGATGACGATCGTGCCCGGGGCGACCTGTCCGGCCGGCGCCGGCGGGCTGGCCGGCGCTTCCGGCGGGCCGCGCAGCATCCACGTGCCATCGGCGGGCTGGGCGAGCGCCGGGTCGGCGGACGGATCGGGTGCGGCGCCGGCGGCGAGGTCCGCCGCCCGCCAGGCGTCGGCGTCGGGCACCGCGTGCTGGGCGCAGGTCTCGCGCGGCGCTCGCCACTCGGCGAAGAGGTCGGTCACCACCACGGGGCAGGCGGCGGTCGCCAGCTGGCCGGTCGTCGGGTCGACGGTCGCGGTCACCAGGCCCGGCGGCGGCACGAACTCGGGATAGCCGCCGGCGGGGCGCACGGCGGCGGTGAAGCGGCTCCAGATGGGGAGCGCGGCGCTCGACCCCGAGAGGTGGCTCGCGGAGTCGTCGTCATAGCCCACCCAGACGACCGTCGCCCGGTCCGGCGAGTAGCCGGCGAACCAGCTGTCGCGGCGGCCGTTGGTGGTGCCGGTCTTGCCGGCGAGCGCTCCCTCGACCCCTTGGCGCCGCGCCGCCTGGCCGGTGCCGCGATCGAGGACCCCCTGGAGCACCGAGGTGACGAGATAGGCGGCCTGCGGCTCGAGCACCCGATGGGGCGGCGGCAGCTCGTCGCCCGGCAGCAGGTCTCCCCCGCCGTCGCGCACCGCCACCAGCGCATGGAGGGGCGGCCGCGAGCCGCCGTCGGCGAGCGTCGAGTAGACCGCCGCCATCTCGCGCGGGGTGACGGCGAAGGCGCCGAGGGCGAGCGACGGCACCGTCGCGAGCGGCGCCTCGATCCCCATGGCGCGGGCGAGCTCCACCACCCGGCCGAGGCCGACCGAGAGCGCCAGGCGGACGGCGGGCACGTTCAGGCTCTGCTCGAGGGCGGTGCGCGCCGTCACCCAGCCGCGGTAGGCGCGATCGTAGTCCTGGGGGGACCAGCGCTCGGCGCCGTAGCGGACGACGATCGGCGAGTCCTCGAGGTAGGTCGCCGGCGCGGCGACGGCATCGGCGAAGGCGGCGGCGTAGACGACCGGCTTCCAGGCGCTCCCCGCCTGGCGCCGGGCATGGGCGACGCGGTCGAACTGGCTCGTCGCGTAGTCGCGCCCGCCGACGTAGGCGAGGATCGCGCCGTCGCGCGGGTCGGTCGAGACGAGGGCGGACTGGAGCCTGCCGCCATCGCTCCGGCCGCTCCGGCCGCTGTGCCGCTCGGGGCCCTTCTCGAGCTCGTCCAGCCCGGCGGCCACCGCCTCCTCGGCCCGCCGCTGGTCGCCGAAGCGGAGAGTCGAGAACAGCAGGCAGCCGCGGTCGGCGAGCTCCTTCAAGCCGAAGCGCTCGGCCGCCTCCTCCGCCGCGGCGTCGGCGAAGTAGGGGGCGATCCGCCGCGCCGTGACCGCCGGCGCCGGCGGCGGGAGCGGCTCGCCCGCCGCGGCGAGGGCGCGGTCGCGCCGCGCCCAGCCGAGCTCGACCATGCGGCGGAGGATGACGTTGCGCCGGTCGATGGCGCGCTCGGGGTGCTCGCGCGGCGAGTAGTCGCCCGGCGAGCGGATCATGCCGGCGAGCGCCGCCGCCTCGGCGAGCGAGAGGCTGGCGGCGTCCTTGCCGAAATAGGCGCGCGCCGCCGCTCCCAGGCCGATCAGGTTGGCGGGGCCGCTCTTGCCCCAGTAGATCTCGTTCAGGTACGCCTCGAGGATCTCGCGCTTGTCGTGGCGCAGCTCGACCAGGAACGCCAGGAACACCTCGCGCGCCTTCCGCGACAGGGTCCGGCGCTGGGTGAGATAGAGGTTCTTGACCAGCTGCTGGGTGAGCGTGCTCCCGCCCTGCTCGACGGCGCCGCCCGAGAGGTCCACCCAGGCGGCGCGGAGGATGCCGGCGACCGACACGCCGGGATGGTCGTAGAAGCCGGAGTCCTCGGCGGCGAGGACGGCGCGCGGGACGTAGTCCGGCAGCCGGCCGAGCGCCACCGGCACGCGCTCCTCGACGTCCGGTCCGTAGTAGGAGGCGAGGAGCGGCGGCTCGAGGTCGATGCCCCCCGCGCCGGTCGCGCCGGCCATCGCCCGGCCGCCGACCGCCAACGCCGCCACCCGGCCCGCCGCGAAGGTCGCCTCGACCGTCCTGCCGCCGCCGGTGCCGGCGACCGTCGGGAAGCGGCGCAGGTGGACGGCGAAGCTGTCCTTCCCGCGCCGGTAGGTCCCGGCGGACAGCTCGGCGCCTGCGGCCGCGCCCTCGGCCCCGCTCGCGCCCACCACCTCGCGGTAGCCCTCGCCGGCGAGCTCGTCGGCGAGGAGGCGCGCCTCGTAGGGGCTGCCCACTGCGAGATGGGTCGGCTGGCCGTAGAGGCGCGAGGGCTGGCGGTAGGGGGGGCGCGGGAAGCGCGGCGCGGCGTGCAGGAAGGCGACGGCGGCCGAGAACGCGGCGACGGTCACCAGGAATGCCACGCCGGCGGTGGCGAGCGCCAAGGCGATCAGCCAGCGCATCGCCGGATGCAGGCCGTCGAGCCGGCGACCCCAGTCCGCCGTCCAGTGGCTCTCGGAGCTCATCGTCTCTCCGCTCGACCGCAAGCGCTGTGCCATGCGGCGGCGGGCGATCGCCGGCCTCGCGGCACACGGGTTGCAGCCGTCGCTCAAAGGTCGGCGCGCGACGGACGACCGCACGGGATCGTCGGGCGAGCCAGCGGAGGGAGCGAGCGATGGCGATCTGCGAGGTCTGCGGCAATGACTACGACAAGACGTTCGAGATCCAGAAGGACGGCACCCGGCACGTCTTCGACAGCTTCGAGTGCGCCATCCACGCCCTGGCGCCGCCGTGCGGCCACTGCGGCTGCCGGGTGGTGGGGCACGGCGTCGAGGCGGCGGGCGCGATCTACTGCTGCGTCCACTGCGCCGGCGAGGCCGGCGCGAGCGGCCTGCGCGACCGCGCCTGAGCCGCGCCGATCCGGCGCTCCATCCAGCCCCTGCCCCGCGGCTCCGCCGGCGAGCGTAGAATCGCCGCCGGCCGCTGGCGACCGGACCATCCGACCGGACCATCCGAAAGAGCGAGGAGAAGACGATGAGCGACTTGGCGTCGAGGCGTTGCGGGCCGTGCGAGGCGGGAACGCCGCCTCTCGGTGAGAAAGAGGTCGGGCGGCTGGCCCGGCAGCTCGATGGCTGGCAGGTGATCGACGGCAAGCAGCTCGTCAAGGAGTACGGCTTCCCCGACTTCCACCAGGCGCTCGCCTACGTCGAGCGCCTCGGCGAGGTCGCCGAGAGGGAGGGGCACCACCCCGACGTCCACCTGTCCTGGGGAAAGGTGCGAGTGGAGCTCTCGACCCACTCGGTCGGCGGCCTCTCCGAGAACGACTTCATCCTCGCCGCCAAGGCCGACCAGGTGCGCTGAAGGGCGCTTTAACCCGCTCCCAGGATCAGTACGGCATCCGGCAGGTGCTGCCGCCCGAGCCCGGCAGGTAGCAGTGCTGCACGTAGTCCATCACCATGCGATCGGCGTTGTAGCGCCAGGCGAGGGTATGGATGGCGCGCTTGATGCGGGCGATCCAGCCGCGGGGCACCCCTTCGCCGTCGCGGTCGTAGTAGAGCGGCAGGACCTCCGTCTCGAGCGCCGCGAAGAGCGCCAGGCTGTCGCGGCGGTCCTGCGCCTCGGGGTCGGCATCGACCTCGCCGCCGCCGATCGCGAAGCCGTTGCTGCCGTCGTAGGCCTCGGCCCACCAGCCGTCGAGGATCGAGAGGTTCAGCACCCCGTTGAGGATCGCCTTCTGCCCGCTGGTGCCGCACGCCTCGAGCGGCCGGCGCGGCGTGTTGAGCCAGGCGTCCACCCCCTGCACGAGCTGCCGGGCGACGTGCATCGAATAGTTCTCGATGAACACCAGGCGCCCGGCGAAGCGCGGGTCGTCCTCCAGGCTCGCGACGCGGTGGGCGAGGGCCTTGCCGTCGGCGTCGCGTGGATGGGCCTTGCCGGCGAAGATGATCTGCAGCGGCCGCTCCGGGTCGCCCACCAGCCGCGCCAGGCGGTCGAGGTCGCGGAACAGCAGATCGGCCCGTTTGTAGGTGGCGAAACGGCGGGCGAAGCCCAGGGTGAGCGCCTCGGGGTCGAGCTCGGGGACGGCCGGCGCGGGGAGCCCCAGGCGCGCCCGGCGATCGGCGAGGCGGCCGCGCACGAAGGTGAGGAGGCGCGCCTTCAACACCTGGTGCACCTCCCACAGCTCGGCTTCGGGGACGCCCCCCAGCTCGTCGAAGATGCCGGGCCGGGTGATCGAGTCGAGCCAGGCGGGCCCCAGGTGATGGGCGATCAGGCCCTGCATGTCGGCGGCGATCCAGGTGCGCACGTGGACGCCGTTGGTGATGTGGCCGATCGGCACCTCGTCCTCGCTCCTCCCCGGGTAGAGGTGCTTCCACATGCGGCGCGTCACCCGGCCATGGAGGGCCGAGACGCCGTTCGAGCGGCGGCAGAGGTTGAGCGCCAGGACGGTCGGGCAGAACGGCGTGTTGCTCTCGCTCGGGAGCTCGGCGCCCAGGGCGAGCACCTCGCCGATCGAGAGCCCCAGCCCCTGGGCGAGCGGCGCCAGGTGGATCGAGGCGAGCTCGGTCGCGAAGCGGTCGTGCCCGGCCTCGACCGGGGTGTGGGTGGTGAAGACGCCCGCCGCCTTGACCTCGCGCAGAGCGTCCTCTGGCGACAGCCCCTGCTCGGCGACGATCTGGCGCGCCCGTTCGAGGAGGGCGAAGGCCGAGTGCCCCTCGTTCAGGTGGAGGACCGAGGGGACGACGCCGACCGCCGCGAGCGCGCGATAGCCGCCGACCCCGAGGAGCATCTCCTGCTGGATGCGGGTCTCGTTGTCGCCGCCGTAGAGGCGCGCCGTCAAGCCCTGGTCGGCGGGCGAGTTGGCGGGGTCGCGGGCGTCGAGCAGCAGAAGCTGGCTGCGGCCGACGGCGACGCGCCAGAGCCGCAGGAAGACGTCGCGCCCGGGCAGCTCGACGACGACCCGCGCCGGCGCGCCGTCCGCTCCGCTGACCGGCACCACCGGCAGATCCTCGACCTCGATCGGCTCGTACTCGTCGACCTGCCGCCCCTCCCCGTCGAGGAGCTGATGGACGTAGCCCTGGTGATAGAGGATGCCGACGCCGATGACCGGCACCCCCAGGTCGCTCATGCTCTTCAGGTGGTCGCCCGCCAGCACGCCGAGGCCGCCGGAGTAGATCGGCAGCGACTGGTGGATGCCGAACTCGGCCGAGAAGTACGCCACCGGACGGGCGAGGAGATTGCCGGCGTGGGTCCGCCCCCAGGCGCCGACCGAGAGCAGGTAGTCCTGCAGCCGCCGGTAGGCCTGATCGATGCGGGTCTGCATCTCGAGGTCCTGGACGCGGCGGGCGATCTCCGCCTGGTCGAGGCGCCGGAGGACGGCGACGGGATTGTGGTGGGCGGTGCGCCACAGCTCGGGCTCGAGCTCGCGGAAGAGGAAACGGATCTCTGGCTGCCAGGACCACCAGAGATTCTGGGCCAGCTGGCGCAGCTTGCGGACCACGCCGCTTGCGGAATCGGGCATCGATGTCTCCACGCCGCGGCAGGAGGCGGCGGCGACGGGGTCCGCCGGCAAGGTCCGCCTCGCCTGCTCGGGTCGAAGGGGGAATATACCCGAAAGCCGCGGCGGATCCGGCCGCGGCGGATGGCTCGCCCGAACCCCTTTCCGGCACAGCGTGTGCAAAGTCTTCGGGGCTCGAACGGCGTGCGCCGAAGGAGGCGATCTTGAGCATGCAGGCGAGGCAACGGACGGCGAGGCGGCTGGCTCTGGGGGCCGAGGCGCTGCCCGAGGGCGGGGTCGACTTCCGCGTCTGGGCGCCGCGGCGGCGGCGGGTCGAGGTGGTCTTCGAGCCCGGCCCCGGGACGGCCCAGCCGCCGCCGCCGACCGCCCTCGAGCCCGAGCCGGACGGCTACTTCGCCGGCGTCGTCGAGGCGGCGGCGCCCGGCTCCCTCTACCGCTTCCGCCTCGACGGCGAGGGACCCTACCCCGACCCCGCCTCGCGGTTCCAGCCCGACGGGCCGCACGGGCCGTCGCAGGTCGTCGATCCGGCCGCCTTCCGCTGGACCGACGCCGGCTGGCGCGGCGCGGCGCGCGAGGGGCAGGTGATCTACGAGCTGCACGTCGGCACGTTCACGCCGGAGGGGACCTGGGCGGCGGCGACGGCCGAGCTCGCCGGCGCTGCCGGAGCTCGGCGTCACGATGCTCGAGGTCATGCCGGTCGCCGAGTTCCCCGGCCGCTTCGGCTGGGGCTACGACGGCGTCGACCTCTTCGCCCCGACCCGCCTCTACGGCGAGCCCGACGACTTGCGCCGCTTCGTCGACCGGGCGCACGCCCTCGGCCTCGGCGGTGATCCTCGACGTCGTCTACAACCACCTCGGCCCCGACGGCAACTACCTCGAGCAGTTCTCCCGTCACTACTTCAGCCGACCGCCACCAGACCGAGTGGGGCGAGGCGATCAACTTCGACGGCGAGGACTCGGGGCCGGTCCGCGAGTTCTTCGTCGCGAACGCCGGCTACTGGATCGACGAGTTCCACCTCGACGGCCTGCGGCTCGACGCCACGCAGGACATCTACGACGACTCGCCGGACCACATCCTGGCGGCCATCGCGCGGCGGGCGCGGCAGGCGGCGGGCGGCAGGAAGACCTTCCTCGTCGGCCGAGAACGAGCCGCAGGAGCCCAGGCTGGTGCGGCCGCCGGAGGCCGGCGGCTACGGGCTCGACGCGCTCTGGAACGACGACTTCCACCACAGCGCCATCGTCGCCCTGACCGGCCGCAGCGAGGCCTACTACAGCGACTACCGCGGCACGCCGCAGGAGCTGATCTCGGCCGCCAAGCGACGGCTTCCTCTACCAGGGGCAGTGCTACGCCTGGCAGGGGAAGCGGCGCGGCGCGCCGGCCCTCGACCTGCCGCGCTCCGCCTTCGTCACTTCCTCCAGAACCACGACCAGGTCGCCAACTCGGCGCGCGGCGAGCGCGGCCACGAGCTCGCCGGCCCCGGCCGCTACCGGGCGCTGACGGCGTTCCTCCTGCTCGGGCCGGCGACGCCGCTGCTCTTCCAGGGGCAGGAGTTCGCGCCTCGACGCCGTTCCTCTACTTCGCCGACCACGAGCCGGAGCTGGCGCCGCTGATGCGCCAGGGGCGGCTCGAGTTCCTCGCGCAGTTCCCCAGCCTCGCCGCCCCCGAGATGCAGGCCGAGGTCCCCGATCCCAGCTCGACCGGCGAGCTTCGAGCGCTGCAAGCTCGACCCGGACGAGCGGCGCAAGAACGCCGAGGTCTACGCCCTTCACCGCGACCTGCTGCGGCTCCGCCGCGACGACCCGGTCTTCCGCCGGCAGGGCGCGGACGGGCTCGACGGCGCGGTGCTCGGGCCGGAGGCGCTCGTGCTGCGCTTCTTCGGGCGGGGAAGGCGGCGGAGGGACGGCGACCGTCTCCTGCTGTCAACCTCGGGGCCGACCTCCACCTGGCGTCGGCGCCGGAGCCGCTCCTCGCGCCGCCGCTCGGCTGCCGCTGGCGACCTCCTCTGGTCGAGCGAGGACCCGCGCTACGGCGGCTCGGGAGGGCCGCCGCCCGAGGCCGACGACGGCTGGCGGATCGCCGGCCGCGCGGCGATGGTCCTGACGCCCGACCCGACGGCGTCCGAGCCGGAGCCCCGCCCCGGCAAGAAGCAGTCCTCGGCGACCGGCAGGGAGCGGAGCGGGGAGGCAGACGAGACGGAGCGGGATGCCGCGCGCTGACGGCGGCGCCCTCCTCCGCGTCCCCGATCTCGTCGAGGCGCCGGCGGCCGCCGGCCGCGCCGGCTCGAGCCGCTGCGGCGCCGCGAGTGGCTGGTCACCAACGGCCTGGGCGGCTACGCCTCGGGCACCGTCGCCGGCGCCTGCGACCCGGCGCTATCACGGCCTGCTGGTCGCCGCCCTGCCCGCCCCGCTCGGCCGCACGATGATGCTCGACCAGCTCTGCGAGCGGCTGCGCCTGCCCGACGGCGAGGAGGTGCAGCTCGGGGGCGTCGAGCGGGTGGGCCGGGCGCCGGAGCTGCCCGGGGCGGGGTACCTGGCCGAGTTCCGCCTGGAAGTCGGGCCTGCCGGTCTGGCGCTACGAGGTCGCCGGCTGGACGCTCGAGAAGCGGCTCGTCCTGCCGCACCTCCAGAACACGGTGCACGTGTCATCGCTACTCGCCGCCTCGCCGGACTGCACCGGCGCCGACGGCGGCCGGCTGCGGCTCGAGCTCGAGCCGTCGGTCCACTTCCGCGGCGCACGACGCGCCGGTCGACTCGCCGCTCAGCCGGCCCTACTCGCTCACCGTCAGCGAGGACCGCTACGAGCTCCAGGTGCCGGGCAGCTTCCCGCCGCTGCGCCTGTGGCCGCGCGGCGACGGCGCCGACCTTCACCCTCGACGGCCAGAAGGCGATCGACATGTACTACCGGGTCGAGGAGAGCCGGGGCTACGACGCGACCGGCGACCTGTGGAGCCCGGGCTACTTCCGGGTCGATCTCGCGCTCCACGGCCAGGCGGCGGTCACCGCCTCGACCGAGGCCTGGGAGACGGTCCGCGCCCTGGAGCCCGACGAGGCGCTGGCGGCCGAGCGCGATCGCCGCGAGCGGCTCCTCGGCTGCGCCGCCGGCGTCGTCGACAGCGGCGTCGGCGCCGAGCTCGTCCTGGCCGCCGACCAGTTCCTCATCACCCGCCGGCCGCGTCGAGGACGCCGCCCGCGCCCACGCCGCCGGCGACGAGGTCGCGCACGGTGATCGCCGGCTACCACTGGTTCACCGACTGGGGCCGCGACACGATGATCAGCCTCGAGGGGCTGACCTCACCACCGGCCGGCACGCCGAGGCGCGGCTACATCCTCCGCACCTTCGCCCACTACGTCCGCGACGGCCTGATCCCCAACCTCTTCCCCGAGGGCGAACCGCGAGGGGCTCTACCACACCGCCGACGCCACGCTCTGGTTCTTCCACGCCATCGACCGCTACCTGCGGGCGACCGGCGACCGCGAGACCCTGCGCTACCTCCTGCCGACGCTCATCGACATCGTCGACCATCACCTCGCGGGGACCCGCTTCGGCATCGGCGTCGACCCCGCCGACGGCCTGCTCCGCCAGGGGGCGGAGGGCTACCAGCTCACCTGGATGGACGCCAAGGTCGGCGACTGGGTGGTCACGCCCCGGCGCGGCAAGGCGGTCGAGATCAACGCCCTCTGGTACAACGCCCTGCGCCTGCTCGAGCGGCTGGCTGCGCGAGGAACGGGGGCCGGAGGACCCGGAGGCCGGCGAGATCGGCCGACCACGCCGACCGCGCCGGCGCTCGTTCAACGAGCGCTTCTGGTACGACGCGGGAGGCTACCTCTACGACGTGGTCGACGGCGAGCACGGCGACGACCCGGCCTGCCGGCCCAACCAGATCTTCGCCATCTCGCTCGAGCACCCGGTCCTCGACCGCGAGCGCTGGGCAGCGGGTGGTCGAGGTGGTCGCCGAGCAGCTGCTGACCCCGGTCGGCCTGCGCTCGCTCGCCCCCGGCCACCCCGACTACAAGCCGCGCTACTACGGCGACCTGCGCGCCCGCGACGCCGCCTACCACCAGGGGACGGTCTGGGCCTGGCTGATCGGCCCGTTCGTCGACGCCTGGCTGAAGCGTCCACCCCGACGACCGGAACGGTGCCCGCCGCTTCCTCGACGGCTTCGGCCCCCACCTCGAGCGAGGCGTGCGTCGGCTCGATCAGCGAGATCTTCGACGCCGAGGCGCCCTTCACCCCGCGCGGCTGCATCGCCCAGGCCTGGAGCGTCGCCGAGGTGCTGCGCTGCTGGGCGAAGACGGCGGGCGAAGCGAAAGCAGACGGCGGCTAGTCCTCGCCGTCCGCCCGGAACCTCATCTCGGGGCTCATCCGCGCCTGCTCTAGGTAGCGCGAGATCTCCTCGACCAGCGACAGCGTGACCGTCTCCATCTCGGCGGCGCGCTGGAAGACGATGAGCGCCGCCAGAGCCTCGCGGTGGACCTCGCGCGAGCGGAAGATGGGGAGCATCTCGGCCGCCAGCCGCTTGCTCGCGGCGACCCGCCCGGAGCGCACGTAGAGCGCGGCGAGATCGAGCGAGGCGAGCGCCGCGTCGTAGGCGAGGCCGGCGGTCACCAGCTCGTCGCGGACCTCGACGAGGAGGCGCTCGGACTCCTCCGGCCGCCCCAGCCCCTGCGCCACCTTGGCCTCCATCCAGGCGAGGCGCACGAGGTCCAGGCGGCGGCCGAGCGTCGCCCAGAGCGGGCGGGCCTCGGCGATGAGCGCCGCGGCCTCGGCGTGGTGGCCGCCGTCGTTCAGGCAGTGGATCAGGTTGTGATGGGCGACGAGGAGGAGGCGCGGCTCCTGGCGCGAATCGATCAGGAAGAGGCCGCGGCGCAGGCATTCGACGGCGGCCTCGGGGTCGTCGGCGTACTGGAAGAGGAGCCCCTTGGTGATCAGCGCCCGCCCCTGGAGGTGCGGCTCGTTGATCTCGCGATAGAGGGCGAGCGCCTCCTCGATCAGCTCGAAGGCCTCGGCGAAGCGGCGCTGGCCGCGGCGGAGAAGGGCCTTGAGCTCGAGGATCAGCGCCTCGTCGAGGGGGTCGAGCCAGCTGCGGAAGAGGTGCTCCTCGGCGCGCTCGAAGCCCTCCTCGGCGGCGCGGAAATCGCCCAGCACGCGGCGGGCGTTGGCGAGCAAAGCCCAGGCGCGGGCCTGGGCGGCCTCGACCGAGCCGCGGCCGTAGCGGTCGGGATCGAGGCCGCGGGCGACGGCGAGCGCGAGCGCCAGCCGCTCCTCGGCTTCGCGCGGCTGCTCGAAGATGACCTGGCGGGCCTGCTCGACGAGCAGCTCGAACAGGCCGAGGCTGGCGTAGCGCGGCTCGGCCGCGACCGCCGTCTGGCGCTCCGCGGCGGAGAGGCCGGCGAGGGCGTGCCACAGCTCCTCGGCCGCGGCGCGCTCGCGCTCGACGTGGGACGTGCGGCTCTCCATCTCGGCTCGCGCCTCCTTCCACACCCGTTGGACCAGCCCGCGATAGGCGGGAGTCACCGTGCCGCGCGGCCGCTCGGGCAGCATCTCGAGCAGGCGCCCCTCGCAGCGCGGGCAGCGGAAGAGGTGGGCGGCGACGGCGCGCCGCTCCTCTTCCGCCAGCTCGCCGGCAAGGAAGCGCGCCAGCTCCGCGCGCTCGCTGTGGCCCTCCGCCGTCATCTACCCTTTCGCCGCCGTCCGCCTCAGGGCCTCAATGTTCGCCGTGGGGACAGAGCCCGGAGCCCTCCGGGGGCGGATCGTGGTGGGGCGGGGGATCGCCGTGGCCGCCCTCGCCATGATGCTCGTCGCCGAGCCAGAGGCTGCGCAAGAGGCCGAGCAGGGTCGACACGGGGCCGGCGTGGACGGCGCTCGCTGCCGGACGGGCGCCGCGGAGGGTGGGCCGTCCGGCGGCCGCGAGAGGGGTCGCGAGGAGCAGCAGGGTGACGAGAGCGAGGGCATGGACAGTACGGTACCTCATCGGTTTCCTTTCGGAGCTATCGGCGGCGGGTGAGCCCCGCTGCGCGGCCTCAAGGATCAGGGTGCGGCGAGCCTCCAGCCGCGCGCAAATGAGAAGTTTCTCTAACAGTAGCGCAGAACGGCGGTCTGCCGCACCCGGCGGCTTCCAGCGGGAGCTGGCTCGCCGCGCGGTTGAATCGGCACCAGGTATTGATGATAATCATCGTCACAAATGTGGGAGCGAAAGGAGAATCGACCGTGAGCGAAATCGAGAGCCGTGGCTACAAGCATCCGGACGCGCTGGTCTCGACTGCCTGGGTGGCCGAGCACCTGAACGATCCGAACCTGCGGATCGTGGAGTCGAACGAGGATCCCCTCCTCTACCCGACCGGGCACGTGCCGGGAGCGGTCGAGGTGGACTGGACCCGCGACCTGAACGATCCGGTGCGCCGCGACTATCTCGGCCGCGACGGCTTCGAGAAGCTGGCGCGGCGGCTCGGCATCAAGCCCGACACCACGGTCATCTTCTACGGCGACCGCAACAACTGGTGGGCGACTTACGCCCTCTGGGTCTTCCGCCTCTTCGGCCACACCAATGCCAAGGTCATGGACGGCGGCCGCATCAAGTGGAGCAAGGAGGGGCGGCCGCTCACTCGCGAGGTGAAGAGCTACCCGCCGAGCGACTACAAGGCGGCGGAGCGCGACGACAAGACCTGGCGCGCCTTCCGCGACAACGTCCTCCAGCACCTCGACAAGAACGGCCGCATGATCGACGTCCGCAGCCCCGCCGAGTACACCGGCGAGCGCCTGCACATGGAGGAGTACCCGAACGAGGGGGCGCTGCGCGGCGGCCACATCCCGGGGGCGGCGAACATCCCCTGGGCGCGCGCCGTCAACCCCGACGACGGCACCTTCAAGTCGGCCGACGAGCTGCGCGCCCTCTACGAGGGGGAGGCGAAGCTCTCGCCCGGCGACGACGTCATCGTCTACTGCCGCATCGGCGAGCGCAGCAGCCACACCTGGTTCGTGCTCACCCATCTCTTGGGTTACGAACGGGTGCGCAACTATGATGGGAGCTGGACCGAGTGGGGCAACCTCGTCGGGGTCCCCATCGAACGCTGAGCACGCACCGGATGCCCGAAGTCCCCGCCAAGCTCACCCAGACGCTCGAGGCGCTCGCCATGGTCCCCGACCGCGGCGAGCGCATCCAGCTCCTGATCGACCTCGCCGACCGCTTCGAGGAGGTGCCGCCGCGCATCGCCAAGCGGCCCTACTCGACCTTGAACCAGGTGCCGGCCTGCGAGTCGCAGGCCTACTTCTTCGAGGAGCGGCGGCCGGACGGGACCCTGAGCTACCACTTCGCGGTCGACAACCCGCAGGGCATCTCGGCCAAGGCGCTCGCCGTGATCCTCGACGACACGCTCTCCGGCGCCCCGCCGGAGCAGGTCGCCGCCATCCAGAAGGACCTCGTCTATCAGATCTTCGGCAACGAGCTGTCGATGGGCAAGTCGATGGGTCTGATGAGCATGGTGTCGATGGTGAAGGCGGCGGCGAAGCGGGCGGCCGAGGCCAAGGGCAGCACCGGGTAGGGAGGCGCGCTGGGCCTTTCGCGGCGCCTCGCCGGGCCTTTTGGCTTTACCTTGCAAAGTACTTGACGGCGCTCACCATTGCGGCTACATTCGGTGCGTGACCGCGCCGCGACCCCTTCGCTCCGTCCCCCTCGAGCCCCCGGCCCTCCACGACCATGCGATGGACAACCTGCGCTTCATCCGCGAGACGATGGAGGGGGCGGCCTGCTTCACCTCGGTGTCGGGGGCGGGGGAGATGGTGGTCGGCGCGACGGCGTTCGCCGCCGCCTGGCTCGCCGGGCGGCAGCTCGGCGCTCTCCCCTGGCTCCTCACCTGGCTCGGCGAGGCGTTCCTCGCCCTCGCCATCACCGGCGGGGCGATCATCTGGAAGGCGCGGCGGGCCGACGTCGGCCTCGGCCTCTTCTCCCGCCCCGGCCGCCGCTTCCTCCTCGGCGTCTTCGCGCCGCTCGCCGCCGGCGCCCTCCTCACGCTCGCCCTCTTCCAGGCCGGGGCGCGGACGCTCCTGCCGGGGAGCTGGCTCCTCCTCTATGGCACCGGCATCGTCACCGGCGGCGCTTTCGCGGTGCGCATCGTGCCGGTGATGGGGCTCGCCTTCATGGCCCTGGGGGCGGTCACCCTCGTCTGCCCGCCCGGCTGGGGCGACCTCCTCCTCGCCGCCGGCTTCGGCGGCCTCCACCTCCTCTTCGGCGCCTTGATCGCGCGGGGGCACGGCGGCTGATGGCCAAGCGTTCGCTCTCCCGCCTCGAGGGGAGCCCCGGAGGCGACCGCGGCGACGGCACGCCCGCAGCGCCGCAGCGCGAGGCGCTCGACCTCGATCGCCTGATCCACGAGCGGATGCGGCTGGGGATCGTCTCGGCGCTGGCGGTCAACGATTCCTTGAGCTTCAACGACTTGAAGCAGCTCCTGAAGACGACGGACGGCAACCTCTCCGTCCACGCCCGCAAGCTCGAAGAGGCCGGCTACATCGCCTGCGCCAAGTACTTCGACGGGCGGGTGCCGAAGACCGAGTACCGGTTGGCCGCCCCCGGCCGGCGGGCGCTCGAGCGCTACCTCGATCACATGGAGGCGATCATCCGCGCCACGCGGCAGGGCTGATCCCGACCGCGCCGCCATTTTTTCGCCCCGCTACTTTATGAAGAAAAGCTCTTTGGAGGAGGTGGCGCCCCGGCCGGATGCCCCCGCGGGCCTCCACGTCGCCATCATCATGGACGGCAACGGGCGCTGGGCGGTCTCCCGCGGGCGCGCCCGCCGCGCCGGCCACGAGGCGGGCGCGGGCGCCGTGCGGCGCGCGGTCGAGGCGGCGCCGGGGCTCGGGATCGGCATCCTCACCCTCTTCGCCTTCTCCGCGGACAATTGGAAGCGGCCGCCGGAGGAGGTCGGAGCGCTGATGCGCCTCTTCCGCAGCTTCCTGACGCGGGAGGCCGAGCGCTGTCTCGCCAACGGGGTGCGGATCGCGGTGATCGGCCGCCGCGACCGGCTCCCGGCGGGCGTCGTCGCGGCGATCGAGGACGCCGAGGCGGCGACCCGCGGCGCCCGCCGGTTCCTGCTGCGGATCGCCGTCGACTACTCGGCCCGCGACGCCATCCTCGAGGCCGCCGGCCGGCTCGCCGGAATCGCCGGCGCCGCTGGCCATGGCGCCGCCGCCGCCCTCTCGCGGGAGGCCTTCGCGCGGGCCCTCGCGGGGCCGTGCGGCGCCGCGGCCGGCGGCCGGCCGCTCCCCGACGTCGACCTCCTGATCCGCACCGGCGGCGAGCGCCGGCTCTCGGACTTCCTCCTCTGGGAGTGCGCCTACGCCGAGCTCGTCTTCACCGACCGCATGTGGCCCGACTTCGGCGCCGCGGATCTCGCCGCCGCGGTCGCCGAATTTCATGCGCGGGAGCGGCGGTTCGGCGGAGTGGGAACGGGCCTGCTCCGCCGCGCGGCCGCGATTTGAGCCGGGCTGCGCTCCATCCGGGCTACACGGCTAGAACCGCCCCATCAGGTCGGCGACGGCGCGGTTGAAGCGCGGCACGTCGGGGAGCTCGCCCCCCTCGGAGAGCAGGCCGTAGCCGAAGAGGAGCTGGGCGTAGTCGTCGAGCACCGGGTCGTTGGCGTCCTGCTCGAAGCGGTGCTGCATCTTGTCGAGGATGTCGTGCTTGGGGTTGAGCTCCATGATGCGGCGCTGCTTGGGGCCGCCGGTCTTCCCCTTCTGGAGGAGCTTCTCGAGCTGCGGGCTGTAGTCGTGCTCGGCGCCCACCAGGCAGACCGGCGAGGTGGTCAGCCGGCTGGTCAGGCGCACCTGCTTGACGTGCTCGTCGAGCTTCTTCTGCAGGTGCTCCAAGAGCGGCTTCAGGCTCTCCTCCTTCGCCTTGAGCTCCTCCTCCGCCTGCTTCTTCTCCTCCTCGCTCCCCATCGACACCGTCCCCTTGCCGACCGACTTGAGCTTCTTGCCGTCGTACTCGTGGAGCGACTGGGTCAGGAGCTCGTCGACGGTGTCGACCAGGTAGAGGATCTCGTAGCCCTTCTCCTTGAGCGACTCGATGTGCGGCGAGGTCTGGACCTGCGCCCGCGACTCGCCGGTCAGATAGAAGATCTCCTTCTGGTCCTCCTTCATCCGCGACACGTATTCCTTCAGCGTGGTGAGCTTCTCGGGGTCGTTCGACGACTCGAAGAGTAGGAGCTCGAGCAGCCGGTCCTTGTTCTCATAGTCCTCGCTCACCCCTTCCTTGATGGCGCGGCCGAACTCCTTCCAGAACTTGCGGTAGGTCTCGGGGTCCTTGTCCTTCGTCTCGTCGAGGACGTCCAGGATCTTCTTCGTCAGGCCCTTCTTGATCAGCTTGATGAAGCGGTCCTGCTGCAGCATCTCGCGCGAGACGTTGAGCGCCAGGTCCGGCGAGTCGACGACGCCGCGCACGAAGCGCAGATAGCGCGGCAGCAGGTCCTCGCAGCTCTCCATGATCTGGATGCGCTTGACGTAGAGCTGCAGGCCGACCTTCGAGGCGACGTAGAAGAGATCGTACGGCGCCTGCGACGGGATGAAGAGGAGGGCCTGGTACTCGATCCGCCCCTCGGCCTTGAAGGGGATCGCCTTGAGCGGCTCGTTCCAGTCGTTCGAGACGTGGCGGTAGAAGTCGTTGTACTGCTCGCTCGTGACCTCCGACTGGGGCATCGTCCAGATCGGCTTCATCGAGTTCAGGGTCTTGTCCTCGAGCGGCATCTTCGGCTTCTCGCCGGTCTCCTTCTCCTTGGCGAGGTCCTCGATCTCGGGGTCCTTCTCGGCGGTGAGGATGATCGGGTAGGCCACGAAGTCCGAGTAGCGGCGGACGATGCGGCTGATCACCCAGCGCTCGGAGAAGTCGTCCATGCCGTTGTCGCGGTCCTCGGGCTTCAGGTAGAGCTTGATCGAGGTGCCGCGCCCCGCCTTCTCGCCGTCGACGATGGTGTAGGTGCCGTCGCCGGTCGACTCCCAGCGGGTCGCCTGGGTCTCCCCCGCCCGGCGGGTGACGAGCTCGACGCGCTCGGAGGCCATGAACGAGGAGTAGAAGCCGACTCCGAACTGGCCGATCAGCTCGGCGATCGTCTGCTTCGACTCGCCCTGCTTCAGCCGGTCGACCAGCTCGCGGGTCCCCGACTTGGCGATGGTGCCGATGTTGTTGATCACCTCGTCGCGGCTCATCCCGATGCCGTTGTCGGAGATCGTCAGCGTGCGGTTCTGCCGGTCGGCCTCGAGCCGGATCTCGAGCTTCTCGTCGCCTGCCATCAGCTCGGGGTCGGTCAGCGCCTCGAAGCGCAGCCGGTCGAGGGCGTCCGAGGCGTTCGAGATCAGCTCGCGCAGGAAGATCTCTTTGTTCGAATAGAGGGAGTGGATCATCAGATCCAGGAGCTGCTTGGTCTCCGCCTGGAACTGCATGGTTTCGACTTGTGTGGCCATCGCCGCCTCCTGTTGTCTCGTCGGTTCCTTAAAGGACAGTGCGTCGAGGCTCGCTTGCGAGCCCGACGGGTCGGCTTCACGCCGCTGCCTGGAGGGAATCCATCGACCCCGGGCGCGCCGCCAATGGGGAGCCCACGAGCCGATGCTCGAGGGAGATTTTAATCGGCTCGGCGCGTTTTTACAACGCCGTGTTCAGGAGAAGGCTTAGACGAGCTCGATCCGCACCCGCTGCACCCCCGCCTCGACCGCCACCTCGACGACCCGCGGCTCCTTGCGGGGAACCGCGCTGATGTCGCCGTTCCTCTCGATCCAGGCTTCCTGGACCTGCTCGGGCCGCAGGAGCTCGTGCAGGCGCAGACCCTCGTCGAGGTCCCGGCGGCTGATGCTGTAGCGCCTGAGGACCGCGGGGTCGATCCGCCCATCCTGCACCATCCGGTCCGCGTCACCCTTGACCAGTGAGCCGAAGCGGTGGGAGTGGAAGGCGGCGGCGGCGATCAGCCGATGCATGCCGACGAGGAGGACCGTCACCCCCAGGGTGGGCAGGATCGTCGCCGTGCCGTTGATGGCGCGCGACAGGACCGAGCCGAGGATGAACCCCAGGACGACGTCGAAGACGCCGCCCCGGCGCAGCGACCGGTGCTCGCCGAAGCGCAGGATGACCATCCCCGCGGCATAGACGAGGACCGCCCGCAGGCAGGTCTGCAGCACGGTGTACTCGCGGGGCGAGGAGGTGTCGAGCCCCAGCGCCCAGCGCAAGACGTCCAGCAGGTGGTGCATGGTCGACCCTCCGAGAGAGCACCCGACTTCGGCGCGGTCCGCCGACCGCGTCTGCAACGGGCGCGCCGGCTTATGATCCGGGGCCATGGGCAACCCCGGCGATCCCGACGACGCTCTCCGCGCCGCCTCGCCGGCCCTCTGGGCGGCGCTCTCGCCCCTCGGCCGGCGCCTCCGCATGCCGGCCAACTTCCTCCCCCAGCAGACGGCCGAGGCGCGCGGCAGGCGCTTCAACGCCACGATCGGCCAGATCACCGACGGGCACGGGAACGCGGTGCCGCTGCCGAGCCTCGGGGCGGCCCTCTCCGGCCTCCCGGAGGCGGCGCGGAGCCGCGCCCTCCTCTACTCGCCGGTCGAGGGGCTCCCCGAGCTGCGCGAGCGCTGGCGCGCCCGGCAGCGGCGCGGCCAGCCGGCGGAGCGCCCCTCCTCGCTGCCGATCGCGACCGGCGGCGCCGTCCACGCCCTGTCGCTCGCCGCGCAGCTCTTCGCCGCCCCCGGCCGGGCGGTCCTCCTCCCCGCGCCGCCCCCGGCGGGCTGGCGCGAGACCTTCGGCCTGCGCACCGGCGCCCGCCTCGCCACCGTCCGCGGGCTCGGGATGCCGGGCCTCGACCCGGCGCTCCTCGCGGACGCCCTGGGCGCCCTGGAGGACGAGGCGCCGGCGCTGGTCGCCCTGCGCCTCCCGACCGGCCCGGACGAGCCGCCGCTCTCGCCGGCGGAGCGGACCCTGCTGGTGCGGACCTTGGTCCTGGGCGCCGCGCGGCGGCCGGTCGTCGTCGTGGTGGACGACCTGTGGGAGCGGTTCGCTCCGGTCGACGGCACCGGAGACGTGGCGAGCGGCTCGCTCTTCTGGGACCTCGCCGGCCTCCACCCGTCGCTCCTGCCGCTCAAGGTGGACGGGGCGGAGGGCGAGCTGGGCTACGCCGGGGGGAGGATCGGCTTCCTCACCCTGCCCTTCCCGCCCGGCTCGGCCGCGGCGCGGGAGCTCGAGAGCAAGGTCAAGCTCCTCCTCCGCGCCGAGATCGGCTCGCCCTCGGCGGCGAGCCAGACGGTGCTGCTGGCGCGGCTGGCGGCCGAGGCCTAGCGCAGCCAGTCCTCCAGCCGCGCCCGCTCGTCGGTCCCCTCGTCGCGGTACTTGACGATCACCGGCGTGTAGAGGGAGAGGCCCCAGGCGGGGCCGGCGCCGCGGGTGACGGCGCGCGAGCCGGGGACGACGACGGCTCCCGCGGGGACGACGAGGGGGCCGTCCTCCGAGGCGCGGTGGACGGTCTCGCGGACCAGGTCGTAGAGCGGCGTCGAGCGGGTGAGGATGGTGCCGGCGGCGAGCACCGCCCGGCGCTTGACCACCGTCCCCTCGTAGACGCCGCAGTTGCCGCCGACGAGCGCCTCGTCCTCGACGATCACCGGCAGCGCCCCGACCGGCTCGATCACCCCGCCGAGCTGGGCGGCGGCGGAGAGGTGGACGCGCCGGCCCACCTGGGCGCAGCTCCCCACCAGGGCGTGCGAGTCGACGAGCGCGCCGTCGTCGACGTAGGCGCCGACGTTGACGTACATCGGCGGCATGCAGACGACGCCCTTCCCGAGGTAGCAGCCGTCGCGCACCGCCGATCCCCCCGGCACCAGGCGGACGCCGCTCCCCTCGTCGAGCGCCTTCAAGGGATAGGTCTCCTTGTCGAAGAAGGGCAGGTGGCCGCCGCCGGTCAGCCCGTTGCCGACCGACATGTCGACGATCCGCCCCATCCGGAAGCCGAGGAGGATGCCGCGCTTGACCCAGGGGTTGGCCCGCCAGCCGGAGGGGCTCGCCGGGTCGGGCTGGGCGGCCCGCGCCGCGCCGCGGTTCAACGCCTGCTTGAAGCGCTCGAAGAGCTCGAAGTGCTCCGGCCCGTAGGCGGCGGGCGGGTCGGCGAACAGGCGGTCGATCGCGGTCTCCAGGCGCGCGAGGTCCGCCGGGTCCTCCGCCCGCCCGGCCGCTCCCACCCCTACGCTCCGCCGGCCGCCGCGGCGAGCGGCGACTCGGCGTCGCCGGGGATGAGCCCGAGCCCGGCCAGCACCGCCTCGATCTTCTCCTGGCTCGCCGGGAGCGGCGGCACCATCGGCAGCCGCCAGACCGGCTCGATCAGCCCCAGCATGACGAGCGCCGCCTTGACCGGGCCGGGGTTCGCCTCGATGAAGTCGACCTCCATCAGCGGGAAGAGCCGCCGGTGGACCAGGCAGGCGCCGGGGAAGTCCCCCTCGAGGCAGAGGTTGGCGAGCCGCGCCATGGCGAAGGGGACGACGTTCGAGGCGACCGAGATCACCCCGGCGCCGCCCAGGGCGGCGAGCGGCAGGGTGATCGCGTCGTCGCCGGAGAGCACCAGGAAGTCCGCCGGGACGAGCTGGAAGATCGCCGCCATCTGCGAGATGTTGCCGGAGGCCTCCTTGACGCCGATCACCGTGTCGATCTCGGCCAGGCGGGCGAGCGTCTTGGGGTCGACGTTGGTGCCGGTGCGGCTGGGGACGTTGTAGACGACGATCGGCAGCCGCGTCGCGCGGGCGATCTCCCGGTAGTGCTGGTAGAGGCCCTCGGGGGTCGGCCGGTTGTAGTACGGGGTGACCGAGAGGATGCCGTCGGCCTCCATCGCCTCGTAGTCGCGCGCCATCTCGGCGACGCCGCGGGTGTCGTAGCCGCCGGCGCCGGCGAGCACCGGCACCTTCCCCTTGGCCTCCTCGAGCGTGATCTCGACCACCCGCCGCTGCTCGAGGCGCGACAGCGTCGGGTTCTCGCCCGTCGTGCCGCAGGGCACCAGGAAGTGGATCCCGCCTTCGATCTGCCGCTGGACGAGCCGCCGCAGGGCCTCCTCGTCGAGCGAGAGGTCGGCACGGAACGGCGTCACCAGCGCGGTGCCGCATCCTTGGAACATGGAGGGAGTCTCCTCGGAGGACGGAAGCCTCCTCAGTGGAAGGTCAGATTTCCGACCAGATGTCGCTGAACTCGTAGAGCCCCTGGCGGCCGGCGACCCAGCGGGCCGCCCGCAGAGCGCCGCGGGCGAACCCGTCGCGGCTCCGCGCCCGGTGCTCCAGGGTGATGGTATCAGCCTCCGAGTCGAAGCCGACGACGTGCGTCCCCGGCACCGCGCCGGCGCGGTTCGCGGCGATGTCGATCCCGCGGTCGAAGCCCGCCGCCTCCATCAGCCGCTTGATGTGGAGGAGGGTGCCCGAGGGGGCGTCCTTCTTCTTGCGGTGGTGGATCTCGTAGGCCCAGGCGTCGTAGTCGGCATCGTGGGACATCAGCTCCGCGGCGAGGGCGGCGAGCCGGTAGAAGGCCTGGACGCCGACCGAGAAGTTGGCGCCGTAGACGAGGCCGACCCCGTGGCGCTCGACCGCGGCGCGGACGCGCGGCAGCTCCTCCCCCCAGCCGGTGGTGCCGACGACCATCGGCACGCCGAGGGCGGCGATCCGCTCGACGTTGCCGGCGACCGCCCCAGGCACCGAGAAGTCGACGGCGACGTCGATGCCGCGGAAGCGCGCCCCGTCGATGCCGCTCGCCGCGGGGTCGCCGCCGCCGGTGAGGCGCAGGGCGACGGTGAAGCCGTAGCCGGGCGCCAGACTCTCGACGAGCCGGCCCATGCGGCCATAGCCGACGAGGGCGAGCCGGCGCAACGGTGCCTCGGTGCTCATGACGAGACCTCCTCCCGGCCGGACGCCGGGAACAGCCGCTGGTGGACGGCGGCGACCGCCGCGGCGGCGTCGCGGTCGCCGACCAGGAAGCGGACGCAGGGGGCGGCGGCGCCGTCGACGACCAGCCGCGGCTCCCACTCGGCGGCCGCGGCGAGCGCGCGCGCCGCGAGCTCCGGCGAGGTCGCGAGGTCGGCGGAGAGGATCGAGACGACCGTCCGCCCCGGCAGCACGCCGACCTCGGCCGCGGCGGCGGCGAGGGCGGCCTGGACCTCGGCCAGGCGCTCGGCGCGGTCGAGGGCGAGCGGCACGCCGGCGGCGGTGGCGCCGAGGACCATGAGCGCCGGCCGCAGCCCGGCGCAGCGGGCGTAGACGGCGGGGAGGAAGCCGTCGGCCGTGGCGTCGGCCGCGGCGCCGCCGGGCATGGCGTAGAGCAGGTGGTCGTGGCGGCGGCAGGCGATCGAGCGGATGGCCGGCGGCTCCCCCTCCCGCCGCGGGCCGATGCGGGTGCCGGGCGCCTCCGGGTGCCGCGAGTTGAGCACGCGGATCGGCACGTTGCCGCGGCTCGCCGGCTCGAGCGTCCCCGGGTGGGGCTTCTTCGAGCCCGAGCAGGCGAGCTCGAGCGCCTCGGCGAAGGTGAGCGCCGCGACCGGCCGTGCGCCGGGGACGAGGGCGGGGTCGGCGGTCAGGATGCCGTCGACGTCGGTCCAGAGCTGGATCTCCTCGGCGCCGAGGGCGGCGCCGAAGATGGCGGCCGAGAAGTCCGAGCCCTCGTAGCCGAGCGTGGTGGTGACGCCGGCGGCGGTGGCGCCCACGTAGCCGCCGACGACGGGCACGCGGCCCGCCGCGAGGAGCGGCGGCACGGCGCGCCGGAGCCGCTCCGCGGTCGCCGCGTAGTCGGGGTTGGCGCGGGTGAAGAGGCCGTCGGTCACCAGCACCTGCCGGCAGTCGAGGCAGGCGGCGTCGATGCCGTCCGCCGCCAGGGCCTGGGCGAGGATGGCGGCGGACAGCAGCTCGCCGAACGAGGCGACGAGGTCGGCGGCGGCGGGAGCGAGCGGGGGCCCCGAGCGCGCGCCGGCACCGCGGGCGATCTCCGCGAGCGCCGACTCGAGCGCCGCGAAGCGCTCGGCGAAGACGGCGTCGAGGCTCCCCGCCGGCACCACCGGCCGCGCCTCGCGCTCGTGGAAGGCGCGCAGGCGCGCCACCCCGTCGCGGGCGAGGCCGAGGTTCCCCGCCGCCGCCGCCTCGCCGGCCGCGAGCAGGTGCCGCGTCGTCTTCGCCATCGCCGAGACGACGACGAGCGGCCGGCGGTCGAGCTGGCGGCGGATCAACCCGATCACGCGGCGGATGCCCTCGGCATCGCCGACCGAGCTGCCGCCGAACTTCATGACGATCATGGCCGGAGCATGCTCCTGCGAGCGGACCGAGTCCCGCGCTCAGGATGACAATGGAAAGGACTTCGGCTCACGAAAAGCTCCTTCGCGCCCGGAACGTCAGATCAGCCCTTCGCTCTTCATCAGCTCGGCGTTCAGGACCGCCGCCCCCGCCGCGCCGCGGAGAACGTTGTGCGACAGCGCCACGAACTTGTAGTGGAAGACCGGACAGTCGCGCAGGCGCCCGACCGCCGTCGCCATGCCGCGCTCGATCCCGGCGTCCTTCCTCGGCTGCGGCCGGTCGGGCTGCTCGAACAGGTGGATCGGCCGCTCGGGCGCCGAGGGGAGGCGCCGCTCCTGGGGGAGGCCGCGGAAGGCGGCCAGCGCCTCCAGGATCTCCTGGCGCGGCGGCTTGGCGTCGAGCTCGAGGTTGACCGCGATCAGGTGGCCGTCGATCGACGGCACGCGGTTGCAGGAGGCGGAGAGGGCGACCGGCAGCGGGCGGATGGCGCCGCCCTCGATCTCGCCGAGGATCTTCTGCGTCTCGCTCTCCACCTTCGGCTCCTCGCCGCCGATGTAGGGGATGACGTTGCCCAGGATGTCGAGCGAGGGGACGCCGGGATAGCCGGCGCCGGAGACCGCCTGGAAGGTCGTCACCATCGCCCGCTTCAACCCGAAGCGGCGCAGCGGCGCGAGCGCCATCGCCAGCACCACCGCGGCGCAGTTGGGGTTGGTGACGACCGCCCCCTCCCAGCCGCGCGCCGACCGCTGGCCGGCGAGGAGCCCGAGGTGCGCCGGGTTGATCTCCGGCACCAGGAGCGGCACGTCCGCCGCCATCCGGAAGTGGCCGGAGTTCGAGACCACGAGGTGGCCGGCGCGGGCGAGCTCGCCCTCGATCTCGCCGGCGAGCTCGCCCGACATCGAGGAGAAGACGAGCCGGGGGCCGCGTCCCGGCCGGCACTCGTCGACCGTGAGGTCGCCGACGCGCGGCGGCGGCGCCCCCGCGAGCTGCCAGGCGGCCGCCTCGCGGTAGCGCTTGCCGGCGCTGCGGTCGCTCGCCGCCACCCAGGCGATCTCGAACCAGGGATGGTCCTCGAGGATCTGGACGAAGCGCTGGCCGACGGTGCCGGTCGCGCCGAGGATGCCGACCTCGATCTTCTTTCCCATGCGGTTCCTCTGGCTCTCTTTTCTTTGCGCCTGCGACCGGTGGAAGCCTACCGCTCCTGCTGCAGGCGCAGCACCAGATCGCGGTAGAGCCCCACCGCCGCGGCGAGCTGGCGCTTCTCGACCCGCTCCTCGGGCGTGTGGGCGACGTGGATGCTCCCCGGCCCGAGGAGGAACGGCTCGCCCCAGCGGCGGAGGCGCGGGATGTCCGTCGTATAGCGGACGACGGTCGTCGCGAAGCCGTCGAGCGCCCGCAGGCGGACCGCCGGCACCTCGCGCTCGGCGGCGACGGCGACCGCCTCGGCGGCGAGGGCGGCGCGGACCGCGGCCTTCAATTCCCCGGTGTCGCCGACGGTGCGGATCATCACCTCGGCGCGCGCCTCGTCGGGCACCACGTTGGCGGCGCGGCCGCCCCCGATCGTCCCCACGTTCAGGGTCGTCTCGCCGAGCGTCGGGTCGGCGGGGAGCGGCAGCGCGGCGAGCCGCGCCAGCGCCCGCAGCAGCCGCTCGATCGCCGAGTCGCCGAGCTCCGGGTAGGCCGAGTGCGCCGCCCGCCCGGCGGCCCGCAGATCGAGGTAGAGGGCGCCCTTCGAGCCCAGGGCGAGGCGGTTCTCGGTCGGCTCGCCGTTGATGAGATAGCGGGCGCGGCTGCCGACCTCGGGCGGCAGCCGGTCGGCGGCCGCGGCGCCGGCGCTGTCGGTCTCCTCGCCGACGACCAAGAGCAGCCCGAAGTCCGAGCGGCCCGCCGCGAGCAGCTCCTCGCTCGTCTTCACCATGGCGGCGATGGCGCCCTTGGTGTCGCAGGCCCCGCGTCCCCACAGGTGCTCGCCGTCCTCGCGGGCGGGCAGGAACGGCGGCACCGTGTCCATGTGGGTCGAGAGGACGACCGCGGGCTCGCCCCAGGCGGCGAAGAGGTTGAAGCGCTCCCCCTCGACCGCCATGCGCTCGACCCGGCCGCCGGTCGCCGCCGCCAGCCCGGAGAGCCGGTCGAAGAGGAAATCGCCCACCGCCCGCTCGCTGCCGGTCGTCGAGTCGATGTCGATCAGCGCCCGCGTGAGCTCGAAGAGTTCCATGGCAGTCGATGGCAAGGGTGCGGCCGAAACGCTTCGGATAAGATAGCCCACCTATGATCGGGATCGATCTCTCGGGCAAGCGCGCCCTGGTGATGGGGGTGGCGAACTCGCGGAGCCTGGGTTGGGCGATCGCGGAGCGGCTGCGGGACGCCGGGGCGGAGCTCGCCTTCAGCTACCAGGGCGAGCGGCTGAAGCAGGAGCTCGAGAAGCTCACCGCCGGGATGCCGGGGACGCTCCTCGTCCAGTGCGACGTGACGCGCGAGGACGAGCTGGCGGCGCTCTTCGCCGCCGTCGCCGAGCGCTGGGGCGGGCTCGACTATCTCGTGCACGCCATCGCCTTCGCGCCGCGCCCGGCGATGGACGGCCGCTACATCGAGACCACCCGCCCCGACTGGCTCCTGGCGCTCGAGATCTCCGCCTACTCGCTGGTCGCCGTGGCGCGCGGCGCCGAGCCGCTCCTCGCCGAGGGCGGCGGCATCGTCACCCTGACCTACTACGCCGCGGAGAAGGTGGTCCCCAAGTACAACGTCATGGGGATCGCCAAGAGCGCGCTCGAGGCGAGCGTGCGCTATCTCGCCTACGACCTCGGCAAGAAGGGCGTGCGGGTGAACGCCGTGTCGGCGGGGCCGGTGCGCACGGTGGCGGCGCGGAGCATCCCCGGCTTCCTCAAGATGTACAGCAAAGTCGGGGGGATGGCGCCGCTCGGCCGCAACGTCACCCACGAGGAGGTCGGCAACCTCGGCCTCTATCTGCTCTCGCCGCTCGCCTCCGGGATCACCGGCGAGACCGTCTACGTCGACGCCGGCTACCACGTCATGGGGATGGAGCTCCCCGAGGAGTGACGCCCGGTTGCAGGCCCTGATCCTCGCCGGCGGCAGCGGCACCCGCTTCTGGCCGCTGTCGCGCACCTCCCGCCCCAAGCAGCTCCTCGCCCTCGAAAGCGAGCGGTCGCTCCTCCAGGAGACGGTCGACCGCCTGCGGCCGCTGGTCGGAGCGGAGTCGGTCTGGATCTCGACCACCCGCGCCCTCGCCGCCGACGTCCGCCGCCAGCTCCCCGAGGTGCCTCCGGAACAGGTGCTCGCCGAGCCGGTGGGCCGCAACACCGCCCCGGCGATCGGCTGGTCGGTCCGCTCGATGCCCGAGGCGGCGCGCCGGGGCGTCGTCGCCGTCCTCCCCGCCGACCACCGGATGGCCGACGGCGAGGCCTTCCGCGCCGCGCTCGGCCGCGCCGCCGCCGCCGCCCGCGACGAGGATCGGGTGATGACCCTGGGCGTCGTGCCGCGCTGGGCGGAGACCGGCTATGGCTATCTCGAGCTGGGGGAGCCGGTCGGCGCCGTCGACGGCGTGCGCCGGGTGCGCCGCTTCGTCGAGAAGCCGGACGCCGCGAGCGCCGAGCGCTTCCTCGCCTCCGGCGGCTATCTCTGGAACGCCGGCATCTTCGTCTTCCGCGGCACCACCTTCCTCTCCCACCTGGCGCGGCTCGCCCCCGACCTCGCCCAGGGGCTCGAGGCGATGGCGGCGGCGCCCTCGCCCGCGGCCGCGGACGGTCTCTACGGAGGGCTCCCGGCGCTCTCGATCGACTACGCGGTGATGGAGAAGCTCGACGGCATCTCGACCGTCCCCCTCGACTGCGGCTGGAGCGACCTGGGCTCCTGGGAGGCGCTCTACGAGGCGCTCGACGCCGACCCCGCCGGCAACGCCGCCCACGGCGGCGAGACCCTGATGCTCGACGCCCGCGGCAACCTCCTCGTCGCCGACTCCGGCGCTCCCGGCGTCATCGCGGTGATCGGCGTCTCCGACCTCGTCGTGGTGCGGACCGGCGACGCCGTCCTGGTCTGCCCGCGCGCGCGCTCGCAGGAGGTCCGCCGGCTGGTCGAGGGGCTCAAGGCACGCGGCCGGCGCGACCTGCTGTAGGTCCCAGACCCCTTGAACCCCGCCCTCGTCTCCGTCGCCGCCGGCGATCTCGCGCTCCGCGACCTCGCGGCGCCGCTGCCGCTCGACGGCCTCGTCCCCGGCTGCGGGGCGTGGGAGGTCGAGATCGGCTTCGGCAAGGGGAAGTACCTCCTCTCCCGCTGCCTCGGCAGCCCCGGGCGGCGCTTCCTGGGGATCGAGATCGCCGCCGAGTACCAGCGGCTCTTCGTCGGCCGGGCGCGCCGGCGCGGCATCGCCAACTGGGCGGCGATCCGCGGCGAGGCGCTCTACCTCGCCGCCGCCGTCCTCCCGACGGGCTTCGCCGCCGTCGTCCACGTCTACTTCCCCGACCCCTGGCCGAAGAGCCGCCACCAGAAGCGGCGCCTCTTCGATCCCGAGACGGTCGACCTCGTCCTCGGCCTCGTCCAGCCGGGAGGACGGCTCTGCTTCGCCACCGATTTCCTCGCCTACGGCGAGCGGGTGGCCGAGCTGCTCGCGGGCTGCCCCGGGCTCGCCGTCGAGCGGCGCGGCGCCTGGGACGAGGGGCCGCGCACCCACTACGAAGCCAAGTACGAGGCCGCGGGCCGGCCGATCCTCCGCCTCGAGGCGACCCTCGCCGCCCCCCCCGCCCTGCACCCGGCGGGAGCCGCGGCGATCGTCGGTCCCCTCCGTCTCGCCGATTGACCCGCCGGGTGGCCCGGCTGGCGCGCGTCTTGCCTAATAGTGAGCTGGCGAGAGGCCGGAGCGCTCCCGCCGACAATCGGCCAGACATCGGCCAGACGAATCGGAAAGGAGCTGCAACCATGGGCATCAGGAAATCACTTCTCCTCCTCACGGCAGTCGGCGCGTTGGCGTTGGGCGCCTCGGCCTGCGGTCCAGCGGATTACGGAGTGGCCGGGGTCGACGTCGGCTTCGGGCCGCCCGCCCTCCAGGCGGAGGTCTCCGTCGACAGTCCGGGTCCGGGCTACTACTGGGTCCCCGGCTACTACGATTGGCAGGGCGGGAACTACACCTGGGTCGCCGGCAGCTGGGTCCGGCCGCCCCACGAGGGCGCCGTCTGGGTGGCGCCGCGGTACGAGGAGCGCGGCTCGCACCACATCTATCATCGCGGCCAATGGCAGGACCGTAACGGGCGCAGCGGCGACCGGGACGACCGGCACGACCGCGACCACCGCGATGGAGACCATGGAGACCATGGGGACCATGGATAAAGGATAGGTGAGCGAGGCGCTCGCGGGCGGAGGGCTACGAGCCCTCCGCCCCGCCTCGATCCCAGCTTCGCCCCTATCCGCCGCCGTCCTCCCGCGCGAACGCCGCTGTCCTCTCCCGTGCCGCCACGCTTCCTCTCCCCCGGCTTTCCCGCCGCGATCCCGCCGGCGAGCGCTGGCGCAGCTTTTGCCTCAGCGGACCGTAGGAAGCCGCGGGCTTCCGGGTTTCACGAGGACGAAAGGAGGAACTGCCTTGGCTATCAAGAAGACGCTTCTTTTTCTGTCGCTGGTCGGGCTTCTGGCGCTGGGGATGTCCGCCTGCTTCTATCCCGCCGGGTACGGCGTGCGCGTCGGCTTCGGCCCGCCGGCGTTCCGCGCCGAGGTCGCCGTCGGCAGCCCGGGTCCGGGCTACTACTGGGTCCCCGGCTACTACGACTGGGACGGCAGGGGCTACGCCTGGATCCGCGGCGCCTGGGTCGTCCCGCCCCATCCGCGCGCGCTGTGGGTGGCGCCGCGCTACGAGCGGCGCGGCCGCGGCTACGTCTATCACCGCGGCCACTGGCGGTGAGCCGAGCCGGCGGGCCCGGCCGGCGCCGGGCCCGCCGTAGCTGATATCCTCGGCGGCGGAGGCCCGCCCCTTTGTTCGCCCGGCTCGCATTCCTCTTCCCGTACTTCCGCCGCTACCGTACGAAGCTCGTGCTGGGATTGCTGTCGATCTTCGGCTCGGCGGCCTTCGGCCTGCTCGCGCCGCTCCTCGTCGGACGCGGGGTCGATGCCCTGAAGACCGCGCTCACCTCGGGAACCGTGGCGCGCTACGCCCTCCTCGTCGTCGCCGCCGCCTTCGTCCAGGGCATCTTCACCTATCTCCAGCGCCTGATCATGGTGACGATGAGCCGCGACATCGAGTTCGATCTGCGCGACCTCTACTTCGCCCAGCTCGAAAAGCAGCCGCAGGCCTTCTTCCAGCAGCGGCCGACCGGCGACCTGATGGCGCGGGCGACCAACGATCTCCAGGCCGTCCGCATGCTCTGCGGCCCGGCGATCATGTACAGCGCCAACACGGTGATGACCGCCGCCGGCGCTCTCTTCCTCATGGCCAGGATCGACGGCCGGCTGACGCTCCTGGCGCTCGTCACCATGCCGCTCGTCGCCCTCGCCACCAACATCTTCGGCAGCCGCATCCACCAGCTCTTCGAGGTCGTCCAGGGGCAGTTCGCGGGGATCTCGGCGCGGGTGCAGGAGAACCTCGCCGGCGTGCGCGTCGTGCGCGCCTACGCCCAGGAGGAGCCGGAGCTCGCCGAGTTCCGGCGCCTGAACGCCGAGTACGTCGAGGGCAACCGCACGCTCACCGCCTGGACCTCCGCCTTCCATCCGCTGCTCCAGGCCTTGATCGGCGTCGGCTTCGCGGCGGTCCTCTGGTACGGCGGCGCGCTCGTCATGCGCGGCGGCATCACGCTCGGCGAGTTCGTCACCTTCAACGGCTTCGTCGGCAAGCTGATCTGGCCGATGATCGCCCTCGGCTGGGTCATCAACCTGGTGCAGCGCGGCACCGCCTCGCTCGGCCGCATGCGGAGCGTCCTCGACGCCGTGCCGACGATCGTCGACGAGGAGCCCCTGGTCGATCCCGGCGAGATCCGCGGCGCGGTGCGCTGCCGGGACCTCTCGTTCAGCTACGGCGACGGCGCGCCGCCGGTCCTCTACGGCATCGACTTCCAGGTCCCGGCCGGGCAGACGGTGGCGCTCGTCGGGCGCACCGGGGCGGGGAAGAGCACGCTCCTCTCGCTCATCCCGCGCCTCGTCGACCCGCCGCCCGGCACGCTCGCGGTCGACGGCGTCGATGTCCGGCGGCTGCCCCTGGCGCGCCTGCGCGGCTCGATCGGCATGGTGCCCCAGGAGACCTTCCTCTTCTCGGCGACGGTCGCCGAGAACATCGCCCTGGGCCGCCCCGAGGCGGCGCGCGAGGAGATCGCCCACGCGGCGGGCCTCGCCGGGCTCGAGGAGGACTTGGCCGCCTTCCCGCACGGCCTCGACACCGTCGTCGGCGAGCGCGGGCTGACGCTCTCGGGCGGCCAGAAGCAGCGCGTGGCGCTGGCGCGGGCGCTCTTGCGCCAGCCGCGCATCCTGCTCCTCGACGACTGCCTGTCGGCGGTCGACACGCAGACCGAGGAGCGCATCCTGGGCAACCTGCGCCGGGTCTTCCGCGGGCGGACGGTGTTCCTCGTCTCCCACCGCATCTCGACGGTGAAGGAGGCGGACCTCATCCTGGTCCTCGACCGCGGCCGCATCGTCGAGCGCGGCACCCACGGGGAGCTCCTCGCCGCCGGCGGCCTCTACGCCGAGCTCGACCAGCGCCAGCGGCTGGAGGAGGAGCTGGCGGCGGTTTGACGGCCGGCGGCCACGAGCGAGAGGAGGGCGGACGGTGCGCATCGTGATCACGGGCGGCAGCGGCCTGATCGGCCGCGGGGTGAGCGGCGAGCTGGCGGGCGCCGGTCACGAGGTGGTGGTGTTGAGCCGCAACCCGGAGACGGTCCGCGGCCTGCCCGCCGGCGCCCGCGCGGCGCGCTGGGACGGCCTCACGGCGGCGGGCTGGGCGGAGCTCCTGACCGCCGACACCGCGATCGTCCACCTGGCCGGCGAGAGCATCGCCCAAGGGCGCTGGACGGCGGACAGGAAGCGGCGCATCCGGGAGAGCCGCGTGCGCTCGGGCGAGGCGGTGGTCGCCGCCATCCGCGCCGCGGGGGCCCGGCCGCGCGTCCTCCTCCAGGGCTCGGCGGTCGGCTACTACGGACCGTGCGGCGACGAGCCGGTCGCCGAGGACCATCCGGCCGGCGGCGGCTTCCTGGCCGAGGTCTGCCGCGACTGGGAGGCCTCGACCGCCGCCGTCGAGGGCCTGGGGGTCCGGCGCGCCGTCCTCCGCACCGGCGTCGTCCTGGCGCGGCAGGGCGGGGCCCTCCCCAAGATGACCCTGCCGATCAAACTGATGGTCGGCGGCCCGCTCGGCGACGGCCGCCAGTGGCTGCCGTGGATCCACCTGGCCGACGAGGTGGGCGCCATCCGCTTCCTGCTCGAGAACGAGGCGGCGCGCGGCCCCTTCAACCTCGCCGCGCCCAACCCGGTCACCAACCGCGACTTCACCCGCGCCGCTGCCGCGGTCCTCCACCGCCCGGCCTTCCTGCCGGCGCCGGGCTTCGCGCTCCATCTGGTCCTCGGCGAGATGGCGGCGATGGTCCTCGAGGGCCAGCGCGAGGTGCCGCGGCGGCTGCAGGAGCTCGGCTACGCCTTCCGCTTCCCGGAGCTCGAGCCGGCGCTCCGCGACCTGTTGGTAGCCGGGACGGCGCCGGGTCGATGACCGAGGCCATCCGCGAGGGCGACATCCCCGGGGTGCAGCTGCGCTGCCGCCAGGCGCTGGCGCTGCCGCCGGAGGAGGCCTGGCTCTGGCTGATCGAGCCGGCGCGGCTCGCCCGCTGGCTCGCCGACGAGGCCGCGGTCGAGCCCGGGCCGCGCGGCTCGCTGCGGCTGACCGGCGACGGCAGCGGGGAAGCCGGCCAGGGGGCGGCGGTGCGCGAGCGCGGCACGACGGTCGAGTACGCGCCGCCGCGCCGCTGGGTGCTCGCCTTCGAGCGCCTCGACGCCGGCTGGAGCGCCGCGACCCGCCTCGCTCTCGAGATCCATCCGCATGCCGCCGGCGCCGAGCTCGACGTCCTCCAGAGCGGCTTCCAGCGCCTGCCCCTCTCGCTCTGCCTGACCGTCTGGGAGAGCTACCGCGCCCGCTGGCGCGCCGCGCTCCGGCGCCTGGCCGAGGCGACGGCGCGAGCCGCCGGCTGAGCCCCGCCTCGCCCGCGCCGTCCGTCCTGCCCGCAAAGCAAAGAGCCCCGGCCGTCGCGGCCGGGGCTCTCGGCGTCTTACGGCTGACGGAGCGCTAGAAGCGCAGGCCGACCGAGAAGCGGAAGGTGCGCGGCTGCTGGAAGCCGAGCTGGTTGGTCGCCTGGCCGAAGGTCGGGCCCTTCTGCCAGTTGACGCCCTCGACCGGCTTGGTGGTGAAGGGGTTGAACGGCAGGCAGGGGCCGGGGCCGCCGCCGGCGCCGGCGTGGGCGCAGGTGCCGCCGGTGTCGGCGGTGAACACCGTGCTGTTGAAGTAGCGCGAGTCGGTGGTGTCGATCTTGTGGGCGTTGAACACGTTGATGACCTGCGGGCTGAGGAAGAGGTCGATCTTCGAGAACTTGAAGTCGTAGTTGAGCGCCAGGTCGGTGCGCAGCACGTTGTCGGTGCGGAAGGCGGCGCGCGGCGAGAAGTAATAGTTGACGAGGCCCGTGGTGGGCGGCGTGACGTAGCCCGGGTTGGGGATCACCGGGACCGACGGGGTGACCGTCTTGTCGGTGAACGTGATGGTCTGCACCGCCTGATAGGGAAGGCCCGAGAAGAAGCTCTGCAGCAGGCTCATGCTCAGCGAGTGACGCTCGGTCGAGAACGGCGTGTAGATGGCGTAGAAGTTCACCTTGTGGCGCTGGTCGACGGCGAGGTCGCCGCTCGGCAGGTTCCAGCTCGCCTGGCGATACTCCGGATAGGTCGGCAGGTCCGAGGGGATCGGGCCGGAGCCGAAGTTCTCGCCGTCCCAGTTGCCGTAGGCGTGGGAGATGGTCCAGCCGCCGCCGACGTCGAAGCGCGAGAAGCGGTAGCGGGCCTGGATGTCGACGCCGTCATATTTGCGCGACAGGTCCTTGTTGTCGTTGACCACCAGGGTCAGGTCCGAGGGGCCGGCCGGCGACGTCACCCGCCCGGTCGCGAGGTCGGTCCGGTTGGCGTAGAAGTCGGCGAACTTCCGGTGGATGACGTCGGCGCGGATCAGGCCGCGGCTGCCCAGCCGCTTGGTGACCCCGAGGCTGTACTCCTGGACGTTGGGCGAGTCGAGCGAGCCGCGGACGACGGTGCTGAAGCCCGGGATGATCGCCTGCGTCAGGTCCTTGGTGTCGTGGATGCCGCCGACGCCGTTGAACCAGTTGAAGAGCTGGCGGATGGCCTCGTCCTGCGACAGGCCCATGATCGCCGGGCCGTTGTAGGTCCAGCGGAACTGCGCCGGCTGACCGGCGGCCGTGCTGCTGTCGGCGATCGAGTTGGCGATCGCCGCCACGTACTTGGCGTAGGAGAGGTCGAACACCCAGTCGCCACTGCCCTTGGGGTCGTAGACCGCGGCGAGGCGGGGGGAGAGGGCGCTGTCCTTGGCGACCAGCGCGCCGCCGGAGTCGCGGCCGTCGTTCTTGTCGTAGCGCAGGCCGAGGTTGAAGCTGAAGCGGTCGTTCAGGCGCCAGTTGTCGTTGACGAAGGCCGAGTCGGTCTTGAAGTCGGTGCCCTGGCTGCTCTCGGAGATCGGGTTGTACTGGATGATCGTCGAGCCGGGGAGGAAGACGGGCAGGATGCTCCTTCGCGGAGTTGATCACGGCGGTGGTGCCGAGGATGCGGAAGTCGCTCCCCGACTGATGGTTGTTGGCGCGGCGGATGTCCTTGAACTGATCGAGCCCGCCGATCAGCTCGTGGGTGCCGGCGCCGGCGGTCGACAGGAAGTACGAGCCCTTGACCAGGCCGTCCTTGTTGTCGCGGTTCTCCGGGCCGCAGATGCCGCAGAAGGTGGGGCTGTGGTAGCGCGCATTGTTGAGCTGGCGCGCGATCAGCAGCGTCCCGGCGATGAGGTCGGTCGACGGGGCGCCCGAGTTCTCGAAGGTGAACTTGCGCTGCGAGTACTGGCCGGTCAGATAGAAGTTCTGGCCGAAGAGGCCGGTGTAGCTGCCGGAGGCGAGCTCCGCCGGCACCTCGCGGGTGTAGACGCTAGTCGAGATCGAGGATGGTGCTGAAGGAGTTGCCGGGCTGGGTCTCGTCGACCTTGATGTAGGAGGCGATCAGCGACTGCTGCGGGGTGAGCGACGCGGTGAGCTTGCCCTCGTAGCGCTTCTGGTTGTCGCCGGTCGCGTAGGGAAAGAGGGTGGGCGCGGCGGTGGTCGCCGTCGTGGTGCGGTCGAACTGCCGGCCGGCGAGGAAGAACCACAGGCGGTCCTTGGCGATCGGCCCGCCGAGGGTGGCCTCGTAGGTGGGGATGGTCTTGTCGGTCTGCACCTTGGTCAGCGGCGTGTACGCCCCCCACCGCTGGTTGGTGAAGCTGGTGCGGAGCGAGCCGCTGAAGTCGTTGCCGCCCGACTTGGTGATGATGTTGACGACGCCGCCCGAGAAGCGGCCATACTCCGCCGAGATCGCCGCCGAGGCGGTCGTCGTCTCCTGGACGGCGTCCTCGATGAAGAGGTCGAAGGGCTGGCCGCGGAGGTTCTCGTTGACCGTCACGCCGTTGACCAGGAACAGGCTCTCGAAGCTCATGGCGCCCGAGATGCTGAAGGCGGCGAGCTGCGAGTCGGTGCCCTTGCCGGGCCCGGTCGCGTGGACGCCGGGGGCGAGGGCGACGATGTCCTCGAGCGTGCGGTTCAACGGCAGCGCGTCGACCAGCTTCTGGGTGTAGGTCGTCGCCGACTGCACGCCCTCGGAGATGGTCTCGAGGTTGCCGGTGACGACGATCTCCTCCTTCAGCCGCGTCACCGCCAGCTCGGCGTCGAGCGGGGTCTCCTGGGCGGCGGCGACGGTGACCGGGAGCCGGACGGTGTCGAGCCCCTGGAGCTCGAAGGTCACCGTGTACTCGCCGGGCGGCAGCGCCGCGAACAGGTAGTCGCCGTTGGCGGAGCTCACCGTGGTGCGGGTGCCCTGGAGGTTGGGCGAGGTCGCCGTCACGGTGGCCCCGGGGAGGGGCTTGCCCTGGTTGGTCACGTGGCCGGTCAGCCGGCCCGTCGGGTTCTGCGCCAGGGCTGGCCAGGCGAGCAGCAGGATGAGCGCCAGGCTGAGGAACGTGGCTCTACGTCGCATAGAGGACTCCTTTCGAGGAAGGGCCCCACGCCGCGCGCGGGGGGCCGGCGACCGCCGGCCGGGCCCTCTGGGGGGCGCGGCCGTTTCTAAAGCTGAGCGCCGCGACCCCGAGGGGCGCGGGTTGGTCAGGCTTCTTAGTGCTGCTACTTAAGGCAATCGTTATGCCAGGGATTACGCTCGCGCGAGCGATTTTCAAGCCGTTGGAAACAAGAGGTTTGCGCGTGAGGCGAGCGGAGGGGCGGCCGCGGCGATCCGGCCGTTTGATCGGCCGCTCCAAGAATCTGGAGCGGGGGAGCTCTCGCCGCCGGCTCGCCTAGCGGGTCGCCGGGGTAGCCGCCGCGGGCGGCTCGGCGCGCGGGCTCTCGGCCCAGAGCTCGCCGAGCGCCGCCCCCACCGCCTGGCGCAGGGCGGGCGGGGTGTAGACGCGGTAGCGCTCGATCCGCCCCAGGTGGCCGATGAACTGGCTCGCCTGCGCCATCGGCTCGAGCGTGCCGTCGTAGCGCCGCACCAGGACGCGGCTGGCCGCCAGGCGATGGGAGTCCTTGGTGGCGTTCGACACCAGGAGGTTGCCGGTCCCGAAGCGGCGCTCGAGCGGCGGCAGGAGGGCCTCGAAGCGCTCCTTCTCGGCGGGCGACAGGTGCTCGCGGGTCTCGAAAGCGAGGGGGAAGTGCTCGCGCGCGACCACCGCCCGCGCGTGGAGCGAAGGCGAGGCCCGCATCGCCGACCAGATCGAGATGTCGTCCTGGCCGAGGAACGCCTCGGGGTCGGCCGCCCAGCGCACGCCGCTCTCGGCGAGCCAGGCGTTGAGGTGCAGCTCGAGGGCCTTGCCCGTGACGTTGAAGTACACCTGCGTAAACATGTAATAGCGCGCCAGGACCAGCGCCTCGACGGCGTGGACGCCCCCCTCGTCGAGCCCGATCCCCCGCTCGCCCGTCGCCGGGTCGGCGATCGGCAGCAGCGTGTCGAGCAGGCGGTCGAGGTCGTAGCTGCCGTAGCGGACGCCGCAGAAGAGGCTGTCGCGCAGCAGGTAGTCCATCTTGTCGACGTCGAGCTCGCCGGAGACGATCTGCGCCAGCAGGCGCTCGTCGTCGTCGCCGCCGCCGGCGAGCAGCCGCACGACGTCGGCCGTCGCGAGGCCCCGTCCGAAGCGCGCGAAGGCGGCCTCGACCTCGGGGGTCGAGATGAGCCGCCGGGTCATCTCCTCGTGGTCGATGCCGCCCTCGAACAGCTCTTCGGCCGAGTGCGAGAACGGCGCGTGGCCGAGGTCGTGGAGGAGGGCCGCGGCGCGCACCAGGCGGCGCTCGCGGGCGTCCGCGCCGGCGGGCGGCCGCGGGGTGTCGGCGGCGCGGGAGGCGAGCGCGTCGTAGACCCGGCCGGCCAGGTGCATGGCGCCCAGGGCGTGGCTGAAGCGGCTGTGCTCGGCGCCGGGGAAGACGAGGAAGGTCAGGCCGAGCTGGTGGACCTGGCGCAGGCGCTGCAGCGGCCGGCTGCCGACCAGCGCCGCCTCGAGGGGGTCGGCGCGGATGAAACCGTGGATCGGATCGCGGATGGAGAGCAAGCGGCAGCCCGGAGGGGAGGGGAGGCCAGGGCTCGTTACGCTCCCGCCCGCGCGGGCGGGGGCGTCGGCATCCCCTTCCGCCTAGTTCCACTCGGCCTTCGCGGCGAGCGGGCGGTAGGGGCGCAGCAGGTCGATCACCTGCTTGCGGCTGCGCAGGATCGCGACCAGCGACAGCGCGCGGTCGGGGAGCGACTCGGCGAGGAGAGAGAACTTGCGCGGCGCCGGCAGGTCGAGCTCGGCGGCGATCCGGTTGACCACCTCCTCGAAGGTGCCGTCCTCGGCGACCTCGAGGAGGTCGGCTGCCGTCAGCGGGAAGCGCGCCCCGAGCTCGGCGGCGAGGCCGTTGGCGAGGTCGACCAGGCCGGACTTGACGGCCACGATCCCGGCGTCGCGCTCGTTGAGCCACGGCTCCTCGATCGGCCGCACCAGCGCCTGCCGGTAGGGAGCCGGCTCGAGCTCGCGCTCGAGCTCGAAGCGGAACTCGCCGCGCAGCAGGATGTCGGCGCCGCCGTCGGGCAGCGGCGCGAAATCCACCAGGCGCCCGGCGGTGCCGCCCGGATAGATCTCCGGCGCTCGGCCGGGCCGCGGGGGGCCGGGCTTGACCAGCACGATGCCGACGCAGCGCGACTCCTCGTCCTCCTGGGCGACCAGGTCGCGGATCAGGCGGCGGTAGCGCGACTCGAAGACGTGGATGCGGAGGTCGGTGCACGGGAAGTGCACGACGTCGGGGAGCGGGAAGAGCGGAAGGCGCGTGCCGGAGCCGTCGTCTGCCATCCTGTGGAATGATAGCAGGAGGCGTGCCGGCGGGGGTCCCTCCCCGCGAGGCCGAGGCGCGCCCCTCCATGCGCCCGCGCCGTCCCTCGCACGTCCTCGCGTCCGCCGCGCTCCCGGCCCTCCTCGCTCTCCTCGGGCTGGCGCCGGCGCCGCTCCGCGCCGGCTCTCGCGCCGCCGAGCCCCCCGCGTCCCCCGCCGCGCCACCCCGCGGCGCATCGTCCCCGAGCTCTCCGTCGGGCTCGCCGGGGGCGCTCCGGCGCCCGCCGAGAGCGCGGTGGAGCGCGGCGACGCCGCCTGGCTGCGGCGCGCCGAGGGGCACCAGGGGGGGCGCGCCCAGGCGGGGCCGGTCGGCGAGGCGGTCGCCGCCTACGAGGCGGCGCTCAAGGCCGCTCCCGACGACCTCGACCTCTACTGGAAGCTGCTGCGCGCCTATCACTTCGAGGGCGAGTACGTCGCCTCGACGCGGCAGGCGAAGCAGGCCGCCTTCGGCCGCGGGCGCGAGGTGGCCGAGGCCGCGATCGACCGCCTGGCGCGGCGGCTGCCGGGGGCCGAGGCCGGCGGCGGCCGGGCGCGGCTCGACCGCCTGTCGCCCGCGGAGACGGCGCGCGCGCTCGCCGGCGTGCCGCAGGCCAAGGCGATCTATCTCTGGGGCGCGGTCGACTGGGGGCTCTGGGCCGACGCCTTCGGCAAGCTCGCCGCCGCCCGCCAGGGGGTGGGCGATCGCCTGCGGCACTATGGCGAGGTGGTGCTCGCGATCGACGAGCGCTTCGAGAACGCCGGCGGCCATCGCCTGCTCGGCCGCCTCCATGCCATGGCGCCCAAGGTGCCGTTCGTGACCGGCTGGGTCGACCGCGACAAGGCCATCTCCGAGCTCGAGCGGGCGGCCGCCCTGGGGCCCGCCGATCCCACCAACGACCTCTACCTGGCCGAGGCGATCCTCGACCATCGCCCGGCGGAGAAGGCGAGAGCGATCGCGATCCTGCGGCGCCTCGGCGCGCGGCAGCCGTCGCCCGAGCGGGCGGTCGAGGACGGCAAGGTGCTCGCGGAGGCGCGGGCGCTCCTCGCCCGCCAAGGCTCGGGTGCTAGTGGCGGCGCCGGCGCCTGACGCCGCGGCGAGCCGAGCCGCCGAGGCCGCGAGGCGCCCCGCCGCGCACGTGAACGGACATCCCCCAGCCCCGCCCGGCGCGCCCCTCGCGCCCCCCACGGGCGCCGAGCTCGCCGGCCTGCGGGCGCGGCGCCGCGCGCCGCTCGTCGCGGTCGCCGCCACCGCGCTGCTGGTGGCGATCAAGGTGGCGGGGACGCTCGCGACCGGCTCGCTCGCCCTGGGATCGGCGGCGCTCGACTCGCTCCTCGACCTCTTCATCTCGGCCGCCAACGCGATCGTCGTACGGCGCAGCGCCGCGCCGCCCGACGCCGACCACGCCTACGGCCACGGCAAGCTCGAGAACCTGGCGGAGCTCGCCCAGGGGCTGTTCCTCGCCGGGGCGGCGCTGTCGCTCGGCTGGGTCGGCTGCCGGCGGCTGCTCTCCCGCGCGGTGCCGCACGAGAACGGCTTGGGGGCGGCCGTGCTCGTCCTCTCGCTCGCCACCAGCTGGTGGGTGGCGCGGCACCTCGGCCGCGCGGCGCGCGAGATCGGCAGCCCGGCGCTCCATGCCGACAGCCGCCACTACCACGCCGACCTCTGGGTGAACGCCGCGGCGCTCGCCGCGCTCCTCGTCGTGCGCTGGACCGGCTGGTGGCCGGCGGACCCGCTGGTCGCCCTGGCGGTCGCCGTCTACGTCCTCTACACCGCCTTCGGCCTGCTCCGCGAGGCGCTGGGGGACCTGACCGACCGCGGCCTCCCGGCGGCGGACCGCGAGCGGATCGAGGCGATCGTCCGCGGCTTCGCGCCGCAGATCGTCGGGATGCACGACCTCAAGACCCGCACCTCCGGCGGCCAGCGCTTCGTCGAGCTCCACCTCGAGATCCCCCGCGCCACCTCGCTTCGAGGACGCCCACGCGCTGACCGTCCGCGTGCTGCGCGCCGTCGAGCGCGAGATCCCGCGCTCGCAGGTGTTCGTGCACGGGGATCCGGTGTAGGACGGCGGATGATCGCGCAGGGAGCGGGGGCGGCGGCCGGCGCCGCCGGGGGCCGGGGGGAGGTGGAGGAGGAAGCGGCGCGGCCGCCGCGCCCCGGGCTCCTGTGGGCGGCGGTGGCGGCTTGGGCTGCCCTCGCCGCGGCCTTCGTGGCGCGGCTCGGCGACACCGCGCTCGACGACTTCTTCATCACCTACCGCTATGCCGACAACCTGGCGCGCGGCCACGGCTTCGTCTTCAACCCCGGCGAGCGGGTCTTCGGCACGACGGGCCCCGGCTTCGGCCTGCTGCTCGCCGCGGCGAGCCGCCTGACCGCGATCTCCATCCCCTGGCTCGGCACGTTGTCGACGGGCGTGGCGCTCGTCGCCGTCGCCGGGCTCCTGCTGCGCGAGGGGGCCCGGCGCGGCCACGCCGCCGAGGCGGCGCTCGGCGGCACGCTCGCGGTCGGCTGCACCTGGGTCTGGGGCTGTCATGGAAGCGAGGTGCCGGTCGCCTTGGCGCTCCTCCTCGGCGCCGCGACGCTCGCCGGGAGGTGGCCGGTCGCGGCGGGCCTCGTCGCCGGGGCCGCGGTCTGGACGCGGCCGGACGCGGCGTTGGGCGCCGGCCTCCTCGCCCTCGTCCTCGTCGTCGAGACGGGCGAGGGGCGGCGGCTCGCCTGGCGCTACGCCGCCGCCGTCGCCGCGGTGGTCGCGGCAGGCTTCCTCGCCGCCCGGCTCGCCTTCGGCACGGTCGTCCCCAACACCTGGACGGCGAAGCGCCTCGGGGCCGCCTGGCAGCCGGCGGCCGGCGCCTGGGACTGGTGGCGCCCGGGCTTGCGGCTCTTCCCGCGCCACCTCGGCGGCCACTGGGGGCTCCTCCTGGCGCTCGGGCTGCTCGGCCAGCTCCTCGTGCTGCGGCGCGGCGGCCGCGCCGCCCGTCTGCTCGCCGCCTACGGGCTCGCGATCGCCGCCGTCTACCCCTTTCTGGGGACGCCGTTCGCGGGGTGGTACGTCATCCCGGCGGTCGTCGCCGCCCTCTATGGCCTCGCCTTCCTCTTCGGTGGCCTCGCCCGGCTGGCGCTGGCGCCGGCCCTCCGGCCGGTGGCTCCGCGGGCGCTCGCCGGCGCGTTCGCCCTCGTCCTCGCGGGGCTCACCCTGCCCTCGCTCCTCGCCGCCGAGCGGCGCTGGCTCGCCGTCTCCGCCCAGCCGTCGCTCCGTTTCCGCGGCTATCGCGACGCCGGTAGGGAGCTCGGCGCCCGGCTGCGGCCGGAGGACCGCGTCGCCGCCCTAGAGGTCGGCACCCTCGCGTATTTCAGCGATCGGCCAGTCGACGACCTGCTCGGCCTGGTGAGCCCTGCATCGCTGCCCTACGTGGCGCGGCACGACCTCGCCGGAGCGTTCTTCGCGCGGCCGCCGGAGGCGCTGGTCCTGCGAGTGGGGCTCGACGGGTTCCTCGGCGACCTCCTCGCCAGCCGCCGTTTCCGCATCGCCTATCAGGAGGTACTGCGGCTCAATGCCCGCAGCGCGGACTGGACGGCGATCTACCGCCGCCGGCCGGCCGCGCCGCCGTAGCGCGGGCGTTGGGAGCTGGCGCCCGCCGGCGCGCCTGGCCCGAGCCTATTCCGTGCGGGTTTTTCGTTCGCGCTGCAGGAAGGTCGCGAGGTGGCGGGCGAGCTTGACCGTCAGCCGCTCTTCCTCGCAGGCGTTCTGGAACATGATGAGCGCCGCCATCGCCTCGCGGTGGACCTCGCGCGACTCGAAGACCGGCATCATCTCGGCCGCCAGGCGCTTGAGCTCCTGGGTGGCGCCGCGCTGGGCGTAGAGGATGGCGAGGTCGAGCGACACGAGCGCCGCGTCATAGCCCATCCGGCGGTCGAGGAACTCCCTCTGCACCTCGCGGTAGGCCGCCTCGGCGTCGTCGTGGCGGCCGAGGCCGGCAGCGAGGATCGCCTCGGCCCAGCGCAAGCGAACGAGGTCGAGCGGCTGAGCGACCTCCTGGAACCGCGCGCGAACCTCCGGTAGAAGCACCTCCGCTTCGCTGTGGCGCTCAGCCAAGGTCAGGCAGGTGAGCAGGTTGAAGCGTGCGTAAGCGTAGAGCCGCGGTTCGGTGCGTGGGTCGATTTCAGAGCCGCCGCGCTGCAGCAATTCGATCGCCTGCTCCAGGTCACCCAGCTCACGCAGCACCTTCACCTTTTGGAGCAACATCTTGCCAATGCCACGGCTCTCATCGTTTTCCCGGTAAAGCTGCAGGGCCTGATCGGCAAGCGTCAAGGACTCGCCGAGACGCCGCTGAGCGCGCCGCAGTGAGCTCTTGAGATCGAGCAGCTCGGCGGCTATCGAAGAGTTTCCGCTCGTGCTCTGGGAAAGGCACCGCTCAGCGTTCCGGAAGGCCGCTTCGGCGCTCCGCAGCTCGCCCAAAACGCGCTGTGCGTTCGCGAGATAGGCATAGGCGCGGGCGCGTAGATCGAGGACCCAGTTGGGGTCATAGACGTCGCCAAGGAAGTGCGTCACACGAACCGCCAGCTCGGCCAAGTCCGTCGCCCGCTCCGGATTCTCGAATACCGCCTCGAAGCTGCGCCTGAGGAGAAGGCTACAGAGCCCCCATGCCTGGAAATCCTCTCGGGTGTCAACGAGTTGGAGCTGCTCCTCGAAGGAATGCTCGGCGAGCCAAGCGAAGAGCTCGGGAGCCTGGCGGCTCTCGATTACCGCGATCTCTTCGTCCCAGTGCCCCACCTCGCCGACGAGACGCTGGATCTCGTCATATCTCGACCGGCATCCCGAACACTTGTCGAGCAGATGCGGGACGATCTCAGCCAGGACTTCGTCGTGCTCCATGCGGCCGGCCAGCCATCTCGCGAGCATCTCCATCGATGGGTGGGAATCGGGCACGCTCTCTCCCTCAAGGAATGGGCGGGTTTTCCCGTCCTGGAATTTAGTTCAAGCTCCAAAGATGTAGTCTCATCGGGTGCCTAAATAGTGACACTTGGCGAGAACAAACGGGGCCGGTTGCCCCACCGGCCCCTTGCCAGCCGATCCGGCATTCTGGTCTGGCGCTAGCCGTTGGGATCGATCGTCATCCCCTCGTCAGAGGTAGAGCTCGGCCCCGGTGTCTGCCTCGTAGTCCCTACGACGTGAGCGCCATTGGGATCGATCAGTACCCCTTCTTTTCCCCACAGGCCGTGCAGGCCGTGCCACAGGCGGGCGAGCAGGTCGTTGCTCGTCGCCTGGGTGGCATGGACCGCGGCGTGGCTCCGCGGCGTGGCGGCCGGGCGGGCGCTGGCGAGGGACGGCAGGAGGACGAGGGTGGCGAGGAGCGTGGCGGCGGTCAAGGTGCGGCGCGTGCGGATCATGGAATTTCCCCTTTCGAGACAGATTTCCCCGGACGGCGACATCGCCGCCGGCGCCCGTCTCTACAAGGAATGGTCCGCAAGGGAAGAAAAGGAGACACGCGGAAAGAACCCGCTCGCCGATCCCGGCTCGATCTGGGCGGAACGGGACCACGCCACGGCCGAACCGAGGTCGCCCGGGAAGGCAAGAGATCCGCGAGCAGGCCGGAGCGTGCTCCGGTGGCCCGGCGAGCGCGCCGGACCGCCTCTACAGTCAATGTCTCCGGGGAAGGGAAAAGCGAGACACCCGGAGAGGTCGGGCTTCGTCCTGCGGTTCCACGTCGCGCGGCAAACCCAGCCGACGCGCGGGAAAGCCGTCCGCCTCACGGGGAAGCCCAGACGCCGCGCGGGAGAGCCGTCCGCTTCACGGGGAAGCCCAGACGACGCGCGGGAGAGCCGTCCTTTGCGCGGGGAAGGCGAGACGGCGCGCGGGAGAGCCGTCCTTTGCGTGGGGAAGGCGAGACGACGCGCGGGAGAGCCGTCCTTTGCGTGGGGAAGGCGAGACGATGCGCGGGAGAGCCGTCCTTTGCGCGGGGAAGGCCAAACGCCGCGCGGGAGAGCCGTCCGCGGCGCCGGGAAGGCCAGCCGACGCGCGGGAAGGCCAATCTGCGCGTGCCCTGGCTCTCCGGCGCGTCGGCTGGCCTTCCCCGCCGGCGGGAGGAGCTCCCGCGGCGCGGTCAGGGCTTCGCGAGCGGCGGCAGGGGCGGCAGCGGCTGGCCGGCCAAGGCCTGCGAGAGGTCGGCGGCGAGGCCCAGGAAGACGCCGGCGAGGAGCACGGCGGCGGCGAGGCCGGGGCGGCGCAGGCGCGGCGGCAGGAAGCGCGCGGCGAGGAAGAGGGCGGCGGAGGCGGCGAGCGGCAGCCAGCCGGCGGAGGCGACGAGCGGGCGGCTGAGCTGGGCGGGCAGGAGGAGCAGGTAGAGGGGCAGGGCGAGCCCGGCCAGGAGGGCGAGGAGCGGCCGGCCGGGGGCGAGGACCTCTCCGGCCCCGAGGGCGACGAGCAGGCGGCAGGCGGCCGCCAGGAGGAGGACGGGGAGGGGCGACGAGGGGCCCTCGCCCACCCGCAGCAGCTCGGCGGCGAAGCTCGCGGCGGCGAGGGAGGCGAGGCCGAAGACGGCGGCGATCGGCCAGCCCTGGCTCTCCAGCCGGCCGCGTCCGAGGGCGAGCACCAGGTCGCAGGCGAGGAGGGCCCCCGAGAGCAGGGCGAGCAGCCGGCCCGGCAGGCTGGCGAGGAGCGGCGAGAGGCCGGCGGCGAAGGCGGCGTCCGGCCGGGCGCGGAGGTAGACGAGGGCGGCGAGCGACGCGGCGAGGAGGAGCGGCAGGGCCGCGTAGGCCCAGCGCCGGCGCGGATCTCCCGCGGCGCGGCGCGGCTCTCCGTTCCCCTCGGCATCCCCGACCCCGACCCCGGCCCGGCGCAGCCGCCAGGGCACCACCGCCTGCGCCCCCCAGAGGGCCAGGATCAGCGCGATGACCAGCCCTCCCAGCATCTCCCCTCCGCTCGGATGTCGTGACGAAGCGGCTATACCGTACCCGAGTCGGGCGCCGGCGGATAGCGCGCCGGGGCGGGGGGCGGGCCGCTCCAGCCGATCCGCTCGACCTCGCCCTCCTGGCCGACGCGGGCGAGGAGCTCGGCGATCGTCACGCCGGCCGGCGGCACGCGGAGGCCGGGGGCCAGATCGGCGAGCGGCGCCAGCACGAAGCGGCGCGCCGCGAGGCCGGGATGGGGGAGGGTGAGCTCGGGGGCGCGGGAGACGCGGCCGCCATAGAGGAGCAGGTCGACGTCGAGGATTCGCGGCCCGTGGCGCGGGCCGCGCCGCCGCCCGGCGGCCCGTTCGAGCGCCTTGGCGAGCGCCAGGAGCGCCTCGGGCTCCCAATCGGTCGCGGCGAGGACGGCGGTGTTGAGGAAGGTGGGCTGCGCGGCCAGGAAGCGAGGGGAGCGGGGGAGGCTCCGGTAGAGGGGCGCGGCGGCCACCGGCCCGAGGGCGGCGGCGAGAGCGCGGACGGCGCCGGCGAGCGCCGCCTCCACCTCGCCGGGAGTGCCGAGATTGCCCCCCAGGCCGAAGGCGGCGAGCTCTCTCGGCGCCTCAAGCCTCTTCGTCGATCTCCTCTTCCTCTTCCTCGTCGTCGCCCAGCTCGGCGTCGATCTCCACCTCGCCGATGGCGTCCTCCGGCAGCTCCTCGATGGGCACGTCCTCGTCGACCTCGATCGGCTTCGGCACGTCCACCTTGCGCTTGCGCCGCGCCGCCGGAGTCGCCGAAGAGGAGCTGCCGGCCCGGTCGGAGTCCTTCTGGTTGGCTCCGCACTTGGGGCAGATCGCCTCGGACTTGCCGAGGTCGTAGAAGCGCGTACCGCAGTTGTAGCACTCGTGCTTGTTTCCCAGGTTGGGCTCGGCCATTGCTGCTCCCGTGCGGTCGGTCGGGGGGACGGTCTTTTTGCGGGCGCGAAGGTAGCATCGCCCCCCCGGGCTGTCAACCGAGCTTGCCTGGGCGCGGCGCCGACGCTACCATCGGTCGACATGTGGTCCACACGGCAGAGCGCGCCAACGGCCCGGCGGGGACTCTTCCCCCGCCGCTCGGCGCTCGCCGGGCTCGGGCTCGCGCTCGCCCTCGCGGCGTCCGCCGGGCGCGCCGCCGCCGCGCCGGTCCCCGACCCGCGCGCCGCGGGCCTCACCGGAACCCAGCGCCTGCAGGCCCTCGTCGATCGCGTGAAGCTCGAGCAGAAGGGTCTCCACACCCTCGAGGCCCACTTCGTCCAGCACCGCGAGAGCTCGCTCCTCGTCAAGCCCGAGGACTCGACCGGCGAGTTCTCCTACGCCGCCCCCAACCGGGTGCGCTGGGAGTACGCCGCGCCCAACCCGATCACCGTGGTGATCGACGGCAACGAGATGACGACCTGGTACCGCGACCTCGGGCGGGCCGACAAGCTGAAGGTCGGCCGCTACTCGAACCAGATCTTCAAGTACCTCGGGGCGAGCGGCTCGATGCAGACGCTCCTCGACTACTTCACCGTCACGCTCGAGATCCCCAAGGTCCGGAGCGACCCGTACCGGATGGAGCTCAACCCGCGCTACGCCCGCATCGCCAAGCGCCTGAAGTCGATGACCCTGTGGATCGACCCGCAGCGCTTCTTCCCCACCCGCGTGCGCTACGTCGAGGGGGACGGCGACGTCACCGAGTACGAGTTCAAGGACCTGCAGGTCAACCCGCCGATCCCGGGCGACCGCTTCGTCCTCAAGCTCCCGGCCGGGGTGCAGACGCGGGTGATCGACCTCGAGCGCGACGGCAACAAGGGCCGGCAGCCCGGCTCCGGCAAGTAGCAGGGGCTCCCCGCCCCGCGCATGCCCTCCCTCTCCTTCGCCATCGACGTTACCTGCGGCGCGGCGCGGCGCGGGCGGCTCACCACCCCCCACGGCACCGTCGAGACGCCGGCCTTCATGCCGGTGGGGACGCTCGGCGCCGTCAAGGGGGTGCCGCCGCAGGCGCTCGCCGAGGCCGGGGCGCAGATCTTCCTCGCCAACCTCTACCACCTGTCGCTGCGGCCGGGGATCGACGTCGTCGAGGAGCTCGGCGGCATCCACCGCTTCACCGGCTGGGAGGGGCCGATCCTGACCGACAGCGGCGGCTTCCAGGTGTGGAGCCTGGGCGGCCTGCGCTCGGTCGACGCCGGCGGCGTGACCTTCCGCAGCCACCTCGACGGCTCGCCCCTGCGCTTCACCCCCGAGGGGGTGATCGACCGGCAGGAGCGGATGGGGGTCGACATCGCGATGGTCCTCGACGAGTGCCCTCCCTGGCCGGTCGAGCCGGCGGCCGCCGCGGCGAGCTGGGAGCGGACGCTCGCCTGGGCCGAGCGGGCGGCGGCGGCCCGCCGCCCGGGCGCCGCGGGGACCGCCGTCTTCGGCATCGTCCAGGGGAGCGTCTTCGCGGATCTCCGCCGGGCCGCGGCCGAGGCGCTCGGCCGCCTCCCTTTCGACGGCTTCGCCATCGGCGGCGTCTCGGTGGGCGAGCCGGCGGAGCTGCGCCGCGCCGTCGTCGAGTGGACGGCGCCGGCCCTGCCGCCGGCGCGGCCGCGCTACCTGATGGGGGTGGGCTACCCGGAGGACATCCTCCACGCCGTCGCCTGCGGGGTCGACCTCTTCGACTGCGTGCTGCCGGCGAGGAACGCCCGCCACGGCGTCCTCTTCACCCGCGAGGGGGTCTTGAAGATCAAGAACGCCCGCTACCGGAACGACCCGCGCCCCCCCGATCCCGGCTGCTCCTGCCCGCTCTGCGCGCGGCTTTCGCGCGCCTTCCTCCACCACCTGACGCGCGCCGGCGAGCTGACCGCGCCGGTCCTCGCCACCCTTCACAACCTGCGGTATTACCTTGACTTCATGACCGAGGTCAGGCAAGCTATCTCGCTCGGTGCGCTAACGGAACTGACCGCCAAACGCCGTTTCAATCCCCTGGAGTACGCTTGAGCGGAGGAGCTCGCTGGCCAGGTCGACCTGCCAGGGAACCCACATGACTGGAACCATCCTTTTTAGCTATGGCGCTTCCCTCGCCGGCGCTGGCGCGCCGGGGGCGGGCGGCTGGACTCTGGCGGCCGCGGCGGCGCCCGGCGGCCTGGGCGGCCTGCTCACCTCTCCCGTCGTGCCGATGGTCCTCATGTTCGGCGTGTTCTATGTCGTCCTCATCCTGCCCATGCGCAAGCGCCAGCGTGCCTTGCAGCAGCAGATCGAGAACCTGAAGAAGGGGGACCGGGTGGTCACCAACGGCGGCCTCTATGGCGAGGTCGCCGCGATCGAGCCCACGGTCGTCCTGTTGAAGGTCGCCGACAACGTCCGGCTCCGCGTCGCCAAATCGGCGATCGCCGGGCTCGAGGGCGACGGCGAGAAGGGGGCCAAGTAAGCCATGAACCGGAAGCTGCTCGGGCGCGGCCTGGTGATCCTCGCGTCGGTCGTCGTCGCGGTGATCCTCGCCTATCCGCCCAAGGAGAAGATCAACCTCGGCCTCGACCTCCAGGGCGGCATGCACCTGGTGCTCCAGGTCCATACCGAGGACGCGGTGCGCGCCGAGGTCGACTCCGACATCGACCGGCTGCTCGCGACCGCCAAGGACAAGGGCTGGACGGGCCTCGCCGCCCACCGGATCGGCGACGCCTCGTTCCAGATCGACGGCGCCACCGACGCCGACCGCGACGCGGTGACCCAGTACGTCGCCACCAACTTCCGCACCTACTCGCGGCCGCGCGGCGCCGGCGGCCTCGTCTACGCGATGGACGACAAGAGCGTCAAGGAGAACGAGCGGCTCGCCGTGCGGCAGGCGGTCGAGACGATCCGCAACCGCGTCGACGCCTTCGGCGTCTCCGAGCCGGTCATCCAGGAGGCGAGCAACAACCGCGTGGTGGTCGAGCTGCCCGGCGTCGACGATCCCGAGCGCGTGCGGCGGCTGATCAAGAGCACCGCGTTCCTCGAGTTCCGGCTGGTCGACTTCCCGCAGGGCGGCGCCGGCGCCGGCACCCGCGAGGAGGTCCTCCAGCACTACAACGGCCAGCTGCCGCCGGACCTCGAGATCATGGACGGCGACCGCACCGACAAGGAGACCCGCCAGGTCGTCGGCAAGACCTACTACGCGCTGCAGCGGCGGCGGGTGGTCACCGGCCGCGACCTGAAGAACGCCCGGCCGAGCCAGGGCCAGTTCAACCAGCCGGTGGTGCAGTTCACCATGACCCCGGCGGGAGCCCAGGCCTTCGGCACCGCGACCGGCGCCAACGTCGGCCGCGGCCTCGCCATCGTCCTCGACGGCCGCGTCGTCTCGGCGCCGCGCATCAACTCGCGGATCACCGACTCCGGCATCATCGAGGGCAACTTCAGCCAGCAGGAGGTCGACGACCTGTCGACGGCGCTGCGCTCGGGCGCCCTCCCCGCCTCGCTCACCTATCTCGAAGAGCGGACGGTCGGCCCGTCGCTCGGCCGCGACTCGATCCAGCAGGGCCTGCGCGCCGGCATCGTCGGCACCCTGCTCGTCGTCGTCACCATGCTGCTGATCTACAACCTGACCGGGGTCAACGCGGTGATGGCCCTGGTCTTGAACATCATCATCCTCTTCGGCGGCATGGGGGCGTTCCACTCGACGCTCACCCTCCCCGGCATCGCCGGCGTCATCCTGACGATCGGCATGGCGGTCGACGCCAACGTCCTCGTCTTCGAGCGCATCCGCGAGGAGCTGCACGCCGGCAGGACGGTGCGCTCGGCCATCGACCTCGGGTTCCAGCACGCCTGGACGTCGATCATCGACACCCACGTCACCACCATCGTCTCGGCGATGATCCTCTTCCAGTTCGGCACCGGCCCGATCAAGGGCTTCGCGGTCACCCTGGTGATCGGCCTCATCGCCTCGCTGTTCACCGCGGTCTTCGTCAGCCGTTGGATCTTCGACCTGGTGCTCTCGCGACGGCGGGTGCAGAGGCTTTCGATCTAGGGTCTCGCCCGGGCGAGACAAGGAGCACGCGATGGAGCTGCTGCGCGAAACGCACATCGATTTCATGAAGTACCGGAAGTTCTGGATCGTCGTCTCCCTGATCCTGGTCCTGGGGGGCGTCTACGCGATCTGGAACCATGCCCGCCTGATGAACCTGGGGATCGACTTCGCCGGCGGCACCACGGTCACCCTGCACTTCAAGCAGCACCCGCAGATCGACGAGCTGCGCCGCCTGCTCGAGGCCCAGGGGCTGGGCGCCTCCGAGATCCAGCGCTTCGGCGCCGACGCCAACAACGAGGTGATCATCAAGACGCGGGTGATCAAGGGCTCCGAGGAAGGCAGCCGCGACCGCATCCTGCAGGCCCTCGACCGCCGCTACAACCAGGGCCAGCAGGGCAGGCCCGACCTCAACCGCATCGGCTCCGAGGCGGTCGCCCAGCTCCTCGTCCCGGCCGACCCCGACCACGTCGCGGCCCAGGGGCCGGATGCTGCCGCCGCCCATTACGCCAAGGTCGCCGACGCCTTCCTCGCCGGGCGGCGCAAGCTCTACATCTTCACCTCCTGGGACCAGGTGGCGAAGGTGCCCGGCCTCTCGCCGGCGGTGTTCCAGGTCCTCCAGCGCAGCGCCACGATCGGCGACTACGCGGTCATCGGCGTCGAGAACGTCGGCCCGCAGATCGGCAAGGAGCTCCGCTCGCGCGGCTTCTGGGCGGTGATGCTCTCGCTCTTCGGCATGCTCGCCTACATCTGGTTCCGCTTCGAGCTGCGCTTCGGCATCGGCGCCATCATGGCGAGCCTCCACGACGTGCTGGTGACGCTCGGCCTCTTCACCCTCTTCCGCCTCGAGTTCAACCTGACGACGGTGGCGGCGTTCCTCACCCTCGTCGGCTACTCGACCAACGACACCGTCGTCATCTTCGACCGCATCCGCGAGAACATGCGGAAGAATCGCCGCAAGCCGCTGCTCGAGGTGATGAACGAGTCGATCAACCAGACGCTGTCGCGGACGATCATGACCTCGGGCCTGACGATGCTCACCGTCGCCGCGCTCCTCTTCCTCGGCGGCCCGGTGCTGCGCGGCTTCGCCTTCGTCATGACCATCGGCATCATCGTCGGCACCTATTCCTCGATCTACGTGGCGAGCCCGTTCGCGCTCCTCTGGGAGCAGTACTTCGGCGCCGGCGGCCGCCTGTCGCAGAAGGGCCCGGCGGCCGCCGGCCGTTCGGAAGCCGACAAGCTCGCGCCGGCCGGCGCCAAGCCCGCGGCCAAGCCTGTGGTCAAGGCCACGCCGGCCGTTCCCCCCGAGCAGCCCGCCGCTCCGGGCGGCCCGCGGCCGGCCGCTTCGCGGCCGCGCCCGAAGAAGGCCGGCAGCCGCCGCTGAGAGCCGCCGGCAGTTCCCGATCGGCTTCCTGATCGGCTGTTCCCGCTCGACCCCTCGCCCCGCCGTGCGCCTGCCGCCCGGCGGGGCGTTTTCCGTTGCGGCTCGGCGGTTGCCGCCATGGGGCTCCGGCGAGGCGCGGGCCGAGGGCATACGCCTTGCCCTATACTTGTCGGGTTCCTAAAGACCCGCCCCGCTCGGGCCGCTCGACCGGGGCGTGCCGCAGACCATGGCCGCCACGACGAAAAGCCTCACCCCGCCGGTCACCTCGCCGCCCGCCATGCGGTTCGAGGACGTCCTGGGCTGCCTCAAGTCGCACGGGCGACGGACCGACACCGCCTTTCTGCGCTCGGTCTACGACTTCTCGGCGCGCATGCACCAGGACCAGCTGCGGCGCTCGGGCGAGCCGTATCTGATCCATCCGCTCAACGTCGCCTATCTCCTGGCGGACCTCAACTTCGACCAGACCTGCGTCGCCGTGGGCCTCCTCCACGACGTGCTCGAGGACACGCTCACCACCCGCGAGGTGATCGAATCGACCTTCGGTCCCGAGGTCGCGGAGCTGGTCGACGGGGTGACCAAGATCGGCCGCCACGAGTACGTGCGGCGCGACGAGGTGCAGGCCGAGACCTTCCGCAAGATGATCCTCGCCTCGGCCAAGGACATCCGGGTGATCGTGGTCAAGCTCGCCGACCGCCTGCACAACATGCAGACGCTCGTCCACATGCCGGCGGACGCGCGGCGGCGGATCTCGCGCGAGACGCTCGAGATCTACGCCCCGATCGCCCACCGGCTCGGCATGGCGCGGGTCAAGGGCGACCTCGAGGACCTCGCCTTCTACCATCTCTACCCGCACCAGTTCGCCGAGCTCCACTCGAAGATCTCCGAGAAGATGACCCTCGGCCAGGAGGCCACCCAGCGCATCCGCGATCGCCTGGTCGAGAGCCTCGAGCGCGGGGGGATCGACGCCGAGATCAGCTTCCGGGTCAAGCGCTACTACTCGATCTACGAGAAGCTCCGGCGCCAGGGCATCGACATCTCGCAGCTCTACGACTATCTCGCCTTCCGCATCGTCACCGGCAGCCTGCGCGACACCTACGCGGCGCTCGGCGTCGTCCACCAGTCCTGGCGGCCGATCCCCGGCCGCTTCAAGGACTACATCGCGATGCCCAAGCCCAACCTCTACCAGTCGCTCCACACGACGGTGGTGGGGGATCAGGGGCAGCCCTTCGAGGTGCAGATCCGGACGCGCGAGATGGATCTCGTCGCGGAGGAGGGGATCGCCGCCCACTGGCGCTACAAGGAGGGGAAGGTCGAGCCGTTGCCCTCGGACCCGAACATCCTCTGGCTGCGCCAGCTCCTCGAGTGGCAGAAGGAGGTCCAGGACCCGCGGACGTTCCTCACCACGCTCAAGATCGACCTCTACCCCGACGAGGTCTACGTCTTCACGCCGAAGGGGGAGGTCTTCTCCTTCCCGCGCGACGCGACGCCGCTCGACTTCGCCTACAAGGTGCACACCGAGCTCGGGCACCGCTGTGCCGGGGCGCGGGTCAACGGCAAGCTGGTGCCGCTGCGCACCGGGCTGCAGAACGGCGACATGGTCGAGGTGCTGACCAACCCCAACCGCAACCCCAGCCGCGACTGGCTCACCTTCGTCAAGACCTCGCGCGCCAAGAGCAAGATCCGGCAGTGGCTCAACACCCAGCAGAAGCAGCGGGCGATGGAGATCGGGCGGCGCCTCTTCGAGAAGGAGCTCAAGAAGTACAACCTGAACGCCAAGAAGTTCTTCGACAGCCCGGAGCTCGCCGCCTATCTCGAGAGCGAGGGGATCCCCAAGACCGAGGACCTCTACAGCCGCATCGGGTTCGGCAAGACCGAGTCACGGACGGTGCTGGCGCGGACCCTGCCGGCCGAGAAGCTGGCCGCGCCGGCGGCCGCGCCGGGGCGCCTGCGCGAGGCGGTGTCGAAGATCCTGCCCTTCCGCGAGGGGCCGATCGCGGTCAAGGGGCACGGCGACCTCCTCGCCTACCTCGCCAAGTGCTGTAACCCGCTGCCGGGCGAGGACATCGTCGGCTACGTGACGCGCGGGCGCGGCGTGTCGGTCCACTCGATCGACTGCCCGAACGTCAAGAACCTGCTCTATAACCCGGAGCGGGAGATCGAGGTGGAGTGGGCGAAGCAGAAGGACGACGTCTATCAGATCTCGCTCTTGATCGAGACCGAGGACCAGCCCGGCATGCTCGCCCGTCTGACCGAGGTGATCGCCAAGGCGGACAGCAACATCACCCAGATCGAGGCCGAGACCCGCGAGACCGGCCCGGCGCGCATCGGCGTCGTCTGCCAGCTAAGGAACCGCAAGCATCTGGAGAAGCTCCTGCGCGACGTCCGCGCCATCTCCGGCGTCCTCCGCGTCCATCGCCGCATGAGCGGTGCCGACACCTCGGCCGAAGCGTTCCACTAGACAAAATCTCCGGCGGCGGGCCGTCACCCCGGATGACAGGCCGCAGTGGATCCGGGCGCCGGAGATGCCGGGGAATCGCCTGGATCGCATGGCGGGTGGTACCTCGGTCTCCGAGGTGCCACCCGCTTCAACACGTCAGGGCATCAGGGTGCCAGGTCCCCCGCCGGAATCTCCCACAGCTCGCGGCCGTGGGCGCCGTCGTCGGCGCCGAAGAGGATTTGGCTTCCGACCAGGGTGAAGGGGCCGGGCGAGGAGGCGTCGCGGCCGGGGTGGATGTCCCCCAGCCGGAAAGTGCCGGCGGCGGTGCCGTCGCTCGTCCAGGGCTCGAGGCCGGTCTGTCCGTCGTCGGCGGCGAAGATCAGGCGGCCGCCGATGTCGGTGAGCTGCTGCGGCGAGGAGCTCGCCGGACCGGGCCGCAGGTCGGCCACTAGGACGGTCGAGGCGGCGTCGCCCTCGCTCGTCCACAGCTCGGCGCCGGTCGCCTCGTTGTAGACGACGAAGAAGAGCCGGTGCCCGGAGACGGTTACGCTGCGGGCCCAGGAGGGTGAGTCGGACGAGGCGACCTGCAGGTCGGCGACCTCGACCGTCCCCGCGGCCGTGCCGTCGCTCTTCCACAGCCGCTCCCCCTCGCCGTCGGCCGAGGCGATGAAGTAGACGGCGTTGCCGAAGGCGACCAGGTCGTGCGGCGCGGAGCCCTCCGGCCCCGGGCGGAGGTCGACGACGCGGTGGGTCCCCGCCGTCGTGCCGTCGGTGTACCAGAGCTCGCGGCCGGTCGTGCCGTCGTCGGCGCTGAAGAGCGCCCCCCGGCGGTAACGGACGAAGCTTGCCGGGTCGGACGACAGGCCATAGTCGGTGCGGGTGTCGCCGTCCGAGCAGGCTCCGGGGGGGATCTGGCCGGCGTGGAGCGGATTGATGTCCGCCAGGAGCCGGGTGCCGCGCGTCGTGCCGTCGGTCGTCCACAGCTCGCGGCCGTGGTCGCTGTCGTCGGCGGTGAAGAGGAGCTGGCCGCGGATCACCACCCCCGGCACCGGGTTCGACGACTCGCCGACGCAGATGTGGTTGTGGAAGGTGTCCGTGTCGTACGGGTCGATGTTCTTGAGGAGGGCGGTGCCGCGCCTTGTGCCGTCGCTCTTCCACAGCTCGACGTCGGCGCCGCCGAAGGGGCTGAGCTCGCGGACGGCGCTGAACAGCAGCAGATTGCCTAGCGCCGCGGGATGGGCGAGGTCGACGATCGCCGGCGCGACCAGCCGGGTGCCCGCGGCGGTGCCGTCGGTTCGCCAGAGGGGGCTCGGCTGCTGGTTGCTGGGCAGGTCGGAGCGCGGCGGCCGCGAGGCGAAGAAGACCGTGCTGCCGGCGAGGGTGAAGTCGTCCGCCCAGGCGCCCTGGAGGGAGAGGATCTTCGTGCCGCGCGCCGTGCCGTCGGAGGTGAAGAGGGGCGCCTGGGTCTCCGCGGTGCGGGCCGAGAAGAGGAGCTTGCCGTCGAAGGCGATCTGGGCGAGCGGGCCGCCGGAGCCCGGCCCGGTCGAGAAGTCGTGCACCTGGCGCGTCCCGAACCAGGTGCCGTCGGTCGCCCAGAGCTGCCGCCCGAGGTCGTTCTCGTTCGCCGCGGCCGCGAAGAAGGCGAGGCGGTCGGTCGCCACGAGACCGGTCGGGCCGAGCAGGAACGGGGCGCCGCGCAGGCGCCGGGTCCCCGCCGCCGTGCCGTCCGTGATCCAGACCTCGCGGGTGTCGGGCACTCCGGGGCGATCGATGAAATCGACCAGGAAGACGGCGCGGCCGCCGAGCGCCGCGAGCCCGGCGATGGACGAGCCGGTGCCCAGGTCGGCGACCGTCACCGGCGATCCCGGCGTGGGGCCGATCCAGACGAGCCCGCTCACCAGGGCGGGCGAGAGGGTCGTCGCGAGGATGCCGCCGCGCAGCGGGAGGACCTCGTCCACCTCCAGCCGGGGATCGAGATGGGAGACGATCGCCGTTCCCGCCGGGGTGCCGTCCGAGCGCACCACGTCGCCGTTGGTGTAGACGAGGTACAGCGCTCCCCCGGAGACGATGGCCTGCCGGATCTCGGCGGCGGGATCGGGCTCGAGCTCGGCGTAGGTTTCGATCCGCGCCGTCCCGGCCGGGGTCAGGTCGGTCCGCCAGAGGCCGTCGGCAGTGAACAGGAATAGGAAGCTCCCCGCCGGGAGCGGCAGCGCGGTCGCCGGCGGCACGCCGGCTCCCAGGAGGCTCGCGAGCGGCAGGGTCCCCGCCGCCGTGCCGTCGCTCACCCAGACGGTCAACGTCTGCTGCTGGTAGACGCCGACGAAGACATGGTCGCCGAAGGTCGGCAGGGTCTGGTTGACGTCCTCGCGGGTGGTGCAGTCGGTGTCGGTCTCCGGGCCGGTGCAGAGGGTGGCGAGAGACGCCGTTCCCTGGGGCGTGCCGTCGCTCTTCCAGAGCTCGAGGCCGGCCGCGGTCCGCCGGAGGAAGAAGACGCCGCCGCCGGCGCCGGTCAGATTGTCGAGCAAGCTGCCGCAGGGCCCCGGGCAGAGATCGCGGACGCGCCGCTCGCTCCCCGGCGTGCCGTCGCTCACCCACAGCTCGGGGCCGGACAAACCGTCGTCGGCGGTGAAGAAGACACGCCCGCCCGAGACGGTGACCTGGAAGGGGCGGCTGTCGCAGCGGCCGGCGCAGACGTCGGTCAGCCGGTAGGTGCCGGCGGTCGAGCCGTCGCTGCGCCAGAGCTCGCGGCCGTGGGCGGGGTCGCTGGCGGTGAAGTAGAGGACGTCGCCCGCCGCCGCCCCGAGCTGGGAGATGTAGCCGCGATTCCGGGCGATGCCGGTGTCGAGGTCCTTCACCAGCCGTGGCGTGGGGGTGTGCGACGGGGCGGCGAGGACGAGCGAAGCGAAACCTGCGGCGAGCGTGAAGAAACCTCTGCGGGCGATTTCTAGCATCGGAGGACCCTCCCTGTCTGACACCTAGAATATCTAAGTATAGATGGGATGTCCAGCCCCCGGCCACGAGAGCACGTTCTCGCGGCTCGATGAGGGGTTTCGAGCTCTCCGTACGTTCCCTTCCGATGACCGGGCCGACGCGAGGTCCGCTCGGATCTTCCAAGGAGACGCCCATGACCAATCGTCAGAGTGACCCCACAACCGCGCCCGCCGGCATGCAGGATCTGGCAGCGCGGCACAAGGCCTTCGCCTCGCTCGCCGTCACTACGGGAGTGGCGAGCAAGTACTGGCTCGAGCTGGTGTCCTACCCTCCCGGCAGCGCGCGCAGCCTCTGGCTCTTCGTCGACGGCCAGTGGCGGCACCTCGACAACCCGAGCGACGGGATCCAGAGCTCCGTGCAGTCGGCGTTCTGCAACTGCCCGGATCGCCTCGAGGTCGCGGTCTGGTACTCGAACGACGTCATCGTCGGGTTGGTGGTCCGCTCGAAGTAGGCGAGCGTGTGCCGATCGCCGGCCGGGCGGTCCTCCGATGACGGGAGGGCCGCCCCTTTGCGGCGCTACTCCTCCGGCTCGCCCAGGATCGCGATCAGCTCGGCCTTGCGCCGCGCCAGCTCCTCCGGCGTCTTCGCCTCCAGGACCAGGCGCAGGATAGGGCTCGGTGTTCGAGGGGCGGACGTTCGCCCACCAGTCGGGATAGCAGAGGGTGATGCCGTCGAGGTAGTCGATCTCGGCGTCGGCGTAGCGCTCGGCGAGGCTCGTCCATCTTGCCCTGCTTGTCCGCCACGTCGAAGTTGATCTCCGGGCTCTTGGCGTAGCGGCGCAGCGGCTGGACGAGCTCGCGAGAGCGGCTCGCCCTTCTCCCACAGCAGGTTCAGCACCTCGACCGCGGAGAGGAGCGCGCAGTCGGCGTAGAAGTGGTCGCGGAAGTAGTAGTGGCCGGCGAGCTCGCCGCCGAAGATGCCCTCGCGCTGGCGGATCGTCGCCTTCATGAAGGAGTGCCCCACCCGCTCGCGCACCGGCACGCCGCCCTTCTCCTGGATGTACTCGGCGACCGCGCGCGAGGAGCGGAGGTCGTAGACCACCGCCTTCCCCGGCTCGCGCGCGAGAGGATGCCGCCGATCAGGCCGGTCATCAGGTCGCTGCCGATCGCCTCGCCGGTCTCGTCGATGAACGCGGCGCGGTCGGCGTCGCCGTCGAAGGAGATCCCGAGATCGGCGCCGGCCTTCGCGCACCAGCGCTTCGAGGTCGCGCAGGTTCTCCTCCTTGAGCGGGTTCGCCTCGTGGTTGGGGAAGCGTGCCGTCGAGCTCGAAGTAGAGCGGCACGAGCTCGATGTCCATCGCCTCGAGGATCGGCTGGTCGATCGTCGCCATCCCGTTGGCGGCGTCGACCACCACCTTGAGCCGCCGGGCGCCGTCGGGGCCGCGCGGAGGAACGAGAGGACGTGCGTCCGGTACTCGCCCGAAGACCTCGCCGGGCGTCACCTTGCCGCGGCGTGGCGGCCTTCGGCAGGTCCCCCGCCTGCGACCTTCTGCTCCATCAGCGCGATGCCGTGGTCGCCGGAGACCGGCCGCGCGCCGTGGCGGCTGAACTTGAAGCCGTTGTACTGCGCCGGGTTGTGGCTCGCCGTCACCTGCACGCCGCCGGCGCGCCGTGAAGTGGCTGATCGCGAAGTAGTTCATCGGCGTCGTCGAGAGGCCGATGTCCAGACGTCGAGCCCGGCGCCGGTCAGCCCGCGCACCAGGGCGTGCTGCGAGCCCCGCGCTGGACTCGCGCATGTCGCGGCGAGACCACCACCGTGTTGCCGAGCGCGCGGTCCTCGCGCGTCCAGCACGTGCTGGAAGGCGAGGCCGATCTGTCGCGCTTCTCCTCGTTGAGCTGCTGGGATAGATCCCCCGGACGTCGTAGGCTTTGAAGATTCCCGCCATTCTCTCTCCAGGGTTGATCGTCAGCACTGCGTGGACTTTGTCATCCTCGAGGGGTGTCACATCATCCGCGGACGGCTCGCTCCACCTGGATAGTCAGCCCGTGCGATCGACTCTTCGCCCGCGCGCTCGCTCGCCGGACAGAGGCCGGCTCACGATCGTCTCCGCCAGCGTCTCGCCCTGGATCCATTCCTGGTGTGCTTCTCGACCGCCGCCGTCATCTCGGCATCGGCCTCGAAGCCGACCCGGATGCGGTCCGCGTAGTCGAGGTCCCGCTTCTTGCGCCCCTGCTGCACGTGGTGCACGAACTCGCGCGCCAGACCTTCGGCCTCGAGCTCCGGGGTCAGCTCGGTCGTCGAGCGCCACCAGCAGCTCGCGGTCCCCCTGCGTCGCCGTGCCCGCGCGCTCGACCAGGCGCACCTCGACCTCGTCCGACGGCGAGGTCGACCGGGCCGTCGGCGAGCTGGATCGTGATCTTGCCCGCCCGCTCGAGCTCGGCGGCGAGCGCGTCGCCGTCGGCCGCGTCGAGCGCCTTCTTGACCTCGGGCATCCGCTTGCCGAAGCGCGGGCCGGCCTTCGGGAAGATCGGCTTGCACCTCGTGGTGGACGTAGACCGGGCGGTCGGCCGCCCAGCGGACCTCCTTGACGTTCAGCTCGTCGCGCAGGATGTCGAGGTAGGGCTCGACCAGCGCCGGCAGCTCGGCGTCCGCCGTGACCAGGGTCACCGCCGGCGAGCGGCTGCCGGGTCTTCAGGCCGTGCAGGTTGCGCGCCGCGTGGCCGAGCCCGACGATCCGCTGCACCGCCGCCATCCCGGCTCGCGAGCGCGGCGTCGGCGCGTCCGGCGGCCGGCTGCGGCCAGTCGTCGAGATGGACGCTCGCCGGCGCCGCCGGTCCGGTCGCCGTCCTGGCTGCGCACCAGGTGGCGCGTGGAGCACCTCGGCGACGAAGGGGGTGAACGGCGCGATCAGCCGGGCGAGCGTGGTCGAGCACCTCGTAGAGCGCCTCGTAGGCGCTCGCCTTGTCGGCCGGCGCCGGCGGCGTCCTCGTCGCGGCCGGAGCGCCAGAAGCGGCGCGCGGCTGCGGCGGATGTACCAGTTCGTCAGGTCGTCCAGGAACTCCTCGATGCCGCGCGCCGCCGGCGGTCGACGTCGTAGGCCGTCGAGGTGCGCCGTCGTCTCCTCGACCAGCCGGTCGAGCCGCAGCAGGACCCAGCGGTCGAGCGCCGGCCGCTCGGCGAACGCCGCCGGCGCGCGGCTCGCGTCGCCCGGCCGCCAGCCGTCCAGGTTGGCGTAGATGGTGAAGAAGGAGAGCGCGTTCCACAGCGGCAGCAGGAAGCGCTGCGCCGCCTCGCGCACCAGGCGTCGCCGAGAAGCGCGACGGCACCTCGGGGTTGTTGACGCAGAAGTACCAGCGCAGGGCGTCCGCGCCCGGTCTCCGCGATCACCGCCATCGGCTCGACGACGTTGCCCAGGCGCTTCGACATCTTCCGCCCCTGCTCGTCGTTGACGTGGCCGAGGACGATGCAGTTCTCGTAGGCGACCGAGTCGAACAGCAGCACCCCCAGGACGTGCAGGGTGTAGAACCAGCCGCGCGTCTGGTCGACGGCCTCGGAGATGCAGTCGGCCGGGAAGCCGCGCCGCGCTCGTCGATCGAAGCCGCGCAGGGTCTCGCCCAGGTAGTGCTGCTGGGCGAAGGGCATCGCGCCCGGAGTCGAACCAGGCGTCGATCACCTCGGCGCACCCGCCGCATGGTCCCCTCGTGCGCACTCGGTCGCAGGGCCAGGTGAACTCGTCGATGAACGGCCGGTGGGGGTCGAACTGCGCCGGATCGTAGAGGTCCGCCGGCTTGCGCCCGGCCGGCGGCCGCGAACAGCTCGCGCGTAGGAGCCGATCACCTTCGCGGTGCCGGCAGTCGTCGCAGCGCCAGACCGGCAGCGGCGTCCCCCAGTAGCGGCGGCGCGACAGCGCCCAGTCGACGACGTTCTCCAGCCAGTTGCCGAAGCGGCCCTCGCCGATGTGCTCGGGGTGCCAGTCGATCTCGCGGTTCTTCGCCACCAGCGCGTCCTTCGCCGCCGTGGTGCGGATGAACCAGCTCGTGGTCGCGTAGTAGAGGAGCGGCCGGTCGCAGCGCCAGCAGAACGGGTAGCTGTGGCGGTAGCGGTCGGTGTGGAGGATCAGGCCGCGGGCTCTTCAGATCCTGGATGATCTTGGGATCGGCGTCCTTGAACCAGAGGCCGGCGAACGGCCCGGCGCCGGCGACCATCTTCCCCTCGCCGTCGACCGAGAGGATCATCGGCAGGCCGTAGCGCAGGCCCGTCTGGTAGTCGTCCTCGCCGAACGGCGGCGCGGTGTGGACGAGCCCGGTGCCGTCCGTCGACGTCACGTAGTCGCCGAGCACCACCTGCCCCGGCGATCTCCGGCTCGAAGAAGGTGTAGAGCCGGTCGTAGAGCAGCCCCTCGAGGTCGCGGCCGCGGAAGCGGGCGAGCGGCCGGCGCCTCGTCGCGCAGGTCGATCTGCCGGCGCTTGCCCGCCTGCTCGGCATCGTCGACGACGAGCGGCACCGGCGTGCCGAGGTCCTCGCCGACAGCAGGATCAGTCGCCCGGCTTCGCCGGGTGCTCGACGGCGCTTGTAGATCAGGTCGGGATGGACGGCGAGGCCGACGTTGGCGATCGTCGTCCACGGCGTCGTCGTCCAGGCGACCAGGTAGACGTTGTCGCCGACCGCCCAGCGCCTCGCCGTCGATGCGTCGGGATCGACTGCCCGGCGCGGGCGTGGAAGAGGGTCCAGATCGACGGGATCCTCCGCGTCCTTGTAGTTCTGCGCCACCTCGTGGCTGGAGAGCGTGGTGCCGCAGCGCGCGCAGTAGGGCTGGATCTTGTAGCCCTCGTCGAGCAGCCCGCGCGCGGCGAGCTCGGAGAGCGCCCACCAGACCGACTCGATGTAGCTCGTTCGATGTAGGTGAGGTAGGCGTGGTCGAGGTCCACCCAGTAGCCGATCCGCTCGGTCATCGCCCGCCACTGCGTCTCGTAGGTGTGGACGCTGTCGAGGCAGGCGCTGGTTGAACTCGGCGATGCCGTAGGCCTCGATCTGCTGCTTGCCGGAGAACCCGAGGCGCTTCTCGACCTCGATCTCGACCGGCAGGCCGTGGGTGTCCCAGCCCGCCTTGCGCGGCACGTGGTAGCCGCGCATGGTGCGGTAGCGGGGGAAGAGGTCCTTGACCACGCGGGTGACGACGTGGCCGACGTGCGGCACGTTGTTGGCGGTGGGCGGCCCCTCGAAGAAGACGAACTCCCCCGCGCGGCGCGGCGCTTGCCAGGCTCTTCTCGAAGATGCCGCCGCGGCCGTCCACCGCCGAGCACCTCGAGCTCGAGCGCGGGGAAGGGATATCCACCGGGAACGTCGGGGAAGCGGTTCGCTGTCATCGTCTCGGGGCGGTTTTCAGCCGGCGCCGGGAAGAGCGGCGAGGAAGGCTTCGAGGGCGCGGCAGAAGACGGCGGCGCGCTCGGCGTGCGGCAGGCTGCCGGCCCCTTCGAAGACGTCGAGGGCGGCCTGGGGCAGGCGCTGGAGCCAGAGGTCGGCGCATTCGACCGGCGGCTCGGCGGCGGCGCGCCCCCAGGCGATCCAGACCGGCTGGGTGATCGCGGCGGTCTCCGCGGCGAGCGCCGAGAGGGTCGGCCGGAGGCGTCCGGCGAGGTAGGCGGCGAGGGTGCGGCGGGCGAGCGGCCGGTGGCTGCCGCGGTAGTGGTGCTCGACGAGCGCGGCGTCGACCCGCTCGGGCGCCGCGTAGACGTCCCGGTGGAGGTGCCGGGTGAGGGCGGCGCGGCGGGTCGCGAGGTCGAGGGCGGTGACGCCGACGAGCGGCAGCGACGCCAGGCGGCGCCGCCCCGGCGCGCCGGCCCATCCGGGTCTCCGCCTCGAGCCCCTCCGGCCCCACCAGGCCGAGGGCGCGCACCAGCTCGGGGCGCCGCGCCGCCACCGCCAGCGCGTAGCCCGCGGAGAGGCCCGCCGCCACCACCACCGCCGGCTCGCGCACGACGCCGTCCAGGAAGTCCTCGATGGCCTCGGCGTAGGCGCTCGGCCGATAGGCGGCGGGCGCTGCGGAGCGTCCCCAGCCCGGCAGGTCGAGGGCGTAGACGGCGAAGCGCTCGGCGAGGATCTCGGCCGCCCCCTCCCACTCGGCGACGTCGTGGCCGGGCCCCAGCGAGTGGAGGAGGACGATGGAATCCCCCTCGCCGAGGAACTGGAAGGCGATGTCGCCGTAGCGGCCGGCGTAGCGGCGCCCGCGTCCCCAGCGCGGCGGACGCGGCGGGCGGGCCCGTCGCTGGATGAGGAAGTGGGCGAGGGCCGGCACGCCGATCGCCGTGCCGACCAGCAGCCCGCGCAACCACCTGCGGCGCCGCTCGCGGCGCCCGCCCGTCGCCTGTTCCTCCGCCATAATCAAAACGATACCATGCGCCTTCCGGCGGCTCCGGCGCCCACCCCGGCGCGGGGCGGCGCGGGCGGCCGCGGTATACTTCGCCATGCCAATCCGCCCGATCGTCCGCCTCGGCCATCCGGCTCTGCGCACCCCCGCCAAGCCCGTCGCTGCCGCGGCCGTCGGCTCGCCCGAGATGCAGGCGCTGATCGACGACATGGTCGAGACCATGCGCGCGGCGGAGGGGGTCGGCCTGGCGGCGCCCCAGGTCGGCATCGGGATGCAGCTCTTCGTCTACGAGGCCGCGGCGGACGAGCGGAGCCCGGACGGGCGATCCCGCTGCGGGTCGTGGTCAACCCGATGCTCACCCCGCAGCCTGGCGAGATGGTCGAGGACTGGGAGGGGTGCCTCTCGATCCCCGACCTGCGCGGCCTCGTGCCGCGCCATCCGGCGGTCCGCGTGCGGGGTCTCGACCGCCAGGGGCAGCCGCTCGACCTCGTCGTCAAGGGCTTCGAGGCGCGCATCGTCCAGCACGAGTACGACCACCTGAACGGCGTCGTCTTCCTCGACCGCATGCGCGACTTCCAGTCGCTCGCCTTCTACGAGGAGTGGGAGGAGTTCCTGGCCGAGGGCGGCGAGGAGCAGGGCCAGATCGCGCCGGCCCCGGCTCCCGAAGCCGCCGCCGAGCCCGCCGCGGGCGATCGCGAGCCGGCCGAGCCGGCCGAGCCGGGCTGAGCCGGGCTGCCCGCTTCGAGCCACGCCAGACCATGGGCCGCGAGCTGGTCATCGCCTGGGCCGGCCGCCACCGACGGGCGAGCTGGGAAGAGCTCTGCGCCGACTACCGGAAGCGGATCGCCCGCTTCCTGCCGGTGCGCGACCTGCCGGTGCGCTCGCGGGACGGCGCCGGCGACCCCGAGCGCCGGCGCGAGGAGGGGCGGGCGCTCCTCGCCGCCCTCCCCGATCCCTGCTTCGCGATCGCTCTCGACGGCGGCGGCCGCGCCGCGGATTCGGCCGGCCTGGCGGCGGAGCTCGGCCGGCTGCGGCGGGAGTGGCCGCACGCCGTCGGCTTCCTCGTCGGCTCCGACCTCGGGCTCGCTCCCGAGGTGCTGCAGAGCGCCCGCCAGGTGCTGTCGCTCGGCCCGCTCACCCTCTCCCACGAACTGGCACGTCTCGTGCTGTACGAGCAGCTCTACCGTGCGTTCTCGATCGAAGCCGGAATGAGCTATCATCGCGGGCTCTGATTTGGCCTCAACCACTTTCGCAGGTATTTTGAAAGGAGACATCCAGCGTGGCCAAGACACCAAAGGTCAAGCCGGCGGCGGGTCCGGCCGAGGGCTACCAGGCCCTGCGCGAGCGGCTGCTGCAGCAGAAGCAGGAGATCCTCAACATGTACAAGCAGGACCTGCGCGCCGGCCAGGAGTCGGCCGACGACGGGACCGATGACATCGTGGACCGCGCCAACAATGCCTACAACCGGGAGCTGATGTTCTCCCTCTCCGACAGCGAGCGCCAGCTCCTCCTCCAGGTCGAGGACGCGCTGCGGCGCATCGATGACGGCGCCTACGGGCGCTGCAACAACTGCGGCCAGGCGATCGCCGTCCAGCGGCTGCAGGCGGTGCCCTGGGCCCGCTTCTGCATCGACTGCCAGGAGCTGGCCGAGAAGGGCATGCTGGAGGCCGAGGCCTCCTGAGCCGCGATCCGCGCGATCCGCGTGATCCCGATCGAGCCGCTCTGCTCGCGGCGGCGGCCGACGCCGGAGGCGCGGCGCCGCGGCCGGTCTGGCTCGTGCACGGGGACCTCGTCCTCGCCGAGCCGGCTGCGCGCGCGGCTCGCCGCGGCGCTCGCCGCGGCCTGCGGCGCCGCGCCTCGAGACCTACCGCCGGCCGCCCTCCCTCTCGCCCCTCGTCGCCGACCTTCGCACCTTCTCGCTCTTCGTTCCGGCCAAGGTGATCCTGGCCGTCGACTCGGCGGTCCTCGCCGACCGCGGCGCCGCCGCCCAGTTGATCGACGACGCGCGCGAGGCGCTGCCTCTCCCCGCCGGCTTCGCGGAGCGCCCGCTGGCGCCGCGCGAGCGCCTCGCCGCCTCGCGCCTGCTCCAGGCGCTGCGCCTCTTCGACGTCGATCCCGAAGAGGGCGCCGCCGAGGCGGCGGTCGCGCGCCTGCCGGACTGGGCTTTCGAGGGCGGCAAGGGCGGCGGCAGGAAGCGCCGCGCCGGGGACGAGCTGCGCGCCGGCCTCGCCGCCCTCCTCGCCGGCGCGCGGCGCGAGGGGATGCGGGGGTGGGGGAGCGGCGCTCTCGCCGAGCTCTCGGACGTCGTCCAGGGCGGCCTCCCGCCGGGCCACGCCCTCGTCCTCGCCGAGCGGACGGTCGCGGCCGGGCATCCGCTGCTGGCGCTCCTCGAAGAGCGCGGCGTCGTCGCCCGGCTGGGCGAGCTCGAGGCGGCGCGCGGCGGCGCCTGGGAGGGGCTCGCCGAGCTCGCCGAGGAGCTCGAGCGGCAGACCGGCGTCCCCATCGCCAGGGATGCCCTGGAGGAGCTCGCCCGCCGCACGCTCCGCCAGGCGACCGACGGCCGCAAGGGGAGCGCCGGCGGCGCCGGAGCGAATGCCGATTCGACCGCCCGCTTCGCCGGCGAGTACCGCAAGCTGGCGAACCTCGCCCGCGGCGGCGGCGAGCCGCGCCCGCGCATCGATCGCCGGCTGGTCGAGGGCTCGGTCGAGGACCGCGGCGAGGAGGACGTCTGGCAGCTCTTGGACGCCGTCGCCCTCGGCCGCGGCCACGAGGCCCTCGACCGCCTGCACCGTCTGCTCGCGAGCGCCGACGACCCGATGCAGGCGCGCCTCGCCTTCTTCGGCCTCTTCGCCTCCTTCTGCCGGCAGCTCACCGCCATCCGCGGCATGATGCGCGTCGCCCGCGTGCCGGAGGGCGAGGCGAGCTACCCGCGCTTCAAGGACCGCTGGGCGCCGGCGCTCCAGGGCGAGCTCGCGCTCCCCGAGGGCAAGGCGAAGAATCCGCTCGCCGGGCTCCATCCCTACCGCCTCCACCGCGCCTACCTCGCCGCCTCGCGCCTGCCGGAGCGGCTCCTCGCCCGCCTCCCCGCCGACGTCCTCGAGGCCGAGATGCGCTTGAAGGGCGACAGCTCGGAGGCCGATGCCGCGCTGTCGCAGATCGTCGTCCGGGTCGCCTCCGGAAGGTGAGCGCAGCCCTCTCGAGCCCGCCGTCCTGGGCCCTCCGCGCAAGGGCTCGTGCTACCATCGCGCCATGCCGCCGAGCGAGGTGACGGAGGCTTCCTGCCCGCGCTGTGAGGGCCGGGGCTGGGTGGTCGTCGCCGACGGCGGCGCCGGGACGGCGCGCCCCTGCTCCTGCCAGGAGGAGCGGCGGGGGCCGCGCCTCCTCGAGGCGGCCGGCATCCCCGAGCGCTACCGCCACTGCAAGCTCGCGAGCTTCAGGATCTCGAGCCAGCTGCCGGCCGCCCAGCGCGACCAGCTCGTCGAGGCGCTCGCCGTCGCCCGCCGCTACGTCGACGGCTTCGTCGATCCGGAGACCGGCCGCTTCCGCGAGACCGGCCTGCTCTTCACCGGGCGCCCCGGCGCCGGCAAGAGCCATCTCGCCGTCGGCGTGCTGACCGAGCTCCTCGAGCGCTACCGCGTGCGCGGCCGCTTCGTCGACTTCAGCTCGCTCCTGCACCAGATCCAGGCGACTTTCGACCCCTCCTCGGCGGATTCGAAGCACGCCATCCTCGACCCGCTGATCGAGGCCGAGGCGCTGGTGCTCGACGAGCTGGGCGCCCAGGAGCCGACGCCCTGGGTGCGCGACATCCTCTACCTCATCATCAACCAGCGCTACGCGCGGCGCCTGCCGACGATCTTCACCACCAATTACCGCCTGCAGCCGCCCGCCGCCGTCGCCGGCCCGCGCAGCCTCGATCGGGGTTTGGATCGCGGCGCCGACCTCGAGCCTCCCGATGCGACCGGCGTGCGCTCGCTCGCCAGCCGCATCTCGCCGATGCTGGTATCGCGCCTCTACGAGATGACCCGCCCGGTGGTGCTCGACACGGTCGAGGACTACCGGCGCGAGCAGAAGAGCCACAGCACGCGAGTCTGAACGCCGTGAAGCTCTCCGCCTTCGACTGCCTGCGCCGCGGCCTCGCCAACCTGCGCGCCAACTGGGAGCTGGTGCCGCTGCGCTTCTTCGGCGCCCTCGCCATCGGCCTGATGGTCCTGGCCGGCCTGCTGCCGCCTCTGCTGGTGCTCGGCATCGGCCTGCTCCGCGAGGGCTTCCAGGGCCTCCTGGCGCGCAATCCGGACTCCCTGTCGCGCCTCGCGACGCGGCTCGGCGAGCGCCTGCCCGCCGTCGTGCCCGCCTTCGCCGTCGCCCTCCTCGGCACGCTCGCCATCTGGCTCTTCGCCTGCATCGCCTACTGCTACCTCCAGGCCGGGATCTTCGGCGTGCTCACCGCCGCCGAGCGTCAGGCGCTGCCCGGCGCCGACCGCAAAGAGTGGTTCCGCACCTTCAGCCTGCCCAACTTCCTCGGCTGGGGCGGCCGCTTCATGTGGCGCTTCGTCGGCTTCGCCGGCCTCTTCGGCGCCGTGTGCATCGGCGTCGGGCTGGCCTTCGCCCTCTGGGCGTTCCTGCTCGTCGGCGGCGCCCAGCGCTGGGGCCGGCCGGCGGCCGTGGGGATCGGCTGCGGCGGCTTCCTGCCGCTCCTTTTCCTCGCCGTCGTCGTCTCGCTCTGGGGCACCGTCTCGCAGGCCGATCTGGCGCGCGAGACCTCGGGGGTGTGGAGCGCCGCGGCCCACGGCCTGCGCATCCTCGGCGCCCGTTTCGGCGCCGTCCTCCTGCTCTTCCTCCTCTTCCTGGGGTGCACGCTGCTCCTCGCCATGGCGGGGTTCGTCGCCGGCCTCTTCGTCAACTTCGGGCTCTCCAGCGCGCCCATCGCCCTCGGCCTGCGCCTCTCCCTCCAGCTCCTGCAGAGCCTGGCGGGCTCCGTCCTGGCGCTCGCCCTGGCGGCGGCGCTGGTCGCCCTCGTTCAGTCCGAGGTGCCGCGCGCGCCGCGCCCGGAGGTCCTCGCGGCGTGAGGTTGGGCCGCTTCATCCTGGCCCTGCCGCTCGCCGCCCTCGCCGCCGCCGGCTGCGCCGGCGCCGGCGCGCGAGCGAAGACCGCCGCCCGCCGGCCGCCCCCGGCCCAGACCGCGCCGGCCAGGCCGGCCCCCGCGCCGCCTGAAACGCCGCCCGCGCCGCCTCCTGAGCCGGCGGCTCCGCTGGCGCCGGCCGCTCCCGCGCCGGCGCTGCCGCCCGGCCCCGCCGCGCCGCTCCTGGTGAAGGTGGGCCTGGCGAGCGATCTCCCCGCCCTCACCCTCCCCTGCTGCGGCGGCGGCGACGTCACGGTCGCGACCTCCGACCGCACGGTCGCGGTGCTCTCGCAGCTGCGCGTCGAGCCGGCTGCCGGGGGCTCGCAGGGCGGCTTCTACCGGCTCCAGGTCTCGGCGCTCCGCGACGAGCACCAGGCCCAGGGGCTGGCCGATCAGCTGGCGCGCGAGAGCGGCCAGCCCGCCGACGCCCATTTCGACGCCGGGATGGACCTCTACCGCGTGCGGCTCGGGCGCTACGCGACGCGCCAGGAGGCCGAGGCGGCTTCGAAGCACCTGGCGACCCTCGGGGTGACCGGCGCCTGGGTGGTCTCCGAGGGGGCGCAGGTCAGCGCGCCGGCGCTCCGCGTCAATCAGGGGGGGCGCGTCGAGACGCTCCCCGGCCGCTGGCTCGCGGTCTCGACCGACGGCGGCCGCGGCATCGTCGCCCAGGGGCACCGCTACCGCGGCCGCCTGCTGGTGTACCTCAACGACCGCGGCAGCCTGAACCTGATCGACGAGCTGCCGCTCGAGCAGTACCTGCGCGGCGTCGTCCCCTCGGAGATGGGCCCCGAGGAGTTCCCGCAGGTCGAGGCGCTCAAGGCCCAGGCGGTCGCCGCGCGCACCTACGCGCTCAAGAACCTCGGCGAGTTCGCGCGCGAGGGATACGACATCTGCTCCTCGCCGCGCTGCCAGGTCTACGGCGGCATGGACGTCGAGCACCCGCTCTCCGACCGCGCCGTCGCCGAGACCGCCGGGCAGGTGCTCGTCTACCAGGGCGATCTGGTCGACGCGCTCTACAGCTCGACCTGCGGCGGCCACACCGAGGACGCCGACGTCATCTTCCCGCTCAAGCAGGAGCCCTATCTCAAGGGCGTCCCCTGCATCGAGGCGGGGACCGTCGCCCTCGCCGGCGATCTGCCGCGCGGCATCCCGTTCCCCGACGGCCTGACCCGCACCCTGCTGCCGCCGCCCGGCGGCGTCTCGGCGCCCCAGGCACTCGCCGCGCGCCTCGCCCGCCTGGCGATCTCGGCGGGCCTGCCGGCTCCCCAGACCGGCCTCGCCTCGCTCGACCGCCGCGAGGTGCAGCGCTTCGTCGCCGCGACCTTCGACCTGGCGCTCGACTCGCGGCTGCTGCTGGCGCCCGAGGACGTGGCCTATCTGGTCAAGGATCCCCCCGCCGCGTGGAACGAGGAGGACCGCCGCCGCGCCGCCTACCTGCTGCGCAGCGGTCTCGTCACCGGCCCGCCCGGCCGCCCGCTCGGCGAGCCCGAGGTCGAGCGCATGCTCCTCGCCTTCGCCGAGCTCCTGCAGGTGGTGCGCTTCGAGGAGGCCTCGTTCCTCTCGCTCGCCGACGGGCACCTCACCGTCAAGTCGGGGAAGGAAGAGAAGACCTATCCGCTCACCGACCGCGTCCAGACCTTCCGCAAGAGCGGCGGCGGCGGCGGCGCTCACATCGAGAGCGACAACCTGGCGCTCCTCCCCGGCGACAAGCTGACGCTCTACTGGCGGGAGGGGCGGCTGGTCGCCATGGTCCAGGAGATCGACCGCGAGGGGGCGGCCTACGACCGCACCAGCAAGTGGAGCAGCTGGACCCGCTTCCGCACCGACTCGCAGATCGCGAGCCAGGTGCAGACGCGGCTGCCCGGCCTGGGCTACCACGGCTTCGAGATCCTCTCGCGCGGCGTCTCCGGCCGGGTGGGGAAGCTCCGCATCGACGGCGACGGCCAGTCGAAGGAGGTCGACGGCCTGGCGATCCGCTGGACCCTCGACGTGCCCGACACCCTCTTCACCGCCAAGCGCCTGACGCCGCCGGACCGCGAGGCGGGCTGGCTCTTCACCGGCCGCGGCTGGGGGCACGGCGTCGGCATGTGCCAGGTGGGCGCCTACGGCATGGCGGCGCGCGGGCACACCTACCGCGAGATCCTCCTCCACTACTACACCGGGGTCGAGCTGGCGCGGGTGCGGACCCCGGCGGCGCAGGCGGCCGCGGCGCGCTAGGCGCCGGCCCGTCGACACCCATGACCGCGCCGCCGCTGCCGCGCCCGCTCCCCTCCTACATCGACCACACGCTGCTGCGGCCGGAGGCGACCGGCGCCGAGGTGCGGCAGGCGGTCGAGGAGGCCGCGCTCCATGGCTTCGCGGCGGTGATGATCCCGCCGGTCCACGTGCCGCTCGCCGCCGGCATCCTCGCCGGCACCAGCGTCCGCGTCGGCACGGTCGCCGCCTTCCCGCTCGGCTACGCCCAGCCCGAGGTGCGGCGCGAGGAGTCGCGCCGCGCCGTCGCCGACGGGGCGGTCGAGATCGATACGGTGATCAACGTCTCCTGGTTGAAGGGCGACGAGGACGCGCGCGTGGCGGCCGACCTCGGCGCCTGGGTCGAGGCCTTGCGCGCCGAGCGCGACGGCCTGGTGCTCAAGGTGATCCTCGAGACCGCTCTCTTGACCGACGCCGAGAAGCTCCGCGGCGCCGGGCTCGTCGCCGCGAGCGGCGCCGACTTCGTCAAGACCTCGACCGGCTTCGGCCCCGGCGGCGCGACGGTCGCCGACGTCGCGCTCCTCGCCGAGGCGCTCGCCGCCGGCACCGGCCAGGTCGGCGTCAAGGCCGCGGGCGGCATCCGCGACCTGGCGACCGCTCTCGCGCTGATCGCCGCCGGGGCGAGGCGGCTCGGCACCTCGAGCGGCGTCGCCATCCTCCGCTCGCTGGGCTAGACTCGCCGGCCGACCGCGACACCTTCCCGAGGACACCCGCCATGGCCCACCTGATCGACCTGTTCCTCCACCTCGATGTGCATCTGACCCAGGTCGTTCAGGCGCTCGGCGGCTGGTTCTATGGCCTCCTCTTCCTCGTCCTCTTCTGCGAGACCGGCCTGGTGGTGACGCCCTTCCTGCCCGGCGACTCGCTCCTCTTCGCGGTGGGGGCGCTCGCCGCCGCCGCCGGCTCGCCGCTGCGCATGCCGCTACTCGCCCTGCTGCTGCCGGTGGCGGCGATCGCCGGAGACGCCGTCAACTACCTGATCGGCGCGCGGGTGGGGCCGCAGATCTTCCGCCGCGAGGGCTCGCGCTGGCTCAACAAGCAGCACCTGGTGCGGGCTCAGCAGTTCTACGAGAAGCACGGCGGCAAGACCATCTTCCTCGCCCGCTTCGTGCCGATTCTCCGCACCTTCGCCCCCTTCGTCGCCGGCATCGGCCGCATGGGATATGCCCGCTTCGCCGCCTGGAACGTCGCCGGCGGCCTGGTCTGGGTCTATCTGATGCTCTTCGCCGGCTACTTCTTCGGCAACATCCCCGTCGTCAAGCGGAACTTCCACTACGTGGTCCTGGCGATCATCGTCATCTCGCTGGTGCCGGTCGCGATCGAGTGGCTCCGCGCCCGCCGCGACGCGCGGCGCGAGGCCGCGGCGGCGCCGATCCCCCCTTAGTACGTCTGACCGGCTACCGTCTGACCGGCTACTTCTCCAGCCCGCTCGGCACGCCGTTGGGGAAGTCCTTCTGGATGTCGGCCTGGATCTGCTCGACGCGGTGGGCGGGGTTGGGGTGGGTGCTGAAGAACTCCGGCTGGCGCCCGCCGCCCGCCTCCTTCTGCAGGATCTCCATGACGTCGATCATCGAGTGCGGGTCGTAGCCCGCCTGCTCCATGAGCTGGACGCCCAGGGCGTCGGCCTCGCTCTCGTCCTGGCGGCTGAAGCGCATGGTGACGAGCTGGCCGACGAGCGCCGCGACGGCGGCGTCGCGGCGGCTCGACGGGTTGTTGGGGTCGTAGGTCGCGATCACCGCGGCGCCGGTCAGCCCCTGGGTGAGCCGGGTCTTGGCGATCTGCTCGGCGCTGTGGCGGGCCACGACGTGCCCGGTCTCGTGCCCGAGGACGCCGGCGAGCTCGCCGTCGGAGCCGAGATGCTTGTAGAGCGCCTCGGTGATGAAGATCTGGCCGCCGGGCAGCGCGAAGGCGTTCACCGTCTGCGGATCGGCGAGCAGGTGGTACTGGTACTTGTAGGGGGTCTTCCCGGCCTCGCTCTTGGCGACGATCCGCTCGCCGACGCGCTCGACCCGCGCCCTCCCCTCGCCGTCGTTCGACTCGCCGCCGTACTGCTGCTCCATCTGCGGCTCGGCCTGGAGCCCGAGGGCGATCTCCTGGTCGGGGGTGATCGAGATGTGCTGGGTCTTGCCCGTCACCGGGTTGCTCTGGCGGGTGGAGAGATAGGAGACGATCGAGAACGCGGCGATGGCGAGGGCGATCAGCAGTCGGCCGCCGCCGATCCCACCACCACGGCCTTGCTCGGACGACGAGAACAGGGGCATCGCGATCTCCTTGATCAGTGCCTGGTCAGTGCGGCCGGGCCGCGTACGGCTGGGATGCTGGCAAGAAGCGTACCGCCGGCGACGCGGGCCTTTAGCCGGAGTCCGCGGCCGGCTCGTAGCCCGGGCAGGCCCTGACCGGGAGCGGCGGGTAGCGCGGGAAGCGCGGATCGGTCGCCGCCAGGCCGCAGCGGACGAAGACGCTGCGGCCGGAGTCGGCGAGCTCGAGGTGGATACAGGCGGCGCAGAGGCCGGGGTGCACGGCGAGGCGCGCCAGAAGGTGGGCGCGGCTCTCGGGCATCACTCGGCCGCCGCCGGCTCGGTGATCGGTGGGAGCGGCGGGAGCGGCGGGAGCGGCGGCGTGCTCCGCGCGCCGGCCGCGTCGAGCGCCGGCTGGGAGACCGGCACCTCGAGGTTCGCGGGGAGGCCCGTCGGCCCCACCAGGACGAGCTCGTCGCCGGCCGCGAGGACCGTCTGGCCGTCGGGGATCAGCCGCTCCTCGCCCGTCTCGGTCTGCCGCTTGATCTGGATGACGCGCGCCCCGACCGTCTGCGGCAGGCGCGCCTCGGCGAGGGTCTTGCCCACCAGGTCCGGCGGCACCACCAGCATGCGCAGAGCGAAGTCCGGCGGCAGCTCGACGTAGTCGCGGCTCACCTGCGCGTCGTGGCTGGAGATGAAGGTCGTCAGGAGCGCCGGCCGCCCGACCACCTCCTGGGCGTAGACCGCGAGGAGGTCGCGTTTGGCGAGCACGCCGCGGAAGCAGCCGCCGGCGTCGACCACCGGCAGCCGCTCGTAGTCGCTGGCGGCGAAGACCTCGGTCACCCGGTGGAGCCGCTCGCCGGGGGCGATGACGTGGCCGACCGGGACCATCAGGTCGGCAGCGACGACCGCGGTCAGGATCTCCGGGTGGTCGAGGCTCTGCTGGATGTCCTGGAGCAGGATGGCGCCGAGGAGGCGCTGCTCGGCGCTCACCACGAAGAGGCGCCGGCGCCGCGCGGCGAAGAACGTCTCGACCACCTTGCGGTAGTCGTCGCCGGGGCGGAGCACCTCGTCATCGGGGCGCGCCAGGTCCTCGGCCTTGAGCGCCGCGAGCACCGCCTCCTCCATCCGCATCGACACGTCGATCCCCTTGCGGCGCAGCGACTCGGTGTAGATCGAGTAGGGCTGCAGGCCGTTGGCGAGGAGCGACGAGATGATCGCCGAGAACATCAGCGGCAGGATGAGGTCGTAGTTGCCGGTGAACTCGAAGAGGATCAGGATGGCGCTGATCGGCGCGTGGCTGGTGCCGGCGGCGATCGCCGCCATGCCCACCGCGGCGTAGGCGCCCGGCGAGCCGGTCGCCGCCGGCCACAGGTGGTGGACGAGATGGCCATAGGCGCCGCCGACCAGCGAGCCGACGAAGAGCGACGGCGTGAACATCCCGCCGGCGCCGCCGCTCCCCGAGGTGGCGGCGGTCGCCGCCAGCTTGGCGAGCGGCAGGAGGAGCAGGAGCTTCCACGGCAGCCCGTCGTGGAGGGCCATGGTGATCGTCTCGAAGCCGTTGCCGTAGATGTAGGGGACGGCGATGCCGAGCCCGCCCACCATCAGCATGCCGAGGACGGGCTTCGCCGCCGCCGGCAGGAGAGGGATCCTGGCGAACCCCTGCTGGGCGCCGCGCATGGCGAGGATGAAGAGGATCGAGATCAGCGCGCCGACCACCCCGAGCCCGGCGTAGGCGAGGAGCTCCCAGCCGGAGATCAGCGTGTAGTCGGGCGTCGCGTAGATCGGCGCCGCGCCGCGGAAGGTGCGGGCGACGAGCGTCGAGAGCACCGAGGCGACGACGATGGGGCCGAAGATCTCGAGCGCGAAGTTGCCGAGGATCACCTCCATGGCGAAGAGCGCGCCGCCGATCGGGGTGTTGTAGATCGCCGCCATGCCGGCGGCGGCGCCGCAGCCGAGGAGGATCTTCACCCGCTGCGGCGAGAGGCGGGCCCGCGAGCCGAGCCACGAGGCGGCCATCGCCCCCAGGCTGATCATCGGCCCCTCGCGCCCGAGCGAGCCGCCGCTGCCGACGGTCGCCATCCCGGCGAGGGTGGTCAGGAGGACGGGCCGCGGCTGGACCCGCCCGTTCTGCAGCGCCACCGCCTCGATCAGCGACGAGGTGCCGTGCCCGCCGACGCGGCTCTTCCCCAGCCAGATCACCAGGCCGACCAGGAGGCCGCCCACCGCCGGGGCCGCCAGCCGCTGCCACCAAGGCGCCGCCTCGGCGGCCCGGAACAGGCTCCCCGGTTGGCTCCAGAGGAGCGTCTGGAGGGCCTGGATGCCGGCGGTGACGAGGAGCCCCAGGCCGCCGGCGAGGAGGCCCGAGAGCGGGATGAGGAGGAAGAACAGGCGGTCCTCGCGGGTTGCCAGACCGAAGCGCCGCGCCAGGGTGAAGTCGAGCGAGCGGATCCAGCCCCGAACGCGCTCGAGGGGAGTCCGCGGGGAGGCCGGCGCCACCGCCATGGGCGGAATGTATCAGCCGCCGGCGGCCGGACGCGGCGGCATCGCGTGGTCGGGCCAGGCCTCCTGGCGAGCCGCCTCTCCTCTTGCCAATTTCGGCAAATTGCGATACATCTATTTCGTGACCTGCCGGAGCTCCGCCGGCTGCACTCGCCGTCGTTCGGAGCTCCAGAGGCGGTATTTCCGCCCCGCGGTACCCACCCCCCTCGTACCGCGGCCCACTGGCCGCGCGCCAGCACCGAAGGGGACCGGGAAAACCCCGGTCCCCTTTGCCTTCTGAAAGTAGAATCCCCGTCCGATGAGCCTTCGCCCGCGGTCCCCGTCCTGTCGCGCCTCTGGCCTGGCGCTCGCCGGGGTCCTCGCCTGCGGCGGGCTCGCCGCCGCGCCCCCGGCCGCCATCCCGGCCGGACCGCCGCCGCGGCTCGCGCCGCTGCCGCCCGATCTGGCCAAGCCCCTTCCCGACCTCGAGCACGCCGCCGAGGAGTACCGGGGGATCGCCTTCCGGCGCCCGGTGCCGGCGGGGGTCCTCACCGGGGCGGCTCTCCGCCGGGAGGTCGACCGGCAGATGGCCGAGGAGATGGCGCCCGGCACCCTGGCGGCGCTCGGCGCGGCGCTCAAGGCGTTCGGGCTCGTCCCCGAGAGCCTGGACCTCGGGACCTACTACCCGAGCCTCCTCTCCAGCCAGATCGCCGCCTTCTACGATCCGGAGCGCAAGTACCTCGCCGTCGTCGACCTCGGCCCGCAGGAGGACGCGGCGGTGACCCGGGCGCTCGGCGCCGCCTTCGCGGAGCGCGCGCGCCAGGCGGTCCTCGTCCACGAGCTGACCCACGCCCTCCAGGACCAGGCCTTCGACATGACGCGCTACGAGACCACCGACCCGCTGTCGGACGCCAGCACGGGCCGCCTGGCGCTGGTCGAGGGCGACGCCACGGAGGTCATGATGGACTTCCTGATGGGGGCGAAGGTCGAGTCCCTCCCCGGCGCCGCCGATCTGCTGGGGCCGATGCTGAAGGACGACGGCGCGGGCTCCCTCGGCGCCCCCGGCGGCTCCGGCTTTCCGGGCAGCCGGGAGATCGCCGCCGCCCCCGCCTTCTTCCGCGACAGCCTGCTCTTCAGCTACCTCCGCGGCTTCGCCTTCTGCGTCGCGGTGCGCCAGCGCGGCGGCCAGAAGCTCCTCGACTACGCTTTCGCCCAGGACCCGCCCCGCTCCTCCGAGCAGGTGCTCCATCCCGAGAAGTGGTACGGCCGCCGCGACGACCCGCAGGCGATCGCCCTGCCCGACCTCGCCGCCGTCCTCCCCGGCGCGCGCCAGGTGGCCGCGGGGGAGCTCGGGGAGGAGGGGATCCGCATCCTCCTGGCGGGCCCCCTGGGCGGCACCGACGCGGCGAGCGCGGCCGCCGCCGGCTGGGGCGGCGACCGCTTCGCCGTCTACGAGCGCAAGGGCGGGAGCGGCGGGCCGGCGGGCCGCCTCCTCGCCTGGGTCGACCGAGTGGGATACCGATGCCGACGCGGCGGCGTTCCTCGCCGCGGCGGGGCGCCTCGGCGCCGGCTGGACGGTGCGGCGGACGGCCCCCACCCGCGTCGTCGTCACCCGCGGCCCGTGGGTCGTCAGCCGAGCGGGAGACAAGGCCGGCGGCGAGCAGGAGGCGGTGATGGCGCGGCTCGCCGCGGCGAAGGCCGAGAAGCCGGCCAACCGGCCGATCGACCTCGGGGCGCTGGGCATTCCGGCGGCGGCCGCTCCCGCGGACACGCCGGCCAAGCCGCCGCAGCCCTCACCGCGGCCGGCCGACGGCGCGCGGGCGCTGCCCCATCTCAAGGGCCGGCGCTACACCCATCCCGAGCCTGGCTTCGCGGTCGAGCTGCCGGCGACGGGCGGCCCGTGGCGGCTCGGGCCGGGCGGCGCGGCCGGCGTCCCGCTGCAGGCGAAGAGCGCCGACGGCGCCGTGGTCCTCGAGGTCCTGGTCCGCGATCTCGCGGCGGCGAGCGCCTCGCCGCGCCAGCTCGGCGAGGCGATGGCGAAGCAGGTGGAGGACGGCGGCGGCCGCGTGCTGCGCGCCGGGCTCGCCGCCGCCGGAGGCGCCTACGATCTCGAGGTGGAGAGGGAGCTCGCGGGCCGCACGGTGCGGGAGTGGAGGCGCCTCCACGTCCGCGGCAGCCGGCTCTTCGAGGCCTCCGGAACGGCGCCGGTCGAGAGCTGGACCGCGCGCGCCGCCGAGGTCGCCACCTTCCTCGACAGCTTTGCGCCGTCGTCTGATCGCGCGGCGCCGGCACGGCGGCCCTAGCGGACCGCTCCCGCTCCCGCGCGCCTACTTCTCTTCCGGCGGCACCGTCTCCGGGCTCTTGACCGTCACCTGGAGCGACAGGATGCGGTTGAAGCGGACCTCGAGGACCTCGAGGGTGAGCGGCCCCAGCTCGACCGTGTCGCCCACCACCGGGCGGCGGCCGAGCTCGGAGAGGACGACGCCGCCGATGGTGTCCTCGTCGCGCTCGCTGAACTCGACTCCCAGGGTGCCCTCGAGATCGTCGACCAGCATGGCGCCGGAGATGATGTAGACGCCGTCGCCGCGGTCCTGGATCTCGGGCTTCTCGGCGGCGTCGAACTCGTCCTGGATCTGGCCGACGATCTCCTCGATGACGTTCTCCAGGGTGACGATCCCGGAGACGCCGCCGTACTCGTCGATCACCGCGGCGACGTGGAAGCGCTCGTTGCGCATGCGTTTGAGGAGCCGGTCGAGCTCGAGCGTCTCGGGCACGTAGTCGATGTCGCGCGCCACCTCGGCGAGCGAGGTGAGCGGCCGCTCGGCGCGGAAGATGTCCTTGATGTGGACGAGGCCGACCACGTGGTCCAGGTCCCCCTCGCAGAGCGGGATAGCGGGTGTGGCCGCTCTGCCGCGCGATGCGCAGGTTCTCGGCGAGCGGCCGGGTGGTCGAGAGATAGACGACGTCCGCCCGCGGCACCATGATCTGGCGCGCCACCCGGTGCGACAGCTCGAAGACGTTGTCGAGGAGCTCGCGCTTCTGGGTGGTCATCTCGCCGCTCGCCCCGCTGGTCGACAGCAGCAGCCGCAGCTCCTGCTCGTCGTGGGCGAGCTCGCTCTCGCTCGGCGGCGGCAGCGACGCCAGCCGCAGCAGGCCGCGCGCCGCCCGGTTGAGCACCCAGATCGCCGGGTAGGTGACGCGGTGGAAGACGAAGAGGGGCGGCGCCAGCCATAGCGCGATCGTCTCGGCGCGGTCGATCGCGGTCCACTTGGGGGCGAGCTCGCCGAGCACGATGTGGAGCATGGTGATGAGCAGGAACGCCAGGGCGAGGGCGATCGAGTGGACGAGCGCCTCGCTGCCGGCGCGCGCCGGCACCAGCGCGGCGATCGCCGGCCGCACGATCCAGGCGAAGGCGGGCTCGCCCACCCAGCCGAGGCCGAGGGAGGCGAGCGTCACCCCGAGCTGGGTCGCCGAGAGGTAGGAGTCGAGGTTCTGCGTCATGTACCGCGCCACCCGGGCGCGGCGCTGGCCGGCCTGGACCCGCGGCTCGAGCTGGGTCGGCCGCACCTTGACGAGGGCGAACTCGGCGGCGACGAAGAAGCCGTTGAGGAGGATGAGCAGGCCGGCCAAGGCGAGGCTTCCCCAGGCGCCGAGCGGCAGGTTGGGCTCGCCCGCCGCCGCGGGAAGCGCGGCGAGCGCGCTCATCGGGCCGCCTCCGCGCGCCCGCCGGGCTGGCCCGACGACGCTCGCGCGCGACCGTCTGCGCGGTTCGGGGAGCAGCCGGAGGGTGAGGGTGCGGGGGTGGGACTCGGCGGGTCGTCGTTCAAGAGGCGCATATTTTAGCACGCGTCCCCCGGCGTTCACGGCCGAATGGCGGCAACCGGGCGGGAGAGGCGGCCCGGCGCCGGCTCTCTTGCAGGAGCCCCGGCGAAACGCTTCCGGCTCGAGGCGCACCAAGGGATGGACGAGGAACGGGCGGCGCAGAGCTTGCGCCTTGAATGTGAAGATGCATTGAAATACTGTTTGCTACAGAACCGCAGGGCCCGCCGGGCGGACAGACGCCCAGGGAAGAGCTCGCGTGAGCCGGTCCGCGGCACCGGAAGCGGCCACACGGACGAAAGGGGGACTGCATGGGAGTGTCGGGTTCGATCCGTCTGTGGAGTCAGCTCATCTATTTCCGTCTGCGGCACGGCAGCCCGCGCCGCTACCCCGACCAGTGGGACAGCTACTGGCGCAGCGTCCGGGCCACCGGCCGCGGCGGCGAGGTGCTGTGGGACAACGTGCCCGAGCGCGCCTCGGCCGAGGACCTCAAGCGCTTCGCTTCGCACATGGACCGGGCGCTGCCGCTCCTCGACCTCGGCTGCGGCAACGGCCGCCAGGCGCGCTTCCTGGCTCGCCACTTCCCACGGGTGATCGGCGCCGACGTGGCGCCGGCGGCGATCGCGCTGGCGCGGCGCGAGACGCGCGAGCAGGCTCCCGAGGGGGCCGCGATCGACTACCGCGTCCTCAACGCCACCCGGCCCGATCAGGCGGCGGCCCTCCACGCCGAGGTGGGCGACGTCAACGTCTACATGCGTGGCGTCCTCCACGTCATCGCCCCCGCCGACCGGCAGCGCTTCGCCGAGAGCCTGGAGATCCTCCTGGGCGAGCACGGCACGCTCTACGACATCGAGCTGACCTCGGCGGCCTTCGCCTTCTTCCGCAGCATCGTCCCCGGCGACAGCCCCTCGGGTCTGCCGCGGCTGGTCCACAACGTGGTGCGCCACGGCCCGCGGCCGCACGGCTTCGACTTGGACGAGCGCTCGCTCTACTTCCCCGACGAGCGCTGGCAGGTGGTCGATCAGGGGAGCGGGGTGACGATCAAGACCGTGCCGCTCTCCCACGGCGCCGAAGGGCTGGTGCCGGCCTGCTACATGGTGCTCCGGCCGCAGCACCACGCCCACCGCCAGCCGGTGGCCCACCGGCGGGCGAGCTAGGGCCGGCGGTCTCCTTCAGGCCGCGGCGAAGAAGTCGAGCAGCAGCCGGTTGACCCTCTCCGGCTCCTCGTGCTGCACCCAGTGGCTCGCCTCGTCGAGGAAGACGAGGCGGCCCTGATTGCAGCGGGCGATCGAGGGCTCGGCCATCTCCTTCCCCAGGAAGCCGTCCTTCGCCCCCCAGAGGAGGAGGGTCGGCACCCGGACCTGGGTCGAGGCCGGCGGGCGCGGGCGGGCGCGCAGTGCGGCGCGGTACCACTGGATCATCGCGTGGACCGCTCCCGGCTGCGACCAGGCGGCGCGGTAGCGCGCCAGGTCGTCGTCGCCGAAGGTCCCCGGCCGGCTGCTCGCGGTGAGCGCCGCGGCGGCGCGGCGGAAGTTGTCCGCCGCCAGGCGCCGCTCGGGGAGCCAGGGGAGCTGGAACTGGAAGATGTAGGAGCTCCGCCGGCGCTGCGCCGGATCCTGGCGGACGAAGCGCTCCATCACCCGCGGATGGGGCATGTTGAGGATGGCGAGCTTCGCCAGGCGCTCCGGGTGGCGGATCGCCGTCCACCAGGCGACCGCGCCCCCCCAGTCGTGCCCGACGAGACATGCCTTCTCCCTGCCGGCATCGTCGAGGAGCCCGACGACGTCGCCGGCCAGGCGGTCGAGGCCGTAGGCGGCGACCCCGGCGGGCTTTTCGCTCAGGTTGTAGCCGCGCTGGTCGGGGGCGAGCACACGGTAGCCGGCCGCCGCGAGCGGCGCGATCTGCCGCCGCCAGGCGTACCAGAACTCCGGGAAGCCATGGAGGAGGATGGCGAGCGGCCCGTCCTCCGGCCCCGCCTCGATCGCGTGGAGCTTCACCTCGCCGACGTCGATCCAGCGCTCGCGCAGCTCCGCCTCGCGCGCCGTCACTCGTACCTCAGGGCCGACGAGGGGTCGATCCTCGCCGCCCGCCAGGCCGGCACCCAGCAGGCGAGGAGGGTGACGAGCAGGGCGAAGCCGACGACCGCGGCGAGGTCCCGCGGCTTCGACCTCGAAGGGCACCGAGCTGATGAAGTAGATCGCCGCCACCTCGGGGTCGAAGCGGATGAGGTGGAAGGTGGTGAGCACCCAGCAGGCGCCGGTGCCGAGGGCGACGCCGAGGAGCGTCCCGAAGCCTCCGAGGATGCCGCCGTAGAGCAGGAACGCGCCGCGCAGCCGCCAGGGCGAGAGGCCGAGGGCCCCCAGGACGCCGATGTCCCGCATCCGCTCGCGCACCAGGACGACGAGCGTCGAGGCGACGTTGAAGGTCGAGACGAGGACGATCAGCCCGAGCACCAGGAAGAGCGCCACCTGCTGGAGCTTGAGGGCGGTGAACAGCTCGCGGTTGAGCTGCTGCCAGTCGGTGACCACGAAGTCGGGCTTCAAGACGATCGAGATCCGCTCCGCCGCCTGCGGCGCGCGCGACGGGTCGGCGAGGGTGAACTCGAGGAGGTCGCACCGCGAGGCCGGTCCCCATCAGGCTCTCGACCAGCGAGCGGTCGAGCAGCATCCAGGTGCGGTCGAACTCGGCGAAGCCGGTCGAGAAGACGCGCGCGACGCGCAGGCTCTGGTAGCGGAAGCGCGGCCGCGTCGCCGGCGAAGCCGAGGGCGACCAGGCGGAGGGGGTCGCCCGGGCGGACGCTGCAGCCGGTCGGGCGAGCTCCTTGCCCGAGCACCGCGCGCGGGATGCCGTCCGCCGCCGGCGCCAGGTCGGCGCGGGTGGCGCCGAGCTGCCCGCCGCCGGCATCGACGCCGCGCAGCACCACCTCGATCCCCTGCGGCAGGGCGCGGCTGGCGAGCGATCCCTGGCCGTAGGCGACCTCGCCGATCTTGCTGCACGCCGGGAATGGCGCGCCACCGCGGCGCGCTTCGCCGGCGTCGAGCGCCGTCCCCTTGCCGCCCACCGGGTAGGCGATGACCGCGGCGTTGCCGCGGATGAGCTTGCCCTCGAGGTCGTCGCGGTAGCCGGTCATGAGCGCCATCGCGATCACCATCGCCGTCACCCCCAGCGCCGTCGCCGCGAGCGCCGCCCGCGCCGTGCCGTCGAGCAGCCGGCTGCGCCGCCGCGGCCGCGCAGGAACCGCCAGGCGATCGTCCAGGCGAGCGGGCCGGCCAGGGATGTGGCTCGGGCGCAGAGGTGGCGGGCGGGCCGCTCACCGCCGCCGCTCGACGGCGGCGAGGAAGCGGTCGAAGAGGAGCGCGGCGTCGTGCGGGCCGGGGGCGGCCTCGGGGTGGTACTGGACGGACAAGACCGGCCTGCCGGCGACGTCGAAGCCCTCGACCGTGCCGTCGTTCAGGTTGAGCTCGGTCACCGCGGCAGCCGGCGGGGAGCGACTCGGGGTCGACCGCGAAGCCGTGGTTCTGGCTGGTGATCGCGACCCTCCCGGAGAGCAGGTTCTTGCACCGGCTGGTTGCCGCCGTGGTGGCCGAACGGGAGCTTGAAGGTGCGGCCGCCGAGCGCCAGGCCGAGGAGCTGGTGGCCGAGGCAGATGCCGAAGACCGGGATCTCGGCGCGCGAGCAGCTCGCGGACCGCGTCGACGATCCCGGTGAGCGGCTCGGGGTCGCCGGGGCCGTTCGAGAGGACGACGCCGTCCGCCCCCAGCGCCAGCACCTCGCGGGCCGGGGTGCGCGCCGGCAGCACGGTCAGCCGCGCGCCGCGCTCGGCTGAGCGAGCGCAGGATGTTGGTCTTCACCCCGAAGTCGTAGACCGCGAGGTGGCAGCTGCTCGCGTCCCCCGGATGGGCCGCGGGGATCTCGCAGGCGGACGGCGCAGGTCACCTCGTCGACCAGCGCCCGGCCGGCCATCGATCGGGAAGTCGGCGAGCTCGGCGGCCGAGGGCCGCGACGTCCGAGCGCTCGGAGGTGAGACGCCGCGCAGCGCGCCGCGCTCGCGCAGGCGGCGCACCAGGGCGCGGGTGTCGAAGCCCTGGAGCGCCGGCACGTCGTGCTGCCGCAGGTAGGAGACGAGGCTCTCGCCCCGTGGTACCGGCCGGAGGGCTCGGCGGTGAAGCTGGCGGGCGAGGAAGCCCTCGGCCCACGGCCGCGCCGACTCGGCGAGCTCGGGGGTGGTGCCGTAGTTGCCGATGTGCGGCTGGGTCATCACCACGATCTGGCCGCGGTAGGAGGGGTCGGTCAGCACCTCCTGGTAGCCGGTCATCGAGGTGTTGAACACCACCTCGCCGAAGCGGGTGCCGGGCGACACGGCCTCGCCCTCGAAGACGGTGCCGTCCTCGAGGAGCAGCAGGCCGGGGAGGAGGCCGGGCAGGAGTCTGGAAGAGGGTGCGCGCAAGGCTCTCGCGGCGCGCTAGACGGCGGCCGCGGCGTAGGTCGGCACGTCGCGCCCGAGCACCGAGGCGAGGAGGCGCACCTCCTCCATCAGCGTCGCGAACTCCTCGGGGAGGATCGCCTGGTTGGCGTCGGAGAGCGCCTTCTCCGGCTGGTCGTGGACCTCGACCATCAGCCCGTCGGCGCCCACCGCCACCGCCGCCCGCGACAGCGAGAGGACCTTGTTGCGCTTGCCGCTGGCGTGGCTGGGGTCGGCGATGATCGGCAGGTGGCTGATCCGCTTGACCTCGGGGATCGCCGCGACGTCCAGGGTGTTGCGGGTGTGGTCGGCGAAGGTGCGGATGCCGCGCTCGCAGAGGATGACGTCGGGGTTGCCCTGGTCGAGGATGTACTCGGCCGCGAGCAGCAGCTCGGTGACCGTGGCGGTCATGCCGCGCTTCAAGAGCACCGGGCGGCCGCAGTGGCCGGCGCGGCGCAGCAGGGTGTAGTTCTGCATGTTGCGGGCGCCGATCTGGACGATGTCCGCGTGCTCGGCGACGGCGTCGAGCACGTCGATGTCGGTCGCCTCGCTGACCACCGGCAGGCCGGTCTCCTCGCGCGCCCGGGCGAGGATCTTCAAGCCCTCGATCCCCAGCCCCTGGAAGCTGTAGGGGCTGGTGCGCGGCTTGTAGGCGCCGCCGCGCAGGATGTGCGCCCCCGCCGCCTTCACCTTGTGGGCGATGCGCAGCGTCTGCTCCAGGCTCTCGACCGAGCAGGGGCCCGCCATCACCACCAGGCTCTTGCCGCCGATGTCGACGCCGCCGACGTGGACGACGGTCTCGGTCGGCTTGAACTCATGGGACACGAGCTTGAAGGGGTGGCTCACCCGGATCACCTGGATGACGCCCGGCAGGCTCTCGAAGATACCGCGGTCGAGCACGCCCAGGTTGCCGGTGATGCCGATCGCGGTGCGCTGGGCGCCGGAGATGGGGTGGGCCTTCAACCCCTTCTCCTCGATCTGGCGCACCACCCCCTCCACCTCGGCCGGCGTGGCGTTCATTTCCATGACGATCAACATGGCTGGGCTCCCAGGCGAGTCCGCCGTCCGAAATTCTCTTTAGGACCGGCGCTCGGCTATCATAACAGAGCGTACATTCGAGGCTCGGCGCGCGAGGCCGCCGCGGGGACATCCCCCGGCTCGTCGCGGCGCGCGCGTCCCCGGCTCTTCTTAACCTGGTGCTCTGGATCGACCGGAGAGGCCCTGATGACCCGAATCTCTCGACTTCTCGCGCGCTTCGACGAACGCTTGCCGCGCCGCGCTCGTCCTGCTGCTGGCGCTCGTCGCGGCGCCGCCCCTCTTCGCCTACAAGATCGTCCTCAAGGACGGCTCGTCGATCGCCGCCAAGGACAAGTACAGGATCGCCGGCCGGCGCGCCCTGATCACGCTCCCCAACGGCACCCAGACCTTCCTCGACGCGGCGCAGATCGACGTCGCGAAGACCGAGGACGCCAACCGCAGCGACTACGGCACCGCCGTGGTGATCGAGGGGGGCGAGGTGAAGCCCAACGCGGCGGCGTCGCCGCTGCCGAAGGAGCGGACGCTCGCCGACCTGATCGAGAGCCGCAAGGCGCAGCCGCGCGATCTGCCGTCGGCGCACCGCGAGCCGCGGCGCGAGGCGGCGGGGATGCTCGCCCGGACCAAGGCCGGCTATCTCGACCTCTCGACCCTGCCGCGGCGGCCCTTCGCGCAGCTCGACGCGGCGGCCGAGCTGCAGCAGTTCTTCCGCGGCCAGGGGATCGAGGAGGTCGAGGTCTACCAGGGGAGCGAGCCCGACCGGCCGCTGCTCGAGATCGTCGCCAACTCCGAGGCCGGCGTCTTCCGGACGATCACCGTGGCGGCCAACGCGCTGCTGCGCATCCGCGACAGCCATCCGCGGGTGGGGGGCCTCGAGCTGCTGATGAGCACGCCTTCCAAGGAGCGCGCCGGGCAGTTCGTGCTGACCCCGCAGATGGCCGCGGACCTGGTGGCGAAGAGCGTCGAGGTGTCGGCGTTCTACCTCGACCACGTGCAGTTCTAGCCGGATGGTCGAAGGCGCGGTCGTCCGCTGGGCCGAGCTGACCTGGCGCGAGGTCGCGGCGCTCGACCGCGGCCGCGCGGTGGCGCTCCTCCCCGTCGGCGCGGTCGAGGCGCACGGGCCGCACCTGCCGCTCGGCACCGACGGCATCATCGCCCAGGCGATGGCCGAGTCGGCGGCGCGGCGCCTCGCCCGCCGCGGCCTCGTCCCCCTCCTCCTCCCGGCTCTCCCCTACACCGCGGCCCCCTTCGCCGCCGCCTTTCCGGGCACCCTCTCGCTGCCGCCGGCGGCGGTCGCGGGCCTCGTCGCCGGGATCGGCCGCGCGCTCGCCGGCTGGGGCGTGCCGGTCCTGGCGATCGCCAACGCCCACCTCGACCCGGCGCACCTCGGATCGCTCCACGCCGCGGCGGACGAGCTCGCCGCCGCCGGCCGGCCGGCGGTCGCCTTCCCGGACCTGACGCGCCGGCCCTGGGCCCTCCGCCTGACCGACGAGTTCCGCTCCGGCGCCTGCCACGCCGGCCGCTTCGAGGGCTCGATCGTCCTCGCCGCCCGCCCGGACCTGGTGCGCGACGACCTCCGCCGCGCGCTGCCTGAAAATCCCGCCTCGCTCTCCCGCGCCATCCGCGACGGCAAGTCGACCTTCGCCGCGGCCGGCGGCCCCGAGGCCTACTTCGGCGCTCCGGCGGAAGCGAGCCGCGAGGAGGGCGAGGCGACGATCGCGGTGCTGGGGGAGATCCTGGAGGAGGCGGTGCTCGCGGCGATGTCCCTGCCTTGACACCACCCGGGCCCGGCTCTAAGGTCTCGCCGTGATCCTCGAGGGGCGGTCGGCGGTGGTGACGGGGGGCGGGCGCGGGATCGGCGCCGCGGTGGCGCGGGCGCTCGCCGCCGAGGGCGCGGCGGTGATGGTCGCGGCGCGCACCGCGGCCGAGGTGGAGGCCGTGGCGGCGGAGCTCGCGGCGGCCGGCCACCGCGCCTACGCCGCGATCTGCGACGTCACCGACCCCGCCTCCGTCGCGGCGCTGGCGCGCGCCGCGGCCGAGCGGCTGGGGACGGTCGACGTCCTGGTCAACAATGCCGGCGTCGCCCCCTCGGCGCCGCTCAAATCGATCACCCTCGAATCCTGGAACCGCACCTTCGCGGTCAACGCCACCGGCACCCTCCTCTGCACCCAGGCGTTCGTGCCGGGGATGGTCGAGCGCGGCTGGGGACGGGTCGTCAACGTCGCCTCGGTCGCCGGTCGCGCCGGCGCCGCCTACATCGCGGCCTACGCCGCCTCGAAGCACGCCGTCCTCGGTTTCACCCGCTCGCTCGCCGCCGAGCTCGCGCCGAGCGGGGTGACGGTCAACGCCGTCTGCCCCGGCTACGTCGACACCGGGATGACCGAGGAGTCGGTCGAGCGGATCGTCGCCAAGACCGGCCTCCCGCGCGAGAAGGCCGAGGCCGCGATCCTCGCCACCTCGCCGCAGAAGCGCCTGCTCGATCCCGCGGAGGTCGCCTATCTGGTCGTCGCCCTCTGCCACCCCCTGGCGAGGGGCGTCAACGGCCAGGCTCTCGTCGTCGACGGCGGGAGCCTCCTCTCGTGACTCCGGCGAGCCGCGCTCCGCTCCCGGTCCAGCCGATTCCGATCAACCCCGAGTCGCTGGGGGCGCCGCGCGGCTTCTCGCACGGCATGCTGGCGCCGGCGGGCGGGCGCCTCCTCTGTGTCGCCGGCCAGATCGCCTGGGACGGCGAGCGGCGCCTGGTGGCGGCGGACTTCCCCGGCCAGCTCGCGCGCGCCCTCGAGAACGCCCTCGCCGTGGTGCGCGAGGCGGGCGGCGGCCCCGAGCACGTGATGCGCCTGACCCTCTACGTCACCGACCGGCGGCACTATCTGGCGGACCTGGCGGCGGTGGGGGAGGCCTACCGGCGCGTCATGGGCCGGCGCTACCCGGCGATGGCGCTGGTCGAGGTCGCCGGGCTGCTCGAGCCCGGCGCGCTGATCGAGATCGAGGCCACCGCGGTCGTCCCGTGAGAGGCTCTTTCCACGGCGCCCGGCCAGCGAGCCGGCGAGCGAGATAATCGAGGAGCCACGATGGCGATCGAGCCCCGCAGCTTCCGCTACGAGCACGACGGCGCGACCGGCGTCGCGACGGTCACCCTCGACCGCCCGGAGCGCCTGAACGCCCTCACCTTCGAGGTCTACGAGGAGCTCGCGGCGACCTTCCGCGCCTTGGACGTCGAGCCCGGCGTGCGTTCGATCCTGCTCACCGGCAGCGGCCGCGCCTTCTCCTCGGGCGGCGACGTCGAGGACATCATCGGCGCCCTCTTCGCGCGCGACTACGTGGGGCTCCTCGACTTCACGCGGCGGACCGGCGCCCTCATCCTCTCCATGCTCCACTGCCGGCGGCCGATCGTGGGGGCCTTGAACGGCCTCGTCGCCGGCGCCGGCGCGGTGATCGCCGCGGCCTGCGACCTCCGCATCGCCGCCGAGGGCGCCAAGATCGCCTTCCTCTTCACCAAGGTCGGCCTCTCCGGCGCCGACATGGGGGCCTCGTGGCTGCTGCCGCGCCTGGTGGGGATGGGGCGGGCGATGGAGCTCCTGATGACCGGCGACTTCATCGACGCCCAGGAGGCCCACCGGATCGGCCTCTACAACCGCGTGGTGCCGGCGGAGCGGCTCGCCGCCGAGGCGCGGAGCTGGGCGGAGCGGCTGGCGCGCGGCCCCGCCTTCGGGCTCGAGGTGACGAAGAAGCTCGTCCTCCGCGAGGCGGCGCTCGACATGGAATCGGCCTTCGCCGCCGAGGTCGAGATCCAGGCCGCCTGCATGCTCGATCCCGACTTCCGCGAGGCCTACGAAGCCTTCCGCGCCAAGCGGCCGCCGCGCTTCCGGTGACGTATGGTGCGCTCTTAAGCTCGAGGGAGATTCTCGATGAGCGCATCGGTGCCCGCCACGACGCCCGACCTCGCCCCTATCCGCGCCTTCCTCGACGACCGCCACGGCGCCGTCGCCGAGGAGGCCGGCCGCTTCGCGGCGGAGCGGATCGCACCGCTTCCCGAGCCGGCGGACGACGCCGCGGCGAGGGTCCAGGCGCGCCAGATCCTGCGCCTCGCCGGCGACGCCGGCCTCTTCGGCCACGCGGTCCCCGCCGCCTGGGGCGGCCGCGCCGAGACGCCGGACCTCCGCGCCTGCTGCCTCGTCCGCGAGGCGCTCGCCGCCGCCTCGCCGCTCGCCGACGCCGTCTTCGCCCTCCAGGCCCTGGGCGGCATGCCGATCACCCTCGCCGGCAGCGACGCCCTCCGCGAGCGCTGGCTCCCCGAGATCGCCGCCGGCCGCGCCATGTCGGCCTTCGCGATGACCGAGCCCGAGGCCGGCTCGGACGTCTCGAGCCTGGCGACTACCGCGCGGCGCGAAGGCGACGGCTACGTCCTCGACGGCAGGAAGAGCTTCATCTCGAACGCCGGCATCGCCGACCTCTACGCCGTCTTCGCCGCCAGCGATCCCGCCGCCGGCAACCGCGGCATCTCCTGCTTCCTCGTCCCCGCCGACACCCCGGGCCTCCGCTTCGCCGGAGCCCAGGTCCTCTCCGCCCCTCATCCGCTGGGGGAGATCGAATTCGAGGGCTGCCGTGTGCCGCAGGAAAACCGGCTGGGTGAAGAAGGAGAGGGGTTCAAGGTAGGGATGCGCACGCTCGACCGCCTCCGCCCGACCGTCGCCGCCGCCGCCTGCGGCATGGCCTCACGAGCCTTGGCCGAGGCCCTGGCCCACGCCCGCCACCGCCGCCAGTTCGGCAAGACGCTCGCCGAGCACCAGCTCATCCAGGAGAAGCTGGCGATCGCGGCGACCGACCTGACCGCCGCCAGGCTCCTGACCTACCGCGCCGCCTGGGAGCTCGACCACGGCGCGCCGCGAGGGACGGTCGAGAGCGCCATGGCCAAAGCCTTCGCCACCGAGACCGCCCAGCGGGTCATCGACTCGGCGATTCAGATCCTCGGCGGGCGAGGCGTGCTGGCGGAGAACCCGGTCGAGCGGTTGTATCGGTCGATACGGGCGCTGCGGATCTACGAGGGGACGACGGAGATCCAGTGGCTGGTGATCGCGCGACAGCTGTGTACGTAACAAGCCTGATTTACTGCCGCCGGCGGTCGACGATCTCCCGCACGACGTCGATTACGCAACCTCGCTGCGCTGTGTGACGACCACCGAAACCTGGGCGCCTGCATGACCGAGTATCTCAATCAAGCTGTCGACGCTGAAACGGTCGATCTTCCCCCGCAGAAGGTCGCCGACTCTGGACTGAGTCACTCCTAGCAGCTTGGCCGCTTGTGCTTGAGAGAGCTCTTTCCTGCCGATTAATTTGGTCAGCTCAATCATCAGGTCCGCGCGAACTTTGAGGTTCTCCGCCTCGTCTTCGCTGAAGCCAAGGTCACGAAACACGTTGTCGGAGGAGTGTCTGACTCGAACCGCCATCTATTTCTCCTTGCCCCTGCGGCGGAGGAATTGAAGCTGCTTCAGGCGCTCTCGTGCCAGGGTTAGATCTGCCTCGCGGGTCTTTCGGCTTTTCTTCTCAAACACGTGCAGCACGTAGATTGCCTCCTCGAACTTCGCCACGAAGAGGATCCTATGCTCCAGACCCGTGTGGATTCGTATTTCTTGGACACCTGACCCGACGCTCGCCATGGGCTTCCAGTCGGTCGGCATTTCGCCCTTCTGGGCCAGGCGTCGCCGCTGGGGGCGGTCAGAGGTCGTGGTACGCCGACCCGTAGAACATGAGGAAGTCTCTGCGGAAGGTTTCCTTGGGCGGCTCGTAGTCGGCGGCGGTCGCCGCCTTCTCCTCGATGGCGCCGAGCTCGAGGGAGCGGGTGACCGTGCCCGCCAGCTCGTCGAAGGTGGACTCGACGCGCACCGGCACGCCGGGGAGCTTGTCGATCTCCTGGGCGAGCCGGAGCCGTTCTGGCCGCGGGTTCATCGCGGCGACCGCTTCCTGGAGCTGCTGGAGGGGGGCGAAGGTCTTGCCGGGGAGCTCGGCGGTCGTCCACACCGTCGCGGCGGCGCGCACGTGTCCGGCCGGATCGACGAGCTCGATGCGATGCTCCGCCGCCTGCCAGCTGCCGATCTTTTTCTTCCGCTGCCGGTCCACCGTGCGCGCCTGGAGCGCCAGGTGCGGCTCGGACTCGACGATCGCCTGGTAGGTTTCGGCGGGCAGCTCGTCGCGGAGCTTCACGGGGAAACGGACCACGTAGGTGCTCGGGCCGGACTCGCGGAACTTGCCTTCGTCCGGATTCGAACTCGGAGCCGGGCCGATCCTCTCCCGGCGCTTCGGTTCCAGCGGGTTGACGACGAAATAGAGCTTTCCCTGGTCCTCGCGCAGGATCGTAGCGCGCCTCGGCTCGTCGATGCGGACGCGGCCGGGCCCGACCAGGACATGGACGGTCTCCCGACCGCCCGTGACGCGCCCATCGAACACCATCTCGGGCGCCTCCCGGACGTAGGTGAGCAGGGTGTCCGCCGCTCCGGACCGCGCGGAGCAGGCGAGGGACAGCGCGATGAGGCCGACGACCTTTCTCATGACTCCCCTCCAGAGCCCCCTGGGGCCTACGGACAGGCGCACCCGTTGCAGCGCGGCCTGGGGTTGTGGACGCAGATCCCGCCGGGAGCGCCGCAGAACGGGTTGCAGTCCGAGTTGACCTGGCAGATGTCCCGGCACGCCAGCGCGGGGGCGCCGAGCAGGGCGAGGAAGGCGGCATCGGCGCGGCGGCGGGGGTCACCGCCGGGGCCGCGAGGGCCGTGACCTGGTGAGCCGGCGCGGCGGCCGGCGTGCTCGCTGCCGGGCGGTCGGCGGCGGAGAGGGGGAGGGCGAAGAGGGCGCACATCGCCAGGGCTCCGAAGGTTCCACGCATGGATCGATCCTCGCGGACGGCGAGGGAACGAAAGCGTCCGCTCGCGCTACGTCGAATTCGTGCAAGGAGAGTGCCCCAGGTCCCCAGTCAGGATCCCGGTCACGATCCCGTCGCGCCGGCCGAGCGTAATAGCCGCCGCGAGGCGCGGAGCGCTTAAATTTTGAATTTAGCCGCTAAATCTTGCACGGAGCCCGTCTTTTTTGCGCGGAGGGCTTCCTTTTAAAAAATAGCGCTTATTTTTACGCCGGAGCCGCTAAATCTCGCGCGGAGCGCTTATATTTAAAAAATAGCCGCTAAATCTTGCAGGGAGTCCTTATTTTTGCTCGGGAGCGCTTCCCGCGCAGCCTTACCGGCTCTCTTTTCAGGGTGGGGACTCTTCAGGAGCCCGCCGGCTCCCGTTCCAGCTCCTCGAAGGTCGAGTCGTCGAGCTCGAGGAGGGCCGCGGCGGTGTTCTCCTCGAGGTGCTCCACCCGGGAGGTGCCGGGGATGGGGAGCATCACCGGCGACTTCCGGAGCAGCCAGGCGAGCGCCACCTGCGCGGGCGCGGCGCCGAGGCGCTCCGCGGCGCGCGCCAGCGGGCCGCCGGGCTTCGCGAGGTCGCCGGTGGCGAGGGGGAACCAGGGGATGAAGCCGAGGCCCTCGCGGGTGCAGTAGTCGAGCACGGCGGCGGAGTGCCGGTCCACCAGGTTGTACCGGTTCTGCACCGAGACCACGGACGCCATGCCGCGGACCGCCTCGATCTGCTCGACGCTCACCTCCGACAAGCCGATGTGGCGGATCTTCCCCGCGCGCTGCAGGTCGAGGAGAGCGCCGATCTGGTCCGCCAGCGCCACCTTGGGATCGATCCGGTGGAGCTGGAAGAGGTCGATCCGCTCGAGCTGGAGGCGGCGGAGGCTCCCCTCGCACGCCGTGCGCAGGTGCTCGGGGCGGCCGTTCTCGACCCACTGGTCGGGGCCGGGCCGCTCGAAGCCCGCCTTGGTGGCGATCACGAGGCCGGCGGGGTAGGGGTGGAGGGCCTCGGCGATGAGCCGCTCGGAGACCTCGGGGCCGTAGGAGTCGGCGGTGTCGACGAGATCGATGCCCAGCTCGACCGCGCGGCGCAGCACGGCGATCGCCTCGGCGTGGTCGGCCGGCTCGCCCCAGACGCCGGTGCCGGTCAGGCGCATGGCGCCGAAGCCGAGCCGGCGGACGGGGAGGTCGCCGCCGATCGCGAAGGTGCCGCTCCGCGCGGCGGGAGAGGGATCGGAACGGCGGGAAGGGCGTGGAGTGGCGGTCATGAGGATCTCCTGGCGAAACCGGGCGCGGTCTCTCGATGGTCGGACGCATCACGCGCTTGCATGCCGGATGCCTCGCCCGGCGGCGCTCTCCCGCCCTGATATATTCCGCTCCCGACCATGAAGATCCTCGTCACCGGCGGCACCGGGTTCCTCGGCCGGCGCGCCGTCGCGGCTCTGGCGCCGGGCCACGAGGTGACGCTGCTGGTGCGGCCGGGGGCGTCGCGGGCCGGGTTTCCGGCGGGCGTCGGCTTCGCCCCCGGCGACGTCACCGACGGCGCCAGCCTGGCGCGGGCGATGGCCGGGCACGACGCCGTCCTCCACGCCGCGGCGCTGGTCAAGATCCTCGCCCCGGCGGCGGAGTTCGAGCGCGTCAACGTCGGCGGTCTCGAGAACGCCCTCGCGGCGGCCGAGACGGCGGGGATCCCGCGCTTCCTCTACGTCTCCTCGTTCATCGCGCTCGGCCCCAGCGAGCGGGGCGCGGGCGGCGTGCTCGACGAGTCCGCGCCGGCCGGCGGGGAGGAGGGCCGGCGCTGGATCAACGACTACGAGCGGACGAAGGCGGTGGCCGACCGGCTGGCGCGGCGGGCGATCGCGGCGGGAGCGCCGGTCTCGATCGTCTACCCCGGCGTGATCTATGGGCCGGGCGAGATGACGGAGGGGAACCTCGTCGTCCGCCACCTCCTCGACCTCGTCCACCGCCGCCTGCCGGCGCTCCTCGGCCGCCCCGAGCGGCGCTGGTGCTACGTCCACGTCGACGACGTGGCGGACGGCATCCGCCGCGCGCTCGAAGGCCCGGCGGCGGCCGGCGGCCGCTACGTGCTGGGGGGCGAGAACGTGACGCTCGGCGAGTTCTACGCCCTGGTCGAGAGGCTGACCGGCGTGCCGGTCCCCACCCGGCGCCTGCCGGACGGGCTCGCCAAGGCGCTCGGCGCGGTGCAGAAGGCCTACGCCCGGGCGACCGGCGGGACGCCCGCCCTCACCCCCGACCTGGTCGAGGTCTACCGGCACGACTGGGCCTACAGCTCGGCGCGGGCGCGCGCGGCGCTCGGCTACGCGCCGCGGCCGCTCGCCCAGGGGCTCGGCGAGACCGTCGCCTGGCTGCGCGAGAGCGGGCGGTGGGCGGCGTGAGCGGGCCGCCCGCGGAGCGCGGCGGCTCGAGCCCGGCGCCGCGCGGCCTCTCGGCGGGCGAGCTGCTGCGCAAGGCGACCCACATGGCGGTGGGGCTGATCGCCCTCGCCCTGCGCTTTCTCGGACCCTTCTGGTCGCTCGTCCTCGCCGCCGCCGCCCTCGCCTTCAACCTGCTGCTGCTGCCGCGGATCGGCGGCCGGCGGATGTGGCGCGACCACGAGGTCGCCGCCGGCCGGGCGGCGGGGATCGTCTTCTACCCGCTCGCCGTCCTCCTCCTCATCCTGCTCTTCTACCGGCGCCTCGAGGTCGCCGCCGGCGCCTGGGGGATCCTCGCCTTCGGCGACGGCATGGCCTCGATCGCCGGCATGGCGCTCGGCCGCGCCAAGCTCCCCTGGAACCCGCGCAAGAGCTGGGCGGGAAGCGCCGCCTACTGGGTCTGCGGCGCGCTCGCCTGCGCCTTCCTCCTGCGCTGGACCGCGCCGGGGCGCTACGGGGTCGGCTTCGCGCTGGCGATCGCCGCCGCCGCGGCGCTCTTCGCGGCGGCGCTCGAGTCGCTGCCGCACGGGCTCGACGACAACTTGGGCGTGCCGCTCGTCTCCGGGCTCTTCCTGCTCGGCCTGGTGCTCACCCAGGGGCACTGGGAGGCGCTCGCCGCGGGCGGGCTCTACCGGCGCCTCGCGATCGGCGCCGCGATCAACGCCGCGCTCGCCCTGGCCGCCTACGCGGCGAGGACGGTCGACCTCTCCGGCGTCGCCGCCGGGTTCCTCCTGGGGACGGCGATCTACGGCCTCCTCGACTGGCGGGGCTACCTCCTGCTCCTCGCCTTCTTCGTCCTGGGGAGCGCCGCGACCAAGGCGGGCTACCGGCGCAAGGCCGCCGCCCGGCTGGCGCAGGAGAAGGGCGGCCGGCGGGGGGCCCGCCACGCGCTCGCCAACTCCGGCGTCGCCGCCGCCTGCGCCCTCTTCGCCGCGGCGACTCCCTACCCGCTCCTCTTCGCCCTCGCCTTCGCCGCCGCCTTCGCGACCGCCGCGGCCGACACCTGCTCGTCGGAGATCGGCCAGCTCCTCGGGCGCCGCACCTTCCTCATCACGACCTTGAAGCCCGTGCCGCGCGGCACCGAGGGGGCGGTGTCGCTCGAGGGGACGCTCGCGGGGATCGCGGCATCGGTCGTCCTCGGCGCGATCGGCGCCGCCGCCGGCCTCTACCCGTGGCCGGGGGTCGCCGTCATCGCCGTCGCCGCCTTCGTCGGCACCACCTTCGAGAGCCTCGCCGGGGCGGCGCTCGAGTCGCGCGGCCTCCTCGACAACGAGGCGCTCAATTTCCTCAACACCCTGGTCGGCGCGCTGATGGCGGCGGCGCTCTCGCCGCTCGTCGCCTGATCCCGACCCCGCCCGGCGAAGGAGCCCCGTGGCCGCGAAGCTCTCCCTCTACAGCAAGCTGGCGCGCCCGTTCACGCTCCTGCCGCCGCTCCTCGGGATCGTCTCCGGCGCGATCTGCGCCTTCGGCTCGGTCCACAACCCGGACCGCGCCGCGGGGGTCACCTGGACGGTCGTCGCCACGATCGCGCTCGGCTCGCTCTGCGCCAGCTTCATGAACGCCGCCTCGAACGCCATCAACCAGATCTACGACCTGGAGATCGACCGCCTCAACAAGCCGGACCGGCCGCTCGTCACCGGCGCGCTGTCGATCGCGGACGCCTGGCGCTTCAGCTGGGTCTTCTACGCCCTGGCGCTCATCCCCACCTGGCTGGTGGTGCCCTACCCTTACGCCACGTTCCACGCCAAGCTGACGGCGCCGGCGGCCGCCCACCAGTGCTTCTTCATCTACCTCGCCGGCCTCCTCTTCACCTTCGTCTACTCGGCGCCCGGGCTCGGCCGCACGAAGGTCCGCGGCATGCTCGCCAATTCGACCATCGCCATCCCGCGCGGCGTGCTGCTCAAGGTGGCGGGCTGGTCGATGGTGGCGCGGGTCGGCTTCACCGAGCCCTGGTTCCTGGGCGGCATCATCGGCCTCTTCCTGCTCGGCGCCGCCTCGACCAAAGACTTCGCCGACATCGCCGGCGACCGCGCCGGCGGCTGCCGGACCCTCCCCATCCTCTACGGCGTCGAGAAGACGACGAAGATCATCAGCCCGTTCTTCGTCCTCCCCTGGCTCCTGCTGCCGCTCGGCGCCTTCCTCCCCGACCCGCAGGACCCGCGCCACCCGATCCTGACCGGCAACCCATGGCTGCTCTCGGCGCTGGGGGCGATCCTCGTCGTCTGGGGGTGCTACACGGTCCATCTCCTGGTGCGCGACCCGGCCTCGCTCACCGAGACCGAGAATCACCCCTCCTGGCGCCACATGTACCTGATGCTGATGGCGGCGCAGATCGGCTTTGCGCTGGCGTACATGCTCTGAAGAGGAAAGGGAGGGCGCGGCCGGCGCCCCCGCCTCTGGCGTATCATGAGCGGGCCGCATGCCGCGGATTTTTCGGCAGCGGCCGGAGAAGCGGGAGCTGGGGAGGCCAGACGATGGAAACGGACGAGGGAAGAGTGGCGGGACGCGGCGACGAGCTGTCGGCCGCGGTCGCCGAGGACCTGGCGTCGCTCGACGGCTCGTTCGACGCGGCGGCCGCCGAGCGGGAATCCGCGCGGGCCTTGGCCGCCGGCACCGACCTGCCGTCGACCGGCCTCCTCTCCTTCTACGACCGGCTGCGCAAGAACATCCTCCAGGGGGTCGAGAAGCATGGCGGCAAGCTGCCGGGCGACGCGGTCAAGATGCTCCTCCTCGTCCCCGACGTCTTCATCCTCATGGTCCGCCTGACGCTCGACAAGAGCGTGCCGCGCGGCGCGCGGGCGATGATCGGCGGCGCCCTCGCCTACTTCATCCTGCCGTTCGACCTGCTGCCGGAGGCGATCCTCGGGCCGATCGGCTACATGGACGACCTGGTGCTCGGGGTGGCGGTCCTGTCGCAGGTCTTCGGCGGCGAGCTCGAGCCCTACGCCCGCAAGCACTGGAGCGGCCCGGAGGACCTGCGCAAGGTCCTCGCCGACGTCACCCAGGCGAGCCAAGCGCTCCTCGGGGTCAGCCTCTACGGCCGCCTGAAGAAGCTCCTCGCCCGCCGCGGCATCCAGCTCGAAGAGCCGCCCATCCGCGTCGAAGCGCCGCCGAAGTAGCGGCGCTCGAGCGGCCCCGCACGATCCGGGTGGACGGGCGGGGCCTCGCGGCAGGCCGCCGCCATCCGAACACTCGCTTACGCTGGGGCCTCGCTCACCGCGCGCCGACCGTCGCCCGCACCTCGCGCACCGCGCCGCCGCGGAGGACGGAGAGCGCGATCTCCTGGCCCACGCGGTCCTCGTCGAGGATCGACTGCAGCGCGCCGGGGTCGGCGGCCGGCTGGCCGTCGAGGGCGAGGAGCACGTCGCCCAGGAGCAGGCCGGCCTGCTCGGCCGGGCCGCCGGGCTCGACGGCGACGACGATCAGCCCGGTCGCCGCGCCATGGGCTTGGGCGGCCGCCTCCGGCAGGCGGGCGGGCTGGACGGCGATCCCCAGATAGCCGCGCCGCACGCCGCCATGGGCGAGGATCGACTCGACGACGCGCGCCAGGGTCGCCGCCGGGACGGCGAGGCCGCGGCCGCGCCGCAGGCCGGCGTCGTCCATCCCGAGGCCATGGCCGGCGGCGTCGACGAGCAGGCCGCCGGTGAAGCCGGGCTGGTGGACGGCATCGGTCTCGACCCAGCGGTCGATGCGCCCGCCGGCGTGGGTGCGCCACTCCTCGCCCAGGGCGCAGACGATGCCGAGCGAGGCGCGGACGTTCTTGCCCGGGCGCGACAGGGCGAGGACGAGATGGCCGACCTTGAGATCCTCGCCGGCCGCCCAGGCGGCGGCGGCGAGGCCGGTCGCCTCGGCGCGGAGGACGGCGACGTCGGTCCGCGGATCGCGGCCGACGAGGGTGGCGGGAACGGTGCGGCCGTCGGCCAGACCGACCCGAATGTCCTCCTCGCGCTCGATCTTGTGGTCGGCGGTGGCGATCGCCCCGTCGGCCGACCAGACGATGCCGGACGAGGGCCGGCGGTGGCGGGCCTCGACCCGTACGACGCTCGCGCCCGCCGCTTCCACCGCCGCGGCGAACCCGTTCGAAAGCTCGTGGATGTCTGTTTTGTCGTTCATGGACGGCAGAGTACGCCCGGCCGCGGGGCCGCACATCCGCCGTTCCGGGAGGCTGTCCCCTGGCCGATCGGGCAGGCGGGAGGGCGCGGACCTGCCCGGCCGGGAGGTGCCAGGTACTTCGCACCTAAGTGCCAGGCGATGCGTAGAGCTCGCCAGGAGCGACGGCTCGCTCTATGCGGAGATCATGTTGTCTCCGTCGAGGTGCCAGGCGTTTATGCCGGGCGGCTCGATGGCGAGTGGGGACCTTCGCTGGAGCTCAGAGGAGGATCAGGCCGGCGCGGGCGGCACGGACGACGGCGTCGGTTCGGCCGTCGGCGCCGAGCTTGCCGAGGATGGCGGCGACGTGGAACTTCGCCGTGTGCTCGCTGATCGCCAAGCGCGCGGCGATCTGCTTGTTGGAGAGGCCTTGCGCGAGGTGCTGCAGGACCTCGACCTCGCGCGGCGTGAGCGGCTCGAAGGGCTCGCCGCCCGGAGCGCGGTCGGCGGGGTCCTCATCTTCCTCGGTCGGCGGAGCGAGGAGAACGGCCAGGGCGCTGTCCAGGACCACGAGCCCCTGGGCCACGGCGCGCAGCGCGGCCGCTAGGCGCCCCGGACCGGCGTCGCGGAAGAGGAGGCCGCGGGCGCCGGCGGCGTAGACCTCGGCGGCGAGATCTTCGTCCGCGATCAGGGCGAGGATCGGCGGCCCGGATTCGGCCGCGGCGGAGAGGAGGTCGAGCGCGGTGTGCGGATAGAGGCCGAGATCCCAGAGCGCCACCCGCGGCGAGCCGGGAAGGGCGTCGCTCCCTTCGCTTTCCCCGGCGGGCGAGGCCTCGGTCGACGACGCCTGGCCGACGATGGCGAGCTCCGGCTCGCCGGCGAGGAGGGCGGCGAGGCCGCTCCGCGCCAGCGGATCGTCGCCGACGACGAGGACGCGCAGGCTGTCTTGGAGATGGATCGCGGGAGGGTTGGCCATAGCGCCCCGGGACGCTATCACCGGCCCGCGCCAGGCATCGGGAGACGGCGGGAGGGCCGGGCTAGGGAGAGGGGGCGGAGCCGGCGCGCCAGCGGCGCAGCTCCGCGAAGAGCTCGGCCACCGGCTCGATCCCGAGGTCGGGGAAGTTGTCCGGGTTGTCCCAGAACTCGGCCAGGGCGCCGGTCCCCCAGCGCTCGTAGACGGCGACCTTCAACATGAGCTGGAGCTTGTCGCAGGCTTTGACCAGGCGCGCCTCGGGGCTCGCCCCTTCCTGGTACTCGGCGTAGAGGTTGCGGGCGCGCGGCGGCAGCGGCGCGAGCACGTCCGCCATCGCCGCCGACTCGGCCCCCTTCTTCGCCCCCGCCGGGAAGTAGCGCGTCGCGGTCCGCGGCAGGTCGCCGATGCGCAGCTCGGCCAGGTCGTGGACCAGCGCGATCTCGACCGCGCGCCCGAGGTCGACACCCGGCACTTGGGGCCCCAGCGCCCAGACCAGGAAGAGCACGTGCCAGCTGTGCTCCGTCACGCTCTCCGGATTGGTCACGCCGCGCAGCACGTAGCCGCTCCTCGGGATGCGGTCGAGGGTCTGGGCCTCGAGCAGGAGATCGAGGAGCGTCTCGTTGGCGCGCATGACGCGCGAGCGTACACGATGGAGCCGCGGCCGTCGACGGCCCGCTCTATCGATCGGCCTCGGCGCTCGCGCCGGGCAGCGCGATCGCCGCCCATAGGGTACCCGCGGCGCCGAGCACCGTGGCGACGAGGAAGGTGAGGGACGGGCGGACGGTCCACAGGGCGCCGCCCACCGCCGCGGCCCCGGCGACGGCGAAGCCGCGGATCGAGTAGTAGAGGCCGACCGACCGGCCGGGGTCGCTCCCCGCCGCGAGGTCGGCGATGAGCGACTTGCGCGCCGGCTCGCCGATCTCCCGCAGCCCGCCGACGACGAAGGCGAGCGCCAGCATGGCGAAGGAATGGGAGAGCATGACGGCGAGCGGGAAGAGGGTGAAGAAGGCATAGGTGAGGACGACGAAGGGCTTCTTCTCCGCCCGCTCGGCGAGGAACGCCGCCGGGATGTAGGAGACGATCGCCGTCGCCATGAGGATCGAGGTGAGGAGGCCGAAGCGCGCCGGCGTGATCTTCACCACCTCGAGCGCCCAGACGACGAGGAAGACGTCCGGGAGCCCCTCGCAGAGGCGGACGAGGATGTCGGCGGCGAGGAGGCGTTTGAGCACCGGGTGCAGGCGCACGCGCCCCCGCTCCGGAGCTTCGACCTCCGGCCGCTGGCCGCCGCGGAAGGCGAGGGCGAGCCCGCCCAGCATGAGGAGCGAGAGGACGATCGAGGCGGCGAAGCCGAAGCGCATGCCGCGGCCGATGCCGTAGCGCCCGATCAGGTAGCCGCCGAGGGGCGGTGCGAGGACGATCGGCAGCCGCTTGACCACCGACTGCACGGTGAAGCCGACCAGACGGCCGCCGCCCGAGAGCTCCTCGCGCACCAGCGAGAAGGTCGCCGGCAGGCCCAGCGACTGCCAGGCCATCACCAGGAAGAGCCCGGCGAAGATCGCCGCGACCGACGGGATGGCGAGGTAGAGCGCGAAGCCGGCGGTGGTCAGGGCGGCGAAGAGGAGGAGGGCGCGGCGGCTGCCCAGGCGGTCGGCGATCACCCCGCCGGGATAGGCGTAGCCGGCGTCCAGCAGGTCCTTGAGAGTGCCGAAGGCGCCGACGAGGAGCGCTCCGGCGCCGAGCGCGCGGAGGTAGGCCGGCAGGTAGCGGAACCACAGCTCCTCGCCGAAGCCGTAGACGAAGAGGCCGGCGGCGAGCGCCGTGACGCCGCGCTCGAGCCCCAGCCGCCGCCGCCAGCTCCGCCCGCCCCCATCGACCGCCGCTGCCATAGGCGGCGGCGTTTACGGGTGCGCCGGCTCGGTCATCGGCATGCGGTTGCCCTGGCCCTGGAGCTGGAGCTGGCGGCTGCTCGGCACCCCGCGCAGCCGGTCGACCGCCGGCCGGCTGAGGTAGTCGGTGAGGGTGATGCCGATCAGGATCGCCAGCCAGAAGAAGCCGGCGACGACGGTCAGGCGGGTCAGCCGGCTGCTCTCCTTGACGTGCATGAAGAGCAGGATGACGAGGAGGGCCTTGGTCACCGCGATCGCCAGCGCCACCAGGTCGTTGGCGATCCCGAGGTCGAGATAGGCGACCCCCACCGTGACCCCGGTCAGCACCATGAGCGCCCCCCAGGTGAGGACGTAGTGCTTGAAGGAGGAGACGTGCTCGGCCATGGTTGTCCTCGGAAGGAGGTCCTCCGTCACTTCGCGCCGTGCGCGCCGAAGAGGTAGAGCAGCGGCAGCAGGAAGATCCACACGATGTCGACGAAGTGCCAGTAGAGACCGATGCACTCGATCGGGTTGTGCCACTCCGCGGTGAAGCGCCCCTTCCACGCCGGCAGCAGGAGCGAGGAGAGGAGCCCCAGGCCGATGATCATGTGGACGGCGTGGAGCCCCGTCATGCAGAAGTAGATGGCGAAGAACATCTCGGCGTGGTGCGGCTCCGGCCCGTCGAAGTGGAAGCCGGGGCCGGGGTAGTGGTGCTCGTGGAACTCGGTCGTGTACTCGAAGGCCTTGATGCCGAGGAAGGTGACCCCCAGGGCCATCGTGATCAGCAGGAACCAGACGATCGCCTTCCTGCGGTTGAGCTGCGCCGAGCGGATGGCGAGCGCCATCGTCAGGCTGCTGCAGATCAGGACCGCCGTGTTGATCGACCCGGCCCAGGTCAGCAGCGAGTTCGACGCCGCCTCGAAGGCCACCTGGTAGCGCATGCGGTAGATGACGTAGGCGGTGAAGAGGCCGCCGAAGAACATGATCTCGGTCACCAGGAAGCACCACATCCCGAAGGTCGACGCCTCGCGCTGCTGGTCGAGGGTGTCGAAGTGGTGCTGGAGCGCCGCGTGGGAGCTAGACAACGGGGGCCTCCTTGGCGCCGAGCACCGGGCCCTGGCCGTAGTCGTACGCCTCGTGGGTGACGATCGGCGTCACGTCGAAGTTGTGCGTCGGCGGCGGCGAGGTCGTCGTCCACTCGAGGCCGACGGCGCCCCACGGGTTGTCGCTGGCGCGCTTGCCGTAGCGCATCGACCAGGCGAAGTAGGCGAGCGGCAGGATGTAGCCGATCCCCAGGATCGAGGCGCCGGCGGTCGACAGCACGTTGAGCACCTGGAACTCCGGCGGGTAGGACCAGTAGCGGCGCGGCATGCCGAGGTAGCCGAGGATGAACTGCGGGAAGAAGGTGAGGTTGAAGCCGACGAAGATGATGAGCGCCGAGAGCTTCGACAGGAAGCTCGGGTAGAGGCGTCCGGAGATCTTCGGCCACCAGTAGTGCATGCCGCCCATGTACGCCATGATCGTGCCGCCGACCATGATGTAGTGGAAGTGGGCGACGATGAAGTAGGTGTCGTGGACGTGGACGTCGAAGCCGAGCGTCGCGACCATGGTGCCGGTCAGGCCGCCGATGGTGAAGAGCCCGATGAAGCCCAAGGCGTAGAGCATCGGCGTCTCGAGCGAGATCGAGCCCTGGTAGAGCGTCGCCGTCCAGTTGAAGACCTTGACCGCCGACGGGATGGCGACGAGCATCGAGAGCACCGAGAAGATCGTCGCCGTGTAGAGCGACTGGCCGGTGACGAACATGTGGTGCCCCCAGACCAGGAAGCCGAGGACGGCGATCGCCACGCTGGCGAAGGCGACGACGCGGTAGCCGACGATCCGCCGCCGCGAGAAGGCGGCCACCAGCTCGCTGACCACCCCCATCCCCGGCAGCACCATGATGTACACCGCCGGGTGCGAGTAGAACCAGAAGAGGTGCTGGAAGAGGATCGGATCGCCGCCCAAGGCGGGATCGAAGATCCCCAGGTGGAGCGTCCGCTCGGCGGCGACCAAGAGGAGGGTGATGGCGATGACCGGCGTCCCCAGGACCATGATGAGCGAGGTCGCGTACATCGACCAGACGAAGAGCGGCAGCCGGAACCAGGTGAGGCCGGGCGCCCGCATGCGATGGACGGTGACGATGAAGTTCAAGCCGGTCATGATCGACGAGAAACCGGCGATGAAGATCCCCAGCGCGGCGGTGATGACGTAGGTGTTCGAGTAGGTGGTCGAGAACGGCGTGTAGAAGGTCCAGCCGGTGTCGACGCCGCCGTGGAGGATCGACCAGAGGGTGAAGAGCGCGCCCAGGTTGTAGACGTACCAGCTGCCCAGGTTGATCTTGGGAAAGGCGAGGTCCTTGGCGCCGATCATGAGCGGCATGAGGAAGTTGCCGAGCGTCGCCGGGATCGACGGGATGAGGAAGAAGAACACCATGACGATGCCGTGCATGGTGAACAGGCGGTTGTAGGTGTCGGGGCCGACGAGGTCGCCCTCCGGCGTCAGCAGCTCGAGCCGGATGAGGAGGGCGAAGAAGCCGCCGAGGAAGAAGAACGCCGTCACCGAGATCAGGTAGAGGATGGCGATGCGCTTGTGGTCCTTGGTCAAGAGCCAGGAGCGCAGGCCGTACTGGGCGTTCAGGTAGTTCTCGCGCGGCAGGGCGAGGTCCGAGGTGGCGGGCGCCGTCACGGAGCGGGTGTCTGCGGTCGGTGCGTTCATAAGCTTGGGTCCTAGCGGCCCTTGGCAGCCGGCTTGCCCGCGGCGGGGGCGCCCGCAGGGGGCGCCGGCCGGTTGCCGGCCGTGCCGGCGCCGGCCCCGGCGCCGGCCGCGGTCGAATCCGTGCCGTCGCCGGGCGCGCCGGAGAGCGACTTGACGTAGGCGATGATCTGCACGAGCTGCTCCTCGGTCACCTGCCCCTGGAAGGTGGGCATGATCGGCTGGTAGCCGGCGGTCACCTTGGCCGTCGGGTTGAGGATCGATTCCCGGATGTAGTCCTCGTTGGCGACGACCGAGCGGCCGTCGGCGAGCGCGACCTGGTGGCCGAAGAGCCCCTCGAGGCGCGGCCCGCGCGCCGCCATCCCCGGCCCCGGCCGATGGCAGGTGTTGCAGGCGAGCGACTGGAAGAGCTGGGCGCCCGAGGCGACCAGCGATTGGCCGGGCTGCGCGCCGGAGAGCCAGGCCTCGTAGTCGGTGGGCTCCATGACGACGACGCTGCCGATCATCCGCGAGTGCTCGGTGCCGCAGTACTCGGCGCAGAAGAGATGGTAGGTGCCGGGCCGGTCGGCCTCGAACCAGGTCGTCGTGTAGCGGCCGGGCAGCACGTCCTGCTTCATGCGGAAGGCCGGGACGTAGAAGCTGTGGATGACGTCCTCGGAGGTCATGATCATCTTGATCGGCTGGCCGACCGGCACGTGCAGCTCGTCGATCTCGCGGTTCCCCTCCGGGTGCTGGAACTTCCACATCCACTGCTTGCCGACGGCGAAGTACTCGACGGCGTTCGACGGCGGCCGGTAGACGAAGAAGAAGACCCGCGCCCCCCAGGCGAACATCACGAGGGTGATGAGGAGCGGGATCCCCGACCAGGTGATCTCGAGGAGCAGCGGGTTGCCCGTCGGGGCGCCCACCGCGTCCGCCGACCGCCGGCGGTAGCGGGCCATGAAGAAGAGGATGAGGCCGGCGATCAACAGGCTGAAGAAGATCGCGACGACGAGCCACACGTAGGTGATCATGTCCACCTGGTGGGCGCCCGTCGAGGCGGCCGGAGGGAAGAGCGGCAGGTCCTGGCGCATGTCTGTCTAGGCCCTCCCCGAGGCCGGCTGCTCGCGTCGCTTGAGGAGCGCCAGCATGAGCGCCAGGCCGGCGACCGTCAGGGCGCCGGCCAAGCGGATCAGGTGGATGGCCGTGGCGCTGTATTTGCCGATCACCGGGTCGTAGTGGAAACAGTAGAGGAGGATCTGGTCCACGGCCGAGCCGATCGTCTCGCCCGACGCCTCGACCAGGGCCAGCCGCACGTCGCGCGGCGGGTACTCGATGCCGTAGAAGTAACGCGCGATCCGCCCCCGGGGGGTCAGCACGAGGATGCCCGCCGTGTGGGCGAAATTGCGGGTCTCGGCGTCCCAGTAGTAGCGGAAGCCGACGGCGCGGGTGAGCGCGTCGATGGACGCCTGCCCGCCGGTCAGGAAGTGCCAGCCGGCGGCGGTCCCGGGATGGCCGGAACGCTCGACCATCTCCTGCTTCTTCGCCTTGGCGAGGCCCGGCGTGTCGTGGGGGTCGAAGCTCACCACGACGACGTCGTAGTCCCTGCCGGCGTCGAACGGGAGCACCTTCAAGGCCGCCGCCATGTCGCTCATCACCACCGTGCAGAGCATCGGGCAGCTGAAGTAGGCGAGGGCGAAGACGACCGGCCGCCTGCCGAAGTAGTCGCCGAGGCGGACAGGACGGCCCGCGTCGTCCTCGAACGGCAGAGCGAGGGGCACCTGGGCGCCCAGCTTCTGGTCGTAGCCGACGTTCTTGAGCGGCGACGGCAGCGCGCTCGCCGGCTTCGCGGTGCTGCCGCCGGCAGCCGGCGAGGGGAACTCCGGCTGGGCGAGCGCCGGGGCGACCACCCCCGCCGCCAGGAGGGCCGCCAGAGCGGAGACGAGGCGCTTCACGCGGGAGTCCTCCGTGGCGGCTTCGGGGCCGGCGGTTTCCGGGTCGTCGGTGCGGCGGGCGTCTCCGGGACCGGGCCGGCGGCGCCCTGGCGCTCGCCGAGCCCGGCGCCCGCCGCGTGCGACCTGGCGGCGGGGGGCGCCGCGGCTGGCTGGCCGGGGAGCGGCGTGGTCTGACCGGCTGCCTGGCCCGCCGCCGCTGCGCCGGCGGCGAGGCGGGTTTCGTTCGGGCTCGGCGCGCCGGCGCCCGTCGCCGGCAGGCCGCGCCGCGCGATGACGTCCATCGCGAGGTCGATCGGCAGGCGCACCGTCCCCGCCTGCTGGTCGATCCAGGCCGGCTGGTGGAGCGCGCGGTCCTCGCGGGCGCGGAGCTCGGCCATGTCCTGGTCGGGCGAGGCCTGGAGGCGCGGCTCGGGCGGCAGCGGCTGCTCTCGGCGCTCCTCGGCGAGGGGCGGCGCCGGCGGGTCGGCGCGGTTCTCGAGCTTGCGCAGGCCGAGGAACAGCCAGTACATCAGCAGGCAGACGACGAGGACGCCACCGGCGAGGTAGGCCGCCGACCAGAGGATCCCCTTGACGTTCAGGTCGCGGTCGTACTGCTGGGAATCCGCGGCCTGCGCGGCGCCGGGCCGTGGCTCGTCGTGCGGCGGCAGGCCGGTCGCCGGATCAGTGCCCTTCATGAGCGAGCGCCTCCGGCAGATAGGGATCGTTGATCGGCAGCAGCGGCCGTTTCTTGAGCTCGGCGAGGAAGGCGGCCAGCCACAGGCCGCCGACCGCGAGGAGCGCCGCCAAGTGCAGCCAGTGGAAGTAGAAGGTGCCCTGGTGGAAGGCCGGCTCGACCTGCCAGTAGAGGTCGATCCAGCGCATCGCCAGCATCCCCAGCGCGACGCCGCCGAGGAGGCGCGGGTTGCGTTTGAGGTCGCGCGACAGGAGCAGCGCGAAGGGCAGGGCGAAGTGGAGCACCACCAGGCCGATCGCGATCACCCCCCAGCCGTGGCTGAGCCGGCGCACGAACCAGACGATCTCCTCGGGCTCGTTGCCCGCCCAGATGATGAGGAACTGGGAGAAGGAGAAGTAGGCCCAGAGCATCACGAAGGTGAGCAGCAGCTTGCCGTAGTCGTGGAAGAAGTGGCGCGTCAGCACCTGGTCCATCGGCCGGCGCTGCGCGAGGTAGGCGGCGAAGGTGATGACGAACGCCATCCCCGCCAGCCCCTGGCTGCCGAAGAAGTAGACGCCGTACATGGTCGAGAACCAGTGCGGCTGCAGCGACATCAGCCAGTCGACCGCGGCGAAGGTGGCGAGCGCGCAGTAGATGACGAGGCCGGGGGCGGAGATCATCTGCATGCGCCGCGTGAGCGCCGGGTCGGCGCCGCGGTCCTGCGCCAGCGAGGCGCGGTTGAGGCGGAAGGCGAAGAAGCCCCAGATGAGGAAGAAGGCGGTCAGCCGGATCCAGAAGAACGGCACGTTCAGGTAGGGGTGCTTGGCCTGCAGGATCGGGTCCGCCGCCACCACCTCGGGCCGCGCCCAGGAGTAGAGGTCGCGCATGCCGAAGACGAGCGGCAGGGCGAGGACGAAGACGATGGGCAGGGTACGCGTCGCCGCCTCGAGGGTGCGCCGGATCATCAGCCCCCAGCCGCCGCGCGAGAGGTGGTGGAGCATGGCGATCGCCATGCATCCCAGGGCGACGCCGGTGACGAGCAGCCAGGCGATGAGGTAGGCGCGGAAGAAGACCGGGCGGTCGACGAAGAAGCCGATGGCGCAGGCGACGATCCCCACCCCCGCCGCGAGGAGCGACCGGCGCTGCAGGCGATCGATGTCGGACGGGGCGCTCCAGTCCGCGGCGACGAGCCGCGGGGCGGCCGGGATGCCGTCGAGCGTCGTCATGGGTGGGCCCTCCCGCGGTCCGGCTCGTGTCCGGGCATCTCGGCGCCCTCCGGGCGCTGGACGCCCAGGCCCGGCCCCTCGCCCGGCGGCAGCTCGCCCGCGGCGGTACGCTGGAAGGCGGCGTCCAGGCGCTGGCGCTCGCCGGGGGAGAGGTCGGCGAGGCGGGCGTTCTGGGCGAGCTGGAGGGCCCGGACGTAGGCGACGATGGCCCAGCGATCGGCCGGCGGGATCTGGGAGGCGTAGCTCGGCATGACCCCGAAGCCCTCGGTGATGACGTTGTAGAAGTACCCCACCGGCGAGCTGCGCAGGCGGTCGATGTGGTAGGACGGCGGCTGCTTGTAGCCGCGCTGCACGATCATCCCCCGGCCCGAGCCGGTGCGGTCGTGGCATGGCGAGCAGAAGATGTTGAACCGTTGCTCGCCGCGCTCGAGCACCTGGCGCGTCACCGGGAAGGGGAACGTCGCGAGCGGGCGGCCGTCGGGCCCCAGGCCGGTATAGAGGGGGGTGTCGCGCAGGAAGCCGCGCGCCACGGTGTGGGCGGGCAGCGGCCGTGCCGACAGGCCGTCGGGGAAGAAGTCGCTCTCGGCGAGCGTCTTGTACTTCGCCTGGTTGTGCATGTTCTGCCGGCAGCCGGCGGCGGCGGCGAGCGCCAGGCCGGCCGCGAGGAGCGCCGTCCGGCGGCCGGCTGTCCGGTGGAATCGCCGTTCACTGTTCAACTTCGGCCACCTCGCGCGCGTCCAGCCGGCGCAGGAAATCCGCCGTCGCGGCCGGCTCGAACTTGGGATCGACGGCCTCGATCACCAGGAAGAAATGGTCGCGCGACGCCTCGGCGAAGCGCTCCACGTTGAACACCGGGTGATAGGGCTGCGGCAGGCCGTTCAAGGCGAACATGCCGAAGACCGCGAAGAGGGCGGCGAAGAGGATCGTCATCTCGAAGGTCGGCACGATGAAGGCGGGCCAGCTGTGCATCGGCCGGCCGCCGACGTTCATCGGGTAGGCCCACAGGTTGATCCAATATTGGAGGAGGTAGCCGCCCGAGAGGCCGCACAGGCCGCCGATGAGGACGAGCAGCGGCATCTTCGAGCGGCGCAGCTCGAGCGCCTCCGAGACCTCTTCGATCGGGTAGGGGGTGTAGGCCTCGACCCGGCGATAGCCGGCCCGGCGGGTCTCGCGGATGGCGCGGATCAGGACGTCCGGAGCGGCGAACTCCGCCATCAGGCCGTAGAGCGCGGCGCGGCGCTCGAGGTTCATTGTTCGGCCTCCGGGAACTCGCTCCCCTTGGCGCCGGGCAGCAGGGCGCGCATCTCGGTGATCGAGATCATCGGCAGGAAGCGGATGAACAGGAAGACGCAGGTGAGGAAGAAGCCGATCGTCCCGATGAAGGTGCCCCAGTCCCAGATCGTGCCCCGGTACATGCCCCACGACGAGGGCAGGAAGTCGCGATGGAGGCTGGTGACGACGATCACGAAGCGCTCGAGCCACATGCCGACGTTGACCACCATGGCGACGCACCAGAGCGGCACCGGCGAGGTGCGCACCCGGCGGAACCAGAGGAGCTGCGGGATGACGGCGTTGCAGCAGATGAGCGCGATCCAGTGCCCCCGGTAGGGGCCGGTGATGCGGTTCCAGATCATGAACTGCTCGTAGGGGTTGGCGCTGTACCAGGCGAAGAAGACCTCGATCGCGTAGCCGTAGACGACGATCAGGCCGGTCGCGAGCATCACCTTGGCCATGTTCTGCAGGTGCCGCGTGGTGATGAAGTCCTGCAGGCCGAAGGCGGCGCGCAGCGGCAGGGCGAGGGTGATCACCATGGCGAAGCCCTGATAGATCGCCCCGGCCACGAAGTAGGGGGGAAGATCGTCGAGTGCCAGCCGGGGACGATGCCGATCGCGAAGTCGAAGGAGACGACGGTGTGGACCGAGACGACGAGCGGCGTCGCCAGGCCGGCGAGGAGCAGGTAGGCCGCTTCGTAGTTGTGCCAGTGGCGGGCGGAGCCCCGCCAGCCCATGGCGCCGAAGCCGTAGACGATCCGCTTGATCCGCCCCGTCGCGCGGTCGCGGAGCGTCGCGAGATCGGGCACCAGGCCGACGTACCAGAAAAGGAGCGACACCGTGGCGTAGGTCGACACCGCGAAGACGTCCCAGATGAGCGGGCTCCTGAACTGCGGCCAGATCCCCATGGTGTTGGGGTAGGGGAAGAGCCAGTAGGCGAGCCACGGGCGGCCGAGGTGGAGGAGAGGATAGAGACCGGCGCAGGCGACGGCGAAGAGGGTCATCGCCTCGGCGAAGCGGTTGATCGAGGTGCGCCACTCCTGGCGCAGCAGCAGGAGGATCGCCGAGATCAGCGTGCCGGCGTGGCCGATGCCGATCCACCAGACGAAGTTGACGATCGCGAAGCCCCAGCCGATGGGGATGTTGACGCCCCACACCCCGATGCCCTTGACGAACAGCCAGGTCACCGAGACGAGGAGCAGCATCATCAGGCAGAAGGAGATGCCGAAGGCGAGGTACCACCAGCGCGGCGTCTTGCGCAGGACGACCGCGCTGATCTTGTCGGTGACCGTCCCCGGGGTGTAGCCCGGGGCCACCACCGGCGGCCGGTAGGGTTTGGCGGGCAGCGCGGATTCCGGCGTCGCCATCTAGGTGGCCCTCGGGGTCGGCGGCGTGGACGGGCTCGCGAGGTCGGGGTTCTCGTTGCGCAGCTTGGTCAGGTAGGTCGTCCGCGGCCGCGTGTTGAGCTCCTCGAGCAGGCTGTAGTTGAGCGGATCGGCCTTGCGCCGGCTGACCTCCCAGCCGGGGTCGCCGATGTCGCCGAAGACGATCGCCTCGGTCGGGCAGGCCTGCTGGCAGGCGGTCTGGACGTCGCCGGGGCGCACCTTGCGGTCGGCCACCTCGGCATCGATCTTGGCGCCGTTGATGCGCTGCACGCAGTAGGTGCACTTCTCCATGACGCCGCGCATGCGGACGGTGACGTCCGGGTTCTGCAGCATCTTGAGCACCGGCACGTCGTGGTTCGAGTAGCGCAGGAAGTTGAACCGCCGCACTTTGTAGGGGCAGTTGTTCGAGCAGTACCGCGTCCCCACGCAGCGGTTGTAGACCATGTCGTTCAGGCCCTCCGAGCTGTGGGTGGTGGCGGCGACCGGGCAGACCACCTCGCAGGGGGCGTTCTCGCACTGCATGCAGGGGACCGGCTGGTGGTGGACGGCCGGATCGTCCAGGCTCCCCGCGAAGTAGCGGTCGATGCGCAGCCAGTGCATCTCGCGCCCCTTGGTGACCTGCTCCTTGCCGACCGTCGGGATGTTGTTCTCCGCCTGGCAGGCGACGACGCAGGCGCTGCAGCCGGTGCAGACGGAGAGGTCGATCGCCATCCCCCAGCGATAGCCGTTGTACGGCCAGTTGGGGTAGAGGCTCATCCCCTCCTCGGCCTCGTTCTCGTCCGGATGGGCCGCGATCTCGCGGCGCTGGAACTCCGGGTTGGCCGCGAACTCGGCGAGCGTCCCGGTGCGCACCGGCTGGCGCCGCGCGAACTCGGCGGTGGCGGTCGGGATCTCGTCGGCGCCGCTCTCCATCGGATGGTGGTTCTGGGTGCTCGCGAGGGTGGCCTGCTCGGAGGTGGGGAAGATCCCCACGCCCGGCAGGACGGCGAGGGCGTCGGACGTGCGCAGCGCGTAGGCATCGGCGCCGATACCGGTGCCGACGGGGCCGGAGCGCCAGCGGCCGTAGCCCAGGTGCAGGGTGGCGCAGCCGTCGGCGTGGCCGGGCTGCACCCAGACCGGCGCCCGGACCTTGGCGCCGCGCCAGGCGAGCTCGACCACCTGCTCGACGCCGACCTTCAGCCGCTCGGCGGTGCGCGGCGAGACGATCACCGCGTTGTCCCAGGTGAGCTTGGTGAGCGGCTTCGGCAGCTCCTGGAGCCAGGCGTTGTTGGCGAAGCTGCCGTCGTAGACCGTGGGGTCGGGGCGGAAGATGAGCGGCACCCAGGCGGGGTTCGCCGCCGCCGTCCGGCCCGCGATCTGGCCGGCCGCCTGGGCCGCCGCGCCGCCGGCGACCCGCGTCTCGGGAGCCGTGGCCGGCAACGCCGACGTGCCGGGGACGACGCCGTCGTGGAGCGCCTGGCGGAACGCGGCCTCCGGGTTGGCGCCGCCGAGGCGCTTCGTCCAGTAGTCGTGCACCACGTCGTAGCTGGTGGCATCGATGCGGTCGGAGAAGACGGCGAGCAGCTCGTGGGCGCTCTTGCCGCCGTAGAGCGGGTCGATCAGCGGCTGCGCGATCGACGCGGTGCCGTCGAAGGCGCGGGCGTCGCTCCAGCTCTCGAGCGGGTGGGCGGCCGGGATGTGCCACTGGCAGAGCTCGGCGGTCTCGTCGTCGTAGAGCCCGAGATGGACGCGCAGGCGCGCCTTCTGGATCGCCTGGCGGAACTTGAGGTCGGCCGGCGCCGTGTAGACCGGGTTGGTGTCGAAGACGACCAGCAGCTCGACCTTGCCGGCGTCGAGGTCGCGGGTGAGCTCGGCGATCGAGGTTGCGTGGTCGAGCGGATCGGCCTCGACCGGCGCCAGGTGGAAGACGGTCCTGCCGGCGTTGCCCAGCTCCTGGTTGATGGCGTGGGCGAGCACCTGGACGGCGGGCGGCGAGAAGCCGTCGGCGACGACGGCCGATGCCCCGGCATTGGCACGGAGATCCTTGGCGACCGCGGCGGCGAAGGCGCGCGACCTCTCGGCGAGGAGGCCCGCCGGCGAGCTCGCCGGATGGGTGACGACGCCCAGCTCGGCGGCGAGGGCGAGGGCGAAGGCCTCGACCTGGGCCGGGGGCAGGGCCAGGCGGTGGTCGGCGAGGGTGCCGGTGTTGGTCGGCGTCGCCTCGACCGCGTAGAGGCGGTTCATGGTCCGGCGGTCGAGGCGCACCTGGCGATTGCGGGCGAAGTCGCGCGAGTAGCGCACCGCCCCCGGGCCGCAGGTGAGGAAGTCGGAGTCGAGGGCGAGGATCACCTTGGCGCGGCTGAAATCGTAGACCGTCTCGCGCGGCGCGCCGAAGGCGGCGACCGAGCCCTGGTGCTCGTAGGGCGGCGCCGCCGCCTCCCAGCGGTGCCAGCGCGCGCGCGGGTAGGCGGCGAGGATCGACTTCATCTGATCCGCCATCGTCGGCGAGGTGACGCGGCCGGTGAGGAAGCGGACACCCTCGCCGCCCAAGGCGCGCAGGGCGCGGATCGGCCCCGAGATCTCGTTGACGAAGGCTCCCCAGGTGCGGATGCGCCCGAGGCCGGTGATCGACTGCGAGCGGCCGGGGTCGTAGAGGTCGAGCACGGTCGCCTGCGCGAAGACGTCGGTCGCGCCGAGGCTCGCCGGATGGTCGGGGTTGCCCTCGATCTTGGTCGGCCGGCCGGTGTGGCTCTCGGCGAGGACGCCCATCCCGTACCCGCCGAGCGTGAAGGTGGTGGCGAAATAGAGCGGCCGCCCCTGGACGATCTCCTCGGGCTGCTGGACGTAGGGGACGATGTGCTCGAGCGGCTGCTTGGTGCAGGCGGTGAGACCGGCGAGGGCGAGCGAGGCGCCGCTCAGCTGGAGGAAGCGGCGGCGGGAGACGCCGTCGTCCGGCGGCTCGACCCACTCCGAGGCCTGGCGCGGGAACTCGCGGTGCAGCCAGTCCTGGAAGTCCGGCGTGGCGGCGAGCTCGTCCAGGCTCCGCCAGACCTCGGGGCCCCGGCTGGTCGCCAGGCGCTCGCGGATCGCCGCGAGGTCGGGCGGCGCGCCCTCTGCGCCCTTGCTCGCCCTGCTCTCTGTGGACATCCCGTTCCTCGCTCCGTTCCTGATCCTGCGGCCTCTACCGGTGGCAGGTCGAGCAGCTCGTCAGCGTCCGCGGCGACTGCACGTGGTACTGCTTGACCAGGCGGGCGCCGAGCTCGGTCCCGGCCGGCGGCTCGTAGGCCAGGTTGAAGACCTGGTCCTTGGGCCGGATGTACTTGGCCGGGTCGCGGTGGCAGTCCAGGCACCACTCCATCTGCAGCGACGCGTGCTGGAACATCAGCGGCATGCGGTCGACCCGGCCGTGGCAGGTGACGCAGCCGATTCCCTTGGCGACGTGGATGCTGTGGTTGAAGTAGACGAAATCAGGCAGGTCGTGGATCCGCGACCAGCGCAGCGGCGTGCCGCGTGGCGTAGCTGTCGCGCACCGGGGCGAGGAGCGCCGCGTTGGTCCAGATCTGGCGGTGGCAGTTCATGCAGGTCGCGGTCGGCGGGATGCCGGCGAAGTGCGACTGCTCGACCGAGGTGTGGCAGTAGCGGCAGTCGATGCCGAGCTGCGCCACATGGTGCTCGTGGCTGAACGGCACCGGCTGCTTCTTGACCACGTTCTGGCCGGTGACGTAGGAGGAGCGGAGAAGGGTGGAGTAGATCCAGGTGAGGAAGGCGAGGAAGAAGACGCCGCCGAAAATGCTGACCTTGGCGATGGTATTGGTGCTGCGGTGGAAGATCTGCGCCATCGCTCCCTCCCTAGACGATCCTGCCCCGCAACCGCAACATATCCGAGCCCCTCAATCCCGAACAAGTTACTTTGTGACGATCGTCACAAGCGCGATCCTAGCAGCAAGCCGAAAAGCCGTGCAATACGAGTGCCTCGGCCGCCGCCTGCCTCGCGGCCGTCTCCAACGTGGTGCCGGCCGGCGGCGGCCTGCCGCTTTGCACCGGCTCTCGTCCCGCCATCTATAAGGATGCGAGGTCCGGCCGGAAGCCGGCCCACGAGGCGGGAGGGTCGGGCGTGATCTTGTCAAAAGCTCAAAACGCGTGGTGCCGATCGAGCGGGAGACCGGCGCGGCTCCGCCGGCCGCCGGTAACGGGGTAATCAGCGGATGTCGCGACTCCGGGCCTTGCGGTATGCTGCCGGCCCGATGTCCGAGCCCGAGCCCCCGCTCCCTCCGTCCGTCCCCGCAGGCGAGCCTGTACGTCCCCTCCCCGAGCCGCCGCCCGATCTCCCACCCGCTCTTCCGGATGACGAGGTCGGGGCGAGCGCGCTGCGCCAGTTCCTCGGCCTCTTCGTCGTCCCGCTCGTCGTCGTCTTCCTCTGCGTCGCCGTCTTCATCGGCTTCGGCTGGATCGCCCACGAGAAACAGACGACGACCGACTGCCTGAACGAGCTGCGCTCGGGATGGAAGCCGCGGCGGACCCAGGCGGCCTACGAGCTGTCGAAGATCCTGACCAACGATCCCCGCGCGCTCGACGAGGAGCCCGGGGCGAAGGCCCAGGTGCGCTCCCTCTTCAAGGACACCGAGGAGCCGGAGATCCGCCAGTACCTCGCCGTCGTCCTCGGCCGCACCCACGACCGCGAGGCGCTGCCGCTCCTCGTCGCCGCGTTGAAGGACAAGGACGACAAGACCCGCATCTACGCCCTCTGGGCGCTCGGCACCCTGGGCGACCCGCGGGCCCGCGGGCCGCTCGAGGCGGCGCTCGCCGATCCCGACGCCGGCATGCGCAAGACCGCCGCCTTCGCCTTGGGCGAGCTCGGCGACAAGGCCGCCCAGCCGGCGCTCCTGCCGCGGCTCGACGACCCGGCGGCCGACGTGCGCTGGAACGCGGCGCTGTCGCTGGCGCGGCTCGGCAGCCGGGCGGGGCTGCCGGTGCTCGAGGCGATGCTCGACCGCCGCCTCCTGGCGCAGGTGCCCGACATCACCCCCGAGCAGGAGGAGGAGGCGATGACCTCCGCCCTCCATGCGCTCGCCGCGCTCGGTGGCCCCGAGGCGAAGCAGGAGCTGCCGCGCGTCGAGCGCCTCGCCGCCTCCGATCCCAGCCTCAAAGTCCGCCAGGCCGCCCTCGAAGCCAGGCAGGCGCTCGCCAAGCCATAGGGCGGCGGACGGCGCCGCCTCGCGCTTGACACCCTCGTACACATGGACTAGAAAGGGGCGCACTCGGAAGCGCGGGTCAGCCGATATTTTCCGCACCTCGAAAGGGGTCTGAATGGTGGATGAAACGAAGGACGGCACGCCCGGTGATCCGGTGGCGGCGCCGTCGAGCTCGGCGGCGCCCGGCGGCTCCGCAACCCCTCCCGAGCGATCCGCAGAGCCTCCTGCCGCACCGTCCTCGAGCTCCACTCCGATCCCGCCGGCCGCGGCCTCGACTCCGCCGGCGGCGGTCGCCAAGCCCACGAGCCCGCCCGCCCCGGCCGCGCGGCCGGCGGCTGCCGCGGCGTCCGCTCCGACCGCCGGCGCGGCGGCGGCGAAGGCTCCCGCCGCGGCCGCCCGGCCCGCGACTCCGGCGGCCAAAGCCGCAGCGCCGGCTGACGCGGACCTCACCCGCCGCGGCTTCTTCTCCTGGGCCGCGGTCGCCTGGGTGGGGTTCACCGTCGCCATCGGCGGCTGCGTCACCGCGATGGGCCGCTTCATGTTCCCCAACGTCCTCTTCGAGCCGCCGACGACCTTCAAGGCCGGCAAGCCCGAGGACTATCCGCCCGGCGTCGTCGACACCCGCCTGGTCGATCAGTACGGCGTCTGGATCGTCCACGACGGCGGCAAGATCTTCGCCCTGATCGCCATCTGCACGCACCTGGGCTGCACGCCGACCTGGCTCGCGGCGCAGAACAAGTTCAAGTGCCCCTGCCACGGCAGCGGCTACTACATGACCGGCATCAACTTCGAGGGCCCCGCCCCGCGTCCCCTCGAGCGCGCGCGGATCTTCGTCAGCCCCGACGACGGCCAGATCCTCGTCGACAAGGGACAGAAGTTCCAGTGGGAGCTGGGCCAGTGGAACGATCCCAACGCGTTCATCCCAGGCTGATCCTGAATCGACGCGACTCGATCCAACCGATCCGATCCAACTGATTCAACCGATCCGATCCAACACGAGGGCTCATGTTCGACAAGCTGAGCAAATCGTCACCGAGACACAGGTCTGGAAATCGATCTTCCGGGTCGGCATCCCGACCGACAACCGCAAGCGCGTGCTCGCCATGCTCGGCAACGTGTTCCTGCACCTGCACCCGGTCAAGGTGCAGAAGTCGGGCGTCAAGCTGCGCTACACCTGGTGCATGGGCGGCGCTGAGCTTCTTCCTCTTCCTGGTGCTGACGTTCACCGGCCTGCTGCTGATGTTCTACTACCGGCCGACGCTCGAGTACGCCTTCATCGACATCTCGGCCTGCGCGAGCACGTGCCGCTTCGGCATCATGCGCGAGATGCACCGCTGGGGCGCGCACGCGATGGTCATCACCGTCTGGCTCCACATGTTCCGCGTCTTCATGACCGGCTCCTACAAGCCGCCGCGCGAGTTCAACTGGTCGATCGGCGTCATCCTGCTGGTGCTGACGCTGCTGCTCTCGTTCACCGGCTATCTGCTGCCCTGGGACCAGCTCGCGATCTGGGCCATCACCGTCGGCTCGAACATGGCGCGCGCGACGCCGTTCCTCGGGAACGAGGGCCCGGGCGCCGCGCTTGCTGAGACTCGGCGACGTGCCGCTTGATTCACGCCGGCGACGACGCGCGCTTCGCGCTGCTCGGCGGCACGTTCGTCGGCGACGGCGCGCTGCTCCGCTTCTACGTGCTGCACTGCGTCGGCCTCCCGCTCGGCATCGCGGCGTTCCTGATGGCGGTCCACTTCTGGCGCGTGCGCAAAGACGGCGGCATCTCGGGTCCGCGTTTAGGGGACGTAGAGGCAAGACCACGATGGATTTCCTCAAGCGGTTCATCAACGCGCTCGCCGATCCGCAGCTGTTCGTTCATCGCTCGCGATCGTCGGCTTCTGGCTGATGCTGCGCTGGAAGCGAGAGCTGTGGACCGAAGCGCGGTCGGCCTACGGCCTGCTCGGCGTCGGAGCTGGGCTTCTTCATCCTCTCGGCACCTTCGACCCCAACTTCTCGGCTGATCGTCGCCAAGCCGGACAACGTGCCGATCGTCGGTGATGATCTTCCTCGCCGGCTTCTTCGTCTGGTCTTGCGATGTCGCAAGGCGGTCGCTCAACGACGCCGCCGGATCGCGCCGGCGAGCCGACCGATCGAGAAGACCGAGGTCGAGGACCGCGTCTGGGTCTGGCCCGACCTCGTCTACACCGAGCTCATCTCGCTGATCCTGCTGCACGGTCGTCCTGATCGTCTGGTCGATCTTCCTGCAAGGCGCCGCTCGAGCAGCCGGCCAACCCGGCCAACACGCCCGAACCCGTCGAAGGCGCCCTGGTACTTCCTCGGGCTCCAGGAGATGCTCGTCTACTTCGACCCCTGGCTGGCCGGCGTCGTGCTGCCCGGCCTCATCATCGTCGGCCTGATCGCGATCCCCTACATCGACAAGAACCCCAAGGGCAACGGCTACTTCACCTTCCGCGAGCGCAAGGTCGAGATCACGATCTTCCTCTTCGGCTTCGCTCGTCCTGTGGTGCTCGCTGATCGTGCTCGGCACGTTCCTGCGCGGCCCGAACTGGAACTTCTTCGGCCCGTTCGAGTTCTGGGACATCCACAAGCTCGATCGCGCTGACCAACGTCAACCTGTCGGAATACTTCTGGATCAAGCTGCTGCACATCGGGCTGCCGCAGCAACTGGTTCCTGCGCGAGATGCTTCGGCATCCTGGTCGTCGCTGTTCTACTTCTTCGCGCTGCCGGTGCTCCTGGCGCGAAGGAAGCGCCTGCAAGCCCGTACTACGAGAAGATGGGGGCCCCGCGCTACTACGTCGGCGTCGTGCTCTTCCTGGTGATGATGTCGCTGCCGATCAAGATGTATTGCCGGTGGATCTTCAACCTCAAGTACTTCGTCCACGTCCAGGAGTACTTCTTCAACATATGACCCCTCCTGCCGCTCCTCCGCCGCCACCCAAGGCCCCGCCGGTGAAGCGCCCCGACCGGCACTACGACTTCGGGCGCATGAACATGGTCTTCGCCCTCTCCTCGCTCGGGCTCCTGGCGGTGACCCTGTGGATGGTCTTCGCCGACTACGCGCAGCCGTGGAAGCGCTACCAGGCGGAGTTCCGCAGCCTCGAGCACCAGAAGCTGATGAAGGACGAGGAGGCGGAGCGGCAGAAGATCGACCAGCAGCAGGTCGCCCAGCTCAGGAAGGACGTCGACGCCGGCCAGGCCAAGCTCGCCGAGCATCGGTCCGGGGCCGCCGACCTCGAGGCCAAGATCGCCAAGCTCAACGCCCAGATCTACAGCGCCGACTCGCTGTGGAAGAAGACCAAGGGCGAGCTCGACGCCAGCCGCTTCGAGTACGACCGGGCGCTGCAGCGCAAGGACTCGGGCGCCATCGCCGAGCAGTCGAAGAAGGTCGAGCGGCTGAAGCAGGCGCTCGCCGACGCCAAGAAGCAGCGCGAGGAGGCGACCGCCCAGAAAGACGCCGTGGCGGCGGCGCTGGCGGCGAAGCGGCAGGACATCACCGAGGCGCAGAACAAGCTCGACGCCCTGGAGAAGGGGGTCGCCGAGGTCGAGAAGCGCGCCTCCGTCCTCGGCAAGGGGGTCGACTACTTCATCCTGAACGCGCCATTGATGGACTTCATCCAGCCCTCCCTCCACATCCAGCAGGTGGTCCTCCCCGGGCTCTACAAGAACGTCTACTTCACCGACTTGAACCGCGTCGACCGCTGCATGACCTGCCACGTCGCCGCCAACCGCCCGGGCTTCGACGGGCCGGAGTGGAAAGAGCCCTTCCGCACCCACCCTAACCTCGCCACCTACGTCGGCGACGGCTCGCCGCACCCGTTCAACAAGTTCGGCTGCACCGCCTGCCATGGCGGCCTCGACCGCGCCACCGATTTCTCGCGCGCCGGCCACAGCCCGGAGAGCCTGGCGCAGATGCGCGACTGGCAGAAGCGGCTCGGCTGGGAGCACCAGCCCTACCTCGAGAATCCGATCCTGCCGGCCAAGATGAGCGAGGCGGGATGCGTCACCTGCCACGCCTCGGGCGTCTGGACGCCGGCCGCCGAGACGCAGGGCGCCGGGCAGGACCTCATCGTCCACATGGGCTGCGCCAACTGCCACGTCGTCGACTACCCGGCCTTCCGCGACGTGCGCAAGCCCGGCCCCGACCTCTCGCGCATCGCCGGCAAGACCAACCCCGGCTGGGCCTACAAGTGGATCGAGGCGCCGCGGAGCTTCCACCCGACGACCTTCATGCCCCATTTCTTCTTCCAGGAGAACATCAAGGGGGAGAAGAACATCCGGCGCCAGCACACGGAGATCGCGGCCATCGTCTCCTACCTGTGGGCGAAGTCCGAGCGGCCGGCCTATCCGCCGGCGCCGGCGGGCAACCCGCAGAACGGCCAGAAGATCTTCGAGTCCGTGGGCTGCGCCGGCTGCCACATCCTCGACGCCAACGCCAAGCGCGACGACTTCTTCCCGCTGGTCAAGCGCCTGCACGGCCCCAACCTGGTACGCACCGGGAGCAAGGTGTCGTCCGGCTGGCTCTACGCCTGGGTCAAGAACCCCAAGCAGTACTTCCCGGAGACGGCGATGCCGTCGCTGCGCCTGACCGATCAGGAGGCGGCGGACGTCACCTCCTATCTCCTCTCGAGCCGCGATCCGCGCTATGAGAACCAGCCCCTGCCGGCGGTCGACCGCCCGCTGCGCGACGAGCTGGCGCTCACCTATCTGCAGAACAACCTGACCATCGAGCGCAGCCAGGCCGACCTCGCCAAGATGAGCGAGGACGAGAAGAACGTCTATCTCGGGCAGCAGACGATCACCAAGTACGGCTGCTTCAGCTGCCACACGATCCCTGGCTTCGAGAACGTCAAGCCGATCGGCACCGAGCTGACGACCGAGGGCTCGAAGCCCCTCCACCAGCTCGACTTCGGGCACATCCAACTGCCCGAGACGCGGCACGACTGGATCCACACCAAGCTCCTGCGCCCGCGCATCTTCGACCGCGGCAAGGAGCCGGCGAAGGACTACAACGACCTCCTGAAGATGCCGAACTTCGGCATGTCGGAGCGCGAGGCCGAGGCGGTCCTGACCAACGTCATGGGCTTCACCAAGGAGTCCGTGGTCCTGGCGAAGCGGGCGGGCAACGATCCGCGGACGGCGGCGCTCGCCGAGGGGCGCAACCTCATCCAGCGCTACAACTGCCAGGGCTGCCACCTGATCGAGGGCCGCGGCCACGCCATCAAGTCGGTGATCCAGGACCCGGCGATGCTACCGCCGAACTTGGCCGCCGAGGGCGCGCGCGTGCAGTCGGACTGGCTGTTCAAGTACCTCCACGACCCCAGCCGGGTGAAGATGCGGCCGTGGCTCTCCGCCCGCATGCCGACCTTCGGCTTCACCGACGAGCAGGCGAATACGGTGATCGGCTACTTCGCCTCGCGCGAGCAGCGGCAGCCGTTCGTCTCGCCCTTCCCCGGCGCCGATCCGCGCGACCTCGCCGTCGGCGGCGTGGTCTTCAACCTCTTCCAGTGCGCCAAGTGCCACCCGGCCGGCGCCGAGGCGGCGAAGGCGACCGGCGTCTCGCCGGACCTCGCGCCCTCGCTCCTCCTCGCCCACGACCGCCTGCGCTACGACTGGGTGCCCTCGTGGGTCAAGGACCCGCAGAAGTGGATTCCCGGCACCCGCATGCCGTCGAACTTCCCGGAGAGCTCGCCGGGCAAGTACGAGTCGCCGGTCGCCGGGGTCATCGACTCGCCGGCCTACGCGGCGCAGAAGGCGCAGATGATGCGCTACTTCAAGGACGAGGCGGAGCTCAAGGCCTACCTCGCCGACGTCGACAAGGTCACGACGGCTCTGCGCGATCACATCTGGAGCCTCTCCGGCGGCGCGACGGCAGCCGAGAAACCGGCCGAGAAGCCCGCGGCCGTGGCGCCGGGAGCGGTCGGGGCGAGCCGGGCCGGAGGCCGTTGAGCGCGGGAACCGCGGCCGGCGATCGGCCGGCGATCGGAATGATCAGAATGACCGGAAGGAGTCCGGATGCGGCGTGTGACATAATGCCGCATTCGGCTCCGCGCTTTCCCAGGAACCGAGCTCTGTAGGTTCCTTTCCACCAACCGAGGAGGTTTCAATCGTATGAGCAGGAACAAACTGTTGGCGCTCGTCGCCATCGCCTCGCTGGCGGTCGCCTGCGGCGGCGGCAAGCAGGAGGCCACGTCGACGGCCAGTGACTCGGGCCCGAGCGGCAGCACGCCGGCGGCCCCGACCAAGGCGGTCGACACCGCGAACGCCGGCACCGTCACCGGCGCCGCCACCTACGCCGGCCCCGACACCGACACGCCGATCTTGATGAACGCCGATCCGGTGTGCGCCGGCCTCCACAAGGAGGCGGTCGACACGCAGAAGGTCGTGGTCAAGGATGGCAAGCTCGCCAACGTCTTCGTCTACGTGAAGAGCGGCCTCGAGGGCAAGAGCTTCCCGGCGCCGACGGCCAAGGCCGAGATCGACCAGCAGGGCTGCCTCTATCACCCGCGCATCCAGGGCATCCAGGTGGGCCAGACGCTGGTGATCAAGAACGACGACCCGACCCTCCACAACATCCACGCGCTGCCGGTGAAGAACACCGAGTTCAACCAGGGGCAGCCGTTCAAGGGGATGCAGTTCGAGAAGACCTTCTCCAAGCCCGAGGTGATGGTCCACTTCAAGTGCGACGTCCACCCCTGGATGTCGGCCTACATGGGTGTCGTCGACAACCCGTACTTCGCGGTGACCAAGGAAGACGGCACCTACTCGATCCCCAAGCTCCCGCCGGGCAAGTACACGCTCGAGGCCTGGCACGAGACGCTCGGCACCGCCGACCAGGACGTCACCGTCCCGGCCAACGGCACGGTGACGGCGAACTTCGACTTCAAGGCGAAGTAACCGCCCTTTCTCCAGAAGCATCCCGCGAGCCCCTCGCCGGCAGCGTGCCGCGAGGGGCTCGTCGCGTTGAGCCAAGCTCTCGGGACTTCCTTCCGATCAACCGCGAGCCCGTAGGTGCATCTCCAACATGTCGATGAGTTCGATGACCATGGCTTCGTGCTCGCCGTGCATCGAGAGGGCGGCGGCGCGGGCATACCCGTCCCGGTCCGGACGCGGTTTCAGACGGAGGAACGGCGGAAGCCCATACGCAGAGCGCACCAGTTGGCCCAGAGCCTGGCCGTCCTGCCGTTGCCGTTCGCGAACGGATGGATCCGTATCCATTCGCCGTGAGACAGTGCGACCAGGGTCAGGATCGAGTAGAGCTGGCTTTCCTCGGTTGGCCGGGCGCCGACAGGGAGCAGGGCATCGAGCTTGTCCACGGCGCTCCCCATTGAATGCTCGAACGTGGAAAGCTCCTCCGGCACACGCCGGGAGGGGACGCCTCGTGCCGAGCCGACGCCCACCTCGTACCCCATCAGCTCCGGATACGCGGGGTCGCTGTCGCGAATCTCACCCGCGTAATACGGAACCGGGAGCGACGCGCCGCGATAGATCTGGCGGTGCCACTCTTGCGCCATGACCACGGTTGGGGATTTTCTGACGCCTGCGTCCTCAGCGATCTTCTGGAGAACGCCGGCGATGTTGCTCTCGATGAGCGCCCGGTCTTCAGCGCGGTCTTGGTTCCAGGCGACGGCCAAATGCCGCTCCCACGCCGTGGACGTCTTCCGGAATGACCCGGCGGGCGCTCAGAGGGTCCTCTTCGGTCACCTCGGCATGGGCGAGCTCAGCGACGTCGGTCGCGAGGTTCTCGGCGGTGTACGACGGGAGGTGGGAAAGGATACTGTCGAGCTTTCGCGAGCGGTCGCGCTCCGACTCTCTACGGAGCTCGGCGGTCCAGGCCTTGTAGAGCCGATCCAACTCCATCTCGACTTCGACCAGAGCCATGGGGACAGCTCCGCTCGCGGGCTCGCTGGCCTCTCGGGCTAGAACCTCCTCCGCCAGCTCCTGCACGGGAACGTTGAGACGCTCTGCGGCGAGCCTCAGAGTGCGTTGGGAGATGCTGGTCCAAAGACTCTCGAAGCGAGGATCCATCACACCACTCATGCTCATATTCTAGAGATCGGGTTCCGGAGGGTCAAACGCCGGCCGCGGGCGAGCCTGGTGACATGGGTGGCCGAGCTGGGTAAAGTGGACGCCTCGACGCCGCAGCTCCCGGTTCCGGCCAACGTCCAGTTTCCGAGGTGCGCCATGAAGGGTTCTCTCGCGCTCGGTCTCCTCGTCCTCTTGCTCTCGTCCCTGCCGGTTTCCGCCGCCGCCGGCCATCCGGCGCGCCCAGCCCTCCGGCCGCCCACGGTCTCGACCTTCTCGATCGTCGCGATCGACCCGGCGAACGGCGACCTCGGCGTCGCCGTCGCCTCACGGTACTTCTCGGTCGGCGCGGTGGTGCCCTGGGCGATGGCCGGAGTGGGGGCGATCGCGACGCAGGCGAACGTCAACGTCGGCTACGGACCGGCGGGGATCGACCTCCTGCGCCAGGGGCTCACGGCGCAGCAGGTGCTGGCGAAGCTCCTCGCCGACGACAAGCTCCCCGGCAAGGACGGCCGCCAGGTGGCGATCGTCGACACGCACGGGAACGTGGCCACGTTCACCGGGCCCAACGCGCCGCACTGGGCGGGGGACCGGCACGGCAGGACCTGGTCGGCGCAGGGCAACATCCTGGTCGGGCCAGAGGTGCCGGAGGCGATGGGGCGAGCCTTCGAGAGCGCCCGCGGCGAGCTCGCCGAGCGGCTCTACGCCGCCTTGAAGGCGGGGGACGACGCCGGCGGCGACTCGCGCGGCCATCAGTCGGCGTCGATGCTCGTGGTGCGGAAGGGAGGCGGGAGGAACCTCAACAACGACCGCTACATCTACGTCAACGTCGACGACAACCCGCGGCCCCTGGCCGAGCTGCGGCGGCTGCTCGACCTGAACCTCTCCTACCTCTACGAGGACGCCTCCGACCGCCTGGCGCAGACGCACGACTCCGCGGGCGCCCTCGCCGCGGCGCGGACGGCGGTGCGCTACGCGCCGGAGCGCGCGGACACGCTCGAGAACCTCGGCTTCCTCGAGTACCTCGCCGGCGACAAGGCCGCGGCGCTGGCGGACTTTCAGAAGGCGCAGAAGCTCGATCAGCACTTCTCGAAAGACTTCCACGACGCCCTGGACGGCGCCTCCGAGCTCCGCTCGCTCAAAGACGACCGGGAGTTCTTGGGCAAGCTCTTCCCGCACGGGTAGGGCGCGCTCTCCCGGCAGCCACAGGAGGCGCTTCTCTTCGGGAGGGCTCCGGCTCTCCCTCATCTCATCTAAGCCGCCAGGCCCGGTTTAGCAGAGAATGTAACGTGCGGGGGTTGCGCCGCGCCTAGGATCCGAGGGGCCAGGGGCGCTGGGATCCGGAGAGGAAGCCGTGAGCTCGCAGACGGTCAGACCGCGGGGACGCTCCGCGAACATCTTCATCAACTATCGGCGGGAGGACAGCTCCGGTCATGCAGGGCGGCTGTTCGATGCCCTGAGCGGCCATTTCGCCGGCCGGGTGTTCATGGATATCGACACCCTCCAGCCCGGCGTCGATTTCGTCGAGGCCATCGAGCAGGCGGTAGGTTCGTGCGAGGTGCTGATCGTCGTCATCGGCCGCGAGTGGCTGGCCGTCCAGGATGCGGCCGGGCGCCGGCGCCTCGACGACCCGGCGGACTTCGTCCGCCTGGAGCTCGAGTCCGCCCTGGCGCGCAACATCCGGGTCATCCCGGTGCTGGTGCAGGATGCGCCGATGCCGCGCGCCGAGGAGCTGCCGCCCTCGCTCGCCCGCCTCGCGCGGCGCAACGCCCTCGAGATCAGCGACGCCCGCTGGGCCTACGACGTGCAGCGCCTCTCCCGGACACTCCAGGACATCCTTCAGGAAAAGAATGTCTCCACGCCGGCTGCGGCGCCGGAGGCTATGGCTGTGAAAGCCGCGGGACCGCGGGTCTGGCTGCTCTCTCTTGCCGCCCTGGCGGTGGCAGCCGCCGTATTGGCGTCCGTCCTATGGATGCGGTCGACGCCGATCCAGCCGACATCGACCCAGCCGATAGCGATCCAACCCATACCGACGCAGCGGACAGCGGATCGCGCAACGGATCGGCTTGTCTCACGGCCACGGGATGGCGTAGTCCCCAATGCCTTAAAGGTGGAGAAGATGGAGGTGGCAGCCAAGGCCCCCCCGAGCGACCAGCCCGGCGCAAATCCCGGCAGCCCAGCCAGCGGCGCGAACGGCGGGCTCTCCGCCAAGGCGGTCGTATCGGGCGCGGACCGCATCCACGGCCAGCCCTCCAGCCATCTGCCAGCGGTCCCTTCTCACGCCAAGTCCAGGATCAGGGTCCCCAGGGCCAAGGATTCCCGTGCCGACGCGATCCCGGAGCTTCTCCGAGAGCCCGGCAGACGACCGGCGAGCGCCGCATTCCAGCTCCGCCGCGAGCGTACCGCTGGCGCCGCCGGCGCCGCAGGCCACAATCACCTCGCCTGCGAGTGGAGAGGCCGTCGGCCCTTCGATCCAGGTGCAGGGGACCGTCCGCGGGCTCGGCGACCAGCGGGTATTCCTGTGCATCCGGCAGCCAGACGGCGCAATCTATCCTCGCGGGGAGCTGTTCCCGAAGGCCGACGGCCAATGGGCCATACAGCTGAGGAGCTCGAAGGAGAGAACCTTCGAGATCCTCGTCGTGACCTCGGCCAGCAAGGGAGCCGCCCAGGCCCTGAGCGATCAGAAGAGCCGGGATGACGGCTTGCGCGTTCTGCCCGCAGGAGCCTCCATCCGCGGCGGCGCCGTCGCGGTGAAACGAAAGTGGAAGCCTTTCGGCCTCTCTTGACCCGAGGAGCGAGGCTTCGCCGCCGCTCTCTTCCTAGCCGCCTCCTTTGCGCTAGACTTCCCCCCGCCGCTCCCTCGGGCGGCGGTCCCCGTCTCCATGCACGAACGAAATCCCGCTCGCCTCCATCGTTACGCCACGGCCCTCGCCTGCCTGGTCGTCCTGCTGATCGCGGCTGGAGCGCTCGTCAAGAGCAAGGAGGCGGGGCTCTCGGTTCCCGACTGGCCGCTCTCCTACGGCTCGCTCAGCCCGCCGCACTGGTGGCGGATCGACACCGTCCGCGCCGAGCACGGCCACCGCATGTTCGCCGGCACGGTCGCGCTCCTCACCGTCGGTATGGCCCTCTGGGCCCGCCGCGCCGAGCCCCGCCGCTGGGCGCGCTGGATCGCGTTCTCGGCGGTCGGCGCCGTCCTCGCGCAGGCGATCCTCGGCGGCGTCACGGTGCTCCTCTTCCTGCCGCCGGCGGTCTCGATCGCCCACGCCGGGCTCGCCCAGCTCTTCCTCTGCCTGGTGACGACCTTCGCCGTGGTCACGTCGCGGAGCTTCACGACGGGCCTCGCGGCGGCGGCCGCTCCGGCTCCGGAAATCCAAACCGCCCGCCGGCTGGCGACGGCGACGACCGTCCTCATCTATCTTCAGGTCCTCGCCGGGGCGGTGATGCGCCACCACGGCGCCGGCCTCGCGATCCCGACCTTTCCGCTCGCCTTCGGCCACCTGATTCCGCCCCAGCTTCACGTTTCCGATCGCCATCCACTTCACCCACCGGGTGGGAGCGCTCCTCGTGCTCCTGGCGGTCGCCGCGACGGCGAGGCTGGTTTTCCGCCCGCAGCGGCGGGAGCGGACGCTCGCTCTCCCGGCGCTCGGGATGTGCCTGCTGGTGGTCGTGCAGATCACGCTCGGCGCGCTCGTCGTCCTCACCCGGAAGGCGGTCGTCCCCAACACCGTCCACGTGGCGACCGGCGCGGCGCTCCTGGCGACGAGCCTGACCCTCACCTTGCAGAGCTGGCGCCTGGCCCGCCTGGCGAGGCGCTCGGCGGCGCTGGCCGAGAGCCCGCAGGATGCTGACAACCTTGCCGCTCCAGCGCGGCGCCCGCTCGAAGCGGCCCGCGAGGCGGTCTCTTGAAGGCGCTCAAGATCGAAGCGGAATCCGGCGTCGTGGCCGACCGGCCGCTCGCCGGCTCGATCCTGCTCGCCGACCTGGTCGAGCTGACGAAGCCCGGGATCACCCTCATGGTCGTGCTGACCGCGGGGCTCGGCTTCCTCCTCGCCGAGTCGGCGGTGCACCAGCGGATCTCGCTCCTGCTGCTCGTCGAGACCCTGCTCGGCACCGGGCTCATCTCGGCCGGCGGCTCGGCGCTCAATCACGTCCTCGAGCGCGACACCGACGCCCGCATGCGGCGCACCGCCAACCGGCCGCTCCCGGCCGGCCGCCTCGACCCCGACGCGGCGCTCCTCCTCGGCGTCGTCCTGGGGGTCGCCGGGCTCGTCTATCTGGCCGTCGCGGTCAATCTCCTCACTGCCCTCCTCGGGGCGATCGCCCTCGCCGGCTACGTCTTCGTCTACACGCCGCTCAAGCGGGTGAGCTCGCTCGCCACGATCGTCGGCGCCATCCCCGGCGCCATCCCGCCGATGATGGGGTGGAGCGCCGTCACCGGCCGGCTCGGCCTCGCCGCCTGGGTGCTCTTCGCCATCCTCTTCCTCTGGCAGATGCCGCACTTCCTGGCCATCGCCTGGCTTTGCCGCGAGGACTACGAGCGCGCCGGCTTCCCGATGCTCACCGTAGAGGACGCCGAGGGACGGCGGACGGCGCGGCAGGTCGTCCTCTACGGCGCGGCTCTGGTGCCGGTCTCCCTCATGCCGTCGGCGCTCGGTCTCCTGGGCGGCGTCTATCTCGCCCTCGCCCTCGCCCTCGGGCTCGGCTACCTCGGCGCCGGCGTCGCCTTCGCGCGGCGGCGGACGATGCCGGGCGCCCGCTCCCTGATGTTCGCCTCGATCCTCTATCTCCCCGCGGTCCTCCTCGCCATGCTGCTCGACCGGATCGTCCTCTGACCATGAGCGACCTCGAAGCGGCGGCGCCGGCCTCGGCGGCCGCGCGGGCTGGCGGTTCCGGGAGTTCCGGCGGTCCGGCCGCCGTCGAGGCCGCCGGGGTCGAGTTCGCGTACGGCGAGCGCCAGGCGCTGCGCGGCCTCGACTTCCAGGTCCGGCCGGGGGAGATCTTCGGCTTCCTGGGGCCGAACGGCGGCGGCAAGACGACCCTCTTCCGCATCCTCGCGACCCTCGCCCGGCCGTCGCGCGGCACGGTGGCGGTCTTCGGCCACGACCTCGCGACCCAGGCGGCGCGCATCCGCCGCGAGCTCGGCGTCGTCTTCCAGTCGCCGTCGCTCGACGTCCAGCTCACCGTCGCCGAGAACCTGACCCACCAGGGGCACCTCTACGGCCTCTCCGGGCGCGACCTCGCCGGCCGCATCGCCGCCGCCCTCGAGCGCTTCGGCCTGACGGCGCGCGCCAAGGAGCGGGCGGCGACCCTCTCCGGGGGGCTCCGGCGGCGAGCCGAGATCGCCAAGTCGCTCCTCCACCACCCGCGCCTGCTGCTCCTCGACGAGCCGTCGACCGGCCTCGATCCGGGGGCGCGGCGCGACCTCTGGGACACGCTCTACGATCTGCGGCGGGAGGGGGTGACGATCCTCTTGACCACCCACTTCATGGAGGAGGGGGACCGCTGCGACCGGCTGGCGCTCCTCGCCGGCGGCGAGATCGTGGCGCTCGGCTCGCCGGCGGCGCTCAAGGAGGAGATCGGGGGCGACGTGGTGACCCTGACCGGCCCCGATGCCCCGGCGCTGGCGCGCGACCTCGCGGTCCGCTTCCCCGAGCTGGCGCCGACCGTGCGCGACGGCGCGCTGCGGCTCGAGCTCGAGCGCGCCCACGAGCTCGTGGCGCGGCTGGTCGAGGCGCTGCCGGGGCGGGTCGAGTCCGTCACCGTGGCGCGGCCGACCCTCGAGGACGTCTTCCTCCGCCGCACCGGCCATCGCCTGTATGGAGAGGACGAAGCGGAGGAGGACAAAGCATGAACGGCCTCGCGGCGATGACCCTCTGGCGGCGCGAGGTGGTGCGCTTCTTCCGCCAGCCGAGCCGGGTGGCGGGCGCCCTCGGCACGCCGCTCATCTTCTGGCTGTTCATGGGGAGCGGCCTCTCCGGCTCGTTCCGGCTGCCCGGCGCGTCGGGAGTCTCCTACCTGCAGTTCTTCTTCCCCGGCACCATCGTCCTGGTGCTCCTCTTCGCGGCGATCTTCTCGACCATCTCGGTGATCGAGGACCGCCACGAGGGCTTCCTCCAGGGGGTCCTGGTGGCGCCGGTCGGCCGCGGCGCGATCGTCGCCGGGAAGGTCCTCGGCGGCGCGACGCTCGCCTGGATCCAGGCCGCCGTCTTCCTGCTCGTGGCGCCGCTCGCCGGCCTCCGGCTGACGCTCGCCTCCGGGCTCGCCGCGGCGGGGGTCCTGGCGCTCCTCGCCGTCGCGCTCACCGCGATCAGCTTCGCCTTCGCCTGGAAGCTCGATTCGGTGCAGGGCTTCCACGGGGTGATGAACGTCGTGCTGCTGCCGATGTGGCTCCTCTCGGGCGCCTTCTTCCCGCTCGCCGGCGCCCCCTGGTGGCTCGGCCTCCTGATGCGGATCAATCCGCTGACCTACGGCGTCTCGGCGCTCCACGATCTGCTGGTGGTGCGCTCCGCCGTCCCCGCGCCCGCCGCATCGGCCGCCGCCGGAATGTTCTCGCCGACCACGGCCGTCGCCATCACCTGCGCCCTCGCCCTCGTCGCCTACGCCTGCGATCTCGCCGTCACCCGGGGCGGGAGAGTCGAGTGAGCCCGCCGCCGCGGGGAGCCGTCCCCCTGCGGCGCGCCCTCCTCTGGACCGTCCTCGTCGCCGCCCTCCTGGCGGTGGGTGTCGCCGCCGCCTGGAGCCGCTGGGGAGCCCGCAGCGAGCCGCCGCCGGTCCTGGGCGCGGTGCCGCCGTTCTCGCTCGTCAACCGCGACGGCCGCACGGTGACGCAGGCCGACCTCGCCGGCGCCCCCTGGATCGCCGACTTCGTCTTCACCCGCTGTGCCGCGTCCTGCCCGCTGATGACCGAGCGCATGGCGAAGCTCGCCAAGGACCTCGACCTCGCGACGCCCGCCGAGCCGGGCAGCCCGCCGGCCGGTCCCCGCCTGCGCTTCGTCTCCTTCACCGTCGATCCGGATCACGACACGCCGGCCGTCCTCGCCGCCTACGCCGCGCGCTACCAGGCGCCGCCCGCCTGGCTCTTCCTGACCGGCCCGCAGGCGACCCTCCACCACCTCTCCCGCGACGGCTTCAAGCTCGCCGTCGAGCCCGCGGGCGGCCCGGAGAAGGAGCCCATCCTCCACAGCACGCGGTTCGTCCTCGTCGACGGGCGCGGGCGGATCCGCGGCTACTACGACGGGTTCGACGGGGAGTCGGTGCGGAAGCTAGAAAGAGATCTGAAAACGCTCGGGTAGGAAGCGGGTTTCCGGGCGAGCCATCTCAGGAGGATAGGGCTGTGCCTCAGAAGATCTCGGCGAGGGGAATCTCGAGCCCCGGCAGGAGTGGCGAGATGAGCGTCTGATCCCGCCGATAGAGGACGGCCTCGCGGTAGGCGCCGTCCGCCAGTGCGAGTACCTGGATCGTCGCGGCTTTGGGATCGACGATCCAGTACTCGGGGATGCCAGCGTGCTCGTAGAGAGCGCGCTTGGCGCCGAGATCGCGGCCGGCAGTGCCAGGGGAGAGGATCTCGACGACGAGGTCCGGCGTGCCGGCGACGGAGGATTCGTCGATCCGTTCTCGATGCTCCTCCAGGATCACCACCAGGTCGGGCTCCACGATGTCCTCGTCGGAGAGACGGACTCCTGCGGGTGCGGTCGCGACTCGACCGCGCGATCCCGCACCGAGATAGGTACGGAGCCGAAACAGAAGCTCGGTCACGATCAACTGATGCCGCCAGCTGGGCGTCGGTGCCACGAAGAGCTCTCCTCCAAGGATCTCATAGAGTTTCCCGTCGTCCGGAAAGCGGAGCCAATCCTCGAAGGTGAGTCGGTAGGTGGCGGGAACGGATGCGGTCGGAGTCATCCTGGCGGAACCTCTGCGGAATCGTAGCATGGCGCTCGCTGCCGCACCTTGCGGCACCCGGCGGCCCCGAGAAGGAGCCCATCCTCCACAACACCCGCTTCGTCCTCGTCGGGAGACTCTTGGAATGCTCTTCGCTGGGAGCCCGCGCACTCGTGGCCGCCGCACCGGTGCGCCGTTCCATGGGCTTTTTCGTGGTACCCTGCTAGTTGCTACCGATCGGAGTACCCATGCCGCTGCGCAAGACCGCGATCGCCATCACCGATGACCTCCTCTCCGCCGTGGACCGCGCCGCCGGCGCGCGTGGAGAGTCGAGGAACCGATTCGTCACCCGCGTGCTCGAGGAGGCCGTGCGCGCCCGCCGCGACGCTCTGCTGACGAAGCGCCTGGACCAGCTCTTTGCCGACTCCGAGCTGATCGAGGAGCAAGCGCGTGGAGCGAGCGAGCTGGATGCGGCCGGAACCGATTGGAGCGACGAGCGCTGGTGATACGTCAGGGTGAAGTGTACTGGCTGCACTTCGGCGTATCCGAGGGCTCGGAACCCGCGGGTCGCCGACCTGCCGTCGTGGTGCAGCACGATCGCTTCAACCGGAGCGCGATCTCCACGACCGTCGTGGCGGCGATAACTTCCAACCTCAGGTTGGGAGCGATGCCTGGGAATGCTCGCCTCCGCCGGGGCGAGGCCGGGCTCCCGCGCCCTAGCATCGTCAATATCTCTCAGCTCCGCACCATCGACCGAAGTCGACTCGGCGAACGCCTCGGTGCCCTCGGGCCTGCCAGGCTGCGCGAGGTCCTCGCCGGCCTGGCGCTCTTGTTCGGAACGGACGAGATCGAGATCGGGGGCTGAGCGGCGTCGCACCTTGCGGCCGCTCCTCTCGACGCGTATCATCCATCGCTAAATAGCAGGTGACAGCTCGCGTCGCGGGGTCTCGAGGGAGCCCGCTCCGGCCGCGGTCCGTTCGTGTGACCGAAGCGCCGGTCCGGCTGCCCGGGCTGCGCCCGCGGGCCTCAAGGAGGGGAGAGATGAAGCACATCGTCCACGGAGGTGCGGCCCTCGCGGGCGCGTTCGCCGGCGCGGCGCTCGCACTTCGCCTTCGCCGGCCCGGCGCTCGCCGCGCCGCCTCGGCCCGCCGCCGAGTCGACTCCCGAGAAGCCGGGCACTGCCGCCATCGTCGCCGAGCACGCGGCGCGCCCCAAGGCGGCGGCGGCGCCGGCGAAGGCCGGCTCGGCCCACCAGCTCGCGTTCAGGAATGCCGCCGTCGCGGCGCCGCCCGGCTGGACGGGACCGGTCTTCCACTTGAGCCACGACTACCCGAAGCAGGAGCCCAAGGCCTGCCCCGAGGAGGTCTGCAAGTGGCTGGCGGTCGACGTCGACTTCTCGACCGACCTCGCCGCGCCGCCCCCCCGATGGGACCAGGGGTGGGACCGGTACATGGCGGCGATCCTCGACTACGTCAAGGAGGGGCAGGACCCGGCGCTGCGCAACGAGATCGGCTGGAAGGTGAAGGTCGGCAAGGAGACCCGGTGGTTCCATGTGCCGTGGATGGCCTACGACCCCACCCAGGGGCGCGAGTACGTCCACGGCATGACCAACGAGCGCACCGCGCGCCTCTCCGACTTCCACGGCGGCGGCGAGGGCTTTGCCGAGCACCTTCTGCAGCTGGCTCCCCAGGACGTCGAGCAGCTCGATGCCGAAGGCCGCTCCATGCTCCGCACCGGCAACCTCGAGGGGGGCAAGTACGGCTTCGAGACCTGGGCCTTCGGCCTCTACAACGAATGGGGCGCCTGGTCCGTCGGCCAGGGCTGGCCGGAAGACGGGCGGCCGCGCTTCGTGAACAAGGGCGGTCAGCAGCTCGTGTCGGGGCTGCCCTTCCCGACCGGCACGGTCGTCGCCAAGCTGCTCTTCACCACCGCGACACCCGGGGAGGTCCCCTATCTCAAGGGCTCGCCCGCCTGGACCGTCGACCGCCACCGGCAGAAGCCGGACGGCGCCTACGTCTGCGAGCGGTCGCCGCGACCGGTCCACCTGGTGCAGATGGACGTCGCCGTGGTCGACCCGCGCTCGCCCACCCGCTGGGTCTTCGGCACGTTCGCCTTCTACGCGGACTACGGCTCGGGCGGCACCGCCTGGGACCACCTGGCGCCGGTCGGCCTGCAGTGGGGGATGGACGAGTGGACCTTCCCCGCGGTGCCCAAGGTCGACAGCATCCCGGCCCACCAGAGCGTGCTGCGCGACCCCGCCGACCGCCGCCAGCACTTCGGCTGCCAGCAGCGCCTGGCCGGCCCGGTGGACAACAAGCTCTCCTCCTGCCTCTCCTGCCACGGCAACGGCTTCGCCCAGCCCACCGGGCAGCTCGGCATCTACGGCGCCAACCTGCCGCCGATCTTCGGCTTCACCGGCCAGTGCACCAACTACTCCCAGCAGAACGTCAACTATTTCCAGACCGTCCAGTTCCCCATGTCCGCCACCGGCGGCAGCTATCCGGCCGCGATGTCGCTCGACACCTCGCTCCAGCTCCAGGTCGCCTTCATCCAGTACGGGAACTTCCACGTCGACGGCAAGCCCGTCCCCTGCGTCAACCCAAACCAAATCAACCCCTGAGGCGAGAACCGAAACGCCCCGCCCGCGAGCTTCGTGGGCGGGGCGTTCCAGAAGGGTGGGCCGCTACTTCGCGGCGCAGCCGCTGTTCTGGGCCTGGAAAGCGGCGCCGACGAGGATCTCGCCGCTGCAGTTCGCCGGATTGCAGCTCCCGCCAGGGGTGACGAAGGGACCGGGACAGAGAGGGCAGAGGCAGCTCGCCTGCTTGCCGCCGGGGAGGAGCTTGCAGGTGGCATTCCAGCACTGGGCGAAGTGAGCGCTCGCCGGGCAGGCGAGCTGGTGCTTGGGCTGGAATCCCTGGAAGGAGAAGAGGGAATAGACGACGCCCTTCGGCGGCGTGCAGCTGCCGCCGAGCTGATCGAGGCTGCCGAAGGCCGGACCGTGCAAGACCGGGCACGTGCACTCGACGTTCTGGCCGCCCGCGCCGGTCTTGCACGTCGCCTTGTCGCAGAGGGCGTACGCGCCCGAGCAGACGGTGAGACCTTTGGGATCGAGACTGCACGTGGGCTCGGCCGCGAGCGGCGCGCCGGCCGCGGCGACGAGCGCCAGGAGCGCACCGGCCGCCATTCCGGCCAGCTTGCGACGTGAATGGGTACAGACCTTGATCTGGGACATGGCGAAGCCTCCCTTGGAAAGGGCGGCCGCCCGCCCGCCGGCCCACCCCGGAACCGCTCCGGGACGATCGTGCTGGCTCCGTTGGCAAGCGTGCCGACCACTATCGGTGACTTTGTCAGTATTGTAACGAAAGACGAACAACGCGTGCAACTCCGCTCAAGCCGTGGCCGCGGCGGGAGTGGCAGGGCCGACTGGCTTATTCGGAGTCGGGGGGCGGCGCCGGGTCCTCGCCCTCCGCCGCGACATCCCGGAGGATCTCGGCCGCGACGGCGGCCTGGCTGCTCGCAACCTGGAGGATGGCGGGGCCGGTGACCGGGTTGAAGCCGAGGCCGAAGCGGCCGAGGGCGAAGAGGTCCTGCAGGCCGTCCCCCTTCTTGAGGTAGGGGATGCCGGCGTCGAGGAGCAGCGACTCGGCGACCGCGATGAGCCCGGCGTCGCCGGTCTCGAGCACGCTGACGAGGGCGGCACCCGGATCCTCGCCGTGATCGATGGGCGCCGGCGGCGTCGCGACCAGGGCGACGCCGCAGTCGGCGCACTCGGAGAAGCCGTCCCGGTACTCGCCGCCACACTCTGGGCAGAACATGGGCTCCTCCTTCGCGGGACGGCGCGGCAGAACGGCCGGGCGCCGGGGCTCTCTTTTTTCAGCGAGTCTGTATTTAGTATACGCCCGGTTCGCGATAGGGGTCAAAGCCCGCCGGCCGCCGTTTTACCCACCTTGCGGCCTGCCAGCCGCCTGTGTACACTCAGCCGTCCTTTGGCAGACTTCGACCGCTAGCGAGACGTTTTTCGTGCAGCCATCGCTGGGAACAGATGCCCCGGCCCCTCTCCCCGAGAGGGGCGGCGCGCCCGTCTGCGCGCCGCCGGCGCGTGCCCGTCCCGGCCCATCGCCCAGGTCTTGAGATCCAGGAGGTGTAGATGACGGCTCTAGTCGACGAGAGGCTCGCCCATGGCCACGCCGAGCACGGCGGCCACGAGGAGCTCTCTTTCCTGCGCAGGTACGTCTTCTCCCAGGACCACAAGGTCATCGGCATCCAGTACGGCTTCACCTCCCTCACCTTCCTCCTCTTCGGCTTCAGCCTGATGATGATGATGCGGTGGCAGCTCGCCTATCCGGGCCAGGTGATCCCGTTCATCGGCAGGTTCCTGAGCGAGACCAACGCGCCGGGCGGCATCATGGCGCCCGAGTTCTACAACCAGCTCGGCGCCATGCACGGCACCATCATGGTCTTCCTGGGGATCGTGCCGCTCGCCGTCGGCGCCTTCGGCAACTACGTCGTGCCGCTGCAGATCGGCGCCCCGGACATGGCCTTCCCGAAGCTCAACATGATGAGCTACTGGGTCTACCTGGTGGGCGGCCTGACGATGCTCGCGAGCTTCTTCGTGCCGGGCGGCTCCGCCCAGTCCGGCTGGACCTCCTACCCGCCGCTCTCGGACATCGCGCCCACCGGCCAGACGGTCTGGCTCTTCGGCATGCTGTTCCTCATCTTCTCGTCGCTCCTGGGCGCCACCAACTTCATCACCACGATCGTCCAGCTCCGCGCCCCCGGCCTCACCTGGATGCGCCTGCCGTTCTTCGTCTGGGCGCAGCTCGTGACCTCGTTCCTCCTCCTCCTCGCCTTCCCGGCGCTGCAGGCGGCGGCCGTCCTCCAGATGATGGACCGCCTGGCGGGGACGAGCTTCTTCCTCCCCTCGGGGCTGGTGGTCACCGGCCAGCACCTCGCCAACTCCGGCGGCGGCAGCCCGCTCCTCTGGCAGCACCTCTTCTGGTTCCTCGCCCACCCCGAGGTCTACGTGCTGATCCTGCCGGCCTTCGGCATCGTCGCCGAGGTGATCGCCAACAACACGCGCAAGCCCCTCTGGGGCTACCGCTCGATGGTCTACGCCACGGTCTTCCTCGGCTTCATGTCGTTCGTCGTCTGGGCCCACCACATGTTCATGACCGGCATGGGCACGGCGATGAGCACGTTCTTCCAGACCACGACGATGATCATCTCGATCCCCTCGGTCATCATCTTGACCGCGCTCTTCATCTCGCTCTGGGGGGCGTCGATCCGCTTCACCACGCCGATGCTCTTCGCCCTCGCCTTCCTGCCGATGTTCGGCATCGGCGGCCTGACCGGACTGCCGCTCGGTCTCGCGCCGACCGACATCCACCTCCACGACACCTACTACGTCATCGGCCACTTCCACTACGTGGTGGCGCCGGGGACGATCTTCGCCATGTTCGCCGGCATCTATTACTGGTTCCCCAAGATGACCGGACGGAAGATGAGCGACCTCTTGGGCCGGCTCCACTTCTGGCCGTCGTTCCTCTTCATCAACGGCGTCTTCATGCCGATGTTCATCCAGGGCCTGGCCGGCGTCTCCCGGCGTCTCTACGACGGCGGCTACGACTACTCCCACGCCCAGGGCGTGCTGCACTGGAACGCTTTCATGTCGATCTCCGCCTGGTGCCTGGGGTTGTCGCAGATCCCCTTCATCATCAACCTGTTCTGGAGCATCCGGAAGGGCGAGAAGGTGGGCGCCAACCCCTGGGAGGCGACGACGCTCGAATGGGCGGCCGCCCCCTCGCCGCCGATCGGCCACGGCAACTTCCCCGCGGTCCCGACGGTGGTGCGCGGCCCCTACGACTACAGCGTGCCGGGCGCGCCCTCCGACTTCACCCCCCAGCACCACGAACTGGTGGAGGCCTGACATGGAGATCCCGTACAACGTCGAGCCGCGGCCGGACACCGGCCTGTTCAACGCCAAGCTCGGCATCTGGCTCTTCCTCGCCTCCGAGGTGATGCTCTTCGGCGCCCTCTTCTCCTCCTACATCCTGCTCAGGACCGGCGCGCCGGCCTGGCCGCACGGGCGCGACGAGGGCCTGAACGTGCCGCTCGCGACGCTCAACACCCTCATCCTCATCAGCTCGAGCGTGACCATGGTGATGTCCTGGGCGTCGCTCAAGCTGGGCGAATTCAAGAAGTTCCGGCTCTACATGGGGCTGACGATCCTCTGCGGCCTCGGCTTCCTGGTCATCAAGGGCATCGAGTACGCCCACAAGTTCCAAACCCACCACTACCCGTCGACCAACACCTTCCTCGCCATCTACTTCACCCTGACCGGGCTCCACGGGCTGCACGTCCTGGGCGGGATGATCGTCAACGGCTACTTCTGGGGGCCGGGGGCGAAGCTGTACGAGCGCGACCCCGAGCGCTTCGCCAACCGCATCGAGGTGGCGGGCCTCTACTGGCACTTCGTGGACCTGGTCTGGATCTTCCTGTTCCCGACCCTCTACCTGCTCTAGGGAGACGCGAGGAATGGACCACAACGACGCCGTCGCGATCCGCCGTCAGACCAAGATCTACGTCGCGGTCTTCGGGGCCCTGATGATGCTCACCCTCATCACGGTCACGGTGAGCTATCTCCACCTCTCGACGCCGCTCACCATCGCCGTCGCGCTCCTCATCGCCACCATCAAGGGCTCGCTCGTGGCGGCCTATTTCATGCATCTCATCTCGGAGCGGAAGGCGATCTACTCGATCCTCATCCTCACCGTCCTCTTCTTCATCGTGCTGATGATCGTCCCCTCGTTCGGCAACTTCGACCAGCGGATCATGCATCCGTAGAACGATCCCCCGTACGATCTCCAGGATGATCCGACCATGAGCCTGTCGCTGCGCTCCTTCCACCTCGTCTTCATCGCCGCCTCGATCGCCCTCGCGGCGTGGGTCGGCGTCTGGGGGATCGCGAGCTGGCGGGCGGGCGAGGGGGCGAGCGGCCTCGCCCTCGCCGCGCTCTTCCTGGGCTTCGGCGCGCTGCTCGTGGTCTACTTCGTGCGGGTGCGGCGCAAGTTCCGCCAGATGGGCCCCGAGGATTGAGCGCCCGCGCCGGCCGAGCGGAGCCGAGGGGTCAAGGAGCTGACACGATGTCCCGTTGCACGCTGTTTCCGAGCTCGACCGCGAAGACGTCAGACAGGCCGCAGGGCAGCCTCGCCGTCCGCGCGGCCGCCGTCGCCGCGACCGCCGCGATGGCCCTGCCGCGGCTCGCCGGCGCCTGCGCCGCCTGCTTCGGCGCCGCCGACTCGCCGATGGTCCACGGCCAGAACCGGGCGATCCTGGCGCTCCTCGCGGTCGTCGGCCTGGTGCAGGTCGGCGTGGTCAAGATCGTCTGGGACTTCCGGCAGCGCTCGAAGCGCCTGCCGCCGCCGCCGACCGCGGCGCCGGCCCGACGTTTGCGCCTCATCCATGGAGGGAAAGACTAGATGGAGAGATTCCTCGGGCTCCCGTTGAACGCCTCCGCCCACGGCGCGCAGCTCGACTCCCTGACCGCCATCGTGCACTGGCTGATGCTGGTGCTCTTCGTCGGCTGGGGCGCCTTCTTCCTCTTCACCCTCGTCCGCTTCCGCAAGGGGCGCAACCCGGTGGCGAGCTACGAGGGGGCGAAGAGCCACTTCTCGACCTACGGCGAGGCGGCGATCGCGCTCATCGAGGCGGTCCTCCTGGTCGGCTTCGCGGTGCCGATCTGGGCCCAGCGCGTCGGCGTGGTGCCGCGCGAGGACCAGGCGACGGTGGTCAAGGTGGTGGCGCAGCAGTTCGCCTGGAACGTCCAGTATCCCGGCGCCGACGGCGTCTTCGGCCGCACCGATCCCAAGTTCATCAACGCCGAGAGCAACCCGCTGGGGATCGACCCGGACGACCCGCACGGCAAGGACGACATCGTCACGCTGAACCAGCTCCACCTGCCGGTCAACAAGCCGGTGCTGATCAAGCTCTCCAGCAAGGACGTGATCCACAGCTTCTTCCTGCCCTACATGCGGGTCAAGCAGGACGCCATCCCCGGCATGGTGATCCCGATCTACTTCACGCCGACGATGGTCACCCCGGCGACGGCCCTCTTCCCCGGCTGCGCCGCCAACCACACCTGCTGGGAGATCGCCTGCGCCCAGCTCTGCGGTCCGAGCCACTACCGCATGCGCGGCTACTACTCGATCGACACCCCGGCCGACTACCAGAAGTGGCTGAACGACAATGCCCCGAAGGTGGCGGCGGCCCCGGCTGTCGCCGCGCCGGCGACGCCGGGGGGCGCGGTCACGCCGGCCGCGCCGTCCTCGACCGCGCCGCCGGCCGCCTCGACGGCCAAGCCCGCGGCCCCCGCGACGAAATAAGCCCAGCTGAAAACCAGGAGCGCGGCGCCCCGGGGGAACCGGAGCGCCGCGCTTCGTTTTTTGGGATGGGCGGGAAATCACCGCGGAAGTCGATATATTGAATGTATCGTCATCCAAACGGATCCCGGCCTCAGAAGATGAGGCAGTGTTTGCAGCTGCCTTTGCCGGCGCAGCTCGCGGGCTGGCCGCAAGCCGCTCGGCACTGGGAGCTCGAGGTGCAGCAGATCTGGGTGCAGGCGACGACGGGCTGCGGTGCCGGGGTCCACGTCGGTATCGCGACGGCCGCCGCCGAGCCGGTGCCGGCCGTCACCGCCGGCGGCGCCGGGCAGGCCGCCGACACGGCCGGAAGCGCGGTGGGCTGCGCGGGCGAGGCGGCGGCCAGGCCCGGCGAGAGCGCGACCGCGAGGAGCAGGGCCAAGGTGCAGAGGATCAGGCGGGGGTTGCGCATCCGAGTCTCCTTTCAGAGGCGAGCGGAGAAGCCGCATCGCGAAAATCTATTATAGAGAATTCGCGATGAGATGCGCTTCGACCCTGGTCACCCCCAAGCTACGGTGCCAGCTCGCTCGATCGTGCCACCTCCTCGACCCTCCGCCGGAACGTCGCGGGGTCGACGGCCGGGAAGCGGTAGAGGTCGGGCTCGATCTCCTCGAACCGGCAGAGGATCTCGGAGCGCTCGATCAGGCCGCGCGCGAGCATCTCCTCGACGTCCCTGAGGTCTTGGGTATGCCCGCGATGGATCTTGGCGAGAGCCTGGGCATAGAGATCGTAGTGGTAGAAGGAGATGCGGCCCTCGCGGGCGATGAACGCGCTCCGCTCCTGCCAGCCGGGGACCGCCGGGATGAACCGGTCGGGCGATGCCAGCTCGACGTTCAAGTCCAGGCGCTCCTTGAGCTGGGGAATTGCGCGATAGAGCCGGTCGGACTCGGGGTCCATCTGGATGTCCACGTCGACCGTGCTCGCCCGCCATCCCATGAGGACCGCCGTCGCGCCCCCGGCGAAGTACAGGCGCGTCTCACCATCGGCCTCGTCGCCCAAGGCCTTCATGAACAGCCGGATCCGCTCCGCGTCTACCAGCCGCCGCATTCGGCCGCGTTCTCGAAGCTGACGAGCCTTTGCACGAGGGCGTTGTAGCGGGAGTGGGCGGAGTCGCTGTCGGTCTCGGCGAGCTTCAGGTAGAGGCGGTGCTCGGGGGAAGGAAACGCCTGGTCAGGCACCGGCAGGCCGATGCGGCGAAGGCGTGGCGCGCCGATCGAAACCAGGAGAGCCGGCAGGGACTCGATTCCGCGCGCGAGATCCTCGATCCCCTGCTGCACGAGGTCGCCACCGGGGAGAGCGGTCAGATCCACCCGTTCAGTATAGCGAGAGCCCAGCCGTCCGCTGGAGGGTAGGCACCCCTATGCAGCCGCTACTGCTCCTCTTCCCTGCAGAACAGCGGCCCGCCACTCCTCATCTGCACCGCCGTCACTGGAGCGCCACGATAGCCCTGATCGTCGCGGCCGTGGCGAAAAAGGGAAAGACGAGCAGGGCGGCCATTGAGCGGTCCCGGCGGAGGAGGAGCGGAGCGCCAAGATAGAGGGCGAGAGTCACGAGCGGCAGGCCGTAGAGTCCCACGAAGGTGCTGGTATAGAGCCCGAACGGAATGACGAGGAGAGCGCCGGCGACGAGCAACCTGGGGCGCTTGAAGAGCAGGCCGGCGGCGGCGAGGCACAGCGAAGCGTAGATCCCTGGCCAACTGAAAACGGTATAGAAGATCAATTGCCATGGTGTCATGGCGGCAGACCTCCGATTTCACCCTACCACCTTCTCTAATACCGCGGCACCGAGCGGTCGATGTCGCGGCTCCAGGCTTCGATGCCGCCGGCGAGGTTGCGCGCTCGGGCGAAGCCGATCTGGCGCAGGAAGCGCACGGCCTGGGTGGAGCGCGGGCCGTGGTGGCAGTAGACGACCAGGTTGGCGGCCGAGTCGAGCTCGCCCAGGCGGTCGGGGAGATCCTGCAGGGGGATGAGCTTGGCGCCCTCGATGCGGGCGATCTGCCACTCCTGCGGCGTGCGGACGTCGAGGAGGGTGACGTCCCTCCCCTCGTCCTTCCAGCGCTTGAGCTCGTCGACCTGGACGTCGAAGTCGTTGGCGACGTTCTCCGGCTCGGCCGGGATGCCGCAGAACTCGGCGTAGTCGATCAGCCCGTGCTGGGTGGGGTTCGCGGAGCAGATCGGGCAGGCGGGGTCCTTGCGCAGCTTGAGCTCGCGGAACTTCATCTTGAGCGCGTCGAAGAGGAGGAGGCGGCCGATCATCGGGTCGCCGGCGCCGACGATGAGCTTGATCACCTCGTTCGCCTGCAGCGAGCCGATGATCCCCGGCAGGACGCCGAGAACCCCGCCCTCGGCGCAGGAGGGTACGAGGCCGGGCGGCGGCGGCTCGGGGAAGAGGCAGCGGTAGCAGGGTCCCCTGGGCGCCCCAGAAGATCGACACCTGCCCCTCGAAACGGAAGATCGAGCCGTAGACGTTGGGCTTGCCGGAGAGCACGCAGGCGTCGTTGACCAGATAGCGGGTGGGGAAGTTGTCGGTGCCGTCGACGATGATGTCGTACGGCGCGAAGAGCTCGAGCGCGTTCGACGAGTCGAGCCGCAGCTTGTGCGGCACGAGCTGGATGTACGGGTTCACCTCGTGCAGGCGGGCGAGCGCGGCGTCGAGCTTCGGCCGGCCGACGTCGGTGCCGCTGAAGAGGATCTGGCGGTGGAGGTTGGTCTCGTCGACGACGTCGAAGTCGGCGACCCCGAGGGTCCCGACGCCCGCCGCGGCCAGGTAGAGGCCGAGCGGCGAGCCGAGGCCGCCGGCGCCGATCATCAGCACCTTCGCCGCCTTCAGGCGCCGCTGCCCCTCCATGCCGACCTCCGGCATGATGAGGTGGCGGCTGTAGCGCCGGATCTCCCGCGGCTCCAGCTCCGGGAGGTCCTCGACGTCGTCGAGCCGTCTCTCGTCCGCGAGCAGCGTCACCGCGCACCTCCCGCGATCGAGGGGATGATCGACAGCGTGTCGCCGGGCCCGATCGGCGTCGCGTCGCGCCCGAGGTGGCGGACGTCCTCGTCGTTGAGGAACAGGTTGACGAAGCTCCGCAGCGCGCCCTGCTCGTTGTAGATGTGGCGCTCGAGGGCGGGGTGCTGGCGGGTGAGGTCGCGCAGGGCCTCCCCCACCGTCTGCCCCTGGACCTCGATCTCGGCCTGCTCGCCGGTGAAACGGCGCAGCGGTGTGGGGATCTGGATGGTCACGCTCACTTTAAGAAGCCTCCTTGCGCGCGCCGACAGCGCTCGCCGCGGCGGCGGCGCCGTCGGCCTGATCGATCGTCTCCTCGTCGAAGCGCCCGCGGTCGTCGGCCAGGCGCCAGCTCCGCGCGTCGGCCACCCGGCCGCGCTCGACGGCGACGATGAGGTAGGACAGCCCCGGCCAGGCGTGCTCGCGGTCGAAGTCGCTCGGCCGCGCCGGATGGTCGGGATGGGAATGGTAGTAGCCGACGATCTCGAGCCCGGCGGCGCGCGCCTCGCGCTGCGCGGCGAGGACGGTCTCGGGGGCGATGACGTAGCGGTTGTGCCGGCTGTCGCCGCGCTCGTTGTCGACCGAGAGCAGGCGCTCGACGAGCGTCGTGCCGGCGGCGTCCGCCGGATGGCCGATCAGCACGCCGCAGCACTCCTCGGGATAGGTCGAGCTGCCGTGCAGCCCGATCGTCTGCAGGTGGCGGGGGGAGATGACGAGACGGCGGCTCATGGGATCTTTGAACCTCGGATTCTTGAACCTCGGAGCTCAATCCTCCCAGAAGTGCTCGGAGAGGTACTTGTCGGCATTGTCGCAGAGGACGGTGACCACGGTGCCGGAGTCGAGCTCGGCGGCGACGCCGAGGGCCGCCGCGACGTTGGCGCCCGCCGAGACCCCCACCAGGAGGCCGGCCTCGCGCGCCAGGCGCTTGACCATGGCGTAGGCCGCCTCGGTCGACACCTCGCGCGCCTCGTCGGCGAGCCGGGGGTCGTAGATCGGCGGCACGATCGCGGAGGCCATGTGCTTCATTCCCTCGAGGCCGTGGAAGGGGCCGTCCGGCTCGACCGAGATCAGCCGCACGGCGGCCGCCCGTCCGCGCGCCGGCTGCCGCTCTTTCTGCCGCAGGTAGCGGCCTACACCCATGAAGGTGCCGCTGGTGCCCAGGCCGGTGACGAAGTGGGTGAGCGCGCCGCCGGTCTGGCGCCAGATCTCGGGCCCGGTCGTGCGGTAGTGGGCGCGCCAGTTCTCGGCGTTGCCGTACTGGTCGAGGTAGGCGTAGCGCTCGGGGTCCTCGGCGGCGAGCTGCCGCGCCGCGAGGATGGCGCCGTCGCTGCCGGCGAGCGGATCGGTGAGGCGGAGCTCGGCGCCGTAGGCGGCGAGGATCTTCTTCCGCTCGTCGCTGGCGCTCTCGGGCAGGCAGAGGGTGACCGGGATGCGCCGCGCGGCGCCGATCATGGCGTAGGCGATGCCGGTGTTGCCCGAGGTGGCGTCGAGGATGCGCCGCGGCCCGCCGGGCGCGATCAGGCCGCGGCGCTCGGCGTCCTCGATCATCGAGAGGGCCGGGCGGTCCTTGACCGAGCCGCCGGGGTTGGCGTACTCGGCCTTGGCGAAGAGCCGGACCTCCTCCCTGCCGGTCAGCGCGGAGAGGTCGAGGAGCGGCGTGCCGCCGATCAGCTCGACGAGCGTCAAGGGCCGGTCGCGGCCGGCCGGGGCTGGCCGCCGCTCGTCCGCCTCGTCCTGCCGCTGGTCCCCTAAAGCCAAGGCGGTCATCGCGCTCTCCGGCAACGGCTCCTGTCGTTCGCCCCCGAGTCCGACCGGCATTCCAGAGGCTCTCGTGGAGTAAAGGTGACGTCCTTCGTCACTTATTCCAGGTGCGCCAGGTCGGCTATCCTAAGCCGGTCGGCGGAAGATCCGCAGGATCTCGGCAGCCCGATCTCAGCAGGCGAGGAGTCCCCATGGACGACAGCCCCCGCACCGGCGACGCGCGCGTGCCGCCGGGGCAGTACGTCACCGAGAAGTGGCCGGTCCTCTCCTACGGCGAGACGCCGCGGATCGCGCCGGAGGCGTGGAGCTTCCGCGTCTCGGGGCTGGTCGCCCAAGAGGCGATCCTCTCCTGGGCCGACTTCCAGGCGCTGCCGCGGGCGGCGGTGACGGCGGACTTCCACTGCGTCACCCGCTTCTCGACCCTCGACAACGGTTGGGAGGGAGTCTCGACCCGCGCCGTCCTCGCCGGCGCCGAGGTGCTGCCCGAGGCCGCCTTCGTCCTCGTCCACTGCTACGGCGGTTACACCACCAACCTGCCGCTCGAGGACCTGCTCTCCGAGCGCGCCCTCCTCGCCGACACCCACAACGGCCGGCCGCTGCCGGTCGAGCACGGCGGGCCGGTGCGGCTCGTCGTCCCTCATCTCTATGCCTGGAAGAGCGCCAAGTGGGTGCACGGTTTCGAGCTCCTGCCCGACGACCGGCGCGGTTTCTGGGAGGAGAACGGGTATCACACCTACGGCGACCCCTGGCGCGAGGAGCGCTTCAGCTCGCAGGAGATCCATCGCGCGTCGGACGTCCGCAAGCGGGCGCGCGAGCTCGGCTTGATACCTGGTCAGCCACCTGGTCAGCCACCTGGGCAGCCGCCTGGGCAGCCGCCCGGAAAGCCGCCCGGCAAGCCCGTGCCGGGAGGCTAGCGCCCCAGCGTCGGCTTGATCTGCAGGTAGAAGGTGACGAGCGAGGCGGCGACGGAGAGGAAGGTGGCCGCCAGGCAGGCGATCCCGGCCAGCACGTGGTCGCCGCGCTCCTCGCGCAGCGGGTCGAGCCCCTTGGCGGCGAGATAGCCCCCGGCGAAGCCGCCGAGGTGCGCCCAGTTGTCCACCCCGTTGCCCGGCAGGAGACCGAAGACGAAGAGGACGATCGCCCAGGTCCAGGCCTGCCGGCTCACCATGCGGCTGCCGGACCGCCGGCCGTAGTAGACGAGGGCGGCCAGGAGGGCGAAGAGCGGCGCCGAGGCGCCGACCGAGAAGCGGGCGCCGCCGAGGAAGGGGAGGAACGCCGCGACGGCGCTGCTCAGCCCGAAGCCGGCGACCGAGCCGACGGTGTAGAGGATCGTCATGCGGCCGGGGCCGTAGTACTCGGCGGTCTCGGGGGCGAGCTGGCGCACCCAGAGCAGGTTGAAGAGGATGTGGAGGATGCCGGCGTGGAGCCAGCCGGCGGAGAGCACGGTCCACCAGTGGCCGTAGCCGAAGACCGGCAGGGCGCCGCTGGCGCCGAAGGCGAGCAGGCTGGCCGGGCTGGGCGCCAGGAACGAGAACGGGCCGCCGCCGCGGATGCCCTGGACGTCCCAGGCGAGCATCGCGCCGTAGAGCAGGATCGTGCCGCCCATGACGAGCTGGACGAAGCCCATGTCCCGCCCGAGGCCGCGGACCATCCCGGTCAGCCCCCACATCCCGGGATTGCGCCGCCCGCAGCTGAAGCACCGCTCGTCCGTCACCCCCACCAGCTTGCCGCACGAGGGGCAGACCACGGCACCGCTCCTCTGTCGCCGGAACATGGCGGGTACTCTAGCGCGAAGCCGCGGCAGACCGCCGGCCGGACGAGCGCCCGAGTGCCTCAGCCGAGCGGCTCGGGCTCGCCGACCGGAGCCTGCGGGAAGCCTTCCGGCGGGTCTTCGATCGGCGGGTCCTGGCGCGCCGGCTCGCGGCCGGGCGGCGGCAGGTCGGGGTCGTCGAGCGGCCCGTGCGGCGGGGGATCTTCGCGCCCGGGCGCGCCGGGACGGACGGGCGGCTCGCGCACCGCCGGCCCTCGCGCCGGCGAATCCTCCGGCTCCTTCTCCGCTGGGCGATCGATCGGTTCTTCGGGATGGCGGGTGGGCGGCAGCAGGGGTTCCATGCGTCCTCAGCGGAGCAATCCTCGTACCGGCCTGCTCGTACCCGGCCGCATGCGCCGGCTCAGGAGATCGTCTTCTTGAACGCCCGCGCGCTCCCCGCCACCAGCACCGCGGCGATCGCCAGGAGAGCGACGACGCGGCTGCCAGAGGTCCGCGAACGAGGCGCCGCGGATGACGATGCCGCGCGAGATGGCGATGAAGTGGGTGGCCGGCAGGATCTGCGACAGCCAGCGCAGCGGCGCCGGCAGCGAGGACAGCGGGAAGATGTAGCCGGAGAGCATGATCGAGGGCAGGAGCACCATCTGCGCGATCTGCGTCGCCTCCATCTGCGTGCGCGCCCGCGACGAGACCAGGAGCCCCAGCGACAGCAGGGCGAAGAGGTAGATGAGCGACAGCCCGAGCAGCAGCGGTGATGCTGCCGTGGATCGGCACCCCGAAGACGAAGCGCATGAGGGCGAGGACGAAGAGGAGCTGCACGAAGGCGAGCACCAGGTAGGGCAGGAGCTTCCCCAGCACCACGGCGAGCGGCGAGGCCGGGGTGACCATGAGCTGCTCGAGCGTCCCGCGCTCGCGCTCGCGGACGATGGCGTAGGCCGAGAGCAGCGTCCCCGAGAAGGTGAGGAGGATGGCGACGAGGCCCGGGATCAGCAGGTTGGCGCTCCGCGAGTCGGGGTTGAAGAGGAGGGTCGGGTGCGCCTCGAGCGGGAAGTCGCGGACCCCCATCTTGTCGCGCACCGCGGCGAGCGAGCGGTTGAGGGCGATGCCGTTGGCGGCCCCCAGGGTCTGCGCCGAGATCGTCGAGTCCGAGCCGTCGATCAGCACCAGGAAGCTCGCCGGCTGCCCGTAGAGCTGGCGGCGGGCGAAGTCGGGCGGGATCTCGACGCCGACCGAGGCGCGGCCGGCGACGATCTCGCGGCGCAGCGCGGCGCGCGACGGCACGTAGCCGACGACGTCGAAGTAGCTGGTGTTGACGAAGTCGGCGACCAGCTCGCGGCTCGCCGCGGTGCGGCTCTGGTCGAAGACCACGGTCGGCACGTGGCGGACGTTGGTGTCGATCAGGCCGAAGAGGACGAGCTGGAAGATCGGCACCATGAGGGCGAAGCGCAGCGTCCCGCTGTCGCGGAGCATCTGGATCGCCTCCTTCTTGAGGACGGCGCCGAAGCCCCTCATCGCCGCGCCTCCGTCCCCGGCTGCGCGGGCGCGGGGCTCCCCGGCGCCTCGCCCTTGCCGTTCGACTGCAGCGCGGGTCAGGCGCACGAAGACGTCCTCGAGCGAGGGGGCGATCGGGCGCACGTGGACGGGCGCGTGCGCCGTCGCTTCGAGGTCGCGCGCGATCTCGCTCGTCGCTCTTCCCGGCGTCGACCAGCAGGTGGAGGGCGTTGCCGAAGATCGTCACCTCCTGGACGTAGGGCAGGCTCCGCGTGCGGCTCATCACCGCCGCCGCCCCCTGCTCGCACTCCGCCTCGACCCGCCGCGTGCCGGGCGGCGTCACCTCGGCGAGCCGGGTGAGCTCGTCGGGCCTGCCCTCGACCAGCATGTGGGAGAGATAGATGTAGCCGACCTTGCCGCAGCGCTCGGCCTCGTCCATGTAGTGGGTGGTGACGAGGAGGGTCACCTGCTGGGCGGCGAGGTCGAAGAGCAGGTTCCACAGCTCGCGCCGCGCCACCGGATCGATGCCGGCCGTCGGCTCGTCGAGGAACAGCACGCGCGGCCGGTGCATCACCGCGGCGGCGAGCGACAGCCGCTGCTTCCAGCCGCCCGAGAGCTGCCCGGCGAGGCGGCCGAGGTAGGGGCCGATCTTGGTCAGCTCGATCGCCCAGTCCTTGCGCTCCTTCCTGAGCGCGCCGTCGAGGCCGTAGACGGCGGCGAAGAAGCTCAGGTTCTCGTCGACCGAGAGGTCCTCGTAGAGCGAGAACTTCTGCGGCACGTAGCCGATGCGGCGGCGGATCTCCTCGCCGTTGCCGGCGACGTCCAGGCCGTCGACCGTGGCGCTGCCGGCGGTGGGCGCCAGCAGGCCGCAGAGGATGCGGATCAGCGTCGATTTGCCCGAGCCGTTGGGCCCCAGGAGGCCGTAGATCTCGCCGCGCGGCACCTCGAGCGAGACGCGGTCGAGCGCCCGCACCTTGCCGAAGTCGCGGCTCACCTCGCGGGCCGCGATGCCGAGGGGGGATTCGACGGCGGCCGGTGCGGCCGGTGTCGTCGGCGCGGGCGCCGGCTCGGCGCTCACCGTCGGCTCCGGCCCGCGGCCGGGGCGCCGTCGGCCGGGGCACCGCCGGCGCCGAGCCGGACCATCGCCGCCATGCCGGCCTTCAGCTCGGGCGCCGGATCGATCCGCACCTTGACGCCGAAGACCTCGTCGCTCCTCTGCTCGAGCGTCTGCAGGTTGCGCGGCGTGTACTCGCCCTGGCTGCGCATCTCGACCACCCGGCCGTGGAAGGCGCGATGGGGGAAGGTGTCGACGGTGATCGCGGCGTCCTGGCCGATGCGGACGCGGCCCAGCTGCGTCTCGGGGACGAACACCCGCACCCAGATCTGGTCGGGCTCGAGGAGGGTGGCGACCGGCTGGTTGGCGGCGACCAGGTCGCCGGGGCGCAGGTCCATCGATTCGACGATGCCGTCGGCCGGCGCCGCGACGACGAGCTCCTGGCGCTGGCGCTCGACGTAGGCGAGCTTCTGGCGCTCGCGCTCGAGGTCGGCGCGCGCCGCGGCGATGTCCTCCTGGACGGTGCCGCGCTCGGCCTCGAGCAGCGCCTGGCGGAGGTCCGCCGCCTTGACCGCCGCCGCGTCGTACTGCTGCTTGGCGACGACGCCGGACTTCCACAGCGCCTCGAAGCGCCGGCGGTCGGTCTCGGCGGCCTGCCAGGCGTCGCGCGCCCGCGCCCGCTCCTCGCTGCGCGGCCCATGCAGGGCCTTGGCGAGGCTCGCCTCGAGGCTGCGCGACCTGCGCCCGCTGCTGGGTGACCTGGAGGTCGACGAGATCGGGCTCGAAGGTGACGAGCGGCTGGCCGGCCCTGACCATCGCCCCCTCGTCGACGTGCACGCGGGCGACGCGGCCGCCGACGAGCGAGCCGACTTCGACGCTCCTCTCCTCGATCGACCCCGAGAGCACGAGGCCGCTCGCCGGGTCGCGATGGGTGAAGTACCAGCCCGCTCCCGCCGCCGCCGCGGCGGCGAGCAGCACGACGATGGCGATCCGCTTCGATCTCATCGCGTCCTTTCCTTGGGGCCGCGGCGGTTTCGCCGCGGCGGCGGGTCGCCGGGTCCGCGGCCGGTGCGCAGGCCGAGGGCGGGATGCTGCCGCGGTCCCGAGGTGCGCGTCGGCCGGCGCTCGGCCGCCGGGGTCTCGCCGGCGGGCGAGAGCTCCGCTGCGGCGGGGATGGCGCCGTGGGTCCACAGCTCGAGGAGCGTCGCGAGGTACCGATCGAAGGGGAACGGCGGATCGCAGATGCGCGCCATGCGGTGGAGCGTCACGTAGGAATGGAGCGAGCCGAGGAACGCCAGGGCGGCGGCGCGCGGGTCGGAGAGGGTGAGCCGGCCGGCGGCGACCGCGCGCCGCAGGTATGCCTCGACGAGCGCGAGGACCCGCTGCGGCGGCGTCGGGCTCGCGGCCGGGTCGAAGGGAAGGCGCAGGTCGGCGACGCTCTCGACCCGCGCCTTCGAGCGCATCCAGCTCGCCACCGTCTCGTCGAGCTTCTGCTCGAGGAAGGGCACCATCGCCCGGGCGAAGCGCTCGAGCACCTGCAGCGGGTCCTCCTCGCCGCTCAGGTCGACGAGGAATTCGATCGGCGGCCGGATCTCGCCCTCGCCGGCGCGCATCGACACGGCGAACAGCTCCTCCTTGGTCGGCGCATGGCGCAGCAGCGCCGCCGGGCTGACGTCGAGCCGCGCCGCGATGGCGGCGAGCGTCGTCGCCTCGAAGCCGCGCTCGGCGAACGCCGCGCGGGCGGCGCGGAGGACTTCATCGCGGGTGACCTTCGGCTTGCGTCCCATGGTAAATAAGTGTACGGATATTTATTTTCCAGTCAAGGGCGCGCGCCCCCCCGTGCGGCCCCCACGGCCCCGATGTTGCAGCTCTCGTGGGCGGGTCCCCGTGCCCGCTCCGAGGCTTTCCCGATGACTCCCTCCGACAGCCCCCAGCTCTGGCGCCAGATCGTCTGGCTGCTGGTGCTCGCCGTGCCCATCGCCTGCGTCGCCTGGACGGTGACCCACGAGGAGGTCTTCCGCGAGCCGCGCGAGTACTGCGCCCGCCGGTCGCGCGACTGCCGCTCGGGCCTGGCTCGCAAGTTCTTCTACCTCTTCACCTGCGAGTACTGCTTCAGCCATTACGTGACGGCCTTCTTCCTCTTCGTCACCCGCTTCCGGCTGCTCTACGACGACTGGCGGGGCTATCTCGTCTCCTTCTTCGCCCTGGTCGCCATCGCCAACGTCTACATGAGCTCCTTCGGCCGCCTCCGCCAGGAGGTCAAGTCGGAGGGGCTGGAGGCGAAGACGAAGGAGAAGATCCTCGAGCGGGTGGAGGCGGGGAGCGCGGCGCCGGAGGCGCGCGACGAGGCGGAGATGCTGGCGGCGCCGCGCCGCTAATCGTCGAGATCGCCCGCCGCGAGCTCGGCGGCGGGGACGTCGGCCTGCAGGATCTCGCGCGCGCGGCGGGCGTCCTCGGCATGGACGGCGACGCGCGACAGGGCGGCGAGCTGGCCGGTGACGAGATTGGCGAGCGGCATTCGCTCTTCGAGGACGCAGGCGTCGATCCCGTCGACCTCGAGGCGGGTCCGCGCCAGGTGCGCCGCCCAGGGGGCGGTGAAGCGGGCGACGGCGACGAGAGCGTCGTCGTCGGCCTCGACCTCGACCGCCAGCCCGCTCCGCCGGCGGGGCGGCAGCTCCTCTTCCTTCCACGCCGCGCCGCAGCTCCGGCACAGCCAGCGGTTCTTGGGGATGGGGATGGGGATGCCGAAGAGGAGCCAGGAGGAGACGAAGCCGAGCCGCGACCAGCGCTCGAAGGCGATGCGGTCGGACTTGCAGCCCGGGCAGCGCGGGCACGCCGCGTCCTCCTCCGTCACCAGGTAGAGCTCGGGGAGCGCCGCCTCGCGCGCCAGGACCTCGACCGCCGCCGCGGCATCCCGCTCGCGGACCTGGAGGCGGGCGCCGCCGAAGGTATGGATGGTGATCATGCGGCTGAGGTGCTCGTCGGCCACCACCGCCTCGATCCCCGCCGCCTCCAGCCGGGACCGCGCGAGCTGCGCCGCCCAGGGCGCCGCGAAGGTCTCGATGGTGACCAGCCGCTCCAGCTCGTATCTCACCGTCTCCATGGTCGCACAGTTCCCGCCGGCGGCGACATCGGCACCCTAGGGCAGGCCGGCCTGGCGGAGGAGCAGCCGCCAGCCCCAGAAGAGGGCGAGGAAGAAGAGGGCGGTTCCCAGGGCGCCCCAGACACCGGCGGCGCGGCTCCTGACGCTCGCGAGGGCCCAGTAGGCACCGATCACGGCGAGCACGCTGAAGACGACGAAAAGGGCGATGGCGCCGCGCTCTTCCATGGGATCAAAGCGGCGGCAAGGCGCCGCCGCCGCCGTGGAACGCCTCGTGGCGCGCATCGGCGCTCATCGCGTCGGCTCCGGCTCGCCGGCCTCGCCCTTGGCTTCGAGGGACTGGACGATCTGCGTCACCTCGACCTCCGCCTTGCGGATCTTGCCGCGGCAGACCTCGAGGAGGAAGGCGGCGCGGCGCAGCTCCTCGCCTAGACGGTCGATGTCGGTCTCCTCGCCCTCGATCCGCGCCAGGATCTCCTCCAGCTCGTCGATGGCGGCGCGGAAGCCGGGGCTCTCCGCGGTCTCCGAGGGCGTCGTCTCTCGCTCGTCGCTCATGGCGTCTCCGCTAGTCTGGGCGCTGTCTCGTCGCCGTCGCCGGTCACGCGGCTCGTCAAGCGGCTCGTCAGCGGCTCGTCAAGGGCCGCTCCTGGTGTCGTCGCTCGATCCTCGACCCGGCTGGTCAGCGCTCCGCCCGCGGTCGAGGTGGTGATCCGGTCGCCGGCGGCGACCTGCTCCGGCCGGCGCAGCACCCGCCCGCCCTCGTCGCGGGTGATGGTGAAGCCGCGCGCCAGCGCCCGCTCGGGGGCGAGCTGGGCGGCGAGCCGCGCCAGGCCGTCGATGCGCACCGCCGCCTGGCGGGCGCTGGCGCGCGCGGCGCCGGCCAGGCGGCCGCCGAGCGCCTCGCGCTCGCGCGCCGTCCCCTCGACCCGGCGCCGCGCGGCGCCGGCGAGCCGGCCGGTGAGCTCCGCCTCGCGGCGGACGGCGCCTTTCAAGCCGGCGCGGCCGAGCCGCGACAGGGCGCGGGCGATCTCCGCCAGCCGGGTGCCGGCGCCGGCGAGGCGCAGGCGCCCCATCCCGATGCCCCGCTCGGCGCGGCCGAGCGCCTCGCGGGCGCGGGCGAGCGGCAGCAGCGCCCCGCGCAGCAGATCCCGCTCGAGCTCCGCCACCCGCCCATCGAGCCGGGCCACGGCGTCGATCAGCAGCTCGGCCGCCTGGGTGGGAGTACGGACCGCGGTGTGGGCGACGCGGTCGGCGATGGCGCGGTCGATCTCGTGGCCGAGGCCGGTCACCACCGGGAACGGGGCGAGCGCGATCGCCTCGGCGATCCGCCGGCTGTCGAAGACGGCGAGGTCGGTCTTGGCGCCGCCGCCGCGGATGAGCACCGCGCAGTCGACCGGCAGGCCGGCGAGCGCCGCGAGAGCCGAGGCGATCTCGCGCTCGGCGTCCCGCCCCTGGACGGCGGCGTGGAGGAAGAGGACGCGGAACCCGTAGCCGCTGTCGCCCAGGCAGGCGAGGAAGTCGTGGTAGGCGGCGCTCCCCTGCGAGGTGATGAGGGCGAGGGTGAGCGGCAGCTCCGGGAAGGGATGGGAGCGGTTGCGGTCGAGGAGGCCGGCGGCGGTGAGCGCCGTCAGGGTCTCCCGCCGGCGCCGCTCGAGGTGGCCGAGGGTGAAGGCCGGGTCGACCTCGCGGACGCAGAGCTGGAGCCGGCCGCCGGGCGCGTAGAAGTCGAGGCTGCCCCGGCAGCGGATCTGGATCCCCTCGCCGATCGGCTGGCCGGTCGCCTGGAGGAGCTTCTGCACGCGGGCGAAGTCCGTCTTCCAGATCACCGCCTCGAGCTTGGCGGTGATCTCGTCCCCCTCGCCCTTCTCGATCAGCTCGAAGTAGAGATGGCCCCGCGGCGACAGCCGCACCCGCTGCGCCTCGCCCGCCACCCAGACCGCGGAGAACGCCTCCGAGAGGAAGCCGCGGACCTCGCCGCAGAGCCGCGAGACGCTGTAGGTGGGCTCGAAGAGCGGCAGGTTCACGCGATCAGTCTATGGGATGAGGGCCCGAGAGGTGGGGAAGAGGAGAGGCGCGAGCCATCCTGGCGTATATGAGCTCGAGCGGGAGGGTGGCGTCCTCTGGATCGAACGCGAGCGGGAGAGGGCGTCCCCTTCCCCCCCGGAGGGGTGGGAAGGGGATCGAGGGGATGCGGGGGGCGATCCGATCGACGCCGTAAAGCCTGCCGGAGAGAAGAACCGTCCCGCGCCGCAGCCCGCGCTAGCCCCACACCGATCCTCTCCTAATGATACGACTTGAGCTCCTTGGCTGATCCCAGCGGGATCGACTCGGCCCACTCGACGGCCTTTTTCTCGCCGGCGGTCAGCTTGGAGAGGAACTTCACCGCGTCCTGGCGGTCGCGGAACAGGCGCCAGATGAAGGTGTGGCCGGCCGGCGCCGTGAAGTAGGTGTAGTGCTTGGCGCCGTTCGAGAGGTCGAAGCCGAGGTTGCTCTCGCCGTTGACCCCGACGCAGGCGAGGGCGATGGCGCGGCAGGCCAGGGCGAGCGCCTTGATCGCGTCCTCGTAGTCGCCCAGCTCCTCGCGCGACAGCGGCGAGTGGTAGACGGCGATCTTCGAGGCTTCCTCCTCGGCCAGGAGGTTGTAGGGGATGTCGTTCCGGTCCATCGCGTCCTTGGTCTCCCCCGTGGTCACGAAGACGTCCTCGCTGCCGGCCACCTTGTAGGTGATGGCATAGACGTCCCGCTCGAGCTGGGTGAAGGCCTCCGAGAGGATGCTCTCGTCCTCGATCGTGAAGTAGTACAGGCGATTCATGATCCGTCGCGACGGCATCGGGCGTGGTCCTCCTCGTCGGCCGGCCGGTGCCGCTTGCGCGCGATCGCTGCCTTGGGCGTGGCCGGGGGTGGTCTCAGGCGGGTGGGTCGGTAGGGAAAGCGACACCCCGAATTGAAGATCTTACCCGCTTCGCCGGCTGGTTGTCACCTGGCTAGCCGTATCGGGCAGCGGGTCCGTTGGGTCCGCTGCGGGCGACCGCCCTCGGGACCACCCTCCCGAACCCCCTCCCAGGCGGCCGTCCTCGGGACCCAACGGACCCAGCACCCGTATCGGAGGCTGTCAGAAGCCCTCGTCGGCGGGAAAGGAGGGAGCGGGCGGGGCGGGCGCCGGGACGCGCTCGGTGCGGTCGCGGAGCAGCAGGCCGATGGCGAGGCCGGCGACCAAGCCGCCGATATGGGCGGCATTGTCGATCAACGGGAAGGTGGCGCCGAGGAACAGGTTGAGGCCGGCCCAGAAGAGGAGCTGCGTCAGGAGCGACTTGGCGAGCGGGGTCAGGCGGCTGCGGCGGCGCAGCAGGAAGGCGATGAGCCCGCCGAGGAGGCCGAAGATCGCCCCCGAGGCGCCGACGGAGGGCCGCTCGAGGTCGCCGCGGCCGAAGGTGTTCCAGAGGACGCTGGCGAACGAGCCGGCGATCCCGGAGAGGAAGTAGGTGGCGAAGAGGCGCGAGGAGCCGAGCCAGAGCTCGAAGAGGCTGCCGAGCTGGTAGAGCGCCCAGCCGTTGAACAGGATGTGGAGGAAGCCGTCGTGGAGGAACATGCTGGCGACGAGGCGCCACCACTCGCCGTCGCCACACCGCCGCCGCCTGGTTGGCGCCGAGCCGCATGAGCGCCGGCGAGTCGGCCGTCCCGCCGGCCCACATCTCGAGCAGGAAGCCGCCGATGATCGCGGCCAGGAGGAGGGCCGTCGCCGGCGTCCGCCGCAGGGCGATCCTCATCGCGGCCTCCGCCCCGCCCGCGCCGCCGCCGCCGAGATGAAGCCCTCGACCTGCCGGCGCTCGGCGGCGGTGACGTCCTCGGGGCCGATCCAGAAGCTCTCGCCGGCCGGCGGCAGCGGCACGACGGCGGTCGACAGCGCGCGGTCGAGCCCGTCGCAGTCGAGCGACGAGAAGGGGACCGCCGCCAGGCGCTCGCAGAGGCCGACGACGTCGTCGCCCAGCCGGCTGCGCATCGCGACCGAGATCGCCGCCGGCAGGCTGAGCGGGGTGATGAGATAGCCGCCCCCCGAGCGCGCCACCCGCACCCGGCCGCCCAGGACCTTGGTCTGCGGCGGCACCAGCACCTCCTCCGTGAAGCGTTGGCCATAGCCGGCGAGGTCGACGTCGGCCACCAGCGAGCCCTTGCCGAAGAAGTCGACCGTCAGCTCGGCGGCGTAGCTGCCGTCCGCGTAGGTCGGCGCCAGGCGCAGCCGGTGGCGGCGCAGCACGATCTTGTTGCGCGGCGAGGAGAGCCGCACGGTGAGCTTCCCGGCGCGGATCGGCGCCGCGGCGACCGGCTGGCTGTAGGCATGGTCGAGACGGGTGAAGTGGAAGCCGGCGGCGGCCGTCGACGGCGCCGGGGCGGTCCGCGCCGGAGCGCGCGCGGCTCCGGCCGCGGCCGGCAGGGCAGCGGGCAGCAGCACGGCGAGGGCGAGCGCGGCGGCGGCCGGCGGGGTCGGAGAGCGCAGCATGGCGGGCAGGGCCGCCTCCGGCCCGGCCTTACGGATAGTACCCGCGCGCCGTCCGCGCCTTCAATCCGCCCTTGGTGACCTTGATCTCGACCGGCCGGAAGGTGCGGTCGCCGGTCGAGCGGTCGGCGTTGAAGGCGACCAGGTAGCGGCTCCTGAGCTCCGCCTCGATCTTGCCGTAGATGCTCGCCAGCTCGGTCGCATGGCCGATGAAGAACGACTTGCCGCCGGTCTCCTGGGCGAGCCCCGAGAGCTTGCTGCGGATGCCGATGCTGGTGACCGGCACGTTGAGGCCGATCGCGTAGACGGCGACGCCGCTCCTCTTCGCGTACTCCAGAGCCTCCTTGTACGACAGCTCGCTCGAGGTGTCGTCGCCGTCCGAGAGGAGGACGAGCGCCCGCTGGCCATGGCTGCCGCGGAAGTAGTAGAGGCTGTGGACGAGGGCGTCGTGGAGCGCCGTCGATCCCACCGCCTGGAGGGCGTCGAGCGAATGGGCGACCGCCTCGACGTCGTTGGTCAAGGGCATACGGAGCACCGGCCGCCCCGAGAAGGTGAGCGCGAAGCAGCGGTCGTTGGGCTTGACGACCTTCGCCAGGAAGCCCGTCGCGGCGCGCTCGGCCTCGGCGAGCGAGGAGGCCATCGAGCCCGAGGTGTCGATCATCAGGCCGAGGGTGAGCGGCAGGTTCTCGACCAGCTCGAACTTGGCGATCGGCTGCGGCTTGCCGCGGTCGAGCACCTGGAAGTCCTTGGCCGTCAGGCCGCGCACCAGCTCGCCCGCGGAGTCGGTCACCGCGACGTAGAACTCGATCAGGTCGACGTTCACCTCTTCGAGGTACGACGGCGAGCGCAGGAACCGGGTGTCCTCGGCGCGGCTGCCGTCGTCGAGCTTGGCGGCGACGGAGAGGTAGACCGTGTCCTCCTGCGGCACGTCGATCGAGGCCTCCCACGGCGGCCGGGTGAGGGTGGCGATCGGCTTGTCGTTGACCCGGAACTCGACCGAGTCGACCCGCCGCTCTTCGGGCACCGAGACCTCGGCGCGGGCGGTCACCTTGCCGGCGTGCTGGCCGCGCGGCGGATCGAGGATGATCACCCGGAAGCCGCCGCGCGGCTGGTTGACCACCACCTCGTCGACGGCGACCGACTTCCCCTTGTCGTCGAAGCCCTCGGCCCGCACCACCTGCTCGGTGGGGAACTGGGCGAGGCGGACCTCGGCGGTGTAGGGCGGATGGGTGCGGATGAGCTGCTCCTTGCCGTCGACCGAGAAGACCACCTTGGCGATGCGCTTGCCGGTGACCAGCGCCTCGGTCCGCCAGAGGCCGAGGATGACGTCGGTGTCGGGCGGCAGCAGGGTCAGGCTGTCGGGGCTGGTGCCGATGGTCGGCGCCAGCGGCTGCCCCTTCGCCGCCGCGCGCGACCCGGCCGGCGGCTCGATCGGGTCCTTGGGCACCAGGAAGCCGCGCGCCAGGCGCGCCTCGGCGCCGCTCCCCTCGTCGCGGATGCGGAGGCGGAGCAGGAAGAGCTCCCCGGGGCGCAGCGAGCGGTCGAGCGCGAGGTCGATCGGCTCGTTCGAGCCGGGCTTGGGGACGGGCAGGTGATAGCGCACCCGCACCTCGTCGAAGACGTGCCCCTCGCGCTCGATGGACTCCTCGGCGATGAGGCCGATCTCGGGCTTGCCGAGCTCGCCGACCGCCGGCTTCAGCTTCCCCGGCGCGGTCACCTGCACCACGGCGCGGACGACGATGCGCTGCCCGTCGCGCTCCGGGAACTGGATGTCGAGCGGCCCGGTGGCGAGCACCGGCGCCGCCGCGGCGACCGGGGTCGCCGCGGCCTCGCGCGCCCAGCGGGCGAGGTCGTGCGGCGGGTCGAGGAAGCTCTCGCGCTCGCCGGCCGCCGTCCACGGCCGCAGGCCGTAGGGGTTGCCGAGGTAGCCCTTGCGCTCGCCGCGGCGGCCGCGGCCGCCGGAGAGGCCGGCGATGCCGGTGGCGGTGTCGATCAGCTTGGCCGCCTTGCACACCTGGAGGTCGAAGCGGCGGACGCCGAAGCCTCCCCTCCCCGCCTCTTCCCACTGGTCGAGCCAGTAGCCCATCTGGTCGGTGTAGAGGACGCGCTTGCTGTCGGGCAGGTTCCACATCCGCCACGGCTCGCCCGCCGCCGGCTCGAAGACGATCGCCCGCCCCTCGCGCGGCTTGGCGTCGGCGCGGCGCGCCCGGCGCCGGCGCGGCGCGGTAGGTCCACACCTCGAGCGGCTTGAAGGCGGTGCCGCAGTCGATCTTCTGGCGGTCGGCCGGCTTGCCGTTGAGGAAGAGGAGCTGGGCGCGGACGTCGCGCGGCGAGAGGAACTCGGCGGCGGCCAGGCGCTGCCGCCGGGCGATGCCCAGGGCGAGCTCGTTCGCCGCCGTCCCCGGCACCGGGTCGCGGCCGAGGAACTCGCGGATCAGGGCGGCGCGGGAGGCCGGGTCGGCGGCGGTGAGGCGCTGCCGCTCGGCCTCCGGGAGGAGGAGCCCCGGGCCGTCCTGGAGGAAGGCGCGCTCCGCCTCGGGCCAGAGGACGGGGTCCGTCGGGACCGCCTCCGGCTCGCCGCGGACGGCGCCGGTGGCGGGGAGGAGGCAGGCGAGGAGGATCAGGGCGAGGGCGAGCCGGGAGGCCGCGCGCCGCCCGCCGCGTGTGGCTGTCTTGGCGTTCACGGCGCCGGCCAGTGCACTTCGGGTGCCACGCCCGGCGCTGCGCCGGCGGCCGTTCTCCCCGCTCGGTGGGTTTGGTGACTGCATGAGGGTGAGATTACTATGGGAGCCAGATCCCATGGGAAAGATCCGCCGCAACGCGCCGCTCCGCACCTGGGAGGCGGGAGACACCGTCCAGGGCTTCGCGCTGCTCACCAAGAAGGAGCTGCGCCAGGACCGCAACGGCCGCAGCTTCCTCGACTTGGAGCTCGCCGACGCCTCCGGCTCGATGGTCGGCAAGGTGTGGGCCGACAGCCCGGCGCTCGCCGGCCAGTTCGAGGCCCACCAGTTCGTCGCCTTCAAGGGCTCGGTCAAGAGCTACAAGGATCAGCTCCAGGCGTCGATCGACGAATGCCGCACGGCGACCGAGGAGGACCGGCGGTTCGGCTTCGAGGAGTCGCTCCTCGTCCCGTCCACCCGCGAGGACATCGCCGATCTCTGGACGAGACTCGGGCGCCTGTTGCGCGAGGAGGTCCGCCGCCCGGTCCTCCGGCGGCTCGCGGCGGAGACCCTCGAGATCCACGGCGCCGCGCTCTGCGAGCACCCGGCCGCGAAGTCGATGCACCACGCCTACCGCGGCGGGCTCCTGGAGCACGTCGTGTCGATGGGCGAGCTGGCCCTCGCCGTCGGCCGCCACTACGGCGACCTCGACGTCGACCTGCTCCTCGTGGGCGTCCTCTTTCACGATCTGGGCAAGCTCCGCGAGCTGGGGGCGATGCCGGCCAACGACTACACGCTCGAGGGCCGGCTGATCGGCCACGTGGTGATCGGCCGCGACCTGCTGCGCGACCGCTGCGCCGCGATCCCCGGCTTCCCCGCGGACCTGCAGCTCCAGCTCGAGCATCTCGTTCTGTCCCATCAGGGGAAGAAAGAGTTCAGCTCGCCGGTCGAGCCGATGACGCCGGAGGCGGTCGCCCTCCACTTCATCGACGACCTGGACTCGAAGATCAACCAGCTCCGCGCCGCGCGCGAGGCGACCCCGGGGATGGTCTATCACCGCGGCCTCGGCCGCTTCATGTACCTCGCGGCGCTGGCCCAAGTCGAGATCGAGACGGAGATCGAGAGCGAGCCCGCGGCCGTCACCGTGACCGCCGAGACCGCGGCGCTCGAAGCGGCGCCGCTCGAAGCGGCAACGGCCCCGGTCGCCGAGCCGGCGGCGGACGAGCCGAGCCAGCCGCGGCTGCTCTTCGAGCGCTAAGCCGCTCGTTCCACGGCCGTCGTCCGGCCTGATTCGTCAGCCCGCCGTGGCTCGAATCCTGCACAATTACGATCGCTTTAGGGCGCTGGCGGGCCAGGGCTATCCTTGAGGCCGGGCGGCGGCACGAGGCCGCGCGCCGGGCGAGGGAGGCAGCGCATGGACGTGAGAGTGGAGGTTGCCGGGAAGGTTCCCGCCGAGCAGGGGCGGGTGTTGACCGAGGAGGCGATGCGGTTCGTCGCCGGCCTCGAGCGGCGCTTCCGCTCGGTGCGCCGGGACCTGCTCGCCCGCCGCGAGCTGCGGCAGGCGGACTTCGAGAAGGGCATCGAGCCGGGCTTCGACGAGACGACGCGCGAGATCCGGGAGGGCGACTGGCGGGTGACGGTGGCGCCGTCCGACCTCCTCGACCGCCGCGTCGAGATCACCGGACCGGTGGAGCGGAAGATGATGATCAACGCCCTCAACTCGGGGGCGAGCGTCTTCATGGCCGACTTCGAGGATGCCCTCTCGCCGACTTGGGAGAACGTCGTCGTCGGCCAGGCGAACCTCGTCGACGCGGTGCGCCGCGAGCTCGCCTTCGAGAGCGCGGAGGGGAAGGCCTACCGGCTGAACGACCAAGTCGCGACGCTCGTCGTCCGGCCGCGCGGCTGGCACCTGATCGAGAAGCACCTCCTGGTCGACGGCGAGCCGGTCTCGGCGTCGCTCTTCGACTTCGGCCTCTACTTCTTCCACAACGCGGTGGCGCTGCTCGACCGCGGCAGCGGCCCCTACTTCTACCTCCCCAAGCTCGAGAGCCACACCGAGGCGAGGCTGTGGAGCGAGGTCTTCGCGGCCGCCGAGCAGGATCTCGGCCTGCCGCACGGCAGCGTCCGCGCGACGGTGCTGATCGAGACCATCCTCGCCGCCTTCGAGATGGACGAGATCCTCTACTCGCTGCGCGACTACGCGGCGGGCCTGAACGCCGGGCGCTGGGACTACATCTTCAGCATCCTGCGCAAGCTCCACGGCCACGCCCCGGTCTTCCCCGACCGCGCGGAGGTGACGATGACCGTCCCCTTCATGCGCGCCTACACCGAGCTCCTGGTCAAGACCTGCCACCGGCGCGGCGCCCACGCCATGGGCGGCATGGCGGCGTTCGTCCCCAGCCGCCGCGACCGCGAGGTCAACGAGCGGGCGCTGGCCGCGGTGCGCGCCGACAAGGAGCGCGAGGCGGGCGACGGCTTCGACGGCACCTGGGTCGCCCACCCCGACCTGGTGCCGGTCGCCCGCGAGGTCTTCGACCGCGTCCTGGGCGAGCGGCCGCACCAGAAGGAGCGCCGGCGCGAGGACGTCCGCGCGGCGGACGAGATCACCGCCAGCCGCCTCCTCGACTTCCAGATCGAGGGCGGGCAGGTCACCGAGGCGGGGCTCAGGAACGACATCTCCGTGGCGCTCCAGTACCTGAGCGCCTGGCTCCAGGGCTCGGGCGCGGTCGCCATCTTCAACCTGATGGAGGACGCGGCGACCGCCGAGATCGCCCGCTCGCAGCTCTGGCAGTGGGTCCACCGCTGGGCGCCGCTCGCCGGCGGCGAGAAGCGGAAGGTCGACGCCGACCTCTACCGCGCGCTGCGCGACGACGAGATGGGGAAGCTCGGGGGCGACGGCGAGGGGCGCCTCGCAGACGCCGCCGCGCTCCTCGATCGCCTGGTCCTGGGACCCGAGTTCACGCCCTTCCTGACCACCGAGGCCTACCGCCTGCTGGAGTGAAGCGGGAGCCGCTCAGCGCTGCGGCGGGACGTTCAGCTCGGCGGCGCTCTGGATGGCGGCCGCCATCTCGGGGAGGATGCCCATCTGCACGTAGATCGGGCGCACGTGCTGCCGCAGGTCGGGCAGCAGGCTGGCGAACCAGAGCGCTCCCAGGATGCAGCCGATGCCGCCGAGGACGAGCGTCGCCGGGGCCCCGATGCGGTGCGCGAGGCCGCCGGCGAAGAGGCTGCCGAATGGCGCCGTGCCCATGAACGCCATGGTGTAGAAGCTCATCACCCGGCCGCGCTTGTCGTCGTCGACGAGGGTCTGGAGAAGGGTGTTCGAGGCCGCCATCTGCACCATGAAACCGACGCCGGTCGCGACCAGCAGCGTGAGCGAGAGCCATAGGCTCCGCGACAGACCGAAGCCGATCAAGCCGGCGCCGAAGAGGGCGGACATCAGGGGGATCAGCCGGCCGAGGCCGAGGACGGAGCGGCGCGAGGCGAGGTAGACGGCGCCGCCCAGGGCGCCGACGCCGGTCGCCCCCATGAGGAACCCCAGCGTGTGCGGCCCGCCATGGAGGATCTGCGAGGCGAAGATCGGCATCAGGACCGTGTACGGCATCCCGACCAGCGAGACGATGGCGAGGAGCAACAGGATGCTGCGGATGGGCGCCGAGCCGGCGACGTAGGCGAGCCCCTGGCGCAGCTCGGCGAGCACCCGGCCGTGGGCGGCGGGACGCGCCCGCTCGGCGCGCGGCGCCAGGCGCATCAGGAGGAGCGAGGCGATCACCGCGAGATAGGAGAGGGCGTCGAACGCGAAGCACCACCCTTCGCCGACCGCCGCGATCAGCGCGCCGCCGATCGCCGGCCCCAGAAGGCGCGCCGCGTTGACCATCGAGGAGTTGAGGGCGATGGCATTGGCGAGGTCGGCCCGCGACTCGACCATCTCGACGACGAACGCCTGCCGCGCCGGCATGTCGAAGGCGTTGATCAGCCCCTGGAAGAGCGACAGCAGGAGGACGTGCCAGATGCTGATCACGCCGCTGAGGGCGAGGATGGCGAGCGCCGCCGACTGGACCATGGCGAGCACCTGGGTCGCGACGAGGAGCCGGTGGCGGTTCCAGCGGTCGACGAGGACGCCGGCGAAGGGCGCCAGCAGGAACGACGGGATCTGCCCGGCGAAGCCGACCAGCCCGAGGAGCAGCGCCGAGCCGGTCAGGCGGTAGACCAGCCAGGAGGTCGCGATCCGCGTCATCCAGGTGCCGACGAGCGAGACGCTCTGGCCGCTGAAGAACAGGCGGTAGTTGCGGTGGCGCAGCGCGCGCACCATGAACGCGGGGCCGCCGGCGGGGGCGGCGCCGTCCGTGGCAGCGTTCGGGAGCTCGCGGCGAGGGCTCATGGCGGGCGGCCGCCGGCTGCGGCAGCCGCCGGCCGTCGGGGCTGATGCAAAGCGTGTGCTGGAGGAGGTGCCTACCAGCCCATCTGGTCGACCGAGTAGGGAAGCATCTTCAGCCACCACGGCCAGTCGTGGCGGACGTCGTGGCCCCACAGGTCCAGCCGGTGGGGGATGCCCTTGGCGGCGAGGATCGCGGCGAATTGCCGCGACGCCTCGGGCGCCTCGTACTCCCCCTGGCCGGTCAGGAGGTGGATCTTCGCCGTGTGCTGGAGGAGCCAGAGCTCGTGCCCGGAGAGGTTCGGCACGTACCAGGCCGGGTTGTTGAAGTAGCAGTTGTCGTCGCTGTAGCCGTGGAGGTAGTCGGGCCCGAGGTCGTAGAAGCCGCTCATGCCGATGACGGCGTCGAAGAGGTCGGGACGGCGCAGGAAGGTGTTGGCGGCATGGAACGCCCCGAAGCTCGCGCCGGCGGTCGCGATGCGGAGGTCGCCGGTCTGGCAGACGTCGCGGATGTAGGGGACGACCTCCTGCTCGATATAGAGCGAGTAGAGGTTCTGGCGCCGCGCCTTCTCGGGGATCGGCAGACCGCGGTCCATCCAGGCCTGGTTGTTGATGCTGTTGATCGAGAAGACCCGCAGCCGGCCGGCGGCGATCGCCTCGCCCACGGCGCCGATCAGGCCGAAGCGCTCGTTCTCCAGGTAGTCGGCGGCGGCGGTGGGAAAGAGCAGCAGCGGGTGCCCCCAGTGGCCGTAGGAGACGATCGGCATCCCCTGACCCAGGATCGGGCTGAACCATCCATCCAGCCGGCGCGTGTCGTCGATGCTTCCCATGCGGTTCCCCCTCCTCGCGATTGGCTCGCGATCCTACAGGAGCCGCTCGGCGGGAGGGAGGCGCGCGGGGGCTTGACATGCCGGGCTCCGGGTATTACTTTGGCCGCGAGGTATTACCCATGAAGATTCTCTCGCTCAAGCTGCCCGAATCGCTCGACGCCGAGCTCGAGGCCGCCGCCGCGCGGCGGGGCACCACCAAGTCGGCGCTCCTGCGCGACGCCCTGACGAGCTATCTCGCGCCGGGAGGTCCGCCGCGGGCGCCGGCGGACGAGGTGCGCGAGCCCGCTCCGCCCTACGGTGACAAGGGCAAGGGAGAAGCGGAGGCGAAGGGGGAGGCGCCGGCGAAGCCCTCCTTCCTCTCGCTCGCCGGCGATCTCGCGGGCTGCGTCGAGGGCCCGGCCGACCTCTCGTCCAACCCGGAGCACCTGCACGGGTTCGGCAAGTGAGGCGGCGGGTCCTCCTCGACACCGGGCCGCTCGTCGCCTTCCTGAACGCCCGCGACCGCTTCCACGAGTGGGCGAAGAGCCGACTCGCCCAGGTCGACCCGCCGGCACTGACCTGCGAGGCGGTGCTCGCCGAGGCCTGCCACCTGCTGCGGGCGACCCACGGCGGCCCCGAGGCCGTCCTCGGCCTCCTCGACCGCGGCCTGATCGCCGTGCCCTTTCGGCTGGAGGACGAGGTCGAGCCGCTGCGCCGCCTCCTCGCCCGCTACCGCGACCTTCCGGTCTCGCTCGCCGACGCCTGCCTCGTCCGCCTGGCCGAGCTCGAGCGCAACCCGCTCGTGCTGACCCTGGACTCGGACTTCTCGGTCTACCGCATCCACGGGCGGCAGGCGATCCCGGCGTGGATGCCGGAGCGGGGCTGGGAGCTCAACTAGGGACGGGATTCCCCGCTCACCGGCTCATCCCCATCGCATCCGATACAGCATCCAGTAGACGACGACGCCGGTCACCGAGACGTAGAGCCAGATCGGCAGCCCCCAGCGCGCGATGCGCTTGTGGCGGTCGAAGCGGCGGCGCCAGGCGTTCCACACCAGGAAGCCGGCGAAGAAGGGGACTGTCGCCGCGAGCACGGTATGGGTGATGAGGATGGCGAAGTAGACCGTGCGCGCCGCGCCGGTGCCGGGGAAGTGCTTGGAGCCGACGTGCGCGTGATAGGTGAGATAGCTGACGAGGAAGAGCGTCGAGGAGACGAGCGCCGCGATCATCACCCGCATGTGCGCCCGCCAGCGCCGCCGGCGGATCAGCGCGTAGCCGGTCGCCAGCAGCACGGCCGAGAGCGAGTTGAGGACCGCGTTGACGGCGGGGAGGTCCGCGATGTGGAGCATGGGCGGGCCGATACTAACCCTGCCGGCGCCGGCGCTCCGGCGCTTCGCCGCCCTGGGGGCGATCGGACATAATCGAGCTCCCGCCGATGCTCGCCCCGCGCTCCTCGCTCGTCCTCCTGCTCCTCTGGCCCGCGCTCTGGCCGGCGCCCCCGGTCCGCGTGCCGACGCCGCCGCTCCTCCAGTCCCCCATCCAGCCCGCCGCGTCGCCCGCCGCCACGCTCGTCGAGGGCTACCTCGACCGCTATTTCGCCACCTATCCGACCGCGGCGACCGCGGCCGGCCGCCACGACTACGACGCCCGGCTCGAGGACCTGTCCGCCGCCCGGCGGGTCGACTGGCTCGCCTACAACCGCGGCATGCTGCTGCGCATCGGCGAGGTCGCGTCGCGGCGCGGCCTGCCGGCGCGACGACCGGCTGGACCTGGAGCTCCTGGCGCGGCGGGCAGAGCGCGAGATGTTCGACTACTCGGTCCGCCACCGCCCCGAGCGCGACCCCCTCTTCTGGACCGACCGGCTGGGCAACGCCCTCCTCTTCCTGATGCTCCGCGACGACCGGCCGCTCCCCGAGCGCCTGGCCGCCGCCGCCGCTCGCGCCGCCGAGATCCCGCGCCTGGCCGGGGAGGCCCGGCAGGCGCTCTCCGGCACCGACCCGCGCGAGGTCTCGCCCGAGCTCGCCCGGCTCGCCGCGTCCCAGGCGCGGGCGAGCGCCGGCTCGCTCCGCACCGGGTTCCCCGCCTGGGCCAAGGGGCAGAACACGGCGGCGATCCGCGCCCGCGCCGCGGCGGTCCCGGCGGCCGCGGCGCTCGACGACCTCGCCGGCTTCCTCGCCGGCCTCGCCGCCCGCGCCACCGGCTCGCCGCGCCTGGGTCCCCAGTACGCGACCGCCTTCCGCCTGGGCACCGGCATCGAGGAGCCGGTCGCCGCCGTCCTCGCCCGCGCCGAGGCCGATCTGGCGGCCGAGCGGACCGCGGCGGCGCGCTACGGCCGCTCGGTGTGGGGCCAGGTGCTGCCCGGCGAGACGCCGCCGGCCGACGACCGCGCGCTCCTCGCCCGGCTCTTCGCCCGCGTCGCCGCCGACCATGCCCGGACGACGCCCGAGCTCGTCGCCGACTACCGCCGGCAGGTGGCCGACCTCGAGGCGTTCCTCCGCGCCCACGACGTCGTCACCCTCCCCGGCCCGCTGACCCTCGAGGTCGGTCCGTCGCCCGGCTTCCTCCTCGGCCAGAGCGTCGGCGGCGTCTACGCCGCCGGCCCCTATGACCCGGACGCCAAGACCCTCTGGCTGCTGCCGACGCCGGCCGACGGCGCCACATCGCCTGAGCGCGACGCCTTCTTCCGCGGCTTCAACCACCATTTCAACGTGATGATCACGCCGCACGAGATCTTCCCCGGCCACTACCTGCAGCTCAAGGTCGCCGCCCATCAGCCGCACAAGGTGCGGGCGCTCTTCGCCGACGACACCTACGTCGAGGGCTGGGGGACCTTCTGCGAGCGGCTGCTCCTGGACCTCGGCTGGGGCGGGCCGCTCGACCGCCTGGCGCACCTGAAGAAGCAGCTCGAGAACATCGCCCGCACGGTGGTCGACATCCGCGTCCACACCCAGGGGATGACGCGCGAGGAGGTCCTCGCCTACGCCCGCACCGAGGCGCTCCAGGACGAGCAGCTCGCGGCGAACCTCTGGACCCGCTCGATCACCAGCGCGCCGCAGCTCACCACCTACTATCTCGGCTACGGCGAGGTGACGCGGCTCTACGAGGACGTGAAGCGGGCGCGCGGGGCGGCCTTCGCTCTCCGCCCCTTCATGGACGGCATGATGGCCTTGGGGCCGGTGCCGGTGGCCCGCTACCGCGAGCGGCTGCTGGGCGCCGCCGCCGGCCCGGCGCCGCCGTAAGACCGCTCCCCACGGGGAACCTCGGCCGGCGGCGTCTATAATTGAGCTTTGCATGGAAGCTTCCTGATGCGGCCCGGCGCCCTCGTTCCGACCTTCGTCCTCGCGGCCCTCCTCGCGGCCGCCGGGACTGCCCGCGCCGCGATCGAGATCTCCGGCCGCGTCCAGGCGGAGGACGGCGGGCCGCTCGCCGGCGCGGCGGTCGAGCTGCGGCCGGTCGAGGACGCCTACGCCGGAGCCCGCCGGACGTGGACGGGCGAGGCCGCCCCCGCGCGGGTGCGCTCGATCGCCGACCGCGACGGCTTCTACGTCCTGCGCGCGCCGGGTCCCGGGATGTACGGCGTCCGGATCTCCGCCGCCGGCCGGGTGCCCCTGGAGATCGCGGCGTTGCCCCTGGTCGGGCCGACGGTCCTTCCCCCGGCGGTCGCCGCGGCGGCGGTGGAGACGGCGGTCCGCGTCGTCGACGCCGCCGGCAAGCCGGTCGCCGGCGCCGTCCTGCAGCCGGCCGCGGAAGCCGTCGACGTCGTCGTCCCCACCTGGCGGCCGGGCTGGCCGGCGCTGCGCAGCGCCGCCGATGGCAGCGTCTCGATCCGCGCTCCCGAGGAAGGCCGCTCCCGCCCCCTGGACGGCGACCGCGGCGGGCTTCGCCCCGCGGCGGCTGACGATCGCCGGGCCGCGTGACCGTCGCGCTCGCTCCGGCGGCGCCGGCCGCCGAGCTGCGGGTCCGCGAGGCCGACGGGCGGCCGGTGGCGGGCGCCATCGTCGCCACGGTCGAGGACGACCTGCCGCTCGCCGTCACCGGCGCCGACGGCAGCGCCCGCCTGCCGCGCGCCGCCGGCCCGCTCGAGGTGCTCGCCGCCGACGGCCGCGTCTGGAAGGGCCGCCCGCCGCGGCCGGCGCGCCGGGCGCGGCGCCGCCGCCGCTGCCGGAGTCGGTGACCCTGCCGCCCCCCGTGGCGCTCGCCGGCGGCGTGGTCGACGCCGAGGACCGCACGCCGCTCGCCGGCGCCGTCGTCGCCTCGAACGCGGACCTCGGGCGCTGGACCCTCGCCGACGCCCGCGGGTCCTACGCTCTGGGGAATCCGGGCGAGGGCCGGCTCGGCCTGATGGCCTGGGCGGCCGGCCACTTCCGCGGCGACGTCCCGGTGCCCGTGCCCGGCCGCGGCCCGACCGTCGCCCTCCTCCCCGGAGCGCGGGTCGACGGGCTGGGTGGTCGACCCCGGCCGGCATCCCATCCCCGCCGCGGCGGTCGTCCCGTCGCTCGGGCGCTCGGCGGACTTCCGACTCCGCGACCGCTACGCCCTGGGTCCGGCGGCGAGCGGCCGGGACGGCGGCTTCTCGCTCCTCGTGCCGCCGCGGCTCGCCGCGACGCTCGAGGCGCGGGCGAGCGGGTACGCGAGCCGGTCGGTCGCGCTCCCCGCGCTCGCCGTCCACGGCCGGCCGGCCGCGGTCACCCTCGTGCTCGACGCCGGCCACGCGCTGATCGGGCGGGTGACCGATGCCGGCGGGGCCCCGATCGCCGGCGCCGAGGTCGAGGCGCTGGTGGGCATCGAAGGGTTCGATCTCTACGCGGGCACCTTCGCCGGCTCGCGCCGGCGGCCGTCGAGCCACGCCGCGGCGACCGGCGGGCAGGGCGCCTTCCGGCTGGAGCACCTGGCCGCCGGCCGGGTGGCCCTCGTGGCGAGCAAGCCCGGCTTCGCGCCGGCCGTCCTCCCCGGCGTCACGGTCGCGGCCGGGGAGCCGGCGACCGACGTCGGCATCGTCCGCCTCCTGCCCGGCGCCGCCCTCGAGGGCCGTGGTCTCCGACGGCCATCGCCCGCTCGCCGGCGCCAAGGTGGCCCTCCGGCTCTCCACCCAGCTCGGCGCTGAGCAGCTTCACGGCCACCCTGGCGCCGATCGCCGCCGACGGCGACGGCGCCTTCCGCTTCGCCGACCTGGCGCCCGGCACGACGGTCGACCTTGAGGTCTCCTGCCCAGGGCTTCGAGCACCGGACCCTCTCCAAGGTGGCCGCCCCCACCGAGCGGCCGCTGAAGATCGTCCTCGCCAAGGCGGCCCAGATCGCCGGCCGCGTGCTCGCCGAGGACCGCACGCCGGTCGCCGGCGCCTGGGTGAGGCCCGACGCGGAGGACCGCAAGTTCCCCATGCCCGAGCGCCTGCGGGCGAGCGGCAGGACCGACGAGGACGGCGCCTTCCTCCTCGATGGCGCGCCGAGCGGGCGGGTCCGGCTCGAGGTCAGCGCGCAGGGCTTCGAGGACGGGAAGGTCGACGGGCTCGAGGTTGCCCCAGGCGGCCGTCTCGAGGGGGTCGAGGTGGTGCTCCGAAGCGCGGCGCCGCGGTCGCCGGCACGGTGACGACGGAGGACGGCCTCCCGGTCGCCGGCGCCTACGTCAGCGCGGCCGGCGCGGGAGCGGCGACCGACGGCGACGGCGCCTACCGTCTCGAGGGGGTGCCGCAGGGGCGGCAGCGGGTCACCGCCTCCTCGCGACCTCGGCGCGACCTCCGCAGCAGGCCGAGGTCGGCCCCGGCGAGACGCGCGTCGACCTGCGCTTCCCCGCCGGCGTCACGCTCCAAGGGCAGGTGGTCGACCGGGCGGGCGCGCCGGCGGCGGGGGTGCCGGTCGCCCTCCGGCCGCGCATGCGCCCCGGCCGCTGGGAGAACGGCGAGACCGACGCCCAGGGCGGCTTCCGCTTCGATCACGTGGCGGCCGGCAGCTACCAGGCGAGCGCCGGCCGCGGCCCTGGGCCGCCGGCGCCTCGCGGCCGGTCGAGGTCGGCACCGAGCCGGTCGCCGGCATCGTCCTGACCTACGACCGCCACGCCTCGCTCTCCGGCCGCATCGCCGGCATCCGCCAGGAGGACCTGGCGACGCTCAAGGTCGAGGCCCAGAGCGCACGGGCCTCGTCGGTGCCGGGAGAGATCGCGGCGGACGGCTCGTACCGGATCGAGGGCCTCGCCGCCGGCGACTGGCTGGTGACCGCGACGGCCGGCGCCACCGGCCGGCGGGGCCAGGGGCGGATCGACGATCGGCGAGGGCGCGACGAGGAGGCTCACCTCGACCTCACCCTGGGATCCGGCCTCACGCTCCAGGGGATCGTGCGCTGGAACGGCCGTCCGGTGGACGGCGCGCGGGTCGACGTGGCGTCCGACGACGGGCGTCTCGCGCAGAGCGACAGCACGGACCACCTCGGCGCCTTCCGCATCGAGGGGCTGGCTCCCGGCACCTACCAGCTCGGCGTCGTCGACCGCTCGACCCAGCTGCGCGACGCGCGGACCGTCGACCTGCGCGAGGACCAGACGGTGGCGATCGACCTCGCCGGCGGCGCGGTCGTCGGCCTGCTCGTCGACGGCGCGAGCGGCGGGCCGCTCGCCGGGGCGGCGGCGCGGCTCGAGACGGCCGCCGGGGAGGCGGCGCCCGGCGGGCAGGGCCGCGGCTCCGACGCCCGGGGCCACGTCGGCTTCGATCCCGTCGCCGCCGGCGCCTGGCTCCTCGTGGTCAGCAAGCCCGGCTACGCGACGCAGAAGATCCCGGTGAGGTCGAGCCGGGCGCCACCGCTACGCTCGAGGTGACGCTCCTTCCGGTGCCGGCAGGAGCGGCTCCTCCTCGCGCCACGCCGCCTCGCCCCCCGCGTAGTGCTCGCGCTTCCAGATCGGCACCTCGGCTTTGAGGCGCTCGAGCGCCGTGCGGCTCGCCTGGTAGGCGGCGGCGCGGTGGGGGGCGGCGACGGCGATGGCGACGCTCGCCTCGCCGACCTCGACCTCGCCCAGCCGGTGGACGATGGCGACGCGGAGATCCTGGTGCTCGCGCTCGAGGTCGGCGGCGATCCGCTCGAGGGCGGCCTCGGCCATCGGCCGGTAGGCGCTGTAGGCGAGCCTCTCGACCCGGCGGCCGCGGTGGGAGCCGCGCACGGTGCCCCGAACTGTGCCCCGAACTGTGCCGAGGAAGAGGAGGACGGCGCCGCGCCCCGGCCCGCAGACCCGGGCGAGGGCCCAGGGCACGTCGAGCGGCCCGTCGGTCAACGCCGTCCGCCGGCGGTCGCTCGGATTCCGGGCGGGTCCCCGCCCGGTCCATCGGAGCCGCCCGAGACCGGCGGCAGGAGCGCCACCTCGATCCCCTCCCGCAGCTCCTCGTCCGGCCCCGCGATCCGCCCGTCGACCGCCACCGCGAGGCGCGGCCAGAGGGGCGCGAGGGCCGGGTGCTCGCGGTCGAGCCGGGCGCGGAGGTCGGCCACCCGGCTCCCCTCCGGCAGCTCGATCTCGCCCTCGGTGAACCCCAGGGCGTCGCCGGCGCTGGCGAAGGCGAGGAGGCGGATCTTCATGGCCGGATGGTAGCAGCGTCGTCCTATATGGCAGTGTCTCCTGCGGGCAGCGCCTTCGGCTCCAGCGTCCTACCTGCCGGCGCCCTTCGCCCCGTCCCATATAATCCCCGCGTTCGCAAAGGAGGGGACCGCTTGGGCGTGCTGACCAGCCAGCTGAAGAGGGACGACGCGTTCGCGCGCCGCGCGGCGCACTGGCGCGGCGCGGTCGAGCGGCTGCGCGAGGAGGAGGCGGCGATCCGCCTGGGCGGCGGCGAGAAGGCGCAGGCCAAGCAGCGGGCGCAGGGGAAGATGACCGCCCGCGAGCGGGTGGCCGCCCTCTGCGACCCCGGCGCGCCGTTCCTCGAGCTCGGCCTGTGGACCGCCCACGGCTTCTACCAGGAGTACGGCGGCGCCCCGGCGGCGGGCGTGGTGGTGGGGATCGGCACGGTCCACGGCCGCGACGTGGTGGTGGTCGCCAACGACGCCACGGTCAAGGCCGGCGCCTGGTTCCCGCTGACCTGCAAGAAGGTCCTCCGCGCCCAGGAGATCGCCCTCGAGAACCGCCTGCCGATCGTCTACCTGGTCGACTCGGCCGGCGTCTTCCTGCCGATGCAGGACGAGATCTTCCCCGACCGCGAGCACTTCGGCCGCGCCTTCTACAACAACGCGCGGCTCTCCGCCGCCGGCGTCTTCCAGCTCGCCGCGATCATGGGCTCGTGCGTCGCCGGCGGCGCCTACCTGCCGATCATGAGCGACGAGGCGCACATCGTCGAGGGCACCGGCTCGATCTTCCTCGCCGGCTCGCACCTGGTGCAGGCGGCGATCGGCGAGCGGATCGAGAACGAGGAGCTGGGCGGGGCGATCGTCCAGTGCGACATCTCGGGCGACGTCGACCACCGCCACCCCGACGACGCCGCCTGCCTGGCGGCGCTGCGCCGCCAGCTCGCCCAGGTGGCGCGGGGCGCCACCGCCCCCTTCGCCCGCCGCGAGCCGGCGCCGCCGCTCTACCCGGCCGACGAGCTCTACGGCGTCGTCCCCGTCGACCGCGGCCGGCCCTACGACACCTACGAGATCCTGGCCCGGCTCCTGGACGGCAGCGAGCTCGACGAGTACAAGGCGACCTACGGCCGCACGCATCCTCTGCGGCACCGGCTGGATCGACGGGCGGGTGGTGGGGATCGTCGCCAACCAGCGCTCGATCGTCGAGCGCAAGACCGGCACCAAGCCGGGCGACAAGGAGCTGCAGATCGGCGGCGTCATCTACTCCGAGTCGGCCGACAAGGGGGCGCGCTTCGTCGAGCTCTGCAACCAGAAGCGCATCCCCCTCCTCTTCCTCCAGGACGTCACCGGCTTCATGGTGGGGAGCCGCGCCGAGCGCGGCGGCATCATCAAGGACGGCGCCAAGATGGTCAACGCGGTCGCCAACTCGGTGGTGCCGAAGATCACCCTCTTCGTCGGCAACTCCTACGGCGCCGGCAACTACGCGATGTGCGGCAAGGCCTACGGCGCGCGCTTCCTCTACGCCTGGCCGTCGGCGTCGATCGCGGTGATGGGGGGCGACCAGGCGTCGAAGACGCTGCTCGCGATCCAGCTCAAGAACCGCGACGACGTCCCCGCGGAGGAGAGGAAGGCCCGCCTGGCCGAGATCCAGGGGCGCTACGCCGCGGCGATGAACCCGCGCTACGCCGCCGCCCGCCTGTGGGTCGACGCCATCATCGATCCCCGCGACACCCGCGAGATCCTCGCCCGCTCGCTCGCCGACGTGGCCGAGAACCCGGAGATCCCGGAGTTCAAGACCGGCGTGCTGCAGACGTAGGGCGGCGCGCCGCCGCTACTTGGCGCAGTCGCCGACGCGGTGGGCCTGCTGGTGGGTCCGCCGCACCGGGCCCTGCTTCGGGCTCATCGTCGTGTCGGTCTCGAAGCGGTCGCCGGCGCGGTAGGTCGTCACGTCGCGCCACGAGAAGGTCGGGCACTCGACCACCTCGGTGATCTGGTCGCCGACCAGCCGGATCTCCGCCAGCCGGCAGCCCTTGCTCTCGAGCGACCGGGTGGCGGCGTTGGCGCGGGTGGCGGCGGCGACCTCCGCCGCGCTGCCGTTGGCGACCTTGACCTCCTCCGGGGTGTAGCAGCGCCGCCGGGTGGCGGACCTCGCGTGCTCGCCCTCCGACGACGTCGTCACCTCCCAGAGGCCGGGCTTGAAGCGGAGGCCCGCCGCCCGCAGGGGGAGGGCGGCGGCGAGCGCCAGCGCCAGGAGCGTCAGGATGGGGCGGACGGTGCGTGTCATGGAAGGGCTCCGCAGGGTTGTCGGGCGGCGGGGATGCCTGGGCCGCGGCACACTCTAGCGGGCATTCTCCGGCGCCGCAAACCGAGCTTGGCAGGCCGCGGGGGGCCGCGCGGCCGCATGCTAACCTTACCGCCCGTATGAAGACGGTCCGCATCGGCAACGGCCAGGGCTTCTGGGGCGACAACGTCGACGCCCCGGTCGAGCTGCTGCGCGGCGGCCCGATCGACTACATCGGCATGGACTACCTGGCCGAGGTCACGCTGTCGATCATGATGCGGCAGAAGCTGAAGGACCCGCGCCTCGGCTACGCCTCGGACTTCATCGGCTTCATGCGCCGCGTCCTGCCGGACCTCAAGGAGCAAGCGCGTCCGCATCCTCACCAACGCCGGCGGGCTCAACCCCCGCGCCTGCCGCGCCAAGCTCCTCCAGGTGGCGCGCGACCTGGGCGTCACCGGCCTCGCGGTCGGCGTCGTCGAGGGCGACGACCTCTTCCCGCGCCTGCGCGAGCTGATCGCCGCCGGCCATCCGCTGCAGAACATGGACACCGGCGAGCCGCTCGCCCCGCACGTCGACAAGGTCTCGAGCGCCAACGCGTATCTGGGCGCGCGGCCGATCGTCCGGGCGCTCGAGATGGGCGCCCAGGTCGTCCTCTGCGGCCGGGTGACCGACACCGCGCTGGCGCTGGCGCCGATGATCCACGAGTTCGGCTGGGGCGAGGCGGACTGGGACCTCCTCGCCGCCGGCACCATCGCCGGCCACATCCTCGAGTGCGGGCCGCAGTGCACGGGCGGCAACTTCAGCCGCTGGTGGGAGGTGCCGGACCTCTGGAACGTCGGCTTCCCCCTGGTCGAGGCGCGGCCGGACGGCACCTTCACCGTCACCAAGCACGAGGGGACGGGCGGCATGGTGACGGTCGACACGGTCTCCGAGCAGCTCCTCTACGAGATGGCGAGCCCGACCGACTACATCACCCCGGACTGCGTCGCCGACTTCACCTCGATCCGCCTGCGCCAGGACGGCGGGGACCGCGTCGCCGTCGAGGGCATCCGGGGCCGTCCGAAGACGCCGTTCCTGAAGATCTCCGGCTCCTACCTCGACGGCTACAAGACGACGGGCCAGCTCACCATCTCCGGGCCGCGCGCGGTCGAGAAGGCCGAGCTCGCCGCCGACATCGTCTGGAAGCGGCTGGAGCGCGCCGGCCTGACCTTCGCCCCGGAGCACCGCATGCAGGAGCTGGTGGGGACCGGCGCCTGCCTGCCCGGCATCCTCGCCGCCCCCGCCGACCCGCCCGAGGTGGTCCTGCGGCTGGGCGTCCACGACGCCGACTGCCAAGCGCGTCGAGCGCTTCGGCAAGGAGATCGCGCCGCTGGTCACCGGCGGCCCGCCCGGCGTCACCGGCTTCGCCGGCGGCCGCCCGAAGCCGCAGGAGGTCGTCGCCTACTGGCCGGCGCTCCTCGCCCGCGAAGAGGTCGAGAGCCGCGTCGAGGTGACGGTGGAGGAGGCATGAGCGCGGCGTCTCGAACCGCTCCCGGCACCGTTTCCGCCGCCCCCCTGGCCGAAACCGCGGCCGACCTCGCGGGCGAGCCGCGCCGCCCGCGGCTCGATCCGCTGGCCGTCCAGTGGTACGCGCCGCTCGCCGCCGGCCTGGTGCCGGTGCTCCTCCTCGGCTTCGCCTGGAGCGCCCTCGCCGACCGTCTGGCCTTCGCCGTCTGGGCGCTCGCCGCGGCGGCCGGCTGGGCGATCCTGCTGCGCCACGGCATCGAAGCGGGCTGGGCGCGCCGCCGCCGGCTGGCGTCGCTCGCGCTCTGGCTCGCCCTCGGGCTCGCCGGCTTCGCGGCCCTCGAGTCGGCGCACCACGAGATCCTCGACCTGGGCTTCCGCGCCGTGCTCCCCGGCCTCTATCGCCCCGGCCTCACCCGGCCGCGGACGGCGCTCGCCCTCGCCGCCGTCCTGGCGCTGGCCGCCGGGGCCGCCGCGGGCTCCGGGCTGGCGGCCCGCCGGCGGCCCCGGCAGCCGGAGTCGCGGGCGTGAAGGTGCGGCTGGCGGAGATCGCGCACGCCCGCTCGGGCGACAAGGGGGACGCCTCGAACGTCGGCCTGATCGCCGACTCGGCGGCGCTCTACGAGGTGATCGGCGCGCGAGGCGACGGCCGAGCGGGTGAAGGCCCACTTCCGCGAGATCTGCCGCGGGCCGGTCGAGCGCTTCGAGGTCCCCAACCTGCACGCCCTGAACTTCATCCTCCACGACTCGCTGGGCGGCGGCGGCACCGAGAGCCTGAAGACCGACGCCCAGGGGAAGACCCACGCCCAGGGGCTGCTGCAGATGGAGATCGAGGTGCCCGACGAGCTGGCGCCGGAGCGCTCCGGCGGCCCGGCGAAGAGCGGCATCGGGCATGGCTGAGCCGGCGGCCGCCGCGGCCAGCCCTTCGGAGGCGCTGGCGCGTCCGTACGAGACCCTCGACGTCCGCCGCGACGGCGATCTCCTCTGGGTGACGCTGGCGGACCCGGCGCGGGCGAACGCCCTCTCGCCGCGGATGACCGCCGAGCTCACCGCGCTCTACGGCGCGCCGCTCCGCGCCGAGGGCATCCGCGCCGTCCTCCTCGCCGGGGCGGGGAAGAACTTCTCGGCGGGGGCGGACCTGGAGCACCTCGCCGCGCTCCGCGACGCCGGGCCGGAGGAGAACCTGGCCGACTCGCTCCGCCTGAAAGAGCTCTTCCGCTCGATCCTCCGCCAGGAGGCGCTCACCATCGCCCTCGTCCACGGCGCCTGCGTCGCCGGCGGCTGCGGCCTCGCCACGGCGCACGACTTCGTCGTCGCCGCCGAGGGCGCCCGCTTCCTCTACAGCGAGGTGCGGATCGGCTTCGTCGCGGCCCTCGTCGCCACCTTCCTGCCGCTGCGCCTGCGCGGCGCGGACATCCGCGAGCTGCTCCTCTTCCCGCGCTTCGTCGACGCCGCGCGGGCGCTCGAGATCGGGCTCGCCAACCGCGTCGTCCCCGCGGCGGACCTCGCAGCGGTCGGCGGGGCGCTCGCCGCCGAGATGCTCTCGACCGGCAGCTCGGAGTCGATCGCCCGCACCAAGCGGCTGCTCCTGGACGCCCTCGGCCGGCCGCTCGACGACGCCATGGACCTCGCCGCCCGCGTCAACGCCGAGGCCCGCGCCACCGCCGACTGCCGGCACGGCATCGCCACCTTCCTCGAGACCAAGAAGCCGCCCGTCTGGCGCTGAGCGGCGCGGCCGCCAGGCGCCCCGAGCGGGAAGCTCGATGCGGATCGACGCCGAGCCGGCAGGCGTCGCCATCGCGCCATCGCTACGCCGCGAATAGGTCGAGGACGTCGCCCGCCGCCAGGAGGTCGGGGACTACCCAGTCGGCGCCGGCCTCGCGGAGGGCCTCGGCGGGGGTGCTGCCGGTCGCCACGGCGAGCGAGGGGATGCCGTGGGCGCGGGCGCAGGCGACGTCGAAGCGGCTGTCCCCCACGATCAGCGCCTCCCGCGGGGCGAAGCGCCGGCCGGTCAGGCGCTCGGCGCGCGCCAGGGCGATCGGCGGCAGCTCGTCGCGCTCGATGCCGTCGCAGCCGTAGGCGCCGAAGCGGAAGAAGCCGTCGAGGCCGAGGCGCGAGAGCTTGATCCGCGCCCCCGGCTCCCAGTTGCCGGTGAGCAGGCCGAGCACGACGTCGTCGCGGCTGGAGAGCCGCTCGAGGAGGGGGCGGACGCCGGGCAGCAGGCGCATGCCGGCGGGATCGAGGCCGGCGTCGAGGCGGGCGAGATAGCTCTCGCGGAGCCGCGGCAGCCGGGCGACGACCTCGTCGCGCGGCAGGCCGGCCGCCGTCAGCAGGCCGACCGCGATGCCCGGATCGGTGCGCCCGGCGAAGTCGTAGCCGTCGACCTCGCCGGCGACGCCATAGACCTCGCGGAGGGCGGCGGCGAAGAAGGGCCGCGTCTGCCGGCCGCAATCGAGGAGGGTGCCGTCGATGTCGAGGAGGACGAGCCGCATGCGACGGTGCCGGGCCGCGCCGTCAGGCCGCGCGGTCGAGCCGGCCGCCGTCGAGCGCCCACTCGACCATGCCGCCGGTCAGCTCGACCACTCGGCGGGCGCCGGCATGGAGCAGCGCGAGGCTCGCCTCCCGCACCTCGGGGTCGCCGGGGCCGCGGCCGACGACGAAGATCTCGATCCGCCCGCCGGTCGCCTCGGCGAGGAGCGAGGCGGGGCTGACGGAGGAGGCGGCGACCGCGCCGGGGATGTGGCCGCGCTCGAACGCCTCGGGCGGCCGCACGTCGATCACCCGGAACGGCGGGGTCGGGAAGCGCAGCCGCCGCGCCAGCTCGGCCGCGTGGGTCTGAAAGATCATGCCGTCGAATTGTGGGTCCACGCCGGGATGATATCCCACGCGCCGGACGGGACGGCGCGGCCGGCGGGCCGACCCCGGCATTTCGTTTGATGTTCCATCGGCGTTTCGTCTGATGTTCCATCGGCCAGCCGCGGAGCGGCAGCGCCTCGCGCCGCGACGGAGCGCGAAACGCCGCGCGGCTCGCCGAGCCGCTGCTGCGGAAGGCGAGCCGCGACGCGCCCGGACGAGCCGCGCGAAAGTTTGGCCAATTTCGGCGTGCGCTGGACGAGCCGCGCGAAAGTTCGGCCAATCTCGACGCGTGCTGGACGAGCCGCGCGAAAGTTCGGCCAATTTCGGCGTGCGCTGGACGAGCCGCGCGAAAGTTCGGCCAATCTCGACGCGTGCTGGACGAACCGCGCGAAAGTTCGGCCGATCGCGACGCGTGCTGGACGAACCGCGCGAAAGTTCGGCCGACCGCGGCGTGCCCCGGGCCAGCCGCGGCCGGGATCGTCGGCGCGCGCGGGCTCACCCGTCCGCCAGGTACCGCCGGAACCATCGTTGGGTGGCGTTCATCGCCTGGATCAGGTGGGGGGTGGGGCCGGCGAAGGGGTGGCGGGCGCCGAAGGTGTGGGTGGCTCCGGGGATGAGGAGGAGCTCCCGCGGGGCGCTCTGACCCGGCGGCCGCGCCCGGTCGAGCCGGCGGGCGTCCTCGGCCGCGACGGTCTCGTCCGCCTCGCCGTGGACGATGAGCCAGGGGGCGGCGACGCGGCTCGCGGCGCGCTCGACGTCGAGCGCCGCGGCGTTCGCCTCCAGGTCCGCGAGCAGCCCGATCCCCATCGGCAGCTCCTGGCCGGTGCGGGCGTTGACGACGGGGAGGAACCCGTCGCGCCGCCAGGCGGCCTTCTGCTCGGGGCTGTAGCGGTCGAAGGCGGCGACCGCCGCCCAGGTGACCAGCGCGGCGATCGGATGGGGCCCGCCCCGCCCCTCGGGACCCGCCGCGGCGAGGACGCTCGCGCCGCCGCCGCGGCTGTGGCCGAGGAGCCCCAGCCGCGCCGGGTCGATCCGCCCCGGCGCGATGCCGCCCGCGGCCGCCGCTGCGATCACCGCCAGCAGGTCGGCCACCTCGCGGCCGTGGGTGTCGGCGCGGAAGGCGGCGAGGTCGCCCACCCGGTCCTCCCCCGGCCGCATGCCGGAGCCCCAGAGGTTGAAGCGCACGACGGTGAAGCCGCGCTCGGCGAGGAGCGTCGCCAGATGGGGGAAGAAGCCCCACTCCATGAAGCCCTTGAATCCGTGGCAGATCACCACCGCCGGCCGCGGGCCGGGCCGCGCCGGCAGATCGACGAGGCCGTGGAGCGGGCCGGAGGGGCCATCGAGGACGAAGGGATGCGTCGCGCTCATGGCGATCGATTCTAGCCGCCGCTCGAGCTCCCAGACCCAGCGATCCGACCCGGCCGCCCGCCCCCGTCTCCGGGCTGTAGACTGTCGGCATGTCGACCGAGGCTCCCGCCGTCCGGCGCCTGCCGCTCGCCGCGCTCCACCGCCGCCTGGGGGCGGAGCTGGCGGTCCTCGACGACGGCAGCGAGGTGCCGCTCCGCTACCGGCCGCTCGCCGAGGAGCTGCGGACGCTCCGCGAGGGCTGCGGCCTCGCCGACCGCTCCTGGATCGGCCGCCTGGAGATGACCGGCGCCGACCGCCAGCGGCTGCTCAATGCGCTCGCGACGTGCGAGGTCAAGGGCCTGGCGCCGGGCGAGGGGGCCTACGGCTTCCTCACCGGCCCGCAGGGGAAGGTCCTCGCCGACTTCGCCGCCCTCGCCCTGGCGGACCGCCTCTGGCTCGAGCTCCCGGCCGGCCGCGAGGAGGCGGTCGCCGCACATATACGCAAGTACGTCCTGGCCGACCAGGTCGAGGTGATGCCGCTCGCCGACATGCTCCCCGTCACCCTCCTCGGGCCGCGCGCCGCCGAGGTGCTGGGGAGCGCGGCGCCGGCTGTCGGACAGCCTGTCGGACAGCCCGCTGGACAGTCGGCTGGACAGGCCGCCGGGCGGCCGTGGGCGCACGGCCGCGCCCGCGTCCTGGGGAGCGACGTCGAGGTGGCGCGGCGCGGCCTCCTGGGCGCCCCCGCCTACACCCTGTGGGTCTCGGCCTCGCTCGCCGGCGAGCTGATCGAGGGGCTCCTGGCGACGGGGAGCGTCTCGCCGGTCGGCTTCGCGGCGCTCGAGGCATTGCGCGCCGAGGCCGGGGTCCCCCGCTTCGGGATCGACTTCGGGACGGAGAATTTTCCCCAGGAGACCGGCCTCGAGGCGGCGGCGGTGAGCTACACCAAGGGCTGCTACCTGGGGCAGGAGGTGGTCGCCCGCATCCACTACCGCGGCCAGGTCCACCGCACCCTGCGCGGCCTCGCCTTCGCCGCGCCGCCGCGCCGCGGGGCGAAGCTCGCGCTCGCCGGCGAGGGGGCGGCGCAGGAGGTCGGCGCGGTCGCGACCGTCGTCGAGTCGCCGGACCAGGGGCCGATCGGCCTCGCGCTCCTGAAGCGCCAGGGGACCGAGCCGGGCGCCGTCCTGGCGGTCGAAGGCGGCGGCACGGCGACCGTGCGCGAGCTGCCGGCTCTCGCCGATTTTTGAGCCGCCGCTCGGCCCCGCTGCGGTCCCTGCGACCGCTGCGGTCGCTCCAGTCGCCGGCGGCCGAATCGAACGCTTCAGCCGGCGCTCTTCGCCAGCGTCAACAGACCCATCCCCTCCGGCGGCCAGGCGGTGCGGCTCGGCTTGCCGGCGGCGAAGAGGGCGAGGTTCGCCCGCAGCTCGGGGAGGAGGGCGGTCTTGCCCGCCGCCTCGGCGTCGCGGATCGCCTGCCGCTGGCGCTCGACCGCCTCGCCGTACCGCCCCAGCTCGGCGAGCGCCATGGCGACCGCCTCGGCGTGCTCGGGCGCGGCGCGCGCGGCGTAGAGGGCGGAGGCGATCTCGAGGGCCTTGGCGCCGTCGCGGGCGCGGGCCTCGGGCGTGCCCGCCGGGCAGGTGGCGAGGAGGCGCGCCTCGGCCTGGGCCAGGGCGCCGTCGCGCGGCAGGCGGGCGGCGCCGCTCTCGACCGCCGCCCGCGCCTCGGCGCAGCGGCCGAGCTGGAGGAGGGCGGTCGCCCGTCCGATCCAGACCAGGGCGTTCTGCGGCGCCAGCTCGGCGAGGCGCGCGTACTCGGGGAGCGCCGCGGCCGGAGCGCCGCTGTCGCAGAGAGCGCGGGCGAGGTTGAAGCGCGCCCCGACGTCGTCCGGCCGGCCGGCGAGCCCGCTGCGGTAGTGCCCGATCGCCGCCGCGCGCGACGGCGCGCCGCCCTGGCGCAGGAGCATATAGGCGAGGTTGAACTCGGCGTCCGGGTCGCCCGGCGCGATCTGGAGCGCCAGCTCGAGCTGCTGGCGCGCCGCCGGCGGCGTCGCCCTGGGCGAGGAGCGCCGCCCCCAGCCGCACCCGCGACTGGACGTCGAGGAGGTCGAGGGCGACCGCCTTGCGGTAGGCGGCGGCCGCCGCCGCCGGCTGGCCCGCCGCGCTCGCCGCGTCCCCCTCGGCCATCGCCTGGCGCCAGCCCTTGACCAGCTCCGTGGAGGCGCGCCATCAGCGGGTCGTCGAGCGCCACGACGGCGGGCCCCGCCTCGGCGAACTCGGCGCGCGCCGCCGCCTCGCGGCCGAGGGCGCGGTAGGCGGTGCCGAGCGGGCGGTGGATCGCCGAGGCGCCCGGCTGGAGGGCCAGAGCGGCGGCGAAGAGCCGCGCGGCGCGCGGCCTTGTCGCCGCGCGCGTCGGCGATCAGGCCGAGGCGGAAGTCGGCGGCGGCGCAGCGCGGATCGAGCGCCAGCGCCCGCTCGAGCTGGGCCGCCGCGGCGTCGAGCTGCCCCTGCTCGAGGAGGACCTCGCCCAGCCGCACGCGCGCCGCGACGTCCCGCGGCGCCAGCTCGGCGGCGCGGCGGAACATGGCGATGCTCTTCTGCGGCTCGTTCGCCGCCGCGGTAGATCTGCCCCAGGTAATAGGGCCAGCGCGGATCGCGCGGCGCCGTCTCCGCGGCCCGCCGGTAGAGCGGCTCGGCGGCCTCCGGCAGGTCGTGGGCGTAGTAGAGGCCGGCGACCTCGCCGAGCGCCTCGGCCTTCTGCTCCGGCGTCGCCTCGCGGCTGGCGGCGATCGCGCGCTGCCAGCGCTCGCGGTCGCGCAGGCGGCGGGCGACCGCCGGGTCGGGGATCTGGACGGCGCCTGCCGCGGTGGTCGCGGCGGCGGCCGGGGTTGCCGCGGCCGGTGCGGGGCGGCGGGGCGGCGAGCGCGCCCCCGCCCTCGGCGGCCAGCAACCCGGCCGCCACCACGGCGGCGAGGACGGCCGCGCCGGGCCGCCTCACCGCGGCGCTCCGGCGGGGCGGGCAGGAGGGAGGGCGGGGAGCGGCGCGCCGCTCCCCTGCTGGAGCGTCGTGTAGCGCCCGGCGGCGAGGCCGGCGAAGCGCTCGCGGCGGCCGTCCGGCCAGGTGACGCGCACCTCGCGGACGCCGCCGGCGGGGCCGAGGCCGAAGAGCACCCGCGGGTCGTTGGCGGAGAGGTAGCTGCCGTCGGTGTGGACGTGGCGCACCAGGACGCGGCCGTCGGCGAGCGCCGCCTCGACCCGCGCCCCCAGCATGTCGCGCGGCGGCGTGCCGCCGGTGAGGCGCAGACCGAGCCAGCGGTTGCGCTGGCCGACCTGGTTGACGAGCACCTCGAGGCGGCCGTTGTTGCTGGCGACGACGACGTCGGTGTCGCCGTCGTTGTCGAGGTCGCCGAAGGCGGCGCCGCGGCGCACGTCCTCGCGCTGGAGCGGCCCGAGCGCCGGGCCGGTCACCTCGGCGAAGCGGCCGTGCCCCAGGTTGTGGAAGATCTGGCCCCGCTGGCGCAGCGGCAGCGGATCGCCCGCCCTCGCCTGGGCGGCGATCTTCTTGACCGTGCCGCTCACCACCACGAGGTCCGGCCAGCCGTCGTTGTCGTAGTCGATGTCGAGGGTGCCGAAGGAGGTGAAGGGGAAGGAGGGCGGCCCCAGGCCGCTCGCCAGGGTGGCGTCCGCGAAGTCGCCCCGCCCGTCGCCCAGGAACAGGGTGTTCGTCTCGTCGGTCAGGTTGGTGATGAAGAGATCCTCGTGGCCGTCGCCGTCGAAGTCCGCCGCGGCGAGCCCCATGCTCGAGGTCGCGTGCCCCTCGGCGTTGACGCCGCAGCCGGCCTCGACCGCCTGGTCGACGAAGGTGCCGTTCCGGCGGTTGACCCAGAGGTGGTTGGGCACCTCGTCGTTCGCCACGTAGAGGTCGGGCCAGCCGTCGCCGTCGAGGTCGTCGGCGACGACGCCGAGCCCGTTGCCGGGCTTGCCGCCGATGCCGGAGCGCGCCGAGACGTCCTCGAAGGTGCCGTCGCCGCGGTTGTGGAAGAGCTGCGCCGGGACCGGCTTGTAGGAGAGCGGGCCGCAGTAGTCGCTGGCCCCGGCGTCGGGTCAGGCAGGGCTGAAACTTCGCCAGGTCGAAGTCGACGTAGTTGGCGACGAAGAGATCGAGCCAGCCGTCGCGGTCGTAGTCGAAGAAGGTGGCGCTGGTGCCCCAGCGCCGGTCGGCGCCGCCCGCCTTGGCGGTGGCGTCGACGAACCTGCCGTTGCCGTTGTTCAAGAGCAGGTGGGCCTCGCCGTAGCCGGTGCGGTAGATGTCGACCCAGCCGTCGTTGTTGACGTCGCCCGTCGCGACGCCCTGGCCGTAGCCCATCGACCCCAGGGCCGCGATCCCCGCCGCCTCGGTGACGTCGGTGAAGTGGAGCTTGCCCGGTCTCGACGAGGTCGTTGCGGTAGAGGCGGTCGGTCGGCGGCCGCGATCGCCGCGCCGCCGGCGCCGCCGGCGTGAGGCGGCAGCGGTCCGCTCTGCACGACGTAGATGTCGAGGTCGCCGTCGTTGTCGTAGTCGAGGAGGGCGACGCCCGGGCCCATGTCCTCCAGGATGTAGTCCTTGCCCGACATGCCGTTGACGTGGACGAAGTCGATCCCCAGCGCCGCCGCGCGCTCGCTGAAGATCGCCTCGGCGGCGGCCGGGAAGGCGGCGGCAGCCGGCGCGGCGTGGCGGCGGCAGCCGGCGCGGCGGGGAGCGCCATGGCCGGTATCGCGATCGAGACCATCGCGATCGAGATCATCGCGATCGAGATCACCGCGACCGAGATCGCCGCGGTCGACACCGCCCGGCGCAGGGGAGAGCGCCCGTCCATCTAGGGCCCGGGGACCCCCGCCCGCCGCCGCCAGGCGCGGGCGCCCTCGGCGTCGCCCAGGCGCTCGGAGGTCGAGGCCGCGGCGAGGTAGGTGTCGCGCCCGGGGTTCGCCGCCACCATGGCGTGGATCAGCGGCTCGATCTCGCCGAGGCGGCGCTCGACGGCGTAGAGGAAGGCGAGGCTCGAATAGGCCCGCCAGTCGCGCGGGTAGAGGCGGATCGAGTCGCGGAAGGCGCGCTCGGCCTCGTCGTTCCGGGCCAGGCGGGCGAGGGCGTCGCCGCGCAGGAACTCGAGCGACGGGATCGGCGGCCGGCCGGCCGCCACCTTCTGGTGCAGCGGCTCGAGCAGCGCCAGCGCCGGCGCCGCCTCGCCGCGCTGCAGGTGGACCTGGGCGAGGAGGAGGAGCGAGTCGGCGCGCGGCACCGCCTCGGCGTGCACGGCGAGCTCGGCCTCGGAGAGCGCCGGGTCGAGCGCGCCGCGGGCGAGGGCGACGCTCCCCAGGAGCTCGTGGGCCTCGGCCGGCAGGGCGGGGACGGCGGCGCGGGCGTACTTCTCCGCCTCGTCGAGGCGGCCGAGCTTGAGGTCGATCCGCCCCTTCTCGAGCAGCATGCCGTCCGCCGCCGCCGGCGCGAACTCGATCGCCCGGTCGTACTGCGCCAGCGCCTCGTCGTAGCGGCCGACGTCGGCCAGGTTCGAGGCGAGCTGGAAGCGGGCGTCGAGCATCGCGGGGTAGCGGGCGACGAGGCCGGAGAGGATGGCGATCGCCCCGGCGTGGTCGCCCGCCGCCCCGGTCTCGAGGGCTTGCTTGATCAGCGGCAGGGCGGCGATCGCCGTCTTGGGGTCGGGCAGGGGACCCGGCCCGGCCTTGACCGCGTGGGCGGAGTAGCCGAGCGCGGCGAGCTTGGCGGCCTCTTCCGCCGCCGCCTTCTGCGGCTCGGCGAAGGCCGCGGCGTGGGTCGCCAGCTCGGCCTTCATGTCGGCGTAGACACGGCGCTCGCGGCCGCGGACGTTGGCGCGCTCGCCGGGATCGGCCGCCAAGTCGTAGAGCTCGGGGTCGGGGCCCTCGATGTAGGAGTAGCGGGCGCCGGTGAGCGCCTCGAGCCCGCTCCAGCCGAAATGGAGGCGGGGGTAGAAGGTCTCGGTGTAGATCCGGCGCGCGTCGCGGCCCCGGGCGTCGCCGAGCGTGAGGAGCGAGCGGCCGGGCAGGCCCGCCGGAGCCCCGAGGCCGAGGATCGCGGTGACGGTGGGGACGACGTCGAGGAGCTCGGCGGGGGCGTCGATCCGCGTGCCGGCCCGAGGGCTGGCGCCGGCGGCGGCGGGGAGCTTCAAGAGCAGCGGCACGCGGATCGTCTCGCGGTAGAGGAGGATCCCGTGCTCCTTCTCGCCGTGGTCGCCCAGGCCCTCGCCGTGATCGGCGAGCAGCAGGACGACGGCGCGGTCGTAGACGCCGGTCCGGCGCAGGTGGTCGAGGAGCTCGCCCACGGCGGCGTCGACGGTGGCGATCTCGCCGTCGTACGGGCGGTCCTTGTAACGGCTCTTCCACGGCTCGGGCGGCTCGTACGGCGTGTGCGGCTCGTAGAGATGGACGAAGTAGAAGAACGGCCGGCCGCGATGGGCGTCGATCCAGGCCTCGGCGATGCGCACCGTCTCGGGCGCCGGGCGCTGGAGCTGCCCGAGGGTCTGGTCGGCGACGAACTCGATGCCGTCGTCGTAGCGGTCGAAGGCGGCGCCGAGGCCGGTCGCGCCGCGCAGCACGTAGGCCGAGACCGCGGCGCCCGTCGCATAGCCCTGCCGCCGCAGCCGGTCGGCGAGGGTCGGGGTGCGCGCGGTGTCCAGGCGGTAGCCGATGTTGTCGCGCACGCCGTGCCCGGCCGGCGGCAGGCCGGTCAAGATCGAGCAGTGCGAAGGGAGCGTCAGCGGGACGGCGGTGTAGGCGTTGCCGAAGAGCACGGAGTCGCGCCGCAGCCGGTCGATCGCCGGCGTCTCGACGCCGCGATAGCCGTAGGCCGGCAGGTGGTCGGCGCGGAGCGTGTCGATCGAGATGAGGACGACGGGCGCCCGCGGCGAGGGGGCGGCCTGCCGCCGGCCGCCGCCGCAGCCGGCCATCACCAGGAGGACCGCGACGGCGAGAACGAGGGGAGAGATGGAACGGAACCGCTGCATGGGCGACCGGGGGCGCTGCTCGTGGCGGTGGCGGATCTTAGCAGACGGCCGCTCCGGCGGCGGAACGGGGCGGCGCGAAGGTCCGGGGCTTCTCCGAGGGCAAAAAACGGGGCGGCTCGAGAGCCGCCCCGGGGAAACCAGCAGATGGCGCTCGGTCTTAGAAGCTGATGCCGACCGAGAACCGGTACTCGCGCGGGACGTCGTAGTCCGCGTTGGTGCGAGCCTGACCGAAGGTCGAGCTCTTGATGAAGCCGGTCGGCAGGCCGAAGGCATCCTTGGGGGAGTTCGGGTCCGGCCGGACGGTGGTGCGATAGGCGACCAGCGTCTTGTCGTTGAGGATGTTGCGCACGTCGAGCTTCGCCCACGGGCCCAGCGAACGGAAGAACGGAATGCTGTAGCGCGCCGCGAAGTCGAAGGTGGTGAAGGAGTTGAAGAAGTGGCTGCCGCGCTGGCCGAAGTAGAGGGTCTGCGTCGCCGGGGGCTGGGCGTAGCCAGGGTCCTTGGCTCTCTGCTCGGGGGTGAGCGGCACCGTGCCGGCGGCCAGGGAGTAGGTCAGCGGCGAGTTGTACTGGCCGAGGAGCGACAGCGAGAGGTCGCCGGCGCGGCCGAGGCCGAGGTTGTAGATGGTCCAGGCGCGGAAGACGTCCGCCTCGTAACCGGAGAGGTGGCCCTGGGGATAGTTGCGGTCGGCCTCGAAGAACTCCGGGTGGTTGCCGATGCCCGAGGTGCCGATCTGCTGGCCCACCTGGCTCTCGTAGTTGCCGTCGTTCTTGAGCTGGTGCGTCCAGTTGCCCTCGAGCGACCACTGCGGGGTGAAGGAGTAGCGGCCCTGGAGAAGGAGGGCCTGGTACTCGCGCACCGGGATGTTGCTGTTGCGGTAGATGGTGACGTCCGTGTTAGCCGTCACGCCGTTGACGACGATCGTCTTCTGACCGTTGTCGAAGGTGGTGAAGGCCTCGAGGAAGTCGCTGACCTTGCGGTTCTGGTAGGTCAGGCGGAGGTAGCCGGCCTTGGGGAGCTGCGTGCCCACCGAGAAGCTGTACTCCTTGGTGAGCGGCGACGTGGCGTCCTTGGCGAACGCGGTGTTCTGCGTCGGCGAGCCGGCGAAGATGAGGTGGTAGTTGTTGGGGTCGAAGCCGGGGGCGAAGTTCCTGCCCTGGCCGGCCGGACCGAAGTACGCGCCGTACAGGTAGCCGGGGTTGCCGGTGGTGGTGCCGTTGGTGAAGAGGGCGAGGTTGTACGAGCTCTGGTACTCGGCGTAGCTGCCCTGGAAGATGAACTTGCCGTTGCCGATCGGGTCGTAGGTCGCGCCGAGGCGCGGCACCACGCTGCTGGCGTTGATCGTGTTCACCTTGTCCGTGCCGCTGTTGTTCGTCCTCTCGTAGCGGGCGCCGAGGTTGAAGGACCAGTGCTGGTTGAGCTTCCAGGAGTCGTTGAGGTACACCGAATCGGTGCGCGCCTGAAACTCCGAGCCGCGCTTGGCGTCCCAGAAGATGAGGAAGGTGGAGAAGCTGTTGCCCGGCGTGAAGACCGGGATGGCGTTGCCCGTCGAGTCGAGGATGGGCTTGCCGCTCGCGTCGGTCAAGTAGTCGGTGTTGAACACGTAGCCGCTCGGCGACTGCGAGTTACCGCCGGTGCGGATGTTCTTGAAGTCCTCGCCGCCGAGCTTGAGGTCGTGGCTGCCCCACGAGCCGGCGTTGAGGAAGTAGGAGGCGCTCGCCGAGGCCTGCTTGTTGTTGCGGTCCTCGGGGTCGGTGGCGTCGAAGTACGGCCCGTTGTAGAGGCACGACGACGTCACGCAGACGAACGGGGAGGCCTGGATGCTGGTGTCCGTGCCGCCGTTGTGGGTGAAGGCGAACTTCTTCTCGGAGTACTGGGCCTCGACGAAGAACTGCGGCCCGAGGACGCCCGAGTAGTGGCCGACCGCCAGGGTGTTCGGGTAGGTCGGGTGGATGAGGACGTTGGGGGTGAGCGAGCCGCCGATCGCCTGCTGCACCTGATCGGTGTCGTTCTTGATGTAGCTCGCCTGCAACGAGTGGTTGTCCGAGATGTTGGCGGTCAGCTTGCCTTCGTACCGCTTGTCGTTGCGCGGCTCGTCGACCGAGATGCCGGTGGCGTTGAGAGTCGCGATGTTGTCGGTCTTGGCGTTGCGGGCGGCGGCGAAGAACCACAGCCGGTCCTTGAGGACGTAACCGCCGAGAGTGGCGGAGTAGACCTCGTTGGTCTTGTTGAGGCGCTTGGTGTGGTTCTTGTCCTCGAGCGGGGTGTTGTCGCGCCACGACGGGTTGGTCAGGTCGGTGCGGAAGGTGCCCGAGAAGGTGTTGCCGCCGCTCTTCGTGATGGCGTTGACGAGGCCGCCGCCGAAGCGGCCGTACTCGGCCGAGACGGCGTTCGAGACGACCTCGGTCTCGTTGATGGCGTCCTCGATGAAGAGGTTGTCCGGGTTGCCGAACACGTTGTCGTTGACGTCGACGCCGTTGATCATGAAGAGGTTGTCGTAGGGCAGGCCGCCGCTGATGGAGACCTGGCCGGCGAGCGGCGCGTTGGTGGTGACGCCGGGGGAGAGCTGGGCGATGCCCGCCAGGTCGCGCGGGGTGGCCAGCGAGTCGATGGTCTTGTTGGTGAAGTTCTCACCGACCGTCGGCGTCTCGAGGGCGCTCGCCGCCTCGCCGGTGACGACGATCGTCTCCTGGATGGAGGCGGGCGTCATCTTGACGTCGCTGCGCGACTGGCCGCCCAGCGGCACGTTGACGCGGGTCGTCTCGGTCTTGAACCCTTCGAGGGCGAACTTGATGCTGTAGTCGCCCGGCGCCAGACCGCGCAGGATGTAGGAGCCGTTGCCCGCGGTGACCGTGGTGCGCTCGCCCTGGAGAGCGGGCGAGGTGGCGGTGACCGTCACGCCGGGCGCGGGGTCACCGTTGTTCAGCGTCACGGTGCCGACCACCACTCCGGTCGTGAGCTGCGCGTGCGCGATGCTACTGGTAAACAGGATGATGGAGAGAGCCGCCAAGGCTCCCAGGGTCCATCGCTTCGTCATTTCCCAGCCTCCTTTCAGTCAGGGGGAAAGAGTTTCCAGCGGAACGGGAGGGAGCAAGTTTAGTACCAATTCCGCTCAGCTCAAAATCCACTGACAATAAAGGAGTTACGGCTTTCCGCCCGCGGCTGACCGAGGCCGCGATCCAAGATTCTGAACAAAAATCCAGGGCTTTGGAGAGGGTGCGCCGGCCGCCGGGCGGGCGGCCGGTCTCTTAGAGGAAGGCGGGGGTCAGACGGCGAAGGAGGAGCCGCAGCCGCAGGTGCCGGACGCGTTGGGGTTGAGGAACTTGAACCCCGCTCCCGCCATGCCGAAGACGTAGTCGATCGTGGTGCCCTGGAGATAGCGCGCGCTGACGCCGTCGACGTACACGGTGAGGCCGTGCTGCTCGTAGATGACGTCGTTGGGGCGCGCTTCCTTCTCGTAGTCGAGGGCGTACTCGAAGCCGCTGCAGCCGCCGCCGCGGACGGCCACGCGCAACCCGTGCTCGGCGTCGATCCCCTCCTGGTCGCGGGTCACCTTGACCATCTCGACCGCCTTGGCGGTGATCGTCACCGGCACGTCCTCGTCGGGAGCCTGCCGGGGGTCGGCGCTCCCGGTCCCGCTCAGCTCGGTCGCTTCCATGTCGCACGCTCCTTCTCGGACAGGCCGCAGCCGTCCAGGTATTTCATAAGATAGACACGGGCGGCGTCCGAGTCAACCCGCGGCCGCCGCGCCTTCCACTCTACAACCAAGGTGGGCGGGCGGCTCTTCCCCGCGCCCTCGGCGGGGGCGGGCATATGATCGCCGCGTGCTCCGCGCCCTCCTCCTCGACTTCAACGGCGTGCTGGTCGACGACGAGCCCATCCACCTCGAGATGTTCCAGCGCGTGCTCGCCGAGGAGGGGCTGGCGCTCGCGGCCGAGGACTATTACCGGCGCTTCCTGGGGCTCGACGACCGCGGCTGCTTCGCGGCGGTGCTCGCCGCCGCCGGCGAGCCCGCCACGACGCCGCGCCTGATGCGGCTCATCGCCCGCAAGGCGAGCTACTACCAGGATTGGATCCGCGAGCGCGGCTATCCGTTCTTCGCCGGCGCGGCGGAGCTCGTCGCCATGGCGGGCGCCGCCGGCTGGATGCTGGGAGTGGTGAGCGGCGCGCTGCGCGAAGAGGTCGACGGGGCGCTCCGGCAGGCCGGCCTCCGCGACCGCTTCAAGGTCCTGGTCACCGCCGAGGACCTGGACGCCGGCAAGCCCGATCCCGAGGGGTATCGCCAGGCGCTCCAGGCGCTCAACGCCCTGCCGCCTCTCCCCGAGCGGCTGATCCATCCGCACGAGGTGGTGGCGGTCGAGGACAGCCCGGCCGGGCTCGCCGCGGCGGCCGCGGCGGGGCTGCGCACCCTGGGCGTCGCCCACACCTACCCGGCGGCGAGCCTCGCCGGCGCCGACGCGGTCGTCGAGCGCCTCGCCGGGCTCGCGCCGGAGCGGCTCGAACGGCTGTTCGCCGAGTGAGCCCGCCCGCCGATCCGCTCGCCCCGGCGCTGCGCCGCCAGGTCGAGCAGCTCGTCCGCCCGCTCTACGTGGGGCTCGACGGCGCCGCCGGCTTCGACCGGGTGAGCCGGCTGGAGCGGCATGCGGCGGCCCTCGCCGCCGAGGAGGGCGCGGCGGCGGCCGACCCGCGGCTCCTGGCGCTCCTCCTCCTCTTCCATGGGGTGGTCGACCGGCTGGGCTCGCTCGGCCCCGGCGGGCGGCTCGACCTCCTCCTGCGCGGCGCCGGCGTCGGCGACGACCTGGCGCGGCGGGTGCGCTCCGGGCTCGCCCGGCTCGCCTCGCCGTCGCCCCTGCCGGCCTCGGCGCCGGGCTCTTCGCCCGCCTGGGCGGAGGAGGCGCTGCTCCATGACGCCATGCTGCTCGAAGGGGCCGGGGGTGACCGCGGCGGCAGAGCGGCTGATGGCGGCGGGGAAGCGCCGGCTGCCGCTCGCCCGCGCCCTCTCGCAGCTCGATCCCGGCGCGCCGCCCGAGCGCTATCGCACCGCCGCCGGCCGGCGTCTGGGCGCGGCGCGCCGGGAGAGGGCGCTCGCCTGGATCGAGGAGCTGCGGCGGCGGATCGCGGAAGAGGAGGGGGGGTGAGGCCGGCGCCGCCTCAGTTCACCGGCATGCGCCCGGCGAAGCCCTCCTCGTAGGTGTGGAAATACGAGATGGTCTCCTCGGGGAACCGCCAGCAGTAATAGCCGTCGCCGTTGTCCCAGTCGACCTGCCAGAGCCCCTTGACCTCGCAGCCGATGGCGGTGATCTCGCGCACCCACTCGGCGACCAACCGGTCGCGGGCCTGCTCGACCTCCTGGCGCCGGGCCTCGGCGGCGCGGCCGCCGATGGCGAGCGCCGCGACCTGCTCGATCGCCGAGGCGGTCAGGTCGCGCACCGCGGGAAAGACGGCGAGCGCCTCGTCGTAGGAGAAGATCCGGCGCCCGGGCCGCCGGTCGGCGACCCTGTCGTCGGCCGGATCGTCGCGATGATCGTTCACGCCCGGATGCTACCAGCTCGTCACGGCTCCGCGCGGTAGTGGGGCAGTTTGGTCCGCTGCGGGGCGACCGCCCTCGGGACCACCCTCCCGAACCCCCTTCCAGGCGGCCGTCCTCGGGACCAAACTGACCCAGTACCCTCTGCGCCGCCGCCGGGCGGCGGCGGGACCCCGGCGACCGGCTGCTAGACTCCGCCCTCATGCCGCTCACCGTCACCCTCCTCGGCAGCGGCACCTCGACCGGCGTGCCGGTGATCGGCTGCACCTGCGCGGTCTGCACCTCCGGCGACCCCCGCAACCGCCGCCTGCGGCCGGGCCTGAAGCTCGAGACCGAGCGGGGGGTGGCGCTCGTCGACACGCCGACCGATCTGCGCGAGCAGGCCCTGCGCTTCGGCCTGCCGCGGCTCGACGCCGTCGTCTTCACCCATCCCCACGCCGACCACGTCTTCGGCCTCGACGACATCCGCATCTTCAACTTCCGCCAGCGCGCGTCGATCCCCTGCTACGGCTCGCGCGAGACGCTGCGGGCGCTGCGCCGCACCTTCGCCTATGCCTTCGAGGAGACCCAGGAGGGGGGCGGCAAGCCGCAGCTCGATCTGATCGAGGTCAAGGGGCCGTTCGGGCTGCTCGGCCGCGAGGTGGTGCCGGTGCCGGTCCGCCACGGCGACATGGAGGTCTACGGCTACCGGCTGGGGAGCTTCGCCTACGTGACCGACTGCAACATCATCCCGGAGGCGAGCTTCCGGCTGCTCGAGGGGGTCGAGGTCCTCATCCTCGACGCCCTGCGCTACCGGCCGCACTCGACCCACTTCTCGGTCGCCGAGGCGGTCGTGGCGGCGGCGCGGATCGGCGCCTCGCGCACCATCCTCACCCACCTGGCGCACGACGTCGACTACGGCGCGCCCGAGGTGGCGCTGCCCCCCGGCGTGGAGCTCGGCTATGACGGGATCCGCTTCGAGGTCCCCTGACTGGCGCGAGGTGCCGGCGGGCCGCCCGGCGCGCGGCCGGGTCGCCCCGCCGCCCTCGAAGAGCGTCACCCACCGCTATCTCAACCTCGCCCTGCTGGCGGGAGCCGGGGCGGGCTCGCCATCGGCTCCGCGCCCCCCGCTGACCATCGAGCGCCCGCTCGACGCCGAGGACACCCGCCTCTTCCTCGCCGCGCTGCCGAGCCTCGGGTTCGACGTCGAGGAGTCGCCCGGCGCCGTCCGCCTGACGCACGGCGGCGGGGGCGCGCCCGAGGCCGAGATCTTCTGCGGCAACGCCGGGACGATGCTGCGCTTCCTCGCCGCGGCGCTCACCGCCATCCCCGGCCGCTTCCGCCTCGACGGCACGGCGCGCCTGCGCGAGCGGCCGGTGGGGCCGCTCCTCGCCGCGCTGCGCCGGCTGGGCGCGGTCGTCGGCTGCCCGGGGCGCCAGGGCTTCGCGCCGCTCGAGATCGAGGGCGCCACGCTCGCCGGCGGCCGGACGGCGCTCCACGCCGGCGAGTCGAGCCAGTATCTCTCGGCCCTCCTGATGGCCGCGCTCGCCGCGCCGGAGGAGGTGACGGTCGAGGTCGGCGCCCTCACCTCCCAACCCTACGTCGGCGTGACGCTCGCCGCGGCGGCGGCGTTCGGCGGCGAGATCGAGGCGGCCGGCGCTCTCTACCGCGTGCGGCCGGCGAGGCTGGCGGCGGCGCGGCTCCGCGTCGAGGGCGACTGGTCGGCGGCCTGCTACCCCGCGGCCGCCGCCGCGCTCACCGGCGGCGAGGTGACGATCGAAGGCGTCGAGCCCGGCTCGCGCCAGGGCGACCGCGGCTTTCTCGACCTCCTCAGGGCGATGGGGGCGGAGGTCGCCTGGAGCGCCGGCGCGGTGACTGTCCGGGGCCCTGACGCCGGCGGCCTCCGCGCCGTCGACGCCGATCTCTCCGCGCTCCCCGACCAGGTGCCGACGCTCGCCGCCCTGGCGCCCTTCGCCGCCGGGACGACGCGCATCGGCAACGTCCCGCACCTGCGGTGGAAGGAGAGCGATCGCCTGGGGGCGATGGCGAGCGAGCTGCGCCGTCTGGGCGCCGAGGTCGAGGAGGGGCCCGACTGGCTCGCCATCCCCGGCGTCTGGCACCGCCGCCCGCCGCCCGCCGCGCCGGTCGTCGTCGATTCCCACGGCGACCACCGGATCGCCATGAGCCTGGCGCTCGCCGGCCTGCGGCGGCCGGGGACGCGCATCGGCGCCCCGGAGGTCGTCGGCAAGTCGTATCCGGGGTTCTGGGCGGACCTCGACCGCCTGCTGGCGGATTGACTCCGGGTCCCCTCCGGCCCTTCGCCCCCGGGCGGAGAGCGCCCCGCGCGCCGGCGGTTCCGCCGCCCGGTGGCCGACCTCTACACGGAAGTTCGCTTTAGTGCGAAGATCTCGGCCCGAAGATGGCCGACAAATCGTTTCTGGAAGGGCCGGCCGGCCCGGCGACGGCCGTGCTCCATCCCGCGCTCGCCGCCGCCGCGGAGCCGGCGGCAGGGAGCCCGCCCGCCGAGGCCCGGCTAACCGACCGGCAGAGGCTCGCCGTGGTCCTCCAGGGCGCCGGCGTCCTCGGGCACCTCGAACATGCCGGCTGGCACCTGCCGCGGGGCTTCGCCGGCGCGGCGGTCGACGCCGACGGCCTGCTCGTCGGGGTGCGGGCGGCGCCGGGACGGCGGCGGGAGCATCCCCAGGACCTCCTGCGCGCGCTGCTCGAAGAGCTGTTCGGCGGCGGCGGCCGCATCGCCGGCCGCGGCGAGGCCCGGCGGGCGGCGCGGACGCTCCTCGCCCGCTGGCGCCCGTCGCTCGCCCCGCTCGGCCCCGACGAGGCCGTGGCGCAGATCCTCGACGCGGCGCCGTTCCTCTGGGAGCCCGCTTTCGCCGGCGCCCGGGGCGCCCTGGCCGCCCGCCACGAGCGCCCGGACGAGGCCCACCTCTGGGTCGCCGGCCCCGGGCGCTTCCGCGACCGTCTCCTCGCCCGCGGCGCCGGTGCGGAGGAGCTCGCGGCAGCCCTCGCCGGCGCCGCGGCGGCCGAGAGCTTTCACGGCACCGGCCATCGCGGCGCCGACCCGCGGGCGCTGGCGGCGGGCGGCCGGCTGGCCGCGGCGGTGGCGGCCTGGGGGGCGCGGCCGCCGGAGGGCGCCGCCGAGCGGCAGGAGCTGGCGGCGGCGCTCTACGGGATCGGTCGCTTCGAGCGCGCCCTCGAAGCCCTCGGCGCCGCCCGCACCGCGGCGGCGTTGGCGCTGCGCCTGCGCTGCCAGGTCGAGCTCGGCGCGCTCGGCGCGGCGCGGGCCACTCTGCGCCGCCTGGCCGCCGAGCGCCTGGCCCCGGCCGAGGTCCTCGACGTCGCCGAGCCGGCGGTGCGGGCGCTCGCCAACAGCGGCGAGCCGGAGCGGGCGGCGGAGTGGGTCGGACGGGCGCTCGCCGCGGCCCGTTCCGCCATCCGCTCCGACCCGCGCCTCGCCCCGCGGGCGGAGCTGCTGGCGGCGAGCGCCGCCTGGGACCGCGGCGACCGCGCGGCCATGGACCGCCACCTCGCCGCCGCTCGACCGGCGGCCGCGGCCGCCGCGGCGGCCGGGCCGGGCTCCGATCTCGCCTGGCGCTGGCACCAGGCGAACGGCCTGCGCGCCATGGCGGCGGGGGACGGCGCCGCGATCGTCGCCAGTCTGACGGCCGCGCTGCGCTCGCGCCGTCGCCTGCTGCGGCACCAGGCGGCCGGGCTGTGGAACGACCTCGGGGTCGGCCGCGCGCAGACCGGCGACCTGGCGGGCGCCGAGCGGGCGTTCCTCGCCTCGCTCCGCCTCTTCGGCGGCTGCGACGGCCCGCGCCGCACCACCCTTGCCCTGCTCAACCTGGCGGAGGTGCGGCTGCGGCGCGGGCACATGGCCGGCGTGCGCGAGATCCTCGAGCAGTCGACGGCCGAGAACCGGCTGGCGGGCAACGTCCGCGGCCTCACCCAGGACACCGAGCTGTGGGCCCGCTTCGAGCTGGTGATGGGCCGGCCGGGCGCCGCCCTCGCCCTCTGCCGCGACGCCCTCTCGCGGCTCGATCGCGAGGGGCTCGACTGGCGGCGCCCGGAGCTCGCGACCCTCGCCGCGCGCGCCCTGGGCTGGCTCGGCCGGCCGGAGCAGGCGGCGGCGGAGCTCGAGCGGGCCGGCGGGACGGCGGGGGCGGAGCTCGAGCCGGAGGAGCGGCCGGCTCTCTTCGCCCACGCCGCGCGTCGCGGCGCGGCGCTCGGCCAGGCGGAGGGCACGCCCTGGGCCGCGCTGTGGCGGGCGCTCCTGGTGGGGAAGGCGCCCGCCGCCGGCGAGTGGGAGGCCGTCTCGCGCCTGGCGCCCTACCGCGCCGCCCGCCTCGCCTTCGACCTCGAGCTCGCCGCGCCCGGCGCCGTGCCCGCCCCGCTGCGGCGCGCCGCCGCCGCGGAGCTGCGGCGGGTCGGCGCCGGCCTGCTCGCCGAGCGGCTGGAGGCCCCCGACCAGGGACCCTGGGAGGCGCTCGCCGCGTATCTCGCCGATCCCCGCGCCGCACCCGAGGTTTCCGCCGCACCCGAAGTCTCCGGCGCTCCGCGGGCCCGCGATGCCCTCGCCAGGCTGTTCGCCGGGGCCGGCTACCCGGCGGCCGAGCTGGCGCTCCATCCGGACGAGGGCGGCGAGGCCGAGGTGCTGGTCGCCGGCGGCGGCGGGGACGAGGGGCTCGAGATGGAGGTGGCCGGAGGGCGCCTGGTGCTCGCGGCGCCGCGGATCGACACGCCGCTGCGCGCCCTCTTCGCGGTCGCCGCCGCGAGCCTGCCGGCGGCGGGGCCGGCATCGGCGGCGGCGGCGGCGCGGGCGCGGGCGGCGCGCCACGGCGACGGCATGCTGGGGGACAGCCCGGGGATGCGCCGCGCCCTCGAGCGCGTCGAGCGGCTCGCCGCTTCGAGCCTCTCGATCCTCGTGCTCGGCGAGAGCGGCACCGGCAAGGAGCTGGTGGCGCGCCGCATCCACCGCGCCAGCCGCCGCGCCCGCGCGCCGTTCGTCGCCGTCAACTGCGCCGCGCTCTCCGAGGCCCTGCTCCTCTCCGATCTCTTCGGCCACGTGCGCGGCGCCTTCACCGGCGCCGACCGCGAGCGCGCCGGCGTCTTCGAGTCGGCGCAGGGCGGCACCGTGTTCCTGGACGAGATCGGCGACCTGCCGGCGGCGGCGCAGGGGATGCTGCTGCGCGTGCTGCAGGAGGGCGAGGTCCGCCGGCTGGGCGAGAGCCTGCCGCGGAAGGTCGACGTGCGCATCATCGCCGCCACCCACCGCGACCTCGCGGCGATGGTCGCCGCCGGCTCCTTCCGGCAGGATCTCTACTACCGGCTGAAGGTGGGGAACGTCCAGCTGCCGCCGCTGCGCGAGCGCGGGCGCGACGTGGTGCTCCTCGCCGAGCGTTTCCTCGCGGCGGCGGACGAGCGCGGCGCGCCGCCGCGGCTCTCCCGCGCCGCCGCGGCGCGCCTGCTGGCGCATCGCTGGCCGGGCAACGTGCGCGAGCTGCAGAACGTCCTCGCCGTCGCCGCGCTCCTCGCCGCCGGCGGCACGATCGAGCCCGAGCACCTCGACCTGCCGGTCGTCGTCCGCGCCGACGGTGGGCGCGCCCCCGGGTATCACGATCAGATCGACGAGCTGCGCCGCCGGCTGGTCTCCGAGGCCCTCGCCGCGAGCGGCGGCAACCAGGCCGCGGCGGCCCGCCGGCTGGGCGTCTCGCGCCAGGCGCTCTCCTACCTCGTGCGCCAGCTCGGCTTGCTCGCCTGAGCCGCGGCGGCGCCGCGCCGGCGGCGGATTGATCGATCGGCCGATCGGCGCGCGATAGCTCTTTAGACTTCGGGGCTCCACGAAGTGGTGTTCTCGGCGAGGCTCGCGCGCAGCCGCTCGGCGACGGCGAGGAGGCCGTCGTGATCGATCTCGTCGAACGATGCCGGCTCGTGCGAGTCGATGTCGAGCACGGCGATCAGGTCGCCCATCGCGTTGCGGATCGGGATCACGATCTCCGATCGCGCCGCCGAGTCGCAGGCGATGTGGCCGGGGAAGGCATGGACGTCCGCCACCACCTGCGGCCGCTCCTGGCGCGCCGCGGCGCCGCAGACGCCGCGTTCGAACGGGATCTCGAGGCAGCCGAGCGGCCCCTGATACGGCCCGATGCGCAGCAGGCGCGGCGCCACGACGCGATAGAAGCCGGTCCAGCTCGCGTACGGGATGTTGGCGTGGAGGATCGCGGCGCAGGAGGCCATGGCGGTGATCGAGTCGGCGATGCCGGCGAGGACGCCGTCGATCTCGTTCAAGGTGCGAAGATAGAGCGCTCTTTTCTGATCGCTGTCCATGCCGGGGATTGTACGCCAGGCCGGCGAGCTCATTTCGGCGCGCAATACACCGTTGTGTCGTGTCATCGCGCGCCGGAGACCTCCTCGAAGTATTGACATTTCAGTCCTTCTTTTTGATAATCGTCCGGGTTTTTATAGACTCGCTCAATTCCATTTTGTTATCACGCCATCGCAAGGGAGAAGATATGGCCGAACCCGAGAGCCAGCGTCGGGGGGATAGGGAAGCGGATGACGAGAAGCTCTTCACGCTTTCCGAGATCGCCCAGAAGACCAAGATTTCCATGCCGACCCTGCAGCGCTACAAGAAGCTCTATCAAAATCGCATTCCGGCGGTCGGCAGCGGCCGCAAGCAACGCTATCCGGAGAGCGCGATCCCGGTGTTCAACGAGATCAAGGGCGAGAACATCGGCCGCCGCGGCCGGCCGCGCAAGGACGCCAGCGAGGCCGGCAAGCGCCGCGCCCCCGGCCGGCGTGCCGGACGCCCCGCCGCGACCGCCGCGACCGCGACACCGCGCGGCCGCGCCACGCCCGCCCGCCGCGGCCGTCCTCCCGCCGTCCGTCCGGCCGGCCGCCCCGCGGGCCGCGCCGGCGCCGGTCGCGGCGCCCGGCGCACCCCCGGCAACCTCCTCACCTTGACCCAGGTGAGCGAGATGACCGGCATCTCCTACCCGACGCTGGTGCGCTACGTGCGCCTCTACTCCGACCGCCTGCCGCACGAGGGCAAGGGGCGGGCGCGCCGCTTCCATCCCGAGGCGGTCGAAGTGTTCCGCGAGCTGCGCCAGCAGAGCGGGCGCGGCGGCCGGAAGCCCGGCTCGGGCGGCGGCCGCGCCGCCACCAACGGCGCCGGCAACAGCGCTCTCGCCGGCCGCCTGCGCGCCATCGAGAAGTCGCATCAGGGGCTCGAGAAGCGCTTCAAGAGCTTCGTCAAGAGCCTGCAGAAGCTGCTGCGCTAGGCCGCCGCACCGCTCTCCCCGCCGTCGCGCGCCCCGCCTTCGCCGGCGGGGTTTTTTCATTTCTGCCCTGGTTTCCGCTCGCCGCCGGCCAGGTGGTCCCAGCCGAGCGCCGGCAGCGCCCGCCGCCGTCCGTCGACGACGAGCGTCAGCCGGCGGCCGGCGGCGATCTCGCCGATCCGCCGGCAGCCGAAGCGGGCCGGCGGGTGCCGCCCCGGGGGCAGGGCGAAGAGCAGCACGTAGTCCTCGCCGCCGCCCAGGGCGAGCGCCAGCGGGTCGCGGCCGAGGCGCCGGCAGAGCTCCGGGAAGCCCGCGGCGAGGGGCAGCGCCGCCGCCTCGACGACGGCGCCCACCCCGCTCTCCCGGCCGAGGCGCCGGAGGTCGAGGGCGACGCCGTCCGAGACGTCGATGGCCGCCGCCCGCGGCCGCCGCGCCAGCCAGCCCGAGAGCTCGAGCTGCGGCGCCGGCAGGAGGTGGCGGCGGACGGCGCGCCGCGCGCTGCCGGCGATCCCCGCTTCGCGGCCGCGGTCGCTCCAGCCCGGCGGCAGGCGCACCGCGGCGCCCGCCATCTGCGCGCCGGCGTCGAGGAGCGCGCGGCCGGCGGCCGACTCGCCGACCGTGCCGCCGAGCCAGAGCGCGTCGCCCGGGCGGGCGCTCCCCCGCGCCAGCCAGCGCCCGCCGGGCCGGCGCTGGCCGAGGAGCGTCAGCGTCGCCGTCGTGGCGCTCGGATGGGTCGCGAGGTCGCCGCCGGCGAGCCGCACGCCGTGGCGGCGGCAGGCGGCGAGGAAGGCGCGCAAGAAGCGCCGGTGATCGAAGCCGCGGACCGCCGAGAGGGCGAGGAACGCGAAGGCCGGGCGGGCGCCCATCGCGGCGAGGTCCGAGAGGTTGACGGCGAGCAGGCGGCGGGCGAGGAGCGCGGGGTCGAGGCCGGCGTCGACGTGGACGCCGGCGATCTGGCTGTCGACCGTCACCGCCCAGGCGCCCCGCGGCAGCAGCGCGGCGTCGTCGCCGAGCAGCGATCCGCCGCCCTCGGCCGTCGCGCCGCGCAGCCAGCCGAGCAGGCGATCTTCCGAGGCTGGCATGGGGGCGGGCGGGCGTCCTCTGCGTCGAGCGTCAGCCCTGAGCCGAGCGGAGGAGCCGGGCGGGCGCGCTCAGGACGGCGAGCGCGAGGTCCTCGCCCGCCGCGCGCTCCGCACGACGGCGGGCTCGCCGGGGACGGCGACGGGCTCGGCCGCCGGCTCGGCCGCCGATTTCGCCGCCGGCGGTGGCTCGGGCGCCGAGCCGGCGAGCAGCGCGATCTTCAGCACCTCGTCCATGTGGTCGACGAAATGGAAGACGAGGTCCTTGCGGATCGCCTCCGGCACCTCGATCAGGTCGCGCCGGTTGAGCCGCGGCACGATCACCGTGTGGATGCCGGCGAGGCGCGCGGCGAGGACCTTCTCCTTGAGGCCGCCGATGGGCAGGATGTCGCCGCGCAGAGTGATCTCGCCGGTCATCGCCAGGCGCCGGTTGATCGGGCGGTTGGTCAGCACGGAGAGGATCGCGGTGCCGATGGTGATCCCCGCCGACGGCCCGTCCTTGGGGATCGAGCCGGCCGGCACGTGGACGTGGATGTCGTGCTTGGCGAAGAAGTCCGGCGGCAGCTCGTGCGTCCCGGCGTAGTTGCGCGCGTAGGACAGGGCGGCCTGCGCCGACTCCTTCATCACGTCGCCGAGCTGCCCGGTGAGGAGGAGCTGGCCCTTGCCGGGCACCGCCACCACCTCGATGAACAGCAGGTCGCCGCCGACCGCCGTCCAGGCGAGGCCGGTGGCGACGCCCACCCGGTCGCGGTCGAGGAGCTCCTCGCTGAAGTGCTTGCGGGGGCCGAGGAACTCCTCGACCTTGGCGCGGTCGACGACCACCTGCGCGGTCTCGCCGCGGGCGACCCGGACGGCGACCTTGCGGCAGATCGCCGCCACCTCGCGCTCGAGGTTGCGCAGCCCCGCCTCCTTGGTGTAGCCGGAGATCACCTCGCGGATGCCGTCCTCGGCGAAGGCGATCGCCTCCTCGCCGACGCCGTTCTCCCGCATCTGCTTGGGGATCAGGTGCTGGCGGGCGATGCGCAGCTTCTCCTCCTCGGTGTAGCCGGAGAGGCGGATCACCTCCATGCGGTCGAGGAACGCCGGCTGCACCGGCTCCAGGAGGTTGGCGGTGGCGATGAAGAGGACCCGCGAGAGGTCGTAGGCGAGGCCCAGGTAGTGGTCGACGAAGCTCCAGTTCTGCTCCGGGTCGAGCACCTCGAGGAGCGCCGACGAGGGGTCGCCGCGGAAGTCGGCGCCGATCTTGTCGATCTCGTCGAGGACGAAGACCGGGTTGCTGGTGCCCGCCTGCCGGATGCCCTGGACGATGCGGCCGGGCAGCGCGCCGACGTAGGTGCGCCGGTGGCCGCGGACCTCCGCCTCGTCGCGCACGCCGCCGAGCGAGATGCGCACGAACTGGCGGCCGAGGGCGCGCGCGATCGAGCGGCCGAGCGAGGTCTTGCCGACGCCCGGCGGGCCGACGAAGCAGAGGATCGGCCCGCGGGTGTCCTGCTTGAGCTTCCTCACCGCCAGGTACTCGAGGATGCGCTCCTTGATCTTCTCGAGGTCGTAGTGGTCCTCGTCGAGGACCGCCTTGGCGTGGTCGAGATCGAGATTGTCGTCCGACAGGCTCTGCCAGGGGAGCGCCGTCAGCCAGTCGAGGTAGGTGCGGATGATCTGCGTCTCGGCGCTCTCCGGATGGCTGCGCTCGAGCCGGCGGATCTGGCGCTCCATCTCCTCCTTGCCCTCGGCGGAGAGCGACTTGTCGGCCGCCGCCTTGCGGTAGCCGGCGATCTCCTCGGCGAGCTCCTCGCCCTCGCCGAGCTCCTGCTGGATCGCCTTGAGCTGCTGGCGGAGGAAATACTCGCGCTGGCTCTTGTCCATCTCGCCCCGCGCCTGCGACGAGATCTCCTGCTGCATGGTGAGCACCTGGATCTCGCGCGCCAGCAGCTCGCTCACCTTGCGCAGCCGCTCGACCGGGTCGGCCGTCTCGAGGATGCCCTGCGCCTCCTCGAGCTTCAGGTCGAGGTTGCTCGCCGCGAGGTCGGCCAGGCGGCCGGCGTCCTCGAGGTTGGTGGCGATGACCATCACCTCGGGGGAGATCCCCTTGCCCAGGGCGACGGCGCGGTCGAGGCTCTCCTTGACGCTGCGCACAAGGGCCTCGATCTCCAGGCTGCGCTCGACCGGCGGCGGCTCGATGCGCTCGATCTTCGCCTGCAGGTAGGGATCGATCTGGCTGACGTGGGCGACGCGGGCGCGGGTGAGCCCCTGCACCAGGATGCGGATGCGCCCGTCCGGCAGCTTCAGCATCCGCATGATGACGGCGGCGGTGCCGATGGTGTAGAGGTCGGCCTCGCCGGGGTTCTCGGTGGCGCCGTCGCGCTGCGCGACGAGCATGATCACCCGGTTCTCGGCGAGCGCGCGGTCGACCGCGACGACGCTCTTGTCGCGCCCCACCGACAGCGGCAGGATGATGTAGGGAAAGATCACCGTGTCCTTGAGCGGCAGCACGGGCAGGACGTCCGGGACCTTGATCGCTTCGTCCTGGGGATCGCCGGGCGGTCTGTTCATCGGTTCCCCTCGTCGGCCCGCATCCGCTCGTCCTGGTGCCCTTCCCGGCTCGCTTCGACTGCGGTTTCAGCTCCGGTTTCAGCTTCGGTTTCACCTTCGGTAATTTGCAAGACGCGAGCCGCCTGGCGTTTCTCCTCGACCTTGGGGAAGGTGAGGGTGAGGAGGCCGCCGGCCAGGCGCGCGCTGCCGGCGTGGCCGTTGACCGGCCCGAAGAGCTGCACCTCGCGGACGAAGCGGCCCTGGCCGCGCTCGACGCGCAGGAAGCGGGGCGACTCGGCGGCGGGGAGCGGGGCCGGCTTGGTGCCGGAGAGCGTCACCCGCATGCCCCTGATCTCGACCGTGAGGTCGGACGCCGCGAGGCCGGGGACCTCGGCGAGGAGGAGGATCGCGTCCGGCGTCTCGACGAGGTCGACCGACGGCTGCCAGTCGAGCGCCGGCAGCTCGCCCTCGCCCATCGCCAGCGCCTCCTCGAACAGCCGGTCGATGGCGGACTGGAAGCGCGAGATGAGGTGGAGCGAGGGGTAGCGGCCGGCCATCGCCTCAGGCCCCCTTCTGCGGCGGCTGGATCAGCCCCTTGAGCACGTCCATGAAGGCGTCGATGTCCTCGAACCGCCGGTAGACCGAGGCGAAGCGCACGTAGGCGACCTGGTCGAGCTCGCGCAGGCGGTCCATCATGAAGGCGCCGAGCTCCTGGGTCGAGATCTCGCGGTCCTCGCGGTCGTGGAGCATCGACTCGGCCTGCTCGACCAGGCCCTCGAGCTTGCGCAGGGGCACCGGCCGCTTCTCGCACGCCTTGAGCAGCCCCGACAGCAGCTTCTTGCGGCTGAACTCCTCGCGCGAGCCGTCGTGCTTGACGACGAGGTACGGGATGTCCTCGATCTGCTCGTAGGAGGTGAAGCGCCGGGCGCAGGACAGGCACTCGCGGCGGCGGCGGATGGTGGCGCCGTCGCGGCTCTCGCGCGAATCGACGACGCGGTCCCGGTTCTGGGCGCAGAAAGGGCACTTCATGGCGTGGCGGCCGGCCGCCGGCTACTCTTTGGCGTTGAGCGCGATGTTCAGGTGGAGGAGGAGCTTCTCGAGGCCGGCGGCATCCTTGATCTCGACCGGCAGGTTGCGCACCGAGTCCATCACCCGGTTCTGGTCGTCCTCCACCTGGAAGCTGACCAGGAACCGGCGGGCGCGCGCGAAATCGGCGCGCTTGAGGGTCATCTCGATGTTGCGCGAGACCTCGCCGCGCCCGTTGCGCGAGCCCGCGGCTCCCGCCGGCCGGCCCGCGGCCGCCGTTTGGCCCGCCGGGGCCGCAGCGCCCGCGGCATGCGCACCGCCGCCGGTCGTCCCCGGATGCATCGCCTCGCGGCGGAGCTTTTCGAGCTCCCCCAGCACGTCGACCGAACGGGCGCGCGCCGGCGCCGGCCTGGCCGGCGGCGGAGGCGCCGGCGCCGCGAGCGGCGGCTTCGGGGCCGGGCCGCTCCCTTGCGGGGGCGGCGTCGGGCTGGCGGCCGGCGGGTTCGGCGCCGCCGGCGGGCTCGGCGTCGCGCTCCCGGCAGCCGCCGCCGGAGGCGGCGTCAGAGCGCTCGGCACCAGCGGCGCGGGCGGCTCGGGGCGGGCGGCGGCGGGCGCCGGCCTGGGCGCCGGGGCGGGTACGTCGGCGCTCGGCCGGCTCAACCGCTTCTTGAGCGAGAGGAGCGTCAGCTTCGAGACCCCCTTCAACGTCTCGAAGACCCCCTGGCCGGTGAGCGCCGAGGACTCGAAGTGGGGCCAACCCTTGGGGTTGAGCGCCTTGTTGAGCTCGTCGACGGTCGCGATGTCGCCGAGGTCGCGCTTGTTGTACTGGAGCACCAGGGGGATGGTGTCGACCGACAGCCCCATCTCCACCAGGTTCTCCTCCAGGTTCCGGAAGGAGTCGCGGTTCGCCTGCAGCATGGCGCGCTGCGAGTCGACGACGAAGACGACTCCGTCGACCCCCTTCAAGACCAGCTTGCGGGTGGTGTTGTAGAAGACCTGGCCGGGGACGGTATAGAGCTGGATGCGGGTGTTGAAGCCGGCGATCGAGCCGACGTCGATCGGCAGCAGGTCGAAGAAGAGGGTGCGGTCGGTCTCCGTCTCGAGCGAGACCATCTCGCCCCGCGAGTCGCCCGAGGTATGACCATAGATGTAATGGAGATTGGTCGTCTTGCCGCACAGACCGGGGCCGTAATAGACGACCTTGGCCGCCATCTGCATCGTGCTGTAGTTGAAAAAAACCATACCGGACTGGGCCTTAGACGGGAGGCGAAGCATAGCACCGCCCCCCGGGGGGGTCAATTGAGCGGGCGGCCTCAGGCGACCGTGCCGGCCTCGCCGCGCGCCAGCCGCGCGAGCAGGGCGAGGCGCTCTGCCGGCGCCTCCGGCAGGGGGTCGAAGAGCCGGCAGCGGCCTTGGGCGACGGTGACGGCGCGCGCCGCCCGCGGGGCGAACGGCTGGAGCTCGTGGGAGACGACGAGGACAGCCGCGCCGGCGGCGAGGAGGCGGTCGATCCAGGCGAGGACGTCCTCGCGGGCGCCGCGGTCCATCGCCTCGAGCGGCTCGTCGAGGAGGACGTGGCGCGGGGTACCGATCCTCGCCGTGGCGAGCACCGCCCGGCGCCGCTGCCCCATCGAGAGCTCGCGGACGGAGCGCCCGCCGAGGCCGGAGAGGCCGACCCAGGCGAGCGCCTCGCCGGCCTGGGCCTGCGGCTCGCCGCGCAGGCGGCAGACGAGGCGGAGGATCTCGTCGACCGAGGCGTAGGGGGTCAAGTCCGGCTGCTCGGGGACGTAGGCGAGCCCGGAGCGCGCCGCCGCCTCGTCGCGCCAGAGGTCGAGCCGGACGCCCCGATCCTCGATCTCGATCCGCCCGGCGTCCGGGCGCTCGACCCCCGCGGCCAGCTTCAAGAGGGTGCTCTTGCCGCAGCCGTTCCGGCCGACCAGCAGGGTGAGCCCGGGGGGGATTTCGAGGTCGGCTCGATCGAGCACCGGCTCGCCGGGGCGGTAGGCGAACGAGGCGCCCAGGAGTCGGATCATGGGCGGCTCACGAGGCGCTCCAGGACTGCGGGTCGCCCGCCGCCAGATGGTGGATCTCGAGCCAGCGGCTGACCTTCTGGCGCCGTTCGCGCTCGGCGGCGAGGCGCGCGGCGAGCGGCGCGGCGGCGGCGAGCAGGAGCGCGGCCCACGGCAGGAGGGCGACCGCGGCGGCGAGCCACATCCCCTCGAGCAGGATCTCCCCGGCGGCGCCGGTCCGGCGCTCGGGGGCGCGGCGCAGGGCCCCGGCGGCGCGGAGAGCGAGGTACGGCAGGGCGAGGGCGAGCGGCAGCGCCGCCGGGCGGAGCCCCGGCGCGATCCAGGCCGCGAGAACGACGAGCGGCGCGGCATGAGCGCCGAGGAAGAGGGCATCGGCTGCCGTGCGGCGCATGGCCGACTGGGGCAGCGAGCGGGCCCAGGGCCACGCCGGCCGCCGGGCGGCGAGCGCCTCGCCGGCCTGGGCGAGGAAGAGGACGATCGCGGCGCCGCCCCCCAGGCGAGCGGCGAGGGCGACCGCCCGCGGGGCGAGGGGGTTGTGGGCGACGAAGAGGGCCGCCGCGGCCCACGGCAGGAGGGCGGCGCCGTAGGCGCCGGCGAGGCGCCAGCCGAGCGCCCGCCAGGCGATGCGGGCGGGGAGCAGGGCCGCAGCCCAAGGCGCGGGGGCTGGCTGGGTCGGCTGGGTCGGCTGGGCCGGCCGAGCGCGTTGCCGGCCGGCCGAGCCTGCCGGGAGGGGCCCGGCGGCGAAGTCGGTCGCCACCAGGAGGAGGGCGGCGGCCCCCAGGGCCGTCCAGCTCCCGGCCGTGGCGAGGAGCGCGGCGGCGAGGGCGGGCGGCCGGGCGAGGAGGGGCCGGGCGACCGGCACCGCGAAGAGCGCCGCCGCGGCGGCGGCGAGGAGGAGCCCGAGGAAAGCCGCCGCCAGCCGCTCCGGCCGGTGCAGGGCGACCGGCGCGAGGACGGCGAGGAGGACGACCAGGGGGAGCTCGGCGACCCCGATGGCGAGCGCCGCCGCGCGGCGGTGGGCGAGCCCGTCCGCCGGCAGGTGGCGGATCCAGCCGGAGAGGCCGCGGCAGACCCGCGGCGCCGCCGTCCGCGCGGCGCCGATCGTCACCAGCGCGATCCACAGCGATCCCGCGGCGCCGGCGGGCTTCGGGCCGTCCGAGCCGTAGAGCAGGCGAGCCAGGGAGTTGAGGAAATCGACCCCGAGGAGCATGCCGGCGCCGAAGCCGGCGGCGAAGGCGGGGGCGAGGACGACGGCGGCCAGGCGCCCGCCGACCGCGAGGTGGAAGCGGGCGAGGGCGGGGAAGCCGGTGCCCTGGAATCCGATGCTGGAGCGGGCCATGGTCGTCCGGGCGCGGGCGCGCCCTCGAGCGTCTTACGGTGGTCGCCGGTCGATGTTCTAGGCCGGCGGCGCGCCGGCCGCTGGTGCCTGGGAGCCGATCTGGCCGCGCAGGTGCGCCAGCTCGTCGCAGAGCTGGTTCAGCCGATCGAGGATCTCCTGCTGGCGAATCTCGTCCGGGCTGGGCTTCTTGCCCAGGAAGACCAGCGTTCCGCCGGGCTCGAGCACCGCCCTGTCGACCTCGTCGAGCGACTCGAAGCCCTGCTTCCTCGCCGCGGTCTCGAGCTGCGGCAGGCGGATCAGCTCGCGCCGCAGATGGTCCATCTTGATCTCGCCGTTCTCGATCAGCACGTCCTGCTCGCCCTCGATCAGCTCGTCGAGCTTCTTGCGGTCGTAGAGGAAGCGCACCACGATGGCGTTGACGACGAGGAGGGTGACGGCGCCGAGGAGGCCGCCGGAGACCGAGTTGTCGTTGCCGATGATGGCGTTCTGGACGGCGTTCGAGAGCACCAGGAGGACGACGAGGTCGAAGGGGTTCAACTGCGCCAGCTCGCGCTTGCCGGCGAGGCGCAGGCCGACCACCAGGAAGACGTAGACGATGACCGTCCGCAGGATCTTCTCGACGACGGGGATGTCGGGGATCAGCAGGTCGTGCCAGATCTTGGGGTCCATCGAGCCTCCGCTTGGAATCGCGCTTGGAACCGGAACGGGAGACGGGGCTCTAGCGCCCCATGGCGCGGCGCAGCCACTTCCCCTGCACTCCCTTCATCATCTTCTTCATCCCGCGGTACTGCTTGACGAGCTGATTGATGTCCTGCACCGAGGTGCCGGAGCCGCGGGCGATGCGCTTCTTGCGGCTGCCGTTCAGGGCCTCCGGCCGGCGCCGCTCGTCCGCCGTCATCGAGTTGATGATCGCCTCGACGCGGACCAGCCCGCGCTCGTCGACGCTCGCGGTGTCGAGCCCGCGCAGCGGCCCCACCTTGGGCAGCATCTCGAGCACCTGGCCGAGCGGGCCCATGCGGCGGAGCTGGCGGAGCTGGTCGCGGAGGTCCTCGAGGGTGAACTCCTGGCGCGCCAGCCGCCCGGCCAGGCGCTCGGCCTCGGCGCGGTCGAGCCCCTGCTCGGCCTTCTCGATCAGCGACAGCACGTCGCCCATGCCGATCATCCGCGACGCCATGCGCTCGGGATGGAAGAGCTCGAGCTCCTCGGGCTTCTCGCCGATGCCGACGAAGCGGATCGGCACCCGCGCCACGGTGCGGATCGAGAGGGCGGCGCCGCCGCGCGAGTCGCCGTCGAGCTTGGTCAGGATGGCGCCGGTGAGCGGCAGGGCGGCGGCGAACTGCTCGGCGCTCTTGACCGCGTCCTGGCCGGTCATGGCGTCGGCGACGAAGAGGGTCTCGTCGGGCTGGAGGAGCTCGGCCAGGCGGCGGATCTCGTCCATCAGCGCGGCGTCGACGTGGAGGCGGCCGGCGGTGTCCATCAGCACCACGTCGTGGCCGCGCTGGCGGGCGACGTCCTTCGCCCGCGCCGCCAGATGCAGGACCGTCTCGCCGTCCTCGGGGGTGAGCACCGGCACCTGGACGCGCTCGCCGACCTGGCGCAGCTGCTCGACCGCTGCGGCGCGCTGCAGGTCGCCGGCGACCAGGAGCGGATGCTTGCCGCGCTTCTTGAGGCGCAGGGCGAGCTTGCCGGCGGTGGTCGTCTTGCCCGAGCCCTGGAGGCCGCAGAGGAGGACGACGCCGGGGCGGCCGTCGAGCTTGAGCTCGGTGCCCTCTTCCCCGAGGAGCGCGGCGAGCTCGTCGCGCACCACCTTGACCACCTGCTGCGCCGGGGTGAGCGAGGAGAGGACCTCCTGGCCGGTGGCGCGCTCGCGCACCCGCTCGACGAAGGGCTTGACGACGCGGATGTGCACGTCGGCCTCGAGGAGGGCGAGGCGTATCTGGCGCAGCGCCGCCGCCAGCGCCTCGGGGGTGACCGTGCCCTCCCCCTTGAGCGTGCGGAAGACGTCCTGGAGCTTCGTCTGCAGACCGTCGAACATCGGGCTACCTCATGGATTTTTTTCTTGGATCCCGGGCCGGGCTTCGCTCGCTGGAGCGGCGGCGGGGCGCCGCTCGACTCGAAGGGGAGATGCTAGCACCGCGCCGATATACTCGGTCCGCCGGCCCGCGACCCGGTAGTGGGTCAGTTGGTCCGCTGCGGGCGACCGCCCTCGGGACCACCCGCCCGAACCCCCTTCCAGGCGGTCGTCCTCGGGACCAAACTGACCCAGTACCCGCGACCCGCCTCTCGGCCCGCCGTCCATGATCCCCTTACGCGACCTGAACCCCAGCCGGACGGCGCCGGTCGTCACCGTGGCGATCCTCGCGGCGAACGCCCTCGCCTTCCTCTGGGAGCTGTCGCTCGGGCCCCGGCTCGAGCCGTTCGTGATGCAGGCGGCCTTCGTGCCGGCGCGCTACCTGGGCCAGGGGCTGGGCGTCGCCGGGCTGGTGCCGGGGGTCGAGAGCGCCGTCCTCTCGATGTTCCTCCATGGCGGCTGGGCGCACTTCCTCGGCAACATGCTCTTCCTCTGGATCTTCGGCGACAACGTCGAGGACCGTCTCGGCCATCTGCGCTTCGCCGTCTTCTATCTCGCCTCCGGCCTCGCCGCGACCGCCGCCCACGCCCTCGCCGGCCCGCGGTCGGTGGCGCCCGCCATCGGCGCCTCGGGCGCGATCTCGGGAGTCCTCGGCGCCTACCTCTTCCTCTACCCGCGGGCGCGGGTCGTCACCCTGCTCTTCCTCGGCTTCTTCATCCAGGTGATCCAGGTGCCGGCGATCGTCTACCTGCCGTTCTGGTTTCTCGATCCAGCTCTTCTCGGGGCTCGCCTCGCTCGGCGTGCCGGCCTCCGCCCAGCAGGGCGGCGTCGCCTTCTTCGCCCACATCGGCGGCTTCATCGCCGGGCCGATCCTGCTGCTCCTGCTGGGCGGCGGCGGGCGCCGCCGCGGCGCCGCGGTCCCCTCGTGAGCGAGCCGGCGGGCGAGGCGCCGGCGCCGGAGCGGCGGTGGAGCCGGCGGCCGCCGCGCCGCCGGCTGGGGCTGCGCCTGGCCGCGGCGGCGCTCCTGCTCCTCGCCTTGGACGCCCTGTGGCTCGAGCCGCGCGTCCTCCTCGTCCCGCAGACGGTGCGCCTGGGCTCGGCGGCGGCGCCGCTGCGCATCGCGCACCTCTCCGACCTCCACATGTCCGCGGAGACCTGGCAGCTCCGCCGGCTGCTCGCGCCAGGTGGCCGCGGCGCGCCCCGACTTGATCGTGGTGAGCGGCGACTGGGTGCGCGACGTGCCCGAGGAGGCGCCCTTCGCCGACCACGCCGCCGCCGCGGTCGCCTTCGCCCGCGAGCTGGCGCGGATCGCGCCGGTCTACTCCGTCCAGGGGCACAGCGAGTACCAGGGGCTGATCGTCGGCGGGCTCGAGGACGCCGGGGTCACCTGGCTGTCGAACCGCGGCGTCCTCGTCGGCCCCCGCGGCGACGCCCCTTCGACTCTCCTCCTGGGGGTCAACCAGCAGGTGGGGGAGGACGCCTACGTGCCCCACTGGCACCCGCCGTTCCGGGTCCTCGAGTGGCAGGGGCATCCGCTCTATGGCGCGCTGCGCACCCTGCCGTTCAAGGACTTCTACAGCCACTACGACCCCCTGCCGGCCGCGGCAGCCGGCGGGTTCCCGGCGGTCGACCTTCGGGGGCCGCTCTCCTGGAGCGGCTACGAGGTGGTCTGCGACGCGCTGATCGACGGCCCCGACGTCGGCGCCGGGATCGCCGTCCACAGCCGCTACGTGGTGGGGGAGGACCGGATGATCCGCCTGCGCCGGGTGAAGGCGGAGGACGGCCGGCCGGGCAGCTTCTTCCTCCTCGCCCAGGGCTCGACGCTCTCCGGCCAGCCGGACACCGGGGTCGACCCCGAGCCGGGCCGCTGGTACCGGATGCGCCTGAAGACCGTCGCCCTCCCCGACCGCCTGATGGTCTTCGCCCGCGTCTGGCCGGCGGACGCCGCGGAGCCGCCGCGGTGGCAGGCGTCGGCCGAGGACCGCTCGCCGCGCCGCGCCGCCGCCGGCACCGTCGGGCTCGGCGCCTGGGGCGGCGGGACGGTCCTCTACCGGAACCTCAAGGTGACCGGCAACGACGGCCGCGTGCTCCTCGCCGATCCGCTCTCCGAGCCGGGCGGCCCCCCCGGCTTCCGGCAGGGGACGCGCGGCACGCGGCTGGCGCTGGCGCTGGCGCGGAGCCCGCGGGTGCCCCCCGGCACGCCCCGCATCGTCCTCTCGCACACCCCCGACGTCATCCCCGAGGCCTCGCGGCGGGGGATCGAGGTCGTCCTGGCCGGCCACACCCACGGCGGCCAGGTCCGCCTGCCCTTCGTGGGAGCCCTGGTCACCCGCGCCTCGATCGGCCCCAGCTTCGACCGCGGCCTCTTCGCCTGGGCCGCCCCCAACCGCCGCGGCTGGACCTGGGCCTACATCAACCCCGGCGTCGGCACCTCGCTCTTCCCCATCCGCTTCTGGGACCCGCCGGGCTGGGCGGAGGTGGAGATCGGGGGGTGAGGCGCATGGTGGCTGCGCGGGGCCGGGAATGGTACGGATCTTGCCGCACATTGACGCAGAGATGTTGACCGAGCCTATGCCCTTCGACCGCGAGCCCATCGTCGACTCCGGCTGCGGGTGGCTCATCACGATGGAGACGTGACATGCCGAAGCCAGCAAAGAACACGATTTGCCTTTGGTACGATGGCGACGCCGAGGGCGCGGCGCGGTTTTACGCCGCGACCTTTCCCGATTCATCCGTCGACGCGGTGCACCGCGCACCGGGAGACTTTCCGTCCGGGAAGAAGGGGGATGTGTTGACGGTCGAGTTTACCGTGATGGGGATCCCCTGCCTCGGGCTCAATGGCGGACCAGCGATCAAGCACAACGAAGCCTTCTCGTTTCAGGTCGCGACCGCCGACCAGGCCGAAACCGATCGTTACTGGAACGCGATCGTCGGCAACGGCGGCCAAGAGAGCGAGTGCGGCTGGTGCAAGGACCGATGGGGATTGTCCTGGCAGATCACGCCGATCGCCCTGACGCAAGCGATCACCGATCCCGACGGCGCCGCCGCCAAGCGCGCCTTCGATGCGATGATGCAGATGCAAAAGATCGACGTCGCCGCAATCGAGGCGGCGCGCCGCGGTTGAGGTTGCGTCTTGGAAGTGTGCGTCTCGGGAGCGCAAGGGGAACATGACGGGACTGGCAACGCTCGCGCCGGAGAGAGCAGCACGCCGGTGAGCCGGGCCGCCGAAGCGCCGCTGCAGTCGGGCGTCCTCACCTCGCCCGCCGATCCGATGCTCGGTCGTGCGATCGCGCAGGCGCTCAGTGCGCCAGCTGCCGATCGAGCTCGGCTCCTGGCGCGACTCGTGCGCGAGATCGAGGTCTTCATGGCTGCACATCCCGAGGAACGCCCCTGGACGTGCAAGGTCCACCGGGGCACGGACGGCTCCACGATCTTTCGCGGCGGCATCGGCCACTCGCTCGTCGTCGACCCATCCGGACGGCTCTGGCGGGCGCGCAGCTACGAGGACTTCGAGACGACGTACAGCGTCACCGAGCCGTGCGAGATCGAGTCGCTCACGCCGGTCTATTCACAAATGCGCGAGTACCGTCCCAGGTGACCGCTCCAGCCTCAGCGCGGGCTGTCCTCCGCGCTCGCGCATGACGACACCACATGATCTTCCGACTGACTCAGAAGGCTTCGACGAAGCTCGGAGCTAGAACCTCATCGGTCGAGGCCGGTTATTCCTCGCTACGGGAGTGGTACTGCAACCTCGTGGTCGCGCAGCGCCGGCAGTTCTTCTTGTTCACCCAGGCGGCGACGCTCTTTTCGTTTTGGCTGCCGGCTGCCGGCCTGAAGCACGCGGAGCTCGGCCAAGCGTTCCGAAGCCAAGCGCGAGATGTGCTACGGGACTACGGATTCCTCGACGACGACATCGCGAAGATCGTCGATGACGGGCCCGACGTCTTCGCGAAAGCGGCCGACCGCGGCGTCATCGGCTCCATGGTGGACTACGCAAAGATGCTCCAGTACGTAGTCGATCATCGCGGCGGCCTCGAGAATCTTCGCCCGCGCGATATGAACGACATCGCCAACGAGTGTCCGATGAGCAAGATCGGCATGGAGCAGCCGGCCGGGTATCTCCGCGAGGTTCTCCGAGCGGCGGGAGCCGCATAACCAGCCGTTGCAGGCGGACGGGTCGTGGCGGTCGCTGCCGACGGCCGGTTCTCGACTGTGAGCGCGGCCGCAATGACGGTGCCGGAACGCTCGTTGAAGACATCCTGTTTCAGCCCGAGGATCGATCTCCGGCCGGCCCTACCCGTGCCGGTTTGTCCAAACCGGCCTGGGTTCAGGTAGTGGTCTATTAGCGTGTTGCTGACGGCCGTCGAAGTTGGGGCCGGCGGCGATCCGGCGACAACCCCCATGCTCGCTCCTCGCCAGCATCGCGCTGTGGTACACTCCTCGGATGGCGTAATTCAGGCGTAAGAACGCCTGCTCTCAACGCCGAGGCCGGCCAATGCCGAACGAGAACTCTCCGCTACCGCCGAAGCTTGAATCGGTTCTCCTGCGGTTGGTTCGTTCCTCTGGGCACATCAACATGACTCGGGCGGTCAAGCTGCCGTACCTGGTGGACGTGGTCGCGACTCGGGTGCTCGGTCACCCCATCACGGAAGGAACCCACCAGGCCTGGGAAATGGGCGTGGTGACAAGAGAGGTCTGGCACTACCTCGACAAGCAGGGCGAGGTTTCGCCGATCCTGCGCGTAGAACCCATCCCGCTGTCCGACGAAAAAAGGGTGGTGGCCGTTCCGGATGGAGATGCTGACGCCTTAACTCCGGACGAAGCGCGGGTAGTGGATTTCGTTATCGACCAGTTCTCTGAAGTTCGGGCTACCGACCTCGGGCAGATGACGAAAATCATGAACCCGGACATTCGGTCCTGGGGCAGCAACCACGCGGCGAACCTTGGCGCGGACGCCTTCGACCGCATGAGCGAGGACTACCAGGAGATGGCCAAGGAGGCGGCCTCTTACACGCTGGACCGCCTTCGCCAGAACTCGACTCTCGTTCATGACATAGAGGACGCGATTGCCTGAGCTTTACCAGGCGCCCCCTTGGAGTAATCGACACTGGCGGGAGGCTATTCAGAGGCTTCCGGCAGCCGAAAGATTCACCTTGGAAGAAAGCCTCCGCGGGTTGCTCCAAGCGCTCCAGACTTGCAGCGACCCACGGCGCGGTTCTGCGGTGCAGCCATGGCTACCGTCAAGATGGGATGTTCCTCGCCTACAGGCTACGCACGGTCAGTGGACAGAGTACCGTCTCGGGGATGGCGAAAACCGGGGACGAGTAATCATCTGTTTTGATTCAGTGGCAGACAGAATCTATCTTGTCGCAAGGACACCTATTCATGACCACGCGACACTAAGGGACCTGGTTGCTAGCTTTGCCCCGCCGCCGCCATCAGCTCGGCGACCGTCCACGGCTGGCGGGTAAGGTCGGCCTTCATCGCTGGTGTCATCCGAATCGAGCCGTGGATTTTCACGAAGTTGTAATAGGCGAAATACAAGGCGAGCGCCGCGCGGAGGTTCGCCTTCTTCCGGCTGAACCCGTTGGACAGTCGCGTGAACCGGCGCAGGTGGCCGCGGAGCGTCCAGTTGCAGCGCTCCACGTGGGAAGTGCAGATCTTGTCCTCCTCGGGGTTGCCCGAGACGCTGATCTTCTCGCTGCCTATGAGGCGGGGAGGAGCATATTGCCGCTGCTCTTCCCCGCCCGCTCCCGCGAATTCCTTGACCAACTGCGCATAGTCGACCCGCGCGCCGAAGTTGTACTCGACGCATCCGGGTAGGCGTTGAAACCGTCCGTGCTGAGCTGGAAACGGCCCGCCGTGGCGCGGTCCAGCTTGCCCATGAAGTCGTGGGCATCCCAACGGTTGCGGCGCCCGAGGTGCCAGGCGAGCACCAGCTTGGAGTGCCGCTCGATCCCAACGTAGCAGTAGGCATCGCCGGCATCAGGATCGGCGATCTTGCGCCGCTCGCGGGTGGCCTGCTTACAGGCCACGTAGGTCCACAGCTCATCCGCCTGCACATCCAGAACGGCGATCCCCTGGACTGTCTCCTCCAGCATCCTCTCGCACCCCTCGCCCACCTGGACGAGCAGGCTAAGGAGGGTCGCCGTGTGGCAGCCCGTGATCCGCTCGACCGCACGGACTCCGCTCCCCTCGCAAAGCAGGGTGAGGATGAGGACGGCCTTCTCCTCCGGAATGCGCATGTCGCCCAAGGGGCGCGCCGGCCGCTCAGAGAACGTCTTCCGGCACGTCCGGCAGCGGTACCTCTGGTTTCCTCTCCGATCCTTCCCGAAGCGCTTGGCGAGTGTGTGGCAGGCATCGCAGTCCATGAGGCGGGCTCCCTGAACTTAGCGGGGAGCGCGCCGCGGTATACTGGCGCTGGCAGGCGATCAGCCGGGGCCACACTCCCTGGTTGGTTGTCACCAGAGCCGAGCCGCCGTTCGAGCGGCAGCTCGGCTCGCTTTTCTCGCCATTGAAGAACCATCCCACCACAGCCCGTCCCCGGTGCTCCCGTCGGCAAACGAAGCCGCCGAGGGCCGGGCCTTGCTGTTTCAGCTCCCCGCGCCGGTGGGACCGTCGGCGAGCGCGGGAAGCTACTGCTATTCTCACGTTGATCTCCTTGTTCACCGAGCCAAGATATGACGGCCGGTCCCCGTTTGTCAACTACCAGCAGACAAATTAGTCTTGACACCTATAGAACTGAGGAGGATAATTTGTCTCGGTCTAGGAAAGGAGGCCGTAATGGCCGCAGAGACGGAGGCAGTAAAAAAGAAGGTGGCAGACCGTAGCCCGCGATATCCGGCTATCCCCTTGTCGCGAGCAGTCGAGCGGGCTCGCCAGTTCTACCAAGCAGAGGGGAAGCATGCCGCCCGACCAGAGGTCGCAGTGACGCACTGGAGCTACACAACCAAGAGCAGCGGCGGAAAGCTAACTCTTGCGGCTCTACGATCGTTTGGGCTCTTGGAGAATGTAGGGGGCGGCGTGAAGCTGAGCGACCGGGCGCTCCGCATCATCCTTGATGAAAGGCAGCCCTCTCCTGAGCGCGTAGCCCTGATTCGAGAAGCTGCGCTTGCCCCCGCGGTCCACCGCAAGCTTTGGGACAAATACCAGGCAGATCTGCCCTCGCAAGCCAGCTTGCGGCACACACTGCTCATGGAGTTCGAGTTTGCCGACAACGCCGTCAACGACTTTATCCGCGAATATCGAGAAACTTTGGCCTTTGCCGGCCTGGATAGCTCTGCTACTATAGAGACGCCGGAAGAGGCTAAAAGTTCTACTCCTCTCCCCGCTATGGCACCTTTGCAGGTCGGCGACGCGGTTAATTGGGAGTCGCAGGGCGTACTTCAGAATTCGCAGCCGCTTCGGATTACTGGCCTATCTGAAGATGGTGTCCATGCCTTCGTAGATGGGAGCGGGACTGGCCTTCCGGTGTCACAACTCACTCGAATTGAGGGAGCAGAAAGGACACCGCCCATGGTCAGCAGCAGCAGTCCTGCGCCAGTTGCTGCGCAAGCCGCAGTGCTGTCTCCGGTAGCAGTTGGCTTCAAGCAAGACGTGTTCACCCTGAGCGAGGGTGACGTGGTGCTTCGATGGCCCAACGGCCTCACCAAGGAGAGTTTCCAGGACTTTACCGATTGGCTTGAAGTTGTGAAGAAAAAGATCGCGCGTGCGGCAGGTGTAGACCAGAAACCAGGGAAGTGAGGTCGGGCCGGTGAGCTGGCCCGACCAAGCCCCATAAGTCAGACGCTCTCGCGTTCGTGACGTTCGACAATGCCTGCTGCCAGCTCCCGGTCCTCCCGGAGGAGAGCCGCCACCAAATCGGCCGCCAGTGCCTTCACCTGCCCCGCTGCGCGAAGGGTGGCGACGACGCGGTGAGTAGGGACGTGAACCAAGGTCCAGGACTTGTGCCGGCCGTCCGGGCTCTCCTCGGTCCCGTCGTAGTAGCCGAACGGCGGCGAGATCCGGCCCCGCACGGTGACAGCGCGGCCGTCCGCCAGGGCGACTCGGAAGGAGCCGCGGTGCCACGCGAGCGGCATGGGCAGACCGGCGCGGGCTTGGGTGCGGAGGTGGGCGTCGGCGACAACGGCGAGCCACGCGCCGACGCTCGCGTGGCCGTCAGCGGCGGCGCACTGCTTCCACCGCGCGCTCTGACGCTCGTCTGCCCGGACGGTGAAGGTGGCGATCTTCACTGTACCCGCTCGGCTTTCAGAGCTTGCACTTGGCGGAGCACCAGGCGCCCGGCCGTCACCACGACCGAGACGCGGGTGCCGGTCGGGAAGCCGGCGGAGCGAAGCCAGGCGCCGCGTAGACGCAGCATCGGCACCTGGCGGGGACCGTAGGGCGAGACGGTAACCGTTCGGGGCGCCATGGCTACAGCTCCCGTTCGATCAGCTCGGCGAGCATCCCGACCGCGGCGGCCTGCTCGCCCGCGAGGTGCGCGAGCGCTTCGTCCGCCGGGATCAGCGACGACTCATCCGCCGAGCGGCGCACCGTGGCGAGGTAGCCCTCCAGGTGCCGGAGATCGCCAGCGGCGGCCCGCAGCTCGCCATGGGTGGCGGACTCGGGTTCGGGGCCGTACGGCGCCGTCTCTAGGGCCATGTCGTGGAGCATGGCGCCGAGGTGCACCAGCGCGGCGCGGTCCTCGGGCTTGGTGAAGAGGCGGAGCGTCGTCTCGCGGAAGGCCGCGGACTCGTTCCAAGAGGGCGGGATAGACTTCGGGCGGTCGCTCATGGGGCTGTACCTCCATGGGTGGCAAGTCCCCGGCGGGAGGTCGCACTCTCGCCGGGGGCGTCTCGGATGAGGGAGGGCGATCCTCCCCCTTCGGAGAGGACCGTACCGCGGGGATCAGGCGGGAAGGATCAGCAACACACTAATAGCCCACTACCTGGGTTCAGCCAAACCGGGGCCGGTTTAGCTAAACCCTGCCGCGGTTCGAGCATGCCGTGAGGCGGCATGACCAAACCGCGTCGCGGTACGGTCGAACCACGGGAGGGTTTGGTCAAACCCGGTGGGGTTTCAAGGCTGCCGGGCGCCGGCACGCTCGTTCCCCGGCCCGGTACGGCCGTACCGCGGCGTGGTATCGCCATACCGCGGCGTGGTATCGCCATACCACGGCGCGGTGAAGCCAAACCGCGTGCCGGTTTGGCGGTGCCGCGTGGTGACCCGGCGAAGACCTCTCGCGGTTTGGCCATGCCGCGGCGGCGCACCGCGCGGGCGCCGCGGCGTTTCGCCACGCCGCCGGGCGGCGGCGCGGCGCCGCGAGAGGGTTACCCCGCGAGCCGTGGCGGTTTGCCCAGGCGCCGGTCCGGCGTGGTCCCGCCGGCGGACGCGGTGGTGAAGGCGCCGCTCGCCTTCACCATGCCACCTCGCGGCGAGACCGAGATCCACACGTCCCGTTCGTGAGGAGACCTCAATCGGCCCTCTCCCGCCGCCGTTCCCGCCAGGAGAGATACGCCGGCAAGAGCGTGATCGCGACGAGCGAGGTCGAGAGCGAGCCCAGGATCGCCACCTTGCCGGTCGACTGCAGGCCGGGGTAGTGGGAGAAGATGATCGAGCCGAAGCCGATCAGGGTCGACATCGCCGCCGCCGCCACCGCCTTGCCGGTCTCGCGGAGCCCCTGCTCGAAGTCGGCGCGCGGCCTGCCGCGCACCTCGCGGTAGCGGTGGACGATGTAGATGCCGTAGTCGGTGCCGATGCCGATGATCATGGTGGTGACGAAGATGTTGATGAAGTTCATCTGGATGCCGAGGAGGGCCATGCCGCCGACCATCCAGACCATCCCCACGAGGAGGGGCGAGAGCGCCAGGAGCGCGTCGCCCAGCGAGCGGAAATCGAAGCCGAGGATGATCGCGACGAGCGCCGTCCCCAGGATGCCGGCGATCCAGGCGTCGTGCAGCACCAGCGAGCGCACGCGCTCGTTGATGACGTTGACCCCGGAGATGATCGTCCCCGGCCCGAGGTCGCGGCCGAGCGCCAGCACCTGGGGCGGCGCCTCGCGCCGCCAGCGGTTGGCCGGCGGATAGAGGTAGAGCGCGCCCTTCCACCCCTCGGCGGTCTTCGTCAGGTAGCGCTCGAGGAGGAGCCGCGTCTGCTTCGAGCCGTTGAAATCGGCGAGGCCGATGGGGCCCGTCAGGTTGACCGCGCGGGCGAAGAGCCCGAGGCCGGGCTCGAACGGCGCCGGGCGCATCCCCTGCTCGGCGACCGCCTGGTCGAAGACCGCGCGGATGCGGGCGAGGTCGAGCCCGCCGCTGCCGCGCTCGCGGGCGAGCCAGGCGAGCGCCTGGTCCTGCTGCTCGCGCGGCGGGATGAGCGAGGTGACGCCGCTGTAGCCGTAGAGGATCCCCTGGCCGACCAGGCCCTGGGCGGCGCGGCCGACCGCGGCCGAGCGCTCGATCACCTCGTCCGGGGTCCTGCCGGCGACCTCGGCGATCATGTAGTCGAAGCCCGAGCCGAAGTGCTGCCCCACCTCCGCCGCCACGTCGATGCCGCGGTTGCCGCGCGGCCGCATGGTCTTCATGCTCTCGTCGAACTGGATGCGGGTGGCGGCGGCGAGCATCCCCAGGGTCACGGCGAGCCCGGCGGCGAGGGCGACCCCCGGCCGGCGCATGCAGAAGGCGGTCAACCCCTGGGTGCCGAAGCTGTGGAGGAAAAGCTTCGGCTCGCTCCGCTTGCGGCGGCTGCGGTCGGCGCTCCAGGCGAGCATCGCTGGCAGCAGCAGGAGCACCGCGGCGGCGCAGAAGAGGATGCCGGTGCCGGTCAGCAGGCCGGTCTGGCGCAGGCCGAGGAACTTGGTGAAGGTGAAGGCGTAGAAGGTCGCCGCCGTCGTCACCGCGCCGGCGGCGACGGCGCCGCCGCAGGCGCCGCCCATCTCGGCGAGCGCCGTCTCGAGGTCGGCGCCGCCGCGGCGCAGCTCGACGTAGCGCCCGTAGGAGACGATCACGAAGTCGATCCCCAGGCCGATCAGGAGCGCCGCGACGATGCTGGTCGCCGAGGAGAGCGTCCCCATGGCGACGGCCGAGAAGCCGAAGGTCAGGATGAGCCCGCAGAGGAGCGGCACGAAGGCATAGAGGAGCGCCCCCAGCCGCCGGAAGGCGAAGAGGAAGAGGAGGAAGACGCCGAGCGTCGAGGTGACGATGTTGACCAGCATGTCGTGGCGGATGAGCGCCTCGTCGCCCTGCGCCGTCAGATAGGGGCCGCCCACCACCACCTGGGGGGCGGGCGGGCCGTCCGGCCCGGCGATCTCCCGCCAGCCGGCGAGCGCCCGCGCCACCGCCCGGTCGGCCTCGATCGCCAGGCGGCGGTCGAAGCGGATGTCCTGCGGCGGGCGCACCGGCTGGGCGAGGATGAGGAGGAGGCGGTGGTCCTTCGACAGGTAATAGCCGCTCGTCCAGTCGACGTTGAGCGAGCCGCGCGAGGCGTTCAGGCGCCCGAGGAAGATCGTCGAGAGCCCCAGGGGATCGAGCTTGGCGAGCTCCTTGACCGCCATCCCCTGGGGCGTCAGCAGCTCGCGCTTGAGCTCCGAGACGTGGGCGCGGATGCCCGGCGCGGTCAGGCGCGCCGCGAGCTCCTGCCTGCCCTTGTCGTCGAGGAACAGGATCGCCTTGGGAAAGAAGGTCTGCAGCAGCTCCTGCGGGTCGCCGATCCGGTGCTCGACGTTCTTGATGTCGCGGATGGCGCGGAGCTCGCCGGCGAGGCGGTCGACCAGCCCCTCGTAGGGCTCGAGCACCGCCCCCTCCGGCAGCCGCACGGCGACCAGCAGGAAGGTGTTGGCGCCGAAGTCGTCGAGCGTCTTCAGGTAGTTGGCGACCACCGGGTCCTGGCGCGGCAGCAGGTTCAGCATGTCGGTGTCGAACGACAGCCGGGTCATCAGCAGGAGCGAGGCGGCGACCAGGAGGGCGAACGCCGCGAAGACGGCGCGGTAGCGCCGCCGGGCGAAGAGCGCGAGGCGCGAGAGGGGGCTCGCGCTCATCCGGCGGGCGGGTGCGTCGCGGGCTGGCCGTGCACGATGAGGCGGCCGAAGCGGACGAAGTACTCGACGCCGGAGTAGACGGTCACCAGGAGCGCCACCCAGAGCGAGAGCGGTGCCAGGTGCCGGAACGCGCCGAGCTGCTGGTAGATGATGAGGAGCGAGATCGAGACGATCTGGACGATGGTCTTGATCTTGCCCGAGACGCCGGAGGGGATCACCAGGCTCTCGGCGGCGGCGAAGCTGCGCAGCGAGGTCACCGCGAACTCGCGCGCGATGATCACCACCACCATCCAGGCCGGCACGAGCTGGGGGTCGAGCTCGACGAGCGAGATGAAGGCGGCGGAGATGAGGATCTTGTCGGCGGCCGGATCGAGCAGGGTGCCGAGGCGGGTGACCTGCTGGCGCCGCCGCGCGACGAAACCGTCGAAGAAATCCATCACCGCGGCGAGGAGGAAGAGGCCGAGACCCACGAACTCCTTGCCCTCGAACTTGGTGAGCAGCACCACGACGAGCGGCGGCACCAGCAGGATCCGGAAGATCGACAGCAGGTTGGGGATGTTGAGCATGACGGCGGGGCGGCGATCCGCTCCCGATTGTATGTCAGGGTGCGCGCCCGCTCGCGGGGGCCCAAGAGAAGCGGCGCCCGGTTCGATCGACGCCAGGGCCTCGCGGCCAAGCGCGTTCGCCGGGCCACGCCGGCCCCATCGCGAGGTCGCGGCGAAGCCAGGGGAGCCCAACCTGCGGATTTCGATCGAAACGGACCGGCTCTGAGCGGTTTCTAAGCCCCTCTGCCCGGCGCTATCTCTCCCGCACCGCCGTCGTCAGCAGCAGCCGGGCGCTGCCGACCGGGCGCGTCAGATAGATCTTGCGGACGCCGGCGGTGATGGCGAGGCCGCGCGAGGCGAGCCCGGTCACCTGGCCCTCGAGCCGGGCGCCGAGCTCCACCTCGCGGCCCATGTAGAGCGAGAGGATGTGGCGCACGTAGTCGCGGGTCTCGGCGTAGGGCGGTACGCCGCCGTGCCGCTCGACCGGCTCGGGGCCGGCGTTGTAGGCGGCGAGCGCCAGCTCGACGCTCCCCTTGAAGCGGTCGAGGAGCTGGCGCAGATAGGCGGTGCCGCCGCGCAGGTTCTCGTCCGGGTCGTAGGGGTTGGCGACCGCCAGGTCGCGCGCCGTCTCCGGCATGAGCTGCATGAGGCCCATCGCGCCGGCCTTCGACAGCGCCCGCGGGTTGTAGCCCGACTCGACCTGGACCACCGCCTTGACGAGGCGCGGATCGAGCTGCTGGGCCCCGGCGTTGCGGTCGATGAGCGGCAGCAGGGCGGCGTCCGGCACCGGCACGAGCCGGCCCGAGACGCGGCGGGCGTGCTGCGCGGAGGATTCGTTGAAGATGACCCTGCGGCCGGCCGCACCGATTCCCACCCGCACCTCGGCCCAGGCCGCGAGCGGCGACAGCAACAGCAGGAGAGAGGCCAACGCCTTCGTCTTCATACGTTGCAATGCGCGAACGGGATCGCGCCACCAAGTTGTACTGCGAGCTGCTGGCGAGGATGGTAGCTCGCCTGCAGGAGATGCGCAAGCGACGATATGTGGTGGCCGCGATCAACCCTGGGCGCTACGGGTGGGGCGCGAGCGCAAGGTCGCCCCGTTCGTCAAGGCCGCGCCTACCGCGGCGGCTCGGCGGCGGACGGCGCTGCGGTCGATTCGGATCGCGCGCCGGGGAGGTCCAACTTCAGCTCGCCGCCGGCCGGCAGCTCGCCGCTCGCGCAGGGCACTCCCGGCGGGGCTGGGTCGCCGGCGAGGAAGGCTCCGACGTGGACCGTTCGGCAGGCCGTGTAATGCCCGGGCTCCAGCATCGGAATGACGAACTGCCGGTCCTCGGGTGCGGGCGCACCGTTGAGCTCGGCCCAGCTCTCGAGGATGTAGGGCGAAGCGAGGACGAACTCGTGGACGATCGAGGTTTCGAGCGCGGGCAGCCGCCGGTCCGGCCGGTCCTGGGCATAGCGCAGGATGAGCGTGCCTCCGTCTTGGCTCACGGGGATCACCAACGGTTCCTTGCCGCGGGCGTCGGCATAGAGCTGGCGCACGGCAAATCCGGGCGGGAAGACGGTGAGCTGGACGCCCTCGACCCCGGCTGGCAGGCTCAGGCTGAAGACGCCGGACACGTCGGTCGAGGTCTGCGGGAGCGCCGTCGTCAGCGTACCGAGCCCAGGGAACATCGCGACGACCTGCGCTCCGAAGAGCGGATTGCCGCCGGGGTCGACCACCTGTCCCGAGAGCTTCACCTTTTTTCTGAGGACCAGTCGGAGCTCCGCCCCGGAGGCCCTCTCGCGCACGTCGGCCGCGACGCTCTCCGAGGACGAATCCTCTCTTCGCGCTTCGAAGTACCAGGTTCCCGCGGAGAGCCCCCGGATCTCGAACCTGCCGGAAGGGTCGGCGACGGCGTCGTCAGGATGGTCTTCCGACCGGGAGACCTTGATGCGCGCTCCGGGCGCGGGGCTCCCGGCCTCGTCGGCGACCGCGCCGTGCACGACGGTATCCGGAACATCGATCGACAGCCGCGCCCTTTCGCTCCCCGGCGCCTTGCGGATCGGCACGTCCGGGAAGCCCGCCGACAGATTCAGCTTGCCGTTGAACAACTCGATCCGCCAGCTCGGCCGGTCGGGCAGGAAGACCAGGAACCTCCCGCCCCGATCGCTCCGTGCCGGGATCCGCTGGGCGCCGTGAAGGCCGCCGAACCAGAGCACGGACTCCAGCGGCTCGCCGCCCAGGCGGACGACGCCTTCGACCTCGACCAGAGGCAGGCGGATGTCGAGGGGCGCCATCTCTGGCCGCACGACGACGGGCGTCGCGGCCCATGCGGACCGATAGCCACCCCTCGTCTCCACGAGATAGGACCCGGGCTCCAAGCCGCGGACCCGCCACGCGCCGTCATCGCCCGCCGTTCCCTGGCTCACCGGTTCGAAGTGGGAGTGATCGAGGTCCTCCTGCGAGAGCTGGAGAACCCAGCGCTTTCCATAGGGGTCGCGCGGCGGCTCGATGCGGACCTCGAGCTCGGCGGGGAGCTGGAGATGAACCGGATCGAGCTCGGTCTCCGCCAAGGGGAGCACCTCGACTGGCGACAGCCGCGCCGGCGCGAAGCCCGGGTAACGGGCGGTCAACGTGTACAGTCCGGGGGCGATGCCGGCCAGCTCGAAAAAGCCTCGCGCACTGACCCGCGCCTGGTAGCGGAGCGCGGCCTGCCGGGTCGGGTCGTCCGCGGCGGGCCGCGTCCCCGAGCGCCGGGGCTCGAGATCGACCGCGCCCTTGTCCAAGGGGAACCCTCGGCGCGGGCTCTCGATCCACCCCACGACCGTGGCGCCGGGCTTCAGCTCGAGGGTGCCGATATCGCGGCGGCCGCCGGCCGGGAGGTCGATCCCCCAGAAGTACTGGGTGCGTAGCCGCTCGGCGCGGAGCCGGATGTCGAGCTTCCCCGCCGGCAGGCTGCAGGCGAATCTTCCATCGCTCACCGGGCAGCTCTGAACGATCGGCGAAAGCGGCTCGGCCACCCCCGGCGCCGAGCGCACCCGGACCTTGAGCTCTGCAGGCATCGGCGTTCCGGCCGGCACCCGGACGATTCCCGCGAGCGCCCCCGCCGGATAGGCGTCGATGACGACCGAGCTCGCTTCCTCGCCGACCCGTGCCACCTCGGGGCGGCTCCAGGTGCCGGAGAGAGCGACGGCGACCCGCCATGTCGAGTCGGGAGCCACGTCGATCCGCGCACCCTGCGCGGCCGAGATCGAGGTCCGGAGCGGATGACCCTTCTCGCCGACCGCAACCGGCTCCAGCGTGACCTCCCCCTCTTTGCGTTGGCCCGCCGGCAACCTCCCCGCGTCGTGTACCACCAGTCGAATTTCAAGGGGAACGGTCGGCGGTGGAAGCACCGTCGTCGCCGGCAGCATCAGGGCGATCAGGAGGAGATGAGACATGAGCTCAGATGTGGCTTCGTCCTTCTCGCAAATATATCGGTTTCTGAATTGTTCCTGAGTCGACAAACCGGGTCAATGCAGCATCGCCGGCCGGGTGACGGACGCCTGCTTGTAGAGGCTCGAGGTGGCGCGGGCGAGGCGCCGAAAGGCAGGCCGCTTGCGTGTTCGAGCGCGCGGCGCGGAAGGTTTACTTCCCGATCTGCTCGCGCACCGCCTGCTCGACGGCGGCGAGGGCGTCGGGGAGCTTCTCGGGGAGCTTGCCGCCGGCCTGGGCGAAGTCGGGACGGCCGCCGCCGGCTCCGCCGACGACGGCGGAGAGGCGCTTGACCAGCTCGCCGGCCTTGACGCGGGCGGTCAGGTCCTTGGTCACCGCGGCCACCAGGCTGACGTTGCCGTCGCCGCGGCTGCCGATGACGACGACGCCCGAGCCGAGCTTCGAGCGCAGGGCGTCGGCGATGTCCCGCAGCTCGGTCGCCGGCGCCGGCGGCACCTCGCGCGCCAGCACCTTGATGCCGTCGATCAGCATCTCGCCGTCGCCGGCACCGGCGGAGGAGGCGGCGGCGCCGGTCGCGAGGGTCAGGCGGAGCTTCTTCACCTCGTCCTCGAGGGCGCCCTGGCGGGCGGCGATCTGCGCCGCGCGCTCGCGCTGCTGGTCGGGGTCGGCGGTCTTGATCCCCAGGGCGGCGACGATCGCCTGCAGGTTCTCGCGCTCGCGCCGCGTGGCGGCGAGCGCGTTGGCGCCGGTCAGGGCCTCGATGCGGCGGACGCCCGAGGCGATGCCGCGCTCGGACTCGATCAGGAAGAGGCCGATCTGGCCGGTGTTGCGCACATGGCAGCCGCCGCACAGCTCGAGGCTGAAGCCCGGCACATCGACCGTCCGCACCCGCTCGCCGTACTTCTCGCCGAAGAGAGCCATGGCGCCGGCGGCGACCGCCTCCTGGTAGCTGCGCCAGCGGAACTCGGTCGGCACGGCGCGGCGGATCCACTCGTTGACCAGGTCCTCGGCCTCGCGCTGCTCGTGCGGGAACATGCCGCGGTGGAAGGTGAAGTCGAAGCGCAGCCGCCCCGGCGCGACGAGCGAGCCCGCCTGGCGCACGCTCTTGCCCAGCACCTGGCGGAGCGCCGCATGGAGCAGGTGGGTCGCGGTGTGGTTGCGCTCCGCCGCCACCCGCGCCTCGTGGTCGACCTTGAGCGCCACCCGCGTGTGGCGCGCGAGCCGGCCCGCGAGCACCTCGGCGAAGTGGAAGTAGACGCCGGAGGCGTCCTTCTGGGTGTCGGTCACCCGCGCCCGGCCGCCACCCTCCCAGAGGATCTCGCCGGCGTCGCCCACCTGGCCGCCCGACTCGGCGTAGAAGACGGTCTGGTTCAAGACCACGACGCCGTGCTCGCCCGTCGCGAGCTCGGCGACGCGCAGCGGAACGCCGTCCTTCCAGGTCGCCAGGCGCACCACCTCGGCGTTGCCGAGCTCGGTCGCGTCGTAGCCCTCGAAGCGCGTCTCCGGGATCTCGGCGTGGCCGCGGATCTCCTCGCGCAGAGCCGCGAGCTTGTTCTGCACCTCCTTGGTCGCCCGCCGCGACTGCGCGCGCTGCTCGCCGAGCGCCGCCTCGAAGCCGGCGTCGTCGATGCCGAAGCGCTCCTCCTCGGCGATCTCGCGGATCACCTCGATCGGCAGGCCATAGGTGTCGTAGAGCCGGAACACCATGGCGCCGGGGAGGATGCTCTGCCCCAGGCGGCGCAGCCGCTCGACCTCCTCCTGCACCTGGCGGGCGCCGGCGGCGACGGTCCCCAGGAACTTCTCCTCCTCCGCCTGGATGGTCGCGACCGAGGCCTGGCGGGTGGCGGCGAGCTCGCGGTACGTCGTCCCCATGACCTCGCCGAGCACCGGCACCAGGCGATGGAGGAACGGCTCCTCGAACCCCAGGCGCATGCCGTGGCGCACGGCGCGGCGGAGGATGCGGCGCAGCACGTAGCCGCGCCCCTCGTTGCCCGGGATGACGCCGTCGGCGAGCAGGAAGGTGACGGCGCGCAGGTGGTCGGCGATGACTCGCAGGGAGACGTCGCGCTCGGCGTCGCGGCCGTAGGCGGTCTTGGCGAGCGCCGCCGCGGCCTCGAGGAGGGGACGGAAGAGGTCGGTGTCGTAGTTCGAGTGGACGCCGGCGAGGACCGCCGTCACCCGCTCGAGGCCGGAGCCGGTGTCGATCGAAGGCTTGGGGAGCGGCGTGAGAAGGCCCTGCTCGCCGCGGTCGAACTGCATGAAGACGAGGTTCCAGATCTCGAGATAGCGGCCGGAGTCGGTCCCCTCGTCCCAGCCGACCGCCGGCCGGTCGGGATACTGGTCGACGAAGACCTCGGAGCAGGGGCCGCAGGGGCCGGTCTCGCCCATCGCCCAGAAGTTGTCGGCCTTGCCGCGGCGGTGGATGCGCTCGCGGGGGATCGCCGTCAGCCGGGCCCACAGGTCGTGCGCCTCGTCGTCCTCCTCGTAGACCGTCGCCGAGAGGACCGCGGGCGCGAGCCCCCAGGCCTCGGTCACCAGCTCCCAGGCGAAGCGGATCGCCTCCTCCTTGAAGTAGTCGCCAAAGGAGAAATTGCCCAGCATCTCGAAGAAGGTGTGGTGGCGCGGGCTGGGGCCGACGTTCTCGAGATCGTTGTGCTTGCCGGAGACGCGCATGCACTTCTGGACGGAGACGGCGCGCGGCACCTCGCGCGGCTCGGCGCCCTGGAAGATCCCCTTGAAGGGGACCATGCCGGCGTTGGTGAAGAGGAGCGTCGGATCGCCGTGCGGCACCAGCGGCGCGCTCGGGTAGGGGCGGTGCCCGTGCTGGGCGAAGAAGTCGACGAAGCTCGCTCGGACGTCGGTGCTCTTCATGGCGGATTCGCTTCCGAGAGAGCCAGTTCCCGCGCGTCAGTCGTCGTCAGGGGGGAGGCCGTCCGCGCTCCCCGTCTCTCTCAAAAGGGCGACGATAGCACGCCGCGAGAAGCCCTTGCGGGCGAGGTGCCGGGCGAGCGCGGCGGCCGCCGTAGGGCCGCTGCGCCCGCTCCGGCTGAAGCGCGCGGCGGCCTCGCGGGCCGCCGGCAGATCGTCGTCCGGAAGGGCGGCGAGGGCCTCGTCGATCGCCGCGCGCTCGGCGCCGCGGGCCTGGAGCTCGGCGCGCAGGCGCGGCCGGCCGAGGGCGCCCTTGGCGAGCCGCCCGGCGACGAACTCGGCCGCGGCCTTGCGGTCGTCGAGGTAGCCCTCGCCGGCGAGCCGCTCGAGCGCCGCGGCGATCTCGTCGTTGGGATAGCCGCGCTGGGCGAGCTTGGTGCGCAGCTCGGCGCGGAAGTGGGCGCGCGTCGCCAGCAGGCGTACCGCCTGCGCGTAGCAGGTGGGCTTCAAAGACTCGCTCACGCTTTTTATGAACCGAATGGCGCTGTGAGCCAGGGACTGGGTCTGCTCGGAGTACGAGAGCTGCAACAACGCGGGCATTCGCAGGATGGTCCTCTTGATCGCCCGACGTGGACCAGCCCGTGGAGTATGCCGTCCTTCTGATCGAATTTCGAGCACAGCGGTGCGAAGAGGCTCGGGTTGCGTCGCTCGTAGAGTAGGAATACGGCATGGGCTATGAAGTCCGCCACTTGGAGCATTCGGCTTTCAGAGGCAAACGCGAAGTAGGGTATGTCGGCGAGGTTCGTCAGCGCTCCGAGCCTGGTCCCAAGCTCCTTGAACTCGCGGACCCATACCTTCGCATTTTTCTTATAGGAACTCTCTGAGAGCACGAGCAAACCGCGCTGAGGGTCCTTGTTGTCGTGGAACTGCCGCTTCAACAGGATGTCGAACCGACCGCAGACCTCCTCCAAGCCGTGGCGGATGGCTAACTCGCCATAGGTGGTGTCGTCCTTCTCGATTGCAGCGGCGAACAGGCACACCTGCGGTCCGGCGTTCTCGATCTTCCTCGCGATGTCGAGCAGCAACCGATCGCGGGTTGCCTTGTCGACGTTGCGCCAGAAGCCTTTCCCGCCGCGGATATCCGTCGCATGAAAGGTGACGGGCGGCGAGCCGGGAAAGTACTTGGCTTGAAGCGCCTCGATCTCTTTCGACAACCAATAGGTATAGCGCTCGTGAACAGCGGCGCCGGCGAGAACGAAGTGCCTATCGGCCGGATCGTCTGGGTTCCCAGACTCGTCGAGATAGAGGAGATACAAGGAAAGTTCCTCTGAAAATAAAAAAGGCACCTGACGGCTCGATGAGCCACGGCTCCAAAAAAGGGAGACCTGCCAGGTACGTTTAAACGATATCAGCGCCAGAGTTGGCGGTCAAGGTGCTGCGCCTCGCGAAGCCCTCCTCGGGAAATAGCGCCTGCCTAATGCCCGTCCAGCTCGAACGGCGACTCGGCCATGATGTCCGACTCGTTGCCGAGCTCGAGGGACTCTTCCATCTGCTCGCGCGCCACGTCGGCGGTGAACTGGACGCCCTGGATCTTGAGCTTGAACTCGTCCGGGTTCGACGCCCGGCGGAGAGCCTCGTCCAAGGTGATGAGGCCGCTCTTGTAGAGCTGGAAGAGCGACTGGTCGAAGGTCTGCATCCCGTACTGGCTGGTGCCGAGCGCGATCTGCTCGCGGATGTACTTGGTCTTCTCCTTGTTCTCGATGCAGTCGCGGATGTACGGGGTCGAGATCAGCACCTCGACGGCCGGCACGCGGCCGATGCCGTCGGCGCGCGGCAGCAGGCGCAGCGAGACGACCGCCTTCAGCACCTGGCCGAGCTGGATGCGGATCTGCTTCTGGTGGTGCGGCGGGAAGACCGAGATGATGCGGTTGATGGTCTCGGTGGCGTCCAGGGTGTGGAGGGTCGAGAAGACGAGGTGGCCGGTCTCGGCGGCGAGGAGCGCCGTCTCGATCGTCTCGTAGTCGCGCATCTCGCCGACCAGGATGACGTCGGGGTCCTGGCGCAGCGCCGAGCGCAGGGCGGGCGAGAAGGCGCGGGTGTCGACGTCGATCTCGCGCTGGTTGACGATCGACTTCTTGTCGCGGTGGAGGAACTCGATCGGGTCCTCGATCGTCATCACGTGCTCGGTGCGCGACGAGTTGATGTAGTCGATGAGCGCCGCCAACGTCGTCGACTTGCCGGAGCCGGTCGTCCCGGTGCAGAGGATCAAGCCGCGCCGCTCCTCGCAGAGCTTCTCGAGCACCGGCGGCAGCATCAGCTCGCGGATGCTCTGGATGCGCGCCGGGATGACGCGGAGCACCAGGCCCACCGCGCCGCGCTGCTGGAAGACGTTGCAGCGGAAGCGGCCGAGGCCGGGGACGGAGTAGGCGATGTCGATCTCGTACTCCTCCTTGAAGCGCTGCTTCTGGCGCGCGTTCATGATCGAGAACGCCATGGCGATGGTGTCCTCCTGCATGAGGCGCTTGAGCTCGGCCAGCGGGATGAGGTCGCCGTCGACGCGGATCACCGGATGGCTCCCCACCTTGAGGTGGAGGTCCGAGGACTTGCGCTCGACGGCGATCTTCAGGAGGTCGTTGATGTTCATCGGATCACCCCGCTCCCGGACGTTTACGACGCTTCGCGGGCGACCGGCACGCCGACCGGCGTCAGCCACCCGTGGCGGTCCTCGACCATGCCGGTGACCACCTGGTGGAAGTCGCCGATCATCCGCCGGGTGATCTCGCCCGGCCGCCCGTCGCCCACCGGGATGCGGTCGACGGAGCGGATGGGCGTGATCTCGGCCGCGGTGCCGGTGAAGAACAGCTCGTCGCAGGTGTAGAGCAGGCCGCGCGGGACGTGCTGCTCGCGCACCTCGATCCCGGCGCCGCGGGCGAGCTGCATCACCGCGTCGCGGGTGATGCCGGAGAGGAGCGAGGAGGCGATGTCCGGGGTGATCAGCGTCCCGTCCTTGACCAGGAAGAGGTTCTCGCCCGAGCCCTCGCTGACGTTGCCGTGGATGTCGAGGCCGATGCCCTCGACGTAGCCGTTCGCCAGGGCTTCCATCTTGATGAGCTGGGCGTTCAGGTAGTTGCCGGTCGCCTTGGCGCTCATCGGGAAGGTCGAGGGGGCGGCGCGCCGCCACGAGGAGACGCAGACCTCGACGCCGCGCTCGATCGCCTCCTCGCCCAGGTAGCGTCCCCAGGGCCAGGCGGCGATCGCGATCTCGACCGGCGAGGGCAGGGGGTTGACCCCCATCGGCCCGAAGCCGCGGTAGACGAGCGGCCGGATGTAGCAGGCGCCGAACTCGTTGGCGCGGATGATGTCGAGCACCGCGCCGGCGAGCTCCGCCTCGGGGATGGGGAGCTCCATGCGGTAGATCTTCGCCGAGTTGTAGAGGCGCTTGACGTGCTCGCGCAGGCGGAAGACCGCCGCGCCCCCCGGCGTGTCGTAGGCGCGGATGCCCTCGAACACCCCCGAGCCGTAGTGGAGCGCGTGGGACATCACGTGGACCGTGGCCTTCTCGAACTCGACGAGACGGCCGTTCATCCAGATCCAACGGACCTCGGGATAGAGCTCTCTGCTCAAGCGGCCCTCCTTGTAGAGGGGTAGAGGGAAAGTGAAGACGACGAGGGGATGCTAGCGGCTGGGCGGGCCGGTGTCCACTGCGGTGCGGGGCCGAAGCGGAGAGCGCCTAGACCAAGGCGGCCGCCTCGCCGTAGATCCCCAGGCATCCCGCCGCCCCCGCCAGCGCGGCGGTCTCCGTCCGCAGGATCCGTGGACCCAGGCCGACGGCCGTCCAGCCGGCGGCGAGGAGCTGCCGCCGCTCGGGATCGCTGAACCCGCCCTCGGGGCCGACGAGGAGGGCGGTCGTCTCCCGGCCCGCCGGCGGGCCGGCCTCGGCCGTCCCGGCAGCGAGGACGAGGCGGCGGGGGATCCCCGCGGTGAGCGCCGCGAGCTCCCCCCACTCGTGGACGCCGCTGACCTCGGGGCAGAGGGCGCGCCCGCACTGCTCGACGGCGCCGGCGGCGACCCGCCGCAGGCGCGCGAGGGCGCCGGCCCCGAAGGTGCGGGGGGCGCGCTCGCTGTGGAGGAAGCGGATGGCGGAGGCCCCCACCTCGGTCGCCTTCTCGACCAGCCACGCGGCGCGCTCGGGCCGCAGGGTCGTGACCAGCAGCTCGAGGCGCATCCCCGGCTCGCGGCTCGGCGCCCCCTCGCCCAGGCGGACGATCGCCCGCGCGCGCTCGACCGATGCGACCTCGCCCCAGCGCGCCCGCCCGCGGCCGTCGACCACCCGCAGGCGCTCGCCGGCGGCGAGGCGCCGGGCGCGGAAGAGGTGCCGGTAGGCGTCCCCCGCGACCTCGACCTCAAGACCGTCCCAGCGCGCCGGCTCGACCAGCAGGGTGACGGTCATGCCGGCCGGCGCCGCCCGCCCTGGACGACGTGAAAGGCGATCCACTCGCCGTCGATGCGCCGCGAGCGCTCGGCGAAGCCGAGGGCGGCGGCGGCGGCGAGCATCTCGCCGCCGCGCTCGACGAGGATGCCGGAGAGGATCATGGCGCCGCCGGGCGCGAGGTGCGCCGCGATCGCGGGCAGGTCCGGCAGGATCTGCTCGGGGACGACGTTGACGAGCGCCAGGCCGAAGCGGGCGGCTGGGGCGAGGGCGCCGACCGAGCCGGCGAAGAGCCGCGGCGCGAGGTCGTTCAGCCGCGCGTTGTCGCGCGCGTAGAAGGGCGCGGCGGGGTCGCTGTCGTAGGCGACCGCCCGCCGCGCGCCGCCGGCGAGGGCCATGAAGGCGAGGATGCCGGTGCCGGTGCCGACGTCGAGGACGTCGAGCCCGGCCAGCTCGCCGGCGCCGAGGTCCTCCAGGAGCTCGAGCGCCAGCCGGGTGGACTCGTGGCTGCCGATGCCGAAGGCGCCGCGCGCCGGCAGGCGCAGGAGCCGCCGGCCGGCCGGCGGCGGCGCCGGCCCCTCCTCCGGCTCGCGCGGATCGACGTAGAGCGTCCTGCCCACCGCGAACGGCTTCGCCTGCTCGCGGTAGGCGGCGAACCAGTCGGTCTCGGGGATCGTCTCCTCGCCGGCGGCCTCGACGTGCCGCCAGCCGGCGAGGTCGATCGCCGGGGCGTCGAGGGGGAAGTAGGCGTCGATCCGCACCTCGCCGTCGGGGCCCGGGCGCATCTCGACGCCGAGCGTCCCGGCAGCCCAGAGCTCGGCGGCGAAGGGCTCCTCGAGCTCCGGAGGGACGAGGAAGGCGCGGCGGAGGTGCGGCACGCGGTCCCGCTAGCGCAGGGCGTTCTTCAGCCGGTCGACGAGCGTCCGCTCTTCCTTGACCGGCCGCCCGGAGATCTCGGCCAGACGCCTCAGGAGCTGGACCTCCTCGTCCGACAGCTTGCGCGGCTCGGGCACCTCGAGCTCGACCGTCACCACGTGGTCGCCGCGGCCGCTGCCGTCGAGCCGCGGGATGCCCTGGCCGCGCAGGCGGAAGCTCTTGCCCTGGGCGGTGCCGGCCGGCACGTCGAGCGGCGCGGTGCCGTGGATGGTGTCGACGTCGAGCGTCGTCCCCAGGACCGCCTGCGGGTAGGAGATCGAGACCGCGCCGTGGACCGTCGTCCCGTCGCGCCGGAACTTCGCATGCGGCTTCACCTGCAGCACCACGTAGAGGTCGCCCGGCGGGCCGCCGTGCCGCCCGTGCTCGCCCTCGCCGGAGAGGCGCAGCCGCGCCCCGTGATCGACGCCGGGGGGGATCTGCACCTGGATGTTGCGCTCCTTCTCGACCAGGCCGGCGCCCTTGCAGCGCGGGCAGGGCTTCTCGACCACGCGCCCCTCGCCCTGGCACTGCGGGCAGGTCCTGGCGACGGTGAAGAAGCCCTGGGTGAAGCGCACCTGGCCGCGCCCGCCGCAGGCCTTGCAGACGACCGGCTGGGAGCCGTCGGCGGCGCCTGAGCCCTTGCAGTCGGCGCAGGTCTCGAGGCGCGGGATGCGCAGCGTCGTGTCGCTGCCGAAGGCCGCCTCCTCGAAGGAGAGGGTCAGGTCGTAGCGCAGGTCGGCGCCGCGCGACACCGCCGAGCCGCGGCGGCCTCCTCCTCCCGCTCCTCCGCCGAAGCCGAAGAGGTCGCCCAGGATGTCCGAGAAGTCGGCGAAGATCGTCGGGTCGAAGCCGCCGGCGCCCGCCGCCCCGGCGACCCCCTGGTGGCCGAAGCGGTCGTAGCGCGCCCGCTTGTCGTCGTCCGACAGCACCGCGTAGGCCTCGGCCGCCTCCTTGAAGCGCTCCTCGGCCTCGCGGTCGCCGGGGTTGCGGTCCGGGTGGTACTTGACCGCCAGCTTGCGGTAGGAGGCCTTGATCTCCGCCCCGCTCGCCGTGCGGGCGACTTCCAACACCTCGTAGTAATCACGCTTTATGGTGGCCATCGTCTTCCTATCTCACGCTCTCGAGCCGGGCTCCTGAGCCATGGTCGCAACAAGATGGGTCCTCCCGGTCATTCCTTGCCGCCGGCGGCGCGCGACAGCATCACGTCGGAGAGCTTGCGCGACACCGAGGAGAGGTCGAAGAGCGCCGCCTCGAGCTCCGCCCGCTGCTCGTTGGTCGAGGCGAGCCGCGCCTGGAGGAGGGCCTCGTGGATCTTCCTGCCGTCGTCCTCCGGCAGCAGGTCGCGGAACTCGTCGAAGACCCGCTCGTTGCTGTAGATCAGCCCTTCGAGCCGGTTCTTGAGCTGCCGCACCTCGCGCCGGTCGCGGTCGTCCGAGGAGTGCTGGTGCGCCTCCTCGACCAGGCGGTCGATCTCCGTCTGGGAGAGGCCGCCGGCGGGGTTGATCTGGATGCTCTGCGACATGTTGGTCGCCACGTCGCGCGCCGAGACGTTGACGATGCCGTTCGAGTCGAGCGCGAAGGTGACCTCGACCTGCGGCACGCCGCGCGGCGCCGGCGGGATCCCCACCAGCTCGAAGCGGCCGAGCGACTTGTTCTCCGCCGCGATCTGGCGCTCCCCCTGGAGGACGTGGACCTCGACGGTGTCCTGGTTGTCGACGACGGTGGTGAAGATCTGGGTGTTCTTGGTCGGGATCGTCGAGTTGCGCTCGATCAGCTTGGTGAAGATGCCGCCGTGCGTCTCGATGCCGAGCGACAGCGGCGTGACGTCGAGGAGCACCAGGTCCTTGATGTCGCCGCGCAGGATGCCGCCCTGGATCGCCGCCCCCATCGCCACCACCTCGTCGGGGTTGATGTCGCGGTTGGGCTTCCTGCCGAAGATGCGCTCGACCGCCTGGATGACGAGCGGCGTGCGCGTCTGGCCGCCCACCAGGAGGACCTCGCTCACCTGGTCGGCGCGCAGGCCCGCGGCGCGCAGGGCGTCGACGCACGGGCCCTCGGTCTTCTCGACCAGCTCGCGCACCAGCGCCTCGAAATGGGGGCGGTCGAGCGTCCTCGCCAGGTGGCGGGGGCCGGTCTCGTCGGCCGAGATGAAGGGGAGGTTGATCGACGCCTCCTCGGCGGTCGAGAGCTCGCACTTGGCGCGCTCGGCCGCCTCCTTGAGGCGCTGGAGCGCCATGCGGTCGCCTTTGAGGTCGATCCCGGTCTCGCCCGCGAACTCGGCGATCAGCCAGTCCATGATCCGGCGGTCGAAGTCCTCGCCGCCCAGGTAGGTGTCGCCGGCGGTGGCGCGCACCTCGAAGATCCCCTTGGCGAACTCGAGGATCGAGATGTCGAAGGTGCCGCCGCCCAGGTCGTAGACGGCGATCGTCTTGGCGCCCTCCTGGCGGTCGAGCCCGTAGGCGAGGGCCGCGGCGGTCGGCTCGTTGATGATGCGCAGCACCTCGAGGCCGGCGATCTTGCCGGCGTCCTTGGTCGCCTGGCGCTGCGAGTCGTCGAAGTAGGCGGGCACGGTGATCACCGCCTCCTTCACCTCCTCCTGCAGCGCCTCCTGGGCGAACTCCTTGATCTCCTTGAGGATGAAGGCCGAGATCTCCTCCGGGCTGTACTGCCGCTCGCGGATCTCGACCTTGATGTCGCCGTTGCCGCCGCGCGCCAGGCTGTAGGGGAGGACCTCGCGGGCGCGCTCGACGTTCGCGTCGTCCGCCTTCCTGCCGATCAGGCGCTTGACGGCGAAGACGGTGTTGAGCGGGTTGGTGATCGCCTGGCGCTTGGCGATCTGCCCGACGAGGCGGTCGCCCTCCTCGGCGAAGGCGACGATCGAGGCCGTCGTGCGGCTGCCCTCGCGGTTGGCGAGCACCCGCGGCTGCAGGGCGTCGACCACCGCCACGCAGCTGTTGGTCGTGCCGAGATCGATGCCGATGATCTTGCTCAACGCGTCGTCGTCCTCATGATGGGCCCGACCTCGGCCCCCGACCGGCAGAGGCCATCCCCCGGCCCGCGGGGTCGGGGATGGCCGTGCGCCTCCGGGATCGGCGGCGCCTCGAATCGCAGGAGCGCTCCTTACTTATTGTACGTGCTGGGCGGCCGGCGGCGAGGCCGGCTAGAGAGCCGTGGCGGGGCCGTCGCCCCCGCCCGCACCGCCGGCCTTGCGCTCGACCGGCACGCCCACCTTGACCATCGCCGGCCGCAGCAGCCGGTCGTGGAGGAAATAGCCGCGCTGCAGCTCCTCGAGGACGGTCGGCACCTGCGCCGCGGGATCCTCCTGGCGCGATACCGCCTCGTGGACCGCCGGGTCGAACGCCGCCCCCGCCGCCCCGATCTCGGTGACGCCGTGGCGGCGCAGCAGGTCGCGCATTCCCTTCAGCGTCATCTCGACGCCGCGCTTCAGGTCCTCGGCCGAGCCCTCGGCCGAGAGCGCCCTTTCGAGGTTGTCGACGACGGTCAGCAGGTCGCGCAGCGGGTCGAGCAGGGCGTAGCGCCGGGCCTCCTGGCGCTCGCGCTCGCTGCGCTTGCGGAAGTTGTCGAAGTCGGCGAGCGTCCGCATCGAGCGGTCGCGCAGGTCGGCGATCTCGCGGCGGAGCTGGGCGACCTCGCGGTCGGAGTCGATCGCGCCGACCGTGCCGGCCGGCTCTCCCGCGGCCGGCGCGCCGCCCGCCTGGGCGCCCTCGACCGCCGCCACCGCGTCGCGCATCGCCGACTCGATGTCCTGTCCCTCGTCGAGGTCGAGCTCGGTCGCCTCGCGGTCGCTGGTGTTCTGTGCCATCTCTGCCGTCCTCTCCTGCCGTTCTCGTCGACCGATCTCTTCGTCGGGGCGATTCTAGCAGCCCGTTCAGCTCTTCCTGGATTCCTTCGACTCCCCGAAGCCCTCCGTCAGGGCCCGGCTCAGGGTCTCGCCGAGGTAGTGAACCAGCGGGATGACCTTCTGATATTCCATCCGCGATGGCCCGAAGATGCCGAGCGTGCCGAGCGTCCGGTCGCCGACGCCGTAGGCGGTCGCCACCAGGCTGAAGTCGAGCTCCGAGGTGAGGGCGCTGTCCTCGCCGATCAGCACCCGCACGCCGTGCCCCATGCACTGGTTGAGCATCTGGACCAGCCGCGCCTTGTCGGCGAAGGTCTCGAAGAGGCGCCGCACCCGCTGGATGTCGGTCAGCTCGGGCTGGGCGAGGAGGACCGAGGTGCCGTCGACCAGCACCTCGGGGGCCTCGTCGACGTCGAGTCCGGAGCGCGCCAGGGCGATGGTCAGGGCGAGCAGCCGGTCCATCTGCGCCCGCTCCTCGGCCATCAGGCGGATCAGCCGGTCGCGGATCTCGCGCAGGGTGAGCCCCGAGAAGTTCTCGGTCAGGTAGTTGGCGCTCCGCTGGAGGTCCTCGCGGGTGACCCCCTCCTCGGTCTCGATCACCTTGTTGTCGACGAAGCCGTCGGCCGAGATCACCACGCAGAGCACCCGCCGGCCGTCCAGGGGCACGAAGTCGACCGCTCGGAGGACGGTGTCGCCGAGCTGCGGGGTGACCACCAGGCCCACCTGGTTCGACAGCTCCGAGAGGAGGTGGCTGGTGACCCCCATCAGCTGCTCGGCGTCGGCCGGCGCGCCCTTCAGGTTCTCGTCGATGTAGCGGCGGTCGCGGGCGGAGATCCGCTGCATCTGCATGAGCGACTCGATGAAGAGGTGATAGGCCGCCCGCGTCGGCACCCGGCCGGCCGAGGTGTGCGGCTGCGCGAGGTAGCCCCCGTCCTCGAGGTCGGCCATGACGTTGCGGATGGTCGCCGCCGAGAGGCCGGAGCGTCCCTGCTTGGCGACGGAGCGCGAGGAGACCGGCTCCGCGCTCAGGATGTAGGTGAGGATGACGTCGCGCAGGATCTCGCGGTCGCGCGCGCTCAGCTTGCCGCTGTGGGGGGACCGTGTCTCGGCCATGGCCGTCTCGCTTCGTCCGGTCCATCCGGGGGACTTAGCACTCTCGGCGTGAGAGTGCTAAGGAATGGTACTCGAGGCGCCCGCTCTTGTCAACGGCAAATCATTGAGCGGGAAGGCACTTTCGCTCCTCCGGCGCCCGTCCGCGGCTCCTTCCGGCGCCGCTGCGCCGCCCGCCCCGCGCCTTGCCACCAGCTTGTCGTGGCCGCTATTGTAGCCCCAGTGCCCGCTCCCCCTCTAGCGGACCTCGCCTTCTCCCTGGCCGGTCCGGGCCGGGTCGGCCGCAGCCTCGCCGCCTGGCTCGCGGCGGCCGGCGCGCGGCGGGAGGCGGTCGCCGGGCGAGCGGAGCTCGGGCGGCTCGCGACCGCCGGGCAGGACCTCCTCCTCCTCGCCGTGCCGGACGCCGCGCTCGCCGCGGCCGCCGTGGCGCTCGCCGCCCGGCCGCAGGCGCGGGTCGTCCTCCACACCGCCGGCGGGCTCGCCGCCGCCGTCCTCGCCCCGCTCCGCGCCGGGGGCTCCGCGGTCGGCACCTTCCATCCGCTCAAGGCTTTCCCCCGCCCGCGCGAAGATCCGGCGGAGGCGCACGGCGTCTTCTTCGCCCTCGACGGCGATGCCGAGGCGGTCCTCCTGGGGCGGCGCCTGGCCGCCGCCCTGGGGGGGGAGGCGGCCCCGGTCTCCGCCGCCGACCGGCCGCTCTACCACTTTGCGGCGACCCTCGCGGCCGGCGGGGTGACGACGCTCCTCGCCGCCGCCGCCGAGATCGCCGGCCGCCTGGGGCTCCCCCCGGCGGTCGCCCGCGGCTACTTCGAGCTCGCCCGCGGCGCCGTCGCCGAGACCCTGGCGGCGGGAGCTTCGGGAGACCCCGCCGCGGCGCTCACCGGCCCCGCCGCCCGCGGCGACGGAGCGGCGGTCGGCCGCCACCTCGACGAGCTCGCCCGCCTCGCCCCCGAGAAGCTGCCGCTCGCCCTCGAGCTCGCCCGCGAGACCCTCCGCCAGCAGGCGCGGCGCGGTCCCTTGAGCGCCGCCCAGCAGGCCCTCGCGGCGGCGCTCGACGAGCGCCGCGACGGGCTCCGCGGCGGCCCATCCGGCGCCGGGCCCTCCGCACCCGATCTGTAACGTCTGCTCCTCTCGGGAGCCCAATGGGCGACACGAAAGGAGAAAGAAGATGCTACAGCGCAGAAAAGGGTTCCCGGTCGCCCTGTTGTCGATCGGACTGTCGTTGCTGCTCGGTGCGCCGGGGACGCCGCAGACTGTCAAGCGGCGCACCGACCCGCTGTCGCGGCTCGAGGTGGTGAGCCCCAGGCTCTCGCGGGCTCGCGAGATCGTGCCGCTCGCCCAGGGCGTCGTCTCGCCCGCCGGGCTCCATGCCTGGCAAGACTTCACCGCCGCGGCCGGCGGCACCTGGGCGGCCTCGGTCGACCGCGCGACCGGCCTCCTCGCCCTGGCCTCGGGGAGCGGCATGCCCTGGGTGCCGGGCACCGGCAACCGGCTCGCGGCGACCGGGCAGGCGACCAACCTCGCGGCGGTCGCGGCGGTCGCCGCGAGCTTCGTGCCGCGGGTGGCGCCGCTCCTGGGCGTCGATCCCGCCGCTCTCAAGCTGAGTCAGGGCCGCTCCGGGGAGCCCTCCCCCGGCATCTGGTTCGTCGACTACGACGTCCTCGCCGGCGGCCTGCCGATCGAAGGAGCGCGCGTCGTCTTCCGGCTCAGCCATGGCAACCTCGTCCAGTTCGGCGGCGAGGACCTGCCGTCGCCCGGCACCGCGGCGCCGGCGGCAAGGCTCACCCGCGAGCAGGCTTACGAGATCCTCCAGAAGCACCTCGCGGCGGCGCCCGCGGGCAAGGACGAGTACTCCGATCGCGGCAGCGAGCAGGTCATCCCCATCGTCCCCGGCGAGGTCGGCAAGCACGCGCCGGGCAAGGGGCGCGCTCTCGCGCGGGTCTGGCAATTCGTCTTCCAGCGCGCCGGCGTCATCGGCACCTGGCGGGCGCGGGTCGTCGCGGCGACAGGCGAGCTCCTCGAGTTCCGCGACATCAACCTCTACGCGCAGGCCCAGGCGACCGGCGGCGTCTATCTCGAATCGCCCTCGACCGGGTCGGAGGTGGTCCACCCCGCCCCCTTTGCCGACCTCTCGACCGGCGGCTTCAGCAGCACGGCCGGCTTCTACAACTGGGGAGGCGGCGCCCTCACCTCGTCGTTGAACGGCCAGTACGTGAAGATGGTCGATAGCTGCGGGGCCATCTCGGTGAGCGCCGACGGCAGCGGCAACCTGAGCTTCGGCACCTCGGCCGGGACCGACTGCACGACGCCCGGATTCGGCGGCGGCGGCAACACCCATGCCGCGCGCCAGCAGTTCTGGGGCATCAACCGGATCAAGGAGACCGGCCGCGGCTGGCTGCCGGCCAATGTCTGGCTCGGCCAGCAGCTCACGGTCAACGTCAACCTGACCGGCACCTGCAATGCCTTCTGGAGCCCCGCCAACCACAACCTCAACTTCTACCAGGCCTTCGGCACCTGCAAGAACACCGGCGAAAACTCCGGCGTCACCTTCCACGAGTACGGCCACGGTCTCGACTCCAACGACGGCAATGGCTTCTCGCCCGACAACGGCACCGGCGAGTCGACCGCCGACGTGACCGCCTTCCTGGCCCTCCACGACTCCTGCATCGGCCCCGGCACCCTGGCGAACAACTGCATGGGTTACGGCGACGCCTGCACCTCCTGCAGCGGTTTCCGCGACACCGACTGGGCCAAGCACGCCTCGAACACGCCCCATACGGTCGCCAACTTCACCCAGGTGGACTGCGGCAGCTCGGGCTATGCCGGCGAGTGCGGCGGCGAGGGGCACTGCGAGTCCTACGTCTCCTCCGAGGCGGTGTGGGACCTCGTCAACCGCGACCTGCCGGGAGCCGGGACCGGCCCCGCCTGGACGGTCGGCGACCGCCTCTGGTACACCTCGCGCCCGACCGCCTCGGCCGCCTTCACCTGCAGCACGGCCGGCGCCACCTATACCTCGAACGGCTGCTCGGTAGGCTCCTGGTTCGAGGTCTTCCGGCTCATGGACGACGACGACGGCAACCTCGCCAACGGCACGCCGCACGGCGGGGCCATCTACGCCGCCTTCGACCGGCACGGTATCGCCTGCGCGACCGACCCCGGCGGCTCGACCACCTCCTCCAACTGCACGCCACCGGCGATCCCGACGGTCACCCTGACTCCGGGCACCAACCAGGTGACCGTCTCCTGGACGAGCTCCGGCGCCGGCGTCGTGTACGACCTCTTCCGCAACGAGGTGGGCTGCAACTCGACCTTCACCAAGATCCTGCCGGCCACGACCTCCACCTCGTACGCCGACACGGCCGTCGCCAACGGCACGACCTACTACTACGAGGTGGTGGCCTACCCGAACGGCAACCCGGCCTGCGCCGCGGTGTCCTCGACATGTCTGGCGGCCGACCTCGCGGGTCCCGATCCCAGCATCACGCCGTGGGGCGCCGCCCTCAGCCCGCCGACGCCGCCCTACTGGCAGACGGCCGACATCTGGGTGGACAACGACGGCAACGGCATCCCCAACGAGCTCGGCGAGCCCTCGCTCAACAAGGCGGACAACCACCTCTTCGCCCGCATCACCAACGTCGGCAACGCTGCGGCCTCCGGCTACCGCGTCCACTTCGCGGCCAAGCCCTATACGACCAACGCCTCGGCGCCGCCGTTCGAGCTCGGCACCCAGGACGAGCTGGGTACCCTGGCGCCCGGCGCGGCGAGGAATTACACGCTGCTGTGGGACCTGACACCCGGCACGATCGCGGCCGAGTTCCCCGGCTTCCCGGCGACCGACCACTTCTGCATCCAGGTGAGCATCACCTCCTCGAGCGGCTCGCCGCTGGTCGACGCCAATCCGGGCAACAACTTCGCCCAGAACAACTTCGACAACATTCCCATGGGCGTCCATGGCATCGCGCAGGCGCGCTTCCTGATCTACAACCACCTCGAGCGCGACGCCGTAGCCGGCCTGGTCGCCACCGTCCACGCGCGGGGCTGGAAGGTGCGCTTCGCGAAGATCAAGTCCGCCCAGCGGATCGTGCTCAAGCCGCGTCAGTGGATGGAGGTGGTGGCGATCGCCGAGCCCGGCCCCGGCGCCGAGCTGCCGCGCCAGGGCCATCCGGTGATGCTCGACATCGCGCAGACGTTGAACGGCAAGACCGTCGGCGGCCTGACCATGGGCATCGTGCCGCCGGCCAAGGGCGGTAAGACCCGCGGCACGTCCAAGACACCGGCCCGGCCGGCGAAGGCCCGTACGACGAGCCATCCGGGCGCGACGCCCGGCTGACCGTGCGGGGCGGTAGACCGCCATCCGGCGGCGGGGTCCACCCGCCGCCGGGTTCTTGCTGCCAAACTCCCGGTTTGAGCCAAACTGAGTTACTATTTCGACCACTCAAAACCGCTGGCCGCCGGCGCCGTGCCGGTGCGGCATCGAGGCTGGCGGCGGGCCGGGATCGGAGGGCGGACTTGAAGCTGCGGGGGTTCGGCAGGTCGGCGGTGGCGGCGGGCGATGCGCGCGAGCCTGGCTCCTCGCTCCCCGAGGTCCACGGCAGCGTCCTCATCCCCCAGGGACCCAGCTTCTGGCGCCGCCTCTTCGCCTTCGCCGGGCCGGCCTACATGGTGTCGGTCGGCTACATGGACCCCGGCAACTGGGCGACCGACATCGAGGGGGGCTCGCGCTTCGCCTACCAGCTCCTCTGGATCCTCCTGCTGTCGAACCTGATGGCGGTGCTCCTCCAGACGCTCTCGGCGCGGCTGGGGATCGTCACCGGCCGCGACCTCGCGCAGAGCTGCCGCGACGCCTACCCGCGGCCCGTGGCGCTGTCGCTCTGGGCGCTCTGCGAGGTGGCGATCGGCGCCTGCGACCTCGCCGAGGTGCTGGGGACGGCGATCGGCCTGAAGCTCCTCTTCGGCCTGCCGCTCATGGCCGGCGTCCTCCTCACCGCCGCCGACGTCTTCGTCCTCCTCGCCATGCAGCGCCTGGGCATCCGGCGCATGGAGGGGTTCATCCTCGCCCTGGTGGCGGGGATCGGCGCCTGCTACATCTTCGAGATCTTCCTCGTCCACCCCGACTGGCACGGCGTCGTCGCCGGCTTCCGGCCGCGCCTCGACTCGCCCGCGGCGCTCTATGTCGCGATCGGCATGCTGGGGGCGACGGTCATGCCCCACAACCTCTATCTCCATTCGGCGCTGGTGCAGACGCGGCAGGTGGTGCGCAGCCCCGAGGGGATGCGGCAGGCCAACCGCTACAACCTGCTCGACTCGGGGATCGCGCTCAACTGCGCCTTCCTGGTCAACGCCGCGATCCTCGTCCTCGCCGCCGCCGCCTTCCACCGCCGCGGTCTGGCGGTGACCGAGCTCGGGCAGGCCCACATGCTCCTCTCGCCGCTCCTCGGCACCAGCCTGGCGAGCCTCGCCTTCGCCGTCGCGCTCGTCTTCGCCGGCCAGAGCTCGACCCTGACCGGCACGCTCGCCGGCCAGGTGGTGATGGAGGGCTTCCTCGAGTTCCGCATGCGCCCCTGGATGCGGCGCCTCGTCACCCGCGCCCTCGCCCTCATCCCGGCGGTGGCGACGATCGCCTTCCTGGGCGACCGCGGCACCTATCAGCTCCTGATCCTCTCCCAGGTGGTGCTGTCGCTGCAGCTCCCCTTCGCGGTCGTGCCGCTCGTCCGCTTCACCGGCGACCGCGCCCGCATGCGCGAGTTCGCCAGCGGGCCGCTGCTGAAGACGCTCGCCTGGGGGACGGCGGCGGCGATCGTCTTCCTCAACGTCAAGCTGGTGGCGGCCCTCGCCGGCGACCGGCTCGTCGCCCTCGGGCCGCTGGCGCGCGGGGGCGCCCTCGCCGGCGGTGCCGGGCTAGGCGGGCTCCTCCTCTACATAACTGCCGAGCCCCTGTTCTCGCGCCGCCGCCGCACCCCGGCGGTCGCCGCGGCCGCCGCCATCGTCGAGGTCCCGCCGCGGAGCTACCGGCGGGTGGCGGCGGCCCTCGCCGCCGACGGCTCGGACCGGCCGATCCTCGAGCACGCCGTCTCGCTCGCCCGCGCCAACGGCGCCGAGCTGCTCCTCGTCCACGTCGCGGAGGGGTTCGGGCCGCGCTACTTCGGCCGCGAGTCGGACGACCTGGAGACCCGCGACGACCGCCGCTACCTCGAGTCGGCGGCGGCGGCGGCGGCGGCCCAGGGGGTCGAGGCCCGCGTGCTCCTGCGCTACGGGGCCCCGGTCGAGGAGCTCACCCGCGCCGTCGAGGACGAAGGCGTCGATCTGATGGTGATGGGCGCCCACGGCCACAAGCTCCTGGGCGACCTGCTCTTCGGCTCGACCGTCGACCCCCTGCGCCACCGGGTGAAGATCCCGGTGCTCATCATCCGCGAGGAATGACCCCCGCCCGCGCTGTGATACCGTTTTCCGCCGGCCCGGACCCGCGCCGCGCCGCACCCTCTCCGGGAAGGAGGCATTCCCGACATGGCCCAGGCTGACGCCGCCCCTGCCGAGGCGCTCCGGCGCACCCCGCTCTACGAGTGTCATCTGGAGTCGCGGGGGCGCATGGTCGGCTTCGCCGGCTGGGAGATGCCCGTCCAGTACGCCGGGGTGATCGACGAGCACCGCGCGGTGCGCACCGCGGCCGGGCTGTTCGACGTCTCGCACATGGGCGAGATCCGGGTGCGGGGCGAGGGCGCCGAGGCCTTCCTGCAGCGGCTGACCCCGAACGACGTCGCCAAGCTCGTCCCCGGCCGCGCCCACTACAGCGGCCTCTTGACCGAGCGCGCCACCTACATCGACGACATCCTGATCTACCGGCTGGGCGCGGCGGACTTCCTGGTCGTCGCCAACGCCTCGAACGCGCCGCGCGACTTGGCGTGGATCGCCTCGCGCGCCGCCGCAGAGACCGGTATCGCCGGCGAGGTGACGGTGACCGATCAGAGCGACGACTATGCCCTCCTCGCCCTCCAGGGTCCGCGGGCGCTCGACATCCTGGCGCCGCTCGCCTCGCCAGACCCCTCCGGCCTGCGCTACTACGGCTTCGCCCAGGGGACGGTCGACGGCGCGCCGGCGCTCATCTCCCGCACCGGCTACACCGGCGAGGACGGCTTCGAGCTCTACCTGCCGCCCGCCGAGGCGCCGCGGATCTGGCGGCGGCTCCTCGCGGCGGGGGCGCCCCACGGCATCCAGCCGGCGGGCCTCGGGGCGCGCGACACCCTGCGGCTCGAGGCCGCGATGGCCCTCTACGGCCACGAGATCGACGAGACCACGACCCCCTTCGAGGCCGGTCTCGGTTGGGTGGTGAAGCTCGACAAGGGCGAGTTCATCGGCCGCGAGGCCCTCGTCGCCCAACGCGCGGCGGGCATCCCCAGGAAGCTCGTCGGCTTCGAGGTCCTCGGGCGGGGGATCGCGCGCCAGGGCCACCCGGTGCTCGCCGGCGGCGAGCGGGTGGGCGCGGTGACCAGCGGCACCTTCAGCCCGACCTTCGAGAAAGCGCTGGGAATGGCCTATGTACCGACCCGGTTGGAGGCACCAGGGAGCCGGCTGGCGGTCGAGGTGCGCGGCCGCGAGCTCCCGGCGGCGGTGGTGCCGCTGCCCTTCTATCGCCGGGCCAAGTGAGAGCTGAGCAGGACGGGTTCTGTCCTTACGTTGAAGCGAGGGTGGCGAGGGCCGCCGGCTGACCGCGGATCGGCTCGCGGCGGCCGTTCCCCGAGTCTCGATCGATCGAGGTGCTGGATTCCTTCGGGCGCACGCGCCCGACGAGGAGGGTGATCGGAGCATGTACCCCACGGAATATCTCTATTCGAGGGAGCACGAGTGGATCCGCGTCGACGGCGACGTGGCCGTCGTGGGCATCACCGAGTTCGCGCAGGAGGAGCTGGGCGAGGTCGTCTTCGTCGAGCTGCCCGAGGTCGGCCAGGTGTTCAACACCGGCGACGAGCTGGGCACGATCGAGTCGGTCAAGGCGGTCGCCGAGGTCTACACCCCGGTGGCCGGCGAGGTCGTCGAGGTCAACGACGCGGTGGTCGACGATCCGGAGCTGCTGAACGACGATCCGCACAGCGAGGGATGGCTGATCAAGATCCGCTTCTCCTCGGCCTCCGACCTCAAGGAGCTGATGAACGCGGAGAAGTACGAGGAGTACGTCAAGAGTGGCGAGGAATAACCCCTCCATGGTGACGAGCCTCGAGCAGGACGAGCTGCCGGCGCCGCCCGCCGGCGCGGGTGCGCTCCCCACCCTGCCCGTCCCCGCCTCGCCTTTCCCGCCGGCCGACACCTTCCCGCGCCGGCACTTGGGCCCGAGCGACGTCGAGGTGGGCGAGATGCTCGGCGTCCTCGGCCTCCCCTCGCTCGCGGCGCTGGTCGACGAGACGGTCCCGGAGTCGATCCGCCTGCGGGCGCCGCTGGCGCTCTCCGGCCTCTCCCCCGAGCGGCCGCTCGGCGAGAGCGAGCTCCTCTCCGCTCTCCATGCGACGATGGCGAAGAACCGGGTGGCGCGCTCGTTCCTCGGCATGGGATACCACGGGACGATCGTCCCCGGCGTCATCCAGCGCAACGTCCTCGAGAACCCCGGCTGGTACACCCAGTACACCCCCTACCAGTCGGAGATCTCGCAGGGGCGGCTCGAGGCGCTGCTCAATTTCCAGACCATGATCGCGGACCTGACCGGGCTGCCCGTCGCCAATGCCTCGCTCCTCGACGAGGCGACCGCCGCCGCCGAGGCGATGCATCTCTGCTTCGCGGTCGCGCCGGCCCAGCGCAAAGCCTTCTTCGCCGCCGCCGACTGCCATCCGCAGACCCTCGCGGTGCTCGCCACCCGCGCCGGCGCCCTCGGGATCGACCTGCGGACCGGACGTCCCGAGGACGCCGCGTTCGGCGACGACCTCTGCGGCATCCTCCTCCAGTACCCGACGACGGACGGCCGGGTGCTCGACGACGCCGGCGTCATCGAGCGCGCCCACGCCGCCGGCGCGCTGGCGGTCGTCGCCGCCGATCCCCTGGCTCTCGCGCTCCTCCGTCCGCCCGGCGAGCTCGGCGCCGACGTCGCCGTCGGCTCGACCCAGCGCTTCGGCGTTCCGCTGGGCTACGGCGGCCCGCACGCCGCCTACTTCGCGACGCGCGACGAGCACAAGCGCCAGCTCCCCGGCCGGGTGATCGGCGTCTCGAAGGACGCCCGCGGCCACGTCGCCTACCGCATGGCGATGCAGACCCGCGAGCAGCACATCCGCCGCGAGAAGGCGACGAGCAACATCTGCACGGCGCAGGTCCTCCTCGCGGTGATGGCGAGCATGTACGCCGTCTACCACGGACCGGAGGGCCTGCGCGCCATCGCCCGCCGGGTGCGCGCGATGACGCTCGCCCTCGCCGCGGGCCTCCGCCGCCTGGGCTACGACCTGGGCGATCACGAGGTCTTCGACACCCTGCGCGTCCAGTGTCCGGCCGACGCCGTCCTGGCGCTCGCCGAGGCGCGCGGCATCAACCTCCGCCGGCTGGCCGACGGCGCGGTCGGGGTGACGCTCGACGAGGCGGCGACCGAGCGCGACCTCGAGGACCTCCTCGCGGTCTTCGCCGAATCTCGCGCCGAATCCCGCGCCGAGTCTCGCAGCCATGGCGCGCGGCCGGCCCGGCTCGCCGAGCTCGCCCATGCCGCGGATGCCGCCGGGCATCCCTACCCGGCGCCGCTGGCGCGGACCTCGGCCTTCCTCGCCCATCCGGTCTTCAACCGGCACCACACCGAGCACGAGATGCTGCGCTACATCAAGCGCCTCGAGGCGAAGGACCTCTCGCTCACCACCTCGATGATCCCGCTCGGCTCGTGCACCATGAAGCTCAACGCGACGACCGAGATGGCGCCGGTGACCTGGCCGGAGATCTCGAGCCTGCATCCGTTCGCGCCGGTCGAGCAGGCCGCGGGCTACCGGGAGCTCTTCGCCTCGCTCTCCACCTGGCTCGCCGAGATCACCGGCTTCGCCGCCGTCTCGCTGCAGCCGAACGCCGGCTCGCAGGGCGAGTACACCGGCCTGATGGTGATCCGCGCCTACCATCAGGCGCGCGGCCAGGGCCGGCGCGACGTCTGCCTGATCCCGGTCTCCGCCCACGGCACCAATCCCGCGTCGGCGGTGATGGCCGGCTTCAAGGTGGTGCCCGTCGCCTGCGACGAGCGCGGCAACGTCGAGCTCTCCGATCTCGCGGCCAAGGCGGCGCAGCACGCCGACCGCCTGGCGGCGCTGATGGTCACCTACCCCTCGACCCACGGCGTCTTCGAGGAGGCGATCCGCGAGATCTGCGCCGTGGTCCACCGCCACGGCGGCCAGGTCTACTTGGACGGCGCCAACATGAACGCCCAGGTCGGCCTCTGCCGGCCCGGCGACTACGGCGCCGACGTCTGCCACCTGAACCTCCACAAGACCTTCTGCATCCCGCACGGCGGCGGCGGCCCGGGCATGGGGCCGATCGGCGTGGCGGCGCATCTCGCGCCCTTCCTACCCGGCCATCCGGTGATCCCGACCGGCGGCCGGCAGGCGATCGGTCCGGTCGCCGCGGCGCCGTGGGGGAGCGCCAGCATCCTGGTGATCTCCTGGGTCTACATCGCGCTCATGGGCGCTCCCGGCCTCACCCGCGCGAGCGAGCTGGCGATCCTCAACGCCAACTACATGGCGGCGCGCCTCGCCCCGCACTACCGGATCCTCTATTCGGGCGCGCGGGGCCGCGTCGCCCACGAGTTCATCGTCGACCTGCGCCCCTTCAAGAGCAGCGGCGTCGAGGCCGAGGACGTGGCGAAGCGCCTCATGGACTACGGCTTCCACGCGCCGACGATGTCGTTCCCGGTCGCCGGCACGCTGATGATCGAGCCGACCGAGAGCGAGGACAAGGCCGAGCTCGACCGCTTCTGCGACGCGCTGATCGCGATCCGCGAGGAGATCCGCGCCGTCGAAGAGGGGCGGGCGGACCGCGCCGACAACGTCTTGAAGCGCGCGCCGCACACCGCGAGCGAGGTGGCGGGGGATGCCTGGGAGCGGCCCTACAGCCGCGAGCAGGCCGCCTTCCCCATGCCCTGGGTGCGCGAGAACAAGTTCTGGCCGGCCGTCGGCCGGGTGGACAACGTCTGGGGCGACCGCAACCTGATGTGCTCCTGCCCGCCGATGAGCAGCTATGAGTAGGCGGTTCGGGGTCGAGCCCTCCCCGCGGTGGCGTTCGCTCGCATGACCGGCGGGGCGGCGCGGCCGCCCGCGCCGACTCCCGGACCGGTGCGCCACCTGGAGGCGATCCTCGCCGGGCTCTTCCTCGCCTGCTGGCTGGTGGTCTTCCTCTCCTGGTTCCGGGTCGTGCCGCTGGCCGGCAACGCCCCGGTTTCCCTCTATCCCTTCTTCAGCTTCGCCGCCGCCCTCGGCTGGGTGGCGGGCACCCTCTACGTGCAGCGCGGCAAGCGCCTGCCCGTCCCCGACCGGCGGCTGCTGCGCTGGGTCTACTATCTGGGGCCGCAGGGGCTCGCCTACCTCCTCCGCGCCATGGCGCCGCTCCAGGAGCAGCAGGCGGCGCCGTTCGCCCCGGTCTGGGCGCTCGGGGTCTACAGCATCTTCTTCCTCGTGCCGCTCGCCGTCGTGCGCTGGTGAGCGCGGCGGCGGCCGGGCCGGTCCGTGGGTCCGCTCCTGGCCCGCCGTGGCGCGCCCGTGGCCCGATCATTGCTGCGCTAACATGACCGCGATGAGCCTCTCCGTCCTCGACCCCGCCGCCGCGGCCGCTCCCGTCGACGCCCGGGCGGCCGCGGCCCTCGACGCCGCGATCGGGCGCCTCACCGCCGACCTGGCGGCGCGGGGCTCGGCCCTCGTCGCCTTCTCGGGCGGGGTCGACTCGGGCGTCGTCGCCGCCCTCGCTCGGCGGGCGTTCGCGGACCCGGGGCGGGCGCTCGCGGTGACCGCCGCGGCCGAGACGCTGGCGGGCGCCGAGCTCGACCACGCGCGGCGCCTCGCCGCCGAGATCGGCATCCGCCACGAGGTGGTGACCTACAGCGAGCTGGCCGATCCGGAGTACGTGCGCAACCCGAGCCATCGCTGCTTCGTCTGCCAGGGGATGCGGATGGACGCGATGGTCGCCCTCGCCGCGGCGCGCGGTTTCGCCGTGGTGTGCGACGGCACCAACGCCTCCGACCCCGGTCCCGACCGCCCCGGCCTCGCCGCCGTCCGCGCGCGGGGCGTCCACTCGCCGCTCCTCGCCCACGGGCTCGCCAAGGAGGCGGTCCGCGCCATCGCGCGGCGGCTCGGCCTCTCGGCCTGGGACCGGCCGGCCAACGCCTGCCTCTCCTCGCGCATCCCGCACGGCCAGCTCGTCACCCTGGGGAAGCTGCGCCGGATCGAGGCCGCCGAGGAGCTCCTCGCGGGCCAGGGCTTCCGCGTCGTCCGGGTGCGCCACGCGGGGGATCGGGCGCGGGTCGAGGTGGGGCCGGAGGAGGTGGCGCGCCTCGCCGCCGTGTGGCGCGACGTCGAGCCGCGGCTCCTCGCCCTCGGCTTCGCCGCGGTCGCCTACGACCCCGCCGGCTATCGCCGCGGCGGGGCGGATACCGTCCAGAGGTCCATGGACGCGTCCACGGACCTCCCGGCTTGAACCCCGACCGCCTGAGAGAGCTGCTCGCGGCGGTGGCCGCCGGGCAGCGCACGCCCGACGAGGCGCTCGCCCAGCTCGCCGAGCTCCCCTATGCCGACCTGGGCTTCGCCAAGCTCGACCTGCACCGCGAGCTGCGCAACGGCATCCCGGAGACCGTCTACGCCGAGGGGAAGCGTATCGAGGACCTGCGTCAGATCGCGGCGCGGCTGCTCGCCGCCCACGATCGCCTGCTGGTGACACGGCTCGCCGCGGAGCCGGCGGCGGCTCTGCTCCAGGATCTCCCGCGGGCGGTCTACCACGAGCGCGCGCGCGTCCTCACCTGCGGCGAGCCACAGGCGAATCCCGGAGGGTCGATCGCGGTGCTCGCCGCCGGCACCTCGGACCTCGCCGTGGCCGAGGAGGCCGCGGTCTGCGCCGGCTGGTTCGGCCATCCCGTCGAGCGGCTCTACGACGTCGGAGTCGCCGGCCTCCACCGCCTGCTCGGCAACCTCGCCGAGGTGCGCCGCGCCGACGTCGCGATCGCCGTCGCCGGCATGGACGGCGCCCTTCCCACCGTCGTGGCGAGCCTGGTGGCCGCGCCGGTCGTGGCATGCCCGACGAGCGTCGGCTACGGCGCGAGCTTCGGCGGCCTCGCCGCCCTCCTCACCATGTTGAACGGCTGCGCTCCGGGGGTGGGCGTGGTCAACATCGACAACGGCTACGGCGCGGCGGTCCTCGCCAGCCGGATCGCCCGCCTCCGGCGGGCCTGACCCCTGGCTGGCTCAGTTGGTCCCGAGGACGGCCGCCTGGAAGGGGGGCGGGCGGTGGTCCCGAGGGCGGCCGCCCGCAGTGGACCAAACTGAGCCAGTACGTGCCTCCGTCCCGGCTCCAGCTCCGCTACGTCCGGGCCGCGTCCTGCCGCTCGGCGAGCATCGCATCGCCGTAGGAGTAGAAGCGGTATCCCGCCTCGATCGCCTCCCGATAGGCCGCCAGGGCCCGCTCCCGCCCGATGAACGCCGAGACCAGCATCAGCAGCGTGGAGCGCGGCAGGTGGAAGTTGGTGAGCAGCCGGTCGACCGCCTGGAAGCGGAAGCCGGGGGTGATGAAGATCCCGGTCGACCCGCTTCCGGCGCGCACCTCTCCCTCGCCGGCGAGCGCCGCCGTCTCGAGCGTGCGGACGACCGTCGTCCCCACCGCCAGGACCCGCGCTCCGCGCCCGCGGGCGCGCGCCCAGGCGGCGGCGGTCTCCTCCGGCACCGTGTAGCGCTCGGTGTCCATCCGGTGCTCGTGGACCAGCTCGGCCGTCACCGGCTTGAAGGTCCCGATGCCGACGTGGAGGGTGACATAGGCGACCTCCACCCCGCGCGCGGCGAGCTCCGCTAAGAGCGCCACGGAGAGATGGAGGCCGGCGGTGGGCGCCGCGATGGCGCCGGGATGCCGCGCGAAGACGGTCTGATAGCGCTCGCGGTCGGCGGCCTCGTCCGGGCGCTTGATGTACGGCGGCAGCGGCACGTGGCCGATCCGCTCGAGGTGCGGCTCGACGGGCGCGGAGAAGCGGATCCGGTAGCGCCCGTCGGCGCTCCGCCCGACCACCTCGGCCGCGAGGCCCGTCGCGAACGCCAGCGCCGCCCCCGGCCGCAGCCGGCGCCCGGGTTTCCCCAGCGCCTCCCACTCCCGCTCGCCCGTCTTCTCGACCAGCAGCAGCTCGATCCTGCCGCCCGTCCCGCCGGGCTCGACTTGAGACCGCAGCCGCCCGTAGAGCCGCGCCGGGATCACCCGTGTGTCGTTCAAGACCGCCAGGTCTCCCGGCGCGAGGAGCGCCGGCAGGTCGCGCACCCGGCGGTGGCGCTCCGGCCCGTCGCGGTCGACGACGAGGAGCCGGCTCTCGCCGCGCGGCGCGGGACGGTCGGCGATGGCGCCTTCCGGCAGGTCGTAGTCGAAGTCGTGGGTGAGCATCGGCCGGCCGGGCCCGATCCGTTCAGGCGCGCGGAGACCGCCCGGACGAGCGCGGGTCGAGGGCGTCGCGCAGGCCGTCCGCCAGAAGGTTGAAGGCGATCACGGTGACGGCGAGCGCGGCGCCGGGGAACGTCGCCACCCACCAGGCGGTCACCAGGGCGTCGCGGCCGTCGGAGACCATGTTGCCCCAGGAGGGCGTCGGCGGCTGGATGCCGAGGCCGAGGAAGGAGAGCGAGGACTCGGCGAGGATCAGAGAGCCCACCAGGAGGGCGCCCTGGACGAGGAGCGGCGTCATCGCGTTCGGCAGCAGGTGGCGCCAGAAGATGGCGAGCGGCCCCTCGCCGGTGGCGCGCGCCGCGAGCACGAAGTCGCGGCGCTCGAGGCTGAGGATCTCGGCGCGGGCGAGGCGGCTCGTCTCCATCCAGCTCGTCGCCGCGAGGACGAGGACGATCGTCGGGCCGCCCGAGTGGAAGAAGGCGGAGATCGCGATCACCAGGAAGAGCGACGGGAAGGCGAGAAGGGCGTCGACCAGGCGCATCAGGACGCCGTCCACGAGCCGCCCGCCGAGCGCCGCCGCGGCGCCCACGGCGATCCCCAGCGTCACCGCCAGGAGGACCGAGACGAGCCCCACGGCGAGCGAGACGCGGGCGCCGTAGAGCGCGCGCGACAGCACGTCGCGCCCGAAGCGGTCGGAGCCCAGGAGGAACCGCCGGCGGTGGGCGACGCCGTCGGCGGTCAGGTTGGCGACCGCGGCGGCGGGGAAGGTCTCCAGCCGCCCATGGCGCAGGGCGGCGAGCCCCTGCGGCGTGCGGGCGACGCGCTCGGCGAGGAGGCGCCCGCCGCCGACCAGGCGGATCTCGGCGAGCGAGGTGCCGGGCGGCCGGACCTGCGCGACGGCCGGATCGACCTGCTCGCCGGGGTCATAGGGGGCGAGGAGCGGCGCCGCCGCGGCGACGGCGAAGAGCAGGGCGACGAGCGCGATCCCGCCGCGGAGCGGCCCCGGCATCGTCCGCCGCCGCGCCGGCGCGGCCGGCTCAGGCATCGCGCCAGCCATCCCGCACGCGGGGGTCGGCCAGGGCGTGGGCGACGTCGGCGGCGAAGTTGCTGGCGATGACGACCGCCGCGGCGAGGGCGGTCGTCGCCAGCACCACCGGATAGTCGCGCGCGCTGATGGCGCCGAAGGTGATGCCGCCGATCCCCGGCCAGGAGAACACCACCTCGACGACGAAGGAGCCGGAGAGGAGGGCGGTCGCCGAGAGGGCGAAGATCTGGATCAACGGCACCATGGCGTTGCGCAGCGCGTGCACCCAGAGCACCCGCCGCTCGGAGAGGCCGCGCGCCCGCGCCGCGGTGATCGCCTCGCGGCCCAGCGTCTCGAGGAGGCTGCCGCGCACCACGCGGGCGATGGAGCCGCTGCCGTGCACGCCGAGCACCAGGGCGGGGAGGGCCAGGTGGCGCAGGAGGTCGAGGAATCGGCCGCCCGCTCCGAGGTTCTCGGCGCCGACCGAGCGCAGGTGCCCGGCGGGGAGCACCGGCCAGGTGAGGGAGAAGAGGAGCATGGCCATCAACCCGAGCCAGAAGACCGGCTGCGAGGTGAAGAGGAGCGACAGGATGCGGATCAGGTGATCGAGCGCGCTCCCCGGCCGGCGCGCCGCGGCGACGCCGAGGGCGAGCCCCAGCCCATACTCCACGGCGAGGGCGGCGGCGGCGAGGAGGAGCGTCGCCGGGAGCGCCTCGGCGACCAGCCCGGCCACCGGCCGCTGGTAGGCGAGCGAGGTCCCCCAGTCGAAGCGCAGGGCGACGGCCGAGAGCCAGGCGGCATACTGCGCCGGCAGCGGCCGGTCCAGCCCATAGATCCGCCGCTGCTCGGCCCGCTGCTGCGCCGTCAGGGGCGAGCTCTCGACCAGGCCGAGCGGGTCGCCCGGCGCCAGGTGGAGCAGGAAGAAGACGACGGTGAGGGTGAGGAGGAGGAGGAGCAGCGAGGCGGCGAGGCGCCGGAGGAGGAAGCCGGGCACGGGGGCGGGCTGGGAGCCAGTGAGCCGGCGGCCCTACGGGTGCGGCTCGATCCACCACTCCTTCATGTTGGCGAGGGCGAAGAGCATGTTGGGCTTGACGTCGTGGAGGCGCCGGTTGATCGCCGGCATGCGCTGCGACTCCCAGAGGAAGGTGTAGGGCTGGTCGCGCTGGATGATCTCCTGGATGCGATCGAGGATCGGCTTGGCGTCGGCGAGGTTGGTCATCGCCATCGACTGCTCGATCAGGCGGTCGACCTCGGGGTTCGAGTAGCGGGCGGAGTTGCGCTGGTCGCCGTTCGGAGCGGCGGTGTGGAAGTAGCTCGTCAGGTCGAGGCTGGTGTCCATGCCGAAGCCCTCGACCGCGGCGTCGAAGTCGCCGCGATCGGTGGCGTCGATCAGGGTGGCGAACTCGAGGATGCGCGGCGTCACCTTGATCCCCACCTTCTTCAGCTGCGCCTGGATCATCACCGCCGCGTCGTTGCGCTGCTGGTTGCCGGCGTTCGACAGCAGCTCGAAGGCGAAGGGCCGGCCGCCGCGGTCGAGGACGCCGTCGCCGTCGCTGTCGCGGAAGCCCTTGGCGGCGAGGATCCGCCGCGCCTCCGCCGGATCGTAGGGGAGGGGCTTCAGCTTGGCGTCGTGCGCCCAGACCGCCTGGATGATCGGCGAATCGGCGACCCGCGCGTACTTGCCCCAGAGCGTATCGACGATCGTCTGGCGGTCGATGGCGAGGGTGAGGGCGCGGCGGATGTCGGGATCGCCGAACGGCGGCCTGGTGTTGTTCCAGGAGACGACGACCGACAGCCGGAACCAATAGGTCAGGAGCCGGAGGTGCGGGTCGGCGTTGACGCGGGCGGCCTCGGCCGGCGCCACCTGCGGAATGAAGTCGAGCTCGCCATTGAAGAGCTGGGTCATCGTGCTCGCCTGGTCCGGGATGATCCGGATGACGACGCGGTCGAGGCGGGGGAGGCCGGGCTCGAAGTAGCGCTCGTTGCGCTTGAGGACGATCTGCTGCTGCGGCTGCCAGGACTCGAGGACGAACGGGCCGTCGCACACCAGGTGGTCGCGGAACCAGTCGGCGCGCTTGCGCCATTCGGAGAACGGGAGCTTCCCCCACACGTGCGAGGGGAAGATCACGCCCTCGTTGACGTCCAGCATCTGCTTGGCGTAAGCGCGGGAGAAATGGAAGCGGACGGTCTTCGGGTCGACCACCTCGACGTCGGTGATGGCCTTCTTCATGTCGACGCTGTCCCAGGCGATGGCATGGCTGGTCTGCGCCTGCCAGGTGAAGCGGACGTCGTCGGCGGTGACCGGCACGCCGTCGCTCCAGCGCGCCTCCGGCTGCAGGTGGAAGGTGAGGGTCTTCCGGTCGGCCGACCAGTCGTAGGAGCGGGCGAGCTGCGGCCCGAAGGTGGGCGGGCCGACGGCGTAGTCGGGGCGCTCCTCGACCAGCCGGAGGAACATCCGCATCAGGACCTCGGTGGCGGTGTAGTTCGAGGAGGTGAGCAGATCGTTGACGCTCTTGATGTCACCGGCCATGGCGACGACCGCGGTGCCGCCGCGGCGGGGGGACGCCGAGGGCGCCGGGTGTGCCGCCGCGCCGCCGCGCCGGCCGCCGCAGCCGCCGACCATCGCCGTCGCTGCCAGCGCCGCCAGGACGAGCGCGAGCGCCAGCGGGCGGGCCGGTCGGCCGAAGGTCGGAATGGACATGGAGCGCGGGTGATCGTAGCTGAGGGCCGGGGGAGGGTCAAACCAGCCGCCGCCCCGGGTACTGGGTCCGTTGGGTCCCGAGGACGGCCGCCTGGAAGGGGGTCGGGAGGGTGGTCCCGAGGGCGGTCGCCCGCAGCGGACCCAACGGATCCGGTACCGCCATCCCCGCCCTGGTATCCTTTTCTCCCATGGCCCGGACCACCAGCGCCCTCTACTCCCGCCGGCTGCTCGTCGTCTCGCTGGTGTTCGGCCTCTTCGTGCTGCTCGACATCGCCCTCTTCGGCTGGCTCATCTTCCGGTCGCTGTCGCAGCAGGAGGTCGAGCGGGTGCTCCTCGAGACCCGCCACGAGGCCGAGACCCTGGCGCGGCAGATCGGCAAGCAGGCCGAGGGGCACGGCAAGAATCTCTTCCGGGTGTTCGCCGTCGAGCACGAGACGCAGACCTACATCGATTCGGTGCTCAAGCAGCGCGACATCTTCCGCGACGTCAAGATCCGCGACAACCGCGGCGTGCTGGTCTACGAGTCGTTCAGCCGCACCGTGCTGCCCGTGATCGCCGCGCCGCGCCCGCCGCGCCCGCCGCGCTCGCCCGAGCTGGCGGGCGGCGAGCTGGCGGGCGCGATGCAGCTCAAGGAGGTCAATCGCCAGCTCGAGTACGGCCTCCCCAGCGTCACGGTGCCGATCGGCGATCTCGGGACCCTGGTCGTCGAGATCAGCGGCCCGCAGCTCGCGCGGCGGATCGAGCTGCTGCGCGGCGAGCTGGTGCGGCAGGCGGCGGTCATCGGCGTCATCACCCTGATCCTCCTGATCTCGGCCTATGCCTCGATCTGGTGGCTGCTGCGGCGGGCGGCGCAGCTCGAGGCGCAGGCGGTCGACGCCGAGCGCATGGCCTACATCGGCACCCTCGCCTCGGGGCTCGCCCACGAGATCAGGAACCCGCTCAACTCGCTCAACCTCAACATGCAGCTCCTGGAAGAGGACCTGAGCTACCGCGGCCCCGAGGGGGCGATGCCGGGCGGCGGGCGCCTGCTGTCGATCACGCGCTCGGAGATCAACCGGCTCGAGCGCCTGGTCACCGACTTCCTGGCCTACGCCAAGCCCCGCCCGCTCGAGGTCGAGGAGATGCCGGCGATATGGCTCCTCGAGCACCTGCGCGACCTCCTCGCCGCCGAGGTCCAGCGCCGCGGGGTGAGCGTCGAGACCGAGGACCGGAGCGGCGGCGCGCGGGTGCGGGTGGACGCCGGGCAGATGACCCAGCTCCTCTTGAACGTGGCGCAGAACGCCCTTGCCGCCATGGAGGAGAGCGGCCGTCCGCCGGTGCTCCGCCTCCTCGCCTATCGACACGGTGGGGAGGTGGTGCTCGAGCTGGTGGACAACGGGGTGGGGATTCCGGCCGAGGACCGGGAGCGGGTCTTCGACATCTTCTACTCGACCCGGAAGGGCGGCACCGGCCTCGGCCTCGCCATCGTCGAGCGCATCGCCAAGGCCCACGACGGTCGGATCGAGATCAAGAGCTCGCCGGGCTCCGGCACCTCGGTCGCCGTCCGGCTCCCGGTGGTCTCCCCCGAGTCCGCGACCCGCGAGCGGCCGGCGCTCGAGAGCGCCCGCGCCTCCTGACGGACCGGCCAGCTCCTCCGCGGACCTCGCCACAAAATAAAAACCCCGCGCGGTGCGCGGGGTCATCCAAACGGTGAGCCGCCGTGCCGGGCGTCTCACCCCTCCCGAGGGGAGGTCCCGTCTCAGCCGATCTCGATCCGCTTCGGCTTCGCCTCGGCGGCCTTAGGGACGCTGATCGTCAGCACGCCGTTGTCGAACTTGGCCTGGACGCGGTCGTGATCGACGCGGGTCGGCAGGTTGAACGACCGCGCGAAGGCGCCGTACGTCCGCTCGATGCGGTGGTAGTTCTCCTTGCTCTCGTCCTTCTCGAACTTGCGCTCGCCCTTGAGGGTGAGGATGTTGTTCTCCACCGAGATGTGGACGTCCTCCTTGGGGATGCCGGGCAGCTCGGCTTTCACCTCATACGCCTCGGGGGTCTCGAGGATGTCGACCGCGGGCGCCCAGGCGCGGGTCGACTCCTGGGTGTCGCCCTCGGTGCGCAGGAACTGGTTGAACGCCTGATTGAAGACGTCGAACGGGGAGACGTAACCACCACGGGGAGCGATGCGGGACAGGGTCGGGTTGTACATGGCTTCTTCCTCCTTAGAGCTTGGGTCCAAATTGTCGGGCGCCGGGTTCTTTCCTGCGCCCTTTCCGCTCAGTCATAACCTTGAGTCGTCCTTCACTATTCCGCCCCACGGGAGAATCTTAGTTCTGGCCGCTAATAGCCGTCAATACCTTAGCCCGCGGCAATGAGGTTTATCCCCTAGCAGCGCTGCCCACCGGCGGCCGACGACCGGCGAGCGACGGTTCAGGCAAGCGGAAGGCTGTGCGGAGGAGGGGGCCAGAGCGTGCCGGTCAGGCCAGCTCTTCGAGGTCGTCCGGGGTCGCGAACTGCTCCAGGTTGTCGTTGCCGCAGACCGTGCAGAGGATCTCGATCACCTTGCCGCCCTGCCACTCGAAGACGTAGCAGGGCGTTTCGCAGTCGAGGCAGACCAAGTAGTCGGGCTGGTCCATGAGCTCTCTCCAGGGATGGGCGAATTCTACTCGGAGGACGCGCCTGCCGACCCTCGGCCGGCGCGCGCCGGGCCGAGGGTCGGCAGGGCGGGGAGCCGGGCCGCGTGCGGGCGTGGCGCGGCGGAAGGTCTCGATGGCTTCGATCAGCCGGGCCGGGCACTCGATGTGGACGGCGTGGCCGCAGCCGGAGAGGACGGTCAGGGTGCTCCCCGGCACCGCGGCGGCCATGGCGCGCGCCGTGGAGAGGTCGAAGAGGCCGTCCCGCTCGCCCCAGATGATCGCGGTGGGCATCGCGAGGTGCGCGAGATCGCCGTCGTCGAAGGTATCGGCCTCCTCGGTGGCGGTGAGGATCTTCTTCACCCCGGGCGAGGTGTAGGAGTCGAGAAAGGTGTTGCGCGAGACCCTGAGCAGCCACGGAGTGCGGACGAATAGGGCCGTGTAGAGGCGGTCGACGCCGGAGAGGTCCGAGATGGTGACCAGACGCTGGACGCGCTCCCAGTCCTGGGCGCGGTAACCTCCGGCGTCGATCAGGACCAGGCGGGATACGAGGTCCGGGCGGGCGAGGGCGAGGCGCACCGCCATCCAGCCGCCGAGCGACAGGCCGGCGACGGTCACCGGCCGGCCTGCCCATTCGTGCTCGATGAGGCGGGCGACGACCGCCGCCCCATGGCGGACGTCGAGGCCGCCCTCCGGCGCCTCGGTGCCGCCGAGCGCCGAGAGCTCGGGCACGAGGATCCGGCAGGTCCGGCGCAGCGCCCGCATCACCGGGCTCCAGGTCGAGCCGATCGAGCCCAGGCCGTGGAGGAAGACCCAGGGCTCGCCGTCGAGCGGCCCCAGCGTGGAGTAGGCGAGCGAAACCGGGGGGACCGACAGCCTGGCCCGCCGGGCGCCGAGGGCGAACCGCAGGAAGATGGCGCCGAGCAACCCCACCAGCCGCATCAACACGGGGATGAGGATAGCGGATGGAGGCCGCGGCGCCGGCGGGTGCGGCTCAGCCGCAGGAGACGCTGCTAGGATTGCGCCATGGTCAATCGAACGATTCGATGCGGGTCGGTCCTCGCCGTCGCCCTCGCGCTCTCCCCGCTGCCGGCCGCCGCCGCGGCGCCGCCGGACGCTCCCATCCCGAACCCGGTCGTCATGTCCCAGGCGCGCGCCGAGGTCAACAAGCTCCTCGCCGCCCAGGCGGTGGAATGGAACCGGGGAGACCTCGAGGCTTTCGTCGCCGGCTACGCGGACGACGCGACCTTCGTCACCCCGTCGGGGCTCACCGCCGGCCGGCAGGCGGTGCTGGCGCGCTACCGCAAGCGCTACCCCGACGGCAAGGCGATGGGGACGCTCACGCTGACGGTGGTCGAGGCGCGGCCGCTCGGGGTGGACGTCGCCTCCGGCACCATCACCAGCCTCTCGGTCGTGGCCCGCTGGCAGCTCAACCATCCCGAGGACGCGGCCGCCAAGAAGGCCGAGGGGCTGACCCTGCTGGTCTTCCAGCGCCGCGGCGGCCGCTGGCAGATCCTCGAGGACGCCTCGATGTAGAGCCCGGTACTGGGTCCGTTTGGTACTGGCTCCGTTTGGTCCCGAGGACGGCCGCCTGGAAGGGGGTTTCGGGCGGGGTGGTCCCGAGGGCGGTCGCCCGCAGCGGACCCAACGGAGCCAGTACCTGGAGCCCCGCCCCGTTGACCATCCCGGCGCGGCGTGGTAGTTTCTCCCGTCCACGCGTCGGACCGACGACTCTCAGGAGCTTCCCATATGTTCGCGGTGATCCAAAGTGGTGGCAAGCAGTACCGTGTCTCGCCGGGTGACGTGCTCGACGTCGAGCTGATCGCCGCGGCCGAGGGCGCCGGGAGCGCGATCCAGTTCGATCGCGTCCTCATGGTCTCGGGCGACGGCGGCGTGCAGGTCGGCAACCCCCTCGTCGAGGGGGCGCTCGTCTCGGCCTCGCTGGTCGCCGCGGTGCGCGGGCCGAAGATCCGGGTGTTCAAGAAGAAGCGGCGCAAGCAGTACCGCCGGACCATCGGCCATCGGCAGAACTTCCATCGGGTGAAGATCGGCGAGATCCAGCTGCCGTCCGAGCGGCGCGAGGCGAGCGCCTCCTCATAGGCCCGCCCCGCCGCGTCCCCGAGCTATCCGAATCCAACCGCCGAATTCATCCGCGAATTCATCCGCGAATTCATCCAACCGCAGAGGAGCAGCAGCTCATGGCACACAAGAAAGGCCAAGGCTCGAGCCGCAACGGCCGCGACTCCCAGCCGCAGAACCTCGGGGTCAAGCGCTTCGGCGGCCAGCGGGTCACCGGAGGCTCGATCCTGGTGCGTCAGCACGGAACCCGCTTCTTCCCCGGCCTGAACGTGGGCCGCGGCAAGGACGACACCCTGTTCGCGAAGGTCGCCGGCATCGTCCAGTTCCAGGACCGGGGCCGCCGCGGCAAGTTCGTGAACATCCTCCCCCTCGAATAGCAGCGGCTCGGCAGGCCCGGCGCGCTCGTACCGCGCTGGGTCGAACGCCCGCCGGATGCCCGCCGGGCTCCGGTCGTCCCGCCGCCGCTCCCCCTCGCCTTGGCCTTCATCGACGAAGCTTCGATCCACGTCCGCGCCGGCCGCGGCGGCAACGGCTGCATGGCCTTCCGCCGCGAGAAGTTCGTGCCGCGCGGCGGTCCGTCCGGCGGTGATGGCGGCGGCGGCGGCTCGGTCTACCTGGTGGGGGAGGCCTCGCGCAACACGCTCTACCACCTGCGCTTCACCTCGCTCTTCGCGGCCGACCGCGGCCGCCACGGCGAGGGCTCGAACAAGACCGGCAAGAGCGCGGCGGACCTCGAGGTCCCGGTGCCGCTCGGCACCCAGGTCTACGACATCGGGAGCGGCGCCGAGGAGGGCCCTGGCCGATTGCTGGGCGAGATCCTCGAAGACGGCCAGCGGCTGCTGGTCGCCGCCGGCGGCGCCGGCGGGCGGGGGAACGCCCGTTTCGCGACCGCCACCGACCAGGCGCCGCGCCGCGCCGATCCCGGCCGCGAGGGCGAGGAGCGGCGCCTGCGCCTCGAGCTGAAGCTCCTCGCCGACGTCGGCGTCGTGGGGCTCCCCAACGCCGGCAAGTCGACCCTCATCAGCGCCGTCTCGGCCGCCCGCCCGAAGATCGCCGACTACGCCTTCACCACCCTCGTGCCGCAGCTCGGCGTCGTCGCCATGGCCGCCTACGCCGAGCCGTTCGTCATCGCCGACCTCCCCGGCCTCATCGCCGGCGCCGCCCAGGGCGCCGGGCTCGGCTTCCAGTTCCTCCGCCACGTCGAGCGCTGCCGGGTGCTCGTCCACCTCGTCGACCTGTCGGGCTCGGCGTCGGGGGCGAGCCCGGCGGGAGGAGACGCCCCGGCGCGCTCGGCCGCCGCCGATTTCGCCGTCGTCGAGGGGGAGCTCGGCGCCTTCGATCCCGACCTCCTCACCCGGCCGCGCCTGGTCGTCGGCAGCAAGCTCGACGCCGCCCTCCCGGAGCGGCGCGCCGAGCTGGCGCAGGCGGCCCGCGAGCGCGGGCTGCCCTACCTCGAGATCAGCGCCGCGACCGGGGAGGGAACGCGGGAGCTGGTCGCCGAGCTGGCCCGGCGCCTGGTCGACAGCCCGAAGGACAGGACGCCTTGAGCGGCGGCGAGCGCCCGCCGAGCGGCCCCAGGATCGGGCTCTTCGGGGGCAGCTTCGACCCCATCCACAACGGCCACATCCGGCCGGTCCAGGAGGCGCGGCGGCGGCTGGGGCTCGACCGGGTGCTCTACCTGCCGACCGCCATCCCGCCCCACAAGCCGAAGCGCCAGTTCGCCTCTCCCCACGCCCGCTACACCATGGTCGAGCTCGCTCTCCTGGCCGAGGCCGGGCTCTTCGCCTCGCCCTACGAGCTGACACCGGAGCGGCCGGCCTTCACCGTCGAGACCCTGGAGCACTTCCGGGAGGTCTATCCGGCGGCCGAGCTGGTCCTGCTGCTGGGCGCCGACTCCTTCCTCGACCTGCCCACCTGGAAGCGCTTCGCCGACCTGCCGCGGCTGGCGCGCCTCGCGGTCCTGGCGCGGCCGGGCTGGGAGGCGGCGGCGGCCAGCCCGCCGCCGCCGCTCGCCGCGCTCGCGGCGCTCGTGGCGAGCGGCCGGGTCGATTTCCTCGCCCAGCCGCCGGTCGCCGTCTCGTCGACCGAGCTGCGGGCGCTCTTCGCGCGCGGCGAGACGCCGGCGCCAGGACTGCTGCCGGAACCGGTGGTACACTACGTTCAGAAGTACGATCTCTATCGATGAAGGCCGATCCCCAAACCGCCGCCGAAGACACCAGCGCCAGGGTCCGCACGGCGGTCGCGGCGGCCGAGGACCGCAAAGCGGTGGACCTGAAAGTCCTCCACCTCGGCGACGTCAGCGGCTTCACCGACTACTTCGTCATCTGCAGCGGCACCAACGAGCGGCAGGTGCAGGCGATCGCCGACTCGATCGAAGAGCGGCTGCGCGCCGAGCGCGTCCGCCCGCTGCACGTCGAGGGCTTCAACCGTGCCCAATGGGTGCTCCTCGACTACGGCGACCTGGTGGTCCACGTCTTCCAGGAGCAGCCCCGCGGCTTCTATGCCCTCGAGCGGCTGTGGTCGGACGCGCCCGACGTCACCGGGGACTTCCGCTCCTGACGCGCCCGCCCGTGTGCCCGCGTCCCCGCTCTCGCTCCCTCACCTAGCCCGCGACTTCTCCGGCCTCCTGGCCCCGCTGCGCGGCGTCGAGCGCGCGGCGGCGAGCGACGCCCCGATCCTCGTGCTGGGCGAGGCCGGCTGCGGCCGCTCGACCCTCGCCCGCGCCCTCCACGCCGCCAGCCGGCGCGCCGCCGGTCCGCTCGTCGAGGTCGATCCGGCGGTGATGCCCGCCGCCCTCTTCGAGAGCGAGCTCTTCGGCTACCGCCCCGGAGCCTTCACCGGCGCCGACCAGGGGATGGAGGGGCGCGTGGCGCGCGCCGAGGGGGGCACCCTGGTGCTCGATCATGTCGAGGAGCTGCCGCTCGCGGCGCAGCCGAAGCTGCTGCGCCTGATCGCCGAGCGCCGCTACGCGCCGCTCGGCGGCGAAGAGGCGGCGGCGGACGTGCGTTTCGTGGCGCTCGGCGCCGAGGACCTGCCGGAGCGGGTCGCCCGCGGCGCCTTCCGCCCCGACCTCTTCTACCGCCTCGAGGTGCTCGCCTTCCGCCTGCCGCCGCTGCGCGAGCGGCGGGGGACCTCCCGGCCCTCATCGCCGAGCTGGTGGCCGACCTGGGGGAACGCTTCGGGCGCTCCGGCGTCGAGCTCTCGCCGGGCGCTCTCGCCTGGATGGTCGAGCACCCCTGGCCGGGCAACCTGCGACAGCTCCGCAACACGCTCGAGCGGGCGCTCGTCCTCGCCCCGGACGATCCGCTCGAGCCGCTCGATCCGGCGCCGCCGGCGGCGATCCTCGAGAGCCGGCCGCGGCCGCTCCTCACGATCGAGAAAGAGGAGATCCGCCGCGCCCTCGCCTACACCCGCGGCCACCAGGGCCGCGCGGCGGAGCTCCTGGGGATCAGCCGCAAGGCCTTGTGGGAGAAGCGGAAGCGGTACGGCATCCCCTGACCGGGCGGGCGGACCTCGAGGACGAGAAGGAGGCCGGCGCCGCGAAGACGGCCTGATGCGGCCGAGGCGGCCGCGCGGCGCGAGAGCCGCGCCTCTACCGGCCGCGGCCGTCCTCGGCCTTGCGCACCTCGGGCATCGTTTCGACCAGGGTGTCGAGCAGGTCCGAGGGGAGCGAGAGGCCGGGGTGGACGCGCTTGCACAGCTCGCGCAGGCGCCGCAGCTCGACCTCGGGGAGCTGCACGAAGGAGTCGACGATCGCGGGATCGAGCTGCTTGCCGGCGACCCGGACCAGCTCGGCGAGCGCCGCCTGGTGGCTGTGGGCGCGGCGGTACGGGCGGTCGGAGGTGATGGCGTCGTAGGTGTCGACCACGGCGAAGATGCGGGCGGCGAGCGGGATGTCGTCGCCCGCCAGACCGCGCGGGTAGCCGGCGCCGTCCCACCGCTCGTGGTGGCTGTAGACGATCTCGAGCGCCGGCTGCTGGAGGAAGCCCACCTCGGCCAGCATGTCGAAGCCCCAGTTGGGGTGCTGGCGCATGATGTGCCACTCGTCCTCGGTGAGCGGGCCGACCTTGCGCAGGATGTCGTCCGGCACGACCATCTTGCCGACGTCGTGGAGCAGCGATCCCCACTCGATCGCCTTCAGGCTGCCGCCCTTCTCCCCGAGGGCGCGAGCGAGCGCCACGGCATAGTAGGCGACGCGGAAAGAGTGGCCGGTCGTCTCGTGGTCGCGGGCGTCGGCGGCGGTCACCACCGCCCCCACCGCCTCGACGTAGGAGCGCTCGCGGGCGTGCTGCGATTCCTCGAGCGACACGATCAGCCGGCGGAAGGTGTCCTCGATGAGGCCGATCTCGCGGTCGCCGCCGACGCTCGGGAAGTCGCCCTTGAGCTCGCCCGTCCGCGCCATGTCGGACATCGTCTGCGACAGGCGCTGGAGCGGTTGGGTGATGCGCCGCGCCCCCATTCCGGCGAAGAGGACGACGAGGAAGCCGGCGCCCAGCCCCACCGCGACCAGGCTGCGGCCGATCGCGTAGGCGAGCTGGTCGGCCCCCGCGAGCGAGCGCAGGACGACCTGGGTGTAGCGGGTGCCGCCGAATTCGACCGGGAAGCCCTGTTTCCAGGCGAGATAGGAGCCGTGCCCCAGCTCGACCCGTCCGAGCTGGCCTTCGGGAAGATGGGCCAGACGTCGCAGGAGCTGCGTCGAGAGCCGCTTGGGGAAGGGGCTCGCGATCACCCGCGCGTCGGTCAGCAGCACGAGGTCGGTCTGCGCCAGGTTCTCGAAGTAGCGCACCGCGCCCGAGAGGTCGCCGAGCTGGTTGCCGACCAGCAGGAAGCCGAGCGGACGGCCGCCGCGCGCTGCGGCGATCGGCGCCGCCATCATCTCGAAGAGCTTGCCGTCGAGAACCCAGAGGCCGCGCGTCGGGTTCCGGCCGAGGGAGCGGAGCGGCTCGATCGCGAGGCCGGCGGCGGCGGGCTCGACGGAGAGACCGTCGGCGGCGACGATCGAGCCGTCGGGCGCCGCCACCAGGTAGATCTCGACGTGCTGCGGATGCTGGTCGTGGACGAGCCGGCGGAGCGCCGCGGCGTCGCGGCGCGCCAGCGCCGCGGCGAGGCCGGCGGTCTGGGCGAGGGCGCCGACCTCGCGGCCGCGGCGGACCACCCGGTCCTGCGTCATGTCCTGGAGAGCGCTGGCGGTGGCGACGAGCCGGTCTTCGGCATCGCGCAGGGTCGTGGCCTCGACCTGGCGCTGCACGAGGTAGAGCGCGGTCGGGAAGACGGCGGCGACGACGATCGCCGTGAACAGGAAGATTTTCTTGCGCAGGCTCAGAATCGCGAGCTCCACAAATCATCTCGGACCGGGCTCTGCCGATCCGCCTCCCAATCCATCGCACGCCCTCGAGCCACCCTGAGATGACGACCGAGCGCCGGGAGCCAGGCTCCAGGCGAAGACCGCGCGCGCTCACTCTTTTAAGTGCCAGCCAGTATAAGGCAACAGCCGTCGGCTGGCCAGACTAAAACGGTTACATCTTCCTATACGTACGTGCGTGGACGCGGAAAGGATCGACCCCGGATCGACGACAAAAGACGGCCTGAGCGGAAGGCGGGGATGGATGGGCGGCTTTTCCACCCCGGAGTGAGGAAGAGATCGCGTCTAAGCGGTGGAGCCCGCGCCGGCCAGCTCGGCGAGCGCCGCCACCGCCCGGTCGCACTCCGCTTCGGTGTTGTAGAAGTGCGGCGACAGGCGGATGCCGGCGCGCGGCCGGTAGTCGCAGAGGATGTCGCGGGCGAGGAGCTCGCGGCAGAGGCGCTCGGCGTCCTCGTGCCAGATCGAGACGGTGCCGCCGCGGCGTTGCGGATCGCGCGGCGTGCGGAGAGCGAACCCGGCCGCCTCGGCGGCGGCCATCAGGTGGCCGGTCAGGGCGAGCGAGCGCTCGCGGATGCGCCCGGCGCCGATCCCGGCGACGATCCGGTAGCCGGCGCGGCAGGAGTAGAGGGCGGGGACGTTCGGCGTCCCGGTGAGGAACCGCCAGGGGCCGTCCGCCGGGCGGATCGGCCCGGTGCGGAAGGCGAACGGCTCGGCATCGGCCTGCCAGCCGGTGAGCGTCGGCTGGAGGGTCTCGGCGAGGTCCGGCCGCACCCAGAGGTAGGCCGCCCCCGGCCCGCCGCAGAGCCACTTGACCGAGCCGCCGACCGCCGCGTCCACCCCCCAGGCCGCGAGCTCGAGCGGCACCGCCCCGGTCGACTGGTAGACGTCGAGGAGGAGGACCGCGCCCACCTCGCGGCAGCGCCGGGCGATCGCCTGCGCGTCCTGGACGTAGGCGCTGCGGAAGAGGGTGTGGGAGATCGGCACCAGGCGCGTCCGCGCGTCGATCGCCGCCAGCAGCCGCTCGATGGGCACGCCGATGCCGTCGTCCGACGGCACGACGACGATCTCCGCGCCCTTCTGCCGCTCGCCCTCGGCGAGGTACATGAGATTGGGGAAGTTGAGCTCGGTGTAGACGATGCGGTTGCGCCCGGCGGGATAGTCGAAGCAGGAGAGGAAGACCGCCGCCGCCACCGCCACGTTCTGGTGCATCGAGATCCCGCCGGGGGCGACGCCGAGGAGCGGCGCCAGGAGGTCGCCCGTCGTCGCCGCCATCTCCCACCACCCCTCGCTCCAGGCGCGCACCCCGCGCTCCCCCCACTCGCGCTCGAAGGTCGCGAGCTCGTCGTGGACGCCGCGCGGCATGGCGCCCAGCGAGTTGTTGATGAGGTAGGTGGTGCGCTCGAGGATGGGGAACTCGGCGCGCCACGCGAGGAGGTCCTCGTGGGGTGCGGGGCTCGGTGCGGGGCTCATCGCGAGGCCTCGATTCGTCGTCCCAGGATTTCAGTCGTCCCAGCCGAAGATGCGGCAGGCGTTGCCGCGGAGGATCTTACGCTCGACCGCCGGCGGCAGGCCGAGCGCCAGGAAGGCCGCGAGGTTCTCGGCGAGGCCGGGGACGCCGGGGTCCGGCCAGTCGGTCCCCCAGAGGACCTTGTCGGCGATCTCGGGGAGGCGCGGCAGGTAGGCGAGGAGGCGCCGCGGCGGGATCCCGGAGATGTCGAGGTGGACGTTCGGGTGGCGGCGCGCCAGGAAGACCGCCGTCTCCATGTAGAGCGGCCGGCCGGCATGGGCGAGGATGAGGGTGAGGCCGGGGAAGTCGACCGCCACGTCGTCGGCCGCCATCGGGTCGGCGAAGCGGTTGCGCGCGCCGGGGAAGACCGAGGTGCCGGTGTGGATCATCACCGGCAGCCCGTGCTCCTGGGCCTCTGCGTAGACCGCGGCGAGCGACGGCAGGCCGGCGAGGTAGGCGTTGGCGGCGAAGAGCTGGTGCGGCGGGTGGACCTTGAGCGCGCGGATGCCGAGGTCGCGCAGGCGGCGGACCTCGGCGCCGGGATCGGCGGTGAAGCGGGGATGGACCGAGCCGAAGGGGATCAGGCGGTCGGGAGCCTGGCGGGCGGTCGCCGCGGCGAAGTCGTTGACCGCCGGGGTGAAGCCCATGAGGTCCGGCGAGACGTAGTTGATCATCCCGATCCGCTCGACCCCGGCCTCGTCCATGAGGGCGAGGATCGCGGCCGGACGGTGCATCAGGGCGGCGAGCTCCGCGGCGCCCGGCCGGCTCTCCATCCGCCCGCGGACCGCCGGCAGGAGCTGCTCCCAGGGCTGGATGTGCACGTGGAGGTCGACGACCCCATAGGGCAGCCGCCGGCGCGGCGCCGCGCTCCCGCCCGCCACTAGCGGCCTTTCCACACGGCGGGGCGCTTCTCGAGGAACGCCGCGACCCCCTCCTCCTTGTCCGCCGTCGAGAAGCAGAGGCAGAAGAGGTCGCGCTCGTAGGCGATCCCCTCCTCGATGGGGAGCTTCCAGGCGGTGCGGACAGCCTCCTTGGCGACGCGCAGGGTGAGCGGGCTCTTGGCGGCCATTTTCTGCGCCAGCTCGAGGGTCTTGGCGCGCAGCTCCTCGTGCGGCACGACCATCTCGACGAGGCCGATCTCCTTCGCCTCGGCGGCGCCGATCATGTCGCCGGTGAGGACGAGCCGCATCGTCTGGCCGAGGCCGATGAGGCGCGGCAGGCGCTGCGTGCCGCCGCCGCCGGGGATGAGCCCCAGGTTGATCTCCGGCTGGCCGAAGCGGGCCTTGTCCGAGGCGATGCGCAGGTCGCAGGAGGAGGCGAGCTCGCAGCCGCCGCCGAGGCAGAAGCCGTTGATCATGGCGATGACGGGCTTGGGGAAGGAGCCCATGATGTCGAAGATCCGCGGGCTCCGCATCGCCTCGCGCTGGTCGAAGGGGGTGCGGCCGGCGAACTCGCCGATGTCGGCGCCGGCGATGAACGACTTCTCGCCGGCGCCGGTCAGGACGACGACGCCGATCCCGGCGTCGCCCTCGATCTCGGCCAGGGCGGCGAGCAGGTCGACGCGGACCTGATCGTTCAAGGCGTTCAGCTTGTCGGGACGGTTGACGGTGAGGACCGCGACGCGGCCCTCCCGCGCGATCAGAATGGTCTCAGGCATGCGGTCTCCTCTAGAGATGAGCTGGTGATGCGCAGTTATGGGTCTCGAGCGACTTTACGCCTTGTCATCCTGAGCGGAGCGAAGGATCTGGGTGGGGGGAAGATGAGTCACGCCTACCCCCAGATCCTTCGCTGCGCTCAGGATGACAAAGCGCTTCAACATCTTGGCACAAAGATCGCTCGGCCGCCTGATCGACCGCGACATCGCCCTCGTCATCAACACCCGCTCGTGTCTTCCCGCTACCGGTGCCGCCACTCGGGCGGCCGCTTGGCGAGAAAGGCGGCGAGCCCCTCCTCCATGTCCTCGGTGCGGGCGAGGTCCTCCAGGTAGAGCCGCTCGGTCTCGGCGAGCGACGCCGGGAAGCCGCGGTCGCGGCCGGCGCGCACCGCCCGCTTGGCGAGGCGGGTGACGGCGGCGCTCTTGGCGGTCAGGTCGGCGGCGACGCGGGCGATCCCGAGGTCCAGGCCGCCCTCGGCGACCCGCCAGGTGACGAGCCCCAGGGCCTCGGCGTCGGCGCAGGAGAGCGTGCGGCCGGTCAGCAGCAGCTCGAGGGTGCGGGCGGCGCCGATCTTCCGCGGATAGAGGGCGGCGGCGACCGGCGGGAAGCAGCCGAGCTCGATCTCCGGCTGGCCGAAGCGCGCCTCGTCGGTCGCCAGCACCAGGTCGCAGGCGAGCGCCAGCTCCATCCCGCCGCCCAGGCAGTGGCCGTGGACGGCGGCGACGGTGACCGCCGGCAGGGCGTCGAGCTTGCGGATGGCGCCGTGGAGACCGGCGAGCATGCGGTCGATCTTCTCCGGCGTGTGGTCCTGCACGGCGACGCCGGCCGAGAAGGCGCGCGGCCCGGCGCCGCGGAGGAAGATCACCTGGAGGTCGGGGGCGTCGAGGGTCGAGAGCGCCGCGTCCAGGCTGGCGATGGTCGCGAGATCGAGGATGTTGAGCGGCGGCCGGTCGAGGACGATCGTCGCGATCCGGCCGGCTGGCGTGCCCGGGTCACCCCGCTCGATGCGGACGGTCATGGGGCGAGGGCGGCGGCGAAGTCGTCCCAGAGGACGCGCTGCTCGGCGAGCGCGGTGAGGTTCTCGGGGTGCCACTGGACGCCGCGCAGCCACCAGCCCGCGCCGGCGGGGAGCTCCGCCGCCTCGACCAGGCCGTCGCGCGACACCGCCGCGGCGACGAGCCCGGCGCCCAGGCGCTTCACCGCCTGGTGGTGGCGGCTGTTGACCAGGCGGAGGCCGCCGGCGAGGCGGCCGCCGAGGGCCGTGGCGGGATCGACGGCTTCGACGGCGTGCGCCAGCGCGTCGGCCGGCGGCGCGAGGTCGTGGGCGAGCGCGCCGGGGAGCTGCGCGGGGATGTCCTGGTAGAGCGAGCCGCCGAGGAAGACGTTCGCCACCTGCAGCCCGCGGCAGATGCAGAAGGTGGGGACGCGCCGGTCGCGGGCGCCGGCGAGGAGCTCCCACTCGAGCGCGTCGCGCTCCGGGCGGAGGGCGAGGTCGGCTCCCTCGAGAGGGGCCTCGCCGTAGCGCGCCGGGTCGACGTCGAGGCCGCCGGCGAGGACGAGGCCGGCGGCGCCGGCGATCCGCTCGCGCGCCGTCCGGACCCCGGCCGGCCCGCCCGCGCCGGGATCGTCCGGCGTCAGCACGGCGATGCGCTCGGCGGCGACGCCGGCGGCGCGGAGCGCCGCGACGTAGGGAGCGGCCCGCTCCTCCGAGCTCGTCGAGACGACGACCTCGCCGCTCACGAAACGGCTCCCACCTCGCGCTCGACGAGCGCCGCGAGCCCCATGCCGCCGGAGACGCAGAGCGTCGCCAGGCCGCGCCGGCCGCCGCGCTTCTCGAGGCCGTGGAGGAGGGTCACCAGGATGCGCGCGCCGGTCGCCCCGATCGGATGGCCGAGGGCGATGGCGCCGCCGTCGCGGTTGACGCGCGCGGGGTCGAGGTCCAGCCGCTGCACGCAGGCGAGCACCTGGGTGGCGAAGGCCTCGTTGAGCTCGATGTCGTCGATGTCGGCGAGGGCCACGCCGGTCTGCCGGAGGAGCCTCTCGACCGCCGGCACCGGGCCGATCCCCATGATGCGGGGCTCGACGCCGACGACCTGCCAGCCGACCAGGCGGGCGAGGACGGGGAGGCCGAGCTCGGCGGCGGCGGCGCGCGAGGCGACGACGATCGCCGCCGCGCCGTCGGTGATGCCGGAGGCGTTGCCGGCGGTGACGGTGCCGCCGTCGCGGAAGACCGGGGCGAGCTTGGCGAGCGAGGCGAGGGTGACGCCGTCCCGCGGGTGCTCGTCGCGCTCGATCACGGTCGCGCCCTTGCGGCCGGGCACCTCGACGGGCACGATCTCGGCGTCGAAGCGGCGCTCCTCCCGCGCCCGTTGGCAGCGCTGCTGGCTCTCCAGCGCGTAGGCGTCCGCCGCGGCGCGCGAGATGCCGTCCTCGACCGCCAGCTCCTCGGCGGTCTCGCCCATGACCATCCCGGAGAGGGGATCGTCGAAGCCGTCCTTGTACATGCCGTCGACGATCTCGGCGTGGCCCAGCCGGTAGCCGGAGCGGGCGCGCGGCAGGAGGTAGGGCGTGTTCGACATGCTCTCGGTGCCGCCGGCGAGGACGACCTGCGCCTCGCCGGTGAGGATGGCGCGCGCCGCCGAGAGCACCGCCTGGAGACCGGAGCCGCAGGCCTGGTTGACGGTGTAGGCCGGGCGGTCGTCCGGCACCCCGGCGCGGTGGGCGACCTGGCGGGCGGTGTTGGGGCCGCCGCCCGCCTGCCGCGCGTGGCCGAGGATCACCTGGTCGACGCGCGCCGGGTCGAGCCCGGCGCGGGCGAGCGCCGCGATGGCCGCGGCGGTGCCGAGGTCGGCCGCCGAGAGCGGCGCCAAGCCGCCGCCGAAGCGGCCGATCGGCGTCCGCACCGGCGCGGCGAGGACGATGTCGTGGCTGTCCGTCGTCACGCGCCGGTCACCTGCCGACGAAGACCGTCTTCGACTCGGTGTAATACTCGAGCGCCTGCTTGCCCAGCTCGCGCCCGAAGCCGCTCTGCTTGTAGCCGCCGAACGGCGCCCCCGAGTCGTACCAGTTGTACTGGTTGATCCATACCGTGCCGGCCTGGACGTCGCGCGCCACCTGGTGGGCCTTGCCGATGTCGCGCGTCCAGACGCCGGCGGCGAGGCCGTAGATCGACGCGTTCGCCTGCGCCACGGCGTCCTTGACGTCCTTGAACGGGATGACCACGAGGACCGGTCCGAAGATCTCCTCGCGGGCGACCTTCATGTCGTTCCTGACCCCGTCGAGGATCGTCGGCTGCATGAAGAAGCCCTTGCCGCCGATCGCGGCCGCCGCGCCGCCCGAGGCGACGCGGGCGCCCTCCTGCCGGCCGGCCTCGACGTAGGAGAGGACCGTCTCGCGCTGCTTGCCGGAGACCAGGGCGCCGAGCCGCGTCCGCGGGTCGAGCGGATCGCCCGGGGCGAGCTTCTTCGTCCGCTCGACCAGCCGCTCGACCATTTCGTCGTGCACCGTCTCTTCGACGAAGAGGCGCGAGCCCGCGGCGCAGACCTCGCCCTTGCCGTAGAAGATGCCGTTGTAGGCGCCCTTGACCGCGGCGTCGAGGTCGGCGTCGGCGAAGACGATGTTGGGCGACTTGCCGCCGAGCTCCAAGGTCAGCCGCTTGATGGTGTCCGCCGCGCCCCGCATGATGTCCTTGCCCACCTCGGTCGAGCCGGTGAAGGTGATCTTGGCGATGCCGGGGTGCTGGACGATGGCGTTGCCGACCTCGCTGCCGCGCCCGGGGAGCACGTTGAGCGCCCCCTTGGGCAGCCCCGCCTCGCTCGCCAGCTCGCCGAACTTGAGCGCGGTGAGCGGGGTGTAGGAGGCCGGCTTGTGGATCACCGCGTTGCCGCAGGCGAGCGCCGGCGCGATCTTCCACAGCGCCTGGATGAGGGGGAAGTTCCACGGCGTGATGGCGGCGATCACGCCGACCGGCTCGCGCAGCGTGTAGGCGAGGACGAACGGCCCGGAGACCGGCAGCGTCTCGCCGGTCACCTTGTCGGCCCAGCCGGCGAAGTAGCGCAGGGCGTCGATCGCCGCGGGGACGTCGACGTAGCGCGACTCGAAGATCGGCTTGCCGTTGTCGAGGGTCTCCAAGAGCGCGAACTCGTCGATCCGCGACTCCAGGAGATCGGCGATCTTCCACAGGATGCGGCCGCGCTCGCGGGCCGCGGTCTTCTTCCCCCAGTCGCCGTCGAGCGCGGCGTGCGCCGCGGCGACGGCGCGGTCGACGTCGGCGGCGCCGGCCGCGGCGACATCGCAGATCGTCTGCTCGGTCGCCGGGTTCTCGGTCGCGAAGGTGCGGCCGCCCTCGGCCGCGGTCCATTCGCCGCCGATCCAGAGCTGCGGCGGCGGCAGGTTGGGCTTCGCCGCCGCGACGTCGGCGACCCGCGGGGAGCTCTCGGTGGTCGCCACGTCAGATCCCCTTGAACTGCGGCTGCCGCTTGGTGACGTAGGCGTCCAGGCCTTCCTTGGCGTCCGAGCTCTCGAAGAGCTGCTGCTGCAGCTCGCGCTCGATGGCGAGGCCGCTCTCGAACGGCACCTCGGCGCCCGACTGCACCGAGCGCTTGATGCGGCCGACGGCCTTCGAGGCGCGGTTCGGCGGGCAGAACTGCCGGGCGTACTCGTGGATCTGGCCCAGGAAGTCGTCGCCCTCGAGGATCGAGTTGACGATGCCCATCTCCCGCGCCTCCTCGAAGGAGATCAGCCGGCCGGTGATCATGAGGTCGATCGCCCGGTTCTTGCCGACGCGGCGGGCGAGCCGCTGCGTGCCGCCGGTGCCGGGGAGGACGCCGAGGTTGATCTCGGGGAGGCCGACCTTGCCGGAGTCCTTCTTGGCGACCAGGAGGTCCGCCGCCATGGCGATCTCGAGGCCGCCGCCGACGGTGTGGCCCTCGAGCGCCGCGATCACCAGCTTGGGGGTCTGCTCCAGGCGGTTCAGGGTCTCGTTGGCGTGCAGGCAGAAGTAGTACTTGAAGTGGGGGTCGGCGGTCTTCAGCATGTTGATGTTGGCGCCGGCGCAGAAGAACTTCTCCCCCTTGCCGACCAGCACCAGCACATAGACGTTCTTGTCGAAGCGGGCCTCGAGGATGGCCTCGTCGAGCTGCCGCATCATCTCGTGGGTATAGGTATTGGCCGGAGGATCGTCCAGGGTGAGGTAGGCCACCCCGTCCCTCACCTCGTAATGAACCAGGGTGCGCTCCGCGGCGCCTTCCGCAGCGTTCGGCTGAGCCATCGTCGTCTCCTTCCTGATGGGATATATAGAGGATCGGGGCGACCCGGAGGGCCCCGGAGGGCTTGAGCCCGTCCATTGTGGCACGCCCTGCAAGAGGCCGTCCACCGGGCGGCCGGCACCGTGCCGCGGGGTAGAGGCAAGACGGAGCGCGGTCACGCCAGGACGGCGCCTGGCGACGACAGGACGCGGCATCGTCACGCCGGGATCCGGCGAGGCCGCGCCGGAAGGCGGCGCCGTCAGCCGAGAAAGAAACCTCGCGATGCGAGGACGCGGCGCTGTCCGCTCAGGACGGCGCCGCGCATTTCGAGGACCATAACCGGAAAATCGAGGACTAATTCCGAGGGTGAGAGGACCGGGCATGGCCACGGCGAGCGGGCGGACGGCCGAGCCAGGACGAGGAGTCTCGATACCCCCCCGCGGGCATGGTGAAACCAGGACAAATCCTTGTCAGGCCAGGACGGGCGAAGTCATGCCAGGACGGGGCGAAGCTATGCCAGGACCGATCATGGCGGAATCAGGACCGAGAATGGTCAAGTCAGGACTTAAAATGGCTGAGTCAGGACGAGATTTTGTGGCGTCAGGACGAACAATGGCCACCAGAGGACGGCGGCGCCGGATCTTTAGCCCGCGAGCCCGCGGTTTGACAGCCGGCGCGGGCGTTTGCTAGCCTTCGGGGTCCTCGGCGACCGTAGAGGAGTCGGGAGCTCTAGGCCCTTAGCTCAGTTGGTTAGAGCGCTACGTTGACATCGTAGAGGTCAGCGGTTCAAGTCCGCTAGGGCCTACCACCTATTGACGAGTCGAGCTCGGAAAGAGACGAAGACGATCGAGAGCGCATTGGATATCCCCCTCGCCGGCCATCTATCGGTGGCCGCATCGCTCGCTCGCCGTCCGCTCGCCCGATCGCATCGACCGCCGTTCCGCTTCATGCCCAGGCGCTTAGCTCAGCTGGTTAGAGCGCTACCTTCACACGGTAGAGGTCAGCGGTTCGAGCCCGCTAGCGCCTACCAATCCCCCCGCTCGTGACGTCCGGTGCCGCGGGCCTCGCGCCCGGAACCGCCGCAGCGATCAGCCTGACCCTCCCCGACGGTTCGGTGCGGGCGGTCGCGCCCGGCACCACGCCGCTCGCCGTCGCCGCCTCGATCGGGCCGCGCCTCGCCAAGGACGCCGTGGGCGCCGAGCTCGACGGCCGGCGGGTCGACCTGCGCCAGCCGCTGGCCGAGGGCGGGGCGTTCCGCATCTTCACCACCAAGAGCCCGGAGGCCGGCGACTTCGTCCGCCATAGCGCCGAGCACGTGCTGGCCGACGCCGTCAAGCGCCTCTTCCCCGAGGCCCAGGTCGACGCCGGGCGGCAGGACCACAGCGAGAAGTTCCAGTACGACTTCCGCTTCCCGCGCCCCTTCACCCCGGAGGACCTCGCGGCCATCGAGGCCGAGATGCGGCGGATCCTCGCCGCCGGCGGCGGCTTCGAGCGGCGGGAGGTCTCCCGCGCGGAGGCCGAGGCGATCTTCGCCGCCGCGGGCAACGACTTGAAGATCGAGCGGCTGAAGGACATCCCGGCGGGGGAGGCGATCACCCTCTACCGGCACGGTCCCGCGTCGCCCGCCGCGGACCCCGCGGCCGGCGGCTTCGTCGACCTCTGCCGCGGCCCGCACGTCCAGCGCCTCGACCAGATCGGCGCCGTCAAGCTCCTCGAGTCCTCCGGCGTCTACTTCAAGGGCGACGAGGCGAACGAGCGGCTGCAGCGGATCTACGGCACGGCCTTTTCCACCCCGGCCGAGCTCGACCGCTACCTCGAGCGCCTGGAGCAGGCGCGCGCGCGCGACCACCGGCGGCTGGGGGCGGAGCTCGACCTCTTCAGCTTCAGCCCGCTGGCGCCGGCCTCGCCGTTCTTCCACCCCAAGGGCGCCTTCGTCTACAACGCCCTCGAGGACTACGTCCGCGAGCTCTACCGGCGCTACGGCTATGGCGAGGTGCTGACGCCGCAGATCATGGACGTCGAGCTGTGGAAGACCTCCGGGCACTACGCCAACTACCGCGAGGCGATGTTCTTCACCGAGGTCGACGAGAAGCAGTTCGCGGTCAAGCCGATGAACTGCCCGGCGGCGTGCCTGATCTTCGCCACCCGCATGCGCTCGTACCGCGACCTGCCGCTGCGCTACGCCGACTTCGGCCGCCTCCACCGCTACGAGAGGAGCGGCGTCACCTCGGGCCTGCTGCGCGTGCGCTCCTTCTGCCAGGACGACGCACATATCTTCTGTACGGAGGAGCAGATCGAGAGCGAGGTGCTCGCCGTCACCGAGATGATCCTCGAGGTCTACCGCACGCTCGGCTTCGACGACGTGGCGATCGAGCTGTCGACCCGGCCCGAGAAGTCGATCGGCTCGGCCGAGCTCTGGGCCCGCGCCGAGGGGGCGCTCGCCGCGGCGCTCGGCCGCCGCGGCCTGCCCTACAAGGTGAACCCCGGCGACGGCGCCTTCTACGGCCCGAAGATCGACTTCCACGTCGCCGACGCGCTCGGCCGCCGTTGGCAGCTCGGCACCGTGCAGCTCGACTACCAGATGCCGCAGCGCTTCGACCTGCAGTACGTCGGCGCCGACGGCGCCGAGCACCGGCCGGTCCTCGTCCACCGCGCCATGCTGGGCTCGGTCGAGCGCTTCATGGCGGTCCTCGTCGAGCACACCGCCGGCGCCTTCCCGGTCTGGCTGGCGCCGGTCCAGGCGATCGTCCTGCCGGTCTCCGAGAAGTTCACCGGCTACGGCGAGGAGGTGCGCACCGCCCTCGTCGAGGCCGGCCTGCGCGCCGAGCTCGACGCCCGCAACGAGAAGCTGGGCTACAAGATCCGCGAGGCGCAGATGCAGAAGGTCCCCTACATGCTCGTCGTCGGTGGGCGGGAGCAGGAGGACCGGACGGTGGCGGTGCGCCGGCGCGCGGGCGAGGACCTGGGCGCCATGCCGATCGACGGTTTCGTGGCGCGCGTCGCCGATCTGGCGGCGCGGCGCAGCAACGACGTATGACCAACCACGCTCTTCAGGGGGTGAGCTCAAACTGAGTATAGACAAGACGACGCGGGTCAACACACGCATCCGGGTGCGCGAAGTGCGCCTGATCGAGGGCGACGGATCGCAGGCCGGGATCGTGACGATCGAGGACGCCTTGCGGCGGGCCCAGGAGCAGGGCTTGGACCTGGTGGAGGTGGCGCCGGCGGCGGCCCCTCCGGTCTGCCGCATCATGGACTTCGGCAAGTTCCTCTACCAGCAGAAGAAGAAGCTGCACGAGTCGAAGCGCAAGCAGCACACCGTGCAGGTCAAGGAGGTCAAGTTCCGGCCCAACATCGACGAGCACGACTACGACTTCAAGATGAAGAACGTGCTGCGCTTCCTCGACGAGGGCGACAAGGTGAAGGCGACGGTGCAGTTCCGCGGCCGTGAGATGGCCCGCACCGACCTCGGCCGGAAGCTCCTCGCGAGGGTGGCCCAGGACGTGGGCGACCGGGGAGTGGTAGAATCGTCGCCCGAAATGACGGGGAACCGGATGCACGCCATCCTGGGTCCGCCGCGCCAGCGCAAGAAGGAAGGCGAAGCGGGCGCGTAGAACGTCCAAGTCGAGTTAGGTGTCGAACGAGAGCCGTCGATCCACCGGGAGCGGGCGTGGCCCGCGCCGCCGGTGGATTTTGCGCTCGCCAGCGCTCGCGATCGAGCGCTCAGAAGAAAGGAGCGACCCAGTGCCCAAGCAGAAGACGCACAAGGGTGTCGCGAAGCGGTTCAAGGTCACGGCGGGCGGCAAGGTGGTTCGCCACCAGTCGATGCACAGCCACATCCTGACCAGCAAGACCACCAAGCGCAAGCGCAACCTGCGCAAGGCGGTGGTGACCTCGCCCGCGTTCGCCGGCATCATCAAGGAGATGCTGCACCGGTAAGTCCCGGCCTCATACCGAACCAACACATCGGCCGGCGGTGGGAATGGACCTGTCCACCGTGGCCGCGGCTCCCGGCAGCGGCGCGGATCGCGCCCCGATCGGCCGGCGCCTCCGGCGCCGGCGAGCTGCCGCGCGGGTCACTGACCGCCCCCTCGACCCGCTCGAGCGTGGGCAGAAACGAGGTTCTCGACATGTCTCGCGTCAAGCGTGGAAACAAGCGCAAGGAACGCCGCAAGAAGATCCTGGGCCTAGCCAAGGGCTTCTACGGCATGAAGTCGAAGGCCCACCGCATCGCCAAGCAGGCGGTGGACAAGGCGCTCGGCTACGCCTATCGCGACCGGCGGCAGAAGAAGCGCCAGCTCCGCGCCCTGTGGATCGTGCGCATCAACGCCGCGGCGCGCCTCAACGGCCTCTCCTACAGCAAGCTGATGGCCGGCCTCAAGGCCGCCGGCTCGGAGATCGACCGCAAGGTCTTAGCCGACCTCGCGGTGCGCGAGCCCGCGGCGTTCGCGACGCTCGCCGAGGCCGCCAAGGGCGCCCTCGCCGAGGCGCCGCCCCCGGCGGCGCAGGCTCAGGCGACGCCCGCGGAGGCCTAGTGCCCTCCGATCCGCCGTCCGACGCCGCCCCCGCGGGGAGCGCCGGCACCGTTCCGGTCGAGCCCGCTCCGGCAGGCAGCAGCTCATTCGACGTCGCGCCCGGCGGCCTCTCCGGGCTCGCCGAGCGCTTCGCGCGCGAGGCCTCCCAGGTGGCGACCCGCGCCGGCTGGGAGGCGCTCCGCCTCGCCTGGGTGGGGAGGAAGCAGGGGATCGTCCGCGGCCTCCTCTCCCGCGTCGGCGAGGCCCCCCCGGCCGAGCGCAAGGCCTACGGCGCCGCCGTCAACGCGCTGCGGGTGGCGGTCGAGGAGCGCCTAGCGGCGCTCGACGCTCACCTCGCCGCGACGGAGAAGGCCGCCGCCCGGCGGACCGCCGGGGTCGACGTCACCCTCCCCGGCCGCCGGCCGGCCCTCGGCAGCATCCACCCCGTCTCCCTCGTCATCGAGGAGATGACCGAGATCTTCGCCGAGCTCGGCTACAGCGTCGCCGAGGGCCCCGAGGTCGAGGACGACTACCACAACTTCGAGGCCTTGAACTTCCCGCCGGACCACCCGGCGCGCGACACCCAGGACACGTTCTTCCTGCGCAGCGGCCTGCTCCTGCGCACCCACACGTCGCCGGTCCAGATCCGCACCATGCTGGCGCGGCAGCCGCCGATCCGGGTGATCTGCCCGGGCCGCGTCTATCGCCACGACAACGACCTGCGCCACTCGCCGATGTTCCACCAGATCGAGGGGCTGGCGGTCGCCGAGGGGATCACCTTCGGCCACCTCAAGGGCACGCTCGAGGCGTTCCTGAAGCGGCTCTTCTCGCCCGCCACCGAGATGCGCCTCCGGCCCTCCTTCTTCCCCTTCACCGAGCCCTCGGCCGAGGTCGACATCACCTGCTCGTTCTGCCGCGGCAAGGGCTGCGAGGTCTGCTCGGGCTCCGGCTGGATGGAGATCCTCGGCTGCGGCATGGTCGATCCGCGCGTCCTCGAGGCCTGCGGCATCGACGCCGACCGCTACAGCGGCTTCGCCTTCGGCATGGGCGTCGACCGGGTGGCGATGAACCGCTACGACATCGGCAACATCCGCCTGCTGTTCGACAACGACGAGCGCCTGCTGCGGCAGGTCCGCGGCTGATGCTCTTCTCGCGCGACTGGCTGGCCGAGTACGTCGAGCTGCCCGAGCCGACCGCCGAGCTGGCGCGCCGGCTGACCATGGCGGGCCTCGCGGTCGAGGGCATCCGCGACGCCGGCGGCGACGCGGTCCTCGACGTCGAGGTCACCACCAACCGCCCCGACTGCATGAACCACCTCGGCGTGGCGCGCGAGCTCGCGGTGCTCTGCGGGCGGCCGCTCGCCCCGCCCTCCTTCGCCCTCCCCGAGCGGCTGGGCGAGCACGCCGTCGAGGTCGACGTCCAGGACGAGGCGGGGTGCCCGCGCTACGTCGGGCGGGTGGTCTCCGGGGTGAGGATCGGCCCCAGCCCGGAGTGGCTCCGCCGCCGGCTCTCGGCGATCGGCCTGCGCTCGATCAACAACGTCGTCGACGTCACCAACTTCGTCCTCTGGGAGCTCGGCCAGCCGCTCCACGCCTACGACCTGGCGAAGCTCGGCGGCCGGCGGATCGTCGTCCGCCGCGCCCGCGCCGGCGAGCGCCTGACGACCCTCGACGGCGCCGTCCGCGAGCTCGACCCGGAGATCCTGGTGATCGCCGACGCCCAGGCGCCGGTGGGGCTCGCCGGGGTGATGGGAGGCGCCGACAGCGAGGTCACCGCCTCGACGACCGAGATCCTCCTCGAGGGCGCCCACTTCGACCGCCGGGCGGTGCGCACCGCGGCCAAGCGCCTCGGCCTCCACACCGACGCGTCGCACCGCTTCGAGCGCGGCGCCGACCCCGAGATCTGCCTCGCCGCCGTCGACCGCGCCGCGGCGCTCGTCGTCGAGCTCGCCGGCGGCACCGTGGCGGCGGTCGCCGCCGACCGCCGCGCGCGGCCGGCGCCGCCGCGCAAGGGCCGCCTCGACCTCGCCCGCCTCGACGCCTTCGCCGGCGCCGCCATCCCGCCGGCCGAGGTCGAGCGCATCCTCTCCGGGCTCGGCTTCGAGCTGGCGCCCGCCGCCGGGGCGGATGGCGGCTCCGCCGCAGACCATGGGGGCGATGCCGGCGGCCCTGCCTGGGAGGTGACCGTGCCCTCCTGGCGGCTCTACGACTTCGAGCCCCGCCCCTGGGTGCCGGGCAGCCACCGCCACGCCGCCGCCGGCCGGCGGCATCGCCGAGGTCTATCCGCAGGACCTCTACGAGGAGGTGATGCGGGTCCACGGCTACGAGCGCATCCCGGCGGCGCTCCCCGCGATCCCCGGTCCGGACGGCCACCCCAACCGCGCCGCGGCGCGCCGGCAGCGCATCCGCCGGCACCTCGCCGCCTGCGGCTACGCCGAGGCGATCCACTTCTCCTTCGGCGACCGCGCCGAGGCCCTCGCCTTCCCGAGCCTCAGGCCCGAGGCGGTGCCCATCGAGCTCGCCAACCCGCTCTCCGAGCGCGCCTCGGTGCTCCGCCGCTCGCTCGTCCCCGGCCTCGTCGAGAGCGCCCGCTTCAACCAGCGCCGCGGCGCCGGCGCCGTCCGCCTCTTCGAGGTGGCGACGGTCTTCTTCGCCCGCGGCGGGGCGCCCGATGCCGCCGATGCCGCCGATGCCGCCGACCCCGTCGAGCTGCCCGACCAGCCGGAGATGATCGCCCTGGTCTGCGGCGGCACGGTCGGCGATCCCTGGGAGCGCGAGGTCCGCCTCGACCTCTTCGACGCCAAGGGGGCGATCGAGAGCCTGGCGGAGGAGCTGGGGACGCGGCTCGAGGCGCGGCCGGCGGACGATCTGCCGGGACTTCTCGCCGGCAGCTCGGCGCAGCTTTCTATCGAGGGCCGAGCGGAGCCGGTCGGCTATCTCGGGAGGGTCGAGGCGGAGGAGGGATACCCCCTCTACGTCGCCGAGATCGCGGCCGACGCCCTCTCCGGCGAGGTCGATCGCGCCGTCCGCACGCCGCCGCGCCTCCCCGGCGTCGGGGCGGACCTGACGCTCACCCACGCCCTCGACGTGCCCTGGGCGGAGATCGAGCGGACGATCGCCGAGTCGGCGCCCCCTGACCTCGTCTCCTGGGCGCTCACCAACCGCTACCGCGGCGAGGGGGTCCCCGCCGGGGCGGTCAACACGACGATCCACTTCCTCTACAACGCGGGCGACCGCTCGCTCACCCAGGACGAGGTCAACGAGCGGCAGGCAGGTCTCGCCGCGGAGCTCGCGCGCCGGTTCGGCTGGCGAGGGAAGGAGTAGGCATGGAGATCGAGTGGCTGGACGAGCTGGAGACGCGGGTCCACGAGGCGGCGGCGCGCCTGCAGGAGATCAAGGAGCGGAACGGCGAGCTGGAGAGCCGGGTGAGCGAGCTCGAGACCCAGCTCGCCGCCAACCCCGCCCAGGCCGAGTGGGAGAGCGAGCGCGACGACATCCGCCGCCGGGTGGAGAAGCTCGCCTCGACGCTCGAGGACCTGCTCGAGGGATAGAGCGGAGGACAATCCCATGTTGATTGAGAGACTTAAGGTCTCCGGACTTCTTTCATTTGGCCCGAGCGGTATCGACCTTCCCCTCGAGCGGCTGAACGTTCTCTTCGGGCCCAATGGTTCCGGGAAATCCAATCTGCTGGAGGTCTTGGCGTTGCTCCGCGCTGCGCCCACGAATCTTCCACAACCGGTCAAGGAAATGGGTGGAGTGCGGGAGTGGCTGTGGAAGGGGTCGCCTGCTCCGAGAGAAGCTCTCATCGAAGCTATCGTTTCTAATCGAACGGGGAAACCACCGCTTCGGCACGTGCTCAGCATCAGCGAGAATGGAGGACGATTCGAGGTTGTCGATGAACGGATCGAGAATAGAGATCCCGACAAAGGAAAGATCGATCCATATTTCTTCTATCGGTTCCAGCGCGGCCATCCTGTATTGAACGATGTCGCCGAGAAAAGCCGAAAGCTTCGCCGGGAGACTGTGAAGCCCGATCAATCGGTCCTCTCTCAGGTGAGAGACCCGGAACGTTATCCAGAGGTGACCTGGCTACAGGAACAGTACGAAGCGATCCAACTGCACAGGAGCTGGTCCTTTGGGCCAGCCGCTCCGCTGCGACTCGCCCAGAGCGCCCATACACGCTCCGACTTCTTGGCAGACGGTGGCGAGAATCTCGCGCTTGTGCTTTCGAGGATCCGACCCAAGGTGAAATCCGAGTTTCTTGCTTCCCTGAGAGAGCTCTACGAAGGTATTGAGGACTTCCGTCTCACCGTCGACGGAGGAAGCGTGCTCCTATTTCTCGAGGAGGCGGGTGGCCGAGAGATCCCGGCCACGCGACTTTCCGACGGAACGTTGCGTTATCTCTGCCTTCTCGCCATCCTGTTGCACCCGGAGCCCCCCCGTCTTATTGCAATCGAAGAGCCGGAGCTGGGCCTGCATCCCGACATAATTCCTCATGTCGCGGAACTCCTCGTGAAAGCCTCCCAGCGTACTCAGCTGGTCGTCACCACGCACTCCAGAATGCTGGTCGACGCATTGTCGGGCCAGCCTTCCAGCGTGGTGGTATGCAACAAAGAGAACGGCGAGTCGCGCTTCGTGCGGCCCGGTGCGGCGGCTTTGGAAGCATGGCTCACCAAGTATTCCCTCGGGGATCTTTGGAGCATGGGCGAGCTGGGAGGCAACCGGTGGTGACCGTGAAGATCTACATCGAAGGCGGCGGCGAGGGCCATCTTCTCGATACGCTGTTCCGGCAGGGCTGGACGATGTTCTTCAAAGCGGCCGGTCTGGCGGGGAGGATGCCTCGAATCGTTCGAGGGCAAGGACGTAATCGCACCTTCGACCTGTTCGCCACAGCGGTCACGAATCCACGACCAGGCGAGCTGCCTTTGCTGCTCGTGGACAGCGAAGACCCCCTCATCGAAGGCCATACGGAGTGGCAGCACCTGAAAGCCCGCGACAATTGGGAAAGACCCGGCGGAGCGGGTGACGACCAAGTATTCCTTATGGTCCAGGTGACAGAATCGTGGTTTCTCGCCGACCTCGACCTGCTGCGCCAGTATTTCGGATCGACGCTGCGCGAGAACGCCTTGCACGTAGGGCCCTCGCTCGAAAGAGTGCCGAAAGATGACGTGCTGGCTGCGTTGAGCCGCGCCACGGCAGCGTGCCCTACGCCCTACGCGAAAGGCAAAGTGTCCTTCGAGCTACTCGCGAAGTTGAACCCACAGCGGGTCGAGGCGGCCTGCCCCCATGCCAAGCGGCTGCTCGATCATTTGCGCAACCTCCGGGGCCCTTAAGCTATAGCAGCCAACAGACCGATCACCCGCAAAATTCTACAGATCCTAGCTCCACTGCCTCGCCGAACGACCTCGCCCATCCCGTTCAGGCTCCGCCGCCGGAATGCCGCTCTGGTGTCGAAGATCCGCTCTAGAAGTCGCGCCGGATTCCGTTAGCTTCAGGAGCGCGATCCGCCGCCGGACCCTACGTCAACCGGGTCAGCGCCTTGCGCACGATCGACGTCTCCGTCGCCTCGTCGTTCGGGTAGACCCGCGAATCGACGATGAGATAGACGTCCCCCTTGCGGACGTGCATGACGCCCGCCGCCTGGAAGTAGGCTTCGTCGCCCAGGCCGGGGACGGCGCGCATCGTCTCGCCGTTGAATTTCCTCGCATCCGCCATCGCCTCCCGGCCGCCGCTCCAGGTGGTCTCGACCGTCGCCTCGTGCGTCTCGTCGGTCACGTAGGCGCAGACGGCTTTCCTGGCGGTGACCTGCCGGATCGAGGCGCCCACGATCGCCTGCATCTCTCCCTGGGTGATCAGGGAGCAGGGCTTGGATCCGGCTCCGCCGTCGGCGGGAGCCTTCGCGAGGGCGACCTCAGCGCTGGCCGCGGCGGCGGTGCTCGAGGTCGGCGTGGTGGCCGCGGTGGCGGTCGAGCCGGGGCTCGCGCCCGTCGCCGCGTGGGTATGGCCCATGTAGAACCAGGCTCCCGCGGCGAGCAGCACGACGAACGCTAGGATGGCGAGGACACCGAGAGTGCGCATATTGAGCTCCTTCGAGTTGTCCGCCGGCAAAGAGCGCGCGTTAAGAGCGGGAGATTGGCCGATTCGGCTCCGCTCTCTGGAGGGGGGTGTACGGCCATCATGCTCCCCCGAGCCTCCGTAAGGCAAGCTCCGCCCCGAGGAACCAGCTCTTCGAGGTCTCCGCCGAGTTCTTGGAGCGAAGAGTCGGCCAGGCCAGGCAACCCGTCGGCTCAGGTCGGGATTAGTTTAGGCAGCAGATCTGCTGGATCGTTACGGTATAGTGCCGGGTGTCGGTACGGGATCGCAAAATTCCCCGTCGCAAGTGTATATGACACAGAATACTTGCCCCGTGGACTTGCTGCGATAGGTGATGATGGAACCACTGGAGTAGTCGGGCCCGCAGTTGTTGATGATGAATTTGTCGGTGGCGCCCCCGAGGTTGTTCTGGACGGGAGTGAAGCCGAGAATGCTCTCGGCCGGCTGGACCGCGCTGGCATCGTGGGCGGGTGCGGCCGCTGCGGCGGTCGGCAGGATGGCAGCGAGAGCCGCGATAGTCAGCAGCGGTGCCGCGAAACGACGAATTGACATCGGTATCTCCTTGAGGCTGGTGACGGAGTCTTGGCTGCCTGGCCTACCCAATAATGTGCGGCGCGGGGCCGCCGCGGCGCCTGCTTTGAATGCCGCCGATCAAGTAGCTGCCCGGTAGGTAGCGGGCCGGTGAGGACGTCGAGTGGCGTCTCGGCCTGCGCGCGCCTTGACCTGCCCGGCGCGACGACTGTACAGTTTCCTGTACGGAAGAGGAGCAGCTCACGATGGATTCGATCTCGTACACCCGCGCCCGCGCCGAGCTGGCGAAGACGATGGATCATGTCTGCGAGAGTCACGAGCCGGTCATCATCACCCGCAGCGGCGAAGACGCGGTGGTGATGCTCTCGCTCGCGGACTACAAGTCCCTCGAGGAGACGGCTCATCTCCTGCGCAGCCCCAAGAACGCGAGGCGTCTGATCGAGGCGATCGCCGAGCTGGAGCGCGGGGGCGGCAGGGAGCGCGAGCTCGCCGAGTGAAGCTCATCTTCTCGGAGCGGGCCTGGGAGGACTATCTGTACTGGCAGGAGACCGACCGCCGATTGGTAGCGAGGATCCATCAGCTCATCCGAGAGATCCAGCGCCAGCCCTTCCGCGGCATCGGCAAGCCGGAGCCGCTGCGGCATGCCTTTCAGGGCTACTGGTCGCGCCGCATCAACGACGAGCACCGGATCGTCTACAAGATCCGCGACGAGTCCCTGCTGATCGCTCAGCTCCGTTACCACTACTGACCGGCGGCCGCGTCTTGCTCCCTCCCCTGGAGCGGGTCCCGGCGCTGACCGGCTTGCGCCGCTGGATCGAAGGTGGTGTGATCGGCGGCCGTGACCGCCACCGACGCGCCCGGCACCAGCGGCACTCCGGCTGCCGCGCCGCGGCACCCCCTCGCGCTGCCGCATTTCCGCAACCTGTGGATCGGCGCCACGATCTCGCAGCTCGGCGACCAGTTCTACCTCGTGGCGCTGCCGTGGCTGGTGCTGCAGATGACGGGGTCGAGCCTGGCCCTGGGCACCATCCTGATGACCGCCGCGATCCCCCGCGCGGCGCTGATGCTGGTGGGCGGCGCGGTGATCGACCGCTTCTCCGCGCGGCGGGTGCTGGCGACGACGGCGGCGGCCCGCGCCGTGCTCGTCGGCGCGGTGGCGGCGCTCGTCTGGCTCCACCTCGCCCAGATGTGGCAGCTCTACGTGCTGACCTTCGCCTTCGGCGTCGCCGACGCGTTCTCGTTCCCCGCCGGGCCGGCGCTCATCCCGACGCTGGTCGAGCCGCAGCAGCTCCAGCCGGCCAACGCCTTCATGCAGGGCGCCACGGTGATGACGCAGATGGCCGGCGCGGCGCCGGCGGGCCTCGCCATCCGCAGCTTCGGCGTCGCCTCGGCGCTCTGCTTCGACGCGCTCTCCTTCCTCGCCGTGATCGCCGCGCTGTTCCGCATCCCCGAGCCGCCGAAGGCGCCCGCGGCCGCCGGCGCGGCGGCGCGCCCGAGCGTGCTGCGCTCGATCGCCGAGGGCCTGCGCACGGTGCGCCGGGACCCGCCCCTCCTGGCGCTCATGCTGGTCGTCGCGACCATCAACATCTGCGTCTCCGGGCCGATCGGCGTCGGCCTCGCGACGGTGGCGAAGTTCCGCTTCGGCTCGGCCGCGGCGTTCGGCACCTTCCTCTCCTGCTTCAGCGCCGGCACCCTGGTGGGGATGATCCTCGGCGGCACGGTGAAGCGGCCGCGCCGGCGCGGCCTGCAGTTCGTCGTGATGAGCGCTGCAGCCGGCCTCGAGATGATCGCCATCGGCCTCCTCCTGAAGCTCGTCGCGATCGCCCTGCTGCTCGCCCTGATGGGTCTCGGCGTCGGCTTCGTCAACGTGCAGTTCAGCGCCTGGATGCAGATGCGCGTCGAGCGCGCCCTGCTGGGCCGGGTGATGAGCGTGCTGATGTTCTCCGCGGTGGGGCTGGTCCCGGTGTCCTACGCGATCGCCGGCGCCCTCGCCCAGTGGAACCCCGCGGCTCTCTTCGTCGCCGCGGGCGCGGTCCTCGCCGCGACCTCCGCCCTCACCCTGACGGGGAAGGCCGGGAAGGCCGTCCGCGAGATCGACTGACGCGGCGCCCCGCCCCCTCTCAAAGGTCCTTGCCCACCGCCTCTCCAATCGACACCAACCCGTCGCGTTCGAGCAGCGCCAGCAGCTCCTCGTGGATCCGCCGCGCCAGGCCCGGCCCCTGGTAGACGAGGGCGGTGTAGACCTGGACGAGCGCGGCGCCGGCGCGGATCCTCCGGTAGGCCTCGGCGCCGGAGTCGATGCCGCCGGCGGCGATGAGGACCGCCCGGCCGCTGAGCCTCCGGGCGATCGCCTGGAGCGTCCGGTAGCTCCGCTCCCGCAGCACCGGACCGCTCAACCCCCCGAACGGCTTCGCCCCGGGGATCAGCCCGTAGTCGGTCGTCGTGTTGGTGGCGACGATCCCGGCGGCGCCGCCTGAGACCGCGGCTTCCGCCAGGTCGGCCGCGGCGGCGGGCTCGAGGTCCGGCGACAGCTTGACGAGGACCGGCTTCGCGGTGATGCCGCGGGCCATCGCCAGCACCGCGCGCACGAATCCCTCGTTCTGCAGATCGCGGAGGCCGGGGGTGTTGGGCGAGGAGAGGTTGACCACCAGGTAGTCGCAGAGGTCGGCGAGCCCCTCGACCAGCGCCGCGTAGTCGCCCAGCGCCTCCTCCTGGGGCGTCGCCTTGTTCTTCCCGATGTTGACGCCGATGGGGAACGGGGCGGGGTAGAGAGGCCTCAGGCGACGGCGGAGGGCTTCCATCCCGGAGTTGTTGAACCCCATGGCGTTCTGCAGGCTCTCCATCCCCGAATGCCGGAGGAGCCGCGGTTTGGGGTTACCCGGCTGGGGGCGGGGGGTGACGGTGCCGACCTCGGTGAATCCCAGCCCGAGGGCGGGCAGGGCGGCGACGATCCGGGCGTCCTTGTCGAAGCCGGCGGCGAGGCCCACCGGGTTGGCGAAGACACGGCCGAAGAGGGTCTGGGCGAGCCGCGGATCGGCGACCCGCCGCCGCCGGGCCATCCAGGGGACCATCCCCGGCACCCGGCCGGCCGCCCGCAGGGCCGCGATCGCCAGGCCGTGGCTCGCCTCGGGATCGAGCCGGAAGAGGAGCGGCCGCAGCAGGCGGTAGCCGGGCGGAGGAGGAGGCATGGGCCTGGCGATTCTAGCCGCAGCTCGCCGGCCTCACAGGGGGGACTGAGTCCGTTGGGTCCCGAGGACGGCCGACTGGAAGGGGGTTCGGGCGGGTGGTCGGCTCGCCGGCACGAGGGCTGCAGGTTTCTCGGAGCCGGGGACCCGCGAGCCCCATGAGCCCAGAAGGCAGACCATGAGCCCGGCAGTCGGAAAACCGCTCCAGCGCGTCGACGGGCGGCAGAAGGTCACCGGCGAGGCGCGGTACGCCGGCGACGTCCGCCGGCAGCGCCTGGCCGAGGCGGTCGTCGTGCAGAGCAAGATCGCCCGCGGCCGCATCGTCTCGATCGGCACCGCGGCGGCGCTCGGCGCCCCTGGAGCGCTCGCGGTGCTGACCCACGAGAACGCGCCCAAGCTCCACCTCGACAGCCGGACGAGCGAGCACATGGGCGAGAAGCTGATGCCGCTCGCCGACGCCGCCATCCATTTCGCCGGCCAGCACATCGCCCTGGTGGTGGCGGAGAGCCTGGAGCAGGCGCGGTACGCCGCCTCCCTCCTCGCCGTGCGCTACGCGGAGGAGCCGCCGGTCCTCGCGATCGATCAGGCGGCGGCCGCGGCGACGTTCCCGACCCAGGCGATGGGAGAGGAGGACGTGCAGCATCGCCGCGGCGACGTCGGGGCCGCGCTCGCCGCGCCGGGCGTCGTCAAGGTCGAGGCGACCTACACGACGCCGGTCGAGACCAACAACCCGATGGAGCCGTCGGCGACCCTCGCCTGGTGGGACGGCGAGCGGCTGACCGTCGAGGACTCGACCCAGGCGGTCGTCGCGACGCGGGACGTCCTCGCCGCGGCCTTCGGCGTGCCGCGCCAGAACGTGCGGGTGCTCTGCCGGTTCACCGGCGGCGGCTTCGGCTGCAAGGGCCACCAGTGGCCGCACACGCTGCTCGCGGCGATGGCGGCGCGGGTCGCCCGCCGCCCGGTCCGCCTCGTCCTCTCGCGGGGCCAGATGTTCACCTCGGTGGGGCACCGCCCGCCGACCGTCCAGCGCCTGGCTCTCGCCGCCCGCCGCGACGGCACCCTGACCGCCATCCGCCACGAGACGGTCAACCCCAGCTCGCCGCTGACCGAGTTCGTCGCCCCCTGCGGCGCGGTGACCAGCCGCTCGCTCTATGCCTGCGCCAGCGTCGAGACGCCCAACCGGCTGGTGCGCGTCAACGTCGGGGCGCCGACCCCGATGCGCGCCCCGGCCGAGTGCCCGGCCTCCTTCGCCCTCGAGTCCGCCATGGACGAGCTCGCCCATGCCCTCGGCATGGACCCCCTGGAGCTGCGGCGGCGCAATCACGCCGAGCGGGACCCGGCGAAGGACAGGCCCTGGTCGAGCAAGCACCTCGAGGAGTGCTACGCGCGGGGCGCCGAGCGGTTCGGCTGGCGCCGCCGGTCGCCGGCGCCGGGCTCGATGCGGGACGGCGACCTGCGGGTCGGCTGGGGCATGGCGACGGCGTACTACCCCGGCAAGCGGTGGCCGTCGTCGGCGCGGGTGCGGCTCGCGGCGGACGGCAGGGCCGTGTCCAGGCGGCGACGCAGGAGCTCGGCACGGGCTCCTACACCGTCTTCACCCAGGTGTCGGCCGACGCCCTCGGCCTGCCGGTCGAGCGCGTCGCCTTCGAGCTCGGCGACAGCGACCTCCCGCCGGCGCCCCTCTCGGCGGGCTCCTGCTCGGCGGCGAGCGTGAGCGAGGCGATCATCCAGGCGGCGGCGGCCGTCAAGGCGGAGCTCGCGCGGCTCGCCGCCGCCGATCCCGGCTCGCCGCTCGCCGGCCTCGGGCCGGAGGAGCTGGCGCTCTCCGGCGGCCGCCTGGTCGCCGCGGCCGACCCCTCCCGCGGCATCGCCTGCACGGACCTCCTGCGGCGCGCCGGCCGGCGCGAGATCGAAGGCGAGGCCTCGGTCCGCCTGGACGAGGCGACCAGCCGGGCCTTCACCATCCAGTCCTTCGGCGCCCAGTTCTGCGAGGTCAAGATCGATCCGCTGCTGCCGCGGGTGCGGGTGACCCGTTTCGTCTCGGTGATCGACGCCGGGCGGATCCTCAATCCGCGGACCAGCCGCAGCCAGGTCGAGGGGGCGGTCGTCATGGGCATCGGCGGGGCGCTCATGGAGGAGACGGTCTACGATCCGCGCACCGGCCACCCGGTCACCGACAACCTCGCCGACTACCTGATGCCGGTCCACGCCGACGTCGAGGGCATCGAGGTGGAGCTCCTCGACCATCCCGACCCGCACATCAACTCGCTCGGCTGCCGCGGGGTGGGGGAGATCGGCATCACCGGCGTCGCCGCCGCGATCGCCAACGCCGTCTTCCACGCCACCGGCCGGCGGGTAAGGGACCTGCCGATCACCTCGGACAAGCTGCTGTAGCGCCGGCCGGCGCGGGGCTCCACGGGCTCGGCCTCGGATCGTCGCCTCGCAGGTCCCCAGCGAGCGAGCCGCCCGCGGGGCCGGCACCGGCCGTTGTCATCTCCTCCGGTGGCCCTATGCTATATTCCGCCTTGCCAAATCCCTGGCAGCACTTGACTTCCTGCCTGGGAGCACGGGCACCTGGACACGGACTTGAGCGCCGAGAACCCCGCCAATACCGCGGTGCGAATCTTTGGTGCGACGTACCTCGTCCGTGGAAGCGACGATAGCGGGTACCTCCAGGAGCTGGCCGACTTCGTAGACGGCAAGATGCGCGAGGTCGCCCAGCACGTGACGACGGCCGACACGGCCCGGATCGCGATCCTGGCGGCGCTCAATATGGCGGACGAACTGTTCCGAACGCAGAAGAGACAAGACGGGGAACGGGTCGAGATCAAGGAGAAGGCGGCGGAGCTGGCCGAGGAATTGCGGCAGGCTCTGGACGGTTGAAAACCGGTGCGCCATCCTCGAGATATGATGGCAAACGTTTTTGCATCCCCTGTGCGGTTCGTGATGGGCTTAACGATTGTAGAACCAACATTCAACCACCGGGAGCTCGCTACATGCGTGGCCCGTGCCTGCCTCGCTTCGACGAGGACGCTAACGGCTCGCAGAGAGGGCACCCACCTGGAGCGTTTCAGGTTCTAAACGCACGCCCGCACGGCCGCGCGGGGGGTGTAGTTTTCCGCTCTCTCACGGAGAAGTCTCCGGGTCCGCCCGGCCCCCCTTGCCCTTGAGCAGGGGGTCAGACCGGTGAACGCTCAATCCATAGTGGCCGCGGTGCTGCTCGCCGTCGCGCTGCTCGTCGTGGCCGGCTGGTGGCTGGTGCTGCGCCGCACGGGCGCACGGCTGCTCGCCGACGCGCGCAGCCAGGCCGCGAAGTCCGCCGAGGACGCCGAGCGGCAGGCCGACACGCGCCTGCGCGAGGCGGACATCGCCGCCAAGGAGCGGCTCCTCCAGGCGCGGAGCGAGTTCGAGGGCTCGGCGCGCAAGCGCCGCTCCGAGCTCGAGGGCCTCGAGCGCCGCCTCACCCAGAAGGAAGACAACCTCGACAAGCGCAACGACGAGCTCACCCAGCGCGAGAAGGAGGTGGCGCAGAAGGACCGCGCCCTCCTCTCCCGCGAGAAGGTGGTGGGCGAGCGCGAGCAGGAGCTCGACCGCATGGTCGACGAGGAGCGGCTGAAGCTCGAGCAGATCGCCGGCTTGACCGCGCAGCAGGCCAAGGACGAGCTCATCCATGGCCTCGAGAACGACGCCCGGATCGAGGCGGCCCACATCGTCAAGCGGATCGAGGACGAGGCGCGCGAGCAGGCCCACAAGCAGGCGCAGCGCATCATCGGGATGGCCGTGCAGCGCTCGGCCTCGGACTACGTCTCGGAGACGACGGTCTCCGTCGTCATGCTCCCCAACGACGAGATGAAGGGGCGGATCATCGGCCGCGAGGGGAGGAACATCCGCGCCCTGGAGATGGCGACCGGCGTCGACCTCATCGTCGACGACACCCCCGAGGCGGTCATCCTCTCCGGCTTCGACCCCTTCCGCCGCGAGGTGGCGCGGGTGGCGCTCGAGCGCCTGATCACCGACGGCCGCATCCACCCGGCGCGGATCGAGGAGGTGGTCGAGAAGGTCAAGGCCGAGTTCGACCAGCGGATCCAGCAGGAGGGGGAGGCGGCGCTCTTGGAGCTCGCCATCCCCGGCATGCACCCGGACCTCGTCAAGCTCCTCGGCCGCCTGCGCTACCGCACCTCCTACGGCCAGAACGTCCTCCAGCACAGCAAGGAGGTGGCGTTCCTCGCCGGCACCATGGCGGCCGAGCTCAAGGCCAACGTCCAGGTGGCGCGGCGCGGCGGCATCCTCCACGACGTCGGCAAGGCGATCGACCGCGAGATGGACGGCACCCACCTGCAGATCGGCATCGACCTGCTGCGCAAGTACGGCGAGACCGAGGACGTCGTCCACGCCATGGCCTGCCACCACGGCGACTACGACCCGCAGACCGTCGAGGCGGTGCTGGTGACCGCCGCCGACGCGCTCTCCGCCGCCCGCCCCGGGGCCCGGCGCGAGGTCCTCGAGACCTACGTCAAGCGCCTCGAGAAGCTCGAGGAGATCGCCTCCAGCTTCAAGGGGGTGCAGAAGACCTTCGCCATCCAGGCCGGGCGCGAGATCCGCATCATCGTCGACAGCGGCAAGATCAGCGACGAGGCGGCGCTCTGGCTGTCGAAGGACATCGCGCGGCGGATCGAGGGGGAGCTCACCTACCCCGGCCAGATCAAGGTGACGGTCATCCGCGAGACCCGCTCGATCGAGTTCGCCCGCTAGCTCTCGCTGGCCCCCCCGTAGCCTGGAGATCGGACCATGCGCCTCCTCTTCGTCGGCGACGTCATCGGCAAGCCGGGCCGCCGGGCCCTCTCCGCCCTCCTGCCGCGGCTGGTCGACCAGCACCGGGCGGACTACGTCGTCGTCAACGTCGAGAACTCGGCGGGCGGCTTCGGGGTGACCCCGGAGGTCCTCGCCGAGCTCGAGGAGCTGCCGATCGACTGCTACACGACCGGCAACCACGTCTGGGACAAGAAGGAGGGGGTCGAGATGCTCGACCGCGAGCCCCGCCTGCTGCGCCCGGCGAACTACCCCGAGGGCAATCCGGGCAAGGGCCTCCACCTGGGCGAGACCGCCGCCGGCATCCCGGTCGCCACGATCAACCTCGAGGGGCGGGTGTTCATGAACAATCTCGACTCGCCCTTCGTCGTCGCCGACCGGCTGCTCGCCGGCCTCGCCGGCCTCGCCAACAAGCCGAAGGTGGTCCTCGTCGACTTCCACGCCGACGCCACCTCGGAGAAGCAGGCCCTGGGCTTCTATCTCGACGGCCGGGTGTCGGCCGTCCTCGGCACCCACACCCACGTGCCGACCGCCGACGACCGCGTCCTCCCCCAGGGGACGGCGTTCTTGACCGACGTCGGCATGACCGGCCCCTACGAGTCGGTCATCGGCATGCGCCCGGACAAGGTCCTGAAGCGCTTCCTCCTCCAGACCCACGCCTCGTTCGAGGTCGCCAAGCGCGACGTCCGCCTGGCCGGCGCCGTCGTCGACGTCGACGAGTCGACCGGCAAGGCGCGCGGCATCGAGCGCCTGCTGATCCCCTTCGCCGCCGAGTAGGGCCGGCCGGCGAGGCGGAGACGGCTGGCCCGGGCGTTGCAGTCATTGCGACGCCGCGGGGAGCTTGTACCCCCCGCCCTGACGCGGTGGACGAAGTAGAAACCCTGGAACAGCAGACCGCCCTCGAGGCCTCGGCCGGAGAGCCGGAGGGCGGGCTCCCCGTCGCGCCGCCGGGCCGCGGCCACGTGCGGGTCGCCCCCGGCCGGCGCTACTTCGTCACTGAGGACGGCGCCCCATGGCTCGCCATCGGCCACAACGAGGCGCTGACCTGGCCGGCGCTCCGGCCCCTCCTCGAGGGCGACCGCGGGGCGGCCGAGGCCTACCTGCGGCGCATGGCGGCGCACGGCGTGACCGTGCTCCGCGTCATGCTCGAGTACTTCGATGCCAGGTCCCAGCTCCTCTTCGAGAGCCCGGCCGGCGTGCCGCGGGGCCGGGCGGTCGGCCTGTGGGACGAGCTCATCGCGCTCTGCGAGTCGACCGGCGTCCGGCTCCTCCTCACCTTCTGGGACAGCTTCTGGCTGTGGGAGCGCTGGAAGGATCATCCCTACTCCCGCCCGGGGAGCGGCTTCGACGGTCCGAGCTCGTTCTGCACCTCGGAGACGGCCTTCGCCACCCAGGCGCGGCGGGTGCGCTTTGTCGCCGACCGCTGGGGCGGCTCGCCGGCGATCTTCGCCTACGACCTGATGAACGAGATCCACCCCTGCTGGGGCGGCAGCCCCGAGGACCAGGAGCGCTGGATCGCGCGGCTGGCGGCGCTCGTCCGCGAGCGCGAGATGGAGCGCTGGGGGCGGCGGCACCTTCTCACCGTCTCGAAGTTCGAGGGCATCCTGGACGAGCCGTACCAGCGCCTCATCCTGCGCCATCCGGACCTCGACTTCGCCAGCACGCACGTCTATGCCAAGGGCCGGATCGACGATCCGACCAACACCGTCGACTGTGCCCTGGCGATGCGGGAGGCGGTCGAGTTCGCCTTCGCGAAGATGGGGGACGCGCGGCCGTTCACCGACTCCGAGCACGGGCCGATCCACGCCTTCATGGACCGCCGAAAGCCGCTCGCCGAGGGCTTCGACGACGAGTACTTCCGCCACATGGCCTGGGCGCACCTGGCGACCGGCGGCGCCGGCGGCGGCCTGCGCTGGCCGTTCCGCCGGCCGCACGGCCTGACGCCCGGCATGCATCGCGCGCAGCGCGGGATGGCGCGCTTCATCGCCGCGGCGCCGCTCGACTGGCCGCGCTTCAGCCCGCGGCCGCTGCGGCCCGGGGACGCCCGGCTGCGGCCGCTGGATCCTCTCGGCGCCGGGGCACCGCCGGTCCTCGTCTTCGGCTGCGCCGACGACAGCCAGGCGCTCCTCTGGCTGCTCGGTGATCGCCGCGATCGCCGGGCTGGCTCGGCAAGGCTCCCCCTCCCCCGGCCGACCTGGCGCTCGCCGCGCTGGCGCCGGGCGGGCGCTACCGCGCGAGCTTCTGGCACACGGGTGACGGTACGCCGCGGGGCGTCGCGGGGTTCCAGGCCGACCCGCAGGGCGTCGGCCGGCTGCGGCTGCCCGCCTTCCAGCGCGACCTGGCGATCGCGCTGCGGCGCGATTCCTAAGAATAGCGGCCGCCCCGAAAGCGGCCCGCTCCCGGCTTTGTTCTAGACTCGTCCGCGCATGGCGGAACGGGATCTCGACCGCGATCTGGGCTTCGGGTCGGTCGTCGCCGGCGAGAGCCGGGTGCGGCTGCTCAACCGCGACGGCAGCTTCAACGTCGAGCGCGGCGGGCTCAACTTCTTCACCTCGCTCTCGCCCTACCACTCTCTCCTCACCATGAGCTGGCCCCACTTCCTGGGGCTGGTCGTCCTCGCGTACATGGGCACCAACCTGGTCTTCGCCGTCGCCTACTTCGCCTGCGGCCCCGGCGCGCTCGACGGGCTGGGGCCGGGTAACCGGTTCCTGCAGTGCTTCTTCTTCAGCGTCCAGACCTTCGCCACCATCGGCTACGGCAGGATCACGCCGTCGGGCACGGCTCCCAACGTCATCGTCACCTTCGAGTCGCTCTTCGGCCTCCTCGGCTTCGCCCTCGCCACCGGCGTCCTCTTCGCCCGCGTGTCGCGGCCGACGGCGCGCATCTTGTTCAGCGAGAAGGCTTTCATCGCCCCCTACCGGGGCATCACGGCGTTCGAGTTCCGCATCGCCAACGGCCGCAGCAGCCAGTTGATCGAGCTCGGGGTGAGCGTGCTCTTCAGCGCCTTCAAGGCGCGCGACGGCAAGGCGCGCGAGTTCGTGCCGCTCGCCCTCGAGCGCGAGAAGGTCGCCTTCTTCCCGCTCTCCTGGACGATCGTCCACCCGATCGACCCGTCGAGCCCGGTCTTCGGAATGACCTACGAGCACCTGCTCGCCGCCGACGCCGAGTTCCTGGTCCTCCTCACCGGCTTCGACGAGACCTTCTCGCAGAACGTCCACACCCGCTCGTCCTACAAGGCCGACGAGATCGTCTGGGGCGCCCGCTTCGTCAACATCTTCAATCCGCCGCGCGGTGGCAAGCTGTCGATCGACATCGGCCGCCTCGACGAGTACCAGCCGGTGCCGCTCGTCTCCGCCCTCCCCGCCCCCGACGACCCGCGAGCCGCCGACCCCAGCCGCCCGCAGCCCTTAGAGCCGGAGGCCCTGGCGAGCCCGCTGGCGCTGCCGGCGGAACGCTTCGGCTAGCGGTCCGCCGGCCCTCGCCACGGAGAAGAGAGGCGCAGCGGCGGGGAAGGATCGGGGTCTCGCCTCGGTCGCGGCGCGGTGATCGGTGACGACGATCTCCGTGCAGGAACAAGGTCAGAAGGGCGATGTGCGTGCTCGTGGTCACTTCCTCCTACCGAGCGCGCAATACCGCATGGAGCGGGGACGGCGCGTTCCGGCGCGGCGGCGGCTCGCCGGCCGGATGGGCGGCCGGCGCCGAGATCAGCGCAAGCCCCCGCGCCGCGGCGCGCGCGGAGAGGGCGATCTCCTGCGGCAGGTGGCGTCCCTCTAGCCAGACGATCTGCTGCCGGCGCAGCTCCCGGACCAGGCGCTCGTAGGCGGTGCGCAGCCCGACGGTCCCTTGGACGTCGTCGATCGGGCCCCAGGCCGGATTCGCCAGACCCGGCCCGTCGATCGACCAGACGAAGAGCGGCACGCCGAGGGCCGCGAGGTAGGCGCGGACGGCGGCCGGCTCGAACGCGCTGCCGTCGTCGGCATTCCCTTTCAGGATCAGCAGCACGGCGCGCGGTCTCTGGCGGGAATAGGCTGCCAGGCCGGCGATCGCCGTGGCATCGGCGAGCTGCGTCCCGCCCGACCGCTCGCTGGGCATCCTGGAAGCCAGCAGACAAGTCATGAAGCGCTGATTCGGCCGGCGCCCGTCGAACATGAGGTCGAATGTCGTGGCCGCGAGGTCCGCCGTCTTGTGCAGCGTCGGGGTCGCCGCGACGAAGTTGCAGCGGAAGTCGGAGCGGAAGAAGCCGTAGACCGCCAGTTTGTTGGTCTTGAGAGACACCTTGAATAATCCCTCGGGTACTTCCCTGCCAAACCCATTGATCTTTTCGAGCGTCGCCCGTTCGACGCCCCTGGCGCGGACGACGAACACGTCGGCATCCTCCCGATCGACGGCCGACACTTGGAGCGGCTTCCCACCGGCGGTGAAGAGACCCTGGAGGTCCTTGCCCGCGAGGGCCTGCCCCGGCTTCTCCGTGCGGACCGCCACGGCGGTCAGCTCGGTGGCGACCTCGCTTCCCCAGTCCCCGGTCAGCACCAGGTCACGGCGCGCCTCGAAGCCGCGGCGGAAGCGCAGCATGGCCGAGAGGACGTGCGCCGAGCCGACGGCGGCGGCCGGCACCGTCGCCTGTCCCTGCCGGTCCAGCCGCAGCGGTTTGCCGTCGAGGCTCAGGCGGGTCTCGGTCGGCAGCTCGCCCGTGTTGCTGGCGGAGACCAGCCGCACGCGGCCGGGCTTCCCCTCCTCGCCCTCGACCAGAATCTCCACCTCGGCCGGCGGGCGCGGCAGGTTGACCCACTGCTCGGTCCGCGCGACCTCGCTACCGTCCCCCGCGAAGCCGCGCGCCTCGAGCCGATGGGGCAGGAGGCTGCGGCCGAAGTCGAGCGTGCCGGCCCACGGCGGGCCGCTCACCGTCCCGGCGCTCCGGCCGTCGAGCCGGAGCTCGATCCGCGCCACCCCCGGGCTCGCCGTCAGCGCCACGGGACGGCTGCCGCTCACCAGACCGAGGAACAGAGTCAGAAATGCTATATGCGCACCCATGGTCGTCTCCTCCATTTGCAGAGCATCCGCACATCTTCTTGGACGAGATCTGACGGAAGAAGTTCCCGCGGCTTCGATGGAATGATCGGGGTCTCGCCTCGGTCGCGGCGAGGGCCAAGAAAACGGCCCCGGGTGGGAGCCCGCGCCGGCAGAGGGCGTGGCCGGCGGTAGGCGCCTGTCCGCCGTCGGCTGGGTCGTCGTCGCTTCGGTACGAAGTCCTCGAGCCAGCCAGCCAGGCTGTAAGGACGTAGTCGCCGGAGTCGACGAGTCAATCCTCGCCTCTGCCAGCACCATCCGAAGCCGATCCACCTGCGCGGGGAACCGGCGCGGGGTGCACTGGATCTAAGCAATCCGTGCGGTGCTGCAACGCTGGGTGTCCCGCTCGCCATGACTCCATAGGAGGTGATGCATGCACATCGTGTTTCTCAGCCTGTTCCTGGGTCTCGTCACCGGACCGCTGCAGGTCGAGCTCTCGATCAGCGGTCCGCCGGTCGCGGCGGTCGAGCTGCTCCTCGACGGCGCGCCGGCCGGACGCCTCACCGGGCCGCCATGGCGCGGCAAGGTCGACCTCGGGCCGGGGCTGCTGCCGCACCAGCTCACGGCGCGCGCCCTGGACGCCCAGGGCGGCGAGCTGGCGCGCGCCGACCAATGGCTGAACCTCGCGCACCCGCCGGTGAGCTTCGAGATCCTCCTCGCAGGGGGCGATGGAACGGCGCCGCGCGTCGCCCGCGTCGCCTGGGGGAGCCTGGACAATCGGCCGCCCAAGGAAATCGCCCTCGCCTTCGACGGCCGCCAGCTCGCCGTCGACAAGGACGGACGCGCCAGGCTCCCCGAATACACCCCGGCAAACGCCCACGTCCTCACCGCCGAGGTGCGCTTCCCTGCGATCGTGGCGCACAAGTCGGTCGCGATCGGCAGCTCCTGGGGGAGCGAGGTCTCGACCGAGCTGACCGCCGTCACGGTGCGGCAGACCGGCGGCCGGCTGCCCTCCGTCGACCAGCTCGCCGACTGGTTCAATGCCGGCGGCGCACCCGTGAAGGTGGGCGCGGTCGACGACACGCCGGCCGAGATCTACGTCGTGCGTGATCCGGCGGCGCGGGATGCTCTCGGCCGTCTCGCTCGGGAGGCGCGGGGCCGCCAGCCGGCGCTGCCGCCGGGCGACCACGTGCGCTTCCTCTGGCCCACGGTCCAGGTCTTTCCGGGCAAGCGGGCAGCAGAGCTGTTCGATCACTCGCAGGATTTCAGCGCCGCGGACGGCAGCCTGGCCTCCCTCCTCGCCGCCGTCCAGCACACGGGCGACGGTGCGGGCGTGCCGCGGCTCGCCGACGCGGTGGCCGTCGAGGGCCTGCAGGCGATGTCCGCCGACCGCCGCCGGGCCGTGCTGCTGATCTTGGGCGAGGACACACGCGACGACAGCCGCTACACCGCCGCGGCGGTGCGCGGCTACCTCGCCGCGATCCACGTGCCGCTCTTCGTATGGAGCGCGGCCGACCCCAAGCACCCGGCGGCGGCGGGCGCGGCAGCGGCGCGCAAGGCGGCGGCGGTCTGGGGCGAGGCCGAGGACGTCTCCTCCGCCGAGCGCCTGCGGGGTGCGAGCGAGCGTCTCCTGCGCGAGCTCATCGAGCAACGCGTCGTCTGGCTCGAGGGGTTCCACCTGCCGCAGACGGTCGCGCTAACGCCGGCGGCGCGCGGCGTCGAGCTGGTCTCCGTCGCGCCTTGACGCGCCGGGCCAGAGGTCGTCCGCCCGCACTCTGCGCCGAGGGGCCGTCGGGCGCCGCGACCATGGCGCAGGGCCCGCGACGCTGTCGGCGAAGCCCCGCAGGACTTCCAGCCGCTCGGTGACCGGCTTTCAGCGCGCCGCAGGGCCGCGGTGGGCGGCTCGGCTACGATACCGGCGTGGCCGCATCCCCCGCTTGGCTCCTCTGGCTGGCGCTCTTCGCCGCGGCCGCGGCGCCGGCGCAGGAGGCTCCGCCGCCCGCTCCGCCTCCCCCGCCGGCGGCCTTCAGCGGTGAGATCGAGGTCGTCGGGGCGTCGCCGCTCCACGGCGCCGGAAGCGACCTCGACCACGCCCCCGGCAACGTGCAGAAGGCGACCGCCGAAGACGTGGCGGCGACGCGGCCGCGCGACCTCTCCGACCTCCTGGCGGCCCGCATGGGCAGCGTGTCGGTCGTCGACACCGAGGGCAACCCCTTCGAGCGCGACCTCCAATTCCGCGGCTTCGCCGCCTCGCCGGTCCTCGGCTCGGCCCAGGGGATCGCCGTCTATCAGGACGGCGTGCGCCTGAACGAGCCGTTCGGCGACACCGTCGACTGGGACCTCGTGCCGCTGCCGGCGGTGGCCGAGATCGAGCTGGTGCCGGGGTCGAATCCCGTCTTCGGGCTGAACGCCCAGGGGGGCGCGCTCGAGATCGAGACGAAGACCGGCTTCACCCATCCGGGGGTGGAGGCGAGTCTCGAGGGAGGCAGCTTCGGCCAGCGCCGCCTCGAGCTCGCCGCCGGCCGGCGCTGGGGGGCGGCGAGCCTCTTCGTCGGCGGCGACCTCGACGGCGAGGAGGGCTGGCGCGAGCGCTCCGCCTCGACCGTCCGCCAGCTCTTCGTCGACGCCGGCTGGGCCGGTGCGCGGTCGAGCGTCGATCTGAGCCTGACCGGGGCGCGCAACGAGCTGAACGGCGAGGGCGCCGCGCCGGCGGACCTCCTGGCGCGGGACCGCCGCGCCGTCTTCACCTTCCCGGACGCCGTCGACCGCGACGCGCTCCTCGTCGCCGGCCGCTTCCGCTTCGCGCCGGCGTCGTCGACCCTCGTCGAGGGGAACCTCTACGCCCGCCGCCTGCTGACCGGCTTGATGAGCGGCGACACGGCCTCCTACGCCCCCTGCGCGGCGCCGGAGGACGCCGGGCTCCTCTGCGCCGAGGAGAACGGGCGGGAGGAGCCCGTCCGCGACCAGCGCGGGCTGCCGGTGCCGCTCGCCGGGCCGCCGCCCGACGCGGCGAGCAACAGCGTGCGCACCGCGCAGACGGGGTACGGCGGCACGGTCGAGGCCACCGTCTCGCGTCCCCTCCTCGGCCGCCGCAACGAGCTGGTGGCGGGCTTGAGCCTCGACCTGGGCGACGCTCTCTTCGCCTCGCGCTCCGAGCTGGCCAGCCTCTCGCCGGAGCGGCAGGCGCTGGGGAGCGGGGTCTTCGATCTCGGCTCGTTCGTGCGCGTCGCCAGCCGCTCGGAGAAGCTCGGCGCCTTCGCCGCCGAGACGTTCTTCCCCAGCCCGCGGCTGGCGGTCCAGCTCGCCGGCCGCGCCAATGCCGCCGCCGTCCGCCTGACGGACCAGATCGGCACCGACCTCTCCGGCCGCCACCGCTACGGCCGCTTCGACCCGGCGGCGAGCCTCACCTACACGCCGGCCGCCGGCCGCACGCTCTACGCGACCTACGCGGAGTCCTCGCGGACGCCGAACCCGGTCGAGCTCGCCTGCGCCGATCCCGACCGCTCCTGCCGCCTGCCGAGCGCCTTCGTCGCCGACCCGCCGCTCGACCAGGTCGTCACCCGCACCGCCGAGCTGGGCGCCCGCGGCGTCCTCGCCGGGGTGCACGCGAGCCTCGCCTTCTACCGCGCCGAGAGCCTGGACGACATCCTCTTCGTGCAGAGCGGGCGCGTCCTCGGCCAGGGCTACTTCGCGAACGTCGGCCGCACCCGCCGCGAGGGTCTCGAGGCGGGGCTGCGGAGAGAGGCCGCGCGGGGCTTCGCCTGGTATCTCGCCTACAGCCTGACCGACGCCACCTTCCGCACCGCCTTCGTGGCGCCGAGCCCGGACAATCCGTTCGCCGTCGACGGCACCATCGCCGTCCGCCGCGGCGCCCGCATCCCCGCCGTCCCGCGGCACGGCCTCAAGGCCGGCCTCGAGCTCGGCGCGCGGCGCTGGCGCGGCGGGCTGGAGGCGGTGTGGAGCTCGCCGCAGTATTTCCGCGGCGACGAGGCGAACCTGGCGGCGCCGCTGCCCGGCTATACGCTCCTCGCGGCGACCTGTCGCCTCGCCCTCGGCCAGCGCCTCGCCCTCGTCGGGCGCGTCACCAACCTCCTCGACCGCAGGCTCGCCAGCCTTCGGCACCTTCGGCGACGCCGCGAGCGTCCTCGGCCCCAGCGCCGCCGATCCCCGCTTCCTCGTCCCCGGCGCGCCGCGCGCCGTCACGCTGGGAATCGAGGTCGGGAAGTGAGCTAATCTCCGGCAATGGCTTCTGAGACGTCTCGGCCGCTAGGATTGGGCGACATTCCGGCGGAGTGGCTGGCCGAGTTCGAGGCCGCTGCCCGCCGGCCGCTGCGGACCCGCTTTCGCTACGCCTTCATCCACACCTACAAGCCGGTGCTCGACGACGAGCCGTTTCGCGCCTTCGACACGACCGCTGACTACCGCCGCTGGTGCGAGGAGAACCTGCCGGACTGGCTGGGATATGGGCACGTTTGAGTACCGGCAGGCCGAGGAGATCCGCGACGCGTTCGCCCGCCATGAGGTGCGCTATCTCTTCATCGGCAAATCCGGCGCGATTCTGCTCGGCTACCCCGACACCACGCAGGACGCCGACCTCTTCGTAGAGAAGAGCCCCGACAACGGCCGGGCCATCGTCGCCGCCCTGCGCGAGCTGGGTTTTGCTCTCGACGACGAGCAGGCGGCGCAAATCGAGCGTGGCAAGGACTTCGTGCAGCTCAAGAACGGGCCCTTCGACCTCGACCTCGTGTTCGCGCCGGACGGCATCGAGCGTTTTGCGGACGCCTGGCGGCGGCGAGTCGAGGTCGAAGGCTTCTCTGTCTGCCACCTCGACGACATTATCGCCAGCAAGGAAGCGAGCGGCCGCGCCAAGGACCTCGAGTCTCTACCGCGGCTGCGGTCGTTCCGCGAATACTGGCGGCGACGGCACGGCCGATCCTGACAGCCAACGGCTAGTTCGGGGGCGTCGGCGAGGAGGAGGCGATCCGGGCCTCCACCTGCGCCGCTCTGTTCCCGTCGGCCAGGTTGCGATGGCCACGCAGAAGGGACCGACCCGCAGCGCGCTCGGGCGAGGATCTCTCGCTGGCTCTCGTCTGTCCGGAGGCTCGCCCCGGCTTCTTCCGCCGCGTGCTCTAGAGCTGGCAGCAGATCGCCACCGCCGCCGGCGCGACTCCCTGTTGCTCGCAGGCGATGGTGAACTGGCCCATGGCCAGGTTCGGGACGAGGCTCTTGATCCGGCGATCGCCCGCTTGACAGGCTCCGCCACCGCCCGTGAGCGTGTACCCGGAGGGGCACTTGGCCGTGGCACAGGTGCTGTCGAAGTTGCCTTGGTCCTTGCAGCCAAAGGAGCCGCCCGAGGTGACCTGGAGACATTTTGACCGCGGCAAGGGCCGCACGGGTATCTTGGTTACCGGGATCTGCTGCGGGGTGGCTCGGATCGAAACCGCGGCCAGCGCGGCGACTCCAACGACGGCGAGGACGTAGCGTTTCATCTCGGGTCTCCTCCAGGTGGTATTTCGAGTCCACCTTCTGTGGCGCGGCGGCGGGTGCGGTTGTTACGGTTTTCCCCCCAGCCGCGGCGACCGCCGCCCTCGACGCCTACCCAAGGGCGCCTTGCGCCGACGCGTCTCACCTGCCTTCGTCCGCGTCGTATCTATCCTCTCCGCTCTCGCCGGCGTTGCCCTTGCGGACGAACCAGAGGTTCCGCCCATAGATCAGCAGCCCGGTCGCCTGGCCCAGCATGAAGACCGGGTCGCGGCGCTCGATCGAGTAGACGAGGAGGACGAGGCCGCCGCCGATCGAGAGGTACCAGAAGGCGGGGGGGATCACGCTCTCTTTCTTGCGCTCGGAGGCGATCCACTGGACGAAGAAGCGGCCGAAGAAGAGGGCCTGGCCGCAGAAGCCGACGACGAGCCATAGGGTGTGGTGGTCCAATCCGCGATCTCCTCGGAAAGGCCGCGGTCGATCGAGCGCCGCTGCATCCAGCGCACCGCGGCCAGGTCGGCGAGCCCTCTCCACAAGCGGTTGCCGATGCCATATTTGGTCCTGCCGTGGAGCCGCGGGCGGTGGCTCACGGGGATCTCCTGGACCCGCGCCCCGGCGAGCCGCATCAGGGTGGGGAGGAAGCGGTGCATGCCGTCGTACATCGGCACCCGCCGCAGGACCTCGGCGCGGTACGCCTTCAGGCTGCAGCCGGTGTCGGCGATGCGCTCGCCGGTCACGCGGTTGCGGACGCCGTTGGCGAGGCGCGACGAGACCCTCCGCAGCCAGTCGTCCCGGCGGCTCGTGCGCACCCCGCAGACCAGGTCGTGGCCCGGCAGCGCGGCGAGCAGGCGGGGGATGTCGGCCGGGTCGTTCTGCAGGTCGGCGTCCAGGGTGACGAGGACGGCGCCCTGGGCGCGGCGGAACCCGGCGTCGAGCGCCGCCGACTGCCCGCCGCGGCGCCGCTGCCGGATCACCCGCACCCGCCCGTCCGCCGCCGCGAGGCCGCGCAGCACCTCGGGCGTCGTGTCGGTCGAGCCGTCGTCGACGAAGATCACCTCGTAGGCGAGGCCGGTGCCATCGAGCGCGCCGCGGATCTCCCCGGCCAGGGCCTCCAGGCTCTCCGCCTCGTCGTGGGCCGGGATGACGATCGAGACCTCCGGCGCGCTCACCTCATGACCGCCGCATGGCCGCCATCTTATGCGACCGGGTACCCGCCGCGGCTCGCGGCCGCGGCGCGGCTCGCCGGGAAGCGGCCGCGCCCCCCTGTGCTATCCTTCGGCCCCCTAGGGAGGCGCGTCGCATGGCGGTCGATCCGGAGCTGTTGGAGATTCTGGTCTGCCCCAAGAGCAAGGGGGATCTGGAGCTCGTCGAGCTGCCCGCCGAGGTGCGCTCGAACCTGGTCGAGAAGTACCGCGAGCACTTCCGCGACGAGGAGCCGGTCGTCGAGCAGGGCCTCTACTGCGCCAGCTCCGGGCTCGTCTACCCGATCATCTCGGACATCCCCATCATGCTGATCGAGGAGGCGCTGCCGGGCTCGGTCGTCGGCCGTTGAGAGCCCCCCTCCGGCGGTGACTGGCGGGTGACCGGACGCCTGGACCAGCTCCTGGTCGAGCGCGGGCTCTTCGCGAGCCGGGAGCAGGCGCGCCGCGCGGTCATGGCGGGGGAGGTGCGGGTCGACGGGCGGCTCGTCGACAAGGCCGGCGCCGGCGTGCCGGCGGGCGCGGCGCTCGAGGTCCGGGCGCGCGAGCCGTTCGTCTCCCGCGCCGGCAGGAAGCTCGCCGCCGCCCTCGACCACTTCCGCATCGATCCCGCCGGCTGGGTGTGCCTGGACGTCGGCGCCTCGACCGGCGGCTTCACCGACTGCCTGCTGCAGCGCGGCGCGGCGCGCGTCTACGCTCTCGACGTCGGCTACGGCCAGCTCGACGCGCGCCTGCGCGCCGACCCGCGCGTCGTGGTGATGGAGCGCGTCAACGCCCGCCATCTGGCGCCCGCGGACCTCCCCGAGCGCGCCCGTCTCGCGACGCTCGACGTCTCCTTCATCTCCCTCGCCAAGGTGGTGCCGGCGCTCCTGCCGCACGTCGAGCCCGGCGGCCTCTTCCTCCCCCTCGTCAAGCCGCAGTTCGAGGCCGGCCGCGGCGCGGTGGGGAAGGGCGGCATCGTGCGCGACCCGGCGCTGCGCCAGGCGGTCGTCGAGGCGGTCGCCGCGGCGCTCGCCGGCCTCGGGCTCGCGCCGCTCGGGCTATTCGACTCGCCGGTCGCCGGCATGGAGGGGAACCGCGAGACCTTCGCCCTCTTGCGCCGGCCCGCCGGCCCGCCGCCGGCGGAGGCCGCGCCATGACCCGCCGGCGCCGCATCCAGCGCATCGGCATCGTCGCCAAGGTGGGGAGCCGCGACGCGATCGACACGGCGCAGGAGATGGCCGAGTGGCTGCGGCGGCGCGACCTCGAGGTGGCGATGGACGAGGCGACGCTCCGCGCCAAGGGGCTGGACGGCGAGGCGCCGTTCGCCGCCAAGGAGCCCTACGACCTGGTGATCGTCCTCGGCGGCGACGGCACCCTCCTCGCCGTCGCCCGCACGGCGGTGCCGGGGGTGCCGATCCTCGGCGTCAACTTAGGCAACCTCGGGTTCCTGACCGAGATCAACCGCGGCGAGCTCTACCCGACGCTCGTCCAGGTGCTCGCCGGCCGCTTCGACACCGAGGAGCGCTCGCTCCTCCAGATCGAGCTGCGGCGCGCCGGCGGCGGCGCGGCGCAGAGCTTCCGGGTGCTGAACGACGCGGTGGTGACGAAGAGCGCCCTCGCCCGCATCATCCAGCTCACCCTGGAGGTCGACGGCCACCTGATCGCCCGCTACCGCTCGGACGGCCTCATCATCTCGACGCCGACCGGCTCGACCGCGTACAACCTCTCGGCGGGCGGCCCCATCGTCCACCCGCTGCTGCCGGTCGTCGTGCTCACCCCGATCTGTCCTCACGCCCTGGCGCTGCGCCCTTTCGTGGTCTCCGACCGCAGCATGGTCGAGGTGATGCTCGAGACCCAGCGCGAGGAGGTCTACCTGACCCTCGACGGCCAGGAGGGGACCTCGCTCGGCCACCGCGACGTGGTGCGCATCACCCGCAGCCCCGACGTCGTGCGGCTGGTCAAGGTCAACGTGCGGAGCTTCTACGACAATCTGCGCGGCAAGCTCCGCTGGGGGGGCCTGTCGAGCGAAGAGCCCACCCCGGCCGGGTGAGCCGGGTGAGCCGCCGCACCCGCCGCGTCCGCGGCATGAACCCGCCGCACCCGCCGCGTCCGCGGCATGAACCCCCCGCTCCGGCCGCTCCCGGCCTGAAGGCCGCGCCGGCGCGTCGTCCTGCGGCATGAGCCCCCCCGAGCAGAGCCCGACGGACGCCGGGCCGCCGTCCCCTTCGCCCCCGCCGCCCTCGCCGGACTCTCGGACGGCGGCGAGCGGCCCGGCCGCCGCCCCCGGGGCGCCTGCGCCGCTGGGTCGTGCGGCCGTTCGTGTGGGGGCTCGTCTTCCTCCTCGCCCTGGGCTTCGCCCTCTACGAGCTGGCGCAGAGCCGCTTCGCGCGCGAGCGGGTCCTCGCCCTGGCCGTCGCCCGCACCTCCGACTTCCTCCACCGGCCGGTGACGATCGGCAGCGCCGAGTACAGCCTGGTCCCCTGGGCCGACATCGTCCTCCACGACGTCCGGATCCCCGGCCCGCGCCCGGCCGACCCGCCGCTCGCCACCGCCGATCGGGTCCACATCGCCCTGCCCTGGGGCGACCTGCGCCGGCGCATCGTGCGCCTCGACCAGATCGACGTCGTGCGGCCGCGCCTCCATCTCATCTTCCACCCCGACGGCAGCAGCAACCTGCCGCAGTTCGGCACCCCGGGCGCCTCCGGCCCCCGCCGCTTCGAGGTGCAGATCGGCCGCATCCTCGTCCAGGACGGCGAGTTCGAGCTCAACGAGCACCGCTACCAGCTCTCGGTCGACGCCCGCGCCATCTGGGGGCGGCTGATCGGCAGCGGCCATCGGCTGGATGCCCTGGCGACGGCGCAGGAGGTGGTGACGACCCTCCCCGGCGCCCGTCCCTACCGCGTCAGCTACTCGGGGAAGGGGAGCCTCTTCCTCGACGACGGGCGGCTCGAGATCGCCGCCGCCCGCCTCGCCGGCCCCGACCTCGAGGCGCGGGCGGACGGCACGATCTCCTGGCGCGGCGGCGCGCACGTCGACCTGCGCTTCGCGGGCGAGGGGGAGGGCCGCATCGCCAACCGGCTGGGCTACCTCGCGGACCCGCTCGCCGGCCGCTTCCAGGTGGCGGACGGCCGCGTCGTCGTCGGTCCCGGCGGGTGGCGCTACGCGGGCGTCGTGACCGCGCCGCGCGTCGGCTTCCGCGAGTGGACGGTGGCCGGGGTCGAGGCGAGCCTCGACGGGCGCCCGAAGGGCCTGACGATCGACGTCCGCCGCGCCGGCTACGGCGGCGGCGCGATCGACGGCAAGGTCTTCGTCGACACGGCGTCGAGCGCGCCGGCCGGCAAGCCGGTGGCGCTCGACCTCGCCTTCCGCGGCATCGCCGTCGAGACCGTGCTCGCCGACGAGAAGGCGCCCCTCCACGGCCTCTCCGGGGCCGCCTCCGGCCGCTTCGTCTACCGCTGCAGCTCCGCCGCGATCCTCGCCGGCACCGGGCGCGCGGCGGTGACGGTCGCGGCGCGGAGCGCCGCCCTGGGCTTGCCCGTCGACGGCCAGGGCACCCTCGCCCTCGCCCGCGGCATCCTCTCCTCGCGCGACATCCGGGTGACCGCGCCGCGGCAGTCGGCGACCGGCGAGCTGACGGCCGACCTGACGAAGCGGAGCGGCCGCCTCGACCTCCACCTCGACACCGGCGACGCGCCGGCGATCCTGCGCCTGGTGCCCGCAGCGCGCCGCCCCAGCATCCGGCGGCAAGCCGGCGCCGCCCCCCTTCTGGCTGCCCACCGCCGGGCACGGCCACGCCGACGGCAGCCTCACCTTCACCCCCGCGGCCTGGGCGCTCGCCCTCGGCCTCGACCTCGCCGACGCCACCAGCCCGGCGCTCGCGGCCCCCGCCGCGGTGCGCGGCGCGCTGACCCTCAAACCCGACGCGGTCGAGGGGCTCGCCATCGACCTCGCGCGGGGGGAGAGCCGCATCCACGTCGCCGGCCGGGTGCCGCTCGCCGGCCCCGGCGGCAAGCTCCGCCGCGGCGAGCAGATCGCCCTGACGGTCGATGCCGCCGCCTGGCCCACCGCCGAGGTGGCGCGCTTCCTCGCCCCGCAGGCCCCCGCCTTGGGCGGCACCGTCTCCGGCCACGTCCAACTCGCCGGCTCGCCGGACGACCTCACCGGCCACGCCGACGCCACGGCGGCGGACCTCGCGGTCGGGGGCTACGCCCTCGGGCGGGCGAGCGCCGCGGTCGCCTTCGCGGGGACCGCGCTGCGCGTCGAGCGCGGGGTCGTCGAACTGCCGGCCGGCCGCGTCGACCTCTCGGGGAGCTTCGATCCGGCGGCCAAGTCGCTGTCGCTGTCGCTCGCCGCCCCGGCCCTGGCGCTCGCCAGGGCGCCGTTCGCCAATCTGCTGGCCGGCGCCGGCGCCGCCGCGGGGACGGTCGCCGTCACCGCCACGGCCTCCGGCACCCTCGACCGGCCGCGGGCGACCCTGACCCTCGCCGGCCGCGGCCTCGCCGTCGCCGGCCGCCCTCTCGGCGCGGCCGGCGGCGCCTCGCTCACCGCCACCTGGGAGGGCGGGCGGGTGGAGGCCCAGGGCGAGCTGCCGGGGCTCGCCCGCCTCTCCGGCGGCGGCCGGCTCGACCGCCGCGGCGCCGAGGTCGCCTTCGACCTCGCGAGCGACAACCTGCCGGGCCTCGCGCGGCTCGCCGCCGGGCGGCCGCTGCCCGCCTTCACCGGCGGGCTCGCCGGCCGGGCGACGCTCCGCGCCGACTTCCCGGCCCGGAAGTACGACGCCCAGCTCGCCCTCTCCGACCTCCATGCCCAGTTCCAGGGGCGGGAGATCAAGAACGCCGAGCCCGTCGTCGTCGCCCTGGAGCCGGGCCGCCTCGACATCCGCTCGCTCTACCTCCGCGAGGCGTCGCACGACACCGAGCTCTTCGCCAACGGCACGGTCGGTCTCGCCGCCGGGGCGAAGCTCGACCTGCGCCTGCAGAGCACGGTCTGGATCGGCTGGCTGAAGCTGCTGCGCCCGGACCTGGACGTCGCCGGCTTCGTCGACGCCCTGGCGACCGTCCGCGGCACCCTCGCGAAGCCCGAGCTCAACGGCGAGGCCGTCCTGCGCGGCGCGCGCTTGGTCGTCCCCGGCTTCCCGCACGCCTTCGAGAACGTGCGCGGCGAGATCCTCTTCTCGCGCGACGAGGTGATCGTCGACCAGCGCCTGCTCGCCGACGTCGCCGGCGGCACCGTCGGCCTCGCCGGCAGCCTCCGCCTGCCGGCCCCCGGCCGCCCGCTCTCCTACCAGGCGCACGTCACCGCCCAGGACGTCTCGGTGCGCTATCCCGAGGGCTTCCTGACCCGCGGCAACGCCGACCTGCTGATCTCGTCGACCGGCGGCGGGGAGGGCGGCGGCCGCCTGATCGCCGGCCGCATCGACCTCGACCGCGCCTACTACCTGAACGACGTCCAGGTGGGGACGCTCGAGCTGCTGCAGCGGGTCTTCGCGCGGCAGCGGGTCGAGGTGGTGGCGGCGAGCCCGTTCGAGGCCGCCACCCAGCTGAACCTGGTGATCGCCGGCCCGCAGGCCCTGCGGGTGCGCAACAACGTTGCCGACCTGCGCGGCGCCATCGACCTGACGGTGCGCGGCAACCTGGCGCGGCCGGTGGTCTTCGGCCGCGTCGAGCTGGCGGCCAACGGCAAGCTCACCTACGCCGGCAACGAGTACAAGATCGAGCGCGGCCTCCTCACCTTCTCGAACCCCTACAAGATCGATCCGCTGATCGACCTGGTGGCGAAGACCGAGGTGCAGAGCTACGAGATCACCCTGATGCTCTCCGGCACGGCCGAGCGGCTCGACGCCCACTTCTCCTCGAACGCCAACCTGGCGGACCTCGAGATCCTGGCGCTCCTCGCGACGGGCCAGGAGCTGCCGCAGAACCGCACCGGCACCGACCTCTCGACGCCGCCGATCAACCCGCAGCAGCCGAACCTCGGGGCGACCGGCTTCCTCTACGGGCAGGCGGCGTCGGCGATCTCGCAGCGCGTCGGCACCCTCTTCGGCCTCGACCGCTTCCGCATCAACCCGGTGGCGAACCAGGCCGGCCAGTCGGTCTCCGGGGTCGGCATCACGGTCGGCAAGCGGCTGTCGAAGGACATCTTCGTCACCTACTCGAGCGACCCCACGGCGACGCCGCCGGAGGTGCTGCAGATCCAGTGGAAGGTGTCGCCCAAGTTCACCCTGCTCCTCACCCAGACCGGCAGCCGCAGCTACGCGGTGGACGGCCAGTGGGAGAAGCGCTTCTGAGCCGGCGGCGGGGGCTCGCCCTGGCGGCGGCGTTGGCCGTGGAATCGGCCCTGGAGCTGGCGGCGGGCGCCTCTCTGCACAGCGGCTGGGCGGCGGCGAGCTCGGCGAGCTCGGCGATCTCCGACGTGGCGCCCGCGGCCGCTGCCCTGGACCGCCGCCGCCGACGACGAGGAGCCGCCGGCGCTCGCCGATGCCGGCCCCGGCCCGACGGTCGCCGCCATCGAGGTGCGCAGCGACGCGCCCCTCCCCGAGCGCCCCGACCTCGCTTCGCTCCTCGACATCGCGGTGGGCGAGCCGCTGACCGACCTCCGGGTGCGGCGGACTCTGCGCAACGTCCAGGCGAGCGGCCTCGCCTCGGAGGTCGAGATCTACACCCGGCCGGCGGCGGCCGGCGCCGGGGTGGTGGCGGTCCTCGTGCTGCGCGCCGCCGTCCAGGTCGACGCCGTCCGCATCGTCGGCCAGCTCGGGCTGCCGCTCGCCGAGCTGCAGAACGCCGTCGAGCAGCGGCCCGATCAACCGCTCGAGGAGGACCGCGTGGTGCGCGGCGTCTTCGCCCTCCAGGACCTCTACAAGGCGAGCGGATACTTCGGCGCCGTGGCACGGGTGCAGGTCGCGACCGACCCGGCGCGCCAGCGCGCCACGGTCGTCTACCAGGTGAGCGCCGGCGCGCGCGCCACGATCGGCAGCGTCGCCTTCGACGGCGCCACGGCGCCCTTCGCCACCCCGGCGCTCGCCGCCCAGCTCCGCATCAAGCCCGGCGACGCCTACCGCCAGAGCGTGGTGCGCGACGACTCCGACCGCCTCGAGCGCTGGCTCGTCCGCCAGGGGTACAACCTGGCGCGGGTCGACGCGCCGCGCGAGCAGGTCGACGCGGCGAAGCACCAGGTCGCGGTGACCTACCCGGTGCGGGTCGGCCCCAAGCTGGTGGTCGAGGTGACCGGGGCGTCGAAGCAGACGCTGCAGAAGAAGGGCCTCCTGCCGTTCCTCGGCGACGAGGGCTACGACGAGGCGCTGGTGATCCAGTCGGTCGCCCGGATCAAGGACTACCTGCAGCAGGAGGGGCACTACCACGCCAAGGTCGACAGCGCCGACCGGCGCGAGGCGGGCACGCTCCACCTGACGATCGCCGTCCAGCCGGGCCCGGTCTACACGCTCCGGGACATCCGCTTCACCGGCAACCCCGGGGTGAGCGCCGGCCAGCTCTCGGCGCTGATGACGACCTCCGGGCGCCGCCTCCTCGCCCTCGGCAGCGGCCGCCTGGTCGACTCCGAGCTCGCCAAGGACCTCGACAACATCCGCTCCTACTACGCCCTCCAGGGCTTTCCCCAGGCCAAGGTCGGCCCGCCGCAGATCGACGAGCGGGGGAGCGACCTGACGCTCACCATCCCCATCGTCGAGGGGCCTCGCGAGCTGGTGGGAAGCCTCACGTACACCGGCGTCGAGCCGCTCGCCTGGAGCCAGGTCAAGCCGCGCATCCCGCTCGCCGCCGGCGGGCCGTTCAACCCCTACCTCCTCGACACCCTGCTCGACGTCCTGCGCGCAGCCTTTGCCGACCGCGGCTACGACCAGGCCCAGGTGTCGGCGGCGGCGGCCTGGAACCCCCAGCACACGCGGGTCGACATCAAGGTCGCGGCGGCCGCCGGCCCCCAGGCGGTGGTCGACCGGGTGATCGTCCGCGGCAACCGCAAGACCCGGACGGACGTCATCCGCCGCTTCGCCGGCGTCGAGCGGGGGCAGCCGGTCTCGACCCAGCGGCTGCTCGAGATCGAGCGCAAGCTCTACGCCCTCGGGGTCTTCTCGCGGGTCAAGGTCGACCTCACCCGCGCCGGCCTGGGGGCGACCGGGCGCGACGTGGTGATCCGCGTCGAGGAGGGCAAGGACCGGAGCCTCACCTACGGCGCCGGCTACGACACCCAGGACGGGCCGCGCGGCCTCCTCGGCTTTTCGAGCAGCAACGTCGGCGGCCAGGGCTACCGGTTCACCAGCGACCTGCGCATCGCGGCGCGCAACAAGCGCATCCGCACGCTCTTCGACCAGCCCTACGTCGGCCGCTACCAGATCCCGCTCACCAGCAGCCTCTTCTACATCCAGGACACCGAGCCGGAGAACACCTTCGAGGTGCGCCGCTGGGGGGCGCGCGAGGAGGCGGTCCGCCAGCTCGGGCACACCCGCTTCTCGCTCGCCCTCGACTACCGGGTGGTCAAGCTGCGGGTGAAGGCCGGGGTGGCGCTGAACGACATCGAGCGCAAGAACCTTCCCTACCAGCTCGCGAGCGTCGTGCCGACGCTCTTCCTCGACCACCGCGACGACCCGGTCTTCGCCACCCGCGGCTGGTCGTCGCTCGTGCAGACCCAGTACTCGTTCCCCGCCCTGGGCTCGGACGCCAACTTCCTGAAGCTGCTCCTCCAGCAGAGTCAGTACTTCAACCTCGGCCGGCCCGGGGTGCTGGCGCTCTCGGCGCGGCTGGGGGCGATCGAGGCGTTCCGGCAGCTCGGGACCGGCGACCCCAACACGCCGCAGGACCTGCCGAGCAGCGACGTCTTCATCGACGAGCGCTTCTTCGCCGGCGGCGCGACCACCCACCGCGCCTACGCCCTCGACCTCCTCGGCATCCGCGGCCAGAGCCTCATCCTCCCCACTGGCGGCGGCCACTACCAGCCGATCGGCGGCAACGGCCTCCTGCTCTTCAACCTCGACTACCGCTTCCCCATCGCCGGCGCCTTCGGCGGCGTCGTCTTCGTCGACAGCGGCAACGTCTGGGCCGATTGGCGCGACATCCGCCTGCCGGACCTCAAAACCGGCGCCGGCCTCGGCGGCCGCTGGAACTCGCCGATCGGCCCGCTCACCGTGACCATCGGCTGGAAGCTCCGCCGCGACCCCGGCGAGAGCGCCAGCCCGGTGATCTTCTTGAACTTTGGGAACCCGTTCTAATGCGAGCGTCACGGTTTCATCTGCTCAGTCCTCGATGTTTGCACAAAACTAAAGCCTGGCTTAATGTTCGTGCGCCATGGCCACTACCGTTCCGAGCCGAAGAGGTATCCCGGACTGGGACGCCCTGTTCAATATCGCGCAGGGTCAGGCTGGCTATTTCATAACTCGGCAGGCAGCCTCTGCAGGTTACTCACCACAGCTGCTCGCCTACCTTGGCAGCAAGAAAGTCGAGCGCGTTCGGCGAGGCATCTATCGCCTCGTTCACTTCCCGGCCAGCGACCATGAGGATCTCATCGTCCTCTGGCTCTGGAGTGAGCAGGCAGGCGTCTTCTCCCACGAGACGGCGCTGGCGCTCCATGACCTCTCCGACGTGCTCCCCGGGAAGGTCCACCTGACGCTGCCTGCGGGCTGGCGACGGCGGCGACTCCGCGTCCCCTCGGGCCTCGTACTCCACTTCGCCGACATCGGCGACCCCGATCGCGCGAGCTTCGCGGCCGTGCCGGTGACGACGCCGCTCCGAACCCTCAGGGACTGCATTGAGGCGGATGTCGCTCCGAGTCTCGTTCAGCAGGCAATCCTCCAGGCGCGGCGCCGCGGGCTCATCACGGCCGCCGAGGAAGCGCGGCTCCACGGCGAGCTGGGCGGCAAGGGCAACGCGGCAAGGCGATGACGGTCCGCCAGTACGCGACACCCCTGGCCTTCAAGCAGGCGCTGGAGCAGCGGCTCAAGGCGTCATCGACGACGGGGGCGGACTTCGGCCGGCGACGGCAGCGCCTCGTCTTTGATCGCTTTCTGGCGCGCCTCGCGCAGGTGGCTGGCGACGCAGTCACCCTCAAGGGCGGGCTCGTGCTCGAGCTGCGCCTCGCGCGAGCGCGCACGACGAAGGACGTTGACCTGCGGATGATGGGCTCGTCGGGGGACGTGCTGGATCGCCTCCAAGAGGCGGGCCGGCTCGACCTCGGCGACTCCATGCGCTTCGAGATCCAACCAGACGACGAGCATCCCGAGATCCAGAACGAGGGGATGCAGTACGAGGGCTACCGCTACCGCGCGGAGTGCCGCCTAGCCGGAATGATCTACGGGCGGCCGTTCGGCGTCGACGTGGCTTTCGGAGACCCGCTGATCGGCGAGCCGGACATCGTCACGGCCGATGACACGCTCGGCTTCGCTGGCATCGCACCACCGGCTCTGCGCCTGTATCCCGTCGCCTCTCACATCGCCGAAAAGCTCCACGCGCTCACAATGCCTCGGCCGCGGCTCAACACACGGGTTCGCGACCTCCCTGACATCGCGCTCTTGGCCACGACTGGCCCGATCGACGGGAAGCTACTTCGACAGGCGATCGATAGGACCTTCGAATTCCGGAGTACGCATGGGGTTCCGGCCATGGTTCCGCCCCCACCTGACTTCTGGAGGGCTCCGTACGCCGCAATGGCAGCGACAGACGAGCTGCCTTGGACAACTCTCCACCAGGTCACGGAGGCTGTCTCGTCGTTCCTGGACCCCGTCCTGCGATCGGTCAATACGCTCAGCTGGGAGCCCACCGAGTGGAGCTGGCGATGACGGAAGAGACCGCAGAGAAGTACCCCAAGCTGGGGCGACGTGAGGTGTTGTTTGTCGGACCTCTCTAGTCACGGGCCCGAGTGACCAAGTCTGGAGGGCATCCAGTATGCGAGGAATCTGGTACGGCGACCGGCGCGATAGAGTGAAATGGGGTGGTTTGTTCTATCTTGCTGATAGGTTCGAGGTGTCCACGATCATACAGATAGCCATGCTCCGCAACACAGTTGAGCCGGTGGTCGATACTGACCAGGGCGAAAGGCCCATTCATAGGGCGGTCTGGCGGCATTTTTCCGATCTGCGACGGATCACGGAGATCGGATCAGCCTTGGGCCGCTCTGTTCATGTTATCGATAGACCATTCGTTCCGAGTGAACGCTCATCTTACTTTGACTCTGTCGTAGACGAACTCACATCCCTGCCCTCCTCGCGGATAGCCTTCTTGGACCCAGATACCGGGATAGGACGTAGTGGTGCAGGGCCAGAGCATGTCAGGGTCGATGAACTGAGCAGGGTGTGGCAAGTTCTTGACCCTGGCGATGTACTCGCCGTCTACCAGCATGCTGACCGAACAACAGGCTGGATAGCAGCGCGCAGTCAACTGTTGCGGACCGCTTGCTACGATACACAGGTGAGGGTCATTCAGAGGCGGAAAGTTGCTGGTGACGTGGCCCTACTTTGGTGCCATAAAGAGCTTGCCGCATAACAATGCTTCCCCCAGACGCGATATGACCTTCAAAGAAATCCTGGGCCGATTCACGGGCTTCAGCGTCCCGGGCGGGGCGTGGGCTGCGTACCCGGAGTTAGACGGCCTTGAACTCTACGAGCTGTTCGAGCCCGGCGAAGTCAGCAGGGTTCCGCGTATAGAGGGGTAATCCCTCTGCGAGCGCGGTCGCGGCTCGAGGATTGATGCGCGAGGGCGCGTCGCGGGAACGTACGCCTCACCAGTTCCCCCTACCGGCTCCGCCCATGCTGCTCGTGCGACGACACCCAGTCGAGCGACGAGATCGCGGCGGCGAGTGATAGCTCGATCGCGGACGAGATCTTCGGCAAGACGCCTCCCGCGTTGCTGGATTTGCGGCGCGCAGTCTATGCGACGGGAGACGAAGCGAGGGAGGCGGAAGCTGCCCTGAGGAGGGCGACCCTCGCCCCAAAGAGGGCAGTGGCCGCCCCAAGAAGGGCGATGCCTGCCCCACACTGGGCGGCGGCTGCCCCGAAGAGGGCGATCGGTGCCCGAAGGAGGGCGACGCCTGCCCTGAACAGGGCGCCGGCTGCCCCGAAGAGGGCGAGGGCTGCCCTTACGAGGGCGCAGCCCGCCCCGAAGAGGGTCGTGTCCTTACTCGCCGTTGGTGGCGGGGGTGGGCGGCTAGGCGGGGATCTTGCCAGCCCTCGTAAGGGCGTCGAGCGCATGCTGGGCGGCCTTCGGAGAGATCCCGGAGGTCTGATTCCCTCCCCTTGCGATCTCCCGTAGGCCGTCCCGGCCCATGTCCTTGGAGTCCTTCCCTTCGTACACTGGCCGCACCATCGCCTTATACCCGGGCATCGTCACGAAGGCGGCCGGAAACTCCTCGCTCCACCACTGGTCAAAGGTCCGTTCGTCCATGTCCGCATCCTCCTCTTCGCGAAGTCTATCGCGCCCGCGCTAAACTACCGCCACAGGCGCGGCTAGGCTGATCCCCGAACGCCGGTTTCCGCAACCGGCCCACCGCGCCCGTGTTTCCCTTCCCTGCGGGCACCTGCGGAGGTGCGTCATGCCGGTATTGGAGCTGCCAGAAGGGCCGTCGACATCCCCTAGCGAGCAACTGCTTTTCGTCGCGACCTTCTCTGTGATGTTGTACCCGCGCAGCGAGAAGGCCCGTGCGTATTCGATCGCCGCGACTAACCTCGGGGGCTGCTTAGAACAGGACGAGCCCGTATTGCCGCCGGAGCTGCTCGAGTCGATACAGGTTCTATGGAACTCTCCGCAGGCGCCAAAGAGGATCATCAGCGATGGGCTGGCTCAGGTCTACCGGGGACTCTTGAGCGGGCAAGTTCTCCTGTACCTCCTGGTTACGATGCGGCATCATCAGAGACACTGCAAGATCGAGCGCGCCAAGGCTTTCGTCGCCGAGTACCCGCTTCGCGGTGGCCCTAAGGTCAGCGAGGCCTCATTGAGAAGTCGTGGGCTGAGTTCAAGACCGTAGCGCATCTTTGGGCGGCCCAGATGATTCCGTTGCGCGACGGGTCACCGGAGCACCATTCGGATGAGGCGTGGCTTCCGGTTCTCAGCTTAGCTCAGGCGTTTCGCGAGAGAGGGCAGGACGCGCGCGTCCTGCCAGCGGAGCAAATGTGGACCGTTTCTGACGCCAGGGTGCCGAGAAAGAGCGACCTCGAGATTCCGCCGCTTCCCCGCTGATCGTTTGGCATTTCTGGACAGCTCGTTTCCTCGCTAGATCCACCCACCCGGTACTCCACAGAGGTACCCCTGTGGACGCGCGGCAGGGATACCTCTGTGGCGCGCGCGCAGACCCTCCTCTGAATGGCGGGCCGCAAACTCCTCGCCTACCGTAGACACGTCGAGCTTCCCGACTGCAATCGGGTCGCTCGAAAGTGCTGCCGGACTGTGTTCGTGGGAACGAGGCCATTCTAAGGCCGCGCGAGCCGATCCTGTCAATGCGGAAAGCGAGGTCCGCAGTGTGGCCCGATCTCGCCAGGCCCCACGCGCGGAGCGGACAGCTAGCGGCGTTACTGCGCCCTAGCCTTGCCCGCTCCCGCATACCACCAAGGCGGTCAAGGGGAGGGGTGCCGCTTGCCCCTCCCCTTGCCGCCCGCCATCTCCCCCGACCTCCTCGCGTGCGATCCGCAGGAGGCGCTCCCTAACCCAGTTGGACAGCGGTCGGCCGTCCCGGTCGGCTGCCGTTTGAAACAGCTCTTTCTCGGCGTCGGTTAGCCGCAGTTCAAGGCGGGCTCCCTTGGTCTCTATCGTCTCTCTCCTAGGCATACGTACAGGGTACGGAAAACTTTCGTACGACGCAAGTCAGAAACTTCTTGACGTGTCCGTAATTTGTCCGTACAATGTAGCCAGGTTAAGAGAGATGGAAACCGCGACCCAAGCCCCGACCGCCTGCCGCGAGCCCGAGTGCTCCGGGCGGCTGATCCGTTGGGGCAAGGACCGCGGCTTTTCAAAGGTGGCGCTGCAAGGCGTGCCGCGCGACCTTCGCCGAGATCCCCGAGCGGCCGATGGGGACGATGCGCCTCCCGGTCGACAAGGCGACGCTCTGTCTTTCCATGCTGACGGAAGGCTCCTCGATCCGCTCGACGGAGCGCGTTAGCGGCGTGCACCGAGACACCAGTTATGCGCTTGCTCCGGTTCGCTGGCGCAAAGGCCGAAGCGCTCCTCTCGGCGGTCCGCGGCGTCGAGGTGCAGGACGTACAGGGAGACGAGATCTGGGGCTTCGTGAAAATGAAGGAGCGCACCAAGGTCGAGAAGGGGATCGCCGACCCGCAGGTGGGCGATGCCTGGACCTACGTCGCGGTAGAGCGGCATTCCAAGCTCGTCCTCTCCTGGCACCTGGGCCGCCGTACCGCCGAGGACACCAGCCGTTTCATGGCGAAGGTGGACGGCGCGACCGCCGGCCGATTCCAGTTGACGCACGGACGCATTCGCCCCTTACCCTGGGGCGGTCGAGGAGCACCTCGGGGGCCGCGTGGATTATGCCGTGTTGCAAAAGCAGTACGGCACAGACGTTCGGGAAGACAATCGGCGGTACAGCCCGCCGGCGATGATAGGAACCGAGAAGCGGCTCATCTCCGGCAACCCCGAGGAGGCGCGGGTCTGCACGTCGCACGTCGAGAGGCAGAACCTCCATATGCGGATGCAACTCCGGCGGCTGACTCGCCTGACGACTGGCTTCTCGAAGCGGTGGGAGAACCTACAGGCCGCGCTGGCGCTACACTTTTGGGCTTACAACTTCACTTGGATGCACTCGACGATCCGCTGCACGCCGGCGATGGCCGCCGGGATCGCCCGGAAGCCGCTCCGGGTCGGCGATCTGCTCGCGGCGTAGAAACTCACGGAAGGGGGTGGATTCAGGAGGGTAGTGGCTTTAGGCTGAAGAGGTTACCTTCAAATGACGACCCTTGACGACGGCTCAATGCGAGGTCGCTCCCGTGATACGACACGTCGCCATGCTATATACTTCTGTATAGCAGACAGCGCCTGGAGCCGTAGAGCGGCCAGCGCGGTTACATCCAGGTCAGCGGGCTACGGGCATGAGCATGAAAGAGAATAAACAGACCGCCGATGCCAGGGTGACGCCTGAAGCGCCATCCCCTGGCGCAGGCCGTCGGATATATAGCACGAGGCGCTCTATGGGAAATACCTCCGACTTCCTCTTTGTAACTCCTTCATTTTCGCGGGGCGTCGCTAGTGTCGCGGACTTCTGGGGAGTTCTTGCTAGTACAACAGGAGCCCGTCGCCAGAATACGCGGATACCATGGCCGTCTTCATGGATTGGCGAGCGACCGGACTTGATCTGGCGGAGGCCATGCAGAGACTGGCTGCCAGCCGGACCGGACTTACATCAGCGGCAGCATCCTTGCGCCGCTGATGGCCGGACGCAGGGCCCGCTCGGCCAGCCGTTCCAAGCCCGTCGACGCGCCGCCAGATCAGAGCTCAGGCGGAGCTTATCGCCTTCCGCAGGAGCTTTCCGGGCGATCGATGCCCTCGAGGGCTTGATCTTGCCCCGGGGTGCGGCAACTGTCGTCCGGAGTGCCGCGCACATCACGTAGAAGAGTTCTTTTCTTGGGGCTCAACGACATGGTTGATAGCGTTCGCTCCGCAATCTGTTTCGGCAGGTCTCCTCCGGCGGATGCTAGGTTTTGCCGCATTGCTTCTGCGCTATGGCGCACCAGGATCCTATCATGTGGCGAGCAAAGCGGGAGCGTCTGCGCCGGACCCAACTCCAGCGGCAATTGCTGCCTGGCAGCCCCGCTCAGCCGCTCCAGCCCTGTCTAAACGCTCTCCCGCTCGGCCCGCTCCACGATCCCCGCCACCAGCTCGCGGTCCCGCACCCATGCGGGTGCGATCTCGCTTGCCAGGGCCTTCGCCTGGCGGGCGGAGCGTAGCGTGGCGATGACTTGCCCGCTCGGGAGGTGTACGAGCGTCCGCGCCTTGTTCCGGTCCGGTCCATCCGCGGTCCCCTTGAACGTCCCGAACGGCTGCGAAACCATGCCCCGGACTTCGACCGCTCGCCCGTCCGCCAGGAGCACCCGGAATCGCCCCCGGCGCCAGGCTAGCGGCACAGGACGCCCGGCGCGGGCTCTGGCCTTCAAGTAGGCGTCCGCGGCCTCTGCGAGCCAATGTGCCGACCGCCCTATGCCCGTCCGCATCCGCCGCCTGTTTCCACCGGATACCCTGCGCCATCGTGCCGCGGACGGTGAAGGCGACCGTCTTCACTCGGTCACCTTCGGCGGGGGCGGGGTTGTCCGGCCCGCCTTGATCTTCGCCCGCTCCTCCCGATCCCACTTCCTCATCTCCGCGCGGACGGGCGCCAGGGCGCGATGGTGCCGGAAGACGTAGGCGGCGCACCACAGCAGATACTCGGCGGGCTTCATGACCAGGTGGCTGCGCGGCCATCGTGTGCCGGGTCTGGTCGTAGCGGTCATCTACCCGGACTTGCCAGACCTCGGGCTCAAACTCCCACCGGCAGGCCCGGACGCGGTCCTTGAGGCGCGCGGCATGACTCCATGAGCGACCCATGGCTACAGCGCCCTCTCGATCAGCTCGGCCAGCATCCCCGCCGAGGGCGCCAGTTCACCGGCGAGCCGGGCGAGCGCGTCATCGTTGGCGAATAGCTCGCTGTCGTCGGCCGAGCGCCGCACCATAGCGAGATAGCCCTCCAGGTGCCGGAGATCGGCCGCTACAGCCCGCATTTCCGTCCGCGTCGAGCTCTCGGGATCGGGACCGTAGCCGCTCGTTTCGAGCGCCATGTCATGGAGCAGCTCGCCGACGCGCACCACCGCGGCGCGGTCCTTGGGCTTGGGGAAGAGGCGGAGCGTCGTCTCGCGGAAGGCCGCGGACTCGTTCCAGGGAGGCGGGGCGATAGACTGCGGGGAGCTGGGCATCGGACTTATCCTCCGGTGTTCGGTCAGGCTCCGGGCGTTGCTCCGGCTTCGCTCGGGGCCGCTACTCTGTAGGCGGGAGAGGAACGATTCCTCCCCTTTCGGGGAGGAGAGGCAAGCGGTTTCAGGCGGGTTTCAGGCGGGTTGCATCACCAACAGACTAATAGGACACGACCCCGAAGAGGGCGACGGTCGCCCCAAAGAGGGCGGCGGTCGCCCCAAACAGGGCGGCGGTCGCCCGCGCCGGCAGCGGGCTGGCGCCTCGGCGGTCCTCCGCGGCGGGAAGCGCACCGGCGGACGCCCGCGAACGGCCGGCCGGGCTGGATTCTACTCGAGCGCCGTGCCGCGGCCTATCCCGCCGCGAGCTTGGCGAGCGGCGCCCGCCAGGCCCGCCCGCTAGGGCGCGGGAGGGGGCAAAACGCTCGCGGCGCTGCAGCAAGCGTCGCAAGCGAGAAAGAAGAGAGACTTCCTGGTCGACTTCTGCATACCCCAGTCGCGATGATCCCAGGTCTCGCCTCCGACGTTGTCTCCGGCGTAGAGGAGCTGGGCGACGAGGACGTTGCGGAAGGCGCCGATGGCGAAGAGCGCGGCGGCTTCCATCTCGACGACGAGCGCCCCCTCCTCCCGCCGCGCCTGGATCTTGGCACGGGTCTCGCGGAAGACGGCATCCGTCGTCCAGGTCTTGCCGGACAGGTACGGAATGTCCTGGCTCTCGAGCAGCTCGTGGAGAATCGCCAGGCCGCGGGGATCCGCGGCGACCTCGCGGCTCGGCGGGAGGTAGTGATACGAGGTGCCCTCGTCGCGGATGGCGGCGGTGGGAACGATGATCTGCCCGACAGGAATGGCTGGATCGAGCGCCCCGGCGCCGCCGCAGGCGACGATCACCTTGGCGCCATGGGCGATGACCCCTTCGAGCAGGCCCGCAACCATCGGCCCCCCGACGCCGGGATGAAAGATGGCGAGGCGCTGCTTGCGATAGGTGATCTCGTAGATGGGGTGCTGCCCCATCTCGCTCCGCTGCGTCGCCAGCGGAACCAGCTTGTCGCGCAGGACGATGTCGTCCACGACGTCTTTGAAGAAGCAGGCGACCGCCAGCGCCGGGATCGACACGGACGCGATCGTCCGGCCGGGTTCGATCACCGCCTCCCGCGCGGGATCGAATTCGAGGATGGGATAGTCGCGGGTTGTCATGTGCGTGCCTCCCGGTGCCGTAGGCTGATCACTGATCACTGATCGCTCGACGCCGAGCTCGACGAGCGAACGGCCGGCCGCGGCGCGGCCTGGCTCCCCTCACTTCGCCTGCAGCTCGGCCTCCTCGTCGCTCAGGCTCTCGATCTGCTCGAGCAGGATGTCCTGGATCGCCGCGCCGAGCTGGCGGACGGTGGAGGATTCGAAGAGGAGGTGGATGGGGACCTCGAGGTCCAGGGCCTCGTGGACGCGGGCGGTGAACTGGAGGGCGAGGAACGAGTGCGCTCCCAGGTCGAAGAGGTTGGCGTCGACGCCGATCGGCTGGCGCCCCAGGAGGTCCTGCCAGATGCCGGCGACGAGCTCCTCGAGCTCGGTCTCCGGCTCGGCGGGCGCGGCCGCGGGCGCCAGCTCGCGGGCCGGGCGGCGGCCGCGCAGGGCGCCGCGGTCGAGCTTGCCGCTCGGGGTGAGCGGCAGGGCGTCGACGAGCACGAAGTCGGTGGGCACCATGTGCTCCGGGAGGACGCGGCGCAGAGCCTCGCGGAGCTCCCGCTCCTCCGGGCCCGGCGCCGCCGCCGGCACCACATAGGCGGCGAGCCGCATCTCCCCCGGCCGCTCCTCCCGCGCCACCACCGCCGCCTCGCGGACCGCCGGATGGCCGCGGAGCGCCGCCTCGATCTCGCCCAGCTCGATGCGGAAGCCGCGCAGCTTCACCTGGTCGTCGGTGCGGCCGAGGAACTCGATCTCGCCATCGGCCAGGAAGCGCGCCAGGTCGCCCGTCCGATAGAGCCGCTCGCCGGGCCGGCCCAGCGGATGGGGCACGAAGCGCTCCGCCGTGAGGCCGGGCCGGCGCAGGTAGCCGCGCGCGAGGGCGACGCCGCCGATGTAGAGCCCGCCGGGGACTCCCAGGGGCACCGGCCGGAGCTCCGGGTCGAGCAGCCAGACGCCAAGGTTCGCGATCGGGCGGCCGATGGGGACCGAGCGCCGCGCCGAGGCCGGCGACGTGGCGTGCGCCGTGGCCTCGATCGCCGCCTCGGTGGGGCCGTAGAGGTTGTAGAGCCCGGCGCCCGCGGGCCCGGCTCCCAGGCCGAGCTCGTGGAAGCGCCGCGCGAGCTCGGGCGCGAGCGCCTCGCCGCCCACGATCACCCGCTCGAGCGAGCGGCAGCGGCCGAGGTCGGCCTGCTCCAGGAAGACCTTGAGCATCGACGGCACGAACTGGACCATCGTCACCCCCTGCTCCTCGATCCGCCGCGCCAGGTAGGCCGGATCGCGATGGCCGCCCGGCCGCGCCAGCACCAGCCGCGCGCCGACGACGAGCGGCCAGAACAGCTCCCAGACCGAGACGTCGAAGGAGACCGGGGTCTTCTGCAGCACGCGGTCGGCCGGCGTGAGGCCGAAGGTCCGCTGGCCCCAGAGGAGGCGGTTGACGACGCCGCGGTGCGTGCTCATGACGCCCTTCGGGCGGCCCGTCGAGCCCGAGGTGTAGATGACGTAGGCGAGGTTGTCCGCCCCGGCGCCGCCGTCTAAATCGGCGGCGCCGGCGTCCGTTGCCCCGCCCGCCGTGCCCGCCGGCCCGGCCGCGAGGTCGAGGTCGATCAGGCGGACCCCGGCGCCCGCCATGGCGGCGGAGAGGAGCGGGATCTGCGCCAGGAGGAGCGGCGCCGCGAGGCCGTCCAACCCGTCTTCGAGCATGAAGGCCAGCCGCTCCGGCGGATAGGACGGGTCGAGCGGCAGGTAGGCGCCGCCGGCCTTCAGGATGGCGAGGACGCCGACGACGAGCGCCGGCGAGCGCTCGGCGCAGATGGCGACCGGCTCGTCGACCTGGACCCCCAGCCGGCGCAGGCGGCGGGCCAGGCGGTTGGCGCGGGCGTTGAGCTCGCCGTAGGTGAGCGATTCGCCCTCGCCGACGACCGCCGTCTCGCCCGGCGTCCTCGCCGCCTGCCGCTCGATCCAGCGGTGGAGACGGGGGTCGGCGCCGATGCCGGGGGTGCCCGAGAAGTCGGCCGCCGTGTCGTTGAGCTCGGCGACGAGCTGCTGCCGCTCCGCCGGCGACAGGAGCTCGATCTCCGCCACGCGGCGCGACGGGTCGCCCGCCGCCGCCGTAAGCAGGCGGACGAGGTGGCCCGCCAGGCGCGCCACCGACGTGCGGTCGAAGAGGTCCGTGCTGTACTCGAGCTGGCCGGCGAGCCGGCCGCCGCGGTCGACGAGGCCCAAGCTCAGATCGAAGCGGGAGACCCCGCCGGACGACGGCAGACGGGAGACTTCGAGGCCCGGCAGGGCGAGCGGCGCCGACGGCGTGTTGTTGAGCGCCAGCACCGTCTGCATCAGCGGCTGCCGGCTCATGTCGCGCACCGGGTGGAGCTCGTCCACCAGCCGCTCGAAGGGGACGTCGGCGTGAGCGTAGGCCTCGAGCGCCGTCCGCCGCGCGCGCCCCAGCAGCTCGGCGAAGCTCGGATCGCCGCCGCCGTCCGGGCGCAGCACCAGCATGTTGAGGAAGAGGCCGATGAGCGGCTCGAGCTCCTCCCGCGTACGGTTCGCCACCGGCGTGCCGACGGCGAAATCGGCCTGGCCGGAGAGCCGCTGGAGCAGGGCGTGCCAGGCCGCGAGGAGGGTCATGAAGACCGTCGCCCGCTCCTGGCGGGCCAGCCGGCGCAGCGCATCGGTGAGCGCCGGCGGCAGGTCCAGCTCCGCGGTGTCGCCGCGGAAGCTCTGCACCGGCGGCCGCGCGCGGTCGGCGGGGATGTCGAGCGCCGGCGTGCCGGCGAGCTTGCCCGTCCAGTAGGCGAGCTGCGCCGCCAGCATCTCCTCCGGCCAGGCGCGCTGCCAGGCCGCGAAGTCGGCGTACTGGAGCGCCGGCGCGGCGAGCGGCGACGGCTCGCCCGCCGCCGCCGCGGCATAGAGGAGCGACAGCTCGGAGAGCAGCACTCCCTCCGACCAACCGTCCGAGGCGATGTGGTGGAGCGTCAGCAGCAGGGCGTGCTCGCCGCCGGCCAGCCGCACCAGCGTCGCCCGGAGCAGCGGACCGCGCCGCAGATCGAAGGTGCGGCGGGCCTCCCGCCGGCTCAGGCGGGCGAGCTCCGGCCGGCGCCGCGCCGCCGGCAGGCCGCCCAGATCCGCGAGCGGCAGGGGCAGCCGCGCCGGCGGGCAGATCTCCTGCACGGGCTGGCCGTGCGCCACGGCGATGCGGGTGCGCAGCACCTCGTGGCGGCGCACGATCTCGCCGAGCCCGGCGGCGAGCGCCGCGGCATCCAGCGGCCCGCGCAGGAGGAAGCCGGAGGGGATGTTGTAGGTCGGGCTGTCCGGCGCCAGCCGGTCCATGAACCACTGCCGCTGCTGCGAGAAGGACAGCGGCAGCGCGCCGGCTTCCCGCACCTGCGGCGCCAACGGCACGAGCGGCGGCAGGGCCGCGGTCGGGCTCGCGGCCGCGCTCTGGATCGCCACGGCGAGCTGCTTGACCGAGGGCGCTTCGAAGAGGACGTGGAGCGGGATCTCGAGGTCCAGGGCCTCCTGGGCTCGGGTGGTGAACTGCAGGGCGAGCAGCGAGTGCGCGCCGAGGTCGAAGAGGTTGTCGTGGACGCCGATCGGCCGGCGGCCCAGCAGGTCCTGCCAGATCTCGAGCAGCAGCGCCTCGAGCTCGGTCGCGGGCGCCGACGGCGCCGGCTCGTGGGCCGCGGGGACGTCGTCGCGGGAGCGCAGGGCCTGGCGGTCGAGCTTGCCGCTGGGGGTCGCCGGCAACGCCGCGAGGAGCACGAGGTCCGCCGGCACCATGTGCTCGGGCAATGTCCGGCGCAGAGCCTGGCGCAGCTCGGCCGCCGTGGGCGCCGGCGAGGCCGCCGCCACCCAGTACGCCACCAGCCGGATCTCTCCCGACCGCTCCCGCCGCGCCACCACCGCCGCCTCGCGCACCCCGGGATGGCTCGCCAGCGCCGCCTCGATCTCCCCCGGCTCGATGCGGAAGCCGCGCAGCTTCACCTGGTCGTCGGTGCGCCCGAGGAACTCGATCTCGCCGTCGGCGAAGAGACGCGCCAGGTCCCCCGTCCGGTAGAGGCGCTCGCCGGGCCCGCCCAGCGGATGGGGCACGAAGCGCTCCGCCGTCAGCGCGGGCCGGCGCAGGTAGCCCCGCGCTAATCCAACACCGCCGAGGAAGAGCTCTCCCGGCACCCCCGCCGGCACCGGCCGCAGCCCGCTGTCGAGCAGCCAGGCGCCGAGGTTCGCGATCGGGCGGCCGATGGGCACCGAGCGGTACGTCGACGCCGGCGCGCCGGCGTGCGCGGTGACGTCCACCGCCGCCTCGGTGGGGCCGTAGAGGTTGTCGAGCTCGGCCGCCGCGAGAAGGCTGAAGAAGCGGCGCTCGAGCTCGACCGGCAGCGCCTCGCCGCTCGCGATCACCCGCCGCAGGGAGCCGCAGCGGTCGAGGTCCGGCTGCTCCAGGAAGGCCTGCAGCATCGCCGGCACGAAGTGCAGTGTCGTGATCCCCTGCTCGGCGATCCGCCGCACCAGATAGGCCGGGTCGCGCTGGCCGCCCGGCCGCGCCAGCACCAGCCGCGCCCCCACCACGAGCGGCCAGAACAGCTCCCACACCGACACGTCGAAGCTCAGCGGGGTCTTCTGCAGCACCCGGTCGGCGGGCGTGAGGCCGTAGGCCTGCTGCATCCACAGCAGCCGGTTGACGATGCCCCGGTGCGTGTTCATCACGCCCTTCGGCCGGCCCGTCGATCCCGAGGTGTAGATGACGTAGGCCAGGTTGTCCGCCCCGGCGCCCCCCGCCAGATCGCGGACGTCGCCGTCGGCGCCGTCCAGGCCGGCCGGGCTGGCGATCTCGTCGAGGTCGATCCGACGGGCGCCCACGGCAGCGCCCGGCCCGGCCAGCCGGGAGAGGAGCGCCGCCGGCGCCAGGAGCACCGGCGCCGCGAGGCCGCCCAGCCCGTCCTCGAGCATGAAGGCCAGCCGCTCGGGCGGATAGGACGGGTCGAGCGGCAGGTAGGCGCCGCCGGCCTTCAGGATGGCGAGGAGACCCACGACCAGCGCCGGCGAGCGCTCGGCGCAGAGGGCGACCGGCTCGTCGACCTGGACCCCCAGCCGGCGCAGGCGGCGGGCCAGGCGGTTGGCGCGGGCGTTGAGCTCGCCGTAGGTGAGCGATTCGTCCTCGCCGACGACCGCCGTCTCGTCCGGCGTCCTCGCCGCCTGCCGCTCGATCCAGCGGTGGAGACGGGGGTCGGCGCCGATGCCGGGGGCGCCCGAGAAGTCGGCCGCCGTGTCGTTGAGCTCGGCGACGAGCTGCTGCCGCTCGGCCGGCGACAGGAGCTCGATCTCCGCCACGCGGCGCGACGGGTCGCCCGCCGCCGCCGTCAGGAGGCGGACGAGGTGGCCCGCGAGGCGCGCCATCGAGGTGCGGTCGAAGAGGGCGGTGCTGTACTCGAGGCCGCCGGCGAGCGCTCCGCCGCGGTCGACGACGCCCAGGCTCAAGTCGAAGCGGGAGACGCGGGCGGAGAGGGTGAGAGCCGTGACCTCGAGGTCCCGCAGGGCGAGCGGCGCCGAGGGGGTGCTGTCGAGGGCGAGGAGGGTCTGCATGAGCGGCTGCCGGCTGCGGTCGCGCACCGGGTTGACCCGGTCGACGATGCGCTCGAAGGGGATGTCGGCATGGTCGTAGGCCTCGAGGGCGGTCCGCCGCACGCGCGACAGGAGCTCGGCGAAGCTCGGGTCGCCGCCGCCGTCGCTGCGCAGGGCGAGCATGTTCAGGAACAGCCCGACGAGCGGCTCGAGCTCCGGCCGGGTGCGGTTCGCGACCGGCGTGCCGACGGCGAAGTCCGCCTGGCCGGAATGCCGCGCGAGGAGCGCGTGCCAGGCGGCGAGAAGGACCATGAAGACGGTCGCCTGGTGGCGGCGCGCCAGGCGGCGGACGGCGCCGGTGAGATCCGGCGGCAGGTCGAGCGCCTGGGTGTCGCCGCGGTAGCTCGCGATCGCCGGCCGCGCCCGGTCGCCCGGCAGCTCGAGCGCCGGCGTGCCGGCGAGCTTGTCCGTCCAGTAGGCGAGCTGCGCCGCGAGCGCCTCCTCCGGCCAGGCCCGCTGCCAGGCCGCGAAGTCGGCGTACTGGAGGGCCAGCGGGGCGAGCGGCGACGGCTCCCCCGCCGCCGCCGCGGCATAGAGGACCGCGAGCTCGGAGAGCAGCACCCCGTCCGACCAGCCGTCCGCGGCGATGTGGTGGAGGGTGAGGAGGAAGGCGTGGTCGTCCTCGCCGAGCCGCACGAGCGCGGCGCGGAGCGGCGGGCCGCTCTCGAGGTCGAAGCCGCGGCGGGCCTCGCGCCCGCCGAGCCGGGCGAGCTCCGGCGCACGGCGCGCCGGCGGCAGGCCGGCGAGGTCGGCGAGCGGCAGGGGCTCCGGCGGCGAGGGCGGCGGCGGGCAGACCTCCTGCCCGGGGTTGCCGTGCGCGGCGACGATCCGCGTGCGCAGCGCCTCGTGGCGGCGGACGACCCCGGCGAGGGCGGCGGCGAGCGCCGCCCGGTCGAGCGGCCCGCGCAGGAGATGGGCCGAGGGGATGTTGTAGGTCGGGCTCTCCGGCGCCAGCCGGTCCATGAACCAGAGCCGCTGCTGCGGGTAGGAGAGCGGCAGGACGCCGTCGCGGCACTCGAGCTGGCACGATGGGTGGCAGGGCGTCCTCCCGCCGGCCGGCGGCGGCGGCCACCGCCGCGGCGAGGCCGGCGACCGTCGGCGACGCGAAGGCCCGCTGGACCGGCAGGTCGACGCCCAGGGCCTGGCGCAGGCGCGAGAGGAGCCGGGTGACGAGGAGCGAGTGGCCGCCCAGGTGGAAGAAGTCCTCCTCCGTCCCGACCGGCCGGTCGAGGCCGAGGAGATCCTCCCAGATCCCGGCGATCACCTCCTCGACCGGGCTCGCGGGCGGCGTCCGCGGCACGGTTCCCGGCTCGCCCGCCGGCTCGCCCCCCGCCAGGACCTCCTCGGGCGCCGGCAGCGCCCGCCGGTCGACCTTGCCGTGCGGGGTGAGCGGCAGCGCCGGGAGGCGCACGAAGGCCGCCGGCACCATGTGCTCCGGCAGGCGCTCGCGGAGGTGGGCGCGCAGCTCGCCCGCGCCCGGCGCGGCTCCGGCGTCCGTATCCTCCGCTACCGCGTAGTAGGCGACCAGCCGGTGGCCGCCGCCGCCCTCGGGGAGCGCCGCGACGAACGCCTCGCGCACCGCGGGGTGGCGGAGGAGCGCGCTCTCGACCTCCCCCGGCTCGATGCGGAAGCCGCGCACCTTGATCTGCAGGTCGCGCCGGCCGAGGAACTCGAGCGTCCCGTCGTGGCGCCAGCGCGCCAGGTCGCCGGTGCGATAGAGGCGAGCGCCTAGCTCGCCGTCCAATCGACCGCGAGCGCCGGCCTAGCGAGCCATCCGCCGCGAAGGGGTCGGGCACGAAGCTCTCCGCCGTCGCCGCGGGGAGGCCGAGGTAGCCGCGCGCCAGGCCCGAGCCGCCGACGTAGAGCTCGCCGGGCGAGCCCACGGGGAGCGGCGCGAGCGAGCGGTCGAGCACGTGGGCCCGGCTCCGCGCGAGCGGCCGCCCGATCGTCACCGACCCCTCGCCCAGGCCGGCGCGCACCCGGTAGGCGGTGCTGTTAGTGGTGTTCTCGGTCGGGCCGTAGCAGTGGACGATCTCGACCGCGGGGAGCGCCGCCAGCGCCCGCTCGAGGTGCTGGCGCGACATCACGTCGCCGCCCGAGAGGAGCTGGCGCAGGCCGGAGAGCGCCGCCAGATCCTCCGGCCCGTCCTCGACCGCGAGGTGGAAGAGGCCGGTGGTCAGGAAGAGGGTCGTCACCCCCTCGCGCGCCACGGCCGCGTAGACGTCCTGGAGCCCGAAGCGCCCCGGCGGCAGGATCGCCAGGCGGCCGCCGTTCAAGAGCGGCGCCCAGAGCTCGATCGTCGCGGCGTCGAACGACATCGGCGAGAGCTGGAGGAAGACCTCGCCGGGGCCGAACGCCGCGTAGCCGGCCTCGCGGACGAGCCGGACGATCCCCTGGTGGACGACCTCGACCCCCTTCGGCCGGCCCGTCGAGCCCGAGGTGTAGAGCACGTAGGCGAGCCCCTCGGGAGACGTCTCGTCCCACGAGGGGGCGGCCGCGTCGGGGCCGGAGCCGGAGCCGCGGGCGGCGTCTCCCACAGATCGGGCGCGTCGAGCGCCAGTCTGGGCAGGCTGGGCAGGCTCCCGGCGAGCGCCGCGAGGAGGCGCCCGGGGCCCACGACCGCCGCCGGAGCGGCGTCGTCCAGGAGGAGCTCCAGGCGCGCCCGCGGATAGGCGGGGTCGAGCGGCAGGTAGCCGCCGCCGGCCTTCAGGATGCCGAGGAGGGCCGCCACCATCTCCGGCGAGCGCTCGGTCAGGATCCCCACCCGCGCGTCGGCCCCGACCCCCAGCCGCCGCAGCCGCCGGGCGATCCCGCCGGCGCGCCGGTCGAGCTCGCCGTAGCTCATCGCGCCCCCCTCCCACGAGAGGGCGACCGCGTCGGGACGCGCCGCCGCCTGCGCCGCGAAGAGGGCGTGGACCGTCCGGCGCGGGAGCGGCGCCGCCGTGTCGTTCCACTCGGCGACGAGCTGGTGGCGCTCGGCGGGCGCCAGGAGCGGCAGGCGCGAGAGCGGCAGCTCCGGCTCCAGATCCAGATCCTCTGCGGCGCCGCGGAGGAGCGTCGCGAAGTGGGCCAGGAGCCGCTCCGCGGTCGCGGCGTGGAAGAGGTCCGCCGCGTACTCCAGCTCGAGGAGCAGGCCGCGCTCGCCGCCCTCGCCTACCGGCGCCCCGGCGGGCTCGCCCCCGATCTCTGTGGCCGCGAGCGAGAGGTCGAGCTTCGCCGTCGTCCGCTCGCCCGACGGGAGGCGCGCCAGGCGGAGGCCGCCCGCCGAGCGAGCGCTCCGGGAGGCCGGCGCTCCCCAGCGACAGCATCGCCTGGACGAGGGGGGGGCGCGACAGGTCGCGCTCCGGCCGCAGGTCCTCGACCAGGGCCTCGAAGGGGAGGTCCTGGTGGGCGAAGGCGGCGAGCGCCGTCTCGCGCGCCGCGGCCAGCAGGCGGCGGAACCCCGGATCGCCCGCCAGCCGCGTCCGCAGGACCAACGTGTTGACGAAGAAGCCGATCAGCCCCTCGAGCTCCGGCCGCGCGCGGTTCGCGACCGGCGTGCCGACGAGGAGGTCCTCCTGGCCGCCGTGGCGCGCCAGGGTGGCCGTGAAGGCCGCGAGGAGGAGCATGTAGAGCGTCGCCCCTTCGCGCCGCGCCGCCTGGCGGAGGCGCGCCGCCTCCGGCGCCGCGAGGAGCCGGCGGCGGCTGGCGCCGCGGAAGCTCTGCACCGCCGGGCGCGGCCGGTCGGCCGGCAGCTCGAGGGCGAGAGGCGCCGCGGCGAGCTGCCCGCGCCAGTAGGCGAGCTGACGGCCGAGCACCTCGGGCGGCCAGTCCTGTTGCCAGGCCGCGAAGTCGGCATACTGGAGGGCCGGCTCGGGAAGGGGCGACGGCCGCCCGGCGAGCGCCGCCCCGTAGAGCGCCGCGAGCTCGGGCAGGAGCACCCCCTCGGACCAGCCGTCGTAGACGGCGTGATGGAAGGTGAGGAGGAGGGCGTGCTCCGCGGCGCCCAGGCGGGCGAGCCCGGCGCGCACGAGCGGCCCCCGCGCGAGGTCGAACGGCCGTTCCCCCTCCTCGTCGCGGAGGCGCCGGAGCTCGGCGCTCCGGCGCTCCGGCGCCAGGGTGCTTAGGTCCACGAGCGGCAGGAGCCGCGGGCGCGGCGCGGCGACCTCCTGCCGCGGCTCGCCGTCGCGCTCGACGAAGCGGGCGCGGAGGACCGCGTGGCGGCGCTCGACCGCCGAGAGCGCGGCGGCGAGCGCCACCGGCGCCAGCGGCCCCGCCAGGGCATAGGCGGAGGGGACGTTGTAGGCCGGGCTCCCCGGCGCCAGGCGGTCGAGGAACCAGAGCCGCCGCTGCGCGTAGGAGAGGGGCGCGCCGCCGACGCCCACGGCCGCGGCGCGCGGCGCGAGCGGCGGCAGGGCCGGCCCTGCCGCGCCGGGAACGGATGCCGCGGCCGCGGCCACCGCCGCGGCGAGGCCGGCGATCGTCGGCGACTCGAAGACCTGCTGCACGGGCAAGTCCGCGCCGAGCGCCGCGGAGAGGCGCGACAGCATGCGGATGGCGAGGAGCGAGTGGCCGCCGAGATGGAAGAAGCTCTCCTCGACGGAGAGCGCGCGGGGGATGCCCAGGACCTCCGTCCAGATCCCCGCGATCACCTCCTCGACGGTCGCTTGCGCGGCGCGACGACGGCCTGGGCGCCGCCCTCCTCTCCCCCGCCGGCCGAGCTCGCGGGTCGGTCGACCGCCGGGAGCGCCCGCCGGTCGACCTTGCCGTTGGCATTGAGCGGCAGCTCCGGGAGGCGCACGAAGGTCCCCGGCACCATGTGCTCCGGCAGGCGCGCGCGGAGGCCGGCGGCGAGCTCCTCCGTCGCCGGCCCGCCGCCGCCCTCCGCCACGTAGTAGGCGATCAGCCGGTGGCCGCCGGCGGCGTCGGCCGCCGCCGTCACCACCGCCTCGCGCACGCCCGGGTGGCCGAGGAGCGCGCTCTCGACCTCCGCGGGCTCGACGCGGAAGCCGCGCACCTTGACCTGGAAGTCGCGCCGGCCGAGGAAATCGAGCATCCCGTCCGGGCGCCACCGCGCGAGATCGCCGGTGCGGTAGAGACGATCCTCGCCGGCCAGGCCGAACGGGTCCGGCAGAAAGCGCTCGGCGGTCAGCTCGGGCCGCCCGAGATAGCCGCGCGCCACCCCGGCGCCGCCCACGTAGAGCTCGCCGACGCAGGCGACCGGGAGCGGCGAGAGCGCGCCGTCGAGCACGTAGGCGCGGCTCGCGGCGACCGGCCGCCCGATCGGCACCGACGGCTCGCCCGGCCCGAGCCCGCCGCGCAGGCGGTGGGTGGTCGAGAAGGTCGTGTTCTCCGTCGGGCCGTAGCCGTCGACGATCTCGACCGCGGGGAGGGCGGCGAGCGCCCGCAGGACGTGGGGGCGCGACAGGACGTCGCCGCCGGCGAGGAGCTGCCGCAGGCCGCCGAGCGGCGCGATCCCCTCCTCGACCGCGAGGTGGAAGACGCCCGCGGTGAGCCAGAGCGTCGTGACGCCGTGGCGCGCGACCGCGGCGTAGAGGTCGGCGAGGGTGTACGGCCCGGGCGGCAGGAGCGCCAGAAGGCCGCCGTTCAGGAGCGGCCCCCAGAGCTCGAAGGTCGCCACGTCGAAGGACATCGGCACGAGCTGGAGGTAGACCTCGCCGGGGCCGAAGGCGGCGTAGCCCGCCTCGCGCACCAGCCGCACCACCGCCCGGTGGCTGACCTCGACGCCTTTGGGCGTGCCCGTCGAGCCGGAGGTGTAGAGCACGTAGGCGAGCCCCTCGGGCGGCACGTCCATCGATGTGGGCGCGGCAGGCGCTGCGGGCGCGGCGTCCGCATCGTCGAAGGCGTCCTCGATCGCGAGGCGGGGCGCCGTCCCCGGCAGCGCCGCGAGGAGGCGCCGCGGGCCCACCAGGGCCGCCGGCGCCGCGTCGGCCAGGAGGAGCGCCAGCCGCTCGCGCGGATAGGAGGGGTCGAGCGGCAGGTAGGCGGCGCCAGCCTTCAAGGCGCCGAGGAGCGCGACGACCAGCTCCGCCGAGCGCTCGGCGCAGACGGTGACCCGCGACTCGAGGCCCACGCCCAGACGCCGCAGCCGGCGGGCGATGCGGCCGGCGCGCCGGTCGAGCTCGCCGTAGGTGAGCGCGCCGCCGTCCCAGACGACGGCCGTCGCGTCGGGCCGCGCCGCCGCCTGCTCCTCGAACAGGCGGTGCACGGGGCGGCGCGGGAAGTCCGACGCCGTGTCGTTCCATTCCGCGACGAGCTGGTGGCGCTCGGCCGCGGAGAGGAGCGGCAGGGACGAGAGCGGCAGCTCCGGCGCCGCCGCCGCCCCGGCGACGAGCGCTCCGTAGTGGGCGAGGAGGCGCGCCGCGGTCGTCGCGGTGAAGAGGTCCGCCGCGTACTCGAGGACCAGGCCGAGCTCCGCCTCGCCGCCCTCGCCCGGCAGCTCCATCGCCGAGAGGAGGAGGTCGAACTTCGCCGTCGCCCGCTCGCCCCAGGGGAGCCGCACGAGGCGCAGCCCGGCGCCGTCGCCCGCCGCGGCCTGCCCGGCGCCCTGGAAGGCGAAGAGCACCTGCACCAGCGGGTTCCTCGACAGGTCGCGCTCCGGCCGCAGCTCCTCGACCAGCATCTCGAAGGGCAGGTCCTGATGGGCGAAGGCGGAGAGCGCCGTGTCGCGCACCGCCGCGAGCAGATCGCGGAAGGCCGGATCGCCGGCCGCGCGCGCCCGGATCACCAGCGTGTTGACGAAGAAGCCGATCAGCCCCTCGACCTCCGGCCGCGTGCGGTCGGCGACCGGTGTGCCGACGAGCAGGTCCGCCTCGCCGGTGGCGCGCGCCAGGAGCGCCGCGAAGCCGGCGAGGAGCAGCATGTAGAGCGTCGTCCCCTGCCGCCGCGCCGCCTGGCGCAGCCCTGCCGCCGCCGCCGCCGGCAGGCGGAGCATCGCGCTCGCGCCGCGGAAGCTCGGCGCCGCCGGGCGCGGCCGGTCGACCGGCAGCGGCAGCGCCGCCGGCGCCCCCGCGAGCTCGTCGCGCCAGTAGGCGAGCTGCCGCCCGAGCACCTCCGGCGGCCAGGCGCGCTGCCAGGCGGCGAAGTCGGCGTACTGCACCGCGAGCTCGCCGAGCGGCGAGGGACGCCCCTCGATGGCCGCCGCGTAGAGCGCCGTGAGCTCGGCCGTGAGCACCCCTTCGGACCAGCCGTCGTAGACGATGTGGTGCACGGTGAGCAGAAGCGCGTGCGTAGCGCGCGCGTTCCCAGGCAATTGCGCGTGCTCCTCCTCGCCCAGCCGCACCAGGCCGGCCCGCAGCAGGGGGCCGCGGGCGAGGTGGAACGGCCGGCCCGCCTCGTCGGCGCGCAGGCGCGCCAGCTCGCCCAAGCGCCGCTCCCGCCCGAGGCCGCGGAGGTCCACCTGCGGCAGCGGCACCCGCCAGGGGGCGCCGATCTCCTGCCGGGGCTCGCCGTCCACCTCGACGAACCGGGTACGCAGCGTCTCGTGCCGGCGGACGATCTCGGTGAGGGCGGCGGCGAGCGCCGCCGGAGCGAGCCCCCGGAGAGGAGCCAGGCCGCCGGGACGTTGTAGAGCGGGCTCTCCGGCGCCAGGCGGTCGAGGAACCAGAGCCGCTGCTGCGCGAAGGAGAGCGCCGGCGGCCCCTGCCGCGGGATCTTGGCGAGCGGCGGCAGCGCGCTCTCCTCCCCCCGGCGCGCCGCGGCGACCACGCGCGCCTGCGCGGAGAGGGTGGGGAAGGCGAAGATCGTCTGCGCGCCGAGCTCCACTCCGAACGTCTGGCGGATGCGCGACAGCAGGCGCATGACCGAGAGCGAATGCCCGCCCAGGTCGAAGAAGTCGTCGTGGACGCCGAGCCGCCGGCTCGCCTCGAAGGCGAGGGCGCCGTCGGCGGCCGAGCCGCGCCGCGGATCGGGGTCGAGCACCTCCTCCCAGAGGCCGGCGAGGAGCTGGGTGACCAGGTCGCCCAAATCGCCCAGATCGCTCGGATCGCGGGCCACGGCGCGCCGCGCCGCGGCCGCCGGCTCGCCCGCCGCCGGCCCGAGCGCCTCGGGGGCCGGCAGCGCCCGCCGGTCGAGCTTGCCGACGCCGGTGAGCGGCAGCGCCGGCAGCGGCACGAAGGCGGCGGGCACCATGTGCTCCGGCAGGCGCGCGCGCAGGAAGGCGCGCAGGTCCAGCGAGGTCGCCTCCGCGCCAGCCTCCATCACGTAGTACGCCACCACGCGGTGGTCGCGCCCGCCCTCGGCGAGCCCCACCACCGCCGCCTCGCGCACCTGCGGGTGCTGCAGGAGGGCGTTCTCGATCTCCCCGGGCTCGACGCGGAAGCCGCGCACCTTGACCTGGAAGTCGTGCCGCCCGAGGAACGCGAGCGTGCCGTCGGCGCGCCATCGCACCAGGTCCCCGGTCTTGTAGAGCCTCCCCTCCTCGAACGGGTTGGGGAGGAAGCGCTCCGCCGTCAGCTCGCGGCGGGCGAGGTAGCCGCGCGCGAGGCCCGGGCCGGCGAGGTAGAGCTCGCCGGCGCAGCCCACCGGCACGGGCGCGAGAGCGGGGTCGAGCACGTAGGCGCGGCAGGTCGCGATCGGCCGCCCGATGGTCACCGACCCCTCCTCCAGGCCGGCGCGCACGCGGTAGGTGCTGGCGAAGACGGTGTTCTCGGTCGGTCCGTAGCTGTGAACGATCTCGACCCCGGGCAGCGCCGCCATCGCCTGCTCCAGGTGGCCGCGCGACATGACGTCGCCGCCGACCAAGAGGTGGGAGAGCCCCGCGAGACCCGCCAGGCCCTCCTCGACGGCGACGTGGAAGAGCCCGGTGGTCAGGAAGAGCGCCGTCACCCCGAGGCGCTCCACCTGCTCGTAGAGGTCGCCGAGCGCGAAGCGCCCGGGCGGCGGCAGCGCCACGCAGCCACCGTTCGCGAGCGGCCACCAGAGCTCAAGCGTCGAGGCGTCGAAGGACAGGAGCGCCACCTGGAGGAAGACCTCCCGCGGGCCGAAGGAGAGGTATCCCGTCTCGCGCACCAGCCGCGCCACCGCCCCATGGGTCACCTCGACGCCGTTGGGCGTGCCGGTCGAGCCCGAGGTATAGAGGACATAGGCGAGGCTCTCCGCGGGCACGTCGGCCGAGAGGTCTTCCGCCTCCGGGGCGGGCTTCCGGGACGCCGGCTCCGCGTCCTCCCCGAGCGCCCGCGTCATCGCCTGCATCATGGTCCGCGTGTCGCCGCCGGTCGCGCGGTAGACGCCGGCCAGCCGATCGACCAGCCCCTTCGAGGGCTGGCCGGGGACGGAGCGGGCGGCGAGCCGGGTGGCGAGGTGCCGGGCCGTCGCCGGATGGACGGCGAGGAGGTCGACGGCGAGCTGCGGCGCCTTGCCGGGCAGCGACGCCAGCGAGCGGCGCGTGCCGACGACCGCCGCCGGCGCCGCGTCCTCCAGCAGGAGCTCCAGGCGCTCCCGCGGATAGGAGAGGTCGATCGGCAGGTAGGCGCCGCCCGCCTTCAGGACGCCGAGGACCGCCGCCACCATCTCCGCCGAGCGCTCGAGATAGAGGGCCACGCGCGACTCCGGCCCCACCCCCAGCCGCCGCAGCCGGCGGGCGATGCGGCCGGCCTGCCGGTCGAGCTCGCCGTAGGTGAGCGTCCCGCCGTCCCAGACCACCGCCGGGGCGTCCGGCCGCGCCGCCGCCTGCTCCTCGAAGAGCTTGTGGAGCGCGCGGCGCGGGAAGGCGGACTCCGTGTCGTTCCACTCGACGAGGAGCTGGTGGCGCTCGGCCTCGCCGAGGAGCGGCAGGCGCGAGAGCGGCAGCTCCGGCGACGCGGCGGCGGCGGCGAGGAGCGCCGCGTAGTGCGCCAGGAGGCGCGCGGCGGTCGAGGCGTCGAAGAGCTCGACGGCGTAGTCGAGCGCGAGGAGGAGCGCGAGCTTCCCGCCTTCGCCCTCGACCTCCTGGATGGAGAGGGAGAGATCGACCGGGAGCGTCCTCTCGCCGGCCGGCCGCGCGGCGCCCGGCCCGGCGAAGAGCGCCTGGAGCGGCAGGCTGCGCGGCGGGTCGCCGGCGGGCCACAGCTCGCTGGCCAGAGCCTCGAACGGCAGGTCGGCGTGGGCGAGCGCCGCGGCGAGCGCCTCCTCCGCCAGGGCCAGGAGGCGCCGGAAGCTCGGATCGCCGTTCCATCGGATGCGCAGCGGCAGGGCGCTCGCGAGAGGCGCCGCGGGTTCGGGCGGCCTGCGGGGCGAGGTCCGGCCGGCGACGGCGCCGAGCAGGAGGTCCTCGACGCCGCCATAGCGCGCGAGGAGGGCCGCGAAGCCGGCGAGGAGGAAGGCGTCGAGCGTCGTCTCCTCGCGCCGCGCCGCCTGCCGGAGGCGCGCCGCCGCGTCCGCCGGCAGGCGGCGGGCGGAGGTCGCGCCGCGGCGGCTGAGGACGGGCGGCCGCGGCCGGTCCACCGGCAGCTCCAGGCCTCCCGGCGCCTCGGCCAGCTCGCGGCGCCAGTCGGCGCGCTGCCGCCCCAGCGGCTCGGCGATCGCGGGCTCGGGGAGCGCCAGGGTAGCGAGCTCTTCGCCGCTCACCTGCGGGCCTCCGGTGCGGTCGGCGGGTGGTTCGGAGCGTCTGTCGCGAGCGGCGCCGCGACGCGGCGCAGCCGCTCGCCCTCCTGCAGAGGGGAAAAGGGATCGATGTCTTCGCGGTTCCTCGTCGCCACCGTCTACCAAAGGTGTCCGCGAGCCGCGAAACGTGGCATCAGGGTGTCAGGCTTGAAACCATGCGGACAACCTTTCTTTTCTTCAGTTTTCCTTGCAGTTTTTCTTCAGCTTTCCGTTCAGCTCGCCGCGGCCGGGCAGTTGAACGAATACGTCGGCGACTCCTCGCCGCTCACCTGCGGGCCTCCGGGGCCTGCGTCGCGAGGGCGAGCGGCGGGTCGTCCGCGGCGAGCGGCGCCGCGCCGAGCGAACGTTCGATGCAGGAGCGGAGGCGCTCCGCGAGGCGGGCGGCCGCGGGGGGCGCCAGCATCGAGTAGTGGTCTGCAGCCACCTCGTGGACCTCGACCGGCTCGGCGGCGAGCGCCGACCAGCCGTTGGTGGGTTCGGCGGAAGCGTGGGGACGGAAGAGGGTCAGGCGGCCGTCGTAGGGCCCTGGCCGGTAGGTGGCGTTGGCGCGCACGTTGGCGCGGTAGGTGTCGAGGAGCGGCTTGACCTGCGCCGAGCGCAGGTTGGCTCTGAGCAGACCCGCCTCTCGCGCCCGGCCGAGGAGCCATTCGAGCGCCGCCGCCTCGTCCGCCGCCGGCGGCTCCCCGTCGAGCCAGGACGCGTCCAGGCCCTGGAGGCCGGCCTGGTCGCGCAGGAAGAGGCGGACGACGTCGTCCTCCCGCAGGGCGATCGGCGTGGGGACGAGCGCCGGCGCCCAACTGTCGAGGAGCGCGACGAGCGCCACCGGCCGGCCGCGCTGCCGCATCTGGCGCGCCATCTCGAACGCCACCGTGCCGCCGAACGACCAGCCGCCCAGCAGGTAGGGGCCGTGCGGCGCGACGGCCTCGACCGCGGCGGCGTACTCGGCGGCCATCGCCGGGAGGTCGTCGACCGCGCGCCCTCCCGCGAGGCCGGCGGCTTGGATGCCGTAGAACGGCTGCTCGGCGCCCAGCCCGCGGGCGAGCTCGCGATAGGAGAGCACCGCGCCGCCGATGGGATGGACGCAGAAGAAGGGCGGCCGCTCCAGGGCGGCCGGCGGGAGCTCCGGCTGCAGGTCGACGAGGAGCGCCGGCGCCGCCCGGCGGGCGCCGGCCGGCGCGCCGCCGGAGCCGGCCTCGCCGCGGATGCGCTTCGCGAGGAGCTTCCGCTTGGCCGGCGAGAGGGACTCCAGGCGCCGCGCCAGATCGCCGGGCCGCCTCGCCGCGGCCGCCGCCGGCGCGGGCTCGACCGTTGGCTCGGCTGGCTCGGCTGGGCCGGCGGCCGCCGGCGCGCTCGCCTCCAGGGTGCCATCGGCGAGGCGGCGGGCGCGCCGTCCGGTCGGCGCCCGCGCCCCGTCCGGCGCCGCGCTCCACACCTCGCCCCAGACCCCGATCGGCGCCGGGCCGCCGTCGAGGAGCACCGCCTCGCCCATCCCGCTCCACTCGACCGTCACCTGCTGGCGCTCGCCCTCGGCGAGGAGCGGCAGCTCGGCAAGCCGCCGCTCCGGGTCCGCCGCCGCGGCCGCCAGGAGCGCCGCGAGGTGCCCCCGCCAGCGCCGGGCCGTCGTGGGGTCGATGAGCGAGCGGTTGTAGGAGACGACCCCCATCATGCGGCCGCCGGCTTCGACCACTTCGAGCGACAGGGTGAAGTTGGTATGGCCCAAGGTCGCCTGGCGGCGGAACGGCGCGACCTCGACGCCGGGAAGGGAGATCTCCGGCCTCGGCTGTTGCCAGAGGAAGAGGACCTCGAGGAGCGGCGCCGTCCCCGGCCGCTCCGGGCGCAGCGCCTCGACGAGGTGCGAGAACGGCAGGTCCTGCTGGTCGTAGGCGTCGAGGGTCGCGGCGCGCGTCCGCGCCAGGAGCTCGGCGAAGCTCGGGTCGCCCGCCGCCGCGGCGCGCACGATCAGGGTGTTGACGAAGTACCCGATGAGCGGCTCGAGCTCGGCGCGGCTGCGGCCCGCGGCCGTCGCCGCGAGCGCGAAGTCGCCGCGGCCGGTGTGCCGGCGCAGCAGGCCCGTGAGGGCGGCCAGGAGCGTCATGAAGAGGCTCGCCCCCTGGCGGCGCGCGAGGGCGCCCAGGCCGGCGGTCAGGGCGGCGTCGAGGTCGAGCGGCAGGATGCCGGCGCGGAAGTAGCGCCCCGCGGCCGCCGGGTGGTCGGTCGGCAGCTCGAGGGGCGGAAAGCCGGCGAGCCGCGCGGCCGCGGCGCGGAGGAGGCGCTCGAGCGCCTCGCCCTGGAGCCACGCCCGCTGCCAGACGGCGAAGTCGCCGTACTGGATCGGGAGCGCGGGGAGCGGCGAGGGCTCGCCCGCCTGAGCGGCCCCGTAGAGCGCCGTCAGCTCGCGCACCAGGACGCCCATCGACCAGCCGTCCGAGACGATGTGGTGGAGGGTGAGGAGGAGGAGGAAGTCCTCCGCCGCCCGGCGCAGGAGGGTCGACCGCAGGACGGGCCCGCGCGCGAGGTCGAAGGGGAGCGTCTTCTCCGCCGCGGCGAGGCGCGCCGCCTCGCGCCCGGCCGCCGCGGGCGGCAGCCCGGCCAGATCGACGAGCGGCAGGGGCGGCCGCCAGGGGGGCGCGATGCGGTCGATCCGCTGCACCGGCTTACCCGCGACCGCGACGAAGCGCGTGCGCAGCGCCTCGTGCCGGTCGACCACCGCGGCGAGCGCCGCCGCGAGCGCCGGCGGCGACACCACGCCGCGGAGCTCGTGCGCGAGCGGCACGTTGTGGACCGTGTTGCCGGGCGAGAGCTGCTCGAAGAGCCACATCCGCTCCTGGGCGAACGAGAGCGGCGCCTCGGCGCCGCGGGGCGCCGGCACGAGCGGCGGCGCCCCGGCGGGCGCGCCGCTCCCCCTGAGCCGCTCGACCTCGGCGGCCACCGCCGCCACGGTCGGGCGCTCGAAGAGGACGCGCAGAGGCAGGTCCACCGAGAGCGCCTTGAGCACCCGCGAGGTCACCTGTGCCGCGACGAGCGAGTGCCCGCCCAGGGCGAAGAAGTCGTCCTCCGCTCCCACGCGCTGCCGCCCGAGGACCTCCTCCCAGATCCCGGCGAGCACCTCCTCGATCGGGCCGCGCGGCGCCACGTACGCTCCCGCGCTCCCGCGCTCCTCCGGCGCCGGGAGCGCCGCGCGGTCCACCTTGCCGTTCGGGGTGAGCGGCAGCCGATCGAGGAGCACCCAGGCCGCCGGCACCATGTAGCCGGGCAGCCGCTCGGCGAGGAAGGCGGCGAGCGCCGGCGGCGCAGGAGCGGGCTGGGCCGCGGGGCTCACGTAGCCGACCAGCCGCGCGTCGCCCGGGCGGTCCTCGCGCGCCACGACCGCCGCCTGGCGCACCGCGGGATGCGCGGCGAGCGCCGCCTCGATCTCGCCGAGCTCGATGCGGAAGCCGCGCACCTTCACCTGGCGGTCGATCCGCCCCAGGTACTCGAGGTCGCCGTCCGGGCGCCAGCGCGCCAGGTCGCCGGAGCGGTAGAGCCGCAGCCCGCCCTTGGCCGCGCCGGCGCCGGCGCTGGCGAAGGCATCGGGCACGAACCGCTCCGCGGTCAGGGCGGGGCGAGCGAGATATCCCCTCGCCACCCCGCCGCCGCCGACGTGGATCTCCCCCGGCACGCCGATCGGCACCGGACGGCCGCGGCCGTCGAGCAGGCGGAGAGCGAGGTCGGGGAGCGGCCGGCCCACGGCGCTCCCCGGCCGCGCCAGATCGCGCCGCCGCAGCCGCCGCCAGGTGGCGTGCACCGTCGTCTCCGTGATGCCGTACATGTTGACCAGGAGCGGGCGCTCCTCGCCGTGCCGCTCGAGCCAGGGGCTGAGCGACGGGAGGTCCAGCGCCTCGCCGCCGAAGACCACCAGGCGGAGCGCCGAGACCATCGCCTCGCCGCGCGCCAGGGCCGCCTCCTCGGCCCAGAGGAGCTGCCGGAAGGCCGCGGGCGTCTGGTTGAGCACCGTCACCCGCTCGCGCCGCAGCAGCTCGTAGAACGCCTCGGCCGAGCGGGCCGTCTCGTCCGGCACGACGACCAGCCGCCCGCCGAAGGCGAGCGCCCCCCACAGCTCCCAGACCGAGAAGTCGAAGGCGATCGAGTGGAAGAGCGTCCAGACGTCGCCGGGGCCGAAGGCGAAGGCCTCGCGGGTGACGGCGAAGAGGCGCGCGACGTTGGCGTGGCTGACCGCGACGCCCTTCGGCCGACCGGTCGACCCCGAGGTGTAGATGACGTAGGCGAGGTCGCCGGGATCGGCTCGGGCGGCGGGCGGCGGCACCTCGTCGCCGTCCTCCTGGCCGCCGGCTAGGCCGACCAGGCCGTCGAGGCCGACCACCCGCGCGGCGCCCGCCGGCAAGCGCTCGCGGAGCCGCTCCTCGGCGAGGACGACCGGCGCCCCCGCATCCGCGAGCGTGAACGCCAGGCGCTCCGCGGGATGGGCGGGGTCGAGCGGCAGGTAGGCCCCGCCGGCCGCGAGGATCGCGAGCGCGCCCAGGATGAGCTCGGCCGACCGCTCGGCGCAGAGCCCCACCAGCACACCCGGCCCGACCCCGAGCTCCGCCAGCCGGCGCGCCATCCGGCTCGACCTGCGCGCCAGCTCGCCGTGGGTCAGAGCCTGGTGACCGCAGACCAGCGCCACCGCCTCCGGACGCCGCGCCGCCTGCGCCGCGAAGAGCTCGTGCACGAAGGCCGCCCCGCCGTCCGCGGGCGCCGCGTCGCTCCACTCGCGGAGGAGCTGCTGCCGCTCCGCCGCGGACAGCGGCAGGCCGACGGCCTCGAGGCTCTCCTCGTCGCCGCCGGCGAGCCCGCCGAGGAGGGACGCCGCGAGCGCGGCGAACAGGCTCTGCAGATGCCCCAGCCGGCGCAGCGCGGTCGTCCTGTCGAAGCGGGCGCGGTCGTAGCCGAGGGAGAGGAGCAGCCGGTCGCCTGCCGGCACCACGGTCAGGGTCAGGGGGTAATGGGTCTGCTCGAGCACCTCGATCTCGGCGATCCGGCGGCCGAGGGCGCTGCCGCGGAGCGCGGCCTCCTGCGGGTAGTTCTCGAACACCAGCAGGCTGTCGAAGAGCGCCGTCCCGCGCGCCACCGGGCTCACCCCCTGGATGCGTACGAGCGGGGCCGCCTCGTGCTGGCGGAGCTCGGCCTGCGCGGCCTGGAGGCCGGCGAGCCAGGACGAGACCGGCGCCTCGTCCGGCAGCTGGACCCGCGCCGGCAGGGTGTTGATGAAGAGCCCGAGCATCGCCTCGATGCCCGGCAGCTCCGGCGGCCGTCCCGAGACGGTGGTGCCGAAGACGACGTCGCGCTCGCCGCTCGTGCGGCCGAGGAGGAGCGCCCAGGCGCCCTGGGCGAGGGTGTTCAAGGTGAGCCCGCGGGCGCGGGCGGCGGCCTGGAGCGCCGCGGTCTCCGCCGTGGAGAGGCGCCGCGTGGCGGTGGCCGGGTCGGGCGCCGTGTCCCCGGCCGGCGCCGGGCGGTCCGCGGCGAGCGGCGTGGGCGCCGTGGAGCCCGCTCCGGAACCGGCGCCGAATCCAGCCCCGAATCCAGCCAGATAGGCGCGGAAGAACTCGTCGTCCGCCGCCGGGTCGCGGCGCGACAGCCAGGCGATGAAGTCGCGGTAGGGGGGCCGCGCGGGGAGCGCCGGCTCGCGGCCGGCGGCGAGCGCCTCGTAACACTCGGCGAAGTCGCCGAGGAGCGCCGCGTAGGACCAGCCGTCGAGGAGGGCGTGGTGGTGGCTCCAGAGGAAGCGCCAGGCGCGCTCGCCGGTGCGCACGAGGGTCCAGCGCAGGAGCGGCGGCCGCGCGAGGTCGAAGCCGCGGGCGCGGTCGGCGCGCACCAGCTCGGCGAAGCGGCGCTCCCGCTCGGCCGCCGCGACCGGGCGCCAGTCCGCCTCGACGATCGCGACCTCGACCCGCCGGTGGACCGCCTGGAGGGGCCGCTCCCGGTCGTCGCCGTGGAAGGAGGTGCGCAGGACCGGCGTGCGGGCGACGATCCGCCGCCAGGCCTCGCGGAAGGCCGGGAGGTCCAAGTCCCCCTCGAAGGTGGCGCGGAGCTGCTCGACGTACGCTCCCGAGCCCGGCGCGTAGAGGCTGTGGAAGAGGAGCCCCTCCTGCAGCGGGGCGAGCGGATAGACGTCCTCGATATCCTCGACGCCCTTCGGGAGACGGGCGAGGAGCTCCGGGGGCACGGCCGCCGAAGCGGTCGGCGCGGCGGGGCCCGGCTCGCCCTCCAGTGCCAGCGTCAGAGCGCGGGAGCGGGCGTGGGCGGCGAGCTCCCGGAGGCGGGCGAGGAAGCGCTCGGCGAGCCGGCGGACGACCTCCCCGTCGAGGCGGCGGGCGCCGTAGCTCCAGCTCACCTGGAGGCGCCCGGCGGCGACGAAGGCGAGGACGGCGAGCGGGTGGCTGCGCCGGGCGCGCGGGCTCTGGGACGGGCCCACCGGCTCGGCCGCCGGGGCGAACGGCGAGCCGGCGCCGAGCGCCGCGTCGAGCTGGCCCAGGTAGTTGAAGCTCACCGGAGAGGGCTGCCGGCCGCCGAGCGCCGCCGCCGCCGGGTGATCGCTCAGGTAGCGCAGGAGACCGTAGCCGAGGCCTCGCCCGGGCACCGCGGCGAGCTGGCGGCGGACGGCGGCGAGGACGGCCTCCGGGCGCGGGTCGTCGCCGGGCGCGAGGCGCAGGGGGTAGAGGCTGGTGAACCAGCCGACGCTCCGCGAGAGGTCGAGGTCCCCGCCCCCGCCGACCTCCTCGCGGCCGTGCCCCTCGAGGTCGATGCGCGCGGCGCCAGTCGAGTCAGAATGGCCGGCGAGCGTCGCGGCGAGGGCGGCGACGAGCGCGTCGGCGAGCGAGGCGCCACCGGCCGCGGGGAGCGCCCGCAGGAGATCGGCGGTCTCCTCCTCGCCGAGCTCGACGACGACGCTCGCGGCCGTCGCCACCGTGTCCTCGGCGTCGGCTGCCGGCTGAGCGAGCGGCGGAGCGAGCGGCGGCAGGGGCGGTGTCGTGAGCAGCGCCGCGGGCGCTGGCGCGGTCTGCGCCAGCCAGAAGGAGAGCTCGGGCTCGACCGCCATCGTCCGCGCCCGCTCGGCGAGCCGCTCGGCCCAGCGCCGGAACGAGGCGGTCTTCGCCGGCAGGAGGACCGGCTCGCCGCGGCCGATCTGCCGGCAGGCGGTCTCCAGGTCGGCGAGGAGGATGCGCCAGGAGACCCCATCGACGGCCAGGTGATGGACGGCGAGGAACAGCCGCGCCTCGCCCGCCGGCAGATCGAGCCAGAGGGCGCGGAGGAGGGGGCCGGCCGCGAGGTCGAGGCTGCCCTGGGCGGCCGCGGCAGCCGCCGTGACCGCCGCCGGCGCCCGCTCCGCCGGCAGCGCCGAGAGGTCGATCCGCGCCACGCGGCGGCTCGTCCGGCGGCGCGGCGAGGCTCCGCTGCCGCCAGCGCCCGTCCTCGCGCCGGAAGCGCAGGCGCAGGGCGCCGTGGTGGGCGACGAGGGCCGCGACCGCCCGCGTCAGGGCGGCGGGGGCGACCGGCGACGGCCGCCGCACGGCGAGCAGGAGCGCCTGGTTGAAGTGATGGGGATCGGCGGGCTCCTGGTCGAGGAACCAGCGCTGGATGGGGGTCAAGGGGACCTCGCCGGCGGCCTCCTCCTTCTCCTCCTCTGGCGCGCCGGCCCGCTCGGCAGTCTGCTCGGCGGTCTGCTGGGCAGTCTGCTCGGCAACTGCGGCGAGCCCGGCGACGGTCGGGTGCTCGAAGAGCTGCCGCGGGGTGATGCGACAGCCCGCCTGGCCTGCCCGCGCCACCACCTGGAGGGAGAGGATCGAGTCGCCGCCCAGGGCGAAGAAGTTGTCGTGGACCGAGACACGCGGCAGCCGCAGGACCTCGGCCCAGAGGCCGGCGAGGAGCTCCTCGACCGGGCCGCGCGGGGCGACGCGCTCGGCCGCGCCGGCGCGCGCCTCGGCCGCGTCCTCCGCATCGTCGAGCGCCGGGAGCGCCGAGAGCGCCCGCAGGTCGACCTTGCCGTTGGGCGTCAGCGGCAGGGCATCGAGCCGTACGAAGGCGGCCGGCAGCATCGGCTCGGGGAGCGTCCTCGCGAGCCGCGCCCGCAGGTCGGCCGCCGTCCGCTCCGCGGGCGCGGCGACGTAGGCGACGAGGCGCCGCGCGCCGTCGCGCTGGCGCGCCACGACCGCCGCGGCGCGCACGCCGGGGCAGGCGGCGAGGGCCGCCTCGACCTCCCCCAGCTCGACGCGATGACCGCGGATCTTGACCTGGCGGTCGGCGCGGCCGAGGAACTCCAGCTCGCCGTCCGGCCGCCACCGCGCCAGGTCGCCGGTCTTGTAGAGCCGGGCTCCGCGGCCCCCGCCGAAGCCGAAACCGAAGCCGTCGGGCAGGAAGCGCTCGGCGGAGAGCTCCGGCCGGCCGAGATAGCCGCGGGCGAGCGCCGTGCCGCCGACGTGCATCTCCCCCGCGACGCCGAGGGGGACCAGCCGCCCGTGGCGGTCCAGCAGGTGCACCTGGAGATGGGCGAGCGGCCGCCCGATCGGGCTCGCCGGGCTCGGAGCCATCGCCAGGTCGGCCCTGCCGAGCGGCCGCCAGGTGGCGTGCACCGTCGTCTCGGTGATGCCGTACATGTTGACCAGCCGCGGCTTGGTCTCCCCGAAGCGGCCGAGCCAGCCGGCGAGGGACGCCGGATCGAGCGCCTCGCCGCCGAAGATCACCAGCCGGAGATCCGGCAGGCCGGCGTCGCCGGCCTGCGCTGCCACCGCCGCGGGCGCGAGCTGGGCGAAGGCCGAGGGGGTCTGGTTGAAGACCGTCACCCGCTCGGCGGCGAGGAGCCGCAGGAGGTCCTCCGGCGCGCGGCTGACCGCGTAGGGCACGACCACCAGCCGGCCGCCGTGGGCGAGCGCCCCCCAGATCTCCCAGACCGAGAAGTCGAAGGCGTAGGAATGGAAGAGGGTCCAGACGTCGTCCGGCCCGAAGCCGAAGAGCGGACGGGTGGCGGCGAGCAGGCGCGAGACGTCGCCGTGCGTGACCGCGACACCCTTCGGGCGCCCGGTGGAGCCCGAGGTGTAGATGACGTAGGCGAGGTGGTCGCCCCCGGAGCCGGAGCCATGGCCGGAGCCGTGGCCGGAGCCATTGGCGGAGCCATCGCCGGAGCCGGCCTGCGCCGCGGCTGGCGCCGCGTCCTCCGCTCCCCCCTCCCCGGCGTCCGCCGCCACCAGCTCCGCTCCGTGCGGCGGCAGGCGGGCGGCGAGCTCGGGGCGGGAGACGAGCAGGCGCGCCCCCGAGTCGGCGAGCATGAAGCCGAGCCGCTCCGGCGGATAGGCCGGATCGAGCGGCAGGTAGGCGCCGCCCGCCTCGAGCGTCGCGAAGAGGGCCACCACGAGATCGAGCGAGCGCTCGAGGCAGATCGCCACCAGCGACTCCGCTCCCACGCCCCGCCGCGAGAGGACCGCGGCGAGCCGCTCTGCGCGGCCCGCGAGCTCGCCGTAGGTGAGCGCGCCGCCGCCCTCCCGCTCGCCGGGCGGAGCGGTGAGCGCGACCGCGTCCGGCGTCCGCGCCGCCTGGGCGGCGAAGCGCGCGTGGAGGGGGAGGCGGCCGAGCTCGGCGGGCGCCGGCGGGTTCCACTCCGCCGCGAGCTGCTGCCGCTCCGCCGGCGACAGCATGGGGAGGTCGCCCAACCGCGGGCCTCCTGCGCCCAGCGCCGCGCCCAGAGCCTCCGCGAGCGCCGCGAGGAGGCTCGCCCAGTGGGCGAGGAGGCGTGCCGCCGTCGTCGCGTCGTGGCGCTCGGGGTCCCAGGCCAGGCGGAGCGCGAGATCCTCCCCGGCCGGCGCCGCGATCGCCGTCAGCGGATAGTTCGTCCGCTCGCTGAAGCGCACCTCGCCGAGAGCCAGGCTGCCGTCCCCCGACGACATCGCCCGCGGATAGTTCTCGAAGACGAAGAGGCTGGCGATGAGGGGCGTGCCCGGCGGCAGCTCGCTCCAGCCCTGGATCCGCGGGAGAGGGGTCGCCTCGAAGGCTTGGCGCGCCAGCTGGCGCGCCTGGAGCTCGGCGAGCCAGGCCCCCACCTCCGCCCGCGGGTCGAGCCGCGCCCGCACCGGCAGCGTGTTGATGAAGAGGCCGATCATCGACTCGATCCCGGCGAGCGGGATGCCGCGCCCGGAGACCGTCGTGCCGAAGACCACGTCGTCCGCGCTCCCCCGCTCGCCGGCGTAGCGCCCGAGGAGGGCCGCCCAGGCGCCCTGGACGAGCGTGTTGAGGGTCAGCCGATGGCGCCGTGCGAGCTCCGCCAGCCGGGCGTGCCGCTCGCGGCCGAGAGTCAGCTGTGCAGTCCTCGGCGTCGCGCCGCTCGCGCGCCGCCGCGGTTCCACCCACGCCCGCGTCCTCGGCGGCGGGAACGGGCGGCGGCACGCCGACCTCGCTGGGCTCGGTGAAGCCGGCGAGCTCGCGCCGGAAGAAGGCCTCGGCGGCGGCGAGGTCCTGCCGCTCGACCCAGGCGATGTAGTCGCGGTAGGGGCGCGGCGCGGGGAGCGCGAGGTCGCGGCCGGCGGCGAAGGCGGCGTAGAAGCGGAGCACCTCCGAGAGGACGAGCGGCAGCGACCAGCCGTCGAGGAGCAGGTGGTGAGACGTCCAGACCAGCCGATGCTCGCCGGCGCCGAAACGCAGGAGGGCGAGGCGCATGAGGGGCGGCCGCGCCGGCTCGAAACCCCGCTTTCGATCCTCGGCGAGGAACCTCGCGAAGCGCGCCTCGCGCTCGGCGGCCGCCAGACCGCTCCAATCCTCGCTCGAGAGCGGCAGCGCGACGGCGCGCCGCACCGCCTGGAGAGGCCGCTTCTGGCTCTTCCATACGAACGCCGTGCGGAGCACCGCGTGCCGCTCGATCACCCGCTCCCAGGCGCGCGCGAAGGCGGCCGCGTCGAGCGGCCCGCCGAGCGCGCAGCTCAGCTGCTCGACATAGACCCCCGACTCCGGGGCGTACAGGCTGTGGAACAGGATCCCCTCCTGCAGAGGGGACAAGGGATAGACGTCTTCGAGGTTCCGCGTAGCCACCGTCTACCAAGGTGTTCGAGGGTCGAAAAAGAGGGCAACCGGGAGGGCCGTCGGCGGCGGGGAGCCGGCACGGGCGGCTGGCGGCGGCGAGGTAGAATTTGGCGGTCTATGAAACCGCAGCGCATCGCAGGAGAGCCCGTCACGCGGGTCGCCGCCCTCTACGACATCCATGGAAACCTCCCCGCGCTCGAGGCGGTGCTCGAGGACATCCGGCGAGCGCAGGTGGACCATGTCGTGGTCGGGGGCGATGTGCTGCCGGGCCCGCTGCCGCGCGAGACGATCGCCTGCCTGCTGGACCTCGACATTCCAGTCCAGTTCATCCAGGGCAACGGCGACCGCGAGGTGCTGGCGCAGAGGAGGGGCACGGCGACGGGCGCCCTCCCGGAGCCGGCGCGGGAGGTCATTCGCTGGGTGGCGCAGCAGCTTCATCCCGAGGACGAACAGCTGTTGGCGAGCTGGCCCGAGACGCTCCGCGTCCCGATCCGCGGCTGGGGCGAGGTGCTCTTCTGCCATGCCACACCGCGGAGCGACACGGAGGTGTTCACCCGCCTCACGTCCGAAGACCGCCTCGTGCCCGTCTTCGCCGGGCTCGACGTATCGTTGGTCGTCTGCGGCCATACCCACATGCAGTTCGACCGGACGAGCGGCGGGATGCGAGTCGTCAATGCCGGCAGCGTGGGGATGCCGTTCGGTGAGCCGGGCGCCGATTGGCTCTTGCTCGGGCCCGACGTCCGGCTCCGGCACACGGCCTACGATCTCACCGCAGCCGCCGAGCGCATTCGAGGCACGCGGTATCCGCAGGCGGAGGACTTTGCGGCGCGCAACGTCCTACGGCCCCCGTCAGAGGCCGAGATGCTCGAAGTCTTTAGCCGGGTCGAATTGAAATGACGGCGCTCAGCTCGATATAGCCGCCCATCCCGCCGAGGTGGAGCGCTACCGCAACGGCAAGGCCGGCCTCCTCGGCTTCCTCGTCGCCCAGGTGATGAAGGAAGTGGGGAAGGGTGGCGGCAAGGCCAACCCCAAGCTGGTCAACGTGCTGCTGACGGAGGCGCTGGACGCGCCGTGGGTTTCCGTCCTCCGCAGCAGAATGCTGATCGGATGAGCGCCCGACCGGGGCGGAGGAGGAACCTGGCCATGGTCCCTCTGAAGGTAGAGATCGAGCTACCCTGCGACCCGTCCTTCTAAGCTGCGGACTCAATCTTCTCGACGTTCTCCCGGATGATCCGCGCCGATGGCGATCAAGCGGGCTTCCGATTCGAAATGTGCTTCGTCAAACCGCTCCGGAGTGAGGGCTGGCATCGAGCTTCACCTCCGCAATGAGCCGACGAAAGTGAGCCGCAGCCGAATCAAGCGCCTTCGTGGTCGTCATCACCGCCATGGCAAGCCGCCGGCTTGCTCATCGGCTTCAAGTCGGAAGACGACTGGTTCGAATATCGCCTGCAGTCAGACCCGCGCTTCCTGGCACGCATCGACGCCGCGCGCCGCAACGTGCAAGGTGGGAGGGGAGTGCCTCTGGGCGACGTTCCCGAGCGAGCCCGTTCAAGGTCGAGCCGGCCACGCTCGCCCATCGACCCTTCGCTTAGCTGCCACCGCCACAGGACTGGGGCAAACCGTCAGCGGTTGTGCCATCGCATCGCCCCTGACAAATCCAAGCACAGAAGCTGCAGCAGTCGAAAGTGTAAACCTGGTACAGCGATCCATCTGAGCAATGGATTGAGCAATTGCCACCGCTCGCAAAGCCCGTCTGCTTGGCCCCGGAGAACTGACCACCTGCCTTACCCTTGTCGGGGTGAGATGCCGCGGGCTTGGCAGGCTTAGCCGCAGACGGATGCGTGCCTGCGCTCGCTTGGCCCTCATGAAGACACGCCATCCCTAAGACGATGAGCAGCAGGCAAAGGCTCGTACGCATCGCTCTTCCCCCCTTTAGATAGTTTGTCTATCAATCGACGTGCGGCGCATACGTCAAAGCGGGACGAAGCCAGCATGGCAAGCCCGCGCCTGCTTCGCGGAAGGCCCGCGTTCTTCCGGGAACTTTGGCGTTTTTCCCGTAGAATCGCGATCCTTCCCGGAAGATGAACAGGGCGAGCCGGACCGCGGTAGCTCGACGGCCTCGGCCTGCTGGCCGCCTGGAGCGGCGGAGGCGCCTTGCGGTGCCGGCCCGCCGGTCGCGGCTCGCAGGGCGGAGGACATCACCCGCGGCACCGCAACCGGCGCCGCCCCGCGCCGGTGAGCTACACTAGCCCCTGGAGCATCGGAATGCCAGTCCTGAGCACGCCGAGCGGATCGCGGTGCCGCCGGCCGGCGAGATGCCCGTCCGATCCATCCCAGTCGATGCTCGACCAACCGAGGTGGGCCGTTTCGACGATGAGGAGGATGGCCGCGCGCGCCGTCCGCGGAGGCCTGCCCTGAGCGGTCCGCGGGCGGTCGAGCTGGTGCCGCGCGCCGGCGGGGAGGGGTACTCGGCCGAGGAGCTGGCGGCGCGGCGGCGCTGGATGGAGGAGCGGACGGGGGCGCGCCTCACCCACGTCGGCGCCTATTCGATCGACAGCGCGCGGATGCGCGGCAAGGTCGAGAACCCCATCGGCGCCGTGCAGATGCCCTTGGGCGTCGCCGGCCCGCTCCTCGTCGACGGCGAGCACGCGCGGGGCGTCTTCTACGTCCCGCTCGCCACGACCGAGGGCGCCCTCGTCCGCTCCTACGAGCGCGGCATGGTGGCGCTCACCCGCGCCGGCGGTGCCCGCGTCCGGCTGTGGGCCGACGAGAACCGGGTGGCGCCGGTCTTCCTGCTGGGCGACGTCGGCGAGGCCTACGAGCTGGCGCGCGAGGTGGAGGCGAGCTTCGACGCCATCCGCGCCGCCGCCGAGGCGACCTCCCGCCACGCCCGCCTGCTGCGCCTCGAGTGCATCCCCGTGGGCCGCGAGCTGATCGTCAACCTGTCGTACTCGACCGGCGACGCCCAGGGCATGAACATGGCGGTCAAGGCGACCGACGAGGCCTGCCGCTGGATCGTCGCCCACACCCGCGCCGAGCGCTATTTCATCTTCAGCGGCTACGACTCCGAGAAGCGGGCGAGCGGCTCGCTCATGGCCGGCGGCAAGGGCAAGAAGGCGGTCGCCGGCGCCGAGCTCCCGGCCGCCCTCGTCCGCGCCTACCTCCACAGCACCCCCGAGCGGATGGTCGAGATGTGGCGGACGACCGTCGTCGGCCACCTCCAGGCCGCCGCGACGGGCTACAACGGCCACTACGCCAACGGCCTCGCCGCCCTTTTCATCGCCTGCGGCCAGGACGTCGCGAACGTCGCCAACTCCGCCGTCGGCATCACTCGCTTCGAGGTGACGCCGGCGGGCGGCCTCTACGCCAGCGTCACCCTGCCGTCGCTCTCGGTCGCCACGGTGGGGGGCGGCACCGGCCTCGGCACCAGCCGCGAGTGCCTGGAGATGCTGGGCTGCGCCGGGGACGCCGCCCAGGGCGGCGCGCCGAAGCTCGCCGAGATCGTCGCCGCGACGCTTCTCGCCGGCGAGCTCTCGATGGGCGCCGCCATCGCCAGCGGCGAGCTCGTGGCGGCCCACGAGGCCTACGGCAGGAACCGTCCCGAGGCGACCGGAGAGGTCTGAAACCCCGCCGCCATGCTGGCGATCCGCTGGCGATCCGGTCGCTTGATCGCTCGCGCCAGCGTTGTTACGCTTCCGGTTCATCTCTGCTACGAGGGATTCGATATGAAACGGTCTCTATCCGTGTATCTCGGCGGCCTCGCGCTCCTGCTGGCGGCCGGCGCCGCCCGCGCCGGCGGCGCCTGGGTGCCCGACCCTGGCCACGGCGACGTCGCCCTGGGCTACAGCGACAAGCTCGCCGACCGCTCGTTCGACGTCCACGGCAACGAGTACTTCAACCGCGCCGGCAACGGCCAGCGCTCGTACCACGATTTCCGTTACCTCTATCTCTCGGGAGAGGCCGGTCTCTTCAAGAGGCTCTCCATCACCTATCTCTTCACCTATCTCGACGGCTACGAAGGGGTGCGCGGCGCCGAGGAGAAGAACGCCGGGCTCTCCGACGCCTGGCTGGGCATGAAGTACGCGATCAAGACCGGCGACCTGCCCATGGCCATCGCCTTCACCTACCGCACGCCCTACTTCTACGACCTGCAGGGACCCTACAACCGCCATCTGTTCGACGCGAAGGGGAACGTCACGGGCGTCAGCCCGGAGTGGCGCGGCCTGCTCAAGGAGGACTACACGCTCTCCTACCTCGTCAGCCGCTCGATGCTCGGCTGCGGCTGGTGGAACGCGCAGGCGGGCTACACCGTGCGCTCTGGCGCTCCGGCCGACGCCATCCCGATCTCGGCCGACGCCGGCTTCCCGGTGCCGCTCCTGCGCTCCTGGGTCAAGGTGGCCGGCGTCTTCGTGGGGAGCCGGCACAACGACAGCAAGGCGCAGGCGAACGACCGCTTCGGGGTGAGCGCGAAGAACAACTTCAACGACGCCCAGATGCTCAAGGCGGGCGTCTCCTGGCTGGTCCCGCTCGGGCGCCGGGACCGCTGGTACGTCGAGGCCGGCTACAATCAATGGCTGTGGGGCCGCTCGGCGCGCATCTACAAGGAGCCGTTCGTCTCGATCGACCGGCGCTACTGAGCCGTGGAGCCGGCTAGGGCGGTCCTCGTGTCGCGGCGCGACCGCGCCGGCGCCCTCCTCGCCGAGCGGCTGGCGCAGAGCCCGGCGGTCGGCAGCGTCCTGACGATCGAGGCGCCGGCCGGCGCCGCTGCCGCCGATCACTATGCCGGCGCGCTCGCCGGCGCGGGCATCGCCGTCTACCGCCCGCCGCCCGCGGCGAAGGGCCCGGGCCCCGACTTAGGCGACGCGCGCGCCGTCTTCGCCGCCTGCCGCGCCGCCGGCATCGGCCGTGTGATCCTCGTCGCGAGCGCCGCGGTCTGCGCGCCGAGCCACCAGCATGCCGGGCTCACCCCCGAGCCGCGGTCGCTCCCGCCGCGCGCCAGGAACCGCTTGGCGCGGCGCTGGGCGGAGCTCGAAGCGCTGGCGACAAGCGAGCTCGCCGGCGCCGGCGCCGCGCTCTCCATCCTCCGCGCCGCGCCGCTCGCCTGCCGCGACTCTCGCGAGCTCCTGCCGCGGCTCGTCGCCGCCCGGCTGGCCCCCGCCCTCGCCGGCTACGACCCCTCGGTCCAGCTCCTCGCCCCCGAGGACCTCGCCGCGGCGGTCGCTCGCGCGCTCGAGGCCGCGCCGCCGGCGGGAACGCCCGCCGTCTACCAGATCGTGCCGCGCGGCACGGTGCCGGTGCGGGCCGCGATCCGCCTCGCCGGCGGCCGCCAGGTGCCCATCCCCTGGAGCCTCCAGCGCCTCGCCCGCGCCGCGCTCGCCCCGCTCGGGCTTGCCGCCGGCGCCGACGAGCTCGCCTACGCGCGCTACCCGGCGACGGTCTCGGGGGCGAAGGCCGCCCGCGAGCTCGGCTTCACGCCGCGGCACACCAGCGCCGAGGCGGCGCTCGCGATGCGCCGGGACGCCTCGGCGCCGATCCCGGAGCCAGCCGCCGCCGCCCCCGACTACGATCCGTACGGGATGGACCGGGATTACATCGACGCCTACGGGCGGACACTCTTCCGCTTCCTCCACGACCGCTACTGGCGGGTCGAGTGGCGGGGCCTCGAGCACGTGCCGCGCGAGGGGCGGGCGGTCCTCGCCGGCGTCCACCGCGGCTTCATGCCCTTCGACGGCTGCATGCTGCTGCACCTGGTCGCCCGCGAGCTCGGCCGCTACCCGCGGTTCCTCATCCACCCCTGCCTGGTCAAGCCGCCCTTCCTCGCCAACTACATGACCAAGCTCGGCGGCATCCTGGCGTGTCAGGAGAACGCCGACTTCGTGCTGGCGGGCGACGAGCTCCTCGGCATGTTCCCGGAGGGGATCCACGGCGCCTTCACCCTCTACCGCGACGCCTACCGCCTGGGGAAGTTCGGGCGCGACGAGTACGTCAGGATGGCTCTCCGCAACCGGGCGCCGATCGTCCCCTTCGTCACCGTGGGGAGCGCCGAGATCTTCCCCATCCTGGGGAGGGTGCGCTCGCGCTTCGCCCGCCGGGTGCTCGAGTGGCCCTTCCTGCCGCTCGGCCCCAACTTCCCCTTCCCCGGCCTGCCGCTGCCGTCGAAGTGGCACACCCGCTTCCTGGCGCCCCTCCCCGTCCACCGCGACCATCCTCCGGAGGCCGCCGACGATCCGGCGGTCGTCGCCGCCATCGGCCGCGAGGTGCGGGCGCGGATGGAGGAGGCGATCGCCGGCATGCTGGCGCGGCGGCGGTCGATCTTCTTCGGCTCGGTCTTCGAGCCGCTGCCAGCTGCCGGGGAGGGCTAGGCAACAATCTTCACTCAATCGGTTAAGATCCTATTGGGCTCTGTCGGCCTGCATCGCCTCGTGGGGGCGTGGAGAGGAGGCTTCCTGAGGATCTGGTGGGCGAACCTCCGGCGCGTGGTCCATGTCGCCGCGGTCGTCCTCGTCCAGCTGCTCGCGTGGTCGCTCGATCGGTGGCGGCGGCGGCTGGGGCGGCCCGCGCTCGCCGCGCCGGAGCGACTGCGCCGCGCCTTCGAGGAGCTGGGAGGGACGTTCCTCAAGCTCGGCCAGATGCTCGCCCTGCAGCCGGACATCCTCCCCCCGCCTACTGCGACGCCCTCTTCGACCTCATGGACCGGGTGCCGCCGTTCGGCTTCGCCGAGGTCGAGCGGATCGTGCGCGAGGAGCTGGGCGGCACCCCCGACGAGCTGTTCGACCACTTCGCGCGCCAACCGCTCGCCACCGCCTCGATCGGCCAGGTCCATCGGGCGGCGCTCGCCGGCCGCGACCTCGCCGTCAAGGTCCAGCGCCCGAAGGTCGAGAGCGAGTTCGGAAGCGACATCCGCCTGCTGCGGATCGGCATGCGGCTGATCGCCGGTTTGCGGCTCCGCCGGTTCGAATGGCTGCTCGATCCGCTGACCGAGTTCGTCGCCTGGACGCGCGAGGAGCTCGACTACCGCCACGAGGCGCGCTACGCGGAATGCCTGCGCGCCAACGCCGCCGACAACCCCGCCGAGCGGGTGCCGGCCCTGGTCCCCGAGCGGTCCACCCGGCGCCTGCTGACCGTCGAGTTCCTCGCCGGGTCGACCGTGCTCGACTACCTGCGCGCCCGCGAGGAGCGCGGCCCCGCCGCCGCCGACCTTGCCGGCGTGCGCGCCGGCGGCTTCGACCCCGACACCTTCGCCCGCAACGTCATCGACAACTTCCTGGGCGACGCCTTCCGCCACGGCATCTTCCACGCCGACCTGCATCCGGCGAACCTGATGATCCTGCCCGGCAACGTCGTCGGCTACATCGACTTCGGCATCACGGCGGTGCTCTCCCCCTACTCCCGGCGGCACCTCGTGGCGCTCACCCTCGCCTACACCCGCGGCGACCTCGACGGCATGTGCGACGCGTTCTTCAAGGTCTCGTCGTTCGCCGCCGGCGCCGACCCCGGCGCCTTCCGCGCCGGCTTGAAGCGGTTCACCGCCGAGTGGTACGGCGGCGACGCCCGCGGCGTCCGGCTGCGCAAGAACTTCACCCTCGTCATGCTCGACATGCTGAACCTCTCGCGGTCGACCGGCATCCTGCCCGAGCGCGACGTCGTCAAGTACATCCGCTCGGCGATCGCGATCGACGGGCTCATCACCCGCTTCGCCCCCGGCTTCGACCTCGGCCGCCATCTCGCGGCGGTCTGCGACCGCTACCTGCGGCTCGCCGCGCGGCAGGCCCTGTGGAGCGACAGCCGCTGGCTCGACTGGGCCGGCGCGGGCACCCATCTCCTCCGCGACGGCGCCTTCCGCGCCGCCGCCGCCCTGGAACGGCTGGCCGCGGCCGGGCCGCCCGCGGCGGCGGGCTCCCTCCCGCGCCGTGGCGACCCCGGCGCGGCGCTCGACCGGCGGGCGTTGCGCCTCTCGGCGATCGCCTTCGGCGCCGCGGCGCTGATGGGCGCCGGTCACGGCGCGGCCGCTCCGGCGGCGCTCGGCGCCAACCTGTTCACCGCTGAAACCCTGCTCTTCACCCTCTCGCTCGCCCTGCTCGTCCGCACCGTGCGGCGCCTGCCCGGCCGAGCGGACAAGGAGGCCTACCGTGCGTGACCTGGCCAAATCGATGATGCGCTTCTCCTGGTCGCTGTCGCTCTTCGGCTTCGAGCAGATGAGCTGTCTGCTGCGCCCGCGGGAGGGGGTGGAGCGCGCCGCCGCGGCGCTCGACTCGGTGGCGCGCTCGACCGAGGAACAGCTCGGGCCGGCGACGCGGGCGACCTTCCAGGCCGGCGACGACCTGCAGCGCGGCATGGTCGACCTGGTCTTCGACCTCTTCGACCCGCAGGCCTGGAGCCGCGCCGGCGGCCTGGGCGGCATGGGAATACCGGGCGATGCCGTGCGGCGCTCGCTCGCCGCCGGCCTGGACGTGGCGCGCCGCTCGGCCGAGAGGGTCGGGCGGGCGGGCCAGGGCGCGCCGCCGGCGGCCGGCCGCGCCGCCGGCTCGCCGCGCCGGCGAGCGGCTGGGGGCCCATGCCGGGAGCCGGCCGTTAGCCCGCTTCCCGAACCGCGCGGCGGCGTGCCGTAATGGACATGCGCGATCTCGCCAAATCCGTGATCAGCCTCTCCTGGGCGATGCCGCTTCTCGTCGCCCGTCAGGCGGCGAGGATGGTGAGCGCGCCGGAGGCGGCTGATCCGGCGCGGTCCTCGGAACCCGTGGCGGGCGCCGCCGGCCGGGCCTTGCGCGCCGGCGCCCGGTTGCAGCAGAGCGCCCTCGCCTCGCTCCTCGACGCCGGCGGCTGGGCGCAGGCGGCGGCCGACTTCCTGGCGCGGCCCGGCGAGGCCTGGCGTTTCTTCCTGCCCGGCGAGGACGGCGGCGCCGCCCGCCGGGAGCTGTGCAACAAGGTCGAGGTCTATCTCCTGGTCACCGGCAGCGCCGAGCGGCTCGGCATCCCCGCCGCGCCGCCCTTCCCCCTGGCAGCGCTGGTGGACCGCGCCTTCGCGCTCGGCGATTTCCCCGCCCTCTGGGCCCTCGAGGGGCTCGGCCTCGAGTACGTCGATGGCGTCTCGCGGGACGGCGCCCCGCCGCCGCACGCGGCCTTCGCCGGCCTGCCGGAGCGCAGCCTGCTCATGCTCCACGCCGGCATGGGCATGGCCTTCGGCCAGCGCATCCTCGGCGCGCTGCCGGGCGGCGCCGCCGCGGCGGAGGTCCGCCGGGCCGCCCGCGAGGTCGTCTCGCTCTGCCGCGCGAGCTCCCGGCCGGGCTACGCCGGGGCGGCGCTCGAGGCGGCGGGGCTGGTCGCCCGCACGCTCCACCCGCGGCTCGTCCAGCCCCTCGGCGCGGCGCTGCTGGAGGTCGACGGCGACGCGGCGAGCTACTTCTGGCACGGGGTGGGGCGCGCGCTCTACTTCCTGCCGGTCAACTTCCTGCCCTGCGGCAGCACGCTCTGGCGCGCCTTCGAGCTGGCGGCGGCCGAGGCGCCGCACGAGCTGGCGCGCCAGAACGCCTTCGCCGGTCTCGCCTGGGCCGTCGCCCTGGTCAATCAGCGGCACCCCGAGGTGGTGGCGGACCTGCTGCGTGACCACGGCGCGGAGCTCGAAGCCCTTGGCGGCGCCGGGACGGCGGGCGCCGGGGTCTCGCCGTTCGCCGACGGGGTGGCGGCGTCGGCGGTCCTGCGCCAGGCGACGACGCCGGACGCCCCCTTCCTCACCGCCTTCTGCGGCTATCGGCCCGCCGCGCCCGCTACCGCGGCGCGCTGGGACGACCTGGTGCGGCGCCCCTGCCGGGAGGCGCTCGAGCGCTCCTACCCGGCGCTGCGGCGGACGGGCCTGGGCGCGATCTTCCGCTGCTGCGGCGTCTTCCAGGAAGAGCGGCCGGGAGGGCGCGGATGACCTCGCCCGGCACCGTGCAGCCGCGGGAGGACGGGCGCGACCGCCGGCGCGAGGTGAAGCGCCGCCTGGCGGAGTCCGGCTTCCGCCGCGGGCCGAGCCGCCTGCGCGCGGCTCCCGATCCCGCGGCCCCCGTGGCCCCCGTGGAGGAAGACGAGCGCTTCGTCGACCGGCTGGCGGCCCTCCTCCTGCGGCTCGGCGGCCTCTTCCCCGTCTTCGGCTTCTATCTCTCCTCGCGCGCCGACCTGCTGGCCGCGGACGAGTGCGGCGAGCTCGCCCGCCTGCCTGCCGCCGCCGCCCCCGCCTTCCCGGCGGCGGTCGAGGCGCTCCTCGCCGCCGAGCTCGGGCGCTCGCCGGCGGACGTCTTCGCGGAGCTCGACCCGGCGCCCTGCCGGTCGCGCCTCGCCGTCCAGGCGCACCGGGCGCGCCTGCGGACCGGCGAGCCGGCGGTCGTCGAGCTGGTGCACCCAGACCTCGCGGGCTGGCTGGCGACGGACCTCGAGCTCCTGCCGCTCCTCGCCGGCGCCTTCGCGGCCCGGCCCGGCTTCCCCCTGCTCGAGGCGATCGCCGACTTCGAGGTGGAGCTGGCGCGGGAGACCGACCTCGCCGCCACGGCGGCGGCGATGGAGGCCCTCGCCGCCGACCTCGGCTCTCTCCGCGGTGCCGCCGGCGGGCTCGCGCCGCGGGTCTTCCGCGCCCTCACCCGCGGCCGGGTGCTCGCCTACGAGCGGCCGGACGGCCGGACGCTCGTCGAGCTGCCGTCCTCGCCCGATCGCTTGGACGAGCTGCGGCCCCTCGCCCGCCGCCTGTGCGCCGCCTGGCTCGGCCAGGTCCTCCTCGGGCATACGTTCCCCGTGACGCCGCGGCCGGAGGCCGTCGTCGCGATGGCCGGCGGCTGGGGCGGCTGGATCGGTGGCCGCATCGCCTTCACCGGCGGCCCGTACGAGACGCCGTCCGCCGCCCTCCAGGCGGGGCTCTCGCGTTACCTCGCCGCCGCTGCCCGCGACGACCCCGACGAGGTCTCGGCCGCCCTGCTCCCCGAGCTGACGCGGAAGGCGGCGAGGGAGCCAGGAGAACCGGGGGGAGACGAGGCGCTCCGGCTCCGGCTGCGCCAGGCCGTGCCGCTGCGCGACGGCGGCTCGACCGGCGCCGGGGACCTCGCCGAGCAGCTCCTGCTCCACTGGCGAATCGCGCGCCAGGAGGGCTATCGGCCGAGCGCGCCGCTCCTCGCCTTCTACCGCGGGCTCTTCGCCTTGGCCCTCGCCGCGCGGCGGCTGGACCCGGCGGGCGACGCTCTGCGCGCCGGCCTCGTCGAGGTCCGCCTGCTCGCCAGCTTCGAGCAGCTCCGCGCCATGCTGAGCTTGGGCGACATGGGCGAGACGCTCGAGCGCTACGGCGCCCTGATGCTCGACATGCCGCAGCGGCTCGACGGCGCCCTGACCGCGCTCGCCGCCGGGCGGGGGGACCCGGCCGAGGAGAGGGCGGGCGCCGGCGAGCCGCGAGCGTCCTTCGCCTTCGCCTTCGCCGCCGTGCTCGCCCTCGCCGCGGTCGCCCTGGCGACGCGCCAGCTGGCCGGCCTATTCGCCGGCGGGGCCGGGCTGTGGGCCGAGCGGGCGGGGGCCGGCGTCTTCGTCGTCCTCGGCGGGCTGCTGCTCCGCGCCGCCGCCGGCAGGAGGCGCTCGCCGTGATCCGCCTCATGAGCCGGCTCGCCAAGCTGCCGCTGTCCGCCTTCGTCCGCGGCGCCGAGCTCTTCCTCGATGCGTTGAAGGATTTCCAGGGCCTTGCCGAGCAGGGCATCGATACGCTGGCCGGCGTGCCGCCGGCGCCGAGCCTTGCGGCCTCGAGCCCCACGTCGAACCGCAGCAACAACCCACAGGAGGTGAGCAGCATGGCCGATCAGGATCTGGGCGGTGACGATCTCAAATACGTCAGCTACTCGATCGTCTTCACCAAGCGCGACCTCGAGGCGCCCCTCCAGAAGGAGCGTCAGGAGGTCCTCAACTACGCGACCGACGGCGGCAGCTTCGCCGCGCTCAAGATGGGCGATTTCCAGGTGAAGCTGCAGCAAGGCGAGGTTAAGCGGCCGGCCGTCTGGGTCGACAACAGCTACCCCGAGAGCGCCGCCGGCGAATACATCACGGGGATCCCGGACGAAGACCGCAAGTACATCCGCTTCGTCTACCGCGTCGACCAGCGCCTGCCGCGGCAGGAGCGCGATTACGAGAAGGAGCAGGTCAAGGTGCTGCGGGAGATCCGGGACCGGCTCTAGGGGTCGTGACTGGGGAGCGGACCGGGCCCGCCGGCGTGGCGCGGCCCGCGGTGGAGCGCGGCGTCAACCGATCGAATTCACGGGAGGTGACCGATGAGCCAGAAGGAGAGCATCAGCGGCGCACTGAGCAGCATCGCCAAGGCCCTGGAGGGATTCACGGGCGGCGGCGGCGGCTCGAGCTCCGCGGCCGCCAACGGTCTGTTCCAGCTCGCCGCGGCGGAGGGGCCGTACGAGGAGGTGATCGTCTGCCGCAGCCTGGGGACCGCCACGGTGACGATCCACCAGAAGGACCTCTACATCGTCCCCAACGGCAAGCTGAACGGGCTGAACGGCGATGACCTCGGCTACTACACCGGCGTCTTCAACGCCAAGACCACCGACAACCTCTTCCAGTTCCCGGACGCGCCGCAGGAGCCCTTCGACCGGCCGAGCCCGATCCCGGACTTCCGCCAGAAGCTCCATCCGACGAAGGCGGTGTGGAAGTTCCGCGAGGGCTGGATCTATGCCACCGGGCCGGCCAACAGCTACGTCATCCCGCTGCGCGACCAGTCTGCCCAGCTGGTGATCTCGATCGCCATGGTGATCACCGGCGGGACCGAGAGGTACAAGGGGGCGCGGGGAACGATCTCCTCGCTCGGCGCCACCTGGTTCCCCTACGTGCCGGGGCTGGCGCTCCAGGACACCCTCAAGACCGGCGCCATCTTCGAGGCCAAGGGGGTGCACGGCTTCCGCATCACGCTCAAGAAGTACCAGGGGGCGGCCCCCGGCGCGCCGAGCGGCGGTGGCAGCGGCGACGACGACGAGGACGACGGCTAGTGGACGGCCGGCCGCTGGCGGCCGAAGGGGTCGACGCGCTGCTGCGCAGAGCCGCCTACCTGCCGCTCTTCTCGGTCCACAGCCCCGCCGTCCGCAACGTGCCGATCCCCTCGCCGCGCGATCCCACGGCGCTCGTCGGCATGAAGGTCTTCGAGGAGATGCACCGCTTCGCGGTCCGCGTCGGGGAGCCGGCGACGGGTCTCCGGGCGAGCAACCGGGTCGGCGAGCCCGTCGCCGACATCGAGATCGACTGGCGGGTCATCCCCGACGACTTCGTCGCGGCGCCCGACCGGCCGCCGCCGCCGACCGTCCTCGATCCGGCGCGCTCGCAGCGCTTCGCCATGTACGACGGGCACTTCCGCTGGCGGGACGCGGCGGGGAGCAGCTTCCGCGGCTTTGGCGCCGGCCGCACCTTCCCGACCCTGGTCGACGGCCGGCCGGAGCTCCGCATCGGCGCCGTGGTCGACATCCTGGAGGGCTCGGGCAAGCTCGCGGGCGCGGTGGGCAATGCGGTGATCAATGGCTTCATCACGCCGCCCTACGACCTCGACCTCTGCATCCTGCTGCGCATCCTCGACCCGCGGGGAGAGCTGCGCGAGGCCGGCGAGCTCACCTCCCTCTCGGCCATCCCCGACCCCGATCCCAGCTCGACCTTCCTCTTCTTCCTCGGCGAGGCCGACCCCGAGCGGCCGATCACCCTCGTCCCGGGGCCCGGCGGCAGCGTCGTCGGCGCGACGGTGCACGAGCGGCTGCGCCGGGTCGCGGTCGACCTCGACGCGCGCTCCGCCCGCGGCCTGCGCGGCCGCATGACGCGCGGCGGGATCGTCGGCTCGCTCTCCTTCGAGCTCGCCCTCGACTCGCGCTACCCGGGGATGCCGATCCCCTTCGAGACCCGCGACGGCCTCTTCACCTTCTTCGACGACGACGGCCGGCCGATCGGCACCCTCGGCGCCAGCGCCGTCGAGGGCCGCGCCTTCGGCGCCGAGGTGGCGGGGGCGCCGCAGCCCGTCCTGCGGGTGGTCGGCTTCGGTCCCTTCCTCGCCGGGTCGGGGGCCTTCGCCGGCGTCTCCGGGATGCTGTCGCTCAACGGCATCATCAGCATCCCGGCGCGCACGCCGTCGATCCTCTACGTCCTGCGCCTCGCCGATCCGCAGGGCAGGTTCCGGGACGCCTGCTGATGGACGGGCTGGCGAGCGGCTGGAGCGGGGGGCGCCAGGGCGGGGAGCGCGCACCCGCGCTCGAGGCCGAGGACATGGCCATCCTCGACGAGGTCGAGCCGGCGCTCGCCGACGGCCTGGCGCTCAAGCGCTGGTGGGAGCGCACCGCCGCCGCCGACAGCTATGCCGAGCGCTTCGACCTGGTGCGCGTCTTCAACCGCGGGGCGTCGAGCTACGGCTTCTTCGATCGGGCGCCGCTCGGCGGCGGCGCGCTGCCGGTGATGGGCGTCTACGAGGACCTGCTCTTCGATCAGCCGAAGACGTCGGCGAGCGGCCGGCTGCGGCGCGAGCTGCGGGAGTTCGTCCTGCGCTACTTCCTGCGCGTCAGCGCCTTCCACCGGCCCGAGGTCTACGCCGGGCCGGCGGCGCCGACGCCGGCGCCGGCCTGGCGCGGCCTGTCGTGGTGCCCCGACCCCGGCGCGCGCTACGGCGGCTTCGGCTACTCCCAGCACTACTACAAGCTGCGCGGCTCGGGCGCCGTCGGCAAGTTCCCCGCCGGCGAGCAGTTCGCGGTGGCCGACCTGCGCGAGCTCGGCGAGCGCTACGACTGGATCGTGCTCAAGGTACGCATCTTCGATTTCAAGCTCGCCTTCACCCTCCCCGGCGCCGCGGCGGCAGAGCTCGTCCTGCCGCTGGCGGAGGAGAGCTACCTCGTGGTGAGCGCCGACTTCGTCGCCGACCAGGCGGCGCCCGAGCCGGGCGTCGCCGGGCGGTACGGCTTCGGCTATGCCTTCTTGAAGACCCCCGGTGGCCACGACGCCATCGCCTACGGCCCGGGCCGCTTCGACGCCGCCTTCAAGCTCATCCGCTTCGACCTGCTCGACGGCGGCGAGACGCGCGTCCGCATGGCGTTCGCCGCCAACCGGCCGACGCGGGTGCTCGACGTCTCCCTCGATCCCGTCGACTGGAGCTTCGGCCTCGCCGACCTGATGTCGCTCGGCTGGGCCTCCCACGCCCTCGCCCCCTTGCGAGAGGCGCTCGACCGCCGGCCGCTGCGGCTCGGCGGCTTCGATCCGGTGAGCGCCTACATCGCGCTCGCCAACGGGCTCTCCGGCGGCCTCGCGGCGCGGGAGCTGTGCATCTCGAAGGAGCGGCTGGAGAAGGACTTCCTGGTGCAGCACTTCGACCAGCATTACCAGATGCTCGTGGGTGCGCTGCTGACCTGGCGCCAGATCCCCGACTGGCTCGACGAGGCCAACCTGCCGGACTGGGTGCGCACCGGTCAGACCACCTGAACCCGATTCCCGACGTAGCGAAAGGAGCCCAGCGATGACCGAGCAAGACGAGAGGCTGGCCGAGGCGCTGAAGAGGATCGCCGCGGTCCTGCGCAACCTCGAGGGTCTGGAGCCCGCCGCGGCGCGGTCGCTCGACGACCTCGGCGACTTCATGAGCGACGAGCGGTCGCGGGCGAGAGACGACGACGACGACGACGAGGACGACGACGACCGCGAGCGCCATGCTCACCGCCACGAGCACCACGAGCATCATGGGCCTCACGAGCACCACGAGCATCATGAGCACGAGCACCACGAGTACCATGGGCACCACGAACATCACGAGCAGGACGAGCATCACGAACGCCATGAGCACGGCGAGCATGAGGACGACGACGGCCTGGAGGCCCGCGAGGGCGAGCGGGTCGCCGACCTCTCGGTGCTGGTGTCGCCCCATCTGCCGTGCACCTGGCCCGTCCTGCCGCCCCTGGTCTTCATGCGCTACCTGCGGCACGGGCCGGGCCCCTTCGCGAGCGAGGTGCTGGTGATCGACGAGCACACCGGCACCCATTTCGACGCCCCCAACCACTTCATCCCGCCGCCGTCGACCGGCCTGCCCAACGCCACCTCGTTCGGCGACGTGCCGAGCGACCGGCTGCCGCCCTGGCAGTTCGTCGGCGAGGCCTGCGTCATCGACGTCCGCGAGCTCCTGGACGGCGACGGCTCGCAGCCCACGCCGGCCATCACGCCCGACTCGGTCGAGAGCTGGGAGGCGGCGAACCGGCAGCTCGGTCCCGGCGACGTCGTCTTCTTCTATACCGGCTACGCGGACCGCTACTACCGGCCGCTGCCGGAGGGACAGCGCTATTCCGCCCTGCCTCTCCAGGGCTCGGCCCCGGCCTGGGCCGGCATCGACCCGGCGACCATCACCCTCCTCGTCAGCCGCAAGGTCCTCTGGGTCGGCATCGACGCCCCCAACATCGGCCCGGCTTCGCCGGTCGCCATCGACACCCACGTCGCCGGCCTGAGCAACGGCTTGATCTACACCGAGAACCTGATCCGGCTCGGCGCGCTGCCGGCCACCGGGTCGTTCGTCGCCATGCTGGGCGCCAAGCACGCCGGGGGCTCGGGCGGCGAGGCGCGGGTGGTCGCGGTGCTCGAGCCGGAGGTCGCCGAGCGGCTGAACCGCGCGGCGCGGCGCCAGCAGGTGGTCGACCTCTCGGTCCTCCTGCGCGAGGACCTGCCGGTCTGGTGGCCCGGAGCCGGGCTCGGCAACTCCCGCATGCCCTACCTCAGCCGCACCCTGCACAGCTGGGACCAGCCGGGCGGGCCGGCCTTCGTGCGCACCCACATCCTCGACAGCCACACCGGCACCCACCTGGTGCCGCCGGCCTATGCCCTGCCGGAGCCCGGCTTCGACCGCGACCGCTACGACGAGGAGACGCGCCGCGAGCTCCACCGCTTCGAGGAGCGCTTCGGGCGGATCGGCTCGAGCCGGCGGACGGCGGACCGGGTGCCGCTCGACTGGTTGATCGGCCCGGCCCGCGTCGTCGACGTGACGCACCGGGTGGGCACCGCGGCGCCCAAGCCGAAGAGCCCGCGCATCGAGGTCGCCGACATCGAGGCGCACGAGCGCGCCCACGGCCGCATTCGCCGGGATCAGATCGTGATCTTCCATTCCGGCCACAGCGACCGTTACTTCGCGCCGTTCCCTCACGGCAACCGCTGCATCGCGGATCCGATCAACGGCCTGACCGAGGGGTGGCCGGCGCCGACCGCGGAGGCGATCTTCTACCTGGCGGACCGCGGCGTGCGCTGCATCGGCACCGACGCGCCGCGGATGGGCGCCAGCGAGGCGCGCCGCAGCGCCTCGGCGTACTGGGCCGCGGGCTCCCGCGACGTCTGCCTGGTGGAGCTCCTGACCGGGGTCGGCCAGCTCCCCGCGGTGGGTGCCTACTTCATCTTCGCGCCGGTCAAGATCCGCGGCAGCCACGGTGGCCACGGCCGGGCGCTCGCCCTGCTCGGCTGAGGACGGAGCCGGCGCGCGCATGGCGGGGGAAGGACCGATCGAGGGGCTGGTCCTGTCGGGCGGCGGCGCCTTCGCCGCCTACGAGGTGGGCGTCTTGAAAGCCCTCCTCTGCGGCGAGTCGCCGGCGACCGGCTACCGGCCGCTCGATCCGGGCGTCGTCGCCGGCACCTCCTCGGGCGCCTTCAACGGCGCCATGCTGGTCTCGCGCTGGCGGATGGAGCCGCCCGCCGCGGTCGCGGCGATGGAGCGGGTGTGGTGCGACGAGGTCGCCGCGAGCGCGCGCGCGCTGCGGCACCAACGGGGTCTTCCGCTGGCGGGTCAACCCGCTCAGCTTCTTCGACCTCGGCTGCCTGCTCGAGAACCCCCTGCGCTTCGTCCTCGACCGCGCCGAGGACACCGCTTTCTTCACCCGCGACCTGCTGCAGCGCGCGCTCCTCTTCGCGCGCTCCGACTCGCCGCTCGAGCAGCGGCTCGTCGAGCTCGTCGACCTGACGACGCTCATCTCGACCCAGCCGTTCCCCGAGCTGCTCGGCCGGGCGGTCGACTTCGCGGCGATCGGCAGCTCGCCGAAGGTGCTGCGCATCACCGCCACCAACTGGCAGACCGGGGACCTGCAGGAGTTCGGCAATGCCGAGCTCGCCGCCGGCGACGGCGGGCTCATCATCATGGCCTCCGGGGCGATCCCCGGCTTCTTCCCGCCGGTCCGCATCCCGCCCGCCGCCTTCGTCGACGGCGGGCTGCTGATGAACACGCCGCTCAGCCCGGCGATCCACGCCGGAGCGCGGAGCCTGCACGTCGTCTACCTCGATCCCGACATCCAGTACATCCCCCTCACCGACCTCCAGACCACCCTCGGGACCCTGCAGCGGACGGTCGCGATCGCCATGGCGGCGAACTTCAACCGCGACGTCGAGACGGCGCGCCGCATCAACCGCGGCCTGGCGGTCGTCGGGCGCACGGCGCGCGGCGGCCGGGCCGATTGGAATGCCAATGCCGACGCCGACGCCGAGGACCTGGTCGAGTCGGCCGACGAGATCGTGCAGCGCCGGCGGCAGGGGGGCGCCTACCGGCCGCTCGCCATCCATCGCTATCACCCGCGGGACATCCTGGGCGGCGCCGTCGACCTGCTCAACTTCGAGCGCGACAACCTCGCGGCCCTGATCGAGCGCGGGCGTGCCGATGCGATCGCGCACGACTGCGCGGAATCCGGCTGCGTTCTGCCGGCGAGCGCCGCCGGCTCTTCGCAACCATGAGCAGCCTGCCGGCAGCGGGGCGAGTCGAGCCCGACGCGAGGGGAGAGGCGGCGCGGCGGAGCCTCGCCCGCAATCTCGTCAGCTATCTCGCGGCGCTGCTCATCCTTGTGGCGTCGGGTCTGGCGCTCTGGGCGGCGGCTCGCCACGTCGACCGCACCGGCCAGGCGTTCTTCCAATGCGGCAAGGGGATCGCCGGCAGCCTGGACCTCCTCGCCGGGGCCTTGAAGGCGCGCGACATGGCGGCGGTCGCCGGACGCTACGGCGCGGGCTTCCGCGGCGCGCCGCTCGGCCTCTCGCGCCGCGAGCTCGCCCAAGAGCGGGACGGCGTGCGCCGCTACCGCCTACGAGCCCCGGGCGGCACCGCCGGCCGGCAGGCGGCCGTCGCCGAGTGGCAGGCTTATCTCTCCGAGCTCGATCGCATCGATGAGGTCGGCCTCCACGTCGAGCGGCTGGTGAGCTGGTCGCCCGAGGCGGCGGTCGCGGACGTCCGCTTCGAGGTCGTCGGCCGGCCGCGCGGCGCCGCGGCGGCGGGGGTCGACCGCGGCCTCCTGCGCCTGCGCTTCGCCGCCTCGCCCGCGGGGTGGAAGATCAGCGGCGCCGAGCTCGTCGAGGGCGAACGGGTGATCGCCGACCGGCCGCAGTTCGCCGAGGTGGGGCACGCCGCCGGCATCGACTTCACGAACCGGGTCTACCCCGGCTTCCTCGACCGGCCGCTCGCCTTCGGCATGATCCGCTACGGCCCGGGCGGCATCGCCGCCGCCGACTTCGACAACGACGGCCTCTACGACCTCTTCATCCCCGACGGCGTCGAGTCGCGGCTCTTCCACAACCGGGGCGACGGCACCTTCGAGGACGTCACCGCGGCGGCGGGCCTCGCCGGGCTCGACGGCGTTTCGGTCGCCCTCTTCGCCGACTACGACAACGACGGCTGGAAGGACCTCTTCGTCAGCCGCACCTTCCGCCCCAACCAGCTCTTCCACAGCAACGGCGGGGAGAGACGGCCGCGTCACCTTCACCGACGTCACCGCCCGCTCCGGCATCGGCGCCGACTGCTGCACCACGGTCGCCGCCTGGGCCGACTACGACAACGACGGCCGGCTCGACCTCTACGTCGGCCGCTACCTCGACCCGCGGACGAAGATCCCCACCACCTTCTACGCCAGGAACGGCGAGGGCAACCGGCTCTACCACAACAACGGCGACGGCACTTTCACCGATGTCACGGCCGAGGCCGGAGTGGGCGACCGCGGGCTCTGCCTCGGGGCCGCGTGGGGCGACTACGACGACGACGGCTGGCCCGACCTCTACGTCGCCAACGACTTCGGCAGGAAGACGCTCTACCACAACGACCGCAACGGCACCTTCACCGACGTCACCGTCGCGAGCGGCGCCCTCGCCTACGGCGCCGGCATGAGCGCCTCGTTCGGCGACTACGACAACGACGGCCGGCTCGACCTCTACGTCGCCCAGATCCGCTCCGCCTACTCCTGGTTCGCCGCGCCGCCGACCGTCGGACGCTACATGCTGAACTCCTGGCGGCAGGGGGTGTGGAAGACCGACATGCCGCTCTACTTCGAGATCTTCCGCCAGTCCGGCTTCGCCTTCGTCGACGTCTTCCGGCAGATGGCCTCGGGCAACACGCTGCTCCGGAACCGCGGCGACGGCACCTTCGAGGACGTGAGCGCCAAGGCCAAGGCCAATCCCGTCGGCTGGTTCTGGGGCTCCGCCTTCGCCGATTTCGACAACGACGGCTGGCAGGACATCTACTCGGCCGACGGCTGGGTCTACAACGACAAGGGGACCGAGATCGAGCTCGACTTCCTGAACAACGTCGTCTCGCGCCAGGCCGACTACAAGACCGGCGTCTTCTTCGACCCGAAGAATTTCGGCCGCAGCTCCTGGCACGGCTGGGAGCGCAACCGCCACCTGCGCAACAACGGCGACGGGACCTTCCTCGAGATCGGCCGCGCCGCCGGCACCGACCTGCTGCTCAACAGCCGCGGCATCGCCGTGGCGGACTTCTGGAACCGCGGCGCCCTGGACATCGCCGTCGCCGCCTCGACCGACCGCCACGCCCTGCTGCGGAACGATCTGCCGGTCGCCGACGGGCGGCACGGCTGGCTGGCGGTCGAGCTCGTCGGCACGCGCTCGAACCGCGACGCGGTGGGCGCGCGGGTGACCGTCAACGCCGGCGGCAAGCAGCCAGATGCGCGAGGTGGCGCTGGGCGACGGCTACGGCTCGCAGAATTCGCTCCGCCTCCACTTCGGCCTCGGCAGCCTGGCGGCGGTCGACGAGCTGACGGTGCGCTGGCCGCGCTCGGGCCTCGTGCAGCGGTTCCGCGGCGTCGGCGCCGGCCGCATCGTCGAGGTGACGGAAGGGCGGGACCGGCTGGTCGAGAAGCATTATCATCGTGCCGGGTGACGTGAGCGGAAAAGCCTTGGCAACGACTCTCCTCCGCCGCGCTCCGGCGCTCGTCGGGGCGCTCGCCGCCGCCGCCCTCCTCGTCCCGCTCGTTCTCCTCATCCTGCTCCCGGAGGCCGCGGCCGGTCCGGCGGCCCCCCCAGCGCCGTCCGCCGCGCCGCGGGGGGCACGCGGGTTCGAGGACCGGACCGCCGCGGCCGGCCTCGACCGCCCGCACCGGAACCGCGTCTTCAAGAACCCCTATGCCGCGATCATGGCCGGCTACACGGCCCTGGGCGCCGCCGCCGCGGTCGGCGACTACGACGGCGACGGCTACGAGGACCTCTTCGTCACCGACTCGGCGGAGACGGGGAAGAACCACCTCTACCACAACAACGGCGACCTGACCTTCACCGATGTGGCGGCGGAGGCGGGGGTGGCGGCCGGCAACGATGCCGGGAACGCCACCGCCGACGCGCTCTTCTTCGACTACAACAACGACGGCCGGCCCGATCTGCTGGTGGTGCGCTTCGGCCACAACCAGCTCTTCGAGAACCTGGGGAACGGCAAGTTCAAGGACGTGACCAGGGCGGCCGGCCTCGACCGCTACGGCAACGGCATCACCGCCATCGCCTTCGACTACGACCACGACGGCTACCTGGACCTCCTGGTGGGCAACTACTTCCAGCCGGTCGACATCTTCCATCCGGGGACGCCGCGCTTCTTCCCCGAGAGCTTCGAAACCGCCGAGAACGGCGGCGGGCTCGTCCTCTTCCACAACGACGGCCCGAACCCGCCGGGCAGGTGACCTTCACCGACGTGACCCGAAAGGCCGGTCTCGAGATCCACGGCTGGACGCTCGACCTCGGCCACGGCGACGCCGACGGCGACGGCTGGGACGACCTCTACGTCGCCTGCGACTTCGGCACCGATCACTTCTTCCGCAACAACCGCGACGGCACCTTCACCGACCGCACGGCGGCGGCCATCGGCATCGACACCAAGAAGGGTATGAACGCCGAGTGGGGCGACTACGACAACGACGGCCGGCTCGACATCTTCGTCACCAACATCACCGACGACTACATGCGCGAGGGCAACTTCCTCTGGCACAACAACGGCCCCGGCGCCGACGGCCAGTCACCTTCACCGACGTGGCGCGCGAGACCGGCACCTACGAGACCGGCTGGGGCTGGGCGGGGAAGTTCCTCGACTACGACAACGACGGCTGGCTCGACCTCTACGTCGTCAACGGCTGGGTCTCGGCGGGGCCGGAGAGCTACGTGCCGGACGTCTTCGCCATGGTGGTGAAGCCCGGCCTCGACCTCGCCGACGCGCGCAACTGGCCGCCGATGGGCAAGAAGAGCCTCTCCGGCTACGAGACGAAGCGCCTCTTCCACAACGAAGGGGGGCAGCACTTCCGCGACGAGGCGGCGCGCCACGGGCTCGACTCGCGGCGCGACGGGCGCGGCATCGCCGTCGCCGACTTCGACAACGACGGCCGCCTCGATCTCTTCGTCACCAACGCCGGCGCCCCACCCTACCTCTACCACAACGTCCTCGCCGCCGGTCCGCACTGGGTCGAGCTCGTCCTCGAGGGGCGGCGCTCGAACCGCGACGCGGTGGGCGCGCAGGTGCGCCTGACGGCCGGCGGCCGCACGTACCTGCGCTTCGTCGACGGCGGCAACGGCTTCGCCAGCCAGAGCACCAAGCGGCTCCACTTCGGCCTCGGTGCTACCGCGGCGATCGACAGGGTCGAGGTGCTCTGGCCCTCGGGCGCCCGGCAGATCTTGGGGCCGATCGCCGTCGATCGCATCCACCGGCTCGTCGAGGGGGAGCCCGGCGTCAGGCCGTTCGCCGCGGAGGCCCGCAAGCGATGAGCCGTCCGGCTCTGCTCTTCCTCGCCTTCCTCGGGCTCGCCCTGTTGCCGTCGGCCGCGTCTGCCGATCCGCCGGCCGCGGCCCCGCATGTCGACCCGGCCGCGGCCGTTGCCGGCGGCGCGGAGGCGGACTTCCAGGCTGGCGAGCGCTCGGCGGCGGCGAAGGACTATGCGGCGGCGCTGCCGCGGCTGGAGGCGGCCGCGGCCGCCGATCCCGACAGCCTGCGCTATGCGAGCGAGTACCGCATGGCGGCGATCGCCGCCCGCGCCTACGACCGCGCCCTCGATTTCTTCCAGCGGCTCGTCGCGGCCCATCCGCAGTCCGCTGCGGCCGAGCTCAACTACGGCTACGCCTACGTCGACAAGATCCCGGCCGCCGGCTCGATCACCCAGGTGATCCTCGCCAACGACGCCCTGAAGCGCTTCACCCGGTCGATCGAGCTCAAGCCCACCTGGCTCGCCCTCTTCACCCGCGGCAACAGCTATCTCTACTGGCCGAAGGTCTTCGGCCGCACGCCGCTCGGCGTCGCCGACCTCGAGGCGGCGGTCCGGATGTCGCGCGCCGGGGCGCAGCGGCCCTATCACGCGCGCGCCTGGGTGTCGCTCGGCGACGCCCACTGGAAGCTCGACGAGATCGACAAGGCGCGCGCCACCTGGAGCGAGGCGCTGAAGCTCTTCCCCGAGAACGCCGAGCTCAAGGCGCGCCTGGCGCGCCAGGGCGACGAGCTCAAGGAGTACATCGAGGGCGAGCTCGATCCCAACCAGCGGGTCGACACCGACCTCAAGCCCGTGTGGTCGGAGCCGTGAGAGCGTCCCGGATCGCCGGGCTCTGTCTCGCGGCCTGTCTCGGAGCCGGCTTGGCGCTCGCCGCCGAGCCGGCGCGCGCCGCCTCGCCCATCCGCTTCGAGGAGATCGGGGCGGCCGCCGGGGCGCGGCTCACCCATCACACGCGCGCTTTCCCCGGCCGGTACGCCGGCGTGCTCGGCATGTTCACCGCCGGCGGCGCCGCCGTGGCGGTGGCGGACTACGACAACGACGGCCGCCTGGACCTCTTCGTCACCGACTCGAGCGAGGGGGGGAAGAACCACCTGCTGCACAACGACGGCGCGGGCAAGGGTGGCCGCCTCGCCTTCCACGATGTGGCCGAGGCGGCCGGGGTGGCGGGGGGAAACGATCGCCTGCAGATCGTCTCCGACGCCCTCTGGCTCGACTACGACAACGACGGCTGGGAGGACCTGCTGGTCGTTCGCTTCGGCACGCCGATCCTCTACCACAACGAAAGGAACGGCAGGTTCCGCGACGTCTCGAAGACCTCCGGCCTCGACAAGTTCGGCAACACCTTGGCCGCCGTCGCCTTCGACTACGACAACGACGGCCGTCTCGACCTCCTGTTCGGCAACTATTTCAAGCCGGTCAACCTGATCGATCTGAAGGACAGGCACGTCCTCCCCGACAACCTCGACCAGGCGGCGAACGGCGGCGGCGTGACGCTCTGGCACAACGAGGGGTGGACGCCCGCGGGCGAAGTGCGCTTCGTCGAGACGACGGGGAAGGCCGGCCTCGCCGAGCACACCGGCTGGACTCTCGACGTCGGCCACGGCGACCTCGACAACGACGGCTGGCAGGACGTCTACCTCGCCGACGACTACGGCACCGACCGGCTGTTCTGGAACAACCGCGACGGCACCTTCACCGACGGCACGGAGAAAGCGATCGGCATCGACACCCGGAAGGGGATGAACGTCGACATCGCCGACTACGACCACGACGGCTGGCTGGACGTCTACGTCACCAACATCACCGACGAGTACATGAAAGAGTGCAACATGCTCTGGCACAACAATGGACCCGACAAGGGCCCCGGCCATACCTCCGGCAAAGGCCCCGGCGCGTCGGGCAGGCCCACCTTCACCGACGTCTCCAAGGAGACCGGCACCTGCTCGACGCTGTGGGGTTGGGGCGCCAAGTTCGCCGACTTCGACAACGACGGCTGGGAGGACCTGATGGTCGCCGACGGCCTGCGCTCCGCCGGCCCGCAAAACTACATCCCGGTGCTCGTCGAGATGATCATCCGGCCCGGGGTCGACTTCACCGACGTCGCGAGCTGGCCCGACATCGGCAACATGAGCTGGAGCGGGCACCAGAAGAAGAAGCTCTTCCGCAACCTGGGCAACGGCTCGTTCCAGGAGATGGCCGCCGCGGCCGGCGTGGACAACGACCTCGACGGGCGCGGCATCGGCATCGGCGACTTCGACAACGACGGCCGGCTCGATTTCTACCAGACGAACGCCGCGCAGCCGGCGCTGCTCTACCGCAACGTCACGGCGGCGCCGGGGCACTGGATCGAGCTCGAGCTCGCCGGCACGAAGTCGAACCGCGACGCCATCGGCGCGCGGGTGACCTTGACCGCCGGGAGCCTGAAGGTCCTGCGCGAGGTCGACGGCGGCAACGGCTACGCCAGCCAGAGCAGCCGGCGGCTCCACTTCGGGCTGGGGAGCACGAGGCACTGCCAAGATCGACGCGGTCGAGATCCGCTGGCCGAGCGGGCGGGTGGAGCGCGTGAGCGTGCGCGATCGATCGCTTGAGCAAGGTGCGGGAGGGGAGCGGGGTGAGCCCGAGATGAGGCGGCCCGCGGCCGTCGCCTTCCTGGTCGTCCCATTCGCCGTCGCCGTCCTCGCTGTCCTCGCCGCCGGAGCGATCGCCCGCGGCGCTTCCTCCTCCGCCGCTGCCGAGCCCGAAGCGCTCTGGCAGCACCGCAACCTGGGGAAGGCCTTCTACGAGAACCCCACCACCCAGGCGCAGGCGGTCGAGGAGCTGAAAAAAGCGCTCGACTTAGCCCCCGGCTCCGCCCGCGAACGGCTGAACTACGGGCTCGCCCTCCTGCGGGCGGGCCGGGTCGACGAGGGGATCGCCGAGCTCCTCAAGGTGCAGCGGCAGGACCCTGCGATCCCCCACACCTGGTTCAACCTGGGGATGGCATGGAAGAAGGCGTCGGACTACGACCGCGCCCGCGCCCAGCTCGAGCGCATGGTCGCCCTGGTGCCGGACGAGCCGATCTCGCACTACAACCTGGGCGTCCTCTGGGCCGGCTCGGGCCGGCCGGACCTCGCCCTTGCCGAGCTCGAGAAGGCGGCGGCCCTCGCCCCCGGCCTCGCCGGCCCTCACTTCCAGCTCTACAACGCCTACAAGAAGGCGGGGCGCGCCGCCGAGGCCGCCCGCGAGCTCGCCACCTTCCAGGAGATCAAGAAGCGCCAGGCCGGCGCGGCGGTGCCCGAGGACCTCGAGTGGAGCTACTACGCCGAGCTCTATGATCCGAGAGAATCGCCGGCCGAGGCGCGCGGCGGCGAGGCCCTGCCCGCCGCCGTGCCGCCGCGGCTCGCCGCCCACGAGCTCGCGGGGAAGGGCAGCCTCGATCCGGCGACGGCCGGGCTCGCCGTCCTCGACGCCGACGGCGACGGCCGGCCCGATCTCCTCGCCTGGTCGGCCAAGGGCATCGTCCTCTACAAGGACGGCACGAAGCCGGTCGCGGCGAGCGGGCTCGAAGGGTTGACGGGGGTCGTCGCCGTCGTCCCCGGCGACTTCGACAACGACGGCCTGCCCGACCTCTGCATCCTCGCCGCCGCTACGAGCCCGCGCCTCTTCCACAACGTGAAAGGCCGCTTCGTGGCGCTGCCGGTGCAGCTCCCGGCCGGGCGCTTCCGCACCGCCGTCTGGCTCGACTACGACCACGACTACGACGTCGACCTCTTCCTCCTCGGAGACGGCGCGGCCCTCCTGCGCAACAACGGCGACGGCACCTGGAGCGACGAGACGGCCCGCTTCCCCTTCGTGCCCGGCCGGGCGCTCGCGGCGGCGGCGCTCGACGTCGTGGCCGACGCCCCGGGGGTGGACCTCGCCGTGACCTATGAAGACAGGGCGGGGGTGATCTACCGCGACCGGTTGGCCGGGCGCTACGAGGCGGAGCCGGTCGCGGCCCTCCCCGCCGGCGCCCGCGCCCTCGCCGCCGGGGACTTCGACGGCGACGGCTGGACCGACCTCACGGCTTTGGATTCAGATCGAGCTTCAGACGGGCCGCTCCTCCTCAGCAACCGCACTGGCCGGGACGGCAAGGGCGAGGGCAACGCCCGGAGCGGCAGCTGGGGGCGGCTGCCGGCTCCGGCGCTGGCTCCGAATACCGCAGGGGGCCCGTTCCTCTTCGCCGATCTCGAGAACCGCGGGGCGGTCGACCTCGTGGCCGGCGGCGCCGCCGGCCTCTCCGGGTATCTCGCCACGCGGCCCGGGGCGTTCGCGCCGCAGGGCGCGCCGCTCGGTCCGGGCCGTTCGATCGCCGCACTCGCCGCCGCCGATTTCGACGGCGACGGCCGGATCGACCTCGCGGCGGTCGCGGCGGACGGCTCGCTCGCGCTCCTCGCCAATCGGACCGCCGACGCCAACCGCTGGCTCCGGGTGTCGCTCCAGGGGATCAAGAACTTGAAGCTCGCGCCGGAGGCCCGCGTCGAGGTCAAGGCCGGCGCCAGCTATCAGAAGCGGCTCTACCAGGGCGTGCCGCTCGCCTTCGGCCTCGGCGGGCACGCCGTCGCCGACACCGTGCGCATCACCTGGCCGAACGGGCTGATCCAGAACGAGCCGCGGCAGGCGGCGGGGGAGGGGCGGACCTACAAGGAGGCGCAGCGCCTCTCCGGCTCCTGCCCGATGATCTTCACCTGGGACGGCGCGCGCTTCCGCTTCATCACCGACGTCCTCGGCGTGGCGCCGCTCGGCGCCAGCTCCGGCGACGGGGAGTACTTCCCCGTCGACCACGACGAGTACGTGCAGATCCCCGGCGAGGCGCTCGCGGGCGGTCGACGGCCGCTACGAGGTGCGGATCACCGAGGAGCTGCGCGAGGTCTCCTATCTCGACCAGGTGCGCCTCATCGCCGTCGACCATCCGCCGAGCGGTCGAGGTCTTCACCAACGACAAGTTCAAGGGGCCGCCTTTCCCCGAGTTCCGGCTCTTCGGCGCCCGGCGGCGGATCTACCCCGTCGCGGCGCGGGACGACGCCGGCCGCGACGTCCTGCCGCGGCTCCTGCACCGCGACGGCACCTATCCCGACGCCTTCCGGCGCGACTTCACGGGGATCGCCGAGCCGCACACGCTCGACCTCGACTTCGGCTCGCCCGAGCGCGCGGCGCCCGGCGGTCGGGCGGTGCTCGTCCTCACCGGCTGGGTGGACTGGGCCGACGGCAGCACCTTCCTCGCCGCCGCCCAGGCGACCGCGGGCGGCCACGCCGGCGGCCTGCTCATGCCGCAGCTCCAGGTCAAGGACGCGGCGGGGCGCTGGCGGACGGTGATCGAGGACATGGGCATCCCCTCGGGCAAGCCGAAGACCATCGCCGTCGATCTGACGGGCAAGTTCCTCTCCGCCTCGCGCGAGGTGCGGATCGTCACCAGCGTCTGCGTCTACTGGGACGAGATCTTCCTCGACCAACGACACCGCGGCCCCCGAGGTCCGCCTGACCGCGCTCGACCCGGCGGCGGCGGACCTCCACTTCCGCGGCTTCTCGACGCCCGTGATCCATCCCGAGAGGAAGCAGCCGGAGGCCTTCGACTACGCGCGCCCCATGCCCCTCTCGATGTGGAACCCGACGCCCGGCCTCTACACCCGCTACGGCGACGTGCGGGAGCTGGTGACGGCCATCGACGACCGCCTCCTGATCATGGGCTCGGGCGACGAGGTCCGCCTCCGTCTTCGACGCCGCGGCGCTGCCGCCGCTAGGCCCGGGATGGCAACGGGACTTCCTGCTCCTGGTCGACGGCTGGGCCAAGGACGCCGACGCCAACACCGCCTTCTCGCAGAGCGTCGAGCCGCTGCCCTTCCACGCCATGTCGCGCTATCCCTATCCCGCCGCCGAGCACTTCCCCGACGACCCCGCCCACCGCGCCTACCGCGCCACCTACGACACCCGCCCGGCGCTCCATCTGCTGCGGCCGCTCCGCGCGGCCGGCGAAGCCGGGACGCGGCCCTAGCGATATCCGAGCTTCCCCTTCGCCTCGTCGATCGCCTCGCCGATCCCCTCGATCGAGAGCGCCGCGGGGTCGCCGCCGCGGCCTTGCGGGTAGACGCTCTGGCGATAGAGCGGATAGGCCTCGGTGCGCAGGTGGGCCAGGATCTGGTGGCCGCGGCGGACGGCGCGCTCGTGGCGGAGGGCGGCCAGGTCGATGGGGCGACGACGATCTTCTCGCCCGGGCCGGGGTCGGCCTGGGCGAGGATGCGGCCGTCGAAGTCGACGACCATGCTCCCGCCCGGCCAGGAGAACGGCGGGTAGTGCGACAGGCTCGCCCCCTGGTTGGCGGCGACCACGTAGGCGAAGTTCTCGACCGCCCGGCAGCGGTTGAAGAGCGTCCACCAGTCCATCGGCGGCGTCGCCCCCCAGGGGTCCATGTAGGCCGAGACGCGGATCAGCACCTCCGCCCCGCCGAGCGGCGAGCTGGCGGATCGCCTCGGGGAAGAGCCAGTCGTAGCAGATCGCCGCGCCCAGACGGCCGATCTCGGTCTCGACGACCGGGAACAGCGGCTCGTCGTAGCCCGGCAGGTCGTGCGGGCTGGCGTGGACCTCCCAGGGGAGCCACGGGTTGACCTTGCGGTACTTGGTCGAGCATGCCGTCGGGGCCGATCAGGCAGGTCGTGTTGAAGACCGCGCCGGGCCAGCGGTCGTCGCGCTCCAGGAACGTCCCGGTCTGGATGTAGACGCCGTCTCGCGGGCCTTCGCCGCGTAGCGGTCGGTGTGCTCGTTGGGGATCGGGACCGCCAGCCGGTCGAGCAGCTCGCTCGACCGTCTCGTAGATCGGGGCGGCGTGGGCGAACTCGGGGAAGACGACGAGCTTGACGGCAAGAACGGCGCGTAGCCGACGACCGCCCGGTCGATCATGGCGAGCATGTGGTCGACGTGGGGCTGATGCCGGCACGGTCGGCGGGGTTGCCGAAATCGGTCTGGCACGCCGCGGCGGCGTAGCGGAGGGTTGAGTCTGCAGGCATGGTTTGCGCTCCTCGTGGTGTGCGCCGCAAGGCTAGCACTCGCCGAGGGCGTCGAGCGGCGAGTAGCGGGCGAGGGCGTCGAGGCGGTGGCCCGCGAGGAGCCGCGGGTAGAGGCGCTCCAGGCAGTCGCTGCACGGGTTTCTCACGAGCCGCTCCCAGGGCTCGCCCCGCTCGGCGCCGGCCGGCCGGTAGTCGAGGAACATCTGGACGGCCGGGTCTTCCGGGGTGGTGTGGCGGCGCGCGACAAGGCAGGCGGCCACCCCGTGCGTGAAGGCCTCGGCCTCGCCCGGGCGGTCGCCGACTTCGGCGAGCAGCCGCTCCACGATCTCGGGATGGCGCAGGTTGACCATCGCGGTGGCGAAGGCGAGGCCGGCGAGGGCGTCGAGCCGATGCTCGGGCGGCGGCTCCCGGCGGCAGCGCTCCACGTTCCGCGCCGCGCCGCCGGAGAGGCGCAGGAAGCCGGCCAGGCGGAAGTAGAGGGCGCGGCCCGCGCCGTGCCAGAGACAGCCGGCGAGCTCGGGGTCGATCCGCTGCAGCCCGCGATCGACGGCGCGGATCAGGGGAGGGTGGAACATCCGCACCATGGCGCCGAGCGACTCGACCGCCACCCGCTCGTAGCCCGGCCAGGAGCTGGCGCGGCAGAGGTCGAGGAACCGCCGCAGCGTGGCGTCGATGAGGGAGGCTGGGCTCGCCGGGCGGAGCGCCGGCAGCAGGGTCTCGGCGAGGCCCATGCCGAGGCCGACGTGGAGGAGGATCAGGCTCTTCTCCGGCGGGCCGGCGGCATCTTCGCGGCCCAGGATCTCGCGCGGCGCACCCTCGCGCCGGCAGGCGTCGAGGGTGCGCTCGTAGGCGAGGCGCTCCAGCCGGAAGACCGTGGCCGCCGGGGCCAGCCGGTAGAGGGCGGCGACGCTCTCGGCGAGCGGAGCGCCGGCGAGGCGGCGGACCTGCAGGCCGCTGACGCGGACCAGCCGGTACGTCGCGAGCTTGTTGCCGAGCTCGCGCCAACCCGCCGCCCACTCCCGCCGCCCTGCCGGCATGCTCCGGTCCCCTTGACCCGTCCGCGGCGCGCCTACCGCCGCACGCTCCGTCCAGCCTTCCTCTCGTCGATCCGGCGTAACTTACCCGTTCTGATCTGCCGCGTCGATCACGCAGCCGCACGGCCGAGCCTTTCAGCATCGGCGCGATTTTCAGCAACCCGTTCCCTGTGCTCTTGCGCGTCAGGGCACGAGCGGGTTGCGCGTCTTGAGCTCCGGGAAGCGGGTGAAGTCGCGGTCGGCCGACCAGAGCTCGGCGACGCCGTGACAGAGACAGAGAGCGGCGATGCGCGCGTCGTGCACCTTGGCGCCGGTCACCTGTCCGGCGGCGAGCAGTCGCTCGAGCACGGGCCAGTAGTCGGCCGGCTCGCTCAGCAGCAGCAGGCTCGGAGAGGCGAGCAGAGCCGCGGCCTGCTGCAGAGCGCGCGGCAGCTCGGTCGGCGGGCGATAGATGTGGGGATGGGTGGAGATGGCGAGGAACTCGTGCACGCAGGGCCAGGGGATCGCCCACGTCGAGGTGCCCTCGACCAATGGACGCAGGACTCGCTGCGCCGGCTCGAACCAGGGAGAATCGCGGCGGTGAGCGTACACCAGGAGGTTGGTGTCGACGGCGATCAAGCTCCGCGCCCGGCGTAGATCTGGTCGCGAAGCGGCCCCCAGCTTCCTTCTTCGACCCCGGGGAGCGAGGCCTTCGCCCTCGACGCTCAAGTCGGGCCACCGGTAGGACGCCTTCCGCTCTCGCCGCGTCAGGGCGATCCTCAACCCTTCCTCGATCAGGGCGCGCAGCGTCGTTCCCTCGTGCTGGGCGATGGCCCGTGTACGCGCGAACAGATCTTCGGATATCTCGACCGTCGTCTTCATATGGGTCAACCATATCATTGTTATGGGTTCTATGGAATCCGCCGTCGTCGGGGGGATGTCTGTTCCAGGCCGGATGCCCCCCGCCCGCCTCCGCCGAGGCTCGGGAATCCCCTCTATCCTGAACGCGTTGCAACATGGTGCGCGCTCGCGCGTAGTAGGTATCGGCGGGCTCGCAGCCTGCCTGCTTCCCACGGAGAGGTCCATGCCCGCCAAGAGAGGTCGTTTCCGCCACAAGCTCCTGTGGATCGCCGTCGTCGTGGCGGTCCTCCTCGCCCTCGGCGGCTGGGCCTTCGCCCGCCGCAATGGCGACGGGACCGAGGTCGAGATCGCCAAGGCGGGCCGCGCGGACCTGCAGGCCAAGGTGACCGCGAATGGCAAGGTGCAGGCGCAGAAGAAGGTCGACATCTCGGCCACCATCGCCGGCCAGATCACCCGCCTGGCGGTCGAGGAGGGCGACCGGGTGAAGAAGGGCCAGTTCCTGCTGCAGATCGACCCGGTCAACCCGCGCGCCGCGGCGCGCAGCAGCGAGTTCTCGATGCAGGCGCTGCTGCGCGACCTCGACTCCGCCAAGGCGAGCCGCGAGCAGGCGAAGGCCGATTTCGACCGCGCCCAGCGCAACCACGCCGGCGGGATCCTCGCCGACGCCGACTTCCAGAAGGCCCGCACCACATACATGACCGCCACGGCCGCGGTCGAGGGCGCCCAGCAGCGCGTCGACCAAGCCCGCGCCACCCTCGAGGGCGTCCAGGACCTGCTCAACAAGACGACCATCCGCTCGCCCATCGACGGCATCGTCACCGCGCGGCCGGTGGAGGAGGGCGAGGTGGCGGTGATCGGCGTCCAGAACAGCCCGGGCACGGTGCTGCTGACCATCTCCGATATGGCGATCGTGGAGACCGAGATGGAGGTCGACGAGACCTCGATCCCCTCGGTCAAGGTGGGCCAGCACGCGCAGGTGCGGATCGATGCCTATCCCAACCGGACCTTCGACGGGGTGGTGACCGAGGTGGGCGGCAGCCCGATCACCACCACCACCAACGGCACCGACGCCATCAAGTTCAAGGTCAAGATCCAATTGAAGGACCCGCCCCCCGACATCAAGCCCGGCCTCTCCGCCGAGGCCGACATCCTGACTGGCTTCCGGCCGAACGCCCTGGTGGTGCCGATCCAGGCGCTGGTGGTGCGCGACATGCCGAAGACGGCTGCTGCCGGCGCGGCGGCGCCGCGCGAGCAGGAGGGGGTCTACCTGATGCAGGACGGCAAGGCGCGCTTCCAGCCGATCCGGACCGGCCTGACCGGCGAGCTCTCGATCGAGGTGCTCTCCGGGTTGAAGGGGGGCGAGACGCTCATCACCGGACCGTTCAAGGCCCTGCGGACGCTCAAGCCCGACGACGCCGTGCGCCTCGTCAAGCCCAAGGACGGCGAGTCGCGCGGCGCCGCCTAGCCCGCGGCCCGCACCGCCACACTCCGTCGCGAGCCATCCGATGGACCCCCGCGAGCTCCTCGACGAGGCCCTACGGGCGATCCGCACCCACGCCCTGCGGAGCTTCCTCACCCTGCTGGGGATCATCATCGGCGTCGCGACGCTGGTCGGCGTCGTCTCGGTGATCTCGGGGCTGAACGCCTACGTCACCGACAAGGTCTTCGCCCTCTCGCCGGACGTCTTCGTGGTCAGCAAGTTCGGCATCATCCGCAGCCGCGACGAGTTCCTGGCGGCGCTCAAGCGCCGCGACCTCACCTACTCCGATTACCGGCGCCTCGCCACGACGCTCACCCGCGCCGAGCAGGTGGCGGCGGCGGACACCGGGACCACCGCGGTCCGCTTCCGCGACCACCGCCTGGCCGACGTCAGCCTGCGCGGCACCACCGCCAACTACGGCTCGCGTGATGAACCTCGAGATCGAATCCGGCCGCTTCTTCAGCGACAGCGAGTCGCGCACCGCCTCGCACGTCGCGGTGATCGGCTGGGACGTCAAGGACGAGCTCTTCCCGCAGCTCGACCCGGTCGGCCGCACGATGCTCGCCGGCGGCCTGCCAGTCAAGGTGGTGGGTGTCCTCGCCAAGCAGGGCAAGGCCCTCGGACAGAGCCGCGACAACGACATCTACGTGCCGATCGACCTCTACCGCAAGAGCTTCGGCAGCCGCGCGCTCGATCGACCTCTACGTGCAGGCGCGCGGCGGCGTGCCCGGGGTGGACGGCGCCGCCGACGAGGCGCGGGCGGTGCTCCGCGCCCTGCGCCACACGGCGTTCCGCGACCCCGACCCCTTCGCCGTGGTGACCGCCGAGAGCCTGCAGGACCTCTGGCGGCAGATCTCCGCCGCCGGCTTCCTGCTCTCCGTCCTCATCGCCTCGGTGTCCCTGGGGGTCGGCGGGATCGTCATCATGAACATCATGCTGGTCGCCGTCGCCGAGCGGACGCAGGAGATCGGCCTGCGCCTGGCGATCGGGGCGCGCAAGCGCGACATCCGCCGCCAGTTCCTGCTCGAGGCGGCGCTCCTCTCGCTCGCCGGCGGCCTCGCCGGGGTGTTCCTCGGCGCCGGGATCGCGCTCTCCGTCGACCGCGTGCTCCACTTCCCCTCCCACCCGACCCCGGCGATCGTCCTCCTCGGCCTGGCGCTCTCCTGCGCGGTGGGTCTCGCCGCCGGCTACTGGCCGGCGCGGAGCGCCTCGAACCTCACGGCGATCGACGCGCTGAGGGCCGAGTGACGGCGTTCGGCTCGCCCCGGGAAGGCGCGCGGCGGCTGGCCCTCGCCTGGGTCGAGGACGTGCGCTTCGCCCTGGTGGCGATGCGGGCGCAGAAGCTGCGGAGCTTCCTCACCCTCCTCGGGGTGATGGCGGGCGTCGCGACGGTCATCATGATGGTCTCCTTCGTCGTCGGCTTCAACGACTCGGTGACCGGCGCCTTCACCAGCTTCGGCACGACGCTGGTGCAGTTCCAGAAGTACGAGCCGCGCTTCGGCGGCGGCGGGCCGCCGCCCGAGGAGGAGCGCAAGCGCCGCGACCTCGTGCTCGACGACGCCCTGGCGCTCAAGCGCCTGGCGCCGCTCGCGGCGGCGGTGTCGCCCGAGCGCTACTACGGGAAGAACGTCGAGGTGCGCGCCGGCCGCGCCGAGGCGAACGGCCCGGTCGTGGTGGGCGCCGGCCCCGACTACGGGTCCGCCAACAACCAGTTCGTCCAGGACGGACGCTTCCTCACCGCCGCCGACGTCGAGCACGCGGCGCACGTGGCGGTGATCTCGACCGACATCGCCGACGCCCTCTACCCCAACCGCGACCCCATCGGCCGCGGGCTCACCATCAACGGCCGCGGCTTCCGGGTGATCGGGCTGTTCGAGAAGAAGAAGAACTTCCTCGACAGCTCGCTCAACATCTTCGTCGTCATCCCGATCTCGACCTTCGACGACGAGTTCCCGCAGGTCAAGAACGGCGGCCGCGACACCCTCCACATCGCCACCATCCCCGTCCGCCCGGAGGACGTCGACGCCCTGATCGAGCAGGAGACGGCGATCCTCCGCGTGCGGCGCAAGCTGCGCCCCGACCAGCCGAACGACTTCGCGCTCTACACCTCGACCGGCCAGCTCGAGAGCTTCAAGCAGATCACCGGCGGCATCGCCGGGGTGATGGTCATCATCGCCGGCATCGCGCTCCTGGTGGGCGGCGTCGGGGTGATGAACATCATGCTGGTCAACGTCACCCAGCGCACGCGGGAGATCGGGCTGCGCAAGGCGCTCGGCGGCACCCGGCGGGACATCGCCGTGCAGTTCCTCGCCGAGGCGGTGACGCTCACCGGAGTGGGCGGCGCGATGGGCGTCGCCTGCGGCCTCGGGGCGGCGCTCCTGGCGCGCCTCCTCTTCCACTTCTCGGCCGCCGCCCCGCTCTGGTCGATCGTCCTCGGGCTCGGCGTCGCCACCTCGGTCGGCCTCGTCTTCGGCCTCTGGCCGGCGCTCAAGGCGGCGCGCCAGGACCCGATCGAAGCCCTGCGCTACGAGTAGGGGCGGGCGTGAGCGCCCGCCGCGGCTCGAGATCGAGGCCGGGACGAAGAAAAGCCCCCGGCGGGTTGCCGGGGGCCGTGGTTGCTGCGGCGAGGGGGGGAGGGCCTATTGCGGCGGCTTGCGGTTGTCCTGCTGATCGCCGCTGTTGTCCCGGTTCTTGTTCTTGTTCTTGTTGTTGTCCTGGTTCTGGCGCGGCGGCGGCTGCTGGCGCTGGGGCTGCGGCTGGCGCTGCGGCTGCGCCTGAGCCTGGCCGCGGACGTTCTGCTGCTCGCGCGTGTGCCGCGCTTCGAGCTGCTGCTTCTCCTGCTGCTGCTGCTGCTGGAGAGCCTGGGCCTCGGTCTGGTGACGGCGCTGGGTGTCCTGCGCCGCCGCCGGGTTGTTGCGGCTCTGCTGCAGCTCCTGCTGGTGGGCCTGGTCGAGCTGGCGCTTCTCGTCGGCCTGGTGTCTGGCGAGGTCCTGGTGCTCCTGGTCCTGCACGCGCTGGACGTCGGCCGGCGTCGTCGGACGCCGGTAGCGCCCGTTGTTACCCTGCCGGGCGACCGGCTGCTGGGCGTTGCCGGGCTGCGGCGCATAGGCCGGCTGGCGGCCCGCCTGCGGCGGCGGCGCGGTCTGCCCGGTGCGGACCGCCGGGCGCGGATTGCGGGCCGGCCGCTGCTGGGCGATCGCCTGCGGCGGCGGGAGGACCGGCTTCGCGGCGTTCACCCGCGGCCGGAAGACGGTGATCTGATTTCCCTGGATACGCGGCGTGCGCCCCTGGGGGCTCTGCGCCGCGTTGCCGGCATCGGCCACCCGGAAGCGCTGCACGCGCTGCCCGGTCACCTGCTCGATGTGCTGCACCGGCACGCTCTGGTTGACGATCCGGTTGTTGACCAGCGTGTAGTTGGTGACGTTCGTCGTGTTGTGGATGATGGTGACGTTGCGCGCCGGCGGCACGTAGTAGCTGGCGAGGCTCGGCGCCAGGAACGACCGCTCCGGGACGAAGTTGTACCAGGAGGGGCCGAGCGACACGCTCAGGTTGATGCCGCCGAAGTCGAGGCCGATACCGGCGCGGAAGCGCACGCTCGGCGGCAGCGGCGCCCAGCCGATGTAGCCGGAGCCCTGCTGCCAGGCGACCCACGCCGGACCCCACTCGGTCCCCGGCACCCACACCCAGCCGTACTCGGGATCGAGCGTCCAGCGCCCGTAGTGATAGGTGGCCCAGCCGAACGGCTCCTGGGAGACCCAGGTCCAGCCGTAGTCGGACTGCACCCAGCGGCCGTAGCGGTACGGGCGCCAGCCGGCCGGCACGTGGGCCGGGTACCAGACCCAGCCGTAGTTGGGGCGCTGGATCCAGTCGCCGTAGGGGGACAGCTGGCGGTAGAAGTAGTCGACGCTGACCGGCTGGCCGTTGTAGGCGTCCTGGGAGTCCTGGTCGTCCGGATAGTAGCCCTGGTCCTGGTAGCCCTGATCCTGATAGCCCTGGTCGCCTTGCTGGTACTGGTCCGGGTACCCCTGGTCGCCGGGGGCTCCCTGCGGGTAGCCCTGGTCATAGCCTTGATCGGGGGGCGGTGCCGGAGGCGGATACGGTTGCGCGTAGACGCACCCCGCCACGCCGACGGACAACGACGCGAGCAGCAGTATTCTGCGGGTGTTCATGTGTCCTCCTTACTCTCAGAGTAGGCGGCTCAGAGGGTACTCGCCGGCCGCCATAGACAGCTCTCGTTTCGATGAGCAGCTGGCGCCGAGTCCACTGGTTCGCCCGATCGCCGGCAGTGGAAGAGCGCAAAGGTCATGCCCGGTCGGACCGGGACGCGTGGCGAGGGGGTCGACCGCGCCGTTCTGGCACTTCCATGGGAGCCGTCAACCCTGCGGGAGGCTGGGGCTACGGCGCAGGGGGCGAAAGCTGCCGTTTCGGCGGTCCGCGGCGCCTTTCCGGCCGAGGTCTCCTGGCCGCGAGAAGACGGCTGGATCGCACGCTCCGCGTACGTTCACGTCCTCATCTGAGGACGGGAAGTCTCACGGAGGGCGATGCGCCTCCGGGATTCGGGGGAGAGGACGGGCCTCGCGCCAGCTACTTGCCAGGCTCGGGCGACGGCGGCTGGACGAGCTTCATCAGCTCCTCGCGGATCGCCTCGCGGGCGATCTCCCGCACGCGCTCCTCGCTGATCGGCGGCGGGGCGGGTATGGCGGGGGCTCCAGAGGAGTCGCGGCCCAGCGCCTGGTTGAAGAGCGCCGTGGGATCGAACCCCACCTCCTCGGCGAGCATGAGGATGTGGCGTACCTTGAGCTCGGTGCGGCCACTGAACAGGTGGCCTAGGTAGCCGTGGGAGAGGCCGAGCGCCCGCTCCAGGTCGCGGCGGGAGCGCCGCGAACGGTGGACCTCGCCCTCGATCAAGTCGATCAGCGTTTTGATTTCGTCGTCAGCCATGGGAGAGGAGATTCTACACCATGCGGCGATCCCCGCCCATGGCACCGCTTTCGATCGTGCCGCGGGTCGGTTTGGCTCGCCGGGCCGCTGGCCGGGGTCCTCTTGTCTCCGCCGTGCCGGGAGGAGGGTATGGAGTCCGTTAGGTCCGCTGCGGGCGGCCGTCCTCGGGACCCAACGGGCCCAGTACCGGGTGGAGGGTGTATCGCTCCCGGTTGACCGCTCCGTGCGACGGCAAGTAAGCTGTAATGAGTCGGATCTCCGCAATCCCTCGCCCGCGCCGTCCGGCTGCCCGTCCCGAGCGTCCGTCAGCCATCGCCACCGAGCCCTTTCCCCATGCCCGAGACTCCACCCTTCGCCTCCATCGAGGCGGCGATCGAGCAGTTCCGCCAGGGGCGCCTGGTCATCATCGTCGACGACGAGGACCGCGAGAACGAGGGCGACCTCGCGGTCGCGGCCGAGAAGGTGACCCCCGAGGCGATCAATTTCATGGCCACCCACGGCCGTGGCCTCATCTGCCTCGCCCTCTCCGAGGAGCGCTGCCGCGAGCTCGACCTGCCGTTGATGGTCGAGGACAACACCTCCCCCTTCGGCACCGCCTTCACGGTGTCGATCGAGGCGCGCGGCAAGATCACGACGGGGATCTCGGCCGCCGACCGCGCGGCGACGATCTCGACCGCCATCGACCCGGCGACCCGGCCGGACGACCTGCTGCGCCCGGGCCACGTCTTCCCCCTGCGCGCCAGGAAGGGCGGGGTGCTGAAGCGCGCCGGGCAGACCGAGGCGTCGGTCGATCTCGCGGTCCTCGCCGGCCTGCGGCCGGCCGGGGTGATCTGCGAGATCATGAACCCCGACGGCACGATGGCGCGGGTGCCGGACCTGGCGCAGGTCGCCGCGCGCCACGGTCTCCTCATGATCACGGTCTCCGACCTGATCTCCTATCGCCTCCGCCACGAGACGCTGGTGCGCAAGATCGCCTCGCCGCGCCTGCCCACCGCCTACGGCGAGTTCCGTATCCACGCCTACCGTTCGGACGTCACCGGCGACGAGAACGTCGCCCTGGTGATGGGGGAGGTCGACGCCGAGGAGCCGACCCTGGTGCGCGTCCATAGCCAGTGCCTGACCGGCGACATCTTCGGCTCGGCGCGCTGCGACTGCGGGGTGCAGCTCCAGCAGGCGCTCGAGAAGATCCGCCAGGAGGGCAAGGGGGTGCTGCTCTACCTCCTCCAGGAGGGGCGCGGCATCGGCCTGCTCAACAAGCTCAAGGCCTACGAGCTGCAGGAGCAGGGGCACGACACGGTGGAGGCCAACGAGAAGCTCGGCTTCCGCCCGGACCAGCGCGAGTACGGGGTGGGCGCCCAGATCCTCCGCGACCTCGGGGTGCGGAAGATGCGCCTGATGACCAACAACCCGAGCAAGTACATCGCGCTCTCCGGCTATGGTCTCGAGATCGTCGAGCGCATACCGCTCGAGGTCCCGCCGACCGACACCAGCCGCGACTACCTGCGCACCAAGCGCGACAAGCTCGGCCACCTGTTGAAGCTCGTCTGAGCGCTCCCGGCCCCGCGAGCTACCGGGAACGAACGTTGGAGCCGAAAATGAGACGTCGGACGATGGCGGCTCCCCTCCGCGCGACCGCCGCCGGCCCTTCCTAGAGGCCGGCCGCCGCGCGCCCGGTCCAAGGTAGCGTCGAACCTCCTTGAAGATCCTCCTCGCCACCTCCCGCTACCCCTGGCCGCCGCGGCGGGGCGACCAGATCCGTGCCGTCCAGACGCTCGACTTCCTCGCCGCCGAGCACGAGGTGACGCTGCTCACCCCGGAGCCCGGGGCGAACGAGCCGCCGCCGGCCGGCGCCTCCTACCGCGTCGAGACCTACCGTCAGCGGCGCGGCGGCATCCTCGCCGGCTTCGGCCGCGCTGTCACCCGCCGCCTGCCTCTGCAGAGCGGCTTCTTCTACCAGGCCGACCTCGGACGGCGCCTGCGCGAGCTGGCTCCGGCGGCGGATCTGGGGATCCTGCAGCTCGTCCGCCTGGCGATTCACCTGGACGATTTCGGTCCCGTGCCGCTGCTGGTCGATCTGGTCGACAGCCTCTCGCTCTCGTTTTCTCTCCGCGCCGACATCGACCGGCTCTACATGCGGCCGCCGCTCCGCCTCGAGGCGCATCTCCTGGCGCTCTGGGAGCGGCGGCTCGTCGAGCGCGCCGCGGCGGTCACCGTGGTCTCGGAGCGCGATCGCCAGGCGATCGAGAACCGCCTGCCGCCGGAGCTCGCGGCCAAGGTCGGGGTGGTGCGGCTGGCGGTGCGCGAGCGCCAGGCGGCCGAGCTCGCTTCGCCGGTCGCCGACCTCGGCGACGGCGGGCCGATCCTCGTCATGACCGGGAACCTGGGCTACTTCGTCAACGCCGACGCCATCACCTGGTGGCTGGCCGAGGTCTGGCCGGTCCTCGTCCGCGCCCGACCCGACCTCCGCGTCGTCGTGGCGGGCGACCGGCCGTCGCCGAGGCTCCGGCAGGCGATCCAGCGCGCCGGCGTGCGCCTGATCGAGTCGCCGCGCGACCTCCGCGCCGTGATCGCGCAGGCGACCCTCGCGCTCGCGCCCATGCGCTGCGGCGCCGGGGTGCCGATCAAAGTGCTCGAGGCCTGGTCGGTCGGCGTGCCGGTGGTCGCGACCCCCTGGGCGGTGGCCGGCACCACCGGCCGGCAAGGGGAAGACTTCCGGGTGGTCGGCCAGCACCCGATCGAGTGGGTGAGCGCCATCCTCGAGCTGCTCGAGAGCCCGGCGGAGCGCCAGCGGCTGGCCGACAACGCCCGCCGCCGCCTCGCCGCGGACTACTCGCGCGCCGCGGTCCGCCGCCAGCTCCTGGAGGTCGTGCGGCGGATCGCGCTCGACCCGGCGCCCGCCGGGGCCCTGGCGCCCGGCCTGCTGCGCGGCTAGGGCCCCTCCATCTCCTGCCCTCTTGCCGCGGGCCGGCAAGCTTCTTGCTCTTCCCTCGTTCGTGGTCCACTGGTCTGCCTGATCCGACATGTGCGGAATCGCCGGGATCTACCACTTCCGATCCGGTCGCCCCGCGGCGCCCGCCGAGCTGCGGGCGATGGGGGCGTGCCTCGCCCATCGCGGCCCGGATGACGACGGCTTCCTCGAAGACGGGCCGCTCGGTCTCGCCCACCGCCGCCTGACCATCCTCGACACCTCGCGCCGCGGCCGCCAGCCGATGCGCAGCGAGGACGGCCAGGTCGCGATCATCTTCAACGGCGAGATCTACAACTTCCTCGAGCTGCGCGCCGAGCTGGAGCGCCGCGGCCACGCCTTCCGTACCCGCACCGACACCGAGGTCCTGGTCAAGCTCTGGCAGGAGCGCGGCGAGGCGATGCTCGAGGACTTGAACGGCATGTTCGCCTTCGCGATGTGGGACCGGCGGACCCGGACGCTCTTCCTCGCCCGCGACCGCCTCGGCATCAAGCCCCTCTACTACACCCTGGACGGCGAAGGGATCGCCTTCGCCTCGGAGGTCAAGGCGCTCCTCGCCATCGCTCCGGCGAAGCCGCGGGTCGATCTCGACATGCTCGACGCCTACATGAGCGTCGGCTACGTGCCCACCGCGCGCACCTTCTTCGCCGGCATCCGGAAGCTCGAGCCGGGCTGCTGCATGACCATCGTGCCGCCGGGGGACGAGGCAGGGGACCCGGCCGGCGAGATCCGCCACCGCCGCTACTGGCAGTTCCGGCCCGACCCCCAGGACATGAGCGAGGCCGAATGCCGCGCCCAGGTCCTCGATCTGCTGACCGACGCCGTCCGCCTCCAGCTGCGCAGCGACGTGCCGCTCGGCGTCTTCCTGTCGGGGGGCGTCGATTCGGCGACCGTCGTCGCCCTGATGCACGGCCTGGGGATCGGCGACATCGAGACCTTCAACGTTGCCTACGATTTCGGGCCGCGGTTCGACGAGAGCCGCTGGGCGCGCCAGGTGGCCGAGCGCTTCCGCACCCGCCATCACGAGATCTACGTCCGCCCCGAGGAGTTCCGCGACTTCCTGCCCGAGCTCGTCCGCCACCTCGAGGAGCCGGTCACCGAGGCGGCCGCGGCATCGCTCTTCTTCGTCTCCCGCCTGGCTCGCGAGCGGGTGACCGTCGTGCTCTCGGGCGAGGGGTCGGACGAGGTCTTCGGCGGCTATCCGATCTACAAATACATGCAGGTGCTCGAGCAGTACCGGCGCCTGCCGGCGGGGCTGCGCCAGCGGCTGCTCAACCCGGCGCTCGCCAAGGTGGCGCCGCGCCTGGGCGGCGAGCGCGCCGCCAAATGGGGGAAATACACCGCCCTCTCCGAGCAGCCGCTCGCCGAGCGCTACCTGGGGGTCTCCTTCTACGAGACGGCGCAGAAGGAAGAGCTCTACGAACCGGGGCTCAAGGCGCGGTTCAACGGCTGCGCCATGCCGGGCCTCCTCGCCCCCTACTACGCGGGGACCGAGGACCTCGATCCGCTGTCGCGGATGAGCGCCGTGGACGTCCAGAGCTGGCTCCCCGACGATCTCCTCGTCAAGGCCGACAAGATGACCATGGCCTGCTCGCTCGAGCTCAGGGTGCCGTTCCTCGACCACCGCCTGGTCGAGCTCGGGGCCAGGATCCCGCCGCGCCTGAAGATCCGCGGCTGGACCACCAAGTACATCCTGAAGCGCGCCATGGAGCCCTACCTGCCGAAGGAGATCCTCTACCGGCCGAAGATGGGCTTCCCGACGCCGCTCGCCCACATGTTCCAGGGCGAGATGCGCGATTCGGTCGCCGCCCTCCTGACCGGCGACCGCTGCCTCGGCCGCGGCTACTTCCGCCCCGAGGTGGTACGGCGTCTGGTCGCCGAGCACGGCACCGGCGCCGCCGACCACCATCGCGTGCTCTTCCAGCTCCTCGTCCTCGAGGAGTGGCACCGCGCCTTCGTCGACTGATCCGCCCAGCCCCTTTCCATCTCCTCGGTTCCATGTCGCCGGGCGATAGGCGATGTCACGCTCGACGTCCCGCCCGCCCCGCGTCGATCCGATAGGATTGCGGGCGATGAGCTTCCTTCCCCCGGCGCGCTTCAACCTCGCCGACTATCTCCTCGACGATCGGGTGCGCGAGGGGCGCGGCGAGCGGCCGGCCCTCCACCTGGCCGCGCGGACGCTCACCTACGCCGAGGTGCAGGCCCTGGCCGACCGCTTCGCGCGCCTCCTCGAGCGCCTGGGGGCCATCCCCGAGGAACGGGTGCTCGTGGCGCTGCCGGACGGCGCCGAGTTCGCCGGCGCGCTCTTCGGCATCCTCAAGCTCGGGGCCGTGGTGGTGATGATCAACCGCGAGCTCGGCGTGCCCGAGTTGGTGCGGATGTTCGAGTACACGCGGGCGCGCCACGCGGTGGTCGACGCCGCGGTCCTGCCGGTCTTCGACGAGGCCGCCGCCGCCGCCGAATGCGCCCCACGCTTCCTCGCCGTCGGCGGCGGAGAGGGGCGTCACCCGGTCTTCGAGGAGGAGTCGGCGCGCCTGCCGGCCGGCTTCTCCAATGCCGCCACCCATCGCGACGACCCGGCGATCTGGCTCTTCTCGGGCGGCACGACCGGACGCCCCAAGGCGGTGGTGCAGACTCACGCGTCCTACGCCAACACCACCGAGCGCTATGGCAAGGACTTCCTGGGCTACCGGGAGAGCGACGTCACCCTCTCCGTCCCCAAGCTCTACTTCGGCTACGCGACCGGCGCCAACCTGTTCTTCCCCTTCGCGGTCGGCGGGGCGGGGGTCCTCTTCCCCGAGCGCCCGACCCCCGAGGTGCTGTTCGAGAAGATCCGCCGCCACCGCCCGACGATCCTCGTCAACGTGCCGACGATGGTGCACCACATGGTCACCCATCCCGAGGCCAGGGCCCAGGACCTCTCGTCCATCCGCTTCTCGCTGTCGGCCGGCGAGGCGCTGCCGGCGCCGCTCTACCGGCGCTGGAAGGATGCCTTCGGCGTCGAGCTCCTGGACGGCCTGGGGACGGCCGAGATGTGGCACATCTTCCTCTCCAACCATCCCGACGACGTGCGGCCGGGCACCCTCGGCAAGGCGGTGCCGGGCTTCGAGGTCAAGGTCTGCGACGAGGAGGGGCGTCCGCTGCCGCCGGGCGAGGTCGGCTGGCTGTGGGTGAAGGGGCGCTCGCGCGCCATCGGCTACTGGCAGGAGATGGAGAAGACCGCCGAGACCTTCCGCGGCGAGTGGGTGGTGACCGGGGATCTCCTGTCGCAGGACGCCGACGGCTACTTCACCTACTGCGGCCGTGCCGACGACGTGCTCAAGGTGGGCGGCCGCTGGGTGGTGCCGCAGGAGGTCGAGAGCTGCCTGATCCGCCACCCGCTGGTCGCCGAGTGCGCGGTGGTCGGCGTCCTCAACGAGGATGGTCTGGTGAAGCCGCGCGCCTATGTCGTCGCCCGCGAGCGCCGCCCGGGCCTCGAAGAGGAGCTCAAGGCCTTCGTCGTCCGCGAGCTCGCCCCCTACAAGCACCCGCGGGAGATCGTCTTCGTCGACGACTTCCCCCGCACCCATCTCGGCAAGGTCGACCGCGGCAAGCTCAAGGCAGGCTAGGGGAACGTTCCCCATTGATTCGGCAACGTTGCCTACCGACCAGGCAACGTTGCCCGACGACTTGGCAACGTTGCCCAACGACCTGGCAACGTTGCCTACCGACTCGGCAACGTTGCCGAATGACCTGGCAACGTTGCCGGATGACCAGGCAACGTTGCCCGGTAGTGTCCTATTTTGAAATTCGCCCTACTCCCGCCTAGCTTTCCGCTGTAGCTTCCCCCTTACCAGGGGGAAGCGTTCCCCCTCCAGACAGACGCCCCCGGCGGAAGGGGCGAACCTCCCGCCGAGGACTTGCCGAGCACGGAGTCTACCCATGCCCGACCGCCCCGAGTTTACCCCGCCGTCCCCGCCCCCGCCACCTCGCCTGGGAGGACGATGCCGCCTTCCGGCACGTCTTCCTCTTCCACTTCGATGACGTCGACCGCGCCGCCCTGCGCCAGGTGGGCGTCATGCTCCATCGCTACGTCCTGGAGACGGCGACCGACTACGGCCCCGACCTCGGCGGCACCCCGCCGATCGCCGCCGAGCTGCGCGCCGCGGTGGCGGACCTCCGCGTCCTCTGGGGGTTCTTCACCATGTTGCAGGTGGAGGGAGAGGACACCCACCAGGGAACCTCCGGCGCCCGCCTGACGGACTTCGCCGGCACCCTCGCCGAGGACGTAGAGCGCTTGGCTCTGCGGATCGAGAGGGAGCTCTAGCCATGGGCCGCCGAAAGGACCGGAAGCCGGAACCGTGGGCGGACCCCTGGACCGGCTACTGGTGGCACTCCAAACCCGTCGCCCGGTCGCTCGGCATCCTGGAGGAGCTGGGCGCGTTGGTGCACGAGTCGGGCCGGACGGACAAGAACGCGCGAGCGGCCTTCTATCCCTTCTACGTTGTGGTCAAGGTCACGCCCTTAACGCCCTGCCCCTACACCCACGACAGCGACGGGAAGCCCCACGTCTACCTACCCGGCGATGTCTTCTACGTCGGCACTCGCCGGGAGCTTCATGCGGTCGCGCAAGAGGCGCTCCGGCGCGCCCAGGAAGCCAAGAACGAGGAGGAGCCTTGAAGGTCGCGAGCTTCACCGTAGGCGCCACCGCCGAGCAGTCGCGCCGGTGGAAGATGGCGGCCGAAGCGGACGGCCACCGCGCGGTCGGCAGTTGGCTCGCGGTGGCAGCGGATCTCTACCTGAAGGTGCGCGCCAGAGCGGGGAATCCGATCCCGCTGGCGTGGCACCGCGGACGCGTGCGGGTGCTTCTGGAGGGCGGGGAGGCTGCTCTTGATGGCATGGTGTCCCCGCCGTTCGGGACGTTCTGCGGGACCGCCCAGGGACCGAAGCAAGACGGCGCGCAACGGTTCACGCTAGTGCATCTTCCGTCCGCTCGCATCGTCGCCACGCTTCGCAGCGCGCGGCAGGCGCGGGCGCTCGCGGCCGAGCTGGCCCCCGTCTGGCTTCGCGACCGCGACCTCGCCGACGGGATCATCAATCGACACGACCGAGAGAAGGCGTAGACGCCGCGGGGCGGCCCGTACGGCGCCCCGTGCTGTAGCATCCTGCAAGTTCCCCAAAGGAGACGCTCATGCGCAGGCTCATGCTGGCGCTCGTCCTCATTTCCGCGATCGGCTGCCGTGACCGCCGCTATCAGATGGTCGCCGTTGGACAGTATGCCTATCGACTGGATCGAAAGACCGGCGAGATGCTCATGGTTGTGCGAGAGAGTGCCTGGCCGGTCGGGGTCTACCAGAAGCGCCCCGTGCTACCATGAGATCATGCCTAAGCGCCCACGCAGGCCCCGCGATCCAAACGAGTTGGCCTTCCAGGTGTTCCAGGAAGCGATCGGGGAGGCTCCGCCGCCCGAGCCCGAGCGGGAGAAGAACCCGGCCGCCGTGGCGCTCGGGAAGCTCGGAGGCGCCAGGGGCGGCCGGGCAAGAGCCTTGAAGATGACCGCCGAGGAGCGGGCCGCGAGCGCGCGCAAGGCGGCGCAAGCGAGGTGGAAGCGCGAGACCCCTTAAAAATCCGAGACTTACGATGGGTGATTGTTGACAAACTAACGGGTACCCGTTAGCATACTGATGGCGGAAGGCGTCGGATTCGAACCGACGGCCCCTGGGGTACGAGCCCAGGAGCTCCCGAGCCTAAGTCGGGCGCAATAGGCCACTCTGCCAGCCTTCCGTAGTCTTTACCCATTGAGCCCAGGGAGTGCACCCCCTGGGCTCAATCCTTTTTCAGCCTACCACAAGAACCGTCCGCAAGTCATTCTCCGCCCGGAGGTCGCGGCGCAACTAGGCAGGCGGACGACTCCGCGCGATGGCTCTCCGCATCAGAGCCCCATCACAAGCGACGGTGGTTGCAGTCTCCTAATGCGGGCCAGTGATTGCCGCAAGTCAATGTAAATGAACTATTTACAGCCTTAGCGCTCGGAGCTGTTCGACTCAACGGGCGATATGCGTGATTGGCAATGCGAGTAAATCACTGACACAGGGATGAAACCTATTGACGCAGTGACGAGCGCTCTCGTCAGACTCCCGTGGCCACATGTCCCTCAAAGGAGGTGCCATGAATGAATCTGAAACCGGTGCCGATTCGGGAGTCAAGGCGCAGTCCGACGAGCCCGCTCCCTCCCGGCCACCAGCTTCTCGACCCTTGGCGGCGAAGGTTTTTGTCGTGCCCGCCGGCAAAAAGCAACGCCCGTCGAAGCCTCTTCCAACGGACAGGGTCAACTTCCAGAAGCAGAAAGATGCCTTAAACGCCTACGCCGTTCTCAACGAGACGAAGCGGGCCGCCGTGACTACGGCAGAGGTCGGCCCTGTGCTGAAGCTGAATGCGACTACTGCCGGCCTCATGAACACCTTCTTCCTCGATACAGGATTACTCCAAAAGGTTGAGGGGGGCTTCGTGCCCTCAGACGAAGTTAAGGCATACGCCTTGGCTCGCCAATGGGAAGAGGACTTCCCTGGCCACAAACTGAGGCCGCGGATTGCCGAGACTTGGTTTGCCCAACTGCTCTTGCCCCATCTTCGGCTTAGGTCGATGGAAGAGAAGGAGGCCCTTGGCCTCCTTTCTACTACGGCCGGCGCGGAGCCGAAGTATCGACCGCAGCTCTTGACACTGCTTGACTACCTGGAGCTGGCCGGACTTGTAGAGCGCGAGGGGAGCCTAATCCGTGCAGCTAAGTTCAATCGCGAAGACGCGCCGGCAGTAGCAACTCCGCCTCAAGTCGAGCCCATACCACCAGCTAGCGACGCCGCCGGTACCTCCAAGGTCGTCAATCTCAAGAGCGGGGGCACATTGAGGATCTCGGCTACCTTGGATTTGTTCTCTCTCAGCCCGACCGATCGCACTTTCGTCTTCAGCTTGATTGACAAGCTCGAGGAGTACGAAGCCGGTTCGAGAACAGGAGATGCGATAAAGAGGAAAGAAGTCGAGGAATAAGGCGCGGCCGGGCGAGGTGCGTTGCCACACGTCCTTACCCGGCCGCCAGACACTACTTAGCGGGGGTGACCCTGGTGGGTGCCGCTGCCCTCATCAAGCCGCCGGCCGAGAGTTCAATCCTCTCCACCTCCACCGCGTCTGCGGATCGATTCTAACCAGATCCCTTCGCAGGCTCAAGCCTTTTGTGCCGATCGTCACAAAGGTCGAATGGCGGGAGCTTACCCTTGACACTGCCTACACGTGCACGCATAATGTCTAGTATGGCAAACGTGCTCAGCACCCCGAAGCGAGTCCAGATCGTCTCGCGCCCTGGTCGAGGGTTGCGGTATCCGGGCGACCGCCCGCATGGTCGGCGTCTCCAAGGACACCGTCATGAAGCTCTGGCGTGAGATCGGGGAGGCGTGCATCCGGTTCCAGGATGCGGCCCTCCGTGAACCTCACCTGCGAGCGCCTCCAGGTGGACGAGATTTGGAGCTTCGTCCACGCGAAGGCGAAGAACGTCCCCGCCGAGCGCACGGGGGAGTTCGGGGTGGGAGACGTCTGGGTCTTTACCGCGGTAGACGCGGACACGAAATTGATGCCGAGCTTCCTGGTGGGCTCGCGGGATGCCGGCTGCGCGACCGAGTTCCTACAGGATCTCGCCTCCCGCCTGGTGAACCGGGTCCAGCTCACGAGCGACGGTCACAAGATGTACCTCCAGGCCGTCGAGGATGCCTTTGCCGGCGCCGTGGACTTCGCCCAGCTCGTCAAGCATCTACGGAGCCGCCCCCGAGGGTCCCGAGGTCGCGCTACAGCCCGGCGCAGTGCCTTGGAGCCCAGAAGGTGGCGGTCCAGGGATGCCCGGACCCGAAGCACGTCTCTACGTCCTACGTCGAGCGGGCGAACCTCACCATCAGGATGTCGGTTCGCCGGTTCACCCGGCTGACGAATGCCTTCTCCAAGAAGGTCGAGAACCATACCGCGGCCTTCGGCCTCTTCTCGGCGCACTACAACTTCTGCCGCATCCATCAGACGCTTCGGGTGACTCCGGCGATGGCGGCGGGAGTGACGGAGCGGGTCTGGAATGTCGAGGATCTGGTAGCGCTCCTGCCGACTCAGACCGGGCAGAAGCGGGGACCGTACGGGAAGGGAAATTCAAACTAGGACACTACCCGTTGCCCGTTGGCCTGACAACGTTGCCTCATGAGTAGGCAACGTTCCCCGACCACTCGGCAACGTTGCCTACCGAACAGGCAACGTTGCCCGTCGGCCCGGCGACGCTCCCGGCGCCGGCGGCGGAACGTTTCGCCACGTCAGCCGGCTCCCCCGTTCGCTCTTGCCGCGTGCCGCTCGTAGGCGGCGACGAACTCCGGATCGCGCCGCTTCAAGTTGTCGTGGTCGACCTTGTCGCTCCGCGTCATCGCCCGGTAGGCGAAGGAGAGCGGATCGAGCCCGAGGTCGGCTCTGGCGCTCTCGAACCAGGCGAGGCTCCGCTCGGCCGCGGCCTGGTAGCGCTCGATCGCCGGCCGGCGGGCGCTCTCGAAGGCGGCGAGCGCGGCGTCGACGGCATGGCGGTCCGCCGTCCCCGGCTCGGCCAAGGCGGCGGCCAGGGCGATCGAGTCCTCGAGCGCCAGCTTGGTCCCCGAGCCGATCGAGAAATGGGCGGTGTGGAGGGCGTCGCCGAGGAGCGCCGCCGGAGTCTCCCCGTGCCGGCCGCGCCAGCGGCGATTCCTGATCGTCGCGAAGCGCAGCCAGCGCGAGCTGTTCGAGAGGAGCGGCCGGCCGGCGAGGTCGTCGGCGAACACCCGCTCGAGGTAGCGCCGGGATTCTTCCTCGGCGAGCTCGCCGAGTCCCGCCCGCTCGAAGGTCTGCGGGTCGCACTCGACGATGAAGGTCGAGAGCTCGCGGCTGAACTGGTAGGAGTGGCCGATGAAGAGGCCGTCGGCGTTGTCGCGGAAGGTCAGGGTGAGCCCGCGGAAGAGCCGCGGCGTGCCGTACCAGACGTAGCGGTTGCGGTGCTCGACGATCGCGGGGATGAAGTCGCCGGCCAGGCGCTCGCGCACGGCGCTCCGCACGCCGTCCGCCCCGATCAGGAGATCGCAGGGCGGCAGGTCCTCCAGCCGCTCGACGACGGTTTCGAAGCGCAGGTCGATGCCCAGCTCCAGGCAGCGGCGCTGCAGGATGTGGAGGAGATCGATGCGCGCCAGCCCCGAGAAGCGGTTGCCGCGGATGGTCACCTTCTCGCCGCGGTGGACGATGTCGACGTTGTCCCAGCGCACCAGGCGGGCGTCGATGGCGCGAAAGGTCGAGGCGTCCGGCCGCTCGAGGTACGAGAGGGTCTGGTCGGAGAAGACGACCCCCCAGCCGAAGGTGTTGTCGCGCCGGTTGCGCTCGAGGATCGTCACCTCGTGCGCCGGCTCCTGCCGCTTCATCAGGATGCCGAAGTAGAGCCCGGCCGGGCCGCCGCCGACGATAGTGACCTTCATTCGGTCATGATCCTCATCCGGGCTCCCACGCCGGCGCCGTCAGCCGGCGCCGCCCGTCGCTCGTCGTCTCGACCCCCGCTCGATCGAGGTCGAGCCGGTCCCAGAGCTGGCAGGTCACCTGCTTGTGCTGCTGGTCGAGCCCCTCGCAGTAGTTCGTGTAGACGCAGCGCCGGACCTCGGCGCCGCGCCCGAGCCGCATCTTCAGGAACCAGTCGGGGTCGGCGAGGGTCTGCCGCGCGGCGCCGACGACGTCGGCCTCGCCGCGCGCCAGGATCGCCTCGGCCTGGTCGAAGCTCGAGATCCCGCCGGCGACGACGACGGGCGTCGCGAAGCCGGCCGCGCGCACCGCGGCGCGGATCGCCGCCGTGGGGGCGACGTTGCGCCCGAACGGTCCGCGCGCGTCGGAGAGGGCGGTCGGCATGCACTCGTAGCCGCTCGGGCCGGTGTAGGGATAGGCCGCCCAGCCGACCTTCGGCTGCCTTGGCGTCCTCGAACTTGCCGCCGCTCGAGAGCGACAGGAAATCCATGCCGGCGCGCGCGAGCTCGACGCCGAACCAGGCGGCGTCGTCGACGCCGCTCCCCCCGTCGATGCACTCGTCGCAGAGGAAGCGGCAGCCGACGGTGAAGCCGGCGCCCACGCGCTCGCGCACCCGCGCCAAGACCTCGAGCGGCAGCCGCACGCGGTTCTCCCGCGGGCCGCCGTAGCCGTCGGCGCGGTGTTCAGCGCCGAGAGGAACGAGGCCATGGTGTAGGCGTGGGCGTAGTGCAGCTCGACGCCGTCGAAGCCGGCGCGCCGGGCGCGGTCGGCCGCGGCGGCGAAGAGGTCGGGCAGAACGCGCGGCAGCTCGCGGATGTGGGGCATGTCGAGGTCGGTGACCCGCTCGCGGTAGCCCTGGAGGAGGTCCTCCGTCTCGCGGCGGTCGAGGACCTCGCGGAGCCTCTCGTCGGGCAGCGCGAGGAGGGCCTCGCGGACCTCCTCGTCGGACAGCCGGCGCTCGATCGCGCCCGCCGGATCGGCCAGCCGGCCGAGGGCCGCGCGGTGGCGGTCGGTCACCCGCAGGAAGCGGCGGAAGTAGGCCTCGCGGGTGGGCCGCCGGCGGATCGCCAGGAAGTCGATGATCTGGATGAAGAGCCGGGTGTGGCCGCCGCTCGCGCGGCGGACCGTCTCGACGAGCTGGGAGAGGCCGGGCAGGAAGCGGTCGTGGCCGATGCGCAGCAGCGGCCCGCTCGGGACGTCGCGGATGCCCGTCGCCTCGACGACGAGCGCCCCCGGCCGCCCGGCGGCGAAGCGGTCGTACCAGTCGAGCACCTCCGGGGTGACGAAGCCCTCCTCGGTCGCGCGCCACGGGACCATCGCCGGCACCCAGGTGCGCTGCTCGAGCGTCGCGCCGCCCATCCGGAGCGGCTGGAAGAGGCGCGCCGAGGCGGCCTCGTCGCGGGTCGGCCATTCCCCCGCCGGCGGCTGGTGCCGGATGCGCTCGGGGGGCTTCCACATGGTGCCCACCAGTATACCGTCGCACCGCCGCCCCCCTCGGGTCCGATCGCTGCCGGGTCGAGCGCCCGGCGCGGCGCCGGCCGCGTCGGCGGAGCGCGCAAGGCGATCCCTCCCGTTTCCGTCTTTCCTGGATAGACGGCTCTTGACCGCGAGGTTGTTTGTGGTCACAATGACCACAACATGACGAAATCGGTCGGAGCGAGGGAGCTGAAGATGCGACTGGGAAACTATCTGCGGCAGGTGCAGGAAGGGGCGACGATCATCGTCACCGAGCGCGGCCGGCCGGTGGCCGAGCTGCGGCCGCTGGCGATCGCCGGCGGCGAGGAAGAGGCGCGCCTCGACGAGCTGGCGGCGCTCGGGATCGTCCGCCGCGGCTCCGGACCGCTCCCCGACTGGACGCCTCTGCCGCTCGCCGGTCCGGGGCTCGCCGCGGCGATCGACGAGGACCGGGAGGACCGGTTCTGATGCGAATCCGGTATTTCGACGCCAGCGCCCTCGCCAAGCGCTACATGGACGAGCTCCCGGCGGAGGACTGCGAACGGGTGCGTCGGCTCCTCGCCGGCGGCCTGCCGGCGACCAGCCGCTTCTCGCAGGTCGAGGTGACCTCGGCGCTCGCCCGGCGCTGCCGCGAGGGGAGGATCTCGGCGGCGGATCGCGACCGCGCCATCGCCGCCGTCGCGGCGGATCTCGCGGCGCTCAACGTCGTCGAGCTGGTGCCGGAGGTCGCCGCCCTCGCCGGGACCCTCCTCGTGCGCCACGCCCTGCGGGCGGGCGACGCCCTGCAGCTCGCCTCGGCCCTCTTCCTCGCTCGCCGGGTGGGCGGCCGGGTCGAGTGGGTCGCTTTCGATCAGCGGCTCGCCGAGGCGGCGGCGCGCGAGGGTCTCGCGGCGCCCGCCTGAGCGGCCGCCGGCCGGATGCCGAGCACGGCGAGCATGTGGCGCGCCTCGTTGGGGAGCGTCACGTCGCGGATCTCCTCGTACCCCTCGCTCTGCGAAGAGCGCCTCGATCTCCGGCACCGTGTGGCGGTATTGGAAGCGCGGGCTGTAGTTGTCGAACATCTGCACGGCGCGCTCGCGGGCGGTCGAGCGGGGCGGCGGCGGCTCGTGCCGCAGCCGGTGGACGAGCCGGGAGAGCCCGGCATGGAGCGGCGTCGTCGCATAGCAGAGGGCGTAGAGGAGGGGCATGGGCAGCCGCGTGGTGACCGCCCGCAGCGCCACGTTGGTGACGTGGACCCACCTCTCGCGCAGCCTGTAGAGCTGCACGTAGAGCCTGCCGCCCGGCCGGGTCAGCCGGGCGATCGAGCGGAAGGCGCGGTAGGTGCTCGGCGTATGGTGCAGCACCCCCGAGGAGTGGACGAAATCGAAGCTCGCCGGCAGCAGCGGCGGCGCCAGCACGTCCCCCTGGATGTAGTGCACCCGATGGGAGACGGGGAAGCCCTTGTCGAAGAGCCGGCGCCGCGCCCCCTCGACGCTGCGGCTGAAGTCCATGGCGACGATCTCGGGCCCATGCTCGGCGACCGCCCGCGTCAGCTCGCCGTTGCCGCAGCCGCCGTCGAGCAGCGCGCGGCCGGCGAGGTCCTCGGCCGTGCAGCGGAAGTTCTCGAGGAGCTCCTGCTTGCGCAGCTTGGCGTCGTCCTTGAACCAGGTGAGATCGCCGTCGCGGTAGATCGTCCACTGCATCCGGAAGCTCTTGCGGCTGCGGCGGTCGGCCGGCGCGGCGCCGGCCGCGGCGGGCTGCCGGATGCCGCGCCGGGAGTAGAAGTCGGCGTACTCGCGCTCGGCCTCGGGGATCAGGCGGGGGATGCCGCCGACGATCGGGTACGAGGCGCCGCAGGGGCAGGAGAGGAGCCCCTCGAGCACCTCGTGCCGGAAGCAGGCGGTGCAGTCGGGCGGCGGCTCGATGTCGCCCGGCCGCTCGCAGTCGTGGCGCGCACAGTAGCTCGTGCAGGCCGGCGCGGCGATCGGCTCGGGCAGGGAGACGAGCTCCTCCAGGAAGACCTCGAGGCGTGGCCGGGAGCCGCAGCGGGGACAGACCACCCAATCGAGCAGGCGTCGCTTCATTTCAGATCTCCTCCACGAATCGCTCCGAGGTTCGTCTGGATACTGCGACTGCGTGAGCCGCGAAGTCCGTGTGCAAACCGCGTGCAAGCCCGCTTCGGGGTACTTGCGCTCGCGACGGCGCTTCCGCCCGCGGAATGCATCTTGCAGCCGTCCTGCCGAGCTCCATGCGAGAGCCGCGTCGAGACACGAGGAGGGTTGAGCCATGAGGACCCATAGAAGCTTGTGCGCCGGGGCAGCGCTGCTCTGGCTGATGACCACCGCCACCCCGGGGTGGGCCGCGGCGCCGGAAGCGAAGACGATCCTGCGGGGCGAGCCCCAGGACGCCTATGCCATCGGCGTCGGGGACGTGATCGAGATCTCGGTATGGAAGAACCCCGATCTCACGGTGACCGTGCCGGTGCGGCCGGATGGGAGGATCTCGGTGCCGCTCCTGGGCGACGTGCAGGCGGCGGGGGTGACGCCGCTCGCCCTCAAGACGGTGCTGACCACCGGTTTCCACGACTTCATCACCGCGCCGAGCGTGTCGGTGGTGGTCAAGGAGGTCAACTCGCAGAAGATCTATATCACCGGCGAGGTCGCCAAGCCCGGCGCCTACGATCTGCGCTCGCGGACCAAGGTGATGCAGGCGCTGGCGATGGCCGGCGGCCTGACTCCCTATGCCAAGAAGCGGGTGATCGTGCTGCGCGACCGCCAGGGCGGCGACCGTCGCATCGAGGTCGATCTCGGGGCGATCATCTCCGGCAAGCACCCCGACGAGAACATCGCGCTCCAGCCCGGCGATACCCTCGTCGTCCCCTGAAGAACAGGGCCCTCGGCCGGGGCCCCTGCAGCCTCTCGATCCCTCCTGGCAAAAGCTACAAAGGGGTTCTCGGCGGCGCCGTTCGCCGCTCCGCGTCACCGGGCTGGAACCCCCTTCGTCACCTGTCGCGGGGCCTTCGGGAATGCCGGTTTTTTTATGGCACCCCTCTTGCACTCCCCTGGCTCGCGAATGTCTCGGGGTTCTCACTCCCCCAGGGGAGTGCGGCGAGCGTATACGCATAATCCGATAGTGCGAGCGGGCGATCTCTATAGAGATAGAGAGCCTCGACCAGGGGGGAGACGAGTGAGAGGCGGCCGGATGCGGAACGGGAGTCGCGTCGTGCAACGCCGTGGATCGCGGAGATCGCGATCGGATGGCCGCCGCCGTGCCGTCGCCATGGCGACCCTGTTCCTCACCCCCGCCGCGTCGCTCGGGGCCGGCGAGCTCCGGGTGCTGCTCGAGGGGGTGGCCGGGCTGCGGAGCGACGGCAACTATCTGCAGAGCGCCGAGCCCGTGCCGACGACCTCCGGCGAAGCTCGCCAGGCGCGCCAGCACACGGTGGCGCGAGGGGGGCTCAACCTCGACCTCGGCTATCACCGCCCGCGCCTCGACTTCGCGCTCGGCTACAGCCCGACCTACGAGGAGAGCCTGCGCAACCGGGACCTCAACGGCGTCACCCACCGCCTGCGGCTGGGGATGACCGGCAACCTCTCGCGGCGCACCACCCTCTCGTTGAACGAGCGGCTGATCGCGAGCCCCAACCTGGAGCTGGTGGCGATCACCCCGACCGACGTGCCGGAGACGATGGCGGTCCCGCGCCGCGGCAACGAGCTGATCCAGCGCGCCGAAGCCGGGCTGACGGTCGAGATCACGCCGCACACCTCGTACCTCCTCTCGGTCGACAACATGGTGCGCACCTTCTCGGCGGCCGGGCTGGTCGACAGCACCACGATCGGCGCCTCGGCCGGCCTCGGCTTCCACCGCAGCGAGCGCAGCGAGGTTCAGGTGCTCGTGGGAGGCTCGCGCTTCGACTTCCGAGGCGTGCGCACCGCCGACGTCGGCACCGGGACGGTCGCCTATCGGCGCACGACCGGCCGCGACAGCCACTTCCGCATCGAGGGCGGCGCCTTCACCGTCTCGGCGACCGATCTCGCCACCGGGCTCGCCGAGCCCCGCCGTTCGGGCCTCCGCGGCGAGATCGGGTGGAACACGCTGCGCGAGCGCTGGAGCTGGTCCGCCGGCTACCGCCACGACGTCTCGCCGGGGATCGGGCTCGGCCGCCCGGTGCTCGTCGACGACGCGTTCGCCGGCATCGGCACCGTCGGCCGGCGGGCCTCGCTGGGGCTGGACGTCAACGCCTCGCGCAGCCGCGACCTGGGGACCCGCGTCAACGCGCGGCCGCTCACCGAGTTCGCCGCCGCGACCCTGCACGCCTCCTGGGCGTTCACCGACTGGGGCGGCTCGACGGCGGCGTCTCGCGGATCTACCAGCGGGCGCGGGTGCCGGGCTTCGACAACCTCTCGTACTCCCGCTTCTTCCTGGGGGTGGCGCTGCGGCTCTACAGCCGCGGCGTCGCCGCGGGACCGCCCGATCAAGGAGGGCTGCTCCATGCACAACCTAACCTCCGGTGAGCTGGCGCGGGCCATCTGGCGGCGGCGCTGGTGGTTCCTGCCGCCGGTCTTCCTCGCCCTGGCCGCCGCCGCGGCGCTGATCTACTGGCTGCCGCCGACCTACGAGGCGAGCACGCTGGTGATGGTCGAGCGCCAGAAAGTCCCCTCGGACTATGTCAAGGCGACGATCACCACGTCGATGGACGACCGCATCCGCACCCTGGAGCCGCAGGTCAACAACCGCGAGACCCTGGAGCGGATGATCCGCCAGCTCGACCTCTTCCCGCAGGTGCGTCGCCAGTCGGGCATGGGAGCGGCGGTGGCGCTCGCCAGGAAGGACCTGCGCCTGCGCACCCAGGGCGACATCCTGTTCAGCATCTTCTTCGAGTACACCGACCCGATCAAGGCCGCGGCCGCCGCCAATCAGATCGCGGACGTGTTCATCCAGGAGAACCTGAAGCTGCGCGAGAACCAGGCGGAGGGGACCTCGTCGTTCCTCGAGGCCGAGCTCGACCAGACCCGCCAGCGCCTCGAGGCCCAGGAGGCGAAGATCGCCGCCTTCAAGCAGCGCTACATGGGCCAGCTTCCCGAGCAGAGCGACACCAGTCTCAAGGTCGTCGACTCGCTGCAGTCGAAGCTGCAGATCAACATGGAGGCGATCGACAAGGCCGAGCAGCGCCGGCTCGAGGTCCAGGCGCAGATGCAGCAGGCGAAGACCGCGGACCGCGACCGGGACCGGCCCGCGGCGGCGGCCGCCGTCCACACGCCGGCGTCACGGCTCGAGCAGGCGCGCTCCGAGCTCGCCGCCCTCCTCACCCAGTACACCGAGCGCCACCCCGAGGTGATCCGCAAGCGCGCCGAGATCGCCTCGCTCGAGAAAGAGCAGCTGTCCGCGCAGGCCGCGGCGCAGGCCGCCGCCCTGGCGCCGCCCCCTCCCGCGGCGCCCGTCGCCAGCCGCGAGGACGACCCGGTGCTCCGCGCCGAGGTGCGGGGGATCGACATGGAGGTGCGCAGCCTGAAGAGCGAGCGCGACCACATCCTGGCGCAGATCTCACAGCTCCAGACGCGCCTCGAGAACGTGCCGCAGGTCGAGCAGCAGCTGCTGTCGCTCTCCCGCGACTACGACAATATCCAGAAGTCCTACGACTCGCTCCTCGCCAAGCGCATCGACGCCCGCCTGGCCGAGAACCTCGAGAAGAGCCGGCAGGGCGAGCAGTTCAAGATCCTCGAACGCGCGGTGCCGCCGCCGGCCCCCACCGGACCCAACCTGGCGCTGATCCTGGGCGCCTGCCTGCTCGTCGGCGTGGGCCTCGGCACCCTGCTCGCCGTGCTGCGCGAGCGGCTCGACCAGACCTATGTCGATGGCGATTCGCTCCAGGCCGCCTTCCCCGGGGTGCCGGTCCTCGCCGTCATTCCCACCCTCGCGAAGAGCGACCGCGCCGCGCCGGCGCCGGCGCCGGCGCGCTCCGTCAGCATCGTTGGAGGAAGGCGATGAGCATGGACCTGCCCCTGATCACGCACCCGAAACCGGCTGCGCCGCGGGAGGCGCGCCTGCCCCAGACCCGCGTGCGCCTGCGCCCGGACGCTCCGGTCGTCGCCCAGGCCGCGCCCTCCTACGCCGCCGAGCAGTACCGGAACCTGGCGGTTCAGGTCGAGGAGCGGATCAACCCGATCGGCACCTGGGGCTATGCTCTGACCGTCGCCTCCGCCGAGCCGGGCGCCGGCAAGACGGTCACCAGCCTCAACCTGGCGCTGACCCTGACCCGCGGCGGCGACCGCCGGGTGCTGCTCGTCGAGGGCGACCTCTGGCGCCCGCGCCTCGAGGGCTATCTCGACCCCGAGGAAAAGCGCGTCGGCCTCCTCCAGGTGCTCGAGCGCCGCCTGCCGCTCGCCGACGCGACCGTCGAGGTCGCCGGCACCAGCCTGTCGCTGCTGACCGCGGGCGCCCACGGCATCGCCGGCGACGTGATCTCCGGGCGCCGTATGTCCGAGGCGCTGACCGAGATGCGCGCCGCCTACGAGATCGTGATCATCGACTCGCCGCCGATGGCGCTGCTGGCGAGCGCCCGCTCGCTCGCCGCGCGCTCGGACGGCGTCGTGCTGGTGGTGCGCGCCCAGCAGAGCCGCAAGAAGGCGATCGAGGCGGCGCTCGCCGCCCTCGGGCCGGAGAAGCTGGTCGGATTGGTGTTGAACGGCGCCCGCGTTCCCAGGCGGGGATACCAGAGTTACTCCTAAGAGGAGTTCGGGAGGGGGTCGTGATTCGATTGTTCCACCGTTACTGGTCATTGCCCGCCGCCATCGCGCTGTCGGTCGAGGGGCCGCTGCTCTTCCTCTCGGTCTGCATCGGCGTCTGGCTGCGGCTGGGCGTGCCCAAGGGTTACGTGCTGCCGCCTTCCACCTTCTTCTCCCAGGGCGCCGCCTTCACCCTGGTCGCGCTGCTCGCTCTCTACGCCAATGGGCTCTATGACTTCGCCGAGCGGCTGACCAGCCGCAGCACCCTCGTGGCGACGCTGCGCGCCTTCACCATCGCCGCCGTCGCGCTGTGGGCGCTCTACTTCCTGGTCCCCAGTCTCCAGCTCGGGCGCGGCGTCTTCGCCCTGGCGCTCGCCGCCTCGGCGACGTTCATCCCGCTCTGGCGCCTGGCCCTCGACCGGCTGCTCGCCTCGGAGCGCTTCGCCGAGCGAGTGCTCATCGTCGGCGCCAGCGACAAGGCGCTCGACATCGCGCGCGAGGTCCTCCACCGGCGCCACCTGGGCTACCGGGTGGTCGGGTTCCTGGACGACGACCCGCAGCTCCAGGGGGTCTCCCTCATCAACCCGCGGGTGATCGGCACCACCCTCCAGTGCCGGGAGCTGGCGCTCGCCCATGGCGCGACGCGCGTCGTGGTGGCGCCGAGCGACTTCCGCGGCCGGATCTCGATGGACTCCCTGCTCGATTGCAAGACCTCGGGCATCCCGGTCGAGGAGGGGGCGAGCTACTACGAGCACCTGACCGGCAAGATCATGCTCGAAGGCCTGCGCAAGTCGTGGCTGATCTTCTCGGACGGCTTCGTCGTCTCGCGCGGCGTCCAGATCGGCAAGCGCGCTCTCGACCTGGCCGCCGCCGCCATCGGGCTCTTCCTCGCCGCTCCTTTGATGGCTCTCGTCGCCCTCGCCATCCGCCTCGACTCGCCCGGCCCCATCTTCTTCCGTCAGGAGCGGGTAGGGAGGAACCGCCGTCTCTTCACCCTGTGGAAGTTCCGCTCGATGCGCCAGGACGCCGAGGCGAAGGGGGCGCAATGGGCGGTCGAGCGCGACCCGCGGATCACCCGCGTCGGACGCTTCATCCGGCGCACCCGCCTCGACGAGCTGCCGCAGCTCGTGAACGTCCTGGTCGGCGACATGAGCCTGGTGGGGCCGCGGCCGGAGCGCGAGATGTTCGTCCGCCAGCTCTGCGACCTCAACCAGTTCTACGAGCAGCGCCTGGTGGTGCGGCCGGGGCTGACCGGCTGGGCGCAGATCAAGGCCCCCTATGCCTCGTCGTTCGAGGAGTCGCTCGAGAAGCTCAAGTTCGACCTCTACTACATCAAGCACATCTCGCTCTTCCTCGACGTCTCGATCCTCCTCAGCACGGCGCGCATCGTCCTGCTGGGGCGGGGAGCGCGGTGACCATCACGGGGGCGGGTCCGACGGACGCCGCGGCAGCGACCGCCGGCAAGCCGGGGGTGGGAGGCGGCCGGCGGCGGGGAACGCCGCGCGAGCGCCTCCGCATCCTCTATATCTGCCACCGGATCCCCTATCCGCCGGACAAGGGCGACCGCATCCGCGCCTACCACCAGATCCGCGCCCTCGCCGAGCGCCACCGGCTGCACCTCCTCACCCTCTGCGAAGGTCCGGTGCCGCGCCTCACCGCCCTCGAGGAGGTGTGCGAGAAGGTCGAGGTCTTCCCGGTGACGCGCTCGGGCGGGTACCTGCGCTGCGCCGCGGGGGTGGTCCGGCCGCGGCCGCTCACCCTGTCCTTCTTCGATTCGCGGGCGCTCCGCGCGCGCGTCGACCAGCTCGCCCGCGACGGCAGCCCTGCCTACGACGCCGTCGTCGCCTACAGCTCGTCGATGGGCCCCTACGCGGCGCGGCTCGCACCGGTGCCGCTGATCCTCGACATGGTCGACGTCGATTCCGCCAAGTGGGAGCAGTACGCCCGCTTCGCGCCGCTGCCGACGCAGCCGGTCTACCGCCTCGAGGCCAAGCGCCTGCGCGCCTACGAGACCGAGCTCGCCGGCGGCGCGGCACGGGTGGTGCTCGCGACCGGCGCCGAGCGGGGAATCCTCGACGGCTTCGCGCCCGCGGCGCGCTCGGTCGCCATTCCCAACGGTGTCGACCTGGACTTCTTCAGCCCGTTGCCGCTGCCCAAGGCGAGACGCCCGACGCTCGTCTTCACCGGGCAGATGGACTACTTCGCCAACGTCGACGGCATCGTCCACTTCGCCGACGCGGTGCTGCCGCGCCTGCAGACACGCTTCCCCGAGCTCGAGCTGTTGATCGTCGGCCGCGCCCCTCATCGGCGGGTGCGGGCGCTCGCCGACCGCCCGGGCATCCACGTCACCGGCGCGGTCGGCGACGTCCGCCCGTTTCTCGCCCGCGCCTGGGCGTTCGTGGCGCCGCTGCGTATCGCCCAGGGGGTGCAGAACAAGGTGCTCGAGGCGCTCGCCTCGAACCTGCCGGTGGTGGTGAGCGACCGCGTCTTCGCCGGGCTCTCCGACGGCGGCTTCCGCGATGGCGAAGACCTCTTCAGCGCCGGCGACGACGAGGTCTTCGGCCACCGCATCGCGACGCTCCTCGAGGATGCCGAGCTGCGGGAGCGCATCGCCGCCGCCGGCCGGCGGCGGGTCGAGGCGGCCTACCGCTGGCCGGCCAACGTCGCGCGCTTCGAGGACCTGCTCGTCGAGGTGGTGGCCGAGCGCCGGGCGGCGACCGCGCCGTCCGCCAGCTCGGAGGGAGAGGCGCGCAGTGCGTGATCTGCTCCTCGTCATCGCGGTCGTCGCCAGCCTGCCCGTCATCGTGCTGCGCCCGTTCTTCGGCCTGCTCGTCTACTCCGCGCTCGCCTACATGCGGCCGCAGGACATGGCCTGGGGATTCAGCCGGTCGCTGCCGCTGTCGATGTGGGTGGCGCTCGCCCTGATCGCCGGGCTCGTGCTGTCGCTGGGACGGGAGCGGCTGATGACCTGGTCGCCCGAGACGGCGATCATGGCCCTCTTGGGCGGCTGGATCGGCGTCACCACCTACCTCGCGGTCTTCCCCGACATCGCCCAGGCGGCGTACGGCAGATATTGGAAGGCGATCCTGATCGCCCTCCTGACCACCGGCATGGTGCGCGACCGGCGGCGCCTGCGCCTGCTGTTCGTGCTCATCGCCTTCTCGATCGGCCTCCTCGCCGTCAAGTTCGGCCTCTTCGGCCTGGCGCGCGGCGGCACGCGCTTCGACCGCGGGCCGGGCGGCATGCTCAACGACAACAACACCTTCGCGCTCGGCCTCAACATGGTGCTGCCGCTGCTCGTCGCGGTCGCCGCGACCGAGCGCTCGCGCCTGCTGCGCGCGGCCACCCTGGGGATGGCCCTCCTCGCCATCCTGACCATCCTCTTCACCTTCTCGCGCGGCGGGCTCCTCACCCTGGGCGTCGTCGGCCTGATGCTCATCTGGCGCTCCAAGCGCCGGCTCCTCGCCGTCTCGGTCCTGGTGCTCGGCATCGCCGCCGCCCTGGTCTTCACCTCGGGCGACCTGCAGAAGCAGTACCTCGACCGCGCCGCGTCGATCGGCAACTACCAGCAGGACAACTCGGCGCTGGGGCGGCTCAACTCGTGGAAGGTCTCCTGGCTGGTCTTCCAGGACTATCCCGTCTTCGGCATCGGGCCCAACAACCTGGAGACCGTCTTCTACCAGTACACGCCGCGGCAGGTGAGGTTCCACGTCGCGCACAACTCGTACTTCGAGCTCCTCGCCGAGTGCGGGCTGCCGTCTCTCCTCCTCTTCCTCGCCATGCTCGGCGCCGCCTTCATCCGCCTCGAGCGCCTGCGCCGGCGCCCGGCGGCGCCATGGGTGGGGATCTACGCGGGGATGCTCCAGGTCTCGCTCGCCGCCTACATGACGGGGAGCATGTTCCTCAACATGGCGTTCTTCGACCTCGTCTACCACCTGGTCGGCCTGGGGGTCAGCCTCGAGCTCGCGGCGGCGGCGGCGACCGTCGAGGACGCCGAGAGCCGCGCCGGCTGCCGAGTCCGCCGTGCCCTGGTGGCGGCGGCCGCCGGCGCCCGCCTTCGGCAGCTTCCTCGGGGGACGCGTCTAGATGTGCGGCATCGCCGGGCTCTTCGCGTACGACGGCGGCGAGCTGCCGCCCGAGGCTACCGCCGAGCGCCTGTCGCGCATGGTCGAGACGCTGCGCCACCGCGGGCCGGACGAGCTGGGCGGCCACCTCCGCGACGGCTTCGCGCTCGGCCACTCCCGCCTGTCGATCATCGACCGCGCCGGCGGCCACCAGCCGCTGGTCTCGGAAGACCGCCGCGTCGCCGTGGTCATCAACGGCGAGATCTATAACCACCGCGCCTTGCGCCGCGACCTCGAGAGCCGCGGCCACCGCTTCGCGACCGGCAGCGACGGCGAGGTCGTCGTCCACCTCTACGAGGAGATGGGCGAGCGGTGCGTCAACCTGCTCGCCGGGATGTTCGCCTTCGCCGTCGCCGATTTCGGCCGGCGGCGGCTCCTCCTCGCCCGCGACCGGGTGGGCAAGAAACCGCTCTATCTCGCCGACGACGGCCGGAGCGTCGCCTTCGCCTCGGAGCTCAAGGCGCTGCGCGCCGGCGGCGTCGAGCTCGCGATCGACCCCGAGGCGCTCGACCTCTACCTCGCCTTGGGCTACGTCCCGGCTCCCTGGACCATCGCCGCCGGGGTGCGCAAGCTGCCGGCCGGCCACCTCGCGGTCTGCGACGGGAACGGCCTCCGGACGGCGCGCTACTGGGACGTCCAGGATGCCGCCCAGGGGGCGCGTCCCCTCATGGTCCGGGGCGGCGGCCGGCGGGCCGAGCGGGTTCTCGAGGAGCGCCTGACCGACGAGCTCGAGGCGCGCCTCGCGGCGGCGGTCGGGGCGCGGCTGGAGAGCGAGGTGCCGCTCGGCGCCTTCCTCTCGGGCGGCATCGACTCCGGGGTCGTCGTCGCGATGATGGGCGAGGCGCTCCGGCAGCCGGTGCTCACCCACACCGTGGGCTTCGCCGATCGCGAGCGCGACGAGCGCGCGGCGGCGGCGGCGGTGGCGCGCTTCCTCGGCACCGACCACGCCGAGTTCGAGGTGCGGCCGGAGCTCGCCGATCTGCTGCCGCGGATCGCCTGGCATCTCGACGAGCCCTTCGCCGACCCCTCCACCGTCCCCACCTGGTACGTGGCGCGCGAGACCCGGCGGCGGGTGACGGTCGCCCTCTCGGGCGACGGCGGCGACGAGCTCTTCGCCGGCTACCCGGCCCGTTATCGGATGCATCTCGCCGAGCGGCGCCTGCGCCCGCTCCTCCCCGCGGCCTTCGCCCGCCGCGCCCTGCCGCCGCTCGCCCGGCTTGGCCGCGCTCGCCGCGGCTGCCGCGGCCGCTGCGCGCCGGGAGCATCCTCGAGAACCTCGCGGTCTCCTCGGACCGCGCCTACTGGAACGACCGCCGCGCCATCCGCCCCGGCCTGCTCGCCCGCCTCGCCGGCCGCGATCTCGCCGCCCGCGCCGCGCGCTTCGATGCCTTCGGCGCCTTCGCGGCGCACTTCGAGCGCGCGCCGCAGAGCGATCCCCTGGCGCGCGTGCTCTACCTCGACTTCAAGACCTGGCTCGCCGATGACGGTCTGGTCAAAGTCGACCGCATGAGCATGGCGCACGCGCTCGAGGTGCGCTGCCCGCTCCTCGACCACGAGCTGGTGGAGTTCGCCTTCGCCCTGCCGTCGCGCTGGAAGCTCTCCCGCGGCACGACCAAGCTCCTGCTGCGCCGGGTGGCGGCGCGCCGGCTGCCTCCCGACGTCGTCGCCGGCGGCAAGCGCGGCTTCGCTCCCCCGGTCTCGGGCTGGCTGCGCGGTCCGTTGCGCGACTTCTCGCGCGACCTCCTCCTCGGCCCCGACGCCTTCTCGCGCGAGCTCTTCGATCGCCGGGCGCTCGCCCGCCTGCTCGCCGACCACGAGGCGCGGCGCGAGGAGGCCGGCTGGGCGATCTGGACGCTCCTGATGCTCGAGGTGTGGGGGCGGGAGGTGCTCGGCGGCGCGGCGATCCCAGAGGGTCTGGCGGCCCCCGAACGAGCCGATATCCGAGCGGATATCCGAGCGGATATCCGGCTGCGGTCCGGCCGCCGCCGCCGCCGCGGCGCTGCCGGAGATCGGCGAGGTGGCCCATGCCGCGGGCGCCTGAGACGGCGGCTGGGGAAGTCGCCGATGGGCGCGTCCGCGTGCTCGTCTTCTCGACCGTCTTCCCCAATGCGGCGCAGCCGCAGCACGGCGTCTTCGTGCGCCGGCGCATGCTGGCGCTGCCGCCGGAGGTCGCCCCGCGGGTGGTCGCCCCGCGGCTCTGGTTCCCCTTCACCGCCGGCCTGCGCCCCGGCTTCCGGCCGGAGATGCCCGCCGCCGAGGTGCAGGAGGGCGTCGCCGTCCGCCATCCCCGCTTCCTCTCGCCGCCGGGAGTGGGGAAGAGCGCCGACGGCGCGCTCCTCGCCCTCTCCGTGCTGCCCTGCCTCCTGCGGCTGCGGCGCGAGCTCCCCTTCGACGTGATCGACGCCCACTTCGGTTATCCCGAGGGCGTCGCGGCGGCGATCCTCGGCCGGATCTTCGGCGTCCCCGTGATCCTCACTCTGCGCGGCCTCGAGGTGCGGCTCGAGCACGACCGCCTGCGCCGGCCGCAGCTCGCCTGGGCCCTCGGCGCCGCCGACCGGGTGATCGCCGTCTCCGCCGACCTGGCCGATCTCGCCGTCCGCCTGGGGCTGCCGCGCGAGCGGGTGCGGGTGATCGGCAACGGTGTCGAGCCCGAGCTCTTCCGGCCGCTCGACCGCGCCGCCTGCCGCCGCCAGCTCGGGCTGAGCGACGCCCGGTCCGGCGCCGGCCCCTACCTGCTGACCGTCGGGACCCTGAGCGAGAGGAAGGGGGCGCATCTCGTCCTCGACGCCATGGCGCTCCTCGCCGGCCGCCTGCCGGGCCTGCGCTACCTGCTGGTGGGAGGCGCCGGGGCCGAGGGAGCGGAGGGCGCCGCGCTGGCGCGCCGCGCCGAGCGCCTGGGGCTCGCCGACCGCGTCGTCTTCGCCGGCCCGCGGCCACCCGCCGAGCTCCCCGCCTGGTACGGCGCCGCGGACCTCTTCGTGCTGCCGAGCGCCCTCGAGGGATGTCCCAACGTCGTCGTCGAGGCCCTCGCCTGCGGCACGCCGGTGGTGGCGACCGCGGTGGGGAGCGTCCCCCAGCTCCTCGCCGACCCCGAGGTCGGAACGATCGTGCCGCGCCGCGACGCCGAGGCGGTGGCGGCGGCGATCGAGTCCGCCCTGGCGCGGCGCTGGGACCGGCAGCGGGTGAGCGCGCGGACGCGCTCCCGCGGCTGGGACATGGTCGGGCGCGAGGTGGGCGAGGAGATCGCGGCGGCGCTCGCGGCGCGCCAGGGCGGGGCGCGGGCGATGGCCGCGGAGGCGCTGCAGTGAAGGTCCTCTACCATCACCGCACGCGGGCGGGCGACGCCCAGGGCATCCACATCGCCGAGATGGCGCGCGCCTTCCGCGCCGGCGGCCACGAGGTGGTCGAGGTGGCGCTGGTCGCCGCCGGCACCGAGGCGCGGGCCGACGCCCACGGGCGCGACGGCAGCGGCCTCGCCGCCGTCGCCTCCGCCCTGGCGCGGCGCCTGCCGCTGCCTCTGCGCGAGGGGATGGAGCTCGCCTACAACGCCGTCGCCTACCGGCGGATCTCCCGCGCCATCCGCCGCGAGCGCCCCGACTTCGTCTACGAGCGCTACGCCGCCAACACCTTCGCCGGCCTCGCCGCCGCCCGCCGCCACGGCATTCCGCTGGTGCTCGAGGTCAATGCCCCGCTCGCCCTCGAGAAGGCGGAGGAGGGGGACCTCTGCTTCGCGCGCCTCACCCGCTCGATCGAGCGCCGGCTCTGCTCCGCGGCGGAGGTGACGATCGCGGTGACCGCGGAGCTGGCGCACATCCTCGAATGGAGCGGGGTCCCGGCGGGGAAGGCGGTGGTCATGCCGAACGGCGTGCGGCGCGAGTTCTGCGCCCGCCGCGTCGAGGCGGACGTCGCCGCGCTGCGCGCCCGCTGGGGGGTGGCGGCGGGGGCGGTCGTCGTCGGCTTCGTCGGCTGGTTCCGCCCCTGGCACGGGTTGGAGCGGCTGCTCGCCGCGGCCGCCTCGCCGGCCTGGCGCGCCGCCGGAATCCATCTCGTGCTCGCCGGCGACGGGCCGGCGCGCGAGACGGTCGAGGAGGCGGCGCGGGTGCTCAAGGGAGGGGTGACCCTCTGCGGGCCGGTCGCCCGCGGCGAGATCGAGACGGCGCTCGCCGCCTTCGACATCGCCATCCAGCCGGCGGTCACCCCCTATGCCTGTCCGATGAAGATCCTCGAGTACATGGCGGCCGGACGGGCGATCGTCGCCCCCGGCGCGCCCAACGTGCGCGAGCTCCTCGTCCACGGCGAGACCGCCTGGCTCTGCTCGGACGGCCCGCAGCCGACCGCCGAGGAGCTGAAGAGCGGCGTGCTGCGCCTCGCCTGCGATCCCGGCCTCCGCCGCCGGTTGGGCGAGGCGGCGCGGGCGCAGATCTTCGCCCGCGGGCTCCTCTGGGAAGAGAACGCGCGGCGGGTCGTGGAGCTGATCGCCGCCCTGCCGGCGGGCCGATCTGGGAAGGCAATGCCGCGCCGGCGGCGCCAGGACGGCGCCGAGGGGGTCCCATGCTGAACGCGTTCTCCGTCGACGTCGAGGACTACTTCCAGGTGGTGTCGTTCGAGAAGGCCATCCCGCGCGAGAGCTGGGAGCGGCTGCCGGCCCGCGTCGAAGCCAACACGCGGCGCCTCCTCGAGCTCTGCCGGGCTCACTCGGTGCGCGGCACCTTCTTCGTGCTCGGCTGGGTGGCCGAGCGCTGGCCGGACCTGGTGCGCGAGATCGCCGCCGGCGGCCACGAGCTCGCCACCCACGGCCAGGATCACCGCCGGGTGACGACCTTGACCCCCGACGAGTTCCGCGCCGACGTGCGGCGCTCGAAAGCGACCATCGAGCAGGCCGCCGGGCAGGAGGTGATCGGCTACCGGGCGCCCAACTATTCGATCGTGCGCGAGACGATGTGGGCGATGGACGTGCTGGTCGAGGAGGGCTTCCGCTACGACTCGAGCATCTTCCCCATCCGCCACGACCGCTACGGCATCCCCGACTTCCCGCGCACCCCCGGCCGGGTGCGCGGCAACAACGGCACGGCGCTCCACGAGTTCCCCATCTCGACGGTGCGCCTCGCCGGCATCAACTTCCCCTTCACCGGCGGCGGCTACCTGCGCCACTTCCCGCTCTCCTTCGCGCGCTGGGGGATCGACCGCGTCAACGCCGAGGGGCTGCCGGCGATCGTCTACATCCATCCCTGGGAGGTCGACCCCGAGCAGCCGCGCCAGGACGTCCCCTGGCTGACGCGCCTGCGCCACTACCGCAACATCGCCGCCACCGCGGAGCGCCTGGGGAAGCTCTTCGCCGAGTTCCCGTTCGCGCCGGTGCGCGAGGTGCTCGGCCTGTGAGCGCGGTCGCCGGCGCCGGTCCGCTGCTCGACCGGGCGCGCGCGGAGCGGCGGGCGGCCGCCCAGGATCTCGTGGTGGCCCGGCTCGATACGGCGGCTCCGGGCGCCGATCGCGAGTGGGACGACTACGTGCGCCGGGCGCCGGATGCCGGCTTCTTCCACCTCGCCGGCTGGCGGCGGACCGTCGAGCGCGCCTTCGGCCACCGCGCGCGCTATCTGACGGCGCGCCGGGACGGAAGTCTGGTGGGCATCCTGCCGCTCTTCGAGATGCGCAGCGTCCTCTTCGGCCGCTCGCTCGTCTCGCTCCCCTTCGCGATCGGCGGCGGGCTCGCCGCCGACGGGCCGGCGGCCGCGGCGGCGCTCCTCGCCGCGGCGCGGGCGCTCGCCGAGCGGCGCCGGGTCGACTACCTCGAGCTGCGCGGCGAGCGGGCGCTCGCCCCGGAGGTCGCCCCCGGCCTGCTCACCAAGGACCTCTACGTCACCTTTCGCGCCGATCTCGCCGCGGGCGAAGAGGCGCTGCTGCGGCGGATGGAGCGCAAGCGCCGCCAGATGATGAGCTACGCCGACCGCGCCGGTTTCACCTCGCGGATCGCCGGGCCGGAGGAGCTGCCGCTCTTCTTCCGCCTCTTCGCCCAGAACCTGCACCACCATGGGACGCCGGTCTACCCGCGGCGCTTCCTGGCGAGCCTCCTCGCCGAGCACCCGGAGGAGACCAACCTCTTCTTCGTCGAGCAGGACGGACGCCCGCTCGCCGGCGTCCTCAACCTCCTGTTCAAGGGTGTCCTGATGCCGTTCTACGCCGGCCACGAGCTGCCGAGGCCGGGCGCCCCCCGCCCCCGCGGGGTGGACGACTATCTCTACCTCGCGCTGATGCGCTGGGGCCGCGAGCAGGGCTTCCGGACCTTCGACTTCGGCCGCAGCAAGCGCGGCACCGGCGCCTACCAGTTCAAGGCCCGCTGGGGGATGGAGGAGGTGCCGCTCGCCTACCAGTACCACCTGGTGCGCTCGCGCGAGCTGCCGAACGTGAGCCCGGCGAACCCCAAGTACGCGGCCTTCATCGCCGCCTGGAAGCGGCTGCCGCTGCCGGTCGCCAAGCTCCTCGGGCCGTCGATCGTCAAGAGGGTGCCGTGATGGACGTCTCGATCGTCGTGCCGCTCCTCAACGAGGAGGAGAGCCTCGGCGCTCTCCACCAGGAGATCTCCGCCGCGGCGGGCGGGCTCGGCATCGACTACGAGGTGCTCTACGTCGACGACGGCAGCAGCGACGGGACGCCGCAACGCCTGCGCGCCCTGGCCGAGGCCGACCCGCACGTGCGGGTGATCCGCTTCCGCCGCAACTACGGCCAGACGGCGGCGCTCCAGGCGGGGTTCGACCACGCGAGCGGCGAGGTGGTCATCACCATGGACGGCGACCTGCAGAACGACCCCGCCGACTTCGGCCTGCTGCTCGGCGAGATCGCCGCCGGCAACGACCTGGTGTGCGGCTGGCGGCTCCACCGCCAGGACGACATGCTCACCCGCCGCCTGCCGTCGCAGCTCGCCAACTGGCTGATCGGCCGGCTGACCGGCATGCGCATCCACGACAACGGCTGCACGCTCAAGGCGTACCGCGGCGACGTCGTCAAGAAGGCGCGCCTCTACGCCGAGATGCACCGCTTCCTGGCGCCGATGATGTCGCTCTCCGGCTGCCGCTACAAAGAGGTCGTGGTCAACCACCGCGCCCGCCGGTTCGGCCGCAGCAAGTACGGCATCTCGCGCATCTGGAAGGTCTTCCTGGACCTCCTCACCGTCAAGATGCTGCTCGGCTTCATCACCCGGCCGGCGGCCTGGTTCGGCCTGCTCGCCCTCCCCTTCATGGGGGCGACGCTCCTCGCCTCCCTCGGCGCCGGGTACAGCTACCTGACGCTCTCCCCAGGCAAGAGCTACCCGATCGTCTTTCCCTCCATGGCCCTCCTCTTCGCCGTCGCCGCCGCCCACCTGCTGGCGGTCGGCATGCTGGCGGAGCTGGTGGTCAAGGTGGGTGACTTCCGCGAGAAGGATGCCGTCCTCGTGATGGACGGTGGAGGTGCCGTTTCATGAGCATGAGCAGGATGAGGCTGCGCGCCGGCGCCGACACGCCGGACGTCTCGATCATCGTCCCCGTCGTCGAGCGCTACGGCAACCTGCGGCAGATGGTCGCCGAGTTCTCGGCCGAGATCGCCCGCCTCGGCCGCACCCAGGAATGGATCTTCGTCGTCGACGAGCTGCAGCGCGCCGTCCTGCCGCAGCTGCGCGAGCTGCAGCGCGAGTCGACCGACGAGATGGCGATCATCCTCCTCGGCGGCGCCTTCGGCGAGTCGGCGGCCTTGACCGTCGGCCTCGAGCGGGCGCGCGGCACCCACATCGTGACGCTCGCCGCCTATTTCCAGGTCGAGCCGCGCGGCGTCGGCGCCGCCTTCGCCGCCCTCGACGCCGGCGCCGACATGGTCGTCGGCCGCCGCTACCCGCGCATCGACTCGCGCTTCAACCGCGCCCAGTCACGGCTGTTCCATGCCATCGTCCGCGGGCTCACCTCGACCGATTTCCACGACATCAGCTGCGGCTTCAAGGTGATGAAGCGGCAGGTGGCGCGCGAGCTCAACATCTACGGCGGCCTGCACCGCTTCATCCCGGTCCTGGCGCTCAACCGCGGCTTCACCGTCCACGAGGTGCCGCTCACCCAGCGCGACGAGGACCGCAGCACCCGCTACTACGGCACCGGCGTCTACCTGGGCCGCCTGCTCGACATCCTGACCATCGTCTTCCTGATGAAGTTCACGCGCATGCCGCTGCGCTTCTTCGGCCTGCTGGGGAGCGTGCCTCTTCGGCCTCGGCTTCCTCGTCGACCTGCTGGTCGCGGTACAGAAGATCTTCCTCCACACCGGCCTCTCCAGCCGCGCCGTCCTGCTCCTCGGCGTGCTGCTGATGGTATTGGGCGTGCAGACGCTGTCGCTCGGCCTGGTGGGAGAGATCATCATCTTCACGCACGCGCGGCAAATCCGCGAGTACCAGGTCGCCGAGGTGATCCGCCGCCCGGCGCGGCCGGCCGGCGAAGAGGCCCCGGACGGCTCGGCGCTCGACAATTCGGGCGGTGCCCTCCAGGCGTCGTGATGCAAGGAGAGGGATGAATGTGCGGCATCTGCGGTGAGTGGAACCCGGAGGGGATCGAGCGCGAGACGCTCGGCCGGATGAACGCGGCGATCGCCCATCGCGGTCCGGACGACAGCGGCGAGACGATCCTGGGCGAGGTCGGCCTCGCCATGCGGCGCCTGTCGATCGTCGACCTGGCGGGCGGCCACCAGCCGATGAGGAACGAGGACGGCACCGCCTGGATCGTTTTCAACGGCGAGATCTACAACCACCGCGAGCTGCGCCGCGACCTCGAGCGCCGCGGCCACCGCTTCCAGACGGCGAGCGACACCGAGGTCATCCTCCACCTCTACGAGGAGCGCGGCGAGCACGTCGTCGACGATCTGCGCGGCATGTTCGCCTTCGCGATCTGGGACGCCCGGCGGCGCCGGCTCCTCCTCGCCCGCGACCGCTTCGGCCAGAAGCCGCTCTTCTTCCGCGCCGACGGCCGGCGCTTCCTCTTCGCCTCGGAGATCAAGTCGATCCTGACGGCGCTGCCGCGCGCGCCCGAGCCCGACCTCCAGGCCCTCGACGAGTACCTGACGCTGCGCTTCATCCCCAGCCCGCGGACGATGTTCTCCGGCATCGCCAAGCTGCCGCCCGCCCATCTGCTGATCCTCGACGCCGCGGACGTCGCCGGACCGCTGGCGGCGGGCGTCTCCGGCACGGCGAGCCATCCGGGCAACCCCGGCAATGCGATCTCGGCCGCGCCGCGCATCGAGGTGCGCCGCTACTGGAAGCTCGCCTACCTGCCGAAGCGCGGGGGGAGCGAGCAGGACCTGATCGCGGAGACCCGCGAGTGCCTGCGCGACGCGGTCGTCTCCCATCTCATGTCGGACGTGCCGGTCGGGGCGTTCCTCTCGGGCGGCATGGACTCGAGCCTGGTGGTGGGGATGATGGCCGAGGCGCGCGGCGAGCGGGTGCCGACCTTCGCGGTCGGCGTCGAGGACGCCGGCTTCAACGAGCTCCCGTACGCCAGGCAGGTGGCGGAGCGCTGGCACACCGACCATCACGAGGAGATGGTGGCGCCGAACATGGCCCGCCTCCTGCCGCGCATGGTCTACCACCTGGACGAGCCGTCCGATCCCATCGCCGCCTGCATGTATCACTCGGCGGCGCTCGCCGCCCGCCACGTCAAGGTCGTCCTGACGGGCGACGGCGGCGACGAGATCTTCGCCGGCTACGACCGCTACTTCGGCTTCCGCTGGGTCGACGTCTACGCGGCGCTGCCGGCGGCTCTGCGCCGCCACCTCCTGGGACCGGCGCTCGGGGCGCTGCGCGACACCGCCTCCTACAAGAACCTGACGCAGCAGGCGCGCTGGGTGCACGAGCTGTCGTTCCACCAGGGGGGCCGGCGCTACGCCCAGGCGACCGCCTTCTTCCGCTTCGGCCAGGAGGGCAAGGGCGGCCTCTACTCGCCCGCCATGGCGGCGCGGGTCGCCGGGCTCGATCCGATGGACTCGGTGGTGCGCGGCTTCGACGACGCGGCGGCGGCCGACGACCTCGACCGCATGCTCCACGCCGACTCGGTGACGCGCCTGCCGGAGCACTCGCTGATGCTCACCGACCGCATGACCATGGCGCAGGGGCTCGAGGGGCGCTCGCCCTTCCTCGACCATCGCCTGGCGGAGTTCGCGGCGACCCTGCCGACCCACCTCAAGATGAAGGGGCGCACGCTCAAGTACATCCTGCGCCGCGCCGCCGAGCCCTACCTCCCGGAGTCGATCCTCAAGCGCCCCAAGCAGGGCTTCATGTTCCCCCTCGCCTACTGGATGAAGGGTCCGCTGCTGCCGGTCCTCAAGGACCTGATCGCCCACGGGGCGGTCGTCGAGCAGGGGATCTTCTCGCGCGAGGCGATCTCCCGCCTGCTCGCCGACCATCTGGCGGCGCGCGCCGATCACCACGTGCGGCTCTGGCTGATCTTGAACGTCGAGGTCTGGTACCGGCTCTTCATCCTCGGGCAGCCGATGGCCGATCTCCAGGGGATGCTCGCCGATCGCCTGGGATCGGCGGCATGAGAAGGCCCGGCCGATGGTACTGGCTCCGTTGGGTCCCGAGGACGGGCGCCTGGAAGGGGGGCGGGCGGGTGGTCCCGAGGGCGGTCGCCCGCAGCGGACCGAACGGAGCCAGTACCGGCCGATGAGGATCCTTCTCCTCGCTCCCCACCCGTTCTTCCAGGCGCGCGGCACGCCGCTCGCCGAGCGGGCGCTGATCGTCGAGCTCACCGCGGCCGGGCACCAGGTCGACGTGCTCACTTTTCCCGAGGGGGACGACCCGGCGATCCCCGGCTGCCGCGTGCTCCGCCTGCCGGCTATCCCCGGCCTGCGCGGCCTGCGGCCGGGCTTCTCGGGCAAGAAGCTGGCGCTCGACGTCGTGATGCTCGGCGCGCTGCTCAAGCTCGTCCGCCGCCGCCGCTACGACCTCGTCCATGCCGTCGAAGAGTCGGCGTTCCTGGCCCTCGCCGTCGGGCGGCTCTTCGGGGTGCCCTACGTCTACGACATGGACTCCTCGCTCGCCGAGCAGATGATCGAGCGCTTTCCGGCCCTGGGTCGCCTCGGGCCTCTCTTCGCGGCCTGCGAGCGGCGGGCGGTCCGCGGCAGCTCCGGGGTGCTCGCGGTCTGCCGCGCGCTCGAGGACAAGGCCCGCGGCTACGCCCCCGAGGCGCTGATCGCCCGGCTCGAGGATGCCAGCCTCGTGGAGGCGGCCGAGAGCGCTCCGGCCGGCGGGGCGGCGGCCGCCGCCGGTGCTCCGCCCGAGCGGCTGCGCGATCTGGCGGCGGCCGGCGACCCTGCGTCGATCGCCGGTCCGATTGCCCTCTACGTCGGCAACCTCGAGGCCTATCAGGGGATCGACCTGCTGCTCGACGCCTTCCGCCTGGCCGTCGACCGCGTCCCCGCGGCGCGCCTGGTGGTGATAGGCGGCGAGGCGGCGGCGATCGAGCGCTACCGCTCCCGCTGCCGCGCGGCAGGATTGGCGGGCTCCGTCGTCTTCGCCGGCCCGCGGCCGGTCGAGCGGTTGGGCTTCTACCTGCGCCAGGCGGACGTCCTCGTCTCGCCCCGCCTCCTGGGCACCAACACGCCGATGAAGGTGTACTCCTATCTCGCCTCCGGCCGGCCGGTCGTCGCCACCCGCCTGCCGACCCACACCCAGGTGCTGACCGACGAGGTCGCCTGCCTCGTCGACCCCGAGCCGGTCGCCTTTGCGCTCGGCCTCGTCCGCCTGTTCGAGGATCCGGCGGAGGGCGAGCGGCTGGGGGCGGCTGCCCGTCGCCTCGCCGCGCGCGAGCACAGCGCCGAGGCCTATCGCGCCCGGCTCCTCGCCTTCTATGCTGCCGTCGCGGCGCGGCTGTCGGCGACCACCCCGACCGCGCCCTCCGACCATGGTGCTCTCCCCCGACTGGCGCGCCGCCGCCACCGCGCCTGACTTCGCGGCGCTGGGTCGCGCGCTCGGCGCCCTCGACCTCGAACGCCTGCCGCCCGAAGCCTGGCAGCCGCTCGCCGAGACCTGTCAGCGCCTGTCGGACCGGCTGCCGGACGGGCTGCCCGACCATGCCCAGGTGCCGCGCCTGCGCCTCGCCTGCCTGGGCAATTTCACCCTCGATCTGCTCCCCGCCGCGATCGTGGTGCGCGCCGCGGCCGCGGGGCTGGCCGTCGACACCTACGTCGGCGCCTACGGCCAGTACGTCCAGGAGGCGCTGGACGAGGCCGGGCCGCTCGCCCGCTTCCGTCCCGACCTCGTCCTCCTGGCCCTCTCGCTGCCGCGCCTGCGGCCGGAGGCGGTGGGCCGCCTCGCCGCCGCCACCCCGGAGGAGCGCCGTGCGCTGGCCGGCGAGGTGGTCGATCACCTCGCCGAATGGGCCGCCCTCGCCCGCGAGCGCCTGCCGGCAACCCTCCTGATCGCCAATTTCGTCGTTCCAGCCCACCCGGCGGCAGGCGTCGCGGATCTCAAGGACCCGTACGGCGAGACCGAGCTCTACCTCGACCTGAACCTCGCGCTGCTGCGCCGTTTCAAGGGCGAGCCGCGGGTGCAGCTGTTCGATGCCGACCGTCTCGCCGCCGCCTTCGGCAAGGAGCGGGCGCTCGACCGCCGGCTCGCCTACCTCGCGGCGATGGACTGGAGCCCGCCGTTCCTGCCGCTCGTCGCCGGCGAGGTGGTGCGGCAGGCGCGGGCGGCGCGCGGGCTGGCGCGCAAGTGCCTGGCGCTCGACCTCGACGGCACCCTCTGGGGCGGCACGGTGGGGGAGGACGGCGCCGCCGGGGTGCGGATCGGCCGCGGCGACCCGGAGGGGGAGGCCTACCTCGACTTCCAGCACCGGGTGAAGGCGCTCGAGCGGCGCGGCGTGCTCCTCGCTCTGTGCAGCAAGAACAACCTCGCGGACGCGCGCGAGGTCTTCGCCACGCGCCCGGAGATGGCGCTCGCCTGGGAGGACTTCGCCGCCGTCGCCATCGGTTGGGAGGGCAAGCACCGCGGCCTCGAACGGATCGCGGCGGACCTCGGGATCGGCCTCGACAGCCTGGTCTTCGTCGACGACAACCCGGCCGAGATCTCGCTCGTCGAGCAGCTCCTCCCGGCGGTCAAGGCGGTGCTCCTGCCGGGCGACCCGGCGGAGCTCGTCCCCTTCCTCGACCGGCTGACCGACTTCGAGAAGCCGGCGGTCCTCGCCGAGGACGCGGCGAAGACGGAGCATTACCGGGCGGAGGGAGCGCGGCGGGCCCTCGCCGCCCAAGCCGCGGCCGGCGGCTCGCTCGACGGCTATCTCGGCAGCCTCGGGACGGCCCTCGCCCTGCGCCGGGCCGCCCCTGGCGACCTGCCGCGCGCCCATCAGCTCTTCGCGAAGACCAACCAGTTCAACCTGACCACCCGCCGGTATTCCATCTCCGACCTCGAGCGGCTCGCCGCCGATCCGGCCGTCACGCTGGGGCTCGCCGCGGCCCGCGACCGTTTCGGCGACCTGGGGACCATCGGCGCCTTCCTGCTCCGCGCCGTCGACGGGTGGCTCGAGATCGACAGCCTGCTCCTCTCCTGCCGGGCGCTCGGGCGCGGCCTCGAGAGCGCGGTGATGAACGAGGTCAAGGGCCTCCTCCTCGCCGACCCGCGCCTCGCCGAGCTCCGCGCCCGCTTCGTCCCCACCGGGCGCAACCAGCCCGCCGCCGGCTTCCTCGAGCGCGAGGGCTTCCACCCGGTCGGCGCCGCGGCGGACGGCGCCGGCGGCGCTCGCCTCTATGCCCTGCCGCGGGAGGAGGCGCGGCCGACGCCCTGCCCCTGGATCGCGGTGACCCGCGGCGATCTGGGGGGAGGCCCGGCCCCTCCCGCCTCGGCGTACGAGCACACTAGAAGCTAGTTGTCAGGGGATCGGACCGCCCTTCCCGCGCCGGCTTGCCGGCGCGGGAAGAAACCCACGCGCCGCGCGGTTTTGCCCTACGCGGGGTGCCGCGGCCTCGGCCCGGCGCTCCCGGCGCTCCATGTTCCGTCCGCCGGATACGGGCCTCTGGGTCTCCGGCATATTCAACCTCTTGTCACAAAGACGCCCGCGCTGTAAAATTAAGCTATGGCTACTAAAAAGAGACTTCCCGAAGCAGGCCCCCGCGGCGGCAAGACCACCATCAGCAAGAGCGGCATGGTGCGCAAGGCCATCTATCTCCATCACGACGAATGGGAGCAGCTGCGCCGCCGCTCCTACGAAGAGAACCGCCCGGCCTCCGACATCGTCCGCGAGTCGCTGCGCCTCTACTTCTCTCAGCGCCGCCGGTAGAGGCCGGCGTCTTCGCCGGCGTCGATCCCAGCGCCCCGGCCGCGACCGTCGCCGCGGGCTCCGAACCTCCTGCGGCGCTCTTTTTGCTATCCTCACGAGCCTCGGGTAGCGCCCGTTGGTGGGGAATCCTGTGCCGGCGACCGACATCCAGCCCTCTCTGCCGCCTCTACCGCCCGACGTCGAGCGGCGAATCCGCAACGTCATGGCCGAGGTCCTCGGCGTCGACGCCGAGGCGATCGGCGACGACTTCGGGCGGGACAGCTCGCCGCGCTGGGATTCCTTGCACCACCTGCGCATGATCTCGTCGCTCGAGCAGGCGCTGGGCCTGCGCTTCACCATGGCCGAGGTGCGCGCCATGGAGCGCTTGGCGGAGATCCGGCGCGCCGTCGCCGCGCGGCTGGCGCGGACTTAAGTCCCGTCCGGGGCGAAGCGGATGCGCGTCGCCACCCTCCTGCGGCGGTTCTCGCCCCGCCCGGTCGTCACCCTCCTCGCCTACTGGAAATTCCGCTGCTTCGTCTCGCCGCGGGCGGAGGTGGAGCTCTCGCCGCTGCTCACGATCGGCGCCGGGACGACCATCGGCTCGTTCACCAAGGTCAAGGCGACGGACGGGCCGCTCGTCATCGGCGAGAACGTCCAGATCGCGACCGGCTGCTGCATCACCTCCCATGCGGCGGGGGTCGAGATCGGCGACGACTGCCTGATCGGTCCCAATGTCTCCATCCTGGGCAACAACTACCGGTATGACGACCTGGGCACCCCGATGCGCCTCCAGGGGACGGTCTCGGCCCGCGGCATCCGGATCGCCGCGGACGTCTGGATCGGCGCCGGCTGCTGCCTCCTCGAAGGTGCCGACGTCGGGACCGGCTGCATTCTCACCCCCAACGCCGTCATCGCCGGATCGATCGCGCCAGGCTCGATCGTGCAGGGGAATCCGGCCGAGGTGATCTTCACCCGGCGCTGACGGCCGAGGGGCGCCGGCCTCTGGACAGCGGGGAGGCACGGCTCGCATCTTGCAGTGCGCTCGACCCTGGTATGCCGGCCAGCCGACGTCGGATCTCGCGCCCTTCGCCCGCCGCGCCCGTCCCGGAAGCCCTCCCCGGCGTCCTCCTCGACGCCCACGTCCACTTCCACCCCTGTTTCGAGCGCGAGGCGTTCCTCGACGCCGCCTGTGCCAACCTGAACCGCGGCGCCGCCGAGCTCGGCTGGCCGAACGCGGTCGGCTGCCTGCTGCTGGCGGAGCGCCGGGGCGAGCGTTGGTTCGAGGGGCTCGCCGAGGCGAAGGTAGGGGAGGGCTGGAGCTTCCAGCCGACCGGCGAGCCGGAGTCGATGGTCGCTCGACGGGGCGGCGACCGCCTGGTGCTCGTCGCCGGCCGGCAGATCGCGGCGCGCGAGGGGGTCGAAGCCCTGGCCCTGGGGACGCGCGCCACCGACGCCGAGCTCGCGGACGGGCTGCCGCTCGACGAGGTGTTCGCCCGCGCGGCGCAGTGCGCGGCCTTCCTCGTCCTGCCGTGGGGATTCGGCAAGTGGTGGGGCGGCCGCGGCCGGCTGGTGCGCGCCGCGATGCTCGGCTTCGCCGACTTCGCCCCCGTCTTCCTGGGCGACAGCGCGACGCGGCCGCGGCTGGGCCTCGCGCCGCGGCTCTTCCGCGAGGCCGCCGAGCGCGGGGTGGGCATCCTCCCCGGCACGGATCCGCTCCCCTTCGCCTCCGAGGTGGGCCGCGCCGGGTCCTATGGATGCGGCCTGGCGAGCGGCTTCGATCTGAGCCGGCCCTTGGCGTCGCTCCGGGCGCTCCTCGGCGAGCCCGGCCGGCCGGGGCGGCGCTTCGGCCGGCGCGCCGGCCTCTACGAGTTCGCGCGCGCCCAGGGGCGCATGCAGGCGCTGCGGCGCCGGCGCGGCCCATAGCGCAGAGGGCCGCATGGACGGCGTGATCGGGCGCGACCCCGGCCGCGCCGCCGCCGGCCGCTACGACCTCCTGGTCGTCGGCGGCGGCATCTACGGCGTGGCTCTGGTCTTCGAGGCGGCGCGCCGCGGCCTCGCCGCCCTCCTCGTCGAGCGTGGCGACTTCGGCGCCGCGACCTCCGCCAACAGCCTGCGCATCCTCCACGGCGGCCTGCGCTACCTCCAGTCGATGGACCTGCCGCGCTTCCGCGAGTCGGTCGCCGAGCGGGGCTGGTTCCTGCGCGCCTTCCCCGACCTCGTCCATCCTCTCCCCTGCCTGCTGCCGCTCCACCACCCGCCGCGCGGCGGGCGGCTGCGGCGGCGCTCGGCGCTCGGCGCGGCGCTCGCCCTGGATCGCCTGCTCTCCCGCCGGCTCGCAGACCCCGGCGCGCTGCCGCCGGGCCGGTTGATCGACGCCGCGGAGGTGACGCGTCTGGCGCCGGCGGTCGAGCGCGAGGGGCTCGCCGGCGGCGCCCTCTGGCACGACGCGCTGATGCCCGACTCCGAGCGGCTGGTGATCGAGCTGCTCCGCTGGGCCTGCCGCTGCGGCGCCCAGGCCCTCAACTACGTCGAGGCCGAGGGGCTCGAGCCGGGCAACGGCGGCGGCGAGCTCGCCGTCGCCGTCCGCGACCGCGCGAGCCACCGGCGATTCACCCTCCGCGCCCGCCGGGTGGTCAACTGCGCCGGCCCCTGGGCGGCCGAGGTGGCGCGCCGCCTGGGGAGCGGGCTGTCCGGCGCGCTCCCGCCGGCCCTCGCCTTCAACCTGCTCTTCGACCGCGCGGCGCCGAGCGAGGCCGCGCTGGCGGTCGCGGCGCCGGGACCCGGCGCCCAGACCTTCTTCCTCGTGCCCTGGAAGGGGAAGCTCCTCGCCGGCACCCGCCACCTGGCGGTGCCCGCCGCTCTGGCCGCTTCGGTCACCCCGGTCCCGCCGGGCGAGGCGCAGATCGCCGAGCTCGTCGGGCTCCTCGACGCGGCGCTCCCGGCGCTCCGCCTGCGCCGCGAGGAGGTGTCGCGGGTCACCTGGGGCTGGCTCCCCACGGTGCGCCCGGGCGAGCCGTCGCCCGGCGACCGGCCGCTCGTCCACGACCACGGCGCGCACGGCGGGCCGCGGGGGCTGTGGAGCGTCGTCGGGGTCAAGTTCACCACCGCGCGCGCGGTGGCGGAGCGGACGCTCGCCGCGGTCTTCGGCGAAGCGCTCCCGATCCGCCGCGGCCTGCCTCGCCCGGCGGCCGCCCGGCCGCTCGCCGCCGCCGAGTTCCTGCGCCGGATCGAGACGGACCCCTATGCCGCCGTCTCCCACCTGCGCCGGTTGGTGCGCACCGAGTCGGTCGTCCACCTCGACGACCTGCTGTTGCGCCGCACCGACTGGGGGAGCGACCCCGCCGTCGCCGCGGCGATCGCGCGGCGCATCGGCGATCTGCTCGACACCCCCATCCGCTCGCCGTCCGCGGCCGCCCCGGCGCCGGCGGCGACCAGCGCCGCCCTCGAACCCGTCCTCGAATCCGGCCTCGAATCCGGCCTCGAATCCGGCCTCGAATCCGGGCAGGAGGCTCCCGTCCATGCCGCCGGCTGATGCCACCCTGCCGCTCAGGGCGAAGCCGGCGGCGCCGGCCCCATCTCCCCTCCGGGGCGCCGAGACCGCCGACGTCGAGACCTCGAGCGACGACTACGCGACGCGCTTCGCCGGCGCGGTCGGCGCCTTCTTCCTCGACACCCAGACGCGGGCCACCCTGAAGCTCCTGGCGCCCTGGCCGGGCGCCCGCGTGCTCGACGTGGGCGGCGGCCACGCGCAGCTCGCGGTGCCGCTGGTCGAGCATGGCTACCGGGTGACCGTCGCCGGGAGCGCCGAGGTCTGCCGCGCCCGCCTCGACCGGCTGCTCCCCGCCGGCGGCTTCGAGTTCCGCGCCGGCGACCTTCTGGCGCTGCCTTTCGCCGACCGGGAGTTCGACGCCGTCCTCTGCTTGCGCCTGCTGCCGCACGCCGAGCGCTGGCGCGAGCTGATCGCCGAGCTCTGCCGGCTGGCGCGCCGCGCGGTCGTGCTCGACTATCCGGACCGGCGGAGCGTCAACCTGGTCGCCCCGCAGCTCTTCCGCTGGAAGCGGCGGGTGGAGAGCAACACCCGGCCCTATCGCTGCTTCACGCGCCGCGAGGTGACGGGCGAGCTCGCCCGCCACGGCTTCGGCCGGCCCGCCATGGCGCCGCAGTTCTTCGCCCCGATGGCGGCCCACCGCGCGCTGGGCAAGGCGACCGGGAGCGCGGCGCTCTCGCGCGCCGTCGAGCGGGCGAGCGGCGCCCTGGGGCTGACCCGCATACTGGGCTCGCCGGTCGTCCTGCGGGCCGAGCGTCTCGGCACCGCTCCCTGAGCACGCGGCCCATCGTCAGGAGGAGAGCAAGGGATGAGGATACTCGTCACCGGAGGGACCGGCTTCACCGGCAAGGCGCTCGTGCTGCGCCTGATCGATCTCGGCCACCAGGTCGTCGCCCTCGACTACAAGGAAGGCCTGAAGACCGACGAGCTGCGCCAGCACGGCGCCGAGGTGGTGATCGGCAGCGTCACCGATCCCGCGGTGGTGGCGCGCGCGGTCGAGGGGGTCGAGGTGGTCCACCACCTGGCGGCGGCGTTCCGCGAGCTCGGCGTGCCGGAGAACTTCTACCGCGAGGTCAACGTCGACGGCACGCGCAACGTCCTCGCCGCCGCCAAGCAGGCGGGGGCGCGCAAGGTCATCTACTGCAGCACCTGCGGCGTCCACGGCAACATCGACCATCCGCCGGGCGGCGAGGACGCGCCGATCCAGCCGGCCGACTACTACCAGCGCACCAAGTACATGGCCGAGCCGATCGCCCGCGAGTTCTTCGACCGCGGTCTGAAGACGGTCATCTTCCGCCCGGCGGCGATCTACGGGCCGGGCGACCCCGAGCGCTTCGCGATGATCTTCCGCCGCGTCGCGCGCGGCACCTTCCCGATGTTCGGCAGCGGGCGCACGCTCTATCACCCGCTCTACATCGACAACCTGGTCGACGCCTTCGTCCTGGCGATGCCGCCGGGGAAGGGCGAGGGCGAGGCCTACCTGATCGCTGACGAGGAGTACCTGGGGATCGAGGACCTGGTCCGGCGGGTGGCGAAGGCGCTCGGCGTCGAGGTGAAGATCCCGCACTACCCGGTCTGGCCGGTGGTCGTCGCCGGGCACCTCTGCGAGACCGTCTACAAGCCCTTCGGCGTGCCGCCGCCGATCTTCCCGCGCCGCGTCGACTGGTACCGCCAGAACCGCGCCTTCAAGATCGACAAGGCGAAGCGCGACCTCGGCTACCAACCCAAGATCGGCATCGACGAGGGGCTCCGCCGCACCGCGGAGTGGTACCGGGCGGAGGGGATCGTCTGACTACGTGTGTTCCGGCGCCTGTGTGCTGGTGCGCTCATCGCCGAGCCGATTCTCCGGCGTCGGCGTCTGGCGCCAGAACCCCTCCTGCATATAAATAAAAGCTGGTAAATTGCCCTCGGAGTGAGCGGCCGCTGCTCACTCTGTTGTCAAGCCGCTTTGTACTATTAGAACCTTGCGCATTGTTCACTGCGGATGGTAGGGTGAAAAAACCTTAGACGTGGCGGTGTGCTGCCGTCGGGGTCTTCTTCACTCCGCCCTCGTGGCGCCCATGGAGGGATCATTCGCCATGGCGAAGCATCGCCTTGCTGTGCAGATCTGCGTTGTCGCGGCCGTTCTCCTCTTCCCCGCCCTGCTCCAAGCCCAGAGCGCCGTCCCCCGCTTCGACACCGCGGAGATCGTCCTCCGTTCCACCGCGGCCTACGACGGTGCCAAGGGCACCAACCCCAACCCGTTCGACCTCGCGGTGAGCGCGAGCGTCACGGCGCCGGACGGCCGCCGCTTCGCCGTCGACGGCTTCTTCGACGGCGACGGCCAGGGCGGCGAGGCCGGCAACGTGTTCAAGGTGCGGGTCTACGCCGACCAGGCGGGCACCTGGCAATGGACGACGACGAGCGCCGTCCCCGGCGTCGGCGGCAAGCAGGGGAGCTTCACCTGCACGGGCGTGCTGGCGGGCGCTTTCGGCAAGGGGCCGATCGTCGAGAACCCGTCGCATCCGCAGACCTTCATGCACCAGGCGGGCGGGCCGGTCTACCTGATCGGCAAATTCCTCGACACCGCGGCGCCGAAGCCGATCCAGTGGTCGCAGGTGATGCTCTCGGAGAACCTGACCGAGGCCGACCGGCAGAGCATGCTCACCCGACACCTCGGCATGAAGCTCAACAAGATGAACCTCTACCTCGCCAACCGCGGCGACTACGGCGGGATCTATCCGGTGACGCCCTGGCTGGGCACGGCGAGCGCCAACGACAAGACCCGCTTCGACCTCGCGCGCTGGCATACCTACGAGAGCTGGATCAAGAACCTCCGCGGCTCGGGCGTCCTCGCCCAGCTCTGGTTCCTCGCCGACGACTCGCAGTTCGGCACGCTCTCCGAGGCGGACTACGAGAGGTACGTCCGCTACGCCATGGCGCGCACCTCGGGCTACGTCAACACGATGTACATCCTGATCCTGGAGTGGCAGGAGGCCTGGCCGCAGACGATGGTCAACGCGCACGGCGCCTTCGTGCAGAGCCTGAACTCCTGGGCGCGGATGGTCTCCGTCCACGGCTGGACCGGCAACTTCGCGTTCCCCACGGCGCCGTGGGCCGATTACATGGACGTCCAGTCCGGCAACGGCAACGGCTACGGCACGATCCACACCTATGCCCTGCGCAACCATCCGCTGGCGGTGAAGCCGCTGATCGAGGAGGAGTTCTCGCTCGGCGCCGAGACCACCCTCGAGCGCCAGAAGGCCTGGGCCGCCTTCACCGCCGGCGCCGGCGGCACCGGCACCGGAGCGTACCTCGCGCCGCTGGCGAGCTTCGTCGCGGCGGTCCCCTTCCAGAACCTGGCGCCGAACGACGCCCTGGTGCGCTCCGGCGGCGCCTACGCGCTGGCCCAGCCGGGAACCGCCTACGTCCTCTATCTCTACAACGGCGGCACGGTGGGCGTCGATCTCACCGCTGCCACGGGGACCCTGACCGCCCGGTGGTTCAACCCGCAGACCGGCCTCTGGCAGACGCCCTTCGCCACCGCCGGCGGGGGAGTGCGCACTTTCATCGCTCCCGGGGCCGGGGACTGGGCGCTCTACGTGCACCGGTAGGCTGGCGGCGCGCCCGATCACTGGAAGTAGCCGACGAGGTCGATCACCAGGTCGGTCGACGCTCCCGTGCACGGTGGCGAGCGCGGCGAGGTCGCCGGGAGCGCCCAGCGTGACGATGGCATCGTTGGCGCGGGTGCGGCCGGGAGCCAGGTTCTGGACGCTGGTGGCGGGGACCGGGGAGCCCGCGGGGAAGATCTGCAGGTGCCCGAGACCCCGTCGGGCCGACCACGGTCGCGTCGGCGGCGACCGCCTTCGCCGTCGAGGGCACGCCGCAGCTTCCCGAGACCTGGAAGGTGCGCACTGCGCCGGAGGTGAGGCGCGGCCCGCCGAGGGGGCCTGCCGGACCGCGGGGTATCTCACTCAGCCGGCAGGGCGCGAGGGTGAAGAAGGAGAGGGGAGCCCGGCTCTGCGGTGAAGGTCGCGGTGTAGGCGGCTGGCGCCTCCGGCGTCCGCCCACGGTATGCGACGCGGCGCCGCCGTCGGACCAGGACTGCCAGGCGTAGCTGCTGCCGTCCGCGGCGGTCTGGGCTCGGGGCGTCCACCGCCACGCCGTACCCTGCCCACGAGGTCACGGTGAGAGGCGGGGCGACCGGGTTCCCCTCCAGGGTGAGGGCCAGGCCCGACGGGTCGGTCGCGAAGCTCAGGTCGACTCTCTCCGCCTGGAAATCGCGGGTCACCGTCGCCGACAGGCCGCCCGAGTCGGTCGCCGTCAGCCGGATCTCGAGATAGCTGTTGCTCGCCGCCGCGAGGTCCTCCGGGCTCGGGCCGGTGAACTCGACGCCGTTGCCGGCGATCGGCCCCAGGAACGGGTGGGTGTGATCGGCGTGATGGCGGATGACCGTCCAGGAGAGGGAGCCCGTGGCAGGCTGCCGTCCTCGGCGTCGCTGGCGTGGCCGGATAGGGTGACCGTCTGGCCGACGCTGAAAGTGTCGCTCGCGAGCGGCGTGTCGATCGTCGGCGCCGGCGGCGTGTTGCCGGAGATAAATCGCGAGGTCGCAACGGGGAGAAACGTCGCCAAAGTTATCCTCGGCGACGCCTCGGCGGTGAAGATGCCCGCCGGGTAGGTGTGGGTGACCGTCTTGCTCGTCGTCGACTCCTGGGGCGTGCCGTCGCCGAAGGTCCACAGGAAGGTCAGGCTGTCCCCTGCGTCCGGGTCGCTGCTGGCGCCGGTGTCGAAGCTGACGCTGAGCGGCGCCGGGCCGGAGGTGGGCTGGGCGGTGGCGGCCGCCGTGGGCGCGCGGTTGACGTTGCCGACGTAGTCGATGCGATGCACCTCCCCGCCGTTGGCATAGGTCGAGTAGTACAGCGACTGTCCGCCGTCGCGCGGGCCGAAGATCATGGTCACGGCGCTGCTGGCCCCCAGGCCGGCTCGACGAAGTCGACCCAGGTGCGCCCGTCGCCTGCGACGTCGTCCAGGCGGAAGATCTTGCCGCAGACGTAGTCGGCGAAGAGGTAGGAGCCGTCGTAGGGCGCCGGCCACAGCCCGGCCGGCACGAACGCCCCGCCGGTGATCGACGAGCACCCGGCCGTGTGGCCGTAGTCGAAGATCGGGTTGGTCATCCCCGCCGGCGGAGCGGCCGCAGTCGGTGGTCGAGCCGACGGCGCAGTGGCCCTCCCGGCACGTTCCAGCCGTAGTTGGCTCCGGCGGCGCCGACGTCGATCTCGTCCCACGTCGTCTCTCGCCGACGTCGTTGATGTACAGCTGGCTGGTCCCCGGTCGGACGGCGAAGCGGAACGGGTTGCGCAGTCCCCGAGGCGAACGTCTCACGCGCAGGGGCCGGTGCCGGTGGAGACGCCGGTGCCGGCCGGGTCGCCGCAGCGGTGGGCGCCGGCGGCGCCGACGTAGGGGTTGTCCGCCGGGATGCTGCCGTCCTGGCGCGATCCGCAGGATCTTCCCCACGGCTGTAGCGAGGAAACAGGCGTTGTAATTCTCGCCGGCTCAGCAGTCTGGAGCGAGTCGAAACGTCAGTCGCGTCGCTCAGCGGATGTAGAGGAAACACGTCGGGAAAGTTTGACGTCCCGCGTTGTGGTGCCGCAAAGGAGGAAATGTTGTCGATCCGGATGACCTTGCTCGCCAGGTCGATGTTGTCGTCGGCCAGGGTGAAGCGCGCGACGCGGTCGAGCGAGCCGTTGCCGCCGCACTCGGCCGGGCACGCGCCGCGTGTAGTAGGTATAGATGAAGTGGTTCGTCGTGAAGCCCGGGTCGACCGTGATCCCGACCAGCCCGCGCTCGATGTCGGTGCAGAGGGTGTCGGGATCCAGTGTCAAGGCGGGGGTCGTGAGGAGCGCGCCTCCCGTGTAGACGTAGATCTGCCCCGGCTGGGTGGTGATGATGAGGCGCCCTTCCGCTTGAAGGCGAGTGTCGTGCTCGCGCGCTCTCACCGCCGATCCTCTTACCGCTCAGGGCGCCGCCGTCACGCCGCCTTCCGCTGCACGCGACGGCGCTTCCGCTCTACCGGCGGCTGTATCGCGTTGCGCGCGAGCCTTCTTCTTCGCCGCCGCGGCATCGCCCTACCAGTCGAGGCCCGTCTCGTAGCCGAGGGTCACCAGCATGTCGCCGGCGATCTCTTTGAAGAGGCGGCGGTCCTCGGCGCTGAAGTTGTTCTTCCAGTCGCCGGCGATCCCCTTGCGATAGAAGCGCTTGCGGTCCTCCTGGCCGCGCTCGCGGCCGGCGTAGAAGCGGAAGGAGGAGCGCTCGATCATGCGGGCGACCAGGGCGTCGTCGTAGGCGAGGCCGAGATAGTCGAGGAGGTCCTCGACCACCGGCGCGCCGCGGCCCAGGAGCGCCTCGTAGGAGCAGGCGAAGAGGCGGTCGGTCTCGGCGTAGCGAAGGTGGGCCTCCATGTCGCGGCGCCAGCTCTCGACCGCGTCGGCGAAGGAGAAGGGCTTGCCCAGGTGGTCGACGGTGAAGAAGCGGTCGGAGACGACGACGTCCCGGCCGTCGCGGTAGATGACGATCAGCTTGGCGGCGGGGAAGGCGGCGCGGATGTGTCCCACCTGGTGGACGTTGCTCGGCGACTTCTCGAGGAGGTAGCGGCGGGGCTCCAGGCGGTCGCGCAGGAAGAGGTAGAAGCGCCGGCAGTACTCCGCCGGATCGGCGGTGGTCGCCAGCAGGCGGCGCAGCCGGCGCTGGTCGAGGAGCGCGAGGTCGGGCAGCTCGCTCGGGCGGTCGACCTTGGGGAGCTCGAGCGCCGGCTTCTTCTTCTTGAGGAATGGCGCGGCGAGATGGGTCATGCGCTGCGACGCCGTGGCCTTGAGGCCGCCGCCCTTGCTCCACGGGGTATGGGTGAAGAGCTTCCCGGTGCGCTGATCGAGGTCCGGCTGCTCCCAGGCGATCTCGAAGGCCGCCGTCTCCATCACCCCGCGGATGTCCGGATGGAGGGAGAGCAGGTTGAGCAGCCAGGTGCTGCCGCTCTTGCGGTGTCCGACGATGAAGGCGAAATCCCGCCCCGGTTCCGGCTCGCCGCCGGCCGCGCTTCCGGCGCGCCCATCCCGTCCCTCTTCGTCGACTCCCGTTGCGGCCCTGCGGTCGGTCGCGATCATCATCCTCTCCCCCGGCAGCCGCCGGCGGCGGTGCCGGGCGCGTTGGTCGGCCGCACGCTGCGCACGGCGGGACGGCGGCCAGATCGTAGATCCAGACGACCGGCCCCTTGCCGTGCCAGGCGCGCGGATCGAAGGTTTTCGTGGGCTGGAGCGCGGCGAGCTCCCGGTAGAAGCGGACGAAGCTCGGGAAGCCGCCGTGCGACTGCTTGCCGGTGAAGTAGCGGTCGCGCGCCTCGCTGTTGGTGACGATGTAGCGGACGCCCTGGGCGCGGTACTCGGCGAGCGTCCGCGGCTGGCGCGAGATCAAGGGATTGCCCATCTCCTCGTCGGCGGGCGTCGAGCGCAGCAGGGCGTCGGGCTTCTCGTGATCGAGCCACCAGGGGTGGCCGAGCTCGTCCATGTCGAAGCCGTCCTGCGGCGGGAAACGGGCGAGGAGGCTCAAGCGCATCGCCTGGGAGCGGGTGAACGGACCCTTGGCGAGCGTCGGCAGGAGCGCCTGCTGCCGCGCCACCGCGCGCCGGTCCGGCGGCAGCTCGGGGCCGTAGTCGTCGACCAGCACGCGCTCGCCGCGCGGCAGGTTGGCGACGATCCAGCGATAGGCGACCAGGCGGCTGTCGCGGCGCAGGAGGGTGACGTCGTGCGCGGCGGCCGCCGCGGCGCTCGGCAGGCAGGCGAGCGCCACCAGCCCCAAGGTCGCCGCGGAGAGGCGCCGCGGCGGCACGCCGAGGCGGCCGAGGACCCAGGCGACGCCGGGGAAGACCAGGGTCGCGAGGAGCGGATAGACGGCGTTCAAGTGGCGCGGCGCCGCGTGATAGGCGGCGACCGTCGCCGCCGCGAAGGAGAAGAGGGCGGTCGGCAGGAGGACGAGGAGCCCGTACCAGCGCGTCTCCCGGCGCGCCACGACCACCGCCAGGCCGAGGAGCGAGAGCAGCGCCAGCGCCCAGCCCATGGCGTTCGGCGAGACGAGGACGCCGGCGAACTGGCGGGCTGCCCCCGCCCAGGCGCGCGCCCCCGGCCGGTAGCGGACCCCGGTGTCGGGCTCGTAGACCGTCCCGCCGGCGGCCGCGGCGCCGCCGGCGGGACCCGCCGGGGCGCTGGCGCGCGGCTTCGGGATGGAGCTTGCGGAGCGAGTCGCCGGCCGTCGACCGCATCCAGCTCGGGTCGAGGAAGTTGTAGGGCGAGGTGACGAAGAAGCCGGCGACGAAGAGGCCGGCGACGAGGGCGAGGCGGCCGAGGAGGGGCCGCGCCGCGCCCCGCCCCGCGCGCGCGCCGATCTCGCAGGCGGCATAGGTGGGCGGCAGGACCATGGCGTAGTAGTGCATGCCCATGGCGGCGCCGGCGAGCAGCGAGGCGGCGACCAGCGGCCGCGCGCTCGCCGTCTCGCGGACGCCGAGATAGGCGCCGAGCGAGAGCGTCATCAGCAGCGCGCAGGGGATGTCGCTCTTGATCTCCTGGGACGAGTTGATCATCGGCACCAGCACCGCGGCGACGAGCGCCGCGCCGAGCGCCGCCGGGACCGACCCATAGGCCCGCCGCGCCAGCCGGTAGACGGCGTAGACGGTGGCGATCCCGCAGGCGCAGACCACCAGCCGGCCGATGAGGAGGAACGGCCCCGGGGCGGTGAGGAAGTGGGCGCCGAACGCGGCGGTCGAGCCCCAGGCGCCGGTCAGCCGGCCGGCCGCGTAGTAGAGCCCATAGCAGAAGGCGAGCACGTACATGAGGAGGGCCGGCTTGTGGAACCAGTGCGGGTTGAGGTCGCCGGTCCCCATCGCCATGGCGCGCTTCATCAGGTAGAGCTCGTCGCCGTAGTAGGAGAAGGGAAGGTCGTGGCCGAGCCCCCAGAGGCGGAGGCCGGCGGCGACGAGCAGGATGGCGAGGAGGGCGAGCGCGGCCTCGCGTGTCCAGCTCTCTTCCGCGATTCCCCCGCGGGGTACGGATCTCCCCTCGAGACCGGCGACGGTCATGGGCTCGCTCGGTGCAAATCGCGGGCCGGGGCGGCGCCCGGCGTCGGGATCGGCGATCTCGCGCGGCGTGGATGCTGAAGACGGCCCCCATCCCCGCCGGCTCGAGATCGACCTCCTCGAGGAGGCGCGGCCGCTCGTCGGCGTCCGGCCGCGAGGTCGTAGAGGGCGATGCGGGTCGGCCGCACGAGATGGTGCTGGCTGCGGCGGAAACCGTGGCGGATCCAGCTCAGGTTGCGGCGCAGGTTGGTGTGGCGGATAGCGGGTGAAGCCCACCCAGGCGCGGTCCCCGCCGGCGACCGGCAGCAGGCCGCGGCACCAGCCGAGCGGGACGCCCCTCGCCCTCCTCGCCGGGATTCAGATCGAGCACCCGGCGGCCGCCGCCATGCCGGTCGAAGCGCACGACGTGGCCGTCGACGGTGGTGAAGAGCACCTCGCCGCCGCACGTGCCCGTCGTGCACCCCCTGGACCTCGACCGCGAACGCCGGGCCGTCGCCGGCGAGCGGCACCGCGTCGCGCTGGTGGAAGCGGGTCACCCACGGCCGGCCCTCGCCGTCGGGAAAGAAGACGTAGTTGGGATGCGCGTGGTGGGGCTTGGTCGTCGGCACCTTGCGGTAGTCGACGTCGGGCGAGAAGCGCTCCCAGGGATCCTCGCCCAGCACCCCGACCAGCCGCCGAGCTCGCCCTCGGGCGACAGCTCGGCGACGGCGTCGAGGCCGGTCACCGCGACGTAGAGCGAGCCGTCCGGCGCCGGGGTCACGTGGTGAAGGTCGTTGAAGCAGGGGTGGGAGACGACGCGACGGATGGCGAAGCTGGGGAAGTCGCAGATCAGCACCTCGGTCTGGGTGCAGAGATAGGCGGTGTCGCCCTCGATCGTCGCTGCCTTGAAGACGTGCGACGGCAGGTCGTCCGGACGGTGCTCGGGCGGCGAGGTGTACTCGAGCACGCGCTCGACCTCGCCGCCGACGATCCGCACGACCAGCGCCGAGCGGAAGCTCGTCCACTCCGGCTGGGCGCGCAAGGCGGCGCGCTGCTCGCCGCCGATGGCGAAGAGGTCGGTCATGTCGAGCGCAGACGCCTGGCGCCGCCGGTCGCGATCAGCCAGAAGACCCGGCGCCACTCGGCCGGCGCGAAATAGACGAAAGTGCGCACCCCGACGCCGGCGGGCGGCGCGGACCACCACCAGGTTGAAGCCGACCAGGGTGATGGCGGTGGCGGTGGCGACCCCGTAGCCGCCGAAGGGGCGGGCGAGGAAGAAGTTCAGGAGGGCGTTGACCACGGCGCAGGCGGCGGTCAGGCGCAGCAGCTTCATGTGGTGGCCGGTCATCTGGAGGACGTAGCCGGCGAGGCCCGAGGCGGCGTCCCAGAAAGTGCCGACGGCGAGGATCAGCAGGATGCTCCAGCCGGAGACATAGCCGGGGCCGAAGGCGAGGCGGATGAGCGGCCGGCCGAGGACGACGATGCCGGCGAGGGCGACGAGCGAGAGGAGGGCGACCGCCGTCGCCGCGGTGCGGGCGAGCCGCTCGAGCTAGGTCTCTTGCCGTCGGCGTAGAGGACGGCGATCTCCTGCGGGAGGATCAAGTTGGCGATCGTCGGCAGCGCCCCCATGACCTGGATGATGCGGGTCACGACGCCGTAGACGGCGACCTCCTCGTGGCTGCGCGCCCAGGAGAGGATCCAGAGGTCGGTCGAGACCATGATCATGCCGACGGCGCTGCGCAGGCCCATGGCGGCGGTGGTCGAGAAGATCGTCCGGATGGGAGGCGGCGGGGTGGCGAGCCGCGGCTCGGAGCTTCTCCCTGCCGTGGTCGCCGGCAGGCAGGCGGCATAGGCGAGGTCGGTCGCCAGCTGGGAGCCGAGGAAGATGGCGATCAGCACCAGCCAGGAGGAGCCGCGCACGCCGGTCCAGAGCAGCGCGCCGAAGCCGGCGAGGACGAGCGCGCGCGGCACGATGTGGGTGAGGAAGGCAGAGGCCGAGTAGAACCGGAATGCGCGCAGGTAGGCGTCGATCATCCGCCCCAGCGTCGCGAGCATGGCGAGGGCGACCAGGATCATCCCCGCGCCGGCGAGCTCGGGGGCGCCCAGCCGGCGCACGATCGCCGGCCAGGCGAGGACGAGCGGCGGCGCGAAGATCGCCCAGACGGCGACCTGCAGGCCGAGCAGGCGACGGCGCAGGACGCGCGTGGCGGCTCGCCGCCGGCGCCGCGCGAGATCGGCGCGAAGCGCAGCGCCGCCTCGCCCAGGCCGAGCTGGAGGACCAGGGACACCGAGAGCGCGGCCTGAAGGAGCAGGAGATACGAGGCGACGTCCGAGCGCGAGGCGAGGCGCACCATCGCCATGCTGGAGAGGAACCCCATGACCATGGCGACGGCTTGGCTGGCGCCGAACACCATGCCGCCGCGCCGCAGGCCGCGCGCCGAGAGCCCCGGCGCGGGAGCGGAGAACGCCTTGGGAGCGGGCTCAGGGACGGTCGCCAACGCTCTTCTCGTGGCTCTCGCGCCGCGCTTCTTTCGCATGGCCTCCGGCGGATGGCGGACCGGCGAGCCCGGCGACCGCGCTGTGCAGCCGGGAGAGGTACTGGCCGTTGAGCTTGCCGAGCGGCAGGAACTCGCCGCCGGCGGCGCCGATGGTGAGCTCGACAATCTCCCGGCCGGCGTCGAGGAGCCCGCGGTCGCCGCTCTGCCGCCCGGCGCGCGTCAGCAGGGAGGCCATGCAGGCCTTCTCGGGACCGTAGAGGTCGCGCTCGAGCGGCGTCACCGAGGTGTAGCTCGCCGCCGATGCGGTCGCCCGCCCAGGCGATCTTGAGCTTCAGCGGCCAGCGGCCGCGCACGCCGCGGTCGCCCCGCGCCTTCGGCTCGACGTCGGCGATCGTGCGCGCCAGAGCGGTCAGCACCTCGCTCGGGCGGCGTGCCGGCTGGCCGATCGCCGCGTCGCCGCTGTCGATCTCGAAGCGGTAGAAGTTGTCGGCGTCGAAGAGGCCCATCTGCCAGAGCTGCTCGGTGGTGAGCGTCCGCGCCTGCGGGTCGACGGCGCCGAGGAAGCCGTAGCTCTTGCCGTCGCGCCGCGGCTCGGCGTACTCCAGGGTGAGGGCGCGGGCGAGGCCGGAGCGGAAGTCGTCCGAGAAGCTCGCGTCGGGGCTCGCGAGACCCAGGAAGCGGAAGACCGCCAGCCACTGCGAGTCGACGCGGCCGACGAAACCGGCCTGCTTGGCCGGCCGGTCGGGCGGGCAGGCCGGCCCGGCGGGGCCGTCCCCTGCGGCCCGCGCTCGGGGCCCCGCAGGTCGCACATGTGCCGGCGCATCGTCTCGCCGCCGTGGCGCAGAGTCGCCACCACCGTCGAGTCGCCGGTCAGCCAGTAGTAGAGGAAGAGGTTCTCGAAATAGGCGTGGGAGCTGTTGAAGTCGGAACGGTAGCCGCCGTAGCCGGCCGGCGCCTGGCCGCAGTAGAACCAGCGGTCGCCCGGGGCGCACTGCATGATCTGGGTGTGCAGCATGCGGAGAGCTGCCCCGGGAACCCGAGGTCGTCCAGCCACTCGACCTCGCCCGTCCGCATCGCCCACAGCGGAGCGGTGGCGAGCGTGTTGTGGTAGTCGGTCCAGGTGCCGCACCAGAAGAGGTCGTCCCAGCTCTCGCCCGGCGTCGGGTCGTGGCCGCCGCAGTCGATCTCGGGCGAGCCCCACTGCCCCCAGTAGCGGGGGAAGAGGCCGTAGGTCATCAGCCCGGAGAGGCCTTCGGAGTCGACGTGCTCGATCGTCGCCTTCAACATCCCGCCCACCAGCCGGTCGTAGTCGCGCAGGCCGCGCGGCAGCGGTCCCACCGGCAGGTCGGGGACGGCCTGCGAGGCGGCGAACCAGCTCGCCTCCGGCCAGGCGTGGAGCGGCTGCTCGAGCGGCGCCCAGACCTCGCGGTCGAGCTCGGCGCGCCCGGCGTTTGATCCCCCTGCCGGCCGATCCCCGGGCGGCAGCGCCGCCACCGCGAAGGTGGCGAAGAGCCCCTCGTGGTTGGCGAGCCAGACCTTGTCGTCGGCCCAGTCGACGGCGAGGCTGCCGCCGGGCAGGAGGCGCAGGGCCTGGGGCTCGTAGCGGTGCATGCGGTTGAGCGCGATCGCCACCGTGCCGCGCCGGCCGCTCGCGGCGAGGACGCCGCCGTCGGCCCGCTGGCAGGCGGCGCGCTGGCCGGCGACCTGCACGTCGCAGGCGAGCCGGGCGCCGCGGTTGGGCCGCAGGAGCTGGCGGACGAACGCCTCCTGGCCGGCGGCGACCGCCCCCGCGAGGTCGGCGTCCTTGCGGCCGCCGATCGCCTGCACCCGGAGCCCGCCCGCTCCCGCCGCCGCGGAGTCGCCGCCGGCGGGGTGGTCCGCGGGGTCGCCGAGGGTGAGCGACAGCTCGTCGCGCAGGCCGGTCAGGAGGACGCCGTTGGGCGCCCCGTGGGCGACCAGGCAGCCGTTGCAGCCGCCCGACAGGCTCCCCTCCCAGGCGATCGACTGACGGACGATGGCGGTGGGGGAGCCGGCGGTGAAGACGTAACGGCGCAACGATCCCAGGCCGCCGCCGCCGACCGGCGGCATGGCGTAGGCTCCCTCGACGATCACCACCGCTGAGAGCGGTCCCTGGTGCTCGATCCGCACGCTGCGCAGAGCGTCGTGGGCGACCGGCGCGCCGCCGTCCTGCGCCGGGCGGGCGGTCATGCGGCCGCCGCCGGCCAGGCGTGGGCCGTTCGAGAGGCGCACCTCGTCGAAGAGGGCGCCCTTGTCGCCGCCGAAGCGGAAGACGGCGGCGCCGGTGTCGACGGTGAAGCGGTCGCCCTCGCGGCTCAGCTTGAGCGGCGCCGGCGGCGATGGATTGGAGCCCGCCGCGCCGCCGGTCACCAGCCGGTAGACGGCGCTCCTGCCGGCGCCGACCGAGGCCGGGAAGGAGACGAGCAGCCACTCGACCGGCGCCGTGGCGTCGTCGCGGCCGCCGCCCCAGCGCGCCAGGGCCTCGAACTCGGCGGGCACCGCCTTGCCGGCAGGGTCGAGCACGGCGAGCCTGGCGAGGTCGCGGACGCCCAAGTCGCGCGGCAGGGGGACGCCGGAGCGCAGAACCTCGCCGCTCCGCGCGATGCCGGCGGTCTCCCGCACGGTGAGCGGGATGCTCTGGGAGACCGGGGCCGGGCTCTCCGGCGGGGCTGCCGCCTTGCCTGGCTGGACCGCGGAGGATGCCGCCGGAGGGTCGGGGGTCGGGGGTGCCGGCGCCGGGCTCGGCGCCGCCGCGCCGCAGGCCAGGACGAGCGCGAGCGCGCTCAGCTGCAGGAGGTGACGGCGCATGGCGTGGTCAGCGCTGCAATGCCCGTTCCAGGGCGAGCGGGCCTCAGGCCGTCAGTGCCTGGGGTACAGAGCTGCTGTAGGCGGCGCAGGTCGCCTCGAAGGTGTAGGCGGCCTCGACCCGGGCGCGGTTGGCGATCCCAGCCGCCGTCGCCTCGCCGGATCGCCGATCGCCTCGCTCGAGGCGGCGGGCGAGCTCGGGCACCGTCCGCTCCTCGGCCTTCGGATGGACCTCGACCAGCCAGTCCCCCTGCTCCGGCGGCAGCATGGCGCGCACGTCGCCGACCTCGGTCGCCACCACCGGCAGACCGGTCGGCCATTGCCTCGAGCAGGCAGACCGGCATCTGCTCGGAGTCGGAGGTGAGCGCGAAGACGTCCATCGCGCGGTAGAAGTCGGCCGGCGCGGCCTGATAGCCGGCGAGATGGACGCGGCCGGCGAGGTCGGGACGGCCGGCGCGCGCCGCGAGCGCCTCCCGCTCGGCTCCCCTCGCCCACCAGCAGCACGTGGAGCCCGAGCGCGGGTCGACCGCGGCGGCGGCGTCCAGGAGGCGGAGGAAGTTCTTCACCCGGCGCAGGCCGCCGACCCCGCCGACGACCGGCGCGCCCTCCGGGATGCCCAGCGCGCGGCGGAGCATTGGATTGCGAGCTGGATGGCCAGCGGGATGGTCGGCGGGATGGTCGTCGCCGGCGGCAAGTGACGGCGAGCGGGACGCCGTTGGGGATCAGCGCCACCCGCTCGGGGCCGAGCCGCCAGAGGTCGGTCGCGATCCGCTGCAGCCGGTGCGAGGGGACGACGACGCGGTGGACGCGCGGCAGGAGCACGCGCCGGGCGAGCACCCGCCGGCGCTTGAAGTGATCCGCCTCGTCCTCGTTGAAGCCCTCTTCGTGATGGATCACGCGGCGGAAGCCGAGGCTCGCGGCGGCGAGGACGGCGTCGATCGCCGCCCAGTTGTAGGTGAGGAGGAGGTCCGGGCGCTGGCGCCGGATCACCTCCCGCAGCCGCCGCGCGGTGGCGAGCGAGCCGGCGCGCGGCGGGCTGGCGAGCAGGCGGACCGGCGCGGCGTCGGTAGCCGCCCGGCGGCGTCCATGCGGCCGTCGAGGGAGAGGATCGAGTGCTCGAAGGCGCCGCCGAGCACGGGGATCATGGCGACCGTGCGCAGCTCCGGCCCGGTGGCGGTGAAGTTCGAGAACACGTGGAGGAGATGGGGCGGCATGGCGAGACCGTCGATCGCCCGCCGGGCCGTCAGGCTGGGCCGGGACCGTCCGTCAGAGCTTCAATGGACCTCCGGCTGGGCTCCTCCCACCGCCCTCTCGAGCAGCTCCTCGGACGCGCCGGCCACCGGCGGGTCCGCCTCCCGCTCGGCGCCGCCCCCCGCCCCTTCGCTCCTCGTCGCCGCCTCGCCGTGGACGCGGACGGCGCGGTCGAGAAAGGCCTCCCGCTCCTCGAGTCGGCCGCCAGCCGAGCACCTCGCGGGCGGTGCGCGAGCTGAACGCCGGGGCGAGCGAGCGCGACTTCAAGTCGCGGTAGGAGGGGAAGGGCACGTCGCGGCGTCCGGCCTTCTTGACCAGCCACTTGCCGACCTCGAGCCCCTGCGAGAGCCAGAGCGCCCGCGGATGGAAGATGAGCTTGCGGCCGGTCGCCCGCGCCAGCTCGTCGACCACCTGGCGCGCCGAGAGCGGCACCCGCGAGCAGAGATTGAGCGCCGTGCCGTCGAGCGAGTCGCCGGCGAAGAGGGCGAGGCGCGCCAGCCCGTCGGCGACGTCCTCGGCGGTCACCAGGGGGAGCGGGTGGTCGCCCAGCCCCCAGCCGACGCACTGATTGTCCTTGACCCACAGGCCGAGGCCCGAGTGCTGCATCGGCTTGCCGGGGCCGAGGACGACGCCCGGCCGCACGATGACGAGCGGCAGCCCCTGCTCGCGGTGCAGGGCGACGAGCGCCTGCTCGGCGGCGATCTTGCCGCGGCTGTAGACGTCGCGGCCCGCGGGCCGCGGGTCGACCGCCAGCGAGTCCTCGATCACCGGCGTCCCGCAGTCGGCCCCGGCGTAGAGCGCGGCGATCGACGAGACGTAGATGAAGCGGCGGACGCCCTGGGCGAGCGCCGCCCGCGCCACGGCGACCGAGCCGTCGACCATGGCACGGCGCACCTGCTCCCAGGTCTCGCCGGAGCCGGTCGCGAGGTGGACGACGACCTCGGCCCCGGCGATGGCTGCGGTCGAAGCTCTCGGGGTCCTCCAGGCGGCCGGCGACGACGCGCAGCGGCAACGCCTGGCTGCCGGGCGCCGCCGCGGCGAGCAGCTCGGGCGGCAGCCCCTGCGGCCGCCGCGTGACGGCGGTGACCGGCGCTCCCTGCGCCAGGAGCTGGGCGACGAGGCGGCGGCCGATGAACCCGCTCGCCCCGAGGACCGCGATCTCGCCGTGCCGTGCCGGCCCGACCGGCGGGGGGAGCGCGGGCACCCGATGCGGCGCCTGGCCGTCGCGGCCCTGGCGGAGGTCGGCTCGCGGCCGCCGCACCTCGGCCGCGACGGCCTCGCACCAGGCGAGCACCTCGGCCGCCTGAGCGGCGTCGACCGGCGGCGGCGCGCCGCTGGCGACGGCATCGTAGAAGGCGCGGATCGATTCGCGCATGCCGGCGAAGTAGGGGTCGTCGCGGCGGCCGAGCCCGAGGGTGTAGCGGCCGTAGCGCGAGAGGCCGCCGAGGGCGCCGCGGCGCATGGCGGCGCCGCGCCGCCAGCCGGCGAGGAAGCTGTTCCAGAAGTCGAGCCAGGGCGTCTTCTCCTCGCCGGCGAAGAGGTTGTGGGCGAGGTCGGCCTCGAGAGAGCCGTCCGAGCCGAGGACCTGGATGGTGCTGCGGGTGAAGGTGGCGCCGAAGGCGAGATAGATCTCGGCCGTGGCGCGCTCGCCGCGGGCGGCGATCAGGAAGCGCTCGTGGAACGGCCGTCCGGGCGCCAGCTCGCGGGTCTGGAGGAGCGTCGTGGTGGCCGTCAGGACCGGCCCCGCCAGCGCGTGCACCTGGCTCATCGGGTGCGGCCCCTGCTCGAAGAGGATGTTCTCCGGGGCGCGGAACATCCAGTGCGAGAAGTCGCCGGCGGCGAGCTGGGCGAGCGGCACCGAGAAGCAGAGCTGGACGTGCTCGACACGGCCGATCCGCCCCGCGCGCACGTCGCGCAGCAGGCGCGCGAAGGCGGGGTGGAAGACCTGGTTGTGGTTGACCCCGAGCGGCAGGCCGCGGTGGGCGGCGAGCCGGCCGAGCTCGCGGACGGCGTTCGAGTCGAGCGCCGCCGGCTTCTCCAGCAGCACGCCGATCCCCAGCTCGAGGAGCTGCCGGGTGACCGCCACGTGGTGGTCGGGCGGGGTGAGGACGTGGGCGATCTCGACCCCCAGCGCCGGCAGCTCGTCGACCGAGGTCACGGCGTGGGGGACCCCCCACTGGGCCGCCGCGTCGGCGGCGCGGTCGCGGTCGAGGTCGGCGACCGCCACCACCTCGACGCCGGGGAGCGCCTTGAGGATCTCCAGATGGAAGCGGGCGACGTAGCCGGCGCCCACCAGGGCGACACGCAGCGGCGGGCTCGGCCGCGAGGTCGAAGCGGCGGAGCCGGCTCTGGACATCGGGCCGGGGACGGGCGTTCGGGACGGGCGTCAGGACGGGCGTCGGGACACCTGGGGGTCGCGGCGCCATTTCGTCTGACGGGCTTGTTCATGTCCTCCCTTGCGGCCGTTCGGCGGCCCGCGCATTCCGAGGAGCCGTCCGCGCCGCTAGGAGCCCGGACGCTCCGGGCTCGCCCGCGGCGGCGGGCCGGCAAAGCTGAGGAATACCGCCTCGTCGGCGGCGAACGTGAAGCGGAATCGACGGCCCCGTGCCAGGGTCCGGCCGCTCCGCTCGTCGACAGCTCCCGAGACCTCGCCGGCGAGCTCGACCTCGATCGGCACCGGCCGCGAGGCGAGACCCTCGACGCCCCAGACTCCGCCGGGGGTTTTGCCGAGCAGCGGGTTTTGCAAGATGAGGACCAGGGTGCGGCCGCCCTTCTCCCAGGCGACCGCCTCGAGGGGAGCGAGGTCGCCGGCCCCCGGGGCGCCCGGAGCCGCCGGTCGAGGCCGTGGAGCGGGCAGGAGATGCACCGCGATCCACGGCGCGATGCCGGCGGCGGCGAGCGGCGCGAGGAACGGCTGCCGCTCGGCCTCGCCGGCTCTCCCCTCCTGGCGGTAGGCGAGGTAGCGCTCGGGCGAGAGGTTGAGATAGACCGCCCGAGCGCCGCCGGCCGGCTTCCCGCCGCCGACCGGCAGGCGCCTCTCGGCGACCGCGTAGCCGTTCGCGAGACGCGGCGCGGCGGTGGCGAAGAGGTCGGCGAAGCGGCGGTAGCCGAAGCCCGCGTCCTGGTCGGTCTCCACCCAGAGCTTGCCGGCGCCGTCGAACATGTCGCGCGCCGTCTCGCCGCCGTCGTGGGCGACGCCGAAGAGAGGGTCGAGCGCGCCCCGCGGCCGGCCGCGCCCGTGCTGGTCGAAGAGGCCGCAGGCGAAGTCGGCGACGACCGTGCCGCCGCGCGCCGCGAAGTCCCCGATCCGCCGCGCCTCGACGTCCGACAGCGCGTAGCAGGCGGGGAGGACGAGCGCCCGCGTGCCGGCGGGGACGCCGTGGGCGACGACCTCGTCATAGGCGAGGAAGCTGTAACCGAGCCCGGCGTCGGCGAGCAGCAGCTCCCAGGCCTGGCGCACCAGCGCCGAGGTGCCCAGGCGGTCGTCGTCGTTGCGGCGCGGCCAGGTGGCGCCGTGCGCCTCGGCGTCGAGCATCCAGGAGACCTGGATCGACGGGTGCGAGTAGTAGATGCGGATGCCGTCGTCGAGCCGGCGGGCGCCGGCGAGCTTCGCGCCGAGGGGGCCGCCGAGCTCGCGGAGGGCGGGCCGGAAGTCGGCGAGCCAGGGCCGCGGCCGCGCGCCGGCGCCCTCCCCGTCGAACCAACCCTCGACCCAGCCGATCGCGCCGCGCTGGCCGTGCGCGAAGCCGTGCCAGGCGAACCAGGTGTCGAAGGCGCTCCCCAGGCGAGCGGAATGGAAGTGGGTCTCGACCAGGGGGATGTCGGGGGCGAGCGAGCGGGCGATCTCCGGCGCCGAGCCGCGCGGATAGGGCTCCAGCCACTGCACCTTCTTCATCAGCTTGGCGTAGTCGTAGCCGCCCCAGAGGCTCGGCGGCTGGGCGCCGACGATGCCGCACGGAGTCGCCGGGTCGAGCTGGTTGGCGCGGCGGACGAGGTCGCCCAGGAAGTTCGCCCAGACCGAGTCGTTGTAGCTCATGCGGTCGAGGAGCGGCGAGAGGTCGATCCGGCCGAGCGGCTGGCGGAGCTCCGGCCGCAGGTCGTCCGGGGTGACGTAGCGCGGCGCCGGCGCTCCTCTCCCGGCGGCGCCGTAGTAGCTCGCCAGCCAGCGGGCGTAGGCGCCGTCGTCGGCGTTGACCCGCCAGGGGAGCGGCCGGGTGAGGACGCCCCAGGAGGTCTCGTCGTCGAGGGCGTAGGCGACGCGGCCCCGACTCTCCCGCAGCTCGCCGATCTGCTTCGCCATGATCGCTCCGAGCTCCGCCGCGAGCTCGGGGCCGAGCGGGCGCGGCCGGATCGCCCGCGGATCGCGCGCCAGGCGCTCGGGGTCGGGAAGCCCCAGGAAGAGGCTGCCCTTCCCCGCCGTATGGTCGTTGTAGAAGGAGAGGCCATGCCGCTCGAACCAGCCGAGCGGGCCGCCGCCGCCGTTCGAGACCGCGCCGCGGATGCCGTAGTCGCGGCAGAAGCGCCCGCCGGGGTCGCCGGTGCCGATCGTCCAGCGGTAGCGCCACGGCATGTAGAGCCAGCCCGCCCAGCGCGCCGGTCCGGCGGGACGGTCGACCGGCCGGAGCTCCGGCGCCTGGGTCACATAGAGGAAATACGGATCGCGCTCGATCGGCAGGCGCCGGTCGGACGCTCCTCCGGCGCTCGACCCCTCGCCGCGCGGCGGGCTGGCCGGCGACGTCGCCAAGGCGAGCGCGAGGAGGATCGTGGACGCGCCCAGGAGGGCCGCCCAGCGCGAAGCCGGCCGGCGGAACATGGCGCCGGTACCTGCCAGATGCGTGCCGCGCCGGCGTCCGAGAGACATCTATATAAGGAAGGGGGGCGGCTGGCGGCCGCCAGGCCGCGGCCGCCGAGCTCCGGTGGATCCTCGTCAGCGGGTCGAGCCGATATTGCTGTAGCCCGAGTACCCGGCGCTGTTCTTGGCGCGGACGCGGAAGACGTGGACCGAGGCGGCGCCGAGCCCCTGGACGTTGTAGATCGTCACGTTGGCGCCCGCTCTCCGGCCGTCGACGAAGGCGCTGCCGACCTTCTCCTCGATGTGGAACTCGCTCTCGTTGTTCGAATTGTCGTGCCAGGTGAGCTGCACGACGTTGCCCGCGAGCTGCGTCACGACGAGCTGCGTGGGCGCCGCGGGCGGGGTGGCCGTGCCGCCTCCAGTACCTCCGGTACTGCCCGTGCCGCCGGTTCCGCCCGTGCTACCGCTGCCTCCGGTTCCACCCGTGCCGGTGCCAGTCCCTCCGGTTCCTCCCGTGCCGCCGCCGGGCGGCGGCGGGGGAGGCGGAGGCGGGGGAGGCGGGGGAGGCGGGTTGATGATCGTCTCACCGGCCATGCGGGCCAGCGCGGAATGCAGGCGCGTCAGGTGCTGTCCCTCGAGCTTGCCGAGCGGCGCGCCCTCGCCCGTCGCGCTGGCGAGATTGAAGAGCGCGAGCTCCTGGCCTTTCTGGAGGAGGGTGGCGTCGCCGCTCTCCTCGCCGACGCGGAGCAGGAAGGCGTTGAACGACGACTTCTCCGGCGCGTAGAGCGGGCGCTCGGCCGCGTCCGTCGAGACCGTCGCTCCGAGGAGAGTGCCGCCGATCCGCGGCCCCGACCACGTGAAGTCCAGCTTGAGCGGCCAGGTGCCCTGGGGGGTGCCGTTGCCGGCGACCTTCTCCTCGTAGTCCCGCAGGGAGTGGGCGATCGCCGCCATCACATGGCTCGGCGCCAGGGCCGGGAGGCCGATCGGCGCGTCCCCGCTGTCCTTCTCCAGCCGGTACATGTTCTCCATGTCGTAGAAGCCGGTCAGCCACCACTGGTCGGTCGTCGCCTGCGCCTGGCCGGCCGCCAGGACATCGTGGGTCATGAACCCATAGTTGACCCCGCCGCGGCTCGCCTCGACGTAGAACTGGGTGACGGCGCGGGCGAGGCCGGAACGGAAGTCCTCGAGGAAGCTCGCGTCGCCGCTCGCCATGCCGAGGAAGCGGAAGGCGGCGAGCCACTGCGAGGCGACGCGGCCGGTCATGCCGGTGCGGATCGGCCGGTCCGCGGCACAGGCCGGCCCGGCGGGGCCGGTGGTGGCGGCGGTGATCGAGGTGTTGCCGCGCGTGTCGCACATCCAGCGGCGCATGCGCTCGCCGCCGGGCTGCAGGGTGTCGATGACCGTATGGTCGCCGGTCAGCCAGTAGTAGAGGAAGAGGTTCTCGAAGTAGGCGTGGGAGCTGTTGAAGTCGGCGCGGTAGCCGCCGTAGCCGGCGGGCGACTGGCCGCAGTAGAACCACTTGTCGCTCGGTCCGCATTGCATGATCTGGGTGTGGAGGACGCGCTCGGCCGCGGGGAAGGCGATCTCGTCCAGCCACTCGGTCTGGCCGCTGCGCAGCGCCCAGACCGCCGCGGTCTCCGAGGTCATGTGGTAATCGGTCCAGGTCGAGCACCAGAAGACGTTGTCCCAGCTCTCGCCCGGGCGTCGGGTCGGCGGTGCCCAGGCAATCGATCTCGCCCTCGGCGCCCCGCTTGCCCCAGTAGCGCGGGAAGACGCCGTAGGTCATCAGGCCGGTGGTGCCCAGCAGATCGATCTGGCCGAGCGTGGCGTTGAGGATGGAGGGGATCGCGGAGTCGTAGCCGGCGAGCGCCGGCGGCAGCGCGGCGGCCGGGAACTCGGCGACCGCCCCCGAGGCCGCGAACCAGGCCGCCTGCGGCCAGGCGCGCAGCGGGTGGTTGAGCGGCGCCCAGACCCGGCTGTCGAGGTCGGAGCGCGAGGCCGCGGCGGGGAGCGCCGCGACCGCCAGGTTGGCGAAGAGGCCCTGGTTGTGGGCGAGCCACACCGAATCGTCGGCCACGTCGACCGCCAGGCTGCCGTCGGGGAGGAGGCGCAGGGCCTGCGGCTCGTAACGGTGCATCTCGGCGAGGGCGATCGCGACCGTCCCGGCCGCGCCGGAGGCCGCCAGCACGCCGCCGTCGGCCTTGGCTCCGGAGGCCGTCACGCCGGCCGCGTTGACGTCGAAGGCGAGCGGCGCGTGGCGGTCGGCGCGGAGCTGTTGCCGCACCCAGGCGGCCTGCCGGTTGGCCGGCCCGACGATCGCCGGCATGGCCATGGCGCCCACGGCGGTGACCGTCGCGGCGCCGCCGGGAGCGAGGGTGAGGTGGTCGCGCAGGCCCTCGATCCGCACGCCGTTGACGCTGCCGTTCGGCAGCGTGTTGCAGCTCGGGCAGGGTGGGTAGAGGGTCCCCTCCCAGGCCGCCGACTGGCGGATCACCGCGGTGGGCGAGCCGGCGGTGAAGACGTAGCGCCGGCGCGAGCCGATGGCGCCGCCGCCGATCAGGGGGGCATCGTACTGCCCTTCGACCACCACCACCGCCGAGAGCGGGCCGGCGTGCTCGATCCAGGCCCGGCGGGTGGTCGAGTGCTTGATCTCGCCCGTTCCGAGGTCGATGGTGAGGGGCCCGCCGCCGGCGAGGTGGACGCCGCTGCCGAGGGAGAGGTCGTCGAGGAGCGCACCCGGGTCGGTCCCCAGGCGGAAGGAGGCGGCGCCGGTGTCGACGCTGACGGTGCCGCCGTTCTGCGTCACGACGAGCGCCCGCGGCGGCGCCGGATTGGGCACCGAGCCGTCGGTCACCAGGCGGTAGACCGCGCTGCCGCCGGCGGGCAGCGTCGCCGGGAAGGCGACGAGGACCCATTCGATCGGTGAGGAGATGTCGCCGAGCCCGGCGCCCCAGCGGGCGGTGACGGTGAACTCGGCCGGCACCGGGCGGCCGCTGCCGTCGACCACGGCGAGGCCGGCGGTCGAGCGGACGTTGAGGGCGCGCGGCAACGGAACTCCCGAACGGAGCACCTCGCCGTTGCGGGCGACGCCGGCGGTCTCACGGACCGTCATCAGGAGCTGGCTGGGTATCGCGGGTTGGTAGGCGGGTGCCGCGGTGAGGGCGACCGCAGTCGCGAGGAATGCTACGAATCCTGCTACGAGCGGCCTCCGATAATATCTAGGCATATGCGTAAGCTCCTATACAGAAGACACACCTCCGCCCATCCCGGTTAGCTTGATTCCTCGCCGGCCAAGCTCCGCCGACGAGAAAAGAACCTGACGCTTTCCTTCCTGTCTGGAACCGACTTGTCTTTGCAGGCGAGACCTTACCAGGTAGAAAAAGCACATGTCAACGGTTCGAAAGGCTTTTTTTGCAATTTCATTGCGCCATTTCAACGCGCTGATCTCGTCTATGCCGCTGAAGCATGTCATTTGTAATCATCTAGTTAGCGCGTCGTTGCGGTTTTCGTGAGCAGGTCTGCCCATTCCGAGTGCGCAGCTCGTTGTCAAAACTGCTCGGCGAGATGAAAAAAGGAGCAGGTCGAACGGCAGCGGAAGAGCTCGCGCTCGACCGGCCGCGGGCGAGCGCCTGGAAGCGCCCGGAAGAAACTCCGGCGAGAGGGGTTGACAGGGCGCCCGACGGTGCCTACACTGTTAGCAGTCGCCGGCGGTGAGTGCTAACCAACAGCGGGTAGCCGACGGTGATTCAAGCTCGTAAATAGCTGATCCCGTTCAACAAAGTTCAAGGAGGAAGAGAGCCGTGAATATCCGTCCCCTACACGATCGGGTTCTCGTCAAGCGTATCGAGCAGGCCGAGCAGGTGCGTGGCGGGATCATCATCCCGGACACCGCCAAGGAGAAGCCGCAGGAGGCCGAGGTGGTCGCCGTCGGCCCGGGCAAGCTCGCCGACGACGGCAAGCGCGCGCCGATGGACGTCAAGGAAGGCGACCGCGTCCTGATGGGCAAGTACTCGGGCAGCGAGATCAAGATCGACGAGAACGACTACGTCATCCTCCGCGAGGACGAGATCCTCGCGGTGGTCAACGGCAACAAGAAGTGATCCGGGCTTCCCTCATCCCCAACTCCCCTATCCAGGTATTCGGAGGTAGATAGAACATGGCCAAGCAAATCACCTACTCCGGGGACGCGCGTGCGGCGATCCTCCGGGGCGTCAACAAGCTCGCCGATGCGGTGAAGGTCACGCTCGGCCCCAAGGGCCGCAACGTGGTCATCGAGAAGAAGTTCGGCTCGCCGACCATCACCAAGGACGGCGTCACCGTCGCCAAGGAGATCGATCTCGCCGATCCGCTCGAGAACATGGGCGCCCAGATGGTGCGCGAGGTGGCGTCGAAGACCTCGGACGTCGCCGGCGACGGCACCACCACCGCCACCGTCCTCGCCCAGGCGATCTATCGCGAGGGCTCGAAGAACGTCACCGCCGGCGCCAATCCGATGGAGATCAAGCGCGGCATCGAGCTCGCCGTCAAGGCCGCCGTCGAGGCGATCGACAAGCTCGCCAAGCCGGTCGAGGGCAAGGACATCGCCCACGTCGGCACCATCTCCGCCAACAACGACGAGGAGATCGGCCGCATCATCTCCGAGGCGATGGAGAAGGTCGGCAAGGACGGCGTCATCACCGTCGAGGAGGCGCGCGGCCTGGAGACCAACCTCGAGGTGGTCGAGGGCATGCAGTTCGACCGCGGCTACCTCTCGCCGTACTTCGTCACCGATGCCGAGCGCATGGAGACGGTGCTCGAGAACGCCAAGATCCTCCTCAACGAGAAGAAGATCAGCTCGATGAAGGACCTCCTCCCGGTCCTGGAGCAGGTCGCCAAGCAGGGCAAGCCGCTGCTCATCATCGCCGAGGACGTCGAGGGCGAGGCGCTCGCGACGCTGGTCGTCAACAAGCTCCGCGGCACGCTCCACGTCGCCGCGGTCAAGGCGCCGGGCTTCGGCGACCGCAGGAAGGCGATGCTCGAGGACATCTCGATCCTGACCGGCGGCCGGGTGATCACCGACGACCTCGGGATCAAGCTCGAGAACGTCCGCTGGGAGGACCTGGGCGACGCCAAGAAGATCGTCCTCACCAAGGACGACACCACCATCGTCACCGACTCGGACGAGCCGAAGCACCGCGAGGCGATCGCCGGCCGCGTCAAGCAGATCCGCAACCAGGTCGAGGAGACCACCTCCGACTACGACCGCGAGAAGCTCCAGGAGCGGCTCGCCAAGCTGGTCGGCGGCGTCGCCGTCATCAAGGTGGGCGCCGCGACCGAGACCGAGATGAAGGAGAAGAAGGCGCGCGTCGAGGACGCGATGCACGCCACCAAGGCGGCGGTCGAGGAGGGCATCGTCCCCGGCGGCGGCGTCGCCCTGCTGCGCGCCATCTCGGCGGTCGAGAAGGTCAAGGGCGAGGGCGACGTCCGGGTGGGCATCAACATCGTCCGCCGCGCGCTCGAGGAGCCGGCCCGCCAGATCGCGCTCAACGCCGGCGAGGAGGGCTCGGTCATCGTCAAGAGCCTGCTGTCGCAGAACGGCTCGACCGGCTTCAACGCCGCGACCGGCGCCACCGAGGACCTCGTCAAGGCGGGCGTCATCGATCCGGCCAAGGTCACCAAGACGGCGCTCATCAACGCCGCCTCGATCGCCGGCCTGATGCTGACCACCGAGGCGATGGTCTCCGAGATCAAGGAGAAGGACGACAAGGGCGGCGGCGGCCCGTCCGGCGGTGGCATGGGCGGCGGCATGGGCGGCATGTACTAGACGCCGATCTCAGCCGGGGGCTCCGCCTCCGGCTCGCCGGATGGAAACGGCCGGTCTGCGCGAGCAGGCCGGCCGTTTGTCTATGGGCCCGGCAGGATCGCAGGCAGGACGCGCGTCAGCGCGCCCGGCGGCGCAGCGGCGTGACGTTCGACGGCGTGGCGAGCGGCAAAGCCGCCGGCGGGTCCAGCGCCAGGGCGGCGGGCGCCGCCGGCGGATGGCCGAGGACGTCGACCTTGATCGCCTCCTTCTGCTGCAGAGCGATGCGGCGGGCCTCCATCGCGAGCCCCATCTGCCGCATGCCGAAGATCACCGCGAACTCGACGAGGACGAGGGCGACGCCGAGGAGGTTGGCGCCGGTGATCGCGACGACCAGCGCCATGGCGCAGAAGCAGACGACGACGGCGTAGATGACGCCGACGATCCGGGCGCGCCGCCCGCCGAAATGGGCGAGCAGGTGGTGCAGGTGCTGGCGGTCGGCGTGGAACATGCGCAGGAACCGCGCCGCGAAGGGCCCCCGCGAGCGGTCGAGGAAGCGCACCCCCATCACCAGCAGGGTGTCCATCACCGGCAACCCGAGGGCGAGGATCGGCACCAGGATGGCGACCGCCGCCGGCGCCTTGATCGAGGAGTGGAGGCTCATCGCGCCGAGGAGGAAGCCCAGGGTGAGCGAGCCCGAGTCGCCCATGAAGATGCGCGCCGGCTCCCAGTTGTGGCGCAGGAAGCCGAGGCACGCCCCCGCCGTCACCGCCATCAGGAACACCGTCCCGGCGCCCCCCTGCAGCGTCGCGTAGCAGAGGAGCGAGGTCGAGATGATGGCGACGACGCCGCTGGCGAGGCCGTCCAGCCCGTCGATCAGGTTGATCGCGTTGGTCACCCCGACCATCCAGAGGAGCGACACCGGGGCGGCGGCGATGCCCAGGGTCACCTCGCCGACGCCCGGCAGGCGGAGCACCTGGAAAGACCAGCCGACCCGCACCAGCAGGCAGGCCGCGAACAGCTCGACGACGAACTTCTTGCCCGGCGCGACGCCCACCAGGTCGTCGGCGGCGCCGGCGAGGAAGACCAGCGCCGTGCCGACGGCGAGCGCCAGCAGGTCGCGGCGCTCGACGCTGTGCACCAGGCGTGCCCAGTGGGTGATCGCGGCCACGCCGATGCCGGACGCCATGCCGAGCATGATCGCGAGGCCGCCCAGGCGCGGCACGGCGCCGGCCTGGAGCTTGCGCTCGCTGGGCGCGTCCATGGCGCGCAGCGCGACGGCGATGCGGGCGACGAGGGGGACGACCAGGTTGGTGACCAGCGCGGCCAGCAGGCCGGCTCCCAGCGCGTACAACAGGATGCTCCTGTCCACGATGCGCGTACGCTCCTTCGACTCGGGCCGCTGGGCCCGCGACGTCTGGCTAACTCCAGGGTTCGCTGTGATTCTACCGCAAAATGCCGGGCCCGCATCCTGCGGTCTTCGCCGTTCCCCGCTGGCGACAGGCCTGGTACGAGAGTTGCTGCCGTTCGATCGATCGTTCGGCGTCCCGTTGGATGGGTCTATGTCGGTTGATCTTTTACATCGGAAGGAGACAAGGGATGAGATCGGCTACTCGGCTCGGCACGCTCGCTCGCTACGGTTTGATCTCGATCGCGATCCTCTCGCCCGTCGTCTGCCGCGCCGCGGCACCCGCCTCCGGCGCGATCTCCGAGGGCTCGTCGGCGGTGAGCTGGACGGGCGGGCCGCTGCCGCCGGGTGCCGCGAGCAGCTGCGGCGGCCCCAACAGCTCGGCCTGTGACAACTTCCGCCTGACCGTCTCTCCCGCTTCCTATCCTTTCGAGGTCCAGATCACCCTCACTCCGCAGACCGGCGACGACTACGACCTCGAGGTCTACGGGCCGGACGGCGCGCTCCTCGGCCACTCCGGCAACGCCGCCGGCCAGGCCGAGCTGGTGACCCTCGACGGCCCGGCCGCCGGGACCTACACCGTGTCGGCGATCCCCTTCGCCGAGACGCGGTCCTACAGCGCGTCGGCCAGGATCGTGCCCAAACAGGGGCCGCCGCCGACCTCGAACGAGGTGGCGCCGATCTACGATAGCTATGCGGCGCCGGACGGCCTGGGCACCAGCGCCGGCGAGCCGAGCCTGGGGATCGACCGGAAGACCGGCAAGGTGATGTACATCGCCGGCACGCAGACGCTGCAGGTCGGCTTCAGCGACTGCTCCTCGCCGGCGCGGGCGAGCTGGAAGGACGTGAGCTTCCTCACCACCTCGGTCACCACGCTCGACCCCATCCTCTTCACCGACAACGCGACCGGCCGCACCTTCGTGTCGCAGCTCCTCTTCCCGAGCAAGCAGAGCGCCATGGCCTTCACCGACGACGACGGCGTCAACTGGACGCCGAGCCAGGGCTCGGGGATCACCACCGGGGCCGACCACCAGACCGTCGGCGGCGGAGCCTTCGCCGCCGGCCCGCTCGGACCGCTCACCACCTATCCGCACGCCGTCTACTTCTGCGGCCAGGACATCGCGCTCGCCGAGTGCGCGGTCTCGCTCGACGGCGGCCTCACCTTCGGGGCCGGGGTGCCGATCTACAACATCAGCCAGTGCGGCGGCCTCCACGGGCACCTGGCGGTGGCGCCCGACGGCGCCGCCTACGTCCCCAACAAGAGCTGCGGCAACCAGCAGGGGGTCGCGGTGTCGCGGGACAACGGCACGACCTGGACGGTCAAGACGGTGCCGGGCTCGACCGCCGGCGCCTGGGACCCCGCGGTCGCCATCGACAAGGGCGGCACCGTCTACTTCGGCTTCGACGACGGCAGCGGCCATGCGTACGTCGCGGTGTCGAACGACCATGGCGACACCTGGAGCTCGCCGGAGGACGTCGGCGCGCCCTTCGGCATCCAGAACACCGCCTTCCCGGCCATGGTCGCCGGCGACGGCGGCCGCGCCGCCTTCGCCTTCCTCGGCGCCGCGGCCGCCGGCAACGGCGCCGGCGACGACCCGAGCTGGCCCGGCGTCTGGCACCTCTACGTCGCCCACACCTACGACGGCGGCAGGACCTGGGTGACGACCGACGCGACGCCGAACGACCCGGTGCAGCGCGGCACGATCTGCTCGGGCGGCACGACCAACTGCCCGCTGACCCGCAACCTCCTCGATTTCATGGGGATCACCGCCGACGCCGAGGGCCGCGTGCTGGTGGGCTACGCCGACGGCTGCGTCGGCGGCTGCGTCAAGGGCGGCGGCAACAGCGGCACGGCGCTGGCGACGATCGCCCGCCAGCGCAACGGCAAGCGTCTCTTCGCCGCCTTCGACCCGGTGGTCGCGCCTCCCGCGGCGCCGGCGGCCCAGGCGTCGATCGCCGACGGCATCATCCATCTCACCTGGTCGGCGCCGGATGACCACGGCTCGGCCGTCACCAGCTATCGCATCTACCGCAAGCTGGGGACCGGCCACTTCAGCCTCATGCGGACGACGAGCGCGTCGATCCACGCGATCGACGACAAGGGGGTCAAGCCGGGGACGGCCGTCGCCTACCAGGTGACCGCCGTCAACGCCCAGGGCGAGGGGCCGGCCTGCGGCCAGGTCGTGCCGGTGCCGGCGCCGCCTGCGGCGACTGCCGACACCTGCATCAAGCCCGGTCAGACGGTCGTCACCGATCCCGCCGGCGATACGCCGGTGGCGGCGCTCGACGTCCTCTCGCTCGCCGTCGCCGAGCCCTACGCGAGCGACGGCACCGACCGGCTGGTCTTCACCTTGAAAGTCGCCAGCCTGGCGAGCCTCACCCCGGGCAGCACCTGGATGATCCTGTGGAACCGGCCCGTCCCGGACGCCACCTACGACCGCGACTACGTGGCGATGCGGGTGACCGCCACCGGCGCCGTCGTCTACAAGTACGGCAAGATCTCGCCGCCCAACGTGAACCAGGGGACCGATCTCGGCAACGCCGACGCCGGCAGCTTCAACGCCGACGGCACGATCGTCCTCACTCTCGCGGCCGCCAAGGCGGACGGCGTCAAGCCCGGGCAGGACCTGGGGGGGATCGAGGTGCGCACCTTCGCCGCCAACGTGAGCGGCCAGCCGGTCAGTCAGGCGACCGCGGCGGACTACACGACGCCCGGCGACTACACCCTGAGAGGCAACGCCCAATGTCCGGCGACCAACGGCGCGGCGGCGGCGAAGAACGACAGCGCCACGACGGCGCAGGGCACGCCCGTCGTGATCCCGGTCCTCGCCAACGACACCGATCCGGACGGGGACGCGCTGGCGCTGGCGGCGGTCTCAGCGCCGGCGCACGGCACCGCAGTGGGCGAGAAGAGCGGCGCGATCGTCTACAAGCCCAACCAGGGTTTCGTGGGGACCGACGGTTTCACCTACAAGGTGACCGACGGTCATGGGCATACCACCTCCGCGCGGGTGACGGTTACGGTGACCTCCGGCTAGCGGGGTGCGGCCGGGAGCGGGGAGGGCTCGCCCCCCGTCTCCCGGCCGCGTCGCCGGGCGGGCGCCCGGCTGTCAGCTCGGCTGGCTCAACGCCTCAGCGGCCGGGAACCCGGCAGCAGACCGCCCAGCAGTTGCCCGTCCAGGTGTTGCCGCCGCCGTTGTACCCGATGCACTGCCATTCGATACCCGAGAACGGGTTCGAGCCGAGGAGCTCGTCGCCCGAGGTCCACGCCGTGCCGAGCTCGATGCCGCCGCCAGTCAAGGTGTAGCCGGCGTCGCAGGAGGGCGAGCCGATGTTGAACTGGGTCCCGACCGCCGCCGAGAAGGGGGCGGAGAGGTACTCGCAGGAGAGCGGCGTCTCCACCGGGGCGGCGAAGTAGCCGAGGACGTCGATCACCAGGTGGGTCGCATGGGAGTCGGCGCGCAGGAAGAGATCGTGGTTGCAGGAGCCGCTCGTCGCGGTCGAGGTGTTGCAGATCGGCACCACCAGGCCGTTGGCGATGTTGAGGCCGGTGATGGCGGCGTAGTTGACGATGCTCGAGCTGGGCGCCGGCGGGTTGGAGCTGTCCCACGGCCAGGCCCGCAGGTCGCCGGCGCCGGCCGGGGTCACCACGGTGAAGTTGAGCACCGCCGACTTGGCGGCGGGGAAGGGCACGCCGCAGGCGGCGGCCCCGCCGGAGACGTCGATCGACCGCGTCGCGCCCGGAGTGAGGGGGCCGGAGCCGGCGCCCTGGACGCCCGAGCCGGTGCGCGTGTCATAGATCCGGCAGGGGGAGAGGGCGGTGTAGACGAGGTCGCTCGTGGAGCTGCCCAGGGACTTGGCGATGACGGTCTTCAGCCCCTCCCCCTCCCGGGCGATCCGCGCCAGCTCCTCGGCGGGGAGGGCGAGGAGCTTCTCCGCCGCGGCGGCGCGGAAGCGCGCATCGAGCTCCTTGCCCGCGGCCTGGCGGGCGTCGCGCAGAATGCCCTCGACCAGGTCCCGCTTGGCGAGGTCCGTTGCCGACGATTCGATGGCCGGTGCCGGGGCGGCCGGCTCGGCCACCACGATCTTCTGGCCCGCCAGCGCCGGCAGGCTGCAAGCTCCGAGGACCAGGATAGCGAAGACTGACGTTCTCATCGTTGACTCTCCCATGCAGGTTGGCATCCTTCGGATCGGATAGAGGCTCCCATGACCTTCAGGCGCGATGCCTCGCCGTTCGTTACGGTGCAGCCGCCATCGAAATGTCCTGAGAGCCTGGTGAAGACGCGCGGGAGTCGGATGCAAGGCGCGGACCCACGCGCGCCGCGAGCGCCATCCGCTCGGTCCGCCGGTTCTTTCAGCGCAGCGGCCAGTACACGGGGACGAGCAGCATCAGCACGACGAGGAGGAGGAGCGAGAGGGGCGCGCCGGCGATCAGGAAGTCGCGGAAGCGGTATTTGCCGGGGCCGTAGACGAGGAGGCAGGAGGGCTCGAAGGGGGTGATGTAGGAGATCGACGCCGCCAGGGTGACGAGGATACCGAAGGTGCGCGGCGGGACGTGGAGCTGCGTCGCGGCGTGGAGGGCGACGGGGAGGACCACCAGGGCCGCCGCGGCGTTCGACATCGGCTGGGTGAGGAGCATGGTCAGCACCGCGAAGCCGAGCATGATGAAGGGGATGCCGAGCGGCGTTCCGGCGGCGACGATGCCGTGCGCCAGGTAGGCGGCGGCGCCGGAGGACTGCATCGCCGCGCCGAAGGAGGTCATGCCGGCGATGAGGATGATCAGCCGCCAGTGGATCGCCTTGTACGCCTCCTCGGGGGTGATCAGCTTGAGCACGATGGCGAGCAGGGCGGCGAGGAGGAAGGCGATGGCGAGCGGCACCACCCCGAGCGCCGCCGCCGCCACGGCGAAGACGAAGAGACCGACCGCCAGGATGCGCTGGCGCGGGTGGGCCGGCCGGTGCTCGGTCGCCTCGAGCACCCAGAGGTCGGTTCCCGTGAGGGTGGCGAAGCTCTCCTCGAGGCCCTGCAGCAGGAGCACGTCGCCGACGCGCAGCGCCAGGTTGCCGATGCGGGAGGGGAGCGCGTGGCCGCGCCGGTGGACGGCGATCACGGTCAAGCCGAAGCGGTGGCGGAAGTCGATGTCGCGCAGCGTCCGCCCGAGGAGGAGCGACTGCGGCATGACGATCGCCTCGACGATGCGGACCGACCCGCCGGCGAGGTCCTGGTCCGACAGGTGGAGGTCGGGGACGATCTCGATGCCGCGGGTGCGCTTGACCTCGAAGAGCCCCTCGCGCCGCGTCTTGACGACGAGCTGGTCGCCCTCGAGCAGGATGGTGTCGGCGCTCGGGTAGAGGGTCTCCGCGCCGCGGTGGACGGCGAGCACGGTCAGGCCCATCGAGCCCAGCCCCAGACCGCGGATCTGCCGGCCGGCGAGCGGCGAGCCCGCGGTCACCACGACCTCGGTCAGGTACTCGCGGATGCCGTACTCGTCGGTCAGGCTGGCGTCGCCGCCCTGCGGTAGCAGCCGCGTGCCGACGAGGAGGGTGAAGAGGATGCCGGTGCCGACGACGACGAGGCCCACCGGCAGGAACTCGAAGAGGCCGATCGGCTCTAATCCGACACTGCGCATGTAGCCGGAGGCGGCGATGGTGGTCGAGGAGGCGAGGAGCGTGCAGGTGCCCCCCATCATGGAGGCGAAGGCGAACGGCATCAGGATCTGCCCCGGCGCGACGCGGCTCTTGCGGCAGATGCCGAGCACCGCGGGGAGGAAGACGGCGGTCGTCGTGGTGTTGTGGAGGAAGGCGGCGACGAAGGCGGTCGCCGGCATCAGGATGACGAGGATGCGCGTCCTGCTGCCGCCCGCCACGCGGTGGATGAACGAGCCGAAGGCGTCCATCACCCCGGTGCGGGCGAGGGCCCCGGAGAGCACGAAGATCGAGGTGAGGACGACGACGATCTCGCTGGCGAAGCCGGAGAAGGCGTCGCGGAACGGCAGGAGCTTCAAGAGCACCAGGGCGCAGAGCAGGAACAGCGTGGTGACGTCGACCGGGATCTTCTCGAGCGCGAAGCAGACGACGACCGCGACGAGGAGGGCGAGCACGGTGAAGATCTGGACCGTCATGGGCGAGGGCTGAGTATCACAGCCCGGTTTGCAAGAGCGAGGCCGAATCGAGGGCGGTCAGGGGGCGGGCCGCCCGATCGCCCGCGCCAGGCGGTCGGCGAACTCCCGCAGCCGGCCGGCGGCGAGATCGGAGACCGCCCAGTAGGTCATCCCGCGCTGGGTCCAGTGGACGACGTGATAGCCGCGCCGCGCCGCCGCCTCCGCCGGCGGCGCCGGCGGCGCCGCCCGGTCGCCGGCGACGGGCCAGGTGAAGAGGTTGATGGGATGGCGGCCCGCGCGGTAGACCAGGGCGGCGACCGGGCGGTCGGCGAGGTAGTCGAGGCGGCCGCCGGCGAGCGGGAAGCCCTCGGCGGCCAGGTCGACGACCTCCGGCGCGTAATCGAGCTTGCCGTCGAACCAGGGCTTGACGGTGTGCCGGTCGGTCGAGACGACGTCCGCGAGGTGGCCGGCGAGGAGCGAGCGCACGTGGCTGGCGACGACCTCGTCGGTCACCGCCGCCATCGCCGCCGCCGGGCTCGGCGCCGGACCGGCGCCGAGCCTCCCCAGGCTCCAGGAGACGACGGCCACGGCGAGGAGGGCGGCGAGGCTCGTCAGGGCGCGGCGGCGGGGGGTGTCGAAGCGCCAGCGGGGAGCCGGCGCGGCGCCGCGGAGGCTCCGCCGCAGGCGCTCGCGCTGCTCCGGCGTGGCGCGATGGCGGAGGTCGGCGGCGCCGATCGCCGTCGAGAGGGCGCGCTGGGCCGCCAGGGCGCGCGCGCACTCCGCGCAGCCGGCCAGGTGCCGCTCGAGCTCGAGCGCGCTCGTCAGGTCGAGCTCGCCGTCGAGGTAGGCGGCGAGGCGCTCGGCGTCCGTCGTCGGGCAGGTCATGGCGGGGTCCCCTTGCCGTAGGTGGTCACGAAGTCCTGGAGATGCCGGCGGGCGCGCGCCAGGCGCGACATCACGGTGCCGATCGGGATGCCGGCGACGCCGGCGATCTCCTTGTACGACAGCCCCTCGATCTCGCGCAGCACGATCGCCTCGCGGTAGGCGACGGGCAGCGCCTCGAGCGCCTGGCGCAGCAGATGGCGGTCGGCATGGAGGAGGAGGTCCGCCTCGGGGTCGCGGCCGGCCTCCTCGGCGTGGACCTCCTCGTCGAACGGCGTCGCCAGCTCCTGCGCCCGGTTCTGCTGCAGCCAGGTGTAGAAGGCGTTGCGCACGATGGCGAGCAGCCAGGCGCGCGGGTTGGCGCCATGGAAGCCGTCGAAGAAGCGCAGCGCGCGGAGGCAGGCCGTCTGCACCACCTCCTCGCCGTCGCCGTCGCTCCCGGTCAGCCAGCGCGCCAGGTTGTGGGCGGCGTCGAGGTGCGGCAGGACGGCCTCCTCGAAACGCCGGAGCCTGCCGCGGGGGGTTTCGCCCTGGTCCATCGCCTTGTGCATGGTCGCCGAGCCGCTCGGATCGGCGGCGATCGTACCCTGCCGGTGCGCCTCCGTCGCCATCGCGTCCGGAGCGGCCTTACAGATACCAGCGCAGGAACGCGGCGGCGGAGACCGCGGCCGCCGCGAGGGTGAGGCACGCCGCCCAGGCCAGCCGCTCCCCGCGCCGCGGCCAGGGGACCCGGCGCCATGCCAGGAGGGCGCCGAGGACGAGCCCGCCCGCGGTCGCCGCCAGCTTGATCGAGAGCGCCGCGAGGGCGACGCCGGCCACCTCCGGGAGCGCTCCCTTGAGCCGATAGCTCGCGAGGGCGAAGCCGGCGCCGGTCGCCGCCTGGAGGGCCCAGGCGGCAAGCACGGCGAGCGCCAGCCGGCGCCGCGCCGTGCCGAGCGGGGGATCGAGCGCCAGCACGGCGGCGGGGCCGCCGACGACGGCGGCGGCCCCGAGGTTGTGGATGACCTGGACGAGCGCGTAGACGAGATCGGTCACGGCGCGCCTAGCGGACCCGTACCTTGATCGACTTCTCCGGCCCGGTGGGGACGTGCCCCTTGTCGACGACCTTGAGGGTGATGGTGTGCTCGCCGGAGGTCATCTTGGGGAGCTGATAGGTCCCCTGGCGGTCGTGGACGCCCGGCCCGCGCTCGCTGTCGACCCAGACGTGGAAGTGGTCGCCGCCCGGGCCCGGCACCACGGCGTACTGGAGCGGGTAGACCTCGCCGGCGTCGAGCTCGGCGCCGTTCTGGGGCGAGAGGATCTGGATGCTCGCCGCCTCCGCGGCGCGGAGGGCGGGCGCGGGGAGCGCGAGGAGGACGGCGAGGGCGAGGAGCGGGCGGGCGACGAGGCGCTTCTGGAAGGTCATGGATCTCTCCTTTCGGTTGAGCCGGGCGGCGGCAGGCGCTGCCGCGGTCACCCACTAGACCGCGCCGTGGAGCGCTTATTCCCGCCATCCCGGTTCCTGTGGGAGACTTCCGACATGAACGGAGCAGGACCCATCTTCATCCTGTCGTCGGCGCGCTCCGGCTCGACGCTCGCCCGGATCATCCTCGACACCCACCCGGCGATCTACAGCCCGCCCGAGCTCAACCTCGGACAGCTGGCGCGGGACCTCTATTCCTCGCTCTCCTGGCTGGAGGGCACGCACGAACTGCCGCCGGCGGAGAACCGCGCCGCCGTGGAGCGCACGCGAGCGATCCTCGCCGAGCTGCTCGACTCCTACACCCGCCGGAGGGGCAAGACGATCTGGTGCGAGAAGAGCCCGGACAACCTGCGCTTCCGGGACCTCCTCGCCGAGGTCTTCCCGGACGCCCGCTTCCTCTGCCTCTACCGCCATCCCTTGGACGTGGTGCACTCCTGCCTCGAGACCTTCCGCCACGGCTTTCCCCCCGGCCTGCAGAGCTATGTCCTGGAGAGCCCGGGCGACACCGTCCAGGCGTTCGCGCGCTACTGGGTGGATACCGCGACCTGGGCGCTCGAGCTCGAGCGGCGCCACCCGGAGCGGACCTTCCGGCTGCGCTACGAGGACCTCGTCGCGGAGCCGGCCCGCACGCTCGCCCCCCTGTTCCACTTCCTCGGCCTCGAATGGGACCCGGCACTCCTCGCCTCGGTGTTCTCTTCCGAGCACGACCGCGGCCCCGGCGATCCCTATGTGTACTTCACCGATCGCATCCGCCCGGACAGCGTGGGAGCGGGGAGAAACCTCCCCACCGACGGCCTGGCCCCCGAGCTGCGGGAGCGCGCCGGGGCGCTGCTCGCCGAGCTCGGCTATGCCGAGAAGCCGGAGCGGCTGGCGGCGCCGGGGAGACCGCAGCGGGTCCCGGAAGCGGAGCTGCCCGAGGCGGCGGCGGATGGCGCCGGCCGGGAGGGGACCGTTCCCGACGCCCGCTGGATCTTCGAGACCCTGTTGCCCGAGCGGGCGGCGTCCGGCGCGCTACCGGCCGCGCCGCTCGCCTGCGAGGTCACGGTGCACGGGAAGGGTGGCGGCGCGTGGGACCTGGAGGTGGACGAGATCGGGCTGCGGATCGCCCCGGCGTCCGGTGGGATGACGGCGAAGATCGAGCTGGAGGAGGCGGACCTCCTCGCCATCGTCAACGACCAGGCGAACCCGCTGAAGATCGCCCAGGAGGGGCGCATCCTCGTCGAGGGGCTGGGGAGCGAAGAGGCCCTCCGCGGCCTCCTCCAACTGGTGTGGAGCGATCCGGCTGCTTGACCTCCGGCCTCAAACCGCGAGCACGCCCCACCGCGCCAGCAAAACCAGCACCAGCGGCATCAGGTTCGTGTTCACGATGTCGTGCAGGCTGGCGAGCCAGCCGAAGCCGTCGCGCAGATCGAAATACTCCATCAGCAGCGAGACCAGGAAGCCGGGGAGGAGGGCCCAGAACGACGAGAGCTTGCGGCGCAGCACGATCACCGCCCCCAGCAGGCAGAGGAAGCCGATATAGACGTGGATCGCGTCCTTGGTGAGCGGCAGGACGGAGGTCCACCAGAGCTTCCAGACCTGATAGTCGGATCTCATCCGCCATCAGCCTAGCGCAAGGCCGGGGCGGCGCGGAAATCCCGGATGGCTTCTACTCGGCGGCCCCGCGGTGCCCCTGGGTCTCGGCGAGGAGCCGCGACAGGGTGTCCGGCTCGACCGGCTTCACCAGGTAGGTGTCGAAGCCGGCCTGGAGGGCGCGGCTGCGGTCCTCCGGCTGGCCGTAGCCGGTCATCGCGATCAGGCAGGGGCCGTCGCCGTTCATCCTGGCGCGGATCCGCCGCGCCAGCTCGTTGCCGTCGATCCCCGGCAGCCCGATGTCGATCAGGGCGACGTCGGGCCGGACGGCGAGCGCTTTGGCGAGGCCGTCGTTGCCGTCCTCCGCGACCTCGACGCGGTGGCCCCAGATCTCCAGCAGGTCGCGCAGCGACTCGCGCCCGTCCCGGTTGTCCTCGACGACCAGCACGAGCATGCCGGAGGCCGTGCCCGTCCGCGCGGCGTGCGGGTGGGCGGGGCGGGAGCCGCGGCCCGCGGCGGGACGGCCGAGGGGCAGGCAGACGGTGAACTCACTGCCGCGGTCGGGGCCGTCGCTCGCCGCCGTCACCCGGCCGCCGTGCAGCTCGACCAGGCTCCGCACCAGCGGCAGCCCGAGCCCCAGGCCGCCCTGCGAGCGGGGGAGCGAGCTCTCGACCTGGGTGAAGAGCTCGAAGACGCGCGGCAGCATCTCGCGCGGGATGCCGATGCCGGTGTCCTTCACCCGCACCACCGCCTCGTCCCCCTCATGGGCCACCTGGATCGAGATCCGCCCGCCGGGCGGCGTGTACTTGATGGCGTTGTGGAGGAGGTTCGAGATCACCTGCTCGAGGCGCACCGGGTCGCCCTCGACCCGCACCGGCTCGGTCTCGACCGCGAGCGTGAGGTCGCGGCGCGCCGCCATCTGCTCGGCCCCCAGCTCGCGCAGGCAGGAGAGGGTGACGGCCTCGAGGTCGATGTCCTGGATCTGCAGGGCGATCTTGCCGAGGGTGACGCGCGAGACGTCGAGCAGATCGTCGACCATCCGCGCCAGGTGGCGCGTCTGGCGGTCGATCACCTCCCGCTGGCGCGCCGCCCGCTCGTCGCCGAAGTTGAGGCGGGCGAGCACCGAGTGGGCGTTGCGGATCGCGGCGAGCGGGTTCCTGAGCTCGTGGCCGAGCATGGCCAGGAACTCGTCCTTCCTCCGGTCGGCCTCGGCCTGGCGGTGGAGGAGGTCGCGCACCTCGTACTGGCGATGGCGCGCCCTGAGGGCGGCGCGGGCGGCGCTGATCAGGGTGGTGATGCGGACCGGCCGCTCGAGGAGGGTCGAGTTGCCGAGCGGCTCGAGCGTCGCCAGCACGTCGTCGGTCGAATCGCGGCGGGTGAAGACGATGAGCGGCAGATCGGACCAGGGGCCCTGGCTCCCCAGCAGGTCGAGCAGGTGATTGACGGTCATCGGCGACAGCGCCTCGTCGGCCACCACCGCCGCCGCGGCGCCGCGCTGCAGCTCGGCGAAGAACTGCGGCTCGTCGGCGCAGGCCGCCGTCTCGAGGCCCGCCCGCGCCAGCAGGTTGCAGGTCAGCTCTGCGTCGCGGCCCGTCGGAGTGAAGACGAGCACCCTCTCCTCGAGCGGCTCAGCCATGCCGGCCGTCGTCCTCCGGGCGTCTGCCTTTCAGCGGCTCCTCGGCGGTGTAGACCAGTTGACCGGTGAGGACGCCGGTGAACTCCGAAAGCTGCCGGCCGACGTGGATGCCGGGAGGCTGGACGCGCAGCTCGCGCACCGTCTTCTCGTGCTGGCCGGTGCGCTTCTTGACCACCGAGATCGCGTGCCGCACCTGGCCCGCGGCCTCGAAGTAGCGCAGGAGGACGACGTTGTCCGCAAGGTAGGAGAGCTCGACCGGCGCCTCGAGCCCGGTGCCGACGATGCCGTTCTGCGCCATCACCATGACGGTGACCGCCCCCTGCTGGTTGGCGTAGGCGAGGAGCTCGTGGACGTGGAGCGAGAGGAAGCGCTCCTCGGGCATGCCGTTCAAGTAGCCGTTCAGGCTGTCGATGACGATCATCCGGGTGCCGCCGTCGATGGTCTTGCAGACCACCTGCGCGAACTCGCCGGGCGAGAGCTGGGCGGGGTCGACCTGGCGCAGCTCGATCGTCGCCGATTCGACCTCCCGGCGCAGCTCCATCCCGAGGCCGTCGGCGCGCGCCAGCCAGGTCTCGGGGGTTTCGTCGAAGAGGAAGGCCGCGGCGTGCTCGCCGCGCCGGGCCGACGCCTGCAGGTACTGCATGGCGAGGGTCGACTTGCCGACCCCGGAGGGCCCGAGGAGCATGGTGCTGGTGCCGCGGTCGATGCCGCCGCCCAAGAGCGAGTCGAGCTCGTCGACGCCGCTCGACACCGGCTCCCGCGCGAAGCTCTTGCGCTGCCCGGCGGCCACCAGGCGCGGGTAGACGACGAGGCCGCCGGTGTCGATCGAGAAGTCATGGTAGCCGTCATGGAAGCTGACGCCGCGCACCTTCTGCACCCGCAGGCGCCGGCGCTGGCCGCCGTACTCGGGGGCGAGGTGCTCGAGCGTCAGGACACCGTGGGTCAGGCTCTGCAGCTGGAACTCGCCGCCCTGGGGGGTGCGGTAGTCGAGCAGCAGCACCGTGCAGCAGCGGCCGGTGAAGTAGTGCTTGAGCGCCAGGACCTGGCGCCGGTAGCGCAGCGAGTCGCGAGCCAGCATGCGGATCTCGGAGAGCGAGTCGAACACCACCCGCGCCGGCTTCACCTCCTCGACCGCCGCGAGCACCGTCCGGGTGGTCTCCGAGAGCTCGATCTCCGAAGGGTGGAAGAGGGTGTACTGCGAGTCCGCCTTGAGGCTCTCCTCGGCGGTCTGCAGATCGCAGATGGTGATGCCGTCGAGCCCCCAGCCGTGGGAGCCCGCCACGTCGCGGAGCTCCTCCTCGGTCTCCGACAGGGTGGCATAGACCCCGGCCTCCCCCCGCCGCACCCCTTCGAGCAGGAACTGCATGGCGAGCGTCGTCTTGCCCGCCCCGGGATCCCCCTCGATCAGGTACATGCGGTGGCGCGGCAGGCCGCCGCCGAGGATCTGGTCGAGCCCGGCGATGCCCGTCGAGGCGCGGACCGGGTCGACGAAGCGGCGCGGCTCTGGGAGCGCTGGGATGGCTGAGGTCGCTGCGTTGGCCTGGTCAGCCGACGGACCGGATCGTTCCTGGATCATGTCGTGACCTCCACCTCCCCTCCGGTCGAGCCCCGCGGTCGGCAGCTCCCCGGAGGGACGCGCGCAAGACCGAGATATTCGGCGATCGAAATGCAATGTCTATGCCGAACGGAGCGACCGTTCGCCCGCCGGACGGTGGAATGATCCGCCGGGACGGATCTGTTACTCTCAATAGGGAGTTCCCGTCTCCTTTCCGCCTGTCGCCGCCGATCACTGCCGATCCACTGAACGATGCCACTCGACCTCTTCCACCCCGCCGTCGCCGCCTGGTTCGCGGCCCGCTTCGGCGTCCCGACCGAGCCGCAGGCGCGGGCCTGGCCGGAGATCCAGCGCCGGGCGGCACACGCTGATCGCCGCCCCCACCGGCTCGGGCAAGACGCTCGCCGCCTTCCTCGCCGCGATCGACGACCTGGTCCGCCTGTCCTGCTCGGCGGCGAGCCTGCCGGACGAGACGGCGGTGGTCTACGTCTCGCCGCTTGAAGGCGCTGTCGAACGACGTCGAGAAGAACCTCGAGGAGCCGCTCGCCGGCATCCGCGGCGAGCTCGCGGCGACGCGGGCTGCCGGACGCCGCCATCCGCACCCTGGTGCGCACCGGCGACACCCCGGCGGCGCTGCGGGCGGCGATGGTCAAGCGCCCGCCGCACATCCTGGTCACCACCCCGGAGTCGCTCTTCATCCTGCTCACCAGCGAGGGGGGCCGCGCGCATGCTCTCGACGGCGCGCACGGTGATCGTCGACGAGATCCACGCCGTGGCCGACGACAAGCGCGGCTCGCACCTCGCGCTCTCGCTCGAGCGCCTGGAGGCGCTGGTGGGAGCGGCGGGCGGAGCCTGTGCGGATCGGCCTCTCCGCCACCCAGCGGCCGATCGAGGAGGTGGCGCGCTTCCTGGTGGGGACGGCGAAGCGTGGAGCGCGGACGGCACGCCGCGCTGCGAGATCGTGGACGCCGGGCACGGCCGGCGGCTCGACCTCGCGGGTCGAGGTGCCGCCCTCCTCGCCGCTCGAGGCGGTGATGCCGATGGAGGTGTGGGCCGAGATCTACGACCGCCTGGCCGAGCTGATCCGCGAGCACCGGACGACGCTCGTCTTCGCCAACACCCGGCGGATGGCCGAGCGCGTCACCCGCCACCTCGCCGACCGGCTGGGGGCGGAGCGGGTGGCCGCCCACCACGGCAGCCTCGCCAAGGAGCAGCGGCTGGAGAGTCGAGCGCCGCCTCAAGTCCGGCGAGCTCTGCAGGCCCTGGTCGCCACCGCCTCGCTCGAGCTGGGGATCGACATCGGCGTCGGTCGACCTCGTCTGCCAGCTCGGCTCGACGCGCTGCGATCGCCACCCTCCTGCAGCGGGTCGGCCGCTCCGGGCATCACCTGGGCGGCCTCCCCAAGGGGCGGCTCTTCCCGCTCACCCGCGACGAGCTGTCGAGTGCGCGGCCCTGGTCGACGCCGTGCGCGGCGCGGCGAGCTCGACCGCCTGGTCATCCCCGAGCGGCCGCTCGACATCCTGGCGCAGCAGATCGTCGCCGCGGTGGCGGCCGAGGAGGTGGCGCGAGGACGGCCTCTTCGCGCTGGTCCGCCGCGCCTGGCCCTTACCGCGACCTGGAGCGCGAGGACTTCGACGCCGTCGTCGAGATGCTGGCCGACCGGCTTCGCCACCCGCCGCGGGCGGCGCGCCGCCTACCTCCACCACGACGCCGTCAACGGCCGCCTGCGCGCCCGCCGAGGGGCGCGGCTCGACCGCGCTCACCTCGGGCGGCGCCATCCCCGACGCTCGCCGACTTCAAGTCGTCCTCCAGCCCTCGGGCACGATCGTCGGCACGGTCAACGAGGACTTCGCCGTCGAGAGCCTGGCGGGCGACGTCTTCCAGCTCGGCAACACCTCGTGGCGGATCATCAAGGTCGAGCCGGGGCGGGTGCTGGTCGAGGACGCCCAGGGGCAGCCGCCGAACGATCCCCTTCTGGCTGGGCGAGGCGCCGGCGCGGACCGCCGAGCTCTCGGCGGCCGTCTCGCGGCTGCGCGAGGAGCTCGCGGCGCGGCTCGAGTCCGGAGCCGATCGCGCGGGCGGGCTCGCCGCGGCACGCCGCTAGCTGGAAGACGAGCTCGGCCTCCCTCCCGCGGCGGCGGAGCAGATCGCCGACTACCTGGCGCCGCCCACGCCGCCGCTGGGGGTCCATGCCCACCCAGGAGACCCTCGTCGCCGAGCGCTTCTTCGACGAGGCCGGGGACATGCACCTGGTCCTCCACGCGCCGTTCGGCGGCCGGGTCAACCGCGCCTGGGGCCTGCGCCCTGCGCAAGCGCTTCTGCCGCACCTTCAACTTCGAGCTGCAGGCGGCGGCGACCGAGGACGCGATCGTGCTCTCGCTCGGCCCCACCCACAGCTTCCCGCTCGAGGACGTCTTCCACTTCCTTCACTCGAGCTCGGCGCGCGACGTCCTCGTCCAGGCGGTGCTCGACGCGCCGATGTTCGGCGTGCGCTGGCGCTGGAACGCCGGCCGGGCGCTCGCCATGCCGCGCCAGCGCGGCGGCCGGCGGGTGCCGCCGCCGCTGCAGCGCCAGGCGGCCGAGGACCTGGTGGCGGTCGTCTTCCCCGACCAGCTCGCCTGCCTCGAGAACATCGTCGGCGAGCGCGAGATCCCCGACCATCCGCTGATCGAGCAGACCCTGCGCGACTGCCTGGAAGAGGCGATGGACATCGAAGGGCTGGAGCGGCTCCTGCGGCGGATGGAGACGGGCGAGGTGACGCGATCGTCGCCCGCGACTTGGCCGAGCCCTCGCCGCTCGCCCACGAGATCCTGAAGGCGCCAGCCCTACGCCTTCCTGGACGACGCGCCGCTCGAGGAGCGCCGCACCCAGGCGGTCGTCGCCTGCGCCGCTGGCTCGACCCCGAGACGGCCGCGGACCTCGGCGCGCTCGACGCTCGAGGCGATCGACCGCGTGCGCGACGAGGCCTGGCCCGAGGCGGAAACCGCCGACGAGCTCCACGACGCCCTGCTAGACCCTCGGTTTCCTCACCGCCGAGGAGGGCGAGCGCTCCGGCTGGCGGCCGTCCTCGATCAGCTCGCCGCCGAGCGGCGGGCGGCGGTGCTCACGGTGCGCGCGGCCGATGCCAACGGTACTCAAGATGCCACCGCAGCCCCCGGTGCCGCCGCCGTTGCCGCTGACCCCGCCGCCGCAGCCCGGCTCTGGGTCGCCGCCGAGCGCCTGCCGCAGCTCGCTGGCGTCTATGCCACTCCGGAGGCCGAGCGCTGGCTTAGCTCCGCCGATCGCCGCCCCGCCCGGCTGGTCGCGCAGGAGTGGCAGCCGGAGAAGGCGCTGGTCGAGCTCGTCCGCGGCCGTCTCGCAGGCCTGGGGCCGGTGACCGCCGACGGCGCTCGCCGCGAGCCTCGGCCTCCCCGTGCGGCGCGGTCGACGGCGCCCTCGCTGCGCTGGAGAGCGAGGGGTTCGTCTTCCGCGGCCGCTTCACGCCGGGAGCGCCGGGGGAGGAGTGGTGCGAGCGGCGGCTCCTCGCCCGCATCCACCGCTACACCATCGACCGGCTGCGGCGCGAGATCGAGCCGGTGCTCGCAGGCCGACTTCCTGCGCTTCCTCCTCGCCTGGCAGCGGGTCGATCCCGAGGCCCAGGCACCGGGCCGGAGAGCCTGGCGGCGCCCGCTCGCGCCAGCTCGAAGGGCTTCGAGGCGGCGGCGTCCGCCTGGGAGGGCGAGATCCTGCCGGCGCGGATGGAGGAGTACGACCCCTCCTGGCTCGACGCCCTCTGCCTCGCCGGCCGCTGGTCTGGGGGCGCGGCGCGCCGCCGGCGTCGCGTCGGCGAGGGCCGGCGTCCGGGTCCGCGCTCCGGCCCGATGCAGGTCGACGCCGATCGCCCTCCTCGGCCGCTCGAGCCTCCGCATCTGGCGGGAGCTCGCCCCGGCGCCCCCGGCGCTCGACCTCTCGGCCGGCGCGCGAGCGTCTACGACTTCCTGCCGCGCCCGCGGCGCCTCCTTCTTCGGCGAGATCGCCCAGGGCGCCGGGCTCCTCCACACCCAGACTCGAGGAGGCGCTCGCCGAGCTGGTCGCCTGGGGTCTGGTGACCTCGGACAGCTTCACCGGCCTGCGCGCCCTGCTCATGCCCGCGAACAAGCGCCCGCCGATCGACCGCGTCGGGAGCCCCCGGCCGCGCCGCGCCGGGGTCGCCCTCTTCGGCATGGAGAACGCCGGCCGCTGGTCGCCCTGCGCACCGCGGAAGCGCCGGGAGCGGCCCCCCTCCCCGTGGCCGGGAGGCGCGGCGGCAGCGCCCGAGAGCCGGCCCGAGATCGGCAACGAGACCGTCGAGGCCGTCGCCTGGGCGCTCCTCCACCGCTACGGCGTCGTCTTCCGCACGCCTCCTCGAGCGCGAGACGCTGCTGCCGCCCTGGCGCGACCTCCTCCGCGTCTTCCGCCGTCTGGAAGCGCGAGGCGAGATCCGCGGCGGCCGTTTCGTCGCCGGCTTCTCCGGCGAGCAGTACGCCCTGGCCGAGGCGGTCGGGCGCCTCCGCGCCATGCGCAAGCGAGCCCCGCCGCGGCACCCTGGTCTCGGTCACCGCCGCCGATCCGCTGAACCTGGTGGGCATCGCCACCCCCGGCGACCGCCTCGCCGCGCTCGCCGGCAACCGCGTCCTCTACCGCGACGGCATCCCCATCGCCCTCTACGAGGCGAAGCAGGTACGCTTCCTGGTTCGACCTGGACGCCGCCACCCGCTGGCAGGCGCAGGGCGCGCTCAAGCGCCGCAGCGTGGCGCCGCAGCTCAAGGCGTATCTGGGAAGTCGGCGTAGACCGCGCGTGTAAGCTCCTCGCGCGGTGCAGCCGCTCGGGACGCGCTGAGGGGGCCATCCTCGGAAGGCTAGTCGAGAAGTGGGGTGGACCTTCATCCGAACGACTATCCGAAGTTCCTGACGATAGCGACGACGATAAGGCCTGCTCCGTATTCGGCACTGCCCAGTTTTCTGTGACGAACGCTCACCGAGACGCAGGCTTCGCGAATCGGCAGCATCTGCACACCATGACAGAGACGTGCGGAGCGACAACAATCGATGCCAGATGTGCGGAGGGTTCTGCGTGATGATGAAATCGAATTTGACCACATTATACCGCTGAGTAAGGGCGGGTCTTCCGAGGAGCACAACCTCCGACTAGCCTGTTTCGACTGCAACAGGTCAAAATCGAACGAGTACGAGCCATAGGTGAAGGGTCTATAACAACTTGCTGCAGCGGACGCTACTCGGGAAACTCAGCACGACTGCGCGTAGCATCGGCATCATCGCCACCCCGACGACCGGGTCGCAGGCTGGCCGGCAACCCAGACCTCTACCGGGACGGCATCCCATCGCCCTCTGGAGGCAAGCGGGTGCGCTTCGCGCTTAAAGCCGCCGCCCGCTGGCAGGCGGAGGGGCGTTCACCGCAGAAAACGAAATCGGGACGTAGAAAACCACGCTCCGCGACGAAATCGCTCGCCGAGCAGTCCAATCGCCTTTTCCAGGCTCAAAAGCCGCGAAATCGCGGCCGCCTGCTCTCCCGGTCGAGAAAACGTCCGCGCGGCCCGAAAAAGCGCCGGCCAGCGCCGGCTGGCTCGTGCCGCTCTGCCGCACGCCGCGGCGTGCGGCTCGGCCGCCGTCCACCGCCAGACATTGGCGTAGGATGCTCAGGCGGCGATCTGATTTCCGAGGGAGGTGGACGTGTCGAAGCTGCGCTTCAGGATCTCGATGTCGCTCGACGGCTTCGTTGCCGGTCCCAGCCAGAGCGTGGACAATCCGATCGGGATCGGCGGCATGCGTCTGCACGAGTGGGTGTTCCCGCTCGCGGCCTGGCGAGCGATGCATGGCCTCGAAGGCGGCGAGGTCAACGAGAGCACGCGGGTTATCGAGGAGTCGCTGGCCAACATCGGAGCCACGGTGATGGGGCGCAACATGTTCGGCGGCCATCCCGGCCCTTGGGATGCCGATGAACCGTGGAACGGTTGGTGGGGAGCCAACCCGCCGTTCCATCACCCGGTGTTCGTGCTCACGCATCACGCACGCGAGCCGCTCGCGCTCGAAGGCGGAACGACCTTCACGTTCGTCACCGAGGGCATCGAGGCAGCGCTCGAAGGGGCGCGGCGAGCCGCGGGCGGTAAAGATGTAGCGCTCGCCGGCGGAGCGCGTGCCGCGCAGCAGTACCTCGCGGCCGGCCTCGTGGACGAGATGGAGATCAGCCTCGTGCCGACGCTCCTCGGCAGCGGAGAGCGGCTGTTCGAGGGCGTCGGCGACGATCTGCACGGGCTCGAGCTCGTGCGGACGGTCGCCGCGCCACAGGTGACGCACCTCAAGTTCGCAAGGCGATGAGCTGGTACGAGCTCGTCGACTGCAGATGCGATCCGGTCCGGCGTCGGTCTGTCAAGGCGGGGAAATTACTTGAGGTCTCGCTTGGCCCATCTAACCCGCGAGCTCACTCGGCGATGCGGAGAAGGCGCCTGACTTCTTCATGGGCTACGACCTCACCTCTTGCCTTCTCCTCTAGCCCCTCCCGGATCGCCGCTAAGTCTTCCTCGGTCAGAAGCTCATCATCCAAGGGAGCAGCGGCGAGCGCATGCAGAGTTTGCCGGTTCTTCATGGGTCGATTCTACATGCCATTTCGGGATGCCAAGGGCTCTCGGTGGCCGGACCGATGAAGACCGTCTACCTCGTCCGCACCCACCGCGACCCGGCGCAGATCCTCCGCCTGGTGCGGACGATCAAGCGGGGGAGCCCGGCGGCGCGGGTGCTCGTCTGGCACGACGCGGGCGGCGCTCCGCTCGATCCTGCGCCGTTCGCCGATCTCGCGGACGTCGAGCTCTTCCTCGACCGCGAGCCCACCCGGCGCGGCGGGTTCACCATGGTTTCGGGCTACCTGCGGGCCATCGAGCGCCTGCTCGCGGCGGCGGACGACTGGGGCTGGCTCGTCTATCTCTCCGGGCAGGACTATCCCACCCAGCCGCTCGCCGCGAGCGAGCGCTTCCTCGCCGAGTCGGGCGCGGACGGCTTCATCACCTGGTGGGACATCCGCTCGCCCGAGAGCCCCTGGGGGAGGCGGAAGGGCTTCCGCCGTTACCACTACCGCTACTACGATCTGCCGGCCTGGACGCACCGGACGCTCCGCGCCGTGCGCAAGGTGAACGACCTCCAGAAGCTCGTCCACCTCTACTTCACCTATGGCGCCCAGGTGGGGCTCCGGGCGCGGGCGCCGTTCGGGCGCGGGCTCACCTGCTACGGGGGGCTCCAGTGGCACTCGCTCTCCCGCCCCTGCGTCGCGCACCTCGCCCGCTTCGCGCACGACCGCCCGGAGATCCTCCGCCACTATGCGCGGACCATCCTGCCGGACGAGTCGTTCTTCCAGACCGCCCTCGTCAACGGCGGCCGCTTCCGCCTGGTGAACGACGACAAGCGCTACTACGACTTCGGCGGCAGCCGCGACGGCCACCCGCGCACCCTCGGCCTCGCCGACCTGCCGCGGATCGCCGGCGGCGCCTACCACTTCGCCCGCAAGCTGGACCTGGCGCGCGACCCGGAGCTCTTCGACCGACTGGACGAGATCCTCGGGGGAGCGGCCCCGCCCGGCGACTGATCGCTGCCGCGAATCGCCTGGCACCTCGGCGGTCACTGCCGCGAATCGCCTGGCACCTCGGCGGCGGCCGCTCATGAGACATTTTGGGTTAGGTGCGACGTTTGCGCCCCTCCGACGGTTCCGAGGGGAGGATTGGGTCGGATGGCATCGCGGAGGGTCGCCGCTCCGCGTCATTATGTCCCGATCCTGGCGGGTGCCCTCTGCCTCACCCAGCGCACCTGCTACCGCAACTCTTTGCAGTCGTTGAGGTTACAATCGCGCGGCGGGCGGGTGGCGGCGCTGGCAGCGGGCTTGCCATAGATCCCGGTGAGGGAGGACCGCCATGCTAGAATCCATTCGCAAGCACGCTGCCATCCCAGCGCTGCCGGGTACACTGCTTCTCACCTTGGCCACCGTCACCAGCTTCGGGGTGCTCCTGGCCCACGACCTGGTCCATCCGGTCGTCGTCTACGCCTTGCAGCTCTACCTCTCCTTCTAGGCTCCGGGGCTCGAGCGGCGACGGTCATGGCCGGCAATGCCATCCTGCGGGAGGTCACGCTGACGCTCCCCATGGTGCCCGACATGGAGATCGAGGCCAGTCGGACCGCGACCGCCATGGCCGAGTCCATCGCGATGAGTGCGGATAAGATCGACGAGGTACGGATGGCGGTGGTGGAGGCCTGCATCAACGCGTTCGAGCACAGCCGGTCGGCGGACCGCAACGTCTACGTGACGTTCGAGGTGCTGGGCGCGGCGGGGCCGGAGAGCCTGCGGATCACGGTGCGCGACGGCGGCGTGGGTTTCGCGCCGGAGGCGATCGAGGAGCCGGACATCCAGGCCAAGCTCAAGGCGGAGCGCAAGCGGGGATGGGGGCTCAAGATCATCCGCGGGCTCATGGACGAGGTGGAGATCCGCTCCGGCCACGATGGGACGACCATCGTCATGTGCAAGTCGCGATGAAAGCGGGGATCGGGAGATGACGGAGAGCCTCAACGTCACGGTGGACCGGCGCGACGGCCTCGCGGTGGTCTACACGGAGGGATACATCAACAACCAGGGGGGCGAGGACATCGCCAAGGTGGCCTACAAGCTGCTCGACGAGGGCTACCGCAAGCTCCTGCTCAACCTGGCCGGCACCAAGATCGTCAACTCGATCGGCATCTCCATCCTGATCGAGATCATCGAGAAGATGATCGAGATCGACGGGCGCCTGGGCTTCTGCTGCCTGACGCCGACGATCGAGAAGACCTTCCACATCATGGGGCTCGCCCAGTACGCCAGGATCTTCCCCGATGAGCCGCGAGCCGTCGAAGGTCTCCGCAGCTAGCGTCGACCTGCCGGGCGGCCCGTGGGCGGAGCTCGCGGCCCTCGGCCGGGACGGCGGCGACAACGACCGCCCCTTCCTCCACCGGCTGCTCGAGCTGTGGTGCGCCGCGGCCGGGGCTCCCGCCGCGGCCCTCTACCTCGAGCGCGCCGCCGCCGACCGCCCGCTCGACCTCGAGCTCGCCTGGGGCGAGGCCGAGTTTCCCGACCAGCTCGACCGCGCCGCGGTCCCCTCCGGCGTCACCCTCGTGCCGCTCGGTCCCGGGCTCCTCGCGGTGGCGCCGGCCGCCGCGGCGCCGGTCTCCCCGGACCTCACGCCCCCCCTCGCGCAGCTCCTGCCCCTCCTCGCCCTCGCGGCGCGCAACAGCCAGCTCCGCCGGCGGCTGAAGGAGCAGAGCTTCCAGGTGAACTTCCGCGGCGTCGAGCTCGAGGCCCTCTACGACGTCGGGCTCGCGGTCGCCGGGACCCTCGATCTCGAGCAGCTCTCCGAGGAGATCCTGCTCCGCGCCGTCTCCCTCCTGGACGCCCGCCGCGGCGCCCTCTACCTGATGGGGACGGAGCCGGAGCACGGCCGCTACCGCGCCGCGCGCACCTTCGGGGGCGAGGCCGGGGCATCGTTCGCCGTCGACGATCCCGAGCTCTGCGCCTTCCTCGGCGGCGGGGCCGCGGCGCCCGCCGCCCTCCTCCCCGACGCCCGGCACCTCCTCGGCGTGGCAATCGAGATCGAGGGGAGCCCGCGCGGGCTCCTCGCGGTGGGCGACAAGGAGAGCCGGCGCGGTGTCGGTCCCTTCCCGCCCGGCGACCGCCGCACCCTGGCGCTCTTCGCCAACCAGGCGGCGATCGCCCTCGAGAACGCGCGGCTCCACCGCCAGGCCCTGGAGAAGGAGAGGCTCGAGCGCGAGCTCGACCTCGCCGCCGAGATCCAGCGCCAGATCCTCCCCTTCGCCCTGCCGACGGTCCCCGGCTTCGAGCTGATCGGCTGGAACCGGCCGGCGCGCCAGGTGGGGGGCGACTACTACGACCTGCGGCTGATCGGCGGCGACCGCTTGAGCCTGGTGGTGGGAGACGTCTCGGGCAAGGGGATGGCGGCCGCCCTGATGGTCTCGACCCTCCACTCGGCGCTGCGCCTGCTGCAGGGCCGCAGCGGTCTGGCGCCGGTGTTCCTCGAGGACTTGAACGGCCACATCCTGGAATCGGGCGCCGCCAAGAAGTTCATCACCCTGCTCCTCGCCGAGCTCGAGCCGGCGAGCGGTCGGCTGACCTACCTGAACGCCGGCCACAACCCCGGGCTCCTGCTGCGCCGCGACGGCGAGGTCGTGCACCTGCGGGCGACCGGTCTGCCCCTCGGGCTGCTGCCGGACATCCGCTACACGGCGGGCGCGGCCGAGATCCGGCCCGGCGATCTCCTCTGCATCTACACCGATGGCATCACCGAGGCCGAGAACCCGGCCGACGAGGAGTTCGGCCTCCCGCGGCTCGCCGCCTGCCTCGCCGAGCACCGCGAGCGCCCCCTCTGCGAGCTGGTGGCGGCGATCGACGCCGCGACCTCGAGCTTCGCCCAGGGCCTGCCGCAGCGCGACGATCAGACGGTCGTCCTGCTGCGGCGCGGCTAAGCGAACAAAAGTATCCGCAAAGCCGTATACCCGCGACATCCGTACCTACCCTTGAAGTCAGTTCTCCTTCGGCGTCCGGTTCCGTCCGGCGCCGTTTTTCATCTCCGGGCTCCTCGGCAGCGGCTGCCGCGCCGCGTGGCGGCGAATCACCTGGCACCTCGCCGGGCACTAGAATGGGCGCCTCGAGGAGGTGCCCATGCCCAGCCCGCGAATCCCGCGAACCGTCCGGAGTCTGCTCGTCCCGCTGCTCCTGGCGAGCCCGCTCCCGCGGCTCGCCGCCGCCCAGCCGCCGCCGCAGGCCGGAGCGAACCGGGCGGACATCGTCCTCCAGCGCCCCGGCGCCGTCGGGTACGCGATCGCCATCCACGGCGGGGCCGGGGTCATCTCGAAGTCGCTCCCCGAGACCGAGAAGCAGGAGTACGTCCGCTCGCTCACCGCCGCCCTGCGGCTCGGCCAGGGGGTGCTCGCCGCCGGCGGCACCAGCCTCGACGCGGTCGAGAAGGTCGTCCGCTACCTCGAGGACGATCCCCGGTTCAACGCCGGCAAGGGGGCCGTCTACACCCATGATGGCCGGCACGAGATGGACGCCGCGATCATGAGCGGCCGCGACCTCGCCTGCGGCGCGGTCGCCGGGGTGACCACGGTCAAGAACCCGGTCTCCCTCGCCCGCCTGGTGATGGAGCGCACCCCCCATGTCCTCCTCATGGGGCCGGGGGCCGAGCAGTTCGCCGGCGAGATGCAGGTGGCGCGCGAGCCCAACGGCTACTTCGATACCCCGAAGCGCTACAAGGAGTGGCAGGAGATGCTCGCCCGGGAGCGCGCGAAGAAACCCGCCGGCGGCCAGACGCATGGCACGGTGGGCGCCGTGGCCCTCGACAGCCACGGCGACCTCGCCGCGGCGACCTCGACCGGCGGCCTCACCGGCAAGCGGTTCGGGCGGATCGGCGACTCGCCGATCATCGGCGCCGGCACCTACGCCAACGACCGCACCTGTGCCATCTCGGCCACCGGCACCGGCGAGGAGTTCATCCGCCACAACGTGGCGTACGACATCTCGGCGCTGATGGAGTACGGCGGCCTCCCGCTCCAGCAGGCGGCCGACCGGGTGATCCACGGCAAGCTCAAGCCGGGCGACGGCGGGGTGATCGGCGTCGCCCACGACGGCTCGATCGCCCTCGTCTTCAACAGCGAGGGGATGTTCCGCGGCGCCGCCGATTCGAGCGGCCGCTTCGAGGTCAAGATCTGGGAGTGAGCGCGACCGCCCCTCGGCCCTACTCGGCGGGATAGAGGGCGGCGTTCCGCCCGCGCGGATCGAGGGCGAGCGCCGGCGACGAGATGCCGCCGAGGAGGAGCAGCAACGGCTCGCCGGCGCCGACGACGATCGGCCGCTCGCCGACGCCGATCACCCGCGACAGCGCGTCCGGCAGCCGGTCCTCCCAGAAGAGGTCGGCAACGGCCTCGCCGAGGTTGCCGCCGGCGATCCGCCGGACGCCGCCCGCCCGCGCCCGGAAGCGCCGGCCGGCCGGATCGTAGAGCTCGAGCGGGTCGAGCGACCCCACCCAGAGCCCGCCCGCCTCGCCGACCTCGCGCCGTAGCTCCTCGTCGCTCCGCCCTCCCGGCCGCAGGAAGAGGTTGGTCGCCAGGCCCTCGTCCGGCGACAGGGCGTGCGGCGTCGCCGGGCGGCCGAGCTCCGCGGCGAGCGGCTCGTCGAGCGCCGGGGTGAGGACGACCCCCTCGCGGATCAGCTCGACCGGGCGCTTGGGCAGGCCGGCGAGATCGAAGGGAAAGGGGAGCCCCCGCGGATCGGTGCCGTCGTCCCACAGCGTGATGGCGCGATCGAAGAGCGCGGTCCCGAGGTTGCCGCGGAGCGGCGAGGAGCCGTCGCGATAGGCCGCCGAGGCGAGGAGAGCGCGGTTGAGCAGACCGATCAGGGCGGCCGCCGCCTCCGGCGCCAGGAGCAGCGGGCAGGGCACGGACGGCGGCTCGCCCCAGCCCTCGGCCGGTCCGCGCGCGCCCGCCTCCCGCCAGCGGGCGCGGGCCCGCACCTCGGCGCCGTCGAGGGCGGCGAGCGAGCGCGCCGCGGCCGCCGCGCTCCCCGCTCCCGGCCCGCCGCCGCGGATCTCCAGCGCCGCGGCGGTCGCCCGGACCACCGCCCGGAGACCGTCGCTCGCCACGACCGTGATGTGCCCGTCGACCCAGCCGAGCCGGGCGGTGTCGCCGCGCTCCGTCCAGCCGCCGAGGAGCTGGCGCGCCGCGGCGGGCTCGAGGTCGGCGATGGCGGGATCGAAGAGGGTGTCCGGCGGGACCGCCGGCGCGGCGCCGAGAGAAGGCGCGGCGACGGCGGGTTGGGGATAGGCCGGCGCCGGCGCCAGACGCGCCTGGCCGAGGGCCTCGCGGACCGCCGCCGAGAGCTCGGAGACGGCGGCGACGCCGGTGCGATGCGAGCCCGTGCGGCCCCGCTCCCAGACCCGGAGGACGACCGTCCGCTCGCGGCGCTCCGTGCCATCCCGGCGGGATGGGATGTCTTGGCGGGTGCCTTCCCGGCCGTGGCGAAGCTCGATCCAGGTGATCTCGGTGCGGTCGGCGGGGGAGTCGGCGAGGACCCGCCCGAGGCGCGACAGCACCTCTTCGAGCGGCAGCAGGGACGGGCGGGGCACGGCGCCGAAGTCTAGCAGGCGGTGTCCTGCCGAGACGTGTCCTCGCCGGGTGGCACCTGTGGCTTGTCCTTTGCACCTCCCACTGCAAGAATGAGCTGCTTGGGAACGAAGAAACCAGAGCAATGAAAGGACTTACACCGTTTCTCGCGATCCTTGGCGGGGTCGCGGCGCTCGCCGCGGGTGCCGGCGCCTCCCTTCCAGAGGACGGCGCCGACCTCATTATGCGGCACGGGATCTTCTATCCGGCGACCTCGCGGGTCATGCCGCCGGAGCGGATCGAGGGGAGCCTCGCCGTCCGCGCCGGACGCATCGTCTACCTCGGCGGCGACGCCGGCGCGATCGCCCTCCGCGGCCCGGCGACCCGCGTCGTCGAGCTCGGCGGGCGCGCCGTCACCCCGGGGCTGATCGACGCCCACTCGCATCTCCTGGAGCTCGGCGAGGCGCTGGAGGAGGTCGATCTCACCGGCGCGCCGAGCTACGGGGAGGTGATCCGCCGGGTCGCCGCGGCGGCGCGCGAGCTCCCCGCCGGCGCCTGGGTGCGCGGCCGCGGCTGGGACCAGAACCGCTGGCCAGGCAAGGCTTTCCCCACCGAGGGTCCGCTCTCGGCGGCGGTCCCCGACCACCCGGTATGGCTGGCCCGGGTCGACGGCCACGCGGCGCTCTTGAACGCGCGCGCCCTGGCCGCCGTGGGCGTCGCCCGGACGGCCGTCGACCCGCCGGGCGGCCGCTACCTGCGCGACGCCGCCGGGGCCCCCTCGGGGGTCGTCCTCGACAAGGCGATGGAGCACCTGCGCGAGCGCCTCCCGGCCGCGACGCCGGCCGACCTCGACCGGCGTCTCGCCCGCGCCGCCCGCCATTGCCTGGCGCTCGGCCTGACCACGGTGACCGACATGGGGGTATCGCAGGCCGGCTACGAGGCCTACGAGCGGCTGCGCCGGCGGGGTGAGCTGCCGCTGCGCGCCGCCCTCTTCGTCGCCGACGATCCGGCGCTCCTCGCCCGCTGGTTCGCCCGCGGCCCGGAGATCGACCCCGCGGCGCGGCTCACCGTGCGCGGGGTCAAGATGTACGCCGACGGCGCGCTGGGGAGCCGCGGCGCCGCCCTCCTCGCCCCCTACAGCGACGACACGGGGAACACCGGCCTCCTCACCGCCAGCGAGGAGCACATGGCGGCGGTCGCCAAGGCGGCGCTCGCCCACGGCTTCCAGGTCGGCATCCACGCCATCGGCGACCGCGGCGGCAGGACGGCGCTCGACGCCATGGGCGAGGCCTTGGGCGGCCCGCGCCCGGAGGCCCGCTTCCGGCTCGAGCACGCGCAGGTGCTCGCCCTCGTCGACATCGACCGCATGGCGCGGCTGGGCATCATCGCCTCGATGCAGCCGACCCACGCCACCTCCGACATGGGATGGGCCGGCGACCGCCTGGGGACGGCGCGCCTGGCGGGGGCCTACGCCTGGCGCAAGGTCCTCGCCGCCGGCGGCCGGCTCGCCCTGGGGAGCGATTTCCCCGTCGAATCGGCGGACCCGCGCCTCGGGCTCTACGCCGCGGTCACCCGCCAGGACCTCTCCGGCCGGCCGCCCGGCGGTTGGCTGCCGGAGGAGCGCCTCAGCCGCGCCGAGGCGCTCGCCGGCTTCACCGCGGACGCCGCCTGGTCGCTCTTCCTCGACCGCGAGGTGGGGACTCTCGCCGTCGGCAAGCGCGCCGACCTGGTGGTCTTCGGCCGCGATCCGATGACCGTCCCCGAGCGCGACATCCCGCGCGCCGAGGTGGACCTCACCCTGGTCGACGGCGAGGTCGCCTACGACCGCACCGCACCGGCTTCGACCCGCCCGGTCGCGACGCCGGAGGCCCGCCATGAGGGCTAGCCCGCGCCCGCCCCGCCGGGGAGGGCTCGCGGCGCTCGCCGCGGGGCTGGCCCTCGCCTCGTCGGTCGTCTGCCTCGCCGCGGGCGGCCGCTCGCTGGTGGCGCCGCCGCCGCCGAATCAGGACCCCTTCGTCCAGCTCCGCCGCTCGATGGTGTCGCAGCAGATCCGCCAGCGCGGGATCGACAAGCCGTCGGTCCTCTCGGCCATGGAGCAGGTGCCGCGGCACCTCTTCGTGCCGCCGGCGGAGCAGGCGAGGGCCTACGACGACCAGCCGCTCGCCTTCGCCGCCGGGCGGACGATCTACCAGCCGTACGTGGTGGCGCTGATGACCTCGCTCCTCGATCTCGGCCCCGGCAAGACGGTGCTCGAGGTGGGCACCGGCTCGGGCTACCACGCGGCGGTCCTGTCGCGGATCGCGCGGAAGGTCTACTCGATCGAGATCTCGCCCCCGGTCGCCGCCGAGGCCGAGAAGCGGCTCGCGGCGCTGCGCTACAGGAACGTCGACATCCGGGTGGGCGATGGCTACCGGGGCTGGCCGGAGGCGGCCCCCTTCGACGCCATCCTGCTCTCCGCGGCGCCGCCGAAGATCCCCCAGCCGCTCCTCGACCAGCTCCGCGTCGGCGGCAAGATGGTGGTCGCCGAGGGGGGCTTCATCCAGGACCTCCTGGTGATCACCAAGACCGCCGACGGCCTGGAGAAGCGGACGGTGATCCCGGTCCGCCTGTCGCCGATGACCGGCCGGGTGCGCGATGGCGGGTAGCGGCCGCGGCGCCTGTGGCCTGCCGGTCCTCGCCGCCCTCGGCCTCCTCGCCTTCGGCCTCGCGGCGCCCTCCGGCCGGGCGGCGGACGACCCCTACACCGGCCTGCGTCATCGCATGGTCGCCGAGCAGATCCGCCAGCGCGACGTCCGCGCGCCGGAGGTGCTCGCCGCCATGGAGGAGGTGCCGCGCCACCTCTTCGTCCCCGCGGCGCGGCGCGGCGAGGCGTACGGCGACACGGCGCTGCCGATCGGCGGCGGCCAGACCATCTCGCAGCCCTACATCGTCGCCCTGATGACCTCGCTCCTCGCCGTCGGCCGTGACGCCAGGGTGCTCGAGGTCGGCACCGGCTCGGGCTATCACGCGGCGGTCCTCTCGCGGGTGGCCGGCGAGGTCTACACCATCGAGATCGTGCCGGATCTGGCGGCGCGCGCCCGCCGCACCCTGGCGCAGCTCGGCTACGGCAACGTGCACGTGCGGACCGGCGACGGCTTCCGCGGCTGGCCCGAGGCGGGGCCGTTCGACGCCATCCTGCTGACCGCCGCGCCGCGTGAGGTGCCGGCGCCGCTCCTCGCGCAGCTCAAGCCCGGCGGCCGCCTGGTGGCGCCGGTGGGTCGGCACCTGGAGCGGGAGGGGTCGAAGGCCGTCTGGCAGGAGCTCGAGATCCTGACCAAGCAAGCCGACGGCAGCGTCGAGACCCGCCGCGTCATCCCCGTGCGCTTCGTCCCCATGACCGGCGAAGCCGAGAGCCGCCGCTAGCGCGGCGCTCCCCGCGCCGGTAACGATTCCCCCTCCATCCCCGCCTGTAGAGCAGCCCGGCCGGTCGCCGGTCGAATAGCGATCGGCTATAGTCGGCTCACATCTCTACGAAGGAGGAAATTTCGATGAGCGCTCTCGCTGCTCGGTCGCATCCGTACCCGCGCGCCCTCCATCTCGCGCCCTGGCTGATCCTCGCTTCGCTCCTCGTCGCTCTGCCGGGCGGCCTCGCCGCCCAGCCGTTCGGCGCCTGGCTGACCCTGCCCGGCCATCCCAGCGACGCCTACGTCGAGATCGCCGACAGCCCCGATCTCGATCCCACCGGGGCGATCACGGTCGAGGCCTGGGTCGACATTTCGCGATCGGGCTCGCAGGTCTGCAACAGCATCGTCGGGAAGGGTTGGTCCACCTCCTGGTGGCTGGGGATCTGCGGCGATCCAGCCAACCCGATGTTGCGCTCCTACATCCGTGGTTACGACGGAGCGGTGGGATCGACCCGCGTCCTTCTAGACGGCGGGAGAATTCCCCCGGGCCAATGGACTCATGTCGCCCTGGTGTTCGACGGCGTCAACCGATACCACTACATCAATGGCGAGCTCGTCGCCAGCCATGTCGAAGCGGGGCCGGCGACCACCTCGACCTTCCCGGTGCGCATCGGCGGCGACGCCTCGTACAACTACAGCCCGGCGGGGGCCATCGATGAGGTGAGGATCTGGAGCGTGGCGCGCAGCCAGGCGCAGATCCGCGCCGCGATAAACACCCCGATCCTCGGTCCGCAACCCGGCCTCGTCGCGGTCTGGGGCCTCGACGGCAATACCCTCGATCGTCTCGGCGCCCACAACGGCGCGGGCCATGGCTCGATCGGCTTCTTTACCTTCCCGGTGGCGATCAGCTGCGGTGCCTCGACCTCGAGCTCTCTCTGCCTGAACGGCCGTTTCGCCGTCTCGGCGACCTATCGCATCGGCGGGCCGGGAACGGCGGAGGGCGCCGCCCACACGGTCTCCTGCCCCAACCCCGGCTCGGGCCTTTTCTGGTTCTTCAGCCCCGACAACTGGGAGGTGATGGTCAAGACGATCGACGCCTGTGGCCTGAACGACCGATTCTGGCTCTTCTCGGCGGCGACGACCAACGTCTTCTACCGTCTGGAGGTGTTCGATATCCGGGCCGGCGTCAACAAGGTCTACTTCAACTACTCCGGCCCGCCGGCCCCCGCGGTGACCGACACCAGCGCCTTCGCCACCTGCCCCTAGGCGGCCTCGGCGGGGGTCCGACAGCCGTCGGGGCCCCCGCCTGATTCTCTCCAGAGCTCACTGCCGCGTGATGCGCAACGCAATGTCAAACACATAGCTGGGAGAAGCCTGCAGCGTGATGATGCCGGCCCCGCTCCAGGCGAAGGTCTGGGGCGTGCCCTTGACGGCGCCGGTTGCTGGATCGATCCACTCCGCCTTGAAAGTGCCGGCCGCGCCGAGCTGCTGGAGCTGGAGCGTGGTGTTGTAGGTGCTGAGGATGGGCCGATAGCGCGTGTAGGCGTTGGGGGAGAGCGTGCTGTGGTGGACGTAGAGCACGAACTGCTTTTGGTCGCTCGACTGCATGCCTCCCCAGTAGACGTTGCCGGCTCCATAGGCCGGCAGGCCGCCGTAGACGAAAGCTGCGAGCTGCGTCCCGCTCAGTTGACGGTTCATGGTACGGAGCGTCAGCGTCTTGAGGAAGTCGGCCAGCTTCCCGAGATAGGTCCGGGTGCTGATCGAGACAGGATTGTTCCTCCAATCGTAGCCCAAGTGATCAAAGGTCCCGCCGCCCTCGAGCATGAACTCCCAGGCCTCGGCCCGCGTGCTCAGATCCTGATTGGGGTTGGACGGATAGGCCACATCGGGCGTGATCCGGCCTTCGTTGAAGCCGAAGAGCCGGTTGAGCTGGCCCTGGGGGCCATTGTTGTAGTCACGGATGAGCGGGATGGCTCCGTAAGGATCCGGCGTTCCGTTCGCCACCGTCACGTAGTGTGCGTTTACGATTTTGATGTTCGGTCCGAGGTTTGGATAAGCGGGGTTATTGCTCTTAATGCTCTCGATCGCGGTTCTTGAGTGGAGCTGGGCGGCGATCAGGTGATGACCGTTCGGCAGGGTGCTTTCACGATAGTAAAGATCGCGAGCGATGGAGTCATGCCAAGTCAAGGTACTGGCGGCGGTCACGGTGCCATCGATTTCCGGCTCATTGGCGATTTCCCAATAAAAATTGTCGAAGCTGTTGAGCTGCGACGCCGCGGTCTGCACGAGCGTCTGTAACATGGCATCGGACTGCTCGACGCGAGCGGAGTGATTGGAGCTGATGACATCGAAGTTGCTTGGGTTGTCGAAGCTGACCATGTACTGCTCCGCCGTAAAGCCATAGCCCGTATAGGTGTTGCTCGCGGGGTTCCACGGGCTATAGGCGAAATTTCCCGAGAAGGCATCAAACAGCGTGACCTCGACGATGATGCCCTGGGCCCGCGCCGCGGCCAGGAGCGCGCGGACATGGCTCCAGAAGATAGGCGAGGAGATGTACGTCCATTTGCCGGCCGAGGAGTCCCAGCTCCAGGGCTGCTCGTAATCGTAAGGCTTGGCGTAGCTGTGCAGCGTCGGGTTGGCAAGTCGTTGCCAGCCCGGGCTGTGATTCAGGCCGATCCAGATCTGCATCTTGTTGAGGTGCTTGGAGGATAGATCACTCAGGTAAGCGTTGTAGTTTTCGTAACGGCAGTAATAGTCGCTCAAAATGGTCCCGCCGGAAGTTACCTCGCAAGAAGGATCGGGTGACGTGATGCAGGACACATGACCGAGGTACTCCGCGGAGGCGCCGACGAGGGCGATCGTCTGGCCGTTGTACAGGAAGTAGTGGGGGTTGATCGGATCGATGCTGATCGGGCTGGCGGCGAGCGCCGAGCACCAAAGGGCGATGGTCGTGAGGAGCAGGTAGCCCGACGGGCTTCGCACAGGAGCCTCTCTTTCTCTCGGATCGGCGGGCTGGCCCGATCTCGATCGGCGTCGACGCTTTGGCTTCGCTGTAGATTCTATACCCGCGACGCTCCGGTTCCCCTGCACTGGGTACTCAGTTAGAGTGAGCCATCGCCTCAATGGAAAGCCGATGATCCCTGTCGCCGCGCCGTCAACCCGCCCCCGCGTCCCGCGCTCCGCTCCCTGGCCGGCCCTCACCTCGCGCTCGATCCCCAGCAGCCCGGCTATTAATCTGCCGGCCTTTATCGAGACCTGCTTCAATCTCGGCGCACCGTGTTGGCAGGTCACTGCAGCAGCCTCATCGGCAAGGACCTCGCCCGCTCTTGGCACCTGCGGCAATCGGATCTCGTGAGCTCCCGCGCCTTCGACATCGACCCCGACATCCGGCGCGCGGCGACGCTGCCGGCCTGGGTGTACTCGGACCCGGAGGTCCACCGCCTCGTCCTCGAGCGGGTGTTCGCACGGAGCTGGCAGCTCGTGGCGGACGTCTCGGCGGTCAAGGTTCCCGGGCAGGTTCATCCCTTCACCCTGCTCGAGGGGAGCCTGGACGAGCCGCTCCTCTTGACGCGCGATCAGGAGGACCGCATCCACTGCCTGTCGAACGTCTGCACGCACCGCGGCAACCTGGTCGTCGAGGGCGCCGGCGGCGGCACCCTGCCCTTCCTGCGCTGCCGCTACCATGGCCGGCGGTTCGCGCTCGACGGCCGCTTCCTCTCCATGCCGGAGTTCGACGGCGCCGCGGGGTTCCCCGCCGCCGCCGACAGCCTGCCGGCGGTGCCGTTCGGGATCTGGGGAGGGTTCGTCTTCGCCGCGCTCGCTCCCGCCGTGCCGCTCGCCGAGCTGGTCGAAGATCTCGACCGCCGGGTCGGCTGGCTGCCCTGGAGCGAGCTCACGTTCGACCCCGCGCGCTCGCGCGACTACCTGGTGCGCGCCAACTGGGCCCTCTACTGCGACAACTACCTCGAGGGGTTTCACATCCCCTACGTCCACGCCGGCCTCGCCGGCGCGCTCGACTACTCCCTCTACCGCACCGAGCTCCTTCCCTACGGCAGCCTCCAGGTCGGCGCCGCCGCCGCCGGCGAGGAGACCTTCGCCCTCCCCGCCGCCTCGCCCGATGCCGGGCAGCGCATCGGCGCCTATTACTACTGGCTCTTCCCCAACACCATGTTCAACGTCTATCCCTGGGGGGTGTCGGTCAACGTCGTCAAGCCGCTCGCCGTCGACCGCACGCGGGTGTCGTTCCTCACCTACGTCTGGGACCCCGCGAAGCTCGACCGCGGCGCCGGCTCCGGCATCGATCGCGTCGAGCGCGAGGACGAGGCGGTCGTCGAGTCCGTGCAGCGCGGCGTCCGCTCGCGCCTGTACGAGCGCGGCCGCTACTCGCCGGATCGCGAGCAGGGCGTGCACTGGTTTCACCGGCTGCTCGCCGGCGCGCTCGCGACGCCGTAGCGCCCGCTTCGATCTCTGCCGCGCCGCCGCTCCACGCCACCCCGCCGCGGGCGGCGACAGGGATGGCACCACCTTTGCTCTTAGCCAAGATGCCGGCACGTCGTCTGCGAGAGCTCCGAGGAACACACCTGAGCGACGGCCGGCCATCGATTCGATGGCCGTCGTAGTCTCCTCATCCGCTCGCGAAAGGAGCCTCGGGATGCTGTGGATCATTTCTTTGCTGTTGACGGGGATCTGGGCGGTGGGCTTCACCGTCTATCACGTGACGAGCGGGCCGATCCACGTCCTGCTCGTCGCCGGGCTGGTCGTCGCCGTCGTGCGGCTGCTGCAGGGCCTGCGCGTCGTCTGACGCCATCAGGCGCCATGCTCGCTCGAACGGGCGCTCGCCCGAGCGCTCCCTGACTCTTCTCCTGTTTTTTCGCTGTCGGTCGGCCCGTCGTACCGCGGGCTCGGTATTCGGCTTCGGGCGGCTCGCGGGCGGCTCGCGGGCGCGCGGCGTGGCAGGTTCTACAACCCGCGCCGTTCCGGCCCCTTGGGGAGCGGGCGAGCCGGGACCGTGCTGGGCAGGTAGGTCGTCAGCCCGCGGGGCAGGCCGCTCGCCGCCCGCACGCCGCCGAGGGCGCGGGCGATCGATGCCCCGTCGCGGCGAAAGCGGCGGCAGGATGTCCAGGGCAGGGTGAGCCGGAGCGGATCGAGCACCGGCCGATTCTACTTCCACTAGAGTAGGCCCGCCTGCCATGCAGACCCTCTTCGCCATCCTTCTTCTCTTCGCCGCTGGCGGCCTCGGCGGCGCGCCGGCGGCCGATCCGGCGGCGGTCGCCGGCGCGGCGCGGGCGTGGCGGGCGGGGCACGAGCGCGCGGTGATCGGCGAATTCGCCGACTTCCTCGCCATCCCCAACCTGGCGAGCGACGCGGCGGGCATCGAGCGGAACGCGGCGGCGGTCGAGGCGATGCTGGCGCGGCGCGGCGTGCGGACGCGCCGGCTGACGCTCGCCGGGGCGCCGCCGCTCGTCGTCGGCGACCTCGCGGCACCGGGCGCGGCGCGGACGGTCGCGTTCTACGCCCATTACGACGGGCAGCCGGTCGACGCGGCGCAGTGGCAGAGCCCGCCATGGACGCCGGAGATGCGCGACGCGGGCGGCCGGGACGTCGACTGGCGGCGCGCTCCGGCGATCGATCCGGAGTGGCGCCTCTACGCCCGCTCGGCCGGGGACGACAAGGCGCCGATCCTCGCCATGGCCGCGGCGCTCGACGCCCTCGGCGCCGCCGGCCGCCGGCCCGCGGTCAACCTGCGCTTCGTCTTCGAGGGGGAGGAGGAGGCCGGCTCGCCGCACCTCGCGGCCTATCTCGCCAAGTACCCGGACGTGCTGCGCCCCGACGCCTGGGTCCTCTGCGACGGGCCGGTCCATCAGAGCCGGCGGCCGCTCCTCTTCTTTGGCGCGCGCGGCGTCGTCGACCTCGAGCTGACCGTCTACGGGCCGGTCAAGGGGCTGCACGACGGCCACTACGGCAACTGGGCGCCGAACCCGGCGGCGCGCCTCGCCCGCCTCCTCGCTTCGATGCGCGACGACGACGGGCGCATCCTCATCGCCGGCTTCTACGCCGACGTCAAGCCGCCATCGCCGGCGGAGCGGGCGGCCATCGCCGCCGTTCCCCGCGTCGAGGCCGGCCTCCGGCGCGAATTCGAGATCGCCGGCGAGGAAGGCGGCGGCGAGCGGCTCGACGAGCGGCTGATGCTCCCGGCGCTCAACGTCCGCGGCCTGCAGGCGGGGCACGTCGGCGCCCAGGCGTCGAACACCATCGCGACCGAGGCGCGGGCGTCGATCGACTTCCGCCTCGTCCCGGACGAGACGCCCGGCGCGGTCGAGGCGCTCGTCGAGCGGCACATCGCGGCCCAGGGCTACACCATCGTCCGCGGGCCGCCCGACGCCGCGACCCGCAGCCGCCATCCGAAGCTCGTCCAGGTCGCCTGGGGCGCCGGCTACCCGCCGGCGCGCACGCCGCTCGACCTGCCGCTGTCGCGCGAGGTGGCGGCGATCATGACCGCCGCCGGGCACACGCCGGTCCGCCTGCCGACCCTCGGCGGCAGCATCCCGATGTACCTGTTCCAGCGGCCGGGAGGCGCGTCGGGTGTGCAGCCCGCCCCGGGCGCTCCGAGCGTGCCGGTGATCGGGCTGCCGATCGCCAACCACGACGACAACCAGCACGCCGCGAACGAGAACCTCCGCCTGCAGAACCTCTGGGACGGCATCGAGCTCTATGCCTCGCTGTTCGCGGGCCTCTCCGGGAAGCCGGATGAAGCGCCGGCGAGGCTCTCCGCGCCGCCCGCGCGACATCCCGCCCGCGCTCCCGCTGGAGCTTCCCCGGCTGGAGATTTCAGATGATGCCCCCGGTCCGCCGCCCCGCCGTCCCGCTCCCCGAGCCCGAGAGGCCGCAGCTGCGCTGGGCCACGATCTTCCGCATCCTGATCGCGGCGGCGCTCCTCTGGGCCGCTCACGAGCTCTGGACGCTGCTGCTGATCTGCGTCTTCGCCCTGTTGCTGGCGATCACCGCGGAGCCGCTCGTCGACTGGGCCGAGCGGCGGGGGATGTCGCGCGGCCTGGCGGTGGTCCTCCTCGGCGCCAGCGCCGTGGCGCTGGTCGCGCTGGCCCTGCTCTTCGTCGCGCCGCCCCTCGCCGAGCAGATCCAGAGCCTGTCGCGGAACCTCTCGGCCTTCAGCCATCGCGTCGTGGCGCGGGTGCGCCCGGCCTCGCCGTTCCTCGCCGGGGTGCTCGAGGAGGTGTTTCAGCTGCCGCGCTCGCCGCAGGTCGCGACCTGGCTGCAGAAGCCCCTGGTCTGGGGGGAGGTGGCGGTCGAGGCCCTCGCCGGCGGCGTCTTCGGCTTCACGCTGACCCTCTACCTCCTCTACCACGGCAAGCGCACCTACGCCTGGCTGCTCGCCTACATGCCGCGCCGCCACCGCGCGAAGATGGCGGAGACGATCCCCGAGGTCTCCGACGTGGTCCTCGCCTACATGCGGGCGCAGATCGTCACCACCCTGCTGTTCACCGGCTTCGCCTTCCTGGTGCTGACCGTCTTCCACGTGCCGGCCGTCATCCCGCTCGCCCTCCTCGCCGGGATCTGCGACGTCATCCCCCTCGTCGGCATCGTCATCGCGACCACTCCGGCGGTGCTTCTGGCGCTCACCGTGTCGCACGTCGCGGCGGGCGCGGTGCTCCTCCTCTACCTGCTCTACGCCACCTTCGAGGGCTACGTCCTGGTGCCGCGCCTCTACGGCCGGCACCTGCGCCTGTCGCCCCTCGTCGTGCTGATCGCTCTCGCCATCGGCGGGCGCCTGCAGGGGATCGCCGGCGCGCTCCTCATCCTGCCGCTGGTCGCCGCCTATCCGATCGTCGAGCGCATCTGGCTCTCCGACTACCTGGGCGAGCACGTCCTCGACGACCACTCGGCCCTGGAGCAGGCCGTCTCCGAGGTCGAGGCCACCGCGGTCGTCGAAGCCGTGCTCCAGGGAGTCCCGCCGGAGGAGCCGCCGGCCGCGGCGTCCGCGATCGTCGAGCCGTAGGGCGCGAGTTGCGGCTACGACACGGCGATGTCTACGATCAGCCCAAGAAGACCGTACTTCTGTAGGCGTGCCAGGTAGGCGCGGGCGGCGAGGTCGCCATGCCCCGCCTGCCGCAGCTGCGCGACGGCGGAGCCGAGCGCGACAGGCTCTGATCGCTCGGCGAGGCGCGAGACGATCCCTCGCAGCTCCTCGCTCGGAAAGGCGCGCGTGATGGGCTCGAAGACGCCGAGCGGCGTGCGGCGGTCGAGCCACTCCTTGCCGGCGGCGGTGACGCGGATGAGATCGGCGTCCGTGAGCACCCTCGTCGGGTAGTGGGCGAACATCCTCTGCGCCCGGTAGGCGAACGGGCTCCGCGGGCTCGCGCCGGGGCCGCACCGCGCCCGCGCCCTGGCCGCCAACTCGTCCCACAGGGACTCCCATCTCGGGACCACGGCCGTGTAATCGAAATCCGCACGCGCCCAGCATCGCCCGGCGTCGCCGAGGCGGCGCCGCAGCGCGTCGTCCTCCAGGAGAAGGCGCGCCTTGATCATCATGGCGTCGCAGTCGACCGCCGTCGTGCTGGCCAGGAAAGTGTTGCGCACCTCGAAGGAGCTGCCGACGGCGGTCAGCTCGCACTCATCGCCGAAGCTGGGGCAATAGACGGGCGAGAGGAAGCCGGTTTCGCCCTGGCGGACCAGCTCTTTGTGCCCGTCCCAGTCCGACGCGAGCACCGGTAGACCGGCCGCCATCGCCTCCACGAGCGCGAGCCCGAAGGTCTCCTGGAGATTGTCGTTGGGCGCCACGAATACGTCCGCCGCACCGAAGAGGTCCGCTCGCTCCTGCTGAGTGCAGTCGGGCTTGATCCGCACAAGGTCGGCAGCGCCGACATCGGCACAGTAGGCCCGCAGCAGGTCGGCCATTCGATGCTGGGTGTCGTCCCCCGCCAGGAGCAGGATCGGCGCGGGGCGGTCACCGCCGAACTGGCGCAGAAACGCCAGCACCAGGGGTGCCAGATCGCATTTGGACACGGGTGAGAAGCGGCCCAGACACAGCAGCACACCGGCGTCGGGTGGGATCTCGAGCCTCTGCCGCGCCAGAGAGCGCGCGGTCGGGGCTCTGCGGCAGTCGACGGCGAGCGGGATTACCGGCAGCTCGACCGGCACCCGTCGCGGCAGCGCCGGGTTGTCCTCGGCCATGGCAGCGAAGAGCTGCTCGATGACCCGCCGGCCGGAGGCCGTGGAGCAGATCAGCGCATCCGCTTCGTTGACGCCCGAAACCAGCATGCCCATCATCATCAAGGGCGTCGTGGTGTTGGCGAGAGAATGGATGAAACCGACCGCCGGCCAGCTCGCGCCGCAGACCGCCCGCAGCGGGACGAGAGTATGGATCAGAGAACGGCCGGTCATCATGACCAGGTGATCGATCGAGGCCAGCTGGCCGATGGTCGTGGGATCGATGATCTCGGCTCGCCCCGAGGCCCAATCGGGCAAGGGCGGTGCGGGACCTGCTGCGCCGAGCGGCTGGTTGTCGAAGAAGTAGTAACGATCGTAGGTACCGTACTCGAGGAGCGCGCGGACGGAATCGATCTCGTGCGTGGCGGCCCCGAACACACTGACTCTGGCGGGACCGCGATCCTTGAGCTGCTGCTGGTCGGGCGGCAAACCTGCGATCAACAAAGCCTTCATAGACACCTCCGCAGTGCCTGGCCGGCAGCGCGACGATCTCGGGACGCCGCAGGTACAGCGAGACAGGACACGACAATCCCCAATCCAGCGCTCGGCTTATTCAGTTTATCACGCATAAACTATCGGCGGAGCCTGACGCCTGTGGCGGACGCCGGCGGTGCTCCTGGCGCTCCTCGGGGTCGAGGCCACCGCGGTCGTCGAAGCCGTGCTCCAGGGAGTGCCGCCGGAGGAGCCGCCGGCCGTCCGTGGATGCAAGCCCAATCGAGCCGGCTGTCTTCCACCGGCGCGGGCATTGCTCGAAAACCCTGAGAACCAGCTCTTTCTGTCGGCCGCGAGCGCATGGGAGATCGCGCTCAATTATGCGCTCGGCAAGCTTCCTCTTCCCGTGCAGCCCATCGAGTACGTCTTGGCACGGATGGAGACGAGCGGTACCTCTCCTCTACCGATCCAGCACAGCCATGCCTTACACGCCGGGAGCCTGCCGCGGCATCACGCGGACCCGTTCGATCGTCTGCTCATCGCACAAGGCCAGCTAGAGAATGCCGATCCTCACCTCCGACCGGCAGTCGTAGAGCCGTAGAGACGCCCCAGTCCCTGACCACTGACCTGCCGAGGCCACCGCCGTCGGGGCGTCTCCACGCCACAACGGCCACCAACGCCGGCGACACACCCGGGCGGCAAGGCCGGCGCTCCGCCCCGGCGGTAGACGAATGCGCCGCTGCGGTTTCTCTCGCAGGCACGGTGATTCGTGGTCGACGACGGTCAGACCGATCGGGCAGCGGCGGCCCCGCCCGCCGCGCGCGTGGCGCGGACCGCCTGTGCCCAACGCGCGCGCCTCTCGGCGCGCTCGCCTTGGTCCATGGCGGGGTCGAAGCGGCGCTCGAGCTGCCAGCGGGCGGCGATCTCGTCGAGGTCGCGGAAGACGCCGACGGTGAGGCCAGCGAGGTAGGCGGCGCCGAGGGCCGTCGTCTCGCGCACCTTCGGCCGCGTGACGGGCATGCCGGTCAGGTCGGCCTGGATCTGCAGCAGCAGGTCGTTCGACGCGGCGCCGCCGTCCACCCGGAGCTCGGCGAGCGGGCTGCCGCTGTCCGATTCCATGGCGGCGAGGACGTCCGCCACCTGGTGGGCGATCCCCTCGAGCGCTGCGCGGGCGATGTGGGCGGCGGTGGTGCCGCGGGTCAGGCCGAGGAGGGCGCCGCGCGCCCAGGGGTCCCAGTGCGGCGCGCCGAGGCCGGTGAAGGCGGGCACCAGGACCACGCCGCCGCCGTCGGGCACGCTCGCCGCCAGCGCCTCGACCTCGGCGGCGGAGCGGATGATCCCGAGCCCGTCGCGCAGCCACTGCACCGCGGCGCCGGCGGCGAAGACGCTCCCCTCGAGGGCGAAGTCGGTGCCGCCGGCGAGGCGCCAGGCCGGCGAGGCGAGGAGCCCGTGGGCCGAGCGGATGGGCTGGCCGCCGGTGTGGAGCAGCAGGAAGGCGCCGGTGCCGTAGGTCGTCTTCGCCATGCCCGGCGCGAAGCAGGCCTGGCCGAAGAGGGCCGCCTGCTGGTCGCCGAGGACGCCGGCGATGGGGATCGGGGCGCCGAAGCGGTCGGCGGCGGCCTCGCCGTAGAGCGCGCCCGAGGGGCGGATCTCCGGCAGGATCTGCGGCGGGATCTCCAGGACCTCCAGGAGCTCGGGGTCCCAGGCGCCGGCGGCGAGGCCGTAGAGGAGGGTGCGCGAGGCGTTCGTCGCGTCCGTCGCGTGCAGCCCGCCGGTCAGGTTCCAGATCAGCCAGGAGTCGACGGTGCCGGCGGCGAGCCGTCCGGCCGCCGCCGCGGCCCGCGCGCCGGGCAGCGCGTCGAGCAGCCAGGCGAGCTTGGTGCCCGAGAAGTAGGGGTCGAGGGTGAGGCCGGTGCGCGCGGCGAAGAGCTCCTCGCGACCGTCCCGGCGCAGCCGCTCGCAGGCGGCGGCGGTGCGCCGGTCCTGCCAGACGATGGCGTTGGCGAGCGGGCGGCCGGTGGCGCGGTCCCAGAGGACCGCCGTCTCGCGCTGGTTGGCGATGCCGATCGCCGCGACGTCGCGGGCGCCGAGGCCCGACCGCGCCAGCGCCTCGCGCGCCACCGCGAGCTGCGATTCCCAGATCTCCAGCGGATCGTGCTCGACCCAGCCCGGCCGCGGGAAGATCTGGCCGAGCTCGCGCTGCGCCACGCCGAGGAGCTCGCCCGACTCGGCGAAGACCAGGGCGCGCGAGCTCGTCGTCCCCTGGTCGAGGGCGAGGAGGGCGCTCAGGGCATCGGTCCTCGGCCGCCGCCGTCCTCCCCCCGCCAGGCCGCGAGCACGCCCGCGGTGTCGGCCAGCCGGCCGAGGCGCGGGAAGATGCGGGCGACGGCGAAGGCGTGGTCGTCGGCGGTCCGGGCCGACATGGCGTCCTCGACCAGGACGAGCTGGTAGCTCCGCTCGTAGGCGTCGCGGGCGGTCGACTCGACGCCGAAGTTGGTCGCGATGCCGCCCAGCACGATCGTGCGCCGGTCGCGGCGGCGCAGCTGGAGGTCGAGGTCGGTGCCATGGAAGGCGCCCCATTGCCGCTTGAAGACGACGACGTCGGCCAGGGGCAGGAGCTCGGGGACGATCTCGTCCCACCCCGGCGCGCGCTGGGCGGCGTAGGGCTCGTCGACGTCGGCATGCACCGCGTCGGCGCCGTCGGCGGCGAAGGAGACGCGGACCAGCACCACCAGGGCGCCGCGCTCCCGCGCCGCCTCCGCCAAGCGGCGGGCGTTGCGGATCACCTCGGCCGCCGGGTGCGGCTGGGTCGGCTGGCCGACGATGCCGCGCTGCAGGTCGATGAGGACGAGGGCCGAGGTCCGGGGGTCGAGAGCGGGCAGGGGACGGGTCATGAGGGCTCCTCCGGTCGCGCCGCCGAAGGTATCAAGAATCGCGGCGAACCGGAGTCCAGGTGCCGTAGCGAAATGGGCGGGACGGGCGTTCCCCGCGGCTCGCCCGTCCCCCTCTTCATCCAGTGCCGGTGCCGGCGCCGGTGCCGGCGGGTCAGTGGCTGGCGATCCAGTCGAGGATCGGCTGCCAGAAGAGGCTCGGCGCCGCGGTCGCGTTCCAGATGTCGGCGTGGCCGAGGTCGAGCGCGCGCTCGGCGGGCGGCAGCCGGCGGACGACCCGCGTCGTGACGTCGGTCGAGCCGAGGAGGGTCGTCGTGTAGAGGCCGTACTCGCCGAAGCCGCCGCCGACCCCCAGGTAGAAGACCGGCACCCGGATCTCGCCCAGGTGGTCGTCGAACGGGACGTCGACCTGCTCGCAGAGGGTCTCCTCGCCGTCGAGGAGGATGCGGGTGGGCTCGTAGGGGGAGGCGCCGCGCTCGAAGTCGAACCAGGCGCGCTCGGGGGTGTCGCTGAGGCCGGTCGGCCGGCCGTCCGCGGCGAAGGTGCCGCCCACGAAGTGGTAGAAGGGGACGAACGACTGGCCCGGCGGCAGCAGCTCGAAGGTCGCCGAGCCGGCGAGGAGCGCCGCCTCGCGGTCGGTGAGGCCGGGTAGGATCGGCGACGGCGCGGACGGCGCCGTCAGGGCGAGGCTCCCCAGGGTCGAGAAGAGCTGGCCCGAGGCGTTCTGGTAGGTGCCGGTGTCGAGCGCCCAGCGGTCGCCGGCGGCGCGGGCGCAGGCCGCCTGGCGGAGGTCCTCCTGGTCGGTCTTCCAGAAGATGTCGACCGGGATGAAACCCCTCACCTGGCGCAGGAAGCCCGGCACCTGGGTCTCGGCATCAAGATACGCGTAGCCGGTCTGCCCGCCGCGGCTCCAGCCGAGGAGGAAGAGCTTGGCGGTTCCGTCGCCCTCGAGCAGCCGCGCGGCGCGGGCGACGGCCAGGGCGATGCCGAGGTCGTGGACGTCGGTCGCCAGCCCCCAGTCCTGCATGAAGGCGAAGTCGGTCGTCGCCGCCGGCACCAGGGTCCAGCGGAAGTCGATCCCCCAGACGTCGATCCCGTGCCGCGCCAGGAAGACCGGGAAGGCGTGGTCGGGCGCCGCGCCGGGGGTCGCCAGGTTGGCGAGGAAGGCGGCGTCGAACCCCCAGGCGTCGCCGTGCGCCAGGAGCACCGCCCGGCGGGCGGCGAGCGGGACGAAGGGCGCCCGCTCCCGCGTCACGCGGTGTAGGCCGATCACATCGTGCGGGCCGGGGCCGACCCGCAGCGTCGCGCTGTACTCGACGACGTCGCCGGCGAGCGGCCGGCGGGTCACCGCCGAGGCGAGGCAGCCGGCGGGGAGGTCCCCCCGCGTCAGCCGGGCGAGCGAGCAGGCGCCGCCGAGGGTCGCGGTGGAGAAGGCGCCGGCGTGGCGTGGCGTGGCGGGCGCGCGATGGGTGGCGCGGGCGGCGCCGGGCACGGCGAGCGCCGCGGCGAGCAGGGCCGTGGTGAGAAGCGTTCTCTTCGGGTTCGTCATCTGACGGTTCGTCGAGCGCGGGGTCATCGGTTTCCTCCTGTTGCGGCAACTCTAACCTCCTTGCGCCGCCCCTGCCGCGAGGGTGGAGCGGCCGGACCGCCGGCGGCCGGGCAACTTCCGCCGCCCGCGAGCGTACGATAGGAGCTGCGGGGGCCCGCCGCTCTCGGCCGGCCGGCAGGAAGGAACGACGATGGGAGCTCTGCTCCGGGACCTGCAGTACGCGCGGCGCCAGCTCCTCGAGCGGCCGGTGCACTCGGCGATCGTGATCCTCACCCTGGCGCTGGGGATCGGCGCCAACACGGCGGTCTTCAGCATCCTCGACACGGTGCTCCTGCGCCCGCTGCCCTACGCCCACGGCGACCGGCTGGTCCACCTCGGCGCCCAGCTCGGCGCCGGCGGCTCGAAGCTGTACTTCTCGGTCCCCGAGCTCGCCGACTTCCGGCGCCAGGCGCGGAGCATGTCGATCCTCGAGTACCACTCGATGACCTTCTCGCTCGTCGGCCACGGCGAGCCGGACCGGGTGCAGACCGGGGTGGTGTCGAGCGACTTCTTCGACGGGCTGGGGGTGCGGGTGGCGCGCGGCCGCGGCTTCGTGCCGGCCGACGAGCGGATGGGGGCCGACCACGTCCTCCTGCTCACCGACCAGTACTGGCGGCGCCGCTTCGGTGGCAACCCGGCGATCGTCGGCAAGGCGCTGCGGATGAACGGGCGGACGATCACCGTCATCGGGGTGCTGCCGCCGCTGCCCCCCTACCCGGGCACCAACGACGTCTACATGCCGACCACCAGCTGTCCGTTCCGCTCCAACCCCGCCATCGCCAGCAACCGGGGGGCGTCGCTCGTCCAGCTCTGGGGGCGGCTGAAGCCCGGCGCCACGGCCGGTCAGGCGCAGGTCGAGGCGACGACCATCCTCGGCCGCCTGCGCCGGGAGTTCCCGCAGCTCTACCGCGATCCCCACCTCGACATCCCGGTGGTCCCCATCCGCGAGGAGATCACGTCCAACTTCCGGGCCAGCCTGCTCGTCCTCTTCGGCGTCGTCGTGCTGGTCCTCCTCATCACCTGCGCCAACCTCGCCAACCTCACCCTCGCCCGCCTGATGAGCCGCGAGCGCGAGATCACGCTGCGCGCGGCGCTGGGCGCCGACCGCCGCCGCATCCTCCGCCAGCTGCTGACCGAGAGCACGATCGTCGGCCTCCTGGGCGGCCTCGTGGGGCTGGCGCTCGCCGCCGCCGGCATCAGGGGCCTCGCCCTCTGGGTGAGCCGGGTCAACGCCCTCGGCTCCGCGGTGTCGATCGACGGCAAGGTGCTCCTCTTCACCCTCGCGGTGTCGCTCGCGACCGGCCTCGCCTTCGGGCTGCTCCCCGCCCTCCAGGCATCGCGCGGCGACCTCGTGTCGGGGCTCAAGGAGGGTGGCGCCAACGCCACGGCGGGCGCCGGCAAGCACCGGCTGCGCGGCGCCATGATCGTCGCCCAGGTGGCGCTCTCCTTCGTCCTGCTGGTGATGGCCGGGCTCACCCTGCGCAGCCTCGCCAACCTCCGCCAGGTCGACGCCGGATTCAAGACCGGCAACGTGCTCACCATGGTCATCGATCTGCCGTTCCACAAGTACCAGGGGCCGGCCGACTTCCGGAACTTCTTCGGGCAGCTGGTGCAGGGGCTCGAGCAGCGGCCCGAGGTGGTATCGGCGGCGCTGACAAGCGATCTGCCGCTCGCGGGAGCGATCGCCAACCCGAGCTTCGACATCCAGGGCGCGGCGGACGACCCCGCCCGGCAGGCCAGCCTCCACCTGGCGAGCGAGGGCTTCTTCCAGACGCTCGGCGTTCCGCTCCTCGCCGGGCGGCCGTTTGACACCCGCGACGGCGAGAAGGCGCCCCCGGTCGTCGTCGTCAACCAGTCGATGGCGAGGCGCTTCTGGCCCCATCGCAGCCCGCTCGAGGCGAGGATCCGGCTGTCCGGCGGGCCGCCGGGAAGCGGCGTCTTCCGCACCGTGGTCGGCGTGGTGGGCGACGTCCGGCAGCGCGGCCTGGCCGAAGAGGCCGGGCCCGCCTTCTACCTGCCGTTCGCGCAGCAGCCGGTGAGCGCGATGGAGCTCCTGGTGCGCACCCGGTCGGACCCGGTCGCGGCGCTGGGCGACGTCCGGTCGCTGGTCGCCCAGCTCGATCCCGAGCAGCCGATCGCCGCGGTGCAGACCCTGGCCGAGGTGCGCAGCCAGGCGATGGCCTCGCCGCGCTTGACCGCTTCGCTCCTCGGTCTCTTCGCGAGCCTCGCCTTCGTCATCACCGCGATCGGCATCGGCGGCGTCATCTCCTACTCGGTCAGCGAGCGGACGCACGAGATCGGCATCCGCGCCGCGCTCGGCGCCCGGCGCCTCGAGCTCCTTGGCCTGGTGATGCGCGGCGGGCTGGCGCTGATCGGCGCCGGGCTGCTCCTCGGCGGCGCCGCCGCCGCCGTCGCGTCGCAGCTCCTGGCGAGCCTGCTCTTCGGCATCCAGCCGGTCGACGGCCTCACCTTCGCGATGGTGGCGCTCTTCCTGCTGGCGATCGGCGCCGTAGCCTGCCTGCTGCCGGCGCGCCGCGCCGCGAGCATCGATCCGCTCGCCGCGTTGCGGGGCTGAAGCGGGAGGCCCGGGCGGCCAAACCGTGCGGGTATACTCGCGGAGCGATGCCGGCCGGAATTCGGCCGCATAGAGCCGGGGAGGAGCCGAGTGGCCGAGGAGCGCGCGACGGCGCGGGACATGATCCTGGCGATCGCCGAGAACATGCGGAGCAGCCTGGAGCCGCTGGTGACCAAGACGATCGCGCCCAGCCTCTATCAGGTCTACCTCCACGCCGAGGACCACGAGCGCCTGCGCACGATCTTCGGCGAGATCGAGCGCGAGGCGAAGACCTCCTCGACCGCGAGATGGCGCGCATGAACCGCGCCTCGGCGCCGGTGATCGGCCGCCTGCTCTCCCGCAAGAAGGCAGGGAGGGCAAAGAGGAGCCGCCGCGCTTCGTCTCGGCCGAGGGTCGGTGGTCCATCCGCTTCCAGGAGGACCCCAACGGGGTCCTCGCGCCCCGGCGACGTCCAGGTGGTCTCCGAGTTCGCCCAGGCGCCGAGCCGCCGGCTACGGCGCCGGCATCCGACCCAGCGCATCTCGACCACCCGCCGGCTCGGCCGCACGGTGAGCCAGCCGCTCGCCGACCCGGCCGCCGCCGGCGCCACCTACGCCCGCATCTCCTACAAGGACGACTCGGGGGCCAAGGAGTTCCTGGTCACCAAGGAGGAGATCGTCATCGGGCGCGAGGCGCCGGACGTCTGGGTCGACCTGCGGCTCGACACCTCGCTCGACGTCTCGCGCGAGCACGCGCGGCTGCAGCGAGCCGGACGGCGGTGGCTTCCGCATCAAGGACCTCTCGAAGCTCGGCACCACGGTCGACGGCAAGCCCCTCCCGTCGAGCCTGGAAGGCGCGGGCGAGGCGGTGCGCGACCTCGACCGCTGGGTCGAGCTGCCCGACCGCGCCCGCATCGGCCTCGCCGGGATCGTCTTCCTCGACTTCGAGCGCACCGGGGGCGGAGCGTGACCGGCGTCACCTCCCTCTTCTTCGCCCGCCTGGCGCTCCTCGCCGCGCTCGCCGCCGCGGTGGCGCTCCTCGCCCGCCCGCGCTCGGCGAGGCATGGCGCGAGATCCAGCGCCGTACGCGGCGCCCCGGGCCGTGAGCCGCGCCCGTCCCCTTCGCGCCGCCGCCGCGTCAGCGATCCCGGCCGCGAGCGCGGCAACAACGAGGACCGGGTCCTCTGCGACCCCGAGCGGGGGATCTTCGCCGTGATCGACGGCGTCGGCGGCGAGTCGGCCGGCGAGATCGCCGCCGCACACGGCGCTCGAGATCCTCCGCGCCCGCCTCTCCCGCCGCACCACCGACGCCGCCCGCCTGATGCGCGAGGCGATCGCCCTCGCCAACAAGCAGATCCACGAGCAGGCGCCAAGGCCGACCCCGCAGCTCGCCGGCATGGCCGTGCGTGCTGACCGTCGCCGTGCTCGACGGCGCCCAGGCGACGGTCGGCCACGTCGGCGACAGCCGCCTCTACGCCGCTGCGCCGCGGGCGAGATCCGCAAGATCACCCACGACCACTCGCCGGTCGGCACGCAGCGAGGACGCGGGCGAGCTCTCGGAGAGCGAGGCGATGCGCCACCCGCGGCGCAACGAGATCTTCCGCGACGTCGGCTCCGAGGCCCACGAGCCGGACGAGGAGGGGTTCATCGAGATCCTCGCGGTCCCCTTCGACCCCGCCGGCGCCCTCCTGCTCTGCAGCGACGGCCTCTCCGACCTGATCCCGGCGCGGGAGATCCTCGCCGCGGTCGAGGCGAACGCCGCCTCGCCGGAGGCCGCCGTGCGGGCGCTGATCGAGCGCCGCCAACGCCGCCGGCGGCAAGGACAACGTCTCGGCGGTGCTGGTCGCGGGCGACCGCTACGCCGAGGCGGTGCGCGCCCGGCGCGCGAGCGCCGGCGCGAGCCCCGCGGCCGGGCGTTCCGGGCGCCGCGGCGGCGCGGCGCACGCCCGCTCCGGGGGCGCTCTGCCGCTCGTCCTCGCGGTCCTCGCGCTCCTCCTCTCCGGCCTCGCCCTCTGCCGCGAGCCCCTCCTGCGCTGGCTGGGGAGCTCCGGCGGGCCGGCGCCGCCGCCGGCGCGCTCGTGGTGGGGGTCGGGGACGGCGGCTTCGCGACGATCGGCGAGGCGCTGGCGCGGCGAAGCCGGGGCAGACGGTCGAGGTGGCGCCGGGGAACTACCGCGAGCGGGTCGTGCTGCGCGCCGGCGTCGCCCTGGTGAGCCGCACGCCGCGCGCCGCCGTGCTCCTGCCGCCGGCGGGGTCGGGCGGCGGCGCGGCGGTGAGCGCGCAGCGGCGTCCCCGGGGCGCGCCTGGCGGGCTTCCGGATCGCCGGCGAGCCAGGCGCTCCGTGGGGCGTCGGGGTGCGGCTCGACGGCTCCGAGGTGGTGGTCGAGGAGGTCGAGATCACCCGCGCCGACGGTGCCGGGATCGACGATCGGCGGCGCCGACCGTTCGACGGTGCGCTATGCCTACGTCCACCAGAACGGCGGCGCCGGGATCGCCGTCGGCGGCGAAGCGGCGCCGCGCCTCCTCGGCAACCTGATCCCCGCCAACGGCATCCGGCCCGGCAGCCCGGCGCCGGGGATCGCGGTGGGAGAAGGCGCGGCCCCGGTGCTCGCCGACAACCGGATCGAGGGCAACGGCGGCGGCGGCGTCGCGCTCCCGGCCGGCGAGCGGGCCGAGCGGGCCGAGGAGGTCTTCCGCTGGAACGGCTTCGGCGCCGTCCCGCGCGAGCAGGCGGTGCGCGTCGCCGGCGCGCCGCCGGGAGCCGCCGCTCCCCCGTCCGGGCTGCCGGCCCCCGCGGCCGCGCGGGCTCCGGCGCCGGCACGACCTCCCGCGGGAAGGCCGCGCTGATGGCCAACCTGCCCCATCTCCTCGGCCAGCAGACGGTCGGCCGCTTCGAGATCCGCGATTTCCTCGGGCGCGGCGCGATCGGCGACGTCCTCCTCGCCTGGGACCCCGAGGAGGAGCGCCTGGTGGCGCTCAAGGTGGTCCGCGTGTCGAAGAGCGATCCGGAGATGCTCGAGGCGGAGAAGAACGGCCTCGCCCTCCAGGCGCAGCTCGCGCGGGTGGCGCCGCAGGTGGCGGCGGTCTACGAGGAGGGGCAGGACGGCGACTTCTTCTGGGTCGCCATGGAGTATGTCGCGGGCGCCGACCTCTCGCAGCTCCTCGCCCGCGGGCCGCTGCCCGAAGGGCGGGCGGTCGAGATCGCCCTCGAGCTCCTCGACCATGCTCGAGGAGTGCCACGACTTCTCGGCCGAGGTCTCCGGGCGGCGGATCTACGGCATCGTCCACGGCGACATCAAGCCCGAGAACATCCGTCTCCAACATCAGGAGGGGGACGGCGACCGGGTGCGGGTCCTCGATTTCGGCATCGCCAAGCACCTCTCGCAGACCCGGCGCTTCACCGTCAACCTCTTCGGCAGCCTGCCCTATACGCCGCCCGAGCGGCTGGAGCGCGGGGTGGTCGACCGCCATTCCGACCTCTGGGCGGTCGGCGTCGTCCTCGCGGCGATGGTCTCGGGGCGGCGCCCGTTCCCCGGCAACACCGCCGAGGAGCTCGAGCAGGCGATCCGCCACGGCGTGCCGCCGCTGCCGCTCCCCGCCACCTGCTCGCCCGGCCTCGCCCACATCGTCGCTCGCTCGCTCGCCTTCGACGCCGGCCGCCGCTATCCGGACGCCGGCGAGATGAAGGCCGACCTCCTGGCGGTGCGCGACGGCCGTCCGCTGCCGTCGCTCGCGGCGCCGGCCGGCGCCGCCGACCTCCACGTCACCCGCCGCACCGCCCGGCCGCTGCCTCCACCGGCTCCCGAAGGGGAGGCCGCCGAGTCGACCCGCCGCACCGGCCCGTCGCCGACCGCCCCCGTCGAAGAGACGCGGCGCACGGGTGACGCCGCCGGCGCCGCCGCTCCGGCGGCGGCCATGGCGGGAGCCGCAGCCGGCGCCGGGATGGCCGCTGTCGCCGCCGCGCCCGCCCCCCCTGAGGGGCTCTTCGCGGCGCCAGCCATGGTGCCGCTCCCCACGGTCGCCCCGCCGGAGCCCAGGCCGCGCCGGCGGCACCGCTGGCGCTTCGTCGCCACCTCTCTCGCGGCGCTCCTGCTGATCGCCGTCGGCGCCGTCCAGGTCTGGGCCTGGGATCAGTCGAAGCAGATCCGGCGCGACCTCGCGGCGGTCCATCCCGATCTCGAGGCGATCGCCCAGCGCTACTCGAACGCCGCGCGGTGGAGCGTGCTGTCGCCCGACCTCTACGGAGTGGGCGGCGAGCTTCTGAGCGGGCTCGACACCGCCGCCGGGAAGATCCTCGCGAGCTACCACGGCGATGACCCCACGACCACCCAGCGCGGCTGGCAGACGGCCTACGGTTACCTCCATGCCGCCGCCCAGATCGCTCCGCGCGACCGCCGGATCCGGGCGCGGATGGTCTACGCCCAGGCGCAGCTCGACCGCATCGCCTCGGTGGCGATCCGCGGTCAGGGCGATCGCAAGCGGGCGCTCGCCGAGAGCAAGGAGGCGGTCTCCGAGTTCCAGGAGGCGGCGCGCTGGGACCCGCGGTGGCCAGACCCCTACCTCGGCCTCGCCCGCATCTACGCCTACGATCTGTTCGATCTCGACGCTCTGCAGGTCGCCCTGGGCGATCTCGGCCGGCTCGGCTATCCGCTCGGCCGGCGCGAGACGGCGATGCTCGCCGACGGCTTCCGCATGCAGGGGCTGGGGCTCGAGGCGCGGGCTCAGAAGGCGAAGGGGACGGACGGCGAGGCGCCGCTCCTCAAGCAGGCGCGGGCCTACCTCCAGCAGGCGGTCCGCTACTACGACCAGATCCCCAACTACGCCGATTCGGCGGAGAACCGCGCCGAGGTCCAGGCCAACCTCCAGGCGATCGAGGCGCGCCTGGCGCCGGCGTCGCCGCCGGCCCGCCAGCCCAACTTCCTCGAGCGCCTCGGCCGGGCGCTCGCCCGCGAGTTCGGCAAGCCGGGGGGCCGCTAGAGGCAGGATGGGCGTCACGATCAGCCGTGCCGCGGAGCGCAAGAGCCGGCCCGCTCCGGGCTCCGGCCCGCGGGGCGGCGTGCCGGGGCTGCCCGGCGAGGGCGAGCGCCGCCGCGAGGCCGGGCTCCTGGCGTTCGCCGCGGCGGTAGTCCTCCTCGCCATGGTGCTCGTGTGGCTCGCCGTCCGCCCGCGCCCCGAGCTCGAGGCGCAGCTCGAGCGCGGAGAGATCGTCGACCTCAATGCCGTCTCCGGCGCCGGCAACCTGCTGCCGCTCCTCTCCTTTCTCTCGACACCTCCGGAGCGCTCCTATGTCGCCGACCGCATCCGCGAGCGGCTCTCCCAGGGCCGCATCGAGAACGTCGGCGAGCTCGGGCGCCTGCGGGTCCCGGCGAGCGAGGTCGACGCCCGGCGGCTGCCCGACCTCGCCGAGCGGCTCGCCGGCGCGGGCCGGGCCGCCAGTGCGCCGCGCGCCGGCGGCGAGTCGGTCGCGCTCCTCTCCGGGGCCGAGATCCGGCAGCTCAAGCCGCGGCTCGTCGTCCGCACCCCCGCCGAGTTCCGCCGCTCGTTCCTCCTCGGTGCGGCGCTCCTCCTCGGCGGCTTCCTGCTCCTCCACCTGGTCCTGCGCTTCCGGCGCTTCGGCGGCGACGAGCTGCTCCTCCCTGTGATGCTCCTCCTCTGCGGCCTGGGGTTCGTGCTGATGACGAGCCTCCGCGACCCGCTGCGCGACCTGCCGCTCGAGGCCCGCTTCGCCCAGGGGGTGATCGCCGGCTGCCTGCTCTTCCTGGGCGGTGCGCTCCTGGGCTCGCGGGGCGATCTCGAGCGCACGCCGCTCGCCCGCCGGAGCGTCTGGGCGCTCGCCGCGGCGGCGGGCCTCTCGGGCCTCCTCATCGTCTTCGGCGGCGGCCCCGGCGGCAGCGACGCCAAGGTCAACTTCTTCGGCTTCCAGCCGGTCGAGCTGATCAAGATCCTGATCGCCCTCTTCCTCGCCGGCTACTTCGCCGATCGCTGGGAGCTGCTGCGCGAGGTCCCAGAGCGGCGCCTGACGGTGGGGATCGCCGGCCGCCGCCTGGCGCTGCCGCGGCTCGAGTACGCCCTGCCGCCGCTCGTCGCCATCGGCCTCGTCGTCTTCTTCTTCTTCCTGCAGAAGGACCTCGGGCCGGCCCTGGTGCTCGCCTGCCTCTTCCTCGTCCTCTTCTCCGTCGCCCGCGGCCGCTCGGGGATGGCGCTCTGCGGCATCGCGCTCGTCGCCCTCGCCTTCTTCGTCGGCTATCGGCTCGGCTATCCGCGCACCGTCCACCAACGGATCGGCATGTGGCTCGACCCGTGGAGCACCTGGTTCCGCGGCGGCGACCACCTGGCGCAGGCGATCTGGTCGCTCGCCTCCGGCGGCGGCACCGGCACCGGCCTGGGGCTGGGCGATCCCGGTCTGGTGCCCGAGGCGCACACCGACATGGTCCTCTCGGCGGTCGGCGAGGAGCTGGGCTTCTGCGGTCTCTTGGCCGTCGTCGGGCTCTACGCGCTCCTCGTCCAGCGCGGCCTCCGCGCGGCGCGGCGGGCGGCGAGCGCCTACGGCTTCTTTCTGGCGCTCGGCTTCACCCTCCTCCTGGCCCTCGAGACCGCGCTCATCGGCGGCGGCGTCCTCGGCCTCCTGCCGCTCTCGGGCGTCGCCTCCCCGTTCCTCTCCTTCGGCCGCTCGGCGATGCTCGCCAACTTCCTGATCGCCGGCGTCCTCGCCGGCATCTCCGCCCGCCGCGGCGATCCGGCCGCGGCGCGGCCCTTCCTGGGCGGCGCCCGCCGGGTGGCGTTGGGCCTCGGCCTCTTCGCCGCCCTCGCCGCCGCCCGCCTCGCCGAGATCCAGCTCGTCCGCGCCGACCACTACCTGACCCGCGGCGCCGCGACCCTCCAGGGGGACGGCGTGCGGCGCTTTCAGTACAACCCCCGGCTCGCCGCCATCGCCGCGACGATTCCCCGTGGCTCGATCGTCGACCGCAACGGCGTGCTCCTGGCGACCAGCGACCCCGCCGAGCTCGCGCAGCACCGCGCCGAGCTCGCCCAGCTCGGCGCGACGGATCTTGCGACCGATGCCACCGCCGCCGCCGACCGCCGCAGCCGCGTCTATCCTTTCGGCGGGCGCACCTTCCACCTCCTGGGGGACCTCCGCAACCGGGTGAACTGGGGGGCGAAGAACACCTCGTTCGTCGAGCGCGACGCCCGCGTGCGCCTGCAGGGCTATGACGACTACGCGGGAGTCGCCCGCGTCCGCCAGCCGGACAGGACGGAGACGCCGCAGGTGGTCGTCGACTATCGTGATCTGGTGCCGCTGCTGCGCCACCGCTATCAGCCCGAGAACGCCGCGGTCAAACGGATCCTCGGCCGCGACCGCACGGTGCGGCTGACGATCGACGTGCGGCTCCATCTCGCGGCCGAGGAGATCCTCAAGAAGTACGCGGTGTCGGCTGGGGGGGCTGCGGGGGCTGGCGCGGCCGGCGAGCCGGGGGCGGGGGCCGCCGCGGTGGTGCTCGACGCCGACAGCGGCGACCTCCTCGCCGCGGCCTCCTATCCCTATCCTGACCGGTTGCCGGTCGAGCCCGCGGCGGCGGCGAGCGCCGGGTCGTCTGCCGGAGCGCCGGCGACGCCGCCGGCCGGCGGGCCGCTCGTCGACCGCGCCCGCTACGGCATCTATCCGCCGGGCTCGACGTTCAAGATCGTCACCGCGCTCGCCGCCCTGCGCAAGGACCCGGGCCTCGCGAGCAAGACCTACGACTGCAAGGCGCTGCCCGAAGGCCGCGTCGGCAACCGGGTGAGCGGGCGGGTGGTGCGCGACGACCCGACGGACGCCGTGCCGCACGGCACCGTCGACCTCGACAAGGGCATCCGCGTCTCCTGCAACGCCTACTTCGCGCAGCTCGGGGCGCTCTCGGTGGGCGCCGAGCCGCTCTTCGCGATGGCGAAGCTGCTCGGCATCTCCGTCGCGCGGCCCAATACTCCGCGGCAGCTCGCCAAGGCGCTGCCGCAGGCCTCCTACGGCCAGGGGCAGGTGGTCGCGACGCCGTTCCAGATGGCGCGGGTGGCGGCGACGATCGCGGCCGGGGGGAAGATGCCCGAGGGGCGGTGGATCCAGGGCGAAGACAACACGCGCTCGGGGGCGCCGGTCACGGTGCTCGACGCCGCCGCGACGGGGGTCGTCGCGCGCGCCATGCGCGGCGTGGTGACCGGCGGGACCGGCGACCTCCTTCCTCTCCGGGGTGCGGCCGCCGATCGCCGGCAAGACCGGCACCGCCGAGGTGCAGGACCAGAGGTCGCACTCCTGGTTCATCGGCTTCGCGCCGTTCGGCGGCACGGCGCGGCGGATCGCCGTCGCGGTGATCATCGAGCACGGCGGCTACGGCGGCCGGTTGGCGGCCCCGGCGGCGGGTGAGATCGTCCGCCGTGCGGCGGCGCTCGGCCTCTTGCGGGAGAATGGCAACGGAGGGAACGCGCCATGAGCCTCGAGGGCTTCGTCGACAAGCTCCGGCACTGGGGGCGGCCGTGGGCGGCCGGCAGCGAGCCGGTCGAGATCCACCGCGCCATCCTGGAGGACGTCGAGGCGCAGGCCGTCTCGATCGGCGGCGGCCGGCGCATCTTCCCCTTCGACCGGGTGGAGGTGAAGCTCCTCGCCGCGTCGCCCGAGGAGCGGGCGCGCCTCGAGGCGATCGTCCAGGCGGGCTGGGATCTCGGGGGCGAGATCAAAGAGCGCCTCAAATCCCAGGGCGTCCGCATCCCGGCGGATCTCGCGGTGTCCGTTCAGGTGACCGAGGAGCGCCTCGCCGAGTTCGGCGAACGGCGCTACGCGATCGCCTTTCGTAAGACGGCGGCGCCGGAGGAGGCCGGGATCGACACCGAGCCGCGGCCCGGCCGTCCCTCGAGCCGCCCGTCCGCCGCTCGACCGGCCCTCCGCCTCGCGGTCTTTCGCGGCAAGGCGGCGCGCGACGCCTACGACCTCGCGGCAGACCGCGTCTACCTGGGCCGCCTCGAAGAGGTCCTCGACGCCACCGGCCGGGTGAGGCGGCGCAACGACGTCGCTTTCCTCGAAGAGGGGGACGTCAACCAGACCGTCTCCCGCGAGCACGCCCGCATCGCCTGGGACCCCGAGAGCCGCGCCTTCTGGCTGCGCGACGAAGGCAGCGCCTCCGGCACCCTGCTCCTGCGCAACGGCCGCTCGATCGAGGTCAGCCGCCACGATCGCCGCGGCGTGAAGCTGGAGAACGGCGACGAGGTGTACCTGGGGCGGGCGGCGGTCAAGGTGGAGATCGGCGCCGCCTGATCGGGACGGCCGCCGCCTGAAAGTGCCCGGCGGTTTGAGTCGAATTTCCTGCTCGGTGTGATCCGGACGGTTCCTAAGCGCTCGACGCGGCCTCGGCGGGCCCGGCCGGGGCCGGCGCCGGGGCCGGAACGGCGCTCGGCATCCCGAGGCGGTCCTTGAGCGCGGCGTACTTCCGATCGAGCTGCTCCCAGAGGGCGGCGAGCTGCTCGAGGCGGGCGTCGAGCGAGAGCGTCCAGTGCTCCTCTCGCACCGGCTCGAGCTTGACGCCGCTCAGCCGGTAGGAAAGGGCGTCGAAACGCAGCGGCACGGCGCCGACGTGGATCTTCGCCACCAGGATCTCGGCGCCGTCCTCGAGATAGCGGAAGAGCTCGGGGAGCACGCCGCCGGCGAGGGTCACCCGCGCCTCGCGCGTCGCCAGGCGCACGCTCCCGGTCTCCGGCTCGACCATCACCTCGGAGTCCTCGAGGAGCAGCTTGAGGAACCGGCAGCCGAGCACCGACTGCCCCGGCTCTTTGGGCACCACGAAGTCGCTCGCCTCGTCGGCATCGGGCGCCTCGTCGAGCCACGGCGCCTTCCAGTCGGCGGCGACCTCGGCCTGCCGCAGCAGGGCGAGGACCATGCCGAGCCAGGTCTTGGCCGTGCTCGCGACGTAGAGGATCGCGCCGTCGAGGACGCACTCGATGACCTGGATCTTCGGCGCCTGATGGACGATCAGCTCGCGCTCGGCGAGCTCTTTGAGCTCCTTGCGCTTCTTGGGGCCGACGAACGGCGCGCCGGTCGCCTCACGCTCCGCGGCCACCAGCTCGCGCAGCCGCTCGCGCACCGCCGTCGGGTCGGGCCGGCGGCGGTCGACCCGCACGCGGAAGGCGTAGCGCCCCTTGGCGATCTCGTAGGGGGTGCCGGGCTCGAAGGGGATGATGCCGGCGCGCTCGCGCACCTCCGAGCCGGGCTCGATAGCGTGGAAGGCGACGGCGCCGAAGTCGGGGCCGTCGGGGGGGACGGCGGCGTTGAAGCGGGTGCAGGCGATCGAGGCGGAGAGGATTCCCATGCAGCTCCTTGCGGCGGACCGGCGGTCGGAAGGGCGGATCTTAACCGAAGGAGAGCGCGGCTGCGGGGCCGCGGCCGAACGGCGCTCCGGATAAGATGTCGGTGGAGGCCGAGCCACCGTGAACCCTGCCGCGAGCGAACCGGAAGACGCCGTCGCCATCCGTCCCGCGACCCCCGGCGACGCCTCCGCCCTGATCGGCTTCCAGCTCCATCTGGCGCGGGAGAGCGAGGGCCTGGCGCTCGATCCGGAGGTGCTGCGGCGAGGCATCCTCGGCGTCTTCGAGGACCCGGCGCGCGGCCGCTACTGGGTGGCGGAGGAGGCCGGGCGGGTGGTCGGCTGCCTCCTCGCCACCCGCGAGTGGAGCGACTGGCGGGCGGGGACGGTCGTCTGGGTGCAGTCGGCCTACGTCGTCCCCGAGGCGCGGCGGCGCGGCATCTATCGCCAGCTCTACGAGCGGCTGCGGCGGGAAGTCGAGGCCTCGCCCGACCTCAAGGGGATCCGCCTCTACGTCGACAAGAGGAACACCCCCGCCCAGCGCGCCTATGAGCGCCTCGGGATGACCCGCGAGCATTACGACCTGTACGAGTGGTTGAAAGGCTGACGGCGAAAGGGCGCCCCTAAGCCGGCGGGGGCGGCGGCGGAGGCTCGACCGGCTGCGGATCGGTGTCGGCCGGGGGCGGCTGGTCGGCGGGGTCGCCGGCGCCGGCCGGCGGCGGGCTCTCGGGGGGCTTGGCGGTGAGGTCCGGCTCCTCCGCCGGAGCGTCGCCCGGCGGCGGCGCGGGGAGGACGTCCGGGTCCTGCGGGGTGGCGACGGCATCCGGCGGCGCCTGATCCGCCTCGGGCTTGCCGCTCCCCGGCGCGATGACCGGAGGCTCGTCGTCCCCCATGGCCGCGGGGTCGGTCGCGGCTCCCTCGCCGGCTCCCGCTTCGGGGGCATCGGCCGGGGTTGCGGCGGTCAGCGGGACCGGGGCGGCCTCGGCGCTCGGCGCCGGCTCGGCGGGCAGCGCCGGCGACGGCGCCACGGCCGGTGGCGCGCTCGCAGCGGTCGGGTCGGTCGCACCGCCCTCGGCGGCGGCCGGCGCCCCCTCGTCGGTGGGCGCCGTCCCGTCCTCCTCCACCCCTGCCGTGCGGTGGGGCCGCCCGTCGACGATCTCGACCTCGTCGACCGGCGTGTCGTCGACGGCCGGCTTCGTCGCGGCGGCCGGGGCGACGGCGGCCGGCGCCTCGGCGGCGGCGGCCGGTGCGGCCTCGTCCGCCCCGGCGTCGAACGACCAGGCCTCGGCCTTCGACAGGTCGGCGGTGAAGACGAAGCCGACGCCGGGGTCGGTCGCCAGCTTCTCGATGGCCGGCGCCGCCTTGCGCCAGACGGCGCGGTAGGCCGGCTTGACGTAGTGCTGGCTCGCCGCCCACTCGCCCTGCACGATGTCGTGGAGGAGCTCAGCGGTCAGGTAGGCCTCGAGCGTCAGCTCGGCGGTCGCGACGCGCTCGGCCTGCTCGCGCAGGCGCCGCAGTTGGTCGGCCATCGCCTTGTCGCCGGTCTTGGCCGCCTTGGCCTGCACCGGCTTCAGATGCTCGGCGACGTGCGCGTCCGCCTGCTGGAGGGCGTGGAAGCGCCGCGTCTCCGCCGCCGTCAGGGCGCCGCCCTGCCGCCGCCGCAGCGCCTCCCAGCCATAGCCGTTGCGCAGCCGCCGATAAGATTTCGAGAGGGCCTCGATGCCGGCCCCGACGCCCGGGTCGCGGTGGCGGCTCCGCGCCCAGACGACCTCGAGCTCGGCGAGGGCGCGGCTCCCCTCGCCGAGGCCGGCGAAGTACCGCGAGCCGCCGGCGCGCAGGCCCGCGTCCGCCTGCTGGAGGGCATGCGACATCCGGTCGACGGCGTCCCAGAACGGCCGCGCCGCGGACGCGCTCCGTCCGAGCTCCGCCCGCGGCGCCCGCGCCGCCTGGACCGTCGCCGCGAGCGCGCGCTCGGTACGGGACAGTTGGCGAGCCGCGGACGCGCGCCCTGAATCAGCCCGCGCAGCGGCCGGCATACCCGCGGCCAGCAGGCCGAGCAGCAGGAAGACGATCGCGGACGGGCGCATGGACGAGGCTCCTTCCAGAGGTCGCGGCGGAGGTCGAGCCGGCGAGGTTCGTCAGTATACGGACGCGGCGGGCGCGCCGCCACAGGGCGGGGTGCCGGGTCGGCCAGGCTCACCGTCGGATAGACTTCCCGCCGCCCGGCGCGACGCGACGACGAGGAGCCACCTGGACACTCCATCCCATTCGATCGAGCGGATCGCCATCGCCGGCGCCGAGGGTCGCGAGGTCTCGCACCTCGCCGTACGCTTCGATCCCGCGCCGGCGGATGCCGCCGCCCCGCTCGGCATCCTCTACCTGCACGGCTTCGGCTCGCACCAGGAGGGGGAGAAGGCCGAGCTCTTCCGCGCCCGCGCCCGCGCCGCCGGCTTCCCCTTCTGCAGCTTCGACTTCCAGGGGCATGGCCGCTCCGGCGGCTCGCTCACCGACCTCACCCTGACCCGCAACCTCGAGGACGTGGCCCGCGTCCACGCCTGGCTCGCCGAGCGCGGCATCCTCCGCCTGGCCCTCCTCGGTTCCTCGATGGGCGCCGGCACCGGCCTGTGGTACGCGGCGCGCCATCCCGAGGGGATCGCCGCCGGCCTCCACATCGCGCCGGCCCTGGAGCTCGACCGCGAGCTCCTCGCCTGGGCCGGCCCCGAGCGCGTCCGCGCCTGGCGGCGGACGGGCAGGATCGCCTTCGAGAACGACCTCGTCTCCTGCGAGCTGGCGTGGGGGTTGATCGAAGACCTGCGCGCCCATTCGATCGAAGAGCTCGCCCGGCGCCATCAGACCCCCGCGCTCCTCCTCCAGGGCAAGCGCGACGCCTCGGTGCCCTGGCGCAACGTCGCCGACTTCACCGCCCGCTGTCGCTACGAGGGGATCGAGCTCCATCTCTTCGCCGACGGCGATCACCGCCTGATCGACCGCAAGGATCGCCTCTGGGAGCTGATGCTCGAGTTCCTGCGCGGCCGCGGGCTGGTCTGACGGCCGCATGGATCGCTTCGATAGCCAAAAGTAAAAAGGTTTTATTGGGTCGCCCAACCGCCCGGATGGGTTACCATGGAATCTTCAACCACTTCTTGAGGAGGAGCCCGACATGAGGAAGATCACCTGGATCGCCGGTCTCGCCAGCGGCGCCGCCCTGGCCGTTCTCGCCGTCGCCGTCGCGCCCGCGCCGGCCGCCCCGCCGGAGGAGAACGCGGTCGCCGAGGCGCATCGCGGCCCGGCTCCCGACACCGAGGCGGCGCGCATCCGCGTCGGCTACCAGATCGCCCCGGTGCCGCTCCACCTGCGCGGCCTCGACCGCAACCTGGTCGGGCTCGGCAGCTACATCGTCAACGCCCAGGCGGGCTGCAACGACTGCCACACCAACCCCTCCTACCTGCCGGGCCACGATCCCTTCATGGGCCAGCCGGCGCAGGTCAACGCCGCGCACTACCTCGCCGGCGGGCAGACCTTCGGCCCCTTCACCTCGCGCAACATCACCCCCGAGCCGGAGACCGACAACCTCCCGGCCGGCCTCACCCGCGCGCAGTTCCACCAGGTGCTGCGGACCGGCATCGACTTCGACCACGCGCACCCGCAGTTCGGGCCGCTCCTCCAGGTGATGCCCTGGCCGACGTACTCGCACATGACCGACCGCGACATCGACGCCATCTACGAGTACCTGCGGTCGATCCCGCACGCCGAGCCGGGCACGGCTTCCTGACCGGCAAGCTCCAGCGATCTCAGGCCGGGCGGTCTCGCGCCGCCCGGCCCTGAGCGCCGCTCACCCGGCGAGCGTGACCCCGAGGAGGCGGCCGATCAGGAAGGTCAGGGCCGCGGCGCCGAGCCCGAAGAGCACCTGCCGCGTGCCGGAGGCGAGGACCCCCTTGCCGGTCATCAGGGTGATGGCGGCGCCGATCCCGAAGAGGGCGAGCCCGGAGACGGCCAGGGACGCCGCCACCGCCGCCGTCCCGGAGAGGAAGAGGAAGGGCGAGACCGGGACGATCGCCCCCAGGGCGAAGAGGAAGAACGAGGCGAACGCCGCCTCCCAGGCCGAGCCGCCCAGCTCCTCGGGGTCGACCCCCAGCTCCTCGCGCGCCAGGGTGTCCAAGGCGTTCTCGGGGCTCGCGATGAGCCGCGCCGCGGTGGCGCGGGCGGCCTCCGGGTCGAGCCCCTTGGCCTCGTAGATGAGCGCCAGCTCCTCCTCTTCCTCGGCGGGATGGACGGCGAGCTCTTCGGCCTCGACGGCGATCTGGCGCTGGTTGAGCTCGCGCGAGCTCTGCACCGAGAGCCACTCGCCGAGGGCCATCGAGGTCGAGCCGGCGAGGAGCCCGGCGAAGCCGGTGACGAGGATCGAGCGGTTGGAGAGCGCCGCCCCGGCGACCCCCATCACCAGGGAGAGGTTCGAGACCAGGCCGTCGTCGGCGCCGAGCACGGCGGCGCGCAGCGCGTTGCCCCCGAGGGCGCGGTGGCGCCCCTCGAGCCGGGCGAGCGTCGAGCCCTCGAGGCCGCCGGCGGTGCCGGTCAGGATCGTCCCCAGGACGCGGCCGTGCGACGCCTCCTCGCCCGGCATGGCGGTGCCGCGCGACTCCGGCTGCCCGGTGTAGTCCGAGCTGTCCTGCCCCTCCGCCGCGACGATGCTCGGCAGCACGAGCTGCGGCCCGAAGCGGTGCGCCAGCCAGCCCATGAAGCGCGACCGCCGGCTCGGCCGCCGCGGCGGCACCGCCTCGCCGGCGGCGCGCAGGCGCTCCTCCCAGAAGCCGGCGTGGCGCTCCTCGACCGCGGCGAGGCGCCGGTAGACGTCGGCGAGCTGCGGCTGCTTTTCCGCCTCCGCCATCGTCTTGTAGAGCGCCGCGCTGTCGATCTCGTCCTGCAGGTTGGCGCGGTAGCGGGCGACGTCTCCGGGCTTGGCCATGCCGCAAGGCTAGAGGCCGCGGGATGGGCGGTCAAGCGAGCTGATAAAATATTTTCGATACCGCCGGAACGGAGGGACCGATGTTGGACGAGAGCTCGCTGATCGCCGCGGTCCGGGCCCGCCTTCCCACCCTCACCCGCGCCCAGGCTGCCGCCGTGGTCCAGGCGCTCTTCGCCGCCATCGCCGCGCGCCTGGCCGACGGCGAGCGGGTGACGGTCCCCGGCTTCGGCAGCTTCACCGCGGCGCGGCGGCCCGAGGGAGACGAGCGGCAGATTCGCTTCCAGGCCAGCGGCTCGGCAACGGCCGAGAAGGCCGGCGAGCGGCGCGGCACGGCAGGCGCTGTCGAGCGCGGCGTCATGGAAGGCGCCGCCGAGCCTGGCGACCAGCGATTCGGCTACGGGGTCGACGGTGTCTCAGGGAAAGACGAAGGTCCAGCGGTCCGCGGATCGTCCGGTGCGGCGAAATCGGCCGCCGAGCCGCAGGCCATCGTCGAGGTCTTCTACGCCACCGACCGGCTGCCGACCGGCGACGAGGAGCCCGCGCGCGCCTACGCCAACGAGCGCGGCGACGGCACGTTGCGCTACGGCGCCTGCCGGGTGAGCATCCCTCACGACCACCGGCTCGGGCACCTCGAGGGACCGTCGATCTGGCACCTCGAGCTCCGCCCCGACCCGGCGAAGCACGTCGTCCTGCTGAGCGTCGCGGAGCGGCATCGCGAGGGCTTCCTCGGCGACCTCGCCGAGCGTATGAGTGCCTCGGCCAAGAAGCAGCTCCTGGTCTTCATCCACGGTTTCAATGTCACCTTCGCCGATGCGGTGCGGCGGACAGCGCAGCTCGCCTACGACCTCCAGATCGAAGGCGCGGCCGCCTGTTACAGCTGGCCTTCGAAAGGGTTTCGGGAGAAGTTCGGCTATAGCCAGGACGAGACGAACGTCCAGTGGACGGTGCCGCGCTTCGTCAGCTTCCTCGAGGATCTCGCCGCGCGCTCAGGCGCCGAGCACATCCACCTGATCGCCCACAGCATGGGCAACCGCGCCCTCACCGCCGCGCTGCAGGAGATCGCCTGGAAGACCGCCGCGGCGTCGGTCCCGTCGCGCTTCAGCGAGGTGATCCTGACCGCGCCGGACATCGATGCCGAAGTCTTCCGCGACCTCGCGCGCGCCATGCGCCCGACCGCTCGACGGATGACGCTCTACGCTTCGGGGCACGACCGCGCGCTCGAGATCTCCCACCAGATCCACGGCTATGGGCGCGCCGGCGACGTCCGGCCCGCGATCGTCGTCGTCGACGGGCTCGACAGCATCGACGCCTCGGCCGTCGACACCAGCTTCCTCGGCCACTCCTACTACGGCGACAACCGGTCGGTGGTCGCGGACATCTATCACCTGATCCGCAACGGCCTGGAACCTGGGGATCGCGGGCTGCGGCCGCAAGACGGCGACAGCGGCCATTTCTGGGCCTTCGCGCCGTAAGCCCTAGACCGCGAAGTACCGCGCGTCCGGATGCTCGAAGACGAGCGCCGAGACGCTCGCCTCGGGGTCCATCATGTCGCCCTCGGTCAGGGTCACGCCGATCTCCTCCGGCCGCAGGGCCGCGAAGAGCTGGCGCTGCATGGCGAGGTCGGGGCAGGCCGGATAGCCGAAGCTGTAGCGCTTGCCGCGGTAGCGCGCGCCGAGGAGGTCCTCGCGCGTGATGCCGGAGGGATCGGCGAACCCCCAGGCGCCGCGGATGCCGGCGTGGACGCACTCGGCGGCGGCCTCGGCGGTCTCGAGCGCGAGGGCCGCGAAGGCGTGGCTCTTCAAGTACTCGCCGCCCTCCTTCCATGCCTCCACCCGCTCGCGCACCCCCTCGCCCGCGGTGGCGACGAAGAGCGCCACGCAGTCGCCGGGGAGGACGTAGTCGGTCAGACAGAGGCCGTTGGGGCGGTTCTGCCGCGGCAGGTCCCAGACGGCGACCGGGGCGCCGCTCTCCGGGTCGACGAGGGTCAGCCGCTCGCCCGCCGCGACGGCCGGGAAGAAGCGCCAGACCGCGCGCGCCCGCATGGCGCCCCGGCGCCCCAGCTCCTGGAGCTCGCCGATCACCGCCTGGAGCTTCCCGAGCTTCTCGTCGCCCTCGGCGGCGAGCTTCTTGACCGAGCCCTTGAGCCCCAGGTGCTTGCCGTAGACCATCTGCGGGTTGAGGTAGCCCCACACCTGGTCGAGGTCGAGCTCGGCGACGTGGCGGTCGAGGTCGGCGGGGAGGGGCACCGGCACGTCGCGCCGCACGGCGGCGCGGGTGGGCTCGGCCGGCGCCTCGACCGCCGCCACCGCGGCGTCCCCCGCGGCGTCGGCGGCGATCAGGTCGACGACCTCGCGCTCGAGGCCGGGGCGCGCCGCGGCGTCGGTCAGCCGCTCGACCAGGGCAAGGCCGTGCATGGCGTCCTTGGCGTAGGTGCACACCCCGTCGTAGGCGGCGGCGATCCGGCGGTGGGTGAAGCGGCGGGTGAGCGCCGCGCCGCCGACGAGGAGCGGCACCGCCACCCCCGCCGCCGCGAGATCGCCCGCCGTCGTCACCATCTGCTGCGCGCTCTTGACCAGCAGGCCCGAGAGGCCGATGACGTCCGGCCGGTGCTCGCGGACGGCCTGGATCAGCCGCTCGGAGGGCACCTTGATCCCCAGGTTCACCACCGTGAAACCGTTGTTCGAGAGGACGATGTCGACCAGGTTCTTGCCGATGTCGTGGACGTCGCCCTTGACCGTCGCGAGGAGCACCTTGCCGCGGCCGGAGCCGTTGGTGCCGTCCGCATGCTTCTCCATGAACTGCTCGAGGTGGTTGACCGCCGCCTTCATCACCTCGGCGCTCTGCAGCACCTCGGCGACGATGAGCTGGTTCTCGTTGAACAGGCGCCCCACCTCGCTCATCCCGGCCATCAGCGGGCCGTTGACGACGTCGAGCGCCGCCGGCCAGCGGGGGTCGGCGAGGGCCGCGGTCAGGTCGTCGATCAGCCCCTCCTTCGAGCCCTCGATGACGGCGCGGGCGAGGCGCTCCGCGAGCGGCAGCTCGGCGCGCGCCGGCCGCGCGGCGGCGCTCTTGCCGGCCGCGTTCCGGAAGTAGGCGGTGAACTCGGCGATGCCGGCCTCCGAGGCGGCGACGTCGCCCGGCGCCAGGAAGAGGAGCGCCTCGGCGAGGCGCCGCTCCTCCTCCGGGATGTCGGCGTAGCGCGCCAGCTTCTCGGTGTTGACGATGGCGGCGTCGAGGCCCGCCTTGGTGCAGTGGTAGAGGAAGACCGAGTTGAGCACCTCGCGCCCGGCGTCGGGGAGGCCGAAGCTGACGTTCGAGACGCCGAGGATGGTCTTGGTGTCGGGGAAGAGCTCCTTCAACGCCCGCACGCCCTCGATCGTCTGCGCCGCCGAGCCGATGTAGGCCTGGTCGCCGGTGCCGCAGGGGAAGACGAGGGCGTCCCACCAGACGTCCTCGGCGGCGATGCCCATCTCCTCGGTGAGGATGCGGTAGCTGCGCCGCGCCACCTCGACCTTGCGCTCGACCGTCACCGCCATCCCCTTCTCGTCGATGGCGCCGACGACGAGCGCGGCGCCGAAGCGGCGGGCGAGCGGCACGACCTTGTCGAAGCGCGAGCGGCCGTCCTCGAGGTTGATCGAGTTCAAGACCGCCTTGCCCTGGCAATAGGTGAGCGCCCTCTCCATCACCTTGTGGTCGGTCGAGTCGATCATGATCGGCGCCTTGACCAGGCGCACCAGCCGGTCGAGGAAAGCCGTCATATCGGCCATCTCGTCGCGGTCGGGGTCCTGCAGGCAGACGTCGAGCACCTGCGCCGCGGCCTTCACCTGCGCGCGGCCGACCTCGGCGGCGGCCTCCTGCTCGCCGGCCTGGATCAGGCGCTTGAACTTGCGGCTGCCGAGGACGTTGGTGCGCTCGCCGACCAGGAGCGGCCGGTTGTCGGCCGTCAGCTCGACCGCCTCGAGGCCGGAGATCAGCGACCGCCGGTGATGGGGGACGGGGCGCGGCGTCCGGCCGGCGGCGAGCGCGGCGAGCGCCGCGACGTGCGCCGCGGTGGTGCCGCAGCAGCCGCCGACCAAGTTGAGCCAGCCGGCGTCGAGGAAGCGGCCGAGGACGCGGGTGAAGACGTCCGGTCCCTCGTCGTAGCGCCCCTCCTCGTTCGGCAGGCCGGCGTTGGGCACGCAGGCGACGCGGGTGCGGCAGAGCTCGGCGAGGGTGCGCAGGTGGTCGGTCATCAGCTCGGGGCCGGTGGCGCAGTTCAAGCCCACGTAGAGAAGGTCGCGCATGGAGGAGCGAGACGGCGAGCGCCTCGGCGTCCTGGCCGGCGAGCATGGTGCCGGTGGGCTCGATGGTCGCCGAGACGGCGACCGGGAGGCGCCAGCCGGTGGCGGCGAAGGCCGCCTCGATCCCCAGCAGGCCGGCCTTGATGTTGCGGGTGTCCTGGGCGGTTTCGAGGAGCAGGTAGTCGGCGCCGCCCGCCATGAGGCCGAGAGCCTGGACACGGAAATTCTCGGCGAGCTCCTCGAAGGTGATGTTGCCGGTCACCGAGATGGCGCGCGTCGTCGGGCCCAGCGAGCCGCAGACGAAGCGGGGCTTCACGGGCGAGTCATGGCGGGCGCAGGCGGCGCGGGCGATCCGCGCCGCGGCGGCGTTCAATTCGAAGGCGCGGTCGGCGAGGCCGTACTCGCCGAGGACGAGCGGCGTCGAGCCGAAGGAGTTGGTCTCGACGACGTCGGCGCCGGCCGCGAGGTAGCCCTCGTGGACGCGGTCGACGACGTCCGGCCGGGTGGCGCAGAGGTTCTCGTTGCACCCCTCGAGCTCGGGGCCGCCGAAGTCCTCCGCGGTCAGGTTCGCGGCCTGGAGGGCGGTGCCGGTGGCGCCGTCGAGGACGAGCACGCGCTCGCCGAGCGCGGCCTCCAGGCGGGCGCGGCGGGCGTCCAGGTCCGCCGGTCGAGGGATGACGGGGGCTGCGAAACGACTCTCGCTCAAGACGGGCCTCCTCGCGCAGGGCTCAGGTTCCGGCCGTCGAGCGGGCAGCAAAAAGCCCGCGTCGCCGGTGCATCGCGAGGCGGGCATCACCGCCGGACACTTGGTTGTCGCCCCGGAGAGCCGGGGAGACCGCATCCTCGTTCCCTTCTCGACCGCCGCGGATCTCGGACTCGCGTCCAGACCCGCCGGGAGGGGAGCGAGAGGGCACCTTGGGTGTCCGTCCCAGGTTGCCGAGCCCAGCCGAACCGCGCCGGGCCGCTCGCAATGCTGTATTGGAGGGTAAAGCAGGCGGCGCGGGATGTCAACGCGGCCCCGGCACCCGTGCCGCATCTCCGGGCGGAAGGGACCACGCCCGAGCGCCGGTGTAGAATGCGTGCTGCCGGCGCGCCGGCGCTCACCTCATGCCGGAACCCGACGTCTCTCGCCTCCGCCTCTGCTGCCATCTGCGCTTCTGTGGCGCATCGGAGGACGGCATTCCGCCGTCGGCCGTGCCGCACTGCGAGGACGGCCTCTTCCTCTGCGCGCTGACGATCTCCCACCTGGGGCCCGACGAGCGGATCGCCGATTCCGAGAGCTGCCGCCCGGGCCGCATCTGCTTCGTGGCGCCGGTGCGCCGCAGTGCCTCGCTCGCCCCCGAGTGCCCGCCCGCGTCGCCCGCGTCGCGGCCCTCCGATCGGTAATCTCTAGCTGACCAGCGGCTCGACGCAGCCCGGCTCGTCGTTCGCGGGGCTGTTGACGGTGCGGGAGACCGGCACCGTCTCCCAGCCTTCCGGCGAGATCGGGGCGAGGAGCGGAGCGAGGAGCGCCGCGTCCTCGACCGCCGGATCGAGCCAGAGGTCGAACCGGCCGGGGTCGACGATGACCGGCATGCGGTCGTGGAGCGGTCGGATGAGGTCGTTGGCGCTCGTCGTCAGGATGGTGAAGGTCTCGACCGGCTCGGCTTTCCCGCCGTTCTCGAGCGCCTGCGGATCGCGCCAGCTCGACCACAGGCCGGCGAAGGCGAAGGGCCGGCGATCCTGGCGGCGGATGAGGTAGGGCTGCTTGCCCTTGCCCTCGCGCTTCCACTCGTAGAACCCGTCCGCCACCACCAGACAGCGCTTCTTGCGGAAGCTGTAGCGATAGGCCGGCTTCTCGGCGGCGCTCTCGGCGCGGGCGTTGATCATCTTGTTGCCGATGCCGGCCTCCTTGGCCCAATAGGGGATGAGCCCCCAGCGCAGCGGCGCGAGCGAGCGCGGCGCGCCGGGCGCCACCACCCGGACGACCGGCGCCGCCTGGGTGGGCGCCAGGTTGTAGCGCGCCGGGAGCTGCGGGATCTCCGTGAGATCGAAGAGGTCGGCGATCGTCTCGCCCGAGGAGGTGACCGTGTAGCGTCCGCACATGGCCCGGGCATTCTATCGCCCGTCCGGCGGCGCCGGAGCCGAGGGATATACTCCGCTCATGACGAGGCGCGAGGCCCTGGAGAGGCTCTGCCGCGACTCCGGTATCCTCGCGGTCTACCTCTTCGGCTCGCGCGCCGACGACGGCCTTCGCCTCCTCGCCGGAGAGGACGTCGCGGCGCCAGGCTCGGACCTCGACGTCGGCATCGTCTTCCACGACATCCACTTCGATCCGCGCGTCCTCTGGCGGCTCCAGGTCGACTTCGAGGACCTCTTCGAGCCGCTCGTCGTCGACCTCGTCCCGCTGCAGCGCACCGATCCCATCTTCCAGTTCCGCGCCATCGACGCCATCGCGTGGCGGCGACCGACTCGACCGCGGCGGACCGTTACGAGCTGGTGGTGATGAACATGGCCGAAGAGCTGCTGCCGATCCAGCGCGAGATCGAGCGCCAGCGTTTCGGCCGGAGCACGACGTGACCCCCGGCCCGACGGATCTCAACCCTCACCCCCGCTCCCGCCACTCGCCGCCCACGCACGTCCCGGCGATCGCCTCCTCGGCGGCGCCGAAGACGAGGGCGTCGAGGAGCGTCTCGGGGGTGGCTCCGGCGAGGGTCGGGGCGTCGAGGTCGACGAGGGCGAAGTCGGCCCAGAGGCCGGGCTCGATGGCTCCGGCGGGGAGGCCGAGAGCGGCGGCGCCGCCCGTCGTCGCCGCGGCGAGCGCCACGCGGGCGACCTCTCCCTCGGTGTCGGCGAGGACGCCGCGGCTCTCGCTCCGCAGGCGCTGGCCGTACTCCAGCCAGCGCATCTCCTCGAGGGTCGAGATCCGCGCGTTCGAGTCGCTGCCGAGCGAGAGGAGGGCGCCGGCCCGCCGCATCCCCGGCAGGTCCGCGATCCCGTCGCCCAGGTTGGCCTCGGTCAGCGGGCAGAGGCAGACGCCGCCGCCGGCCGCCCCGTAGCGCTCCATGTCGCCGGGGTCGCTGTGCGTGCAGTGGACGGCGGTGACCCCGCGCGGGTCGCCGCCCAGGGTGCGCCGGAGGACCTCCATCGGCCGGGCGGCATAGGCGGCGGCGACCTCCTCGATCTCCCGCCGCTGCTCTTCGAGATGGAGGTGGAAGGGGAGCCCGCGCCGCCGCGCCTCGGCGTGGACCGTGGCCAAGTCCTCGCGGCTCGCCGCGCGCAGGCTGTGGACGGCGGCGCCCAGGGTCTGCCGGCGCGGGTCGAGGCGCGCCGCCAGGCGGTCCATCTGCCGCCAGTAGGCTTCCGGCGACGGGGTGTGGAAGCGGCGCTGCGCCCCCTCGAGCGGCCGGCCGATGCCGCCGGTCCGGTAGTAGGCCTCGAGCAGCACCAGGCGGATGCCCGCCTCGGCCGCCGCCTCGATCACCAGGTCGTCGAAGGCCCAGTCCTCGCCGCCCGCCCCGCCGGCCGCCTCGCCAGCCGCATGATGGAAGTAGTGGAACTCGCCGACGGCGGTGATCCCCGCGGCGCGCATCTCGCGGAAGGTCTGCGCGCAGAGGGCGCGGAAGCGCGGCGCGTCGAGGCTCGCGACCAGCTCGTACATCGCCTCGCGCCAGGTCCAGAAGCTGCCGGCGGCGCCCGGCGGGAAGCGCTCGCCGCGCCCGCGCAGGCCGCGCTGGAAGGCGTGCGAGTGGGCGCTGACGAAGCCGGGGAGGAGGGCGCGGCGCGGCAGGCGGCGGACGGGCGCGGCCGGCTCCGCGGGCAGGGCGAGCGCTTCCCGCCGGGCGCCGCCGGCCGGAGCGCGATCGAGCCGACGGTCGATTCGCGCGATGCGCCCGTCGGCGCCGATCTCGACCCGCACGCCGGGCGCGAAACCGCCGGCGATCCAGGTGAGCTCCGCCTCGACGGCTTCGACGGCTTCGATGGCCCCGGGCCCCCGGCAGCCGACGGCGCGGGGGGGCTCAAGCGGCCTCGCCGCAGAAGCGCTCGACGGCGGCGGCGAGCACCCCGCGGGCGGCCGCGAGCTCGGCCTTCGGCAGGTGCTCGTTCGGCTTGTGGGCGACCTCGATCGAGCCCGGGCCCCAGATCGCGCAGTCGATTCCCAGCCCGGCGAGCCAGCCGGCGTCCGTCGCGAAGGAGACCGAGCCCGCCTCCCGCTGGCCGACCGCCGCCGCCAGGTGGCGGAGGATGGGGGCGTCCGCCGCGGCGAGGAGGGGCGGGCTGTCGGAGATCACCTCGACGGCCGGCACCGCCGGCGCCGCGGCGGCGCGCGCCGCCGCCGCGACGCGCGCGGCGAGCGCGGCGGAATCCATCCCCGGCAGCGGCCGCACGCCGAGCTCGACGACGCAGCGCTCGGGCACGACGTTGATCGCCGTCCCGCCGTGGACGGTGCCGACGTTCAAGGGGACGTAGGGCACCTCGGGGAAGAGCTCGCCGTGGGGCGCCGGCTCGGCCGCGAGGGCGCGCCGGAGCTCGGCCAAGGCCACGATCACCCGCCCGGCGGGCTCGATGGCGCTCTCGCCGAGGTGCGGGATAGCCGCTGTGGGCGCTCACGCCGTGGAGCGTCAGGCGCATCTTCAGGTGGCCCTTGTGCAGGCGCGCCACGCGGCAGGAGGTGGGCTCGCCGATGATCGCCTGGCAGGGCAGCCGGCGCCCGGCGGGATAGCTCTCGACCAGCCGCCGCGCCCCGAGCGTCCCCACCTCCTCGTCGTAGGTGAAGACGAGGACCAGCGGCGCCCGCAGGCGGGCGGCGGCCCGGTCCGCCACGCCGGCCGCCAGGTTGGCGGCTAAGGCGAGGAAGCCCTTCATGTCGCAGGCGCCGCGGCCGACATAGCGGTCGCCGGCGTCGGTCAGCGCGAAGGGATCGCTCGCCCACCCCTCGCCGGGCGGCACGACGTCCATGTGCCCGGAGAGCACGAGGCCCTCCCGGGCCTCGCCCGGCTCGGGACCCAGCCAGACGACGAGGTTCGCCTTGTCGCCCGCCGGCGAGAGATTGCGCTCGACGCGCACCCCGGGCCGGTCGAGGTAGCCGGCGAGGAAGTCGGCGATGGGCAGGTTCGAGAGATGGCTGGTGGAGTCGAACGCGACCAGGCGGGCGAGGAGCTCCGCGTCCGAGAGGAAAGGAGAGGTCATCGCCCGCCGATTATAGGCGGGGCATAAGAGTTGGAGGCGCGGCGCCCGCGGCGCCCGCGGCGCCCGCCCGCTCCGGAGGCGGGCTCCCGATCCCCGCGCTTACGGATGCGCGCCGACCGCGACCGCCATGGGGACCGTCTCGGTCTCGCGCGCCAGCTCGAGGTCGAGCCAGCGCTCCATGCGGTCGAACATGTCGTCGTACTTCCACGCGCCGGGGCCGCCGTCCGCCGTCTGCGCCGTGGCGGAGCGCTTGAGGCAGCGCCCGCAGCCCGCGAGCAGGTGGCGGACGATCTGCCGCGTCTCGTCCCGCGACGAGTCGCCGTGCAGCAGCTTGTGGAAGGCGTCGGGCTTGGCGTGATCGGTCATCATGGCGGATCTCCAGCCGGGGCGGTTAAGAATTGCCGGCATCGTTGACGATCACGTCTCGAAGCAAAAATCCTGCCAGCCCCGAGGTGCCGGGCAGCAGTCGATTCGCCTGTGTTGATGCAGGTTTACGCCGACGCGCTCTCGGAGCGCTCGCCGGAGAGGATGCGCCAGCCGATGACTTTCTCGTCGATCTCGCGCAGGCGGTTGGCGACCAGCCGGCAGAGGAGCTGGAGGAACTCGAGCGAGGCGTGGGGGTCCATCGCCAGCACCTCCTTGACGGTCGCCTGATCGAGGGCGAGGACGGTCAGGGGGCCGGCGTACGCCTTGGCGTCGGCCGAGCGGGGCTCGCCGTCGACGAGCGACATCTCGCCGAAGAAGTCGCCGCGCTCGAGGATCGCGAGGGCCTCCTCGCCGGCGCCGGGGATGAACTTCCTGATCATCGCCCGCCCCTCGAGGATGACGTACATCTCGGCGCCCTTGTCCCCCTCCTGGAAGAGGAAGGCGCCCTCGGCGAACCTCTTCTCTCTGGAGAACGTCGCGAGCGTCATCAGCTCGCGGCGTGACAATCCCTGCTCGCGGAACAGCCGAATTTTGTCGCTCGATTCGACCTTGACCGCGCCCGGCGTGCCGGCCGGCTGGCGGCGCAGGCGCAGGAAGTTCTCCGGCATCGCGTCGGAGGAGAAGAAGCTCTTGAGCTGCTCGTTGGTGCCCCGCAGCTTCCTCGCCAGACTGTGCCAGAAGCTCCAGTAGAGCTGGGTGCCGAGCTCGGGGAAGTCGGCGATGAGCTGCTCCAGGATCCTGGCGTCGAGGCGGAGCACCTGGCAGGGTTGCGCGGCGATGGCGTCGCCCGAGCGCTCCTGGCGGGTGATGAAGCTCGCCTCGCCGAAGAAGTCGCCGGGCTCGAGCGTGCCGAGGGTGAAGGTGCCGTAGGAGGTCGGACGCTGGATGGTGATCTCGCCGCGCTCGAGGATGTAGAGGTCCTGGCCGGCGCTCGTGTGGGCGAAGATCACGCTGCCGATGTCGTGGTCCTCCTCGCCGACGCTCTTGGTGAGCCGGAAGATCTGCTCGTCCGAGAGGTGCGACCAGAGGTGCAGCCGGCGCAGGCGGGTGGCGAGCTCGATCTGGCCGCCGGTGACCTTGGACGGCGCGCCGGCGAAGAGGGCGCTCCCCGGCATCCCCCCCTCCGCGAGGAAGCGCTCGCGGTGCCACTCCAGGCGATCGAAGGCGGTGTGGAGCTGGTCCTGCTGGTCGCGGAAGACGCGGCCGAGCTCGCGGCTGCCCCAGCCGAGGATCTGCTTCAGGGTCTGGATCCGCCGCCGCACCCGCTCGACCGCTTCGCTGTCGGCGTCGTGGAGCAGCAGGAAGGCGTGCACGGCGGCGGCGAGGGCGGCCTCGAACTGCTTGCGCTCGTACTCGGCGCGCCCCAGGCTCTCGGCGGTCTCGCGGTCGAACGGGTTGTAGCGCAGCGCCTTGCCGAACTCCTCGGCGGCGCCGTCGAAGTCCTGGCGGCGGAAGAGGATGCGGCCGTGGAGCTTGTGGTGGGCGGGGTCCGCCGGGTCCTTGGCCTTGGCGACCTCCAGGCACTCGACGGCGCGGCCGTGCTCGCCCTTCTCGGCATAGAGGTGGGCGAGGCCGAGGAAGTGCGCGGCGTCGATGGCGTTGCGCCGGAACTGCTCGCGCATCCGCTCCTTCAAGCTCCCCGGCCGCCCGCCCTTCTGGCGCTGGAGCTTGCGCGCCTCGGCGAGGCCGAGCTTGACCCCCAGGTTCTTGGGATCGAGGCGCAGGGCGAGCAGGTAGAGCTCCGCCGCCTCCTCGTACATCTCGCGCTCGACGAAGCGCTGCGCCAGCCCGGTCAGCTCGGCGAGATCCTGGGGGAAGCCTGGCGCATCGCTCATGAAGGCATGTTCCAGTTGAAAAGTGAGCGCGTAGTGTACCACCAGGCGCGCCGGCTTGTAGCCCTTACAACCATCGGTTGGCCCGAGGCTCGAATTTGAATGCGTATCTTTCTATAATCACCCACCAGATGTCCCCCCCATTTGAACGGACCGCCGCCGGCCACGGCCGCCCGGAGATCTCGGACACCCTCCATCGCGGGCTCGACCTCTGCCGCGTCGGCGAATGGGACCGCGGCCTCGCCATCCTGGGCTACCTCGCCCAGTCGACGGACCGCGCCGTGCTGCCCGGCCTCTTCTACTCCTATCTCGGCTACGGCATCGCGCGCTGCGAGCGCCGGGTGAAGGAGGGGGTGAAGCTCTGCCAGCACGCCATCAAGATCGAGTTCTATCACCCGGAGAACTACCTCAACCTGGCGCGCACCCACCTCCTCGACGGCGAGCGCCGCGGCGCGGTGCGCGCCATCGAGAAGGGGCTGAAGATCGATTCCCACCACCTGGAGCTGCTCGCCCTGCAGCGGGAGATCGGTTTCCGCCGCGAGCCGGTGCTGCCGTTCCTGTCGCGCGACAACCCGCTCAACCGGTTCCTGGGGCGGCTGCGGCACAAGGCGACCGGCCGGTAGGCACTGGGTCCGTTGGGTCCCGAGGACGGCCGCCCGCAGCGCACCCCACGGACCCACTCCCGGCCGGTAGAGCGCGCGGCTACCTCGCCGGCGGCCCCGCCACGACCAGCCGCATCTTCGGCAACAGCGTCACGAACAGCCGGCGGGCCTCGTCGGGCGTCATGGTGAGGACGACGCGGGGGGGCGCCGTCTCGCCGCGCAGGGTGGCGAAGAGCGCCTCCCAGCCCTCGACGAGGCGATGGCGGGCGCGCCACAGCCGGCCGGGGAGGTTCGCGACCCCCGCCTCGCCCAGGATCGAGACGTCGAGCGGCGGCTCGAAGCGCAGCCGGTAGTAGGCGGGGGTCCTGCCGAACGCCTCCGCGCGCGCCGCCCCGAACGCCGGGGTCGCGGTCGCCGGGACCGGCGCCTTGGCGTTGGCGGGGTCGGCCTGCGGAGCCTGGATGGGGATCTTCGGCCGCTCCGCCTCCTGCAGCTCGGAGACCAGGGTGAAGCCGTAGGCCGGCCAGGCGGGCTCGCCCGCGGCGAGGCGCGAGCGGCCGAAGAGCGCGCTCTCGACGGGGAAGCGGCGGAGCACCAGGCCGTCCGACCGGAGCTCGAGGGCGGGGCCGGCGGGGTCGAGGAGCAGGTAGAGCCGATGGCTCCGCGCCGCCTCGAGCTCGGTCTCGAGCGCCGCCCCGCGCGCCCGCTCGTCGGCGGCGCTCGGCGCCGGCGGCGTGCCGGCGGCCGCTGCCGGCATCGCCGCGAGGAGGGCCAAGGTGGCGAGGGTGGCGAGGGCGCCCGTCGGCATCAATAGATGTAGACGCGGGTGCCGATCGGCGCCGCCGCGTAGACCGCTGCCAGGTCGTCGTCGCCCAGGCGCACGCAGCCGTGGGTGACGCTGCGGCCGAGGAGGCGCTGGTAGAGCGTGCCGTGGATGAGGTAGCCGTCGCCCAGGTAGAGGGCGTATTCGCCGAGCGAGTAGGTGTCGAGGCGCTCGGCGGCGCGCTCGGGGATGGGGAGGCCGTCCTCGACGAAGGCCCAGTCCGGCTTGTTCCACACCGGGTTCCTCGTCTTCGCCTGCACCCGGTGGGTGCCGCGCGGGGTCTCGAAGACCCACCGCCGGCCGGTCGCCGGATCCTCCAGGATGCCGCCGGTGCCGGTCGAGCAGACCGCCTCGCGCAGGACCTGGTCGCCGCGCTTCAGGTAGAGCCGGTTGGCGATCGTATCGACCGCGATGTAGACGCCGCGCGGCGCTTCGCCCGCCAGCTGATGGGCCGTCTGGCGGGCGAGCTCGGCGGCTCTCGCCGCGCCGCGGACCGGCTCGCGGCCCCGCCGGCCGCGGGTAGGGGACACGGCCGAGCTCGCGGTAGCTGAAGCCGCCGGCGAGCCCGCCGGCGAGCGCCAGGACGAGGGTGCCGGCGGCGATGCCGAGGGCGGCGAGGAGGCCGCGCAGCGGGAGGCGCCGGCCGCCGCGTGCGACGGCATAGCTGCCGGTCGGCCGTGCCGCCGGGAGGGCAGGAAGGCGGGAGTCGGGAGCTCGCGAGGGGAGCCGGGTCATGGCAGGCGGGCGGTCCCCACGATCGTCACCGGCGTGCCGACCGCGACCGCCGCGAAGAGGCGGTCCATGTCCTCGTCGCGCAGAGCCACGCAGCCGTTGGTCCAGTTGATCGCCCGGCCGCCGCGGCCGTGGATCTCGATGCCGCTGCCGGGTCCGCGGCCCGCCGGCACCAGGCCGCGGCGGCGCGCCGCGCCGTACTGGCGCAGGTCGTCGGGCGTCGGGTAGTCGAGCATCAGGGCGCGATGGTACCGGGTGGCGTCGGCGCCGCGCTTGTCGGTCACCCGGTAGCGCCCCTCGGGGGTCGCCTCGTCGCCGGCATAGAGCTTGGCGGTGAGGCCGCTCCTCCCCAGCTCGGCGGGGAAGACCGCCGCCACCCGGCCGCCCTGGAGCAGGTAGCACCGCCCCGCCAGCTTGTCGACGACGACCGCGCCGCCGGCCTGCCGGCTCTCGGCGAGCGTCTCGTCGACCCACGTCTGCCAGCGGCGGACGAGCCGCGGATCGCGGAGGCGCGCGTAGCGCTCGCCGAGCAGCCCCTCGAGGGTGTCGAGCTCCGCCGCGGCGGCGGCGAGCCCGGCGGCGGCCGCCGCGAGGCCGGCCCGGCTCGCCGCGGCGCCGGAGGTGCCGGCGGCGAGGGCGCTCCCCGCCATATCGAGCTCGAGGCGCGCCCGCCCGAACCGCTCGTGGAGACCCTGGTCGGCCGGGCTGCGGCCGAGATAGCCGTCGAGGGCGGCGAGGCGGCGGGCGAGATCGTCGCCGCGGGCGGCGAGCTCGGCGCGGCGGCGCCCCCCCTCACGGCGGGCGGCGACCATCGCCGCCACCGCGGCCGACTCCGCCTCCACCGTCAGCCGGTCCACCGCCGCCCCGCCGGCGAGCGAGAAGCGGTCGTCGCGTGCCTCGGCCAGGCGGCGCTCGAGCCGCGCCGCGGCCGCCACCGCCCGCGCCAGCTCGCCGGGGGCGAGGCCGGCCGCCTCGATGCGCGCCCGCCGCAGCGCGCCGCGCGCCCGCTCGACCTCGGGCGAGGGCAGCGCCTCGGGCCGCGCGCAGGCGGCGAGACCGCCGGCCGCGGCGAGGAGGATGAGGCCGAGGCCGGCGACCGCGCGCCGTCCAGGTGTCCGTCGGCGCATCGCTGGCGCTCCGCCGTGCCGCTCCTTAGGCGCGGGCTCGCCGCGCCTTGTGCGCGGCGCGCGCCACGTCGGCGCTGATGGCGGCCGACTCCTGCTTGACCTTGTCGGCCTTCTGGCGGGCGGTCGCGTAGTCGGCGTTCGAGTCGGCGGTCTGTGCCTCGCCGAGCGTCGCGCGGAGCGCCGCCAAGTCGCCCTTCATCGCCTCGATGTCGGCGCGGGTGTCCTTGCCGGCCGGGGCGGTCGCCACCGCGCCCGAGGCGGCGTCGAGGCCGACCTTGGCCTGGCCGAGGGCAGCCTGGGCGTCCTGCTGCGCCTGGACCTTGCCGCCGTCGGCGTCGGTCCGCGCCTTCTCGGCGTCGGCCTGGGCCTTGGCGAGGAGCGCCCTCGCCTTGCCATAGCTCTGCATGAGGCGGAACTTGGCGGACTGCGCCTCGACCTCGGCCTTGGCCTGGGTCATCGACTCCTGGGCCTTACCGTACGAGTCGGCGGCATAGGACTCGCCGCCCGCCGCCTTGGCCTGGTCGAGCAGCGACTGCGCCGCGTCGAGCTCCTTCTGCGGCGGCTTGGAGCAGGCGGCGAGGGCGAGGGGGAGAGTGAGGGCCAGCGCCAGCGTGAGGCTCTTCTTCGGCATACGCGTTCTCCTCGCGCCTCCGGGTGCGGAGGGGAAGGGCAGGCAGCAGGGTTTCGACTTCGACGCTGACCCGAAGCATAGCCTTCGACTTATTATTGTCAAGGGCGCATGTAAGCAGCCGCTATT
>CAWCYZ010000001.1:0-1778690 GCA_963799925.1 uncultured Acidobacteriota bacterium | reverse complement strand
GAAAAGAAGGGCATTATTAAAGAAAAGATGCCCGTGGTCGCCCCAAGTCCAATTGCTAACGAAAGGCACGCAGTTGCCGTGAAGCCCGGACTCCGCAGCAAAAGACGACCGCCATACCCAACGTCGCGAAGGATCGATTGTAGCCAGTTCCACATCCACACCTCCCTGCTGATTTCTTGCCAGCGTGTTACGTTCCCAAGTTGCCTCCTTGCGGATACCGCATCTGTCCCTTCGGCGAGCATCGCAAGATGAGCGTCCATCTCCTCGCGGAGCTCGGCCTCGAACCGATGTCTTCCTAGGAGAATTGAAGCCTCCGTATCAGCTCCATAACGAAGTGAGGCATATTCACCCTATTGACGACCCCGCGATTACACGGCCGATAGCTTGTGAAACACGCCGGTATCTGCTTAACTCGACCTCCAGTTGCTTCCTTCCTAGAGCGGTAAGCGAATAAATACGCGCCCGTCGTTTGTTTTCGGTTGCTTGCCATTCCGCTTTGACCCAGCCCTTCAGGAGCATGCGTTGCAACGCCGGGTACAAGGATCCCTCTTCCACTCGGAAGACATCGCGTGACGAACCCTCCACGAACTGAGCGATGCCGTATCCGTGGTTTGGCCCCCGGGCAAGAATCTTTAGGATAAGAAGATGGGGAGTTCCCGGTGGGGATGTCATTTCGGAGTGGCTATCCCATAGATAGCCTACCTAAGACAGCCTACACGAATAGCTTTCCCCTGTCAAATCGACTCGAAACCGTGCGCTGTGAATAGACGCGCGCGAAGGCCTGGCAAATCCGAATTCGACAGACAGCTTACCGCCAGCAGCTAACGGACTTAACCGGACGCTCGGCGGGCTGGCACAAAGGCCGCAAGCAGCGCAAGTGCGCTGACGATGATCTTCAACCCAGTGGTTTCCGGAGAGGGCCGCTGGATACGTCTGCTTTTTGCCCGGGCATTCCTGGCTGTCTGCGCGATTCCACTTTGTAGGTGAATTAAGAAGCTGACCAAATTGGTGCACTATGTCGCTCCCAATGACCTGGAGGATTTGCGTTGGACGAACCGCTGAATTTATTATTTTGAGCGCTGAGGGAAAGTGCAGATAGAAATAGCAATCTGATGAGGCGCTCACGGATACTATCGCGAATCTGGTCAGCGTTTAGTTCGAGTTGTTGGGCAGGGCAGCAGGTAACGTCACTTCTTGTTGGTCGGCGACTCGTCAGTTGTTGGTTTTGCCCGTCTCCGGCACAAGGGACGTGCGCCAAGTTGCGAACGCATACCGCTATCCAGAGTTGATCACCGCGGGTTTCCGCGACATGCCGCAATAATGAAGGATGTCCTTGGAAATCGGCTACGACACGCATCCGGAACTTCCGGAGTTGTATGACCACATTCGTCCTACAACTTGCGACGGGATGTGGAGTTCTATGTTGATCTCTGCTCGCGGGCTGGAGAGGCGCTCGAACTGGGCTGCGGTACTGGCCGCGTGCTCGTGGCTGCTGCTGAAGCCGGTTGTGCCGTTACGGCTCATAACTCTGAGCACGTGCTCGCAAGATGCCGTGCGAAAGCGGACAGATTGTGCAAGCTGGGACGCGACCGGATCACTCTGGTTCAAGCTGACATGACGAATTTCAAGCTTGCCCGAACTTTCAAACTCACCGTCGTGCCTTTCAGGCCTATCCAGCACTTGGCGACCGTCCGCGAGCAACTCAGTTTCCTTCGATGCGTCCACCAACATCTGCAGCCTGGAGGTCGCTTGGTGTTTGATGTTTTTAATCCAAATCTCGCTCTACTTGCGGCTCCTATCAATCTGAAGAAATCGAAGACACCCCGGAAATGACTCTTCCGATGGCCGCCGGTTGCGCCGGTCGTTCCGAATGCGTTGAAAGCGGTACGCCGATCAATGCACCGACTGTGAGTTGATCTATCCTTAACGGCCGGCTATCGTCCAGCGCTTGACGATGCGCCATTTCTTCCGCTTCGAATTGGAACACTTGCTGGCGCGTTCGGGATTCGAAGTGACTGCTCTATATGGCGAATTCGACGCTACCCGTTTCGTGGATGACTCCCCCGAGATGATCTTCATCGCCGTTCGCCAGTAGCAGCTGTAACGATTTTGCGGGTTTGGTCCGTCGGCTTGGTGGATCAATAATCTGAAATTAGCGGCGACCCCTCCTTTATTTGCGCTGCGCGTGACACGACCAATATTCGGAAGCGGCGAGTCCCTTCGCGTGCACGATCGTCGCGAACTTATCATTAGCGCGCGGCGCGGTCGGGCGGCGGGAATTGCATTGCGAACAGCGCTCGATGCTGGGAGAGGGCGAATTCCTTCGGCGGGTATTAACTGAAAGTCTCCTGCTTTGGCCTTGGCGGGAGTATTGGCCCTGCCTCCTGCTAACTCGAGCATCCGACGCCCTAGTCATCCTGGCTCCCAAGAGATCGCTCGTCAGGGCTCACATGGGGCGTTTGCTCGCGCCCGAAGATGCTATCAGAGGTGTTCCGCATGGCGCAAAGTGTGTACTCAACTACCCACTATTTATGAATTCCCAACGGAATCTGAAAAAGAATATGACTCGGCTGAGCCGGAAGCTTTGACAAAGAAGCGTGGTAGCTCTATCCAAAGACTCCCGCGGGCAAGGAAGATCTGGCGTGGGTTAGGATTACCGTCACACTTATTTCGGGCAACAAATCCACACTTGACTTACCAAACTCTACTTATGTAGACTTACAGCAATGCGCCTTTCGCTTCAAACCCGTTCAGTTCTGCAAGCTCTGTCCGAAAGCAGCACGCCCTGGCGTTACGGCTATGATTTGAGCCGGCTCACCGGGCTGAAATCGGGTACGCTTTATCCGATCCTCGCGCGGATGCATGAGGCGGGCTGGCTCGACACGAAGTGGGAACAATCGAATGAAACAGGCCGGCCGCCACGGCATTTGTACTGGCTGACATCGATCGGGCGTACAGAAGCGAAAAAGATTCTCAAGGAAGCGGCAAGCGACGCGCGGCACGATTTGCATATGAAGGCTGAACGATGATTGCCGTTCCCGAATGGATCTTCTACGCGTTAACGCACGCGCTCAACCGATGTAGCCTGTCGCTGCTTCCTGCGCACAAACGCTGTTGGGGACAAGCGCTTATTATTGAGCAGCAAGAAATTGAATCGCCCAGAGAACGCCTGATCTGGGCCGCTGGTGGAGCTTGTATGACAGCAATCGAAGTTTTTCAAAACACTTTCGCAGATCGTTGGACCTGGTTTGTAGCTTTCATACTAGGAATCATCTCCGCAGCAATCGACTTACACAACGCGAGTCGCTGGCCGCACATTATTTTGCTCTTCTGTTCGGCGTTTGTTGTGACGCTTTGGCAACCCAAGTGGCCGTGGCGGTGGGCCGCAACCGTCGCGCTGTGTCTTCCGATAGCAGTAGTGGCCGTGCGCGATTGGGGTCCCTACGCGGTGGATCAGTTCGATGTGTTCTATGGATTTGTCCCGCAGCAGCGGTACAATTTGCGGCCTTGTGATCCGGCGTATGTCCGACCGGTTGAACAATAAAGCGTTGACCAACAGATAGCACTCCGAAGATGAACGCCGCGCGAGACGTACGGTTTGGTCTCAGGGCTCTCAGGCGCTCTCCTGGATTCGCCTTAACGGCAATCCTTTCGCTCGCAATAGCGATGGGCGGGGATGCAGCGGTATTCAGCTTAGCGAACGCCTTCCTGTTTCGCCCTCTGCCGGTTTCGCATCCTGGGCAACTCGTTCGCGTGCATTCGAACATACGCGGCGAAGGCTACTACAACATCTCCTATTCCGAATACACTTATTTTCACGACCATAACGGGGTGTTCTCCGGATTGATCGCATACTTTCCAACCATAACGATGGCGCTCAGCACGGTTCAACAAGCGGAAACGGTAACCGGCGAAGTCGTTTCGAGCGATTATTTTTCGCTCTTAGGCGTGAAGCCGGGGTGGGACGTGGTTTTCTGCCGGAGGAGATCGAGCGGCACAAACACATGCCGTGACCGTTCTCAGCTATGACTTGTGGCAGACCCATTTTGGCGGAGCGACCGGCATAGTTGGGCGCTCAGTTCACATGAACGGCTATCGATCATAGTTGGCGGATCGGCGCCCAGAGGATTTCGATGAGATTCGCGGGCATCAAGTCCGAGCTTTGGGATTCGCTTGCGATGTCACAGCAGGTTTTTACCAGCTTAGGCGACATCGCAATCGTGAAACGCGGTTGCTTATGGGAATTGGCGCCTTAGGCCGGCTATTTCCATGACAAGCTGAGCCAATCTTGATCGATTAGCTGGTCAACTTGCACGAGAGTTCCCGAACAAGAACCGGGACCGAGGGGCCAGCATAGTGCGCCTTCAGCCCTTCACCCGGCGCTTACGCCCACCGTGTCCAGATTCTTTGGTGCGTTGATGGGAGTTACTGCGATGACGCTACTGATTGCCTGCACAAATCTGGCGAATCTTCTCCTCGCCCGTGGAAGCGCTCGAAGCCAAGAGATCGGATCCGGCTTGCTCTCGCGCGAGCCGTTCACAGATCGTGAAGCAGCTCTTGACAGAGAGTTTGATGCTGCAATCGCTGGGTGCGCAGTTGGTCTTGTTTTATCGGCTTGGACGAGTCGCTTGCTCGCTCTATCAGCGCCGGTCCTGCCTTTCGCAGTGCAGTTCGACCTCCACCCAGATGCACGCGTGTTGGCGTTCTCGTTCATTGCTTGTCTGTTTGCGACTGTTGCATTCGGCCTCATTCCGAGCGTGGCGGCATCCCGACAGAAACCGGATCTTGCATTCAAAGATTACGCAGCGAAAGTTTTCAACCAGCATTTCGGCAAGCGCGATATTCTGCTCCGGCTCAACTGTCGGTTTCTGTTGTGCTGCTTTTCGGCGCGGCGCTGCTGTTGCGAAGCCTCGGGAATGCCAGGTCGTTAATCCCGGCTTTGATGCCCAGGGCGTGGCGGTCGCGTCGATAGACGTCAATCTGCTGCACTACGATCAGGCGAGAGGAAGATCGTTTTACCGGAGATCGCTTGAACGTGTCCAATCGATTCCCGCAGTAGAATCCGCAAGCTTGGCGTGCTTCGTCCCGCTAAGCGGGCAGGGCGATTGGTGGATGTAGTCACTGAAGACGACGCGCGCTCGGGGCGGAAGCCTGTAACGGTGGGCTACAATATCGTAACCGCGCAGTACTTTCAGACACTCCGGATACCTGTGCTACAGGGGCGTGGCTTTCGCGACAATGGCCCGGATTCGAGTGCCGATGTTCTTATTGATGAAGCGATGGTGAGGCGATTCTGGCCGGGAGAAATCGTTTCTCAGGTACTGGGAAGACGAATGAGCATCTCGGGCCGCGGGGGCCCCTTTTTCGAAATCGTCGGGATTGTGCCTTCAGCCAAGCATTCCTTTTTGATGGAAGAGCCGCGCCCCTTCGTATATCTGCCGTTCTCAAACCAATACCGATCCGAGATGACAGTTCATGCACGTATCAGACGCGAATTCGCATTCGCACGGAATACGGCTCTGTTAACCGCAGGCATCCCGCCGAGGTGCGAGGAATCGATAAAGACCTGCCGCTCTCAGGAGTTGGCACGATGGTTGCCCGGATGAGTTTCGCCCTTTTCCGATCCGCATTGCCGGAACAATCTTGGCCATTGCGGGAATTTTAGGGTTGACGCTGGCGGCGGTAGGCGTGTATGGCGTAGCGAGCTTTGCAGCCGTTCACAGAACGCGTGAAATCGGCATTCGGTTAGCTCTAGGCGCTGAACCACGGCGTCTTCGAAGTTCGCTCGTCGCGCGCGGCATGCTGACCGTTTTGGCAGGTACTGTCGTTGGCATCACGATCTCCGCGTTTGCATCGAGGCTGCTGAAGCCGTTCTTGATAGGCGTGAGCACGACAGACCCAGCAACTCTTGGAACGACGCTGCTGGTTCTTATCGGTGTTGCCTTGCTGGCCAACTATATTCCGACCCGGCAAGCTGTGCGAATCGATCCTGCGGTTGCTCTGCGGGAGGAGTAATATCCTCTTTTCGCCTGTACTAATCTCCTCGCTTGATGAACAAGGGTCGGGAGCGCTTAACTCAGTGATCGCACCCTTCGCACTTGCGTGGCGCGTTGGACGACGGGCCAATCGGGAGCTGCGCGCGCTTGCGCCGTGCAATCTCAGGAATAACGATTCGTCTAATCATATCCGTTGAGGCTTGATCAAGCCGGTTCTTTGGGCACGGTGTACGAACGTATGCAGCCGCACGTAAGTCTGGTTGGGGCACTCTCGTCTTTCAGCAAATTTTCAGTATTTGTTGTTACGTTTATCTTAATTGCTACGACAAAGCCTGCTCTTGGAAAGCGTTTGTTTGGTGGAAATTGATGCGTTCCTATGCTAAAGAATCTGGTTGCGCAAAAACGACCATATCGATAGTCGCCGCGATCGTGTTTGCCTTGCCGAGCTACGCGCAGGATACCCCTGCATCCTTATCCAGCCAAGTTAATTCGGCCAAACATGAGCCTATTACGATCACGCTCAAAGACGCGCTGGGACTAGCGGAGAGGCAGTCCCTCCGTATTGGCGGCGTCGAGTGATGCAACTTCCGCGCGTGAGGACCGTCGGCAGGCGAGCGTCGCTTTGTACCCTTCGCTCTCCGCCCGCTCGGAATACCTGGGCACCGAGGGTAACGGAAAACTCCCTGAAGGTCGATTCGTCACGAACGACGGTGTTCACGTTTACCGAGAATGGGCCATCGTTCATCAAGATTTTTCGCCTGGTACGCTGAGCAGGACGGCGGTGCAACGAGCAAGAGCCGCCCAGGCGCTGGCTCAGGCGAAGCTGGAAATCGCGCGACGGGGTCTCGCCGCAACCGTGACGAAGAATTATTACGCGCTGATCGTTGCGCAGCGCAGGTACGCAACAGCCCAGGCAGCTCTCGATCAAGCCCAACGATTACGGCAAATCAGTGAAGATCTTGAAAGAGGCCGGGAGGTCGCACACAGCGATGTGGTTCGATCTCAATTTCAGGAGAACAGCCAGCAACAGGCTTTGACGGAATCGAGACTAGGGATCGAGAACGCCCGTCTTGATATCGCGGTTTTGTTGTTCCGCAACTTCGATGAAAACTTCTCACTTGTCGACGATCTGGATGTCGCGGCTCCGCTACCCTCTTTGAATGAGGTAGAAATGATGGCCGCGCGGCAAAATCCCACGCTGGCGGTGGCCGTGCAAACATCGCGGGGCGCAACTCTTGACGTCACGATCGCGCGCCAGGCTTTCCTCCCAACGCTCACGGTGGATGCCGTGTATGGCATTGAGGCGAACGCGATCGCACTGAAAGTACCGTTGCAGCCTTTAAAGAGATCGGGCCCGTGCCGAATCTCGGTTATTTTATAACGGCCAGTTTGAATATCCCAATTTGGGATTGGGGCGCACGTCGCAGCAAGGTGAGGCAGGCCGAACTAAAACGGGAACAGGCCGAGGTGGATCTGAGCGCCACCCAACGAATGCTAGTCAGGAATTTGCGAGGCTATTACGACGAAGCTGATGTGGCACGCCGGCAGATCGATCTTCTAAGACGTGGCATGGATCTGGCCTCGGAAGGCCTTCGTCTGACAACGCTTCGCTATCAAAGTGGTGAGGCGGCGATCGTCGACTTGGTGGATGCACAGACGAACTTCATTCAAGCTCGAAACACCTTTGACGATGGGATGATGCGATATCGACTCGCGTTGAGCAACCTGCAAACGCTTACTGGTGCATTCTGAACGCATGGTCCGCAAGATTCAGTTCGCACTTATGGTAGTCGTTCTCGTCGGCTGCAGCAAAGCTCCAGAAGGAAAAGAAAACGTCGTGCCCGTGCAAGTTACGGCGGTGACACAAGCCACTATCCGACGTATTGTTCAGGGTGATGGGGCACTGTACCAACTGGATCAAGCCAGCATCATGCCTAAGATCACAGCGCCCGTGCAGAAGTTTTATGTAAACCGTGGCGACCATGTGAAGCAGGACAGCTGGTGGCAGTGCTCGAGAATCGTGATCTCGTCTACGCTGCTGCGGAAAGCAAAGGAGCGGTCGATCAGGCGGAAGCAAATCTGCGAACAACCGAAATCTCCACCGTTCCCGAGTCCATTGTAAAGGACAGACCGAACTGGCCGCCGCCCGGACTCACGTGAAAGCGCGAGAAAACTTCTGGAAGCGCGCCAACGGCTATTCAAAGAGGGTGCGCTGGCGGGTCGCCTGGTCGATGAGGCACAGCTTGCGTACGTGCAGGCACATAGCCAGTACAAAGCCGCAGACGAGCATCTGAAGGCAGTGGAATTGGTTAAGCATGAGCAAATCAAGAGCGCTGCCGCACAGGTTGAAAGCTCAACCCTGGCCTTGCCATAGCTCTGCATGAGGCGGAACTTGGCGGACTGCGCCTCGACCTCGGCCTTGGCCTGGGTCATCGACTCCTGGGCCTTACCGTACGAGTCGGCGGCGTAGGACTCGCCGCCCGCCGCCTTGGCCTGGTCGAGCAGCGACTGCGCCGCGTCGAGCTCCTTCTGCGGCGGCTTGGAGCAGGCGGCGAGGGCGAGGGGGAGAGTGAGGGCCAGCGCCAGCGTGAGGCTCTTCTTCGGCATACGCGTTCTCCTCGCGCCTCCGGGTGCGGAGGGGAAGGCAGGCAGCAGGGTTTCGACTTCGACGCTGACCCGAAGCATAGCCTTCGACTTATTATTGTCAAGGGCGCATGTAAGCAGCCGCTACGGCCTCTTCTTCTCGGCTACATTCATCGCCTTTTAGCGATCGGAGAATTTGACCGATCGAGCCCCCGGGGGCGAGACTCGAGACGAGCTCTGTCCCGTGGAGGATCCCGCCTTGAACCTTCGTCGTCTCGCGAAAGGTCTGGCCCTGCTCGCCGGGTCGCTCGCCTTGCCGGTCGCCGCCCGTGCCCAGGGCGTCGGACCCTTCGAGGCGCCGCCCGCCGCCGAGGCCCGGCCCTCGCCGGCGCGCCTGGCGCTCGGCGATGCGCTGCGGGCCGCGCCGCTCGTGAGCCTGCCGCCGGCGCGCTCGGGCGCTCCGGCCGAGCTCGCGGCGCTCGCGGCCCGGAACGCCTCCGGGCGGTTGCCGCTCCAGGTCGGCTTCGCGCGGCCGCTCTCCGTGGGCCTGGTGCAGCTCCAGGGCGTCGCGAGCCCCTCGGCCGCGGCGCGACCGTTCGCTCGCGGCCTCCTCATGACCGACGGCGGACGGATGGTGTGGGGCACCCACGTGCGCGTCGAGGAAGCGCATCGCCTTCGCCTTCACCTCGCGGGCGTCCAGCTTCCCGCCGACAGCCGGATGCGGGTGTCGGCGCCGGGCGGACCGGTACGCGGCTTCGGCCTCGAGCTCCGGTCGCCCGCGGGAGATCTCTGGACGCCGAGCGTTGCCGGCCCGTCGCTGCTCTTCGAGGTCGATGTCCCGGCCGGTGCGGGCGCGGCGCGCTTCGCCCTCCGCGAGGCGATGGAGCTGATCGACCGGCGTTCCGCCGCGGCGTGGCCCCGCTCGGCCCGAGGTTCTTCGGCTGGAGCCTTGGGGGTGGTGGGAGACACGAGCTGCCTCGTCGATGCGAGCTGCGTCGACGACTCCGTGCTGCCCAACGTCGCGTCCTACCGCCACGCCATGGCTCAGCTCGACTTCGTCAGCAACGGAGGCGCCTTCGCCTGCTCGGGTGGGTTGCTCAATGACGCCGCGGGCGATGCGACGCCCTACCTGCTGACCGCGCACCACTGCTTCTCCGACGCGTCTGCCGCGGCGAGCCTCGAAGCGACCTTCGACTTCTACACCGTCTCCTGCAACGGCCCGGCGCCCGACGAATCCACGGAGCCCAGGGCCAACGGCGCGACGCTCCTCGCCAGCCGGGCCGACTCGGACTTCACCTTCATCCGCCTCGCCAATCTGCCCGCGGGCCGCACCTTCCTCGGTTGGAATGCCGATGCCGGCGCCCTGCAGCAGGGGACGGCGCTCTACCGCCTCTCGTTCCCCCTGGCCTTCCCGGAGGTCTTCTCGCGGTATGCCTTCGAGTCGGAGAATCATGCGGCGGTCTGCTCCGGCGCGCCGCAGCCGCAGTTCCTCTATTCCGCGCCGGTCCAGGGTGCCAGCGCGCCCGGCAGCTCCGGGTCGCCGCTCCTGCTCGGCAACGGTCAGGTAGTCGGCCAGCTCTTCGGCGCCTGCGGCAGCGATCCGCGAAACCCCTGCGACTTCAGCAACTCCGACGTCGACGGCGCGTTCGCCGTCACCTACCCGTGGATCGCCGCCTGGTTGGATCCCTCGAGCGCCTGCTACGCTCTCGCCCTCGGTCACAGCGGGTCGGGGAGCGATCCTGTCGCGACACCCTCCGGCTCGCCGGGTTGCCCGGCCGGGTCGTTCACCGCCGGTACCGCGATCGGTCTGCTGGCCTCCCCGGCGCCGGGGTGGGTCGTGAGCGGTTGGAGCGGTACCGACGCCGACACGGCCATCGCCGCCGGCAACAGCCTGACCATGCCCGCGATGAGCCATTCGGCCAGCGTCAGCTACCAGCCGACCGGTTTCTACACCCTGTCCCCTTGCCGCCTGGTCGATACCCGGGCGCCCGCCGGGCCGACCGGCGCCCCCGCGCTCCAGCCCTTCGAGGACCGCGGCTTCGGGCTCGCCGGCCTCTGCGGCATACCCGCCGGTGCCAGGGCGGTCGCGCTCAACGTCACCATCACCCAGCCGCTGGCCCCCGGGGATCTTCGGTTCTTCCCCTTGAGCCCATCCCCGGCGCCACTCGACAGCACGATCAACTTCGGACCGGGCCAGACGCGCGCCAACAACGCGATCCTCGAGCTGGGCTCCGGTTTTCTGGTCGTGCGGAACGACTCGACCATGACGGTCCATCTGATCCTCGACGTGAACGGCTACTTCGAGTAGCGCGCGCGGCTATCCGGTACTCGCCAGCAATACGCGAGAAGCTCGCGCTACGGCCTCTTCTTCCCGGCGACCAGGCCGACGCGGGTGAGTTCGGCTTCGTTGATCGCCTGCATCACCCACCGCACCTCCCGGCGTTACGTTGATCTCGGCACGGAGCGCATGCTCGATGGGCTGTCGCACGGGGCGATTCCCTCACTGCACCACGAAGTTGAGCGTCAGCGTGTAGATCACCTTGAGCGGCCGGCCGTTGAGGGTGGCGGGGGTGAAGCGCCACTGCGCCACGGCGTCGAGGGCGGCGCGGTCGAGGCCCAGCGGCAAGCCTTTCAAGATGTGGACGTCGCGCACCCGCCCGCCCTCGTCGATCACCGCCTCGACGATCACCGTCCCCTGGAGGCGCGCCTGGCGCGCCACCTCGGTGTACTGCGGCGGCACGCGGAGGAGGATCTGCGGTCGCGTCATGTCGCCGCGGTAGCGCACCGCCTCCTCCGGCTGCGGCGGCGCCTGCGGCGGGGCGACCGAGCCCCGCACGCCGCCGGTGGCGCCGTTGGGATCGCCGCCCGGCTCGCCCGCTGGATCGCCTTGGTCGATGCCGCCGGGGACGCCCACCTGGGCGTCGTCCCCGGCGGGAGCCGGCGCCGGCGCCGGCCGGTCGCTCTCGATCGTCGGCGGTGCCGGCTGAGCCGGATGGTCGGGGATCACGGCCGGAGCGGTGTGACGGGCCGGCTGGGGCGCCACCGTCCCGCGCCGCGCCGCGAGCGGCGGCGGGGGCGGCGGCAGGGCCACCTGGAAGACGTCGTTGACCTGTGGCTCCGGCACCCGGTCGACGTTCCAGTACTGGGCGAAGACGAGGGAGGAGAGCGCCACCAGGTGGAGAGCCACGGCGAGCGGCAGGGAGAGCCACCGCCGAGCCCCCTTCCGGCGCTGGAATCCGACGAGTGAAGCCTCGAACATGGCCGCCTCCGGTCGGAAGGCCGCCGGTCCGCGGTCGAGCCCGCGTGCGGAGCCTTCTCGAACGGTTAGACCGCGCGGCGGCGCATTGGTTCCCTGGCGCCGAAGCGTCGTTGTTCCACGGCCGTCGCCGGCGCGGGCGGGGCAGGGCTCGGCGGTCTGGGGGGTGGAAAGGGCCCGCGGCGGCGCGGGCGGGTGCTGGCTCAGTTTGGTCCCGAGGACGGCCGCCTGGAAGGGGGTTCGGGCGGGTGGTCCCGAGGGCGGCCGCCCGCAGTGGACCAAACTGAGCCAGCACCCGCGGGCGGCGGGCTGTCTTCTCCTTAGAGGGGCCGCGGCGCGCGGCGGTTCCAATGAAAATCGGGCGGCGTCGCCGCCGCCCGAGGAGAAGAGCGTCCTGCTATCGGTTGCGCCGGCGTCAGTGGGGGGCGGGCGCCGGTGCCGCGGCCGGCGCCTGCGGCGTGATCGCCTGCGCCAGACCCGCCGTCGGCTTCAGGTCGTCGAAGACGATGCCTAAGTTCTGCGCCCCGTTCTGCCGGCAGACGTCCATGAAGTCGGCCACCTTGCCGTACGGCAGATCGCCGTCGGCGGCGAAGAACACCACCTTCGACGAGCGGTTGGTCAGGGCCTGCTTGAGGCGGCCGGGGAAGTCGTTGGGCGGGATCGAGTCCTTGTTGATGAACTCCCGGCCGTCCTTGTCCATGCGCACGATGATCTGGTCGGCGCTCGGCGGCGGCGGCGCGGTGCTCTCCACCTTGGGCGGCACCTGCACGCCGTAGCCCATCTGGGTGAGCGGCGTGGCGACCATGAAGATGATCAGCATCACCAGCACCACGTCGACCAGCGGCGTGATGTTGATGTCGCTCTTGACCCCGCCCTTCCCTCCTACGCTCATCGCCATACGCTGTACCTCGTGAGCTCGCGCTCAAAAACTGGGCTTTTCGCCCTCAGGTCTTCTTCTTCTTCTCGGTGATCAGGCCGACGCGGGTGAACCCGGCCTCGTTGATGACCTTCATGACCTTGCGCACGTCCTTGTAGGCCAGCCGGTAGTCGCCCTTGACCACGATCTCGCGATCCGGGTTGCCGTCGTGGACCGTCTTGAACGCGGCGGGCAGGCTGGGCTCGGGGACATAGTTCGGGCCGACGTAGACCGAGGCGTCGCTCTTGATCGACACCGTGAGCTGCTTCTGGTTCTCCGGCATCTTCTCCGGCTGGGTGGTCTCGGGGAGCGCGACGTTGACGCCCTTCTGCAGCATCGGCGTCACCACCATGAAGATGATGAGGAGCACCAGGCAGACGTCGACCAGGGGAGTGACGTTGATGTCGCTCCGCACCTCGCTGACCGGGAGCAGGCTCTTACCGTGGTGCAGGCGCATTGCGAGTGCGGTCCTTCTTGATGAAGAAGTCGAGGAGCTCGGACGACGAGTTGGCCATCTCGACGTTCAGCCGCTCGAGCTTGTTGGTGAAGATGTTGAACATCCAGGCCGCCGGGATGGCGACGAAGAGTCCGAAGGCGGTGGTCACGAGGGCCTCGGCGATACCGGCCGACACCGAGCCGATGCCGCCCGAGCCCGTGGCCGCCATGCCGCGGAAGGCGTTGATGATGCCGATGACGGTGCCGAACAGGCCGATGAAGGGGGCCGTCGTGGCGATCGTCGCCAAGCTGCCGACGCCGCGGCGGAAGTCGGCCGAGGTGAGGAGCGTCGCCCGCTCGATGGCGCGGTTGGCGGCGTCGACCACCTCGTCGCCCGACAGCGGGCTCGTCTCCCGCTCGTACTGATAGGAGAGCAGGCCGGCCGAGACGACGCGGGCGAGATGGCTGCCGGGGAACTTCTTGGCGGCGTCGATCGCCGCCTGCGCGCGGTCCTGCTTCAGGTGCTCGGTCACCAGCTTGGCGAACTGGAGCGACTGCTTCTTGGCGCGCGCGAAGACGATCAGGCGCTCGACCGAGATGGCGAGCGAGTAGATCGAGAGCACGGCGAGGATGATCACGACTGCTTTGGCGATCATCCCCATCGACTGCCACAGGGCAACTGGTCCGAAATCCATTGCTCTTCTCCTTTTCCAGCCCAGGCGCTACTGCACCTGAAAGTTGACGGTGAGCGTGTAGTAAACCTTGACCGGCTTGCCCTGGAACATGGCGGGCTTGAACGTCCATCTCTGCACCGCTTCGACGGCCGCTTTGTCGAGGCCCATGGGCAGTCCCTTGAGGACCTTGACGTTGGTGACGTGCCCGGTCTCGTCGATGATCGCCTCGACGATGACCGTCCCCTGGAGGCGGGCCTTGCGCGCCACCTCGGTGTACTGGGGGCTGATGCGGTTGATGATCTCGGGCTTGGAGACGCCGCCGCCGACGCGCAGCGGCTCGTCGGAGACCACGCCGCCCGGCACGCCGCCGGGGGTGCCGCCGACGACACCTCCCACGACCCCTCCCACGACGCCGCCGGCGACGCCGCCCTCGACGCCCCCTTCGACGCCGCCCTCGACACCGCCGGCGTTGTTGTCCTCGGGCTGGTCGGGCGCCTTGGGCACCTGCTCGGGGATCTGCACCGGCTGCACCGGCGTCTTCGGCTCGATGATCGGCGTCACCTTGGGGATCACCTTGGGCGTCGAATGGGCGGCGGGCGGCGGCGGCGGCGGAGGCGGCGGCGGCGGCGGCGGCGCGGCGGTGTTCAAGAACACCACGTTGATCGGCGGCTCCGGGACTTCCGGCACCTGCCAGTACTGGGCGAAGACCACGCCGGCCAGCACCACCAGGTGGAGCACGATCGCGACGGGCAGCGACAGCCACCGCGGCCGCGCCGACCGCTTCTTCTGCCTCTCTTCTTCCAGCTCCATCAAGGAGTCTTCGAACATCTTGCCACCTCGGGATGTCTTAGGATTTCGCCGCGGCCGTCGCCGGCTTCGTCCCGGTCGCCTTCTTGAGAGCCAGGGCCTTCTGCTGCCAGTCGTTGGCCTGGTTGGTGTACTGGAGCCGCAGGTTGGGGTCGGTCTCCATCTTCGCCTTCTCGCGGAAGAGCAGGTTGTTGTAGACCATCGCCTCGAAGTAGTCGGGCTTGATCTTCAACGACTGGTCGACCGCCTGCAGCCCCACGTCCACGAGGTGCTCGCGGGTGGCGTGGTCGATGGTGGCGTCGTTGTAGGACTTGCCCCAGGCGGTGACGCCGATCGAGCAGAGCGCCTCGGCCTTCGCCTGCGAGGCGGGCTGTTGCTGGATCATCTTCCAGGCCTCCTCGAGCTTGCCCGCCTGGAGGAGGATGTTGACCTTGAGCTTGGCGGCGTCCGGCAGCTCCTCGGGCGCCTCCTGCGCCCGCCGATCGATGTAGGCGAGCGCCTCGTCGTAGCGCTTGGAGTTGACGTAGGTCGAGAGCAGGTAGTTGCGGACCTTCTGGTCGGCCGGGTAGTCGGCGAGGTACTTCTCGAACGCGTCGGTGGCGGTCTTCGCGTAGCCGACGTTCTTCGCGCTGTCGTCGCCGGGCCGGAAGAGGGCGAGGGCGGTCAGGCCGACCGAGCGCCAGGCGAAGGTGGCTTCGGGATCGAGCCTCAATCCCCTCTCGAACTGCTGCAGAGCCTGGGTGTAGGATTCGTTGCGATAGAGCTCGTTGCCCTTCTTGAGCTCGACCCGGGCTTCCAGCTTGCTGCAGCCCGTGAGCGCCGGAAGGGCCAGGAGGAGGACGAGGGGCAGGCTCATTGTCTTGTGCATAAGCGCCATTTCCCTAGTTAGAAGGGTCAACCCGCGATTTGGTTCCGACGATGGAAGGGAAAGGTGATACCCGGCCGGTGCGACATTCGAGCCCGCGGCGGGTTGAAGGCCCTCTCACGGGTTCCGGGCAGTCTTAACTGGGCTCGGGCCCTTGTCAAGGGGACCGCGCCGGTCGCGGACGTCACGGTTTTCCGCTCCCCCGCCCTCGTGGCTGACAATCGTCGTCCTCCCTTCCCGTTTTGCGGATGCAAACCGTCTGCCCACCCCTGCGAAGGCAGTGCGCAGCTCCCACCCCGGTGCGGCCCGATCGAGCGGGCGAATCCTAGACGAAAAAGAACCCGGCGCAAAATCCCCGCCGCGCTCGCGCGTCCTCGCAAGCATGGGCGCAAGCTATCCGTGCCGGCGCCGGCCGGCAGCGTGACAGCCGGCGCGCGGGTATTGGCTCGCGGGTATTGGCTCGCGGGTACTGGCTCCGTCGGGTCCCGAGGACGGCCGCCTGGAAGGGGGTTCGGGCGGGTGGTCCCGAGGGCGGTCGCCCGCAGCGGACCCGACGGAGCCCGTCCCGGCGCGCGCGGCGCATTGCGGGGTGGGCGCCGCCGTGAGAGACTTCGGCCGCCTTACGGCGGATCCCGGAACATGCGCGGCGCAGCGGCCCGGTTCAGCCGCCGAACCGCCTCATCTATATAGATGGAATAGATGAGCGCTGGACGAGCGCCGGGCGCCTTGGAGAGCGAGGAGGACCCGGTGCTGCGCGGCATCTTCCAGACCAAGAACCTCGACGACATCCTGGCGACGGCCGAGAGCGGCGATTCGCTGAAGCGCGAGCTGGGGGCGTTCAGCGTCACCCTGCTGGGGATCGGCGCGATCATCGGCGCCGGCATCTTCGCCACCATCGGCACCGCCGCCGCCGGCGACGCGGCGCGCCCCGGCGCCGGCCCGTCGCTGATGCTCTCCTTCGCCATCACGGCGATCGTCTGCGCCTTCACCGCCCTCTGCTACGCCGAGTTCGCCTCGATGGTGCCGATCTCCGGCTCGGCCTACACCTACTCCTACGCCACGCTCGGCGAGCTGGTCGCCTGGATCATCGGCTGGGACCTCATCATCGAGTACGCGGTCGGCAACGTGGCGGTCGCCATCAGCTGGGCCAACTACTTCCGCTCGCTGCTCGAAGGCTTCGGCATCCACGTGCCGCTCTGGCTGGCGACCGACTTCCGCACCGGCGCCCGCCTCCCCGGCATCGCCCAGCACGCGCCGCACCTCTTCGGCGTGCCGATCGTCTTCAACCTCCTCGCCTTCCTGATCGTCGCCGTCATCACCGTCGTCCTCGTCTGGGGGATCCGGGAGTCGGCCGGGTTCAACGCCATGATGGTGGGGATCAAGATCCTGGTCCTCGCTCTTCTTCATCGGCGCCGCCTTCTACTTCGTGTCGCCGCACACCATGGCGGCGCACTGGCGCCCTTCCAGCCCAACGGCTGGCGCGGCACGTTCGCCGGCGCGGCGATCGTCTTCTTCGCCTACATCGGCTTCGACGCCGTCTCGACCGTCGCCGAGGAGACGAAGAACCCGTCGCGCGACCTGCCGATCGGCATCATCGCCTCGCTCGTCATCTGCACCGTCTTCTACATGGCGGTCGCCGCGGTCTTCACCGGCATGATCCCCTATCCCGTGCTGGTCCAGCGCCTGGCGACCGAGCAGGCCGAGCCGCTGACCATGGCGCTCAACTACGTGGCTCCGCATGCCAAGTGGGCGGCGATCTTCGTCGCCCTCGGGCTCGGTCATCGCCCACACCGCCGTGCTGCTCGTCTTCCAGCTCGGCCAGCCGCGCATCTTCTTCTCGATGGCCCGCGACGGCCTGCTGCCGCCGGCCTTCGCGCGCGTCCACCCGCGCTTCAAGACGCCGTACGTGACGACCATCCTGACCGGCGTCCTGGTGGGCGGGGTGGCGGCGTTCGCCAGCATCGACGAGATGGTCGACCTGACCAACATCGGCACCCTCTTCGCCTTCGTCCTGGTCTGCGTCGGGATCGCCATCCTGCGCCGCCAGCGACCCCGGCCGCCCGCGCCCGTTCCGGGTGCCGTTCGGCGACTGGCTGGTGCCGCTCCTCGGCGCCGGCTCGTGCCTCTTCCTCATGTACTACCTGCCGCCCGCCTCCTGGTGGCGGTTCATCGGCTGGCTGATCCTCGGCCTCGTCGGTCTACACCTCCTACGGCTACACGCGGAGCGCGATCGGGCGCCAGCTGGGGCGGCCGGAGCGGACGCCCTTCTCGATGAAGGTCGCGGCGCTGGGGTTCCTCTCGACGGCGATCGGCCTCTTCATCATCCCGCACGACGCCGGGCCGGGGCGGCTGGCGGCCGCCGCGGCGAGCGCCGCCGCGGCCGACCACGGCCGCTCGCTCGCCGGCCTCCTCCTGATCGCCGCCGGCATCGTCCTCGGCCTCTCCGGCTGGGCGCTCACGGCGCGGCAGGGAGCCCCGGCGGCCTGAGGCGGTCCCAGGCATGGCGGACTGCCCCGGCGCTAGCCGCGTCGGGGCGTGAAATGACTAGCTGCTTTCCTGCGTGGCACCTGCGCCCGAGGAGCGGCTAGCGATACGCGTTCGCGCGCGAACGGACGCTCAGGACGTAAAGCACCTGCGCTTGCTGATCAACGCTGAAACGCACGCGCCACCCTCCTACGCGGAGCCGGTATTGCGGCGGCTCTATGTTGGTGAGATGAACCACGTCGCCATGGCCTGTGGCGACATAACGCTCGAGCGCCGCCGTGACGCGGCGCTCGACAGGTGGGTCAAGGCGACCGGCCTCCCGCGCGGCGCTCGCCGCCCACCGGATTTCGAGACTCACGCCAAGCCTAGTCGGCGCTTAACTTCCTCATGAGTCACCGTGTGTCCCTCGCGGATGTCGCGCAGAGCTTCTTCTACGGCAACTCGCTCATCTGGTGCTTCCGGCTCGTCGTCATCTGGAGCCCAAAGCAGGGAGCGCTCAACGGCGCCTGCGGTAGGCTGGTCATCCTCGGGAAGGGCGTTGACCGGACGATGCTCGGTTGTGCGGTGGCTCATGGTCGATGATCCTCCTCCCTATCGGGGAGGGCCGACAGATCGCGTCGCGGCCTGGGTTGACCCTGGTGCTATTGAGTCTATCCGTGCGCACCGCCCGCCAAACGATACCATAGCATGGTGTGCCGCGGCGTCCGCCGCCGTGTTAGTGTTTCCACGAAGATGGCGCCGCGCCGCGCGCGGTCATCGGGTAAAGCCGAGTCAAGCCGAGTCAAGCCGAGTCAAGCCGAATGATCTCCGCCCGTTCCAGACTCGCCGCCTTCGCCCTCCTGCTGGCGCTCGCGCTGGGCCTCGCCGCCGGCCCGCAGCCCTGCCGGGCGATGGCTCTCGCGGCGGCGCGGCCGGTGGCCGCGACCGTGGCCGGTTATGCCGCCTGCTCCCGGTCAATGGCAATGCCGACGCCGATGCCGATGCGGCCGCCGCCGGCGCGGGCCGCGCACGCCGGCACGTCCGTGCTCGCCGCCGATGCCGGCGGCTGTTGCGGCCGCCGCGCGGCCACTCCCGGCGAGCGGCTGCAGTGCGAGCGCTCCTGCGCGCTCGCGGCGGTCCTCACCGCCCGCCCGGCCGGTTTCGCCTTCTGCCCGCTCGCCGCGGTGGCGCCGGCGGCGGCCCCCGCCGCGGCGCCTCTCTTCCGTCCGGCGATCGACCACATCCCCCTCTGACCTCCTCCCCGTCTTCGCAGTCCCCGGGGCGCACCCTGCTCTAGGGGGAAGCTCTCGACCCGCGAGCGCCGCGCAAGCGCCAGGCCCCGCCCGGCCGGCGTCGCTCGCCGATGGAGGACACAGCTCATGAAGACCCTCGTGACGGTGCCCGGGCGCACCCCGGCGCTCGCCCTCGTCGTCTCGCTCGCGGCGTTTGCGGCCTTCGCCGTCGCGCCGCTCGCCCTCCGGGCGCAAGCCACTGGCAGCGGCGCCGGCGCGCCCGCCGATCCTGCGATGGGCGGCATGCACGGCGACATGCAGGGCATGGCGGGCATGGCCGGGATGCCGGGGATGGAGGGCATGCACGGCGAGCACGGCATGCACGCGTTCCTCGGCCCCTACCCGATGACCCGCGAGGCCTCGGGGACCGCGTGGCAGCCGGAGTCGTCGCCCCACCGCGGCTTCCACTTCAGCGCCGGCCCCTGGCAGATGATGGCCCACGGCATGCTGACCCTCGCCCTCGACCACCAGGGCGGGCGGCGTGGCAGCGAGGACGGGTTCAGCTCGAACATGGCGATGGTGATGGGGAGCCGCGCCGCCGGCGCGGGGCGCCTGGGCTTCCGGGCGATGGCCTCCGCCGAGGCGTGGACGATCGGCGCCCGCGGCTACCCGCTGCTCCTGCAGACCGGCGAGACCGCCGACGGCGTCCACCCGCTGGTCGACCGCCAGCACCCGCACGACCTCTTCATGGAGATCGCCGGCACCTACAGCCATCCGCTCGGCGCCGCCGGCGGCGCCGGGTTCGTCTACCTCGGGCTCCCCGGCGAGCCGGCGCTCGGGCCGCCCGCCTACATGCACCGCGTCTCGGGGATGGAGAACCCCGAGACCCCGATCTCGCACCACTGGCTCGACTCGACCCACATCAGCTACGGCGTCGCGACCCTGGGCTGGACCCAGGGCGGGGTCAAGCTCGAGGGCTCGCTCTTCAACGGCCGCGAGCCCGACCAGCACCGGACCGACATCGAGCTCCACCGCCTCGACTCCTACGCCGCCCGCGTCTCCTGGCAGCCGGCGCCGGACTGGTCGTTCCAGGCGAGCTCGGGACGCCTGCGGTCGCCGGAGCAGCTCGAGCCCGCGGTCGACACCACGCGCACCACCGCCTCCGGCATCTACAACCAGCGGCTCGGCAACGGCGGCAATTTCCAGGCGACCTTCGCCTGGGGAAGGAACGCCAAGAGCTCCGGCCACACGCTCGACGCCCTCCTCCTCGAGGCGGCGCTCTCGCCCTCCGACCGGCAGACGATCTTCGCGCGCGCCGAGCGGGTGGAGGAGGACGAGCTCTTCGCCCGCCAGCCGGCGAGCCCGCTCTTCGGGCGCATCGTCCCGGTGGGGAAGCTCGCGGCGGGCTACGTCTACGACATCATCCCCGGCGGCCCCGGCGGCGTGCGCCTGGGCCTCGGCGGGATGGGCGACGTCGCCCTCGTCCCCGCCGCGCTCGAGCCGGCGTACGGGCGGCGGCCGCTGTCGTTCCTGCTCTTCCTGCGGCTGCGGAATTAGGCGCCCCGCCACCGCGAGGGTGGGAACCCCCTTCCAGGCGGCCGTCCTCGGAACCAGACCGCCCCAGTACCCGAGGCTGGGCTCGCGTCTTCCCTGGGCAGGAGCCGGCGGCCCGCGCTTTGCAACCACGGGACGAAAGAGATATCTCTATCCCCATGGAACTGCTCGTCATACGCCACGCCATCGCCGTCGAGCGCGAGGAGTTCGCGCGCACCGGCAAGGACGACCGCCTGCGCCCGCTGACCGACGAGGGGAGGAAGCGGATGAAGCAGGCCGCCCGCGGGCTGCGCGAGCTGGTGCCGGAGATCGACCTCCTGGCGACCAGCCCGCTCAGCCGCGCCGCCCAGACGGGCGCCATCCTCGACTCCGTGTACGGCGGGCTCCACGAGGTGGAGATCGAGGAGCTGTCGCCGGACACCGCGCCGATGGACTTCCTGCGCTGGCTGCGCAAGCAGAAGGCCGAGCACGTCGCGGTCGTCGGCCACGAGCCGAGCATCAGCCTGATCCTCTCCTGGCTGCTGACCGGGAGCGAGCGGCGGATCTTCTCCTTCCGCAAGGGGGGAGCCTGCCTGATCGAGTTCCCGGGCGAGATCGGCGCCGGCACCGCGACCCTCCTCTGGGCGCTCACCCCCGGCCAGCTCCGCGACCTCGCGGAGTAGGCCGCTCGACAGCCGCCTGATGCCGAGCTCGACCGCCGCCGCCCTTCCGGAGCCTGCCGTCCCGCCGGCGGAGGCTCCTGCCGCGCCGCGCGCCGAGCCGCTCCTGGCGCGGCCGCCGGAGGAGGGCGCCCGCCGGCTCGCCCTCGGCTTCCTCGAGCAGGCGGCGGCGGCGCGCCCGCGGCTCCTGGCGGGAGGCGACGACAGCGAGGCGCTGCACGACTTCCGCGTCGGGCTGCGGCGCCTGCGGAGCACCCTCCAGGCCTACGCCGCGCAGCTCGGCGACAGCGTTCCCAAGAAGCTCGCGCGGCGCCTCAAGCGCCTGGCGGACGCGACCGGCTCCGGCCGCGACGCCGAGGTGCAGATCGAGTGGCTGCGCGCCCAGGCGCCGGTCCTCGGCCCCTATCAGCGGCCCGGCCTGCGCTGGCTGCTCGAACGGCTGGAGGCGCGCAAGGAAAAGGCGTACGGCCGGATCGAGGGCCGGGTCGCGGCGCGCTTCGACGAGCTGGCGGCCGACCTGCGGCAGCGCCTCTCGGTCTACACCGCGGAGGTCCGGCTCGACGGCGGCGAGCCCGAGCGGCGGGACACCCTGGCGCGCGCTGCGGCCGGCCTCCTCGCCCAGGGCGTCGAGGAGGTCCGCCAGCGGCTGGCCGGGATCGGCGGCGCGGACGACGTGGCGCGCGCCCACCGGGCGCGGATCGCCGCCAAGCGCCTGCGCTACCTCTTGGAGCCGCTCGCCGACGAGCTCGCCGCCGTGCAGCCCGCGGCGAAGCCGCTCGTCAAGCGGATCAAGGGCCTCCAGGACCTCCTGGGGGAGCTCCACGACGCGCACGTCCTCGAGGACGAGCTGGGGGACGCCCTCGCCGCCGCCGCCGGCGAGCGCGCCGCGACCCTCTTCGCCGCCACCCTGGCCGAGGTCCCCGACGACAAGCTGCTGCGCGCCGAGCGCCGCCGCGCCCACGAGGCCGGCGTCCTCGCCCTGGCGCGCCTCAACCGCGAGCGCCGCGACCGCCTCTACCGGGAGGTCGCCCAAGGCTGGCTCGACGGCGGGGCCGACGCCTTCCTCGCCGAGGCCGCCGGGCTGGGCGAAGCTCTTGCAGGGGTTTGAGGTCCCATGGCCGCCATCCACCCGCTGCTGACCCTCCGCCTCGAGCCGCCGCGCTACGGCGCCTGCGGCTGCTGCGGCGGCAAGACGACGAGCCTCGTCCGCTTCGTCTTCCGCGACGGCGAGGCGTACGCCGTCTACTACGCGGCGTTCTCCGACAACCACCCCGAGGCGGGGGTGCGGGCCGTCGTCAGCCTCGGCGACTGGTCGGCGGCGGGGACTCCCGAGCACCGCAGCGCCTTCGCGCTCTGCCTGGCGCCGTCGCCCGCCGGCTACCACGTGGACCTGCTGAACGGCGAGGACTCGCTGTGGCGGACGGCGACCCTCATCGGCCGCCTGCTCTCCCGCGCCGAGGCGCTCGTCCACCCGCTCGTCAACGAGGCGCTCCAGGTCGCCGACGAGATGGTGGCGCAGGACCCCGAGGTGCGCGCCTTCCTGGGCCCCGACGCGCTCAGCCGCGCCGCGGTGCCGCAGGCGTAACGCGCCGGCGCGGCATTTTCTCTCTCCGCATCTCCTGCAGCCGCTCCGCCTGCCGCGGGACCGCTCCCACCCACGCGGAGCGCGTCTCGCCGCCCGGCAGGCGCTAAAAACGAAATCCTGCCGCGCCGTGCCGCCAACAAGGCGACCGCGTGCCGGGGGAGCGGAAAAATCCGTTTTTTCCCTTCCCGCGCACCTGGCAGCGGAAGAATCGATTTTTTCCCTTCCCGCGCGCCGCGGCAGCGGAAAAATCGATTTTTTCTCGTTCCGCGGGCCGCGGAAGGGGAAGAATGGATTTTTTCTCTTGCCCTGCTGGATGGAAGGGAAGGATCGATGTTTTCCCGCTTCCCAGGCGGGAGCCCTGCTAGCTCAAAGCCGATCCATCGTCCGGCTGCCCGGCGCCGGCCGGCGCCGCCTCGCTCGCGGCGCCGGCTCGCGGGGCCTGCACCGCCCCTTCGGCTGCGGCCGACAGGTTGCGGCGCCTGCGGCGCGCGCGCGGCTTGACCCCGAATTCGATCAGCCGCTCGCTCGACTCTCCCAGCTCGTGCTGGAGCGAGAGGGCGATGTAATTGCGCAGCTTGCGGCCCTCGCGCGCGGCGGCCGCCCGCTCGCGGTTGACCTGCCGCAGCTTCGCGGCATGGACCGCCTGCTCGGCCTGGAGCGCTGCGGCCCGATCGAGGAGCGCCGTGAGGCTCGCATGGGAGGCCCTGAGCCGCGGCAGGCGGTCGAGCTGGGGCGCCAAGTTGTCGACCATCGTCCGCCAGACGACGAGGTTCTCCTTGAAGCTCTTTGGTTTCGCCATGGCGCTCCCCCTCCTGCCTGCAGCGAATCGGAACCGATCGCGGGATCGTCTACCGAGGAGCCCGCGCGTGTCAATCGGCATTGTCAGTCAGGGGGCCGGTCGGCGATCCCGAGCTGGTCTCGGTCTTCGTGCTCCTCGTCAACGAGGGCGAGACACCGCCATGCGGTCCGATTGACGCGACGAAGCACTTCCATGCAGCATTGGGGACGCCAGCATTGGGGACGCGGGGATGTGCCGGGTTCCGCGAGATGGCGGCTGCCCCGCGTCGCAGGCGGACGATCCCTAGGAGGAGCATGACGATGTTCGGTGCGCGCTATCCCATCATCCAGGCGCCGATGGGCGGCGGGATCACCACGCCGGAGATGGTCGCCGCGGTGTCGAACGCCGACGGGCTCGGCTCGCTCGCCAGCGGCTACTCGAGCCCGGAGGCGATCGCGGCGGACATCGCGCGCGTCCGCGCCCTGACCACGCGGCCCTTCGCCGTCAACCTCTTCGCCTTCGACTACCCGGCGCTCGACCGCGACCCCGGTCCGATGCTGGCGCTCCTCGCGCGCTATCACGGCGAGCTGGCGCTGCCCGCCCCGGCGTTGCCGGAGAAGCCGGGCGAGCGCTTCGCCGAGCAGGCGGCGGCGGTCCTCGCCGCCCGCGTGCCGGTCTTCAGCTTCACCTTCGGCATCCCGCCGCCCGAATGGCTCGCCGCCTTTCGCGCCGCGGGCATGCGCTCGCCGGCACCGCGACGACCGTCCGCGAGGCGGAGCTCCTCGCCGCGGCCGGCGTCGACGCGATCATCCTCCAGGGAGCCGAGGCCGGCGCCCACCGCGGCACGTTCGACAAGTCGTTCGAGGAGTCGATGGTGCCGACGATGACGCTGCTGCGGGAGGTTTCCCGCGCCGTCCGTCTGCCCCTCATCGCCTCGGGCGGCATCATGGACGGCGAGGGCATCCGCGAGGCGCTCGCCGCCGGGGCAGCCGCCGTGCAGATGGGCACCGCCTTCATCCCCTGCCCGGAGTCGGGAGCCGCCGCCGTCTACAAGAGAGCCGTCCTCGAAGCCGCGGCGGACACGACCGCCGTCACCCGCGCCTTCTCCGGCCGGCCCGCCCGCGGCCTGCGCAACCGCTTCATGGACGAGATCGATCCCCACGCGGCGGACATCCTGCCCTACCCCTGGCAGAACGTCGCCACGCGCGCGCTCCGCGCCGCCGCCGGGCGGGCGGGGAGGCCCGAATTTCTGTCGCTATGGGCAGGGCAGAACGCGCGGCTCGCGCGGGAGATGCCGGCGGCGGAGCTGGTGGCGGTACTGGCGAGGGAGGCCGGGCTGGAAGGAGCGAAGGAGCCCTGAGTGTGTTCGGATGCTGAGAGCGCGGATGCTGAGAGCGCGGATGCTGAGAGCGCGGATGCTGAGAGCGCGGACGCTGAGTGCGCGGACGCTGAGTGCCGCGCTGCTACGGCGTCGGCCGCGTGCCGTTCGCCCGCTGTCCCCACCGCCGCAGACGCAACCTTCCGCGAGCCCCGGCATCGCTTGCGCCGCCGCGAGACGCGCTCGGCCGGCCCATGCGGGTCATCCCGCAGGCAGGGCGATTCGTGGCCTCAAGAGACGCCCCGACGGCGGTGGACCCGGAAGGTCCGTGGTTACGGACTGGGGCGTCTCTACGCCCCGGGTGGACTGTGCGACGTTCCCCGACTCCAATCCCGGCGCCCCTCCGCCGGAGGCGTCCTGCTCTCTCCCCTTTCCCTCCTCCGCCAACCCCGATTGACACGCATGGGCTCTTCGGCGACGATCCCGCGGTCGATCAGGCTGCGGGAGACCCACCACGCGCGGATGGCCACGCTCGCCCAGGGCCGCGCCCTGCGAACCAGCTCGCGGCGCTCCTGCGCGGCTCCCTGGGGCTCGAGAGCGATCGGCTGGTCGCGTTCGGCGTCGCGCCGCGGCGGCGCCACTCCCGCCGCCTGGCTGCCGCCGCGGCGAAGGCCGACGGGCCGCCGGTGAGCTGAGATGGCGGGAAGGGCTCGCGTCGTCCCGCGGCGCGCGCCCTCTTCCGGGAAGGGCCGGGCTCTTCCCCTTCCCGCCCGCCCTCTTCCGGGAAGAGCCGGGGTCATCCGGGAAGAGCCGGGGTCTTCCCGCGGCTCGCGAGCTCTTCCGGGAAGGGTTGACCCCTTCCTGTTTCGCCCCGCCCGCTTCCGGGAAGAACTCATTTTTTCCTCTTAGGCGCCGTCTCTTCCCGGAAGACCCGCACGCTTCCGCTCGCCCGCCGAGCGGCCGCCCGAATCCGTCGCCGGCCGGGCTTCCCGAGCGCGCGCCGGGCTCCCCGACCGCGCGCTCGTCCTCCCGTTCGCGCGCCCGGCTTCCCGAGCGCGCGCCCGGCTTCCGCTCGATGCGCTCGCCTTTCCGTTCGCGCGCTGGGCTACCGCGCCGCGCGCCGGGCGACCGCGACGGCGCTGCCGCCGGCGAGCGGCGCGGATCGGATGGGGTCGGTGAGGGTGAGGCCCAAGCGCGTAGGCTGTGGTGAGCGCAGCGAACCCAGCTTTGAAACGGTGGATGGGCGGTGTGGACGGTGGCGCATGCAGCTCAAGCGTCTGCGTGGGCGCCACCACCCGAGAAGTCTGCGGGTCACGCCGCGTGACCCTTCAGGTGAAGTTTTTCGGCGCTACCCTCTCCGCCGCGCCGCGGAGGTCCTCCATGAGCCGGCGGGCGAGGGCGGCGGTCATCGCCTCGCGGGCGACGGCCTGACGGAAGAGGTGGAGGGTGGCGAGCGCCTCGCGAGCGACGCCCTGGGCGTGAGGAAGGCGGCGAGCTCGAGCTTCCCCAGCGCGCAGCCCTTCTTGATGAGGAGGCGCCCCTCGACCTCGGCGGCGGGCCGGGTGGCGAGGGCGCGGTCGAGGAGGGCAAGCGCCTCGCCAGGCGGCGCTGGTCCTTGCGGAGCGAGGCTTCGAGGTCGAGCATGCGGACGGGGTCGAGGAGCCCGGCCGGATCGCTTGCCGCGCCCGCCCCCCAGAGCCCGAGGGCACGGGCGAATTCCTCGTCCGCCCGGCGGATCTGCCCGCCCACACGGAGAGCGTTCGCGAGATGGGCGCTGGCCCGGCCCTCGACGCGCGAGCGCCACTCGGCGGTGCACGGCACGCGGCGGGCGACCTCGACGGCGAGCTCGGTGGGCATTCTCGCCTCGGCCGCGCTGTTCGGCGCCGCCGCCGCACTCTCGTCGCCGAGGAGGACGGAGAGCGCCCAGTCCTGGAAGTCGGGGACCTCCGGGGCGAGCGTGAGGCGCGCCTCCGGCGGATGCTCGAAGAGCCGCGCCCGGAGCCGCGCCGCCCGGAGGCTCGCGTCCAGGCGCTCGCCTTCGAGGACGAGCTGGTAGAACCAGGCGCGGGAGAGCTCGCCCGCCGAGCGCTCCATCCGGTCCGCCAGGGCGTCGACTTTCCCTGGACCTCGTCTCTTGCCCCCTCGCCGGGGCGGGAGGCGGTCCGCCGCACGCGGGCGACGAAGGCGCGGGCGTCGTCGACCGCTCCCGGCCGGCAGCTTCGTCCCGCCGCGCGCCGGTCAGGAGGAGCAGCCGGACGGCGAGCACCGCGGCAGGGTCTTCGGATTCGTCCCGCTCCACCTCGGCGAGCGCCGCTCCCAACCGGCTTAGCGCGGCGCCGCTCAAGAAGCGCTCCCGCTAGCTTCCTAGCTCGAATTTACGGTGCCGCTCGCGCGTGACATGGACAGTCCATCGGACACATACATCGGTGCCGGCGGCAGACCTACGGGTCACAGCGTCTCTCGGGCTTGCTCTCGCACCAGCTCGGTTAGCTAAGCTGCCTCTAGAGACTAAACGCAGCCTACATTGACGCAGGTTTAGAAGCCTCTTATACTCGTTGTGATCTAGATCACCGAGGCGGGTAGGGCAGGGGCAAGCGGACGCAGTTCACGTAGGGCGCAGCTTTGGGTGGCGGATGCACTTCAATCTCGCGGTCGGTCTCTCGGTTGCGATGACGGTCGTCTGCCCTATTTGCTTCTCGTCTCCTGGCTCATGCGGCGTAAGATGAAACCCAGAAGGCCAGACGCCGAGACTAAAGCGCACGGAGTGCACAGAACTCATCTGGGGAGGGGCAAGGATCCTAAGCATGGGGGCTAGCGGTGAGCACTGGGCAGGTGACATTATTGCAGGCTGGAAGCGACCGCAAACCGAAATGATATTTACAAGAAGACACTTGGCGCAATTTACAATAGCGTGAGGCTTGCGGGGCTCGTGGAGTCGGCTGCTAGGGAAAGGCGCTAAAGAGACTATAACACAAAGCTTGCCAGCGACCCCGTAGTGATCAGGTGCTAGCTATACATGGTGAAAGAGGGAGAGTGATACATGGAGCTACGAGAGATCATCCAAGCACTTGAGCTGGCGCCGAGTGAGCAAAAGCTAGTGGCCCTAGGAGAGCTCAACGCACATCCTAACCCTGATTTACTTGAACAGCTTCGCGATCCTATCGAGAAGATCATTTCCAATACCACGGCGACCACAGTCGTGCGCTTCTACGCCACGAGAGCACTCGTCGTGCTAGGCGATCGACAGGATGCCGTCCTTTCTGCCTTGGAGTCATTTCTTGGTGAGCAGGTATTGAGCGATCGCTCTGATTCAATGATTCAGTTCCCTTGGGTCCCCGAACTTGGAAGAAGTACGGAGGGTGCTCGGCTTCTCTACTTTCGGCTTCGTTGTAACGTTTCCTATGCTGTTGTCGAAACTTTCAGTCGGCTGCGTGAAAACGAACGGGCTGCTTCATTCGTCCGGAAATTCTTCGATAACACTGAGGACACAGAAATACGGATACTTTGCATCTACGCCATGGGTGCCATCGGGCATGAGTCAACTAGGCCCACTCTCGAGTACCTTAAGAATACGATGAGCGAGACTCCAGAAGGGAAAGCATCGGTAACCGCACTTCAAGGCTTCGGTAAGTCCTCACTTTTCGATTTTGTCGGTGCGCCAGCGGCGGCCTCTAAGAGTTCCTGTTTTGTTGTTACGGCACTCTCAGGTGGTCCGTGCACGTATGAAGTACAGGTATGCCGCGATTTCCGTGACAGTACACTCGCAAGGTACTACACAGGTAGGAAGCTGATAGATTATTACCAAGTGATCGGCCCGGATCTGGCCGAGTGGATCAAGAACCATCCGCGGGCGAGAACCGTGGTTCGCCTATTAATTCTCAAGCCGATAATATGGCTTCTTACCAACTCGATGCCTTCTACATACAAGGATAATCATGGAGGATCGGTGCATGGCACAAAGGGTCTGTGGTAACTGCGGTAAGACCAAGGATGTCCACGGTGGGAAAATTTGCTCCCACGACCACTTCATTTGTAAGGAATGTGCATTTGGCCACTTGCACTGCCCTATCTGCGGCCACACACTTCGATAGTGCGATAACGGTAACTCGAAGACATGCACGCGAGCACCCGGCTCGGCGCCGGAGTCGCGCACGGCGGGTCCACGCGCCTGCATCGATCGGCCGAACAAGGAAACGCCCCAGCGTGGTGAGCACCGGGGCGGGCTATTTGGCATACGCATGGTGAGGCGCGCCGTGATCGCCGAGGCGGAGTCGGGAGCGGCCGCCGTCTATAAGAGAGCTGTCCTCGAAGCCGCGGCAGACACGACCGCCGTCACCCGCGCCTTCTCCGGCCGCCCCGCCCGCGGCCTGCGCAACCGCTTCATGGACGAGATCGATCCCCACGCGGCGGACATCCTGCCCTACCCCTGGCAAAACGTCGCCACGCGCGCGCTCCGCGCCGCCGCCGGGCGGGCGGGGAGGCCCGAATTTCTGTCGCTATGGGCAGGGCAGAACGCGCGGCTCGCGCGGGAGATGCCGGCGGCGGAGCTGGTGGCGGTACTGGCGAGGGAGGCCGGGCTGGAAGGAGCTGAGGAGCCCTGAGCGTTCGGACATCTCAGACTTCCTGGCCCGCTGGGCGTTCCCGAAACGCGGCGGCGTGATCGGCGGCCCATTGGCGAAAGGTTCGCGCCGGTAAACCGGCGACCTCGGACACGGTGGTGGTCACGAACGCCGGCCGGCCGAGCGTCGCCTTCCATGCAGCGAGCAGCATGTCCACGACCGGGGCCGGCCAAGTACCCGCGGTCTCGCGCCGGAAATCTTCCGGCGACAGCTCCTCGAACTGAATCCGGCGCCCGATGGCATCGCCGAGGATCCTTACCTGTTCGGCCTGACTCAGTGACTCCGGGCCCGTCAGGGTGTACTCGCGTCCGGCATGGCCGTCCTCATACAGGGCACGCGCCGCCACGGCCGCGATGTCGCGCTCGTCGATCGGTGCCGTCTCGGCCGCGCCGTAGGGCCACCGGACGACGTCACCGTTTCGAATCTGGGCCGCCCACCAGTGCAGCGTATTCGACGCGAACATCCCCGGCCGGATGATCGTCGACGCGAGGCCAGAGGCCGCGATCAGGCGCTCGATCTCGGCGTGGAGGACAGCCATAGGATTCGGTTGCTGGAAGAACGGGTGCGGCGTTTGGTGGGGAGAGGAGAGAAAGACGATGCGCTCGGCCTGAGTCGCGAGGCGCGCGGCGACGGCCTGAGCGGTCGTCGGCGGAGCGGTCCACACGAGGAAAACCGCACCTATACCCTGCAGCGCAGCGTCGAGCGATTCGGGCACGGTCAGGTCCCCCGATGCGACCTCGACGGCCGTCGGCAGCCCCGCCTCGGCCGGTCGGCGAGTGAGCGCGCGCACCGGCAAACCCGCGGCCAGCAATTGGTCGACCACGACACGCCCGACACGGCCAGTGGCTCCGGTGACGAGGACTGGACGCATGCATTCTCCAGGATGACAATGGGAAGGCTGGACTAAGGAGTCATGGGCCTTCCCGCTACCGGCAGCCGCGGCCGTTGCGCCTCGGCACGCAGCCGCCGAGGACGAAGAGATGGCCGTCGTTCTCGCTGTAGAGCCTGCCGTCGCCGCCGATCGCGAGCGGGGTGTAGGCGGCGCCGATCGCGAGGTCGAGCAAGCGGTGGTCGCGCAGCGTGCCGTCCTGGCGGATGGCGTAGAGGTTGCCGTCCTCGCTGTTGGCGTAGACCACCCCCAGCTTGTCGACGGCCGCCGCGTTGACGCACCACTCGAACCCCGCCGGGTGGTCGGAGACGCAGGCGGGCTGCCCGTTCGCGGTGCGGTGGCAGGAGAGAGTGTTGGTGTTCTGCCACCTCCACTCGGGGCGGAGATCGGCGTCGAGCTGGGTCATGAAGTAGCCCTCCGGAGAGGCCGGGTGGTTGGCCGTGCGGTCCGACGGGCAGGCCGGCCCCGCGTCGCAGTAGGCGCCGAAGCCGCCGTACTGGTTGTCCTTGAGGACGATCGAGTAGGTCGTGCCGTGAGCGTAGACAGCCGGCGTGGTGTCCCAGCCGAAGGGATAGGCGGCGAGGAAATCGCCGGCGGCGGAGAACTTCATCAGGTGGCCCTGCAGGTAGTTGTAGCGGGTGTAGGTGCCGAGGAGGATGCTGCCGTCGGGGGCGACGACCGGCGAGGCGGTCGAGTCGTCGTGCAGGCGCCCGGCCCCGAGGCGGTTCTCCGCCGGGTCGACGCCGTCGCGGGCGCCGGCGCGGCAGCCGCCGGGGCCGCCGGTCGGCGGGATGGCGACGTTGCAGCCGTCGTCCAGGCGGTCGCGGAGGGAGGCCGCCCAGCGCGGCGTGAGGTCGGGGTTCACCGCGACGAGGTAGCCCGTGCGGTCGGCCAAGTGGGCGACGCTCGCGGTGTAGACGGTGCCGTCGGGTGCCACGGCCGGCGCCAGGTTGACCGGCGGCCGCTGCGTGCCGCAGGGGACTCGCGGCGCCACCGCATCGGCCGAAGGCGGCCAGGGGAGCTGGCTGCGGTCGAAGCTCCCGGCGCAGGTGTCGCCGCCCGCCGGGGCGTCGGGGACGAGGGCGGTATAGGGGACGGTCGCCGAGCTGCCGTTCGGCAGCACCTTGACCAGCCAGGCGCCGCGGACGTCGGCGGTCCACGGCTGCCCGTGGACGAGCTGGATGGCGTTGTAATAGACGTTGCCCGACGCGTCGGCGGCGGGCGGCCCGCAGAGGAAGAGGTCGGGATCGGCCGCCGGCCCGAACGGCCGGATATGGGCGGCGACCTTGCCGGTGATCTGGTCGAGCTGGTAGAGCGAGCCCCCGGCGCCCGGCACGTAGAGGAACCGGCCGGAGAGCACGGCGTGGAAGATGGGCTCCAGGGCGGGGCCGCCGAAGCCGCCGGAAGGCACCGGCTTCCAGTCGCTGGCGAAGGTCCACTGCCGGACGAGGGCGGCCCCCTGCCAGTGCAGCCGGGTCTCGTTCCAGGTCTGCGTCTCCCGCGTCGAGGGGCCGGTGAAACGGCCGGACTTGACCGCCATGTAGACGTCGGCGCCGTGGATGAGGGGCGACTGGTAGTGGATCAGCAGGTCGCCCCCCGCGTCGGCGCCGCCCTTCTCCTGCGCCACGAAGGGGTCGTAGACGAAATCGGCGAGCACCCGGGTCGCCGGCTGCCCGACGGCGGCGGCGCGGCCGCTGTGCTGAGCGTTCTGCCCCCACTGCGACCATTCGGCCGGTGGCGCGACCCTCACTCGAGCTTCGGCCGTTGCCGCGGCGGGCTGATGGACGGGATCGGCGATGGCGGGGAGGGACATCGCGGCGAGCGCCGCGAGGAGCACGAAGGGCGCGAGCTTCATGAGGTTCCTCCTGGCGGTCTCGTCCGTGTTCGCCCGCGGTATGGACTCGGGCGCTCCGCGTATCGGTGCCCCGAGCCTAGGGGCAAAGCCGTTCTCGATCAAGCGTTCGCCCGGCGCGGCGTCAGGCGGCGTCGGCGAGGGAGGCCGGGCTTGGAAGGAGCTGGGGAGCCCCTGAGCATTCAGACGTTGAGTGCCGCGCTGCTGCAGCGTCGGCCCTTTGTCATCCTGAACGAAGTGAAGGATCTGGGGGGAGGGTCTTCCCGACTCGCAGAGCGGCTGGCTCCGAGAACCTTTCCGCCCCCAGATCCTTCGCTCCGCTCAGGATGACAAGGGAGGGGCCTGCCCTTCGCGCAGCGCATGGGAAGCGTAGGCTGGGGTGAGCGCAGCGAACCCCAGCACCCGCCGCGCCTTCCGGCCATAACGCCAGCCATCGTTTCAAAGCTGGGGTTCGCTGCGCTCACCCCAGCCTACGCGCACAAGAAAGTGGACCAAGTACCAAGAGGCGGGAAAAGTACCTGGCACCGGAAAGTACGGCGTCGTCGTCTTGGGCGGAGGCGCGCCGGCTCCCGCCCTGCCTCGCGGCACTCGCGTAGAAACCTGGCAGGGACGACGAAACGTATTGTCATCCTGAGTGATGCGAACGACTGCCGAGTGACGCTAACTATTTTTCGTCAGCACCTGGCGCATTATAAACGCCTGTGCTCTACGCTTCTGGGTAACAAGCGGGGTAACAGCCAACCGGCCTCGCCACCGCCTAACGCTTGGGCGATGAGCGGCGTAACCGCGCTATTTACGGTTTCGTCCACTCGATCGCCGGTGTTCGGCGATGAGTCATAAAGAGCTCTGCGGACTCCATCCGAACTCCGCTTCGAAACGACGTCTATAGGGAGTATCGACCTGCCGTGGGGCCATCCGGATGTACCGCTCCGCGTTCCGTCGCCGCTCGTGCGGGAGTTGCCGAAGGTGTGCGACGGCCTGCTCAACGTCCGGTCGAATCTCCTTTTTTCCGAACTTCGGAGGCAGAGCAGTCCAAACAGCGGCGTCAAGAGTCTGGCCGACTACCCATGTGGCAATCTCGGGAAAAATCGCGGGATCCGGCTCTCCGGCTGACCAAGCAGCAATGTGCTTCTCCTTGTTCTTCTCGGGGATACATTCACGCTGGCGCAGCGCCTCGCTCGCTTCAGCAACAGTTCCTACAGAGAAAAGGGTCCAGAGGCTTCGGACCCTCCTCTCGTATTCTGGGACGAGAACCAGGGTAAGACGTCCGTCCTTGGACTCCCTTGCAAACTCGATCGGGGAGAAACGGTCCGTCCTCAAACCACTTTCCTTGAACTGGCAATTCATGGGGGGCCCACACGAGAGAGCCCCAGCCAAGACAGGCAATCATCATCACGTTCTCTTCCTACTTGGTTCGCCGAACGTTTCCGCTGCTACGCGCACCGTCAGGTGCCCGCTTGAGCAGCCGTGTTAGGCGACGCGAGCCCATTTCTTCAAAAGAACAGAGCATAACAGTCAATTTCCTCGGCGTTGGCGCGAGAGGCGGGGTTGGAAGGCTGACCCCTACCGCGCCAGTGCGGCGCACCCTCCTACAGGCAGCAATCCGGCGGATTGTTGCAGCCGCATCGCTTGCACATGCAGTACGGGGTACAAGTGGTGAAATTGCACCGCGCTACCGCAAAGGAAGTACCCGGGCAAGGATAGGAGCTGCAGTCAAAGTCCCCCGGGCAGGTCGTGGAGGAACACGTCATGGCGATCGGGCTCGGCGTCGCGCCCGGCAATTCGAGGGTGGTCGCCGGGCTCGATGCCGCTAGAAATGCAGCGAAGGAGCCCGCCGGCGTCGCCACGGAATGGGCTGGAGTGCCCGCGGCGAAAGAGGCTGGAGCAAGAGCCAGGGCGGCAAGCAGTAGGGCGATCAGCGCGCGTTGCATTGGGAATCCCTCCTTTATAAGCGCAACTCTGCAAAGACGATACCCATGAGGTTCTCCTTGGCGGCTCGTCGTGTCGTCGCGCGGCGCGTCGACATCCAACCGGGTGGATGAGGTCCAACTCGATGGTGGACCGGAAGAGCGGCGGCAAGCTCGGCATGAGCGAAGGTGATGAGGAGCTTCTCGAATCCGCTGGCGACGCCCGCTTCGAAGGTGTCCGGGAGCTCGAGCCGGCCCAGGGAGGCCTTGATGGCGGCCTCCCACGCCGAGGCCGCGCTCACAAAGGCGATGTCTGCTGTCGCGACGCGGCTCCGCGCCTCGGCGGTCAATCGGGAGGGCTCGCCGCGTACCAGAGAAAGACATGGGTGTCGAGCAGGAGACGGCTCGGCGGTGTCACCCACGCCCCTCGAAGGCGGCTTGGAGATCTGCGGGCAGAGGAGCGTCGAAGTCCTCCGCGATGCGAATCCGACCTTCCCACCCTCCCGGTTGGCGAGGCCCGGCGGGCCGCTCGTACGGCACCAGCTTCGCGAGCGGTTTGCCCGCCTTGGACAGGATGATCTCCTCGCCTTTGGCGGCGCGATCGACGAGGCGCGAGAGAGAGGTCTTGGCCTCGTACAGGTTGTACATGATCTCGGACATCGGAGGTCTCCCAACCTTGACCAAGGGTACTCCCGGGGTGGTCGGCAATGCCTCTATGCCGCCGCCCGGGCGCCCTACCGCCCGGCCCGCTCGAGCGCCCGCGCCATCAGCAGCTCCTGGCTGTTCCTCGGCTCCTCGCCGTCGACGGGGGTGCGCTGGACGTAGCTGCCGTCGGCCTGCATGTCCCAGGCTTTGACGTTGTCGGCGAGCTGGAGGTCGAGGATGGCCTTGAGCTCATCCTGCAGGCGCGGCTCCTCGACCGGGGTGATCGCCTCGACGCGGTAGTCGAGGTTCCTCGACATCCAGTCGGCGGAGCCGAAGAAGTACTCGGGGCGGCCGGCGTTGGCGAAGTAGAAGATCCGCGCGTGCTCCAAGAAGCGGCCGATGATCGAGATCACCCGCACCGTCCCGCTCTTGCCCGGCAGGCCCGGGCGCAGGCGGCAGATGCCGCGGACGACGAGGTCCATCTCGACCCCCGCCGCCGAGGCCTCGTAGAGCGCCTCGATGATCTGCGGGTCCTCGAGGGCGTTCATCTTGGCGATGATGTGCCCGCCGTGGCCCGCCCGCTGGTGCTCGACCTCGCGGCGGATCAGCTCGAGGAAGCGGCTGCGCATGTTGATCGGCGCCACCAGCAGCTTCTTGAAGCGCGGCTGGTGGACGTAGCCGGTCAGCAGGTTGAAGAGCTGCGCCACGTCCTCGCCGAGCTCCGGCTGGCAGGTGAAGAGCCCGAGGTCGGTGTAGAGCTTGGCGGTCTCGGCGTTGTAGTTGCCGGTCGCGATGTGGGTGTAGCAGCGCAGGGCGTCCTTCTCCTGCCGCACCACGAGGGCGATCTTGGCGTGGGTCTTCAAGCCCACGACACCGTAGGCGACGTGGGCGCCGACCTTCTCGAGCTGCTCGGCCCACTCGATGTTCGCCGCCTCGTCGAAGCGCGCCTTGATCTCGACCGTGACCGCCACCTGCGTGCGCCTCTCGGCGGCGCGGATGAGCGCGCGCATGATCGGCGAGTCGGCGGAGGTGCGGTAGAGGGTCTGCTTCATGGCGAGGACCGCGGGGTCGTCGGCCCCCGCCTCGAGCAGGAGCTGGACGCTGCCGGCGAAGGAGTCGTAGGGGTGGTGGACGAGGAGGTCGCCGGCGGCGATGACGCCGAAGATGTCGACGTCCTCGTCGGGATCGGGGTGGAGGCGCGGCGGGACGACCGGCGTCCACGGCTTGTACTTGAGCGACGGCAGCGGCACCGCGGCGAGCTGCATCAGGTCGCGCAGGCAGAGCGGCCCGGCGACCTCGAAGAGCTGCTCGGGGCGGACCGCGAGCTCGTCGGAAAGGAGGTCGCGCATCCACTGCGCCATGCCCGCCGCCACCTCCAGGCGGACGACGGTCGCGAAGCGCCGCTCGCGGAGCTCCTCCTGGATCGCCTCGAGGAGGTCGTCGGCCTCCTCTTCGTTGCGCTGCACGTCGCTGTTGCGGGTGATGCGGAAGGGGTGCGACTCGACGATCTCCATCCCCGCGAAGAGCCGCTCCAGGTTGTGGGCGATCACCTCCTCGAGCGGCACGAAGCGCAGCGTCCCCGGCACCTGCAGCCAGCGCGTCAGGCTCCCCGGCACCTTGACGCGGGCGAAGCGGAACTCGCCGTCGCCCGGCGAGCGCACCGAGACGGCGAGCGACAGCGACAGGTTGGAGATGAAGGGGAAGGGGTGGGCCGGATCGACGGCGAGCGGCGTCAGAATTGGGAAGATCTTCTTGTCGAAGTCCTCGCAGAGGTGGCGGCGCTCGCTCGCCTTCAGGTCCTCCCAGGCGAGGAGCTCGAGGCCGTGCTCGCGCAGAGCCGGGAGCAGCTCGTCGTTGAGCAGCCGCCGCTCGCGCTGCACCATCGGCCGCACCGCGCGGTCGATCTCCGCCAGCTGCTGGCGCGGCGTGCGGTTGTCGGGCGGCAGCTCGCGGACGTTCGAGGCGAGCTGCTGCTCGAGGCCGCCCACCCGCTTCATGAAGAACTCGTCCAGGTTGTTCTCGAAGATGGCGATGAACTTGAGGCGCTCGAGGAGCGGCGTCGCCGGGTCCTCCGCCTCGTAGAGGACGCGGGCGTTGAACTCGAGCCACGACAGCTCGCGGTTGAGGAAGAGGGCGGCGGAATCGACGGGCTGCTCGAGAGGCTCGACGCGGAAGCTCTTCTTGCGGGGCTCGGACACGGGGTCTCTCGGCCTGAGGGGTGGCGGTTAAGGCCGCGCTCCCAGCGGGCGGCCCTGCTCCGGCGGCATGACCACCGCCGTCCTCCATCGTATCGCACGGCATCGCGCCGCGCCGCGAACTACAATCGGCCGTGTGACGACGGCGCTGGTGGTGCAAGCCCTCTCCATCCCCGGCGGCGAGGCCGCCCCGCCGGCCGGGCGGGCCGGCCCCCGCCGCCCGCCGCGCGCCGACCGCCTGGCGGCGATCGACATCGGCTCGAACTCGATCCACATGATCGTCGTCGCCCCGGAGCCCAACGGCGGCTACCGGGTGCTCGGCCGCGAGCGCGAGATGGTGCGCCTCGGCAAGAGCGCCCTGGGGCGCGGCGCCCTCTCCGAGACCGCGATGCGCGACGGCATCGAGGCCCTCCTCAAGATGACGACCCTGGCGAGCCTCAAGGGGGCGCGCCGGGTGGTCGCGGTGGCGACGAGCGCCGTCCGCGAGGCCGCCAACGGCGAGGACTTCCTCGCCCGCGTCAAGGCGCAGACCGGCATCGAGGTGCAGACGCTCTCCGGCGAGGACGAGGCGCGGCTCATCTACCGCGCCGTGCGCGAGGTGGTCGACCCGGGGGCGGCGCCGGCGGCGGTGGTCGACATCGGCGGCGGCAGCACCGAGTGGATCGCGACCGCCGGCGGACGGGTGGAGCTCGCCGTGTCGCTGCGCCTGGGATCGCTGCGCTCGGCGGCGTCGCTGCGCGGCGATCCGCCGCCCCCCGAGCAGATCGAGCGGCTGCGCCGCCGGGTCCGCGAGACGCTCGCCGACGAGGTGCCGGTCGCCCCCGCGGCCTCGCCCGCCCGGCTCGAGCGGCTGATCGCCACCTCCGGCACCGCGGTCTGCTGCGCCGACCTCTGCGACCTCTTCGCCGGGCGCAACTGGAAGGCGGCGGGCGGGGCGCTCCGCGAGGTGCGCGCCAAGGAGCTGGCGCAGCTCGTCGGCCGCCTGGCGACCCTCGAGCGGCGCGCGATCGCCGCCCTGCCGCCGGTCGGCGGCCCGCGCTCGGACTCGCTCCTCGCCGGCGCCGTGATCCTCGAGGCGGTGGTCGCCCACGCCGGGGTCGAGCGCTTCCAGGTCTCCGACCGCGCGCTCCGCGAAGGCCTGGTGCTCGACGCCCTCGGCCAGCCCGTCCCCCCCGTCCACGAGCCCGAGGACCTGCGCCGGCGCCAGATCCTGCAGCTCGCCGAGCGCACGGAGAGCGTGCTGCGCCACAGCCGCGAGACGGCGCGCCTCGCGGTCCGCCTCTTCGATCTCACCCTCTCGGTCCACGGCCTGGGGCCGCGCGAGCGCGAGTGGCTCGAGTACGCCGCCCTGCTCCACGACCTCGGCTACTCGATCAACTACGAGAGCCACCACAAGCACAGCTATTACCTGATCGTCAACGCCGGCCTCGACGCCTTCGACCCGCGCGAGGTCGAGATCATCGCCCACGTCGCCCGCCACCATCGGGGGGCGAGGCCCCGCCCGGAGCGGCAGGCGACGCTCGCCGCCTTGAAGCCCTGGCAGCAGCGGACGATCGCCAAGCTCACCGTGCTCCTGCGCCTCGCCGACTCCCTCGACCGCACCCACGCCTCGCGCGTCGAGGAGGTGTACGCGGCGATCCGCGGCAAGCGCGTCACCTTGGAGGTCCTGTCGCGCTACGACGTCGAGCTCGAGCTCGAGGCGGCGCGCTCGGGCGCCCCCTACTTCGAGGCGGTCTTCGGCCGCCGGCTGACCGTCCGTCAGGGGCTCGAGACCGCCGCGCGGTGATGCGGCGGTAGATAGTTTTTTCACGGTACTTTGTAATAAATGGGGCGTATCGCGCTCTGTCTAAGTACCGGCGTCACATGGATTTAACAGACCTGTCGCAGCGCGTTCACCCACCCTCTGTGGAAATATCGGAAGGCGCCCCGGCGGGCTTTCGGAGGGCCGTCGCGGCGCCCGTGAGCACGAAGTACAAACGCTGCAAACAAACGACTTGCCCGCCTTGCACAGAGCCTTGTTCAATGTGCTCGAAAGGCCGTACCGGCGCGCTCGGCGGCCCCTTCCGGGGCTCTTTTCCACAGCTCCTTCCACAGGATCTGTGGAAGACGCCGTGCTAGCCTCCGGCGGATGGCACGCGAACGCATTCTGCTCATCGAAGACGAGCCCGACATCGCCGAGGTGCTGCAGTACAACCTCGAGAAGGAAGGCTTCGCGGTGGAGACCGCGCCGCGCGGCGACAGCGGCCTCGAGGCGGTCCGCCGCGCCACCCCGGACTTGATCCTCCTCGACCTCATGCTCCCCGGTCTCGACGGCCTCGAGCTGACCCGGCTGCTGAAGCGCGACGGCGCCACCGCGCGGGTGCCGATCGTCATGCTGACCGCCCGCGGCGAGGAGGTCGACCGCATCGTCGGCCTCGAGCTGGGGGCGGACGACTACATCAGCAAGCCGTTCAGCCCGCGCGAGGTGGTGCTGCGGGTGAAGGCCGTGCTGCGCCGCCTGCAGCCGGGCGGCGACGGGGCGGAGGAGCCGAGCGAGAGCCTGGAGCTCGGCGGCATCCGCCTGGACGTCGCCGGCCACCGGCTGGAGGTCGGCGGCTGCGAGGTGCCGCTGACGGCGACCGAGTTCCGGCTCTTGAAGCTGCTGATCGAGCGCGGCGGCCGGGTGCAGACCCGCGGCCAGCTCCTCTCCGACGTCTGGGGCTACGCCGAGGACATCGACAGCCGCACCGTCGACACCCACATCCGCCGCCTGCGGCGCAAGCTCGGCGCCGAGGCGGACCGCATCGAGACCGTCATCGGAGTCGGCTACCGGCTGCGGCCGTAGGAGCCGGCCCGTGCGCCTGATCGGCTTCACCCCCAAGCTCCGCCTCGCCACCTTCTGGCCGGCGCTCGCCGCCGTGCTGACCGCGAGCGCCCTCCTCTGGGCGCTCCTCCCCGCCCTCTTCGAGCAGAACGCCGCGCTCCAGCTCCGCGAGACGCTGAAGATCCTGGCGCCGTTGACGGCGGCCGAGATCGAGGCCGTCCGCTCGCCGCGGGAGCTCGCGGGCTGGACGCGCGCGGTGAGCGGCGGCTCGACGCTCCGCCTCACCCTCATCGCCGGCGACGGCAGGGTCCTCGCCGACAGCGCCCGCACTCCCGCGGAGGTGCTGCGGATGGAGAACCACGCCGGGCGGCCGGAGGTCGCCGAGGCGCGCGCCGAGGGGGAGGGGAGCGCGGTGCGGCGGAGCGCCACGACCGGCCGCACCTACGTCTACTCGGCCCGCACCCTCGCCGCCGGCGGCCGCCCCTACTTCCTCCGCCTCGCCCAGCCGCTCGACGACGTCGAGGCGCTGCGCGGCCGGCTCGCCGCCGCCATGGCGCTCGCGGCGCTGGCGGCGGGCGCCGCGGTGCTCCTGCTGTCGCCGTGGATCGACCGCCGGCTGTTCCAGCCCCTCTCGCGCCTCGCCGCCGGCGCCGCCGAGCTCGCCCGCGGCGACTACGGCCACCGCCTGGAGCTCCCGGCGGAGGAGGAGCTGGCGCGGCTCGCCGTGGCGCTCAACCGGCTGGCCGCGACGGTCGAGCGGCAGCTCGCGGCGATGGGCCACGAGCGCGACCACCTGAAGGCGATCCTCGCCGGCATGTCGGAGGGGGTGCTGGTGGTCGGCGCCGACGGCCGCGCGCTCCTCGCCAACCCCGCCTTCCGGCGGCTCTTCGAGCTCGCGGGCGAGGTCGCCGGCAAGGCGATGCTCGAGATCGCCCGCCAGCCGGAGCTGGCGCGGGTGGTCGAGGCGACGCTGGCGCGCGGCGAGCCGCAGCACGCCGAGATCGAGCTGCGGACCGCCGAGCGGCGCTGCCTCGAGCTGCTCTCGGGGCCGCTCCCCGGCATGGCGGGGGATAGCCAGGGCCCGCTGGGGGCGGTCGTCGTGGCGCGCGACACGACCGAGCTCAACCGCCTGATCGAGATGCGGCGCGATTTCGTCGCCAACGTCTCGCACGAGCTGAAGACGCCGTTGGCGGCGATCCGCGGCTATGCCGAGACGCTGCGCGACGGGGCGCTCGCCGAGCCCGCGACGGCGGCCCGCTTCACCGGGCGCATCCTGCGCCAGTGCGAGCGCCTGCAGGCGCTCCTCGCCGACCTGCTGACGCTGTCGCGCCTGGAGAGCCTCGAGCGGGCGCCGCAGCACGAGCCGGTCGACCTCCTCGCCCTCGTCCAGCGCGCCGTCGAGCTGATGGCGAAGGCGGCGGAGGAGAAGGGGGTCGAGGTGCGGGTCGAGGCGCAGGAGGTGCCGCCCCTCCCGCGCCTCGCCGGCGACGCCGAGGGGCTGGAGCGCCTGGTGGTCAACCTGCTCGACAACGCCATCAAGTACAACCGGCCGCAGGGCCGGGCGACGCTGCGCCTGCAGTCGAGGGGCGGCCAGGCTCTCCTCGAGGTCGCCGACACCGGCATCGGCATCCCGCCGGACGCCCTGGGGCGGATCTTCGAGCGCTTCTACCGGGTCGACAAGGGGCGCGCGCGCGAGGACGGGGGGACCGGGCTCGGCCTCGCCATCGTCAAGCACGTCGCCCAGGCGCACGGCGGGCAGGTGGAGGTCGAGAGCCGCTTGGGGCAGGGCTCGACCTTCCGCGTCCACCTGCCGCTCGCCGGCGCGGCGGGCGAGGCGGCGGTGCCGGACCTCGCCAGCCGCTGAGCCGCTCGGGCTCCGGCGCGAGCGGGGCCTAGCGGGAGGGCGCCCGCGAGCTCCCCGCCGCGCGGGATCGACTTCCCCGGGCTTGCCGGCTCGATCCCGCGCGGGTGCGTCCCAGGCTTCAGCCGATCGGGGTCGTGGTGCCGGACTCGCGCCCCAGCCCGTCCTTGGGGACGTCGATGCCGAGCGCCGTCGCCAGGTCGAGCTGGTGCTCCTGTTCCTGGCGGAGGATCTCGCGCAGGTCCTCCGACAGGGCATATTCGCCGAGCGCTTCCGCCTGGCGCACCCGGTCGCGGTAGTTGCGCACCGTCTCGCTCTCGTTCTCGAGGTCGAAGCGCAGCATCTCCTCCGCCTTCTCCGAGGTGCGCACCGGCTTCGGGGTCGCCGTCGGCTGGCCGCCGAAGTAGTCGATCTGCTTGGAGAGGGTGATCGCGTGCTGGAGCTCCTCGCCGGCGTGCTTCTCGAGCTCGGCGGCGATCGACATGTATTGCGCGCCCTTGAGCACCTGGCTGTAGATGACGTACGAGATGATCGCCTGGTACTCGCGCGCCAGGTCCTCGTTCAGGAGCTCGACCAGACGCTCGCGGGTGATGGTCTCCGGGGGTTTCTCTGCCATGGAATCCTCCTCACAGAATGGATGGGTCGATGGGGATCGATTGGGCTCGATGTCCGGTGGCTTTGTCGGTGGAGAGTATAGGCATGCAAGGGGGGCGCCCGCACGCCGGTGGTACCCGGTTGCGCCCGGCGCGGCGGGCGAAGCGGTAAGATCACGGTGGAAGGGGCTTCGCGATGGAACGGCGCATCGATCAGGATCTCGACCACATCCGCCAGAGCCTGCTGCGCATGGCGGCGACTGTCGAAGGCATGGTGGAGAGGGCCACGCGCTCGCTCCTCGAGCGCGACTCCGACCTCTGCCGCGCGGTGGTGCGCCAGGACGACGAGGTCGATTTGATGGAGCTCGAGATCGACGAGGCCTGCCACTCGGTGCTGTCGCTGCGCCAGCCGACCGCGGTCGACCTGCGCTTCCTGGTGGCGGTGATGAAGATCAACAGCGACCTCGAGCGCATCGGCGACTCGGCGGTCAACATCGCGCAGTCGGTCGAGCAGTTGAACGAGCAGCCGCCGCTCAAGCCCTACATCGACCTGCCGCACCTCTCGACCCTGGTGCAGCGGATGGTGCGCGACAGCCTGGACGCCTTCGTCGGCCGCGACGCCGCGCTCGCCGCCGCGGTCTGCGGCCGCGACGACGAGGTGGACGGCCTCTACCAGCAGATCTTCCGCGAGCTCCTGACCTACATGATCGAGGACCCGCGCACGGTCTCGCGCGCCCTCCACCTGCTGCTCGTGTCGCGCAACATGGAGCGCATCGCGGACCATGCGACGAACATCAGCGAGGACGTCATCTATTACGTCGAGGGGCGCGACGTCCGCCATCCGACGGCGAAGCAGGGTTGAGCGACGCCAGCCCCGGCACGGCCGCGACGGCCGCTTCGATAAGCTTTCTTTTCCCTCCGACTCATCTCCGGCTCATCGCGCGCTCATCGTCCGCTCATGCGGGCGGCGCCGCCGCGGCCTAGCCTCTAGGCCTCGCGGGGACCGACCCGCGGACGATCCAAGGAGATCCGCATGAAGAGCCATTCACCCGGCCGCTGGCTGCCTCCCACCGCCCTGGCGCTCCTCCTCTTGCTGCCCGCCGCCGCGGGAGCTCAATCGACGATCGCGCGCGGCCAGCCCTGGGAGCAGACGCTCACCTCGACCGCCTCCTACGCCGGCGCCTGGCTGTCGACCAAAGTCTGCGTCCAGTACACCTCGCCGTCGTCGCCGCACACCGTCTACACCGGCCTCGCCTTCTGGGACGCGCCGAACGGCTCCGCGTCGGACTTCTTCAAGATCCGCGCGGCGTTCAACGAGACCGGCCCCTGGAGCTGGGCGCTCGTCGCGGGGACCGGCTGCGCGCCGCCGGGGAACTTCTCGCCGAATATGGGCAGCGTCACCGTCAACCCGGACGCCACCGGCCTGCCGCTCTACCAGTACGGCCCGGTGCGCGTCGGCTCGACGAAACGTTTCCTCGTCTACAGCGGAGCCCCGATCCTGACGCCCTTCGTGTGGATCGGCGACACCTCGTGGTCGGGGTCCTACATCTCGAACGTCTCGACCTGGCAGAGCTTCACCCTGAAGCGGATGCAGGAGCAGTTCAGCGTCATCCAGACCGCGCTGCCGGCGGTCGATGGCGGTATCGCGGCCGACGTGACCGGCCGGCCCGCCTTCGTCACCACTCCGGGCGGCGCCACCGCCTGTCCGGCCGGAACGGTGCTGCCGAGCCCGGCCTGCTACCCGAACAAAGCGTTCTGGGATTTCTTCGATCGGCACATCGCCGACGTCAACGCCAAGGGGATGCTCGCGGTCGTCGTCGCTCTCTTCGGGCCGGTAGACGACCTGACCAACTGGCCGGCCGTCGCCGATTCGCAGGGGTACGCCCGCTGGGTCGCGGCGCGCCTCGCCGGCTACTACACGGCGCTCTCGCCCGGCTTCGACGGGCTGCCGGCGCGCGGCAAGTCGTTCACCGAGGCCAACTGCGGCGGCGTCTCGGGGCCGGCGCTCAACCTCGCCTGCCGCGCCCGCATGGTCGGCACGGCGATTCGCGAGGCGACGCCGGAGAACACGACGGTCGGGCCGCTCACCGCGCTCGTCACCCACCACATGGGCGGTGGCTGCAGCGATGGGTTGGACGGTTCGACGCCCGCCACGCAGTGCCTGGCCGACTCCTGGCTGGCGCAGTTCCAGAACGAGACCTGGCTCGACTTCCAGCTCTTCCAGAGCAGCCAGGGGGACAACTGCGGCTCCAGCCTCGCCCCGAAGCCCGCGATCGAGTGCGTGGCCGGGCGTGCCAGCCAGCGCCCGCGGACGCTCTACGACGCCGCGATGATCAAGCCGCTCGTCGACGGCGAGGCGATCTACGACCAGTTCGGATTCCGCAAGCCGCAGGTGCCGGACCCTCTCTACGTGGACTACTACGGGCGCCTCGCCGCCTTCTACACGCTGCTCTCGGGCGGCGCCGGCTTCACCCATGGCATCGCGGGCACCTGGGACTGGAACGGGTATTACACCCAGCAGCCGGTCGCCACCGGCATCGGCGCCGCCTCGGCGGTCGAGATCGGCGCCATCGGCCAGCTCTTCGCGCCGTTTCGCTGGAACCGGCTGGTGCCCGACTGCCAGCCGTGGGCGAGCGCCTGCAGCCACATCAAGAACTCCGACCAGGCGACCCTCCCCGCGGAGTCGAAGCGGGTCTACTCGCGCGACTCGAGCGGCCTCTTCGGCGTCGCCTACGTGCCGGGCAGCAGCGCGGCGCCGCTCAGCTCGGTGACGCTCGATCTCTCGGACCTCGCGAGCTTCAGCCCCAACCTCGGGGCGCCCTGGAGCACCGAGTGGTTCGACCCCGCCCGCTCCTGCTACTGCACGGCGACGGCCTCGGGCAGCGGCCCCTACACCTTCAGCTCCCCCAAGTCGAACGCCGACTGGGCGCTGGTGATCCGCAACACCACGAGCTTCCCGCCGCCCGCCTCGCGCCCCCTCTGCAACACGGCGACCGGCAGCACGGTCTCCTGCAGCGGCCGCCCCTAGAGCCTCCGCTCGAGGTCCCGCCCCCCCGCCGCTCCGGCGACGGGGGGGCGGGACCTCCGCTTCTCCCCCCGCGCTCCTTCGCGCTCCTCCCGGCGGCCGCTGTCACCGGATGGTCACGCCCAGGTCATCGCCGGTTCACGGCTCCCGCCTAGTCTTTGCACGCCGTCACCAAAACATAACTTTGAGGAGATCGCGATGCGAATGCAGAAGCTGGGGAAATGGGCGCTCGCCGCCGCGGTGGCGACGTCGGCGTGGGCCGGCTCGGCGCCCGCCCGGGCGCAGGACACGAAGATCACGGGGCGTGTCTACGCCGACTTCACCGACAAGGAGAACAAGGACGACGCGACCGGCGTCAAGTCGAGCGACAGCGGCGTGGGCACCGACGTCAAGCGCTTCTACATCGGCGTCAGCCATACCTTCGACAGCGTCTGGTCGGCGAGCTTCGTCTCCGACATCGGCGACCAGGGCACCAAGCGCTACGACCTCTTCGTCAAGAAGGCCTACATCCAGGCGAAGGTGAGTCCGCAGGCGATCTTCCAGCTCGGCTCGGCGGACACCCCGTGGATCCCCTTCGTCGAGGGCCTCTACGGCTACCGCTACGTCGAGCAGACGCTCGTCGACCGCTTCAGCTTCGGCAACTCGGCCGACTGGGGCCTCCACTTCCTCGGCAAGTCGGGCGGCAACGACCTGTTCAACTACCAGGTCTCGGCCGAGAACGGCCGCGGTTACAGCAACCCCGCGCGCAGCAAGAACGTCGATTTCGAGGGGCGTTTCGGCATCCAGCCCGTCCCGGGGCTCAACCTCGCCATCGGCGGGTACACCGGCAAGCGCGGCCTCGAGACCGACGCGGCGCCGGCCCAGCACACCGCCTCCCGCTTCGACGCCACCGTCGCCTACGTCAACCAGACGCTTCGGCTGGGCGGCGAGTACGTCATCGCCAACAACTACACGACGGTGGCGAGCGCCGCCACCGACAAGGCGGACGGCTTCTCGGGCTGGGCCTCCTTCGCCTTCACCCCCAGGGTCGCGCTCTTCGGCCGCTACGACACCTTCAAGCCGAGCCAGGACCTCAAGCCGGGGCTCAAGGACACCTATTACAACCTGGGCCTCGAGCTCCGCGTCAACAAGGCCTTCCAGGCGTCGCTCGCCTACAAGTACGACAAGGTCGAGGGCGGCACCCTCTCGACCGGCAACGGGACCATCGGTTCGACGAGCGCGCTCTCAGAGGGCAAGTACAACGAATTCGGCGTCTGGACGGTCTACAACTTCTAGGGCTGCGTCCATCCCGCGGTCTCCAGACCCAGAAGCATAGGGCGGGGCGCCGGCCGGCGCCCCGCCCATGGCGTTGCGCTCGCGCCCGATCCCCCGCCGGCCGCGCGCGCTTACACTAGGGGCCGATGTCCACGGCCCCAGAGGTCGACGCGGCGGCGAGCCGCGGCTCCGGCCGGCACGTCTTCGATGCCCTGGAGCGCCGGCTGGCGGCGCTGGCGCCGCGCCACCCGGTCCTCGCGCTCTGCGGCGCCGGAGCGCTCGGCCGGCTGCGCAACCGGCTCTCCGGGAGATGGCCGAGCCCGGAGCAGGTCCGCCTCCTCTTCCCCGAGCTCGCTCCCGGCGCCGCCGCCCGCGTCGCCTGGCGGATCGGCGCCCTCGAGGCGCGCAACCGGGTGCTCGTCGAGTGCCTGCGCCGGGCCGGGCGCGCGCCGGTGCGCCCGCTGGTGCACGTTTCCCGCGACGCCTTCGCCGCGCTACGGCCGCCGCTCGTCCTCGGGCTGTTCCACGTCGGCGCCATCCAGGCGCTCGGCCCCGCCTTCGAGCGGATGCCCGCCCCCGTGCTCGTCCTGCGCCAGGGCCTGCTGGTCCGGGAGGAGGGCGGCTTCGCCCTGGAGACGACGGAGGGGGACCTGCCGTGGCGGGCGGCCGTGCTGCACCGCGCGCTCGAGCACCTCGCCGGCGGCGGCTTCGTCGCCGTGGCCCTCGACGTGGCGCCGGGCGCGGGCATCCGCTGTCCCTGTCTCGGCGGCACCCTCGAGCTGCCGCGCGGCCCCTTCGCGCTGGCGCGCCGCGCGGCGGCGCCGATCGTGCCGCTGGTGGCGCGCTGGCAGCGGCGGTCGGTCGAGGTGATCGTCGGCGAGGCGCTCGCCCCCCAAGCCGCTCCCGGCGGGCCGGCGGGAACGGCCGCCGCGGAACAGGCGCTCGCGGCCGCGGCCGCGAGCTGGCTCGAGCGCTACCTGCGCGCCGCGCCCGCCGAGCTCGGCCTGGGATTGCTCCGCGGCCTGCTCCAGCCTCCGCCCAGCGATCCCGCGGACGTCGACTGCCAGGCTAGCCGAAGCGGCCGGTGATGTAGTCCTCGGTCTGCTTCTTGGCCGGGTTGGTGAACATGGTGTAGGTGTCGTTGAACTCGACGACCTCGCCGAGGTAGAGGAGCGCCGTGTAGTCGGCGACGCGGGCCGCCTGCTGCAGGTTGTGGGTGACGATCGCGATGGTGTACGACTTCTTGAGCTCGTGCACCAGCTCCTCGATGTAGGCGGTGGCGATGGGATCGAGGGCCGAGGTCGGCTCGTCCAAGAGCAGCACCTCGGGCTTGACGGCGATGGCGCGGGCGATGCAGAGGCGCTGCTGCTGGCCGCCCGAAAGGCTGCGGCCGGTCTGCCGCAGCTTGTCCTTGACCTCCTCCCAGAGCGCCGCCTTGCGCAGAGCCCACTCCACCCGCTCGTCCATCTCCGCCGGCTTCAGGCGCTCGTAGAGGCGGACGCCGAAGGCGATGTTGTCGTAGATCGACATCGGGAAGGGGGTGGGGGCCTGGAAGACCATGCCGACCCGCTTGCGCAGCAGATTCAGATCCTGGCGCGAGTCGAGGATGTTCTCGCCGTCGAGCAGGATCTCGCCCTTCGCCCGCTGGCCGGGGTAGAGCTCGTAGATGCGGTTGAAGGTGCGCAGGACGGTCGACTTGCCGCAGCCCGAGGGGCCGATGAAGGCGGTCACCAGCCGGTCGGCGATGGTCAGGTCGACACCCTTGACCGCCCGGTGGCCGCCGTAGAAGAACTCCAGGTTGCGGGCGACGATCTTGGGCGCCGCCGCGGTGCTCGGCCGCGCCGGGCTCTCGACCCGTGGAGCGGCGACCCGCGCCGTGCCGGCCGGGACGGCGGCCGGCCAGCCGGCCTTTTCGCGGCGCGCTGGCGATTTCAGCTCTTCCGAGAGGATCATTCGAGTCACCCCATTTTCTTCTGCCGGAACACGACGCGGGCAAGAATGTTGAGCAGCAGCACGCTCGCGGTGATGAGGAGCGACCCCGTCCACGCCAGGTGCTGCCAGCCCTCATAAGGGCTCATGGCGAACTGGAAGATCGTGACCGGCAGGTTGGCGATCGGCGCGTTCATGTTGGCGCTCCAGAACTGGTTGTTGAGCGCCGTGAAGAGGAGCGGCGCCGTCTCGCCGCTGAGGCGCGCGATCGACAGCAGGATGCCGGTCAGGATGCCGGCGCGCGCCGCGCGGTAGGTCACCATGACGACGACCTTCCACTGCGGCGCGCCGAGCGCCGCCGCCGCCTCGCGCAGGCTGGTCGGCACCAGGCGCAGCATGTCCTCGGTGGTGCGCACGACGACCGGGATGGCGATGATGGCGAGCGCCGCCGCCCCCGCCCAGCCGGAGAAGTGTCGGGTCCGCACCACGATCACCTGGTAGACGAAGAGGCCGATGATGATCGACGGCGCCGAGAGCAGGATGTCGTTGACGAAGCGGGTCGCCGCGGCGAACCAGCTCCGCCGGCCGAACTCGGCCAGGTAGGTGCCGGCGAGGACGCCCACCGGGGTGGCGATGAGGATGCCGACGACGGTCATCAGCAGGCTGCCGGCGATGGCGTTGGCGAGGCCGCCCTGGCTCCCCGGCGGCGGCGTCATCCGGGTGAAGACCGACGGCCGGAGGCCGGAGAAGCCGCGGGCGACGAGCGTCCAGAGGATCCAGACCAGCCAGAAGAGGCCGATCGCCATGGTCAGGATGGAGAGGGCGAGGGCGGTGTAGTTGACGACCCGGCGGCGCAGGTAGCGGCGGCTGCTCATCGCGGGCCGCCTCTAGCTCGTCGTCCCCTCGCGCTGCTGGAGCCGCAGGAGGAGCAGCTTCGAGCCGGCGAGCACGACGAAGGTGATCATGAAGAGGACGAGCCCGAGGGCGATCAGCGACGAGGTGTAGGTGTCGCCCACCGCCTCGGTGAACTCGTTGGCGAGGATCGAGGAGATGGTGTTGCCGGGCAGGAAGAGGGAGCCGTTGATCTCGTGCGCGTTGCCGATCACGAAGGTGATCGCCATCGTCTCGCCCAAGGCGCGGCCGAGGCCGAGCATGATGCCGCCGGCGACGCCGACCTTGGCGTAGGGGAGGACGATGTGCCAGACCACCTCCCAGGTGGTCGTCCCCAGGGCGTAGGTGGACTCCTTGAGGACCGCCGGGACGGTCGCGAAGACGTCGCGCATCACCGACGAGATGAACGGGATGACCATGATGGCGAGGATCAGCCCGGCGGTGCCCATGCCGATGCCGAGCGGCGGACCCTGGAAGAGGTTGCCGACGCCGGGCAGGCCGCCGAGGTGGTCGGTCGCCCAGGGCTGGACGCGCTCCGAGAGCAGCGGCGCCAGCACGAAGAGCCCCCACATGCCGTAGATGATGCTGGGGATCGCCGCCAGCAGCTCGATCGCCGTCGAGAGGGGGCGCTTGAGCCAGGGCGGGCAGAGCTCGGTGATGAAGAGGGCGATGCCGAAGGAGACCGGGATGCCGATCAGCATGGCGATCGCCGAGGTGACGAGCGTGCCGTAGATGGGGACCAGGGCGCCGAACCGCTCGGTGACCGGGTTCCACTCCCGGCTGACCAGGAAGGAGAAGAAGCCGAACTTGCGCAGTGCCGGCAGGCTGCCGACGAGGAGCGACAGCAGGATGGCGGCGAGGATCGAGAGGACGGCGACGGCGAAGAACAGGGTGGCGCCGCGGAAGAGGCGGTCGGCGCCGCGCTGGCGGCGCACGGAGAGGCCGCCGACGGAGGCGGATGGCGATGCTGCGACAGGCGTTTCCATGGTTGGAGGGGGAGGATGGACCGGGGAGGGCCAGGGCGCCCCGCTCCCCGGCTCGCCCGAGGCGAGCGCTCCCGAGCGCCGGCCCTAGTGCATGCCTCCGGTCCAGACCGCCGCGCCGTTGGCCTTGATCTCGCTCTTCCAGGCCGCCTTGATCAGCGTCACGACCGGTCCGGGCAGCGGCACGTAGTCGAGCTGCCGGGCCATCGCGTCGCCGTCCTTGTAGGCCCAGTCGAAGAAGGCGAGCACCGCCTTGCCGACCTCGGGTTTGGCCTGGTTCTTGTGCATGAGGATGAAGGTCGCGCCGGTGATCGGCCAGCTCCCGGCGCCCGGCTGGTTGGTGAGCAGCAGGTAGAAACCGGGTGCCTTCGCCCAGTCGGCGTTGGCGGCCGCCGCCTGGAACGACTCGGCCGAGGGCTTGACGAACTGGCCGGCCTTGTTCTGCAGCAGCACGAAGGCGAGCTTGTTCTGCAGGGCATAGGCGTACTCGACGTAGCCGATGGCGCCGTTGATGCGGCTGGCGTAGGAGGCGACGCCCTCGTTACCCTTGCCGCCGACGCCGGTCGGCCACGACACCGAGGCGTCCTGCCCGACCTTGGACTTCCAGTCGGGGCTGATCTCGGAGAGGTAGTGGGTGAAGATGAAGGTGGTGCCGGAGCCGTCCGAGCGGTGGACGACGGAGATCGCCTCGCCGGGGAGCTTCAGGCCGGGGTTGAGCGCCTGGATCGCCCGGTCGTTCCACTTGGCGATCTTGCCGAGGTAGATGTCGGCGAGCACCGGGCCGTTGAGCTTTACCCGGCCGGCGCCGACCCCCTTGATGTTGACCACCGGCACGACGCCGCCCATGACGGTCGGGAACTGCATGAGCCCGCTCTCGTCGAGCTCCTTGGGCTCGAGCGGCTTGTCGGAGGCGCCGAAGTCGACGGTGTTGGCCTTGATCTGCTTGATGCCGCCGCCGGAGCCGATCGACTGGTAGTTCATGCCGATGCCGGTCTTGGCCTTGTAGGCCTCGGCCCACTTGGCGTAGACCGGATAGGGGAAGGTCGCCCCGGCGCCGGAGATGTCGAGCGCCTGGGCGGGGAGCGCGGCGGCCGCTCCCAGGAGCAGGCCGGCGAGAGCCATCCCGCGTGGCGTGCGGCTGCGGACAGTCTTCATGAGGATCTCTCCCTTAGGGTGAGCCGGAGTGGGCCGCCCGGGCTCCAGCGCCGGCCGTGAATGGTTCGGACCTCGTCCGGAGTCGAATCGAGGGCGCCCGAGAGCTGGACCCCGCCCAGCCACGGCCGGCGACGGCCGGCAAGCGGTGGGCCGCAGCGAGCCTCGCCTGGGTGCGGGAGCAGTATGGAGAGGGGATGTGACAGCGCGGTGAACGCCGCCTGAACTCTCTGTGACCAGGGCGGAGCAGGTCGGCGGCGGATTGTGCGGAGCGGCCGCGTTGGGGCTCGAGGTTGCCTTATTTCAGACCTTGCCGTGCGTTCACTGCGGCCCGTCTTGCAGCACAGAGACGCCTATGCCTCGCCGAGCGCTTCGAGGAAGCGCCGAAGCAACTCGGCGTCATACCAGATACCGGCCTGCGTGAGCTTTTCGATCCAGGGGCGGACCGCGGGAACGAGCCCGTCCCTCTTCGCCCTGCCAAGCAGGCCGAGAGTCCCGGTGACCTGCAGCCCGAGGGCGAGCGCTGTCCTCCGGCCCTTCCAATCGTCGATACAGACCCGATCGATTTTCTGATCGAGGGCGAGCTCGATCACCGCGGCCTCGCCCAGGTCCAGCGTAGCTCGGCTGACGGGGTGAGGCGGGCGCTGAAGCGAAACGACCTGGAGCCAATCCGGCATGATCGGTAGATGCCCTGACGCTGCACCCTCCTCGAGCTCCTGGCGTACTTCGCTCGGACAGAGGAACTCGATCGATAGCTGGCCGATGAGATCGAGAGCCTCCGCTCGCGACAGGGCGATGAGCGGCCCGGTATCGATGACGATCCGTTCAGCCATGGGAAGCGAAACCGAGCTCGCTTTCCAGGTCATCTGGGCGCAGATTGCTCACCGTGATCCCGATCCTTGGCAGACCGAGAAGGAACTCGACCCGACTCTGGCCGGCGAGTGCCGCCGCCTGTCCGGAGGTGATCCGTCCCAGCTCGTAGAGCTTGGCTGCGAGGAGGAATCGCGCCTCCTCCGAGAACTGGTCGGGAGACAGACTGAGGCCGAGGAGTATCTCGTCGCCGTATTCGATGGTCAGGGTCCGCTGCATGTTCGCCCTCCGAGGCTATGCTACCTCGGCTCAGGGCAGTGCCGAAGGCCGATCGAGATGGCGCGTCGTGTTAGAGGGGCCTGCCGATGCCGCGCGGCGACGGAGGTGATGTCGCCGACACGAAGGGATTCCCATCGCGCACGAGCGTGGGTTGACATCCAATAAGTCATGACTTATAAGTCTCTCGGTGGAACGCGAGGACACCGTCTTCCGCGCTCTGGCGGACCCCAGCCGACGCGCCATCTTTGAACGCCTCACCCTTGGCGAGTCCGCGGTGAAGGACCTCACGGCGCGCTTCGACATTTCCCAGCCGGCCGTCTCCCAGCACCTGGCGGCGCTGCGCAGCGCTGGGCTGGTGTCCGAGCGGCGTGACGGCCGCCTCGTCTACTACCGCGTCGAGCCCGAGGGGCTGCGGCCGCTCGTCGACTGGATTGCGCACCACCAGGCGTTCTGGCTCGAACGCCTCGACCGACTTCAAGCACTGCTCGAGGAGATGGATGAATGAGCGACAAGGCCGAAACGCAGTCGATTTCCATGCAGTACGACCTGCCGCACCCGCCGGTGAAGGTGTGGCGCGCGCTGACCGATTCCGACTTGCTCGCGAAGTGGATCATGGCGAATGACATGCAGCCCGTCGTCGGGCGCCGCTTCACCTTCCGGGCGGAGCCGACGCCGTGGTGGGACGGGATCGTACGCTGCGAGGTGCTGGAGCTCGATCCGCACAAGCGCCTCCGTTATTCATGGCGGAGCGGCCCGGAGTCCTCGCCGCTCGACACGGTGGTCACCTGGACGCTCACGCCGACGCCGTCCGGCGGCACGCGGCTCGGGCTCGAGCACTCGGGCTTCCTGCCCGCCAATGCGTTCGCTTTCGACGGCGCGAGCCAGGGATGGCGGCAGATGGTGGGCGAGCGTCTGGGCGAGGTGTTGGCGGGGTTATGAATGCTCTTGCGCCGGCCACGACGAAAACCACCAGGGCACAGGCCGTCGGCTACTGGGTTTGCACCGTCCTCGTCGCGTTCGTGTTCCTGTCGGGCGGAGTCGCCGACCTGTGGCGCCCACCGCAGGTGCTCGAGGGGATGACCCACCTGGGCTATCCGGCGTACTTCATGCTCATCCTGGGCGTCTGGAAGCTGCTTGGCGGAGGCGTGATCCTGCTCCCCGGCCTCTCCCTCCTCAAGGAATGGGCCTACGCCGGCATGATCTTCGACCTGACCGGAGCTTCGGCCTCGCACATCGCCACCGGCGACGGCGTGCGCCACATCCTCACGCCGCTGGTGCTGGCCGCGCTGGTCGTCGCATCGTGGGCGCTTCGCCCCGGGAACCGCAGGCTGACGCGGGCCTGAGCCGCCCTCCGCCACCTCAGAACGCCGAGGTGTCGACGAAGCTCGTCAGCTGCCCGGCGGGGTTGTCGTAGGTCTTGACCGCGCCGGTCACGGTGTCGACCACCCGGAGGGTGTATTTGAGGTCGGTCAGGGCCCCCGTGAACACCCAGAAGTGGCCGTTGACAGCGCGACCGTCGAGAACCTTCACGGCGAGCTCGATGTTCTCCGGCGAGAAGAAATAGAAGGTGCCGGTGTCGTCGGTCAGCGGGGCGGCCTGACCCGCTCCGAGGACGCCGAGGGTTTGGGAGGGGATGTGGAATTGGAAGGTGACCTGAGCCTGGAAGCGGGAGCCGTTCAGGCAGAGGCTGGTCGCCGTGAGCGGGCATTCGGTCGTCGCGAGGCTGCCGAGCAGGCGGCCGGCGGGCACCGGGGCGTGGACGGGGCCCGATAGGGCCGCGAGCGCCGCCGAGAGGCTGGTCTCGACCGCGGCCGGAACGCGGACCGGGCTCGACGCGACCGCCGGCGCCTGGGCGGAGGCTTGAGCCGCCGAAGCGGCCGGAGCCGCCACGAGGACGGGGAAGGCGAAGACGTCGGCGAAGCTCGTCAGGCGGCCGGCGTGGTTCGGGTAGAGCTTGACCGCGCCGGTCAAGAGATCGGTGACCCGCACGGTGTAGCCGACGTCCGAGAGGCCGCCGGCGAAGACCCAGTAGTCGCCGTCGACGGGTTCGCCGTCGAGCACCTTGACGACGAGCTCGAGAGCGGCGGGATTGAAGAACCAGAAGGCGGTCGTATCGCCGGTCAGGGGCACGGCGTGGCCGCTCTGGAGCGGCCCGTTGCCGACCTGGAAGGTGACCCCGACCTCGAAGCGCGAGCCGTTGAGGCAGACGGCGTTACCCTCCGGGCAGCCCGGGCGGTCGAGGCGGTAGACGCCGCCGCCCAGCGTGCCGACGTAGAGCGGGCCGAACGGCTGGGAATCGATCGCGAGCACCGACAGGGGGGGCGCACCGGCGCCGAGGGGGAGGCCCGCGCCCTCCTCCGCCCAGCTCGTGCCGCGGTCGTGCGACACGAAGACGCCAGCGCTGGTCGCGGCATGGAGGGTGCCCGGGAACGCGGGGTCGACGACGAGGTCGGAGACCGTGGCGCCCGCCGGCAGGCCTCCGACGGCCTGCTTCCAGGCGGGTGCCGGGGCGCCGGGGTCGAGCGGCGGCGCGCTGCGGTAGATGCCCCGGGGTTGGCCGGAAGCGACGACGAAGAGGGTGGAGGGCGTCGTCGAGTCATCGATGCGCAGCAGGAGCGTGCCGGGGAAGGGGCTCACCGGGAAATCGGGGAGCGTCCGGACGACGGTCGAGCCCTCCAGCTCGAGGATCTGGGCATGGTTCGCGGTCACCGCACCCGACGGGACGAGCGTGCCGACGAAGAGCCGGCCCAAATGGCCGGGATCGACCGCGATGCCCGCATACCCTGCCGGCGGGAGGCTCAGCGCCGACCAGGAGGCGCCGCCGTTGTCCGTCTGATCGACCGCGGCGGCTTTGTGCGGGAGGCAGGGCGGGAAGGGTGGATCGTTGATGGGCGAAGGACCGACGACCGCCAGCACGCGTCTCAAGTCTGCTACGACCTGGCCGACGGAGCCGAGCGGATCGTCGGCGGGGAAAGCCGCCTGCCAACTGGTGCCGTGGTCGCGGGTCTGGAAGAGACCCGTGTACGTCCCGGCGTAGAGGGCCAAGGTGTGCGGGTCGACGGCGAGGGTGAAGGCGTCCCACGACGGCGAGAAGCAGGCGGGCAGCGAGCCCTGCTCGAGGCTCGCCCAGTTGGCGCCGCCATCGGAGCTCTGGAAGACTCCCTTCCCCTCCAGGCTCGAGTAGACGACGCCCGGCGGGCCGGCGGCGAGCGCGAGGACGTTCCCCACCGGGCCCACCGGCGCCCAGGGCTCCGCGGTGACCGCGGCGGCGGCGAGCGGCGGCAGGACCGCGAGCAGGAGAGGAGCCAGGATGCAAGCGAGCTTGGGTACCGTGCGGCGGACCGGGTGCCTCGTCGTCATGGGGTCTCTCCTCTCCGATCAGATCGCCAGGAGCTCCCGACCGGCGCCTTCGCCGCCGAAGGGGCGAGGCCGCTCAGGGCTTCTCTGTTTCAGGGTCGGCGGATTCGACCCTAGCACGGATATGGCTAAATGGCATAAGGAGCCCGCGAGAGCCTCGCGGGGCAGGTCCGAGCCTCCGACGTGCGTCAGAGCAGCGTGCCGCGGAGGATGACGCTCGCCATGGTGAAGTAGATGATGAGGCCGGTGACGTCGACGACGGTGGCGACGAAGGGGGCGGAGGCGCTCGCCGGGTCGAAGCCCAGGCGGCGGAGGATCAGGGGGAGCATCGAGCCGGCGAGGGTCCCCCAGAGGACGACGCCGAGGAGGGAGAGCGCCACGGTCAAGGCGATCAGCAGGTAGTGCGGGCCGTAGAGGTGGAAGACCCCCTGCCAGACGAGGATGCGGGCGAGGCCGATCGCGCCCAGGATGGCGCCGAGGCAGAGGCCCGCCGCCGCCTCGCGGCGGATCACCCGGAACCAGTCGCGAAGGCGCACCTCGCCGAGCGCCAGGGCGCGGACCACGAGCGTCGAGGCCTGGGAGCCCGAGTTACCGCCGCTCGAGATGATCAGCGGCACGAAGACGGCGAGCAGCACGGCGCGGGCGATCTCCTTCTCGTAGTAGGTCATCGCCGTCGCGGTCAGCATCTCGCCCAAGAAGAGGGCGGCGAGCCAGCCGGCCCGCTTCTTGAGCATGCGCAGGAAGCCGATCGCGAGGTACGGCTCGTCGAGCGCCTCCGAGCCGCCGAGCTTCTGGATGTCCTCCGTCGCCTCCTCCTCGACGACGTCGGCGATGTCGTCGAAGGTGACGATCCCCTTCATGTGCCCCCGCGAGTCGAGCACCGGCAGGGCCAGGAGGTCGTGCTTGGCGAGCCGGCGCGAGGCCTCCTCCTGGTCGGTCTCCTCGGTGATGGTGACGACGTCCGTCGTCATCAGGTCGCTGACCCGCGCATCCCCCCGCGCCCGGAACAGGTCGCGGAAGGAGACGACGCCCTCCAGGTGCTGGGCGCCGTCGAGCACGTAGGCGTAGTAGATGATCTCGACCTGGCGGCGCGACTGGCGCTTCAGGTAGCCGATCGCCTCGTCGGCCGTCATCTCCGGCCGCACGCGGGCGAAGCGCGGGTTCATCAGGCCGCCGGCCTCGTCCTCGGCGTAGGCGGTCAGCGACTTGACCTCGGTGCGGGTCGCCTCGTCGAGGAGCGCGAGGAGCTCCTCGCGCCGCGCCGCGGGCGCCGCCTGGACGAGGTCGGCGGCGTCGTCCGGCTCGAGGACCCGCATCCAGAAGCGGCGCTCGGCCGGGGCGAGCGACCAGACGAGCTCCTCCTGGTCGTGGGGCGAGAGCGATAGCAGGAACACCTCCGCCTCGTCGCGCGGCAGCAGCACGAACCCCTCGGCGCGCTCGGCGCTCGAGAGGATCCGCCAGGTCTCGTCCAGCTCGGCGGGGGAGAGTTGTGCCATCGCGTTCGCCTCCCGGGGTCGATCGGCCCGCCGTCCACCCGGCGCGGCACGGCCAGCCTCAGCTCGCATGAGGGTGGAGAAGTCTCTCACGAGCGGGAGCCGAAGCGCTGGGGCGGGGCCGGGAAGAGCGGCCGGGCCAGGCGGGTTTTGATGCAGGTGCGGCACGCTCGCCGCGCGAAGTGGAGCCGAGCCTTGCGCACCCCCACGACGCCCGCCGTCGCCGCTCCCCGCGGCTCCGGCCCCGGATACCGCGCCCTCGCCGCCGCCGTCGCGGCGCTCGCCGTCCTGCTCCTCCCGGCGCCGGCCGCCCGGGCCGCGTCGGGCCCGCCTGCCGCCGAGTCGACCATCCTCGACGACACGGGCTTCCGAGCCGACACCCAGGCCGGGCTCGAGCGGCTGTACCAGATGGATTTCCCCGCCGCCGAGCGGAGCTTCGCCGACGTCGAGCGGCGCTTCCCCGGTCACCCGGCGGGAGCCTTCCTCGGGGCCCTCGTCCCCTGGTGGAGCCTGCTCCTCGATCCCGACGACCGGAGCCACGACGACCGGGTGCTCGCCGCCATGGACGAGGTGGTCGCCCGTGCCGACCGCCGCCTCGAGCGCGACCCGCGGGACTTGGACGCCCTCTTCTTCAAGACCGGCGCCTTCGCCTTCCGCGCCCGCATCCACGCCTACCGCGACCGCTGGATGAAGGCGGCCCTCGACGGCCGCCGGGCGCTCTCGAGCCTCAACCGGCTGCACCGCCGCGAGCCGGAGAACGACGACCTCTACTTCGGCCTCGGGCTCTTCGACTACCTGGCCGACGTCGTGCCGCGCCAGCACCCGTTCCTGCGGCCCTTCGCCCTGCTCCTGCCGCACGGCGACCGGCAGCGCGGCCTGGCCGAGCTCGAGCGCGCCGCCGTCCGCGGGCGCTTCGTCCAGACCGAGGCGCGCTACGCCCTCTTCCAGCTCCATTTCTCCTTCGAGAGGGATGACGGGAAGGCCCTGGCGGACGCCCAGTGGCTGCTGCGCCAGCACCCCGACAATCCGCTCTTCCAGATCGCCGAGGGGAGGGTCTACGCCCAGCTCGCCCTCTGGCCCGAGGCGGGGATCGTCTTCCAGGAGGTGGCCGAGCGCCAGGTCGAGGGGCGGCCCGGCTATACCGGCGCCCTCGCCGAGGAGGCGCTCTACTGGCTGGCGCGGGGGGAGATGGCGGGGCAGCGCTTCGCGAGCGCCCTTCAGTACCTCGACCGCCTGGACTACCTGGTCGCCGAGCGCAACTACGACACCTATCTCCGCGCCGCCGGCCGCCTGCGCCGCGGCATGACCTACGACGCCCTCGGCCGGCGCGACGACGCCGTGCGCTGCTACCGCGAGGTGCTGGCGATGAACCCGGAGGGCGACGTCCGCGACCGCGCTCGCGAGTTCCTGGCCAAGCCCTTCGCGCCGGTCGCCGCGTCCCCCGCGCTCGCCGCGCCGGCGATCGCCTCGCCGACTTCCTCGCGCTGAGCCGGGCGGCTCGCCGGCCAGGCTGCCGGAAGCCGAGCCGTATGGGGAGCGTGGTAGGGGCGGCGACAGCGGCACGCAGGAAGGGCCCGAGGAGCTGCTCAGACGACTACGAGATGCTCTGGCCCAGCCTCCGGAGCCGCCGACAGAGGGATCGAGCGATCGAAGGTGACGAACCGCCCTCGAGTGCTCGCATCACCCGAAGTCTTCTTCTCGGAGCTTATCGATCAGCTCGTTGGAAACCGTCTCCCCGCGGGGCGGCAGCGGGTCGAAACCATAGAAGCTCCTCGGCTTCTTGGCCTCAGAGTCCTCCCGAGACCTATGGGTCAGAGCCTCTCGGGCGAGCTCGGACAGAAGATCTCCGACACTGCGCTTCTGCCGTCGTGCCCTCTCCTTGACCGCCATCAGGATGTCGTCCGCAATGTCCAGCGTGGTGCGCATGCATCAGACGCTAGCACGTGCCGCTCGGCCGCCCTTTTCCAACGCACTGGCCCGGATCTTGGCCGTTCCTTACCCATGCGAGCGCGGCCTGGTAGTGGCTCAGTTGGGTCCCGAGGACGGCCGCCTGGAAGGGGGTTCGGGCGGGTGGTCCCGAGGGCGGTCGCCCGCAGCGGACCAAACTGAGCCAGTACCCCTGCGCCGCGGCATGACCTACGACGCCCTCGGCCGGCGCGACGAGCCGTGCGCTGCTAGCGCGAGGTGCTCGCGTTCTGCTAGATTTGGCGCACTCGTTATTGATGGACAGCTCCATGGAGACATGGAGAGAGGACGGGATGCTCGAGAGCGAACGGTTCGACGTCGTCATCCTCGGAGCCGGTCTGGGCGGGACGATGCTGGCGGCGATCCTCGCGCGCCAGGGCAAGCGGGTGCTGGTGCTGGAGAAGGGGAGCCATCCCCGCTTCGCGGTCGGCGAGGCGCTGCTGCCGCAGAGCACGCTCTGGATGTGGATCCTCGCCCAGCGCTTCGACGTGCCCGAGATCCAGCACCTGACCCGGCTGGATTCGATCCAGCGGCACGTCGCGCCGACCTGCGGGATCAAGCGCGCGCTCGGCTTCCTCTACCACGAGGCGGGGCGGCGGCAGGACCCCCGGCAGTCCAACCTGCTCATCGCGCCGTCCACGCCGCTCACCACCGAGAGCCACCTCTTCCGCCAGGACGTCGACCTCTACATGCTGAACGTGGCGCTGCGCTACGGCGCTGCCTACCGCGACAACATAGACGTCCGTGACTTCGAGGTGGACGGCGACGGCGTGCGCCTGTCGACCGACACCGGCGAGGTGTGCTCGGCGCGCTTCCTGGTGGACGGCGCGGGCTTTCGCTCGCCGGTCGCCGCCCGCTTCGGCCTGCGCGAGACGCCGACGCGGCTGGAGACCCAGTCGCGCTCCATCTTCACCCACATGCTGGGGATGAGGCTCTACGACGACTGCCTGCAGCCGGAGGAGTCGCCCGGGCTCTCGGCGCGCTGGTGCGAAGGCACGCTCCACCACGTCTTCGAGGGGGGCTGGTTCTGGATCATCCCCTTCAACAACGTCGCTGGCTCCGAGAACCCACTGTGCAGCGTCGGCCTGACGCTCAACATGAAGCGCCACCCCGACACCGGGCTGCCGGCGGAGGAGGAGTTCTTCCGCTTCGTCGCGCGCTACCCGAGCATCGCCCAGCAGTTCGAGGGGGCCACGGCCGCCCGCAGCTGGGTGAAGACCGGCCGACTGCAGTACTCGGCGACCGGCGGCGCCGGGGACCGCTACTTCTTGATGGCGCACGCCCACGGCTTCATCGACGCCCTCTACTCGCGCGGCCTGATCACCACCTTCGAGGTGCTCTCCGCCCTCGCCGGTCCGCTGCTCGCGGCGCTCGACGACGACGGCTTCTCCCGCTCCCGCTTCGCCTACGCCGAGCGGCTGCAGAACGCCATGCTCCGGCAGAGCGACCGCGTGGTCAACAACTCCTACCGCGCCTTCCCGAGCTTCCCGTTGTGGAACGCCTGGCTGCGCGTCTGGCTGATCGCCGAGATCTTCGGCGACCTGCGGCTCTTCAGCCGCTGCGTCAAGTACCTGGAGGACAAGGACAAGTCGGTCTTCGACGGGCTGGAGGCGGATCCCCTGATCGGCACCAGCGCGCCGGGGGAGGACGAGGTCACGGACCTGGTCAACCATCGCCGAGGAGGTGCTCGCCCGCTACGAGCGCGGCGAGCTGGAGGCCGAGGCCGGCGCGGCCGCGATCCTCGCCTCCCTCGACCGCGCCGCCTGCATGCCCCCGGTCCATGGTTGGGGGGACGCGCAGTCGCTCCACCTCGACTACGTCCCCGAGAAGCTGGCGCGGACGATCGGCTGGGGCCTCGGCGAGGCGCCGCAGCGCATCCGCGACCGCTTTTTCCGCTTCAACCCCGCCGTGCTCGGCATGGGGGCTTGAAGCGGGGCGGCGGGCGGCGGTACGGGCTCCGCTGCGGCGACCGCCCTCGCGGGGATACGAGCCGCCCTATGGGGAAGGGGCGGTGGAAGGCGTTGGGTCCCGAGGACGGCCGCCTGGAAGGGGGTTCGGGAGGGTGGTCCCTTGCCCAGCGCTTGGCCGTTCCTTCGCTTCCTGTTAAGATCCATCGCTTCGTGCGGCTCGCCCGCTCAACCGTCCCCCCTGGGCGGCAACTCTCTTCGGAGGCTTTTGATGCTCAAGATTCGGCTGCGCCGCATGGGCGCCCGCAACAGTCCCTTCTACCGGGTGGTGGTCTCGGATTCCCGCCGGGTGCCGACCGCCTCGGCGGTCGAGGAGGTCGGGCACTACGACCCGACCAAGAACCCCGCCAAAGTCTCGATCAACGCCGAGCGCGTCGAGTACTGGGTCGGCAAGGGCGCGCAGCTCTCGCCCACGGTCAAGAAGCTCCTGGGCCATCAACAGAGTGCCTGATCTCCCCGAGCGGCTGACGGAGCTGGTCCGGCTGCTCGTCGATCAGCCGGACGCGGTGGAGCTCGCGGTGGTCCCCCAGGGCGAGGAGACCTTGCTCGAGCTGACGGTCGCGCCGGACGACCTCGGCAAGGTGATCGGCCGCCAGGGACGGACGGCCCGCGCCCTGCGCACGCTGCTCGACGCCCGTGGCGACCGGGACGGTGTGCGCTATGAGCTCGAGATCCTCGAGGACTGACCTCCCCGAGACCGTGCTCGTCGGGCGGGTGCTCCGCCCGCACGGAGTGCGCGGCGAGGTGGTCGTCCAAGTGCTCTCCGACGTTCCCGGACGGCTCGATCCCGGAAGCTCGCTGCTCGTCGCCGACGAGGAGGGGCGGCCCGCCGGCCGCGCGCCGCTGCCGCCCCGGCTCGAGGTGGAGAGCTGCCGGCCGCACAAGGGCGGCCTGCTGGTGCGCTTCGCCGGCTTCGCCGGCCGCGAAGGATCGCGCGGCGCCGAGGCGCTCCGCGACGTGCACCTGGCGGTCGAGCGGGCGAAGGTGCCGCCGCCGCCCGCGGGCACGTACTACCACTACGAGCTCCTGGGCTGCCGCTGCTTCGAGGGCGACCGCGAGCTGGGGACGGTGGTCGAGCTGGCGGAGGACGGCGGCGGCCTCCTGCTGATGGTCGAAGGCGATGGACGGCGGTTGCCGGTGCCGTTCGTCGAACGGTTCCTGAAGGAGGTCGACGTGGCGGCGGGCGAGATCCGCCTGGAGCTGCCGCCCGGCCTGGTCGAGGCATGCGCGTCGACGTGATCACCATCTTCCCCGCGCTGTTCGCGCCGTTCCTGGCGACCAGCCTGGTGGGGAGGGCCGTCGAGCGCGGGCTCCTGGAGGTGCGGCTGCACGACCTCCGGGACTACAGCGAGGACCGCCACCGGAGCGTCGACGACGAGCCGTACGGGGGCGGCGGCGGCATGGTGATGACGGCGCCGCCCTGGATCAAGGCGGTGCGGGCGGTGGCAGGCGAGGCCGCGGGGGAGCGCCGGCCGTGGCGGGTGCTCCTCTCGCCGCAGGGGCGGCGGCTCGACGAGAGGGGGGTCCGCGAGCTCGCGGCGCGAGGGGAAGAGGGCGGTCTCGTGCTCCTCTGCGGGCGCTACGAGGGGATCGACGAGCGGGTGCTCCTGACCGTCGTCGACGAGGAGGTCTCGATCGGCGACTACGTGCTCTCGGGGGGCGAGCTGCCGGCGATGATCGTGATCGAGGCGGTGTCGCGCCAGATCCCGGGGGTCGTCGGCTTCGCCGGCTCGGTCGAGCGGGACAGCTTCCGCCACGGCCTCCTCGACCACCCGCACTACACGCGGCCGCCGGTGGTCGAGGGGCTGGCGGTGCCGGAGGTGCTGACCTCGGGCGACCACGCGGCGATCGAGCGCTGGCGCGAGCGCCAGGCGGTCGTCGCGACGCGGGCGAAGCGTCCCGATTTGACGGCAGCGGAGAAAGAAGCCTAAGTCCTGTCCATACTGCCGCTTGCGCGGCCATCGCGAAATAGAAAATAATCGGTCCACCGTACAGTCGAGCGAGGTTACGTCATGAACGAGCTGAATCAGGTCGAGAGCGCCTATCTGCACGCCGGCCAGCCGGAGTTCCGGCCGGGCGACAGCGTGCGCGTCCACGTCCGCGTCCGCGAGGGCGACAAGGAGCGCATCCAGATCTTCCAGGGGGTCGTCATCGGCCGCCGCGGGGGCGGCACCCGTGAAACCTTCATCGTGCGCAAGATCTCCGGCGGCATCGGTGTGGAGCGGATCTTTCCCCTCCATTCGCCGGTGGTCGACAAGATCGAGGTGGTGCGCCGCGGCAAGGTGCGCCGGGCCAAGCTCTATTACCTGCGCGATCTGCGCGGCAAGGCGGCCCGCATCGAGGAGCGCCGCGACGAGCCCCGCCCCTCGCCGAAAGGCTAGCGCTCCGGTCCCCGGCTTGAGGGGCAAGGACGTGGAACCGTCCGAGGGGCGCTCGCGGGAGCCTTGGCGATGAGCCGACCGGCGATGGCCGACCTGTTCGCCGAGGCCTACCGCCTGCGCCTCCTGCGCGGCCTGGAGGAGCTCCTGGCGCAGTACGGCTTCTGCCGTGTCGCCGGCGTCGACGAGGCCGGCCGCGGCTCGCTCGCCGGGCCGGTGGTCGCCTCGGCGGTGGTCGTCGACCTCCGCTGCGCCATACCGGGGGTCGACGACAGCAAGTGCCTGACCGCCCCCGAGCGCGAGCGCCTCGCCCGGACGATCCGCGCCACCGCCGTGGCGGCGGCGACCGCCGAGGTCGAGGCCGACGTGATCGACCGCATCAACATCCTCGAGGCCAGCCGCCGCGCCATGGCCCTCGCCCTCTCCCGGCTCGATCCCCCGCCCGACTGCGCCGTGGTCGACGCGGTGGCGCTCCCCGGCCTCGGCTTCCCCTGCCTCCCGGTGGTGCGCGGCGACACCATCAGCTATGCCGTCGCCTGCGCCTCGATCCTCGCCAAGGTGGCGCGCGACCGGCGCATGGTCGAGCTCGACGGCTGCTATCCGCAGTACGGCTTCGCCGTCCACAAGGGCTACGGAGTGCCGGAGCACCTCGAGGCCCTGGCGGTCTACGGCCCCTGCCCCGTCCATCGCCTGACCTACCGCCCGGTGGTGCCGCGCGCGACCCCGGACCCGCCGCGCGCCGCGGGAGCGGTCCACGCATGACGTTCCTCGCGGTCATCGGCTGATGGCGATCAGCCGCGAGCAGGTCGTCCAGACCGCCGAGCGCTACGTCTCGCGCGGCAAGATCGAGGCGGCGATCCGCGAGTACAAGAAGGTGCTCGCCGAAAACCCCAACGACGCCAACACGCTGAACCGTGTGGGCGACCTCTACGCCCGCATCCAGCGCATCGACGAGGCCGTCGACTTCTTCAGCAAGATCGCCGGGCAGTACTCCGCCGAGGGCTTCTTCGTCAAGGCGATCGCGATCTACAAGAAGATCATCAAGCTCAACCCGACCCACCTCGAGGTCTACGAGCAGCTCGCCGAGCTCTACCACAAGCAGGGGCTGGTCAACGAGGCGCGCACCCAGTACCTGGTCCTCGCCGACTACTACCAGAAGCACGAGAACCCGACCTCGGCGATCGCCATCTACAACAAGATGGTGGAGCTCGAGCCCGCCAACCCGACCTACCACGTCAAGCTCGCCGAGCTCTACCAGCAGCAGAAGCTGTTCGAGAAGGCGATGACCGAGCACCGGATCATCGCCGAGCTGATGCTCGCGGCCGGCCATGCGCCGGAGGCGGCCCAGGTCTACGAGCGGGCGCTCGACATCGACGCCGGCAACATCGCCTTCATCACCGACGCGGTCTTGAAGCTGCGCGAGGCGGGCTCGGGCGCCGCCGCGGCGCGCTTCCTCGCCGCCGCGATCGAGCGCAATCCCCAGGCGGAGCGGGTGGCGCGGCTGGTGGGCGAGGAGCTGGCCGAAGGGGAGCGCGCGCCGTTCCCGCGCCAGCAGCCGGAGGCCCGGCAGGAGCCGCCGACGCCCTCCGGCTGGTCGCCGGAGACGCCTCCGGAGCCGGAGCTCGCGCCGGTTGCCGAGCCGGCGCCGGAACCGTACTCCCCAGCGGATCTTCAGCCCGACTTGCAGCCGGATCTCCCGGCGGCTCTCGAGCCCCGCTTCGAGCCCGACTTCGGGGAGATCGAGCTCGACCTCGACATGGACATCGCGGGCGACGAGCCACCCGCCGCGGCGCCGGCGTCCCCGCGGCCGGCCGCCCGTCCGGATCCGCCTGCGGCGGCGGCGGCCGCCGCCAGTCACCCGGCGGGTGAGGACGAGGAGATCGAGCTCGACCTCGACGGAGTCTTCGTCCTCGACATGGAAGACGACGAGGAGCCGGCGAGCCTGGTCAAGCCGCCGCCGGACCTCGCGGGGGCGGCGGCGCGGCGCCCGGCCTGGGCGCAGTCGGCGGCGCCCGCCGCGCCGCCGCCCCCCGCCAATCAGGAGACGCCGGAGAAGCCGGAGACGCCGGAGAAGCCGGAGCGGACGGCGGAGCCGGCGGAGCTCGCGTCCCCGCCGTTCGCGCTCGACCTCGACGAGCCCTCCCCGCACGCCATGGACCCTCCGAGGGCGGAGGCGGCGCTCGGGCCGTCCACGCCCGAGCCGGTCGTCGATCTTCCGCCGGAGTCCTTCGCCGACGTCACCGAAGAGCTTCCCGAGCTGGAGCTCGCGCCCGCCGAGCCCCAGCCCCAGCCCGACCTCGATTTCGATCTGCTGCCCCCCGACCTCCCGGAGCTCACGCCGCTGCCCGAGCGGGACGTGCCGCCTCCCGCACCGCCCCTCTCCGCTCCGGCGGCGCCCGCCGGCCGCGGCACGGCCGGCGTCGTCGAGATCGACCACGACCTCCTCGAGCGCACCGCGGCGGAGCTCCATCCGCAGGTGCAGCACCGCGAGGAGGACCTCGTCACCGAGGCCGAGGTGCTCGCCAAGTATGGGCTGGAGGAGAAGGCCCTGGAGCGATTGCGCGAGGCGCTCCGCATGAACCCGCGGCATCTCGACGCCCATGCGCTCCTGGTCCAGATCCACCTCGACAAGGGCCGGCACGCGCGGGTGGTCGAGCTGGCGAACCAGATGGGCCGGACGGCGGCGACCGTCGCCAACCGCGAGCCCTGGCTCAAGCTGCGGAAGCGCCTGGCGGCGGCCGGCTTCCGCCTGGACGGCGACCAGGTGGTGGCGGCGCCGCAGCGCGCCGCGGCCGCCGCCGGCGGCGTGGACGACGTCAACGAGATGTTGCGCGGCCTGCTTGGCAAGGGCTCGCCGGCGAGGAAGCCGGCCGGCCGCTCGGCCGCCGCCCCGTCCCTCGTCGAGCCGCCCGCGCCCATTCCCCCGAGCCCGCCCCCGGTCGCCCCCCCGGCCCGTGCCGCGGCCCTCCTGCCGATCGCTCCGAGCGCTCCGAGCGCTCCGGTCGCTCCGGGCGCTCCCGTCGCTCCCATCGTCCCCATCGCCTCGCCGCCGCCGGCTCCTGCCGTCGAGGCGCGCTTCAACCCGCTCGAGATCGGCGAGCTGGTCGAGCGCGAGATGGAGGCGAGCGAGGAGCTCGCGACCGGCGAGCCGCTCCCCTTCGGCCCGGCCGCTCCGCCGGCGCCGCCTCCCGCGCCTCCCGCGTCTGTGGCCGCGGCCGCCAGCGCCCTCGACGACACGGGCATGAGCTGGCTCGACGAGGTGGAGGCCGGGCGCCGGCAGCAGGCCGGGGCAGGCGACGTCGCCTTCTCCGACGCCGACTTCTTCGACCTCGCGGGCGAGCTCGAGCAGGAGCTGTCGGCCGAGGAGGGCATCCACGGCGCGGACCTCCTGATGCAGCCGGCCGAGCAGTCGCTCGAGCAGATCGTCGAGGGGTTCAAGAAGGGCGTCGCCGAGAATCTCTCGCCGACCGACTACGACACCCACTTCAACCTCGGCATCGCCTACCGCGAGATGGGCCTCCTCGACGAGGCGATCGGCGAGTTCCAGCTCGCCTCGAAGGCTCCGGCTCTCCTCGTCTCCTGCTGCTCGATGCTCGGCCTCTGCTTCCTCGACAAGAGGCTCCCGGAGCTGGCGGTCAAGTGGTACCGCCGCGGCCTCGACTCGGGGCAGGGGAGCGAGGACGATCACCTGGGGCTGCTCTACGACATGGGCAACGTCTACGACGGGATGGGCGACACCGCGACGGCCTACCAGACCTTCGTCGAGATCTACGGCATCAACACCAACTACCGCGACGTAGTGGCGAGGATCGAGGAGCTGGGCCGCAAGCGGTGAGCGGCCGCGGCACGCCCCGCCGCGCCGGTACTGGGTCCATTGGGTCCCGAGGACGGCCGCCTGGAAGGGGGTTCGGGAGGGTGGTCCCGAGGGCGGCCGCCCGCAGCGGATCCAACGGACCCAGCCCCGCCGCGCCCGCCCGGTTGCGGCGGGGCGCGCCGCGGGATAGCTTCCGCGGATGAATCCCAAGGAGCATTTCCGCCACGGCGGCGGCCATCCGCCGGAGCCTCCGAGCGGCGCCGGGACGCCGCCGCGCCGCAGGGTCGAGGTCCGGCGGGTCGACGAGTGCGAGACGCTCGACGACGTCTTCCTCCACTGCCTGCCGGCCTTCGGCGGCGCCTACCTGCGCCGCGTCTACACCATCCTCGACCGGGCGATCGGCGCCGGCTTCCCGCTGACCGTCGCGGTGGCCGGCCCGGTCACCGTCTCGGGGCAGCATCAGGCCTGGCTCATCCCGCTCCTCGAGACCGGTTGGGTGGCCTACCTCTCGACGACCGACGCCGTCTGCTACCACGATGGCCACCGGAGCCTCGACGAGCACCGCCACGGGCCGATCTTCGAGGTGCCGATCGCCTCCGACGACGGGGCGCTGCGCGACGAGCGGACGATCCGCGTCACCGACATGGCCTTCGACGAGGACGTCCTCTTCCAGCAGGATCGCTTCGTCACCGCCTGCCTGGCGCGGCCGGAGTTCCAGAAGGCGATGAGCGGCACCGAGCTGCGCTACCGGCTGGGGCGGATCTACGCCGCGCAGGAGGAGAAGAACGGCGTCGCCCCGGGGCTGCTCGCCACCTGTCACCGCCTGGCCATCCCGATCCTCGTCGGCGCGCCGGGGGACGGCAGCCTCTTCCTCAACTCGATGAAGCTCTGGGCGATGCGGCAGGCGGGCCTGCTGCCCGCCTACGGCTTCTCGCTCGACCTCCATGCCGAGGTCTTCGAGTCGTGCGCCTACCATCACTGGGGGCTCTTCACCAACCCCACCGGAGCGCTCGCCACGCTCATCCTGGGCGGCGGCGTGCCGAAGAACTACAACCTGCAGCCCGAGCCGGCGCTCGGCCAGGTGCTGGGCCTGCCGGACGTCCGCGGCTACGTCTTCGACGTGCAGATCGTCTCGGCGCCGGTGACCGAGGGATCGCTCTCCTCCTGCCCGCCGGCCGAGGCGGTGACCTGGGGGAAAGTCGACAAGGACACCTATCGCGAGGCGACCGAGAGCCTCTCGGCCGACTACTCGATGGTGATGCCGTTCCTCGCCCGCGCCCTCTTCGAGAAGCGCGACCGCTACGCGCGGCGGGCGGCCGAGATCGGCGAGGAGGCGCTCTTTGCCGAGGCGCCCCAGGCGCGGGGATATCTGCGCCCGCGCCAGGGTTTCCGGCTCTACGACGAGCGCGACGAGCTGGTCCGGGTGCTCACCGAGAAGGTGCGCGACAACCGGGAGTGGCTCGAGACGACGCTCCGCTACCCGCTGGCCGAATAGAGAGGCGAGGCTCCGCGGCTCGCGGGGTCAAGCGCGGGGTCAAGCCGGCGGCGCCGCCGCGGCGGGCGCCGCCGCGACGTCTCCGCGCCGCGTCGCTGGCGCGCCAGGACGCTGTGGCGCCGCCCGTAGGCAAGATAGACCGCGAGGCCGATGACGAGCCAGATCAGCAGGCGCAGCCAGTTCTCGGGCGGCAGGCTCAGCATGAGGAGGAGGCAGGCGAGGACGCCGAGGATGGGGACGAGGGGTACCCAGGGAACACGGAAGCGGCGCTCGGCGGCCGGATGGAGGAAGCGCAGGACGGGGACGGCGGCGCAGACGACGACGAAGATCAGCAGGGTCCCCAGGTTCACCAGGTTGAGCAGGAGGTCGATCGGCAGGAAGGCGGTGATCGCCGCCACGAAGAGGCCGGTCGCGAGGGTCGCCTTGTGCGGGGTGCGGAAGCGGGGGTGGACGGCGGCGAAGAAGCGCCGCGGCAGCAGCCCGTCGCGGGCCATGGCGAGGAGGATGCGCGGCAGCGACATCAGAAGGACCAGGAGCACGCTGGTGATGCCGGCGACCCCGGCGAGCGCGATCAAGAGCTTCGCCCAGCCGAGGCCGACCTGCGCGAAGGCATCGGCGAGCGGTGCGTCGAGGTTGAGGCGGTCGTAGGGGACCATGCCGGTCAGCACCGCGACGACCGCCATGTAGAGGACGGTGCAGAGGGCGAGGGAGGAGAGGATGCCGATCGGCACGTCGCGCTGCGGTCGCCGCGCCTCCTCCGACTGCGTGGAGACGGCGTCGAAGCCGAGATAGGCGAGGAAGGCGAGGGCGGCGCCCGCCAGCATGCCGAGGGGCCGGCCGCCGGGATCGGTATGGCCGAGGAGGGTCTTGCCGAAGAGGACCACGCCGGTCATGCCGTAGGGCGCGAAGGGGTGCCAGTTCCGCGGGTCGACGTGGAAGGCGCCGACGGCGATCACGAAGACGACGGTCGAGAGCTTCAGCGCCACCATGGCGGTGTTGAAGCGCGCGCTCTCGCGGATGCCGGCGACGAGGACGACCATGAGCAGGCCGACGATGGCGACCGCCGGCAGGTTGACGAGCGAGCCGGTCGCCACCAGGCGGCCGAGCTGCGGGTCGTAGCGCGCCACGGCGCCCGAGATCGCCCGCGGCAGGGTGACGCCGAACGAGGCGAGGACGCTCTGCAGATAGCCCGACCAGCCGTTGGCGACGAGCGCCGCGCCCACCGCGTACTCGAGCACGAGGTCCCAGCCGATGAGCCACGCGAAGACCTCGCCCAGGCTGGCGTAGGCATAGGTGTAGGCGGAGCCGGAGACCGGCACGGCCGAGGCGAACTCGGCGTAGCAGAGCGCCGCGAGGAGACAGGCGAAGCCGGCGACGGCGTAGGAGAGGAGGAGGGCCGGTCCGGCGGTCTGGCGGGCGACGGCGCCGGTGGTGACGAAGATGCCGGCGCCGACGATGGCGCCGATGCCGAAGACGGTGAGCGAGAAGGGCCCGAGCGCCCGCCGCAGCCGGCCCTCGCCCTCGTCCTGCGCCTCCTCGAGGATCCGCGCCAGGGGCTTCCTGGCGAAGAGGGAGTGAGCCATGCCGGACCCTCCACGGCGGCCGCGGACCGATCCGGCTCCGCGGCGCTCAGCTGGATTCGAAGACCGCCGGGCACCATATCACCCGCCAGCCGGGCCGATGCGGCCCGCGAGGTACGTCAAGGCAATCGAGCGCGGCAGCCCGGCTGGCCGCTCCGCTCGGCCAGCCGGCAGACGCGCCGATCACATGGGCGAGGGAGGACTGAAAGGTTTTATGGCTGGAATATAAACCCAAATAGAATGAGGCGCATTCTTCGACTCGCTACAAGAAATGGCGGTGTATATTGACGCCGGCGCTCGAGCCTCGACGCGCCTCACCCACAGCAGGACGTCAATTCCCAAGGGGGTTGGTATGAAACCGCTCGCCGTCCGCGCCGTTCGCGCCGTCCTCGCCGTCTCGGCTCTAGTGCTCGCCGCATTCCCGGCTCAAGCGCAGACCTGCCTGGGAGCGCCGGCCACCGTCGGTCTGGTGACGGTGCCGGGCGCCGCGACCGCCGGCAGTGTCACGGTTTCGAACGACACCACATACCTGTATGTGACGTTCTTGACCTCCGGCTGGACGATGAGCCAGCTCGACGTCGCCACGGCCACGTCGCCAGGCGGCCTCCCGCTGAGCCTGTCGAGCTTCCCCTATCGCACCCAGTTCAACCCCGGGGTCACCAATTACACCTTCACCATCCCGCTCGGTCACCTCGCCATCGGGACGAAGCTCTTCCTCGCCGCGCACGCCGCCGTGCAGTCGCCGACGCAGGGAAGCCAGAGCGCCTGGGGCGCGGGCCAGCCCATCCCCGGCTCGCCGGCCTGCGGCTCCTGCAGCGGCGGGAACGGCGAGCACGAAGGCTGCGGCGGTGAGGATCAGGGCGACTGCGACCACCACGACGGTGACTCACACCATGACGGCGACCACCACGACGGCGACCACCACGACAGCGTGGCCAAGGGAGGCGGCTCGCAGGGCGGCAAGACTCAGGGCAGCAGCGGCAGCTCCCATGGCGACGACCACAAGGAAGGCGACCATCACGACGGCGACGACCATGACGGCGGCCATCATGGCGACGACGACCATTCGAGCGGCGGCAGCGGCGGGAGCTGCGGCGCGACCTACTTCACCTATATCCTGAACTGCAACAGCCCCGAGTAGGCGGTACTGGGTCCGGTTGGTCCCCGAGGGCGGGGTCGCGGCTCGTCCTCACCCGAACGACTTGAGCTTCGGCCACACGGCGGCGAGCGGCCGCTTCGGCCGGCGGCAGACGTGGATCGCCATGCCGTCCTCGTAGGGCATGCAGTAGCGGCAGTCGAAGCGGCCGGCCGGCTCGACGTCGGCGAACAGCTCGGCGAGCCGCGCGGGCTCGTCGTTCAGCACGATCAGGCAGCTCCCGTCGTAGCCGTCGGGCCCCCAGAGGTAGTAGCTGTTGTGGGCCGAGATCGCGTGCGGCAGGCCGTAGGCCGGTCCGAAGTAGTCGATCGCCCCCGCCTCGCCGTAGTTCTGCCCGAAGATGCCGCAGCGCGCCCGCTCGGGCGGCGGGAGCGCCCGCCAGACCCGCGCCACCTCCGCCGTGAGCTCGGGCCAGCCGTGCATGTCGGCGAAGTGCTGCGGCAGAGCGCCCATGCGGTGGCGCTCGCCGGACTCGGGGTGGATGCCGAGGGCCGCGGCGTAGCGGATGTAGGTCTCCTCGGAGAGCACGGGGAGGGTGAGGGGAGCGGTCGCCGCGCCGTTCACCGCGAGGAGGGCGAGCGCCGCCGGCCGCAGCCAGGCCCGCCGCGCGGTCCAGCCCTCGACGAGCACCGCCCCGGCGGCGAAGAGCCAGGGGTAGGCGGGGGACAGGTAGTAGGGCTTCGACGCCTGGGCGAGGAGGACCGCGGCGATCGCGACGTAGGCCCAGCCGAGCGCCTGGAAACGGCGGAGCGCCGGGGCGAAGAGCAGCCCGAGGAGCCCGGCGATCCACACGATCGCGGTCAGCGGTTGCATCTGGAGCACCTGCTGGCCGAGGAAGGCGAGCGGCGAGTAGTGGACGTTCTTGCCCGCCTCGGCGTGGCGGAGGAACTCGAGGGTCGGCCAGCCGTGGCGGACCTCCCAGAGCACGTTGGGGACGAAGAGGGCGGCGGCGAGGAGCCCCCCCAGCCAGGGCCACGGGCTCGCCAGCAGACGGCGCGACGGGGAGGCGAGGACGCCGGCGAAGACGCCGAGCCCGAGGAGCAGCATGCTGTGCTTGGTCTCCAGGCCGAGCCCGGCGAGGGCGCCGAAGGCGAGCCAGAGCCGCGGGTCGCCGCCGGAGAGGAGGCGGGTGAGGACGTACGCCGCGAGGCTCCAGAGGAGGACCTCGACGGCGTTCATCGAGAGAATGTGGAAGAGGAAGAGGTAGACCGGCGCCACCGCGACCGAGAGGCCGGCGAGGACCTGGGCGAAGCGCCCGCCTCCCAGCTCGCGGGCGATCAGCCCGGCGACGGCGACCGTCGCCGCGCCGGCGAGGATCGGGAGGATGCGGAGGGCGGCGAGCGAGGAGCCGAAGAGGGCGAGCTCGAGGCGGGTCAGGAAGGCGATGAGCGGCGGGTGATCGACGTAGCCCCAGGCGAGGTGGCGGGCGCAGGCGACGTAGTAGAGCTCGTCGCGGAAGATGCCGTAGCGGTCGATGACGGCCAGGTGGAGGAGGGCGTAGAGGGCGGCCAGGGCGTAGAGCCAGGGAGTCGGTCCCGCCGCCCCTCCCCGCCGCTCCGCCGCCCGCGCCATGGCTCATTCTACGGCGCCCGCGCCGGCGGGTTGCGGCGCCGGGTGCCGGGGAGCCGGCGAGGCCGCGTGATACCCTTCGCCGGGAGGCCCCTATGGCGAAGACGATGGTGACGTTGATCCCCGGCGACGGCATCGGTCCCGAGGTGGCGGACGCCACGGTCCGCGTCCTCGAGGCGGCCGGCGCCGAGCTCGAATGGGAGCCGCACCTGGCGGGGGCGAAGGCGGTCGAGGCGTTCGGCGAGCCGCTGCCGGCGCACGTCCTCGACTCGATCCGCCGCAACAAGGTGGCCTTGAAGGGCCCGGTCACCACCCAGGTCGGCAAGGGCTTCCAGTCGGTCAACGTCCAGCTGCGCCAGAAGCTCGACCTCTACGCCAACCTCCGCCCGGCGCGCTCGCTCCCCGGCCTGCCGACCCGCTTCGACGGCGTCGACCTGGTCGTCGTGCGCGAGAACACCGAGGACCTCTACAGCGGCCTCGAGCACGTCGTCGTGCCGGGGGTCGTCGAGAGCCTGAAGATCATCACCGAGAAGGCCTCGACGCGGATCGCCAAGTTCGCCTTCGAGTACGCGCGGAAGAACGGCCGCAAGCGCATCACCGCGGTCCACAAGGCCAACATCATGAAGCTCTCGGACGGCCTCTTCCTCGATTGCTTCCGCAACGTGGCGGTCGGCTACCCGGACATCGCGGCCGACGACAAGATCGTCGACAACATGTGCATGCAGCTGGTGATGAAGCCCGAGGCCTGGGACGTGCTGCTGCTCGAGAACCTCTACGGCGACATCGTCTCCGACCTCTGCTCCGGCCTGGTGGGCGGCCTGGGGGTGGTGCCGGGCGCCAATCTGGGCGAGGGCGTCGCGATCTTCGAGGCCGTCCATGGCAGCGCGCCGGACATCGCCGGCAAGGGCTTGGCGAACCCGCTCGCCCTCATGCGCTCGGCGATCCTCATGCTGCGCTTCCTCGACAAGAACGCCGCCGCCGACCGCCTGCGCAGCGCCATCCGCGACGTGGTGGTCGACCGCAATGTCAAGACGCCCGACCTCGGCGGCAGCGCGACCACCCAGGGCTTCGCCGACGCCGTCATCGACTCGCTGCAGACGGGGGTCACCCAGACCGCCGGCGAGTGGAGCTGAGGGGTCCCCGCCGGAGGCGCGCGAGAGCCGTGACCGAAGTGATGCAGCCCGCGATGCGGGGCGACAGCGCCGGAACGAGCGGCGAGGCTCCGGAGGACGTCCGCCGGCTGGCGACCGCCTGTCCCCTCGACTGCCCCGACGCCTGCAGCCTGACCGTCGAGGTGCGCGACGGCCGCGCCGGGCTGATCGCCGGCAGCACGCTCAACCCCCTGACCGCCGGGTTCATCTGCGGCAAGGTGCGCGGCTATGCCGACCACGTCTACGCCCCCGAGCGCCTGGCAACTCCCGGCCTGCGCCGCGGCGGCAAGGGCGAGGGGCGCTTCGAGGCGATCTCCTGGGACTCGGCGCTCGACCTGCTCGTCGAGCGTTTCCGCGCGGTCGCCGCCCGCCACGGCGGCGAGGCGATCCTGCCGCTCTCCTACGGCGGCTCGAACGGCCTCCTCACCCAGGGCACCACCGACGCCCGCCTCTTCGCCCGCCTCGGCGCCTCGCGCCTGGCGCGCACCGTCTGCGCCGCACCCTCCGGACGCGCCGCCCGCGTCCTCTACGGCAAGATGGCCGGGGTCGCCCTCCACGACTACGTCCACGCGCGGCTGATCGTCGTCTGGGGCGCCAACCCGCCGATCTCCGGCGTCCATCTGGTCCCCGTGATCGACGCGGCGCGGCGGCGCGGCGCCCGCCTGGTGGTGATCGACCCCCGCCGCACCCAGCTCGCCAAGCGCGCCGATCTGCACCTCGCGCCGCGGCCGGGGAGCGACCTCGCCCTCGCCCTGGCGGCGATCCGCTGGCTGTTCGAGAACGGCCGCGCCGACTGGGACTTCCTCGCCCGCCACGCCCACGATGCCGAGGAGCTCCGCCGCCGCGCCGCGCCGTGGACGATCGAGCGCGCGGCGGCGGCGACCGGCCTCGCGGCGGCGGACGATCGACGGCTTCTGCCGGCTCTACGCCGACAGCTCGCCGGCGGTCGTCCGCACCGGCTGGGGGATGGAGCGCAACCGGAACGGCGGCAGCGCCATCGCGGCGGCGATCGCCCTGCCGGCGGTGGCGGGCAAGTTCGGGGTGCGCGGCGGCGGTTACACGATGAGCAACTCGGGCGCCTTCCGGCCGGCCGCCGACGCCGCTTCGGCGGCCGCCGAGCCGCCCACCCGGAGCGTCAACATGAACCGGCTCGGGCGGGTGCTCGCGGGCGACGAGCCGCCCGCCGTCCGCCTGCTCTTCGTCTACGACTCGAACCCGCTCGCGACCCTCCCCAACCAGGAGCTGGTGCGGCGGGGTCTTCTCCGCGAGGACCTCTTCACCGTCGTCTTCGACCAGGTGATGACGGACACCGCGCGCTATGCCGACCTCGTCCTCCCCGCCACCACCTTCCTCGAGCACGAGGAGCTGGTGCGGGGCTACGGCACCATGGCGATCTATCGCAACCAGCCGGCGATCCCGGCGGTCGGCGAGGCGCGCCCGAACTATGAGGTCTTCGGCGAGCTGGTGCGGCGGCTGGGGCTCGCCCGCCCCGGCGACCCGGAGACGGCGGAGGAGCTCGCGGCGGCGCTGCTGCCGGAGCGCCTGCGCTCGACCCTCGACCGCGACGGCATCGCCTACCCGGACACCGGGCCGGCGCCGGTCCAGTTCGTCGACGCCTTCCCGCTCACCGCGGACGGCAAGATCCATCTGGTGCCGGCGGAGCTCGATCGCGAGGCGCCACACGGCCTCTACGGGTTCAGCGAGGACCCGGCGAGCGAGCGCTTCCCGCTGGCGCTGATCTCGCCGGCCTCGGGCCGCACCATCAGCTCGACGATGGGCGAGCTGCATCGGGACACCGTGGCGCTCGAGATCCACCCCGCCGACGCCGCGCCGCGCGGCATCCGCTCCGGCGACCGGGTGCGGGCGTGGAACGAGCTGGGGGCGGTGGAGACCGTCGCCAGGCTCTCGGCGGACCTCCTCCCCGGCGTCGTCTTCCTCCCCAAGGGGCTGTGGAGCCACAACACCCTCTCCGGCACCACCGGCAACGCCGTCGCGCCCGACACCCTGGCCGACCTGGGCGGCGGCGCCTGCTTCAACGACGCGCGGGTCGAGGTCGAGAGGGTCCCCTAGCCCGCTCCCCATGGCCGGCCTCTTCGACGACCAGCAGCCGCCCGCCGCCGGTCCCGAGCCGGAGGAGCCGGAGCCCGCCGGCGCCCCGCTCGCCGAGCGCATGCGGCCGCGCACGCTGGACGCGGTGATCGGCCAGGCCGAGGTGGTGGGGGAGGCGGGGTTCCTGCGCCGCGCCATCGCCCAGGACCGCGTCCCCTCGCTCATCTTCTGGGGCCCGCCCGGCTCGGGCAAGACCACCCTCGCCCGCATCATCGCGCGCCTCACGCGGGCGCGCTTCGTGCCCTTCTCGGCGGTCACCTCCGGCATCAAGGAGGTGCGCGAGGTGATGGCCGAGGCGGCGCGGATGCGCGCCTCGACCGGCCGGCGGACGCTCCTCTTCGTCGACGAGATCCACCGCTTCAACCGCGCCCAGCAGGACGCCTTCCTGCCCTACGTCGAGAAGGGGGACATCGTGCTGGTGGGGGCGACGACGGAGAACCCGTCGTTCGAGGTCAACGCCGCGCTGCTCTCGCGCTGCCGCGTCGTGGTGCTGGCGCCGCTCGCGCCGGAGGAGCTCGCCGCGCTCCTGCGCCGGGCGCTCGCCGACCGCGAGCATGGCCTCGGGGATTCCGGCGTCGAGGCGGACGACGAGGCGCTGGCGAGCCTCGCGCAGCTCGCCTCGGGCGATGCCAGGAAGGCGCTCAACCTCCTCGAGCTCACGGTCGCCGATGCGCTGGCCGAAGGAGCCGAAGGGGAGCGTCGCCTCGACGCCGCAGCGGTCCAGCGGATCGCGCAGCGCAAGGTCCTCCTCTACGACAAGTCGGGCGAGGAGCACTTCAACCTCATCTCGGCGCTCCACAAGTCGCTGCGCGAGAGCGACGCCGACGCCGCCCTCTACTGGCTGGCGCGGATGCTCGCCGCCGGCGAGGACCCGCTCTACCTCGCCCGCCGCATGATCCGCTTCGCCTCCGAGGACGTCGGCCTCGCCGACCCGCAGGCGCTCCCCCAGGCGCTCGCCGCCTGGGAGGCCTTCCACCGGCTGGGATCGCCCGAGGGCGAGCTCGCCCTCGCCCAGGCGGCCGTGTACCTCGCCCTCGCGCCCAAGAGCATCGCCCTCTACCGCGGCTACGGCGAGGCCCGGCGGACGGTCGAGGAGCGCCCGGCCGATCCGGTGCCGAAGGTCATCCGCAACGCCCCGACCCGCCTGATGAAGGGGATGGGCTACGGCCAGGGCTACGTCTACGCGCCCGACACCGCCGAGGGGGTGGGCGGCCTCGACTGCCTGCCCGAGTCGCTCGCCGGGGCGCGCTTCTACGAGCCCAAGGGCGACGGCTTCGAGGCCGAGCTCAAGGCCCGGCTCGAGCGCTGGCGCGGCCTCCACGCCAAGGCCAGGGCGAAGGGGAAGCGGGAGAGCGGAACGTGAGGCGCGGCCGAGCCGCCGGACGCCTGTCGCGGCCCCGGCCTCAGCTCGACCGCTGGGCGCCGCGGGCGGCGAGCTCGGCGCTGAGGACGATGCAGCGGACGACGGTATGGCCGAACTGCGACGAGAGGTGGTTGAGCTCCCGCTCGATCTCCGGCGCGCTCATCCCCTTGATGTCCGTCAGGGGCGGGAAGGCGCTGTCGTCCATCGCGGCCGGGTCGTAAGGAAGGGCGGGAGCCTCGGCGACCTCTCCCGGGCTCTGCTGGGCGCGGACCAGGGTCAGGGCGTGGCGGATGTTCGACAGCGACAGGTCGAGGACGGGCTCCAGCTTGGCGAAGAGGTCGCGCGGGTTCTTGACGTTGCCCTTCTCCCAGTCGGAGATGGTGTTGGGGCTCGCCTTCGCTTCCGTCGCCAGCTCGTCGCGCGTCATGCCGCGGGCCGAACGCAGGACGGAGATCACGCGACCGCGCACGAGGGGGTCCAGCGCGCGCAGGAACTCTTCGCCACTCTGCACTTCGCGAATGTACTGCAGTCGCTCGGCGAGGGCAATACAAGTTCAACTAGATCAAGGAGTTACGTCTTGACGTGCCGCCGAGAAATCCTGCCTTTTCGACCCATCAAGGCAGGCTTTCACGTGGTCCGCAGGGACTTTTCCTCAGAAGCCGGCCCGGCTGGCGGGAGAAACTCCCGGCTCGCGGGCGAAGCGCGAAATCGCTGGGCTACCGGTTCTCGGCGATCTTGGCGCCGGCGCTGGCGCGGACGGCCTCGACGAGGTCGGCCTTGCTCGGCAGCTCGCTGAACACGCGGGTGTCGCCGCCGGGGAGGTAGAGGAGGTAGAAGGGAATGCCGTAGCGGCCGTGCTCGGCGAGGAAGTTGCCGATCTCCTCGTTGCGGTTCGTCCAGTCGGCGCGCATCGGCACCACCGCGTGCTCGCGGAAAGCGCGCGCCACCTCCGGGGTGTCGAGCACCAGCCGCTCGTTGACCTTGCAGGTGAAGCACCAGTCGGCGGTGACGTCGACGAAGACGATCTGGCCGGCGGCGGCGAGCGACTCGGCGCGCCCGCGGTCGAAGGAGACCCAGGGGATGAGCCCGGCGGCGCGGGCGGTGGTCAGCGCCGTCGGAGCCGGCGCGCCGCCCCCCGCCGCCGTCCAGACCGCCGCGACCGCCGCCACGGCGACCGCCGCGAGCGCCAGCCGCTCGAAGCCGGCCTTCCGCGCCGTGCGATGCCGGAGCCAGGTGAAGAGGGCGAGGGCGAGGAGGAGGAGCTCGACCAGGGCCACCCGCTCCGGCGCCAGCTCGCCGGCGAGCACGTAGAAGAGCCAGACCGCCGAGGCGGCGAGGACGAAGCCCATGGCGCCGCGCACCCCGTCCATCCAGGCCCCGGGCCGGGGGAGGAGGCGCGCCGCGCCGGGGAAGGCGGCGAGCAGCAGGTAGGGCAGGCTCATCCCCAGCCCCACGGCGGTGAAGATGGCGAGGATCGCCGGCGCCTCCTGGGCGAGGGCGAAGCCGATCGCGGTGCCCAGGAAGGGCGCCGAGCAGGGGGTCGCCATCAGGGTCGCGAAGAGCCCCGAGGCGAAGTGGCCGGCGATCCCCTCGCGCGGCCCGGCGGCGCCGACGCGCGCCAGGCTCTGCGGCAGCGGGATCTCGAAGAGGCCCCAGAGGTTCAGGCAGAAGAGCACGATCACCACGGCGAGGAGGGCGACGAAGCCCGGCCGCTGGAACTGCACCCCCCAGCCCACGGCGGCACCCGCGGCGCGCGCCGCGATCGCGGCGCCGGCGAGGAGCCAGAACGAGGCGAGGATGCCGGCGGCGGTCGCCAGGGCGCCGCGCACCACCGCCGCCCGTCCCCCGGCGGCGCTGCGCACCAGTCCGAAGACCTTGAGCGAGACGACCGGCAGCACGCAGGGCATGGCGTTCAGGATCAGGCCGCCGAGGAGGCCCAGGGCGAGCATCAGAGCGAGGCCGCCGACGCCGCCGAGGCCAGCGGCTGCCGCGGAGCGATGGCGCGGGACGGCTCCGGACGTTGGAGCCCGGCCGGCGGCTTGACCGGCCGCCTGGCCGGTCGCCACTCCGCCGGGGCCGATCCTCACCTGGAGCGCCGCCTCGGCGGTCACCGGCGGCAGGCACTCGTTCTGGTTGCAGGCCTGGTAGAAGAGGGCGGCCTTGACCGGGAACGAGCCCGGCGCGGCGCCCGCCGGGACGGCGAGGTCGGCGAGCACGGTGACCGCGCCGTCGTAGACCGCCAGCGGCTGGGTCTCGAAGGCGAACTTGCGGCGGCTCGCCGGCGGGTAGCGGAGGGCCGCCGCCGGCCAGCCGGCGGGGAGGGTCAGGGTGAGCGTCGTCGGGATCAGGTACTCGAAGGTCGGCTGGTGGCCGTTGACGTGCCAGCCGGGGGCGATCGTCACCTGCGCCGCGAGGTGCGCCGTCGTCCCCGCCTCGTAGGCCGTGCGGTCGGCGGCGAGGGCGAGCTTCGCCTGCTCGGGGAAGGCGATCCGCGCCCGCGCCGCGGGGGCGGCGAGCGCCAGGAGGGCGAGCGCGACGGCGGCCGGTCGAACGGTGGCCGCGCGGGCCCTGCGGGAGGAGCGTGGGGTCATGGGCGGTACCTCGGAAGGCGTCTACGGCGGCCGCGGCCAGGGTGGATTCTACGCCCATCCCCTTCGATAGTTCTGGCTGATACTATCCGCGCCCGTGAAGCTCTCCGCCCGCATGTCCCGCATCGGCGAATCGGCGACCCTCCGGGTGACGCGCCGCGCCGCCGAGCTCAAGGCCCGCGGCATCCGGCTGGCTGACTTCGGCGCCGGCGAGCCCGACTTCGCCTCGCCCGCCCCGGCCGTCGAGGCGGCGCGCGAGGCGCTCGCCCGCGGCTTCACCAAGTACACCCCCGGCAGCGGCATCCCCGAGCTGCGCGAGGCGGTCGCCGGCTCCTGGCGCGAGCGCTACGGCGCGCCGTGGAGCGCCGCCCAGTCGGTGATCACGGTCGGCGGCAAGGCGGCCCTCTTCGAGCTCGCCCTCGCCCTCTTCGAGGAGGGGCAGGAGGTGGTCATCCCCACCCCCTGCTGGGTGAGCTTCCCCGAGCAGGTCCGCTTCGCCGGCGCCGTCGCCGGTCGGCGCCCCCACCTCGGGCGAGGACGGCTTCCGCATCCATGCCGAGACGGTGCTCGCCGCGGTCACCGAGCGCACCCGCGCCATCCTCCTCAACTCGCCGTCCAACCCCACCGGCGGGGTGGCGGCGGCGGCGGACCTGCGCGAGATCGTCGCCTTCGCCGCCGGCCGCGGGCTGCTGGTGATCTCGGACGAGACCTACGAGCGCTTCGTCTACGACGGCGCGCGCCACGCCAGCGCCGCCTCGCTCGCCGCCGAGTTCCCGGAGACCGTCGTCCTCGTCGGCTCGTTCTCGAAGACCTACGCCATGACCGGCTGGCGCATCGGCTACACCCTCGGCCCGCCGGCGGTCATCCGCGCCGTCGAGCAGGTGCAGAGCCACGCCACCTCGAACCCCACCTCCTTCGCCATGGTGGGAGCGGTCGCGGCGGTCCATGAGGCCGAGGAGTCGATCGCGCCGATGATCGCCGCCTACCAGGAGCGGCGCGACTTCCTCATCCCGCGCCTCGCCGCCCTCCCCGGCTTCGAATGCCGGCCCCCGGCTGGCGCCTTCTACGCCTTCCCCCGCGTCGTCGGCGCCTACGGCCCCGGGCGCCAGGGCTCCGGCGCCTTCGCCGAGTTCCTGCTCGAGCGGGCGGGGGTGGCGGTGGTGCCGGGGGAGGCGTTCGGCTCCGACGAGCACATCCGCCTCTCCTTCGCCTGCTCGCTCGAGACCCTCGCCCTGGGCCTCGAGCGGATGGCGGCGGTCCTCGCCGACTAGGCGGACCGCCGGTACGTCGCCGCCTCCGCGATGGCGGCCTCGAGAGCGGCCATCGTCACCGGCTTCGTCAGGTGGCGGCCGAAGCCGGCCTCGCGGCTCTGCCGCACGTCCTCTTCCATGCCGTAACCGGAGAGGGCGATCCCGGTCAGGCCGTAGCGCGCGACGAGCTGGCGCATGAGGTCGTGGCCGCTGCCGTCCGGGAGCCCCAGATCGGAGACCACCAGGTCGAGCGCCCCCGCCTCGCGCTCGGCCGCCGCCAGGGCCTCGGCGACGCTCCCCGCGACGGTCACCCGGTGGCCCATCAGGTCGAGCAGGTCGGCCAGCGCCGCCGCGGTGTCCTGGTGGTCCTCGATGAGGAGGATCCGCAGCGGTCCCGACGGCGCGGCCGCGGCGGCCGCCGCCGCCTTGGCCGCCTCCTGCCTCGGCGGCGACGCGGGGGCGGCCTCGCCGCTGCGCAGCGGCAGCTCGACGGTGAATGTCGCCCCTCGGCCGCGCCCCTCGGAGGCGACCGTCAGGCGCCCGCCGTGCCGCTCGACGATCGTCTTGCTGATCGCGAGCCCCAGGCCCAGGCCTCCCATCCGCCGCGTGCTCACCCGCCGGCCCTGCTCGAAGGCGTCGAAGATGTGCTCGAGCTCTTCGGCGTCGATGCCGATCCCGGTATCGGTGACCTCGACCGCGATGCGCTCGCCGCCGTCCCCGGCTGGCGGCGAGGCCGCCGAGCTGGCCGGCAGGCGCCGGGCGCGCAGCGTGATCGTGCCGCCCTCGGGAGTGAACTTGATGGCGTTCTTGAGCAGGTTCCAGAACACCTGGGTGAGGCGCGGCGGGTCGGCGCCGAGGCGGCCGCCGGCGACCGCCAGGTCCTCGATCAGCTTGAGCCGGCGCGCCACCAGCTCCTCGGCGCAGGTCTGCAGCGCGTGATCGAGGATCAGAGCGAGGTCGCAATCGGTGAGCTGGAGCTCGAGGCGGCCGTGCTCGATGCGGGTGACGTCCAGCAGGTCGTCGATCAGCCGCGCCTCGAGCTCGGCGTTGCGGCGGACGATCGCCAGGCTGTCGAGCACCCCTTCCGGCAGCCGCGGGTCGCGCTCGAGGGCCGAGATCACCGCGAGCACCGGGGTGAGCGGGGTGCGGAGCTCGTGCGAGAGAGTGGCGAGGAAGCGGTCCTTGGCGCGGTTCGCCTCCTCGGCCGCGAGCTTCGCCTGGCGCAGCTGGTCCTCCGACTGCTTCCTCCCGGTGACGTCGGTCAGGGTGATGACCGAGCCGATGATGCGCTGCTCGGCGTCCCACATCGGGCCGGCCGAGAGCATGAACTCGCAGCGCCCGCCATCGCCCGAGGGGAGGCTCGCGTCGACGCCGCGCAGCCGCTTCCCGGCGAGCGGCTGGGCGAGAAAGCTCGCGACGTCGGGGAAGCGCCCGCCGGCGAAGCTCAGGGGGAACATATCGGCGAACTGCTCGAGCAGCAGGCTCTCGCCGCACAGCCGGTAGGCATGCTCGCTCGCTCGCACGATACGCCCGGCGGTGTCGCAGACCACCACCGCCTCGGCCACCTGGTCGAGCACGGCGCGGCTCATCTTGTCGAGCGGTCCGCCGCTGCGCTCATGGTTGCGCAGCGCGGCGAGCTCCTCCTCGGCCGCGGCGAGGCGCCCGGTCAGCGCCTCGAGCTCCGCCCGCAGCGCCGCCTCGGCGGCGAACGCGGCCCGGCCGAGGTCGCTCTCCGGCTCAGGCAACAGCCTCCCTGACCTCCACGTGCGCTTGCGATGCGAGGACTCGGGTCATCACGGAAACCGCCACGAGCTGTACGTTCCGGACCGGGAACTGACTTCAGAGTCTATGCCGCCCCCGACGATCGGCCAAATCGCGGCCGGGCGGCCCCGCCGCGCTCAGCCGCCCGCGATCCGCCGCGCCGCTGGCGCGATCTGCGCGATCTCGGCAATCTGAGCGAGGGCGAAGAGGTTGCTCGCGGCGTGGAGGGCGATGGTCAGGAGCGTCGAGCCGGTCGCCAGGCGGACCGCGGCGAGCAACAGGCCGAGGACGAAGACCGCGGCGACGTCGTAGAGGTCGTACTGGAGGTGAGGCAGGGCGAAGGCGGCGGCGGTCAGGAGCGCCGCTCCGGCGGCGCCCAGGCGCGAGCGGCGGAGGCCCCCGAGGAGCAGGCCGCGGAAGAGCGTCTCCTCGAAGAGCGGCGCGGCGGCGACGGCGGCGAGCCAGAAGGCGGGAAGCCAGCCGGCGGTGCGGTAGGCCGCGACCATCGACTCGGGGGCGACCGGGCGCCCGAGGCGGCGGGCGAGGGCGTCGTAGGCGGCGGCGAAGGCGGCGAGGGCGAAGAGCGAGAGCACGGCGGCCCACGGGCGGGGAAGGGCGAGCCCCAGCTCGGCGCGGACCGCGGCGCGCGGCAGGCGCCGCACCGCGAGCGCGATCACCGCCAGGCCGGCCGGCGCGCCGGCGAGGGTCGCGACGGCGAAGGCGAGCCCGGCGCCGGGGACGCGGGCGAGCTGGAGAGCGGCGACCGCAGCGAGCTGCGCCGCGAGGTAGGCGGCGAAGGCCGCCAGGCTCCAGCCGGCGGCGGCGAGAGGCGAGAGCATCGCCGGCGGCCCTGCGGCGGGCGGCGCTCCGGCCGCGGCGTCCCTCCCGGCGTCCACCGTCGCGCCGCCGTCCCGATCAGTCGACGAGCGTCCGCCCCTTGGTCTCGATCACCCAGGGGAGGAGGAGGAGGCCGGCGAGCGGCACGAAGCCCACCCAGAAGAGGGCATAGAGGGCGCTCTTCAACGAGTCGGCGCCCTGCGAGGCGATGCCGCCGACGAGGATCGGGCCGGCGGCGGCGATGACCCGCCCGATGTTGTAGCAGAAGCCGGCGCCGGTGCCCCGCAGGCGGGTCGGGAAGAGCTCCGGCAGGTAGTAGGTGAAGCTGCCGAAGACGCCGAAGACGGTGAGGCCGTTCAGGAAGTACATGGCGAGCCGCGTCTCGGGGGCGAGGTCGAGCCCGAAGCTGGCGAGGACGACGGCGGCCGAGGCGGCGTAGTAGAGGGCGAACATCGGCTTGCGTCCCATGACCTTGGCGGCCGGGATGGTCAGCAGGGTGCCGAGGAGGCCGCCCAGGTTGAAGTAGTTGGTCGCGATCCGCTTCCAGCCCTCGACGAGAGCGAGCGTCGCGGCACGGTCGAGGCCGCGGAGAGCGGCCTCCGCCTGCGCCAGGCCGGTCGAGACGACGGGGATGAAGGCGTTGCAGCTCCACCAGGTGACGAGCGCGGTCACCGCCATGAAGAAGCCGGAGAGGGTGAGCGCGCGGTGGCGGGAGTCGAAGAGCTCGGCGAGGCGCGGCGGCGCGGCGCCCGCCGCCGCCTGCCGCCAGCGCTCCGGCTCGCGCACGAAGAGGCGCACGACGAAGGCGACGCCGGCGGGGATGAGGCCGGAGAGGAAGACGTAGCGCCAGGAGACCTCGGGGCTCGCCTTCCAGAAGACGCCGGCGATCTGGAAGTTGACGAAGGTGGCGAGGAAGAGGCCGATGGGCGCCGAGGTGTAGAGGAGGGCGCCGGCCTCCACCCGCCGCCGCTCCGGCACCACCTCGGCCACCATCGCCGCCCCCGCCGCCCACTCGCCGCCGATGCCGAGGCTGGAGACGACGCGGCAGAGGAGGAGGACCCAGAGGTTGGGGGCGAAGGCGCAGGCGGCGGTGCCGAGCGCGTAGAGGAGCATCGTCAGCAGGAGCGTCCGGCTGCGCCCGAGCCGGTCGGCGACCTGGCCGAAGAAGACGCCGCCGGCCGCCCAGCCGAGCAGGAGGACCGAGGTCAGGATGCCGGTCCACTGGAGGGTGGCGGCCTTGGCGGCCGGCGAGCCGATCGTCAGGTGGAGGAGCGTGGGGACGCAGTTGGGGGCGACGAAGTTGAACAGGATGCCGTCGAAGATGTCGAATCCCCAACCCAGCCAGGCGGCGAGCAGCACCGTCCACTGGTACCCGTTCATGTCCAGCACCCGGCGCCCGCCGCCGGGGGTGAGGGACGCTGCGGTCGCGCTCATCGGCCGTTCCTCGCGGAAGTTCGCGGGGGAGTCTACTAGGTCGAGGTCGATCGCGCTTCGCTTGCGCTATCGTCCATGGCACGGCGACGGCGGGAGGATCGCTGCTTCGGCAGCGAAGCTGCTGCTTCAGGGGAGAAGCCGGCTGCTTCGAGGCCGGCGCTGGCTGCTCAGCAGTGAAGTCGGCTGCTCCGGTGGCCGTAGAGAGGAAAAATCAAAAGTTTCTCCTGTTCACCCGTTGTAGCGAGGGGAAAACCAGAGCTTCTCGTGTTTCATCGTTTGTAGCGCGGAAAGATCGAGTGCTTCCCTCGTTCAGCGGTTCTACAGGAGAAGAATCGAGAATTTCTCTGCTGCGGCGCTTGTATAGAGGAAGGATCCAATCCTTCCGCTCTACGAACGATTCTTCCGCTTTACAAGCGATCCTTCCGCCTCATAAGCGATCCTTCCGCCTCACGGACGATCCTTCTGCTCTACAGACGATCCTGCCGCTCTACAGACGATTCTTCCGCTCTACAAGCGATCCTTCCGTCTTTCGGGCGATCCTTCCGCTCGACGGGCGATCCTTCCGCCTCGCCGCCGAGGCTTGCGCTGTGCCGCAGTGCCTTCCGGCTTTGCGCGCGAGTTTCCTCTTCGGCGCCGAGGCCCGGCGACGATCGCGGCCGCGATGGAGCTCTCGGAGGAGACTCTGGATGAAGGCACAATCGTGACGATCTTTGCTCCTGAGGATCGAGAGACCTTCACTATCGGGCCTGACGCGGAGTCCGCTCTTTTCGCTGTCACCTACCTTGCCGCGCGACGGCTTTGAGACCCTCTACTTGCCCAGCTCTTTGCGCACGGCGCTGGCCATGACGCCCACCTTGGCCACCGCCGCCCTGAGCTCCTCGGGAGTCACGCCGAGCTCCTTCGACCAGTACCGCAGCTCCCATTCCTCGTGGACATTGATCCGCGACGCATCCCGCGGGCCACGCTTGCTGGTGTCGTCCGGCATGACAGCCTCCTCTCGCGACGGTTCACTGCGGATGGGGCCCGTGCACGGCCGGGCCGCGCTTCTTCATTGCAACCTCCGCGCCCGTGGCGAAGCGCTGCAGGAGCAGGTCGCCCGAGAGCTCGGGGTCACCACCAAGGCCTACACGAATTGCGAGCGCGGCCCAGGCCGAGCGTCTGGTATTGGAATGCTTCGGCTAGGTGCCCGGCCTGGATTCTGCCGCCGCCCGCGATACCGGCGATCGTGCGGGCCATGGTGAGCACCTGCCGGATGCCGCGCCAGGTGAGCCTGAGCTTCCCAGGCGGCGCGCGATGTCGCGCTTCTTCGCCTCCTCTACGACCTGGCGCTCCGGCGCTCGGAGATGGTCGGGCTCCAGGTCGGCGACGTCGAGGACGTCGACCTGGAGCGCTCACGGGGTTGGTGGCCGTTGCAGCATGGAGACGCCCCGACGGCGTGGCCTCGGCAGGTTAAGTGGTGAGGGACTGGGGCGTCTCTACGGCGGCGAATCCACAGGTCACGAATCATGCAGTCCACCCCGGGGGTAGAGACGCCCCAGTCCATAACCACGGACCTGTCGGGGTCCACCGCCGTCGGGGCGTCTCTTTCTTTCCACGGTGAATTCATCGGCCACGAATCTCCGTGCCTGCGAGAGAACCCCGCAGCGGCGCATCGTCGCTAGGCGAGAAGGCGGCCGGACTACCGAATGAAACAGGTAGTCGTGTCTCCACTTTGCCAGTCGAATGTCCAGCCCTGGCCTGGAGACCCGTCGGAGCACTGAAAGTTGGCGCTGCAGCAAGTGCCGACGTCAGTCCAGATCGTATCGCCACAGCTCGTATGGCAGTAGCCGTACTGCCAGGCCGGAGCGTCATAGGCATTGGCAACGCCGGGGAGAGCGAGAGCGACGGCAAGACAGGTAAGCCGAAGCAGCTTCTTCATAAAGACCTCCGGGATGAGTCTCCTGCGGCAAGCATGAGCCTCAATATAGGAGGTGCTCAACAGCTAAGAAATAGAGCCGCGCGGGCACAGCGAGCCAGGGGAAGTCGCGCTGCTGCAAGGTAGCGGCCTCGGCTCACCGCGGGGCCAACTCGGCTAATTCCCGTCCCGCTCGTAGGCGATCGCCAGCCACTTTTGGAGGAATCCGTCGATGTCCGCCGGCCGCGCGACCGCGATCTTGTGGGTGATGCGGTCTTTCTTCTCGTAGCCGCCGGTCGAGACGAGGCGGTCTTCTGGCGGGGTGTCGCCGAGGGCCAGGCCGAAGTCGACGCGGGTCTTGGTGGCCGGCTTGATCTGGGCGAAGACGTGGCGGCGGTAGATCGAGACCAGGGTCGTGGCGGGGCTCGCCCGGACGTCGTCCGCGAGGTTCAGGCAGAGCGACAGGAGCTGGTCGTAGAGCGGGCGCAGCGCCGCGCGGTCGCCGCCGAACATGTCGTCGACATAGCGCTCGGCCGCCAGCAGGTACGCCTCCGGGTCGCCGTCCTCGAGCCCCTTGCCGTACGAGCGCGCGGCGATCCACATGGCGCTGTTGCCGCCGAGGCCGTGCTCCTTCTTGAGCCAGTCGCGGCGCGCGTTCTGGCCCTCCGGCCCCTCGGCCTCGACCAGCGCCACCCACTCGGCGACCGAGCGGCCGGTCGTCTCCTTCAAGGTCTCGATCCAGCTCGCGACCATCGCGACGCTGGGGTGCGGGCTGTAGGGGGACTTCTTCCTGGGCGTCGCCATCGCCAATCTCTCCTCTGGAGCGGAGCGGCTTTCAGGCGAATCGTAACGGAAAGAGGGGGTATTTGTATCGAGGGCGTGGCGCTCTCATTCGGGCTCGATGCCGCGCCGGGAGCGCGCCTCGCGCACGTCAGTAAGGGTCGAGCCAGCGCCAGCCAAGATCGTTCCCCGTCGCCTCAAGAAGGTCCCTCCGGTGGCGCTGACGCGCACGTATCCATCGACGACCTCCCACTGGAGAACGTCGTGGGGACCGACTCCCAGCTTCTCCCGGATCTCTCTAGGAATGGTCGTCTGGTACTTGGCTGTGATCGATGACTGCGTCATCGTCGGCCTCTCCTGACGCGGCTCGTGATCGATCGGATTCCCGCGGCCGAGCCGGTATGGGATCAGATACGGCCGGCGACGGTCCGGCCGAGCTCTTCGAGCTTCCCGGGGGCGGCGTTGTCGTCGGCGAGGGTGAAGTAGGTGCCTCCCTTGAGCACGTGGATCATCGCTTTACCCTGCAGGAAGCAGGAGTCTCCCACCGAGCAGGGGAGAAGGGGATGCCGGCCCGGAGCGCTCAGGGTCTTCTTCATGTTGCCGAACATCTCCGCGCCGTCCTGCGGGTAGAAGGCGGCGGAGAGGATGCGGATGTTCTTGGTCTGGTAGGCGAAATCGACCGAGCCGGGATAGATGGCGTGCATGTCGTGGACCTCGAGGACCGCGTCGCCGCCGAGCAGCGCCGCCGCCTCGGCCGGCGTGACGAGCGCTTCCGGTTTGGGCAGCGCGGCGGCAGCCGCCGGCGCGGCCGGGCTCGGCGCCGCGGCGGCCGCCACGGACGCCGTCGCCGCGACGCCGGCCGCATCGGCAGCGGGCTGACCAGGCTTGCCGCAGCCGGCGAGCGTCGACAAGATCGACAGGACCAGGAACAGATCGGTGGATTGGCGCTGCATGGGGATCTCCTCGATCGCCTGGCGGCGGGATCGAGGCCAGGTTTGCGTTTCACCCTAGCACGGAGGGACGCTGCCCGCCGGGATCTACGCCGCACGATCCGTCGGCGGGGGCGGGTCTCGGTTCCCTTGCGTCGGCTTCCGAGGGCGGGCGCGTCACGCCTGGAGCGCGGTCAGCTCGGTCTCGACGCCTTCCCACTGGCCCATCAGTCCCTCGATCTCGCCGCTGAGCCGCTTCTGCTCCTCCTCGAGCTTCTTCACCTTGTCGCGCGAGGTGCGGTCGAAGAAGGTGGGGTCGCAGAACAGCTCGTTGATCTCGTGGATGCGCGACTCGGCCTTCTCGACCCGGGAGGTCAGCTCGTCGCGCCGCTTCGCGAGCTCCTTCTGGCGCGCCTGGCGCTCGCGCTCGGGCAGCTCGCCGCTGCCGTTGCCCGCCGCCTTCGCCTTCTTCTGCTGGGCGCGCTTGACGCGCAGGACCGCCTCGGCGTCCAGGTGGTCGTCGCCCAGGCGATCGATGTACTCCTCGTAGGTGCCGGGGAAGTCCTGCAGGCCCTTGGGCGAGATCTCGACGATGCGGTCGGCGAGCTGGGAGACGAACCAGCGGTCGTGGGAGACGAAGATCAGAGTGCCGTCGTAGCTCTTGAGCCCCTCGACCAGCGCCTCGATGGCCTCGAGGTCGAGGTGGTTGGTCGGCTCGTCGAGCACCAGCACGTTCGGCTGGGTGACCGAGAGCTTGGCGAAGACCAGGCGCGCCGACTCGCCGCCCGAGAGGCTCTGGCAGGTCTTCTTGACGTCGTCGCCCGAGAACAGCACGTGCCCGAGGTTGCCGCGGACGAAGCCGATCGACTCGCCGGGCACCGACTCCCAGAGCCACGCCTCGACGGTCTGCTTGCCGCCCGCGGCGAGCTCGTTGTGATCCTGCGAGAAGTAGCCGGGGTGGGTCTCGTAGCCCCACTCGACCTTCCCCGCGTCGGCCTCGAGCTGGCCGACGACGATCTTCAGGAGCGTCGACTTGCCGATGCCGTTGGGGCCGATGATCGCGACGCGGTCGCCGCGGTCGATGCGGAGCGTCACGTCATGAAGCACCCGCTTCGCGCCGTAGGCCTTCGAGACCCCCTCGATCTGCAGCACCTGGCGGCCGCTCGGCCGCCGCGGCTTGAAATGGAAGTTGGGGTAGCGGCGCGAGGTCTGCGGCAGCTTCTCGATGACGATCTTCTCGATCATCTTGATCTTGCTCTGCGCCTGCCGCGCCTTGGTGGCCTTGGCGCGGAAGCGGTCGACGAACGCCTGGTGGTCGGCGATCTGCTTCTCGCGCTTGCCGATCTCGGCCTCCTTGCGCTCGCGCTCGGCGTGCTTGGCGGCCTCGAAGGCGGTGTAGTTGCCGTGATAGAGCATCACCGTCTCGTAGTCCACGTCCACGATGTGGGTGCAGATGTTGTCGAGGAAGCGGTGGTCGTGGGAGATGACGATGGCGCAGCCCTTGTAGCCGTCGAGGAACTTCTCGAGCCAGCGGATGGAGAGGATGTCGAGGTGGTTGGTGGGCTCGTCCAGGAGCAGCGCGTCGGGGTCGGCCGCCAGCACCTGGGCGAGGAGCACGCGCAGCTTGAAGCCGCCGGAGAGAGTCGACAGCGGCTGGCGGTGGATCTCGGTCGGGATGCCGAGCCCTTCGAGCACCTCGCCGGCGCGGGATTCGAGCGTGTAGCCGTCGTGGCGCAGGATGGTGTCCTCGAGGTCGGCGTAGCGCTCGGCGTCGAACGCCTCGTGGGCGTTCTCGAGCAGCCGCTCCTTGCCGACGATCGCCTCCCACACCTCGTGGTTGCCCATCATGGCGACCTCGAGGATGGGCATCTCCTCGTAGCGGAAGTGGTCCTGCTGCAAGACCCCGAGCTTGATCCGCTTGGGCATCGAGATCGTGCCCTCGGACGGCGGCTCCTCGCCCGAGAGGATGCGCAGGAAGGTCGACTTGCCGGAGCCGTTGGCGCCCACCAGGCCATAGCGGCTGCCGGGGTTGAACTGGATCGAGGCCCCGGAGAAAAGGGTCTGATAGCCAAAGGATTTGCCGAGATCGGAGACCGCAATCATGGGTCGAGCACTTTATCAGAGAGAGGACGGCTGCCAGGTTGGAGAGGGACGGCGCGGCGGGAAGCCGGGCCTCGAGGCTGCAAACAAGCGGCGCGCGCGGTGCATTCCGGCCAACCCGGCGCGGCTGGCAACCCTCCTCGAGGCGGCTTGTCGAGGCGAATGCTGGCTGTCGAGTCGTCGGTTCGAGGCGAAGCTTCGCTAGCTTTCGCCGGGCTTCTTGAGCCGCTTCTCGTACCACTTCCTGCGCCGCATCTGGCGCGGCGCCTGCGCATTGCCGAGCTCGCCGCGGTGGCCGGATAGATCGGTCGCGACGACATAGAACTCGATCGTGCGGTTCTGGTGGAGCGCCGGCGGCACGTCGACCGTGTAGTCGGAGCCCGAGCGCGCCGGCTGCAGGTCGAGGTAGCCCGCCGTCCCCTCGGCGCGGGCGCGGACGACGACCGACTGGACGGCGTAATCGTCGGTCACCTTAAAGGAGAGGCGCGCCGCGGATCCCTTCTCGTACTCGGCTTGCGGGCTCGCGAGCTGGATCGCCGGCGGCGCCTTGTCGAGGCTCGCCAGCTGGCGCTCGAGGCGGCCGCGCGCCTCGCGGAAGCGGGGCTCGTAGCGGGGGCTGGGCTTCGCCTCGCGGAGGATGGCGAGCCCCTCGTCCGGCCGCTTCCGCGCCTCGGCCGCCGCCACCTGGGAGAGCACCCCCTGGAGGCCCTGGCCGGAGCGCTGCTCGGCGGCGTAGCGCGCCAGCCGGTCGTCGAGGCCCGGGCGGTCCGGCCAGGCGCGGCCGAGCGGCGCGAGCCGCGCTACGGCGGCGTCGACCGCGCCGGTCTGGAAGAGGGCGTCGGCCTCCGCCTCGATCGCCGCCGCCGCCCGCTCGCGCTGGGCGGCGGCGCCGGGGTAGAGCGGCAGGGCGGCGGCGAGGTCGCCGGCGAGCGCCAGCGCGCGCGGCGCCTCGCCGTCCTGGACCGCGCGGTCGAGCCGGGCCGAGAGCTCGACCGCGCGGCGCGCCTGGGCGAGGTCGCGGGCGAGCCCGGGATTGGCGCGGAGCGCCGCGCGATCCGGGGTGGCGATCGCGCGCACCGCCGCGCGCAGCCCCGCGAGGTCGCCGGCCTGGAGCGCTTTCCTCAGCTCGCCGAAGCCGCTCGCCAGCCGCTCGCCGCCCGCCGCGTCGAGCGACGAGCCGAGCGCGAGGTAGGCCGTGCACGCCGCCGGCGTCAGGCCGCCGGCGTCGCGGACGGCGGCGAGCGCCTGGCGCGCATCGTCGTCCCGGCCCTCGGCGAACGCGGCGGCGGCTTCGGCGAGCGCCGCAGGGATGGGCGCCGGCGCCGGCGCGGCCGACCCCGCGAGCGCCGCCGCGGAGGCCGGCACCGCAGGTGCGGGATGGGGGATCGGCGAGGCGGCGGGCCGTGCGATGACGGGCGCCGGAGCAGGCAATGCGGGCGCGCCGGCGTGGCGCGACCGCCAGACGAGCGCGCCGGCGGCGAAGATGATGACCGCGGCGAGGGCGGCCGCCGCCGCGGCGAGCCCCCGCCGCGGCCGGCGGGCCGGGGCGCCGGACACGACAGGGGCCGGCGCGGTCGGAGCGGTCGGCGCGATCGGAGCGGTCGGAGCAATCGGAGCGGTCGGAGCTGTCGGAACGGTCGCCGCGGGGAACGGCGCGAGCGGCGGAGCCGCGCGGGGCGGCGCGGGCTCCGGCGCCGGCAGGTCGAAAAGGGACGCCGGGAGAGGGAAGAGATCGACGTCGAGCGGCGGGAGCTCCGGGAGGGGAGGGAGCAGGGCAGGGTCGTCGGCCGCTGTCTCCGGCGCGGCGGCCGGGGTCGGCGCGGGCTCGGCGGCTGGCGGCCGCTGCCGGCGGACGCCGGGGAACGTCACCAGGGTCGCGCCCGAGGCGAAGGCCGCGAGGGGTTCCGGCTCGAGCCGCGGCCGCGCCGGCTCCGCGGCCGGCTGCTCAGCCGGCTGCTCAGGGGCCACCGGCGCGAGCGATACCGGGTTCGTGCCGTCGCCGGGATCGTGCGCCGCCGGTTCCACCTCGCCGGACATCGGGGTGAGGACGAGCCGGATCTCCTGCGGCATCGCGGGATGCGGCCCCGCGGCGCCGCGGAGGGCGAGATGGAAGGCGTCGCGCATCTCGTCGCAGGATGGGCGCGCCGCGGGGTTGCGGCAGAGAGCGCGGCCGAGGACGGCGGCGAGCGCCTGGTCGTCCTCGAGCTCGAAGCTCACGCCGAGGGGGAGCGAGACGGTGGGCGCCGCCGGCGCCGCGCCGGCGAGCCCGTGGACGCGGGCCCCGAGGAGCGCGCAGGCGACGAGCGCCAGCGAGTAGAGGTCGGCGGCGGTGCCCGCCGCGGCCTCCGCCGGCGTCCCGATCTCCGGCGCCGCGAAGCTCGCCGCGCCCCCTGCGACGCGGGCCGCGGCGGGGCGCAGCAGGGCCGTGCCGAAGCCGGTCAGCACGGCCTGGATGCCGTCTGCCCGCGTCGTCAACAGGAGGTTGTCGGCCGACAGGTTGTGGTGAGCGAGCCCCAGCCGGCCGAGCGCCGCGACGCCGTCGATCGCCTGCCCGAGGACGGGGAGGATCTGCGCCGGCGAGCCGCCGGCCAGGGCGTCGAGGTCGCGGCCCTCCAGCCAGTCGAAGACCAGGAACGCCTTGCCGTCGGGGGTGAAGCCGAAGTCGACGAGCGCCGGCAGGCTCGGGTGGCGCAGGCTCCGCAGCGAGCCCATGGCGCGCACGAAAGCCGGCGCGTCCTCGGGGCCGCCGGTCATCGGGATCCGCTTGACCGCCACCGTCGCCCCGGACGCCGGGTCGAGCCCGCGCCAGACGCTCGCCCAGGGCTTGGAGGGGAGGGCCTTCTCCAGCCGGAGCTGCTCGCTGATGTCGCGGAAGTAGGTCATTCCCGCTCCGGGGAGCTCGCGACGACGGCGGCCTGAGCGGCGCCCTCGCGCGAGGTGGATAACAGCTTCGAGCCGGGTGGGAAGTTTAGCGCGAGACGCGGTGCGCGGCACCAGGCCGCTGGGCCGTCACGGCCGCGAGCAGCGCTCGGCAGAGGCCGAGCGGCACATTTCTTTGTTGGAGCGTAGGAGGCGGGAAGGCCGCGCGGCCGCCCGCCTGCGATCCATCAACCGGGATCCGAGCGGGTTCCGAACCAGGAGGAGAATGGCAAATGCGAGCATGGAAAGCGATGTCCCTCTGCGGTCTGTTGGCCCTGTCCCTCGTCGCCGGCCGCGCCGCCGCGGCCGTCGCGCCGGCGGCGTTACCCGGCGCGGCTGGAGAGCCCGTCGCGGCGCCGGCGGCGCTCGCCGAATCCGGGCCGCTCGCCGCTCTCTGGGCGCCCGCCCTCACGCGGAGCTGCGGCGGTGACGTCTCGGGCGATACCTTCTTGGCGGGGGTCTGCAGCAACCGCTTCTGCTTCGGGACCGGGGTGTGCACCTGCTCGAACGGGCAGCACGGCACCTGCTCCAACGGCCTCTGTATTCATTGATCCAGATCGAGCTGAGCGGTGGGGGGACCCGCGGGAGACCGGGCGGCGCCGGCCTCCCGCGGGCTGCAGTCAGCCGGGGCTCAGCGGACCGTGCCGCGGCGGAACAGGTTGACGATGGCGAGCAGGATGATGGCGCCGACCAGCGAGACCAGCAGGCCGGTGACGGTGAAGTCGCCGCTGTTGATCGTGCCCGTGCCGAGGTGCGGAGCGACCAGGAAGCCGGCGATCAGCGCGCCGACGATGCCCACGACGACGTTCAGGATGATGCCCTGCTGCGCGTCCGTGCGCATGATGATGCTCGCGATCCAACCGATGAGGCCGCCGACGATGAGATAGATCAGGATGCCCATGGTTTTTCCTCCTCGAGTATGGGTTTGTGTGGCTCGGCTGTTCTTGTTCTCCTGCCTCCCGTAGGGAGCAACAGTCGTGCCACGCGGAGCTTCCGCGGACCGCCGCGGCGCCGGCCGCGCGCCCTGTCGCCGATCCATGGAGCGCTTCTTGCAGCCCTCGACTCCGGCCCGCCCAATCCGCGCCGGACGAACGACCTCGCGGAAGCGCGCCGCGGGCCGGGAACCGCGGCGAGCCGAGCTCTCTAAATGTCAAATAAAAGAAGGACTTCCAGCCCGCGGCCGGGTCTGCTCCGGCGCCGCTGGCCGCTCCTGGCGCTGGTGCTGGGAGCTCTCGCCGCCGTCGCCGCGGTCGTCGTCGTCGGGCCGTTCTGGCGCCTGACCAGCCAGTTCGATGACATCACCTATCGCCAGCCGTCGCGCCTCTACGCCCGGCCGACGCGGCTCGAGGAGGGGACGCCCTGCGGGATCGAGCGCCTGACCGCCGAGCTCCGCTCGGGCGGCTATCGCGAGGCGGCTGGCGAGGGCCCGCTCCCCATCGGCTGCTACCGCCCGATCAAGGGCGGCCTCGCGGTGCATCTGCGCAGCTTCCCCACCCCCGAGGGGCAGGGCGGCGGCGCCGCCGAGATCCGGCTCCACGGCAGCCACGTCGCCGCCCTGCGCCTGGACGGCCGCGCCGTCGATGCGCTGACCCTCGAGCCGCCCCTCCTCGCCTCCTACTACGGCACCGATTTCAAGGAGCGCCGCCCGGTCGCCGTCGGCGAGGTGCCGCAGGACCTGGTCGGCGCCGTGCTCGCCGCCGAGGACGAGGGCTTCTTCACCCATCCCGGCATCTCTCTCTCCGGCGTCGTCCGCGCCGCGTGGGTCGACGTGCGCGGCCGCGGCATCCGCCAGGGCGGCAGCACCCTCACCCAGCAGCTGGTCAAGAACCTCTACCTCACCCAGGAGCGCACGGTCGCCCGCAAGCTCCGCGAGATCATGCTCACGGTGCTCCTCGAGGGCCGCTACCGGAAGAAGGAGATCCTCGAGGCGTACCTGAACGAGATCTACCTCGGGGCGAGCAGCGGGGTGAACCTGATGGGCGTCGGGGCGGCGGCGCGCGCCTACTTCGGCAAGGACGTCGGCCAGCTCGACCTGGCGGAATCGGCGGCGCTCGCCGGGATGATCAGCGCTCCCGCCCTCTACTCGCCGGTCGACCATCCCGACCGCTCGCGCGAGCGGCGCAACTGGGTGCTCGCGCGCATGGCGAAGCTCGGCCTGGTCGACGAGGCGCGCGCCGAGCGGGCGATGGCGGCGCCGCTCGCCGTCGCCCCCGAGCCGATCGCCCGGCGGCGCACGCCGTACTTCGCCGACGCCGCGGCCCAGGAGGCCGAGCGCCGCTTCGGGGTGGGCGAGCTCGAGGATGCCGGCTACACGCTCTTCGCGACCCTCGACTGGCGCGACCAGCAGGCGGCGCAGCGCGCCGTCGAGTCCGGTCTGGCGAGCCTCGACAAGGGCCAGGGCAGGCGCCGCAAGGGCGCGCCGCTGCAGGCCGCCCTGGTGTCGATCGACCCCGAGACCGGCGGCGTCCTCGCCTACGTCGGCGGCCGCGGCTACGCGGCGAGCCAGTTCGACCGCGCCGGCCAGGCGCACCGCCAGGTGGGGAGCGCCTTCAAGCCGATCGTCTACGCCGCGGCCTTCGAGCACAAGCGCGCCATGCCGGCGACCTTCCTCGACGACTCGCCGCTCACCATCCGCTCGGGCAACCGCGTCTGGACGCCCAAGAACGACGACGGCGACTTTCACGGCACGGTGTCGGCGCGCACGGCGCTCGAGCACAGCTACAACCTGGCGACGGCGCGCCTGGCGCTGCAGGTGGGCCTGCCGCCCATCGTCGAGCTCGCCCACGAGATGGGGATCGCCGGCCAGCTCGAGGCCTTCCCCTCGGTCGCCCTGGGCGCCGCCGACGTGACGCCGGTCGAGCTGGCGACGGTCTACGCGACGCTCGCCAAGGGCGGCGTGCGGCCGCCGGTGCACACGCTCCTCGCCATCCGCGACCGCCACGGCAAGGAGGTCCAGGGCGCCGCGCTGCCCAAGGCGGAGCGCGTGCTGACGCCGCAGACCGTCTACCTCGTCACCTCGGTGCTCCAGGGGGTGCTCGACCGCGGCACCGGGCGCGCCGCCCGCGCCATGGGGGTCGAGGGCGAGCTCGCCGGCAAGACTGGCACCACCAACGACCAGCGCGACAGCTGGTTCGCCGGCTACTCGCCGGACCGCGCGACGGTCGTCTGGGTGGGCTACGACGACGACGCGCCGACCGGCTTGAACGGCGCCCGCGGCGGGCTGCCGATCTGGAGCAAGTTCGTCGTCGCCGTCCGCCCGCCTGGCGGCTACCGCACCTTCGCCCAGCCGCCCGGCATCTCGACCGCGGTCATCGATCCGGCGACCGGCCTGCTGGCGACCGAGTACTGCCCGGGGGTGCTGACCGAGGTCTTCCCCGCCGGGCAGGTGCCGACCGAGCTCTGCAACCAGCACCAGGGCTGGTCGCCGGAGCTCCTCGCCCAGTCGCCGCCGCCGGCAGGCGACGAGCGGGCGGGCGACGGCGCGTCGCGCGGCGAGGACGAGCGCGCAACGCGCTCCGAGCCCGGCCGTTCCGACCCTGGCGAGGGCGAGCGCCAGCCGGCGCGCCCGCACCCCTTCCGCAGCTGGCTGCGGCGCGTCTTCGGCATCGAGCCGCGCTCGGAGGGCCGGCCGCCCGGGGACGACCGCGACGGCCGCGACCGGCGCGACCAGGACGGTCGCCGGAGCCACGAGCCCGACGAGCGCCGCCCGCCCGACCGCGAGCCCGGCGACGGCTCCGAGGGCTGAGCAGGCCGTATAATCAAAACTCCTTCAATGGCGAAGGAATTTCGGAAGGAGTCATCCTGATGCGCGCAAGTCGCTTCGTCCTCTGGATCGTCGGCGGTCTACTCATGGCTGGCGCGGCGCTCGCCGATTCGGCCTCGCCCACTTCGCTGCCGTCCGATTTTCCCGCGATGAGCTCATTCGCGGCGTTCCTAGCCGCCTCCGGCTCGGCGGCGGATCTCGCCGGGCTTTCCGGCACGGCGCCAAGCCCGGCCGCCTTCTGCGACGCCCAGGATTGCTTCAACCTGGACTGCAGCCAGGTCCAATGTCCGCCGGGCACTTTCGCATTGCCTCATTGCGATCTCCGTACTTGCCAGGCACATTGCGTCTGCTCCTCTCCCCGCTGAGCGGCTCGACCGCGGGAGGCGGACGAATGGATGATGAGGCAGATCGCGGCGAATCACGCGCGCCACAGCTCCAGGACGTCCTAGGCCTCTGCGCGGCACTGGCCCTCCGGCATCGCCTCTTCGGCGCGGCCCGGTGACGCCGGCCGAGCGGATCGGCTACCATGGGCGGCTCGCTCGGCCGTTCGGCGTGGGGGAATCCACCGTGGGCGGCCGGCGTTGACTGAGACGTGCCGATGGCTTTCCGCACCGCGATCGAGATCGAGCGCGCCCGCACGCACAATCTGAAGGGTATCGATTGCCGCGTCCCGCACGGCGCGGTGACGGTCGTCACCGGCCCCTCCGGCGCCGGCAAGTCGTCGCTCGCTTTCGACACCATCTTCGCCGAGGGGCAGCGGCGCTTCGTCGAGTCGATGTCGACCTACGCCCGCCAATTCCTCGATCAGATGGAGCGGCCGCCGGTCGACGACATCCGAAACATCCTCCCCGCCGTCGCCCTGGAGGCCAAGAACGCGGTCCGCAACGCCCGCTCGACGGTGGGGACGATCACCGAGGTCCACGATGTCCTGCGCCTCCTCTACACCCATCTGGGCGAGGTGGTCTGCCCCCGCGGCCATGGCGCGGTCGCGAGCTATACGCCGGAGGAGGCCGCGGCCGAGCTCGCCGCCGGCGCTGCGGGAGACCCGTTCCTCCTCGTCGTGCGCCTGCCGCGCCCTCGCCGCCGCGCCGACGAGGCGCTGACCGAGCTGGTGCGCCAGGGTTTCCGCCGGCGGCTCGCCGCTGCCGCGGGGGTCGCCGCGGCGGCTGCCGCCGAGGCCGACGCGGTGGTCCGGATCGAGCCCGGCGACCCCTGGCCGGCGGCGCTCGACCCGCTGCCGCTCGTCCTCGGCCGCTTCCACTCCGGCCCCGAGGCGCAGGCGCGGGTGACCTCGACGCTCGAGGAGGGCTACCGGCTGGGGGCGGCGCTCGCCTCCGGACGCGTCGAGGCGCTGGGCGCCGCCGGGGTGCGCCACTACAGCCGCGAGCTCGCCTGCCCGGTGTGCGGCACCGTCGTCCGCCGGCCGACGCCGCCCCTCTTCTCGTTCAACTCGCCGCTCGGTGCCTGCCCGGAGTGCCAGGGCTTCGGACGGGTGATCGGCATCGACCGCGAGCGGGTCTTCCCCGACCCCCGGCGCACGCTCGCCGAGCGCGCCATCGCGCCATGGAACACGCCGGCCTACGAGGAGCTCTACGCCGAGCTCTACACCGCCTGCCGGCGGCGGAAGATCCCGCTCGACGTCCCCTGGAACGAGCTGCCCGAGGCGGCGCGCGAATGGGTGTGGAGCGGCGCCGGGAAGTTCGTCAACCTGGAGGGCTTCTTCTCCTGGCTCGAGCAGCGCACCTACAAGGTCCACGTGCGCGTGCTCCTCGCCCGCTATCGCTCCTACACCGAGTGCCCGAGCTGCGGCGGCACGCGGCTCAAGCCCGAGGCGCTCGCCGTCCGCCTCGAGGGGCGCAACCTCCCGGAGCTCGCCGGCATGAGCGTCGAGCGGCTCCGCGCCTGGCTCCGCGAGCGGCGCTGGACGGCGCGGCAGCGCGAGGTCGCCGGGCATCTCCTCGCCGAGCTCGGCGAGCGGATCGAGGTGCTCCACCGGGTGGGGCTCGACTATCTGACCCTCGACCGCCAGGCGCGCACCCTCTCGGGCGGCGAGACGCAGCGCATCCATCTCGCCGCCGCGCTCGGCTCGGGTCTGACCAGCACGCTCTACGTCCTCGACGAGCCGACCATCGGCCTCCATCCGCAGGACAGCGCCCGCCTGCTCGACCTGCTGCGCGACCTGGCGCGGCGCGGCAACACGGTGCTGGTGGTCGAGCACGACCGCACGATCATCCGCGGCGCCGACCACATCATCGACCTCGGGCCGGCGGCCGGCGAGCACGGCGGCGAGGTGGTCGCCGAGGGGCCGCTCGCGGCGATCCTGGCGAGCGAGCGCTCGCTCACCGGCAAGTACCTGCGGGAGCGCCCGCCGACCCCGGCGCGCCGCCACGTCGCCCGCTTCCGCCGCGAGCAGGGGCGCGAGTCGCTCGACGACGAGCTCGCGGGGCTGCCGCGCGTCGTCGTGCGCGGCGCCCGCGCCCACAACCTGAAGGACCTCGACGTCGAGCTCCCGCTCGGCGCCATGGTGGCGGTGACCGGCGTCTCCGGCTCGGGCAAGTCGACGCTGGTCGAGAACGTCCTCTACGGCACCTACCAGCGCTCGCGCGGAGTGGTCGACGTCGAGCCCGGCGAGGTCGCCGAGCTCACCGGGCTCGACGGCTTGGCCGACGTCACGCTCGTCGACCAGCGCCCGCCCGGCCGCTCCAGCCGCTCGAACCCGGTGACCTACATCAAGGCCTACGACGAGATCCGCAAGCTCTTCGCCGCCAGCCCCGACGCCCGCGCGCGCGGCATCACCGCGACGCACTTCTCGTTCAACGTCGAGCGCGGCCGCTGCCCGGCCTGCCAGGGGACGGGGGTGACCGAGGTCGACATGCAGTTCATGGCGCCGGTGACCGTGCCGTGCGAGATCTGCCAGGGGCGCCGCTTCCGGCCCGAGGTGCTGGCGGTGCGCCTGCGCGGCAAGAGCATCGCCGAGGTGCTCGACCTGACGGTCGAGTCGGCGCTCGAGCTCTTCGCCGCCGAGCGGCGGCTCTGCCGGCGCCTGCGCACCCTTTCCGAAGTGGGCCTGGGCTACCTGCGGCTGGGGCAGCCGACCTCGACCCTCTCGGGCGGCGAGGCGCAGCGCCTGAAGCTCGCGAGCTTTCTCGACCGCCCGGCCGCCGAGGGGCGGCGGCTCTTCCTCTTCGACGAGCCGACGACCGGCCTGCACCTCGCCGACATCGACCTTCTCTACCACACGCTGCGCCGGCTGGTGCAGCGCGGCGACGGCGTCGTGGTCGTCGAGCACAGCCCCGACCTCATCTGCCGCGCCGACTGGATCGTCGACCTGGGACCGGGCGGCGGCGTCCACGGCGGCGAGCTCCTCTACTCGGGGCCGCTCGAGCCGTTCCTCGACCGCGTGGCGAGCCCGACGGCGGACGAGCTGCGCCGCCACCTGCGCTGGCCCGAGCCGGCGCTGGCCGCGGCACAGTGACGCCGGCCGTTCCGCAGCGCTTCAGGATCTACTGTCCGGTGGCCCGGATTCTGCTATGATCTTCGATCATCCAATCATCGGAGCGCGCTCGGCGGGGCCATTAGCGGGGAGGACGTGACGATCGCGAGCGTCGGAGGCTGGTTCCTCGAGGTCGAAGGCCGGAGGATCGACCTGCGCGAGGGCGAGGTCACCATCGGCCGCAGCCGCGGCTGCGGGGTGGTGCTGCGCGACCCGAGCGTCAGCCGCGGCCATGCCCTGCTCTCGGTGCAGGCCGGCCGCGTGACGCTCCAGGACCTGCGCTCGAGCAACGGCACCTACATCAACGCCAGGCGGTTGGACGGCGAGGCGCCGCTCGCCGAGGGCGACCGGGTGGTGATCGGCGAGACCGCGCTCTACCTGCGCCGCGCCGCCGCGGGGGCCGCCCAGACGCCGGCGACCTCCGACGGCGGGGCGTTCTGCCCGGCCTGCGGCCGCCCGGTCGACAGCGGCGCCACGAGCTGCCCGAGCTGCGGCGCCGCGCTGGTCGGCTCCCGCCTGCCGCGCCGCTCCGAGGCCCTGGGGCTCGGCGAGGTGCTGCCGGTCGGCGAGGTGCTCGGCTCCGGCTCCGCGTCCTGGGATCAGACGACGTTCCGCCAGGGCGCCGCCGCGGCCGCGAGCCCGGCCTCCGGCGCGCCGCCGCAAGCGAGCCCGGCGGCCGGTGGGCTCTCGCACTCGACGTCGTCGGCGCCTGCCTCGCCCGCTCTGTCCCATGAGACGTCGCCGTCGCCGGCGGCCGATCCGCCGACCGAGGCGCCGCCCCTCCTCTCCGAGCTGCCGATGTCGGTCCGCGAGGCGGAGCGCGCGCCCGTCGTGCCGCCGCCCCCGGCGCCTCCGGCGCTGCCGCCGCCCCCGCCGCCCGGCCTGCTCCAGCGGCTCGCCGAGCGCCTGGGGCTCGGCCGCCGCGGCTGAAGGACGAGGCCCCCTCCTGCCGCGTAGACAGCACGAGCGGGAGCGTCGCCGAGCGTCTCCCCTGGTAGGATCGACGGCGAGGAACGAGGGGCGATGATCTCCCAGGCCAGAACGATCGCGGCGCCGGACGCGCGCCGGCCGGCGCGCGGCGCCCGGTGGTGGATCGGCACCGCGGCGGCGGTGTTCCTCGGGCTCGTCCTGCTCGTCGCCGCCTGGGCCAAGGCGCTCGACCCGCGCGCCTTCGCCGACCAGATCCACGCCGAGGGGCTGGACGTCCTGCTCTCGGCGGGCGCCGTGGCGCTCGTCGCGATCGGCCTCGAGGTCGGCCTGGGGACGGCGCTCGTCCTCGGCCTGCGCCGCCGCTGGGTGCTCCTCCCGGCGGTCGCCCTCGTCGCCTTCTTCCTCTCCCTGACCGGCCGCGCCTACTGGCGGAGCGCCCACGGGCTGGCGCCCGCCGACGCCGGCTGCGGCTGCTTCGGCAACCTGGTGCAGCGGACGCCCGCCGAGGCGTTCTGGCAGGACCTGGCGCTCCTCGGGCCGGCCCTGGCGCTCGCCTTCGTCGGCCGCCCGCGCCGGGGAGACGACGCCCCGCCGCGGGCGCGCCCGGCGCTCGCCCTCGCCGCGGCCGCGGCGGCCGTCCTCTTCGCCTGGAAGGCGCCGGAGCTGCCGCTCGACGATCTCGCGACGCGCCTGAAGCCGGGCGTCCGGCTCGCCGACCTCTGCGCCGGCGCCGGCAAGGACCGCGCCTGCCTCGACGGCGTCGCGCCCGACCTCGCCACCGGCCGGGAGCTGGCGGTGATCGCCGACCTCGAGGACCCGGCGTTCCAGCGGTCGGTCCGCGCGCTCAACGCCTATGTCGCCGCCGGCAAGGGGCCGGCGCTCTGGGTGCTGACGGCGACCACGTCCGAGCAGGAGCAGGCCTTCGCCTGGCGCTTCGGTCCGTCGTTCAAGGTCGTCGAGGCCCCGGCCGCGCTCCTCAAGCCGCTCTACCGGCGTCTGCCGCGCGCTTTCGTGGTCCAGGACGGCCGGGTGACCCGTACCTATCCGGGGCTGCCGCCCCTGTCCGCGCCGGCCCGGCCGGAGCTTTCCCGATGAGGTCCCGACCATGATCGCAGTCTTCGCCTGCCATCGCGCCTGCCGTCGCGCCTGCCGCCCGGCGCTCTACGCCGCCGTCCTCACCGCCGCGCTCGCCGCCGGCTCCCGCGCCCAGGGGACCCCGAGCGACAACGTGCTGCGCGACTTCAAGCCGATGGAGGACTACGTGCTGTGGGTCGACGGCCGGAGCGTGCCGACGGCCGAGATCTACAACAGCGAGTCCGGACACGCCGTGCTGATCCTGACCGGCGCGCTCCCCTCGCCGGCGCTGGTGCGCCAGGGCGAGGACTCGGTCGCCACCGTCAACATCATGAAGGTGGCGAAGAAGAAGGACGGCGCGGTCGACCTGCTGGCCGACGCCGAGCTGGCGCCGCAGGGGCCGTACACCTTCGCCGACGGCGTGGTGCGCTTCAAGATCGACCGCCACGCGGTCGAGCTCCGCCCGCGGCCGCCGCTGCTCGGGGTCCACGCCGAGGGCGACCTCAAGGCGTACAGCCCGGACTACGCGCGGCGCGCCCAGGCCTATCAGCCGAACCCCCAGGCGGTCGCCGCGCTCAAGGCGACGCCGCCGGCGCCGCCGGTCACGGTGCGGGTCTTCTTCGGCTCCTGGTGCCCGCACTGCCGCGAGAACGTGCCCCATCTCCTGCGGGTGGAGGACGCGGTCCGCGGGGCGAAGATCCGCTTCGAGTACTTCGGCCTGCCCGAGAAGCACCTGGCCGACGGGCCGGAGGCCAAGCGGTTCAAGATCCAGGGCGTGCCGACCGGCGTCGTCCTCGCCGGCGGCCGGGAGATCGGCCGCCTCTACGGCAACGACGACTGGCGCGCGCCCGAGGTCGCCCTCGTCGGCATCCTCCGGCACGCCCAGGGGGCGGGGAAGCGGTAGGGCCAGGACGATCCTCTAGGCCAATGCGGCGAGCGGATCGATCCCGCCGTTGAACCAGGCGGCGTCCGGGCTCTGCAGCTCGCCGGGGGCGGCGAGCCGCGAGATCCCGAGCGCGGCGAGGCGCGGGGCGAGCGCCCAGGCGGCGGCGCCGGCGAGCGCCGCCCCCTGCAGCCGGCCGCGCCAGGGCGCCAGGATCTCGGGCAGCCGGGCGAGGTCGGGCAGCGGGTGGACGACGACGGTCCGCAAGCCCGCTGGCGGGCGGAGCGCCGGCTCGGGCTCGACCACGACCGTCCCCGCGGCGAGCGGCAGCTCGGCGCCCAGCCGCGGGATCCCCCGCATCTCCCACGTCAGCCGCGCCTGCTGGACGGCGCCCAGGGCCGCCGGTTCGGCCGGCCCCGGCGGCCAGGCCCGGGCGAGCTCGCCGAGAGCCGCGGCGAGGGCGCGGCCGAGCGCCGCGGCGCCGTCCGCCGTCCCTTCCTGATAGACCGCGACGATCGACAGGCAGCCGCGCTGGTCGAAGAGCGCCACGTCCCGCGCCAGGCCCGCGGCGACGGCCGCGGGCGCCACCTCCCGGCCCACCACCCCCAGGCTCAGCTGCGGACCGTAGGCGACCACCTTGCCGCGCGCGCGCCACGCGAGGTCGGCGGTCATCTCGGCGCCGCCGTAGGCGAGCACCCGTCCGACGGCCGCGAGGAGGGGCGCCTCGAGCGCCGGGTCGCCGCCGGGCCAGGTGGCGGCGGCGACCGCGCCGGCGAGGCGCGGCTCGCGGCGAGCCAGGGCGGCGAGGAAAGCCGGGGCGAAGAGCGGCTCGGCGGAGGGGGACTTGAGGAGCACCGGCCGGCGCAGAGCGAGGGCGGGGAGGAGCGGCTGGACCGCCAGGGCGGGGAGATTCCCGGCGAGGACGACGAGCGCCGGAGCCGCCGGAGCCGCCGGAGCGATCGGAGCGAACGGCGCGATGCCGCGGGCGCGTTCGAGGAGGGCCGCCGCCGGTCCCCGCCGCACTCCTCCCAGCACCGCCTCGAGCCCGGCGGCGAGCCCGGCGGGCGAGAGAGCGGTGAGCGCGGCAAGGGCGGGGCCGAGCGCCCGGCGCTCGGGGGAGGCGGGATCGCGGAACGCCTCGACGGCCGACGACCAGGCGGCGAGGAGGTCGGCGTCGGGGAGGGCGCGGAGGGCCGTACCCCCGCGCTCGAGCTCGGCGGCCAGGTCGGCCAGGCCCTCCGGCCGCCAGCGCGCGGCCGAGTAGGAGACGCCGGACCGGCGGGCCGGCGCCGTAGCGGGGGTCGGAAGGGCGGGCGGCAGGTAGGCGTCGGCCAGCCCGGCGACAGGTCCGCCGGCGGGGGTTCGCGCGGTGCCAGGTGATTCGTCGCCCCGTGTTTTCAATGGCTTAGCGAGGTGCCAGGCGATTCGCGGCAAGGTGCCAGGTGATTGGGCGGCTAGGTGCCAGGCGATTGGGGAGGGGCGATTGGGGGGATGCCGGCGCCGAGGCCGCTACACCGCCCCGCGCAGCTCCTCGACGGTCAGCGAGCAGCCGCGGAGCTGCGCCCCCGCGGCGCGGCCGAGCAGGCGGAAGCCTTCCTTTTCCATCACGCCGAGGTCCTCCGTCAGGACGTGGACCGCCGAGCCCAGGTTCGCGAGGTCGAAGACGGCGAGGAGGCCGGTCTCTCCGGGGGGCTGCTCGGCCAGGGTCTCGGGGTCGAGGACCCTCGCCCGCACCCAGGGCGGGGCGACGAAGAGGTCGGGATCGCCGCCGGCGAGCGCCTCGGTGTAGAGCTGGCTCGACAGCTCCGTCATGCCGTACTCCCGCACCACCGCCTCGCCGGGCACCCCCAGCCGCTCCTCGAGGCGGGCGAGGAGGTCGGCGCGCGGGACCTCGGCCGTCCGCCCCTTGAAGCCGCCGGTCTCGAAGACCGCCGTGCCGTAGGGAAGACGCAGGCGCAGATCCTGCCGCTCGAGCGCCGCCAGCCAGTCGGCGAGGGCGAACGCGGTGGCGAAGACGAGGCCCGCTCGCCGGTCGCGCTGGCGCGACGCCGCCCAGGAGCGCGCCTTGGTCGCCTCGACGCCGCGGCGGGCGAAGGCGGTCATGCTGCCGGGCGATCCCCAGCGGGCGAGGACGTGGTCGGCCATGAAGGAGAGGCTCGAGTCGGGGACCGCCGCGCGCTCCGGCACCAGGGAGAGGATCGGCAGCCGGCCACCCGCGGGGAGGTCGCGCAGACACCAGCGCGGGAAGGAGGCGTCGATCGCCTGCCGGTAGAGCTCCGGGTAGGGCTGGAGGTGGACGCTGCGCTCTGCATCCTCTCCGGCGGCCGTGGTTCCACTGCTGCGGAAGGTCTCGACCGGCGCCTCGGCGGCGAGCTCCAGGCGGCGGAAGGCGGCGGTCGGGACCGGCGGCACCTCGCGCCAGGAGGCGACCTTCCCCGCCGTCGCCCCCCGCCCCTCGCAGAGCCGCCGGTAGGGGGCGATGCGCTCGAGCTGGAAGGCGAAGGCGGCGAGAGCCAGCTCGTCGAAGGAGCCGGCGCCGGTGGCGATGAAACGGGCGATGCGCTCGCGGAGCATGCGGGGGATTCTATCCGCGGCATGCCCCGCCTTTCTGCTAGAGTACAAAGGCCCAAGTCTGGAGGCGAGATCGCATGGCCGAAGCGTTTCCCTACCCCAAGAAGATCGAGATCGACAAGCCGCCGCGCCCCAAGCCGCCGCGCCAGCTCGCCGTCATCGACCAGACCGGCTGCACCGGTTGCGAGGCCTGCATCTCCTTCTGCCCGGTCGACTGCATCGAGATCGTCCCCGGACCCGAGCACCGCGATTTCATGAAGCTGGTCGAGGTCGACCTCGAGCGCTGCATCGGCTGCCAGCTCTGCGCCCGCTATTGCCCCTGGGAGACGATCGACATGTGGTCGTACGACGAGGGGGTGGCGCTGGCCCCCGAGAAGACCGTGCGCTCGCTGATCTACGAATACGACCCCGAGACCATGCACGAGGCCGCGGAGGCCCGCGGCTGACCGCGGACGCTCCGCCGGCATCCGGACGCTCGGCTCGGCTCTCGATCCCGCACCCAGCCTCTCGCGCTCGCCTCCGGGCTTCCGGGCGCTGAACCCCGAGCCCAGCTGCGGAGACTCACCGCGGGGCGCCCTCGCCGGCGCCGGCGGAAGGCGAGCCATGGTCCCCCCCCACGGAGGAACGCGCGACGACGAGCCGGTCTCGATCCTCCTCGCCCGCATGCGAGGCGAGATCGAGCACGCCTTCGCGATGTATCGCCTGGACGAGGGCGAGGCCGAGGAGGTCCTGCATGAGATCCTCTTCATGCTCATCTACCTCTGGGACCGGCTCGGCAACCGCGAGCTGTGGCTGATCTCGGCCTTGCGGCGCGGCTGCCTGCGCCGCCTTCAGGAGCGGCGCGCGGAGCCTGGGTCGTCCTCTTGACCGGACGCAGGAATGGGACCGTCCGCGGGTTCAACCGGGGTGAGGTGGTGACGGGGTCCAGGGAGGCGGCCGATCCAGGCTGGGAGGCGCTCGCCCGGGTCGCGGCGGGCGACGCCGAAGCCTTCGCCGTCCTCGTCGACCAGCACCAGCAGCGCCTCTTCCGGCTCTGCGAGCGGCTGCTGGGCGACGCCGAGGAGGCGCGCGACGCCGTCCAGGAGGTCTTCCTCAAGGCGTTCCGCAAAGCCGGCGGCTTCCAGCCCCAGGGCCAGGTCTATACCTGGCTCTACCGCATCGCCGTCAATCACTGCCTGAACCGGCTGCGCCGGCGCCGCCTGGTGCAGTTCGCCCGCCTGGGTGCGGTCGCCGAGACCGAGGAGGGCGAGGCGCCGCCGTTCGATCCGCCGGATGCCGCCCCCGACCCCGCCGCGGCGCTCGCCGCCCGCCGCCGCTGGCAGGCGACGCGCCGGGCGATCGCCCGCCTGCCGCCCAATCAGCGGACGGTCCTGGCGCTGGTCCGCTTCGAAGGGCTCTCCTATCGCGAGACGGCGGCGGCGCTGGGGATCACCGAGGGGGCGGTCGAGAGCCGCCTCGTCCGCGCCATGCGCCGCCTGACGGCGCTCGACGCGGTCCATGCGGCCGATGTGGCCGACGCGGCCGATGCCGCGGATACCGCGCAGGAAGCGGGCGAATCGAAGGTTCCACAAGGAGAGAGGACACCATGAACCGCAGCACCGATGTCGAACTCATGCGGCGGCTGGCCGGCGAGCTCCCGCCCGACCGCGCCAGCGCCCTCGATCGGCGCCTCGCCGCCGAGCCCGCGCTCGCCGCGCGCTATCGCGCCCTCGAGCGGAGCTGGGCGGCGGCCGCCCCGCCGCCCGGCTCACCCGTGCCGCCGGACATCACGGCGCGGGTGATGGCCGCGGTGGGCGGGACGGCGGCTCCGGCGGCGCCCGGACGCTCCGCGGCCCCGGCGGCGCTCTCCTGGTCGCTCGCCCCCACCTGGGTGCGGGCGGCGGCGGCGCTGGCCCTGGCCGCCGGTGTCGCCCTCGGTGCGGGGCTGGGCTTCGCCTCGCCGCGCCCACCGGGCTCAGATAGCCGGTCGGTGGCTTCCGAGCTGCCGCCCATGGCGCCGGGGATCGGAATCTCGCCGCCCGAGAGCCTGGCGACGAGCTACTGGACGGCGGTCGAGGATGCGACGGAGACGCCGGCGGCAGCCCGTCCGCCCGGGGCGCGGCCGTGAGGCGCTGGTGGGTGGTGATCGCCCTGCTGCTCTCGGTGGGCGTCAACCTCGGCCTCCTGGCGGCGATCCTCGCCGCGCGCCTCAGGCCGCCGGTTGCCGAGGAGCGCCAGCCGCCGGCCGTCGAGCGGCTGCAGAAGCTCGCCGACCGCCTGGGCCTGCAGGGCGAGGCGCGGCGGAGCTTCGTCGCCTACCAGCGGCGCTTCTTCTTCGCGACCGCCCGCGACCGCCGGCGCCTGGGCTCGGTCAACCGCGACCTGCGCCTCGAGCTGATCGCCGAGAACCCCGACCCCCAGCGCGTCGAGCAGCTCACCGCCGAGTCCTCCGACCTCTACCGGAAGCTCGAGCGCGCCCTGGCCGGCAACGTCCTCGCCACCCGCAAGCTCCTCGATCCGCGGCAGGAGAAGGTCTACCTCGACCTCATCCGCCAGCTGCGGCCGGGGCGCGGCCGCCTGGCGCCCCCCGCCGGCCCGCCCGCCGCCCCCTGGCGCCGCGGCCTCGATCAGCCGCCGCAGCCGCCGGCTCCCGCGCCGCCGCCCGGCGGCTGAGGCCAGCCCGTTCGATCCCGGCCTCGTCTCCAGGGGTAGGCCTCGGCTGCGAGCAAAAAAAGACCCCGTCCCATGGACGGGGTTTGGAGGAGGGAGGTTTGGAGAGGAGATTGTCTGTCTTTTCGCCTGCTCCAATGGGATATACGGGCGGCAAGGGAGAAGTGTTGGGGCCGGGCTCCGGGTCAGGCCTCCGGCTCTCCCTCCTGCCTCATGCCTCATCCCTCATCCCCCTTGCGCAGCACCCAGGTGGTCATGCATCGCTGATCCTGCACGACGGTGGTCTTCAGCGGGTCGAGGAGCGCGCCGCCGAGCTCCTTGGTGAGCGCCAGGAGATAGGGCTCGTCGACCAGGTATCGCTCGCTGCCGTCGGGCAGCCGGAAGCGCCGATCGCCGAGCGGGGCGACGCGGCGCTCCATGCCGCGCTCCATGCCGATCGACGACGCGAGGCGGCAGAAGAGCAGGCCGCGCGGTTTGACCAGGCGCCAGGTGCCGCGGAGCATGGCGCGAAAGTGCGCCTCGTCGCGGGCGAAGTGGAGCACGGCGCTGCTCACGACGACGTCGGCGACGCCGTCCGGGAAGCTGCTCGACTCGATCGCCTCGGCGCGGAAGCTCGCGGCGGGCAGCCCCGGCGAGAGCTCGCCGGCGAGGGAGCGCACCGCCCGGATGGCCGCCGGGTCGGCGTCGACGGCGAGGATGTCGTAGCCCTGGCGGAGGAAGAAGACGAGGTTGCGGCCGCCGCCGCAGCCCGCGTCGAGCACGGTCATCCCGCGGACGATCCGCCCGCGGAGGAGCTGGTCGAAGAGGTAGATGTCGATCGGCCCGAAGAGCGAGGGGAGGTCGAGCATGCGGGGTCAGGGCGCCGTTCGCGCCGCGCTCCGCCTCGCGATCAGGCGGAAGAACTCGCCGGCGGCGGCGGCCGGATCGCCCACCAGGGCGCCGACGCCCTCCTCGGGCAGCCAGTCGGCGGGGAGATGGCCGCGGTAGGGGCTGTGGAGGAAGCGGCGGTCGAAGAGGGCGATGATGCCGGTGTCCTGGGCGGAGCGGATGAGGCGCCCCGCCGCCTGCACGACGCGGGTCATCCCCGGCACCACGAAGGCGTACTCGAAGCCGCGCTCGAAGCGCTCCTCGTAATATTGCTTGAGTAGCTGCTGCTCGAGCGACATGCCGGGCAGGCACGGCCCGACGACGGCGACGGCCTTGAGCACCTCGCCGGGATAGTCCACCCCCTCGGCGAAGGCCCCGCCGGCGACCGCCGCCAGGAGCACGTCGCCGAAGATCGCCCCCCGCAGCGTCTGGAGGATCGCCTCGCGCTCGCGGTCGCCGTCGGCCTGGCGCTGGACGAGCACCCGCTTGGCCGCCAGGCGCATGCGGCCGGTCACCTCGGCGAGGAACTGGTAGCTGGGGAAGAGGGCGAGGCAGTTGCCCGGCACCGCGTCGGCGAACTCGGCCAGGCGTAGGGCGATCCGTTCGTAGTAGGCCGGCCGCTCGCGGTAGGTGGTCTCGATCGTGGGGTCGATCACCACCCGCCGGTTGGCGGTGGGGAAGGGGTTGCCGATCTCGACGAAGGCGGTGCGGCCGGCCGCGAAGCCCAGGAGGCCGGTGTAGAACTCCGGCGGCGAGAGGGTCGCCGAGAGGCCGATCGCCGAGTGGGCGCGGTTGATCACGCCGCCGAGGAACCGGCTGGGGTCCTTGCACAGCACCTTGAGGCGGCTGTCGCCGCGGCTGCGCTCGACGCAGTGGCTGAAGGCGGCGTCCGAGACGACGAGGCCGTTCAGGAAGCGCAGGAAGTCGAAGTAGAGGGCGACGAAGGGGTCGTCGGCGCGGAAGGTGCGCGTCTCGCGCTGGTGCTCCAAGTAGTCGACGAAGGCGGCGTCGAAGGCGGGCCGCAGGCCCCACAGCCGGTCCTGGGGAAGGGGCGCCTCGACGGCGCGCTCGGTCTGCGGCCCCTCCAGCATGGCGTCGTCGACCGCCTCCTCGATCACCCGCGCCAGCTTGCCCGCGAGGCCGGCGATCCGCAGGTGGAGCGGCAGGCCCTCGCGGGCGACCGCCTCGGCGGCGCGGCGCGCCGCCGCCGCCGAGAGCTCCGGGCTGTAGTAGCCGCGGCCGCGGTCGACCAGGTTGTGGATCTCGTCGATCACCAGGACGGTGTCCGAGAGGTCGCGGTCGGCGCCGAACTCGGGGAGCGAGACGTAGGGGTCGAAGGCGTAGTTGTAGTCGCAGACCGTCACCTGGGCGCGGCCGGCGAGGTCGAGCGACAGCTCGAAGGGGCAGACCTCGGCGTGATGGGCGGCGGCGAAGACGTCGTCGGGCTCGAGCGTCGGGCGCTCGGCGAGGAGGCGCTGCGTCACCCCCGAGGTCTGCAGCTTCAGGTAGTAGTCCTTGGCGAAGCGGCAGTACTCCTCGTGGCAGATCACCTGGTCGTTGGCGCACATCTTGGCCTTCGCCCGCAGGCGGAGCGAATGGAACGCGGCGTCGGAGTTGAGCCGCGAGAGGACCGCCATCGCCATCTCCTGCTGCAGCGTCTTGGCGGTGAGGACGACCAGCCGCTTGTCGTGGGCGAGGGCGTAGCGCAGCGCCGGGTAGAGGGCGGCGACGGTCTTGCCGATCCCCGTCGTCGCCTGCAGCAGCAGGTGCTCGCCATGCTCGACCGCGGTCGCCACCGCCGCCAGGATGTCCTCCTGGCCGGGGCGGGTCTCGCCGTAGGGGAAGGCGAGGCGCTCGGCCGCGGCGCGCCGGTCGGCGAACGCCTGGCGGTCGAGCTCGTGGGCATGGACGAGCTGGCCCACCCGCCGGCGGATGCCGGCCTCGAGCCCCCGCGGGTCGGCGGCGAGCGGCTCGCGCTCGACCTCGTCGCTGCCGATCGCGATCAGCACCAGCTCGGCCTTCACCTCGCGGCCGGCGTGCTCGGGGAGCTGGCGGAGCATCCAGGCGTAGAGGAGGGCCTGGCGCTGGTACATCTCGCGCACGGCGGGGGCGAGGGCGCCGCCCCGCCGCACGCTCTTGATCTCCTCGACCACCAGCGCGCCGTCCGGCTCGCGGCGCAGGCCGTCGATCCGCCCCGAGACGGTCACCGTCCAGCCGCGGTGCTCGAAGCTCGCCGTCACCACCACCTCGCGGCGGTAGCTGCCGTCCCCCTCGATCGCCTGCTCCTGGTAGCGGCTGTGGATCGCCTGTCCCAGCCAGAGGCGCTCGTAGCCGCCGCGGTTGCCGAACCCCAGGCTGCGGGCGAACCCCCCTTCGAGGAGGTCCGCCACCGCGAGGTCGAGCGTCCTCCTCTCGGAGTCGAAGCGCGGCGCCATGCGGCAAGTATACGGAGGAGCGGGAGTGAAGCGGAAACGAGTGCTGGCTCAGTCAGGTCCGCTGCGGGCGACCGCCCTCGGGACCACCCGCCCGAAACCCCCCTTCCAGGAAAAGCGCGAGGCCGCGGGCGTTACCGCCCGCGGCCTCGGGGGTCCGGAGGAGTCCGCCTAGCGCAGGCGGTCGGCGCCGGTCGTGGTGCCGCCGGCGGTGCTGCCGGCCATGGTGCGGTCGTCGGTACGGCCGAAGGCGTCCTTGACGGCATCCTTGACGTCCTCCCAGCGATAGCGGGTGGCGTCCTTGGTCTTCTCCCAGCCGCTGCGCAGGTCGCCCTCGACGTCGTCGTACTTGCGGCCGGCGTAGCGCGCGCGCGACTCGGTGCCGTAGCGGTAGGCGGGCTGCAGGTCCTCGTACTTGCGGCCCTTGGCGTAGGGGCGCGAGCTGTAGTTCTGACGCCAGTAGTTGTCCTCGGTCACGTTGTTGGTGACCCGGTTCCAGGCGTCCTGGGTGGCGTCCTTGGCCTCGTTCCACTTGAGGCTCGAGGTGCCGCGCGCCTTGTCCCAGCCCTGCGCGAGGTCGTTCTGCGCCTGGTCCCAGGGGCGGTCCGCATGCTGCGTGCGCGACTCCCAGCCGTAGCGATAGGCGGGCGCCAGCTCCTCGTACTTGCGGCCGGAGGCGTACGGGCGCTGGTGATAGTTCTCGCGCCAGTAGGCGTCCTCGACCTCCGGGTTGACCGCCTCGGCGATGCCGCGGCCCGCGAAGCCGCCGATCACGCCGCCGACCGCGGCGCCGATGAGGGCGCCCGGAGGGCCGCCGACCGCCGCGCCGATGGCCGCGCCGGTGGCCGCGCCGCCGGCCGCGCCGACGCCGGTGCCCACCGCGTGATCGTCGGGCTCGCCGGTCACGTGGTCATGATGATGCTCGGCCTCCAGGGTGCCGGTGCCGGTGGTGGTGGTGCCGGTTCGTCCCATATCGCGCTTTTCGTCGTCTCGCATGTCGGAGTCTCCTCAGAGTTGTGGTTACCAGTGGGTCCTTCCTTACACCTCCTTTCTGGTGCAAAGTCGAGGCCACCCGGCTACGGCGCGGGCGGCGCCGCCGCGGCGTGGGCGAAGTCGCCGGCCTTGATGATCACCATCTTCGCCGGATCGAGGTGGCGCCGGAGCGCCGCCAGGATCTCGGCCGGGGTGAGCGCCGCGAGCTTGTCGTCCATCGCTTGGTCCCAGGCGAAGGTCCGCCCGGTCCGCAGATAGTCGGCGAGGAAGAGGGCGGTCAGGTCGTCGCGGCTGCGCATCAGGCGGCGGCTCTGCAGATAGCCGGCCTTCGCCGCCGCCACCTCCTCGACGCCGAAGCCGCCGTCGAGCGCCCGCCGCATCTCCTCCTGGAAGTCCGCCGCCACGTGGGCGACGTTCTGCGGTGCGCAGAGGGCGCTCGCGGTGAACATGGCGTGACGATCGAACGGGTCCGCCCACAGGAACGAGCCGACGCCGTAGGAGAGGCCGTCCTTCTGCCGGATGCGGGTCGCCAGGCGCGAGCTGAGGAAGCCGCCGCCGAGGAGATGGTCGCCGAGGAGGAGCGCCGGGTAGTCCGGATCGTCGTCGCGCAGCGGCAGGACGACGGCGGCGATGAACTGGGCGTTCGCCTTGTCGGGGGTCTCGAAGGTGAGGTTCGCGGCGGGCACCGGCGTGTAGCGGTTGGCGATCCGGCGGTACGGCCGCGGGCTCTCCCAGGAGCCGAAGAGCCGGCGGACGAGCGCCTCGGTCTCGCGCGGCGGGAAATCGCCGACCACCGTGAGCTCGGCGTGCGAGGCGCCGTAGAAGTCGGCGTAGAAGCGCTTGATCGCATCGAGGTCGACCGCTTTGACCGCCGCGATCTCCTCGTCCGCCGTCCGCCGGTAGTGGGGATGGTCCGGCGGGTAGGGATCGACCTGGCGGGAGAGGGCCGTCCACGCGATGTCGCCGGGATCGCTGCGCTGCGCCTCGGCGCGGGTGATCATCTCGCGTTTGAGCTGCTCGAGCTCGGCGGCCGGGAAGGCCGGCTCGCGGAGCACCTCGGCGAGCAGCTCGAGGAGCGCCGGCAGGCTCTCGCGAACGCTGGTGATCAACATCTCGACGCCCGCCGGGCCGCCGTCGAGGTCGATCTGCGAGCGGAGCCGCGCGATCTCCGCCTGGATCTCGGCGCGGGTGTGGCGGCGCGAGCCGCGCAGCAGCATGCTCGCCGTGAGCTGCGCCACCATGGCCCGCCCGCGGACGCTCCGCTCGTCGCCCATGTCGAGCATCAGGGCGGCGGCGACCGTGCCGCCGCGCGTCGCCTTGGGGAGGAGCGCCGTCTTCAGGCCGTTCGGGGTGGCGCCGAGCCGCGTGCGCGCCACCAGGTTGGCCGGCGAGGGGTCGAAGGCCTCACCCGCCGCGAGCTCGGCGGCGCCCTGGTATCCCTTGAACAGGCCGGGGACGTCCGGCGACGGCGGCATCTCGGCGCGCTGCGGCTTGTCGTCGGGGATGAAGAGCCCGAGGGTGCGGTTCGCGGGCTTCAAGTAGGCCGCGGCGACACGATCGATATCCCCGGCGGTGACCTGCCGGACGCGGTCGCGATGGAGGAAGACGAGGCGCCAGTCGCCCTCGGCCATCCAGTCGGAGAGCCACAGCCCGAGATCGACGGAGGAGTGCGAGATGAGGTCGATCAGCCTCAGCTCCTCGTTCTTCGCCCGCTCCACCTCCTCGGCGGTCGCCGGCGCGAACCCGGGGGCCTCGACGGTCGCCAGAAGCGCGGCGCGGGCGGCGTCGAGCGGGCTCTCCTTGGGCACCGTGGCGCCGACCGCGAGGAGGCCCGGGTCGTGCTCGTGGCCGGAGTAGCCGAAGGCGCTGCTCGCCTTGCCGGTCTCGACCAGGCTCTTGTGCAGCCGCCCCCAGGAACGGTCGCCGAGGATGCGGGCGAGGAGGACGAGCGGTGCCGAGTCGGGGTGGGCGCCGGCGGGGATGTGATACGCGGCGCGGACGAGCTGCACGTCGCCGACGCGGCGCACCGTCACCTGGCGCTCGCCGTCCTGGGTCGGCTCGACGGTGTAGGGCGGCTGGAGGACGCGCGCGGGGCGCGGGATGGGGCCGAACTTCTGTGCCACCAGGGCGAGCACGGGCGCCGGATCGAGCTGGCCGGCGACCACGAGGACGGCGTTGTCCGGCTGGTAGTAGGTCTTGTAGAAAGCTTGCAGGCGCTCGATCGGCACGTGCTCGAGGTCGGAGCGGGTGCCGATGGTGGACCTGCCGTAGCTGTGCCAGTCGTAGGCGGCGTTCCCGATCCGCTGGGAGAGCACCCTCGACGGCGAGTTCTCGCCCATCTCGAGCTCGTTCCTCACCACCGTCATCTCGGAGTCGAGATCTTTCTTGGCGATGAAGGAGTGGACCATGCGGTCGGCCTCGAGGTCGAGCGCCCAGTCGAGGTTCTCGCGGGTGGCGTTGAATATCTCGAAGTAGTTGGTGCGGTCGTCGTTGGTGGAGCCGTTGGGCGAGGCGCCGTGGGTCGTCAGCTCCTGCGCGATGTTGGTGTGGCGCGGCGAGCCCTTGAACATCAGGTGCTCGAGGAGGTGGGCCATGCCGGTCTCGCCATAGCCCTCGAAACGCGAGCCGACGAGGTAGGTCACGTTGACGGTGATCTGCGGCAGGGTGGCATCGGGAAAGAGAAGGACGCGCAGGCCGTTGGCCAGCCGGTACTCGGTGATCCCCTCGAGAGCCGTGACGCGCTCGACGCCGGCGGGGAGCGGCGGCTGATCGCCGGCGCGCGCCGGCGACGGCGCCAGGGTCCAGGCAAGCGACAGGACGGCGAGAGAGGCGAGGGCGATCGGTCGCATGGGCTTCTCCTCGATTGGATGGATCGAGTCTAGAAGCCCGCGCCGCCCCCCGAATCCCCCGTTCGGGGGGCGGTCGACCCCTGGATGTGCCGGACTGGATGCGCCGGACGGCCCTAGTGCCGCGGGACGGGCGCGGCGGCGGCCTTGGCGGCGGGAACGACCGCGGCGGCGGGCTTCCCCACGGCGTGCGCGAAGTCGCCGGCCTTCATCACCAACAGGCGCGCCGGGTCGAGGTGGCGCTCCACCGCCGCCTGGAGCTCGGCCGGGGTGAGCGCCGCGATCCGCGCCTCCATCGCCTGGTCCCAGGCGTAGGTGCGGCCGGTGTAGAGGTAGTGGGTGAGGGTGCCCGCGATCGAGCCGTCCCGCGTCCGCCGGAGCTCGCGCTCGGCCAGGTAACCCGACTTGGCCGCCGCCACCTCCGCGGCGGTGAAGCCGTCGTGGCGCGCGCGCTCGATCTCCTCGCGCACGTCCGTCTCGACCTTCGCCATGTTCTGCGGCGCGCAGATGGCGAAGACCCCGAAGGTGCCGAGCTTGTCGAGGTCGCTGGCGGCGAGGAAGGAGCCGACGCCGTAGGAGAGCCCCTCCTTCTCGCGGATGCGGTTCTCCAGGTGCGAGTTGGAGCCGCCGCCCAGGATGTAGTTGGCGAGCGCGAGGGCCGGGTAGTCCGGGTCGTCGTCGCGTAGCGGCATCGCCAGGCCGGCATAGAGGCTGGCGTTCGCCTTGTCGGGGGTCTCCAAGGCGCGATCCTCCGCCGCCACGTCGGTGTACTCGTGCGCGATCCGCTGGTAGCCGTGCGGGCTCTTCCAGGAGCCGAAGAGCTCTTCGGCGAGCGCCTGGATCGCGGCCGGATCGAAGTCGCCGACGACCGCGAGCTGGCCCGCGGAGGCGCCGAAGAAGCCGTCGTGGAGCTGGACGATCTGCTCGCGGGTCACCGCCTCGGCGGCCGCCACCGTCTCGTCGGGGGTCATGACGTAGTCGGGATGGTCCTTGGGATAGGGGTGGAGGGCGCGCTCGAAGGCGACGCTCGCGACCGCTTCGGGATCGGTGCGGCTCGCCTCGGCGCGGGTGATCACCTCGCGCCTCACCTGCTCGAGCTCGGACGGCGGGAAGGCGGGCTCGCGGAGCATCTCGGCGACCAGCCGGAGCGCCGCCGGCAGGTTCTCGCGCACGGTCTGGATCGAGGCGCTGGCGCCGCCGATGCCGCCGTAGACGCGGACCTCCGCCCGCAGGCGGGCGAGCTCGTCCTCGATCTGCTGGCGGCTGTGCCGCTGGGTGCCGCGCATCAGCAGGAGGCTGGTCAGGCTGCCGACCATCGCCTTGCCCCGCGAGCTCTCGAGGTCGCCGAAGTCGAGCGAGAGCGACGCGTTGACGGTGCCGCCGCGGGTCTTCTTGGGCAGCAGGGCGAGCTTCAATCCGCCGGCCAGCTCCCGCTTCGTGGTGCGCGCCATGATGTTGCCCGGCGAGGGCTCGAACGCCTCCCCCTCCGCCATGGCGGGGTCGCCCTTGTAGTCCTTGAGCAGGCCGGCCAGCTCGGCCGCCGAGGGCCGCTCGGGGACCGCGGCGCGGTCGGGATGGTCGTCGGGGAGAAAGAGGCCGAGGGTGCGGTTGGCGGGCTTCAGGTACGCCGCCGCGACGCGGTCGAGGTCGGCCGCCTTGACCTGGCGGATGCGGTCGCGCTGCAGGAAGTAGAGGCGCCAGTCGCCCTGGCTGATCCACTCGGAGAGCTCGAGGCCGAGCCGGGTGGAGGAATGGAGGGTGAGGTCGACCTGCTTCAGCTCGGCGTTCCTCGCCCGTTCGACCTCGGCCTCGGTCACCTTGGCGAAGCGCGGCCCCTCGACGGTCGCGAGGAGCGCCTCGCGCGCGGCGTCGAGCGGCTGCCCCTTGCGCAGGCGGGCGCCGAAGATCACGAGGCCGGGATCGTGCAGCTCGTAGTCGGCGCCGAAGACGGCGGTCGCCTTGCCCGTTTCGACCAGCTCCTGGTGGAGCCGGCCGGTGGCGCGGTCGCCGAGGACGCGGGTGAGGAGGACGTCGGCGGCCGAATCGGGATGCACGCCGGGGGCGATGTGATAGGCCGCCAGGACCAACTGGACGTCGCCGGTCCGCCGCACCGTCACCTGGCGCTCGCCGTCCTGCACCGGCTCCCGGGTGTAGACCGCCGGCAGGCTCCGCGCCGGCCGCGGGATGGGGCCGAACTTCTGCGTCACCAGGGCGAGAGTCCGCGCCGGATCGAGCTTCCCGGCGACCAGCAGCACCGCGTTGTCCGGTTGGTAGTAGCGGTGGTAGAAGGCCTGCAGGCGCTCGATCGGCACGTTCTCGATGTCTGAGCGGGCGCCGATCGTCGGCTTGCCGTAGCTGTGCCAGTCGTAGGCCGCCTCCATCGTGCGCTCCTCGACGACCGACATCGGCTCGCTCTCGCCCATCTCGAACTCGTTGCGCACCACCGTCATCTCGGAGTCGAGGTCCTTCTTGGCGATGAAGGAGCCGACCATGCGGTCCGCCTCGAGGTCGAGCGCCCAGTCGAGGTTCGCGTCGTTGGCGGGGACGACCTCGAAGTAGTTGGTGCGGTCGTACCAGGTGCTGGCGTTCGAGCGGGCGCCGCGCTCGTCCATCTCGTGCGGGATGTCGCGATGGTGCGTCGAGCCCTTGAACATCAGGTGCTCGAGGAGGTGCGCCATGCCGGTCTCGCCGTAGTCCTCGAAGCGCGAGCCGACGAGGTAGGTGACGTTGACGGTGACCGTCGGCTGGCTGGGGTCGGGGAAGAGGAGGACGGAGAGGCCGTTGGCGAGCCGGTACTCGGCGATCCCCTCGAGCGCCGGGCCGCGCTCGACGCCGGCCGGCAGCGGCGGCGCGGCGGCGGCCGAGGTCACGGGCACGGCCAGGGTCAGGGCGAGCAGGAGCGCGGATGGGACGGCGATCGGTCGCATGACGGTCTCTCCTCCGAGGGGAAGGGGGCGGCGGTTGTCAGCGGGTATACGTCTCGCGGCGGGGCGGCGTTGCGCTGGCGCGAGCTTAACCCCTGGCGAGGCGCCCGGCACCCCCCGCTCGGGGGATCTCTCTACGATGGGATCTAAGTGGGGATCTAAATGGGATCTAAACGGGATCTAAACAGTAGCGGCCGGTGTCTAACCGGGCACACGGCAGGTGCCCGCCACCACGCGACCGTGTGAGGAGCCGCCATGACGACGAGAAAGGACCGGCTGGAGCGTCTGCAGATCGCCTCCCCCTGCCAGAGCCCCTGGGAGGCGATGCAGGGCGACGGGCGCCGGCGTCACTGCTCGCAGTGCGACAAACCCGTGTACGACTTCGCGCAGCTCACGCGGCGCGAGATCGCCGGCGTCGTCGAGGCCTGCCGGGGCGACCTCTGCGCCCGGCTGACGCGCGACGCCGATGGGTGGCTCGTCGTCCTCGAGCCGCCGGCCGCCGCCGATCCGCTCGCCCTCCGGCGGGTGTCGCCGCTGGCGGCGGCCGTGGTCGCCGGCATGCTCGGGCTCGGCGGCGGAGCGACGGGAGCGAGGGGAGCGACGGGAGCGACGCCGGTCCATCCGGCCGCGGTGGTCTCGCCGGTGGAGGCGGAAGGCGGCGACCGGCCCCAGGACGAGGGGCTCCAGCGGACCGGCGACGCCGGCGGCTCCCTGTCCGGCCGGCTCGTCAACGAAACGGGAGAGCCGGTCCCGGACGCCGAGATCGAGCTCCACGGCGAGCTCGACGGGCAGCGGCAGGCCGGCCGGACGGACGCCGGCGGGAGCTTCTCCTTCGCCTCCCTGCCGGCCGGGATCTATGAGCTCGCGGCGTCGGTGCGCGGGCAGGCCGCGGCGAGCCAGTGGGACATCCTGCTCCGCGCCGGCGAGGCGCGCCAGGTCGGGCTGACCGTGCCGTCGGCCGTCTGGGAGAGGATCGCCGCCGGCGCCCCCGCCGAGCTGGCGCTCGGCGGCGCGGTCATGCTGGTCCGCGAGCCGCTGCGCCGGGCCTATGACGACGCCGGCCTCGTCGTCGTCGGCGTCGCCGGAAAGTCCGTCGTCGTGCGGCGGGAGGAGTACGCGTGGCAGGTGCGGACCGACCTCGTGATCTCGGCGGTCTACAAGGGAAAGACCGGGGAACGGGTGATCTCCGTCTTCCACGACCAGATGCCGGGCGAGGCGCCGGCGAGCCGCCTGCAGCCCGGCGACCGGGTGCTGGGCTTCCTCGCCCCCCGGCAGGCGGCGAACGGCCGGGGCACGGACGGCTACGTCGCGACGGATGCGGTGCGCGGCGTGGCGACGCTGTCGGCGGCGGAGCTCGCCAGCTACAGCCTGCGGTTGGCGGCGCTGTCGCGGCTGCGCGAGGGTGCCGCGGACCCCGACGGCGTCCTGGAATGGCTGGTGGCGACGGCGGAAGACCCGGCGACCCGCGAGGAAGCGGTGGGCGAGCTCGCCGAGGCGGTCCGCCGGCTGGAGCGGCAGGCCGCGCAGCACGGCACGCCGGCCGGCCCGTACGCCGAGGCCTTGCGGGACGTCGTCGCCGACTTCCTCGCCGCCGGCGGCGAGCTCGCGGGCCAGCCCGCTCCGGCGATCCTCGGCGCCTTCCTGACCGGCGCGCAGCGGGAGCGCCTGACCGCGGCGCTGCTCCGCACGCCGGATCTGTCGTCGGCCGACCTCGACCTCTACGAGCTGGTGAGCCCCTGGCACGACGACCGCCTGCTGCCCTGGCTGAGCGGCCGGCTGGAGGCCGCCGAGCGGTCGGACGGGTCGACCCGGCGCCTGATGGAGACGCTCGCCAAGGCGCTGGACGACGACGCCTTGACGGGCCTCCTGGAGACCGGCGAGGCACAGCTCGAGGATCTCGAAGGGAAGCGCGAGGACGCCTCCTCGGACGCCGCGCAGCGCCGCCTCGGCGCGGAGCTGGACGCGGCCGAGGAGAGCCTGCGCCTGCGGTTCGTCGCGGCGCTGAAGCAGCGGGGGCGGTGAGCCCGGCCGCGGGCGCGCGCCGCGGCGCCCTCCGGTCTCGCCCTTGCCTTCCCTCCGCCCCTCGGATAGCCTGCCGGGCGAGCGATGCCGAATAGCAGTGATGACAATGCCGGCGGCACCGGCCATGGTGCGCCGGTGATCGACATGTGGCGGAGCCGCAACTTCGGGAACCTGCCGCGCCTGCCGCGCCCGGGCCTCGTGCGGGTCGCCCTCGCCCTCGTCGGCTTCGTCCTCCTCTTCTCCTCGTACTTCCAGGTCGCCTCCTACGAGCGCGGCGTCGTGCTCCTCTTCGGCCGCCACGTGCGGACGGTGGGGCAGGGGCCGCACTTCAAGATCCCCTTCGTCGAGACCGTCTACAAGGTGGAGACCGAGCGCCAGCTCAAGGAGGAGTTCGGCTTCCGCACCCTCGAGCCGGGCAAGGTGTCGACCTACCAGAAGAGCGGCTTCCAGAACGAGTCGCTGATGCTGACCGGCGACCTGAACATCGCCGACGTCGAGTTCGTCGTCCAGTACCGCATCAAGGATGCCTACCGCTGGCTCTTCGTCCTCCAGGACCCCGCCGACACCATCCGCGCCGTCGCCGAGGCCGAGATGCGCGGCGCGGTGGGCGACCAGGGATTCGACGAGGTCATCAAGACGCGGCGGCGGGAGATCGAGGAGCTGGTGAAGCAGCGCATGAACGAGATCCTCGACCAGTACGGCGCCGGGGTGTCGATCAAGCTCGTGCAGCTCCAGGACGCCCATCCGCCCGAGCCGGTCAAGGACTCCTTCGAGGAGGTCAACCGCGCGCTGCAGGGGATGGAGCGGGCGATCAACGAGTCGCTGCAGGAGCGCAACAAGATCCTCTTCCGCGTCGAGGGCGAGGCGAAGCAGCGGGTGGCGCAGGCGCAGGGGACGAAGATCGAGCGCATCAACCACGCCGAGGGCGACGCGCGCCGCTTCGACCTGATGCTCGCCGCCTACCGCAAGTCGCCGGCCGTCACCCGCGAGCGGCTCTACTTGGAAGCCATGCAGCAGGTCCTCCCCGGCGCCGGGAAGATCGTCGTCGTCGACCCGCAGGTCCGCGGCGTGCTGCCGGTCTTCGGCCTGGGGGGGGCGCCCGGCCTGCCCGAGGGCACCCCCAAGCCCAAGGAGCCGGTCCAGTGAAGCTGAAGCCGCGCGCCTGGCTGATCCTCGCCGCGCTGGCGGCGGTCCTCCTCTACGCGGCGACGTTCGTCGTCTCGGAGGGGGAGTCGGCGATCGTCGTCCGCCTGGGCGAGGTGGTGAGGAAGCCCATCCGCCGTGCCGGCCTCTACTGGAAGCTGCCGTTCGCCGACGACGTCATCCGCTTCGACGCCCGCATCGTCTCCTGGGACGGCGAGCCCGAGCGCATCCCGGTCAAGGACTCGAAGTTCATCTTCGTCGACACCTTCGCGCGCTGGCGGATCACCGACCCGCTGCTCTTCTACAACTCGGTCAAGGACGAGCGCGGGGCGCAGGGGCGGCTCGACGACGTGCTCGACGGCTCGGTGCGCGACGTGGTCTCCAGCCGCTACCTGCTCGAGCTGGTGCGGACGACGAACCGGTCGCTGTCGCAGCCGCAGCAGCAGGAGGAGGCGCAGCCCGAGGCGATCCAGCAGGCGATCGCCCCCGACATGACGCCCGGCCCGGCGGGCACCTCGCGCGGCCCCGGCACCGGCGGCGACGAGCAGGTGACCGGCAAGCGGCTCGAGGTGCGGCAGCGGATCTTCGACGTGGCGTCGAAGAAGCTCAAGGAGCTCAACCTCGGCCTCGAGCTCGTCGACCTCCGCATCAAGCGCATCGAGTACACCGAGCAGGTGCGCGACGAGGTCTACCGCCGCATGGTCTCCGAGCAGCTCCGCATCGCCGAGCGCTACCGCGCCCAGGGCCAGGGCAAGCGCGCCGAGATCGCCGGGCTGACCTCCCAGGAGCAGCGGCGGATCGATTCGGAGTCCTACAAGAAGGCGCAGGAGATCCTCGGCGAGGCCGAGGCGGAGTCGACGCGCATCTACGCCGAGGCCTACGACCAGGACCCCGAGCTCTACCGCTTCATCAAGAGCCTGGAGACCTACAAGAGCGTGCTCAAGCCGGACGGCACGCTGGTGCTGTCGACGGACACCGATCTCCTGCGCTACCTGAAGAGCGAGCGCGGAGCCGCGCCGCCCAAATGAGCGCCCGGCGCGGCTGCGGAATCCAGCCCGGGTTCCAACGCGCGGTGCCCCTCGCCCTCGCCTGCCGCCTCGTTTTCCTCGTTTCCTCGCTTCCCTCGTTTCCGGTGCCGCCGGCTGCCGGCCGCCGGCCCGCGCCGGCGACGCCAAGACGAGCGACCGCGGCCGGGTCCACGTCGGCATCGTCTTCGACAGCGGCGGCAAGGACGACCGCTCCTTCAACGCCGCCGCCTGGGAGGGGGTGCGGCGCGCCCGGCGCGATCTGCCGATCGTTCTCCGCGACGCCGAGCCCGGCGACCCCGCCTCGCTCGAGCCGGCGATGCGCGCCTTCGCCGAGCGCGGCTACGACCTGGTGATCGGCATCGGCTTCGCGCAGACGCCGATCGTCGAGGAGGTGGCGAGGGACTACCCGAAGATCGACTTCGCGATCGTCGACGGGGTGTCGAGCCTGGCGAACGTCGCCTCGCTGGTGTTCAAGGAACAAGAGGGCGCCTATCTGGTGGGGATGATCGCCGCCGCCGAGTCGAAGACCGGCGTCCTCGGCTTCGTCGGCGGCATGGACATCCCGCTCATCCACCGCTTCGCGACCGGCTACGAGGAGGGGGCGCGCGCCGTCGACCCGCGGGTGCGGGTGATCGAGAACTACGTCGGGGTGACCGAGGGCGCCTGGAACGACCCGGGGAAGGGCAAGGAGCTCGCGCTGGCGCAGGTCGGCAAGGGGGCGGACGTCCTCTTCGCCGCCGCCGGCAACTCCGGCCTCGGCGCCTTCGACGCCGCCGAGGAGCGCGGGGTCTACGTCATCGGCGTCGACTCCGACCAGAACTGGGTCAAGCCCGGCCGGGTGCTGACCAGCATGGTCAAGCGGGTCGACAACGCCGTGTACCAGATCGTCCGCGAGCGCGTCGCCGGGCGCTTCCAGGGCGGCGTCCACGTCTACGGCCTCGACAACGACGGCATCGGCTACGCCATGGACCGCTACAACCGGGGCCTCATCCCCGCCGCCGTCCTGGCGCGGGTCGAGGCGGCGAAGCGGCAGATCATCGCCGGGAAGATCCACGTGACGGACGCGATGGCGAAGTAGGGATGACCCGCCCCCCGGCTCTCGAGCTCCGCGAGGTGAGCAAGCGCTTCGGTGCCGTCGTCGCCGCCGACCGGGTGAGCCTCGCCGTGCTGCCGGGGACGATCCACGCCATCGTCGGCGAGAACGGCGCCGGCAAGTCGACGGCGATGCGCATCGCCTACGGTCTCCTCGCCCCCGACTCCGGCACGGTCGCCATCGGCGGCGTCCCCCGCCGGCTCGCCGGGCCGGAGGACGCCATCCGCTTGGGCATCGGCATGGTCCACCAGCACTTCCTGCTGATCGACGCGATGAGCGTCGCCGAGAACGTCGTCCTCGGCGCCGAGCCGGGGCGCCCCTGGGCGCTCGACCTCCGGGGCGCCGCCGCCCGCCTGGCGGCGCTCGCCGCCGAGGTCGGCCTGCCGCTCGACGCCGCGGCGCGGGTGGGCGACCTCTCGGTCGGCCTGCGGCAGCGGGTCGAGCTGCTCAAGGCCCTCTATCGCCTGGAGGCCCGGAAGACGGCGGCGGCGGCGCGCGTCCTCATCCTGGACGAGCCGACGGCGGTGATGACGCCGCAGGAGGTGGCGGGCTTCTTCGCTTTCCTCCGCCGGCTGCGCGGGCGCGGCGAGACGGTCGTCCTCATCACCCACAAGCTCTCCGAGGTGCTCGCCGTCGCGGACGAGGTGACGGTGATGCGCGACGGCCGCGTCGTCGGCCGCCGGGCGACGGCGGCGACCGGCGCCGCCGAGCTGGCGCAGCTCATGGTCGGGCGCGACGTCCTCCTCCGCGTCGAGAAGGGGCCGGCGACGCCGGGCCCGGCGGTGCTCGAGGTGCGCGGCCTCTCCGTCGCGGGCGGCGGAAGCGCCGGGGCGGCCGGCGTGCGGCGGGTCGACGGCGCTACCTTCAGCGTCCACGCCGGCGAGATCGTGGGGATCGCCGGCGTCGAGGGGAACGGCCAGTCCGAGCTGATCGAGGCGCTGGCCGGGCTCCTGGACGCGGCGCGGGTCTCGGGCGGCGTGCGCCTCGCCGGCGAGGAGATCGTCCATCTCTCGGCGCGGGCGCGGCGCGAGCGCGGCGTCGCCCACGTCCCCGAGGATCGCCTCCGCCGCGGCCTGCTCCTCGACTTCACCCTGGCCGAGAACGCCGTCCTCGGCGTCCAGCACCGGCGGCCGATCTCGCGCGGGCCGTTCCGGGCGCTGCTCGACCCGGCGGCGATCCGCCAGCGCGCGCGCGCCGTCCTCGACGGCTCCGGCGTGCGGCCGGCCGACCCGGACCTGCCGGCGCGGGCGCTCTCCGGCGGCAACCAGCAGAAGCTCGTCGTCGGGCGGGAGCTGGCGCTGCCGCCGCGGCTCCTCCTCGTCGCCCAGCCGACGCGCGGCGTCGACGTCGGCGCCATCGAGGCGATCCACCGCGAGCTCGTCGCCCACCGCGACCGCGGCGCCGCGATCCTCCTCGTCTCCTCCGAGCTCGAGGAGGCGACGGCGCTCGCCGACCGCCTGCTGGTGATGGCGGCGGGACGGATCGTCGCCGAGCTCGACCCGCGGCGCGCCACGGCCGAGGAGATCGGCCTGCTGATGGCCGCCGGGCGGGCGGCGTGACGGCGGGTGCTGCCGGTCGAACGGGTGCTCTGGTCGAGGCGGGCTGGCGGGGATCGAGAACCTGGGGGGAGCGCGCCGCATTGAGCGCGGGCGACGCCCTCCCGCCCAGATCCTCCACTTCACCCGAGTAGACGAAGCGACGGCGGGATCGGTTACATCGGGCTACAGTCCGCCAAGCCGGAGTCGAACGAGAGCCGCACCGAGACCCACTCATGCCGCCGACCCGCCGCCGGATCGCCCAGGCCCTCGAGCCGCTCCTGGCGCCCCTTCTCGCGCCCTTCTTGGCGATCGCCGCCGCCTTCGCCGTCGGCGCCGTGCTCATCCTCGCCGTGGGGGACGACCCGGTCGAGACCTACGGCCTGCTGCTGGGGAGCGCCCTCTCCTGGCCGGACGGCATCGGCTACACCCTCTTCTACGCCACGCCGCTCGTCTTCACCGGCCTCGCCGTGGCGCTCGCCCTGCGCTGCGGCCTGCTCAACATCGGCGCCGAGGGGCAGCTCGTGGCGGCGGCCTTCGCGGCCGCATGGGCGGGGATCGCCTTCGCTCACCTGCCGGCGTGGCTCCTGGTGCCGCTCGCCGCCGGCGCCGGCGTCCTCGCCGGCGCGGTCTGGGGCGGCATTCCGGGGGCGCTCAAGGCGCGCTTCGGGGCGCACGAGGTCATCACCACGATCATGATGAACTTCATCGCCGCCGGCCTCGCGAGCTACCTCACCCAGTACCACTACAAGAAGCCGGGCGACGCCATCCTGGAGACGGCGCCGATCGCCGCCGCCGCCCGCCTGCCGCGGCTCGGCCGCTTCGTGCCCGGCCTGCCCGAGCGCATCCCGCTGAACGCCGCGTTCCTCCTCGCGCTCCTCGCCTGCTTCCTGGTCTGGGTGTTCCTCTGGAAGACGCGCTGGGGCTACGAGATCCGCGCCACCGGCGCCAACCCCGACGCCGCCGAGTACGGCGGCATCGCGACCGGCCGGCGGGTGATCCTCGCCATGGCGCTCTCCGGCGCGCTCGCCGGGATGGTCGCGCTGAACGAGGTGCAGGGCTACCGCTATCGCTACTACGACGGCTTCTCGGCCGGCTACGGCTTCACCGGCATCGCCGTCGCCCTGCTCGGCCGCAACCACCCGCTGGGGGTGCTCCTGGCGGCGCTCTTCTTCGGCGCCCTGCTGCGCGGCGGCCTCTTCGTCGACATCTTCACCGAGCACGTCTCGAAGGACCTGGTGGCGGTGCTCGAGGGGGTCATCATCCTCTTCGTCGCCGCCGAGCGCCTCTTCCACCGCCGCTCCGGCGCCGGCCTCTTCGGCCTCCTCCGCGGGCCCGAGGTCTAGCCGGGCCGATGCGCGAGCTGCTCGCCCTCTGGAACGTCGGTCTCGCCGCCTCGGCGATCCGCCTCGCGACGCCGCTCCTCCTCGCCGCCCTGGGCGGGCTCTTCTCCGAGCGCTCCGGGGTGATCAACATCGCCCTCGAGGGGCTGATGCTCGCCGGCGCCTTCACCGCGGCGGCGGTGACCCACTACCTCCACAGCCCGTGGCTGGGGATGGCCGCCGCGATCGCCGCCGGCGCCGCGGTCGCCTCGGTCCACGCCCTCGCCACTCTGCGCTACGGCGCCGACCAGGTGGTCTCGGGGACGGCGATCAACGTCGCCTTCCTGGGCCTCCCGGCGCTCCTCTGCGGCGCGCTCTTCGACTCGACCGGGGCGACGCCGCCGCTGCCGCGCGGCGAGCTGCTGCCGCGGGCGCCGATCGTCCTCGCCTTCGCCCTGGTGCCGCCCGCCGCCTACGTCCTCTACCGCACGCGCTTCGGCCTGCGCCTGCGGGCGGCGGGGGAGAACCCGGAGGCGGCGGACGCCGCGGGCATCCCGGTGATGCGCCTGCGCTACCTCGCGGTCGCCCTCTCGGGGGCGCTGGCCGGGATCGGCGGCGCCTACCTCTCGACCGGCCAGTCCTCGCTCTTCACCCGCAACATGACGGCCGGCCGCGGCTTCATCGCCTTGGCCGCCCTCGTCTTCGGCCGCTGGCGCCCGCTGCCCACCATGCTCGCCTGCCTCCTCTTCGGCGCCGCCGAGGCGCTGTCGATCCAGATGCAGGGCGTCGTCGCCCTCCCCGTCCAGTTCGTCCAGATCCTCCCCTACGTCCTGACCCTGGTCGTCCTCGCCGCCTTGGGCGGCCGCGGCCGGCCGCCCCGAGCGCTGGGTGTGCCGTACCATGGCCGGCGAGCGCCGTAAATTCTTCGCGTCATCAGGAGGGGCACCCTTGAGCGACCGTCTGCCGATTCAACCGCAGGTCGACACGAGCGCGTCCGCGGGCCCGCCGTGGAGCCCGGCGAAGCGCTTCGGCTTCCGCTTCCTCTTCGCGTACCTCGTCCTCTACGTCTTCCCGTTTCCGCTGAGCTATCTACCCTACGCCGATGCTTTCCTGGCGCCCTACTCGCGCCTCGTCGGATCGCTGGTGGGGTGGGTCGGCCGGCAGGTGTTCCATGTCGCCGTCACCATGCAGCCCAGCGGCAGCGGCGACCGGACCTACAACTACGTGCTGGCGTTCTGCGGGCTGGTGCTCGCCGCGGCGGCGGCGGTCGTCTGGACGCTCCTCGACCGCCGGCGCCCCAACTATGCGCGGCTCCACGAGTGGCTGCGGGTCTACGTCCGCTTCTCGCTCGCCGCGACGATGGTCACCTACGGCTCGTACAAGGTCCTCAAGTCGCAGTTCCCCGCCCCCTCGCTCGACCGCCTGGTGCAGCCCTTCGGCGACGCCTCGCCGATGGGCCTGCTGTGGACCTTCATGGGCGCCTCGCCGAGCTACAACGTGTTCGGCGGCGCCAGCGAGATGCTGGGCGGCCTGCTCCTCACCCTGCGCCGGACGACGCTCTTGGGCGCCTTGGTGTCGATCGCCGTCCTCGCCAATGTCGTGATGCTCAACTTCAGCTACGACGTCCCGGTCAAGCTCTACTCCTGCCACCTGCTCGCCATGGCCGTCTTCCTCGCCGCCCCCGACCTGCGGCGCCTGGCCGACTTCTTCCTCTTCAACCGCCGGCCCGAGCCCGCCCCGATCCGCCCGCTCTTCGGGCGGCGCTGGCTGCACCACGGCTCGCTCGCGCTGCGCACGCTCGCCGTCGTCGCCTTCGTCGGCTGGGCGGTCTACCAGTCCTACCAGGGCATGCTGGCCTATGGCGACCTGGCGCCCAAGCCGCCGCTCTACGGCATCTGGAACGTCGACGAGCTCACCTCGAACGGGCAGGTGCGGCCGCCGCTCGTCACCGACGCCCTGCGCTGGCGGCGGGTGATCTTCGACTACCCGGGCTCCGTCGCCATCCAGCTCATGAGCGACTCGCGCCAGCGCTACTACGGGCTCAAGCTCGACCCCGCCAAGAAGACGATGTCGCTCTCCGAGGGCCGCGACGGGAAGAAGGTCTACACCTTCGTCTACGGGCAACCGTCACCGGGGCTGCTCGTGCTGGACGGGACCTTGAAGGACCAGCGGATCCACGCCGTCCTCCACCGCGTCAAGACCTCCTCGTTTCAGCTCGTGACGCGCGGCTTCCACTGGATCAGCGAATATCCCTACAACCGGTGAGGGGCGGCTGCCCAGAAGTCGATCCCCGGCGGCAGGAAGTCGAGATGGAGCGGCGAAAGCTCGACTCGCCGCGGCGAGAGCTCGCGATGAACCAGCGCCATCTCGACTTCGCGCGGCGAGAAGTCGAGATGAAGCGAGGCCATCTCGACTTTTCCCGGCGCGGAGTCGAGATGGAGCGGCGACATCTCGACTTTTCGAGGCGCGGGGTCGAGCTGGAGCGGCGCCATCTCGACTCCTCGCCGCGCGGGGGCGAGATGGAGCCGCCAAATCTCGAGTTGGCGCGGCGCGGGATCGAGATGGACCGGATGGGGAGCGACTCCCGCCGGGGAGGTCCCGCGGCCGGTCAGCGCCGCCAGTGGCCGCGGACGAAGTACGCCCGGCGTCCCCGGTGCCGCCAGCGGGGTCCCACCCACACCGCATGCCGGAAGGGCGGCCGCACCCAGGCTCCCGCGACCCACACGTAATGACGGCGGTACGGCGCCCAGTCCCAGTGGCCGGGCACCCAGAAGAAGCCCGGTCCGGGCCGGACCACCACCACCTCGCGGCGCAGCGGCGGCGGCGGGGCGTCGACGCGGATGCCGATGTCGATCCGCGGGCTCGCCGAGGCCGCCGGGACATGGCCGAGGGTGGAGAGCAGGATCGCCGTCAGGGCGGCGAGGAAGACAGCCGATCGTTTCGTGTTCATCGTGGTCCTCTCCTTGTGCCTTGGACCGCCGAAAGGCGATCCAGCCGGCGGCAGATTTCAAAATGCATTCCAGCTCGCGCGGGGCGCGTCTCCCGCGCGCACGTGGCGAGGGTTGGCTCCCCGCCGTCATCGCGGGAGGTCGCCGCCGTCCCGGCGGCGGCCGCCTACTCCTGCGGCGGGCGCTCCCCGCCGCCCACCCGTTGCGCCGCGTCGCGGATCGCCTGCTCGATCCGGCGGTCGAGCTCTTCGCGGCTGAGCTCGGGCAGCTCGACGGCCTGGAGGTCGTCGGGGCTGTAGCCGAGGTCGTTCAGGCGCTGGCGGAGGAGGCGGGCGAGGTGGGCGGGATCGGCGGGCTCGGGAGGCGGCGGGGGATAGAGGATGTCGGTCACCACGCCGGGATCGACCCCCAGCGCCGCCATCGCGGCGCGCGCCCGCGCCAGCTTCCCTTCGACCTCGGAGCCGCTCCGGCCGCGCAGCGCGACCACCTCCTCCAGCCTCTCGATCGCGCGCTGGATCTCCGGGTCGCCGGTCGGCATGGCGGGGCAGTCTAGCAGCCGGGCAGCCGGACAGCTGAGCTCCGGAGGCCCTCGCGGCACGGCTTCCCATCACCGGCGCTCCCGCCGGTCCTGAGCTCTAGGATTCTTTCAAGACCGTCGCCGGCCCCGTCTTCACCGCCCGCCAGGCCGGCGCGAGCTCGGCGAGGAGCGTGACGACGAGGAGCAGCAGCTCGCTTCCGGCGAGGGTCGCCAGGAGGGGCAGCGGGCTCCCGGCCGGGCCGGCCGCCCAGCGCGCGAGGGCGAAGGCGATGCAGCCGCCGAGGATCGTGCCGGCGGCGAGGATCTGGAAACCCTCCCGGACGACGAGGCGGACGATGCTCCGGCGCCGCGCCCCGAGCGCCAGGCGCAGGCCGATCTCCGCCCGCCGGCGGTTGCCGGCATGGGCGGTGATCCCGTAGATCCCGGTGCCGGCGACGAAGAGCGTCAGCACGCTCAGGAACGCCAGCAGGCCGGCCATCGCCTGCGGCCACCAGAGCGCCCGGTCGAGCGCGGTCTCGACCGTCTCGGCGTCGACGGGCAGGCCGGGAGCGACGGCGCGGACCTCGCGGACGACCGTCTGGAGAAGCGCGCGCGGGTCGCCCGCCACCCGCACCTGGAGGGCGAGCCGGGCGCTCTGCCGGTCGAGCATCGGCAGATAGAGGAACGGGCGCGGCGCCTCGTCGAGGCCGGCCAGCTTCGAGTCGCCGACGACTCCCACGACCTCGACCGGCACCTTCTCGTCGTCGAGGAGCAGGTGCTCGCCGACGGCGCTCCGGCCGGGCCACAGCCGCTTGGCGAGCGTCGCGTTGACGATCGCGGCGGGCGGCCCGCCGGCGCGCGGGCGGGCGTCGAAGGTGCGCCCGGCGAGCACGGGGATGCCGACGGCAGCGAAGTAGGCCGGCTCGACGAGGCTCGAGCCCACCAGGGCGGGCCCGGCGTCGCGGCCGGCGATGGCGACGCCGTGCATGACCTGGGCGCCGCCCAGCAGGCGGTTTTCCGCGAAGGCCACCGATCGCACGCCCGGCAGCGCGGTGACGCGCTCGCGCAGCCGGTCCTCCAATCCCTTCGCGGCCGCCGGACCGAGGTCGATCCCGCGCAGCTCGAAGGCGACGGTGAGGAGCCGCGAGGCGTCGAAGCCGGGGTCGACCCGGCGCAGATCGCGCAGGCGGACGACGGAGTAGGCGGCGCACGAGATGGCGACGAAGGCGAGCGCGATCTCGGCGACCACCAGCCCGCGGCGCAGCGAGAACCGTCCGTCGGAACCGGCATGGAGCTGGGTCCGGTGGTGGATCGTCCGTGCCGGATCGAGACGGCGGACCTGGAGCGCCGGGGCGAGGCAGAGGAGCGCCGCGCTCGCCGCGGCGACGAGCGCGAGGAGCCCGAGCACGCGGCCGTCGAGCGGCCGGCTGAGGAGGTCGGCGGGCAGGAAGGGCGGCCGGAAGCGCCACAGGAAACCGGCCTCGAGCTGCGTGGCGAGGGCGCCCAGCGGCAGGGCGAGGAGCGCCAGCGGCAGGCCTTCGGCGAAGATCTGCCAGGAGAGCCGGCCGGGGCTGGCGCCGAGCGAGCTGCGCAGAGCGAGCTCGTCGAGTCGGCCGAGGGTGCGGACCAGCGTCAGGATGGCGACGTTGCTGCAGGTGACGAGGAGCAGCAGGCAGCCCATGCCGAGGAGGAAGGCGCTGCCGCGCAGCAGGACCGACCTGCCGTTCGGGTGGAGGCGGGCGACGGTGAGCGGCAGGGAGACGATCCGCTGATCGCGATCGTCGGCGGGATAGGCGGCGGCGAGCCGCGTTCCCAGGCTGCCGGCTTCGGCGGCGGCGCTCGCGGCGGACACTCCGGGGCGCAGGCGGCCGAGCACCTGCAGGATCTGATCTCCCCGGCGCTCGAAGATGTCGGCGGTGGCGGAGACCTGGCGGTACATCATCGTCGGCACCCAGAGCTCGGCCGGCGCGAGGACGTCGGCGCCGCGAAAGCCGTGCCCGGCGACGCCGACGACCGTGTAGGGGCGGCCGTCGAGGCGGAGCGAGCGCCCGGCGATCCCCGGGTCGCCCCCGAACCGCCGCTGCCACAGCCCCTCGCTCAGCACGACGACGGGGTACCTGCCGGGGACGCGGTCCTCCTGCGGCAGGAAGAGGCGCCCCCGTGCGGGCCGCACGCCGAGGACGTCGAAGTAGCTCGCGCTGACCATCTCGCCGCGCACCTGCTCGGCGGCGCCGCGGTCGGCGAGCGCCACCCGGATGGCCTGCGCGGCGGCGAGCCGGGAGAACGACGTGCTCTGGTCGCGCAGGTCGCGATAGTTCGGATAGGAGATCGGCAGGAACATGGAGCTGCCGCGCATCTGCGTGTAGAGGGCGACGACGCGGCCGGCGCCCTCGACGCCCGGCAACGCCCGCAGGAAGAGCACCTCGTAGCAGGCGAAGGCGGCGCCCGTCGAGCCGATGCCGAGCGCGAGCGACACGATCGTGGTGAGCGAGAAGAGCCGGTCGCGCACCAGCAGGCGGAGGCTGGAGCGGCAGGCCTGGAGGATTCCATCCATGCGCGAGGCCCGCGGCCGCTTCACGCCGCCTCGATCGTCGAGCCGAGCGCCGGCGATCCGAGAGCCGTCGACCCGAGCGCCGCGATCCGCTCCAGGACCTCGGCCCGATCCTCGGCCAGGGGCTCCCGCCGCAGGTATTCCCGCAGGTCGGCGACGGCCTCCTCGCGGCGGCCGAGGTCGGCGAGCGCGATGGCGCGGTTGGCATAGAGCTGCGCCATCCCCGGCGCCAGCCGGACCGCCTCGTCGAGGTCGCCGAGGCAGGCCTCGAGCCGCCCGAGGCCATAGTGGCAGATGGCGCGGTTGAGCCGCGCCTCCCAGAGGCCGGGATCGATGTCCAGGGCGGCCGTGTAGTCGGCGATCGCCTCGCCGGCGCGCTCCAGCGCGTCGAACGCCTGCGCCCGCCCGACGAGCGCCAGGACGACGTCCGGCTGCAGGTCGATCGCCCGCGAATAGGCCTCCACCGCCTCGTCCATGCGGCCGAGCTTGCGGTAGCACTGGCCGAGGTTGGTGTAGACCTCCGGGTAGGGCGGGCTGAGCGCGCTCGCCCGCCGATAGTCGGCGAGCGCCTCCGCGAAGCGGCCGAGGCGGAGATAGATGTTGCCGCGGTCGTTGTGGTACTCGGAGTAGTTGGGGTCCATCTCGATCACCGCCCGGTAATGCTCGATCGCCTCCTCGGTGGCGCCGATCGCGGTGTAGACCTGCGCCATGTTGTAGACCAGCACCGAGCGGTGCAGGCGGTGCGCCTCCGGGCGCAGGTGCTCCTCGAGGAGCGCGTACCCCTCGCGGCAGAGGGCGATCGCCTCCTGCGGCCGCCCCTGGAAGTGGCGGATCAGGGCCAGGCCGTTGCGGTTGAACACGTAGGTGAAGTACGAGTCCTCGGGCGCCACCTTCGCTTCCTTCAGGTGGCGCAGCCCCTCGGCCAGGTACTCCTCGCCCCGCGCGAGGTCCCGCTGCGGCAGATGGCGGGCGTAGAGCATCGCCAGCGAGTAGCAGATCTGCGCCCGCTGGAAGGGCTCGTGCCGTTCGAGGGGCGCCGCCGCCTCGAGGAACCGCAGCGCGTCCTCGCTCCGTCCGAGGGCGAGGTAGGACATGAAGAGCTTGCCGACGATCTGCCAGCGCAGGCGCGGGTCGTCGACGCCCTCGGCCTCGAAGACCGCGAGGGCGCGCTCGCCGTAGACGACGGAGTCCTCGTAGATCCCCATCACGTTGTAGATCTCCAGCCCGAGCTCGAGCCAGCGCAGCGCCCGCCGCGGGCGGCCGGCGGCGGTCCACAGCCGGATGAGCTCCGGGAGGTGGATCTGGCCGGCGATCGGATCGTCTCCGACCCGCTCCTCGAGCGCGGCGGCGGCCTCGGCCATCGCCGCGGGGTCCGCCGGCTCGGCGTCCGCCGCGCCGTGATCGCCGGCGAGCCCGGCGGGAGAGACGTGGAGGCGGGGCACCTCGCGCGGCAGCTCGGCCAGGCTCGCCGCGCCGGCCGCCGGGCCGACCGCCACCACCAGGGTCAGCCGCAGCGCCCGCCCCCGCCGCCGCATGAGCTCGGCGAAGAAGCGCCGGCTGATGACGCCCGCCGAGTCGAAGTCGTCGCAGGCGAGGACCCAGCTCTCCGCGCCCCGGAGGCTCTTCAGCTCGGCGACGAGGTCGACCAGGCCGTTGACGAGACGGAAGGCGCGGTCGGCGGGATAGTTCCGCACCCGCTCCTTCGGCGGCGCGAGCTCGGTCAAGCTCTCGCGGGTGGCGCCGAGCGAGGCGCGCAGCTCGGGGAGGACGCGGACGAGCTCGTAGGCGTGCCGGCGCAGGATCTCGCGCCCGTCGCCGCACAGCTCGTCGACGCAGGAGGCGACGAGCTCGCGGACTCCCGCCCATGGACCGCCCGCCGCGAAGCCGCAGGGGAGGAGCCAGGTCCGGGCGCCGCCGGCCCCGGCGTCGCCGAGCCAGCTCTCGAGGAGCTCCCGGCGCGGCCGCCCCGGCGGGGCCTCGAGCACGATCACCTGATCGCCGTGCTGGAACCAGGCCGCGGGGAGATGGGTCGATGGGCTGCTGGTCATGGCTGAACCCTCCGAGTCTTGACGAGGCTCCTGATCCACAGCGTCATGCCGACCGAGAGCGGCACGACGAAGGTCGCGGTGACGAAGAGCGAATCGAGGAACGGGTAGGGATGGGCGACGACGCCCAGGCGGACCGCCGCGCCGAGCGACCGGATGTAGTAGACGGTGAGCGGGATCGAAACGGCGAAGAGGACGGCGAAGGCGAGCAGCCGGCCGATCACCCAGACCCCGGCGTAGAGGCGGATGACCCGCATCTCGCGGCGCGGAATCGCCGACTGGTCGGCTCTCGCCATCGCGGGCCGCCAGCGGGCGAGCTGGTTGCGCAGGAACGCCTGGGTGTCGTCCATCAGATTCTTGCAGCCGGTGAGGGCGCCGATGACGTAGTAGAAGTCGGTGCGCAGGAAGAGGTAGCACTGCCAGAGGATCCGCATGAAATAGACGAAGACCATGGCGCTGACGAACTGGCGGAGCGTCGCCGACAGGCCGAGGCGGCCCGCGGCGGCGGCGAAGAGAACGAGCATCAGCAGCGCGGCCGAGACGAGGTCGACGACGCAGCCGGCGAGGAGCGGCAGGTAGCGCCGCCGCCTGGGGATCCCCCAGAGGCCGGTCAGATCGGTCTCGGCGACGACGATCCAGAGACGGTGGCTGATGCCGATGCGGCTGCGCACCCCGACCGAGCGGGCGGCGAGCAGGTGGCCCATCTCGTGGACGAAGACCGAGGCATAGGCGAGGAGCAGCAGGAGCAGGCCGTTGAGGGTGCGGTGGCGGGGAAAGAACAGCGAGCTGCGGCCGGGGATGATGTCGGGGCGGACCACCGCCGCCGCCGCCGCGGCGAGGACCACGAGCAGGTAGACGCCGAGGGCGGCGCGGCCGAAGAGCAGGCCGGAGAGCGCGGTCAGGATGCCGGAGCCTGCCGCCGGGAGCGCGGCGGCGGGGCTCCCGGCCACTTTCGCACCGCTCTCCTCCGGCTCGACGAAGCCGCGGCTATGGAGGCCGGCGAGGAACTCCGCAAGCTCCGGGCGCTCGCCATGGCGCGCGAAGAAGAGCTCCTCGACCTCGGCGAGGGTCTTGCCGGCTTCGAAGCCGCGCAGGATCTCGACCGCCTCGGCCGGCACGGAGATGTACGAGCCGCCGGCACGTCCAATGACGAGCTCGTCGCCGTCCGGCTGGAGCGAGAAGGGGTGGACCCTCACTCGCGAATCGGGTGCGAACATAGAGCCTCTCGGGGAGAAAAGCCGGGGACCTCGCGGTCCCCGGCATCGAGCTTTAGCTCGGCCAGCAGAGGTCACCGTAGAGCGCGGCCGTCGTCTTGAGGGTCTCGATGTCGCGGATGGCGATCTTCTTCATTGCTTTTCACCTCCTTCCCATGCGGGTTTCAAGTAGGCGCCTACTTGTTCGCGGTTCTTCATTCGGTCCGCAGGCTCGCCGCGGGATCGATGCGGGCGGCGCGCAGCGCCGGCACGAGGCTGGCGCAGAGGGCGGCGCCCGCGAGGAGCAGAGCGGTCGCGGGCAGCAGCAGGAGATCCTGCGCCGGCGAGCGCGACGGGAAGAGGAACCCCGCGAGGACCCGCTTCGCCAGCAGGGCGGCGGCCAGGCCGCCGGCGACGCCGAGGGCGACGGCGGCGGCGTTCTGGACGATCACCAGGAGGACGACCCCGCCCTTCCTGGCGCCGAGCGCCAGGCGGACGCCGATCTCCCGGCTGCGGCGGTCGACGAAATGGGCCGTCACGCCATAGATGCCGATCGAGCCGAGGGCGAGGGCGATGGCGCTGAAGATGGCGAGGAGGACCGTGCTCAGCGTGTGCACCCACAGCGAGCCGGCGATGACCGCCGGGATCGAGCGCACCTCGAGGAGCGGCATCGCCGGATCGAGCGCCTGGGTCTCGCGCTTCAGGCGATCGATCGCCGGTCCGGGGTTGCCGGTGATGCGCGCGTGGAGCGTCACCCGCGAGCTGTAGCGCTGGACGAGCGAGAGGTAGAGGAACGGCAGCACCTCCTCGCCCAGGGTCGTGTAGTTCGAGTTCTTGGCGACGCCGATGATGGCGACCGGCGCCTTCTCGCCCTCGAGCAGCAGCGCGCGGCCGACCGGGTCCTCGCCGGGGAAGAGCTTCTTCGCCATCGTCTCGTTGATGATGGCGACCGGCGCCGAGGTCTTGGTGTCGGTCGCCGCGAAATCCCTGCCGCGCAGGAGCGCGATGCCGACGGTGTGGAAATACCCCGGGCCGGCGAGCGTCGAGCCCGAGTACACACCGCCCTCGCGATAGCTCGAGCTGCGCCCCTTCGGATAGACGTTCTCCCACAGCCGGAAGCCGCCGAGCAGGCGGTTCTCGGCGACCGCCGCGGATTCGACGAAGGGGAGGCTCCGCGCCTTCTCGAGCAGGCGCTGCTCGAAGCGCCGGCCGCCGTCCTCGTCGTAGCCCTGGTACTTGAAGTCGAAGGAGACGGTGACGACGTCGGCGACGTCGAAGCCGGGGTCCAGGTGCTCGGCGTTGTAGAGGCTCCGGAGGAAGAAGACGGTGCAGGAGAGCGACAGCGTGCAGAGGCAGACCTGCACGGCGAGCAGCAGGCCGCGGGTCGTGACCGGCGCCGCCGAGCGGGCGAGCGGGACGTTGGAGTCCTTGAGGAGCGACAGGATGTCGGGCCGCGTCGACTGGAGAGCCGGCAGCAGCCCGAAGACGAGCCCGGTGAGGATCGACAGGCCGAGGGTGAAGGCGAGCACCGTCGGGTCGATCGCCAGGGTGAGCGGGCTGTGCTCGAGGAACGGCGGCCGGAAGCGCCAGAGGACGTCGCGGCTCCAGGCGGCGACCAGCAGGCTCGCGGCGCCGCCGGCCAACGCCAGCAGGAGGCTCTCGAGCAGGAGCTGCCGCAGGAGCCGCCGGCGCGGCGCGCCGAGCGAGAGGCGCACCGCCATCTCGCGGCTGCGGGTCATCGACTTCGCCATCAGCAGGTTGGCGACGTTGACGCAGCTCATCAGCAGCAGCAGGCCGGCGGCGCCCATGAGCAGCAGGCCGGCCTTCTGGAACGCCGGGCGGAAGGTCGGCGGCAGGACCGCGTCCGGCAGAGCGTAGACCGCGGCGGTCTGGCCGCGGTTGTCGTCCGGGTACTGCCGCGCCAGACGGTCGGCGATCAGCTTGAACTCCGCATCGGCGGCGCGGGGCGATACTCCCGGCCGCAGCCGGCCGAGCGGATGCAGCACCTGGGCGCTGCGCTGCAGGAAGAGCTGCGGAAAGGGAAAGACCGTCCTGTACATCGCCGTCGGCACCCAGAGATCGGCTTGGACGGCGGCGCTCGTGCCGGTATAGCCGCGCCGCGCCACGCCGACGACGGCGAAGGGCTGTCCGTCGATCAGGAGCTTGGTCCCGAGCACCGCGGGGCTGTGGCCGAACCGGCGCTCCCAGAGGCCGTAGCTGATCACCGCGACGGGCACCGGGCTCCCGAGGTCGTCCTCGCTGGCGAGGAACGTTCGCCCGAGCGCCGGCGCCGCGCCGAGCACGTCGAAGTAGTTGGCGCTGACGATCTCGCCGTTCACCTGCTCGGCCTGGCCGGCGACGAGGAGGCCGGCGCGGAACATCTGATACGCGGCGAGGCTGGCGCAGGAACGGTTGATCCGCCGATAGTCCTGATAGTTCCAGTAGGACACCGGGAAGAAGGCGGGCGAGCTGGCGTTCCGGGTGAACAGGATGATCACCCGCCCGGGCTCGCGGACCGCCGGCAGCGGCCGCAGGAAGAGCGCGTTCATGAAGGTGAAGATCGCGACGTTGAGGCCGATGCCGAAGGCGAGGGAGAGGATCACCGCCGCGGTGAGCACGCGGTTCGCGCGCAGCGAGCGCAGGCTGTAGCGGAGGTCGTTCCAGAAGGCGTTCAACATCGTTCTCCAAAACACGACAGTGCAGATGGAAAGGGAAAGCGAGCCGTGTCAATCGATCGCTATGAATCGAATTGACGCGTCGAGGATCGACGCGGCCGCGAGCTCGGCCGAGCTCTCGTCTCGAAGGCGGGGAATCGCGCCAGGTGCGGAGGGATGCGAAGCGTCGTGCGCGCGGCCGAGCCGCGTTGACTTCAGCTCGCGTTCTTGCCGGCGAGCAGGGCTCGCACGGCGCTCGCCACCTCGACGGCGTCGAAGCGTCGAGGCTTGGGAAGCTGCGGCTTGGAGGCGAGCCGGGCGCTCTTCCAGACCCGGTCCGGCGCCGGCGGGCTCTGCCCCCAAGTCTTCTCCCCCGAGAAGAGGAGGCAGCGATTGAACGCCTCGTCGTCCTCCGGCTTCTCCGGATTCACTGCCGTTGGCGCGGAGCGGAGGGCCTTCGTCGCGGCGCCGGAGCGCGACCAGAACTCCACCACGCGGGGGTCGCTCGCCAGCGGCTTGAAGCGCTTGGCGGTGAGGCTCTCCGCTCCCGGCACGTCGGGGACCTCCCAGACGACGTAGACCCGTAGCGCCGGGTCCGGCATCGCCTCGAGCACGTACCTCTCGACGAGCTTCAGCGCCACCTTCGCCGACAGCGAGATCGGCGACAGGACGAGGAGCAGCCGGACGTGCCCGGACTCGCGGTTGATCTCGGCCTTCAGCTCGGACGCATCGTCGGCGAGGTCCTGGATCGCCACCTCGACGGGCGGCGGCGCCGCGCGGCGCTCGAGGGCGAAGGGATAGGATTGGAGCTTCTCCCGGAAGGTGCCCGCGAGGGCGCGCCCATTCGCCGCGATCTCTCCCTCGAAGGCGGAGACGACGCCGTCCTTGTCGCGCACGTCGAAGGAGAGATGGGCGCCGTGGAGCGATGACGTTTCCATGTCGAACGGGCCGACCGGGTGGGTCGGGAACCAGAGCCGGCCCTGCAGCGCTCCCTTGGCGTCGCGGGAGAATTCCGCGATCACGTCCAATTCGTCCTCGGCCGGCGAGAGGATGATCGATCCCTCCCAATACCCTAGCGGGTCCGGCGCCTGGGCCGCGGTGACGGCGGCGGCGAGGAAGAACATCGCGGCCGAGAGGGCCAGGGCTCTCGTCGCCGTGAGCGCCATCAGCCGCTGACCGCCCTATCAAGCTCCATACATTGCTTAAGGTGCGCGAGAACGAGGACGCGAGCCGCGCCCGGCTCGCGCTCGGCTCGGTGGATCAGCGCGCCGCCGCTCGCGCTAGACTCCGCGGACGAACGCGCCAGGCCGTGCCACGATCCGCCCGCGAACCAGGAGATCTCCGATGCGCTCGACGCTCCGCTCCGCCGCTCCTCTCGCCGTCCTCGCCATGGTGGCGCTCGCCGCGCTCTCCGCGCTCGCCTTCACCCCGGTCAACGCCCCGGTGGTCGATCCCGAGCTCGCGGCGTCGGTCGCCCGCATGGCGCGGATCGGCTCCTGCGCCTCGCCCAGCTTCTCGCCGGACGGCCGCCGCATCGCCTTCGTCTCCACCCTCTCGGGCGTCCCCCAGCTCTGGGTGGTGCCGACCCAGGGCGGCTGGCCGGAGGCGGTGACGGCGCTCGACGACCAGGTGACCGGGGTCGAGTGGTCGCCGGGGGGCGAGTGGCTCGCCTTCAACGTCGCTCCCGGCGGCGGCATGAACCAGCAGATCTACCTGGTGCGCGCCGACGGCGACGAGATCCAGCGCCTGACCCGCGGCGGCAAGGAGAACAACTGGCTCGGCGAGTGGGCGCACGACGGCCGCTCGCTCGCCTTCTCCTCGAACCTCGCCGGCGTGTCGATGGACGCCTACACCTGGGAGCTCGACACCTGGAAGCCGCGGCTGGTGGCGAAGAACCCGGGGACGGGCGTCCTCGTCGACCGCAGCCGCGACGGCAAGTGGGCGACGGTCTCGCGGGTGGCGAGCCGCGGCGACAGCGACCTCGTCCTGGTCGAGGTCGCGAGCGGGCGCGAGACGCCGCTCACCCCGCACCGGCCGCCGGCGCAGTTCGGCGGCGGCTTCCTCTCCCCCGACGGCCGCACGGTCTATCTCTCGACCGACGCCGACCGCGACCTCGCCGCCTTCGCCCGCCTTCGGCTGGCCGCCGACGGCAGGCCGGGGCCGATCGAGGTGATCGCCGCGCGGCCGGACGCCGAGCTCGACAGCTTCCGGATCTCCGAGGACGGGACGACCGCGGCCCTGGCGTGGAACGTCGAGGGCCGGAGCGAGCTCGCCTTCCTCGACCTGGCGACGGGCCGCTCGACCCCCGGCCCGGCGCTCCCCGCCGAGGTGATCGGCGATCTCGCCTTCTCCCGCGACGGGAAGCTCCTGGCGCTCGCCCTCTCCGGCTCGACGCGGCCGCAGGACATCTGGGTGCTCGAGCGGGCCACGGGCAAGCTCTGGCAGGTGACCCGCAGCCCGCACGCCGGGGTCGACATGGAGTCGCTGGTCACCCCGGAGCTGGTCCACTTCAAGGGCCACGACGGCCTGCCGCTCTCCGGCTGGCTCTACCGGCCGCGCCACGTGGGGGATGGGCCGGCCGCCTTCGTGCTCTCCTTCCACGGCGGCCCGGAGGGGCAGGAGCGGCCGGGCTTCCGCAGCGACTACCAGGCGCTCCTGGCGCACGGCATCGGCGTCTTCGCCCCCAACGTCCGCGGCTCGTCCGGCTTCGGCAAGCGCTTCGTCAACCTGGACAACGGGGCGCTCAGGGTGGACGCGGTCAAGGACATCAAGTCGGCGGCGGACTTCCTGGTCGAGCACCGGATCGGCGATCCCGCGCGCCTGGGGATCATGGGCGGCTCCTACGGCGGCTACATGACGATGGCGGGCCTGACCGAGTACCCCGACCTCTTCGCCGCCGGCGCCGACCTCTTCGGCGTCGTCAACTTCGAGACCTTCTTCGCCCACACCGAGCCGTGGATGGCGGCGATCTCGACCGTCGAGTACGGCGACCCCAAGACCCAGCTCGCCATGCTCCGCGCGCTGTCGCCGATCCACAAGCTCGACCGCGTCAAGGCGCCGACCTTGGTCCTCCACGGCGCCAACGACACCAACGTGCCGGTGGTCGAGGCCGAGCAGGTGGTCGAGACCCTGAAGAAGCGCGGCGTGCCGGTCCAGTACGTGCTCTTCCCCGACGAGGGGCACGGCTTCCGCAAGGTGCCGAACCGGGTGCGGGCGACGGTCGAGACGGTGAAATGGTTCGCCGAGCACCTGAGCGGCGCGCGCGCCGCCGGCCGCTGACGGGTCCGCCGGCCCTGATTGTCCGATCACCGCGCCGGGCGAGACGGGACGGCTCGACTTCGGTATATTCCGCGCGGTGTTCCGCCGCCCTCGCCCTTGGCCCCGCTCCCTCGCCCGCCGTCCCTCGCGCGCCGCGCGGGCGGCCGGCGCGCTCTTCCTCGCCGTCGCCCTCGCTCTCGGCGTCGCGCCGGCGCCCGCCGCCGGCGCCCGGCGCGCCCGGCACGTCAGGAAACCTGCCCCGAGCCCCGCGGCCCCGGCCCCAACCCTGCCGGACGCCGCGACGCCCCTGGGGCAGACCCTGGTGCCGCAGGTCCAGGCGGCGCTCGCGGTCAGCTCGGCGCTGGGGGTGCACGTCGTCGACCTCGAGAGCGGCCAGACGGTCTACGGCTACGCCCCGGACGAGCCGCGGGTCATCGCCTCGAACACCAAGCTGCTGACCACCGCGGCGACGCTCGACGCCCTGGGGCCGGCGTACTTCTTCGAGACCCGCCTGCTGTCGCGCGGGACGCTCCGCGACGGCACCCTCGCGGGCGACCTGGGCGTCGTCGGCGGCGGCGACCCCAACATCTCCGGCCGCGCCTGGGACGGCGACGCCTTCGCCGTCTTCCGCGGCTGGGGCAAGGAGCTCGCGGCGCGCGGCGTGCGCAAGGTCAGCGGCGACCTCTATCTCGACGCCAGCCTCTTCGAGCCCTTGGAGATCCACCCCGACTGGCCGCGGTCGCAGCTCGCCAGCTGGTACGAGGCGCCGATCGCCGCCCTCTCCTTCTCCGACAACTGCATCCTGGTGCGGGTCTCGCCGGGGCGGCCGGGCGGGCCGGTCGCGGTCGAGACCATTCCGCCGGTGCCGGTCTTCCGTCTCGACAACACGGCGCGGACCGTCGCCGCGCGCCACCGCGGGCACCTCGCCATCAGCCGCCTCGAGGACCTGCTGCGGGTCTCCGGCACGATGGGGACCGACGACGGCCCGTTCGACACCTGGATCACCGTGCCCGACCCGGTCGCCTACTTCGGCGAGGCTCTGCGCGCCGCGCTCGCCGAGGAGGGGATCGCCGTCGCCGGGCGCCTGCGCCCGGTCGACCGGCTGCCGGGGCCGGTGTGGGAGCGGGTCGCGGTCTTCCGCAGCGACCTGCTGTCGTCGGTCGAGGTGTGCCTCAAGCACAGCCAGAACTTCTACGCCGAGAGCATGGTCAAGCTCCTCGGCGCCCGCCGCTGCGGCCGCGGCAGCTGGAGCGAGGGGGTGCGGGCGGTCGGCGAGTTCCTGGTCGGCCTGGGGATCCCGCGCCGCACCTTCCGCCTCGCCGACGGCTCGGGGATGAGCCGCGAGGACCAGGTGGCGCCGCGGGCGCTCACCACGCTTCTCCGCGCCATGTACTTCCAGCCCGAGGGCGAGGCGTTCGCCCGCGCCCTCCCCTACGGCGGCGAGGACATGGGCGGCTGGAAGCGCCGCTTCGCGGCGCCGCCCTACCGCGGCAACGTGTGGGCGAAGACCGGCACGCTCGAGGGCGTCTCCGCCCTCTCCGGCTACGCCCGCGCCGTCTCCGGCCGGCTCTACGCCTTCTCGATCCTCCTCAACCGGGTGCACGGCGACGCTCATCACGCCCAGGATAGGATCGTCATGGCGCTGGTCGACCACGGCTAGGCCCCGCCCCCTTCGCGAGGAGAAACTCTTGGTCACCGCCGAAGCCCGCCCGGTCAACTACCGGGCGCTGATGAAGAAGGTCGAGCAGGTCGTGGGATCGCTCGACCGCACCGACGACCTCTCGACCACCATCCACACGGTCCTCGAGACGATCATCGCCAAGTTCCGCGACGAGCTGGGGATCTACGGCGGCCGCCTGTACAAGCGGCAGGGCGCCGCCTACGAGCTCGAGGGCACCTTCGGCGGCGCCAAGCAGGTGCCGCCCGGCCTGCACGTGCCGCGCTCGTACCGCCCGATCGAGCTCCTCATCGAGGCGGGGACGGTCTACATGGATGCCGCGGACCCGCGGATCGACAAGAGCTTCGAGGGCCTCCTCGGGGTCGACGAGTTCGCCGCCATCGAGGTGGGCGACGAGGACTACATCCTCGCCTTCAACCTGACCGGCGGCCACGACCGGGACGACGTGCTCTTCTCGCTCGGCATCCTGCGCCACAGCATCAACCAGAAGATCCGCCGCGAGCGGATGGAGGGGATCTTCGAGGAGGCGAGGAAGATCCAGGCGTCGATCCTGCCGCGCCGCGCGCCGCGCTACGGCGAGTACGACATCTACGGCCGCTCGCAGCCGATGGACAACGTCGGCGGCGACTACTTCGACTACATCCCGCTGACCGAGAAGATCCTCGGCCTGGCGATCGCCGACGTCTCGGGCCACGGCCTGCCGGCGGCGCTCCAGGTGCGCGACATCTACATGGGCCTGCGGATGGGGCTCGCCCGCGACTTCAAGATCGTGCGCACGGTCGAGCGGATGAACCGCATCATCCACCGCAGCACTCTCACCAGCCGCTTCGTGTCGATGTTCTACGGCGAGCTCGAGCTCAACGGTGTCTTCATCTACGTCAACGCCGGCCACCCCGCCCCCTTCCACCTCGCGGCCGATGGCACGATGCGCTTCATGGAGGAGGGGGGGCCGGTGCTCGGGCCGCTCGCCGAGGCGACCTACGAGCGCGGCTTCGTGGTGATGCGGCCCGGCGACCTCCTGGTGTTCTACACCGACGGCATCGTCGAGGCCATGGGGCGCGAATCCGGGCGCGAGGGCGAGGCCTCCGGCCAGGGCTCCGAGGGGGCTCCGCTCGAGGAGTACGGCTGCGACCGCCTGCTCGCCATGGCGCGCGAGAACCGCTCCCGGCCGGCGCGGGCGGTGGTCGAGGCGATCTTCGCGAGCGTCGACGCCTTCACCGGCGGCGCCCCGCCGGAGGACGACCGCACGCTGGTCGTCGTCACCTACCCCGCCGGCGAGACGGTGACCATGGCCTTCCCGCGCCCGCCCTTGCCCAAGGGATAGATCGCGCGCCGCGAGAACGGAACGCTCCGTACCGGAAGAGTCGAGACTCCCGGCACGGAGCGCCTCGCCGCAGCTCTGAGATCAGCCTGCCGGATCTAGGTGCCGGTCTTGGCGGCCGCCTTCGTCGACCTCTTCTTCGTCTTGCACTTGCCCTCGGCCCTGACGTTGACCCCGGCGCGGTGCGCCATGCACTCGTTGTTGTAGGTCTTGCCGTTGCAGCCGCAGACCGGCGCGACGATGTCGGGGCAGATGTCGGGCTTGGCGGTGCATTCGCCCTTGCCCTTGCAATGGCCGTTCGGCTTGGCGCAGTACATCTTGGTGTCGTGACACTGCGCGTTGGTCGTGCAGGAGGGGCCGGCCGGCTGGCTGCTCACGGCCGGGGGCTCGCTCCCCATGGCCGGCGGCGCGCTCTCCGTCCCCATGGCCGGTGGCGCGCTCTCCGTCCCCATCCCCGGCGCGGCGGTCTCCTGCGCCATCCACTCGGGCGCCGCGAGCTCGCTCGCCGACGCGCTCCGCGCTCCGGCCCAGCCCAGGAATGCCACCGTCAGGAACGGAACGGCCCAGATCAACGACCTGCGACATCGTGCCTGCATTGCGCACCTCCACGAGAAGGACCACGGGCGGAGTCGCCCGCGGCGTGTGGCTCGCCGCCTCGTCCGCCGGCACACCCGGCGGGCGGTCGCGGCCGACTTCAGCGCGGCCCGGATGGGCCGCGCACGGGTCCGGCAGATTGCGCGACTTTTGAAGAGTCTACTCCGCTCGGCTCGCCGCGTCAGGGCTCCAGCCGAAAAACGCCGCCGCCAGCTCGCGCACCTCGCCGTCCAACGCCGCCCGGATCTCCGGGTCGCCGCCCATCTCGCGGTGGCGCTCGAGCACCACGGCGTTGTCGGCGCGGACGGCGTCGGTCGCGAAGCTCGAGAGCCCGGGGAGGGCGACCTCCCGGAAGCCGGCGTCGGTGAAGGGAAGGCCCAAGGCGGCGGCGAGGGCGCTCCGGTAGCTCTCCTCGGCCACCCAGCGGCGGAAGTCGACGGCGAGGAGCGGCTCGAGGTGGCGCGTGCGGCGGAGCGCCTCCTTCACCTGCCCCTTCCAGGCGGCGATCTCCGGCGTGCCGGCGAGCGGCCGGGCGGGCTCGGCCCGCCGCCGGCTGGCGAGCCAGTTCCAGGGATCGCGCAGGACCAGCAGGTTCACCACCTCGGCGCTCGCCCCTCGCGCCGCGTGGCGCGCCAGCCCCGCCATCTCCTCGACCGTCCGGTCCTCGGCGTTCCACAGGTACATGTCGAGCCCCGCCGGCTCGCCGGCGCGGTCGCGGGCGACGTCCGCCGCCGGCAGGTTGACGTAGCGGCTGAAGCGGTTGCCGACCAGGCGGCCGCCGTCGACCTTGCCGTCGTTGGCGAAGAGGCCGGGGCCGGGGAGCTGCGACAGGATCCAGTGGACGACCGCGTGGTGCCCCGAGCGGCGCATGGCGAGGAGGCGCACCTCGCGGCGGTTGGCGAAGACGGGGGTCGTCAGCCGGCGAGCTTCCCGGCGCGGCGCAGGCGCTCGAGGTGGGCGAGGACCTGGCGCTCGGCGAGCGGGTAGGCCGCCGCGGGGACGTCGTCGTAGACGCGGGGGAGCATCTGCCGCGCGGAGAGGCCGTCGCGGTGCGCGGCGAGGATGCGCTCCTCGCGCCAGAGCCGGTGCTCGACGTACTCGCCGAGCTTGCCCACGGCGTCCCCGACCGCCGGGCCGTGGCCGGGGAAGAGGGTGCGCGGCCCGAGCTCGGCCAGGCGGCGGAGGGAGTCGAGGTAGTCGTCCATGTCCCCCTCGGGCGGATCGACGACGATCATCCCCAGGCCGGCCACCATGTCGCCGGCGAGGAGCGAGCCGCTCCCCTCGTCGAGGAAGCAGAGATGGCCGCGGGCGTGCCCCGGGGTGTGGATCACGCGGACGGTCATGTCCGGGGCCGCCGCGGTCCCGGCGCCGCGGAGCACCACCCGCTCGCCGTCCGCGAGCTCGCCGTCGACGGCGATGCCGCGCGCCGCGAGGCGCTCGGCGGTCAGCCGATGGGCGAGGACGGGGACGCCGAGGGCGGCGCGCAGCCGCTCCACCCCGCCGACGTGGTCGGGGTGGTGATGGGTGAGCCAGATCGCCGTCACCCGCAGCCCGCAGCGCTCGCCGGCCGCCGCGAGCGCCGCCTCGAGGCGCGCCAGCTCGGCCTCGGCGGGCGAGCCCGGATCGACCAGCACCGCCTCGCCGTGCCCGAGGAGATAGCAGTTGACCGTCGCCGCCGGCGGCAGGGTCTGCACGGCGAGCGGGAAGAGGAGGACGCCGGGGCGGAGCTCGATCTTGCGGAAGGGTCCGAGGTTGGTCTCCGACGGGTCGAGCAGGCGGGGCAGGCCCTTCTCCGGACCGTCCTCGGCGAGGACCTTCAGGATATGGAGGATGGGCGGCGCGGCGAGCGCCTCGCCGCGCCGCCAGCGCTCGTGGGCCTCGCCGGGCTCGATCCACTCGCCGCTCGCGAGCTCGCCCGGGACGACCTCCGGCTGCGGCGTCCGCTCCGGCCCCCACTCGAGGAGGAAGAAGCGGTTGTCGAAGCGGAGGGGGGCGAAGGGCGGCGTCATCCAGCGGCCGGCGTAGACCAGGGGGGAGGCGTCGAGCGCCGCGCCGAGCGCCGCCAGGGCCTCGCCGAAGTTGGCTTCGCCGGCGAGGAGGCGCCGCCGCTCGCGCGCCAGGTCGCCGGCGCTCGCGGCGGTTCCCGCGAGGAGGATCCCGGTCTCCTCGTAGAGCTCGCGGACGGCGCAGGCGGCGATCCCCGGCAGGTCGTCCGGGCCGACCGTCTCGACGGCGTCGCGGAGGGTGTCGGGCAGGCCGGCGGCGGCCGGCCCGGCGCCCAGCCCGCGCGGCGTGCCGGCCACCGCCACCTGGGCGTCGGCGCGCGCCAGGCCGCCGCCGGGGAAGGCACGCCAGCCGCCCATGAAGGCGAGCGCCGCCGAGCGCTCGATCCAATAGACTTCCAGCCGGCCGGGGCCGGCGCCCGCGGGGACCCGCCGCCAGGGCACCACCGCCGCCGAGGCGCGCGGCGGGGGCAGGGCGGCCAGACCCTCGCCCGCGCCGGCGGCGAGGTCGCGGAGCACCTGCTCGTAGAGGCTCGTCGGGGGCGTGCTCATGGCAGGGCTTATATCAGACGGCCTCTATCAGGATTGCCTAGGCAGGATTGCTTAGGCAGGATTGCTTAGGCAGGATTGCCTGGGATTGCAGCGCCGGCCGGGAGAGAATGGAACGACGGGCCGCGGCCTCTTTCTCCGGCTGTCCCGCGGGCCTGGGGACGTCGCACCTCACTAGGAGAGCGCGCCACCCCCTAGTCCGAGCTCCGCGGGAGCTCCGCGCCAGGAGATCATTCGAACGACGAGGAGGGCCCTGCATGTCTACTGAAGCGAAATCTGGCGCCACCGCCACCCTGAACGCGATCGGCAAGCACGCCACGGGCATCGATCACGTGGCGATCGCCGTGCGCGATCTCGAGGAATCGATCAAGTTCTACACCCAGGTGCTGGGCTTCGAGCTCCACGAGCGCCGCAAGACCGAGGGCAAGCACACGGCGATGATCTCGGCCGTCGTCAAGGCCGGGGCGATCACCGTCGTGCTGCTCCAGGGCATGGGCCCCGACTCCCAGGTCTCGAAGTTCGTCGAGAGCTTCGGCCCCGGCGTGCAGCACCTGGCGATCGCCGTCGAGAACCTGCCGGAGCTCGCCGAGAGCCTCAAGGCCGAGGGGCTCGAGTTCGACACCACGATCATCAACAGCCCGGGGCTGCGCCAGATCTTCACCCACCGCGAGCCCGGCTCGGGGATGATGTTCGAGCTGATCGAGCGCATGGGCGGCGACTTCTCCGACGCCAGCGTGCAGTCGCTCTTCGAGCAGCTCGAGAAGAAGGACGCGTTCTGATCTAGACCGGCGAGCCAGGCAGGGGGACGAGGATGGGCGAAGAGGCCGCCTCCGGGACCACCCGGATCGTGCTCAAGGCCGCGTTGGGCGACGCGTCGCTCGACGTGATGAACTTCCTCAACGAGGTCGTGCTGCGCTACCCGCAGGCGGTCTCGTTCGCCCCCGGCCGCCCCGCCGAGGAGCACTTCGACGTCGAGGGGAGCCTCGGCAAGATCGCCCTCTGGGTCGACCACCAGGCGCGGGAGAGCGGCCGGGCGCCCGGCGCCGTCTGGGCCGACCTCGGCCAGTACGGCAAGACCAACGGCATCATCAAGGACCTGATCGCCCGCCAGCTCGCCTCCGACGAGGGGATCGCCGCCGACCCCGCGGCGATCGTCGTCACCTCCGGCGCCCAGGAGGGGATGGCGATCCTCCTGATGGGCCTCTTCGAGGGCGACCGCGACGTCCTCCTGGCGAGCGATCCCACCTACATCGGCATCACCGGCCTCGCCAGGATCCTCGGCGTCCCCCTCCACCCCGTGGCGAGCGGCCCCCAGGGCCTCGAGCCGGCGGCGGTGGCGGCGGCGATCCGCGCCGTGCGCGCGGCGGGGAAGCGGCCGCGCGCCGTCTACGACGTGCCGGACTTCAACAACCCGCTCGGCACGCGCATGCCGCTCGCGGCGCGGCGGGAGCTCCTCGACCTCTGCCGCCGCGAGGGGGTGCTGATCGTCGAGGACAACCCCTACGGCACCTTCGCCTACGACGGGCCGCCGTCGCCGACCCTCAAGTCGCTCGACGAGCGGGCGGCCGTCATCTACATGGGGAGCTTCTCGAAGACGCTCTTCCCCGGCCTCCGCATGGGCTACCTCGTGGTCGACCAGGAGGTCGAGACCGCCGGCGGCGGGCGGGTGCTCCTGGCCGAGGAGCTGTCGAAGATCAAGAGCCTGACGACGGTCAACACGCCGCAGCTCCTGCAGGCGCTCGTCGGCGGCATCCTCCTCGAGCAGGGCGGCTCGCTCGCCGGCCTGATGGCGGCGAAGCTCCCCACCTACCGGGCGCGGCGCGACGCCATGCTGCGGGCGCTCGACCGCCACTTCGGCGGCGATCCGGCGCTCGCCGCGGCGGTCTCCTGGAACCGGCCGGAGGGGGGCTTCTTCCTCACCGTCGCCCTCCCCTTCGAGTTCGGCGCGCCCGAGCTCGACGCCTGCGCCCGCGACTTCGGGGCGATCGTCTGCCCGATGACGTTCTTCGCCGTGCTGCCTGGCCAGGGCGGCCGCGAGCGCGAGATCCGGCTCTCCTTCAGCTACGTCTCCGAGGCGCGCATCGAGGAGGGGATCGCCCGCCTGGCGCGCTTCGTCCGCAGCCGTCTCCAGGCCGCCGCAACGGTGGCCGATGCGGATCGCACCGCGCCGGCCGGGATCTCCACGGCCGCTCCTTGATCCGCTTCCCCCGCGAGCGCCTGGCCGGGATCATGTCGGCCGCGCTCGGGCGCCGCGGCCTCACTCCCGAGCACGCCGGCTTCGTCGTCGACGGCCTGCTGACGGCCTCGCTGCGCGGCATCGACACCCACGGCGTCCGGCTCTTCCCGGTGTACCTCGCCGAGCTCGACGGCGGCCGCGCTCGCGCCCGTCCCGACATCCGCTGGCAGCCCGGCGCGCCGGCCTTCCGGCTGATGGACGCCGGCCATGCCCTCGGGCTCGTCGCCGGCCGCGTCGCCTGCCGCGAGGCGGTGCGCCTGGCCAAGGCGAACGGCATCGCCGGGGTGGCGGTCAGGAGCTCCAACCACTTCGGCGCCGCCTCGGTCTACAGCCTCGAGATGGCGCGCGCCGGCGTCGTCGGCTTCGCCTTCACCAACAGCGACGCGCTGGTGGCGCCGGCGGGAGGCGTCGCGCCGCTCTTCGGCACCAATCCCCTCTCGGCCGCGGCGGCGGGCGCCGGCGCGGACCTCTTCTGCGTCGACATGGCGACCTCCCAGGTCTCCTACTCGAAGGTCAAGAGCCACCGCGAGCGCGGGCTGCCGCTCGCGCCGGGCTGGGCGGTGACCCCGGACGGCCGCGACGCCGCCTTGGACGCCGGCGCGGGAGAGCCCGGCCCCGAGATCTCGGCTCTCAAGCCGCTCGGCGGCCACAAGGGTCAGTGCCTGGGGATGCTGGTCGAGGTGCTGACGGCTCTCCTCGCCGGCATGCCCTTCGACCACGAGCTCTCGCACCTCTACGGCGAGCCCTACGACGAGCCGCGCCAGGTGGCGCACCTCTTCCTGGCGATCGACGTCGCCGCCGCCGAGGACCCCGAGGTCTTCCGCGCCCGCCTCTCCCGCCTCCTCCACCTGACGCGTGCCCAGGAGGCCGCCCCCGGCGAGCGCGTCCTCGCCCCCGGCGACCTCGAGCAGGAAGCCGAGCGCGAGCGCCTCGACCGCGGGATTCCGCTGTCGGCAGGCGAGGCGGCATTCTTCGAGAAGTTGGAGGGAGAGGAGTAGGCTCGGCCGGCGCGGAGCTCTCGAGAGGAGATCGCTGATGCTCGACTCGCCCACCCGCCGGCCGCGGCCGCCCTGGCTCCGGCTCGCCGGCCTCGCGGCGCTCGCCGCCCTCGCCCCCCTCGGCGTCGCCGCCCAGGCGGCGCCGGCCGCCCCGGCCGCCGCCGCAACGGTCCCCTCCAGCTCGGCCGCCGCCCTCGAGCCGTACGTCCTGATCGCGAAGAACGGCAGCATGACGATGAGCGGCTCGACGGACGATGCCGCCCGTGCCCGCGGGCTCGCCGGGCCGGGCGGCGAGGTGCTCTGGTTCCGCCGCGCCGGCCGCGAGTACGTCGTCCGCGATCCGGCTCTCCTCGCCCGGCGCCGCGCGCTCTTCGCGCCCCGGCAAGCGCTCGCCGCGCAGCAGGGCGAGCTGGGGAAGCCGAGCAGGGCGCGCTCGGTGGCGCCAGGGGAAGCTCGGCGCCGAACGCGGGGCGCTCGGCGGCAAGCTGGGGGACCTCGCCGCGCGCGCCATGTCGGCCTCGGATTCCGAGCGCCAGCGCATCGACCGCGAGCAGGAGGAGGTCTCCGAGGAGATGGACGACCTCGGCCATCAACAGAAAGACCTCGCCCGCCAGCAGGAGGCCTCGGCCGCCAGCAGGAGAAGCTCCGGCGCGAGCAGGAGCGGCTCGGCCGCGAGGCGGAGGCCAGCCTCAAGGATCTCCTCGACGACGCTCTCGCTCGCGGCGCGGCGCAGGAGGTGCGCTGAGCGGCCCGCTCGCGTCACGGCCTGGGGTTCGCTTCGCTCACCCCAGCCTACGACCGCCTGGCAGTGCCAGCGCCCCTATTTCATGTCCGGGGCCGGCATCCCCGGCAGCTCGCCACGGAGCGCCAGCAGCGCGGCGCGGGCCTGGGCGAGGCCGGCCGCCGCCTGGGCTTCCTGCTCGCCGGCGTCGGCGAGGTCGGCCTCGCGGGCGGCGATGTCGTCGTCGCCGGCGCGCCCTTCGCCGGCCAGCGCCTTGGTCACCCGCAGCGCTTCCTCGGCGACGCTCCGCGCCTCGCGCGCCAGGTCGGCCCCCGCCTCCGCTCGCGCCAGCGAGCGCTCGGCCTGCCGCACGTCGACGGCGAGCTGCGATTCCCGCGCCCGCCGCTCGCCGAGCAGCCGGTCGAGCGCCGCCTGCTGGCGGGCGCGCCCGTCGGCCGCCTGCCGGCCGAGCGGCAGCGGCAGGGTGAGCGCTAATCCGACGCTCCAGTCGTCCGCCTTGAAGCTGCGGTAGAAGGGCTCGTACTGGCTGGCGGGGAAGAGCCGCAGGTACTCGGCGCCGACCTCGACGGTGGGGGCGAAGCCGCGCGGCTCGGCGGCGCGGCGGATGGCGATCGCGCGGTCGAGGGCGGCGAGCTCGGGATCGGCGCCGCGCGCCGCGGCGAGCCCGCCGTTAGCCGGTGGCGCCGGTGGCGCCGGCGGTGCCGGCGGTGCTGGCAGTGCCGGCAACACCGCGAGCGGATCGTCGGCGAGGTCGAGCGGCGCGCCCTCGGGCCAGCCGAGGAGGCGGCGCAGCGCCGACTCGTCGGCCTCGCGCTGCGCCTCGAGATCGAGGCGCTTCTGCGTCGCCTGCGCGGCGCGGAGGCGCGCCTGGCGCGCCTCGAGGGCGGTCGCCCGTCCGGCGCCGGCGCGCGCCGCGGCGAGAGCGCTCGCCCGCGCCGCGGCGGCCTCCCGCGCGCCGGCGGCGGCGAGCGCCCGGCCGTCGCCCCAGCAGCGGGCGTAGAGCGCGGCCGCGCCTCGCGCCGCCTCGCGCCGCGCCCGCTCGTAGCCGCCCGCCGCCGTCGCCTCGCCGGCGCGGCTCGCCGCCGCCTCGGCGCGGCGGGCGGGGTCGTAGAGCGTCTGCCGGACCTCGACGCCGGCGATCGACGGCACCCCGCCGGCGACGGTCAGCGGCAGCCCGTGCAGGTAGCCCGGGTTGCTCTTGAGCGCCGCCTGGGGAGCGAAGGCGTCGGCGGCGAGGCGCGCTCCCGCCGCCCCCTCGCGCTCGGCGGCGAGCGCCACCGCGACCTCGGGGGCATGGGCGACCGCGAGCTCGACGGCGTGGCGCAGGGTGAGCGGCGCCTCGATCGCCGCGGCCGCGGGCGCCTGGGCGGCGAGCGAGGTCGCGGAGATCGCGGCGAGCGCGAGCCCGCCGATCCAGGCGGCCCGCAGCGCTGCCGCCACATCTTGCCGCTCACTCATGGCCGCTCACTCATGGCGCAGCGCCTCCACCGGATCGAGCCGCGAGGCGCGGTAGGCGGGGATGGTGCCGAAGAGCACCGTCACCAGGCAGGAGAAGAAGAAGGCGAGGGCGGCCGAGAGCGGCGAGACCAGGATCGGCACCCGCCGCACCGCCAGCCGCGCCAGGAGCGGCAGGCCGAGACCGCCGATCACCCCTAGCGCCGAGCCCACCGCGCCGAGCACCAGCGCCTCGAGCAGGAACTGCTGGAGGACGTCGCGGCGGCGGGCGCCGATCGACAGGCGCAGGCCGATCTCCCGCGTGCGCTGCTCGACCGAGGCGAGGAGGATGTTCATGATCCCCACCCCCCCCACCACGACCGAGATCGCCGCCACCAGGATGAAGACGAGGACGAGCCCCCAGGAGATGGCGTTGGCCACCTTGACCACCGCCTGCATGCTCTGCACCGGGTACTGCGAGCCGGGGTGGTGGCGCTCGCGCAGGATGTCCGCGAGCGTCCGCTGGGCGAGCGGGATCGAGTCGAAGTCGCGCACCTCGGCGAAGAGGGTGTCGACGCGGCGCGCCGGGGTGAAGAACCAGCTCGTGGTGACGGGGATGAAGATCGTCTCCGGGGTGACGTCGCCCTGCCCCAGCGTGTCGACCGGCTCCTCGAACTCGCCGATCACCGCGAAGCTCATCCCCAGGCTGCGCAGGCTCTTGCCGGCGGGGTCGTCCGTTCCCCACAGCTCCTCGTAGAGGTGGCGGTTGACGACGCAGACCTTGGCCTGCCCGAGGACGTCGTCGTCGTCGAGGAAGCGGCCCTGCAGGAGGCGGAGGTTCTTGCGCACCGCGGGGTAGTTGGCGCTGGTGCCGAGGATGGTCAGGTCGGTATCGCGCCCCTGGACGCCGATCTGCCCGTGGAGGATGACGAGCGGCGTCACGCCGGCGAAGAGGTCGGAGCGCGCGGCGACCGCCGCCACGTCGGCGTCGCGGATGGGGTCGTCGTCCGGCCGCGCCCCGGCGGCGCTCCCCGTGGCGCGGTAGTTGGCCCACAGGAGGTGCGAGCCGACGCCCTCGATCTGGGTCATCACGAAGCCGCGCCCGGTCAAGCCGAGCGCCACGACGACGATGATCGAGGCGGTGCCGACGAAGAGGCCGGTCAGGGTGAGCCAGGTCTGCAGCGGGTGAGTCTCGAAGCGGGTGAGCGCCATGACCAGCGCCTCGGCGCCGGGCACGGCGTCGCGCGCGCGGTCGCGCAGCCGCTCACGGTGCAGCGGTGCGGACACGCTGCCCCTCTCGCAGCGGCACGGCGGCGTCGGCGACCACGCTGTCGCCCGCGGCGAGCCCGCTCAGGACCTCGACCTGGGAGAGCCCGACGAGCCCGACGGTGACGTCGCGGCGCGCCGCGGCCCCGGCCGCGACGACGTAGACGAAGCGCCGGTCGGCCTCGCGGCGCAGAGCGCTCCGCGGGATGGTGAGGACCCCGCTGCGCTCGGCGACGACGACCTGGACGTCGACCGCGGCGTTCAGTGGCAGGGCGCGGCCGGGGTCGGCGATCTCGCCCAGCGCCTCGCCCACCTGGCGCCCGCCGACGTCGCGCAGGCCGCCGGCGGCGGCGGTCACCCGGCCCTCCCAGGCGCGGTCGGGGAGGCCGCTGAACGTGACGATCATCCGCTGCCCGGCGGCGATCCGCGGCAGGTCGGGCTGGTCGATGCGCAGGCGCACGCGCGGCTGGTCGGGATCGGCGACGTCGGCGACCACCTCGCCCGGCTGCACCGCCTGGCCGGCGGCGCGCGGCAGGCCGTAGACGACGCCGTCGAAGGGCGCCCGCACGGTGAGCGCCGCGGCGCGGCGGGCGAGGTCGCCGGCGGCGGCCCCGGCGAGCCCCAGGCGCGAGGGGGTTCGCGGCGCGCCGGCGATCCCGGCGAGCTGCGCCCGCGCCGCGCTCGCCTGGGCGGTTGCCTGGCGGGCGGCGAGCTCGTCGGCGTCGGCGCTCGCCGCCGGCAGCGCCCCCTGGGCGAGGAGACGGCGGTCGGCGTCGGCCAGGCGCCGGCGGTATGCGGCCTCGCGCTCGGCGCGGTCGAGCTCGGCGGCGGCGGCGGCGCGCTCGGCCTCGACGCGGGAGAGGTCGGCCTGCGCCTGGCGCTCGGCGCCGGCGATCTCCCGGTTGTCGAGGCGGAGGAGGACCTGGCCCGAGCGCACCCGGTCGCCCTCGTGGACGTCGACCTCGGCGACCGTGCCGCCGGCGGCCGAGCGCAGCTCGCCGCCGGGCGGCGGCTCGAGGGTGCCGTCGCAGAGGACGCGGACGAGGAGGTCGCCGCGGACGGCGGGGGTGACGTGGACGGCCGCGGGGCGCGGGCGGAAGGTGAAGGCGACGCCGGCGACCGCCGCCAGCAGCACCAGGGCGAGGAGGGTGACGAGGACTCCTCGGGAGCGCGGCCGCCCGCCATTCTTCATCGCGGGCGGTGCCGTGCGGCGTCGGTCGAAGAGTGCTCCTGGGTCTGCAACCCTCGTGTCCTCCGGGTTTGCGAGTATAGCGGAAGCCTCAGGAGCCGCCGTTCGGCTCGACCAGCGCCACCGACCCGTCCGGCTGCCGCCGCACCTCGGGCGCGTAGGGCCCGAGGAGCTGGCGCCGCCACCAGGCGCCGGCGTCCGGCCCCGGACCGGCGCGGGCCCGCCGGTCGGTGAACCAGTATCGCCAGCGCACCGTCCGCACCGCCGCCGGCGGCGCGCCGGCGAAGGGGTCGCGGGCGAAGAGCGCGAGGACGGCCGGGTCGCCCGCCAGCAGGCGCACCTCCGCCGCCACCACCCAGGGGTTGGCCTCCCAGCCCTCGAGCGAGGCGAACCACAGGTTCCACTCGAAGCGCGGCTGGTAGGGAGCGTAGATGCCGGGCGCCCGGCGGACGTCCTGCGGCTTGTAGCGGAACGGGTAGGGGACCCAGGTCGCGCCGTCGCGCGTCCCCTGGAACTCGATCTCGTAGCGCGCCCGCGTCATCACCGCGAAGAGGCCGAAGCGGTTGGCGATGCGGAAGGGCTCGAGGGCGACCGCCGGGGCGAGGAGCGGGCCGGGCAGGGCGCGCGCCCAGGGCGCACCGGGCATCACCAGGAGGGTCGCGTAGAAGACCCAGACCAGGGCGAAGGCGGCCGCGGCGACGCGCCAGGCGCGCGGCCGCACGGGCGCCATCTCGGGCGGCGGCCGGAAGCCGAGCCGGCCGAGGGCGGCGTCGTCGACCAGGAGGATGCCGAGGATCAGCACCAGGTAGTTGAGGAAGGCGTAGTTGGCGCTGAGGATGATCGCGACCTGGAACGGGGTGAGGATCAGGAAGCCGGCGAGGCGAAAGCGCCGCGGCAGGAAGACCAGCCAGGCGAGGCCGAGCTCGGCGACGAGGGTGAAGAGAGCGGTGCCGGCGTGGAAGCGGTGGGGGAGCTGCTCGGCGTACCAGCCGATCCAGGTGGGGAGGGGGCCGTTCTCGTAGTAGTGGTCCATGGCGGTCAGGTTCCGCCACTGCGGCTCGCCGCTCGCCAGCTTGACGACCCCCGACTCGAAGTAGATCCGGAACCACTCCCAGCGCAGGAGCCAGAGGCTCGCCGGCGACGGCGGATGGGCGGCGCCCAGGCGCGGGCGCAGCCCGGGCGGGGCGAAGAAGAGCGACAGGAACCCGGCCTCGAGGAGCATGCCGTCCGACTGGTACGAGGCGAAGTCCTGGGCGGCGCCGATGAAGGAGAGGAAGGCGAGGAGGCAGAGGCCGAGGCTCGCCCGCGGCCAGAGGTTCAGGACGAGGGCGAGCGAGGCGGCGAAGCCGGCGGCGACGAGGACGGTGAGCGCCCGGTCGCCGGCCGAGATCCAGAGGAGCGTCGGCGCGTACCAGAAGCGCGCCACGGACGGATAGGCGGCGGCGACGCTCGCGAGGTAGCGCCCGGCGGGGAGGATGCCCCGCGGGCCGATCAGGCCGTGGATCTGGAAGGCGAGCGAGTAGAAGGCGGAGAAGAAGACCAGCCCGAGGGCGCGCAGGAAGAGCCAGCGCGCCCAGAGGTAGCCGTGGCGCGCCCGCTCGGCCGGCGCGAAGAACGAGCCGAGGGAACGGAGCCGGGAGGTGCGCGCGTCGCGCTCCGTGGCCGCCATGGCGACGGCTGCTCTTGCATGGCGCCCGCCATCCCCAGGCCATCCTCCACCCGGTTCAAGCCGCGGGCGAGGAGTTGCATTACCATTCCAGTATGAATCGTCATGCGCAGCTCGCCGTCGCGCTCGCCGCCCTCATCCTGCCGCCCGCCCTCGCCGCCCAGCAGGCCGACTGGCCCCAGTTCGACTTCGACGCCCAGCACGGCGGCGCCACGGACCAGGAGACGACGATCCATCCCGGCAACGTCTCGACGCTCCACCTGCTCTACCCGGCGGTGACGCTGCCGTCGATCGCCGACGGGGCGCCGGCCTTCCTGCCCGGCGTCGCGACCGCCGGCGGCGTCAAGGACCTGATCTTCCTGACCACCAAGGACGGCCGCCTGCTGGCGCTCGACGCCGCCGACGGCACGACCGTCTGGTCGAGGCAGCCGGCGACCGGCCCGCGCTACACGACGTCGTCGCCGGCGATCGACCCCGGCCGGCTGTACGTCTACGGCTACGGGCTCGAGGGCAGGGTGCACAAGTACGCCGTGGGGGACGGCGCCGAGGTGACGACCGGCGGCTGGCCGGAGACGACGACCTTGAAGCCCGACGTCGAGAAGGGCTCCTCGGCGCTGTCGATCGCCACCGCCCGGAGCGGCGTCACCTATCTCTACGTCGCCAACGGCGGCTACCCCGGCGACGCCGGCGACTACCAGGGGCACGTCACGGCGATCGACCTCGCGACCGGTGCCCAGAAGGTCTTCAACGCCGCCTGCAGCGACCAGACCGTCCACTTCGTCGAGAACGCCTCGCCCGACTGCCCGGCGGTGCAGACCGCCATCTGGGCGCGCGCCGGCATCGTCTACGACGCCGCCCTCGACCGCATCTTCATGGCGACCGGCAACGGCGACTACGACGGCAACACCGGCGGCCACGACTGGGGCGACACCGTCTTCGCGCTGCACCCGGACGGCACCGGCACGGGCGGCCTGCCGGTCGACACCTACACGCCGGCCGAGTTCCAGCACCTGCAGGACGTCGACGCCGATCTCGGGAGCACCGCGCCGGCGATCCTGCCGGCGCCGGCCGGCAGCGGCGTGGCGCACCTCGGGCTGCAGAGCGGCAAGGACGCCGAGCTCCGCCTGCTCGACCTCGCCGACCTCTCGGGGATGGGCGGGCCCGGGCACCTCGGCGGCGAGCTGCAGAAGATCGCCGTGCCGCAGGGCGGCCAGGTGCTCACGGCCGCCCGCGGTATGGGTCGACCCGGTCGCCGGCGACACCTGGGCGTTCGTCGCCAACGGCAGCGGCATCGCGGGCCTCCAAGTGGCGCTCGCGGGCGGGGCGCCGTCGCTCGCCGTGCGCTGGACGAGCTCCACCGGCGGCAGCTCGCCGGTGATCGCCAACGGCATGGTCTTCTACGCCAGCTCGGCGGGGATCCAGGCGCTCGACCCGAAGACCGGCGCCGTGCTGTGGACCGGCGCGCTCGGCGGCGTCCACTGGGAGAGCCCGATCGTCAGCGGCGGCAAGCTCTTCGTCACCGACGAGAGCGCCAAGCTCCGGGTCTACGGCCCGAGCCCCGAGCCGCTCGCCTTCTACACCCTGGCCCCCTGCCGGCTCGTCGACACCCGCCAGCCGGCCGGTCCCCTGGGCGGGCCGGCGCTCGCCGGCGGCGGCGCCCAGCGCGTCTTCCCCGTCGCCGGCCACTGCGGGGTCCCCGCCGGCGCGCGAGCGGTCGCCGCCAACGTCACCGTCGTCTCCCCTGGCGGACCGGGCGACCTCCGCCTCGGCCCCGTGGGCCTCGGCGACCGCACCTCGACGATCAACTTCCGCGCCGGCGAGGCGCGCGCCAACGAGGCGATCCTGTCGCTCACCGGCAATCCGCTGGGGGAGGTCGCCGTGCAGGCGGACATCTTCCCCGGCGCGGCCCACCTGGTGGTCGACGTCTCGGGGTATTTCCAGTAGGGCTGGGTGTCGCCCTACTCGCGCGCCATCGGCGGGTCGACGACGGTGAAGTAGACCGTCGTGCCCTCGCCGGGGCGGCTCTCGAGCCAGATCGTGCCGCCGATCTGCTCGATGGCCTCGCGGGCGATCGAGAGGCCGAGGCCGGTGCCGTCCGAGATCTCGGGATGGGCGCGGACGAACTCGTCGAAGACGCGGGCGTGCAGATCGGCGTGGATGCCGAGGCCGTTGTCGGCGACGGCGAGGCGCCAGAAGCCCCGCTCCTCGTGCTGGGCCGAGATCCGCACCCAGCGCTCGGGGTTCGCCGAATCGCTGTACTTGACGGCGTTCGACAGCAGGTTGATGAGGATCAGCTCGACCCGCGTCGCATCGACCTGCACGTCGGGGATCGGCTCGATCGCCTCGATGCGCACGCCGCGCTCGAGCGCCACGGTCTCGAGCCCGAGGATCGCCTGCTCGACGAGCTTGCGCAGCGACAGGCGGCGCCCCTGCGCCGTCTCCTCGCTCCCCTGCGCCACGGCGAGGGCGAGGATGTCCTCGGAGAGCCCCTCCAGCCGGCGGAAGGTGTTCTGCAGGATGCGCATGCCGCGCTCGCGCGACCCCTCCTCGGCCGTCGCCAGCATGTCGAGCGCCGCCTCGCCGGCCCCGAGGGAGTTGCGGATCTCGTGCGCCAGGGTGCGGCCGAAGCGGGCGAGCAGGTGCGCCCTCTCCCGGCGGTCCTTGAACCCCTCCTCGCGGAAGGTGGTGGCGGTGATCCCGGTGATCCCGATGAGGGCGCGGTAGAGCCGCTCGGCCACCTCGATCGCCTGGTCCGGGGCGACCTGGCGGCCGAAGCGCTCCGCCTCCTCGCGCAGGGCCTGGTAGAGGATCTCGCCCAGGATGTCGAACTCGGCGACGATCTCGTCGATGTCGTAGCCCTGCTCGCGGCGCAGGCGGGCGAGGAGGGCGAGCTCGTCGCGGATCGCCTGCTCGGAGATCATGCTGCCGCCCGAGATGAGGTACTCGGAGATGCGCTTGAGGACCTCGGGGATATGGTTGAGCAGCGTGCTCGAGGGGAAGATGCGCATCGGGTGCACGTCCAGGCGGGCGCGCAGGCGATCGAGCCACGCCCGCGTCAGCTCGATCGAGCGGCGGTGCAGCTCGGTCCCCAGATAGATCTCGACGGCTCGCGCTTCGTTGGCGTTCACGGATCTCATCGCGGACTCCGGGGGAGAACGTCGCTCAGGGTTCGAGCGGGAAGTTATCCTCTCAAACGAGTCTCGAGAATGGCCCTCCACGATCCTGGGACGGCGAGATTCTACACCGGGAACGCGCGGCGCTGTCATGGCGCGAGGGAGCCGCCGCCGGCCGCGGCATAGCGGTCGCGCTGGACCTGCTGGCGCAAGCCGTTGAAGATCCAAGGGATCGACTTCGTCATGGCGCGGTCGGACAGCCAGGCGGAGAGCCCGCCGGGATCGGAGACGAGGCGCAGCACGGCGAGCGTCCGGCCGCCGGCCAGGGGGAGGAGGGTCCAGGAGCCGCGCTGCGCCACGATGTCGCCCGAGCCGGGGACGTAGCTCCAGGTCACGCTCCAGGCTGCGCCCTCGCCGCTCCCCTCGGCGCCGGCTGCTGCCTGCGCTCGTATCTGCGCTCGAACCTGATAATGCCGCTCGCCCGTCGGCAGAGCCAGAGACTGGCTGCAGAGGAATGAGCCGTCCGCCTCGCGGCGAGCCTCCGAGCGGCTCATGAAGGGCATGAACTCGGACCAGTGGGCGAAGTCGGCCAGCGCGGCGAAGACGCGGGCTGGCGGCTCGTCGATCGCCGCCACTCCCAGCCCCTGCCGCGGGCCGCTTCCCGGCACCCGCTCGAGCCGCGTCACCACCTCGCCGGCGGCGGCGCGGGCGAGGTCGCCGGGGGAGAGGCCGAGCCCGGCGGCCCGAGGAGGGGCCGGCGGCGGGGCGGCCGGGGCCGGTCCCGCCGCCGCCGTCAGGAGGGTGACGATGGCGAGACCGGCCAGGGGCCACGGCCGGGAGGATCGGGAAGGGGCGGAACGGCGGTTGCAGGCTCGGCTCACGGGGCGCTCCTCTCGATCGAGAGCTTCGGGGTCTGGCGGCTGGCTGGTAGCAACACGGGCACGCTGGCTTCTATGCCGGGCAGGCTCGAGCGATCGCCGCCGATTTGCCGCCCGATTTGCCGCCGATTTGCCGCCCGATGGGGGACCGCGGGAGGGGACGGGGATGATCGTCGAATGGAAGCGGCTGCGGGTGACGGCGGGCCTCCGCGAGCGGTTCGTCGCGGTCGACGGCGAGGTGTGGACGCGGGGTCTGGCGCGGCAGGCCGGCTTCCTCGGCAAGGAGACATGGCTCGATCGCGACGATCCGACCGCCGTCGTCCTGGCGATCCGCTGGCGCAGCGTGGACGACCTGCGCGGCGTGCCGCGCGAGCGCCTGGACGAGCTGGCGCGGCGCTTCGCGCGCGCCCTGCCGGAGGGGATGGCGGTGGAGGAGGTCGAGACGGTCCTCTACCAGGTGAGCGAAACGACGTAGCGGGCCCGATCTTGCAACGTTTCCGCCCGTTGCGTCGCCTGGTTGTCTTGGGCCATCATCCGGCCCGCTGACTATGGGATAGGAGGCAGAGCGTGCGAAAGATGCGTCATGCGTTGGTTGGTTTCGGCGGTTTCGTCGGTTTCGTCGGTCTATCGCTCCTCGCGGCGGCGTCGCCGGCGTGGGCGGGCATGCACTACACGGCGGTGAGCACCACGGATGACCAGCAGGGCCACAGCATGAAGATGCAGGTGGAGGGCTGGGTGAGCGGCGACAAGGCCAAGGTGGTCTTCTCGCAGAGCGACAACCCGGTCATGAAAACGGGCAGCTACCTGCTGGCCAAAGACGGCGGCCACACCCTCTACCTCGTCAACCCCGAGGACAAGACCTACGCCGTGTGGGACCTCAACGCCATGCTCGGCCTCGTCGGCGGGGTGATGAACGGCATGGGGCCGATCCTCAAGTTCGAGTTCTCCGACCCCAAGGTGGAGAAGATCTCCGAGGAGGACGGCGGCGCGATCGCCGGCGTGCCGACCCGCCACTACAAGTTCCGCACCAGCTACTCGATGAAGATGCGGGTCTTCGGCATCGGGCGCAGCTCCGACAGCGTCGTCGATCAGGACGTCTGGGCGTCGAAGCGGCTCGCCGACCCCGGCTTCGGCGTCTGGCTCCGCGCCGACCCGCCGCGCACCGGCAACGCCGAGTTCGACAAGCTGATGGCGGCCGAGACGGAGAAGTCGCGGATCGAGGGCTTCCCGCTGAAGATGGTGAGCGTCTCGACGACCACCCAGAAGGGCAGGCAGCAGGTGGGCCGGCACACCCTGGAGGTCACCAGGCTCGAGACGCGGTCGCTCCCCAGCTCGACCTTCGAGCTCCCCGCCGGCTACCAGGAGACGCAGATCCTCCCCACCGCCGAGCACCGGCGCGGCGAGCGCTAGGACGGCGGTGGGGGCCGAGGACGACCGCCCGCGCGGCGAGCGCCTGGACAGCCGGGAGGTCTTCCGCGGCCGCACGGTGCGGCTCGACGTCGACCGCGTGCGCCTGCCGAACGGCGAGGTGATGGACTTCGAGATGCTCCATCACCCCGGCGCCGCGGCGATCGTGCCGGTCGACGGCGACGGCCGGGTCCTGCTCATCCGCCAGTACCGCTACGCGACCGGCGGCTGGCTGCTCGAGGTGCCGGCCGGAAAGATCGACCCGGCGAGACGCCGGAGGCCTGCGCCCGCCGCGAGGTCGAGGAGGAGACCGGGCACCGCGCCGGCGACCTGGCGCCGCTCGGCTGGATCTGGACCACCCCCGGCTTCACCGACGAGAAGATCTGGCTCTATCTCGCGACCGGCCTCGAGCCGACGCGGCAGTCGCTCGGCAGGGACGAGGTGCTGACCCTCGAACGGCTGCCGCTCGCCGAGGCGGTGGCGCGGGCCGCCTCGGGCGAGATCCACGACGCCAAGTCGACCTGCGCCCTCCTCCGCGCGGCGCGCCGGCTGGGGCTCTCGCTATAGAGGAGTAGGGGAGCGCAGCCGGAGAGCCGCCGCTCTCCCCGCTGGCACGGTTCTCGCTCGTCCGCTGCCGCATGCGGACGGCCACTCTCGTCCATCCCGGGCGCTTCGCGCTCGGCGACGTCGAGCCGCCGCGGCCCGGCGACGACCAGGTCCTCGTCGCGGTCCACGGCTGCGGCGTCTGCGGCTCGGACATGGGGCCCTGGCAGGGCGTCGCCGGGCTCTCCTATCCGCTGGCCCCCGGCGCCCCCGGGCACGAGGTCTTCGGCACCATCGCGGCGCTGGGCGCCGGGGGCCGGCGGCGGCCTCGCGGTGGGCGACCCGGTCACCGCGCTCGCCTACCACGGCTACTCGGAGCTCGACGTCGCCGACGCCGGCGCCGTCGTCCGGCTGCCGCCGGCGCTCGCCGGCCGGCCGATCCTCGGCGAGCCGCTCGCCTGCGCCGTCAACGTCGCCCGGCGCGCCGGCGTCGCCCGCGGGGACGTCGTCGTCCTCGTCGGCGCCGGCTTCCTCGGCGCCCTCCTCCTCCAGCTCGTGCGCCGCGCGAGGCCCGGGCGTCTGATCGCGGTGTCGCGCCGGCCCTCGGCCCGCGACCTCGCCCGCGCCGCCGGCGCCGACGAGGTCCTCTCCTATGCCGACGACGTCGACGGCCGGATCGCGGCGCTCACCGGCGGCCGCCTGGCGGACGTGGTGATCGAGGCGACCGGCCGCCAGGAGCCGCTCGACCTCGCCGCCCGGCTGGTTCGCGTGCGCGGCCGCCTGGTGATCGCCGGCTACCACCAGGACGGCGCGCGCACGGTCAACATGCAGCTCTGGAACTGGCGGGGGCTGGACGTCGTCAACGCCCACGAGCGCGATCCCGCGATCTATCGCCGCGGCATGGAGGAGGGGGTGGCGCTCGCCGCGGCGGGGGAGCTCGACCTCGAGCCGCTCCTCACCCACCGCTTCCCCCTGGCGGACATCAACCGCGCCTTCGCGACCGCCGCCGCCCGCCCCGACGGGTTCCTGAAGGCGCTGGTGACCGCGGCGTGAGCCGGCCCGCTGCGCGGCCCCCTCGCCTGGCCTTCGTCGGCCTCGGCTGGATCGGCGCCCAGCGCCTCGCCGCGGTGACCGCGGCCGGGGCCGCCGAAGCGGTGGCGCTCTGCGAGTCGGCGCCGGAGCGCCTGGCGGCGGCGGCCGCCGGCCACCCCGGCGCGGCCTGCTTCGCCGACCCCGGCGACCTGTGGCGCCGGGCCGCCGCGCTCGACTTGGACGGGGTGGTGATCGCGACGCCCAACGCGCTCCATGCGCCGCAGGTCCTGGCGGCGCTCGAGCGCGGCCTGGCGGTCTTCTGCCAGAAGCCGCTCGCCCTCTCGGCCGCCGAGGCGCGGCTCCTGATCGCCGCCTCGCGCGAGGCCGACCGGCCGCTCGCGGTCGACTACTCCTACCGCCACACCGCCGGGGCAGGGGAGATCCGGCGGGCGATCGCGGCGGGCGAGCTGGGGCGCATGGTGGCGCTCGAGACCGTGTTCCACAATGCCTATGGCCCGGACAAGGCGTGGTGCCGCGACCCGGCGCTCGCCGGCGGCGGCGCGCTGATGGACCTGGGCGTCCACCTGATCGACCTCGCCCTGTGGCTGACCGAGGCGCGCGCGGTCACCGCCGTCGCCGGCCGCGCCACCGCCGGCGGGCAGCCGGTCGAAGGGGCCGGGAGCCGGCGGGGGATCGACGACTTCGCGACCGCCTGGCTCGAGCTCGAGACCGGCGCCGGCGAGCGGGCGACGGCGACCCTCGCCGTCTCCTGGAACGCCCACGCCGGCGAGGACTGCACGATCCGCGCGGCGGCCTTCGGCACCGCCGGCGGCGCCGAGCTGGCGAACGTCGGCGGCAGCTTCTACGACTTCGAGCTGCGGCGCTACAGCGGCCGCTCGCGCCAGACCTCCCACCGCGAGTCGGGCGAATGGATGGGGCGCGGGATCGCCGCCTGGGCCGAGCGCCTGGCGGCGGCGCCGCGCTTCGACCCGGCGGCGATCCGCGGCATTCTGGTGGCCGAGGTGGTCGACGCGGTCTACGGTAGCTGATTGGCTACCAGCGCTGGCTACCAGCGTCAGCTGCCAGCGTTAGCTACCAGCCTGGCTGCCAGCGGGGGCTACCAGCGGCGCGGCGGCGCGGCGGGCGGGGGGCCGGGCAGGTCCTTGTCGCGCACGAACAGGTATTCCTGGATGCCATGGCGCAACAGGTACGAGCGGTCGACGCGGAAGCCGGAGAGGATGTCCGTCAGCTCCGCCGGAGCGTAGCGCGGCGCCGGGCGCAGCGCGGCGGTCCGCATCTCATAGGCGAGGTTCTCCTCGTCGACGATGCGGAAGCGGATGGGCTGCGCCGGGATCTGCTTGAGGATCGAGATGAGGGCGAAGATCAGCGTCCCCGGCTGGCAGTAGCGCCGCAGGTGAGCGATCAAGTGGGAGAGCTCGCGGCGCGACAGGTAGTTGAAGGTGTCCCAGGCGAGGATCACGTCCAGGTGGACGGTCTCCGGCAGGGGGAGGAAGTCGGCGAAGAACTGCGGCCCCGCCTCCTCGCCCTCGCCGACGGCGGGCCGCCGGGCGGCGAGCGCCGCGTAGAGGTCCTCGATGTAGAGCTTGCAGTCGTAGCGCGACAGGAACTCGACGTTCGAGCCCACGGCCGAGCCGAGGTCGAGCACCTGCAGCTTGCGATCCCGCCGGATCTCCTGGAACAGCGCGGCGAGGCCCAGCGAGCGATGGACGTCGGGGTTCGCCTCGGCCGGCTGCCCGTGCTCTTTCCCGCTGTCGCGGGAGCCGGGCCAGCGCATCAGGCGCTGGCCGGCCGGCCGCCGCTGCCGCTGCTGGCGGCCACGCTCGCCGTCTCCCCCTCGCGCTTGGCCGAGTGGTTGGCGCCGCTGCCGCTCTTGCCGCCGTCCTTGGGCTCCATGTCGATCGAGCCCTTGAAACGCGAGCCGTCCTCCAGCGTGACGCGCGGCGAGGTGATGTTGCCGCGCACCGCGCCCGACTGGCGGAGAACCGCCTGCTCCTGGGCGAAGACGTTGCCGTCGACCTCGCCCTCGACGTTGACGATGCGGCCGAAGACGTCGGCGCGCACGCGGCCGTTCTTGCCGATCGTCACGTTGTGCTGCTTCAGGTCGACGCGCCCCTCGACGCGTCCCTCGATGACGAGGTCCTCGTCGCCGGCGAGATCGCCCTTGATGTAGATCGACGGGCCGATCGTCGCGCGCTCGCCGCTGCGCCGGGGCGGCTCGGGTGCGGTGGTGGCGGCGGCGGCGGTGGTGGACGCTACGACCGGGCGGGGGAGTGGGGCGGGCTCGGGGTGGGGTTGCGGGCTCGGGCTCGGCGGATCTTCTCTCTTCCACGCCATGCTGAAATCTCCTTACGGGAATCTAGGGCCGAAACTCGCTGCGAGGCTAAGGGCGCCGCGCGACGATGTCAAGCAAAAAGATGCATTGGCAGCTATAAATCAATGGGGGAAAGGCGACCGCAAGGATCGACCGGCCCCGCCGCCGGCCGGGCGGCGGGGCCCGGTCGAGCGGACGCCTAACCCTGGAGGCGCGCCTGGAGGGTGATCTCGACGCCGCCCAGGGCCTGCGACACCGGGCAGCCCTCCTTCGCCTTGCGGGCCGCCTCCTGGAACGCGGCGTCGTCGATGCCCGGCACCGCGGCCTCGCAATCGAGCTCGATGCGGGTGATCTTGAAACCCTCGCCCACCTTCTCGAGGTGGACCTTGGCCGCGGTCGCGACCCGCTGCGGCTGGAACCCGGCGCGGCCGAGGCCGGCCGAGAGCGCCATCGAGAAGCAGCCGGCATGGGCGGCGCCGATCAGCTCCTCGGGGTTGGTTCCCCCCGCCTCCTCGAAGCGCGAGCCGAACGAGTAGCGTCCCTCGAAGGCGCCGCTGCCGAGGGCCACGGTGCCGTGGCCGTCCTTGAGTCCACCTTCCCAAACCGCTCTGGCTTGACGTACCGGCATATCTCCCTCCGTTTCGTTGCGTTGGTTAGTGCGTGGAAGTCCGCTGAAAAAGTGCCGGCGGGCTCCGCCCGGCCGCGCCTCAGTGCGCCGGGCGGGCGGCGCGGAAGACGATCGGCGTGCCCGGCGGGAGCTTCTCGAGGCGCGTGATCTCGACCGGCCGATCGGCCGCCCAATCGACGTGCAGCGTGAACCGGATCGGGTCGCCGACCGCGAGGCCGGCCGGCGTGACGCCGCGGGCGAGCGGGAACGACATGGTCATCGAGTCCATCCCCGAGACCTTGCCGTCGCGGTCGACGAAGTCGTCGACCGGCTCGTGGGCGATCATGAAGGCGCTCGCCGGCTGGCCCGCCTGGGGGAGCTGCGCGACCTTGCCGCGCACCGTGTAGTCGCGCCCGCCGCGCCCGCCGCAGGCGGCGAGCGCGAGCGCCAGCATGGCCGCCGCCATCCGCCCGCGCCCTCCGCTCACTCTGCCGCTCTGTCCGTTGGGGTCTTCGACATCGCTCCCGCCGCGGCCCGCGATGCTACCACGCTCATCGGCAGTTCCTAGGACGGGCGCGATTGCCCGCGGTCTTCCTCTCGCATACAGTCCAGGCGGGCAAGGGAGCGGTCGCGCATGGCGAGCGGAGCGGAGGCGACGAGGGGATACCGGGACGAGCTCCTGATCCTCGCCGGTGACGTCGGCGGCACGAAGACCAACCTCGGCCTCTTCCGCTGGGTCGACGGACGCCCGCGCCTCCTGCGCGGCGCCCATTTCATCAGCGCCGACTTCCCCGCCCTCGGGCCGCTCCTCGCCCGGTTCCTGGCCGGCGACCACCCGGCCATCGCCGCCGCCTGCTTCGGGGTGCCGGGGCCGGTGGTCGAGAACTACGCCAGGACCCCCAATCTCGCCTGGGAGGTCGACGGCGTGGCGCTCGGCCGCGCCATGGCCATCCCCGCCCTCACCCTGGTCAACGACCTGGTGGCGACGGCGGCGGGGGTGGCGCTGCTCGATCCCGCCGACGTCGCCGTCCTCCAGCCGGGCGACCCGGGGGCGTCCGCCGGCGGCGGCAACCGCGCCCTGATCGCCGCCGGCACCGGCCTCGGGATGGCGCTCCTCCCCGCCCGGCCGGGCGGCGGCCATGCCGCCGTCGCCTCCGAGGGCGGCCACATGGACTACGCGCCGCGCACGGAGGATGAGCTGGCCCTCTACCGCACGCTGCGGGACCGCTTCGGGCACGTCAGCGTCGAGCGGGTCCTCTCCGGCCCTGGGCTCCACAACATCTATCTCCACCTGTCGCTCCAGCGCTCGGCCGCGGGCGGCTCCGGCGGCCGGCCGAGCGAGCCGCCGGAGAGGCCGGAGACCCCGGAGCTGCTGGCGCGGCTCGCCGCCGAGGACCCCGCCAAGGCGATCGCCGAGGCCGCCCTGGCCGGCGCCTCGCCGCTCGCCGAGCGCGCCCTCGACCTCTTCGCCGCCGCCTATGGCGCCACGGCGGGCAACCTCGCCCTCCTGGGCACGGCGACCGGCGGCGTCTACCTGGGAGGGGGCATCGCGCCGAAGATCCTCGACAAGCTGCGGGACGGCACCTTCCTCCGCGCCTTCCAGGACAAGGGGCGCTTCCGCTCGTATCTCGAGGCCGTGCCGGTGCGGGTGGTCCTCAACGAGCGGGCCGCCCTCTTCGGCGCCGCCCGCCTCGCCGCCGACCTCCTGTCCTGATCCGGCGGGCGGAGAGCTGTCAGGCGCCCGGCGGAGCCATCGCGGCCGCGCGGGCGTCTGGCCATGCCGTTTTGGCGAGGAGAGAGGCTCCAGCGCGCCTTGTTTGACGCGCCGGGCCGCGGCTTCCGGCGGCTTCCCCTGGGGAGAGGCGTTGAAAAGCCTGGCATCCCGGATGCAGAATAGGAGCCTGGTACTTTGGGTGGGGATATCCCCCGCCCGCTAAAGGAGAGTGTATGCGCAAGACTTCTGTGTGGGTTCTGTGTGGGTTGATGGGCCTGACGACGGCGGCCTTCGCCGCCGCGCAGACCGGCACGATGGGCACCGACAGCGGCGCCATGGGCACCAGCTCGAGCGACATGTCGATGTCGCATGGCACGATGGCGAAGAAGAGCAAGCATCACAGCACGAAGGCTCACTCGGCCACCGGCGAAGTGACCGCCGTCGACGCCACCGCCAAGACCATGACCGTCAAGGCGAAGAGCGGCGACATGAACTTCAGCTGGAACGACAAGACCACCATCTCCCCGAAGAGCAAGACCGCGGCCGACATCACCATGGGCACCAAGGTCACCGTCTCCTACAAGACCATGGGCGACACCAAGATGGCCAGCAAGGTCACCATCCACGCCGCCAAGATGGCTCCGGCCGCCAAGACCCCCTCGAAGTAACTGCAGCGACGGCTGCGGCCGTTTTGAAGCTTTGGAGGCGCCGGGGAGACCCGGCGCCTCTCGTCGTCTTGGGGCGCCTCTCCTCGTCTTTGGGCTAGGCCGCCGCGCCCGGTTTCAGGGCGTGGGCGAGGAAGGCGACCGTGCGGGTCCAGGCGTCGGCCGCCGCCTGCGGGCGGTAGTTGGTGCCGGAGGGGTTGGCGAAGGCGTGGCCGGCGTCGTCGTAGACGTGGATCTCGACCGGCTTCCCGAGGCTCTTCAGGGTCGACTCGAACTCGCGGACGGAGGCGACCGGGATGCTCTGGTCCTTGGCGCCGAAGAAGCCGATGATCGGCATGCCGAGCGTCGCGAGCTGCGCCCTGTCAGTCGTCGGGTGGCCGTAGTAGATGACCGTCGCGGCGATCTTGTCGGGCAGCAGGAGGGCGGTATTGAGCGACCAGCCGCCGCCGAAGCACCAGCCGATCACCCCCACCTTCGGCGCGTGCTCGTGGGTCGCCAGGTAGTCGTAGGCCTGGCGCAGGTTCATCCTGGCCGCCGCCGGGTCCTTCATCACCCCCTGCATCAACCGGGTCGCCTGGTCGGGGCTGGTCGCCGAGGCGCCGCCGTAGAGGTCGACGGCGAGCGCGGTGTAGCCCTCGCCGGCGAGGCGCCGCGTCACGTCGCGGATGTTGTCGTTCAATCCCCACCACTCATGGATCACGATCAGGGCGGGCAGCGGCCCCTTGGCCGCCTGCGGCCGGGCGAGGAAGCCGCTGATCGGCTTGCCGGCCGCCTGCCCCGCCTGCCCATAGGCGACCGGCGCGGCGGTCACCGGCTGCGCCGGCGCAGTGGTGGCGGCGGGGGTGGCGTCGGGGCGGTCGCCCCGGTGCTCGGCCGCCATGTTGCGCAGGTGCGTCTCCTCGTCCGCTGAGAGGGAGGGCGGCGACGGCGGGGACGCGGGCAGGCGAGCGCCCAAGAGCATCGCCATGCCGATCCAGAGGAAGATCCTGTCGGGGCTCATCATGTTGCTCTCTCCTTGCGTGGTTGACGATCCGCCGCCGCTCGCGGGCGGCGCTCGCGACGACGCTACCACGCCCGCCGAGGCCGCCCAGCTCGCCCGCAGACGCGAAGAGCCGGCGGCTCGCGCCGCCGGCTCTCTCCCTGCCTCGCTCCGCCGGGTACTGGGTCCGTTTGGTCCCGAGGACGGCCGCCTGGAAGGGGGTTCGGGGCGGTCCCGAGGGCGGGAGGCTCAGGGCATCCGGAGGACCTTCTTCAGGCGCTCGAGCGCCCAGTCGATCTCGTCCTTCTTGATGACCAGCGGCGGGGCGATGCGGATGACGTTGTCGTGGGTCTCCTTGCAGAGCAGCCCCTCCTTCTGGAGCGCCTCGCAGAAGCGGCGGGCGCCGCCGGCCTCGGCCTTGAGCTCGATGCCGATCCACAGGCCCTTGCCGCGCACCTCCTGGACGTGCGGCGAGTCGATCTCCCGCAGGCGGTCCATGAAGTAGGGGCCGAGCTCGGCCGAGTTCTCGACCATCTTCTCGTCGACCAGCACCCGGAGGGCGGCGCGGGCGACCGCCGCGGCGGCCGGGTTGCCGCCGTAGGTCGAGCCGTGGTCGCCGGGGTGGAAGACGCCCATCACCTCGTCGTCGGCGAGGATGCCGGAGACCGGGTAGAAGCCGCCCGAGAGCGCCTTGCCGACGATCACGATGTCGGGGCGGATCCCCTCGTGCTCGTAGGCGAAGAGCTTGCCGGTGCGGCCGAGGCCGGACTGGATCTCGTCGCAGACGAGGAGCGCGTTGTGCTGGCGGGTGATCTCGCGCACCCGCCGCAGGAACCCTTCCGGCGGCAGGACGATGCCGGCCTCGCCCTGGATCGGCTCGAGGAGGACCGCCGCCACGTTGGGGCCCATCGCCGCGGCGACCGCGTCGGCGTCGCCGTAGGGGAGGACCTTGAAGCCCGGCGTGAAGGGCCCGTAGCCGTCGCGGTACTGCTCGTCGGTCGAGAAGGAGACGAGGGTGATCGTGCGGCCGTGGAAGTTGTGGTCGAAGACGAGGATCTCGGCCTGGCCGGCGGGCACGCCCTTGACCTTGTAGGCCCACTTGCGGGCGGTTTTCAAGGCGGTCTCCACCGCCTCGGCGCCGGTGTTCATGGGCAGGAACTTGGCGAAGCCGGTCAGCTCGCAGAACTGCTGGTAGAAGAGGCCGAGCTGGTCGTTGCGGAAGGCCCGCGAGGTGAGGGTGACGCTCGACGCCTGCTCGATCAGCGCGCGCAGGATCACCGGGTGGCAGTGGCCCTGGTTGACCGCCGAGTAGGCGGCGAGGAAGTCGAGGTACTTGCGGCCCTCGACGTCCCAGACCCAGACCCCGTGGCCACGGGTGACGACGACGTCGAGCGGGTGGTAGTTGTGGGCGCCGTAGCGCTCCTCGAGCTCGATGTACTCGGCGGTGGACATCTTGCGGCTCTTCTCTTCAAGCACGAACGTGCTCATGATCTCCTCCGGGGCTCGCGGCTTCTCGGGCGGGGAAAAAGGTTCGGTACGGCGCGCGGCGGAGACGGCGCCGCCCGCACTTGATCGAATAGGTATCACATCCGGCATCCGTCCGGGAACCCCGGCGTGGCGAAGGGAGCGGGTCCGTTGGGTCCGCTGCGGGCGACCGCCCTCGGGACCACCCTCCCGAACCCCCTTCCAGGCGGCCGTCCTCGGGACCAAACGGACCCAGTGCCGTGGCACCTCGCCAGGCACCTGGCACCTCGCTACCATGTCGCCATGGATCTCGCCGGCCACTACTGGACGATCGCCCCCCGCATCCGCCACTCGCTGTCGCCGCCCGCGATGCCCCTGGCGCGGCCGTTCGCCTGCACCGTCCTGGACCCGCGGCTGGGGGCGGTGCGGCTCTCCGGCAGCCTGCGCGAGCCGCCCGCGGCCGAGGAGCTCCTCTTCGTCGTCCACGGCCTCGGCGGCTGCGCCGACAGCCACTACATGCTGCGCGCCGGCCTCGCCGCCGAGGCGGCCGGGCTCGCCTGCCTGCGCCTCTCGCTCCGCGGCTCCGACCGGCGGGGGGAGGACTACTACCACGCCGGCCTGACCTCCGACCTGCACGACGTGCTGGCGGCGCCCGAGCTCGCCCGCTATCGCCGCGTCTACCTGCTCGGCTACTCGGTCGGCGGCCACATCGTCCTGCGCGCCGCGACCGAGCCGGCCGACCGGCGCCTCGCCGCGGTCGCCGCCATCTGCGCCCCGCTCGACATCCGGCTGAGCTCCGCCGCCTTCGACGCCCCCGGCCTCTGGCTCTACCGCCGCTACGTGCTGCGCAACATGGGGCGCATCTACGCCGCGGTCGCGGCGCGCCGGCCGGTGCCGCTGCCGCTCGCCGCGGCCCTCCGCATCCGCCGCCTGCGCGATTGGGACGACCGGGTGGTGGCGCCCCGCTTCGGCTTCGCCGGGGCCGACGACTACTACGAGCGGGCGAGCGTCCATCGGCTCCTCCCCGAGCTCCGCGTCCCCTCCCTCCTCGCCGCCTCCGAGCGCGACCCGATGGTCCCCGCCGCGATCGTCCGCGCCGGCCTCGACCGCCCCGCCCCGCGCCTCGCGGTGCGCTGGCTGCGGGACGGCGGCCACGTCGCCTTTCCGCCCGGAGTCGACCTAGGGTTCGCCCCGGCGCACGGCCTCGAGGCGCAGGTGATCGGCTGGCTGCGCCGGCATGGCGAGCCGGGAGATTAGCCGGAAGATCGGGGCGCGCGGCTGGGCTAAACGCCGTGGAAGATCGCGGCGAGCCGCTCGACGCCGTCGACCAGGCGCGGGCCGGGGCGGCTGAAGCAGCCGTTGGCGTCGACCGCGGCGACCCGGCCGGCGCGGACGGCCGCCAGGCGCCGCCACTCGGGCCGCTCGGCCGCGAGCTCCACCTGCCGCTCGGCGCCGGCGGCGTCGTAGCCGCAGGGCATGGCGACGATCACCTCGGGGTCGGCGGCCGCGACCTCCTCCCAGCCCAGGCGCCGCGAGCCCTCGCCGGGGCGGTTCAGGACGTCCTCGCCGCCGGCCGTCGCGATCATCTCGGGGACCCAGTGGCCGCCGGCGAAGGGCGGGTCGAGCCATTCGAGGGCGGCGACCCGCGGGCGCGGCCGGCCGGCCACCCGCGCGCGCACCGCGGCGAGCCGGCGCTCGAGGCCGGCGACGAGCGCGTCGGCCGCGGCGGCGCGGCCGGTCGCCGCGCCGACGCGGCGGATGTCGGCGAAGACGTCGGCGAGCGACCGGGGATCGAGCGAGAGGAGGTCCGGGCAGCGGGGGAGGGGGCGGATGGCGCCGTCGACCTGCGCCGCGCTCACCGCGCACACCGGGCAGAGGTCCTGGGTGACCACGAGGTCGGGCGCGAGGTCCGCGATCCTCGCCTCGTCGAGCGTATAGAGGCTCGCCCCGCTCGCCACCTGCGCCGAGACCGCGGCGTCCACCTCGGCGGCGCTCATCCCCGCGGCGAGCGCGCTGCCGGTCAGGATCGGCCGCCGCCGCGCCTCCTCCGGGTAGTCGCACTCGTGGCTGACGCCGACCACCTCGCCGCCGGCGCCCAGGGCGAAGAGGATCTCGGTGCCGTTGGGGACGAGGGAGACGATGCGCATGACAGGATTGTAGCCGCGGGCCGCGGCGATATCGCGTCCGACCCGCGGGCATACCGTTCCCGTTGGTCATCCTGAAGGATGACAATGGCCGAGGCAGCCGTGCCGCGATGACGACAGCGAACCGCGCCCATCTGCCGCTCGCCGCCGTGCTGGTCCTGGCGGCGGCCGCCGCCGGGTCCTCCGCCCCCGTTCCCGCCTCCGCCCCACGGGACCTCGCGCCCCGCATCGTCGCCCTCGGCACCGTCCAGGACGGCGGCCTGCCGCAGGCGGGGTGCACCTGCGCGCAGTGCGCGGCGGCGCGGCGCGACCCGGCGCGTAAGCACTACGTCGCGAGCCTCGCCCTGGTGGTCCCCGCGACCGGCCACACCTGGCTGATCGACGCGACGCCGGACCTCGCGGCGCAGATCGACCGCGTCCACACCTGGCGCCCGCACCCGCTGGGCCGGCCCGACCGCGCGCCGGTCGACGGCGTGCTCCTGACCCACGCCCACATCGGCCACTATCTGGGGCTCGCCTTCTTCGGCTTCGAGGCGATCGACACGCGCGACCTGCCGGTCTACGGCTCGCCGCGGATGGCGGCCTTCCTGCGCGCCAACGGCCCGTGGAGCCAGCTCGTCGCCAAGCGCAACATCGTCCTCCACGAGCTCCGCCTCGGCGCGCCGCTGGCGCTCGACGCCGGGGTGACGGTGACGCCCATCCCGGTGCCCCACCGCGACGAGTACACGGACACCCTCGCCTTCCTCGTCCGCGGCCCGCACCGCGCGCTCCTCTACGTGCCGGACACCGACGCCTGGGCGAGCTGGCCGCGGCCGCTCGCCGAGGTCCTCCGCGGCGTCGACGTCGCCCTCCTCGACGGCACCTTCTTCTCGCGCCACGAGCTCCCCGACCGCGACCTGGCGAAGATCAGGCACCCGCTGATCACGGGCACCATGGACCTCCTGGCGCCGCTCGTCCGCGCCGGCAGGCTGCGCGTCGCCTTCACCCACCTCAACCACAGCAACCCGGCGCTCGACCCGGCGAGCCCGGCCCGCCGGGCGATCGAGGCGCGCGGCTTCCGCGTGCTCGCCGAGGGCGACGAGCTCGCGCTCTAGGGAAAGACGAGGGCGCGAGGACGGCAGAGAGGATTTCGCGGACCGGAAGCCGTCCTGCGAGGACGATGGGTCGCTATGCCAGGACGACGCTCGGCGATGCGAGGCGGGATCGTGGTCGCCGGCGGACCGGTGTGGCGATGCCAGGACACGGCATGGTTACGCCAGGACAGGGCATAGCTAGACCAGGACGAGGTGTGGCTATACCAGGACACGGTATGGTGACTCCAGGACAGGGTATGGCTACACCAGGACGAGTCTTGGCTGGCCCAGGACCGGTTCAGACGACGCCAGGACACGGCGTGGTCATGCCAGGACACGGCATCGTCCGCTCCGGACACCATATCGCCGTGCCGGGACCGGGCATCAGGGGCAGGTCTCGAAGGCCGCGGTGTCCTGGATCGGCTGGAAGGGCGTCCCCTGGGGATTCACGTAATGGCGCTGGGCGGCGGTCGTGGTGTCGGTGACGTTCAGCTGCACCTGGACGTCGGTCAGGCCGCCGGCGAACACCCAGTAGCGCTGGAAGGGGTTGCAGGCGTTGAGCACCTTGACGACCATCTCGACGTTGGCGCTGTTGAAGAACCAGAAGTAGCCGGTGTCGTCGGTCAGCGGCACCGCCTGTCCCTCGCCCGTCTGCCCGTCTCCCGTCGCCCACTGCGACCGCACCCGGAACCGCCCCTGGTTCAAGCAGAGCGTCTGGGCGTCGGCGATGCAGGCCTGCGGGCCGGCCGCCGGGTTGAGATAGGGCGCCGCCAGCGGATAGGTCGCGGCGAAGGCGCCGTTGGCGCAGAGGTTCCGGTAGTCGCAGCCGTTCTCCGGGTCGGGGCCGCAGCCGTCGGAGAGCTGGCCGACGACCAGGCCGCCGTCCGTCATCAGCGGCGCCCCGGAGCTGTTGACCAGGGTGCCGCCGTAGACCGGCTGCACGTAGACGAACTTGGTCAAGTCGTTGAGCGGCCGGCCGCTCTCGTTGCCGCAGGTCTTGGCCGGCGGCGGCGCGAGCACGACCGTCCCCTCCGAGTAGGACTGCGGCATGCCCAGGGGATGGGAGATCTGATGGAGCTTGGCGCCGCCGGCGAGCGGCCGCGCGTCCCAGCCGAGGAGGAAGCGGTGGTTGTCGGGGAAGGCGGGCAGGCGCACCAGCGTGAAGTCGCTCTGCTTCGAGGTGGCGACGAGCGTCGCGCCGAGCGTCCGCGGCAGGCTGTCGAGCTGCGGCGCCGGCCCGCCGCAGCTCGGGCGGAAATCGTCGAAGAACGCCTCGAGCCAGGCGACGTCCGCCTGGCTGCCGTAGCAGTGGTTGGCGGTCAGGAGATAGGGGATGGTCGTCGCGTCGTCGGTGTCGTTGACCAGGGCGCCGGTGCACTCGGCGTTGAAGTTGTTGGCGACGACGTGGCCGAGGAGCGCGATGGCGCGCTTCGCCGAGTCGATGGCGCTGAAGCGATGGGCGTCGACGCAGGCGGCGTCGACCAGGCAGGCGGTCGTGGTCGCGGCGCCGGTCTGGTTGCCGAGCGGGCTCGGCGCCCCCAGGTCGAAGATCTCCATGGCGCGGTCGAGGCGGAAGCCGAAGGCCGCCGCGGCGCCCGCCAGAGCCGCCGCCGGCAGGCGCACCTCGAGCCCGATGGCGCCGCCGCCGACCGAGGGGGTCCAGAGGTCGCCGGCGGGTCCCACCAGCTCGGGGCCGAAGGCGACGGGCGGCGCCTCCTCGCCGTAGACCCACAGCCGCGCCCCCGCCGGCAGGTGGACGCGGTCGAGGTGGAGGCGCAGCCGCCATGCCCCCTCGACGCGCACCTGGGTCGCCCAGACGAGATCCCCGGCGTCGGCCCGGAGGACGCCGCCGGCCACGCGCTCGCCCGCGGAAGGCGCCGAGCCGCCGGTCAGGAGGACCTCCTGGGGCGCCGGGAGCGGGCGCGCGAAGCCGTTTCGCCGCGGCAGGTTGCGGCCGGCGTTCCACGCCTGCATCGCGCGCACGCTCGCCGCGGCGGCGCTGGCCGCGGCGGGGAGGACGGCGAGCGGCCGCCCTCCGGCGGCCTCGAAGAGACGCAGCGGCGGCGCCGGCCGCGCGCTCTCGTCGACCACGCCGCGCGCCTCGGCCGGCGCGATCCGCTGCGCGGCGAGGGGCGCGGCGAGGGCCACGGCGGCGGCGAGCGCGGCGAGGCTCATGGCGCGGCAGCCGCGGCGGCCGCGGCGGGCGCTGGCCGAGCCCGGCAGAGGGAGAAGAGGATGTGGCGACGTCTCGGGCTTCAGCTCTCATGCCGTCTCCGGTTGAGCTAGGGGGCTTCATGGGGTATATGGGGGGTATACGTGACCGGGCGCTCGCCGCGGCTCCGCCGTGAGGATATTACGGCTGCGCCGCGGCGGGTTAGCGGAGCCGCCCTGCCCGCGCCCGGCGCTTCCCCGGCCTCGCCCAATCTCTCGGAGATGACCCGTTGATCGACATGACCCCGGCCCGCCGCCTCCTGCCCGCGGGCCTGCTCGCGCTCGCCCTCGCCGCCCTTCCCTCCTCTCCCCAGGCCGCCGCGGCTCCGGCGGCTCCGGCGGCTCCGGCCGCTCCGCCGGCTGCCGCGCCCCTGCCGGCGTCCCCGGCGGTCGAGTGGCTCCAGCTCGGCCGCTTCGGCAAGTTCCCCGTCTACCGGCCGGCGGGGGCGATCACCCAGGTCGCCGTGCTGCTCTCGCCGGACCTCGCCGCGCCGGCGGCCGCCCGCACGGCCGCCGCGTTGACCGGGCTGGGGGCCCTGGTGATCGGCGTCGACAGCGGCCACTATGCCCGCCAGATCGAGGCCAACAGCCGCAGCCGCTGCTCCTACGCGGCGGCGGACTTCGAGACGCTCAGCCACTTCGTCCAGCAGCGGCTCGGCCTCACCGACTACCTGCCGCCCGTGCTGGTGGGGGAGGGGGCGGCCTCGAGCCTCACCTACGCGACGCTCGCCCAGTCGCCTCCGGACACCTTCGAGGGGGCGATCACCAGCGGCTTCTGCCGGCTGCTCGCCGCCCCCAAGGGGCTCTGCCCCGGCGAGGGGCTGCACTGGGAGGACGGCTACAAGGGGCCGGGCCTCCTGCTGCGCCCCCACGCGCTCGACAACCCCTGGGTGGTGCTCCAGGCGGCGCCCCTCCCCGGCTGCGCCTCGACCGGCGCCGCCGAGTTCGTGCCCCAGGTGCCGGGGGCGCAGATCCTGCCGGCGTTCGCGGAATCGACCCCCGTCGACGCCGCGAGCGCCGAGTCCCTCGCCGCGAAGCTCAAGCTGGCGCTCGTCGTCGTCGCCGCCAAGCGCCGGGAGGAGATGGCGGCGCAGGCGGCGCGCAGCGCGGACATCCGCGACCTGCCCGTCGTCGAGCTGCCGGCGCCGCGATCCGGCCGGCGGACGCTCGTCGTCATCGTCTCGGGGGACGGCGGCTGGGTGGGGCTCGACGCGCGGATCGCCGAGCGCCTCAACCACGAGCAGGGGGTGCCGGTCGTCGGCCTCAACTCGCTCCAGTACTTCTGGCAGGCGCGCACCCCGGAGGGCAGCGCGGCCGATCTGGCGCGCCTGCTCGACCACTACCTGCCGGCCTGGGGGCTCGACGACGCGGTCGTGCTCGGCTACTCGCAGGGGGCGGACGTCGTCCCCTTCATGGTCGACCGGCTGCCGAAGCGCCTGCGCTCGCGGGTGAGGCTGGTGGTCATCGTGGGGACGAGCGGCGGCGCCTCGTTCGACTACAACTTCGGCACCTACATGACCGGCCGGAAGCCGAAGCCCGACCTGCCGGTGGCGCCGGAGATCGCGCGCCTCAAGGGGACGCGCGTGATGTGCGTCTACGGCAGCCGCGAGGAGCACAGCCTCTGCCGCACCCTCGACCCGAAGCTCGCCGCGCCGCTCGAGCTCAAGACCGGCCACGGCTTCGCGCACGACAGCGGCGTGCTCCTGGCGAGCCTCCTCGAAGCCTCCGGCCTCAAGCCGATAGGCGGCAGGCCGGCGCCGGCGAAGCGGGCCGGGCGGTAGCCGCCGTTCACGCCAGCGTCAGCACCTCGCGGCTCATCGTCACCTCCAGCCGCTCGATCCCCGCGAGGCGCTGCCGCTCGGCGTGGCGGGCGCCGCGGTAGCTCGTGGCGAGAACGTCGGCGATCCCGGCGGCGTCCAAGGGGACGGTCCAGCGCACGGCGCGGTGCGCTGCGAGGGCGAAATCGGGCGCCAAGGCCGCCGCGGTCTTCTCCCCGCCCGGCAGGAGCTGGCGCTCGCGGCCGACCGCCTCGCGCAGCTCCACGAGGTCGTCCGGCCCCGGCACCGCCACGATCAGCCGGCCGCCCGGCGCCAGCAGCCGCCGGAGCTCGCGCGGGCGCTGCCGGGAGGTGATCGAGAGCGCCAGGTCGAAGGCGCCGGAGGCGTAGGGGAGGGTGCGGTCGGCGTTGGCGACGATCCAGGTCGCGGCGGAAAAGGCGCGCGCCGCGAGGTCGATCGCCGGCGTCGAGATATCCACCCCGTGCGCCTCGCCGGCCAGCGGACCAGCCAGGGGCCCGGCGAGCGCCGCCAAGACCGTCCCCTCGCCGCAGCCGACGTCCAAGATCGCCGGCCGGCTCGGCAGGCCGAGCCCGGCGGCGGCCGCGCGGAGAGCGTCGAGCAGCGGGTCGAGGCGGCCGGCGGCGAAGAGCCGCCGCCGCGCCAGCGCCGCCTGGCGCGAGTCGCCCGGCTGGCGCGAGCGGCGGTCCTGCGGCTGCAGCAGGTTGACGTAGCCGCTCCGCGCGCGGTCGAAGCCGTGGCCGCGCGGGCAGGCGAGCGAGCGCTCGCCCCAGGCGAGCGGCTCGCCGCAGCCGCGGACCGGGCAGAGCAGGGTGACCTCCGGCATGGCCTGGGCAATATAAGGCTCTTCGTGTGGCTGGCCCAGTTCCGCAGGCCCAGAGGGACGTGGTCGCCTGAGCCCAGGGTAACGCCCTTGGGATATCGACGAGTCGTACCGCGAACCCCGGCCCGGCTCCGGCGATTGGCGGCCTTGGCTTCAGCTCTAGAACGCCCCGGTGTCGGCGACGCTCGCGAGATCGCCGCTGGCGTTCCGGTAGGTCTTGACGGCGCCGGTCTCGGTGTCGGTCACCGTCAGCGTGTACTCGACCTACGACAGGGCGCCGTAGAAGAGCCAGAACTTCTCGTTGACGGCGCGGCCGTCGAGGACCTTCACCACCACCTCGACGTTCGCCGGCGAGAAGAACCAGAAGTAGCCGGTGTCGCCGGTGAGGCCACGGCGGTGCCGCTGCCGGTGTGGCCCTGGAAGTCCTTCCAGGCCGCGGTGATGGCGAAGCGGTCGCCGTTCAGGCAGAGCCGGTCGGGAGCGGCGGTGCAGCCCCCGGTGGCGGCTCGCGGATCGGTGCGGGCGGCGGCGAGGGTCGGTGCGGCGGCGGATGTCGCGGCGCGCGGCCTTGCCGTGCCGCGATCCGTGTCGAACGCCCCCAGCGGGCCGAAGCCGCGGGTGTCGCCGACGCTCGCGAGCTCTCCCGCGGGGTTCTAGTAGCGGCGGGTGAGGCCGGTCTGGGTATCGGTGACGGTCAGCGTGTACTCGACCGAGGAGAGGGCGCCGTAGAAGACCCAGAAGGCCTGATTGAGGCCGCGGCCGTCGAGGACCTTCGCCACCACCTCGACGTTCGCCGGCGAGAAGAACCAGAAGTAGCCGGTGTCGGCGGTCAAGGCGACCGCCGTACCGGTCCCGGCGTTGCCCTGGAAGTCGCGCCACTCGGCCTCGACCTGGAAGCGGCCGCCGTTCAAGGCAGAGGTGGGCCGCGGCGGGCTGACAGCCGGCGGGGCCGGCGAGCGGCAGGCTCCAGAGCTCCTCGCCGTGGAGGCCGTCGTCGGCGGCGAAGTAGAGCCGGTCGCCGGCGACCGCCAGATGGTTCGGCAGGGAAGACGCGGCCCCCGGCGCCACGTCCGCGACCAGCCGGGTGCCGGCCGGCGTGCCGTCGGTCTGCCACAGCTCGTAGCCATGGACGTCGTCGTCGGCGGCGAAGAAGAGCCGCCCCCCGGCGACGGTGAGCTCCCGCGGATCGCCGCTGCCGTCTCCCGGCTTGAGGTCGACGAAGAGCCGGGTGCCCGCGGCGGTGCCGTCGCTCGTCCACAGCTCGAGGCCGTGGACGCCGTCGTCGGCGACGAAGAAGAGCCGGCCGGCGAAGACCTTCAGCTCGGGGGGCTCGAAGGCGGGGAGCCGCACGAAGTGCGCCAGCGGTGCGGTGCCCGCCGCGGTGCCGTCCGACCGCCAGAGGGCGATCCCGCCGTCCGGGCTGCGCAGGAGGAAGTAGAGGTTCCCCCCGAGCAGGGTGCCCTTCCAGGCGACGGGCTCGATCCCGTCGAACGCGATCGGGAAGGCGGCGAGGGACCGCGTCCCCGCGGCGGTGCCATCGGTGGCCCAGAGGTAGTCGGCGCCGGCGGCGGCACCGGCGCCGAAGAAGAGCGTCGCCCCGCCGAGGGCACGAGGCCGAAGGACGGTTCGACGCCAGGCCGGTCGAGGAACCGCCGGGTGCCGGCCGGCGTGCCGTCGCTCACCCAGAGCCCGGCGCCGGTGGCGAAGTAGAGCGCGCCGCCGATCGCGGTCAGCGAGCTGGCAGTCCCGGCGACCGGCGCCAGCTCGACCGCCCGCCGGGTGCCGGCGACGGTGCCGTCGCTCTGCCAGATCTCGTCCCCCGCGCCGTTCCTGCCGACCAGGAAGAAGACCTCGCCGGCGAAGGGGACGAGCGGCGGCGGGACGTCGAGCCAGGGGAAATCCCCGAGGCGGGTGACGCTCCTCCCGTCGCTCGCCCACAGCGCGAACCGCGTCCAGAAGACGACGGACGATCCGACCACGGCGGCCGGCGGACGCTCGGCGAGATCCGAGCAGAAGTCCGGGCCGGCGCCCGGAGAGAGGACCGGTGCGGCGTCCGCGCCGGCGGTCGCCCAGACCTCGGAGGCGCTCCCGTCGCAGGCCGAGAAGAGGAGCCGGCCGGCGAGCGCCGCGAGGGGGCGGGGATGGGAGGAGGCGCCGTCGTCTCCGGGGCCGGCGAGCTCGCGGGTGCCACCGGCTGTGCCGTCGCTCGTCCATAGCCCCGCCTCCAGGCCGTCGCGCGCGGCGAAGACGAGGCCGCCGCCGAGCGCCGCGATGTCGCCGACCTGCGATGCCGCGGCGGGGAGATCGGTGAAGCGCCGGGTGCCCTGCGGCGTGCCGTCGGTCGTCCATAGCTCGATCCCGTGGACCGGGTCGGAAGCCTCGAAGACGGCCTTGCCGAGGAAGGTCTGCTTCCGCGGTCCGAAGCAGAGGTCGCAGAGGTCCAGCAGCTTGAAGGTCCCCGCTGCGGTGCCGTCCGAGGACCACAGGCCGCGCGCCCGGCCGGTGTCGGCCGCGAAGACGGCGCGGGAGCCCACCGCCACCAGGTACGGGCTCCCGCCGTCCAGCTCGACGCCCGCGGGGGTGACCGCCACCGTCGAGCCGGGCGCGCCGTTCGTCGACCAGAGCCGGGGGCCGGACGCGCCGTCGCGCGCGGCGAGGACGACGTGGCCGCCGAGGTCCGCGAGATTCTCGCTGATGCTGGCGTCGAACCCGTACAGATCGAGGAACGCGGTGGCGTCGGCGAGGGCGGTGATCCGGCGGGTGCCGGCGGCGGTGCCGTCGCTCTGCCAGATCTCCTCGCCATGCGCGCCGTCCTCGGCGATGAAGCGGACGCCGCCGGCGTACGGCTCGAGCCTCGGCGGCCGCAGGTTGTAGGGCGGCTGCGCCGAGAGATCGACGAAGCGCCCCAGCTCGTGGCTGCCGGCGGCGGTGCCGTCGCTCGCCCAGAGCGCCAGCTTGCCGCCGCCGGCATGGAACGGGAGGAACAGGCGTCCGGCCGCGGCGGTGATCGAATAGGGGCCGAGGCCGGGGAAGGCGCGGACGAGAGCGGTGCCGGCGGCGGTGCCGTCGCTCGCCCAGAGCTCGTCGGTGTCGCGACCGAAATAGTAGACCCTGCCGCCGAAGGCGACCGGCTGGAAGTCAGGGCTCGGTCCGGGCCCCGCGACCGGCCGCGTCCCCGCCGGCGAGCCGTCGGTCCGCCAGAGCTCGCAGGCATCGATAGCGCTGCAGGCGAGGAACAGCGTGAGGCGGCCGAGCGGCACCACCGGAAGGAACTGGAACGGCGCGCGGGTGAGGGCGAGCGTCCCCCGGCGGGTGCCGTCGGAGCGCCAGAGCTCGATGCCGTCGCCGCTCTCCAGCCGGGTCTCGAAGTAGAGCAGGCCGCCGGCGCCGCCGAGGAGGAACGGGAGGCGCTCGCACTGCCCTCCGCAGTCGTCGAGGAGCTGCTCGGTGCCGCTCGCCGTGCCGTCCGTCGCCCAGACGCTGCGCGGATCGCCGGAGCGGTCGCTCAGGGTGAAGAAGACCCGGGGCCCGACGGCGACGAGCTGCTCCAGGGGCGCATCGCTCGGCTGCGGTGAGGGATCGATGTCGCGGACCAGCGACGCCGGCTGGGCGGCGGCCGGGACCGCGAGCAGGCAACCGAGAGAGAACGGCAGCAGGGCTGCGAACCATCGCCTCATGAGGATCTCCTAGCGGTTGGGCCGCCGGCATTTCCCCGCGCTCACCTGGCCCTTATCTGCCCCTTATCATCTGGATACCGTGGATACCGCGGGGTCCGTGAAGACGGCGTCGGGGACGCTCGCCGGGACGGCGATGTCCGACAGCTCGAGCTTGTCGCCGCTGCCGACCATGGTGCGGTGGGGGGCGAGCTCGATGGCGCCGTAGCGCTGCCAGCCCGTCCAGTCCCAGACGCCCGGCGGGTCGGTCGGCTTCATGCTCTCGAGGACGTACATCCAGCGGTCCATCAGGTGGGTGTCGCGGTTGATCCAGGCCGTGTAGTGGTCGCCGGGGGTCAAGCCCCACGTGGTCGAAGGAGAGCGCGAGCTTGTCGTACGCCTTGCCGCCGATCGTGTCCTCGCCGGCGTAGGCCAGGTGGACGCCGGGGTCCTTCAGCTTGTAGGGCATGAGGAGCCAGTAGGTGTCGTTGACCCAGGTGCCGTAGCCGGTCTCGAGCATCTTCTTGAGCTCGTCGCCGGCGGCCTCCTTGCCGTCCACCCAGGCGCGCCCCTGGTGAGTGCCGAGGTTCTCCAGGATGACGAAGCTCTTGCCGTCGCGGCTCTTGCCCTCCACCCGGTGGCGGCCGGTCGAGCGGTCCCAGGTGTGGGTGCGGCGGCCGGCGAAGGTGAAGCGGAGATAGCGCGTCGAGTCCCACGCCGCCTGGCCGCCGAGCGCCTGCATCACCTGCGCGGCGACGGCGTCCGCCTTGGCGTCGGCGATGGCGGGAGCCGCGTCCTCGGCGCGCAAGGCGGCGGCGCCGGCGAGGCCGGCGGCGAGCAGCAGGACGGCGAGGGCGGGACGGCGGACGGAGGTGGATCGCATGGGCTGGCTCCTGGGCTGCTGGATGGTGGGCTGGACCGGCGCCGCGCCGCCCGCGGAGCGGAAGCCGCGGCGTGCCGTCTTCATCCGCTCTGCCGGATGGAATGCAGAGATGCTAATACAGACCCGGAGGCGCGGCTATCCCCGCCGGGGCTCGCGGCTAGGCGGCGTTCGCCGCGGGCTGAAGTCTTGCCGCGGGCTCCGCCTCTTCGCGCGGTGCCTCCCGGTACCAGGTCGGGATCAGATAACCGATCACGAAGCCCAGGGTCCCGCAGAGCCCCATGATCCTGCCCAGGGGAGGCGGTTGGTGTCCGGCCTCGACATGGCTTGCCGCGAGCTGCGCGAGCCAGGGATGGACGATGAGGGCGGCGAAGAGGAGGGTGCCCGCGCCGGCTGCCGCCTCGATCCAGCGGAGGCGGCCGCGGGTCAGCTTCGGAGTCGGCTCGTCGTCGGTCATCCAGGCGACCATGAACGCGGCGGCGAAGCAGGTGACCGTCCAGGGAGCCGTGATCACGAAGTGCTCCCACGCCTCCCGCCAGCGGAAACCGTAGTGGAGGAGCTGGAAGACCAGGCGGATCGCCAGGCTCAGCACGGCGGCGAGGGCGCCGGCGGCGAAGTAGAGGGCGGTGGGGCGCATCCCGCGGTCGCTCTTCCTGCCGGCAGCCCAATGATCCTTGAGGTAGACGGCGCAGAAGGCGGAGACGCTGTAGAGGATCGCGATGAGGACGGGCCCTTCCAGGCGCTCCCCCATGCGGCTGGCGGCCGGGGCCAGGTAGAGGGACGGGATCAGCGCGACGATCCCGACCAGGCCGAAGAGAGACATCAGATGGTTGAGCGTCAGCTTGGTCTGGGTCTCGACCGCGGGATCGAAGCCCAGGCTCTCGAGCTTCGCGGCGCGCGCCCGCTGCGTCAGCCCGCACTGCAGCAGCCCCCGGCTGACGAAGGCATAGAGATCCTTGAGCAGCTCGGCGCATTCGCGCGTCAGGTCTTTCTGCACGTGCAGGACGACCTCGTCGTGCTTGCTCCGCCGGCCGTCCGGCATGTTGTGCATCCAACGCAGGCAGAGATTGACGCGCTCCCCCAGGTGCTGGCGGCGCTCCTTGAGAAGCTTGAAGTCGGAGGCGAAGAGCGCCAGGAAGCCGATGAACCGGCGATCGCTCTCCCAGCTCTCGAGGTTCATCGTCAAGGTCGAGATCTTGCTCCATTGATAACGCAGCGAATGGCTCGCCTCGAAAACCGCGGTCTCGGGGGCGAATCCCTCGCTGATCAGCCGCGATCGGACCTCGGCCTGAGCTCTCGGCGCGACGGCGAAAGCAGCCTTTTCGAGCTCCGCCGCGAGCCGGCCGACCTCATGGGGTATCGCACCCATGCGCTGGAGGCGGGCGCGGATCCACGAGTCCGCCTCCGAGAGGATGGGGATCTTGGGCAGCAGCACGGTCAACAGCAGAGCGACCAGGGGAGCTCCCGCGAAGGCCGGCATGGAGGGCAACGGCGTCACCGGCCGGAGCAGGAACCCCATCTCCTCCTGTACGTAGCGCAGCAGGGCCGGGAAGGACAGCAGGCCGAAGTAGAGGCCGAGACCCACGACCAGATAGCAGGCGACCGCCGTGTAGTAGCGCGGCGTCGTCGTCGACCAGCGGTTGGTGGGCGGCGTATTGAAACGCTCGAGGGCGGAGAACCACACGAAAACCGCACCGATGAAGATGTCGATCGCAGTCATGGCAGCGAGCCCTCCGCGAGATATCGGACCTCGCTGATCCCTGAGACGGTCGCGGTCCGAGGATTCCCCGGCGGCCGGCCGGGGCGCGTGTCGTAGCTTGTTTCAGCCTAGCGCCGGAGGGGCGGCGTCGCAAGGAAATGCGATATATCCAATATGTCCATCGGGGTCACCCCAGGCGGCGGCGCGGCAAGCTCCCGCCGGCGGCCGGCATGGCGAAGCCGTCGCTCGGGCATAGCCGCGCCGTTCGGCGGCGAGGATCCCCCCGGTCGTCGAGGTCGTGCCGGAGAACGCTTCCGCTCCCGCGGGGGACCACGGTGTCAGCGCGCCCATGCGCACAACCCTTCGGAGGTAGGATCATGAGACACCGCCCCTGGATCGCCCTCGCTCTCTTCGGACTGATCGCGCTCGTCGCCCATGCTGCCGCGGCGCTGCCGGCGAGCGCAGCTACCGTCCGCGACGCCCGCCATCCACCAAGCCGTCTCACCCGCGCCGGCGGCGCCGGCCTGGGACCCCGCGGTCCTCCAGACCCCGGCGGGCGCCAGCGCGGCGAGCGTCGAGGCGCCGTCGATCGCGCCGCAGATTCACTGCCCCCTCGTCTGCCCGGGCTTTCCGTGCCACGTCTTCAACGGTTGTCTCGTCTGCGAGTGCTGACGTCGCGAGGAGGTTGCCGCTCCCGCCGGGCGTGCGTCGTCCTCGCTCCCGGCGGGGTGCCGGGCTGCATCTGGAAGCACGTGAGCGCTCCCAGCCAGTGCCTCTGAGCTAGCCGTCCAGCATCGCCAGCCGGGCGGTGCGCGCCCATCGGCCACCCCCGGCTGGCGCTCCATTCTCCTCCCGCTCCTCAGCGGAGCGGTCGGGGTCCGGCCATGGTCCTCCCGAAGAGTCTGGCTGAACCGCTCCAGGATATCGCGAGCCGCGCGATAGGATGGCCGCGTCGTCCTCGGCTCTCTGGAGGGATGAGATGACCGCCCCGAACGCCCGCAAACCGACCTGCCGCCGCCAGCCCCGCCGCGCCGCCGCCGGCGCGGCCTGCCGATCCTGCTGCTGATCCTCCTCTTGCTGCTCGGCATCGCCGCGCTCTACGTCTGGGCGGCGCTCCGCTTCTCCTACTCCGACGGCGAGCGCGCCGGCTACATCCAGAAGTTCTCCCGCAAGGGGTGGCTCTGCAAGACCTGGGAGGGGGAGCTGGCGATGGTCACTCTGCCCGGCGCCCTGCCGCAGCTCTTCCCCTTCACCGTGCGCGACCCGGCGATCGCGGCGAGCCTCGAGCGCACCATGGGGCAGCGGGTGGCGATCCACTACGAGCAGCACAAGGGCGTGCCGGGGAGCTGTTTCGGCGAGACCGAGTACTACGTGACCGGGGTGCGGCCGGTCCAGCCACCGCTGCAGTGAGCGGCTCGCTCCGGCCGCTCGCCGGCCGCGGGCTGGGCGCTGGAACGCCGTCGTCCCGTCGCCTGGAATCACCGTCCTCGGCCTCTCCGGCCTGAAACCCCTTGAAGCCAAACGCTCCGCTGCTCCGCCAGGCTGGCGCGGGCGGACACCCGGTTGGCGACTGTTACACTGGCCGTGGGCGGAGTGCCGCGGAGGCGCCCGCGAGCAGGGACCGGCGAGGAGGCAGGATGGGCGAGGCCAAGGGCGGGGGCGAGACAGGCACCACCAACCGGCTGGCGCGGGGAGAGCAGCCCGTACCTCCGCCTCCACCGGCACAACCCGGTCGACTGGTACCCGTGGGGGGAGGAGGCGCTCGCGCGCGCCCGCCGCGAGCAGAAGCCGATCTTCCTCTCGGTCGGCTACTCGACCTGCTACTGGTGCCACGTGATGGAGCGGGAGTCGTTCTCGAACCCGGCGATCGCCGAGCTGATGAACCGCGACTTCGTCAACATCAAGCTCGACCGCGAGGAGCGGCCGGACCTCGACGAGATCTACATGGCCGCCACCCAGATCCTCTCCGGGCACGGCGGCTGGCCGAACTCGGTCTTCCTCACCCCGGACCTCAAGCCGTTCTACGCCGGCACCTACTTCCCCCCCGAGGACCGCCACGGCCGCCCCGGCTTCCCCACCGTGCTGGCCGGCCTCGCCGAGTCCTGGGCCGGGCGCCGCCCGGAGGTCGAGGAGCAGGCCGAGGAGATGGCGCGCGCCATGCGCCACTACCTCGAGGAGCGGGTGCAGCCCGCCGGGGTGCCGCCCGGCCCCGGCGCCGCCCACCGCGCCGTCGAGTCGCTCGCCCGCCGCTTCGACCGCGAGCACGGCGGCTTCGGCGACGCCCCCAAGTTCCCCACCCCGGCGAACCTGCTCCTCCTCCTCGAGGTCGCGGACGAGGGGGATGACGCGGCAGGCGCCGGCGCGATGCTCGCCGCGACGCTCGACGCTATGGCGCGCGGCGGCATCTACGACCACCTGGGCGGCGGCTTCCACCGCTACTCGACCGACCGCGAGTGGCGGGTCCCCCACTTCGAGAAGATGCTCTACGACAACGGCCTGCTGCTCGAGGTCTACGCCCGCGAGCACGCCCGCACCGGCAACCCCGAGATGGCGCGGACGGCGCGCGAGACCGCCGCCTTCCTCGCCCGCGAGATGACCTCGCCCGAGGGCGCCTTCTGGAGCGCCATCGACGCCGAGACGGACGGCGACGAGGGGGCCTACTACGTCTGGACCCGCGAGGAGATCGCCGCCGTCCTCGGCGAGGAGGACGCGGCCTTCCTGGCGCCGCTCGCGGGCTTCGCCGGGCCGCCGTTCTTCGAGGGCGGCCGCTACGTGCTCCACCTGCCGCAGCCGCTCGCCGACCTCGCCCGCGCGCGCGCGCCTGCCCCCCGAGGAGCTCGCCGCCGACGTCCGCCGCCTCGCCGACCGCCTGCTCGCGGCGCGGAACCGCCGGCCGCGGCCGGCGACCGACGACAAGGTGCTGACCGACTGGAACGGCACGGCGATCACCGGTCTCGCGGTCGCCGGAGAGATCCTCGAAGATCCGGAGCTCACCGCCCGCGCGGCGCGCGCCGCCGACTTCCTGCTGACCCGCCTGCGCCCCGCGGGCGGGCCGCTCCACCACGTCTGGCGCGACGGCGCGGCGAAGATCCCCGCCTTCGCCGCCGACTATGCCTTCCTGGTGCGCGGCCTCCTCGCCCTCCACCGCGCCACGGGCGAGGAGCGTTGGCTGACCGCGGCGGCCGAGCTCAGCCGCGAGCAGCTCGCCCGCCTGCGCGACCCCCAGGGGGGCTGCTTCGTCGCCGCCGAGAGCCCGGACCTCCTCTTCCGCAGCCACGACGTCTTCGACGGCGCCCTGCCGGCGGCCGACGCGATCACGGTCTTGAACCTCGTCGATCTCGCCGAGCTGACGAGACCCGCCCACCCCGCCGCCGAGAGGGGCGCCGAGTCCGCCGCCTGGCTCGCCGAGGCCCGCGCCGCCCTCCAGGCGTTCGCGCCGCTCGTCGAGCGCCACCCGGACGCCGTGCGCACCCTGGCGCTCGCCGCCCGCCGCTACCACCTGGCCGCCGGCGGCGGGCTCGAGCCGGCGATCGACGAGCGCGGCCCCGACGCCGGCCTGCGGCTGATCGAGGAGGAGGCGGAAGAGGTGGTGCGGCTCGGCCTGCAGCTCGGCGACACGGGAGCCGACGGCTTCCGCCCCTTCACCCTCGCCCTCGCCGTGGAGCCGGGCTGGCACCTGAACGCCAACCCCGCCTCCGAGCCCTTCCTGGTGCCGACCGCCCTCGCCGGCCGCGGCCTCGAGCTGCGCAACCTGCGCTATCCGGCGGGCGAGCCGCTCGCATGGGCTTCGAGGACAAGCCGCTCGCCGCCTACGCCGGGCGCGTCGAGCTCGCCGGCGAGCTCCAGGGGACCGGCAGCCTCGTCCTCACCTACCAGCCCTGCGACGAGACCCGCTGCCTGCCGCCGGTCGAGCGGGAGATCGGGATCGGGTAGGACTCAGCCGCGGAGGCTCGCGACGACCTCCCGGGTCGAGCCTCGAAGCGGGCGAAGGCGGTGAGTTCGCGAAGCGGTGGAAATTCCGAGATAAGCTCAGCGACTCGATGGGCGCGGCCGGGCAGGCTTCGTCGGAACTGGTCCAACCGGCGGCCAGTCTTCTCGGATGCGGCGATCAGGCAGCTCTGTAGCAAGAGCCTTCGGAGCGACTCTCGTGCTCGAGTCGCTTCGAGCACCGGAATCGGCAGCTTCGCGGCTCCATTCGGGTTATCCGCCGGCTCGCCGGATCGCGTTCTCGTCGATCAGGAGCCAGGCTTCCATCATGCGGACCGGGACCACCGGTATGTGCGCGAGGCCGACTTCAGAAGTAGCCGCGAGAATTTCCGTCGACGCTGCGTCTCGAGAGGTATCCCGCTCCGCGTCGCGATGGATGAACAAGAGGTCGCAGGCCATCTGCTGGTAAGCCCGCCGAACACGCTCGCGCAGATCGCTCGGTGGAGCCTTCTCGCCGCGAAGATCCGCCGATTGGGAGTCGAAGCCACGCTTCGCTGACCGCAGGAATTTCCGGTTAGCAGCCAATCGAGGATCGGAGGAGGCATCGATCGCTCGATCCATCCCCGACGAGCGTATAGCGGAGCGGGTCCACGCGTGGCTCAGCTTTCGACGAGCGCGATCCCAGCATTTCGTACTGCTCGGGAAGATACGAACGGATCTGACCCGGCGCCAGGTGTGGCGGTCGATTGCTCGTGCGCCCGCCAAGTGCCCGCTCGGAACCCGGAGGAAGCGACCTTGCCCGAGGAGCCGCGGCGGAGGATTCGCTCTTCGTCGATGTAGATCAGGTCGCTGGGATGAACGTTCTGCACAACGACTGGCGAGTGGGTGTTCACCAGCACCTGCCGAAGCAGGGTTGTCCTCGCCGATCAGGCCGTTGGGATCGACGGCGATGTCCTTCGAGAAGCTGGATCATCTCGCCGATCCGATCGGGATGGATTCCGTTCTCCGGCTCCTCGAGGCAGATCACTCCTCTCGCTCGCGGGATCGATCGCCAGCGCCGGCGAGCACGAGGAAGCGAAGGTCCCATCGGAGAGAGATCCGCAGGGTGGAAAACGCCGTCCCTGCCGCGGACCTCGAGCATCAAGGTCTCGGTCCGCTGGATCGTCCCGTATACGGAAGCTCGTGAATGTCGTCGATCAGCTCCGCGAGTCGGTTCGCGAGGGTTGCATATACTTGCCCGGCTTGCGCCTCGCCTTTGCGCAGCCGCTCCATCGCGTTCGGCAGATTGGCGCCGCGCGAGTCGATGAAACGGGGGTCGGAATAGCCGGCCGCAGCGCGCATCGCGGACGGTTCGAGGAGCAGCGTCCGCCAGACTCCATCTCGCGATGAGCGGCGAGGATGGTCGGGAATCGCTCGAGACCGTCCCTCCCACGATGGTCCGGGAGGATCTTGGCGCCGAGACGGTCCGTCCTCCGTGGCCCTCCTGGTGAACACGAATCTGCGGTCCACTTGTCCTTCTTTTCCGGTCGAGACGAATTTCGTCGAGCGTCGTCCTCCATCGATGGCGGAGTCTTTGAACTTCTCGGCCGGCTGGGAATCCGAGGCTCTTGCGAGCGATTTCCAGGTTGATCGGCAGCAGGCTCTCCTCCACGAGCTCCAGACGCTCGATTCCATCCTCAGCGACCAGTCGAAAAGCGACCTCGTACCGAAGAGTCGAGATGGAAGCCTTCGCCGCCACTCCAAAATCATCCTGCACGTTCTGATCGATCGACGAGATCGGCCCGGAAGCGCATCTCAGGAGCGACGAAGTCGCCGAAGGCGGTGAACAGAGAGCGGGGCTGCGGAGATCTGCCCTTGGTCTCGCGCAGGAGCGCGACCGCTTCCATGATCGGGTTCTGGGTCAACAGGTGCAGGAAGCGGATGGCGTCGAAGAGGTTGGACTTGCCGACAGCGTTGTGGCCGGTGAAGCAGTTGAAGGGGCCCAGACGCACGTCGACGTCGAGGAGGTTCTTGAATCCCTGGACGTGGAGTCGGGTGAGCACCTTGGCGCCTCGGAACGGAGCGGATTCTACGTCAGGCTGCTGCCGGCGGGCTGCCGAACTAGGCCGGGCCGGGGCGCTGATATACTCAAGACAAGCCGTATGCCCATTTTGCTCCTCCCATCGACCGCTTCCCGTCGCTCGTCTTCGCTGCGCTGCGCCGCTGCTCCTCGCCGCGGCCGGGACGACGGCCCCGCGCGCCCCGGCTCCCGGCTCGGTCTTCGTCATCAAGGTCCACTCGATCCTCCACCCGGTGGCGGCGGAGTTCATCGCCGACTCGCTCGCCAAGGCGGACGCGGCGCATGCCGCCGCGCTCGTCCTCCAGCTCGATACGCCGGGCGGGCTCTCGACCTCGATGCGCGAGGCGTTCACCGCCATGCTGTCGGCGAAGACGCCGGTCGTCGTCTACGTGGCGCCGGCGGGCGCCGAGGCGGCCTCGGCCGGCTTCTTCCTGCTCATGGCGGGGGACGTCGCGGCGATGGCGCCGGGCACCAACACCGGCGCGGCGCATCCGGTGGGCGGGGCGGGGGAGGACGATCGGCGGCACGATGGGCAGGAAGCTCGAGCAGGACTTCGCGGCGACCATCCGCTCGCTCGCGGCGCGCAACGGCCGGAACGCCGCGCTCGCCCAGGAGGCGGTCGTCGAGAGCCGCTCGTTCACCGCCGACGAGGCGCTCGCCGCCCACCTGATCGACCTCGTGGCGCCCTCCCTGCCGCGCCTGCTGATCCGCGCACTCGACGGCCGGGTGGTCGAAGAAGGGCGAGGTCGCGGTCGCGCTCCACACCGCCGAGGCGCCGGTCGAGGAGCTTCGAGATGTCGCCGCTGCGCCGGCTGCTCGGCGATGGTCGCCGACCCCAACATCGCCTACCTGCTGCTCACCCTCGGCTAGCCTCGGCCTGCTTCTTCGAGCTGATGCACCCGGGCGCCGTGCTCCCCGGCGTCGTCGGCGGCATCTCCCTGGTGCTCGGCTTCTACGCCCTCTCGGTGCTGCCGGTCAATTACGCCGGGCTGGCGCTCCTCCTGCTCGCCCTGCTCTTCTTCTTCGCCGAGATCAAGACGGCGAGCCACGGCGTGCTCGGTGGCGGCCGGGATCATCGCCATGATCTTGGGCTCGCTGATGCTCTTCAAGAGCCCGGAGCCGGCGCTGCGGGTGAGCTTGGACGTCGTCGCCTCGCTCTCCCTCTTCACCGCCCTGGTCGTCGGCTTCCTCGCCTGGCGGGTGCTCTACACCGCGCGCCTGCCGGTGCGCACCGGCGCCGAGGGGATGCTCCACGAGCTCGGCACCGCGCGCACGGCGATCGCGCCGCGCGGCAAGGTGTTCGTCCATGGCGAGATCTGGGACGCCGTCGCCGAGGAGCCGGTCGCCGGCGGCGAGGCGGTCGAGGTGGTGGCGATCGAGGATTTCATTCTGCGGGTGCGGCCGCGCCGGCCGCCCGTTTCCATGCCGGGGATCTAGTGGCCCGCCGGCCACGCCGCTGGCGAAAGGGGTCTTTCCGATGAGCCTCGTCGGCGTCGGTATCGTGGTCGTCGTCGCCCTCTTCCTGTTCTCGCGCTGGGTCAACATGCTCAACGAGTACGAGCGCGCCGTCACCTTCTGGGTCGGCCGCCTGTCGCGCCGCGCCAAGGGCCCGGGCCTGGTGCTCATCTTCTGGCCGTTCGAGCGCATGGTGAAGGTGCCGCTGCGCACCATCGTCTTCTCCGTGCCGCCGCAGGACATCATCACCCGCGACAACGTCTCGGTGAAGGTCTCCGCGGTGGTCTACTTCCGGGTCGATCGACCCGCAGAAGGCGATCGTCGAGATCGAGAACTACCTGTACGCCACCTCGCAGCTGGCGCAGACGACGCTGCGCTCGGTGCTCGGCCAGGCCGAGCTCGACGAGCTGCTCTCCGAGCGCGACAAGCTGAACGCCCGGCTGCAGGAGATCATCGACGCCGCACACCGTGCCCTTCGGCATCAAGGTCTCGACCGTCGAGGTCAAGGACATCGACCTGCCGCAGGAGATGCAGCGCGCCATGGCGCGCCAGGCCGAGGCCGAGCGCGAGAAGCGCGGTAAGATCATCCACGCCGAAGGCGAGCTGCAGGCCTCGGCCAAGCTGGCGGAGGCGGCGGCGATCATCTCCGCCAACCCCGTGGCCCTGCAGCTTCGCTACCTGCAGACGCTGACGGAGATCGCCTCGGACAAGAACTCGACCATCGTCTTCCCTCTCCCCATCGAGATGTTGAAGTCGTTCTTCGGCCGAGCGGAGCCCTGACGTGACCGAGCCTCACCACGAGCCCAGCTACTACGAGATCGCCCTGACCAACCGGCAGGTGGTCGTCGCCTTCGTCGTCCTCCTCGTCTGCCTGCTCTGCGGCCTTCTTCTCCGGCGTCTGGATCGGCCGCGGCAGCGCCGAGCGGAACGGCGGCGAGGCGCAGGTGGCGCGGGCGGCGCCGCCGGCCGAGCCGACCGAGGGGCGGAGCCTCGAGGAGCTCAAGTTCTTCACCGACGAGTCGGCGCCGAAGCACAAGGGCCGCAAGGGTGGGGAGGGCTCCGGCGCCGCCGGTTCCAACGGTTCCGCCGGTTCCGATACCGCCGAGGCCGGCCGCTCGCAGCTCCCCGCTCCGCCGGCCCCATCATCCAATACCGCGCCGGAGCCGGCCGAGCCGGTCGAGAGCGCGCCGGCCCCGCCGCCGGCGCCCGCCCCGTCGCGTCCGGCCGCCGCCCCCCGTCCGGCGCCCGCCGCCGCCAGCCGGCGCGTCACCGCTCCGCCGGCCGCGCCGCGGGCGCCGGATCGGCTCTCCTCGAACGGCGTATCGAGCGGCGTATCGAGCGGGACAGCGGGCGGCACGGGCGACGGCGACGACGGCTCGGTCGTGCGCAGCCGCCGGCTCCCCGACGAGACCACGGCGCGCGACGCCGCCGGCACCGGCCGCGCCGGCGCCGAGCCGTCCCCCCGCGGGTCGCCGCCCAGCCCGGCGCCGGCGCGGTCGTCATCCAGGTCTTCGCCTCCGCCGACTCGAACGAGGCGAGGAAGATGCGCGACCGGCTGTCGCACGGCGGCGAGCCCGCCTTCGTCTCGCCGCTGACCGTCGACGGCCGCACGATGTACCGCGTGCGCGTCGGTCCCTTCGCCAACCGGGCGCGCGCCCAGAAGGAAGCCGACCAGTGCGCAAGTCGTACAAGCTCGACACCTGGCTGACCGAGTAGCCGCCTTGGCGGGACCGGGATCGCCGCCGTCCGGGCGCCGCGCGCTCCGCGCCCTGCTCTGGCTCCTCCTCGCCGCGGCGGGCGGCCTCGTCTGGGCCCTGCTTCGAGCCGCGTCCGCTCGTCGTCGCCTCCTGGCTCGCCCTCGCGCCCCTCGTCCTGCTGCTCTCGACGCGGCGCGCCGGGCCTCCTCGGCTGGGTGCACGGCTGGCGCCTGGCTGCCGGCCTCTACTGGATCGCGCCGACGCTGGTCACCTTCGGCGGCATCCCGCTGCCGCTCGCGATCGCCTGCTGACCAGCCTCCTCGCCGCCTACCTGGCCCTCTTCCATGCCGCCTTCGGCGGCCTCGGCGCGGGGATCTGGCGGCGCTGGCGGCGCTGCTGCCGTTCGCCGCCGCTGCCGGCGCTCTGGGTGGCGCTCGAGTGGCTGCGCACCTACCTCGGCGGCGGCTTCCCCTGGAACCTCGCCGCCTACGCCTGGGTGGCGTCCCCGGGGCGCCCCGCCGCTCGCCGCCTGGATCGGCGCCTACGGCGTCTCGTTCCTGGTCGTCTTCGCCAGCGCGGCGGTCGCCGCGGCGGTCCGCGGCGGCGCTGGGAGCCGGCGGCGCTCGGGGTCGCTCCTGCCGCTCCCCCTCCTGCTCCTCGGCGGACGGTCGCCGCCGGGCTCGGCGCCGGGCAGCTCGCGCCCTCGGCCTCGAGTCGCCGGCGGCGGCCGCGGCGCTCGACGCGGCGTCGCCGATCCGCCTGGTGCAGCCGAACATCGCCAACCTCCGTCGCCTTCGACGAGGCCACGGTGCCAGGCGCAGCTACCGCCGGCTGCTCGCCATCGACCGGCCGCTCTGCCGCCGGGGCGCGCTGGTGGTCTGGCCGGAGAGCGCCGCCTGGCCGTTACTCCTTCGACCGCGACCCGCGCCTTCGCCCGCGACCTCGCGGGGCTCGTCGACGCGCGGCTGCACGCGTGCTCTTCAACTCGACCCACGACGGCGGGGGACACGTTCTACAACTCCGCCTACCTGCTCTCGCCGCAGCGGGGCGGCCGCCCGCTACGACAAGCGCCACCTCGTCCCCTTCGGCGAGTACGTCCCTTTCCGCGGCGTCTTCGGCTGGATCGACAAGCTGGCGCGCGAGCGCCGGCGAGTTCCAGGCCGGCGGAGCGGCGTCGGTCCTCCTCCCCTGGGGGAGCGAGCAGATCGGCATGGCGATCTGCTACGAGGTGGTCTTCCCGGCCGAGGTCGCCGAGCTGGTGCGCGGCGGCGCGACGATCCTGGTCGACGATCACCAACGACGCCTGGTACGGCGACACCGCCGCCCCCTGGCAGCACCTGCGGGCCGCCCGCTTCCGCGCCGCCGAGAACCGCCGGCCGCTGCTGCGCGCCGCGATCACCGGCGTCTCCGCGCTCGATCGCGCCGGACGGCTCGGTGCCGCCGAGCTGCCGGCGTCTTCCGCGAGGGGGTGATCCGCGCCCGCGTCGCCGGGCGGACGGCGCTCACGCCGTTACACCCGCCACCCTGCGCTGGTGCCGGCGCTCTGCTCGCTGCTCGCGGCGGCGGCGTTTGGGTATATTTCGCGCGAGAGGAGCCGACCATGATCGCTTCCGAAGTGCAGCAACGATCGACCAGCTCGCCAGCCAGCTCACCAACCTCCGGGGGTATCTTTGAGGCCGCCGGCCTAGAGCGGAGCTGGCGGAGATCGACCACCAGATCGAGGACGCCGGCTTCTGGAACGACCCGGAGAAGAACGCCCCGATCCTCCGCCAGCGCCGCGAGCCTCGAGCGCCGCGTCGAGACGCTGAACCGCCTGCGCGCCGACGCCGAGGAGCTCGAGACCTGGCGCGAGCTCCTCGCCGATGAAGGGCTCGCCGGCGACCCCGAGTTCGAGCGCTTCCTGGCGCGCCTCGACCGGCGAGCTCGACCAGCTCGAGCTCGAGCTCAAGCTCTCCGGCCCGGACGACGACAAGAACGCCATCGTCGCCATCCATCCCGGCGCCGGCGGCACCGAGTCGCAGGACTGGGCCGAGATGCTCCTGCGCATGTATCTCCGCTGGGCCGAGGCGCACGGCTACGAGGTCGAGATGCTGGACCGCCAGGAGGGCGAGGAGGCGGGGATCAAGAGCGCCACCTTCGCCGTGCGCGGCGCCTACGCCTACGGCTACCTCTACGAGCGAGCAGCGGCGTCCATCGCCTGGTGCGGATCAGCCCCTACGACTTCCAGGCGCGCCGCCACACCTCGTTCGCCTCGGTCGACGTCGTGCCCGGAGGTCGACGACACCGTCGACATCGAGATCGACGACAAGGACCTGCGGATCGACGTCTTCCGCTCCTCGGGGGCCGGCGGCCAGCACGTCAACAAGACCGAGTCGGCGGTGCGCATCACCCACGCGCCGAGCGGCATCGTGGTCTCCTGCCAGAACGAGCGCAGCCAGATCAAGAACCGCGCGATGGCGATGAAGGTCCTGCGCTCGCGGCTCTACGACCTCGAGATGCAGAAGCGCGCCGCCGAGCAGGCGGAGCGCGAGGGCAAGAAGAAGGACAACAGCTGGGGGAGCCAGATCCGCAGCTACGTCCTCCATCCCTACCGCATGGTCAAGGACCACCGCACCGGGGCCGAGGTGGGGGACGCCGACCGCGTCCTCGACGGCAACCTCGACCCCTTCATCGAGGCCTGGCTGCGCGGCCAGATGGGCACGCCGGGCGAGATCCCCTCCTGAGCCGCCCACCGGCCGGCGCCGCGCCCCGGGCGCCGCTACGCCTCGACCTCGTCTCGCCGCTGCCGCCCGTCCGCTCCGGGATCGCCGACTACGTCCCCGACCTGCTGCCGGCCCTCGCCGCGCTCCCCGATCCGCCCGACCTGCGGCTCGTCCACCTGCCCGGCCAGCCGGTCGATCCGGCGCTCGCCGCGCGCTATCCGCTGGTCGAGATCGACGCGGCGGCCTCCGGCTCCCGCCTGCCGCTCTACCAGATGGGCAACAACCGCTACCACGAGGCGGTGCTCGCCCTGGCGCTGGCGCGGCCCGGCGTCCTGGCGCTCCACGACGTCGTCCTCCACCACCTGCTGCTCGACCTCACCCTCGGCCGCGACAGCCTTCCCGCCCTACCGCGAGCGCCTGGCGGCCGACCACGGCTGGATCGGCCGGGCGGCCGCCGAGGCCAAGAAGTGGCATGCCTACGGCGCGGCGCCGGTCTTCTCGCTCCCCGCCCATCGCACGCTCCTCGAGCGCCAGCGCGGCGTCCTCGTGCACAGCGCCTGGGCGGAGGGGGTGGTGCGCGAGGAGAATCCCGGCGTGCGGGTGCGCGCGATCCCCATGGGCATCCCGCTGCCGCCGCCGGCCGACCCCGCCGCCGGCGCCGCCCTCCGCGCGCGGCTCGGCCTGCCGCCGGGCGTGCCGGTCGTCGGCAGCTTCGGCTTCCAGACGCCCATCAAGCGGACCGAGGTGGCGATCGCGCGCCCTCGCCGCCCCCGGCCTCGAGCGCGTCCACCTGCTCATCGTCGGCGAGGCCGCCGAGGTGATGGACCTCGAGGGCGAGGCGCGGCGGGCGGGGCCCGGGGTCGCCGCGCGGGTCCACGTCACCGGCTTCCTGCCCTACGCGGAGTTCGAGGCGGCGATCGCCGCGACCGACCTCTGCCTCAACCTGCGCTACCCGACGGCCGGGGAGACCTCGGCCTCGCTGCTGCGGGTCCTCGCGGCGGGGCGGCCGGCGATCGTCTCCGACTACGCGCAGTTCGCCGACCTGCCGGCGGCGATCGCCGTCCGGGTGCCGCTCGCCCCGACGCGCGAGGAGGAGGCGGCGGCGCTCGCCGCGGCGCTCCGCGGGCTCCTCGCCGACCCGGCGCGCCTGGCGGCGATGGGGGAGGCGGCGCGCGCCCACGTCGCCGCCCGGCACGCCCCGGCGCTGGCGGCGGCGGCGGTCGTCGCGGCCTGCCGCGAGTGGGAGGAGCTGCCCCGCCGCCCGCCGAGCTCGCCTCCCTCGCCGAGCCGGCCGCGATGCCCGCGCCGTCGACGATCGCCTGGCACCAGATGCCGGGGGAGATCGAGGTCGCGGGCGCCGAGCGGCCCTGGCCGGAGGGGGAGCGGCGGCGCCTGGCCATCCGGCTCAAGAACACCGGCTTCGCGCGCTGGCTCGCCGGCGACCGCGGGCCGGGCGGGATGGCGCTGTCGCTCAAGCTCTTCTCCGCCGGCGAGGACCTCCTCGAGGGGCGCCGCTGGCTGGCCCTGCCGCGCGACCTCGCGCCGGGCGAGGAGGTGCGCTTCGAGGCCGAGGTGCGGCGCCCGCCGGGGCCGGCCCGGCTGCGGATCGAGCCGCACCTCTTCGGCGGCCTGTCGTTCTCCTTCCTCGGCGGTCCCTGGTGGGAGGGGGAGCTGTGAGGCTGGAAGATCACCGGGTGAAAAATCGCCTGGCACCTGGCGAAAAGTACCTGGCACCTTCAGGAGCTTGCTCCGATCTCCTGCATTGTCAGTGACTTGCGGATCACCTGGCACCTGGCGACGGATCACCTGGCACCTGGAGGGGGACGGTGAGGGGGCAGGGTCCGCCGGTCGAGGAGGGCGGGGAGGTCCTCGCGCCGCTTCCCGATCTCGACCTGCCGGAGAAGGCGCCGCCGGGGCCGAGGGGGCGGGGATGGCTCCGGCTCTCCGGGCTGGAGCTCGCCGGCTGGGCGGTGCTCGCGGCGCTCCTCGCCGCCACCCTCGCCGGCGCGGCGACCTTCTCCCGCGCGGCCGGCCGTCGCTGGTGGGGGACGAGGCGACCTACGCCATGCAGGCGCTCTCGCTCGCCCACGACCTCGACCTCGCCTACAGCCGCGCCGACTACGACCGCTTCGTCGCGCTCTGGGGCGGCCAGCCGGACGGCCTCGTCCTGCAGAGCCGGGACGGCGGGCGGCACCTGACCTATGGCAAGCCGTCCCTCTACGCCCTCGCGGTGGCGCCGTTCGTGCGGCTGGCGCCGGTGCGCGGCGCCCTCGTCGCCAACGCCCTCTTCCTCGCCTGGGCGGCGGTGGCGGCCGGCCGCGCTCTGCGCCGCCACCTCGGCGCCGGCGCCCCCTGGTGGGTCGCCGCCTTCGTCTTCGCCTCGGTCGCCTTCGCCTACGTCTTCTGGGTCCACGCCGACCTCTTCCTCCTCGCCACGGCGGCCGTCGGCCTCGCCCTCGCCTACGGCGGCGACCGCGGCGCCGGAGCCCGGCCGGGCCCTGCCCGACATGCACCAGGACGAGACGGCGGTCCCCGCCTGGCGCTTCGCCGGCCGCTGGCTCGCCGCCGGGCTCCTCCTCGCCGTCGCCGGCGCCTACCGGCCCTTCTACCTCGCCCTCCTCGTGCCGGCGGCGCTCGCGGTGCCGCGGGAACGGCGGCGGCAGGGGTTGGCGGCGCTCGCCGCCGGGGCGGTCGTCCTCCTCCTGCCTGACCGCCCTCGTGCAGTGGCATGCCGGCGGCTCGTTCACCGGCTACGGCGGCGAGCGGCAGGGCTTCTATCCGCGCACCGGCTATCCCGACGTCGACTTCCCGGCCGCCGCCGGCTGGGAGCGGTCGCTCCGGCGATGGGGCAACACCTCGTGGATCCAGGAGGCGGCGATCGACGTCCGAGCTGGACGCTCGCCTCGCTCGGCTGGGACGCCCTCTACTTCCTGGTGGGGAGAAACGTCGGCGTCCTGCCCTACTTCCTGCCGCTGCTCCTCGGCTTCGCCGCCTACCGCCCGGCGCGCGGCCGCTGGGCGATCCCGCTCGCCGTCCTCGCCGCGGCGGCCGGGATCGTCCTGGTGCGGCCGTTCAACTTCTACGGCGGCGGCGGCGCCATCGGCAACCGCTACTTCCTTCCCCTCTACCCGGCGCTCTGGTTCCTGGTCGGACGGCCGGTCCGCGCGGGCGTGGGCGATCGGCGCGCCGCTCGCCGCGGCGGCGCTCGCGGCGCCGTTCCTCTGGCCCCTGTGGAGCCACCCGCGGGCCTTCCCCGTGGCGCCGGACGGCCGTTACTCCTACGTCTCGGCGGCCGCCCGCCGGCTCCTCCCCTACGAGACCACGCAGAGCCACATCCCCGGCGGCGACGACTCGGCCCACGACGGCATCTGGGTCAAGCGCCTGAACGGCGCGGTCGGCCGCACCGGCGAGGCGGAGAGCCTGGTGGGCGGCGCCGCCGGCGAGCTCCTGGTGGGGAGCCCGCGGCCGCTCTCGGCGCTCCTCATGGTCTTCGACCCGCGGGCGACCACCCATCTCGAGGTCGACGGCCGAGCCTACCGGCCGAGCCTGCTGCGCCCCAACGGCGCGGTCGTCTTCCGCGTCGACCTCGGCCGGCCGCGCGCCGTCCATCCGACGTGGTGGAGCCGCGCCCCGTGGTATCTGTATCAGGTGGACCTGACGATGCCCGGCGCGCCGCCGGTGCCGCTCGGACTGCGCATCCTCCCCGCCGACGAGATCGCGGCGAGCCCGCGGCGCGGCGAGGATCGGGGCGGGCGGGACGCGGGCGCCCCGAGCACCTCGAGATACCCGGCCGGCGCAGATCATGATCCGCCCGCACCGTCCGGGCGGCGCCGCCCTGACCGGCCCGCCGCCCGCCGTCATCGCGCCGCATCAAGAAGCCGGGGACCGACCTCCGGGAGGCCGGCGATGACCCCGGCGCAGAGCTGGATCCTGGCGCTCCGCGAGCGCCTCGGCTCGCCGCCGCCGCGGCGCCTCCCGGCGAGCGACGTCCGCCAGGCGGCGGTCCTGGTGCCGCTCTACGTCGACGCGGGCGAGCTGTGGACGGTGCTCACCCAGCGCACCGAGACCCTCCCCAGCCATCGCGGCCAGATCGCCTTCCCCGGCGGCGGCCGCGAGAGCGGCGAGGACGCCTGGGGGGCGGCCCTCCGCGAGGCCCACGAGGAGGTGGGGATCGATCCCGCCAGGGTGCTCCGCCTGGGCCAGCTCGACGAGGTCGAATCGCCGGCCAGCTTCCGGGTGGTCCCCTGCGTCGGCGCCATCCCCTTCCCCTACGCGGCGAAGCCCAACGAGGCCGAGATCGCCGAGGTCTTCAGTCTCCCCTTGACCGCCTTCGCCAACCCGCGCCTGGTCGAGGAGCGCGCCGTCACGCTCGACGGCAAGGTGAGGAACATCCGCATCTACCACCTCGGCAAGCGCCAGATCTGGGGCCTGACCGCGCGGGTGCTGCAGAACCTGCTGATACGATTGGGGATGGAGCCGGAAGCCGATGCCTGAGACCGAGCCGCCGGACGCGATCACCGCGATCACGGTGAAGGGCTTCAAGTCCTTCGCCGAGGAGACGCGCCTCGAGATCCGGCCGCTGACGCTGCTGGCGGGGGCGAACAGCTCGGGGAAGTCGAGCGCGCTGCAGCCGATTCTGCTACTCAAACAGACTCTTGAGGCCAGCTACGATCCGGGGCCGTTACTCTTGCACGACTCGCATGTGAGGTTTACTTCGGCGAGGCAGCTCCTGCACAGAGGGGCTGGGAGGATTTCCGCGACAGAGTTCCAAGCGGGAGTTGAAGCCAACCAAAGAATGAGGCTCATCGATACCTTCCGGAGAAAATCAAACGAAGCATTCGATTTAGTCCAAATGGACCTCGTTGGTGAGGCATCATTCGGTCTTCCAGGGAGCCCCGACCTAGCACGGGACGTCAATTTATCACTTCGCCCTGAGATGACTAGTGAGGAGCTGGAGCGTGTTCTATCTCTGGATTTTCCCAAGAACCTTCGTTGGAAGGTGCAGCGAGATAGATGTTTTCTCCAGGTAACCTTTGGCAACCTTAAAAGCTTCGACGTTGCCTTTAGTCTGCCAATTCTACAAACCGACCTGTTCGGTAAGCTCCTGCGCCAGATCATCCATGTACCTGGGCTGCGTGGCAATCCGACTCGTGCATATCGCACGACTGCGGTCGGAGAGTTCTTTATCGGGACATTCGAGAGCTATGTTGCAAGCGTTTTGGCTGTCTGGCAGGAGAGAAGGGATGACCGTCTAGAGTGGCTTGGTCTAGTTATGGAGAAGCTTGGCCTGTCGTGGAAAGTGAGAGCCAAGGCTATCGATGCGACTCAAGTCGAACTACTTGTCGGGCGGCTTCCGAAAAGCAGGCGAGGGGGAGCTAGTGACCTTGTGAATATCGCGGACGTGGGTTTCGGTGTTTCTCAGACACTCCCCGTCCTAGTCTCTCTTCTCGCTGCTGGTCCCGGACAATTTGTATATATCGAGCAGCCAGAGCTTCATCTCCACCCGAGAGCACAGGAAGCCTTGGCAGATATTTTGGCAGAGGCTGCCAACCGCGGCGTTCAAGTCGTTGCGGAGACTCACAGCTCCATTCTGCTGCTTGCAGTGCAGGCGCTCGTCGCCGAAGGCAAGCTCGATCCGGCCAAGGTCAAGCTTCACTGGTTCCGGCGAGATGCAGACGGTGTGACGAAAGTCGAGAGCGCCGATCTCGATCCGCAGGGGGCCTACGGCGACTGGCCGGAGGACTTCGGCGAGGTGCGCGCCCAAGCCGAGAACCGCTACCTCGACGCCGTCGAATCGAAGGTCTTCCCGCCGAAGAAGCCCAGGAAGAATGCCAAGGGCCGGTAAGCGGATCGTGCTCGACGCCTCCGTCGCGCGGTCCGCCGGGTCGGGGCCGATCCCCGGCCGGCGCCGGGCAGTTTTCAGCGCTCTCGAGAGGCGCCATTCGGTCGTCTTCAGCGAGGAATGCCTCGCCGAGTGGAAGAGGCACGAGCAGGCATTCGCTCGTGGCTGGCGCGCCCGTATGGTCGCGAAGAGGCAGGTGGTGTTCCTTGTCGAGAGCTGCCGGGATGAGACGCTTCGCGAGAAGCTGGAGCGGGCGGCGGCTTCCGAGCCGCGGCGGAAGGCGATGATCAAGGACGCCCATTTGATCGAAGCGGCCCGCGCGACGGACCGCATCGTCATCTCGCTCGACGAGGAAGCTCGCGGCCTGTTTCGCGATGCCGCTCCCCAGGTGACCGAGGTCCGGGCCGTGATGTGGGTGAATCCGGATCTCGCGGAGGAAGGGGTCGTCGACTGGCTGCATGCCGGAGCCCGCCGGGACGCCTCGCGGGAGCTGGGCCGCGAGGTCTCTCCGGGCCGGTAGGGATCCGCCCCGCCCGCCCTCTAAGACCGCATAGCCGGCAACAGCCTGGAGCGGACGGCGGCGGGGACCCGTCCCAGATCGCCGCGCTCCTGGCGAGATCTGTTACCTTCCGCGGGTGCCCGCAGCCCCCGATCTCCGCCTCCGCTCGCTCAACCGGGCGCGCGTCAACCCGCGCGGCGATTACGTCCTCTACTGGATGACCGCCTTCCGGCGGCTGTCGTCGAACTTCGCCCTCGACCACGCGGCGGCGCGGGCGCGCGAGCTCGGCAAGCCGCTCGTCATCTTCGAGCCGCTGCGCACCGCGTATCCGTGGGCCTCGGACCGCCTGCACCGCTTCGTGCTCGACGGCATGGCCGAGCACGCCAAGCGGCTGGCGCGGACGGAGGCGCTCTACTACCCCTACGTCGAGCCCGAGCCGGCCGCGGGCCACGGTGCCCTCGAGGCGCTCGCGGTGCGCGCCTGCCTGATCGTCGCCGACGACTCGCCGGCGTTCTTCTATCCGCACATGCTCGCCGCCGCCGCCGCGGGCTCGCCCGCCGCGGTCGAGGCGGTCGACGCCAACGGCCTGCTGCCGCTCGCCGCGACGCCCGACACCTACCCGAGCGCCTACGCCTTCCGCCGCGCGCTGCAGAAGCTGCTCCCCGACCACCTCGGCCGCTTTCCCTCGGCGCGGCCGCTGGCGGACCTGCCGCCGGGCCTGACCGAGCTGCCGGAGGCGATCCAGCGCCGCTGGCCGCTCGCCTCGCGGCAGCTCCTGGAGAGCGACGAGCTCCTGGCCGAGCTCCCCATCGACCACGCCGTGCGGCCGGTCGCCGGCGTGCACGGCGGCGAGGCGGCCGCCGGGCGGGCGCTGGAGCGCTTCCTCGCGGAGCGCCTGGCCCGCTACGGCGAGGGGAGGAGCGATCCGTCGGACGACGCGACGAGCGGCCTCTCGCCCTACCTCCACTTCGGGCAGATCTCGCCGCACCAGATCTTCGCCGCGCTCGCCGAGCGCGAGGGGTGGACGCCGGAGAGGCTGACCGCCGAGCGGCGGGGCGCCAAGGCCGGCTTCTGGGGGATGAGCCCGGCCGCCGAGTCGTTCCTCGACGAGCTGGTGACCTGGCGCGAGCTGGGCTTCCACACCGCCGCGAAGCTGCCCCGCTACGACCGCTACGAGTCGCTCCCCGAGTGGGCGCGCGAGACCCTCGACGTGCACCGCCGCGACCCGCGGCCGGAGCTCTACACGCTGGCGCAATTCGACGCCGCCGAGACCCACGACGAGCTGTGGAACGCCGCCCAGCGGCAGCTCGTCGCCGAGGGGCGCATCCACAACTACCTGCGGATGCTCTGGGGCAAGAAGGTGCTCGAGTGGTCGAAGTCGCCCGAGGAGGCGCTCGCCACCCTGATCGAGCTCAACAACCGCTACGCGCTCGACGGCCGCGACCCCAACTCCTACAGCGGCATCTTCTGGTGCTTCGGCCGCTTCGACCGCCCCTGGCCCCCCGAGCGCCCGATCTTCGGCAAGGTCCGCTACATGTCCTCGCAGAGCACCCGGCGGAAGATGGACGTCGAGCCCTACCTCGCCCGCTACGGCCCGGCCCGGCAGCTCCGGCTGCCGTAGGGGCTGCTGTCGGGCGGCGAGCCGCTACTCCTGGCTCGGGCGGGCGTCTTTCTTTTCGAGCAGCTCGAGATTGACGAGGTCCTTCGAGCGTCCGCTCGCCCGCGATGAGGTCGAGGAAGTCCTGATTCGGATCCAGGGCTTCGATGGTCAGGGCCCCTTCTGGCGCACCGGCGAGGGGACGATCCGGATCGGCGTCTCGTGGCGCTCGTAATCGGGCAGCGGTCTTCCCGTGAAGGCCCAGGCCTGGAGGGTGAGCGGCCACATCATCGCGAGGCGCTCCGCCGGCGTCGTCGTGGCGGACAGGTCCTCCGGCGGCTCCTCTCCCAGCTTGTAGACGCGGATGGGCCAGCTCCGGCGGGCCGCGGCGCGGGCGGCGCGGGCTGCGTCGTCGGGATCGCCCATGACCTCAAAAGTATAGCGCTCGACGGCCGCATCGCCCGCCGGCGGGAACGGCTAGAATCCGGTCATGTCCCTGAGAGTCCTCTGGCGGGCGGCCGCGGCCTCCGTCCTGGCGGTCTGTCTGGCCGCTGCTTCCGCCTGTGCGTCGGCGCCGCGCCCGCGCTCGTTCACGGCGAGCGTCGACGCGGCGTTCCGCCAGGCCGCGGGGCGCGACCGCATCGTCGCCGTCGCCTACTGCGATCTGGCGACCGGCGAGACGCTCCTGCGCAACGAGCGCGTGAGCTTCCACGCCGCGAGCACCATGAAGCTGCCGGTGATGGTCGCCCTCTTCGCCGCCGCCGAGAGCGGCGAGCTCACGCTCGGCGAGAAGATCACGATCAGGAACGAGTTCAGCAGCCTGGTCGACGGCTCGCCGTTCCGGCTCGACCCCAAGGACGACAGCGATCCAGACCTCTACGCCGCGGCCGGGCAGACCCGACCGGTGGACGAGCTGATCGAGCGGATGATCGACAAGAGCTCGAATCTCGCGACCAACCTCCTGCTGGCGCGGATCGGCGCGTCGCGGGTCACCGACGCGATGCGCGCGCTCGAAGTCTACGACCTGGTGATCCTCCGCGGGGTCGAGGACGGCAAGGCCTTCGCGGCGGGGCTGAACAACCGGGTGACGGCGAACGATCTGATGATCCTCCTCCGCGCCGTCGCCGCGGGGAAGGCGGCGTCGCCCGCCGACAGCGCGCGGATGGTGCGGATCCTGGAAGGCCAGGAGTTCAACGAGAAGATCCCCGCCGGGCTGCCATCCGGTGTCCGCGTGGCGCACAAGACCGGCGACATCGCCGGCGTTCACCACGACGCGGCGATCGTCTACCCGCCCGCCGGCGGGCCCTACGTCCTCGTCGTCCTCACCGCCGGCTTCCCAGAAGAGAAGGCCGCCGACGCCGCCATCGCGGCCATCTCGCGCGCGGTTTGGGAGGCACGGCAGGCCCGACAGGCGCGCTGAGGGTCGCTCACCCGCGCGGGATCTCCCCCTGGATCTCGCCGTCCGCCCCCAGCGGCGGATAGGGGACCTTCTTACGCCGGCAGTGGGCGGCGAGGACGGGGTAGGTCCACTCGAAGAGCGTCCTGGCGTAGGTCTCGGGGTCGAGGCGCGAGGCGGCGTAGAGGCCGGCCGCCTGGCGCTGGCGCGCCGCCTCGAAGAGGAGGAGGGCGGCCGCCACCGAGACGTTGAGCGAGGTGCCCATCCCCGCCATGGGAATCGCCACCCAGCCGTCGGCCGCGGCGGCGGCCTCCGGGGTGACGCCGGTCTCCTCGGTCCCCAGGAGGAAGGCGGTGGGACGGGTGTAGTCCTCGGCGCGGAACTCGGCGGCGCCGGGAGCGGGGTGGGCGGCGAGGATGCGGAAGCCGCGCTCGCGCAGGTGCCCCAGGGCGTCGGCGAGCGTCCGGTGGCGGGTGACCGGCACCCACTTGCGGGTGCCGCCGGAGGCCGGCCGGGAGATCTTCAGCCGGCCGCCCGGCCACACCGCGTGCGCCGCGAGGACCCCGGCGGCGTCGCAGCTGCGCAGGATCGCCGCCAGGTTGCGCGGCACCTGGACGTCCTCGAGGAGGACGGTCAGGTCCGGCTGGCGGCGGTCGAGGACGGCGCGCACGCGGTGGAAGCGGCGGGGGGTGGTCACCGGCGGCGTTCTACCACGGCGGCCGGAGTGCCGGGGTGCGGGCGAGGCCCGCCGGTCCGGCTTGACGGGCTTGATACGATGGGCGGGAAGCTTGCAGCAGGCGGAGCGGAGCCGCTGCGACCGGCGCCGGCGCTGGACCTACGACAGGGGCAGCCGACAGGAGAGGACGCGACATGGCGACGACGACCACGGAAGATCAGGTAAAGAGCGGGGCGGCGAACGGGGTGAAACGCGGCGGGGCGAGCGGGACGGCGGGCGCCTCGGGCATCGACGCGATCAGGAAATACCTCGGCGACGAGGCCGAGAGCCTCCTCTCCTTCACCGCCAAGGGGATCACGAAGGACATGCTCATGCTGCCCGGCCCCGACCACGTGGACCGCGCCTGGGGCGCCTCGGACCGCAAGCCGGGCGTGCTGGTGAACCTCGAGCGGCTGTACGGCCACGGGCGCCTGGCCGGCACCGGCTATCTCTCGATCCTGCCGGTCGACCAGGGGGTCGAGCACACCGCCGCCGCGTCGTTCGCTCCCAACCCGATCTACCTCGAGCCCGAGAACATCGTCAAGCTGGCGATCGAGTCCGGCTGCAACGCCGTCGCCTCGACGGTCGGCGTCCTCGGCGCCGTCGCCCGCCGCTACGCCCACAAGATCCCCTTCATCGCCAAGATCAACCACAACGAGCTGCTGACCTACCCCAACAAGTTCCAGCAGATCCTCTTCGGCGGCGTCCAGCAGGCCTGGGAGATGGGGGCCGCCGCGATCGGCGCCACGATCTACTTCGGCAGCGACGACGCCGACCGCGAGATCGTCGAGATCGCGGAGGCCTTCCAGCACGCTCACGAGCTGGGGATGGCGACGGTCCTCTGGTGCTACCTGCGGAACAACGCCTTCAAGAAGGACGGCAAGGATTACCACACCGCCGCCGACATGACCGCCCAGGCCAATCATCTGGGGGTCACCATCCAGGCCGACATCGTCAAGCAGAAGCAGGCGGATCTGAACGGCGGCTTCCCGGCCCTCCAGTACTCGAAGACGAGCCCGCTGATCTACGGCGAGATGGTCGCCGACCATCCGGTCGACTGGGTGCGCTGGCAGGTCGCCAACTGCTACCTGGGGCGGGCGAGCATGATCAACTCGGGCGGCGACTCGAAGGGCGGGCAGGGGGACTTCGCCCAGGCGGTGCGCACCGCGGTGATCAACAAGCGCGCCGGCGGCGCCGGGCTCATCTCCGGCCGCAAGACCTTCCAGCGCCCGATGAAGGAGGGGATCGCCCTCTTCCATGCCATCCAGGACGTCTACCTCTGCGACGAGGTGACGATCGCCTGAGGCTAGCGGCCGGCGGCCTCGAGCGTGATCACCGCCGTCGTCCGCCGGTGGAACTCCTGCCCCAGGCCGGAGGCGTCGACCTCCTGGTGGTGCCGGGTGACGACCAGGCGGTCGCCGGCGCGGGCGAACTCCCAGCTCTCGTGGCTGAGGTTCTTGAAGTTGAGGAAGAGGATGCCGGCCTTGCCGTGGAGCGACGTCTCGGCGGCGAGCGGCACGCCGTCGCCCCCCACCCAGACCTTCATGGTGTAGACCGATTCCTTGACGTGCGCCATCTCCTCCTTGCGCAGCGCCGGCTCGAGCTTCAGGGTCAGCAGGTCCGCCGGCCGCCCCTGGTAGGCCTCGCGGCGTTCCCCGACGAGGGTCGCCCGCTCGAGCCGGGCGAGGAGCGGCCCGGCGAAGCTCAGGTACTCGGCGATGTCCAGCCCGTTGACCTCGCGCAGAGCCGTCCGCAGCGGGGTCGGCCGCTCGGGGTCGGCGCGCTGCGCCCGCATCTCGGCCGCCGCCTCGCCGAGCGCGGTCGCCGGATAGGTGATCGAGAGCCCCTGGGGCCCCGCCGCGAGCTCGACCTTCGTCCGCCCCTCGTCCGCCCGGTTGGCCTCGCCCTTGGTCCGATTGACGACGTGGAGGTCGAGCGCGGCGCGCAGGGGCGACGCCCCGGGCAGGCGGGCGAGCGCGGCGCGGAGGTTGGACAGACCGTCGGCGCGCGCCGGGCCGGCGGCGACGACCGGGCCGATCAGGCAGATCAGGGCGGCGATCCCGGCGAGCGGCCGCGGGCGGTGGGCGGTCCTCATGCGGCCGGCACCGTATCCGCCGGCACGGCCGTGGCGCCGGCCGGCCGGCCGGTCACCAGCGCCAGGATCTCGGGGAGCCGCGCCTCGCAGTCCTTCTCGCCGATCTCCAGCAGGCGCTCGAGGTAGTCGGGCTGGAACATCAGGTAGGAGAGGAAGTCGGGGCTGGTCGTCTCGCGCGTGCCGAGGCTGCGGGTGAGATAGCGGAAGGCGCGCGGGAGCCGCGGCTCGTAGGCCGCCACCAGCTCGCCCAGGTTCTCGCTCGGCCGCAGCACCAGGACCTCGACCGGCTTCAGGCCGCCGCGCTCCTCGGGCGGCAGCTTCTCGAGCAGGCGGTTGAGGCGCTCCATCTGCTCGGCGTCCTGCTCCAGGACGTCGAGGAAGATGGAGTTCAAGAGCTGCGACAGGATCTGCGCCGGCGGCGGGTAGCCGTAGATCTTCGGCCGCTCGACCTCGGCGGGCGTCTGCTGGTAGTGCGGCGAGAGGGCGAGGATGCGCCGCGCCCCCAGCCGCAGGGCCGGCGCCAGCGGCGCCGAGTGGCGCATTCCGCCGTCGCCGTACCAGGCGTCGCCGACGCGAACGGCGGGGAAGAAGAGGGGGAGCGCCGCCGAGGCCATGATGTGGTCGATCGAGAGGCGCGCGCGGTCGCCGCGCCGCAGCCCCTCGCGCCAGGTGGGGCCGCGGCCCTGGATCCAGGTGACGGTCTGGCCGGTCGAGTAGTTGAGCGCGGTGATGGCGACCGCCTGGAGGCGGCCGCGCTCGAGGTTGCGGCCGATGCCGATGATCTCGCCGTCGACCGCGGCCGCCGAGCGCTCGAGGGTCACCCGCAGCGGGTGGGAGTCGACCAGCCCCCGCACCTCCGGGGCGGCCGGGCTGCCGCCCGAGACCAGGTGGGTCGCCCAGCGCACCAGGTTGCGGGCGAGGGAGGGGAGGTCGACGCGGAAGATGTCGTCGACGGTCAGGCCGCGCCAGAGCTCGGCGAGCGCCTCGGCGGACTTGCCGAGGGCGGCCGGATGGGAGGCGAAGAAGGCGGCGTTGATCGCCCCCGCCGAGACGCCGGTGACGATGGGGAAGCGCAGGTCCGGCAGCTCGCGCGCCAGCCGGCGCAGCAGGCCCACCTGGTAGGCCGCCCGCGCTCCGCCGCCGGAGAGGACGATGGCGAGGTCGGCGGCGTCGGGCTGGGTGTCGCGCATGGGCATTCGCCGGGGCGCTCTGGCCGCCGTCTCGCCGGCATGGCATGATCGCCGCGGGCCGGCGAGCCGGAAGCCAGGGGCCGGCCCGCCACCACTCTAGCGGGAGGTAGCGGGAAATGAAACTCGTCGTCACCCTCGCGGTCCTCGTCCTCCTGGGCGCGCTCGGCGCCGCCATCTACGTCTTCTCGGGCGCCTACGACGTCGCCGCGGTCCCCGTCCAGCGCGGCCTCCTCGAGCAACAGCTGGCGCGGATCTCCGACAAGTCGGTGGCGCGCCACGCGGCGGGCATCCAGGTGCCGCCGTTGACCGACCCGGCGATGCAGAAGGTCGGCGCCGCGCACTACCGCGACATGTGCGCCACCTGCCACGGCGCGCCCGGCGTCCAGGCGACGGAGATCGGGGCCGGCCTGAACCCCCATCCGCCCAACCTTGTCCACTCGGCGGGCGACATGGCCCCCAACGAGATCTACTGGATCGTCAAGAACGGCATCAAGATGACCGGCATGCCGGCCTTCGGCCCCACCCACGACGAGCGCGAGCTGTGGTCGATGGTCGCCTTCGTCGAGCAGTTCCCCAAGATGAGCCCGGCGGCCTACCAGGCGGCGGTGGCCGCGGCGGGGCCGTCCGAGGAGCCGATGGAGCACGGCCCGGCGGGACAGCCGTCGGGCCAGCCCGGCCCGCCGCCGGTGGGCAACGCGGCCCCCTCGACCGCCCGCCCGGGCGGGCACTGAGGCTTGCGCCGGCCGGTGGCGGAGGCCGGCGGGCGCAAGCCGGCGCCGGGGCTCCGCCGCGGACCGATCGGATACACTTCCCGCGATGACGTTCCGCCTGGGAGACCTCGACCTCACCCTGGTCAGCGACGGGGAGTTCCGTCTCGACGGCGGCGCCATGTTCGGCGTCGTGCCGCGGCCGCTGTGGGAGAAGGCGAAGCCGGCGGACGAGAAGAACCGCATCCGCATGGCGACCAACTGCCTGCTGGTGGCGCGCGGCGCCGAGCTGCTGCTCGTCGACAGCGGGATCGGCGACAAGCACGACGCCAAGTTCGACCGCATCTACGCCATCCCGCCGGACGGCGTGCGCCTGCCGGAGTCGATCCGGCGGGCCGGCTTCGCGCTCGAGGACGTCACCCACGTGCTGCTGACCCACCTGCACTTCGACCACTGCGGCTGGAGCACCCGCGAGCAGGGGGGCGGCTCGTCCCCACCTTCCCCCGCGCGCGCTACTGGATCTCGCGCGGCGAGGTCGAGCACGCGCGCCACCCCAACGAGCGCGACCGGGCGAGCTACGAGCCGGTCAACTGGGAGCCGCTGTTCGCGGCCGGCGTCGTCGAGCTGTTCGACGACGAGGCGAGGCCGATCCCGGGCGTCACCGCCGTCCGCGCCCCGGGCCACAACCGCGACATGGCGATCGTCCTCCTGGACGGCGCCGCCGGCGGCCCCGCCGCCGCCGCGGCGGGCGCCACGGCGCCCCGCGCCGTCTTCTGGGCCGACCTGGTGCCGACCACGGCGCACGTGCAGCTCCCCTGGATCATGGGCTACGACCTCTATCCGCTGACCACCCTCGAGGAGAAGAAGCGCTGGCTGCCGCGCGCCGTCGAGGGGGAGTGGCTGGGGATCTTCGAGCACGACTTCGAGGTGCCGCTGGCGCGCGTCACGGCCGACGCGCCGGGCCGCTACCGCGCCGTGCCGCTCGACCGCGAGGCCGTCGTCGCCGGCGGGAACGCCGCCGTCGCGGCGACGGCGCGGCCGGTTTGACGAATCTCAACGCAACGAGCGAGGGAGGCGCGTTTTCCCGCATGTCCGAGCAAGACTTCGACCTCATCATCCTCGGCAGCGGCCCGGGCGGCTACGTGGCGGGGATCCGCGCCGGGCAGCTCGGCCTGCGTGCCGCGGTGGTCGAGAAGGACCCCAAGTTCGGCGGCACCTGCCTGCACCGGGGGTGCATCCCCACCAAGGCCCTCCTCCACACGGCGGCGGTGCTCGACGAGATCCGCGGCGCGGACGAGCTCGGCATCCAGGTCGCCGCGCCGAGCCTCGACATCGCCCGCGCCCATGCCCGCAAGCGCAAGGTCGTCGACAAGAACGCCCGCGGCATCGAGGGCCTGTTCAAGAAGAACAAGGTGACCGGCCTGCACGGCCTGGGCCGCCTGGTGGGGCCGCACGAGGTCGAGGTCGAGGGGGCCGGAGGGGACGAAGCGCTACCGCGCCAAGTTCATCCTCATCGCCACCGGCTCGGTGCCGCGCGACATCCCGCCGGCGCCGGCCGACGGCGAGAAGATCCTCAACTCCGACCACATCCTGGTGATGGAGCGCGTGCCGGCGACGCTCGCCGTCCTCGGCGCCGGTGCCGTGGGCACCGAGTTCGCCTCGATGTTCGCCTCCTTCGGCACCAAGGTGACCTTGATCGAGATGCTGCCGCGCATCCTGCCGATCGAGGACGAGGAGGTCTCGGCGGCGCTCGAGAAGTCGCTCAAGAAGCGGGGGATCTCGATCCTCACCGGGACGCGGCTCTCCGGCGTCGAGACGACCGCCGGCGGCGTCCGTATCGCCCTCGAGGGGCGGGAGCCTCTGGAGGCCGAGCACCTGCTGGTCGCCGTCGGCCGCCGGCCGGTCACCGAGAGGATCGGCTTGGAGGCCCTGGGGATCGAGCTCGAGCGCGGCTACGTCAAGGTCAACGGCCTGATGCAGACCGCGGTGCCGCACGTCTACGCGATCGGCGACGTGGTCAACACGCCGTGGCTCGCCCACGTCGCCTCGGCCGAAGGCATCCTCGCCGTCGAGCACATGGCGGGCCAGGAGGTGCGGCCGCTCAACTACGACCTGCGTCCCCTCCTGCACCTACTGCGAGCCGGAGGTGGGGAGCGTCGGCCTCTCGGAGGCCAAGGCGAAGGAGCGCGGCTTCGAGGTGGTGACCGGCAAGTTCCCCTTCGGCGCCTCGGGCAAGGCCGCGATCCTCGGCAAGACCGAGGGCTTCGTCAAGGTCGTGCGCGACCGGAAGTACGACGAGCTCCTGGGGGTGCACATCCTCGGGCCGCAGGCGACCGACCTGATCGCCGAGGCCTGCGTCGCCCTGGCGTCCGAGGCGACGACCGAGCGGCTGATGCAGACCATCCACGCCCACCCCACGCTCTCGGAGTCGGTGATGGAGGCGGCGGAGGCGGCCTGGGGACATTCGATCCATTACTAACGGCGGGCAGGCGGTGCCCCTACCCCGAGACGAACCGTAGGGGCGGCCCCCGTGGCCGCCCTCTTCCTCTGCCCGTCTGAACGCTTTGGAAGGATGACATGACCAAGCCAGGCAAGAGCTGGGGTCCGCTGCACCCGCCGGTGCCCGAGCCGGGCGAGCGTCCGCTCGTCCGCACCGGTCTGCCGCGCGAGCGGCAGCTCGACCTCTATCGCTTCATGAAGCTCAACCGCATGCTCGAGGAGCGCCTCGGCAACCTCTACCGGCAGGGCCAGGTGGTGGGCGGCCTCTACTCGTCGCGCGGCCAGGAGGCGACCTCGGTCGGCAGCGCCTACGCGCTGGCGCCGCAGGACGTGATGGGGCCGCTCATCCGCAACCTGGGCTCGATGCTGGTGCGCGGCGTCGAGCCGCGCGAGGTGATGATGCAGTACATGGCGCGCGGCGGCAGCCCGACCGGCGGCAAGGACGGCAACACCCACTTCGGCGACCTCGCGCGCGGCCTGGTGGCGCCGATCTCGATGCTCGGCGCGGTGATCCCGGTGATGGCCGGCGTGGCGCTCGCCGGGATGCGCCAGAAGAAGGACCTGGTCGCCCTGACCTACATCGGCGACGGCGGCACCTCGACCGGCGACTTCCACGAGGGGATGAACCTCGCGGCGGTCCTCAACGTGCCGCTCGTCGTCGATCGCCGAGCACAACGGCTACGCCTATTCGACCCCGACGGCGAAGCAGATGCGGATCAAGGACATCGCCGTCCGCGCCGCCGCCTACGGCATCCCCGGCGAGATCGTCGACGGCAACGACGTCCTCGCCGTCTACGAGGCGACCCGCCGCGCGGTCGAGCGGGCGCGCGCCGGCGGCGGCCCGTCGCTCCTCGAGGCGAAGACCTTCCGCATGAAGGGGCACGCCGAGCACGACGACGCCGGCTACGTCCCGGAGGAGCTCTTCGAGGAGTGGCGCAAGAAGGACCCGATCGAGCGCTTCGAGCGCCACCTGCTGCGGCTCGGCTACGCCGGCGAGGAGGACTTCGCGGCGATCGGCCGCGAGATCGACGAGCGGCTGACCGCCGAGGTCGACTTCGCCCTCGCCTCGCCGCCGCCGCCGCCGGAGCGGGCGCTCGAGGGCGTCTATGCCGAGCCCGCCCCCGAGGAGGCCGCGCGATGAGCTCCGTCACCTACCTCGAGGCGATCCACGACGCCCTGTGGGAGGAGATGGAGGCCGACCCGCGCGTCTTCCTCCTCGGCCAGGACGTCGGCACCTACGGCGGCGCCTTCCGGGTCACCGCCGGCTTCCTCGACCGCTTCGGCCCCGAGCGGGTCGATCGACACGCCGATCAGCGAGTCGGCGATGGTCGGGGCGGCCGATCGGCGCCGCGATGATGGGGATGCGGCCGGTCGTCGAGATGCAGTTCATCGACTTCATCTCCTGCGCCTTCAACCAGATCGTCAACTTCGCCGGCCCCAATCACTACCGCTGGGGTCAGCAGGTGCCGATCGTCGTGCGCGGCCCCTCCGGCGGCAACGTCCACGGCTCGGCCTTCCACAGCCAGAACCCGGAGTCGTACTTCCAGCACACGCCGGGCCTCAAGATCGTGGCGCCGGCGACGGCGGCCGACGCCAAGGCGCTCCTGAAGGCGGCCATCCGCGATCCCAACCCGGTGCTCTTCTTCGAGCACAAGTACCTCTACCGGCGGATCAAGGAGGAAGTGCCGGAGGACCTGCCGCCGGTCGCCGATCGGCCAGGCGCGCCTGGCGCGCGCCGGGAGCGACCTGTCCGTCATCACCTACGGTGCTATGCTCCATGTGGCCCTGGAGGCCGCCGGGCGCCTCGCCGGCGACGGGATCGACCTCGAAGTCCTCGATCTGCGCACCATCAAGCCCCTGGACCAGGAGGCGATCCTCGCCACGGCGAAGAAGACGGGCCGCGCGCTCGTCCTCACCGAGGAGCAGCTCACCGGCTCGGTGGCGGGGGAGGTGGCGGCGCGCATCGCCGAGCACGCCTTCGCCTGGATGGACGCGCCGGTCGCGCGGCTCTGCTGCCCCGACACGCCGGTGCCGTTCAGCCCGCCGATGGAGGAGTTCTACCTGCCCAACGTCGACAAGCTGATCGCCAAGGTGCGCGAGCTGGCGAGCTACTGAACGGAGAACCTCAAGCTTATGGCTACGGAAGTCGTGATGCCCCAGATGGGGGAGTCGATCGCCGAGGGGACGATCACCAAGTGGCTGGTCAAGGTCGGCGACCGCGTCGAGCGCGATCAGCCCCTGTTCGAGATCTCGACCGACAAGGTCGACGCCGAGATCCCCAGCCCGGCCGCCGGGACGCTCCTCGAGATCCGCAACAAGGAAGGCGAGACGGTGCCGGTCAACCAGGTGGTGGCCCAGATCGGCGAGGCGGGCGGCGGCGCCGGCACCGCCGGCACGGGGCAGGCTGCCGGCCGCCGCCGCGCGCCCAGCGCATCCGACGCCTCGCCGGAGACCCAGGTGCGGCGCGAGGAGACGGCGCGCGAAGGGCACGCCGGGCCGCCGGCGGCGCCGCCCCAGACCACGGCTCGGCCGTCCGCTCCGGCGGGCGGCGCGCCGCAGGTCGCCTCGCCGTCGCCGACCCCGGCGCCGGCACGGGGCGACGGCGCCCTCGCCGAGGAGAAGCAGGAGGTGCGGCGCGACGCGGGCGAGACCGCCCTCGCCAAGGAGTCCGACGCCGAGGCCGGCGACGCCCTCCTCGAGGGGCGCCTGCGCCAGTTCTCGAGCCCGCTGGTGCGCAACATCGCGGCGAAGGAAGGGGTCGACCTGTCGCAGGTCGAGGGCACCGGCATGCACGGCCGGGTGACCAAGGACGACATCCTCGCCTACGTCGAGAGCGCAAGTCGGCAGCCGGCGGCGGCTCCGCCCGCGGCGGCGGCTCCGGCGGCCGCTCCGGCTGCGGGCCCCGCGCCGACCCCGGCCCCCGCCACGGCGGCGCGCGGTCCCCGGCCCAGCGGCCGTACCGGCCGGCTTCCACGTCCCGGCCTACGTCGAGGGCGAGAACGTCGAGATCGAGCCGATGTCGAAGATCCGGCAGATCACGGCGGCGCACATGGTCTACTCGAAGGCCACCTCGGCGCACGTCACGACGCTCTTCCACATCGACATGTCGAAGATCGCCCGCGCCCGGAGCCGCGCCAAGGACGGCTTCCTGAAGAAGGAGGGGACGAAGCTCACCTACATGCCGTTCATCTTCAAGGCGGTGGTCAACGGCCTCAAGGCCTACAAGAAGCTGAACGCCGCGATCGACGGCACCAACATCGTCTACAAGAAGGACATCAACCTGGGGATGGCGGTCGACCTCGGCCACGGCCTCATCGTGCCGGTCATCAAGCACGCCGACCAGCTCTAGCTGGTGGGCCTCGCCAAGGCCGCCAACGACCTCGCCGACCGGGCGCGGACGCAAGAAGCTGAAGCCCGACGAGGCGCAGGGCGGCACCTTCACCATCACCAACCCGGGCGTCTTCGGCAGCCTCTTCGGCACCCCGGTGATCAACCAGCCGCAGGTGGGGATCCTCGGCGTCGGCGCGATCGAGAAGCGGCCGATCGTCGTCGACGACGCCGACGGCAACGACGCCATCGTCATCAAGACCATGTGCTACTTCGCCATCACCTACGACCACCGCCTGGTCGACGGCGCCGATGCCGACCGCTTCATGATCGAGGTCAAGAAGACCCTCGAAGACGACCCCTGGACCGAGCTCGACGCCTACGTCTAGGCGCTCGCCGCGCCACGAAGGTTCTGACGACGAGCCCGGGGCGACCCGGGCTCGTTCTGCGTCTGGCGAAACCGTCGACCGTTCCTCGCGAAAGGTTCCCGAGCGGCGATAGGATCTCGCTCTTACCGGCTCCGTGGATGACCGACGGGAGGATGGCCGTGATTCACCTCAAGCGGGCTTATGAGGAACCCTCTCCGGACGACGGGGAGCGGGTTCTCGTGGAGCGGCTCTGGCCGCGCGGGCTGACCAAGGCGCGGGCGGCCGTGGACCTCTGGCTGAAGGACGTGTCGCCCAGCCCCGAGCTCCGCCGGTGGTTCGGACACGATCCGGCGAAGTGGGAGGAGTTCGAGCGACGGTATCGGCGGGAGCTCGAAGGCAACCCAGAAGCCATCGAGCTGCTGCGGCGCAAGGCGGAGCGGGGAACCCTCACCCTGGTCTATGCCGCGCGGGACACTGAGCACAACAGTGCCCTGCTGCTCAAGGAGCTCCTCGAGCGGCAAGAGGGGTCAGGACCGGCTGTGCATAGAGCACGGCGTATCGCTTCCACCGGTGTGCCGCACATAATTTAGTGAATGAGGCTCGATTCCGAGAGGAGGTCCCCGTGAAGCTTTCGCCGAAGATGTCCCTGATCGTTCCCGCCCTCACCCTGGTCGCCTGTCTGGCGATCCCGGCCGCCGGCTCGGCATGCCAGGCGAGCCACTGCGAGTACGTCCCCGGCACTTCCTGCCGGCACTGATCCTCGACGAGGGCGAGGCGGGCGCCGCATGCCGCCAGGTGGGCTCCTGCGGCTGCTACTATTTCGAGTGCGGCGCCGCGGTCGCGCAGCCACCACTTGCTGCGAGCGACTGGCGGAGCTTCATCGTAGGTGGTCAGGATCCCGCCGAGGCGGCCGCGCTCCCTGCGGCGCCGAGCGAGGCGAGCCTTGCCGCCTCTTCTCAGGCGTCTGACGCGGTTCCGGCGCGCGCTGGCCACTCTCGCCCATGACGCCCAGGATGGGCCGCCTGCCGCCGCCATTCGTCGTCCCGAGAGGCTAACGCAGCACTCCTTCCGCGCCGAGTCGGCGGGACACGCCGGCGTAGAATGACGCTATGTTCGGATCGCCGGCGTCGTCTCCTCCCCGCCGCACCCGCTGGAGCTTCCTCGGCCGCGTGCCGTACGCCGAGGCGTTGGCGCTGCAGCTCGCGGCGCGCGAGGCGGTCAAGCGCGGCGAGGGGGAGAGGGGGACGAGCGGCTGCTGCTCCTCGAGCACCCGCACGTCTACACGCTGGGCAGGAACGCCGCGGCGCGCGACGTCCTCGCCTCGCCGGCGTGGCTCGCCGCGCGCGGCGTCGAGGTCGTCGAGTGCGACCGCGGCGGCCAGGTCACCTACCATGGGCCGGGGCAGCTCGTGGGCTATCCGGTGGTCAACCTCTCGCCCGACCGGCGCGACGTCCGCCGCTACGTGCGCGACCTGCAGGAGGTGCTGGTGCGCACGCTCGCCGAGTACGGCGTCGCCGCCGAGCCGGGCGAGGAGCAGGCGTTCATCGGCGTCTGGGCCGGCGGCGGCAAGGAGCGGGCGAAGATCGCCTCGATCGGCGTCCACCTGTCGCGCTGGGTGACCACCCACGGCTTCGCGCTCAACGTGACGACCGATCTGGCGCTCTTCGCCGGCATCGTCCCCTGCGGCCTGACGACGGTGAAGATGACCTCGATCGCCGCGCTGACCGGCCGTGCCCCCGTTCTCGCCGAGGTCGCGGCGCGCGCCGCGGCGCACTTCGGCGCGGTCTTCGGGCGCGAGATGGTGGCCGACGAGCCGGCGCGGGCCCCCGCGGCGCAGCCGCTCGCGGCGATCGGCGGAGCGGCCGGTTGAGCTTCCGCTCCCTCGACCATACCGCCGACCTCCGCCTGGAGATCGAGGCTGCCAGCCGCGACGAGCTCTTCGCCGAGGCGGCCATGGCCTTCACCGAATGCCTCACCGATCCGGCGGCGGTCGAGGCGCGGGTCTCCCGCGCCTTCCTCCTCGCCGCCGCCGACCCCGGCACGCTGATGGTCGACTGGCTGACCGAGCTCGTCGTCGCCTTCGAGGTCGATGGGTTCCTGGTCGCCCGCTCGCGGGTGGCGGTCGCCGAGCGCGCGGCGGGTCTGACCCTGACCGCCGAGGCCTGGGGCGAGGCGCGCGACGACGTCCGCCATCCGATCAAGACCCTGGTCAAGGGCGTCACCTACAACGAGCTCGAGGTCGGCCCGGCGGGCGCCGCCGGCTGGCGCGCCCGCATCACGCTGGATCTCTGAGCAGCGCTGGATTCCACGGCGGCCGGCGCCTGACCCGGCCCCGATGCTGCATCGACGCTCCCTCATGAGCGACCTATCGATCGAACGGCTCGACGCCTCCCGCTGGCGCATCAGGCGCCAGGGCGGCATGCGCGTCGACGGCATCGTCTACGCCTCGGACGAGATGATGGCGGGCCTGCGCCACGACGCGAGCCTCACCCAGGTGGCGAACGTCGCCCACCTCCCCGGCATCCGCGGCGCCTCGCTCGCCATGCCCGACATCCACTGGGGCTACGGCTTCCCGATCGGCGGCGTCGCGGCGATGGACGCCGAGGACGGGGTGGTCTCGCCGGGCGGCGTCGGCTACGACATCAACTGCGGCGTGCGGCTGCTGCGCTCGGATCTCACCCTGGGCGAGGTCCGGCCGCGCATCCGCGACCTCGTCTCGACCCTCTTCGCCAACCTGCCGAGCGGCGTCGGCGCCGGCCGCCGCGATCTGCGGCTCGGCCCCGAGGAGCTCGCCGGCGTGCTCGCCGGGGGCGCGCGCTGGGCGGTCGAGCGCGGGCTGGGAACCGCCGCCGACCTCGAAACTCTGGAAGAGAACGGGGAGATCGCCGGCGCCGACCCGGCGGAGGTGACGGCCCACGCCCGCGAGCGCGGGCGCGGCCAGCTCGGGACGCTCGGCTCGGGCAACCACTTCGCCGAGATCCAGGCGGTCGAGGAGATCTACGACGAGGCGGCCGCCGCGGCCTTCGGCCTGTACCAGGGCCAGGTCACGGTGATGATCCACAGCGGCTCGCGCGGCCTCGGCCACCAGGTCTGCACCGATCACCTGCGCGAGATGGTGGGGGCGGCCGCGCGCTACGGCATCGAGCTGCCGGACCGCCAGCTCGCCTGCGCGCCGCTCGGCTCGCCCGAGGGGCGGCGCTATCTCGCCGCCATGGCCGCCGCCGCCAACTTCGCCTTCGCCAACCGCCAGGTGATGGCCCACTGGGCGCGGCAGAGCTTCGCGACCACCTTCGGCGTGGCCGCGGAGACGCTCGGCATGGCGACGGTCTACGACGTCTGCCACAACATCGCCAAGCTCGAGACCTTCACGGTCGACGGCGCGGAGGCGCGCGTCTGCGTCCACCGCAAGGGCGCCACCCGCGCCTACCCGCCCGGCCATCCGGCGGTGCCGGAGCGCTACCGCGCCGTGGGGCAGCCGGTCATGATCCCCGGCGACATGGGGCGCTACTCCTACGTCCTCGCCGGCACCGAGCGCGCCTTCCGGGAGACCTGGGGCTCGACCTGCCACGGCGCCGGGCGGCTCCTCTCCCGCACCCAGGCGAAGGCGAGGTCGCGCGGGCGCCGGCTGGTCGAGGAGCTGGCGGCGAAGGGGGTGACGGTGCGCGCCGCGGGGATGGCAACCGTCGCCGAGGAGATGCCCGAGGCCTACAAGGACGTGGCGGACGTCGTCGACGTCGTCGAGCGCGCCGGCCTCTCGCGGCGGGTGGCGCGTTTGAAGCCGATCGGGGTGGTCAAGGGATGACGCCCCGCCGCGCGGCGCCTGCGAAAGGGCCCGGCGGCGCGGCGGCGGCCGGCGGCGACGCCGGCGAGCCCGCACGGCTGACCATCGGCCTGAACGCGGTGATCGTCGCGGTGACCGACGAGGTGCCGCGCATCCTCACCGTGCGCGGCCCGTCGCCGGGCGCCGAGGAGGCCCTCCCCTTCGGTCCGCTCGACCCCGAGACCGACCGCACCCTCGACCGCGGCCTGCGCCGCTGGGTGCGCGAGCAGACCGGCCTCGAGGTCGGCTACGTCGAGCAGCTCTACACGTTCGGCGACCGCTTCCGCGATCCGCGCGAGGCGGGTGGCGGGCCGCGGGTGGTGTCGGTCGCCTACCTCGCCCTGGTCCGCGAGCGCGCGGTCGCGGGGGCGGGCGGGGCGCGCTGGCGCGGCTGGTACGAGTTCTTCCCCTGGGAGGACTGGCGGCAGGGGCGGCCGTCTCTGATCGACCTGGGGATCGCCCCGGCGCTCGCCCGCTGGTCCATGGCGGCCGCCGATCCGTCCGCCCGCGAGGAGCGCCGCCAGCGCGCCGACATCGCCTTCGGGCTCGGCGGCGTCGCCTGGGACGGCGAGCGCGTCCTCGAGCGCTACGAGCTCCTGTACCACGCCGGGCTGGTGCTCGAACCGCGGCGCGACAGCGCCGCGGTGGAACTACTCGCCACTCCGGCGCGACCGCGCCGCGGCGGCCCCCGAGCCGCTCCTCCCCGGCAGTCCCATGGCGCTCGACCACCGGCGCATCCTGGCGACCGCTCTGGGCCGCCTGCGCGGCAAGCTCAAGTACCGGCCGGTCGTCTTCGAGCTGCTGCCGCCGGAGTTCACCCTCCTCCAGCTCCAGCGGGTGGTCGAGGCCCTGGCCGGCGTGCCGCTCCACAAGCAGAACTTCCGCCGCCTGATGGAGACCGGCGGCCTCGTCGACGGCACCGGCCACTACCTCGCCGAGACCGGCGGCCGGCCGGCCGAGCTCTTCAGCTTCCGCCGTGAGGTGCTGCGCGAGCGCCCGGCGCCGGGGGTGGGGCTCCCCGCGACGCGGCGATGACGCGGTCGAATGCGGTCGACTGCGGCCGAGCCGCGGCCCGGATCTCGGAAGGGAACGGCCGGCGCTTTTGTTATCGAGGTCGAGGCGAGGGTTCGGTCGACTCGCCTCGGGCTTGACACGAGAAATACTCATTCGTAGTCTAAGGCGAGGGCCGGCTCGGCCGGCCCTTTTCTGCGCCGGTGATATACTCAAGTTGAGCATAGCCTGGAAGGGAGGCAGCGGATGAACCTCGAAGCAGGTGGCAGCCCGGCTCCTCTGGCGTATACCCCCGAGATCGCCCTCGCCACGGCGCCCGTCTACGAGCGGGTGCGGCGGGTGATCCCGGAGATGGAATGGCCCGTCTTCGCGCCGTACGTCGCCGCGATCGACGAGCTCAAGCGGCGGCGCAACGCCGTCGTCCTCGCCCACAACTACCAGACTCCCGAGATCTTCCACGGCGTCGCGGACTTCGTCGGCGACTCGCTGGCGCTCGCTCAAGCGGGGGCGAAGACCGACGCCGACGTCATCGTCCTCGCCGGCGTCCATTTCATGGCCGAGACGGCGAAGATCCTCTCGCCCGAGAAGACGGTCCTCATCCCCGACCCCCTCGCCGGCTGCTCGCTCGCCAGCTCGATCACCGCCGCCGACGTCCGCCTCCTGCGCCAGCGCTACCCCGGCGTCCCGGTCGTCACCTACGTCAACACCTCGGCCGCGGTCAAAGCCGAGTCGGACATCTGCTGCACCTCGGCCAACGCCGTCGCCGTCGTCGAGTCGCTGGGGGTCGAGCGGGTGATCTTCCTCCCCGACGAGTACCTCGGCCGCTACGTCGCGGGGCAGACCGACGTCGAGGTCATCCTCTGGCAGGGCCACTGCGAGGTCCACGAGCGCTTCACCGGCGGCGAGCTCCGCGCCTACCGCGAGCAGCATCCCGGCACGATGATCCTCGCCCATCCCGAGTGCGCGCCCGAGGTGCTCGCCGAGGCCGACTTCGTGGGCTCGACGGCGGCGATGATCCGCCGTGTCGGCGAGGCGGGCCCACGGCGGGTGGTGATGGTGACCGAGTGCTCGATGAGCGACAACGTGGCGGCCGAGCACCCCAACGTCGAGTTCATCCGCCCGTGCAATCTCTGCCCGCACATGAAGCGCATCACGCTGCCGAAGATCCTCCGCGCGCTGGAGACCATGGAGACCCGGGTCGAGGTCGAGCCGGCGATGGCGGCGCGCGCCCGGCGGGCGGTCGAGCGCATGCTCGCCGTCGGGCGGCGGGAGGGTGGGCGGTGACGGGCGGCCGTGGTGACCTCGATGCCGATCTCGGTGCCGATTTCGACTCGATATCGCGCCGCGACGCGGTGATCGTCGGCTCCGGGGTGGCCGGCCTGTCGGCCGCCCTCGGCGCCGCGCCGCGCCAGGTGACGCTCCTCACCAAGGTCCCCTTCGGCGGCGGCGGCTCGAGCTCCTGGGCGCAGGGCGGGATCGCCGCCGCGCTGGGAGACGACGACGCGCCGGCGCTCCACGCCGCCGACACCCTGGCCGCCGGCGCCGGCCTCTCCGATCCGGAGATCGTCGAGCTGCTGACCGAGGAGGGGCCGCAGCGCGTCCGCCGGCTGCTCGAGCTGGGGACGCGCTTCGACCGCGACCGCCGCGGCGACCTCGCCCTCGGCCGCGAGGCGGCGCACAGCCGGCGCCGCATCCTCCACGCCCACGGCGACGCCACCGGCGCCGAGATCGTCCGCGCCCTCGCCGCGGCGGTGCGCCGCTCGCCCGCCGTCCACGTGGTCGACCGCGCCTTCGCCGAGGACCTGGCGCTCGACGAGGGCGGGGCGGTCGCCGGCGTCGTCGCCCGCCACGCCGACGGCCGCCGCGTGCTCCATGCCGCGCCGGCGGTGGTCCTGGCGACCGGCGGCAGCGGCCGGCTCTATCTCCACACCACCAATCCGCCGGAGTCCACCGCCGACGGCCTCGGCCTCGCGGCGCGCGCCGGCGTCCTCCTGAAGGACCTCGAGTTCGTGCAGTTCCACCCCACCGCCCTCGCCGCGGCGGGCGCCGATGCGCCGGGCAACCCGCCGATGCCGCTCCTCACCGAGGCGCTCCGCGGCGAGGGGGCGGTGCTGGTGGACGAGAGCGGCCGCCGCTTCATGCCGGAGGAGCACCCGGACGCCGAGCTCGCGCCGCGCGACGTCGTGGCGCGGGCGATCTGGCGCCGGCTGGTGGCCGGCGGCCGCGTCTTCCTCGACGCCCGCGAGGCGGTGGGGGAGCGGTTCCCCGAGCGCTTCCCGACCGTCTTCCGGCTCTGCCAGGAGAGCGGCCTCGATCCGCGCCGCGAGCCGATCCCCGTCGCCCCCGCCGCTCACTACCACATGGGCGGGATCGCGGTCGACGCCAATGGGCGGGCCTCGCTCCCCGGCCTCTGGGCTTGCGGCGAGGTGGCGGCGACCGGCGCCCATGGCGCCAACCGCCTGGCCAGCAACTCGCTCCTCGAGGCGCTGGTCTTCGGCGCCCGCGTGGCCGAGGACCTGGCGCCGGCCGCGCCGCGGCTGCGGCGGCTGACGAGCCCGCGGGTGCCGCGCTCCGCGGCGCCCGCTCCCGCCGCCGCGGCGAGCTCGCGCGCCGCGAGTGCCGCGAGTGCCGCGAGTACTGCGATCGCCGCCGCCGTGCCGGCGCTGATGTGGGAGAAGGTCGGCGTGGTGCGCGACGGCCGCGGGCTCGCCGCCGCCGTCGATGGGCTCGAGGAGCTGGCGGCGGAGCATCCGCAGGCCGCCGGCGAGGCGCGCAACCTGCTCGCCGCCGCGCGCATGGTGGCGGCGGCGGCCCTCGCCCGGCGCGAGAGCCGCGGTGGCCACTACCGCGCCGACCATCCGGCCCCCGATCCCGCCTGGCGCCGCCACCTGCTGGTGACGCTCGCCGCCGATGGCGCCGTCGAGATCGCGGCGGGCGCGCTGGCATCGGGTGCCGCGGGTGCCGCGGGCGCCGTGGAGGCCGGGGCGCTGGTGCGATGACGGGCCGGCCCGCTGGGCTCCCCACCCTCTATCCGCTGCTCTACGAGCCCCTGGTCGCGCGGGCCCTCGCCGAGGACCTGGGGCGCGCCGGCGATCTGACGAGCGACGCCGTGCTGCCGGAGGGGCTCGCGGCCGCGGCGCGGCTCGTCGCGCGCGCCGCCGGCCGCATCGCGGGCCTGCCGGCGGCCCTCGCGGCGTTTCGCCTGCTCGATCCCCGGCTCGAGGTCGAGATCCACGCGGCGGAGGGCGCCGACGTCGAAGCGGGCGCCGTGCTCGCCGTGGTGCGCGGCCCGGCCCGCCCGCTCCTGGCCGCCGAGCGCACGGCGCTCAACCTCCTCGGCCGCCTCTGCGGCATCGCCACCGCCACCCGCGACCTCGCCGCCGCCGTCGCGCCGCACGGCGCGAGGATCGTCTGCACGCGCAAGACGACGCCGGGCCTGCGCGCCCTGGAGAAGTACGCGGTGCGCGCCGGGGGCGGCGCCAATCACCGCTTCGGCCTCGACGACGCCGTGCTGATCAAGGACAATCACCGGGCGATCGCCGGCGGCGTGCGGCCAGCGGTGGAGCGCGCCCGCGCCGGGGTCGGCCATCTGGTCAAGGTGGAGGTCGAGGTCGATACCCTGGAGCAGCTCGCCGAGGCGCTGGCGCTCGACGTCGACGCGGTCCTCCTCGACAACATGGACCTGCCGACGCTCGTCCAAGCCGTCGCCATGGCGCGCCGGGCGCCGCGCCGGATCGTGCTCGAAGCCTCCGGCGGGATCACCCCGCGGACGGCGCCGGAGATCGCGGCGACCGGGGTCGACCTCCTCTCCGTCGGCTGGATCACCCACAGCGCGCCGGCGCTCGACGTCTCTCTGGACGTGGCGCCGGACGCGATCCTCTAGAGCAGCCCACCTTCAGAGACTGATTTCACTCTCCAAGAAAGGACATGCCATGGCGACCGCGGCCTCGACCCGCACGTTCCTCATCGACAAGGCGCATTCGGAAGCGACGTTTCAGGTCCGGCACCTCATCACCAAGGTGCGCGGGCGGTTCACCGATTTCGCGGGCTCCATCCAGTACGACGAGCAGCATCCCGAGCAATCCTCGGTGCGCTTCACCGTCCAGGCGGCCAGCATCGACACCAGCGAGCCGGATCGCGACAAGCACCTGCGCTCGGCGGATTTCTTCGACGTCGAGAAGCACCCGGCGATCACCTTCGAGAGCACGCGCGTGACCGCGGCCGGCAAGGATCGGTTCCAGGTCACCGGCCAGCTCGCCATCCACGGCGTGAGCCAGGAGATCACGCTGCCGGTGACCTTCCTGGGCTTCGCCAAAGATCCGTGGGGCAAGGAGCGGGCGGGGTTCGAGATCGAGACCACGATCAACCGCAAGGACTTCGGATTGGTCTGGAACACGACGCTCGAGACCGGCGGCTTCCTCATCGGCGACGAGGTCCGCGTCACCCTGTCGATCCAGGCCGTCGCGCAGTGACGGTCTGGGGCGGGCGGCCGGCGCGCGGGCGGCCGGCCGCCGGCCGGTCCTCAGGGGCCGAACACGCAGAGATCGTCCGCCTGGAGCGCCGGGTGGCCCACCTGGAACCTCCCCTCGGCCGTCATCAAGACGCTCACGTACCCTTGCGCATGGGTGCCGTCGGAGTGCCAGAGGTCGAGCATCAGCCAGCCGTAGTTGGGGACGGTGGGAAGGGCGCCGCTTCCCAGGTGGACGCGCTGGGTGGCGAGCGGGAAGGCGTGGGTGTTGTGCAGCTGCTGGCCGTTCTCCTCCTCGTCGAAGACGACGAGCTGGTACTCGCCGAGCGGTGCCCAGGCGGGGCCCCCGGCGCACCGCGACGGGGCGACCTCGAGCCTGCGGTTGTCGCGCCATACGACGAGGTCGGTGCCGCCGGCGAACGAGCCGCCGTTCAGGTAGCGCGCGTAATAGAGGCTCGACAGCGGCGCCCGGTCGTCGCGGCCGTCGAAGCCGACGTAGCGGCCGTAGAAGGTGTAGTCGCCGGGGCCGAAGAAGTCGGCGTCGGCGACGATCGAGACCGCCGACTGCCCCTCCGACAGGCCGCGCTGGGGATCGACCAGCAGGTAGTCGCCCCACAGCACGTTTTCGTCGCTCGCCAGACCGGCGCCGCCGTGCGCGAAGTAGGCGCCGTCGGCCGGGGTGTTGGCGAGCGTGCCGACCGAGACCGCGCTGCAGCGACCGACGCTGTCGACCGTGATGTAGCCGGTGGCGATCGAGGGGCCGGTGCCGCCGCTGCTGGCGCAGAGCGGGGTGGCGGGATCGCCGCCCGGCAGCGGCTGGCCGGTGTGAGCGGCGCGCAGGTAGGAGCGGTTGGCGGCGGAGAGCGCCGGCGGCGCGCCGTCGCGCGCGCCGCAGCCGGCGAAGGACGTCGCGGTGCTCGAGAAAGCGCCCTGCGGCGAGTTGGTGCCGGTCGCCGGCAGCACGCCCTGGAAGAGGTCGCGCAGGTTCAACGTCTGTACATCGTAGCCGGTGAGATAGACGTCGAAGGCGAGCGTCGGCACCCCCCAGTCGCTCCACAGCGTCACGCGGGCGAGCTCCGACTTCGCCGAGGCGTTGTTGATCGACACCAGGGTCGTCGCGCCGTCGGCGTGGTCGACGTCGACCTGGAAATAGGGGATGAGCAAGGTGGCCGCCGGCTGGTTGGCGACGCGGCAGTTGCCGGTGAGGATGCCGGCGCCGGCAGGCAGCGCGGCGAGCAGGCCGAAGGCGGCGCCGAGCAGCAGGATGCCGCCATTCCACCGCCGGGGAGACGGACGATCTTCCGGGCTCGAGAAGTTGGCGCTGGCCGATCTTGAGGTCATCTCTCGTCTCCTCGCCCCGCCCGCTCCGCTATGCTAGAGGAATGAGCGAGACTCTAGTCCAGATCGGTGATGCCCGACTTGGCCGACAAGAGGCCGGGGACCGCTCCCATCCATCCCGCCCCGCCCGCCCGGATTGGCTACGCATCAAGCTCGCGACGCCAGCCTCGTACCACCGGGTCCGCAACCTCGTCGCGGGGCTAAAACTGCATACGGTGTGCCAGGAGGCGCGCTGTCCCAACATCTACGAGTGCTGGGGCGAGCACGGCACCGCCACCTTCATGATCCTGGGCGACGTGTGCACCCGGCGCTGCGGCTTCTGCGCCGTGACCTCGGGCCGCCCGCAGCCCGGCGTCGACGCCGACGAGCCCGCCCACGTCGCCGAGGCGGTCGCGGCGATGGGGCTGCGGCACGCGGTGCTGACCTCGGTCGACCGCGACGACCTGCCCGACGGCGGCGCCGAGCATTGGGCGCGCGTGGTCGAGGCCGTCCACGCGCGCAATCCCGCCGCCGCGGTCGAGGTGCTGACCCCCGATTTCCGCGGCGTGCCCGGCGCCCTCGACGCGGTGCTCGGCGCGAGGCCCGAGGTGTTCTCGCACAATGTCGAAACGGTGCCGCGGCTCTATCGGCGGGCGCGGCCGGGCAGCCGCTACGACCGCACCCTCGCCCTCCTCGCCGAGGCGGCGCGGCGCCGCGACGAGAACCGCTACGCCGGGCGCGTCAAGACCGGCATCATGGTGGGCCTGGGCGAGTCCGCGGACGAGGTGCGGGCGACGATCGAGGACATTCGCGGCGCCGGAGTCGAGATCCTGACCATCGGCCAGTATCTCCAGCCGACGCCCCGCCACCTGCCCGTCGACCGCTTCGTCCACCCCGACGAGTTCGCCGCCTACCGCACCCACGCCCTCGCCCTGGGCTTCGCGCACTGCGAGGCTGGCCCGCTGGTGCGCAGCAGCTATCACGCTCACGAGCACGTGCGCTGAGGGCCGTCGTGACGGGGCGTCCGCCACGGTTCTGTCACGCTTGGACGTAACGAGAGCACCCTGCTCTGATGTAAGGCAGTGGCGTCGATGCGAGCCGCCCGCGCCATGTCGGCCCTGGCGGCGTCGCGGACGGCGGGGGCAGGCGCTCCACCGTACCGGACCCCTGCCCGATGGCGAGCGATGAGCGAGATCCTGCTGACCGAGCCGATCCTGGAGCTGCTGGAGCGCGACCGCGCCCCCCGGCCATCGCGTCCCCTGCCCGACGCGGGCACCCATGAAACGGCGAATCCCGACCGCCGTTCGGCGGCTCCCGGCGTGGGGGAGATGATCGGCCGCGCCCCCGCCATGCGCGACCTCTTCCGCCGCCTCGAGCGGGCGAGCCGCGGCGACGGCCCGGTGCTGATCGAGGGCGAGAGCGGCGTCGGCAAGCGGCTGGCCGCCCGCACTCTCCATGCTCTTGGCTCCGGTCACGCCGGCCAGCCGCCGCGCGCCGCCGCTCCTCCCTTCCTCTCGTACGATCCCTGGCAGCGCTCCGCTGGGCGCTCCGGCGGCCTCGACACGGCCGTCACGCGCGCCGGCGCGGCCGGGGGGACGCTCTTCATCCGCGAGGTCGGCGACCTCTCGGGCGCCGCGCAACGCGAGCTGCTGCGCCTGCTCGCCGCCAGCCGCCGGCGCTCCTTCGGCGCCGGCGCCGTCCTGCGGGTGGTCTGCACCAGCAGCCGATCGCTGCGCCCCGACCTCGAGCGCGGCACCTTCCACGAGGACCTCCACGCTCAGCTCCGCGCCTGCGTGTTGCCGATCCCCAGCCTCCGCGAGCGGCGCGAAGACCTGCCGCTTCTCGCCGAGCACTTCCTGCGTGCCGCCGCGCGCCGCCATGCGCGGCGGGTAGTGGGCGTCTCGGCGGCGGCGATGGACCTGCTCGAAGCCCATCCCTGGGACGGCAACGTCCGCGAGCTCGCCGCCGAGATGGAGCGCGCCGTGCTGCTGACGCCCGACGGCCGCCCGGTGGAGCCGCCGGCACTGTCGCCGGACATCCTGTCGCCCGGGCCCCCCCGCGCGCCGCGGCCGGGCAGCCTCAAGCTGCGCGCCCGCGAGCTCGAAAAGCGGGTGGTGGCGCGGGCCCTCGCCAAGAACGGTTGGAACGTGGCGGCGACGGCTCGCGAGCTGGGCATAAGTCGTGTAGGATTAAGCAAGAAACTTAAGGTATTGGACCTGCGGCGTCCCGAGCGGACGCCGCGGCTCTAGCTCGGCGCCGGCGGCGTCGCCCGACGCCGCCGTGCCGTTCTGGCCCTTTCGGGCCCTTTCGATGGATGAGTGGATTTGCGCCCGCCGCGGGGGATGGGCGATCACTTTCATAAAGGAGAGATCATGCGTTCCAAGTCACTGCGCCGTACCGTCGCGAGCCTGAGCCTGGCCCTCGGCCTCACCTTGCTCCTGACGCCCGCCGCCAACGCCGCGGCGCCGCGCGCCGCGCGCACGCACGCCAATCATGGCTCGGCGGGGCAGAGCCTGCTCACGACGTTCTGGAATTACCTCGTCACCACGGTCACCGGGTCGACTCCGCCGGGCGGCGAGCCCGCGGGCACCTCCACCACGACCACCTCGAACGGCGACGTGGGCGCGACCGCCGATCCGAACGGCCTGCGCCGGGTGCTTTGAGACCTCTCATCTAGTTGCGTGTTCGCTGGACACGGGCCGCAAAGGATGCTAGTTTTTCACCATATTGAGACCCGTAATCGGTGGGCCGGCAGGCTGATGCACGCTGCTTGCCAAGCTGTGGAATTCCAGCGACGGCCGTCCGGTTGCCTGATTGGGGTCTTTTCCCGGCGAGGCGCGATGCGCCCGCCGAATGAGATGGAGGGTTCCTGGTATGTCTGAGGCCCATCCCGACCGCGATCAGCTCGAGCGCTTCATGCTGGGCGAGCTGGCGTCGGAGGATACCCGCACGGTATTGCAGCACCTGATGTCTGACTGTGAGCAGTGCCATGCCACGACGCGCGCCATGTGGGATGTGGGCACCGAGGTGGAGCCGGAGGAGGCCGCGGCCCTGGCTGCCGGGCCGGGGAGCTGGTGGGAGGCGTCGAACCGCTTCAACTACGACCGCGCGCTCGACCGCGTGTTCGAGAAGGTCCGCCGGGTCAACAGCACCCTCCAGTGCGAGCGCACCGAGGCGCAGCAGCTTCTCGCCGAGCTGACGCGCCACCCGCTCGAGCGCCAGCGTCTGCTGGTGCAGAACAGCTCCCGCTTCCAGACCTGGGGGCTCTGCGAGCTGCTCCTCTCGCGGCCCATCGAGACGCTCTCCGAGCCGCAGGAGGGGCACGACCTCGCCGAGGTCGCGGTGACTCTCGCCGAGAGCCTCGGCCCGGAGGTCTACGGCGCCGCCCTGCACGCCGACATGAAGGCGCGGGCATGGGCGTACCTGGGCAACGCGCGCCGTCTGCTGTCCGATCTGCGCGGCGCCGAGCTCGCCTTCCAGGCCGCCGAGTCCCACCTCGCCGAGGGCACCGGCGAGCGCTTGGAGCGCGCCCGGCTGCTCGACCTCCAGGCTTCGTTGCGCAACAACCAGGGCCGCTACGACGAGGCGATGGCGCTGCTCAACCGGGCCGCGGCCATCTACCAGCGCGCGCAACAGCGCCACCTGCTCGGCCGCGTGCTGCTCAACAAGGGCCACGTCTACATCTCCAAGGGCGACATGGAGCCGGCGATCGCGCTCCTGCGCCAGGGTCTCACCCTGATCGAGCCGGAGCGCGAGCCCAAGCTGGTGGCGACGGCCTATCACAACCTGGCCTATGTGCTGAACGAGATCGGGCAGCCGCGTGAGGCACTGGCGCTCGTCACCCGCGCCCGCCTGCTCTATCTGGAGCTGGGCCAGAGCCTCTACCTCATCCGCCTGCAGTACACCGAGGGGAAGATCGCCTTGAACCTCGGCCGGCTCGACCAGGCGGAGGGCATGCTCCGCGAGGTGAGGAAGAGCTTCATCGAGAAGGGCATGGCTCACGATGCCGCGCTCGCCTCGATGGATCTCGCCCAGGTCTACGCCCGCCAGGGGCGCCATGCCGAGATCCGTATCCTCTCCACGGAGCTGGTGCCCATCTTCGAATCGCGCGACCTTCATCGCGAGGCGATGGCCGCGCTCATCCTCTTCCAGCAGGCGGCGGAAGCCGAGACGGTGACCCTCGGGCTGGCGCAGGAGATCGCGGCGCGGCTCCACAAGCTACGGCGTCAGGCGGACGGCGTGGCCTGCTGACCGAGCCCGGCAGGACGTTGGGTAACCGAGCGGCGCCCTCACCGGCGCCGCTCTCCTTTTGAAGGCCGTCTGAGGCTGCCGCAGGCTTGCTCGAGCGCCCCGCGGCCTGCCTGGTCCGAGCGCCGCCTGGAGGCGGAGGGCCCGGCGGCCTTTGCGCCGCGGCGGCGAGCCGCTACAATCGCCGTGCTCCGCCCCGTGGAGCGCCCCTCCCCATGCCCGAGACCGACGATACCGTCCACGTCCGTCCGCTCGACGAGCTGGACATCGACTCCATCACCGACATCGACGAGAAGATCGGCGGCCGCTACCGGCCGGAAGTTTGGGAGACCCGCATCGGTTACTACCTCCGGCGGGACCCCGATTCGTCGGTGGTCGCCGAGGTAGGCGGGAAGGTGGTCGGCTTCATGCTCGGCGAGGTGCGCTCCGGGGAGTTCGGCCTCGAGGAGCCGACGGGCTGGATCGAAGTGTTGGGAGTCGCCCCCGCCCACCGCGGCCAGGCGGTCGGCCGGCGGATGGCGGAGGCGATGTTCGAGCACTTCCGCGAGCTGGGCGCCAGGAGCGTGCGCACGCTGGTCGACGGTGAGATGGAGGAGATCGGCCGCTTCTTCGGCTCGCTCGGCTTCGCGCCGTCGCGTCTGCGGCCCTTCGAGAGGCCGCTCTAGGGCGAGCGGCCTCTCGGCGCCGAAAGGCGACGCGAGGTAGCAGTCAAGGTAGAGAATGAGGAGGAGGAGCATGAGCACGAAGACGGCCACCCTGCCCAGGAAGTTCCACGACGGCGTCCTCAAGTGGAAGGAGACCTACCTTCCCGACTACGACTTCCTGATGGCCAACTGGGAGAAACACTTCCCGCGCGAGCCGCGCTTCGAGCTCTGCGCCTACCGCGAGCTCGGCATGTGCACCGAGATCGAGTGCGGCGACCTCAAAGGAAAGCCCAAGTACAACCGCGCCTCCGAGATGATGCCGGAGCAGGCGCACCACGTGCTGGGCCAGCTCCGCGCCCAGGCCTCGACCGAGTTCGGCTCCATCCAGCAGCACCGGCTGACGCTCGCCCGCGCCCAGGACGAGGAGGAGCAGTTCTGGATCCTCCGCATGATGGCCGAGGAGCTGCGCCACGGCTACCAGATGCTCCACCTGCTGGTCGAGGACGACTGGACCTGCGTATCGAAGGAGACGAGCTCCGACATGTTCGAGGAGATCCTGTCGATGAACACCGGCTCCCACCTCCTGGGCGCCTTCAACATCGATTTCGACTCCTTCGTCGACAACGTCGTCTTCTGCGCCCTCATCGACCGGGTCGGCAAGTACCAGCTCTCGATGCAGAAGGTCTCGGCCTACCAGCCGATGGCGGAGAGCATGCCGAAGATGCTCCGCGAGGAGGCGTTCCACCTGGCGGCGGGCGTCGTGCCGATGCGCCGCTGGGCCACCGCCGCCGCCAAGGGCGACGTCTACGTGACGATGGACGCGCTGCGCCGCTCGATCAACAAGTGGCTGCAGCGCGGCCTCGAGATGTTCGGCGACGAGCGCGGCGGCGGCACCAACGTGCGCATGGGCCTCAAACCGATGAAGAACGCCGAGGCCCAGAACCTCTACCGCGAGGAGGTGGGCCGGCTGGTGCGCGACCTGAACGTCCGCTATGTCCGCGCCCGCGTGCCGAGTCTGGTGCGCGAGGAGGCCGACGCGCTCCTGGACGCCGTCCTCGCCGACCGCGAGCCGCGCCAGGGGATCCGCTTCGAGGATCTGATCCGCCTGCCCCACCCCGACTTCTTCCGCCGCCGCGGCGTGCCGGCGTTCCGCCAGGTCGGCGTCGACGGCGAGAGCTTCACCGATGCCGACGAGTACCTGCGGCACCTCACCGAGCACCTGCCCGCCGCCTATCTCGCGAGCCGCGACTTCCGCGACTACGCCGAGGCCTTGCGCCAGATCGGGCGCGGCGAGCTGACGATCAAGGACGCCACCGGGCGGATGCCGACCCTGCGCCGGGTCGGCGGCGCCTGTCCCTGCTCGAAGTCCGTGCGCTGGATGGTCGACGAGCCGCAGGCCGCCGCGGAGCCGCTCGCCACGCCAGCATCCTGAGAGCTGGCTCGGGCGAGCCCGCCCGCCCGCCTCGCCGAGCCCCAGCTCGCCGAAACGGTTTACCCGCCCCCCATCCACCGCTAGAATCCGATCGCCGATCCCGGATAGCTCCGAACTCCTCCAAGGGGGCCGTTGCGATGAGTGCGTTCAACCGCCTGCTGGTCACCAGTCTGCCGCTCGTTCCGAAGGCCATCGTCGGCCGGGTCGCCTCGCGCTACGTCGCCGGCGAGACCCTCGCCGACGCCTTGCGGGTGGTGCGCTCGTTGAATGCCCAGGGCGCCATGGCGACGATCGACGTGCTGGGGGAGGAGGTCGGCGAGCGCGACAAGGCGGAGGCCGCCGTCGCCGAGTACCTCCGGGTGTTCGAGGCGATCCGCAGCGAGGGGCTCGACTCCAACGTCTCGATCAAGCTGACCCTCCTCGGGCTCAAGATCGACCAGGGTTTCTGCCGCGACAACGTCGACCAGATCGCCCGCGTGGCGCGCGCCAACGGCAACTTCGTGCGCATCGACATGGAGGACTCGACCTGCACCGAGCCGACGCTCGCCATCTATCGCGAGCTGCAGGCCCGGCACGGCAACCTGGGCGTCGTGCTCCAGGCCTACATGCGCCGCACTCTGGCCGACATCGCGTCGCTCCCCGCCGAGGGCGCCTCGGTCCGCATCTGCAAGGGGATCTACGTCGAGCCGCGGGAGATCGCCTGGAAGGGGTACGAGACGGTCCGCGCGAGCTACGTCGCGGCGCTCGAGAAGCTCCTCGACCAGGGCGTCTACGCCGCCATCGCCACCCATGACGAGTACCTGGTGGCGCGCGCCACGACCCTCCTCGAGCAGCGGCGGGTGCCGCGCGACCGCTACGAGTTCCAGATGCTCCTCGGGGTGGACGAGCCGCTGCGCCGCATCCTGATCGCCGCCGGCCACCGGCTGCGCGTCTACGTCCCCTACGGGCGCGACTGGTATCCCTACTCGATGCGCCGCCTGCGCGAGAACCCCGAGGTCGCCCGCCACGTGCTGCGGGGGATGCTCGCCCGCCGCTAGCCCCTCCTCCAACCGACGGCAAGAATCTGACAGCGCCCCGCGACGGGGGCGGTGAGAATCGGTCCAGGCGACTGGACCGGATTCAGCTGGCACGGATCGGGTTCCCCGCGGCTGCGGGCGAGCTGCATGACCGCTCGCCGCCGCGGAGTCGGGCGCCGCAACCCGATCGGCGCCAAGCCGCCGATCCCTCTCGGAAGGAGTAGAACATGAGGTCGTGGAAGCGAGCTTTCTCGTTCGCCCTGGCGACAGGGCTCTTCGTCCCCGCCATCGGCTCGGCGCAGGTGCTCAAGAACCTCCTCTACAACACCGTCGCCCCATGCGTCGTGGCCGACACCCGAGCCGCCGGCGGCGCCATCGCCGCCGGCGCGACGCGGACCTGGAGCGTCGTCGGCAGCGGCAGCTTCGCCGCGCAGGGCGGGTCGGCGAGCGGCTGCGGCGTGCCCGGCTTCTCCGGCACCACGGCGCAGGTACAGGCGGTGGAGCTGAACGTCATCGCGATCGGTCCGTCGGGAGCGGGCGACCTGCTGGCCTATGCGGCCGATTCTCCGACGACCGTGAGCTTCCTCAATTACGTGAGCGGCGAGACGGTGGCAAATACCGGGGCCGTGACGGTGGCGCAGACCTCGGGAGTCGGCGACATCAAGGTCAAGGCCGAGGTCGCGAGCACCCACGTCCTGGTCTCGGTGGTCGGCTATTACATGAAGGCGCCGCAGGAGGTGCTGGTGCATCCGGTGCCAGGCGACGCGGTGGCGAGCGGCACGGCATTGGTCAACGCCCTCGCCGGGATCACCGACGCCGCGGCCGCCAAGCACTACGTCCTCAAGGTGGAGGCCGGGACCTATGATCTCGGTTCCGGCACGCTCGCCATGAAGCAGTACGTGGACGTCGCGGGCTCGGGCCAGCTGGCGACGATCATCAAGGGAACCGGCAGCTCGAGCGGCCTCTCGGCCGCCACGATCTCGGGTGCCGCCAACGCCGAGCTCTCGAACCTCCAGGTCCAGGCCGCCGTCACCGCGGGCTCGAACAACGCCATCGGGGTCGTCCTCCTCGGCGTCGCCACCACGCTCCGCGACGTGACGGTGGCGGCGAGCAACACCGGCAGCGGCGCCGCCGAGGGCATCCGCGCCGTCAACAGCAATTGCACGATCCTCGGCTCCACCGTCACCGTCTCGGGCAACAGCGCCCAGACCTTCTACGGCATCGTCCTCGACGCCGACAGCAGCTCGGCGCCGGTCATCAAGCGCACGGTCGTCAGCACCTCAGGCAGCAGCACCGCCGATTACGGGATCTACCTCGAGGGCTTCGCGGTCCCGGCGGAGATCCGCGACGACGAGGTCCAGGCGAGCGGCGGCTCGACCGCCATCGCCCTCTACGCCGACTGGGCCAACGGGGGCGGCAGCGGCAACACCCTCGGCGTGAGCACCTCGACTTTCCAGGCGTCGAGCGGCTCGGCCAACTATGCCATCGCGGTCAGCGACAGCGGCGAGACGCTCAACCTCGACCAGGTCAAGGCCACCGCCGGCTCCGGCACGAGCTACGGCCTGTTCGGCGCCACCGGCGGCAACACCTACGTCGTCGACCGTTCCGAGCTGACCGGCGGCACCGGCAGCGTCAGCGTCGGCGCCTCGACCTTCAAGGCCGGGGCCTCGCGGCTCGGCGGCGCGGTGACCGCGGTGGCCACCTGCGCGGCCTCGTACAACGGCTCCTTCACCGCGCTGTCGTCGGCCTGTCTCTGACCCTCCGCCAGCACCGGGGGCGGCGCCCATGCCGCCCCCACCCCTCCCGTCCCCGCCAGCTCCCTCGGCCAGCCCCGTCCGTCTCGATTCCCCAGCCGATCCGGCCCGGACCAGAACTCGCGGCCGGTCCGCGCGTATCTAGCCCAGTGCTCAAGCAGCAGCTCGGCACCGGGTCGCCGCATGCCCGCGACGGCCCGGTGGCACCGGCGGGCCGGTTGGCCCGCGAACCCCGATCGGCGCCGCCGCCGATCTTCCGTAGGAGGAAGAACATGTCGCTTCTCAAGCGCGCGCTCCTCGCGACGTTGTTGGCAGGGCTCCTGGCTCCCCGGCTCGGCTCGGCACAGGGGCTCAAGAATCTCCTCTACAACACGGTCGCACCGTGCGTCGTGGCCGACACCCGCGTCGCCGGCGGCGCCATCACCGCCGGCACGACGCGGACCTGGAGCGTCGTCGGCAGCGGCAGCTTCGCCGCCCAGGGCGGCTCGACCAGCGGCTGCGGCGTGCCCGGCTTCTCCGGCACCACGGCCCAGGTACAGGCGGTGGAGCTGAACGTCATCGCCATCGGCCCGGCGGGAGCGGGCGACCTGCTGGCCTACGCGGCCGACTCTCCGACGACCGTCAGCTTCCTCAATTACGTGAACGGAGCGACGGTGGCGAATACCGGGGCCGTGGCGGTGGCGCAGGCCTCGGGAGTCGGCGACATCAAGGTCAAGGCCGAGGTCTCGGCCACCCACGTCCTGGTCTCGGTGGTCGGCTATTACATGAAGGCGCCGCAGGAGGTGCTGGTGCACCCGGTGCCGGGCGACGCCACCGCCAGCGGCACGGCGCTCTCGAACGCCCTCGCCGGGATCACCGACGCCTCGGCGTCCAAGCACTACGTCCTCCGGGTCGAGGCCGGGACCTACGACCTCGGCACCGGCTTCCTGACCATGAAGCAGTACGTCGACGTCGTCGGCTCCGGCCAGCAGGCGACGATCATCAAGGCGACCGGCAACTCCCAGCTCCTCGGCGTCGGCACGATCCAGGGGGCCTCGAACACGGAGCTGCGCGATCTGCAGGTCCAGAGCGCGGTCAGCTCGGGGTCTTCCCTCGCCTTCGGGATCGTCGTCACCAATGCCAGCAACACCGCCATCCGCGACGTGACGGTGAGCGTGACGCACAACGGCAGCGCCGCCGGCGAGGGGATACGCAGCGACAACAGCAACTGCACCCTGGAGCGGGTCACCGTCAACGGCTCCGGCACCACCAGCGGCTCGCTCATCGGCCTGTCGCTGGTCGGCGACAGCACGAGCTCGGCGCCGGTCGTCCGCCACGCCGTCGTCAATCTCTCCGGCACCTCGGCGAGCGCCGTGTACGGCATCTACGTCGCGGAGTTCGCCGTCCCGGCGGAGATCCGCGATGCGGAGGTCCAGGTCGCCGGAGGCTCCTCCGCCACCACCGTCGGCCTCTATGCCAACTGGAACAACGAGGGCACGAGCGGCGATACCCTGGCGGTGAGCACGTCGACCTTCCAGGCCTCCGGGGGATTCGCCAACTACGCGATCGAGATCGACGGCCCGACGTTCGAGACGCTCGTCCTCGATCAGACCAAGGCAACCGCCAGCGGCGGCACGAGCTACGGGCTGTACAGCCCGTCGTTGGCCATCCTCAAGGTGGACCGTTCCGAGCTGACCGGCGGTACGCAGAGCGTGAACGCCACAGCGTCCGTCTTCAGCGCCGGAGCGGCGCACCTCGGCGGCACGGTCAGCGCCTCGAGCGCCACCTGCGCGGCCTCCTACAACGGCTCCTACGCGGCGCTGTCGGCGGCCTGCCTGTAGCGGCACCGAGCGGGGCGGCAGGATTGCGCCGCCCCGCCCGGTACTGGGTCCGTTGGGTCCGCTGCGGGAGACCGCCCTCGGGACCAAACGGACCCAGTACCCCCCGCCCGAGGCCCGGCCGGGGCGCCGCGTTCTATGTGGTAGAATCATAAAAACCTTACGTTTGACCACGCGCCGCGGAACTCCTTCGACGACCTCCTCGCCATGAGCGAAAAGCACCCCCGCGAGGCCTCTGAACGGCTGAAGGAAACCGACACCGACGACATCGAGCTGCAGTCGCTGCCGGAGAGCGGCACCACCCAGAGCTTCGAGTCGGCGACCCGCGGCCTCGGCCGCCATGGCGCCCCCGGCGCCGAGGTCGAGGCCGACGTCATCCTCATCGCCCATCCCGAGAACCAGCGCCTGGGCTCGCGCTTCCGGCTGTCGCCCGGCTCGAGCCTGGAGATCGGCCGCTCGGCCGCGGTGGGGATCAGCCTGCCGGAGGTGATGTCGATCTCCCGCAAGCACGCCTGCCTGCGCTATCTCGGTTCCTCGGTCACCGTCGAGGACCTGGGGAGCACCAACGGTACCTACGTCAACGGCATCCCGGTGCGCGGCCGGGCGGTGCTCAAGAGCGGCGACCGCTTCCAGACCGCCGCCGTCCATTTCAAGTTCCTCCACGAGCAGGACGTCGAGAGCGCCTACCACTTCGCCATCTACGAGCTGGTGGCGCGCGACGGGTTGACCGAGATCTACAACAAACGGAAGTTCGACGAGGAGTTCCAGCGCGAGTTCGCCCGCGCCATCCGCCACGAGCGGCCGCTGTCGCTCATCATCTTCGACTTGGACGAGTTCAAGACGATCAACGACAGCTACGGCCACCTGTGCGGCGACTTCGTGCTGAAGCAGGTCGCCTCGCTCACCCGCGAGCTGCTCCGCCCTGAGCAGCTCTTCGCGCGGGTGGGGGGCGACGAGTTCGTCATCCTGGCGCCGGAGACCTCGGCCGAGGGGGCGCACGCCCTGGCCGGCAAGCTCCGCGACCGCGTCGACTCGCTCGACTACCGCTACGGCGAGGCGAAGATCCTGGTCACCTGCTCCTTCGGCGTCGCCGAGCTCGCCGACGGCATGACCATGGCCCAGGACCTGTACCAGGCCGCCGACCGGGCGCTCTTCCAGAGCAAGAGGAGCGGCCGCAACCGGGTGGCCGTGTATCGTTCCGGGCTGGCCTGAGGGCCCGGCCGCCTCCCGCGTCCTACCTCGCCGTCCCCGTCTCGTCCCCCAGCAGATAGCGCTGGATGAAGGCGACGAGCGTCTCCCGCAGATAGTCGACGTTGCCCTTCTTGGCGAAGCCGTGGCCTTCGTCCTTCGCCACCATGTACCAGACCGGCACGCCCTTGCCGCGCACCGCGGCGGCGATGGCGTTCGACTCGGCGAGCGGCACGCGCGGGTCGTTCGCCCCCTGGGCGACGAGCAGCGGCCGGGTGATGCGGTCGGCGTGGTTGGCGGGCGAGATGCTCTCGAGGAAGGCGCGCATCTCGGGGCTGCGCTCGTCGCCGTACTCCACCCGGCGCAGGTCGCGGCGGTACTCCTGGGTGTGCTCGAGGAAGGTGACGAAATTGCTGATCCCCACCGCCTCGTAGCCGCAGCGCAGCCGGTCGCTGTAATGGACGAGGGTGGCGAGCGACATGTAGCCGCCATACGAGCCGCCCGAGACCATCACCCGCGCCGGATCGAGGTCGGGTTGGGCGGCGATCCAGTCGAGGAGCGCGCCGATGTCCTTGACCGAGTCCTCCCGCAGCATGCCGTTGTCGAGCTTCGAGTAGCTCTTGCCGTAGCCGGTCGAGCCGCGCACGTTGGGGCGGACGAGGGCGAGCCCCAGCTCGGTCACGAGGTAGTTGTTGCTGCCCAGGAAGTCGGGCCGGACCTGCCCCTCGGGCCCGCCGTGGATGTCGATCAGGACCGGCCGCCGGCCGGGGAAGCGGTCGCCGGGCGGCCGGTAGACGAAGGCGGGGATGCTGCGCCGGGCGCCGCCCGCGCCGGCCGTGTCGAAGGTGGGGTAGTGGACGAGCTGCGGGACGGCGAAGGACGCGGCCGCCAGGCCGCCCGTCTCGCTCGCCGTCCAGCGCTCGAGGCGGCGGCTGTCGGGGTCGTAGCTCCAGACGTCGGCCGGCGAGCGCGCCCAGGAGTGGGCGAAGCCGAGCTCGTGGCTGCCGGGGCGGAAGGAGAGGCCGCGGACGGTGCCGGCCGGGAGCTCCGGCGCCGGCAGCGCCGCGCCGGTCGCGGCGTCCAGCAGGTGGAGCTGCGAGATGCCGTCGGCGTCGACGGAGAAGGCGAGCAGCCGGCCGTCCCGCGACAGGTCGAAGCTCTCGACGTCCCAGGGGATGTCGCCGGAGAGGACCCGTGCCGCGCCGGTCGCGACGTCGAGCCGGACGAGGCGCAGGAACTCGCCGTCGCGGTCGGTCGCGGTGTAGACGGCCCGGCCGTCGGCCGACCAGCGCCCGCCCTGGTAGGCGGCGGTGCCCCTCTCCCGGGGTCCGGCCGGAGTGAGCGGGTGGACGGGACCGCCCGCCACGTCGACCCAGTGGAGGTAGGTCTCGTTGACCGAGACCTCCTGGAGGAGGAGCAGGCGCCTGCCGTCCGCGGTCCAGTCGAGGGGAGCCCAGGAGCCGTCGAGCTGGGCGACCCGCCGCTCGCTTCCCGCCACCGCCGGGTCCGTCACGTAGAGATCCGAGTCGCGGCCGTTGCGCTGGTTGCCGGTGTAGGCGAGGAGCTTGCCGTCGCGCGACCAGAGGGGAGAGAGGTAGCGGTGGCGGCCATCGGTGAAGCGGCGCATCCGGCCGGACTGGCGGTCGAGGAGGTAGAGCTGGAAATTCTCGGCCCCGCCCTCGTCGGAGGCGAAGACGATCTGGTCGGGATCGCCGGGCCGGTAGGCGCCCTCCGAGACGCGCTCCTTGAGGAAGGTGAGCTGGGTGCGGGCGCCGAGCGGATGCCCCACCTCGTGGAGCTGGACGGTGTCGCCGAAGCGGGTGGTGACGAGCATCCGCCGCTCGCCCGGCGCCCAGTCGGCGAGCCCGGCGCCGCGGATGCTCTCGTAGGGCTGGAGCGCCGCCGCGATCCCCTGCGAGATCGGCGGGATGCCCTGGACGGTCATGCTCTCGGGCACCGGCACGGCCGCGGCGTCCGGCGCGGGCGCGGCCATCAGCAGGCCGGCGCCGCCGATGCCGCCGACGGCGAGAGGTGCGGCGAGCAGGGCGACGGCGACGTAGGACAGTCGGTTCATGAGGAGGTCTCCGCGGTCGGTGATCGGCTCCAGGTCCGGACGGGCGAGTCGGCCTAGAATAGCGGAATCGTGCTCCGCGAGCTCCACGTCAAGAACCTGGCCGTCATGGAGTCCGCCGCGGTCGAGCTCGGGCCCGGCTTGAACGTCCTCTCGGGCGAGACCGGCGCCGGCAAGTCGATCGTCGTCGACTCGCTCGCCCTCCTCTCCGGAGTGCGCGCCGACGCCGACCTGATCCGCACCGGCGCCGAGACGCTCACCGTCTCCGGCGTCTTCGCCGATCCCGGCGCCGCCGGTCGCGACCTCCTCGCCGCCGCCGGCCTCGAGCCGCCGGGCGAGGGGGAGGAGCTCCTCGTCCGCCGCGAGATCTCGCGCGGCGGCCGCAACCGCGTCTTCGTCAACGACCAGCCCGCCACGCTGCGCCTGCTCGCCGAGCTGGCGCCCCGGCTCCTCCGCATCCATGGCCAGCGCGACGAGCTCGGCCTGGTCGACCCCGGCCTGCAGCGCGTCTGGCTGGACGCCGCCGGGGGCGCCGAGGCGGGCCCGCTCCTCGCCGAGACCGCCCGCGCCTTCGCCGAGCACCAGCGCCTGGCCGAGCGGCTCGAGCACCTCTCCGGCTCCGACCGGGCGCGGGCGGAGCGGCTCGACCACCTGCGCTTCGCCGCCGACGAGATCGACGGCGCGCGCCTCGCCGCGGGCGAGGAGGCGGCCCTGCGGGGGGAGCGCGACGCGCTGCGCCACGCCGAGGCGATCGGCGGCGCGCTGCGCGGCGCCTATGCGCTCCTCGCCGAGGACGAGGGGGCGGCGGTCGAGCGGGTGGCGCGCGGCCGCGCCCTCCTCGCCGAGATCGAGGGCTGGGTGCCGGAGGCGGTGGAGTGGGGGAGCGGGCTCGAGGAGGCGCGCATCCGGATCGCCGATCTCGCGGGCGAGCTCTCCCGCCGGCTCGACGCCTTCGAGGCCGACCCGGCGCGCCTCGACGCCGTCGAGCGGCGGCTCGAGGCCGTCGAGCGCCTCTGCCGCCGCTATGGGGGAGGAGGAGGCACGGCCGAGGTGCTGGCGCGCCGCCGCGAGATCGAGGCCGAGGTAGCGGAGCTCGAGGGCGACGGCGAGGACCGCGGCGCCCTTGCCGAGAAGGCGGCGACGGCCCTCGGCCGCTACCACGCGGCGGCGCTCGCCCTGTCGGCGCGCCGCGCCGCGTGGGGGGCGGCGCTCGCCGCCGCGATCGAGGGCGAGCTCGCCGACCTCGGGCTCGGCCGGGCGCGGCTCGCGGTCCGCCTCGAGCGCCGGCGCCGCGAGGGGAGCCCGCTCGCGGTCGAGGGGCTGCCGGTCGACTTCGGGCCCGCCGGGCTCGACCAGGTGAGCTTCCAGTTCGCCCCCAATCCCGGCGAGGAGCCGCGGCCCCTGGCGCGCATCGCCTCGGGCGGCGAGCTGTCGCGCATCTACCTCGCCCTCCAGCTCGCGGCCCGCGGCGACCGGGAGGTGGAGGTCGAGGCCGGGTGGCCGACCCTGGTCTTCGACGAGGTCGACGCCGGGGTCGGCGGCGCCCAGGCCGCGGCCCTGGGCCGCAAGCTCCAGCGCCTCGCCCGCGGCGGCCAGATCCTCGCCGTCACCCACCTGCCGCAGGTGGCGAGCCACGCCGACCTCCACTTCCGGGTGAGCAAGCAGGTCGCCGCCGGGCGCACCGCGGTCGCCGTCGAGCCGCTGCCGGCGCCGGCGCGGGTGGAGGAGGTGGCGCGCATGCTCGCCGGCAGCGAGGTGACGGCGTTGTCGCTGTCGCACGCCCGCGAGCTGATCGCGGGAGCGGCGCGGGAGCCGCGCGGAGCGCGGGGCTCCCGCGGCTCGCGCGCGCCGTCGTGACCGCGCCCCTCGTCTGGCGGCTCGGCGAGCCGGTCGCCCCGCTCGCCGCTCTCCTCGCCCGCGGCGGCGTCCTCGCCGTGCCGACCGAGTCGAGCTACGGCCTGGCGGCCGACCCGTGGAACCCGATCGGGGTCGCGGCCGTCTATCGGATCAAGGGGAGGGAGGCGGGCAAGCCGCTGCCGGTGGTCGTCGCCGGCATCGAGCAGCTCGCCGGCTTGGGAATCGACCCCGACCTCCCTATACTCGGCGTGCTCGCTCGCGCCTGGCCAGGCCCCTTGACCGCCGTTCTGCCGCTCTCCCGCCCCCTTCCCGCCGCGGCCGGAGTCCGCTCGCTCGCCGTGCGCGTACCGCATCACGCCGGCTTGCGCACTCTCTTGACAGAGCTCGGGCGAGGGCTCACCGCGACGAGCGCCAACCGGAGCGGCGACGCCCCGGCGACGACGCCGGGCGAGGCGGCCGCCCTCCTCGCCGGCGAGGACTCGGGGGTGGTCGACGCCGGCCCGCTCGCCGGCGGCCCGCCGTCGACCCTGGTGCGCTGGACGCCCGCCGGGCTCGAGGTGCTCCGCCAGGGCAGCTTCGCCGGAGCCCCCCTGGCGGCGCTCCTCGCGGCGGCACGGGAGGGGGCGAAGAAATCGGGCCCCGCCGGTGTTGTAGGAACGTACGTGGACCGCGCGGTCGCCGGGGGCCGGCGCGTCTCGAAGAAGACCGAGGACGAACCATGACCCTACCGCGCTCCGCATCCGCGACCCTCTTCGCCTCCCTGCTCCTGCCGCTGCTCCTGCCGGCATCCGCCGCGCTCGCCGCACCGGCAGCGCCGCCGCTGCCGACCTCGCCGCTGCCGGTGGCGCCCTCGGCGCTGCCGGCGCCGCTCCCCACCATCCCCCTCACCGAGGTCCGCGCCGGCCAGCGCGGCTACGGCCTCTCGGTCTTCTCGGGCGCCGAGCCCGAGCGCTTCGAGGTCGAGGTGGTGGGGGTGATGCGCAACGTCAGCCCCGACACCAGCTACATCCTGGCGCGCCTGACCGGCAAGGGGCTCGAGAAGAGCGGCGTCATCGCGGGGATGAGCGGCAGCCCGGTATTCCTCGACGGCCGGCTGGCGGGGGCGGTGGCGTTCAGCTGGCCGTTCTCCCGCGAGGCGATCGCCGGCATCACCCCGATCGAATCGATGCGCCGCCTGTCCGGCGTGCAGCCCGTCCTGGCGCCCGACCCGGTGCCGCCGCCGGCCCTGCCGCTGCCGCCGGTCGGCCTCGCGGACCTCGCCGCCGCCCGCATCCCGGCGGACCTCCTGGAGCGCGAGCTCAAGGCTTTCCAGCCGCATTTAGTCGCCGGCGGCGTCCCGGCCCTCCAGTGGTCGACGGTCGGCTTCGGCGAGCAGTCGTCGGCGATGCTGAAGACGGCGCTCGGCAGTGTCGCGCCCGGCGGCCGCGCGGGCGCCATGCCGGCGCAGGGGATGACCGTCGTCGGCCACTCGCCGGGGCCGCCCGCTCCGGGCAAGCTCATCCCCGGCGGCTCGGTCGCCGCGGTCCTCGTCGACGGCGACTTCTCGCTCGCCGCGACCGGCACGGTCACCGACCGCATCGGCGACCAGGTCTTCGCCTTCGGCCATCCCTTTCTGGGGACGGGTCCCAGCCGCGTGCCGATGGCGACCGCCGACGTGGTCACCGTCCTCGCCAGCCAGTACTCGTCGTTCAAGATCGCCAACATCGGCGACGTCGTGGGGGCCTTCGAGCAGGACCGGCAGGTGGGGATCGAGGGCCGCCTCGGGTTGACGGCGCCGATGGTCCCGATGTCGCTCGAGATCCGCGGGCCGCAGCCCCACACCTTCCACATGCGCCTCGCCGACGTGCCGCAGCTCATGCCCATCCTGGTCGGCAGCTCGCTCACCGCCGGCCTCGATTCGGCGAGCTACGCGGCCGGCCCGCAGGGGCTCGACCTCGAGGCGCGGATCCGGCTCGCCGGCCATGGCGAGCTCGACGTCCAGCAGAGCTTCGACGGCGACACCGCCGGCGCGGAGACCGCCTCCTTCGTCATCGCGCTCGCCGCCTACCTGGTCCAGAACCCGCTCGAGCTGGTGAGCATCCAATCGATCGACGTGCGCCTCACCCAGTCGGCCAAGCCGCGCTCGGCAACCCTGGTGGATGCCCATGCCGACCGCGCCGTCGTGCAGCCCGGAGACAAAGTGACCTTGAACCTCGATCTCCTGCCCTATCGCGGGGAGCGCTACCGCCACACCACCACCGTCACCCTGCCCGAGGACCTGCCGGACGGCCGCTATTCGCTCCTCGTGGGCGACGGCGCCTCCGCCGACGCCAGCCGCCTCCTGCTGCAGCCGGCCGAGCCGCTCTCCATCGACCAGGCGCTCACCCTCTTGCGCTCGTTCCACTCGCGGCGCGACCTGGTGGTGATGGGCGTCTTCGGCGGCCCCGGCCTCTCGGTCGCCGGCGAGGCGATGCCGCGCCTGCCCGCCTCGGTGCGCTCGCTCTGGGGGGCCGCCGCCTCGGGGAGCGCCGTGCCGCTGCGCATGGCGATCGCCCAGCAGCAGGTCGAGCGCCTGGCGACGCCGATCGACGGGCTGGTGAAGATCGATCTCGAGGTGCGGCGGCGGGAGCCGCTGCCGGCCGGCCAGACGGGGGGCGAGGCCGGAAGCCGGGGAGCCGCGGGCGGCCAGGAGCCCGGCGCCGCTCCCGCACCGAAGCCGGCGCTGGGGGTCACCGTCCAGGGCGAAGTCGCCGGAGGCGCCCGATGACGCGACGAGGGATCGCGCCGTGGACCGCCGCCCTCCTCGCCGTCCTGCTCGCGGCCCCCCTCGCCGCCACCCAGGTCAAGATCTTCCGCACCCAGAGCCAGGCGGCCTTCCTCGCCGGCACCCTCTCCGGGGTGAGCGTCGACTCGCTGGGCAGCGTCGAGCTCGCCCCCCGCACCGAGCGGCTGACCGCCCTGGGCGAGCCGTTCCTCCTCGCCGCCGCCGACCTCCCGGACGGCTGGGTCGTCGGCACCGGCAACGCCGGCAAGGTGCTCAAGATCGACCGCCAGGGGAAGGTCGCCGAGCTGTTCGCCGCCCCAGAGCCCGAGGTCTTCGCGGTGTGGGTCGACCGCGACGGCACCGTCTTCGCCGGCACCTCGCCGCGCGGCAAGGTCTACCGCATCCCCCGCCTCGGGAAGGGCGCCGGGTACGGCCCGGCCGAGGTCTACTACGATCCCGGCGAGACCTACATCTGGGCCCTGGCGCGCGGCGCCGACGGCGCCCTCCTGGTGGCGACCGGCACCCAGGGCAAGCTCTTCCGGGTGGAAGGGAAGGGCCAGGGCAAGGTCCTCTACGACAGCGAGGACACCCATCTGCGCTCGCTCCTGCCGCTCCCCGGCGGCGACGTCCTGGTGGGCACCGCCGGCGAGGGGCTGATCCTGCGCATCGGCAGGGACGGCCGCGCGCGCACCCTCTACGACGCCCAGGAGCCGGAGGTCGTGGCGCTCGCCGCCGGCCCGGACGGCTCCTGCTACGCCGCGGTGGTCGCCTCGGACACCAGCCTGAACGACCTCGTCAAGCCGCCGGCCGTGGCGCCGCCGGCGCCCGGCGCCGCGCCCGAAGGGGGGCGGGGCCACAGGGGCAAGAGCGAGCCGCAGCCGACGGTCACGGTGACCGTCGAGGGCGAGGCGGGGACCGCCCCCGCCGTGCCCGGCAAGGCGACCGCCAAGAGCGAGCTCCTCCGCATCGCGCCGACCGGGGTCGTCGAGCGGCTCTGGAGCTTCGCGGACGACACGGTCTACTCGCTCCTCTGGCAGGACGGGGCGCTGTGGGTGGGCACCGGCCTCGAGGGGAAGCTCTACCGCTGGGCGGGGAACCAGATGCTGCTCGAGAAGGACGTCGACGAGCGGCAGATCGTGGCCCTGCTGCCGGGCGCCCCCGGCCCCACCTTCGCCACCACCAACGCCGCCGCCCTCTACCGGGTGACGGCGGGCCGCGAGGCCCATGGCACCTACACCAGCGCGACGCTCGACGCCGGCCAGGTGGCGACCTTCGGCAGCTTCCGCTGGCGCGGCGCGGCGCCGCCCGGCAGCGCCGTCAAGCTCTCCTTCCGCACCGGGATGAGCGGCGAGCCCGACCGCACCTGGTCTCCCTGGACGGCGGCCGAGCAGGGCGAGGAGGTCTCGCTCGCGCACCTCGCCCGCGGCCGCTACATCCAGTGGCGGGCGGAGCTGACGGCCGGCCGCTCGCGGGGGGATTCGGCCGCTACCGGCTCCAGCGCCGGCTCCGGCTCCCCGCGGCTCTACTCGACCGAGCTCTCCTACCGCCAGGAGAACCTGAAGCCGCGGATCGACAGCTTCGCGGCGCTCGAGCCCGGCCAGATCCTGGTGCCCGCCAACTTCAATGCCGGCACTCAGGCCTACGAGCCCGCCCACCCCAGCCGCGACGGCATCTTCACCCCCCTCGAGGCCGCCCCCGCCGACGAGACGGGGCGGTTCAAGCCGCTGTGGAAGAAGGGCTACCGGACGCTGCGCTGGACGGCCTCCGACCCCAACGACGACAAGCTGGTGTACGACCTCTCGTTCCGGCCGGCGGGCGCCGGCCCCGGCGATTGGCTGCGCATGGCGGCCGACGTCGACGAGGACCACTACAGCTTCGACGCGACCGCGCTCCCCGACGGCGTCTACCGCTTCCGCCTCGTCGCCTCCGACCGCAAGGCGAACGACACCGGGACCGGGCTCGCCGCCGAACAGGTGAGCGAGCCGGTGGTCATCGACCAGACGCCGCCGTCCCTCGCCGGGGTGGAGGAGGAGGGGGGGATGCTGCGCGTCACCGTGCGCGACGCGCTCTCCCCCGTCCGCGAGGCGGTCGTCTCGGTCAACGCCGGCGACTGGAAGCCGGTGGTGCCCGAGGACGGCCTCCTCGACGCCCTGACCGAGAGGCTCCTCGTGCCGCGGGGGAAGCCGGGCGACATGCTGCTCTTGCGCGTCACCGACGCGGCATACAATGTCGCCACCTACGACCTGTCGCACCGGCCCTGAAGCCTCCAGACGAGCTGCGAGGAGCTGCGGATGCCCCAGCGGATCGCCGTCTACCCGGGATCTTTCGACCCCATCCACAACGGCCACATCGACATCATCGAGCGCTGCCGTCCGCTGTTCGACGCGGTGCTGATCGCCGTCCTCCAGAACGAGGGCAAGAGCCCGCTCTTCACCGTCTCCGAGCGGGTCGAGATCATCCGCGAGCGGGTGGCGCAGTGGCCGGACTGCCGGGTGGAGAGCTTCTCGGGCCTGCTCGTCGACTTCATGGATCGGGTGGGGGCGCGGGCGGTGGTGCGGGGCCTGCGCGCCGTCTCGGACTTCGAGTACGAGTTCCAGATGGCGCTCATGAACCGGCGGCTGAACCCGCGGGTCGAGACCGTCTTCATGATGCCGCGTGAGGACTACAGCTATCTCTCGAGCCGGCTGGTCAAGGAGGTCTACGCGCTGGGCGGCGACCTGACCGGCTTGGTGCCCGAGCCGGTCCTCGAGCGGCTGCGCGAGCGCCTGCGCCCGGGCACCGCCGCGGGGAGCTCCCGGTGACCGCCCCGGCCCTCGAGCGCTTCGTCCGCCGCATGCCCAAGGTGGAGCTCCACGTCCACCTCGAGGGGAGCATGCGCCCGGCCGTGCTCCTCGCCCTGGCGCGGCGGAACGGCGTCGCCCTCCCGGCCGACGAGGAGGCTGGCCTCAAGCGCTGGTTCCGCTTCCAGGACTTCGGCCAGTTTGTTGACGTCTACCTGACCTGCTCGCGCTCGCTCCAGAAGCCGGAGGACTTCCAGCTCCTGGCGCTCGACGTGATGGCCGAGCAGGCGGCGCAGAACATCGTCTACAGCGAGGTCCACTTCACCATCTCGACCCACGTCGCGGCGGGCGCGGCGGCCGGCGAGGTGCGCCAGGCCCTCGACGAGGCGCTGGCCGAGGGCGAGGCGCGCCACGGGGTGACGGTCAAGCTGATCCCGGACATCGTCCGCAACATGGACCGCGGCCGCGCCGACGTGACGCTCGAGTGGGCGCTTGCCGGGCAGGGCGGCGCCAGCGGCTCGGTGGTCGCCCTGGGCCTCTCGGGGATCGAGGCGGGCTATTCGAACGAGCCGTTCCGCGACCACTTCGCGGCCGCCGCCGCCGCCGGGCTCCACCGCGTCGCCCACGCCGGCGAGCACGCCGGCCCGCCGTCGGTCCGCTCGGTCCTCGACGTCTGCCAGCCGGAGCGGATCGGCCACGGCGTGCGCTCGATCGAGGACCCGGCGCTGGTCGCCGAGCTCGTCGCCCGCGGCATCCCGCTCGAGGTCTGCCCGAGCTCGAACGTCTGCCTGGGGGTGGTGCCGTCGCTCGCCGAGCACCCCTTCGACCGCCTGCGCCGGAGCGGCGCCGTGGTCACCGTCAACTCGGACGACCCGCCCTTCTTCGACACCGACCTGACCGGCGAGTACCTGCGGCTCCACGAGACCTTCGGCTACGGCGCCGAGGAGCTCGCCGGCTTCTCGCTCGCGGCGCTGCGCCACGCCTTCCTGCCGCCGGCGCGGAAGGCCGCCCTCGAGGCCGACTTCCGCCGCCAGCTCGCCGACCTCGGCCGCGAGCTGCTCGGCGCGCCGGTCGAGCCCGCCTGATACCGGCCCGCCTGACACCGGCCCGACGGACATGGAACAATAAGGAGGGCGGCCGGTGACCGGCTGCCGGCCCTGCCGAGACGACGCCGAGAACAGCAGAGCACCGCGAGAGGAGCTGACCGCATGAGCACGGAGATCAAATCCCCCCTGAACTGGTACAGCGGGGGTGACGATAGGGACGTCGAAGAGACCGAGGAGTGGCTGTCGGCCTTCGAGCAGGTGGTCGACATCGAGGGCGGCGAGCGCGGGCAGTACCTGCTCCGCAAGCTCCTCGAGAAGGGCTACGAGAAGGACGTCACCCTCCCCTTCACCGCCAACACGCCCTACATCAACACCATCCCGCTCGAGCAGCAGCCGCCCTTCCCCGGCAACCGCGAGCTCGAGCGCCGCATCAAGAGCCTGGTCCGCTGGAACGCGATGGCGATGGTCGTGCGGGCCAACAAGAGGTCGGCCGGGCCTCGGCGGCCACATCTCCACCTTCGCCTCGTCGGCCACCCTCTACGAGGTCGGCTTCAACCACTTCTTCCGCGGCCGCGGCGCCGGACGGCGCGGCGACATGGTCTACTTCCAGGGCCACGCCTCGCCGGGCATCTACGCCCGCGCCTTCCTCGAAGGCCGGCTCAGCCGACCGAGCAGCTGGACAACTTCCGCCGCGAGCTGGCGCCGGGCGGCGGCCTGTCGTCGTACCCGCATCCCTGGCTGATGCCGGACTTCTGGCAGTTCCCCACGGTGTCGATGGGCCTGGCGCCGATCATGGCCATCTACCAGGCGCGCTTCAACCGCTACCTGCGCGACCGCGGCCTCAAGGACACCGCAGAGCCAGCACGTCTGGTGCTTCCTCGGCGACGGCGAGACCGACGAGCCGGAGTCCCTCGGCGCCATCACCCTCGCCTCCCGCGAGAAGCTCGACAACCTGATCTTCGTCATCAACTGCAACCTGCAGCGGCTCGACGGCCCGGTGCGCGGCAACGGCAAGATCATCCAGGAGCTGGAGGCCGCCTTCCGCGGCGCCGGCTGGAACGTCATCAAGGTCATCTGGGGCGAGCGACTGGGACCCGCTGCTCGAGGCCGACAAGACCGGCCTGCTCGTCCAGCGCATGAGCGAGGTGGTGGACGGCGAGTTCCAGAAGTACACCGTCGAGGCCGGCGGCTACATCCGCGAGCACTTCTTCGGCAAGTACCCGGAGCTGCTCGAGCTGGTCGAGCACCTGTACCGACGAGCAGCTCCACAAGCTGCGCCGCGGCGGCCACGACCCGGAGAAGGTCTACGCCGCCTACAAGGCGGCCGTCGAGCACAAGGGCTCGCCGACGGTCATCCTGGCCAAGACCGTCAAGGGCTACGGCCTGGGCGAGGCGGGCGAGGGCAGGAACGTCACCCACCAGCAGAAGAAGCTCAACGAGGAGGAGCTGCGCGAGTTCCGCAACCGCTTCGACATCCCGATCTCCGACGAGGAGCGTCGCCGAGGCGCCGTTCTACCGGCCGCCCGACGACAGCCAGGAGATGCAGTACCTGCAGGAGCGCCGGCAGGCGCTGGGCGGCTTCGTGCCGACGCGGCGGGTGCAAGACCGAGCCGCTCGCCGGTCCCCGAGCGCGCCGACGTTCGAGGAGCTTCTTCGAGGGGTCGGACCGCGAGCGTCTCGACGACCATGGCGTTCGTCGACATGCTGACGCAGCTGCTGAAGGACAAGGAGATCGGCAAGCTGGATCGTGCCGATCATCCCCGACGAGGCGCGCACCTTCGGCATGGAGTCGCTGTTCCGCCAGTTCAAGATCTACTCCAACGTCGGCCAGCTCTACGAGCCGGTCGACGAGAACGATGCTGCTCGTACTACCGCGAGGCGAAGGACGGCCAGATCCTCGAAGAGGGCATCACCGAGGCCGGGCTCGATGTCGTCGTTCATCGCCGCCGGCACCGCCTACGCCACGCACGGCGTGCCGACGATCCCGTTCTTCATCTACTACTCGATGTTCGGCTTCCAGCGGATCGGCGACCTGATCTGGGCGGCGGCCGACCTGCGCACCCGCGGCTTCCTGCTCGGCGCCACCGCCGGCCGCACCACGCTCAACGGCGAGGGCCTGCAGCACGAGGACGGCCACAGCCACGTCCTGGCCTCGACGGTGCCCAACCTGCGTCGCCTACGACCCGGCCTTCGCCTACGAGCTGGCGGTGATCCTCCAGCGACGGCATCCGCCGCATGTACGAGGACGGCGAGGACGTCTTCTACTACATCACGCTCTACAACGAGAACTACCCGATGCCGCCGATGCCGGAGGGCGCCGACGAGGGCATCCTCAAGGGGCTGTACAAGCTCCGCGGCGCCGAGGCGGCGCCGGGCGAGACGAAGGGCAACCGCAGGGTCCACCTGCTCGGCAGCGGCTCGATCCTGCGCGAGGCGCTGCGGGCCCAGGAGATGCTCGCCGAGCACTTCGGCGTGGCGGCCGACGTCTGGAGCGTGACCAGCTACAAGGAGCTGCGCCGCGAGGCCCTGGAGGTCGAGCGCTGGAACCTGCTGCACCCGACGAGCGAGCCGCGGCAAGCCCTACGTCGTCGAGCTGCTGCGAGGGCGAGCAGGGCCGATCGTCGCCGCCAGCGACTACATGAAGTCGGTGCCGGAGATGATCGCGCGCTGGGTGCCGGGCGGGCTTCTACCGCCTGGGCACCGACGGCTTCGGCCGCAGCGAGACCCGCGAGGCCCTGCGCCGCTTCTTCGAGGTGGACGCCGAGTCGATCGCCCTCGCCGCCCTCGGCCAGCTCGCCAGCTGCGGCGCGCATCGACCGCGCGGTGGCGGCGCGGGCGATGGGGGAGCTGGGGCTCGACCCCGACAAGGTCGACCCGGTCCAGGCCTGAGCCCCTGCCCCGGCGGGCCCGGGAGAGCCTTGAACCAGGGCCGCGGCGGCGGGGACCCACGGCGATCGGGCGCGCCGCGTGCCCACCGTAGGCGGCGGGAAGCGCTGTAGAATCGCCCACGGTTCGCTGGTTTCAACATACATTCCCTGCTGGTTGCGATCACGGCAGACCGAGATCGAGCCGCTTTCGACTGGAGATCCTCGATGCGCATGAAGAAGATCCTCGCTCCCGCTCTGCTCCTGACCCTCGCCCTCCCCTCCCTGGCGTCGGCGATGCCGCAGATCTACAAGGTCGATCCGGACCACAGCTCGATCGGCTTCACCATCCGCCACTTCGTCTCGACCGTCCCCGGCCGCTTCAAGGACTTCGACGGGACGATCAAGTACGACCGGCAGAACCCGGCCGCCTCGAGCGTCGCGTTCACCGCCCAGACGGCCTCGATCGACACCGACAACGCCGACCGCAACAACCACCTGAAGTCGCCGGACTTCTTCGACGCCCAGAAGTTCCCCACCCTCACCTTCACCAGCACCAGCGTCGCGGCGAAGGACGCCAATACCCTCTCCGTCACCGGCAACCTGACGATCCATGGCGTCACCAAGACGGTCACCATCCCGGTCTCATTTCTCGGCACGGTGAAGACCCCGAAGGGGGACAAGATCGGCTTCGAGACCAGCTTCACCATCGACCGCAAGGAGTACGGCGTGCAGTGGAACCGCGCCCTCGACACCGGCGGCACGATCCTGGGCGACGACGTCAAGATCACCATCTCCGTCGAGGCGAACCAGCAGATGGTGCCGGACACGATGAAGAAGGGCGGCTAGCGGCCCGTTCGCGGTCGGGCTCTTCCGCCGGCTTCCGATGCCTCGTTCGCGGTCGTCCTTCGCCGTCCTCGCCTGGTCGGCGGCCGCGCTCGCCGCGGCCGCCGCCGCGTTCGTCCTCCTCGGCCGTGCGCGGGCGGCGGCCGAGCCGCCCGCGCCGGTGACCCGCCTCTCGCCGACCGAGATCGAGTTTCCGGCGACGGTGACCGCCGCCTCCTTCAACCGCCGGTTCCCCATGCCCGGCTACCATGCCGTCGTCTGGCGCGGCGGCCGGGCGGCGCACGCCGCCCTCTTCCGCGCCGACGTCACCGACGTCCAGGTGCTCGACGCCCTGGAGGCCCTGGGCGCCAAGCCCGGCGACGCCCTGGGGATGGCGACCTGGGACGAGCGCCGCGACCCGAAGAGCGCGGCCCCCGACCAGGTGATCGCCGGGCCGCCGGTCGAGGTGCTCGTCCGCCTGCCCGGCAGGCCGCGGCCGGTGCCCCTGGGCGACCTCCTGGCGGACCATGGCGGGTCCCCGGATCGCCAGAGCGTCGAGCTCCGCCTCGGCGGCCACCGCGCCAACATCCCCAAGTGGCACTCGGGCTGTATCGTCTGCCTCTACTCCTGCCCGGGCAGCAAGCTCGGCAACGCCCGCTACACCGTCCGCGACTACATGAAGGACGAGACCCGCTTCCGCGCCCGGACCGACCTCCTGCCGCCCGACGGCACGAAGGTCGCGATCGTGGTCCGCCTCCTGCCGCCGCACCCCTGAGCGCCGGACGGCGGCCGGCCAGCCGCCCGGCCGGGCCGAGCTTTTAGCGGCGGCGAGCCCACTGCATGTTCGCGTGTCCTGGGGAATTGGGATAAAATGCCCCTTATCCCAGATCCAGGGCCGTTCAGCTCATCGCCCCGAAGGGGCTCTGAGGCGCGGCGGAACACTTTGCGTCAACCCTATGGATAAGCTTCCTTCCGGGCCTCTCGAGGACGACGATCGCAGCGCCGGCAATCGGCTCGTCGAGCAATGGAAGCAGGCCGCGGGGGCAGAGCGGGAGGAGATCTTCCGCCAGATCTATCTCCTCTTCTATCGCAAGGTGTACCGGTTCTTCGTCCGCCGCGGCTTCCCCGACGACGCGTCGAAGGACCTCACCCAGGACACGTTCCTGCGTCTGCACAAGAACCTCGCCTCCTTCCGTGGCGACTCGCGCTTCGAGACCTGGCTCTACAAGGTCGCGGCGAACATCTATAAGAACCAGCTCCGTACCCTCTCGACTCAGAAGCGCGGCGCCCAGGAAGTCGCGTGGGAGGATGTGACCGAGGGCGAGCTGGCCGCCGCGCCGGCCGAGGTGTTGCGCGTCCGCTCGGGTGGCGACGGACCGCTCCAGCAGGTGCTGACCGAGGAGATGGTCGAGCGCCTCTACGCCGCGATGGCGGACCTCCCGCCGCAGATGCGGCGCTGCGTGATGCTGCGGGTCACCGGCGACTTGAAATACCGTGAGATCGCCGAGGTCCTGCAGGTGTCGGTCGACACCGTGAAGGCGCATCTTTTCCAGGCACGCCAGCAGCTCCGGGGCCGGCTCGGCGACTACTTCACGGACCTGAGCGTTTGAGATGGACGAGGACGCGGTGAATCCCCCGAAGGTGCATTCCAAGATTCCGCTTGGGGCGGCGCTCTATGAGCTCGCCGAGCGCCAGCGGCGCGAGCTCGGCCCGCACCTCGAGGCCGACGAGCTCGTCGCCTATCATGAAGGCGAGCTGGCGGCGGCGGAGGCGGAGCGGGTGCGCGACCACCTCGCCCTCTGCCCCGAGTGCGCCGGCCTCCTCCTCGATCTCGACGCCTTCTCCGCGCCCTCGCCGGCCGGCGCCCCCGATCTGACCACCGCCGAGGTCGAGTCCGCCTGGCGTGAGCTGGCGCCGCGGCTGGCGCCACGGCTGGCGGAAGACCCGCCACCGGTCGTTCGGCTCCCGCCGCGCCGCTCCTCGCCGCCCCCTCTTCCGTGGTCGCTTGCGGCCGCGCTCTTCCTCGGCATGATCGCCCTGTCGTTCTGGCTGATGGCGCTGCGTGGAGAGCTGCGGGATCGGTCGCAGCCACGGGTCGGCGAGATCGCCTATCTCAATCCTCAGGGAGAGCATGATCGAGGAGAGCAGGCCAAGCCGGTCTCCCATCTGATCGCTCTCATCCTTCACCCTCCCGACGCCACGCAGTCTTTCTCGGCGTTCGATCTGGAGCTCCGTGCACCCGGCGCCGCCGGGCGCGTGCTGTGGGAGCTGCGTGGCGTACAGCCCGAGCCCAAGCTCGGATCGTTCGAGGTCGCCCTGCCAGCCAGGTCTCTGGCTCCCGGCGAGTACGTGGTCCGCCTCTACGGCGTGCGGGCGGGGAAGCGGGTGCGGCTGACAGACTACGACCTCACTGTCGGCGAGCGCTGAGACCGCCGCACGGGCAGACGATTGACCGCTCCGTTGCGCTCCATCGTTCCGCTGCGCCTCTGGGGCGCTCTGCTGGCGATTGCCGGCACCGGCCTGCTGACGACCACGGTGCCGTCGTCGCACGGCGCCGTGGCGCCCGCTTCCGCCCCGGCGGTCCCGCTCACCGCCGCCGCGCCCGTCGAACGGCAGGCCACCGCCGGTCACGTCGACGTCTACAGAATCCGTCTCGCGGCGGGCGAGTCCTTGCGGCTGCTCGTCGAACGGCATGGCGCCGCGCTCGCCCTCTCCCTTGACGGCCCTGCCGGAGAGCCTCTTTTCGCCCTCGACAGCGACGGCCGAGCCGGCGGGCTGGACGAGATCTCCGCCGTCGCCCAGGCAGCGGGCGAGCACCGGCTGAGAATCGAGGATCGAGCCGGCTCCGGGCGCTACCGGCTGCGGCTCGAGGCGCCGCGCCGCGCGACGGCGGAGGACCGGCGGTGGGCGGCGGCGACGCGCCGCGTCGCGGAAGGCGACCGGCTTCGAGCCGCGGGTCGATGGGTCGACGCGCGAGCCGCCTATCGCCAGGCGGTCGATCTCGCCGATCCGGCGCGCGCGCCGCTGCAGCGCGCCGCCGCCCTCTATCGCCTCGGCTCCTTGGCCGAAGAGCGCGGAGCGAACAGCGAGGCGCTCGGTATCTATCGGCGTCTCCTCCCATTGTGGAGAGCCGGCGCCGACGCCGCGGTCGCCCACAACGCGATCGGCCGCTGCTACAGCTCGCTCCAGCGCTCCGCCGAGGCGCTCGAGGCGTTTGGCTTGGCGGCCGAAGAATCGGCCTCGGCGGGGGACCGGGCGAGCCATGCCGCTGCCCTTCGCGATCGGGCGAAGATCGAGGCGAACAGGGGGAGGTTTCAGGTCGCCCTTGATCTCTTCGCGCCGGCGGTCGAGGATTTCCGCGCGCTTCATCTCGCTGCCGACGAGGCCGCGGTCTTCGACGCCATCGGCGAGGCCCATCACGCCCTCGGCGCCTGGCAGCAGGAGATCGACGCCTCGACGCTGGCGCTGAGGATTCAGCAGCGCATCGGAGACCAGCGTGGCGCCGCGGCCAGCCAGCGGAACCTGGGCGCGGCCTACTCCGGCTGGAAGCGCTGGGGAGAGGCGCGCCAATGGTTCAAGACGGCGATCCTGTCGGCCGCGGCGGCGAGCGATGCGGCGGCGCAGATGTCCGCCGAAAACGGGCTCTCCTATGTCTATCTGATGCAGGGCGAGCCCGGGCAGGCGGTTATCGAAGCGTGCGCGGCCTACGCCTTGGCGCCGCGGGTCCACAGCCCGCGCCTCGAAGCCAATGTTCTGGGGAACCTGGGAGCGGCCTATGGCCGCCTGCTACGAACCGGCGAGGCCTTGCAGGATTTCGCTCGCGCGGCGGCGATCTACCACGACCGTGGGGAGCCGGCCTCGGAGGCGGCGATCCTCTTCGGGCGCGCCGAGGCTCTCGAGATCGCCGGCCGTCTGGACGAAGCGCAGGCCGCGATCGAGCAATCGCTTCAGATCATCGAGTCGCTGCGCACCAAGGCGGCGGGCAACGATCTGCGCGCCCTGTTCCTCGCCGCGCGGCAGAGCTACTACGAGCTCTACATCCGTGTCCTGATGAAGCTCGACAAGCAGCGTCCGGGAAGGGGCTACGACGTCCGGGCCTTCGAAGCGAGCGAGACGACGCGGGCGCGCACGCTCCTCGACGACTTGGCGGCCGCCAATCTCGACATCCATGCCGGGGCGGACCCCGGCTTGCTCCACCGCGAGAGGGAACTCGGGCAGCGGCTCGATCGGCTCGAGCAGCAGCGGCAGCGGGCCGCGCTCGGCACCACCCCCGGAGGGACGGATGCGCTCGCCCAGCTCGACGCCCAGATCCGCCGCCTCCGTTCGGACCTCGACGGCGTGCGCGGCGAGCTGCGACAGCGCAGCTCCCGGTGGTCGACGATAGCCGAGCCGCGGCCCCTCACCCTCGCCGAGATCCAGCGCGAGGTGCTCGATCCGGGGACGCGGCTCCTCGCCTATTCGCTGGGCGAGCAGGGAAGCTATCTCTGGTCTGTCGGCCCCACGTCCTTCCACGTCTACACCCTGCCGAAGAGCAGCGTGATCGAGGACCTCGCCCGCCGGACCTACGCGGCACTGCAGACGAGCGACGACTCCGGCATTTCCGAGACGGAGCGCTGGGCGGCGAAGCTCGCCGTGCTCGTCCTCGCGCCCGTCTCCCGTGAGCTGGCGGGCAAGCGCCTCCTCGTCGTGCCGGACGGGGCGCTCGACTACATCCCGTTCGGCATGCTTCCCGAGCCGCGGCCCGGCGCTGCCGAGCCGCCCCTGGTGGAAGGGCATGAGATCGTCTATCTGCCTTCGGCCTCGGCGGTGCGGGTGCTGCGGCAGGAGGCCGCCGGGCGCAAGCCGGCGCCCAAGCAGATCGCCGTCCTCGCCGACGGCGTCTTCGACGCCGACGACACCCGTCTCCCCGGGCATGCCGCGGCCGCCGAGCCCCAGCTGGCGTCCCTCGATCGAGGAATGGCTGGCGCGGTCGAGCGGTCCGCGCGCGACGTCGGAATGGACCGGCTGCCTCGCCTTCCGTACACCCTGCGCGAGGCGGACGCGATCCTCCGGCTCGTGCCCGCCGAACTCGCCCTGCGGGCGACCGGCTTCGCCGCGACGCGTGAGCTGGCGTGTAGCCCGCGGCTCGCCCAGTACGACATCCTCCACATCGCGACTCATGGCTTCCTCGATGCCGATCATCCAGAGCTCGCCGGGCTCGTCTTCTCCCGCTTCGACTCCCGCGGCCGTCGCCGGGACGGCTTCCTGCACGTCTACGAGATCTACGGCCTCCACCTGTCCGCCGACCTCGTCGTGCTCAGCGCCTGCCGGACGGCGCTCGGCGCGGAGGTCCGCGGCGAAGGGCTCATGGGCATGACGCGAGGGTTCATGTATGCCGGCGCGACCCACGTCATGGTCAGCCTCTGGAACATCAACGATCGCTCCACGGAGGAGCTGATGGACGAGTTCTATCGCGGGGTGCTGCAGCGCCACCTCACCCCGGCCGCGGCATTGCGCGCCGCCCAGATCGCGATCCGCAAGCGCTGGCCGGCGCCGCACCACTGGGCATCGTTCGAGCTCCAGGGCGACTGGCACTGACGCCTGATACGCGACGAGTCGACCGCGGCAACAGCGGGTTGCTGCCGCTCCAACAAATCGGCAGCTCCCGTGTCTTATCGGAAAGACAGCGTTGGGCGAGGGCTCCAGAGGAGCCTCATAACCTCGTAGCTAGAAGGGAGAGCGCGATGAGCAAGGAGAAGCAGCCGGCGAACGAGAAGCACGGGGCTGGGCAACACCACGGCGGCAAGACGCAGGTGAAGACTCCCGAGGTGGAGGGCGGCGGTCCGAAGGTCGGCTACGACGTGGAAGGCGGCGGTCCGAAGATCGGCTATGACGTGGAGCCCGGCGGTCCGAAGATCGGCTACAGCGCCGAGGTCGGGAAGAAGAAGTAGAGCGCGATCTGGGCGGCGCGAGCGCACCCGCCCGCGCCCGCCCGGTCGACCTGACGCCATGAGCTCCGAGACCCTTTACTGGAACGGCGTCGACGGCGAGACCGGCGGCTGCCTCTTTCCGCCCACCACCTCGCGCGAGCTCGCCGCCCATGCGCTCGACGAGCGCTTCGATCGCGGCGAGCTCGATCATCTGGAGCGCTGGCGCGAGAGCCTCGAATACCGCCGCCTGCGTGAGGGCCGGGACCCCACCGACCTCGCGCAGGCCGGCTGGGGGGTGATCTTCGCCGCGCGCGACCGCCGCGTCCCGGCGCTGCGGGAGGCGCTGGCCGAGCTCCTGGAGCATCGGCGGGCGCAGGCGGCGGCCGTGCACGAGCATTTCTACCAGGAGTACGCGGGCGAGCGCGGATATCGGCACGGCGAGAGCAAGGTCGAGTTCCTGGCGCGGCACGGCGCGGGCCCCGGCGCGGCCGACCCGGACCGCATGCCCTATTACCTGCTCATCGTCGGCGATCCCGAGGCGATCCCGTTCAGCTTCCAGTATCAGCTCGACATCCAGTACGCGGTGGGGCGGATCTGCTTCGACACCATCGCGGAGTACGCCGCCTACGCGCGGAGCGTGGTGGCCGCGGAGACCGGGCCGCCGCTGCGGTCGCGCCGGGCGGTGCTCTTCGCGCCGCGCCATCCGGGCGACGCGGCGACCGACCTCTCCGGCAACAGCCTGGCGGCGCCGCTCGCCGAGCGGCTCGCCAGCCGCCGGCCGGGGTGGGAGATCGCGACCGCCTTCGGCCCGCAGGCGACCAAGGCGAGGCTCGCCGCTTTGCTCAACGGCGACGAGGAGTCGGCCTTCGTCTTCACCGCCGGCCACGGCCTCGGCTATGCCGGCGGCCACCACCTCCAGCGCTCCCGCCAGGGATCGCTCATCTGCCAGGACTTCCCGGGTTTCGCGCACTGGAATGGGCAGATCAAGCCCGATCACTTCTTCAACGCGCACGACGTGGGCGATGGCGCCCGCGTCCACGGCCTCGTCACCTTCCACTTCGCCTGCTACAGCGCCGGCATGCCGGCGCTCGAAGACCCGTCGCCGAGGTCCGCGGCGCCGCCGGAGCACGCGGCGCCCCGCGCCTTCCTCTCGCGCCTCGCCCAGCGTCTCGTCGGCCATCCGGGCGGCGGCGCCCTCGCCGTCATCGGCCACGTCGATCGCGCCTGGCAGCTCTCGATCGAATGGCCGGGCGCCGGGCGCTCGATCGTGGCGTTCGAGGAGGCCCTGGACCGGCTGCTCGCCGGCAAGCCCGTCGGCTATGCCATGGAGCCGTTCGGGGAGCGCTATGCCGAGCTCGCCTCCGATCTCGCCGAGGAGCTCGAGGTCGCCCGCTTCGGCGCCACGGTGGACGATGCGATCGTCTCGCGCCTCTGGACCGGCCGCAACGACAGCCGCAACTACGCCGTCGTCGGCGACCCGGCGGTCCGTCTGGCGGTGGCTCCGGAGCCGGCGGACGACGAGGACGAGCCCGACGTCCTGCGCGGCTTCGCCGTCTCCTGACCCCGTCTCCCGCGAACCGGCCGGTTCCGTCCGTCTATCTCCGGGGGGGGCCGCGACGGACGGGCCGGCGGGCGGCGTCCGCTCAACCTAAGGCAGCCGTTCGGTGTCTAAAGGAGAGATGGCGAGCGGCCCGCCGCCGTCCGGAGCTGTCGCGCGGCCGCGGGAGGCGAACCTTGGATCCTCGTCTGGCGGAGATGGAGATCGACCGGCTCGATCGGGTGCGGCAGAGCGCCGAGGAAGCGGCCGCCGCCTACGCGCGGGCGCTCACCGCGGCGGCGAAGAGGGGATCGCGCGCGGTGCCGGCGGGAGGGGGCCTGCGGGCCTTCCGCGCCGAGCTCCTCCGGCGGCATGGGGAGCTGAGCCTCCGGCTCGACCGCGTCGCCGGCCTCGCGTTTCCCACCCCCTGCGAGGCGGCGCCGCTCGCCTTTGCCTTTGCCGCCGCCGGCCAGACCCTGGCGGCGCTCGACCGGCTGAGCCGGGCGAAAGCCGGCGTCAAACCCCACCGCGCCGCGTTCCGAGACGCCTGATAGGCTCGGGCGTACGGTGAAGCAATACAGGAACTTCGACCTTCTCATCCAGAAGGCGGGGCGGGGCTACAGGGCGCGGGCCGACTCGCCGACGGGTCAAGGCGAGACCCTGTTCCGCCTGCCGGTCACTCCCGCGGAGATCGAAGAGCTGCTCGCAGCGTTGGGGGGACCGCCATCCTCCGCCCCTCTGGGCCGTCGCCATCCGCAAGCAGGTGGAGTCGGTCGGCGGCAAGCTCTACCGCGCGGTCTTTGCCGGAGAGGTGAACGCGCGCTTCGCGGCGAGCGTTCAACGCGCCGAAAACCATTCGGAAGGGCTGCGCCTTCGCCTCGACCTGGGCGGCGTGCCGGAGCTCGCCCGCTGGCCCTGGGAGCTCCTCTATGACCGCGGGCTCAAGCGCTTCCCGGCGCTGTCGGCCACGACTCCGATCGTCCGTTACCTGCCGCTCCCGTTGGCGGTCTCGCGCTTGAAGACGCGGTTGCCGCTCTGCGTCCTGGTCGTGATCGCGGCGCCGGCCGATCAGGTGGCGCTGCAGGCGGAGCGCGAGCTCGGCCGGATCGAGGAGGCGCTAGCGCCGCTCATCGCGGGCGGCCAGATCGTCCTCGACCGCCTGCGTCCCGCCACGCTCGCCGAGCTGCGCCGGCGACTCCGGCGCAGTCCCGTCCACGTCCTCCACTTCATCGGTCACGGCTCGTTCGACGCGGAGCACGACGAAGGGCGTGCTGCTGTTCGAGAACGATCGAGGTTGCGTCCAGCCCGGCCGACGGCGTGCAGCTCGGCGCGATCCTTCTCGACCGCAACCTGCGGCTGGTCGTCCTCAACGCCTGCGAGGGCGCACGCCACGGCGAGACCGACGCGTTCGGCGGCGTCGCGCAGACTCTCCTGCAGCAGAGCATTCCGGCCGTCGTCGCCATGCAGCTCGCCATCCCGGACCGCGCCGCGGTGACCTTCGCCGAGCGTTTCTATGCAGCGCTGGCGGAGGGCGAGCCCGTCGATGCCGCGATCTCCGAGGCCCGGCTGGCCATGTTCGTGAAGACATGATTTCCGCTGGTTGGCGCCGGTTCTCTACCTGCGCTCTCCCGACGGAGTTCTCTTCGAGCTCGAAGATGCCGCGGTGCCGGCTGCGCCGCCCTTGCCGGCAGGGGAAGCGACCGCCCTGGGCACCTCTCCCGCGCCTGCCGCTCGGCACAGCCTGAGCGGCCGCCCGTGGCGTTGGGCGGCATACCTCACCACGGCCGCTCTCCTCGCCGGTGGCCTCGCGCTCCTCCTGCGAGGCGGTCGGACGACAACCGGTCCGCCCGTCGCCCTCTCTGCAGATGCCGGCCGCTCGGTGAGGGGGCCGAGCCGGCCGGCGGCCCTTGGCCCCGTCGTTCCGCCGGGCTTCGAGCCGATGAGACCCGTGCAGCCTGCTCCGCAGCAACCTCCCGGCCGGCCTGTCACCGTTCATGTCTCACGCGGCTGCCCGTCGCCCAAATCTCCGGAGATCCTCTTCGAGCGCATCGACGCCGGCAGCTTCGACATGGGGTCGGACCATGGCGACATGGACGAGCGCCCGGCCCATCCGGTCAGACTCACGCGGGCTTACTGTCTGGGGATCTACGAGGTCACCGTGGCGCAATGGGCCGCGGTGATGGGAGATGGAAGGCCGCCGACGCGGCACGACGGGCAGATGCCGAAGGTGGGATGTTACCTGGGAAGACGTGCAGAGGTTCATCCGTCGGCTCAATGCGCAGAACCCTCGCCGTCATTTCTTCCTGCCGACCGAGGCGCAATGGGAGTACGGGGCCCGCGCGGGAGGCGCCACGCTCTTCAGCTTCGGCGACGACGCCAGCGAGCTCCACCGCTTCGGGAACTGCTTGCGCGGCAAGGGAGATCCCGAGGGCGGCCATGGCGCATTGGTGGAGGTCGGGACGCTCGAGCCCAACGCCTGGCAGCTCTACGACATGGCAGGAAATGCCCAGGAGTGGGTTGCCGACCGCTTTGAACGCTACGACGGAACATCCGCCGTCGTCGATCCGCAGGGTCCATCCGAAGGCGACCAACGCGTTCGTCGCGGCGGCAGCTTCAAGACCAAAGCTGCTCACTGTCGGCCGAGCTGGCGGGCCGGATCGTCGCCGACCTACCGGAAAGACGACCTCGGCTTCCGCATCGCCGCAACGCCCGTGAAGTAAAGAGAGCGGGGCGGCCCGGCAGCCGCCCCATGAAGGGTAGGGCGTTGTTGCGGGCTACTCGCCGCCGTCGCGCGGCAGCACCGTGATGACGCCCATCATCGGCGTGCCGAAGTTGCCGTTGCTGTCCTGGATGCCGTTCTTCGGCCCCGGCGCCACCGGCTGGTGGTCCTCGTCGAGATGGGAGTGGAAGCGGCAGTAGTAGACGAAGGTGCCGGGGTGGCTGAAGACCAGGGTGATGGTGCCGGGGTGGCCGCCGTTGTTGTCGGTGCCGACGAGCAGGAGGTTCACGCCGTGGTGGCCGGTGGTGTTGAAGGTGTCGTCGCTCACCACCGTGTGGTCGTCGGTGTCGGTGTTGATCCACTGCACCGCGTCGCCGGCGTGGATGGTCTGGGCGAACGGGGTGAAGCGGTCCTCGCCGGGGACGATGACCTGCCGGAAGCGGGCGCGCTGCGGAGCCGTTTCGCCGCGGCCCGGCGCCGCGGCGCCGAGCAGCAGGGCGAGGGCCGCCAGGGTCAGGATCCGAGCTCTACCAGGGATGTGCGTGCGCATGGGGTTCCTCCTCTCCAGAGCCTGCGTTTCGTGGGTCTCGATACCGACACGGAGAGTGGGTCCCAGCGGATGCGCCGACGGTTCAATACCCGCGCGGCCAAGAAAAAGGGCGGCCGCGCGGCCGCCCTCTCTCGCCTGCGGGTGAGCCGGGCGCGCCGGCGCGCCCCTACCTCCCCTTGCCGCTCGCGCCGTGGACCGCGGCGAGCGCCTGCTTCCTCGCCGCCTCGAACTCGTCGCCGTGGTTCCACGCCGGGAGCGCGGGGTCGTCGGCGATGTCGAGCCCGGCGTAGAAGCCCAGCCGCGCGTCCTCGATCATGCCGTCGAAGTTCCAGCTCGGCGAGAACTGGTCGCTCGGCTGGTGGTAGTGCTTCGCCTCGTACTCCTCGATCTTCTCCTTGCCCCAGCCCGCCGGCCGGCCGCGGAAGTCGGTGCCGCTGTGGAGGTAGATCGCCGGCACGCCGATGCGGGCGAAGCTGAGCTGGTCGGAGCGGTAGAAGAAGCCGCGGTCGGGGAACTGGTCGCCCTCGACCTTCCGATCCTGGCGCGCCGCGACCGCCCGGACCACCCGGTCGAGCGACGACTTGCCGAGGCCGATGTAGGTCAGGTCGCGCGTCCGCCCCCAGAGGTTGCCGCCGTCGTAGTTGATGTCGGCGGCGATGCGGCCGGCGGGGACGGTGGGATGGGCGGCGTAGTACTCCGAGCCGAGGAGGCCCTGCTCCTCGGCGGCGACGAAGACGAAGAGGATCGAGCGCCGCGGCCGCTCGTGGAGCGCCGTCATGGCGCGGGCGATGGCGAGGAGCTGGGCGTCGCCCGAGGCGTTGTCCTCGGCGCCGTTGTAGATCGTGTCGCCGCTCGCGTCGGGGGCGCCGATCCCCAGGTGGTCGTGGTGGGCGGAGAAGATCACCACCTCGTCCTTGAGCGTGGGGTCCGCCCCCGGCAGCATCCCCATCACGTTCGCCGTCTTCACCTTCTGCACCCTGTTGGCGAGCGCGAGCGAGGTGGTGATGCCGAGCGGCACCGGCTTGAAGTCGCGGCTCCGCGCCTGGGCGATCAGCTTGTCGAGGTCCTGGCCGGCGGCCTTGAGGACCTGGCGGGTCGCCGCCTCGGTGGTCCAGGCGGCCACCTGGATCTGCGGCTCGCCGGCGGCGGGGAGGTGGAACTGCTCGCCGCTCCAGGAGGTCTGGACGACCTGCCAGGGGTAGCCCGCCGACGGCGTCGTGTGGATGATGATCGCCCCCGCCGCGCCCTGCCGCGCCGCGCTCTGGTACTTGTAGACCCAGCGCCCGTAGAAGAGCCGGCGCTTGCCCTCGAAGAGCTTGGGGTCCCAGTCCGGGTCGTTGTTGAGCATCACCAGGACCTTGCCTTTGAGGTCGGCCCCCTTGAAGTCGTCCCACTGGTACTCGGGTGCCTGGATGCCGTAGCCGACGAAGACGAGAGGCGCGTTGTCGATCGCCGACCTCTCGGTCTGCACCCCCGAGGCGGCGATGAAGTCGTCCCAGCGCTTGAGGGTCACGGCGCCCGAGGCGGCCTTGAACTGCCAGGTCTCGGGCACCTCGGACTTCACGCCCACCATGTCGAAGGGCTGCTGCCAGCCGCCGTCCGGGCCGGCGGGTTTCAGCCCCAGGAGCTCCATCGTGGTCTCCAGGTAGAGCCGCGCCGTGCGGTCGCCGCGCGAGGCCGGGCCGCGCCCCTCGAGCAGGTCGTCGGCGAGGAAGCGGATGGGCGCCTCCAAGCTCTGGCGGTCGATCGCCTGGGCGGCGCGGTCGGCGTCGGCGGGGAGGTGGAGACCGCCGCCGGCGGCCGGGGCATGGGCCGGGGCCGCGGCGGCGAGCACGGGGTAGCCGCCGAGGGAGCCGAGAGCGCCGAGGGCGAGGACAAGGCCGGCCGCGCGCGCCGCCGTCCGGGGTCTATCGCTGTGCATGGGGGACCTCCGTAGGTTCAAAAAGGGATCCTCACTCTACCAGGATCGCGGGCAGGATCGAGGGCGGGAGCGGGGCCGGTGCCGCGGCCCCCGCGGCCCCATGAAGTAGAATCGTGGCGCCGAAACCGCTGGAGCGAATCCGCCGAATCCGTGCCGGTGCCGAGCTCGACCGAGGGGAGACAGGATGACCGACGAGCGACCGCTTGCCCAGCCGCTGCAGCGCATCGAGTGCCAGTGGTGCAAGAGCATGAACGAGGCGACGGCCGTCTCCTGCCGGTCGTGCGGCGCGCCGCTCGACATCAAGGACCTGGTCTCCGAGTCCGGCTGGCGCGAGGCGCCGCGGATCAAGGACATGACCGAGATCCACTTTGGCGCCAGCACCTGCCAGGTGGAGGGCGAGATCGTGCCGGTCGCCGAGCTCAACCTGGGGCCGGGGGACTCGGTCTTCTTCGAGCACCACGTGCTGCTGTGGAAGGACGAGGCGACGCGGATGAGCGTCCTGCCGCTCTCGGGCGGCGTCAAGCGGGCGCTCGCCGGCATGCCGTTCATCATCAGCGTCGCCCACGGCCCCGGCCGGATCGCCTTCTCGCGCGACGCGACCGGCGAGCTCGTCGTCCTGCCGCTCCATCCCGGCATGGAGCTCGACGTCCGCGAGCACGCCTTCCTCCTCGCCTCGCACTCGATCGACTACTCCTACGTGCGGATCAAGGGCCTGCGCAACATCCTCTTCGGCGGCCAGGGGATGTTCATGGACCGCTTCGTCACCCAGAGCACGCCGGGCCTCCTCCTCCTCCACGGCTACGGCAACGTCTTCGAGCGGACGCTGCGCCCGGGCGAGTCGATCCTCCTCGAGCCCGGCGCCTTCCTCTACAAGGACGCCGCGGTCGCCATGGACGTCGAGGTGGTGAAGCTGACGACGGGCTTCTTCGGCGGCACCGGCATGAGCCTGGCGCGGATGACCGGACCGGGGCGCGTCGGCATGCAGTCGATGTACGTCCACCACAACACCGAGTAGGGGAGACGGCGATGAACGCACCGACCGGTCCCGGCGATCCCAGCGTTTCCGGCGCTCCCGGCGATGCCTCCCAGGCCATGCCGCTGCGCGTCTACACCTGCGCCTGGTGCGGCCGGGCGAGCGACGGCACCGCCCTCGCCTGCCCGGCCTGCGGCGCCGCGGTCGACGTCCACGCCATCGTCACCCGCTCCGGCTGGGTCGAGCTCCCCGGCCGCCGCGACATGGCGAAGCTGCAGTTCGGCAATTCCTTCTGCCAGGTCGAGGGCACCTACGTGCCGGTCGCCGACATGAACCTCGCGGCGGGGGACGGCGTCTACTTCTCGCACCACGTGCTGCTGTGGAAGGACCCGCCGGTCGAGGTGACCGCGATGTCGCTCAAGGGCGCCTGGAAGCGCCTGCTGGCGGGGATGCCGCTCATCATGACCCAGGCGAAGGGGCCGGGGCACATCGCCTTCTCGCGCGACGCGCCGGGCGAGCTGATCGCCCTGCCGCTGCAGGCGGGGCAAGCGGTCGACGTCCGCGAGCACCTCTTCCTCGTCGCCACGCACTCGGTCGCCTACGACTGGATCCAGTCGGGCATCTGGTTCACCACCCAGGAGGGGAACGAGACCGAGACCCACTATCCGCTCGGCAACTTCCTCGACCGCTTCACGGCGCCGCAGGCGCCGGGGCTCCTCCTGCTGCACGCGGCGGGCAACGTCTTCGTCCGCCAGCTCGGGCCGGGGGAGTCGATCCTCGTCAAGCCCACCGCCTTCCTCTTCAAGGACCCCGCGGTCCAGATGCACCTCCACATCGAGCGCCCGGCGGGCACCTGGCGCTCGTGGCGCTCCTGGGGCGACCGCTACCTCTGGCTCCGCCTCCGCGGCCCCGGCCGCGTCGCCGTCCAGTCCGCCTTCGAGCCGCTGGAGGACAACGGGCGGACCATCTCCTCCCACTCCGGGGGCACCGCGCGGCAGTGGTAGGCAGGGCCGCGGGTCCGACCCCGGGCTCAACCGCGGTTTGCAGTGGGTGAAATTTCACGCCCCGCGGGAATGCCCTCGCGGGGAAGATTGCGAGGAGACGCGATGAAGCTCGCCCCGGCGCTCGCCGCCTGTCTGCTCCTGTCCACCCTCCCCTTCGGCGCCTCCCGGCTGGCCGCGGCGCCGAGCGCCGCTTCGCCGGCGGCCCCCGCCGTCGCCGCTCCCGCCCCCGCCCCGGTCTGGCTGGCGTTCCCCCAGTACGGCACCTGCCGGACGGTCTGCGTGATCGCCGGCGGCGGCATCACGGTCGTCCCCTGGAGCGCGACGGAGAGCCAGTGCTGCAGCGGCGCCGTCAACCCCTGCCCGGCGGGGAGCACGCCCTCGACCTCGTCCTTCACCCCCAACGGGGGGTTCGCGCGGATCTGTCCGATCAATTGACGCGGCGCGCCGGGAGGTCCGGCCCGGCCCTCCCCAAGTTGCCTCCCGCCGCACCCCACGCTATGGTTCGGGGAAGACCCCGGAGGCGGCGCCGGCCAGGGGCGCCCGCCCCGTGGCCGGGCGGCCCGCCGGCGCTCCGGCCGTCCGCGGGAGACGGGGTGAGGGTTCGAACGCGATGATGGTGCGCGCTACCGTGCGGGACTGCCTCTTCCTCAACTGGGCGCTGCCCGCCGCGGCCCTGCCGGAGCCTCCGGCCCCCCTGCGTTACCAGCTCCACCCGTGGCAGGGCGAGGACTACACCTTCGTCTCGGCCCTCCTCTTCTACCAGGAGGGGCTCCACGTCCCCTCGCTGCCGCTCCTCTGGCTGACCTATCCGCAGTGCAACGTCCGCTTCTACGTGCTCGACGGCAACGGCATCCCCTCCGTCCTCTTCCGCACGATGATGATGCCGGCGTGGGTCGCCTCGGGGGTGCGCCTGGTGGTGCGCGAGCCGGCGGCCTCCGCCCGGCTCGACTTCCCGCGCCCGTCGCGCAAGCTCGGCGAGGGCCGCTGGCGCTGGCGGGTGCGCGGCCGCTTCGACCAGGCGCTCGACGTCACCGCCTGGCAGGCGGCGCCGCAGGTCGGCCACGGGCCGCGCCTCGGCTCGTGGGAGCAGACGGTCGAGTACTTCCAGGAGCGCCCGCGCGGCTACCTGCCGGACGGCGGCGAGCTGCACCGGATCGAGACGGCCAACCCGCCGGCGGCCGCCTGGCCGCTGCAGGCCGAGGTGGCCGCGGACACTCTGCTCGCCGGCATCCTGCCCTTGGGCGCCGGCGGCGGCTGGCCGCCGCTCCACTCGGTCTTCCTCTGCCCGGAGATCCCCTTCGCCTTCGAGCTGGGGACCGCCGCCAAGCCGCAGGTCGTCCCCGGCGTCCCCCAGGCCGCGGCCAGCCGCAGCGCCGCCCGCCGCCGCCTGCCGCATCGCGGGGCGCCCATGCTCCGCGAGCTGAGGGATCCACGGGGAGCGGAGCCCGCCCCGGAGCGCGCCGGGACCCGCCGCGAGACGGGCGCGACGCGGGAGCGGGGAGAGGTCATGGAGAACGAAGAAGAGACCGCGGCGGTCGAGGCCGCCGCCGGCGCCTGAGCGCCTGAAGCCTGAGCAGCCTGAAGCCTGAGGAGGCTCCGATGCCGCGTCAACGCGCGTTTTCCGGCTCGCCCTGGGAGCCGAAGATCGGCTACTGCCGGGCGATCCGGGCGGGTGCCCACATCTACGTGACCGGGACGACGGCGGTCCAGGACGGCGGCGGCGGGATCCTCGGCGAGGGCGACGGCTACGCCCAGGCAAAGCGCTGCTTCGAGGTCATCGAGCAGGCGCTCCGCGAGCTCGGCTCCAGTCTCTCCGACGTCGTCCGCACCCGCATGTTCGTCACCGACATCTCGCGCTGGCAGGAGTACGGCAGGGCCCACGCCGAGACCTTCGCCGCCCATCCCCCGGCGACGACCATGGTCGAGGTCAAGGCGCTGATCGACCCCGCGATGCTGATCGAGATCGAGGCCGACGCGGTGGTGGGGGAGTGGTAGGAGCGGCGGCGGCTCTTCCCGTCAGACCAGCCGGTAGCCGAGGTGGCGGGCGGCGCGGTCGAGATCGCTCAGGAGCGCCGGGTCGCTCAGCGGGCGATGGAAGACGGGCGTCGGCGGGAGCGCCTCCTCGGCGCGCTCGTAGAGGGCGACCGCGGGCCGGTTGGCGTGCATCGAAGAGGCGTAGTAGAGCCCTTGGACAACCGGGTAGGCCGCATGGATGGCGCGCGACCAGAGGCGGCATCGCGAGCGGGGGCCGGAGCCGAGGGCCATGGACGCTCCGGCCCGCGTCGGCCAGACGCCGGTCAGGTCGAGCAGCGTGAGGTCCCGACGCAGCTCGAAGCCCGCGAGGGACGCCTCGCCGCCCTCCCGGCTGATCGTGCGGGTGTCCTGGAAGAATTCGGCCAGGCACGTGGCGATCTCGGCCGCGGCGTAGTAGATCGCCCTCTCCTGGGAGCGGGGGGCGCCCTCGCCGTCGAGGAGGTGATGGTCGAAGCGCGCCGTCCTCAGGGGGCCGAAGGCACGGAAGGCGTTCCACAGGACGGGATGGCGGCCGCTTCGCTTGTAGACGCGCCACAGGGTAACCCCGGCGCGCAACGTTCGCAGGGCCGGCGGTACGCGGGCGAGATCGGCCGCGTCCGGCGGATCGGGGAGCTTGGCCACCGCGGTCTGGGGACCGAACGCCCTAGAGGCTGTCGAGGTCGGCGGCGAGCTCCGCGACGGCTTGCGGCGGATACCCGGCGAGCAGCCACTCGCGGGGGCTGAGCGCCCGGTCCAGATCCTCCGGCGTGAGGTCGGGACTGGGCGTCGTGAACCAGCGATAGACCGCCACGGGGTGGAGATCTCCCGCCAGGCTGGGCACGACCTCCTCGAGCCCGGGGAGCAGCCGGCCGCGGTCGAGCTGGAAGGCCGGGATCTTCCAGGCTCCCTTGACCTGCAGGCCGTAGATCTTGCGCGCCGCGAGGAGCTGGCGTATCCGGCTGGGGTCGAGCCCCAGCCGGCCGGCCGTCTCGCTCGCCGTCAGGCTCGTCTCGCGGAGCGCCGCGTACTCCGCGGCGGTCCGCGCCAGCGCGTTGGCGCTGTCCGCCCGCGCGGCGCTCATCGTGAAACCGCCGCGCCGCAGCGCCGCGGTCTCCGCGGCCGGCAGGTCGGCGGCCGGATCGGGGGGGAAGAGCGTGCGGCGCATCTCCGCGAGGGCCTCTTCGAGCATCGGAGGCAGGTCCTCCGGCTCGACCTCGAGGCCGCGGGCATGGAGGTAGGCCAGGGTGCCGGGGCTCTGGGGATCGAGGTAGGCGTAGGTGCCTTCCACGGCCGGCGCGCCTCCTCCCACCACCGGCTCCGCGATCTCTGAGTCCTGCCAGCGGACCTTGGCGGGCTCGGGATCTGATTTCTTGCTTCGCTTCATGTCGCCTCCCGCGCGCTCATGGCGTGAGCTATCGGGAACAGTGTACCAGATCCAGAGCCCCGCGCGCCCGGTGGCGGTCACCCCGCGTGCTAGCATTTCGCCCCATGCCTGCGACCCCGCCTGCGCCGAGCGCCGTCCCCAACCCCACCGACCCCAAGGACCGCCGCCCGCAGCGCATCGCCGTGCTGCCCGGCGACGGCATCGGCAAGGACGTGACGGTCGAGGCGGTCAAGGTGCTCGAAGCCGCCGCCGAGCGCTTCGACCTGCCGCTCGAGCTGGTCCACTTCCCGTGGGACGCCGACCGCTATCTGGCGACCGGGGAGACCATGCCCGCCGGGGCGCTCGAGGACTTCCGCGACAACTTCTCGGCGATCTTCATCGGCGCCTTCGGCGACCCGCGGGTGCCCGACATGAAGCACGCCGCCGACATCCTGCTCGGCATCCGCTTCGGCCTCGACCTCTACATCAACTTCCGCCCGGTCAAGCTCTACGACCCGCGCCTCTGCCCGCTCAAGGACAAAGGGGCGAAGGAGGTCGACTTCGTCGTCTTCCGCGAGAACACCGAGGGCGCCTACGTCGGCGCCGGCGGCAACTTCAAGAAGGGGACGGCGGACGAGATCGCCACCCAGGAGGAGGTCCACACGCGGAAGGGGGTCGAGCGGATCGTCCGCGCCGCCTTCGAGTACGCGGTGGCGCACGGCCGCGGCAGCGTCTGCATGAGCGACAAGTCGAACGTCATGCGCTTCGCCGGCGACCTCTGGCAGCGCGTCTTCTTCGCCGTGGCGAAGGAGTACCCCGGCATCCGCGCCTTCCACCTCTTCGTCGACGCGCTCACCCTCCAGATGGTGCGCAAGCCCGAGAGCCTCGAGGTCATCGTCACCAACAACATGTTCGGCGACATCGTGACGGACCTGGGCGCCGCGCTCCAGGGCGGCCTGGGGATCGCCGGCTCGGCCAACCTCCACCCGGGCCGCACCTCGATGTTCGAGCCCGTCCACGGCTCGGCCCCCAAGTATGCCGGCACCGGCGAGGCGAACCCGGTCGGCGCCGTGCTCTCCGCCGGCCTCATGCTCGACACCCTGGGCCATGCCGCGGCCGCCGCGGCGCTCGAGGCGGCGGTCGTCCAGACCCTCCGCGACGGGCGCTCGACGGTCGACGTCGGCGGCCGGCTCACCACCTCCCAGGTGGGCGACGAGCTGGCGCGGGCGGTCGCCGCCGCGGCCGCCGTCGCCCGCTGACGCGCGCCCGGGCCGCCCGGCCTATCTCACCCAGCCTATGGCCGGGCTGAAACGGATTCCTCGTGTTCGGCACTCTCCCTTGATAAGCTGATGCTCACATCTATGCAAGGGGACGAATATGTCTGCCCGGGGATCTGTCCGTGTACCTGATCGCCACGCTCGCCGGCCGGCCCTGCGGCCGGCGGTCCTCGCCTGCTGGCTCGCCCTCCTGGCCGCCGCCGCGACGGCCCAGATGGCCCCCGGCCACGCTGGCGGCCTGCGCCAGCTCGCCTTCCGCTCGGGCCGCCTCGCCGCCGATGAGAGCGTGGCGCCGCTCGACGGCGGCGAGTCGCTCGTCCTCCCCGAGGTCCGCGACGCCTGGGCGGCGTTCCGCCTCGTGCACGCGGGGGAGTGGCGGGGCTTCGCCGACCGGCGCACCGGGCGGCTGGCGTACGCCGAGGGGGAGGGGATCCCGTGGATCCCCGGGCGCGGCAACCGGCTGACCCTGGCCGACCTCGCCCCCGTGCTCGGCGGCCGGGGCGCCGTCGATCTGACCGCCCTCGAGACGATCGCCCGCGGCTTCCTCGCCGAGAGCGCCAAGCTCCTCGGCGTCGACCCCGCCGCCCTGGCGCTCGACCGCGGCCGCTCCGGGCAGGCCGCCGACTATCTCTGGCTGGTCGACTTCCAGGTGCTCCGCGGCGGCCGCGTCGTCGAGGGCGCGCGGGTCACCCTGACGATCAACCACGGCAACCTGATCCAGCTCGGCACCGTCAAGCTGCCGGCGGCGGACGCCGCCCTGCCGGCGATCGCGGTGACGCGCGAGCGGGCGCTGGCGACCCTCGCGGCCTATGCCGGCGGCGGCCGCGGCCTCGGGCCGGGCGACCGCTTCGTCGATCCGGGCTCGCTCCATCTGCTGCCGGTGGACACCGGCGGCGGCCGCGGCCTCGTCGCCGTCTGGGAGCTCGCCTTCCGCCGCGACGGGGTGGTGGGGACCTGGCGCGGGCGGGTCGACGCGACGACCGGCGAGCTCCTCGCCTTCGGCGACGTCAACGACTATGCGCAGGTGACCGGCGGCGTCTATCCCCGCTCCTACGCGACCGACGCCGAGGTGGCGCGGCCGATGCCCTTCGCCGCGCTCTCCTCCGGCGGCGCGACCGACTCGGCCGGCCACTACAACTTTTCGGGCGGCGCCGTCAGCGCCGACCTGACCGGCCCCTACGTGTCGATCGCCGACGTCTGCGGGCCGGTGGCGCAGAGCGGCAGCCCCAGCGGCCGCATCGCCTTCGGCCTCTCCGCCGGCACCGACTGCGCCACGCCGGGGGTGGGCGGCCCCGGCAACACCCACGCGGCGCGCATGCAGTTCTACCAGATCAACCGCATCAAGGAGACCGGGCGGGGATGGCTCCCCGCCAACGCCTGGCTCGCCGGCGAGCTCCCCGTCAACGTCAACCTGAACGCCACCTGCAACGCCTACTGGAACGGCTCCTCGCTCAACTTCTTCCAGTCCGGCAACGGCTGCGGCAACACCGGCGAGATCGCCGGCGTCTCGCTCCACGAGTACGGCCATGGCCTGGATCAGAACGACGGCGGCGGCGAGTCCCCGGACGGCGGCACGCGCGAGAGCTACGCCGACGTGACGTCGACCCTCGTCACCCACGACTCCTGCAACGGCCCCGGCTTCCTCCCCTTCGCCTGCGACGGCTACGGCGACGCCTGCACGGCCTGCACCGGCGTGCGCGACATCGACTGGGCGCACCACGCCTCCGCGGCGCCCCACACCGTCGCCAATTTCACCCAGACCTTCTGCCCGCCGGGCTTCGGCGACGACGGGCCGTGCGGCGCCGAGGCGCACTGCGAGTCCTACGTCCCCTCGGAGGCGATCTGGGACCTGGCGGCGCGCGACCTCCCCGGCGCCGGCGGCGCCGCGGCCTGGGCGACCGTCGAGCGGCTCTGGTACCGCTCGCGCGCCGCGGCCGGCAGCGCCTTCACCTGCAGCACCGCCGCGGCGACCTGGACCTCGAGCGGCTGCGCCGCCGGCTCGCTCTGGCGGGTGCTGCGCGCCGCCGACGACGACGACGGCAACCTGGCGAACGGCACGCCGCACTCCTGCGCCCTCTACGCCGCCTTGAACCGGCACGGCATCGCCTGCCCGGGCGATCCGGGCGCCGCGACCTGCTTCGCCGCCTGCACGCCGCCGGCGGCGCCGGCCCTGACGCTCACTCCGGGAGTCGGCCAGATGCAGCTCGCCTGGACCGGCGCCGCGGCCGGCACGGTCTTCGACGTCTACCGCAACGAGCTCGGCTGCAACGCCGGCTTCGCCCGCGTCGCGAGCGGCCTCGCCGCCGCCTCGTACCTCGACACCGCGGTCGCCAGCGGCCTCACCTACAGCTACCAGGTGATCGCCCACCCGAACGGCAACGAGGCCTGCAGCGCCGCGCCGAGCGCCTGCCAGTCGGCGGCGCCGGTCCCCCCGGCCTGCACGCTCGCGGCGCCCGCCGCGCTCGCCGCGACCCCGGCCTCGGCGCGCCAGGTCACCCTCGCCTGGAGCGCCGTCGCCGGGATCACCGACTACAACCTCTACCGCGCCACGGCGGCCGGCGGGCCCTACACGCTGGTGCGCTCGGTGAGCGGGGCGACCTCCTGGACCGACTCCGGCCTCGCCGGCGGCTCGACCTACTTCTACGTCGTCCGCGCCGTCGACGACTGCGAGTCGGCGAGCTCCCCCGAGGCGTCGGCGACGACCTTCACCTGTGCCGGAGCGACGATCTACAGCAACGATTTCGAGAGCGGCAGCGGCCTCGGCGACTGGACGACCGGCACGGTCGGCAGCTTCCCGCCCTCCGACTGGCGCGGCATCCAGGTCTGCGCCGCCCACGGCGGCCAGCACGTCTTCCGCTTCGGCGGCGCCGGCTGCGGCGACGACTACGACATCAATCACGTGGACTGGGCGCAGATCGGCGGCGCGGCGGGAATCGTCGTTCCCGCCGGCGTCGCCGACGTCCGGCTCGACTTCTGGCACCGCTGGGACTTCGAGTACGGCTACGACCACGGGACCGTCCAGGTGTCGCTCGACGGCGCCTCCTTCGTCACCCTGCCGGGGTCCGCCTACCTCGCCGGGCCGCCCAACCTGGGCGCCGGGTTCACCGGCCAGGAGGACGCCTTCGTCCACTCGGTCGCCGACCTCGACGCCGGCTGCAACCTGGCGGGCGCCGGCGGCGCGGGCTGCGCCGGCCGCACGGTCTACGTGCGCTTCCTCGCCGAGAGCGACATCACCATCGTCGGCCAGGGATGGTCGCTCGACGACGTGGCGATCACCGGCTGCTTCCCCCACGGCTGCACCGGCGCGCCGGCCGCCGGCGCGGCGACGGCGCCGGGCGCCGGCGAGATCCAGGTGAGCTGGGGCAACGGCAGCCCCGCCGCGGCGAGCTTCAACGTCTACCGCGCGGTCGGCACCTGCGCCGCGCCGGGCCCGTTCGCGCCGCTCGCCAGCGGCGTCGCCGGCTCGCCGTTCCTCGACACCCCCGTCTCGGGGAGCGTCCCCTATGCCTACCGCGTCACCGGCCTCGACGCGACCGGCCTCTGCGAGTCCGACCCCTCGGCCTGCGTCGAGGCGACGACGACCGGGCCCTGCACGGCGCCGCCGACCTTCGCCGGCCTCGCCACCGCCGCCGACGCGGCGGCGAGCGTCTGCTCGGTCGCCCTCTCCTGGCCGGCGGCCACCCCGCTCTGCGGCGGTCCGGCCGCCTACGACGTCTACCGCTCGACGGTGCCCGGCTTCACCCCCGACCCGCGGAACCGCATCGCGACCGGCGTCGCCGGGACGAGCTTCGCCGACCCCGGCTCGCTCGTCGACGGCGTGACCTACTACTACCTGGTGCGGGCGGTCGACCTCGGGAACGGCGCCGCCGACGGCAACCTGGTGCGCCGCGCCGCCGCGCCGAGCGGCGGCACGACGATCGGGACGTTCTCCGAGACCTTCGAGGGGACCGCCTCGGGCGGCGGCTTCGACCACCCGGGCTGGAGCCACGTCGATTTCTTTGGGCCGTTCGACTGGGCCTGGTCGACCCGGGAGACCCAGAGCCCGAGCCACTCCTGGTTCTCCGCCAGCTCCGACACGCCGGGCGACCGGGCCCTCATCTCGCCGCCCTTCGGCGCGCTCGCCGGGACGACCCTCTCCTTCTGGCACTCCTTCGAGTTCGACGCCTGCTACGACGGCGGCACGCTCGACATCTCGACCGACGGCGGATTGGGCTGGACGGGCGTGCCGGCCGCCGCCTTCACCGCCGGCGGCTACGTGGGGACCATCTACGGCGGTCCCAGCCCGATCTATGGCCGGGCCGCCTGGTGCGGCGGCGCCCTGGGCGCTCCGCTCCAGGTGACCGCCGACCTCTCCGCCTATGCCGGCTCCGAGGTCCGCCTGGCCTGGCACGCCGGGGACAGCGGCTCCATCGCCCACCGCACCGGTTGGTTCGTCGACTCCGTGACCCTCTCCCCGGTCGCCACGACCGCCGCCTGCACCCCGGCGCCGGCCCCGGCGGCCGACTTCTACACCCTCGCCCCCTGCCGGCTGGTCGACACGCGGAGCCCGGCGGGCGCCCTCGGCGGCCCGGCGCTCGCGCCGCACGGGCAGCGCACCTTCGTCTTCCTCGGCGTCTGCGGCGTGCCGGCGACGGCCCGGGCGCTGGCGCTCAACGTGACGGTGGTGCAGACGCCGGCCGCGGGCGACCTGCGGCTCTTCCCCTCCGACCAGCCGGCGCCGCCCGCGAGCGTCATCAACTTCCGGCCGGGGAGGACGCGCGCCAACGAGGCCATCTTGAGCCTCTCGGCGGACACCGGCGCGGTGACGGTGAAGAACGACTCGGCGGGCTCGACGATCCTGGTGATCGACGTCGACGGGTATTTCCAGTAGGGCGCGGCGGCGGGTACTGGGTCCGTTTGGTCCGCTGCGGGCGACCGCCCTCGGGACCACCCTCCCGAACCCCCTTCCAGGCGGCCGTCCTCGGGACCAAACGGACCCAGTACCAAGGGGCGACGCGCGTGCGCCACCCGCCGGCGCGCGCGCCTATAATCGGGTCTGGCCGGGAGACCCGATGCGACCGAGCGTGCGACCGAGCGACAACGACCTCATCTACGACTGGAACCGCGCCGGCGGCGCCGACCTGGTGCCGCTGCGCGGCCACGTCGAGCTCGACGACGAGACGCTGCGCGACGGCCTCCAGTCCCCCTCGGTGGTGTCGCCCTCGATCGACGACAAGCTCGCGATCCTCCACCTGATCGCCGAGCTCGGCATCGAGGCGGCCGACATCGGCCTGCCCGGCGCCGGGCCGCACGTCGCGGCCGACGTCCTCCGGCTGGCGCGGGAGATCGTCGACGCCAAGCTCGCCCTCGCCCCCAACTGCGCGGCGCGGACGGTGATCGCCGACATCCAGCCGATCGTCGACATCTCGCAGCGGGTGGGGATGCCGATCGAGGTCGCCGCCTTCATCGGCTCCTCGCCCATCCGCCAGTACGCCGAGGGGTGGACGATGGACCGCATGCTCGAGCTCTCGGAGAAGGCGGTCGCCTTCGCCGTCGGCCACGGCCTGCCGGTCATGTTCGTCACCGAGGACACGACGCGCGCCGCGCCGGAGGACCTCCGCCGCCTCTACACCGCGGCGGTCGAGGCCGGCGCCCGGCGGGTCTGCGTCGCCGACACCGTCGGCCACTCGACGCCGACCGGCGCCGCCAACGTCATCCGCTTCATCCGCCAGGTGGTCGACGCGACCGGCGAGGACGTCAAGGTCGACTGGCACGGCCACAAGGACCGCGACCTCGGGGTGATCAACGCCCTGGCCGCCGCCGCCGCCGGCGCCGACCGGCTGCACGGCACGGCGGTGGGGATCGGCGAGCGGGTGGGCAACTGCCCGATCGACCTGCTGCTGGTCAACATGCAGCTCCTGGGCTGGATCGACCGCGACCTCTCGCGCCTCCAGGAGTACTGCGCCTTCGTCTCCGCCAAGACCGGCGTGCCGCTCCCCGACAACTACCCGGTGATCGGCAAGGACGCCTTCCGCACCGGCACCGGGGTCCACGCCGCGGCGATCATCAAGGCGCGGGCGCGCGGCGAGGACTGGCTCGCCGACCGCGTCTACTCCTCGGTGCCGGCGAGCCTGATCGGCTGCCGCCAGGTGATCGAGGTGGGGCCGATGAGCGGCGAGTCGAACGTCGTCTACTGGCTGCAGGAGCGCGGCATCGATCCGGCGGGCGACCTGGTCGCCGAGATCTTCCAGCGCGCCAAGGGCTCCCCCAAGATCCTCGCCGAGGAGGAGATCCTGGGCATCTGCCAGGCGCGCGGCATCACCGCCTCGCCGCCCCGCCCGCGGGCCCTGCCATGACCGAGCCGAGCGCCGCCCCGGGACGTGAGGCGGAAGAGGGCGGCCCGCCCCCGGCGCCGGCGGCGAGATGGCAGCGCGTCCTCGGGCGCTACCTCGAGGGGCTGTCGCTCGAGCGCGGCCTGGCCGTCAACAGCGTCGAGGCCTATCGCCGGGACTTAGAGCGCCTCGGCCGCGCGCTCGACCGCGCGGCCGCCCAGGAGGGCCGCGAGGCGGACCATGCCGGCGGCCGCCCCGCCCCTCTCGACCTCCTCGCCGCCGACGCCGACACCCTCGCCGGGCATCTGCGCGAGCTGCGCCGCGGCAAGCTCTCGCCGCGCTCGATCGGGCGGGCGCTGTCGGCCATCCGCGGCTTCTACGGGCACCTGGTGGCGACCGCCGAGCGGGCCGACAACCCGGCGGTCAACCTGCTGCCCCCGAAGCTCTTCCGGCCGCTCCCCAAGGTCCTCTCCGAGCCCGAGGTCGAGGCGATCCTCGCCGCCCCGGACCCCGCGAAGCCGCTCGGCCTGCGCGACCGGGCGATGATCGAGCTGATCTACGCGACGGGCCTCCGGGTCTCCGAGCTGGTCGGCTTGACCCTGCCGCAGCTCCGGCTCGACGTCGGCTACCTCGTCGCCTTCGGCAAGGGGGCGAAGCAGCGGGTGGTGCCGGTGGGGGAGCAGGCGGAGGCGTGGGTGGGGAGGTATCTACGAGAGATCCGCCCGCAGCTCGCGGTCGGCCGCCACCAGGGGGTCTTCGTCAACCGCTCGGGCGCGCCGATGACGCGCCAGGGCTTCTGGAAGATCCTGACCGGCTACGGGCGGAAGATCGGGGTGAGCGACCTCTCGCCCCACGTCCTGCGCCACAGCTTCGCCACCCACCTCCTGGAGCACGGCGCCGACCTGCGGGCGGTGCAGATGATGCTCGGCCACTCCGACATCTCGACCACCCAGATCTACACCCACATCCACCTGCAGCGCCTGCGCACCCTCTACGACCGCCACCATCCGCGGTCGTAGACGGGGGTAGTGGGTCCGTTGGGTCCGCTGCGGGCGACCGCCCTCGGGACCACCCTCCCGAACCCCCTTCCAGGCGGCCGTCCTCGGGACCAAACGGACCCAGTACCTAGAAGGGTAGGAACACCCGCGGGAACATTCCGACCCCGCCGCAAGGTTGAAGCCAGTCTGGGCCGAAACCATCCGTCTAGGCGAAATCGGCCGCGGTTCCGTACAATACGTTGACTCCGCGGGACAGCCCGCCCATTCACAGGTAGCTCCCGATAGCCCGCATGCGTCGAACCCGCGCCCTCGCCGCCGTTCTCGCCCTGCCCCTGGGCCTCGCCCTGTCCGCCGCGGCGCGCGCCGAGCTGGTGATCCTGACCGACGGCGGCTGCGTGAAGGTCAAGGAGTACTCGACCGACGGCGAGCGCGCCGTGCTGACCCTCCCCTCCGGCGGGCAGATGGCGATGGCGATCGAGCGCGTCGACCGGGTGGTCGACGACGAGTGGGTGCCCCCGCCGCCGCCCCCGGTGGCGGCCGCGGCGCCGGCGCCGGCCCTGCCGCTCGCCTTCGACGCCTCGCAGAAGGTCCCCGACGGCCCCTACGGCAAGATGATCTACGAGGCTGCCAAGCGCCACGCGCTCAACCCGCAGATCGTCTCCGCGGTGATCCGCGCCGAGTCGGCGGGCAACGCCCGCGCCTTCTCCCCCAAGGGCGCCCGCGGCCTGATGCAGCTCATGCCCTCGACCGCCAACCGCTTCGGGGTGGCGCGGGGCGAGCTCTGGAACCCCGAGCGGAACCTCGAGGCCGGGGTGAGCTACCTGAAGTGGCTCTCCGAGCGCTTCGGCAACGACCTCGGCCGCATCCTCGCCGCCTACAACGCGGGCGAGGGCTCGGTCGACAAGTACCAGGGCATCCCCCCCTATCGCGAGACCCGCGACTACGTCCGCCGCATCTACACGACCTTGGGCCTCACCCTCGCCAACCTGGGCGCGGGTATGCCGGCCGCCGGCCGCTGAGCCCTGAGCGCGGCTGGGGCGAGCCCGCCGCGCGCTCACCTCGCCCATCCGAGCCCGCGTAGGCTGGGGTGAGCGCAGCGAACCCCAGCACATCGAGCGGAAACCCAGCGCGCGCCGCGGTAGCCCAGCGCATCGAGCGGAAGCCCGGCGCACGCCGCGGTAGCCCAGCACATCGAGCGGAAGCCCGGCGCGCGGCGCGGTAGCCCCAGCGCGCGACCGGGAAGCCCAGCGCATCGAGCGGAGACCCAGCGCGCGGCGCGGTAGCCCCAGCGCGCGACCGGGAAGGCGAGCGCATCGAGCGGAAGCCCGGCGCGCGAACGGGAGAGCCGAGCCCGCGGCCGGGCAAGCGGAAACGTGCGGACCTTCCGGGAAGAGACGGCGCGTAAGAGGAAAAGATGAGTTTTTCCCGGAAGAGGGCGGGGCGCAGCGGGAAGGCGTCGACCCTTCCCGGAAGAGCTCGCGAGCGGCGGGAAAACCCCGGCTCTTCCCGGATAACCCCGGCTCTTCCCGGAAGAGGGCGGGCGGGAAGGGGAAGAGCCGGGCCCTTCCGGGAAGCGGGCGCGCGCCGCGGGAAGACGCGAGCCCTTCCCGCCGTCTCAGTTCACCGGCGGCCCGTCGGCCTTCGCCGCGGCGGCGGCCGAGCGGCGGCGGCGGGGGTGGCGCCGCCGCGGCGCGACGCCGAACGCGACCAGCCGGTCGCTCTCGAGCCCCAGGGAGCCGCGCAGGAGCGCCGCGAGCTGGTTGCGCAGGGCGCGGCCCTTGGCGAGCGTGGTCCTCCGCGCGTGGTTGGTCTCCCGCAGCTTCGCCTCGTGCTCGAGGCTCTCCTCCTCGAGCGCGAGGGCGTGCGCGACGAGCGCCGAGAGCTCGGCATGGAGCTCCCGCAGGTGGGGCATCTCCTCGAGCACCGCCGCCATGTTGTCCACCATCACCCGCCAGACGGCGATGCTCTCGTTGTAGGTCAACGGCCTGACCGGCACGGCGCCTCCCCTCTCCCTCGTCTCGTCTCGGCAGCGAATCGACCGCGGGATCGTCGCCGAAGAGGCGCTGTGTGTCAACTGGGGTTGGCGGAGGGGGCATCCCGGTTGGCCACCGCTGGCGCCAACTCGGGCAAGTGACTGAGCGCTCTCCCGGCGCCGGGACGGCGCTGCTCCCGCCTTCGGACAGGTCCCTCCTGCCATAGGGGACCTCTTGGCCGTCCAACAATCCGGCTCAGGGGAGTGTTTGAGGCAGGTGAAAGGGGTCTCGATGAAGCTTCGCCATTTCCGCAACGACCAACCGAGCGACAAGTCTCATCAGATCGATATCCGGGCGGTGATCTCATGAGCTCTGGAGCCAAGCGCAAGCCAGCTGCCGAGAGAGGACTCCCCGTCTACGAGGAGGGAATTCTCGATAGCAGAGCGCTTCCAGATCCAGAGTTCGATGCTCTATGGGATGCCATCATCGTCGACCAAGCGTTCAAGGACGAGCTTCTGTCCCAGGGTGTGCTGAATTTCACGTTGCGCCCCAAGGTGCGGCGTGCGGTCGTGCCGCTACACGGCCTGATATTGCTCGTCGGGCCACCCGGAACCGGCAAGACGTCGCTCGCCCGTGGTTTGGCCTCGCGGATCGCCGGCGCTGTGCGCGGCCTCGGGTCCTTCGGTTATCTCGAGGTCGAGCCCCATGCGCTGGCGAGCTCCGCGCTCGGCCGCAGCCAGAAGGCGGTGACGGAGCTCTTCGGCCGGACGATCGCCGAGCGGGCGGACCGCCCGCTCGTCGTGCTCCTCGATGAGGTAGAGACGCTCGCCGCCGACCGATCGAAGATGAGCCTCGAGGCGAACCCGATCGACGTGCATCGCGCGACAGACGCGGTGCTGGCGCAGCTCGATCACCTCGCCAACGAGCATCCCAATCTGCTCTTCCTGGCAACGAGCAACTTTCCCGGCGCGATCGATCATGCGCTGGTCTCCCGCGCGGACCTCGTGCGCTCGATGGGGTTGCCTGGCCGTGAGGCCTGCCGCGAGATCCTCCTGTCGACGATCGATGGCGTAGCGGAGGCTTTCCCGCGGTTGAAGGGTCTCCGGGAGGATGCCGATGTCCACAGAGCAGCGCTGGCCTGTGAAGGGCTCGATGGCAGGCAGGTCCGGAAGGTGGTCGTTGCGGCGTGCGCGCGGCGCAAGGAGGTCGCTATCTCTCCGGAGAATCTCACGGGTGCCGACGTGCTGGCTGCGGCGATGGCGGCAGCCGCCGAGCTGCGAAGCCAGACGGAGAGCAAGCGATGACGGTCCTGGCTCGCAGGGTCGCCTCGATCCCGGTCCGTTCCGCGAGCGCGACCTGGGAGTTCATCGTCGAACTCATCGCCCCCACTAACGTCGAAGTACGAGCCGAGCTCGTAGCCGCCACCGGAATCGCCGCCTCGCTCATCGCCCGTGAGGCGATGGTGCTCTCGCCGGTCGTCGTCACGGGCGATGGACCACGGCTTCGGATCTACTGCATCCATGGCGAGAAAGCAGTAGAGGGCACGCAGGTGAGCGAGGCAACCCTCCCCTCTTCGCCCATCGGCACGGGGTCGTGGGCCGTCTCGCTGCCATGCCCGGCAGATGATCTCTCCTGGGTGCAGAAGTCGCTGGCGCAGATTTCCGCTCACATCACCGCACGGGACCTGGAAGAGTCGTTCTCGGCGGTCACCGACGAGCAAGGGGCTACAGGCGAGGCGGCTATCGATTTGGAGTCGTTCCTGGGGTCATGAGCACATTCGTCACGGTCAACACGTACACCCACTCGGTCACCCAGGTGACCAGCGGGATTCTCCGCTGCCTGCAGGACATCGTGCGCGACAGCGGCTTGAATCCCTCGAAGCTCGCAGACCAATGGAAGGTGCTCGAGCTCGGGCTCTCGACCTGGTTGCAGAGCCAGGACCTGGAGACCGTCGTGCTCGAAGTGTTCGATCGTAAGACGAATCGACTCGTCGGGCGGTGGGATCTGCCGATCGTCTATTCCTGGAGGCAGGGCAGTGGAGTCTTCTGGGTCGACACGGACCAGATCCGCTACGCGATCCGAAAGCAGGGCTGCTGGCCGGCGGACTGTGAATACAAAGTCATCGTCTCCACGAAAGCGGGGCGTCCAGACGCGCCGGGATGGGGGACTACCACATTTCGCTCAACCGAGGGGTTCGTGCGCCAGAGCCTCGGCACGACGATGGATGCTAGTGGCCTGGGAGCCACCGCGGCCTACTACAGAAAGAGGTAGCCATGCTGACGATCGACGGAGCTTTTCGAGAGTTCAAGAGCAGACTCGAGCTGGCTCCGGGTGAAGCCAAAGACGCCTCGCGACGTCAGCAGGAGATCCGCGAGTACCTGAGCACACGATTCCACATCGAAAGGGATTTCCTACACGGTTCCTATCGTCGCGAGACAAAGACGAAGCCGCTCAAGGACGTGGACATCTTCTGCGTCCTCGGTGAGGAGGAGCGGTCGTACCGCTCGAAACCCCCGACGGTGCTGCTCAGGGCCCTGGAGGATGCCCTGGTCGACAAATACGGCCGGGAGTGCGTCTGCTCGCAGCGCCGCTCCGTCAACGTGGGGTTCGGCATCGCCGTCGAAGAGGACAAGACGGGCGACAAGGTCATGAGCTTCGACGTCGTGCCGGCCTTCGAGGAGGCGGACCACTACGAGATCCCGGACTCCAAGACGACCGCGGGTTGGATCAGGACAGACCCGGAGATTCACTACGAGAAGGCGCTCGAGGCGCAGAGGGCCTACGACGACGAATGGAAGGCCCTCGTCCGTATGGTGAAGTACTGGAACAATCGCCACGATAAGCCGATCAAGCCCTCGTTCCTCATCGAGGTCATGGCGCTGGAAGTCCTCCATCCTCCCTTCGGAGGTAGCTTCGATCGCGAGGTGCAGGGCTTCTTCTATACCCTCGCGGATCGCATCGAGGAAACCTGGGAGGATCCTGCCGGTCACGGACCGCCCGTGAGCGACAGCATGGACGCCGCGCGATGCGCCGCCGCCCGTGAGGCGCTCCTCTCGGCCGGCGCCGCCGCGACGGAGGCGATCCGCCTCGCCCGTGAAGGCAAGAACGGCGCTGCGCTCCGGGCGTGGCGGGATCTTCTCGGCCCGCTCTTCCCCCTCTCGTGATGGCCAGCCCGTCAGGAGTCCGGCAGGCCGGCGACGACTATCAGCATCTCCTCGCCTGGTGGTACCTCCTGGAGCTGATGCTCCCCGGGCGACGCCTCGAGAGCGTGTCGATTGAAAATGCAGGTGCCGGATTCGTGGACGACATCACGCTCGAGTACGAGGCGGGTGCGAAAAAGCCCGACCTGTTCATCCAGGTCAAGTACCACGTCGATCATCGCGAGCAGTACGGGACGGACGAGCTCCTGGCCTCGAAGGACGGTGGTCGGAGTCTCCTGCAGAAGTTCTTCTCGACCTGGCGCAACCTGCGCGACGTCTGCGAGCGCCCATTCGAGCTGCGACTCGTATCGAACTGGGCCGCGGGGGGTGCGCTGGGCGAGGTGGTGGGAGGTCGCGACGGGGCGATTTCCGAGAAATTCTTCTCGGCTTCTCCGGGAAGCCGTATCGGAGAGGTGCGGGAGAGGTGGCGAAAGCATCTTGCCCCCACGGAAGAGGCGGAGTTTCGAGCGTTCGTCGGTGTGCTGCGCTTCTCGCTCGCCTTTGAAAACGTCGCAGAGCTTCGAGAGCGCGTAGGGGAGCGGATGGAGTACCTCGGTCTCCGAGGGGACGACGACGCCATTGTCGTCGGCGTCGATGTCGTCCGGCAACACGTCCAGACCTCCCGGGACGCGCTCCGGAAGGTGGACGTGGAGCGGCTCATCGCCGAGCGTGGCCTCAGGTTTCCGCAAGGCGAGAAGCCGGCGGCGACGGTCTACCTCTCGACGATCGAGGAGCAGCGGTTCGACTTCCCGCCCGATCTCCATCTCGACTGGCGGCAGTACTTCGCGGGCGGGGAGGAAAAGAAGGGGCACCAGGTTCTCGATCCGGCATCGTGGAACGAGGAGATGCTCCCGGACTTACTCCGTCTCAAGAAGTACCTCAATGAGACCTCGGCAGCGCGGCTCATCCGGGCTCGCGGGCTTGCGCGGCTGTCGGCGTGGTTCGCGTTCGGGTACGCCTTCCCGGACGTGGCGCGCTACGTGATCGAGGTCGACCAGCAGGGGGAGCTCTGGAGGACGGACGCCGGGCCATCGTCGCTCGCCGTCGTCGAGGCCTCGCGCCGCCGGATACCAGGCGGTGATCCCGAGACGGTCGCCGTGGGCGTCAGCGTGTCGGGCGATCTCTCGGCGGACGTGCTCAAGGACCTCAAGGCGACCCGCGCGGCCGGTTCTGTGCTCTTCCTCGCACCGGACCGCGAGCTCGGGCGCGGCTGTCTCGTCTCGGCCGGCGACGCCGTGGCGCTCGCCCGCGGCGCCAAGGAGCGTATGAGGGTCTTCGCGCGCGAGAAGGATGCCCGGCGCCTCCAGCTCTATTACTTTGGTCCGTTGAGCGGCGCCTGCTTCCTCGGCCACCAGATGAACGCCGTGGCGCGCGAGATTCAGGTCATGGAGGACCAGCAGCCGGGCTATGCGCCGTCGTTCCTCCTGACGTAGCGCGGAGAGGAAGCTCGGCCGTCCAACAAGACCGCAACCGGGCGTGTATTGAGGATTGACAGGAAAGGCGCGAAACATGGAATACCAGGACTTCACGATCGACATCGAGTCGGTGGAGGGGGGAGGGTTCGAGGCGAAGGTCGCGGAGGCGCCCATCCGCGACAACCCTCGGCTGACCTTTCCGGAGCCCATCGCGAGAGCCGACATCGAGCCTCTCCAAAAAGCCTTCGACCGGCCGGGGAGCGAGCTCAAGCTGCCGGGTCCGCCGCCCGGCGTCGACCCGACGAAGCTGGGCGGCGCCGTCCAGGCGGCGCTCTTGGCGGGCGATCTGGGCGAGCTCTTCCGCCGATGCCGGGATCTCCTGCCGAGCGGCGGCGAGAAGGGGCTCAGGGTCCGTCTGCGGTTCCGGACCGACGATCCGCAGGCCGCGTACCTGGCAGCGATTCCATGGGAGTGGCTGTGGGACGCGGCCGTCGGAAAGTACCTCGCCATCGATCGCGCCACGCCTCTCGTACGCGAGATCGCCTCGCGCGAGATCCGGAGCGAGCTCGGGATCGAGCTGCCGCTCCGCATCCTGGTCGTCGACGCCGCACCGGCGGCCGCTCACGAGCTCCAGCTCAAGCTGGAGATCGAGCGGATGACCGAAGCGCTCGCATCACAGATCGCGGCGGGCGAGGTCGAGCTGCTCCGTCCCGCGGCGCCCACGAAGGAGGCCATGCGCGATGCCCTCCTCGACGACAGCATCCACGTTCTCCACTTCATGGGCCACGGCGGTTACGACCCGAGCTCTGGGACCGGCGCGATCTTCCTCGAGAAGCCCGACGGGACGAAGGACCAGGTCGACGGTCAGGTGCTCGCCGATTACCTGAAGCGGAGCAACCTGCGGCTCGTGGTGCTCAACGCCTGCAAGACCGCCCGCTTCAAAGACAAGCTTGGCTCACCGCTCAATCACGGGGTCGCCCCGGCCATCCTCGAGCAGACGGGCATCCCGGCCGTCGTCGCCAATCAGTACTCGATCTCGGACCAAGCCGCCATCGCCTTCAGCAGCGCCTTCTACGGCCGGATTGCCAAGGGCGACGGGGTGGACGAGGCGATCACCGAGGCGAGGCTCCGACTCAAGGGGGAGAGCTGCGAGTGGGCAACCCCGGTCCTCTTCCTCACGGCGCCGCACGGGCGCCTCTTCGGCTTGAAGCGGGGGCAGGTCAAGGCGAGCGTGCAGGTGGCGGTGCCCCGACCCGAGGTGAGCCCGGTGCGGCTCGGCGTGCGGAGCATCGACGGATGGGGCCGGGACATGAAGGAGCGGAACGATCAGCTCCTCGAGCTGGGCAGCTACTTCGACGGTCGGTACATCAAGAACGAGTCCTTGTGGCAGGAGAAAGTGTTCCCGGACCTCCGCAACTTCCTCAAGCAGTACGTCGTCGAGGGCCGTCCCCTAGCGCTCGACTTCGCGGCCCATTCGTCGATCGCCTTCGCGGCCGGCTGGTTGCTCGAGCCCAAGAGCGGGCTCGACGTGCGGGTGCGCCAGCGGACCGGGGGCGAGACGGAGCTCGACTGGTATCCCAAGGACGGCTCGGAGCCAGGGGGAGCGCTCTGGCTCGACCGCGAGGACATCGAGCTCGATCCCGAGGGCACGGACGTTGCGGTGGCGGTAGCGGTGAGCCAGCCGACCGTCGCGGCAGAGGCGCGGGACTTCATTGAGAGCAAGGGGCTTCCGATCGGAAGGATTGTGGACGCGAGCGTGCCGGAGCCGGGACAGACCTCGGTGCGGGGCGGAGCGCACGCCCTACGGCTCGCGCAGGCGCTCCTCCCGCGGATGCGGCCGCGCCGCCCCTCCGAGCGCGGGGGGAAGCTCCATCTCTTCTGCGCGGCGCCCAACGCCTTCATGGTCTACCTCGGGCAGCTCTCGACGGCACTCGGAACGATCGTGCTCTACGAGTATCCCTTCCGGGCCGCGGACTCGTACGGGAAGTACCAGCGGTCGATCGAGCTCCCGCCCCCGGGCCAGGCGGCGCGGGTACCGGAGGGCTGGTAGAGCAGCGGATACCCATGGGCACCGCGGCGCGTCGCAGCGGCCTGGAGCCTATGATTGGCCGGGTAGCGCGAGAGGAGGCTTCTATGGAAAGCTTCCGGTTGGATGCCGTCCAATCCAGCCTGCCGAGAGGACGAGGAGATCCTGGAAGCCGTCCGGATCCTCCAGGGCGGTGGTGCGCCCGAGGCCTTCGGGGTGATCTTCCGCCGTTTCTACAACCCCCTCTTCAAGTTCTTCGCCAATCAGCCACTCCTACGCGCCGATGCCGACGACCTGGTGCAGGCGACCCTTTGGCGCGCCTACCAGAAGATCGAGCTCTACAGCGCGGACTCGGGCGCTGCTTTTGGGGGGTGGCTGCGGAAGATGGCCGAAAACGTCTGGAAGAACGCCGTCCGCGAGCAGCAGGCGGACAAGAGGGTGGCTCTCTGGGAGGCCTTGAGCCTTTCCGCCGAGGACGGCGAGGCGAGGGACGGGACACCGGCTCCGGTCGCGGCGCTCGCGGACCCGGAGCCCTCGCCCGAGCAAGCGCTCCTCGATCTCGAGCGGACGCGCGTGCTGCAGGATGCCATCGAGGCTCTACCGCCTGGCATGCGGCGCTGCGCGGAGCTACGGCTCTTCGACGAGCTCAAGTATCAGGAGATCGCCGATCTCACCGGGGTAGGCCTCAACAGTGTACGCTCCCAGCTCTTCGAGGTGCGTCAGCGCCTCAAGCCCGTCCTGGACGCCTACTTCCAGGGCGCAGACTTCTGAGGGCTCCGCGTGAGCGGGCAGAACGATCTCGCGAAATCGCTCAAGGCCATCATGGCGGCGCGGCGTAAGGATGCGGGCGCCTCGCCGACGCCCGAGGAGCTGCTGGCCTACCGCGACGGGGCGCTGGAGCCCGAGGAGCGGCGGCGGCTCGAAGAGAGGATCGCGCTCTATCCGGAAGCGGCGCGCGTGCTCGTGGATCTCGCCGCTTTTCCCGATGTAGAGGCTGCCCCGGGTACGCCCGAGCTCTCCGCGGAGGAGGTCGAGGTGCGCTGGGAGGCGTTCCGCGAGCGCCTTCCGGATCGGCCGGGCACCCCCCGCACGAGCGAGCGCGGTGAGGTGAGGACGGCCGACCGGAGCGCGCAAGCTCCGCCCCGGGCATGGCGCTCAGGGCTCCACTTCGCAGCGGCCGCGGTGCTCGGGCTGGTCATCGGCTGGGCCGCTCGCTCCAGGGTGCCGGCGGTGCACGATCGTTCCGGATCAGCGATCAACGTGAGCGTCGTGGAGCTGACGCCGATCGGGGGAGAGGGCCTCCGCTCGGCACCCTCTCCGGTCGAGGTCGGGGAGGGGGCTGAGGAGCTGGTCCTCGTCCTCGGAGCGCCTCCGCGCGAGCCTCCGGGGATGCGAGGCTACCAGGCAGAGCTGGTGGACGCCGGCGGGCAGCGCGTCTGGTCGCGCCAGGGTCTCCGGCCGACCGCTCTCGGCACGTTCTTGATCGCCTTCCGCCGGGGTGCCCTCGATCCGGGGACCTACCGGCTTCGCCTCTTCGGCAGCGATGGAGAGAAGCGCACCCTGCTCACGAGCTACGATCTGCGGCTGCTGGCCGCCGACGCCGCTCGCTGACGAGGGCGCGGGTATCTTCGAGTCGTGAGAGATCGGGCGGCGGAGGGCCGGCGAAGCTCCCCTCGAGTCGGCCTCGCCATCCTCGCTCTCGCCCTCCTGATTGCCTGCGGCCTCGACCACCGGGGTGAGCGCTCCGAAAGGATCTCTCTCCTCTCCGGCGCGGTCCTCCAGCGAAACTTTCAGGGCGAGCGGGCGTTCCGTTTCCGCTTCGAGGCCCCGCGGGCCGCTTTCTCCACCTGGCGGTCGACCAGCGCGGGGTCGACGTCGTGGTTCTGCTGCGGGATCCGGCCGGGCGCCGATCGACGAGGTCGACAGTCCGACCGGCAAGCAGGGCGAGGAGACCGTCCTCGCCGTCACGCGAACGGCGGGGGAGCACGTCCTCGTCGTCGAGCCGTTCGCACGCGGTGCGACAGGCGCCTTCGCGCTCGAGATCCGCGAGGTGCGGCCCGCGCGCCGCGAGGACCGCCTCCGTGCGGCGGCTGCGGCGCCTCTCGCGCGAGGAGAGCGCCGGCGCCTCGCGGACAGGCCCGAGCTGGCGGCGGCTGCCTACCGCGAGGCGCTGCCGCTCCTCGAGCTATCGGGGGAGCCGGCGAAGCTCGCCGAGGCGGAGTGGCGGCTCGGCCAGGCGCTCGTCGAGACAGGCAACCTGCGGGAGGCGCGTACCATCCTCGAGCGGGCCGCCCGGCGGTTTCGCGAGCAGGGCAACAACCCGGGCGAGGCGCGCGCTTTCAACGACCTCGGCGATCTCCGGGAACGCTCGGCGAGACGACGGAGGCGCTCGCGGATCACGAGCGAGCGCTCGCGCTCTACCGCAAGCTGGGGAACTCCTCGGGCATCGGCACCTCGCTCAACGATATCGGGCTGGTGCTCGAGACGCGCGGGGATCTCCAGGGCGCGATCGAGCGCTACCAGCAGGCGCTGGCGCTCTGGCGCCAGCTCGGGGCGCGGCCCGCGGAGGCGGCAACCCTGGAGAACCTGGGGAGCCTCTACTCGCTCCTGGGGTATGACCGTGAGGCGCTCGACGTCCTCGATCAGGCCCTGAGCCTCGTCCCGGAGGACCGGCCCGCTCAGCGAAGCTCGGCGCTCGTCGCCCTCGGCTGGGCCGAGTACCTGGCCGGTCGGCCCGAGCGAGCTCTCGAGCGCTACCAGGGGGCGCTCGCCCTCGCCCGGAGATCGGGCAGCCGGATGGCCGAGGCCGGCATCTGGGACCGCAGGGGCACAGCGCTCCGCGCCCTCCATCGGTACCCGGAGGCCGCGGGCTCTTACGCCCATGCTCTCGAGCTCAGCCGTGCCGCCGGGAGCAGCCTCGGCGAGGGACACACGCTCGCGAACCTCGGCTGGCTCGACCTCGAGACGGGAGCCGTCGCACGGAGCCGAGAGCGCCTGGCGCGGGCCGCCCAGCTGCTGGCGAGGAGCGGAGACCCGAACGGCGAGATGTACGCCCACGTCGGGCTGAGCCGCGCCGAGAGGTCGCTCGGCGCTCTCGGCCCGGCCCGCGGCGAGGCGGAGCTCGCCGTGCGGCTCGTCGAGGAGATGCGCGCCGCCCTCCACGGCGCGACCAGCCGCGGCCAGTATCTCGCCACGCGGTTCGATGCCTACGAGGAGCTGGTGAGCGTCCTGATGGACCTCGACCGTGCCCAGCCGGGGAGAGGGCACGATCGCGAGGCGCTCGCGGTGGCGGAGCGGGCCAGGGCACGGAACCTCATGGACGAGCTGGCGGGTGGCCCGGGCCGCGACAGGTCCGACACCGCCGATCCGCGCCGGGCCTCGATCCTCGCCGAGATGCACGCCCTCGAGGAGCGCCGCCAGGTTCTCGCACGGCAGGATCCTGGCGACGCCCGCCTCGTCGAGCTCGACGCCGCGCTCCGGGCCCGCTGGCTGGAGCTCGACCGATCGAGCCGGCCCTCGGCCTTGCCGGCCGCCTGGGCTCCGGCGAGCGTTCCGGAGATGCAGGCTCTCGCCGACGAGCGGTCGCTCCTCGTCGTCTACATGCTGGCCGAGCCGCGGAGCTTCGCATGGACCGTGGACCGCAGCTCGGTCGTCTCGCACGTGCTGCCCGGACGGGAGCAGATCGAGCGGCTCGCCCGGCAAGCCCTCGCAGGATTGTCGCAAGGGCCGGAGATCGCGCCGCAGGAGAGCGTCGAGACGGCCCTCGCGGCGCTCTCCCAGACCATCCTCGCGCCGCTCGCCGGTCGCCTCGCGGGGCGGCCGTGCCTCGCGATCCTGGCGGACGGCGCGCTCCATCTGGTTCCATTCGGCGCGCTCCCGTCCCCGGAGCCGGGGAGGCCGGGTCGAGACCGGGAGCCGCTCATCGAGGAGCACGAGATCGCCATGATCCCTTCGGCGACGGTTCTCCGCTGGCAGCGGCAGCGCCTCGCCGGGAGACCGCCGGCGCCGGGAGTGGTGGCGGTGCTCGCCGATCCCGTGTTCTCGCCGAGCGACCGGCGACTCGCACACGGCACGCCCCCTACGCCCACCTCGCCCGCCCCTGGCGGCGCAGGGGTGAGCCCCTTCGCCGGGCCGCTCGATCGCCTGCCCTACACGGCGGAGGAAGCGACGGCGATCGTCCGCCTCGCCCCGCGCGGCCGATCCCTCCTGGCCACGGGCACGGGCGCGAGCCGGAGCTCGTGGAGAGCGGTGCGCTGCGGGGATTCGGCATGCTCCACTTCGCGACCCACGGCAGGCTCGACCCGGTGCTCCCCGAACGATCGGGGATCGTGCTCTCGCAGGTCGACGAGCGCGGGAGACCGCGGGACGGATTTCTCTCGGCGCCGAGCGTCGCGGCGCTCGACCTCCCCGCTGAGCTCGCCGTGCTGAGCGGGTGCGAGACCGGGCTGGGCCGGGAGGTGCGGGGTGAGGGGCTGGTGGGCCTCACCCAGGCCTTCTTCCGCGCCGGCACGCGGCGCGTCGTGGTGAGCTTCTGGAAGGTGCGCGACCGCTCCACGGCGGCGCTCATGGAGCGGTTCTACCGGGCGATGCTCGTCGAGCACCTCTCCCCGGCCGCCGCCCTCCGTGCCGCACAGCGCTCCCTCCGGCGCGAGGAGCCGTGGCGCCTGCCCCACTACTGGGCGGGGTTCTCGCTCGAGGGCGACTGGCGTTAGCGGGGCGGCGTCCAACATTCTCCCGGTCCCCCGTGTAGTACGGGCAGAGGGACATCGCCGGTCGACACCGGCACGACCGAGAGGAGAGATCCGATGGACACCAGCCTGCCCGCCGACCCCACCAACACCGACCAGAACCCCGGGACTGTCAAGGGACCGAAGGGCGACCGGGACGAGGAGGTCGTCGTGCCCACGACGGCAGCCGCCCCGGAGAATCCCGATCAGAGGCCGAAGTCCCCGCAGGGTCCGAAGACCGGGGAGCGGGAGGGGCCGATGACCGGCCGCTCCCAAGAGTAGAGCGGAAGCCGGTCGAGAAGGGGGGACGGCGATGGAGCCGTCCTCATTGCGTGCCGCCGCGTTGCCGAAGAGGAGGTCCTTCCTGAGACGACTACACTCGACCCCGGCGCTCCCGGGCCAGGGAGCCCCACCGACCGAGGCCCTCAAGGTGCCGGGCCTCTGGACGGCCCGCTTGGAGCTCCGGAGCATCACGCCGATCCTCGGTGGGGGCGTCCACTCTTTCGAGCCGGATGTAGTGGACACCGTCCGCGTGCCGGGCATCCGGGGACAGCTCCGCTGGTGGTGGCGGGCCCTCTTCCATCCGCTGGAAGGGGAATCGTCCGCCGCGGCGGACGCTCTCTTCGCCCGAGAGTCGAAGCTCTGGGGAGGGGTCGGCGTCGGCGGAGAAGGGGCGAGCGACGGCCCCGGGCTCCGCAGCCGCGTGCGCGTCCACGCTGAGATCGTAAAGCGGGGCACCGTCGAGCCCGCCGGCGTGCACGCGTTCGAGCAAGGTCGTCTGAAGACGCTCCCGAATTGGACGATCGGTCGCGGGCTCGCCTATGCGCTCTTTCCCCTGCAGAGAGAGAAGAGCGAAAGGGATTGCCACGCCGCCAAAGCGCCCGGCCGAGATATGGAGACCGGCTCGGTGCGGACCGGTCTCGCGTTTCGGCTTCGAGTGGACCTGATCGGGGGGGCCTCGGGCGAGACCTCCGCGGCGAGCGACGTCCAGCAGGTGCTGGGATCGATCTGGGCCTGGCTCTTCCTGGGCGGCCTCGGAGCTCGCACCCGGCGCGGCTTCGGTGCGCTCGAGCTCGCTTCTCCCATCGAGCTCGATCCTGCGGCCGGGCTGGATGCCGAACGTTGGAAGCGTCTCTTCGCGGGACCCGAGGAGTCCGGGGTGTCTGGATGGCTCGAGGAGCTCGGTCGCCTCGCATCTCCCGTGGGCATCGCCTGGCCGTTCCAGATCTTGATGGGAGGGCCCCGTACCGACGTGGGTGTTGCTCATGGAGAGATCGTCGAGTGCCTGAAGACATTCCGCCAGGCGCGAAATGTGGGGAGAGAACCTGGGGGAGAACGGCCCGGCACGAGCCGCTGGCCGGAGGCGCACCTCCTTCGGGCTCTCGAAACTTCCGGCGCCGTTTTCGGCGCGCATGCTCCCCCTGCCGATGTTGTCGAGAAGGCGAAGAGCGGCCAGGTGGGCGCCCCGCGCGCGGCGTTCGGGTTGCCCATCCAGATGAAGTTCAAGGATGCCGCGGACACTCCGGCGAACGCGACGCTCCAACCCGCAAATGCGAAGCGATGGCCGTCGCCTCTGCTGCTGCGCCCGCTGCGGCTCGCTGGCGGACGGTACCTGCCGGCCGCGATCTTCCTGCCGCTGCCGCCGCCTGACCAGGTGGAGATCGAGTACGACAACGACAAGAAAGCGAAACGAAGCGTTCCGGTGGCTCGATGGGAAGGCGCGCGGGCGACGATCGAGACCTACCTGAAGCCCGCCGGCGGGAGGGCGCTGCAGGCGTTCGCCGCGTGGCTCGTCAAGGAGAGGGGCTATAAGTCCGTCTCGATCGCGGGGAGGCCCTGAGCGAGATGCCCGAGTGGGTCGTTGCGATCTCGATCGGTCCAGTGGGCGGCTTCATCGGCGGCGGTCGCCGCAGCCGTGACCTCTGGTGGGGTTCGACGTGGGTGTCGGAATGCACGCTCGCGGCGGCGCGGGCGCTCCCGCTCGACGGCCTGATCGTCCCGCGCCGCGACCGCGTCCGGGAGCTCCTCGGTCGGGCGGACGCGGTGAGCCTGCGCTACGGCGGGCGGATCAGCAACCACGTCCTCGCCCGTGTCGAGGCGGAGAGCATGGAGGAGGTGGCGCGCCTCCTGGGGGAGTGCGAGCGCGCGGCGCACCGGCATCTCGCGGCCCAGCTCCGCCTCGCCCGGCGGAGTGTCGAGACGCGGGGCGGCCGGCCGCGCGACGCGATCCGAAAGGTGCTCGACGGCGTCTTCTTCGACCAGCAGATCGAGGCGGTCGAGGCCGGCGAGTTCGCTGAGTTCTTCGCCGCCTGGACCCCTCGGGGGCCGAGCCTCGCCAGCTCGATCCGCCGGGTGCAGAAGCTCCTGGATGCGCGCAAGGCGGCTCGCCTCTTCGAGGCTCCACGGTCGACGCGCGCCGGCCGGCGCAAGAGCGATCTCGACCCCGGTAGGGACTCGGTGCTCGAGCCGTCGCAGGCCGGCCGCGACGCGTCGACCCCGAGGACCGCCGAGCGCCAGCTCGCTCGCCGGCGGCTCGGCATCGGACCCGACGAGGAGCTCGATGCGGTGGGCCTCGCGCGCCGGATCGCCGTCTTCCACCGAGAGGGTGACGCCTCGGCGCCCGGTCTCGGCCGGTTGCCTTTCCCGCCCGTGACGCGGACCGCGGCGGATCCCTGGCTCCGCCGAGTCGCAGGCGATCCGGCGACCCGGCCGCTCCTCGAGTCGGTCAAGGAGATCCTGCGCGACGCAGCAAAGGAGGACGAGATCTTCTTCACCTGGTGCTCGCCGGCCCTCGACCCCGAGGTGGCTTGGGAGGAGAGAAAGAGCCAGCCCGAATGTTTCCCGTTCGATGCCTCCCTCCTCATGGAGGATGGCCTCGAGGCGCTCCACGGCGAGATCAACCGGATCGGCCGGCGCCTTCACGATCGCCGGGAGGTCGAGGGCACTCTCCGGCTTCTCGAGCAGCTCACGCCGTCCGTCCGCGCTCTCCACCAGGCGCACGGCACGCCGCCATCCTACTTCGCCCTCCTCTTCATGGACGGCGACGGCGTCGGCCGTGCTCTCGCGGACATGGCGGACGATGTCGAGCTCAGCGACCTCGTGGCCCAGCTCGACCAGTATGCCGAGGGCGCCGAGCCCCTCCTGCGGCGCAATCACTTGGGACGGGCGTTCTATCTGGGGGGCGACGACCTCGCGGCATACCTCCCAGTCGACCAGGCGCTTGGCGCGGCGATGGCTCTCGCCGATCACTTCCGCAGCATCGTGCGGCCCAGGGGGCGCTCGCTCACCCTGTCCGGGGGAATCGTCATCGGCCACGCCAAGGCCGATCTTCGGGCCCTCCGCCGCCGCGCCCAGGCGGCTCTCTCTGCAGCCAAGAAGGGGAGAGCCCAGGCCGTGCGGTCCAACGGCGAGTCCGAGGATGGCTGGCTCCAAATCGTCGAGCTCCCCCGAAGCGGCTCCGCGCGCACCTGCGCCGGTCCTCTGCGCGAGCTGGCGACGAGGATGCTCGGCTGGCAGGCCCTGCTGGCAAAGGGAGCGCTGTCCCTGCGGTCGCCCCGTCTCCTCCTCGGCCTCCACGAGCGATTCGCAGACTCGGTCGTGGACGATGGAGGATGCTTGGGCATCGAGCTCGCGCGCCACCGCATCCGCGCCCAAGGAGAGCGCTCGTCGAAGCCCAAACCGGGATCGGAGGATCTCATCGTCCAGGAACACGTGGAGAAAATTCAGTGCTGGCGCGAGGCGAAGGAGCTGGCGCACGAGCTGGCGATCGCGGCGCGATTCCACCGCATCGCCACGCTCCGTCCCACGGCGGATGGAGAGGTCCAGTGATCCCGGAGCAGACGGCCCGGCAAACGCACACGTGGTGGCTCGAGCCTCGCGACCCGCTGGTCTTCGGCGACGGCTCGCGCACGGCGGCGCTCGCGCCCCGTCACCGCTATCTCCTGCCCCCGCAGGGGACGTTCTCCGGCATGGTGCGGACCAGCTTCGTCGCAGGTCAGGCGGAGGTCTCCAGAGAGGAAGCGCGGCGCCTTCTGGAGATCGTCGTGCGAGGTCCCTGGCTGGCGCGGCGGCGCCGCCAGGGCGAGGCTCCCGAGCTCTGGCTCCCGGTCGCGGGAGACGTCATGGCGGGAGCGGGCGGTGCCCCCCTCCCCGGTGAGCTCCTCGACCTCGACGACGAGGAGGGGATTCTCTGGCCCGCCCAGGTGCAGCCGTTCAGGAGCCTCGTCCATCGCGCGGATCGGCTCGCCGGCGGTACGAAGACGTCGGCTCTCGAATTCCCCTACTGGCCCCTCGCGGATGTGGTCCGCTGGGCACTTTGGCCCGGGAGTCTCTCGCCGCCGGTCGCGCGGCGCCCGTGCCCCATCTCTCCCGAGTACCGGGTGCACGTGGGGATCGACGACGAGAGCTGGACCGCCGAGCCGGAAGCCCTCTTCTCCTCGGCGGGGCTGCGCTACGACGCGGAGTTCGGCGTCGCCGCCGAGGTCAGCGATGGATGCGGCCTGCCGGACGGCGCGGGACCGTCACCGGAGACGCCGCCGCATCTCCTGGTGCTCGGCGCCGAGGCGCGGACCGGAGCCTGCACCGTCCAAGAAGGCCTCTGCTTCCCGGACTTCGACGGCGCAGCGGTCTCCTGGCGGGACGGGCCGGAGACATCGCTCGATCGGGCGGGAGCCGGGATCAAGGCTGCGGAGCCGAACGGGCCGGTGCGAGAGACCTTCCGCGGCCTCTACCGGCGCCGCCTCGAGGAGCTCGGCGAGGCGGGCCAGCGGATCGGCCTTCGCGTGCAGCTCCTCACCCCGGGAGCGTTCGGTGGGTGGGAGCCGCGATGGCCGAGCGAGCTCCAGGGCAAGGTCGTGGCGGTCGCGATGGAGCGCCACGTGGCGGTGAGCGGTTGGGATCTTCAGGCGCGAGGCCCGCGAAGCGTCCGACGCCTGGTCCCCGCAGGGACCGTCTACTACCTGGATCTCGGCGCAGAGGCTGGCGATGCCGCTGCTCCCAAGAGGATCCTCGAGCTCTGCGCCGCGTGGTGGGGGAGATCCCTCTGCGCAGGACAGGAGGGGAGCGGCGACACCCTCGCCCCGCCGGCGCACGACGGATACGGCCAAATCCTTCCCGCACCCTTCGGGATTTCACGGAGCCAACGATGAGCGAACCAGACCACCAGCTCTACCTCCTCCACGCCCTCACGCCGCTCCATGTTGGCGGCGACGAGGGCGTGGGTGGCATCGATCTGCCCACCATGCGGGAGGCGCACACGGCCTACCCCCTGCTGCCAGGGTCCTCGATCAAGGGAGTCCTGCGCGAAGCGGTGGAGGCGAGGCACGGCGTCGACTCCGCGGAGGTGCGTGGCGCCTTCGGCCCGCCGCAGGCCGAGTCGAGCGATTTTCGTGGAGGGCTCGTCTTCACCGATGCCAATCTTCTGGCGCTCCCGATACGGAGCCTCTACGGCACGTTCGCGTGGGTGACGGCGCCTCCGGTCCTCGCCCGGCTCAGAGAGATCTCCGGCTCGCCGGTCTCGCCTCCGGCTTTCCCGAGCTGGCCGAGGTCGGCCGAACCTCCGGCCTGGTCGCCGGGGCGCCGGACGGCACGTTCGCGTCCAGCCTGGTGGTGAGCGAGACGAGGCGACAGGTGTTCCTCGAAGAGCTTGCTCTCGAGGCGGTCGCGAGCGCGGAGCTTGGCCTCCTCGCGGCGAGGATCGCCGCCTGGCTCTGGCCGGAGGGGGACGAGCGGGCCCGCAATTTCTTCGCTCGCCGCCTCCTCGTCGTCCACGAGGACGTCTTCTCCTTCTACACCGGGTGGGGCTCGAGGTGCGGTCGCGGGTCAAGATCGACCGCGACACCGGCACCGCGGCGGATTCGGGACCGTGGGCGGAGGAGCACATGCCCGCCGAGACCGTGCTCGCCGGACTCGTCGCGGGGCGCCGCACCAAGATGAAGCCGAAGCGACTGGCGGCCACGGCAGAAGCCGGAGCGGGAGACGACGGCACGGTCTGGCCCCCCGAGCGGAGCCTCCGGGTCCTCCAGGAGGTGGTGGCTCGGATCCCCATGGTGCGCTTCGGCGGCCACTCGACGATCGGCCTCGGCCGCGCCCGCTTCCAGCTCGTCGCCGGCCGCGAGACCAAGCAGGAGAGGCACCCATGAGCACCGAGGATCGCCCGGCTACCCGCGAGCAGCGCATCGTGAGGTGTCTGGAGGTGGTGGTGCCGCGCGAGGAGTCGGCCCTCAAGGAATGTCGCGCGCGGGCGCTCGACCTCCCCGCGATGCTGCGCCGTCACGGGCTCATGCACGTGCTCCTCTTCCTCGCCAGCAAGGAGGGGAGCGACAGCCGACTCGCCGGCTTCCTCTATCAGGGGATCTCCGCGGCATTGGCCGAGGAGGCTGACCAACGCACCGTGGTCCAGTACGCCGAGAGCCTCGCCGGGATGGAGCTCCCCCTTTACCTCTTGCACTGGGAGGCGGCGCAGCAGGCCGCGACCTGGCTCAAGCTCCTGGTCGAGGCGAGGACGAAGACGGCGCGGGCCGAGGCGGCCGCCGCCTCCGCCGCCTTGGAGAACGGGCAATGACGCCCGTCGAGCTGGCCGATTGGTGGCCCGTCGCCCGAGGCGCCGGAGCATCCATGCGGCCGCGGCAAAAGGCAGAGATTCCGGCGATCCTTCCGGCGCACGTCGGCCTGTGGCTCGACCGCATGCTCGCCGAGCCGCATCTCTACAAGAAGCAGGAATGGGAGGGCCGGCAGGACCTCTATGCGGCGGCGGTACGGGCCCTGGCCCCGGCGAGCACCCCTGCCGCGGACCCTCCAGCCGTCGCATCGTACCGGACCGTCTTCGCGACCTGGCGGAAGACGGTCGAGACGAGCGAGCCGGGAATCGCTCGGCGAGTCTTCGTTCTCGAGTCTACCCACCGCATCCTCCTGCACTCGGCGAGCAACGCTACGGTGACCGAGGGAAGCGTGCTTCTCCATCACACCTACGGCGTGCCCTACCTGCCGGGATCGGCCCTCAAGGGCGCGCTGCGCTCTCGGCTGGATCGCCTCTCCGCCGGCGAAGGAAAGAACGCGAGCCGCCTGCGCGAGCTCACGGCAGAGATCCTCGGCTGCCTGGCCCGCGAGAGGCCCGTGCGCGCGGTGGATTCGAGCGACCCGAAGACAGGAGAAGGCGAGAGCCCGGGTCTCGCCTCGCTCGTCGACTTCTACGACGCGCTCTGGATCCCTCCCGAGATCCCCCCGCGCAACCGGGAGCATTGGAGCCCTCTCGCGCTCGACATCGTCAACCCGCATCATCCGACCTACAACACGAGCCAGGCGGGAGGGCGCTGCCTTCCGCGCGACACGAACGAGCCGATTCCCGTCCACCGTCTCTCGCTCGCGCCAGGCACCCGATTCCTCGCGGTTGTCGAAGCGTCGGAGTTTCCGGGGCTCGACACCTGGCTCGATTGGCTGCTCGACGACATCCTGTCGAGCGCCCTCGCGGAGGACGGAATCGGCGCCTGGACCTCGAACGGCTACGGTCGGCTGAGACGAGCACAGGTGCCGATCGGCACAAGGCGCGAGATGCTTCCGGCCTCGGATGAGTGGCACCGCGTGAGGTTGATTTACGAAGCCGGTTCCGGGAGCCTTACCGCCGTGCTGCCCGACGGCCGGCGAGCCGACGCCGGGCGCACAGAAGCTCGCAAGCTGCTCGCCGGGTTGCCCGAGGCGACACAGACTTCGCTCACCAAAAGCAGCAAGCGCGCGGCGCCGGCCGAGGTGCGGATCGGGCCGGAGGGAATCCGGTGGCGCGTTATTGCCGTACGGCCTGTGAACTCGGCATGACGAGGCTTCATGGGCCCACTGCACGACCCGACGAGTCGGTCTGATTCCGCCGGGCGCTCCGTCACATCCCGTTCCCGGCCATCTTCCGCGCTTTACGGTACAGAGGTCCGGCCCGCCGCATTCGACTCCCAGGGCAACGTCACGGAGGTGAGGTGGTCTTGAAGGGGTGGCGCGGCGCGGCATCCTGCCGCTGGCCGAAGCCTTGAATCCCGCTCCCTGGCCGAGAAGGGCGAGAGCTTCGCAGCATTTTGAGGCGCTGAATGGCGAGGAGGAAGCGTAGGATGCGAGCGCAAGCCGAGGCGCTGGCGCCGGCGTGTGCGGCCTGGTAGCCAACCTGGGGTTCGCTCTCGCTCACCCCAGCCTACGCGGCAGCGGCCGCCCTCGCCCGTAACTCCAATGACGCGAACCGCATGCCAGCGCGAAACGCCAATTTGGCCGGCAGGTTACACGAGGAGCCCTAAGTCGGGTGGAGAGAAGGAGTTGGGTGATGAAGGGCCGGCACGGAATGAGGCGGAAAGCCCGCCCACGAGGGCCCATTTCGACGGCTCGGGCGGCCCGCGGCGGCTCTCCGTGCCCACCGTCCGCGACCGGGTGGCGCAGACCGCGGTCTTCCTCGCGACGCGCGAGATCTTCGAGCGGGAATACGAGGAGGCGAGCCACGCCTACCGGCAGGGGCGCTCGGTGCGCACCGCGGTCCACCGGGTGAACGAGCTGCGCGAGCAGGGCCACCGCTTCCTCGTCCACGCCGACATCGACGCCTTCTTCGACAGCATCCCCCACCCGCGGCTGCTCGAGCGCCTGCGCCGGCTGGCCCTCGATCCGGCGGTCGAGCGCCTGTTCGCGCTCTGGATCGACGCCGAGGTCTACGACGGCGAGCGCGTGGCCCCGCTCGCCCGGGGCGTGCCGCAGGGATCGGTCGTCTCGCCGATGCTCGCCAACCTGTTCCTCGACGAGCTCGACGAGAGCCTCGCCCTCTTCGGCCAGGCGGTGGTGCGCTATGCGGACGACGTCCTCGTCCTCTGCAAGAGCCGCGCGGCGGCCGAGGCGGCCCTGGAGGTCACCGACTACCTGGTCGCCGAGCTCGAGCTGCACCTGAACCGCGACACTCCCTGCCCCACGAGCGCGCCAGTGCGGTCGTCCTCGGCGGCTCTTTCGTAGCGTCGAGGCCCAGGATTCCGCTCCGCTCCATCCAGGCTACGGCGGCTGCCGAGGCCGACCCGCACGGGCATGAGTGCCGTGCGGAGCTCTGACTTCAAGGACAGATATAGTACGGCTCGGATCGACGGCCGACCGCCCTATGCCGCCCGAGCGCCTCCTCCCGGACCGTCCGCTGGATTTCATCCGGAGATGCGTGAGGCAGCGCAAGATCCTGTGGACGTATCACGCCAACATGCGGCTGCGGGGGCGGTTCATCGAGCGGACGTCGATCCTCGATGCAGTGGATGCCTTCGAGATCGTCGAGAGCTACCCGGATGACAAGTACCTTCCCAGCTATCTCGTGCACGGGCTCAGCGGCGGTACGGTCTTCCACGTGCTCTTCGCCGTCGACGTGGCGGATGACAGCGTCCGTATCGTCACGGCGTATCGACCCGATCCACGCGACTGGAAAGAAGACCTGAAAACGAGGCGAACGCCATGAGATGCCACGTCTGCGGCTCGACCCTGGTTCCCGTGGTCACGGATCTTCCCTTCAAGCTCAGCGCGACGACCATCGTCATCGTGAAGGCGCTCCCCGTCCTGCAGTGCGAGGGTTGCAGCGAGTACCTTCTCGAAGACTCCGTCATGGAGCGGGTCGACTCGATCTTGGAGCGGGCCGATCCGGGCGCGGAGCTGGAGATCGTCCGCTACGCCGCCTGAGCCGGCCCGCAAGCTGCTGGAGCGGCTGCGGCTGCGGGTGCTCCGCGAGATCGAGGAGGAGGAGGACAGCGTGCGGATCTACCGCCTCTGCGAGGGCTGCCGGCCGAAGGCGGAGATCCTCGGCCAGGGCAAGGCGATGGAGGACCCGGAGGTCTACGTGCTGTGAGCGGAGGCCGCCCGTAACCCCAGTGACGCGAATCGCATGCCAGCGCGAAAACGACAAATTAGGCCGGCAGGTTACACGGAGAGCCACAAGTCGAGTGGAGAGAAGGGGTTGAGCGATGAAGAGAGGGCGCGGAATGAGGGGAAAGCGCGCTGCGAGGGCCCAACTTCGAGGGGTAACACGAAACCGGCCCGGAAACCGCGTAGAATCAGCAGCCTGGGAAGGCGGCAGTCGGAATTGCCCTGATCTGTACGGAGGGATTGCGACTTGACCACGAAGGTGTTCCCGTCGAGCGCCGGGAAGTGTCGGAATTGCCCTGATCTGTACGGAGGGATTGCGACATTTACTTGAATCTTCCGACCGTCAAAAACGACTACTTCTCGTCGGAATTGCCCTGATCTGTACGGAGGGATTGCGACTCTGCATGCTCTCAGGGAAATGGACCAGGAGCTGGAACGGTCGGAATTGCCCTGATCTGTACGGAGGGATTGCGACCTTGTATCGGCGGCCCACTCCATTTGGGCCTTGAATCGTCGGAATTGCCCAGATCTGTACAGAGGGATCAAGGCGTACTGGGTCTCAAGCGCTGGATTTTCCCCCGCCCAGAGCCTGTGAATTTTTTGAGGACCAACAGAAGCGTACTCCACTGCGATGCGCTCATACTTTCCATTGTCATCCTGAGCGAAGCGAAGGACCTGGAGGCGGGAACGTCCAAGTCTCGGAATCCGTTGGCCTTCGAGGTTGCCCCCACCCAGGTCCTTCGCTTCGCTCAGGATGACAATACAGAGGTTTTCGCACAGCTACCTGATGACTCTGGGCGCCTTCCGACAAAGCTTCACACGCTCTCAGAATGACAATGGATAATTCAGTGGCGTAGGCTGGGGTGAGCGCAGCGAACCCCAGCTTTGGAACGATGGGTGGAGGGGCGGACGCGGGCTCCGGCGCGCGAGGCTGGGGTTCGCTGCGCTCACCCCAGCCTACGAGAGCTTCCGTGATCGGCGGTCGTGCTCGGGCGGCTGAATTTCGCTAGGACGGGACAATGGGAGATCCAGAGCCGGCGCCGGCCGCGTACGTCCTGCCGCGCATCCCCTACCTGCGCTTGCGCTGTACGCTCGCCGCTCGCGAGCGCGCGGCGCTGCCGCCATACCATGGGTCGCTCCTGCGCGGGGCGTTCGGGCATGCGCTGCGCGCCGCGGTGTGCAGCATGGGGCCGGAGCAGGCTTGCGCGTCGTGCCGGCTGCGGGCGGCCTGCGCCTATACGCGGATCTTCGAGACGCTGATCGAGGGGACGCCGCCGCCGTTCCTGAAGGGGTTGCCGACGGCGCCGCGGCCGTACGTCTTCGAGCCGGGGAGCGCCGCGGAGGAGCTCGCCCCCGGCGATCCCCTCGCCTTCGACCTCCTCCTCTTCGGCCAGGCGGCCGACCTCTCCCCCCATGCCATCCTCGCCGTCGAGCGGATGGCGGCGGCGGGGCTGGGGGCGCGGCGCCATCGCTTCGCGCTCGAGCGCGTCGAGGCGCCGGAGGCCGCGGCGGGCGGCGGCGAGGTGTTCTCCCGGCAGCGCGGCGCGGCGGCGCCCGGCGCGCTCTCCGGGCCGCTGCCGGCGCTGCCGCCTCCGGCGCTGCCCGGCGAGGGGGACGCCCCGGTGCGCGCCGTCCTCCGCTTCTCGACCCCCACCCGGCTCAAGTCCGCCGGCCAGCTCCTCGACCGCTTCCGCTTCCGCGACCTCGCCTTCGCCATGATCCGCCGCATGCTCGAGATCGCCTGGTTCCACGCCCCCGGCGCCGCGATCGACTGGAGCTTCCGGCCGCTCCTCGCGCGGGCGGACGGCGTGCGCGTCACCGCGACCGACCTGCGCTGGCAGGACTGGCAGCGCTACAGCAACCGGCAGGGGCGGGCGATGGAGATGGGCGGCTTCGTGGGGACGGTCGAGGTCGCGGGCGACCTCGCGCCCTTCCTGCCGCTCCTGCGGAGCGCCGAGGTGCTCCACGTCGGCAAGGGGGCGACGTTCGGGCTGGGGCGGATCGCGGTCGAGGCCGGATCGGCGGGCGGGTAGGCGGCTGTCGGGGGAGACGGCGCGAGGCGGGGAATTCGCTGCTGGGGTTCGCTGCGCTCACCCCAGCCTACGGCCCGTCGTCGCGATACCGGCCGCCGATCGCCAAGCCGGATTCATCCGGCGCCCTCATAGCACGGGCATTCATGCCCGTGCGGGGATGATGCGTCCTCGATGGGCGGATCTGCGGGCGGCGCGCGATCGTACCCCCATCCCCGGCGCCCGCGCCGGCGCGCCTCCTCCTCCGAGATGGCGCGCCGGCGCGCCGGGGGACGGCTGTCTTCGTCAGGTCTCCTTCGGATCGCAGGGCGGGTTGCCGTAGGGGCAGCTCGTGGTGACGCCCGGCGTCGGGCAGCGGGGCGCTACGGCGGTCGGGCAGGTCAGGTCGGCCGGTGGGCAGCCGTCGGCGAGGGTCGCGGCGCAGCTCTGCACCGGGGCGCAGGCGCCCGAGCCGGTGCAGCGGGTGAGGCGCAGCGCCATGTCGTAGTTGTAATGGGGCGAGGTGACGGGGACGAGGGTGCCGGGGGTCCAGTTGACGTCCTGCGCGCAGGCGACCGCCCCGGTGCTGGGGAAGATCCACTCCGCCTTGAAGTGGCCGGCGGTGTTGCCGAGGGAGAGGCTCATCGGGGTCTGGAAGCTCTGGCAAGACGCCGGCGGCGCATAGCGGAAGCCGTTGACTCCCATGGGCATGAGGATGGTGCTGTGGTGCATGTAGAGCGCGTACTGGTTGCGCGTCGCCTGCATGGCGCCCCAGTAGAACTTGGTGCCCGTCGTGTCGGCGCTGCCATAGCTCGGCAGGTCGGGCGCCCAGGCCGGGGCGCTGGCGGTCTGCGGGCCGTTGAAGGTGGTCAGGCTGAGCGGCGCGAGGAAGCTCTTCAAGTTGGCGAGCCAGCTCTGGACTGTCCCCGTGTTCGGGTCGTTCCAGGCGAGGTTGTAGTTGTCGTAGACGGCGCCCTCGTCGGCGAGGAACTCCCACGCCTCGGCGCGCGCGCCGACGAAGTCGGGGCAGGTCGTCGATCGCCCTTCGTTGAAGCCGAAGGCGAAGGGCGCGAGGCCGGCGTTGGTGGCGTTGAAGTTGGCCTTGACGAGCGGGATGGCGGCCACCGAGCCGCTGGCGCCGAAGAGCACGTAGTGGCCGCTGACGATCTTGATGTTGGCGGCGAGCGAGGAGGCGAGCGAGAGCGTCCCCTGGTTGGTGAGGTTGACGGCGATCTGGTGCGTCTGCGGGTAGGAGGGGCTGCCCTCGACGCCGGCGATCACCCCGGCGGCCCAGTTGAGCCAGTTGATCTGGGCGACCGGGTCCGGCGCCACGTTGCCGCTGGGCACGAGGTCCACCTCGTTGGCGAGGTTCCAGTAGAAGTTCGTATGGCCGTTGAGCTGCTGGGCGGCGAACTGGATGAAGGCCATCTGCTGCGTCCGCGCGCACGCGTTCGCCGGCTGGTTGTCGGACGGGTGGGTCGGGTTGGCCGGGTTGTCGAAGCTCGCCAGGTAGCGCAGGGCGGTGAAGCCGGCGCTCGTCCCGCAGCCCGCCGGCGGCGCCCCCACGATGTTGTTGGCCGAGCTCCACGGACTGGTCGGGATCGCGGTCCCGGAGACGCCGCCCCAGGGATCGAAGAGGGTCACCTCGACCACGATGCCCAGATTGCCGGCGTCGGTCATCACCTTGTTGAGGTTCGTCCAGAACGGCGATTCGTAGCGGTCGAGCCGCCACTTGCTGCCGTTCCAGAAGAACGGCTGCTCGTTGTCGTAGGGGACGGCGACGGAAGAGGGGCCGGGCGGCTGGTTCCTGGCGTTCGCCGTGTTGCAGTCGAGGAGCCCGATGCTGCTGTTGGGCGACACCAGGAGCTGCATGGTGTTGAGCCCCTTGTTGTGGAGGTTGTTGAGGCAGCTCGCGTAGCTCTCCAGGGTGCAGAGGGTCGACTGTCTGGCGGGCCGCGTCACGTGCGGCAGGTACTCGCTCGACATCCCGATCAAGGGAGTCGTGACGCCGTTGTAGTCCAGGTAATGGGGGTTGGCGTCGGGGACGACCTGGGCGTGCGCCGGGAGGGCGGCGGCGGCCAGAAGGGCCGCGAGGTTGAGGAGGAAGCGGGTCGGAATCCGTCGTCGGGATCGCGCGGGCATCGTTCGTCTCCTTGTTCGCTGGCGCCACGACGTCGCGTCGTGTCCGTCGAGACCCTTGTAGATCGAGCGGGCGCGCCGGCACTACCAGAAACCTGCTGCTCGGGAGACGGGAGGGAGCTGCGAGCGGGGGAGGGCTCAGGCCCTCCAGTCCTCCAGCTTCAGGTCCGCGAAATCCGCGAAGTCCGCGCCGTTCGCCGTGACGAGGACCAGGTCGTTGATCCTGGCGATGGCGGCGATCTGGCTGTCGACGAAAGGTGGAGTCCGGCCCTCGGCCTGGAGGCGGGCACGCTCCGCCGCGTGCCATGCCGCGGCCGCCGTGTCGTAGGCGAGGATCGGCAGGGTGGCCCGCACGACGTCGCGGAGGTAGCTCCCGATCTGTTCCCTGCGCGGCGAGCTCGGCAGCCGCTCCCAGCCGAAGAGCAGCTCGTGCCAGACCGGAGCGGCGATCGCGCTCTCCTCTTGATGCTCCTCCAGTTGCCGCAGGACCCGCACGTCGGGCCGTGGCCGCATGGGCTCAGAGAGGACGTTGGTATCGAGCAGGAACCTGACGCTCACCAGGAGAAGTCCCGGCCGGGAGAGGGATCGCGCACCCCGGGGAGCGGCTCTTCGGGTCCGTCCGCCGGCGGAGCCGGGTAGCGGCGGCGGAATTCCTGGTAGGCGGTCCAGAATCCGGTCTTACCTTGGGTCAGCCGCTCGTATTCATCCCGAGCGACCAGCATGGCGACCGGTTTGCCGCGGCGCGTCAGCTCGACTGTCGTCCCCGTCTCGGCCTCGTGGACGAGGCTGGTGAAATTGTCTCTGGCTTCGGCGATGGAGTATCTCTTGACCATCTGCAGCCACCTTTCTGGCTATCTAGATGGACAGAATAACAGCGGCCGGCGAGCCTCACAAGCGAGAGCCAACAGCGAGCTCCACCGCCCGGCGGAACTACCGTACGCCCACGGCGACCGCCGCCGCACCGCCGCCGGCGGCGCCTTCGCCTCCCTCGCGCGCCACCCCCCGCCACTCCATCACTACCAGCGTGCGGTCGTCCTCGGGGGGGGTGTCGCCGGCGTGGCGGGCGATGGCGCCCAGGAGGCGGTCGCGGACCTCGGGGGCTCCGGCGGCGGGGCCGGCGAGCGCCGCGAGCGTCGCGTCGTAGCCGAAGGGCTGGCCGTCGGCGCCCGGGGCTTCGATGAGGCCGTCGGAGAGCCAGACGACGACGTCGCCGGGCTCGAGCTGGACGCTCCGTCGGTCGTAGACGTTCCCCAGGCCGCCCAGCGCCGAGCTGGGGAGGAGGATCTCGTCGACCGCGCCGCGGCGCAGGAGATAGGTCGGCGGATGGCCGGCGTTCCAGATCTCGAGAGTCCCGGCGGCCAGGTCGACCAGCGCCAGCGTCGCGGTGACGAAGGAGCGGGTCTCGACGTCGGCGCGGACGACGGCGTCGAGGCGGCGCAGGATCGACTCGGGCGCCGCGCCGTCCTCGACCAGGATGTTCAACGCGCTCTTGATCATCGCCATCCGCAGGCCGGTCGAGAGGCCGTGGCCGGAGACGTCGGCGATGAAGACGGCGAGGCGCCCGGGGCCGCTCGCCAGGACGTCGAAGTAGTCGCCGCCGATCGCCGCCGAGGGCTCGAAGAGGGTGGCGAACTCGACCGCGCCGCCGGCCGGCAGGTCGGTCGGGATCAGGCTCTGCTGCAGGTCGCGGGCGATCGCCAGCTCCTTCTCGATCCCCTCCTTCTGCGCCGCCGTGGCGACCAGGGTCTCCAGGTTCCCCGCCATCTCGTTGAACGAGCGCTGGAGGGCCCCCACCTGGTCCTTGCGGCGCACCGGGATGCGCACCGAGAAGTCGCCCGCCTGGACCGCCGCGGTCGCCTGGCTCATGCGGTTGACCGCCCGCGACAGGCCGACGATGATGAAGAGGGCCATCACCGTCGCCGCCAGATAGAGGTCGAAGAGCAGGAAGGCCAAGGCGATGAGCGCCGCCCAGGCCGCCGAGTCGATCTCGGCCGAGCTCGAGAACAGGTGGCGGACGAGGTTGCGCGGCGTCGAGCGCAGCGTCACGTCGAGCGCGGTCTCCGCCGGCGGCGGGCCGGCGGGGCTCGCCGCCGGCCGCGCGCCGTCCCAGCGCATGAGCTGGCTCGCCCCCTCGCCCCAGTAGAGGATCGGATCGTCCAGCAGCCGGCGTCCCTCGGAGCGCTGCTTGAAGAAGGTCTCGGCCGCCCCCACCGCCCGCTCACGGTGGATGCGCTGGAGCGGCAGGTTCAGGTTGTTCCACTGGAAGTGGACGACCTGGCCCGCCTCCGGCTCGTCCGGCCGCAGCAGCTCGACCCACACCCCGGAGGCCGCGGAGAGCGCCCGCTCGAGGTCGCCGGCGTAGATCACCACGGCGCCGGTGCCCTGGTAGGCGGCGGCGCCGGCGAGCGTCACGTCGCCGCGGAGCCCCGGCACGTAGGGGACCATCTTCTCGCGCGGGCCGCGCCCCGGATCGGCGCAGAGCGCGGCCAGGCGCGCCGGCCAGAGGGCGGGGGTGCGCGGGTCGCCGGCCACCCGCCGGCCGTTGCGGTAGTAGCCCACCGCCAGGACCGCGCGGTCCTCGGCGACCGGCCGGCCCGTCGCCTGGAACTCGCGGGCGCGGTCGCCGGCCAGGTACTCGACCTCATAGGCGAAGGTCCGCGCGACGTCGCGGTAGAGGTGCCCCATGAAGAAGCCGGCGAGGATGTAGGAGCCGACGAGGAGGAGCAGCAGGGCCATGAAGATCGGCAGCACGCCGGCGAGGAAGTAGGAGAAGGCGAGCCGCCGGCTCACCTTCCAGAGCAGGGCGCGGAGGATGCGCGCCGCGGCCCAGAAGAGGAGGGGCACCGCCGCGGCGGCGAGGCCGAGCCGCGCCAGCGCCGTCAGGTACGGCACGTCGGCGACCGCGAGGATCACCAGGACGGCGAGCGCGAGGAGCGCGGCGATCGCGAGGGCGCGGCGGCGGGAGGGTCGCTCGGTCACGATGGGAGAGGGAGGGCGCCGCACGGGCGGCGGCTCGTGCACCTGTGGGGGACTACGGCGAGCTGTCGCCGAATGTTTCCCCGCGCCTCCGCTGCCGCCGCCCGGCTCCCCCGCCGCGCCCGGCCGGCGGCCGCCGGTTGGAGGCCCGCCGGGACTTGCATAGAATGGCGGGGCTGCGAGGTCCGGACGTTCGGTGGGCCGCGCCCAGGCATCTTAGCGCGAAGCCGCCGGCGCCGGTCCGCCGACACACCCCAGACGAGCCGCCAACATCGAGGAGACAGGCCGTGTCGAGGATCCCGCGTGTCCAGGAGCACCTGAAGACCGCCTTCACCGCCGAGGCGGTGAGCGCCGCCCGCTACCGTGCCTACGCCGGCCAGGCCGAGCGCGACGGCATGCCCAACGTCGCCCGGGCATGGTCGAAGCTCGCCGCGGCCAAGGACCGCCTCGCCGTCGCGCTCCTCGACGCCGCCGAGGAGGTGCGCGGCAAGGAGACCGACGTCGCCCGCGCCGTGGCCGAGGAGCGTTACGAGAACGACGTCCTCTATCCCAAGATGATCAAGGACGTCGGCGAGCCGGTCGCCGACGTGCTGCTCCAGGTGGTCGCCACCCAGAAGGACCACCTGCGCCAGCTCGAGGCGCTGCGCGAGGCCCTGAACGCCGCCCAGGGCGACGTCGATCTGCCGGTCGAGGTGGACAAGGGGACCGGCAACCAGGGCGCGGCGCGGTCGTAGGCGGGGCCTGGCCCCATCCCGCGACAAACCCGCCCGACCGCGGCCGGAATGTCCGCCGACGGGGCCGCGTTGCATTCTGTGGAGCCCTCGGCCGGCGCGCCCTGAAGGCAGGCCAAGCTACTCTCAATATTAGGTTTATCGAGCTTGTGACCGCCAGTCACAACTGATATGCTGGACCTCCGAGAGGAACCCCCATGAACATCGTCGGAGAAAGCTGGGTCACCACCAAGTTCGAGAACCTGGAGGACTGGGCGCAGCGCAACTCCTTCTGGCCCTTCCCCTTCGGCACCGCCTGCTGCGCGATCGAGTTCATGTCGACGCTCTCCAGCCACTACGACGTCGCGCGCTTCGGCTCGGAGGTGGTGCGCTTCTCGCCCCGGCAGAGCGACGTGCTCCTCGTCGCCGGCACCATCAACGACAAGATGGCCCCGGTCTTGAAGAAGATCTACGACCAGATGTCCGACCCCAAGTGGGTCATCTCGATGGGCGCCTGCGCCTGCTCGGGCGGCTTCTACCGCGCCTACCACGTGATGCAGGGGATCGACGAGATCATCCCCGTCGACGTCTACGTGCCGGGCTGCCCGCCGACCCCGGAGGGGCTGATGTACGGCATCCTGCAGCTCAAGGAGCGGGTGACGCGCGACCGCAAGAAGCACCGCCAGCTACAGAAGGTGAAGCAGCAGGAAGAGGTCGCATCCCAGGAGGCCCCGGGCCATGTCGACGATCGCGCCACCCTCCCGGCCTGAGACGGGCACCGCGGGCGGGATCGAGGCCCTGGCCCTGGCTCCGGTCCTGGCGAAGTTCCCCGCCGGGAGCATCACGCCGCAGGAGGGGCTCGATCAGCCGACCTGGATCGTGCGCCGCGAGATCCTGGCCGAGCTCGCCCGCGAGCTGCGCGACAACCCGGCGACGCGCTTCGACCTGATGCTCGATCTGGGCGGCGTCGACTTCCCCGACCGCACGCCGCGCTTCGACGCCGTCTACCACCTCTATTCGATCCCGCGCGCCGCGCGCCTGCGCCTCAAGGTGCCGGTCGACGAGGGCGACCCCATCCCCTCGCTGATCCCGGTGTGGAAGGCCTGCAACTGGTTCGAGCGCGAGCTCTACGACATGTTCGGCCTGACGATCGAGGGCCATCCGAACATGCGCCGCATCCTCTGCCACGAGGGGTTCCAAGGGCACGCCCTGCGCAAGGACTACGACCCGGCGCGGCGCTGGATCCTGACCGAGGACAAGATCTACCAGCCGCACTTCGACCTGCCGGACAACGAGGACGACCTCTTCGAGCGGATGACGGTCAACATCGGCCCGTCGCATCCGGCGATGCACGGCACCTTCCGGCTGATGGCGGTCCTCGACGGCGAGACGATCGTCGCCTCGGACGTCGAGATCGGCTACCTCCACCGCTGCTTCGAGAAGATGTCGGAGACCCACAACTGGCAGCAGGTGATCCCCTACACCGACCGGCTGAACTACTGCTCGTCGTTCATCAACAACGTCGGCTACTGCCGGACGGTCGAGACGCTGCTCCACTGCGAGGTGCCGCCGAAGGCGGTGTGGGCGCGGACGATCCTCTCCGAGTTCTCCCGCATCATGGACCACTGCGTCTGCAACGGCACGACGATGGTCGACTCCGGCGGGCTCACCAACTTCTGGTACATGTTCCAGCCGCGCGAGGAGATCTACGGGCTCCTCGAGTCCTGCTGCGGGGCGCGGCTGACGGTCTCCTACGGCCGCATCGGCGGCCTGTCGCAGGACCTGCCGCCCGACTTCATGGCGCGCTGCCGGCACCTGCTCGAGATCATCCCGCCCTTCGTCGACGACGTGGAGCGGCTGGTCGAGAAGAACCGCATCTGGATCGACCGCTCGGTGGGGATCGCCGCCATCTCGGGCGAGGAGGCGGTCAACTGGGGCTGGACGGGACCCTGCCTGCGCGCCTCGGGCGTCCCCTACGACGTGCGCCGCGCCCACCCCTACGACCTCTATGACACCGTCGACTGGGACGTGCCGGTGCTCTACGGCGGCGACGTCTACGACCGCTTCCGCATCCGCATGCTGGAGATCCGCGAGTCGCTGAAGATCATCCGCCAGCTCCTCGACCGCGGCATCCCCGAGGGGCCGCACATCACCGCCGACCCGCACGTCGCACTGCCGCCCAAGGAGGCCTGCTACAACCAGATGGAGGCCATGATCTACCACTTCAAGCTGATCATGGACGGCATCCAGGTGCCCGAGGGCGAGACCTACTCGATGGTCGAGGGCGCCAACGGCGAGCTCGGCTTCTACGCCATCAGCGACGGCAGCAGCAAGCCGTATCGTCTCAAGTGCCGGCCGCCCTGCTTCCCCATCTTCTCGACCTTTCCCCGGCTGATCAACGGCGGCTCGGTCTCCGACGCCATCGTCTCGCTGGGCGGCCTCAACGTCATCGCCGGAGAGCTCGAACGATGACGAGCCCGCTACGGAACCCTGCCTCCGGCTCCTCCGGCTCCAACACCCCGCCGCCGCCCTTCGACGGCACGCGCATCGAGCAGAGCGAGGGCTTCCGCCGCCGTCCGGACGCCGCCGACGCCGGCAAGTGGGACGGGCTCGTGAACCATCCCAGGACGACCCGCCCGTACCGTCCGGGGCTCGCCGAGCGGCTCTACCTGCCGCTCTTCGGCGGCTTGGCGGTGACGATGCGGCACTTCGTCAAGAACCTCTTCGGCAAGCTGCCGACGATCCAGTATCCGGAGGAGCGGCGCGACTACAGCCACCGCTTCCGCGGCCATCACATCCTGACCACCCGCCCGGACGGTTCGGTGCGCTGCGTCGCCTGCTTCCTCTGCGCCCAGGCCTGCCCGGCCGAGTGCATCCACATCGAGGCCGGCGAGCACCCGGACGTCAACATCGAGAAGTACCCGGTGGTCTACGAGATCGACATGCTGCGCTGCATCTTCTGCGGCTACTGCGTCGACGCCTGTCCGGAGGAGGCCATCATCATGAGCAACAACTACGACATGGCCTACTTCAACCGCGACCAGACGATCGCCGGCAAGGCCGAGCTGGTGAAGCCCTTCACCTTCGACGAGAACCTCCTCGGCTATCGCCCCCGCTACCCGGAGGAGGACGCCAAGCGCGCCAGGATGCGCAACGAGGCCTTCAACCTCGTCGAGGCGGCGCGGCAGGCGAAGGCGAAGGAAGAGCAGGCGGCGGCGCGGGCGGCGAGCTAGGCCGCCTCGGGGTCTGGCAGGATCACGTTCGTACCCTGCTGATAGCGCTCGTAGTACTTGCCACGCACGGCGGCAGAAAAGTCGTATTCCGCCTCCAGATCGTCGTCTTCAGGTTCCTGACTCATAGCCGCCTTCAGGAGCGGCGGGGAAGGCGCGCGTCAGCGGCCGGCGATGGCCGCGGCGAGCGCCAGGGGCACGGCGGCCGGGGCTGTCGGCGAGGCGGGGCAGCTGCGCCGCGACGACGCCTTCATCCAGCCGCCGTCGGCTCCCGAGTAGGAGAAGACGAAGCTGCCGTCCTTGATCGTGTCGATCACGCGGTGCGCGCTCTCGACGGGCAGGGCGGGGCAGCCCCAGCTCCGGCCGATGCGGCCGTAGCGCTGGATCTGGTCGGGGCTGACGTACCACGCCCCGTGCATGACGATCTTCCGCTCCTCGGCGCGGTCGTTGACGCCGGCGTCCAAGCCCTGGAGCTTGAGCGAGTAGCCGTTGCCCCCCTCGTAGGTGCCGCGGGTCAGGAACAGGCCGAGGCTCGTCTGCCGGCTGTCATCGAGGTTCGAGAAGCGCGTCGCGTAGTTGTCGCCGCTCCCTGCCCCGTGGGCCACCAGCTCGTGGAAGAGCACCCTGCCGCGCGCCAGGTCGAGCACCCAGAGCCGCGGCTCGGTCGAGGGGCGGGAGTAGTCGATGATCGTCAACAGGCCGTCCTTGCCGGCGACGCCGTGGGAGCGCGCGCAGGAGACCGCGTCGAGCGCCATCGCGAGCGCCTGCTGCGACAGCCCCTGCACCTGCCGGAAGACCGCCGCCGACGGCCGGACGGCGGGGGCCGGGGTCGCCAGGGGAGCGGGCCGCTCCGCCGGCGGAGCGGGCAGGGCGTCCCTGCACGTCCCGGCCTGGCTCGTGCAGACCGTGGGGATGGTGGCGTCCGTGAGCGCCGGAAGGCTCGCCTCCTCGGGCGGCGATGGAACGGCGGCCGCGGGGGGCTCGGGAAGGGTTTCGGCCACCGGCGCCGGGGCGGCAGCCTTCGGCTTCGCGGACCTCGTGGTGAAGCAGGCGAGGATCGAGATCGGGACGATGAGGAGGAGAGCGAGGAGGAGGAACCTGCCAGCGGGGCGGTTCTTCGGGCCGCGGTCCCCAGGGACCCCGGCCGGAGCCGAAGAGCTCTTCATCATGCGTGTCGGATCTCCAATGGTGTGATGGTAACTCCGCGGCGATCTGGATTCAAGCCGAGCAAGACACTTTTCAACGCTCCCGGGCGCGGCGGCATTCCCTGGCGCCGGGCGCCGGCGTGCCGGGCCGGGATCCGCCCCAGCCCGCATTCGAGGGGGGGATACTGGCTCAGTTTGGTCCCGAGGACGGCCGCCTGGAAGGGGGTTCGGGCGGGTGGTCCCGAGGGCGGTCGCCCGCAGTGGACGAAACTGAGCCAGTACCGCGCCGTCAGTTGCAGGTGCAGGTCGAGACGAAGGTCGTCGGGTTGCAGGTGAACGACTTGACGCCTGCCGAGCCGCAGGTCACGCCGCACTGGCACTCCTTGTTGACGCAGGGGAAGCGGGTCGGCGGCTCGCAGTGCATGACGGCGACGGGCTCCCCGCCGGCGGGCGGGCCCGAGAGGCTCTGCAGGAAGGCGGTCATGGCCGGGCTGGCGGAGGCTTGCGCGGGAGCGGCGGGGTGGGCGAGGGCGGCGCCGGCGGAGAGCAGGCCGGCGACCAGGGCGAGGGCGAGGATGGAGGTTCTACACATTCGGTCCTCCCGTTCTCGAACGGAGATCGGGGCGGGGCTCGCGGCCGCGGCTCGTCCGGGGCTCGAGCTCGCCCCCATGAAACGCTGTGCCGGCGGGCGGCCGGAACGGGATGGCCCGGAACGGGTGCGTCGCGCTGGGCGGGGAATGGCGACCCGCCCCGCGGCGTTTAGAAATAGGGGTTTGGCCCGGCACGCTGCCCGGCGCGGCAGGTCTCTTCTGGTAGACTCGACTCAAATGACCGCAGGCACTCGGCGCCCCACCTCGGGGCGTGCCCGTCTCACCCACCAGGCCCGATCCAGCCGCATCGGCTGGGTCTTTCGTTCGGAGCCCTCATGAGCACCACCGTCGTGGAAAAAGAACGGAGCGATGAGCCCGTCGCGCCGCAGAAGCTGGAGGACGTCGTCATCCGCTTCGCCGGCGACTCGGGTGACGGCATCCAGCTGACCGGCACCCAGTTCAGCAACACCTCGGCCCTCTTCGGCAACGACCTCTCGACGCTGCCCGACTTCCCGGCCGAGATCCGCGCTCCGCAGGGGACGCTGCCCGGCGTCTCGGCTTTCCAGGTGCGCATCGCCGACTATGACATCCACACCCCCGGCGACGCGCCGGACGTGCTGGTGGCGATGAACCCGGCGGCGCTCAAGAAGGAGCTCGACGATCTCAAGGCGAACGGCGTCGTCATCGTCAACACCGACGAGTTCAACGCCCGCAACCTCGCCCGCGCCGGCTACGCCAAGAACCCGCTCGAGGACGGCAGCTTGGCCAAGCACCGGGTCTTCCAGGTGGCGCTGGGGACGATGACCCGCCGCACCCTCGAGGGGAGCGGGCTCGACAACAAGTCGCAGGAGCGCTGCAAGAATTTCTTCGCCCTGGGGATGGTCTACTGGCTCTTCTCGCGCCCGCTCGAGCCGACGATCGGCTACCTCAAGAAGGCCTTCGTCAAGAAGCCGGAGCTCGCCGACGCCAACATCAAGGTGATGAAGGCGGGCTGGAACTTCTGCGACATCACCGGCCTCTTCCAGGTGCGCTACGAGGTGCCGCCGGCGGCGATGGAGCCCGGCGTCTACCGCAACATCCACGGCAACTCGGCGCTCGCGATGGGCCTCGTCGCCGCCAGCCGGCGGAGCGGCCTGCCGCTCTTCCTCGGCGCCTATCCGATCACCCCGGCCTCGGACGTCCTCCACCAGCTCTCCGGCTACAAGAGCTACGGCGTGACCACCTTCCAGGCGGAGGACGAGATCGCCGCCATGTGCGCCGCCATCGGCGCCGCCTTCGGCGGGGCGCTCGCCACGACGACCACCTCCGGGCCGGGGATCGCGCTCAAGTCCGAGGCGATGAACCTGGCGCTCATGGTCGAGCTGCCGGTCGTCATCTGCGACATCCAGCGCGGCGGACCGTCGACCGGCCTGCCGACCAAGACCGAGCAGTCCGACCTGCTGCAGGTGATGTTCGGCAGGAACGGCGACTCGCCGCTCCCGATCGTCGCCGCCTCCTCTCCCAAGGACTGCTTCGACACCGCGATCGAGGCCTGCCGCATCGCCTTGAAGCACATGGTGCCGGTGGTGCTCCTGTCGGACGGCTACATCGCCAACGGCTCGGAGCCCTGGAAGCTGCCGAAGATCGAAGACCTCCCCGACCTGCGCCAGGAGTTCCGCACCGATCCGGAGAGCTTCCACCCCTACACCCGCGACCCCGCGACGCTCGCCCGCAACTGGGCGATCCCCGGCACGCCCGGCCTCGAGCACCGCATCGGCGGGCTCGAGAAGGAGGACGTCACCGGCAACGTCTCCTACGACCCGATGAACCACGAGCACATGGTCCACCTGCGGGCCGAGAAGGTGGCGCGGATCGCCGCCGACGTCCCCGAGCTCGAGGTCCACGGCGACCCCGAGGGCGGCGACCTCCTGGTCCTCGGCTGGGGATCGACCCTGGGCTCGATCACCGGCGCGGTCAACCTGGCGCGCAAGGAGGGCCTCTCGGTCAGCCGCGCCCACCTGCGCTATCTCAACCCGTTCCCCAGGAACCTGGGCGAGGTCCTCGCCCGCTTCGACCGCGTGCTCGTCCCGGAGATGAACCTGGGCCAGCTCGCCATGCTGCTGCGCGCCCGCTACCTGAAGGACGTCGTCACCCTGTCCAAGGTGCAGGGCCGCCCGTTCGCCCGTCACGAGATCTTCGACAAGATCCAAGAGATCCTGGAGCCCCGGCATGTCCACTGAAGCCCCCACCCTGACCAAGAAGGATTTCCAGACCGACCAGGAGGTCCGCTGGTGCCCCGGCTGCGGCGACTACGCGATCCTCTCGGCGGTGCAGCAGGTCTTTCCCGAGCTGGGGATCCCGCGCGAGAAGTTCGTGGTGGTCTCCGGGATCGGCTGCTCGTCGCGCTTCCCCTACTACATGAACACCTACGGCTTCCACTCGATCCACGGGCGGGCGCCGGCGGTGGCGACCGGCCTCAAGATGGCGCGGCCGGAGCTCGAGGTGTGGATCGCGACCGGCGACGGCGACGCCATGTCGATCGGCGGCAACCACCTGATCCACGCCCTGCGGCGCAACGTCGGGGTCAAGATCCTCATGTTCAACAACCGGATCTACGGCCTGACCAAGGGGCAGTACTCGCCGACCTCGCGAGGTCGGCAAGAAGACCAAGTCGACGCCGGGCGGCTCCGTCGACTACCCGTTCAACCCGCTCTCGCTCGCCATCGGCTCGGGCGCCACCTTCATCGCGCGGAGCGTCGACATCTACCAGCAGCACCTGAAGGAGACGCTCCGCCGCGCCGCGCAGCACAAGGGGACGGCGTTCGTCGAGATCTACCAGAACTGCAACATCTTCAACGACAATGCCTTCACCTACATGACGGAGAAGGGCGTCAAGGAGGACGCGACGCTCTACCTCGAGCACGGCAAGCCCATGGTCTTCGGCAAGAACCACGACAAGGGCATCCGCATGCGCGGCACCGAGATGGAGGTCGTCGAGCTGGGGAAAGGCCTCGCCGCCGAGGACTGCCTGGTCTGGGACGAGACGCTGGAGAACCCGGCGACCGCCTTCCTCGTCGCCCAGCTCCTGCCGCCGCGCTTCCCGACGCCGATCGGCGTCCTGCGCAGCGTCGACGAGGCGACCTACGAGTCGCGCGTCGTCGGGCAGATCGAGGCGGCGATGGAGGCCAAGGGGCCCGGCAAGCTCGAGGATCTCCTCTACTCGGGCGACCTGTGGACGGTCCACGCCGACCACACGATCTCGTGAGCCGGCGTCCGCTTCACCGCTCCACCGTACGCCCGGCCGCGAGCCGGGCGTTTTCACGTGCGGCCCGCCGCGCCGGCTGTTGATACTCTCTCGCCCGTGGCCGACCTCCTGATCCTCGCCCATCAGGGCTCGTGGGAGATGCGCTTCCAGGTCTCGTCGCTCGCCGCCTCGGCGGCGGCGACCGGCGCGCGCGTCGACATCGCCCTCTTCTTCGCCGCCCTGGACGCCTGGGTCGGCGGCCGCTGGGACGACTACGATCCGGCGCCGCCGCTCTCCGCGGCGCGGCTCGAGTCGCTCGCCATGCCGCCGCTCAGCTCGCTGCTCGCCCCCGGACGGGGCAACGGCTCGATCCACGTCTACGCCTGCAGCGCCTCGGCCCGGCTGGCGGGCCTCGACACCGCCGGCGTGCAGGCGGCGGTCGACGCCATGCTCGGCTGGCAGACCTTCTCGCGGATGATCGAGGAGTGCGAGAAAGTCGTGACCTTCTAGGCGAGGCCGCGTAGAATCCCCTCCCGATGAACCGCTCGACGCTCGCCCTCGCCGCTCTGCTGCTGCTGGCGCTCGGCTCCGGATGGGGAGGGGCCCTCCGTGCCGAGGACTCCGAGAGCCCGCCGGGCCGCCAGCCGAGCGCCAAGTGCGCCGCCGCCGAGTTCACCTTCGACCTTGCCGACGCCGCGGCCCGGGGCACCACGCTGACCGCCGCCGGCCAGTGGAAGGTCGGGGGGACCGCCGACGGCGTCCTCCTCGAGCTGCGCGTCAACGGCAACCGCTACCACGGCGAGCTCCAGCACGGCGGCGCCGGCCGCTATGCCTACGCGACCGATTTCGGGCAGTGCGGCCTGCAGGTGGTGCGCGTCTTCGCCTGCCCGATGGTGCGCGACGGCGGCCGCGAGGTCCAGTGCCTGGCGCGCGGCCGCTCGGTGGCGAAGAACCTGCAGATCGACTGCACGCCGAGCGCCCGCATCCTGCGCTGCACCTGGGACTGCGCCGACGACCCGCGGCAGGGCTGCGCCGGCACCTGCACCGCCGAGGCGGCGGGCGGCGAGCAGAACCTGGTGGGCCTGTGGGGGGTCGACGACAAGAACTACGAGTTCGTCGCCGGTCCCCCTCACGGGCCGTGGACGGCGGTCGTCCGCTGCAAGCCGGGCGAGCGGGTCACCTTCCGGGCCCGCGACCAGGCAGGGTTCGGCAGCGTCTCGCCGGCCGCCGGGGCGCCGTGCGGGGTGCAGTAGTGGCCGCCCGGCGCGCCCCTGCCGGCGCTCTCGCCGGCCTCGGAGGCCTCCTCCTGTCCTTCGCCATGGCGGCGAGCGCGCGGGCGGACACCCCCAAGCCCGACCGCGCCGCCGCGCCGCTCTGCGCCGCGGCGCGCGTCGCCGTCGCCAAGACCGGCTTCACCGCGGACGCGAGCGGCAACTTCCGGGCGACCGGCACCTGGCAGGCGAGCGGCGGCGCCACCGGCGTCTTCCTCGAGTACCGCATCGACAGCGACCGCTACAAGTCCGAGTGGCAGCAGGGCGCCGCCGGCCAGTGGGCCTACGCCGACAGCTTCCCCGAGTGCGGCGGGCACACCACGCGCATCCACGCCATCCCGCTGGTGACGGTCGGCGACCACGAGGTGATCTGCTTCGAGCAGGACCGGTCGGTCGCCGCCAACTTCGAGAGCGCCTGCCTGCCGGCGGCGGCGATCGTGGGCTGCAGCTGGACGTGCCAGGCCGGGCCGCCGGCGGTCTGCTCCGGGAGCTGCACCGCGCGGGCGAGCGGCGACCCCGTGGGGTTCGCCCCCTACTGGGGGCTCGACGACGGCGGCTACGCCGCGGGGCAGGAAGGCAGCCGGTCGGGGCCGTGGACGGAGCGGATCACCTGCGCCCCCGGCGAGCGGGTGAGCTTCAAGGTGCGCGGCCATGGCGGCGCCGGCGGCTGGTCGCCGCCGGTGGAGATCCCGTGCGGGCAGTCGAAGCCCTGACGCCCTAGCGTTCCGCATGCCCACCCGCTTCGTCGACGGCGAGACGCCGCTCGTCCAGTTCGATCCGCAGCTCGAGATCTCCCCCTTCGCCGTCTTCCGGCTCCTGCGCGAGGGCCGGCCGCCGCTGCTGATCGACGTGCGGCCGGAGCCGCCGGAAACGCGGCCGCTCACCCTGCGGGGCGCCGTTCCCTATCCCGGCCCCGAGTGGTCGCCGCCCGCCGATGCCGACGTGGTGCTCTTCGACGACGACGGCGCCCTCGCCGTCGACGGCGCCCGCCACATGCAGGCGGCCGGCCATCCGCGCGTCAGGGCCCTCTTCGGCGGCCTCGAGCTGTACGAGTTCTCGCTCGACCCGGAGGTGGTGGGGGAGGAGACCTACCTGGAGCGGCGCCGGTAGCCCCGCGGGCCGGCTCCTACAACAGCTTCGACCCGTGGTCCGCCCACACCAGCCCGGACATCACCTTGGGCAGGAAGCGGGTGGACTTGGGCGGCAGCAGGTCGCCCTGGGCGATGGCCGCGGCGAAGGCCGCCGGCTGCATCGGCGGCAGCCAGATGCCGAGCGCCGCCTCCCCCGACTGGACCATCCGGTAGAGCGCGTCGGGGTCGTTGCGGTAGACCACCGTGCCGTCGGTCGCCGCGGCGGCGGGGAGCCCCAGGGCCGGGAAGAGGGCCTGGTGGAGGAGGAGCACCGGCAGGTCGCGGCCCCCGCGCGGCATCGAGAACGGCGCCTGCGACGGGTCGAGGCGCCAGATCTCCGGCTGCCCGCCCGCCGGCCAGATGCCGATCGCCGGCTGCGGCGCGGCGGCGACCGCGGCGGCGAGCTCGGCGCCGCTCCCGCCGGCGAAGGGCGCGCGCTCGGCGACGAAGCGGTCGAGGCGGTCGAGGTCGGCGGGGTCCTTCAGGGCGCGGTGGATGGGGTCGATGGTGAGCGCCGGCGAGGCGAGGCTGGTGACCACCGCGAGCTTCGCCGAGGCGGCGGTGCCGGCCGCGGCGCCGGTCTCGCCGGCGAAGCGCTGGGCGACCTTGTAGCGGTGATGGCCGTCGGCGATCGCCGCCGGGTTGCCGTTGAGGGCCGCCGTGTAGAGGGCGAGCCGCGCCGGGTCCTCGACGCGGTAGAGCCGGTGGTGGTGGCCCTCGCCGTCGACATGGTCGACGAACGGCGTGGCGCCTTCGAGGTCCTCGGCGAGCAGCCGCTCGAGCCGCCCGTCGTCCTCGGAGAGGAGGAGGATCGGCTCGAGGTCGACGTGGGTGGCGCGCAGCAGGGCGAGCCGGTCGGCGAGCGGCTTGTCGAGCGTCTGCTCGTGCGGACGGATCACCCGCGGGTCGTCGATGCCGGCGAGCCCCACGATCCCCAGCCGGCGGCCGCCGCCGGCGAGGTCGATGACGTAGGGGTAGAGCGCCGGCCGCGGGTCGCGCGCCAGGGCGCCCGCGGCGAGCCAGCGGCCGTGCAGCTCGGCGGCGTGGCGGTACATGTCGAGCCCGTCCGCCGGCAGCGGCTTCGTCAGATGGACGAACTGGTGCGGCGACTGGGCGTGGAAGCGGTCGCGGCCCGCGTTGTCGATCTGGTCGTAGGGCGGCGCGGCGAGACGGCCGGCCTCCGCGGCTCCGCCGGCGTAGTGCAGCCCTTCGAACGCGAATAAGCGCATGTGAACCTCCGCTGAGCTGCCTATTGTACCCGCGGGGCCGGCGGCGCCGTCCTAGACCGGCCGGGCGACGAGCGACCAGACCTCGCCGAAGACCGGATGGAGGTCGGCTTCGAGCCCCTCCTCGAGACGGCGGAGGGCGGCTTCGAGCGCCCGTTCGCCGCCGGGCGGCGGCGGCGGCCAGCGCAGGGTGACGCGGTTGATGCCGGAGCGCAGGAGGCGGCGCGGCGCCGTCAGCCCTCCCTTCGTCCAGCGGGGCCCGAGGGCGAGCTCGCCCAGGGCGCCGCCGTTCACCTCGACTCGCACCTCGCCGCGAGGCTCGCCCGCGGGACCGGTCAGGTCGGGCAGGCGGGCGGTCAGCTCCAGGCGGACGTCGCGGGCTCCGTCCGTCACCAGGAGGAAGCCGGACTCCGGCCAGGGAGCGCGGTGATGGGCGCGCCGGGCGGCGTCGCGGTCGCCGATCAGCTCGGGATAGAAGCGGGCGAGCGGCTCGGCGTGGAGGCAGGGCCGGGCGAGGTCGGTGGCGGAATCGGGCAGGCCGAGGCGGGCGACGAGCCGGCGCTCGATCTCCGCCGACCGGGGATCGCCGCGGCGCGCCAGCACGCCGGCCGTGGCGGCCAGCACGTCGGCGTCCAGGAAGTCGTAGACCCAGCCGTGCTGGAGCTCGAGGCGGCAGGGCGAGAGGAGGTTCCTCTGCTGGGCGGCGGTGAGCACGGTCGAGAGCGGCGCGGTCCGCGCGTCGGCCAGATCGAGCAGGGCGTCGCCGGCGGCGGGAGAGGCGTCGAGGGCGGCGCCGATCCAGTGCTCGAGGAGACCTCCGAGGCCGCCGCTGGACGGGGTGACCGGCAGCATCCGATGGGCGGTATGGATCGCCGCGCCGAGCTTCGCCGCGGCGTCGGCGGCCGGCGGGATCGCGGGGTCGGGGAGGCGGCGGGCGAGGTCCTCCCACGCGGGCTCGCCCATGCCGAGCCGGCGGAGCGCCGCCGCAGCGACCGCCGCCATGGCGACCTTCATCCCCTCCGCCGTGAGGTGGCAGTAGTCGAGGAAGAGCCGGCGGCCCGGCAGCGGCGAGGTGGTCCAGGCGGCGAAGACCTGCCGCAGGTCGACCGCCTCCCAGCCCTCGCTCCGGTAGCCGCCGGCGGTGGCGAGGAGCAGCTCGCGGGCGAGCGTCGTCGCCTGCGGCGCGGCGAGAAAGGCGAGGAGGGGGTAGTGGACGCTGTCGACCTCCGAGATGCAGGCGTCGCGCGCCGCGGCCGCGCGCCCCTGGCCGCGGAGGGCGGCGGCGAGGAGCCGGAAGGGCACGGGCCCGGTGCCGCCGTCGAGGTCGACCATCCTCCAGGCCGCCGCCTCGGCGGCGGCGAAGTCGCCGGCGGCGAGCGCCGCCGCGGCGCGCCCGTGGAGCTCGTACCAGCGCGCCGTCCCGTCGCCGGGCAGCCAGACGGCCGGCTGCCGCGTCTCCCAGTCGGCGAGGTTGACCTCGGGGACGACGAGGACGACCGGCGCCCCCGCCGACCGCGCCAGCCGGGCGACCTCGGCGAGCGCCGCGGCCGCGAGACCGGCCAGCCGCTGCCGCGCCAGGCGCGCCGGCCCCAGGACGCCGCCGTCGCGGACCGCCTCGGCGTAGAGCTGGCGGCCGCGTACCGAGGGCGGGTAGGGCGAGAGCTCCGGGGTCTCCAGGAGGCTCCAGTTGTTGCCCGCGTAGATCACCAGGAGGTCGGGGGAGAGCTGCAAGGAGGCGCGCACCGTCTCGACCAGCGGCGCCAGCGTCTCGTTGGTCCGCGCCAGATCGATCACCTCGATCTCGCCGGCGCCCGCGATCTCCCCGAGCTGGCCGGCGAGGACCTTCGCCGGCGTCAGGTGGGGCGCGTAGAGGTAGCCGGCGGCGGCCGACTCGCCGAAGAAGCAGATCCGCCGCGGGCGCGGGCCGCGCCGGGGCCGGAGCGTCCGCACGTCGGCGTAGTGGTCGCCGAGCGGCAGCCGCGCGGGGCGGCTCCAGACGACCTCGCCCGCTGTTTCCTCCGGGGTCCAGATGCTGATCGGCCGCGGCCGCTCCGGCGCGGGCTCGGCGGGAGCGGCCGGCTCCGCCCGGCGCGCCGGCTCCGGCGAGCCCGCCAGGAGGCCCAGCCGCTGGAGATCGCGCAGCAGCCGCTGGCCGTCGTCGGTGGCGAGGGCTCGCGCCAGCTCGTCCGCCGTCCGGACGCGCGGCTCTCCGGCGTCGCCGCCGTCGCCAGAACCCGAGCCGTCCGCCATGGCCGCGGCCCCGGGCAGCCCCGGGTCAGGCTCCGGGCGCGCCGGGGAGCGACCGCAGGTAGTCGGCGAAGACGTCGTTGAAGAGCGCCCCGGGGCGGCAGCTCCGCAGGTGCGTGAACGCCTCCTCGCCCGACATCCCGAGATGGACGAGGATCAGGCCGGCGAGGAGCGCCGAGCGGTTGAAGCCCATGCCGCAGTGGGAGAGCACGGTGTGGCCGCTCGCGACCAGGTGGGCGCCGAGCCGCGCCAGACCGTCGAGCTTCGGCAGGTCGGGGAGGTCCTCGTCGAAGATGGGGAAGTAGATGTAGAGGACCGAGTTGGGAGCGGTCGGGATGCAGCTGTCGAGGTCGCCCTCGAGGTCGAAGACCACCGAGATCCCGTGCTCTGCGAGCGGCTTCCAGTCCTCGATGCGCGGCGAGAGGTAGAGCCGGCCCTGGGGGTGGAGGCAGCAGAGGTCCATGGCGACAGCCTAGCGCCCTCACACGAAGGTGTACAGGTTCTCCCGCAGCGCCCCCGCCTCGCCGTCCGGGCGCTCCCGCGCGTCGGGCCGCGCCGCCGCTGGCAGCCATTCCCAGCTCGCCGGGACCGCCGCGCGCTCGATCAGGAAGTCCTCCAGCACCAGCGCCTCGGCGCCGGATAGGGCGAAGCACCGCAGGGCGTCCTCGGGCGAGCGGACGATCGGCTCGTCGGCGACGTTGAACGAGGTGTTGAGGACCATCGGACAGCCGGTCCGCCGCCGGAAGGCCTCGATCAGCGCCGCGAAGCGCGGCGCGGCCGCCGGCTCGACCGTCTGCGGCCGCGCCGAGCCGTCGACGTGGGTGACCGCCGCGAGATCGAGCGGCGATCTCACCCGGCAGGTCTCGAGCATGTAGGGCGACGGATGGTCGAGCTCGAAGTGCGCCGCGGCGTGCTCGGCGAGGACGCTCGGCGCGAAGGGCCGGAACGGCTCGCGGCGCTTGACGACGGCGTTCAGCCGCTCGCGCAGCGCGGCGTCGAGCGGCGAGGCGAGGAAGCTCCGCGCGCCGAGCGCCCGCGGTCCGAGCTCCATCGCGCCGTGGAACCAGCCGACGACCTCGCCGGCGGCGAGGCGCCGCGCGACCTCCTCCAGCAGCGCGGCCTCGCGGCCGCGGTAGTCGGCGACACCGGCCGGCGCCAGGCCGCTCGCGGCGAGGAGGCGGGCGATCTCCGCCGCTTCATATCGCGGCCCCAGCCGGGCGTCGAACGGCGCCAGACGCAGCGGCTGCTCCGGCCCGGCCAGGGAGAGGTGGGCCAAGGCGGCGGCGCCGACCGAGCCGCCGGCGTCGCCCGGCGCGGGGGGCACGAAGAGGCGCTCGAACGGCCCCTCGCGGGCGATCCGCCCGTTGGCGACGGCGTTCAAGGCGACGCCGCCGGCGAAACAGAGGTCGCGGCAGCCGGTCCGCCGGTGGAGATAGCGCACCTTCTCGAGCAGGATCTCCTCGAGCGCCTCCTGGAGGCTCCGCGCCACGTCGCGATGGAAGTCGGTGATCGGCTCGCCCGCCCGGCGCGGCGGCCCGCCCAGCAGCTCGGCGAGGGCCGGCGAGCCCATCTCCCGGCCGCGCACGAAGTCGAAGCACCGCAGGTCGAGCCGGTAGCTCCCGCCCGGCCCGGAGGCCACCAGCGCCCGCATCGCGGCCGCGAAGCGCGGCCTGCCGTAGGGCGCGAGGCCCATCACCTTGTACTCGCCGCCATTGACCCGGAAGCCCAAGAAGCTCGTCACCGCCGAGTACCAGAGGCCCAGCGAGTGGGGGAAGCGGACTTCCTCGAAGACCTCGATGCCGGCGGCGCCCGTCGCCCGGCCGTAGGTGGTCGTCGCCCACTCGCCGACGCCGTCGACGGTCAGCACCGCCGCCTCCGCGAAGCCCGAGGCATAGAAGGCGCTCGCCGCGTGCGAGCGGTGGTGGGGGAAGGCGAGGACGGGGCACTCGACCCCCAGTCGCTCGGCGATGGCGCGCTCCGGCCGCCGCGGATCGAGCCAGGCGAGGTCCGCCCGCGCCGCCGCCGAGCCGCCGGCGGGCGGCCCCGCCCAGAGCTGGCGGGAGAGCTTCTCGACCGGCAGCTCGTAGTAGGCGACGGCGTCGAGGTCGGCCGGGGAGAGGCCGCCCGCCGCGAGGCAGAAGCGGAACGCGGCGACGGGGAGCGCCGCGTCGTGCTTCCGGCGCGAGAACCGCTCCTCGGCCGCCGCGGCGACGAGCTTGCCGCCGCATAGTAGACAAGCAGCGGATTCGTGATATAAGGCGGAGATCCCGGCAATGTTCATGCCGGCGCCCCCCCGTTGGAAGCCCGCACGACCTTGGAAGCCGCCCGAGAGTCAGCCTTATCGTGTCCCGCTTTCGTCTGCCTGCGCAACTCTGGTCTTGATGCCGTTCGAGCTGTTGTGGGTCGCGCGCTTGCGATCCGCAGAGCGTAGCACCCCTCAATCGCCCAAGGAGGTTTCATGAGGAATTCCCGTCTCGTCCTATCCCTGATCGTCCTCGCGACGGCCCTCGCCATGGGTCCGGCGGCCCCGGCCCAGGCGGCCACTCCCGTCCGGTCGTACATCGTCACCTGCAACACGAGCTGCGCGGCGGTCGCCGCGGCGGTGGCGCAGATCCCCGGCGCCAAGGTCGACCAGATGTTCCAGAACGTCGCCGGCGTCGTGGTGACCCTGCCGGTGACCGCGGTCACCCAGCTGCAGAGCCGCGCCGACGTCGTCAACATCACCAAGGACGTGGTGCTCGGCCCGCCGACCCCCGAGCGCACCCAGACCCTTCCCGCCGCCGCCGGCGTGCAGGCGCTCTCCGCGAGCCAGCTCAAGTCCCTGGCCGGCGGCACCCCCGCCGACTACAGCTTCAACAACGACCTGATCGGCGCCTCGGCGCTGCAGGCCCAGGGCCAGATCGGCAGCGGCGTCGTCGTCGGCGTGATCGACACCGGCATCGCCAACAACCCGGCCGTCGTGCCGGCGGTCGCCGGCTCGGTCCTCGGCGGCGAGAGCTTCGTGCCCGCCTCCGAAGACCCGGTGACCTCGGCGACCAGCACCCACAACGGCGAGCACGGCACCTGGGTCAGCTCGGTGATCGCCGGCCACGTCACCTTCCTCTTCCCCGCCAGCTCGCTCCTCGTCCAGTCGCTGCAGCTCGAGGCGCCGGGCAGCGTCATCCCCTGCTCGCAGCTCGGCTGCCCGTCCAGCCTGGCCGCCGTGCCGATGGTCGGCGTGGCGCCGGGGGCGAGCCTCTACGCCTTCAAGATCTTCAACTCGGCGGGCGGCGGCGCCGCGGTGTCGCGCATCGCGGCGGCCATGGACCGCGCCATCACCCTGCGCCGCAATTTCAACAACGGCGTCCCGGTGGCGCCGGTCAACCCCGGCTGCGGCGCCGAGGATAACCCCTGCGTCTACGACTCGCTCCCCATCCAGGTGGTCAACATGAGCCTCGGCGGCGGCACCCTCTACCCCGGCAAGGACGTCGAGGACCTGCTCGGCCAGGAGATGCTCAAGGTGGGGATCACGCTCTCGACCTCGTCCGGCAACTCCGGCCCGGGCGCCTTGACCACCGGGTCCCCGGCGACCGGCTTCGGCGCCCTCTCGGTCGCCGCTTCGAGCACCGCGCCGCACGAGCGGGTGCTCTGGGACCTCACCTACGGCCTCGGCTTCGGCGCCATCGTGCGGCCGTTCCCCGGCATCCAGACCGCCTCGTTCAGCTCGCGCGGCCCGAGCGCCGACGGCCGCTATGACATCGACGTCTCGGCCAACGGCTTCGCCACCTTCGCCCAGGGCGCCAGCGGCGGCATCTCGCTCGTCTCCGGCACCTCGTTCTCCTCGCCGACCGTGGCCGGCGCGGCGGCCCTCCTGCGCGGGGAGTTCCCCAATGTCAAGGCGGTCAAGATCCGCAACGCCCTGGCGGCGAGCGGCAACCCCGCCCTGATCACCGACGGCTCGACCCGCATCGACCGCGGCTCGGGCTTCCTCGACATCCCCGCCGCGGCGGCCAAGCTCGCCGCCGGTCACGTCAGCGCGGACCTCCCGTCGGGCCTCGGCTCGCCGATCGTCGCCCTCAACCTGCTGCCGCTGGGGATCGTCCCGATCAACTTCGTCGGCGACCACTACACCAAGCACCTCGCGAACCTCCTCCCCGGCCAGACGGTGCAGCTCTACGTGCCGACCGCGGTCGACACCGCCGGGCTCACGGTGTCGCTGCAGAACGTCACCCTCGCCGCGCCCGCCCAGCAGAACCAGGCGTTCGGCGACGCCATCTTTCTCAACGTCCTCGACGCCCCGACCTCGGTGGCGGAGATCCTCGTCAGCCAGTTCCTGGTGAGCGACGGGAGCTTCCCGGTGGCGCAGCCGCAGTCGGGCCTGGTGCGCGTCGCGGTCGCCGGCGCCACCAACAACGCCGCGCCGGTCTCGGCCGACGTGGTCATCGAGCGCCAGCGCGTCAACCCCGGCCCGGCCATCGCGGTCGGCGCCGTCAAGCAGGGCGACGAGGACGTCGTCCAGTTCCAGGTGCCGCCGGGCAAGGCCCAGCTCTCGCTGCTGCTGTCGTGGCTCCACGACTGGGCGGCGTACCCGGTGAACGACCTCGACCTGGTGGTCGTCGACCCCAACGGCAACGTCATCCTCGACGGCGCGACGCTCAACAGCCCCGAGCGGGTGGTGGTCCAGAACCCGACGCCGGGCGTCTGGACGGCCCATGTCCAGGGCTTCCAGATCAACCAGGGCGTCTTCTCGCAGCAGGACCTCTGGGCGCTGCGCGTCAACGCCGACGGTCATCCGCTGCCGCGCCTGCACTGATCGGCGGCCAACCGTCGATCGACCTGCGATCGACGAACGATCGAAACACCGCCCGGGGGCTTCGGCCTCCGGGCTTTTTTTTGCTCAGACGGGCTCGCTGCCGCAGACGACGGCGCGGCCGGCGCCGACATGGACGCGGTGGCGGCGGCCGCCGGTGACCAAGAGGACGCGGAAGCCGGGGACGATGACCTGGGGATAGGCCATTCCCTTCTGCGGGCAGCCGAGGGCGGCGTCGCGCCAGTCGACCGGCTCGGCGAGCTCGACGGCGATCGACGCCGCGGCGATGCCGAGGGCGGCGGCGAGGGTCCGGCGGGCGAGAGCGACGGCGGCCTCTGCCATCCGGCGATCCTACGCGATGGCGCGATCGGGGGTGGGGGTCCTGCTGCTAAAATGTGGCGTCTCGCCGCCGCATGCCGAAGTTCCTCCACGCCGCCGACGTCCACCTCGACAGCCCGCTCCGCGGTCTCGAGCGCTACGAGGGCGCTCCCGTGGAGGAGATCCGCGGCGCCACCCGGCGGGCGTTCGAGAACCTGGTCGCCCTGGCGATCGAGGAGGAGGTGGCGTTCGTCCTCCTCGCCGGCGACCTCTACGACGGCGACTGGAAGGACTACAACACCGGCCTCTTCTTCGCCGCCCAGATGGCGCGGCTCGAGGAGGCGGGCATCCGCGCCTTCGTCGTCGCCGGCAACCACGACGCGGCGAGCCAGATCACCAAGGTCCTGCGGCCGCCGGCGAACGTCAAGATCTTCTCCTCCAAGCGGCCCGAGACGGTGGTGCTGGAGGACCTCGGGATCGCCATCCACGGCCAGGGGTTCGCCCACGCCGTGGTCGCCGAGGACCTGTCGGCCGGCTACCCGGCCGCGGTGCCCCATCTCTTCAACATCGGGCTGCTCCACACCAGCCTCGACGGCCGGCCGGGTCATGCCTCCTACGCTCCCTGCACGGTCGACGGCCTGCGCTCCCGCGGCTATCAGTACTGGGCGCTGGGGCACGTCCACGAGCGCGAGGTGGTGGCTTCCGATCCCTGGATCGTCTTCCCTGGCAACCTGCAGGGGCGCCACGCCCGCGAGGCCGGCGCCAAGGGGGCGACCCTGGTCACGGTCGACGACGCCGTTCACCTCGAGCGCCGCGACCTCGACGTCTTCCGCTGGGCCGTCTGCGCGGTGGATCTCACCGCGGCGGCGACTTCGGGCGAGGCCCTCGACCGGGTGCAGCGCGCCCTCGCCCGCCAGCTGGCGGGCGAGGGCGGCCGTCCGCTCGCCGTGCGCCTGCGCCTCCAGGGGGCCTGCCCGTTCCACGCCGAGCTCGCGGGCGCCGCCGACCGCTGGCGCGAGGAGGTCCGCGCCGTCGCCAACGGCTTCGGCAGCGGGGCGCTGTGGGTCGAGAAGGTCCGCTTCGAGACCCGTCCGGCTGCCGACCTCGACGCCTTCGACCGCGAGGACGCCCTGGGCGGCCTGCTCCGCGCGGTGCGCGATCTCACGACCGGCGAGGGCGAGCTGGCGGAGCTCGCCGCGGCCTTCTCCGAGCTCCGCGCCAAGCTTCCGGCCGAGCTGTTCGCCGACGGCGAGGCTCTCGATCCCGCCGAGCCGGAGGGGCTGCGCGGCCTGCTCGGGGAGGTGAAGGATCTGCTCCTCTCCCGCCTCCTCGCCACTCCGGCCGCCGATCCCGGAGCCGCCGAGCCGTGAGGCTCCTCGAGCTCCACCTCAAGGCGTTCGGCCCGTTCACCGACCGCCGCCTCGACCTCTCGGGCGGCGCCGAGGGTCTGCACCTGGTCTTCGGTCCCAACGAGGCCGGGAAGAGCTCGGCGCTGCGCGCCTTGAAGATCCTGCTCTACGGCTTCCCGCCGCGCAGCGGCGACGACTTCCTCCACGCCTACGAGCAGCTGCGCGTCGGCGCCCGCCTGCGCCTCGCCGACGGCGCCGAGCTCGAGGTGCTGCGGCGCAAGGGCAGGAAGGCCACCCTCCTGGCCTCCGACGACCAGACGCCTCTCGACGGCTCTCCCCTCGACCGCTGCCTCCAGGGGATCGACGAGGCGCTCTTCTCGTCCCTCTTCGGTCTCGATCACGACGGCCTCGTCGCCGGCGGCGAGGAGCTGCTGGCGCAGCAGGGCGACGTCGGCCAGGCCCTCTTCGCCGCCGGATTGGGTACCCGCAACCTGCGCCGCGTCCTCCAAGGCCTCGACGCCGAGGCCGACGCCCTCTTCCTGCCCCGCGGCGCCAAGCCGCGGATCAACCAGGGCATCGCCGAGCACCGCGAGGCGAAGCGGGACTCGGCGGAGCTCTCGCTCTCGGGCCGCGAGTGGGACGGCAAGCGCCGGGACCTGGAGGCGAAACGCGCCGGCTCCGCCGGCCTGGAGCGCGAGCTGGCGGAGAGGAAGGCCGAGCGCAACCGGCTGCTGCGGATTCGGCGCGTCCAGCCCCGGTTGGGCGAGCGGCGGGACCTCCGCCGCCGCAGCGCGGAGCTCGGGGAGGTCGTCCTCCTCCCCGCCGGCTTCGCGGAGAGCCGCCGGGGAGCCCAGGAGGCGATGCGCGCCGCGGTCAAGGACGGCGCGGCGGCGGCGGCCGAGCTCGCCGAGCTGCGGCAGGAGGCCGCCGCCCTCACCATCTCGCGCGCCATCCTCGACCAGGCCGAGACCATCGAGCGCCTCCACCAGGGCGTCGAGCTCCACACCAAGGGGATCGCCGACCGCTCGCGCCTCCTCGGCGAGCACGGAGAGCTGCAGGCCGCGGCCGAGGGCCTGCTGGACGAGCTGCGGCCCGGTCTGACGGTGGACGAGGCCGAGGCGCTCCGCCCCGCCCTCGACCGCTGGCTGCGCATCCAGGAGCTGGGCAACCAGCGCCAGGCGCTGTGGAACGGCGAGCGGCAGGCGCGCGGCGAGGCCGCGGCGGCCGTAGAGGCCCTCGCCGCGGCGCGCGCCGAGGGCGAGGCGCTGGCCGTCCGGCGCGATCCGACGGCCCTCCGACGCCGCCTCGACGCGGCGCGCAAGGCCGGCGACCTCGACCGCGCCATCGCCGAGGCCGCCGACGCCCTCGGCGGCGACGAGGAGCAGCTCCGCCTCGACCTCCGGCGCCTGGCTCCATGGCGGGGCGCGCCGGAGGCGCTGGAGGCGCTGCCCGTCCCCGGCGAGGAGACCCTGCGCCGCTTCGCCGACGGCTACGAGGCCCTCGCCGTCCGCCGCCGCGCTCTCGCCGACCAGCTCGCCGCGGCCGGCGCCGAGCTGGCGGAGGCCGAGCGGCGCCTGGACGAGCTCCGCCGCGGCGGCGACGTCCCCTCCGAGGAGGAGATGATCGCGGCGCGGGCGCGCCGCGACCACGGCTGGGGCCTGGTGCGCCGCGCCTGGCTGGCGGGAGAGGACGTGGCGGCCGATCCCGCCGCCTACGAGCGGAGCGTGGCGGCGGCCGACGATCTCGCCGACCGCCTGCGCCGCGAGGCCGGCCGCGTCGAGGAGCAGGCGCACCTCCTGGCCCGCCGCGAGCCGCTGCGCCGGGCCGCCGAGGAGCTGCGGGCGCACGAGGCCCGGACGGCGGCGGAGCAGGGGGTCCTCCAGGCGGATTGGGAGGCCCTGTGGGAGCCCTGCGGCATCGATCCGCTGCCGCCGCGCGAGATGCACCCCGAGTGGACCCACCGGCAGGAAGCGCTCCGCGCCCGCGCCGAGGGCCTCCGCCGCGAGCGCCGCCGTCTCGACGGCCTGCGCGCCGCGCGGGCCGAGCATCGCGCCGCCATCCTCCGTGAGCTCGCGGCGGAGGGCGTTCCCGCGCCCGCGGCCGATCCCGCCGCCGCCGTCGCGCCCGCGGACGCCGAGGCGCTCGAGCCCCTCCTGGCGGCGGGCGAGGAGCGGGTGCTCGCCCTCGAGCGGGAGGCGGCCGAGCGCGCCCGCGCCGCCGCGGCCATCCGCGCCGCCGAGGTCCGCCGCGACGAGGCGCGCGCCGCCGCGGCCGCCGCCGGCGCCGCCCTGGAGGCCTGGCGGGACGCCTGGGGCGAGGCCATCGAGGATCTCGGCCTCGACCGCGATGCCCTGCCGTCCGAGGCGGTGCAGATCGTCGACACCCTGCGGCGGAGCTTCGCGAGCCTCGGCGAGGCCGCCAAGCTCGACCGCCGCATCGCCGGGATCGATCGCGACTTGGAGACCTTCCGCGCCTCCGTCCGCGCGCTCGCCCTCCAGCTCGCCCCCGACCTCGCCGAGCGCCCGGCCGAGCAGGCCGCCGTGCAGCTCCAGGCCCTCCTCACCGAGGCCCGCGGCCGTTCCGAGCGCCGCGAGGCGCTCGACCGCCGGACGAAAAAGCTGGAGGACGAGGTGCGGGCCGCGGCGGCCTCCCGGCGCGCCGGGGAAGACGAGCTGGCGCGGCTCGTCGCGGCGGCCGGCTGCGCCGACGCCGCCGGTCTCGAAGAGGCGGAGCGCCGCTCCGCCCATCTCCGCGATCTGCTGCGGGATCTCGAGCGCGCCGAGCGGCAGCTCCTCGAGGCGGGCGAAGGGCTGACCCTGGCCGAGCTGGAGAGCGAGGCCGCGGGGATCGACGCCGACGCGCTGCCGGGCCGGCTCGACCAGCTCGACCGCGACATCGAGGCGCTCGAAGCGCGCTCCCTCGACCTGCGAGAAGAGCTGGGGCGAGGGCAGGAGGAGCTCCGCCAGATGACCGGCGGCGATGCCGCCGCGCGCGCCGCCGAGCGTGCCCAGGAGGCCCTCGCCGGCCTGCGGGAGGACGTCGAGCGCTACGCCCGCCTACGCCTCGCCGCCGGCATCCTGCGCCGGGAGATCGAGCGCTACCGCGCCGAGAACCAGGACCCGCTCCTCGCCCGCGCCGCCGAGCACTTCGCGACCCTCACCCTCGGCCGCTACCCCGGTCTGCGCAGCGACTTCGACGACCGCGACGAGCCGGTCCTCGCCGGCGTGCGCCAGGACGGCCGCCGCGTGCGGGTCGAGGGGATGAGCGACGGCACCCGCGACCAGCTCTATCTCGCCCTCCGCCTGGCCACCCTCGAGCGCTACCTCGACCACGCCGAGCCCCTGCCCTTCGTCGTCGACGACATCCTCGTCAACTTCGACGACGCAGCGCAGCGCGGCCACCTTGAAAGTCCTCGCCGAGCTGTCGGCCAAGACCCAGGTCATCCTCTTCACCCATCACGCCCACCTGCGCGACCTCGCCGCCGGTCTGGCGAGCGGGGCGGGGGTGTTCGTGCGGGAGCTGGGGTAGGGAGCCGGTCCGCCGCCTACAGCTCGCTCCGTAGCCATACGCTCCGGCCCATCCGCCGCTCGATCAGCCGCACTCTCCACAGATAGCTGCGGCTGCGGCTCCCCGGGTGCCATCTCTCAGGGTAGGGGAGGCTCGCGGCGAGGGCGGCGGCCTCGTGGAGGGTGAGGGCCGCGGCGCTCTTCCCGAAGTAGCGCCGCGCTGCCGACTCGGCGCCGTAGATCCCCGGCCCCAGCTCGACGACGTTCAGGTAGAGCTCGAGGATCCGCCGCTTGGTCAGGTCGCGCTCGAGCTGCCGGGTGAGGAGCGCCTCCTTCGCCTTGCGCAGCGGGTTGCGGGAGCGCGAGAGCCAGAGGTTCTTGGCGAGCTGCTGGGTGATGGTCGAGGCGCCGCGCGGCAGGCGCTTTTCCTGCCAGGCCTCGCGGAGGGCGTCCTCCATCTCGTCCTTGACGAAGCCGTGGTGGGAGAAGAACTCGTCGTCCTCGCCGATCAGCACGGCGTGCTTGAAGCTGGCCGCGATCCGCCCGTAGGGCACCCAGCGCCAGTCGACCGGCCGCCGCGGCCCGAGCCAGCCGCCGCCGCGGTACTCGTCGATGAAGGCGGTCGACGCCGGTCTTTGATGCACGAGGGCGGCGACGTTCGGCCAGGTGGCCGCCTCCCAGGCGAGCCAGGCGCCGGCGAGGAGCGCGAGGGCGGCGAGCGGGCGCCGGCCGCGCCGGCGAGCGGGCGCCCGCTCTCGTCGCCCCGCGGCGAGGTCTGCGATGGGATCGGTCATGGGCTGGTCCGGGAAGCATAGAGGGGCGGCGGCTCGGCTGGAAGGTGTCCACCGCTCGCCGCGCCGCTCGGCGGCATGACCTCGCCGTGCGGCGGCGGGACCTCGCGATCCCGCCGCGAGCTGCCGCCGGCGGCGGGCGCGAGGATGCCGCCTGGCGCGGTGACGGCGCCGCGCCCCGCCCCCGCCGAGCGACAGGACGGCGAGCTCTCGCCGTGCGGCGGCGAGCCTTCGCCGGGTGGAATTCCCCCCTCGCCGGCGCGGCGCGGCGCCAAGTTGGCGCGCGGCATGGCGCCGCCGCCTTCCGGCGAGGCCGTACGGTCCTATGGCGAGGCGAAGACAGAGCGGAAGACGGCCGCGCCGGCTCGCGTCCTCCCCGCGACCTCACCCGGCGAGGCCAGGACGGCCCTCGGCGAAGCTTCGCCGTCAGCCGTCGAAGCTTCGCCGCCGGCCGTCGAAGCTTCGCCGTGAGACGGCGACGCCGAATTGGCGCCGATTTCGCTTCGCCGCGCGGATGTCCGCCGTTGTGACACGCGCGAGCCGGGCGGCGCCGTGCGGCGCCTGGCCCATCGGGCCGCCGCTATACTTCCGGCGATGGCGATGACCCGCATCCTCCCCGCCGCGGCCTGGCCGCCGGACGTCCACGAGGGACTCCGTCGACCCCAGGGCGCCGCGTAGCCGGTGCCCTCGATCGACGTCCCCCTGCGCGCTCCGGAGCTGGCGCCGGGGGTGTGGGTGCAGGGGCCGCCGTTCTCGATGGCGTTCGCGCGCGGGGCGGTGGTGCTGATCGACTTCTGGGAGTCGACCTGCGTCAACTGCCTGCGCACCCTGCCCTACATGAAGGCGTGGCACGAGCGCTACGCCGGGCGCGGCCTCGCGATGGTCGGCGTCCACACGCCGGAGTTCGAGGTGAGCGCGAGCCCGGAGGTGGTCGCCGCGGCGGTGGCGGCCGAGGGGCTGCCGTACCCGATCCTGCTCGACCCCGAGCGGGAGACCTGGCAGCTCTTCGCCAACCATTACTGGCCGGCCAAGTACCTGGTCGACGCCCGCGGCTACCTGCGCTACGAGCACTTCGGCGAGGGCGCCTACGGCGAGACCGAGGGGTGGATCCAGCGCCTCCTGCGCGAGGCGGGGGACGCCGCGCCGATGCCCGAGCCGCTGGCGCCGCTGCGCGCCGAGGACCGGCCCGGGGCGGTCTGCCACCCGCCCTCGCCCGAGGCCTACGCCGGCTACCACCGCGGCCGGCTGCTCGCCGATGAGGGCTACCGGCCGGAGGAGGAGGTCCGCCACCGCGGCCGCGCGGCGGCCGAGGTGCCGCCGGGGATGTTCGCCGCCCGCGGCCTCTGGTATCACGCCGCGGAGTATCTCGAGGCGCGCGAGCCGGACGCCGAGCTGACCCTCGTCTGCGAGGCGGCGGGAGTCAACGCCGTGCTGGCGCCGGCCGGCGAGGCGATCGTCGAGCTCGACGGCGCGCCGGTCGCGGCGGGCCTCCGCGGCGCCGATGTCGCGGCGCGAGACGGCGTCACCTGGGCCGTCTGGGAGCGGCCGCGCCTCGTCGCCCTCCTCGACTCGGCCGTCTTCGCCCGCCGCGCCCTCACCCTGCGCTTCCCGGCGCCGGGCGCGCGCGTCTACGCCTTCTCGTTCACCAGCTGCGAGCGCGCCAGCTAGTGGTGTAGCATCCCCTCGTCCCGATAACCTGGCTCCCTCTCTCCGTGGCCCCTGCGCACAGGGCCCGGGCGGGATCGAGCGGTCCGTGCGCCGCGCGCGCACCCTGGTGGAATCCCTGCCCCGCGACCCGGCCATGGCCCCCGCTCCGCCCCGCCGCCCACCGGGCGGCCGGCTCGCCGACCTCGAGCGCGCGGTCGGCCGCTTCGTCATCCGCCGTTACGGCTGGTGCGTCGCGCTGGTGCTGGCGGTGATGGCGGCCAACGTCTTCCTGCGCCTGAGCTCGACGTTCATCAGCGACTCGGACGAGGCGCGCTACGGCGTCTCCGCCTACGAGATGCTGCAGAGCCGGTCGTTCCTCGTCACCACCTATGCCCGGCAGCCCGAGTACTGGAACCTGAAGCCGCCCCTCGGCTACTGGCTGATCGCCCTCTCCTACCGGCTCTTCGGCTACTCGCCGCTCGCCCTCCGCCTCCCCTCGGCGCTCTTCGGCCTCCTCGTCGTCGCCGGCACCATGGCGTTCGCCAAGCGCTGGGGCAACCGCCGGCTCGCCGTGCTCTCCGGTCTGATCGTCGCGACCGCCTTCGGCTTCCTCTCGAACCACGGGGCGCGCAGCGGCGACCTCGACGCCGCCCTCACCTTCCTCCTGCTCCTCGCGGCGATGCAGCTGCCGCGCTGCGGACGCTCGCGGTGGCGGCTGCCGGCGTTCGCGGCGATCTTGGGCGGCGCCTTCCTGCTCAAGAGCTTCGCCATCCTGCCGATGGTCGTCGTCGGCGCCGCCTGGCTCCTGTGGAGCGGCGCCTGGCGGCGCCTCAAGCCGCTGGACGGCCTCCTCTCCGCCCTGCTCTTCGCGGCGGTCGTCGCCCCCTGGGCGCTCGCCCGCTGGCGGGCCGACGGCACCGCCTACTTCCTCGAGCGCATGCTGCGCGAGGACCTGTTCCTGCGCTCGACGCGGATCATCGACAAGGTGACCTATTCGCCGTTCGGCTACGTGACCGCTTTCTTCGACCGCTTCGCCCCCTGGCCGCTCGCCATGCTCGCCGCCGGCTGGCTGGCCCTGGCGCGGCGGGGCGGGCGCCCCAGCCCGCTGGCGCGGCGGCTGCGCCGCGGCGTGCTGCCGCTCCTCGTCCTCTGGGCGCTGGTGCCGCTGGTGCTCTTCTCGCTCTCGCGCACCCAGCACCACTGGTACCTCCATCCGATCTACCCGGCCTGCGCCATGCTGGCGGGGCTCTCCGTCCTGACGCTGCTCCGCGCGGCGCCCGCGGGCTCGCGGCGGACGGCGGCGCTCGCCAGTCTGATCGTGCTGCCGCTCGCCCTCTGCCAGGCGCGGATCACTTACCGGGTGATCGTGCGCGAGCGGATGACGCCGGAGCAGAGATTTCTGGCGCGCCTCCGGCATCAGCGCGGGCGAGCCGGCGGCGAGCTGGTCGCCGGCTTCCCGCTGCAGTATTCCGAGCGCTTCCTGCTCGAGGTGGTCGACGGCTTCGACGTGCGCGACGTGGCCGACGGTCCGCCGACGCCGGGCCTCGCGCCGGCGGCGGGGGACGTGGTCCTCGGCAGGACGGCGCCGGGAGCCCGCGCCGCCTGGCGTTCGCCCGGCCGCGGCGCCACGCTGATCGCCGAGGACGGCCGCTATTCGGTCTACCGGGCGCCCGATCGGTCGTCGCGGATGCCCTTCGCGCCGGCGGTGCGGCCGTCGGGCAATCCGCCGCCCATGCTGCGGATCGCCCGCTTCGATCGGCGAGAGCACGCCGGCAGGACGGGTGGCTTCAGGGCGCCGGCCGGCCAGCCGGTGCTCTTCGACACGCCTCACCCGGGCCTCGCCGCCCCCTCGGCACCGGCCTCGCCCGCCCCGGTGAATGCCGCTCCGTCCACGGAGCCGGGGGATGTGCCGCTCCCCGGCGAGGGAAACGCGGAAGAGGAAGCGAGAGCCGCGCTTGCCCCGCGGGCTCCGGCCGTCCCAGCGCCGGGCGAGGGGTCCGGAGACGGGCCGTTCCGCGACGAGGAGAGCGAGGCGCTCGCCGACGAGCCGGCCGCCGCCGGGGCATCGGCCCGCTCGCTGCTCCAGCCGGCGGAGCGGGCCGCCCGCCCCGCCGCCGCCGGCCCGCTCGCGGCGCCGGGCGCCCGCCCCGCCTGCCCCGCGGACGGGAAGCCGTGCGCCCTCCCTCCGGACCTCCCGCCGCGCGTCGTCTGGGACGACGGCTGGTAGCTCGCCGCCGTCTACGGCTCGCGTGCTACGATCTCGTGGGCGTCATGACCACCCTTCATCCCCTCGATATCCCAGAGGCTGAGCTCGCACGACTTTGCGAGCGTCACAGCATCCAGGAGCTCGCCCTGTTCGGCTCCTCCCTGACCGAAAGATTCAGCGAGCAGAGCGACCTGGACCTGCTGGTCACCTTCAAACCGCAGTCGCGACCGGGTTTCCTGACTCTGGCCCGGGTGCAGCGGGAGCTCGAGCAGCTCTTCCATCGCAGGGTGGACCTCGTCCCCAAGGGCGGGTTGAAACCGGCGATCCGCGACTCGGTGCTCGCGTCCGCACAAACCCTCTATGAGGCGTGAGCGGCTCTACCTTCTAGACATCCTCGAAGCTGCCGACTCCATCCGGACCTTCTTGAACGGAGTCGAAGAGCCCACTTTCCTCCACGACGACCTCTTGCGGAGTGCTGTGCTCCAGAAGCTGGCGATCATCGGCGAGGCCGCCTCCCGCCTGCCAAGGAATTTCCGCGAGCGTCACCCCGAGGTCGATTGGCAGGGCATCGTCGGCTTTCGGAACATCGCCATCCACGCCTACTTTGCCGTCGAGTGGCCCATCGTCTGGGTAACGGCGACCGACGAGGCTCCAGACCTGCGCGACCGCATCGCGGCAATCCTCGCCGGCGAATCTGCAGCCGATAGTTGAGAGGGCGATAGCTCCGGCCAGGCCCTACACCTCCCCCAGCCGCTCCCCCAGATAGGCGGCCAGCCGCTCGACGCCCGCGGCGAAGCGGCCGGGCTCGGGGAGGAGCGAGAGCACGAGATAGCCGTCGTCCGGAAAGTCGAAGAGATAGCCGGGGTGGACGAGGACGCCGGTCTCGGCGAGGAGGCCGAGCGCCAGCTCCTCGTCCGGCACGATGCGGGGGATGCGGAGGACGGCCGACCAGCCGCCCTCGGGCGGCAGCAGGGCGACGGCGGGGAGCGCTTCGAGCGCCGCCACGAGGTGCCCGAGGTTGCCGGCGGTGCGCCCGGCGATGGCGCGGCGGATGCGCGGCGCCAGGCGGAGGAGGTCGGGCAGGGCCTCCTGGACCGGGGTCGAGACCGAGAGGTAGGTGTCGGCGATGCGCTCGAGGGCGGCGAGGGCGCCCCGGCGCTCGGCGGCCGGGCCGCCCACCCGTATCCATCCCAGCTTCCACGATGGCAGGCCGGCGCCCTTCGACAGCCCGCCGAGCGAGAACGCGAGGGGCTCGTCCCGCGCCGCGGCCGGGCCGGCGCGGACGGCGTCGGAGAGCGGATAGTCGGCGAAGACCTCGTCCGAGACGAGCGCCAGGCCGCGCGCGGCGCAGAGGGCCGCCGCGGCGTCCTGCTCGCGCGGCGAGAGGTAGCCGCCGGTCGGGTTGTTGGGATGGACGACGACGAGGGCGCGGGTGGCCGGGCCGACGGCGCGCGCCAGGGCGCCGGGATCGAGCGCGAACCGGCGTCCGGGCTCGAGCGGAAAATGGCCGAGCCGCACCCCTTCGAGCGCCGCCAGGTCGTCGAGCAGCGGGTAGGAGGGGACCGGCGTCAGCACCTCGTCGCCGGGATCGAGGAGCAGCTTGAACAGGAAGCCGTAGGCCTCGGAGGTCGAGGCGGCGAGGAGGAGGTCGTCGGCCGACACGGGATCGCCGGGCCGCGACAGCGCCGCGGCGAGCGCCTCGCGCGCCGCGAGGAGCCCCCGCGGCTCCGGCCGGTAGGGCGCCGCGGCACCGCGGGCGAGGAGCTCGGCGAGCTCGGCCTGCGGGTAGCGGAGCCCCACCTGGGTGGGGTTCGTGACCGTCAGGTCGAGCGTCTCCGCGCCGCGCGCCGCGCGCGCGGCGACCGCCGCGGCGAGCCGCGTCGGCGGCGGCTCGAAGGGGAGCCGCCGGGAGAATCCCGGGCGATGCGGGGGCACGGCGGAAGTCTACTCGCAGCGGGCCGTCCCGTGCCCGCCGTATCGGCCTGCAGCGGCGGGCTACATCGGATGCTGGGGTCCCAGCCGCTCCTGCGGCAGCCCGGCAACCTCGCGCAAGGCCGCCTCGGCATAGCGCTCGACCATGAGGTTGCGCCACTGGGTCTGGAAGTCGGTGTTGTCCATCGGCGTCGCCGCCGCGCGGCAGCGGCGGGCGGCCTCGCGGATCGACTCCGCGGTGAGCGGCCTGGCCGATCAGGGCCTCGGCGGCGGCGGTCGCCGCGACCGGGGCGGAGGCGACCGCGCCGAGGAAGATGCGGGCGCGGGTGACCGTCCTGGCGGCGTCGGTCCACACCGCGGCGGCGACGGAGAGGACGGCGAAGTCGATCGAGCCGCGGCGGCGGAGCTTCCAGAAGGCGGAGCGGCAGGAGCCGGCGTCGCTCCCCGCCGGCAGCAGGACCTCGGTCAGGATCTCGTCCGGGAGCTTGCCCAGGTAGGCGATGCCGTCGTCCCGGTAGAGGTCCTCGACGGGGATGGCGCGCTCGCCGTCCCGCCCGGTCAGGCGGACGCGGGCGCCGAGCGCGGCGAGCATCGGCGCCGAGTCCGAGGCGGCATGGGCGAGGCAGGTGCGCGAGCCGGGCGCCACCCAGCAGATCGTCCCCTCCTCCTTCAGGCAGTAGCCGATCGAGCGCCGCCACTCCTCCGTCTGGTCGTAGTAGGTGCAGCGGGTGTCGACGCAGAGGTTGCCGCCGAGCGTCCCCATGTGGCGCAGTGGCGGCGACGAGATCGACTCGACCGCCCGCGCCAGCGCCGGGTAGCGGCGGCGCACCGCGGCGTGGGCCGCGACGTCCGCCAGGAGGGCGGTGGCGCCGAGCCGGAGATCGCCCGCGAGGCCGCCGTTCGAGGGCATTCCGGCGTCGATTTCCGCTAGGCCGGGGATGCCCATCAGGCTCACCACCGTCGCCGCCTTCTGGTTGCGGCGCTTCATGTTGGGCCAGAGATCGGTGCCGCCGGCGACGAGGCGCACCGGCTGCGCCTCGCCGGCGCCCTCGCCGGCGAGCATCGCGGCGGCCTCGGCGAGGCTCTGGGGCCGGAGATAGCGGAAGGGCGGCAGGCGGAGCATGGCGCGGGGCCCTCGCGGGCTAGGTCGTGGTCAGCGCCTTAAGACGCTTCTGCCGCAGGGCCTCTTCGCGCGTCATCATGGTGCCGCCTGCGCTCCCCGCGTCGCCGGCCGGGCGCGGGCTGGAGCGCAGCCGGTCGCGGAAGTCGTCGATGGCGCGGCCGTCGCCCCCCTCGGCCGGGGTGGGGACGCGGAGCTCCGCGCCGAAGTCGACCGCCGGGAAGCCGCGGGGCCCGAAGCGCGCCTCTCGCCCCGCCGCCCCAGCCGCCAGCGCCTTGACGATCATGTGCGGGTGGATCGGCACCTGGTCGACCCGCGCCCCCACCGCGTCGTAGACCGCGTTGGCGACCGCCGGCATGATCGGCAGGAGCGGCCCCTGGCCGACCTCCTTGGCGCCGAAGGGGCCGGCCGGGTCGGGGTCCTCGATCAGGTAGGAGGTGACCGGCGGCATCTCGCAGAAGGTCGGGCTCTTGTACTCGAGCATCGAGGGGAACTTGTGCACCAGGGCATTCGACAGCCGCTTGGGCAGCCGGCGGAACGCCTGCTCCTCCATCATCGCCTCGCCGAGCCCCATGTAGACGCTGCCCTCGATCTGCCCGAGGACGAGCACGGGGTTCAAAGCGCGGCCGATGTCGTGCGCGATCCAGACGTGGACGGGCTGCCAGAGGCCGGTCGCCGGATCGACCTCGACCTCGACGGCCGCCGCGGTGTAGGAGTAAGCGGGGGAGGGGCCGACCCCGGCGCCGCGGTAGCGGCCGGGCGAGCGCGGCGGCGAGTAGGAGCCGGTCGTCCCCAGGGTGCCGAAGCGCGCCTCGGCGGCGATCACCGCCTCCGCGAAGCCCATGCCCCGTTGCGGGTCCTGGGCGTCGAAGACCCGCCGCTCGGCGAAGGCCAGGCGGTCGATCGGCACCTCGAGGTGGTCCGCCGCGGCGCGGGCGAGGAGCTCGCGCGCCCGCTCGGCCGCCTCGCGCGCCGCGTTGCCGACCATCAGGGTGACGCGCGAGGAGTAGCTGCCGAGGTCGACCGGCGTCAGATCGGTGTCGGCGACGCAGAGCCGGATGTCTTTCAGGTCGATGCCCAGCACCTCGGCGACCACCGCGGCGAGGATCGAGTCCGAGCCCTGGCCGATCTCCGCCTCGCCGCAGAAGACGGCGACGCCGCCCGAGCGGTCGAGCTTCAGCTGCACGCCCGACTGCGGCATCTGGTTCCAGTAGATGGGGAGGCCGGCGCCGCAGAGGTAGGCGCCGCAGGCGAGGCCGATGCCGCGGCCCTCCGGCAGCTTCCCCCAGCGTTCGCGGAACCGGCTGCCGGCGACCACCGCTTCGATGCAGCGCCTGAGCCCCATGGTGCCGATGCGCAGCCAGTTGGCGGTGACCGAATCCGCCTCGGCGAGCATGCCGAGGCGGAGGTCGGCCGGGTTCTCGCCCATGGCGACGGCGATCTTGTCGAGGTGGACCTCGAAGCCGAAGCGCGGCTGCGGCGTGCCATGGCCGCGCTTGGGGCCGCAGGGCGGCTTGTTGGTGAAGGTGCGCACCCCCTCGAAGCGGTAGGCGGGGAGGTCGTAGGTCACCGTCTCGAGCGCCCCGGTGTAGTAGGTCGAGGCGACCCCGTAGCTGCCATAGGCGCCGCCGTCCAAGGCGGTCTGCAGGTGCTGGGCGGTCAGGCGGACCCTGCCGTCGACCCGCCGCACGCCGGTGCGCAGGCGCATGAGGACCGGGTGGCGGCCGCGGTGGCAGTAGAAGACCTCCTCGCGGGTGAGCGTCACCTTGACCGGCCGGCCGAGCTTCAACGCCATCTTCGCGGCGACGATCTCGTGGTTGAAGGGATCGCTCTTGCCGCCGAAGCCGCCGCCGTTCGAGCAGGCGACGACGCGGATGCGCGAGGCGGGGAGGCCGAGGACCTTGGCGAGCGCGCGGTGGACGTAGTGCGGCGTCTGGGTCGCGGAGTAGACGGTCACCCGGTCGTCGTCCTCGGGCACCGCGACGGCGGCGTGCTGCTCCATGGCGAGATGGGTGTTGCCGTCGTAGAAGAGGACGTCCTCGAAGACCCGCTCGGCCGCGGTCGAAGCCGCCCTCGACGTCGCCGAAGGCCATCGCCACCAGCTTGTGGACGTTGCCGCCGTCGCCGTAGTCGTGGATGCGCGGCTCGGGGGTCGCGAGCGCCTCCTCGATCGAGGCGATGGTCGCGAGCGGCTCGTACTCGACGGCGACGGCGAGCGCCGCCGCGTGCGCCGCGTCCTCGCTCGCCGCCGCGACCGCCGCCACCGGGTCGCCGACGAAGCGGACCTTGTCAGGGCAGAGGGCGTGCTCGTCCTGGGACACCGGGAGGATGCCGAAGGGGATGGGGAAATCGGCGCCGGTCAGGAACCCCAGCACCTCGGGCATCGCCGCCGCGGCGGCGAGGTCGATGCGGGCGATCCGCGCGTGGGGGACGGTCGAGCGGACGAGCTTGAGATAGGCCATGCGGGGAAACGCGAGGTCGTCCGCGAAGCGGGTGGCGCCGGTCACCTTGGCGCGGCCGTCGACGCGCCGGAACGGCGTGCCGAGGAGCGTCAGCTGGCGCTCCGGCGCGGGCTCGGGCTCCGGCGGGATGCCGCTCGGCTTCTCGGCGGGCTCGGCCATCAGCTCTCCTCCAGCCGGGATGGCCCCGGCGGCAGAGGCGGGGAGGGGGCCGGCGGCGGGTCGCCCCACAGCACGCGAGCCGGCGGCGGCGTCTCGTCGCCACGCAGGCGGGCGGCGGCCCAGGCGACCGCCTCGACGATCTTGTGGTAGCCGGTGCAGCGGCAGAGATTGCCGGCGAGCGCCTGGCGGATCTCGGCGTCGCTCGGCGCCGGCTTCTCGGCGAGGAAAGCCTTCGCCGTCATCAGGATTCCCGGCGTGCAGTAGCCGCACTGGGCGGCCCCGAGGTCGGCGAAAGCGGCCTGCAGCGGGTGCAGGTCGTTGCCGCGGGCCAGCCCCTCGACCGTCTCGATCCGCTTGCCCGCCGTGTCGGCGGCGAGCAGCAAACAGGAGAGCACCGGGCGGCCGTCGACGAGCACGGCGCAGGTGCCGCACTCGCCGAGCTCGCAGCCGTGCTTGGTGCCGGTCAGACCGCACTCCTCGCGCAGCACCTCGAGGAGCGTGTGGTGGGTGGGGAAGGCGACGGTGCGCGCCTCGCCGTTGACGGAGAGGGTGAGGAGGGTGGTCTCGGCGGCCATTCTCTACCGGGTCTCCTCGCCAGGTCTCGCCAGGCACTCCTCGAGCGACGCGGCATCGCCGGCGCCGAGGACTGTGAGCGCCCGGCCGGGCGCCAGCAGCCCCGAGACGAGGAGCGCCGCCGCCTCCTCGCCGATCTCGCGCGCGCTCCGAGCGCCGCCGGGGCGGTACCAGCGCGCCGTCCAGTTGAGGGCGCCCAAGATCAGCCGGGCGGCGATGCCGGGATCGACGGGGCGGAAGTCGCCGGCGGCGGTCCCCTCCTCCAGGAGCTCGCGGAACTGCCGCTCGTAGCGGTCGCGGAGCGCCTGGATCGTCCGCCGGCGCGGCGGCGAGAGGATCTCGAGCTCGAGATGGGCGAGCGAGCCCGGCGTCCCCTCCCGAGCATCGTTCAAGCGCACCACGTGGCCGATGACGAGGAGGTGGAGCCGGGCGTCGGTGGGAAGCTCGAGAGAGCGCACCCGGTCGGCGAAGGCGAGGAGGCCGGCCAGGGCATCCTCCTGCACGAAGGCGAGGAGGTCCTCCTTGTCCTCGAAGTAGTAGTAGAGGTTCCCCACCGCCATGCCCAGCTCGGCGGCGATGTCGCGCATCCCCGCCGCGTGCACCCCCTTCTGCAGGAAGACGCGGGAGGCGGCGTCGAGGATCGCCCGCCGCCGCTCGCCCTCGCGGCCGCGCGGTGCCCGCGCCGGCGGGCGGCCCGGCTCCCGTCGCGGTCGGTCGGTATGGCGTGCCGTTTGAACCACGGTTCAATTCTCGCCGGCGGGCGGCTCCGTGTCAAGCGTCCGGGCGGCGCGTCCTCGGGTGGACGCTCGGGGGGCTTGCCGCTATCCTCGCCTGCGATGTCGCCGCCCTCCGCCCCGAGCTTCCGCGGCTCGACCGTATCCGCCGGACGTCTCCTCGGGATCGTCCTGCTCGCCGCCGCCCTGGCGTCCTGCGGCGCCGCGGACCGCCCCCTCCGGCGGCATCGCCGGCCGCCGCTCCTCCCCGCCGCGCTCGGCCGTCCGGCGATCGAGTGGGTGCGGGGCGGCGCGCCGGGCGCGCTGGGCGAGCTCGTGGCGGTGGGCGAGGGCGGGGTCGCCGCGGGGCCGCCGGGAGGGCCTCTCGTCCGTACCCCGTTCCGCGACCCGGAGGAGGCGGACGACGTCCGTTTCTTCGCCGGCAGCTTCGCGCCGTTCGCCGAGGCGGCGGGCGGCGAGCGGCTCACCTTCGCCGGCCGGGGGGCGGCGCCGGCGACCGCCGCCGAGCGGCGGATGATCCGCGAGTGGACGCGCCGGGCGGCTGCCGAGGCGGCGGTCGGGGGGAGCGGCGAGGGCTCGGCCTATGGGCTGGCCCTCGCCTGGCGCGGCGGGCCGCTCGCCTGCGACGGCGTCTCCGTCTTCCTCTCGGGCGAGGTGCGCGCCGGGCATTGCGATTGGCGCCAGGAGGTGCGCGGGCGCCTCGCCGGCGAGCCGCTCGCCCGCCTCTACCGCTGGTTCGACGCCTACCGGCCCTTCCAGGTGGACTCGTTCGACACCGGCCGCACCGCCCTGGTGGCGAGCGGGTTGATCTTCGCCGGCCGCGGCGCGGCGGCGGCGCCGGCCCGCGAGCGGGCGGCGCTCAACGAGTTCGCGGCGGCGCTCCACCGCGAGCTGGCGGCGCGGCGCGCCGCCAGCCTCCCGCCCGCTGCGCCGCTCCCGCCGGGAGCGCAGCCCGCCGCCGCGAAGAGCCTGGCACCTCTCCCGCAGCCCGCCGCCGCGAAGCCTGCCGCGCCGGCGCCCGGCCCGAGCCTCCTGCGCTCCGACCTGCCTCCTCCGGCACCGGCGACGACGACGATCGTGCCGCTCGCTCCGCCGGCGCCTCCCGCCGCGGCCACGGTGACCGATCCGGGGCTGCTCCAGGGGACCTCGCCCCCGGCCCTCCCGCCCTCCGGCTCGGCCGCCCGGCGGCCGGCGCCCAAGCCCGCGCCGGTCCAGCAGGAAGAGGACGAGGCGCCGCTCCAGGGGACCGGCGATCCGCCCTCTCCCGGCTGACGCCGAGTGTGATACCGTCGTTCAGCAATCAAGGTTAGCCGTGACGTCCGAGACCGCGGAGCTCCGTCGTGGAGGTCCGGGCGCTCGCGTCCCCGCGCTGGCCGGTGCAATCCAGGAGGGATCGATCGATGAAGCGAGGTCTGATCGCCATCACCGTAGCCTTCGTCGTCTGCGGCTGGATGCTGGTGACCGCTCTGCCCACCCATGCGGCGAAGGCCAAGGCCGCTCCGGAGACGTGCGCGAGCCACGGCGTCAACCCCACGTACGGCACGGGCGTGCCCTACAAGAGCACGCAGTGGATCGACGGCAAGTGCTGGTGCGGCGCCAAGGACGGAGTGACCCCGAAGCAGGCGCAGCAGGCCGGCTGGTACGCCTCCTGCGACAACGGCCAGTGCATCTGCAACTTCACCTCCGGCACCATCGCCAGCAACGCTTGCTGCAATCCCGGCAAGGACAAGCCGAAGAGCGGCAACTAGGCTCACCGCCGCGCGAGGGGACGGCCTTCGTCCCCTCGCGCGCGCTTCCCTACCGCCGCACCACGCCGGCCAGCCCGCCGGCGATGAGCGAGGCGACGTCGGCGAGGACACGCGGCAGGGTCAGCCCCGCCGGGGCGGCGAGGTAGCGCGGGCTCCACACTGGGTCGAACTTCTCCTTGTACTGGCGCAGGCCCTGGAAGTTGTAGAAGTGCTCGCCGTGGCGGAAGAGCATCGAGCCCAGGCGGCTCCAGAGCGGCGCCAGCGCCCGGTTCTCCAGGCCCGACAACGGCGCCATGCCGATGTTGAACCAGCGGAAGCCCTCGGCCTTTCCGAGCAGCATCAGCTCGATGAACAGGTAGTCCATGACGATGCTCTCGACCTCCGGCCGATGGCGCATGAGGTCGATCGATATCTCCTCCTGGTCGGCGCCGCGCCAGATGTTGGCGAAGGCCTCGATCCGGCCCTCGCGGCGCACCAGCGCGAGGGGGAAGCGGGCCAGGTACCGGACGTCGAAGTAGCCCAGCGAGAAGCCCTTCTCGCGCACGTTCTTGTCGCCCAGCCAGGCGTCGGAGATCGCCTGGAGCTCGGGGAGGAGCGGCGGCACGTCGGCCGCCGGCACCACCTCGAAGCGGTAGCCTTCGTTGTCGCTCTTGCGGTGCGCCCAGCGCAGGGTCTTCCTCTCGCGTCCCTCGAGCGAGAACTCGGGGAGCGACACGCGCCCCTCCTGGCCGAGCTTCAGGAGCGTCAGCCCGAGGTCGGCATAGAGGTAGAGATCGCGCTCGCCGACCTGGTAGAAGGCCGGCCGGCCGCCGTGCTGGTCGGAGAGCTCACGGAAGCGCCAGGCGAGCTCGATCCTCTCCTGCTCCGGCCCCACCGGGTCGCCCATCGCCACCCAGGTCCGCCGCGCCACGCCGTACATGAGGAAGGCGTTGCCGCTGTCGCTGAAGAGGATCTCCTTGTCGCCGAGGAGCGCGAGGTAGGAGTAGGTGCGCTTGGCGCCGACGGCGACCGCCTCGGCGCGCAGCAGGTCCTCCTCGGTCGGTATCGTCGGCTCCGGGCGCGCCGGCCGCATCAGCCGCTCGAAGGCGACCGCGAGGGCGACCCCGAGCACCCCGACGGTGGCGCGGAGGAACCGCGGCGCGTTGCCGAAGAGGGTGAACTGCCACCACAGGCTGGTCGAGTACTCCCGCTGCTGGTAGGCGAAGAAGCCGAGCCAGACCGAGCCGCAGACGACGATGGTGATCGCCACGATCCACACCGGGGTGAACGGCTGGCTGGTGAGCGAGGCGCGGCGGTAGAAGTGCCGGCGGCAGGGGATGAGCGAGGCGAGCATCAGCGACAGGATGAGCGCCTCCTCGTAGTCGAGGCCCTTCAAGAGCGAGACGACGATGCCGGTGGCGAGGAGGATGACGGCGAGCTGATAGGCGGCGTCCAGCCGCCGTTGGAGGCCGGTCGCCAGGAACAGCAGGGCGACGCCCGCCAGGCTCCCCAGGAAGTGCGACAGCTCGATCACCGGCAGCGGCAGGAGGGCGTTCAGCCAGTCGAGCCGGGAGTGCACGGCCGGGGTGGCGCCCGAGATGACGAGCATCGCGCCGCCGAGGAAGGTCGTCGCGGCGATCACCGGCGGCACCACCGACGGCGCGCGCTTGCCGAAGAAGCGGGCCGCCCGCCCGAGCTGCTCGCGCCGCGCCACCATCTCGTTGACGGCGAGGAGGACGGTCGAGAGGATCAGCGGGCAGAAGTAGTAGATGGCGCGGAAGGCGATCAGCGAGCCGAGCACCTCGGGCCGCGGCAGGTCGGCAGGCAGGAGGAGCACCATCACCGTCTCGAAGACGCCCAGCCCCCCCGGCACCTGGGAGATCAGGCCGACCACCTGGGCGAAGAGGAAGATGGAGAGGAAGGCCGGGAAGTCGATCCCCCAGCGCGACGGCACCAGGGCGTAGAGCACGGCGCCGGCCAGGAACCAGTCGAGCGAGGCGATGGCGATCTGGGCGAAGGCGAGGGCGGGTCCCGGCATCGCCAGCTCGAGGCCGCCGACGGTGAACGGCGTGCGGCGCGTGAAGTTGGCGATCACGTAGGCGAGGAGCAGGGCGAGGAAGAGGACGCCGATCGGCCGCACCGTCGCGAAGGGCAGGTGGAGCGACCCCGGGACGGCGAGCGGCTCGAGGACGAAGGTGGAGCCGGAGAGGGCGAGGAAGCCGAGCCAGAAGGTGGCGAAGCTGAAGGTGACGACGCGCGTCACGTCGAGCGCCGTCAGCCCCCAGCTCGAGTACAGCCGGACGCGCAGCGGCGTGCCGGTGAACAGCGGGTAGCCGAGCGTGTTGCTGAAGGAGGAGGCGGTGAACGAGGCGAGGACGATCTTGCCGTAGGGGAGGGAGATCCTGCTGTAGCGCAGCGCCAGGGCGTCGTAGCCGGAGAGCGCGAGGTAGCCGGCGATGGTGAGCCCCAGCGCCTCCGCCAGCCGCTGGTGCGGCAGGCTCTGCAGGAAGTGCAGGACGTCCTTGTAGCGGAAACCCCGGAGCTCGTTGTGAAGGAGCCAGAGGGCGACGGCGAAGAACAGCACGCTGGCGAACGGGGCGAGCCGCCGCAGCCTGGCGCGGTCAAACGCCATGACACGCAGATCTCGGCGGTCGCGGCGCCTGCACCCCCATTCTCAGCCCGTGCTCACGAGGCCGTTCGCCCACGCCGCAGACCTCCGTTTGCTTCGCCACGTAACTCATCCGTGGTCCTCGTGGGCGCCGCGCCGCGCCGGTTGTGGTCGCTTTCCCCTGCCCGGAGGGCGCGGGTCGCATAGAATGGAGCGCCAGTATAAGCCAGAGCCCATGGCGGAGCTTTCGGGAATCCCTGCGCGCGGACCGCTCGGTCTGCAGACGGCGTGCCGGCCACGTTGGCGGGGACGGTTCCGGCGGGGCCGCGGGCGCGCCGCCCGGGCGGCCCTGACCGGGGCGATCGCCGCCGCCTGCCTGGCGGCGGCGGGCTGCAGCTCGACCGGCCTGCCGATCCTCGCCTCCCCGCAGCACGGCGAGCGGCTGCTGCTGGTCGCTCCCCACATCGACGACGAGGCGATCGCCGCGGCGGGCTACGCCGCGGACGCCATCGCCCGCGGCGCCGAAGTCTATGTCGTCTACATGACCGCCGGCGACTGCAACCGGTTCGCCGCCGCCCTCCTCGACCATACGGTACGGCCGCGCGGCCCCAGCCTGCTCCGCGAGGGGGAGGCGCGCATCCGCGAGGGCAAGGCGGCGATGGCCCGGCTGGGCGTGCCGGCCGATCACGTCTTCATCCTCGGCTACCCCGACCGCGGCCTGCGGTCGATGCGCGACAACCCGGGGAGCGTCATCCCCTCGCGCGGCACCGGCCGCACGGCGGTCCCCTACAGTCAGGCGATGTCGCCGGGCGCCTTCTACACCCTGTCGAACCTCGAGGGGGACCTGGCGCGGGTGATGGCGATCGCCAAGCCGACGACGGTGATCGCGCCGGTTCCGTTCGACCACCATCCAGACCATGCGACGACCGGCCTGATCGTCCGCGAGCAGGTGGCGCGGATCCGGCCGGAGCCGCGCCTGCTCGGCTACCTCGTCCACTCCGGGCATTTCCCGCGCCCCCTGGCCTACGCGCCCAGCCTGGGCCTCAGGCCGCCCGCCCGCTTCGTCGACGAGGAGTGGAGGGTCTATCCGTTGTCGAAGGACGGCGAGCGGCACAAGGCGCAGATTCTCGCCACCTACAAGTCGCAGAAGAAGGACCCCTACCTCTGGCTCCTCCTCGACGCCTTCGTGCGCAAGAACGAGCTCTACGTCGAGGGCGGCGGCAGGGACATCCCCTACGCGCGGGCGGCGGGGACGGGGAAGAAGCGCGCCGAGCCGGCGACGCAGCCGGCGCACTGAAGCCCGCTCACGCCCCCACGTGGACCAGGATCTGCCGCGGCCCGGGCCGGTCGCGGTGCTCCCACAGATAGATCCCCTGCCAGGTTCCCAGGCCGAGCTCGCCGGCGACGATGGGGATCGAGAGCGCGGTCGCGGTGAGGGCCGCCTTGATGTGGGAGGGCATGTCGTCCGGCCCTTCCGCGGTGTGGGTGTAGAGCGGGTCGCGCTCCGGGACCAGGCGGTCGAGCCAGGCCTCGAGGTCGCGCCGCGCCGAGGGGTCGGCGTTCTCCTGGATCAGCAGGCTCGCCGAGGTGTGGCGGAGGTAGACCGTGCAGAGCCCCTCCGCGACGCCGCTTTCGGCGGCCGCCGACCTCACCTCGCGGGTGATCTCGTGGAGGCCCTTGCCGGGAGCGCGGAGGGAGAGCTTCTTCACCATCTAGCGGAAATAGCCGACGACGTCGATGACCACGTCGGTCTGTCCGGATGAGCCGGCGCCGTAGAAGACGGTGAGGGCCGGGGGCATGCCGGCCAAGGGGACGATCGCGTTGTTGGCGCGCGTCTGGCCGCGGGAGGCGTTGACCGTCGAGGTCTGCGGGCGGGGCTGGCCGGCGGGATAGACGGTGAGAAAGCCGTTCGAGCCGGGGGCTACGAAGGTGACGTTGATCGCCGCCGCGGTCGCCTCGGCCGGCACGCCGCAGCTCCCGCCGACGGTCACCTGGCGCGCCGTGCCCGACGCGAGCGACGGGCCGCCGGCCGGCCCGGCGGGCCCGCGGGTGTCGATCAGCCGGCAGGGGACCACCGTGTAGTAGCCGGCATCGGCCCTGGCGGCGTCGTCGGCGATCGTCACCGTGCTCCCGGCATAGGGGGCGACGAGGATCGAGGAATCGGGGGAGACGGCGAGCCGGACGGTCTCGGGCCCTTCGAGCAGCCCGTCGTCGATCGGCTTGACGGCGACGGCGGCGCGGTAGGCGCCGGCCGGGAAGGTGACGGTGGCCGGCACCGTCTGGTAGTCGGCGCCGTTGGTGGCGGTGCCGGAGAGGGTGACGTCGACGGTCAGGGCGGCGGCGGTGGAGCCGGTCCGGGTGAGGAGGAATTCGCCGGGGTCCGCGCCGGCCTCGGCCGCGGTCGGGTCGGAGGCGACGACGCCGATCACTGGCCGGTCGAGCGGATCGGCGGCAATGGCGACGCTCGCGGTGGCGGGCGTCCCCAGCGCGTAGCTCGCGCCCGCGGCGAGGGAGAGGATCACCGTCTCGGCCGGCTCGACGGCGCTGTCGGCCAGCGGCGAGACGGCGACCGCCGCCGACGCCTGGCCGGCCGGAATCGTCACCGTCCCCGGCAGCGCCGTGTAGTCGGCGCCATGGGTCGCCGTCCCCCCGAGGGTGTAGGCGACCGTCAGGCCGGCCGACAGATCGCCGCTCCGGGTGACGGTGAAGCTCCCCGGGTCGCCGCTCTCGGCGGCCGCGGGGTCGTCGGCGACGACGCTCACCACCGGCAACCCGGCCGCGGAGTCGTCGTCGGCGATCGTCACCGTCGCCGCGGGACGGGCGGAGTCGATGCGGTAGCCGGTGGAGGCGCCGAGGGCCAGCACCACCGTCTCGTCCCCCTCGACCAGGCTGTCCTCTACCGGCTGCACATCGACCGTCACCGACGAGGCGCCGGCGGGGATCACCGCCGGGCCGGCGGCCGCGGTGTAGTCGGCGGCCGGGGTCGCCGTCCCCGCCAGCGCGTAGGGCACGGCGAGCGGCGCGGCGGTGCTGCCGGTGCGCGAGATGGTGAAGCGGCCGGCCGTTCCCCCCTCGGCGGCGTTGGGGAGGTCGGCGACGACGCCCACCTGGACCGCCGGCAGGTTGCCGAGGACGGAGTCGAGGAAGGCGAAGACCGCCGGCTCGAGGGAGGTGTTGGCGAACGCCCCGGTGCCATGGCCGGCGCCGGCGACCGGCGAGAACGTCACCGGCACCCCCTGGCCGCGGAGGGCATCGACCAGGAGCTCGCTCTGGTTGAAGGGCACCTGGTCGTCGGCGGTGCCATGCATGATCAGGAACGGCGGATCGTCGGGGGTGGCGAAGGGGATCGGATTCGCCGTCGCCGCGAGCTCGGGCCGTCCCTGGATGGGGCCGCCCAGGAGCCGGCTCTCGGGGGAGCTCGCGCCGTCCGGGTCGGGCGCGCCGGTCGCGGGGTAGAAGCGCATGGCGAGGAAGTCGGTCGGCCCGTACCAGTCGACGACCGCCTGGACGCGGGAGGAGACGCCGGCGTTGCCGCCCGTCGTCCCCTCGAGGTCGACGCTGGCGTTGCCCACGGTCGCGCTCTCCAATCCGCCGGTCGTCCCCAGCATCGCCGCGAGCTCGCCGCCGGCCGAGGCGCCCCAGGCGGCGAAGCGGTCGGGGTCGAGCCCGTACTGCGCCGCATGGGCGCGGAGGAACCGCACGGCGCCCTTGCAGTCCTCTATCTGCGCCGGCCAGAGGGCGACGGTGCTCAGCCGATAGTCGACCGCGGCGACCGCATAGCCATGGCCGCAGAGGTCGGCGACCGGCGCCGGCACCGGCGACCGGCTGCCTGTCGACCAGCCGCCCCCGTGAATCCAGAGGACGACCGGGAACGGCCCCGAGGCGCCGCTCGGGACCAGCAGGTCGAGCGCCAGGTTCTGGGTGGCCCCGTGCGAGTCGACATACGTCCCATAGACGATCCCGGACATCGTCGTGCAGCCCTGGGCCACGGCGGGCGAAGAGAAGAAGCCGAGGACCGTGATGGCAGCGAGGAGAGCGAGCGGCGCGAGCTTTTGCCATGCGTGCATCGCCGCACCGACTTGCAAGAGAGTGGCCAGAAGATCCGCTCGCGAATCACCTGGCACCTGCAGACCCTGCGAATCACCTGGCACCTATCGACACCTATCGAGGCCGGCCAGCGAATCACCTGGCACCTGTCGAGGAGAGAACGGAAGTCGCTGAAAACAAAAGCGATGCGACGGGCACAACGACTGAGAATGCCGTCTGCCGGGTGGGGAGCGGGGGCTACTAGTCGGGTGGGCGGCCGGTGGCCCCTACCTGAAAAGGGTGGGAGGGGGAAAGCTCGTCCGGGCAAGACCTCAGCCACTAACGGGTGAGCGGCCAGACCATGGGCAGGACCGCCACGATCATCACGATCAGCAGGACCGTCAGCGGCAGCCCCACCTTCAAATAATCGCGGAACCGGTACCCGCCCGGCCCCATCACCAGCACGTTCACCGGGTGCCCGAGGGGGGTCAGAAAGGCCATCGACGACGCCAGCGCCACCGCCATCGCGAACGCCCGCGGATCAGCGCCGATCCGCTGGCCGGCCTCGATGGCGATTGGCGCCACCACCGCCGCCACCGCGGCGCTGTGGATCGCCTGGGCGAGGAGGACGGTCGCGACCACCAGCCCGGCGAGGAGCACCCGCGGCCCGAGCGGCCCGAGAGCGTGGACCAGGCCATCGGTAAGCAGGGCGGCGGCGCCCGTCTTGTTCATGGCGATGCCCAACGGCAGCATCCCGGCGACCAGGAAGATGCTCTTCCAGTCGATCGCCTGGTACGCCTGGTCCATCGACAGCACGCGGCAGATCACGAGGGCGAGCGCCCCGCCGAGCATCACCTCGGCGACCGGCAGGCGCCCCCAGGCGGCGAGGACCAGGGTCGCCCCGAGGATGGCGACCGCGAGGGCGCTCTTGCCGCGCGCCGGCGCCACCCCCTCCTCCCCCTTGTCCAGGAGGATGAGATCGGGCTCCGCCCGCAGCACCGGCAGCCGGTCGCGCGGGCCCTGGAGCAGCAGGCCGTCGCCGAACTGGAGCGGCAGCTCGGCGAGGCCGGTCGAGATCGGCCGGCCGGCGCGCCAGAGGGCGAGCACCGTCATCCCGTAGCGCTCGCGGAAGTGGGCCTCGGGGAGCGTCCGCCCGAGGAGGTCGGAGCGCGGCGCGAGCACCGCCTCGGCGACCACGACCGTCGCCGACTGCAGGTCGCGCTCGTGGCGCAGCGCGCGGCCGGGAAGGATCTCGAGGTCGCGGGCGGAGGCGAGCGGCGCCTGCTCCGGCCGGCCGGAGAGCATGAGGATGTCGTCCGGCGCGAGCACCGTCTCGGGCGCCGGGGCGAGCAGCAGCCGGCCGCCGCGCTCGACCGCCAGGACGTCGAGCCCGAAGTCGTTGCGGACGCCGCTGGCGGCGAGCGTGCGGCCGACGAGGGCCGAGCCCGCCGGGACGCCGGCGCGGAACACCGTCTCGCCGAGGTGGTAGACCGCGGCGAGGTCGTCCTCCTTGCGGTGGACGGCGGCGAGCGCCTCGCCGGGCGAGACCTCGGGAAGGAGCCGCCGGCCCCAGAGAGTCACGTAGGCGATGCCGACGACGGCGAGCGGCACCCCGAGGGGGGCGAAGGCGAGGAGCCCGAAGCCTCTCAGGCCGCGGTCGGAGAGCAGGCTGCTGACCACGATGTTCGAGGTGGTGAGGAGCGTCGCCATGCCGCCCAGGAGGGTCGCGAAGGCGAGCGGCATCAGCAGGCGCGAAGCCTTGACCCCCGAGCGGCGCGCCGCCCCGCTCGCCGCCGGCAGGAGCACCGCCGCGGCGGCGATGTTGTTCATGAGGAGCGAGAGGACCGCTCCGGCCGACATGACCGCGAGCACCAGGCGGCGCTCGCCCGTCCCGGCGAGCCGCACCAGGAGCCGCCCCACTCGCTCGGTGACGCCGGTGCGCTCGAGGCCCTCGGCGAGGATGAAGATGGCGAAGAGGGTGATGACCGCCGAGCGGCTGAAGCCGGAGAAGGTCTCCTGCGAAGTGAGGACGCCGGTCGCCCCGAGCGCCAGCACCACGAGGAGCGCCACCAGGTCGGCGCGCACCCGATCGGAGAGGAGGAGCGCCACGGCGGCGCCGAGGATGACGAAGGTCGCGATCAAGTCGATCTCCGCCTCGGCGCCGGCTCCGGCGCGGCGGCGAAGCCCGGGGAGTTGTCCGCGGGCATCGCCTAGACGACGCTCGGAGCTACGGCGCGCCGCAGCTCTCCCGCCAGCCAGCCGTCGAGGTGCTCGCGGTCCGCCGGCGAGAGGGCGAGGCCGGCGCTCTCGGCGAGCGCCTGGACGTTCGCCGCGAAGCGCTCGGCGATCGCCACCGGCTCCTCGCTCGGCGCCATCCCGAGGCGGTGGCCGGAGAAGGCGATGCCGCGCAGGATGAAGTTGACGCTGCCGCGGGCGATCGGCGATCCCTCCTCGATGCAGCGGTCGCGCACCGCCTTGCTGGTGCGGTGGAGGAAATAGCCGTGCTGGTTGACCTCCTCCGCCACCAGCCGGAAGAGGAGGGCGTACTCGGCCGGCGTGAGGTAGGGCGTGTCGGTGAGCTGATGGATGCGGTAGGCGAGGGCGGCGAGCTCGGGATCGCCGATCTCCATCTCATCGGGATGTCCGGCCGTCGGCACCTGGTGCTGGTCGGGGTTGAAGAGATAGCCGGGGCGCTGCGGCGAGAGGGCGAAGCCGGGGGTCTCGTGGCCCGTGTGGCCGGCGAGGAGGTCGCGGAAGGTGCCGGCGCCCGCCCAGCGCGTGGCGAGCACCACGTCGCCGAAGCGGCCGATGACCATCTGCGCCGCCCGCGCCATGGGCACCGCCGAGTCCGAGGCGTCGACGATCCCGCGCACGTGCTCGACGATCTGCCGGGTGAGGTCGGCGAGGTCGACGTCCGGGTGCGGCTGGTGCTCCGGCGGCGGCGCCGTGGCGTCCGCCGCGGCTGCGGAGGGTGGCGCCGCCGCCGGCGTGGCGCCGGGCCGCACCCGCACCTTCCAGGGATCGCCATCGACCATCGCGAGATCCGGCCGCGCGTGCACCACCCCGAAGGTCATGGCGCGCAGGCTGTTGAACCCCAGCCAGTTGTTGCTGGCGGTGAACTCCGGGAAGCCGCGGTAGATGGCGGGGAGGTCGGTCGCCACCAGCTCGCCCGAGGCGCTCGCCTGCTCGTAGACCTTGTCGGCGATCGCGGTCAGGAGCTCGGTGACGCCGGAGCCGTTGGTCGCCGCCGCGGCGCGCGCCGCCGGGCTGGTGTCGACGCCGATCGCCTCCTCGAGGAAGGTGTCCTCGTCGATCAGGTGATCGCAGGCCGCCTTGTAGGCGGCCGAGGCGGGGCCGATGGCGAGGACGGCGCTCCTCCGGTCGTGCTTCGACAGGCGCAGGAGGACCGGCGTGAAGTCGGCGTCGCCCGACAGGATGATGAACTCGTCGAAATGGGTCGCGTGGTTCAGGGTGTCCAGGATGTCCATCACCATGTGGATGTCGGCGCTGGTCTTGCCGCCGCTGGTGAGCGGCGGGCAGTCGACGACCTCGAAGGCGGCGCGGCTGAAGTCCGGCCGGAAGCGGCCGAACTGCGACGGGTTCAGGTAGCAGCGCCGGAAGAGGATCTTGCGCCGCCGGACGGCCCCGGGCAGGAGGTCGTCGAACGGCAGCCCCTCGCGCAGCCAGGCGAGCCAGCGCGACGGATGGGTCGCGAACTGCTCGGCGGCGCGCGGGTCCTCGTGCTGGAGGCGCAGGTAGATGTTGTCGAAGTCGACGAAGAGGGCCGTCCGCAGATGGCGGTCCCCCGGAGGATCCATGGTGCTGCGCTGGTTCATCCCGCGATCTCCGCGTTCGCCTCGCGCAAGGCGAGGGCCGTTGCCGTGCCTGGTGGGAAGAGCAGGGCGATTCCTATCGAGAGGGCGCCCACGACGGCGAGCACCAGGTAGACCGAATCGAGGCCGGCGCGGATCGCCGCCGTCACCTGGGCGAGGGCCGCCGGCGCGAGATGGGCGCGGAGCGCCGGATCGAGAGCGGCGTTGGCGTCTGCCACACCGCCGCCACCGCCGCGCACGAGGTGGGCGTTGAAGAGGGCGCCGAGGGCGGCCACCCCGATGGCGCCGCCGATGGTGCGGAAGAAGAGGACGGTGGAGGTCGCCACCCCGCGCTCCCCCCATGTCACCGCGCTCTGTACCGCGATCAGGAAAGGGGTCGAGAGGAAGCCCAGGCCGCAGCCGGCGACCATCATCGCCACCATGACCTCCATGCGGCCGCTGCCGCCGGCCCTGCCGGCGTAGGCGAGGAGCGCCGTGCCGGCGGCCAGGAGGGCGGCGCCGAAGAGGTTGAGGCGCCGGTAGCTGACGCGGGTGATGAGGCGGCCCGCGAGGGTGCTGGTGATCGGCCAGCCGATGAGGATGGGGGCGAGCGTCGTGCCGGCGTCGACCGCACTGCCGCCTAGGACCCCCTGGGCGAACATCGGCACATAGGCGGTGATGGCGAAGAGCTGGGCGCCGATGATCGCGTTGCCGGCCGCCGAGACCGAGATCACCCGGTTCTTGAACAGCGCGAGCGGCAGCATCGGCTCCGGAGCCCGCCACTCGTGCCAGAGGAAGGCGGCGAGCCCCAGGGCGGCGCCGGCGAAGAGGCCGAGCGTCCGCCCGTCGCCCCATCCCCAGAGCTCGGGCCCCTCGGTCAGCCCGAGCAGGAGGAGGGTCACGGCGGCGGTCAGGGTCGCCGTCCCCAGGAGGTCGAGCTGGTGCTCGCGCCGGCCGCGCTCCTCTTTGAGGTAGCGCTGGAGGAGGAGCGAGGAGGCCAGCCCGAGCGGCACGTTGAGGTAGAAGATCCAGCGCCAGGAGAGCGCGATGGTGATGAAGCCGCCGAGCAGCGGTCCCACCAGGCTGGCCGCCGCCCACACCCCGGAGAACAGCCCCTGCATCCTGCCGCGCTCCTCGAGGGCGAAGATGTCGGCGACGACGGTCAAGGCGATCGGCTGCACGCCGCCCGCCCCCAGCCCTTGAATGGCGCGGAAGACGATGAGCTGGCCGATCGAGTGGGACATGCCCGAGAGGGCGGAGCCGAGGAGGAAGAGCGCCACCGCGGCATGGAAGGTGCGCCGCCGTCCGTAGAGGTCGGCGAGCTTGCCGTAGAGCGGCACCGTGGTGGTCGAGGTGAGGAGATAGGCCGAGAAGACCCACGACAGCCGCGCGACGCCGCCGAGCTCGGCCACCGCCGTCGGCAGCGCCGGCGCCACCGCCGTCGCCTCGAGCGCGGCGAGGGCGTTGCCGAGCATGAGCGCGGCGGTGACCAGCTTCCTATCGCGTCCGGGTTGCATCTCAGGGTGGCCGCAGGGATGGGAACGCCCGTCCTGCCAGGGGGAGGCATTCTAGCTCGGATGCCGATCGGCTCGGGCGCCGAGCGCCGGCCGCTTCAGACCGCGGCGCCGTGGGGAAGGAGGGCCGCGGCGGGCTCCTGAAGCTCGGCGCTCTCCGCGATCGGCTCCCAGCCGCGGGCGCGGAGATGGGCGAGCCCCGCCGCCAGCGCCTCGGCGGCGAGGGCGGCCGCGAGGACGTCGCCATCGCGGGGAGCGGTCGTCTCGTCGACGGGCAGGATCTCGCCGCCGCGGAAGAGGGCGAGCGGCAGGGCAGGCGATTCGCCGTCGGTCCCGGCGGCGGTCCCGGCGGCGCCGGCTCCCGTTGGGGAGCCGGCGCTCGCGGCAGCGCCCGTCCAGCGGAAGCGCTCGACCGGCGCCGCCCCGCGCTCCAGGCGCTGCGCCCAGAGAGCGATCGCCCGCGGCTCGCCGAAGAGGAGGTGAGCGCCGATCTCGGTCAGCATGGAGCCTTCGACGCTCCGATGGTCGCGGCGCACCGCCGCCCAGACAGAGCCCAGCTTGTGCTCCAGGCGGGCGCGGCGGGCGAAGAGGTAGTTGACCTCTTCGTTCGAGGTGGCCGCCATGGCGCCCAGGCGGGCGTCGAGCTCGGCGCGGCGCAGCGTCGGCTCGGCGAGCGCGTTGCCGTAGAGGACGCGGAAGCCCGCCTCCTCGGCGGCGCGGCTCGCCTGCGGGTTGGAGTCGAGCAGGACGACCTCGTGCCCGGCCGCCCCGAAGAGGTCGCCCAAGGCCCGGCCGAGCCCGTTCGCCCCCACCACCACCCATCCCTTCGGCACCCGCCGCAGGCCGAGGAAGCCGGCGACGAGGCCGCCGGTCAGGCCCTGGACGACGACGGTCACCGCGATCACCAGGAAGACCAGGGCGCGCAGCTCCGGCCCGCCGGCGATCCCGGCGCCGGCGAGCGTCTGCGCGAACAGCGAGGAGACCGCGGCGGCGACGATGCCGCGCGGCGCCAGCCAGGCGATGAACGCTCTCTCGCGCAGCGTCAGGCTGGTGGCGAAAGTGCCGGCGAGGACGTTCAGGGGCCGCACCACGAACATCAGGGCGAGAACCGTCGCCAGGCCGCGCCAGCCCAGGGCCCGCACCTGGGCGAGCCGCACGTCGGCGGCGAGGAGCACGAACAGCATGCCGATGAACATCACCGTGAGCTGTTCCTTGAAGTCCTTGAGCTCGGAGACGACGCGGGCGCGGCGGTTGCCGACGGAGAGGCCGGCGAGGATCACGGCGACGATCCCGCTCTCCGGCACCAGGCTGTTGGCGCTCTGGTAGAAGGCGAGGACGAAGGCGAGCGTGAAGACGTTCTGCAGCCCCTCGGGGACGATCCCGGAGCGCAGCAGCGCGGCGATCAGGGCGCCGCCGGCGAGCCCGGCGGCGAGGCCGAAGCCGAGGCGGACGGCGAAGGCCAGGGCGGCGAGGCCGCCGGGACCGAGATGGATCCCGGCCATGACGCCGAGGCCGCCGCCCGGCCGCACCACCAGCTCGAGCGCCACGACCGCGACGAGGGCGCCGATGGCGTCGCCGAAGACCCCCTCGGCCTCGAGCACCGTTGCCACCTTGCGCTGCACCTTGATGCGGCGCAAGAGAGGCGTGATCACCGTCGGGCCGGTGACCATGACGAGGGTCCCGAAGAGAAGGGAGAGCGTCCAGCCCCAGCCGAGGAGGAGGCGCGCCGCGACGGCGCCGCCGAGAGCGGTGACGGCGGCCCCCACGGTCACCAGCTGGCGGATGCTCCGCGCCTCGCGCCGCAGCTGCGCCAGGTTGAGGTTCATCCCCCCCTCGAAGAGGACGACGGCGACCGCGAAGCCGACCAGCGTCTGGAGCGCCGGCCCCAGGGTGCCTGGTCGGATGACGCCGAGGACGTCCGGCCCCAGGAGGACGCCGGCGGCGAGGAGGAGGACGATTCCCGGCACCCGCAGGTGCAGGGCGAGCGACTGGGCGAGCATGCCCACCGCCAGGGCGAGCGCGACGGAGAGGGCGGGGTCGGCGAGCGGCGAATGCGGCATCGGGGGGGGAGGCGGGGCGCTTCCCGGCGGCGGGCCGCCGCGGAGCGAGATGGTAGCACCGCACGTTTGTTAGAATCCGGTGAAGAGATATTCGGCGAGCCCCGCCGCTCGCCGGGCGTCCGCGCCCCCTCTCGGCGCGCGCGACCCGCAAGGAGCCGAGCGATGGCGCCCGACGATTTCCCCCTCATCCGCAGGCTGATGCAGCGTCAGGACCTGACGCGCGCCGAGAGCCGCGAGCTCCTGCGGAGCGTCCTCCAGACGGATCGGGAGGGCTGGAAGATCCTCGCCTTCTCCGTCGCCTCGCAGACCAAGGGCGAGACCGTCGAGGAGATGCTCGGCTTCCTCGACGCCATGGCCGACCTGACGGGCGCCTATCCCATGGACCTCCCCGACTCGGTGATGGACATCGCGAGCGCCGGCGGGAGCGGTCTGCGCAAGCTGAACGTCTCCACCCTCTCGGCGCTCGTCGTCGGGGAGCCCGCGGCGCCGGTCGCCAAGCACTCCTTCTTCCGCGTCACCAGCCTCACCGGGAGCGCCGACGCGGTGCGCGCCCTCGGCATCGAGGTGCCGCGGGCGACCCTGCCGCAGATCGAGCAGGCGCTGAAGACGGTGGGCGTCGCCTTCTACTCGCCGGTCTTCGTCAGCCCCGAGCTCGGCACGCTCGCCAATTTCGGCATGACGCTCGCCGCCAAGGGGGTGAACGTGCCGACCCCCTTCCACATGCTGGCGCCCATCTTCACTCCCTTGCAGCTGCGCTACCGCATGTTCGGGATCAACCGGATGAACTCCTTCGAGCTGCTGACCGAGATCTTTCGCGGCCAGGGCTACGAGGGTGCCCTCGCGGTGCGCGGCGAGGACGGTCTCGACGAGGTCTCGCTCGCCGCCCCTACCCGCCTGCGCGGTTTCCGCGGCGAGGAGGAGATCGACCGGGTGCTGACGCCCGAGCAGGTGGGCCTGAAGACCGTGCGCCAGGAGGAGATCCAGCCGGCGAGCGCCGAGCAGAGCCTGGCGGACTTCCTGCGCATCGCGCACGGCGTCGAGCGCGGTCCCAAGCGCGACCTGGTGGCGTTGAACAGCGCCGTCGCCCTCTATCTCACCGGCCGCGCGCCGTCGATCGCCGAGGGAGTCGAGCTCGCCGTCCGCCGGCTGGAGAGCGGCCAGGTGGCCGACAAGATCACCGCCTTGGTCGAGCTCATGGGCTCGCCCGAGGCGCTGGCACGGGCTCGCCGGGAGGCGCTGACGGGACGATGACCTCGCGGAGCCCGCGTCCGGCGCGCGAGCTCTCCGATCTCTTCGTCCCGCAGATGGCGAGCGCATGGACATCCGCCGCGAGATCCTGAGGAACGCCATCCTCTGCCAGGCCCTCGAGCCCCTGGTGGGGAGAAAGCCCGGCTTGGCCAGCCGCGCCGCCGATGCCTCGCCCGGCACCAAGCTCGAATATTTCGTCCTCGCCGGGGTCAACAGCGGCTGGGCCTTCTACGACCTGGCGGACCGCGTGCTGGCGGCGGGCCGCCAGCCCGATCCCATCTTCGATCTGGCCCACGAGGCGCAGGTCGCCAGCGTCCGCAACCGGCTGGGCGGGAAGGTCAACTACGGGCAGATCAGCCTGCTCGTGCCGCTGGTGACGGCGCAGGCCCTCACCTTCCTCGAGACCGGGACGACGACCGACATCGAGGCGATCCTGGAGCGGACGCCGGAGGTGCTGCGCCACACCACCGAGCGCGACGTCGAGGGTCTCGAGCGCTTCATCCACCTCGGCTACGAGCTCTCGGCGCGGCACCACGACCGGATGGGACGGCCGAAACCGATCTCGCGCCCGGTCTTCCGTGGGCGCTATGCGAACGTCTGGGAGGCCGCCCACGACTTCCAGCACATCCACTCGGTGCGCGAGATGAGCCAGGGCTACCCCTACTCGCGGCGGATCTACCGTTTCCTCCTCCACAATCTGGAGACCGGCGTGCTCCCCGCCTCGGAGCTGATCTACCGTTTCCTCCTCCCCGAGCTCGGCCGCGCCGACATCGTCGCCGACATGATCGGCATCGGGCTGTACCTGGTGCTGACGCGGCACCCGGACACGGTGCTGTTCCCGTGAGGTGAGCGTGAGGATCTTCTAGACGACTCGATAGGTGAGCAGCGCGTAGTCCTCGATCCGCGCCACTTCCTCCAGGGCGAGGCGGGCGAGGGCGCCGGCGCCGTCCTCGAAGAGGTTGATCGAGGCGGCGTCGAGGACGGCGGGGATGACGAGGAGCCGCAACCGTTCCAGCAGGCCGGCGGTGAGGAGGGCGCGGGCGAGCGTCCCGCCGCCTTCGGCGACCACCGAGGCGATGCGGCGCGCCGCGAGCGCCGCGAGGAACCGCGCCAGGTCGATCCGTCCGCCGTCGGCGGCGGAGGCGTCGACCGCCTCGACCCCGCGCGCCGCGAGGAGGTCGAGGTACGCGCCGGGCGTCGACCGGCAGACGCCGATCAGGGTGCGCACGGAGCCGTCGAGGAAGCGGGCGCCGGGCGGGATGCGGCCGGTGCGGTCGAGGGTGAGCCGCACCGGCGCGAAGCCGGGCGCCCGATGCGAGGTGAGATGGGGATCGTTGGCGATCACCGTGCCGGTGCCGACCAGCACCGCGGCATAGCGGCGGCGCAGCTCGTGCTTGGCCGCCATCAGCGCCGCCGGCGGGCGGAGAGCTTCGGCCAGGCGCTCGCTGCTCTCGCCCCGCGCCAGCGTCAGGATGCCGTTGACCGACGCGGCCGAGAGGAGGTCGGCCTTCATGGCCGGGCCCGCCTCGCGGCGCGCTCGGCCCCGGCGGCCGGTCCGGCGAGCCGGGCGGACGCCTCCGCGAGGTCGCCCGGCGTGTCGATCTCGAAGACGGGCGCCTTGTACTCGCGGACGAGGAGCGGCTCGCCGGCCTCGATCGCCGGCGCCAGGAAGTTGCCGTTGGGGTCGGCCGCCATGTACGGAAAGATTGCCGGGGTCGCCGCCATGAAGTTGGGGATGCTCGCGGCGTGCTCGCCCTCTCGGGTGACGCTCACCGCAAGCCGCGGAGCGAAGCGGATCTTGGCCTTGAAGCGGTCGGTCGCGCTGTGGAAGAAGGCGGCCAGCGCGCCGGCCGCCTGATGGTCGCGGGCGAGCTCGACGAGCGGCTCGACATCGCTGAAGACCATGTCGCCGCCGATCCAGCAGAAGGGCTCGGCGAGGCGCCCGCGCGCCTGGTAGAGCGAGGCGATCATGGCGGTGGGCCGCTCCTCGACGAGCACCTCGGCGCCGGCGGCGCGAAACTCGCTCGCGAGCTCGGGCCGGGTGACGACGAGCGGCTCGCCGCCTAACCGTCGGCAGAGATCGAGATGGCGATCGAGGAGCGTCGCGCCGGCGCAGTCGAGGAAGAGCTTCGACCGCCCGCCGGTGATCGCCGCCGCACGGGTGCTCAGGCCTGCCGCGAGGATGACCAGTCGCATGGCGGAGCTGCCGGCCGCCGCGGCGGGAGACGGGGGGCCGCCGGCGGGCGATCAGCGTATCGCAGAGGATGGATTTCCGGGCGCGCCTGGTCTAGATTGCTGCAGTCGCGCCGAGAGGGAGCCCGCACCGCATGCCGGACATCGAATCGCTGACCGCCGCCTCGTTCGAACCGCACCGGACGACGGTCTTCCGCCTGCAGACCGGCGGCGAGCCGCTGCCTTTAGAGCTCGTCGAGGTGCAGCGGGCGAGCTATGCCGACGATCCGGCCGCGGTCGGCCCGGGCGCCGGCCGGGAACCCTTTTCGCTCCTCTTCCGCGGTCCGCGCAGCCCCTTCGCCCCCCAGGGCACCTACCGCCTCGAGCACGACGGTCTGGGACGCCTGGAGCTCTTTCTCGTCCCCCTGGGCCCCGACTCCACCGGCATGCGCTACGAGGCGATCTTCGCCTGAAGGGCACGGTCGCCGGCGGAAACGATCGCCCTTACCCGGCCGGCTCGGCGCCGGGCGTCCATTCCATCAGATAGTAGACGCCGTGCTCACCGATCTTGCGGAATCCCAGCCGCTCGTAGAGGTTGCGCGCCGGGTTGTAGGCCTCGACATGGATGGTGACCGTCTTGCCGGCCGCGGCGGCCTCGGCGAAGAGGCCGCGGAGGAGGGCGGTGCCGAGGCCGGAGCGGCGGAACTCGGGCAGCAGGGCGATGTCCATCAACCGGATCTCGCGCTCGCGGCGGTGGACGTAGAGGCGGCCGGCCGGCACGCCCTCGGCGAGGACGACGTCGAGGGTCGCCCCCGGATAGCGCTCGTGGTACCAGGCGTCCTGGGCGGCGAACTGCGACTCGAGGAACGCCCGCTTCTGCGCCTCGTCCCACGAGGTGAGCGCGAGCTCCTCCTCGCGGGTGCTGGCATAGACCCGGAAGAGGAAGTCGCGATCCTCGGGAGCGATCGGGCGGAGAGTGGGAGGCGCCATCCGATGATCCAGGAGCCGCGATCCAGAGGCCGCGATCTAGGCGCGGGCGGCCGGCTCGACCGAGAGGACGAGCGAACAGAGCGCCGCCGCCCCTCCGGACGCCGCCGCCAAGGCGCGTGGCGCGTTCCAGGCCGAGGGCAGGAGCCCCAGGAGATAGATGCCGCGCTGGAGCTTGGGCCGGCCGTGCTCCCAACCGACGGTGAAGCTCGTCTCGAGACGGCGGCGCGGCGCCGGGCCGAGGAGGGCGGCGGCAGCGGCGGAGCGGCGCTGGACGATCTCGAGCGCGAGGTCGAGCCGCCCGCCGGGGCCGATGGGCGCCGAAAGGGCGAGGCGCTGCGAGACGTTGAGCCCGGGCAGGCGCCGAAAGCTCCAGGCGAAGAAGGGAATAGGCGCGGGCGCGCCGGGATCGGGCGAAGGGAAGAGCACCTCCAGATCGACGGCGTCGAAGCTCTTCGCGACGCGGGCCGGCTGGTCGGGAAAGAGGCCGTGGATCCGCAGGCGCGCCTGGCCGCCGGCGAGATCCTGGTCGCCGAGCAACAGGGAGCTCGCGGGCACCACCTCGAGCTCCGCCGCGGCTTCCGGGGCGAGGTTGGAGCCGTCGCCCCAGGGTAGGCGGTCGAAGCTCGCCAGCTCGTAGCTCCCCTGGAGGTAGCCGACCGACATCGGCTCCGCCTGCGGAGCGGTCGGCGCGATCAGGGTGGCGCTCCCGGCGAGCTCGCTCGCCAAGGGAACGAGGACCGCGGTGGCCCCCATTTTCAGGAAATCCCGCCGGCGCATCCCGGCTGTCTGTGAGCTCGAATGGTCCTGCATCTCGCCTCCTCGCGTCGTTCAGTGAACAGCCGGAAGTGAAGCGGCGGGGACCGGACACGGCCCGGCGGCCCGACGCACCGTCCCGGCGCTGATGGCCACCCTGGCGGACGGCGAGACGACCGCCGCGCCACCGTTCAGAAACCGTGCGAGCGCCGCGCTGTCGCCGGGCGCGCCGCCATACCCTTCGATCTCGATGGCCGGTTTTCCCGCCGCCGTCTGCAGCGAGATGCCGGCGAGCGATCGCTCTCCCCGTGCGGCCTGATTGCCAGCGATATGAAGACAGATCTTACCAGAGTCGGAGGGAAGAGCGCCGGCCGTGACGTCGATGCCGTAGAGGGCGAGGCCCGCGGCGGGAGCGACCGCGAGATCGTTGCCGGTGACCGTCAGGTTGAGCGCGCCGCGATGCGCCGACGAGATGGCGCGCAGGGCGCTCTCCCCGACCTGGCGGACGGTGTTGCCGGCGACCGCGGCGGTGAGGGTGCCGGCGCCGCTCGCGAAGAGGTCGATTCCGTTGCCCTGCGCGGAGCCGGAGGCGGCGATCGCGGCATTGCCGACGGCGTTTCCCGAAACGGTCCCCACGAGGAGAGTGCCGGCGGTCGAGGCGCCGCCGAGGAAGACGCTGATCGCCGTGCCGCGCCCGCCGGTCCGCTGGCGGATTCGGTTGCCGGAGATCGCGAAGGCGAAGCGCCGGTCGACACCTTGATGGGTGAGCGCGATCTCGACACCATCCCCCTCGAAGAGGGAATCGACGACGGCCGCGCTGCCGCCGGCGGCGCCGGCGGCGACGACCGCCACGCCCGAGCCGCGGTTGCCGGCGAACGAGCTCCTGTCGACCTGCAGCGCAAGCTCCGCCGTGCCCCCGAGCCGCACCGAGACGCCGTGCTCGCCGGAGCGCGAGATCCGGCTGCCGGCGATGGCGATCTCCGCCGACCCGGCGTCTGCCTCGACACAGATTCCGCTGCCGTGCGCGCCGTCGACGGCGGCGCCGGTGATCCGCAGGCGGCCGCTCGGGGAGACGACGTGGATGCCGTCGGCGCCGGCGCCGACGATCGCGACCTGGTCGACGGTCACCTCGCCCACCCCCTGTGCGGAGAGGCCGGAGCCTGACGGGCTGACGATATCGAGCCCCTCGACCCGTGCGCCCTCGGCCAAGGTGATCGCGTCGCCGTGGCGGTTCGACAGCCGCGGGCGCGTCCCCGCTGGCGCGCCCTGCGCGGCTGTTTTCGGCGCCGGCTCGGCGTCCCCGCTCAGCAGCCGCTGCCCGGCTTTCAGTCGGATCCCCTCGTCCTGGCCACGCGTCGAGCCGTCGCCGCGATGGAGGACGATCGTGTCGCCCGCCGCCGATCGCGACTCGGCCTCCGCGAGCCGCGTGAACGGCGCCGCGGCGCTGCCGTCTCCACCGGGAGGAGCGGCGTTGTCGACGTGCAGGATGGCGAGGGAGGGTGGACGGAGGGATACGGCTGGCGGAGGCTCGAGGCCGAGCGCTCCGCCCAGGAAGAGGATGGCGAGGAGGACCGCCCGCATGCTACGTACGGGGCGGGTACACCCCCTGGAGGGCGATGCAGAAGTTGAGCGTCAGGTACGGCTGCAGGTTGTTGTGCGGCTGGTCGCCGCCGGCGGGGGCGACTGTGGCGTCGGCCAGCTGCACGAGGCCGGTGACGGTCGATTCGAAGCAGGAGGCGCCCGAAGAGCGGGCGAGGCCGACGGCCGGGGACGGAATCCGAGCCGTGGCCGGGTTGACTGCCGCCATCAGGTTGTGACTGTGAGACGGGATCTCCGACTCGAGGAGGCTCACCGTCTGGGAGCCCCCCGTCTCTCCCAGATCGTGGAGGGATAGGCCGGGCCCCTGGCCGGGGTGCATGGGAGCGTTGCCCTGCATGTTCGGCAGGGCGAAGTTCGATTTGCCGTCGCCTCCGTAGGTGGTCCCCAGGAGAGAGAACAGGGCCGTGTTCTGGCTGAGCGGGAGGATCTGGCCGTCGCAGAACGCCCAGCCCTTGGGCGCGAAGTTGAACGGGAAGATGCGGATCTCGGCAACGAAGGGGTCCATGGGGATCTCCTCAGGTCTGGGACGGGAAGATGCCGAAGAGCGAGATGATGAAGTCGACGCAGAGGTAGGGCTGGAAGTTGTTGTGCGGCTGGCTGCCGCCGGTCGAGGTGATCGAAGCGGGGTTCAACGCCGAGGTCCCCGGGGCGCCGAAATAGAGCTCGGCCGAGTTGAGCTGGCCGAGCACGTTCCCGGTCGGGTCCACCTGGCTGACCGGGGTGGTCGAGGCGAGGAACGGGTGGCTGTGCGCCGGCGTCTGCGGCACGCCGATGGTCACCGTCTCGACGCCGCCGGTCTCGGCCAGGGTGAAGCCGTTGCCGAAGTGGAGAGGAAGACGGCCGCGAAGGTCGGGCAGGGCGAACGTGCTCTGGCCGTCCCCGCCATAGGTCGTGCCGATGAGGTTGAAGAGGGTCTCGTACTCCGAGATCGGCAGGAGCTGCCCCTCGCAGAACATCCAGCCCGCGGGAGCGAAGTTGCCGGCGAACATCCGGATCTCACCAACGTAGGGTTGCGCCATGTCGAGGGCTCCTCTAAGTCTGGGACGGGAAGATGCCCTGGAGGGCGATGCAGAAGGTGAGGACCAGGAAGGGCTGCATGTTGAGATGCGCCTGGCTGCCGCCGACGTTCGACAGCGTGCCGGGCAGCAGCGAGGTCAGGCCGCTCGTGGGCGCCACGTACATCTGCACCGACGGCGCGGCGAGGACGTGGTTGGTCGGCGTCGGGAGGTAGCCGGGGTCGGTGTCCGACAGCGGCGAGGCCTTCGCGGTGTGGACGTGGGTCGGGATCTCGGAGATCGACAGCGTATGGGCTTGCTCGCCGCCTCTCTCCCCGAGGGTGTGCCCGCTCCCCATGTGCAGGGGAGCCCTGCCCTGCAGGTTGGGCAGGCCGAAGTTCACCCGGCCGTCGCCGCCGTAGGTCGTCCCCAGCAGGGCGAAGAGGGGCTGGTTCTGGTTGATCGGTAGGAGCTGCCCATCGCAGGTGGCCCAGCCCTTCGGGGCGAAACCGAAGCTCATGATTCGGATCTCGGACAAGAACGGTTCTGCCATCATCGCCTCCTTGCAGTTGAACGCTTCATCGATATCCGCGAAGCAACGTCTCCCACCGGTTACGGAGGGGTCGGGCACGCCGACGGTGCGGCCTTGATCGTGCCGGCGAAGACGAAGGACTGCGCCGGCGGCGAGACCGTGGTCGTCGTGGTGTTGAGGAACGCGTTGATCTGTGTCGTGTTGTTGGCGGCGCCGCCGTAGCCCTCGAGCAGCAGCTGCGGCGTGCCGGAGACGGTCTCCGCGTTGATGCCCCAGAGGGTCGGATCGCCGACCGCCGCCACGTTGCTCGCCAGATGGGCGCAGAGCGTGCCGGTGTCGCCCGGCGTGCCGCCCGACGTGAGGTCGATGCCGAAGAGGCCGAGCCCGGTCGTCGTGCTCACCTGGAGGTCGTTGTTCGTCACCGTCACGTTGATCTGGCCGCTGTGGCCGGAGGAGATCGCCCGGAATGCCGAGTCCTGCTTGATCTGCCGCACCGTGTTCGAGTCGACCAGGGCGGTCAGCGTGCCGGCGCCGCTGGCGAAGAGGTCGATGCCCTTGCCGTTGGCCGAGCCGGAGTTGGCGACCGCGTTGGTGCCGATCGTGTTGCTCTGGATCTTGCCGCGCAGGAGCGTGCTGGCGTTCGACAGGCCGGCGAGGAAGATGTTGATCGAGGTGTTCTTGCCCCCCACCGTCTGGCGCAGCGTGTTGCCGTGGAGGTCGAAGTCGAGGGTCTTGCCGAGGCCCTGGTGGGCGATGTTGATGTCGGTGCCGGTGTTGTCGAAGGTGGAGTTGGCCACCGTGATCTTGCCGCCGCCCGAGCTGTCCGTCCCGGTGTACTGGATGGCGTTGGCGTTGGTGCGCAGGAAGGTGCTGTTGCTGACGCTCAGCGTCACGTTGGCGTTGTGGGTGGCGCCGATGAAGAGCGCGTCGTTGCCCGGGTTGGTGATCGTGGTGTCCCGGATCTCGCTGTTCGAGATGGTCAGGTTGAGGGTCGCGTTGTTGTTGATGTTGCCCTCGTTCAACCCGACGATGTTCTCGCGCGAGTTGAAGAGTAGCGAATCCTGGATCGAGCAGGTGCCGGTCAGGTCGTCGAAGCGCACGTCCCAGACGTCGACGCCCTCGGTGCCGGCCGTCGTCGCGTTGGCCGAGATCTCGGTGTGGATCATCGTCAGGGCGCTGACCGTGGTGCCGTGGAGGCCGAAGTTGCCGGCGTGATTGGTGATCAGGTCGTTGTCGAGCGTCAGGCCCGAGGTGCCGCCGGAGGCGGTGATGCCGTCGCCGCCGGTGTTGATGCCGCTGCCGTTGGCGGTGATCGTCATGTTGCGCAGCGTCACGTTGGCGGCGTTCGAGAGCAGGACGCCGGCGCTGGTGGCGCCCGTGATCGTACCACCCGAGCCGAGGGTGAGGGTGCCGCCGCCGTTTTTGGCGGTGGTGCGGCCGTGGGTGGCGTTGGCCGGGTCGGAGACGCCGTCGCCGGTCACCTCGAGGCTGCCGGTCGTGCTGGTCAGCGCGATGCCGTGGGTGCCGCCGCCGGCGGCGACCTTGGCGAGGATGGCGTCGAGGGTGCCGGTGGTCAGGGAGATCGCGCTGCCCGTGGTGTTGATGGTGACGTCGCGGACGACGAGCGTCCCGAAGCTCGTCCCGGTGAGCGCCGTCCCCGTCGAGTTGCCGAGCGTCAACCCGCGAACGGTGTTGTTGCTCCCCAGGGTGACCGTGTTGCCCGCGCTGGTGATGCGGGTGATCGTGGCGTCGGCGCTGTTCATCGCCGGCAGCGCCGCGCTGCTCGCCCCCGGCGTCAGGCCGGTGATCGCCGCGAGGGTCGCGGTGGCGTCCTGGCCGATCAGCTTCTGGCCGGCGAGGAGGGTCACCGGGCCGGTGTAGTCCGTGCCGCTCTCGTAGAGGAAGATGTTGTGGTTGGCGGCCCCGTGGCCGGCGGCGCCGTCGTTGATCGCCTGGAAGGCCGTGAGGCTGTTGAGCGGCGAGGAGAGGCGCCCGTCGCCCGCTCCGGCGCCGTTGTTGATGAACCAGATGAGGCCGGAAACCGTGAAGCTCACCGTGCCCGTGCCGCTGCCGGCGGCGTTCGAGATCGTGTAGGTGAAGCTGTCCGGTCCGGTGTAGCCGACCGGCGGGTTGTAGGTGAGCTGACCCATGCCGGCGCCCGAGATGGTCATGGTGACGGTGCCGCCATGAGCGCTCGTCGCGTCGAAGGCGGTGATGGTGAACGGCGCCGCGGAGATGTCGTTGGTGGTGACGCTATAGGGGATCAGGGCCGAGTTGACGGAGACGTGGCCGATCACGCTGTGCGGGTAGGTGTCGTTGACGGCGACCGGCGGGACCGAGAAGCTGAAGACGTAGTCGGCCGCCATCGCGGTGCCGATCGCGTCGGTCACCTGGCTGGCGACGACGCTCGCGGTGCAGATGACGCCGGCCGGCAGGTTCGCCGTCGGGTGGAGGACGTAGGAGGCGGCCGGCGAGGCCGGGGTGACGGTGAAGGCGACCGGGGTGCCGGTCGGGCACTGGAGGGTGAACGCCGAGGCGGTCACGCTGACCGCCTTGCTGAAGTTGACCGTCACGGTGCTGGTGACCGCCACGCCCGTCGCCCCGTTGGCCGGCGTCGTGCTGGTGACCGCCGGCGGCACGTCGGTGGTGAAGGTCGAGGTGAAGTTGGCCGTCATGTTCTGGCCGAAGTCGACATCGGTCACCTGGTTGGCGACCACGGTCACCGTGCAGGCCGTGCCGCCCGGCAGCTTGGCGGTGGGCGTCAGGACGAAGGCGCTCGCCGGCGAGGCCGGGGTGACGGTGAAGGCGACCGGGGTGCCGGCCGGGCACTCGAGCTTGAAGGCGGACGCGGTGACGTTGACCGGCTCGCTGAAGGTGACCGTCACCGTGGTGTCGAGCGGCACGTTGATCGCGCCGTTGGCCGGCGCCACGGCGGTGACCGTCGGCGGCGCGTCCGTGGTGAAGCTGGTGACGTAGTTGGCGGCCATGCTCTGCCCGGCGTCGGTGTCCGTCACCTGGCTGGCGACGACGGTCGCGGTGCAGGTCACCCCGCCCGGCAGCTTGGCCGTCGGATGGAGGACGAAGGAGCTGGCGGGCGAGGCCGGGGTGACGGTGAAGGCGACCGGGGTGCCGGTCGGGCACTCGAGCTTGAACGCGGTGCCGGTGACGTTGACCGGCTCGCTGAAGTTGATCGTGACGGTGGTGCCGGGGTCGACATTGGTGGCGCCGTTGGCCGGCGCCGTCGAGGTGACCGTGGGCAGCGTGTTGATGGTGAAGGAGACCGTGTAATCGCCCGGCGAGAGGTGCTGCCCGGAGTCGACGTCGGTGATCTGGCTCGCCACCGCCGTCGCCTTGCAGGTCACGCCGGCCGGCAGGCTCGCCGTCGGATGGAGGACGAAGGAGCTGGCGGGCGAGGCCGGGGTGACAGTGAAGGCGACCGGCGTGCCGGTCGGGCACTCGAGCTTGAACGCGGAGGCCGTCACGTTGACCGGCTCGCTGAAATTGAAGGTCACCGTGGCGGTGGGGAGCACCGCGGTGCCGCCGGCGGCGGGCACCGTGCTGGTCACCGTGGGCGGCGCGTTGGTGCCGAAGCTGAAGGAGTAATCGGCCGTCATCTTGCTGCCGGCGGCGTCGGTCACCTGCGAGGCGACGACCGTCACGGTGCAGGTCTGCGGCGACGGCAGCGGGCTCGTCGGATGGAGGACGAACGAGCTGGCCGGCGAGGCGGTGGCGACGGTGAAGGGGACTGGCGTGCCGGTCGGGCACTCGAGCGTGAAGGCAGAGGCCGTCACGTCGACCTGCTGGCTGAAGTTGATCGTGATGTCGCTCGTCGGGTTGACGCCGATGGCGCCGTTGGTCGGCACGGTCGAGGCGACCGTCGGCGGCACGTCGGTGGCGAAGGTGGAGGTGAAGTCCGCCGTCGGGTGCTGGTTGAAGTCGACGTCGGTGACCTGGGAGGCGACGACGGTCACCGTGCAGGTGGCGCCGCCCGGCAGGTTGGCCGTGGGTGTCAGGGTGAACGAGCTCGCCGGCGAGGCCGGGGAGACGGTGAAGGCGACGGGGGCGCCGCAGTCGAGGGTGAAGGCCGAGCCGCTCACGTTGACCGGCTCGCTGAAAGTGATGGTCACGGTGCTGTCGAGCGGCACTGTCGTCGCGCCGGAGGGCGGCGCCACGGCGGTGACCGATGGGGGCGAGTCGAGGGTGAACGAGGCGGTGAAGTTGGCCGCCATCGCCTGGCCCGCCGTGGTGTCGGTGACCTGGGAGGCGACGACGGTCACCGTGCAGGTGGCGCCGCCGGGCAGGCTCGCGGTCGGGTGGAGAACGAACGACGTGGCCGGCGAGGCCGGGGTGACCGTGAAGGCCACCGGTGTTCCGCTCGGGCACTCGAGGGTGAAGGCCGAGGCCGTCACGTTGACCGCCTTGTTGAAGTCGACCGTCACCGTCGTGGCCGGGTCGACGTCGGCCGCGCCGTTGGCGGGCGTCGTCGAGGTGACCGCCGGCGGCACGTCGATCGCAAAGGAGAACACGTAGTCGGCCGGCAGGTGCTGGCCGGCATCGACGTCGGTGATGGCGGCCGCCACCGCGGTCGCCGTGCAGGTGGCGCCGGCGGGCAGCGGCGAGCTCGGCGTGAGGGTGAACGACGCCGCCGGCGAGGCCGGCGAGACGGTGAAGGCGACGGCGCCGCCGCAGTTGAGCGTGAAGGCGCCCGGCGCGAGGTTGACCGGCTCGCTGAAATTGATCGTCACCGGGCTCGTCGGCAGCACGTTCGCCGTGCCGTTGGCGGGTGTCGTCGAGGTGACCGCCGGCGGCGCGTCGGTGGTGAAGCTGAACACGTAGTCGGCGGTCGGATGGGAGCCGGCATCGGTGTCCGTCACCTGCGCCGCGATCACCGTCACCGTGCAGGTGACGGGCGCCGGCAGCGTGCTGGTGGGATGGAGCGTGAAGACCGTCGCCGGCGAGGCCGTGACGGTGAAGGCGACCGGGGTGCCGGCCGGGCACTGGAGGGAGAAGGCGCTGGCGCTCGCGTTGACCTGCTCGCTGAAGGTGATCGTGATGTCGCTGCTGGGGACGACCGTGGCCGCCCCGTTGGCCGGCACCGTCGAGCTGACCGTGGGCGGCACGTCGGTGGTGAAGCTCGAGGTGAAGTCCGCCGTGGGGTGCTGGCCGAAGTCGACGTCGGCGACCTGGGCGGCGACGACGGTCACCGTGCAGGCAGTACCGCCCGGCAGAGGCGACGTCGGATGGAGCGTGAAGGAGCTCGCCGGCGAGGCCGGGGTGACGGTGAAGGCGACCGGGGTTCCGGCCGGGCACTCGAGCTTGAAGGCGGTCCCCGTCACGTTGACCGGCTCGCTGAAGGTGACCGTCACCGTGCTGTTGAGCGGCACGGTGGTCGCGCCGTTGGCGGGCGACACCGTGCTGACCGAGGGCGGCGAATCGACGGTGAACGAGGCGGTGAAGTCGGCTGCCATCTGCTGGCCGGCCGAGCTGTCGGTGACCTGGTTGGCGACGACGGTTACCGTGCAGACGGCGCCGCCCGGCAGGTTGGCGGTCGGATGGAGGACGAAGGAGCTGGCGGGCGAGGCCGGGGTGACGGTGAAGGCGACCGGCGTGCCGGTCGGGCATTCGAGCTTGAACGCGCTGCCGGTCACGTTGACCGGCTTGCTGAAGTCGATCGTCACCGTGCTCGCCGGGCCGACGTTGACGGCGCCGTTGGCGGGCGTCGTCGAGACGACGGTCGGCGGCGAGTCGACGGTGAAGGAGAAGACGTAGTCGGCGTTCGGGTGCTGGCCGGCGTCGACGTCCGTGACCTGGCTCGCCACCACCGTGACGGTGCAGGTGGCGCCGGTCGGCAGGGACGAGGTCGGCGTGAGGACGAAGGAGCTGGCGGGCGAGGCCGGCGCGGCGGTGAAGGCGATCGGCGTCCCGCTCGGGCACTCGAGCTTGAAGGCCGTGCCGGTGATGTTGACCGACTCGCTGAAGTTGATCGTCACCGTGGCCGTCGGGCTGACGCTGGTGGCGCCGTTGGCGGGCGTCGTGGTCGTCACCGCGGGTGGCGCATCGGTGGTGAAGCTCCAGGTGAAGTCGGCCGTCGGATGGGTGCCGGCGGCGTCGGCGACCTGCGCCGCGAGCACCGTCGCGGTGCAGACGACCGGCGTCGGCAGCGGGCTCGTCGGATGGATGGTGAAGGTCGTCGCCGGCGAGGCGGTCGGCACGGTGAAGGCTTCCAGCGTGCCGGTCGGGCAGTCGAGCTTGAACGAGGCGGCCGTCGCGGTGACCGGCTGGCTGAAGGTGACGGTCAGGTCGTTGCCCGGGTTGACCCCGGTCGCGCCGCTCGCCGGCGTCGTCGCGGTGACCGTGGGCGGCGTGTCGGTGGTGAACGAGAAGGCGTAGTTCGCCGCCATCTGGTTGTGGTGGTCGAGGTCCATCACGTGGTTGTGGACGACGGTCACCGTGCAGACGGTCGAGGCAGGGAGCGGCGAGGTCGGATGGAGCATCCACGTCGTGCCGGAGCTGGGCAGGCCCGGGATGATGGTGAAGGCTCTCGGCGTGCCGGCCGGGCACTCGAGGGTGAAGGCGTTCGGCGTCACCATGACCGGCTCGCTGAAGGTGATGGCGATGTTGCCGGTCAGGGAGGCGCCGGTCGCGCCGTTGGCCGGGGTCGTCGAGGTGACGGTCGGCCGCGCGTCGACGTGGACGGTCACCGTTGCCGTCGAGGTGCCGTCGGGGTTGGAGATCGTGTAGCTGAAGGTGTCGTCACCGGAGAAGCCGGCCTTGGGCGTGAAGGTGAAGCCGCCATTGGCGGCGAGCGTCACCGTGCCGCCGTGGGCCGTCGCCGCGGCGCTCTTCGGCGTCGCGGTGAGCCCGCCGCCGGTGTCGTTGCCGAGCACGCCCGCCGCCGTCACGGTGAGCGGCGTGTCCATCGCCGTGTCATAGCTGTCGTTGACCGCCGTCGGCTTGCTGGCGAAGAGGGCGTCGAAGCGGAAGAAGAGCTCGTTGCCCTCGCGCTTGGCGAAGCCGGCCACCAGGTCGGCGTTGATCGGCGCGTCGCCCGCGGCATCGCTCGCCAGGGCGGAGACCCCGGTCCAGTCGGTGATCACGCCGTCGGGGACGATCGTCGCCCAGGTGACGCCGAGGCCGAGGGTGAGGAGGAGGACGCCGGCGATCACGCCGCGGTTGGCGCCCCGCCGCCGGATGAGCAGCAGGCCGCCGCCGGCGAGGAGGAGCGCGAGGAGACCCAGGCCCGCCGCGCCGAGCGTCGGGACCTCGGGGGTCGCCGCGGCGAGGAAGAGGATCGGGCCGCCGCTGCGCGTGCCGTCGGTGGTCAGCATCGCGTCGCCGCCGCCGCCGACGACGTCGGAGACGTAGCCCAGCCGGATCGTCTGGCCGAGGCTCAGGCCGCCGAGGGGCAGGTAGGTCTCGACCGTCCCGGAAGCGCCGGTGCCGTTGCCGATTCCTACCGCCCAGGGGGCCGCGAAGGGGCTGGCGATCGGCACCGGCGCGCCGAACGTGTTGGTCGCCGGAGCGGTGCAGGCCTGCCTGGCGACGCCGGTGACCTTGGGCGGCATGGTGCCGGTGTCGACCGTCGTCACCAGGATCTCCTCGACGCCCGTGAAGCTGCCGGACGCGGTGGCGACGGTGCAGCCGGTTCCCGGCTGATCGTCGAGGTCGAGGAGGACCTTGAACTCAGAGGTGGCGGCCTGTGCGGCGGGGGCGAGGACGAGTGCAAGCAGCCCGGCGGCCAAGCCGCGGGCCAGGGTGGTCGAGCGCATCGGATCTCCTCCCGTAACCCTGCCGAAACCGAACCGCACGGGGTATCGCTTGAGTGCCAAAGGCCTGTCCAGGCCCCCTCATCCCCCGCGGACAGGCTCGACGGAGCCAGACCGTTCGGCAGGGCGACGAATGCTTCGCGGTGCGCAGGAGATTAACACAGGAGCCGCGCGCGCGAGACGGCGACGGCTGGACGGCTCTGCGGCGGGTTGCGAGGGGGCGGCGGTGCGGCCTGCCGCCCCCCAGGTCTTCCCAGGCCCCGATACCCGCGGGTATCTATGCGGTTGTCTATAGGGATGCGAGCGCCGGCCCGGCCGCCGCGGGAGCGGCGAAGCGGGGGCTGCCGAGGAGCCGGCTGGCGAGCTCGCGCCAGCCGGCGGCGAGGAGATTGAAGAGATTGATGCTCACCAGGGCGAGCGCCGCGCCGAGGAGCCCGCAGGCGAGCGCCGGGCCCAGGCTGTCGACGGCCCAGCCGGAGATCTCGATCGGTGCCCAGGGGTAGACGAAGGGGGTGGCGAGGAGAGCGCCGGCGACGGAGACCAGGGTGACGAGCAGGACGAAGCTCACGAGGCCGAAGGGGAGCTTGACGGCGAGGTAGCCCATGCCCTTCCAGGTGACGGGATTGGCGAGGAAGGCGCGGACCCGCTGCCAGACCGTGGCTCCCGCCGTCGGCGGCGGCGCCATCGGCGGTACCTCGGCGCCGAGCAGGTGGATCGCGAGCTGGCGCTCGAGCGCCGCCAGGCCGAAGCTCATGGCGAGCACCAGCCCCAGGATCGGCAGCCCTATCCAGACGATGGCCAGCCCGGCGCCGAGCGACAGGCCGACGGCGAGGAAGACGAAGTAGGCGAGCCCGGTGGGAAAGGCGAGGGCGAGGTACAGCAGGTTGCCGTAGGAGCGCGGCTCGATCGGCGCGCGCAGGAACCGCGCCAGCGCGCCGGGCCGGGTCTGCGGGGTGATCTCGGTGTCCATGACGGCTCCTCTCGGATCGGAAGCCGGGGCAACCCCGGCGCCCCGCACTACGGAGCGCCGGCGTCCGGGGTTTCGAGGCCAGGAGGATCGGTCAGCTGTCCTGAAAGCGCATCCAGGCGGCGACCTCGCGCGCGTACTGCTCGAGATCGGCCGGACCCTCCGTCGCCGCCTCGTAGAGCAGCTCCGGATCGACGTCCACATAGCCGTGCGCGATCAGGTTCCGCCGGCCCGCGGCCCGGCCAAGGGCCTCGGCAGTCGGCGCCGAGAGGATGCCGCGCTCAGCGAGGCGCTGGAACGAGCCGGCCAGAGTGGTTGTCGATGGCAGGCCCTCGGTTGTGATGAGGTGCTTGGCCAGGTCGAGGCAGCTTTGGACGGCGAGCTGAAGGTTGAAAGCCACCAGGTCGGCGGCGTCGCGATCGGCCGACAAAGTCGCTGCATCCACGGCGCAGTGCGAGCGTACGCGGTCGATACGATCCGCCAGCTCGCGCAACTTGCTCGCGACCAGGTCGGCGTCAGCCATTGCCTGTCGCCAGGCGGGTGAACAGGGCGTCGCGCATGCGCTCGAAGCCGGGGCGGTCGGCCTCGAGGCGAGCCTCGGCACGGGAGTGCCAGTCGGCCGCCACGCCCGGCGTCTCCTCGTGGATGACGATTCCATCGCGCAGGATGGACTTGAGGAGCGCGTAGCCGGCGTGGTCGAGGTCGATGACGTCGAACTCGATGCCGGTCGCCAGACTGAGGTCACGGGCGAGGGCGAGCCGGTCGAGATCCTCGCCGCGGATCGCGAGGTCGGCGTCTGAATCGGGGCGCCCTCCTCCCCGGCTCTGTGAGCCGAAGAGAAGTGCGAGCTTCGCGCCTCGATAGTGGCGGAGGACGTCACGGACAGCCGCGAGAAGACGGGGGTCGGGAGCAGCCATGGCGATCAGTGTAACAAGCCGGCGGCCCTGCGATGCCATCGCAACTTTGCTATGATCTTGGAAGCTCTTCTCTCCGAATCGCCGCCATGCTCGCATCGACTGTTTCGGGACGCCGCCGCTCCTGCGCTCCGTGGGCAGCCTGGGCCGTGGCGCTCGCGTTCCCAATCTCCGCCTGGCCTGCGGCGGCAGCGCCTTCGGCAGCCGTCGCGGCGACGGTCGCCGTCGCCGTCGATCCGGGCGCCGACCGCCATCCGGTCTCGCCGCTCATCTACGGGGTGAGCTTCGGGAGCGACGCGCAGGCGGCGCGGCTGCGCTGGCCGGTCCGGCGGTGGGGGGGCAACTCGACCAGCCGCTACTCCTGGCAGGATGACATCTCGAACCATGCCAGCGATTGGTTCTTCTACAGCATCGAGGAGGACGATTCCAATCCGGCGGCGCTGCCCGACGGCTCGGCCGCCGACCGCTTCATCGACTCGACCCGGTCCGCCGGCGGCGAGCCGCTCATCACCCTGCCGATCCTCGGCTGGACGCCGATCGACCGCCAGCGCCGCTGGGGCTTCTCGGTCGCCAAGTACGGTGCCCAGCAGCAGACCGAGTGCACGGCGACCGGCAACGCCTCCTGGTGCAACCCCGACGCCGGCAATGGCAACCGGCCCAACGGGGCGCCGATCGCCGGCAACGATCCGCACGACACCTCGCGCGCCGTCGATCCCTCCTTCGACACCGCCTGGATGGCCCACATCGCGGCGCGCACCGGCGGGGCCGGGCAGGGGGGCGTGCGCTTCTTCGCCCTCGACAACGAGCCGATGCTCTGGAACAGCACCCAGCGCGACGTCCATCCGCAGGCGACGACCTACGACGAGCTGTGGCAGCGGACGCGCGACTACGCCGCGGCGATCAAGGCCCAGGACGCCGGCGCGCGCATCCTGGGCCCCGTCGTCTGGGGCTGGTGCGCCTACTTCTACTCGGCGGCGGACGGCTGCGGGCCGGGGCCGGACGGCGCCGCCCACGGCAACCTCGCCTTCCTCGACTGGTACCTGAAGCAGGTCGCCGACTATCAGACGGCGCACGGAGTGCGCCTGGTCGACTACCTGGACGTCCATTACTACCCGCAGGCGGCCGGCGTCGCGCTCTCCGGGGATGAGTCGCCGGCGACCGCGGCCCTGCGCCTGCGCACCCTCAAGGGCCTCTACGACCCCGCCTACGTCGACGAGTCGTGGATCGGCCAGGCGGTCGACCTCATCCCGCGCCTGAAGGCGTGGATCGCCGCGCGCCTCCCCGGCGCCGGCCTCGCCATCACCGAGTACAACTGGGGCGGCGACGACGGCGCCTCGTCCGCGCTCGCCCAGGCCGAGGCGCTCGCCATCTTCGGCCGCGAGGGAGTCGACCTCGCGGCCCGCTGGGTCGCCCCGGCCGACGGCTCGCGGCTCGAGGACGCCTTCCTCCTCTATCTGAGCTACGACGGCGCCGGCTCGCAGGTCGCCGGCGACAGCGTCCGCGCCCTCTCCTCGGACGTCGATGCCGTCGGCGCCTACGCGGTGCGCGGCGCCGGCTCCCGGCTCTATGTGCTGCTCTTCAACAAGGACACCGCGGCGCGCCAGGCGGCGGTCGCCGTGGCGGGCGGCCTCGCCCAGCCGGCGGCGCTCTTCCGCTTCGACCCCTCCCACCGGCTGGGAGCGGCGGGGAGCGCGGCGCCGGCCGGTGGCATCCTCTCGCTGGCGCTCCCGGCGCGCTCGGCGACCCTCGCCGTGGTCGACCTCGGCGAGCCGCCCGCCGCGGCGGATTACTACACGCTCGTCCCCTGCCGAGCCCTGGATACCCGCGCCCCGGCGGGCGCCTACGGCGGCCCCGCCCTCGGGGCCGGCGCCGAGCGCGCCGTCGCCCTCGCCGGCCGCTGCGGCGTCCCCGCCGCGGCGCGGGCCGTCGCGGTCAATCTCACGGTCGTCGGCCCCGGCCGCGCGGGCGACCTGCGTGCCTACCCCGGCGGCTCGGCCGCCCCCGTGGCGAGCGCCGTCAACTTCGCCGCCGGGCAGACCCGCGCCAACAACGCCGTCCTGCCGCTCGGCGCCGGCGGCGCCCTCGCCTTCCGCGCCGACCTGGCGGGCGGGACGGGGACGGTCGGGCTCCTCGTCGACGTCGTCGGCTACTTCCAATAAGAAGCGAGCACGGGCGCGCCTGCCGCGCCGATGTGCACCTAGGTTGACGGGGCCGCCCCCGGCCGCCGGCCGGCCAGCCGCGTCCCGGTATCCCCGGCGGAGGACACGGAAACATCATGGAATCCCTGATTCGCGAGCTGCGCCATGCCGCCACAGTGCTCCTACGGCGGCCCTGGTTCACCGCCGCGGCCGTGCTCTGCCTCGCTCTCGGCCTGGGCGCCACCAGCGCCATCTTCACCATCGTCGACACCGTCCTCCTGCGGCCGCTGCCCTACGGCGACGCGGACCGGGTGATGATGGTCTGGAACCAGAGCGCCAAGCAGGGGCTGAACCTGCCGGCTTCGGCCCCCGAGTACCTCGACTTCCGCGAGCAGAACCGGACCTTCTCGGAGCTCGGCGCCCTGATCGGCAACATCTACGGCCTGACCGGCGAAGGGGCGGAGCCGGAGCGGGTGGTGGGGGCGCGCGTCTCGGCGAGCTTCCTGCCGGCGCTCGGCGCCCGCCTGCAGATCGGCCGCAACTTCCTCCCCGAGGAGGACCGCTTCGGCAACGAGCACGAGGTGATCCTCTCGGACGGCTTCTGGCGCCGCCGCTTCGGCGCCGACCGCGGCCTCGTCGGCCGCGCCATCAACCTCGACGGCAACCCGACGACGATCGTCGGCGTGCTGCCGCCCAACTTCAACTTCGGCGACGTCGACTACGACGTCTACGCGCCGCTCGGTATCAACCCCAAGCTGCTCCGGGCGCGGCAGGCGCGCGGCCTGACGGTCGTCGGGCGCCTGAAGCCCGGCGTCAGCCGGCAGCAGGCGCTCGCCGACATGAACGGCATCGTCCGCCGCTTTCGCCAGCAGTACCCGAGCGACTACCCGGACCCGAGCTGGAAGGTCGACGTCGTCCCCATCCTCGAGGACCTGGTGGGGAGCGTCCGCCCGGCGCTCCTCGTGCTCCTCGGAGCGGTAGCCCTGGTGCTCCTCATCGCCTGCGCCAATGTCGCCAATCTCCTCCTCGCCCGCGCCACGGCGCGGGAGAAGGAGGTCTCCATCCGCCTCGCCCTGGGGGCCGGGCGCGGCCGGGTGGCGCGCCAGTTCCTGCTCGAGTCGCTGCTGCTGTCGCTCGCCGGCGCCGCCCTCGGGCTCCTCCTCGCCGGCTGGGGCGTCAAGACCCTGGTGGCAAGCAACCCCTACAACATCCCGCGGCTCGAGCAGACCGCGCTCGACGCGCGGTCGATCGGCTTCACCCTCCTCGTCTGCGCCGTCGCCGCCGTGCTCTTTGGCTTCGCCCCCGCCCTGCAGGCGTCGCGCACCGACTTCCATGGCGCCTTGAAGGAGGGGGGAAGACCTCGGCCACCGGCGGCGGCCGCCACCGGGTGCGCAGCGCCCTGGTGATCTTCGAGGTGGCGCTCGCGCTGGTGGTGCTGGTGGGCGCCGGCCTGGTGCTCAAGAGCTTCCGCAAGCTGCAGGGGAGCGACCCCGGTTTCCGGCCGAAGGGCCTGCTCTCGGCGAGCCTGCTCCTGCCGCGCAACAAGTACTCGGCGCCCGCCAAGAGCCGGGGTTTCTACCGCGAGCTGCTGCCGCGCCTCGCCGGCCTCCCCGGGGTGCGCGCCGTCTCCGCGGTCTCCTCCCTGCCGCTCGGCTCCGTCCAGTCGCTCGTCAACGTCGCCGCGCACGAGGCGGGATCGCTCAACGACGCCGACCAGGTGACGGTCAACCGGCTGATCGTCGACCCCGGCTACTTCCAGACGATGGACATCCCGCTGCGCCGCGGGAGGTCTTTCGGCGCCGCCGACGACGAGCGCGCGAGCGGGGTGGCGGTGATCGACGAGGGGCTGGCGCGCCGGCTGTGGCCGAACCAGGACCCGATCGGCCGGCGAGTCAAGATCGACAGCGAGGCCTTCCCCAACGCCAAGGACGGCCGCCTCGTCATCGGCGTCGTGGGGACGGTCCGCCAGCAGGGGCTGGCCGAGCCCTCGCCCGATCAGCTCTACGTGCCGCACGCCCAGCTCCCCTCGGTCTTCATGGCCCTGGTGCTGCGCGGCGACGCCGAGCCGGCGGCCCTCTCGCGCTCGGTGCGGACGGCGGTCGCCGCCCTCGACCACGACCTGCCGGTCTCCGAGATCCGCACCATGGAGGAGGTCCTCTCCGAGTCGCTCTCGCGCTCGCGGGTCAACGCCCTCCTCTTCGGGATCTTCGCCCTGGTCGCCCTCGCCCTCGCCGTCGTCGGCGTCTATGGAGTGATGGCCTATTCGGTGGCGCAGCGCACCCACGAGATCGGCATCCGCATGTCGCTCGGCGCGCGGCCGGCCGACGTCCTCCGCCTGGTCATCCGGCAGGGGATGGCGCTCACCGCGACCGGCCTCGCCGTCGGCCTCGCCGCCTCGGTCGCCGCCACGCGGGCGCTCGCGAGCCTCCTCTACGGAGTCAGCGCGACCGATGTCCTCACCTTCGCCGAGGTCCTGCTGCTGCTCGCCGCCCTGGCCTGGATCGCGAGCTTCGTGCCGGCCCGGAGGGCCACCCGGATCGATCCCATGATGGCCATGCGCTACGAGTAGGCGGACGAACCGGGAACCCTTGTGCGTCAACTGTTTAGCGAGTAGGCGGGGCGTCCCCCTTTGCCTGCCCGCAGGCACCAGAGGATTGCAGGGAGCGAGCATGACCCGGCCGTCCGTAGCTCACCGGGAGCGGTGCCTCGTGCCGCCCGTGCCGCGACGAAGAGCGCGCGGCGCGGGTCACCCGCCAACGCCGGGCGGCCGGGCCGCCTCGTCGACGCCTCGTCGAAGAGACCGGTTCGATACCACCAAGAGGGAGCGATCGACGTGACGACAGCCGGATCGCGGGGTGGCCCGCGATGAGTCAGACACCGCTCCAGGAGGTCTCCGGGCTGTCGCGCGAGAAGCTCGACCTGCTGATCCGCCGTCTGCAGGAGAAGAAGTCCGAGCGCGCCGGCGGCGCGGCGGCGGTCGAGGCCGCGGCGGCGCCTCTCTCCTACGCGCAGGAGCGAGTCTGGGTGCTGGCCCAGGCGGGGCCGCGCGGCGGCCAGCACCTGGCGGCCGACCTGCGGCTGGCCGGCGATCTCGGCGCGCCAGGCGCCGCGGCGCTCGCCGACGCCCTGAGCGAGATCGTCCGCCGCCACCAGGCCCTCCGCCTGCGGCTGGCGGCGGAGCGGCCGGACGTGGCATCCCCGGCGGTGCCGCTGGCGCAGGCGGCGGCGCCGGCGGTGGGTCTCCCGCTGCCGGCGATCGACCTCTCGGCGCTCCCCGCGGCGCGCCGCGAGCCGGCCCTCCGCGGGCTCGCCGCGGCGGCGGCGAGCCGCCCCTTCGAGCTCGCCGCCGGGCTCCTCCTGCGCGCCGCTCTCGTCCGTCTCGCCGCGGCCGAGCACGCCCTGCTTCTCGCCATCCATCCGCTCGCCGCCGATCTGGGCTCGATCGCCGTGCTCGTCGCCGAGCTGGCGGCGCTCCATGACACCGCCGGCCGGCGGCTCCCGTCGCCTCTCGCCGCGCCGCCGGTGCAGGCCCCCGAGCTCGCCCGCCGCCAGCGCGAGCGGCTCGCCGGCGCGCCGCTCGAGACTCTCCTCGCCTTCTGGCGCGAGCGGCTGGCCGGCGCCCCGCCCCTCCTCGAGCTGGCGCCCGACCGCCCGCGGACGGCGGCGGGGAGCGCGCGCGCCGGTCGCATGACCTTCGTCCTGCCGCCGGCGCTCCGCCGCGAGATCGAGGCGCTCGGGCGGCGCGCCGAGGCGCCGCTCTCGATGACTCTCCTCGCCGGCTGGAAGGCCCTGCTCCTCGCCGAGACCGGGCAGGAGGACCTGGTCGTCGGGGGGCCGGGCGCCAACCGCGGCGGGCCGGAGGTCGACGGGCTGATCGGCCGTTTCGCGACGGTGCTGCCGCTGCGCACCCACCTCGGGGGCGACCCCGAGATGCGGGCCGCGGTGGCGCGCGTGCGCTCGACGGTGCTCGCCTCCTGGTCGCACCCGGACATCCCCTACGCGCGCCTGGTCGAGGAGCTCGCGCCGTCGCGACCGGCGGCGGGCGCCGGCTACGCGCCGCTCGTCCAGGTCGCCTTCGACTTCCGCCGCGCCGCGCCGCTGCCGGCAGCGGGCGGCGGGGTCCGCTGGCAGCGCCTCGAGGTTCTACCCGAGGCGGCCGGCCTCGACCTCGTCCTCGAGATCGAAGAGCTCCCCGACGGCGGGCTCGCCGGCGCGCTCGCCTTCCGCCGCGACCTCTACGACCGGTCGACTGTCGCCCGCCTAGCCGGCCACCTGACGAGCCTGCTGAGCGCTGCCGCGGCGCGCCCCGGCCGGCGCCTCTCCGAGCTGCCGCTCCTCTCCGCGGGCGAGCGCCAGCAGGTGGTCCTCGAGTGGAACGCGACGGCCGCCGACTACCCGCGCGAGACGACCGTCCACCAGCTCTTCTGCGAGCAGGCGGCGACCTGCCCGGAGGCGGTGGCCCTCCTCTGCGGCGACGTCGCGCTCACCTACGCCGAGCTCGCGGCGCGCGCCGGCCGGCTCGCCGCCTGGCTTCGCGCCGGCGGGCTGGGGCTCGAGACGCCGGTGGCGCTCGCCATGGGCCGCTCGATCGAGACGGTGGTGGCGATGCTCGCCGTCCTCCAGGCCGGCGGCGCCTACCTGCCGCTCGATCCCGCGTCGCCGCGCGAGCGGCTGGCGACGATGCTCGCCGACGCCGGGCGCGGCGTCGGCGAGCCGCTCCTCCTGGTCGAGAGCGCGGCGGCCGAACGCCTCGCCTGGGCGCGCGACCTCGGTTTCCGCACCGTCGACTTCGCGGCCGCCGAGCGCGCGGCGGCGGAGCTGTCCGCCGCGAGCGCGGCGGGGCCGCCGCCCGCCGTGGCCGGGCCGGAGAACCTCGCCTATCTCATGTACACCTCGGGCTCGACCGGCCGGCCGAAGGCGGTCGCCGTCGCCCATCGCGGCGTGCTGCGCCTGGTGCGCGGCGCGACCTACACCCGCCTGGGCCCGGGCGAGGTGTTCCTCGGCATGACGGCGGTCACCTTCGACGTCTCGACCTTCGAGATCTGGGGTGCGCTCTTGAACGGCGGGCGTCTGGCGATCCTCGCCGGACCGGCGCCCTCGTTCGCCGAGCTCGGCAAGGCGCTGGTGCGCCATGGCGTCACGACCCTCTGGCTGAGCGCCGGCCTCTTCCAGCAGATGGTCGAGGAGAACCTGGCCGCCCTGGCGCCGCTGCGCTGCCTGCTCGCCGGCGGCGACGCCCTGCCGCCCGCCGCCGTCTTGCGGGTGCGCCGCGAGCTGCCACAGGTCCGGCTGGTCAACGGCTACGGCCCGACCGAGAACACCACCTTCACCACCTGTTGGTCGTTCCCGCCCCTCGATCCGGCGGCGCCTGAGGCCGTGCCGGTGCCGATCGGCCGGCCGATCGAGAACACCGAGGTCCACGTCCTCGACCGCCGCGGCCAGCCGGCCGGGATCGGTTCCCTGGGCGAGCTCGCGATCGGCGGCGACGGCCTGGCGCGCGGCTACCTCCATCGGCCGGACCTCACGGCCGAGCGCTTCCGCCCCAACCCGTTCGCCCGCCGCCCCGGCGAGCGCCTCTATTGGACCGGCGACCTGGTGCGCCTCGGCCCCGGCGGGCCGCTCGAGTTCCTCGGCCGCCTCGATCGCCAGGTCAAGGTGCGCGGCTTCCGCGTCGAGCTCGACGAGATCGAGGCCGCCCTCGCCGCCTGCCCCGGCGTGCGCGAGGCGGCGGTCGCCGTGCGCGAGGGCGGCGCGGCGGACCGCGTCCTCGTCGCCTTCGCGGCGCCGCGCGAGGGAGCCGACATCGATCCGGCGGCGGTCCTGGCGTTCCTCCGCGTGCGCCTGGCGGAGCCGATGCTGCCGGCCGGCCTCGCCGTGCTCCCCGAGCTGCCGTTGAACGACAGCGGCAAGGTCGACCGCCGGGCGTTGGCCGCCCATCCGGCGGGCGATTCGCCGGCCTGGGAGCGCCGCGCGGCGGTGGCGCCTCAGGGGCCGACCGAGGAGGCGCTCGCCGCCCTCTGGGCGGAGGTGCTGGGGCTCGATCCCGGCCGCCGCCCGATCGGCGCCGATGACAGCTTCTTCGCCCTCGGCGGCCATTCGCTCGCCGCCGCCAAGGTGACGGCGCGGATCGCCGACCGCTTCGGGGTCGAGCTGCCGCTCGCCCGCGTCCTCGCGGCGCCGAGCCTCGCGGCGCTCGCCCGCGCCGTCGACGAGGTCCGCCTGGGTGGCGCCGGGCTCGCCGCGGGTGGCCCGCAGGGGGGGCCGCGGCCGGGCGGCGCCCGCGACGGCGAGGCGGCGCCGCTCTCCTTCGCCCAGGAGCGGCTCTGGTTCCTCGTCCAGCTCCAGCCGGCGAGCCCGGCCTACAACATGCCGGCCGCCCTGCGCCTCGCGGGCGACCTCGACCTGCCGGCCCTCGCCGCCGCCTTCGCCGAGATCGTGCGCCGCCACCAGGTGCTGCGCAGCCGCTTCGCGGTCAACCCTCATGACGGCCGCCCGATTCAGGTCGTCCTCCCCGCCGGCCGCTTCGCGCCGGCGCTCGTCGACCTCTCGGCCCTCCCCGCCGAGCGGCGCGATGCGGCGGCGCGTGCCGCCGCGGCCGCCGAGGCGCGCCGGCCCTTCGATCTGACCGCCGGTCCTCTGCTGCGCGTCGCCGTCCTGCGGTCGGCGGAGCGCGAGCACCTGCTCCTCGCGACCCTCCACCACGCCGCCGCCGACGGCTGGTCGATCGGCGTCCTGGTGGGCGAGCTGACCGCCCTCTACGCCGCGCTCCGCGGCCGGCTCTATGCCGACTCGCCGCTCCCGGCTCTCCCCTTCCAGTACGCCGACTACGCCCGCTGGCAGCGGGCGCGGCTCGCCGCGGCGGATTCGCCGCTCGCCGCCGATCTCGGCTACTTCCGCACGCATCTCGCGGGCGCCCCCGCCCTCCTCGAGCTGCCGGCCGACCGGCCGCGCGCGGCGGTGCAGAGCCTCACCGCCGGCCAGCATCGTTTCGCGGTCGGCGCCGGCCTCGCCGGCCGGCTGGCCGAGCTGGCCAGGCGCCACCGCGCCACCCCCTTCGTCGTCCTCCTCGCCGCCTTCGAGGCGCTCCTCCTCCGCCTCTCCGGGCAGGAGGACATGGTCGTCGGCACGCCGGTCGCGAACCGCGGCCGGGCCGCGACCGAGGGGCTGATCGGGCTCTTCGTCAACACGGTCGCGCTCCGCGTCGACCTCTCCGGCGACCCCAGCTTCCGCGAGGCCGAGAGCCGGGTGAAGAAGGCCGCGCTCGCCGCCTTCGCCCATCAGGAGCTGCCGTTCGAGAAGCTGGTCGAGGACCTGGCGCCGGCGCGCAGCCTCTCCCAGGTGCCGCTGGTGCAGGTGGTCTTCGCGCTGCAGAACGCGCCGGTGCCGCCGCTCGCGCTGCCCGGGCTCGCCGTCTCCCGCCTGACGCTGCCGCCGGTCGCCGCCAAGTTCGACCTCACCTGCGAGGTCGAGGAGACGGCGGACGGCCTCACCGGCGCCTTCGAATACGCCCGCGGCCTCTTCGACGAGGCGACGGTGGCGCGCTGGGCGGGCCATCTGACGACCCTCCTCGGCTCGCTCGCCGAGCATCCCGAGCGGCGGCTCTCGGAGCTGGCGTTCCTCTGCGCCGCCGAGCGCGAGCAGCTCCTCGTCGTCTGGAACGCGACCGCGGCGCCGCTGCCGGCGGAGACGGTCCTGCGCACGATCGAGCGCCGGGCGGCGGCGGCTCCCGCGGCGATCGCAGTCGACGACGGCCAGGTCCGCCTGACCTACGCCGAGCTCGACCGCCGCGCGCTCCGCCTGGCGCGCCGCCTCGCGGCGCGCGGCGTCGGTGCGGAATCGGTGGTCGGGGTGGCGCTGGCGCGCTCGCCGGGGGTGCCCATCGCCGAGCTGGCGGCCTGGAAGGCCGGCGCCGCCTACCTGCCGATCGACCCCGCCCTGCCGATCGAGCGGGTGGCGTTCATGCTCGCCGACTCGGCGGCCGTCCTCGTCCTGGCGGCCCCTGCCCTCGCCGGCGAGCTCGCCGGCCGCGGCTTCCCCGTCCTCCGTGTCGACGCCGGCGGCGAGCCGCTCGAGCTCGAGCGCGAAGTCGAGCCGGCGGCCGGCGAGCGGCCGGGTGAGCAGCCGGGTGAGCGGCCGGAAATCTTCCGGCCACCCGGCCTCGAGAGCCTCGCCTACGTGATCTACACCTCCGGTTCGACCGGCACCCCCAAGGGGGCCGAGATCAGCCACCTGAGCCTCGCCAACCTCGTCGCCTGGCACCGGGCCGAGCAGGGCCTCGGCCCCGCCGACCGCACGACGCTCGCCGGCGGCCTCGGCTTCGACGTCATCGTCCTCGAGACCTGGTCGACGCTCGCCGCCGGCGCCGCCCTCCAGGTGCCGCCGGCCGAGCTCCTCGCCTTCCCCGACCGCATGCTGGACTGGATGGCGGCGCGCGGAGTCACCGTGGGCTTCCTGCCGACGCCGGTCGCCGAGCCGGCCATGGCCCTGCCGCCGCCCGCCGGGCTCGCCCTGCGCGAGCTGATGACCGGCGGCGACCGCCTCCATCGCGGCCCCGCCCCGGAGGCATCGTTCGCCGCCGGCAACCTCTATGGCCCCGCCGAGGCGACCGTCGTCACCACCTACGACCGCGTCCTGCCGGGCGCCGCGCCGACGATCGGCCGGCCGATCCGCAACCTGCGCGTCTACGTCGTCGACCGCCGGCTCACGCCGGTGCCGGTCGGCGCCGCCGGCGAGCTGCTGGTCGCCGGCGTCGGCCTCGCCCGTGGCTACCTGCGGCGGCCCGAGCTCACCGCCGAGCGGTTCGTCCCCGACCCCTGGAGCGCGGTGCCGGGGGCGCGGGTCTACCGCATCGGCGACCTCGTGCGCTACCTGCCCGACGGCCGCCTCGAGTTCCTCGGCCGCATCGACCACCAGGTGAAGGTGCGCGGCTTCCGGGTCGAGCTGGGGGAGATCGAGGCGGTCCTCGCGGCGCACCCGGCGGTCGGCGAGGCGGTGGTGATGGTGCGGCCGGGGCCTGCCGGCGAGACGCGGTTGGCCGCCTATGTCACCCCGGCCGCGGCGCCGGTCGCCGACCTCCGCGCGCACCTGCGGGCGAAGCTGCCGGAGCACATGGTCCCCGCCGATTTCGTCGCCCTCGCGGCGCTGCCTCTCACCCCCAACGGCAAGGTCGATCGCCGGGCGCTGCCCGAGCCGGAGCTCCGCGCGGCCGCCGGCGGCGAGGCGCGGACGCCGCTCGAGGAGATGGCCGCCGGGATCGTCGCCGAGCTCCTCGGCCTGCCGCGGGTGGGGGTCGACGAGAGCTTCTTCGATCTCGGCGGCCACTCCCTCCTCGCCACTCGTCTCCTCGCCCGCCTGCGCGACGCCTGCGGGGTGGCGCTGCCGCTCGCCAGCCTGTTCGAGAGCCCCACCCCGGCGGGGATCGCCGCCGCGGTGGCAGGCGCCATCGCCGGCGGTGAGAGCGAGACGGCCGCGCCGCCGCTCCGGCCGGCGCCCCGCACCGACGCCGACGGCGCGGGGCTGCCGCTCTCCTTCGCCCAGGAGCGCCTGTGGTTCCTGGACCAGCTCGATCCCGGCAGCGCCCTCTACAACGTTGCCGGCGCCGTACGCCTGGAGGGCCGCCTCGACGTGCCGGCCCTCGCCGCGGCCTTCGCCGAGGTGGCGCGGCGCCACGAGGCCCTGCGCACCACCTTCCGCTCCGTCCGCGGCCGCGGCGTCCAGGTGATCGCGCCGCTGGCTCCGATGGCTCCGCTGGCGCCGCTGGCTCCGGCCGAGACGGCGGCCGACCGCCTCGCCTGGCCGCTGCCGCTCGCCGACCTCTCGGCGCTGCCCGCCGGCGGCGGCGCGGCGGCGGCGCGGGCCCTGGCGCTCGCCGACGCGGCGCGGCCGTTCGACCTCGCGGCGGGGCCGCTCCTGCGCACCGCGCTCGTCCGGCTCGGGGCCGAGGAGCACCTGCTGCTCCTCGCCATCCATCACATCGTGGCGGACGGCTGGTCGATGGGCGTCCTGGTGCGCGAGGTGACGGCGCTCTACGCGGCGTTCGCCGCCGGCCGCCCCTCGCCCCTCGCGCCGCTGCCGGTCCAGTATGCCGACTTCGCCGCCTGGCAGCGGCGCTGGCTCGCCGGCGGCGTGCTCGCCGGCCAGCTCGCGTACTGGCGCGAGCGCCTGGCGGGCCTGCCGGTCCTCGAGCTGCCGGCCGACCGCCCGCGCCCGGCGGTCAAGGGCGAGCGCGGAGCGAGCCGCGCCCTGCGCCTGCCGCCGGCGCTCGCCGCGGCGGTCGCGGCGCGCGCCCGGAGCGCCGGGGCGACGCCGTTCATGGTCCTCCTCCTGGGCTTCCAGGCGCTCCTCGCGCGCACCGCCGGGACCGCCGACCTCGCGGTCGGCTCGCCGGTCGCCAACCGCACCCGCTCGGAGCTCGAGGGGCTGATCGGTTTCTTCGTCAACTCGCTCGTCCTGCGCGCCGACCTCGCCGGCGGTCTCTCCGCGGGCGCCGCGCTCGCCCAGGTGCGCCGCACCTGCCTCGAGGCCTACGCCCATCAGGACCTGCCGTTCGACCGCCTGGTCGAGGAGCTGGCGCCCGAGCGCAACCCCAGCCACACGCCGCTCTTCCAGGTCGCCTTCGCGCTGCAGAACGCCCCGCTCGTGCCGCTGGCGATACCCGGGCTGGCGCTCGCGCCGCTCGACCTGCCGAGCGTCACGGCCAAGTTCGACCTCACCGTCCTCCTCACCCCGGAGCGGCTCGGCGAGGGCTTCGCCGGCATCGCCGAGTACGACCGCGAGCTCTATGACGCGCCGACCGTCGAGCGGCTGATCGGCCACTATCTGACGCTGCTCGCGGGGCTCTGCGGCGACGTTCCCGACGGCCGGCTCGCCGACCTGCCGCTCCTCACCGCGGCCGAGCGCCACCACCTGCTCGGCGAGTGGAACGACACGGCGGCCCCCTATCCGTCGGCGAGCACGGTCGCCGAGCTGTTCGCCGAGCAGGCCGCCCGGCGGCCGCGGGCCGTGGCGCTCGAGCTCGCCGGCCGGCGGATGACCTATCGCCAGCTCGACCGCGCCGCCGAGAGCCTCGCCGCCCGCCTGCGCCGGGCCGGCATCGGCCCGGAGGCGCGGGCGGCGATCTGCCTGCCGCGCTCGGCGGAGTTCGTCGTCGCCATCCTCGCCGTGCTCAAGGCCGGCGGCGCCTACGTGCCGCTCGATCCCGCCTACCCGCGCGAGCGCCTGGCCTTGCTCCTCGCCGACGCCGCGACGCCGGTGCTGGTGACCGACGAGGCGCGGCTCGCCAGCCTCCCGGACCCGCTGCCGGAGGCGGTCGCGGCCGTCGTCCGCATCGATCTCGATCTTGACGTCGATGCCGACGTCGATGCCGATGCCGATGCCGACGCGCGCGCGGCGGACGCCGCCGTCGGCCGCGGCGGGTGGCCTCCGGGGCGGGGCCGGACAGCCCGGCCTACGTCATGTACACCTCGGGCTCGACGGGCAAGCCGAAAGGCGTCGTCGTCGTCCACCGCGGCATCGTGCGCCTGGTGCGCGGCAACGGCCGGGCCGGCTTCACGCCGGCGGACACCTGGCTGCTGCTGTCGCCGCTCTCCTTCGACACCTCGTCGCTCGAGATCTGGGCGGCGCTCCTCAACGGCGGCCGCCTGCTGATCGCGCCGCCGGGCGACCTCTCGCCGGCCGATCTCGCGGCGGTGATGCGCGACGGCGGGGTGACCGCGACCTTCCTGACCGCCGGCCGCTTCCACCAGCTGGTCGACCAGGAGATCCAGGCGTTCGCCGGGGTGCGGCACGTGCACGCGGGGGGCGACGTCCTCTCGCCGGGGCACGTCCGGCGGCTCCTCGCCGCGATGCCGGGCCTGGTGGTGACCGACGGCTACGGCCCCACCGAGAACTCGACCTACACCTCCTGCGGCGTGATGAGCGCGCCCGGGCAGGTGGGCGCGACGGTCTCGATCGGCCGGCCGGTCGCCAACTCCCGCGTCGTGCTGGTCGACCGCGCCGGCTGGCCGGTGCCGATCGGCGTGCCGGGCGAGCTGCTGACCGGCGGCGACGGCCTCGCCCGCGGCTACCTCGACCGTCCGGAGCTGACGGCGGCGGCCTTCGTCCCCGACCCCTTCGCGGGCCTCGGGACGACGCCGGGCGCCCGCCTCTACCGCGTCGGCGACCTGGCGCGCCACCTCCCCGACGGCCGCATCGAGTTCCTCGGCCGCATCGATCATCAGGTCAAGGTGCGCGGCTTCCGCATCGAGCTGGGCGAGGTCGAGGTGACGCTCGCCGCTCACCCGCGGCTGCGCGAGTGCGCGGTGGTCGCCATGCCGGACCCCAGCGGCGGCAAGCGCCTGGCGGCCTACGTCGTCGCTCGGGACGGCGAGGCGCCGCGCCCGGCCGAGCTCCGCGACTACCTGCGGCAGCGGCTCCCCGAGCACATGGTGCCGTCGTTCTTCGTCGCTCTGCCGGCGCTGCCGCTCACCGCGCACGGCAAGCTCGACCGCCGGGCGCTCCCGGCGCCGGAGGCGGCCGGCTCGCCGTCCGAGGCGCCGTTCGCCGCGCCGCGCGACGCCGTCGAGGAGCTGCTCGCCGAGCTCTACTCCGAGATCCTCGGCATGCCGCGGATCGGCATCCACGACGACTTCTTCGACCTCGGCGGCCATTCGCTCCTCGCCACCCAGCTCGCGGCGCGCATTCGCGAGGCGCTGGGGGTGGAGCTGCCGCTGCGCCGGCTCTTCGAGCGGCCGACGGTCGCCGAGCTGGCGGCGGAGGTCGCCGCCGTCCGCGGCCGCGCGACGCGGCCGCCGTCGTGCCGCCGATCACGCCCGTCGCCGGCGAGGCCTCCGGCGGCCGCGGGCTGCCGCTCTCGTTCGCCCAGGAGCGCCTGTGGATCCTCGACCGCTTCGAGCCGGGGAGCGCGTCGTACAACATCCCGGCGGCGCTGCGCCTCGCCGGCGCCCTCGATCCCGGCGCCTTCGCCGACAGCCTCGCCGCGGTGGCGCGGCGGCACGGGTCGCTGCGCACCGAGTTCGGCAGCGTCGAGGGCCGCCCGGTGCAGAGGGTGCTGCCCTTCCTCCCGGCGGACCTGCCGCTGCTGCCGCGGATCGACCTCGCCGCGCTGCCGCCGGCGGCGCGCGAGGCGGAGCTCGCCCGGCTCGCCGCGGCGGAGGCCGCCGCGCCCTTCGACCTCGCCCGCGCGCCGCTCTGGCGCGCCCGCCTGCTCCGCCTCGGCGAGGCGGACTGGGCGCTCCTCCTCACCCTCCATCACATCGTCGGCGACGGCTGGTCGCTCGGCGTGCTCACGGCCGAGTGCTCGGAGCTCTACCGCGCCCGCGTCGAGGGGCGCCCGCCGGCCCTCCCGGCGCTGCCGGTCCAGTACGCCGACTACGCCGTCTGGCAGCGCCGCCACCGCAGCGGCGAGGCGCTCGCCGGGCAGCTCGACTACTGGCGCCGCCGCCTCGCCGGCCTCGGCGGCGGCCTCGAGCTGCCGACCGACCGGCCGCGGCCGGCGGTGCAGACCTACCGCGGCGGCAGCCGCACGCGGCGGCTCGGCGGCGAGCTCACCGGCCGCCTGCGGCGGCTCGGCCGCGACGCCGGCGCGACGCTCTTCATGACCCTCCTCGCCGCCTTCGAGGTGCTGCTGCACCGGCTCGCCGGCGAGTCCGACGTCGTCGTCGGCTCGCCGATCGCCGGCCGCGCTCGCGCCGAGGTCGAGGGGCTGATCGGGATGTTCCTCAACACCCTGGTGCTGCGCACCGACCTCGCCGGCGACCCCGCCTTCGCCGAGCTGGTGGCGCGGGTGCGGGAGACGGCGCTCGGCGCCTACGCCCATCAGGACGTGCCCTTCGAGATGCTCCTCGACGCCCTGCAGCCGGAGCGCGACCTGTCGCGGACGCCCCTCTTCCAGGTCTACTTCAACCTGCTCAACTTCCCCCTCCCCGAGCTGTCGCTGCCGGGGGTGACGCTCTGCGAGCTCGCCCTCCCCGAGCCGCCGTCGAAGTTCGACCTCACCGCCTACCTGCGGCACGAGGGCGAGGGGATGACGGTCGAGCTGGTCTACAACGCCGACCTCTTCGCGGCGGCGCGGAGCGAGGAGCTGCTGGCGCAGCTCGAGCTCATCCTCGAGCAGGCGGCGGCCGACCCGGCGCGGCCGATCGAGAGCCTGTCGCTCCTCACCCCGGCCGCGGCGGCCGTCCTCCCCGACCCGCGGACGCCGCTCGACGCCGCCTGGCGCGGCGCCGTCCACGAGCTGATCGGACGGCGCGCCGCCGAGGACCCCGGCCGTCCCGCCGTCCGCGACCGCGACGGCGCCTGGACCTACGGCGAGCTCGAGGCGCAGGCCAACCGCCTCGCCCACCGCCTGATCGCCATGGGGGTGAAGAAGGGCGACGCGGTCGGCATCTACGGCCACCGCAGCGCCGCCCTGGCATGGACGGTGCTCGGCGTGCTCAAGGCCGGCGCGGCCTTCGTCATCCTCGACCCGGCGTACCCCGCGCCGCGGCAGATCGAGGTGCTCGCGCTCGCCGCGCCGGCCGCCTGGCTGCACCTCGCCGCCGCCGGCCCGCTCGCTCCCGAGCTCGATCTCCACCTCGCGGCGACCTTCCCCGCGGCGCGCCGGCTGGTGCTGCCCGCCTGGGGGGACGCGGCTTTGAGCGCGCTCTTCGCCGCGCTGCCGGAGACGGCGCCCGCGGTCGCGGTCGGCCCCGGCGATCTCGCCTACCTCGCCTTCACCTCCGGCTCGACCGGGGCGCCGAAGGGGATCGAGGGGCTGCATGGCTCGCTCAGCCACTTCCTTCCCTGGATGGCGGAGCGCTACGGCTTCACCCCGGCCGACCGCTTCAGCATGCTCTCGGCGGTGGCCCACGATCCGCTGCAGCGCGACCTCTTCACGCCGCTCTGCCTCGGCGCCTCGCTCGCCGTCCCCGACCCCGACCGCATGATGGTGCCGGGCTATCTCGCGCGCTGGATGCGGCAGGAGGGGGTGACGGTCGCCAACCTCACCCCGGCGATGGCGCAGGTGCTGACCGAGACGGCGGCGCCCGCGGCGGCGCTCCCCGTGGGCGGCGCGGCGGATTCCCCTTCTCCCGCCGCCGGGCCGGCGGCGGCGATCCCCAGCCTGCGCTACGTGTTCCTGGTCGGCGACGTGCTGACGCGCTTCATCGTCGCGCGCCTGCGCCGGCTGGCGCCGCAGCTCACCGTCGTCAACCACTACGGCAGCACCGAGACGCAGCGCGCCGTGGGCTACCACGTGCTGCCGCCGCCGCCGGCGAACGATGGCCGGGGGCGCGAGGAGCGCTCGCGCGAGGTCCTGCCGCTCGGCCGCGGCATCCCCGGCGTGCAGCTCCTGGTGCTCGCCCCGGGCGGCCTCGCGGCCGCGGCGGGCGCCGCGAGCGGCGGGGACTCCGGCGCTCCGCCCGCCGGCCTCGCCGGGATCGGCGAGGTGGGGGAGATCGCGCTGCGCAGCCCGCACATCGCGCGCGGCTACCGCGGCGACCCGGCGCTCACGGCGGAGAAGTTCCTGCAGAACCCGTGGGCCGCCGGCGATGGCGCCGGGCTGCATCGAGCTCGACCGTCTCTATCGCACCGGCGACCTCGGCCGCTACCTGCCCGACGGCCAGGTGACCTTCGCCGGCCGCGCCGACCACCAGGTCAAGATCCGCGGCTTCCGCATCGAGCTGGCGGAGATCGAGGGGCGGCTCTGCCGCGTGCCGGGGGTCCGCGAGGCGGTGGTCCTGGCGCGCGAGGACGCGGCGGGGGACCGCCGGCTGCTCGCCTACGCGGTGGCGGAGCCCGGCGCGGTCCTCGCCGCCGCCGATCTGCGGTCGTGCCTCGGCGAGCAGCTCCCCGCCTACATGGTGCCCGCGGCGGTGGTGCTCCTCGCCGCCATCCCGCTCACCCCCAACGGCAAGATCGACCGCCGGGCCCTGTCGCGTCTCGACGCGGGTCCCCAGGAGGAAGACGTGACCTACCGAGCGCCCGAAACCGACGTGGAGAAAGAGATCGCCGGCATCCTCAGAGAGGTGCTGCAGATCGAGCACGTCGGGGTGGACGACAACTTCTTCGAGCTGGGGGGCAACTCGCTGCTGCTCGTCCAGGTCCACGCGCGGCTGCAGCAGACCTTCGGCACCGAGATCCCGGCGGTGGACATCTTCAACCATCCGACCGTCGCCGCCCTCGCCCGCTACCTGGTCGAGACGAGCGGCGGGCGCGGCGGGCCGGCCGGCCCGGCGGTGTCGGACGAGCGCGCCGAGAAGCTGAAGGAGGGGAGGAACCGGCTGCGCCGCCGGTTCGAGCAGCAGCGGTCGGCGGGATCCGACGGACAGGAGACCGGAATGAGCGGCGGGCACGGCGACGGGCAGACCACGGGGGCGGAGATCGCCATCGTCGGCATGGCCTGCCGTTTCCCGGGGGCCAGGAACGTCGAGGAATACTGGCGCAACCTGGTCGCGGGGGTCGAGTCGATCACCTACTTCAAGCCCGAGGATCTCGCGGCGGTGGGGGAGGATCCGTCGATCATCGCGCATCCCGACTACGTGCTGGTGGGGCGGACGATCGAGGAGATCGACATGTTCGACGCCGCCTTCTTCGGCTACGGAGCGCGCGAGGCGGAGATCCTCGACCCGCAGCAGCGCCTCTACACCGAGTGCATCTACGAGGCGCTCGAGCACGCCGGCTACGACACCGACCGTTACGCGGGCCTGATCAGCACCTACGGCGGCTGCCGCATGCCGACCTACCTGCTCAACCTCTACCGCAATCCGGGGGTGATCGCCGCGGTCGGCGACTTCAACGCTCAGCTCTCGAACGACAAGGACTACGTCGCCACCCGCGCCGCCTACAAGCTGAACCTGGGCGGCGCCAGCGTCACCGTGCAGACCGCCTGCTCGACGGCGCTCGTCGCCCTCCACTTCGCCTGCCAGAGCCTGCTCGCGGGGGAGTCCGACATGGCGGTCGCCGGCGCCGTCATGGTGCGGGTGCCGCAGACCGGCTACCTGTCGCGCGACGGCGACGTCGGCTCGCCCGACGGCCACGTGCGCTCCTTCGACGCCAAGGCGCGCGGCACCATCTTCGGCAGCGGCCTGGGCGCCGTGGTGGTGAAGCGCCTCGAGGACGCGGTCGCCGACGGCGACGTCGTCTACGCCGTGATCAAGGGCTCGGCGATCAACAACGACGGCGCCGCCAAGGTCGGCTTCACCGCCCCCAGCGCCGACGGCCAGGCGCGGGTGATCCGCGCCGCGCAGATCACCGCCGGCGTCGAGCCCGACACCATCGGCTACGTCGAGGCGCACGGCACCGGCACGCCGATGGGCGACCCGATCGAGGTCAAGGCGCTCACCCGCGCCTTCGCCGAGCGCACCGACCGCAAGCAGTTCTGCGGCATCGGCTCGGCGAAGTCGAACATCGGCCACGCCGGCGCCGCGGCCGGCGTCGCCGGGCTCATCAAGGCGGCCCTGGCGCTGCGCCGCGAGCTGATCCCGCCGAGCCTCCTGTTCGACGAGCCCAACCCGCAGATCGACTTCGCGAACAGCCCGTTCTACGTCGTCACCGAGCCGACGCCCTGGAAGTCGAACGGGGCGCCGCGCCGGGCCGGGGTGTCGGCCTTCGGCATCGGCGGCACCAACGCGCACGTGATCCTCGAGGAGGCGCCGGCGCGGGCGCCGGGGAGCGCCTCGCGGCCGCACCAGCTCCTCGTCCTCTCGGCGAAGACGCCGACCGCCCTCGACGCCGCGACGGCGCGCCTGGCGTCTCACCTCGAGGCGCACCCGGAGGAGGACCTCGCGGACGTCGCCTACACCCTGCAGGCCGGGCGCAAGCAGATGGAGCACCGGCGCATCCTGGTCGCCGCGGACCGCGCCGACGCGGCCGCCGCTCTCGCCGCCGCCGATCCCAAGCGGCTGCTCTCCGGCAGCCCGCGGGGCGAGAGCCCGCGGGTCGTCTACCTCTTCTCCGGCCAGGGGGCGCAGCACGTCGGCATGGGAGAGGGGCTCTACCGTCGCGAGCCCGCCTTCCGTGCCGCGCTCGACCGCTGCGCCGAGGGCCTGCGCCCCCACCTCGGGCTCGACCTGCGCCAGGTGCTGTATCCAGCGGCTGCCGAGCTCGCGGCTGCCGGGCTCGGCGATGCGGACCGAGCGGCCGGGCACGCCCGCCGCCTGGAGCAGACGTCGCTCGCCCAGCCGGCCCTCTTCGCGGTCGAATACGCGCTCGCCACGCTGTGGATGGAATGGGGGATCGCGCCGCGGGCGATGATGGGCCACTCGATCGGCGAGTACGTCGCCGCCTGCCTCGCCGGGGTGATGACGCTGCCGGAGGCGCTGGCGCTGGTCGCGGCGCGCGGCCGGCTGATGCAGAGCCAGCCGCCGGGCGCCATGCTGACCGTGCCGCTGCCCGCGGCGGAGCTCGCGCCGCTCCTCGGCGACCAGCTCTCGCTCGCGGCGACCAACGGGCCGGCGCGCTCGGTGGTGTCGGGGCCGGAGGAGGCGGTCGCGGCGCTCGCGGAGCGCCTCGCCGGCGACGGCGTCGCCGGCCGGCGGCTGCACACGTCGCACGCCTTCCACTCGGCGATGATGGAGCCGATCCTGGCGGCCTTCCTGGAGGAGGTGAGGAAGGTCGACCTGCAGGCGCCGCGGATTCCCTACGTCTCGAACGTCACCGGCACCTGGATCACGGCGGCGGAGGCGACCGACCCGGAGCACTGGGTGCGTCACCTGCGCGGCACGGTGCGCTTCGCCGAGGGGCTCGCGACGCTCTACGGCGAGGGCGAGGCGCTGCTCCTCGAGGTCGGCCCCGGCAAGACCCTGGCGACCCTCGCCAGGCAGCACTCCGCCAAGCCGCCGAACGTCGCGGTGCTGTCGTCGCTGCGGCAGGCGCAGGATGCCGGGGACGCCGAGCAGGACCTGCCGCACCTGCTCTCGACCCTCGGGCAGCTCTGGGCCAACGGGGCGGCGGTCGACTGGGCCGGCTTCTACGCCCGCGAGCGGCGGGTGCGGGTGGCCCTCCCCACCTATCCCTTCGAGCGCCGGCGCTTCTGGATCGACCCCACCGAGTCGGCCTCGTCGTTGACCTCGAGCTCGACTCTGTCGCGCAAGAAGAAGGAGCTGGCCGATTGGTTCTACCTGCCGGAATGGAGGCGGGCGGTGTCGCCGCCGCCCCTCCGCGCGGCGGAGGAGGGGAGCGCCGCGCGCTGGCTGCTCTTCGCCGACGGCATGGGGCTCGCCGACCGGCTGGCCGACCACCTGCGCGACCGCGGCCTGCCGGTCTCGCGGGTCGAGCCCGGCGCGGCGTTCGCGGTGCTCGCCCCGGGCCGCTACGCGATCGATCCCGGCCGGCGCGGCGACTACGAGTCGCTGCTCGCCGAGCTCGCCGCGGCCGGCGAGCTGCCCGACGTCATCGCCCATCTCTGGGGAGTGGGCGCGGAGCCCGGCGGCCCGCTGCCCGAGGGGGAGGTCGCGGCGGCCATCGACCGCGGCTTCTACAGCCTGCTCCATCTGGCGCAGGGGCTGGTCAAGGCCGGCGTCACCAGCCGCGCGGTGCGCCTCGGCGTGGTCGCCAACCGCCTCTTCCGCGTCCATCCGGGCGACCTGCCGGTGCCCGAGAAGGCGGTGGCGCTCGGCCCCGCCAAGGTCATCCCGCAGGAGCACTCGAACCTCGCCTGCCGGAGCGTCGACGTCGTCTGGCCGCTGGCCGAGGCGGCGGCCGACGAGCTCGTCGAGACGCTCGCCGCCGAGCTCGCCGCGGCGTCCGAGCCGGCGGTGGCGTACCGCGACGGCGAGCGCTGGGTTCAGGGCTACCACCCGCTGCGGGTCGAGGAGCCCGCGGCGCGGCCGCTGCCGCCGCGCCTGCGCGAGCGGGGGGTCTACCTGATCACCGGCGGCCTCGGCGGGCTGGGGTTGGTCTTCGCCGAGCACCTGGCGCGCGAGGCGCGGGCCCGCCTCGTCCTCGTCGGCCGCACGCCGCTCCCGGCGCCCGCCGCCTGGGACGCCTGGCTCGCCGGCCATGCCGCCGACGACGCGGTGAGCGGGAAGATCCGCCAGCTGCGCGCCATCGAGGCGCTCGGCGCCGAGGTGCTGCCCATCGCCGCCAGCGTCACCGACCTCGAGTCGATGCGCGGGGCGGTGGCGGCGGCCCGCGAGCGCTTCGGCGCCCTGCACGGCATCGTCCACTCGGCGGGCGTCGCCGGCGCCGGCATCATCCAGCTGAAGACGCGCGAGATGGCCGACCGCGTCCTGGCGCCCAAGGTCTCGGGCACGCGGGTGCTCGACGCCCTGCTCGCCGAGAGCCCGGAGCCGCTCGACTTCCTGCTGCTCTGCTCGTCGACCGCGGCGGTGATCGGCGGCGTCGGCCAGGTCGACTACTGCGGCGCCAACAACTACCTCGACGCCTATGCCCAGGCGCGGAGCGCCGCCGGCCTGACGGTATCGGTCGACTGGAGCGCCTGGCAGGAGGTCGGCATGGCGGTCGACACCGCGCCGCCCCCTTCGCTGCGCGCGGCGGCGCCGCCGAGCGTGTCGCCGGCGGCGGCCCTCCACTGGATGATCGACGGCCGGCTGAGCGAGACGGCGGACGAGGTGGTCTTCACCACCGAGTTCGGCGCCGACCGCCACTGGCCGCTCGAGGAGCACCGCATCCTCGGCGTCGGCGCGCTGCCCGGCACCACCTGGATCGAGCTGGCGCGGGCCGCCTTCGCCCTGTGGTCCGGCGCCGGCGCGGCGCCCGTCGAGCTCCGCGACCTCCTCTTCCAGAGCCCGTTCATGGTGCCGGACGGAGAGCGCAAGGAGGCGCGCATCACCCTCTCCCGCGACGCCCTGGGCTGCGGCTTCCGCATCGCCTCGGCGGCCGCCGGGTCCGCCGGCGGCAACGGCGGCGACACGGCCTGGCAGGAGCACGCGCGCGGCCGGATCGCCGCCCTCGCCGACGATCGCGAGAGCGCCGAGATCCGCCACGACCTCGCGGCGCTCGTCGCCTCGTTCGACCGCGAGGTCGACTTCCGCTGGACGATCGAGAGCGCCGAGCAGCAGAGCCCGGTGACCTGGGGGCCGCACTGGAAGGAGAGCGTGCGGCGGGTGCTGGCCGGCGCCGACGGCGTGCTGGTCGAGCTCGAGCTGCCCGAACGGTTCCGCGGCGACCTGGCGCAGCTGGCGATCCATCCCGCCCTGCTGGACGTGGCGACCTCGCTCGCGACGCTCGCCGGCGGCGAGGTCTACCTGCCGTTCGCCTACCGGCGGATCGTCTTTCGCCGGCCGCTGCCGGCCCGCGTCTTCAGCCACATCCGGCGCGCCGACGACGGGGAGCCGCGCGAGGTCATCCATTTCGACATCCTCCTCCTCGACGACTCCGGCGCCGAGCTGATGGCGCTCGAGGGCTTCACGATGAAGCGCCTGCGCGAGTCGCTGGGCAGGATGCAGCGGCCGGCCGCGGCCGCCGCGCCGCCGGCGCGGGCGGGCAGGGAGAAGGAGAGGCCGAAGGAGAAGGGGCTCCTGGCCTCCGGCGGCATGCTGTCGGCCGAGGGGGTGGAGGCGTTCCGGCGGGTGCTGTCGCTCTCCCGCATGCCGCAGGTGGTCGTCTCGCCGCGCGACCTGGCGGCGGTCCTCGAGCAGGCGCGCGCCGTCGACCGCTCGCGGATCATGGAGCGCGCCGCCGGGGCGCGCGCGCAGCAGGCGAACCATCCGCGGCCCGACCTGCCCAACCCCTACGTCGCGCCGAGCGGCGAGGTGGAGGCGCGGCTCGCCGAGATCTGGCAGGAGTCGCTCGGCATTCAGCAGGTGGGGGTGCACGACAACTTCTTCGACCTCGGCGGCGATTCGGTGCTCGGCGTGCAGATGATCTCGCGCTGCATGGACGCCGGGCTCAAGCTCTCCCCCGAGCAGCTCTTCGAGCACCAGACGATCGCCGAGCTGGCGGCCGTCCTGGCGAGCGCGCCGGCCACCGCGGCGGCGGCGGCCCCGGAGGGCGACGGGATCGACGCCGAGGATCTCGCCGCCGCCAGCCTCAGCCAGGCCGAGCTCGACCGAGTCTTCTCGAGCCTGGAGCGGCTGCCGTCGTGACACGACTTCACAGGAGACCGCGATGAGCGCAGGGCACGACGACGGCGGGACCACCGGCCTGGAGATCGCCATCGTCGGCATGGCCGGCCGTTTCCCCGGCGCCAGGAACGTCGAGGAGTACTGGCGCAACCTGGCCGCGGGGGTGGAGTCGATCACTTACTTCACGCCCGAGCAGCTCGCCGCCGGGGGGGATCCCCCCGCCCTCATCGCCCACCCCGACTACGTGCCGGTGGGGCGGATCGTCGACGACGCCGACCTCTTCGACGCCGCCTTCTTCGGCATCCCGCCGCGCGAGGCGGAGATCGTCGATCCGCAGCAGCGCCTCTTCCTCGAATGCGTCCACGAGTCGCTCGAGGACGCCGGCTACGACACCGAGCGCTACCCGGGCGCGGTCGGCGTCTATGCCGGCAGCCGCATGCCGGGCTACCTGTTCAACATCTACCGCAACCCGGAGGCGATCGTCACCGTCGGCGAGTTCCACGCCCAGGTCTCGAACGACAAGGACTACGTCGCCACCCGCGTCTCGTACAAGCTGAACCTCGGCGGTCCCAGCGTCAGCGTGCAGACCGCCTGCTCGACGGCGCTCGTCGCCCTCCACTTCGCCTGCCAGAGCCTGCTCGCGGGGGAGATCGACATGGCGGTCGCCGGCGCCGTGGCGATCAAGGTGCCCCTCTTCCAGGGCTACCTCTCGCACGAGGGCGACGTCGGCTCGTCCGACGGTCACGTCCGCCCCTTCGACGCCAAGGCGCGCGGCACCATCTTCGGCAGCGCCCTGGGCGCCGTGGTGGTGAAGCGCCTCGATGACGCGGTCGCCGACGGCGACGCCGTCTACGCCGTGATCAAGGGCTCGGCGGTCAACAACGATGCCGCCGCCAGGGTCGGCTACACCGCCCCCGGCGCCGACGGCCAGGCGCGGGTGATCCGCGCCGCGCAGATCACCGCCGGCGTCGAGCCCGACACCATCAGCTACGTCGAGGCGCACGGCACCGGCACGCCGATGGGCGATCCGATCGAGGTCGGGGCGCTCACCCGCGCCTTCGCCGAGCGCACCGACCGCAAGCAGTTCTGCGGCATCGGCTCGGCGAAGTCGAACATCGGCCACGCCGGCGCCGCGGCCGGCATCACCGGGCTCATCAAGACGGTCCTCGCGCTGCGCCACGAGCTGATCCCGCCGAGCCTCCTGTTCGACGAGCCCAACCCGCAGATCGACTTCGCGAACAGCCCGTTCTACGTCGTCACCGAGCCGACGCCCTGGAAGTCGAACGGGGCGCCGCGCCGGGCCGGGGTGTCGGCCTTCGGCATCGGCGGCACCAACGCGCACGTGATCCTCGAGGAGGCGCCGGCGCGCGCGCCGGGGAGCGCCTCGCGGCCGCACCAGCTCCTCGTCCTCTCGGCGAAGACGCCGACCGCCCTCGCCGCCGCCACGGCGCGCCTGGCGGCCCACCTCGAGGCGCACCCGGAGGAGGATCTCGCGGACGTCGCCTACACCCTGCAGGTCGGGCGCAAGCAGATGGAGCACCGGCGCATCCTGGTCGCCGCCGGCGGCGCCGACGCGGCCGCCGCCCTGGCCGCCGCCGATTCCAAGCGGCTGCTCTCCGGCAGCCCGCGGAGCAAGAGCCCGCGGGTCGTCTACCTCTTCTCCGGCCAGGGGGCGCAGCACGTCGGCATGGGGGAGGGTCTCTACCTTCGCGAGCCCGCCTTCCGTGCCGCGCTCGACCGCTGCGCCGAGGGCCTGCGCCCCCACCTGGGGCTCGATCTGCGCCAGGTGCTCTATCCACGGGATGGCAGTCCGGATGGCAGTCTGGATGGCAGTCTAGACACCGCGGCCGAGCGCGCCCGCCGCCTGGAGCAGACGTCGCTCGCCCAGCCCGCCCTCTTCGCGGTCGAATACGCGCTCGCCACGCTGTGGATGGAATGGGGGATCGCGCCGCAGGCGATGATGGGCCACTCGATCGGCGAGTACGTCGCCGCCTGCCTCGCCGGGGTGATGACGCTGCCGGAGGCGCTGGCGCTGGTCGCGGCGCGCGGCCGGCTGATGCAGAGCCAGCCGCCGGGCGCCATGCTGACCGTGCCGCTGCCCGCGGCGGAGCTCGCGCCGCTCCTCGGCCGCCAGCTCTCGCTCGCGGCGACCAACGGGCCGGCGCGCTCGGTGGTGTCGGGGCCGGAGGAGGCGGTCGCGGCGCTCGCGGAGCGCCTCGCCGGCGACGGCGTCGCCTGCCGGCGGCTGCACACGTCGCACGCCTTCCACTCGGCGATGATGGAGCCGATCCTGGCGGCCTTCCTGGAGGAGGTGAGGAAGGTCGACCTGCAGGCGCCGCGGATTCCCTATATCTCGAACGTCACCGGCACCTGGATCACGGCGGCGGAGGCGACCGACCCGGAGCACTGGGTGCGTCACCTGCGCGGCACGGTGCGTTTCGCCGAGGGGCTCGCGACGCTCTACGGCGAGGGCGAGGCGCTGCTCCTCGAGGTCGGCCCCGGCAAGACCCTGGCGACCCTCGCCCGGCAGCAGCCGGGGAAGCCCGCGAGCGTCGCGGTGCTGTCGTCGCTGCGGCAGGCGCAGGATGCCGGGGACGCCGAGCAGGACCTGCCGCGCCTGCTCTCGACCCTGGGGCAGCTCTGGCTCCACGGTGCGGCGGTCGACTGGCCGGGCTTTTACGCCCGCGAGCGGCGGGTGCGGGTCGCCCTCCCCACCTATCCCTTCGAGCGCCGGCGCTTCTGGATCGACCCGGCCGGGGACGGCGCGAGCTTCTCGACGATCTCCTCGACCAGCGCCGCCCCGCGCAAGAAGACGGATCTCGCCGAGTGGCTCTACCTGCCGTGCTGGCGGCCGGCGCCCCTGGCGCTTCCCCGCCCGCGGCCGGAGGGCGGCGGCGCGGCGCCGCGCTGGCTGCTCTTCGCCGATCGCCTGGGGCTCGCCGAGCGGCTGGCCGAGCGCCTCCGGGCCGCGGGGTCGCCGGTCGCCATGGTCGAGGCCGGCCCCGCCTTCACCGCGCTCGCCCCCGGCCACTTCGCCATCGACCCCGCGCAGCGCGGCGACTACGAGGCGCTGTTCCAGTCCCTCGGCGCCGCCGGCGAGCTGCCCGATGTCATCGGCCATCTCTGGATGGTCGGCGCCGAGGCGGGCGGCCCGGTGCCCGAGGAGGAGCTCGCGGCGGCCATGGACCGCGGCTTCTACAGCCTGCTCTTCCTGGCGCAGGGGCTGGTCAAGGCCGGGGCGAGCGGCCGCGCGGTGCGCCTCGGGGTGGTGGGCAACCGCCTCCACCGCGTCCTGCCGGGAGAGGTGCCGGTGCCGGAGAAGGCGGCGGCGCTGGGGCCGGTCAAGGTCATCCCGCAGGAGCACTCGAGCTTCGCCTGCCAGAGCGTCGACGTCGTCTGGCCGCTGGCCGGAGCGGCGGCGGCCGAGCTCGTCGAGCAGCTCGCCGCCGAGCTCGGCAGCCCGGCGCCGGCGGGCTCTCCGGCCGAGCCGGTCGTCGCCTACCGCAGCGGCGAGCGCTCCGTGCTGGCCTACCAGCCGGTGCGGGTCGAGGCGCCGGGAGGCGCCTCGCTCCCATCGCCGGCGCCGGGAGGCGCCTCGCTCCAATCGCCAGCGCCGGGAGGCGCCTCGCTCCAATCGCCAGCGCCGGGAGGCGCCTCGCTCCAGTCGCTGCAGCCGCGCCTGCGCGAGCGCGGGGTCTACCTCGTCACCGGCGGCCTCGGCGGCCTCGGCCTCGCCTTCGCCGAGCACCTGGCGCGGCAGGCGCGCGCCCGCCTCGTCCTCGTCGGCCGCTCGCCGCTCCCCGAGCGCGAGGCCTGGGACGCCTGGCTGGTCAGCCACACCGCCGGCGATCCGGTGAGCGAGAAGATCCACCGATTGCGCCAGATCGAGGCGCTGGGCGGCGAGGTGCTGGCCGTCCAGGCGAGCGTCGCCGACCTCGCGTCGATGCGCGCCGCGATGGCGGCGGGCCGCGAGCGCTTCGGCGCCATCCACGGCGTGATCCACTCGGCGGGCGTCCCCGGCGGCGGCATCATCCCGCTGAAGACGCGCGAGATGGCCGACCGCGTCCTGGCGCCCAAGGTCTCGGGCACGCGGGTGCTCGACACGCTGCTCGCCGAGAGCCCGGAGCCGCTCGACTTCCTGGTGCTCTGCTCCTCGACCATCGCGGTGCTCGGCGGCTTCGGCCAGGTCGACTACTGCGGCGCCAACAACTACCTCGACGCCTATGCACAGGCGCGCAGCGCCGCGCCCGGCGGCGGCTTCACGGTGTCGATCAACTGGAGCGCCTGGCAGGAGGTCGGCATGGCGGTCAACACCGCGCCGCCCACGGCTCTCCGCGAGGCCCGGCGGCCCGCCGTCCGCGAGCCGCTCCACCCCTTGATCGACAGCCGGGTGAGCGCCGGGCCGGACGAGGCGGTGTTCACCACCGAGTTCAGCGCCGAGCGCCACTGGCCGCTCGCCGAGCACCGCATCCTGGGAGTCGGCGCGCTGCCCGGCACCACCTGGATCGAGCTGGCGCGGGCGGCCTTCGCCCAGCAGCTCGGCGACGGGGCGGTCGAGATCCGCGACCTCCTCTTCCAGAGCCCGCTCATGGTCCAGGAGGGGGAGAGCCGGGAGGCGCGCATCACCCTCGCCCGCGACGGCGAGGGCTACGGCTTCCGCATCGCCTCCGCCACCGCTGGCGAAGGCGGCGAGCCGGCCTGGCAGGAGCATGCCCACGGCCGCATCGCCGCCGGTCCGGACGACGGCGGGACGCGCCAGGACCTCGCCGCGCTCTTCGCCACCTTCGAGCGCGAGATCGACCTCGCGACGACCGAGATCACGCACGCCGAAGGGGCGGTGAGCTGGGGCCCACGCTGGCAGAGCGTCCGCCGGATCGCGGCGAGCGAGGAGAGCGCCTTGATCGAGCTCGAGCTGCCCGCCGAGTTCCACGCCGACGTCGAGGGGCTGGCGATCCATCCCGCCCTCTTAGACGTCGCGACGGCGCTGGGCTCGGTCTTCGGCACCGAGGCGTACCTGCCGCTCGGCTACCGGCGGGTGGTCTTCCGCCGGCCCCTGCCGCCCCGCGTCTTCAGCCACATCCGGCGCGCCGACGACGGCAGCTCGCGCGAGCTGGCGCACTTCGACGTCACCCTCTTCGACGCCGCCGGCGCCGAGCTGATGGCGATCGAGGGCTTCACCATGAAGCGGGTGGGGGAGGCGATGGCGCGGCTGCGGCAGCCCGCGGCGGCCGGCAGCCCCGCCGGCGCCGGCGCGCCGGCGGTGGAGAAGAAGCGGGAGAAGGGGCTGCTCGCCGCCGGCGGCATGCTGTCGGCCGAGGGGGTCGAGGTGTTGCGGCGGGTGCTGTCGCTCTCCCGCGCGCCGCAGGTGGTCGTCTCGCCGCGCGACCTCGCGGTCCTCCTCGCCGAGGCGCGCGAGGCCGATCGCTCGCGGCTGCAGCGCGCCGGCGAGGGGCGGACGCAGCAGGCGAAGCACCCGCGGCCCGACCTCGCCAACCCCTACGTCGAGCCGACCAACGAGGTCGAGGCGAAGCTCGCCGAGATCTGGCAGGCGGCGATCGGCATCCGGCCGGTGGGCATCCACGACAACTTCTTCGACCTGGGCGGCGACTCGGTGCTCGGCATCCAGATGATCTCGCGCTGCACCGAGGCCGGGCTCCAGTTGACGCCGGAGCAGCTCTTCGAGCATCAGACGATCGCTGAGCTGGCGGCGATCCTGGGAAGCGCGCTGCCCGCGCCGGCCCCGCCGCCGGCCGGGGCCGGCGAGCTGCCGGAGGCGGGCTTGAGCGGGCCCGAGCTCGACAAGGTGTTCTCGAGCCTGGACCGGCTGTCGGGAGGATGAGATGACGAGCGAGCGGGCGAGGCCCGGAGATCCCGTCGAACCCGCGCCGCGGCGCCGCGGCGGTCTGGATTCCGCGCGGCTACGCCGCGGCGGTCTGGACCCGGCGCGGCCTCGCCGCGCACTGCTGACCTCGGCGCCGCCGACTCCCAACGGCGACCTCCATCTGGGCCACATCGGCGGGCCGTACATGGCGGCCGACGTCCAGAAGCGCTACCTGCGGATGCGCGGGGTCGAGGCCTACTACCTCTGCGGCAGCGACGACAACCTCTCCTGGGTGCTGACCAACGGACGCCAGTACGGCATGACGGCGCCCGAGGCCGCCGACCACTTCTCGCACGAGGTCGACGCGACACTCCACGCGGCGCGCATCGAGATGGACGTCTTCGCCCGCCCCAACGCCTCCGCCTTCCACGTGCCGATGGTCCAGGAGTTCGTCCGCCGGCTGTACGAGCGGGGGAGCTCGTCGCGAAGACCGGCCCCTCCCCCTACTGCCCGAATTGCCGGCGCTACCTCTACGAGGCCTACATCCGCGGCAACTGCCCTCACTGCGGGTCGCTCTCGGGCGGCAACTACTGCGAGGACTGCGCCCTCCCCAACGACTGCATCGACCTCGCCGGCGCCTACTGCGCCGACTGCGGCGCGGCGCCCGAGACGCGGGAGTTCACCCGCCTCTTCTTCCCGCTCAGCCGGCATGCCGCCGCCCTCGAGCGCTTCCATCGCGAGGTGGAGATGGGCCCGCACCTGCGCGCTCTCTGCGAGCGGACGCTGGCGCGCGGCCTGCCCGACGTCTGCATCAGCCACGTCGCCGACTGGGGGATCCCGGTGGGGATCGCGGGCTTCGAGGGGCAGGTCATCTACGCCTGGTGCGAGATGGCGCCGCGCTATCTCGCCTACACCGCCGAGCTGCTGTCGCGCCAGGGCGAGGACCCGCGGGACTGGCGGCGCTTCTGGTGCGCCGACGACGCCCGCGTCGTCCAGTGCTTCGGCTTCGACAACGGCTTCTGGTACTCGCTCTTCATCCCCGCCCTCTTCACCGCCTACGACCCGTCGATCCGGCTGCAGGCGGCGCTGGTGTCGAACGAGTTCTACCGCCTGGAGGGCAAGAAGTTCTCGACCAGCCGCAAGCACGCGATCTGGGGCCGCGAGCTGCTGGCCGACGCGACGCCCGACGAGGTGCGCTTCTACCTCGCCTACACCTGTCCGGAGACCGAGCGCACGAATTTCACCCGCGCCGGGTTCGAGGAGGTGGTCCGGCGCGAGCTGATCGAGGGCTGGCAGGAGTGGCTCGCCGGGCTCGGCGCCAAGGTCGCCGAGGAGGCGGGAGGCGCCGCGCCGGCCGCGGCGGCGGAGGCGGCGTGGACGCCCGAGCAGCGGCGCTTCGCCGCCCGGCTCGCCAGCTTGGCGGCCGATGCGGCGGCGGCCTACGAGGCGGCGACCTTCTCGCCGCAGGCGGCGACCCGCACCCTCTGCGAGCTGGCGCGCCTGGCGCGCCGCTTCGGGCGAGCCGAGGACTGGTGGGCGACGGTGCCGGCGCGCGCCGCCGAGCGGCGGACGGCGCTCGCCCTGGAGCTCGCCGCGGCGCGCCTCCTCGCCCAGGCGGCGGCGCCGCTCCTGCCCGATTTCGCCGCCCGCCTGGCGGCCGATCTCGGCTTCGCCGGCCCGCTCGCCTGGGAGGAGCCGCCGGCCTGGGTGCCCGCCGGGCAGGCGATCGGCCGTCTCGACGGCGTCTACTTTCCGGCGCTCCGCCAGCCCGACCAGGCGGCTGCCGCCGGCCAGCCGCGCGGCCGCTGTGGATGCCAAGGCCGCGCAGCCCGTGGCCTAGGAGCGATGGAGCGGATGAGCGAGCCGTCTCCCACCTCGACCCCCGCCCTCCCGGCGGCGGACGCCGACAGCCTGGTCGCGGTGCTCCGCCGGCGCGCCGCCGCCGACCCCGAGCGCCGGCTCTACACCTTCCTCGTCGACGGCGAGCGGGAGGACGAGGTGCTGACCGCGGCCGAGCTGGACGCCCGGGCGCGCGCCATCGGCGCCGCCCTGCAGCGGGCCGGGCTCCAGGGCCAGCGGGCGCTCCTCCTCTACCCGCCCGGGCTCGAGTTCGTGGCGGCGTTCCTCGGCTGCCTCTACGGCGGGGTCGCGGCGGTGCCGGCCTACCCGCCGCGCTCCAACCGCAACCTGCCGCGCCTCCTCGCCATCGCCCGCGACGCGCGGCCGGCCCTGGCGCTCACCACCGCCGACCTGGCGGCGAAGCTCGGCGGCCTGGCGGCGGCGGTGCCGGAGCTCGCCGCCGTCCGCCTGCTGGCGACCGACCAGCTCGACGCGGCGGCGGCCGCCGGCTGGCGCGACCCGGGCTCCGGCCGCGGCACGCTCGCCTTCCTGCAGTACACCTCGGGCTCGACCGCCGAGCCCAAGGGGGTGATGGTCACCCACGGCAACCTCCTCCACAACGAGGAGATGATCCGCCAGGCCTTCGGCCAGTCGGAGCGCTCGGTGATCGTGGGATGGCTGCCCCTCTACCACGACATGGGGCTGATCGGGAACGTCCTCCAGCCGCTCTTCTTGGGCGTCCCCTGTGTCCTCATGTCGCCGATCGCCTTCCTGCAGCGCCCGAAGCGCTGGCTCGCCGCGATCTCGCGCTACCGCGCGACGACCTCCGGCGGCCCCAACTTCGCCTACGACCTCTGCGTGCGGAAGATCGCCCCCGCCGAGCGGGCGGACCTCGACCTCGCGAGCTGGGACGTCGCCTTCAACGGCGCCGAGCCGGTGCGCGAGGAGACGATGGCGCGCTTCGCCGAGGCCTTCGCTCCCGCCGGCTTCCGCCGCCGGGCCTTCTATCCTTGCTACGGCCTCGCCGAGGCGACCCTCTTCGTCGCCGGCGGCGCGCGCGATGCCGCCGGTACCGCCGGCCCCGACCGCCGCGACCTTCGACGCCGCGGCGCTCGAGCGCGGCGAGGCGGTGCCCCGGCCCTCGCCGCCGCCGGGCGCCGCCGACGGGCCGGGCGGCCGCACCCTGGTCGCCTGCGGCCGGGCGTGGGCGGGCCAGGAGATCGCCATCGTCGACCCGGAGAGCGCGGTCCGCGCGCCGGCCGGCCGGGTGGGGGAGATCTGGGTGCGCGGCGAGAGCGTCGCCCAGGGCTACTGGCGCAACCGCGAGGCGACCGCCGCGACCTTCGGCGCTGCGCTCGCCCCCGGAGCCCCAAGCGATCCGGGAGGCCCCGTCGATCCCGGCGGAGGCTGGCTGCGCACGGGGGATCTGGGCTTCGTCCACGGCGGCGAGCCCGGCGAGCCCGGCGACCTCGGCGATCTCGGCGATCTCGGCGATCTGTACATCGCCGGGCGGATGAAGGATCTCGTCATCATCCGCGGCCGCAACCTCTATCCCCAGGACCTCGAGCGGACCGCCGAGCGCAGCCATCCGGCGGCGCGGCCCGGCTGCGGCGCCGCCTTCGCCGTCGAGCGCGACGGCGAGGAGCGCCTGGTGATCGTCCAGGAGGTGGAGATCGATCCCGCGCACCCGGCGACCTCGGCGAGCGCTGCGGACCTCGCGGCGGTCGCCGAGGCGATCCGCCGCGCGGTGGCCGAGGAGCACGAGGTGCAGGTGGACCGGGTGGCGCTGCTCCGGCCGCGCTCGATCCCCAAGACCTCGAGCGGCAAGATCCAGCGCCACGCGGCCCGCCGGGCGTTCCTCGCCGGGACGCTCGAGGTGGTGGGGCTCTCGGAGCTGCTGTCGGCGGCGCCGCCGACGGCTGCCGCTACGGTCGCCCCGACGCTCACCGCCGAGGGGCTGGCCGCGCTCGCCGCCGACCGCCGCCGTCCGGCCCTCGAGGCGCAGCTCGCGCGCTGGGCGGCGGCGGCGCTCGAGCTGCCGCCGGCCGCGGTCGATCCCGCGGCGCCCCTCTCCGACCTCGGGCTCGACTCGGTGACCGCGATCGAGCTCAAGCACGCGATCGAGACCCACCTGGGGGTCGCCGTGCCGCTCGCCGATCTGCTCGCGGGCGCGAGCCTCGCCGAGCTGGCCGGCGCGGTCCTCGCCGGCGGCCCGGCCGACGCCCCGCCGGCGCCGGAGCTCGTCCCCGCGGCGCGCGGGCTCGCCGCGCATCCTCTCTCCTACGGGCAGCGGGCGATGTGGTTCCTCTCCCGCGTCGCGCCCGAGAGCCCGGCCTACATCATCGCCGCCGCCGGCCGCGTGGCGGGCGAGATCGACCGCCCGGCGCTCTCGCGCGCTCTCGAAGCCGTGACCGCCCGCCACGCGGCGCTGCGCACCCGCTTCGGCCTCGACCCGAGCGGCGAGCCGGTGCAGCGCGTCGAGGCGGCGGGCGAGGTCGCGTTGAGCGAGGAGGATGCGACGAGCTGGAGCGCGGGGTTCCTCGCCGAGCGCCTGATGGAGGAGGCCCACGCCCCGTTCGACCTCGAGCGCGGGCCGCTCCTGCGCGTCGCGCTCTTCCGCCGCGGCGGCTTCGCCCACGGCTCGCCGGGCGGCTCCGCTCAGCCGGCGGAGCACCTGGTGGTCCTCTCGATCCACCACATCGTCGCCGACTTCTGGTCGTTCGAGGTGCTGCTCGCCGAGCTCGCCCTCCTCTATCGGGGATTCCGCCACGGCCGCGCCGCCGCGCTGCCGCCGCTGCCGCTCGAGTACACCGATTTCGCCCACTGGCAGGAGCGCCTCTTGGCCAGCCCCTACGGCGAGCGGCTGTGGGAGTTCTGGCGCCGCGAGCTCGCCGGCCCGCTGCCGCGGCTGGCGCTCCCCGCCGACCGGCCGCGCCCGAGCGCGCCGCGCTTCGCCGGCGGCGCCTGCACGGTGCGCCTGGAGCCGGCCCTGGCCGAGCGCCTGCGCGCCGCCGGCCGCAGCCGCGGCGCGACGCTCTTCACGACGCTCCTCGCCGGCTACGAGCTCCTCCTGGCGCGCGAGAGCGGGCAGGAGGAGCTGATCGTCGGGGCGCCGACCTCGGGCCGCGAGTCGCCGGGCCTCGCCGGCCTCGTCGGCTACTTCGTCAACCCCGTCGCGCTGCGCGCCGACCTGCGCGGCAACCCCACGGGCGCCGAGCTCCTGGCGCGCACGCGGAGCCGCGTCCTCGCCGCCTTCCGCCACCAGGAGCTGCCCTTCCCGCTCCTCGCCGAGCGGCTGCAGCCGGAGCGCGACCCCGCGTGGTCGCCGATCTTCCAGGCGGTCTTCGTCCTCCACAAGGCGCACGGCGCGCAGGTGCCCGGCCTGGCGGGCTTCGCGCTCGGCGAGCCGGGGGCGCGGATCGACCTGGGCGGTCTCGCGATCGAGTCGATGGCGCTGCCCGAGCGCGGGGCGCCGTTCGACCTCACCCTCACCATGGCCGAGGAGGAAGGCGCGCTCTGGGCCTCGCTCGTCTACAGCGCCGAGCTGTTCGACGCGGCGACCGCGGCGCGCCTGGCGGGCCACCTGTCGACCCTCCTGGCCGGCCTCGTCGCCGCCCCCGAGCGGCCCATCGGCGAGCTGCCGTCCCTCGCCGCCGCCGAGGCGGCGCAGACGACGGCGTCTCCAGGGCATGCCGCCCCGCAGACCGCGGTCGAGGAGGTGATCGCGGCGGTCTGGCGCGACGTGCTGGGAGTCGAGCAAGTGGGGATCGACGACGGCTTCTTCGCCCTCGGCGGCGGCGCGCCGGAGCTCGACCGGGCGCTCGCCAGGCTCCGCGAGGTGTTCCAGGTCGGCCTCGCGGGCGACCTCGGCGCCACCTCCCCGGCCGGGCCGACCGTCGCCGGCCTCGCCCAGGCCATCGCCGCCGAGCTCCTCGCCGGCGCCGACGCGGCGACCCTGGCGGAGATCCTGACCGAGCTGGAGTAGGGGGCGGCCCGCGGCGCGGTACGTACGATGCCGTGATCGGCCAGCAGAGCTATGATCTCGCTAAGGCAGGAGGGGACCGCGATCTGAGCCGGTGATGCCGGCGAACGAGAGAGCGATGGAGATCGAGATGAGCGATTGGATCGTAGCCGAGCCTGGAATTCTGGGCGGCAAGCCCTGCATCCGGGGCACACGGATCAGCGTCGAATTCGTTCTCGAGCTGCTGGCGAGCGGTGCCACCCGCGAAGAGATCCTGCGCACCTATCCTCAGATTCGCCCTGAGGGGCTGGCCGCGGCCCTCCAGTATGCGGCGAAGACGATGAGGAATGAGGTCGTTTGGGACATCCCAGTCCCCGCATGAGGCCGCTCGATTTCCCGCTGTTGGCCGACGAGAACATACATCCCGAAGTTGTCCAAACGCTCGCCGCGAGGGGCAAGCAGGTCGTCTCTGTGCTGGCCGAAGGGCTCGCTGGACGAGAGGATCGCGAGATCCTGAGCCACGCCCATGCGCGTGGCTGGGTCGTCGTGACTCACGACGGCGATTTCGGCACCCTATCGATAGGGCAAGGCGAGGGCTATACGGGCATCATCTATCTTCGCCCGGGCACATAGCGCCTGCCTTCGTCCTGCAGATGCTGGACGCGCTGGACACCGTCCCCTTCGAAGCCATTCCGCCGTTTCTCGTCGTCGCCGAACGCAGAGGCCGGGTTGTCCGTGTGAGGCTGCGGCCTACCGGCGGTCCTGAGGGAGCTGGAGCCGCCGGCTAGACCTGCCGGTAGCGGAAGCAGCTCGTCAGGTGGTCGTTGACCAGCCCGCAGGCTTGCATGAAGGCGTAGCAGATGGTGGGGCCCACGAAGGCGAAGCCGCGGCGCTTGAGCTCGCGGCTCATGGCCTGCGACTCGGGGGTCTCGGGCGGCAGCTCGGTCGGGATCTTGCGGCGGTTGCGGCGCGGCGCGCCGCCGACGAAGCTCCAGAGCAGCCGGTCGAGGCTCCCCAGCTCCTCGCGGACGGCGAGGACGGCGCGGGCGTTGGCGATCGCCGCCGCCACCTTGGCGCGGTTGCGGATGATGCCGGGATCGGCGAGGAGGGCGGCGGTCTCCTTCTCGCCGTAGCGCGCGACGCGCTCGGCGTCGAAGCCGTCGAAGGCGCGGCGGTAGCCCTCCCGGCGGCGCAGGATGGTCAGCCAGGAGAGCCCCGCCTGCGCGCCCTCGAGGATCAGCATCTCGAAGAGCCGGCGGTCGTCGTGCACCGGCACCCCCCACTCCTCGTCGTGGTAGGCGAGGTAGAGCGGGTCGTCCCCCACCCAGGCGCAGCGCGCCGGCGCGCGCACCTGCCGCGGTCTCTCTCCCATGACGGGCGAATCATGACACGGCCGGCCCGCGAATTGCTTCGCCTCGGGCCGTGCGGACACGCCCCTTCGGACCAACCGGCGTCGAGGTTTCGATCGTCGGCCAGGGAACCTGGCAGATGGAGCGCGATTCCCCGGCGGGCGCTCTCGCGGCGCTCCGCCGCGGCCTCGACCTCGGCATGACTCACCTCGACACCGCCGAGATGTACGGCGACGGCGCCGTCGAGGAGATGCTCGCCCCCCTCCTCGCCGCGCGCCGCGACGAGATCTTCCTCGCCAGCAAGGTCCTGCCGACGAACGCCTCGCGGCGGGGGACGGTCGACGCCTGCGAGCGGAGCCTCGAGCGGCTGGGGACCGACCGCCTCGACCTCTACCTCCTCCACTGGCCGAGCCCGCATCCGCTGGCGGACACGATCGCCGCCTTCGAGGAGCTCCGCGACCAGGGGCGCATCCGCGCCTGGGGGCTGTCGAACTTCGACGAGGATGGACTGGCGCGGGCGGTGGCGATCGCCGGCGAGGGGAAGATCGCCTGCAACCAGGTGCTCTATCACCTGGAGGAGCGCGGCATCGAGCACGCCGTGATCCCCTTCTGCGAGGAGCACGGGATCGCCGTCGTCGCCTACAGCCCGCTCGGCTCGGGGAGCTTTCCGCACGCCGGCAGCCGCGGCGGCCGGGTGCTGGCGGAGGTCGCGGCGGCCCACGGCGCCACGCCGCGGCAGGTGGCGCTCGCCTTCCTCGTCCACCGCCCGGCGCTCTTCGCCATCCCCAAGGCGGCCCGCGCCGAGCACGCCGAGGCCAACGCCGCCGCCGCCGACCTGGCGCTCGGCGGCGACGAGATCGCCCGCATCGACGCGGCCTTTCCCCGCGGCCGCCGGCGCCGCGGGGTCGCGACGCTGTAGAGACGGGGAGCGCCTCGCCGTGCGAACATAGGCCCGCCGGGAACGTTTCGCCGCCCGGCGGCGTCTGTAGGCGCAGGAGGTGCTCCGGATGTCACGCACGATCGCCCCATCCCGCGGCAGGCGGCGCGTCCTTTCTCTCCTCTCCTCGACGGCCCTCCTCGCTGCCGCTCTCCTCGCCCGGCCGGCGGCGACCGCCGCGCAGCCGCCGGAGAGCGAGCCCCAGGCGACCTTCGGCGAGCGCATCGAGGTGCGCCTCGCCACCTTCGTCGTCCGCGCGCTCGACGACTACGGCGATCCCATCCTGGGCCTCAAGCCGGAGGACTTCCGGGTGACGGCGGGGAAGCGGGAGATCCCGGTCTCGGCGCTCGACTGGCAGGGCTTCGCGGCGCCGCCGACCGCGCCGTCCGCGAGCGATCATCCGGCCCTCGAGCCCTGGCCTCCCGTGCCGCCCCGGCCGGCGGCGAGGGAGGGGCGCACGCTGGTCTTCTTCGTCCAGGCCGACATCAACGCTCCCAACCGCACCAAGGGGCACCTCCGGATGCTGCCCCTGCTCGACGAGGTGCTGGCGACGCTCACCCCGGCCGACCGCGTCGCCGTCGTCTCCTTCGACTCGCACCTCAAGCTCTGGCAGGACCTGACCGCCGATCACGCGCGCGTCAAGGACGCCCTGTGGCACGCCGTGCGCTTCGGCGGGCGCCCGCCGGAGGCGCTGCCGGCCGACCGCTCGCCGTTCGCCTCCCGCTTCGCGCGCGGCGAGCCGGAGGAGGTGGGGACGCCGGAGGGCGCCATCCGGTCGACCGCCGACGCGCTCGCCGCCCTCCCCGGCGAGAAGATCGTGGTCTATCTCGGCTGGGGGCTCGGCCGCCTCTCCGGCGGCGCCATGTCGATGACCCCCGAGTACGGCCCGGCGGTCGCCGCCCTGGAGCGGGCCCATGCCACGGTCTTCGTCATCGACGTCGACGACTCGGTCTACCACGACCTCGAGGTCGGCCTGCGGCAGGTGGCCGCCGACACCGGCGGCACCTACGAGAAGACGACCTACTTCCCCTCGCAGGCCACCCGCAAGCTGGCGCGGGCGGTGACCGGCTACTACCTGCTGTCGATCGACCCCGACCGCCTGCCCGCCGGCCACAGCCAGGTGACGATCGAGCTGCGCCGGCGGCGCGGCACCGTCCATGCCCGCCCCACCGGGGCATGACCGCCGGCCGCATGCCAGCCGTCCCGATGCCATCGCCCGCCGAGCCGCCGCCGCTCCTCTTCCTCGACCGGCGCGACGTCCTCCGCCTGCTGCCGATGGAGGAGGCGATCGAGCGCATGGCGGCGGCCTTCGCGGCCCTCGCCGCGGGCGACGCCGTGCAGCCGCTGCGCTCGGCGCTGTGGACCGCCGACCGCCGGGGCCTCCTGGGGACGATGCCGGCGCACCTCCGCTGGGCGGACGGCGCCCGCCTCTCCGGCGCCAAGGTGGTCAGCGTCTTCCCCGCCAACCACGCGGCCGGCCTCGACTCGCACCAGGGCTTCGTGCTCCTCTTCGAGGCCGAGCACGGGCGGCCGCTCGCCGTGGTCGACGCCGCCGCGATCACGGCCCTGCGCACCGCCGCGGTGTCGGCGCTCGCCACCGACCTCCTCGCCCGCCGCGGCGCCGGCGACCTCGCGCTCCTGGGCTCCGGCGTCCAGGCAGAGACGCACCTCGCGGCCCTCCGCGCGGTGCGGCCGGTCTCCCGCGTGCGGGTGTGGAGCCGCAACCCGGAGAGCGCGCGCCGCTTCGCCGCCGCGGAGTCGGCGCGGCACGGCCTGCCGGTCGCCGCGGCGGCGACGGCCGCCGCGGCGGTCGACGGCGCCGACCTCGTCTGCACGGTGACCGCGGCGCGCCAGCCGGTCCTCCGCGGCGAGTGGCTGGCGCCCGGCGCCCACGTCAACGCCGTCGGCTCCTGCGCGCCGAACGCCCGCGAGCTCGATGCCCGGGCGGTCGCCCGCGCGCGGCTCTTCGTCGATTGCCGCGAGTCGGCCCTCGCCGAGGCCGGCGACCTCCTCTTCGCCATCGCCGAGGGCGCGGTGGGGGAGGACCACATCCAGGGCGAGCTGGCCGACCTCGTGAGCGGACGGCAAACAGGGCGTCAAGGCGAGGACGAGATCACCCTCTTCGAGTCGCTGGGCTTAGGCGTCGAGGACCTCGCCGCCGCCGATCACGTCTACCGCAAGGCGCTCGCCGACGGCATGCGGCATCCCGCTGCCGCGCTGAGCGGCGCACCGCTCCAGGAGATCCCCATGCCCGCCGCCCTCGCCGCACCCTCGCTCGACGACGTCCGCGCCGCCCGCGAGCGGCTGCGCGGCGCCGCCATCCGCACGCCGCTCGTCCGCCTGAACCTCGACGGCGCGCCGGCCGAGATCTGGCTCAAGCTCGAGAACCTGCAGCCGATCGGCTCCTTCAAGCTGCGCGGCGCCGCCAACGCCATGCGCCTCGCCGGGCCGGAGCGCCTGGCGGCGGGCGTCTACACGGCGAGCGCCGGCAACATGGCGCAGGGGGTCGCCTGGAGCGCGCGGCAGATCGGCGTCGCGGCGACGATCGTCGTCCCCGAGCACGCGCCGGCCACCAAGATCGCGGCCATCGAGCGGCTGGGCGGGCGGGTGATCAAGGTCCCCTTCGAGCGCTGGTGGCAGACCCTCCTCGACCACCGCTACCCCGGCCTCGACGGCCTCTTCGTCCATCCGGTGAGCGACCCGGCGGTGATGGCCGGCAACGGCACCATCGGGCTCGAGATCCTCGAGGACCTGCCCGAGGTCGACACCGTGCTGGTGCCCTATGGCGGCGGCGGCCTCGCCTGCGGCATCGCCGCCGCTCTGCGCGCCGTCAGGCCGCAGACCCGCGTCCTCGCCTGCGAGGTCGAGACCGCCGCCCCGCTCGCCGCCTCGCTCGCGGCGGGCGCCCCGCAGAGCGTCGACTATCAGGCGAGCTTCGTCGACGGCATCGGCGGCAAGGGCGTCCTCGCCGAGATGTGGCCGCTCGCCTCGCGGCTCCTCGACGGCTCGCGGACGGTGCCGCTCGCCGCGGTCGCCGACGCCATCCGCCTCCTCGCCGAGCGCAACCGGGTGATCGCCGAAGGGGCCGGCGCGGTCGCCCTCGCCGCCGCGCTCGCGGGAGCCGGAGCCGGCGGCCGCGTCGTCTGCATCGTCTCCGGCGGCAACCTCGATGCGCTCAAGCTGGCGGCGATCCTGCGCGGCGAGATGCCGTAGGCGGCTCTCCACCGCTCACCGGCCGGGGCGTCCGGCGTGTGGGCACCGCCGGTTGGCCGCGCGGCGGGTAGACCCGCATGCCGTTCACTCGCCCGTCCGGGCCGGCCTCGAAGGTGACCCGCAGGGGGAGCTCCGTGGCGAAGAAGCTCAGCCGGCTCTCCGGGTGGAGGCGCATGGCCGGCAGGCCCCAATCGGCGGGCAGGCGGAGGATCAGGAAACCGCCCTGGCGGACGACGAGGAACGTCTTCCCCCGCCCTTCGTAGCGGCCGGCGCAGGCGTCGAGCGCGGCGGGTTCGAGGGCGATCTCCCGGTGTCTCGCCGCCGCTTTCGCCAGCGGGACGTTCGGCCGCAGCAGGTGGCGCGCCAGGTCGCCGACGCCGGCCACCTGGTTCGAGAGGACGACGACGCCGACCCGCTCCGCGGGGTCCCAGGCGACGGCGCTGGCGTACCCGAGGGTGCCGCCGTCGTGGAAGATCAACGGATCGCCTCCGTCGGTCTCCACCACCCAGCCCAGCGCCTGCTCGACCCCGGGGCTCCCGGTCGGCCGGCGCGGGATCGTCATGGCGGCCAGCGCCGGCGCCAGCGGCGACGGCTCGTAGCCCATGGCCGCGGCGAGGAGGGTCGACAGGTCGCCCGCCGTCGAGAGGAGCCCGCCGGCCGCCGGCATGACCGCCATCGTCGGCATCGCGGAGACGAAGGGCGAGCGCTGCAGGCTCGCGTCGTGCCCGGCGGCGAGCTTCGCCGCGAGCTCCGGGGAGGGGGTGATGGCGGTGCTCCGCAGATGGAGCGGCGCGAGGACGCGCGTCCGCAGCAGGCTCGCGTAGTCCGTGCCGGCGCGCGCCGCCAGGGCCTCTCCGAGCAGCCAGTAGCCGACGTTCGAGTAGTCCCACCGTGCGCCGGCGTCGCGCCGCGGCTCGTAGCGGGCGAGGAACCGTGGGAGCTCCGCGGCGGCTTGCTTCGCCGTGGCCGCGTCGTTGAACGCGCCGTCGGGCATGAACGGCAGGCCCGCGGTATGCGTCGCCAGGTCCAGGAACGTGATCGAGCGGCCTTTGCCGCGGGTCCTCTCGAATCCCGCCGGCAGGACCTTCGCGATCGGCTCGTCGAGCCCGACCTCCCCCCGGCGGACCATGTCGGCGAGCAGGAGCGCGGTGAACACCTTGGTCACCGAGCCGATCTCGAAGGCGGTGTCGCCGTCGAGAGGCCGCGGGTCTCGCGGGCCGCGGCGGCCGTACGAGACGATCCGCCGGCCCCGCGGGCCGACGATTCCGACCACGATGCCGAAGCCGCCGCCCTGGGCCGCGACCCGCTCGGCGAGCAGCCTCCGGAGCTCGGCGTCGGACGGGAGGACGATCGCGCCCGGGCGACGCGCCGCCGGAGCTCCGGCGGCGCGCGCTCCGCTGCCCCGAGCTTGAGCGCAGGTCAGCAGCGAGGCGGCGAGGAGCCCGGCGGCGCAGACGGCGGGTCGGATCAAGCTGTTCATCGAGCTGGTCATCGAGCTGGCATCGCGGCAGAGCGCCGGTTGTCGCGAGAGGCGGTCGGCGGCTTCTCGCCCTACGGGGATGGAGGCCCGCGGTTTCACCGCGGCCGCGGCTCAGGACCAGGCGGCCGTGGCGCGGGCGGTCGCGGCGTCGAGCCGGCGGGCGAGGGCGCGGGGGGTGATCTCGCCGGCCTGGAAGCGGCGGGCGAGGGCGAAGCACTCGACGTCGAGGAAGCCCTGCGGCAGCCCCAGACGGGGATCGGGCTGGACGTAGCGCGGGTCTTCGGGGCGGACGACCTCGCCCAGCCGCAGCAGCCGGAGGGCGACGAGGCTCGCCAGGGGGTGCTCGAAGCGGGCGCGCGCGCGCCAGGCGCCGAAGTCGAGGATCTGCGGCCGCGCTCGCCGCCCCCGGTAGGTCTCCGCCTCGCGGGTGAGCTGGATGTTCGTACCTTCGAGCCGGAGGGTGCCGCCGGTAAAACCCACCGCGGCGGCGATCTCGCGCTGCTCGCCGCGCCGCAGGCGCAGCGGCGTGCCGCTCCAGCGCACCGCGATCCCGCCGTTGGCCGTGCCGCTCGCGGCGATCTCGACGTGCGTCATCGGCCCCGCCGAGGTCAGGCCATAGCGGCGCAGGGCGAGCTCGAGCCCGAGCTCCAGGGGGACGAGCGGCGAGCCGGGATGTTTGAGGCCGCCGCGGCAGCCCGGCCGGCGGTGGGCGCGGCGCACCAGCAGGCCGGCGGGGAGGGTGCGGCCGCCGGGGAGGTAGGCGTCGAAGCCGAGGTCGATGACGCCGTAGACGGGGAGCGTCCGGCAGCGGAGCCCGGCATGGCGGAGGGCGGCGTCGACCAGCCGCGCGTAGACCGCCTCGCGGAGCGCCTCGCCGAGGAACATCAGGCCGCTCGCGTGCGGGGCGAGCGAGGGGCGGCGGCGCGGCGCGACCCCGGCGCCCTTGACGTCGAGGAGCCCGGCGGGACGGCCGTTCGCGGCGACCGGGAAGACGAGGGCGCGGCCGTAGTCCGGCGGACGGTAGGCGACGACCTCGGCGCCGGTCGTCGCGATGGCCGTGTTGACCGCGGTCTGCCGGGCCTGGCGCCGCGAGACGAAGGCCGCCTGTTCGAGGAGGAAGCGGGCGAGCCGGGTCTCGACGGCGCGCTCGCTCGCGGCGTCCCCGCGCGTGCGGAGGAAGGGAAAGTCGTGCTGCAGCAGCGCGCGGTCGAGGAGGGCGACGCGAGCTCCCGCCACCTGGAGCGGCCCGCTCGGCGGCGAGGCCGTCGGCGGCCAGCTCCTCGATGCGCCGCAGGAGCGGCCCGGCGGGGAAGGGAGCGCCCGCGGCTTGGCCCGGCGATCTCATGGAGCTTCCGACGGTATCAGAGGTTGCTTTCGCGCGCGTTGACGCCGCCCGGGAGGCTCGGCTAGTCTCCGCGTCCAGAGCCGTCCAACCATAAGGAGATCCGTATGAAGCGCAGAGTCGCATGGGCAGGTCTGTGCCTGTTGCTCCTCCTCCCGGTATCCAACACCCTCGCCGCGCGCGGCCCGATGGCCCAGGAGAGGGGCCAGCATCCGCGCATCGCCCGCGCCATCCATCAGCTGGAAGATGCCGTCGCCTACATGGAGCACGCGCCGCATGACTTCGGCGGCCACAAGGCCGACGCCATCGCCGCCAGCCGCAACGCGATCGTCCAGCTCAAGCTCGCGCTCGCCTATCGCGCGGTCAAGGATCACTCCTAGCCTCCTATCCCCACCCGAGCCGAGCCGGGCCGGCGATCCCGCCGGCCCGCGTTCGATCCTCGCCGGCGAGCCGCCCAGGAGCCTTCCCATGAGCGAGCGTCCGTTCCTCGGTCTGCGCACCGTCATCCATCACGTCGCCGATCTCGCCGCCGCCAAGGCCTGGTACGAGAAGGTGCTGGACGCCCCGCCCTACTTCGACCAGCCCTTCTACGTCGGCTGGAACGTCGGTGGCTTCGAGCTGGGGCTCGACCCCGACCCGGCCTCCGGCGCTCCGGGGCGCGGCGGCAGCATCGCCTACTGGGGCGTCGCCGACGCCGAGGCCGCCCTCGAGCGCCTGCTCGGCCTCGGCGCCGACCTGGTGAGCGGCGTCCAGGAGGTCGGCGAGGGGATCAAGGTCGCGGTGGTCGAGGACCCCGAGGGGAACCTCTTCGGGATCATCGAGAACCCGGCGTTCAAGATCGAGGGATAGGCGCGGGACTGGTTTCATCGCCGGTTTCATCGCATCGCGCTCCGTCTCGACGCATCGCCTCCCCTGCCAAAGAATGAGAATCGCCGTCGGCCGCTCGGCATCCAGCGCCGATGGATCGCCGCCAGCTCGCGCCGCCGCGTAGCGAGGCGAAAATCAGGTCTGAAACGGTTTCAGACGGTAGAAATCGAATCTGTAGCGTCTGAAACGGATTCAGACGGTAAGAATCGAATCTGTAGCGTCTGAAACGGTTTCAGAGCCGCCGGAGGAGGGAGAGCGCGTTCGCGGTGGCGGCGCCGGCGGCGGTGTTGTCGAAGATGCACCAGGCCGGAACGCCCGCGGCGGCCTCGGCGGCGAGCTGCGCCGCGAGGCGATCCAGACACTCCTCCGGATAGGGCGAGTAGTACATCCGCGGCGAGCCGTGGAGCCGGCGGTAGATCAGGCCCCGCCAGCCGCCGGGCTCCGCGGCGGCGGGGACGCGCGCCGGGTCCGCCGCGACGCGGGCAATCCGCAGGCCGCCGAGGAGCCCGTCGGCATCGGCCGCGAACCAGCTCGGGTGGCGGGGCTCGCAGGCGACCGCGCCGGCGAAGCGGTCGCGCAGGCCGGCGAAGAAGCCGCCCGCGACCATGGCGTCGAAGGCGAGGCTCGGCGGGAGCTGCACCAGCAGGCAGCCGAGCTTCTCCTCCAGGTGCCCGGCTTCGGCGAGGAACGCGCCGAGCGCCTGGCTCGCGTCCACCAGCCGCCGGGTGTGCGTGATCGCCTTGGGGAGCTTGACCGAGAAGCGGAAGGCATCGGGGACGCTGTCGCGCCAGCGGGCGTAGGTCGCCGGCCGGTGCGGCCGGTGGAACGAGGAGTTGATCTCGACGGCCGGGAAGCGCGCCGCGTAGCGCTCCAGGTGGCTGCCGGAAGCGGGAAACGCCTCGGCATCGGCACGCGGGATGGTCCACCCCGCGCAGCCGATCAGCATGTCACCCGATGAAAAAGCCCGGCCGGAGCCGGGCTTTTGACCACCTGCGATCTGCCGCGGCTCACGCGCTCACCGCGGCCTCCACCGGGTTCTCGATCTCGACCGCGAGCTGGCCGGCCTTGCATGTCGACCTTGAGGAGGGAGCCTTCGTGGACCTCGCCGGCGATCAGGGCGCGGCCGATCCGCGACTCGAGCTCGTGCTGGAGGAAGCGCTTGAGCGGGCGGGCGCCGTAGACCGGGTCGAAGCCCTGGCGGGCCACGAGCTCCTTGGCGGCGTCGGTCAGCTCGAGGCGCGATGCTCGCGGTCGGCCAGCCGCCGGCGCAGGTCCTCGGTCTGCAGGTCGACGATCTGCTTGATCTCGTCGAGCACGCAGCGGCTTGAAGAGGACGATGTCGTCCACCCGGTTGAGGAACTCCGGCCGGAAGTGCTGGCGCAGCTCCCGCATCACCGCGTTGCGCGCCGGCTCGGTGATCTCGCCGTTCGGCCGTCACCCCTTCGAGGAGGTGCTGCGAGCCGATGTTCGAGGTCATGATGATGACCGTGTTCTTGAAGTCCACCGTGCGGCCCTGGGCGTCGGTGACCCGGCCGTCGTCCAGGATCTGCAGGAGCACGTTGAAGACGTCCTGGTGCGCCTTCTCGATCTCGTCGAAGAGGATCACGGAGTAGGGCTTGCGGCGCACCGCCTCGGTGAGCTGGCCGCCCTCCTCGTAGCCGACGTAGCCGGGCGGGGCGCCGATCAGCCGCGACACGTTGTGCCGCTCCATGTACTCGCTCATGTCGATGCGGATCAGGTTGTCCTCGCTGTCGAAGAGCGTCTGCGGCCAGCGTCTTCGCCAGCTCGGTCTTGCCGACGCCGGTGGGGCCGAGGAAGATGAACGAGCCGATCGGCCGCCGCGGGTCCTTGATCCCGGCGCGGGCGCGGATCACCGCGTCGGCCACCAGGCGGACGGCCTCGTCCTGGCCGATGACGCGCTGGTGGAGGATCTCGTCGAGCCGCAGCAGCTTCTCGCGCTCGCCCTCGACCAGGCGGGTCACCGGGATGCCGGTCCAGCGCGAGACGATCTCGGCGACCTCCTCCTCGGTCACCTCCTCGCGCAGGAGCTGGCCGCCGCTCGCGGTGCTTCTCGGTCGAGCTGGCCTCCTCGCTTCTTGAGCTCGCTTCTCGAGCTGCGGGCAGCGTGCCGTAGCGCAGCTCGGCCGCGCTTGTTGAGGTCGTACGCCGCTCGGCCTCCTCGATCTCGCGGCGGACCTGCTCGATCTCGCCGCGCAGCTGGCGCACCTCCTCGATCGCCTGCTTCTCGGCCTCCCACTGCGCGCGCATGGCGTCGGCCTGGGCCTTCGAGGTCCGCCAGCTCCTTGCGCAGGTCCGCCAGCCGCTCCTGGCTGGCGCGGTCCTTCTCCTTCTTGAGCGCCGCCTCCTCGATCTCCAGCCGCATCACCCGCCGGGTGACCTCGTCGAGCTCCTGCGGCATCGAGTCGATCTCGGTGCGGATCATGGCGCACGCCTCGTCGATCAGGTCGATCGCCTTGTCGGGCAGGAAGCGGTCGGTGATGTAGCGGTTCGAGAGCACCGCCGCCGCCACCAGGGCGTTGTCCTGGATGCGCACGCCGTGGTGCACCTCGAAGCGCTCGCGCAGGCCGCGCAGGATCGAGATCGTGTCCTCGACCGTCGGCGGGTCGACCATCACCGGCTGGAAGCGCCGCTCGAGCGCCGCGTCCTTCTCGATGTTCTTGCGGTACTCGTCGAGCGTGGTGGCGCCGATGCAGTGCAGCTCGCCGCGCGCCAGCATCGGCTTCAGCAGGTTGCCGGCGTCGGGCGAGCCCTCGGTCTTGCCGGCGCCGACGATCGTGTGCAGCTCGTCGATGAAGAGGAGGATCCGCCCCTCGCTCTGCTTGATCTCGTTGAGCACCGCCTTCAGCCGCTCCTCGAACTCGCCGCGGTACTTGGCGCCGGCGAGCAGCGAGCCCATGTCGAGCGAGAAGATGGCGCGGTCCTTCAGCCACTCGGGCACGTCGCCGCGCACGATGCGCTGCGCCAGCCCCTCGACGATGGCGGTCTTGCCGACGCCGGGCTCGCCGATCAGCACCGGGTTGTTCTTGGTCTTGCGCGACAGGATGCGGATCGACGCGGCGGATCTCGGCGTCGCGGCCGATCACCGGGTCGAGCTTGTTGCGCCGCGCCTGGGCGACCAGGTCGACGCCGTACTTCTCGAGCGCCTCGTAGGCCACCTCCGGCATGGCGCTCGTCACCCGCTGGTTGCCGCGCACCGCGGTCAGCGCCGCGAGGAACGCGTCGCGGGTCACCCCGGTCTCGGCGAGGATGCGCCCGGCCGCCGTGCTGCCGCCCTTCGTCGATCATGCGCCAGCAGCAGGTGCTCGACCGAGACGTACTCGTCCTTGAGGCGCTTGGCCTCGTCCTCGGCCTTGCAGGACGAGCTGCTGCAGGCGCTGGGTGAGATAGATCTTCCCCGCCTCGGCGCCCGGCCCCGAGACCCGCGGCCGGCGCTCGAGCTCGCGCTCGACCTCGGCTCTTGAGCGCCTCGGTCGACACGTCCATGCGGTTCGAGCAGGCGCGGCGATCGAGGCCCTCCGGCTGCTCGAGGAGAGCGAGCAGCAGGTGCTCGCCGTCGACCTCCTGCTGCCCGTAGCGCAGCGCCTTGGTCTGCGGCGCTCTGCAGCGCCTCCTGCGATTTCTGGGTCAGTCGATTGATGTCCATGTGTGTGCCCTCCTTCCGCCTTTACTCTGCGGAATCTTTCAGACCGTCGCGGCTGCCTGGACAGCTCCTCGACTCCTCCTCGCGCTCGGCCCGCCCGGCGAGCTGCGCGTAGAGCTCGCGCTCGCGAGTCGCTGAGCGGCTCGGGGATGACGATGCGGATCTCGGCGATCAGGTCGCCCTTGGCTCGCCGCCGGGCTTCAGCCCCTTGCCGCGCAGCCGGATCTTGCCGCCCCGAGGACGAGCCGGCGGGGATCTTCACCCGCACGTCGCCGTTCAGGGTCTCGACGTCGCCTCGCCGCCCAGCGCCGCCTCCGGCGGGGCGACGGTGACCGTGGTGATGGATGTCCGACCCCTCGATCCTGAAGCGCGGATCGGGGGCGATCTCGATCTTCAGCAGGAGGTCCCCGCCGGCCGCCGCCCATCCCCGGCCCCCCTGGCCGGCGAGCCGGATCTTCTGCCCGGCGCGCACCCCGGCGGGGATCTTGACCGTGAGCGTCTTGCGCTGCGCCGGTGTTCGGGTCGGCGAGCGCGATCTCGCGCGCTGCCGCCGCGGACCGCCTCCTCGACGTCAGACGGCGAGCGTCGCCTCGCTGTCGCCGCCCCCGCCTGCGGCGCCGCCGAAGCCGCCGAAGCCGCCGCGACCGCCGCGCCGCCACGCCGCCGGCCGCCGGCACCGTCGCCGAAGAGCATCTCGAAGAAGTCGCTGAACCCCGCCGCCGGCCCCTGCTCGAAGTCGAAGCCGGAAGCCGAAGCCGGCCGCCGCCGACGCCGAAATCGAACCCCTCCCAGCCCGGCGGCGGCGCCCCGGCCTGCCGGGCGCTGTTCCAGTCGGAGCCGAACTGGTCGTACTTCTTGCGCTTCTCCGGGTCCTTCAGGACCTCGTTGGCCTCGCCGATCTCCTTGAACCTGGCCTCGGCCTGAGGAGTCCTTGTTGACGTCCGGGTGGAACTTCCGCGCCAGCTTCCGGTACGCCTTCTGGATCTCGTCCTGGGAGGCGTCCTTCTTGACCCCCAGCGTCGCGTAATAGTCCTTGTATTCCAAAGGTTTCCAGCCCTCCTGGGCGCGACGGGCGCGCTCACCCGCGGCGCCCGATCCTGAGCCTCAGCTTAGCAGAAAAGGGTCAGGGCTGAGTGCCTCGGGACTCACGTTGTACAACTTATGCGCGGGCGCATTCATTCCCGGCCGGGCGGCTCCGGCTCCGGCCGCGCGAGCGGCTCCGAGTCGTCCGCCGGCGGCTTCGGCTCCAGCCGCGCCGGCAGCGGTTCTTCGTCCGACGCGAAGCCTTCGGGCGGCTCCTCCACGGCGAGCGGCGGCCATGCGGCGGCGCAGCAACCCAGGAAGCCCACGTCGCGATCCGACAAGGACAAGAAGCCGCCGGCGTCGTAGCGGCTGCGGCTGGTGCGGGGCGACCCCGGCGGAAGCGGCTACGGCGGGGGGAAGCCGAAGTGCTCGTAATTGCGGGCGATGAACGCCTTCCACTGCGCCGGCACGTCGTCGCGGGGGAAGATCGCCTCGACCGGGCAGGCATCGACGCAGAGGCCGCAGTCGATGCACTCCTCGGGGTGGATGAAGAGCATCTCCCAGTCGTCATTCTTGCCGTAGATGCAGTCGACCGGGCAGACGTCGACGCAGGCGGTGTCTTTGACGCCGATGCAGGGCTCGGTGATGATGTAGGTCATGCGGTGGTATCCTTGCGCACCTGCTGTGCGCATGCTTTTCGCGGTACTTCGAAGTGAGCGCCTTCGGCGAATCTAGCTGTCGAGCAGGAGGCGACCTTGTGCCGGCCCCTATGGGCACGCAACTACTCCGCCATTACGCCCGCTTGCGTGCTAACACGGACGGGTCCTCGAAGCCTTTCCTTCGGTAGCCTATGCCACGCTGGAAGATGTGCGTGTCGATTCGGCTCGGGCTGAACCACTTTTCCATGTAGGCGATCACATCAGCGCTGCTAAAGGGGAGACGGTAGGAAACGTCGATGGTGATGAAGCGGTCGTTGGCCGAAGTTCGGATCTGGATGCTGCCATCCTGCAACGGGATCCAGCCGCTGACGCCAGGCTCGCCAGGGAAGGTGATCTCGCATACTTTGAAGACGTAGGGCTGCGTTTGTTTTTCTGATCCCAGAAAGAGCGAGAACTTGTCCAAGAACTCGTAGATTCGATCAAGGTCGTTACAGATCCTCTCATCGCAGCCGAAGAAGTCGGCGATCAGCTGTAAACCCCATGCCTTCTGATCCTCGGCACTCGCTTTGTTCGATGCATTCTGTTCCGTGGCTTCGACTTGTTGCTCTTTTGTCGTGACGTACCTACGTGTATAGATTCCACTCGGCTCGATCTTCTTTCGCTCAGAAGAGGAATCCGAGAGTTCGACCCGTCGCGAAAGCTCGGCTAGCTCACCGCGCAGGGCGTCGCCTTCTCCGACCTCTGCAAGGAATCGCTCGACGAGATCTCGGGCGCGGGCGAAGTCCTCCGCCGCGATGGCCGCCCGCACGGCTCCGCGGCGTGCGATACCTCCCTCAGGATCACTCGCTGGCAGTGCGTCGGCGATGCGCTCTTCGAGGAGTGACAGGTCTAAATAGGCGGCGTGAGCCCCCGGTGCTTGGAGGTCCTCGAGCGTTTCTGCTCGGCGGATCGCTTCGCTCACCAGCGGATAAAGGAGATCGACTGTCATCGTAGATCCTTACGCCATCGCCATCTCGGCTCGAGGTCTTGCGAGCTCGACGACGCAGGCGGCTCGTTTTGAGATGGTTGCCTGGCGAACTTGCTCTAGCTTGAGGCGCAGGCGATCGGAAAGCTCGCCAGAGTCGATGCCGCTGATTTCCAGGGCGACGAGGCGAGCGTTGGGATCCTTCAGGAGCCAGTCCCCATATTCCCCCCTCTGGAGTCTCCTTCTAACGACCCACCCAAACGCCATATGGACGAGAGCCAACGCGACCGCCTCAGCAGCATCTTCCGTGATCCGGTGCCGATCGAGTTGCTCGATGTCTGCTGGTGTCGCGCGAGCCCAGTGGAGATTAGCATCGCGTGCTGCTGTCTCGATCAGCGTTGCCAGAGCGACTCCTGTTTCATGGCGATGCCGCTCGAGGCCGACAGCAGCGCGGTGGCCGTACTCGGTAGCCGTCGAGGCTGGCAGGAGGGGGTGCATGGCCTTAAGCTGCGTTAGATCGAGTCTCATTAATTTACTCTCGCCAAAACTTCTCGACGCCCGAGCGATATCCCAGTGTCATCCTACGGGAAGTACCCCGACAGCGCGTCCACCTCGACCCCGGGCCGGTCCACCGTGACGGCGACGGGGTGGAAGTCGCCCGGCTTGCCCGCCGGCGTCGGCTGGTAGGCGAGGAGGTAGCGGCTGCGGAGGTCCTCGCCGATCTCGGCGTAGACGCCCTGGAGGTCGGCGGCGGAGTCGACGAACCAGCTCCTGCCGCCGGTGTCCGCGGCGAGCTTCCCCATGCGCGAGCGGGCGACGAGGTCGAGCTTGCCGATCCCGAGGCCGATGGCGTAGATGGTCACCCCGGCGCGGCGGGCGTAGTCCAGGGCCTCCTCGAAGCCGAACTTGCTCGAGCGGTCGCCGCCGTCGGTCAGCAGCAGGATCGCCCGCTCGCCGCGCACCCCCTGGAGGTAGTGGAGGGCGAAGATCAGGCTGTCGTAGATCGCCGTGCCGCCGATCGCCTGGACGCCGGAGAGCGCGCGGTGGAGCTCGTCGGCGTCGGCGGTCAGCTTGACCGCCAGGCGCGGCCGCTCGCTGAACGGGATCACCGCGGCGCGGTCCTTGGGCGAAAGGCTGTCGACGAAGGAGAGGGCGGCGCGCTGGGCCTGGGGGAGGCTCTTCGCCATCGAGGAGGAGGTGTCGATCAGCAGGGCGGCCGAGATCGGCAGGTCGGTCACCCGCTCGAAGCGGGAGATCGTCTGCGGCGCCCCGGCGTCCTTGACCGTGAAGTCCGCCGCCTTGAGGTCGGTCACCGGCCGCCGCCCGGCGTCCTTGACTCCGGCATAGATCTCGACGAGCTGGACGTCCAGGTGCTCGACGTAGCCCGGCGTGTCCAAGAGGACGGTGTCCTCGGCGGTCTCGCCGTCCTGGAGATAGGCGACCGCGCGCACGAAGCGGGGCGGCGTGTTGCCGGCGGCGAGCGGCTGGACGAACGGCGCCTGATAGAGGGTCGCGACGCGCCGGTCGTCGACGAAGAGCTCCACCCGGTCGAGCTTGCGGCCGTCCGGCACCCGCACCTCGGCGCGCGCCCGCAGGGTCCGCGCGGCGGCATTCGCCGCCGCCTTGACGCCGGCCCGCGGCTCGAGGAGGCGGATGGCGAAGCGTTGGGCCGCCGGGTTGACCTCGAGCTGGTCCGCGGCGACCTCATGGCCGTCGGCGTCGAGCCCCACGGCGCGCACGGTGTGCGGGGTGGGGAGCTCGCCCAGGTTGACGTCGACGCTAAACGGCGGCCGCGCCTTGGTGAGGAGCGCCTTGCCGTCGAGGAAGAAGGTCACCTTGCGGATGGCGTCGCCCTGCGCCGCCGCCTCGATACGCACCGGGCCGGTCGCCGCCCCGGCGGCCAAGGGGAGGAGCCGCAGGTCGCCCGCTCCCGCGGCGGCTCCCGCCGCCATCTCGCGCTCGGCCGCGGCGAGGCCGGCGGAGACCGCCGGGTCGGGCGGCGCGGCGGCGATCTTCGGCACCTCGATCGCCCGCCGCTCGCGGTAGGAGCGGCCGCCGTTCAGATCGTCGAGCTTGACCACCAGCTCGTAGCTCCCCGGCCGCAGCCGGCGCTCGAAGGCGACCGGCACGACGTCCCCCAGGCCGGCGGCGGGGACGTCGAAGCGGTAGCGGAAGCTCTCGAGGAGCGCGCCGTCGCGCAGCACCTCGCCGTTGAGAAGGAAGCTGTAGGTCCCCTGGCCGGCGAGCTGGGCGAGCTTCGCCGCCGACTTGGGCACCGCGAGCAGCCCCTGCATCAGGGTCTGCGACCCCTCGCCGCCGGGGAAGCCCAGGTCCAGATGCGCGGCGAGGGTGGCGGCGCCGGGGGCGAGGTCGGTCAGCCCGGCGCGGAAGGTCTGCAGCCACTCGGTGTCGCGCGGACCGGGCGTCTTGTACGCCAGCTCGAAGAGGCCGGTGACGCCCTCCTGGACGGTGATCTGCACCGCCCGCCAGAGGCTGTCGTCGGTGTAGACGTCGCTGCGGCAGTGGCGGTCGAGGAGCTGCAGGAAGCTGCCCTCGCCGTTGTCGTTCAACGGCGTGCCGATGCTCTTCATCGCCTCCAGGGCGTCGAACCCCTCCTCCGGCCGCCACAGCCGGAACTGCCCGCCGCCGTTGGGCTGGACGAAGATCAGCACGTAGTCGTGCGGCAGGCCGCCGCCACCCTGGTAGGTCCAGATCTCGAGCGGCCACAGGGCCTGGTTGCAGTCGGTCTTGCGGATCGACGCCGGCTCGCCGTGGAGGAGGAAGGTGCGCGCCCGGTCCTCGGTGAGGTTGTCGAAGCGGCTGCGCACCTCGACGATCCGCGCCTCCCAGGCGATCTTGAACTCGTTGCGCGGCGTCTCGGGGTCGGGGTCGCGGGCCTTCCACCAGTCGCGGATGAAGCCGTCGCGCTGATAGCTGCCGGCGAGGGAGAAGAACTGCTTCTTCTCCTCCTTGCGGATGAGCAGGTCCTCCTCCTCGAGCCACTGGCGCTGCTCGGGGGTCAGGTCCTTTTTGTTGACCGCGGCGGCGGCCGCCGCCGGCCGCCCGGACAGGCCGGGCGCGAGCAGGCCGCCGGCGGCGAAGAGGGCGAGGAGGATGCTGCGCAGTCTCATGGTGCCTCGCAATGCCCCGCGCTGTCTCGCGTCGAGGGGCTCTAGGGGTAATAGCCGGCGAGCGCGTTCACCTCGGCGCCCGGGCGGTCGACCTCGACCGTCGATCGGCCGGAACTCGCCGGGCTTGCCCGGCGGTGTCGGTTGATAGGCGAGGAGATAGCGGCTCCGCAGGTCCTCGCCGATCTCGGCATAGATCCCGGCGAGCTCGGCGGTCGAGTCGACGAACCAGCTCCGGCCGCCGGTGTCGGAGGCGAGCTTGGCCATCCGCGTGCGGGCGAGGAGGTCGATCCGCGAGATGCCGAGGCCGATCGAGTAGACGGTGACCCCGGCGCGCCGCGCGTACTCCAGGGTCTGATCGAAGCCGAACTTGCTCGAACGGTCGCCGCCGTCGGTCAGCAGGAGGATGGCGCGCTCGCCGCGCACCCCCTGGAGGTAGTGGAGGGCGAAGACGACGCTGTCGTAGAGCGCCGTGCCGCCGAGCGCCTGCAGCCCGGCGAGCGCCTGCGAGAGGGCGGCGGAGTCGCCGGTCAGCTTGACCGCCAGGCGCGGCTGCTCGTTGAAGGGGATGACCGCCGCCCGGTCCTGGGGTTTCAACGAGCGCACCAGGGCGAGCGCGGCGTCGCGCGCCTGCGGCAGGCTCTTCGCCATCGACGACGAGGTGTCGATCAGCAGGGCGGCGGAGATCGGCAGGTCGGCCACCCGCTCGAAGCGGACGATGCGCTGCGGCGCGCCGCCGTCGCGCACCCGGAAGTCCGCCGCCGCGAGATCGGCGACCGGCCGGCGGGCGGCGTCCTTGACCGCCGCGTAGACCTCGACGAGCTGGACGTCGACCTGCTCGCTGTACCCCGCGGTGTCGAAGAGCACGGTGTCCTCGGCGCTCTCGCCGTCCTCGAGGTAGGCGACGGCGCGGACGAAGCGGGCCTCGGTGCCGAGCGGCGGCAGCGGCTGGGTGAAGGGCGGCTGGAAGAGGGTGGCGACGCGCCGGTCGCCCAGGTAGAGCTCGACGCGGTCGAGGGTGCGGCCGTCCGGCACCCGCACCTCGGCGCGGGCGCGGAGGCGGGCGCCCGGCTTGACGCCGCGCCGCGGCTCGAGCAGGCGGACGGCCAGGCGCTGCACCGCCGCGTTCAACGGCAGCTCGTCCGCCGCCACCTCGCGCCCCTCGCCGTCGAGACCCACGGCGCGGACGGTGTGCGGGGTGGGGAGGTCGCCCAGGTTGACGTCGACGCTCCACGGCGGGCGCGCCTTGGTGAGGAGCGCCTTGCCGTCGAGGAAGAAGGAAACCTTGTGGATGGCCTCCCCCTGGGCCGCCGCCTCGATCCGCACCGGCCCGGTCGCGGCGTCGTGGGCGAGCGGCAGGAGGCGGAGGCTGGGAGCGTCCGCTACGCCTGCCGGAGCGCTCCCGGCCGGTTCCTGCCCGAGCTCGCGGTGCGCCGCCGCGAGCCCCGCGGCCACCGCCGGGTCGGCGGGAGCGGCCGATGCCGCCGCCACCTCGGGCACCTCGATCGCCCGCCGGTCGTGGAAGATGCCGCCGCCGTTGACGTCGTCGAGCTTGACGACCATCTCGTAATGGCCGGGCCTGAGCTTCCTCTCGAAGGCGAGCGGCACCGCGGCGCCGACCCCCTCGGCCGGCACGTCGAAGCGGTAGCGGAACTTGTCGAGGAGCTGGCCTTCGCGCAGCACCTCGCCGGTCAGCAGGAAGCTGTAGGTGCCCCGGCCGGCGAGCACGGCGACCTTGGCCGCCGCGGCGGGCACCGCGAGCACGCCCTGGACCAGCGTCTCGCCGCCGTCGCGCTCGGGGAAGCCCAAGTCGAGCCGCGCGGCGAGGCCGGCGGCGCCCTTCGGCAGGTCGGTCGTGGTGGCGCGGAAGGTCGCGATCCACTCGGTGTCGCGGGGACCCGGCGGCCGCTCGATCAGGTCGAGCGTGTTGAACGACTTCTCCGCCAGGACGGTCTGCACCGCCTGCTCGACGAGCCGGCCGTCGCCGGGGCACTTGGCGCGCAGGGTGCTGAAGAACTGCGCCTCGTCGGTGTCGACCATCGGCTGGGCGACGCCGTGGAAGAGAGCCTGCAGCTCGCCGAAGCCGTCCTCCGGATGCCACAGGCGGAAGCTCCCGCCGCCGCCCCTCTGCACGAAGAGGACGGTGAAGTCCTCCGGCAGCTCCGGCCCCGCGCGGTAGAGCCAGATCTCGATCGGCCAGAGGAAGAGGGCACAGCTCGTCTCGTGGACCTCGGCCGGCTCGCCGTGGAGGAGGAAGGCGCGCGCCCGGTCCTCCTTCAGGTTGCCGTAGCGCTCCCGCACCTCGGCGAGCCGCGCCTCCCATGTCGTCTTGAACTCGTTCTGCGGCGTCGCGGGATCGGGGTCGCGCGCCTGCCACCACTTGCGGATGAACTCGTCGCGCTGATAGGTCTGGGCGAGGGCGAGGAACTGTTTCTTCTCCTCCTTGCGGATGAGCAGGCCCTCCTCCTCGAGCCACTGGCGCTCCTCGGCGGTGAGCTGGGGCTTGTCCGCGGCGGAGGACGCTGCCGTCCCCGCGAAGAGGCTCCACCCGGCGGCGAGCAGGAGCGCGGCGGATACGGCGCGGCGGGTGGTCATGGGGATGCTCCTCTGGAACAGCAAGGCCTGCGCCACCAGGCGCCAGGTCATGACGGCATGGAGCCTCGGGGTGGAAAGGACTATAACAGGGGGTGGCGCGGCCGCCGGCCGGCCGCGCGAGAAGACTCATGCCGCCGGCCGGCGGCGCGGGAAGACTCATGCCGCCGGCCGGCGGCGCGGGACATCAGGTGCTGGGTCCGTTGGGTCCCGAGGACGGCCGCCTGGAAGGGGGTTCGGGAGGGTGGTCCCGAGGGCGGTCGCCCGCAGCGGACCCGACGGACCCACCACCGGACATCGACAAGGAGAGACGTGATGCGGATCGCGGTGATCGGAGCAGGCAGCGTCGGCGGAGCGCTCGGGCGGGGCTGGGCGCGCGCCGGGCACGAGGTGCGTTTCGGGGTGCGCGACGCGGGCGACCCCAAGGTGAAGGAGCTGACCGGCGAGAGCGGGGGAAAGGCGCCGGCGTCGAGCGTCGGCGAGGCCGCGGCGTGGAGCGAGGTGGTGACGCTCGCGGTGCCGTGGAGCGCGGCGAAAGACGCCGTCGCGGCGGCGGGAGATCTGCGGGGCAAGGTGCTCCTCGACTGCACCAACCCGCTGACCCAGGACCTCTCCGGGCTCGCCGTCGGCGCCGGCACCTCGGCCGGCGAGCAGGTGGCGGCCATGGCTCCGGGCGCCCGCGTGGTCAAGATCTTCAACACCACGGGAGCCAACAACATGGCGGACCCGCGCTACGGCGAGACGGCCGCGACGATGCTCTACTGCGGCGACGACGCGGCGGCGAAGGAGGTGGCGGCGCGGCTCGCCGCCGACCTGGGCTTCGATCCGATCGACGCCGGGCCGCTCGTGCGGGCGCGGCTGCTCGAGCCCTTCGCGCTCCTCTGGATCACCCTCGCCTATCCCCAGGGGCACGGGCGCGACATCGCCTGGAGGCTGATGAAGCGTTAGGCGGCCGCTATACTTCGCGCGCATGTCGAATGGAGCCGAGCTGGGCTCGTCCGCGGTGATCGAGGGCGACGCCGCGGACGTCCTGCGCCGCCTGCCGGCGGGGTCCTGCCGCTGCTGCGTCACCTCGCCGCCGTACTGGGGCCTCCGCGACTACGGCGTCGGCGGGCAGATCGGCGCAGAAGAGGAGCCGGCCGGGTACGTCGCGGCTCTGGTCCGAGTGTTCGCCGGGGTGCGGCGGGTGTTGAGCGAGGACGGGACGCTGTGGCTGAACGTCGGCGACAGCTACACCAGCGGCAACCGGGGCTACCGCGCGCCGGACCGCAAGAATCCCGTGCGCGCCATGGCCTACCGGGCGCCGACGCCGAGCGGCTTGAAACCCAAGGACCTGGTGGGCATCCCCTGGCGGCTCGCCTTCGCGCTGCAGGACGACGGCTGGTACCTGCGCAGCGACATCGTCTGGGAGAAGCCCAACTGCATGCCGGAGAGCGTCAAGGACCGGCCGACGCGGAGCCACGAGTACCTCTTCCTCTTCGCCCGTTCCGAGCGCTACCTCTATCGCGGCGAGCGGCTGCTGGAGGAGAACGGCCGCCGCCGCCGGAGCGTCTGGTCGATCCCCACCGAGCCCTTCCCCGGAGCCCACTTCGCGACCTTCCCGCCGGCCCTGGTCGAGCCCTGCATCCTCGCCGGCTCCGACCCCGGCGACCGGGTGCTCGACCCCTTCTTCGGCGCCGGCACGGTCGGCGTCGTCTGCGAACGGCTGGGGCGGAGGTATCTCGGGATCGAGATCAACCCCGAGTACGTGGCGCTCGCCCGCGCGCGGCTCGCGGCCGGCGAGCCGTCCGGCGATACGCGGAAGACCTCGATCCTGCCGCGCACCGGCGCCGGCCGCCGATGACCCCGCCCGACCGCCACCGCGAGCCGATCCGCGTCCGCTGGGCGGACGTCGACTCGATGGGCCACGTCAACAACGCCAAGTACTTCACCTACTGCGAGTCGGCGCGGATGAGCTACTTCGCGGCGATCGGCCTCGAGTCCTTCCGCCAGGGCGGCCGCTTCGGCCCGGCGCTGGCGGCGGCGAATCTCAACTTCCGCCGGCAGGTGCACTACCCGGCCGATCTCGAAGTCCGCACCCGCGTCTCCAACCTCGGCCGCACCAGCTTCACCATGGACTACGAGATCGTCGAAGCGGCCACCGCCGAGCGGGTCGCCGACGGCGCCGGAGTCATCGTCTGGATCGACTACGAGACCGGCCGGCCGGAGCCGATCCCGGAAGGGCTGCGGGCGGCGATGCGAGGGTACGCGGGGCCGGAGGTGGGCGGGGGCGGCGTAGCGCCGCGATAGGATGAGCTGAATGGCTCGTGCGGTCGAGCCAGGATCGCGCGGCTCGCGGTGCGGCGCGATCTTCCCGCAACCCAGTGGAACGGCAGCGACAACGGATGAGGGCGTGAAGCTCGTCTACGGCAGTCTGCCCCAAGGAGACCACCATGAAGATCAATCCTTACCTCAACTTCGACGGCCGGTGCGAGGAGGCGTTCAAGCTCTACGAGCAGACCCTCGGCGGCAAGATCGTCGGCATGATGACGCATGGCGACTCGCCGATGGCGGGCAATGTGTCCGCCGACTGGCAGGGGAAGGTCATGCACGTCGCCCTCCAGGTCGGCGAGGGCCTCCTGATGGGGTCCGACGCGCCGCCGGACCGCTACCAGCCGATGCAGGGCTTTTACGTCTCGATCAGCGTCAAGGATCCGGCCGAGGCGGAACGGATCTTCCACGCGCTGGCCGAGAAGGGGAACGTGCAGATGCCGATCCAGGAGACCTTCTGGGCTCCCCGCTTCGGCATGCTCGTCGATCAGTTCGGCATCCCGTGGATGGTGAACTGCGAGTCGAAGAGCTGAGCCCGGACGGGCCGGCTTCGCGAGGAGCCGGCCCGGCTTCCATCCGCCAAGACATTCCAGAAGGCTCTCTTCGCCCAGGTTCAGCATGCCCGTGCGAGGCTGGGCCGGCGGGAGATCGCGGAGCTACCAGGCGTCGGATCGCCCTGTCGGTGCGGCGCCTCGATGGCTCTTGAGCGCAGCAGGGGAGGGGTGTATCCTCTCTCCCCGTTGATCCACTTCGTGCCGGTCCTGTTCTCGGTCTTCTGGACCTCGGTGCTCGCCTGGTCGTGGATGACCGTGCGGCTGGCCGAGGGGCTGAAGAGCCGCCATCCGCTGGTGCATCGGCGCCTGGAGCGCCCGGCCCTCGCACCGCGGGCGCCTTTCGAGGCCGAGCTCGCGCTCCTGCGCTTCGTCCTCTCCCGACGCTACGCCCACTTGGGCGATCCGCACCTGGCGCGGCTGGGCGGCGCGATGCGGCAGTTCCTGCTCGCCTACGCGGCGTTCTTCCTCGCTGCGCCGCTGCTCTTCGTACGCTGAGGCGCGTTCGGGTCGCGCGAGGCGAGCCCATCATGAACGGTGTCGTGATCGTCACCGGCGGGAGCCGCGGCATCGGGGCGGCGACCGCCCGGCTGGCGGCGGAGCGCGGCTACGCCGTCGGCGTCAACTACCGCCGGGACCGTGCCGCCGCCGAGGCGGTCGTCGCCGAGATAGAGCGCCGCGGCGGGCGGGCCCTCGCCGTGGGCGCCGACGTCGCGGTCGAGGCCGACGTCGTCCGCCTCTTCGCGGCCGTCGACCGCGAGCTCGGGCCGCTCGCCGCGCTGGTCAACAATGCCGGCGTCCTCGAGCGGCAGATGCGCGTCGAGGCGATGGACGCCGCGCGGCTGGGCCGCATCTTCGCCACCAACGTGATCGGCCCGTTTCTCTGCGCGCGCGAGGCCGTCCGGCGGCTGTCGACCCGGCACGGCGGACCGGGCGGGGCCATCGTCAACGTCTCCTCGGGCGCTGCGCGCCTCGGCGCCGCGGGGGAGTACGTCGACTATGCGGCCTCCAAGGGCGCCATCGACACGCTCACGATCGGCCTGGCGCGCGAGGTCGCCGAAGAGGGCATCCGCGTCAACGCCGTCCGCCCCGGCTTCATCTATACCGAGATCCACGCCAGCGGCGGCGAGCCGGACCGCGTCGACCGGGTGAAGGACCTCGTGCCCCTGAAGCGCGGCGGCACCGCCGAAGAGGTCGCCAAGGCGATCCTGTGGCTGCTGTCCGAAGAAGCTTCCTACACCACCGGGGCGATCCTCGACGTGACGGGCGGCCGCTGAGCAGCGGGGTCGACGCGCGCTCGCGACCGCCCCCAACTACCGCCGCCAATACCGCCGCCACCAGCTCCGCGTCTCCGGCAGAGGCGGTGGAGCCGGTCACGAAATAGCGCGCGCCGAGCTCTTCCAGGACGGCGACCGTGTGGCGGAGGAGGTCAGACTGCTCCATGGGAGAGTCTGCGCGCCGTTTCGCGGAGGATGTCGTCCTCGCTCCAGTCGGGGTGCTGGTCGACGAGATGGCTGATGAGCATGCGGCGGGCCGAGGCGAACATGGCGGCGGCGATCGCCAAGCGCTCCGCGCCGGTCTTCGCCCGGAGCACGCGGGCCATGTCGTCGTCGAGGACCTCGATCCGTCGTGGATCGAGCCGGTCTTCACCCATGGCCGCGACAATACACCAGCCGGCGCGGAGCGCCCCGTGCTGCGGCGCCAGCTTTCGAGATGCTATAAGTGGAGGAGAAGGGAGGAACCGAGAGATGGAAAAACGCAAGCTGGGCTCCCAAGGATTGAACGTCTCCGCGCTCGGGCTGGGGTGCATGGGGATGTCGGACTTCTACGGCGGCCGGGACGAGGCCGAGGCGATCGCGACGATCCAGCGGGCGCTCGAGCTGGGGATCGACTTCTTCGACACCTCGGACATGTACGGGCCGTACACCAACGAGAAGCTCGTCGGCAAGGCGCTCGCCGGCCGGCGCGACGAGGTCGTCATCGCCACCAAGTTCGGAGTCGTGCGCGGCGAGGACAAGAGCTTCCGCGGCTTCGACGGCAGCCCCGAGAACGTCCGGCGGTCGTGCGACGGGTCGCTGGCGCGGCTCGGGGTCGACCAGATCGACCTCTATTACCAGCATCGGGTCGATACCAGCGTGCCGATCGAGGAGACCTGGGGGGCACTCGCCGAGCTGGTCCACGCGGGGAAGGTCCGCTATCTCGGGATCTCCGAGGCGGCTCCCGCCACCATCCGCCGCGCCCATGCGGTCCACCCGATCACCGCGCTGCAGACCGAATACTCGCTGTGGAGCCGCGATCCGGAGGAGGAGATCCTTCCCACGGTCCGCGAGCTGGGGATCGGCTTCGTCGCCTACAGCCCGCTCGGCCGCGGCTTCCTGACCGGCCGCTTTCAGCGCCCGGAGGACCTGCCGGAGGACGACTTCCGCCGCCATCATCCCCGCTTCCAGGGCGAGAATTTCCAGAAGAACCTCGACCTCGTCCACCGCGTGCAGGAGATGGCGGCGGAGAAGGGGTGCGAGCCGTCGCAGCTCGCCCTTGCCTGGCTCCTCGCCCGCGGCGACGACATCGTGCCGATCCCCGGCACCAAGCGGCGCCGGTACCTGGAGGAGAATGCCGGCGCCCTCGACGTGCGGCTCACCCGCGAGGACCTCGCTCGCATCGAGGAGGCCGCCCCCAGGGACGTCGCCGCCGGGCCGCGCTACGCGGACATGAGCAGCGTGAACCGTTGAACGCAGCGCCGTTACGGCGGTTTCGCCGGCCGGCGGGCCTGGGCCCGGCCGGCCGCGAGGTGCTAGAATCCGGGCAGCAGAAAAGGACGCCGTCATGCGGATTCCGCTCGCTCCTGCCCTCGCCGTCAGCACCCTCTCTCTCCTCGCCGCCATACCCTCGCTCGCCGACACCGTCTATCTCACCAACGGCAAGTCGTTCGACGGCGTCGTCGCCGAGGTCAGTGACTCGCAGGTCCGCATCCAGATGCCGGGCGGCGAGATCCGGCTGCCGAAGGGTAGCGTCGAGCGGGTGGAGCAGAGGGAATCGGCGTACGCCGAGTACCTCCAGCGCAAGGAGGCGCTCGGCCGGCGGGCGGGCGCCGCGGACTGGCTCGCGCTGGCGCGCTGGGCGGGCGCCAACGGCCTCGACCAGGCGTCGCGCGAGTCGGCGCTACGGGCCGCCCAGCTCGATCCGCACCTCGCCGGGCTCTCGGCGATCCTCCGCGGCTACGGCTACGTCTACGACAAGGACCTCGACCGCTACGTCTCCTACGCCGATGCCATGCACCGCCGCGGGTTCGTCGACTCCGGCGGCCGCTGGATCAGCCACGAGGAGCAGGCCGAGATGCGCCGGGCGCGCGAGGAGAACCAGCAGCGCCAGGCGGCGCTCCAGGCCGCCGAGGCGGCTCGCGCCGCGAGCGAGGCGCAGCAGCAGCTCGCCGAGCTCGAGCTCTACCAGCAGCAGGCGGCCGTCCCGGGCGACGCAGGTTTGGCCTATTCAGGGGCCTATCCTGGGTACTATTCTCCGTACGGCTTCACGCTCGGGGTCTTCCCCGGTTTCTTCCCGCCCGTTTCCCACTTCCATCACGGGCGCGGCGAGGGCTTCCACGGCTCCTCCGGGCACGGCCAGGGCATGGGCCGCGCACACGGCCTAGGAGCCGGCCTAGGAGCCGGCGGCGGGGGCCTGGGCCGGGTCCCCGGCAGCCTGCTGCCCGCCGGCCCGTCCGCGCGCCGGCGCTGATCGGGATCGGCGGCGATCGCTTCGACCGCGGCGCGCGACCGCTTCGACGGCCGCGCGGATCCAGGGCTCGCCCTACGCCTGGGGCTGCTCGCCGTCCGCGCCGCGTTCGCGACCGGCGCCTTCGAGCGCTACTGCCGGGCTCTCTGAGACCGCCGCCGCGCGCCTCGATCCCGACCGCCGCCGCTTCGCCGCCGGTTTCTCGGCCTTCTGCCGCATGTGCGTCAGGTACTCGTAGCAGGAGGGGAGGGTCGCGACCAGCCGCTCGGTCCGCTCGCGGATGGAGCGGAAGGCGGCCAAGGCCCGCCTCTCGTCCACGTGCTCGAGGACCGGCAGGCTCGCCGCCGGCCGCGAGTTGAGCCCCAGGAGCATGACCGAGTACGAGTAGGACTCGAAGCCATGGAAATGGGGGTTGATGCTCTTCGGGTCGGGCAGGCGCCGGCGCCAGAGCGCGAAGCGGTCGGCCAGGGTCTCGGGCATCCTCAGCCGCTTCGTGGCGCGCCAGAACTCGCTGTCGTCGCGGTCGCTCGCCACGTAGTGGAGCACCAGGAAGTCGCGCACTCCGTCGATGCACTCGCCGACGATCTGGTTGTAATGCTTGATCACCTGCTCGTCCGGCGAGCCGTTGGGGAGGTGGCGGACCAGCTCCTCGATGCCGTGCTGGATGAAGAAGATCCCGGTCGACTCGAGGGGCTCGACGAAGCCGCTGGCGAGGCCGATGGCGACGCAGTTCTTCACCCACGAGTTGCGCGAGCGGCCGATCCGCATCTTGATGTGGTTGGCCGAGCAGCCGTCGGAGGCGGGGCCGAGATGGCTGCGCAGCCGCCCCTCGGCCTCGCTCGGCGTCGCGTGGGCGCTCGAGTAGACATAGCCGGTGCCGGTGCGGTTGTAGAGCGGGATGTTCCACACCCAGCCCGCCTCCATGGCGGTGGCGGTGGTGAAGGGCTCGATCCCCGTGACCGCGGTGTCGACCGGCACCTGGAGCGCGACCGCGCTGTCGCAGAGGAGCGACTCGCCGAAGGACTGGAACGGCTCGCCCAGGGCCTGGTTGATGAGCAGGCCGCGAAACCCCGTGCAGTCGACGAAGAGGTCGCCGCCGATGGAGCCATGGCCGGCGGTCGCCAGGTGGTCGATCGAGCCGTCGGCACCCAAGGCGACGTCGATCACGTCGTCGGCGATGTGCTCGACGCCGCGGGCCACCGCGTAGCCGCGCAGGAAGTCGGCGAGGAGGGCGGCGTCGAAGTGGTAGGCGTAGGGGTACTGCACCCGGTGCTCGCCGAGGACCTTGTTCGCCGGGCGGTCCTTCGAGTAGTAGCCCTGGACGCGCTCGTCGAAGACCCGGCCGTCCAGGAAGCGCGGCGCGCGCAGGTTGTCGCAGAGCGCCGGCACGGTGAAGCAGGAGTAGTCGAACGGCTCGTCGGCCTTCAACCGCAGCCACCACTCGCCGATGTTGAAGCCGTCGATCACCTCATAGCGCTGGAAGGGGTGGTAGAAGTGGCCGCCGTCCCGGCGCCAGTTGACGAAGCGGATGCCCATCTTGTAGCTGGCGTTGCAGGAGGGCATCCAGTCCTCCTCCCGCAGCTCCAGGTAGTCGAAGAACAGCTTGAGCGTGCTGAAGGTCGCCTCGCCCACGCCGATCGTCTTGACCCGCGGCGATTCGACCACCTTGATGCTTCCGATCCGATCGAGGGCCTTGCTCAGATAGGCGGCGGCCATCCAACCCGCAGAGCCGCCGCCGACGACGACGATGTCTTTCGCCATGCCTGTCCTCCAAGAGCGGTGCAGGTGACCGCCTCCGCGAGTCACGGAGTTCCCGTCCGCAAGGGTTCTAATAGTAGTAGTACTGAAAATGCACGTAGCGTGACAAAGCCGACGTCTATTCCTCTTCGGCTATCCTTGGTCGCGGGATTGCAGCCTTCGGATGGCGACCCGTCAGCGGATCGCTCCCCTTGGCGCAGCCCATCCAGCCCATGCCATGATGAGCGGCGCCGCGCCGGGCTCCGGCGAGCGGGGCTCCGCGGAGGTCGGCGGCCATCTTCCTGAGATCATCCAGCCCCCCTGTCTCCATTCTCTCCGCCGGCGAGCCGCTGCCGCCCATCCGCGGCGAGCTGTTCTCGAGCGAGCGGCTGGAGCACTTCGCCGAGTCGCTCGCCGGCGAGCAGGCCGTGCTGCCCGAGATCCGGCGCGGCCGGCCGGTCCTGCCGCGCCTGGTGGAGAACGGCCGCGTCCTCCTCGCCGCCTACCGGGCGATCGCCGCCGCCATCCGCGAGGAGCGGGCGATCTCGCCGGCTTCCGAGTGGCTGGTCGACAATTTCCACATCGTCGACGAGCAGATCCGCGAGATCCGCGACGACCTGCCGTCGGGCTACTACCGGCAGCTGCCGAAGCTCGCCGCCGGCCCGCTCGCCGGCTATGCGCGCGTCTATGGCCTCGCCTGGGGTTTCGTCGAGCACACCGACAGCCGCTTCGATCTCGAGCTCTTCCGGCGCTACGTCCGCGCCTACCAGCGGGTAGAGCCGCTGACCATCGGCGAGCTCTGGGCGAGCGCCATCTCGCTGCGCCTCGTGCTGGTCGAGAACCTCCGCCGGCTGGTCGACGCCCTGATCGCCCGCCGCCGGGCGCGCGATGCCGCCGACGCCACCGCCGATCGGCTGCTCGGCGTGAGCGGCCAGCCCGCCGGGCCGGACGTGGTGATCGGCGAGCTCGCCGCCGACCCCCCCGGCGTCCCCTTCGCCGTGCAGCTCGATCGCCGCCTGCGCGAGGAGGAGGGCGGGGGGGTCGCCGCCGTCCTCGCCTGGCTCCGCGGCCAGCTCGCCGCCCGCGGCACGACGTCGGACGACGTCGTGCGCACCGATCACCAGGAGCAGATGGCGATCCACGTCACGGTGAGGAACGTCATCACCAGCATGCGCCTCCTCTCGGCCGTCGATTGGACCGAGTTCTTCGAGAGCGTGAGCCTGGTCGAGGCGGCGCTGCGCGATGGCACGCGGGTCGCCGAGATGGACTTCCCGACGCGCGACCGCTACCGCGCCGCGGTCGAGGAGCTGGCGCGCGGCGCCGGCCTGCCGGAGATCGAGGTCGCCCGCCGCGCTGTCGCCTCCGGCAGCTCCCCGGCGGGCGCCGCGGCGCCCGATCCGCGCCTCGCCGATCCCGGCTACCGCCTCATCTCCCGCGGCCGCGGCGACTTCGAGCGCGCGATCGGCTTCCGCCCCACCTGGGCCAAGCGCCTGTGGCGGTTCTGGTTCGCCAACGCCCCGCACGGCTATCTCGCGACGGTGGTCGTCGGCGCGCTCCTCATCCTCGCCTTTCCCCTCGCCCTCATGGCGGCGCACGGAGCGCTCCCCTTCGCTCTCGCCGTGCTGGGTCTCCTCGCCCTCGTCCCCGCCTCCGAGCTCGCCATCTCGATCGTCAACCGCGGCGTGAGCGACGTCGTGGGGCCGCGGCGCCTCCCCAAGCTCGAGCTCGCCCACGGCATCCCGGCGGATCTCCGCACGCTCGTCGCCGTGCCGACGCTGCTGACCGATCCCGGCGAGATCCGGGCGGAGATCGAGCGGCTGGAGGTGCGCTTCCTGGGCAACGACGCCGGGGACGTCCGCTTCGCCCTGGTCTCCGACTGGGTCGACGCGCCGGCCGAGACCCTGCCGGAGGACGAGGGCCTGCTCGCCGCCGCCCGCGCCGGGATCGCCGAGCTCAACGAGCGCTACGGCCCGGCTCCCGGCGGCGATCAGCGCTTCTATCTCTTCCACCGCCGTCGTCTGTGGAACCCGAGCGAGGGGCTCTGGATGGGCTGGGAGCGCAAGCGCGGCAAGCTCCACGAGCTCGACCGCCTGCTCCGCGGCGCCACCTGCACGAGCTTCCTGCCGGCGGGGGAGGAGCCCGCGCCGGGCCGGCCGGCGGGCAGCTCTACGCTGCCCTATCCGGCGGCGGTGCGCTACGTCGTCACTCTCGACTCCGACACCCGCCTCGGGCGCGGCGGCGTCTGCCAGCTGGTGGGGACGATGGCTCACCCGCTCAACCACCCCGTCTTCGACCCCGCGACCCGCCGCGTCGTCGACGGGCACGGGATCCTCCAGCCGCGGGTGACGCCGACCCTGCCGCTCTCCGGCGCCGGCACGCTCTTCCAGCGGATCTTCTCCGGGCCGCGCGGCATCGATCCCTATGCCTTCGCCGTCTCCGACCTCTACCAGGACCTCTTCGACGAGGGGATCTACACCGGCAAGGGGATCTACGACCTCGACGCCTTCGAGCGCGCGCTCGACCACCGCGTGCCGGAGAATGCCCTCCTCTCCCACGACCTCTTCGAGGGGCTGTTCGCCCGCGCCGGCCTCGCCTCGGACCTCGAGCTCTTCGAGGAGTACCCCGGGCACTACGAGGTCGCCGCCTCGCGCCAGTACCGCTGGGCGCGCGGCGACTGGCAGCTCCTGCCGTGGCTCCTGCCGCGCGTCCCCGACGAGGAGCGTCATCCGGTGCCGAACACCATCCCGCCGATCGGGCGCTGGAAGATGCTCGACAACCTGCGCCGCAGCTTGCTGGCGCCGGCCGCCTTCCTCAGTCTCGTCGCGAGCTGGCTGCTGCCGCACGCCCGGCCCGGCCTCTGGGCAGCGTTCATCGCCGTCGTCTTCGCCTGGCCGGGGCTCTATGCCTTCCTCCTCGGTCTCCTGCACCGGCGGGTCGGGATCGCCAAACGGAGCTTCCTGCGCAGCCTGGGGACCGACCTCGGCCTGTCGCTGGCGCAGAGCGGCCTGCGCCTCGTCTTCCTCGCCCACCAGGCGTGGCGGATGAGCGACGCGGTCGCGCGCTCCGTCGGCAGGGTCTACCTCACCCGCCGGCACCTCCTCGAGTGGGTGCCGGCCGCCCAGGCGCAGCGCGGCTTCGATCTCGAGCTCGGCGGCTTCTACCGCCGCATGAGCGAGGCGGTCGCCCTCGCCGGCGTCGCCTTGGCCGCCGCCGTCCTCCGTCCGGCGGCGCTCCCCTTCGCGCTGCCGTTCGTCCTCGCCTGGGCGCTGTCGCCGGCGATCGCGCGCTGGATCAGCCTGCCGCCGCGGCCGATCGAGGAGCAGGCGATCGGCGAGACCGAGGCCGGAGCGCGCGAGCTGCGCCGCATCGCCCGCCGCACCTGGCGCTACTTCGAGACCTTCGCCGGCGCCGCCGACCACGCGCTGCCGCCCGACAACTTCCAGGAGGACCCGAAGCCGGTGGTCGCCCACCGCACCTCGCCCACCAACATCGGCCTCTATCTCCTGTCGACCGTCGCCGCCGCCGACTTCGGGTGGATCGGGACGGAGGAGATGACCGACCGGCTGGAGGCGACCCTCGAGACCTTGGGCGAGCTCGAGCGCTTCCGCGGCCATCTCTTCAACTGGTATGCGACGGAGGACCTCCGCGCGCTCGAGCCCCGCTACGTCTCGACCGTCGACAGCGGCAACCTCGCCGGTCATCTGGTCGTCCTGCAGCAAGCCTGCGCCGAGCGGCGGCGCGAGCCGGCCACCTTCGAGTGGGCGCGGGGCGGCCTCGGCGATGCTTTCGCCGAGCTGCAGGCCGCGGTGGCGGCGCTCGGCCCGCCGCTCGCCCGCGAGCTGGCGCGCACCCTCGCCGAGGCGGAGTCGCTCCTCGCGGCGCCGATCTCCGGCGCCGCCGGCTGGCGGCTGCGCCTCGACCATCTGGACGACGCGGCGGCGACCCTGGTCGACATTCTGCAGGCGATCGTCGAGGAGCGGGGTCCGGCGCCGGCTGGCGCCGCCGCCGGCCCGCCGCAGGATGCGCTCGACTGGGCGCGTCTGCTGCGCGCCGGCGTCGAGAGCCACCGCCGCGATCTCGCCACCACCCACCCCTGGGTGCGCTGGCTCGCCGGCTCGCCGGCGAGCGGCGAGCCGGCGACGCCGGCCCTACCCCCCTCGCCAGCTGCCGAGCTGCCGCCCGCGGCGGCGGCGGCGCTCGCCCGCCTCGCGGCGGAATCCGTCGCCCTCGTCGATCTCCCCGACCTCTACGAGACGACCGCCGAGACGCTCGCCGCTCTCCCCGGCGCCGGCGCGCCGCCCATCGCCGCGGCGCGGGCGGACCTAGAGCGCGCCGCCGCCCAGTCCGCCTCGCTCGCCCGGCGCCTCTCCGCCATCGCCGCCCGCGCCGCCAGCCTGTTCGCCGACATGGACTTCTCCTTCCTCTTCGATCCCGAGCGCCAGCTCTTCTCGATCGGCTACAACCTGACCGAGGGGCGTCTCGATGCCGGCTACTACGACCTCCTCGCCTCGGAGGCGCGCCTGGCGAGCTTCATCGCCATCGCCCGCGGCGACGTGCCGGCCGGGCACTGGTTCCAGCTCGGCCGCCAGCTCACGCCGGTCGGCGGCGGCTCGGCCCTCGTCTCCTGGTCGGGGTCGATGTTCGAGTACCTGATGCCGGAGCTGGTGATGGACGTGCCCACCGGCAGCCTCCTCGACCAGACCGACCGGCTGATCGTGCGCCGGCAGATCCGCTACGCCGCCGAGCGCGGCGTGCCGTGGGGGATCTCCGAGGCGGCCTACAACGCGCGCGACCTCGCCTTCACCTACCAGTACTCGAACTTCGGGGTGAGCGGCCTGGGGCTCAAGCGCGGCCTCGCCGAGGACCTGGTCATCGCTCCCTACGCCACGGCGCTCGCCGCGATGCTCGATCCGCGGGCGGCGCTCGCCAACTTCGCGCGCCTGGCCGAGGTGGGAGCGCGCGGGCGCTACGGCTTCTACGAGTCGCTCGACTACACCCTCTCGCGCCTGCCGACGGACGAGAAGGTCGCCGTCGTCAAGGCCTACATGGCCCACCACCAGGGGATGACCATCGTCGCCCTCGCCAACGTCACCCTGGCGGGGATCATGCGGGCGCGCTTCCACGCCGAGCCGGCGGTGCAGGCGACCGAGCTCCTGCTGCAGGAGCGGACGCCGTCGACGGTCGCCGTCGCCCGCCCGCGCGCCGAAGAGGTGCGCACCCAGCTCCACGTGCGCGACTTCGTGCCGCCGGTGCTCCGCCGCTTCGACTCGCCCCACCTGCCGGCGCCGCGCACCCAGATCCTCTCGAACGGCCGCTACAGCGTCATGGTGACGACGGCGGGGGCGGGCTACAGCACCTGGCAGGGGAGGGACGTCACCCGCTGGCGCGAGGACCCGACACGCGACGGCTGGGGGAGCCACGTCTACCTCCGGGACGTCGACAGCGGCGACCTCTGGTCGGCCGGCTACCAGCCCACTCTGGTCGAGCCCGACTCCTACGAGGTGCTCTTCTCCGAGGACCAGGCGGAGATCCGGCGCCGCGACGGGCACCTCGCGACCCGGCTGCAGATCATCGTCTCGGCCGAGGACGATGCCGAGGTCCGCCAGGTGTCGGTCACCAATCTGGGGACGCGGGTGCGGCGCATCGAGGTCACCTCCTACGCCGAGCTGGCGCTCGCCGCCCACGGCGCCGACCTCGCCCATCCGGCATTCTCCAAGCTCTTCGTCGAGACCGAGTTCGTCGCGGAGCCTCGACGCCCTCCTCGCCTTCCGCCGGCCGCGCGACGAGGGCGAGGCGCCGATCTGGGTGGCGCACGTCACCTCGGTCGAGGGGGAGACCCTGGGCGGCATCCAGGTCGAGACCGACCGCGCGCGCTTCCTCGGGCGCGGCCACAACGCGCGCCGGCCGGCGGCGCTCGAGGAGGCGCGGCCGCTCTCCGCCACCGTCGGGCCGGTGCTCGACCCGGTCTTCGTCCTGCGGCGCCGTCTGCGCATCCCCCCCGGCGCCACGGTGCGGGTCAACCTGACGACGATCGCGGCCGCCTCGCGCGAGACGGCGTTGTCGCTCGCCGACAAGTATCGCGAGCCGGCGGTCTTCGAGCGCACCCAGAACCTCGCCTGGACCCAGGCCCAGGTCGAGCTCACCCACCTGGGGATCTCGGCCGACGAGGCGCAGCTCTTCCAGCGCCTCGCCTCGCGCCTGCTCTACTCGACGGCCAGCCTGCGCGCTCCCGCCGAGGTCCTGATGCGCAACCGCAAGGGGCACTCGGCGCTCTGGGCCTACGGCATCTCGGGCGACCTGCCGATCGTGCTGGTGCGGATCGACGAGCTCGAGGACCAGGACCTGGTGCGCCAGCTCCTGCGCGCCCACGAGTACTGGCGGATGAAGCGCCTGGCCGTCGACGTCGTGATCGTCAACGAGAAGGGGACCTCCTACATCCAGGACCTCCAGGCGGCGCTCGGCTCGCTGGTGGAGACGCGGCGGCGGGCGATCCCGGCGGCGGCGGACGGGGCGGCGGGCGGCGTCTTCCTCCTGCGCCGCGACCAGATCCCCCCCGACAGCTTCGACCTCCTGCGCACGGCGGCGCGCGCGGTCCTCAACTCGCGGCAGGGCACCCTCGCCGAGCAGATCGTGCGCCATCTCCGCGCCGAGCCGCCGGTCCGCCCGCCGCGGCCGGCCGCGGCCCTGCCGCCGGCTTCCGACCTGCCGCCGCCGCGCTTCCAGCTCGAGTTCTGGAACGGCCTCGGCGGCTTCGCCGACGACGGCCGCGAGTACGTCGTGGTGCTGGGAGAGGGGCAGTGGACGCCGGCGCCCTGGATCAACGTCGTCGCCAATCCCGGCTTCGGCTTCCTCGCCTCCGAGTCGGGCTCGGGCTACACCTGGGCGGTCAACAGCCACGAGAACCAGCTCACCCCGTGGTCGAACGATCCGGTCTCCGACCCGCCGGGGGAGGCGATCCTGGTGCGCGACGAGGAGAGCGGCGAGGTCTGGGGGCCGACGGCGCTGCCGATCCGCGACGGCTGGCCGTACGTGGCGCGCCACGGCCAGGGCTACAGCCGCTTCCAGCACGAGAGCCGCGGCATCGCGCTCGACCTCCTCCAGCTCGTGCCGCTCGAGGACCCGGTCAAGATCTCGCTGCTCGCGGTCGAGAACCGTTCCGGCCGGCCGCGGACGCTCTCCGTCACCACCTACGCCGAATGGGTGCTCGGCGTCGCGCGGAGCGCCTCGGCGCCCTTCCTCGTCACCGAGCGCGACGGCGAGACCGGCGCGCTCTTCGCGCAGGAACCCCTGGAACGAGGAGCTCGCCGAGCGCATCGCCTTCGCCGACCTGGGGGGCCAGCAGACCTCCTGGACCGCCGACCGCACCGAGTTCCTGGGCCGCAACGGCTGCCTCGAGGCGCCGGCGGCGCTCGCCGCCGGGGTGGCTCTCGCCGGCCGCGCCGGCGCCGGGCTCGACCCCTGCGCCGCCCTCCGCGCGACGCTCCAGCTCGCGCCCGGCGAGCGCCGGGAGCTGCGCTTCCTCCTCGGGCAGGGCGAGGACGCCGGCGCCGCGCGGCGCCTCGTCGCGGCGTACCGCGCGGCGGATCTCGACGCGCTCCTCGCCGACGTCACCCGCCACTGGGACGACATCCTGGGCGCCGTGCAGGTCAAGACGCCGGACCGCTCGCTCGACCTCATGGTCAACCGCTGGCTGCTCTACCAGGCGCTCGCCTGCCGCATCTGGGCGCGCACCGCCTTCTACCAGGCGGGGGGCGCCTTCGGGTTCCGCGACCAGATCCAGGACGCCATGGCGCTCGCGGTGCCGCGGCGCGAAGTGCTCCGCGAACAGATCCTCCGCGCCGCCGCCCGGCAGTTCCCCGAGGGCGACGTGCAGCACTGGTGGCATCCGCCGTCGGGCAAGGGCGTGCGCACGCGCATCTCGGACGACCGCGTGTGGCTGCCGTACGCCGTCCACCACTACCTGGAGGTGACCGGCGACCGCGCGATCCTCGACGAGGAGGTCCCGTTCCTCGAGGGCGAGCCGCTGAAGCCCGAGGAGCGCGAGGCCTACTTCCAGCCGGCGGTCTCGACCGAGCGGGCGACGGTCTACGAGCACTGCGCACGCGCGCTCGACCGCAGCCTCGCCGCCGGCGCCCACGGGCTGCCCTTGATCGGCACCGGCGACTGGAACGACGGCATGAACCGGGTGGGGATCGAGGGGAGGGGCGAGAGCGTCTGGCTCGCCTGGTTCCTCCACATGAACCTGTGGGAGTTCGCGCGCTACGCCGAGGGGCGTGGCGAGCGCGAGCGGGCGACGCGCTGGCGGACGCGGGTGCACGAGATCAAGGCCGCGGTCGAGATCGCCGGCTGGGACGGCGACTGGTATCGCCGCGCCTTCTACGACGACGGCACGCCCCTCGGCTCCGCCGCCGACGCCGAGTGCCGGATCGACTGCCATCGCCCAATCCTGGGCGGTGATCTCCGGGGCGGCGAGCCCGGAGCGCGCGCGGCGGGCGATGGCGGCGGTCGAAGAGTACCTGGTGCGCCGCGGCGACGGCCTGGTCGCTCCTCTTCACTCCGCCCTTCGACAAGACGCCGCGCGATCCCGGGTACATCAAGGGCTATCTGCCCGGCACGCGCGAGAACGGCGGCCAGTACACCCACGCGGCGCTCTGGTCGCTGATCGGCTTCGCCGCGCTCGGCGACGGCGACAAGGCCGGCGAGCTCTTCACGATCCTGAACCCGATCAACCACGCCAGCACGCGCGCCGGGGTCTACCGCTACAAAGTCGAGCCCTACGTCGTCGCCGGCGACGTCTACGCCGAGCGCCCGCACGTCGGCCGCGGCGGCTGGAGCTGGTACACCGGCTCGGCCGGCTGGATGTACCGCGCCGGGATCGAATGGCTCCTGGGCTTCCGCCTGCGCGGCACCAAGCTCCATCTCGATCCGGTCATCCCGCGCTCCTGGCCGGGCTTCGAGATCGTCTTCCGCTATCACTCGTCCCGCTACACCCTGCAGGTCGAGAACCCCCGCGGCGTCTGCCGCGGCGTCGTCAGCGTCGCCATCGACGGCGAGGAGACCGCGGAGCGCGAGATCCCCTTGGCCGACGACGGCAGGGAGCACCGGATCGAGGTGGTGCTGGGGGTCGGCGAGACGCCGGTCGAATGAACCGGCGCCGCCGCCGCGGGGACTATCTCCGGCAGGGACCGTCGCATCGACCGACGAGGCTGGCTCACCGAGAGTCCCGGCAGGCACCCACCCGCCCCGGATGGCTCGCTGTCGCCGAGAGGATTCCGGGGCGGGGCGCTTCCGTCACACCTCGCCGGCGCGGGCCGATGCCCGCGCCGGCTCGATCGCACGCTCAGAACTTCGCTTCGAGGCTCAGGCGGAAGGCGCGGGCCGGCAGGATGTAGACCTGGCCGTCGCCGAACTCGCTCTGCGAGACCGGCGGACGCTCGTCGCTCAAGTTCGTGCCATCCAGGCGCACGGCGTACTTCCCGATCCGATAGCCGATCCCCGCGGACCAGGTGGTGAAGGAGGGCGACAGCGCCGCGTTCTCCTCGTCGAGATACCGGTCGCCCGTGTAGTTGACCGTCGCCCAGCCGAAGAGCCCCGAGGGCGACGCGTAGGTGAGGCCGGTCGCCGCCATGTTGCGCGCCGAGAAGGGCAGCCGGTTGCCGGAGACCGGCACCAGCCCGTCGTCCCCCTGGATCTCGAAGTCGCGGAAGCGGGCGTCGTGGAGGCTGTAGGCGAGCTGCCAGCGGAGAGCCGGGGTGAGGCGGACTGACACCTCGACCTCGCCGCCGCGGAAGCGCTCGCGGCCGGCGTTGACCAGGCCCGGCAGCCCGTCGACGAGCTGCGGCACGACGAGGTTCGCGAAGTCCATCTGGAAGAGGGAGACGTCGTAGGTGACGCGGCCGCCGGCGACGCCCTTGGCCCCCACCTCGTAGCTCTGCGAGGTCTCGGGGCGGAGGATGTCGCCCTCGGCGTCGGGGCCGAAGTCGAGCGCCGCCGGCTTGAAGGTGTCGCGGTAGTCGGCGTAGAGCCAGAGCGCGTCGGCGCCCCGCTGGCAGGCGAGCCAGGAGACTCCGGCGACGCCGCTGCCGCGGGTCACCGTGCGGGAGTCGGAGGCGACGTCCGGCACCGTCCCGATGTCCCCCTGCCGGGTGTCCTGCGTCTCGGCAGTGTGGTTCATGCGGCCGCCGAGCTGGAAGCGCCAGCGCGGTGCCGGCGTCCACTCGGCCTGCGCGTAGAGGCCGGAGAAGTTGCGGCTGTCCTTCAAGCGCAGGTCGCCCGCCGGCGGCAGGTCGGAGAGCGACGGCGGGTTCCTCCCGTTCAGGTTGACGAAGTAGTCGAAGTCCCCCGAATGGTCGTCGGCATGGCCGTAGAGGTGGTCGACGCCGGCGATCACGCGCAGGCTGGCGGCCGGGTTCAGGGCGACGTGGCTGTCGAAGTAGAGGTCGTCCAAGGTCAGGCTCTGGCGGAAGCCGTTGGCGTCGACGTCGGTCGCCGTGGGGTCGGTGAGGAAACCGCGCGCGCTGCTGCGGTCGGTGTGGGTGAGGGCGAGGGTCGTCGACCAGGCGCCGTGCCCGGCGCCGGTCCCGAGGTCGCGGTCGTAGCCGCCGGCGAGCTGGACGCGGTTCTCGTCGATCTTGGCGCCGCGGAAGTTCACGTTGGCGTCGATCGGCACCAGCGGCGAGAGGCCGCCATCGGCGACCGGCACCGGGCTCGGCGGCTTCTGGTCCACCACCGCGCCGTCGAGGTCGAGGTGGAAGGTGCCGCCCGCCGCCTGCCCGCGGCCGCGGTAGAGCAGATGGCCGCGGGTGACGTCGGTGCGGTCCGGCTTGAACCCCTGCTTGCCGCCGTCGACGTCGAGCGACTGCTGGTAGGTGCCGGCGCTCGGCAGCGGCGCCGCGACCGCCGCCTCGCCGCTGCCGTAGCTGCCGCCCGACAGGCGCGCGGTGCCGCCGGCCGACCCCGCGGCGCGATGGATGACGTGGATGACGCCGACGAACGAGGTGGCGCCGTACATCACCGGCGCCGAGCCGCGGAGGACCTCGATGCGGTCGACGTCGTGCAGGTCGAGGGTGGGGAGGGCGGGGTTGAAGGCGCCGCCCCACGGCACGCCGTCGACCACCAGCAGGAAGGCGTCGAACTCGCGCAGGCCCCAGAGCTCGGGGATCGAGCTGGCGGGGCCGGCGTCGCCGCCGGGCGCCACGGCGACGCCGGCGACGAGCGAGAGGGCGCTCGCGAGGTCCGTCGCGCCGCGCGCCGCGAGCTCGTCGCCGGTGACGATGCTGATCGCGGCGGGGACCGGCTCGACGTCCTCGGGGAGTCGCGTGGCGGTCACCTCGATGCGCTCGGCGACGGAAGGGACGCCGGGCTGCGGCGGCTGGTCGGGGGTGGGCTGGGCGGCGGCCGGGACCGCGCCGGCGGCGAGGATCAGCCCGAGCGACAGAGAGAACGGAAGCAACGACCGGGCCGGCAGGCGTCCGCTGCCGGATAGGAAGAGACGGGACATCGCAAGCTCCTCTCGACGACGTTGAGCGAAGGAGCGGCCTGGGCTCGAGCCCGGCCGCGGCGGCGCTGCGGGGTCGCGGAGCTCGGCCTATTCGTTGCGGCGGCGGGTGAGGAGGAGGACGTCGGGATGGCGGGCGGCCGCCGTGGACGGGCGGCGGAGATCGGCGCTACGCGGCGGCGGGCCGGCCGAGCGCGCTGTGGCGGCGCGGGCGGGGAGCGCATCCGGTGACGGCTCGGGTGCCAGGACGTCGGCCGGGTGTCGAGCTGCCGCCGGCAGGGCGACGCCCTCGGCGCCGGGAGGCGGCGAGGCTTCGACCTCGCGCGTCTCGCCGCCGCGCCGGGAGCCCTCGATCCAGCGGCTGACGCCGGCTTCGCCGGGGCGCGCCGGCTCGCCGACACGGAAGCTGCGGAGGATGGGGCCGGCGGCGAGGGCGGGGCCGCGCTCGGCGCCCGGCGGGCGGACGATCGCGAAACGCTGCGGCAGCTCGAGGGCGACCTCCCGCCGCTCGTCGCCGAAGCGCAGGAGGATGCGGGCGTCGCCGGTCGGCAGGTCGGGGACGCGGAAGGTGGCGCGCCGGAGGTCGCGGTCGAGATGCGGGGTGATGCGGACCGCGTAGTGGGCACCGCCGTCGACCGAGAGGAAGGCCTCCCACTCGTCGGTCCATCCATCGCCTGGCGTGCCGATCGTCCCCGGGACCCACTCGAGGATCGCCCTCTCTCCGGCGACCAGAGCCTGCCCGGCGCGCGGCTCGACCAGGGCGGCCGGCGGAGGCGCCGGGAGGCGCGCGCGCCCTGGGGCTGCGGCGAGCGGCAGCCCGGCGCCCGCGAGCCAGGCGACGGCGAGCACGGCCTTCAGGGGGCGGAGCATCTGCGACCGTACGATAGCGGGCTCGCGCCGCCGTGACAACCCGCCGCGGAGCGGGGTAGTGGGTCCGTTGGGTCCGCTGCGGGCGACCGCCCTCGGGACCACCCTCCCGAACCCCCTTCCAGGCGGCCGTCCTCGGGACCCGACTGGCCCCGTACCCGGAGCGGCGGGGAGCCGCCGTTGCCTCTGTCATAGTGTCGCCCATGTCCGAGCGGCTCCGCTTCTACTGGGTCGTCGGGGCGTCCGGCGCCGTCCTCATGGCCCTGGAGATCCTGTCGAGCCGGGTGCTCGCCCCGCACTTCGGCAACAGCGTCTACGTCTGGGGCTCGATCATCAGCGTCTTCCTGGCGGCCCTCTCCGTGGGCTATCTCTGGGGCGGGCGCCTGGCCGACCGCCAGCCCCGGATGACCGCGCTCGGCCGGCTGATCGCTCTCGCCGGGGTCTTCGAGGCCGTGCTGCTGCTCGCCGGCAGCCGCCTGGCGGCGCTCCTTGGAACCTGGACGGGCAACTCCCCGCCGGGAACCCTCCTCGCCGCCACGGCCCTCTTCGGACCGGCGAGCGTCCTCCTCGCCATGGTCTCCCCCTACGCCGTGCGCCTCGCGGCCCGCGACCTCGGCCGGCTCGGCAACACCACCGGCCGCCTCTACGCCCTCTCGACGCTGGGAAGCCTCGCCGGGACCCTCGGCTGCACCTTTGTCCTCATCCCGTTCCTGGCCCTGCGCCAGATCCTCGCCCTGGTGCTCGCGGCCACCGCGGTCACCGCCCTCTGCGCTCTCGCCGGCGCCTTCCGCACGGAGGCTCCGGGGACGATCCTCGCCGGCCTGCTGGTGGTCCTCGCCGTGACCAGCGGCCGGCTGCCGGAGCGCCGCGAGCGGGGATTGATCTACGAGCGGGTCACCCCGTACCAGAGCCTCGAGGTACGGGAGAGCGAGGGGGTGCGGACCCTCATCAGCGACCGTATCCCGCAGGCGGCGGTCCGCGTGGCGGACGGCGAGCCGGTCCTCCTCTACCAGCGCTACGTGGCGTCCGCCTGGCTCGTCAACCCGCGGATCTCGCGCTTCCTGGGGCTCGGGCTGGGGGGCGGCAACGTCGGCACCTATCTCGGGCGACGGCTGCCCGGCCTCGCCATCCACTATGTCGACATCGATCCCGCGGTGCCCGCGATCGCCCGGCGCTTCATGAGCTTCCGCCCCGGCGGGCGCACGCGGGTGACGATCGCCGACGCCCGCGGCTTTCTCCATGGCGCCGGCGGCGAACGCTGGGACCTCATCCTCTGCGACACGTACATCGGCCTCTCGGTGCCGTTCCACCTCACCACCGTGCAGTTCCTGGAGGAGGTCCGCCGGCACCTGGCGCCGCACGGGGTGTTCGGCCTGAACCTCGCGGCCGGCCTGGACGACCCCTTCTCGCGCGCCATGTACCGCACGGTGCGCGACCGCTTCGCCACCACCTACCTAGTCGCCGTCCGCGGCGCCTCGAACGTCCTCGTCCTGGCGACCGACGACAACCGCCTCTCGGCGACGGCCCTGGCGCAGCGCGGCGGGGAGCTCGGGGCGAGGCTGCGCTTCGCCCCGCCGCTCGAGCGGCTCGCCCGCGCCTTCGCCGAGATCGACTTCGACCCGGCGACGGCGGAGCTCCTGACCGACGAGTTCGCCCCGGTCGACCGCCTGATCCAGCTCGGCCGCGCGGCGCGGGTGCCGCTGCGTGCCGGCCCCGGCCGCTAGCTGCCGTGCGGTCTCGCCCCTACGCCGCCCCTATGCCTCCGAGATCAGCCCCTCGAAGCGCTGCTTGTTGATCGCCTTCATATAGGCGTCGCGCGCCGTCACCCGGCCGGAGTCGACGAGGGCCATCAGGGCGTCGTCCATGAGCTGCATGCCCTGGCGCGGCCGCCCTGGATGATCGAGGTGATCATCGGCGTGTTCCCCTCGCGGATGACGTTGGGGAGGCCCGGCGTCTTCAGGAGGATCTCGTTGACGGCGCAGCGCCCCTGGCCGTCGGCGGTGCGCAGCAGGAGCTGCGAGACGATGGCGGCGAGCGACTCGGCGAGGGTGGTGCGCATCTGCGCCTGCTCGTCGGCGGGGAAGGCGTCGATCAGGCGGTCGATGGTGTTGGCGGCGCCGTTGGTGTGGAGGGTGCCGAAGACCAGCGCCCCCATCTCGGCGGCGGTGATGGCGAGCGAGATCGTCTCCAGGTCGCGCATCTCGCCGACCAGGATGACGTCGGCGTCCTGGCGGATGGCGGCGCGCAGCGCGGCGCCGAAGCTCTCGGTGTCGGCCCCCACCTCGCGCTGGGAGAAGACCGACCGCTTGTTCTGGTGCACGAACTCGACCGGGTCCTCGATCGTCACGATGTGCTTGGGGTAGGTGGTGTTGATCTTGTCGATGATCGCGGCGAGCGTCGTCGACTTGCCCGAGCCGGTGGGGCCGGTCACCAGCACCAGCCCCTGCTGGAGGTGGGCGAGGCCCTCGATCGCGCGCGGCAGGTTGAGCGTCTCCGAGCGGCACGATGTCCTCCGGGATGATGCCGGAAGACGGCGCCGGCGCCGTTCTCCTGGCGCAGGAAGTTGGCGCGGAAGCGGGCGATCCCCTCGAGGCCGTAGGCGAAGTCGAGGTCGCCGCACTTCCGGTACTCCTCGCCACTGCGCCTCGGAGACGATCTCGCGCAGCAGGCTCGAGGAGCTCGTCGTGGGAGAGCACCGGCCGCCCCGCGACCGGCTCCAGCTCGCCGTGGACGCGGATGCGCGGCTCGAGCCCCGCCGCCAGGTGGAGGTCGGAGCCGCCTTGTGCTCCTTCAGCAGGTAGTGGAACAGCTCGTGCGATGCGGGCCATGGCGGATCCTTAAGCGGCGGCTCCGGCGGCGAGAGCCGGCGGCCGGGGCGTCGCCGAAGCGCGCCGGATCCTCGCAGTGCTTGAGCGCCTCCTCGCGGGTGATCGACGCCGGTCTTCACCAGCTCGGCGAGCGAGGCGTCGAGCGAGCACATGCCGTGGCGTGGCGCCGGCCTGCAGGACCGACTTGATCTGGAAGGTCTTGTTCTCGCGGATCAGGTTGCCCACCGCCTTGTTGGCCATCAGGATCTCGAGCGCCGGCACCCGGCCGTTGCCGTCGGCGCGCGGCAGCAGGCGCTGCGAGATGACGGCGCGCAGCGACTCCGAGACCATGGTGCGGATCTGGTCCTGCTGGTTCGGCGGGAAGACGCCGAGGATGCGGTTGATGGTGCGGATCGAGTTGTTGGTGTGCAGGGTCGCGAGCACCAGGTGGCCGGTCTCGGCGGCGGTCAGGGCGAGCGAGATGGTCTCGAGGTCGCGCAGCTCGCCGATGGCGATGACGTCGGGGTCCTCGCGCAGGGCGCCGCGCAGGGCGCGGGCGAAGGAGCCGGTGTGGGGGCCGACCTGGCGCTGGTTGACCACGCAGCTTCTTCGAGGGGTGGATGTACTCGATCGGGTCCTCGATGGTGATGATGTGGTCGTGCCGCTCCTCGTTGATGATGTTGAGCAGGGCGGCGAGGGTCGACGACTTGCCGCAGCCGGCCGGGCCGGTGAGCAGCACCATCCCCTGGTGGAAGTTGGCGAGCCGGCCGAGCGACGCGGGGAGCCCGAGGTCGGCGAGGGTCGGCGGCTGCGGCGGGATCACCCGGAAGACGGCGTCGATGCCGCGCTGCTGCCGGTAGGCGTTGCTGCGGAAGCGCCCCTTGCCGGGCAGGGTGTAGGCGAAGTCCACCTGCCCGTGCTCGCGTCGAGCGCCGACTGCTGCTCGGGGGTCAGGATCTCCGCGGATCGGCGCGCTCGGCGGTCGCGCGCGGCGAGCGGCGCCGCCTCGATGTCGGACATCTGGCCGTGGACGCGGATCTTCGAGCGGCGCGCCGCTGTGCACGTGGAGGTCGCTGGCGCCGATGCCGCACGGCGTGCTCGAGGAGGCGGTCGAGGGCCTGGCCGGCGCCGCGGCCGCTGGCCGGCGGCGCCGTGGGCGATCGGGGCGCTGCGCCGCGGCCCGCGCGTCGGCGGCCTGGGCGCGGCCAGCGGTCGAGCGACCGGAGGCGCCGGCGGCGGCGCGCGAGCGGCGGGCATCGCCGCCACGACGAGCGGCGGCATCGCCTGCGCGCGCCGGGGCCGGCTGAGCGACCGCGGGAGCCGCGGCGGCGGGCCTGGCGGGTCGGGCGCTTGGCGAGGACCTCGCGCTGGGCGGCGAGGAGCTGCTCGAAGCGGCGCGGGGTGAGGAGGCCGCTCGCCACCAGGATCTCGCCGAGCTTGCGCTGGCCCCCCTCGCGGCTCTGCTGGCGGGTGGCCTCGGCGAGCTGATCCTGCGTGATGAGCTTGTAGTGCAGGGCGAGCCGCCCGATCAGGTGATCCTCTTGAACGTCGGACATGGGAGGAAAGAGGCTAGTCGAGGAGCCGCGGGCGGGTCAATCGGCGGGTCCCGCGATTCGGTCGGCGATCGCCCGCCGCGCGCGGCTCGGGACGGTAGCGGGCACGGCTCGGGCTATACTGCCGCCCCAGCCCCGTGACCATCCGCGACTACGAGCCCCGCGATTTCGAGCGCCTGTTCGAGATCGACCATGCCGCGTTCTCGGCGGACCTCGCCTACTCGCGCTCGGAGCTGCGCTTCTACCTGCGCTCGCCGCGCTGCCGCACGCTGGTCGCGCTGGAGGAGGGCGAGGAGGACGAGATCGTGGGCTTCGCCATCGGCTGCCCGGAGCGGGCCGGCTTCGGGCACCTGGTGACCCTCGACGTGCCGCCGGAGCCGTCAGCGCCAGGGATCGGCAGCCGGCTCCTGCGCGCCGTCGAGGAGCGCCTCGCCGCGCTCGGCTCGCGCGCCTTCGTCCTCGAGACCCCCGCCGACGAGGACGGCGCGCGGCGGTTCTACGAGAAGCACGGCTACGGCGTCGTGCGGCGGGTGGAGCGCTACTACAACGGCCGGCGTGACGCCTGGATGATGGTCAAGCGGAACCAGGAAGGGGCACCGGAATGACCTCGGCCCCCTTTGGGCACACGCCCGCGCCGACGGCGCTCGCCGCCCATCCGGTCTTCGCCGGCACCGACCGCGGGCGGCTGGCGTCGCTCGAGCGGCAGCTCGAGGAGCGGCGCTTCCCGGCCGGCGCCGTCGTCTTCCGCAAGGGGGATCCGGGCGACGGGCTCTACCTCATCGCGAGCGGCGGCGTCTCGATCTTCCACGACGTGGTCGGCGAGGCGATCGAGCGGGTGCGCGACCTCGGGGCCGGCGAGCTCTTCGGCGAGATGGAGGCGATCGAGCGGACGCGCCGCATGTTCTCGGCCCGCACCTGGCTGCCGACGACGCTGCAGCGGCTCGCCGCCGAGCCCCTGCTCGAGTTCCTCGCCGCCAACCCGCCGGCCGAGGTGTCCCTCCGCGGCCTCATCATCCAGCGCCGCACGTCGCGCCTGCGCGCCGTGCTCGCCCCGGCCACCCGCCGCGAGCCGCGCATCCGCGTCGACCTGCCCGTCTGGCTGGCGCTCCCCGACGGCCGCAGCCATCGCGCGCGCCTGGAGGATCTCTCCCCCGGCGGCGCCTGCCTCTCCGCCGTCCCCGCCGCCTGGACGGAGGGAGCCGACGTCGTCTTCACCCTCGGCATCGACCGCCGCCCCGGCCTCCTCCCGGTCGCCGCCACCATCCGCTGGCGCCGCGCCGAAGCCGCCGGCCTCGCTTTCCACTCCCCCGACCGCCGGCAGCTCGAGAAGGCGCTGGCGGAGCTGCTCGCGGCGCCGCGGTAGGCTCGGCCTGGTACGAGGCGGCAAGCAGGACCGGCCAGGGCGATCTACTCGGACAGCTCGGGGAGGTCGCGCAGGGTGGCGACGAAGGCGCGCAGGTCGGCGGGTCCGTCCGCCGCGGCGCGCCAGACGCGCTCCATGTCGAGCTTCTCGTAGGTGTGCGCGACGACGTTGCGGAAGCCGACCGCGAGAGCCAAACGGCGCGCCAGCTCGGGCTGGAGCCGTCCGGATTCGGCCAGCCGGCGAAAAGCGTCCGCATAGCCCGTAGGCGTTCCGAGGTCGAGCCGCAGACAGGCGGTCAGGGCGAGATCGATAACGATCTGCGTGGCCTGCCAGAGGTGGAGGATCACGGCGTCGGACACGTCGGTCGCCGGCTGGAGATCCGCGGGATCTCGCGGCAGCTTGTCGTGGACCCGCGCCAGGTGCCGTTCGACCGCCCCGCTCTTCTCGGCCAGCAGCCGGCGATCGAGCCGGCTCACCGCCCTATCCGCTCGAGCACGTCCTCGTATCCGGCGAGGAGGATGGGCTCCGCGTCGTACCAGAAGGACACCGCGTCGAGCCAGAAACGCTCGAACTCGCCCGGTGCCGTCTCATGGAGCAGCTTGCCTTCGGCCGCCGCGCGATAGCGCAGCAGGCCGTTGGCCCGCTCGAGGTCGACCAGGTCGATGCGCTCGGTGTTCAGCCGCCCGATGAGGTCGGCGAGCAGCTCGTCGGGATCGAAGCCGTGGTGGGCGAGGTAGCCGAGATCCCAGTCGGCGCTCGCCGAGGCTTCGCCGCGTGCGCGCGAGCCGAAGAGCAGCAACAGCCGCAGCCCCGGGGTCGCCGCGGCCAGCGCCGCGAGGTCCTCCGGAGTAGCCGACGGCGGCGGAGGGAAGGGATCGCGCATGCCGGAAGCCTACCAGAGGACAGTCAGCCGCCGCGGATCGCGGCGTCATGGCATATTGTGTGCTGACCATGCGCGCCATCGTCCTCCTCAACCAGCTCGCCGGGACCGTCGTCGCCGGCGATCTGACTCCGGACACGGTCGCCGAAGCCTTCGCCCAGGCCGGCGTCGATGCTCACGTGGAGCTCACTCCTCCCAAGACGATGGCCGAGCGCACCCGCGCCGCCGTCGAGCAGGGCTACGACGCCGTCGTCGCGGCGGGCGGCGACGGCACGGTGCGCTGCGTCGCCGCGGCGCTCGCCGAGACCGGCACGGCTCTCGGGGTGCTGCCCCTGGGCACGCTCAACCACTTCGCCAAGGACCTGGGCATCCCCGCCGAGCTCGCCGGCGCCGCCGAGGTCGTCGGCACGGGCGTGCCGCGCACGCTCGACTTGGGCTCGGTCAACGGCGAGATGTTCGTCAACAACGCCGTCCTCGGTTTCTATCCGCTGGTCGTCGAGGAGCGCGACCGCGAGCGCGAGCGCACCGGACGCGGCAAGTGGCTGGCGGCAGCCTGGGCGCTCGCCCGCGTCCTGCCGCGGGTGCCGGCGCTCCGCTTGTCGGTCGACGTCGAGGGGGAGCGCGTGCGGCGGAAGACCCACCTCGTCTTCGTCGGCAACAACGAGTACGAGATGAACGTCTTCACCGCCGGGGCGCGCAATCGGTTCGACAGCGGCGAGCTCTACCTCTACGTCGCCGACTGCCCGGACCGCCTCCGCCTCTTCAGCCTCGCCCTCTATGCCCTGGTCCGCGACGCGCGGCGCTCGCCGCGCTTCGAGTCGTGGACGGCGCCCGAGTTCACCATCGAGAGCTCGCGGCGGCGCCTCCATGCGGTGCTGGATGGCGAGGTGGCCCACCTGGCGCCGCCTCTCGTCTTCCGCAACCGCCCCGGCGTCCTCCGCGTGATCGTGCCGCGCGGGGCGCCGGCGCGCGCTGATATATCCTGAACGGGTCTGCGGGCGGCGGCGAGCTCGAGCCGCTCGGATGCTCGCGAAAGGAGAATGGCATGAGACGGCCTCTCTGGCTCGGTACCCTCGGGTTGGTTGCGCTCGCCCTCTCGTTCGCCCTGGCGCCGGCTGCCGCGGCTGCCGCGGGCGGCGCCCTCGACGGCAAGGTCTTCACCGGCACCTCGGGCGAGGCGGGCCGGTCGACCGGCGACAAGGACGAGCTGATCTTCAAGGACGGCACGTTCCGCTCCACCGCCTGCGACCCGTACGGCTTCGGCGCCGCCTCGTATACCGCGACCAAGAACCCCGACGGCTCGCTGGCCTTCACGGCCACGACCTCCAGCCCCAAGGAAGGGACGATCCGCTGGCGGGGCAACGTCCAGGACGACGCGATCGCCGGCACCTATGTCTGGGAGAAGGTGGGCCAGAAGCCGATCAGCTACTGGTTCAAGGGGTCTCTGCGAAAGGCCGCGTAGCGGATCGGGCGCCGGCCAGGCGCGCCGCGCGCTCGCCCTGCCAGGCGGCGTAGAGCCAGACGAGGCCGCCGACCGCGATGGCGACGGGGATCACCAGGAAAGCCCGGCCGAGCGAGCTGTGGTCGGAGAGGATGCCGACGAGCGGCGGCGAGGGGACGTCGCCGAGGAGATGGATGGCGAGGATCGAGAGGGCGACCGCGGTCGCCCTCTCGCCCGGCGCCACGAGGTTGACGATCGCCGAGTTGACCGGGCCGGTCGAGACGAAGAGGAGCAGCTCGGCGGCGACGATCGCCGCCATGTAGACCGGCCGCGCGGACGCCACGAAGGCGACGAGCGCGACCGGCGCGGCGAGGAGGGTCGCCACCCCGGAGACCCACAGGTAGCTCTCCCGCCAACGCCGCAGCAGGCGATCCCCCAGCCAGCCGCCGAAGAAGGTGCCGGTGAAACCGGTGACGACGACGATCGCCCCGAACTGCACCGTGGCGGTCCCCCGCGACATGCCGCGCACCCGCTCGAGGAAGGCGGGCGTCCAGAAGGCCAGGGCGCCGAGCGCGAAGGTATAGGCGGCGTAACCGAGGACCGTCAACCGGTAGGGCCGGTTGCGCAGGAGGCCGGCATAGGCGGCGAGAGCCGACTGCCGAGCGCCGGCGAGAGCCGCTGGCGGGGCGCCGGCATGAGCCTGGATGGCGCCGCCCTCGTCCTGCCCGCCGCGCGGCGGGTCGTGCAGGCGCGCCGCGAGCCAGGCTAGGGCGAGCCCCGGCACGCCGGCGACGAAGAACGCCGCCCGCCAGCCGAGGTGCTGGTCGACGAGGCCGCCCAGGATATAGCCCGCCGCCGAGCCGATGGGGATCGCGGCGTAGAAGACGGCGAACACCCGCCCGCGCCGTGCCGGCGGGAAGGAGTCGGCGAGGAGGGCGGGGGCGATGGTGCCGTACGCCGCTTCGCCGATGCCGACCGAGGAGCGCGCCAGGAAGAGCGTCGCGAAGCGCCCCGCCAGGCCGCCGAGTGCGGTCGCGACGCTCCAGATCGCGACGCCGGCGGCGATCAGACGCGGCCGCCGCCCGCGGTCGCCGAGGGTGCCGAAAACCGGCGAGGCCAGCATGTAGACGAGGATGAAGCCGGTCGCGAGCGCCCCGAGCTCGCCGTCCGAGAGGTGGAGCTCGGATCGTTTCAGGCTCTCGACCAGGGCCGAGACCACGTAGCGGTCGAGGTAGTTGAAGAAGTTGGTGAGGGTGAGGACGGCGAGCGCCAGGCGGGCCCCCGCCAGCGGAGCCGCCGGATGCGCCCCTGGGACTAGATCGGAGGCCGGCTCGGCAGCCGGATCGACGGGGCGGTTCATGGCGGCGCGGGCGCGATTCTACCGGCATCGCGCCAGGCGAGAAGCGGAGACAGAGAGAAGGAGAGGGGCGCCGCGCGCTAGCGCGACGAGCGCGAGGTCGCGCCGCGGGCCGACTGGGCGGTGCCGCGCTGCGCGATCGGCACCTCGAGCGGCGGCGCGGCGTAGAGGGCCGAGGTGCGGTGCGAGCAGGTGAGGCAGTCCTCGTCGAGCCGCACCTCGCCCCAGGTGAGATAGCCGGGGCGCTCGACGACGGTCAGCCGGGTCTTCTTGGTCGGCGAGCCGCAGCTCGGGCAGGCGTCGTCCGCGGCGACGAACGGCCCGAAGCGCCGCCGCATCGCGACGCCGCAGGCCAGACATGCCCAGGGGTCGCGGCGGGTGCCGTCGATGAGCTCCTCGATCGGGCGGACGGCATCCCCGCCGGCGCCGGTGGCCGCCTCGGCGCTCGAGCGCTCGAGCCGGACGAGCTTCTGCCGGCAGCGCGGGCAGGCGGGGGAGCGCAGGCCGAGCCAGGCGAGCCCCGCGGCGGCGAACACCGCGGCGGCGATCGCCACCGCGAGACCGCTCTCCTCGCCGGGCGGCGCCGGCGGGCGGGAAGCGGGGCGCGCTGGCGGCGCCGATCGGGTGGGCTGCGGCAGATAGACGGTGAAGGAGCCTTCATCGCCGGAGGCCGCCGTGGCGCCGGCGGGCGGGCTGACGCGATCGGCCGGGCTCCCCGGCGGCCTTGCCGGGAGACTTGCCGGCCTGGGGGGCTGCGTTGGCGGCTCGGCCGCGGCGGGCAGGCTCGCGAGAGCGAGCGCCGCGGCGAGCGCGAGCGCAGCGAGGACGCCGCTCACGTCACCTTCCCCTCACGCCCTTCGCGCCCGCTGCGGCGCGGCCGGGGAGCTCCTGGAGGATGCGGTCGGCCAGCGCGTCGTAGTTGCCGCCGAAGTGGTGCGAGCCGGAGAAGCCGATCGACTTGCCGAGCGCGGGGTCGAGGCCGGGGCAGATCGAATCGCTCTCGCCCTGGCCATAGAGGCAGAGGAGGCGCGGCTTGCCGGCGAGCCGCTTCACCTCGGGCATCACGGGCCGATCGGTCGACGAGCCGCCGCCCAGCCATTGGGTGACGTGGAACTCGAAGCTCGCCATCTTCTCGGGCCCGAGGAGCGCCACGAGGTCGACGCGGTCGCGCAGCGCCTGCGGCAGGCGGTCGACCATGAAGGGGAGCACGTCGGCGCCCATCGAATAGCCGACGAGCACGGCGCGCTGCCTGCCCCAGGCGTCGAAGTAGTGCGCGAGGATGCGCGCCAGGTCCTTCGCGATCTCGTCGGGCGTCCGGCCGCGCCAGAAATAGGAGAGCGAGTTCAGGCCGACCACCGGGATGCCGCGCGCGGCGAGCGCGCCGCCCACCTCGCGGTCGATCCCCGCCCAGCCGCCGTCGCCGGAGACGATCACCGCCAGGCGCTCGCCGCTCGCTCCGGCGTTCCCCTTGGCCGGCACCTCGACGAGCGGCAGGTCGGCGACCGACGGCGGAGCGGGCGCGCCGGGAGCCGCCGCGCGGCGGGCCGGCGCCTGCTGCGCCGCCGCCGCCCTCTCCGCCGGCTTCGCCATCTTCTGGAAGGTATCCTTGAACTGGGGCATCCAGCGCGCCTGGACGGAGAAGCCGTGGCCGACCTTGGGGAGGAGGACGAGCTCGCCGTTCCTGACCTGCTTGACGTACTTTTCCGTCTCGGCCGGCAGGCAGGTCTCGTCGGCCGTTCCCTGCAGCGCCGCGAAGGGAGCCTCGAGCTTGTCGGAGGGGAGAAAGCTGACTCCCTTGCCCTTGGGCCCCGGTCCGAAGGCGAGCCCCTGCCCGGCGCAGAACGGCTTCTTGATCGGCAGGTCGGGGCAGAAGCCGAGGCTGATCGCGCCGCGGAAGGTGTTGGGCGGCGCCTGGACCAGCGTGGCGTAGACCAGCGTCGCGCCCGAGGAGTAGCCGACGAGGACGGGCGGCACGTAGTCGGGCATGCCGAGCTTCTTCTGCACGTACTGCGACAGCCCCTCGAAGTCGACCGCCGCGCTGGTGCACGAGTCCCTGGCGGCCTCGGCCGTCTTCAGGTAGTGGGTGATGTCGATCCCGACGACCAGGGCGTCCAGCCCGGCGAGGGCCTGCGCCATATCGATGACCCCGAGGTTCCAGCCGCCGTCGCCGGAGACGAAGAGCACCACGTTCTTCGGATGGGGCGTCCGGCGATAGATCGCGACATTGCCGAAGCGGCCGAAGGCGAAGGTCGACTCGGCACGCGCCGTCTTCGCGTCGACCGGCTGCGGCCCCGCGGTCTTCGCCGGAGCGGCTTTCCGCGCCGTCGGCACGGCGGCGACAGCCGGCCGGCCGGCGGCCGCCGCGGCCGCCGTCGTGACCAGCAGGGCGGCGGCGAAACGTCGTGTTTTCCGGGTGATGCGGCTCATGCGCGCAAGTCCTCCCTGCGCCGTAACGTATCACTCGGAGCGGCGCATTCCTCCGCCGCGCGGGAGCGCGCCGCGCCGCCGTGACGCGGCCGCCGGCATCGTTCTCGCCGCGCTTCTCGTCTCCTCGAGCGCCGGGTCCCGCGGACCTCTCCCACCAGCTATCGCGAAAGGAGTCGGTCACTCGGACGGGCCTCGGGAGCACCTAGAGAGATAGCCGCGGATGCCGTGCCGTCCGCGGGAGGAGATCGCCGAATGGGAGGAGAGAACGGACCTCGCCAGTACACCCGCATCATCCACGGCGGCCTGGCGCCCGACCCCGGCACCGGCGCGCTGCTGACGCCGATCTTCCAGTCGACCACCTTCGCCCAGGAGGCGGTGGGAAAGAACAAGGGCTACACCTACAGCCGCTCGGGGAACCCCACCGTCGCCGCGCTCGAGCGCAACCTGGGGGAGATCGAGGGCTCGCTCCCCGCCGCCTGCTTCGCCACCGGCATGGCGGCGATCACGGTGCTGCTGCTGGCGACGGTCAAGGCCGGCGACCACGCCGTGGTGTCGGACGTCGTCTACGGCGGCACCGTCCGCCTGCTCCGCCAGGTGCTCGCCGACTACGGCGTCCGCGCCACCTTCGTCGACACCTCGGACCTCGCCGCGCTCGCCGCCGCGATCACCCCCGAGACCCGCCTGGTGCTCGTCGAGTCGCCCGCCAATCCGACCCTGAAGCTCACCGACCTCGCCGGCGCCGCTCGCGCGACCCACGACGCCGGCGCGCTGCTGGCGGTCGACAACACGCTCCTGCCGCTCGTCCAGGAGCCGTTCGCCCTCGGCGCCGACGTCGTCGTCTACTCGACGACCAAGTACATCGAGGGGCACAACGCGACCGTCGGCGGCGCCCTCCTCACCCGCGACGAAGCCCTGGCGGAGAGGATCCGCTTCTTCCAGAACGCGACCGGCTGCATCCAGACGCCGTTCGAGGCCTGGCTCACCCTGCGCGGGCTGAAGACGCTGCCGCTGCGCATGGCGCGCCACTCGGAGAGCGCCTGGGCCATCGCCCGCCACCTCGAGGCGCACCCGCGGGTGGCGCGCGTCGCCTATCCCGTTCCTCGATTCGTTCCCCCAGGTCGGGCTCGCCCGCCGGCAGCAGAAGGCGGGCGGCGGCATGATCGCCTTCGAGGTCGCGGGCGGCACCGAGGCCGGCATCCGGGTGATGAACTCGGTCGAGCTCTGCACCCTCGCCGAGAACCTGGGGGCGATCGAGACCCTCATCACTCATCCCGCCTCGATGACCCACGCGCCGATCCCCGCGCCGGAGCGCGAGGCGATCGGCATCACCGACGGTCTGGTGCGGCTGTCCGTCGGCCTCGAGGATGCCGAAGACCTGATCGCCGATCTCGATCGCGCGCTCGCTGTCTAGCGGACCGACGCCAGAGGAGACGACTCCATGAACAGCGATCCGATCATCGTCCTCAAATTCGGCAGCTCGGTGCTCATCGACGAGAGCGCCATGCCGTCTGCGGTGCACGAGATCTACCGCTGGCTGCGCCAGGGGCGGCGCGTCGTCGCCGTCGTCTCGGCGCTCGGCAAGACGACCGACCAGCTCCTGGCGCGCGCCGAGCGCCTGGCCGGGGCCCCCGAGCCGGCGGGCCTCGCGGCGCTCCTGGCGACCGGCGAGGCGACGTCGGCGGCGCTCCTCGCGCTGGCGCTCGACCGCGCCGGCATCCCCGCTTCGCTCCTCGACTCCTGGCGCGTCGGCCTGCGCACCGCCGGGCCGCTGCTCGACGCCGAGCCGCGCGAGCTCAACCGGCGCGAGCTCTTCCGGGCGCTCGACGAGCGCCCGGTCGCGGTGCTCGCCGGCTTCATCGGTCAGGACGCGGAGGGGAGGACGTCGCTCCTCGGCCGCGGCGGCTCGGACTTGACCGCCTTCTTCGTCGCCGAGCGGCTGGGTGCCGAGTGCTGCCGTCTGGTCAAGGACGTCGACGGCATCTACGACGGCGATCCCACGGCCGCCGCGGCGCCGCGCCGCTTCGCCTCGCTCACCTGGGGCGACGCCTTCCGGCTCGGCGGCAAGGTCGTGCAGCCGAAGGCGATCCTCTATGCCGAGCGCTGCGGCCTCGCCTTCGAGGTCTCGGCCTGCGGCGCCGCCGCGGCCACCGTCGTCGGCCCGGGGCCGACGCGCTACGCCGCGGCGCCGCCGGCGGCGCCGCCGCTCCGGGTGGCGCTCCTCGGGCTCGGCACCGTAGGGCTCGGCGTCTACCGCCACCTGGCGGCGCAGCCCGAGCGCTTCGAGGTGGTGGGGATCGCCGTCCGCCGGCCGGCCAGGCATCAGGGCGACGGTGTGCCCATGGAGCTGCTGTCGAGCGATCCCTGGAAGCTGCTCGCGGCGGCGAGCGATCTGGTCGTCGAGGCGATCGGCGGCGAGCGCCCGGCGGCCGACCTGGTGCGCGCGGCGCTCGACCGCGGCCGCGACGTGGTGACCGCCAACAAGGCGATCGTGGCGGCGCACGGCGCCGAGCTCCTCGCCCGCGCCGAAGCGCATGGCGCCCAGCTCGCCTTCTCGGCGACGGTGGGCGGCGGCGTGCCGGTCGTCGAGACCGTCGAACGGGTGGCGCGCCGCGGCCGCATCCTCGCCGTCGAGGGGGTGTTGAACGCCACCACCAACTTCGTTCTCGACCGCATCACCGCCGGCTGCGATCTCGCGGCGGCGGTCGCCAGCGCGCAGGACAACGGCTTTGCCGAGGCCGATCCGAGCAACGATCTGACCGGGCTCGACGCGGCGCACAAGTTGGTGATCGTGGCGCGCGCCGCCTTCGGCGTCGACCTCGCGGTGGCGCAGATCGACTGCCGCGGCATCGACGACATCGATCCTGTCGCGGTGCGCGCGGTGCGCGAGGCGGGGGCGGCGGTGCGCCTCGTCGCCTCGTGCCGCCGCACGCCGGAAGGGATCGCGGCGCGCGTCTGCCCGCTGCGTCTGCCCGCCGATCATCCGCTGGCGCAGCCGCGCGACGAGCAGAACCGCGTGCTGATCCAGCCCGAGGTCGGAGCGGCGGTGATCGCCGACGGCAAGGGCGCCGGCCGCTGGCCGACCGCCGAGTCGATGATGGCCGACATCATGGACACCTACCGGCTGCGCCGCGACGCCCAGGCCGCCGAGGACGGCGAGGCGGTGCTCGCGCCGAGCGCCGCGCGCGTGTGGGCCTCGGGCGTGCCGATCGCTTCGCGCTAGCATCCGACGCGCTAATTCGTCATCGCGACGCGCGCGCGCGGCGCCGCTTCGGGCGGCATCGCGAGCGCCGCGCGCCGCCGCTTGTTGACATGTGCCGGTGACCATGGATAATCAATGCATCATCTCCATTTTCAGAAAGGAGCGCGACATGGCAGCGGCAGGCAAGAAAACGTCTAGCGGCAAGTCGGCGGGGAGGTCCTCGAAGTCCTCGGCGACCAAGAAGGCGACCGCGAGATCGAGCGCGAAGTCGGCCGGACGCAAGTCTGCCGGCACCAAGTCCACCGCCAAGAAGTCCACCTCGACGGCGAAGAGGTCGGCGGCGAAGAAGCCGGCGGCGAAGAAGACGACGACGGCGCGCTCGACGGCGAAGAAGCCGGCGGCCCGCGCGACGGCGGCCAAGAAGTCGACCGCCAGGAAGCCGGCGGCGAAGAAGCCGGCGGCCAAGAAGTCGACCGCCGCGAAGGCCTCCACCTCGCGTTCTTCCGCCGCCAAGTCGACGGCGAAGAAGCCGGCCGCGCGCTCGACGGCGAAGAAGCCGGCGAGCCGTTCGACCGCCGGCCGCTCGGCCGGCGGCCGCAGCACCGGCAGCACCGGCCGCACCGCGAGCAGCAGCCGCTCGCGGGGCGCTCGTTCGGCCGGTTCCGGCCGCACCGCTTCGAAGGTCGGCGCCACCGCGGAGGCCGCGCCCACCGCGTCCTCCGGCGTCGGCGACACCGCCGAGCGGGCGCCGCAGAGCTGACGTCAGGAGCTGACGGCGCGGGGCTCCGCCCCGCGCGCTCGACTGTCGACACGGCCGGTCTCCGGCTCCGTCCTGGAGCCGGAGCTCAGTCGCCACCCCTGTCCGCCCCGCTGCGCCATCCCTTGTCCGGCAACCGGCTCACGCCGCCCACGAGGGCGGCATGAGCGCCGGTGCGGCCGCGCATCCGGCGCGACGACGTCTCGACCGCTCCGCGCTCGCCGCGCTGGCGGGCATGGCCGCGCTGGCAGCGGCGGTCGGCCGCGGCTTCTGGCGCTTCTCCTACGACGACGCTTTCATCACCTACCGTTACGCGCGTCACTGGGCGGCGGGCGGCGGGCTGGTCTACAACCGCGGCGAGGCGGTGCTCGGCACCACCGCGCCCGGCTACGCGCTGCTGCTCGGCGCGCTCACCCGCGCGACCGGCGGCCGCCTCGATCCCCCGGCATGGGGGACGCTCCTCTCGCTCGCCGCCCTCGTCGCCACCTTCGTGCTCGCCGGCGCCGCAGCGGGGCGGAGCGCGGCGCGACCGTCCGCCGGCGAGCTCTCCGCTGGCGCGTCAGCTGGCGCGGTTTGGGGCCACGCGCCCGCCGGCGCGCATGCAGGTTGGTTGCTCGCGGCGGCCGCCGGCGGTCTGGCGCTCGTGATGCGCTGGAACATCGAGATGCTGGGGACCGAGACGCTGCCGATCCTGGCGCTCGCCGCCGCCGCGGCCTATCTCGGGTGCGAGCGCGGTCTGCTCATCCCGGCCGGCCTTGCCGCCGCCCTCGCCATGGCCTTTCGGCTCGACGCGGCGCTCGCCGCCGCGGCGCTCGGCCTCACGCTGTGGGTGGCTCGGCGGCGCTTCCCGCTCGGCTTCGCGCTCGCCGGCGCGCCGCCGCTCGGCGCCTGGCTCGGCTGGCTTTACCTCCGCTACGGCACCGTGCTCCCCAACACCCTGGCGGCGAAGCGCGGCGAACTCGGGCGCTCCCTCCATGGCTACACGGCGTACGAGTGGCTCTGGCTCGTGCGCACGCTGTCGGCCGGCGGCGCCCTGGCCCTCCTCGCCCTCGCCGCGGCCGGCGCCGCGGTCGCCTGGCGCCGGGGCCTCTTCGCGCGCCCCTTCTTCCGCGCCCTGGCGCTGTGGCTGGCGCTCCATGAGATCGCCTACCGGCTGCTCGGCGTTCCGTTCGCCCCCTGGTACGAGGAGGCGCTCCTCCAGGCGCTGATCTTCCTGGCGGCGCTGGCGGCCGTGGCCGGCGGCGGCTGGGCGAGCCGCTGGCCGCCGCGGCCGATGATGCGAAGGGAAGCCGTGCAGATCCCGGCAAGCGGCTGGCGCCTGGCCGCGGGGACCGCGCTCGCCCTCCTTCTCCTGGCGCCAGTCGCCGCGCCGTCGCTCGCCTGGACGGCGCGGCAGTGGGGCCGGCCGCCCGATCCGCGCTTCGTCGTCTACGCGCGCGCCGGCCGCTATTTGGCGGCCCAAGCGGCGTCCCAAGCGGCGGCCCGAGCGGCGGCGCCGGCGGCGGTCCTGCAGCGCTCGCCGAGCCCTGCGGACGGAACGACGGTCGCCGCGGTCGAGATCGGCATCCTGGGCTACACCTCCGACCTCCGCGTGCTCGACCTCGCCGGCCTGGTCTCGCCGCAGGTGCTGGCGGCGCGGCGCGCCGGGCGGCTGCCGGAGCTGGTCGTCGCGGCGCGGCCGGACTTCCTCGTCGACGTCCCGGCGTTCCGCCGGCCGATCCTCGGCGCGATCCTCGCCCGGCCCGAGATTGCCGCGAGCTACCGCGCGGTCGCCGCGTTCACCGCTCCGGACTACGGCGGCGGCGTGGTGCGGATCTACCGCCGCGCACCCTAGGCGCAGCCGTCACGCAGCGGGCCGAAACGCAAAACGGCGGGCCCCCGTGGGCCCGCCGTCGTCGTGCCGCTCGTGAGAGGCCGCGGATCAGGGAATGGCGACGACCTTGAGGTTCGAGAACTGCCAGCCGACCGGCGGGAAGTAGGCGCCGTCGGCCACCTTGGTACCGCCGAAGTCGATGTGCACCGGCTTGGCGGGCGTGTTGAGCCGCAGGTCGGTGCTGGTGAGCTTGCCCGACACGCTCTCGACCAGCCGGCCGTCCTGGAAGATCTGGACCGTCGCCTTCTTGGCGGCGGCGTCGCAGATCATCGTGATGTGGTACTGGGTGCGCTCGTGCCAGGGTCCAGCGTCCTTGAGCAGCTTGTCGTGGCCGAGGTCGACGAGCGTCTTCGACTTGTCGGCACGCATGAGGAGGCCCATGAATAGGGTCTTGCCGGTGCGGCGCAGGCTGGAGATGCCGTGGAAGAGGGGCGTCTGGTACCGGTTGACGTAGAGGTCGTAATCGACGGTCACCTTGTGGTACTTGACGCCCTGCTTGAGGTCGAGGTTGTACGACTGGAAGGAAGCGCCGGCCTTGGCGTCGAGGAACATGCCGTCCACCTGGAAGCTGCCGTTCTTGTCCAGCGCGACCGGCGCGCCCGCGGGGGTGCCGTTGGGAGTCGACGGGGTGGACGGGGTGGATGGGCTCGACGGATCGCCGTTGCCGCCGCGGTTGCCGCCCGGATTGCCGACGAGGGGCTCGCCGCCACCCGTCCCGCCGGCGCGGACCGCGTCGACGACGTTCGTCAAGTCGGCCCGCAGGCTCGTCGACGGGGCGACGAAGGCGGTGCGGCTGCCGTCGGTCGCCAGCACGGCGGCATAGGCGAAGGCCGGCGCGTCGCAGGTCACCTCGAGCCGCGCCTCGGCGATCGAGCCGGCGCGCAGAGCCTGGAGCGGCTCGGCGAAGTCGCGCGCCAGCGCCGCCGCGCCGGTCGCCGAGGTGGCGCCGAGCTCCGCGCCGTCGGCGCTGTACGCCGCGAACGAGCAGGAGCCCAGGTCGCCCGCCGTGACGATGCCGAGACGGGTGGAGGCGTCGGCGGTGTTGGCGAGGCCCTGGAGGTGGATCGTCTGCCCGGCGGGAATCAGGTTGTCGGCCGAGACGACCGGCTCGGCGGCGCTCGACAGCAGGCCGCCCTCCCGGTCGTAGGCGTTGAGGCGCGCGCTGACCACCAGCGCCGCGGGTCCGGTGACCTCGACGCGCCCCCGCGTGCCGGCCGCCGCGAGGCCCGCGATAACCGAGGTGCCGTGCGCCGCGACGGTTTCCGTGCGGCCCGGAAAGCGCACCCCGTCGGCGGTGACGAACAGCATCTGGACCCGCGCCGGCGCGTCGCCGGGGTTGGCGACGGCGATCTCGGTGCGGTACCGGGCCGAGCCCACCACTTCGTCGGTCGCGTACGGCACGTAGATGGTCCCGGCGTGGACGGGCAGGGCCGCGGCCGCGGCGAGCAGTCCCAGGGCGAACGCATGTTTCATGAAGGGGCCTCCTTACGTCGTTGACTGCGAGCGGACGTGCGTCCCGAAGTCTAGAGTTGACGAGAGGATAGCATTTTTCGGCCGATCCGTCGCCGCTGGAGGGAGGAAAACTGAATCGCGATCGGTATTTAGCGCGGCTCTCAGGCCGGCGCGAGCGCCTGCCTAGCCGCGGTCGATTGGAAGCGCGGCTCTCAGGCTGGCGCGAGCGCCTGCCTAGCCGCGGTCGATTAGGGGCGCGGCTCTCAGACCGGCGCGAGCGCCTGCCTAGCCGCGGTCGATTGGAAGCGCGGCTTCTCAGACCGGCGCGAGCGCCTGCCTAGCCGCGCTCAGGGCGTCGCGGAAGCCGTCGTGGTCGCGGGTGGCGACGAGGGTCTCCAGGGTGTCGAGCGCGTCGCGCACGGCGGCGTAGACCTCGCCGCGATGCGGGTTCAGGTGCTGGATGTCGAGGTAGAGCTCGGGGTCCTCGGAGAGCACCGAGAGAGCCGTCGCCGACTGGCGAGTGAAGGTCGTCGAGGCGCACTCGTGGAGCTCCGCCGGAGAGATGCCCGAGCGGGCGAGCGCCGAGCCGAAGAGGATGTTGGTCAGGTGCGCGAGGCCGAGGAGCCAGCCCATCAGCCGGTCGTGGTGGGGGAAGGGGACGGCGACGAGGCGCGTGTAGGGGTGGGCCAAGAGCGGCTCGAGCTCGCGCCTCTCGACCTCCGGATCGCGCTGGGCGGCGAGCACGAAGGTGAGCGGCTCGTAGAGCGACTTGGCGGGGCCGAACATCGGATGGAGGGCGAGCGTGCGGACGCCCGCGGCGCGCGCCGCGGCGAGCACCGGCGTCAGGTGGTCTTTGATCGAGGTGATCTCGATCACCACCCCGCGCGGCCGGCGGGCGGCGAGCTCGGCGACCACCGCCGGCGTGCGGTCGAGCGGCACGGCGACGAAGATGGCGGCATAGGCGTCGAGATCCTGCACCTGCGCGAGGCCGGCGAAGCGGCCGCGCGACTCGGGGATCGGCGCCAACGCCGTGTCGGCGATGTCGACCGCGTGCCCGGCGAGCTCGAGGAAGCCGCGCAGCCACGAGCCCATGCCGCCGACGCCGCCGGCGATCAGCACCCGTTCGCCGTGGCGCTCGCGCCGAGCGATCCCCACCCGGTGCTGGCGCTCGACGGCGCCGCGGATGATCGCCGTGAAGACCGCCTCCATCACCGGCTCGGAGACGCCGCAGGCGGCGGCGTTCTGCCGCGCCCGCACCAGCACGCGGTCCTCGACGTCGCGCACAACGATCGGCAGCCCCGACTCCGCCTTGATCCGCCCCACCTCGGCGGCGAGCTCCATGCGGCGGCGCAGCAGCTCGAGCAGAGCGCGGTCGACCTCGGAGATGGCATCCCGGAGGTCGCCGAGAGCGGAGTGCGGGGAGTCGGTCGGATTCATCGGGCACCTCCGGTGGAGACGGTCCACCTAACGAGGTGCGCAGGATAGCCGCGAGCGGGGCGGCGGCCCAAGGAGGGGGAGCGGGGCCGGAGACGACGGCGGCTCCGCTCTGGGGATGGGCCGTGGGCGGTGGTGTTGCGGGGGGTGCGGCGCCCGCGCCTCGAAGTCGTCTCGGCGCGGGGTCGCTGGGGATTCGTGCTCGGTCGGTTCCTGGGTCGGTCGCTCCTCAGCGCGCCGGCGGCGGCGGTGGCGGCGAGGGCACGTAGACGTCCCCGTCGCGGTCCTGGCGATAGCCGTTGTCGTCGTCGCGGGCCGGCGGCGCGGCGCGCTCGCCGCGGTACTGGTCGTCGCGGTCGCGGCGGTAATGGTCGTCCCGGTCGTCACGGCGCTCGCCGCGGTAGCGGGTCATCTCCGCGACGTTCATGCCATAGACCGCGGCCGTCTGGTCGAGCTCCGTGGCGATGCGCTCCATGCCCTGATCGACGTACGGGCGCTCGGCGACGCGCCCGAGGGCGTCGGTCGCCCGGTCGTAGGCGCGGACCAGCTGCTGGAAGTCCTCCTGCGTGCGGCGGGTGTCGCCCCGATAGCTCGCGACCTCGCGGTGGAAGTGACGCGCGTTCTCGGCGAGATCGGCGAGGCGGGCCGAGACCTGCGCCTCGCGCCGGTCGGGCCGGCGGTTGTTGCGGTCGTACTGCCGGTGGATGTAGTTGGCGGCGTCGTCCATCTCGTGGGCCGAGACCAGGAGCTGCCGCGGCGCCCGGTAGCCGTCCTGGCCGTAGGGGGCCTGGTACGCCGGGCGGTCGTCATCCGGATAGCTTCCCTGGGGGCTGGGATAGTTCCCCTGCTGCGCCCAGGCGGCCCCGCCGCATCCCAGGGCGGCGGCCGCGGCGAGCGCGATCGTGAACGTCGTTCGGGTCTTCATGGTGTCTCTCCTCTCGGTTGTGGCTTCCTGCTGCAACCCTCGCTCATGACATGGAGCAAAGGAGGTGCCATGATGTCCAAACCATTGGAAATAAAGTGAATGGGATGGAGGCCTGCAGTCTGCTGCGGCGGCTGCTCGTCCGCTCGTGAGGACGCGCCAGACCTCCCCGGGGGGCGGCGGCCGGCATGGTAAGCTGCCGGGCCATTCGAGCGAGGCGAACCCATGACGAAAGATCCGACGAGCGAGCTGGGAAGCGCCGCGGCGGTGGCGGTCGGCGAGCGCGGCGCGCCCGCCGCCACGCTCCCCGGAGGCACCTTCCTCGGCCATCCGCGCGGCCTGTCGACGCTCTTCTTCACCGAGTTCTGGGAGCGCTTCAGCTTCTACGGCATGCGCGCCCTCCTCATCCTCTTCATGACCGCGACGGCGGCCAAGGGCGGGCTCGGCTTCAGCGATCTCACGGCCGGCGCCATCTACGGCCTCTACACCTCGTCCGTCTATCTCACCGCGCTCCCCGGCGGCTGGCTCGCCGACCGCCTGCTCGGCCAGCGGCGGGCGGTCTTCCTCGGCGGCTGCCTGATCGCCCTCGGCCACTTCAGCATGGCGGTCCACGGCCTGCCGACCTTCTACCTCGGCCTGGTGCTGATCGTCCTCGGCACCGGGCTCCTCAAGCCCAACGTCAGCACCATGGTGGGCGAGCTCTACCCCGAGGGCGGGGCGCGCCGCGACGCCGGCTTCTCGATCTTCTACATGGGCATCAACCTGGGCGCCTTCGTCGCGCCCCTGATCTGCGGCTGGCTCGGACAGACCTACGATTGGCACTGGGGGTTCGCCGCCGCCGGGATCGGCATGGTGGCGGGTCTGGTGCAGTACACCCTGGGCGGCCGTTACCTCGGCGACGCCGGCCTGAAGCCGAATGCGGGGACCGATCCGGCCGAGCGGGGCAAGGCCCTGCGGGTGGCCTGGATCACCCTCGCCGCGCTCGCCCTGGCGGTCGGGATCGTCAGCCTCGTCCACCCCTCGGCACCGCGGATCGCCGGCTCGATGGGCGTCGTCATCCTGCTCTTCGCCGTCCTGTCGCTCGGCTTCCAGATGTTCTTCGGCGGCCTCGATGCCGTGGAGAAGAAGAAGGTCGCGGTCATCTTCGTCCTCTTCGTCTTCGCGACCCTCTTCTGGTCGGCCTTCGAGCAGGCTGGCACTTCGCTCAATCTCTTCGCGGAGCGCTTCACCGACCTTCACTTCCTGCGCTGGATGGTTCCTTCCTCCGTCCTCCAGGCGGTCAACCCGCTCTTCATCATCCTCCTGGCGCCGGTCTTCGCCTGGATCTGGGTGGCGCTGGCGCGCCGCCGGCGCGATCCCTCGAGCCCGGCCAAGTTCGCGCTCGGCCTGGTCCTCGTCGGGCTGGGGTTCCTGGTGATGGCCGGGGCGGCGGTGCGCACCGTGGGCGGCACCCGGCAGGTGACCCCGCTCTGGCTGATCCTCACCTATCTCCTCCACACCTGCGGCGAGCTCTGCCTCTCGCCGGTCGGCCTGTCGACGGTGACCAAGCTCGCGCCGCACCGCAAGGTGAGCCAGATGATGGGCGTCTGGTTCATGGCACTGTCGCTCGGCAACCTGCTGGGGGGCCTCGTCGCCGGCCGCTTCTCGACCTTCCCGCTGCCGCGGATCTTCGGCGCCGTCTTCCTCACCACCGCCGGCGCCGGCATCGTCCTCGCCCTCTTCATCAAACCGATCCGCCGGCTGATGGGCGAGGTGCACTGAGGCAGCGGCGAGAGCCTCAGAGCCGCATCTGCATGCCGAGCTCGACCACCCGGTTGGGCGGGATGCGGAAGAAGTCGGTCGGGCGGACGGCGTTCCTCGACATCACCGTGTAGAGCCGGTCGCGCCAGGCGGCGAGGCCGTGCTTGACGGTGGGCAGCAGGGTGACGCGCGAGAGGAAGAAGGTCGTCCGCATGGGGTCGAGCGCCAGCCCCAGCGCCCGCGCCTTGGCGAGGACCTCCGGCACGCTCGGGTTCTCCATGAAGCCGTAGCGCGCCGTCACCCGCCAGAAGTCCTTGACCAGCTTCTCGACCTCGACGCGCTTCTCGTCCGCCACCGCCGGCACCTCCTCGGCGAGCACGGTCAGCAGCACCACCCGCTCGTGGAGCACCTTGTAGTGCTTCAGGTTGTGGAGGAGGGCGGTGGGGGTGGCGTCCGGCTCGCGAGCCATGTAGAGCGCCGTCCCCGGCACCCGCAGGGGATGGTCCGGGCTGACGCGGGCGACGAACTCGTCGAACGGCAGGGCGCTCCGGGCGAGCTGGGCGCCGAGCGTGCGGCGGCCGTACTGCCAGGTGGTCATCATGGTGTAGACGATGCCGCCCATGAGGAGCGGGAACCAGCCGCCGTCGGCGATCTTGACTATGTTGGCGCCGAAGAAGGCGAGGTCGACGACGAGGAAGCCGGCGGTGACGAGACCGGCGAGCCAGCGGTTCCAGCCCCAGATCTGGCGCGCCACGACGTAGGCGAGGAGGGTGGTGATGACCATCGTCGTCGTCACCGCGACGCCGTAGGCCGAGGCGAGGTGCGACGAGGTGCGGAAGCCGAGCACCAGGCCGATGGTGGCGAGCATCAGCAGCCAGTTGACCCCGGGGATGTAGATCTGCCCGATCGTCTCCTCCGAGGTGTGGACGATCTCGACCCGCGGCAGGAAGCCGAGCTGCACCGCCTGGTTGGTGAGCGAGAAGGCGCCCGAGATGATCGCCTGCGAGGCGATGACGGTCGCCACGGTCGCCATGACGACGAGCGGGTAGAGCGCCCAGCCCGGCGCCAGCCGGTAGAACGGGTTGACCGAGGCCTGCGGGTTCTCGATCAGCAGCGCCCCCTGGCCGAAATAGTTGAGCAGGAGCGCGATGCCGACGAGCGAGAACCAGTCGATCTGGATCGGCGCCTTGCCGAAGTGCCCCATGTCGGCGTAGAGCGCCTCGCCGCCGGTGGCGACCAGGAAGACGGCGCCCAGCACGAGGAAGCCGCGGCCGCCGTTGTGCACGAAGAAGCGCACCGCGTGCATCGGGTTGACGGCGGCGAGGACGCGCGGGTGGCGCACCACGCCGGCGAAGCCGAGCACCCCGAGGAGGGTGAACCAGACGAGCATCACCGGCCCGAAGATCCTGCCGATCCCGGCGCTGCCGCGGCTCTGGAAGAGGAACAGGCCGATCAGGACGGCGATGGTGATCGGCAGCACGTAGGGGTGGAAGATCGGCGTCGCGACCTCGAGCCCCTCGACCGCCGACAGCACCGAGATCGCCGGCGTGATCATGCCGTCGCCGTAGAGGAGGGCGGCGCCGAAGAGGCCCATGGCGACGAAGAGCCCCGTCCCCCGCCGGCCGCCGAGCGCCTTGCGCACCAGCGCCATCAAGGCCAGGATGCCGCCCTCGCCGCGGTAGTCGGCGCGGAGCACGTACACCTGGTACTTCAGCATGACGACGAGGGTGAGCGCCCAGAAGATGAGCGACAGGACGCCGAGGACGTTGCCGTGGGTGGGGGCGACGGCGTGCTCGCCGTGGAAGCACTCCCGCATCGAGTAGAGCGGGCTGGTGCCGATGTCGCCGTAGACCACCCCGAGGGCGGTCAGGGCGAGGAGGAAGAGCCGCTGGCGAGAGCCCTGGCCCGCCGCCTGGCCTGGCGCATGTCCCGCCGCCTGCTGCGCCGCCGGGCCGCCGGCATCGTGGCCCTCGCCGGATACGGCGCCGGCCGCCATCTCGGCGCCGAGCGGCCGCTCGCCGGCGTGATCGTCGTGGGCTCCACCCCGCTCACAACCGCATCTGCATGCCCAGCTCGATCACCCGGTTGGCGGGGATGCGGAAGAAGTCGGTCGGCCGGACGGCGTTCCTCGACATCACCGCGTAGAGCCGGTCGCGCCAGGCGGCTAAGCCGTGCTTGGCGGTGGGGAGGAGGGTGACGCGAGAGAGGAAGAAGGTCGTCTTCATGGCGTCGAGCGCCAGGCCGCGCTCGCGCGCCAGCTCGATGATCTCCGGCATGCTCGGGTTCTCCATGAAGCCGTAGCGCGCCGTCACCCGCCAGAAGTCCTTGCCGAGCGGCTCGACGAGCATCCGTTTCTCGGCCGGCATCTGCGGCACCTCCTCGGGGCTCACCGTGAGCAGCACCACGCGCTGGTGGAGCACCTTGTTGTGCTTCAGGTTGTGGAGGAGGGCGGTCGGCGTCGCGACCGGATCGCGGGCCATGAAGACCGCCGTTCCCGGCACCCGCGGCGGGTGGTCGGGGTGCATGCGGGCGACGAACTTGTCGAACGGCAGGGCGTCGCGGGAGAGCTGCTCGCCCAGGTCGCGGCGGCCGTACTGCCAGGTGGTCATCAGGCAGTAGATGACGGCGCCCACCAGCAGCGGGAACCAGCCGCCGTCGGCGACCTTGACCATGTTGGCGCCGAAGAAGGCGAGGTCGACGAAGAGGAAGCCGGCGGTCACCAGGCCGACCTGCCACAGCCGCCACTTCCAGAGGTTGCGCGCCACGACGGCGGCGAGGAGCGTCGTGATGATCATCGTCGTCGTCACCGCGACGCCGTAGGCGGCGGCGAGGTGCGACGAGGTGCGGAAGCCGAGCACCAGGCCGATGGTCGCCACCATCAGCACCCAGTTGACGCCCGGGATGTAGATCTGGCCGAACTCCTCGTGCGAGGTGTGGACGATCTCGAACCGCGGCAGGTAGCCGAGCTGCACCGCCTGGCTGGTGAGCGAGAAGGCGCCGGAGATGATCGCCTGCGAGGCGATGACCGTGGCGGCGGTGGCGAGGATGACGAGCGGATAGAGCGCCCAGCCCGGCGCCAGGCGGTAGAAGGGGTTGAACGAGGCGTGCGGATCGGTCACCAAGAGCGCCCCCTGGCCGAAGTAGTTCAGGAGGAGCGAGACGCCGACGAGCGAGAACCAGTCGATCTGGATCGGCATCTCGCCGAAGTGCCCCATGTCGGCGTAGAGCGCCTCGCCGCCGGTCGCCACCAGGAAGACGGCGCCGAGCACCAGGAAGCCGCGGCCGCCGTTGTGCACGAAGAAGCGCACCGCGTACGCCGGGTTGACCGCCGCGAGGACGGCCGGGTGGCGCAGGATGCCGGCGACGCCCATCACCGACAGGGTGCCGAACCAGACGAGCATCACCGGCCCGAAGATGGCGCCGATCCCGGCGGTGCCGCGGCGCTGGATGAGGAAGAGGCCGATCAGGATGACGATGGTGATCGGCACCACGTAGGCGTGGAAGATCGGCGTCGCGACCTCCAGGCCCTCGACCGCCGAGAGGACCGAGATCGCCGGCGTGATCATGCCGTCGCCGTAGAGGAGCGCGGCGCCGAAGAGGCCCATGCCGACGAGGATCCAGCCGTAGCGCCGCCGTCCGAGCGCCTTCCGCACCAGGGCCATCAGCGCCAGGATGCCGCCCTCGCCGCGGTTGTCGGCGCGCAGCACGTAGACGTGGTACTTGAGCGTCACGACGATCACCAGCGACCAGAAGATGAGCGACAGCACGCCGTAGACGTTCTGCGGGCGTCGGCGCCACCGCGTGCTCGCCGTGGAAGCACTCCCGCATCGAGTAGAGCGGGCTGGTGCCGATGTCGCCGTAGACCACCCCGAGGGCGGTCAGGGCGAGGAGGAAGAGGCGCTTGCCGTGCGGATGCTGACCGTGGCCGCCGTGGCCGCCGCCGCCGCCGTGGCCGACACTGTCGCCGAGCGGCTCGGCGACGGCGCCCAGACCGGCGGCGCGGTCGGCGGGCTCCCGCCGAGCCGCGGGCGCCGTCACGGCGCCAGCTCGGTCGGAGGGTAGAGGATCCATAGGCTTCATGCGTCAGCCTCGAGTCGGGCGGCGTGACGGAGCGCGATGGCCGGGGCGGGTGGACGGAACGGGTGGGAGCGGCCCTTCCTCGTCAAGCTCGACGTCCTCCGCCGCGGCGCTCGAAATCGGTCGGTTACGCGCGGCCGGAGGCCCGGATAGACTCCGTCTTTGGGGCACGCTTGTGAAAGATATCACAGCTCGGCGAGGCGGCCGGTCGAGGCATCCAGAGGGGCGGGCTGCAAGATGAAGACCATGCCGCCCGCCCGGCCTCCGGCCTGGATCGCCACCGTCGCCCGCCTCCTCCTCGCCACCTTCTTCCGCGACGTCGAGGTGGTCGGCGAGGAGCGGGTGCCCGCCGGCCGGCCGCTCGTCCTCGTCGCCAACCACGTCAACGGGCTGGTCGACCCCCTCCTCGTCCTCGGCGCCCTTCCCCTGGCCCCCCGCTTCCTCGCCAAGAGCACCCTGTGGAAGATCCCGGTCCTCTCCCGGCTGCTCGATCTCGCGCGGGCGCTCCCGGTCTACCGCCGGCAGGACGAGGGCGCGGACCCGGCTGAGAGCGGCGGAGACGCCGCGCGCCTGGCGACCAACGAGGCGACCTTCGCCCGCTGCTTCGACGAGCTGGCCGCCGGCGGCGCCATCGCCCTCTTCCCCGAGGGCGCCAGCCACAACCAGCCGGCCCTCCAGCCGCTCAAGACCGGAGCGGCGAGGATCGCCCTGGGGGCGGAAGCCGGCCGGGCGAGCGCCGGCCGCGCGCTCGGGGTGGCGATCCTCCCCGTCGGCTTCACCTTCGACGCCCGCGGCCGCTTCCGCTCGCGCGCCCTGGTCGAGGTGGGCGAGCCGCTCGACCCCGCGCCCGAGCTCGCCCTCTACGCCTCAGGCCCGGACGCCCAGGCGGCGGCGGTCCGCGCCCTGACCGCCCGCATCGACGCGGCCCTCCAGCGGGTGACCCTCAACTACGCCACCTGGGACGAGGCCCGCCTGATCGCCCGCGCCGCCGACCTCTACGCCCGCCCGGGCCTCGACGTCCCCCGCTTCCGCACCCTCGAGGAGACCTTCGCCATCCGCCGCGCGATGATCGACGGCTACCACGACCTCGCCGTCCGCTTCCCCGAGCGCACGAAGGCGGTCGCCGAGTCCGTCCGCCGCTACGACCGCCTCCTCCGCGCCTTCCATCTGAAGGACGAGCAGGTCGCCGCCGCCTATCCGATCCCCTCGGTGGCCCGCTTCGCCGCTCGGAGCCCTCCTCCGCCTCCTCCTTTACCTGCCGCTCGGCCCTCGTGGGGAGCCTCCTGAGCCTCGTCCCCTACTACCTGATCCGGCTGATCGCCACCCGGGCGGCCGCCCAGTCGGAGCCCGACCAGCTGGCGACGCTCAAGGTCTTCCCGGGGCTGGCCCTCTATCCGCTGGCCTGGCTGGTCGAGGCGTGGGCGGTCGGACATGCCGCGGGAGCGGCCTGGGGATTCGCGACTTTGCTGGCAGCGCCATCGACCGGCTACGTCGCCATCCGCTTCCACGAGCAGCGCGAGCGCTTCGGCCGGCAGGCGCGGGCGTACCTGCTGCTGCGGACGCGGAAGACGATCGGCGAGGAGCTGCGGGCGCGGCGGGCGGAGGTGTATGCGGGGGTGGCGGAGTTGGTGGGGGTGTGGGCGGCCAAAGGGTAAGTCGCTGCTACACCGGGTAGTAGGTCTCTAGAATCTCCTGGAATCGGGTGTCGAGGGTTTTGTAGTCCGCGGGGGTGAGGTCGCTCTTGTCGAGGATCGTCTCGATGGCGCCCAGAGCGGCGCGCGCCTTCAGCGAGAGATCGTGCTTCACCTGCCGCCGGAAGGTGGCGGGAAAGCGGCGGGTGTCCGGTGCCTGCAGGAACTCCGGTCGAGCCGCGGCGGCGGCGAGATGGCCGGCTTCCGCCCAGCGTCCGAGGTCGTAGTCGAGGGGCTGGAGGAAGGCCTCGACGTCTCTGCGGCGGGTCTGAATTTCGACGCCGAGCGGGCCGAGCGGCTCGCCGGCGAGAATTCTCGCCGGCAGCCCTTGGAAGAACTGCTTGGTCGCGAGATCTGCCGTGGCCTGTTTCAATAGGCCATTGATGTGGGCAGCCGCGATCTCCGCATGATCGCGGTCGGCGACTGCGACGCTCACGTCGAGGTTGACGAGCTCGACCCCCAGCCGGAGGGAGGTGAGCGCATGATCGTCCGGTCCGACGCTAGCTCCTCGTTGGTTGGGTCCCCAATAGGAGCCGGCGATCGCCGCCTGCCGTCCGGCGAGCGACATCAGGAGCCGGGCGATCTCGACCTGCGGTGGGCCGAGCTGTCGGTGGTAGACCGTCGTCGCGAGCGCCAGCGCGGCCGCCACCGACGCGGCGGCGGCTACCAAGGCGGCCCAGCGCCTCGGTCGCGGTCTCGCGATCGGCGTTTCCACTCGCGGCTCGAAGGGCAGCGGTGCCGCTTCGGCCGCCGTCTGTTCGAAGACGTCTTCTTCCTCTTCCTCTTCGTCGGCGTCTTCGGCTTCCAGGTCCACCCGGAGGAAATTCGCGGTCTCGGCGAGGAGGGCCACGCACGGCTCGCAGCGGGCGAGGTGGGTCCGCAGGCTCGCCGCCTCCTCGGCTGGGAGCATGCCGTCGAGGAGCGCTGCGAGCGCTTCGATCTCTGGGTGGCCCGTCTCGCCGTTACTGTAGGTTGCGCGCTCTTGCATGAGTGTGCCTAGGCGGATGGTCCTCTCAAGAGGTTGGACGGACGAGCTCCGATTTCACCCATTCCTCGCCCTTCACTCCCATCGTATCTCCTCCCGATTCAATTGATCGGCGACCTGTTGCCAGGTGATTCCGCGATCTTTCAAGGATTGCCGGAGCCGCGCGAGGATCCGATCTTTGCGGCGATAGAGAGCTTTTTCCTCGAGCCCCAGCGAGCGGGCGACATCGGCGAGCTTCATTCCCCGGAGGATGCAGAGGCGGATGACCAGCAGATCCTCGTCGGGCAGCGAGGCGAGCGCCTCGTCGAGAGCGGCGGCGACACGACGCCGGGAGGCGAGCTGCTCCTGCTCGAGGATCTGCGCTTCCGGGCGCAGCTCGGGGTGGGCCTCTCGCGCAGCTCGTCCTCGCTCACCAACCGGCGGGGAGGCTTCTGCGGCAGGCGCGCCGCGATGCGGTCGAGCTCGGCCTGCGGGGTGTCGAGCTTGTAGTTGATCCGCAGCGTCTCACATGCCTCGTCGAAGGTCCGGCTGTCCCGCCAGACGAGCTCCTCGAGCTTGATCGCCACCTCCCCCAGCCTCACCGCTTCGGCCGAGGGGCGCCACTTGCCCCACAGGTGATTGCGGTAGTCGTGGAAGTAGTTGAGGACGACCGCGCTCAGGTAGGTCTTGAGCGTGCTCTTGCCCGAGTACTTGCGGAGCACCGCATAATCGTTGTCGACCAGCTTGATCTTTATCTGGCCGGCGAAGTCCTCGGCCTCCTCGCCGCGGCAGTAGTGCGTGCGGCAAGCCCAGGCCACTACCCGCTCGATCAGCTTCAGGTTGTCGAGGAAGAGCTTCTCGGGGGGCGTCACTCCGGGGGCTCCGGGGCGCGGTTTCGGAGATTGCAGCAATGTGGATCTCGCTTGCAGGCAATTCTATCGGATCTCTCGATCGGTGAACTCGCCGCCGCCCGGGAATCCGCGAGGCGCTGTCCGTCTACCTCGCTCGGAGCGAAATTCGAGACCGGCGAAACCTCTGATCCTTCTCCCATCGAACGGCGGACCGCATGTTACCATCGACGCAAACAGGAAAGCTTCGGGGCTTCGCGAACGGTCACGAGCCGGGTCTCCCCAACCTGTCGGCCGAGATGAGAGCCTCTCAAGGTCTTGCGGTGTGTCCTCGCCGGCTCGGCTGGCATGACGCTCTCCCTTTGGGCGGCCTGCCGGCACGCACAACCGGACGTCGATCTCGAGCAGCGCGATGCGCTCGTCGAAGCGCTCGGTCCCATCCGCCTCCTCGAGGGACGGCTGACCGGGCTGAGGTTCGCGCCTCTCCGTCGCGACGGGCGCCGGCCGGCGCCGCGGGACGACGAGGCCTGGAGGCGCGCGGCGAACGAGGTCGAGGCGCGCCTTCAGGACCAGCGCACACCCGCGGCGTTGGCGAACCTGGCTCTCGTCAAGCTGGCGACCGAAGATCCTGCGAAAGCCCTGGAAGCCCTCGAAGAGGCGGTCGCCTTGCCGCGGGCGAGCGCGTGGATCTGGAGCGATCTCGCGGCCGTCCGTCTCGCCGAGGCAGCGAGCGTCGGGAATCCGCACCTCCTGGTCACCGCGCTCGAGGCTGCCGATCGGGCCGTCCAGCTCGATCCACGACTGTCGGCGGCCCTGTTCAATCGCGCGAAGATCGCCGAGCGGCTGAGCCTGCGCTCACTGGCAAAGAGCGACTGGCAGCGATATCAGAGGCTCGACGCCGGCTCGGGCTGGGCGACGGAGGCGCGGGCGAGCCTCGAAGCTCTCCGGCCGCCGAGCCTGGAGCAGGCCTGGGCCGGCGATCTCCCGCGCCTCCAGAAGGCCGTCGAGGCCGGGGATGGCGAGGCCTTAGCCGAGCTCGCCGCCCTCTATCCGGTCCGCACGCGCGAGTCTCTCGAGGCCGAGGTCTTTCCCGCCTGGACCGCGGCGATCGCGGACGGCGACTCCCGGCAGGCGACGCGCTGGGACGCCGTGGCCCGTGCGCTCTCCTCACGGCTCTACGAGGTGACGGGCGACCGCCTGGATGCCGATGCCGCCGCGGCGATTCAGGGCGTGCCTCCGTCGGTCGCCCGCGAGCTCGCCGTGAGTCATCGGGACTTTGCCGAGGGCGTAAGACTCTACGATCAGGGCAACTACTCCCCGGCGCTGCGGCTCTTCGCCCGTGCCCTGCCGGCTTTCGAGCGTGCGCGGAGCCCCTTCTCGCTCGCCGCCCGCCTGAAGATCGCCGCCTGCGAAGACCAGACGGGGGATTGGCAGCGAGCGCGAGCCGAAGCTCTCGGTCTTCTCGCCAAGGCCAAGTCGCACACCTACCGGAGTCTCGTCGGCCGGATCGACTGGTTGATCGGCTTGGTCGACCTGGAAGGCGGCAAGGCCGACCCGGCGCAAACGAGGTTCCGCGAGGCGCTCGGTGTCTTCCAACAGATCCACGATCCGGGTTCCGAGGCCTCGATCGACTCGCTCCTCGCCAACTGTGCGGCCTACCTGGGAACGGGCGACGACGCCTGGCCCTTCCGGCTGCGGGCCCAGGCGATCGCCGCGGATGCCGGCGATCCGTGGGCGATGACGACCGTCTTCAGCGCCGCCGCCCGCGCGCTCCTGAGAGAGGCGAAGCCGGCCGAGGCGGAGCTCTTTCAGGCCGAGGCGCAGCCTGTCGCGGAGGCCTCGAAGGACATCCAGCGGATCGCCGAGGCTCACTGGGGTCGGGCGACGATCTATCGCCGCGCGAACGATCTCGCTCTGGCCAGGACCTTCATCGCCGAGGCCGGCCGGGATTGCGACCGCATCTCCGATCCGCGTGCGGCTCGTCCGACGCGGGCCGGCGTCGACGCGGAGGCCGGGCAGATCTGGCTCGACGCCGATCCTTGGCAAGCCGTGCGGCTCTTCACCGAGGCCCTCGAGCTCTACGAAGGCTACGCCTACTCGCGGACCGAGATCTTCCTCGGGCGGGCGCTCGCCCATCGAAAGCTCGGCGAGGATGCCGATGCCGAGCGCGACCTCCTCGATGCCGTGGACGAATACGAGCGGCAGCGCGCCGGCATTCAGCCAGGCCCCCTCCGCGCCACCTACTTCGAGACCGCGCGGCAGGTCTTCGAGGAGCTCATCGCGCTCGAGGTCGAGCGCGGCGATGCCCGGGCCGCGTTCGACCACGCCGAGCGCTCGAAGGCCCGCGTCCTTCTCGACTCCCTCGCCTCGCGTCGCCTGGCTCCGCCGGGACCGCTCACCGCCGCCGACGTCCCGCGCGGGCTGCCGTCGGGCATGGCGCTCGTCGAGTACGCCGTGCTGAAAGACCGCGTCGTGAGCTGGGTCTGGAGCCCGAAGCTCGCGTTCCATTCCGTCCCCTGGGATCGGACCGAGCTCCAGGCAGAGGTCGCCGGGCTCGCGAGATCGATCGCCGTGCCCTCGGGCGATTCTGTCGCCGATCTGGCGAAATTTGAGCAGCTCTCGGGCTACCTCTACGGGCGATTGATCGGTCCTCTTCTCGTCGACGTGCCGGCGGGCGCGACCCTCGTCCTGGTGCCGGACGACGAGCTCCGCGAGGTGCCCTTCGCGGCCCTCCTCGATCGACCGCGACGCCGCTTTCTCGTCGAAAGAAACCCGCTGATCGTCGCCCCGAGCGCCACCATCTTCCTCGCCCCGAGCGCTCGCCGACCCAGCCATCGCCGCTCCCGCGACCGCTGGCGGAGCCTCGCCGTCGGCGGAGCGGCGATCGACGCCGGGCGCTTTCCGGAGCATGGTCTCCTGCCGCAGACCAAGAAGGAGGCAGAGGAGATCGCCGCGGCGCATCCCGGCGCGCTCCTCGTCGAGCGCGACGCGACCGTGCCTCGGTTCCTCGCGGCGCTCGATCGCTTCGAGTTCGTCCACTTCGCCGGCCACGCCGGCGTCTCGCCGACCGCCGGTCGCCCGGCCCTCCTCTTCACGCCGTCGCCCGGCCGCTATGAGGCCGGCGCGCTCGACGCCGAGGCGATCGCGGCGCTGCGGCTCTCCCGCCCGCGTCTGGCCGTGCTCGCGGCCTGCGGCGCCGCGGGCGGCGGCGGCCTGAGTCTCGAGGGCGGGGACAACCTGGTGCGGTCGTTCTTCGAGGCCGGGGTCCCGGCGGTCCTCGGCAATCTCTGGAGCCTCGGCGACGCGGAGGCGAAGGTCTTTCTCGAGGCTTTCTACGGCAATTTTTGGCAGGGACGGAGCGCGGCGACGGCTCTCCAGAGAGCGCAGATCGCCATGATCCACCACAGGCACGTGCGTTTCCACCGGCCGGCGGTGTGGGGAGGCTTCCGCCTCCTCGGCACGACAGGCGGCCAGGGCCTTCCATAACGGAAGAGAAAGGACTGGGACATGGCTAAGCTGTTCGTATACATGGCAGGGTTGATGGCCGTGGTGCTGCCGCAGCCGGGGGGACGGGGGCCGGGCCGCGTGCTGTTCCGGAGCACCGAGGACGAGACGGTGGGAGGCCGGGCGATCGGTGCGCATCGCGCCCGCCTCCGCTTCCGGGCCAAGGGCGAACGGCGGCCGCGGGTCGTCGATCTCGCCGGCAAGGACGCCTCGTTCTCCCCGCCCGGCGAGGGAGAGTTCGCGATGACCGACCGCAGTCTCCTGATGACCCTGGGAGAGTTCGAAGAGGCCCCGGCCCGCGTCCGATCCGGCTGCATCGGCGGCTCGCCGAACCTCTGCTGCACGGTGGCGGATCGCGCCATCCTCGACGGCCGGCTCCTGCTCACCGGAGGCAGCCTGCGGCCGGTCCGCATGCACGACATCTTCTCGCTCGAGGACGTCAACCCGGAGCGGAGCCTCATCACCACCGGGATGATCTCCTTCGACGGCAGCGGCGAGCTGCCGCTCGACGAACGGCCGCTCGCGAACGGTCTCATCTACGAGCGCGAGGTGGGCGACCGCGAGGTGACGCTCAACCTGGCCGGCGAGGAGCCGATCGTCCTCGCCCGCGAGAACCCCGGGGGTCTCCTGGGGAAGAACGAGGGGGTGATCGTCTGGGCGGTCAACACCCTCGACCCGGAGATGGGGATGGGGGAGTGCTCGCTCGAGCCCTTCGACCGCGACTTCGCACTGCTCTACGATTTCGCGGAAGGGACGCCTAGGCGCTTCCTCCCCAGCATCGTCGACCTCGCGTGCGACGACCGCCCGGGCGACCCTCCCGGACGCTGCATGCCCGTCATCATTTTCTCCTAGAGCTCCTTCCAGCCTAGCGTCTTGAACCGTCCGGCGGCCTCGAGGCTGCCCGAGGAGGTGGATCTCCATGTCTCTCGCCGGGCCGTCGTGTCCGCAGGCGAGCCCGGGGGAGGGAGCCGCGATCGAGCGAGATCGCGGCTCCCTGCCGGCCCCGCACTGGGACCCGCTTCCCGAGCCGAGCCCGGTCGCCCACGTCGACCGCCGGCCGCTGCAGACCCCGGTCCGCAATCAAGGGGATCGCGCCACCTGCCTGAGCTTCGCGAGCGTCGCCTGCGTCGAGGCGATCCTCAAGGAGCACTTCGGCAAGGAGGTCGATCTCTCCGAGCAGTTCCTCCAGTTCGCGCTCACCGGCGACCACGGCGCCGAGCGGATCGATCTGCGGGAGGCGCCGGCGAAGCTCGCGCTGCGCGGCGTCTGCGAGGAGAGGCTCGCGCCCTACGAGCGGCGCGCGGAGGCGACCCTCCATCGCACGCGGCCTCCCGACAGCGACGCTTTCCGCCAGGCTTTCTACAAGATCGGCCGGTTCCATCTCCTCGAGGGTCGGGATCTCTCGGGGCCGAGCCTGCGGAACCCCGGCTACCTCGAGGCGCTCCTGCGGGCGGGGCACGACGTCGTGATGGCGCTCCGCATCGCGGCGGGCGGCGGCGGACCGATCCTCGACGTGCGCTTCGACGCCCACGGACAGCCGCTTCGCGCCAACGGCGCCCATGCTCTGCTCCTGGTCGGCTACGACCGCCGCGGTCCATCGCCGCCGCACTTCGTCTTCAAGGACAGCCTGGGCGTGCCCAGGCACGGCGCCGGAGACGGCTACCACCGGCTCTCCTACGGCTACGTCCGGGCCTACGCCCTCTCCGGCTTCATCGTCGAGAGCCTGCAGATCGACGGCCCGCCGCTGGGGTCGATGACCGTGCCGGTCCACGCGGGAAGATGCTGCTCGGCAGCGCACTGAGCCTGAGCTCGTGATCGTGGCGAGCCGGTCGTACCCGCCTCGGCGGGAGGATTGCGAGGTTGGCGAGAAGCTCCCGGCGACCGAAGGGGCTGGCGAAGGGTTCTCGCGGGGGACGGAGATGCTGGCGGGGTCTTGGGCTCCCGAAGCTGACCGGGCCACCCCCTGGTTCGTAGTAGGTGAGGATCGTGGCGTAGTTCACGGCCAGCGCCGCGAAAGCCAGGTCGTTTTTCCCCGAGCGGTGCCCCAGGATATGCGCGATTCTCTGAACCGCTCCGACCACCTTGGGATCCAGCTCGCCTCTGGCTTCACGAAGGAGGTAGGAGGGGAACCGGCGCGTGCTGCGCCGCGCCAAGAACTGCTCCTCTGTGGCCTCCACCGCCAGATTGCCTGCTTCCGTCCAGCGGCCGAAGTTGAGGTAGAGGGGATTCGCGACCTCGTCGTATCCGTGCTGAGCCCGCATGGCAGCTCCAGGGACGAGTGCCCGCAACCGTTTACGCTGGACCATCTCTGTGCGCAGTCGGAGATAGAACTCCTTCACAGCATCCGGTGGGTTGATGTCGGCATTGAGCTGATTGATCCGGGCCGCCGCGGCATCCGCGCCGTCGCGGTTCTCTGCGTCGAGGCCCACCATCAGGTTGACCTGTGCGACACCGAGCCGGAAGGATTGCTTATCGATGAGTTCGTCTTCCTGACCTTCGCCCCCTCGCTTCCTGGTATCCCATGGATGGATCCCTGGCTTCCCGCTGACGGTGGCTGCAGCATCTATCCAGGCTATCTCCGGAGGCGCAATGAAGTTGGCGTAGATGGCGAACCCGCCGCCGGCTGCGACGGCGGCAGCGGCGGGGAGCGCGATCGCCCATCGCCACAGCCTGCTTGGTGAGCGCTCGGGTTTCCAGGCCACCCGGGCTGACCGTCGCCTAAAAGGGAGAAGTATTTTCCGCCAGCCGGCCTCCTCGGCGCGCACGAAATCGATGGTTTCGAAGAACACCTCGCGACACTCGGCGCAGCTCGCCAGGTGAGAGCGAAGCCGCGCCGCCGTATCGGCGGAGACGCGGCCGTCGATCAGCGCCGCGAGGTCCTCGAGCTCCGGGTGTCCATCCGGCCCTGTGGGTGTGCCGTTCCTGTCATCGCGAGTTAACATAGTTCCTCGTCAATAATTTAGACGGACGCATCGCCCGGCTTGTGCCGCGTCCACCACTTCGAGCTCCGCATTCAATCCCATCGAATCTCCTTGAGGCCGAGGAGCTCCGCGACCTGATCCCACGAGAATCCTTCTCTCTCGAGGGCTTGCCGTAAGCCCGCCAGGATCTGGCCCTTCCTGCGATACAGAGGCTTCTGGGGCAGGCCCAGAAAGCGGGCCGCCTCGGCGATTCGCCGACCTCCTAAAATGCACATCTCGATTACCAGACGGTCTTCCGCGGACAATTCCGCCAGAGCGCTCTCGAGCGCGGCGAGGAGCAGCTGGCGCGTCGGCTCCAGCTCGTCCTCGAGGATGCCCTCCTCGGGCCGTTCGACCTTCGCCGGCACGTCGTCGAGAACCGCATCGCTTACCTGTTCCCGCGGTGTCTGTTGGGGGAAGAGAGAAGCCATCCGCTCGAGCTCGGCGCGTGACACCTCGACGCGGAAATTCTTGAGCAGCACCTCGCAAGCTTCCGAGAGGCTCAGCTCGTCGCGCCGCATCAGCTCCTCGAGCTTCACCGCCACCTTGCCCAGCCGCAGGGCCTCGGCGGTGGGCCGGTACTTGCCCCACCGGTGGTTCCGCCAGTCGAGGAGGTGCCGCTGGATGACGGAGATGAGGTACGTCTTGAGCGACGACTGCCCCCGGTAGCTGCGAAACACCCGGTAGTCGTCCGCCATCAGCTTCAGGTGAACCGACTGCGCGAAGTCGTCGGCGTCGGCCTCGGCCATGAAGTGACGCCGGCATATCCACTCGATGACCTCCTCGATGAGAGGGAGGCTCGACTCGTAGAGCTCTCTTGGAGTCATCGCGAGGGAGGGGAAGACCCGCCGACGGTAAGTGGTCTCATCGAGAGTTGCGCACGTGCATCTCTGGCTGACGGCAGATTCTACAGGAGGTTTTGCCGAGATGCTGGGAATCGGCGGAGTCGGTCCGTCTATAACTCAAGCTGGCCAGGAGATGTCGATTAGTGCTGGCGGGCGCTTCCTCCGGTCAACCGGCCGGCCCGTGCTAGGCTTGAAACCATTCCGTCGAATCCACCGTCGCTTCTCCTCCCGTCTTGAGAGTGGAGTGGCGCAGAGGAGGTAACGATCGCTTCGCGGGCGAACAGGCTGGCGATCTTTCTGGCTGCCAGTGCTGTAGCCTGCGTCGTCCTGCTACGCGAGGCGCAAGGGCGTAAACCCATCTCACCGGAGCGTCGCAGTCTCTTCGCTCGGATCACCTCTATGCGGCCTTTCGCCGCGCGGTTGACCGGACAGCCGTTCTTGCCGCTAGGTGCAGCGTTTTCCCAGCAAAGGGCAGCCGTGGGCTTCCAGCTTCGTGAGGCGGCGGAAAAGCATTCGCCCACGGCGCTGGAAGATTGGGCCGTAGGCGACCTGCTTGCCGGCCAGCCCGATCAGGCCGTTACGAGGCTCGAGAAAGCAGCATCCTTGGCGCCTGACAATGCCTCGGTTCTGAATGATCTGGCGGCCGCCCGCCTCAGCCGAGCTCCCCATACGGGCTTCGGAGATGCAGCCATAGCCCTGGCCAGCGCGATGAGCGCTGTCCGGCTGGATCCTCTGATGGAAGAAGCGCGGTTCAACTACGCATTGGCGCTCGAAGAGCTATCTCTTTCGAAGGATGCCCAGGAAGCCTGGCTTGAATACCTCAGGCTCGATGGCACCTCTCCTTGGTCTGCCGAGGCGCAGTCTCATCGAGATGCGCTGGTGGCACAAGATGACGAGCTGAGAGTGCCGTCAGATCCCTTGCAGCTCTTGTCTACTGGCAATGGAGAAGCGGCTCGGCGGTCAATCGAGCGTGATCCACAAGCGGCGAGACAACTTCTCGAGGAGATTGCTTTGCCCCGGTGGGCTCAGCTCGCGAGCGACGGTCGGTGGGTGGAAGCTGCAGAGCTCCTCATGGCTATGCGCCGGATGGCGGACCTCCTGGCCCAGACCGAGAAGGACAGTCTCCTCTCCGAATCCATTGGTGCCCTGGAGAAAGCGACGGCTCAAGGCGGATCCTCTCGCCGCCTGGCAGCGCTGGTGGCAGGGCATCGCCAATATGATGAAGGCCGTCGGCTGCTACAGGCAGGCGGCGTAGCGGCGGCCGCAGCGCTGTTGGCAGAGAGTCGTGCGGCTCTGATCCTGGGAAACAGCCCCTTCGTGCTCTGGACGCAGTTCCAGATGGGTGTTTGCGCATACCAGGAGTCTGATTACAAGGGTGCTGGTGTTGAACTAGAGCCCTTGGCAAAGACTGCGGCTTCGTATCCGAATCTCCGCGGCAGGGCGCTTTGGATGCTGGGACTTGGTCAAGGCGTGCAAGGGAACCTCAAAGCCGCACTCCCCCTTTTTGAGCAAGCTCTTAGTATCTTCCAGAAAAGCGGCGAGGCCTCTAATATGGGAGCGATTGAAGATCTCATCGCCGAAGACTATCTTCACCTCGGCAGGCAGAGCGAAGGCTTCATTTATCTCTACGCCTCTCTTCACGCTCGATGGAACAAGGGCGAAGCTAACCGAAGGGTCGGCGTTCTCGCGGACGCTGCCGCCGCTGCGGTCGCCGCAGGGAAACCGGAAGTGGCGTTGCTGCTGCAAGGAGAAGCCATCCGCGCCGCCGCCGGCGTCGTGAATCCACCCGAGCTCGTCTTCGCGCTGTTTCAACGCTGCGATACCGAAGTTGCGCTCGGCAGGCTTCCGAAGGCTCTGGAGGACTTGGCCGCGGCGCTCCGGATCATCAACCGCATCGCGACAGATGGAACGCGATCTTTCCTGTTCGGCGACTATTCGAACCGCCTTGGTAGGATCCTCCGTCGGATCGATCCGGCAAGGGCAGTGCGGACCCTCAGCGACTCGGTCGCGGTTTATCGTGAAGCGCGCTACGCGCTATTTCTGCCCTTGGTATTGAAGGAGCGTGCCCTGACCTATCTCGCGCTGGGCCGAGTAGGCTTGGCTGAGAACGACCTGGATGAGGCTATCTCGGTCGTCGGGCGTGGGCTGAACAGTCTCCCTGATGACGACCGCTCAGAGTACAAGAAGAAGGTAGCCGGGCTATTCGAGGAGATGATCCTCCTTAAGCTCAAGAAAGGTATGCCTGATGAGGCGTTCTCGTATGCGGAGCGAGCCCGTGCCCCACAAACACCAGTTGAAAGGCAGCTCAGCGCGGAGGAGGTGGCGCAGGCTCTGCCCCCTGGCGTAGCACTCATCGGATACTCCGCCGTCGGCGAAAGGCTCCTGATCTGGCTGGAGCAACACGGGCGCAAGCTAGAAGTGGTCGATTCGCCAATCTCCCCGCGTGCCACAGCCCATCTGCTATCAATGCTGCGCGCCGCGATTTCGGGAGCTCGACGTGAGAGCGATATCGAAGCCATTTCGGCTCAGCTCTATGCAGCTCTTGTGCGGCCGATTGGCGAAAGGATTGCAGGCTCACCAGCCATCGAAATATTGCCGGAAGAGCTGCTTTGGGGCCTCCCGTTCGGAGCCCTAAAGAACACAGTCACGGGCCGATACCTGGTCGAGGATCACACCATTGGGATCGCGTTCGATGCTACGTCCTTTGTTGATGGTCTTGCCCGAGCCCGCGGGAAGCCTCACGCCGCCAGAAACGCGCTAGTCGTTGGCGATCCTGCGTTCAGCGTCTCGGTGTTTCATAATCTGCCGCGACTTCCGGCGGCTGCTCGAGAGGCCGCGCGCGTCGCTCGGATGTACCAGGGTTCCTGTCTATTGCTTGGAGAGCAGGCGACGAAGGAACGATTTCTGGCCTCCGTCGGACGGTATCAGGTGATAAGCGTTGCGGGTCACACTATAGAGAATAGCTTGACGCGTACGAAAGGCGGTCTGGTTTTCGCCGGAAAAACAGCCGGCACCGCGATTCTGACGGCGGCGGATCTTGCTGCAGCGGATTTCTCGGCCGCCGAAGTGGTCGTGCTTTCTGCGTGCGGAACGGCGAGTTCTCCGCACGATGAAGGTCTGGCGAGCCTTGCGCGTCCGATAGTGGCCGCGGGCGTTCCGGCAGTAGTCGCCAGCCTTTGGAGCGTCCAGGATGAGGACGCTTTGGGTATGATCACAAGATTCCATGCTCTTTTGCGGAATGGACACGATCCCGCGACCGCCTTGCGTCGCGCTCAGCTTGATTCTATTGCGCGTTCAGGCCGCAGTCCGGGTGCAGTGCGAAATTGGGCAGCTTTTGAGCTGATCGGCAGCACACTACCTCAGGGAGATGATCGATGAATCTAGCAGATCTGACGGTGTCACTATTCTTCTCTGGCCTGATCGCATTTGTGCCCAACAAGCTGGACAAACCGACCCAAATGACGGCTTATGCCGTAAAGCCCCTTGCGGGCGAGTGCGTGCATGCCCAGTATTTGTGGTACAGGTTGTCGGCGGGGACGTGCGCCGATTTGTTTAATCATGTGGATGGCTTCTGTAGGTATAACCTAGGGGATGATGATCTTAGCTTCCAATCTCGGGATCATGCGGGCGGATTGTACGATGAGGGGCAGCACGTCGATCTTCCGCGTAAGGCATCTCAATTTCATGATTTTTACTATGTGGTGCGCCTAAGCGCGGTCAACAAGAACCCGGTTCGCATACGGCCGTGGGAGGAAATCGTCGGAAAGGTGGGCGCGCGTGTAACTTTCGGCTGGGTGAGAGCATCGAGCTGCGTTTTGGATCAAGGCGGCCAGGATTGTGATACCGCCGGTCACGACTTCACGTTTGTTGATAGGCTACATCGAGAGGGCGCGAGGCACCATCGGCAGGCAATAGCCAAGGCTGCAAGGTTTGACATCAACGTGCCGGGTGCGTCTCCATTCGTCATAGAGGTACGCCACAATCATCAAGTGGACGGTGCCCCGGTCGAACTGAAAATACCCTGCCCTGCGGGAGCCTGTCCAGACGTTTTCATTACTGATGACACTGTGAACAGCTCGTGCGGACTTGGCCCCGTGGCAGGGCACTTTGCCGCGTTTAACGCTATCACCGATGCCTCTGAGGATCTCGTACCGCGGAGTCTGGGCGACTTGCGTGACATATTTGCGGGTAACTACAATACATGCAAGTTTCCTGGCACTGGTGAGCGCCCGATGAAGAAGGCCCCGGTAAAGGCGACGAGTAATCCTTGCAATCCCATCAATGCCGAATTTTTTAGAATCGATGCGAAGCCAGTTTGCCCAATGGCAGTGATTGATCCTTAGGTAGGGGCGGAGGTACCCTCGAAAGGTGTGTAAATGAACTGAAGGCGGCATAACCTTCCTGGTCAGCGACGACCAGCCGGGGAATCCGGCCGAGGAAGGAGACACCGCCCATGGAAGAGAAGAGCACTGAGGCACCGTTCGGGTCAAGGACGATCTGGGAGCAACTGGAAGCGATGGCCCGCGAGCGGATCCAGGAATTCATCCAGGCGCTCCTGGAGGAAGAGGTCACGGAGCTGGTCGGCCGTGCGAAGAGCGAGCGTCGAGCCTGCGTGGATAGCCCTGCGGTGTACCGCAACGGTCACGGGAAACCGCGCAAGCTGTCGCTGATGAGCGGGACAAGTGACGGTCCAACGGCCGCGGGTGCGCAACCTCGAAGAGCGCTTCGAGAGCAGCATCCTGCCGCTGTTCTGTCGCCGGACGCAGGAGATTGGCGAGTTGCTGCCGCAGCTTTACCTGCATGGGCTGGCGCAGGGAGAGTTCGAGCTGGCGCTTCGTGGCCTGCTCGGCGAGGGCGCACCGTTGTCGCCAAGCTCGATCGAGCGGCTGCGCGGCAAGTGGGTAGCGGAGCACGAAGCCTGGAACCGCCGCGCGGCGCCGGCGGGCGCAAGCTGTCGAGCTATCTAATAAGGATAGGCTGCAGTCCCGGCTACGCCGGCCGCCGATCCCAGGAGAGGCCGGCCGCCATCCGGGCGCCCTATAGATAAGGATGGCGCCGATCCGCGGACCGGGCCGCCGATGCCGGACCGGCGCGCGGAAAACCGTGCGGCGGGGAGGTCCTGGGATCTCGGCAGATCGTTTTGGATCTCGACAGAACGCCCGGGATCTCGACAGATCGATTTGGATCTCGATACAACGCCCGGGATCTCGACAGATCGCCCGGGATCTCGACAGAACCCCCGGGATCTCGATATATCGCCCGGGATCTCTACAGAACGCCCGGGATCTCTACAGAACGCCCGGGATCTCTACAGAACGCCCGGGATCTCTACAGAACGCCCGGGATCTCGATAGAACGCGTTGGATCTCGATAATCGCCCGGCTGCGAGGTCTCTTTCAATCGGCGTCCGATAGGATTGTCCCGCGATCTCTCGGTTCTGGCGGCTGCGCATCCGAGCCCGCGCCGGGTCACGGGCTTCGCGGTTTCGGGCCTCGCCGGACGGGAAGGTCGTAGAATCGTGACCGCCGGACCCCTCTAGACCCATGTCGACCCGCATCCCCCGCCCTCTGGACAGCGTCGAGATCCGCATCCTGGGCTCGCTCCTCGAGAAGGAGCAGACCACCCCGGACCTCTACCCGCTGACCGTGCAGGCGCTCCTCGCCGCCTGCAACCAGAAGACGAACCGCGAGCCGGTGATGCAGGCGACAGAGACGCAGGTCGTCGAGGCCCTCGAGCGGCTCCGCCAGGAGGTCCTCGTCTGGCGGAAGGAAGGGGCGCGGAGCGAGAAGTGGTCGCAGAGCGTCTCCCGGCGCTGGGGGCTCGACACGGCGGGGAAGCGGGCGATCCTCACCCTCCTGCTGCTGCGGGGGCCGCAGACGGCCGGCGAGCTCAACTCGCGGAGCGAGCGGCTCCATCCCTTCGCCTCGCTCGCCGAGGTCGAGGAGACGCTGGCGCGGCTGGCGGAGGACGAGGAGCCGCTCGTCGCCGAGATGGCGCGGCGGCCGGGGCAGAAGGAGACCCGCTGGACCCACCTGGTGGGGGAGATCGCGGCGCCGGAGGCCTGGGAGCCGCGGCCGGCCGCCACCGCGCCGTCCGGCCCGACGCTCTCCTCTCGCGTCGAGCGCCTGGAGGCCGAGGTCGCCCGCCTGACGGCCGATCTCGCCGCGCTGCGGCGGGAGCTCGAGTAGGGAGCGGGATCGGGCCAAGCCGGATTCATCCGGCGCCCCTCATAGCACGGGCATTCATGCCCGTGCGGGGGTCCGCCTCGCACGGTTGGCCAAAATCGGGGCAGATCACGATGCTGGCCAGATCAGATCGATCCAGATCTTGGTGAAGCTGCGTCGACCTGCTCCGCCCACCCCCTTGCGCTCCGTCCCCGCCGCCCCTATACTCTGCCTTCCCGCTAGACGACCTCATCGGTCGGTGGCTCGGGTGGTTGACGGCGCCATCGATCTTCGGCTAGTATCTGCGGGTTTCGCCGCCGAGGGTCCCGCCAGGGACCGGGGCGGGTATGTCTTCAAACCGAAGACAGGCTCCGGACGCCGTCCGGGGCAATACGCTGACGGTCGCGCCCCTCTTCGTGGACCCAGGGGCTGTGTGGCGTTTTCGCGCGCCGTCTGACGAGAATCAAACGGATCGCTTAGGGGAGCTGGCTGCATGCCTACGATTCATCAATTGGTGCGCAAGGGCAGGAAACGCGCCGAGTCGAAGACCAAGAGCCCGGCGCTGCAGAGCGCGCCGCAGAAGCGCGGGGTCTGCGTGCGCGTCTACACCCAGACGCCCAAGAAGCCGAACTCGGCTCTCCGCAAGGTCGCCCGCGTGCGCCTCACCAACGGGATCGAGGTGACCACCTACATCCCGGGCGTCGGCCACAACCTGCAGGAGCACTCGATCGTGCTCATCCGCGGCGGCCGCGTGAAGGACCTCCCCGGCGTGCGTTACCACGTGATCCGCGGCACCCTGGACGCCGTCGGCGTCGACGGCCGGCGGCAGAGCCGGTCGAAGTACGGCGCCAAGCGCCCCAAGTCCTAAGGAGCGAATCGAAGATGCCGAGGCGCAGAGAAGTCCCCAAGCGCGAGGTCCTGCCGGACCCGCTCTACAACTCGCAGCTGGTGACGAAGTTCGTCAACGTCGTCATGCGCGACGGCAAGAAGTCGGTCGCCGAGCGCATCCTCTACGACGCCCTGGCGGCCATCCGCGAGAAGACCCAGGACGACCCGATGAAGGTTTTCAAGAAGGCGATCGAGAACGTCAAGCCGGCGGTCGAGGTCAAGTCGCGCCGCGTCGGCGGGTCGACCTACCAGGTCCCCGTCGAGGTGCGCCCGAGCCGCAAGCTCGCCCTCTCGATGCGCTGGATCATCGCGACGGCGCAGAGCCGCGGCGAGAAGACGATGCGCGCCCGCCTGGCGGGCGAGCTGCTGGACGCCGCCGAGAGCCGCGGCGGGGCGGTGAAGAAGAAAGAGGACACGCACCGGATGGCCGAGGCCAACAAAGCCTTCGCCCATTACCGCTGGTAGGCCGCCCGCCTTCCACCTCCGAAACGGTTCCCCGGGTTTTCCCAGCCTTAAGCGCAACGCGAAGATCGGACAGCTAAGCGAAAGAGTCACCATGGCACGGCAACTACCTCTCAAAGACACGCGCAATATCGGCATCATGGCGCACATCGATGCCGGTAAGACGACGACCACCGAGCGCATCCTCTATTACACCGGCGTCAACTACAAGATTGGCGAAGTGCACGAGGGGACCGCGACCATGGACTGGATGATCCAGGAGCAGGAGCGCGGCATCACCATCACCTCCGCCGCCACCACCTGCTTCTGGACCGCGAATGGGATCAACCACCGCATCAACATCATCGACACCCCCGGCCACGTCGACTTCACGGCCGAGGTCGAGCGGAGCCTCCGCGTGCTCGACGGCGCCGTCGCGGTGTTCGACGCCGTCGCCGGCGTCGAGCCGCAGTCCGAGACGGTGTGGCGCCAGGCCGACCACTACCGCGTGCCGCGCATCGCCTTCGTCAACAAGATGGACCGCGTCGGCGCCGACTTCGACCGCACCGTCGCCATGATGCGCTCGCGCCTCGCCGCCTCCCCGGTCGTCATCCAGTTCCCCTGGGGCAAGGAGGACACCCTGCGCGGCATCATCGACCTGGTGGCGATGAAGGGGATCTCCTACAAGGACGAGACCCTGGGCGCCGACTACGAGCTGGTCGACATCCCCGAGGAGTACCTCGACCGCGCCCACCGGATGCGCGAGCAGATGGTCGAGGCGATCGCCGAGACCGACGACGAGCTCCTCGAGCGCTACCTCTCGGGCGAGGAGGTCACCAACGCCGAGCTCAAGGAGGCGCTGCGCCGGGCGACCATCCACAACCGCTTGCAGCCGGTGATCTGCGGCAGCGCCTTCAAGAACAAGGGCGTGCAGCCGCTCCTGGACGCCGTCGTCGACTATCTCCCCTCGCCGGTCGACATCCCGCCGATCGAGGGCCTCGACCCCAAGAGCGACCAGCCGGTCATCCGCCAGTCGGCCGACGACCAGCCGTTCTCCGGCCTCGTCTTCAAGATCATGAGCGACCCGTTCGTCGGGCAGCTCGCCTTCTTCCGCGTCTACTCGGGCCATGTCGACTCCGGGACCTCGGTCCTGAACGCCAAGCGCGGCAGCAACGAGCGCATCGGCCGGCTCCTGAAGATGCACGCCAACAAGCGCGAGGAGATCAGCGAGGTGTGGGCCGGCGACATCGCCGCCGCGGTCGGCTTGAAGCACGTGACGACCGGCGACACGATCTGCGATCCCAAAGCGCCGGTGGTGCTCGAGTCGATGAGCTTCCCGGAGCCGGTCATCTCGGTCTCGATCGAGCCCAAGACCAAGGTCGACCAGGAGAAGCTCGGGATGGCGCTCGGCAAGCTGATGCAGGAGGATCCCACCTTCCGCGTCCACACCGACCCCGACACCGGGCAGACGCTGATCTCGGGGATGGGCGAGCTGCATCTCGAGATCATCACCGACCGGCTGGTGCGCGAGTTCCACGTCGGCGCCAACGTCGGCAAGCCGCAGGTCGCCTACAAGGAGACGATCACGGTCGAGGCCGAGGGCGAGGGGCGGTTCGTCCGCCAGACCGGCGGCCACGGCCAGTACGGCCACGCCAAGATTCGCATGCGGCCGACCACCGAGGCGGAGTTCGTCTTCAACAACAAGATCGTCGGCGGCGTCATCCCGAGGGAGTTCATCAAGCCGATCGAGCAGGGGATCAAGGAGGCGCTGGAGACCGGGCCGCTCGCCGGCTATCCGGTGACCGGCGTCGAGGTCGACCTCTACTACGGCAGCTACCACGAGGTCGACTCCTCGGAGATCGCCTTCAAGATCGCCGGCTCGATGGCCTTCCAGGACGCCTGCAAGCGGGCGCGGCCGGTGCTGATGGAGCCGATCATGGCGGTCGAGGTGGTGACCCCCGAGGAGTACATGGGCGAGGTCATCGGCGACATCACGTCGCGCCGCGGCCGGGTGCAGCACATGGAGGGGCGCGGCAACGCCCAGGTCATCACCTGCAAGGTGCCGCTCGCCGAGATGTTCGGCTACGCGACCGACCTGCGCTCGTCCTCGCAGGGGCGCGCCAACTACAGCATGCAGTTCTCGTCGTACGAGCAGGCGCCGAAGAGCGTCAGCGAAGAGGTCGTGGCGAAGGCCGCCGGCTAGGCCGTTCGGAACTCCAGGAGTCGAAAGAGGAGCGTTAGGAGGGGATCATGGGCAAGGAAAAGTTCGAGCGGTCGAAGCCGCACGTCAACATCGGGACGATCGGCCACGTCGACCATGGCAAGACCACGCTGACGGCGGCGATCACGCGCGTGCTGGCGAGCAAGGGTCTGGCGAGCTTCGTGGCGTTCGACCAGATCGACAAGGCGCCGGAGGAGCGGGAGCGCGGGATCACGATCGCGACCGCCCACGTGGAGTACCAGAGCGACAAGCGTCACTACGCGCACGTCGACTGTCCGGGGCACGCCGACTACGTGAAGAACATGATCACCGGGGCGGCGCAGATGGACGGGGCGATCCTGGTGGTGTCGGCGGCGGACGGCCCGATGCCGCAGACGCGCGAGCACATCCTGCTGGCGCGGCAGGTGGGCGTGCCGTACATGGTGGTCTTCATGAACAAGTGCGACATGGTGGACGACCCGGAGCTGCTCGACCTGGTGGAGCTCGAGCTGCGGGAGCTGCTGTCGTCGTACGACTTCCCGGGCGACGACATTCCGATCATCCGGGGCTCGGCGTTGAAGGCTTTGGAGAGCGGCAAGGCGGACGACGAGTGGGGCGGCAAGATCATCGAGCTGATCACGGCGGTGGACGACTACATCCCGGTGCCGGAGCGGGCGATCGACAAGGACTTCCTGATGCCGATCGAGGACATCTTCTCGATCTCCGGTCGCGGCACGGTGGTGACGGGGCGGGTGGACCGCGGGATCGTCAAGGTGGGGGACGAGGTCGAGATCATCGGCATCCGTCCGACGGCGAAGACGATCGTGACCGGGGTCGAGATGTTCAAGAAGCTTCTCGACCGGGGCGAGGCGGGGGACAACATCGGGGTGCTGCTGCGGGGCACGAAGAAGGACGACGTGGAGCGGGGTCAGGTGCTGGCGAAGCCGGGCTCGATCACGCCGCACACGAAGTTCAAGGGCGAGGTGTACATCCTGACCAAGGAGGAGGGCGGGCGTCACACGCCGTTCTTCAACGGGTACCGTCCGCAGTTCTACTTCCGCACGACGGACGTGACGGGGGTGGCGAAGCTGCCGGAGGGCACGGAGATGGTGATGCCCGGGGACAACGTGAACCTGGAAGTGGAGCTGATCGCGCCGATCGCGATGGAGAAGGGCGTGCGCTTCGCCATCCGCGAGGGCGGCCGCACCGTCGGCGCCGGCACCGTCACGGAGATCGTCAAGTAGCTTTCGCGAGGGGCTTCTAGCCATGGTCAACGAAAAGATCCGCATCCGCCTCAAGGCGTTCGACTATCGCATCCTCGATACGTCGACCCACGAGATCCTCGACACCGCGCGGCGCACGGGGGCGCGGGTCGTCGGCCCGATCCCGCTGCCGACGCACATCTCGCGTTACACGGTCAACCGCTCGCCGCACGTCGACAAGAAGTCGCGCGAGCAGTTCGAGATCCGGACGCACAAGCGGCTGCTCGACATCTTCGAGCCGACCAGCCAGACGGTCGACGCGCTGATGAAGCTCGAGCTGCCGGCCGGCGTCGACGTCGAGATCAAGGCGTTCGGCAAGTAGGACCACGACTCGCTAGCGAGGTATCGCCATGGAAGGCATCCTAGGAAAGAAGCTGGGCATGACCCAGATCTACGAGAAGGGGAGCGTCGTGCCGGTGACCGTGGTCAAGGCGGGCCCCTGCCTCGTGGTGCAGCGGAAGACCGCCGACAACGACGGCTACGAGGCGGTGCAGCTCGGCCTGGTCGAGGACCGGCCGGCCAAGCGCGTCAGGAAGCCCGCCGCCGGCCGCTTCCAGAAGGCGGGGATCCCGCCGGTCCGGCGCCTGGCGGAGTTCCGCCTGGGCGAGGGCGACGACCCCAAGCCGGGCGACGAGGTGAAGGCCTCGATCTTCGCCGAGAACGAGTACGTCGACGTCATCGGGGTCAGCAAGGGCAAGGGCTTCCAGGGCGTCATCAAGCGCCACGGCTTCGGCGGCGGCCGCGCCACCCACGGCTCGATGTTCCACCGCGCGCCGGGCTCGATCGGCTCCTCGGCCTTCCCCTCCCGCGTCTTCCCCGGCATGCGCGCCCCTGGCCGCATGGGGGGCGACCGGGTGACGGTGAAGAATCTCCAGGTGATCAAGATCGACGCCGAGCGGAACCTGATCTATCTGCGCGGCGCGGTGCCGGGCGCGCGGGACGGCTACATCACGATCCGGCGCGCCAAGCGGGGATAGGGAGCCCAAGGGGAATCAAGATGAAGATCGCGGTCAAGAGCTTCGACAACCGAGGCACCAAAATACTGCGCGACATCGAGCTGCCGGACGAGGTGTTCGCCTATCCGTACAAGGAGCACCTCATCCACGAGGCGGTGCAGGCCTATCTGGCCGGCCGGCGCCGCGGCACGCACAAGACGAAGACCCGCGCCGAGGTCTCGGGCTCGGGCAAGAAGCTGTGGCGCCAGAAGGGCACCGGCCGCGCCCGCGTGGGCGACATCCGCAACCCGAAGTGGAGGAAGGGCGGCATCGTCTGGGGCCCGGTGCCACACAGCCATGCCAAGTCGCTGTCGGCGGGGGAGAAGAGGAACGCCTTGAAGTCGGCCCTCTCCCGCAAGGCCTTAGAGGAGCGGATCGTGGTCGTCGAGAGCCTCGAGGTCGACAGCCACCGGACCCGCGACCTGATCCAGCGCCTGGGCGCGCTGGGGATCGCCGGCAAGGCGCTCCTCGTCGACAGCCTGGAGAACGACAAGCTGGCGCTCGCGGCGCGCAACAACCGGGCCTTGAAGACGGTCGACGCGCTGGCGGTCAACGTCTACGACGTGGTCGACCGCGGGTTCCTGGTGGTCTCCGAAGGGGCGTTGAACCGCCTGGTGGAGGTGCTCGCGAGATGAGAGTCCAGGAAGTCATTCGACGGCCGCTGATCACCGAGAAGTCGACCGAGCTGCGCGATGACAAGAACATCATCGCGTTCGAGGTGGACCGCCGGGCCAACAAGATCGACGTCAAGCGCGCGGTCGAGGCCCAGTTCAAGGTCAAGGTGGCCGAGGTGAGGGTCGCCATGATGCACGGCAAGACCCGGCGCCAGGGCCGTTTCGTCGGCCGGCGGCCGGATTGGAAGAAGGCCTACGTGCGCCTGGCGCCGGGCGAGAAGCCGATCGAGTTCTTCGAGGGGATGTAAGAGAGCCCCGGCCCTCCACCCTAAGGGAAGGAAACGACCTACGATGGCGATCAAACAGAAGAATCCGACGAACGCGGGCAGCCGGTTCCAGACCCATCTCACCGCCGACGAGATCACGGTCGACCGGCCGCACAAGGCGCTGACCCAGGGCAAGAGCGGCAGCGGCGGGCGCGACAACCGCGGCCACCTCACCTCCTGGTGGCGGGGCGGCGGCCACAAGCGGCGCTACCGCACGATCGATTTCAAGCGCGACAAGCACGGCATCCCGGCCCAGGTGGCCTCGGTCGAGTACGATCCGAACCGTTCGGCGCGCATCGCCCTCCTGCACTACTCGGACGGCGAGAAGCGCTACATCCTGTGGCCGAACGGCCTCGCGGTCGGCGCCTCGGTGATGTCGGGCGAGGAGGCCGAGGTCAACCTCGGCAACGCGCTGCCGCTGCGCCGCATCCCGCTCGGCACGGTGATCCACAACATCGAGCTCAAGATCGGCAAGGGCGGCCAGATGGTGCGCAGCGCCGGCGCCGGGGCGCAGCTCATGGCCCGCGACGGCGGCTGGGCGCAGGTCAAGCTCCCCTCGGGCGAGGTGCGCCGCGTCCACGTCGAGTGCTACGCGACGGTCGGCCAGGTCGGCAACCTCGACCACGAGAACGTTTCGATCGGCAAGGCCGGCAGGAACCGCTGGCTGGGCAAGAAACCGCACAACCGCGGCGTCACCATGAACCCGGTGGACCATCCGATGGGCGGCGGCGAAGGCCGCACCTCCGGCGGCCGCCACCCCACGACGCCGTGGGGGGTGCCGACCAAGGGCTACAAGACACGCAACAACAAGCGCACGGACAAGATGATCGTCCGCCGTCGCAACAAGAAGTAAGGAGCGCAAGAGACCATGGCGCGTTCGCTCAAGAAGGGCTACTTCATCGACGACCATCTGCTCGACAAAGTCGCGGCGATGAACGACCGCGGCGACCGCCGGGTCATCAAGACCTGGTCGCGCCGCTCGACGATCATCCCGGAGATGGTCGGGCACACCATCGCCGTGCACAACGGGGCGAAGTTCATCCCCGTCTACGTCAGCGAGAACATGGTCGGACACAAGCTGGGCGAGTTCGCGATGACGCGGACGTTCCGCGGCCACAGCGGCAAGAAGGCCGAAAAGGGCGCGCGGCCCCGTTGAACGATGGCTACCAGCGGCGACAAGCGAGGACGACGACGATGGAAGTGACAGCGCGACTCCGCTTTCTCCAAGGCTCGGCGCAGAAGGTGCGCCTAGTCGCCGACCTGATCCGCGGCAAGGCGGTGCAGGAGGCGGTCAACACCCTGGAGATGACCAACAAGACGGCGGCCCGGCACTTGAAGAAGCTCTTGAAGTCGGCGATCGCCAACGCCGAGAACCGCGACGAGCACGTCGACCTCGATCGCCTGTACGTCAAGGAGATCTTCGTCGACCGCGGTCCGATGGCGAAGCGGGTGCAGCCCGCGCCGATGGGCCGGGCGTTCCGGATCTTGAAACGGCAAAGCCACATCACGATCAAGCTCGACACCAGGAAGGGCGACTAGGCCGCGGGCGCCTGGCGCAACGAGGAGACGAACTGTGGGTCAGAAAACGCACCCGTACGGATTCCGGCTGGTCTACAACAAGACCTGGCACTCGCGCTGGTATGGCGACCGCAACTACGCCGACACCCTGCACGAGGACTTGAAGCTGCGCCGGCAGTTGAAGGCCCGGCTGCAGCACGCCGGGGTCTCGGAGATCGACATCGAGCGCGCCGCCGACAAGCTGCGGGTCACCATCTACACCTCGCGGCCGGGGATCATCATCGGCCGCCGCGGTGCCGAGGTGGACAAGCTGCGCGACGACCTGCAGAAGCAGATGGGGCGCGAGGTCCACATCAACATCCAGGAGATCCAGCGCCCGGAGCTCGACGCCCAGCTCGTCGCCGAGTCGATCGCCGGCCAGCTCGAGCGTCGCGTCTCCTTCCGCCGGGCGATGAAGAAGGCGATGGAATCGGCCTTCCGCTTCGGCGCCAAGGGCGTGAAGATCATGGTGGGAGGCCGCCTGGGAGGCGCCGAGATCGCGCGCCGCGAGTGGTACCAGGAGGGCCGCCTGCCGCTCCACACGCTCAAGGCGGACATCGACTACGGCCTCGCCGAGGCGCGGACGACCTACGGCGTCATCGGCGTCAAGGTCTGGGTCTACAAAGGCGATCTCTTGAAAGAGAAGAGCCGCCGGGCGACGGCGTAGGAGCCCCCGCCCAGATCCTTCGCTCCGCTCAGGATGACAAGGGGTGAAGGTCAGGATGACAACGGGTGAAGGTCAGGATCACGAGGGTTGAGGGAAGGAATTTTACGTGGAGTGTCGAGCGTTAACGCTCCACTCCGAGAAGAATGAAGAGGACCGGTCGCCGCGAGCGGGTGGGAACGACGAGCGCAGAGCGGGCGGGGGCGTCCCCTTCCCCCCCGGAGGGGTGGGAAGGGGATCGAGGGGATGCGGGGGGGCGATCCGGTCGACGCAGTAAGGATTGAGCGCAGCGAGACGATCGAGCCGTCGAAAGCGGTCTAGCAGGCGATACGGTTTCGGGAGATTTTTCTCATGTTGATGCCGAAGAAGGTCAAGTACAGAAAGCAGCAGCGCGGCCGGCGCAAGGGCATGGCCAAGGGCGGGGACTACATCGCCTTCGGCGACTATGGCCTGCAGGCGCTCGAGGTGGGCTGGGTGACGGCGCGGCAGATCGAGGCCGCCCGTATCGCCATCACCCGCCACGTCAAGCGCGGCGGCAAGGTCTGGATCCGGGTCTTCCCGGACAAGCCGATCACCAAGAAACCGCTCGAGACCCGCATGGGCAAGGGCAAGGGCAACCCGGAGGAGTGGGTGGCGGTCGTCAAGCCGGCCCGCATCCTCTACGAGCTCGAGGGAGTGCCGGCCGACGTCGCCCAGGAGGCGATGCGCCTGGCCTCGCACAAGCTGGGGATCAAAACCCGTTTCGTCACCCGCCACGCGGAGCTGAGGTAAGAGCCCATGAAAGCGTCGGAGCTGAGAGAGCAAACGATCGAGGAGCTGACGGACAAGGAGCGCGATCTGGCCGAGCAGCTCTTCGCGCTGCGCCTGCAGAAGGTCACGGGGCAGCTCGAGAAGCCGTCGCGTGTTTCCGCCGTCCGCAAGGACATGGCGCGGGTGCTGACGGTGTTGCGCGAGAAGCGCGGGTAAGGCAAGGAGACCAGGAGATATGCCCGAAACGACAGAGACCCCGAGCCCGACAGCTCCCGCGGCTTCGCCCGCGGCCTCGAATTCCGCCGCCGCGGCGGCCAAGCCCCGCGGCCGGCGGCAGGTGAAGGTCGGCCGCGTCGTGAGCAACAAGATGGACAAGACGGTCGTCGTGGCGGTCCAGAACACCGTCACCCACCGGCTCTACCACCGGTACCTCAAGAGGACCTCGACGTTCGCCGCCCACGACGAGGAGAACAAGTGCCAGATCGGCGACGAGGTCGAGATCGTCTCCTCCCGTCCGTTGTCTCGAACCAAGCGTTGGCGGGTCCGCCAGATCCTCAAGCGGACCCAATAGAGGGTTAGCCATGATTCAGATGGGAACGATCTTGGACGTTGCGGACAACTCGGGCGCCAAGAAGATCGCCTGCATCCACCTGCGCGGCGGCTCGGCGGGGCAGTACGGCCGCCTGGGCGACGTCATCACCGCCTCGGTCAAGGAGGCGTCGCCGGACGGCACGGTGAAGAAGGGCCAGGTGGTCAAGGCGGTGATCGTGCGCACGGTCAAGGAGCAGCGCCGGCAGGACGGCAGCTACATCCGCTTCGACACCAACTCGGCGGTCCTCGTCAACGACGCCGGCGAGCCGGTCGGCACCCGCGTTTTCGGGCCGGTGGCGCGCGAGCTGCGCGAGAAGCGCTTCATGAAGATCGTCTCCCTGGCGCCGGAGGTCATTTAAATGGGCAAGCAGGCGGTGGTGAAGACCGTGACGAAGCGGAAGATCCGCAAGAACGACCAGGTGCTCGTCCTGGCCGGCAAGAACCGGGGGGCGCGGGGGCGGGTGCTCCGCGTGCTCGCCGCCTCGGGCAAGGCCGTCGTCGAGCACGTGAACATGATGAAGCGGCACACCCGCCCCAACCCCAACAAGGGGATCCAGGGGGGCATCCTCGAGCGGGAGGCGCCGATCGACATCTCGAACCTGATGGTGATCTGCCCGGAGTGCGGCGAGCCGGCGCGGCTGGGGCGCAAGCGCCTCGAGGACGGCCGCGGCCAGCGGGTCTGCAAGAACTGCGGCGCCACCTTCAGCTAGCGCCGACGAGAGGTAAGACATGGCGACCGACAAGAAGAAGACCGACGGCCAGGCGAAGACCGGGAAAGCGGGGAAGGCGGGGAAGTCCGCCGCCGCCAAGCCCGCCGCGGACGACGCGCCCGAGACCCCGGAAGACCGGGCGGGCTACGTGCCGCGCCTGAAGAAGCTCTACCTCGACGAGGTGGTGCCCAAGCTGAAGACGGAGTTCGGCATCGACAACAAGATGGCGGTGCCGAGGATCGAGAAGGTCTCGCTCAACATGGGCATGGGCGAGGCGATCTCGAACATCAAGATCCTCGACGACGCCGTCGACGAGCTGGCGGCTCTCGCCGGCCAGCGGCCGACGGTGACCCGCGCCCAGAAGTCGATCGCCGCCTTCAAGCTGCGCGAGGGGATGCCGATCGGCTGCCGGGTGACGCTGCGCGGCGAGCGGATGTGGGAGTTCCTCGACCGCCTGATCTCGGTCGCTCTCCCCCGCGTGCGCGACTTCCGCGGCCTGCCCACCAAGAGCTTCGACGGGCGCGGCAACTACACCCTGGGGGTGCGCGACCACCTGATCTTCCAGGAGGTCGACTACAACAAGGTGGAGCGCGCGAAGGGCATGAACATCACCATCGTGACGACCGCCGGCAACGACGAGCGGGCGCAGGTCCTCCTGCGCGAGCTCGGGATGCCGTTCCAACGGTAGGCGGCGTAAGGAGATATCCAGTGGCGACGACCGCGAAGGTAGCCAAAGAGAGAAAGAAGCTGAAGTTCGAGATCCGGCACCGTAACCGGTGTAGAATCTGCGGTCGCCCTCGCGGGTTCTACCGCAAGTTCGGGCTCTGCCGCATCCACCTCCGGGACCTCGCCCTCCAGGGCTATCTCCCCGGCGTGATCAAGGCTAGCTGGTAGCAGGCCCGAGAGAGCCAGACCCCAAGGAGGGGAACGAATGAGCATGACCGATCCCATCGCGGATCTGCTGACCCGAATCCGGAACGCCCATCTCGCCAAGCACGACCGGCTGGACGTGCCGGTGTCGAAGCTGAAGCTCGAGATCTGCAAGCTGCTCAAGGAGCAGGGCTTCATCCGCGAGTTCCGGGCGATGGAACGCAAGGAGAACGAGGTGACCCCATCGGTGCGCATCTTCCTGCGCTACACCCCGGACGGCACGCCCGCCATCAGCAGCGTCGAGCGGGTCTCCCGCCCCGGCCGCCGCGTCTACCGGGGCGCCAAAGAGGTGCAGCCGGTGAGGAACGGCCTCGGCGTCGCGATCCTCTCGACCTCCCAGGGCCTGCTCTCCGACGTCCAGGCGCGGGAGCGCGGGGTGGGCGGCGAGCTGCTGTGCGAGATCTGGTAGGAAGAGAAGCAGGCACTGAGGAGGTTTTCGCATGTCGCGCATAGGAAAGATGCCGATCCCGGTCCCCGCGGGGACCAAGATCGAGTTGAAGGACGGGATGTTCCTGGCCGAGGGCCCCAAGGGCAAGGTCGCGCAGCCCGTCTTCCCGGGCTATCCGGTCGAGGTCAAGGACAACACGGTCACCATCGCGCGGAGCGGCGACAGCGGCCCCGAGCGCTCGAAGCACGGCCTGCTGCGGGCTCTCCTCGCCAATGCCGTCCAGGGCGTCTCGACCGGCTTCACCAAGGAACTCGACATCGTCGGCGTCGGCTATCGCGCCGAGGTCAAGGGGCCGATGGTGCAGTTCGCGCTCGGCTACTCGCACCCGGTTCTCTTCAACATCCCCGACGGGATCAAGGTCGAGATCGACCGGACGAACAAGATCACCGTCTCCGGCGCCGACCGGCAGAAGGTGGGCCAGGTGGCGGCGGAGATCCGCGGCCTGCGCCGTCCCGACCCCTACAAGGGCAAGGGGATCAAGTACACGAAGGAAATCCTCCGCCGCAAGGTCGGCAAGGCCGGCGGCAAGTAGCCGTCTCAGGGAGACGAGGGAAGCGCGATGACCGAGCACGTGACCAAGAGCATGCAGAGGAAGCGGGAGCGCCGCGAGCGCGCTCACCTGCGGGTGAGGAGCCGCGTGCGCGGCACCGCCGAGCGGCCGCGCCTCGCCGTCTACAAGAGCTTGAAGTACATCTACGCGCAGGTCATCGACGACCAGCGGGGCGCGACGCTCGTCGCCGCGACCTCGGCCGATCCGGAGATCAAGAGCCAGCTCACCGGCTCGGCCGCCACCCAGGCGGCGGCCAAGCTGGTCGGGCAGGTGGTCGCCGAGCGCGCCAAGGCGAAGGGCATCGACCAGGTCGTGTTCGACCGCGGTGGCTACATCTACCACGGCAACGTGAAGGCGGTCGCCGAGGCCGCCCGCGAAAAGGGATTGCAGTTCTAGCCTTCCGGCGAGAACCGCGGGCTGCCTAAGGCAGGAGAAGGAGAGAGCTTTGGCCAGGGATTTCGAGCGCGAGAGCGAGTTTTTCGAGCAGGTCGTCCATATCAACCGCGTCACCAAGGTCGTCAAGGGGGGCAAGAACTTCTCCTTCTCCGCCCTGGTGGTGATCGGCGACGGCAACGGCCGCGTGGGCTACGGCGCCGGCAAGGCGAAGGAGGTCCCGGTCGCCATCCGCAAGGGGATCGACATCGCCAAGCGGAACATGATCCAGGTGCCGCTCAAGGGGACGACCATCCCGCACGACTCGCTGGGGGTCTTCGGCGCCGGCCGGGTGCTCCTGAAGCCCGCCTCGGAAGGCACCGGCGTCATCGCCGGCGGCCCGGTGCGGGCGGTCGTCGAGACCGCCGGCATCCAGGACATCCTGACCAAGTCGCTCGGCTCGACCAATCCGCACAACGTGGTGAAGGCGACCTTCGCCGCCCTGCTCGCCCTGCGCCTGGAAGCCGACGTCCGCCGCATGCGCGGGCTCCCCGAGCTGGGCGAGCCGGCGCCGGCCCACGCTCCGGCTCCGGCTCCGGTCCCCGCGGCTCCGAACGCGGTCTCCGTCGCCGCGCCGCCGACGGTCTAGCTCCAGGTCTCGAGGAGAGAAGCGAATCATGGCAGACACCCCAGAGAAGACAGGCGAGCCGAAGACGGTCCGCATCCGCCAGGTCAAGAGCTCGATCGGCACCGTCCGCACGCACCGTGAGGTGCTGCGGGGGCTCGGCCTGCGGCGCATCCGTCACGAGGTCGTACGGCAGGACACACCGGCGGTGCGGGGCGCGATCAAGAAGATCGAGTACCTGCTCGAGGTGGTCGAGGAGAAGGCATGAAGCTCCATGAGCTGTCCCCCGCGAAGGGGAGCAAGCATTCGAAGAAGCGGGTGGGGCGCGGCCCCGGCTCCGGGCTCGGCAAGACCGCGGGCAAGGGCGAGAAGGGGCAGAAGTCGCGCTCCGGCTACCGCAGCCGGCCCGGATTCGAGGGCGGCCAGATGCCCCTCGTCCGCCGGGTGCCGAAGCGCGGATTCACCAACATCTTCAAGGTCGAGTACGCGGTGATCAACCTCGGCATGATGGCGGGGATCATCGACGCCAGCGCGGACGGCGTGATCGGCCCCGAGGCGCTCGCCGCCCACGGCCTGGTGCGCGCCGGCCGGCCGGTCAAGGTGCTGGGCGAGGGCGAGGTGTCGAAGGCGATCACCGTGTCGGCGCACAAGTTCAGCCAGTCGGCCCGCGCCAAGATCGAGGCCGCGGGCGGCCGCTGCGAGGAGCTCTAGAGCGTGCTAGAAAGTTTCCGGAACATCTTCAGCATCCCGGATCTGCGCAAGCGCATCTTCTTCACCTTCGCGCTCCTCGGGGTCTATCGGATCGGCTGCCACGTCCCGGTGCCGGGGATCGATCCCCGGGCGCTGCTGGAGGCGTGGCGGTCGACCGAGGGAACCCTGATGGGGTTCGTCAACACCTTCACCGGCGGCAGCTTGCGGCGGATCGCGGTGTTCTCGCTGGGGATCATGCCGTACATCACGGCCTCGATCATCCTGCAGCTCCTCACCGTGGTCTGGCCGTACCTCGAGAAGCTCTCGAAGGAGGGCGAGCTCGGCCGCCGGAAGATCACCCAGTACACCCGCTACGGCACGGTGCTCATCTCGCTCATCCAGGGCAGCGGCATCGCCCTCTTCCTCGAGAAGATGACGACCCCGACGGGCGCTACCCTGGTGCCGCACCCGGGCTGGGGCTTCCGGGCGATGACGGTCATCACGCTCACCACCGGCACCGCCTTCGTCATGTGGCTGGGCGAGCAGATCAGCGAGCGCGGGGTGGGCAACGGCATCTCGCTCATCATCTTCGCCGGAATCGTGGTCGGCATCATCCCGGCGATCTACACCACTTCGCAGAGCCTGCAGCGCGGCAACCTCGAGCTGCTGAAGATCGTGCCGCTCCTCCTCTTCATGATCCTGGTGGTCGCCTTCATCGTCTACATGGAGCGGGCGCAGCGGCGCATCCCCATCCAGTACGCCAAACGGGTCGTCGGCCGCAAGGTCTACGGCGGGCAGAGCACGTACCTGCCGCTGCGGGTCAACACCGGCGGCGTCATCCCGGTGATCTTCGCCCAGTCCGTCATCATGGTGCCGACGACGATCGGCGCCATCCCGGCATTCAAGAGCGTGCAGTGGGTGCAGGACCTGGTCGGCTACGTCAGCTATGGGCAGCCGATCTATTACCTGCTCCAGGTGCTGACGATCATCTTCTTCTCGTACTTCTACGTGTCGATCATCTTCAACCCGGCGGACGTCGCCGAGAACATGCGGAAGTACGGCGGCTTCATCCCCGGCATCCGGCCCGGCAAGCGCACCGAGGAGTACATCGACCGCATCCTCACCCGCCTGACCCTGGTCGGCGCGATCTACCTGGCGGCGGTCTCGGTCCTCCCCGAGTTCCTGCTGACCGGCATCAAGGTGGCCGGTCTGCCGGGGATCGGGGCCTATCTCGACCCCTACTTCCCCGCCTGGTTCACCGAGGGCATGGGGATCAACTTCTATTTCGGCGGCACGTCGCTGCTGATCGTCGTCGGCGTCGCCATGGACACCATCCAGCAGATCGAGAGTCAGCTCGTGATGCGCAACTACGAAGGATTCATGAAGAAGGGCCGCGTTCGTGGCCGACGCGGCTGAGCCGGGCGGCTCGCCGGCCGGGGAGGCGTCAGGCGGCGCCCTCCGGACGGCGGTCGACCGCCCGGCGAGCTCTTTGAAGATCGTCCTGCTGGGGCCTCCGGGAGCGGGCAAGGGCACGCAGTCGGCGTTCCTGGCGCGGACGCTCGGGATCCCGGCGATCTCGACCGGCGAGCTGCTGCGCGAGGGGGGCAAGGCGGGCAGCGAGCTCGGCAAGCGGGTGGCGGCGATCATGACCGCCGGCGGCCTGGTCGACGACGTCACGATGGCGGAGGTGGTCCGCGAGCGGCTGGCGCAGTGCGACGGCGGGTTCCTCCTCGACGGCTACCCCCGCACCGTCCCGCAGGCCGAGAGGCTCGACGGGATGCTGACCGGGGCTGGTGCGGCAGCCGGGAAGGATACCGGGCTCGACGCTGTTCTCCTGGTCGAGGTGCCGGAGGAGGAGCTGGTCCGCCGCACCCTGGCCCGCGGCCGCGAGGACGACCGCGAGGATGTCGTGCGCGCTCGGCTGCGGGTCTACCGGGACAAGACGGAGCCGCTCATCGGCTATTACGGCGGGCGGCGCCTGCTGCATCGGATCGACGGCGATCGCTCCGTCGCCGAGGTGACGTCGCAGATGCTCGGCGCGCTGGGAATGCCGGGGTTGCGGAGCTGACCATGGTGGTATTGAAGACGCCGGGCGAGATCGAGCTGATGGATGCGGCCAACCGCATCGTGCTCGAGGTGATCGACGGGGTCGGCCGGATGATCGTTCCCGGCGTCACCGCGCGCGAGCTCGATCGCTACGCCGAGAGCGCGATCCGCCAGGCAGGCGCGGTGCCGGCCTTCCTGCGCTACCGCGGGTACCCGGCGACGCTCTGCATCTCGGTGGACGACGTGATCGTCCACGGCATCCCGAACGACGTGGCGCTCCGCGAGGGGCAGATCGTCGGCATCGACTGCGGGGTGCTCTACAAGGGCTACTACGGCGATGCGGCGCGGACCTTCGCGGTCGGCAGGGTCGACGAGGAGGCCGAGCGGCTGCTGGCGGTGACCGAGCGGGCGCTCGAGCTCGCGGTCGAGCAGGTCCGTCCGGGGGCGCGGCTCTCGGACATCGGCCACGCGGTGCAGCGGCACGCCGAGAGCCACGGTTTCTCGGTGGTGCGCGAGTTCTCCGGCCACGGGATCGGGACGGCGCTCCACGAGGACCCGCAGGTGCCGAACTTCGGCGAGCCGGGCAAGGGCCCGAAGCTCAAGGCCGGGATGGTTCTCGCCATCGAGCCGATGGTCAACGCCGGCTCCCAGGACGTGCGGGTCGACCCGGACGGCTGGACGGCGCGGACCGTCGACGGCTCGCGGTCGGCGCACTTCGAGTTCTCGGTGGCGGTCACCGGCGGCGGCGCCAAAGTGCTGGGCCGGGCGTAGGAAAGTAAGGAGAGAGAGGCCTTTTGTCCAAAAAAGAAGAAGCGATCGAGGTCGAGGCGACCGTCGTCGAGCCGCTCCCGAACGCGATGTTCCGGGTCGAGCTCGAGAACAAGCACCAGGTCCTGGCCCACATCTCGGGTAAGATGCGGAAGCATTTCATCCGCATCCTCCCGGGGGACCGGGTGCTGGTCGAGCTGTCCCCCTACGACCTGAACCGGGGTCGCATCGTCTACCGATTGAAGTAGGCGGGCGCGAAAGGAAGCACGGTCATGAAAGTACGTTCGTCGGTCAAGCGGATCTGCCCGAAGTGCAAAGTCGTCCGGAGGAAGGGCGTGGTGCGGGTGATTTGCGAAAACCCCAAGCACAAACAGCGTCAGGGATAGGAAGGGACTATGGCACGCATCGCAGGAGTGGACCTTCCCCAGAACAAGCAGGTCTGGGTCGGATTGACCTACATCTACGGCATCGGGCGCTCGCGCTCGAAGGACATCCTCGTCAAGTCCGAGGTGCCGGAGGTGACCAAGGTCAAGGATCTTGACCGAGGACGAGGCGCGGCGCATCCGCAAAGTGATTCAGGACGAGGGCCGGGTCGAGGGCGACCTGCGCAAGGACGTCAGCCAGAACATCAAGCGGCTGATGGAGATCGGCTGCTACCGCGGCGTCCGCCACCGGAAGGGCCTGCCCGCCCGTGGCCAGCGCACCCAGACCAACTCCCGTACCCGCAAGGGACCCCGGCGCGGCGCCGTGGCGGGCAAGAAGAAGGCCGTCAAGAAGTAGCCGGCCTGGAGTGATCGAGAGACATGGCAAAACCGGAAGGCAGGAAGGAGCGCAAGGGCGCCAAGAAGAAGGACAAGCGCTTGGTGCCCCACGGCGTCGCCCATATCCAGGCGACGTTCAACAACACGATCATCTCGATCGCGGACCCGGAGGGAAACCTCCTGTCGTGGTCCTCGGCCGGCCGGATCGGGTTCAAGGGCTCGCGCAAGGGCACGCCCTTCGCGGCCCAGGTGGCGGCGCAGAACGCGGGCAACGGGGCGAAGGACTCCGGCCTGCGCTCGGTCGACGTCCTGGTCAAGGGACCGGGAGCCGGCCGCGAGTCGGCGATCCGCGCCCTGCAGGCCGCCGGCATCGAGGTGAAGTCGATCAAGGACGTCACCCCCATTCCGCACAACGGCTGCCGGCCGCGCAAGCGCCGGCGCGTGTAGCTGGAGAGGCCAGCGGGTTCCCGACCCCGGACGGTCCGGGGTCCCCGCTGGGCGTCTTCCTGAGTCGAAGTCCCCGTAGCGTCGGGGAGAGGACGTCGAGGAGAGACTACATTGGCAAGATATACGGGACCCGTCTGCCGGCTCTGCCGCCGGGAGCGGATGAAGCTGTTCTTGAAGGGCGACCGCTGCTTCAAGGAGAAGTGCGCGGTCGAGCGCCGCAACTTCCCCCCCGGCCAGCACGGCACGCGCCGCGGCCGGCGGACCCTGGGCTACGGCCTGCAGCTGCGCGAGAAGCAGAAGGTCAAGCGCATCTACGGCGTCCTCGAGGCCCAGTTCCGCACCTACTTCGCCGAGGCCGACCGCAGGAAGGGGATCACCGGTGAGAACCTCCTGGTGATGCTCGAGCGGCGCCTCGACAACGTCGCTTACAGCCTCGGGTTCGCCGCCTCGCGGGCGCAGGCCCGCCAGTTCGTGCGCCACGGCCACGTCACGGTCGACGGCCGGAAGATCACCATCCCCTCCTACCAGGTCAAGTCGGGGCAGGTGGTGGCGGTCAAGGAGGCCAGCCGCAAGAACGCATTCATCCGTTCGAGCGTCGAGACGGCGCGCGGGCGCGGCGTCCCGGAGTGGCTGGAGCTGGATGCCGAGAACGTCACCGGCAGGGTCCTGCGCGTCCCCGCCCGTGAGGACATCAAGCTCCCGATTCAGGAGCAGCTCATCGTCGAGCTCTACAGCCGCTAGGCGATCGAGCCAAAAAAAGGAGTGCCTATGCTTTGGAAGGGTTTTCAGCGCCCCAAGCGGGTTGAGGTCGATACCGAAACGCTCACCGCGACGTACGGCAAGTTCACCGCGCAGCCGTTCGAGCGCGGCTTCGCCACCACCATCGGCAACGCGCTGCGCCGTTGCCTGCTCTCCTCGATCGAGGGCGCCGCGATCACCGCGATCAACATCGAGGGGGTGCTGCACGAGTTCTCCTCGATCCCGGGCGTCGTCGAGGACGTCACCGACATCATCTTGAACTTGAAGCAGATCCCGATCGTCCTCCACTCGGAGGAGGCGAAGGTTCTGTCGATCGACGTGCAGGGTCCGGCCGACGTCACCGCCGGCCGCATGACCGAGGATCCGCAGATCGAGGTCCACGACCCGAACGTCCACCTGGCGACGGTCAACGAAGAGGGCCACCTGAAGCTCCAGGCCCAGGTCAAGAAGGGCCGCGGCTACGTCTCGGCCGACCGCAACTTCGACGAGGCGATGGGCATCGGCTGGATTCCGGTGGACTCGGCTCACAGCCCGGTGCGGCGCGTCAACTACCGCGTCGAGGCCGCCCGTCTCGGTCAGACGACCGACTTCGAGCGCCTGGTCCTCGAGGTGTGGACGAACGGCACGATCAGCCCGGAGGAGGCGGTGTCGCTCGCCGCGATGCTGCTCAAGGACCATCTCGGCATCTTCATCCAGACCGAGGAGAGCCTGCGGCAGGACGGCGGGGAGCTCGGCCGCGAGGAGCTCGCCGGCCTCGATGCCCTGCTGGCCAAGAACATCGACGAGCTCGATCTCTCGGTGCGCTCGGCCAACTCGCTCAAGAACGCCAACATCCACACCCTCCGCGATCTCGTGCGGCGCAGCGAGAAGGACATGTTGGAGACCAAGAACTTCGGCCGCAAGTCCCTCGAGGAAGTCCAGGAGGTCCTCGACAAGCTGGGCCTCGCGCTGGGGATGGACGTGCCGGACCGGCCCGCCGCCGGCATTTCCGCCTCGGCCTAAGGAGAGCGTCATGCGTCACGCCATGAAGCACAGGAAGCTGGGGCGGACTTCGGCTCATCGCCAGGCGCTGTTCCGCAACCAGCTGCAGTCGCTGATCGAGAACGAGCGCATCGTCACCACGCTGCCGAAGGCGAAGGAGCTGCGGCCGATCGCCGAGAAGATGATCACCCGCGGCAAGCTCGACACGGTGCCGGCCCGCCGCTGGGTGCTCGCCCGGATGCCCAACTCGGAGAAGCGGCGCACGATGGTCAAGAAGGTGTTCGACGACATCGCGCCGCGCTTCTCCGCGCGTCCCGGCGGCTATCTGCGCATCGTCAAGCTCGGCCCCCGTCAGGGCGACGGCGCCGAGATGGCGGTGCTCGAGTTCGTCGAGCGCGAGGCCGCGGCGGCATCCGAGCCCGAGGAGAAGAAGGGTAAGAGGCTGGCGAAGGGCCCCAAGCCCGCCGCCGACAAGGGCGCCGTCACCGGCAAGAAGGAGTCCCGCAAGCGGGACGACGGCCCGAAGAAGCCGCCGAAGGGCTCCGGCGGCACGGCCTCCCGGGCGACCAAGAGCCAGAAGGGCGGCGGAGCCTGACCCAGCCGCTCTCCCTTGTGGATCGTGAAACGGCCGGCGCATAGCCGGCCGTTTCCTTTGGGGCACTACTCGCGATCCCGCTCCCCGTCGCGGAGCACCGAGACGCCCTCGACCTCGGCGGCGGTCGAGGTCTCCTCGGGCGGGTGGAGGTGGAGCTGGCGGTAGCCGCGCTGCCAGTAGACGAGCGGCGGGACCCCCTCCTCCGGCACACCGCTCGCCACCACCTCGCCGATGTAGACGGTGTGGGTGCCGGCGGAGTAACGGGCGTAGATGCGGCAGTCGAGCCAGGCCATGGCGTCGGCGAGGATCGGCGCGCCGGTCACCGCCACTCCCCAGGCGCCCACGGCGAAGCGGTCCTCGTCCTTCAACCAGGCGAAGCGGTTGGACAGCTCGCGCTGGTCGTGGCGCAGGAAATTGACGGCGAAGACCGCCTCGGGCTCCTCGAGGAGCTCCTTGGCGCGATGCCGGTTGTCGATCACCACGGTGACGAGCGGCGGCTCGGCGGAGACCGAGGCGAAGGCCGAGACGGTCAGGCCGTGGATCTGCTCGCCGGCGCGGATGGTCGTGATGGTGACCCCGGCCGGGAAATGGCTCAAGGCATTGCGGAACTCTTCGGACGAGACGGCCATGACGACCTCCGAGACGGCTGGGCGGCGGAGCGCCCGTTCATTGTCCCACAGCCCCTCCCGATGGCGCCGCTCTTGCACTTTCGGCCGGCAGCTCGATCGGTCCTGGCCGGGACCGATCGCAGACTGGGGGACTTGCCATGCGCAAGCTCGATAGGATCAAGCGCGACGTCGCTGGAGTGCTGACTCAAAAGGTGCGCTTCGGCTTCATCACCGTGCCGCTCTGGCTGCTCGCCACCCTCCTCGTCCTGCGGCAGGTGCGCCGCCGCCGCTCCGCCTGATCGGGTACTGGGTCCGTTGGGTCTGCTGCGGGCGGCCGCCCTCGGGACCACCCTCCCGAACCCCCTTCCAGGCGGCCGTCCTCGGGACCCAACGGACCCGGTACCCCTGACCGGCGCCTTCCCGCGGCGGGTCCTTTACTGCGCCCCCCGATCCATCTAAGCTAGCGCGCACTCGTCGTTGTACCTCTGGGAGGTAGGATCTGACGCTCGCGGCCGGACGTGGGAGCAAGGCTCGCCGCGCATGCCTGCTCGGACAGGTGCTGCTCGCCGCTCTGGCGTGGAGCGCGCCGGTCCGCGGGCTCGCGGAGCCGCCGGCCCGCCCGGAGGACAGGCCGGAGGAACCGCCCGCCGAGAGCGCCGCGCCCGGATCCGGCCTGCTGCCGAAGCTCACCTTCGGCTTCGAAGGGCGGGTCAACTTCCGGCAGAGCGACGATGAGAAATTCCCGGTCAAGTTCCCCTTCCGGCCCGACCAGCTCCCGCCCGGCCAGACGCGGGCGTTCGAGGAGACGGTCGACGCCGGCTCGCATTTCGAGGTCTCGAAGCTCATCCTGAGCGTCGACGCGGCGTGGAGCGAGTGGATCGTCGCCCACGGCCGGCTCGACTTCATCGACCTCTACGACCGCAATCCCACCTCGAGCGGCAAGCAGACGGACGTCAAGGAGGTCTGGCTCCGCTTCGGCCGCGAGACCGATCCCGGCCTGCTGCCGCCGGGCTCGGGCGCGTATCTGAAGATCGGCAAGATGCCCAAGCTCGAGCGCCAGAACGACCGGCACCTCGAGAGCTACGGCGTCGTCTCGACGGCGTTCAACCGCTTCAACGACGCCGGCGTCGAGCTCGGCGTCGACCTCGGGCGCCATGTCTACCTCAAGGGCACGGCGACCGCCGGCAACCCGGTCTTCCTGCGCGATCCGAACGCTCTCGCCGGCGACAACGGCACGCCGGCCTTCCTGCGGCCGAACCCCGATCCGGCCTTGAAGAGCGGCATCGTCATCCTCTACGACACCGAGGTGAGCGATTACGGGACGCGCAACCCGCAGGTGGGCGGCGCGCTCGGCCTGCGCTTCGCCGACGCCGGCGGCAAGAACGCCTTCGACCTCATGGCCTTCGCCTACCAGCGCCGGCTCGCCGATCGGGTCGAGCACGACGGCAGCTTCTACCTGGGCGACCTGCAGCTCCTGCGCGGGCCGTTCAACCAGGCGCCGCTGCCCATCCACGGCGACCAGAAGCGCGACGCCGGCGGCAATCTCCGCCTCTACCTCGGCGGCTTCTCGCTGTTCGGCCAGTACGTCGACGAGCAGCTCGCCGGCCTGCCCCGCAAGGGGCTCGAAGGCGAGGTCGCCTGGACCTTCGACCTGCCGCTCCGCTGGGCGGTCGCCGAGCGTCAGCTCTTCCCGACCCTCCAGCCGGTGGTGCGCGTCTCGAAGCTCGACAACGGATTCCGCAGCCACCCCTTGAGCGCGGCGCCGAGCTTCGCCTGGGACTGGACGAAGATCGACGCCGGCATCCGTCTGGGGCTGATTTCCGGCATCGACCTGACCGCCGAATACTCGAAGAACGACTTCGTCCTCGGCTCGGGCGCCACCCGGCACGAGAACGAGTTCCTGAGCACTCTTCGCTGGCGGATCTGAGGGATGGCGAGTCATCGAGGTGTTGTCTTCGGCGGCGCCGCGATGCTCGTCGTTCTCGCGGCCGCATCCGCCTCCACGGCCGCCACAGGCGCCGAAGAGCTCCGCGGCAAAGTCGAGCTCCTGGCCCGCGGCGGGGGCGGGCCGGCGCGCGGGAGCGACGTCCGCCAGGCGATCGTCTACTTCGAGCCCGCGATGCCGGCGCATGGGGCGAAAGCGCGCCCGCGCGAGGCGCCGTACGTGATGACGACGCGCGGCAAAGAGTTCCTGCCGCGGGTGCTCGCCATCCCCGCCGGCGGCCGCGTGCAGTTCGCCAACGACGATCCCATCCTCCACAACGTGTTCTCGGTCTCGAACGGCAAGCCCTTCGACCTCGGCTTCCTGCGCCAGGGCCCCGGCCGCGAGCGGCAGTTCGACGGCCCAGGGCTCGTCCGCGTCTACTGCAACGTCCATCAGTCGATGGTGGGCTACGTCCTGGTGCTCGACACTCCCTATTTCACCCAGCCCGCCGCCGACGGCTCTTTCACCCTGACCAACCTGCCGAGGGGCGCCGGCAAGCTCTCCGTCTGGCACGAGCAGACCGATCCCTGGACCGCTGCCGTCACCCTCCCCGTCGCGCCGGCGGCGCCTCCGGTCGCGGCCCGGATCGAGGTCACCCATCCGCAGGTCCCGGCCCACCTCGACAAGAACGGAAAGTCCTACTTCACCTCCGGCCGTGACCAGTACCGGCACTAGCCCGGCTCGACAGCGGCGGTCGCTCTCGCTGGCGGCCAGGATCTTCCTGGTCTCCTCGCTCCTCGTCGTGCTGGCGGTCGGCCTGGCGGTCACCGTCACCTCGGTCCTGACCGGCCGCGTCGCGCGCCGTGCCGCTGACGAGGCCCTGGAGACCAGCTCCTCGGTGCAGACCGCCTTCGAGGGACAGCGCTACCAGCGCCTGCGCCTGCTCTCGCGCCTCTTCGCCGCCGACCCCTCCTTCGCTGCCTACGTCGCCGAGGCCGCCGTCCAGCGCGACGCGCGCTCGATCCTCGACCTTCTGGCCGAGAGGCGGAAGGACCTGGGCTACGACTTCGCCATGGTCCTCGATCCCGGTGGGCGGGTGATCGCGCGCACCGACCGGCCCCAGGCGGCCGGCGCCGACCTCTCGAAGCGGGCGCTGGTGGCACGCGCGCTCTCCGATTACGAGGCGGCGGGCGTCTGGCAGGAGGGCGGCGACCTCTACTACTCCGTCGCCGTGCCGATCTCCAAGGACACCCTGATCGGTTATCTCGTCACCGGGTTCGCGATCAACGACTCCTCGGCCTATGAGGTCAACAAGATCAGCGGCGCCGATGTCGCCTTCGTCGCCGGCGTCGACGGGCGGCCGACGATCGTCGCCAGCAACCTCGACCGCGAGACGGCCAGGAGCCTCACCGCCACTCTGCGTCGCCAGAAGTCGATGATGGACCGCGTCATGGGGCGGGGCGAATCGGTGCCGCGGGCCGAGCTCGACGTGCGCGGTGAGCCCTGGATCGCTCTCCTCGCGCCGCTCAAGGACGCCCGCGGCCAGACCGTCGCCGCGACGGTCGCCCTGGCATCGCTCCCCAAGCAGCTCGCCGCCTACCGCGAGATCCAGAACGCCCTCCTCGCCTCCGGCCTCTTCTCGGTCCTCCTCGCCTGCGTCCTGTCCTATGTCTTCGCGCGGCAGGCGCTGGCGCCGGTGCGGCGCCTGGCGGCGGCGGCCGAGGCGGCGCGGCAGGGCGACTACGACCAGACGATCGCCGTCGACCGGAGCGACGAGGTCGGCCGCCTCGGCGGCGCCTTCGACGAGTTGCTCTCCGATCTGCGCGAGAAGCGCGACATGGAGACCTATCTCACCGAGCTGTCGCGGAACCTTCCCGAGCCGTCGCAGGGCCGGGCGTACGTCGGCGCGGCGCAGCGCCGCGACGCGCTGGTCCTCGGCATCGAGCTCCGCGGCCATGGCCGTTCGCGCCCAGCGGATCCGGCCGCCGTGCTGGAGAGCCTGGGCGCGGAGTGGAAGCGCCTGGCGGCCGCCGTCACCGCCGGCCGCGGCCAGGTCGAGGCGGTCTGTGGCCAGCGGCTCGTCGCCCGCTTCGAGGGGGAGGGGAGAGCGCTGCGCGCCCTGGCCGCCGCCGCCGCGGCGATGCGCGGGCTCGAGGAGGCCGAGGCGCCGCTGGTCGCCATCGCCGCCGGCCGGGTGACGATGGGCCCGGTCGCCTGGGGCGAGCAGCCGGAGCGGACGATGGTTGGCCTGCCGGTGCAGCAGCTCGAGAGCCTGGCCCGCGAGGCGACCGCGGGCGAGATCGTCATCTCGCGCGAGGTCTACCAGGAGCTCGAGCCCCACCTCGAGCGGGCCGGATACCAGCTCGCGCCGCGCCGGGCGCTGGTGTCCCCGCAGCCGCTCTACGTCCTCTCCGGCGCCGTCGCCTCGCGCGTCATCGAGCGCTCCGCCGGCGGCCTCGCGCCGGCCGGAGCCGGCGCTGCCGCCGACGCCGCGACCCTCTCCGGCATCGCGCCGGGGGCGCTCATGGCGCACCGTTTCGAGATCCTCTCGGTCCTCGGCACCGGCGGCATGGGGGTGGTCTACAAGGCGCGCGACCGCGAGCTCGACGACCTGGTCGCCGTGAAGATGCTGAAGCGCGACCTGTGGGGCGACCGGGGACAGCTCGAGCGCCTGAAGAGCGAGCTCAAGCTGGCGCGCCGGATCACCCATCCGAATGTGCTGCGCACCTACGACTTCGGCGAGATCGACGGTATCCCGTTCATCTCGATGGAGTACGTCCGCGGGGTGACGCTGCGCTTCCTCCTCGACCAGACGCACCGACTGCCGTACTCGGCGGGCCTGCGCCTGGCCAAGCAGCTCTGCGCCGGACTGGCGGTCGCCCATGCCGCCGGAGTGCTGCACCGCGACATCAAGCCGGAGAACCTGATCCTCGAGCCCACCGGCAACGCCAAGCTGATGGACTTTGGCATCGCGCGGCCGATCGAGCGGACGGAGGCGGGACAGACCCAGATGGGCTTTGTCGTCGGCACGCCGCAGTACCTGTCGCCCGAGCAGCTCCAGGGCCGCGAGCCCGACGTCCGCGCCGACATCTATTCCTGCGGCGTCGTCTTCTACGAGGTCTTTACCGGCAGGCTGCCGTTCGCCGCGGCGACCGACGTAGAGCTCCTCATGAAGCATCTGAAGGAATCGCCGCCGCCGCCCGCCGAGCACTGGCCGGAGATCCCGCCGCGTCTCGCGGAGATCATCCTGCGGTGCCTGAAGAAAGAGCCCGAGGAGCGCTATCCGAGCGTCGACGAGCTCCACCGGGACCTCGACCAGCTGAGCGCCTGAGCCCTTCCCATCCGGGTAGAATGCCGGGGAGATGAGGGAGATGGCGACGATCGCCCAGGAGGCTACCGAGACCGCTCTGCGGCAGCGGTTGCGCGAGTACGAGACGCTGCTCGAGATCGGCGTCCAGCTGACCGGCACGCTCGATCTCGCCCGCGTCCTCGATCTCGCGCTGGTCAGGGCCGAGGAAGTCTGCCATGCCGAGACGAGCTCGATCTGGGAGCTCGACGAGGAGCGCGGCGAGCTGTTCTTCCGGGTGGTGCGCGGCAGCGCGGCGGGGGAGATCCGCGACCTGCGGGTGCCGATGGGGCAGGGGATCGTCGGCAGCGTCGCCCTCTCCGGCAAGGCCGAGCTGGTCAACGACGTCGCCGCCGACCCGCGCTGGCGCGGCGACCGCCAGGAGGTCTTCCAGACGCGGGCGATCCTCGCCGTGCCCCTCGTCGCCCACGGCGTCGTGATCGGCGTCCTCCAGCTCCTCAACCCGGTGGAGCGGGAGCGTTTCTCCGACGACGACCTGCGGCGCATGCGGCTCTTCGCCGGGGTCCTCGCCCATCCGCTGCAGAACGCGCGCCTCTACGAGGCGCGGCGGCGCCAGTTTACCGAGACGGTCATCGCCTGGGCCGAGGCGATCGAGAAGAAGGACCCCTATACCGGCGGCCACGTCCGCCGCGTCACCAGCTACTCGGTGCTCCTCGGGCGCGAGCTCGGCCTCGGCGGCGCCGACCTCGAGGACCTCTGGCTGGCGGCGACCCTCCACGACGTGGGGAAGATCTTCGTCCAGGACGCGATCCTCGGCAAGCCCGCGCCGCTCGATCCGGCCGAGGCCGAGCTCATGCGCCGCCATCCCATCGACGGCTCCGAGATCCTCGCCGGGGTGAGCGACCTGCGGCGGGTGCTCCCCGGGGTGCGCAGCCATCACGAGCGGCTGGACGGGCAAGGCTACCCGGACGGCCTCGCCGGCGACGAGATCCCCCTCGTCGCTCGCATCATCGCCGTCGCCGACACCTACGACGCCATGACCACCAGCCGCCCATACCGCAAAGGTCTCGCCCCGGAGCGCGCCGCGGCCGAGATCCTGGCCGGCGCTGGCAGCCAGTTCTGCCCGCGGGTCGTCGCCGCCTTCCGCGAGGTCTACGAACGCGGCGAGCTCTCCCTGGCCGCCGGCCATGCTCTCTGGAAGTCGTTCCTCGCCGCCAGCGTCTAGCCTCTCCAAGATCTCTCTCGGCCCTCCGGCCTCCTCGCCTCGCCGGTATCGAGCGTCTACTCCTATTGGCGGGAGAGCAGAGAGATGCGCCAGCTCGCTTTGATCCTCGCCGTCGTGACCTCTACCCTGGGAGCGTCGGCCGCCATGGCGGCCGCGAACGGCGCCGGCGGCCCCGGCCCCGGTCCATCGATCGAGTGCAACTATGACCTCTGGAACACTGGCAGCCAGGATGCCTTTGACGTGGCGATCGTCCTCAAGGGCAACGTCACCTGCACCGACTTCTGGGCGGACTTCTTCCCCAGCACCCCGACCGTCACGACCTCGGGCGGCAACACCGTTCTGCACTGGACCAACAGCGATCCGGCGCCGCCGATCGCCCATGGCGGCACCGGCAAGGTCCATGTCGGGTACACGCCCTCGGGCACGACCGATTGCGCGGTCCTCGACATCTACTGGACGGATGCCAACGGCCACCGGGTGCCGTCGAGCTTCGTGGGAGTCGCCGAGAATCACACGACGGGCGTGAACGTCAACATCACCAATCTCTCCTTCACCAACATCCTGGTGCAGAACGTCCGCATCGCCTGCCAGGCCGCGGCCCTGCCCTTGGGCGCCCTCAACGCCACCAACTCGTACCTTTCGAAGGCCATGGTCACCATCGGCGACTCGGCCACCGTGGCGCCCGGGCAGAGCTGGTCGATCCCCTTCCAGCCTTCCTGCAGCCAGTGCTACTGCGTCACCAACTACCAGACCTCGGGCGACGGCCTCGCGGCGATCTTCTCGCCCTGGGTGCAGGAGTACGTGCCGTAAGGCAGTGCCCGGCGGGGCGGGGCTCCGCTCTGCCGGACGGTGGCCGGCGATGGCGCCCGGCGAGGCGCTCCCCGAGCCGCCGGTCGGATGACGGGTCGGACCTCGGCGGCGGGCCTGCTATGATCCCGCGCGAGGTCCCCCTCCATGCTCCGCCTACGCTTCCTCGTCGAGGGTGAGGAGCGCGTCGTTCCTCTGGCCGGCTCTCGCCTGACGCTCGGGCGCGGGCCGGACAACGACGTGGTGCTCGCCGACGTCTCGGTGTCGCGCCATCACGCCGAGCTGCGCTCGACGGACGGCGCCTGGACGGTCCACGACCTGCGGAGCACCAACGGCGTCGAGCTCAACCGCGTGCCGGTCGCCAGCGCTCCCCTGGCGCTCGGTGACAGCCTGACGATCGGCGCCTTCGAGCTGCGGGTCGAGGGCGCGCCGGCGGCGGCCTCGCTGCAGCCGGTACCCGGCCCTGCGACACGGCCCGCGGTCTCGGCCGGCGGCCCCTCGATCCTCGCCAACGCCACGATCATCCGTCCGATCGCCGAGTTCGCCATCGAGCTCGGCCGGCTCGCCGGCCCCGCCGGACCCTGCCCTCCCGAGGCCGGCGGTCCGGAAGCGCCGCGGGAGCCGCGCCCCGCCGGCATGGAGGACGAGGACGGGTACGCCCGCCGGATGCTGGGGTTCCTCACCCGGCTGGGGCGCGTGCTGATCACCGCCGACAGCATCGACGACGTCTTCTCGCGAGTGCTCGACCTCGCCTACGAGGCGCTGCCCGTCGAGCGCGGCTTCTTCCTGCTGCGGCCCGAGCGCCAGGAGGGGGAAGACGGCGAGGGCGAGCTCGTCTGCGAGCTGGCGCGCGTCCGCGACCGGGTGGAGGTGCGGCCGCAGGGTGAGGTGCCGGTGTCGCGGACGATGCTCCAGGAGGTGATGCGGGAGCGGGTGGCGCTGGTGACCTACGACGCAATGACCGATCAGCGCCTGTCGGGCGGCGAGTCGATCCGCCTGCACCAGATCCGCGCCGCGATGTGCGCGCCGCTCTGGTCGGGTGACCGGATCATCGGCGTCGTCCAGCTCGACTCGCCGTTCAAGGTCGGCGCCTTCGACGAGCGCGACCTCGACTTCCTGACCGCCCTCGCCAACTACGTGGCGGTGGCGGTCGAGCGCATCCGCTACGCGCGGCGCGCCGAGCTCGAGCGCGAGGCGCGGAGCCGCCTCGAGCGCTACCATTCGCCGGCGGTCATCGAGGAGGTGCTCCGCGACGAGGAGGGCGGCGGTCTGCGGCGGCCGCGCGCGGCGGAGGCCTCGGTCCTCTTCGCCGACCTCGTGGGCTTCACCACGTTCTGCGAGGCGGCGCGGCCGGAGGAGGTGGCGGAGCTCCTCGACGCCTTTCTCTCCGGCGCGGTCGAGGCCATCTTCGAGGCCGGCGGCACCCTCGACAAATTCATCGGCGACTGCGTGATGGCCTTCTTCGGCGCGCCCGTGCCGCAGCCGGACCACGCCCGTCGCGCGGTCCAGGCGGCGGTCGAGATCCAGCGTCGTCTGGCGGAGTGGAGCGGCCGCCGGCGGGAGCAGGGCCTCTCTGCCTTCAGCGCTCGCGTCGCCGTCAACAGCGGCCCGGTGGTGGTGGGCGATATCGGGAGCCGCCGCCGCGTCGACTACACCGTGCTCGGCAACACGGTCAACGTCGCCGCCCGCCTCGAGGCCTTCGTCGCCCGTCCGGGCGACGTGGTCCTCGGCCCCGAGACCCACCGCCTGCTCGCCGGCGCGGTGCCGACCGAGCCGCTCGGCGAGCTCCAGCTCAAGGGCCTGCAGCAGAAGATCGTGGCCTATCGGCTGGTTGTCGCCGAGATGGCCAGGGTGAGGGGCGAAAACTAGAAGGGCGACCTCGCGGTCGCCCTTTGCGTCGGCTCGATGACGCGCCCTACTTGGCGCCGGGGATGGCGAGCATCTGGCCGGGCTTCAGCCCGCCGGCGCTATGGAGGCCGTTGGCGCGCTCGAGATCGGCGACGCTGGTGCGGTTGCGGCGGGCGATCCGCCACAGGTTGTCGCCGCGCCCCACCCGGTAGCTCTTGGGGTGGACCGTCCGGCTGTGACCGCGGCCGCGGCTGTGGCGACTGCGGGCGTTGCGGCCGCGGGCCGAGCTGCGATAGGCGGTAGCCGGCGCCGCGATGGCGGCGGGGGCCGCCGAACGGTGCACGTAGGGCACCGCGGGCGCCGCCGCCCCGGCCGCCTCGAGCGCCGCCATCTGTGGCGGCGGGAGCTCGTCCGGCGTGCCGTCCAGGTAGCGGAGGTTGGGCTCGGCGAAGACCGCCACGTGGTAGTGCGGCGGCCAGTGCTCGCGCGTCGCCTCGATCAATCCCTTGCCCTCGAGCGAGAGCAGGGTGGTCTCGACGAAGCGCCGGCACGAGCCGCGGTCGCTGCGGCGCAGGTCGACGGCCATGCCGGTCGGATGGACGGAGATCTCGGAGGCGTTGCGCGGCTGCCGGTTGATCGGCCGTGTCGCGCTGGTCACCACCAGCGGCTCGCCGCAGGCGGCCCGATAGTGGTGCGCGAGCTGTTCGACGAAGGATTTGACCTCGACTCGGGCGACCGGGAAGGAGACCTCGCCGGTGGCGAGCTCGTAGTCGGCGTTGCCGGTCAAGGGCACCAGGAGGCCGCGCTGGGAGAAATCCTGCACATCCGCGCTGGTCCGCAGATAGGTCAACCCCTCCTGCTGCGCGCCGAGATTCTGGCGCAGCATCGAGGCCCGCGAGCCGTCGAGGCTCTGCGCCGCCGCCGGAGGACCGGCCGGTATCAGCAGGGCGAGGCTCAAGGGGAGGGCGAGAAGGATGGAACGGGAGAGGCGAGAGGGATGGGCCTTGGCGTGCTTCGGCAGCATGCGCTACTCCCTAGAAGCGAGGAGCCCACTGTAACCAGCGGCGCGGTTTACCTTTTACGCTCACGTAGATCAACTTGGGTCGGAAGGGTAGCACGGCCCGCCATACTTGCCAAGCTCTTTGTTTCTGCAGAGTTGGACCGATTGCTCGAACCCGTCACGAGCGGCTTCCGAGATCGCCGCGAGCGGCGGCCGCGGCCTGTCGCGTAGAACGATGTCCCGGTTGCGGACTTCGAGAACGTCCCATTGGATAGGGGTGGGCTCTGCCCGGCATGCCGCCGGTCGCGAGACCTGCCCGACCCAGGAGGCGAACATGTCCCGCCGTCAACCGAAGCTCTCTGTGATCGCCCTCACTCTGTCCATCCTCCTCGCCGCCCTGCCGGCCCTCGCCCAAGGGCGCTCGGCGACGGCCGCACGCGGGCAGCACAGCAGCATCCAAGCTGCTGACTGGGTGAGGCTTACGTGGAATACCCTCAGCGGTCTCTGGGGCGGGCAACCGGCTCACTCGCCGACCTCGATTCGCGGCAACGAGGGCGGCTCACTCGATCCGGACGGCAAGCCGCATGCGGCCACCACGACCGCCGTGACCACGGTCCCGAGCGACCCGGGTGGCGCGCTCCATGCCCACGGCTAAAGAGGTGTAGTTATGGACGGGGCCGGTACGCCGGCCCCGATGTTTTGCTCTCCGGTGTCACGAAATTGCTTCCTGCGGCAACTCTCCTTTTGAGGGAAGTTTTCCTGCCCTTCTTCCCTGCTCCTGTCGTGGTCGGGGTAAGAATTGGGTGCAAGGAGGTGAATTCGGTGAAGGAGGCCCATCTTTCCATCGAGACGCTCGCGCGGTGGCTGGCGGGCGACCTGGAGCACGAGGAGCTGGTCAATCGCGTGATTCCGCACTTTGTGGCGGTATGCCCGGTCTGCGCCGAGACCTATCAGGAGATCGTCGACCTCAAGCGAGAGGTCGAGCACTGGGACGAGCGGGTCGCCGTGTTCGAGGGTCGGCAGGCGCCGGAGCTTCTCCGCGAGTTGCTCGAAGAGCCCTTCGACGTCCAGATCGCCAAGGTGCGCGATGACGATCGGTTCCAAACCTGGGCGGTCTGCCAGCTGCTCCTGAGGAAAAGCCTGCAAGCCGCGGGCGACGATCCGGCGCAGGCGGTCACCTTGGCGGAGCTGGCGGTGCGAGTCTCCGAGTCCCTCGTTCCCGAGGCCTACGATCCGCACTGGCTTCTCGATCTGCGTGCCAAGACCTGGGCATACCTCGGCAACGCTTCCCGGATCCTGGGCGAGCTATGGGGGAGCGAACGGGCGTTCCGGCGGGCCGAGGAGTTGCTGGACCAGAGTCTCACCGGCAATCTCCAGGTGCGGGCCGAGCTGCTCCGCCTGGAGAGCTCGTTGCGCCGCGCCCAGCGCCGGCTCAAGGAGGCCGAGGAGCTGGCCGACGAGGCCCTGCGGCTCTACCGGGAGTCCGACGACCCCCATGGCGCGGGCGTCGTGCTGGTCAAGAAAGCGAAGATCCTCGAAGAGCGAGGGGATCTGGAGGCGGCGATCGCCCTCCTCCAAGAAGGCGGCACCGAGGTGGATCAGACTGCCGATCTCCACCTCCTGCACTGCGCGCGGCACAACCTGGTCTGGCTGTTGACCACGGCCGGCCGCCACGCCGAGGCCGAGGCCCTGCTGCCGGAGGTGCGCCGGCTGGCTACCGACCTGGGCAACCCGCTCGACCTCGTGCGGCTGCGGTGGGCCGAGGGGCGGATCGAGCTCGGGCTCGGCCGGCGCGGGCCGGCGGAGGCCGCCTTCCGCGACGTGCAGCGGGAGTTCTTCGAGCGCCGGATGGGCTACGACGCGGCCCTGGTCTCCCTCGACCTCGCCATCCTCTACGCCGCCGAGGGCTGCACCGCCGAGATCAAGCAGCTCGCCGTCGAGATCATGCCGGCGTTCGAATCGCGCGAGGTCCATCGCGAAGCGATCGCCGCGCTCATCATGTTCCAGCAGGCGGCGGAGGAGGAGCGGCTGACCGTGGCCCTGGCCCGCCATCTCGCGTCCTTCCTCGGGCGGGAGCGGAGGCCCGTCCCCCGATAAGCCCCTCGATTGGTCCCCGATGATAAGATTTCGCGCACTTGATCGCCGACAACCGCCGGCTCGCGCGGCCCCCGAGGCGCCGCCGTGCCGTGGCGGTGTCCTCCCGCGAGGTGCTGCAGGCTGCCGCCATGACCGACTACACCGTCCCCCGCGACTCCCGGCGCGTCCCCCTCGCCACCCGGGTGCAGCTCAAGTTCGAATGGTTCAGCGGCTTCATCAGCGAGTACTCGGCGAACATCTCGCCGGGAGGGATGTTCATCCGCACCCAGACGCCCGAGCCGGTCGGCCGCGTGCTCGGGTTCGAGTTCCACCTCGGCGATGGCTTCGAGCTGATCCAGGGGACCGGGGAGGTCGCCTGGGTGCGCCAGCTCGACGAGTCGGTGGAGAAGCCGGCCGGCATGGGACTGCGCTTCCTCGAGCTCTCGCCGCACAGCCGGGAGCTGATCGGGCGGATGGTCGAGAACTACATCCGCGAGGGCGGCACGCCCTTCGACGTCGCCAACGCGCCGGCCGCGACCGTGCCGGCACAGCCGCCCGCGGCCCCCCCGGCTGCGGCCCCCGCGCCGCCACCCGCGGACGACCCGGCTCCTTCCGTCGCAACCCCCCTCGAGGAGGCTTCGCCGCAGGCGACACCGGCCCCGCCCGTGCCGCCCCTTCCCGCCGCCGTCGCCATCGTCCCCGCCGTCCCGACCGAGCCGCCGCCGTCCCGCCGCACGCCGAGCGCTCGTCCTGGCCCGGTCTCCTGGCGACGAGCGCCGCTCCGGTCGCGGAACCCGGCGAGCCGGACCCCGACGTGCCGGAGCGCGTGAGCCGCGAGCGGCCGGTCCGCGTGTCGCGACTCATCCTCTGGACGTTCTTCGCCGCCTTCCTGGGTGGTACCGCCTGGGTCGTCCTCTCGCAGGACCTCCTCCTCGGCTGGCTGACCCGCCGGGGGACGGCCGCCGTGGCGCTGCCTGCGCCGCGGCGCGCAGCGCGGCCGCATCATCCGGCAGCCGGCCCGGTCAATACCGCGCCGGCATCCACCGCCTCGGCCGCCCAAGCGCCGGCCCGCCCCGCGGTCCCTGTGACAGCCACGCCGGATCCCCGTGTCGCCGGCATGCCGGCTCCGCGGTCACCCCTATCCGCCTCGCCGGCTCCGCCGGCGCCGGTCGCCGCGGCGTCCACCGCGCCGGCTCCGCTCGCCGCCGATCCCGCCGGCATGGCGCCGCCGACCGAGATCCAGAAGATCACCTGGCAGCAGAGCCCGGACGGCACCGAGGTGGTGCTGTGGGGCAACGGGACATTCCGGCGCCAGGATTTCGTGCACTACCGCGTCGAGGGCGATCCGCCGCGCGTGCTGATCAAGCTGCGCGGCATCCGCCATCCGTTCGCCGAGGGGCGCCTGATCGTCGGCACCCGGCAGGTGCGGCAGGTGCGCACCGGCTTTCACGACGAGCGCGCCGGCAACGAGCTCCACATAGTGCTCGATCTCGCCGGCTTCGGCGTCGAGGTGACCGGCATACGGGAGGATGCGGACAAGCTCCACATCTTCGTGAAGGGGAGCTGACGCACACGGAGCCCGTCGGCGGCGGCTCGCGGTGGCGAGCGTGATGGCGATGCCGGCGGCAGGCCATATACTCTTCGCCGCCCAGACACTTCGCGCAGGCACGGTCTCGCGTCGTCTGAGGAGACTTCGAGTGGGTACCCGTTCTCGAGAGGGAGACCGCCGGCCGGCGGTCTCCGGCGGCTGATGGCGGACGTCGATCGCCTGAAGCGCCGCCTGTTGTCCGAGCTGGTGCAGGAGAACGTCGACCTGATCCAGGGCCGCCGCCCGTTGCGCCAGCGTCGGCGCCGCGACTGGCGCCGCGCCGCAGCGGTTCTGGCCGCCATCCTCGCCTTCACCTCGATCGGCCTGCTCGGCGCCTCGCGCTTCGTCCCCGCCACGGCATCGTCCCCGCGCGCCCGGCGCGCCGCGCTCGCTTCGCGGCCGAGCCCGACGGCGGCCATCTCCGGCTTGGTGTCCGCGGTCGCCTCCGCTCCGCGTCTGCCGGTGCCGCGGCCGATCGATCCCGCGGCCTTTCCGCTCGCCGTACGGCGGATCGTCCTCGACTCCGGCCATGGCGGCGAGGACGTCGGCACCCATACCCGCTCGGGGGTGACGGAGAAGTCCCTGACGCTCGACATCGCCCTGCGCCTGCGGCGGCTCCTGGAGCGCGATTTCCAGGTGCTGATGACCCGCGAGGCGGACCGCGCCGTCGCTCTCGAGGACCGGGCGGCGGTCGCCAACCGCGCCGGCGCCGACCTCTTCGTCTCGATCCACCTCAACTGGATCTCCAACCCGGCGGAGCGCGGCGTCGAGACCTACTACCTGGGGGCGACCGACGATCCGGTGCTGACCGAGCTCGCCGCCGCCGAGAACCGCGGCTCGCGCTACTCGCTCGCCGACATGCGGCGGCATCCTCGACCGCCTCTACGCCGACGTCCGCCAGGACAGCTCGCGGCGTCTGGCCGAGGCGGTCCAGACCTCCCTCTACCGCTCCCTCGTCCAGGTCAACCCCGCGCTCGACGACCGCGGGGTCAAGGCAGCCCCCTTCCTCGTCCTGCGTCTCGACCGAGATGCCGGCGATCCTCGCCGAGGTCTCCTCCCTGTCGAACGACGACGAGGCGGGCCTGCTGTCGCAAGACTCGTATCGCCAATCGATCGCTGAGGCGCTCGCCCGCGGCATCCGCTCCTATGCCGATTCCGTGGCGAGGCTCCGGAGTGAAAGGAATCTCGAAAGGAATCGGATCATGAGCAACAACAAGAACCAGGTGGTCAACGTCGGGATCGATCTCGGCACCTCGCGCAGCTCGATCTCCTCCTCCAACGGGCCAGCGCCACGTCATCGAGAGCTACGTCGGCTGGCCGCTCGACATGGTGGCGCGGAAGGTCTTGAAGAAGCCCGTGCTGATCGGCCGCGAAGCGCTCGAGAACCGGCCGATGCTCGACCTCCACCGGCCGCTCGAGGAGGGGCTGATCAAGGACGGCTCGGAGAAGGACGCGGCGGCGGTGCGCGAGCTGCTCTGCCACCTGCTGTCGCTCGTCGGGCTCGACCGCGAGTCGAAGAACGGCATCAAGGTGCGCGCCGTCGTCGGCGTTCCCGCCGAGGCGCTGCGGGTCAACAAACAGCACGTGAGGAAGGCGATGCAGGACGCCGCCGACAGCCTGATGATCGTCTCCGAGCCGTTCGCCGTCGCCTACGGCATGGAGGCCCTCCTCCATACGATGATCATCGACATCGGCGCCGGCACGACCGACTTCTGCGTCATGAACGGGCGCCTGCCCACCGAGGACGACCAGCGCACGCTGACGCTCGCCGGCGACTGGATCGACGAGCAGCTGATGCGCCTCGTCCGCGAGCACCACCCGTCGGCCCGCTTCTCGATCCACATGGTGCGCGGCTGGAAGGAGGCGGCGAGCTTCGTCGGCGAGGCGCCCAAGAGCCCGGTCAAGGTCACCGTGCCGATCAACGGCAAGCCGACCGAGATCGACATCACGCCGGAGATGCGCCAGGCCTGCGAGGGCATCCTCCCGTCGATGATCGAGTCGATGTTCGACCTGCTCTCGCGCGTCGACCCCGAGTACCAGGAGAAGGTCCGCAACCATATCGTCCTCTCCGGCGGCACCGGCCTCATCCGCGGCCTCGGGACGCGGCTCGAGCGCGAGCTCCAGTCCTTCGGCGGCGGCAAGGTGCCGTCGTCAAGGACCCCATCTTCGTCGGCTCGGACGGCGGTCTGGCGATCGCCCAGGACGCGCCGGATGCGGACTGGGACCGGCTGAGCGCCTAGGCCCCGGCAGCGGTCGAGGGCGGCGGTACGGGCGGCTCGCCGAGCGCGGTGGCGACCGCTCCGGCGAGCGCGTAGACGGCGAGCGCCCAGGCGAGCCCCAGGGCGGCGGCGAGGACGAGGCCGCCCCAGGGAGCCCCGGCGACGGATGGCAGCCAGGCGATCTTCGCGGCGAGGTCGTCGCCGCGCAGCAGCCCGCGCGAGGCGGCGTCCGACCAGGGGGGCAGCCGGGTGGCGAGGATCGACCCGATCTCGTACGCGTCGCCGGCGAGCGAGAGGAAGGGCGCCAGCGCCAGGGGAAGCACGAGGCCGAAGGCGAGCGGCAGGCTCCGCCGGGCGGCGCGCCGAAGCGCCCAGACGCCGGGGAACAGCGTCAACAGGAAAGGGCCGAGGTCGGTCGCCAGGTAGATCAGGTCGCTCCCCCGCGTATCGAAGCCCGAGAGCCGCCCGGCGTAGCTCCCGCCGCCCGGCGCCACGAAAGGCAGGAGCCGGGCGAGGAGAGCGCCGCCGTAGAGCGGCGCGATCTCGAGCCGCGAGACGCCGCCGCCGGCGGCGGCGCAGGCGGCGGCGTGGAGCAGCTCGTGGACCGGCACGTAGATCCACCAGCCGGCGAGGAGGCCGACTGCCATGCGGGCGAAGGCCGCTCCGCCCGCGGCCCCGCTCCCGGACCCGTCGCCGGCAAGACAGCGATCGAGGCCGCGCCACACGTCCCGCGCCGCGAGCCGCGGAGAGAAAGCCGCGGCTCCGGGGACCTTCGTGGCGGTGTGACCGGACGGTGCCATTGGAAGACCTATCGCCTTTCCAGCAATTACAGTGCTACCATCCACGCGATGTCCCTGCATCTTGAGGAGATGCGCATCGCGAGCTCGCTGCGCGAGCTGGCGGTGCGTGCGGAGACGATCCCCGAGACGGTCGAGGGGAGCCTTGGCTGGCCCGCCGGCCGGTTGGCGGAGGTGCTCTACGGCCGCGAGGGGATGTCGCTGCGCGACCTGCTGGAGCTCCTGGCCGAGCTCAATACCACGCCCGCCGACTTCTTCAGCCGCCTGTACTGCATGGGAGCCGCGCCGGCGATGGAGAGAGGAGGCCGCTTCGCCGAGAGCAAGCGCGTGGTCCTCGATGCTCTGTCCAGGCGCCGGATCTGGAAGAAGGAGCGCGGCGAGGGCTGAATGCTCTCAGCCGGCGGCTCGCAGCTCGTCGAAGAACTGCCACGTCTCCGGTCCGAAGCTCATGCCTCGCATCCATTCCGCCGTCTCTTCCAGCAGGCTCGAAGCCCTCTCTCCTTCGCCGATCTCCGCCAGCGTCCGGACCAGGTCGCGGGTCACGACGATCGCCTCGCGGGCGAGCCGCCGCTCGACGTAACCGCGGCGGACCCGGCCGAGCGTCCGAGTGGCGGCCGTGCCTTCGCCCAGGGAGTGGAGCAGCAGACCCTCCTGCCAGTCCCTGCGGAGGAGGATCAGCGGTTCGAGGTCCTGACGGATCTCCTGACCCCCGCGATGGATGGTGAGTGCCTTCGCGGGCTCGCCGAGATCGAGGTAGCAGCGGGCTAAATTGTTGCGGACTACGAGGGCCAGAGTCGGATCCTCCTCCGAATCGATCTCGTGGAGAGTGCCCATCAGGATGCGAGAAGCTCTCTCCGGATCTCCGGAGTAGAGCAGGGCGGTCGCTCCCGTGACCTTCGCGATAGCGGAGCGATTCTTCATCCCGAGCTCCAGATACGTCGAGGCGGCCGCGGCCGAGAGGTCGATGGCGAGCTGGAACTCCTTCTGCAAGGTAAGCAGAGAGGTGGTCTGTGAGAAAACCATCGCCCGCACCTCGGCATCTCCGGTGCCACGCTCGAGCTCCCTCCATGCGGTCCTCATGCAGCTCTCGGCGTCCTCGATCCTACCCAGGACACGCAGCGAGCTGCTGAGTTGGGCCTCGGCGTCGGCGCGGAGGTCCGCCCGCTTCGCTTCGCTGCCGGTGGCTACGGCTGAGCATCCTTCCGCCGCGAGCCTGCCCATCAGCGCCCAGTGCAACATTTCACGAGGATCGGTGTAGCGGAGGGAATGGCTCTTCTCGATCAGCCACCGGGTGAGGAACGGAATTGCCAGACGGTTCGCGCGATCCGACGCGGCCGCCCCGGGCAGCCCGAGCTCGGCGAGGAGTGCCCCAGGGGGGCCGGCGAGCGGCTTGCCGTCGGCGAGGAAAAACCCTAATGTCCGCTCCGCCGCCGCGAAGGCCCGTTCGTAGTCGAGCTCTGCATTGGGTGTGAGAGGTGTCTCGGAGCCCTGCGCTCGCAACGGGCGGGGTAGCTGCCCCTTGGGGTCCAGCGCCTCGAGGCGACTCAGGCAAGTGCCGCAGCCGGCAAGGAGGTGGCGAACGATCCTGGATCGTTCGGCTCGTGCGCTGCAACCTGCGGCCAGGAAGGCCGCAAGCTCCTGGGCGGATGGATGCTCGGGCAAGTATGGCCTCGCCCCATGTGGGGCGAGGCCATACTATCGTCATCTCTTAACTCACGTCCTCAGCCGGCTGACCGAGGCCCTTGAGCCGGGCGGTCAGAGCGCGGATCAGCTCGAGAGCCTGGTGCTCCTGATCGGCGATCTTCTGCAGCTGGAGGACCGAGGCCAGAGCCTCGCGATCGACCCCCAGGGCACGGAAGATCGGGACAGTCTCGATGACCGTCTGTTTGAGCTCGTCGACCGCGCCGAGCCTCACGTAGACGGCCGAGAGGTCGAGCGAGACCACCGCCACCTCGTAGGCCAAGCCGCGTTCCATGAATCCCTTGCGGGCGCGCAGCAGCGCCGATTCGGCAGCCCGAAGATGGCCCATGTCGCGCAGTAGCTGCCCCTGTTGCCAGGCGGCCCGCAGCAAGAGAAGCGCGTCACTGAATTCGTTGAAAAGCTCCTGCGCATCGAACAGAAGCGACAACGCTTGCTCCGGCTGGTCGAGGTCGATATAGCAGCGCACGATGTTGTGGCATGCGGCGAAGAGCAGGTGGGGATCTTCCTCATGGTCGATGAGGGGAATGGCGCGGTTGAGGAGAGTCACCGCCGGTTCCGGCTCGCCGGCGTAGATGCAGGTGATCGCCTCCTGGACCAGGGTACGCGCCATGGAATGAGTCTCGCCCAGCTCGCGGTAGACCTCCTCCGCCTCCTTGAGCGAGGCGATGGCGTCGTCGAAGGAGCGCTGGAAGGTGTAGAGGGATGCCATCTGCTCGCAGAGCCGCGCCCGCAGCACGGGGTCGCGGGTGCCGGCGTCGAGATGGCCGCGGGCGACGGCCATCGCTTCCTGCGCCTCCCGCAGCCGGCCGGCGACGCGGAGCGCATTGCCGTATTGGCCCCAGGCGCGCGCCCTGAGGTCTTCCAGACGCGGCGCCGAGCCGGCGAACGCCGGCTTTACGCGGCCGGCGACGACCCGCGCCAACGAGGCCCAGTGGAGCATCGCCGCGGGGTCGTCGTAGCGCGCCTCATGGCTGCGCTCGATCAGACAGCGGACGAGCTGCGGATCGGCGAAGGCGGCCTCCGCGGCGACCGCCTCCTCCTGGCGAGCTCGAGGCCGGCGATCGAGCTCGGCGAGCAGGGTCTCCGTCGCCTGGGCCGGCGGCGGTGGGTCGGCGAGGAACTCCGAGATCGACTGCTCGGCCTGCTCGAAGGCGCGGGCGTAATCGTACCCGTGCGCCGCCGGGCGCGCGTTCTCGAATGCCTCGTCGCGATGGCCTCCCGGCAGGTGGAGCAGGCGATCGAGACGCTCGCCGGGCCAGCCCATCCCCTGCAGGCTGTCGAAGCAGGGCAGGCAGCCGGCGAGGAGGTGGCGGACGATCCGCGTGCTCTCGGTTCGCCTCGCCAGGCTGGACGCGCCGCCCAGCAGGCCTCGAAACTCTTGGGTCGTCGGATGGTCGTTGACCATTTCGTGTCCCTCCCGAATGAAAACAGATCGGGCCGCCTCTCCACGCACCCGGACGTGGAGAGGCGGCCATCATCAGATCAGGTGCCAGGATTGCAAGGAACGGGGTGCCCGTTCGGGTCGACGCACGACCCGGTATTGGTGTGCATGATGCCGCCGCTGCCCGTGATCGAGGGGCTCGTGCCGGCGGCCGACGTCGTGCGGAACGTCCGCGCGGCGGGCGTACCGGTGAAATAGCTCGACACCCAGGTCGAGAGAGCCGCCATCCAGCTCGTGGCGGTGCCGGCCGTCGAATGCGTCCCGGCGAGCGGGCGGGCGTCGGCGGCGGGCAGGGTGACGAAGGCGATGGCGACGATCACGATCATGACAGAGACACGGCGCACCAGAACTCCAGACATTGGGGAAACCCTCCTGGTTATGTGCGGGAACTCCTCGAAAGAGGGACCCGCAGGTCAAAAGATGACGACATTGACTGAGCTTCGGTTGAGAGTGCGACAGCCCCCCCAAAGCGGGACAAAAAATTTTTAGATTTTTTTGACCGGGAAGAATCGGCCGCCCGGAGGGGCCGCGGGACCGCTGCCGGAAAGCTCGCGCCCGGCGTTATTGCGGGCCGGCCGCCGCGTCGCGGCCGGTGACCTCGCGGCCGCCGTGGCCCTCCCGCTGCTGGCGGAAGGTGGCCTGGGGGTCGCGGGCCGACGCCTTGCCGGCGTGGAACACGGCGTAGCGCAGGGCGATCGCGCCGGCGGTGCCGAGGAGGCCGCCGGCGATCCGGCGGCGCTTGGAGCGGCCGGGGAGGAGGGATAGGGCGAGGCTCGCCGCGGTCGCCGCCTTGGCGAGCTTCCAGAGGGTGCCGGCCAATCCTTCGCGCAGAGGCTTGCCCACCGTCTCGACGCGCGCGGTATCGCGCTCGACCGCCGCCATGGCCGTCAGGTCGGCGGCCTTGGCGAGGAGGTTGAAGCGGTGGACCACCGCCGTCCCGCGCGGCGGGTCGGGGAGGATCTCGAGGAGCGAGGCGGCGCCCGAGGCGGCCGAGGCGACGAAGAGCGGCGGCAGGCTCTCGCGCGACTCCTGCCAGAGCGGCACCGCGGTGCTGGCGAGGAGGACGGCGGTGTAGCCGGCGAGAGGCAGGCCGAGGCCGGCGGCGGCGAGGCCGACGACGTCGCCCAGGCGGCCCAGGAACCCCCGGCGGCCGCCGAGGATCGCCGCGCCGGCGGTCGTCCCGGCGGCGCCGGCGAGCACCCAGGAGCCGACGCTCATCGCCGAGGTCGGCCGGAAGACGCGGAGCATGTGGAGGAAGCGCTCCGGGCGGCCGAGGTCGGCGATCAGGAGGCCGGTGCTCACCGCGCCGCCGACCGCCGCCACCCAGCGGCAGCGGTGGACGAAGGGCCGGAGCGCCGGCCCGCCGGTCACCTGCGCCGCCCCGGCGAGGACCGCCGCCGCCCCGGCCGTGCCGCCGACGTAGAAGTAGAGCGGCACCGTCCAGATCCACACCGGCTCCTTGAGCACCGGCCGGCCGTAATAGCTGGGCTCGGCCCCTCCTCCGGGCGCCGCATGCGACGGGACCTCGGTCCACAGCCCGGTGCGCGTCGGGTAGCCCTCGCGCTCGGTCGCGATCCGCTGCTCGGAGCCCTCGCCTTCGAGGAGGCCGAGGGCGGGATCGATGAAGCGGCCGTGGCCCCCGCTCTGGTCCCGGCGATCGCCGCCCGGCTGACCCGGCTGACCCGACTGACCCGGTTGACCCGACTGACCCGCCTCGGCCGGCGGCCGGCCCTCTCCCCGCCAGCTCACCGCCGGGCTCCCCGGCCGTCCCCGATCCCGCCGCCGCGGCCGACCATCACCGCGGCGAGCGCGGCGGTGGCGAGGCCGAAGAGGGCGACTCCCATCGCCCCCCAGGCGTCGCCGGCCTTGGCGGTCGGCACCACCGGGTCCGGCGGCAGGTTGTAGACCTCCGGGCGGTCGACGAGCAGGAAGAAGGCGTTCAAGCCCTGGGTGCCCGGCTGGCCGGCCTCGTCGGCGCCGTAGAGGTAGGCCTCGGTCACGCCGTGGCGGTGGAGGCGCTCGACCCGGTCGCGGGCGCGCGCCCTGAGCTCGTCCAGGTCGCCGAAGACGATCGAGTCGGTGGGGCAGGCCTTGGCGCAGGCCGGCTCCAGGTCGCCCTTCAGGCGGTCGTAGCAGAGGGTGCACTTCCAGGCGCGGCCGTCGTCCTCGCGCCGGTCGATGACGCCGAACGGGCAGGCGGTGACGCAGTAGCCGCAGCCGTTGCAGATGTCGGGCTGCACGTAGACGGTGTCGAACTCGGTGCGCAGGATCGCCCCGGTCGGGCAGGCCTCGAGGCAGCCCGCCCGCTGGCAGTGCTTGCAGACGTCCGACATGAGGAGCCAGGAGAAGTTGCCGAGCCCGGTCTCCTGCCCGGAGAGCGGCACCGGCCGCTCGACGAAGGAGACGTGCCGCCAGGTCGAGGCCCCCAGCGCGCCGGTGTTGTCGTAGGACATGCCGGTGAAGAGGAGGCCGTCGTCGGGGAGCTGGTTCCACTGCTTGCAGGCCACCTCGCAGGCCTTGCAGCCGATGCAGACCGTCGTGTCGGTGAAGAAGCCGACCGCCATCTCAGCTCTCCTCGTCTTCCTGCGTCCGCGATTCCGCCAGGCCGTGCCGGCCGGTCGGCCGGACGCCGACGACCGCGAGATCGCGCGCCTCGCCGCCGGAGCCGATCTCGCGCACCAGCGGGCCGGAAGTCACCACCCGCCGGCCGCGGCTGCGCCGTCCCGGCACGATGTTGCCGGTGAGCGCCTTCGACTCCTGGATCGAGACGTTGGGGTCGGCGACGAAGGAGATCAGCTCGTTCGCCGCGTCGCCCCGCGCCCGGCCGCGCGAGCCCCAGTGGTAGGGGAGGCCGATCTGGTGGACGACCCGCCCCTTGATGCGCAGCGACGGCATGCGCTCGGTCACCAGCACCCGCGCCTCGATCTCGCCGCGCGCGGTGGTCACCGTCGCCCAGCCGCCGTTGTCGAGCCCGACCTCCCGCGCCAGCTGCGGGCGAGACCTCGCAGAACATCTCCGGCTGCAGCTCGGAGAGCCAGGAGAGCCAGCGCGACATGCCGCCGGCGGTGTGGTGCTCGGTCAGCCGGTAGGTGGTCAGGACGTAGGGGAAGCGCGGGTCGCCCCAGGCGCGGTGGTAGGGGTTGTCGCGCCGCTTCCACTCCATGCGGCCGGGGTTGCACTGCTGGCCGTAGAGCGGGTTCTCGAGGATCGACTCCTGCGGCTCGTAGTGGGTGGGGAGCGGTCCGTCGAGGAGGCCGTTGGGGGCGTAGATCCAGCCCCGGCCGTCGCCCTGCATGATGAACGGATCGGTCGCCGCCGATCGTCGCGATGCCCTGGGCGTCCGCCGGCGGCCGGTAGGAGGGCGGGCGGTCGACGATGAAGTCGGGGACGTCCTCGCCGGTCCAGCGCTTCGCCTCCGCGTCCCACCAGACGTAGCGCTTGCGCTCCGACCAGGGCCTCCCCTCGGGGTCGGCCGAGGCGCGGTTGTAGAGGATGCGGCGGTTGGCCGGCCACGCCCACCCCCACTCGGGCGCCACCCACGACTGCTCGCGGCCGGGCTTCCGCCGCGCCGGCTGGTTGACGCCGTCCTTGTAGCTGCCCGAGTAGATCCAGCAGCCGCAGGCGGTCGAGCCGTCGTCCCGCAGCTCGGCGAAGCCCGCGACCGGCTTCCCGTCCGCCGATCGTGTAGCCGTTGATCTCGGCGAGCACCGCCTCGGCGGCCGGCTCGGCGTCGTCCGGGCCGCCGGCGCCTGGGTCGGGTAGTCCCAGGTGACGTCCTGGAGCGGCCGGTCCCTGGGCTCCTGCGAGCCGGCGTAGAGGCGCTTCAGGATGCGTCCCAGGTGATAGATGAAGTGCAGCTCGCTCCGGCAGTCGCCCGGCGGCTCGATCGCCTTGTGGTGCCACTGCAGCAGGCGCTGGGTGTTGGTGAAGGCGCCGTCCTTCTCGGTGTGGGCGGCGCAGGGGAAGAAGAAGACCTCGGTCGCGATGTCCTCCGGGCGCACCTCGCCGCGCTCGATCTCCGGCGCGTCGCGCCAGAACTCCGCGCGTCTCGGTCGGCGCGAAGTCGCGCACCACCAGCCAGTCGAGCTTGCGCATGCGCCTTGCGATGGAGGGCGCCGTGCATCGAGCCGACGGTCGGGTTCTCGCCCATCAGGAAGTAGCCCTTGACCGCGCCGTCGGCCATCGCCGCCACCGTCGTCATGTGCGAGTGGTCGCCGGAGAGGCGGGGCAGGTGGTCGAAGCACCAGCCGTTGTCCGGCCGTCGCCGCCTCGCCGTACCAGGCCTTGAGCAGCGAGACGATGTACTTCGGGAACTCGCTCCACCAGCCGCGCTGCGAGCCGTTGTCGCGCAGGTAGTCGGCGAAGTTGGTTGTCGTGCCCCGCCTTGCGGCATCGGCAGGTAGCCGGGGAGGAGGTTGTAGAGCGTCGGGATGTCGGTCGAGCCCTGGATCGAGGCGTGGCCGCGCAGCGCCATGATGCCGCCGCCCGGCCGGCCGATGTTGCCGAGCAGGAGCTGGATGATCGCGGCGGTGCGGATGTACTGCACGCCGACCGAGTGCTGGGTCCAGCCGACCGCGTAGCAGAAGGCGGCGGTGCGCTCGCGCCCGGAGTTCTGGCAGAGCGCCTCGGCGACCTTGACGAACAGCGCCTCGGGGCACGCCGCAGACCTCCTCGACCACCTCGCGGCGTGTAGCGCGAGAAGTGGCGCTTGAGGATCTGGAAGCACGCAGCGCGGATGCTGGCAGCGTGTCGTCGAAGCGCTCGGCGCCGCACCTGGGTGCCGCGCTCGGAGCGCGGCTCGCCGGTGAACTGCTCGCGGTGCCCGGCGGCCGGCCCGATGTCGGTCCCCTCGTACTGCCAGGAGGCGGGGTCGTACTGCCCCTTGTCGGGGTCCCAGCCGCTGAAGAGGCCGTCGAGATCCTCGGTGTCCCGGAAGTCCTCGCTGACGATCGCCGGGGCGTTGGTGTAGCGCACGACGTACTCGCGGAAGTAGCGCTCGCCCTCGAGGATGTAGCGGACGATGCCGCCCAGGAAGGCGATGTCGCTGCCGGCGCGGATCGGCACGTGGAGGTCGGCCACGGCGCTCGTCCGCGTGAAGCGCGGATCGACGTGGATGATCGTCGCCCCGCGCCGCTTCGCCTCCATCACCCAGCGGAAGCCCACCGGATGGCACTCGGCCATGTTGGATCCCTGGATGACGATGCAGTCGGCGTTCGCCAGGTCCTGCTGGAACGTCGTCGCCCCACCCCGACCGAAGGAGATCCCCAGACTGGGGACCGTGGAGGAGTGTCATATTCGGGCCTGGTTCTCGATCTGGACGATGCCGAGCTCGGTGAAGAGCTTCTTGATGAGGTAGTTCTCCTCGTTGTCGAGGGTGGCGCCGCCCAGGTGGGCGATCCCCAGCGTGCGGTGGAGCGGCGAGCCGTCCTTGCCCCGGTCCTCCCAGGTCGCGTCGCGCGTCCGCTTCACCCGGTCGGCCACCATCTCCATGGCGCGCTCGGAGCGGGATCGCCTCCCACTCGGTGCCGTGGGGGCGCCGGTAGAGGACCTCCTTCGTGCGATGGGAGCCGGTGACGAGCTGGAAGGTGGCGGCCCCCTTGGGGCAGAGGCAGCCCTCGGAGATCGGCGAGTCGGGGTCGCCCTCGATGTCGGTGATGCGGCCGTCCTCCACGTAGACGAGCTGGCCGCAGCCGACGGCGCAGTAGGGGCAGACCGAGCGCACCACGCGGTCGGCGCGCTCGGTGCGCGGCCGCAGGTCCTCGCTGCGTGAGGAGGCGGCGGTGGAGCCGAGGGCCGTCGCGTCGCGGCGCACGATCTGGCGCCAAGCCGGCCAGTCGGCCAGCGCGCCCGAGACGAAACCCGAAATGGAGTCGAACCGCTTCGAGAAGGCCATCCCCACCCTCCCTGGTATCCAGGTTCCGCTTATATGGGAACGGCGCCGGGCAGTCAACGCCGATCGTTTGGCGAAGAAAATTTCTGCATTATTCAGGCCATTTGGCGGGCCATTTGGCAGGCCAGTGACAGGCGATGGGCCAGCCTTTTGGAGCGAGCCTTGAGGCCGCTCGAACGTCCCGGATGGCATGCGGCTTGTAGGTGCGCAATATCGATACCTGCCGCGACAGGTCGCGGAGGATGGGAACGCGGGTTCCGGGAGGACGGCACGAATGAGCGCGAGCAGACATCCGGAGGCGAGGGATCACCCGCCGGCGGAGAGCTTCATCCCCGCTCGGCCGACCCTCTCGGGGCTCGTCCGTGCCGCCCAGGGCTGCACCGCCTGCGATCTCTATCGGAATGCCACTCAGGCCGTGCTGGGGGCCGGGCCTCGGCAGGCGGCGGTCTGCTTCGTCGGCGAGCAGCCGGGGGATCAGGAGGATCTGGCGGGCGTGCCCTTCGTGGGCCCGGCGGGACGGGTGCTCGACGAGGGTCTCGCCGCGGCCGGCATCCCGCGCGCCGAGGTCTTCGTCACCAACGCCGTCAAGCACTTCAAATGGGAGCCGCGGGGCAAGCGCCGGCTGCACCAGAAGCCGAACCTGACCGAGGTCCGCGCCTGCCGCCCCTGGCTCGAGGCGGAGCTCGCCATCGTCGAGCCGCGGATCGTCGTCTGCCTGGGCGCCACCGCCGCGCAGTCGCTGATGGGCCCCGCCTTCCGCATCACCCGTGATCGCGGGCAGTTCTTCGAGAGCCCCTGGGCGCCCTGGCTCACCGCCACCTTCCACCCCTCCGCCATCCTCCGCATGCCCGACGCCGCCAAGCGCCAGGAGGCGCGGGAGGAGTTCGTGGCGGACCTGAAACAGGTCGCGGCGCGGCTGCGGGCGATCTGAGAGCCGATCGCGCCTAGGCGACCTCGGGGAAGACCGCGAAGCCCAGCCCGCGGCCGCTCTCCCGTACCCGCGTGTCGAGGCTCAGGAGCGCCAGGCCCGGCACCGCGGCGCGCGCCGCGAGCGCGCTCGCGAGGTGGAGAGCGTCGAGCGTCCGGATCGGCTCGCTCGGAAACGGCCGGCGCGCTCGCTCGACGATCTCGCCATCCATCTCCAGCACGTACCAGTTGGTAGCGATGGCGGATAGGAGCCCGCGGCGGTCGGCCGCCACGGTCTCGGTCACACGGTGGTCCGCGGCGGCGCGCACGAGCGCGCGATCGCATTCGATCAGGGTGAGGCTCGAGGCGACGATGAGCTCCGCGCCGACCAAGGCCGAGCGCATGGCCGCGCCGGGGGCCTCGCCGAGCAACCAGGCGATCACCGCGCTCGAGTCCGCATAGAGCTTCGTCACGGCAGCCTCTCGGCGCGCTCCGCGTCGAGCAGGAGCGCCGTGGTCCCCGGCGGCACCAGGCAGGGGAGCGACGGGTAGAGCGCGGGGTCGTTCGGCGCTCCCAGAGTGAGACGGCCGCGGCGGGCGAGCTCGAGGAGCCCGGGGTATGGATGCGCGGGCGCTCCCGGCGGCGAAGGCTGCCGGATCTCCGCCACGACCTCCCCGCGGTCGGTCACCAGCACATCTTCGCCGGCGCGCACCTGGCGGATCACCTCGCTCAGATTGTTCTTCAGCTCCCGCAGCCCGACGGTTCTCATGTCCGCGAATGTAGCTTCATGTGTCCACATTGTCAATCTCCTTGGGATACGCTGGTCCAAGGAGATAGGACGGAGGAGTGCGGCGACGTCTTGCACCCGAACCTGCCGGAGGAGGGATGCGCCTCCTACCGCGCCGGCTGGATCAGCCGATCGTACTTGCCCGGCTGGCCGCTCGTCCACGGGTGGTAGCTGTTGCAGAAGTCGATGCGCTCGCCGAGCGGCGGGTGCGAGGCGCGGAAGAGCTTGTCGAGGGCGCCGGGCCGCGGGTTGTCGAGGTTCTCCTGCTGCAGCTTGACGAAGGCGGAGGCGAGGGCGTGGTTGTCGTGGGTGATCTCGAGCCCGAAGCGGTCGGACTCGTGCTCGAGGTGGCGCGTGAAGGCGAGGATCGCGGGGCTGATGACGAGGAAGGTGAGCCCGAAGACGAGCGAGATCAGCGGCAGCGAGGCGACGTCGCCCAGCTCGCGGAAGCCGAAGCGGTCGCCGTAGCGGGCGATCAGGCCGTTGGCGCTCCGGTGCACGGCGTAGAGGCCGACCAAGAGGAGCACCGAGATGAGCACGATCTGCTGCGGCACGTGGCCGAGCACGTAGTGGCCCATCTCGTGGCCCATCACGGTCAGGATCTGGCGCCGGTCGAGCTTGCGGAGCGTCGTGTCCCAGAGGACGATCCGTTGGGTGCTCCCCAGGCCGTTGACGTAGGCGTTGACGGTCTCGGTGTCGACGCTCTTGTTGACCTCGTAGACGCGGCCGCCCGAGATCCCGGCGCGCTGGGCGAGCGTCAGGATCTGCGCCTCGAGCGCCTTGTCGTGCATGGGGCCGAACTTGTTGAACAGCGGATCGATCCAGATCGGCGCCACGAGGAGCATGAGGACGACGAAGGGGATGGCGAGGAGGCCGGTGTAGAGCCACCAGCGGCGCGGGCTCTTGCGCAGCATCAGATAGGGGAGCCAGATCGTCAGCGCCCCGAGGAGAGCGCCGAGGACGAGCCCCTTGCCGGCGTCGCCCCAGAACTTGGCCGCCGTCTGCTGCGACAGGCCGTAGGCGTGCTCGCGGACGAAGCCCTCGTAGTAGGCGAGCGGCAGGTCGACGACCGTCGTCACCAGGGTATAGAGGATGAAGTAGAGGCCGGCGGTGACGAAGAGGTTCCGCCGGCCGCCGCCCGAGGCGACGTCGCGCAGGCGGGCCGAGAAGCCGGTGAAGAGGATGACCGCGGGAACGAGGAAGCCCCAGAGCGTCCCCAGGAGCCAGAGGGCGATGCCGCTCTGGTAATAGCGCATGGCCTTGGGCGAGGGCGTGGGCACCGCGACCGGGGCCTGGGGAGGCGCGGTGTCGGGAGCCGGGGCGGAGAGGGCCGGCGCGGCAGGAGCCGCGGCGGTGGCCGGGCCGGGCGTTGGAGCGCCGGCGGCGGGCGCGGCGGCGAGCGGCGCGCCGAGGAGGAGGCCGGCCAGGAGCAGGGGGGCGGCGTGGCGCATCGGTCTCTCCTTATTTCGCCGCCGCGGCGGCGGTCCGGCGATCCGGTGCGGCGCGGCCGAGGCGGAGCTTCATCAGATGATAGGCGCCGCGGGGGATCTCCCAGAGCGACAGCTTGGAGCTGCCGCGGCGCCGGTCGGCGAAGACGATCGGCGATTCGGCGATCCGCGCTCCGGCGAGGCTCAGGCGATAGAGGAGCTCGACCAGGAAGGAGTAGCCGGTCGAGGTGATCTCGGCGAGGTCGATGCCGGCGAGCGCCGCCGCCCGGTAGAGCCGGAAGCCGGAGGTCAGGTCGCGCGCGCCGAGCCCCAGGAGCCGCGCCGAGAAGCGGTTGGCGAGGCGGGAGAGGAGCCGCCGGTAGAGGCCCCAGTGCCGCGTGCCGCCGCCCGCGATGTAGCGCGAGCCGACGACGACGTCCGCCTGCGCCAGCCGGGCGAGCATGGCCGGGAGGTGGGCCGGGTCGTGGGAGAGGTCGGCGTCCATCGTCCCCACCGTTTCGTACCCCGCGGCGAGCCCGCGCTCGAGGCCGGCGACGTAGGCCCGCCCGAGACCGCGCCTTCCCCGGCGCTCGAGGAGGTGGATCCCCGGCCGCTCGGCGGCCAGCTCGCGCGCCAGCTCGGCCGTGCCGTCCGGCGAGCCGTCGTCGACCACCAGGATCTCGGCGCCGGGCAGGGCGGCGAAGATGCGCCCGACGAGCTCGGCCAGATTGCCGCGCTCGTTGTAGGTGGGGACGACGAGGAGGAGCCGCGGACGGGCCGCGCCCGTCGCCGTGGTCGTCCCCGCTCCGGCTTCGAGCGTGGTATGGGAAGTGTCGGACACGTCGGTGCTGTCTGGGGTGACGGCGGAATCGGCGAGCCCGGCGGGCTGGTGCCGGACCCCGTCTCGCGGCGATGGAGCTGGCGACGCGGGGGATCGTATGCCGCGGCTATCGGGCTGTCAAAAGAGACCCGCGGCAGCTCCCGCGCCGCCGCGGCCGGCGGTGCGCCGCTATGGTATCTTCTGGCAACCACGCCGCTTCGGGGTCCTCCTGAGGTCGAGCCCGCGAGCGGTTCCCACGCCATCAGCGCGAGATCACACGAGACCGAGAGAGACCGAGGCACTGCGATGAAACGAGTCGGCATCCTGTTCGGCCAGGAGGACACCTTCCCCTTCGCCCTCATCGAGCGCATCAACGCCAAGCGGGTCGACGGCGTGGTCGCCGAGCCGGTGCGGATCGACAAGCTCATGCAGGGCGAGCCCTCGGGCTACGCGGTGATCGTCGACCGCATCTCCCAGGACATCCCCTTCTACCGCGCCTACCTGAAGAACGCCGCCTTGAACGGCACGGCGGTGGTCAACAACCCCTTCTGGTGGAGCGCCGACGAGAAGTTCTTCAACAACTGCCTGGCGACCAAGATCGGCGTCGCCGTCCCCAAGACCGTGCTCCTCCCCTCGCACGAGCATCCGCCGGACACCAGCGAGCGCTCGATGCGGAACTTGGGCTACCCGCTCGACTGGCAGGCGATCTTCGACTACGTCGGCTTCCCGGCGTACTTCAAGCCGTTCGCCGGCGGCGGCTGGAAGAACGTCTACCGAGTGACCGGGCCGGACGACTTCTTCGCCACCTATCATCAGACCGGGCAGCTCGTGATGATGCTCCAGGAGGAGATCGTCTTCAGCGAGTACTTCCGCTGCTACTCGATCGACCGCCGCGACGTGCGCATCATGCAGTACGACCCGCGCCGCCCCCATCACCTGCGCTACGTGCAGGACGCGCCGCCCATCGAGCCCGCCCTCTACGAGCGCCTGCACCACGACGTGATGGCCATCAACCGCGCCCTGGGCTACGACTTCAACACCGTCGAGCTCGCGGTGCGCGACGGCGTCCCCTACGCCATCGACTTCTGCAACCCGGCGCCGGACGCCGACCTCCACTCGATCGGGGCGGAGAACTTTGAGTGGGTGGTCGAGGCGGCGGCCGAGATGGTGATCCGCAAGGCGCTCGCCTTCGAGGCGGGCAGGGTCGACCTCGCCTGGGGGGATTTCGTCCGCGCGCAGCCGCCGGCGAAGGCCGCGGCGGCGAAGCCCGCACCGACCGCCGGCCCGGGCGCCGTGGTGACGGCCCGCGCCTAGGACGGCGGCCGGGCGGACGAGACGGGGCGGCGAGACGGGCATGGCCGACGCGAAGCTCTTCAGCCTCGGGATCGAGGAGGAGTTCCAGCTCATCGACCCGCGCACGCGCGGCCTGCGCTCGCACGTCCAGCCGCTGATCGAGAAGGGCGAGGGGATCCTCAAGGAGCAGTTGAAGCCCGAGCTCCACCAGTCGGTCATCGAGGTCGGCACCAACATCTGCCGCGACATCGGCGAGGCGCGGCGCGAGGTCATCACTCTGCGCCGCGAGCTGGCGACCCTGGCGCGCAAGAACGGCCTCCACATCGCCGCCGCCGGCACCCATCCCTTCTCGCACTGGAAGGACCAGAAGATCACCGCCAGCCCGCGCTACAAGGAGATCATCGACGACCTCCAGCAGGTGGCGCGCGCCAACCTGATCTTCGGCCTCCACGTCCACGTCGGCATCGAGGACCGCGAGGTCGCCATCCACGTCATGAACGCGGTGCGCTACTTCCTGCCGCACATCTTCGCGCTGTCGACCAACTCGCCCTTCTGGCTGGGCCGCAACACCGGCTTGAAGTCCTACCGCGCCAAGATCTTCGAGCGCTTCCCGCGCACCGGCATCCCGGACCACTTCGGCAGCCTCGCCGAGTACGACAACTACATCAAGCTGCTGATCAAGACGAACTGCATCGACAACGGCAAGAAGATCTGGTGGGACGTGCGGATGCACCCGTTCTTCAACACCCTGGAGTACCGCATCTGCGACGTGCCGATGCGGGCGGACGAGACGATCGCCTTGGCGGCGCTCATCCAGGCGGTCACCGCCAAGCTCCACGGCCTGATCAAGCGCAACCTCGGCTTCCGGCTCTACCGCCGCCTGCTCTTGAACGAGAACAAGTGGCGCGCCGCGCGCTACGGCATCTCGGGCAAGCTCATCGACTTCGGCAAGCAGGAGGAGGTCGACACCGTGGTGCTGATCGGCGAGCTGCTCGAGTTCGTCGACGACGTGGTCGACGAGCTGGGAAGCCGCCGGGAGATCGAGTACATCCAGCAGATCCTGCGGATGGGGACCGGCGCCGACCGCCAGCTCGAGGCCTGGCAGCAGTCGAACGACCTCAAGGCGGTCGTCGACCACATCGTCGAGGAGACCCACCTGGGCCTCGACCTCGCGTAGCCCGGCCTCCCCACCGCTTCCATCGCCGGCCGCCAGCCGTTCACCTTTCAGACGATTCGCCCGCCATGGTCCCCGAGCTCCGCCGGGCGTTCAACGCCGCCTTCACCGAAGACAAGTACCGGCAGGTCCTCGCCGGCCTCGAGCGCGAGGCCGGCTTCCCCGTCGACTTCCGGGTGAGCGAGACGCCGGTCTTCCTCGACGCGGCGGTCACCGGCCGGCTCGCCGAGGCGGCCGGCGAGATCCTCGCGGCGGTCACCGCGCCGGAGTACCTGGAATCGTCCCGCCGCGCCGTCCCGCCCGAGCTCTCGGTGCCGGGCCCCGAGGGCCGGCCGCCCTTCCTGCAGATCGACTTCGCCCTCACCCGCGGCGCCGGCGGCGAGCTCGTCCCGCAGCTCATCGAGCTGCAGGGCTTCCCCTCGCTCTACGGCTTCCAGTGGCTCCTCGACCGCGAGATGCGGCGGGCGTTCCCCGGCGCCGTGCCGGCGGGCTGGGTGCCGTACTTCGGCGGCATCGACACCGCGGGCTACGTCGAGCGGCTGCGCCGGGTGATCGTCGGCCCCGAGGACCCGGAGTCGGTGGTCCTCCTGGAGATCGACCCCGACCGCCAGAAGACCCGCATCGACTTCGCCGCCACCGGGCACCTCCTCGGCATCGCCGCGGTCGACCCGCGGGAGGTCGCCGAGCGCGGCGGCCGGCTGGTCTACCAGAAGGGCGGCCGCGAGATCCCGATCCGCCGCCTCTACAACCGGGTGATCCTCGACGAGGTGGCGCGCCGCGGCCTCCACCTCGAGCACCTCTTCCGCCGCGACCTCTCGGAGCTCGGCGCCGCCTGGATCGGCCACCCCGACTGGTTCTTCCGCATCAGCAAGTTCTCGCTCCCCTACGTCGAGAGCCGCTACGCCCCGCCGGCCTTCTTCGTCTCCGACCTCGCGAGCTATCCCGACGACCTCGAGAGCTACGTCCTCAAACCGCTCTACTCCTTCGCCGGCCTGGGGGTGGAGCTCGCGCCGACCGCCGAGCGGCTGCGCTCGCTCGAGCGGCCGGAGCACTACATCCTGCAGCGCAAGGTCGACTACGCGCCGTTCGTCGAGACGCCCGACATCCCCGCCAAGGCCGAGGTGCGGATGATGTTCCTCTGGAGCGAGGGGGACGAGCGCCCGGTCCTGGTCAACAACCTGGTGCGGATGAGCAAGGGGGCGATGATGGGCGTCGACTTCAACAAGGACAAGACCTGGATCGGCGCCAGCCTGGCGTACCACCCGCCGCTGCCCTGCCCGCCGCTGCCCTGAAAGATCCGGCCGCGGCTCGCGCCGTCACCTCACCCCGCGGCCGGAGAATCTCGCTCCCCAGCCCCAACATCTCGCTCCCGCGCGGCGCGATCTCGTCCCCCACCGGCCAGAAGTCGAGATGGAGCGGCGACAGCTCGAGATGAACCGGCGAAGAGTCGCGATGAAGCCGCTGCGGGTCGAGATGCCGCGGCGAGATCTCGACCTGGAGCCATGACATCTCGAGTCGAAGCCGTGAAGAGTCGAGCTGAAGCCGTCAAGAGTCGAGATGAAGCCGTGCGGGGTCGAGATGGAGCTCCGGCATCTCGACTTGCTGCCGCGACAGCTCGAGTCGAAGCCGTGAAAGGTCGGGTCGAAGCCGCGGCGGCGCGAGATCGAGCCGCGGCGGCTCGGCGCCGAGCCGGCGAGGCCGCCGGTGCGGCTACCGGCGGCTACCGCCGGCTACCGATAGATGAAGCGGAGCGCCTTGGGGAGGCGCCGCCGCCAGGTCGCCTCGTTGTGGCCGCCGCGGGGGTCGGGGCGCCACATCAGGCGGTCGGTGTCGTAGCCGCGCTCGGTGAGATCCGCCGCGAGCTGGGCGACCAGGGGCAGCAGCATGCCGCGGCCCTCGCGCGCCCCGCAGTCGAGATAGATGCGCGACACCGGGGGCGCCGGCTGCGCCGCGATCCACTCGAGGATGGCGTGCTCGGCGACCCACACCGAGGGCGACATGACGAGCGCGCCGCCGAAAGCCTCGGGGTGGCGGAAGTGGGCGTAGAGGGAGGCGAGGCCGCCCATCGACGAGCCGCCGACGACGGCGCCGACCGGCCCCTCGACGATCCCCAGCTCGCGGCGGAGGAGCGGCATCAGGGTGCCGGTGACCCAGGCGAGGAGCAGATCGATCATCCCCGGCTCGCCGCCGTAGGGGAAGGGGGACAGCTCGTGGATGCGCTTCTCGTTGCCGTGGTCGATCCCCACCACGACCGGCAGCGGCGGCGCCTCCGGGCTGCGCCGGCGGGCCACGTGCTCGAGGATCTCGTGGACGTGCCAGCCGCCGGAGAACGACGGCCCGTCGTCGAACACGTTCTGGCCGTCGAAGAGGTACATGGCGAGGCGCGGCGACCCGCCGGCGCTCCCCTTCGGCAGGTAGATGCGGATGCGCCGCGGCGCCAGGCCCGGCACCTCGACGGGGCCGATCACCCGGAGCTCGCCCGGCTGCAGCGAGGCGCCGAGGCCGGCGAGCGCCGCGGCGGCCTCGAGCGGCACGTCGGACCAGTCGCGCTTCTCGCGCAGCTCGTCGATGCGGTAGGCATGGAAGAGGTCGTGGAGCGCCAGGCGGCGGAGCATGGTGTAGACCGACCAGCGGCCGTAGATCGGGTGCTCGCCGGAGCGCTCCCACTGCTCGGGCGAGAGCCCCTTGGCGAGCGCCACGAGCTCCGCGCGCTCGCGCGCGAAGCGGCCGAGCGCCGCCTCGAGGTCGACCGCCAGCAGGTCGTCCTTGTCGGACTCATAGGCGGGGAGCGGCGGGTTCTCCTCGGCGAGCATGCGCTCCAGCCGCGCCCGCATGACCGCGCCGATGGCGGCCAAATGGCAGGCATGCTCGTGCACCGACCACTTCCCCGCCGCCGGCCGCCGGCGCACCACCTCGGCCGGCACCTCGCGCACCAGGGGAAGGACGATCCGCGGGGCGTTCTCCAGGCCGGACAAGACGGCGGCGGGGTCGTTCACGAGCACCTCTCGGGATGTGGATGGAAGCCCGCGAAGCCGGCGCGGCGGCCGGGCTCCGCGGGCGGAGAGAGTCTATCGCAGGCCCGCGGCGGCCCGCGGTCCTCAGAAGGCCCGCAGGACGCCCGCCACGTCCTTGCCGATCGTCCGCAGGCTGCGGTTCATCAGATTCTCGTAGCCGCCTCCCCCCAGCCCGGAGCCCGAGCGGCGCTCCTGGGTGAAGCGGAGGAGCGTCTTGCCGCTCGCGGCGTCCACCACCTCGCCCTGCAGCCCGGCGCGGGTGGCGCCGGCGCCGAAGCCGGCCCAGTAGCGCGCCGCCCGCGAGCCGGGGTCCATGGTCACCACCTTGGCGCGGACGAGCAGGGCCTTCCCCTCGCCGCCCGTTCCCTGGCTCACCGGAACCTTGCCGCCGAGCTCCCCGGAGAGGCCCTCGACGAACGGCTTGGCGGGATCGGCGAGGACGGTCTTCACCGGCTCGTAGGAGTTGTCGTCCTTGCCCGGCAGGGGCGTGTCCTTGGTGTCGAACGGCTCGACGACGACCTGCGAGTAGTCGGCGAGCTGGAAGTGCTGCACGACCTCGAGCTCGTCGACCTCCCCGGCCCAGTCCGTGTACTTGCCGGGAGCCGTCGAGGAATCCTTCCTGCCCCGCGCGGCGGCCGGCGCCGCCAGGGCGGCGAGGACGAGGACGGCGAGGAAGAGATGCAAAGATCTTCTGCCCATGAGCGCTCTCCGATCCGTTCGAGTGAGGCGTGAGCCGCTCACTCTACTCTATCGGGCTCCGGGCGCGGCTCCGGGCGGCTCCGGCGAGCGGCAGGCGCTCGATCCTCCCACCCCGCCAGCCGCGCCAGCCACTCGCGCGCCGCATCCGGGTCGCGCAGCCGGTAGCGCGCCGCCGTCGGCCGCGGCGCGTCGGCGACCAGGATGCCGATGCCGTTTGCCGGCGACGGCGCGGAAGGCGTCCTCGTCGGTGTCGTCGTCGCCCAGGTAGATCGGCAGGTAGCTGGACGGCTCGGCCTCGCCGGCGGCGGTCAGGCGGTCGAGGAGCCAGTGCAGCGCCTTCCCCTTGTCCCAGTCGATTGCCGGCCGCAGCTCGAAGACTTTCTTGCCGTGGGTTTTCCTGAGCTCCGGGTGATGGCGGCGGACGGTGTCGACGGCGGCTTCGACCTTGGGGAGGTCGGCGTCGGCGACCAGACGGTAATGGACGGCGACGGCGAAGCGCTTGGGCTCGACGAGGACTCCCGGCGTCCCCGCGAGGTCGGTCTCCAGCCGCCCTGCGGCGGCGGCGATCGTCCGCGGGATGGTCTCGTCGAGCTCGTAGCGGAGGCCGGGGCCCGCGATGTCGAAGCCGTGGCTGCCGGCGTAGACGAGCGCGGGGAGGCCGACGAGCGCCGCCACGTCCTCGCGGCCGCGGCCGGAGAGGACGGCGACCGGCAGCCGCTCGGCGAGCCGCGCCAGCACCTCGCGCGTCGCCGCGGGGAGGGTCGCCATCTCCGGCCGCGGGGCGATCGGCGACAGCGTGCCGTCGTAGTCGAGGAAGAGGGCGAGGCGGCGGCCCGCCAGGCGCGCCGCGATCTCCGGCCAGCGGGCGAGCGCGTCGGGAAGGTCGGCGGCGGCGGTGGAGGAGCGGCGGGCGCCCTTCAAAGGTCGATCCAGTTTTCCTCGAAGGACATCGTCGGGAAGTACTCCTTGGGGACGCGGAAGTCCTCCGGCACCGTGCCCAAGGCCGCCCGCAGATAGAAGTCCACCCACCAGAAGATGTCCTGCTTGCGCAGCACCTCCTGCATGCTCTCCATGCGCCGCCGCCGCTCGGGCTCCTCCATCTCGAAGGCGGCCTTCAAGGCGTCCGCCATCCCCTCGATGTCGTTGGGGTTGACGAGGAGCGCGCCGCGCTGGAGCTGCGCCGCCGCGCCGGCGAACTCGGAGAGCACGAGCACGCCGCGGGCTTCGATCTGACAGGCGCAGAACTCCTTGGCGACCAGGTTCATGCCGTCCTTGAGCGAGGTGACGAACCCCACCCGCGCCATGCGGTAGAGCGAGATCAGGTCGCGCCGCACCAGGCTCTTGTAGTGGTAGTGGACCGGCACCCAGCCGGCGGTCGAGAACTCGCCGTTGATCTCGCCCACCAGCCGCTCGATCTTCCCCTTGAGCGCCTGGTACTCCGGCACCGCCTCGCGCGAGGGCACCGTCACCTGGAAGAGGATCACCCGCTCGCGCAGCTCGGGGAACCGCTCGATGGCGTTGCGGAACGCCAGCAGCCGCTCGGGGATGCCCTTGGTGTAGTCGAGCCGGTCGACGCCGACGATGAGGTCGAAGGCGCCCATCTTCCGCCGCAGCTCGACCATCCGCTGCTGGATGTCCTCGGACTTCGCGGTCTCCTCGAAGCTCCGGTAGTCGATGCCGATGGGGAAGGCGCCGACCTTCATCACCCGGTCGCCCACCTTGACGTGCGCCACCGGCTGGTCGCGCGAGATCTCGACCTCGGGGAGGAGGTGCTCGATGCAGGAGAGGAAGTTGCGGCGGTCGCGCGGCGTCTGGAAGCCGAGGAGGTCGTAGGCGAGGAGCGCCCCCAGGATCTGGCTGCGCCAGGGGAGCTTGACGAAGACGTCGAGCGGCGGGAACGGGATGTGGAGGAAGAAGCCGATCTGCCGCCCCTCGGCCTGCTCGCGCACGAACTCGGCGGCGTGGATGAGCTGGTAGTCCTGCACCCAGATGAAGTCGTCGTCGCGGCTGTGCTCGACGACGGTGCCGGCGAACTTGCGGTTGACCTCCAGGTAGGTGTACCAGAACGCCGGCTCGAAGTCGCAGGAGCCGGTCAGGTCGTGGAACAGCGGCCAGAGGATGGCGTTCGAGAAGCCCTCGTAGAAGCCCTTGACCTCGTCGTCCGAGAGGAGCACCGGCACGAGGTCGTAGCCGCGCTCGCGGAAGCCGGCCTCGATCACCTCTTCCCAGTCGCCGCCCTCCTCGAGCGCCAGGCCGGGCCAGCCGATCCACAGGCCGCCGCGATGCGAGAGGACCGGCGCCAGCGCCGAGACCAGGCCGCCGGACCCGCCCTTGAGGCTCCAGCCGCCCGCGACCTTCTCGAGCACCACGGGGAGACGGTTGGAGACGACGAGGAGGCGGCGGCTGGCGGGGGTCAAGCGCGGCGTTCCGGGCGAGATTGCGGCATGGCGAGCATTGTAATCCTCCACCCGGCCTTGAAACTCCGGGCGTATCGTCCCTGGCGGGTCATTTCGTGCCTCGCAGCCGTCGCCGACCGTCGAGGAGAGGAGCGAGCATGGGAGTCGAGGGCCACCTGCAGCCAAACGAGACGATCGTCTTCCGCGCCCATCCGTCCCGCATCGGCCTCGTGCCGTACCTCCTCCTCGCCGTCGTGGCGGCGGTCGGCGGAGTCCTCGCCTACCAGCACGCCTACAACGCCGCCGTGCTGGTGGCCGGGGGGATCGTCGTCCTGGCCCTCTTGATGGCGCTCGTCGGCCTCGTCCGGCTGCGCTCGAACGAGTACATCTTGACCACCCAGCGCCTGATCGAGCAGTACGGCATCCTCTCCAAGCGCTCGGTCGACTCCTATCTCTCGAAGATCAACAACGTCGAGCACAGCCAGAGCCTCTGGGGACGGATCTTCGGCTACGGCGACGTCGAGGTCGACACCGCGAGCAAGGACGGCGTCACCCGCTTCCCGAAGGTGGCGCGGCCGGTCGAGTTCAAGCGCGCCATCCTCGCCGCCTGCGAGGCCTACCGCGGCGCCGGGCCGGCGTTTGCGGCCGCCCCGGCAGCTCCCGCCGCCGCTCCGGTTGCCGCTCCCGCCGCCGTCGCCCACCGGCGCCGAGCGGCTGCGCCAGTTGAAGACGCTCCTCGACGACGGCCTCATCTCCCCCGAGGAGTACGAGGCGAAGAGGAAGCAGCTCGTCTCCGATCTGTAGCGCCGCCTGTAGCGCCCGCCTGTAGCGCCGGCGTCCGGCGCAACCTTCGGCCGCAGCCTCCGTATCCGCCGCATGCCCCGACTGGCGAGCCTCGCCCGGCCTCTCGGCTGGCTCGGGTGCGCGCTCGCCGCCGGCGGGCTGCTGCCGCATCCCCTCGCCGCCTTCGAGCCCTCGCCCGAGACCCGCATCCACCGCGCCGCCGGTCCCATCGCCATCGACGGCGACCTGAGAGATCCGGGCTGGCGGGGCGTGCCGACGATCACGACTTTCTACGAGACGCGGCGCAGCGACAACGGGCCGCCGCCCGCCGCGACCGTCGCGCGCCTCGCCTACGACGACCGCTACGTCTACGCCGCCTTCGAGTTCTCGGACCCCGACCCGCGTGCCATCCGGGCGCCGCTCGCCGACCACGACGGCATCTCGGGCGACATCGACTACGGCGGCGTCATCCTCGACACCCGGCACGACGGCAAGAGCGCCATCCTCTTCCTGGCCAACCCGGCGAACGTGCAATACGACGCGGTGACCAACGACTCGAGCGGCGAGGACCCCTCGCCCGACTTCTTCTGGGACTCGGCGACCCGCATCACCGCCACCGGCTGGGTGCTCGAGATGCGCATCCCGTTCACCAGCCTGCGCTACGGCCGCGCCGATCCGCAGACCTGGGGCATCCTGCTCTACCGCAACTACCCGCGCGACTTCCACTACCAGATGTTCTCGGTCCGGCTGCCGCGCGGCTCGAGCTGCTTCATCTGCCACGAGAGCCCGCTCGTCGGCCTCGCCGGCCTGCCGCCGGGCGGCCACCTGGTCGCCGCGCCGTACGGGACGGGCCGGGAAACCCAGGAGCCGCAAGGCGCAGTCGGCACGCCGCTCGGGAGCGCCCGCGGCCGGGTCGACGGCGGCCTCGACGTCAAGTGGACGCCGAGCCCCAACCACGCGCTCGACGCGACGATCAACCCGGACTTCTCGCAGGTCGAGTCGGACGTGGCGCAGATCTCGGCCAACGAGCGCTTCGCCCTCCTCTTCCCCGAGAAGCGCCCGTTCTTCCTCGAGGGCTCGGACCTCTTCGCGACGCCGCTCCAGGCGGTCTACACGCGGGCCGTCACCGCGCCGCGCTGGGGGGCGCGGGCGACCGGCCGGCTGGGCGAGGAGAACGCCTACACCTTCCTCGTCACCGAGGACCGCGGCGGCGGCAGCGCCATCCTCCCCGGCCCGACCTCGTCGTCGCTGGTCGACGAGGACTTCGCCTCGACGGTCGCCATCGGCCGCTTCCGCCGCGACCTCGGGAGCTCCTTCGCGAGCTTCCTGCTGACCGACCGCGAGAGCGCCGGCGCGGTGCACAACCGGGTGCTGGGGCCGGACTTCCGCTGGCAGCCGAGCGACGGCGACTCGGTCACCGGGCAGCTCCTCTACAGCGACTCGAAGACGCCGGACCTGCCGAGCCTGGCGAGCGAGTGGGACGGCCGGCACCTGTCCGGGCACGCCGCCGACCTCCAGTGGCTCCACTCGCGGAGCGACTTCGACTTCTCCTTCGAGGGCCGGGACATCGGCGACGGCTTCCGCGCCGACTCGGGGTTCCTGCCGCAGGTGGGCATCCGCCAGGGGGTCGTCGAGACGGGCCTGCCGCGCTACCCGGCGCACGGCCTCTTCAGCCGCCTGCGGCCGTTCGTGACCGGGATCTACACCGTGGACACCGGCGGCGGGCTGCTGCTCGAACGGCACGGGCTGGGCCTCGAGCTCGACGGCAAGCTCGCCAGCAACGCCCGGCTGAGCTACAAGTGGGAGCGGGTGCTGGTCGGCGACCTCGTCGTCGCGCGGCCGCACGTCGACCTCCACCTCCAGCTGACGCCGGGCCTGCGGGTGGGGACGATCGCGCTCGACGGCTTCGTGGGCGACGACGTCGACCTCGCCGACGGCCGGCGCGGCCACGGCGGCGAGCTGACGCTGTCGTCGGTGGTGCGGCCGACCGACCACCTCGAGCTCGCCGGCGTCTTCGCCCGCAAGTGGCTCGACGTCCCCGCCGGCGGCGGCCGGGAGGGCGCGCCGGGCGGCCGGCTGCTCGCGGCCGCGGTCCGCCGCGTCAAGGCGACCTACACCTTCACGCCGCGCACCTTCCTGCGGCTGATCGGCCAGCAGGCGACGGTCGACCCGCGCCTCGCCCTCTATCGCGATCCCGCCAACGCGCCGGCGAAAGCGGACGACCGCACCCTCTCCGCCCTCTTCGCCTACAAGCTCAACTGGCAGACGGTCTTCTACCTCGGCTACGGCGGCGAGACCGCGCTCGTCGGATTTGGGCCTGCTGCGGCCGGCGGCGCGGGCGGTGTTCCTGAAGATGTCGTACGCCTATCAGCTCTGAGAGCACCCCGTGGTTTTGGGTATCCGCGAGGACGAAACAGCGTCTGGGTGCGACTAGATGTAGGGGCAGGCCCCCGTGCCTGCCCGCGCAGGCCTGCGGGGCAACCACGGGGGGTTGCCCCTACAGATCCTGCCGATCGGAGAGGCGGATCAGGGGAGCGCTCGCGATAGGATCGCGGCGGTCCATGCCTGCTGAATCCTCCTCTTGGATGCTCGTCCGCGCCGGCAACGCCTTGCGGCGGCGGCTGGCCGGGTTGCCGGCGCGGGGCGGCGTCTCGCCGGAGGTGAGGAACGATCTCTTCGTCGCCCACCTCGCCGCCTACCGCTTCGCGGCGCGATACGCGAGCGGGCGGCGGGCGATCGACGTCGGCTGCGGCACCGGGTACGGCACGGCCGAGCTGGCGACAGCGGGAGCGACCGGGGTGGTCGGGCTGGATCCCGATCCCGCCAGCGTCACCTATGCGACGAAGCGCTTCGGCGGGCCGCCCGCCGCCGGCCGGCTGCGCTTCGTCGCCGGCCGTGCCGAGGAGCTGCCCGGACCGCTGGGCGCCGACAGCGGGCGCTTCGGTCTCGCGGTCGCCGCCAACGTGCTGGCGCACCTCGCCGATCCCGCGGCGGCGCTCGACGGCGTCCTGCGCGTGCTGGGGCCGGATGGAATTCTCGTCGCCACCGTGCCGCCCATCGTCGACGACGTGATGATGGACGCCCAGCGCGCCGGCGGCGTCCATCGCGCCAACCGCTATCTCTGGGACTGGGAGTCGCTTCTGCGCGCCCGCTTCCGCGAGCTGCGGCTCTTCTGCCTCGATCCGCCCGAAGGCGCCCGGCTCGACCTCGCCGATCCGCGACGCTCCCGCTGGTCGGCCGACGCCTTCCGCTGGGAGGAGGTCTCGCTCGTCCGCCTCGCCGGCGCCGGCACCCTGGCCGCCGCCTTCGTCGCCGCGCAACCCCTCGCTCCGAGCTGAGCGCTCCGCCACGCAGCCAGCCCGCCGCGGCTCCGGCGCGCGGGATACTATCCGGCCGGATGAGGCTCGTGTCGCTGAATGTAGGGCTCCCTCGTGACGTCGCCTGGCACGGCAAGACGGTGACGACGGGGATCTTCAAACGGCCCGTCGCCGGTCCCTGCATGGTGCGGGCGCTCGACCTGGACGGCGACCGCCAGGCCGACCTCTCGGTGCACGGCGGCCCCGATAAGGCGGTCTACGCCTACCCGTCGGAGCACTACGAGCTCTGGCGGCGCGAGCTGCCCGATCTCGATCTCCCCTGGGGCGCCTTCGGCGAGAACCTCACGACCGCGGGGCTGGCCGAGGAGGAGGTCTCGATCGGCGACCGCCTCCGCATCGGCAGCGCCGAGCTCGTCGTCACCCAGCCGCGCCTCCCCTGCTACAAGCTGGAGGTGAGGCTCGGCGAGGGGATGGTCAAGCGTTTCCTGGAGAGCCGGCGCACCGGTTTCTATCTGCGGGTGTAGAACACGTTCGGGTCGTCCGGCATCTGCGGCAGCTCCAGGGCACGCGGCAGCGCGACGAGCTCGGGCATGCGCAGGATCGGCGCGGCCAGCTCCTTGCAGGAGCCGAACCGGTACCCCGCGGCGGTCGCCGCCTGGAGGGTGACCTCGAGATCCGAGGACCTGAGGTTCATCAGGCGAGCGGTGACGAGGGTCTGGACGAGCTCGGCCCGCATCGTCTCCGCCGGCCGGCAGAACGGCGTCCAGAGGACGATGGGGACGTTGTACCGGGCCTGGAGGACCAGCGCCTCGCGATAGTAGAGAGAGGATCAACATCCAGGTCGGGCGCGAGGCGGCCATCACCTCGTCGAGCGCCTCACCGCGGACGAGCTCCCCGAAGCTGCTGAGGCAGTGCCCCTCCTCGAGGTCAACGAGAGCCGCGATCGTCGCCAAGCCGCACCGCCTTCGCCGAAAGCCCCTGCGCCGCACACATCAAACCGAATATTCGCATCTCACTAAACTATGTGTTGCCATGCTGCGGAAGCGCGGCGCACGGATGGCGAGGAGCTGGTCGTCGAGGTCGGTGTGCTCGACAATCCGGCGCACCAGCGCGCTTGGGGGAATGGACGGCACATTGGATTTTAAGGAGGAACATCCATGAAACGCGCCCTGATCCCTCTCGGTCTCTTGTTGCTCGCCGCTCTCGTCCTGGTGCCCTCTTCGTACGCTGCCGAGGCTTCGCACGCTGGACCCTCACTGGGTCGAGCCGGGCTGGCCGATGCGCTGAACCTCACTCCCGCTGCCGCGGCGATCTCGCAGCCCGGCGGGGCCTTCGCGCTTTGGCTTTCGACGAGGAGCGGTCCGGTGGCAAACCCTTCCGCGGCGTGCCCCTGCCTCGGGACGCCATGTTCCGGCGGTAAAGTCTGCTGTTTCTACCAATCGCCGTCCGGGCTGACGGGCTGCTTATGCACCCCCTCCGACATTTGCTACGGCACGTGATTCGAGTACGCCGTCCCGCGGCTGCCCGGTGGCAGCCGCCCACTCACCGGCGCGGCTCGGCGTCAGAGCCGTCGAGAAGCTGACTTGCGGGCGGCGGCGCGCTGTCCCGGCCCCTCCAGGGGCCGGCCCGCCTGCTCCCCCTCGATCAGCGAGTTGGCGTCGCCCCAGTAGGTGTACGTGCCGGCCGGCGCCGTGCCCTCTGGCCAGAACACGTTCTCGATCGGGTGCGTGCAGAGGCGGTCCGTGCCCGCGGTCAGCCGGCTGCACCGTCACCGGACAAACCGGCACGGGAGCGCGCGCCCGGATCGCCGCGGCCCCGGTAGCAGCTGTCCTGGCAGCCGGTGTCCGCAGGTGGCATCGCAGTGCAGCAGGCAGGTACTATCCGGCCTGATGAAACTCTTGTCGCTCAACGTGGGGCTGCCGCGTGACGTCGCCTGGCACGGCGAGGCGGTGACGACGGGGATCTTCAAGCGGCCCGTCGCCGGTCCCTGCATGGTGCAGGCGCTCAACCTGGACGGCGATCGCCAGGCCGACCTCTCGGTGCATGGCGGCCCCGACAAGGCGGTCTACGCCTACCCGTCGGAGCACTACGAGCTCTGGCGGCGCGAGCTGCCTGATCTCGATCTCCCCTGGGGCGCCTTCGGCGAGAACCTCACGACCGAGGGGATGGCCGAGGAGGAGGTCTCGATCGGCGACCGCCTCCGCATCGGCGGCGCCGAGCTCGTCGTCACCCAGCCGCGCCTCCCCTGCTACAAGCTGGAGGTGAGGCTCGGCGAGGGGATGGTCAAGCGCTTCCTGGAGAGCCGGCGCACCGGCTTCTATCTGCGGGTGGCGACGGAGGGGCTGGTCGAGGCCGGCGACGCGATCGAGCGGATCGGTCGCGAGCAGGAGGCGGTCCGCGTGGCCGACATCACGCGGGTCTACGCCTTCGACAAGGGCGACCGCGAGACGATGCGGAAAGCCGTCCGCATCGCCGCGCTGCCGGAGAGCTGGAAGAGCTACTTCGAGGAGCGGCTCGAATCGCGGGCCGGCTGAGACGCGAGGTCGCTCGTTTAGCTGTTGCCGCCGCCGCCTTCGTCGCCGAGAAACCCCTCGCTTAGGACCGAGCCATAGCCGGCGGACGGTAGCCGCGGAGCGGGCTGTCGAAGCCGTGGCAGCCGTTCTCCTCGAGCACCGTCTCGGTCTCGAAGATGCGCTGCCGCTCGACCGGCCGGCCGTCCTCGCCCGGCACCCGCTCGATCAGGTTCTGGCGGCGCAGCTTGTAGTCGGCGAGGGTCGAGAAGTGGACGACGAAGCTCTGGCGCGTCCGCCGCGGATCGGCGACCACCGAGCCGCCATGGAGCAGCGAGTGGTGCCAGAGGAGGACCTCGCCCCGCGGGCCGGTGAGCGACCGCGTCGGCAGGCCCGCCCTCGCCACCTGCTCGCGGTCGAAGGCGGCCATCGCCGCCGACTCGGCGGCGCCGTGGCGGCGGTGGTCGAAGCGGTGCTCGCCGGGCGCGAACTGGTAGTAGGGGAGCCGGTGCGAGCCGGGGACGTAGACCAGCGGCCCGCTGTCCGGGTGGATGTCCTCGAGGGCGATCCAGGCGGCGACCAGGGCGGAGGGCGGCTTCGTCTGCACGAAGACCGGGTCGCGGTGGAGCGGCTGCTGGCTGCCGTACTCGAAGTAGAGGGCCTGGGTGGCGACCGCCGTCTGCCCCAGGATGCGCTCGACGTAGTCGAAGATCGGCTTCCAGAGGAACAGCCGGCGCGCCGCCGGCGAGTGGGAGTGCAGATCGGCGATGCGGTAGGAGGGCCCGCGGTCGCGGCCCTCGTCGGCGTCGGCGAAGGAGCGCAGCGGCCCCTCCCGCGTCCAGGCGAGATCCGCCGGCTTCTCCCGCCAGGCGCGGTCGACGTCGGCCTGGAGCTCGGCGAAGAGGGAATCCGGCAGCCCGGCGTCGAAAGTCGTGTAGCCGTCGGCGACGAAGCGGCGGAGCGCCGCGGCCTGGGCGGCGTCGACCTCGCCCTGCCGCTCCCAGGCGGCGAGGCGCGCGAGCCCGTCCGGCCGGTCGACCCAGAGGTCGCTCGCGAGGAGCCCGGCGGAGGTGAGCGGCCCCGCCGCCGCGGCCGCTGCCGCTCCCGTCGCCGCGGTGCCGCGCCTGAACAGCGATCCCAGGATGCTCTTCACCTCTCGCGCCCTCCTTTCGGGCCCCACCCGCCAGTACTGTCCCAGTTGCACGGCCGCTGAGTTCGGCGGTGGTCCCGAAGGCGGTCGCCCGCAGCGTACCCAACTGGGACAGTACCTTCCCGCCGGCCGGGATTCTATGGGATCGCGCCGGCCGCCGGCCGGCATGGATCTCCCGCCGCCGCGGCGATAGACTCCGCAGGACTCGCCCAGCGCTCCGCATGCCGACCGCCCTCCAGCCCCCAGCTCCCGCAGCCGGGCGGCCTTGCGTCACGCGGACCCTCGCCGGATGAGCCGCCCGCTCGACATCCCCCTCGAGCAGGAGCTCGCCCGGTTCGAGGAGCTCAAGCCGCGGCTGCTCGAGGTCTGGGAGTCGCTGATCTTCCAGAACGAGGCGGCCCACACCTCGGTCGTCGTCCCCTCGCTCACCTTGGACCAGAGCGGGCTGCAGAAGCTCGCCGGCGCCAGCTTCTACGAGGAGCGGCTGCTCTTCCTGCTGATCCGGCTGCGCAACCCCCGCGCCCGCATGGTCTACGTGACCTCGCAGCCGGTGCACCCGATGGTGCTCGAGTACTACTTCCAGTTCCTCGCCGGCATCCCGGCGAGCCACGCCCGCGCGCGCCTGACGCTCCTCTGCGCCTTCGACGCCTCGCCCCGTCCGCTCACCGAGAAGATCCTCGAGCGCCCGCGCCTCATCCAGCGCATCCGCGAGGGGATCGTCGACCCGTCGCGCGCCTACCTGACGGTCTTCAACGCCACGCCGCTCGAGCGGCGGCTGGCGGTCGTCCTCGGCATCCCGCTGAACGGGCTCGATCCCGCCTTGGGCCACCTGGGCACCAAGTCGGGCAGCCGCCAGGTGTTCCGCGAGGCCGGGGTGCCGCTGCCGGACGGCGCCGAGGAGCTGAAGAACGAGGCCGACGTCGAGGCGGCGCTGTCGGCCCTCAAGGCCCGGCGGCCGGCTCTGCGCCGCGCCGTGATCAAGCTCGAGGAGAGCTTCTCCGGCGAGGGCAACGCCCTCTTCACCTATCCCGACGCCGGGACGGAGAGCCCGTCCGGCCCGGCCATCCGCGAGGCGATGCGGCGCGTCGAGCTCACCGTGCCGGCCGAGACCGCGGAGAGCTACTTCGCCAAGTTCGCGCAGATGGGCGGCATCGTCGAGGAGTTCATCGAAGGGCGGGACAAGCGCTCGCCCTCGGTCCAGATGCGGAGCACGCCGCAGGGCGACGTCATGGTCATCTCGACCCACGACCAGATCTTGGGCGGCGCCACCGGCCAGGTCTTCCTCGGCTGCAGCTTCCCCGCCCAGGAGGAGTACCGCCAGGCGATCCGCGACGAGGGGGTGAAGATCGCCCGCGTGCTGGCGCGCCACGGCGTCGTCAGCCGCTTCGCCGTCGACTTCCTGGTCTGGCAGGAGGGGCCGGGAGACGACTGGAAGGTGGCGGCGCTCGAGATCAACCTGCGGATGGGGGGAACCACCCATCCCTTCCTCGCCCTGCAGTTCCTCACCGGCGGCCGCCTCGACCCCGAGACCGGCCTCTTCCTCTCCTTCTCCGGCCAGCCCAAGTACTACCGGGCGACCGACAACCTGCGCTCCGAGCGGTACCGCGGCCTCCTCCCCGAGGACCTGATCGAGATCCTCACCCTGCACAAGCTCCACTACAGCCACGCGACCGAGTCGGGCGTCCTCTTCCACCTGATCGGCGCCCTCTCCGAGTTCGGCAAGCTGGGGCTGACCGCCATCGGCAACAGCCGAGAGGGCGTCGAGCGCCTCTACAAGCGGGCGATCGCGGTGCTGGACGAGGAGACGGGATAGCGGCGGCAGGCCTCAAGACCCCGGAGCTCCCGGAGACACCCGATGCCCCCCTTCGGCCATTCGATGCTCGAGCACTGGCTGCTCGATCCCGCCGTCACCTACCTGAACCACGGCACGGTCGGCGCCACGCCGCGGCGCGTGCTGGCGGCGCAGCGGGCGCTCCAGGACGAGATCGAGCGCCAGCCGGCGCGCTTCATGCTGCGCGAGCTCACCAGCGTCAGGGTGGGGGGGCCGCGGGCCGAGCCGCCGCGGATGCGGGCCGCGGCGGCCGAGGTGGCGGGGTTCCTCGGCGCGCGCGGCGACGACCTGGTGTTCGTCGAGAACACGACGACCGGCGCCAACGCCGTCCTGCAGTCGCTCGCCGCTCGCCCCCGGCGACGAGATCCTGGCGAGCGACCTCGCCTACGGCGGCGTCGTCAACGCGGCGCGCTACGCCGCCCGCCGGGCCGGCGCCGCGGTGCGGACGGTCGAGATGCCTCATCCAATACTCGACCCGGGCGCCGTCGCCGACGCCTTCGCGGCGGCCTCGAGCGAGCGCACCCGGCTGGTGCTGGTCGACCACATCACCGCCGAGAGCGCCCTCCTCTTGCCGCTGGCGGAGATCGCCGCCCGCTGCCGGGAGAGGGGCGTCCCGGTGCTGGCGGACGGCGCCCACGCCCCCGGCGCCATCGCCCTCGACATCCCGTCCCTCGGCGTCGACTGGTACACGGGCAACCTGCACAAGTGGGCCTGGACGCCGCGCAGCAGCGGCATCCTCTGGGCGGCGCCCGAGCGGCAGGCGGACCTGCACCCGACGGTGATCTCCTGGGGCCTCGATCAGGGGATCGCGGCGGAGTTCGACCTCTTGGGCACGCGCGATCCGACGCCCTACCTCGCGGCGCCGGCGGCGCTCGCCTTCTTCCGCGAGCTGGGGGCGGACGCCGTGCGCGCCTACGACCACGACCTCGCCTGGAGCGGGGCGCACCGGCTGGCCGAGCGCTGGGGCGTGCCGTTCGAAACCCCCGAGTCGATGATCGGCACCATGGCGACCGTGCCGCTCCCCGCCGCGCTCGGCTCGACGCGGGACGACGCCGCCGGCCTGCGCGACGCGCTCCTCTTCGAGGACGCGATCGAGGTGCAGGTCCACGCCTGGCGCGGGCGGCTCCACGTCCGCATCTCGGCCCAGGTCTACAACGACATGGCCGACGTCGAGCGCCTGGGCGACGCCGTGGCGCAGCGGGCGCGCTGACCTGCCGCCGAGCGGCCGTCGATGACCGGGCTACGCGGGCCGCAGGCGCTCCTCGCCGGCTGCACGTGGGGGGTGCTGGTCGCCGCGGCCACCCTCGATCCGCCGGCGCGCGCCTTCCAGGTGCTCGCGCTGGTGGCGATGCTCGCGGCGCTGGGATGGACGGGGGCGCGCCTGGCGCGGCGCCTGCTCCCCGCCGAGGGCCTCCTCACCCGCATCCTCTGCGCCGCGAGCCTGGCGGTGGCGCTCCTCACCCTGCTCGCCACCGCGCTCGGTTGCTGCGGCGCGCTCTCGCCGGGACCCTTTCTCCTGCTCGTCGCCATGATCTTCGCCGCCGGCCTGCTGCTGCCGGCGGCGCCGGCGATCGAGGACGATGTCCCGCCGGATGACGTCGCGGACGATGGCATTGCGGACGATGGCATTGCGGACGATGGCGCGGCGGACGATCCGGCGCCCGGCGCGGCGGCGGCGCCCCAGCCGCGGACCTCGTCCCGGCCACGGTTGGGGCCACGCCTCGAGCGGGGGCTGCTGCTCGCCGCCGCGCTCGCCCTCGGCGGCGCGCTCGCCGTCGAGTCGGCCCGGATGATCGGACGGCCGGAGGGTTTCTACGGCCCGGACGACGTCTCGTACCACCTGCCGGCGGTGGCCGTCTGGCGGCGCTTCGCCGACCTGCGGATGATCAAGCCCGCGGTGGGGGACCGCAGCACGGCCTTCTACCCCATCGCTCCCCGAGCTCGGCGCCTGGTCGCTCCTCGCTCCGTTGCGCGACAGCGACGCGGCGGCGCGGCGGTCGCAGCTTCCCTTCGCGCTCCTCTCGCTCGTCGCCGTCGCCGCCCTGGCGCGCCGGCTGGGGCTCGACCGGCGCACGGCGGCGCTCGCGGTCCTCACCTACGCCATGTTCGAGCGGGCCTTTCCCATGCTCGCCTGGACCGCCGGGAGCGACCACGAGGCGGCGTGCTTCACCCTCGTCGCGCTCGACGGCGCCCTCCTCCTGCTGCGCCGCCCGAGCCGCGGCGCCGCCGCCTACACAGGCGTCGGCCTCGGCCTCCTCCTGGCGAGCAAATACACCGGGCTCTACTTCGCGGCGACCGTCGTCGCCGTCCTTCTCATCGGGATCGCGAGCCGCCGGTTCCCTGGGCCGCCCGGCGGCGCGGTCGAGGGCCGCGCGGCGGCGGGCGATCTTCCCCGGCAGCTCGCGATCCTCGCCCTCATGGCCCTGGCGACCGGCGGCTACACCTACCTGCGGAACGCCTGGACGATGGGGAACCCGGTCTTCCCCGCGCCGGTCCAGCTCTTCGGCCACACGCTGCTGCCCGGCTGGAAGGAGGCGACGCTCGCCTGGCGCCGGCACCTGCCCGAGTTCCGCATCGCGCCGGTCGACTTCCTCACCCGGCGGCCGGACGTCTTCGGGCCCCTCTTCCCGTACACCGTCCTCGCGGGGGCGGTCCTGGCGCCGCTCGCGCTGCTGCGCCGGCGCGCGCTCCTGCCGGTGCTGGTCGCCGCGCTCCCCGCCATCCTCTTCCTCGAGTTCCTCCTCCTGATGCACGACCACCGCGAGGCGCGCTACCTCTTCGCCGCCCTTGCCCTCGGCTCGCTTGACCTCGCCTGGCTCCTGGCGCGCCGGGAGATCGCCTCGGTCGCGGCCCTCCGCGCGGCGCTGCTCGCGGCGCTGTTCCACCTCGGCTGCCGCCGACTGGGGCTCCGCCTCGGCTGGGAGATCGCCCTCCTGCTCGTGGCGCTCGCGGCCGCCGCCTTTCTTCCCTGGCGCTCGCCTCGCGGCGCTGCGGCTGCCGCGCGGGGCCGCCGCCCGCTGGGCAATGACGGTCCTCGGGCTCGCCGCGGTCCTCCTCGCCGCCCGGCCGCTCGGCGCCGCCGTCGAGCGCTACCAGGCGCGGAAGCTCCGCGGCGACCCCGCGGCCCTGGCGCTCGAGCAGGCCAGCCGGAGCCCTTGGAGCTAACGAAGCCGGCGGAGCCCGCGTCGCCTACGTCGGCGCCAATCAGCCCTACCTCTTCTTCGGCTCCCATCTCCAGAACGACGTCGAGATCGTGCCGCGGACCTGGGACCTCGCCGCGCGGTACTACCGGTGGGGCGGCCGGCGAGAGTTCCCGTACGACGACGGCAACCGCCGCCGCTGGCGGCGGATCCTCGACGCCTTGAAGATCGACTACGTCGTCGCGGTCCGCACGCCCGAGGAGGGGCCGGAGCGCGGCTGGATCGCCGCCGACCCCCGCGGCTACCAGGCGCTCTACGACGACGGCAGGACGGCGATCTGGCGGGTGGTGCGAGAATAGGCTCGCGAGCCATTTCGAGACCCGAGCCGGCCGCGGGATCGCCCGCCCGGCCAGACCAGGAGGCCTCCCCATGTCCGACGAGCCCCAACCCTTCATCGAGCTGCCCTCCGAAGCGGAGATGCGGCAGCGGACGCCGCCCGGCGCGCCGCCCTCGCCCTACGACTTCGGCTTCGTCGGCGGCATGTCGCGGCTCCTCGCCGCGCACCAGCGCATCGGCAAGGCGATGCAGGGCGCCTTCTACGAGATCATGTTCGCGCCGGGGGCGCTCAGCCGCGCCGAGCGCGAGATGGTCGCGGCGGTCGCCTCGGCGGCGCAGAGCTGCGAGTACTGAACGCAGTCTCACGCAGAGTTTCTGCGTGTCGAGGATGAGAGCGACCCCGAGCTGGTCGAGGCGATCAAGCGGCGCCGCTGGCGCGAGCTGCCGCACCTCTCCGCCCGCCAGCGGGCGCTCTGCGCCGTCGCCGAAAAGCTGACGCTGACGCCGCGCGAGATGACCGCCGCGGACTGGCAGCCGCTGCGCGAGCTCGGGCTCGACGACCAGGGGCTCCTGGAGCTCGGGCACCTGATCAGCATCTTCAACTACTTCCCGCGGATGGCCGACGGCTTCGGCCTGCGGCCCGATCCGCGCCTCCTGGAGGCTGCGGCGACCGGCGTGCCGCTCAAGCGGCGGACGTGAGCGGCGGCCGGCTCGCCGCCGCCCTGGTCGCCGCCGGCACCGCCCTCCTCCTCTTCGCCGCCCGCGCGCCGGTGCGGTCGCGGACCGGCTGGGACGACGCCTTCTATCTGCTCCAGGGCTCGTCGCTCGTCGAGGACGGCGACCTCGACCTGCGGAACGACCTGCTGGCGAGCGGCTTCGCCCATCCCAGCCGGCTCGAGCTGCTGACCGCGACGACGGCCGCCGGCGGCCTCGACAACGAGTTCAGCCTCGGGCCGGCGATCCTCTGGCTTCCGGCCTACGCCGCCGGCCTGGCGCCGCGGCTCCTGCCGCCCGCCGCGCCGGGAAAGATCGCGGTGCGCTGGAGCCTGGCGCAGCGCGACGCCCTGCACCTGCTGAGCCTGCTGTCGCTCGCCGGCGTCCTCTTCTTCCTGCTGCGGCTCTACGCGCTCGCCGCGCCCGCCGGCCCGCCGGCCATGGCGCCGGCGCCGGCGCTGCTGTCCATGGCCGCCCTCCTCTTCGGCACGCCGCTCCTCGTCTACGCGACGAGCGAGTACACCCTGTCGCATCTGCCGAGCGCCGTCGCGACCGCGCTGCTGATCGCCGCCGCGCTCCACCTCGAGCGCGCGCCGCGGCCGGCGAGCGCTCTCCTCGCCGGAGTCGCGCTCGGGCTCGTCTTCCTCGTGCGCTGGCAGGACCTGCTCTTCGCGCCGCTCCTGGCGGCCGCTCTCTACGAGCGCGAGCGGCGCGGCCGCCGGGCGCTCCTCGCCGTCTGGGCGGCGGCCGGCTTCCTCGCCGTCGCCTCGCTCCAGCTCCATGCCTGGCATCTCGAGCGCGGGCGCTGGCTCGTCCTGCCGCAGGGCGGCGGCTTCTTTCACGCGCTCCATCCCGAGATCTGGCGGTTCCTCCTCTCCGGCCGCTCCGGCCTGCTCTCCTGGTCGCCTGTCTTCGGCCTGGCGGCGCTCGGCCTCGTCCTCCCCTGGCGCTGCCGGCTGCCGCGGCGCTGGGCCTGGGCCGCGCTGGCGGTGCTGGCGGCCGAGGTCTACGTCAACGCGGCGGCGGGAGACTGGTGGGGCGGGCACTCCTTCGGCGCCCGCCGCATGGTCTCCTGCGTGCCGCTGCTGCCGCTCGGCCTGGCGAACCTCGCCGAGCACGTCGCGCGGCGCCCGCCGCATGGCCGGCCGACCTCGCGCCGCGTCTCTGCTCTTCGCCGCGCCGCTCCTCGTCTGCTGCGGCTGGGGCCTCTTCGTCGCCACGCTCTACTGGAACGGCGTCCAGGACCTCTCGCTGGTCCTCCGCGGCGCTCCCTCCGAGCCGCAGAACGCCGCGATGGCGATAGACGGCGGGGTGAGCGATCCCGCCGCGGCGCGGGCGCGCGCCGGCCGGCTGTCGCTGGCGCCGCCGGCCGACTACCTGGCGGCGCCCGGCGCCGAGCCCGCGGGTCGCGGCATCCTCCTGACCTGGCTGCTGCTCGCCGCGGTCGCCGCCGCGGCCGCGGCGGCGCTGGCGCGGACGGCGCCGCGCCGCCTGCTCGCGGCGGTGCTCGCCTTCTATCTCGCCGCCGCGCTCGCCGCGCACCTGCGCCTGGCGCTGGGACCGCGTCCCGATGCCGCCGAGCGCGCCGGCTGGAGCCGGCTCGCCGCGCAGTGGCATCTCCCTCCCCGCCGGTTCGAGCGGGACGCGGTGGCGATACCGCCCGAGGGGATCCGATGGCAGCGCTCGCCGGCCGACGCCTACCGCTACGTCCGTCTCTTCCTCGAATGGCGGGCGGGCGATCCGGCGCGGGGGCGCGCGCTGCTCGCGGGCCTCTCGGCGCGCGGCTACCCCGCGGCGGCCGAGGCGCGGGCGGCGCTCTCGAAGATCGAGGCGGGTGGCGAGGCGGTGCGCTGGCTGCCCGGCAGCTTCTTCCGGCCGGCCGGCTGGCGGCCGGCGCTGGAGGTGCCGCTGCCGCCGCCGGCGGGGGAGGCGCGGACGTGGGAGGTCGCCTTCGAGCTGACGCCGGGCGAGCTCGCGCCGGGCGAGCTCTACGACGTCGTCCATCTCCTCGGCGCCGGCGGTGCGCCGCTGGCGGACCTCGCGCTGCGCGCGCTGCCTCGCGGCGGCGCCCTCGTCCTGTCCACTCCGGGCGGCGGCGCGGAGCGGCCGGTCGCGCTCGCCGGCGGCCGGCGATATGCCCTCTCGGTGCGGTACGGCCCGGCGCTGCCCGCCGTCGAGGTGACGCTGGCGGGTCCCGGCGAGGATGCCGTCCATCTCGCCGCCGCGACGGCCGCCGAGCCGCCGGCCGCGATCGTCCTCGGCCGCCCGCGTTCCCGCCGCCCCGGCTCCTCACTCCTCCGCGGCGCGGTCTTCTCGGATCTCTGGGCGCGGACCGCCGCGGTATCGACGCGCCCCGTGCGCCCCGGCGCGCGGCCTGCTACCATGAGCGCGAATGAGCCGTAACGCCGTCAGCGATCCGACCTCTCCGACCGTCTCCGATCGTTCCGATCCTTCCGATCGTTCCGATCACCCGGCCGATCGCCCCGCCGATCGTCTCGCCGATCGCCCCGCCGATCGTCTCGCCGATCGTCTCGACCATCCCGACCGTCTCGACCGAGCGGAGCGAGTCCGCCCTCGCCGCCGTCCTCGCGGCCTGCCGCGAGGCGAGGCTCGGGCGCCAGCTCGTCCATGCGGCGTACCTGCCGGCATCGCCGGCGCGCTACGGCGAGCTCGAGCCGCCGCTCGCCCCGGAGATCGCGCGGGCGCTCGCCGCGGGCGGGGTGGCGCGGCTCTTCTCCCACCAGGCGGCGGGGATCGCGGCGGTGCGGCGGGGGGAGAGCGTGCTGCTCACGACTCCCACCGCCTCCGGCAAGTCGCTCGTCTTCCAGGTGCCGCCGCTCGAGGAGGCGGCGCGCGGCGGGCCGGGGCGGGCGCTCTACCTCTTTCCCCTCAAGGCGCTCGGCCAGGACCAGCGCGGCAAGTTCCTGCGCCTGGCCGAGGCCGCCGGCCTGCCGCCCGAGGTCGCCGGCTGCGAGATCTACGACGGCGACACGCCGCGCGCCCGGCGCGAGGCGATCCGCCGCGACTTCCCGCGCGTCGTCGTCTCGAACCCCGACATGCTCCATCTCGGAGTCCTCGGCGCCTGGACCGGCTGGGGGCCGTTCCTGGCCGACCTGCGCTGGATCGTCCTCGACGAGCTGCACACCTACCGCGGCATCTTCGGCAGCCACTTCCACCACGTGCTGGCGCGGTTCCTGCGCCTCTGCCATGCGGTCGGCGCGGACCCGGCCATCATCGCCTCGTCGGCCACCGCCGGCAACGCCGCGCGACTTCGCGGCGGCGCTGACCGGCAGGAGGATGACCGAGATCGCCGCCTCGGGGGCGCCGCGCGAGGGGCGCCACCTCCTCCTCTTCCGGCCGGACGGCAGCCCCTACACGACGGCGCTGCAGCTCCTCGTCACCTGCCTGCGCGCCGGGTTGAAGACGATCGTCTTCACCAAGGCGCGGCGGATCACCGAGCTCCTCTACTCGTGGCTGGCGCGCGGCGAGCCCGAGCTGGCGCGCCGCGTCGCCTCCTACCGCGCCGGCTTCCTCCCCGAGGAGCGGCGCGGCATCGAGCGCGACCTCTTCACCGGCAAGCTCGACGGCGTCATCTCGACCTCGGCGCTCGAGCTGGGGATCGACATCGGCGGCCTGGACGCCTGCATCCTGGTCGGCTATCCGGGGAGCATGATGGCGACCTGGCAGCGCTCCGGCCGGGTGGGGCGGGCCGGGCGCGAGTCGCTGACCGCCATGGTGGCGCTCCCCGACGCCCTCGACCAATACCTCCTCGATCATCCGGACGAGTTCCTCGGCCGGCCCTGCGAGAGGCTGATCGTCGATCCCGGCAACGAGCCGGTGGCGCGCGCCCACCTGGTGTGCGCCGCGGCCGAGCTGCCGCTGTCGCGCGGCGGCGATCGGGCCTACCTCGAGCGCCACGCGGCGACGGTGGGCGATCTCCTCCGCGAGGCGAAGCTGCTGGAAACGGCCGAGGGGGACGAGCTGGTCTCGCCGCGCCGCCGGCCGCAGCGCGACGTCAACATCCGCGGCTCCGGGAAGACCTTCGCCATCGAGGACGTCGGGCGCGGCCGGGTGATCGGCACCGTCGACGGCGTGCGCGTCTTCCACGAGTGCCACCCCGGCGCCGTCTACCTCCACGCCGGCCGGCAGTTCCTGGTCGAGGAGCTCAGGATCGACGAGCGGCGGGTGCGCGCGGCGGCGGCGAACGTCGACTACTTCACGACGCCGCTGACCGAGAAGGAGACGGAGATCCTCGCGGTCCTGCGGGAGCGGCGCGACGGCCCGGGCGATCGGCTGCGGGCCCGCCTCTGCGAGCTCAAGGTGACCGAGCGCGTGGTGGGGTTCCAGAGGAAGCGCATCCAGGGCCAGGAGGTGATCGACCAGCAGGCGCTCGAGCTGCCGCCCTCCGAGTGGGAGACGGTGGGCGTCGTCTGGGAGGCGCCGCGCGCCGTCCAGGAGACGCTGGCCGGCGAGGGGGAGCACTTCATGGGCGCCCTCCACGCCTCGGAGCACGCGGCGATCTCGCTGGTGCCGATCCTGGCGCTCTGCGACCGCGGCGACCTCGGCGGCATCTCGATGCCCTTCCATCCGCAGGTCGGCTGCGGCTGCGTCTTCCTCTACGACGGCCATCCGGGAGGCGTGGGGATCGCCGCCCGCGCCTTCGAGGAGCTGCCGGAGCTGCTGACCCGCGTCCTCGCCCTGCTGGATGGCTGCCCCTGCGACGACGGCTGCCCGTCCTGCGTGCAATCGCCCAAGTGCGGCAACGGCAACCGGCCGCTCGACAAGGCCGGGGCCGCCCGCGTGCTGCGGCTGCTGCTCGGGAAGGAGGAGCCGGCGGTCGAGTGGAGCGAGAGCGAGCCGGTCGAGGCCATCCCGCGGGCGGAGAAGGAAGATCAGAAAGGGCGCCAGGGCTTCCCGGATCGCGCGGAGCCTGCCGAGGGTTTCAAAAGCTCAGGTAGGGAAAAGAGGCGAGCAGAGGCTGAGGCCCCCCCGGAACGACCGGCGCCGGCGCGAGCCGCGAAGAGCTCGGGCAGGAGCCGCCGGCCGGCGGAGGATGAGAAGGCAGCGGAACCTCCGCGGACGGTTTGGGGGAGCGAACGATCGCGTACGAGGAAGATCAAGGCGGAGGGGCTGGAGGTCCCGGAACCGCAACCCACGATCGAGGCTGCCAGCTCGGAAGGGTTCGATCGCCCAGCCGACCTCGACTCGCCCCAGCCCCTTTGTCATCCTGAGCGAAGCGAAGGACCTGGGTGGGGGCTCGACGCCGACCCCTTCCCTCCCGGCGCGACCCCGCAGGCGTCAGCGCGGCGGGTGGCGCGGCGTGGAGGGATCCCGCATCTCGCGCGGAGCGGGCCAAGGCTCGTCGACGTCTGAACGGCGGTCCCCCGCGAGCACGGATGTGGGATACCACGCCGTGACAGGACCCGCCGCGGGCCCGATCTCGCCATCCTCCCGGTCGGTAAACGGTCACTCAGTGCCCTCGCGCCTGCCGCGCTTCGACCGGCCCGGCCGTCGCGCCGTAGCAGCGGAACCACGCCGCGGCCTGCGCATCCCGGGCCTCGCCTCCCTGCTCGCCTGGCTCCGCGCCCGCCTCCCCATCCCGCGCCCGCCGCAATCAGCAGGGCTGCCGGCCGGCGGCACGGTGCTCTTCGACCTGGAGACGATCCTCTCGGCGGCGCAGGTGGGCGGCTGGGGGAACAGCCACCGCATGGGGATCTCGATCGCCGTCGCCTACCACCTGGAGCAGGAGCGCTTCGAGGTCTTCCCCGAGGAGCGCGTCGACGATCTGCACGACACGCTGCGCGCCGCCGACCTGGTGGTGGGCTTCAACATCCGCCGCTTCGACTACGCCGTGCTAGCTCGGCTACACCGGCGAGGACTACGCGCGGACCCTCCCCACCCTGGACCTGCTGGAGGAGATCAACCACCGGCTCGGCTTCCGCCTCGGGCTCGATCACCTGGCGCAGGAGACGCTGGGAACGGCGAAATCCGGCGACGGCCTCCAGTGCCTGGAATGGGTGCAGGCGGGGCGGCTCGATCTCGTCGAGCCCTATTGCCGCAAGGACGTCGAGATCCTGCGGGACCTCTTCCTCCACGGGCGGCGGGAGCGCTGCGTCTACTACCGCGACAGGGCGGGCGACCGGAAGCTGCGGCTGCCGGTCGCCTGGTAGGGGTTCGAGGAAGCCCTGCTGGGGTTCGCGTCGCGCAACCCGGCCTACAGGAGCGGAAGTGGCCGACGTATCTGCTGGGGTTCGCTGCGCTTACCCCAGCCTCTGGAGCGGAGTGACCGGCGTAGGCTGGGGTGAGCGCAGCGAACCCAGCAGGACCCGATCGCAGGGTAGCGGGCTCAGGCAGCCGCGGCCATCTCCGCCATCACACCGTCGAGCAGACTCCAGTACGCCGCGAGCGCATCGTCCGCCGCGGTCAGGACCTCTTCGGCGGAGGCCCCGGCCTCGAGGCAGCTCTCGAGCGCCCGGCGCTCGCCCTCGCGGTGGCGCAGGTCGGCCTCGGCGTGGACGGTGAAGTAGGCGAGCGCATCGGCGTCGGCGATTCCGTAGCGCTCGCGGAGCCCGGCTTCCTTCTGCCGCGACACCTCGGGCTGCTGGCTCTCGTAGGCGTAGAGGGCGGCGAGCGCCGCGGCCGTCGAGCCGCTAGAGAGGCGCCGGAAGTCGGCAACCGTCGCGCTGGCGGCTGGCGTCGGCTCGGCGGCCGGGATTGCTGCCGCATCCGCCCCGACCGCCGCGGCGAAGCGCAGCCAGAGCTCGGCGTGCGGGCGCGGCTCCGTCAGCTCCTCGCGCAGATTGTCGAGCAGCTCGGCCCGCACCGGCGCGAGCTCGGCCCGCTCGGCGGCGGAGCGCAGGTACTCGGGGAAGGCGGCGACGTGGGGATAGTAGATGCGGGCGTAGGCCGCGAGGTCCCGGCGCGTCAGGGTGCCGGCGCTCCAGGCGCGATAGAACGGATGCTGCAGGATGGAACGCGCGGCGATCCGCGCGTCGAGCTCGTCCAGCGTGCCTTCTGTTGTCATCGCTTCCTCCGAGGCCAAAGGTGGGACAGACGTTCGGGCAACGGCATCCTAGCAGACTGTCGTATTGCGGCTGATGCGGCGGCGGGCGTGTGCCAGCCCGACGTCTGCAACCCGCCAATTGCTGCTTCACTCGGCGCGCAGGGCGGCGGCGGGGTCGAGGCGGGTTGCTCGGCGGGTCGGCTGATAGGTGCCGGCGAGGACGGCGCCGAGGAGCACCAAAGCCGAGAGAGTGAAGGTGGTGACGTCGTTCGCCCTGATCTCGAAAAGGAACGCCGAGAGCAGGCGCGCTAGGAGGAGACTGGCGATGACTCCAACGAGCAGGCCGCCGAGGGCCGGGGTGAGTCCCTCGCGCAGCAGCAGGAGATCGATCGCCAAGCGATCAGCGCCAAGCGCCATCCGCAGCCCGATCTCTCTTGCCCGCCGGCCCGTGTTGTACGAGACGACGCCGAAGATCCCCACCACCGCGAGGGCCAGCGCCATGGTCGAGAAGCCGCCTAGGATGAGCGCCCGGAAGCGCGGCGGCGCCAGGAGCTCGCGGAACCTGTCGGCGAGAGTCACGAAACGGACGGGGAGCGCAGGATCCAGCGAGCGCGCCGTCTCGCCGAGTTCGTGGCCCAGGCCACGGAGCGAGCCGGTGGCGCGTACCACGAGGCTCATCTCCCAGGTCCGGCTCGGGCGCTGAAGGTAAGGGAAGTAGATCTCCGGCACCGGTGCCCGGTCCGCCCCGAGGTGGCGGACGTCATCCACCACGCCGACCACCGTCGCCCAGCCCTTCACCCCATCCATACCCGGCATCCGCACCCGTTGCCCCAGCGGGTCTCCACCCCCCAGGAGCCGCGTCAACCGGCGGTTGACGATGGCGACTAGCGGCGCCGCGGCGCGGTCGTCGGGGGTGAAGGTGCGGCCGCGCAGCAGCGGTATACCGAGCGTCTGAAAATAGTTGCCCCCGACCAGCCGATAGTGAGCATCCGGCGCCGCTGCTAGGTCGGCGCCTTCCCGATCGGCGCTCTCGAGCGTGCCATGATAGCTCTTGCCGGAGAGGGGATATTGGCTGATCAAGCCGACCGACCGAACGCCGGCCAAGCGCTCGGCACGCTCGGCGAGCTGGGCGAAGAAGCGGGAACGCCACGCCGGATCGGCGTAGGGGGAGCCCGCGGGACCATCAAGGTCGAACTCCAGCGCCGCGACCGAGGCGGGTGAGAAGCCCAGGTTGGCTCCAGCCAGCCGGCGGACGCTCTCGAAGAGCAGGCCAGATCCGACCAGCAGCACGAAGGCGAGGGCCACTTCGCCCAGGATCAGAAGGTCCATCGCCCGCCGACCGCCCACGACAAGGCTGCGCCCGCCGGCGAGCGTCCGCTGGAGGGCGCCGCGCTCGATTTGTGCCAGCGGAGCGAGGCTGCAGAGGAGAGCGCTTACCAAGATGACGATCAGAGTGGTAAGGAATAGGCGCGAGTCGGTCTGCAGCCCGTCGGGAGGAAGCGCCTTGGACGGCGCATAGTGATCGATCGCCCGGATGCTCGGCACCGCGAAGGCAAGCCCGAGGGCGCCGCCGGCTGCCGCCAGCGCCAGGCTCTCGATCAGCCAAGGCCGCCACAATGCCCAGCGGCTGGCGCCGAGGGCGAGGCGGAGGCGCACTTCGTCGCGCCGTGCGACGACCCGTGCGAGCAGGAGGTTCATGACGTCGGCGCAGGCGATCAGCAGCACCAGCCAGGCGGCCCCGAGAAGGATCTCGAAGGTCGCGCCGGCGCGACCGACCAGCTCGCGGCGCAGGGGCACCACTTCCGCGCCGAGCTCGCGGTCGGCTTCGGGGTAGGCGCGCGCGTGGCGGGCGGCTATCGCGGTCATCTCCATCTGTGCGCGGCGTAGGCTGGCGCCGGGGGCGAGGCGCGCCACCACCTGATAGTTGTGGGCCGAGCGGGAGGTGCCGTAGCCGGTGTCGAGCGGCTGCCAGAGGTCGGCGCCATCGGGGAAGGACAGCCAGTCGGGTAGTACGCCGATCACCGTCACCGGCGCTCCCTCGATGCGGAGTGTCTTGCCGATTGCCTGCGGATCGCTGCCGAGCAGCCGCCGCCAGAGCCTGACGCTCACCACGGTCACGAGGGGGCCGCCTGCAACAGACTCCTCGGCGGCGAAGGTCCGGCCGCGGATCGGCGCAGCACCCAAGGCGGCGAAGAACTGTGGCGTGACCCGCGCCGCGGTCACCCATTCCGGTCGGTCGGCGCCGGCGACATTGACCGGGCCTGCGAGGAAGATTGCGAGCTGGGAGACGCTCCGCACCTCGCGTGCCCAGTCGAGCGCCTCGGGCATCGAGACGTTCACCTGTCCGCGATCGTGCCGGGTTTGCCAGAGGGTGATGACGCGGTCCACGTGAGGTATGGGCAGAGCGCGCACGAACGTGGCGTCAACCGCGGCGAGCATCGCTACCGTGCCGCCGGTGCCGAGGCCGAGCACCAGCACGGCCATGGCGATGATGCCGGGATCTCGCCGCAGCCGACGGGCGACGTGTGCTAGATCGCCGAAGAGCCGTTCCATCCGTCGATCCCTTGGCTGGAAAGCTCGATGCCCATGGTGGCCGAGTGCTCCTCGAGCGCACCCTGGACGAGGTCGTCCAGCCACTCGCCGGCCGCGGCTTGCCGCCGCTCGCCGAGCGCCTGCCAGGCGCCCGCCCACCAGTCCGGCTCCGCCGCCGTGAGCTCTGCGGTGGCGCGCTCGAGGATCCTCCCCACGTAGACCTCCTCCGGATTGGCGAGGCCGATGCGATTGGCGGTCATATGCAGGTGGCTCCACCCGATCCGTTGGCGCGTCGTCGGATCGGCGTCCCGCAGCTGCCGCGATAGCACGCAGAGACCGCGTGTCCATGCAGAGCTCGGCCCGCTCTCGGCGAGGGCCTCGATCTCGCTGCGGACCAGCTGGCGGAACGATTCGCGTTGCCGCTCGTAGGCACGATCGCCGTGTTCCAGGGGGAGGGTGAGGCCGCGGCTGCCGATGAAGGCGCCCAGCACCTCCGCGCTCTCGCCGGGGTCAGCCGCGAAGCTCCAGACAGAGCGGGCAAGGAGCCGCAGCGCGCCGCTCAGCAGCCGGCTTCGGGGCTGGCCGTGGAGGCTGGCGAGGAAGCGCAGGGCGGCGACGCTCGAAAGGGTAAAGGCGTCGAGAGAGCACGGCAGCAGCTGGGGTCCGCCGTAGCGCTCGACCTCAGGCCGGAAGGGGACCTCCTGCACACTGTTGTCTGGATAGACGTCGTTGTCCAACTCGTGGGGATCGAGAGCCAGGATCAGGCGGTTGCCACGTTGGATCCGTTCGGTGTTGAGCACGGTGGTCGAAGGGGAGCGGGCAAAGAAGCCGGCCGTTGCGGATTCGACCCGCTGCGCGACCGCGCTCGCGCGCCCTGGGACCACCCGCAGGCGGAGGCGCAGGTGGGGGCCGCCGAGGGTGTATCGGATGAAGAAGAAGCGGTCTATCGCCCGCTCCGTCCAGAGCGCGCAGACCAAGGGAGCGATCAGGGCACCGAGAACCTGGTCGTGATCGCCGTAGTAGACGAGGTGGTAAGAGCGCCACACCCCGGCGATCGCGTTGGCTGGCTCGGCTTCCGCTGTTCGATCGAGAGCCATCCCGGTCACGGATACGCAAGCGCGATGCGAGAGGCCGCCGTCGCTGAGCTCAGGCTGGTATGCCAGGCGAAGAGCACCAAGGGGACGTGCAGAGCCACGGGAATGCCGAGCTGCTTCAGAGTGCAGTGAACGATCTCGCGGAGCAGGATCCACCGCCGATCCGTTCGTGGCGAGACGGCGAGCTCGACCAGGGAACGAAAACCGTCCCAGTCTGCGGTGCCGCTCGCCTCGGCCGGCCAGAGCTTCGAGAATGCAGTCATGTTTCGTTCGCCGGCGATCGCCGGGAGCGAGGCGAGGATCTCTCCTTCGGACGCGGCCAGACGTTCTCCGAGCCTGAGGAGCAAGGTCGTCGCGTGATGCCGCCAGTAGCTCTCGGGGCTCAGCTCCGCCGCCTGCAACGCGCGATCAAGTGAGGCGAGCCAGCGGACGGCTGCGACGGTCGGCCGGCCGTGACGGAGCTGTTCGATCGACCAGGAGGTCAGCTCGCAGGACAGCGACCAGATCGCGGCCTCGCTCGGCGAGTCCTCGATGAAGGAAAAGGGGCAATAAGGATAGATTCTGGGCCCGTGCTCGAAGATCGCGAAGGTGTTGTTGTCGGCGAAGCCGGGCCCGACATCGATCTCACACTGCGGTTTGGAGACGCAGTCGCGGTGCCGCCGCGCCAGCTCGCCTTCGTCGAGCGAGCTGGCGGAGCGGTTGGCTGTCAGGTATGCGCCGAGAGTTGCCGAGAGCCGCTGGCGGATGGGCTCAGGCCCTGATTCGAGACGAGCTTCGGCCCGCCGTTCCAACAGCGGTTTGGATCGAGTGATCAGCGCCAATACGTGAGGCCCGCGAGTATCGAAGCGATCGAACCAGAGCCCTTGGGCCAGGCCTTCCCGGCACAAGTCTGTGACCATAGGGTCAAGGCATTCGACCATCAGGCGATTTTGTTCTGGCAAGTGCCAGCAGTAGACGATTACGCCGAGCAACCCAAGGTTCGTCATGGATATTGGATGACTAGGAGCGTAAGAAAGATGCTGGCTATAAATCGATCGAGATTGCGCAGGCGTCGATCTCTGTCGACGAAGAATTGTACCATACCGCGTTCATGCTCGTCAGGAATTGAGACTGCGGAATAAAATTCACCAAGGCTGGAAAAATTGATCGCAGTACCGTCCTGAAGCACGCACAGCGGCAAGCGATCGTCGAGCATGTCTTGGGCGACCTGGATGGATCTCTTGACCTCGAAATGGTTGCGGTTCTTTGCAATGCGAATCCTCTGCAATGAGAACTCATGGCAAAAGTTGGCGAGAGGGAGGAGGAATGAATCCTCCTCAATAGCAGCTCTGATCGCATCAGCCGCCGCAGCGAGAGCCTCATCGGCGAGGTCGAAGTCCCCGCGGCAATAATAGTAGTACGCGATCACGCTAAAGTACCAGCGTCGGAGAACGTGCATCATCGAGGCTCGAGGGAGCTTTGTCTCCCCGAGCCGTTGTCTGACTTCTTCAAGTAGGGAATGCCCGGCCTCGAGCTGCCGCTGGCGCAGCAGCAGCAGAGCCTCGAAAGCTGTCTGGTCGAGACCTGCCACCTGCCGATATTCTTCCGACCAGCGCCTGCCTTCTTCGCTGCCGAGTGCGATGAACTGGAGCCAGTTAAGCTCCTCGCGGTGGCTGTCGATTGGTTTTTGAGTCATCGTGGCGGTCTCAGGTGCCAAAAAGGGGCGGGAGCTCCGCCACATGGGGAGCCCCCGTTACCAACTAGGAACAGAGCTGCTGCGAACAGATCATCGTCGGCTTTACTTCAGCGCCACCGGCTGCCTGTTCAAGGTCCTCCTCGGACAACGGCTCGATGTTCAGATCGTCGATCGTCGCATCCTTGGCCTTGTCGCCGGCCTTGTCGCCCTGGGACTGGTCGTTGCGGTGGTTGAGCGCATCCTTCTTGATCTCGTCTGCCATGATGTTGCTCCTCGGAAGAAATCTCTACTCGCCATGAGCAGAGACCGAGATCATCTCCTATTTCGATAAACCATTTCGCATCGATGATTCGGCGCAATCTGCATCGTCAGGGTATCGAGCAGCAACTCGATCGTCCAGTTCCTGCCCTGCGTGTCACGTGGCATGGCCGTGGCTTGGGGCAGGACTTCCTCGAATATTGCGGAAGTCGTTCTATCTTTCAGCGTTGAGCGGAATAACGACACGAAGAGAGGGGAGGAGAAATCAATATATTGTGGTTTGCGAACTTGGTTACGGTCACGATGATAAATCGTCTCGATCAGGAAAACTCGCTCGGGGATGCCGAGCTCCGATCGCCAGCGATCGATGGCGAGGAATTCCTGGTGACCACCCGACTTGCGGAGTTTGCCAGAGAGCCCGGCGATGGGGGCCTCCCAACGTTTGCGTTTGAGCACGACACTCCCTATCGTTAGGCGTTTCGAGAGGGTCAGCTCTGCCGTCTTGGCGGCATGCGGCGGCGGCAGGAAGCGTGGCAATTCCCCTACTCCGAAGGCAAGGAGGAAGCGGACGAAAAGCGGCACGAACTTTTCGGCCGCCCCGCCCAGGAACACGGGCAGGAGCCGCCGACCCGATGCGGTAGTGAGATGCGGCATGGTGGATTCGCCGCCGAGTCGGACTCGCAGGTCGCGTAAGGTCACACACTCCGTGGTGGCTCGCCAGTAGCAATCACCCGGCAGCTCGAGCACCTTGGACGTCTGCACGGCATGGACGTTCAGAGTATCGGCATGCGGCCACATAAGATCCAGGAGCTCTACCGGCTCGTCATTATCGGTGAAGATTGAGCGGCCTGCCAGCCCCGCGACGTAGCGCCGCCGCAGCCCCTCGTCCATGACCGCGGTGTAGCGGCTGCCGTAGCGTCCCGTTCCCTCGAACAGGCGATTTGCCACCCAGCGGCTGCCAGAGGTATCCAGGGGCTGTAGGAAAACGCAGGGTCCAAGCAGGGAAGTGTAGCGATAGGGCACCGCGTCGGTGAGGGAAGCCACCGCTGCGGTGGAGATGCGGCTCTCGTCTCCAGCATGGTTCACCGACTGCTCCAACTCCGTTCGCAGCAACTGCCGGAGGTGCGTCAGATCCGCGGTCGCCGGAAGCGCCAGAGGATCGAAGGACTCGGTCCACCGCTCGGGACTACGGACCGTGGACCGCCATTTCAGGAACTCGCGCCACAGGGACTGAGTGGCCGCGAAGAGCTCGAGGGCTCCGACATCCTGGCGGCCCGGCCAGCGGCGAGAGGCGAAGGCGGCCAAGGCGAGCAGGAAATCGTGGTGGGGGCTGAAAAGGCTCAACAGCCGCGCCAACGGCTCCACGTTGGCAAGGGCGCTCTGTAGGCGGCCGAGTGGCACGCGCAGGATTTCCTGGCGATCGGTCTCGGTATTCGACGCAACGAGGAAGACGTCTTCGTAGAGCACGGGAGCCGTCGCGCTCCGTGGCGTGGTGTCGGAGGCGCCCAGCGAGCTGGCGAGCACGTCGAAGAGCTGCCCGATCTCGCGGATCGAACGGACCGGATCGTCCGTCGCAGCATGATTCTCCTGGAGTGCGACGAGCTTCGTCAGGGCGTCGACGGTGGGCTGGAGGTCGGCATCTTCCGGCAGCGAGCGCAGATAACTCGCGAGCCGCTTCTCGAGGTGTGGCTCATCGCTGGACCAGGGGAAGACTAAGCTGAGGAAGCCGATGCGCAGGAGCTCGTCGAGAATGCTGCGCGTGGCGTCAGCGCTGTCCCCGAGCGCCGTCTCACCGGCGACGGCTTCGAGCACTTCCGCATAGCTCATCAGCCGGCTCGGCAGCTCGCGCCGGAGCCAGCCGATCAGCGGACCGCCGAGACTGACCTCGACCAAGGAATCGGGTATGTACGCCTGGTTCCTCCTGCCGTTCTCGGGCTGCCAGAATCCTGCGCGCAGAAAACGGAAGCGGCCGTCGGCTATCTCCTCGATCGAGTTGTTAAGCGCGATCCTCAGGCTGGACCGGAAGGTGGGGAAGCGCAGCAGCCGCGCAGAGAGCTGTTCCGGCAGGTAGCGCTTGAGGCGGGTGAGCGACCGCTCGCGGAAGGCGTTCCCCACCAGCCGCACGGCGTTGCCACTCGCTTCGAACATCGCGACGCGTGTTAACGTGGAGTAAGGAGAGGTCTTGAGCGCCGCACGGCTGACGTAGCGCAGGGCGCTGTGCTCTCGCCGCCTCTCCACTCGCCGGTGGCGGCTCGGGCGCTCGATTTCGTCAAGGAACTCGGGGCTAGAAAGGGCGATCCCGCGGCGGAGATACCGATTCTCGAGCAGCTGTTCCAGTAGCTCGCGCTGGCGCTCCTGCTCACCATGGTAAACAGCTTCGAACCGGGACTCGCATTCCTCGAGGGCCCCCTCGAGAGCGACGGTGGAGTCGAGGAGAGCTCCCGTCGAGCGCCTCGCCACTTCCCACTCCGAGTGGTTGCAGTGCCCCAGCAGGCTCCTGCCGTTAAAGCAGTCCCGCCGCAGTAGTAGGAGGAAACGCCGGAGCTCCGGGGGGGATGTCTTGACCGTGACGTGGAGCTTCTCGGCCAACTCGGAACGGATGCGCGTTAGGTCGTCCCGCAACCGCCGGCTCTCCTGCGCCACGCGGTTGCAGGTCTCGCTGCGGAAGTCTTCCATCGAGGATGCGGGAAGCCCTCCGATCCGGACGATCATGAGCCCGGGGCCGCTTGCAGGCGTGAGTGCGCATGCGGAAAGAGAGAGTGCAACGTTACGATGCGGCAACGACGACATCCTGCTCTGCCTCGACTACTTCTAATTGGTGGGCGTGAAGCAACAGATGATGAGCAAAACCCTCTTCTACCGGCTTCAGCCCCAACTGGTTCCCCAGTCCGTGAAAGACTTTAAAGAGCGGTGTGAACACCGGATCGCTCGCATAGGGGTCCACCCAGTATTCCGCGCTCGCACACAGGGACTCGATGTAGCGGTGGAACTCCCGCACCGAGCGCTGCCACGGAGAACCACCAGCGGAAGCCTGCAGCCCGGCGGCGCGCTCAGTCTGTTGTTGTAAGAACCCGCGGAGTCGATCGACCGCGGCAGATCCGGTCTTCTCGAGCTTGTTCTCATAGACCTCGAAAATCGGTTCCATGGGCGAATTGAGGTCGACGAGCGCTGTGAAGCGGACCAACCAATCTCGATGGTACCGGAAGTACTCGGCGCGCTTCGCGGTGGAGAAGCCGAGAGCTGCGGTACCTTCGATCAGCGCCTTCAGGAGTGTGGTCTGGCGCACGCGATGTGGAAACGCGCCACTGGCGTCGGGCTCAAGGGCGAGCACGAGCTCGCACGCCGCGCCAAGGCAGCGGGTAAAAAGCGCCAGGTACCGTTCATCCTGCAAGAAGGGTTTGCCACCGAACGAGACATAACTCCTCTGATACGTGGTCCAGAGAAGGCTGCGATCGGGGTGTGGGATCTCGGCCCCATCGTCGGCGTCGATCGAGGGCACGGGAATCCAGCGGTCGGGATGCTCTAGGAGGTCCTCCTCTTCGATGGCCAGGGGCAGAGAGGAAAAGAAACTCTCGGCGGTCTGGGTCAAGAGATCCTGCATCAAGGAGCGCTGATCGCAGGATCCGTGAAGGCGGATCTTGAGATGCTCGCCACCCTTGCTGTACCTGACCATCCATAGATAGCGACGACGATCGGGGCTTCTGCGGCCGAGCTCGCTCCAAAACGGCTTCACTACGCGGTGAATCAACTCATCGAGCCGGCTGGCGCAGTAAATATTGGCGGTGAGCAGCGGATCGGCGGAATCGATCGTCATATTTTAATTAACATGCAAATCAAGGGCCAACCTTGCCGCCCTCCTCAACCCCGCTGGTACTCTACCCCCCCCTCCGCCTTCTCCGGCGCGAACCCGATCGCCGGGACGTCCGTCGGCTACCGCCGGCAACGCCGGCGAGTTCGCGGCGGCGCTGACCGGCAGGAGGATGACCGAGATCGCCGCCTCGGGGGCGCCGCGCGAGGGGCGCCACCTCCTCCTCTTCCGGCCGGACGGCAGCCCCTACACGACGGCGCTGCGGCTCCTCGTCACCTGCCTGCGCGCCGGGTTGAAGACGATCGTCTTCACCAAGGCGCGGCGGATCACCGAGCTCCTCTACTCGTGGCTGGCGCGCGGCGAGCCCGAGCTGGCGCGCCGCGTCGCCTCCTACCGCGCCGGCTTCCTCCCCGAGGAGCGGCGCGGCATCGAGCGCGACCTCTTCACCGGCAAGCTCGACGGCGTCATCTCGACCTCGGCGCTCGAGCTGGGGATCGACATCGGCGGCTTGGACGCCTGCATCCTGGTCGGCTATCCGGGGAGCATGATGGCGACCTGGCAGCGCTCCGGCCGGGTGGGGAGGGCCGGGCGCGAGTCGCTGACCGCCATGGTGGCGCTCCCCGATGCCCTCGACCAATACCTCCTGGATCATCCGGACGAGTTCCTCGGCCGGCCCTGCGAGAGGCTGATCGTCGATCCCGGCAACGAGCCGGTGGCGCGCGCCCACCTGGTGTGCGCCGCGGCCGAGCTGCCGCTGTCGCGCGGCGGCGATCGGGCCTACCTCGAGCGCCACGCGGCGACGGTGGGCGATCTCCTCCGCGAGGCGAAGCTGCTGGAAACTGCCGAGGGGGACGAGCTCGTCTCGCCGCGCCGCCGGCCGCAGCGCGACGTCAACATCCGCGGTGGGGGAAAGACCTTCGCCATCGAGGACGTCGGGCGCGGGCGGGTGATCGGCACGGTCGACGGCGTGCGCGTCTTCCACGAGTGCCATCCCGGCGCCGTCTACCTCCACGCCGGCCGGCAGTTCCTGGTCGAGGAGCTCAGGATCGACGAGCGGCGGGTGCGCGCGGCGGCGGCGAACGTCGACTACTTCACGACGCCGCTGACCGAGAAGGAGACGGAGATCCTCGCGGTCTTGCGGGAGCGGCGCGACGGCCCGGGCGATCGGCTACGCGCCCGCCTCTGCGAGCTCAAGGTGACCGAGCGCGTGGTCGGGTTCCAGCGCAAGCGCATCCAGGGCCAGGAGGTGATCGACCAGCAGGCGCTCGAGCTGCCGCCCTCCGAGTGGGAGACGGTGGGCGTCGTCTGGGAGGCGCCGCGCGCCGTCCAGGAGACGCTGGCCGGTGAGGGGGAGCACTTCATGGGCGCCCTCCACGCCTCGGAGCACGCGGCGATCTCGCTGGTGCCGATCCTGGCGCTCTGCGACCGCGGCGACCTCGGCGGCATCTCGATGCCCTTCCACCCGCAGGTCGGCTGCGGCTGCGTCTTCCTCTACGACGGCCATCCGGGAGGCGTGGGGATCGCCGCCCGCGCCTTCGAGGAGCTGCCGGAGCTGCTGACCCGCGTCCTCGCCCTGCTGGATGGCTGCCCCTGCGACGACGGCTGCCCGTCCTGCGTGCAGTCCCCCAAGTGCGGCAACGGCAACCGGCCGCTCGACAAGGCCGGGGCCGCCCGCGTGCTGCGGCTGCTGCTCGGGAAGGAGGAGCCGGCGGTCGAGTGGAGCGAGAGCGAGCCGGTCGAAGCCATCCCGCGGGCGGAGAAGGAAGATCAGAAAGGGCGAGAGGGCTTCCCGGATCGCGCGGAGCCTGCCGAGGGTTTCAAAAGCTCAGGCAGGGCAAAGAGACAGGCGGAGGATGGAGGCCGCCCGGAACGTCCGGCGCCGGCGCGAGCCGCGAAGAGCTCGGGCAGGAGCCGTCGGCCGGCGGGGGATGAGAAGGCAGCGGAACCTCCGCGGACGGTTTGGGGGAGCGAACGATCGCGTACGAGAAAGATCAAGGCGGAGGGGCTGGAGGTCCCGGAACCGCAACCCACGATCGAGGCTGCCAGCTCTGCAGGGTCCGATCGCCCAGCCGGCTTCGACTCGCCCCAGCCGATCCCCTGTCATCCTGAGCGCGAGTCCGCGACTTGTCATCCTGAGCGGAGCGAAGGACCTGGGTGGTGGGGGCTCGACGACCCTTCCCTCCCTGCGCGGCCCCGCAGGCGTCAGCGCGGCGGGTGGCGCGGCGTGGAGGGATCCCGCATCTCGCGCGGAGCGGGGCAGGATTCTTCGATGTCTGAACGGCGGTCCACCGCGAGCACGGATGTGGGATACCACGCCGTGACAGGACCCGCCGCGGGTCCGATCTCGACTCGTCTCCCATCTCGCCTGCCGCGCTTCGACCGGCCGGGTCGCGCCGTAGCGGCGAGCCCGCCGCGCGGCCTCCGTATCCCCAACCTCGCCGCCGTGCTCGCCTGGCTTCGCGCCCGCCTCCGCGGCGCGCGGCCGGCGGCGGCGGCGAGCAGGGCCCCGGCCGGCGGCACGGTCCTCTTCGACCTCGAGACGATCCTCTCGGCGGCGCAGGTGGGGGGCTGGGGGAACAGCCACCGCATGGGGATCTCGATCGCCGTCGCCTACCACCTGGAGGAGGAACGCTTCGAGGTCTTCCCCGAGGAGCGCGTCGACGATCTGCACGACACGCTGCGCGCCGCCGACCTGGTGGTGGGCTTCAATATCCGGCGCTTCGACTACGCCGTGCTCTCGGGCTACACCGGCGAAGACTACGCGCGGACCCTCCCCACCCTCGACCTGCTGGAGGAGATCAACCACCGGCTCGGCTTCCGCCTTGGGCTCGATCACCTGGCGCAGGAGACGCTGGGAACGGCGAAGTCCGGCGACGGCCTCCAGTGCCTGGAATGGGTGCAGGCGGGGCGGCTCGATCTCGTCGAGCCCTATTGTCGCAAAGACGTCGAGATCCTGCGGGACCTCTTCCTCCACGGGCGGCAGGAAGGCTGCGTCTACTACCGCGACAGAGCGGGCGACCGGAAGCTGCGGCTGCCGGTCGCCTGGTAGGGGTTCGAGGAAGCCTCTGCTGGGGTTCGCGTCGCGCAACCCGGCCTACAGGAGCGGAAGTGGCCGACGTATTTGCTGGGGTTCGCTGCGCTCACCCCAGCCTACCGGAGCGGAAGTGGCCGGCGTAGGCTGGGTGAGCGCAGCGAACCCCAGCAGGGCAACCCGATCGCAGGGTAGCGGGCTCAGGCCGCCGCGGCCATCTCGGCCATCACGCCGTCGAGCAGCCTCCAGTACGCCGCGAGCGCATCGTCCGCCGCGGTCAGGACCTCTTCGGCGGAGGCCCCGGCCTCGAGGCAGCTCTCGAGCGCCCGGCGCTCGCCCTCGCGGTGGCGCAGGTCGGCCTCGGCGTGGACGGTGAAGTAAGCGAGCGCGTCGGCGTCGGCGATTCCGTAGCGCTCGCGGAGCCCGGCTTCCTTCTGCCGCGACACCTCGGGCTGCTGGCTCTCGTAGGCGTAGAGGGCGGCGAGCGCCGCGGCCCGTCGCGGTGCGCCGCGCCGAGGGGCGAATCGGGAACGGTCTTGGCAAAAACGCGCGCCGCGTCTTCGGCGTGGCGCGAATCGCACCAAGGCAAATCGATTTCTTGCTGGCTTCACTATTTCACTTCTCCATCGAGATGAGCCAGCCATGGCGCGGAGCAGGGATGTAGTTGTCTTCCGGGCGTTCGGCGCCCGGCGGCCCTAGTTAGTTAGGAGGCTACTCGCCATCAGAACGGGATCTCATCATCGTTCGGAGGCTGCGTAGGCGGCGGAGGTGCTTTCTCCTGCTCTACTTCTGCATAACGCGAGACTGCAAAGAGGATGAAGGCGCCTGCCAAATGAACCGCAAGTTGGCCGTATAACTTAGGAACCTCAACCCGGGCCTCTCCTTGGCCATGCCCGCCGAGCCTGTTGCGTAGAAACGCCAGCGAAGTGAGGACTTGGTCGGCAAAGGGTACAGCGAAGCCATCCGGAAGACCGACACTAAACGCGCCACCCATCAGTTGGCGATTGAGCGCGCTAGCGTTGCCTGTGGTCTCGCCAAGAATGGATTTAGCTACGCTCTCAAAGCTCTTACACGAGTTCAGGATGGCGCTCTTATAGTCACCAGCCTCGAGATCATTGCGGGCCTCATTGAATTCATCCAGTGCGCCTTCAAAGCCCTCGGCCTTTAGAAGTTCGTATGAACGAGCAACCACCTGGACGGCGAGGAAGTCGGAACTAACTTGAAAGAACTGGCCGTCGGCCAAGCGCCAGGTGGAGCCCTCTTCGTCGAGAGCTAAATTGGTACTCCCCTGAAAGTCGAGCCGCTGAGATTCACCTAGCCGAGCGTAGAAGAGTTCGATGACGTCGAGCACCTGACTAGGGTGATGCCGTCAACACCAAGCCCTCCAAATTAACGGAGACCCGCTCATTGTGATCGTTCAGGCCTTCGAGGGTCTCGACGCCATATCGACCTTTCAGATCACTCTCGAGTTCTTCGAGCGTGCTACTTCTGCTGTGCCAGTTCGTATCGTCTACTACATCGAATCGTTGATTATGCTGCATTAAGATGTGCCACAGGCGCCGTCGGAGCCGCCGGGGAAGCGACACCGACAAACGCCGATCATAGATTGCACGTTCGTGGCGTTTCGAGAAGAGCCGAATCCGAGGCTGCATTCGGGATCACCAATGTGCCTAGTGCGGTGGGGGGAGATGGCGCGCGAAGGATAGAACCAGGGTGGAACCGCGCCGCTTGCAGCGGAAGGCGGTTCGACCAAGGAGACGGGGAGCGGGTGGGCGTGGCAGGAATCGGATAGGATTCCTCAGAGGGTGGAGCCCAACTAGGCGGCGACTTCGCCGCAATCCGTCGTTCAACGACTTGGCCTCCGTCATGATTTCCTTCCTTCCGAGGTTAGACAATCTCGGTCCCGTCAGCGTTGACCGACGTTAAACGATAGCAGTACCCAGCCGCGTCGCGCTCGTGCACGGGCGGCGGACAGAAGCTCTCGAACGATGTTGTCGCCGAGTTTGGCGGAGCGATCCTTCTAGCAACGCAGGAAGTGGCCGGCGTAGGCTGGGGTGAGCGCAGCGAACCCCAGCAGGGCAGCCTGATCGCAGGGTAGCGGGCTCAGGCCGCCGCGGCCATCTCGGCCATCACACCGTCGAGGAGATTCCAGTACGCCGCGAGCGCATCGTCCGCCGCGGTCAGGACCTCGTCGGCGGAGGCCCCGGCCTCGAGGCAGCGCTCGAGCGCCCGGCGCTCGCCCTCGCGGTGGCGCAGGTCGGCCTCGGCGTGGACGGTGAAGTAGGCGAGCGCCTCGGCATCCTCGACGCCGTAGCGCTCGCGGAGCCCGGCTTCCTTCTGCCGCGACACCTCGGGCTGCTGGCTCTCGTAGGCGTAGAGGGCGGCGAGCGCCGCGGCCGTCGAGCCGCTAGAGAGGCGCCGGAAGTCGGCAACCGTCGCGCTGGCGGCCGGCGTCGGCTCGGCGGCCGGGATTGCTGCCGCATCCGCCCCGACCGCCGCGGCGAAGCGCAGCCAGAGCTCGGCGTGCGGGCGCGGCTCCGTCAGCTCCTCGCGCAGATTGTCGAGCAGCTCGGCCCGCACCGGCGCGAGCTCGGCCCGCTCGGCGGCGGAGCGCAGGTACTCGGGGAAGGTGGCGACGTGGGGATAGTAGATGCGGGCGTAGGCCGCGAGGTCCCGGCGCGTCAGGGTGCCGGCGCTCCAGGCGCGATAGAACGGGTGCTGCAGGATGGAACGCGCGGCGATCCGCGCGTCGAGCTCGTCCAGCGTGCTGTGCGTCGTCATCGCTCCCTCCCTATCCGAAGATGGATGTACAACCCCTGTAAAACCACCGCATCCTAACAGGCCTGATCTTGCCTCGCGGCGCTCGATCGATCGACGGCGATCGGTCCCCTACGTCCCCTCCGCCTTCTCCGGCGCGAACCCGATCGCCGGGACGTCCGCGTCGCGGACCTTCCGGTTGAAGGCGGGGAGGTCTCGGTCCCAGATCTCCTGGAGCTTGGCGAGCTGGGCGTCGATGGCGGCGGTGAGCTGCTGGCGGACGGTCTCGTCCTGGGCGGTCGGGGGGTTGTCTCCCAGGCCGGCCGAGGCGGCGACGCCGGCGAGCTTGTCGTTCAGGCGGATGGGGAAGTTGAGCGGGTCCTCCTCGCTCTTGTTCTTCGTCTGGTAGAGGGCCTCCTCGATCGCGGTCAGCTTCTTGTCGAGGTCTTTGGCGGCGTCGACCAGCGGCTTCTTGTCCGCCGCGTCGCCCAGCCGCTTCTCGAGGTCCTCGAGCTGGGTATGGGCGGCGCGGATGCGGCCGATCGCGGCGTGCGCCTTGGTGAGCTCTTCGCGCGCCGCCTGCAGAAACTCGAATTGCCTTTCGAGGTCCGCCTGGGTCACCTGGACGCGCGGATCGGGCCGCAGATCGAAGGGGACGGTCGCCGTCTCCTTGCCGACCGTCAGGCGCGCCTGGTAGCGGCCGGGGACGACCCGCGGCCCGTCCAGCCCGCCGGTGTCCCAGAGCACCAGCCCGTCGAACTTCCTGGCCTTCGGGTAGCGGAGGTCCCAGGCGAACTGGTTGAAGCCCGGCTCGGCCGGCACCGTGGGCTCCTTGTCCTTCTCATCCTTCTTCTCGTCTTTCTTCTCTCCCTTGACCTCGGCCTCCGCCGCGGTCGCGGGCTGCGGCGCCGCCGGCGGCTCGCCGGAGGCGGTCTCGACCGCCCGCGGCGGCTGCGCTGCCGCCTCACGATGAGGCGGCGCGCCTTTCGCCTCCGTCTTGGAGCTCTCTTCCTCCTTGGGGGCGGCGGGCTTGACCTCCCCGGTGAAGGCATGGATCAGCTTGCCGTCGGCGGTTAAGAACTCGAGCTTGACCGGGGTGCCCGGCGCCTGGTCGGCGATCAGGTAGGAGAGGACGACGCCCGCCGGCGGGTTGGTCCCCTGGTTGACCGGCGGCTTGCGCGACGTCTGCGTGTGCAGGCGCATCGCCGGCCCCGGCGCGAAGAGGTGGACGGAACGGCCGGCGACGTCGCCCGACCACTGCTCGAGCGGCGCGAGGTCGTCGAGCATCCAGTAGCCGCGGCCCTGTGTGGCGGCGATCAGAGCCCCCTCATGCACCAGGAGGTCGGTCACCGGCACGAGCGGCAGCTTGCCCTGCGCCGGGCGCCAGTGGCCGCCGTCGTCGAACGAGGCGTAGAGGCCGCGCTCGGTGCCGGCGAAGAGGAGGCCGCGCCGCCGGGGGTCGGCGCGCACGACGCGGGTGAAGTGGTCGGCGGGGATGCCGTCGACGATCTTCGTCCAGGTGGCGCCGTAGTCGCTCGTCTTGTAGAGGTAGGGGCGGAAGTCGTCCGCCTTGTAGAGCGTCCCCGCGAGGTAGGCGCCGCCCGGCTCGTAGGGCGAGGGCTCGATGGCGTTCCACATCAGCCACTTGGGCGCGCCCTTGGGCGTCACGTCGCGCCAGGTCTTGCCGCCGTCGCGGGTCAGGTGGACGAGCCCGTCGTCCGAGCCCGTCCAGAGGAGGCCCTGGGCGAGCGGCGACTCGGCGACGTAGAAGATGGTCCCGTAGTACTCGACGCTGGTGTTGTCCTTGGTGATCGGGCCGCCGGTCGGCCCCTCCTTCGACTTGTCGTCGCGCGTCAGGTCCGGGCTGATCGCCTGCCAGGAGCCGCCGCCGTCGGTCGACTTGAAGAGGACGTTCGCCGCCGCGTAGAGCGTCTTCGGGTCGTGCGGCGAGGTGGCGATGGGGAAGTTCCACTGGAAGCGGTACCTGAGCTCCGCGTCTCCCCAGCCCATCGGGTTGTCCGGCCACGGGTTGGTGTCGCGCACCTCGCCGGTGCGATGGTTCAAGCGGATCAGCAGCCCGCCGTAAGAGCCGCCGTAGACGACGTCCAGGTCGGCGGGATCGGCGACGATGTAGCCGCTCTCGCCGCCGGCGGTCTCCTCCCAGTCGGCGGGGCCGATCCCCTCGTTGGTCGACAGATGGCGGATGCGGAAGGCCGAGTTGTCCTGCTGCGCGCCGAGCAGGCGGTAGGGGAAGGCGCCGTCGACCGCGGCGCGGTAGATCTGCGCCGTGGGCTGGTTGTAGACCGACGACCAGGTGGCGCCGCCGTCCGTCGAGACGATGGCGCCGCCGTCGTTCGACTCGATCATCCGCCGGGGGTCGTCGGGGGCGATCCACAGGTCGTGGTTGTCGCCGTGCGGGGTGTCGACGTCGGTGAAGGTCTTGCCGCCGTCCTTCGAGCGCCAGAAGCGGACGTTGACGACGTAGACGGTGTCGGCGTCCTTGGTGTCGGCGTAGATGCGGCTGTAGTACCAGGCGCGCTGGCGCAGGTCGCGCTCGTCGCTCGCCTTCTTCCAGGTCTCGCCGCCGTCCGCCGAGCGGAAGACGCCCCCCTCGGCGGCTTCGACGATGGCGAAGACCGTGCGCGGGTCGACCGGGGAGACGGCGACGCCGATGCGGCCGAGCGCCCCCTTGGGCAGCCCGGAGGTCTCGCGCGGCACCGCCGTCAGCTCCTGCCAGTGGTCGCCGCCGTCGCTCGAGCGCCAGAGGGCGGAGCCGGGGCCGCCGCTGTCGAAGCTGTAGGGCGTCCGCCGCACCCGCCAGGTGGCGGCGAAGAGGATGCGCGGGTTGGTCGGGTCCATGGCGAGGTCGACGGCGCCGGCGTCCGGCCCGGCGTAGAGGATGCGCTCCCAGCTCCTGCCGCCGTTTCGCGAGCGGTAGACGCCGCGCGTCTCGTTGGGGCCGAAGGTGTGGCCGAGGACGGCGGCGTAGACGAGGTCGGGGTCGCGCGGGTGGACGCGGATGCGCGCCACCTGCTGCGAGTCGGCGAGGCCGAGGAAGGTCCAGCTCTTGCCGGCGTCGGTCGATTTCCAGAAGCCGCCGCCGGGGGAGACGTTGCCGCGCAGCGTCTCCTCGCCGGTCCCGACGTAGACGACGTTGGGGTCCGAGGGGGACGCCGCGACGGCGCCGATCGAGCCGCCGAAGAAGCCGTCGGAGACGTTCTTCCAGGTGACCGCGCCGTCGGTCGTCTTCCACACGCCGCCGCCGGTCGCGCCGAAGTAGTAGGTGAGCGGCTGCGACGGCACGCCCTCGACCGCCGACACCCGCCCGCCGCGGTACGGCCCCACCTCGCGCCAGGGGAGCGCCTTCCAGAACGCCGTCTCGACGTCGGCGGCGCGATGGGCCGCCGGGCGGTCGGAAACCGCGCGAGCCGTCCGGCCCGCGGCGGCGCCGGGCGCGAGAGCGGTGAGGGTGATCAGGACGAGAGCTGCGCCGGCGAGCTGGAGGCCGGCCCGTGAGCGCTGCGGGGCGAGCGGGGTGTGCGTCATCGGCAGAGGGCTCCTTGACGGCGAGAGGGTTCCGGGCGATCGGGTCCGGGTGCGATGTTTACCACAGGGCGGCGGTGGCACAGCCTCCGGCCGGTTGGGCGGAGTAAGATCGCGGCGACCTGGAGGAGGCCGCCATGGCTCACCCGCAGCATCTGCCGCAGCATCGACCGATCGCGCGCGTCGTCGACCTGATCCCGGACGGGGACCAGCGGATCTCGAACCTGCCGGTCGAGGCGGCGCGGCGCCTGCTGCTCTCGGCAGACCCGGGAGCGGTGCTGGGGATCGAGGGGTCGTTCGCCCTGGTGGCGCGGGACGGCATCCGGGTCCTCCTGGCGCGAAGCCTCGACCGGCCGCTCCGCTACTTCCTCGCCAAGCAGGCGGACGGCCCGCTCCTGGTCGTCGCCGACCGCATCGACGCCATCCGCCGCTGCCTCGAAGAGCTGGGCTTCGGCGACCAGTTCCACCCCTCGTACACCCGCATGGCGCCGGCCCACCACGTGACCGAGCTCCGGCTCGTCGGCTGCCCGGACCCCAATCCCGCCTACCGGCGCTTCTTCGATCCGCCGCGGGGCGTCCTGCCGCCGGACTTGGACGCGATCGGCGAGGCCTACGTCCGCGCCCTCGGCGACGAGATCCGCCTGGCGCTCGACGCCATCCCGCGGGACGAGCCGCTCGGCGTCCTCTTCTCGGGCGGCATCGACAGCGGCGCGGTCCTCCTCGGCCTCGAGCACGAGCTCCTGGCGCGGGGCGAGTCGCCGGCGCGGTTGAAGGCGTTCACCCTCGCCGTCGACGGCGGCGGCGCCGACCTCGCCCAGGCGCGGGAGTTCCTCGCCCGCACCGGGCTCGCGATGCTCGGCGAGTCGATCGAGGCGGCGAGCGACGAGCTCGACCCCTTCGCCGCGGTCGAGGTGATCGAGGACTACAAGCCGCTCGACGTCGAATGCGCCACGATGGCGCTGGCGCTCCTCGCCGGCATCCGGGCGCGGTATCCCGCCTGGCGCATCCTCTTCGACGGCGACGGCGGCGACGAGAACCTCAAGGACTACGCGATCGAGGAGAACCCCGAGCTCACCATCCGGAGCGTGGTCGGGAACCGCATGCTCTACCAGGAGGGCTGGGGGGTGGATGCCATCAAACAGTCGCTCACCTACAGCGGCGGCCTGTCGCGCGGCAGCGTCCGCGGCTACGCCCCCGCCCGCCGCCACGGCTTTACCGTCGTCTCGCCCTACACCCGGCCGCGGGTCGTCGCCGTCGCCGAGGCGATCCCCTTCGCCGAGCTGACGCAGGGGTCGCACGAGGCGCTCTACGGGCTCAAAGGCGAGGTGCTGGCGCGCGGCTTACGCCAGGTGACCGGCCGGCAGCTCCCGGTCTTCCCCAAGCGGCGCTTCCAGCACGGCGCCGCGCCGGCGGAGGTCGCGGCGCGCCGGTTCGGCGTGCATCCGAACCGCTATCGCCGGCATCTGCTCGGGCTGCACAGCTCGTAGGGAGCGCGGATAGACGGAATCAAAGCGCGCGGCCTCGCACGGGCATGAATGCCCGTGCTATGAGGGGCGCCGGATGAATCCGGCTTGGTGCGCGACATCTTCTCCTTGTCATCCTGAGCGACGCGAAGGATCTGGGCGGGGGAGCGGGGTCTTGATCAGAATGGCATTCGAGTCGTCGCCAAGCCGGATTCATCCGGCGCCTTCTCGTAGCACGGGCATTCATGCCCGTGCGGGGTCGCCGTGAAGGCCGCCGCCCTGCCCGCCGAAACGATCCGCGCGCTCCGGGCGCCGAAGCGGCCGATCGACCCCTGGCGAGCGCTGGCGAGCTTCTGGGAGACCGAGCGCACGCCGAGGGGCGGGGAGATCGCGGCGTTGACCGTCCTCCTCGCCGGCGCCGAGTGCCCGTTCACGTGCGTCTTCTGCGACCTCTGGCGCGAGACGCTCGACGGCCCGACGCCGGCGGGTGCGATCCCGGCGCAGCTCCGCGCGGTGCTCGACGAGGTCGGCCCGTTGCCGCCGCGGGCCGCGATCAAGCTCTACAACGCCAGCAATTTTTTTGATCAGCGGGCGGTGCCTGTCGGCGACGAGGACGAGATCCTCGCCCTCCTCGCGCCCTTCGCGCGGGTCACCGTCGAGTGCCATCCGCGGCTCGTCGGCGCTCGGTGTCTCCGCTTCGCCGAGCGGCTGGCCGGGACGCTCGAAGTCGCGATGGGCCTCGAGACGATCCACCCGGCAGCCCTGCCGCGCCTGGGGAAAGCGATGACCCTGGAGGACTTCGAACGCGCCGCGGCGACGCTCGCCGGAGCCGGCATCGCGATGCGCGCGTTTGTGCTGGTCGGCGCGCCGTTCGTGCCACGCGAAGAGACGGTCGAGTGGGCGGTGCGTTCCGCGGAATACGCCTTTGCGCAGGGCGCTGGGCGCGTCGCGCTGATCCCGGTCCGCGGAGGCAACGGGGCGCTCGAAAAGCTCCAGGTGGGAGGAGACTTTACGCCGCCTTGCCTGGCTCGGCTCGAAGCGGCCGGCGAGCGCTGCCTGGCGCTCGGGATGGGGATCGTGACGGCGGACCTCTGGGACGCGCGGCGGTTCGCGACCTGCGAGGAGTGCGCCGAGCGGCGAATCGGGCGGCTGGACGAGATGAACCGGACCGGACAGGTGGCGCTGCGGGAGCCGGCGTGCTCGGTCTGCGGCTGGCGATGATGGCGCGGCGCCGCATCGCCATCGTCGGCTCCGGCTTCGCCGGCTCGATCCTCGCCCGCGTGCTCCACGCGCAGGGTCATCGGGTGACTCTCCTCGACCGCGGCAGACACCCGCGTTTCGCCCTCGGCGAGTCGTCGACGCCGCTCGCCGCGCTGTCGCTGGAGCGCCTCGCCGCTCGCTACGGGCTGGCGGACCTCCATCACCTCGCCGCCTACGGCCGCTGGCGGCGCGAGCTGCCGGCGCTGCGCTGCGGCCTCAAACGCGGCTTCACCTTCTATGGCCACCGGCCGGGTGAGCCCTTCACGAATGGACCGGCCAACGAGCGCCGGCTGATGGTCGCCGCGAGCCCGCGGGATGAGATGGCCGACACCCACTGGCTGCGCGCGGACGTGGATCATCATCTGGCGCGGCGCGCCGCGGCCGAGGGCGTCGAGGTGCTCGAGGGAGCGGAGGTGACGGAGGTCGAGCGCCGGACGGACGGCTGGCGCCTCGGCGGCCGGCATGGGGTGGAGGAGCAGGCCAGGGCGCTCCGTTTGGACGCCGATCTGCTGATCGACGCCTCCGGTCCCGGCGGGTTCCTCGCCCGGCATCTGCCGATCCCCTCGGCGCTCGACAGGGTCGAGCTGCGGACGGCGCTCGTCTACGGGCATTTCGCGGGCGTCCCCGCGTTTGCGGATCTCGCCGCGGCGGGCGGCGCCGAGCTCCCGGCCGGCCCTTACCCTGAGGAGCGCGCCGCCATCCATCACCTGCTCGCCGAGGGATGGATGTACGTGCTCCCCTTCGATCACGGCACCGTGAGCGCCGGGATCGTGCTGGCGCGGGCGGCGGAGCGGGAGTGGGCGGCGCGGGTGCCGCCCGAGCGCGCCTGGGAGGAGATCCTCGGCCGCTATCCGACGCTCGCGGCACAGTGGGGCGCCGCCCGCCCGGTGCGGCCGGTCGCCACGGCGCCCATTCTGCAGCACCGCCTGGCGCGGGCCGCCGGCGACGGCTGGGCGCTCCTGCCGCACGCGTTCTGTTTCTACTCGCCGCTCTTCTCGACCGGCATCGCCTGGAGCCTCCTCGCCGTCGAGCGCCTCGCCCTGCTGCTGGCGGACGGGGGGGACCTCGACGCCGGGCTCGCCCGCTATGGCGCCCTGCTCGATCACGAGGCGGATCACCTGCAGCGGCTGGTCGAGGGGGCGTACCGGGCCGCCGGGCGGAGCTTCGACCTCTTCGCCGCCTGGGGCGACCTCTACTTCGCCGCCGCGAGCTTCGCCGAGGCGAGCCAGCGCCTGCTCGACGCCCCCGCGAGCGGGGGGGACTGGCCCTGGGAGGGCTTCCTGGGCGCCACGGACCCGTGCGTCCGCGAGATGCTCGTGACGACGGATGGCGAGCTGCGGGCCCTGCCGCCGGGGCCGCTCGGCGCCGAGGCTCTCGCTCGCTTCGCGGCCGGCGTCCGCCGTAGCATCGCCCCCCGCAACGTGGCGGGCCTCGCGGACCCCGCGCGCAACCGGCTGGTTCCCGTCGACTTCGCGGCGCTCGTCGCCGGCGCCGGCCGGCTGGGCCTGACCGAGGCCGAGATGCGGCAGCGGCTGCCGCGACTGCGAGCGAGCGAGACGGCGGGAAGGGCTCCCGGCAAGAAGGAAGGCTACTTTTCAAAAAAGTCGGTCTCTTTTTGAGCCGGACGGCTACTTTTTTGAAAAGTCGGCTTCTTTTTGAAAAGGGCGGCTTATTTTTAAGAAAGATGGCTTCCCTGCAAAAAAGTCGGCTTATTTTTGAGCGGGAAGGCTTCCTTTTAAAAAAGTCGGCTTCCTTTTAAAAAAGTCGCCTTCTTTTTGAAAAAGACGAGCTCCGTGCAAAAAAGTCGGGCTCCCGCGCAATGACGCGCGCTCTGACGCCGGGGACTCTCCTTCTCGCTGCGTCCCGTTCCGGCGCCATATAGTGCGGCCCGTGAGCGAGAGCGCCGCCTTCCGCGGCTTCCCGGCGACCCGCGGCTCGGTCGCCGCCGCCGCCGCCGATCCCGACCCCGCGGTGCGGCGCCGCGGCTTCGACCGCCTCGCGGCCTCGTACTGGAAGCCGGTCTACAAGTACCTGCGGGTGCGGTGGCGGGCGGCTCCCGAGGACGCCGAGGACCTCGCCCAGGAGTTCTTCACCCGCAGCCTCGAACGGCAGACCTTCGCCGCCTTCGACCCGGAGCGCGCCCGCTTCCGCACCTTCCTCCGCGTCTGCCTCGACCGCTTCGTCGCCAACCAGCGGAAGGCGGCGCGGCGGGCCAAGCGCGGCGGCGGCGCGGCCCTGCTGTCGCTCGACGCCGACTTCGCCGGCGCCGAGGGCGAGCTCGCCCGCCAACCGCCGATCGACCCGGCGGCTCCGGGTCTGGGATCCGGCTTGGGAATGGAGGAGTACTTCCACCGCGAGTGGGCGCGGAGCCTCTTCGGCCTGGCGGTGGAGGACCTCGGCCGCGAGTCGGCGGCGCGGGGGCACGGCGTCCGCTTCGCGCTCTTCGCCCGCTACGACCTCGAGGAGCCCGAGCCCGGTGCCGCCCGCCTCACCTACGCCGAGCTCGGGGCGCCCCACGGCCTCTCCGCCGTCCAGGTCACCAACCATCTGGCGGCGGCGCGGCGCGACCTCCGCCGCCTGGTGCTGGCGCGCCTGCGCGAGGCGACGGGGAGCGAGGCGGAGTTCCGCGCCGAGGCGCGCTCGCTCCTCGGCATCGACCCGCCGTGACCTGGCTCGCCGACCCGGCGCTCCGCCGCCTGCGCGAGGCGGCGGCCGCCCCCGACCTCTCCGCCACCCGCTACGAGCTGGTGACTGCGCAGACGCCCCTCGGGCGCGGCGGCATGGCGACGGTCTATCTCGCCCGCGACCGCGATCTCGGGCGGGAGGTGGCCCTGAAGGTCCTCGATCTCCCGGAGCCCTGGGCCGCGGGCGGCGCGCGGGAGGCGGGCGACGGCGCCGAGCGGCTGGCGCGGGAGGCGCGCGTCCTCGCCCGGCTGGAGCACCCGGGGATCGTCCCCGTCCACGAGGCGGGGGTGCTGCCGGACGGGCGGGCGTTCTACGCCATGCGGCGGGTGCGCGGCAGCCGGCTCGACGCCTGGGCCGCGACGGCGTCGCTCCCCGCGGCCCTGCGCGCCTTCGAGCGCATCTGCGAGACGGTCGCCTTCGCCCACGCCCACGGCGTCCTCCATCGCGACCTCAAGCCCGCCAATGTCATGGTCGGTCCGTTCGGCGAGGTGCTGGTGCTCGACTGGGGCATCGCCAAGCTCTATGGGCCGACGGATGACGAGCCGGACGGCGCGGGCGGCCGGCCCGCCGGGCGGCCGGCCGCGGACGTGCCGGCGCCGAGCGCCGAGGGTGCGACCGCCGCCGGCACCGTCCTCGGCACCCCCGGCTTCATGGCGCCGGAGCAGGAGCGCGGCGAGATCGACCGCACGACCGAGCGGACCGACGTCTACGGCCTGGGGGCGATCCTCGCGGCGCTCGCCGCGCGGACGGCGCCGGGGGAGATCCCGAGGCCGCTCGCGGCGATCGTCCGCCGGGCGACGGCGCCGCGCCAGGAGGACCGCTACGCCGGCGCCGAGGAGCTCGCCGCGGACCTCCGCCGTTATCTCGAGGGCGCCGCCGTCACCGCCCACCGCGAGGGGCCGCTCGAGCGCGCCGGCCGGCTGTTCGCCCGCTATCGCACGCCGATCCTCCTCGTCCTCACCTATCTCCTGGCGCGCGCGGTCCTGCTCTTCTGGACGGGGCGTTAAAGGACGCGGCGCGGCCGTTGTAGAGATAGGGCGAGGTCGAGCGAGATCGATCGAGATCGGCCGCTCCGGCGCTCCGGGCTCCTCCGGCGCGCGCCTTCTTATGGATAAGGGAGAACGCGATGAACAAGCCAGTCTTCGGCCTGCTGCTCGGCGGGTTCCTGGGCATCTTCGACGGCCTCTCGGCCCTGCTCTCGGCGCCGCAGGTGCGGCCGCAGATCGTCGGCATCGTCGTCGGCTCGACGTTCAAGGGCCTCGTCGCCGGCATCCTCATCGGCTGGTTCGCGCAGAAGGTCCATTCGCTCGCCTGGGGCATCGCCTTCGGCCTCGCGGTCGGCGCCTTCCTCGCCTACCTCGTCGCCGCCATGCCCGGCAACGGCTACTACTGGCAGATGATGCTCCCCGGCGGTCTCCTCGGGGTCATCGTCGGCTATGCGACCCAGCGCCACGTCGCCAGGGGGCGGAGCGCCGCGGCGGCCTGACCGCCTGACGCGGAGGCGGCCGGTCACCCCAGCCGCTGCGGCGCCCAGACGACGGCCTCGATTCGGCGCTCCCGCGCCCATCCGCACGAAGCTTGCAAGAGCGCCGGGCGAGGAGGGGCGAGGATGTCGTCCGAAATGTTCCAGGCCTGGCGCTCGCTGCACCAGATGGCGGCGAGCTTCTATGCGCGGCTGCCGCATCTCATCCTGGCGCTCGTCGTCTTCGGCCTCTTCTACCTCGTCGGCCGGGTGATCCGCTCGGTGGTGACGCGGCTCTCCCACCGCAAGTCGCGCCACGCCTACCTCAGCATGGTCCTCGGGCGGGTGGTGCACGGCCTGATCCTCATCATGGGGCTGCTGATCGCGATGGTCATCGCGCTGCCGAGCTTCCAGCCCGCGCAGCTCGTCCAGCTCCTCGGGATCAGCAGCGTCGCCGTCGGCTTCGCCTTCCGCGAGATCCTGCAGAACTTCTTGGCCGGCCTCCTGCTCCTCCTCACCCAGCCGTTCCGCATCGAGGACCAGATCCGCTTCGGCGAGTACGAGGGGATCGTCGAGGACATCCAGGCGCGGGCGACGATGATCCGCACCTACGACGGCCGGCGGATCGTCATCCCCAACGCCGAGCTGTTCACCAAATCGGTGACCGTCAACACCGCCTACGAGAACCGCCGCCTGCAGGAGGACGTGGGGATCGGCTACGGCGACGACATGGGCCGCGCCAAGGAGCTGATGCTCCAGGCCATGCGGGGCGTCGAGGAGGTGCTCGACGACCCCGCGCCGGAGGTGCTCCTGGTGGGCCTCGGGTCGAGCACGGTCGACCTGCGGGCGCGCTGGTGGATCCACCCGCCGCGCCGCTCCGAGGAGACGGTGGCGCGGAGCAAGGTGCTCGAGGCGATCAAGAAGACCCTGGTCGAGAACGGCATCGACCTGCCCTTCGAGACCCGCACCATCCTCTTCCACGACCAGACCGACGAGAGCGACGGCGACCGCGCCAGGCAGCGCGAGGGCTGGCCGGCCGGCAACGGCGAGGTGCCGCGCCCGCGGAGCATCGCCGGAGCGCTGCTGGCGCGGGCGGAGCGGCAGGGGAAGGAAGAGGGCGAGCCGGCGCCCCGGCCGTCCGGCTCGGAACCAGCCGCCTCCTAGCGCCCGTGCGTCGCGGATCGCGGCGGGATCGGCGGGCGGTGACCGGCGTCATCGTCGTCACCGCGGCATCATCGGCATCACCCGGTATAATCGCCGGGCCGCTGGCCGCCGTCGCCGGTCCGTTCTCCTCCCTTCCGCATGAGCTCCCGTCCCCCCCTCCTCTCCTGTGAAGCGGTGTCGAAGCAGTTCGGCGCCCGGCCGCTCTTCGAGCGCCTGACCTTCGGCCTCGCCGAGGGCGACCGGGTGGGACTCGTCGGCCCGAACGGCTCGGGCAAGTCGACGCTCCTGAAGATCCTCGCCGGGCTCGAGGAGCCGGACGCCGGCAGCCGCTCGCTGCGCAAGGGAACCGTCATCGGCTACGTTCCGCAGGACCCCGTCTTCCCGCCCGAGCGCGCGGCCGAGGAGGTGCTGGTCGACGCCCTGGCCGGCTCGCCGCTCGAGGACTTCGAGAAGTCGACCCGCGCCGCCGTGGTCCTCGGCCGCATGGGCTTCCGCGATCCGCGGCAGGCGGTGGGGACGTTGTCCGGCGGCTGGAACAAGCGCCTGGCGATCGCCCGCGAGCTGGTCCTCTCGCCCGCTGTCCTCCTCATGGACGAGCCGACCAACCACCTCGACCTCGAGGGCATCCTGGCGCTCGAGGAGCTCCTCGCCGGCGAGCCGCTCGCCTATGTCGTGGTCAGCCACGACCGCTACTTCCTCGAGAACGTGGCGCGCCGCATGCTCGAGCTGGACCGCAGCTATGCCGAGGGCCTGCTGCAGGTGGACGGCACCTACAGCGACCTCCTCGACCAGCGGGATCAGGTGCGGAAGAACCAGGCCGAGTACCAGGAGTCGCTCGCCAACCGCGCCCGCCGCGAGGTCGAGTGGCTGCGCCGCGGTCCCAAGGCCCGCGCCACCAAGGCGAAGGCGCGGATCGACGAGGCCCACCGGCTGCTGGGCGAGCTCGACGACCTCAAGGACCGCGCGGTCGAGGGCACCGCCGGCATCGACTTCGCCGCCTCGGGCCGCAAGACGAAGCGGCTCCTGCAGATCCGCGGCATCGCGAAGTCGTTCGACGGGCGCCCGGTGCTCGCCGGCGTCGACCTGCTGATCCGGCCGGGCACCCGGCTCGGGGTGCTGGGCGCCAACGGCAGCGGCAAGACGACCCTCCTCTCGATCCTCGCCGGCACGCTGGCGCCCGACGCCGGCGAGATCGAGCGCGCGCCGTTCTTGAAGACCGTCCTCTTCGAGCAGGGGCGCGAGAACCTCGACCGCGGGGTGACCCTGCGGCGGGCTCTCGCGCCGGAGGCGGACTCGGTCCTCTATCAGGGCCGCTCGATCCACGTCGCCGCCTGGGCGAAGCGGTTCCTCTTCCGCCCGGAGCAGCTCGACACCCCGGTCTCCCGGCTCTCGGGCGGCGAGCAGGCGCGCATCCTGATCGCCCGCCTCATGCTGCAGCCGGCCGACCTGCTGATCTTGGACGAGCCGACGAACGACCTCGACATCGCGACCCTCGAGGTGCTCGAGGAGAGCCTCCTCGAGTTCCCCGGCGGGCTCGTCCTGGTGACCCACGACCGCTACCTGCTCGACCGCGTCTGCACCGCGATCCTCTCCCTCGACGGCCGTGGCGGCGCGCAGCTCTTCGCCGACACCGGGCAGTGGGAGGAGCACCGCCGGGCCGCGGCCGTCCGCCCGAGCGCCCCGAAGCCCGCCCGCACGGAGACCGCGGCGAGCCCCGCCGCCAAGCCGGCCAAGCGCCTCACCTACCGCGAGCAGCAGGAATGGGAGCGCATGGAAGCCGACATCCTCGCCGCCGAAGAGGCCCTGGCCGGCTGTCAGGCCGCCGTCGAGGACCCCGCCATCGCCAGCGACGCCGCCGGCCTCCGCGACCGCTGCGCCGCCCTCGAAACCGCCCGCGCCGAGGTCGAGCGGCTCTACGACCGCTGGACGGAGCTGGAGGCGAAGCGGAGATAGGGCCGGCGTCGAGCCGAGCCTGCCAGCGGAGCAGCCCCGAGCTTCTCGACGCGAGATTCACCGGCGCCGGTGCACCGCCGGCCGTCGTACCATCCGCTGCAGGAGGACCGCCATGCCGCCGACCCCACCCGACGACCCCGCGGGCGCCTGGCCCGCCATCCCGTACCCCGACTGGCAGGACACCTGCGCCACGCTCCACCGCTGGACGCAGATCGTCGGCAAGACGCGCCTGGCGCTCGAGCCGCGGCTGAACCACTGGTGGGAGGTGCCGCTCTACGTGAGCGCCCGCGGCCTGACGACCTCGGCGATGCCGTACGGCGGCGGGCGGCTGGTCGAGGCCGAGTTCGATTTCCTCGCCCGCGAGCTGGCGCTCCGCACCAGCGAGGGCGGGCGGCGCGCGCTGCGGCTCGGCGCCGCGGAGCGTCGCCGACTTCTATGCCGAGTACCGGAGCGCCCTCGCGGCGCTGGGGGTCGCGGCGGACATCTGGCCGGTGCCCGTCGAGCTCGCGGACGCGCTGCCGTTCGCCGAGGACCACGTCCACGCGTCCTACGACGGCGAGGCGGTCGAGCGGTTCTGGCGGGCTCTCGTCCACGCCGACCGGATCTTCAAGGTCTTCCGCGCGCGGTTCGTCGGCAAGGCGAGCCCGGTGCACTTCTTCTGGGGGAGCTTCGACCTCGCCGTCACCCGCTTCTCGGGCCGCACGGCGCCGCCGCACCCGGGCGGCGCGCCGCACGTCGGCGACTGGGTGATGCGCGAGGCCTACTCGCACGAGGTGTCGAGCGCCGGCTTCTGGCCGGGCGGGCCGGCCTCGCCGCAGCCGGCGTTCTACTCCTACGCCTACCCGATACCGGCGGGCTTCGGCGACCAGCCCGTCCGCCCGGCGGGCGCCTTCTACGGGCGCGAGATGGGGGAGTTCTTCCTCCCCTACGACGCGGCGCGCGCCGCGCCCGACCCCGCGGCGGCGGTGCTCGACTTCCTGCAGAGCACCTACGAGGCCGCGGCGGGCCTCGCCGCCTGGGACCGCCGGGCGCTCGAACGGCCGAGCTGAGCCGCCGATCCTGTCCGCGTTTCCTGCTGGAGAGAGGGTAAAGGAGGCCGGGAGGACGCGCTGGCGCGCCCTCCCGGCCGGAGATGTCAGGCGGCCTTGCGGCGCTCGCGCCGGTTGAGCGTCACGGCACCGCAGGCGAGGAGGAGGAGGGCGAGGGCCGCGAGGCCGAGGCTCGAGAGCGTCGGCACCGCCGCCACCACCTCGATGCGGGTGGCATCGCCCGCCGCCGCGGTCGAGGGGTCGTCGGTCTTCGCCGACGACTCGTTGGTGCCGTCGCCGTCGGCGTCGAAGAAGACATTCCCCTGGTTGAGCAGTGATTGGCCGGTGGTCCCCGCGTTGACGCTCGCGTGGATGGTGAGGGTCACGCTGCCGCCGGCGGCGATGGCGCCGTTCCAGTGCACGGTGCGGCCGGGGATGTCGAGGGTCACGGCGCCGGAGGTGGCGGTGGCGCCGGTCAGAGTGAGGCCGGCGGGCAGCGCGTCGCTGAACTCGTCGCCCGGATTGTCCGCCTGGGCGAGGCCGCCGCTGTTGGTGAGGACGACGGTGTAGGTGACCGCCGAGCCCTCCATGAAGGGCCCGCCGGTCGCCGCCTTGGTGCCGGTGACGACGGCGCGCGCCGCCACCTGGAAGTCGGTGGGGTCGTTCGCCGCCGCCGTGCCGGGGTCGTCGGTCTTGCCCGCCGCCTCGTTGGTGCCGTTGCCGTCGGCGTCGAAGGAGAGCGTCCCCTGGTTGATGACGGTGGCGCCCGCGGTGCCGGGGTTGATCGTGGCGTGGAGGGTGAGGGTGACGGTGCCGCCGAGCGGCGGGACGACGCCGTTCCAGGTCACCGTGTTGGTCGCGGGGTTGGCCGCCGCCGTGCCGGAGCTGGCGCTGGCGCTCACCAGGGTGACCCCGAGGGGGAGGACGTCGGTGAACTCGTTGCCGGGGTTGTCGGTCTGCGCCGTGCTGCCGTTGTTGGTGAGGGTCACCGTGTAGGTGATCGCGCCCCCTTCGGCGAAGGTGCCGGCGACCGTCTTGGTGGCGGTGAGCGCCACGTTGCCGACGAAGGCGCTGCAGGTGAAGGCGGTGGGGGTGACGATCACCGACCAGGTGTTGAGCCTGCCGATGTCGGCCTCCGCCTCGTCCGCCACGTGGACCTTCCAGACGCCCTGCGAGCTCTGGCCGTCCATGTAGCCGAGCTGGTCGTTGGGGTCGGGGAACAGGTTGGGGATCCCGAAGAGCCCCCAGATCGGCGAGTTGAAGGCCGGCAGCCAGTCGCCGGTAAAGGGCGCGTCGGCCGCGCCGGAGAGGTTGAGGTCGTTCTTCGAGCTGCTGTCGATCAGCGTGCCGGTGAAGTTGTCGCCGTCGCCGTCGGTGAAGAAGCCGCGCTGGTAGATGAGGTCGGTGCCGTAGCCGTTGGGCATCTTGAGCCCGATGTTGAGGTCGCCGGTGAAGGTGTGGGGGAGGTCGTTGACCTCGAAGTCGACGTCCTGGATCTCGAGGTCGTCGGGGATGGTCATGCTGTCGGTGACGCCGCGCAGGTCGTCGTCGGGGATGGCGAGGCCGCCGGGGATGGTGCGGCTGTAGGTGACCGGCGCGCCGGCGCCGCTCGCCGCGCCGACGCGCACGGTGAAGTCGACGCTCTGGGTGCCGAGCGAGCTCGCCACGGCGAGCGTGAAGTGGATCGACTGCCCGCAGGCGGCGCTCTTCGGGACGAGGACGACGAAGGGCGTGCCGGCGACCGACGCCTGCGCCGCGATGGCGCCGTAGGCCGAGGCGCCGGTGAGGATCGTCACGCCGGCGGTCGACGAGGTGAGGGTCGCGGTGGCGCCCGCCACCCCCTTGGCGGCGTTGCGCCAGGGGTTCAGCAGGTTGACCGTCAGCTTGATCGGCTCGCCGGGGTCGATGGCGCCGTTGTTGTTGCCCAGGCTGTCGTCGACCGCGACGGTGTCGAAGTCCAGGTAGGGGACGGCGAACGACTCGCCGACGCCGAGGAAGGCGCCGGCGCTCAGGATGCCCTCCTGGCCGAGCGGCGCGACCGCCTTGTAGCCGAGGCCGCGGTCGGCGAAGCCGGCCCAGATCGAGGCCTCGTTGGCGCAGGCGTTGGTGGCGCAGTCGGCGTCGAGGATGGCGTCGCGGGCGTCGGTGAAGCTCGGGTTGATGGGGGTCATCTTGAGCCCGTCGGTGACCAGCTGGAGCATCGTGGTGTTGCCGGTCGGCACGTCGCCGTTGGCTCCCGCCGGGTCCTTGATGATGCGGCTGCGCACCCCCCACAGGGTGTTGGCCCAGACCTCCCCGACGTTGTGCACCTCGAGCCCGCCGCCGCCGGCCAGGAAGACGTTGAGCGGCGAGACCGCGATGCCGCCGGCGACGTTGAGCGTGACGTCGTCGACGTCGGCCCAGGTGAGCGGGTTGACCGAGTGGTCGGTCGAGTAGGGGAAGCGGCGGATGCCGTAGAGGTAGTTGTCGGTCAGGCCGAGGAACTGGTAGGTGGCATACGCCCCGACGGGATACTCGGCGTCGGGATCGTCGGCGTTGCTGCGGTTGAGGAGCGACAGGGCGTAGAAGTCGCTCCACCCTTCTCCCATGCCGCTGCCCACGTCCCAGATCAGGCCGTTGGCGTCGCCGATCAGGCGGTTCGACACGCCATGGGTGAGCTCGTGGAGGACGATCGTGGCGTCGAGGCTGCCGTCGCGCTGGGGCGTCGGGAAATCGAAGATGAACATCTGCATGCGGCCGGAGGTGCCGTCGGGCGGCGTCGAGAAGTTCGAGTTGTCGGTCCCCGAGCCGTCCTGCGCCTCGGCGAGGACCGGGTCGCCGGCGACGCCGCCCTTGCCGTTGTTGTTGGTCTGGAAGTTTCCCGCCGCCTCGTCGAAGCCGAGCTCGTAGAGCTGGTCGTGGTACCAGTTGGTGTCGTAGAAGAGCTGGGTCACCGAGCCGCGCCGGAACTGGGTGTCGGTCGGATCGGTGCCGGCGTCCGGGTTGCCGCCCATGGGGGCGGGCGTGTAGGCATAGCCGGTGCCCAGGAAGTCGCGCAGGTTGCCGCTGCCGTCGAGGTTGCCGACCGGCCGGCCGTTGTCGTCGAGCAGACCGGCGTCCGGCGTGTTGTCGGCGTCGGTGTCGAGGTAGGTGTCGGTGTTGTTGCCGGTCGTGGTGTTGCCGCCGTCCGGGATCCAGCCGTCCGGCGTCGCCGTGGTGTCCTCTACGGCGCTCATGCTGACCGTCGTCCGCGCGATCTCGGGGAACTGGGTGCCGGAGCCCGGCGCGACGTCGGTGGGGTCGTGCGGCGCCGGGTCGTGCGACGGGGTCTTGCCGTCCGCCTGGGTGTAGACGCTGAAGCGCGCCTCCTGGGTCGAGGCGTGGCTGCGCAGGTTCTTCCGCCACAGGACGAGGCCCGAGGCGCCGTCGACGACCGTCGTCCAGTCGCCCGGGCCCTTGGTGAAGGTGACCTGCCTCCAGGCCGGCACCAGCACGCCCGGCCCGAGGGGGAAGTAGACGAGCTGGCTGCCGGCCGGCCCGGCGATCCGCGGGTCGCCGGCGAGGATGCGGCGCGGCGCGGCGTCGGAGGCGCCTGGAACTGGGGCGAGGGCGACCTTGGCGGGGTCGAGGTGGATGCCGACCGAGCCCATCGCCGCGGCGAAGGCCTGCTGCGCGGTGAGGGCCGGGGAGACGGCGAGCGCGCTCGCCGCGGCGTCCGGGACGAGCTGGGCGACGGTCCGCACCACCCGGCCCTGGCGGTCGAGGAGGAACCGGCTCTCGCTCTGGAAGATCGGGATGCCGCCGACCGACTGCTCGAGGCGCACCATGCGCAGGCCGCTGCGCCGGCTCACGCTCTCGCCGAGGAAGGCGAGGCCGTCGACGTCGGCGTCCGACAGGCCGTAGAGGTCCTTGTGGGCGTGCAGGAAGGCGCGGACGATGTCGACCCCGGCGCCCGAGGCGGGGGCGGAGAGCGGGCCGCGGGAGCTGCGCACGACCTCCGGTCCGCCGAGGAGCGGCGAGAGGCGGACCTGGGCGCCCGGCGCCGCCGCCTGGAAGCGCGCCAGCCCCTGGCGGATGGCGCTCGCCTGCGCCGCGGCGCGCGCCGCGCTGCGGCCGAGGTCGATGCGGTTGGCCGAGAGCACCTTGAGGATGGCGGTGCGCCCGTTGACCCGCACGTCGCGGTTGCCGATCGCGGCACCGGCCGTCTTGTCGGGGTTGCGGGGCGGCGCGACGACGGCGCCGGCGGGCGGCGACGCCAGGGGCAGCAGGGCGAGCGCCAGGGTGAGGCACAGACCGCGAGCGGAACGGCGGAAACCCTCCGAATGCATCGAACACCTCCAAGGTGCGGGGATTTGAGCGCCGATTGTATCAGGACTTCTTCGATCCTTTTCCGGCCCGGCTCGCACCCAGGTCTCCGGGTTCCTTGCTCCTTCGCCCTTCGACCAGCCGCTGGGGAGCGATCTGGTCGTAGGCGTCGGCGACGAGGTCGGCGATCTCGCCCCAGTCGACCGGCACGTCCAGGTACACGCCGAGCCAGCCGCGGTGCCCGACGTAGGGGGGAACGAAGAAGCGGTCGGGATGGGCGGCGACGAGCAGCTCCTGGGCGCCGTCCGGCGCGGCGCACCAGAAGGCCACGCGGTCGTCGTGGTGACGGTCGGCGTAGTTGACGAACGTCTTCTTGCCGCGCACGAACCAGGTCGGCTCGCCGTGGCTGAGCCGCTCGGTCGTCTCCGGCAGGGCGAGGCAGAGCTGGCGGAGCCTCGCCAGGGGATCGTCGTGCATACTCCGATTCTGGCATGTCGACGAGCTCTGGAGCGTCGAGGTGGAAACCGCGGGCTGACCTGGCAGAGAGCGGCGCGAAAGCCCTAAACTTTCTACCGAAACCGGCAGGTCCAAGGAGCCCAAGCCATGGCAGCGAAGCCACAGACCATCGACAGCCGCTGCCGAGGTGAAACCGACAATTTTTCCTCTTGACTGCCGCCGATCGGCCGCGGGCTCCTTGCAGCCGGCGGCTATCGGCGTCTATCCCGACTTCGATGAGCCGCTGGTGCCGAAGTAGTAGCCGACCACGGCGCCGCCGAAGCCGATCGCTGGAGGAAGGACGGTCTTCGCCCAGTCCAACATGTTCGTGGACGTCTTGTCCCAGGCGAACCAGGCGAAGGGGAGGAGCATGACTGCGGCGATCAAAATGAGGATGAAATAGGTGAAGGGTTTCGCGATCCCCGCCCACTCCGGCGTGTGAGGCAGGAGCTCCTGCTGCGTAACCAGGCCGCCGGCCGGCTTGCTGCGGTCGACGGGCTTGGTCGGCTGGGTGATGTCGATGTCGGCCATACGGTTGCCGGATTTGCGGGGTCGTCGTCGCGAGGCGGCTCTGCAGGGTCACTCCTGGAGGCCGGATGTCGCCGGCCGGTGACCAGCTCCAGGGCGGAAGTCTAAGATCCTGTCATTTCACCTTCACCGACTGCTTTTCCCCGTTCGACTGAACCAGCTCGACAGAGTCCGCCGAAGCGGCATACTTGTAGAGCTCGATGGCACGCCGCATCACCTCCTCCGGCGGGATATTCAGCTTGGTCGCTACGGTGGCGAGATCGTTGTGCAGAGTAGGGTCCAGAACGTAAGCACTGTCATTGGCGGCCATGAGCATTCTCCTTCTCGCACTTGAGTCTACTCCTCTCGCAGGGGCCCTGGTAGGAAGAGCCCGGGCGCCGGCTTCCGGCCGTCGGGCTCGCCGCCCCGCCGCGCCCCTACTGGAAGTAGCCGGTGACGTCGATCACGAGCTGCACGGCGCCGGCGGTGTCGGCCTGGACCTTGAGGGCGCCGGTGTCGGCGGAGATCGCCAGCACGGCGCTGTTGGCGCGGGTCTGGCCGGCGGCGAAGTTGACGGTGCTCGCGGTCGGCGCCGGCTGGTCGGCAGGGAAGAGGCGGAGGTCGCCCGCCGCCGCCGGCTGGACCACCGTGACGTTCAGCGCCACCGCCCGCGCCGTCGCCGGGATGCCGCAGGCGCCGGCGAGGACGAAGGTGCGCTGGGCGTTGGGCTGCAGGGCGGGGCCGCCGGCCGCTCCGGCCGGGCCGCGGGTCTCGACGGCGCGGCAGGGGGCGACGGTATAGAAGGAGAGCGGACCGGGGCCGGGACGGCAGGCCGCCGAGAGCGCGATGGAGTCGACGTACCAGCCGGTGCGGATCCCCGCCGTGTCGTCCGCCTCGTGCCAGCGCAGCTCGACGGTGGTGCCGGCCCAGGCCGCGAGGTCGACGGCGGCGCGGGTCAGCGGGCCGACGGCGCCGCCGCACCAGGCGCGCATGCCCTTGAGCGAGTTGTCGGTGCCGGAGTAGACCGTGCCGTTGAAGCCGCCGGAGAGGAAGGCGGCGTCGGGCACCGCCGCCCAATGGGTGCCGCCGTCGCTCGACAGCTCGAGCGTGCCGGCGTCGAAGCAGGCGCCGGGTCCCCCCTCGAAGGCATAAGTGTGTTGGAAGGAGAGGCGCTGCCCCGCCTGGACGGCGAGCGGCGGGGTGGCGAGCGCGCGGTCGGAGGCGGTGCTCTGCTCGGCCGAGAACCACGCGTGGGTGGGGCTGGCGGAGAGGGCCGTCGAGAGCGCCCAGTCCGCCGTCCCGGAGAGCGCCGCGTGCGTCCAGCCGGGGTGGTCGAAGCCGCCGGCGCCTTCGAAGGTCTCGCTCCAGGCGACCGGGCCGGTGGGGGCCAGGGTCCGCCGCACGAGGTTCCCCTCCTCGGCGCCGTTGCCGGTGTCGACGGCGCGGACGACGTAGGTGTAGGCGACGTCGCTCGCGAGGAGCGCGTCGTCCCGGTAGCTGGTGCCGCCGACGGTCGCGACGCGGTTGGCGGGGCCGGGGGTGAAGTTGGGGTCGGTCGAGCGGTAGACGTCGTAGGCGAGCGGCCCGGCGCAGGCCGGGCTGCCCGGCGCCCAGGAGAGGTCGAGGACGCAGGTCGAGCCGCCCGGCGCCGCCGCGGCGGCGAGCCCGGCGAAGGAGGGCGGCAGGGTGCAGGCCCCGGCCGCCGTCGCCTCGGCGCAGGTCGACGGGCCCGAGGAGCACGAGCCGGCGGCCGCGGTGGCGGTCACCAGGTAGGCGTAGGCGGTCCCGCCGGAGACGGCGCCGTCGTCGAAGGAGGAGCCGGAGACGCCGCTCGCGAGGCGGGCGAACGGCCCCGGCGCGGCGCACGAGCCGACCGCGCGGTAGACGTCGAAGAGGGCGGCCGGCGGGCTCGGCGGAGAGGCGGCGGACCAGCTCACCTGCACGTGGTTGGGGCCGGTGGGCGCCGCGGCGGCGCCGGCGGGCGGCCCCGGCGGCGTGCAGGCGTCGGCCACCCCGGCGGTCCAGATCTCCTCGGCGGCGCCGCTCCGCCGGTCGGTCCACGACGGGAAGAAGACGCCGGCATAGCCGGAGAGTCCGTTGTAATCGCCGAACTGGTTGCCGGTGTCGGCGCCGGCGACGGTCTCGTCGGTCATCGCGGAGGTGAGCTTGAAGGGGGCGCTCCAGGTGGCGCCGCGGTCGTAGGAGGACTGGTACCAGACGTCGACCTTGCGGCGGCCGGGGTCGCCGACGGTGTCGTAATAGATGACCGCCACCGTCCCGGCGCTCTCGTCGACCGTCAGCCATGGGTTGAGCTGGTCGTTCGCTGAGGCCTGATCGTTGAGCATCGCGGCGGTCGACCAGGTGGCGCCGCCGTCCGTCGAGCGCGCGAACCAGATGCGGCTCTTGCAGGTCGAGCTGGCGTTGCTGCCCGGCTCGTCGGCCGGGCCGGCGCAGCCGGCGGCGCCGGAGAGGTCGGTCCAGGCGGCGAAGACGTCATTGTCGACCGCCGTCCGGTAGGCGCCGGCGGTAGCGTAGATGAGCGCCCGCCGGCGCGCCATCGCCGGCACGCCGATGTCGTAGGAGCCGTAGGTCCGGGCGAGGGCGACCGGCGCGCCGAAGGTGGCGCCGCCGTCCGTCGACTTGACGGCGAAGATCCGCTGGCTGCCGGTGTCGGGCCAGAGGGCGAAGACGTCGCCGGCGGCGTTCGTCTTGATGTCGGCGCCGATGCCCGTGCCGGTCGTCTCGCCGCCGCTCACCTGGACCGGCGTCTGCCAGGAGCCGCCGGGGCCCGTCCGCCGGTTGACGTAGACCGGATCGCCGTTGTGCCAGACGGCGTAGAGGTTGTCCTCGTAGGGCGAGGCGGCGCTGTGGTCGACCCAGATCATCTCCTTGTCGGTGTTGGTCTGGGCGCCGGAGTAGGTGGCGTCGAAGGTCCAGGTGGCGCCGTGATCGGTCGACTTGTAGGCGCGCAGGCGCAGCATGGCGCCGTGAATGCCGATCGTGGTCGACCAGGCGGTGCCGTCCGAGGTCCACTCGACCGTGGGGTCGGAGTGGAAGAGGTCGCCGGTGACGAGCGGCAGGCTGGTCTGGCTCCAGGTGGCGCCGCCGTCCGTCGAGTAGGCGATCGCCTGCCGGCCGCTGCCGCCGATGTCGTTCGACGCGGCGATGATCTTCTGCGGGTCGTGGAAGTCGATGCGGATGTCGGACTCGCTCCGCGGCTCGGCCGCCGCCCCGGAGATCCGCCGCTCGGGCCCGGCGCTCGCCGCGGCCCTCGATAGCGAAGCCAGAGCCGCAGCCGGAGCCACTGCCGGGCCGGGCAGGAGGTCCGGGTGGGTCTCCATCCACTCGCGGATCTCCTTGAGCACCAGGGGATAGCCGCCGGTGGGATCGGCGGCGGAGTAGATCGCCTCCGGATGCGCCTTGCGCCAGAAGACGCGCAGCCAGGGGGGCAGCGGCCGCCGGTCGTGCGCCTCGTCGGGACGCAGGGACGCGAGGTCCTGGTTGGCGGCGATCAGCTTGGCGAGGGCGCTCCCCGCCGGCGCGTGCGCGGCGGCGAGCTGATCGGCGAGCGACGGCCAGACGGGAGCCCCGGCGGTTGCCGGCAGCGCGGGCAAGAGCGAGAGGACGAGGGCCGTCAGCAAAGATCTCCCCACCGAGCCTCCTGGAAGAGAGGTGGAAGTCTAGCACCCGGCGGATCGGCTGCCGCCCTGCCGCGGTCCGTTATCGAAACAGACGACACGATCCGTTGGCGGGTACGCCTGACAACGCGCTGCATCACCAATCAAGCCCCAGAATGTCCACTTCATCATCAATAGTGTCATTCAGTAGCCGAGATAGGCACTGCATGGAGTTATTCCTGTGAAATACTCTTTTCCCCAAATATGCGACGGGATCTCTCTTGGAGACGATGGTCCTCGACTACTTGAAGGAGCTCGCCGAGCAGGAACGGCGGGGAGATGCGCGGGAGGAGAGCTATTACCCGGCGCTCAAAGCCCTCCTCGAGCGAGCGGCGGCGCCGGCGGGCCGCCCCGGAGTGCGGGTGACGGTGATGCCGCGGCGGACGCCGGGTGGCGACGTCGACCTCCAGGTGTGGGGCGAGAGGCGGCGCTGGATCGGGTCGGTCGAGGCCAAGCGGCCGGGCACCGACCTGCGCAAGGTGGAGGAGACGGCGCAGGTCCGGCGCTACCTCGAGGCTTTCGAGAACCTCCTGCTCACCAACTTCCACGAGTTCCGTATCTATCGGAACGGCCATCTGGTGGCGAAGACGGCCGTGCAGGGCCTGCCCTGGCTCGCGGATGGCGCCGTCTGGCCGCCGGCGGTTCCGGGCGAGAGCGAGCTGCTCGGCCTGTTCGAGCGCTTCTTCGATTTCGCCGTGCCGCGCCCTCTGGTCGCCGAGGTGCTCGCCCGCCAGCTCGCCCGCCGCGCCCGCCTGCTCGCCGCCGCCATCGACGGGCTGCTCCACGCCGGCGAGAGCCCGGAGCTCGCCGGATTCCTCGCCGCCTGCTCCGAGTACCTGATCCGCGGCCTCGAGCCGCGCGAGTTCGCCGATCTCTACGCCCAGACCGTCGCCTACGGTCTGCTCGCCGTCCGCTTCGCCGAGGCCGAGGGCTTCGGCCGCCGCTCCCTGGCCGATGTGCCGCGCGGCAACGGCCTGCTGCGCGACCTCCTGCGCTACCTGTCGCTCGAGGAGCTGCGGCCGGAGGTCGCCTGGATCGTCGACGACATCGTCGAGCTGCTGCGCGAGGCGCCGGTCCGCGACATTCTGCTGCGCTACTTCCGCGACAACCGCGGCAAGGACCCGATCGCCCACTTCTACGAGACCTTCCTCGCCGAGTACGACCGCGACCTGCGCCGGAGCCGCGGCGTCTACTACACGCCGCCGGATCTCGTCTCCTACATGGTGGGCTCGGTCCACGCTCTCCTCGTCGACAGGCTCGGCTGGAGCGACGGCCTGGCCGACCCGCGGGTGCGCCTGCTCGACCCCGCGGCCGGCACCCTGACCTTCGTCGTCGAGGCCTTGCGCGCCGCGATCGGCGCCTGCCGGCAACGCCACGGCGCGGCGGCGGTGCCGGCGCTCGTCCGCGACCACCTTCTCGTCCACGCCTTCGCCTTCGAGGTGATGATGGCCCCGTACGCCATGGGTCACCTGAAGCTCCACCTGGTCCTCGCCGAGGAGGGCTATCCGCTGGACGACGGCGAGCGCTTCCCGTTCTATCTCACCAACGCCCTCGACCGCCGCGAGCTCCGGCAGTCGAGCTTCCCCTTCGCCCGCGTCCTGTCGCGCGAGGCGCGCGACGCCGGCGAGATCAAGCGCGACGGGCCGATCAACGTCGTGCTCGGCAATCCGCCCTACTCCGGCCACTCGTTCAACCGCTTCCCGCGGGAGGACGAGGTCGACGGCTGGCTGAAGACCGGGTACGAGACGCCGGGCGGCGGCTTCAACGAGGGGTACTACCGCGTCGACGGCCGGCCGCTCGGCGAGCGCAACCCCAAGTGGCTGCAGGACGATTACGTCAAGTTCCTGCGCTTCGCGCAGTGGAAGATCGACCAGGCGGGGCAGGGGATCGTCGCCTTCGTCACCAATCACGGCTATCTCGACAGCCCGACCTTCCGCGGCCTCCGGCGCTCGCTCCTCGCGACCTTCGACGAGCTCTACTTCCTGGACCTCCACGGCAACCGCAAGAGGGGGGAGACGGCGCCCGGCGGCGGGCGGGACGAGAACGTCTTCGAGATCGAGCAGGGCGTCGCGATCGCGTTTCTGGTGAAGGGGCCGGGGCTCGCCCGGCGCGTCTTCCACGCCGAGCGCCACGGCCGCCGGCCGGAGAAGCTCGGGTGGCTCGGCGGCCACGGCTGGGCGACGACCGAGTGGCGGGAGATCGCGCCGCGCGCCCCCTCCTACCTCTTCGTCGCCGCCCACGACGCGAGCGCGGCGCAGGAGGAAGCCTACCGGCGGGGCGTGCCGCTCGGCGCCATCTTCCCCGTCCACTCGGCCGGGATCGTGACGGCGCGCGACGACTTCGTCATCGGCTTCGACCGCCGCGAGCTGATGGCGAGGATCGGCCGCTTCCGGCTCCGCGACGGGGAGGTCAACGGCTTCTTCGCAGGCCTGGCGGACACCGGCAGCTTCCGTGTCGACCGCGCCTGGCGCGAGCTGGTGAAGGACGAGGGGTGGTTCGACTGCCTGCGGCCGCTGCTCTACCGGCCGTTCGACGGCCGCATGGTCTTCTACGCCGACTATCTGGTCGAGCGGCCGCGCCGCGCGGTGATGCGCCACATGCTCGCCGGCCCCAACCTCGGCCTGGTCTGCCCGAAGCAGCACAAAGAAGAGCCGGGGGCGCTCGTCACCGACCGTCTCGCCGGCCACAAGGCGGTGTCCGCCTACGACATCAACGATCTCTTTCCGCTCTATCTCTACCCCGCGCCGGACAGCCTCGAGACCGGGCGGCGGGCGAACGTCGCCGCGGACCTCCTCGCCGCCCTCGCCGCCGCGTACGGCGCGCCACCGTCGCCGGAGGAGCTGCTGGGCTACGTCTACGCCGTGCTCTACAGCCCGCCCTACCGGCGCCGCTTCCGCGAGCTCCTGCGCCGCGGCTTCCCGCGCATCCCGTTCCCCGCCGACCGCGTCCTCTTCTCCCGCCTGGCCGCCCTCGGCGGCGAGCTCGTCCCCCTCCATCTTCTGCCGCCCGCCCTGCCGGCGCCGCCGGCCGTCCGCTTCGAGGGGCGGGGGAGCGGCTGCCTCGGCCGGACGAAGGGGACGGCCCGCGATTACCGGCCGGCCGAGGGGCGCGTCTACGTCAACGGCGAGGGGCAGTATTTCGACGGCGTCGCGCCCGAGGTCTGGGCCTACCGCATCGGCGGCTACCAGGTGCTCGACCGTTGGCTCGCCAGCCGCGCCGGCCGCCTCCTCCCCCTCGCCGAGATCGAGGCCTTCGCGGCGGCCGCCGCCGCGATCGAGCGGACGCTCGCCGTCGAGCGCCGGTTGGAGGAGCTCTACCCGGAGGTCGAGGCGGCGCCGCTCCGGCTCCCCGCGGCCGAGGAGATGGGCGAGGCGAGCAGGCTGGGTTGAGCGGAGCGAGCCCAGCCTACCCACGCTGCGGCTACCGCCGGCGCGGGCGGCTCTCGGGTGGAGCGGTGGTCGGATCCTCCGGCCAGGCGTGCTTCGGGTAGCGGCCCCGCAGCTCCTTGCGCACCTGCGGATAGCCGTGGCGCCAGAAGCTCGCGAGGTCGTCCGTCACCTGCTGCGGCCGGCCGTTGGGGGCGAGGAGGTGGAGGAGGACGGCGACCCTGCCGGCGGCGAGGCGGGGGACCGCGGCCCAGCCGAAGAGCTCCTGGATGCGGGCCGCCAGCACCGGCGGCCGGCCCGGCTCGTAGGCGAGGCGGAGCTCGCGGCCGGAGGGCACCCGCAGGCGCTCGGGCGCCTGGCGGGCGAGCGCCTGCCGCTGCTCGTGGTCGAGGGCGCCGGCGAGGACCTCGGCGAGCGGCGCCTGGCGCAGCTCGGCGAACGAGCGGCGGCCGGCGGCGAGGAACGGCAGAAGGCCGCGGAGCTCCGCCTCGTCGAAGGCGGGGAGGCCTAGCTCCGGCATCCAGACGCGCAGCGAGCGCACCCGCGCCAGGAACGCGGCGACCTCGGGGTCACCGAGGGGCAGGGCGCGATCGAGCCGCGCCGCCGCGGCCGCGGCGAGAACGCGGCCGGCGTCGTCGTCCGCCGCCGGCACCTCGCTCGCCGCCACGACGAGGTCGCGGTAGCGGGTCCGCCGCCAGGCGATCACCCGCTCGCGCGCGGCGTCCCACTCGACCTCGACCGACGTCGCCAGCCGCTCGGCCGGGAGGTCGCCCGGCTCGACCGCCGAGGCCAGGCGGACGAGCGCCTCCGCGGCGCCTCGGTCGTCGACGTCGACGGCGACGAACAGCTCGGCCGCGGACTCGGCGAGGGCGCTCTCCGGCGCCAGCCGGACGCCGCGTCCGCCGACCATCACCGCCCGCGGGCTCCCCGCCTCGCGCCGCCGCGCCAGGCGGTCGGGAAAGGCGGCGAAGATCGCGGACAGGAGCGCGCCCTCGCGCTCATCCGGTCGACTCGCGCCCTCGCGCTCTTCCGGTCGACTCGCGCCCTCGCGCTCATCCGGTCGACTCGCGCCCTCGCGCTCATCCGGTCGACTCGCGCCCTCGCGTCCGACCTCCCTCATGAGCTGGTCGCGGGCGGCGAGGACGAAGCGGGCGGCGGCGGGGTCGAGCCGCGCGGTCGCCGGGCCGACGGGCGGCTCGGGCGGACGGCGGCGCGCGAAATCCTCCAGGGCGTCGGCACGGTCCAGCAGATCGGAACGCGAGGCGCGCGCGGCTCGCCGCTCTTCGAACGAGCGGCCTCCCGGATGGCGGAACGGATCGCGCTCGGCGAGGAGAGCCGCGACGAGCGCCGCCTCGCGGGCCACCCCGCGGCTCCGGGCGTGGATGAGGAGACGGGCGAGCCGGGGATGGACCGGCAGGCGCGCCATCGCCTGCTCCGACGGGCGTCAGCCGGGATGCCGCGTCGACCGCCCCGAGCTCGGCGAGGAGCTCCAGGGCGCGCGCCAGGGCCGCCGGGTCGGGCGGCTCGAACCAGCCGAAGGCGGCGAGGTCGCGCTCGCCCCAGGCGAGGAGCTGGAGAGCGGGGGAGGCGAGGTCGACGCGGGCGATCTCCGCCGTCTCGCGCGCCGGCAGGGCCGCATGCTCGCGCTCCGGCCAGAGGCGGAGGCAGAGGCCCGGCGCCTGGCGACCCGCCCGCCCGGCGCGCTGCTCGGCGGCGCCGCGGCTGATGCGCCCGACCTCCAGCCGGTCGAGGCCGGTCGCCGCGTCGTAGCGCAAGCGGCGGGCGAGCCCGCTGTCGACGACCGCCGTCACCCCCTCGACGGTCACCGAGGTCTCGGCGACGTTCGTCGCCAGCACCACCTTCCGGCGGCCGAGCGGGCGCAGGGCGGCGTCCTGCCGCTCGGCCGGGAGGTCGCCGTAGAGCGGCACGACGGCGAGGCCGCGGCGCTCGGCGAGCGGGGCGAGGGCGGCCGTGGCGCGCTCGATCTCGCCGACGCCGGGAAGGAAGACCAGGACGTCGCCGGCGTAAGCGAGCGCCTCCTCGACGGCGTCGCGCACCGCCGCGGCGAGCGGTCCGGCGCCGCCGCGGAGCCGGTCGCCCGCACCGGCAGCGGGGCGCTCGCGATAGCGGATCTCGACGGGGAAGAGCCGGCCGCGGCTCTCGATGACCGGGCAGCCCGCCGCGCCGCTGCCGAGGAAGGCGGCGAGCGGACCCGGCTCGAGGGTGGCCGACATGGCGAGGAGCCGGAGGTCCGGCCGCACCTCGCGCTGCACCTGGCGGACCATGGCGAGGGCGAGGTCGGCGGCGAGGCTCCGTTCGTGGAACTCGTCGAAGAGGACGGCGCCGACGCCGTCGAGCAGCGGGTCGGCCTGCAGTCGCTGGAGGAGGATCCCCTCGGTGACGACGAGCAAGCGGGTCGCGGGGCCCGCCCGGCGCTCGAAGCGCACCTGATAGCCCACCTCCTCGCCCAGCCGCCAGCCGCGCTCCTCGGCGATCCGCCGCGCCGCCGCCCGCGCCGCGATCCGCCGCGGCTCGAGCACGACGATCTGACCGGCCCCGCCCACGCCGGCGTCGGCGAGGGCCGGCGGCACCCGCGTCGTCTTGCCGGCGCCCGGCGGCGCCACGAGCACGGCGGCCGGCCCACCGCGAAGGGCGGCGACGAGCTCGGGCAGGACGGCGTCGATCGGCAGCGGCTGCAGGGGATCTCCGGAGGGTGCGCCCGCAGGAGGCGGGCGGCGGCGATTATGCCGCTCGCCGCGCTCGCCGACGCTTGCCAACCCCTTACTGCGCCGGGTGAGTTCCGCGAGGACGACAAACCGCATCCCGGCATGATCGCGGGAGGAATGTTCGCTTTCGGTGAAATCAGTTGCTGAAAGCGACATCGGAGAGCGTTCCCGCTCGGAGATTTTTCGGCTTCAGCGGAAAACCGTTGCGGTCTGTGTAACTTCTTGGCAGCAGGAGATTTAGTTGCCTCGAGATGGAAGCCTGGCTTACAGTCGGCCCATGCCCCAGGAGCCGGCGGATTTCAGCCTGACTCTGGCCATCCTCCGCCTGTCGCGCGGCTGGAGCCAGGACCAGGTGGCGCGCGCCACCGGCCTCACCAACAGCGCCATCTCCGAGTACGAGCGCGGCAAGAAGGTGCCGGAGCTGCGCAACGTGCGCAAGATCATCGCCGCCCTGGGCTACCGCCTGTCGGCCGTCGAGCGCACGGAGGACTTCCTGGCCGACCTGCGCGCCGAGGGCGTGCTCGAGGCGCGCGAAACCGCCGACGGCGACTTCGCCCTCGCTCCGAGCCTCGCCGCGGTTCCCGCCGCCGAGCTCGCGGAGCCGGCGGCGCCGCCGTTGCGCCAGCGGGCGCGGCGGGTAGCCGCCCAGGTGGGCCAGGCGGCGACCGGCTTCGTGCTGCTCCTCTTCGAGGTCCTGCTGGGCCGCGACCGCGCCAGCCGATAGGACCGCTCCCTACCTCTTCGCCCCCTGCCGCCTGGCGAGCGGCCGGACCAGCACCGAGAGCAGGTCCGGGCGGCCGCCCGCGCGCTCGAGATGCGGGAACTTGGGACCGTCGTGGTAGTCGACCGCGAAGGTCCGGTAGAAGTCGTTGCGCGCCGCGAGGAGATCGATGGCCCGCTTGGCGCCCTTCGCGGCGACCATCGCCGCCTCCGTCCGCCCCTTGGTCCAGGCCCGGCCATCGACGGCGATCAGCTTGTCGCCGGGCGCCAGCCCCGCCTTGAACGCCGGGCCGCCGGGGATCACGTCGCGGACCGTCCCGTCCTCCCGGGCCGTCAGGCCGAGCGAGAAGGTCCAGTCGTACCACTTGCCGCGCAGCTCGGTGTCCTCGCTCGCCTCGTTGGGCCGGTCGTCGTAGACGAGCTTCCAGCCGGCGAGCTCGAGGCCGCCGAGCGGCGGATGGGGAGCGAGGGAGGTGAGGCGCTCGGTGAAGAAGGCGCGCCAGTCGTGCGCCGCCACCCGGCTCATCGCCTGGACGACGTCGTCGAAGGTGTAGGGGGCGAGCGCCGGGGCGCCGCCGGGGCCGCCGTAGAAGGCGCGGCAGAAGTCGTCGAGCGAGCGCTTGCCGCCGGATGCCTGCCGGATCAGCATGTCGGCCTCGAGCCAGATGAGGAGCGACTCCTGGTAGTAGTCGGCGCCGCGCCGCCAGGCGCCGTACTCGTGCGGCGAGCCGGTGAGGATCTGCGCCGCCACCGCGGTGTCGGCGAGCGGGCGCCAGGTGCGGCCGGGCTCGTGGTCGAGGGTGGCGGCGACGAGCGCCACCTCCTCGCGGTAGTGCTCGGGCGACCACAGGCCGCTGCGCGCCGGCAGCAGGTAGCCGAGGTACTCGGTGAGGCCCTCGTAGACCCAGAGGAGATCGCCGCGCATCGGCTCGTGATAGTCGGGATCGAGGAGCCCGGCCGGCCGCCGGTACTTGCCGTTCCAGGAGTGGACGAACTCGTGCGCCAGGAGGCCGGCGAGGCCGCGCCGCCGCCCCTCCTCGCCCAGCGTCGGCTCGTTCGTCCGGTCGTCGCTCGACTCGTGGTGCTCGAGCCCGAAGTGCTCGACCTTTTCCGACAGGGTGAGCAGCCAGTGGTAGTCGCGGTAGTGGTGAGAGCCGAAGAGCGCCGCCGCCTCGGCGACCAGGTTGCCGTAGAGGCCGGCGAAGTCGGCCGGCGCCGCGAGCGCCGCCTCGCTGTCGGCGACGATGTCGATCTCGTGCGGCGGCCGCTCCGCGACCTGGACCTTGCGCAGGTGGGCGCCGAGGATCACCGGCGAATCGATCAGCGTGCTCAAGGGCGCGGTCTTGAAGCGCACCGTGTCGCCGCTCTCCCCGGCGACGGGCAAGGCGGTCGCGTACTTCCAGCCGGCGGGCAGCTTCACCGTGGCGTCGAACGGCAGGTCGTCCGCCGACCGGCCCTGCGGAAAGAGGACGACGGTGTTCCAGGAGAGGACCGTGAGCTCCGGCGTCGCGCTCGGGCCGGAGGTGTAGGCCCCCGACTCGAGCGGAGTCAGGAAGTCGAGGTCGACGGCGAGCGAGTCGGCGCCCGGCGGGACGGTCAGGTGGAAGGCGTACATGTCGACCGGATCGCGCTGCCAGGCGACGGCGGCGCCGCCGGCCCGGAGCTTGAGGCCGGCGAGGCCGCCGATCGGCCCGGTCGGGCTGTGCTCGCCGGGGATCCATTTGGGGTAGAAGAGGGTGAGCGGACCGGGGGCGACCGGCAGCGTCAGATGAGCATGGAGGATCTGGCGCGGCGCCTCGGTGGCGTCGAGGGCGAGAGTCGCCGCCGGCGGTGTCTGAGCGGCGGCCGGAAGGCAGCCGAGGAGGCCGGTAAGGAGGCCGGCGAGGACCGGCAGGGCGCGGAGCGGGCGGCAGCGGTGGGCGATCACGAGAGCGGATCTCCTTGACGGCGCCGTCCGATCGGAGGAGCCGATCGCCGGCGTGGCGAGCAGGGTGTGGCTCGGAGCCGCCGCGGAGGCGGGCGGCAGGCCGTGGAAATACTACTGCGGATGACGGCGGTCCGCGCCGGAGGCCCCCCCGCCGTGGCTCGGCTCTTGCAATTTGCGATCGGCAATGACCCTTCGGCGGCAGTTCCGCAGAAAGGCCGCCGCCGCCGGTGCGCACGGCTATCCGCGCCCGATGCTCGTGCGCCGCGACTGGACGAGCCTGAACGGCCCGTGGTCGTTCGCCGTCGACGCGGAGGGCCGCTGGCAGGTTCCCGGCGAAGTCGTCTGGAACGCCACCATCGTCGTCCCTTTCTCGCCGGAGACCCCGGCGAGCGGCATCGGCGACACCGGCTTCTACCGCCGCTGCTGGTACCGCCGCACCTTCGACGCGCCGCCGCTCGCCGGCGGCGAGCGCCTCCTCCTCCACTTCGGCGCCGTCGACTGGGAGGCGACAGTGTGGGTCAACGGCGCCGTCGCCGCGCACCACGAGGGGGGCTATACCCCGTTCACCGCCGACATCACGCACGCCCTGCGGGGCGCCGGGCCACAGACCGTCGTGGTGCGCGCCGACGACGATCCCGCCGACCTCGCCAAGCCGCGCGGCAAGCAGGACTGGCAGCTCGTGCCGCACGGCATCTGGTACCCGCGCACCACCGGCATCTGGCAGACGGTATGGCTCGAGCGGGTGCCGTCGAGCTGGATCGGCAGCCTGCGCTGGACCCCCAACCTGGAGCGCTGGGAGATCGGCTTCGAGGCCTGGATCGCCGGCGAGCCGCACGACGGCCTGCGCCTGGGGGTGAAGCTCTTCGCCGGCGGCCAGCCGCTCGCCGACGACACCTACCAGGTGGTCGCCGGCGAGGTGCACCGGCGCATCGCGCTCTCCGATCCGGGGATCGACGACTACCGCAACGAGCTGCTGTGGAGCCCCGCCCGGCCGCACCTCATCCAGGCCGAGATCCAGCTCTGGGCGGAGCGCGGCCAGCAGCTCGACCGGGTGCTGAGCTACACGGCGCTGCGCACCATCGCCGTGCAGGGCGAGCGCGTCATCCTCAACGGCCGCCCCTACACCCTGCGCATGGTGCTCGACCAGGGCTACTGGCCGCGGTCGGGCATGACCGCCCCCGACGACCGGGCCCTGCGCCGCGACGTCCGGCTGGCGAAGAGGATGGGCTTCAACGGCGTCCGCAAGCACCAGAAGATCGAGGACCCGCGCTACCTCTATTGGGCCGACCGCATGGGCCTCCTGGTGTGGGAGGAGATGCCCTCCGCCTACCGCTTCAACAAGCGCTCGATCCGCCGCCTGACCCGCGAGTGGATGGACGTCCTGCGCCGCGACTCCAACCACCCCTCGATCGTCGCCTGGGTGCCGTTCAACGAGTCGTGGGGGGTGCCGAACCTCCCCGACAGCCAGCCCGAGCGGCACTACGTGCGCACCCTCTACCACCTGACGAAGACGCTCGACCCCACCCGGCCGGTGATCGGCAACGACGGCTGGGAGAGCGTCGCGACCGACATCATCGGCATCCACGACTACGACGCCGACCCCCTGGAGATCAGCCTGCGCTACCGCACCGAGGAGATGCTGCCGCGCCTCCTCGAGCGGGCGCGCCCGGGCGGCCGCCTCCTCGTCATCGACCAGGACGTCCACCAGAAGCTGCCCATCATGCTCTCCGAGTTCGGCGGCATCGCCTACTCGCAGGAGGGCGCCACCTGGGGCTACTCGCGGGCCAAGACGCCCGAGGAGCTGGCCGGCCTCTACGCCGACCTCCTGGAGGTGGTGGGCTCGCTCGTCCTCTTCTCCGGCTTCTGCTACACCCAGTTCGCCGACACCTACCAGGAGGCGAACGGCCTGCTGGCGGCCGACCGCACGCCCAAGTTCCCCCTGCGCGACATGGCGGCCGCCACGGTCGGCGCCGTCCGCCGGCTGCGCCAGGTGGGCTCCGACGGCATCGTCGGCCTCGGCCGCCGCGCCGAGCACGCCGCGCCGCCGGACGAGGACGGCTGAGCGGAGGTCCCCGATGTACAAGCTGCCGCTCGTCAAGCCGGACGGCCGCCACCTCTTCCTCTACTCCCGGCGGCCGATCCCGCCGGGGATCGCGGCGCCCGCCGTCCCGGGCGCCGGCGACGGGCCGCCGGGGTCGTCCTCGCACCTGCGCTGGCATCCCCTGCGCGGCGAGTGGGTGGCCTACGCCAGCCACCGCCAGAACCGCACCTTCCTGCCGCCGCCCGAGTACAACCCCCTGGCGCCCACGCCGCCGTCGGCCGATCCCGCCCACGCCACCGAGCTGCCGGCCGGCGACTACGACGCGGCGGTGTTCGAGAACCTGTTCCCCACCCTCTCCGAGGCCGCCGGGGCGCCGCCCGCGGAGATCGTCCCCACCCGCCCCGGCAAGGGCACCTGCGAGGTGGTGGTGTTCACCCAGGACCCCAGGGCGAGCCTGGGCGGGCTCCCCCTCTCCCACCTCGAGCTCCTGCTCGAGGTGTGGGCGGACCGCACCCGCGAGCTGGGGGCGCGCGACGACGTCCTCTACGTCTACCCGTTCGAGAACCGCGGCGTCGAGGTCGGGGTCACCCTGCCGCACCCCCACGGCCAGATCTACGCCTATCCCTTCGTGCCGCCGATCCCAGAGCGCGAGCTGGCGCTGCAGAGCGCCCACCTGACGGCGCACGGCCGCGGCCTGCTCGCGGACCTGATGGCGGCCGAGCTCGGCGACGGCCGGCGCATCCTCTACCAGGATGGCGACGCCGGCGCCGGCGCCCTCGCCTGGATGCCGGTCTGCGCCCGCTACGCTTATGAAGTATGGATCGCGCCGCGGCGCCCGGCGCCGACCGTCGCCGACCTCGACGCCGCCGAGCGGGCGAGCTTCGCGCGGGCGTTGAAGACCGCGCTCCTGCAGCTCGACGGCCTGTGGGGGAAGCCGATGCCCTACATCCTCGCCTTCCATCAGGCGCCGACCGACGGCTCGCCCCACCCGGAGGCCCACCTGCACATCGAGATCTACCCCGCCCTGCGCCTGCCCGGCCGGATCAAGTATCTGGCCGGCAGCGAGATCGGTGCCGGCGTCTTCACCGCCGATACGCTGCCCGAGGCCAAGGCCGCCGAGCTGCGGGCGGTCGAGGTGCGCCTTGAGTGACCGCCCGCCGCCGCCCGCCGCCGCGCCGCGCGGGCCGACCGGCTTCGCCGAGCTCTTCGGCCGCCCGTCCGAGATCGTCGCCGAGGCTCCCGGCCGGGTGAACCTGATCGGCGAGCACACCGACTACAACGGCGGCTACGTCCTTCCCCTGGCGATCCCGCAGCGCACCCATGCCGCGCTCGCCCGCGCCGCCACCCGCGCCGGCGCCGACGCGGGGCCGGAGAGCCGGCTGGTGCGCGCCTGGAGCGCCGAGAAGCCGCGGCCGATCGCCGAGTACGTCCTGGGGGAGGAGGCGCCCGGGCGCGGCTGGCTCGACTACGTGCAGGGGGTCACCTGGGCGCTCGCCCAGGACGGCTTCGCGCTCGGCGGCTTCGATCTGCGCGTCGACTCCACCGTGCCGGTGGGCGGCGGCCTGTCGTCCTCCGCCGCCCTCGAGGTGGCGCTCCTGCGCGCCCTCCGCCTGGCCTTCGGGCTCGACCTGGACGACGTCCGCCTGGCGCTCGTCGGCCAGCGCGCCGAGAACGGTTTCGTCGGCGCGCCGGTCGGGGTGATGGACCAGATGGCGGCGAGCCTCGCCGCGACCGGGGAGGCCCTCTTCCTCGACACCCGCGACCTCACCTTCGAGCGCGTGCCCCTGCCCGCCGCCGCCGAGCTGGCGGTGATCGACTCCGCCTTGCCCCATCGCAACGCCGGCGGCGAGTACCGGCGGCGGCGCGAGGAGTGCGAGCGCGCCGCCGGCCTCCTCGGGGTGCCCCAGCTGCGCGACGTCGGCGCCGCCGACCTGCCGCGCGTCGCGGCGCTGCCGCCCCCCCTCGACCGCCGCGCCCGCCACGTGGTCACCGAGGACGAGCGCGTGCCGGCGGCGGTGGCGGCGATGCGCGCCGGCGACCTCAGCCGCCTGGGCGAGCTCCTCGACGCCTCGCACCGCTCGCTGCGCGACGATTTCGAGGTCTCCACCCCGGAGGTGGACCTCCTCGTCGCGCTCGCCCGCGGCGAGCCCGGCGTCCACGGCGCGCGGATGACCGGCGGCGGCTTCGGCGGCGCCGTCGTCGTCCTCGCCGAGCGCGGCGCGGCCCGCGCCGCCGCCGAGCGCGCGGCGCGGGCCTATCACGAGAAGACCGGCCGGGCGGGGAGAGTGCTCGTCCCGGCCGGTTAGACACGCGGCCCCGGAGGGCCGCCCGCCGGACCGTCCTTCCGGCCCCTAGGGCGAGACGACGTGCGACGCGCCCGCGACGTTGTTGTTGGCGTCGTAGACCGTCAGGTGCACGGTGAAGGTGCCGTCGTAGGGGTAGGTGTGGCTGGCGGTCGCCCCGCTCGTCGTGGTGGCGCTCTCGTCGTCCCAATCCCAGTAGTAGCTGACGACGCCGCTGGTCGAGGCCGAGCCGTCGACGCTGCAGGTGCGGCCGCTGCAGGCGATCGTGAAGGAGGCCGTCGGCCCCGAGCTGACGGTCACCGAATGGGAGTCGGAGGCCGTCTGGTTGGAGGTGTCTTTCACCACCAGCGTGATGGTGTAGGTGCCGTCGGCGGCGTAGGTGTGGCTCGGTGCCGAGACGCTGCTGCCGCCGGACGTGGTCGTGCCGTCGCCCCAGGTCCAGGTGTAGTTGACGATGCCGAAGTCGTCGCCGGACGCCTCGGAGTCGGCCGTGCAGACGCGGTTGCTGCAGCCGACGTAGAAGCTGGCGTGCGGCGGGTCGTCGGCCCATGCTGCGGTCGCGAAGCTCGAGAGGACGCAGGCGAGGATGAGGGCGGGGAGCCAGGGGTTCGGTCGCATCGTCGTTTCCTCCTTGGGGATCGAGGAGAGGTCCGGGCGGCGCCGGGGATTCCGCGGGAACGACCCGCCGCACGGCCGCAGGGCCGGCGTCGACGCCGCGCTCGAAGCTCTCTCTATAGTTCTGTGCGCGCCGCGGCGGATATGTTTCCCCGCACCGCGGCCCGACCTGGCTTACGATGGGCCGGACCGAGCAGCGAAGACCCTTTCGGAGGCCCTACCATGCCCCGCAGCGCCCGTATCGCCGCGTTCTCGTCCGCCGTCGCGCTCGCCGCTCTCTCCATCCTCGTGCCGAAGGCGAGGGCGGCCCCGGCCGCTCCGCCCGCCGGCGACGTCGCCGGCGAGGCGCGGGCGATCATCGCCGAGCTCGTCGCCTGCGGCACCCGCCACTCGCTCTCCGCCTGGAACGATCCGCATCGCGGCGCCGGCTGTGGCCGCGACGCGGTGGTGCGCCGCTTCGACGCCATCAACCGTATGTCCGGTCATCTGGCCGGCGGCCGGCTGAAGGTGATCGTCGACCGCTTCCAGACCACCGCGCCGCGCACCGGCAACGCCGCGGTGCCGATGGAGAACGTCTACGCCGTCCTCCCCGGCCGCGACCCGGCGCTCGGGAAGACCGCCTTCGTCATCTCCGGCCACTTCGACACCATGCCGTCGAACATCATGGACCCGCGGACCGACGCCCCCGGCGCCGACGACGACGGCTCGGGGACCGCGGTGTCGATCCTGGTGGCGAAGGCGCTGGCGGGGGAGCCCCAGGGCTTCCGCGCCACGCTCGTCTTCGCCGCCGTCTCCGGCGAGGAGCAGGGGCTCCTCGGCTCCACCCACATGAAGGACTGGCTGGCAGAGCAGGGCTACCGGGTGGGCGGCATGATCACCGACGACATCGTCGGCGCCACCAACGGCTCCGCCGACCGCCGGCCGCGGATGTTCAGCGAGGGCGGGCCCGACGGCGTCGAATCGCCCGGGCGCGAGATGGCCCGCCTCGCCGAGGAGCTCGCCGGCCGCGACCGCGTGCGCCTGATCTTCCGCCGCGACCGCTTCGGCCGCGGCGGCGACCACCTGCCGTTCGTCCAGGCCGGCCTGCCGGCGGTGCGCGTCACCGAGCCGCTCGAGGACTATCACCACCAGCACCAGACGCCGCGGGTCGAGAACGGCATCCAGTACGGCGACCTGCCGCAGTTCCTCGACTATGCCTTCATCGCGAGCGTCGTCGAGCTCGACCGCCGGCTGCTCGCCGACCTCGCCGCGGCGCCGGCGCCGCCCGCCGCGGTGGTCCTCACCGGCGCCGTCACGCCCTCGGCGCACCTCGCGATCACCGCCCCCGACGACCCCGCTCGCCGCGGCTTCCAGCTCCTGCACCGCGAGACCACCGACACCCGCTGGAGCGTGCTCCGCGAAGTCGCCGCGCCGGGCGACGTGGTGCTCGCGGGGACGAGCACCGACAACGAGTTCTTCGCCGTGCGGAGCGTCGGCACGAACGGCGCGCTCTCCCTCGCCGTCCCGGCGGTCCCCGCGCCGCGCCCGCCGCTCGGCGCGGCGCCGGCGGCACCGCCCAAGCCGGCCGCGTAACGCGAGGGCCGCCGGAACCGGTTTCCGGTTTCAGTCAAGTCACTGCGCGTGAGAGTCAATGGAGAGCTTCTCGAGAGGTATACAGATGACCGCTGAGTTCACCCTAAGCGCAGACCAACCGCCTTGGGGCTTCAGCGACGACGTAGCCGATCGCCGCCCGGGTTGGCCGCTAAGCCCTTTTACTCGATGTGCTTCCAGAGCGCATTTTCCACCCTCCGCCAAGGTGCATGCTTCCGTACTGCAGAAGATTGTTGCGTCAGAGCCGTCAATTTAGCTGCGCTTCGGCGGGCCGCCAAGACCAGCGGCGGCTCGACACCTGCGGCATCTATCAACCACAGCAACATTCTCACCTCAACGATATGGTTGTAGACGTACTCCGCATCCCGCCTTGCTCTTGAGCTGCGGCCATATGCCCCGGGGCTATGGTATTCGCGGAGCCAGCCAAGCCAATGCTCCTTTTGGTTGTATACCACTTCTTCGGGTAAACGCCCGCTCATCAGCCGGTAGGCCTGAATCGCTTTGATAAAGCACCGGATGCTGACTGTTTGCGCATCTAAGACCTCATCCCTGCGACCAGCGGCTCAGGGCCTAAAAAGCCGGGCCTGTGTGGAAGAACGCTCTTGCAGACAACGTCACTCTGGCATAAGCGGGGGCGCAGCCGGCCGCTTATGCCCGTCTCACGTTTCCGACGCACGCGTATATCTCTTCGCGATCCATCGAGGAAGGCCCAGAAGTAGAAGGGTCGCGAAGTTGCCGATGACCCCTGACAGAGCGGCTGTCCAAGCCACGCCAACATTCTTGCCACTTGAGGGCTCGCATCATACCTGACTGCCAGTGTTGCCAGAGCGTCGATTGTACCCAGGTTGTAGAAAGCAAGAATTGCGTTTGAGTGCGGAAGGCCAGCAACGAAGAAGAAAAGGCATCATTGGAAGCTGAACACACCGAACCCCTCGAGGACTATCACCACCAGCACCAGACGCCGCGGGTCGAGAACGGCGTCCAGTACGGCGACCTGCCGCAGTTCCTCGACTATGCCTTCATCGCGAGCGTCGTCGAGCTCGACCGCCGGCTGCTCGCCGACCTCGCCGCGGCGCCGGCGCCGCCCGCCGCGGTGGTCCTCACCGGCGCCGTCACCCCCTCGGCGCACCTCGCGATCACCGCTCCCGACGACCCCACTCGCCGCGGCTTCCAGCTCCTGCACCGCGAGACCACCGACACCCGCTGGAGCGTGCTCCGCGAAGTCGCCGCGCCGGGCGACGTGGTGCTCGCGGGGACGAGCACCGACAACGAGTTCTTCGCCGTGCGGAGCGTCGGCACGAACGGCGCGCTCTCCCTCGCCGTCCCGGCGGTCCCCGCGCCGCGCCCGCCGCTCGGCGCGGCGCCGCCTGCTGCATCGCCCAAGCCAGCCCCCAAGCCGCCGGCCTAGGGCCGGCCGCAGGGAGGGTCGATTGGCGTGTCGCTCCCGGCCCGTCGTCCGCTCTTTCAGACCCGCCGTAGGCGAGGCACGACGCCTGGTCGCGCCGGCCGGGCCTCGTTCGACCCGAGCGTTGATCGTATAGTCGTCATAGTCGCCGACGTCGATCAACCGCATGCCCTTTACGTCATAGGCACCGGTCGAGCCGATACCGACGCACGAGTCGAAAGCATGATGATAGAGGTAAACAGGACCGTAGGGGCCGGTCCATTCGGCGCCGTCGGCCGCCTTAGCATAGAAGGCATAGTAGCGATTGTAGTCGATGTCGCCGTTGAACACCGCCGCCGTCCCGCCAGGATCGATGCCCCACCAGCCGCGCGTTCCCCAGTTGCCGTAAGCACCGCAGGAGGACGGCGAGTAGAACATGATCGCCACCCACACGCGAGTGGGATGATGGTTGCCGAAGTAGAGCATGGTCAACCCTTCCTTTCGGGAGGCTTTGCGGTGCGCGGCGGCAGGATCACCTGCCGGCGTCGCCGCGTTACCTGATCGCTCTCCGCCGATGCTTTCTGCTCATGCTCCTGATGCCCCGGCGAATGCTTGCTGGAGCCGTGGGTGCGGTGGGATGGCGGGGCCTTGGCTCCGAAGTCTTCGCGTGGTTGGACGACCCCAGGCCTGTCGTCAGTGTCTTTCGTCATTGGTTCCTCCTTTTTTCGGTTTACGAGCAGCGTATGATCGTAAATAGGCGCAGCAGGCATGATCGCGACCCACAGTGCAAGAGCGCGATACTAATCACCAACTAGAGCATCTTACGACCCTTACGCCCTAGATGCCTTGATGTGAACGGCGGCAGGATCGCCGGCCGGCGCAGCCACGTTACCAGATCGCTCGTCGCCTATATCTACAACTAAACTCCTGATACCCCGGCGAATGCGGGCACGAACCGTGCGGAGCCGGACGGCGAGTCGAACATGATCGCCGCCCAGCACGCTAATGCAGATGACATTACCGAGGCGCGTGGGTTCGGCCTGTCATCTCGGGCGCCTTGGGTGCGGTGTCAGACACCGCCGGCGCCGCCATGGTGAGATCGCCTACGGTGAGCCTCGCCATGCAGCTGTGCCCCGGCTCATTCTTGCTCGAGCCGGAGGTACGCGCGAGCCGGCGGCGCAGATGTTGCCGCCGTAGCCGAACTCCCGCTTGACGTCGAGGACCGCCTCGAGCCGGTCGTGGTCGGGATTGAGCCCGACGCAGACCAGCTCCTCATACGACGTGTCCTGCTGGAGCTTCTTGACGAGCTTCGACGGATGGCCCTCGAGGTTGCCGAAGTAGTTCGGGTTGCCGAGCACGAGGGTCTGGAAGTGCTCGCGCTCGGGCTCGAGCTTGGCGACGTTCGGGGGTGCGGCGCTCCAGCCGCTGGTGGTCTCTGGTGTCATGGTCTTCTCCTCAGTTGTTGAGTGGGTTTCATGACCTGACACTTCGCCGACGGGCGGAGCTTTCTGACAGCGCCCCGGCGAGCGGCCGCCGGCCAAGGCTGTGCCGGGCCGCCGGCTGCGAAGCGCTCCGCTTCCGATTTTCTGCCGACGAGCGCGACGGCGCCGGGCGACGAGCGGCCGCTGTGTCGAGACTCCTCGCCTCGACCTTCGAGTCGTCGATGAAGACCGAGCTCTCGATCGACATGGGCGATCCCACGGCAGGCTGACTGACGAAGTTGAGCGTCGCCGTCTGGCCGCCGTGGAGATCGAGGTTGCGGATCTCGAGCAACTGACCGGGTATGAGGTTGAGATCGATCGCATAGCTGATCGAGGGCGCGTTTTCGTCGAGGCTGTTGAGGTGGTTGATCTCGAGGTTGGTGGCCTGCAAGGGGGTGCTCCAACAACACTGCGGGATCTCGATGCGGAGCGTGTAGAGCTCCGGGGACTCCGTATGAGATGCCGCCGTCGAGAGCGCCAGAGGGTTCGCGGAGCGAGTGAGCGTGCAGCTCGGGCAGGGATCCGCTCCGGGCTGCGGAGAGACCTCTGGATCTTCCATCAGGCTGGGAAGCTGCTCGAAGGGACAGGGGAAATTCGGCGTGCCGCCCGAATAGTAGATCGTCGGAACCTTGCACGACGGGGGAAGGAAAGAGAGCTGCTGGTACAGGGTCGCGGCATCGATCGTCGTGTTGGCCTTGAAGGTGATCAATTGCGGGGCGAGGTCGATCTGCTGACTGAACGCCTCACACGCCGGAGGCGAGCAAACGCCGCCGGCGCAGGCCTTGGACAGCGCCGCACAGAGCGAGATCCGCCGCACCTCGGGGGCCGGCGCCGTGATGGGGAAGGGAGAGGAGTAATAGAAGTCGGCCGGCTTCGCCGTGCCGTTGGACTGCTTCAGGGTGACGCCGGAGTCATAGAGCAGCGTCATCACTTGCTTCGCCGTCATCTCGGGATGAAGGTGCCAGACGACCGCCGCGGCAGATGAGACCACCACCGTGGCCACCGAGGTTCCGGTCAAGGGCGCGGTGGGCTGCAAGGCACTGTCTTTGACGACCGCATGATCGGCATAGGCCGTCAGGCGGGGCAGGCCGCGGAGACGCGAGTTGGCCAGAGGATAGCTCTGTGCCTGCACGCCGCCGACGGCGTAGACGAAGGGTTTTCCCGCGAGCTGCGGAACGGCGGGCTCTGCCGGCCGGCTCTCCCAGCCGGCCGGCAGGAGGGGCCCGGTCGTAGCGTCAGGGCCTCCTCCCCGGTTACCGGCGGCTGCGACGACGAGCGCGCCCTCACCGGCGGCGAACTCCAGCGCTTTGTAGACGCTCTGCACCGCCGGATGCATCTCGCAGACTGTTTTCTCATCACTGCCGCCGAACTTCTTGCCGTCCCATCCGAGGGACAGATTGAGCACCAGGTGCTGCGTCGGTCGGCAGCCCTTGTCGCCGGGCTTCCAGTCGCGAGAGCATTCGGCTTCCCAGGCGGCGATCTCCTGGCCGATGGCTTCGGTCAATCCGCCGATCGTGCCGACATAGCCGCCGTGCTGGAAGTCAGGGCTTCCCGGCGTGTTCGGGTCGTAGCTCGGGTAGGGCATCGCCAACCGGGTGGCGACGTCGGCGGCGGGCCGCTGGAAGCGGTCGCCGCTGCTGGTGAGGCGTCCGGCGATGTTGGCCAGGGAGTAGCCGTGTTGAGACCGATACCAGCGGGCTGGCGGGGCCGGCGGCAGTGGGATCCCTTCGCCGGTCGGCTGGGTGTCGAGGAGGACGAGTCGGGCGCGCGGCTTCCCGGCGGGGTCCGGCAGAGGGGTCTGGCCGGCCTGCTGGAGGAAGTCTCTCTCGAAAGCGGGCGAGGTCAGGCTCTGGAGATCGTTCCCTGCGGAGAGGACGAGCGCCATGGCATCCGGCTCGGCGCGGGCCAGCGACCGGACCGTCTCCGAAGGAAGGCACTCGCCAGCACTCCGGGCCTCGTAGAGGCAGAAGTTGTCGAGGCCCAGCTTTTTCGCCCGCGACTGCGCGTCGACCGGCAGCCTCGCGAGGTCGAACAGCGGAGCCACCCGCCACAGAGGGGCTTCAGGGCACGGTCGGGTCCTATCCCGCTTGAGCCCGATCCAGCGCCAGGTGGGATCGGCGGCCGGGAGGTGGCAAGTGAGCCGGGGCCGCGGCGCCGTGGCGCAGTACGCGCTCAAGCCGAGCAGGGCCAAGGCCAAGATCCAGCGATAGCGTCGTTTCATGGATGTCTCCTCTCGTCGAGAACTTCGCGCCGGCGGCGCGAGTTCTGACAAGGAGGCCGGCCCGCGGTCTAAGGCTCGAGGAGGCGGAAGCTCGCCCAGTCGGCGGCGGGGTCGCGCCGGCGCCAGGAGAGCTGGGCTCGCTGCAGCAGGAGCGCGAGATCGGGAGCGGCGCCCTCCCAGTGCTGGTAGAGGTCCACGACCACGGCCTGGGTGGCGCGATCGTCGACCGGCCGCGTCGCGGCGACGACCGCGCTGGAGCCGGCGAGGACGAAGGCCGGGGCGAGACCGAGCCCTTCGATCGGGGCCTCCGCGCTCGACCGGCCGGTCTCGCAGCCCGCGAGGACTACCCAGCGCGGCACCCGCCGGAGCGCGAGCAGGTCGCCGACCGTCAAGCGGGTGCCGCCGGCGAGCGTCAGGTCGCTGCCCCAGCCGGCGGCGCCGGCAAAGATTCCGTGGCCCGCGTAGTGGAAGAGATCGGATCCCGCCAGAGAGCGCTTCACGCTCTCGACCGCGGCCGATGGGCCCTGCAAGAGATCGAGGGACCAGGCAGGCTGCTGCGCCCGCAATGCCGATGCGACGGCCTTTCCTTCGCGGGCGGCCTCCGGCAGGTCCCGCAGAGGATCGGCGACGACGAGCGCCCGCCGCGAAGCCTGCGATGGGGCGCTCCGGGGGGCCACCAGATCGAGCCCGTAGATCACCGGACGGCCGGCGAGCAGGACGTCGCCGTCGAAGGGCAGAGCATGGAAGTCGACGCTCTGGAGCGGTCCGTACGGGAGAACCCGCACCCGCCGCGCATGCTCGATCTCGGCGTGGAAGGGCACGAGCAGCCGCGTCGCCAGCTCCCCCGGGTTCTGGAGGACGGCGGGCGGCAGGTCGAAGCGATGCACCGTTACGGTTCGGTCCATCTGGGAGAATCCCACCCAACCCCCAGGGACCGGGTGATAGGCGAGGGTCACCTCGCCGGGTTGAGGCTGCGGGAGGGCGGCATCGCGCTCGCCGGTCTGACCGAGGAGGCTGAAGGCGTGGTCGAGAGAACGCTCGGCCGCCGCGTATTGCTCCGCCCGCCGCTCCTCGGCGCGCCGCCGCTGGTCTTCCGGCAGAGCCCAATCGGCCGCGGTGCTGTCGTCGGCGGGCCTGCGTTGCTGCCGGTACTCGTCGAGAGCGGCGGCCCAGCGCTCCTGTTCGGCGGGCGTCAGGTGAGCGAGGCGGTCGCCGCGCGCGAGCTGGCGCAGCCACCGCGAGCGGGTACGCCGCGCCACCTCGAGGGCCTCGGCCGGCCGGCCGCTCGCGAGCAGCAGCTCGAGGTGGAGACCCGTGGCCTCCTCGCGCTGGGCCAGGAACCGCTCGCGCCCTTCCTGGATCGGCACCTGAAGGCTCTCGTTCTCGAGCAGCCCATCCGCCTCGCGGAGCGCGTTCAGGGCGGAGTCAGGGCGGTGGAGATCTCGCTCGCAGAGCGCCTTGCCGTAGACGGCCCGCCAGCGGATGTCGGGGGCGAGAGCCCTCGCCGCGAGGTCATCCAGTCGCTGATATCGCGACAGCGCGTTTTCGGCGTGGCCTTCGGCGAGGTCGAGCCGCGCTTCGAGGTCGAGACGCCAAAGCCTGTCGGCGAGCGTGGCATCGCTGTCCAGGTCCTTGGACTTGGATAGCAGATCCGGTACTGCGCTCAGCCGACCGGCCTGGAGCTGGGCGAGAGCCAGATTGAGGAAGTTGCCGAGTATCCTCTCCTTGAACGCGTTGCAGTTCGGGCCCTGTCGCTCTTCGATCCCCGAGGCTTCCTTGAACAGCGGGATCGGGTCGCCCAGGTGCTGGCCGGCCTCGCCGGCGAGGAGCAGCGACCAGCCCTGGTTGATCAGCAGCTCGGCGCGGTCGCAATCATCGATGCCCGCGGTCTGCTGGAGGCGACCGAACAGATCGACCGATTCGCTCGAGCGGCCGAGCGCCTGCAGCTCTCGCCCCAGGAGCTCCTCGGCCTGGAAGCTCTCGAGGACCAGCCCCACACGGCTTGCCAGCTCGTCCGCGGCGGTGAGGTCGTCGAGCGCGGAACGGGCATCCCCCACGCGCTGCGCGAGCATTCCAGCGTAGTAGCGCCGATAGAAGACGGCCTCAGCTGGAGACTTTGCGGGCAGGCGCAGGCGGTCGATCGCCTGCCGGGCCTTGAAGAGCTGGCCGTCTTGAATCTCAATCCAGATCACCGTGCTCTCTGCCTTGAGCTCCGCCAGGAGGGAACCGGCAGCGTGGTGAGCGGCCGCCGCGCGAGCGAGCAGCTCTTTCGCTTCCTCTCGCTTTTCTGCATTGAACTCCGTGAGCCCCTGCTTGTGGAGCTCGATGCCCTCATCTCTCCGGAATGGAGCCAAGCTCAAAGACCAACGGGCCTCGCCGCCTGGCGTGGAGGCACGGAGAGATACCGACGAGGAATGAGGAGGGATCTTCAGCCGGAAGCGCTGGCCGTTCGACACGGCGGTGCCGGGGCGTGTCATCGTCCGGCCATCGGCCTCGATCTCGACCCGGACCTTGGGCGGCAGGTCGACCCAGAGCCGTAGGACGGGATTTGTCTCGTCCAGAACGCAGGCGGGACCGGGCAGGAGCACCTGTCGACAGCCGGCGTACTCCACCCGCAGGCGCTGGCTGGGGCGCGGAGAGCATGCACCCAGCAGGACCGCCAGGGCATAGAGCGCGAGGTGCAGGTAGCTGCGGAGCGGGCCGTGTCGATACATTCCTACCTCACTGGATCGTCACTTTCTTCGCCACGGCCTGCCAGCGAGGATCCTGCCGCCCCGCATGCCGGAGGCGAGAGCGCAGGGTCGCTTCGTCGGGGAGACTTCCGGGCCGGCCGATCACGGCCCACAATTTCCACTCGCCAGGTTCGATGTCGCTGCCCGGGGGGCCGGTGAACTTGAAGGACTGGCCCGACTGCTCGCCAGAGAGCGGCCACGATCGCCAGGTCTTCCCGCGCGCCAGGAAGCAGCACTTCGCAGCGCTCGGTCCGGAGACTTCGGTCGACGGGCGGAGGACGAGATCGACCTCGTTCCCACGACGCAGGATCGGGGTGCTCCCCAGCGCCTCGCGTCGTCCGGATGCCGCCGGAGATCTCCAACGCATAGACAGGCATCGGGGGAACGGGGCTCCGGCCGAGGAGCAGGAGAGCGAGAGAGGCGGCGACCGTGCCGGCCGCCGCGAGCCAGCCGGCGATGCGCTTGGCATGTCTTGGGAATGCGAGAATGGAAGCGGTCGGTGTGGCGGCGGCCGGCGCCGGCAGGCCTTCCGGCTGAAGGGCGCGCAAGATGCGGGCTTCGAACTCCGGGCCGAGGGGCCGGAAGGCCTCGTAGGTCTGGCGCGCCTCCTCGGAGGTTTCCGCCTGCTTGGCGAGCGCCGCCGCCTCCTCGGAGGAGAGGTCCCCGGCGCTCAGCCGCTCCCAGGCCGCGAAGCGGGTGTGGTCCGCCCTCTCCTCCTCTTCCGCCACCCGGCCCAGCTCGCGCATCCAAGAGTCGTCGTTCATAGCTCGTCGCCTATCGAAGTAGTTCGCTGCCGCGGCGCACTTTCTGATACTTCCGAGACGAGACGGCGCGCCAGCCGCCGCAGACGGCTTCGCCAAGCGTACACCGCGTCCGGCTTGAGACCGGTTTGAGCGACGATCTCGGCCAGCGATAGCTCGCGAACGAACAGCAGGTCGAAGAGGTGGCGCCCCAGGGGCGACAGCTCTTCAGTGAGCCGGCGGAGAAGCTGCGCCAACTGCTCCCGCGACGCCGCGATCGCCTCGGGCCCGCTCTCCTCTGCGGCGCGATCGAGATCGTCCGGCAGGCAGGGCTCGTCCTGCCACGGGCTGCGCCGGCCGCTGCGTAGGGTCGACGCCGTCCGCCGCTCGGCGATCAAGCCGACGAAGTTGACGAGCGCGAGCCCTCGCGCGGGCTCCCAGGTGCGCAGGACCTTGCCGTGCTCGGCGAAGAGGAGGAGGAAGACCTCCTGGGTCAGATCTTCCACCTCTTGGCGGATGTTGCGATTTCTCGCGGCGCCGGATCGACGGCGGAGGAGGCTGCGCGCCACGCGCGCCTGGATGACCGGGGTCAGCGTCTTCACCAGCCGGTTCAGCGCCACCCGATCGCCCGCAAGGGCGCTCTGGACCTCGTCATAGAGGTATGCGCAATCCATGATCTCGACGCTCCTTAAGAATCATAGCGCCAAACGAGAAGAGGGCCCGTCGAGTGGAGCGGTCAAAAAAGGGCGGCGGCCGGCGAAGACCATTACACATTCCACGGAGGTCCCAGCATGGCTACCCGCACCAGGCCCGTCCCCGCCCCACCATCCGTCCGTTGTTACACGCGGGCGCTCAAAAACGCAAGGTATCTGCAGCAGATGGCACCCCACCTCTTCGCCAAGGAACCGAAGGCGGAGGGTTTCGGCACCGGCGTGCCGATGGAGATCCTGCGTGGTCTGCACCGGATCCGGCACGATTCGCCGGTCCTGCGCCGTCACCCGGCGGTCGCCGAGTTCCTGCGAAATAACCGGCTCCCGGTCCCGGCTCGGGCCGCCCGCGACGACCTGTTCAGCGGCACGGTCCACTTCGCCCAGGTCACCTTCCACACCTCCGCCGGCGATCGGGTGATCCCCACCGCCGACATGAATCAGATCGTGCAGTACGCGCAGCACGCCATCGTGCCGATCTCGGAGTACGCCGCGCAGTACGGGTCCAACGCCGTCTCGATCTCTCCTACCCTGCTCACCTTTACCGCGAGCGTCCCGAGCGGGAGCTACACCGATGCGGACCTCCAGGGGTGGGTGAACGGCATGGTCTCCACCCACGGTCTGCCGAGCGATTCCTGCATCTTCGTGGTGAGCCCGCCGGGGCTCGCCGCCGCGGACGTCGGCGGCAACGCCGGCTATCACGGCAAGGCCGACATCCCGTATGTCGTGGCCGGCGTCTTCGCCACCGGGCTCACCCTCGCGGACGAGCCGGACGTCTATGCCATGGTGGTGAGCCACGAGATCTCCGAGATGATCGTCGATCCCAACGTGGACGGCGCCAACCCCGAGGTCTGTGACCCCTGCGACCTCAACTGCAGCAACCTCACCCGCTGCTACTTCGATGCCGCCGACGATTTTCTCGGCAGCAACCAGGCCACGCCGCCGAGCGGGTTCACGTTCAGCTACTACATCTGCGCGGTGGTGAAGCCGGCGGGCGCGGTGGACTGCCCCGCGTCGTCCGGCAACTGCGCCTATGCGCCGGTGCTGCAGGGCTGCCAGCTCATCCTCGACAAGAGCACGTTCGGCGAGGACGAGGTCCGAGTGCAGCTACCCGGGACCGCCTCCTATCCCGCGGCGTACTGGGTGGCGCTGGATGGCTTCACCGCGGCGGAGCTGGGCTTCCACTCACCCGGCGACCTGCTCAACCCCTCGCCGAGCCCGGCGCCGGTCGTCGCGGTGTCGCTCGACCCGGCCCTCAACCCGTCGCTCACCGCGGCGCAGCTCGCCACCATCGGCGCCAATCTCCCCGCGGTGGGCCAGCTCGGCCCCCTGCCCATCGTGGCCACGGACCCGACGCTGGCGCCGATCACCCAGCGGTTCCTCTACCCCTACACCATCTCGTTCAGCTCGGACACCGCGTTCGAGGCTCTGCTGCTGGATCAGGCGGCGGTGCTCACGCTGACGGCCACCTTCGCGGTGGGCGAGATCGACCTCACCGCCTCCGCCGCCCTGGAGCTGGTGAAGGGGGAGAATCCGTTCTACGCCAACGTCGATCCCACGGATCCGGCGCAGCCGGTGTGGTTGAGCTTCGATCTGCGCTTCTTCAAGCTGGCGGTGGGAGCGGGCGGGAGCGCATCGCGCTTCGGCGCCACGATGACCTCCGATCCCGCCGACGCCCCCGGCTTCATCGCCGCGGCGATCCAGAGCCTGACCGCCGCCAACGGCGACGTCGACGGCGACACCTTCGCCGGTCTGGCGCGGGACGAGGGGACCTCGGCGCTCGAGTTCCTGCGCCAGGACTCCGGCGGGAACGACGTCTTCAACTTTGCCGTGGCGCGGGTTCGGCTCGTCGGCCAGACGGCGGGGGCGCAGGCTGCCAGCGTCCGGGTCTTCTTTCGGCTGTTCCAGGCCCAGACCACCTCGTCGAGCTTTGCCGAAGGAACCACCTACCGGCTGGCCTCGGACGGCCTCTTGAACGGCCACAAGATCCCACTGCTCGGCATCCAGACGGATAGCGGCGGCACGCCGGAGTACGTGACGATTCCGTGTTTCGCCTCGCCGCGGGTCAACCTGAGCGCGCCGGCGGGAATGGACACCCAGACCGACCCGCCCAACGTGCAGACCCTCTCCGTCCATCCCGGCGTCGAGGTCGACGCCTATTTCGGCTGCTGGCTCGACATCAACCAGCCGCAACAGGCGTTCCTCCCGCTCGCTCCGCCGGCGGGGAATCCCGATGGGCCATGGACCGGCATGACCCTCCTCTCGATCAACCAGGCGATCACCCGGGCGCCGCACCAGTGCCTGATCGCGGAGATCCGCTACGACGACACGCCGATCCCGGCGGGAGCCAATTCCGGCACCTCCGACAAGCTGGCGCAGCGCAATATCGCCTGGATCGACGGCCCGAATCCCGGTGCGCTCGACTCCCGCCGTATGCCGCATCCGTTCGAGATCGAGCTTTCGTCGCCCGACCTCTCGATGGCGGACGAGCTGATGATCCTATGGGGCGACACTCCCGAGGGGAGCTCGGCATCGCTCTACCTGCCGGAGCTCGACGCGGCCAAGATCGTAGGTCTCGCCGATGCGCTGTACGGCAGGCACCAGCTGACGCTCCAGGATGCCCATACCATCCGGTGCCCCGCGGCGGGCGTCACCTTCGTGCCGATCCCCCTGGGCACCGCCCGCACCGCCGGCCTGCTCACGGTGGAACTGCCACCGGGCATCAGGAAGGGCGAGATCTACGAGATCGTGGTGCGCCAGGTGACGGAGGCGCAGCTCGCGCCGCCGCCGGTAATCCAGCGGGCGCCGCGTCCCCGCCGCAAGGAGGTGGCGCAGCAGCTCGCCTGGCGGCAGGTGGCCGGGGCGTTCCAGATCACCATCGTCATCAGCACCAAGGAGCAGCTGCTGTATCCGGAGGAGCGGTTGCTGGCCTGGCTGCGGTGGATCTTCCAGACGCTGCCGCAGACCAGCCGGTGGTATCCGGTGTGGCAGCGCTATCTGGAGCTGATCGGCGGGCGGGTATCCGGTTTCGGGGGCGACCCCGGGAAGATCCTTCCTTCGTCCACCGGCACGGTGCCTCATCCAACGCACCACCCCCAGCCGCACAAGGCGCCCTTCGAGGAGGAGCGTCGGCGCCAATCCACCGGCAAGGTGGTGGGGTTGATCCACGACCGGTTTGGGGACTTCGAGGGGTTCCTGCTGCTCACCGAGCGCGGGGAGGAGCTGCCGTTTCGGAGCCACGAGCATGCCATCGAGCGCCTGGCACGCGGGGCCTGGACGGAACGGACAGTCGTCACCGTCTTCGCCGAGCACCACCATCCGCAGGCGCCCTGCGCGATCATCGTGCGGCGGGCGCCGGAGCCGTTCCAGCATTGATCTGACCGCGCCGCCGGCCTAGCGCCGGCGGCGCAGCAGGCGGGCGAGGACGGCGGTCGGCGCGGCGCCTCTCGCCCGCGCCGCCTCGCTCTCGGGGTGCGACTCGCCGAGGAGCACCTCGCGGGCGCGCAGGCGGCCGAGCTCGATCACCGCCCGCACCACCGGCCAGCGGCGCTCGGTGAAGCCGATCGGCAGCCGGTGGCGGGGGCGGATCACCACGGTGCGCCCGGCGTAGGGCGGCGGGATGGCGTGCTCGGTGTCGCGCGGGCTGCGGTAGAGGCCGCCCTCGCTCTCCCCCTTCATGGTCATCAGCACCACGGCATCGCACCCCTCGGCGAACGCCCGCTCGTAGGGGAGGTTGTCGGAGAGGCCGCCGTCGCCGTAGCGCTCGCCGGCGAGGCGCGGCGCATGGGTGTAGTAGGGGGGCAGGTAGTTCGAGGCGAGGAGGAGGGCGAGCGGGTCCTCGACCTCGCGGGCGTCGAAGAGGACCGGCTGCCGGTCGCGCAGGCGGGTGACGCCGATGAAGAGGGGCAGCGCCCCATCGCGCCGCAACCCCTGGGCGCCGACGTAGCGGCCGAAGGTGCGGCGATGGAGCTCGGCGAAGCGGAAGGGCGAGTGCTCGCGCGCCAGGTTGCGCAGGTCGACGTAGGGCATCCGCAGGAAGGAGCGCCAGTACTGGCGCAGGCGATGGCGGTTGCCGGCCGCGACCGCGGCGGCGGTCCAGGAGCCCGCCGAGACGCCGACGCAGAGCGCCGGGTCGATGCCGAGCTCGGTCAGGGTCTCGACGGCGCCGACCTGGAAGGCGCAGCGCGCCGAGCCGCCGGAGAAGACGAAGCCCACCCGCCGCGCCGCGCGGAGGAGCGCCAGCGCGGCGGTCGGTTCCCCCGGCGGGGGAGCCGGCGGAGCTCCCGGGCTTCCCGGATCGTGCGGCGGCGGCGGCGCGGCGGCCACTAGTGGGCGGCCGGCGGCGCGCTCCCCTTCTTGACGTAGACGCCGTCGAAGGCGACCTTCCAGGTCTTGCCGCCGTCGGTCGAGGTCTCGAGGAGCTGCCGGACGGCGCCGTCCGGCCGCGGCGTCCAGGCGCCGCGGGCGAGCTGCGTCTTGCCGTTGGGGAGGCGGGTCTCGCCCGTCATGCGCATCGCTCCATCCTGGAGGCCGCCCTGGTAGAGGATGACCTCGCCGCCGTCGCCCACCCAATTCTGCCGCCACTTGCCGTCGCTGGGATCGAGGTAGTTGAGGCTCTTGCCGCCGCCGCCGCCCGCGCCGGTCCAGTTTTCGAGGAGAGCGCAGCCGTGCGCGACCTGGTCGATGTGGTTGTTGCCGACCCGCTGGCCGCCGGCGTAGACGTCCCATTCGCCCAGCCAGAAGTCGAAGGCGCGGTAGCGCGGATCGCTCTCGCAGGGGTGGCCGGCCTGGGCGGCCGCGGCCAAGAGGCGCTTGAAGCGCGGGTCGTCGTGGACCGCGACGAGGCCGGGGTGACTCTCCAGCACCGCCGCCGGCACTCCCAGCTTGACCGCCCGGTCGAGGTAGGCGAAGGCCTTGTCGTAGTCCTTCCTGGCGACCGCGACGATGGCCAGGCTGGTGGTCACCATCGGCGGCGCGTAGCCGCGGGCGAGGGCGTTGTCGAAGGACTTCGTCGCCGGGTCGTACTGGCCCATCTCGCGCTGGGCGATGCCGAGCCGGAACCAGGCCTCGCCGTTGCCGGGCTCGCGGTCGACGATCGACTGGAAGACCTTCGCCGCCCCCGGCCAGTCGTTCAACTGGAGCGCCTCGATGCCCTCCTGCATCGCCGAGGCCTTGGGCGGGTCGGCGGCGCGGAGCGCGGGGACGGCGAGGAGCAGCGAAAGGGCGAGCGGGAGGAGCAGGGCGAAGGTCGGGATCGGCGTGTCTCGGGTGCGGCGCATGCGCGGCATCTCCTTTGGGTCGGTGGACCGGTTCCGTGGGGCCGGCTGGCGGACGCGGGCGATTCTAGCCGCAGAGCGCCGGCGATCGCTGTCGAAGCCTGGCGGCCGGCGAGCCCCTCGCCGGCTCCCTCATTCTTCCCGGTGCGCGGCCGGGCGGCGGGCGGGAATCGCCGGGGTGGCGCGGCGCCCGGCGGCATGGATGTTCGCGCCTTTCACGCCTCGTGAAACAATGACCGCCCGTGCCGAACACCCCCGCGACGCCCGACGAGCCGGAGATCTCGGTCGTCCTGCCGTGCTACCGCAGCGCCGATCTCGCCCGCCGTTCGGCCGAGCGGCTGGCGGTCTTCCTCGCCGCGGCCTTCGAATCCTCCGAGGTCGTGGTGGTCGACGACGGCGGCGGCGACTTCGACGCCTCGTGGCCGGAGGCGGGTCCGCTGCGGCTGATCCGCCTGCCGGCGAACCGCGGCAAGGGGGCGGCGGTGCGCGCCGGCATGCTCGCCAGCCGCGGCCGGGTGCGCGTCTTCACCGACGTCGACCTCCCCTACGACCTCGAGCTGATCGCCGACTCGGCGCATTTCATCCGCGACCGCGGCTTCCACCTCGCGGTCGGCGACCGCACCCTGCCGGGCTCGAGCTACGCCCTCGAGGTCGGCTGGCGGCGGCGGCTCGCCTCGGCGGTCTTCTCGCAGCTCGTCGGCACCTTCCTGACCGGCGGCTTCTTCGACACCCAGTGCGGCTTCAAGGCCTTCCGCGCCGACGTCGCCCAGGCGCTCTTCGGCCTCGCCCGGATCGACCGCTTCGCCTTCGACGTCGAGCTGCTCTACCTCGCCCTCCTCTACCGCGCCGACATCAAGCGCGTGCCGGTCCAGCTGCGCAACAACGAGACCTCGGCGGTGCGCCTGCTGCGCGACTCGCTCCGCATGCTCGTCGACGTCGGGCGCATCCGCCTCCTCGCCTGGCGCGGCGCCTACCGCTGCCCGGCGCTCGCGACGATCGTCGCCGAGGACTTCGCGGCGGTCCGCGCCGGCGCCGCCGGCCCGGCCGCGCGGCGGCCCCCGAGCTCGCGGCGGACGGGGCGCTGACCGGCTTGGGTCTCGCGGAGCAGCTCTCGGCGGCGGCCCTCTACGCGGCCTTCGCCGCCGCGCTCCTCGGGCTCTCCCACCGCCTGCTGGCACGGCTCACCTGGCGGGCGGCCCTCGGGCTCGCCCTCCTGCCGCTCTGCTTCACCGGCCGCGCCCTGCTGACCGGCCAGGTCTACGCGCCGGTCGACCTCGCCTACAGCGCCGCCCCGCTCGCCCCCTATGCCGGCCGCTACGGGGTCGAGGACTCGCGCCGCGGCGTCTTCACCGACGTCTACAGCGCCATCTATCCCTGGCGCAAGGCGGTCGCCTACGCCGTCGGCCAGGGCGAATGGCCGCTGTGGAACCCGTTCATCCTCTGCGGCGACCCGCTCGCCGGCGCGGCGCAGCCGGCCCCCTATTACCCGATCAACGCCCTCTCGCTCCTCCTGCCCCTCGCCCTCGCCTTCACCTTCGGCGCGTCGGCGCAGCTCCTGGCCGCCGCGCTCGCCGCCTTCCTCTACCTGCGCGACCTCGGCTGCCGCGAGGTGGCGGCGCTCCTGGGGGCGGTGGGATGGGCGTTCTGCGCCTTCAACGCCTTCTGGCTCGAGTGGCCGCTGGGCGCCGCGGTGTCGCTCGCCCCGCTGGTGCTCCTCGGGGCGCGGCGGGTGGTGACGCGGCCGGGCTGGCCTTCGGCGCTCCTCCTCGCCGCCGCCCTCGCCCTCACCCTCGTCGCCGGGCACCCGGAGAGCGCCGTCCACGTCGTCGCCCTGGGCGCCGTCTTCGGGATCGTCGAGGCGGCGGCGCTGCCGCCGCGCCGCTGGCCGGCGGTCGCCGGCTGGACGCTCGCCGCCGGCGCCCTCGCCCTCGCCGTCGCCGCCGTCTACCTGCTGCCCTTGGTCGAGGCCCTGCGGCAGACTCTCCAGTGGCTGCTGCGCCAGGACGCGACGCGGTTCACCGCCGCCGAGCCGGCGGCGGCGGCGCTGCGGCGCCTGGTCGCGAGCGTCGTGCCGTCGACCCTCGACCTGCCGCGGGCGGACCCGGCGCCGCCGCTCGTCCTGCCGCTGGTCTCGGCCTACGCCGGGAGCGCCCTCTGGGGGCCGGCGCTCTACGGGCTCGTCCGCGCCCCGTGGCGGGGGCGCTTCGCCGTCGCGGCGGTCGGGCTCGTCGGGGTGTGCGCCGGCGCCAAGATGCCCGGGCTCTACCCCCTCCTCGGCCGCATCCCGCTCTTCGCCGCGGCGATCAACGAGCGCCTGGTCTTCGCCGGCGCCCTCGCCCTGGCGCTGCTCGCCGCCTGGGGCGTCGAGGCCTGGCTGCGGGCGGGGGAGCGGGGCGAGGGGGGGCGCGCCTCGCTGGAGCTCGCCGCCGCCGGGGCCGCCGCCGCCGTCGTCTTCCTCGCCGCCGCGGCGTTCCTCGTGCCCCTCGCCCGCGCCGACGGCTTCCCCGCCGCCGGGCTCGAGCGCTGGGCGCTGTGGGCGCTCTCGCCGCTCGCCGTCGCGGCGCTCGCCGTCGCCCTCGGCGGCAGCCTGGCGGCGGATCCTCGCCATCCCCGGCGCTCGCGGCGCGCGCTCGCCTGGACGGCGGCCGCCCTCGTCGCCGTCCTCGCCGTCCAGCGGACGGGGGAGATGGGCTCCTTCTACCCGACGGTCCCGGCGCGCGGCTTCTATCCGCGGGTGGCGCCGCTCGACACCCTCGACGCCCTCACCCGCGGCTCCGCCGAGCCCTGGCGCGCCGTCGGCCTCGACTTCCATCTCGTCCCCAACCAGGGAGCGTTCTATGAGATGGAGGACCTGCGCGGCTACCAGGCGATCTTCCACCTCCGCTTCGCCGAGCTCCTGCCGCTGTGGGCGGACCCCATCCCGAGCTGGTTCCTGGCGGTGCGGAACCTGGGAAAGCCCTTCCTGTCGCTGGCGAACGTGCGCTACGCGCTCGCCGACGCCCGCCGGCAGGTCCCCGGCTGGCGCCTGCTGGCGCGCGGCGCCGGCTCGTCGCTGTGGGAGAACCCGCGGGCGCTGCCGCGCGCCTTCGTGCCGCGGCGGGTGCGGCTGGGGGTGCGCTCGGACCGCGAGGTCGAGGAGATGATGGCGGAGAAGGATTTCGGCGCGCGCGCCTGGATCGCGCCGCCGGAGGACGCGGCCGCGGCGACGGACGCCGGCGCGGGGGGCTCGACAACGGGCCGCGCGAGGAGCCGAACGGCCGCGGCTGGGTGATCGCCAGGCGGCGCGGCCTGGGGCTAGAGCTGACCGCGCGGATGAAGCAGCCGGGCTGGGCGGTGATCAGCGAGACGGCCTGGAAGGGCTGGCGGGCGCGCCTCGACGGCCGCGAGGTGCCGCTGGGGATCGCCGACCACGCCTTCCTCGCCCTCGCCCTCCCCGCCGGCTGGCACACGGCCGAGCTGTTCTATCGCCCGCGCTCGTTCGAGGTCGGCCTGGCGGTCAGCCTCGCCGCCCTGGCGCTCGCCGCCGCCGTGTCGCTCGCCCGGATCTTCCGCCGGCGCGGCGCGCGTCCTGTCGAGGTCGAGGCCGAGAGCGCCGGGCGGCGGGTGGGGGACCGCATCGCCATCCCCGGCGAGTACCAGCACCGGGCCCTCCACGCCGGGCCGGCGCCGCAGCGCTTCTGGCACCGGGCGAAGCTCGAGGAGGCGCTCGCCCTGCTGCGCCTGGCGCCGGGCGACCGCCTGCTCGACGCCGGCTGCGGCTCCGGGCTCCTCGCCGCGATGGCGGCGGAGACGCCGGGAGTCGAGGTGCTGGGGGTCGACGCCAACCCCGCGGCGGTCGAGTTCGCGGCGCGCACCTTCGCGCGGCCGGGCCTCGCCTTCCGCCGCGGGCTGGTCGACGAGCTCGACGCGGCGCCGGGGAGCTTCGAGAAGATCGCCTTCCTCGAGGTGATCGAGCACCTCTCGCGCCCCCAGGGGGAGGCCATCCTGGCGCAGTTCGAGCGCCTGCTCGCCGCCGGCGGCCGGCTGGTGCTGACCACCCCCAACCGGCGCAGCCCCTGGCCGCTCATCGAGTGGCTGCTCGACCGCCTGCACCTGGTGCCGCAGCTCGGCGGCGAGCAGCACGAGGTGCTCTACGACCTGGACGAGCTGCGGGCGATGGGGGAGGCCGCCGGCCTGGCGCTCGCCGAGCACCGGATGATCGACACCCTCGCCCCCTGGCTCGCCGGCTGGCCGGCCCTCGCCGCCGCCGTCCACCGGATCGAGCTGCGGCGGATCCGCCGGCATGGCTGCGTCATGGTGCTCGCCTTCGAGAAGGCTCCGGGCTGACCCGCGCCGGGCCCTCTCGACCTTCCGGCGTTTCATCTCGACCCTCCTCGGCTCCATCTCGACCTTTCTCGGCTCCATCTCGACTCTTCGCCCCTCCATCTCGACCTTCCGCCGCGGCAACTCGAGATCTCCTCGCTCGGACGCGAGATCTTCCGGCCGCAGCGCGAGATTTGGCGGCGCCGGCGAGGCGTCTCGCGGCGGCAGCTCGAGATGTCGCCGCGACATCTCGACTCTCCGCGGCGTCATCTCGACTCTTCGCCGGCGGGGAACGAGATTTCGCCGCGCGGGAGCGAGATGTTTCGGGCGAGGAGCGAGATCCGGGCGCCGGTTCCGCCGGCGCCGCGGACGTCGCCGCGAACGTCGGACACTCGCGCCGACATAGCGCCGGCGTGCCGCGACACGGCGGCCCATGCCGTCCGCCGGCCGCTCTCCTCCGGCGGCCGGCCGCGCGCCCGCCATCCGACGTCGGCACGGCGTTTGCTATTTCTCTTTTGCGTCGAACCAAACCGTTGAACGAGCCGGGCCGCCGCCGCTCCCGAGCGCCGGTCCCGCTCCCGCCGCCCGGCGACGGGCGGCCGATGGATCATCGATCGCATGACGCGATTCGAGCCCTGGGCGCCAGCTGCGCCCGCTGAAAGGAAAAACGCCATGAGCAGCTACGATCTGAACGTCAAGAACCCGTTGTCCGGCGACCTGCAGCAGGTCACCGCGGGCGGCGCCAACAGCCTCCTCTGGCTGGGCACCGGCCGCGTCCAGGTCACCGGCGGCGGCTATCCGCCGCTGTTCGTCCAGGGAGCCTCCCAGAACTACGCCATGCTCGGCCTCCAGGGCGACGGGGCGCAGAAGGACTGGCAGCTCCAGGCGACCAACACCACCGGCAGCTTCTTCCGCGTCGCCTACGGCCAGAACAATCCCCTGCTGGTGATCCAGCAGAACGGCGACACCCAGATCAGCGGCGCGCTCACCGCCCGCGGCCTGAACCTCTCCGGGCCGCTGACGCTGCCGGGCGACAACCTCCACATCACCAACGTGCCGACGCTGCCGGACGGCTTGAAGTACGCCGACCTCGTGGTGGCCGCGGACGGCCGCGTCTACCGGCAGGGCGAGCCGACCCTCAAGAAGTGACCGTGGCGGGGGCGGCGGCCGCCGAGGGCCGCCGCCCCCGCGTTCCATCTTCATCGCGGGAGACGACCATGCGCGAACGGTTGGAGCGGCGTCTGAACGAGCTGCGGGACGAGCTGGAGCGGGGCCAGCGGATGCTGCAGGAGATCGAGGCGAGGCGCTCGGAGGTGCGGGATTCGCTGCTCCGCATCAGCGGCGCCATCCGGGTGCTCGAGGAGGAGCTGCCGCGGTCGCCGGATTGACGCCGCCGTGGGTCCGTTGGGTCCGCTGCGGGCGGCCGCCCTCGGGACCGCCCTCCCGAACCCCCTTCCAGGCGGCCGTCCTCGGGACCCATCGGACCCAGTGCCGCCGCCGGGCGATTCTTGTCGCCCGCCGGCGGCTCTGTTATCTTCAGATACCTCGAAAGTCTGCAGCAGGGAGGCGCGGGCGGCGATGCCCGCGGTGTGGCCATGGCGACAGCAGCGGGTCCGGCGAGCCGTTCGATCGCGGCGCCTCGCGCCATCTCCTACGGGTGGCTGCGCGGCGCCCCGTTCGACCTCACCTTCGTCGCCGGGGTGGCCGCCTTCGCCATCGCCATCTCGCTCCTCGTCGTCGCCGAGCCGCGGCTCTTCCCCCTGGTCCTCGTCGTCGACATGTGGCTCCTCGGCTTCCACCACGTCGTCTCGACCTTCACCCGCCTCGCCTTCGACAAGGAGAGCTTCCGCGCCCACCGCTTCCTGGTGCTGGGGCTGCCGCCTCTCGTGCTCGCCGGGGTGGTCGCCCTGGTCTTCGCCTTCGGCACCTGGATCCTGCCCACGATCTATCTCTACTGGCAGTGGTTCCACTACACGCGGCAGAGCTACGGCATCTCGCAGATCTACCGCCGCAAGGCCGGCGCCGCCGCCGACGATCCGGTGTGGCTGCACAAGGCGATGATCTACCTGCTGCCGCTGTGGGGGATCCTCCACCGCTCGCAGCAGCACCCGGCGACCTTCCTGCGCCAGCCGATCAAGGTGCTGCCGGTGCCGCTCGCGGTGGTGCAGGCGGCGGCGCTCGCCACCATGGTCGCGATCGCCTGGTGGCTGGTGCGGCAGGTGCGGGCGGCGGCGGCGGGGCGGCTGCCGGTCGCCTACACGCTCTACATGCTGTCGCACGTGGTGATCTTCACCGTCGGGTATCTGTCGATCGAGAACATCAACTACGGCTGGCTGACGATCAACGTCTGGCACAACGCGCAGTACATCCTGCTGGTCTGGATGTACAACAACAACCGTTTCAAGGGCGGCGTCGATCCCCAGCACCGGTTTCTTTCGACCCTCTCGCAGCGCAACCGCATCCTCGTCTACTTCCTCGTCTGCCTGGGGATCTCGAGCGTCTTCTACCTCGCCTTGGACGGCGCCTTCGGGGCGGTCGGCCTGGGCGGCCGCTTCTCGATCCTCACCCTCACGCTCGCCGCCTACCAGGCGATCAACTTCCACCACTACATCGTCGACGGCGTCATCTGGAAGGTGCGCAAGCAGCGCCTGCAGGCGAATCTCGGATTGGCGGGCTGAGCGGCCGAGGCGCGCCGGGCGACGGCGCCGCGGCGTCGGCCCCCGAGCGGCCGCTCTCCGCCCGCGCCGCCGGGCTGCTCGTCCTCCTCCTCGCCGCCTATCTCGCGGCGGTCGCCTGGCGCTACCGCGGCCTGCTGATGGACGATGCCTACATCGTCCTCTGCTACGTCAGGAACCTCCTCGCCGGGAACGGCCTGACCTTCCTGCCGCCGCGCCGGGTGGAGGGGATCACCGACGTCGGCTGGGCGCTCCTCGTCGCGCCGCTCGCCCTCGCCCTGCCGCCGCCCGCCGCGGCGCGGCTGGCGGGCGCGGCGGCGGTCGCCCTCACCCTCGCTCTTCCTCTACCTCGCCGCCCGCCGCCTCGCCGCCGGCGGGCCGGCGGGCTGGCCCGCGGCGTCGTCCGCGGCATGGCCCGTCGCGACCGTCGTCCTCGCCCTCACCGCGGCCGACTTCGCGAGCTTCTCGCTCCTCGGGATGGAGACCGGCGCCTTGGCCGCCGCCCTCGCCGGCATGCTCCTGCTGGCGGCCGGCTCATCCGGCGCCGCGCTGCCGCTCCTCGGGGCGCTCGCCTCGCTCCTCCATCCGGAGGCGGCGCTGGTGGCGCCGCTGGCGCTCGCCCTCGCCTGGCGGCTCGGCGCCCTGCCCGGGCGGGAGCTGCGGCGGCGCCTGGCCTGGTATGCCGGCGCGCTGGGGACCATCACCCTCGCCCGCTTCGCCTACTACGGCGCGCTCCTCCCCAACACCTGGAGCGCCAAGCCGCCGACGCTCCGTTCGGCGAGCGAGAACCTGGCCGACCTCGCCGCCGGCACCGCGGTCAACGTCGGCTTCCCGCTCGCCGGGCTCTTTGCGCTCGGCCTCGTCGCGGCCGGGCTCTGGACGCTCGCCCGCCGCCGCCCGGAGGCGGGCGCCTGCGCCGCGGCGATCGTCGCGACCGGGCTCGCCTTCGCCGTCTACGCGCGCGCCGACTGGACCGAGGAGGGGCGCTACTTCGCCCCCTACGCGCCGGTCGCGCTCCTCGCCGCCGGCGCCGGGGCGCTGGAGGTCGAGCGGGCGATCCGGGCCGGGTCGACGGCCGGCCGGCGGCTGCGCCTCGCCGGGCTCGCCCTCGCCGGCGCGAGCCTCGCCGCGGCGGCAGCGAGCCTCGCGGCGACCGGCGCCGCCGGGCGCTACGGCTGGGCGGCCTTGGCGCCCGCCGTCTGGGCGGCGGCGATCGAGGTGGAGCTCGCCCTGGCGCGGCGGCGCGGGGTGGCGTGGATCGCGGCGATCTCCGTCGCCGCCGCGGTCGCCGCCGCCGGCGCCTGGGAGACCTTCGCCCGCGTTGCGCCGGCGGCCCGGCTCTCCTATCCCGGCTACATCGCGACCAGCCGCACGCTCGTGGCGCCGGCCATGGCGCTCGGCCGCCGGCTGCCGCCGGGTGCCACGATCGCCTCGCGGCGGATCGGCGCCCTCGCCTACTACTCCGGCCACCCGGTCTTCGACTATGCCTTCGGCCTGACCGAGCCGGAGGTGGCGCGGCTCATCCGCCGCCGCGGCCGCGAGCTCGAGGACCCCAACGATCCGGCCCTGGCGGCGATCTGGCGCGCCCGCCGCCCCGGCTTCCTGCTCGAGGACGGCGAGGTCCTCGCCCGCATCGCGGCCGCGGCGGGGGGCACCCCGGCGCGCTTCGCCGTCCAGGGCTCGATCTACCGCGCGGTCGCCCGCTTCCGGATCGCCCGCGGCGTCGACTGGGTGCTCGCCGAGCGCCTCGCGGACGCCGCGCCGGCACCGCCCTGAGCGGCCGTCCGATCCACTTCTACAGGATGGGGGAGAGCAGGCGGGCGCAGCGGTCGCCGAGCTGGTGGGCGAAGCCGCGGCGGTCCCAGTCGGCGGCGACGATCTCGGTCGCCTGCGTCAGGTCGCGCCGGTAGGCCTCGGCCATGCGGCCCCCGAGGTCGGCGTCGAGCACCAGCAGGTTGCACTCGGCGTTGAAGACGAAGGAGCGGAAATCGAGGTTGGTCGAGCCGACGACCGAGGCGTGCTCGTCGGCCACCATGCACTTGGCGTGGAGCACCGAGGCCTGGTACTCGAAGATGCGCACCCCGTGCGCCAGCAGGTAGCCGAAGTTGCCGTGCCCGGCGTGGCGGACGATCGGCGAATCGGTCTTGCCCTGCAGCAGCAGGCGCACGTCGACGCCGCGGCGGGCGGTCTGGGCGAGCAGGCGGACCGCCTGGTGGCCGGGGGCGAAGTAGGCGTTGCTCACCCATACCGAGCGCCGCGCCGCGCCGAGGAGGGCGGCCATCGCCGCCGCGGTCTCGCTGTAGCCGCGGCGGTGGCGTGAGTCGAGCACCAGGATGCGGGCGCCCGGCGCCTCGGCCGCCGCGGCCGGCAGCGGCTCGAGGCCGAGGCGGCGTCCGCCGGCGCGCAGCCATCCCTCCTCGAACACCGTCGCCATCTCCCAGGCCGTCGGGCCGGTCACCCGCACGTGGGTGTCGCGCCAGGTGGTCGGCGGGCCGCTCGCCGCGACGTCCGCCGCGCTCCGCGAGCCGCCGCTCGGCAGGCCGAGGACCGCCGGCGCCGAGGCCTGGTGGCGCCCGCGCCGGCCCCGCCGGCGCGCGCCGCTCGACACCGTGCCGTACTCGGCGCCGATGTTCATGCCGCCGGTGAAGCCCACCCGCCGGTCGACGACGAGGATCTTGCGGTGGTCGCGGAACGGCTGGTACCAGAGCTGCGAGACCAGGGGGTGGAAGATGCGCACCTTGATGCCGCGGCTCTCCATCTCGCGCCAGAAGGCGGCGCCGGTCGAGAACGACCCCACGGCATCGGTCAGCAGGCGCACCGCGACGCCGCGGGCCGCCGCCGCCGAGAGCACCTCGAAGAAGCGCCGGCCGGTCGCGTCGTCCTTGAAGATGTAGGACTCGAGGAGCACCTCGCGCTCGGCGCCGGCGACCGCCTCGATCATGGCGTCGAAGGCGTCGCCGCCGGAGAAGAAGACGAAGACCTGGTTGCCGCCGAGGACCGGCGAGGCGTCGATGCGGGAGAGGAGGACCTCGAACCGCGGGTCGCAGAGGCCCTCCGGGAAGGTGGCGGCGAGGCGGCCGACGCGCTTCGCCCGCAGCTCGCGCGGCAGGCGGTGGCCGGGGTGCGGGCGGGGGACCGGACGGAACGCCCGGAAGCGCCGGCGCCGCGGCTTGGCGCCGGCCGGCGGGTCGACAGGCTCGGGCAGGCGCTCTGCCATGCGGTCCGTTTCCACAGCCCACCTCTAGCCTGCAGCGAGCCGCGCCGGCGGCGCGGCGGTTCCCTCGGAGCTCCCGCGGCGGATCTGCGCCCAGTATGACAGAGGCGCGGCCCGATTGACTCCGGCGCCGGCTTCCGGAATCCTGCCGGAGATGGCCGCGCCCGCCCCGGACTCGTTCGCCGTGCGGCCCTACGAGCCCGCCGACCGCGCCGCGCTGCGCCGGCTGTGCCGCGAGGCGGCCTACGGCGAGGTGCCGCTCGAGGGCTTCTTCCCCGACGCGGAGCTCTTCGCCGACCTGATGACCCGCTACTACACCGACCGGGAGCCGGGCTCGACCCTGGTGGCGCGCTGGAACCGAGCGTCGGGAAGCGAGCTGGCCGGCTATCTCTGCGGCGCCGGCGACACCCGCCGCCAGCGGCGGGCGCAGGCTCTCCGGGTCGCCCCCGCGGCGCTCCTGCGCTTCGCCGCCCGCGGCGGCCTCCTCCGGCGGCGGACGTGGCGGCTGATCGGCGCCAACCTCGACCGGCTGGCGCCGTTCGCCGGCGGCGAGCCGAGCCGCGAAGGGCGGCTGGAGCTGGCGCGCTATCCGGCGCACCTCCATCTCGCGCTCGACCGCGCGGCGCGCGGCCAGGGGCTCGGCCGGCGGCTCGTCGAGGCCTTCGTGGAGCGGCTGGCGGCCGCCGGCAGCCCCGGCGTCCACGCCGTCGTCCGCGGCGAGAACGCCGGCGCCCGGCGCTTCTTCGAGCGCCTGGGCTTCCGTCCGCTCGAGAGCGGCCCGGCGCTCCGCCTGCCGGGCGAGGCGGAGGCGCGGTCCTTCAAGGTGGTCTACGGCCGGGAGATCTGACCGGCGCGAGACCATACAATGGGTGAGAGAGCGCCGCCGCGCCATGCCGGGGCCGTGGAGGATCGTATGGACGTAGCCGTGATCGGGACCGGGCTCATGGGACGGCCGCTCGCCGAGCGCCTGCTCGCCGGCGGGCACCGGGTGACCGTCTTCAACCGCACCCCTGAGCGCGCCGCGCCGCTCGCCGCCCAGGGCGCCCGCCTCGCCGCGAGCGCCGCCGAGGCGGTCGCCGCCTGTCGCTGCGCCGTCACCATGCTCAAGGACGCGGCGGCGATCCGCGGTCTCCTCTTCGGCGCCGAGGCGGCCGACTTCACCGGGCGGACCCTCGTCCAGATGAGCACCATCGGCCCGCCGGAGAGCGTCGCCCTCGCCGCCGACGTCGAGCGCGCGGGGGGCGAGTACCTCGAGGCGCCGGTCCTCGGCAGCACGCCGCAGGCGAGCGAGGGGAAGCTGCTGGTGATGGTCGGCGCGCCGCCCGAGCGCTTCGATCGCTGGCTGCCGCTCCTGCGCTGTTTCGGTCCCGCGCCGGTCCGCATCGGCGGCGTCGGGCAGGCGGCGGCGCTCAAGCTCGCCTTGAACCAGCTCATCGCCGCCGAGGCCGCCGGCTTCGCGCTCGCCCTCGGCCTCATCCGCCGCTCGGGCGTCGACACCTCCCTCTTCATGGGCATCCTGCGCGACAGCGCCCTGTACGCCAAGACCTTCGACGCCAAGCTGCCGCGGCTCCAGAACCGCGACTTCGGCGATCCCAACTTCCCCGCCGCGCTGCTCGGCAAGGACCTCGACCTCGTCGCCGCCGAGGCCGCCCGGCTGGGCCTTGGCACCGCCGCCCTCGACGGCGTGCGCGCCGTCCTCCGCGAGACCGTCGAGCGCGGTCTCGGAGACGGCGACTACAGCGCCCTCTACGCGGTGATCGATCCGCTCGAGCCTCCGCTGGAGCCTCAGGTAAAGAGCGCGGTCCAAAAAAAGCAAAGCTGCGGGTAGCGGACCGACCAGGCGAGTGGCAGAGACATCCTCCAGCGGGCCCCATGCCCGGCGCGAAGCCCTCGAGCGCTACGTGCGGGGCGATCTGCCGCGCGCCGAGTGCCGCGAGCTCGAGCGCCATCTGGCGGGCTGCGTTACCTGCCAGGAGGCGCTCGCCGCGGCGGGCGACGCGCGCGACAGCACGGTGCGCTGGCGCGGCCATCGGTTCACGCCCGCGATGGTCGACGCAACGGCCACCGAGCCGCCGATCGATGCCGCCAGCGCTCGCCTGCGCGGCGTCCTCCGCGGCCTCGGCGTCGCCGCGGACGCCTTCGGCGCGTCGCTCCTCGCGGAGCTCCTCGCCGCCTCCGAGCACCAGCGCCGCCGGCTCGTCGCCCGCGATCCGCGTTTCGCCTCGCTGCCGCTCGCCGAGCGCCTGGCGCGGAGCTGCCGCGCCGCCTGGCTCGACGATCCCGCGGTCGCGGTCGAGCTGGCCCGCCTGGCGGTCGCGATCGTCTCCCGCCTCGACGCCGATCACTACGGCGCCGCGCCGGTCGCCGACGCCCGCGCCCTCGCCTGGTCCCAGCTCGGCAGCTCCTACCGAGTCGCCGCGGCGAGCGGGGGAGAGATCGCGGCGGGCGCCGGTGGAGAGCCCGGCGAGCGCGGCGACAGCGGGATCGAGATCGAGATCGAAGACGATGCGCTCTATCCGCCCGCACGGGTCCCCGCCTCCATGATCGGCGAGCCGATGGGCGGCGCCGATTCGCTCGCCGAGGGCTGGGCCGGCGAAGCGCCGCTCCCCATCATCCCCATCCTCCCCGTCCTCCCCGTCATCCCCGCCGATCCCTGCCGCCCTCGATGCCCTCGATGACGCGCGCGACGCCGCCCTGGCGCGCGGCATGGCCTGCGAGGCCGCGCTCGTCACCCTCGACCTCGCCGCCGCCCACCTGCGGCGCGGCCGTGCCGACGAGGCGAGCGCCGTGCTCGCCGCCGCCCCCGCCCGCCTCGCCGCCGCGGGTCTGGACGAAGACGGCGCCGCGCGCTTCCGGGCCCTCGCCGGCGCCGCCGCGGCCGGGGCGCTCGACCGCCCCCTGCTCGAGAACCTCGCCGCCTACCTGAGCCGAGCGCGCAACGACCCCGCGGCGCGCTTCGGGAGCGAGGGCTGAGGCGCGATGAACCTCCCGGACCTCTTCGCCATCGCCGCCCGGCGAGAGCCGGAGAAGGCGGCCCTCCGCTGGCCGGCCCCGGCGACGGCCGGCGTCCGCGAGCCGTACCGAGAGCTCTCCTACGCCGGGCTCGACGCGGCGGCGGACCGCCTGGCGGCGGCGCTCGCGGCGCGCGGCCTCGTCCGCGGCGACCGCCTGGCGCTCTACCTGCCGAACGGCCCGGAGCTCGCCGTCGCCCATCTCGCCGCGCTCCGTCTCGGCGCCGTCGCGCTGCCGATCAACCTCGCCTACCGCCGCCGCGAGATCGGGCCGATGCTGGCCGACGCCGAGCCGAGGCTGCTGCTCGCCGACCCGGCCATCCTGCCGATCCTCGACGAGCTCTCGCCGCAGGAGCGCGCCAGCCTCGAGGGCGTGATCCCCGCCGCGGAGGTCCTCGGTCTCGCCGCCGCTCCGGCGCTCGCCACCGACCGGCCCGCCCGCCCGCCGAGCTCTCCGGTGACCGGCGACGATCCGGCGCTCCTCCTCTACACCTCGGGGACGACCGGCCCCAGCCGCGGCGCGGTGATCAGCCACAACAACCTGCTCGCCACGGTGACCGGCCTGCTCGCCGCCTGGGCCTGGCGGCCGGAGGACGTCCTCCTCCTCTGCCTGCCGCTCTTCCACGTCCACGGCCTCGTCGTCGGCCTCGACTGCGCGCTCGCCGCGGGGGCCACCGTCCACCTCGCGCGCTTCGACGCCGCGGCGGTCGTCGACACCCTCGCGGCCGGCGGGGCGACGCTCTTCTTCGGCGTCCCGACGCTCTACGTCCGCCTGGTCGAGGAGCTGCGGCAGCGCCGGTGCCGCGGCGCCGCCGCGGACCTCTCGCGCCTGCGCCTCTTCTGCTCGGGCAGCGCGCCGCTCGCCCCCGAGACCTTCGCCGCCTTCCGCGACCTGACCGGCCACGAGATCCTCGAGCGCTACGGCATGACCGAGGCGGGGATGCTCCTCTCGAACCCCTACCTCGGTCCGCGGCGCCCCGGCAGCGTCGGCACGCCGCTCCCCGGCGTCTCCGCCCGCATCGTCGACGCGGCCGGCGAGGACCTGCCGCCGGGAGCCGACGGCGAGCTCTGGGTGCGCGGCGGCAACGTCTTCTCCGGCTACTTCCGCTCCCCCGAGAAGACCGCCGCGAGCTTCCGCCACGATGCTCTCGGCCGCCGCTGGTTCCAGACCGGCGACCTCGCCCGCCAGGATCCGCAGACCGGCGCCATCTCCCTCCTCGGCCGCCGCAGCGAGCTGATCCTCTCCGGCGGCTTCAACATCTACCCCCGCGAGGTCGAAGAGTCCCTCCTCGCCTTCCCCGGGATTCGCGAGGCCGCCGTCGTCGGCCGCCCCCACCCCGAGTGGGGCGAGGTTCCCGTCGCCTACCTGGTCCTCGAGCGGCCGGTCGACGCGGCGGAGCTCGAAGCCCACCTCCGCCGCGACCTCGCCGCCTTCAAGATCCCGCGCGCCTTCCGCACGGTGGAGGCCCTGCCGCGCAACGCGCTGGGAAAGATCCAGAAGCACCTGCTTGCAGTCGGCGGTGAAAGTGATATTCTGCAGATCCGCTGGGGCCATGGTTGACTCCTTGGTTTCCACGGAGGGCGCGGGTCTGGGTGCTCGGCCAGAAGCACAAAGAGAGCCCAGACCTCGCCCGACCTTATTTCCCCCGCTCAGGTACTAGGTCCGTTTGGTCCCGAGGGCGGTCGCCCGCAGCGGACCCAACGGACCCTCTCACCGCACCTCCTCGCCAGCTCCGGGTCGGCATATAGTCGGCATATAGTAGAGATCGCGACTCTCTGCGAGGCCATGGAACCCATCTTCCCCCGCACCCGCCGCTTCCCCCGTGCCGCCTGCCGGCATTCGGCCCTCGTCCGGCTGGTGGGGGACCGCCGGGCGGAGGAGTTCGCGCGGACCCAGATCCTGGGGCTCGGCGGGTGCTTGCTGGTGGCCGAGGACGGGCTCGGCTCGGGCTCGCGGATGGAGCTGCTGATCGCGCTCGGCGGCCGGGTGGTCAAGACCGACGCGCGCGTCGTCTACGAGCGCCGGCGCAGCGACGAGCGCCACGAGATCGGCGTCGAGTTCCTGCGCCTCGCCGCCGCCGACCGCGACCTCATCGGCTGGGCGGTCGCCCTCGCCGCCGGCTGAGCCGCCCCTCCTCAGCCTTTCTCCGCCGAGCCTGGGCGCTGGCGCCCCCGGCGCGCCGGCGCCCTCGACATATCGCGCCGGGATGTCTCACCGGTATCTGATAGACTCATTGAAAATAAAGGCCCCCATTGAGGAGGCTCCCTTGCCGGTAGTCATCTCGCCGCGCCGTTCCGCGCGGCGGTCGAGAGAAGCCCAGCAGCGGCGCGGGTGCGCGGGGGTTGCCGCGGCAGGGGCGGGGCGCCCGTCGCGCGGCGCGTGACGTTGCGCCAGCCCCAGGAAGCTCACGCTTGATCGGCAGCATCCTCTCCCATTACAGAGTCCTGGAGCGCCTCGGCAACGGCGGCAGCGCCGCCGCGTGGAAGGCGCTCGACCTCGACCTCGAGCGCCTGGTGGCGATCAAGATCCTGCCGCCCGAGGCCGGCTTCGGCGAGGAGGCGAAGCGCCGCCTGCTGGCGCAGGCCGCGGCCGCCACGGCGCTCGGCGATCCCCCCTTCTGCGGCGTCCTGGATACCGGCGAGACCGGCGACGGCCAGCCCTACGTCGTCACCCCTTTCTGCGAGGGGGAGACGCTCGCCGAGCGCCTGCGCCAGGGGCCGCTCGCCGCCGGCCGCGCGCTCGAGCTCGCCGGCCGCATGGCGGCGGCGGTCGCCCGCGCCCACGCCCACGGCCTGGTCCACGGCGACCTCAAGCCGAGCAACGTGTTCATCGCGCGCGACGGCGAGGTCCGCCTCGTCGACTTCGGCCTGGGGAGCCTGGCGCACCTGGCGCATGGCACCGCGCTCGCCTACCGCTCCCCCGAGCAGCTGCGGGGCGAGGTCGACGCCGACCCGCCGAGCGACGTCTGGGCCCTCGGGGTCATGCTGTATCAGATGCTCACCGGCGCGCTGCCCTATGCCGGCGCCGGCCCCGCCGAGCTCCTGGCGGCGATCGAGGCGGGCGCGCCGGCGCCGCTGCCGGGCTCGGCGCCGCCGCCGCTCGCCCCCATCCTCGGCGCGGCGCTGGCGCGCGAGCCCGCCCGCCGCTACTGCGACGCCGCCGAGCTGCGCGACGACCTCGCCGCCGCCGAGGGCACCCATCTCCTGCCGGGGAGCCTGGGGACGACCCTCCTCGAGATGCCGCTCGCCGGCTTCGAGGTCACCGAGCGGGGAGACCGCGGCGCGCGCAGCGGGGCGAGCGAAGGGCGCGGCGACAGGGCAGGATCGGGCGGCTCCGGATCGGGCGGCTCCGGATCAGGCGGCTCTGGATCGGGAATGATCGGCCGCACCGTCGCCCACTACCGCATCCTCGACCACCTGGGCACCGGCGGCATGGGGATCGTCTATCAGGCGGCCGACACCAAGCTCGAGCGCACCGTGGCGCTCAAGTTCCTGCCCTACGCCCTCACCCGCGACCAGCGCGCCAAGGAGCGCTTCCTCCAGGAGGCGCGCGCCGCCTCCGGGCTCGACCATCCGAACATCTGCACCATCCACGAGGTCGGCGAGACGGCCGAGGGGCAGCTCTACCTCGCCATGGCCTGCTACGACGGCGAGACCCTGGGCCGCCGCATCGAGCGCGGGCCGCTCCCCGTCGCCGAGGCGGTCGACATCGCCCGCCAGACCGCCAAGGGGCTCGCCAAGGCGCACCGGCTGGGGATCGTCCACCGCGACGTCAAGCCGGCGAACCTCATGCTCACCGGCGACGGCCTGGTGAAGATCCTCGACTTCGGCATCGCCAAGCTCGCCGGCGCGGCGGGGGGCACGCGGGTGGGCTTCGCCGTCGGCACGCCCGCCTACATGTCGCCCGAGCAGGCGCGCGGCGAGAACGTCGACCAGCGGACGGACGTCTGGGCCTTGGGCGTCGTCCTCTACGAGATGCTGACCGCCGAGCGCCCGTTCCGCGGCGCCGACCGCGAGGCGGTGGTCGCCGCCCTGCAGCGCGACGAGCCGGCCCGCCTCTCGACCCTGCGCCCGGAGGTGCCGCCCGAGCTCGAGCGGATCGTCGGCCGCATGCTCGCCAAGTCGCCCGCCGACCGCTACGCCAACATCGGCGAGGCGCTCGCCGACCTCGACAAGCTCCCGGCGAAGGCGCCGGCGGCCGAGACCCGGCGGCCGAGAGGCCCGCTCCCCTGGCTCGGCGCCGCCGCGGCGCTGGCGCTCTTGGGGATCGGCGGATACCTGGCGATGCGCGGCGGCGAGAGGCCGGCGCCGGCGGAGAAGCGGGTGCCGTCGAGATGAGCTTCACGCATCTGACCGATCAAGAGGGCCGGGAGTCCTCTCCGAGCCTTTCGCCGGATGGCAACTCGTTGCTCTTCGTCAAGGCGGCGGCCGACGGCAAGAGCGACATCTATCGCCGGACGACGTGCCGACGGGACGGCAGAAAAACCTCACCGCCGGCATCGCCGAGAGCTGCAGCGAGCCGGCGTTCTCGCCCGACGGCAAGCGGATCGCATTCCGCTCCGAGCATGCCGGCGGCGGCATCTTCCTGATGAACGCCGACGGCGGCGGGCTCACCAAGATCTCCGACATGGGCAACAACCCCGCCTGGTCGCCCGACGGCCGGTCGATCGTCTGCGCGACCGAGGCGGTGACCGATCCCACGGTCCGCGTATCGGACAGCCAGCTGCTGCGGATCGACCTCGCGACCGGCCGACAGACAGTTGCTGGCAGCGGGGGACGCCGTGCAGCCGAGCTGGTCGCCGAGCGGCCAGCGCATCGCCTTCTGGGGCCTGCCGCAGGCGACGGGGCAGCAGGGTGCTGTGGACGATGCCCGCCGCGGGCGGCGCGGCGAGGCCGATCGTCGACGACCCGCACCTCAACTGGGATCCGGTGTGGTCGCCCGACGGGAGGTACATCTATTTCGCCAGCGACCGCAACGGCAGCATGGGCATCTGGCGGGTGCCGGTCGACGAGGCTTCGGGCAGCGCCTCGCGGCGCGCCCGAGCAGGTTCCGGTCCCCGTGCCATGGGCCGGTTTCATCAGCATCTCGCGCGATGGCCGCCGCCTCGCCTTCGCCACCGACGAGAGCCAGAACCATGCCAATCTCTTTCGGAACGGCTTTCGACGCGGCGGCGGGGAAGGCGGTCGGCACGCTGCAGTCAGGTGACCCAGGGAGGGCGGGCCGTGCGCTCGGCGGACATCTCGCCCGACGGCAAGCGGATCGTGTTCGACCTGACGACGCCTCAGGAGGACCTGTTCGTGGCGGCGGTGGACGGCAACGACCCCATCCAGCTCACCAACGACGCGTTCAAGGATCGCATCCCGCGCTGGTCGCCGGACGGCGGGCGGATTCTTTTCTATTCGAATCGCAGCGGCTCGTACGAAGCCTGGACGATAGGGCCCGACGGCCGCAACCCTCGGCAGGAGACCTTTTCCGCCAACCGCGCGCTCTACTTTCCGCTCTGGTCGCCGGACGGCAAGCGCATTGTCGTGAGCCCGGCGTCCTCCAGCGCCGCGCTGGTCGACCTCTCCCTGCCCCCGCGTCAGAGGACGCTGCAGACGCTTCCGAAGTCGAACGGCCAGCAGGATTTCGCCCCGACCTCGTGGTCTCCCGACGATCGCTGGCTGGCCGGCACGGCGTCGCTTCCCGACGGCGTATGCCCTGCCCGGCATCGCGCTCTATTCCTTCGCCACCCATCGTTACGAAAGAATTACGGACCGTGGCCTGGGCGCGGTCTGGCTGCACCATCGGCCGGCTCTGCTGTACCTCGACAATGGCAAGGTTTATCTGCTCGACCTCCCCAGCCGGCGATCGCGGCTCCTCCTGCCGCCGCCGCCGAACAGCCGGTTCACCTGGGTCACCGTGAGCCCGGACGATTCGATGCTCTACGTGGTGCGTGCCACGGACGAAGGGGATATCGACATGCTAACCTTTAAATAGAAGAAGAATTCACAACTCTCTATTATTTTCCGGCTTCCTCGCTTCGGCTCGCCACTAGTTTCTGCATTTGGTACAATCTCCCCAACGCGTTCAAGCATCAGCGGCTCGGTCGATCCGACGGAGCGGCGCCCACTCGACCGCCGGGGCCAGCGTGGCCTCGCCGGAGGAGGTCGGCGCGACGGCGTGCGCCTTCACCAGGCGGGCGATGACGCCGGGGCTTGCCCCGGGGAGGGAAACATGGCGTTTAAGTTGAAGGACCTCATGATCGACGTGCTTCCGGGTGCGCAGGGAGCACAGGCCGTGAATCCTGCGGCTCAGTGTCCAATTCCTTCTGCGGTCACCCACTTGGCAGCCGGCATCGTGTGCCCGATCCCTTCCGCGCACACCACGCTCTGCCCATATCCATCGGCGCACTACCCCTGTCCGATCCCATCGGCGCAGATCGTGGCGCAGGGGATCTGCCCGATGTTCTCGGCAGTTCAGCCATCCTTGACCTGTGCTGCCGCCCTGGCGCAGCCGACCGATGGCACCCATATGGCCAACCTGGCCATCCTCAAGCAGCAGCTTCAGCAGGCGCTGGACCAGGTCAACCAGCACGAAGCGGCGGTACATGCGGCGGCCAAGCCGCAGACGGTCGAGGAAGCCGAGGCGCTCGAGACGCAGCTCCAAGGGGCTCTCGCCGAGCTCCAGGCCCACAAGGCCGACCTGCAGAAGAAGCAGCCGATGACCTGAAGAGCCCGCCCGGCGGCGCTCGCGGGCGCCGCCGGTTTCCCTCCTCCCCTTGTCCCCTCGCGGCCCCGCCGCATAGGATAGGCGTCGCCGAGACGGCCCGCCGATCCATGCCGAAGCCCGACCCACCGTCTCGACTTCCCGCCATCCTCCAACGCGCTCGATGAAGCGGATCCTCGTGACCGGCGCGCTCGGGCAGATCGGCGCCGAGCTGGTCCCCGCGCTCCGGGCCTGCTATGGCCCCGACGCGGTGGTCGCCTCGGACATCCGCATGCCGCCGCGCGACACCGACGGCCCCGTTCGAGTTCATCGACAGCACCAACCCGCGCCAGATCCAGGAGGTCGTCCGCAAGCACGGGGTCGACGGGATCTATCACCTCGCCGCCCTGCTCTCGGCGATCGCCGAGGACAAGCCGCAGATCGCCTGGGAGATCAACATGGGCGGCACCTACTGCGTGCTCGAGGTGGCGCGGCAGTACCACTGCGCGGTCTTCGTGCCGAGCTCGATCGGCGCCTTCGGGCCCGGCACGCCGCCCGAGAACACGCCGCAGGACACCGTGCAGCGCCCGACGACCATGTATGGGGTGACCAAGGTCGCCGGCGAGCTCCTCTGCGACTATTACCACCGGCGCTTCGGCCTCGACACCCGCGGCGTGCGCTTTCCCGGCATCATCTCGCACGTGGCGCCCCCCGGCGGCGGCACCACGGACTACGCCGTCGAGATCTTCTACGAGGCGATCCGGCACCAGCACTACACCTGTTTCCTGCGCCCCGACACCCGCCTCGACATGATGTACATGCCCGACGCGGTCAAGGCCGCGGTCGACGTCATGGCGGCCGATCCCGAGCGCCTCGTCCATCGCAACGCCTTCAACGTCACCGCCATGAACTTCACCCCCGAGGAGCTCGCGGCGGAGATCCGCAAGCACCTCCCGAAGTTCGTCATCGACTACCGCATCGACCCGGTGCGCCAGGCGATCGCCGACTCCTGGCCCGACTCGCTCGACGACGGCGCCGCGCGCGCCGAGTGGGGCTGGTCGCCGACGCACACCCTGCCGAGCATGACGGCCGACATGCTCGCCAACCTCGACCGCAAGCTCCGGCTCGCCGGCTAGAGCCGCCGGCCGCGAGGAGGACCCATGCCGCTCGACCGTCTGAACGACACGCTCGCCGCCGACCTCCGGGGGCTCGACGAGAAGGGGACGCGCAAGGGGGTCGAGACGGTCTTCACCGGCGTCGTCCCCGCCGCCGACGGCCGCGGCCCGCGCTACCTCGTCGCCGGCCTCGAGGACCGCCCGTTCCTCAAGATGAACTCCAACAACTACCTCGGGATGGCGCTCGATCCCGCGGTGATCGGCGCCGAGGAGGAGGCGACCGCCGCCTTCGGCGCCGGGCCCGGCGCCGTCCGCTTCATCAGCGGCACCTACCAGGCCCACGTCGCGCTCGAGCGCCAGCTCGCCGCCTTCCACGGCCGCGAGGCGGCGATGATCATGAGCTCCGCCTATGCCACGACGCTGGGGGTCCTGGTGCCGCTCGTCACCGCCGAGACCGCGGTCGTCTCGGACGAGCTCAATCACAACTGCATCATCAACGCCATGCGCCTCGCCCGCCCCAAGCGCAAGGAGATCTACCGCCACCTCGACATGGCGGACCTCGCGGCGCGCCTGGAGCTGGCGGCCGGCGACTGCCGGCGGGCGATCGTCGTCACCGACGGCGTCTTCAGCATGCGCGGCGATCATGCGCCGCTCCCCGAGATCCTGGAGATCGCGCGGCGCTTCGACGGCCGCTTCGCGGAGGACGTCGTGGTGATGGCCGACGACTCGCACGGCGTCGGCGCCTTCGGCGCGAGCGGGCGGGGGACCGAGGAGGTGACCGGCTCGGCGCCGGTCGACGTGCTGGTGGGGACGCTCGGCAAGGCGCTGGGGGTCAACGGCGGCTACGTCGCGACCTCGCGGACGATCGTCGAGTACCTGCGCGAGACGGCGCCGCTCTACATCTACTCGAACCCGATCACGGTGGGGGAGGCGGCGGCGGCGGCCAAGGCGCTGGCGATCCTCGACAGCCCGGCGGGCCGCGAGCGGCTGGCGCATCTAAAGGCGATGACGCGGCGGTTCAAGGAGGGGATCGTGGGGCTGGGCTACGAGACCCTGCCCGGCGAGCACCCGGTCGTGCCGCTGATGGTCCGCGACACCGCGAAGACCACGGCCTTGGTCGCCCATCTGCGCGCCGGCGGGGTGCTCGCGACCGGCTTGAAGTACCCGGTCGTGCCGCGCGGCGACGAGGAGATCCGCTTCCAGATCTCGGCCGACCACACGGCGGTCGACGTCGACGAGACCCTCGCGGCCCTGGCGAGCTTCGCCGGCCGGCCGCGAGGCTGACGCCGGCCGGCGGCACGCCCCTCGCCGCGCAGCGGCTCAGGGCGCCGGCGGCTGGAAGCGGTCCCGCTCGAGCTCGGCGCGCACCCGGTCGCGCGGCGGCACGCCGCCGACGCCCGGCCAGAGGCCGTCCCAGCGCACGCAGGAGCCGAGCTGGCGGCGCGCGTCGGCCGACGGCGACCTTCCCGCGGCGACGTTCGCCTCCACCTCCTCGCAGAGCGCCGCCCAGGTCTCGGGCTCGCCGCCCCCCGTCGCCGCGGCGACCTCGCGCTCCCCCGCCGTCACCCGCAGCGTCAGCGGCCCCCGGCGGCTGATCTTCACCTGGTCGAGCTGGAGCTGGACCCGCCAGGGCTCGCCCGCCCCGAGATCGAACGCCAGGGCCGCCGGCGCCACCCGCGCCTCGTGCACCCAGCTCCTGCCGGAGCGCCGCGTGTGCCGCTCCTGGACGAGCCGGATCACGTGATGCCCGGCGGCGAGGCTGCGATCGAAGCTCGCCGTGCGGGTGGTCAGCGAGATCGCCGCCGGCTTCAGCCAGGTCAGGAACCGCCCGTCCAGGTAGACGAAGAGGTCCCACACCGGCGCGCTCTCGTCGCTCGAGAACGGCCGGTAGCCGATCTCGAAGCGCACCGGCACGCCGCCGCTCGCGGCGGGTGGGCTGGCTGCGTTGGCTGTGATGGCTGCGGCGCTCGCCGCCGGCACGGGAGCGGCGGGCGGGGCCGGCGCGCTGGCCGCGGGCGGCTCCGCGGCGGTGGGCGGGGGAGACGCGGCCGGGGGAGCCGGGGTGGCGGCCGCCGGCGCGCCGCCGTTCGCCAGATGGATCAGCCGCTTCATCAGGTCCGCGGAGGCCTTGGCCTTCTGCAGCGCCACGAGCTCGCCGCTGTCGACGCGGGCCGGGCGGCGGCCCGAGGTCTCCAGCCAGGAATCGATCACCGGCTCGGCGACCCCGCCGTCGAGCATCCGCACCACTTCCTGGACGACCGGATCGACCGCGGCGGCCGGAGCCGCCGCGGCGGCGGCGCCGCCAGCGGGGAGGGCGGCAACCAGGGAGACGAGGAGCAGGGTGAGGGCGAACGGCCCGCCGGGCCGGCGGTCGAGACAGGGTCGAGTCATGCGGGGATCTCCTTGGCGGTCCTCGGGGGCGCGCCGCGGACTATAGAACCTCCGTGCGACGATCGCGTGACGGCCGGCCGGTCAGGGCTCGCGGTAGCCGCGGTAGGCGCGGACCTTCACCCCGCCGCGGTGCACGGCGACCTTGACGTCGTGCCAGGTGCCCGCGCCCTTGCTCGGCGGGTAGTAGCCGAGGACGTACTGGCCGCGCAGCTCCTGGATCAGCCGCTCGAGCGCCCCCTTGACCTGGCCGACGCTCTCGAGGTCCTCGATCCGGCCGCCGGTCTCCTCGACCGTCTGGGCGAGCAGGTCGCGCTCCTTGCGGTGCCCCTTGGTGTCCCGCCAGGCCGAGGAGACCCCCTCGACCTGCGGGTTGACGCCGGCGCCGCCGATCCGCAGCCAGTAGATGGCCGTCGTCTCGCGGCTCGCCACCGCGCGGACCTGCTCCATGCTGAGCACGCTCTCGACGTCGATGCCGTCGGAGAGCACCACGGCGACGCGCCGGCCGCTGCGCGTCCCCAGGCGCTTCAGCCCCAGGTACAGGGCGTCGTTCAACGCCGTGCCGCCGCCCGCGTTGACCCCGGAGAGGCCGAGGGTGAGGACGGTGGGAATGCCGGTGAACGGCGTCTCGACCAGGAAGCGGTCGGAGAAGAGCAGCAGCTTCCCCTCGTCCAGGCGCTGCATGCCGCCGACGAAGTCGCGCGCCCCGTCGAGGGCGGTCTCGAGCTGGGGGCCGCGCATGCTGGTGCTGGAGTCGAGCAGCAGCACGGCGGTGAACGGCACGTCGCCGCGCTCGAAGGTGACGAGCGGCTGGCGCGCGCCGCGGTCGAAGACGTCGAAGTCGCCGCGCTGGAGGTCGAGGACCGCCTGGCCGTTGCGCTCGGCGGTGGCGTAGACCTGGCGCAGGTTGACGCGGATCTCCTCGTCGGTCTGCAGGGTGGCGGTGCGCACGCTGGCGCTCGCCCGCGCCCCGTGCGGGTCGTAGGCGACCGCCTCGATGTGGTGGGCGGCGTTCGCCTGCCCGACGTCGATGTGGATCTGCCAGGGCGGCGCCGTCGCCGAGCCGGCGCGGCGGCCGTCGACGTAGATCTCGACGCGGGAGAGCGGCGTGCCCGGCGGATCGACGGCGACCTCGACCTCGATCTCGCCGAAGATCGTCTGCCCGGCGGCGGGGCTGACGATGCGCAGCTTCGGGCCGTGGCCCTCCTCGGCGGCGGCGAAGACGGCGGCGAGGGCGAGGAGGGCCGCGGGCAGCAGCAGGGCGGCCCGCCGGCCGGCCGGCGCCGGCCGGCGCCGGAGCCGCCTCAAGGCAGCACCTCGGCGCTGCGCGTCGGGGCGTTGAGGATGCCGGCGAGCGCGGGGAAGCGGGCCGCCAGCCCGTGGCGCAGCTCCTCCCACCCGCGGTCGAGGAGCTCCTGCGGCAGCTCGTCGTAGCGCAGGCGCGCCGAGGAGCCGCTCGTCGCCGGCGCCGGCGTGCGCTCGGGACCCAGGACCTCTTCGGCGCGGCCGGGCTCGCCGCGCAGGTCGAGCAGGTAGGCGCGCTCGAGCTGCAGCTTCTCGTCCCCGGGCAGGCGGCCGAGGCCGGCCGTGATCGTGCGCTCGGCGGCGTCCAGCTTCTTGTCGGCGATCTGCGCGCGGGCGAGCTCCTGCCAGGCGACGGCGGCGATCCAGTCGCTCTCGGCGCCCTGCGCCTCGGCGAGGTCGCGCAGCCGGCGCTCGGCGTCCTGGCGGTGTCCCTGCTTCTCGAGGTTGAGCGCCAGGCGCAGGCGCCCCTCGCGGTCCTCTGGATGCGCCTTCGCCAGCCGCTCGAGCCAGCGCACCGCGTCGGTGTAGTGGCCGCGGCGCTCGGCGTCGACCGCCAGGCAGAGGAGGGCGGTCTCGTTGTCGCGGTCGAGGTCCAGGGCCCGGTTGAGGGCCCGCTGCACGAGCTCGGAGAGGCCCGCTCCGGTGGCCCGCGGCGTCAGGGCGATCAGCAGCCCGGCCCCGGTCTTCTGCGCGTTCTCGACGCCGCTCTTGACGTAGCCGTCGACCAGGTGGAGGACCATCTCGCCGGCATGGCCGGCGGTCAGGAAGCGCTGGCGGTTCCAGGCGTCGCGGTAGATCAGCTCGTAGAGGGCGAGGACCTGGGTCAGCCGGTCGCGCCCGCCGGCGATCCAGCGGTGCAGCGCGTCGAGCTCGAGCTCGCGCAGCTCGAGCTCGGTCAGCGTCTCCTCGCCGGTCAGGGCCTTGACCTCGAGGTCGGTGATCGCCGCGCTGGCGCCGGGGACGTCGCCGGTGGCGAGCCGGCCGAGAGCCTGGTCGTAGGCGGCGAGGAGCGCCGCGGTCTGCGGCTTGCGCAGGCGCGCCCGGAGCTTGGCGGCGGCGGCGCCGGCCGTCGGCGTCGCCTCGCCGTTCGCCCGCGCGCGGGAGATCGCGGTGAGCTCGGCCCAGGCGCGGCCGCCGCCGCCGTCGGGGAGCAGGAGGAACTGCGCCAGGCCGCTCGCGGTCTCGCCCGCCTTGGCGCGCACCGCGTAGCGCCCCTCGGGAACGCCCTGGGGGGTGAAGGCGATGCTGACCACCTCGAGGTCGGGGATCGCGGTGGGGCGGCGGCCGAGGGTGCGCGCCGCGAGATCGGCGACCCGGCCGGCGCTGCCCAGGACCTCGATCCGCACGTCGGCCCCCGCCGCCAGCTTGTAGGCCAGCAGCTCGGCCTTCGTCTCGCGGTCGGGGGTGAGGATGGGGAGAGCGGCGGGGAGCTCCGGCCCCCCGGCGGCCGGCGCCGGCGCCGCCGCCGGCCCGCGGGAAGCGCCGCCGGCTGTACCGCGGGTAGCGCCGCGGCCAGGGGCCCCGGCCGTCCGGACGCGGCGACCACCACCCACGGCTCGCGCGCGGCGAGGAGGACCGGCGCCGAGAGCACCGGCCCGGCGCCGAAGGCCGGGACGTTGATCGGCAGCAGCCGCAGCCCCATCTCGCCGGTCGCCGTGTTGCGCACCATGACGCGCAGCGACACCTCTCCCGGCGGCAGCGCCACCTCGCCCATGAACTTGATACCGCCGTCGCGCACCTCGCCGCCGAGCTGGGCGAGATCGACCTCGACGGTGCGCTCCGAAGAGCCGGCGAGCCCGCCCTGGGCGTCGAGCGCATAGAGGACGATGTCGGCGTGGAGGAGGCCGTCGCTCTGCTTGGCGAGGAGCGCCGAGCCCTCGATCTCGACGATCACCGCCACCCGCGCCTTGCCGGCCTCGCCGGGGAGGGGGTAGGCGACGGCGGCGAGCGGGATCGGTCCGCCCTCCTGGCCGCTCACCATGAGCGCCGCCGTCTCCACCTTGATGCCGCCGGTGGGAAGCACACGCAGAGCCGGCCGCGCCGGCGGCGCTGGCGGCGGCGCGGGGCGGCCGGCGGGGGAGGAGTCGGTTTGGCCGTGCGCGTCGGGGCGCTGCCTCCGACCCCCGGCGCCGGGAGCGGCGCGCCGTCGGTCGCCAGCCCCGGCGGCGCCTGGGCGGGCACGGTGTAGGGCACCGTCGGCCCCCGGCTCGCCCCGGCGACGAGCGGCAGGAGGGTGAGGGCGACGACGGGACCGGCGGTGCGGAGCAGCATCGTTCTAGCCATCGGACCTCGCGCCGAGCTTGCCCGGCAAAAAGGCGGCGCGGACCGTCGAGTCGACGTGTCCCAGGTCGTCGCGCACGCCGACCGCGACCGTCTGCCGCTCCGGCCGCACCAGGAGGTTCACCCGGAACCCGGCGAGCTTGCCCATCGAGGCCTTGAGCTGCTCGTTGGGGATGCGCACCGGCACGGCGAGCTTGTTGATCCGCGAGGTCCGCCCCTCGTCGTCGCAGGTGCCGACGAAGACCGTCACCCGCCCTTCGTGGAAGTGCTCGTGCGGCAGGAGGACCAGCTTGGCGATCGGCATCCTGACCATCACCGACACCACGAAGGCCCCGCCGGCGGCCGAGGTCTCGCGGTCGAAGTCGAGCTGGATGCCGAGCGGGTTCTCCTCCACCCCGAGGACCAGGGCGGACATCGTCGCCGCGGTCATCCGCTGCTCGCCCGAGCGGTCCTGATACGCCTCGCGGTAGCGCAGCTTCAGGTCCTTCCTCCCCTTCATCCGGACCTCGACGTGGTGGAGCTTGCCGTCGCGCGAATGGCCGGGGGAGAAGCCGAGCGAGTAGAAGGAGCCGAAATCGCTGCGGATGCGGCTCAGGAACACGCCGGGGTCGTTCAGGTCGACCGACGTCAACCCGCCGGTGTGATCGGTGATGGTGTGCAGCGCCGCCGACAGGCCGTCGCTCTGCACCGCCTCGAGCTCGTGCGCCCAGGCGACGCCGCCGACCTGCATGGCGATGTTGCCGAAGTCCTGCGGCGCGCCCAGGCCGTAGAGGGTGACGCGGTTGGCGTTGGCGTGGTCGACGAGCTGGCGCAGGAGCGGCGCGGTGTCGATGTCCGAGGACGGCGGCTCCTCGCCCTTGCCGAACTTGAGGGTGCGGGCGCGGTAGAGCACCTCGCCGGCGCGCAGCGACAGCTCGCCGCTGACGTAGAGGAGCGCCTTCCTCCCCTGCAGGCCGGCGAGCGAATCGACGAAGCTGGTGAGCGCGGTGAGCGTGTGCCGGGTCTCGTCGAAGCGCGCCTGGGAGTAGAGGTAGATGCCCTGGTCGAGCTGCGGCAGCTCGAACTGCGTCGCCTCGCTGCGGTCGCCGCCGGCCGCCAGCACGCCGGAGACCCCCTGGGTCTGGATGCGGGCGAGCTCCGCGAAGAGGTCGCGCATCACCATGCTGGTGTGGTTGCCGCGCGGCGAGCCGGTGGCGATCTCCGCGATGCTCTTGATCAGCGCCTGGGGGTCGTTGGTCGGGGCGCGGCGGATCTTGACCCGCGTGCCGTCGTAGCTCGCGAGGACCACCCGGTCGTTGGGGGAGAGCTGGGAGGCGAAGAAACGCTTGAACGAGGCGAGCACGCGGTTGCGCGCCCCCGGGGTCAGGTTCAGGTTGTCGACGAACACCGCGAGGTTGAGGCGCTGGTCCTCGGGGGCGGGCTGAGCGGCCGGCTGCAGGGCGGGGAGCACCGCCGCCGGCGCCAGGTCGGCGTTGGCGTAGAAGTTGGTGATCTCGACCGGCTTGCCGTCCTCGAGGAGCTGGAAGTCGCCGCGCGCCAGGTTCGGCACCGGCCGGCCGTCGCGGCCGGTGACGTAGACCTCGACGTTGACGACGTCGATGTCGATCGACTCGAAGAAGCTCTCGTTGGTCTTGGGTACGTCCGGCCAGGCGGTGGGCGAGAAGAGCAGGAGGGGGAGCAGCAGGAGGGCGATGGCCGCGGCCTGCGTACGGTGAATCATCGGCGCGTCTCCTTCCATGCGGCGACCGCTTCTGACAGGAGGCGTCATGCTACCACCGAACCCCCGCCGCGGGCCGCTCGCGTCTGTGCTTTAGCGCATTCACATCCAGTGCTCATGAGCTGCCGCCGGAAGACCGCGGTCACCTGCCGGGAGGCCGCGCGCCGGGGTTCGCCACGCCGGCGATCTTGGTCGGCGTCCAGGGCGCCGAGGCGGTCGAGTCGACGTGGCCGATCTCGTCGCGCACGCCGACGGCGATCGTCTGCTCGCCCGGCCGCACGGGGACCTCGAGCCGGAAGCCGACGCTCTGGGCGAGGACGGTCATCAGCTTGTCGTTGGCGACGTGCACCGGCGCGGCGATCCGCCGCAGGCTCGAGACGCGGCCGCGGTCGTCGCGGGTGGCGATGAAGAGGGTGAGCTTCCCCTCGTGGAAGTGCTCCTGCGGCAGCAGCACCAGCTTGGCGATCGGCACGTGGACGAGGACCGGAACGCTCATCCGCCCCTTGCCGGTCTTCGCCGGCACCGCCGGCTCGAAGGTGAGCTCGACGCCGAGCGGGTTCTCGCCGACGCCGAGGACGAGCGTCGAGAGGGTCTCGGAGGCGGCGCGCTGGGCGCCGCTCCTGTCCTCGTAGGTCTCGCGGTAGCGCAGGTTGAGGTCGCGCCGGCCCTTGGCCTTGACCGCCAGCTTGTGGACCTTGCCGTCGTGCTTGTGGCCGGGGCTGAAGCCGAGCGAGTAGAAGGTCGAGACGTCGCGGCGGACGGCCTCGAGGAAGGTCCCGGGGTCGATGAGGTTCGCCGCGGTCAGCCCGCCGGTGCGGTCGGCGACGCTGTGGAGGGCGCCGGTGAGGGCGTCGGAGGCCGAGTTGGCGTTGTCGGGCAGCGGCGTCGAGCCGCCGGAGAGGACCTGGTCGGTGGTGGCGTTGATCGCCACCGGGTTCGCCGCCGCGGCGTCGACCGCCGACGATCCGGCGCCCTCGACCGCCCCCAGGATGTAGACCGTCACCCGGTTGGCGTTGGCGTGCTCGGCGAGGCGGTTGAGCAGCGGCTCGCCGGTCTCGACCGCGAAGGCGCCGCTCACCACGAGCAGCGCCTTCCTTCCCGGCAGGCCGGAGAGCGAGGTGATGAAGTCGGCGAGCGCGCCGAGGCCGAGGCGGCCGCGCTGGAGGTCGACGTTGCCGCCGAGCTCGGCGTCCACCTGAGCCTCGTCGGCGATGAATCGGCTGCGCGCGTTCGACCCCGCATGGGGCCCGTCGTCGAACCCCGACTCGTAGGCATCCTCCTGCGTGCTTTGCGCCAGCCGCCGGTCGGCGATCGCCGCGCCGCCGTGGGCGACGCCCGTCATCAGCTTGCCGACCGCGGCGCTGAGCGCCGCCGGATCGGAGGCGGCGGGCTGGGTCACCTTGATGCCGCCGTCGTAGCTGGCGAGGATCACGTGGTCGCCGGTGCCGACGTGCTTCTGGAAGAACCGCTGGAGGGCGGCGAGCACCGGCCGGCGGGCGTTGGGAGTCAGGTTCTCGTTGTCGACGAAGACGGCGAAGTTGAGGACCTGGTCGACGGGCTTCGCCACGGCGGCGCGGCCGGCGGCCGCGGAGCGATCGGATGCGTCCGCCGCCGGCACGGCGGGCGCCGGCGCCTCGTCGACGCTGCGGAAGAAGTTGGAGATCTCGACCGGCTTGCCGTCCTCGTAGAGCTCGAAGTCGTCCTTGGTCAGGCCGGCGACGGCGCGGCCGGAGCGGTCGGTGGCGACGACCTCGACGTCGACGACGTCGACGTCGACCGACTCGTAGTACGTCTCGTCGGGGCTCTCCCCGGCGCCGGCGGCTGGCGGCGGCGGGGAGGCGGCGGGGAGGAGCGGCGGCAGGGCGAGGGCGGCGCCGAGGAGGGCCAGGGGGGCGATCAGAGAACGCAGCTTTCGGATGGAGGGCCGGATGGATGGCCGGAGGGACGGCCGGAGGGAAACGTTGCCGGTGCTCATCGCGCATCTCCTGGCACGCCGAGGTGCCGAAAGCCTGTCGTCGAACGGGGCATCATTCTAGCTCGCCGCGCCGGCCCCCGTCGTTCCCGGCGCTGCCGGCCGCCGCGCTGGCGGGCGGGGCGCCGATCGGCGCCGAAGCCGTCGAGTCGAGGTGGCCGATCTCGTCGCGCACGCCCACGGCGACGATCTGCTCGCCCGGGCGCAGGGGGACCTCCACCCGGTAGTCCACGCTCTGGCCGATGGCGTTCAACAGCTTGTCGTTGCCGATCCGCACCGGGGCGTCGAGGCGGGTCAGGGGCGACACCCGGCCGTGGTCGTCGCGGGTGCCCACCCAGAGGGTCAGCCTGCCCTCGTGGAAGCGCTCCTGGGGGACGAGCACGAGCTTGTCGAGCGGCACGTGGACGACGATGGGGAGGGTCGTCCGGCGCGGGGCGAGGCCGCGGGCGAGCTTTCCGAGCGCCGGCTCGCCCAGGGAGAGCCGCACCCCGAGCGGGTTCTCGCCCCGTCCCAGGAGCAGCGTCGAGACGGTCTCCGAGGTGAGGCGCTGGTCGCCGCTCCGGTCCTCGTAGGTCCCCCGGTAGCGCAGCGTCAGGTCGCCGCGGCCGCGGATCCTGACCGCCAGGCGGTGGATCTTGCCGTCGCGCCGGTGGTCGGGGGTGAAGCCGAGCGAGTAGTAGGTGCTGACGTCGCCCCGGACCTGCTCCAGGAAGGACAGCGGATCGGCGAGGTTGCTCGCGGTCAGGCCGCCGGTGCGGTCGGCGACGCTGTGCAGGGCGCCGGTCAGGGCGGCGACCGCCGCGAAGGGGTTGTCGCCGATCTCCGTCGGCGAGCGGAAGGCGCCGGCGGCGGGGGGCTCGACGGCCCCCAGCACGTAGAGCGTCACGCGGTTGGTGTTGGCGTGATCGGCCAGGCGGGCGAGCAGCGGGTCGGCGTCGACGGCGAAGGCGCCGGTGACGATGACCAGCGCCTTCCTCCCCGGCAGGCCGGAGAGCGAGGTGATGAAGTCGGCGAGCGCGCCCAGGCCGCGCCGGCCGCGCTGGACGTCGATGGCGCCGGCGAGCTGCGCGTCCTCGTTGAGCTCGCCCATCTCGATCGCGTCGTCGGGGCCGCCGCCTTCCGCCAGGTCCGCCCTGGCCTGGCGGATCCGCCGCTGGTCCTCGACCGCGAGGCCGCCGTGGGTGGCGTCGGTCAGCAGCTCGCGCATCGCCGCGGCGAGCGCCGCCGGGCTCGCCGCCGGCTGGCTCACCTTCATGCCGCCGTCGTAGCGCGCCAGCAGCACGCGGTCGCCGGCGCCGACGTGGCGGTGGAGGAAGGCGTCGAGGGCCGCGAGCACCGGCCGGCGGGCGGTGGCGGTCAGGTTCTCGTTGTCGACGAAGACCGCGAAGGAGAGCGCCTGGTCGGCGGAGCGGGTGGCGGGCGCGATCGTGCCCTCGGGGCCGACCGGCCGGCCGGCGGCGAGCGCGTCCTCGACGCTGCTCAGGAAGTTGCTGGCGGCGACCGGCCTGCCGTCCTCGTAGAGCTCGAAGTCGTTGCGGGTGAGGCCGGCGACCGGCCGGCCGGAGCCGTCGGTCGCCACCACCTCGACGTTGACCACGTCGACGTCGATCGAGTCGTAGTAGGTCTCGCCGGCGCGCCGGCCGCCGCCGCCGCGGTGGCCGGGGGGGCGCTGGCGGCGAGGGGGGCGCTGCGCGGGGCGAGCGTGGCGGCGGCGAGCGCCACGGGCAGCAGCAGGGCCGCGAGGCGGGGCCGGGTGAAGGGAATGCCGCTGGTCATCGCCGGTGCGGGAGAGGGCGCCAGTCTCCAGTGTACGCCCGTTCCGCGCCTGCGAATGCGCTCATCTCCCCGGCCGGTGCGCCGGCGGCGCCGCGGCGCGGGCGGCCTGGGCGGGGGCGAGCGGGACCGAGACCGTCGAATCGACGTGGCCGATCTCGTCGCGCACGCCGACGGCGACCGTCCCCTCGCCCGTCCGCACCGGGATCTCCACCCGGTAGCCGACGGCCTGGCCGAGGGCGGTCATCAGCTTGTCATTCGCCACGTGGACGGGCGCGGAGAGCCGTTTGAGGTTGGACATCCGGCCGTCGGCGTCGCGGCTGCCGACGAAGAGGGTGAGCTTGCCCTCGTGGAAGCGCTCCTGCGGTATCAGCACGATCTTGTCGAGCGGCACGTGGACGACGACCGGGAGCGCCGCCAGGCCCCTGACGGACGACGGCTTCAGCGGCTCGAAGGAGATCTCCACCCCGAGGGGGTTCTCGCCCATGCCGAGGAGCAGCGTCGAGAGGGTCGCGGAGGCGGTGCGCTGATCGCCGCTCCGGTCCTCGTAGGTCTCGCGGTAGCGCAGCGTGACGTCCTGGCGCCCCCTGGCCTTGACCGCCAGCTTGTGGACCTTGCCGTCGCGCTTGTGCTCGGGGGTGAAGCCGAGCGAGTAATAGGTGCTCACGTCGGCGCGGATCTGCTCGAGGAACGACAGGGGATCGTCGAGCTTGACGGCGGTGAGGCCGCCGGTGCGGTCGGCGACGCTGTGCAGGCCGCCGGTCAGAGTGTCGGCCGCGGCGAGCGAGCCGTTGCCGATCGTGCGCTCGCCGACGAGCTGTCCCGCGGCGGCGGTCTCGACCGCCCCCAGGATGTAGACCGTCACCCGGTTGGCGTTGGCATGCTCGGCGAGGCGGGCGAGCAGCGGGTCGGCCTGCTCGGCGAAGGCGCCGGTCACCACCACCAGCGCCTTCCTCCCCGGCAGGCCGGCGAGCGAGGTGATGAAGCTGGCGAGCGCGGTGAGGCCGCGGCGGCCGCGCTGGACGTCGATCTCGCCGCTCAGCTGGCGTTCCTCGTTGAGCTCGCCGAGCTCGACGGCGGCGTCGCGGCCGCCGTTCTCTTCCAGGGCCACCTGCGCGCGCTGCAGCCGCCGGGCGTTGTCGTCCGCCAGGCCGCCGTGGGTGACGGCCATCATCATCTTGTTCATCGCCGCGGCGAGCGCCGCCGGGTCGGAGGCCGGGGGCTGGCTCACCTTGATGCCCTCGTCGTAGCTGGCGAGGATCACGTGGTCGCCGGTGCCGACGTGGACGCGGAAGAAGTCCCGCAGGGCGGCGAGGACCGGCCGGCGGGCGCTCGGGGTGAGGTTCTGGTTGTCGACGAAGACGGCGAAATTGAGGATCTGGTCCGGCGACTTGGGCACCGCCTGAGCGGCGGCCGCGGGCGCGGCTCGACCGGGTGCCGCGCCGTCCGGCCGGGCGGGCTCCTCCGCGCTGCGGAAGAAGTTGGTGATCGCGACCGGCCGGCCGTCCTCGTAGAGCTCGAAGTCGTCCTTGGCGAGGCTGGCGACCGGGTGGCCGGAGCGGCCGGTGGCGACGACCTCGACGTTGACCACGTCGACATCGACCGATTCATAAAAGGTCTCGCCGCTCTCCGCGCTCCCGGCGGATGTCGCGGCGGCCGCCGCGGCCGAGCCCGGCGGTGCGGGGTCGGCGGCCGCCGGCAGGGCGAGCGCGGCGGCCGAGAGGAGGGCGATGCAGGCGAGGCGGACGTCGGGCGCCGCGCGGCGCGGCCGAGGTCGGAGGTTGCCGGAGGTCATCGCGCGTCTCCCGGGCACCGTCGCGGTGCCGATGGCCGATCGTCGATTGCCGAGGCCACTCTACGCCTGGCCGCCTGGCACCGGCTCCCCCGAACGGGGGAGCGGGTAGCGGCTCAGTTTGGTCCCGAGGACGGCCGCCTGGAAGGGGGTTCGGGCGGGTGGTCCCGAGGGCGGTCGCCCGCAGCGGACCAAAATGAGCCCGTACGGGGGAGCGGCGCGCCCGCCTCTCGGGCTGCGCCGAGTGGTAGGCTGCGGCTCACAAAATATGGATCGAAAGGGCTTGGCGGTGGGGCGAGGGTGCGCCGCGTGGCTCGCCCAGTGGGCGGCGCTCGCGGCGCTCTACTTCCTGGCGCTCCGTCGCGGGCTCCACGTGGCGCCGCCGGGCGACTGGATCGGCGCCGTGGCCGGCGCCTTCTTCCTGCGCCTCGCCCTCGGCGCCTTGGCCAACGCCGCGCGGGCCGCGGAGGATCGGCGAGCGCTGGCGCGCGCGCGGAGCGGCGCCCTGCCGCAGGACGGCAAGCGGTTCGCCGCGGTAGGCGCCTGTCGCCGCCCTGGCGGCGCCGCTCGCGGCGCCGTTCTCCGGCGCCCCCTGCGTCGCCTACAGCTACCAGATCGGCGGCCAGGCTCCAGGGGAGGACGGCGGCGGCTCGGCCCTCTCGCACATCGGCTTCGCCCTGACCCCGGCGGCGATCGCGGCGCCTGCCGGCAGCGTCCGCCTGCTGGGATTTCCCCTTCTCGAGAGCGGTTTCGCGGCGACCGTGCTCGGCGGCGACGCGGCCTTCGCCCATGCCGCCGCCTATGTCGCGGCCACGGCCTTCGAGAGCCTGGGGCTCGCCCAGGCGGGGAAGATCTTCGGCGAGGCCGCGGCGCTCGTCGCCGACGTCCAGGGGGCGGTACGCAAGGACTGGCGGGTGGGTGACCGGCGGGAGGTCGACCGCGGCGACCGGCTCGCCGAATCGGTGGTGCCCGAGGGCGAGGAGGTCTGCGCCATCGGCCTCTACCGCGCCGCCGAGGGCGGCGTCGCCCCCGATGGCTCTCCCGGCGGCAGGCCCCTGCGCCTCCTCCGCGGCGGCGGCGATCAGGCGGCCGCGGCCCTCGCCCGCGACGGCCGGGGCCATCTCGCGGCCGGCATCCTCCTCCTCGTCCTCTCCCACGCCCTGCTCGCCGCGATTCTCTTGACGCGCCCGAGCTGAGAGGTCGGGACGGCCTGGCGCCCACACGCGGTCTTCACGGTGGCGCGTCCGGCGCGGAAGATCCGCTCAGCGCTTGGCGGCGGCGACTCCGGCGGGCCGGTAGGCGGTGGTGGCGGTGGACTCGGCGTGGCCGAGCTCGTCGCGGAGGGTGACGGCGACGATCTGCTCCTGGGGACGGAGCGCGAGCTTGATGACGTAGCCGGTGGCGGTGGCGCCGGCGGCGAGCCGCTCCTGGGGGATGTGGAGGGGCACCGCGATGCGGTGGATGGGGGAGAGGCGGCCCTCGCCGTCGCGGGCGCCGACGTAGAGGGTGAGGTGCCCCTCCTGGAATGTGTCGCGCGGCAGCAGGACGAGCTTGGCGAGCGGCACCGCGACGAGGATCGAGACCTCGCGATCGCCGCCCTTGCCGGGCACGTCGTGCTCCACCCGGAGCTGGACGCCGAGCGGGTTCTCGGCGAGGCCCAAGACGAGGGCGGAGCGCGCGGCGGTGGTCAGGCGCTGCGGCTCGGTCTCGTCCTGATAGCGGTCGCGGACGCGGACGGTCAGCCCCTTGCGCTTCAGCTTGACGGCGATCTTGTGATCCTTGCCGTCGGCCGCATGGGCGGGGGAGAAGCCCAGCGAGTAGAAGCTCTCGAGGTCGCCGCGCAGGCGGTCGAGGATGACGCCCGGGTCGTTGAGGTCGATGCCGGCGAAGCCGCCGGTGAAGTCGGCGACGGTGCGCATCACCCCCGCCAGGTTGTCGCGCTGCTAGGAACTGCAGGTTGCCGAGCGCCGCGCCGCCGCCCACCTGGAGGGCGAGGGCGTTGAAGCTCTCCGGCGCGCCGATGCCGTAGAGGGTGACGCGGTTGGCGTTGGCGTGCTCGACGATGCGGGTGAGCAGCGGCTGGATCTCGACCTCCGCGGCGCGCGGGATGTCCTTCGCCAGCGCCTCGCCGAACTTGTCGGCGTAGGCGCGCAGCACCACCTCGCCCGGGCGCAGCGCCAGGTCGCCGGAGACGAAGAGCACCGCCTTCCTGCCGGGCAGGCCGGCGAGCGAGCCGACGAAGCTCTCGAGCGCCGCGAGGCTGGCGCGGGTCTCGTCGAAGCGCTCCTGCATGTAGGTCTGGATGACGCCCGGCAGCGCGTCCTGCTCGGCCTTGTCGGCGCTCGAGCCGGACGAGCCGTCGTCCGGGAACCCGGAGGCGGGGGTGATCGCGGAGCCCTTGGTGCGGGCGATCAGCTCCAGCAGATTGCGCATCTCCTGGCTGGCATGGACGCCGCGCGGCGCGCTCTTGGCGATCTGCTCGACGGCGGCGACGAGGGCCGCGGGGTCGCGGGTCGGCGCCTGGCGGATGCGGATCGAGCCGTCGAAGCTCGCCAGCAGCACGCGGTCGCCGGCGGTGACGTGCGAGGCGACGAAGTCCTTGATCGAGCGCAGCACCCGGTTGCGGGCGGCGGGGGTGATCTGCAGGTTGTCGATGAAGATGCCGAGGTCGAGCCGCTGGGCTTCCGGGATGTCGGCCGGGGTGCTGGCCGCGGCGGCCTTGGCGGACGCCGGCGCCTGGGCGGGCGATGATTCGGTCGCCGCGGCCACCGCGGTCACCGCGGGTGCAGCCGACGCCGGGCGGGCGTCGGCCTGGGCGTAGAAGTTGGTGATGGGGACTGGCTTGCCGTCCTCGAAGAGCTCGAAGTCGTCGCGGCCCAGCCCGGTGACGGGACGGAAGGCGCGGTCGGTGACGAAGACCTCGACGTTGACGACGCGGACGTCGATCGACTCGGCGAAGGTCTCGCCGCCGGGCTCGGCGGGCTTCGTGGTCTGGGCGGGATCCGGGCCGGAAGTCTGGCCGGCGGCGGGCGAGGAGAGCGCGAGGAGGGCGACGAGGGCGAGAGCCGACGGGGCGAGGAGCTGCGGAACGCGCATGGCGAGGTCCTCCGTGAGCCGCCTGTCTCGCGACAGGCTAGCACACGGAGGACCGCGGGTCGGCCCGGCTCAGTGCCGGAGCGGAGCGGCGGGGGCGGCCGCCGCCACCTGCGGGTGGTAGCGGGCGGCGACGACCGCCTCGGTCTTCCCCACGTCGTCGTGCAGCGTCACCGCCACCGTCTGGGCCTCGGCGCGCACGGCGAGCCGGATGCGGTAGGTCGCGAGCTGGCCGGGGTGCGCCGTGTAGCGCGCCTCCGGGATGCGCAGCGGCACCTCCTTGTGGCTGATCTGCGAGACGCGGCCCTGGCCGTCCTCGGTGCCGAAGAAGACCGTGAACCTGCCGTCGCGGGAGCCCTGGCGCGGCACCAGGACGAGCTTGTCGGCGGGGACGGCGACGAGGATCGAGACCACCCGCTGGCCCTTCTCGCCGGGCTCGTCGCGCTCGAGGGCGAGCTTGACGCCGAGCGGGTTGTCCTCGACGCCCAGGTAGAGGGCGGCGAGCGTGCGGTCGGTCAGGCGCTCGGCGTCGTCCCGGTCGCGGTAGCGCTGGCGCGTCCTGACGTTCAAACCTTTATGGCCCTTGAGGCGCACGGCGATCTTGTGATCCCCGCCGTCGCTGGGATGGGTGGGGCTGAAGCCCAGCGAGTAGAAGGTCTCGAGGTCGCCGCGCAGCCGGTCGAGGAGGGACCGCGGGTCGTTCAAGTCGATGCCGGAGAAGCCGCCGGTGAACTGGGAGACGGGCCCCATCACGCTGTTCAGGCTGTCGCGGGCGACGAACTGCAGGCTGCCGAGCGGCGTGCCGCCGCCGACCTGGACGGCGAGGCTGTCGAAGTCCTCCGGGGCGCCGATGCCGTAGAGGGTGACCCGGCTGGCGTTGGCGTGGGCGACGATGTGATCGACCAGCGGCTGGATCTCGAGCGCGCCCGGCAGCGCCAGGTCCCTCACCGTGGCCTGGCCCTGCTTCTCGGCCACCGCGTGCAGGCCGACGTCGCCGGGCTGCATCGACATGCCGCCGGAGACGTAGAGCACCGCCTTCCTCCCCGGCAGGCCGGCGAGCGAGCTGACGAAGTTGTCGAGCGCCGTGAGGCTCTCGCGGTCGTCCTGGTAGCGCTCCTTGACGTACATCTCGAGGTCGCCGCTGAAGGTGTTGCCGCGGTCGGCGTCCTGCATCAGGTTGCGCAGCTCCTGGCTGGCGTGGATGCCGCGCGGCGAGCTCTTGGCGATCTCGTCGACCGCCGCGACGAGCGCCTTGGGGTCGCGGGTGGGCGCCTGGCGGATGCGGATCGAGCCGTCGAAGCTGGCGAGGAGCACGCGGTCGCCGGCGGTGACGTGCGAGGCGACGAAGTCCTTGATCGCGGCGAGCACCCGGTTGCGCGCCACCGCCGTGAGCTGCAGGTTGTCGATGAAGATCCCGAGGTCGAGCCGCTGCGACTCCGGCACCGCCGCGGCGCTCGCCGGAGCCCGCGGCGACGCCGTCGTGCCGGGAGCTGCGGCCGCGGCGGGCTCGGAGGCGTCGGCCGCGGCCGGCGTGCCGGCGCCGGCTGCCGAGGCCGCGGACTGGGCATAGAAGTTGGTGATGGCGACGGGCTTGCCGTCCTCGGAGAGCTCGAAGTCGTCTTTGGTCAGGCCGGTGACCGGCCGCCCGGAGCGGTCGGACACGAACACCTCGACGTTGACCACGCGGACCTCGATCGACTCGGCGAACGGCTCGCCGCCGGAAGGCTTGTCCGGGCTGGGCTTCCAGGGAGCCGTCGCCCGCCTCGGCGGCGGCAGGGGCGCCGGCTGGGGCTCGAGCGCCGGCCGAGCGGTGTTCTCGCCGCGGTCGAGCGCGGGAGGGGGGCCGCTCGCCGCGGGCGCCGCCCGGATCAGGCCGAGCAGGGCGAGCAGGCCGGCGGCGAGCATCAGGGGACCGAGAAGCTTCGGGGTGTGCATCCTGAGCAGCTCCTTCCAGGATCGAGGTTTCGCACGCTGTCGCCCAAAGCGTAGCATGCGCGAAAGATCTAGCCGCCGTCCGGCGGCGGCGGATCGGGCCGTGGATCGTCCTAGGGCACGTGCGGCGCGGCGCCGTCGGGCGAGCTCCGCCGCCTCACCCGGACGGCGATCGGGTGATCGCCGCCGGCGCTGCCGCGGGAGGAGACGAGGCCGAGCGAATAGAAGGTCGCGACGTGGGGCAGGGCGGCGGGAGCGTGGAAGTCGGCGATGGGGACGGGCCTGCCGTCCTCGAGGACCTCGAAGTCCCCCTCCGTCAGGCCGGCGACCGGCAGCCCGGAGCGGTCGGCGACCGCGACCTCGACCTTGACGACGCGGACGTCGAGCGCCTCGCCGGCCGGCGGCTTGGCGGCCTTCTGGGGCGCCGCGGCCCGGTCGGACGTCTCCTCGGAGGCGAGGTCATCCGCGGCGTCCAGGTAGGCCGGCTGATCGCCGCCGTCGTCGACGTATCCAGAGGAGGCGGGGATCCGCCGTCCGGCGGTGCCGGGGTCCGTCGGTCCCCGGTCCGCGGGCGGCGGGGGCGGGGAGATCCGCCGTCCGGCCGTGCCCGGGTCAGTCGGCGTGGGGTTCTCGTTCGCGCTCGGCGGCGCCGCGGGCGCCGGTGCCGGCTCCGGCGCCGGCGAGGGTTCGGGGGGGGCGGCGGCCGGCGGCTCGCTCGGCGCCGGTGCGGAAGGTGCGGGCTCAGCGCGTGCGGGAGGAGATGGCGGCGGCGAGTCGGGGGGCGCGGACGGCGACGCGATGTGCTCGGGCGGCGCGGCCTGCGCCGGCTGGAGCGGGGTGAGACAGCAGAGGATCGCCAGCGAGATGGCCAGCGGGACGGCGAGCGCGAGCGGACCCAGGAACCTCGGGACACGCATCTCAGCAACTCCTTTCAACCGCCACCACTACGATAGTGGCGGTGGCGGCCGATCCGGTTACACGGCCTTTCTATCCCTTCTTCAGGAAGCGCTCGAACCACTCGACCATCCGCCGCAGCCGGTCGCGGTCGTCCTCCGGCTTGGCGAAGCGGTGCCCCTCGTCGGGATAGATCACCAACTGCGTCTCGACCCCCAGGGTCTTCAGCGCGTGCCAGAACTCGTAGGCCTGGGGGGCCGGCACCTCGGCGTCGCGCTCGCCCTGCAGCACCAGGGTCGGCGTCCGCGCCTGTTTGATGAAGCTGATCGGCGAGCTGCGGGCGTAGATCCAGGGGTCGTCGTAGACCGAGGCGCCGAAGTACGGGATCATCCATTGGTCGATGCGGTTCTGCCCGTAGTAGCTCTGCCAGTCGGCGACCCCGGCGCCGGCGACCGCGGCCTGGAAGCGGCCGGTGCGGGTGACCGCCCACATCGTCATGTAGCCGCCGTAGCTCCAGCCGAAGATCCCCGCCTGGCCGTTCCACGGCGCCGCCGCCTTGACCGCGTCGAGCCCGGCGAGGACGTCGTCGAAGTCGCCGTAGCCGAAGTCCTTGACGTTGCCGCGGGTGAAGTCCTCGCCGGCGCCATAGCTGCCGCGCGGGTTGGGGAGGAGGACGAGGAAGCCCTGGCTGGCGAGCAGGCCGGCGATGGTCGGCCAGCCGGCGCGGTGTGCCGCGGCCGGGCCGCCGTGGATCACCACCACCAGCGGATAGCGGCGGCCCAGGCCGTCGCCGGGTGAGGCCGCGAGCGAGACGCCGGGGGGCGGCAGCAGCCAGCCCTGGACCTCGACGCCGCCGCTCGTCCAGTGGAGGCTCTTCGCCTCGCCCCAGCTCGCGGCATAGCGCGCGTTCTTCGCGGTCACCTGGCGCCAGGCGCCGAGCGGCCCGGCCCACACCTCGGGGGGCCGGCCGAAGGACTGGCGGAGGACCGCCGAGGCCTTGCCGTCGGCGGCCAAGGCGAGGCCGGGCGCCGTGCCGCGCTCGGTGATCATCTCGGCGCCGCGCCAGACGGTGGTCGCCCGCGCCGCGGCTGCCGCGGGGGCTCCGGCCGCCGGCAGGTCGAGCGCCTCGACCGCGGTCTCGCCGTCGACCGTCTCGACGGCGAGCAGGCGGTCGGCCGCCGTCCAGGCGAGCCAGGCGGGCGAGGCGCGGAGGCCGGGCGTCACGTCGCGCGCCGTCCCGCCGCCGGCCGCCCCGAAGGGGATCACGTAGACGTCGCCGCCGTTCAACCCGAAGTCGCTCATCAGGCCGCCGATCACGGCGACCGAGCGGCCGTCCGGGGAGACCCGGGGGTCGGCGATCTGGACCGCCGGCTTCCACAGCGAGCGCGCCGAGCGCTCGGGCGCCGTACCCTCGGCGGCGATCGAGTACAGCTCGGCGACGTACCAGTTGTCGTCTCCCGAGCCGTGGGCCGCGGTGGCGGCGAAGCTCCGGCCGTCCGGCGCCCAGTCGTATTCATAGATGTAGAGGTCGGCGGGGGAGACCCGGCGCACCGCGCCGTCGCCCGCGTCGACCACCGCCAGGCGCTGCTCCTGCGGTGTCTCGCCGACCACCCCGGCGTCGCGCGGCACGGCGGCGAGCGGTCCGGCCGTCTCGCGCCGGCCCTCGATCAGCAGGAGGGCGATCGAGCGGCCGTCGGGCGACCAGCGCGGCTCGTCCACCTGGCCGGAGAGCCGGGTGAGCCGGCGGGGGCGGCCCATGGCGCCGGCCGCCGTCGCCTCGGCGACGTAGAGGTCGAGCTGCCCGGGCGCCGCGGCGTCGGAGAGGAAGGCGAGCCGGCGGCCGTCGGGTGACCAGACGGGGTGGCTCTCGACCGCCGCGCCGCCCTTGCCGACGACCGCGGTCACCCGGCCCGGGGCGCCGGCGCCGGCTGCCGTCAGCGCGGCGACCTCGATGGCCGAGCGGCTCGAGGGGAGACCGTCGGCGCCGGGGAGCGATTCGACCCAGGCGAGCCGCCGCCCGTCGGGCGCCATGGCGACGCTCTTGAACGTCTCGAGCGCGGCGGCGCTCGCCAGCACGGCGTCGAGGGCTGGGCGGGGAGCGTCCCGCCGCGCCGCGTCCCGGGCGTGCGCCGCCGAGGCGGGCAGGACGAGCAGGATGAGCAGGAGCGCCGACGCGATCATCCGGGTCCTTCGAGTCACGCGGGTTATGCGGGTCATGCGGGTCATAGCGGATCGTCCTCCAGAGGATGACGGATGCGAGACGAGGTGCGACGGAATTCGGCGTAGCCCCTGGAGCGTAGCGGAATTCGAGGCCTGAATCCGCGCCGCTCGGCGAAGGCTCGTCCATCACCTTGTTACCCGCCTGGCTCCCGCCGGGCTACCCGCCGGCCATCCGCCTGGCTACCTGGCGCCGGGCGCGCCGTCGACCCGCGCCAGGAACGCGCGCACCGCGGCGAGGGTGGGCGCCGGCTGCTCCAGGTGGGGGGTGTGGGAGCTGTCCTCGATGACCACCATCTCGGAGCCGGGGAGAAGGCTTCGGTACCAGGCGGTCGTCTCCGGCGTCGCCTCGTCGTGGCGGCCGCAGAGGAAGAGGGTGGGGGCGGCGATCTCGCCCAGCCGCGCGGCGCGGTCGTAGTCCTTGAGGACGCCCGTCATGCAGAGCTCGCTCGCCCCCCACATGGCGCGGTAGACCTCGTCGCTGTAGCCCTCGAGCGCCCGCTCGAGCGGCTCGGGCCAGGGCGACAGCCGGCAGAAGTGGCGGTCGTAGAAGACCCGCGTCGCCCGCGAGTACTCGGGCGCGGCGGTCGTCCCCGCCGCCTCGCAGCGGTCGAGGACTTCCTGCACCTCGCGCGGCAGCGCGGCGCGGTAGCGGGCGAGGTCGGCGAGCCAGCGCGGGATCGAGAGCGGCGGGTTGGCGAGGACGTAGCTCGCGACCCCCTCCGGCCGCATCAGGGCGTAGTCGACGGCGATCTGGCTCCCCGAGGAGTGGCCGAAGAGGTGGACGCGGTCGAGCTCCAGCGCCTGGCGCACCTTCCACAGCTCGCCGACGAAGTACTCGGTCACCCAGGGCCCCGGCGACGGGCGGTCGGAGCGGCCGCAGCCGAGCTGGTCGTAGAAGATGACCGGGCGCTCGTCGGCGAGGGCCGCCAGGGGCTCCAGGTAGTCCGCGGGGAGCCCCGGCCCGCCATGGACGACGAGGAGGGGGACGGCGCCGCGCGCCGGGTCGCCGACGATGCGGAACCCGATGCGGCCGTAGTCGGTGGCGATGAAGCCTTCTTCGATCCGCTCGGTCATGCAACTCCAGGGTGCGCCGGCGGGCGCGCGGAGCGACACGGAGCGCGGACGGGCGTCGCCGGCCCGCGCTGGCCGAGCCGGAGCGCTCATGACGCGGAGTAGAGCGGCGGCGTCCCCCCAGCCTTTTGAAGCCGCCTGTGGCGCAGTTGAGCAATCGCACCCCTATCTTGACTTCTGAACAGAGGATGGTTAGAATTTCTTAGTAATATGTAACCCGAGAATTCGGCAATGCTTACTGCAAGATCAGGCGCCGATCCCATCGTCACAGCCAATCTCTACTGCGCTGGATTCTTGGACTGTGTCATCCATCGAGCACTGAGGCCGTTTTGGCGCCGATTCCAGGCCTCTTCGGATGCCGGAGACTGCTACCTTTGGATCGTTCGCTACTCGAAGCGGGGCGAGCACGTCAAGGTCCGAGTGCACGGCCCGGAGCGCGAGAAGGAGCTTCTCATGCGTCTCTTGGCCGAGTCGGTCGAGACCTTCTTGGCCAAGTTGCCGGAACCGGACGCCGGGTACGAGAGGGTCAGCAATCCGCGCCTGCCCGCCATCGACGTCGAAGACGAGGTCGAAGAGGACCACCCGGATCGCACGCTCCTCTGGACGCAGTACCGGCGCCACCCCATCTCACTGGGGGGAAAGCCCTTTATCGACGATGATCGCTTTGCGTTCCTGTGCACTCGCGCCATCGCCTGCGGCTTCGACAGAGTGCTCGAGGCTCTCGTTCCCGATGCCGAGGGACAATTCCTCTATCCGTCGCGGCAGAACCTGGTCCTCAAAGCTCTCATCCGAGGCGCCTCGGCTCTCGCCTTTACGCCGGGGACCCTTGCTTCGTATCTGGCGTATCACCGGGATTGGCTGCTGCGGTTCCTGCTCGCCAAGAGCAACTCGGAGCTCAAGCACGCCGGTGATTTCTCCGGGCCGCTGCAGCGCTTCGATGAGCGCGTGGACGAGATTCCCGGCGTTGTCGACATCCTGCGACGGGCGATCGAAGTGCAGTGCACCGGCGGGGAGATCCGCCTAGACGACGCGACCGATGAGCCATGGGAGCGCTCCTTGATCGATCTGCACCGGCACGTCGTCACGTTTCGCGACGACCCGGACTATCGGCTCGATCCCTTCGCGCCGGACCCCGCCTTCGCGCCGCTTTTCAAGGTCTTCCACAGCGTCGCGAAGCAGGGCGGTCTACACATGCCCGAAGAAGCCTTCACTCATCACCTCCTATCGCGAGCTGCGCAAGAGGCGGCCACCGCGATCGCCCCGACGGCGTTGGCCGAGGCGCGCTAGGCGCTCGAAGTGCAGATGCCGACGCGCCGAGAGTGCCCCTCACCCATCTATTGGGCTCGCATCGCCGGATTGCCGGCCGGGAGTGTCGAGTCGTTCGGCAGCGACCGCCTCCGGCAACGTTTCGCGGACCGTCACCTCGTCGAGACGGAGCTCACCCTGGCGCGAAGCTCGCTGGCCGATTCGCTGCACGCCGCGGTCGGACGTGCAGATCCGGCGGATCGAAGACTTCTCTTGGCCCTCAGGCGGGACTGTTTCAACGGCCGAAGCCTGGCTAAATATCAGACCTCCGGGCAGCTTCAGCGGCTGGAATGGGCGCTGGGGACGGAGGGCCGCCGAGTCGCGCTTCTAGAGGAGCGCCTGGAGCTTCTCGATAGAGAGGTCAGCCTCCTATACGAGCACGACCTGTACCGCGAGCGTCAAGCGCTGCTCGCTCACCTGAGCCAGGAGGGGTTAATCCGAGGCATCTCTCTCGCCAGTCGGGATCTGGCCAGTCACCTGAACCGACTCCGCCTCACTCCCTTCGATCGCTTCGGACGCCGGGAGCGCAGGCTCGAAATCAGCCTGCTGCGCTATGTCACCCGGGCGGCGCTGAAGCTGTCGCCCTACTCATCCTTGACCAGGGTAGCCCTCGGCACGGTTCAGGACGAGATCGGCGAGGCGAGCTTGCGGCTCGCTACGGGGCCATGGTGGGAGAGATCGCTCTTCCGGCTGAACCGCTATCTGGTCGATCAATACCAGCAGGCCCTCTTCCATTGCCCGGCGGTCCGCCGGCGTCTGCGGGTCGAGCTAACAGCTCCCTGGAGGAGGTCGACACGGACATTTTTCGGTTTTTCCGTCCGGGACGCTTTCAGATCATCCAGGAGAAAAGCGGCCCAAGCACGCACCGGCGGAATTGGTGCGAGTCCGATTGCGGGGCGATCTGATCTCCTGGATCCGTCAAAGGCTTCCAGAGCAGCCGTGGTTGCTGGAGACCTGGTCGAGGCGGCCGCCCGAGGCTCGATCGCGACGATCCGAAGGGCGCAATGAAATTCAGGCGATTCTCGACCAGATCCTGGACATCGGATTCCTGCAACTCGTCGCGCCCTGGCCGAGCGATGACGCCAGGCTGGAAGAACGGCTGTTCTCAGAGTTGGCAACCTGGCCGCACGAGGCGGGGCTCGGGCGGGTGGCGGAAAGCCTCGGCCGGCTGCTGGCGGAGGAAAAGGGCTACGCCACGAGCCGTGATCCAGTTGCGGCGACACGCGCCATCGACAAGCAGATCGAGGAATCTGGCAGTCGATTGCGAGGCTGCCGGCCTAGGCGATGAGATCGAGCTCCGGCGCGGCATCGTGGGGCACTACTACGAGGACGTCTATCTCTCGTCATCCGCGACGGTGCTCGGGCGCAGGAGCTGGTGCAGATGAGCGCCTCGAGCCTCGAAGCCATCCTGCCCGAGGCCAATGCCCTAGCCAAGCTGGCGAGCCTCTTCAGCTTCCGCCATGACTTTCTCCATCAGGTCGGCGCCTTGATGGCAGATCGTTGGCCGGAGGCTACGGAGGTGAGCTTCCTCGATCTCTTCGAAGCCGCCAGCCATCTGTGGCAGGAGCTCAGGAGCTTCCAGGCCAAGGCTCTAGAAGCCGGCTCGAGAGAGTACGCCTTCAACCCATGGCAACTGCCGGAGGTCGAAGAGCTTCGTCGGCTGCGCGCCAAGGTCCATGAAGACCTCGACGCCTTGCGGGCGCAGCCCGAAGAAAACTGGTTGACGCGCGAGGGTCTCGATGAGCTCCTCGCGCTCGTGCCGGGCCGCTACTTGCCTTCTGTGGGCGTTTGCCTCTTCCTTCAGCCCGGCCGATTCCACCGGCCAGCTCTGGGTGCTCAACCGCATTTTTGAAGGGACCGGCCGATTCGGCAGCCGCTTCACCCCTGTCCTGGATGTGGAAGCCCGTTCCCGCTATCTGGAACACTTCGCTCGCCGGAGCAGCGGCGAGATCGACGGGCGTTCAGTGCAGTTGCTCGACCTCCTGTGCACGCAGGGGAATGTCATCAACCTGCACTGTGCACAGACCCCGAAGGTCGTCGAGCTTCCCGGCGAGCGGTTGAGCCTGCCAGCGGAGCGCCGGATTCGCTTGCGCGATCTGCGGGTCCGGCGGGCCTCGGGCAGCAGGGTTCCCGCAGGTCTTCGACGATGCGGGCCAGCATTATCTTCCAGTCCACCTGAGCACTCTCAACAACAACTACCTGCCGGTGATCTTCAAGTTTCTTTCGATGTTCGGGCCAGGCGAGCACGTGCGGTGCATTCCAGCGCCGCGCGTCCGCATGCAGCGCGGGGTGGCGATTGGGGATCGACTGACCCTCGGTCGGCTGGTGGTTTGCCGGCGCCGCTGGGTGGTGCCGACATCGCAAATCCCTTGCCGCGATCCCCGGCTGAGCGAAGCCGAGGTCTTCTCGCAGGTCAACCGTTGGCGGAAGCTCTTTGAGATCCCGGATCGGGTCTTCGTCATCGAAAAGATCTCGGAGGCCGATCGCAAGGCCGTCTACAAGCCCCAATACATCGACTTTACGTCTCCGCTCCTCGTCAGCGTCTTCCAGGCGGCTGTCAAGGAGGCGGAGATCACCCTCGAAGAGCAGTTGCCGGAGCCGGCTGTGTTCCCCTCGGATGCTGCCGGCGACCGATGGGCCATCGAGCTCCAGCTCGATACCCTCGACCTCGCTGCGACGAAAGATCGATCTCACCGGCTGGCCGCTGACGGTTGGCCGTTCGAGAGCCTCACATCTCGTGAGGAGTATCGAACCCAGGCATGAGGAGCCCAAGCTCCTCGAAAGGAGAAGAAAGATGGCCGACAACGACAAGAAACTCGCAGATCTCGACAACCTCGAGGTCAAGCCCCTCTCGGATCAGGACCTCGACGCCGTCGCAGGCGGCCTCGATGGCAACAGCAACGCGGCCGGCTGCTCCGGCCAGTGCTGCTACAGCGGCACCGGCGCCGCAACCCAGACCACGCCGTCGTTCTCAGCGCCAGAGATCGGACCGAGTCTGCCCCGCTCCGACAAAGGTCGAGGCGGGACTCTCTGTCTTCCTCGCCGGCTGGCCGCCAGCCGGCTTTTACGGAACGGTGACTTCATGCCGACAGCCGGTCGATTGGTTTCCGGGGACGATGCGCAGCTCTGGTTTCACTTGATCCGCCAGAGTGGCGAGCCGGGCCGTCGCTGGTATGAAGAGTTCCAACGGGCGGGAGGCGCGATCCTTACCGGCTGGATCGACCAAGCCGTGGTGCTCCTGCGTAAGCGCCGTCGGCGAGAAGGGGAGGAGCTGCTAGAGCACAGCCGGCGCCGATTGGAGAGCCTCGGCGAGACGTCACAGAACGTACGTCTGGTTTTGGAGCGCTGGTACTGGAACGCCCTCGCGTATCGCCAGTACATCGACGAGGACTACGAGGGAGCGGAGCGTTCTCTCGCCAGCGCCGACGAGGCCGTCCGCCGCGGCGTAGAGCGGGCTCCCTTTCTCATCATGCTCGCCAACCACTGCTACGATTTCAATCTCCAAAGGGCGCGCATCGCCCGCAATCGCAGGCGCTGGGAAGCGATGTGGAGGCATATTGCCATCGCACGCGCCATGGTGGAGGATCGCGTCGCTCTCTGCGAGCTGAGCGACGGCAGTCAGATCTTCTCGTCGGAAGTCGATACTTTCTTCCGCAGCATCTCTCTGGACACGGACGAGGATCGGAGCGCCCTGGCCGAACTGGTCGATCCCGAGCGTCGCCGACGCTTTCACGAGGCCCTGGTGGCTGATCTCGAGTCCATCCCCTTCTTCGTCATCCCGGATGCCGGGCCGTGAGCGGATCCGCGCTCGCCTCCGCCGGGCCCATGGCCGGCTTTCCTCGTGCTCGTCTCGCCGACGGACAGTGGGTGTCGACCCACCTCTTCTATCCCGGTGACCGCAATCGAGTCCTCCTCGATTTCGTCCTGCCGGTGGCGTCGAGGCTCGTCGGCAGCGGGGCTGCCGATCGTTTTTTCTTCATCCGCTATTACGAGGAGGGTCCCCACGTCCGCCTGCGTTTGCGGATCGACCCGGACCGGGCGGGCGAGATCGAGGAGCAGATCGCCAGGGGAGCCGATAATTTCTTCTCCCTTTGGCCTGTCGCGAGAGCTCTGCGCGAGCCTTGGCACGAGCCTTCGAACCGGTCGAGGCCCTTGGTTCCGATGGATCCGGCCCATCCAAACCTGTGCAAGGAAACCTGGCGGCCTTCGATCTTCGAGCCGGAGACCGAGCGATATGGTGGGCGCGATCGCCTGCCGGCGTCGCTGGACTTCTTCGCCTTGTCCAGCGCTGCCTCCTTGCGCTATCTGGCGGCCTTCGGCTGTCTTCCCTGGTCCAAGCAGATGCCGAGAATTCTGCGGATCCTGCTGCGGCAAGCCCTGGGATTTGCCCGCAACCGGGACGAGCTCCTCGCTCTGGCCGACTACTTCTCGGGCTGGCGCGAGACCATGGGCGCTGTAATCGCCCGGGGCGATCAGGTATTCGACGAGCAGCGAGAAGCCTTCGTCCATCTCGTTGCGTCGGAGATCGAGAGGTGGCTTGACCCCGCCGACGACGATATCTGGTCCCGGGCCGCGAGCGAGCTGTCGACACGTGTCGGGTCGGAAGACCTTGTCGCGCGGCGCAGCATCGGGGTCAGCCAGATGCATATGACGGCCAACCGTCTCGGCCTGGAGAATGCCGATGAAGCCTATCTGACCCGCCTGCTGACACGCGCCTGCGAGAGCTTGCCCTCCTCGTGCTCGTCCACCTGGGAGCTGCTGCCGGGCGCTCTGCACGCCGGAGCACCGCCCTCGTCTTCCGACCGCGAGGCTGACCTGGCGGACCGCCTGCTCTATCTGCTGGCGGAAGCGAGAGGCGCCCGCGCCCCCACATCGGTCTCCCGGCCCGATCCGCAGGATGGGATACGGCGCTCATGAGCCGGTCCAGCTCCATCTTCGAAGGCCTGATTGCCCCTCTCGGTTTCGACGATTTCCGCCACCGATTCTTCGAGCAGGACCGCCTCCATCTGCAGGGACGCGACAGCGCAGTTTTCGATTCGATCTTCTCGATCCGAGATGTCGATCGTGCCTCCTCTCGACGCGCGACGGAAAGACATCCAACCTGATGCTCAAGCCTCCGGAAGGCAGCGGGCGGCCGATCCGCCACGTCCAGCCGAGCGAGGTTTCGATGGACGAGGTCTACCAGGCGACCCACGCGGGCGACACCCTCGTGCTGCGAGGGCTCCAAGAGTCGTGGCCGCCTCTCTCCCCTCTCGTCCTTCAGCTGCAGGAGTTGTTCGGATCTCGCGTGCAGGTCAACCTCTACCTCACGGGCGAGGGATCTCAGGCCTTCCCGCTCCACATCGATTATCATGACTTCTTCATCCTGCAGATCTTCGGCTCCAAGCAGTGGCAGCTCCACGAGCGCGCCTATCAGCCCGTCGAGAGACTGGAGTATGAGAAATGCCTCTCGTATCCAGCGAGGAAACCGCTCGACCAGCTACCTCTCCTCGAGAGCCTCGTGCTCTCCGCCGGCGACGTGCTCTACGTCCCGCGCGGCATGCCGCACCGCGCCACGGCTATCGGTGGTGCCTCGCTGCATCTGACCGTGAGCCTTCACCCGCTGTACTGGATGGACGTCCTGAGGGCGGCGGTTGAACAGGCGACCCTCGAAGAGCCGGCGCTCCAAGGAGCGCTACCGGCGGGCTTTGAGTCCGATCCGACTGCCGCTGCATCGCTCGCCGGCCGATTTGGGGTCGCCCTCCAGAGCTTTCTCGCAAAGGTGTCCTTCCCGAAGGCTCTGGCGGCGGTGGCCCGCCAAAAAATCACTGAGCATGCGTTGCCTCCCGATGGACATTTCCATGAGCTGGCAGAGTTGGGAAGTCTTTCCCTTGCGACCTGGTTGATGCGCCGCCGGGGAGTGCTGTGCCGGGTCGAAGAGGAGGCGGGGAGAGCGTCCATTCGGTTCGGCAAGTCAAACATTCAGGGACCGGCTCACCTGGCGCCTGCGTTCGAGCACATCAGAATTCACGGTGTCTTCCAGGTGGCGGAGCTGCCAGCCCTCGACGATTCCAGCAAGCTCGTCCTCTGCCGGCGCCTGGTGCGGGAGGGCTTGCTTCGGCGGCATGACGAAGGTTCAGGGGCGGGGTAGCCCGCGGGACCCAGAACGCCGTCCCCGTTCACTCCATGAGCAGGAGATCTGGAAGCCCCTTCGGCTCCACGAGGCGCAGGAAGCTATAGCCGATCCCTGCGGCACCCCGAAGAGAGTCGGCTCGAAAAAGCCGGGCTCGGTGGCCGGGGACCAACCGAACGAGCCTCTCGCCTTGAGCCGGCGCAATACCCTGAAGGCGAGAGCTCTCCCGCGGTTTCCCAGCGGGGATCGGCGAGACGCCGAGACGCCGAAACGAGGATCTCCACGCGACCGATGTTGCCGCAGCAGAGGTGATCGACGGCGGTCTGCGGTGCGGAGCGCGTGGTGAAAAGGCCGGCTTCGGCCTCTTCCAGCAACGCCGGCAGGTTGCGGCCAGGGATCAGGTCACGGATAGCCAAGCGGGCGAGCGCCATGCCGGGCGCACCGTAACACCACCGCACCGTGGACGAGCCGTCGAAGCCTCGATGCGACCGCCAGTTGCCCAGCTCGGGATCAAAGAGACGGCGCTCGAAGGCCAGCCCATCGGCGACCGCTTCCTCCAAGTCCTCGTCCCCAGTGCGCGCGAAGAGGCGAGCAAGAGCGAGACAGATTCCCGAGGCTCCATGGGCGAAGCCGCTCGACGGCGGCCGACCGGCGATGGACGACCAAGCCGAAGGCAGGCCTTGATGGGAGATCCGAGCGGCCAACAGCCGCCTGCCGCAGAGGATGGCTAAATCCAACGGATCGACGGCGCCACGCGGACGGGGGCTCGCTCGATCCAGGCTGAGCAAGGCCAGGAGGGCACCAGCCGAGCCATGGACCACATCCAGAGAGGTATCGCACGCGATGGCTTCCGGCGTTATCGCTCGCGCGAGCTCAGCTGCCGCCTCGATCAGCCCGGATTCACCAGTGAGCTCGTAGAGCTTGACCAGAGAATAGACGTGGGAGCCGGTTCCGATCAGGCCGCCGATCGCCGGTCGCTCGCTGGGACGGTATGGCCCTTCGAGAAGAGGGCCAATTCCCTCCAGAGCGAACGCGCCCGGGCTCGCGATCACCCGTCACCGCCGAATACGCCGCCAGGAAGAGCGCGATGCCGGCGGTGCCGTGATAGAGGTCTAGGCCGGCGGGCTCGATCACTCCATGGGGGCCGTGTGTCGCGGTCGTCCAAGTAGGTGCGCCGGTGGGCGAAGGTTTCCGGTCCGCGAGGATCCTCGAAGCGATCCAGGACGCTGTCTGCAAGGCCAGGTCCACGCTGCAGACTGCCCCCTCCCCGCTCTCCTGGGCTCGTGCCTCCATGATCGTTCCTCATCGTAGATTTTTAACCAATTTAGAGTCAACAACCCTCTGGGACCTGCGTTCTACCCGGACGCCGAGCGACGGGCGCCGAACGCCAGCGCGCCAGGTCTTTGTGCCCTTCTAAGCTCAGGTTACAGCGGATCGCGCGGGGCCGATCCGGCCGGCCATCGTATGGAGGGCCGCCGACGGCTCGGCACAAACGGCGCCGCGCGCCGGGTCGCCGACGATGCGGAACCCGATGCGGCCGTAGTCGGTGGCGATGAAGCCTTCTTCGATCCGCTCGGTCATGCAACTCCAGGGTGCGCCGGCGGGCGCGCGGAGCGACACGGAGCGCGGACGGGCGTCGCCGGCCCGCGCGCCACGCGACCCTACACGAGGCCGTCTCTCCGCGCACGAGATCTTCGGCGAGGCGCCTGCCGCGCTGCTGGATTTTCGGCGCGTCGTCGATGCGACAGGAGGCGGAACGAGGAGGGCGGCGGCTGCCCTGATGAGGGCGGCGGTCGCCCCGAAGCGGGCGACGCTCGCCCCAGAGAGGTACGGGGGTATACCCGAAGAGGGCGACGCTCGCCCCGAAGAGGGCGATGGCCGCCCCCAAGAGGGCAACGGTCGCCCCGAACAGGGGAGGGGTCGCCCCGAAGAGGTAGGGCGCTCCCCCAGGTTGGGCGAGGCTCGCCCTGAAGAGGGCGGCGGTCGCCCCAAACAGGGCAGCGGCCGCCCCGCGCCGGAGGCCCCGCGGCGCTCGGAGGGCCCGACGGCCTATTTCCGGCGCGTCATGGTGAAGACGTCGGTCTCCACCTGCCGGCCGTTCTGGTAGACCGACCACTCGCGGCGGATGCGGTCGTCGCCCAGGAACACGATGCGGCCGTTGTGGACGTGCATGTCCTTCGCGGCGTCCAGGTTCGAGGCGCCGGTGAAGACGAAGTCGAGCTCGCCGGGCTTCGAGGCGCGGTCGAGGCGCATGTGGGGCTGGTTGCCGCGCGGGCCGCCCATCGGGCAGTAGTGGGTGAGCACCAGGTCGTCGCCGTCGAGGTTGTAGACGGTCACCATCTCGTCGGCGGTGCCGGGCGCCTGGGTCTCGGTGATCATGCTGCCGCCGGCGCCGACGTGGTAACGGATGGCGATCGGCGCGCCGCGGCCGGTCGTGCCCTGCCACTCGCCCTCGAGCTTCTTCAGGCGGTCGAAGGCGGCGCTGCCGGCGGTCGCCGCCGGGGCCGGCCCAGCGGCGACCGCCGGCAGCGCCGGCCAGATCGCCAGCAGCGCGGCGAGCGCGAGGAGCGTTCGGATCGTCTTGCTGTCGTCCATCATGAATCTCCTGGATGCCGCCCGGGTGCTCGTCGCCTCAAGCGACCGCCGGATTATGCCATGGCGCAGCGCCGCGGCGGTCGCCGAAGCCGTGCCATCCTGTCTGGCACGCCTCTTGCGAAATGAACCTCACAGACGCGGCGACCTCTGACGAGGTCCGGTGCAGGTCTTCAAGATGGAACCCGGCACGCCCGCAGCAACCATCAACGACAGGAGGCAACCATGGCGCAACGAGACGATCTCGGCGGCCGTCGCCCCGAGACGGCCGCGGCCGGCACCTCGCCGACGAGCCCCGCGGGGCAGGAGAGCGGCGGCCCGGTCACCCAGGTGAAGGAACAGATCAAGGATCTCGCGCAGCAGGCGCGCGAGGGGACGGCGGACCTCGCCGACCGCGCCAAGGGCCAGGTCAACGACCTGGTGGCCCAGGGGCGCGATCAGACCTCGCAGCGCCTCTCCAGCTTCGCCTCGGCGCTGTCCGACGTCGCCCAGAAGCTCGAGAAGGAGGACACCTCGGGCTTCGGCGGACTGGCTCGCCGCGCCGGCGAGCAGGCGGAGCGCGCGGCCAAGTATCTCAAGGAGAAGGATCTCGACGACCTGGTGCGCGACACCCAGACTCTCGCGCGCCGGCATCCCGACCTCTTCCTCGGCGGCTCGCTGATCGCCGGGGTGCTCGTCGCCCGCTTCCTCAAGAGCTCGGGCGAGCGCCACGGCAAGAGCGGCAACGGCGGCCAGGGACGCCAGGACTGGCAGCCGAACGACTGGCGCGACAGCGGCAGCCGGCCGGGCCAGCCCTACCGCGCCTCCTCCTATCCGGTCCATCCGACGCAAGGAGGGCTGTGATGGCGCAGCAAGCCGTACAAGACGAGCGCTCGATCGGGCAGATCCTCAAGGATCTCACCCACGAGCTGCAGACCCTGTTCCGGCAGGAGGTCGACCTCGTCAAGACCGAGATGGGTGAGAAGGCGTCGCGCGTCGGCACCAACGTGGGCGCCATCGCCGCCGGCGGGGCGGTCGCCTTCGCCGGGGCCCTGGCGCTCCTCGCCGCGCTGGTGCGCGGCTTCGCCATCCTCCTCGAGCACTTCATGTCGCCCAATGTCGCCGAGTGGCTGTCGCCGTTCCTCATCGGCGTGGTGCTCGCCGGCATCGGGCTCGGCATGATGAAGAAAGCCCTCGCCACCCTCAAGCACGAGAGCGTCACTCCCCAGAAAACCACCCAGAGCTTGCAGGAGAACAAAGAATGGCTGAAAACGAGGTTCCAATGACGTCCCACAGCGAGGCCGGCGCCAACCCCGAGGCCGGCTCGCGGCGCATCCAGGCCGACATCGACCGCACCCGTGCCCACATGGACAGCACCTTCGACGCGCTCGAGTCCAAGCTGACCCCCGGCCAGCTCATGCAGGAGGGCTGGGATCTCCTCAAGGGGGGCTCCGGCGCCGGCGCCAAGAAGATCTTCGAGATCGCCCGCGAGCACCCGCTCCCCGCCGCCGTCATCGGCGTCGGGCTCGGGCTGCTGCTGCTCGACAGCAACCGCAAGGAGCGCGGCTATGACGGCGGCTCCGGCGGCGCCGGCTTCGGCCGCGCCAGGGCGGGGGGCCAACGCGGCTACGGCTACACCGGCAGCCCCGACTACCCCGGCACCCGCGACGCTCGCTACGGGCGCGGCACCACCTATCCGGTGGCCGGCCAGGCTTCGGGCGTCATCCACCAGGCGGGAGACTTCGCCGATCAGGCGAAGGACAAGGTGAGCGATCTGGCCGGCCAGGCCAAGGACAAGGTGAGCCAGGCGAAGGACAAGGTGAGCGATCTGACCGGCCAGGCCGCCGACAAGGTGAGCGATCTGGCGAGCCAGACCGCCGACAAGGTGAGCGACCTGACCGACACGGTCCGCGAGCAGGCCTCCGAGCTCGGCGACAAGGTCGGGCGCGGCGCGCGTCAGGCGAAGCTCGGCTTCTGGCAGCTCATGGAAGAGCGGCCGCTCGTCGTCGGCGCGGCGACTCTCGCGGTCGGCCTGCTCGCCGGCCTGGCGATCCCGTCGACGGAGGCGGAGGACGAATTCATGGGCGAGACGCGGGACCAGCTCCTCGATCGCGCTCAGGAGGGCGCCCGCGAGGTGCTCGACAAGGGCAAGCACGTCGCCGACTCGGCGGTCGACACCTTGAAGCGCACCGCGGAGTCCGAGGGCCTGAGCGTCGACAAGCTGGCCGAGAAGGTCAAGCACGTCGCCCAGGAGACGACCGAGGCGGTGAAGAACGAGGCCAGCAACCAGAAGCTGGTGCCCGACCTGGACCACGGTCAGCAGCAGAAGCCGAATGCCCAGGGACCCGGCCAGCCTTCCTCTGGACAGCAGGGTTCCGGTCAGCCCAAGCCGCAGCAGGCGGCGGGACAGCAGGCTTCCGGCCAGCCGAACCAGCAGGCTGGCGGGCAGCCGGCGCCCGGTCAGCCGAACAAGCCGCAGCAGCCGGCCGGCCAACCGGCCTCCGGTCAGCCGGGCAGGGCTCCGAGCCAGGGCGACACCGCGGTGCCGGCCCACCACGAGCCCGAGCTCGCGAAGCGGTAGCCGAGAGCGCGCCTTCCACACGGGTGGGGGGCGCGCGGGTTTTCCTTCCTTTCCCTCCCTCGCCCTACCGGCGCACAAAAAAAGGACCCCGGCACGGCCGGGGCCCTCGTCACGTGGCTCGGTGCTGCTCTATTGGATTCGGTCTACGGATTCGGTCTAGCGTGTCTTGACGCACGCCTTCGACGCGTTCGACCACTCGTACTGGTAGGCGTAGCCGCCGGTGCCGATGAACGGGGCGGGCGACCAGGCGCACTTGTCGTCGGCCTCGTTGCCGGAGCGGTCGAACCAGGCGTTCAACTGCTGATCGGTGACCGCCTCGCGCGTCTCGTGCGAGACGAAGTGCTCCTCGTTCTGCACCGGCGTCCAGCCCGAGACCTGGCAGCCGCTGCAGCTCGGATAGGGCTGGATCGAGTATTTCACCGCCGTGGCACCGCTGCCGTAGTAGCCATGATAGGCGCAGTACGAGAGGCTCGGGCCGCCGCACGAGGTGCTCGAGCCATCCGAGGAGTACGAGCTGCTCGGGATGAAGACCTCGTAGATCGTGTTGTAGTCCACCGCATGGCTCGCCAGATAACGCTGGACCTCGCCCTGGACGGCGGCGTCGGTGACGTTGGTCGGCGGCGTCGAGGGGTCGAACCAGTCGGCCGTTCCGACGCCGAGGCTCGACAGCTGGATGAGCTGGTTGCCGCTGCCCAAATTCTGGTAGTACTGGGTGATGACGTTGAACTCGGGCGTGGTGCCGTACTGATTGCGAAAGGCGATCAGGGTCTGCGCATAGGTGGAATCGGGTGAGGCCAGGTTACTGAAGCTCGGTCCCCAGAAGATGTCGACCACCCTGGGCGTGACGATCACCCGGCCGTTGCTGTGATAGGTCAGGTTCGAGCTGCCGAAGATGAGCCTCTCGGAGAGCTTGTCGGCATTGCGCACCTGGAAGTGGTGACGCTGAGAGCCCGGGTTGGCCGCCGGAGCACCTTGCGCCACGAGCCCTGCCGCGAACGACGCCATGAAGAGCGCTGCCAGCATCCTTTTCATCGCAACCTTCCTTTCGTGAGCGGAGTGCCGCCGCGCTCCGCCCATCGGCGCGCGGCGGCACTCCGGAAGAGGCTCCAGAGCGGGCTACGGGTCGACGATCGGGGCGGTCCAGATCTCCTCGCTGGCGTTGTTGCGGCGGTCGGTCCACGACGGGAAGAACTTCGTCAGGTAGCCCGACATGCCGTTGTAGTCGCCGTACTGGTTGCCGGAGTCGGCGCCGGCGACGGTCTCGTCGGTCTCGGCCGAGGTCACCTTGAGCGCGGCGCTCCAGGTGACGCCGCCGTCGGATGACGACTGGTACCAGACGTCGGTCTTGTGCCGCCCGGAGTCGCCGATGGTGTCGTAGTACATGACGCCGACTTTGCCGCTCGTCTCGTCGACCGCCAGCCACTGGTTGAACTGATCGTGGAGGGGCGACGCGGCGTCGTTGAGCTTCACCGGCGCCGACCAGGTGGTGCCGCCGTCGGTCGAGCGGACGAACCAGATGCGCGTCTGGCAGGCCGAGGTGACGCTCGATCCCGGCTCGTTGGCCGGCGAGTTGCAGCCCGAGACGCCGCGCTGGTCGGTCCACGTGGCATAGACGTTGTTGGTCGTGCCGCTGCGATAGGCGCCGCCCGAGACGTAGATGAGGGCCCGCCGGCTGTCCATCGAGGGGATGCCGATGTCGTAGGTGTCGAAGGAGGTGGCGGCGACCGAGCGGGTGAAGCTCGCCCCGCCGTTGGTCGATTTGGCGACGACGATGTGGCCGTTGCCGGTCGCCGGCCAGAAGGCGAAGACGTCGCCGGCGCTGTTGGTCTTGATGTCGCCGCCGATCGCCGTGCCGGTGGTCTCGGTGCTGGAGACCTGGAGCGGCGAGCCCCAGGCGCCGGCGGGGCCGGTGCGGTGGTTGACGTAGGCCGGGTTGCCGTTGTGCCAGATGGTGTAGATGTTGTCCTTGAACGGCGAGGTCGCGCTGTGATCGACCCACAGCATCGGCTTGTCCGTGTTCTTCTGCGTCCCCGAGAAGGTGTTGTCGAAGGTCCAGGTGGCGCCGCCGTTGGTCGACTTGTAGGAGCGCATCTTGAGCGTGTTGCCGGCGATGCCGATGGTCATCGACCAGGCGGTGCCGTCCGAGGTCCAGTCGACCGTGGGATCGGAATGGAATTTGTCGGTGCTGGTCAAGGGCAGCGTCGTCTGCCCCCAGGTCGAGCCGCCGTTCGAGGAGTAGAACTGGGCCTGGCGCCCGCTCGAGCTGATGCTGTTCGCGGACGAGATGATCTGGCTCGGATTGAGGAAGTTGATGGCGATCGCCGACTCGCTGCGCGGCGTCGTCTGGGCGCCGGAGAGGCGCAGGTTGGAGCCCGCCGTGGCGGCGTAGGGCGCCAGCGAGGCCGGGCGCGGCGCGCGCTGGAGGTCCTGGTGGGAGAGCATCCACTCGTGGACTTCCTTGAGCACCAGCGGGTAGCCGCCGGTCGGGTCGGCGGCGGAGTACTCGGCCTCGGGGTGGCTCTTGCGCCAGTAGACCCGCAGCCAGGCGGGCACCGGGATCTTGTCGTGGGCCTCGTCGGCGCGCAGCATGGCGAAGTCCTGGTTCTGCCGGATCAGGCGATCGAGGGCGCTGCCCGGGATCACGCCCGCGGCGGTGAGCTGGCGCTGGAGCGAGGGGAAGGGGCTGGGCGCCGCGGCCCGCAGACTGCCGAGGGTGGCGCCGAGACAGGCGACGAGGAGGGCCACGACGAGGGCGAGCTTGCGCATTCTGGATCTCCGTTCGAGGTTGCGGCCGATCGATGGTGGAGCGTGCATGAGGTAGAGCGCTGAAAAAGGCCCGGGGCCCCTCTCTCCGTGGAGTGAGGGACCCCGGGCCGGGGACTCAAACGGCTACTGGCAGGCGGTCACGGTGACGTCGTCGAGGAACCACCCCGCGGCGGTCGTCGAGCAGTCCGTGATCGAGGTGAAGCCGATGAACACGGTCTGGCCGGCGCAGCCGGTGGTGAGACCCGTGGCCGCGTTGCAGGCGGCGTCGAGGTCGACCGTGGTGCTGGTCAGCGTGGTGTTGTGCGAGCCGGTCCAGATGGAGGCGCCGGCGGCGCCCGACGGCGGGCAGGCCGCGCTGACGGTGCCGTTGTAGCCGCCCGAGAGGACCGCCGAGGACGGGACGTAGAAGTAGTTGACGCCGCCGTCCACGGAGACCGTGAGCGTGCCGCCGTCGAACCCGCTCTCGAAGTTGTAGCGGTGCTTGAAGGTCAACCGCGAGGTGTTGGCGGTAGCGCTGAAGGCGATGCCGGTCGCACCCTTCGGCTGGGCGAAGGTGAAGTTGTTGTTGGTGTAGGCGGTGGTGCAGGAGGTGCCGCCATAGCGGAAGATGTGGGTGCCCGAAGAGGCCGGGCTGCAGACCTGGACACCGCGCCAGCTGGCGGCGCTGCCGCCGCTGACGAAGACTCCCGTCGTCCAGTCCGAGAGGCCGCTGCCGGACTCGAAGGTGTTGCTGTAGAGGGTGGTCGTGGTGCAGCCGGTGACGCTGACCACCTCGGTGAGCTGGTTGGAGTTGGCCGACTCGCAGGTGCTGAACGAGCGGACGACGTAGAAGTAGGTGCCGTTGGCGAGACCGCTGTCCGCGTAGCTGGTGGTCGTCACCGAGGCGATCTGCGTGTACGGGCCGCCCGAGGTCGTCGAGCGCAGGACGTGGTACGCGGTGGCGCCGCTCACGGCGCCCCAGGACAGGTTGACGGTGCTGCCGCTGACCGAGCCGGAGATCGTCGGCGCGGCTGGCGGCGTGCAGCTCACCGAGACGGTGGCCGAGGCCTGGTTGGAGTTGGCGGACTCGCAGCTCGCGCTGGTCGCCGCGCGGACGACGTAGAAGTAGGTGCCGTTGGCGAGGCCGCTATCGGTGAACGAAGCGGTCGTCGACGTACCGATCTGGGTGTACGGGCCGCCGGAGGTGGTGCCCCGGAGGATGTGGTACTCGGTGGCGCCGGAGACGGCGCCCCAGGAGAGGCTGACGCTGCTGCCGCTGACCGAGGTGGTCAGGCCGGCGGGAGCGCCCGGCGGGGTGCAGGTCGCCACCGTCGGAACGACCGAGATGCAGGTCGACGGCGCCGAGGCGCAGGCCTCGTTGCCGGAGGGCAGGGCGGTCACCTGGTAGAAGTAGGTGAGGCCGTTGGCGACCGAGGTGTCGGGGAGCGAGGTCGCCGAGGTGCTGCTGGCGATCTTGGTGAAGCCGGCGTTGCAGCCGGTCTCGTTGCGGAACACGTCGTAGACCGACGAGCCCGAGGCGGTCCAGGAGAGCGACGCCGAGTTGTTGCCGGCGGTCACCGTGAGCGTCGGGGTGGCCGGCGGGGTGCAGCCGCTGAAGGTGGTGCTGGCACCGGTGTCCGTGGTGCAGGCGATGAGGTGGCGGTTGAACGCCGCGAAGAGGGCGCCGCCGTGCGGCGTGCCGTTGTTCAGGTTGCCGTCGTCATCGTCCACCGCGCGCATCGTCTTCCACAGGGAGCCGGTGCCGCAGCCGTTGGTGGCGAAGGTGCTGGCGGTGCAGGAGAAGGCCGAGGTGGCGGTGTTGCGCGACAGGTACCACAGGCGGTCGAGGGTGGTCCAGGCGGGGCCGGTGCCGGCGCCCGGGAGGTCGCGGTTGGCGAAGTCCCAGATCGTCTCGGAAGGCACGTAGGACTCGCAGTGGACTTCCTTGCCGCAGGGGCCGGCGCCGCCCGAGGCCGCCGGGCAGTGGACCTTGATGAAGTTCACCGCGGTCGCCGCGGTGCCCGAGCTGTGCTTGGCGAAGTCGATGTCGCGGACGCCGGTGCACGAGGTGCAGGCGTCGCCGTAGCCGGCGCAGTTGCTGCCCAGGAAGCCGGGTCCGATGCAGGAGTTGTGGGTGGCGATGACCGAGGTGGTGTCGCCATAGGACTCGCCGGTGGCGCCGTCGGGCGCGGTGCCGGTGCCGTCGTTCTGGTCGATGCCGTGGCCGAACTCGTGGAGGGAGACGGCCGCGATCTCACCGGTGTTGTTGCAGCCGCCGCCCGACTTGAAGAAGTTGAGCGTCGAGCCGTTCCAGTAGGCGTTGCAGGTCTGGTTCAGGTTGACGTTGACGGTCAGCACCTGGTTGATCCAGGCGTTGGCCGGGAGCCAGCCGCGGACGACTTCCTTGATGCGGTTGACCTGGTAGAACTGCTGGCGCGCCGCATGGGTGTTGCCGGCGCCGCCGTGGCCGGGGGTGGTGCAGTCGGTGCCCGTCGAGGTGCCGAAGGCGATGTTGCCGGAGCCGTCGACGGCCTGCGAGATGGAGCCGCAGCTGTCGGTGATCTTGACGTACGTCCCGCTCAGGGTGGACGCCGTGCCGGTGCCGGTGTAGATGCCGCCGGAGTTGGCCTTGATGGTGGTGCTGGCGTCGGAGTACGGCATCGGCCGCACGATCTCGGAGCCGGTCGCCGGGCTGTTCTGATAGACGCCGCCGGTGACCGCGCCCGCGTATTCGTTGATGTCGGCGAACTGCAGGAGCTCGCCGGTGGCGGCGTTGACGCGAGCCTGCCAGGTGCCCATCACGCCCTCGCGATGGAAGACGATCTGCCAGACGCGGGCGAGGCCGCGGCCCTTGCCGAACTCGAAGCCGTCGTTGTACTTGCTGTTGTCGGCGTTGACCACGATCTGGTGGAGCGAGCCGACGTCGATGAGGCTGTCGTCCGAGTTGAAGCCGCCGATATAGCGGGCGACGACGGCGCGGGCCTGAGCGCTGGTCAGCGTCGACGCCGGAGCGACGGCGCCGGCATGCGGCAGGTACTCGGTGCCGAACTGGATCAGGTTGCCGTTGTTGACGCGGAAGACGACGCGCGCGTTCTCGATCGGCATGCCGCCCGAGTACACGTCGAAGTCGACGAACCAGACGTGGGAGGCCGGCTGGCCGGAGCGCGCCTGATTGAGCACCAGGGAGGTCGGGTCGACACCGATCAGGGAGGCGACGCGCGGCAGGAAGTCGCGCGCGATCTTCTCCATCGAGACCATGTCGATCTTGTTGTTGTGGAGGTACTTGGCGACGTCGCCCTGGGCCATGCTGTTGCCGCGGCCGGGGATCCAGCCGATGCCGCCGCCCTCGGCGAAGCCGACCATGCCGGTGCGCTTGTCGATCGCGGCGTGCCAATCGACGGTGTTGCCGAGGTGGAAGGCCGCCCAGCCGCTCTGGGTCGGGGTGGAGACCAGGCTGCGGACGTCGTCGAGCAGCTCGAGGGGCTGCGACGCAGAGAGCTTTTCACTCCGCGTCTGCAGGCTCGACAGGACGTCGTTGCCCTGCTTGGCGACCTGGGCTGTCAGCGCGCCGCTGCCGAGCAACAGCATGGCCAGGTACGACAGGGGTGCACGGGTTTTCACCATCATGGATTGTCCCCCTCCTCGGGGACCTAGGCAAAGGAAGGTTTACTGCAATTGCAACAAGGCAAAGCGAGCGGATCGTCCGCCCGCTTTGCCGAAACGCCTGACTCAAGTCTGGCTAAGTTTCGACTTGCTATACTCACCTTCCAGCGCGGTGCTCCCGCCCAGATTGCGTGCAACCATCTATGAAAGCTAAGTGTGCTGACCGGGCGCCAAAGCGCTACCGCGGGCCACGAGCTTTCGCCGCCGCCGCCGCCGCGCTTCTGGGACTCGCCTGCGGGAGTCGCCGCCCGCCGCCCTCCCGGCCGGCGCGCCGAGAGCCGCGGCCAGCCTCGTCCTCATCACCATGGACACCACCCGCGCCGACCACCTGGGCGCCTGGGGGTGGCCCTACGCCCACACCCCCAACCTCGACGCCCTGGCCGCCCGCGGCGCCCGTTTCGTGCGCTGCGACACCGCGGCGCCGATCACCCTGGTCTCCCACGCGACGCTGCTGACCGGCCTCTTCCCGCCTCGCCACGGGGTGCGCGACAACGGCACCTTCGTCCTGCCCGACCGCATCGCCACCGTCGCCGAGCGCCTGGCGGCGCGCGGCTACGACACCGCGGCGGTGGTCTCGGCGGTGGTCCTCGCCCGCCGCCAGGGGCTCGCCAAGGGGTTCCGGATCTACGACGACGACCTCGGGGCGGGCTACGCGCAGGGGACGATGGTCTCCGAGCGCCCGGCGGAGCAGACCACGGCGGCGGCGCTCGCCGTCCTCGCCAAGCTCAAGCCCCCCTTCTTCCTCTGGGTCCACTACTTCGATCCCCACGAGGAGTACCGGCCGCCGACCCGCTTCGCCGACGCCGCCAAGGGTCCCAACCGGCTCTACGACGGCGAGATCGCCTACATGGACGAGCAGATCGGCGTCCTGCTGCAGAAGCTGCCGGCGGCGGCCGACGTCGTGGCGGTGGGCGATCACGGCGAGATGCTCGGCGAGCACGGCGAGCTGACCCACGGCCTCCTTCTATATAGAGGAGTGCGGCGGGTGCCCCTGATCCTCGCCGGCCCCGGCATCCCGGCCGGCGCGGTGAGGAACACCCTGGTGCGCACGGTCGACGTGACACCTACCCTCCTCTCCCTCGCCGGGGTGGCGCCGCCGGCGGACCTCGACGGGCAGAGCCTGCTGCCGCTGCCCGACGACCGCGCCAGCCGCCGCACCTACAGCGAGAGCTTCCTGCCTTTCTTCGCCTACAAGTGGTATCCGCTGCGCGCGCTGGCGGAGGACCGCCGCCTCTACCTCCAGGCGCCGCGGCCGGGCCTCTACGCGGAGGACGTCCCCGGCGCCGAGGAGAAGGATCTGGCGGCGGCCGAGCCGGCGGCGGCCGCCCATCTGCGCGGCACGCTCGCGGCGCTCTTGAAGGCGCGCGGCGAGGGGCTCGAGCCCGCCGTCCGCGCCGACAACGTCCTCTCCGCGGAGCAGCGGCGGCAGCTCGCGAGCCTGGGGTACTCGGGGGGCGGCGCCGGCGGGCAGGTGACCGGCGCGCTGCCCGATCCGCGGGCCATGACCGGGATCGCCCAGGCGCTCCACGCGGCGGCGGCCGATGTGCAGCAGGGCCGGTGCACCCAGGCGCTCCCCGAGCTGCAGCGGATCGTGCAGCGCGACCCGCACAACTTCCCGGCCCTCGACCTCGCCGGCACCTGCTTGAAGCAGGCCGGGCGGCTCGACTCGGCCCTCGCCCTCTTCGAGCGCTCGGCGAAGGAGAACCCGCTCTCGTCGGTGCCGGTCGCCAACGCCGCCGGCGCCCTCCTCGCCCTCGGGCGCAAGCCGGAGGCCGAGCGCGAGTACCGGCATGCCCTGACCCTCGAGCCGACGCAGGCCGAGGCGGCCGCCAACCTGGCGCGGCTGCTGCGCGAGCGCGGCGACCGGACGGGGGCGGCGGCGGTGCTCGACCGCGCGCTGGCCGGCGGCGCTCACGCGCCCGAGATCTTCGCCGAGCGCGGCATGGCGCGGGCGGAGAGCGGCGACATGGCCGGCGCCCTTGCCGACTTCCGCGAGGCGGCGCGCCGCAGCCCCGCCGATCCGGTGCCGATCGACAACGCGGCTCACGCCGTCCTTCGAGCTGGGTCACTATCGCGAGTCGGCGATCCTCTACGAGCAGCTCCTGCGCCTCGCCCCCAACCGCCTCGACGGCTGGAAGGTCCTCGGCACGATCTACCTCGACAAGCTGAACGACCATCCCGACGCCCTGCGCTGCTTCCGCCGCGCCCTCCTCCTCGAGCCCGACAGCGCCGAGAAGGCCAAGCTCGAGAGCCTGATCAAGGAGCTGGAGAGCTAGCGGCCGAGCGCGGAGGTGCGGCTCTTGCCGTGTCGAGGCCAACGCAACACAATACCGGCAACTCATGAAGGACTTCCTGCGGCGGGTGCCGCTCTTCCACGATCTCGACGAGGAGCAGCTCGCGCGTCTCGCGGCGATGGCGCGCGAGGAGAGCCATCCCGGCCGCCAGCTCCTCTTCCGTGAGGGAGACCCGGTCGACGCCCTCTACCTCGTTCGCGAGGGGACGGTGACGGTCTTCCGCTCGCTCAAGGGGCGCCCGATGCAGATCCTCGGGCGGCTCGAGAGCGGCGGGTTCTTCGGCGAGATGGGGCTCTTGAACCGCGCCCGCCGCCTGGCCTCCGCCCGCACGCTGGGGCCGGCCACGCTGGTGAGGATCGCCAAGGAAGAGCTGGTCGGGCTCCTCGCCGACAACCCCGGTGTCGAGCTCAAGCTGCGGGCCGAGGTCATCCGCCGCCACGGCCTCAACGTCTCCGCCCTCCTCGGCCTCGCCGGCCAGCGCGACGTGCGCATCCGGTTGGGCGTCGAGGCGCAGATCGAGCTGCCGGACGGCGAGCGGCGCCAAGTGCAGATCGAGAACCTGTCGCTCGGCGGCGTCGCTCTCGAGCGTGTGCCGCCCGCCTGGGAGCTCGGACAGGCGGTGCGCTTCCTCCTCGGTCCGCCCGGCGAGCCGCCGGCGCTCGAAGTCTCGGGGACCGTCTCCTGGCGGGAGGCGGAAGCCGCCGGCATCGCCTTCGAGGACGGCAAGGTGGGGGACGATGGCGTGATCTACCGCGCGCTCCGCCGCTTCCTCGACAGCCGCGGCTAGCGCGGCCGCCCCGGCGCGCTAGCCGCAGCTCGGCGACCGTCGCCGCGATCTCGACCTCGATCTAGAGCTCGGCGAGGATCGTCTCGACCGTCGACACCTCGAGCTTGCCGGGTTGCTCGACGTGGAGGGAGCGCAGGACGCCGTCTTCGATGATGGCGGCGTAGCGCTGCGAGCGGCGGCCGAGGCCGAAGCGGGAGAGGTCGGCGTCGAGCCCCATGGCGCGGGCGAATTCGCCATTGCCGTCGGCGAGCATGATGATCTTGTCGCCGGTGCCGCGCAGCGTTCCCCAGGCGCCCATCACGAAGGCGTCGTTGACGGCGGTGCAGGCGATGAGGTCGACGCCCTTGGCGAGCAGCTCGTCGGCGCGCAGCACGTAGCCGGGCAGGTGGTGGTCGGAGCAGGTCGGGGTGAAGGCGCCGGGGACGGCGACGAGGACCGCGCGCTTGGCGCGGAAGAGCTCGCCCGTCGCCACCGGCCGCGGCTGACCCTGGGGGTCGAGGGTGAGGAGCGTCACGTCGGGGACCTTGTCGCCGGGCTGGATCGCCATCCGTTCATCCTTTCGTGGCATCGATCAGGGGAAGAGATTTCGCCGTCGGCTCTATCCTATCGGCTCCGGCTCCGGCTCCGGCGGCGGCGGAAGGCGACGGGGTATGATCGTCGGGCCATGCCCGATTTCGCCATCTACGGCTTCCATGCGCTGTTCTACGCGATGTTCTGGCTCCGCCTGCTCGGCCGGGCGGCGCGGCCGGCGAAGCCTGGCGGCGCGGATCCGGCGACGCCCACCGCCCGCTTCTCGCGCGGCCTCGTCGCGGCCCACATGTTCGCCATGCTCGTGCTCTATTTCGGCGTCGGCGCGGTCGTCTCCGGCCGCTCGGTGCGCTTCCTCTTCGCGCCGCAGCGGGCGGCGGGAGCCGCCGTGATGCTCGCCGCGGCCGGCCTCGCGGCCTGGACCCTCGCGGTCTTCGGCTCCTGGCGGCTGCGGGCGCGGATCGAGGCGGACCACCAGCTCTCGACGGATGGGCCGTTCCGCTTCGTGCGCAATCCGATCTATCTGGGGATGGCGCTCATCGCCGTCGGCACCTTCCTCTGGATGCCCACCGTGGTCGTCCTCGTCGGCATGCTGCTCGTCTTCATGGGTTGCAATCTGCGCGCGCGGGCGGAGGAGAAGGTGCTGCTCGCCGCCTTCGGCGACCGCTACCGCGAGTACGCGGCGCGGGTCAAGCGCTTCGTGCCGGGGATCTATTAGGCCGCTCGGGCTCGGCTACCGCCAGGGCTCGGTCCGCCCCAGCTCCGGCGCCGACATCACCCGGAAGAGCGGCATCAGCCCGATCGTCTCGTCCCGATACGGCGTGTGCCGGTACCACCACTCGGCGCGCGCCGCGGGATCGCCGGCGAAGGCGGGATCGGCCATCGCCCGCTGCCACTCGCCGGCCACCGCGGGATCCTGCAGCCTCTCCTCCGCGATCCCCTCGAGCACCCGCGGCTCGAAGTGCTCCTTGCGCTCGAAGACGGTCGAGAGCAGCCCCCAGGCGAGGAGGGAGTCGGGCGAGTCGGGCTCGAGGAGGGCGACCGCGACCTCGAAGTCGGGCTGATCGGCGGGGATCCACAGGCTCCCGGCGGGGATCTTTCGCCGCTCGACGGCGCGGGTCACCTGGACCTTGTCGATCCGGGTGAGCCCCTGGTAGGCCGCTGCAGCGTAGGCGGGGGAGGCGAGACGGGCGGTCTCCACCTCGAGCTCGACCGGCGCGGTCAGCCGGTGGACCGTGAGGCCGTGCCCGCGCAGGCGCTCCTCGATGACCGGCCAGCCCGGCGGCACGAGGTAGCCGCGGGGCCGCGGCAGCTTCTTGGCGACCGCCGAGCGGTGGAACCACGGGACGGTCAGCTCCCGCACCTCGCCGCGGGTGAAGCGGAGGAGCGGCCTGCCGGTGACGGCCGAGGGCGCGACGCGCGAGGCATAGAACGGCACGCGGAGGGCGTCGGCGGCGGGGCTCTCCTCGTAGGCGACGGCGACCTCGGAGGGCGGCGCGCCGGCGCGGCCGAGGGCGACGGTGTGCTCGTCCGCCTCGGCGACGGCGCGCCGGAGCGCCTGCGGGTCCTTGCCGATCTCGGCGAGGAGGGCGGCGAGGAAGTCGCGGTTGGCGAGCACGCGGTCGCGGTAGGGCTTGTAGGAGTGCATCTCGACGAGGATCGACGGACGGTTGCGCAGCGGAAAATAGCCGCTCGAGTAGCGCGGCTGGCCGACCCACGAGCTGAAGCCACGGCGCGGGTCGTTGGCATCCTTCAAGTCGACGTAGGGGCCGTTCTTATGGCCTGCCCGGGCGACCGCGGCGAGCACGGCCGGGAGGTGGGCGCGCTGCCAGCGGTCGACCGGCGCCGGCGCCTGCGGCGCCTCGACCCAGCTCGTCGTCAGCACCCAGTCGAGGTCGACGCCGTCGGTCACGTGGTCGTCGACATAGAGATCGGGGCGCCAGGCGTTGACCAGCGCCGCGAGCGCCCGCGCCTCGGGGCTCGCCAGCTTCAGATAGTCGCGGTTCAGGTCGAGGCCGTCCGCCGTGGTGCGGAATCCCATCCCCTCGACCGGCCCGTTCTGGTTGGGGCGGTTGTAGGGCGAGACCCGCTCGTGCCCGTCGACGTTGTAGATCGGCAGGATCAGGAGGGTCGCGGCGTCGAGCAGCTCGCGCCGCCGGCCGAGGGCGAGGTCGCGCAGGAGCATCAGGCAGGCGTCCTTGCCGTCGATCTCGCCGGCATGGATGCCGTTCTGGACGAGGACGACCGGGCGCCTCTGGCGCTCTTCGCCGCCCGTCTCGCCGGGCCGCTCGCCCCGCGGCTCGCGCTCCCGCTCCTCGTCCTCGCCTCCCGGCCGGAAGGCGCGGTCCTTGTCGACGATGACGAGCGGCAGCGGCCGGCCGGCCGCCGAGCTGCCGTAGAAGCGGAGGGTCATCTCCGGCAGCCGCCGCGCCAGCCGCTCGAGGAAGGCGATCGTCTCGTCGTAGCTCGGCGTCGAGCGGAAGCCGGAGGCCTCCGCCGGCGTGAGCCAATCCTTCGGCACCGGCGGCTCGGCCGCCGCGAGGGGCGCGGCGAGGGCGATGGCGGCGAGGAGAGCGGCCAGCGGAATGCGCGGGCTCGAGATGGCGCGCTGGGTCATCGGTTGGATCTCCCGTGGAGCGGGCAGATCGTAGCAGAGAGGTCGGATGGGCTAGGGGCCCTGCGGATCGGGCGCCGGGAGGCCGCGGCGGTCGTGGGCGTCGAGGATCGCCTGCAGCCAGCCGGGCGCCGGCGTGCGGTCGGCGTCGAGGAAGAGGATCGGGTCCCCCAGCGCCGCGGCGGCGCCGCGTCTCCTCGCCGCTTCGGGCGAGCCGCCGAGGCCCTGGCTGCGGGGACCGCCGAGGAGGATCACCCGCGCTCCGGCGTCGCAGGCGATCGCGGCGGTGTCGTCGGTCGAGCCGTCGTCCGCCACCACCACTTCGAGCTTGACGCCGGCCGCCGGACCCTGGTCGAAGACCGCGGCCAGCGTGCGCGCGATGTGGTCGGCGGCGTTCTTCGTCGGGATGACGACAGAGACCAGCCGATCGCCGCGAGAGGGGGCGGGAGCGGCGGGATGGGGCTGGCTCGCGAGCCGGAGCATCGGACAAGGCAGAGATCTCCCCGGATGACCTCGAGATCAAGATACACCACCCGGGCGGACCTGGCCATCGCGGTCGCGCGGGGCTCGCTCCCGGCGAGCGGGCGCATGGTACGATGCGGAACGAAGAGCTAGGGGGGCCGCAAGGCTGAGAGTCCGGCGACGGACGACCCTCAACGACCTGATCTGGGTAATGCCAGCGAAGGGAAGCGACGATCGCCGGCTCGGAGCCGCACCGTCGAGGCCGCGCCCTACCGGGTGCGGCCTTTTGCTTTGGGCTGCCGGCGCGCCACCTCGCGGCTCCTGAACCGCCTCCCGGACCATCGAGAAAGGAAGATCTCTTGAGAGAGAGCGAGCGTCCATTCGCCAGCAGCGCCGCGGGCCAGGTCTCCGGGCCCGCCGCTTCTCCCGCCCAGCCGGACGGCGCCGGGGCGCCGTTCCCCGCCTCGCGCAAGATCCACGTCGAGGGGCGCCTGCCCGGCGTGCGGGTGCCGATGCGCGAGATCCTCCTCTCGCCCACCCGACCGCCCGCGGCGAGGAGGAGAACTCGCCGGTCGTCGTCTACGACACCTCCGGGCCGTACACCGATCCGGCGGTGGCGATCGACCTACGCCAGGGTCTGGCGCCGCTGCGCCGGCCCTGGATCCTCGGCCGCGGCGATGTCGAGGAGCTGGCGGAGGTCTCCTCCGAGTACGGTCGGCGGCGGCTCGCCGATCCGGATCTCGACGCGCTGCGCTTCGCCCACATCCGCCGGCCGCTCCGCGCCCGCTCGTCCGGGCCGCGGGGCGCGAACGTCACCCAGATGCACTACGCGCGGCGCGGCATCGTCACCCCGGAGATGGAGTTCGTGGCGATCCGCGAGAACCAGCGCCGGGAGGAAGCCCGCGCCGCGGGGCTCCCGGTCGTCGGCGGCAACGGCGGTAACGGTCGGGCGAGCCATGCTGGCGTCGTCCAGCACCCCGGCCAGTCGTGGGGGGCGGCGATCCCGGAGCGCATCACCCCCGAGTTCGTGCGCGACGAGGTGGCGCGCGGCCGCGCCATCCTCCCCGCCAACGTCAACCATCCCGAGAGCGAGCCGATGGCGATCGGCCGGAACTTCCTGGTGAAGATCAACGCCAACCTCGGCAACTCGGCCGTCACCTCCTCGATCGAGGAGGAGGTCGAGAAGATGACCTGGGCGATCCGCTGGGGCGCCGACACGGTGATGGATCTGTCGACCGGCAAGAACATCCACGAGACCCGCGAGTGGATCCTGCGCAACTCGCCGGTGCCGATCGGCACGGTGCCGATCTACCAGGCGCTCGAGAAGGTCGACGGCAGGGCCGAGGACCTCACCTGGGAGATCTATCGCGACACGCTGATCGAGCAGGCCGAGCAGGGGGTGGACTACTTCACCATCCATGCCGGGGTGCTGCTGCGCTACGTGCCGCTGACCGCCGGACGGCTGACCGGCATCGTCTCGCGCGGCGGCTCGATCCATGCCAAGTGGTGCCTCGCCCACCATCGCGAGAACTTCGCCTACACGCACTTCGACGAGATCTGCGAGATCATGAAGGCGTACGACGTCTCCTTCAGCCTGGGGGACGGCCTGCGGCCGGGCTCGATCGCCGACGCCAACGACGCCGCGCAGTTCGCCGAGCTCGACACCCTGGGCGAGCTGACCCAGATCGCCTGGAGCCACGACGTGCAGGTGATGATCGAGGGGCCCGGGCACGTCCCCATGCACCTGATCCAGGTCAACATGGAAAAGCAGCTCGCGGCCTGCGGCGAGGCGCCCTTCTACACCCTCGGCCCGCTGACCACCGACGTCGCCCCCGGCTACGACCACATCACCTCGGCGATCGGCGCCGCGATGATCGGCTGGTATGGCTGCGCCATGCTCTGCTATGTGACTCCCAAGGAGCATCTGGGGCTGCCGAACAAGCAGGACGTCAAGGACGGCGTGATCGCCTACAAGATCGCGGCCCACGCGGCGGACCTGGCCAAGGGCCATCCCGGCGCGCAGCGGCGCGACAACGCGCTCTCCAAGGCCCGCTTCGAGTTCCGCTGGGCGGACCAGTTCAACCTCTCGCTCGACCCCGACACGGCGCGCGAGTACCACGACGAGACGCTGCCCCAGGAAGGGGCGAAGGTCGCCCACTTCTGCTCCATGTGCGGCCCGCACTTCTGCTCGATGAAGATCACCGAAGAGGTGCGCGAGTACGCCGCCCAGCAAGAGCTCGAGGAGCAGCAAGCCCTCGAGGCCGGAATGCGCGAGAAGGCGGAGGAGTTCGTCCGCGAGGGCGCGGGGATCTACAGGTAGGAGAGGAGTGGGCCGGCGAAGCCGGGCCCCCCCTCAGGTCGGGCGCTCGGGCCGCGTCTGGGGACCGGCCTGAGCCCGCCGGACGCTGCGGATCACCTCGTCGACGAGCCGCAGCGACACGCTCTCCTGCTCGACGGCCTGCTGGAACACGAGCAATGCGGCGATCGATTCGCGCTGGACGTCGCGCGAGACGAAGATCGGGTGCATCTCGGCCGCGACGCGCTTCGTCTCCTCGGTGCGACCCTGCCGGAGATAGATCTTGGCGAGGTCGAGCGATGCGAGCGCCGCGTTGTAGCCGATTCCCGCTTCGATATAATGATCGCGCACCGCCTGCAGCCTGTTCTCGGCTTCGGGGAAGCGCTGCATCCCGAGGTCGAGGAGGCCTTCTACCCATAGAGTACGGGTCAGGTCATCTGCTGTTCCAAGCTCGAGCGCTGCTTGGCGAGCTTGGGGCAAGAAGCTCGCTGGCTCTTTCATATTCGCCGAGCGTCACAAGACTCAGGGTCAGGTTCTGCAAGATCGTGAAGAGTAGTCTGGGCTCTTGTTTCCGATCGATTTTCTCCAAGGCTTCGAACAGGAGAGGTACTGCTGGTTCGGGTTTGCTCGCATAATCGTAGATTAGAGCCTTTCCGATCAGCGCCCGCCCTTCGAGGTGACGCTCGTGAGTCTTTCGGCAGATCCCTACGACCTCATCCAGTAGATTGAGAGCTTCTTCGAAACGGCGTTGAGCGCGACGAAGCGACGCTTTTAAGTCGAGCAGGCGGGCCCATTCCAGCGGATCGCCGCTCCCTTCTGCGAGTAGCTCCTCCGCCGCCTGGAATGCTTCTTCGGATCCTCTAAAATCGGAGTGAATGCGGCGGGCGTTCGCGATGAAGCCCCAAGCGCGCGCTTTGAGATCACTGATCAAGCCATGACCGTAGAGCTGGCGATCGAGGCGATCGCTGATCTCGAGGCCAAGATTGGCAAACCACTCCGAACGAAACTGATTATCTGCCCACGTGCTGCGCGCATTCTCCAACAACGCCTCGACGAATGCGGCAGTCTGGAATTTAGCTTCGTGCCCCGCGGTGACTCTCTGCTCTTCCGAAAAGTCGAAGAAATCTTGGAGGAGCTTGGGAACGCCAGCCTTCTCACTCCGAATTCTTTGAACTTTCTCGTAAGTCCTCTCCGAGAGGCGCTCGAAGAGTTCTTCGTACTCGACGGACGTCGAGAGGTGATGCTCCTCAATATGCAGGCGCTTGAGGAGCTGGGCGCCATTTCTGACTTCCCGCCGCAGCTTTGCCTGGCAGGCGAGGCACGAAGAGAGATGTCGACCAGCCCGGATCATCTCCTCTGGTCGCAAGCGCGCAGTCGCAAAATTCTCAAGCAGCAAACGATCGAGGTGCCTCACGGGCATTGTTGACCTCTCCTGAGGATCGGTGGGCAGCTCCTGAAATATCCCCTCCCCTAAACTACGGAGCCAGGGGCTAAGTAGATTATGCGCGGATTTTACGCCGAAGTGACACCGAGTTCAACTAGGACAGAACCAGTAGGCACGAGGATGGCCAGAAAAGCGCCGGTCCCTCGGAGGACCGGCGCCTAAGAAGCCTAACGGCGGCCGTTTGGGTCTGCCCCAGCCCCATCGGCTCCCATGAGCGACCACAGTCCCGTCCAGAGGTGGTGGAGAAATCCGTGAAGATCAATAGGCCCATAGGCATTCGCCGAAGTGTCGTGAAAGAGCGGACGTGCCTGAGCTGTCGAGGTGGGAATGAGACCGAGACAGAGGACTAGGAGCAGAGCGGAAGCGGTACGGTGGGCGAAACGTGACATGACAGCTCTCCTTTCAGACGAGATGCCGGAGCGGCCGGGACTATCGTCTTTCCCGCCTCGCCAGCGTAGTTGAATCCCACCGCCGGTCCCGGCCGGCGGATGGGCAAATAAGGGATCGGGCAATGATTATGCCTGATGCAATGGCGATGTGTGCAACCCTCTTTAGGTTTGAGGTATATCTCTTGCGGCGGGGGGTGCAAGGAAATTTGACGTCGGGACAGGTATTACTACTACTGTCGGGGCGGCTCGGCCTGCTAGAATAGAAGGCGGAGGGGCGGTCTAACGCCCCTCCCGAGCGTTTGCCTAACCGAGGTGGTAGATCACCTCCATTATGGCTGTCACGCTCTCCGCAAGAGCGCTTATGACAGCGATGATGATTAAAATCTCTGTCTCGGTTAGGCGGTTCTCCTTCTTCGCACTACTGCGTGGCATAGCCACCTCCTTCGGCCTCCTGGAATCCACGGACTCGGCACTCTCTTCTTTCTGGGGCTACCAGAGCGGCTTGAAGGGTCGGTCCTTCCCGCCTCGCCAGTGTCTTGAATTCCACCGCCAGTCCCGGCCGACAGATGGGTGGCGGGCAAACGTGACATGACAGCTCTCCTTTCAGACGGGATGCCGGAGCGCCGGGAAGTAGTATTTCCCGCCTCGCCAGCGTAGTTGAGTTCCACCGCCGGTCCGGCCGACGGCTAGGGCAAATCAGGGATTCGGGCAATCATTATGCCTGATTCTGCCATCGTGATCTGCGCAACCGTCTCTAGGTTCGAGGAAGATCTCTCGCGAGCGCGCAGGAAATCTTGATGCCGCCTGGCATCGCGCTTTCAATTCGGTATGTGTGATGAGGGTTCATGAGAATTCATGGCCACGCGCGCCGGAGTGATCGGTGCTGGTCGCCAAAGAAATACTTTCATCTATGGCGATTGGCCGCTGCGGTCGCCGGGCGTGGGCTCGGCACCGAGGCCGCGGTCGGTCCGGCGACACCGAGGGCCTGTCGCGGGACGAAGCGGTGGATGCGGAGAGCGTCGAGCTGGCCGCAGAGGGCCAGGGCGAGGTGCGGCAGGAGTACCTGGACGGGAGCTGAGAAACCCGGCTTTCCCGCGCGGGAAGCCTCCCTCCGAATTCAGGCGCTATCTCTGAAGGAGAGCGGCTCCCGCCGCACCGCGCGCCCGCACCACCGCGCCATCCTTGATGACGACCGCCGGACGGCCGAGGGCCGAGATGTCGGCCAGGGGATCGCCGTCGACCGCCACCAGATCGGCGAGGTAGCCGGTCTCGATCCGGCCCAGCTCTCTCTCCTTCCCCAGCACGGCCGCGGCGGTGACCGTCGCGGCGCGCAGCGCCGCCTGCGGCTTCATGCCGTAGGCGACCATCAGCTCGGGCTCTCGCGCGTTCTCGCCATGGGAGAAGACGCCGACGTCGCTGCCGTTGCCGATCGTCACCCCGGAGCGGAGCGCCCGCGCGAAGAAGTCGCGCTCTTCCTTGAGGCGCGGCGGCTCCGGCTCGCCAGGCTTCCAGCCGCCATAGCGGGCGATGGCCTCGCCGGCGGCGAGCGTCGGGCAGAGGACGACGCCCTTCTTCTTCATCAGCGCCAGGGTCTCGTCCGCGGCGTAGGTGCCGTGCTCGATCGTCCGCACCCCGGCGAGGACGGCGCGGCGGATCCCCTCGTCGGTGTAGGCGTGGGCGGCGACCGGCAGCCCGGCGCTCCGCGCCTCGTCGACCGCGGTCGCCATCTCCTCTTCGGTGAAGGTCGGCGTCGACGGACCGCCGGGCCGCCGCCGGTAGTCGGCGTAGACCTTGATCCAGTCCGCCCCCGCCGCGATCTGCTGGCGGACGGCGCGGCGCATCTCGACGGCGCCGTCGACCACCTGCGCGCCCTTGGGGAGGTCCCAGCGCGGATCGCCCGCCGGGCCGTAGGCGCCCGAGGCGACGAGGGCGCGGGTGGCGGCGAAGACGCGCGGCCCGGCGATCCAGCGCTGGGCGATGGCGTCGCGCAGCGCCACGTCGGCGAAGCCCGCCCCCTCGGTTCCCAGGTCGCGCACGGTGGTGAAGCCGGCCTCGACCGTCGCCCGCGCCGCGAGCACGGCGCGGAGCGTGCGCTGCTCGAGCGGTTCCTTCAGCACCTGGTCGTCCCACGGCGTCTCGTCGTAGGGGTGGAGGAGCAGGTGCGAGTGGAGCTCGATCAGGCCGGGGATGAGATGGAGCCCGGCGAGGTCGAGGCGGACGGCGCCGGGCGGGACCGGCAGCGAGCCCGCGGCGCCGATCGCGGCGATCCTGCCCTTCTCGACCAGCACCTCGCGGCCGTCGAGCCAGCGCGCGCCGGCGGGGTCGAGCACGCCGGGCGCCGGCGAGGAGGAGCGGCGGATCGGCCCGCCGGGGGGCGGAAGCCGCGAACGCCGCTCCGGCGGCCAGGGTCAAGAGAGCGGCGAGCGCTCCGTGCTTCGCCAGGCGTCTCATCGGTAGCCGGCTCCGGGGTAGAGGAGGTTGAGCGCCAGGAGGTTGATCGGCTCGAAGATGGGGTTGAAGAGCCACCAGGCGATGAGGAAGCCGAGCATCGAGAACATCGGCTGGCGGAGGAACTGCTGGTAGCGGCGCGCCGTCTCGTCCGTCATGAAGATGCCGATGGCGGCGCTGCCGTCGAGCGGCGGCACCGGGAGCAGGTTGAAGACGAAGAGGATCAGGTTGAGCGAGAAGAGGATGCTCAACGGGGCGATCGCCGCGGCGGCAACCCCGGGGCCGGCGGCGCCGGTGATGGACTGGAACGAGATGTGGTCCGGGGGATGGTAGATGCCCATCGCGATCCCCGCCCGCACGGCGAGCGCGGCGGCGAGCACCAGGGCCAGGTTGGCGGCCGGCCCCGCCATCGCCATGATCGCCGCCCGGCGCGGATAGCTGTGGGCCCATCGCGGGTCGTAGGGAGCGCTCGCCCAGCCCATCATCCAGCCGCCCTTCGAGAGCACGAAGGAGAGGAGCGGGACGACGATCATCCCGTAGGGCTCACGCCGCATGTGCGGGAACGGCGACAGGGTCACCTGGCCGCCGTGGTAGGCGGTCGGATCGCCGAGCCTCCAGGCCGCGAGAGCATGCCCGGCCTCGTGGAGGGTGGTCGAGAAGAGGAAGACGAAGAACCAGGTGACGCCGAGGACGATCTGGTCGGATGGCACGGGCGCGATTCTACCGCGCCCGGCCGGCTATGCCCGCGACAGGTACTTGTCCTCGCGGGTGTCGACGACGATCCTGTTGCCGACCTCGATGAACGGCGGGACCATGACCACCAGGCCGGTCTCGAGCTTCGCCGACTTGTAGGAGGCGGAGGCCGTGGCGCCCTTCATGCTCGGCTCGGTGTCGACGACCTCGAGGGTCACCGTGTTGGGCAGCTCGATGCCCACCGGCCGCTCCTCGTAGAAGTCGATCTGCAGGACGGTGTTGGGCAGCAGGTAGAGCTTGTTGGTGCCCAGCGTCTCGTCGTCCATGGCGATCTGATCGTAGGTCTCCTGGTTCATGAAGTGGTGACCCGAGGGATCGGAGTAGAGGTACTCCATCTGCATGGTGTCGAGGATCGCCCGCTCGACCTTCTCGGTCGAGCCGAAGCGGTGCTCGAAGCTGTTGCCGCTCTTCAGGCTCCGCATCTTGGCCTGGACGAAGCCGCGCCAGTTGCCCGGCGTCACGTGGTTCACGCTCATGATCCGGCAGATGTCGCCCTCGAAGAGGATGCACATGCCGGCTCGCATCTGGGTCGCTTGGATCAAGTGAGCCTCCGGGATTTGGATGATTGTGTGTCGCTGGCGTAGGTCGTGTCGCGAGGGCGAGAGCCAGCCGCTGATGAGATCGCCTAGGCCTCGTGCTCCTGGCGGTGCTTGGCGGCCTCGGCGATGATCTTCTCCTGCACCGGCCGCGGGACCTCTTCGTAGTGCGAGAACTCCATGTGGAAGCTCGACCGCCCCTGCGTCATCGAGCGCAGGGCGGGAGCGTAGGTGAGCATCTCGGACATCGGCGCGGTGGCGCGGATGACCTGCGAGCCGTTGCTGGTCTCCATCCCCTGCGGCCGGCCGCGGCGCTGCGACAGGTCGCCCATGATGTCGCCCATGAACTCCTCGGGAGTGGTGATCTCGACCTTCATGATCGGCTCGAGGAGCGTCGCCCCCGCCTTCGCCATGGCGTCCTTCCAGGCGAGCGAGCCGGCGATCTTGAACGCCATCTCGGAGGAGTCGACGTCGTGGTACTGCCCGTCGAGCAGGCGCACCGCGAAGTCGACCACCGGATAGCCCGCGAGGTAGCCGCGCCGGCGCGCCTCCTGGATGCCCTTCTCGACCGCCGGCCGGAAGTTGTGCGGGATGGCGCCGCCGAAGATCTCGTCGACGAAGCGGAAGTCCTCGCCGCGGGTGAGCGGCTCGATCTTGATCTTGCAGTCGGCGAACTGGCCGCGGCCGCCGGTCTGCTTCTTGTGGCGGCCGTGCCCCTCGGCGGTCTTGGCGATCGTCTCGCGGTAGGGGACCTTCGGCGGGTGGAGGACGACCTCGACGTGGAAGCGGCGCCGGAGCTTGGCGACCGCGATCTCGATGTGGAGCTGCCCGGTGCCGGAGAGCAGGTGCTCGTGGGTGTCCGGGTCGCGGCCGGCCCGGAGCGTCAGGTCCTCGTCCATCAGGCGGGCGAGCGCCTCGCCGATCTTCTCCTCGTCCCCCTTGCTCTTGGGCTCGACGGCGAAGGCCATCGCCGGCTCCGGGCTGGTGATCCAGCCGATGCGGACCGGCCGCTCCTTGGCGCAGAGCGTGTCGCCGGAGGCGGTGAGCTTGAGCTTCGCGATGGCGCCGATGTCGCCGGCGAGGAGCTGCGGCACGGCGCTCCCGGTCTTGCCCTGGAGCTCCATCACGTGGCCGATCCGCTCCGTCTCCTCGCTGCGCGGGTTGTAGGCGCTCGAATCGGAGCGCAGCGTTCCCGACACCACGCGGAGGATCGAGATCTTGCCGCTGAAGGGGTCCGACAGGGTCTTGAAGACGAGGGCGGCGAGCGGCGCCGCGGGGTCCGCGGGGAGCTCGACCGGCGCGCCGCCGAGGTTCGTCGCCGGGATGGGGTTGTGATGGGTGGGGTCGGGGATGAAGGAGACGATGGCGTCGAGGAGCGCCGAGCTGCCGATGCCGTGCCCCTCGGCGCCGAGCACCAGGGGGAAGAGCTGGCGCCGCCGCACCGCCTGGCGCAGGCCGCTCTCCAGGTCCTGCTGCGACAGCGTCCCCTGCTCGAAGAAGCCCTCCATCAGGAGGTCGTCGGTCTCCGCCACCGCCTCGATCAGCTGGGCGCGGGCGGCCGCCGCCTCGTCGGCGAGGTCGGCGGGGATGTCCGTCGGCTCGGCCTTGCCGTTGCCGTCCCGGTCGTAGCGGAAGGCCTTGCCGGAGACCAGGTCGACGACCCCGGCGAACCCCGCCTCGCTGCCGATGGGGAGCTGGATCGGCAGCACGGCGCGGCCGAACGCCTTCTGCAGGCCGGCCACGGCGCGCTCGAAGTCGGCCCGCTCGCGGTCCATCTTCGAGAGGTGGACCACGAGGGGCAGCTCGATCTCGGCGGCGTAGCTCCAGACCTGGGCGGTGTTGACCTGGACCCCGGCGACGCCGTTGACGCAGAGGAGGACCGCGTCGGCGGCGCGCATCCCCTGCTGGGTCTCGGTGAAGAAGATGCCGTAGCCGGGGCAGTCGATGAGGTTGATCTTGTGCTGGCGCCAGGGGAGATGGCAGGTCGCGAGGCCGATCGAGATGCCGCGCTCGATCTCCTCGGGATCGAAGTCGGTCACCGTGTTGCGGTCCTCGACCCGGTTGAGGCGGTTGCTCACGCCACCGGTGAAGAGGAGGGCGCTCACCAGGGTGGTCTTGCCGGTGTCGTTGTGGCCTGCGACCGCGACGTTACGGATCTTTGCGGGGCTCTCCACCTGCATTCAGGAACCTCCTTCACGGCGCCAGATCGAGGGCGCAAATATAGCACAGCGAAGGCGGCCGGACCGCCCGCCTAAACGGTAGAGGGCCTTGCCTTTAAGCCTCATGGAGGTTTGACTCCGGGGCGCCGCGGGGCCTACAATCGCCCAGCTTCCCCGACCAGCCAGAGATGATGCCCGTCTCGCCCATCCATACCCCCGCCCATCTCGGCCGCTACGAGATCCTCGACGAGATCGGCAAGGGGGCGATGGGGGTGGTGTACCTCGCCAAGGACCCGCTGATCGGGCGCCTGGTGGCGCTCAAGACCTTCCGCATCGGCTATTCGATCAAGGACCAGGAGCTCGAGCAGTTCCGCGCCCGCTTCCGCCGCGAGGCGCAGAGCGCCGGCATCCTGTCGCACCCGAACATCGTCACCGTCCACGACGTGGTCGAGGAGAGCGACGAGGGCGTCGCCTTCATCGCCATGGAGTACGTCCGCGGCACCAACCTGAAGGTGCTCCTCCAGCGCGACAACCCCCTCGACATGGTCTTCGTCGCCGGGGTGATCGACCAGGTGGCGGAAGCGCTCGACTACGCCCACTCGCGCGGCGTCGTCCACCGCGACGTCAAGCCGGCCAACATCATCATCACCGCCGACAACCGGGTGAAGATCACCGACTTCGGCATCGCCCGGCTCGACAGCTCGAACCTGACCCAGGAGGGGCAGCTCCTGGGGACGCCGAACTACATGTCGCCGGAGCAGATCCTCGGCAAAGAGGTCGACCACCGCGCCGACATCTTCTCGCTCGGGGTGGTGCTCTACGAGATGCTCACCCGTCACAAGCCCTTCCAGGGCGAGAACCTGACGGTGGTCTCGCACCGCATCGTCTACGATCGGTTCACGCCCCCGGCCGACTACGTCCGCGACCTGCAGCCGGGGGTCGAGGCGATCCTCGGCAAGGCGCTCGACAAGGACCCCGCCCGCCGCTATCAGCGGGCGCGCGAGATGGCCGACGACCTGCGGCGCCTGGTCTCCACCCGCGCCGCCGAGGAGGCGCTCAACGAGACGCAGAACGTGGCGTCGAACGTGGGGTCGACAGGGGGCGCTCCGGCGCCCGCGGCCGCGCCCGGCGCCCGCCGACGCTCCGGCGCCGACGCCCGCGGCCGCCCTGAACGACACCTGGCCGTCGGCCGAGCGGACGGCCACCGCCCCCGCTCAGACGGCGGCGCGCCGGGCTCTGCCCGCCATGGAGCCGCGTGGCGACCGTCGCCTGGGTGACGGCGGCGGCGGTGGTGCTCGCCGCGATCCTCGCCTGGCTGGCCGTCGACTGGCGGCAGTCGGGGGTGCGCGCGGCGCCGGTCGTGGCCGGTCCGGCCCCGTCCTTCCCGGCGTGCGCCGGGAGCAGGAGCCGCGGACGGCGCTCGCCAGCGCCAGACAGCAGCAGATCGGGGGCATGCTCGGCCAGGCGCGGCAGGCGCTCGCCGGCCGGCAGTACGACCTGGCGGCGGCCGAGGCGCGGGCGGTGCTGATGCTCGACGCCGCCAATCCGGACGCGCAGTCGATCCTCGCCGCGCTCCCCAAGCCGGAGGCGCCGGCGGCTCTGCCCGTCCCGCCGGCGCCGAAGCCGGCCCCGCGTCCGCCGCGTATCGCCCGCAACGCCGCGCCGCGAGCCGTTCCGCTGCCCGCCGCCCGGCGGCCCCGCCGGCGCCGGTGGCGCCGGTGCCGACCGACGCCAAGCTCCAGGTCCACCTCTTCAGCGAGATGTCGGCTGGGATCCTGATGGTCTACATGGGCGACAAGCAGCTCATGCGGGACGAGTTCGACTTCTCCGAGAAGAAGGCGCTCTTCTGGCGCAAGCCGGGGCAGGGCTACGTCGACCAGGCCTTCACCATCCCGGCGGGGACGGCGAGCCTGCGCGTCTACGTCACCCCCAACGGGCAGCGGGCGCGGGTGCGGGAGCTCTCCGGCAACCTCCCCGGCGGCTCGCAGCACCGCCTCGACATCAAGCTCGATCGCGACGGCGAGCTGACCGCCCGCCTCGAATAGGCCGCGCAAGACGAGCGGCTGCGGTCCTCAGACCGCGGCCGCGGCGGGCGCCGGCACCGCACGCCCCGAGACCTGGACGATGCCCAGGCCCTCGAGCTGCGGCTCGAGCACCTCGGCGGGGCCGACCGCGACGATTCCGATGTGCTCGGGATCCAGGTGGCGGCGAGAGACCTCGAGCACCTCCTCGCGGGTGACCGTGCCGAGATGGGCGACGTATTGGTCGAAGTAGTCGTCCGGCAGGTCGTAGATGGCGAGGGTCTCGAGGCGCTTCGCGAGGTCGCCGATCGTCTGCACCGTGTAGGGGAAGACGCCGGAGAGATAGCTCCTGGTCTCCTCGAGCTCCTCGACGTCGACGAGCTCGGCGCGGATGCGCTCGAGCTCGGAGAGGACCTCGCGCACCGCGACACCGGTCGACTCGGTCGCCACCGCCGTGCCGACGAGGAACGGCCCGGGCCCGATGCGGCCGACGAAGCGGGTCGAGGCGCCGTAGGTGAAGCCGTGGCGCTCGCGGAGGTTCAGGTTGACGCGGCTGGTGAACTTGCCGCCGAGGAGGGTGTTCATCATCGTCAGCGGCACGAAGTCGGGGTCCTGGCGCGACACTCCCGGATGGCCGAGGCGGAGCTCGGTCTGGGCGGCGCCCGGCCGGTCGACGATGAGGATCGTCCGCTCGGCGAGGCGCTCCGGCCGGATCTCCGGCGCCGGCTCCGGCGGCGCCGTGTTGGCGCCGGCCAAAGCCTCCTCGGCGGCGGCGGCGAGCGCCTCCGGGTCGAGGTCGCCGACGGCGACGAGAGAGGTGCCGGCGACGGTGTAGGAACGCCGGTAGAAGCCGGCGATCTCCTCGCGGGTGAGCGCCGCGATGCTCGCGGGATCGCCGAGGAGCGAGTGGGCGTAGACCGTGCCGCGGTAGATGAGCGCCGTCAGGGCGTCGTCGGCGAGGGCCGAGGGGTCGGCCTCGCGGCGGAGGATCTCGGCCAGGCGCTGGCGGCGCAGGCGCTCGACCTCGGCCTGCGGGAACGTCGGTCGCTTGATGACGTCCGCCAGGAGGTCGAGCCCGGCGCGCCAGTGGTTGGAGAGCATCCCTGTGGCGAGATAGCCGACGTCCCAGTCGGCGCCCGTCGTCAGGTACCCGCCCAGCCGTTCGACCCAGGCGGCGATCTCGATCGCGCTCCGGCCGCCTGTCCCCTCGTCGAGCAGCGAGGCGGTCAGGGTGGCGAGGCCGGCGCGCCCGGGCGGATCGTGCTGGCCGCCGGCGGGAGCCACCAGCTCGAGGCTGACGAGCGGCACGTTGGCGTGCCGCGCGGTGAGGACGGTCAGGCCGTTCGAGAGCCGCCGGCGCAGGAAGGACGGGAAGCGGAAGGGGCGCGGCGTCCCCCCGGCCGGCGGGGCCGTGCGCCGGCGGCCCGGCATCAGGCGGCGCTCCGCGGCACGACGGTGACCCGCACGCCGCGCTCGGGGAGCGAGGAAGGCGGCGGCGTAGGCGGCGACGTCCTCCCCGGTCACCTCCTCATAGCGGCCGGCCTCGCGGGCCAGGCCGCCGGGGTCGTCGAAGAAGGTGGTGAACTGGGAGAAGAGGTCGGCCCGGTTGTCGAGCTTCTGGAGGCCGCTGTAATACTCGGTGAGCACCTTGTTGCACGCCCGCTCGAGGTCGTCGGGGTCGGGCGGCGCCTGGGTGGCGCGCACCAGGTGCTCGGCGATCGCCTCCTCGACGGTCTCGATGGCGACGCCGGGGCGGGCGGTCGCGATCACCGCGAAGGTGGCGACCGCCTCGGTGGGATCGACGTAGGCGCCGATGTCCTGGACGATCTGGCGGTCGTAGACGAGGTCGCGGTAGAGGATGCTCGACTTGCCGCCGGAGAGGATGCCGGCGAGGAGGTCCGCGGCGTACCACAGGCGCGCGCCATAGGCCGGGGCGCGGAAGCCCATGTAGACGCGCGGCAGGCGCACCTCGTCGGGGATCACCTCGCGGCGGCCGCCGGCGAGCGGCGGCAGGTCGGTCGCGAGCGGCGGCAGCGCCGGCACCGGCGGCCCGCTCGGGATGTCGCCGAAGTAGTGCTCGACGCGCGCCAGGGCCGCCGCGGGCACGAAGTCGCCGGCGACGGTCAAGACCGCGTTGTTGGGCGTGTAATAGGTGCGGAAGAAGGCCTGCACCTCCTCCAGGGTCGCCGCCGCGATGTCGTCCATGTAGCCGATCACCGGCCAGTGATACGGATGCTCCGCCGGATAGAGCAGCTCGTGGAGCCGCTCGCTGGCCCGGCCGTAGGGCTGGTTGTCGACCCGCTGCCGGCGCTCGTTCATCACCACGAAGCGCTGCGTCTCCAGGTTCTCCTGGGTGATCGCGGGGAGCAGATAGCCCATGCGGTCCGACTCGAGCCAGAGGCCGAGGTCGAGCTGATGGGCGGGAAGCGTCTCGTAGTAATTCGTGCGGTCGTACCAGGTCGAGCCGTTGGCGACCCCTCCCACCTGCTGCACGTAGCGGAAGTGATCGTTGGTGCCGACGTTCTGGCTGCCCTGGAAGAGCATGTGCTCGAAGAGGTGGGCGAAGCCGGTGCGGCCCGGCCGCTCGTTCTTCGAGCCGACGTGGTACCAGAGGTTGACGGTGACGAGCGGCAGGGTGGGGTCGCGGTGGAGGATGACCCGCAGCCCGTTGGCGAGCTGGTGACGTTCGAAAGGGAGGTCGGGAGTCGCGGGATTCGCCATGGAGGGAGAGCGATGCGAAGAGCGCGCCGGCTGCCCGCGCACAGGGGCGGTCGAAGTGTACGAACCGCCTTCCGCGAGTGTCAAGGCGCGATGCCCGCGGTGTGCGACCTGCGATGGGCGGTGGGTAGTAATGGCTCCGTTGGGTCCGCTGCGGGCGACCGCCCTCGGGACCACCCTCCCGACCCCCCTTCCAGGCGGCCGTCCTCGGGACCAAACGGAGCCGATACCCGATGGGCTTGACTTTACGCTGGGTTACCGCTGATACTGTCGCCGTTATGGCAAAAGCAATCTACCTGACCGAGACCCAGAAAGCGATCCTCGAGTTCCTGGCGGACTACAGCCGCGAGAACGGCATCGCGCCGACCCATCGCGAGATCTGCGCCCGTTTCGGGTACTCCTCCTACGGCACCGTCTACAAGCATCTGAAGCTCCTGCAGGAGAAGGGCTTCCTGCGGCGCGACTGGAACCAGAAGCGCGGCATCGAGCTGGTGCGCGCCATCCCCGGCAACGGGGGGGGCGATCGCGAGCTGCCGTTCCTCGGGCGCATCGCGGCGGGCCGGCCGATCGAAGCGGTCACCGGCGGCTCCGAGCGGCTCTCGGTGCCGGGCCACCTGCTGACCGGCAGCACCGGCGACCACTACGTCCTGCGGGTGGTCGGCGAGTCCATGGTCGAGGAGGGGATCTACGACGGCGACTACGTCGTGGTCCTGCGCCGCGAGCGCGCCGAGCCGGGCGAGATGGTGGTCGCCCTGGTGGGCGACGACGCCACCCTCAAGCGCTTCTACCCGGAGGGCGAGACGGTCCGCCTGCAGCCGGCCAACGCCGCCATGAAGCCGATCTACGTCGCGGCGAAGGACGTCCGCGTCCAGGGCGTCGTCGTCGGCCTGATGCGGAAGTACTGATCTCGGGAGCCCGCGCCGGCCGAGCTCGGGATCGACCGCCGAGACCTGCCGCCGCGGTCCCCACATTTCGAGGTGCGGTCCCAACATTGCGAGACCGGGCCGCGCGGCCGGCCCTCCGGTCCCCAGGTTTCGTGGAACGGTCCCCGAGCTTCGACGACCTCCTCCCCGATCCTGGCCCCGCGGTCCTTTTTCCACCGATTCGGTCCTCAACCCTCGTGCCGCGGTCCCGCAGTCGCGAGCTTGGGTCCCCAAGTCGAGACTCTGCGGGCCGCGACCGGCAGATTTCGCGGCGCAGGAAGAGCTTTTCGCCGCCGCGTCGCGACTCCGGCTGGCCGCGCGGCGCGATTTCGCCGGCAGAGCCGATCCCCGCGCGGGCGGGTCTCGAGATCCCGCTAAGACCTCTTCCAAGCCGTCGGCGTGGGCCGCTGCTCGTCTCGCGCGCCGGGCTCGCGCTCCATCCACTCAGCTTTTTGGTTCTTGGAGATCCTCCTGTAAACTGGCGTGCCAGCTCCCAATCTGCGCCATGGATCTCGACAGCCTCCTGAAGCTGATGACGGACAAGCAGGCTTCGGACCTGCACCTGAAGCCGACGCGTCCGCCGCTCCTGCGGATCACCGGCCGGCTGGTGCCGATCGAGGCGGAGCCGCTCAAGCCCGACGACATCTCGGCGATGCTGCTGAAGATCCTCACGCCGCCGCAGAAGCAGCGGCTGGACGAGCGGATGTCGGTCGACATCGGCTACGGAGTGCGCGGGCTCGCCCGCTTCCGCGGCAACATCTACATGCAGCGCGGCACCCTCGCCGCCTCCTTCCGCCGCATCCCCTACGTCATCAAGGACGTCGACAGCCTGGGCCTGCCGCCGACGCTCCTCGACTTCTGCGATCTGCCGATGGGCCTGGTGCTGATCACCGGCCCGACCGGCAGCGGCAAGTCGACGACGCTCGCCGGCCTCATCCGCCACATCAGCAAGCACCGGCCGGTGCACGTCATCACCGTCGAGGACCCGATGGAGTTCCTCTTCACCGACGACCTCGCCTCGATCTCCCAGCGCGAGGTGGGCACCGACACGGTCTCCTTCTCCGAGGCGCTCAAGAACGCCATGCGGCAGGACCCCGACGTCATCATGGTCGGCGAGATGCGCGACCCGGAGACGGTGTCGACGGTCATCACCGCGGCGGAGACCGGCCACCTGGTGTTCTCGACGCTGCACACCAACAGCTCGACCCAGACGGTCGACCGCATCCTCGACACCTTCCCCGCCGACCAGCAGGGGCAGGTGCGGGTCCAGTTGGCGCAGGTGCTGCGCGGCGTGGTGTCGATGAAGCTCGTCGAGCGCCAGGACGGCGGCGGGCTGGTGGCGGCGCTCGAGATCCTCAAGAGCTCCCCCAAGATCGCCAAGCAGATCGAGGCCGGCGAGACCGGCGCGATCCTGGAGGAGCTCGAATCCTCGGTCGCCTACTACCGCATGCAGTCGATGAACCAGTCGCTCCTGGCGCTCCTGGTGCACGGCACGATCTCCTATGCCGAGGCGATGCGGCAGTCGAGCGATCCCGAGGACCTGTCGTTGAAGTTGCGCAAGATGTTCCCCCAGATCGAAGAGCGCGGAGGCGATGGCATGCCCAGCACGTCGGACTTTTCCCAGATCGTCGAGCTGCAACAGTTCCGCAAGCTGTACGAGGAGCAGGAGGAGAAGACGCGGCTGCGGATGGCGGAGAAGGACGAGGAGGTCGCCGCCCTCCACGCCGCCATCCAGGCGCGCGACCAGCAGATGGAGGAGCTCGGCGCCAAGATGCAGGAGCTGGCGGGAGAGCGCGACAAGGTGCGCGGCGACTACACCCGCCTGCGTCAGGAGGCGCAGGAGAAGATCGACAAGCTGATGGAACGCATCAAGGAGCTCAACCAGCGCCTCGTCACCGAGCCCGAGAAGGACAAGAAGTCGGGGATGTTCCGCTGAGAGGCAGCCCAATCTGGAAACCTGATCACGAAAGCCGCCTTACCAGCGCTCTCCGCCTCCTCGCGGGTCCGCACCCGGCCCTCCACCTGAGCCTGCTTGATCGCCGCGAGCGCGCGCCCGACCTGCGGTCCCGGTGAGATCCCCAGCATCTGTTGAATCTCCTCGCCGCTGACGAGCCGCGGCGGATCGAGGATCGCCTCGCCTTCGCGGCGCGCCAGCTCCACGAGCGGCGGCAGCGCGGCGCCCCAGGCATCCATCTCGCCGCGGGCTGCGGTGCGGGCGCCCAGGTAGAGGACCGCGGTCGGCCAGAGGGTGCCGAGAGCGTGGAGGAAGCGCCGGCGAAGGATCTCTTCCGTCGGGAGATCCGCCAAGCGGAGGAGGCGGCCGGCGTCCTCCGCAGCGCGGTGGGTGAGATAGCCCGCGTCGCGGAAACGCTCGAGTCGCGCCGGGGCGGCGAGCGGGCCGCCGGGCAGGGCGGCGAAGAGGAGAGCCGTGCGGGCGGTGGCGAGGTCGGCGGCATCGGCCGTCGCGGCGTCCAGCCGGCGGAGCTCGAGGCAACAGCCGAGGAGGGTCTCCAGCGCGCGTACCGCGCCGGCCGCGGCATTTCCCGCCGCCGGCTCGCCGGGGTGCCCCAGCCAGAGGCCCGGGTAGAGGTCGAGCGCCGCGAGCAGCGCGATGCCGCGATGGGCCTCCGGGTGAGCGAGGATGCGCGCCAGCTCGTCGCGCACCCGCTCGGCGGCGACCGTCGCGACGTCGGCGCCCGAGCGGCGGGCGAGCGCCATCGTCGCCGGACCGACGGCGAAGCCGGGGAGCTGGAGGGCGAGGCGCGCCACGCGCAGGACCCGCAGCGGATCGCCGGTGAAGCTCGCCCGGGTGGTGGCGCGGAGGACGCGCCGCTGGAGGTCGACGAGCCCGCCGAAGGGGTCGGTGATCGACCCGCTCGCAGGCTCCCAGGCGAAGGAGTTGATCGTCAGGTCGCGGCGGGCGAGGTCGTCGTGGAGCGAGGCGCCGTCGCGATCCCATAGATCGAGCACGAAATCGCTCGCCACCAGCCGGTAGGCGGCGAACTCCTTGCCGCCCAGGAGCACCAGCCGTGCAGAGAGCGCGGCCGCCATCCGCTGGGCGATCTCCTGTCCGCGGCCCGCCACGACGGCATCGAGGTCGTGGGTGGGCAGGCCGAGCAGCCGGTCGCGCAGGGCGCCGCCCACGAGATGGCACGGTGCGCCCGCCACCGCCGCGATCAGCGCGCGGACCGCCGGATGGTGGGAGAGGACGCGGAGCTGGCGAGAGGGCATGGCGGGCGGGTGATCTATCTAAAGAATAAGAGAGAAGGATACGCGACAGCCGAGCGGCCCGCCGCCCACCCGCCGAATCGCCTGGCACCCTACAGGCCGCTGGGAACCGTCGTCGCGCCGAATCGCCTGGCACCTTACAGGCCACTGGGAACGTCGTCGCGAATCACCTGGCACCTCCCGGGGGTCCGACGAATCACCTGGCACCCCGCGGAGCCTTGCCGGCTCGCTTGGCGCCGAATTTGCGTTCGCCCCGGCTCCAGGGCTAAACTTTCGCTTTAAGGACATGGCGCTAACTCTCGACCAGGTAAGAAAGATTGCGACCCTCGCGCGCCTTCGGCTCACCGCGGAGGAGGAGACTCGTTTCGCCGAGCAGCTCGGCAAGATCGTCGACTACATCGACCAGCTCGAGCGCTTCACTCCTCCCGAGCCGGTGCCGGAAGGCGCCGTCGTGGCGGCGCTTCCCGAGGCGGCGGACGCCGTCGCGCCCTGCCTGCCGCGCGAGGTCTTCCTCGCCAACGCGCCGGCGGCCGTCGACGGCTTCCTCCTGGTGCCGGAGGTCAGGGGGACCCCGGGGAGCGAGAGAGATGCCTGATCTCTGGGAGCTGCCGGCCGAGGAGATCGCCCGCGGCGTCCTGGCGCGCCAGTGGTCGGCGGCCGAGGCCGTCGAGTCGGCGCTCGCCCGCACCGCGAGAGTCGAGCCCCTCCTCTGCGCCTACCTGGCCCTCTACGAGGACGAGGCGCGCAGCCGCGCGGCCGAGATCGACCGGCGCGTCGCCGCCGGCGAGACGGTGGGCCCGCTCGCCGGCGTGCCGATCGCCTTGAAGGACAATCTCTCGCTGGCTGGCCGGCCGGTCACCTGCGGTTCGCGCATCCTCGAAGGCTATGTCGCTCCATACACCGCGACCGCCGTCGAGCGCCTGCTCGCCGCCGGCGCCGTCGTTCTGGGGCGGGCCAACATGGACGAGTTCGCCATGGGCTCCTCCTGCGAGAACTCGGCCTTCCAGCGCACGCGGAATCCCTGGGATCTGGCGGCCGTGCCGGGCGGCTCCTCGGGCGGTCCGGCCGCGGCGGTCGCCGCCGGGAGCGTCGCCCTGAGCTACGGCTCGGACACCGGCGGCTCGATCCGCCAGCCCGCCGCCCTCTGCGGCGTCGTCGGCGTCAAGCCGACCTACGGCCGCGTGTCGCGCTACGGCCTGGTCGCCTTCGCCTCCTCGACCGACCAGATCGGTCCGCTGGCGCGGACGGTGCGCGACGCCGCGCTCGGCCTCCAGGTGATCGCCGGCCCGGACGACCGCGACTCGACCTGCGCCGCGCGCCCGGCCGACGACTATCTCGCCGGCATCGAGCAGGGGATCGCCGGCCGGCGCATCGGCGTCCTCCGCGAGATCGAGGCGTCGGGGCTCCCCGCCGCCGCCGGCGAGAGCTGGCGCCGCTCGCTCGGCTGCCTGGAGCGCGCCGGGGCGGAGATCGTCCCCGTGTCGGTCCCCACCCTGCCGGCCGCGATCGCCGTCTATTACGTGATCGCGACCTCTGAGGCCTCCGCCAATCTGGCGCGCTTCGACGGCGTCCGTTACGGCCGCCGCGCGGGCGGGGCCGAGACCCTGGCCGACCTCTACCTCGAGAGCCGCAGCGAGGGCTTCGGGCCCGAGGTCAAGCGCCGCCTGATGCTCGGTACCTTCGCGCTCTCCGCGGGATATTACGCGGCCTACTACGGCCGTGCCCGCGCCGTCCTCGAGCGCCTGCGCCGCGAGCTCGACGCCGCCTTCGGCAGGGTCGACCTGCTGGCGACGCCGACGACCCCGGGCGGCGCCTTCGCGCTCGGCGAGAAGGTCGACGACCCTCTCGCCATGTACCTCTCCGACATCTATACGACGCCGGCCTCGCTCACCGGCTTCCCCGCCATCGCCATCCCGGCGGGCGCCGACGAGCGCGGCCTGCCGCTCTCGCTCCAGCTCATGGCCCCCCTCTTCGCCGAGGCGCTCCTCTTGCGCGGCGCGCGCGCCTTCGAGCGCGAGGCCGGGTGGCGGGTGGCGCCGCCTCTCACCAGCTCGCGGCCCGCCGCGCGGGAGGCGATCCCCTGAAGCCTCGCCGACCCCGAGGACACGCAGGTCTCGCCATGGCGGCCCTGTGGCTCGGGGCCGTGGTCGCTCTCGCTTGCGCGGGAAGCGCCCCGCGGCCGGTCGACACGGCGGGCTCAGCGCCGGAGCCCGCGAAGCCGCCCACGCAAGCGCCGGCTGCGCCGCCGGCGGCGCGTCCGCCGGCCGGGCCGCCGCCGGGCCTCCCGGCGGGACCGGCCCCGCGGCCGTCGGGGCCTCCCCCTGCGGCCGCCGCGCCGGCCGGGCTGGGGGACGGGCTCCGGGTCGAGCTCGCCGAGGGCCTGACCGCGAGCCTCACCGACGAGCCGGCGATCTACCTCGAGGCGAGCCCGAGGAACGGCGAGGGCATGCGCGGCTTCGCCCAGCGTTTGACCGGCCGGGCCCAGGCCGCGCTCCAGGTCGCCGACGCCAACGCCGGCAGGGCGCTCGAGGTCGGCCAGCGCTACCGCATCCCCTTCGCGGTGCTCTCGCCCGAGCGCCAGCTCAAAGTCGCCACCGCCCTCTTCCCCGACGACAAGCCGCAGGCCGACGGCTGGCGGCACCAGGTCCGTGGCGCCGGGCCGCTGCGGCGCGAGAGCCTGTGGCGTCTCGCCCAGTGGTTCACCGGCAACGGCGAGAACTTCCGCGCCATCCGCGAGTACAACGAGCTCTCGGGCGCCGACGACGACGTGTCGCGCGGCACCTCGGTGGTGATCCCGGCCGAGCTCCTGCTGCCCGCCTTCCGCGGCTCGATCCCCGCCGCCGAGTCGAGCTTCCGCCTCGACTACGGCAAGGACGGGGACGGGGAGTACGCGATCTACCGGCTGCGGTCGCACGAGGCGCTCTACTCGAGCGTCGTGGTCCGCTTCACCGGCCGCATCCACGCCGCCGACGTCAACGCCCTGGCGACCCAGATCGCCCGGCGCAGCGGCATCGCCGACGTCACCGAGATCCCGGTCGGCTATCGGGTGAAGATCCCGTTCGACCTCCTGCAGCCCGAGTTCCTGCCCGAGGGGCATCCGCTGCGCACCGAGTACGAGGCGAGCCTCCGCGCCTCGGCGCGCTACAGCAACCACGTCCGCGCCCTGGGGCTCGAGAACATCACGGTGATCCTCGACGCCGGCCACGGCGGCAGGGACTCCGGGGCGACGCAGTCCGGGGTGTGGGAGAGCCTCTACGTCTACGACATCGCGATCCGGGTCAAGCACCTCCTCGAGGGGCGCACCGCCGCCAGGGTGGTGGCGACGACCCGCGACGGCGAGGATTTCGAGATCGCCGACTCGGACGTCCTCCCCTCCTCGCGCGGCCACTCGGTGCTGACCGATCCGCCCTATCCGATCGAGGACCCGACGGTCGGCGTCCACCTGCGCTGGTACCTCGCCAACAGCGTCTTTAGGAAGGCGGTGCAGCAGGCGGGCGATGCGGAGAAGGTCGTCTTCCTCTCGATCCATGCCGACTCGCTCCACCCCTCGCTGCGCGGCGCCATGGCCTACATCCCCGCCGCCAGCATGCGCGACGACAGCTTCGGCAAGAGCGGCCCGGTCTACGCCCTGCGCAAGGAGTTCCAGGAGAGCCCGGTGGTCTCCTTCCCCTGGGAGCAGCGGGTGAAGAGCGAGGGCCTGTCGCGCGCGCTCGCCAAGCAGATCGTCGCCGCCTTCGAGACCTCCGGGCTCGCCGTCCATCCCGACAAGCCGGTGCGCGAGAAGATCATCCGCGACGGCAAGGAGTGGGTGCCGGCGGTGCTGCGCTACAACACCGTCCCCGCCAAGATGCTCCTCGAGGTCTGCAACCTGAACAACCCCGAGGACCGCCGCCTGCTGCAGACCCGCGCCTACCGCCAGAAGGTCGCCGAGGCGATCGTCCGCGGTCTCGTGGGCTACTACGGCAAGGGCGTCGCCGTCCCCGCCGCCCAGATCGCCAAGTCGAAATAGGCGGCCCGCGGAGCCCCCGCGGGAACCTTTCCGTGGCAGGATGCGTCTATAGGAGTCGAGGGAACGCGCCGGAGGCGCCCTGGAGGGTCGGGTGGAAGCCGCGACAGTCTCGACCACCGCCGCACGCGAGCACGATCTGGATCTCGAGCTGGTGGAGCGGCACTGCGTCGGCGATCCGCGGGCGTTCGACGAGATCTACCGGCGCTACGACCGCATGGTCTTCGGCCTGGCCCTCCGCCTGTCAGGGAGCGACGACGTGGCGGCCGACCTGACCCAGGAGATCTTCCTGCGGGTCTTCCGCTACGTCGGCCAGTTCCGCGGCCGCTCGAGCCTGAAGACATGGGTCTTCCGGATCGCGATCAACCACTGCCGGAGCTGCCTCGGACGCCGCCGCCTGCCGATGCAGTCGCTGCCGGAAGGGATCGACGGGAGCGCCGTGGAGCGCAACGAGGCCGCCTTCTCCGACCCCGCGCGCGGCCCAGAAGAGCTGGCGGTCGCGGCCGACGAGGGGCGGCAGGTGGTGGCAGGCCTGGCGACGCTGCCGGCGAGCTTCCGCGAGGCGGTCGTCCTGCGCGACATCGAAGGGCTCTCCTACGAGGAGATCGCCGAGGTGCTGGGGATCCGGATCGGCACCGTCCGCTCGCGCATCGCGCGCGGCCGCGAGCAGCTCCGGACGTTCCTGGAGGGTGCGTGATGATTCACATCCATGCCGAGATGCTCTCGTCCTACCTGGACGGCGAGCTGACGATCGCCGAGGCGCGTCGCCTCGACGCCCATCTCGCCGGCTGCGAGGCCTGCCGCGGCGAGCTCGCCCGCCTGCGGCGGGTCGCCCGTGGCCTGGCGTCGCTGGGCCGTCCCGAGCCGCCGCCCTGGCTCGAGCAACAGGTGCGCCGCGAGGTGGTCTACGGCCGCAGCCGGCCCGGCGTCTGGCGGCGGCTCCGCGAGAGCCTGATGCTGATCCCGCTCCAGTCGCCCATCGGCAGCGCCGCGGCGGCGGTCGCCGGCATCGCCTTCGTCGCTCTCCTCGCCACCTCGTCGCCGCTCGGCTTCCACCCGCACCGCGGGCTCCCCGGCATCGAGACCTACCCCGGCCCGGTCGACGCGCCGAGCGACGACCCCGTCATCGACACCACGAGCAAGGTCGCCGGGCGCACCTTCGTCCGCCAGGACGACGAGGACGTCTGGAACGCCTTCCGGTACGGGTACACGGGCACGCGGGCGGACGACGACCCCGCCGGCGGCCAGCGCCCGCGGGACCTGTGGGTGGAGGAGGGGCTGGTCGGCCACAAACCGCAGGCGCAGGTCGACGCCTCGAGCCCCATCTACCGGGCGCTCCTCGCCCGCTACTCCGACCTCGGCTATCTCCTGGAGGACGGCTCGGGGGTGGTCATGCGGTGGCGTCGCGAGACCCTGGAGCTGAGAGGCGGCGGCGTCTAGGCCGTCCCCGCTCCCGGCGTCTCCCCGCCCTCGGCCGCGATCCGCAGGCGCAGGGCGAAGGAGAACGTCGCTCCCCGCCCCGGCTCGCTCTCCACGTCGATGCGGCTGCCATGGAGCTCCACCAGCTTCCGGCTGATCGCGAGCCCCAGGCCGGTGCCGCCGTAGCGCTGGCCGATGTCGTAGCTCGCCTGCGTGAACTCGTCGAAGATATCGGACAGCCGGTCGGGGGCGATGCCGATCCCGGTGTCGGCGACCCGGAAATCGACCGTTACGGCATCCGCGGCCAGCTCGCGGACCGCGAGCGTCACCGTCACCGATCCCGCGGCGGTGAACTTGAGCGCGTTGCCGAGCAGGTTGGTGAGCACCTGCCCGATCTTGACCGGGTCCCCGACCAGTCTGTCCGGCAGCCGCTCGTCGATCTGCGCGCCGAGGGCGATGCCCTTCTTCCCGGCGGTGATCCGCGGGCCCTCGACGAGGTCGTGGACCAGCCGGCGCAGGTCGAAGCTCCTCTCCTCGAGGGACAGCTTGCCGAGCTCGACCTTGCTGAAGTCGAGCAGGCCGTTGACCAGGCTGAGCAGGCTCTCCGAGGACGAGCGGAGGATGCCGACGAACCGCTGCTGCTTGGCTGACAGGTCCGTCGCCTCCAGGAGCTGTCCGGCTCCCAGGATCGCGGTGAGCGGGGTGCGGATCTCGTGGCTGATCATCGAGATGAAGTCGGCCTTGGCGCGGGTCGCCCGCTCGGCCCGCTGCCGCTCGCGCAGCAGCTCGCGCTCGTACTCCCGGCGGTCGGCGGCGGCGGAGAGGACGGTGCGGACCGAGAGCGGGGCTCCCGCCGCGTCCCGCTGGAGCGCCGAGCTGATCAGCACCGGCAGGCGGCGGCCGTCGGCGCAGACCACCTCGGCGGCGATCTCGCGCACCGACCCCTGCATCTGCAGCAGCGGGGCGTAGTGCGTCTCGTGGTAGATCCTGCCGCCGGGGGTGAGCAGGTCCTGGAACCGCCGGCGGCCGACGAGGTCCTCACGCCGGTGACCCGTCCAGGTCAGCAGCGTCTGGTTGACCTTGAGGATGGTCCCGCCCGGCAGGGTCGAGACATAGCCGCAGGGAGCGTTCTCGAAGAGGTCCTCGGCGCTCTCCTCAGGCAGCGCCGGCCCGGCGAGCTCGTCGCGGTCCGCCAAGTGTCCGCCTGGCGCAGCTACAGGAACGCCTCGATCGCCGCGATCGTCTCCTCGGGAGCGCTGAGGTTCGGGCAGTGCCCGGTCGCCTCGAGCAGCACCAGCTCGCTGCCCGCGATCTGCCGGTGCACGTACTCGCCCACCGACCGCGGGGCGATCGCGTCCTCGGCGCACTGCAGGATCAGCGTCCGGGTCTTCACCCGCGGCAGGTCGGCCCGGTTGTCGGAGAGGAAGGTGACGCGCGCGAAGTGGCGGGCGATCTCGGGATCGGTGCGGCAGAAGCTGTTGGCGAGCTCCGCCCCGAGCTCCGGGCGGTCCGGGTTCCCCATGATCACGGGCGCCATCGCGCTCGACCAGCCCAGGTAGTTGCTGTCGAGCGAGTCGAGCAGCCCGTCGATGTCCTCGCGGCTGAAGCCGCCGGTGTAGCCCTCATCGTCGATGTAGCACGGCGAGGGTCCGATGAGGACGAGGTTGGCGAACCGCTCCGGCTCCTGGATCGCCGCCAACGCCCCGATCATGGCGGAGACCGAGTGGCCGACGAAGGTGGCGCGCTCGAGCCCCAGCGCGCGGCAGATCTCGAGAACGTCGGCGGCATAACCCTGCAGCGAGCCGTACTTGCCCGGGCTGTAGCTCGCGGCGTCCGACCCCCCGGCGCCGACGTGGTCGAAGAGGACGATCCGCCGCTCGCCGGCGAAGGCGGGGGCGACGAGCCGCCACATGTTCTGGTCGCAGCCGAAGCCGTGGGCGAAGATCATGGCCGGGCCGGCGGCCCGACCCGAGAGCTGCACGTGATTGCGCTGCAGAACGTTCATGGCTCCCTCCGCCGGGCTCAGCTCGCGTAGGGCTCGATCGAACGGATCGTCCAGCTCTCGCTGCCGAGGGCGACCGCGGCGCCGACGCCGCGGCCGAGCATCAGCCTGGCCATGTCGGACTCATAGGAGATGATGTCCTGCTCCGGCCGGCTCTCCCACGGGCCGAGGATGATGAGCGTCCGCTCGCGGCCGGCGCCGTTCATCAGGCGGACGCGGCTGCCGATGCGCACCTCCGAGACGTCGATGCCCGAGGTCTCGATCGGCCGGGCGCGCGCCAGCTCGGCGTTGAGCGACGTGGCCCTGGCATTCAGGTACTCGTGGCGCTGGCGCGCCGACTTGTACTCGAAGTTCTCGCGCAGGTCGCCCATCGCCCGCGCCTCCTCGATCGCCTTGCGGTTGGCCGGGATGTCGACGGCGAGGATCTGCTTGAGCTCCTCGCGCTTGGCGTCGATCGATTCGGGCGTCGCGTAGAGCACCGCCTGGCTCTCCTTGCGGAGGGCCTGGAAGCGGAGCTCCAGGGCGTTGACGAGCTGCACGCGTTGATAGGGCTCGAGACCGGCGGCGCGCGCCACCGCCTCCTCGGCCTGCGCTGCCTGCTCGGGGGTCAGGTGGGCGAGGAGGCGCGGCACGGTGCTGCCCGACTCGGCGAGCGCCAGGAGGCGCAGGCGGTAGGGGGCGAACTCGTCGCGCGTCAGGCTGCCCAGGAGCTGCTGCAGCATGCGCAGCGGGCTGCGCGACCGCAGCCCCTCGTCCTCGGCGGCGCGCTCGGCCATCCAGGTGAAGGCGGCCGGGGCGCGGTGCGGCTGGGTGAGGAGGGTGTCCCAGAAGCGCTCGAGGTCGCGCGGCGCCTCGCGGGCCAGGCCGTCGGCCAGGAGGTCGAGCGCCCGCGGGTCCGCCTCCTGGGAGAGGAGGCCCAGGTAGACCGCCGCCCAGTCGGCGCGGTGCTCGCGGAGCATGGCGTAGCCGCGCTCGCGCAGCAGCCGGTCCTCGACCCCGGAGAGGATCCGCGCCGGATCGGCGGTGGCGCGCGCCAGCATCGTGTCCGGCGCCCAGGCGAGGCCGTCGGGGGCCGTCCCGGCGCGCTCCAGGGCGAACCAGATCTCGTAGGCGAGCGCCGGGTCTTTGCCGGCGGCGGCCTGGTCGCCCAGGCGGAGGAGCTCGGCGGACATGCGGTCGCGCAGCGCCGGGTCGCGCCCGCCGTCGCGCCGGAGGAGCTCGATCTTGCGCCGCGGCGGCGCCTTCTCGAAGGCCCGCCAGACCGATTCGAGGGCGCTGCCGCTGGTCTCGGCCCAGGTGTAGGTCTGGCGCGCTCCGGCACCGCTCGCCACCACCTGCGGGTGCTTCCTCGCCGCCCCCCACCAGGAGGTCCACTCCTTCTCGCTGACGATCCCCGCCAGGTCCTCGCGGATCTCTCCCGCGGTGAGCGGCCGGTTGTAGCTCGTCAACATCACCCGCAGGAGCTCGGGAGGCGCCAGCGCCGCGAGCTCCTTGGGGTTCTCCAGCTTGCGGCGCAGCACGTGGCTCGACGGCAGCGGCTGGAGGAGCTTGGCCGCCGCCTTGAAGCCGACCATCAGCCCGGGGTAGCGCTCGAAATCGACCTTGAAGCTCTCGAGCCCGAGGTTCACCTCGACGACGCGGCCGGCGCCGCGCCCCTGCATGAAGACGACCGAGCCGAGATCGAAGGCGAGGAGGCCCTGCAGGCGCTCGACCTTCTCCCAGGTCTTGGGGATGTCGTGGGTGGCACGCAGCAGGCCCACCGACTCGCGGAGGCCCTTGTAGGTCGCCCTGCCGGCATAGAGGTGGTCGAGGGTGTCCAGGATCTGCGGGTGGATGGCTTCCTGGGGGAGCAGGAGGTTGGCGGCGCGCGCCAGGAGCTTCAGGCGCACGTCCCAGCGGCTCGCCGGGCCGCGGAGCTGCTCGTCGAGCATCCCGAGAAGGAACCGCGCGCGCTCCTCCTCGCCGGTGCCGGCGAGGGCCCGCGCCACCCCGACGAAGTAGTCGAGGTCGGCGGCGTCCTCCTCGAGGTGCGCCAGCCACTCGCCCTCCACCGCTTCGAAGTCTCCCTTGGCAAGGTGGTTTTGCGTGTCGCGCGAGATCGCCATGGCGGAGGAGGAAGATAACAGATTTGTTTTCGCGCCCGGGCCCAAGCGCGACAAACTGCGATGCTGACACGTTTTTTCATTGACCGGAACCGATCAGCCGCGTAAAGTTACGTACGCGTGCCGAGGAACGTGTCGAGAAAGCATCGAACCCTGCTCAAGAGCGGCGATCCGGAGGGCCGGCAGGAGACCGAGGTGGGGGGCGCAACCCCGCCGTCGCCCGCCGTTGCGCCGGCCGGCAAGCGGCTTTCGATGCGCCCGCCGCCGTGGGACAAGAGCGCCGCCGAGGCGGAGCCTGGCTCCTTCGGACATTGGCTCCGCCGCCAGCGCGAGCTGCGCGAGATCTCGCTGCGCGACATCGCCGAGCGCACCAAGATCAGCCTGCGCTATCTCGAGGCGATGGAGGACGACCGCTTCGACCTCCTCCCCGCGCCGGTCTTCGCCAAGGGCTTCCTCCGCGAGTACGCGCGCTACGTCGGCCTGTCGCCGGACGAGGTCGTCAACCACTGGCTCTCCGTCCAGCCCGCCGGCGAAGGGGAGCACGCGGCCGATGGGGCCCCGGCGTCCTCCACCGTCCGCCCCTTTCGCGGCGAGGCCCGCGCCGATCAGGCAGGCCGCGGCGACCGCTCCGGCCTCGCCGACCGCTCCAGCCACCCGGACGGCTCGTGGGTCGTGCGGGCGCTCGTCGTCTTCGGCGTCCTGATCGCCCTGGCGCTCGTCGCCGGCGCCGCCTACTACACCTTCCAGCATCGCGGCGGGCGCAAGCCCTCACCCGGCCGGCCGGCCGGCGCCCTGCAGGCTCCTCCCACCGCTCCGGCTGCCCCTCCCGGCGCTGCCGCAACGCCGCCGGGGGCTGCGGCGGCTCCCGCGCCGGGCGCCGCGGCGCCGTCGCCGCCGGCCGCTCTGCCGCCGGCCGCGCTGCCACCGCGAGGAGCCGCTCCCCAGGTTCCCACCATCCAGCACGCGGCGATGTCTCCCGCCATGGCCGAGTCGACCGCGGCCCCGACCGGCGAGCCGACGCCGCTCGAGGTGACCCTCGACTTCACCCGCGACTGCTGGGTCGAGGTGGCGATCGATGGCAAGAAGTGGATCTCCGAGGAGCGGGTGCCGGGCGAGGCGCTCCAGCTCCAGGCGCAGGAGAAGGTGGTCCTGACCCTCGGCAACCCGAGCGCCGTCGAGGCGCAGGTCAACGGCTACTCCTTCGACCTGCCGCACTCCCGCCAGGCGGTCCACGACCTGGTCATCGACCTCGACACCGTCCGCACGCTCAAAGACAAGCACGAGGCCCTCTGAGGTGGCCGACAGCGCGGCCTCTCTCCTCGAGCAGGTCCGCTCGGGCGGCAACCGCCAGCTCCAGACGCTCGCGGCCCAGGGGCTCCTCCCCCTCCCGGCCGAGGAGCTGATCCCTCTCCAGGTCGCGATCGCCACCGGCGGCGATCCCGAGCTCGCCGGGCGGGCGGTGGCGGCGCTGGCGGCGGTCGACGTGCGGGTGGCGGCGCCTTTCCTCGCCGCCGGCGCCGGCGCCGAGGTGCTCGCCTATTTCGCCCGCCACGCCGGCCATCCGCTGGTCCTCGAAGCGGTGCTCCGGCGGCGCGACGTGCCGCGGGCGCTCCTCGTCGAGCTGGCGCGGAGCGTGCCGGCCGACCTTCAGGAGATCCTCATCCTGCGCCAGGACGCCATCGTCGAGGAGCCGGCGATACTCGACGCCCTGGAGGAGAACCCGCAGCTCTCGATCTACACCCATCGGCGGGTGGCCGAGTACCGCGAGCACCTGCTGCCGCGCGAGCGGCGTCCGGCGGCCGAGGCCGTCGAGGAGGAGATCGACGAGGCGGCCTTCGCCATCGCGGTCGCCCAGGTGCGGAGCGCCCCGGCGGTCGGCGAGGTGGACGAGACGACCGGCCTCTCGGAGGGTCAGATCCGGATGCTCCCGGTGCCCGCCCGCATCCGTCTGGCGCGGGGGGCGGCGCGCCTGCTGCGCTCGATCCTGCTGCGCGACCCGAACTCCCGCGTGGCGCTGACGGTGCTCACCGGCAACGCCCTCTCCGACCAGGAGATCGAGCAGGTGGCGCGCAGCCGCCAGGTCAGCGAGGACGTCCTCGAGGAGATCGCCAGGCGCCGCGACTGGGTGTCGAAGTCGGCGGTGGTCCGCGCCCTCGTCGGCAACCCCCGGACGCCGGTCGGCATCGGGGTCCGGCTGGTCTCCCGCTTGAGCGTCCGCGAGCTGCGCGAGGTATCGCGCGATCGCAACATCCCCGACGCCGTGCGGTCGACGGCCCTCCGTTTGTATAGAATCAAGCGGCAATAGGTCAGCCGATGCCCGAGGACTTCTATGCCGTCCTCGCGTTGCCGCGCAACGCGACCGAGGAGCAGATCCGCCAGCGCTTCCGGGAGCTGGCGCGCGTCCGCCACCCCGACCGTTTCCAGGGGGCGGAGAAGGCGCGCGCCGAGCGCGAGTTCCAGGAGATCACCCAGGCGTTCAACATCCTCTCCGATCCGGCGCGGCGCCGCCAGCACGACCTCGAGAGCAGCCGGCCGCCGGAGGCGACCGCGGCCGACCCCCGCCAGCTCGCCCGCATCTACCTGCAGCGCGGCATCAAGGCCTACAGGGAGAAGAACTTCTTCGAGGCGGCCGACAACTTCGACCGCGCCACCAAGGCGGACGCCGGCAACGCCCAGGCCTGGCATCACCTGGCGCTCGCCTGCAGCCAGCAGGGCAAGTGGCTCGACCGCGCGCTCGAGGCGGTCGAGCGCGCCTGCGAGCTCGATCCGATGAACGCCTCCTACCGCAAGCTCGCCGGCCGGCTCGCCGCCGGCGCCGGCGACGCGGCGCGGGCCGAGCAGCACTACCGCACGGCTCTGCAGTGGGGCGGCGAGGACCCTGCGCTGCAGCGCGCCCTCGAGGAGCTGACCCGGGCGCCGCGGCGCGGCCTGTTCGGAAAATCGGGATGAGCCTGCGCGTCCGCGCCTGCGGCCTCTCCGACGTCGGCCTCACCCGGGCCCACAACGAGGATTACTTCGAGGTCGATCCCAAGAACAAGCTCTACGTCGTGGCCGACGGCATGGGAGGGCACAGCCACGGCGAGGTGGCGGCGAAGATCGCGGTCGACTCGATCCACGAATTCATCGAGAAGACGAACGACCGCGACACGACCTGGCCCTTCGCCGCCGATACCCGCCTCTCCCGCCACTCGAACCTGATCAAGATGGCCGTCCGCCTGGCGCACGACAAGGTGCTCGGGGCGATCCGCCAGGACGGCTCGCTCCACGGCATGGGGACGACGGTCGTGGGCTTCCTCCTCGACGGCTCGCTCGCCGCGGTGGCCCACGTGGGCGACAGCCGCGCCTACCGAATGCGGGACGGGCGCCTGGACCAGCTCACCCAGGACCACACCTGGGTGCACGAGCAGGTGATGGCGGGCTTCCTCTCCCAGGAGCAGGCGCGCTCGCACCCCTTGAAGAACGTCGTCACCCGCGCCCTGGGCGGCGAGGCCGACGTGCAGGTCGACATCCGCGAGGTCGAGGTGCGCCCCGGCGACCTCTACCTCCTCTGCTCGGATGGCCTGACCGCCATGCTGGGCGACGCCGACATCAAGCAGCGCCTCGGCTCCGGCAAGGGTCTGCACGAGATCTGCCGTTCCCTGGTCAACGACTCGAACGCGCGGGGCGGCGTCGACAACGTCACCGTCGTCCTGCTGGCGATCGAAGAGGGCATCGAGGACGACGGGGAGCGCGCGGGCGAGTAGGCGACCGCGCCGCCGCGGGTGCCACCTCCGGCTACAATCTCGCTCGATGTCGAACGGCGAGGCCATCGCGGTCCTCGGGGGGGGGCCGGCGGGAGCCGCGGCGGCGCTCGCCCTCGCCCGCGGTGGCATCCCGGTCGACCTCTACCGGGCGGCGAAGCCGGGCGAGAAGCCCTGCGGCGGGGCCGTCCCCTCGCACGTCCTCCCCCTCCTCGCCGGCTTCGATCCCGCCGCCCTCCCCGCCGTCCACAGCCCCGAGGCGACGCTCGAGAACGCCCGCGGCGGCCGCATCGACCTGGCGCTCGACGATCTGCGCATCTTCCGTCGCGCCGACCTCGACTCCGCGCTCGCCGCCGCCGCCGTCGCCGCCGGGGCGCGGCTGGTCTCCCGGCGGGCGGATCGCGTCCTCGCCAACCGGCACGACGTCACGGTGACCGCGGGAAGCGAGTCCCGCCGCTACGCTTGGGCGGTGGGGGCGGACGGCGCCGGCGGCCTGGCGAGGCGCAGCGCCGGCCTGCCGCGGCCCGCCGCGAGCGTCGGAGTGGGGGCGTCCCTCTCCGGCTTCCCCTGGAACCGCCTCGTCCTCGCCTTCCCCGACCTCGCCGACTCCTATCTCTGGATCTTTCCCCGGCCGGGCGGCGCCTCGGTCGGTATCGCCCATGGCGCCGGCGCCCTCGCCCCGGCCGCCGCCGAGCGCACCCTCGGCGCCTTCCTCGATCGTCACCTCCCGCCCGGATGGCGCGGCCTCCCCGGCCCCCGCTATCGCTTTCCCATTCCGGTCTGGAGCGCCGGCACGCTGCCCGGCGTCCGCCGCGCGCTCGGCCGCCGCCTGCTGCTCGCCGGCGACGCCGCGGCCCTCGCCGATCCGCTCACCCGCGAAGGGATCCGCTACGGGATGCTCTCCGGCACGTGGGCGGCGGAGAGCCTCGTCACCGGGCGCCCCGAGCTCTACGCCGAGCGCCTGGGCGACGAGCTGAGCGGGGAGATGGAGCGCGCGGCGCTCGCCGCGCGGCTGTTCTACGAGGGGCCGGTGGGGCAGTGGATGGTGCCGTTCGCCCGGCTCCATCCCGGCATCCGCCGGGTGCTGGGCGACCTCCTCGCCTGCCGGCAGCCGTATCGCGGCCTGGCGCGCCGGCTGCTGCGGGCCGGCGCGGGCTTCGGTTGATCGGCCGGCGCGGGGGCGAAAAGCAAAACGCCGGAGAGGCGGCTCGTGGCCGCCCGCTCCGGCGCCTTCCCTCGCTCGCGCGCGGTGACGCGTCAGGTCTTAACGGCTCGCCCTGCCCTCGGCGTCCGTCTTCCCATACTCATAGCCCTCGCGGGCCTTCACCTTGAACTCGGGGTTCGTGGTCTCGACGGTGACCTTCTGGAAGCCGCCCTTGTCGGCCGCGTGGGTGGCGCCGTAGGAGAGCAGGTAATAGCCGTTGTTCTCCTTCGAAACCTGCCGCAGGGGGGTGAGGAAATTGGTGAAGTCGAAGTAGTACTCGCCGCCGGTCTCCAGCGCCAGCTGGTTCATGGCATTGGCGAGCGGATGGGTGATGCCCGCGGGCACCAGATCGAGCGCGTACACCGCGACGTTGTTGTGGTTGAGCGCGTGCATCATCGGCGGGTAGAAGCGCACGTCGGGGATGTACTGGCCGAAGTTGTTGATGGTACCGAAGCCGTGGGTGAAGAGGACGAGGTTCTTCCTGCCGGTGGTGTGGCCGGCGGCGTCGGCGAGCAGGCGGATGCCGTCGTAGATGCGCGGTGTGCGGTCGCGCAGATCGTTGCCGCGCGGCAGGTTGGCGAGGAGCGACGGGCCGTCGGCCTGGGCGGCGATGCGCGACGGCCAGTTGCCCTCGGTGTCCCTGCCCTGGATGGCGGCGTCGATCGCCGCCTCGAGGGCTCGCGTGTCGTGGGTGAAGTCCTGCTGGATCTTCAGCTTGAAGTCGTAGCTCGCGATCGCCACGTAGTCGTTGGGCAGCAGGTTCTGGGACACCCATTTCTTGGCCTGGATGCCGGCCTGGACCTGCTGCGAGAGGAGGACCGGCGAGTTCACGGACGACTGCTTCTGGTCGTCGAAGAAGAGGATGAAGTACCGGCTCTCCGGGACGCGGTCGATGTCGAGGCCCGTCTTGGCCGTCAGGTCCTTCGACTCCTCGAGATAGTGCCGGTTGCTGTAGAAGGTCACGCCGGTCAGGTCGACGGGCTTGCCGTTCTCCTTGACCACGAAGTCGTTCTTGTTCAGGCCGACGATGACGTTGCCCTTCTTGTCCGTCACCAGGACGTCGAGCAGCACCTCGTTGACGTTAGCCTGGCCCTGGAAGCGGGCGCTGGGCTGGTCGGCCGGTTGGGCCGGCGGCGGGGATTGCTGCCGGGCCGAGAGCGCGAGCGACGACCCCAGGCTCAGGAACGTGGCGACGGCGACGAAAGCCGGGCGGATGCGTCGTTGCATAGAGGATCTCCTTGGAAAGGACAGTTCACCTGGCGGCAGGTAGCAAGCGGTAGGCCACTCGTCCGGCGAGGTGCGGTCGGTACGTCGAAGGGGGCGCGGAAACCTTCCGCGTCCAGCTTCTCCCCATGAGAACCGTTCGCGCGAGACGAAAAATCCGCCCGGTTGCCGGACGCTCCGTCGCGGAGACACCGCCCTCCGCGGGTGTCCCGCTGTCCTCGATAGGAGACACGACCGAGACTTCGGTATGGCTCAGTTTGGTCCGCTGCGGGGCGACCGCCCTCGGGACCACCCGCCCGAACCCCCTTCCAGGCGGCCGTCCTCGGGACCAAACTGAAGCCAGTACCGGGACTTCCCTCGGCTCCGCGCATAGAGTCACCGTGAAGAGAGCCGTTCTTGCCTCGGGATCTATTCTATGAAAGGACGCTTCATGAGCCTCTCGCCGAGGCGGGCCGCCCACCGCGGTCTCGCCGTGTCGCTGTGGATCTTCCTCGCCGCTCCGCTCGCGCCTGCCGCTCCCGTCCGCGCCGCCGCGGTGCCCCCTGCCGACCTCGCCGGCCGCCTGGATCGTCTCCTCGCTGCGACCTATCCCGCCGCCGAGCCGGGCGCGGCGGTGCTCGTCGAGAAGGAGGGCCAGGTCGTCCTGCGCCGGGGATACGGCATGGCGAGCCTCGAGCTCGGCGTGCCGATTCGCCCCGACATGGTCTTCCGCATCGGCTCGATCACCAAGCAGTTCACCGCCGCGGCCATCCTGATGCTGGCACAGCAGGGCAGGCTCGCCCTGAGCGACGACATCACCCGGTTCCTCCCCGGTTATCCGACCCACGGGCAGCGGATCACGATCGAGGACCTGCTCACCCACACCTCGGGGATCAAGAGCTACACCAGCCTTCCCGGTTGGCCGACCTGGGGGCACGAGGACCTCTCGGTGCAGCAGGTCATCGACCGGTTCAAGGATCAGCCGCCCGACTTCGCGCCTGGCGAGAGGTGGCTCTACGACAACTCGGGCTACGTCCTGCTCGGAGCGATCCTCGAGAAGGTCGCCGGCGAGCCGTATGCGGCCTGGATGGCCGAGCACCTCTTCCTGCCGCTCGGGCTGGCGCACACCTCCTGCGGCGATGCCGCGCGGCTGGTGCCGGGGCGGGTCTCGGGCTATCAAGGTGTCCCCGGCCACTACTACAACGCCGACTTCCTGAGCACGCCGCATCCCTATGCCGACGGGACGCTCTTCTCGTCCGTCGACGACCTCGCCCGCTGGGACCGGGCCCTCGCCGCCGGGACGCTGGTGCGCGGGGACCTGCTCGACCGCATGTTCACCCCCCGCCGGTTGAAAGACGGCCGGTCGACCAACTACGGCTACGGCTGGGAGGTCTGGAGCTACGAGGGGCACCGGGTGGCCGAGCACGACGGCATCGTCAACGGCGCCGCGGCGGAGATCCTGCGCCTGCCGGAGGACCGCCTGCTGATCGTCATCCTGTCGAACAACCTCGAGCACCAGCCGTCGCCCGCCATGCTCGCCATCGAGATGGCGGCGCTCGCGATCGGCAAGCCGCTCGCGGCGAGGAAGACGGTCCACCTCGCCCCCGAGGTCCTCGACCGCTACGTCGGGGCCTACCACAGCGATCCGGCGACCGTCCGGCTGGTGACACGCGAGGGCGACCGCCTGTTCACCCAGCGCACGGGGTACCCGAGGCTCGAGGCCCTGGCGGCGGGGGAAAACGACTTCTTCTACCAGGGGACGATGGACCGACTGCGTTTCCTGACCGACGCTGCGGGCAAGGTCACCGGTCTGTCGATGGACCGCCGCTACGGCGGCGTCGAGGTCGCTGTCCGCGTCCCCGCGCCGCTGCCGGCCGAGAAGAGAGGCGGAGGCTCCGGGCTCTGAGGAGAGCGAGCGCAGGCCTATCCGGCCGGGCGCGCGTTCGCGGCCGCATAGAACCCGCCCGCCGCGGCGTAGGCACGCAGGGCGTCCGAGGGCCGGAAACGTTCGCCGATGACGCTTTCGAGCCTCTCGAGGGCGGCGATGAGCGCCGGGAGACCCTGGCTGTCGGCCCAGCGGCAGAGGCCGCCCCGGAACGGCGGGAAGCCGGTGCCGAGGATGAGCGCCAGGTCGAGGTCGGCCGGGCTCCGCACCACCTTCTCCTCCAGGCAGCGGGCGGCCTCGTTGATCATCGGCAGGACCATGCGGTCGGCGAGCGCCGCCGGATCGGGGCTCTCGATCTGGGGGCTGAGGCCGAGGAGCCCATAGACCGCCGCGTCGGGGTCCTTTCGCTCGCGCCCTTCGTAGCGATAGAAGCCGCGCCCGGTCTTCGTCCCCAGCCGGCCCTCGGTCGACAGGTTGTCGAGCCAGGGCGGCAGCGGCAGCCGAGCGCCGAAGGCCTCGCGCAGGATGTGGGCGACTTTGACGGCGACGTCGATCCCCACCTCGTCGGTGAGCGCCATCGGCCCCATCGGCATCCCCCAGTCGGTCATCGCCCGGTCGAGATCCTCGATCCGATGGCCCTCGTCGAGCAGCCAGAGCGCCTCGGTCGAGTAGAACATCAGCAGGCGGTTGACGAGGAAGCCCGGCGTGTCGCGGACGAGGATCGGCGTCTTGCCGAGCTGGCGGGCAAAGGCGAAGACGGTGTTGACCGCCGACGGATCGGCCCCCTCGGGGGCGATCACCTCGACCAGCGGCATGCGGTGGACCGGATTGAAGAAGTGCATCCCCACCACCCGCTCGCGGTGCGGTGTCGTCTCGCCGATCGCGGCGACCGAGAGCGACGAGGTGTTCGAGGCGAGGACCGCCGTCGCGGGCACGTGGCTCGCCGTCTCGGCGAAGACCTGCTGCTTGACCGGCAGCTTCTCGACGATCGCCTCGATCACCAGGTCGACGCGCTCGAAGCCGGCGTAGGCGAGGGTCGGCAGGAGGAGCGCCATCCGCCGCTTGACCTCCGGGCGCTCGATGCGGTGCCGGCGCACGGCGCGGTCGAAAACCTGCCCGGCGTGCGCCATGCCGCTCGCCAGCGCCTTGTCGTCGACGTCCTTGAGGCGCACCGGGATGGCCGCCTCGGCGGCGATGAGCTGGGCGATGCCGCCGCCCATCACCCCGGCGCCGAGGACGGCGGCCGTGCGGACCGGCCGCGGCTCGCCGCCGGGGAGCCCCTTCTCCTTCTTGGCGCTCTCGGTAAGGCCGAAGACATGGAGGAGATTCTTGGCGATCCGCGAGGTGGCGAGCTCGGCGACGGCGCGCGCCTCGGCGTCGAAGCCGGCGCGCGGACCGTCGTCGATCCCCACCCGCACCACCTCGATGGCGCGCAGCGGCGCCGGATACTGGCCGCGGGTCTGCTCCAGGGTCTTCTTGCGCGCCTGGTCGAAGAGGATCTTGCGGCCGAGCGGATTGCGCTCGAGGAGCAGCTCCTTGAAATCGGGGCGCCCGCCGTCGAGGTCGCCGCGGTCGCGGTGGTCGAGATGGGCGAGGGCGAAGCTCCGCACCTCGTCGAGGAAGCGGGGATCGGGGAGGAGCGCGTCGACCAGGCCGAGCTTCAAGGCGCGGCGCCCGGAGACGGTCTTGCCGGTGAGGATCAGGTCGAGCGCCTCGGCGATGCCGATCGTCCGCGGCAGGCGGGTCGAGCCGCCCCAGCCGGGGAGGATGCCGAGGCGAACCTCGGGGAGGCCGATCCGCACCTCCTTGGCCGTCGACGCCACGCGGTAGGTCGAGGCGAGAGAGATCTCGGTGCCGCCGCCCAGGCAGGTGCCGCGGATGGCGGCGACGGTGGGGAAGGGGAGGGCCTCCCAGGCGGCGAAGATGCGATGGCCGAGCCGCGAGCCGGCCTCGGCCTCGACGGGGTCGGTGACGCGGGCGATCTCCTCCACGTCGGCGCCGGCGATGAAGCTGCCCGGCTTGACCGACAGGAGGACGAGGCAGCCGACGTCGTCGCGGCGGGCGAGCTCGTCGATCGTCCGCTCGAGCTCCTCGAAGACGGAGCGCGAGAAGACGTTGACCTTGCGGCCGGGCGAATCGAAGGTGAGGGTCGCCAGGCGGTCGCCGCCCACCTCGAGGCGGAGGCTGGGTCCCGCGCTCTCCGCGCCCGCCATCACGACGCCGCCCGCGCGGCGTCGGCCTGCTCGTAGAGACGATCGATCACCGTCCCGTACTTCTGGTAGACGACCCGGCGCTTGACCTTTTGGGTCGGCGTGAGCTCGCCGGTCTCGAGGGTGAACTCGGCGGGCAGCAGGTCCCAGGCGGCGAGCTTCTCGTAATGGGCGAGGCCCTTGTTGACCGTCTCGACCTCGCTCGCATAGAGCGCGCGGACGCGGGGGTCGGCCAGCAGGGCGGCGACGTCCCCCGCCGGGATGCCCTGCTTCGCGGCCCATGCCTTCAGGTGGTCGAACTCGGGCACCAGCAGGGCGGAGAGGAACTTCCGCCGGTCGCCGATCACCACCGCCTGGCCGATGAACGGGCTGCTCTTGAGCGAGCTCTCGATCGGCGCCGGGGCGACGTTCTTGCCGTACGCGTTGACGATCAGCTCCTTCTTGCGGTCGGTGATGCGGAGGAAGCCGTCGTCGTCGACCTCGCCGATGTCGCCGGTGTGGAACCAGCCGGCGCCGTCGATGACCTCGGCGGTCGCCTGCGGCAGGTTCCAGTAGCCCCGCATGATGTTGGGGCCGCGGGCGAGGATCTCGCCGTCCGCGGCGATCTCGACGGCGACGCCGGGGATCGGCCGTCCGACCGTCCCCAGCTTGACGTGGCTCCTGGAGTTGGCCGAGATCACCGGCGAGGTCTCCGAGAGGCCGTAGCCCTCGTAGATGGCGACGCCGGCGGCCCAGAAGAACTCCGCGACGTCGCGCCCGAGCGGGGCGCCGCCGGAGATGGCGAACTCGAAGCGGCCGCCCAGGCGCTCGCGGATCTTGGCGAAGACCAGGCGGTCGGCGAGCGCCATCTTGAGACCGAGGAGGCCGGGGGGGCGCTGGAGCCGGAGACGCCAGGGGAGCGCCTCGCGGCCGACGCGCTCGGCCCAGGCGAAGATCTTCTGTTTGGTGCCGGGGCTCGCGGCGACGTTCTCCTGGACCTTGGCGAGCACCTTCTCATAGACGCGGGGCACGGAGACGAAGACGTGCGGCTTCACTTCCTGCAGGTTCTGAGCCACGGTGGCGACCGATTCGGCGTAGGCGATGGTCACCCCGATGTAGAAGTAGCAGTAGTCGACCGTGCGCTCGAAGGAGTGCGAGAGGGGGAGGAAGGAGAGGGCGGTGAATCGCCCTTCGAGCCCCAGCGCCTCGAGGCCGGCCAGCACGTTCGAGGTGATGTTGGCGTGGGTGAGCATCACCCCTTTGGGCTGCCCTGTCGTGCCGCTGGTGTAGACGAAGGTCGCGAGATCCTGCGGCTCGACCGTCCGCGCCTTCTGTTCGAGCGCGGCCCCGTCCATGCCGGCCTGGGCGTAGATCTGCGACAGGTGGACGACGCGCGGATCCCCGCCGCTGGCGCCCGCCGCGCCGCCGTCCTTGATCAGCACGTACTTCTCGATCTCCGGCGTCTGTTCGGCCTGGGAGAGGAGGCCCGCGAGGTGCGCCGGCGTCTCGGCGAAGACCACCTTGGCGCCGCAGTCCCTGGCGATGTAGGCCGCCTGATCGGGGAGGAGGGTGGGGTAGATCGGCACCAGCACGGCGCCGGAGCAGAGGGCCGCGAAGTCGATGATCGGCCAATGCGGGCCGTTCTCCGCCATCAGGGCGACCCGGTCGCCGGGCTGCACCCCGAGATCGGCGAGGCCGCGGGCGACGCGGCGCACGCGATCGACGAGCTCGGCGGTCGACACCGGCTGATACGTCCCTCCGACCTTATGGAGCAGGCAGTCCGGCTTGCCGTACCCGGCCGCCTTCAAGAAGAGCTCCGCGAGTGTCTTGATCGACATGGTCCCCCCCGATGGGCGTGAGGCCGGGTATTCTATCGCGCGGGGTGGACGGCGGGCTCCAGCCTCCTATCCGCTGGCGCCGCGGCGGCTCCGGGGAGCTCCCCCGCCTTGACCGGCTCGGGCGGCGGGCGGTATCCTCCTGCCTTCATTCGCGGTCGAGGTCCGTGCGCGTCCCGTGCGCCGGCTCCAGCCCGCCGCGGCCTGCCATTCCACGTCGGGGCGTAGCTCAGCTTGGTAGAGCGCACGGTTCGGGACCGTGAGGTCGGAGGTTCAAATCCTCTCGCCCCGACCATTCCCTATCCCATCCTTATATAGATGTAGATGTCGTCGGAGCCATCTCACGGCCGGCCGCGCCGCGGTGCACCGCGATAGGAAGACCGGAGCGCGGCGGGCGCCGCGCCCCGGGCCGGTGGAGCCTAGCGGTCGCCGTTCTTGCCGAAGGCGCGCACCGCGCTGGCGCGGAAGCGTTCGGCCTGATCCGGGGTGAGGACGCCCTTCTGGCGCAGGTCGTCGAGCGCGTGGACGACGCAGGAGTTGTACTGGCCGAAGTTCTTGAAGCGGCCGTCGATGCTGCAGGGGATCTCGGGGAAGCGCACGCGCTCGCCGCTCTGGACGTCGTAGAGGCGGTTCTTGACCCGCGTCTGCGGCCAGACGACGTCGACCGTCGTCGAGCGCGCGCGGCCGAGGCCGAAGTGGATCGAGAGCTCGTCCTGCGAGGCGTGGCTCGAGCCGGCGAGGACCGGCCGCGTCGCCCGGGTGCCGCCCGCGGGCGTCGACGAGACGATGGCGCCGATGCCGTCGCGGTTGACCACCCCGTCGCTCGTCATGCCCTTCGTCCCCAGCGTCGCCACGTCGACCCAGCCGTTGCCGTTGCCGCCGCTGTTGATCTCGACCGCCAGATCGCCGGGGAGCATGCGGACGCCGCTCCACGCCCAGAGGTCGCCGTCGCCGGTCGGGTGCCAGGTCGGGATCCAGGTGGCGACCTGGTCGTAGGGGAAGCCCCAGACGGTCGGCCAGGGGAGATTGGGGAGCGCTCCCGGCGGCGCGTTCTCGGTCGACACCGAGACGATGTCGGTGAAGCCGTCGCCGTTCAGGTCGCCCACCGCCAGGCCGTGGTCGTCGCGCAGGCTGTGGTCGGCCGCGGTGTCGAGCGGCGCGTGGGTGTAGACGAAATTGGCATGACCGTCGTTCTCGTAGATCGTGCCGGGGTTCGACTTGTCCATGAGCGGCCCGGTGTCTAGCGCCCCATAGCCCACGATGTCGAAGTCGCCGTCGTTGTCGTAGTCGATCGCCGCGCATCCCCACCACCAGCCCGAGGTGCCGATGGCGCCGAGGCCCGGGTCGCGGAAGGTGCCGTCGCCGTTCGAGAGGATCCAGCGCGAGCTCTGGCCGCCGCGCGCGTAGGGCTCGCCGACGAACGGCGGCAGGTAGTCGCCGACGTTGGCGACGCCGAAGTCGATGGTGCCGTCGCCGTCGTAGTCGGCGATGGCGAAGCCCATGTAGTCGCCGGTGATGTGGAGCCCGGCCCGCTCGGTCACGTCGGTGAAGTGGCCGGTGCCGTCGCCTTTCAAGAGCCGCAGCAGGCCGCGGTCGACGCCGCCGTAGCGCGCCGGCGGGATGGCGCCCTGGTCCTGCGACAGCAGGATGTCGACGTTGCCGTCGTTGTCGTAGTCGTACATCGAGACCGCCCAGGTGATGTGGTTGAGCGTGCCGTTGATGCCGGACGTCGCGGAGACGTCTTCGAAGACGTTGCCGCCCCGGTTGAGGAAGAGCTGGAGCGGCTGGTTCAGGGCGTAGGGCTCGACGATGATCGCCTGCTTGGTCGACCAGTCGAAGGTGTTGGCGATGAAGATGTCGAGCAGGCCGTCGTTGTTGACGTCGGCCATGGCGCAGGAGGGGGAGGTGTAGTGGGTGCCGCCGAGCTGGCTGCCGGCCTTCGCGGTGATGTCGACGAAGTGCCCGCCCCGGTTCTCGAACAGGCGGGGAGCCTCGGCCCGGCCGAGCACCAGGAGGTCCTGGTCGCCGTCGTTGTCGATGTCGCCGAAGCAGACGCCGGTCGAGTCCTGATCGGTCGCCGCCGCGCCGGCGGCGTCCGGCACGAGGACGAAGGTCATGCGCCCGGTCTCCTGCAGCATGTTCCGGTAGAGGCTGTTGGCATGCCCCGGCCCGTTGGTGACGTAGATGTCGAGGTCGCCGTCGTTGTCGTAGTCGAGCAGCGCGACGCCCGGCGCGCCCTTCTCCTTGAGCGGCCCGAGAAGGAGGTCGACGATCGAGTGCGGCCCGCTCTGGCGCTCGGCTTCGACGATCGCGTCGGTCGTCGAGGGATAGCGCTGATAGGAGATTCCATAGGCCGAATCGTGGGCGATGTCGTGGAAGGTGATCGGCCCCGCGCTGGCAATCGCGGGGAGCATCAGGCTCGCGGCGGCGAGGAGGGCCGGGGCGAGCGGGCAGTGTGCCCGCAACGCGTTCGTCCGGGTGTGCACAAGTGACCTGCCTTTCTTCGTCGAAGTTAGGACGCGGCGAGGCGGTGCGCGCCGTTCTCCGCGCCGCGCCGGAGAGCGCGCGCGCTCCGGCGGGCAGCGTCGGAGCACACGGGCTCCCTCCGCGGTCGCCCCGATTTTCGAGCGGCCGCCGAACCCCGGCTGGAGGAGACCTCCAGCCGCCTATCCTCGCTGCATCACCTCAAGAGTGCAGCGATACTTCGAGACAGGGACAACGAATTTGCGCGGGTTAGAAGGGGAGGTAGTCGCGCGAAAATGATGCGGCCCGCCGGGACGGCGGGCCGCGAGGAACGGGCAGATGGGCGGAAGGGAGGGAGCTCGTCAGCTCAGATCGGGATCGACTCCGGCCGTCAACCAATCGATCGCCACCCGCTCCCACTCCGGCTCGCTCGAGGCGTCGATGTAGCGGATGTCCTTCTCGATGCCGGTTTCGCGCGCGATGCGCTTGGCCTGGAGCGTCGCGATGGCGCTGTTCAAGACCACCGCGTTGCGCTCCAGGCCGGCCTCCTTGCAGACCAGGATCGCCTGCTTGACCACCTCCTGCGCCTCGGCCGGGAAGGCGCGCGAGGTGCGCATGTCGACGAGCACGGCGAAGCCGCCGTCGCGCGGCTTGACCGTCTTGCGGAACGACTCGAGCAGCGTGCCGGCATCGTCACGCTGCAGGAAGCCTTCGAACGTCACCCGATAGCCGTACGGGGTTTCCTCGATCCTGTGCATGCCGCCATCCCTCTGCCGACGAGATCCTCGGCCGGCGTCGCTCTACAGCCGGAAGGAGAAGGTGAGCAATCCCGAGTCGAGGGACATTTCGTTTTTCACCTGAGTGCCGGGAACCGGGCCGAAGGGGGACAGGTACGCCCCGCTCGCCGTCGTCTTGAAGGCCCGATAGACGGCCAGGTTGACCTCGAGATTCTGGTAGATCCCGAGCCCCAGGCCGAGGCACGCGTGGTTCCTGAAGATCGCCGGCGCCACGACGTTCTGGAAGGTCAGGTTGTCGGGGATCGGGTTGTCCGACCGGTTGTAGCCGGCGCGCAGGGCGAGCCTGGGCGTCGGCCGCCACTCGGCGCCGGCGGCGAGCACCGTGACGTTCTTCCAGCCGAGCCCGCGCGGCGTTGCCCTGGGCGTCGAAGCCGCTGCCGCCGAAGCCCGCCGCGTCGCCGTAGCCGATCCGCTTGGCGTCGAGCGCGATCTGGAAGGTCGGTGCGACCTTCAGGCCGATGCCCACCGCGGCGGTCGCCGGCGCGTCGACCTTGAAGCGGATGGTCCGCGCCGCGCCGAAGTCGGGGCGATCGGGATTGGCATGGGTCGAGTCCCACTCGAAGCTCGAAAAGGAGATCTTGCTGGCGTACGAGGCGCCGACGTTGAAGACCGGCGTCACCTCCCACAGGATGCCGACCTGTCCGCCGTAGCCGAACTCGCTGTCGGTGTTGACCCGCGGCACGAAGCAGGTCGGGTTGTTCGCCGGGCCCGAGCAATCAGGAGCCGCGAAGCCGGCGGGATCGGACTCCAGGCTCTCGCGGGCGGCGACGAACGACAGCCCGACCGCGAGGTTGGGCGCCGCCTGCCAGGCGAAGGCGAAGGGGATCTTGAGCAGCGAGTAGCTCGAGAAGACGCTGCCGAAGCCCTGCGGCTGCGGGGCGAGGATCGGGTTGTGCGGGTCCTGCGGGTAGTCGACGCCGAAGCCGGCGAGGCCGATGAAGCCCATGCCGTAGGCGGCGCTCGACGAGGGCGAATGGTGCGTCCAGGCGAAGGCCGGGATGACCGCGACCTTGCCGGCCTCGTCGGTGCGGCCCGAGACGTCGATGCCGGGGCCGCCCGCGAGCGGGACATGGACGGTGCTGCTGACCGCGTTCTTCGCCTTGGCGAACTCGGTCGAGAACTCCATGCGGTGGCCGGCGAGCTTGGCGATCAGGGCCGGGTTGCTGTTCAGCGCGCCGATCGCGTCGTTGGGAAGGGCGACGCCGGCGCCGCCCATGGCGCTGTTGACGGCGCCGACGCCGTGCAGAAAGGCGCCGTCGGCGGCCCACGCCGGGAGCGCGAGAAGGGAAGCCAGCAGAGACGACGACAGGAGAAGGCGCTTACGGATCATCGAACGGTCTCCCTGAAACGGACGTGGACGGAGCCCCGCCGCGCACACGCGCAGCTGGAGCGCAGGAACTAGCTCTTGCATATCCTCAATTGGTTCAGGAAATATACCGCGAATCCCTGGCGAGTCAAAGAATGGCTCCAGAGATCCCGGTCCTCCTTGCTCCGCGCGGCCGATTCTCCTATTCTCATCGCACTTTGCAGCAGTGAACGCACGATGGACAGGCGACCAGGCCGCGGCGCCCGGCCGGCGTCCCGCCGCTCGCCCCGGCGGCGAAAGGAGAGTCGAGTGAACGGCAAGATCGTAGCCGCCGAGGGCGTCCTCGCCATCGGCCGCGCGGCTCGCGCCGCCGCCTCCCGCGGCTCTCCGGCGCGCCCCGAGTGCTCCGCTCGCCTCCCGTGGCGCCGGCTGGCTCCTGCTGCTGGGGCTCGCCGCCGCCGGCCTGGCGCTCTCGGCCGCCGCCGTCACGCACGGCGCCGCGGGCTGGATCCTCCCCGTCTTCGCGGTGACCGCCGTCGCCGCCGTCCTCGCCTATGCCGTGGCGGTCGACCGCCCCCACCGCCGGCTCGCCGCGCGCCTCCCCGGCGGCGCTCTCTCGGCGCGCGTCCTCGCCGGCGAGCTCGTCGCCGCCTTCGAGCACCTCGGGGCGGGCGACCTGGTGCGCGCCGGCGAGCGGACGCGGGCGCTGCCGGAGCGCATGGCCGAGGTCTTCCTCGCCGCCGCCCAGGCGCTCGCCACCCTCGCCGAGCGCATCCAGGACAGCTCGATCGAGGTCGCCTCCTCGGCCGACGAGGTCAACCGCATCGCCTCCGAGCTCGCCTCCGGTTCGTCGCAGCAGGCGGCCTCGGTGGTCGAGATCACCGCCGCCATGGAGGAGCTCGCCCGCACCGCCTCGCAGATCGCCGGCAACGCCACCCGCCAGGCCTCGCTCGCCGAGCGCGCCGAGTCGTCGGGCGACGCCGGCTCGGCGGCGGTCGACGAGGCGGTCGCCGGGGTCGAGGAGGTGCAGAAGCGGATCAGCGGCATCGCCGTACGCGCCGACACGCTGGGCACGCGCTCGAAGGAGATCTATCGCGTGCTCGACCTGATCACCGAGATCGCCGACGAGACCCACATCCTGTCGCTCAATGCCGCCATCGAGGGCGCCGCGGCGGGCGCCGACGGGCGGCGCTTCTCGGTGGTCGCCGAGGAGGTGCGCCGCCTCGCCCACCGCTCGCAGGAGTCGGTCGACTCGGTGCGCAGCCTGCTCGACGAGTTCTCGGGCTCGATCCGCGCCACCATCGTGGCGACCGAGGAGGGGAGCAAGGAGGCCGGCCGGGTGCTCGAGCGCTCGCGGTCGGCGGCGACGGCGATCGGGGCGCTGCGCTCCGCCGCCGGCGACACGGCGCGCGTGGCGCGTCAGATCTCGCTCGCCACCCAGCAGCAGAACGCCGCCTCGGACGAGGTGGTGATGACGCTGCGCGAGGTGAGCCAGGTGGTGCAGCGGATGACCGGCGGCCTCAAACAGCTCTCGTCCACCGCCGACCGCCTGAATCGTCTGGGGCTCACCATCCAGCTCCTCGCCCAGTCGTTCCACCTCGATTCGGCGCGTTCCTTGAAGCACCTGACACAGACCTGGGCGGCGGAGATCGGCGGCCTCGCCGACGGGGATGCCATGGCCCGGCGCCTCGATGAGCTGGTGCAGGCGACCAGCTACATCGAGGTCGCCTACGTGATCGACAGCCGCGGCTACACCGTCGCCTGGACCCACCATCGCCAGGCGACCGGCCGCCATTTCATCGGCCTCGACCGGGCGCGCGAGATCGACATGCGCCAGCGCCCGTGGTATCGCGCCGTCCAGCGCTCCCGGCGCGCCATCATCACCCCGCCCTACCGCTCGCTGCAGAGCGACGACGTCTGCTTCAGCGCCTGCGCGCCGCTCGCTGACGCCGGCGGCGGCTTCGCCGGCGTCCTGGGGATCGACATCAACGTCGTCGGCTGGACGCGGATCTAGGCGGCCGGCGGCGATGCGCGTGCCCCGTTTCGAGATGTCGCAGGGAGCTGTCTCCCCGCGAAGGCGGCTCATGAGCGGCCGGACGCCGGCGGCGGCGCCCAGCCGCGGCAGCCACCTGCTGGTGCGGGCGGGGGACTATGTCTGCGCCCTGCCCCTCCACTCGGTGCGGCGGGTGATGCGGGCGCTGCCGGTCCAGCCGCTCCCCGGCGCCTCGCCGGAGCTCAAGGGCCTGGCCGAGTTCGGCGGCGAGCCGCTCCCCATTCTCGATCTCGCGCGCCTGGTCGCGGCGCCGCCGGGCGCCAACCCGAGCTTCCCGGTCACCATCGTCGCCTGGGCCGGCCCGGCCGCGGCGCGCGAGGCGGTGGGCCTCGCCGCCGACGCCGCGCTCGAGGTGGTGAACCTCACGGCCGGCGGCACGGTGGGCGGCGATGGCGGCCTGATCGTCGGCGAGGCGAGCGTCGGCGACGAGGTGGTGCGCGTCCTCGACCTCGAGGCGCTGGGGCGCGCCCGGTGAGGACCGGCGGGGAGACGATGAGCGACAGGCCCCCCGAGCTGCCGGCCGGCCGGCGCGGCTACCTGCTGCTGCGCCGCCTCGGCGGGGTGTGGGGAGTCGCCAATGCCGAGGTGACGAGCCTCGGCCGCGACGAGCGCAACGGGAGCGGTCCCGGCGACCGCGCCGGCGCCGCCTACCGGGTCGGCACGGCCGCGGGCTTCCTCGCCGCCGACGAGATCCTGGGCGTCGCCGCCGAGCTCGACGTGCGCCGGCCGGCGCGGGCGGTCGCCCGCTGGTGGCCGGCGGGATCGGACGGCTGCGCGGTGTGGGGCGGCCTGACGGTCGTGCTGATCGATCCGCGCCATCCGCCGCTCGCCCTGCGGCTCAGCGGAGAACGAGCGGCGGGCGACCCGGCGGCGGCAGCCGGAGCGCCAGGGAGAGCGGGAAACGGAACGGAGGGAGGCGCGAGCGATGGCGACCGAAGCGCAGCGTAGAGATGGCTCAGTCCGGCCCGACCGCCACGCCACGACCGGCCTCGCGATCGTCGTCGTCGTCGCCGTCGCCGGCCTCCTGCTCCTCATCGTGGCGCAGGCCTCCGGGGGCCCGGGCTGGCCGTTCTCCGCCTTCCTGCTCGCGGCGCTCGCCATCCTCGGCGTCTACGCGGCGCGGGTCTATCGGCCGCAGGAGGAGCTCGCCCGCCATTTCGCCGGCGACGAGGTGCGGGCGGCCGAGGTCGAGGAGGTGCTGGTCCAATCGCTCGACCAGCTCCGCGCCGGCGACCTCGTCCACTGCACCGAGCAGTCGCGCTCGCTGCCCGAGGACCTGGCGGTCGCCTTCACCACCGCCTCGAACGCGCTCGACGTCCTGGCGCAGCAGATCCAGGCGAGCTCGATCGAGGTCGCCTCGGCCGCCAACTCGGTCAACCAGATCGCCTCCGAGCTCGCCTCCGGCTCCTCGCAGCAGGCGGCCTCCGTCGTCGAGATCACCGCCGCCATGGAAGAGCTGGCGCGCACCGCCTCGCAGATCGCCGACAACGCCGCCGTCCAGGCGGACCTCGCCCAGCACGCCGAGGAGAGCGGCAACTCCGGCGCCGCGGCGGTCGAGGAGGCGGTCGCCGGGGTCGAGGAGGTGAAGAAACGGATCAGCGGCATCGCCACCCGCGCCGACACCCTGGGCAACCGTTCGAAGGAGATCTACCGCGTCCTCGACCTCATCACCGAGATCGCCCAGGAGACCCACATCCTGTCGCTCAACGCCGCCATCGAGGCCGCCGCGGCGGGCGAGCACGGGCGCCGCTTCTCGGTGGTCGCCGAGGAGGTGCGCCGCCTCGCCCAGCGCTCGCAGGAATCGGTCGACTCGGTGCGCAACCTGCTCGACGAGTTCGCCGGCTCGATCCGCGCCACGGTCGTGGCGACCGAGGAGGGGAGCAAAGAGGCGAGCCGGGTGCTCGAACGGGCGCGCGCCGCGGCGGCGGCGATCGAGGAGCTGCGCGGCGCCTCCTCCGACACGGCGCGGGTGGCGCGCGAGATCTCGCTCGCCACCCAGCAGCAGAACGCCGCCTCGGACCAGGTGGTGCTGACGCTCAAGGAGGTGAGCCAGGTGGTGCAGCGGATGGCCGACGGCCTGAAGTCGTTCACCGACACCGCCGATCGCCTGAACCAGCTCGGCCTGCTGATCCAGATGCTGGCCCAGTCCTTCCACCTCGAGTCGCCGCACTCGTTGAAGCACGTCGCCGAGGCCTGGGCGTCCCAGGTGAGGCGCCGCATCGGCAACTGGGAGGCCATCGAGCGCCTGCTCGAGGACCTCGTCCACCAGCAGGGCTTCATCGAGTGCCTGTACTTCTACGACGGCACGGCGAGCCAGGCGGCGCTGGTGGTCAACCGGCATCTGGTGGGCGACAAGGAGGTCCCCCCGGCGGTCAAGGCCGGCGAGGGCTTCTCCGAGCGGCCGTGGTACAAGGCCGCGACGCGCGAGGGGCGGACGGTGCTGACCCCGCTCTTCAACTCGCTCCTCTCCGGCGCCCCCATCTTCACCGCCGCGACGCCGATCTACGAGCACGGCGAGCTCGCCGGCGTCCTCGGGCTCGACGTCAACGTCGACAGCTGGACGAAGATCTAGACGATCGGACGATGGGCGACTAGGAGCCGTGGACCCCGAGTTCGTCGACCTCATTCCGCTCTTCGTCGAGGAGGCGCGCGACCGCCTCGAGCGGCTGGCGGGGGCGCTGCCGCGCCTGGCGACCGATCCCCAGGCGCTGGTCGAGGCCAAGCGCGAGCTCCATACCGTCAAGGGCGCCGGGCGGATGCTCCAGCTCGCCGCCATCGCCGAGCTCTGCCACGCCGCCGAGGAGGCGGTGGCCCAGTCGCCGCCCGACCTGGTGCGCCGGCTGACGCGGACCGTCGACGCCCTCACGGGGATGCTCGAGACCGTGTCGCGCGGCGAGGAGCCGGCGGCCGACGCCCAGGTGCTCGACCTCCTGGCGGGGAGGGCGTCCGAGCCGCCCGCCGGCGCGGCCGAGCGCGGAGACGCGGCGAGCGCCGCCTGCTCGCGCCGGCGCTCGCCGATGCCGCCGCGCCGGCGGTGGCTCCAGCGGCTCCGCCTCGGCGGCGGCGCCCACGGCGGCGGACGCCCGCACCGACGTCCGCGTCGACGCGGGGGCGCTCGACGCGATCGCCGAGCGCGCCACCCAGGTGCGGATCATGGCGCTCGCCGCGCATCCGGTCGTCGAGCGCCTCTACGACCTGGCGCGGCTCGCCGAGGACGGCCTCCACGAGCCGCAGCCGACGCAGGTCCTCGCCGTCCTCTCGACCATGCTGCGGCGGGTGGCGGTCGAGCTCGAGGGGAGCCAGCGGCGGCTGGTCCGCTCGGCCGACGAGCAGCTCGAGAAGATGCTCGCGCTGCAGCTCCAGCCGATCCGCGGCCAGCTCTTCTCGCTCGCCCGCTACGCCCGCGAGCTGGCGCGCTCGCTCCACCGCGAGGTCGAGGTCGAGGTCGACGGCGAGGAGACGCGGCTCGACCGCCGCATCGTGCGCGAGCTCGACGAGGCCTTCCTCCACCTGGTGCGCAACGCCGTCGACCACGGCATCGAGTCGCCCGAGGTGCGCGAGGCGCGCGGCAAGCCGCGCGCCGGCCGCCTGCGCCTCACCGCCTCCGCCGAGGGGGCGCGCGTCCGCCTGGTGATCGCCGACGACGGCTCGGGGATCGATACCCGGCGGGTGCTCGAGCACGCGGTGCGCGCCGGCCTGGTCGACGAGGCGACGGCCGCCGGCATGGGGAAGACCGAGGCCCTGCGCCTCCTCTTCGCGCCGGGTTTCTCGACGCGCAAGAACGTCTCCGAGATCTCCGGCCGCGGGGTGGGGCTCGACGTCGTCGCCACCGCCGTCAACCGCCTGGGCGGCGAGCTCTTCCTCGACTCCGACCCGCGCCAGGGGACGACGATCCGCATCGAGGTGCCGGTCGCGCGGCGCGGCGAGCAGGTGCTGCTGCTCAAGGTCGGCCAGCTCCGCCTCGCGCTGCCCGCGGCCATCGTGCGGCGGGCGTTCCGCGTCGGCCCGGCGCAGATCGTCGAGCGCGACGGCCGCACCATCGCGAAGATCGGCGGCCGCCTGGTTCCCTTCGTGCCGCTCGCCCGCCTCTACGGCCAGCCGGCGAACGACCGGCTGATGATCCTCGAGGGCGCGGTCTCCGGCCAGGAGCTGGCGGTGGCGGTCGACGACGTCCTCGGCGAGCAGGAGGTGCTGGTGCGGCCGCTGCCGCGCGCCGCGGCCGCCGACCGCCTGCTCGAAGGGCTGGCGCTCCTCGCGACCGGCGAGCCGGTCGGGGTGCTGTCGCCCGCCGTGCTGTCGCAGCGCGAGTACCTGCGCGCGACGCCGCTCGCCCGCGAGGGGGCGCCGGTGCGGCGCATGCGCGTCCTCCTCGTCGACGACTCGCTGGTCACCCGCGAGATGGAGCGTCGCCTGCTCGAGGACGCCGGCTTCGAGGTGGCGGCGGTGGGCGACGCCGACGAGGCCCTCTCGCGGCTCGGCGAGGAGAGCTTCGGCTGCGTCGTCACCGACATCGAGATGCCGGGCATGGACGGCTTCGAGCTCACCGCCCACCTGCGCAGCATCGAGCACTTCGCGCAGCTCCCGATCGTCGTCGTCTCGACCCGCGACCGGCCCGAGGACCGCCTGAAGGGGCTCAAGGCCGGCGCCGACGCCTACCTCACCAAGCAGAGCCTGGACGCCGGCGAGCTGGTGGACCTCGTCCGGCGGCTGGGCGGAAGATGATCCTGCCGCCGTACCCGCAGCGTGCCGCGCCCGGCGCCCGCGGCGTCTCCGGCGGGGGCGGCGCGTGATCCGCGTCGTGCTCGTCGACGACTCGCCGTCGGTGCGCGCGGTGCTCCGCCGCTTCTTCGCGCGCACGCCGGACCTCGAGGTGGTGGCGGAGGCCGAGGACGGGGAGAAGGCCGTCGAGGCGGTGCTCGCCGCCGAGCCGCACGTGGTGGTCATGGACCTCCAGATGCCGGTGATGGACGGCTACGCGGCGATCGAGCGGATCATGGCGGTGCGCCCGACGCCGGTCGTCGTCCTCTCCTCGCGCGCCAACCGCAACCAGATGCAGACCGCCTTCGAGGCGATGCGCCGCGGCGCCCTCGAGGTGCTCCCCAAGCCCGAGGACACGCCGAGCTGGCAGCAGCTCGCCGTCAGCCTGCCGGCGACGGTGCGGGCCGTGGCCGGGGCGTGGGCCAAGCCGCGGCCGCGCCCGGTCCGCCGCGCCGCCGCGATGCCGCGCCTGGCGCGCTCGCGCCAGCTGCGCTACGTCGCGATCGGCGCCTCGACCGGCGGTCCGGCGGCGATCCGCGAGTTCCTGGAGGAGATCCCGGCGAGCGCGCCGGTCTCGGTGCTCATCGTCCAGCACATCTCGGCCGGCTTCGAGGTGGGGTTCGCCGACTGGCTCAACAAGGAGTTCCCGCTCGACGTGCGCCTCGCCCAGGACGGCGAGCGGCCGCCCGCCGGGGCCGTGCGCCTGGCGCCGGGGGGCGCCCATCTGCTCCTCGAGCCGGGCGGCGTGCTCCGCCTCGACGCCGGCACACCGGCGCGGCGCGGCCACCGGCCGTCGATCGACGAGCTGTTCCTCTCCTGCGCCGCGAGCTGCCCGGAGCAGGTGGCGGGGGTGATCCTGACCGGCATGGGCGCCGACGGCGTCGAGGGGTTAGACGCCCTCCGCAAGGCCGGCGGCCTGACCCTCGCCCAGGACGAGGCGAGCTCGGTCGTCTACGGCATGCCGCGGGTGGCCCTCGAGCGCGGCGCGGCCGACGTGGCGCTGCCGCCGCGCGACCTGGCGCGCACCCTCGTCCGCTCCTGGCAGGGAGAGGGGCCGTGACCGGCGCGGGCGGCGGGGCGGGGCGGCGGGTGCTGGTGGTCGACGACAGCGAGGTGACGCGGGCGATCCTCGCGCGGACGCTCCGCGCCGCCGGCTTCGAGGTGATCGAGGCCGCCGACGGCGTGGAGGGGGCGGTGCTCGCGTTGCGCGAGCGGCCGGCGGTGGTGGTGACCGACCTCGAGATGCCCACCCTCGACGGCTTTCCGCTCCTCAGGCTCCTCAAGACCGAGCCGGCGAGCGCCCACGTGCCGGTGCTCATCCTCACCAGTCACGGCGAGGCCGCCTCCCGCTTCTGGAGCGAGCGCACCGGCGCCGACGCCTATCTGACCAAGGACCACCAGCCGCAGGAGCTGGTGGCGACCGTCGAGCGCCTGGCGGCGCAGGCCCGCCCGCCGCGCCAGGCGGGGGAGGAGACGGCCACCGTCGGCCCGCTCGACGTCCTGGCGCGGATCGCGCGGCAGCTCGACGCCGCCCTTCTCCAGGCGACGCTGATGAACAGCCTGCTCGAGCGCGGCATGGCGGCCGGCGACTTCCATGAGGCGAGCCGCGCCGCGCTCACCGCCATCGGCGAGGCGATCGACGCCCGCTTCCTCGCCGTCGGCGTGGCGGCGGAGGAGGAGGGCGTGCTGGTGCATCTCGTCGCCCCCGAGCCGCTCTCCCCCGACGACGTGTGGCGGCTCTGCCGCGCCGTCGCCGAGCGCCTCGGCGCGCCGGCCGGCAGGACGGTCGACGTGCGGGTGAGCGGGCATTCGCCGGATGCGGTCGTCGAGGTCACCGCGGAAGGCGCCGGCGGGGCCCCGGAGGCCTCTCCGGACCTGCCGGCGCTCGACCTCGAGCGTACGGTGTGGCACCCGCTGCCCCTGCGCGGCGCGCGCGGCGTCCTCGCGATCTACTGGCGCGACCGCGAGCGCTTCGCCGACCGCACCTCGCCGCTCGTCGAGGCGCTCACCGGGCCGCTCGCCCTGGTGGTCGACAACGCGCGCCTGGCGGCGCGCCTGCGCGAGCTCTCGACCCTGGACGGCCTCACCCGTCAGCTCAACCACCGCGCCACCTACGAACGGCTGATCGAGGAGCTGGCGCGGGCGGAGCGCTATGGGCACGCGCTCTCGGTCGTGCTCTGCGACCTCGATCAGTTCAAGCAGGTCAACGACACCCACGGCCACCTCGCCGGCGACGCCGTCCTCGCCCAGGGAGCGGCGGTGCTGCGCCAAGGGCTGCGCGCCGGCGACCTCCTGGGGCGCTACGGCGGCGAGGAGTTCCTGGCCGTCCTGCCGCAGGTCGAGCTCGACGCCGCCTGCCAGGCGGCCGAGCGCCTGCGGCGCCGCCTCGAGGAGCACGCGACGCCGGTCGCCGGCGGCGAGGTACGGATCACCGCTTCCTTCGGCGTCGCCGAGCTCTCGGAGCTCGCCGAGCTCGCCAAGTCCTTCGACACCGCGGAGCGGCCCATCGCCGACCTCCTCGTCTCGCTCGCCGACCGCCGGCTCTACGAGGCCAAGGCGGCCGGCCGCAACCGCGTCCGGCCATGAGCGCGGCGCGCAGCTCCCCGGCGGTCCGCCCGTGAGCCCCGGCAGCGCCCGGCGGTTCGCCGAGCTCATCCGCGAGATCACCGGCAACATCGTGCCGGCCGAGCGCCACGACTTCCTCGAGGAGCTGGCGGAGCGGCGGCGCCGGGTTCTCGCGCTCCCCGGCGTCCCGGCCTATCTCGAGGCGCTGGCCGCGGGTGAGCTGGATAGCGAGTGGGAGCCGCTGGTCTCGCTCATCACGATCAAAGAGTCCTATTTCTTCCGCGCCCCGCAGCAGTTCGAGGCCATCCGCGAGCACGTGCTGCCGCGCCTGCTGCGGGCGCGGGCGGGCACCCGCCGCCTGCGGGTCTGGTCCGCGGCCTGCGCCCGCGGCGAGGAGCCGGCGACCCTCGCCATGCTGCTCGCCGGAGAGCGCGACCTGGCAGGCTGGGAGTGGAGCGTGCTGGCGACCGATCTCGACGCCGAGGCCGTCGAGCTCGCCCGCCGCGGCATCTACAGCGAGCGGGCGGTGGCGCAGGTGCCGCCCGAGCTCCTCGAGCGCTGGTTCGCCCGCCGCGGCAAGCTCTTCGAGCTGGCGCCGGAGCTGCGGGCGCGGATCGACTACCGGCCGCTCAACCTCGCCCACCCGCCCTACGACCTGCCGGCGGCCGAGTACGACCTGATCCTCTTGCGCAACGTCCTCATCTACTTCCGGCGCCCTCTCCAGCGCTGGGTGGTGGGGCAGGTGGCGAAGGCGCTGGCGAAGAAGGGTTGTCTGTTCCTGGGCGCCTCGGAGACGCTGTGGCAGGTCCAGGAAGAGCTCGAGGCGGTCGATCTGAAGACCTGCTTCTGCTACCGCCACTGGCGCACGCCGCGGCCGAAGGTCGAGACGGCGCCGCCGGCGGCGGCCGAGGCGCCGGCGGCGGCCGAGCGCCCGCGAGCGGCGCCGGAGCGGCCGCGGCCTGTCCTCGCGGCCCGTCCGGCGGCCGTCCCGCCGGCCGAGACCGCCAGGCCCGCGAAGCCCGCAGCGCCATCTCCACCGCCGTCGACGAACCAGAGCGTCCAGGAGCGCTTGATGGCAGCGGCGCGCCAGCTCGCCGACAACCGCGTCGCCGAGGCGGCGGGCGCCATCGCCGCCGTCCTCGCCGAGGAACCGGCGGAGCCCGCCGCGCACGCGCTCGAAGGCTTCCTGCATGACTTGAGCGGGCGCGCCGAGGCGGCGGCGGCCTCCTACCGCGCCGCGCTCTATCTCGAGCCGTCGCTCTTCCAGGCGCGGTTGCTCCTGGCGGACTGCCTGCTGCGATTGGGTCACAAGGACAAGGCCGCGCATCAGTTCCGCGAGGTGCTGGCGACCTTGAACGGGGGTCGCGAGCGGGCCTTGGCCGCGCTCGCGAACCTGCCGCTCCCCGATCGCGAGCGGGCGATGAGGCGCTGCCGGCAGGCGTTGGGGGCGGGTTGAGCGGGCATCTTAGCCCGCGCGAAGCTCCTCTCGGATAACTCGCCTCAGCGTCTCCTCGAGCGGCTCACGCTTCTTGCCCACATACTCTCGCAAAGCGACATTGATTAGAGTCTGGTAGTTGCCGCCACCGGCTGCATGGACTTGACCCTTGAACCACTCGATGAGGTCATCGTCCAGGCGAATTGTAATGCGCGTCTTCCCCGGTGGAACCGGGACAACAGGACTCCGCTTAGCTCGGCTGAAGTCGTATTCTTTTCTCATAGGTTTCTCTCGTAGTCGCGTCGTTCCTTGTTCGTTGCTTCGCGAGCTGAGATGAGGCGTGCTCGCTCCCCCCGCCAGGTGTACACCACAACGAGCAACCGCCCATTGGGGTCGCACCCCAGGGTCACGAAGCGCTCCTCGTGCCCAGAGTAGAGATCGCGCATGGTGGAGGCAAGCTCGTCTTCGAGCACCAGAGCGGCGTCGGCGAAGTCAACGCGATGTTTGCGGAGGTTCGCATCCGCCTTATCCTTATCCCACTCGTACTCCACCGTCGCATTGTATGCACGACAGTGCACCGCTGTAAACTTTCCGAGGTGCTCCAGGAACAACGTAGGAGGCTCGCCGCCGCTCGGCGAACACTCGCCGCGAGCCGGCGAAGCCGCGGAGGCGGGAAAATCTTCGCGGCGCGTCCTCCGAACGGCCGGGGCTTTCCACGCGCCGGGATCGGCGCTACATTGGCGTCATGACGAGGGCCGTCCGCTCGATACGTCCGCCCGCTGTCGCGGGAACCTTCTATCCGGACGATCCGGGCGAGCTGCGCGCCATGGTCGAGGGGTTCCTCGCCGCCGCCCCGCGGCCCGCCGGAGTGCCGCCCAAGGCGGTGATCGCGCCGCACGCCGGCTACGTCTACTCGGGGCCGATCGCCGCCACCGCCTTCGCCGCGCTGGCGGCCCGCCCGATCCACCGCGTCGTGCTGCTGGGCCCGGCCCATCGCGTGCCGGTGAGCGGACTGGCCCTCCCCGGCGCCGCAGGCTTCGCGACTCCGCTCGGCACGGTCGAGGTCGACACCGCGGCCATCGCGGCGCTCGCCGGCCTGCCGCAGGTCGTCGAGAGCCCGGCGGCGCATGCGCCCGAGCACTCGCTCGAGGTCGAGCTGCCGTTTCTCCAGGTCCTTCTGGGCGAGTTCCGCCTGCTGCCGCTCGTGGTCGGCGATGCCTCCGGCCCGGAGATCGCCGACGCGCTCGACCGCCTGTGGGGCGATCAGGAGACGGCGATCGTCATCAGCTCCGACCTCTCCCATTACCTGCCGTACGACGTCGCGCGGCGGGTCGACGAGGAGACCGCCGGGCAGATCCTCGAGCTCGCCGGTCCCATCGATGCGCGCCGGGCCTGCGGCGCGCGGCCGATCGACGGCCTGCTCGTCGCCTCCCGGCGACGCGGGCTGAAACCCGAGCTCCTCGACCTGCGGAGCTCCGGCGATACCGCCGGCGACCGGCGACAGGTGGTGGGCTATGGAGCGTTCGCCTTCCGTGAAGCCGCCTGAGACGGCCGGTCCCGCCGACCTCGAACGCGGCCGCATCCTCCTCGCCCTCGCCCGCGAGAGCCTCGAGGCGACGCTCGGCCGCGGCGCGGTCGATCCCCGGCATGTCCAGGATCCGCCGTGGCTCCGCCAGCCGGGGGCGACCTTCGTCACCCTGCGGCAGAACGATGAGCTGCGCGGCTGCGTGGGCTCGATCCGCGCCTACCGGCCACTCGGCGAGGACGTCGTCGCCAACGCCCGCGCCGCCGCCCTCTACGACACGCGCTTCCCGCCGGTCAGCCCGGCCGAGCTGCCGCGGATCACCCTCGAGGTCTCGCTCCTCTCGGAGCCCGAGCCGCTGCCGTCGGCGAGCGAGGCCGCGGCGATCGCAGGGCTCCGCCCCGGCGAGCACGGGGTGATCCTCGAGGACGGGCCGGCGCGCTCCACCTTCCTGCCCCAGGTATGGGAGCAGCTCCCCGAGCCGCGGCGCTTCCTCGCCGCCCTCCAGCAGAAGGCCGGCCTCCCTCCCGACGCCTGGTCGCCCTCGACGCGCCTGTGGACCTACACGGTGACGAAGTGGGACGAGGACGACCGCTGAAGCGGGCTCCGTCGCGCCTCGCCGCCGTCGTCCTGGCGCTCGCCGGCATCGTCCTCGCCGCCTGCGGCCCGGCGGCTCCGGCCTGGGAGGGCTCCGGCTCGCGGGCCTCGGTCGCGCCGGCGGCATCGCCGGCTTCGGCTCCGGTTACGAATTCGGCGGCGGCCCGGCCGCAGGGGCGCGGCTATACCTTCGCCGCCATCCCGGCCGGCGAGCGCTCGGCAGTGCAGGCGGCCCTCGAGCAGATCGCCGCCGGCGGCCCGTTCCCGCACCGCCGGGACGGCATCGTCTTCGCCAACCGCGAGGGGCGGCTGCCGCCCGAGCCGGCGGGCTACTACCACGAGTACACGGTCGAGACGCCGGGAGCCGCCGATCGCGGCGCCCGCCGCCTGGTGACCGGGCGGGGCGGCGAGGCCTACTACTCGAACGATCACTACCGCTCGTTCCTGCCGCTCGGCCCCATCCGGAACGGAGCTCCCCGCTGATGCGGCCGGCGGAGCTCTCGGAGGTTTCTTGGAGCTGTGTCCACTTCGCGCCCGCGGCAGAGAGGAGCGCGCTCTCCGGCGCGGCCGGTGGCGCGCACATCGCGACGCTCGACGGCCGGGTGGCCGGGGAGGAGGAGCTTCTCGGGCGCCTCGCCGCCGCTCTGCGCTTCCCCGATTATTTCGGCGGCAACTGGGATGCCGTGGACGAGATGCTGCGCGATCTCGAATGGCTGCGCGCCAAGCGCCATGCCCTCCTCGTCGAGCACGCGGCGGCGCTCTGGGCCGAGCAGGGGAGAGCCGCCGGCCGGCTGGTCGAAGCCTGGCTCGCCGCCGCGGAGACGTGGGCGGGAGACGGCGTCCCCTTCCACCTGGTGTTCCTCTGGTAGCTCCCGGAAGCTCGGCGCTCGCGCGAGCGGCGGCCCCGGCGGGTGCACATGGTATCGTTCGGACGTCATACCCTACCCTGCGAACGAGGTCCCCATGGCTACCGACGCGCCGCTCCCTTCACGGTCCGCCGATGCGGTCTCGCCCCATTTCCGGTTCCTGCACGGCCACGGCCATCTCTCCTCCGCCTTCGGCCCCGGCTGGTTCGGCGCCAGGGCGGAGAGCTTCGCCCGCTTCTTCGGCACGCCGACCTTCCTGATCACCCAGACGATCATCGTCGGCATCTGGATCGCGGCGAACGTGATCGGGTTTGCCCACTTCGACATCTATCCCTTCATTCTGCTCAACCTCGCCTTCAGCCTGCAGGCGGCCTACGCCGCGCCGCTCATCCTGCTCGCGCAGACGCGGCAGGCCGACCGCGACAAAGCGCTCTCCGAGGCCGATGCCATGCACCGCGAGGCGCTGGCGAAGGCGAGCCTCGAGCGCCAGGAGCTGGCGCACGAGCAGAACGCCCAGATCCTGACTCTGCTGCAGCAGAACACCGAGCTGACCGTCATCACCCAGGAGCTCAGCCGGAAGATCGCCGACCTGACCGACGAGATCCATCGCCGCATGTGCGGCCCGGCGAAGTAAGGGGAGAGCTCCATGGGGACCCGCAAACAGCTCATCACCTTCTGCGTCGACATCGGCGGCACCGGCATCAAGGGGCTGACGGCCGACGAGGGCGACCGCCCGACCGTGGAGCGGGTGCGCGTCGAGACTCCGCACCCGGCGACCCCGGAAGCGGTGGTCGCGGCGATCGGACAGGTCCGCGAGCAGATGCCGGCCTTCGACCGCGTGGCGGTCGGCTTCCCCGGCGTGGTGGTCGCGGGGATCGTCAAGACCGCCCCCAACCTCGACCCGTCGTTCGCCGGCTATCCGCTCGCCGCGGCGATCGAGAAGCTGGCGGGCAAGCCGGTCCGCGTCGCCAACGACGCCGGCGTCCAGGGGCTGGCGGTGATCGAGGGCAAGGGGACGGAGCTCGTCATCACCCTCGGCACCGGCATGGGCTTCGCGCTCTACATCGACGGCCACTACGTGCCGAACATCGAGATGGCCCACCACCCGTTCCGCAAGAAGAAGACCTACGAGGACCTGGTGGGCGACCGCGCGCGGCGCAAGGCCGGCCACAAGCGCTGGAACAAGCGGGTCGCCAAGGTGATCGAGCAGCTCTGCGCGATCTTCAACTACCGGCTGCTCTACCTCGGCGGCGGCAACGCCAAGGCGATCGACTTCCCGCTGCCCGAGAACGTCCGCATCGTCGAGAACCTCGCCGGCCTCCTGGGCGGCGTCAAGCTCTGGCAGCAGCCGTAGCTGCGGGCTCCCGCCCGCGGCCGCTCAGCGGAAGTCGTGGCTGGGGGTCTTCGCCAGGTCGTCCAGGGCCCAGAACCTCTCGGCCTTGACCGAGAGCGAGCCGTCGCGCTTCTGGAGGACGCCCTCGACGGCCAGGCCGGTCGCGCCGACGAGGAGCTTCCTGTGCTCCTCGAGGAGGTCGGGGGTGATGATCGCCTGGCACATCCCGGTCTCGTCCTCCAGGGTCATGAAGAGGAGCCCCTTGGCCGTCCCCGGCCGCTGGCGGACGATGATCGAGCCGGCGGTGGTGACGCGGGCGCCGTGCTGCAAGCGCGGCAGGTCGGCCGCGGCCGTCACCCCGCGCTGCTTCAAACCCGCGCGGAGATAGGCGATCGGATGGGGGCCGAGGGTGATCGAGGCGCCGTGGTAGTCGGCTAGCGTCTCCTCGAGCGACGACATCTCGGGGAGTGGCGAGGGCGCGGCATCGGAGAGCTGGTCCAAGAGCGGCCCCGCCGGCCGCGCCAGCCGCGCCACCTGCCAGAGCGCGGCGCGGCGGGTGAGGCCGAACGAGGCGAGCCCGCCCACCGCGGCGAGCGCCTCGAGCTCGTCCGACCGCAGCTCGGCGCGGCGCACCAGGTCCTCGGGAGAGCGGAAAGGGCCCGCGGCGCGCGCCGCCTCGATCGCCGCCCCCGACGACCGGCGCAGGCCGCGCACGAAGCGCAGCCCGAGGCGGAGCGCTCCCGATGGCCGGCAGCCCGCAGGCGGAGCGCCGCCCGCCCGCTGGCCCTTGGATGCCGGCACGCGGTCCTCCCAGCGGCAGCGCCAGCCGGAGCGGTCGACGTCGATCGGCCGGATCTCGACGCCGTGGCGCAGGGCGTCCTTGACCAGGGTCGACGGATGGTAGAAGCCCATCGGCCAGGCGTTCAAGAGGCCGAGGAAGAAGGCGGTGGGGTGGTGGGCCTTCAGGTAGGCGCTGGCATAGGCGATCAGGGCGAAGCTCGCGGCGTGCGACTCGGGGAAGCCGTAGAGGGCGAAGGAGGTGATCGCCTTGATGACCTCCTCCTGCGCCTGGCCGCGAGATGCCGCGCTCGGCCATCCCGGAGCGCAGGCGCGCCTCGATCGCCTGCATCTGCTCGACCGAGCGCTTGGAGCCCATGGCGCGGCGCAGCTCCTCGGCCTCGCCGCCGGAGAAGCCCGCCGCCACCATGGCGATCTTGCAGGAGCTGCTCCTGGAAGAGCGGCACGCCCAGCGTCCGCTCGAGGATCGGCTCCAGGCTGGGGTGGGGATAGGTCGACCGGCTGGCGGCCGTTGCCGGCGCTCGAAGTAGGGGTTCGCCATGCCGCCGGCGATCGGCCCCGGCCGGATGATCGCCACCTGGATCACCAGGTCGTAGAACTACGCGCGGGCTGTTGCGCGGCAGCGTCGCCATCTGCGCCCGGCTCTCGACCTGGAAGACGCCGACCGTGTCGGCCTCGCGGAGCATTTTGTAGACCGCCGGGTCGTCGGGCGGCAGGTGGGCGAGGTCGAGGTTCGACCCCCTCGCGGCGTGCGGATCGTGGGGACCGCCTCCTCGAGGGCGTTCGAGCATGCCGAGACCCGAGGAGGTCGACCTTGATGATCCCCAGGTCGGCGCAGTCGTCCTTGTCCCACTGCACCACGACGCGACCGGGCATCGAGGCGGGCTCGAGCGGCACCACCTCGTCGAGCCGGCCGGCGGCGATCACCATGCCGCCGGAGTGCTGGCCGAGGTGGCGGGGCAGGTTGTGGATGCGCGTCCAGTGGTCGGCGAAGAGCCGCGAGCGCGGCGATCTCGGCGTCGAGGCCGGCGGCGGCGATCTCGGCGGCGAGGGACCGCTCGTCGCCGCGCGCCAGGTCGTAGGTGAAGCTGCCGAGCTGCTTGGCGAGCTGGTCGACCTGCTCCGGCGAATAGCCGAAGGCCTTCGCCACCTCGCGGGTCGCCGAGCGGTCGCGGTAGGTGATGACGTTGGCGGTCATCGCCGCGCCGTGCGGGCCGTAGCGCTGGTAGACGTACTGGATCACCCGCTCGCGCTGGTCGCCCGAGGGGAGGTCGAGGTCGATGTCCGGCCACTCGCCGCGCTCCTCGGAGAGGAAGCGCTCGAAGAGGAGGTCCATCTTCACCGGATCGACGGCGGTGATCGAGAGGGCGTAGCAGACGGCGCTGTTGGCCGCCGAGCCGCGCCCCTGGGCGAGGATGCCCTGGCGCAGGCAGAAGCGCACGATGTCCCAGACGATCAGGAAGTAGCCGGCGAGCTCGAGCTTCTCGATCAGGTCGAGCTCCTTCTTGATCTGCGCCTGGGCCTTGGCGGTCAGCGGCCGGAAGCGGCTCTGGGCGCCGTTCCAGGTGACGTGGCGCAGGTAGGAGGCCGGCGTCTCGCCCGGCGGCAGCGGGTACTCGGGGAAGCGGTAGCCGAGGTCGGCGAGGGTGAAGTCGAGGCTCTCGGCGAGCTCGGCCGCGGCGGCGACCGCCTCGGGGAGATCCGCGAAGAGCGCGCGCCATGTCGGCGGCGGTCTGCAGGTGCCGCTCGCGGTGGGCGGCGAGGAGGCGCCCGGCGGCGTCGAGGTGGGTGTGGTGGCGGATCGCCGTCAGCACGTCGTGGAGCGGCTTGTCCGTCGCGCGGGCGTAGCGCACGCCGTTGGTGGCGACGAGCGGGCAGGCGGAGGCGGCGGGCGAGGTCGACGAGGGCGACGTTGCGGTGCTCCTCGTCGCGCAGGCGGTGGCGCTGCAGCTCGACGTGGAGGCGGCCGGGGAAGGTCGCGTGCAGGCGCTCGAGGAGCCGCCGGGCGGCCTCGATGCGCCATCCTGCGCGAGGCTCGCGGGCGAGCGGCCCCTCGTCGCCGCCGGTCAGGCAGCGGAGCCCGCCGGCGTGCGCCGCGAGGAGGTCCCAGTCGACCCGCGCCTCGCCCTTCGGCCGGCCGCGGGCCGCGGCGGTCAGCAGCCGGCAGAGGTTGCGGTAGCCCGCGCGGCTCGGCGACGAGGAGGGTGAGCCGGCCGGCGCCGGGCAGGTCGCCGGGCGTGGTCGCCCGGCGGTCTTCCGGCGCTCGGGTCCGGTCCGCGGCTCGGGCGCCAGCCCGATGCGTCCGCTGCACGCCGGAGGCGGGGGGCCGCCGTCGTCGAGCACCACCTCGGCGCCCGACCAGCGCCTTGATCCCCGCCTGCCGCGCCGCCTGGTAGAACCGCGGCGCCCCGTAGACGCCGCTCGTGTCGACCAGGGCGACCGCCGGCAGCTCGAGCTCGGCGGCCCGCTGGACGAGGTCCTCGGGGAGCGAGGCGCCCTCGAGGAAGGAGAAGGCGGACGCGGCGTGGAGCTCGGCATAGGGGGCGCGGGAGGCCGCCGGCTGCCGGTACGAGCGCTTCTTGAGCTGCTCCTTGCGCGCCCCCGGCGAGGTCGCGAGCCGCTTCATCCCCTGGCCGAGCTGGCGCGAGGACGCCCCCGGAAGCTCGGGCGCCCGCTCGCCGGGCGGACTGATGGACGGGCGGTGCTTGGGATAGTCCGGCGAGTCGGGCACGGCGGCAGGGAAGCGGCGGCGCGGGGCCGCCTCCATGCCGCCAGATTAGGCGTTAATCAGGCGTAGATCAAGGGGCTCATATCCGAAAAGCGTCAGGGCCGCGGCCCGATCGGCTAGCGCTGGTGCGGCGGCGCCTCCTCGCGCGCTTCGTCTCGCGCGCTCTCGTGGTGCTTGTCGATCACCTTGCCGCTCATCGCGTTCACGTTGACCTCCTCGATCCCCGACTTGCCGGGGACGGCGATGTCGAAGGAGTAGATGAGCTTGCCGTGCTCGCGCTCGAGCTCTTCGGAGCGCACCTCGCCGCCGGGCACCTTGGCGAGGGCGGTGGCGCGGGCCGTGTCGAGCCCGATCTTCGCCTGCCTGGCGAGGGCGGGAGGGACGTCGCGGCGGGGGGCGGTGGACGGGTTGGCGGCGAAACCGGCGGTCGCCAGGGCGCCGGCGGCGAGAGCGAGCGTGAGAGTGCGGCGTAGAGTCATGATGGTTCCTCTTCGACTCGGCTCCATGGATTGGCTAGTGCCGGAATGGCATGTGCGGAGCCGGTCATCCCCCTCCAAAGCAAGGGCTGTACCGCTTCGGCCTCGGCCGTCGGAAGCTAGGAGCTCGCCGGCTCCGCGGCCGCGGCACTCGGGGCTCCCGCCAGCTTTCCCTTGGGGTCGAGGCGGGCGTAGAGCGCCGGCAGGACGAGGAGGACGAGAGGGCCGGAGAGCACGAAGCCGCCGATGACGGCGATGGCGAGCGGCTGCTGGAGCTGCGAGCCCTCGCCGAGCGCGAAGGCGAGCGGGGCGAGGGCGAAGGCGGTGGCGAGGATGGTCATGGCGACCGGGCGCAGGCGCCGCCGCGCCGCCAGGTTCCAGGCGTCGGCGACGGCCGAGCCCTGCCGCAGGGCCAGGCGCGCCTCGTGGATGACGAAGATGGCGTTCTCCCCGAAGATGCCGACCATCATGATGGCGCCGACGAAGCTCGAGATGTTGAGCGTCATGCCGGTCAGGCGCAGGGCGCCGAAGACGCCGGCGAGCACCGCCAGGGCGAGGAGCACCGTCAGCACCGGGGCCCGCCAGTCGCCGAACTCGAAGAGGAGGACGACCGACACCAGCACGAGGCCGCCCAGGAGGACGAGGAGGAGGCCGCGGAAGGACGCCTGCTGCTGCTCGTAGAGGCCGCCGAACTCGAGGCTCATCCCGGCAGGCAGCTGCAGGCTGGCCGCCAGCTTCTGGCGGATCTCGCCGATGGTGCCGCCGAGGTCGCGCCCGGAGATGCGCCCGGTGACCCCCAGGTAGGTCTTCAGGTTGTCGCGATCGATCTCCGCCTCCGGCTGGCCGGTCGAGACCGTGGCCACCGAGGTGAGCGGCACCAGGGCGCCCGAGGGAGTCCGCAGGCGCAGGTCGCGCCAGCCGCCGGCGCTCGGCTCCAGCACCCGGACGTCGTAGAGCCGCTCGCCGATCAGGATATTGCTCGCCACGGTGCCGGCGATCGCCGGCTCGATCGCCGTGTGGAGGTCGTCGGTGGTCAAGCCGAAGCGGGCGGGGTCGCCCGAAGTCCCCGGTCCCCGGGCGGATCTCGAGCGCCGGCCCGGCGATGACGATGCCGTCGAAGACGTCCGCCACGCCCTGCACCCCGGAGACCACCTTCGCCGCCGCGCGCGCCTTCTGCTGCAACAGGTCCTGGCTCTCGCCGAAGATCTTGACGTCGACGGGCTGCGGGGTGCCCCCGGTCAGATCGCCGATGTTGTCTTCGAGGAGCTGGCCGAAATCGGTGTGGATCGCCGGCTCCGCCGCCTCGAGCCGGGTGCGGATGTCGTCGATGATCGCGTCGACCGGCCGCCGCGCGCTCCGCGGCTTCAGCCGGATCACGTAATCGCCGCGGTTGGGCTCGGTGATGAAGAACCCGAGCTGAGTGCCGGTGCGCCGCGAGTAGCCCTGCACGTCGGGGATGGCGAGGATGATCTTCTCGGCGTTGGTGAGCATCGCGTCGGTGTCGGTCAGCGAGGTGCCCGGCGGCGTCCAGTAGTCGAGGATGATCGAGCCCTCGTCCATCGCCGGCAGGAAGTCCGTCCCCAGGGTCTTGTAGAAGAGCCAGGCGCCGGCGAGCAGCACGGCGATCACCAGGCCGCTGATCCAGGCGTGGCGGATGGAGAAGGCCGCCGCCGAGGAGAACCATCCTCGGCGCCTCTTGGCGGGCGGCTTTTTCTTCGCCGGCCGCTTGCCGCCGCCGCCGACCGCGCTCGGCACGGCGAGGGCGGCGATCAGGAAGGAGACGACGAGCGCGATCGCCATGGTGAGAGCGAGCGGCCGGAAGAAGGCGCCGGCGATGCCGGTCAGCAGCGCGAAGGGCAGGAAGATGACGATCGTCGAGAGGCTCGAGCCGACCAGCGCCGGGAGCAGCTCGGCGAGGCCGCTCCTCGCCGGCTCGGCGGCGCCCTCCTCGCGATGGCGCTCGATGTTCTCGACGACGACGATGGCGTCGTCGGCGATCAATCCGAGGGCCGCGGCGATGCCGCCGAGAGTCATCAGGTTGATCGTCTGCCGGGCGGCGCCAAGGAGGAGCGCCAGGATCGCCACCGCCAGCAGGATGGCGGCGACCGCGGTCAGCGTCTGCCGCAGGTTGCGGAGGAACACCAGCAGGACGAGGGCGGCGAGGCCGACCCCGATCAGAATGGCGTCGCGCACCCCCTTGACCGAGCTCGAGACGTACTCCGCCTGGTCGTAGAACGTCACCCATTGGACGTCCTTGGGCAGCAGATCGGGGCGCTGCTGGAACAGGGCCGCCACCCCCTGGGCGATGGCCACCGTGTCGCCCGCGGGCTGGCGGACGATGTTGACGAGGACCGCCGGATGTCCGTTCGCCGTCGTCTTGACGTAGGAGACGGCGTCCGCCGCGGCGATCGCCCCCAGGTCTCCCAGGTGGGCCGGGATGCCGCCGGCGACCGGCACGGGGATCTGCGCCAGCTCGGCCGTGCCGTGGACCCGCCCGTCGACGAGCGAGAGGTAGAGCTCGTGGTTGCCCTCGGTCAGGCCGGCGGCGGCGGTCTGATTGTTCTTCTGGATCGCGGTGACGACGTCTCCGGCGCTCAGATGCCGGGCGGCCAGGGCCCGCGGATCGAGGCGCACCTGGAACTCGCGCTGGCGGCCGCCCTGCACCTGGACCTGGGCCACCCCCGGAATGCGGATCAGCTCCGGCGTCAGCGTGTACTGGGCGAGCTCCCGGAGCTGCGCCGGGTCGCGGGCGTTCGAGATGAGCGCATAGCCGAGGATCGGGAAGACCGCCGTGCTCATCCCCTCGACGTCGATGCTCGCCTCGGCCGGCAGCGAGCTCCGCACGCGCGCGACCTCGCCCTGGACGCGCTGCAGGGCGACCGCCATGTCGGTCCCCCAGGCGAAGGAGGCGGAGATCTCCGTCGAGCCGCGGGAGGTGGTCGACAGCACCCGCTGGATCCCGGGCACCCGCAGGAGGGCTTCCTCGAGCGGGCGGGTGACCGTCGGCATCATCTGCGCCGCCGGTTCCTCCGCCCGCGTCGGTGATCACCTTGATGACGGGGAACGTCACGGAAGGGAAGATGGAGGAAGGCAGCCCGCGGGCGACGAAGACGCCGGCGGCGGCGAGGAGCAGGAGGAGCAGGAAGATCGCCGGCGCCCGCTCGTGGGAGAGGCGGATGACGTTCACGGCTGGATCGCGACGGCCTTTCCGTCCGGCAGGCCCACCTGGCCGGCGACGATGACCTGCGTGCCGGGGGCGAGCGGCGGCGCGACGATCTCCGTCCGGCCGTTCTCCGCCAGGCCGGGCTTGACGATCGTCCAGTGGGCGTGGCCCTGGGTCACCACGGCCACCTGTGTGACGCCCGAGACGTCGTCGCGGAGGATGGCGGCGTCGGGCACCGCCGGCACGTTCTGCCGCGCGCCGACGGTGATCGCGGCGGCACCGAAGAGCCCGACGGTCAGCCGTCCCCCGGCTCCCCCGAGGTCGATCCGCACCGGCCCCGTGAAGTCCGCCGGGTTGGCGGCCGGGAGGACGGCGCGGACGGTGCCGGCGAGCGGCGCCGGCGCGCCGCTGAGCGCCACCTGCGCCGGCTGGCCGGCCTGCACGCGGGAGAGGTCGGACTGCGCGATGTCGGCGAGGAAGACGAGGGCGCCGGCATCGGCGATCGTCAGCAGGTCCTGGTCCTCGGAGACCCGGTCGCCGCTCGCCGCCGCGTGAGCGAGGATCCTGCCGTCGGCGGGTGCGGTGAGCGGCGCCTGGACGAGGTCCTTCTCGGCCAGCGCCAGAGCCCGCGCGGCGTCGCGCCGCGCCCCGGGGCGGCTCGCCTGCCGCACCATCTCGCGGGCGCCGGAGAGCGCCGCCGCGGCGTCGCGCGCCACGATCGTGCCGAGGACCTGGCCACGGCGCACGGAGTCGCCGTCCGCCACCCGCAGCGAGGTGAGGGTGCCGGCGAACGGGGCGCGCACCACCTGCTGCGCCACGGCGACGGTCTTGCCGGGACCTTTGACCACCTGGTGCAGGTGGCGAGCGTCACCGCCGCCACCCGCACCGGCGTCGCGGCTTCCTTGGCGTCCGCGGCCTTCGCATCCGCGGTCTTGGCATTGGGGCCTTTGCCGTCCGTGCCCTGGGCGTCCGGCGCCTTGGCGCCCGCCGGGGAATCGCTCGCCGGCTGCCTGCCGCAAGCCGCGCAGAGGATCGTCGCGAGCAGAAACCCGGCACCCTTCTGCCAGGTCCGTTTCCAGCAGCGCTTCCAGCCTGTTCCCTTCATGGCCCACCCCAACGGGTTGCGAGAGTCTGCGCCACGCGGTAGCGGGCGGTCACCTCGGCGAGCTGCACCTCGGCGTCGACCCAGGCGGCGTAGGCGTCGATCACCTCGAGAGAGGTCGCCGCGCCGCCCCGGTAGCGGCTCTCGGCCTCGAGATAGGAGTCGCGCGCGATCGGCACGGCGCGGATGAGGATCTCGATCTCGCGGTAGAGGGTGCGCAGCGTCGCCCGCGCCTTCTCCCAGTTGAGGCGCGCCTCACGGCGCTGAAACGCGAGCTGCTGCTGCGCCTGGCGGATCTTGAGCTCGGCCTGGACGGTGCGCGAACGGGTCACGCCGAGGTCCCAGAAGGGCCAGGAGAACATGAGCGAGACCGAGTACCCGTCGTCGCGGCGGAGCCGGTCCGCCAGGCCGCGTGGGGATTCGCGTCGCGCAGGTCGGGGGGGATCAGGTGCGAGGTGTCGGAGCCCCAGATGCCGGCGTCCGCGGTGAGGTCGAGGTGCGGGCGGCGCTCCGCCTTCAGGATCGACAGCTCGGCGGCGGCGGAGCGCGCCGCGGCGTCCGCCGCCTCGATCTCGGGTGCCCGCGCCCACGGCTCCGCGGCTAGCGACGGCGCCGCTCCGGCCGGAGCGGGCGGCGAGGGCGGCGGCAGCGGCGCCAGCCGCAGCGGGGACGCGGGCGGCCTTCCCATCAGCTCGTTGAGCTCGATGCGCGCCTCGTCGCGGCGGCTCTCCGCGTCGGCGATGCTCGCCTCTTCGGAGGCGATGCGCACGTCGGTCTTGAGGAGGTCGGCGCTGACGCCCTGGCCGGCGGCCTTGCGGCTCTCGAGCGACGTGCGATACCCGGCGAGCCGCTCGGTCCCCTCCTGTCGCACGTCGATCTCCCGCTCGGCCGCGAGCATCTCGCCGAAGCGGTTGCTGACCTCCATGGCGAGGTCGCGCTCGGCGATGCGGTAGCGGGCGCCGGCGGCCGCGATGTCGGCGTCGGTCTGCGCCAGCTCCGCCCGCCGGGCGCCGCCGTCATAGATCGGCTGGCGCGCGATCACCTGCAGGCGCTCCTCGCCGAGGTTGGTGACGATCGGGTCGTAGGCGCCGGGCGGCGCGTAGAGGAAGTCGCCTTCCATCGCCACCTTGAGCCAGCGACCGGCGCGGATCTCGTTGCGCTTCTCGCGGGCGATCGCGAGGTCGAGCGCCGGGATCGGCAGCTGCGCGTTGGCGGCGCGCGCCTCGCGGAGAGCCTCTGCCAGGGTCAGCGGCGTCGTCGTCGGCTCCGCCGGAGCGTTCGCGGGGGATGGAACGAGGACGAACAGGGAGAGCCAGCGACATCGCCGTCGACGTCATCGGCCGCCATTTTTTGCAAAGACGGCGCCACGTACCTTGCCCCCGCCGTCCGCCGGACACCGCTCTCGTCTGACACGGATTCAGACAGTTTGAGCGATCTGAAATGGATTCAGACGCGAAGAACCGGCCTGCAACCGTCTGAATCGATTTCAGACGCTGAGAATCGGATTTTCGGCGTCTGAAACGGATTCAGACGCCACAGATCGGATGGGAGCCGTCTGAAACGGTTTCAGATGCTTAGAATTGGTTTTTTACCATCTGAAACGGATTCAGACGCTACAACTCCAAGTGGAGCCGTCTGAAACGGATTCAGGCGCTTACAAATCGAATTCCAGCCCGCTGCATCGGTTGCGGACGGCCGGCAATCGATTCTCACGGCTGGAATCGCTTTCAGGAGAGGAAAAGGCACGGCGATGGGAACGGCGGAGGGCGATCGTGTCCGCCTTTCGGCATCACGGCGGGGCGAGCTTGCCGATCTCCTCGTCGAGAAAGGCCAGCGCCCGCTCGAGAGCCGTCCGCCGGACCGGCGAGCGAGCGGCTTCGAGGTCCTGCAGGACGCGGCGCCGCGACATCTCGAGGCCCTGACGCTTCTTCCGGGTCTCGCGCTGCTCGGGGGTCAGCGCCTCCCCCCTGCTCGACGCGCGAGCCGGCGTCCTCGATCTGGGATTCGACGGACTTGCTCTCCCATCCGCGCGCCATCGACCGCGATCCTCCGCCGCTCGAGCCTACCACTGAGGTAGGCCAAGGGGCGGCTCAGCGCCGCCCCTTGGCTCGGCTCAGCGGAAACGGCCGGGCGTCACCACCCGACGACGAACAGGTGCCCGTCGTTCTGGGTGTAGATCCTGCCGTCGCCGTCGATCGACAGCGGCGTGTAGGCGGCGCCGAGCGCGAGGGTCGAGGAAGAGGTGGTCGCGCAGCGTGCCGCCCTGCCGGATGGCGTAGAGGTTGCCGTCCTCGCTGTTGGCGTAGACGACGCCATGGGCGGTCGACCGCCGGCGTCGTTGACGCACCACTCGAAGCCGAAGGGGTGGTCGGAGACGCAGCTCACGTGCCCCGAGGCGTCGCGGGTGCAGGAGAGGTGTTGGTGTTCTGCCACCTCCACTCGATGTGTGAGATTCGGGGTTAGCTGGGTGATGAAGTACCCCTCCGGAAAGGCCGGGTTGTTGGCCGTGCGGTCCGGCGGACAGACGGTCTGGTCGTCGCAGTACGAGCCCTGGTCGCCGTACTGGTTGTCCTTGAGTGACGATCGAGTAGGTCCCGTCGTGGACGTAGACGGACGGCGTGGTGTCCCAGCCGAAGCGGTAGGCGCCGAGGAACTCGCCATCCTGCGAGAACTTCATCAGGTGGCCCTGGAGATAGTTGTAGCGTGGTGTACGTGCCGAAGAGGATGCTGCCGTCGGGCGAGACGACCGGCGAGGCGGTCGAGTCCTCGATCACCTGCCCGGCTCCGGGCCGGTTCTCCGCCGGATCGACGCCGTCGCGGGCGCCGGCGCGGCAGCCGCCCGGGGTGCCGGTCGGCGGGATCAGGACGTTGCAGCCGTCGTGCATCCGGTCGCGCAGCGATGCCTTCCAGCGGAGCGAGAGGTCGGGTTTGACCGCCACGAGGTAGGCCGTGCGGCTGGTCAGATGGGCGACGCTCACGGTGTAGACGGTGCCGTCCGGCGCCACCGCCGGCGCCATGTTGACCGCCGCCCGCTGCGAGCCGCAGCTGCACTGTGGGCGCCACCGCGTCCCGCGAGGGCGGCCAGGGGAGCTGGCTGTACCTGAAGCTCCCCGGGCACAGGTCGGCGCCGCCCGGGGCGCCGGCGGTGAGCGCGGCGTAGGAGACCTTGGCGGAGCTGCCGTCGGGCCGGACCTTGACCAGCCAGGAGCCGCGGACGTCGTCGTCCCATGGATTCGCGTGCGACAGCTTGAGGACGTTGTAGTAGACGTTGCCTTGGGCGTCGACGGCGAGCGGGCCGCAGAGGAAGAGGTCGGGATCGACCGTCGATCCGAAGGGCTGGACGTGGGCGACCACCGCGCCGTCGCTCTGGTTGAGCTTGTAGACCGCGCCGCCGGCGCCCGGGACGTAGATGTAGCTGCCGTGGAGCACGGCATGGAAGACCGGCTCCCAGAGCCGGTCCGCGGGTCGCCGAGCCGAAGGGGACCGGTTTCCAATCGCTCGCGAAGCTCCACGTCGGTGACCAGGGCCCCGTGCTCCCAGTGCAGGCGGCGCTCGTTCCAGATCTGGGTCTCCCAGGTGGGGACGCCGGTGAAGGTCCCGGACTTGAACTCCATGAAGACGTCGTCGCCGTGGACGAGCGGCACCTGGTAGTGCACGGCTAGGTCGCCGCCGGCGATTGGATCGGCCTTCTCCTGCTCGGTGAACGGGTCGTAGACGATGTCGGCGAGCCGGTGGCGGGTGGGCTGGCCGGCGGCGACGGCGGCTCCGGTGTGCTGCGGATTCTGCCCCCACTGCGACCACTCCTGGCCGGTCGCGGCGACGGCCGTCATAGCGACGGCGGCGAGCCATATGAGCAGCTTGGTTCTCATGGCATGACCTCCCCGAATCACGGGTGAAGAGGACGGGACGTGCGCGGCGGCCTCCGTTCTGGAGGCAGGGCCGCGCGGTCCCGTGGCTCGAAGTGATCCTGGAGGCTATGCGGCAGTGCTCGCGCTGTCAAGCAATCGCTTTGGCTCGCGCGGGCACCCCCGGACGGGCGGCAGAAGGGGTGGGTCTAGAGGATGCCGGTGCCGGTGAACGACGGCGGGTCGCTCGCCGGGAAGGACTCCTCGGAGGCCTCGTCGACGCCGTCGTCGTCCTCGTCATCCTCCTCGTCGTCGTCAACCTCGTCGTCCGCGTCGAATTCGTCTGGCTCGTCGCCGGCCGGCGGCGGGCCGGAAGGAGTCAGATGGGGGATGAGGTGCGGTGTGGGGTCAGAGTGGCGTGGATCCATGGGCGCTCCCTCCTGGCGGCCATGATCCCAGATCGGCGGGGCCGGCGCCAGGGCGCTCCGGGCCGCCTTGTGCCCCTCGCCGGCTTTCGTCTATCCTGCCCTCGCCGCTACCCCTTTGCGACGATCCCGGTCCCCGAGCGCCATGCCCTCTTTCGAGACGACAGCCTGCGACGACCGCCAGCTCCGCACCTGGGGGGCGCTCCGCCACGACTGGACCGACGCCGAGATCGGCGCCCTCTACCGGCTGCCCTTCCCGGAGCTCGTCTTTCGCGCCCAGCAGGTCCACCGCCTCCATCATGATCCGCAGGAGGTGCAGCTCTGCACGCTCCTCTCGATCAAGACCGGCGGCTGCCCGGAGGACTGCGCCTACTGCCCGCAGAGCGCCCGCTACGAGACCGCGGTCGACGCCCGGCCGCTCTTGGACATCGAGCCGGTGCTCGCCGCGGCGCGCGCGGCGCGCGAGGGCGGCTCGACGCGCTTCTGCATGGGGGCGGCGTGGCGGCAGGTGAAGGACGGCCGCGAGTTCGACCGCGTGCTCGCCATGGTCCGCGGGGTGCGCGAGCTGGGCCTCGAGGCCTGCTGCACGCTGGGGATGCTCACCCGCGAGCAGGCCGGCCGCCTGGCCGAGGCGGGCCTCACCGCCTACAACCACAACCTCGACACCGGCCCCGGCTACTACGACCAGGTCATCAGCACGCGCACCTACGAGGACCGCCTGGCGACCCTCGGCGCACGTCCGCGCGGCGGGGATCACCGTCTGCTGCGGCGGCATCCTGGGGATGGGGGAGAGCGTCGACGACCGCATCGCCATGCTCGGCGTCCTCGCCCGCCTCGATCCCCACCCGGAGAGCGTGCCGATCAACGCCCTCGTCCGCGTCGAGGGGACGCCGCTCGCCGCGCTGCCGCCGGTCGACGAGATCGAGCTGGTGCGCCTCGTCGCCACCGCCCGGCTGGTCCTGCCGCGGAGCCGCGTCCGCCTGTCGGCCGGGCGGACCGAGATGTCGGCCTCCACCCAGGCGCTCTGCTTCCTCGCCGGCGCCAACTCGATCTTCACCGGCGAGCGGCTGCTCACCACGCCGAACCCCGGCGAGGACCGCGACGCCGAGCTGCTGGGCCGGCTGGGCCTCCAGCCCCAGACCCTGTGAGCCGGACGGCCGCCGCCGCGGCGCCTTTCCTGGACGAGCTGGCGCGGCGGCTGGACGACCTCGCCGCGCGCGGGCTCGGCCGCGAGCTGCGCCCCGGCTTCGGGGCCGATGCCGGGCTCGACTTCGCCTCGAACGACTACCTGGGGCTCGCCGCCGACCCCGCCTTGCGCCGCGACCTCCTCGCCCGCCTCGCGGCGCTGCCGGCCGACGCCCCGCTGACCGCTCCCGCCTCGCGCCTCCTCCGCGGTGAGACGGCGGCGCACGCCCGGCTCGAGCGGCGCCTCGCCGCCTGGAAGGGGACGGAGGCGGCCCTCCTCTTCCCCAGCGGCTATCAGGCGAACGTGGGCCTCCTCTCGGCCCTCCTGGGACCGGGCGACCGCGCCATCTCCGACGCCGCGAACCATGCGAGCCTGATCGACGGCCTCCGCCTCGCCGGCTGCGAGCGGGCGATCGTGCCGCATCTCGACCTCGCGGCGATCGAGCGCGAGCTCGCCCGGCCCCTCCCGTCCGCCGCCGGCCGCACTTTCCTGGTCACCGAATCCCTCTTCAGCATGGACGGGGACGTGGCGCCGCTCGACCGCTACGCCGATCTCGCCGAGCGCCACGGCGCCTCGCTGATCGTCGACGACGCCCACGCGACCGGCCTCTTCGGCGCGGCGCGCGGCTCCGGCCTCGCCGAGCGGTATGGCATCGAGCGCCGCGCCCTCGCCGTCGTCTCGACGCTCGGCAAGGCGCTCGGCGCCGCCGGGGCCTTCGTCGCCGGGCCGCGGGTGCTCGTCGACTACCTGGTCAACCGCTGCCGGACCTTCCTCTTCACCACCGCGCCGCCGCCGCTCCTCCTCTATGCCGCCGAGGCCGCCCTCGACCGCCTGGAGGCCGAGCCCGAGCGGCGCGAGCGGACGCTCGCCCGGGCGGCTCACTTGCGCGCGCGGCTCGCCGCCGCGGGGCTGGGCGAGATGATCCCCGCCGGGTCCGGGCCCATCGTGCCGGTCCTGCTCGGCGACAACGAGCGGGCGATGGCGGTCGCCGCCGAGCTCGCCGCGCCGCGGCTTCGACGTGCGCGCCGTCCGCCCGCCGACCGTGCCGCCGGGGACGGCGCGGCTCCGCATCTCGGTCCATGCCGACCGCACCGAGGCCGAGATCGACGCCCTGGCCGCCGCTCTCGCCGAGGTCATGGCCGCGGTGGCGGCAGGGGCCGCCGCCCGGTGAGCCTCGCCGTCGTCGGCACCGGCACCGCGGTGGGGAAGACGATCGTCTCGGCGCTCGTCCTCGCGCGCTATGCCGGCGGCCGAGAGCGATGGGGAAGGTCGGGCGCTCGCCTACTGGAAGCCGGTCGCCACCGGAGCGGGGGAGGCCGACGGCGAGCGTGACGCCGAGACCGTCGCGCGCCTCGCCCCGGTGTCGGCCGAGATCCTCCCCGAGAGCTACCTCTTCGCCGCGCCGGTCTCGCCCCACCTCGCGGCGCGCCTCGAAGGAGCCGCGGTGGACCCCGAGCGCCTGCTGGCCGACCTCGCCCGGCATCGGGCGGCCACGCCCTCTCGCGCGCTCGTCGTCGAAGGCGTCGGCGGGCTCCTCGTCCCCCTGACCGGCGACGGCCTGCTGATCGACTTCCTCGCCGCCGCCGGCCTGCCCTGCCTGCTGGTGGCGCTCTCCGGGCTGGGGACGATCAACCATACGCTGCTCTCGCTCGAGGCCCTGCGCAGCCGCGGTCTCGACGTCGCCGGGGTGGCGATGAACGGCCCTCCTCACGCGGAGAACCGGGTGGCGATCGAGCGCTTCGGCGGCGTCGCGGTCGTCGCCGAGGTGGAGCCGCTCGATCCGCTCGATCGCTCGGCGCGTCGCCCGCGCCGCCGCCGGCTTCGATCGCGACGGGCTCCTCGCCCCGCATCTGGAGCGGGCCTGAGCCATGAGCGCCGACGACGGGGCCGACTGGCTCGATCTGGACCGCCGCCACGTCTGGCACCCCTACACCCAGATGGCGACGGCGCCGCCGCCGATCGCGGTGGCGCGCGCCCAAGGGGCCTATCTCTACACCCCCGACGGCCGCGCCATCCTCGACGCCATCTCCTCCTGGTGGGTCAACTGCCACGGCCACAACCACCCGCGCCTCAACCGCGCCCTCGCCCGCCAGGCGCGAGGCGCTGGCGCAGGTGATCTTCGCCGGCTTCACCCACGAGCCGGCGGCGCGGCTCGCCGCCGCCGCTCGCCGCGCGCGCCCCCGGGCGGCTGCCGTGGCGTCTTCTTCTCGGACGACGGCTCGACCGCGGTCGAGGTGGCGCTCAAGATGGCCTGGCAGCTCTGGGTCAACCGCGGCGAGGCCGGCCGCACCCTCTTCGTCGCCTTCGACGACGCCTACCACGGCGACACCTTCGGGGCGATGGCGGCCTCGGGCGTCGCCGCCTTCCACGCCGCCTTCGCGCCGCTGCTCTTCGCCGTGCGGCGCCGCGCCGCGACCCCCCATTCGCTCGCGCGACGGCAGCGCCTCGCCGCCGCTCGCGGAGATCCTGGAGCGCGAAGGGCGACCGGTCGCGGCGGTGATCGTCGAGCCGATGCTCCAGGGCGCGGGCGGGATGATCGTCCACGGCGCGGAGTTCCTGCGCGAGATCCGCGCCGAGACCGCGCGGCGCGGCATCCCGCTCGTCGCCGACGAGGTGCTGACCGGCTTCGGCCGCACCGGCCGCCTCTTCGCCTGCGAGCACGGGCCGATCGCGCCCGACCTCCTCTGCGTCTCGAAGGCGCTCACCGGCGGCTACCTGCCCCTCTCGGCGACGCTGGCGACGGACGAGATCTTCGGCCTTCCTCTCCGCGGACCGCGCGCCGCACCCTCTTCCACGGCCACTCCTACACCGGCAACGCCCTCGCCTGCGCCGTGGGGCTCGAGAGCCTGGCGGTCTTCGAAGAGGAGGGAGCGCTCGCCCGCGTCGCGGTGCTCGAGCGCCTCTTCGCCGAGCGCCTCGCGAGCCTCGCCGACCATCCGCGGGTCGCTGGCGTCCGCGGCATCGGCGGCATGGCCGCGCTCGAGCTGACACCCGAGGCGGGCGGCGGCTACTTCGACCGCCAGGGCCCCGACCTCGCCGCCTCGCGCCCTCGAGCGCGGCGTCCTCCTCCGACCCCTCGGCAACATCCTCTATACCCTGCCGCCCTACGTGGTGACCGACGCCGAGGCGCACCGGATCTTCGATGTGATGGAGGAGGTTCTGGACGGGCAGATTTAGCCTGGTAGACTATGTGCCATGAAAGTTGCCATAGAAATCACCATGGATGCGTCGGGCCGGCTGGTCCTCCCGAAGGCGGTCCGGGAACAGGCCGGACTGGTGGCTGACATCCCGCTATCGGTATCTGTGGACGATGGCAGGATCCTGATCGAGCCCGCTCCGCGCGCAGTCCGTATTGTTCGGAAGGGGCGCCTCAGCGTCGCCGTTCCACTCGAGGAGAGCGAGGCACTCTCCAGTGAAACGGTTCGCCGCATCCGCAACACCGTGCGAGAGCGGGCAAAGTGAGCCCGGTCCGTTCGGCAATCGCCCTCGATACCAACGTGGTCATCGCCGCTCTCCTGGCGTGGCACGAACACCACGAACGGGCGTTTCGCGCCTTGAACCAGTTGCTTGGGCAGAAGCGACGGATCGTTCTTCCACTTCCTGTGCTCCTAGAATCCTATTCGGTGATGACACGTCTTCCGGCTCAGCATCGATTGGATGCGGCCGACGCCCTCGCCTTGCTCGAAGGTTCCCTGTCGGAGACCTGTGACCTGATCTCTCTCGACGCGGAGGAGGGATGGGATCTGCTGCGCTGGTTACGCGATTCCTCGGTGCAAGGCGGGAGAGCCTATGACGGACAAATCCTCGCCTGCGCGCGAAAGGGCGGAGCCAAGGCGATCCTGACCTTCAACGGAAGAGACTTCGCGGCGCTCGATGGCGGCGTCGAAGTCCGCGAGCCATAAGCCGGAGAGCGGTTCAGCCGCGGCCAGCCTCGCGCCCCTGCTCCTGGTACAAACCTTGCTGCCCAACGGGACGCCGCGTTTGGCACGGCAAGGAGGGTGAGCGATGCGGGTCTGGCCGGGTGAGCCCTATCCTCTGGGGCGACGTTCGACGGCGCGGGGACCAACTTCTCGCTGTTCTCCGAGGTGGCCGAGCGGGTCGAGCTCTGCCTGTTCGACGCCGGCGGCGAGGAGACGCGGGTCGAGCTGCCCGAGGTCACCGCCTTCGTGCTGGCACGGCTACCTGCCCAACGTCGTGCCCGGGCCAGCGCTACGGCTTCCGCGTCCACGGGCCGTGGGACCCCGACGCCGGGCCAGCGCTGCAATCCCGCCAAGCTCCTGCTCGACCCCTACGCCAAGGCGATCGAGGGCGAGGTGCGGTGGGACGAGGCCGTCTTCCCCTACCGCTTCGAGCGACCCCGACGGCTCGCCGCAACGACGCTCGACAGCGCGCCGTTCGTGCCCAAGTCGCGTGGTCACCAACCCCTTCTTCGACTGGGGCAACGACCGCCCGCCGCGCATCGCCGATGCACGACACGGTGATCTACGAGGTCCACGTCAAGGGCTTCACCCAGCGCCACCCGGACATCCCCGAGGAGCTGCGCGGCACCTACGCCGGCCTGCCCACCCGGCGGCGATCGACCACCTGAAGCGGCTCGGGGTCACCGCCGTCGAGCTGCTGCCGGTCCACCAGTTCGTCCAGGACAGCCTGCCTGCTCGAGCGCGGGCCTGCGCAACTACTGGGGCTACAACTCGATCGGCTACCTCGCGCCGCACAACGAGTACGCCGCTGCCGGCGGCTCCGCGGGCCAGCAGGTGCAGGAGTTCAAGCAGATGGTGAAGACCCTCCACGCAGGCGGGGATCGAGGTCATCCTCGACGTGGTCTACAACCACACCGCCGAGGGCAACCACCTCGGGCCCGATGCTGTCGCTCAAGGGGATCGACAACGCCGCCTACTACCGGCTCGTGCCGGACGACCCGCGCTACTACATGGACTACACCGGCACCGGCAACAGCCTCAACATGCGCCACCCGCACGTGCTGCAGCTCATCATGGACTCGCTGCGCTACTGGGTGCTCGAGATGCACGTCGACGGCTTCCGCTTCGACCTCGCCGCGACCCTCGCCCGCGAGCTCCACGACGTCGACCGCCTGTCGGCCTTCTTCGACCTCATCCAGCAGGACCCGGTGATCAGCCAGGTCAAGCTGATCGCCGAGCCGTGGGACGTCGGCGAGGGCGGCTACCAGGTGGGCAACTTCCCGCCGCTGTGGTCGGAATGGAACGGCAAGTACCGCGACGGCGTCCGCGACTACTGGCGCGGCGACGACCAGACCCTGGGCGACTTCGCCTACCGCTTCACCGGCAGCTCCGACCTCTACGAGCCAACACCGGCCGCCGCCCCTCGGCCAGCATCAACTTCATCACCGCCCACGACGGCTTCACCCTGCGCGACCTGGTCTCCTACAACGACAAGCACAACGAGGCCAACGGCGAGGACAACCGCGACGGCGAGAGCCACAACCGCTCCTGGAACTGCGGCGCCGAGGGGCCGACCGACGACCCCGCGGTCGTCGGCCTGCGCGCGCCGCCAGCAGCGCAACTTCCTCGCCACCCTCTTCCTCTCCCAGGGCATCCCGATGCTCCTCGGCGGCGACGAGATCGGGCGCACCCAGGGCGGGCAACAACAACGCCTACTGCCAGGACAACGAGATCTCCTGGTTCGACTGGGAGAGCCTGGACGACGGCCTGCTCGAGTTCACCGCGCGGCTGATCGCGCCTGCGGCGCGAGCACCCGGTCTTCCACCGCCGCCGCTGGTTCCAGGGCAAGGCGATCCACGGCGAGGGGGTGCGCGACATCGGCTGGTTCCGGCCCGACGGCGAGCTGATGAGCGACGAGGACTGGCGGCACGGCTTCGCCAAGTCGCTCGGCGTCTTCCTGAACGGCGACGCCATGGAGAGCCTCGACGAGCGCGGCGAGCCGATCGTCGACGACAGCTTCTACGTCCTCTTCAACGCCCACCACGAGCCGCTCGCCTTCCGCCTCCCCGACGGCGCCTGGGCGGAGAGCTGGGTCAAGGTCCTCGACACCGGCGAGGACCCGCCGCCGGGCCAGGCAGCGGGTCAGCCGGGGAGCGAGGGCGAGCCGCGCTTCGAGACCGGCGGCGAGGTCCCGGTCGAGGCGCGCTCGCTGGTCCTCCTGCGCCAGGCCGGCTGAGCGGCGCGGCGCCGTTCGGCGCCCTAGGCCTGGGCGGCGGCGACGCGGGCGGCGATGCCGAGGTCGCGGCGGCGCTTCTCGATCCAGGCCCGCGCCTCCTCCTCGCTCGGCACGAAGTGGAACGGCACCCGCTCGCCCTCGCTGCGGAACATGTTGACCGCGGTGAGGATGAGCTTCGCCACCACCCGCGCCTTGAGCGGCGCGGCGTAGACCGCGGCGCCGCGCAGCGGCATCGCCTGCATCACCGGCCCGGCCTCCTTGCGCACCATCGGGTCGATGCTCTCGAGCTCCTTCAGGTTGATGAGGAAGAAGACGTCGTCGTGGCTCCCTCCCCACTCGGCGTGGCGGCGGTTGACCTCGCGCCCCTCCGCCAGGCTCACCGGCCCGTGGAACTCCATGTAGATGATGTCGGGCTCCTCGAAGCGGCAGAAGTGGGCGCCGATCCTTTCGTCATCGCTCATCGGATTCCTCCCAGGAAGTGCAGGTGGCTAGCTGGCGGCGGGGAGATGCCGCTGCAGCGCTTCGCGCAGGCTGCGCAGGGTCGTCATGTCGGTCAGGTCGACCCCGATGTGCACCAGGGTCAGGGCGACCGCGGGCTTGATGCCGGTGAGGATGCACTCGGCGCCGAGCAGGCGCACCGCGCGCGCCATCTTGAGGAAGTGGTCGGCGGTGCGGGTGTCGATGACGTCGACGCCGGTCAGGTCGACGATCGCCAGGCGCGCCCGCCGCTCGACGATGCTGTCGAGGAGGGCGGTCGCCATCTCGGCGCTGCGCTGGGTGTCGACGACCCCCACGACGGGCAGGCAGAGGATGCCGTCCCATACCTCGATGATCGGGCTCGACAGCTCGCGCATGGCGTTCTGCTGGTGCTCGATCGTCTGCAGCTTCTCCTCGAGCTCGCGGTTGGCGACCTCGTAGCGGCCGAGCGCCGACTCGAGGCTCTGCTGCGCCCCGGCCATGTCCTCGACGAAGATCGAGAAGGCCATCTCGAGCTCGCCGTAGGCGTCGTCCTGGAACTCCGCGCGCAGCAGCTCGAGGCAGGGCTCGAAGCGGCGGATGGCGGCGAAGGAGAGCGCCTTGATCGTCGTCTCCAGGCGCTCCGGCGTGACCGTCACCCGCTGCGGCGGACGGTGGCTCGGGCTCACCGGAAGAACCTCACCGTGATCTCCTTGCCGCCGGCGTCCTGCCGGCACTCGAAGCGGTCGGCGAGGCGGACGACGGCGCCTAGCCCGTTGCCGAGCCCGCCGCGGCCGGCCATGCGGGCGGGGTCGATCGGGCCGCGGTCGTCGCAGCCGTCGGCTATCGCCACCTCCATGTCATGGATCGGCGGCCCGACGTCCTTGGCGGCGACGAGGAAGGTGCCGGTCTCCCAGGCGATGGCGATCTCGCCGCGGACGCCGTACTTGACGATGTTGGTGGCGAGCTCGGAGACGACGATCGCGATCTCGCCGGCGCGCCGGGTCGACAGGCCGACGGCGAGCGCCAGCCGCTGCGCGGCGCGCCGCGCCACCACGACGTCGGCCCGCCCGCGCACCGGGTAGGCGCCCGCCGCCGCCCCTGCTGTACCGCGTTCGCCACGTGGCTCCCCGTCAACCCTCGAGCTTGCGGATGGCGTGGTTGATCTGCTCGGTCTCCCGCAGGTGGAGCTGCAGGGCGTCGCGCAGGTTGCGCATGGTGCGCACGCCAGTCAGGTCGACGCCGATGTGGGTCAGCGTCTGGGCGATGCCGGGGTTGATGCCGCTGATGATGCACTCGGCGCCCAGCAGGCGCACCGCCTTGGCCATCTTGATGAAGTGGTCGGCGGTCTTGGTGTCCATGACGTCGATGCCGGTGATGTCGACGATGGCGAGGCGCGCCTGCTTGGCGACGATCGTCTCGAGGAGCGTCTCGGTCATCTCGGCGCTCCGCTGGCTATCGACGATGCCGACGACCGGCAGGCAGAGGACGCCCGCCCAGACCTCGATGATCGGCGTCGAGAGGTCGCGGATGGCCGCCTGCTGCATCTCGATCGTCTCGAGCTTGGCCTCGAGCTCGCGATTGGCGACCTCGTGCTTGGCGAGGGCCTCCTTGAGCGCGGTCTTGGCGTCGGCGAGCTCCTCGACGAAGATGGTGAAGGCGGTCTCGAGCTCGGCGAACTCGTCCTCGCTCTCCTCGCCGCTGCGCAGCAGGTCGAGGCAGGAGGCGAACTCGTCGACCGTGGCATAGGACAGCGCCTCGATCACCTTCTGCAGCCGGTCGGGAGGGATCTCTACGACTTCGGGCTCACTTGCCATCCTCGGTTCTCCGGGAGAGGGCGCCTCAGGCGGCGCTCAGGATCTCTAGTCGCCTGGCCGCAAGCCAGGCCCTCGCCTCGTCCTCCGTGCGCGCGAAGAGCACGGGGTTGGTCGAGGCGTCGCTCTTGAACATGTTGAGTGCGGTGATGATGAGCTTGGCGATCACCTTCGCCTTGAGCGGCGCGCGGTAGAGCGCCATGCCGCGCAGTGGCACGTCGCGCAGGGTCTCGGTCGCCACCCGGCGCACCTCGGGATCGATCTTCTGCAGGCGCTCGAGATCGATCAGGAAGAACACGTGGTGGCGCCCCTGGCCGAAGTCGCGATGGCGTCGGTTGAGCTCCAGCCCCTCCTCCTTCGACACCTCGCCGACCAGCCGCATGAATATGATGTCCGGCTCCTCGAAGTAGGTCGTGTGTGCGCCGACCGAGTCGTCCGCCATCGCTCCGGCTCCCTTCTGCGTGGCCACGTCAGCGGCCCGGTTCCGCCGCGCCCGCGTCCAGCAGGGCGTCGGCATGGTAGCCCAGCACGAGGGCGGTGGCGTCGTCGTGCGGCCGCCCCCAGGTCTCGACGATGCGCCGGGCCACCTCGTCGGGCGGTCCGGGGAGGCAGGACTTCTTCGCGTTGCCGCGCGCCGACACGCCGTCGGAGTGCACGCAGTAGATGTCGCCGGCGTCCATCTGGAACGGCATGCTCTTGGTGTGGCGCAGGTTGTGGCCGACGATTCCGGCGATGCAGAAGATCGAGGGCGCCCGCCCGACGAGCGGCTGCACCTCGATGTTGCCGACGCCGCAGAACTGGCCGCTGCCGTCGGCCGCGATCCTGAGCACGCCGACGGCGGCGCCGCGGGTGGGGTTGAGCTGTGCGTGGCAGCGCAGCACGATCGCCTCCGGCGACAGGTTCGAGTGCTCGCGGATCACCTCGACGGCGCGCTCGGCGGCGACCGATGCTTCGTAGCCGTGGCCGAGCCCGTCGACCACCGCCGCCATCAGGACGCCGTCCGCCTCGGCGGCGAAGAAGCGGTCGCCGCAGACGGTGAAGCCGGGGAACGGCCGGCTGTAGCCGCCGAACCTCACCGGTCGCCCCGGAAGAGGCAGGTGACGGTGGTGCCGCGCCCGGGGCCGGTGTCGAGCTGGAACTCGTCGGTCAGCTTCTTGACCGCCATCAGCCCCTTGCCCATGCCGCGGGTGGAGCGGTAGGTGCCGCCGTAGATCTCGTCGAGCTTGGCGCGGTCGATCCCCGGCCCGGCATCGCGGGCGACGATCTCCAGGCGCGCCGCATTGGCCTCCACCACCGAGCGCAGCTCGACCCGCCCCTCGCCGGCGTAGAAGACGATGTTGCGGGCGAGCTCGGAGACCGCGGTCGCCACCTTGACCGAGGTGAACTTCGAGAGGCCGATGCGCACCGCCTCCGACCACGCCTCGAGGCGGGCGGTCGCGATGTCCTTCTCGCCGCGGATGTCGAGCCCCTTGACCATCCCCTTGCCGGAGTCGCGCCGTGGCGCCGGCGCCTCGCCGTTCAGGGCGCGCTGGCAGGCGGCGATCAGGTCGCCGTGGTTGGCGCGGGCGAAGAGGCGCACCGAGGTCTCGAGCTCGGACATCACCTTGCGCCGCTCCGCCTCGCCGAGCTCGGGCAGCGGCCGCGCCGCGAGGCCGCCCAGGCGGTTGAAGATGCTCCGCTGGGTGATCTCGGTGATCGACCCGGCGAGCACCGAGGAGATGGCGCTCTCGACCGTCATTGCAGCAGCTCGAGCTTCTCCAGGGCGAGGTCGAGGTTGAGCGCGGTGTTGACGGCGTCGAGCTCGACGCCCATCTCGATCAGCGTCATGGCGACCGCCGGCCGGATGCCGACGATGTAGCACTCCGCGCCCATGAAGCGGACGGACTTTCCGATGTCGTTGAGGATGCGGGTGATGTAGCTGTCGATGATCTCCACCGCCGAGACGTCGAGGATGACGCCGCGGCTGCCGGTCGAGCGCACCCGCTCCATGAGCGCCGCCTGGAGGTCCAGCGCCAGGCGGTCGTGCAGCTCGGTCTGGATGCTGACCAGCAGGCAGTTCCTGATCTGGATGATGGGAAGCTCTTGACTCATGTCCTCGTTTCCGCGCCTTCCGGCGCAGACCCGCCGCGTTGGGACGCGCTGGCGCCCCCCGGAGCGGCTGCCGCCGGCTGGCCGCACACCTTCCCCGCGCCGGTCACGCCGCGGGCCGCAGCCTTACCGTCCCTCTCAAAAGTGCACGAGTTTTAGCATAATCATCGTAGAAGATCCAGCCATTGGTGCATGCGACGGAGCGCTGCGAGCACCGGCGGGGGCGCGCGGCTCGAGGCGGGTTCCGTCTTGGCGCGCATTCGAGCGCCAAAGACGTCACCGCTCGGCTTCGAGCGGGCTGATCGGTGTCGATCGACTACGGCTGGCGCGGCTCGGAGGGAGCGGGAGCGAGCCCGGCGGCGTCGGTTTCCTCGAGCTCGGCCGGGGTGGTGCCGGGGTCCGGGGGGAAGGGGGCGGCGACGTTGGGGTCGGGCCGCGCGTAAAAACGATCCTCCCCGTCCTCCACCTTCCGGACCTCGCGCCGGACCTCGCGCTGGATACGGGCTCCCGAGGGGTCTTCCGGCGCCGCGCCGGTCTCGCCAGCCGGCGGATCGCCGTCCGCCAGCTCGGTCAGTGCGGCGAGGCTCCCCCTGTCGTCGGCATCGTCGGCATCGTCGGCATCGTCGGCCATGGTCAGGCCATCATCCGGGAGCGGATGCGCAGCGCCTCTTCCTGCCGCGGGTCGCGGGTGGGGGTCGTCCGATGCGGGCTGGCGGGGCGGATGACGGCGCCATGGCCGGAGCGCCGAGGCGCCGTGCGCAGGGCCGCGGCGGTGCTCGCGGCGTCCGTGGTGAGCAGCTCGCCCCCGCACCAGAGCAGGACGGCGAGGACGAGGAGGGCGAGAAGCCACGGCCAGGCTCTCCAGCGCCTGGGCTCCAACCGTACCTCGGTCATGAGGAATCTCCTTCCGGCGGCGGCCTCGGCGGGCGACGTGCCGCGCCGCTGTCCACCGCTGCGCCGAGCGGAGGCTGCAAACCGCGCGCCCGCTCCCCGCCGGCGCCTTCCACGGCGGCGGGGCGTGCGCCGGATCGCGCTCCTCGGCGTAGACTGCGCGGCAGCGTTGGCAATGCCCTGCATACGAGGCCGGCCGGCGGAGGGACCGCCGGCCGCAAGCGGAGAGCGCTCCCATGTCCATGCGGTCGATCCTGCGCACCCTCGCCGTCGGCGCCTTGCTCGCGGCCTCTCCCCTCGCCGCGGCGCCCGCGGCGACCCCGGCGCCCGCTCCGCCGCCCCTCCGGCGCCCGCTCCGGCGACGGCCTCGGCGCCGGCGCGCAGCGAGCCGTCCTCCTCCCCGCGCGTCTCACCCAGCTTTTCAGCCGAAGCCGCGACCGAGGCCTATCTCGCCCGCTTGTCGCCCGCGGCGCGGGCGCGCTCCGACGCCTACTTCGAGGGCGGCTACTGGCTCCAGCTCTGGGAGTTCCTCTACGGCCTGGGAGTGGCCTGGCTGCTCCTCGCGAGCGGCCTATCGGCGCGGCTGCGCGACCTCGCCGAGCGGCTCGCCGGCGCCGCGTTCCTGCGCGCCCTGGTCTACGGCGCCTGCTACGTCATCCTCACCTACCTGCTGAGCTTCCCGCTCACCGTCTACTCCGACTACTTCCGCGAGCACCGCTACGGCCTCGCCAACCAGAGCTTCGGGCCGTGGATGGGCGAGCAGATGATCGGCCTGGCGGTCGCCGTGGCGGTGGGCGCGCTCGCCATCGCGGCGCTCTACGCCGTGCTGCGGCGGGCGCCGCGCACCTGGTGGGTGTGGGGCTCGGGGCTCGGCGTCGCCTTCCTCGTCGTCGCGGTGCTCGTCGCGCCGGTGTGGCTCGAGCCGCTGTTCAACAAGATCACCCCGCTCGAGGACGCCGCGGTGCGCGACCCCATCCTCCGCCTGGCGCGCGCCAACGGCATCCCGGCCGAGCACGTCTACGTGGCGGACGCCTCGAAGCAGAGCAAGCGGGTGAGCGCCCATGTCACCGGCCTCTTCGGGACGCTCCGCATCGAGCTCAACGACAACCTGCTCCACCGCGCCTCGCCGCGCACCATCGAGGCGGTGATGGGCCACGAGATGGGGCACTACGTGCTCCACCACATCCCCAAGTCGATCCTCGCCTTCGGCGTGCTGCTCGCCCTCGGTCTGGCGCTCCTCGCGCGCGCCTTCGCCGCTGCGCTCGCCCGCTGCGCCCCGCGCTACCGGCTGCACGGCCTGGCGGACCCGGCCGCCCTGCCGCTCCTGGTGGCGCTCCTCTCGATCTATCTCTTCGCGCTCACCCCGATCGCCAATACCCTGATCCGCACCGACGAGGCCGAGGCCGACCTCTTCGGCCTGAACGCCGCCCGCCAGCCGGACGGCCAGGCCGAGGCGGCGCTCCTCCTCGCCGAGTACCGCAAGCTGCGCCCGGGGCGGCTCGAGGAGTGGGTCTTCTACGATCACCCGAGCGGCTATCACCGCATCCTGACGGCGATGCGCTGGAAGGCCGAGCACCTGGGGGATTGCGACATCGCCGCCGCCGCGGCGCAACCGGCGCCACGCTGAGCTTCACCGTGACGTAGAGGTCGGGCTAGGCCGGCCGTACAGCGCCCGCAGCTCGCCCTTCGCCTTCTCGAGGATCTCGCGGCGTTTCTTCGGGAGGTTCTTCCCCGCGCGGTTGATGTAGAAGGTGAGCATCGACATCGCGGAGCGGTAGGGGTCGCTCTTGCGCCGGTGGCTCTGCTCGGCGGACCGCTTCAGCGAGCGGGCGATCTCCCGCGGGTCGTCGAGCTCGAAGACACCGGCCTTCAGGTCCAGCGCGTTGCTCGTCTCGGTGACGTGCTGCGACCAGCGCTGGCGAGCCGGCACGCCCAGGCCTCAGGCTTCCTTGGCGCGGGTGCGCGCCCCTTTGCGGGCGGCGGCCGAGCGCGCCGCGGCGCCCTTGGTCTTGGCGCCCTTCCGCGCTGCCGCGGAGCGGTCGGCGGCGGTCCGCTTCGCGGCGGCGGACTTCGCCTGCTTGGAGAGCGCCTTGGGCGAAGCGGCCGAGCGGCCCTCGCGCTTCAGCGCGCCGCTGGCGGCGCGCGAACGGGTCGCCGAGACGGTCTTCTTCTCTTTTTCGTCCCCGCCGCCGAATCGCTCTCGGCGTGCCGGCGCGTCGTCGCGGCGGCGGTCCCCTTCTTCGGCGGCGCGAGCTTCACGCCGGCGCGCCGCGCCTCGGAGAGGCCGATGGCGATCGCCTGCTTCGTCGACCGCGCCCCGTGCTTGCCGGCGCGGATGTGGTCCATCTCTTGACGGACGAACTCGCCAGCCTGCGTCGACGGAGCCTTGCCTTCCCGCTTGTCCTTCGCCGCGCGCTCGATCGTCTTCTTCTCGGGCATGGTTTCTCTCCCGGCTCGTCGAGCCATCATCCACACAAGCACAATTGCAATCGCCATGCCTCTATGTGCAAGGACCTCGGGGGGAGGGACCCACCCCTCGCTGCCGGAGAACGATGTGGCAGCAGGACGCGGCTCACTCCGCCGGCGGCAGGTACCCCGCCGCCAGCTCGCGGAAGGCCGCCACCTGGCGCTCGCGCCAGGCGGGGCCCTCGCCCAGCTCGGCCGCCATCAGCTCGGCGACCGCCGGCGCGGCTTCGGCGGCGGCGCGGGCGTCGAGGAGGAGGGCGCGGGTGCGGCGGGCGAGCACGTCCTCGACGGTGCGCGCCATCTCGTGGCGCACGGCCCAGGTCACCTGGACGGCGCGGTAGGGGAGGCGCGGGTGGAGCGGCCGGGCGAGCGATCGGTCCCGCGCTTCGAGGCGCGCGGAGCGCCGCGGCCTCGCTGCCATAGACCGCCCAGGGCTCGCCGGCCGCCGGATCGCCAATCGCCGGATCGCCAACCGCCGGATCGCCAACCGCCGGATCGCCAACCGCTGGCTCGGGGCTGGCCGGCCCGCCGGCTCCGCCGCCGCGCTCCGGTGCCCCGTGGAGGCGCAGGTCGGCGGTGCGCGACGGGCGCTCCGCCAGGCCGCCGACGAGCGCCGCGCGGTCCACGGCGTCCTCGCCCATCTTGCGGTAGGTGGTCCACTTGCCGCCGGTCACCGTCACCAGGCCGGAAGGGGAGACGGCGACCGCGTGATCGCGCGACAGGTCGGCGGTGCCGCGCCCGCCGCTGTCTCCCTCCCGCACCAGCGGGCGCAGGCCGGCGAAGACCGCGAGGACGTCGCCGCGCCGCGGCCGCGGGGCGAGGTAGCGGCTGGCGTGGGCGAGCAGGAAGTCGATCTCCTCGGGGAGGGCGCGCGGCTCGCGCGGCGGCGTGAGGCCCCGATATCCGGTCGCTTCGAGCGGCGTGTCGGTCGTCCCCACGACGACCCGTCCGTGCCAGGGGACCGCGAAGAGCACCCGGCCGTCGTCGGTATGGGGGACGAGGACGGCGCTCCGGCCGGGGAGGAAGCGCCGCTCGAGCACCAGGTGGATCCCCTGGCTGAGGGCGAGGAGCGGGGCGGCGGCGGGGTCGTCCAGGCGGCGCACCTCGTCCGCCCAGACGCCGGTGGCGTTGACCACGGCGCGGGCGCGGACGGCGCGCTCGCGGCCGCTCTCCTCGTCGCGCAGCACGGCGCCCGCCACCAGCCCGTCGGACTTGAGCAGGGAGACCGCCCGCAGGTAGTTGAGCGGCACGCCGCCCAGGTCCGCCAGGGTGCGGGCGAGGGTGAGGGCGAGGCGGGCGTCGTCGAACTGGGCGTCGTGGTAGAGGACGCCGCCGGTGAGCCCCTCGGGCTCGACCGTGGGCAGATGGGCGAGCGTCTCCTGGCGCGACAGACGGTGCGAGGGGCCCAGCCCCAGCCGGCCGGCGAGGAGGTCGTAGAGCTTCAGCCCCAGGCCGTAGAACGGCCCTTCCCAAGCGGTATGGGTGGGGATGACGAAGGCGAGCTCGCGGACGAGGTGCGGGGCGTTGGCGAGCAGCCGGCCGCGCTCGCGCAGCGCCTCGAGCACCAGGCCGACGTCGCCCTGGCGCAGGTAGCGCACGCCGCCGTGGACGAGCTTGGTGCTGCGCGACGAGGTGCCGCCGGCGAAGTCGCCCGCCTCGGCGAGGAGGGTGCGGTAGCCGCGCGCCGCCGCGTCGACGGCGGCGCCGAGGCCGGTGGCGCCGCCGCCCACGACCAGCAGATCCCAGGGCTCGCGCGCGGCGTCCACGAGGGTGAGGAATCCGTCTCGGTTCATGATCGGCGTCGCGTCCGCGATCATCCTAAGCCAGCGCGGGGATGTGGCGCGCCGGCGGCGCGGCTACAATCCCCCCCGGCGCGCCAAGGCGCCGGCCGCGCACTGTACTAACGAAAAGTCCACACGGGGCGCGCTCGTCGCCCCCAAAGGGGGAGACATGGCCGAGAGCACACGCGTAACCGCCGGTCCGGCCGCGCGGAGCGCCGCGGGTTGGGCCCTGCCCGCCGCATTGATCGCGGTGATCCTGACGCTCGCCGCGAGCGCCGTGCGCCTGGCGCCGCCGTCGCCCAAGCCGGCGAGCGCGCCGGCGGACCAGTTCGCGGCCGGCCGCGCGCGGGAAGTCCTCGCCCAGATCGTCGGCGATGCCCGTCCCCACCCGGTGGGCAGCCCGGCCGATGCCGCGGTGCGCCAGCGCATCGTCGCCAATCTGCGCGCCGCGGGCTATGCGCCCAAGGTCGAGGAGAGCTTCGTCTGCCAGCGCGGCGACGCCTGCGCGACGGTCCAGAACGTCGTCGCCGAGCTCCCCGGCAGCCATCCGAGCGAGGCGGTCGTCCTCATGGCCCACTACGACTCCGTCCCCGCCGGACCGGGCGTCGCCGACGACCTCGCCGGCGTCGCCTCGGTCCTCGAGGTGGCGCGCCTTCTCAAGGCCGGCCCGGCGCCGCGCAACTCGGTCCTCTTCGTCCTCGACGAGGGCGAGGAGGCGGGTCTCCTGGGGGCTCGATCCTTCGTCTCCACCAGCCCCGAGGCGCGGCAGGTGCGCGCCGTCGTCAACCTCGAGGCGCGCGGCACCTCGGGCCGCAGCATGATGTTCGAGACCAGCTCCGACAACGGCTGGCTGGCGCCCCTCTACGCCGCCAGCGTGCCGCGGCCGGCGACCAGCTCGCTCTTCGCCGTCCTCTACGAGCTGCTGCCCAACGACACCGACTTCACGGTCTTCCGGCAGCAGGGCGTGTCGGGCCTCAACTTCGCCTTCATCGGCGACCAGGAGCACTACCACACGGCGCACGACGACCTCGCCGACCTCGACCTCGGGAGCCTCCAGCACCACGGCGACAACGCCCTCGCCGCGGTGCGCGCGCTCGCCGGCGCCGACCTGGCGGGCCGGCACCGCCCCGGCAAGGCGGTGTTCTTCGATCTCCTCGGTTTCACCACCCTCTGGTGGCCGGCCGCGTGGAGCCTCGGCCTCGCCGCCGCCGGCCTCGCCCTCCTCCTCGTCGCCGCCCTGCGCCTGCGCGGCAAGGGGCTCCTCCCCGGCCGCGCCGTCCTCCTCGGTCTCGCCGCCTGGCCGCTCGCCCTGGTCTCGACCCTCGTCGTGGCGCTGCTCCTCGGGTTGCTGCTCAACCTGATCGGCGGCCTGCGGGTGGTCTGGCCGGCGCGGCCGTTCCCCACCGAGGCGACGTTCTGGTTCCTCGCCGCCGCCGTGGCGCTCGGCGCGGTCAGCTGGGTGCGGCGCGCCGGCTTCGCCGGCCTGTGGCTGGGGATCTGGCTCTGGTGGGGGCTCGCCGGCGTGCTCCTCGCCCTCACGCTGCCGGGCGCCAGCTACCTCTTCGTCGTGCCGCTCGTCGCGGCCGGAATCGCCGCTCTCGCGCTCCCCGCCGGCGAGACCGGGCGGGCGATCGCCACGGCGCTGCCGGCGGTCGTCGCCGGCGTCCTCTGGTTTCCCGTCCTCGCCGCAATGTACGAGGGCCTGGGGGCGGTGCTGCCGATCATGGTCGCCATCGCCCTGCTGGTGTCGCTCGCCCTCTCCCCCCTGCTGCCGTTGGTCGGCGCGGCGGGCGGCCTCTGGCGCTTCGGCCTGCCGACGGTCGCCGGCTTCATGACCGCGGTGATGGCGGTCGGGGTGGTGGTGGTGCCGCCGTTCTCGCCCGCCTCGCCGCGCCGCCTGAACCTCCTCTACGTCGAGGACGCCGACGCCCATCGCGGGCGCTGGGCGGTCCCCGCCGTAGGGGCGCTGCCGCCGCCCATCCGCCAGGCGGCGCCGTTCGGCAAGAAGCCCGATCCACCCCAGCCGTGGTCCAGCTTCTACCCGGTCTATACCGCCGAGGCGCCGGACCTCCACCTGCCGCCGCCCGAGCTCACCGTCCTCGAGGACGTCAACCTGGGCGGCCGGCGGCACCTGCGGCTGCGGCTGCGCTCGGCGCGCGGCGCGCCCGTCGGCATCCTCTACATCCCCAACGCGGCGGACGTCGAGTCGCTCGCGGTCGCCGGCCGCGAGGTGCCCGGCGCCGTCGTCGCCCACGCCGGGCGCGGCCTGCGCATGCGGGCGACGGAGTGGCGCACGCTCGCCATCCTGACGCTGCCGCCGCAAGGGATCGAGATCGAGGCGGTGGTGGGGACGACCGCGCCGCAGCCGTGGATGGTCCTCGACCGCTCCTTCGGCGTGCCGCCGGCCGCCGCCGCCCTGCTCCAGGCACGGCCGGATACCACGGTGCAGTCGCAGGACGGCGACGTGACCCTGGTCACCCGCCGCCAGGCGATCTGAGGAGCCAGAACGCAAAACGCGGGAGGCCGGCGCGACCGGCTCTCCCGCGTTCTCGACGGTGCGGCGGTTACTTGGCGGCGGCCGCCGGGGTGATCGCGGCGACGGCGATGGTGTCGCCCTTGAGGTCGCCCTCGACCTTGACCTCGTGGCCGATGTGCTGCTTGGCCACGTCCTGCTTGTCGAGCTTGTAGATCTTCTGATCGGCATTGTTGTAGAAGACCAGGCTCGCCCCCTTCGCCAGGCACTTCTTGGCGCAGGCGGCGTGCTCCGCGTTGGCGCCCTTGGCGCCGCAGCTGTCGTCGGTGATCCAGCCGTTCCAGCTCCCGCTGTCGGCGCGCAGGCTGGCGAGGGGCAGGAGGACGAGGACGAGGGCGAGGACGGCGGCGTAAACGGAAAGTTTCTTCATGCGCGTTTCTCCGTAAAAGTCGGTGAACGGTTGGGACCGGATGCTTGCGGCAAGCATAGCGCAAGTGCGTCGTCGCCGGCCCTCCGTACCCCCGTCACCTTTTGTTACCTGGCGAGCACCCTTGATTGGCGAGGGATCGCGCCGCGGTCCGCGCCGGCGGAGCGCCGGCGGAGCCCGGCGGCGTTCATCGGGTACGGCTCGAACAACGGGGGCAAGATGGTAGCGAGCGACGTAGCGAAGCCGTGGCAGAGCGAGCGCCTGGGCTCCGGCGACGGGGCGGCAGACGTCTACGACGTCATCGGGATCGGCTTCGGGCCGGCCAACCTGGCGCTCGGCATCTGTCTCGAGGAGGAGTCGGAGGGGCGCGACGGGCGCGACCTGCGGCGCGTCTTCCTGGAGGCCAAGCCGCACGCGGCCTGGCACCCGGGGATGCTGCTCGAGGACTCGCTGCTCCAGATCTCGGTGCTCAAGGACCTGGCGACCGTGCGCAACCCGCGGAGCCGGTTCACCTTCCTCAACTATCTGCAGATCAAGGGACGCCTGTTCGAGTTCCTCAACCTGCGCGACCTCTTCCCCACCCGCATCGAGTTCAACGACTACCTGGGCTGGGTGGCGGGGGAGCTCGGCGAGCGGGTGCGCTACGGCCGGCAGGTGATCGGCGTGCAGCCGGTTCCGCGCGGCCGCGACCGCGAGGTCGAGCTGCTGCGGGTGGTGTCGCGCCACGTCGCGACCGGCGCGGTGGAGGAGCGGCTCGCCCGCAACCTGGTGATCGCGACGGGCGGCACGCCGTCGCTGCCCGCCGGCATCGAGCTCGCCCCCGGCGGACGCGCCTTCCACGCCCAGGACTTCATGCTGCGCCTGAAGCGCGACTTCACCGACAAACAGGCGCCATATCGCTTCGTCGTGGTGGGTCAGGGGCAGAGCGCGGCCGAGCTCTTCTGCTACCTGCTCAACCACTACCCGAACGCCGACATCACGGCGACCATCCGCCGCTTCGCCTACAAGCCGGTCGACGACAGCGATTTCACCAATGAGATCTTCTTCCCGCAGATGGTCGACTTCCTCTACGAGCTGCCGGAGGACAAGCGCCGCTGGGTGCTCGACATGTGCAAGGACGTCAACTACGCGGTGGTCGACATGGCGCTGATCCGCAAGATCTACCGCTGCCTCTACCAGGAGAAGGTCGAGGGCAAGAACCGCGCGCGCATCCAGCCGTTCATGCAGCTCGTCGGTCTGGAGGAGGGCCCGCACGGCGCCGCCGTCCACTTCAACGACATCCTGCGCGACCGGCCGGTGACGCTCGCGGCCGACGGCGTGGTCCTCGCCACCGGCTACACCTGGCGGCGCGAGCACCCGCTCCTCGCCGAGCTGTCGCCGTACTTCCAGCGCGAGCCTTCGGGCGCCTACCGGATCGAGCGCGACTATCACCTGGCGACCGGCGCCGACTTCGCGCCCCGCGTCTATCTGCAGGGCTTCGCCGAGCAGACGCACGGCGCGAGCGAGACGGTGCTCTCGCTCCTGCCGGTCCGCGCCGGCCACATCCTGCAATCGATCCTCGCCGTCGGCGCGCCCAGCCCGACCCTCGGCGGCTTCGCCATCTGATCCTCGATCGACTTCGACCGGGAGGCCGACCCGATGTTCCTCAAGCGCATGGACCCCGCCCACCTCGAGGCGGCGTACGGCATCCTGGTGCAGGAGGTCTATCCCTGGCCGGAGGCGGCGGCGACCCCGTTCGGCGCCGTCTGGGCGGTCGTCGAGCCGGGCCAGCGGACCAAGCACCACAACCACCAGGAGGGCGAGACCTTCTTCGTCACCGCCGGCCGCGGCCGCTACCGGGTCGGCGACGAGGTGGTCGAGGTCGGCCCCGGCGACGTCGTCTTCCAGCCGCCGTTCAACTCGCACGTCATCGAGAACGCTTCGGACAGCGAGAACCTGGTCTTCCTCGCGGTCTACTGGGAGGACCTCCACCTGTGGAACGCCAAGCAGGCGGCGGCGCTCTTTGAGGGCGAGCGGCCGGCCCGCGCGCTGGTCACCGCCGCGCCGTCCAGCGCGGCGGGCGAGCTCCAGCTCGGCGAGCTGGCCGGTCCCTATCTCGCGGCGGACATCCTGGCGCGCTACCTGCGCCTGCGCGGCGCCGAGGTCTCCTTCGCCTGCCGAGCCGACGACCGCGCCGGCCTGCTCGCGGCGGGCGTCGCGCCCGATCTCTGGATCGGCGGGCCGGACGCTCCGCTCCAGGCGGTCGCCGAGGAGCTCTTCACCCGCCTCCTCGCCGGCGGCAAGCTGGTCGAGAGGGAGGGCGTCGAGCTCGCCTGCGCCGGCTGTGGGAGCCCCTGCGAGGGCGCCGCGGGGCCCGCCCTCGCCGCCGAGGATGTGGACGCCGCGGGCGGCGCGGTCTGCGCCGAGTGCGGCGGCCGGCCGGTCCCGCGCGCCGTCCGCCGGCTCTATTTCCCGCTCTCCCGCTACGCCGGCGAGCTCGCCGAGCTCTACCTGAAGGCCGGCATGAGCGCCCGCCAGCGGGCGCTCCGCGAGGAGGTCGCGGCCGCCGGCCTGCCCGACCTGCCGGCCAGCCGGACCTCCGGGCGGGGCTTTCCGGTGCCCGCCGCGGGCCACGACGGCCAGGTGCTCTCGCCCTGGATCGAGGGGGCGGCCTGCGCCCTCGCCGCCGCGCGGGCCGCCGGAACCGCCGCCGGAGCGGGCGAGGCCCTGGTCGCCGACTGCTTCGCGGACGACGACCTCTTCCTCCACGGGCTCGCCGTGCCGGCGCTCCTCCTCGCCTTCGATCCGGAGATCCGGCCCGCCACGGCGTTCGTCTCGAACGAGCCCTACCGCGCCGCCGGCGAGGGGCTCGCGGTCGGCGAGCTGCTCGGCCGGATGCCGGCGGATCTCCTGCGCTTCCATCTCGCCCATACCCGGCCGGAGACGGAGGCGGCCGACTTTCGCCTGGCGGAGCTCGCGGCGACGGTCGAGCGCGAGCTGGCGGGCGGCTGGCAGCCGTGGCTCTCCGACCTCGCCGCCCGGCTCGCCGCAGAGCGCGGCGGAGCGATCCCGGCGACCGGCGACTGGACGGAGGACCACCGGCGCTTCTATGCCCGTCTCCAGGAGCTCGTCGCCGCGGCGGCCGCCGGCTACGAGCCGCGGAGCTTCTCGCCCCAGCAGGCGACGCGCGCCTGCGCCGAGCTGGTGCGCGTCGCACGCCGCTTCGGCAAGGCCGAGGCCCACTGGCAGAAGGTCGCGGCGCGGAGCGAGGAGCGGCGCACCGGCCTCGCCCTCGAGCTGCTGGCGGTGAAGGCGCTGGCGCTGATGGCGGCGCCGGTGATGCCCGACCTCGCCGCCCGCCTGTGGCGCGAGCTGGGCTTCGAGACGCCGCTCGGCGAGGCGCGCTGGGAGGACCGGCCGGCGTGGCTCCCCGCCGGCCAGCTCCTGCGCGGGTTGGGCGGCCCCTACTTCGCGCCCGTCCGCGCCCCCGCGGCGATGGCGCAGGCAGTCGCTTAACCCTTTGATAACGCGTCGCTAAATTGACCGCGGTTGGATCGGTTCGGCGCCTCTCGTGCACTGGACTGGTAGAGGGCTGGAGCGGCCCGCCGCCTCAATCGTGAATGCCCATCACCCATGGGGAGCGAGACATGGAACAGCCGGATTGTTGTAGCCAGAGCGCCAAGGATCAGCCGTCGTGGGGCTTCCAACTGATCATCGACTGCTTCGGCTGCGAGGAGGCGGTGTGCTGCGATCTCGACCGGGGATACGAGTTCCTGGACAAGATCACGCTCTACCTCGGGATGACCAAGCAGACCCAGCCCTACATCTTCAAGACCTGCGAGACCACCTTCCCGGGGAAGCCGGGCTTCAGCGGCTGGATCCCGATCATCGAGAGCGGCATCCAGATCCACACCTCGGCGAACAACCGCTTCATCAGCATCGACGTCTACTCCTGCCGTCCCTTCGACGCGGCCGACGTGGTCGAGTACGTGAAGAAGTGGTTCGAGCCGAAGCGGATCGACACCCAGTTCTTCCACCGCGGCATGGATTTCCGCCAGAAGAGCTTCGAGGGCGTCGCGGAGCTGAGCCAGGCGAAGCGGACGGCGTGACGCCGCCGTGAGCGGGCGAGGGGCGCCGGCGCCCGCGCGCCCGCTCCGTCCCGCTACAGCGCCGGCCCCGCCGAGGCGTTCATCCGCGCCACCTTGACGCGGGCGCCCCAGTCGAGGAACGGGCGCGGCGGCAGCCAGTCGGGAGCGGGGAGGGCGAGCATGTCGTCGAGGCTCGGCGAGCCGATCCCGAGCGCCAGGTCGGCCAGCAGCATCCCCGCCGTCGTCCCCATCGCGATCCCCGCGCCCGTGTAGCCGGCGGCGGCGAAGAGGCCGGGCTCGATCTCGCCGAAGGCGTGGCCGCGGTTGGGAGAGGTTCCCATCACCCCGCTCCAGGTGTGCGCGAAGCCGGCTCCGTCGAGGACCGAGGCGAGGCCCGGAAAGCGCGCCAGGAAGGCGCGGCGGTGGTTCTCCCGCAGGCGCGCGAGGAAGCCCGCCGGCACGTCGAAGGCGGCGTCGTAGCGCACCGAGTTGCGGATCAGCAGGCGCTGGTCGCGGGTGCGGCGGACGGTCGAGCCCATGGCGTCCTCGGCGAGCAGGCCCCACTCGCGCTCGCCGCCGAGGCGGCGCTGCTCGTCGCCGGCGAGCGGCCGCGTGAGGGAGCCGAAGGTGAGGAGCGGCAGCACGCGGTCGGCGAGGATCCCCAGGGCCCCCGAGTAGCCGTTGGTGGCGACGAACAGCCGCTCGGCCGTCAGGCTGCCGCCGGCGGTCTCCAGCCGGAAGCCGCCCGCCGGCCGCCGGCGGATGGCGTGGACCGGCGAGCCTTCGTAGAGCGCGACCGCCGGCGGCAGCGCCGCGGCGAGGCCGCGGGCGAGGGCGGCGGGCTGCACCAGCACGCTCCCCGGCAGGCGCAGGCCGAGGCGGTAGAACGAGGTGCCGGTGACCGCCGCGAGGCCGTCGCTCTCCAGCCACTCGTACGGCTCGCCGAGGCGGTCCAGCCAGGCGCCGAGGCGCGGCAGCTCGGCCGCCGCCGCCTCGCCGGCCGCGGCGTGGAGCCAGCCGCGGTCGTCCCATGCGCAGTCGATGCCGTGCTCGGCGACCAGCTCGCGGAGCGCCGCGATGCCCAGCCGGCAGAGCGCCACGTAGCGCCGCGAGGTCTCGAGCTCCAGCCGGGCGATGAAGTGGGCGAGGGCGACGACGAACCCGGAGCTGCGTCCCGAGGCCCCGTCGCCGGCGCGCTGGGCGTCGACGAGCGCGATCTCCTGCCCCGGCGCCGCCGCCGCCAGGCGCCGCGCCACGGCGAGGCCGGTGAACCCGGCGCCCAAGACCGCGCAGTCGGCGCGCCTCTCGCCGGCGAGCCGGCGGGGCGGCGGCGGGGGAGGGAGCGTCGCGATCCAGCCGCACGTCGAATCGTCGTGCGGCAGCGCCCGCGCCCGCCGCAGCGAACGCGGCCGCCGCGGCGCGCCGTTCCCGAGGTTGGACCGGGGGGTGGGCAAGTGTCGTCTCCTCCGGAAGTTGCGCCGCCCGCGGCGGGTGGCCGCCGCTATACTAGGGTGCGAACGGTGCGATCGAGCGGCCTCTCTTTCCTCGTAGCTGGAGGATGGGCGCGTCCGGAGGCGCAAACCCATGGGGATCACCAAGCTCAAGGTCTCGAACTTCAAGAGCTTCGACGAGCTCGAGATCGAGCTGCGTCCGCTCAACATCGTGGTTGGCGCCAACGCGGCCGGGAAGTCGAACTTCCTGGAGATCTTCCGGTTCGTCCAGGACATCGCGGAGAGCGGTTTGGAGAACGCTGTCTCATTGCAGGGCGGTATCGGCTACCTGGCGAATCGGAAGATTGGCGCGGCGCGGCCGATCTCGGTCGAGATCTCTGCGCAGTTTCCGATGGCAAGGATTTGGGGAGGAGTAACTGCGGAGGGAAACTGGTACGCGAACGCCCTCGGGGTTACCTATTTCCTGGACCTTCAGGTAGGGAGGTCCAAGCAGGAGTTCGAGATAGTCCGCGAGGAGGTTGTACAGTCGTGTGATCTGGAGTACATAGGCCTGCCGTCCGAAAGCCGCTCCGAGCGTCAGAGGCGGTGCCAGTTGGTGATATCGCGAGTGGGGGTCGGTATCTGCCAGACTGTAAATCTTCCTGAAGCAATGGATTCTTTGGATATCGGGGTTCAATCGCATCGAGGATTTCCCGATCTGCGTCGCCAGCTCTCTCCCAATGAGAGCCTGCTCAGCGCTAGCAGCACCCCCCTCATCCCCGACATCTCCCTGTTCGACTTCGACCCGAGGCTCCACAAGAAGGCGACGCCTATCACCGGCCGCGCTGACCTCGACCCGGACGGTGGGAACTTGGCCATCGCGCTCAAGAGGATCCTGAGCGATCCAGAGAGGGCGGCAGAGTTCTCGCGCCTCCTGCGCGACCTCCTCCCCTTCGTCGAGGACCTGCGGGTCGAAAATCTGGCCGACAAGTCGCTGCTCTTCCTCTTGCGTGAGACATACTCTGGCAGCGACTACCTACCCGCTGCGTTCCTGTCGAGCGGCACCATCCTCATCGCGGCGCTCCTGCTCGCCCTCTATTTCGATCGCGCCGACGTGACGATCGTCGAGGAGCCGGAGAGGAGCATCCACCCTCATCTGATCTCTCGCGTGGTTGCCATGATGGCGGACGCAGCGAAGACGCGGCAAGTCGTGACCACGACCCACAACCCCGAGCTGGTCAAGCACGCCGATCTGGCCGACCTCCTGCTGGTGCGACGCGACGCGAACGGTTTCTCGCGCATCTCACGCCCGGCCGAGAGCGCGGAGCTCAAGATCTTCCTGGAGAACGAGCTGGGGATCGACGAGCTGTACGTCCAGGACCTGCTCGGCGCCGGGCATGCCGTATAGGCGTTTCTTCCTCTTCGTCGAGGGCGACGACGATGCGCGCTTCTTCGCCCGGATCTTCATTCCCCGGCTGCGGCCGGTCTACCAGGACGTCTCGACGGTCCAGTACGCGAAGCTCAAGCGGACCAAGATCGACGCCTTTCTCGCCAGCGTCGGGTCGATGGGCGCGGACTATCTCTTCGTCGGCGACCTCGACCGCCTGCCGTGCGCTGCGGCCAAGAAAGATCATCTGAGAAGGGCTCATGCGCGGCTCGACCCGGCGCGTATCCTGGTGGTGAAGATGGAGATCGAGAGCTGGTACTGCGCCGGATTGGGGGAGGAGCACCCGCGGTTCGGCGCGCTCGATCTCGCCCGATGCCCGGAGACCTCGGTGATCACGAAGGAGAGGTTCGGCGCGGCCATGGCTCAGCGGACCACCCGTTTGGAAGCCATGATCGAGCTGCTCGAAGCGTTCGATCTCGCGACCGCCGTCCGCCGCAACGAATCCTTCCGCTACTTCGCGCGCAAACACCTCCGGCTCGGCGCCTGATCCGTGCCCACCTATCGCCTGACGCTCGAGTACGAGGGGACCCGCTACCGCGGCTGGCAGGAGCAGCAGAACGCGCGCTCGGTCGCCGGCGAGCTCCGGCGCGCCGTCGCCGAGGTGGCGGGGGAGGTCAAGGACCTCGGCGGCTCGGGGCGGACGGACGCCGGCGTCCATGCCCTCGCCCAGGTGGCCCACCTGCGTCTGGCTCGCGCGGTCGAGCCCGAGCCGTTCCGGCGCGCCGTCAACGACCGGCTGCCGCCCGACATCCACCTGCTCGCCGTCGCCGCCGCCGCCCACTCCTTCCACGCCCGGCACGACGCGGTCTCCCGAAGCTATCTCTACCAGGTGTCGCGCCGCCGCACCGCCCTCGCCAAACGCTTCGTCTGGTGGGTGAAGGAGCCGCTCGACGCCGGGCGGATGGCGGCGGCGGCGGCCCTCCTCGCCGGACGCCACGACTTCCGGCTGTTCTGCGAGCGGCCGGGCGAGCAGCCGAGCACGGTGGTGGTGGTCGAAGGCGTCCAGGTGACGACCGCCGGCGCCCTCGTCCTGGTGCGCTTCACGGCGTCGCACTTCCTGTGGAAGATGGTGCGGCGGGTGGTGGGAACGCTGGTGCGGCTGGGGAGCGGCAGGCTGGCGCCGGGCGCCTTCGCCGGCCTCCTCGCCGGCGAGGCGCCGCGCGGCGCCGGCCTGCCGGCGGAATGGACGGCGCCCCCCTCCGGCCTCTTCCTCGAGCGCGTGCTCTATGCCGGAGATCCGCCGCCGCCGCCGCTCGCGCCGGCATTCCCCGTCGCCGGCGAGTGAGCGCTCGCCGTCAGCGCGCGTCCCGCGCCAGGCGGATGCCGCTGAACTGCCAGCGGGCGCCGGGCGGGAAGAAGTTGCGGTAGGTGGGGCGGAGGTGCGAGACCGGCGTGGCGCAGGAGCCGCCGCGCAGGACGAGCTGGTTGCACATGAACTTGCCGTTGTACTCGCCGAGCGCCCCTGCGGGCGGGCGATAGCCGGGATAGGCGACGTAGGGGCTCGCCGTCCACTCCCAGACGTCGCCGTAGAGCTGCGCGACCTCGGGCGTGCCGCCGGGGGCGGCGGCGGCGGCCGGCGGCAGCGGCGCGGGGTGCAGCCGCCGGCTCTCGACGAAGTTGCCGGCTATCGGTTCCCCGGCGGCCGCGACCTCCCACTCGGCCTCGGTCGGCAGGCGGGCGCCGGCCCAGCGGGCGAAGGCGTCGGCCTCGTAGAAGCTCACGTGACAGACCGGCTCGGCGGGGTCGACCGCGCGCTCGCCGGCCAGGGTGAAGGCGCCGAGGCGGCCGTCGCGCTCCTCCCAGTAGAGCGGCGCCGCGAGGCCGCGGGCGCGGACCTCGGCCCAGCCGTCGGCGAGCCACAGCTCGGCGCGGCGGTAGCCGCCGTCCTCCATGAACTGCCGGTACTCGGCCGCCGTCACCAGCCGCGAGCCGAGCTCGAAGGGCTCGAGGTACACCCGGTGTCGCGGCCCCTCGTTGTCGAAGGCGAAGCCCGAGCCCGCGAAGCCGATCTCGCGGACGCCGCCGTCGCAGCGCCGCCAGGCGAGCGGGGCGGGGGCGCCGCCCGCGCTCTTGGCCGCCGCCTGGCCGAGCGCGCCGGCCGCTCGCGATAGACCGGCGCCAAGGGGTTCCGCGACAGCAGGTACTTGAGGTCGGTGAGGATCAGCTCCTGGTGCTGCTGCTCGTGCTGCAACCCCACCTCGACGAGCGCCGCGAGCCCGGGTGCGAGCTCGTCCCCCGCGAGCAGCTTCGCCATCTCACGGTCGACGTGGGCGCGGTAGGCGCGCACCTCGGCGAGGCCCGGACGGGTGACGAGCCCCCGCTCGGCGCGCGGATGCATGGCGCCGAGCGAGTTGTAGTAGGAATTGAAGAGGACGCGGAAGTCGGGGTGGAAGGGGAGGAAGCCGGCGACGGCCCGCTCCAGCACGAAGGTCTCGAAAAACCAGCTGGTGTGCGCCAGGTGCCACTTGGCGGGGCTCGCGTCCGGCATCGCCTGCACGGCCGCGTCCTCGGGAGAGAGGGGCGCCGCGAGCCAGTCGGTCGCCGCGCGGATCTGCCCGTAGCGCTCCGCCAGACCGCCGCCCGCCGGCGCGGCCGGCGCCTCCGCGACCTCGGTCGCCACGCTGCCCTCGTTTCCTCTCGCGCTCATCGCTTCCTCCTCCTCTCGAGTCGGGTCGAGTCGAGCCGTCCTCTCAAAGAACCTTAAAACTCGATCCGGTGTTCCGGCATTCCGCGACGGCGCCGCCCTCGGGGTTGCGCATCTCGGATCGCGGGGCGCTCTATGTCCTCCAGTGAGGACGTTTTGCCGCGGTTCGGCGCCTCCCGCGGGGGAGGGGACCTGGCACGAGCCTTGCCCTTCATTGGGTCAACCCGAGAAATGACCCGCCGTCTGGGCCAACTCCACAGATTCTCGGGGCGTTCGATACGGCGGCTCGCCGCCGGCGGACGAAAGGAGAGAGGTGACTTATGAAAACACGACGGATCGCAGTCTCGGCCGTGGTCGCGCTCGGCGTCCTCGCCGGCGGAGCGGGCGCAGTCAAGGCCCAAGACTCGTTGGCGGCGGGAGTCCACATCGGATCTTCGGGGCGCGCCTCGGTGGATCTCGCCTTCTTCCACAACGACCTGGCGCCGTACGGCCGCTGGGTCGACCAGCCGGCCTACGGCGAGGTGTTCGTGCCCCGCGGCGTCCCCACCGGCTGGCGTCCCTACACCCGCGGCCATTGGGTCGATACCGACTACGGCTGGACCTGGGTGGCGGCCGCCTCCGAGCCCTACGGCTGGGCGACCTATCACTACGGCCGCTGGACCTACGATCCCGACTACGGCTGGGTCTGGGTGCCGGGCACCCGGTGGGCCCCGGCCTGGGTCGACTGGCAGGAGGGTGACAACTACGTCGGCTGGGCGCCGCTGCCGCCCACCGTCGACATCGAGGGCGGCGGGTTCAGCGTCGGCCTCGACCTCGCCCCCACCTCCTATGTCTTCGTTCCCGAGAACCGCTTCCTGGTCTCGGACGTCGCGAGCTACTGCGTGCGGCCGAGCGAGAACGTGCGGTTCTTCGGCCGTACCCGCAACATCACCAACTACTCGGTGGTCGGCGGCCAGATCTACAACCGCAGCCTGCCGGTGAATCAGATCGAGCGGGTGACCGGCCGGCGGGTGCAGCGCTACCAGGTGGCCGATCTGCGGACGGCCGATCCGCGGGCTCATTTCCAGGGCAATCGGGTGAGCTTCTTCCGGCCCGCGGTCATCGCCGCCGGCAGCGTCCGGACCGCCGAGCGGATCGCCGCCGAGAGCCGCCGCAACAACAATGCGCCGGCGCGGCTCGCCGTCCGCCGCGGCCAGGAGGCCCAGCGGACCGCGGCCTTGGGCCGCAACGCCGTCCAGGTGAACCGGCAGGCCGCCGCCATCCAGCGGCAGCAGGCGGCGAACGTCCGCGGCCGCCAGCGGGTGCAGGCACAGGCCCAGCGGCAGCGCATCGCCGACCGTGCCCAGACGCAGCGCACCAACCAGCGGGCGAGCGCCGAGAACCAGCGGCAGCAGATCGCGGCGCGGGCCCAGGCGCAGCGCGGCAACCAGAGGGTGCAGGCGCGGGCCGAGCGGCAGCAGATCGCGGCCAAGGCGCAGGCGCAGCGTAGCCGCGTGCAGGCGAACGCCAACCGCAACCAGCAGCGGGCGCAGGCGAGCCAGCGGCGGCAGAACCGGCCGCCGCAGCAGCAGGCGGCCCGGCGTCAGCAGCAGACCCAGCCGCGCCAGCAGCAGGTCGCCCGCCAGCAGCGCCAGCAGCCGCAGCGCCAGCAGGTCGCGCCCAGGCCAACAGCGTCCGCGCAGCGTCCGAGCAGGCGCAGCGTCCGCAGATCGCGCAGCAGCGAGCGCAGCGCCAGCAGCCACACGCCAAGCCCCCGGCCAATCAGGGCCAGCCGAACAACCAGCGCCGTGGCCACGGCGGCGTCTAGCTCGATCTGACGTGGAAGTGACGACGGCCGGGCTCGCGCCCGGCCGTTTTTGCTTCAACGTGCCGATCCCCACCCCGCCGAGATATATGCTCTCGCGATGACCGGCGCCAGACTCGATCCACCGCCCGGCGAGCCGGTGCTCGACGACCTCTCGTTCGCGTTCCTCGGCGCCGGCATGATGGGCGAGGCGATGATCGCCGGCCTGCTCAAGAAGAACCTCGTCACCCCCGAGCGCATCGTGGCGACGGCGCGGCGCGGCGAGCGGCGCGAGGAGCTCGCGGCGCGCCATGGCATCCAGGTGACCGGCGACAACCGCGCCGCGACCGAGGGGGCGGACGTCGTCATCTTCGCGCTTGAAGCCGCAGACGCTCCCCAAGGTCGTGCCGGCGCTCGCCGGCGGCGTGCGGCCGGGGGCCCTGGTGGTGTCGATCGTCGCCGGCGCGACGCTCGCCGGCTTCCGCCAGGGGCTGCGGCACGAGCCCGTCGTGCGCGCCATCCCCAACACCCCGGCGCAGATCGACGAGGGGATGACGGTCTGGACGGCGACCCCCGCCGTCGACGAGCGGCAGCGGCGGACCGCCGCGGCGATCCTGGGCGCCCTCGGGCGCGAGCACTTCGTCGACGACGAGAAGTACCTCGACATGGCGACGGCGCTCTCCGGTACCGGACCGGCGTTCTGCTTCCTCTTCGTCGAGGCGCTGATCGACGCCGGCGTCCATCTCGGCTTCTCGCGCCGGGTCGCCGAGGAGCTGGTCCTGCAGACCATGCACGGCTCGGTGCTCTTCGCCATGCAGTCGGGCAAGCACCTGGCCGAGCTGCGCAACATGGTCACCTCGCCCGGCGGCACCTCGGCCGAGGCGCTCCACGCGCTCGAGCGCGGCGGCCTGCGCACCGTCGTCGCCGACGGCGTCTGGGCCGCCTACCGCCGGACGCAGGAGCTGGGGAAGGCTTGACCGGGCCGCGCCCTCTCGAGCTGCGGCAGAGAAAAGTCGAGCTGCGGCACCGCAAAGTGGAGATGCGGCGGCGGAACGTGGAGATGCGGCAGCGAGATCATGCGATGCGCCGGCGCGGAGTCGAGATGGGGCGATGAAATCTCGCGCTCGCGCCGCGAAATCTCGCGATGGAGCGGGGACAGCTCGAGCCGCGGCGCCGCGAGGTCGAGATGGGGCGGTGAAATCTCCAGCTGGCGCCGCGACATCTGGAGATCGAGCGGGGAAACCCCGAGATACGGCGCCGCGGGGTCGAGATGGAGGCGCGCCATCTCGAGATGAAGCCCCGCTACCTCGGGTATGTACGATCACTCCGCGGGTGAAGCGGTCGCGGCACGCAAAGGAAAAGAGATGACGAACGCTCCTGTAAGCCTTTCACCGCAGCGGTACGCACGAATCGGCGGCTTGCTGTACCTGCTCCTCATCGCGGTTGGTTCCTGGGCACAGCTCTTCGTCCGAGGCGCAATCATCGTCTCGGGTGACGCGACGGCCACCGCCCACAACATCATGGCCTCCCAGTCGCTGTGGCGCGCCGGCATCGGAGGTGACCTGCTGATGCACCTGTGCGATGTCGGGGTGATGATCGTCTTCTACGTGTTGCTCAAGCCGATCCATCGGAATCTCGCGTTGCTCGCGGTGCTATTCAACCTGGTCCAGACCGCCGTGCTCGTCGCCAACAAGATGGCCCTCGTCATACCGCTGTTTCTGTTGGGCGACGCAGGGTATCTGAAGGCGTTCGCGCCACAGCAGCTGCATGCGCTGGCGTATATCTCCCTCAGAGCACATGACTACGGCTTCGGCTTCGGGCTCATCTTCTTCGGCGCCGTGTGCCTCATCCAAGGTTACCTGATCCGCCGATCGGGCTACCTGCCGAAGGCCCTGGGCGTCCTGATGCAGATCGCTGGTGCGTGCTACCTCTTGAACAGCTTCGCCCTCATCCTCGCCCCGGCGTTCGCCTCGACGCTGTTCCCCGCCATCATGCTGCCGCCCATCGTTGCGGAGTCGTCGCTGGCCATCTGGCTCGTCGTCAAGGGCGTGGACTTGCCGAAGTGGGAGGAAAAGCTGCGCCTCGCGGGCTGAGCGCTCAGCAGCCCCGCGAGCTCGGCGCCGGCGTCCGCGTGGCGCGGAAACGAAAACGCCCACGGGAAGCCCGTGGGCGGGATCGGTCGATCTCCGGACGCCGCGAGACGTCGCGCCGGATCGGCGGGCCGCGGTCAGAACGGGATGTCGTCGTCCTCGGGCTCGCCGAAGCCGCCGGTACCGCCGGTGCCGCCGGCACCGCCGCCCGCCGGCCCCTCGTCGTAGCTCGGGCCCTCGGCGTGGCCGCCGCGCGCGCCCTCGAAGTCGCCGCCGCGCGACCCCAGCATCTGGAAGTTGTCGCAGATGATCTCGGTCCGGTAGCGCTTCTCGCCGCTCTGCTTGTCGTCCCAGGAGCGGGTCTGCAGACGCCCCTCGACGTAGATCTGCTTGCCCTTGGTGAGGTACTGGCCCGCCACCTCCGCCTGCCGCCCCCAGCAGACGATCTGGTGCCACTCCGTCTGCTCCTGGCGCTGGCCGTTCTTGTCCTTCCACTTCCGGTTGGTGGCCAGGGTGAAGCTCGCCACCTGCTGGCCCGAGGGAGTGGATCGAACCTCCGGATCGCGGCCCAGATTGCCGACCAAGATCACTTTGTTCACCATTGCTCGCGCTCTCCTTCGTTCGGAATGAGCTACGGTATCACACCGCCGAGAGGGGCCCGTGCGGCCCCGGCTCCCCGGCGCACGCCGCGCCGGGGCTCGCGGTCCCGCCATCGGAAGGATGGCAACTGGAAAGGACGGCAACGGTGCGCATCGTCTTGCAGCGGGTGAGCTCGGCGAGCGTCCGCCTGGCGGCTCGCGGCCGAGACGGGCCGGGGCGAGGGGGAGCTGGTGGGGGAGATCGGGCGCGGCATCCTGGCGCTCGTCGGCGTCGAGCGCGGGGACACCGCGGCGTCGGCCGCGGCCGCCGCCGAGAAGCTCGCCGGCCTGCGCATCTTCCCCGACGGGGAGGGCAGGATGAACCTCGACGCCTCCCAGGCGGGCGGGGCCTTCCTCGTCGTCTCCCAGTTCACCCTCGCCGGCTCGCTCGAGCGCGGCCGCCGCCCGTCGTTCGACGCCGCCGCGCCGCCCGAGGTCGCGGCGCCGCTCGTCGAGGCGCTCGTCGCGGCTCTCCGGCGGCGCGGCCTCGCCGTCGAGACCGGCCGCTTCCGCGCCCCCATGGAGGTGGCGCTGGTCAACGACGGCCCGGTGACCTTCGTGCTGGAGATCCCGGCTACAGGTTGATGCCGCGCATCGGCACGGGCATGAAGGAGAGGAGGAAGAGCGCCAGGGCGAGGAGCGCGAGGGCGCGGCGCCGGCGGTCGAGCGGCGTCCATTCGTCGACCACCGGCGGATGGCGCAGGCCCATCGCGAGCACGATGGCGCACCACAGCCACCAGCCCGGCCAGGCGAGCCCGCCGGCGGCGAGCGCCAGCCAGAGCGGCAGGGCGAGCCGCCGCTGCAGGCGGCCCGCGGCGGCGTAGAGGATGTGGCCGCCGTCGAGCTGGCCGAGGGGCAGCAGGTTCAGCGCGGTGGCGAAGAGGCCGAACCAGGCGGCGAGCGCGAAGGGGTGGAGGTTGAGCACCTCGCCGGCGCGAGCGGACCGTGGAAGAGCCGGGTCGCGAGCTCGATCGCGAGGCAGTGGCCGGGGAGGAGGAAGCTCGCCCCCGGCGGCATCGTGCCGACGCGCGAGCGCGCGATCCCGAAGAGCAGGAAGGGGAGGAGCGCGACGAAGCCGGCGACCGGTCCGGCGAAGCCGACGTCGAAGAGCTCGCGCTTGCTGCGGATCGGCGCCTTGATGCGGATGAAGGCGCCCATGGTCCCCAGCATCGCCGGCAGCGGCAGGAAGTAGGGGAGCGTGCCGGGATGCCGTAGAGGCGGCAGGCGACGTAGTGCCCCAGCTCGTGCGCCAGCAGGATGACGAGGAGCGGCAGGGAGAAGGAGAGGCCGAGCGAGCGCAGCGCCGGATCGGTCCACACGGCGGCGCACCAGCCCGGCGCTCAGCCACGGCGCGAGATCGGTCGTGACGTCGGTGCGGCTGGCGAGGAGGAGAGCCGGGCCGAGGGTGGTGGCGCAGAAGAAGGTGAGGCCGAGGAGGAGGAACGCCCGGCCGTAGCGCGGTTCTTCGGCCGCGGGGGCAGCGGGGGCCGCGGGGGCGGCGGCGAAGGCCCGCTCGCCGCGGTGGAAGAGCTCGGCGCTCAGAGGTTCTTGAGGTCCTTGCCGGGCTTGAAGCGGACCGTCTTGCCGGGGGAGATGGCGACCTCGACGCCGGTCTTGGGGTTCCTGCCGACGCCCTTCTTGCGGTCGCGCACCTGGAAGACGCCGAAGCCGCGAAGCTCGATGCGCTTGCCGTCGCAGAGCGCGTTCTTCATCGCTTCGATGATGGTGTCGACGGCCTGCGCCGCTTTGACCCGGGGTACTTCGGTGATTTCCGCAACGCGGTCTACGATGTCCGACTTGATCATCTCGGCTCCGAAGGCGGCGAGTCTAGCAATGGGTCTCAGGAGGTGTCAACAAAACGACGACGTCGCGCAAACTGCTTGTAGACGCTGGCTTTTTGCCCAGGATGCAGCGCTCGACGGCGCCCGCCGTGGCGGCCGCGAGACGCCGCAGCTCTCGAGCGGCAGGCCGGGCGCGCCCTTGTCCGCGCCGTCGGCGTAGATCACCATCACCAGCCGGTCCTTGATGCGCACCGGCAGCATCACGCAGTCGCGCGGCAGGTCGCCGCCCCAGGTGCGGGCGAGCTGGCGGTGGGCCGGCATCGGCGGCAGCGGGCCCAAGTAGATGCCGCTGCCGTGGCGCAGGTTGAGGAAGATCGAGGGCTGGTCGAAGCCGACCGAGAAGGCGGCGAAGGCGTCGCGGTCGATGCCCGTCGCCCGCCACCCGCCAGCCGGTGACGCGTCGCGGGCGACCTGGAAGAGCGCGGCGCGCCGGTAGCGCCCGGCGAGGAAGGCGAGGAGGAGGCGCGCCACCTCCTCGAGGTCGGTGGTGCCGCGGAGCTCGTCCTCGACCGCTTCTGGCGTCGCCGGGCGCGGCGCCGGCGCCGTCTTCACGGGCACGGCCGCGGGAGCCCGCGCCGGCGGGCTCGGCGGCGGCGGCGCGCCGCGCGCGGCGGCGATGGGCACGACGTTCGACGGCGGCGCGGCGCGGCTCGGCAGCCGCCGTCGATGCCTCGGGCGCGGCGAGCGCCGCCTTCTCCTCGGGAGTGAGCGGCACCGAGCGCAGGGGCGGCGGCGGCGGGCGCCGCAGCGGCAGATCGACGAGCTCCGCGGCGGCGGCCGGCCGCGCGCTCCCGGGCGGCCGCAGGAGCGGGGCGGCGAGGGGGCGGGACGGCGGGGCGCCGCCGATCGGCGAGACCGGCGCCAGCGGCGGGCAGCGGATGCAGCGCGCGCTCGCGGCGGGGCGACGGCGGCAGCGCCGGCTCGGGGAGGGGCGGCGGCACGAGCTTCGGCGGCGGCGCGAAGGGCCCCTGTCGAGCACCTCGGCCGGCTCGGCCGGCTCGGCTGCCGGCCGGAGCCTCCTGCTCCCACAGGAAGCGCGCGCGGTTCAGGCGGTCGAGGACCAGGGCGAAGCGCGACGGGCACTCCTCGCCGTAGTACTTCTCGAGCGCCTCGAGATGCGGACCTCCTCGGCGACGTAGACCTTGACCCGCTTGCCGGAGGCGAAGGCGATCTCGTCCTGGGCCGAGAGGTTGCGGGGGTCCATCAGGGCGAGGTCGAGCCGGCCCCCGAGGGCGCGGAAGGGCACCGCGCGGCAGCGGCGGGCGAGCTTCTGGACGGCAGCAGCCCGACGCACCTCCTCGGGGACGCCGCGCAGGTCGTCGACCGCCGCCGCCGGCACGCCGAGCTGCTCGGAGAGCCCCTTGAGCAGCAGCTCCTCGGTGATCGCGTCCATCTCCAGCAGGCAGGTGCCGAGCCGGCCGCCGACCACGTTCTGGTTCTTCAGGGCGCGCGTGAGCTGCTGGACCGTGATCCAGCCGCGCGCCACCAGGATCTGTCCGAGCTTGCCCATGTCGACCGGCTTTATCGCCCTCTTTGGGCAAGCGTTGTACCCGCCTGCCACCTGTTGGTTGCCCGTTCCTAACCTCTTGTCTCTTCGGTATTTATGAGCGCGAGGGCGACATTATAGGGCGGCTCCATCGGCTTGTAAAGCGCCGGGCGCGGCGCTATCCTGAGCGGCTGTGAAGTTGGCGTTCTCAGCGGTCGCCGCCAGCCTGTACCCTCCCGCCGGGCGGCGCCGCCGGCGCGTCCGCGCCTCCTCTCGCGAGCCCGCGCCCGCTCAGCGCTCGAACCAGGAAGCCGCCGCTCCGGCCGCTGCCGCCGAGCGCGCCTCGTACCAGTTCGCGCTCGGCAAGCTGCTGGCCGTCGAGGGCTCGTTCAACGACGCGCTCGCCGCCTTCGACGAGGCCGAGAAGCTCGCTCCGGCGCCGGAGACCGCTACGTGCTGGTCGAGCACGCGCAGCTCCTCGACCGCATGGCCAGTCGACGCGCCCGGCGCGGACGCGCGCCGACTCGCTGCGCAAGGCCGCGGAGAAGGCGGCCGAGGCCCGCCGCTGGCGCCCGAGAACCCCGACGTGCTGCGCGCCTGGGCGAGGTCTACCTCGATCTGCCGCAGCGGACCCGGCGGCGATGGGCCAGGCGCTCGAGGCCTTCGAGCAGTGCGCAAGCGCGATCCGTACGACCCCCAGACCTTCCTCACCCTGGGGCGGATCTATCTCGACCAGAACCAGCCGGCCAAGGCCGCCGAGGTCTTCCGCGAGCTGGTGAACAACGTGCCCGAGCAGCGCGATGGCCTACGCCCTGCTGGTCGAGGCGCTGCTCAAGTCGCGGCGGCCGGATCAGGCGGAGACGCTGCTCAAGGAGCAGCTCGCCGCCGACCCCGAGTCGCTCGAGGCCCGGCTGACCCTGGCCGAGATCGAGAGCCAGCGCGGCGACCACCGCGCCGAGCTCGACACCCTGCTCGAGGCCCCCGAGGAGGTGCGCGACGACCCGCAGCTGCGCCGCCAGCTCGCCTGGGCCCTCTACCAGAACGGCGACCTCGACGCGGCTCTGGCGACCGCCGAGGCGCTGCTCAAGGCGCAGCCCGACAACCAGGACCTCGCCCTGCTGAACGGCCTGATCCTCACCGCCCAGGGCAAGAACCAGCAGGCCCTCGAGCTGCTCGCCAAGCTGCGCCAGTCGCAGCCGCAGGACGTGGTGCTCGCGGCGACCGTCGCCCGCATGCTGCGCCGCGCAGGCCGGCGCGACGAGGCGGCGGCCCTGCTGACCGACCTCGCCACCGACCTCGAGCGCGACGGCAAGGAGAAGGAGGCGCACGAGGCGCGCCTCGAGCTGGCGCAGCTCTACTTCGTCGCCGAGGACTGGGAGAAGGTGGGGGAGGCCCTGCGCCCCGCTGCTCTCGGCGACCGACCCCGGCGGTGCGCTCCGAGGCCCTGCTCCTCCAGGCCGACGCCCTGGTGGCGCTCAAGCGCTACGACCAGGCGCTCGACCTGCTGTCGCCCGCCGCCGCCTCGCCGGCGGTCGCCGCCAAGCACGCCGAGGTGCTCTACCGCGCGGGCCGCGAGCGCCAGGCGAGGCGCCAGCTCGACAAGCTCGCCGCCAGGACGATCCGCAGGCGATCCTCGCCGCCGCCCAGACCTAGCAGCGGCTGGAGAACTACCAGGATTCGATCCCGCTGCTCGAGCGCCTGCTCGCCGACGCACCCGAAGCTCACCACCGCCGGCTTCCTGCTCGGCGCCGCCTACGAGCGCAACGGCCAGCGCGACAAGGCGGTCGCGACCTTCCGGCGCGTCCTCAAGATCGACCCGGACTTCCATGCCGCGCTGAACTACCTCGGCTACACCTTCGCCGAGGAGGGCGAGAACCTCGACGAGGCGCTGAAGCTGATCCGCCGGGCGGTGGCGCTCGACCCGGACAACGGCGCCTACGTCGACTCGCTGGGCTGGACCTACTTCCGGCTGCGCCAGCTCGGCCCCGCCCGCACCTACCTCGAGCGGGCCACCCGCCTCGAGCCCGAGGACGCGACGGTGCAGGAGCACCTGGGGGATGTCTATGTGGCGTTGGGCGAGGCGGCAAGGGCGCGACAGGTACCAGCGCGCCTCGAGCTGGGCGACGAGAACGTCGAGCAGGTCCGGCGCAAGCTCGGCGGCCTCCCCGAATCCTCCTCCGCCCGGCCCTGACGGCGCAGACCCCGCCTCCGATGGCTGAAATCCTTCCTCCGGCGTACGCCGGCCGCCGTATGTCCGCTCGCGCCGCCGTGACCCGGCGGGCGGCGCTCCGCGCCGCGGTCCTCTTCCTCGGCGCTCTCGCGGCCGCCTGCAGCGGCTTCCACTCCCCGCGCCTCGCCGCGGATGGGGCGGCGCCCTGGCAGATCCCGCAGCCGCCTTCGGCTCGCAGCGGCTCTACCGGGTCTGCTACTCGGGTCCGGCGGGGGAGGGCTCCTTCCGGGTGACCCTTCGCCTCGCCGCCGCCGAGCGCTACCAGGTGCCGGCGGTCGACCCGGTGGGGCGCGCCCTCTGGAGCCTCGACGTCGACGACGACCGCGGGCTCTGGCTCGACCACCACAACCGCAGCTACTGCACCTTCAACGGCAACTTCGACGTCGCCGACGTGCCGCTCGCGCCCTTCCCGCTGCTCTCGCTGCCGGCGCTCCTCCTCGGCCGCCTCCCGGCCGAGCCGACGGCGGCGCCGCAGGTCAAGGGGAGCGAGCTCGACCTATCGCGACGACCAGGAGCGGCGCTGGACGGCGCGGCTCCTCGGCGACGAGGTCGAGAGCTGGACGCTGTGGGACGAGGAACAGCCGGTGGTGCTCTGGGTGCGGCGCGAAGACTGGGCGATCCTCTCCGACCGCGCGCAAGGGGCCCAGGTGCGCTGGAAGGAGGTCCTGCCGAGAAGCTCCACAAGGCGCTGGCGGCGCTCGCCGTCCCGCCGGGATTCGAGGAAGAGGACTGCCAGGCGAGCGCCCGTCCCGGCGAGTAGGCCGGATCGAGGGTCGCGAGGCATCCTGGTCGCCCGCAGCGGACCCAACGGACCCAGTACCCGCCGGGCGGCGGGATTTGACAGCTCTCGCCCCCGCCTTCTAGCATGGGCCCGCCGTCGGGGCCGCGGACCCGCTCCCTGGCGCTCGCGGAAGGGCTCGATCTCCAGTCGCTCTCGCGGCGCTCCCAGAGGTCTGCTGAGGCGCATGAGGCGCACCGAGTATATAATGCGCCGAGTTGATGCCGGCGCGATAACGAGTGGCCCTTCCGGGAGCGGTCGAGCGCAGTTCGCCGTTGCGATCCCGCCGATTCCGCCGATCCCGGTAGAGGGCCCAGGCGATCTCCAGGTGACGGCCCCGCCCGTTCACCCGGAGCGGGCGCTGCCGCGCCCTTTGCGCCATGGCGCCGAAGCGGCGATCGAGGATGACGGGAGAGGACGCGAAATGGAGATCACTGAGGTCAAGGTTTTCCCGATCAACGAGGAGAAGCTCAAGGCGTTCGTTTCGATCGTCTTTGACCAATGTTTCATGGTCAACGACATCAAGATCATCCAGGGCCGGGACGGGCTCTTCATCAGCATGCCGAGCCGGAAGAAGAAGAACGGCGAGTTCAAGGACGTCGCGCACCCGCTGAACAACGAGACCCGGCGGATGATCGAGGACAAGGTGCTCGCCGAGTACGAGCGCGCTCTCGCGGAGCGGCCCCTGCAGGCGCCCGCGGCAGGCGGTGACGGCGCGCCCGGAGCGCCCGAGCGAGCTCGCCGCGGCCGTCCCAGAGATGGCGCCGCCGCCGGTGTCGCGCCCGGAGAAGACGCTGGAAGAGGTCGAGGAGATGCATCTGCGCGACTCTTTCTGGACCGTGTAAGGCCGCCGACTCCGCGGGGAGCGCCCCCGGAGTCTGGCCGGGGCACGGGGCCGGCGGCGGCTCGCGTCGGGTGGTTGAACTGGGGCGTCGCCAAGCGGTAAGGCACCAGACTTTGGATCCCGCATCCGGAGGTTCGAATCCTCCCGCCCCAACCAGACCCTAGCGGAGTCGAGGACACAGCCCCAAACTTCAAGCGGCTCGCGTGACCACCATCCCGGCGAGGGCCCCGGCCCTGGATGGTGGCCCCGATCGAGGGAGAACAATGCCCGGTGAACTGAAAATCTTCGGCGGACGCGCCCACCCTGCGCTGGTGCAGGAGATCTGCGAGTACCTGAACCTCGCGGCCGGCAACGTCAAGGCCTTCAACTTCTCGGATGGCGAGACCTTCTGCCAGATCGACGAGAACGTCCGCGGCTCGGACGTCTTCATCGTCCAGCCGACCTGCGAGCCGGTCAACGAGAACCTGATGGAGCTGCTGATCCTGCTCGACACCTTCAAGCGCTCCTCGGCCTCGCGGGTGACGCGCCGTGCTCCCGTACTACGGCTACGCGCGGCAGGACAAGAAGGACAAGCCGCGGGTGCCGATCACCGCCAAGCTGGTCGCCGACCTGATCTCGCGCGCCGGCGCCGACCGCGTGCTGACGATGGACCTCCACGCCGACCAGATCCAGGGCTTCTTCGACGTGCCGGTCGACCACCTCTTCGCCGCGCCGGTGATGCTCGAGGCGATCCGCGACCTCCACATCCCGGACCTCGTCGTCGTCTCGCCGGACGCCGGCGGCGTCGAGCGGGCGCGGGCGATCGCCAAGCGCATGGAGGCGGGGCTCGCCATCATCGACAAGCGCCGCACGGCGCCCAACGAGGCCGAGGTCATGCACGTCATCGGCGACGTCGACGGCTGCAACGCCCTCATCGTCGACGACATCATCGACACCGCCGGCACGCTCACCAAGTCGGTCGAGGCGCTGAAGGCCCAGGGGGCCGCGCGGGTGCTCGCGGCGGGCGTCCACGGCGTCCTCTCCGGGCCGGCGCTCGCACGCATCGACGCCTCGCCGCTCGAGACGGTGCTCATCACCAACACGACGCCGGTGGAGGAGAAGCTCGCGCGCTCGGGCAAGCTGCGGCCGCTGTCGGTCGCGCCGCTGCTCGGCGAGGCGATCCGCCGGATTCACGAGAACAGCTCGGTCAGCTCCCTGTTCGTCTGACGCTGTTCGCCTTACTCGTATTGAGAAGAAGCGAGGAAACCCCATGAGTGAACAACGATCGATCGAAGTCAGCCGAAGCGCGCGACCGGGAGAACGCCAACCGGCGGCCGCGCGCGGCCGGCAAGATCCCCGCCGTGGTCTACGGCGGCGGCAAGGACAGGGTGCCGGTCGAGGTCGACCGCAAGACCCTCCTCGACCTGATGAAGTGGGCATCAGCGAGAACCCGATCTTCCTGCTCAAGCTCGGCGACACCCAGGAGCGGCACGCGATGATCCGCGACATGGAGGTCGATCCGGTCACCCGCCAGGTGATCCACATCGACTTCCAGCGCGTCCTGATGACCAGAAGATCCGCGTCGCCGTGCCGGTCGAGCTCACCGGCACCGCCGTCGGGGTCAAGGTCGAGGGCGGCATGCTCGACTTCGTCACCCGCGAGATCCACGTCGAGTGCCTGCCGGGCGACATCCCGCAGCTCCTCGAGCTCGACGTCACGCCGCTCCACGTCGGCCAGCACGTCGAGGCGCGGGACCTCGAGCCTCCCCGACGGCGTGACGCTGCTCGAGGAGCCCGAGCAGGTCATCGTCTCGCTCGTCCACGCCAAGCCGAGGCGGTCGCGGCGGCGGACGGCGAGGGCCTGATCGAGGCCGCGAAGGCCGAGCCCGAGGTGGCCAAGAGCGGCAAGGGCGACGAGGAGAAGTAGCCGCTGGACCGGCCAGCCGCCTCGTCCTCGGGCTGGGCAACCCGGGCGAGGACTATCGCGACACCCGCCACAACGTGGGCTTCCGGGTCGTCGAGGAGCTGCGCGCCGGCACGGCGCCCGCCTCGACCGGCTGGAGTGCAACGCCCTGGTGGGCGCCTACGTGCCGCCGCCGCCGTTGCCGTTTCCGCTCGAAGCGGCGGCCGATCCAGCCGTCCCGGCGGCTCCGCCGGCCGACCCTGGCGCTCCCGCCGGCGTCCTGCTCGCCCAGCCGCAGACCTACATGAACCGCAGCGGCTACGCGGCCCGCTGCCTCGCCGAGCGGCACGGGCTCGAGCCCGCCGCCCTGCTGGTGGTCTTCGACGAGGTCCACCTGCCGCTGGGGCGCCTGCGCCTGCGGCGGTCGGGGAGCCCGGCCGGCCACCGCGGCATGGAGTCGGTGATCGAGAACCTGCAGAGCGCCGAGGTGCCGCGGCTGCGGCTCGGCGTCGCGGCGGAGGCGGGGCAGCCCGCGGGAGGGGACGAGCTCGTCGACTTCGTCCTCGCCCCCTTCGCCGGCGAGGAGCGCGAGGCCGTCGAGGACATGATCCGCCGCGCCGCCGACGCCTGCGAGGCGTGGCTCGCCGCGGGCATCGAGGCGGCGATGGGCGCGTTCAACGGGTAGTGGCGGCGGCGGCGGCCGTCCGCCTTGCGCTCTCTTGCGCCGGACACCGTGTAAATTCTCCCCCTTGTCACCGGGCGGGCCGGCCACGGCGCCGTGCCGCCTTCCTTTCCTCTCTGTTCCGCCTGAAGCGGGACCGATCCCAGGCCATAGGGAGGTATCCCGTACCCATGCGCACGTATGAGTTGATGTTCGTGGTCGACCCTCGCGTCTCCGACGAGGAGGTGGTCACCATGACCCACGACTACCGGCACATGATCATCGGCGGCGGCTCGGAGATCACCAAGGAAGAGAACTGGGGACGGCGCAAGCTCGCCTACCCGATCGAGAAGCTGAACGAAGGCAAATACTTCGTCTTCTACATCTCGAGCGAGGGCGGCAAGACGGCGCTGCCCGAGGTCGAGCACCGGATGCGCCAGAACGACAAGATCCTGCGCTACCTGACCGTCCGCACCGACGTGGACCTGAAGCGCGCCGGCCGCCGTCGCGCCGCTCGAGGCCCCGGTGCAGCCCGGGGCGGCTCCGGCCGCCGCGGCAGGTGCCGCGCCGGCCGCGGCCATCGCACCCGGAGCGGCTCCGGCCGCTCCCCAGCCGGACGCCGCGGGCGCCGGAAGGGAGGTCTGAGCCATGGCGAGGCCGAAGAAGGTCTTCTTCCGCCGGCGCAAGGTCTGTAAGTTCTGCGCCGACAAGATCGACTACGTCGATTACAAGGACGTCAAGCTCCTGCAGCAGTTCATCCCCGAGCGCTCGAAGATCCTGCCGCGGCGGATCTCGGGCACCTGCGCCCGCCATCAGCGCCTGCTCCAGTCGGCGATCAAGCGCGCGCGTCACCTGGCTCTGATCCCGTTCACCACCGATTAGGAGGAGCCGCCGTGAAAGTCATTCTGCTCTCCGACCAGCGGCACCTCGGAAAGCGCGGGCAGGTGGTGGAGGTCAAGCCGGGCTTCGCCCGCAACTACCTGCTGCCCCAAGGCTTCGCGCTCGAGGCGTCGCACTGCCAACGTCACCTATTTCGAGCACCAGCGCACCAAGATCGACGCCCGCCACGCGCAGGAGCGCGAGGCCGCGGCGGCGATCGCCAAGCAGCTCGCCGGCCTGCAAGATCTCCATTCCCAAGCGGGTGGGCGAGACCGAGACGCTCTACGGCTCGGTCACCGCGGGCGACATCGCCGACGTGCTCGCGAAGAAGGGCTTCACCGTCGACCGCCGGCGGATCGACCTCGAGGGGGGCATCAAGACCCTCGGCGACCACTCCGTGCGGGTGGAGCTCCACCCCGAGGTCATCGCCGAGGTCACCGTCTCGGTGGTGCCCGAAGCGTAGCGCCGTCATTTCGCGGCGGGGCGGCGCCGCGGAGCCGCCCTCGCCGCTCGTCTCCCCAGCTCTTCGTCCCCCGAGCTCCGCAGAGCCCCGCCCTCACGGCTTAGCCCCCATGACCGAGCGCGAAGCGGACGGCGGACGGCGCGAGCCCAGCCTCGGCGACTTCCTCGACGAGCCCACCCGCGACCTCCGCGACTGGCGCTGGCTGTGGAAAGGGGACCGCGAGTTCCCCATCCGCAGCCATCGCGGTCCGGCGGGAAGCTCCTCGTCCTCTGGAAGCGCCTCATCCGGCCCCTCGTCAAGGTGCCGCAGAACGACCTCTGGGAGCGGCAGCGGATCTTCAACCTCATCCTCCTCGAGCACCTGGAGCGCCTCGACGCGGCCCGCGCCCGGCACGACGACCGCATCGCCTACTTGGAGGCCCTCGCCTTCGAGGGCATCAACGAGCTGATGCACCACAACGACGCGCTCTTCGCCCGCGCCGACCAGAAGCTCGACCGCTACCGCCGCGAGGCGCGCGACCTCCTGGGGAGCCTGTCGGCGCCCTGGCGCTCGCCGAGACCGGTCGAGCGGGAGAGCTGGCGGAGCCACGCCGGCGGCGGCGGGCGACCCCGTCCCCTCGCTCGCCGACCTCGCCCGCGCCCGCGAGGAGCACGCCTACCTCGAGCTCGAGCGGCGCTACCGCGGCACCGAGGAGGAGATCCCCGAGCGGCTGTCGCGCTACCTGCCCTACCTCGAGGGCAGGGGGCCGGTGCTCGACCTCGGCTGCGGCCGCGGCGAGGCGCTCGCCATCCTCGCCGCGCGCGGCATCGCCGGCCTCCGGGGTCGACGGCAGCGCCCGCATGGTCGCGCTCTGCCGCGAGCGGGGGCTCGACGCCGCTCCCGGCGACCTCTTCGAGCGCCTCGCGGCGGTCCCCGAGGCGAGCCTCGGCGGCGTCGTCTCGTTCCACGTCGTCGAGCACCTGCCGGCCCCCTCGCTCGATCGCCTGGTGCGCCTCGCCTACCGCGCCCTCCTCCCCGGCGGCGTGCTGATCTTGGAGACCCCGAACCCGCTCTCGGTGGTCGTCGCGGCGCGCAACTTCTGGCTCGATCCCACCCACCGCCGCCCCGTCCACCCGGAGAGCCTGCAGCTGCTCTACGAGCTCGCCGGCTTCGATCCGATCGAGCGGCTGGACCTCCGGCCGTTCCCCGACGTCGAGCGGCTGCCGGAGATCGACCTCGCCCGCCTGCCGCAAGACCAGCGGCTCCTCGCCGATCGGGTCAATCGGCTGCGCGACCGGCTGGACGAGCTGCTCTTCGGGTTCCAGGACTACGGGATGGTGGGAACCAAACCGAAGTAGCGCGTGGCCGGCATCCACGTCGTCCCTCGTTCGCCCACTATGTCGAGTGCCAGGTAATTGATCGTCAAGTGCCAGGTAGTTCATTCAGGCTACCTCGGTGACTGGGTGAACGACATGCCGGCAAGTGCTCGGCGCCGGTGCCGGAGCGTCGGACGTAAGCGGAAGCGGCCGGTCTCGAATGGGGTGGGACGAGAGAAAGCGGAAAACTCGTGCTCTCGGCGCAGACCTCCGCCCGGCGTCCACCGGTTCCGGTGGAGAGGCTGCCCGCTTCCTGCCGGCGGCCGCGGCCTAGCTCGGCACGAATGACGGTGCCGGCGGGAAGCTCCCGGCGGGAAAGGCGGCGATGAAATCTCGTCGTCGGAAAATCTCGGCCGCTTCCCGAAAGGCCTCGACGAACTGACGGTAAGCATCCCTGAACGCCTGGCGGGCAGCTCGGCTCGCAGCATGGACGAGAGGCGCCAGGGTCCTGGCGATCGTTGCGGGCCGGTGATGGGGGTGCTGGGCCAGGACGGCTCTGACGCCGACGACTTTCGCGCCGGTTCGCGCCCTTTCAGCCGCGGCATGCCGCTCGATCCGATCGACGATCTCCGCGACCCGTTGCCGGTAGGCTTCGGGCGACAGGTGCTGCCAGCACGGCAGGGGACTGAGGGTGAGGGTCTCCGGCTCGGAGAACCGGGAGAGATCGTGACTATCGCCCCGCCGCCGTGCAGCGTGTCTCGCGGTGTGGTCGAACCAATGGCCGGTCAGAGGCTCATCGTCGAGGAGAGCTCTGGCGCAATGGACCCCTGGCCAGTCCCGCAGACGTTCGACGAGACCCTCCTTACAGCTCTGGGCCAGCAGATACTCGAATCTCTCCACCTGGGCCGCTTCTTCCTGCGTGACAACGATCATCGAGTAGCGGCCGTGGAAGACCGGCCCGCTCCAGCCGGTGAGACGATTGACCTCGCGGGCGAGCTTCGAGCCCGCGTACTGCATGAAGACTGCAATCTGCTCGGCATCGTCGGCGGCCAGCAACAGGTGGAGGTGATTCGAGAGGACCGCCAGGCCGCAGATGCGGACCGGATAGAGCCGCTGAGCTCTTCCCAGGACGCCCAGCACGACGTCGTTGAGCTCAGGGCTAGGACGAAAGAGAAATCGCCCTTGCACCATCCGCCAGCCCACGGCGGCGAGAGTCTTTTTTCCTGGTAACCAACGGAGTCTTCTTCCCACAGTCGCTCTCCTCCTCTCTCAAGCGTGCGGTTCTGCTGCCCGGTACTAGGCAGACTTCCCGCAGCTTTTACCCAGGACGGAAAGCGAGGGTTCAATCGTTCGTCACCTCCTCTTTTTGAAAGTACCTGGCACCTTCTCCTCTCGGAAAAGTAGCCGGCACCTATCTCCTTCACGAAGTACCTGGCACCTTTGGGCATCCAGGCCATGGGTTGGATGAGACGATTCTGCGGGCTTCGGAACCTACGATCGAGCGAGCCCGGACAGCTCGAGCCCTCGACGGAGGCGTGCTACCCGGGGGGTGGCGGCGGGGTCTGTCCGGCGTCGCCCTCGCCGCCCGCTTCGCCGGCCGGCGGTGGGACGGTGCCGGGAGCCGGGGGCGCGGCGCCCTCGGGCGAGCCGCCGGGCGCGGGGGCGCCGTTCGACATCCGCTCGCCCTGCTTCGGGATGTAGAAGGCGCGCTGCTGGTACCAGGGGAGGGTGGTGATCGTCGACCAGCGGTTGTTGTACTGGCGATCCGGCTCGGTGCCGGCGACGAAGGCTTCCTTCTGGGTGCGGTAGCTGCCCGCGTCGGAGAGCAGGCCGGTGTAGTACTCGACGTCCTTCAACACCACGCCGGGAGGCACCGTGAAGCGCGCCCCCTTGGCGAGCCAGCCGGTGGCGAGGCCGCTCTCGGCGATCTGCTTCCACATCGGCACCGCGGCGACGGCGCCGCTCATGCCCTGGCCGAGCGACTTCTTCACGTCGTATCCCACCCAGGTGAGGATGGTGTAGCGCGGCGTGAAGCCCACGAACCAGGCGTCGGTGAAGTCGTCGGTCGTCCCGGTCTTGCCGGCGATGTCGATGTCGAGATCCTTGAGGGCGAACGCGGTGCCGTGGTCGACGACCCCTTCCATCATGTGGGCGAGGACGTAGGCTACCGGCGGGGTGGTCGAGGTGCGCGCGGCCGGGAAATGCTGCTCCAGGACCTGGCCGTCCGCGGTCGCGATGCGGTCGATCAGATACGGCTCGACGTGGGTGCCCTGGTTGGCGATCGCCGCGTAGGCGCCGGCGAGCTCGATCGGCAGCAGGTCGGCCGAGCCTAAGGCGACGCTCGGATAGGGCGGCAGCGGCGACTGGATGCCGCAGCGGTGGGCGAAGTCGAGCACCCGCTTGGCGCCGAGGAGGTCGAAGAGCTTGACCGCCGGCACGTTGATCGACTGCTCGAGCGCCCGGCGGAGCGTCACGATGCCGTAGTGCTTGTGGTAGTAGTTCTCGGGGCGATAGCTCAGCTTGCCGTCGGCGCCGAGGAACGAGGTCGGCGCGTCGAGCAGGGTGTCGGCCGGCGTCCAGCCCGACTCGATCGCCGCGCCGTAGACGAACGGCTTGAACGCCGAGCCCACCTGCCGGCGCGCCTGGGTGATGCGGTTGAACTTGTTGCGCTCGAAGCTCCAGCCGCCGACCATGGCGCGGATGGCGCCGGTGCGCGACTCGAGCACCACCGCCGCCGCCTCCATGCGCGGCTCCTGCTCCAGGTAGAGCTGGAGCGGAGCGGCGGCGGCGGTCTCGGCGGCGGCCGCCGCCTTCTTTTCTTTGTCCTTATTCTTGTCCTTGTCCTTGTCCTTGCCTTCGGGCTCGGGGACGTCGAGCCGGAACCAGGCGACGTCGCCGCGCTTGAGGAGCTCGGAGAGGGCGCTCTTACCGGTCCAGGCGATCCCCTTCTTGTCGAGGGTGTAGACCTGGGGGCCGATCTTCACCTTGGCCGCGGTCCGGCCCGCTTCGAGCACCAGCCCCTGCACCCAGCGCCCCGGCGCCGGCGCCTGGCGGCTCCAGGTCGGCAGCTCCTGGGTCTCGATGTCGGCCTCCTGGATCGTCCCGATCGGCCCGCGGAAGCCGCGCCGGTGGTCGAGCTTGACGAGCTCCGCCTGCACCGCGCGCTTGGCGGCGTCCTGGATCGCCGGATCGAGCGTCGTGTGCACCTGCAGCCCCGAGTCGTAGAGCTCGGTCGCGCCGTAGGTGGCCTCGAGGTACTTGCGGACGTCCTCGGCGAAGTACGGCGCCTGCGCCTCCTGCGCCTGCTGGGTCGCCACGATCAGCGGCTGGGCGAGGGCGGTCTGGTATTGCGCCGGGGTGACGTAGCGCTCGTCGAGCATGCGGCGCAGCACGCGGTCGCGCTGGTGGACCACCAGGTCCGGCGTGTTGTACGGGCTGTAGCGGCTGGGGGCCGGGATGATGCCGGCGAGGGTCGCCGCCTCGGCGACGGAGAGGTCCTTGGCCGGCTTGTTGAAGTAGAACCGCGACGCCGCTTCGACGCCGTAGTTGCCGTGCCCGAGGTTGAGCAGATTGAGGTAGAGGGTGAGGATCTGCTGCTTGCTGTAGGTCTTCTCGAGCTCGACCGCGAGCAGGGCTTCCTCGACCTTGCGGTGCCAGGTGCGCTGGCGGCTGAGGAAGACGGTCCGCGCGAGCTGCATGGTGATCGTCGAGGCGCCCTGGACGACCCGCCCCTTGCGCACGTCGGTCATGCTGGCGCGCACGATCCCCAGGGGATCGACGCCGCCGTGCTGGAAGAAGTTGCTGTCCTCCGAGGCGAGCACCGCCTGCTGGACGACCGCCGGGATCTCGCTCTCCTTGAGCATCACCCGCCGCTCGCGCGCGAAGCTGCGGTAGGCGTGGCCGTCCTTGTCGTAGAGCTGGGTGACCAGGCCCGGCCGGAACTCGGCGAGCTGGTCGACCCGCGGCATGTGGATCGCCGCGGCGACCGCGACGCCGCCCAGCACGCCGAGCACGGTCGCCCCGAGGAGCGGCCAGACGAAGCGCAGGAGCGAGCGGCGGGGGATCGGGCGCGCGGTCGCCCGCAGGTCGGAGCGCTGGCGGCGGGCGCGCGCGGCCTCTTGCGGCGGCGGATCGTAGTCCATGCCGGTCATTATAGAGACTGACGCCGAGGTCGGGGGGCGGTGAAGTCGCGAGGGCGGTCGACCGGGCGCATCCTTGACATGCCGTGCTGCCCCGCCGCAATATAAGCGTTAGCTCATTTTAGGTGGGCGCTCGGGCCAGGAGGCTCTCGCTATGACGAACCAGGATGGAGGTGTCATGCCGACGGCAACCCTGCCCCGACGGTTCTTCCGGCGGCTCGTGTCGGTATCCTCGATCGGGCTCGTTCTCGCGCTGGTCGCCGCGGCCCTTTCCGGCACCCCGGGAGCGGCCGAGATGCCGGCGCGCGCTCTGCGCCTCCTCTCGCGAATCGCGGTCCCCGGCGGGCCGTCCCCCGCGACCGACGTGCGCTGGGCGAGCGACACGACGGTCTACCTCTCCCGGTACCGCGACGGCATCTCCGAGGTATCGCTCGAGCCGCGGCTCGCCGTTCGCCGGCAGATCGTCCCGCGGCTCTCCATATTCAAGGGGGGTCTGACCCATATCGGGACCTTCGCCGTCTCCGCGGGACGCGTGGCGCTCGCCGGCGGCCGCGTCTTCGCTTCCGGCACGGTCGAGGCGGAGGCCGGCGGCACTCGCGTGTTCCGGCGGCAGCCGCTCCTGATCGGCGAGGACGTCGATCTCTCCGGCCGGCGGGTGGCGCTCCTGGGTTATCCGGACGACGGCGTCGAAGCCGGCGGCTCGAAGGGTGCGCTGGCCTGGCTCGGCACGCTCGACGAGCCGCTCAAGGACTTCCAGCCGCTTCTCCGGGACGTTCCCGGGGGAGGCGCCCGGGCCCTCGATTCGTGCCTCGACGAGGAGCTCGGATCGGTGCGCTTTCTGCCCGGCGGTTCGCTCCTGGTGGTCCCCGGGGTCGAGCCTGGAGCCTACCTCCTCGGTCCGGCCGGAAACCTGGTGCGGGAGTGGAGCAGCCGGGAGCTCGGTCTCGATCCACCCGGCTGTGCCGAACTCTCCAAGGCGGAGGTCCGGACGCTCAAGACGAATCCCGAACGGCGCCTCGAGAGAGTCAACCGGCTGCGGGTGGTCGACGACATCCTGCCGCTGGCGCCGGCGCCGGGTCTCCTCGTCCGTTCGGTCGCGAACGGCCGGGTCTCCTGGGCCCTCGAGATCTTGCGGCCCGAAGGGGTCGTCACCTACTCAGTCCCCTTCGCGAGCGACAACCCCTTCGACCGCTTGCGGGGGGACGTGAGGGGAGACCGGGTCGTGCTCCTCCGCTCGGCTCATCTCTCCTATCTGAGCGGCGGAGCCGAGAGCGCCGGGGAGCTGATCGTCGCCGAGCTTCCGCGCGGTCGAAGCTGAATCAGATAGGAACGAGGGAAAACCCATGGGAGTCCGCCGGCACCTGCGCGCGCAGTGTTTGATCAGCCTGTTGCTCCTCGGCTGCTGCGCCGCTCTCGCCTCGCTCCAGCCTCGGACGGCAGCTGCCGCGAGCGGCTGCAGCCGAGAGACCGGCAGCCCGACCACGAGCGACGACGGAATTCCCGCCTGCGGCGGATTCGGCGACGGTTGTTACTACTGCGAGTATTCGAACCCTGACGGGGGATACACGATCTGCTCCGAAGACCCCGACCCCGGCGATGATCCAAACTGCGTCGATACGCCGCAGCTTCCGGGGCGGCTGCCGCAAAATCGTCATTGATCCGGATCCCCCAGCCCGCCCTCGATCTCCGCCGTTCTGCCGGCGCCTGACCGCAAGCCTTCCCTCCCCCGCTTGTCGTCCTCGCGCCGCGGTGATAGAAACCCGCGCAGGTCCGCCCCGGAGGTCGCTCCATGATCAACGAGCCCGCAGCCCCCAGCCCGTTTAGCCCGCGACCGATCGCGCCGTCGGCGGGCGGCGGCGGGTGCAGCAAGCCGGTGTTCGTCGGCTGCGGCGCCCTCCTCGTCCTCCTCGGGATCGGCGCCGTCGTCTTCGTGGTGAAAGCGCCGGCGCTCTTCCACTGGTGGCTGGGCATCGTCGAGAAGAAGGTGATGGAGGTGGTCCCCCCGGACGTCACGCCGGAGGAGCGCGCCGACCTCCACCAGGCGTTTTCCGACCTCGGCGGGGTGTTCCAGCACGGCGGCCAGCCGGACGCCCGCTACCTGCAGCCCTTCCAGACCCAGCTGATGGAGATCATCAGCAAGCCCAAGGGGCAGGTGACCCGGCAGCAGATCCTCGACCTCACCCGCACCCTGGAGCGGACCGCCGGCAAGCGGGCGCCCTCGCCGCCGGCCCCCGGCGCGGTGCCGGCCACGCCGGCTCCCAACCCGCCGCCTTCGGGGTCGCGGGCCTGACGGCGAGCGGACCCGCGCGCGGGCCGCCGGCCGGAAGATTCGGCCCCTCCCGCGTGTTTACCTCTTTCTATGGGTTTCGAGCTCGTTTCGCGCTTCACGCCGCAGGGAGACCAGCCGGCGGCCATCGACCAGCTCGTCGCCGGCATCCGCCGCGGCGACAAGGAGCAGGTCCTCCTCGGGGTCACCGGCTCGGGCAAGACCTTCTCGATCGCCAAGATGATCGAGACGGTCGACCGGCCGACCCTCGTCCTCTCGCACAACAAGATCCTCGCCGCGCAGCTCTTCCAGGAGTTCCGCAGCTTCTTCCCCCACAACGCCGTCGAGTACTTCGTCTCCTACTACGACTACTACCAGCCCGAGGCCTACGTCCCCCAGACCGACACCTACATCGAGAAGGAGACGAGCATCAACGAGGAGATCGACCGCCTGCGCCTGCGCGCCACCAAGGCCCTCTTCGAGCGGCGCGACGTGGTGATCGTGGCCTCGGTCTCCTGCATCTACGGCCTGGGCTCGCCGGAAGCGTTCTACGGCATGCTGCAGTTCCTCAAGCGCGGCGACAGCGAGGGGATGGAGCCGGTCCTGAAGCGCCTCGTCGACATGCAGTACCAGCGCACCCAGCTCGACCTCTACCACGGCGCCTTCCGGGTGCGCGGCGACGTCCTCGAGGTGCTGCCGGCCTACGAGGAGGTGGGGATCCGCGTCGAGTACTGGGGCGACGAGATCGAGCGCATCACCCGCTTCGACGTGCTGCGCGGCGACACCCTGGACGAGGTCCAGCAGGTCGCCATCTACCCCAAGACCCACTACGTGACGCCGCGCGAGCGGCTCCTGCTGGCGATCGACGGCATCAAGGCGGAGCTCGCGGAGCGGCTGCCGGTCCTCGAGGCCGAGGGCAAGCTCCTCGAGCGGCAGCGCCTCGAGCAGCGGACGCGCTTCGACCTCGAGATGCTGAAGGAGATCGGCTACTGCCACGGCATCGAGAACTACTCGCGCCACCTCTCCGGCCGCGCGGCGGGGCAGCCGCCGCCGACGCTCTTCGACTACTTCCCCGAGGACTTCCTGCTGGTGGTCGACGAGAGCCACCAGACCATCCCGCAGGTGCGCGGGATGTACCACGGCGACCGCTCGCGCAAGCAGACGCTGGTCGACTTCGGCTTCCGCCTCCCCTCGGCGCTCGACAACCGGCCGCTCACCTTCGACGAGTTCGACGCGCGGATCGGCCAGCGGGTCTACGTCTCGGCCACCCCCGCCCCCTGGGAGCTGCAGCGGACGGGCGGCGTCATCGTCGAGCAGGTGATCCGCCCGACCGGCCTGCTCGATCCGGTGATCGAGGTGCGCCCGGCGAAGGGGCAGGTCGACGACCTGGTGGGGCAGGTGAAGCGCGTCGTGGCGAACAAGGAGCGCGTGCTGGTGACGACGCTCACCAAGCGCATGGCCGAGGAGCTGACCCAGTACCTGCTGGAGCTCGGGATGCGCGTGCGCTACCTGCACAGCGACGTCGAGACGCTCGAGCGCGTCGAGATCGTCACCGCGCTGCGCCGCGGCGAGTTCGACGTGCTGGTGGGGATCAACCTGCTGCGCGAGGGGCTCGACCTCCCCGAGGTGTCGCTGGTCGCCATCCTCGACGCCGACAAGGAGGGCTTCCTGCGCAGCCAGACCGCGCTCATCCAGACCTCCGGCCGCGCGGCGCGCAACCTGAACGGCCGCGTCGTCTTCTACGCCGACCGCATGACCGACTCGATGCGCCGCGCGATCGACGAGACCGAGCGCCGGCGCGAGAAGCAGGCGAGCTACAACCAGGAGTTCGGCATCGAGCCGACCTCGATCCTCAAAGACATCCACAACCCGCTGGTGCAGATGGCGAACCTCGACTACTACTCGGTCGGCCCGACGCAGCTCTCCGAGGTCGCCGAGGGCGTCGACCTGCCGCTCTCCGAGCGCATCGCGAAGGTCGAAAAGGAGATGCGCGCCGCCGCCAAGCGCCTGGAGTTCGAGGAGGCCGCCGCTCTCCGCGACAAGCTCCGCGAGCTCCGCGAGCTGCAGATCTACGCCGGCTAGGGCGCGTGATAGCGAAGGTAGGTTCGCGCGCGAACCCCATGCCCGACCACGAGCTCCTCGCCCAGAAGATCCGGGACCTCCCCGAGCGGCCCGGCATCTACATCTTCAAGGACGCCGAGGGGAAGGTCCTCTACGTCGGCAAGGCCAAGTCGCTCAGGAAGCGCGCCTCGTCCTACCTCGCCCGCGACCACGAGCCGCGCCTGGCGGCGATGGTCGCCGAGGCGGTGGACCTGGAGTTCGTGGTCACCGACTCCGAGGCCGAGGCGCTCCTCCTCGAGAACAACTGGATCAAGCGGCGGCGGCCGCGCTACAACGTCCTCCTGCGCGACGACAAGACCTATCCCTACCTGAAGCTGACCGCGCGACCCCTACCCGCGCATCGCCTTCACCCGCCGCATCCGCGAGGACGGCGCCAGCTACTTCGGCCCGTTCCTGCCCGGGGGCCTCGCGCGCAAGGCGATCAAGCTCGTCCAGAAGCTCTTCCAGGTGCGGGTCTGCCAGCTCGAGATCGACGGCAGCCTGCCGCGCCCCTGCCTCTACTACGACATGCACCGCTGCCTCGGCCCCTGCGTCGCGGGGCTGACCACCCACGAGGCCTACGCCGAGGCGGTCGAGCGGGCGCGGCTCTTCCTCGCCGGCCGCATCGAGCCGGTGCTGAAGAGCCTCAAGCGCGAGATGTGGGAGGCCGCCGAGGCGACGGACTACGAGCGCGCGGCCCGCCTGCGCGACACCCTCGCCGAGATCGAGTCGATCAGCCAGCGGCGCAAGCTCTCCTCGGTCGGCGGCGAGGACGTCGACGTCTTCGGCGTCTGCGTCTCGGGCGGCAACGCCGCCGTCGCGGTGCTCGTCATGCGCGGCGGCCAGGTGCTCGACCGCCGCGAGCTGTTCTGGGAGGCGGTGGGGGACATCACCCCCGAGCGCCTGCTCTCCGAGCTGCTGCCCCAGCTCTACGACCGCACGACCTTCATCCCCAAGGAGATCCACCTCCCGGTGCCGATCGAGGGCGAGGAGGCGCTCCTCGCCTGGCTGTCGGAGAAGAAGGACGAGAAGGTCTATCTCCGCATGCCCTCGCGCGGCCCCAAGGCCGAGCGGCTGGTGCTGGCGCGCCACAACGCCGAGCTCGCCCACCGGCGCCGCTTCCGCGCCGGCAGCGCCGACTCGCCCGGCGCCTCCGCCCTCGAGCAGCACCTCGGGCTCGACGGCCCGCCGCGGCGGATCGAGGGCTTCGACATCTCGCACTTCCAGGGCGGCGAGACGGTCGCCTCGATGGTCGTCTGGGAAGAGGGCAAGATGCGGAAGGGCGAGTACCGGAGCTTCAACATCAAGAGCGTCGACGGCGTCGACGACTTCCGCTCGATCCACGAGGCCGTCGAGCGCCGCTACCGGCGGATCCTGGAGGAGGTCGGCGCGATGCCCGACCTGATCCTGATCGACGGCGGCCGCGGCCAGCTGAACGCCGCGCTCCATGCGCTGACCGAGCTGGGCGTCGAGGAGACGCGCATCGTCTCGCTCGCCAAGCGCGAGGAGGAGGTCTACGTCCCCGAGGAGCCCGAGCCGCTGGCGCTGGACGCGCGACGACCCGGCCTTGAAGCTCCTGCAGCAGATCCGCGACGAGTCCCACCGCTTCGCCGTCTCCCGCCACAGGAAGCGCCGGAACGTCCGCACCCTGAAGAGCCAGCTCGACGAGCTCGCCGGCATCGGCCCGCGCCGCAAGAGGCTCCTGATCCAGACCTTCGGCAGCCTCCAGGGGATCAAGAACGCGGCGCTCGAGGAGCTGCAGAGCGCGCTGGGAACGACGGTGGGGCGGAAGGTCTACGAGCAGCTGCACGGGCGGGTGGAGGGGGCGGACGAGCGGTGAGCCGGAGGAGCACGCCGCGTGACGACTCCGATGCTCGAGGGCGCCACACCACGAGAGGAGACGGATCCGCCGGCCCATCTGCCCGGAGCTGGACATGGTCGAGCGGGCGACCCAGCTCGAGCAGGCCCCGAATCGCGCCAGGCCACGACGTCCTTGAGTCGCGCGCGACGAAGCGAGGTAAACTCGTGCGAAAGGTATCTCGTCCCAGGCAGACTGTCGTGGACGGGTAAGCTGCGAATCGTCGGCGCGAGTCTCGAGTTCCTCGCCGGCGGGGTACCGTGTCTCATCGGCGCCCAGCCTCTCGTCATGCAGCGGGCTGGCTCGACGTGTCGGTGCGTGTCCGCGCTCAAGCGCGCGGGCCGGCGCGAGCGACGGCCCGCAGGGCAAGTGGTGCTGCGCGGCCACGCGGCATCGCGTGCCCGGTGGTCGAGCAGGGCCAGCAGATCGCCGCGTGGAGGAAGAAGACGGTGGCCGCAGGCCGCACCCATGCCGGTTTGGCGAAACCCGAGCGGGTTTGACCCAACCCGGGCCGGTTTAGCGAAACCCTGCCGCGGCATGGTCATGCCGAGCGGCGGCATGATCAAACCATGGGCCGGCTTGGCGAAACCCGGGACGGGTAGGAGCAAACCCGGGACGGGTATGTGCAAACCCGGGCGGGGTTTCGAGCTCCGCGATGGCCGCACGGCCGTTTCACGGCGCGGCATGCTCGTGCCACGAGGCGGCGTCGCCCCATCGCGTGCCGTTTTGGCCATGCGCGAGGGTGGCGCGGCGCGAACCGCACGCGGTTTCGTCATACCGCCACGGGTCGTGACGAGCCCACGGCGGTTCATGACGCCGCCGCAAGGGTGCATCGCCGAGCCGCCAGACGGCTTCGCCAAGCTCCCGGCGGCCTGCCCTTGCCGAGCCGCGGCACGATCCCGCCGCGTGTCGCGGTGCTCATGCCGCCACTCGCCTTCAGCAAGCCACGATCTGGCCCGATCATGCGCCGTCGTGGACCGGAGACGCAAGCGCGCCCGCGACGTCCCGCAGGGGCGAGCGCCGGCCGCCCGCTCCGCAAGGGCGCGAACGGGCGGAGACGGCGGCCGGTTCCGGAAGTTGGGGGCACTTATCAAGGCGAGGACCGTCGGCGATCGAGCCGCGGTCCCAGGAGGACCCATCGCATGAAACGGAATCTGCTCGCCCTCGACCTGCTGCTCGCCGTCCTGTTCCTCGTCCCCGCTTCCTTCGCCGGCGAAGCGCCGCGTCCGGCGCCTTCGCTCGCACCGGCCGCGGCGCTCGCGGCGCCGAACGTCTCCTCGCCGGCCGCCCGCGCGTTGCCGGTGCCACCCGAAACGATGGCTGGGATCCTCGCCGCCCCGGCCGAGGTGTCGCCGCTCCAGTTCCAGTGCGCGCAGCTCCCGCCGACCTGTTGCATCGCGTGGAACGGCCACTGCCATTACTGCACGGCCTATAACTGCGAGCCGCAGTAGGCGAGGCCGATGGAGCGGCGCCGGCGGCCTGCCGCGCGGCGGCGGGGCGGCGCCCGGGCATTGCTACAATGCGCGCGGCCGGAGTGGCGGAACGGTAGACGCAGGAGACTTAAAATCTTCCGCCCGCAAGGGCGTGCGGGTTCGAGTCCCGCCTCCGGCACGAATCGAAAATCAAAGAACGGCTGGGCCAAGGCTTCGGTTCGCCCGCCCCCTCACGCCGGAGACCGCGAGCCCCTCCCCCCTCCGGTCGTCTCGCTCCCTCCCCAGGGTACTGGGTCCGTTTGGTCCCGAGGACGGCCGCCTGGAAGGGGGATCGGGAGGGTGGTCCCGAGGGCGGTCGCCCGCAGCGGACCCAACGGACCCACTACCCTCCCCAGCCCTCGCTTGACAGCCGATCCGCCGGGACGTACTGTTCGCGCCATTCACCGGTAGACACAAACTGGTAGAGGTGGACCGGATTGCGAGCTCGCTCGGCAGTCCTTACCCTGGGTGTTTGGGCCGCGCTGGCTGCGTCGATGCTCTCGGCGCAGACGGCGCCGCGCAAGATCGGCGAGCTGGAGCTGACGCTCGGCGGCCTCGCCGCGACCGTCACCCCGGCGAACCCGGTCATCCCCAAGAACCTCCAGGGCGGGGTGCAGATCGTCGTGCGGTCGGGGGGGACGGCGCTCACCGCGGCGCAGGTGGCGCAGTTCCTCGGCGGGCCCTTCCAGGTGCAGGGCGTCTACTCGGGCCCCGGCCTGCCGCAGGCGGTGGACGTGCCGGCGGCCGGCTCGCCGTCGTCCGATCCCCTCGTCCTCGTCCTGCCCGCCGTCACGGCGAGCGGCGACTACACGCTCTCCAACCTGCGCCTCGTGGTGGGCGGCAGCCCGGTGCTCGACGTCACCCCCGGCACGGTGCCGGTCAAGGTGATCGACCAGGTGCTGGTCACCTCCGTCGAGACCCGCGCCCTCACCCTCGACGAGATCCGGGCCAAGGGGATCGTCCTCGACAGCAGCGACGTCCTCGGCTTCGACTTCACGATCGGCCTGCAGCTCTCGTCGCAGGTGGTGAGCATCACCTTCCCCGTGGTCTTCGACCGCCAGGGCGTGCCCATCCCGCAGCCGCTCCAGCCGCCCCCGGCCGCGCCGCGCCTGGACGTGCCGATCCCGGAGCTGCCCGTCATCGTGCCGATGCTCCTGCAGCGCGACGACGGCGGCGGGAGCCTGCCGCCGGTCCAGCTGCCGGACGGCTCGATGGGGCAGGTGCGCATCCCGAGCGTCCTCGTCATCCCGGGGAACGTCGGCTTCCTGAAGCAGTTCTTCTCGGCCCAGCTCTACGTCGCCAACGGCGCGCCCGGCGGCTCGAACCTGGTGGTCCACGACGTCACCGGCACGATCGTCCTGCCGCCCGGCGCCGACCAGGTCGCCGGCACCGCCGACGACCCGTTGAGCCTTCCCAACACGGTCAACGGCCCGCAGCCCGCCACCCTCGCGGTGCTCGGCCCGGGGCCGGACGGCAAGCCGAGCGTCGGCGCGCTCGAGCCGGGGGAGACCGGCCAGGCCGAGTTCCTGATCCGCGGCGAGAAGGAAGGCTTCCACACGATCGACTTCAACATCCACGCCACGCTCGACGGCCTGGTCACCGGCCCGGTGGGCATCGGGGGCACGGCGAGCGGCGGGGTCCTCGTCCGCAACCCGTACTTCGACATGACGTTCACGGTGCCGGGCGTGGTGCGCAAGGGGGAGTCGTTCAAGGTCTTCGCCACGGTCACCAACATCAGCCAGGCCCTCGCCAACAACCTGACCGTGGCGCTCGACCAGGCGGCGACCAGCGGCGTCACCCTCGTCGGCGACTCCAGCCAGGGCACGCCGACGCTCAAGCCCGGCGACGCCAAGACCTTCGTCTACCAGCTCACCAGCCAGCGGACGGGGAAGGTCGTCGCGAGCTACCTGCACTTCGATACCCAGGACGGCACCACCGGGGCGCTCAACTTCTCCCTCGGCGTCGACTCCCGCGGCGTGCCGCTGTCGCCGGACACGCTGTCCCTCCCGGCGGCGGTCGACAACCTGCCCGGCGACGTCGTCGCGGCCGCCATGCGCGTCCTCGGCCAGGGCTGGAGCGTCGCCAACGCCCCGGCCGGGACGCTGCCGGCCGGCGTCGTCCGCACCAGCCGGACGGTGGTGACGCAGAAGGCCCTGGCCTTGGCCGAGGCGGGGCTGCGGCAGGGGCTCGGCCAGCCGGCCGGCGACGCCCTGCGCGACCTGGTCACCGACTTCTGGGGCGGCTCGCCGCTCGACCCCGGCTTCGACCAGCTCCTGCGGCAGAGCGACGCCGGGCACGACTCGCGACGGTCCTCGGCGCCAACCTCGCGGCGGCCATGGAGCAGAGCGGCGGGCCGCTCGCCTACGAGCGCCAGGTGGCGCAGGTCGAGGCCTCGGGGCCGGACTTCCTCACCCTCGCGGTGGGGAGCGGCGCCGGCGCCGCGCCGGTCGACGTCTCGCTCGCCGATGCCGACGGCAACGTCCTCGCCAGCACGGCGCCGGGAGGGGCGCTCCCCGGCGGCGTGCTGCTGCCGCTCGGCGGATCGGCCGCGGCGCCGCTCCTCGGCGTGGTCACGGCGCCGGCCGCGCCGCCCTACACGCTCACCCTCTCCGGCAAGAGCGCCGGCCACGTCGACCTCTCCGTCACCCTGCCGCGCGGCGACGGCACGTTCCTCCGCGGCCAGGCGAGCGGGGTGGCGGTGGTGCCGGGCGAGCGCCTCCAGCTGGTGATCGACGGCGACCTCCAGCTCGGCATCGACACCGACGGCGACGGGACGCTCGACGCCACCGTGCCGCTGGCGCAGGAGGGGATCCAGCCGAGCGGGCCGCGGCTGATCTCCGCCAGCGTCATCGGCCCCGAGACCCTCTCCCAGGCCGGTCCGTTCGGCTTCAACGTCGCGCTCCTCTTCGACCGCATCGTCGACGCGGCGACGGCGGGCGACGTCCGGCACTACGCGATCCCCGCGAACGCGGTGCAGGCGGCGGGCCCGCAGCTCTCCGGCCGCCTGGTCTTCGCCAACCTCGCGCAGCCCGAGGGGCCCTACCTGCCGACCACCCTCGCGGTGTCGGGGATCGCCGACCAGCGCGGCATGACCGGCCCGGCGGCGAACGTCGGCCTGCAGTCGCGCCTCGAGGACCCCGGGGCGGTCGTCACCGGCCGCGTCTTCAACGCCGACGGGTCGCCGGTGAGCTCCGCGGTCGTCACCTACGGCAGCTATCCCTATGACCCCAGCTGCTCGGACAGCGAGCGCGGCCCGGTGGGGCTGGCGAACCTTCCCGTCACCGCGGACGGGCGCTACCAGCTCCGCTACGTGCGCCAGGACAACTGCGGCGCGCCGTTCTCCGTCTCGACGACCGATCCCAACACGGGCGCTCTGCGCCAGGTGACGTCCTACGTCCGCAGCGCCGGCCAGCAGATCGTGCTCGACATCGCCCTCTTCGGCCGCGGCGCGGTCGCCGGGACGGTGCGCGACCTCGCGGCCCATCCCGTGCCGGGCGCCCAGGTCACCGCGGTCAGCGGCACCGATCCGCAGATCGGCGGCCAGACCTTCACCGACGGCGACGGGCGCTACACGATCACGGGGATCACGGTCGGCCCGGTCAACGTCTCCGCCGCCAAGGGCACCAGCCTCGGACACTCGGCGGGCCGCATCGACCGCGCCGCCACCACCGCCACGGTCGACGTCACGCTCGACGGCGGCAGCGTCGGCGTCCACGGGGTGGTGCGCAAGCTCGAGGACGGCGTCACCTCGGCCGTCCCCGGCGCCGTCGTCGTCTACTACTGGAAGGACGCCTCGGGCAACGGCACGGCGGTCGGCGCCACCACGGCCGGCGCCGACGGCTCCTATTCCCTGGCCAGCCTGCCGACCGGCCCGTACGAGCTCGTCGCCACCTTGAGCGCCCGCGACCAGGCGCGGGTCGACGGCGTCGCCGCCGCCGGCGACGACCTCGCCGTCGACCTCGTCATCGCCGTCGCCACCAACTTCGGCACCGTCGACGGCACCGTCACCCTGCCCGACGGCAGCCCCGCCGCAGCGGCCATCGTCTCGCTCGGCCAGAGCGGCGTGCTGACCGCCGCCGACGGCACCTTCTCGCTCCCCGGCGTCCCCGTCCTCCCCGCGACGGCGCAGATGATCCGCGCCCAGACCCAGGACGGCCTGCGCAGCGGCCAGGCGACGGTCGTCGTCAACGCGCCGAACCAGGTGATCGAGGGCGTCTCGATCCCCCTCTCCGGCCTCGGCACGGCGCAGTTCACCGTCCTCGATCCCGCCGGCCATCCGGTCGCCGGGCAGGAGGTGCGCATCCTGAGCGGCCTCTGCGCCGACGCCTGCGGCTGCCAGGCGGCGACCACCGGCCCCAGCGGCCAGGTGCAGTTCCCCGGCCTCGGGCTGGGCACCCTGACCGGCCGGGCGGTCAAGGTGAGCGGCAGCTTCGTCGACCTGGCGATCGGCAGCGCCACCCTGGCGAGCGACGGCGCGACCGGCTTCGGCGTCCTCCAGTTCGCCGGCAGCGGCACGGTCACCGGCGTGGTGCTCGACCCCGGCGGCCAGCCCGTCCTGGGGGCCGACGTCGCCCTCTCCTCGAACGTCTTCGACGCCGCCAACTGCGTCCTCGGCCAGAGCCTGTCGCAGCGGGCGCAGACCGACGCGGCGGGGAAGTTCACCTTCCGCAACGTCGACGTCGGCAGGGTGAGCGTCAGCGCCTCCCAGGCGTTCTTCCCCGGCGCGGTCGGGGCGCAGGGGGTGCTGCAGAAGAGCGGCGACACGGTGAGCTTCAGCCTGCAGCTCGTCAACAGCATCGCCGGCGTCCTCTCCGGCACCGTCACCCTGCCGGACGGCAAGACGCCGGCCGGCGCGGGCGTCCACGTCACCGCCAACGGGGCGCTCCCCGACGTCACCGTCGACACCGACGCCGCCGGCTTCTACCGCTTCGCCAAGATCTTCCCCGAGGGGCTCTACACCCTGACCGCGAGCGACCCGGCGACCGGCGGCGTCGTCCGCACCCAGGTCTACCTGCGGGCCGGGCAGGACGCCGCGGTCGGCCTCCGCCTCAAGGGCACCGGCACGGTCAGCGTCCACGTCGTCGACGGCGCCGGACAGCCGGTCGGCAGCGCCTTCGTCAAGCTCCAGGAGACCGACTACCCGAACGAGTCGTTCGACGGCCCGCTCGAGGTGCCGGCCGAGGGCCTGGTCTCCTTCGACGGCGTCTTCGAGGGCGGCCTCTCGGTCCAGGCGACCGACTCCTTCGGCCGCGGCGGCCGCGCCTCGGCGGTGCTGCCGGCGGGGACGGACACGCTCGACGTCACCGTCCAGCTGACGACGACCGGCACGGTCGCCGGCCACTTCTTGCGCGCCGACGGCGTGACGCCGGTCCCCTTCGGCCTCGTGGCGCTGATCGCCGGCGGCCGTACCGTGGGCCAGGCGACGACGGCGGGGAGCGGCGACGTCGGCTCCTACCGCTTCGACTTCGTGCCCGCCGGGCCGGTCCGCCTCGAGGCGCAGGACCCGCTGACCGCCCACTCCGGCGTCTCGGTGGGGGAGCTCGACCAGCAGGGGCAGCTCCTCACCCTCGACGTCTTGGCCCAGGGGATCGGCACGGTCGAGGGGCTGGTGACGAGCGACGGCCAGCCGCAGCCCGGCGCCGGCGTCGCGGTCGTCTCCGGGAGCTTCGCGGCCTCGACCTTCGCCGACGCGACCGGCCGCTACCTGATGAGCGGGGTGCCCGAGGGGCGGATCGTCGTCACCGCCGACCTCGGGGGCGGCTTCCTCTCCGGCACCAACAGCGGGACCCTCGCCGGCGACGGCGGCACGCTCGCCCTGGACGTCGCCCTGCGCGGCTCGGGGAGCGTCTCTGGCGTCGTGGTCCGCGCCGACGGCGTCACCCCGGCGCCCATCTCGGCGCTCACCCTGGAGATCGGCGGCACCGGCGGCGGCACGCTCGCGACGACCAGCGACGCCGCCGGCAGCTTCTCCTTCGCCCGCGTCCCCGCCGGGGCCGGCAAGCTCAGCGCCAGCGTCCTCGGCGACATCGACGTCGGCGCCACGATGGTCGACGTGCCGGTGGGCGGCGCCGCCGCCGTCACCCTGCGCTTGAACGGCACCGGCGCGCTCTCCGGCCTGGCGCTCGACTCCGCCGGCCAGCCGGTCGCCGGCACGGTCCAGCTCGCCGGCACCGGGCCGTTCCCCTACTTCCTGACCCTGACCGCCGGCGCCGACGGCAAGTTCGCCCTCCCCGAGATCCTCGCCGGGCCGTTCACCGCCTCCCTGCGGGTGACCGGCGGCGGCTTCACCCTCTTCGGCTCGACCTCGGGGACGATCGTCGCCGGCCAGCCGAACCAGCTCACCGTGCAGGTCCAGCCGAGCGGCACGGTCACCGGCCTCGTCCTGCGGCCCGACGGCCACACCCCGGCGGTGGGCGCCGACGTCTCCCTCCAGCTCGCCGCCGGCCGCATCGCCCTCCAGGCGCAGAACGACGGCCGCTTCACCGCCACCGGCGTCCCCCTGGGCGCCTTCACTCTGCGGGTGAGCGATGCGCTCTCCGGCGGCCTCGGATTAGTCCAGGGGCAGTCGCTGGCGAGCAACGGCCAGACGGTCGACGTCGGCACGATCACCCTGGACGCCAACGCGCTCGCCGTCCTCGGCGTCGATCCGCCGGACGGGGCGGCCCATGTCGACGTCCACCAGGTCGTCACCCTCACCTTCAGCGAGCCGCTCCCGGGGGCGGGCGGGATCTTCCTCACGGTTTCGGGTGCCGGCGGAAGCGGCGGCGTCCCGGCGACCGCCCAGCTCTCCGGCGACGGCAGGACGGTCACCCTGACCGGCACCTGGCCGGACTCCTCGACGTTGACCGTCAACGCCACCTCCGGGGTCGTCGACCTCTTCGGCCGGCCGCTCGTCCAGCCGTTCGCCAGCCGCTTCACGACCGCCGATCTGACGCCTCCCGCGGTGGCCTCGATCGCCCCCGCCGACGGCGCCCTCCAGGTCGATCCGGCGACGGCGATCGTCGTCACCTTCGGCGAGCCGCTGTCGACCACGGCGCCGTTCGCGGCGGTCGTCAACGTCGCGACGGCGGCCGGCCCGGTCGCCGGGAGCGCGGCGCTCACGGCGCCCAACGCGCTCACCTTCACCCCGGCCGCGCCGCTCCCCGGAAACGTGCTCTACACGGTGACCGTCGACGGCGCGGTGGACCTCGCCGGGAACACGCAGACGGCCGCCTTCACCAGCACCTTCCTGACGCCGGACACCGTCCCGCCGACTCTCCAGCTCGTCGCCCCGGCCGACGGCGCCTTCCTCGCCCAGGCGAAGCCGGCGATCTCGCTCGTCCTGGCCGACACGCTGTCCGGCATCGCTCCGGCGACCGCCGTGCTGAGCCTCGACGGCCAGGCCGTCGCCGCGGCCCTCGCCGGGAACGTCCTCTCCTTCACCCCGCCCGCCGCCCTCGCCGACGGCAGCCACGCGCTCGCGGCGAGCGTCATGGACCGCGCCGGCAACGCGGCCGGCCTCGCCGCCTCGTTCGTCGTCGACACGCTGCCGCCGAGCGTCGCCGTGCTGACCGGCATCGCCGACGGACAGACCCTCAAGGGTCAAGTCGCGATCGCGGCGACCGCCACCGATTCCGGCTCCGGCGTCGCCCGCGTCGACCTCCAGGTGGACGGCGCCGTCCAGGCCGCGCTCGCCGCGCCGGGCTTCTCGGCGCTCTTCGACACCACCCGCCTCGCCGAGGGGCCGCACCAGTTCGCCGTCCAGGCGGTGGACGCGGCCGGCAACGCCGGGCCGGCGAGCAGCCCGGTCCAGGCGTTCGTCGAGAACACCAGCCTCGCGGTCTCGATCACCTCGCCGGCCCCGAACGCGCCGGAGAAGGGGCAGGTGACGGTGACCGCCGTCCCCTCCGAGCCGGTGCAGAGGATCACCTTCGCCCTCGGCGGCCAGACGGTCACCGCCACCGCGGCGCCCTTCCAGGGCACGCTCAGCCTGGCCGGCGTCGCCGACGGGCCGCGGACGGTGACCGCCACGGCCTACGACTTCGCGGGCGACACGGCGACGGCGACGGTCGCGATCGTCGTCCAGCAGACGCCGCCGCCGCCGCCCGATCCGGCGCTCACCTTCGCCGAGCCGCCGAGCCACGGCCTGTCGCTGGTGCACGGCCTGCCGGGGGCGGTGCGCGGCGGCCTCACCGTCACCGTGACCCACACGGTCTCCGGCGCCAAGTCCACGGCCGCGGCGGCGGCGGACGGCTCGTTCGCCACCAGCCTCGCCGCCGCGGTCGACGACACGCTCTCGCTCACCGCGGCCGACGCGGTCGGCAACGTCAGCCCGGCGACGCGCATCGCGGTCCGCCGGACGCCGTCGCTGCCGCCGCCCACCGGCAGCACCTCGCTCCACTACGAGGGGAACCTGGCCGACCGGGTGGGCCTGACGGCGGGGAGCCTGACGCCGGACGGGCAGAACGACGCCGTCTTCACCCTCTCGCTCTCGATCGGCGGCGGGATCACGCGCCAGATCTCCTACGTCGACCTGCAGGACGGCGGCGCGCAGATCCGCAGCACCCGCTCCGGGCTGGCGCCGCTCGGCATCGCCGCCGACGCCGGCGCGCCGCTGCAGAACAACCCGAGCGGGCAGATCGGCTTCTCGCTCACCGGCGGCGCCACGCTCACCCTCTTCGCCGGCGACGGCGGTTTCATCCAGCCCGGCGCGACCTACACGGCGACCGCGGTGTTCGCCGACGGCGCCCGCTTCGTCGGCACCTTCACCATCGTCCCGCCGGCCGACCGCACCCTGGTCGCCCACTCCGCGACGATCGCCGCCAGCCCGGCCACGGTGGTGGTGAACGGCGCGACGCCGGGGACGACGACGCTCACCATCACCGACATCCGCGACATCGACGGGACGCTGGTGCCCGACGGCGCCAAGATCGCCCTCTCGGCCGTCAACATGGCCTCCCACGATCCGGCCGGCAACCCGATCAGCTCGGCGGGCGGCACGATCGTCGACGGCGACCCGGCGGCCAACAACGCCAGCTTCAAGGTCTACACGATCGCCGGCGGCGCGGTCACCGCGGCCTACTCGAGCCAGCCGGTGACGCCGGCGCCCATCCTCGGCGCCCTGGCGGTGGTCCAGATGCAGGCGGCCGACGCCGGCGGTAACGTCCTCGGCGGCGAGGCGGTGGCGACGCTCGACCTGAACCTCCGCGCCTCGACGGACCAGGCGATCGTCGGCCCGGTGCCCGCCGCGCTCTACGCCGACGGCGCCGACCGGCGCAGCCACTTCACCATCCAGGTGCGCGACGCCGCCGGGCATCCGGCGGCGGACGGCACGCCGGTCATCGTCTCCGCAACCGACTGCGCGACGCGCAACTCTCAGGGGTTCTGCATCTCGTCGACCGGCGGTCAGGTCCTCGGCGGGCAGGGCGCCGCGGCCGGCAGCATCTTCCGTCTGTTCACGACCGTGGGAGGCGTGGTGCAGGGGGATTACTCCCCGAACGGGATCACCGCGGGAGACCTCCAGATCAGGACGGCGACGATCCAGGTCCTGCCGGCGAACGCGAGCGGCAGCGCCCTGTCGTCCGCCGCCCTGGGGACCGCGACGATCTCCCTGGTGGGCGCCGGCTCGGTGGAGATGGAGGCGCTTTCCGCTTCGGTGCCCTTCGTCTTCCCGGTCGTTCCCGTGCAGGTCTTCATCCATCACGCGCACGACATCCGCGCCGGCCTGGTTCCGGATGGCAGCGAGATCGTCCTCAGCGCGGTCGACTGCGCCACCCGCGCCACGAGCGGCTTCTGCGTCCGCTCGGTCGGCGGCTCGATTCTCGACGGCGTGACATCTCCGTCGAGCTCGATCTACCGCGTCTTCACACTCGGCTCGGGGCAGACGACGGCGACGTATTCGCCCCAGGGCGCCAGCGCTCCGGGAACCGGGCAGACGCTCATCGCGAACGTCCAGGCCCTGATGGCGGACATCCAGGGGAGGACGCTCGACAGCACGGGGATCGGCATCCTTCCCATCCAGATCCTGGGGCCGGCCAACGCGATCGGCTCCGCCCAGCCCCCCATCGTCCTGGCCGACGGGGCGTCGCACACCAGCACGGTGACCTTCGGCCCGGTGCTGGATGCGGTGGGCAATCCCATCCCGGAGGGATCGAAGGTCGTCGTCTCCGCGGCCGACTGCGGGGGACGTGACGCCAATGGCTTCTGCGTCCGTTCGGCCGGCGGGCAGATCCTCGACGGGGCAGACTCTCCCTCGGGCTCGATCTACAAAGCCTTCACGGTCCAGGGTGGCAGGGTGACGGCGACATACGCCGACCAGGGTCTGACAGCTGGGCCGGGCCAGGTGAATACGGTGCAGGTGGTCCTCCTGCCCTCCGATGCGAACGGGGCGATTCTCAGCGGCACGGTTCTGGGCTCCATACCCGTGAGCCTCGCCGGCTTGACCTCGGCGACCGGGACGGCCAGCCCCGGCGTGGTGTTCGCGGACGGCAGCGATCAGCGCTCCACGATCACGCTGACGAATTTCAGGGACACTGCCGGCCAGCCGGTTCCGGATGGAACGATGATCGCGGTCAGCGCCGCGAGCTGCTTCGTGCGCAACGCGAGCGGTTTCTGCATCTCATCGGCGGGCGGCCAGATCGTCGGGTCGAACCCGGCGCCGTTCTTCTCCTCGGCGCAGCTCTTCACGCTCGCCAACGGCCAGGTCGTCTTCCAGTACTCCTCCCAGGGGGTGTCGTTCGGCAACGGTCAGCAGACCGCGACCCTCGGCATCCAGGCGGTGACGCCGCAGGGCAACTCGATCAGCGGCACGGCCGTGGGGACGGTGTCCGTCCAACTCTTGGCTCCGGGCAGCTCCAAGGTGGCGGTGACGCCTTCCAACGTCTATGCCGACGGGGCGGATCGGCGCGTGCAAGTCGTGGTCAGCGGGCTGGTCGATTCGGACGGGGTCACGCCGGTGCCGGATGGCACCAAGGTCGGCCTGACCGTCGGCGACTGCGCCACGCGCAACACCAACGGCTTCTGCATCAGCTCGGCGGGCGGTGCTCTGCTCTCCGGCGGAACGACGCCGGGCGATGGGACGCCCTCTACCAGCAATCCGAACATCGATCTCTTCACCCTCGCGGGGGGGCAGATCGCCGCGGTGTACTCGTCGCAGGGGCTCTTCGCCGGGATCAACGAGAGCAGGGAGGTCAACGTCTCGGCAGTGCCGGCGAGCCGTAGCGGCAGCCTCCTGAGCGGCACGAGCTTCGGCCTCGGCACCGTCCAGCTGCGCGGCATGACCTCGGCGGCCGGCTCGGGGCAGGCCGCGCTCTCCCTTTCCGGCCAGACGACCGGGACCGTCACCTTCTCGGGGATCAAGGATTCGGCGGGCAACGTGGTCCCGGATGGGGCCAACGTCGCCGTGACGGTGGGGAACTGCACGAGCCGAGACATCAATGGGTTCTGTAACTTCTCGACCGGCGGGACCCTCCTCGGTGGGTCCGTCTCGCCTTCGGGTTCCCAGTTCCAGGTGTTCACCGTAAGCCACGGCGCGGTGACCGTCACCTACTCGACGGCCGGCGCCTCCGTCGGCACGGCCAAGGTGCAGGCACTCCCTGCGAAGTCGGACGGCACCGTGATCGGCGGCACCACGCTGGCCGGCGGCGTCTGGGCCATCAACGTGACCAACTAATGCGGGAAAGACCTCGAGACATGCGCCCAACGTGCCGCCGGCTCGCCGGCATCGGCAAGCTCGCCGTCCTGGCAGCCCTCCTCGGCTACGCCCTGCCGGCGGCGACGCAGAGCGGCTCCGCCGTCCAGGTCTTCGGCCCCAAGGAGTACGTGCGCACGACCGGGGCGCCGAACCAGTACACCGACACCTTCGCCGTCCCCGCCTGGGCGGTATCCCCCTACACGCTCCACATCCAGAACGGCGATCCGAGCGGGTCGAACCGCGTCTCCTCGGCGACCATCACCATCAACGGCACGCAGGTGGCCGGCCCGTCGGACTTCAACCAGAACGTCGCCGGGTTCGACCGCACGGTGACGCTCGCGGCGCAGACGACGCTCCACGTCTCCCTGGCGAGCAAGCCGGGTTCCTTCCTCGTCATCAACCTGGGGGGATCGAACGGCGACCACATCGCGCCGGTGGTGGCGATCGCGATGCCCGCCAACGGGCACGCCGTCAACACGGCGACGCCGTCGTTCGACATCACCTACAGCGACGCGGGCTCGGGCGTGGACACCGCGACCCTCGCGGTGACGCTCGACGGCACCGTCCGCACCGGCCTCTTCACCCGGCGCCCGGGAGACGCCTCGGCGACCCTCCCCGCGAGCCTCGCCCTGGCGCCCGGGGCGCACACCCTGACCGCCACGGTGGCGGACAACGCCGGCAACGCGGGCACCGCCACCTCGCGCTTCACCGTCGACCTGGCGCCGCCGCACGTCCAGGTCGTCGCGCCCGCGGCGGGCTCCTACCTCGCCACGGCGACGCCCGCGATCCACCTCACCTACGGCGACGACGCGGGGATCGACCTCTCGACCCTCAAGGTGCTGGTCAACGGCGTCGACCGCACGGCCCTCTTCGCGAAGACCGCCACGGACGCGACCGCGACCCTCACCGCGCCGACGGCGCTCCCCCAGGGGGCGAACCAGATCACGGCCCAGATCGCCGACGCCGCCGGGAACCTGGCGACCGACGCCGCGGCTTTCAACGTCGACCTGACCGCGCCGGTCGTCGCCATCGCGGGGCCGGCCTCCGGGGCGCGCTTCGGCGACTCGAACGTCCCGATCTCGATCACCTACCACGACGACCAGGCGATCGACCCGAGCTCGCTGCAGGTCAAGCTCGACGGCCGCGCGATCGCGCTCACCGCCGGCCCCGACGGTGCCAGCGGGACGGCCACCGGGGTGGCGGACGGCAGCCACACGCTCACCGCGCACGTCCTCGACCGGGCGGGCAACGCGGGCAACGCGACGGTCTCCTTCGTCGTCGACACGGCGGTGCCGACGATCCAGGTCACGGCGCCGGCGGCGGGCGCCTTCGTGAGCACGGGGAGCCCGGCGATCTCGATCGCGTACTCCGATCCCGACGCCGTCGCGACGGGGAGCTTCAAGGTGCTCGTCAACGGCACCGACCGCACGAGCCTTTTCACCGTCGGGCCGACCGGGGCCACCGCCGCGCTCGCCGGCCGGCTGACGCTCGCCGACGGCGCCGCCACCGTCAACGCGCAGATCGCCAACCTGGCGGGGATCGTCGGCTCGACGACGAGCGCCTTCACGGTCGATACCGCGCCGCCCACGGTCGCGGTGACGGCGCCCGCCGGCGCGGTCGGCTCCGCCGCCCCCGCCGCCATCGTCGCCTACGCGGACGCGGGATCGGGGATCGATACCGCCTCGGTCCACATCCTCCTGGACGGCGTCGACGTGACGGGCCTCTTCGCCCTGACCTCCACCAAGGCGGTGGGCACGCTGGCGGTCGATCCGCCGCTCGCCGACGGCGCGCACAGGCTGGCGGCCACCGTCGCCGACCGCGCGGGGAACCCGCGGACGGCCGCCTCCTCCTTCACTGTCGACACGACGCCGCCCGCGGCGACCTTCGCCTCGCCGGCCGACAACGCGTTCCTCGCTACCTCGATGCCGAGCCTCGAGCTCGACTACGGCGACGGCACGGGCTCCGGGGTCGACCCGACGAAGATCCACGTCTTCCTCGCTCATGGCAGCGACCCGGAGACGGAGATCACCTCGCTCTGGAGCTTCGGCGCCGCCAAGGGGACCGGGCAGATCACGGCGTCCTCGCCGCTCGCGGACGCGACCTATCATTTGCGCGCCGCGCTCGAGGACCGCGCCGGCAACGCGGCGACGGCGCGGGCGACCTTCGAGATCGACACCGTCCGGCCCACCTACCAGATCGTCCAGCCGGCGCAGTCGAGCGTCCTCGGCACCCGCACGCCGGCGATCGTCGTCGCCTACCAGGACGACGCGAGCGGCGTCGACACGGCGAAGCTCAAGCTGCGCATCGACGGCGTCGACAAGAGCGCCCTCCTGGTCCTTGGCGCCGACCAGGCCACCGCCGCCCTCGGCGCCGCCGACGCCCTGGCCGACGGCGCCCACAGCGTCGAGGTGACGGTCGCCGACCGGGCGGGGAACGCCGCGCCGGTGGTGCCGCAGAGCTTCACCGTGGACACCCTGCCGCCGACGATCCAGGCTACTCCGGTACCGCCGCCGAACGCCGCCGGCTGGAACGACACCCCCGTCACGGTGACCTACACCTGCGGCGACCCCGGCTCCGGCGTCGCCACCTGCCCGGCGCCGGTGACGGTGTCGGCGGAGGGCGCCGGCCAGGTCGTCTCCGCCAGCGCGACCGATGCGGCGGGGAACTCCGCCGCCGCGGCCGTCACCCTGAACCTCGACCGCACGCCGCCGACGATCGCCGCCGCGGCGGTCCCGGCGGGGAACGCCAACGGCTGGAACGCCGGCCCCGTCACGGTGACCTTCACCTGCGCCGACAGCCTCTCCGGCGTCGCCGCCTGCCCGGCACCCGTCACCGTCGCGGCGGAGGGCGCCAACCAGGTCGTCTCCGGCACCGCGACGGACGTGGCGGGCAACACGGCCTCGGCGAGCCTGACCGTGAGGCTCGAGAGCCCCGGCTCCCTGCCCACGATCACGGCGAGCGCGGCGCCTCCCCCCAATGCCGCGGGCTGGAACCACACCGACGTCACGGTCACCTACACCTGCACGCCGAGCGTCTCGCCGATCGCCCGCTGCCCGGCGCCGCGCACCGTCTCCACCGAGGGCGCCGGGCAGGTGATCACCGACACCGTCGTCGACCAGGCGGGCAACCAGGCGAGCGCCTCGGTCACCTTGAAGATCGACAAGACGCCGCCCTCGATCACCCAGCTCGCGGCGCCCGCGCAGCTCGCGCCGGGCGGCACCGGCACCGTCTCCGTCACCGCGGCGGACGACGTCGGCATCGCCTCGGTCGTCTTCCAGGTCGGCGGCACGACCGTCGCCACGCTCACCGCGCCGCCCTATCAGTTCGACGTCGTCGTGCCGCCGGGCGCCAAGGCCGGCGACACGCTGACGGTCACCGCCGTGGTCTCCGACCTGGCCGGCAACAGCGCCAGCGCCAGCCGCGGCATCGCCGTCGTCTCGTCCGGCGTGGTCGTCGGCCAGGTGCTCGCCGACGCCACCGGCCTGCCCCTTCCCGGCGCCGTCGTCCAGGTGGTGGGCGGGGCGCAGCAGGACGTCTCGGACGCCGGCGGCCGCTATTCGCTGCCGGTCAGCGGCAGCCATCTCTTCCTGCGCATCTCGCGGCCGGCCGATCCCGGCGCCCAGACCCCCGAGCTGCTGGCGGTGGAGCGCGAGGTGAGCGTGGCGGCCGGCGTCGGCACCGTCCCCGTGGACGCGCGCCTGACCGCCCTGGCCGCCCCGGTCTCGATCGACTCGGCAGGGGGCTCGCTCGCCGCCGGCGCCGGCGCCGTCACCGTCACCGTGCCGGCCGGCGCGGTGGGGGAGGCGACCGCCTTCCACCTGACGCCGCTCTCCGGCCAGGGCCTGCCGGCCCTCCTCCCCCTCGGCTGGTCGCCCGCGGTCGCCTTCGACCTGCGCGCGGACGCATCGACCGCCGGGCTCGCCGCGCCGCTCGCCGCGCGCTTCGTCCAGCTGCCGACGAACCGGCCGCTCCAGCTCGCCGTCTACGCTCCCGGCCTCCACGCCTGGACCCTGGTGGCCGCCGGCCTGACGAGCGCCGACGGCACGCTCGCGGCGAGCCTCCCCGGCCCCGGCGGCTACGCGCTGGTCGTCGCCGATGCCGCGGCGCCTCCGCTGCCGGTCCCCGATCCCGGCCAGCCGCTCGAAGGCATCGACATGGTCGCCCTGCCGCTCGACGCCGTGAGCTCGGGCTCGCTCAGCCCGCCGAGCCTCTCGCCGGCCGGCGGCACGTCGATGGCCACCCTGGCGGTCGCATCCTCGCTGCCGCTCCCCTCGGGCACGGTGATCCAGGCCAACGTCACGGAGGTCTACACGCCGACCGCCGGCGACCCCATCTCCGAGCCCTCCCGCGCCGAGGACCTGGTCCTCTACGGCTTCCCGGGCGCCGCCGGCGCGGCGCTCGCGGCGACGTTCCCGGTCACCCCCTCGCACACCTTCCAGGTGGCGGACCTGCAGAGCGGCAAGGTCCACCTCGACATCCTGGCCGGGCGCGAGGCGGTGCGCGGGGAGACCGGCGGCAGCGGCGCGGTGGTCGTCGAGGACGGCGACGCCTCGCTCGCCGTCGCCGCCGGCTCGCTGCCGGAGGACACGGCGGTCGACCTGACGGCCGAGCCGCTGGCGGCCTTCCTGCCCACCGGCGGTGGGCTCACGCCGCTCGCCCAGTACGAGCTCGACTTCGGGGGCGAGGTCCTCGGCCTGGCGGCGCAGCTCGCCGCCGGCGCGGGGAGCGCCCAGGCCGGCGACACGCTCGTCCTCGCCCAGGTCCAGCGCTTCGGCGGGGTCCCCCGGCTGGTCGTGGTGAGCCTGGCGCAGGTCGCCGGCGGGCAGATCGTCACCCAGCCCTCGCCGGGCCTCCCCGGCATCACCCAGGGCGGCGAGTACGTCTTCTACCGGTCGGCGCAACCGCTGGGCTTCGTCGCCGGCCGCGTTTCCTCCGCCGGCGGCGCGGTCGCCGCCCTGGTGTCGACCGACACCCTGCCGTTCGTGGCGCCCTCCGACGCCACGGGCCGCTACATGATCCCGGCCCTCGCGGGCACCGCCAGCCTGAAGGCCACCGTCCCCCAGACCGCCCTCCTCGCGACCGGCAGCGTCGCCGTGACCGCCGGGCAGACGGCGGCGCTCGACCTGACGCTCGCCGGCGCTGTCGCCACCGCCACGGTCGACCCGGCCGACGGCGCGCTCGGCGTCGATCCGACGGCGGGGATGACCGTCACCGCCACGGACTCTCTCAGCCCCGCGACGGTCGCGGCCGCGAGCATCCAGCTCTTCCAGGCGGGGAGCGCGGGCAACCCGCCGGTCGCCGTCCGCTTCGTGCTGGGGCAGGGAAACCGGCAGATCTCGATCTTCCCGCTCGCCGCGCTCCAGCCCGCGACCCGCTACACGCTCCAGGTCAGCGGTCTCGCCACCGCCGTGGGCGGACCGGTCGCGGTGCCGACGGTCTCCTTCACCACGCGGTCGGTGACGCCGGCCAGCTTCGACCCCAACGCCCTCGTCTTCGCCTTCCCCGACGCCAACGGCGACGTCCAGGTGAGCGCGCCGGCCCATTCCTTCCCGGCGGGCTCGAAGGTCCTCATCGTCGATCAGACCAACGGCGTCGTCCTCTCGCTCACCGCCGGCAACGACGGCGCGGTCTCCGGCCGGCTCCCGGCGACGATCGACGATATCCTCGCGGTCACCATCACGGCGCCGGACAAGAGCACCACCACCTTCACCCGCACCCAGTTCGTCGCTCCGGACGGCACGGTCGCGGTGGGCACGAACGGCGGCACGGTCCGCGGTCCCGGCGGCCTCGAGCTGCTGATCCCCGCCGGCGCCCTCGACCACGCGGTGCGGTTGAAGATCGATGCCTTCGGTCCGGACCTCTTCCCCGAGCGGCCCGACCTGCCGGACGGCAACTTCGGCGGCGGCCTGAAGGTGAGCTCGCCGGACAAGCTGGCCTTCAAGAAAGAGGTGAAGCTCGCCTTCCCCAAGCCGGCCGACGCGCCGGACGGCAGCTTCTTCTACGTCTACCGCCGGCTCGCCACCGCGGACGGCACCGTCGCCTTCGAGACCATCGACCACGCCTTCGTCGATGGGACGACCGCGCAGGTCGTCACCGCATCGGCGCCGTTCCCCGGCTTCATCACCGGCATGGGAGCGCTGCTCAACAACCCGGCCACCAGCAGCCTTGCCGCCAACCTCGAGGACAACTACTTCTACCTCGAGTGGTCCTTCGAGCGGCTCCTGGTCGGCGTCGCCTCGCCAGGGCTGATCGTCGGCAAGGTGCGGCGCATCGTGCCGCCGGGCCCCGGCCAGACCGACCCGACCTACGCCGGCATCAGCGGCGCCGAGGTCTACCTGTCCGACGACGCCCAGCTCGGCGGCGGCGCCTCCCAGCCGGGCGAGGTCGCCATCAGCCAGGACGACGGCACGTTCTCCATCTGGGACCGCAGGCTGGGCGGCGGGACTCGCAAGGTCACGGCGACGTACGGCAAGGAGACCGTGGAGGCCACGGCTTTCGAGGTCGACGCGGCGCAGCCGGACCCCGTGTTCTTCCCCAACGTCGAAATCTTCCGCTACTACCGGAACGTCGGCAAAGTGAGCATCGCCTTCCCGCCGCTCGCCCCGCCGCCGCCCCCGCCGCAGATCGACGTCCGTCTGTTCACGCTCGACGCCAACGGCCTGCGCGTCCCCGCCGGGGGCATCCTGCAGTCGGGCACGTCCCTCGCCATCGCCTTCAAGTCCAGCCTGACGGTCAAGGGGGCGACGGTCGGCGGCGTGCAGCACAACGTCACCGCGCCGGACGTGCCGGACAACCCGCAGGACCCGTCGAGGCTCGATTCCCGCGTCGTCGGGACGGTCACGGTCGGCCCGCCCGGCGTCTACAGCGTCGTCGCGACCGCACTCCCGCCCCTGGGAGGTCCGGCGGTCACCTCGAGCCGCAGCTTCCTCGCCGTTGCGGCGGGCGGCGACAACGCGAGCCCGACTCCGGGCGCGGCGCCGACGGTCGTCGGCGGCCTGCCGATCGAAGGCGCGTCGGGCGTCACGACGACGACGTTCCCGCAGGTGACCTTCAGCGAGCCGGTGACCCACGTCCCCGGCAACGTGACGTTGAGGGACTCGGGGGCGACCGGTGTCGCCTTCCGGCTCGTCGGCGTGCGGGCGGACGGCAGCGTGGCGAACCCGGTAGGAACGGCCGATGCGATCACCTCGCTGACCGTCCAGCCGACCAGCGGGCTGAAGTTCGGCGAGACCTACACCCTGACGCTCGCGAGCGGCATCGTCGACCAGAACCAGCCGCCGCTCCCGCTCGCCGCGTTCACCCTCCATTTCACCACCTTCGCCCCCCAGGAGCTCGGAGGGACGGCGCAGTTCTCGTCGACGCGGCCAGTCATCCTCGGCCAGCGGGCCTACCTGGGCAAGATCGTGAACACGTCGCTGAGCGCCATGGACATCGTGGACATCAGCAACCCGGCGAGCCCGACCGAGGTCGGCAGCCCCGCCTACTTCGTCGGCCGGGCGAGCGACATCGCCGGGGTGGGGATGTCGCCGGTCACCCATGGTCCCCTGGTGGCGGTCGCCGCCGGAATTAGCGCTTTGTCCCTGCCCTCGAACATCTGGCTGTACGACGTGTCGAACCCGGACGTGCCGAATCGGGTCGGGGCGCTGAGCGCGACGACGAGCGCCGGCCAGGATGGGACGCTCCTGAGGATCGCCATGAAGGGGGGCATGATCTACGCCAGCACCTTCCCCAAGGGCATCCAGGTGATCGACGTGCAGACGGCGGTGTCGGAGTACCAGGACCACGAGGGCATCGACTTCGGCCAGGCGATCACCACCGAGGGGCAGGGTTTCGCGACGGACGCGGTGGTGAACACCATCCCGTTGAAGACGAGCGGGGGCGCCATCGCGACGATGTACGACCTGACGGCCGCCGACTTCGCGACCGGGCCGGCCGACCCGAGCGATCCCACGGCGCCGGTGCCGACCGAGACGCTCGTCGTCGCCACGGGGCGGCTGCCCCTGGTGGTGGCCGATCCGCAGCAAGCCGGCCCGAGCGCGGTCCTCTATCCGCCTGCGGCCGGCAGCGGCGCGGGCTTGAGCTCGGTGCCGCTGCAGAGCGCGGACGGGCGATATCGGCTGGACCTGGGGTTCGCCCTCGCGGTGGGGACGATCCAGACGTCGGACCCCGAGGGCAACGCCAGCGCGCTGCCGGTGGCGGTCGTCGTCGGCTACGGCAGCGTCGACGGCAGCCCGGCGGCGGGGACGCCGCTCCTCGCGGTGGTCGACCTGAGCGTCCCGAGCCACCCGGCGCCGCTCGGCTTCCTGCACTTGAGCGAGGTGGCGAGCAGCGTCGTGCTCCAGGGCTCTCTCGCGCTCGTCGGCACCAGCGCGGGCAAGATCCTGTTGGTGAACCTCGAGGACCCCACGAACCCGGCCGACGCCGGCAAGATCGACGGCGCCTTCGGCGACCGTCTCGCGATCAACGACTCCAATCTGGTGGTGGCGTCCTCTCCCAACGGCTCGATCGGCGGCGTCCAGACCGCCGTCCTGGGGTCCGTCTGCGCCAGCCTCCGCAACGTGAACAACGGCCGCGCGGCGACGGCGAACGTCCAATACCCGTTCCGCGGCCTCGACTGGACGCTGACCTCCGGCCAGCTCTCGCCGCAGGACGGTTTCGTCCTCAACGACGTCGTGCTCGGCGACCGGCTGATGGCCAAGAAGATGTCGCTGCCCTATCTCGATATCGGCAGGCAGGCTCCGGGGGCTGCCGGACCGAGCACGCTCCGCTGCTCCCTCGCCCAGAACAAGGCTTCGGCGGCCTGCGTCGGCTCGACCACCTCGCGCAGCCAGTTGCTCAAGTTCAGCGTGGTGCCGTCGAACGGCGACTCCTTCGCGCTCGAGGCGCAGTACCTGCTCGACCGCCTGGACGGCGACCCGGACCGCAGCCCCGAGCTGCCGGACAGTTGCGCGCTGGTGACCCAGCGCTACGAGTTCTGGCGCGAGGGGTACGACGCACCCGAGGCCTCGGACGAGCTCTCCGCGGCCCGCTTCAAGCCGATCGTCAAGTACCAGTACTTCACCAGCGCGAACGGGCCTCAGCTGCTGACCTTCAACACGGCGCAGCGCTTCCTCTTCCAGCCGACGGAGCGGTTCCACCAGCAGACAGGCGGAGCTCCATCGCAGCTCTTCCCCGATTCGCCGACCAGCGTGGCGACGCTGTTCTTCGACTGCGAGCACCTCGACAACGTCTTCCTCTGCAACGGCCCGGGGGTGACCGGCACGGCCTCCGACGAGGGGTCGCATTTCTTCGGGGCGAATCCTCTGCTTCGCGAGACGGCGATCCGGATCATCGAGAACGGCAAGACGGCGCCGACCGCCATCGGGTCCACCGTGCCGCCGACCCTCACCCGGGCCGACAACCTGCACCTCCGGGCGCGGGTGGGGGAGAACGGCGGCAGCACGAAGGTCGCCGGGCCCTCGCCGACCGGTCATCCCGGCTGCCCCGAGTGCCTTCACATCCACTGGAGATGGGCCAAGCTGCTCAACCGCGACGACCTCGTCGGCGCGCTGGTCGTAAGCCCCCGCTTCAAAAACAATGACGGGGATCCGATCATCCCCGGAGGCTCGAACCAGGACGTCGACATCGCCCTGCTGAAAGCCGGCGACGAGGAGCATCCGGGACCCTCCCAGTCCTACAAGACGTTCGCGGACGGCGAGCCGATCAGCATGGCGGACGACTCCGTCCAGACCCCTCTCGCCGTCTGGTACTCGGCGACCGGCCACAAGAACCAGGACTCCTTCATGATCCATGGCGGATTCTTCTCGTCGCAGCGCGTCATCATCGGCAATCCAGGCGTCTTCACCAGCCTCCCCATCCCGATTCCGCTGCAGGCGAGCGTCTGCCCGCTGGCCGTTCAGATCGCGGGGCTGTGCCCGATCGGCTCGACGGTGACCAATCGGACCGGCCATCTGATCAGCTGGACGGCGACGATGCTGGACAGGACGACTGGAGCGGTGGTCCGCTCGACGAACGGGACGATCCCGGGCACGGCAGGGCTGGAGACCTCGGCGAACGCCTGGATCTTCCTGCCAGGCGGCTTCCAGCTCTTCTCGACCTATATCCTGGACATCAAGGTCGTCGATTCGGTGACCCAGTGGTCGACGGAGCGGCAGGCCTACGTCACCTCCGGAGTCAGCTTCTTTCCGTTCTGAGGATCTCCAAGAACTCGGCTCGGAGGTTGGCTGATCGGCACCAGGGACTTTGCGCGCTCTCTCGCCGGCCTCCTGCTGAGCCTCCTCTTGGCCACGCCGGTCGAGTACCTGTCGGACCTGTGGTTCTCTCACGCCCGCGGCCCCTATGTGGCGCGGGTTCTCCTCTTGAACCTCGGGCCGTACGCCCAGGCGCTCTCGTGCTTCCTCGTGCTCTGGCTCGCCGCGGAGACGAGGCGCTCGTTGCTCGTCGGCCGGGGAGCGCTCGCGGGGGCGGCGGCCTCGTTGGCCTGGTGGCTCCTGATCCGCGGCGCGTCGGGCTCGGCGGCGGTCTGGTCGCAGGTCCTCGATCCGAACGCGGCCCTGCCGGCGGGGCTGGCACCCGGCATGGTGCGGGTGGGCTTGCGATACTACGCGCTGTTCTCCCCCTGGATCGGCGGGCTGGTGGGGGCCCTTCCTGGGCGAGCTCCGGTGGCGTTCGCGGCAGGGCGGCGCGGTACTGCTCCAGATCCCCATCGGGCCGGCTCCCCGGATGTCGGGCTTCGTCTGGAGCTCGGTCCTGACCTACATGGTCCTCTTTCGGCTGGCGCAGGGGATCGCCGGCGTCATCGTGGGCCGCGAGGCGGGAGCGCGCGATGGTTTCCTGCTCCAGCTCGCGGGGTGGAGCGCCGTCCTGCCTGTGCAGCGTGGCCGCGTCGGTCTGGCTGTGGGAGCGCAAGCCCGCGACCCGGCGGCAGGCGATCTCTCGGGCGTTCCGGACGAGCTTCGCGCTCATCGCGGCCGGTTCCGTCCTGCCCCTGGGCCTTATGCTGGTCCCCGTCGCCTCGAGCGTCTTCATCACCGCCCTCTTCACCCTGAACGCCGTCGGTTTCTGCTGGGGAAGCCTGATCGGAGATCTCCGCTGGCGGTATACCCTGATATCGACGACGGGCCAGGCGCCTGTCGCCTGACGGCGCAGGAGGCACCCGATGAAAGTCACGATCTACCACAACCCGCGCTGCAGCACCTCCCGCCGCGCGCTCGCGCTGCTGCGCTCGCGGGGGATCGAGCCCGAGATCGTCGAGTACCTGAAGACGCCGCCCAGCGCTGTCGAGCTGACGCGCATCCTCGCGCTGTTGGGCAAGGGGCCGCGCGAGATCCTGCGCCGGAAGGAGCCGGCTTTCGCCGCCGAGGGCCTCGACGATGCGGGCCTGACGGACGCCGAAGTGGTGGCCGCCATGGTCCGCAGCCCGGTCCTGATCGAGCGGCCGATCGTCGTCGCCGGCGAACGAGCCGCCCTCGGCCGGCCGCCCGAGGCGGTGCTCGGGATCCTCTAGGCCACTAGCCCGACGGCACTCTCTCGGGTAGGATTGCGCCCCATGGCTTCCCAGCCGGCTGTCTCCGAGACGGCACCCGACCTGCGGGTGCTGGTGGTGGAGGACGACCCCGAGAGCCTCCAGCTCATGGGCATCCTCCTGTCCATGTGGGGCTATCAGCCACACCTCGAGGCCGATGGACCGAGCGGCCTCACCGCGGCGGCGAAGGAGATGCCGGACGTGGTGCTGCTCGACCTCGGCCTGCCCGGCATCGACGGCTTCGAGGTGGCGAGGACGATCCGCGCCAGCCCGGGCGGCGACGCCCCGCTGATCGTCGCGGTCACCGCCTTCCGCGGCGAGGAGCACCGGCGGCGGGCGCTGGCGAGCGGCTTCGACAAGTACCTGATGAAGCCGGTCGACATCGACACCCTGCGCCTCGTCCTGGCGCAGGCGGCGCGCAATCCCCGCTCCGACGGCGGCTGAGCCACCGTCGCGGGAGGCGCCGGTCCCATCGCGCCAAGAGGACCCTCCCTCGGCCCTCTCCTCTCTCCGTCCCCGCTTTCCCGTCCGCGCTCAATCTGCCAGGGTTTGGCCCGCGATTTGCACATTCTCTGCTGAGACATTCTGACCGGAAGGCATCATGACGATGCCTTCAACTCTAGGAGACAAGGGCTATGCGCAAACACATGGTGCTCAGTCTGGCGCTGTTATTGGTTCTCGCGACCGCCGGCGCGGTGGTCGCGGACAGCACGCACTCCCATACCGGCAGCTCGAAGTACGTGCGGATGCACGGCACGCTCGACTCGGTCGATTCGGCCGGCGGCACCTTCACCGTCAAGCACGGCAACGACAGCTCGACCTTCAAGACCGACAGCTCGACCAAGTTCCGCCACGGCAAGAAGGATCTCACCCTCGCCGACCTGAGGCCCGGCGACGACGTGCGGGTCTCCTTCACCGAGGACGGCACCGACAAGACCGCCGCCCGCGTCGACGTCGTCAAGATGCACGACGACGACCACAAGATGGGCGATCACCACACCCCCTCCTGAGCCTTCTTCCGTCGTGAAGGCGCGCGGCGCGCCCGCGGGCTCTCGCAGGCCCCGGGCGCGCCGCCGTCTCGTCCGACTCCCTCTATCGGCCCTCAGCCACGCGCCGCGAGCTCGGCGCATGCGCCACCGTCTGCTTCTCGAGCCGGGGCAGGCCGGCGATCCGGCCGATCGCGTGCTCGGCCGACATCAGCGCCCCCTCCTGCCAGCCGGGGAGCGACGAGACCTGGTCGCCGATGACCTGGAAGCGGCCGTCCGGCTCGAGCAGGCGGGCGTAGGCGTCGCGGTCGGCCGGGCTCCGGTCGTCCCAGGCGGCCCAGCCGCCGCGCTGGAATGGCACGTTCTGCCAGGCGATCGACAGCCCCAGGCTCTGCGGCACGACCCGGTCGTCGGCGAACTCGGGGTGGAGCTTCACCGCCCCCTGCCGCGCCGTCGCCAGGCGCTCCTCGAGGCCCATGTGCCCCAGCCGTTCGGCGTGAGCGTCATAGTTGTAGGCACCGGTGAGCGTGCCCTTGGCCGAGAAGTAGTCGTACGACGGGTACCACATCTGGGTGATGGGGTCGTCGATCCAGCTGATGCCGCCATAGATCTCGCGCTCGGTCTCCCAGAAGCGGCGGTTCGCCTGCCAGCCGACCTTGCAAGTGGGGGAGGAGCGGGTGTCCGCGAGCGCCTTCTGGAAGCCGTCCGAGAAGTTGGCGGGGAGCTGCTTGAGGAGAGGCAGGGGGATGCTGGAGAGGCAGTGGTCGGCCCTGAGCGCCCGCTTCTCGCGCGTCTCGCGGTCGCGGCAGACGACCTCGACGCCGTCGGCCCGCAGGTGGATCTCGAGGATCTCGGTCCGGTACTGGACGAGGTTGCCGATCCTCCGCTTGAAGCCCTCGACGATCTGGTCCATGCCGCCCACCGGCTGGAAGAGGGTGGGCTGCCACTCGAAGTCGACCGGCTGATAGAAGCGGTGCAGCCAGAAGTCCGAGCGCAGGAGGTCGGAGAGGCCGAGCTTCGCCTCGGGCTCGCAGGGCTGGTAGACGGTGAGCGGCCGGGCGCAGCCCGCGCGCGTCGAGCCGGCATAGGCGGTGGCGGCCTTGTCATACGCCTCGCAGGTCTCGCCTTCGAGGTCGCCGAAGGTGGCGAGGAGGCTCATGAGCTGGTGGCGGTCCTCCTCGTTCAGGGACTGGTCGAGAGCGCCCTTGCAGACCGCCTTGGCGAGGAGCTCGGCGATGTAGCCGCGGGCGTCGTTGGCGAGGCGGCGGTTGACCTGCGGCCTGCCGTCGAATGCCCTGTCGGTCTGGTAGAGGTTGGCCGTGGTCTCCATCACGTAGACCTCGAGCGGCACGCCGAGCTCCTGGCAGTAGTGCAGCGCCCGGCGGTGGTGGTAGGGGAGCCGCCCGGGGCCCATGTTGAGATAGAGCCCGTCGTCGAACTTGCAGGTCTGCCGGGTCGTGCCGTGGTCGCCGTCCTCGGTGATCACCGTGCCGCGCCGGGCGGTCAGGCTGCGGCCGCCGGCGCGCTCCTGCGCCTCGAGGATCTGGCAGCGGTACCCGGCGCGGCCGAGCTCGTAGGCGGCGGCCAGCCCGCCGATCCCGGCGCCGAGGACGAGCACGGACTTGCCGGCGCCGGAGCCCTCCGGCAGCTGGAGCGGGCCGGCCCAGGCCGCCGGCACGTTGATCAACCCCATCGCCGTCATCGTCTCGTAGACGGCCGCGGCCCCTCCCGCCCGCCCCACCATGCCGAGGAACCGCCGCCGCGTCCAGGCGCCGCGGCCGGCGCCGTCGCCACCATCGCTCTCGCTCATCGATCCTCCTCGTCGAAGCTCGAAGCGATTGTTGATGATCGAAGGAGCGGAAGCAAGCCGCTCGCGCCCGCCGTCGGCGCCCGGCGGGTGTAAACTTCGAGCATGGATACTGCGCTGGGGGCTCTCGCCGGCATCGGGCTCGCGGCGGCCTGCGGGTTCCGGGTCTTCGTGCCGCTCCTCGTCCTCTCGCTGGCGGCGCGCGCCGGCGAGATGACCCTCGGCCACGGCTTCGGCTGGGTCGCCTCCTACCCGGCGCTCATCGCCTTCGCGGTCGCCACCGCCGTCGAGATCGCCGGCTACTACATCCCCTGGGTGGACCACCTGCTCGACGCCGTCGCGACGCCCACCGCGATCGTCGCCGGAATCCTGGTGACCGCCTCGTCCCTCGGCCATGCCAGCCCCTTCCTCCAGTGGACGCTGGCGGTCGTCGCCGGGGGCGGCACCACCGCCGTCTTCCAGGGCCTGACCGCCACCGCCCGCTCGATCTCGACCCTGACGACCGGCGGCCTCGGCAACCCGCTGGTCTCGACGGTCGAGGCCGGCGGCTCGGCCCTCCTCTCCGTCCTCGCGGTCACCGTGCCGGTGATCGCCGTGCTCGCGGTCTTCGGCCTCCTCTTCTTCGGCGTCCGGCGGTTCCTCTTCCGGCGCCCCTCGCGCGCCAGCTGAGGGAACTGGCGGGTCGAGGACCGCGTCTAAGGTGCTGTATGGCGAACGATCCCGTCCCCCGCCGTGCCGAGCCGCCTCTCCGGCCGCTCGCTCTCGCCGCCCTCCTCGCCCTCGGCTCCCTCGCTCTCCTCGCCGGCGGCTGCGCGTCGGTCGCCGACGGTCCCATCGACCGCGGCAGCCTCGAACGGCTGCTGCGCGAGAAGGGGATCCGCCAGGCCCCGGCCGTCGTCCCGTACGAGCTGACGGACGAGATGCGGGCCTGGGTCCACAAGGCGATCCCCAACCCCGATGTGCCGACCGACAAGCGCCTGCAGCTCCTGCTGACGGCGCTCCTCGATCCCCAGAAGGGCATGGGGATCACCTACGAGGCCCATTTCACCGGCACGGCGGCGGAGGTCTTCACCCAGCGCAAGGCCAACTGCCTCGCCTTCACCAACATCTTCGTCGGGCTGGCGCGCGAGGTCGGCGTGCCCGTCTTCTACCTCGACGTCGACGACATCCAGCGCTTCGAGCGGCAGGGGGACCTGGTGGTGGTCTCCGGCCACGTGAGCGTCGGCCTCGCGGTCGGCAACGAGGTCGAGATCCTCGACTTCACCATGGCGCCGGCCGCCCACTACCGCGAGATCAAGCGGATCTCCGACCGCACCGCCGTCGCCCTCTACTACTCGAACCGCGGCGGCGAGCTGCTGCGCGCCGGCCGCTACGCCGAGGCGCTCCCCTGGCTCGAGGCCTCGGTGGTGCTCGACCCCGACCTGGCGCGCGGCTGGGTCAACCTCGGGGTGGCGCGGCGCCGCACCGGCGATCCCGCGAGCGCCGAGACGGCCTATCGCCGGGCGCTGGAGATCGACCCCGACTCGTCCTCGGCCTACCAGAACCTCTCCTCGGTCCTCCGCCTGCGCGGCCAGGACAAAGAAGCCGAGGAGCTCCTCGCCATCGCCGCCCGGGTGGGCGAGCGCAACCCGTTCAGCTTCCTCGACCTGGGCGACGTCTCGCTCGCCCACGGCCGGCTCGATGACGCGCACCGTCTCTACAAGCGGGCGCTCCGTCTCTACGGCGAGCACGCCGAGCCCTACGCCGCGATGGGGCAGTGGGCGGTCGCCGCCGGCGATTACAAGGAGGCGCGCCGCTGGCTCGACAAGGCCACGGCGATCGACCGCGAGAACGGCCGGGTGAAGCAGCTCGCCGCCGCTCTGCAGAGCGCCGACCAGGGCGGCGCCCGGCGCGTCGGGTGAGGCCGCTCGGCCGCCGGCCCGCCGGCCGCTTCATCGCAATTGCATAGATGTTTGGAAAAACCGGCATGAGCCTTGCGAAATGATTGAACCGTGCTCGTGATGTCCGCGGGCACCGTTCAAGGAGGTACTCATGCGCAAAGCACACTTGGTGCTCGTCGGCCTACTCGCCATGTCGTCCACCCTGGTCGCCGCGGCGCCGCCGGCCCATCCGTCCGTCGCGCCGGCTCCCATCGTCAGCACCGCGCGGGCGGCGAGCGCGCCGGCGGCGGCTCCGCTGACCCTCGCCGATGTCTTCTCGCCCGCGACGCCGAGCGCCTCGCGGGTCTGCAACCTGCTCTGCATCCAGGGCGATCACTGCTGCATCATCAAGAAGCAGCCGACCTGCATCCCCAACGCCCAGCCCTGCCCGTAACGAGCGACGCATCGGGGGCCTGCCGCACGGCAGGCCCCGACGCCGCTCTCTCTCCCTCCTCTCCATTCCCGCCGGCGCCGACCCCGAGGGGTTAGGATGCGCGCCGTGTCCGAGGCTCGCATGGGCGCCGATGGATCGAGCCCCAGCGGGGCGCCGCCGGCGTCCCGCTGGCGCCTCTTCGTCGATACCGGCGGCACCTTCACCGACTGCCTGGCGCTCGACCCGGCGGGGGAGCTCCACCGCGCCAAAGTGCTCTCGTCGAGCGCCATTCGGGCACGCGTGGCGGAGGTCCTCGCGCCGGCGCGGCTGCGCCTCGCCGGCGCGCTTCCCGCGGTGGAGGATTTCTTCCGCGGCTACGCCTTCCGCCTCCTCGATGCCGGCGGCGGCGAGCCGGTGGCGGTCGCCGGGTATGACGCGGGCGGGCGAGTCCTCGAGCTCGCGCGGCCGCTCGGGGCGAAGCCCGGGGCGCCGCTCGCGGGCGGCGCGCGCTGCGAGCTCGCCTCGCCCGAGGAGGCGCCGATCCTCGCCGCCCGCTGGGTGACCGGGACGCCGCTCGACCGCCCGCTGCCGCCGCTCGCCCTCCGCCTCGCCACCACCCGCGGCACCAACGCGCTCCTCGAGCGCAAGGGCGCGCCGACCGCCCTCTTCGTCACCCGCGGCTTCGCCGACCTCCTGGCGATCGGCACCCAGCAGCGGCCGGACCTCTTCGCGCTCGACATCCGGCGGCCAGCGCCGCTCTACGGCGCCGTGGTCGAGGTGCGCGAGCGCCTGGCGGCCGACGGCTCGGCGGTCGTCCCCCTGAGCGCGGAGGCGCTGGCCGAGGCCGCCGCCGCGGCCGAGCGCCTGCTCGCGGCGGGCTTCACGGCGGCCGCCGTCGCGCTCCTCCACAGCTTCCGCAACCCCGCCCACGAGCGCGCGGTGGGGGAGGCGCTCGCCGGCGCCGGCTGGCGCCACGTCTCGCTCTCGGCCGAGCTGGCGCCGCTCATCCAGATCCTGCCGCGCGCCGAGACGGCGGTGGTCGACGCCTATCTCTCGCCGGCGATCGAGGGCTATCTGGCGCGGCTCGAGGCGGCGCTGCCGGCGGGCGGGCTGCACGTGATGACGAGCGCCGGCGGCCTGGTGCGCGCCGGCGCCTTCCGCGCCAAGGACAGCCTGCTCTCCGGCCCGGCCGGCGGGGTGGTGGGGGCGGCGGCGGCGGGGCGGCGCTCGGGGTTGACGAAGGTGATCGCCTTCGACATGGGCGGCACCTCGACCGACGTCGCCCGCTACGACGGCGACTTCGAGGTCGTCTTCGAGCACCGCGTCGGCGACGCCCACCTGGTGGCCCCGGCGCTCGCCATCGAGAGTGTCGCGGCCGGCGGCGGATCGATCTGCCGCGCCGAGGGCGGGCAGCTCAAGGTCGGTCCGGAGAGCACCGGCGCCTCGCCCGGTCCGGCCTGCTACGGCGCCGGCGGGCCGCTCACCCTGACCGACGTCAACCTCCTCCTCGGCCGCCTGGCCGCGGAGCGCTTCGGCATCCCCATCGAGGTGACCGCGGCGGCGGAGATGGCGACCGCGGTCGAGAGGACCTTGGGGGCTCGGGCCCCGGATCGCGAGGCGCTCCTCCAGGGCTTCCTGGACATCGCCGACGAGCGCATGGCGGAGGCGATCCGCCGCATCTCGCTCGGCCGCGGCTACGATCCCGCCGATTACGCCCTCGTCGCCTTCGGCGGCGCCGGGGCGCAGCACGCCTGCGCCGTCGCCGCCCTCCTCGCGATCGAGCGCGTCCTGGTCCCCCTCGACGCCGGCCTCCTCTCCGCCGCCGGCCTCGCCGCCGCCGTCGTCGAGCGCTTCGCCCAGCGCCAGGTGCTGCGGCCGCTCGCCGCGGCGGCGCCGCGGCTCGCCGGCTGGATGGCGGAGCTGGCGCGCGAGGCGGCGGCGGCGGTCGCGGCCGAGGGGGTGCCGGAGGGCGAGATCGCCGTCCGCCGCCGGCTCCTCGATCTCCGCTTCGCCGGCCAGGAGGGGACGATCGCCGTGCCCTACCAAGAAGAAGAGGAAGGGGGCGAGGGGAGCGCGGGGACGCCGTCGGAGCGCGCCTTCGCCGCCGCCTACCGCGAGCTCTACGGCTATCTCCCCGCGGCGCGACCGATCGAGCTCGTCGCCCTCCGCGTGGCCGCCTCCTCGCGGCCGCCCGAGATCGTCCCCGCCGCTCCTCCGGCCGCGGCGTTCGCGGCGGCGCCGGCCGGCCGGCGCCGCGCCTGCTTCGCCGGCCGCTGGCGCGAGGTGCCGGTCTACGAGCGCGCGGCGCTCGCTCCCGGCGCGGCCTTCGCCGGACCCGCCCTCGTCTTCGAGGCGCACAGCGCGACGGTGGTGGCGGAGGGCTGGCGGGGGATGGTCGACGGGGCGGGAGCGCTGGCGCTGGCGACCGCGCCGGCGGCCGCACGGTAGTGGCTCCGTTTGGTCCCGAGGACGGCCGCCTGTAAGGGGGTTCGGGCGGGTGGTCCCGAGGGCGGTCGCCCGCAGCGGACCAAACTGAGCCAGTACCGGCACGCGGCGGTTGACATCCCGCTTCGCTTCCGCCACCATACGGCTCGTGTCACTTCGGGTCCGCGCGCTCGATCTCGCGAGCGCAGCGGCGGCTCTCAAGAGGCGTGGGCGGCCCACGGAGCCGGGCGGGTTGGGACCTGCCGATGATGGACACGCCCAGAGAGGAGGTGGTCCAGTGAAGATTGGTAAACGCAACGGTCCGGCGGAGGTGGCGGCCCGGTAGGGCAACCTCTCGAACGGCGTCTGTGGCGCTGATCGGAGGGTGACCCCGCGATCCGGGGGAACCCAACGCCGCCTAACCAGACCTCTGAAGGCCCCGGTCCCACGGACCGGGGCCTTTTGTCTAGCTAGAGACCTAGCTAGAGACCTAGCTGGAGACCTAACTGGAGACCTCGAAGGAGACGAAACGATGACGAGAGACCTGGAAGAGTTCCGCGCCTACCGCGAGCGGATGAACGAGCGCATCCTGGGCTCCGAGCACCTGGGGATCAAACGCTTCTTCAACCTCGACTCCGCGGCCTACCGCGAGGGCGCGCTCGACTCCCGCACCAAGGAGCTCCTCGGGCTCGTCGCCTCGATGGTGCTGCGCTGCAACGACTGCATCGACTACCACCTCATCCAGTGCGTCGACGCGGGCCTCGCCGACGCGGAGATCCAGGACGCCATGAACGTCGCCCTGGTGGTCGGCGGCTCGATCGTCATCCCGCATCTCCGCCACGGCTTCGACACCCTGGACCAGCTCCGCGCCGAGCGCCAGGACGCCGCTCCACCGCAGCCCTGAGCCGCCGCGATCCCCATGCGCAAGATCGCCCTCGTCACCACCGGCGGCACCATCGAGAAGACCTACGACGAACAGACGGGCGAGCTCGCCAACCGCCGCTCGCTCGTCCATCGCATGCTCTCCGAGCTGCGTCTCGAGGCGACCGCGGTGACGGTCCACGAGCTGATGAGCAAGGACAGCCTGGAGATGACCGACGACGACCGCGGGCAGGATCGTCGAGGCGGTCCGGAGCGCGCTAGCCGGAACTGGCTCCTCGCCGCCGGCGGCCGGGGCCGGCGGCGAGGAGGACTGCCGCGGCGTCGTCGTCCTCCACGGCACCGACACTCTGGCGAAGACCGGCGAGCGGCTGCTGGCTGAGATCCCCCACCCCCGTGTGCCGATCGTCTTGACCGGCGCCATGCGACCCTTCGAGATGAAGAGCTCGGACGCCCTGCAGAACCTGACCGAGGCGATCTTCGCCGCCGGCGTGCTGCCGCCCGGCGTCTACTGCGTCGCCCACGGCCGCGCGCTCGCCTTCCCCGGAGTGAGGAAAGACGTCGAGCGCGGGACGTTCGTGAAGGGCTGAGCAGCGTCTATCAGGGCACCATCCGGCAGCGGAACGCACCAGCATGGGGGGGGAAGGGGGGGGGCCAAAGGAGGGCGCCGGTGGCCGTGCCGTCAGAGCTCGCCGACGAGTCCCTCACCGCCCGAGCTCGAGCGCGAGGGGCGGCAGCTCTGCGAGGCAGGAGGTTTGGAGGCCGCGGAGCTCGCCGGCGGCGAGGAAGGCGGCGACGATCCCGGTCGTACAGGGCTCTTCGATCGAGTGACTCTGGCCGCGCACCACGAGATGCAGGCTGCCGGGTAGGCGGCGCCGGACCCGCTCGGCGCCGGAGGGCGGCGTCACCGGGTCGATCTCGCCGGAGATCAGCAGGGTCGGAGCGTGCGAGGCCGCCGGCTCCGCGAGGTCCGCGGGCGGCTCGCCGCGCGGCCAGGCGCGGCAGGCGGCGAGACGCCGCAGGAGCGGCTGGGGACCGAGGAAGGTGCCCCGAGAGCGGCGCACGACCGCCGCCGGCGTGATCGAGCGGAGGCCCTCGGCGCAGTCGACCGCGAGCATGAGCCCCTCGCTCAGACCGGCGCTGGAAGCGCGGCCGATGACCCAGGCGGCGTGCGCCATGTCCGAGTAGTCGCCGAGGAAAGCCCGGTGGATCGCCCGCGGGATGCGCGCCGCCGCGCGGGCCGAGTAGAGGCGCACGCGGAGGGTGGCGGCGAAGAGGTCGCGGGTCAGCTCGACCGTGGCGGGCGGCTCGCCTTCGTCCCTCTTCACCAGGACCGTGACCGGCCGCTCCAGGCGCCGCAGGACCGCGGTCAGCTCGTCGCGCGGGCGGGGGAAGGCCGCATGGCAGGCCGGCTGGGCGGCGCAGGCGGCGAGCACCGCAGCGAGCGCGCGCTCGGCGTCCTCGGCATAGGAGAGGAAGGCGTCGGGCTCGGGCGGCACGATGCCCTCGAGGACCGCGGCGCGCACGCGCTCGCCATGGCGCCGCAGGTAGATCTGGGCGGCGAAGGTGCCGTACGAGTGGGCGAGGAGGTCGATCGCCGGGTAGCCGAGCGCCGCGCGCACCTCGTCGAGGTCGTCCATGGCGATGCCGGTGGTGTAGAGGCGGAGATCGGCTCTTCGCTCGAGCTGCCGGCGGCAGGCGGCGACGGCCGCCGCGGAGATGGGCCGGGTGAGCAGACCGAGCCCGAGGTCGCAGCCCAGCGGATTCGACTCGCCGGTCCCCCGCAGATCGACGAGGAGGACGTCGCGCTCGGCGAGGAGCGGCGACAGGCCGGCGGCGAAGAGCGGCGCCTCGGAGGTCGCGGCGGCGCCCGGTCCGCCGGCGAGGTAGACGATGGCATCCGGCTTCGGTTTGGGCGCTCGCGCCGGCAGCACGACCAGATGGAGCGCCAGCCGGCGTCCCGCCTTCGCGGTGCGGTCCTCGAAGACCTCGTAGCGGCCGCATTTCGCGGCCATACCGGCGACCTGACACGGGGCGAGGGGGATTCCCCTGCGCTGCGCATCCATCGGCAGGACAGCTCCGAACAGCAGCACGAGGGCGAGCCGAAGGGTGCGCATGGGCTGAGAGGGCGCCGGCGGCCGTGCGATCAGAGCTCGCCGACGAAGGAGATCTCCGGCTGCAGGCGGTAGCCGGTCTGCCGCTCGACCTCGTCCTGGATTTTGGCGATCAGCGCCCGCACGTCGGCCGCGGTGGCGCCGCCGCGGTTGACGACGATGTTGGCGTGGCGCGGTGAGACGACGGCGCCGCCCACCGCGGCGCCCTTCAGGCCGCACTGGTCGATCAGCCGGCCGGCGCCGATCCCCTCGATCTTCTGGAAGATGGAGCCCGCCGAGGGCTCGGTCGCGAGCGGCGGATGGCGCTCGCGCGCCAGCCGAGGTTCTCGCGCACCACCCGCCGCATCCGCTCGGGGTCCGCCGGCGCCAGCCGGAAGGTGGCGGTGAGGACGACGTCGCGGCGGTGGTGGAGGACCGAGGTGTCGTAGCCGAGCTCGAGGTAGTCGGCGTCGACGCTCCGGCGCTCGCCCTCCTCGGTCAGGATCTCCGCCCCCTCGGTCACCTCGGCGACGAACATGGTCCGCTCGCGGGCCGGGGCGGGGGAGAGGAAGTGGAGGTTCTGCCAGAGGGCGCCGCCGACCGTCGAGGGGATGCCGGCGAAGTGCTCGAGGCCGGAGAGGCCGCGGGCGATCGCCGCCTCGATCAGGTCGGGGTGGACGACGGCGCCGCTCTCGGCGACGACGCCGTGCCGGGGGGAAGGCGATCCGCCGCGCGCGGTTGTGGATCACCAGGCCGCGGAAGCCGCGGTCGCCGACCAGGATGTTGGCGCCGAGCCCGAGGAGGAACCAGGGGATCCCGGCGCCGCGGGCGGCGGCGACGGCGTGCGCCAGGTCGTCGGCGCTCGCGGCGGGATAGAAGAGGTCGGCCGGGCCGCCGATGCGAAAGGTGGTGTAGGGGGCGAGCGGCTCGCGCTGGCGCAGGCGGGAGCGATCGAGGCGGGGGGCGGAGCGCAGCGCGTCGTAGGCCGCGCTCATGGAAGACCGCAGAGTCGACGTTCCCCGTGGTGGCGCGAGCTCTTCATGCACTGTCATCCTGATGAGAGCGTGTGAATCTTTGTCGGAAGGCGCCCAGAGTCATCAGGTAGCTGTGCGAAACCCTCTGGATTGTCATCCTGAGCGAAGCGAAGGACCTGGGCGGGGGCAGCCTCGAAGTCCAACGGATTCCGAGACTTGGACGTTCCCGCCTCCCAGGTCCTTCGCTTCGCTCAGGATGACAATGGAAGATATGAGCGCATCGGCAGTGGAGTACGCTGCTGTTGTCTCCGAAAACTCACAGACTCGCAGGATCGCCTCATCGGGCCCCGTCGGACACCTCGTCGATCTCCTCGATGCGGCGGACGTGGCGGCCCCCCTCGAAGGGGGTGTCGAGCCAGATGCGCACCAGGGCGAGGGCGGTCTCCTCGGACATCATGCGCTGCCCCAGCGAGATCACATTGGCGTCGTTGTGCTGCCGGCCGAGGCGCGCCGACTCCTCGTTCCAGCAGAGGGCGCAGCGCACGCCGCGCACGCGGTTGGCGACCATCGCCTCGCCGTTGCCCGAGCCGCCGAGGACGACGCCGCGCTCGACCTCGCCGGCCGCCACCGCCGCCGCCACCGGGTGGATGAAGAGCGGGTAGTCGACCGTCTCCTCGGAGTCGGTGCCGAAGTCGCGCACCTCGTGGCCCGCGGCGGCGAGGAACCGCTTGATCGCTTCCTTGTAGCGGAAGCCGGCGTGGTCGGAGCCGATGCCGATCTTCATGGCGTCTCCTTGGGGCTCGGTCGGTGGACGAGCCCTAAATGTATCCCAGGCTGTGCAGCAGCTTGGCGGTCTCGGTGTCCATCCGCCGCTCGCCCTGGCAGGCGGCGGTGGGCGGCTGGGTCGCCACGTCGAAGCGCGGGGCGCGGTCCCATTGCCAGAGGGCGCGCTTCAGGCGCTCGGCGTCCTGCGGGTGCTCGGCGGCCACGTTCCGGGTCTCGCCCGGATCGCGCGCGAGGTCGAAGAGGACGAAGCGCACGCCGTCGCCCCCGGTCCAGCGCTGGTCGGGGAGCATCTGGGCGTAGATCAGCTTGAAGCGGCGGTCGCGGACGATCTTCATCCAGTGGTCGTCGAGCTCGTAGCCGGCCTCGGAGAAGGCGAGGCCGGCATGGGGCGGCACCGGGCCGTCCCGGTCGCTCGCGGCGGCGGTATCCCCAGCTGGCGGCGAGACCGTGCCGCCCGCCGCGGCCTCGCCGCGCAGGCGCCGGCCGAGCGAGCGCCCCTGCTTCCAGCGCCCGCCGGGGAGCTTCGCCCCCGCGGTCTCGAGGAGGGTCGGGGCGAGGTCGAGGAGCTCGACCGGGTCGCGGTCGACGCCGGGTTGGAGGACCCCTGGGTAGGAGACGACGAGGGGCACCCGCAGGCAGGTCTGGAAGGCGAAGCGGCCGTGGTCGAAGAAATAGTGGTGCTCGCCGAGCGATTCGCCGTGGTCGGCGGTGAGGACGGTGAGCGTCTTGCCCATCAGCCCCTTGGCGCGGAGCGCCGCCAGCAGCTTGCCGATCTGGGCGTCGGTGTAGGCGATCTCGGCGTCGTAGCGGGCGACGTAGAAGGCGAGGTCGTCATGGCCGTCGACCACCTGCCCCTCGCCGATCCCCATCATCTCCTGCCGCGCCTTGCCCTGGCTGACCGGGATCCTCACCGAGCGGTCGAAGAAGCGGTCGCCCTGGAAGCGGTCGCGGTAGGGCGGCGGCGGGCTGTAGGGCCAGTGCGGGTCGATGTAGTGGACCCAGAGGAAGAAGGGCTTCCGGCGGTCGATGCGGTCGGCGACGCCGGCCGCCAGGCGGGTCACCGCCTCGGCGCGGTTGGGGTCGGCGCCGGCATTATCTGCTGCGCTGCCGCCGTGCGGCAGCTTCCAGGTCTGGACGAAGGTGTCGAAGCCCTGGTCGAAGTAGAAGTCGCTCCCCACGGCGCCGTTCGAGACCACGGCGTAGGTCCCGTACCCCTGGCGCTTCAGCGCCTCGGCGACGGTCTCGTAGCGGCAGGGGAGCGGGATGCCCACCTTGCGCACGATGCGGTTGTCCTTCGAGTAGCTGGCGGTGAACATCGAGGCGAAGGAGGGCGTCGTCTTCGGCCACTGCGACGAGGCCTGGTCGAAGCGGACGCCCTGGGCGGCCAGGCGGTCGATCTCCGGCGACGTCTGTCTCCCATAGCCATACGAGGAGAGGTGGTCCGCCCGCAGCGTGTCGACGGTGATCAGGAGGATGTTGCCGGCGGGGAGCGGCGCGGCCGGCGCCGGCGGGGCGGCATGCTGCCGGCAGGCGGCGGCGCCGAGCATCGCGACCAGCCCCGCAAGCCGCCGCCCGCGCGCGAAAAAGCTGATCTCTTGAGGTCGGGCGAGGGTCATGCCGGCGGTCCGCGGGCAGCATTAGACCACGACCGCCGGAAGGCCCCTTGGCGTGAGTATCGCCTCAGAGTCTGTGAATTTTTCGGGAACCAACAGAAGCGTACTCCACTGCGATGCGCTCATACCTTCCATTGTCATCCTGAGCGAAGCGAAGGACCTGGGCGGGGGCAGCCTCGAAGTCCAACGGATTCCCGAGACTTGGACGTTCCCGCCGCTCAGGTCCTTCGCTTCGCTCAGGATGACAATACGAGGGTTTCGCACAGCTACCTGATGACTCTGGGCCTCTTCCGACAAAGATTCACACGCTCTCAGAGGGTGTCGACAAAATAAAACAAATGTGGTCTCCTCCGCCTGTACCCAAGGAGCGAGTGCATGGGCAAGGCAGGAAGGCCGGCGTCGATTCAGGATGAGCATCTCGGTGTATTGCGCGGCATTACGCAGGAGATGCGAAGCGCGACGATGACCGAGTTGTGTGTCGAGTTTGGGCGGAGAACTGGGCTGAAGGTGTGCACGCTGACACTGCGCCGAGCCTTGCTGCGTGCCGGGCTGCAGCGGGTTGTCACGCGTCATGAGCGCCCCGAGCCTGCCAAGGCCGCAGCCCGTTATGGATACAGCGACCTCCATCGCCGTGTGGGCGAGAGCGACAAGTACTCCAGTTGCCTGACCGATGCCGAGTGGGCTCTGGCGGCGGATTTGTTCGATTGCCCGCAGGCCGCCGCGGCCGGCCGGCAAAGTACGAGCGTCGAGCGATGGTCGATGCTTGCTGCTATGTGTTGCGCACGGGCTGCGCATGGAGGATGCTGCCTAAGTCCTTCCCGCCCTGGCTGACGGTGCACAAGGCCTTCAGCCGCTGGGCTTTGCAAGGCAAGTTCGAGCAGTTGCAGCAGCTTCTGCGCGAGCAGTGGCGCCAGCGTATCGAGCGCAACGCTCCGCCCACCACAGCGATTTTCGTTTGGCAATGAACCTTTCGCATCTCCGCGCAGGGCGGTGGGTCGGGCTTCGACGCGGGTAAGAAGGTCAAGGGACGCAAGCGCCACCTGGTGGTCGATACGCTGGGACTGCTGCTGGCCGTCACCATCACGGCCGCCAGTGTGCAAGATCGCGACGCTGCGCCAGCGGTCGTGGCCAACGCCTGTCAGAAGTACCAGACCCTTGAGAAAGTGTTCGCCGATTCTGCCTATGCAGGCCAGTGCGCTGTGCGCATCGAACGTGATCTGCCCGTCGCGGTTGAGATCGTTCGCCGACCCAATGCTGTCGGCGAATGGAGCGACCCGCAGATGCCACTGTGGCCCGCCGCAGGCGGCTTCGTCGTGTTGCCCAAGCGCTGGGTGGTCGAGCGCACTCACGCTTGGAACGAACGTTGTCGCCGCTTGCTCATGCACCACGATCGCTCCCCAAAGATTGCCGAATCTTGGGTCTGGCTGGCACAGGCAGGTATTCTTCTGCGCCGGCTCGCGGCAGTCGCATGATTTTGTCTACACCCTCTCAGTCCCCGGCAGCTCCCCCCATGCGCTGCCGCCCCACCTCGAAGAGGACCACCGCCGCCGCCACCGCCGCGTTCAGCGACTCGACCCCCGCCGCCATCGGGATCGTCAGCCGCACCTCCGCCCGCCCCAGCAGCCCCGCCGACAGCCCCGGCCCCTCGGCGCCGACCATCACGACGAGCGACCCTTTCCCCAACCGCGCCCCATACAGATCCTCCCCGCCGCGCGGCACCAGAGCCGCCCACCGTGGCCCGACCGCCGCGAGCCGCGCCGCCACCTCCTCCGGCCCGACCTCCGTCGCCACCGCGAGCCGCAGCAGGCTACCCGCCGAGCCGCGCAGCGCCCGCGGGTGGTTGGGATGCACGGTCCCCGGCGACAGCGCCAGCCCGGCGGCCCCCGCCGCCTCCGCCACCCGCGCGATAGCCCCCAGGTTCCCCGGGTCCTGCATCCCCTCCACATACAGATAGACCCCGCCCTCGACCACCGGCAGGGCGGCCGCCCCGCGCCGCGGCAGCCGCGCCACGGCGAGGATGCCGCGCGGCGAGTCGGCGTCGGCCATCTCCTCGAGGAGCCCGGCCTCGACCTCGAGGGGCGGCGCCGCCAGCGAGCGGGCGAGCGCCCGCCCCTCGGCGCCGGCGAGGAAGGCCGGCGTCGCCAGCACCGCCTCGAGCGCGAGGCCGGCGGCGAGCGCCTCGCCGATCAGGTGCGGACCCTCGAGGAGCGCGTGGTCGCCTTTACTTCGCTTGAGGCGCCGCATATCCTTGAGCGTCCGATTTTGACGGCTCGCGATCATGACGACGGATCTTAAAGACTTCTGGCAACGGCTCCAAACCGGCGTCGAGGTGGCGGTGGCCGGCCCGGCGCCCGACAAGCTGCTCGGCGTGCGCGACGGCCTGCTGCGCTATTTCCACGACGGCCTCGACCGCACCGTCTCGGTCGCCGTCGTGCCGCAGCAGGTCGAGGAGCCGGCGGTCGGGCTGCCGATCTCGGACGAGGACGTCCTGCGCTTCTGCCGCGAGCGCGCCCGCCGGCTCGAGAGCTCGCTCGGCCAGCTCTACCACTTCTACATCGCGAGCGAGGCCGGCATCCACTCGATCGAGCTCGACGGCAGCAACCGCTACTTCATCCGCTACTGGACGGTGGTGCGCGGCCTCCTCGGCGAAGCCTGGGGGTCCTCCGGCTCGGTCCAGCTCCCCGAGCGCATCGTCGAGGGGCTGGCGCAGGAGCAGATCCCGCTCGCCGTCCCCGGCACGCGGCGGAGCGGCGGCATCATCTCCTCCCTGACCGGCGGGCTCGAGAACCGCCGCAAGGCGATCGCCATCTCGACGCTGCACGCCCTCTCGACGCTCTTCTACGGCATCCTCGAGAGCCGTCCCATCCGGTAGCCGCCCGGCAGCCGCCCGGTAGCCGCCCGATAGCCGCCCGTTAACTGGGTCACGTTGGTCCCGAGGACGGCCGCCTGGAAGGGGGTTCGGGCGGGTGGTCCCGAGGGCGGTCGCCCGCAGCGGACCCAACGGACCCACTACCGATAGCCGATAGAGCCGCCGGGCCTCGGCCCCGTTCCGCGGTGGCGGCCGGGGCGGCCATCTGTTAGCATTTGCCCCCGGTCGACCGGGAACTCCCTCCCTCCTTCCCTGCGACTCCGAGGCGCGTGGCCGGTCTTCCCCCGCACCATCAGTATGTCGGGCCGGGATGCCCCTTGTCTCCGGCAGAATATCCGGCAGATGTCGGGCCGTGAAGCGATCCGCCAACGTCAGATGTCAGAGGTGTGACCCATGAGCCAGCGAGATGCCCATCTGTTCACGTCGGAGTCGGTGACCGAGGGCCATCCGGACAAGGTGGCCGACCAGATCTCGGACGCCGTGTTGGACGAGGTCCTGCGCGCCGATCCCACCGGCCGCGTCGCCTGCGAAACCCTGGTCACGACCGGCATGGCCTTCCTCGCCGGCGAGATCACCACCCGCGCCTACGTCGACTTCGCCGCCACCGCGCGGCGGACGATCGAGGAGATCGGCTACATCCGCGCCGACTACGGCTTCGACGCCAAGACCTGCGCCGTGGTCTCGGCGATCGATCCGCAGTCGCCCGACATCGCGCAGGGCGTCGACCCCGGCGGCGCCGGCGACCAGGGCCTGATGTTCGGCTACGCCTGCCGCGAGACCCCCGAGCTGATGCCGCTGCCGATCACCCTCGCGCACCGCCTCACCCGCCGCCTCGCGGCGCTGCGCCACGGCGGCGAGATCCCCTGGCTGCGCCCCGACGGCAAGAGCCAGGTCACCGTCGAGTACGACGGCGCGCGCCCGGCGCGCGTCCACACCGTCGTCATCTCGACGCAGCACGACCCCGAGGTCTCCCACGAGCAGATCCAGCGCGAGGTGATCGAGCACGTCATCCGGGCCGAGATCCCCGCCGAGCTCCTCGACTCGCGCACCGTCTTCCACGTCAACCCGACCGGCCGCTTCGTCATCGGCGGCCCGCAGGGCGACTGCGGCCTGACCGGGCGCAAGATCATCGTCGACACCTACGGCGGCGCCGGCCGCCACGGCGGCGGCGCCTTCTCGGGCAAGGATCCGACCAAGGTCGACCGCTCCGCCTGCTACATGGCGCGGCACATCGCCAAGAACCTGGTCGCCGCCGGCCTCGCCGACCGCGTCGAGGTGCAGCTCGCCTATGCCATCGGCGTCGCCGATCCGGTCTCGGTGCGGGTCGACACCTTCGGCTCGGGCGAGCTCGGCGAGAGCGAGATCGAGCGCCTGATCCGCGACCGCTTCCCGCTCTCGCCGAAGGGCATCATCGACTATCTCGACCTGCGGCGGCCGATCTACAAGAAGACCGCCGCCTACGGCCACTTCGGCCGCGCCGAGCCCGAGTTCACCTGGGAGAGCACGCGGCGCGCCGAGGAGCTGCGCGAGGCCGCCGGCCTCGCCGGAGTGAGCGCGACCGCGGCCTCGACCGCCTAAATCCCCATCGACATCCCAGGAGCCCCTATGACCGCCACCCAGACCACCGTCCCCTCCGACGTCGCCGACCGCGCTCTCGCCGGCGCCGGCCGCCTGCGCATCGAGTGGGCCGACCAGAACATGCCGGTGCTCGCCCTGATCCGCGAGCGCTTCGAGAAGGAGCAGCCCCTGAAGGGCCTGCGCCTCGCCGCCTGCCTCCACGTCACCAGCGAGACCGCCAACCTGATGCGGACGCTGAAAGCCGGCGGCGCCGAGGTGGTGCTCTGCGCCAGCAACCCGCTGTCGACCCAGGACGAGGTCGCGGCGAGCCTCGCCGAGGACTACGGGATCTCGGTCTACGCGATCAAGGGCGAGGACAACAAGACCTACTACGCCCATCTCGCGGCGGCGCTCGACTTCGAGCCCCACATCACCATGGACGACGGCGCCGACCTGGTGTCGCTGATCCACAAGGAGCGCACCGACCTGCTCGCCAAGATCCGCGGCGGCACCGAGGAGACGACGACCGGCGTCATCCGCCTGAAGGCGATGGCCCGCGACGGCGCGCTCAAGCTGCCGATCGTGGCGGTCAACGAGGCCGACACCAAGCACCTCTTCGACAACCGCTACGGCACCGGCCAGAGCACGCTCGACGGCATCATCCGCGCGACCAACGTCCTCCTCGCCGGCCGCACCTGGTCATCGTCGGCTACGGCTGGTGCGGCCGCGGCATCGCCTCGCGCGGCCAGGGCCTGGGCGCCAACGTCATCGTCACCGAGGTCAACCCGGTGCGCGCCCTCGAGGCGCTGATGGACGGCTACCGGGTGATGTCGATCCAGCAGGCGGCCGCGATCGGCGACATCTTCGTCACCGTCACCGGCAACAAGCACGTCCTCGCGCGCTCGCACTTCGAGGCGATGCACGACGGCGCGATCGTCTGCAACAGCGGCCACTTCGACGTCGAGATCGACATCCCGGCGCTCGCCGACCTCGCCAAGGGCAAGCGCACGGTGCGGCCGTTCGTCGAGGAGTACACGCTCGGCGACGGCCGGCGCATCAACCTGCTGGGCGAGGGCCGGCTGATCAACCTGGCCGCCGCCGAGGGCCATCCGGCCGCGGTCATGGACATGAGCTTCGCCAACCAGGCGCTCGCCGCCGAGATGATCGCCAAGTCTCCCGAGCGCCTGGCGATCGCCGTCCACCGCGTCCCCGAGGACCTCGACCGCGAGGTGGCGCGCCTGAAGCTGGTGGCGATGGGGATCGAGCTCTCGACCCTGACCCCGGAGCAGGAGAAGTACCTGAACACCTGGGAAGAGGGCACCTAGCTCCCCCCCTCCCAGCCCTCGCCGCAACCGACGCCCGCGCGACGCTCCGCCGCGCGGGCGTTTCGCGTCTCCCTCAGCTCCCCAGCAGGCCGTTCAGCTCCAGCGGCGAAGCGGGCAGCCTTTTCCGCCTGGGCCGCGGTCATCGGTCAGTCCGCGGCGGCCGGCTGGTAGGTGCCGGGGACGACGCGGGCGGCGATCGACAGGCGGTTCCAGACGTTGATGGTGGCGACGGCGAAGGTCAGGTCGGCGAGCTCCTTGTCGCTGAAGAGCGGGCGCACCTCGTCGTAGACCGCGTCGGGCACGTGGCCGGCGATCAGGGTCACCGCCTCCGTCCACGCCAGGGCGGCGCGCTCGCGGTCGGTGTAGTACGGGCACTCGCGCCAGGCGTCGAGCGAGCACAGCCGCTGCTCGCTCTCGCCGATCGCGCGCAGGTCCTTCCAGTGCATGTCGAGACAGTAGGCGCAGCCGTTGATCTGCGAGGCCCGCAGCTGCACGAGCAGGAGCAGCGGCCGCTCCAGCCCGCAATCCTGGAGGTAGCGCTCCAGGTGGTCCATGGCGTCATACATGCCGGGGGCGGATTTGTAGCGTGCTTTCATCATGAGCCCTCCTGGTTGGAAATCGTCGGTAACAGGTCATCTGGTACGGTAGGCTAACCGAGAGCTGACCTGCGGCAAAGATCCATTTAGAGCTGGCGCGCGACGGATTGCAGCTCGGGTTCGCCGCGGTGGACAGCCGGGAGATCCGCCGCGGCGTCGAGGAGCTCGCCGCCGCGCTCGAACGGGTGCGGCCGGCCGGCCCGAGCCCGTGGCCCTCATGATGCCCGGTCTCTTCGCCGCCGACCTCGTCGCCTGGCAGGGGCTCTGCTGTAGAGCGTCAATCACAACCCTGATGGTAGGGGCGGAGCTTGCCTCCGCCCTGGTCCGGAGCACTGGTACAGGTCCCGTGGCCTTTTGATGCTGCGGGCGGAGGCAAGCTCCGCCCCTACCACAGGGGTTTTCGTATTGGGGCGGTGGGATCGCCTCAGCCCCCCGGCAGCCAGAGGTTTTCGTATCCCGTAGCCGGCGCCCGCGCGGCGCCTCGCCGCGCGGGCGCTCCATCGCTCCTACTGCTTCGACGGCGAGCAGGCGGTTCCCGAGAGGCCGCTGGTGCTCGGGGTGAAGAAGCCGCAGCCGAAGGACTGCTGGCTCGCCTGGCTGCGGAAGAAGCCCTGCACCGCCGGGTCGACCTGCGGCGTGTAGTTGACCGCCGGCGAGGCGTGGGGGTCGTTGAGGTACTTGACCGGGTCGATGAAGGCCCCCTTGGAGTTCATCACCCCGAAGTGGGTGTGCTCCTCGTCGCTCGGCATCCCGGCGGCGTTGCCGGTCTTGCCGGCGTAGCCGACGAGCGCCCCCTCGGAGACGACCATGCCGACGCGCAGGCCGGGCGCGAAGGCGTCGAGGTGGCCGTAGAGCAGCGTGTTGCCCTCCTTGGTCTTGATCTCGACCGTGTTGCCGTAACCCCTCTGCTGGCCGACGAAGACCACCTTGCCGCTGTCGCTCGCGGTGAGCGGCGTGTGCACCGGCGCGATGATGTCGATGCCGCGGTGGGGCCGGGGGTGGCCGTTCTCGGTGCGCACCTTGTCGCCGAACGCGCCGACGATCGGGTGCGCCTGGGTGGCGCGGATGTTGCCGATGACGTTGTGCTCGGGAATGGGGAAGACGCCGAAGCTGCCGGTCACCGGGTTCTGCCGCCGGCCGTCGGCGTCGATGAAGCGCAGCGGGTTGGCGCTCACGTAGGCGTAGCGGTTCCAGCTCTGCGGGCTGGCCGGCGCCGCCGGATGGGCGTCGATGCCGGTGAAGCGCCCGAGCTGCGGGTTGTAGAAGCGCGCGTGCATGAGGTCGAGGTCGTCGGCCGGGCTCGCGGCGCTCGCCAGGTCGCGCTCGTGGCCGGTGAACTTGAGCCGCTCGCCGTCCTGGTTGAAGGCGGTCGCCTCCTCGCCGTACGGGTAGTAGACGTGATACGCCACCTGGACGCCGGTGCCGTCGGTGACGAGCCGCGGGCTCCCCAGGTGATCGAGGCTGAAGTGCCGGCGGCCGGCGGGGGTCTCGCTGGCGAGCAGCAGGCCGTGGTCGCGGTAGACGTAGTCGTCGGCGACCGTCCAGACGCCGGCGCTGGTGTTGTACTCGCGGAGCACCTCGCCGCCGAGGCCGCGCAGCGTCCAGCGCGAGAAGCCGGTATTGGTGTTGTACATCCAGAACCGCTCGTCGTCGGCGGTGTAGAGGTAGACCCAGTCCTCGCCGCCGTTCGTCATGTGCCAGAGGCGGTCGAGCGCGTCGTAGCGGTAGGCGGCGCCGTTCCAGGAGGTGAGGTTGCCCGCCGCGTCGTAGGTGACCGAGCCGCTCAGCCGGTTGGTCGCCGCGCTCACCGGCACGCTGCGCAGGAGCGGCATGGGGTCGATCGTCGTCACCTGGGTGAGGTTGGCATAGCTGTCGTAGAGGTAGTCCTGCTCCTTCTGGTTGCCGCCGCCGGAGAGGCCGTCGTGGACGACGCCCCGCAGCAGGCGGGAGACCGGGCTGTACTGGAACCAGTCGGTCCCCATCTTGGTGACGTTGCCGGCGCCGTCGTAGCGGTAGCTGCCGGTCGTCCAGGCGACGTGGCTGCCGGCGGCGCCGATCGAGGCCGGCCGCGCCATGGCGGTCGCCGGGTCGATCGCCTGCGTGTCGGTGACGCCGTTGGTGTGGAGGACCTGATAGGCCAAGCCGTCGGGGTTGTAGGTGAGCGAGGCGTAGCCGGCGACCGAGGTGAGGAAGCCGTTGGTGTAGCCGTGGGTGACCGTCCGCTCCGCGGTCACCGCGCCGGCGCAGCCCGACGAGGTGCAGCGCGAGGAGCCCACCGTCGCCATGTTGCCCAGGGCGTCGTAGCCGATCGTCTGGCTGAACGACTCGCCCGGGGTGCCGTTGGTGACCAGCGAGGTGGCGAGGGCGGAGGGGCGCCCGTCGACGCCGCCGAAGGTGTAGACCTGGGTGACGTCGACGGTGAAGGGCGTCGTCCCGAGGGTCACGTAGTTGAGCCGCTCGGCCTGCTCGAGCTTGCCGTTGCGGTAGTCGCCGGCGAGGTTGCCGGCGCCGAAGACGAAGCGCTTGAGGAGCCGCCCGCCGGTCTCCTGCACCTGCGTCGTCCGCTCGGCGCGGTCGTAGGTGAAGGTGAGGTCGTCGGGGCCGCCCACCGCGTCCTCGACGCGGCCGGCGTGGCCGCGCGCGTCGTAGTTCGAGTAGCGCACCATCGCCCCCTTCTCCGGCGCCGTCTCGTTGAGCAGGAACCCCCGGCCGTCGTAGGTGAAGTAGCGGACCTGGGTCGCCTCGGGGGCGGTCGTCTTGGCGACGGCGAGCCGGTTGCCGACGTCGTAGGAGTACTGCGTCACGACGACGGCGCCCGCCGGGCTGGACGGCTCCTTGACCTGGAACAGCCGCCCCTGGCGGTCGAGGATCTCGGTCGTCCACGACGGCGTCTCGGGCACGTTGCCGGCGGCGTTCAAGGTGCCGGTGCCGACGTTGACCGCCTGGGCGCGGATGCGCTCGCCGTTGTAGGTGAGGGTGAGGACGTGGCCGTCGGGAGCGGTCACCGAGCGCGGCCGGCCGAAGGGGTCGTAGCTCGCGTAGGCCGTCGTCTTCAGGCTCGCCGGCGGCGTCGAGTCCGGCTGCAGCTCGGAGAGCGAGGCGACGTCGCCGGCGCCGTCGTAGGCGGTCACCCGCTTGTCGAAGGCCCCGTCGGGCATCAGCCGCCGCTCGACCGCCAGGCGGCCGAGGTCGTCGTACTCGACCTGCGACTGGGCGAGCGCGGTGCAGGTGGCGAGGCTCGCCGGCGAGCAGTGCCGGACCTCGACCCGCGCCCGGTTCGAGGCGCCGGCGTTGACGTAGGTGTACTGCGTCCAGCCGGCGCCTGTCGCCGTGGGGCCGACCGCGGTGAGCGGCCGGTGCATGGCGTCGTAGGTGAAGGCCGTCGCCAGGCCGGCGCTGTCGCGGCTCGCCGCCACTTCGCCGGTCGCCGTGTCGATGTCGCGGTCGAGGGCCAGGAAGGCGAGGGTGCCGGCGGCGTTGCCGGCGCTGTCCTTGTGCTGCGAGGTGCGCAGCGCCCCGGCCTGGTAGGTGTGGTCCAGTCGGTAGGCGTCCGCCGGCAGCGCCAGGTTGCAGAGGTCGGCCGACAGGCCGAGCGCCTGCGGGTCGCCGCCGTACCACTGCTCGCGCACCAGGTTGCCGCTGCCGGCGTCGGCGGTGTCGACGACGACGACGTCGTTCGCCCGCGCGCCGGTCCCCTGGGCGTAGATCCGCTGGCGCTTGAGGAAGCCGGTGTTGGGGTCGAAGCAGCTCTGGACGCGCGAGGTCGAGGTGCCGTCGGTCGTCGTCTGGTCGGTGTAGGTGCCGAGCACCCAGGCGTTGTTGGTCGTCGGCAGCACGTTGCCGGGGTTGTAGGCGGTGGTGACCGTCCGCTGGTCGGCGGCGCCGAAGTTGCCGTCCGTCGCCTCGGTGCGGTAGTGGCCGAAGCCGTCGAAGTCGGAGTCGTTGACGTCGGCGTAGCGGCCGCCGTCGTCCAGGTAGACGGTGCGCCGCGAGGCGAGCCGCCGGTTGGTGTTGAGGCAGGAGGGGAGCGGCCCGACGGTGGGGTCGCAGGCGCTGTTGGCGTCGCGCTCGTAGCGCACGTAGGTCGAGCGGACCGCCGTGCAGGTGGTCCCCGTCGCGTCGCAGTCGTAGGTCTGGGTGGAGAGGAAGCGGCCGGCCGAGTCGGGCGCCGGGAGCTTCGAGAAGGGGAGCCCGTAGTCGCGCTCGTCGAAGCTCGAGGTCGACGGGAACTCGGTGCCGGGGTAGACCGAGAAGTAGTGCACCGTCTTGTGATGGAGCGGGCTGACGACGGTGACCTGCTCCTCCTCGGACGGCGGCCGGAAGACCTGGTGCGGATCGTCGCAGGTCCAGGCGGTCGGCGGGTAGGGGGACGGCGAGAGGAGGCTGCTGTAGGTCCAGGTGCCGAGGTCGTTGCCGGCGGCGTCGAGGAGCTGGCGGCTGGCGACCGCCGCCGTGCGGCTCTGCCAGTCGCGGAACGAGCAGCCCTTGATCGGCAGGACGCGCTGGGTGTAGGCCCAGGCGATCTTGCCGCGGGTGGGGAGCACCAGGGTCGAGATGGCGCCCGCGGCATGGCAGTCGCCGGGCGGCCCGTAGATCATGCCGTAGCTCGTGCCGTCGGGCAGGAAGAGGCTCGAGAGCTGCGACACCGTCACCGTCTTCCAGTAGGGGAGGGTGCTGCCGCAGGGGACGCCGATCGCCTGCGGCGGCAGGTAGGAGAGCTGGTAGACCGCCGTCTGCCCGCCGGGGGCCGTCAGCTCCACCCGCTGCAGCAGGCGCGGGTACTGCCCCGCGGGGTCGGCGCCGAAGATCGCCCGCTGGACGCGGCCGTGCTTGTCGGTCAGGGTCCAGGTGTTGCCGTCGGCCGAGTAGGCGACGTCGAGGTCGGTCAGGCCGTCCTCGAAGCGGTCCTGGATATGGGTGAGCCGCCACTCGGTCGAGGAGTCGGGCAGGGTGAAGAGGTCGAAGGTCTGGCGCGTCCCGTCGGGGAGCTCGAGCAGCCGCCGAGTGGAGGTGACGACGGAGAGGCGGAGATAGCTGCCGTCCCGGCTGTAGCAGACGCTGGTGCAGGGGTCGACCCCGGTCGTCCCGACGGTCTGCAGCCCCTGGTAGAAGCTGTGCTCCGAGCCGTCGGCCCCGAGGTAGACCCAGCCGCCGCTCATCGCCTCGTTCGCCGGGTCGGTCGGCGACAGCAGGCGGCCGAGGGTCAGCTCCCACCCCATGCCGGCGTTCGACAGGCGGTCGGGCACCGCCTTGCTGTAGAGCTGCCCCTGGTAGCCGGTCTCTTCGAAGTCCCACGCCTTCATGTTGTAGACCAGGGTGAAGCCGTAGGAGAGGCTGCCCCCCACCGGGTAGGAGCCGCCGAGCGGGATGCGCAGCGTCAGGTTGCCGTTCATCAGGTTGATGTCGTCGACGTCGCCGAACTGGTAGAGCTTGTCCGGCGCGAAGCCGCGCTCGAGGCTGGGATACTGCTGGGCGAGGGCGGCGGCGCCGCCGAGCGCCGCCAAGGCGAGCCATGCCGAGAATCCGAGGGCCAGGCGTCTCATGCGATCTCCTTTCACCGTCCCCGAGCCGGGGAGCGGCCTGCGCCCGAACCTATGGCGCCGGCCGCGGCACCGCCATGAGCGGAGGCTGAGCCCCTGGTGAGCCCGCGGTGAGCTGACGCCGGCGCCGGCGCCCGAGCCGGCGCGCGGGCTAGAATCGCGCTGTGCACCGCATCCATCTCCTGTCCGACCATCTGGTGAGCCAGATCGCCGCCGGCGAGGTGGTGGAGCGCCCGGCGTCGGTGGTCAAGGAGCTGGTCGAGAACGCCCTCGACTCCGGGGCGGCCGAGGTGCGGGTCGAGCTCGAGGGGGGCGGCCGGTCGCGCGTCGCGGTCGCCGACGACGGCTGCGGCATGGGGCGGGACGACGCCCTCCTCGCCTTCGACCGCCACGCGACGAGCAAGATCGGCAGCTTCGCGGACCTCGAGCGGGTGGCGACGCTCGGCTTCCGCGGCGAGGCGCTGGCCTCGATCGCCGCCGTGGCGCGGGTCGACCTCGCGACCGCCGAGGCGCCGGGGGACGGCACGCGGGTCGTCCTCGAGGGGGGGCGCGTCCTCGCCGCCGAGCCCGCGGCGCGGCCGCGCGGCACGACGGTCGAGGTGCGGTCGCTCTTCTTCAACGTGCCGGCGCGGCGCAAGTTCCTGAAGACCTACGAGACCGAGCTGCGGCGGAGCCTCGAGGTGGTGCAGGGCTACGCCCTGGCGCGGCCCGAGGTGCGCTTCACCGTCATCCACGAGCAGCGGACGCTCCTCGACGCCCCGGCCTCCGGGCATCCGGAGGGGGATCCGCGCGCGACGCGCGAGCGGATCGGGCAGATCTTCGGCCACGACTTCGCCGCCCGGCTGGCCGAGATCCCGGCGGCGGCCGACGAGAGCGGTCCCGACGCCAGCCTCTCGATCGCCGGCTTCCTGGGCGACGGGAAGACCGCCCGCAGCTACCGCCAGCTCACCTTCGTCAACCGGCGGCTGCTGCGCGACCGCGCCATCCTCGCGACCTTCTACCGCGCCGTGCGCGAGGTCTGGCGGAGCGAGGACTTCCCGGCCCTCTTCCTCTTCCTCGACCTGCCGCCCGAGGAGGTGGACGTCAACGTCCATCCGCAGAAGTCGGAGGTGCGCTTCCGCGACCCGCGCCTCTTGGACCGCCTGTCGCGGGCGCTCGTCCGCGGCCTCGACCGCGCCCGCGGCGAGTCGCCGGCGCCGCTGCGCCCGCCCGCCGCGCCGGCGCCGCCCGACGCCTACGTCCCCTTCGCCTGGCAGGGGCTGGGCGAGCCGACGCCGGCGGCCTGGAGACGGTCCGCGAACGCCGGGCAGCCGGTCGAGGTGCGCGAGCCGGAGCCGGTCTACGGAGATCCGGAATCCGCCGGCCGGGAGCCGCAGCCGTTCGCTGGAGATCGAGAGCCCGCCGGCCGGGAGCTGGAGCCCGCCGCTGGGCAGCCCGAGCGGGTCGATGGCAAGCCGGAGCGGGTCGATGGAAGGCCGGAGCCGGTCGATGGAAGGCCGGAGCCGGCCCACGGGGAGGCGGGGGAGCCGGAGCCCTCGTCGGCCGCCGCCGGCAATCCGGTTCGAGGCTTAGCCGAGCCGGGCCAGAGGCGCCTGCCGGCGCCGGTCTACCGGCCGCCGGCGGCGCGCTCGCCGGTGCCGCTCTCCGGCCGCCGCGGCGAGGTGCGGCCGTTCCGCCTCCTCGGCCAGTACAAGGGGACGCTCCTCCTCCTCGAAGGGGCGGACGGCCTCTACCTGATCGACCAGCACGTGGCGCACGAGCGCATCCTCTACGAGCGCCTGCGCCGCGCCCTCGACGCCGAGCGGACGCCCGTCCAGACGCTCCTGACCCCGCCGCTTCTGGAGCTCGCCCCGGCCGAGCGCCTGCGCCTGGAAGAGCTGGCGCCCGCGCTCGACGCCTGCGGCTTCCGCCTCGAGCCGCTCTCCGGCAACGCTCTGGCCCTGACCGCGGTCCCCGCCGTCCTCTCGACCGCCGACGCCGAGGCGCTCCTCGCCAAGCTCGCCGGCGACCGCGAGGGCGGCGACGGCGCCGCGGCCGACCTGCGCCGCCGCATCCTCGACGCGCTGGCGGCGAGCCTCGCCTGCAAGGCGGCGGTCAAGATGCACCATCCCCTCGCCCCGCTCGAGATGGAGGCTCTAGTCGCCGAGCTCTTCGCCGCCGAGCAACCCTACGCCTGCCCCCACGGCCGCCCCATCGTCCTCCAGATGACCGACGCCGACCTCGAGCGCCGGTTCGGGCGGCGGTAGGGGCGTAGAATGGGCAAACGGGAGATCCGGTTCCACATCGATCCTGAGACCGGGGAACCGCACATCTATCGCCATGGAGTCGGTGAAGAAGAGGTCGAGGAAGTGCTCGGGCGAGCCGTCGAGGACCGGCCGGGTAGCGACGGAGCACGTGTCGCGCTTGGCCGTACCCTGGCGGGACGGCCTCTCAGAGTCATCTACGTGCCGGGGGTACTGGGAGTGTTCGTAATCACAGCGTACGAGCTCAAGGGAAAGCCATTGGCGGCCCTTCGCCGCAGGAGATCGCGATGAAGACGAATCGTTTTCCCGAGGGGTGGGACGACGAGCGCGTGCGGCGCGTGATCGACCACTACGAGTCTCAATCCGAAGCCGACGCTGTCGCGGAGGATGAAGCACCTTACGAGCACGAGCTGACGTCGACTTTGATCGAAGTCCCTACGGAGCTCGTTCCGGCCGTCCGCGATCTCATCGCCAAGCACAACCGGGACTGATTTCGAAAGTCCCCGTGCTGGCCGCCGTTGAAACGCCGCGCGAAGGGCAGTCCCTTCCATTGTCATCCTGAGCGGAGCGAAGGATCTGGAGGCGGAAAGGCTCGTGGATCCAGCCGCTCTGCGAGTCAGGAAGACCTCCCCCCAGATCCTTCACTTCGTTCAGGATGACAGGCGGGTGGCGTTCAGGATGCCGGGCGAGAGGAGATCGTCATGCCTCTCTTCGATGACACACCTCAGCCCGCGGTAGTGGGGTCGATGACGGCCTTGACCTCTGAAACTTGGTTCGCCGGAAAGCCGCCCTGCCGAGCGTGCTCGCGAACCATCTCTTCGTCTGGCGCGATGTACACGCAATAGATCTTGTCGGCCGTAACGTAGCTCTGCAGCCATTGAATCTGCGGCCCCATGTTGCTCAGGACTCCGCAGGATTTCTGCGAGATCGCCTTGAGCTCTGCAGCCGAAAGCTTCCCGGCGCCCGGAATCTCCCTCTCGATGACGTACTTCGGCATGACTTGCCCCTTTCGACGATGGGACCGCAGTTTACGCCCGACCGCTTCGACCCGAGCTCTGGAGCCGGCGAAGCATATACTGCCGGCGCGACTTACAGCACGTCACCCTGAAGGGAGATCCATGAAGAGAACGACGACAGCTCTCGCCTGTGCCGCGATCCTCGGCGTAGCGTGCCTCGGCGGGCCGGCCGCGCAGGCTGCGGACCATGCCAAGATCCAGCCGGGAAAGTGGGAGCTCACGATCTCGACGCAGATGGACGGTCAGGAGCCGATGGCGCCGGCCGTGTTCACCAAGTGCCAGCAGGCGGTCGATCTGCAGTCGCCGGAAGCCATGATGGCGAGGGCGCAGCGGAACGGCAAGTGCCAGATCGCGGACCTCAAGACGGCCAGCGACAAGATGTCGTGGACGTTCTCCTGCTCGAACGGAGCCAAGGGCCAGGGCGCGATGACCTACTCCGGCGCCACCTACGAGAGCACGATGCACATCACCGTCGAGAGGCCCAAGGGGACGGTGAAGATGACGCAGCACATCAAGGGCAAGCGCCTCGGCGACTGCTAGCGGCACCTTCGCGGGAGAGAGCTCCCTCGGAACCGCGCAATCTCGTTCCCCGGTCCCGAAGTTTCATTGCCCCGTCCCGCAATTTGACGATCGCGCTCCGCGATCTCCTCTCCGCGCCGCGCCGGCGCGAGTTTCCGTCCCCACATTTCGCCGCGGCGTCCCGAAGATTGAAGTTCGGTCCAAGCGGCCGCGTCTCCCCGTCCCCGCTCTGGCAATCCCCGTCCCCAAGTTGAGAGACTTCGGGCGCGGAGAGGCCGTGGCGCGGGATCTATCCGGAGATTTCGCGGCTGGGGAACGAGATTTCGCGGTGCGGAGGCGACTTGGCGCCGCGCGGCTCAAGCCCCAGCACCCCGCCCCCCTGCTACCATTCCGCCCCATGGTCCTCGGCCGCCGTTCGACGACGCCGCTCGAGAAGCGGCTCGGGCATCGCTTCAAGAAGGTCGAGCTGCTCGAGCTGGCGCTCACCCATCGCTCGTTCGCCAACGAGCAGGGGGACGCCGAGAACTACGAGCGGCTGGAGTTCCTCGGCGACTCGGTGCTCGGCCTGGTCGCCTCCGAGTGGCTCTACCAGCGCTACCCGCGCCTCCCCGAGGGGGAGCTGTCGAAGCGCAAGGCCCACACGGTGAGCAAGAGCGCCCTCGCGCCGTATGCCGAGCAGATCGAGCTGGGGGCGGCGCTGCGGCTGGGGGTGGGGGAGGAGCGCTCCGGCGGGCGCACCAAGGCCTCGCTCCTCGCCGACTCGCTCGAGGCGCTCTTCGGCGCCGTCTATCTGGACGCCGGCCTGGCCGAGGCGCGGAAGGTCATCCTGCCGATGCTCGAGGCGGCGCTCGCCGACGCGCCCGGCGAGCGCTCGCGGGCGATCGGGGCGGACTCGAAGACCCGCCTCCAGGAGCTGGCGCAGGGGCGCGGCTGGCCGCTCCCCGAGTACCGCCTGACGGGCGAGACCGGCCCCGACCACAGCAAGGTCTTCACCGTCGAGTGCTGGGTGGCCGGCGCCGCCGCCGGCCGCGGCGAGGGGCCGAGCAAGAAGGCCGCCGAGCAGCGCGCCGCCGCCGCGGCTCTGGACGAGCTGGGCGAGCCGCCCGCGCGCCCGCCAGCGCGCCCGTACGAGGCCACATAGGCTACAATCCCGCCCCACCGTGAGCGACCCCGAGACCTCGACCCCCGCCGCCGCCCCGGCTCCGACGACGCCGATCGCGGTTTCCACGCGCCGCGAGCTGGCGGCGCACGCCGGCGCCGCGGGCGGGGGCGCCGGGACCGTCGAGAGCGTCGAGATCGTTGAGATCGTCGAGATCAAAGGCTGGCTCGACAACAAGCGCTCGAGCGGCAAGCTCGCCTTCCTGCAGATCCGCCTCGGCGGCGGCGTCGTGCAGGTGGTCGCCAGCCGCGCCGACCTCCCGGCGGAGGATTGGGCCGAGGTCGAGCGGGTCACCCAGGAGTCGACCGTCGCGGTGACCGGCCGGGTCAAGGCGGACCGGCGGGCGCCCGGCGGGGTCGAGGTGCAGGCGACCGGCTTCCGGGTCCTCGGGCTCGCCCAGGACTATCCGATCACCCCCAAGGAGCACGGCACGGCGTTCTTGATGGAGCACCGCCACCTGTGGCTCCGCTCGAGCCGCCAGCGCGCCGCCCTGCGGGTCAGGAGCGAGGTCGAGCAGGCGATCCGCGACTTCTTCTACCAGCGCGAGTTCACCTTGATCGACTCGCCGATCCTGACCCCCGCCGCCTGCGAGGGGACCTCGACGCTCTTCGAGACCGACTACTTCGGCGACAAGGCCTACCTCTCGCAGTCGGGCCAGCTCTACCTCGAGCCGGCGGCGGCGGCGCTCGGCAAGGTCTACTGCTTCGGCCCCACCTTCCGCGCCGAGAAGTCGAAGACCCGCCGCCACCTGATGGAGTTCTGGATGGTCGAGCCCGAGGTCGCCTTCCTCGAGTTCGAGGGCCTCTGCGAGCTCGCCCAGGAGTTCGTCGGCTCGCTCGTCGGCCGGGTGCTCGAGCGCTGCGGCGAGGAGCTCAAGAGCCTGGAGCGCGACACCGCGAAGCTCGAGGCGGTCGTGCCGCCCTTCCCGCGCATCACCTATACCGAGGCGATCGCCATCCTGCAGGCGGCGGGCAACCCCATCCAGTGGGGGGACGACTTCGGGGCCGACGAGGAGACCCTCCTCGCCAGCCGCTACGACCGGCCGTTGATGGTCACCCGCTTCCCGGCCGCCTTCAAGGCGTTCTACATGCAGCCCGACCCCGAGAACCCGGCGACCGTCCTCGGGCTCGACCTGCTGGCGCCCGAGGGCTACGGCGAGATCATCGGCGGCAGCCAGCGGATCCACGACCCCGACCTGCTGCGCGAGCGCCTCCGCCAGCACGACCTGCCGCTCGCGGCCTTCCAGTGGTACCTGGACGTGCGCACCTACGGCGCCTTCCCCCACAGCGGCTTCGGCATGGGGCTCGAGCGCTTCGTCGCCTGGATGTGCGGCCTCTCCCACCTGCGCGAGACGATCCCCTACCCGCGCATGCTGTACAAGATCTACCCGTAACCGAGGACCTGCAGGCGTATAATCCGCCAAAGATGGCTGGCCGGCGCGCGCTCCGCGCAATTCCCATCTTCGCCCTCGCGGCGGCTCTCCTGCTCCTCCTCCAGGCACCGATCTGCTCGTCCTCGGCGTGCCCCATGAAGGCGGCAGGGCGCGCGATCTGCCTGGCTATGGGGAGCATGGGAATGGACTGCTGCCAGGGGGCGAGCGGCCATCTGGCCCCGACGCCTGCCGGCGCCTCACAGCCCGACCTCGCCCTCGCCGCGGCCGGATCGCTTCCGGCTCCCGCGCCGTCGAGCGCGGTGCCGGTCTCGCCGAGCCCTGATGCCTCGGCGGCACCGGCCATCGTGCAAGGGGTCGGCCTCTATACCCTCTTCGCCGTCTTCCTGATCTAGAGCGCTCTCCCAGGAGACGTGTGTCCGCAGGGCGGCATCGCCGCCGCTCGCGTGGCGCACGCCTGGTGACCGCTCCCGGTGGCCGCCAGGCCGTGCGGCCCTTCACCAATCCAATCGATCGGCCATGAGCCGATGGTCAGGAGAAGAACCATGAAAGGAATCCTCCGCACCGCCGCCATCCTCACGTTTGCACTCTGCGCCTTGGCGGCTCCGGCCGTCTGCGAGGTGGAGCGCGTAGATCTCGACGTCCAGGGATACCTCTGCGGGCTCTGAGTGTGGAACATCAAGACGGCCGTGAGCCGTCTCTCCTACGCCCCGAGCGCGAAGGACATGAAGGTCACCGACGTGAAGAGGGGGCGCTTCTCCTTCGTTCCGCCCGCCGGAAAGCCGGTAACCCGGCAGGAGCTCGACAAGGAGATCGTCCGCGCCGGCTACGGCATCGAGGCGGTCGGGATCGCCGTCAGGGGCACCCTCGCCGGCGCGACGCTGCGCGCCTCCGGCACCGGCCAGGTCTTCACGCTGACAGGCGCCAAGGTCTCGCAGCTCCAGGCGGCGACCCAGCCCGGCGCCATGCTCGTCGTCTCAGGAAGCTGGCGCGCTGGCGCCGGGGGCGGAGCGATCGAGGTGGAGCGATGGGAGGCCGCGCCATGAGCGCGCGCCGCCGCGCCCTCGCCACGGTCTCCTGGATCCTGACCCTGAGCCTCCCCGCAACCGGCGCACACGCCGCGCCGATCCGCACCGGATCGCCCGGAACCGGCGCCGTCGGCCGGTTCTCGCTCGTCGAGCGTCTGACGGCGGGGGATGCGGAAGGGGGCGGCGAGCGGGCCCAAGAGGCGGTTTCCTGGACTGAGATCCGATACGCACCGACCGCCCGCTGGCTCCTCGGCATCCGCGTACCGGAGATCCTGTCGCGCCGGGTCGTGGTGCGCGACTCAGGCCGCGGCTCGCGAAGCGGCCTGGGGGACCTCTGGCTCACCGGCAAGCTGCGCTTCTTTCGGCAGGTGGGCCGCTGGTGGGACCAGCAAGCCGCGCTCGAGGTCGCGGCGAAGCTGCCGACGGGGGAAAGCCGCGCCCCAACGGACCCGCGCTGGCCGCTCCAGGATCGGCGCGACGCCCAGCTCGGCACCGGCTCGACCGACGGTGCGGCGACCCTGTCGTACCAGCGCGGTCACGGCCGCTTCGTCCAAGCGGCCGACCTCGGCATCCGCCAGAACGGCCGCGGCAGCGACTCCTACAGGGTGGGTGACGAGGTCCGCGCGGACCTCGACCTGGAGTACATCCTCCTGCCGCGCGATTACCAGGTGCCGGGTCATGAGCTCTTTACGCTGATCGAGGTGGCCGGGGTGCACAAAGAGGCCGATCGGCACCTGGAGACGGCTGTCGTTCCAACCCGGAGGACCGAGCTGCTCGTCGCGCCGGGTCTCGAATACATAGCGACGGAGCGCGCCGCGCTCTCCATCTCCTGGCAGCTCCCCGTCGCCTGGCGCGTGCCGGCGGAGGGTAAACGGACACGCAGCGATCTGCTGCTCGAATTCCGCTTTGCCTTCTAGGAGGTGCGTCGGGATGGGTTGCCGTCGATACGCGGACGCCGGCAGCCGGCGCCGGTCGGTGGCGGTAAGATGATGCCGATGTCCCTCCTCGATCAGCTCCGGGAGACCGCCGCCGCCATCCCCGCGGTGCGCCTCGCCGTGCTCTTCGGCTCGGTGGCGCGCGGCGAGGCGCGATCGGGGAGCGACGTGGACGTGGGGGTGCGGCTCGACCCGGATTCGGCCGCACTGCGGCAAGAAGTGGAGGTGGCGCTCGGCCGCGCCGCCCGGCGGGACGTGGACCTGTCTTCCTCGACGAGCGCGCCGCCGCTCCTGCGCTTCGAGATCGCGACCGACGGAGTGGTCCTCGTCGAGCGGCAGCCGCACGGCTGGGCCGACTTCCGCATGCACGCCATGCTCGACTGGTGGGACTGGGCGCCCCACGCGCGGAAGATCGAGAACGCGGCGCTCGAGCGCCTGCGCGAGAGCGTGGCCGATGGTCCGACCTGACGTCGCCCGGCGGCATCTCGCCCGCGCCACCGCGCGGCTCGAGCAGGCCGCGGCCCTCGTCGACCTCCGGCCGCGGAGTTCCTGGACGACGTGCAGGGGCGGGATCTGGCGAGCTTCTATCTGCTCCTCGCCATCCAGGAGGCCGTCGACCTCGCGGCGCACTGGGTCTCCGACGCCGGCTGGCCGCCGCCCGCGGACGCGAGCTCGACCTTCGACCTCATCGCCGCCCGCGGCGGGATCGAGTGCGATCTGGCGGTGCGCCTGCGCGCGGCGGTCGGCCTGCGCAACCGGATCGCCCATAGCTACGCCGACGTCGATCACGCACGGCTTCGTCGCGAGTTCCAGGAAGGAACCGACGCCCTGAGGCGCTTCTTCGCCTCCGTGGCTCGCGAGGTGCATCTCTGACCCCTGTGCTAGAATTACGTCGCACTGCGGCATAAACCCGAGCACCGCAGAAGGAACACAGCCATTCCAAGGGGAGAATGAACCGATGGCGACGAAGGACCTGCATCACGTGAGCGAAGCCGAGTCGATGAAGGTGGCGGAGGCGTCGCGCGAGAAGGAGTGGAAGCAGCCGAGCTTCCTGCGCGAGATGTTCCTCGGCAACTTCCGCCTCGACCTCATCCATCCGTTCCCGTTCCAGGCGGAGGAGCGGCCCGAGTTCACCGCCTTCTATCGCGCCTTCAAGGAGTTCATGGCCGGCAGGTCGACGCGGTCGAGATCGACGCCTCGGGCGAGTACCCGGAGCAGGTCGTCGATGGCCTCCGCAAGCTCGGCGCCTTCGGCATGAAGATCCCCACGAAGTACGGCGGCCTCGGCTTCACCAACGTCGAGTACCAGAAGGTGATGCAGCTCCTCGGCAGCGTCGACGGCAACCTCTCGGCGCTCCTCTCCGCCCACCAGTCGATCGGCGTGCCGCAGCCGGTCAAGCTCTTCGGCTCCGAGGCGCTCAAGCAGAAGTACCTGCCGCGCTGCGCCGCCGGCGAGATCTCCGCCTTCGCGCTCACCGAGCCGCAGGTGGGCTCCGATCCGGCGCGCCTGCAGACCGCGGCCGAGAAGACCCCGCAGGGCGACTACATCCTGAACGGCGAGAAGCTCTGGTGCACCAACGGCACCCTCGCCAAGCTCCTCGTGGTGATGGCGCGCGACCCCAAGAGCAAGGCGATCAGCGCCTTCGTCGTCGAGATGGGCTGGCCCGGCGTCAAGATCGAGCACCGCTGCCACTTCATGGGCCTCCGCGCCCTCGCCAACGCCGTCATCAGCTTCAAGAACGTGCGCGTGCCGGCGGAGAACCTCATCGGCACCGAGGGCAAGGGCTTGAAGATCGCGCTCACCACGCTCAACGACGGCCGCCTGTCGATCCCCAACGGCTCGGTCGGCACCGCCAAGCTCTGCCTCGACATCTGCCGCCAGTGGTCCGACGAGCGCGTGCAGTGGGGCAAGCCGATCGGCAAGCACGAGGCGATCGCGCACAAGCTCGCCGACATGGCGGGGCACACCTACGCCATGGAGTCGATCGCCAACCTGGCGACCGAGATGTCGGACCGCGGCGGCTACGACATCCGCCTCGAGGCCGCCGCCTGCAAGGAGTGGAACACCGAGCGCACCTGGGAGATCGTCGACGACACGATGCAGATCCGCGGCGGCCGCGGCTACGAGACCGAGCGCTCGCTCTCGGCCCGCGGCGAGGCGCCGATCGGCGTCGAGCGGATGATGCGCGACTACCGCATCAACCGCATCTTCGAGGGCTCGTCGGAGATCATGCACCTGTTCATGGCGCGCGAGGCGGTCGACAAGCACCTGCAGGTCGCCGGCGCCCTGATCGACCCCGAGAAGCCGGTCGGCGAAAAGCTCGCCGAGCTGCCCACGATCGCCGCCTTCTACGGCGGCTGGTACCCGAGCCGCTGGCTCGGCTGGAGCCTGTGGCCGCGCTACGCGGAGTTCGGCGATCTCGCGCCGCACCTGCGCTTCGTCGAGCGCAGCTCGCGCCGCCTGGCGCGCCAGATCTTCCACGGCATGGTGGTCCACCAGGGCAAGCTGCAGGGCAAGCAGGGCTTCCTCTTCCGCCTGGTCGACATCGCCAACGAGCTCTTCGCCATGGCGGCGTCGGTGTCGCGGGCGCAGTCGATGCTCGAGCGCGGCGACGCCGCCGCCGCCGGCGCGCGCGAGCTCGCCGACCTCTTCTGCCGCGACGCCAAGCGCAAGATCGGCCGCCTCTTCCACCAGCTGTGGGCCAACGACGACGTCTTCAAGTACCGGGTCGGCCAGCACGTGCTCTCCGGCCAGCACGAGTGGCTCGAGACCGGCATCCTGAAGCCGCACGCGGACCTGAAGCCGCGGGGCGTCTTCGGCGAGCCGGACCCGGCGCCCATCCCCAAGATCCGGCCGGTGGCCAGCAACTAGCGGAACGGCCGGGTCCGTTGCGCGCCGTCTTTCCCTTCGAGCCGGGGCCGGGCGACCCCGGCACCCCGCGGCTGGGCGACCTCCCCGATCCCGTCGCCGGGCCGGGCGAGGTCCTGGTCGCGGTCGCCGCGGCGGGGATCAACCACGCCGATCTCCTGCAGCTCCGCGGCGCCTACCCGCCGCCGCCCGGCGAGAGCCTCATCCCGGGCCTCGAGTGCGCCGGCACCGTCGTGGCGCTGGGGGAGGGGATCGAGGGGTCGGCATGGGGCGGGCTCTTCGCGCCCGGCGCGCGGGTGATGGCGCTCGTCGCCGGCGGCGCCCACGCCGAGCGCGCCGCGATCCCCGTCGGCCAGCTCATGCCGATCCCCGAGAACCTGTCGTTCGTCGAGGCCGCCGCGATCCCCGAGGCCGGCTTGACCGCCTGGACCAACCTGGTCGTCGAGGGCGGCCTCGAGGCCGGCGAGACGGTGCTGGTGACCGGCGCCACCGGCGGCATGGGCACCCTCTTCGTCGCCCTCGCCAGGGAGCTGGGCGCGCGGGTGATCGCGGCGGGGAGGAACCGCGAGCGCCTCGAGCGCCTGCGCCCGCTGGGGGCGGACGAGATCGTCCTCCTCGACGGCGAGCTGCCGGCGAAGGTCCGCGCGGCGACCGGCGGCCGCGGCGTCGACCTGGTGATCGAGCTCGTGGGCGGCGCGGGGATCAACCGTCACCTGGCGCTGTTGGGAAACCGCGGGCGCCTGGTGCTCGTCGGGCTCCTCGCCGGCCGCCGCGCCGAGGTCGACCTCGACGTCGTCCTCTCGCGGCGCCTGCGCATCCAGGGCTCGGTCCTCCGCGCCCGCTCGCGCGCCGAGAAGGCGGCGCTCGTCGCGGCGTTCTCCGCCTTCGCCCTCTCCCGCTTCGCCTCCGGGCGGCTGCGGCCGGTCGTCGAGCGCGTCCTGCCGTTCGCGCGCGCCCCCGAGGCCTACGCGGCGCTGGCGCGCGGCGGGGTCGCCGGCAAGATCGTCCTCGAGCTGTGACGTGAGCGCGGACGACGCGGCCGAGACCGGGGCGCTGCGGCGCGCCACCCTGCCGAACGGCATGAACGTCGCCTATCAGTCGAAGGCCGAGCTCGCCCAGTTCTACGACGACATCTTCGTGAAGGAGGTCTACACCCGCCACGGCATCGCGCTCGCCGACGGCGCCTGCGTCTTCGACGTCGGCGCCAACATCGGCCTCTTCACCGTCTTCGTCGCCCACCGGGTGCGCGGGGCGCGCGTCTTCGCCTTCGAGCCGGCGCCGCCGCTCTTCGAGATCCTCGCCGAGAACACCCTGTGGTGCGCCGGCGAGGTGCTGCTCTTCGACTGCGGCCTGGGCGACCGCGAGGGGACGGCCGAGCTCACCTTCTATCCGCTGACCTCCGGCATGTCCTCGTTCCACGCCGACGCCGGGGAGGAGCGCGCCGCCCTGCGCACCCTCTTCCACAACCAGGCGGCGGCCGGCGTCCCCGGCATCGACGAGGTGCTGCGCGGCGAGGAGGCGCTCCTCGACCAGCGCCTGCGCGGCGAGACCTACACGCGGCCGGTCCGCACGCTGTCGAGCGTCGTCGCGGAGCTCGGCGTCGAGCGCATCGACCTCCTCAAGCTCGACGTCGAGAAGAGCGAGGCCGAGGTGCTCGCCGGGATCGCCGAGCGCGACTGGCCGAAGGTCGGCCAGATCGTCGCCGAGGTGCACGACCTGGGCGACCGGCTGGCGGCGATGACGGCCGATCTGCGGGCCCGCGGCTTCGCGGTGGAGGTCGAGCAGGAGGCGCTCTACCGGGGCTCCGACCGCTTCAATCTCTACGCCCGCCGCGAAGCCTAGAGCCCGCGGTAGCCCAGGGCGACACGATTTTCGCCGGTCGCCGCACTCTCATAGGGAGCCGGTGATCGGCCGGAGGATATCGGACGTGCTGCAACCGCTGGAGAGCAGGCTGCCGATCGTCAACTGCCACAACGAGTGGGACCCGCTCGAGGAGGTCATCGTCGGCGTCGTCGAGGGCGCCTGCGTCCCGCCCTGGCACGTCTCGCTCAAGGCGACCATGCCGCGCGACCAGTGGCCGTTCTTCCAGGAGAACGGCGGCAAGCCCTTCCCGCCGCACCTGATCGACGCCGCCCGCCGCGACCTCGACGGCTTCGTCCGCCGGCTCGAGGACGAGGGGGTGACGGTGCGCCGCCCGGAGATCGTCGACTGGTCGCGCCCCTACGGCACGCCCGACTGGCAGGTGCCCTCCGGCCTCTACGCCGCCATGCCGCGCGACGTGCTCCTGGTCGTCGGCGACGAGATCATCGAGGCGCCGCTCTCCTGGCGCTCGCGCCGCCACGAGACCGACGCCTACCACTCGCTCCTCGTCGAGTACCTGAAGGAGGGGGCGCGCTGGACGGCGGCGCCGCGGCCGCTCCTCAAGGACGAGCTCTACGAGCAGGGCTGGGAGGAGCCGGGAGAGGGCGAGGACCTCGCCTACGTCGTCCGCGAGGTCGAGCCGACCTTCGACGCCGCCGACTTCGTGCACTGCGGCCGCGACCTCTTCGTCCAGAAGAGCCACGTCACCAACGACCTCGGCATCCTCTGGCTCGAGCGCCACCTGGGGCCGGACTACCGCATCCACCGGGTGGCGACCGTCGACTCGCACCCGATGCACATCGACGCCTCGTTCATGCCGCTCGCGCCCGGCAAGCTCCTGGTCAACCCGGAGCGGGTCCACGAGGTGCCGGCGATGTTCAAGTCGTGGGACGTGCTGCGCTCGCCGAGCTCTTTTTCCACCGCCGACTTCTGCATGTGCAGCAGCTGGGTGAACATGAACGTCCTGATGCTCGACGAGCGGCGCATGATCGTCGAGGCCGAGGAGGAGCCGTTCCTCCGCGCCGTCAGGAGCTGGGGCTTCGAGCCGATCCCCTGCCCCTTCCGCAACTTCAACTTCTTCGGCGGCTCCTTCCACTGCGCCACCGTCGACGTCCGCCGGCGGGGCGAGCTGCAGTCGTACTTCTAGACGATCGACTTACCCCCGCCAGTCGAGGATGCGGTCGACCATCTGCTGCGTCAGCGCGTGGTAGCCGGGGCGCGCCTGGCCGTAGATGCGCAGCGCCATCTCCGTCCCCGCCGGGGTCTTCGCCAGCTCGCTGTAGAGCGGCTTGACGAGCTTCCTCCTCCCCACCATCAGCAGGAACCGCTCGAGCGTCGGGTAGGCCGGCTCGTAGCGGCTCTGGATGCTGCGCTCGAGCCAGACGGAGAGGATCTCGGCGTTGCCGCTGGCGGTGAAATGGAAGGCGGCGTCGAGCGCCGCCATCGTCGCCGCCGGCACCGGCCGCTGCAGCCGGCCCAGGAAGTGGAGCCATTCCTGGGCCGTCCAGCCCTGGGTCGCGAGCTGCGCGGGGGGCGTGCCGGCGGCGAGGGCAGCGGCCTGGGCGTCGACCTTGGCGAAGGCGGCGGAGACGACCCGGGGCGCGTTCGCCGGCAGGCCCGGCTGGTCGATCCAGGCGCGGACGTCCACCTTCGCCGCGAGCTTGGGATCGTTCAGCAGGTGCTGGTCGAGATAGGCGACGAACCCCGCCGTGTCCATCGACCGGAAGGCGTGCGAGTCGAACCAGCCGCGCAGGAACTTGTCGAAGCGGTCGCGGCCGGCGGCCTGCTCGAGGGCATAGAGGAAGAGCGCCCCCTTCTCGTAGGCGATGTCGTTGACGGCGTCGTCCGGATCGCGCCCGGTCATGTCGAGGTGGAGGCGGGTGTCGGGGCTGTCGCGCCCCAGCTCGGCGAGCGTCTGCTCCAGGCTCTCGCGCCCGAGCGCCGCCTCCATCTCCTCGAAGGGCAGGCCATAGAGCGCCTCGACGATGCGGCGCTCGAAGTAGACGGTGAAGCCCTCGTTCAGCCAGAAGTCGTTCCAGGTGGCGTTGGTGACCAGGTTGCCCGACCAGGAGTGGGCGAGCTCGTGGGCGACCAGGGCCACCAGCGAGCGGTCGCCGGCGAGGATGGTCGGCGTGGCGAAGGTCAGGCGCGGGTTCTCCATGCCGCCGAACGGATAGCTGGCGGGGAGGATCAGGAGGTCGTAGCGCCCCCAGCGGTAGGGGCCGTAGAGGCGCTCGGCGGCGGCGATCATCCGCGGCGTGTCGGCGAGCTCCCAGGCGGCCCGCTCGACGACCGCGGGCTGCGCGTAGACGCCGCTGTTGCCTGCGAACGGCCGGAACTCGAGGTCGCCCACCGCCAGCGCCAGGAGGTACGACGGGATCGGCTGCGGCATGCGGAACTGGTAGAGGCCGTCGGCACGCTTCGCCTGCGGGTTCTCGGCGCTCATCACGGCGAGGAGGTCGGGCGGCACCGCGACCGTCGCCTCGTAGGTCATCCGCACGCCCGGCGTGTCCTGGCAGGGGATCCAGGTGCGCGCCAGGATCGCCTCGGACTGGCTGTAGAGGAAGGGCTTGCCGCCTCCGGCCTGCTCGGGGGTGAGCCACTGGAGGGCCGCCGACTCGGGGCGGGTCGAGTAGTCGACGTTGACCCACCGGGTCTGCGGGGTGATCTCGACCGCGAGGTCGCGGCCGAGGAAGTGGACCGGGTCGCCGAGCCGGAACGCCGCCTGGGTGCGGCCGTCGTCGAGCGTGATGCCGTGGATGTCGAGGTCGCGGGTGTCGAGGTGGAGGCGCAGGCCCGCGTGCGGCGCCAGGCGGAGGCTGGCGCGCCCCGACAGGGTGCGGCTCGCGAAGTCGACCCGCAGCGTCAGCTTCAGGTGATCGACGGCCGCCTCGTCCGGGCGCGCGAAGGAGTGCGGATCGCGGCTGCCCTGGCCGGGCGATGGGGGTAGCGCCGCCGCTCCCCCCGGAGCCGCCGAGACGGGCTCCGGCGCCGGCGGCCGGCCGGAGGTGGCGCAGGCGAGGAGGAGGGGCAGGGCGGCGAGCAGGAGCGTCGAGGCGAGCGGCAGATCGAACAGCTTCATCGTCGGAAGGTTCCTCTTCGGAGAGATCCGCGAAGGGCTCGAGGATCGAGCGCCGGCCCGCGGGCTGACGGTGCGGATTATACCGGCCGGCCGGGGAGGGCCGCCGCGGCCGGCGCGGCGTCCCGGCCGGCGGGGCTCACGCCGGCGGTGCTCACGCCGGCGGCGCTGGGCCAGAACGCCGGCTCGCCGCGGTCGAGGGCGCCGTTCAGGCGCTGCACGATGGCGAAGACCTCGCGGCGGTTGAGCTTGGCTCCCGGACCGGCCTCGGCCACCCGGTCGAGGGTGCCGTGCGCGAGGTGGACGGGGAGGGCGTTGAAGGCGACGAGCCCGCGCTCGGCGCCGGCGCGCTGGAGGTCGAGGACGTACGCCTCGGCCTCGGCGAGGTCGCGGCGCGCCAGCGCCATGACCTCCGAGCGCTCCACCCGCGGCGGCAGGTAGCGCCGCCCTTCGCGCGCGTCGGCGGCCGAGTCCTTGAGGATGTTGACGAGCTGGAGGCCCTCGCCGAAGATCGCCGACCGCTGGCAGAGCGCCGGGGCGACCGCCTGGAGCGCCGGCCGGCCGAGGAGGAAGAGGTCGGTCAGCAGCTCGCCGACGATCCCGGCGACGACGTAGCAGTAGGCGCGGAGGTCGGCGAGATCGGCGAGCTCGAGCCGGCCGTCCTCGCCGCTGCGCTCGACGTAGCGCTCCATGCCGGCGATCGTCCGCCGCGTGTGGCCGCGGATCCGCGCGACGGCCGCCGGGCTCAGGGCGAAGAAGCTCTCCAGCACGAACGGCACCTCGGCGAGGAGCTCGCGGTAGCCGGGCTGGGCGCAGGGGACGGCGTCGCACCAGGCGCGCGCCGCGGCGGCCGTCTCCGCGGGCGCCGGGGCGTCCAGCAGGGCGCCGAAGCGGCCGAGGGCGGCGATCTTTTCCTGCCGCTGCCAGCCGGTGGCGTCCTCGAACGTGTCGGCGATGCGGAAGAGCAGATAGGCGAGGGTGACCTCGCTCCGCGTCGGCTCCGGGAGGAGCGGGATCGACAGCGCGAAGGTGCGGCTGGTATGGAGCAGGAGCTGTTCCAGATCGGCCATGGCGCGGAGCAAGGATACCAGCTCGTGCCGCGGGCCGAGGCCCGGCCGGTCGGCCCCCGGCTCCTCGCCCTCAGGAGGCGCGGGTGACGACGACGGTGCCCGGCACGTCCTCGCCGGCGAGGGCGCTCTCGAGGAGGCCCGGGACCTGGCCGTCCGCGATCAGGGACGGGACGCCCAGGTCGGCCAGCGCCAGGGCGGTCTCCACCCGGTGGCGCATGCCGCCGGTGACGTCGGTGCCGCGGGCGCCGCCGATCGCGGTGCCGGCGGCGTGGAGGTCGCTGCGGGTGAGGCGGGGGAGGGGCGAGCCGTCCCGATCGTAGACGCCGGCCGTCTCGCCCAGCCAGATCGCCCGCCGGACGGTGATGCCGCGCTCCGGGAGGCGCTCGGCGAGGAGCGCGAAGAGGCTCTCGGTCGAGCAGATGGCGACCCCGCGCTCGCGGTCGAGCACCACGTCGCCGTAGACGACGGGGAGGAGGCCGCGCTCGAGCGCCAGGAGGAACGGCTCGTCGGCGAAGGAGACGGGGGAGCCGGAGGCGGCGACGAGCGCGCTCGAGGGGGCGATCGAGAACGGCAGGGCGCCGGCCGCGGCGAGCGCCGCGACGACCTGCCAGTGGAGGGCCGCCGCCCGCTCCTGGGTGAGCGAGATGCCCTGGAGCTGGGAGCGCGAGGCGGCTCCGCTGGTGATCCCGCTGGCGATTCCGCTGGCGATTCGATACTTCGCCGCGGCGACGTGGCCGAAGGAGCCGCTGCCGTGGCCGACGATCAGCCGCGCCGTCGAGACGGCGCCGCCGGCGGCGATCTCCGCCGCCAGGCGCTCGATCGCCTCCGGACGCGCCGTCTCCGGCTGCTCCTTGTCGGTGATCAGGCTGCCGCCGAGCTTGACGAGGATGACGTCCAGGGCCGGCTCCGGGAACCTAGAAGAGGTGCTCGGCGTCGGTCTCGGGACCGGCGCCGACGGCGTCGCGGATGACGAAGCCGACGACCGGCAGGCTGTCGAGGCGCGACGCCACGTCGTCGACCGACTCGGGCTCGCAGATCACGTGCACGTTGGCGCCGGCGTCCATCGTCGCGTAGGCGTGGAGCCCCTCCTGGCGGAGCTCGCGCACCGCGCGGAGCACGCCGATCGTCCCCGGGCTCCAGTAGAAGATCGGCGGCTGCGACGACATGGCGATCAGGTGGAGGTCGATCGCCTCCTCCTCGATGACCGGCCCGAGCTGCTCCAGGTCGCGCCCGGCGATCGCCCGGCGCACCCGCTCGAGCCGCGCCGGGAGGAGCTCCTGGCGCTTCTCGTAGTAGGGGCTGGCGGGGGCTCGCCGGTGACCCTCGAGCGAGGAGACGACCTTGGGGCCGATCTCGACCACGGCGATGACGTCGCAGAGGTCCCAGTGATCGGCGGGGGCGATCTGCGCCGCGGCGGGGTCGTCCGCCGCCGTGCCGGTCTCCTTGGGCCCGGGCCACTCGACGTAGCCGCCGAAGACCGAGCGCGCCGCCGACCCCGAGCCGCTGGCGCGGGCGAGGCGCGAGAGCTCCGCCCGCGGCGCCTCGCCGCGGCCGAGGGCGCCGGCGGCGGCGAGGGTCAGGGCGGCGAAGCCGGAGGCCGAGGAGGCGAGGCCGCCGGCGGTGGGGAAGCCGTTCTTGGTCGCCACCCGAAAGGCTGCCCGGCTCCCCGCCCAGGCACGGATGCGGTCGAGCTGCCGGCGCATGCGCTCCTCGAAATCGTGCGCCGGGCTGCGGAAGCCGCCGTCGGGCTCGGAGAGCCAGACCTCGTCCTTGGACCCCTCCGGCAGCAGCTCCACCGTGCAGCGCGTGGCGCAGCTCTCGAGCGTCATCGAGAGCGACGGGTTGCGCGGGATGGCGCGCTCGAGGTCGCGCGCCCCCCAGTATTTGATGAAGGCGATGTTCGCCGGGGCTTGGATGGTCGTCTTGCTCATCGGAGGGCCTCCCGCCGCAGGCCGGCGGCGCCAAATCGAACCGGATGGACCGGCAGAGCCGCGAGAAAAGGAAACGGATCGCGGTGGCCGGAATGGCGGCCGGAGTCGGGATGATAAACCAGGAGGGCTCCCGCGCCCCTCCCGGAGAGCGCGCCGGCGCCCGAGATCTTCGCGGCGCCTCCGGCGGCCTCGATCCGCCGCACGATCCGGGCCACCGGCGCCGGCACCACGCCGAGCGACTCCAGGCATTCCTCGAACTCGGCCAGATGGCCGCGGACCCGCGCCGCGGCCTCCTCGCCGCCGCCCTCGAGGTCGGCGCGGAAGGCGGCGGTCGCCGCCGCCATGCGGTCGAGGAGGCGCTCGGTGCCGGCGCCGTCCCGCGCCAGGCGCTCGCGGACCGCCGCCACCACCGCCCCGGTCGCCTCGGCCGGCGCCCCGGTGTCGTGGACGGCGAAGCGGCCGAGGGCGGGGGAGCGGACGGCGACGGGCTCGATGGCGAGCGGCTCGGCGGCGTCGCCGGTGCGCCGCGCCCAGAGCAGGCCGCCGCGCAGCACCGTCGCCGCGTCGACGCCCGAGGGCGTCCCGTGCTGCCGGCGCTCGACCTCGTGGACCAGGCGCTCGACCGTCGCGAGATCCGCCCCGGCGCCGCGCAGCTCGAGGTAGCCCGCGACGACCGCCGCCGCCGCCGCCGCCGAGCTGCCGAACCCCGAGCCGGCGGGGAGGGCGGAGTCGATCCGCAGCGTCAGCCCGGCGGTCCGCGCCGCCTCGTCGAGGTGCTCCGCCGCCTCGCCGAGGGCGACCTTCACCAGGTGGATCGGGTCCTCGCCGCGGAGCTGCCGGAACGACCGCGGGGCCGGGCTCGCCGCGTAGCCCTGCCAGCGCTCGCGGGCGCCCCGCGCGTAGTCGCGGATCTCCGCCCAGCCGGTGTCGGCCTCGCGGCCGAGGCCGGGGAGCTCGAGGCGGACGCGGGCGGAGGGCGAGGGGGTGAAGCGGGCGGTCAGGCGCAGGTCGATCGCCGCGACCAGGGCGGGCCGTCCGTAGACGACCGAGTGCTCGCCCATGAGGATGAGCTTGCCCGGGGTCGAGACGGCGAGGGGCTCGCCGCACGGCGCGGCAGGATCGCGGTCAAGGGTCAAGCGGGGCGTCTCGCGGCCCGGTGTGGGGTTCGCCGCACCGCGGTCTGCACGCCTCTAGGTGGGGATGGGCGCCGGCGGCGGCACCGCCCCGCGCCCGAGCTTCTCGTGCGACCGCGCCAGGTCGTGCGAGGTGAGCGCCGACATCAGCGACAGCTCGCCCGCGAGCACCGCGCCGCCGACGATCTCGGCCAGACGGAGCACCGCGTCGCCGCGGCGCAGCGGGTCGGGGGAGACGCCGAGGAGCGCCAGCGCCTCGCGCTGGGTGTCGAGCGCCGTGCCGCCGCCGATGGCCCCCAGCGGGCAGTCGGGGAGGAAGACCGAGACGAAGACCGCGCCGTCGTCGCGCGGCTCGATGCAGGTCACCCCCAGCGAGCCCTCGACGACCTGCGCCGGGTCCTGCCCGGTGGCGATGAAGAAGGCGGCGAGGACGTTGGCGTAGTGGGCGTTGAAGCCGAGCGAGCCGGCGGCGATCGAGCCGAGGAGGTTCTTCCTGTACTGCACCTCGACCAGCTCTTTGGCGTTGGTCTTCAAGATGCCCTGGAGCACGTCGGCCTCGACGATCACCTCGGCGTAGATGCGCTTGCCGCGCCCCTCGTGGAAGTTGACCGAGGCCGGCTTCTTGTCCGAGCAGTAGTTGCCGGAGAGGGAGATGCAGGCGACGCCGGTCGAGGGCTCGATCAGATCGGAGATCGCGCGGTCGCAGGCGATGGTCGCCATGTTCATGCCCATGGCGTCGCCGGAGTCGAAGCGGAAGCGCAGGAAGACCGTGGTGCCGAAGGCGAAGGGGCGCACGTCGAGGAGCTTCAGATAGCCGCTCGTCGACTCGGCGACGCGCCGGATGTCGGCGTCGTGCTCCTCGATCCAGCGCAGGAACTGCTGGGTCTGCACGATCCCCGAGGTGCGGAAGACCGGCGCCCGCGTCATCCCGACGTCCTCGACGCGGACCGTCGCGCCGCCGGCGGCGCAGATCGCCGTGCAGCCGCGGTTGGTGCTGGCGACGAGGGCCGCCTCGGTGGTGGCGAGCGGCAGGTAGACGTCGCCCTGGACGTGGTTGCCGCGCAGGGTGAGCGGCCCGGCGATCCCCATCGGGATCTGGGCGATGCCGATGAAGTTCTCGCAGTTGCGCGCCGCGGCGCGGTTGACGTCGAGCGAGTGCTGGGCGATGTGGTGGAGGGGCGCGCGGGTCATCTCCTCGAGCGCCTGGCGGCGGATCTCGGCCGCGACCTGGGGCGGGAGGTCCTTGGGGAGCTGGTGGAAATGGATCTCGCGGGAAACCAGCGAGCGCACCAGCTCGTCGCGCGTGGAGGGCTTCCGCAGAGTGGTTGCCAGTGGTCTCATCGTCTTGTTCATGTCCCCGACCTTCTGTGGAGCGTGGCCGCTTTCAGCTCCGGGATGGTTCGTGCCCCGATGCAGAACATAGAGATCCTGAGCTCCTGGACGATGCGCCGGATGCGCTCGGCGACGCGCTCCGGCGACTGGGTCGCCGCCTCCAGGAACTGATACGCCATGCCGGCCAGGTCGGCGCCGAGGGCGATCGCCTTGGCCACGTCGATGCCGGTGCGCAGACCGCCGCTGCCGATCACCGTCAAGCCGCCGATCGCCGCCAGCTCGCGGATGGCGACCGGCGTCGGCACGCCCCAGCCGGCGAACGCCTCGCCCAACGCGACGTCGCCGGCGCGAGCGGCTTCGATCCGCGCCCAGCTCGTGCCGCCCGCCCCCGCGGTGTCGACGATGCGGATGCCGTAGCGGGCGAGCTGCCGGGCCATCTGCCCCGAGATGCCGCTGCCCACCTCCTTGGCGATCACCGGCACCGGCAGGCTCCGCGCCACCTCTCCCATCTTACGCAGGAGGCCGGCGAAGTTGCGGTCCCCCTCGGGCTGGATCGCCTCCTGGAGCGGGTTGAGATGGAAGACCAGGGCGTCGGCCCCGATCATCTCCACCGCCCGCCGGCACTCGGGGAGACCCACCCCATAGTTGAGCTGCACGGCCCCGAGATTGGCGAGGAGCGGCACCGAGGGCGCCACGTCCCGGACGCGGAAAGTATCAGCTTTGGCGGGATCTTCCAACGCTTTGCGCTGCGAGCCGACCCCCACCGCGACCCCTTCCGCCTCGGCGCCGGCGGCGAGGTTCCGGTTGATGTCGCCGGCGATCGCGGTGCCGCCGGTCATGCAGGAGACGAGGAGCGGCGCCGCCAGCCGCTTGCCGAGGAACTCGACCGAGGTGTCGATCTCGTCGAAGTCGATCTCGGGGAGGGCCCGGTGCTCGAAGCTCCACTCGGCGAAGTAGCTCGCGTCCCCCTGCATGCGGGGGTCGAGGGCGAGGCGGATGTGCTCGGCCTTGCGGTCGCGCGGGCCGAGCGGCTCGCGCTCCGCATCGGAGAGAGCGCCGAGAGGCGCCGGGGTGGTCACTGCTCGCGCTCCCGCAGGTAGTCGAGGAGGCCGGCGAAGAAGGTCCGCCCGGAATCGTCGAGGTCGAGCCCGGAGAGGGCGTCGGCGGCCACGGCGAGGCGCGAGTCGATCATCTCGGCGACCTGGCGGCGCGCTCCGGTCGCCTCGAGGATGCGCTGCACCCGCGCCACCTCGGCGGGCGCCAGGCCGGGGCGCCCGAAGGCGGCCTCGATCGCCCGCCGGTCCTCTGGCGAGGCGGCGGCGAGAGCGTGGTAGATGAGGAAGGTGAACTTCCCCTCGGTCAGGTCGGCGCCCACCGGCTTGCCGACCGTCTCGGCGTCGCCGAACATGCCGAGGAGGTCGTCCTGGAGCTGGAAGGCCTCGCCGACCGCTCCCCCGTAGCGGCTGAGGGCGGCGCGCCGCTCGGGGGCGGCCCCGGCGAGGATGGCGCCGAGCTGGATCGGCCGCTCGCAGGTGTAGCGCCCGGACTTCAAGCGCAGCACCGAGAGCAGCTCCTCGGCTCCCGCCTGCTCGGCGGTGCCGCCGCGCAGCGCCACCAGGAGCTCCAGATACTGGCCGCCGATCACCTCCTGGCACATCGCCGAGAAGCAGCGCGCGAGCTCGTCGCCGCGCCGCCGCTCCTCGCCGGCCGCTTCCGGCATGCGGGCGACCTGGACGAGAGCGCCGGCGAAGAGCTCGACCGCCCAGGTGTGGGCGAGGTCGCCCAGGAGGATGCCCACCGAAGCGCCGAAGTCGCGGGCGTCGCCGCGCCAGCCGTGGGCGAGGTGGGCGTCGCGGAAGCGCACGTGCGCCGCCGGCTGGCCACGCCGCACCTCGGCGTGGTCCATGATGTCGTCATGGATCAATAGGTAGGTATGGAGGAGCTCCGTCGCCAGGGCGAGCGGCAGGGCGATGTCGGCGGCATCGGACCGGCCGCCGCAGGCGCGGAAGGTGTAATGGACGAGCGCCGGGCGCAGGCGCTTGCCGCCGTGGCGGGTGAGCGCCGCGACGCCCTCGATCAGCTCGAGCATCGCCGCCGCCTCGGCCGTCCCCGCGGCGTCGCGGGCGACCTCCCGGCGCTTCCCCTCGATCCACTCGCCGAGCGCGCCGTCGAGCGTCTCGCGAAACCCAGCGATCAGCTCCGCGAAGCTCGCCGCGTCCGCGCTCGCCGGCGCGGAGGAGTCTGTCGGAGCCGCGGTCGATCGGGTCATGGCGTCAGCACGCGTGCACACCGCGCGCCCGTGCTGCTAAGAGTCTACCGGAATTCGAGGGTGGGGCAGAGATGGGGCGGAGGAGGCGCGACGAGGCCGCCGTGCGCGGAGCCGCCGGCGAGAGGCGTAAGGTCCCGGACAGCTCGGCGGCGGAGCCTCATCCGCTATGCTCGCCGCCTCGTCTGGGAGCGTGTGAATACCATTGTCGGAAGGCTCCCAGAGTCATCAGGTAGCTTGTGCGAAATGAGCCTTATGTATTGTCATGGCCTGAGCGAAGCGAAGGACCTGGGTGGGGGCAGCCTCGAAGTCCAACGGATTACCGAGACTTGGACGTTCCCGCGCTCCCTCAGGTCCTTCGCTTCGCTCAGGATGACAATGGACGGTATGATGCGCAGCGCAGTGGAGTACGCTTCTGTTGGTCCCCGAAAAATCACAGATTCTGAGGAGAGGCCAATGCCCGTCGCCATCTATCAAGTCGACGCCTTCACCGACCGCCCGTTCGCCGGCAACCCGGCGGGGGTTTGCCCGTTGCCGTCCTTCCCCGCTGCCTCGTGGATGCAGGCGGTGGCGCTGGAGATGAGCCTCGCCGAGACGGCGTTTCTCGTGCACCGCGGCGGGACGGGCGCGGAGTACGACCTGCGCTGGTTCACGCCGACCGTCGAGGTGAAGCTCTGCGGGCATGCGACGCTCGCCTCGGCGCACCTGCTGTGGGAGATCGGGGCGGTGCCGGCGGGGGAGCCGATCCGGTTCCATACGCTCTCCGGGCCGCTCGGCGCGGCGCGCGCCGGGGAGTGGATCGAGCTCGACTTCCCGGCGGAGCCGCCGGCCGAGCTCGCGGCGCCGCCGGCCGATCTCGCGGCCATGCTGGGCGCGGCGCCCGTCTGGGTCGGCGCCAACCGCCTCGACCTCGTCGCCGAGCTGGCGGACGAGGCGACGGTGCGCGGCCTGGCGCCGGACCTCCGGCGCATCCGGGCGCTGCCGTACCGCGGCGTGCAGGTGACGGCGCGCGCGGCCGACGGCGGCGGCTTCGATTTCGTCTCGCGCTTCTTCGCGCCGGCGGCGGGGGTCGACGAGGACCCGGTCACCGGCTCCGCCCACTCCTGCCTCGGCCCCTACTGGAGCGGCAAGCTGGGCAAGAACCCGCTCCTCGCCTACCAGGCGTCGCCGCGCGGCGGCGTGGTGAAGGTCGAGACGATGGGCGACCGGGCCAGGCTCGGTGGACAGGCGGTGACGGTGATCCGGGGGGAGCTGACGGGGATCGCCGTCGGTTCGTAGGGGGAAGGCAGCCGAGGTGAAGGGGGCGGGGCGAGCGCCGCCTCGCTGGGGAGGAGCCCGGCGAGGCGGCGGCGAGCTGGCGGAGCGGCTCGGCGCTACTCGGCGGCCTTCTCTTCGGCCCGGCCGACCTTCTCCTGCGCCTTGCCGAGGTTCTTCTGGGCCTTGCCCTTGAGCTCCTGGCCGAGATCGCCGGTCGCGGCGCCGGCCACCTCGTTGACCTTGCCCTTGACCTGGTTGCCGAGTCCCTTGCCTTCGTTCTTCACGCCCTGATCGCCGATTCCCATGGTGTTCTCCCTGCGGCCTGAGCCGCCGTTGGTACCGTTGCCGAGACGTGGATCAAGCCGCTCGGTGCTTCCGTACGCCGCTCATCGACTGCATAGATCGTTCCAACCCGCTGCCGGCAGCCGCTCGGCCGCCCGCCGGACCGCCGTAGAATGGTCGCTCTCGACCGGGGTGACCATGACCGCAACGCATCGCGCGCGGCGTCGAGCGCCGCGCCGCGTCTTCGGCGCTCTCGTCCTCGTTCTCGCGGCCCTCGCGCTCGCCGCGCGGCCGGGCCACGCCGGCGTCGACCGCTGGACGTTCCTCGGGCCGCCCGGCGGCCGGTCGCTCGCCCTGGCGTTCGATCCGGCGGCGCCCGGGGTCCTCTATCTCGGCGGCGAGGGGGGGCTGTGGAAGAGCGCCGACGCGGGCGCGTCGTGGTGGCACCTCGCGGCCGAGGACGGCGACGGCCCGCTCCTCGTCGACCCCTCCGATCACCAGGTCCTCTACAGCGCCCCCGCCGGCCGGATCGACCGCAGCCTCGACGGCGGCGTGACCTGGACGACGGCCCAGGCCTTCCCCGCCGGCGATCGGTTCGTCTCGCTCGTCGCCGATCCGCACGCCGCGGGGACTCTCTACGCCCTCTCCTCCTTCCGTGGGGTGCTCAAGAGCGTGGATCATGGGAGGACGTGGGCGGACTTCGGGGTCGGGTTCGCGGGATTCGCGGGGTTCGCGGGCCTGGCCGGTCTCCCCTCCTTCGATTCCCTGGCGCTCGACCCGGCCCGGCCCGGCACGCTCTACGTGACGACCAGCCACGGCATCTACAAGAGCACCGACGGCGCGGGCCACTGGTCGCCCGCCGGCCCCGGCTCCGCCGCCGTCCGGGGCTCGCTCGCGGTCGCCGCCGCTTCCGGCGGCGTACCCGGCGGCTCTTCCGGCGGCCCTTCCGCCCCTCGGCGATCTACGCCTTCGACGCCGGCGCGACCGGCGCCTGCCTGCGGCGCAGCGCCGACGGCGGAGCTTCCTGGGCCGCCGTCCCGCCGCCCGATCCGGAGCCGGGCGGCTTCGAGTGCCGCGGCTTCGTGGTCGACCCGCAGGCCGCCGACCGGCTCTTTCTCCTCTCCGGCGACGGCTTGCTCTACCGCAGCCGCGACGGCGGCGCCACCTGGGGTCTCGCCGGCCGCCTCCCCGGCCGCTTCACCGCGCTGCAGCTCACTCCCCACGCGCCCCACGCTCCTGGCGCTCCCGATGCTCCTGGCGCTCCCGACGCTCCCCCGGCGCTCTTCGCCCTCACCGGGCTCGCGGGCGCCGACGGGGTCGCCCGGAGCGCCGACGCCGGCGCCACCTGGCAGCTCGTCGACCAGGGCTTCGACGCCGCCTGGATCGACCGCCTCGCCGTTGCCAGCGGCGCGCCGGGAGCGCTCTACGCGCTCGCCCACGACGGCTCGGCGTGGAAGAGCGGCGATTACGGCGAGAGCTGGGCGCAGCTCGGGATCGGCCTGCGGAGCTTCGAGCTGGCGGCCGATCCCTTCGACCCGCAGCACCTGCTCGTCGCCGTGGCGAGCGGCCTCCTGGCGAGCCGGGACGGCGGCGCCGCCTGGTCCGCGCCGCCGGGCGCCGCACCGGCCGGCGTGGCGCGGCTCGCCTTCGATCCCTATGTCCGCGGCTCCATCCTGGCGGGCACCGGCGACGGCCGGGTCTTCGCCAGCCACGACGGGGGAGCGGCCTGGGCCCGGCTCGGCCCGGTCCCCGCCTCCTGCGCCGACTGCTCTCCCGAGGCCGCCGCGTTCGCCTTCGATCCGATCGATCCCCGGCGCTTCTATGCCGTGGTGGACGGCGAGCTCTTCGCGACGGCCGACGGGGGAGCGGCATGGACGGCGCTGCCGGACGCCGGGCGGGACGTCCGTGCCCTGGTCATGGACCCTTCGGCGCCGCGGACCCTCTATGCCGGGGGTTGCGACGGGATCCGCAAGAGCCCGGACGCCGGCGCCACCTGGCGGCCGAGCCAGCAGGGCATACCGCCGGGGCCGCCCGCCGTCTGCGCCGGCCTGCTGGCGATCGACCCGCGCCGCCCGGCGACCCTCTACGCCGGCGCCGGCGGCCCGCTCTCCCGCATCTCTACCGCAGCACCGATGCCGCGGCGAGCTGGGCGCCGCTCGCCGATCCCGCGACCCTCCCCGGCGACGCCGACGTCGCCGCCCTCGTCCTCGACCCGACGGACTCCGCCCGCCTCTACGCCGCGACGAGCGCCTTCGGCGTCCTCACCGGTCATTTCGCCGGCGCGACGCCACTGCGCCTCGGCCCCCCTGTGGGCACGGCGCCGGACCCCGCCGCCCGGCGCTTCACCGTCACCGCCGCCTGGCGGAGCTCCGCGGGCGACACCGGGCCGGCGACCCCGGTGCCGCTCGGCGCGGAGAGCGGCTATTTCTGGTTCTTCGCGCCCGGCAGCCCCGAGCTCGCCGTCAAGGTGCTCGACGGCGGCGCCTTGAACGGGCACCTCTGGACCTTCTACGCCGCGCTCACCGACGTCCAGCTCGAGCTGACCGTCGCCGACGCGCTCACCGGCGCCGTCCGCTCGTACCTCAACCCCGCCGGCCGCTTCGCGAGCGTCGGCGACACGCTGTCGCTGCCGGCGCCCGCAGCCGGCTCCGTCCGCCGGCGCGGGCGCCGAGCTCCCGGCGGCGGCCGCGGCGCCGAGCGCCAGCCTCGCCGCGCCCTGCGCCGCCGGACCGGCGGCCCTCTGCCTCGACGGCGGCCGCTTCCGCGCCGAGGTCGCCTGGAAGACCGCTGCCGGCGCCGGCGCCGGACAGGCGGTCGCGCTCGCCGACGAGAGCGGCTACTTCTGGTTCTTCGTCCCCGGCGCCGCGGAGCTCTTCGTCAAGGTGCTCGACGGCCGCGCCGTCAACGGCCATTTCTGGGTCTTCTACGGCGCCCTCTCCGACGCCGACTACACCCTCCGCGTCGAGGACCTGGCGACCGGCAGGGTCCGCACCTACCACAACCCCGCCGGGCGGCTGGCGAGCGCCGGGGACACCGGCGCGTTCTAGCGCCTTGGTCCCGGCGCCCAACGGATACATCCATTGTCATCTTGACAACCCCCGGGCTCGGGCGTACCCTCGATTAAGTTAAAGCTTTCATAAGAGTTTCGCCCCGCCCGAGCAGCGCTTCGACAGGCGCGCCTCGCTGCCGCCGGCGCGAGCCTTCACGATCGAGAGGAGAGCGCGATGCGATTGAACCGTCGTGACCTGCTGCGGCTCGGAGCCATGGCCGGAGCGGGATGCCTGTTCCTGCCCAAGAAGCTCCTCTTCGCCCAGGCCTCGCCCACGCTGACGCCCTTTGCGGATCCGCTGCCGATCCCGCCGGTCTTGCCGCGCGCCTCGGCGTACGACATCACCATGCGGCAGTTCCGCCAGAAGCTGCACCGCGACCTGCCGCCGACCAAGCTATGGGGCTACAACGGCACCTACGTCGGCCCGACCATCGAGGCGCGGACCGGCTCGCCGATCTCGGTGCAGTGGGAGAACAATCTGCCGGCGGCGCACTTCCTGCCCATCGATCACGGCATCCACGGCGCCGAGGCGAGCCTGCCCGACGTCCGCACCGTCGTCCATCTGCACGGCGCCAAGGTGCTGAGCGACAGCGACGGCTATCCCGAGGCGTGGTTCACCAACGGCTACCAGCAGACCGGCCCGTCCTTCTCGAAGCGGGTGCTACCACTACCCGAACGACCAGGCGGCGATGATGCTCTGGTACCACGACCACGCCCTCGGCATCACGCGCCTCAACGTCTTCGCCGGTCTCGCCGGCATGTTCTTCGTCCGCGACACGGTGGAGGACGGGCTCGCCATCCCGAAGGGGCGCTACGAGGTGCCGCTGATGTTCCAGGACCGCTTCTTCAACGCCGACGGCTCGCTCGCCTACCCGGTGCAGGACCCGACGGTCGCGCCGCCGATCCCGCCGATCTGGATCCCCGAGTTCTTCGGCGATACCGGCCTGGTCAACGGCAAGGTCTGGCCGTACCTCGAGGTCGAGCCGCGCAAGTACCGCTTCCGCATGCTCAACGCCTGCAACGCCCGCTTCCTCCACCTGACCCTGGTCGACAGCCGGAGCCCGCAGCGGAGCCTGCCCTTCTTCCAGATCGGCGCCGACCAGGGCTTCCTGCCCGCGCCGGTCGAGCTCCAGGACCTGCTGATCGCGCCGGCGGAGCGCTACGACATCGTCGTCGACTTCCGCGGCCAGGGCGGCCGGTCCTTCACCCTGAAGAACGACGCCGCGGCGCCCTTCCCGGGCGGCGGCGCGCCGGACCTGCCGCAGCTCATGCAGTTCCGCGTCACGCTGCCCCTCTCGCACGCCGACCAGCCGCTGCCGGCGCACCTCGCGCCGGTGCCGCTGATCAGCCAGCACGACGCGGTCCGCACGCGGCAGCTCCTGCTCTCCGAGGCCGACGACCCGACGACGGGCGATCCCATCATCGGCCAGCTCGGCACGGTCGCGGACGGCCCCCAGCACTGGGTCGACAACGTCTCCGAGGACTGCCGAGCCGGCTCGACCGAGATCTGGGAGTTCTTCAACACGACGACCGACGGCCATCCGATCCACGTCCACCTCGTCCGCTTCCAGGTGCTGAACCGGCAGAAGTTCGACCTCAACCTCTTCCAGTCGACCGGCGAGATCCGCTTCCTCGAGCCGCCGCAGCCGCCCGATCCGAACGAGCGCCCGGCATGGAAGGACGTCGTCAAGGTCTACCCGGGCGATCCGTCGAACGGCATCGGCAGCGTCACGCGCGTCATCCAGACGTTCGAGCTGCCGAGCGGCGTGACGCTGTCGCACGGGCAGCGGCAGACCTACGTCTGGCACTGCCACATCCTCGAGCACGAGGACAACGACATGATGCGGCCCTACACGGTCTCGGGCTAGCAGGCGGCGCGAGCTTGCGGACGGAGCTCCCGGAGGTCGAGGGTGCGCACGGCGCTCTCGACCTCCTCCACCTCTCGTGTCTTGGCTTGCGCGGTCATGTCCCCGCTGGCGCTTTGAAGGGAGAGACAATCATGAGCAAGAAGACCTGGATCGCCGCCCTGATCGCCGCCACCCTCCCGGCCCTCGCGGCCGCCGCGCCCGTTCCGGCCGCTCCGGACACCCCCGCCGCCGCCATGCACATGGGCCACGGCGCCCCGGCCGCGCGGTCCGCCGCCGCGGGCCACGCGGGCGGCCACTCGATGAGCGGCATGGCGGCCGCCGCCCCGGCCGATGTCGCATCGCCCGACGCCCTCCTCGCCGCCTTCTACGACGCGATCTCCGGACCGGCCGGCAAGGCGCGCGACCGCGAGCGCTTCCTCTCCCTCTTCTTCCCCGGCGCGCGCCTGCTCCCGGCCGAGGGCAAGGGGCACAGCGGTACCATGCCGATGGAGTTCTCGGCCGCGACGTTCCTCTTCGACACCCAGTCCAACATGCTGGCGGACGGCTTCGTCGAGAAGGAGGTGGCGCGCCAGAGCACGGGCTTCGGCAAGATCTCCCAGGTCCTCAGCACCTACGAGGCGCGCCACGCCGCGGCCGACGCGCGGCCCTTCGTGCGCGGCGTCAACAGCTTCCAGCTCTTCTTCGACGGCAAGCGCTGGTGGATCTTCAGCCTCGCCTGGCAGCCGGAGACGGCGCGCCTGACGCTGCCCGCCGAGCTCCTGCGCTAGAGCCGGCCGCGCGGCGGAAGGTCGACGGGTAAACGAAGAGGCCCGGGAGCCTGCGCTCCCGGGCCTCGCGGTGTCTGGGCGAGCCTTTCCTACGGGCAGTCCGGGAAGGCGCCGGTGTCCTGGATCGGCTGGAAGGGCTCGTTGAGCGGGTTGGTGTAGACGCGGGTGAAGCCGGTCGTGGTGTCGGTCACCCGGATCTGGGTGAAGACGTTGGTCAGGCCGCCGGCGAAGAACCAGTAATGGTTGCCGAGCGACGGCACGCAGGCGTTCAAGACCTTGAGCACGGTCTCGACGTTCGCCGGGTTGAAGAACCAGAGGTAGCCGGTGTCGTCGGTCAGCTTGACCACCTGGGCCGCGCCGCTCAGCGTCGCGGTCTGGAAGGTGGCCGAGACCTGGAAGCGGTTGCCGTTCAAGCAGAGGGTCGTCGGGCCGGGGGTGCAGGTGGTGGCGGCCTGGGTGCCGCAGGCGATCGTCAGGCCGTAGGCGCCGGTCTCCTGCGGCGCCTCGCTCGAGGCGATGATCGTGTAGTTGCCGTTGGCCGGGATGGTGAAGGAGATCTGCGCGTTCGAGCCGTTGCCGTCGTCCTGGGCGACGTTCTTGCCGCTCGGGTCGATCAGGAAGACGAGGGGGAAGACGGCGGTCGAGCTCATCGAGACGGCGATCTGCTGGCCGGCGGTGGCCGCGAGCACGTACTTGTCGTCGTAGAAGGTGTTGCCGCCGCTCGTCTCCGGGCAGTCGGTGGTGGCGAGCGTTCCGCTGAGCGACTGGCCGCAGGTCACGGCCTGGGTGACGCAGGTGTTGGCCCGCGGCGCCAGCCGGGAGCTCGGGGCGGGAGCGGTGCGGAGGATCGGGGGCGTCGCCGGCGCGGCCGCCGCCGTGCCGGCGACGGCGAGGAACATCCCCAGGCCGCAAAGATAGGTGGTTGAGCGCCTCATGCGCGTCTCCTCGAAGACGGGTGCCGTCCGTCGCGGGCGGTCCGGGGGTGGGAATTCTGCAAAGGGTCTGCCACGAGGCCGGGGCGATTCGGGGCCGGGTGAGGCGTCTGGTACACTTCCGCGGCCATGTCGGAGAGCGTGCACAGCGTCTCGTCAGGCCACCAGCCGGGCCCCAAGCCGGGCTCGAAGGTGGGCTCGAAGGTGGGGATGATCAGCCTCGGCTGCCCCAAGAACCTCGTCGACAGCGAGGTGATGCTGGGGGAGCTCGCCCGCCGCGGCTACGAGGTGGTCGCCGACCTGGCGAGCGCCGAGACCGTCGTCATCAACACCTGCGGCTTCATCGAGGAGGCGAAGCAGGAGTCGATCGACACCATCCTCGAGGTGGTGGCGAGGAAGGGCCGCGGCGTCGAGCGCGTCCTCGTCGCCGGCTGCATGGTCAACCGCTACGGCGACGAGCTGGCGCGCGAGATCCCGGAGATCGACGGCTTCGTGGGGCTCGACCAGCTCCGCGAGGTGGGGGAGCTGGTGCAGCTCGGCGGCGGGCCGCCGCTGCCCGCCCCCTCCCACCTGGTCTTCGACCACACCGCGCCGCGCCTCCTCACCACCCGCGGCTACGCCTACCTGAAGGTCGCCGAGGGGTGCGACAACCCCTGTACTTTCTGCGCCATCCCGATCTGGCGCGGCCGGTTCCGCAGCCGCACGGTCGAGAGCCTGGTCGCCGAGGCGCGCCGGCTCGCCGAGGCCGGGGTGCGCGAGCTCTGCCTGATCGCCCAGGACACCACCCGTTACGGCGAGGACCTGGGGCACGGCCGGCACGGCCTGGTGCGCCTCGTCGAGGCGCTCCTCGCCGGCACCGACATCCCCTGGATCCGCTTCCTCTATGCCTACCCGACGACGCTCGACGAGGACCTCTTCCGGCTGATGGGCTCCGAGCCGCGCTTCTGCTCCTACATCGACATGCCGCTCCAGCACAGCCATGGCCAGGTGCTGGCGGCGATGCGGCGGGGGGGCGACGCCAGGCGCTACCTCCGCCTCCTCGAGCGCGCCCGCGAGCTCGCCCCCGACGTCTTCCTGCGCTCGACCTTCATCGTCGGCTTCCCCGGCGAGACCGAGGAGCACTTCGCCGACCTCGCCGGCTTCGTCGAGCAGGCCCGCTTCGACCACCTGGGCGCCTTCGCCTTCAGCCCGGAGCCGGGGACCCGCGCCTTCCCCCTCGCCGGCCGGGTGCCCAAGGGGGTCGCCCGCCGGCGCCTGAAGCGCCTCCTCGAGGTTCAGCGGCCGATCGCCCTCGAGCGCCGGCAGCGCCTCGTCGGCCGCCGCCTGCAGGTGCTCGTCGAGGGGGTCTGCGAGGAGAGCGAGCACCTCCTCCAGGCGCGGCACCAGGGGATGGCGCCGGAGATCGACGGCCGGGTGCTGATCAACGACGTCGCCCTGCCGGGACGGCGACGGCGCCGGCGAGCCGGGGCCGGAGCTCGACCTCGCGGCGGTCCCGCCCGGCACGCTCGCCTGGGTCGAGATCACCGAAGCCCACGCCAACGACCTCGTGGGCCGCCTCGTCGCCACCCTCTAGGCCGATGCTGGTCGTCCAGGACGCCTTCCATTCGAGCGACCTGCCGCGCGGCGGCGTCGGGGCGGTGGGCAACTTCGACGGCATCCACCGCGGCCAGCGCGCCCTCCTCGACCTGATGGTGGCGCGGGCGCGCGAGCTCGCCGTCCCCGCCGTCGTCGTCACCTTCGATCCCCACCCGGTCGCGGTGCTCCGCCCGGAGCAGGCGCCGCTGCCGCTGACCACCCTCGAGCAACGCGAGAAGCTGCTCGATGAGGCGGGGGTGGACGTGGTGCTCGTCATCCGCTTCACCCCGGAGTTCGCGCGCACCCCGGCCCGCAACTTCGCCCGCGACTTCCTGCACGGCAAGCTCGATCTCCGCGAGGTCTACGTCGGCGCCTCCTTCCAGTTCGGCCACCGGCGGGAGGGCGACCTGCCGCTGCTGCGCGAGCTGGGGGCGAGCTTCGGCTTCGCGGCGTTCGGGGTCGAGGAGGTGACGCTCGGCGGCGAGCGGATCTCGAGCACCCGCATCCGCCAGGCCCTGGCCGAGGGGCGGGTCGAGGACGCGCGCGAGCTGCTCGGGCGCCCCTACTCGATCACCGGCATCGTCGTCCGCGGCGACCGCATGGGACAGCGGCTGGGATGGCCGACGATCAACCTCAAACCCGAGAACAAGCTGATCCCGGCGGACGGGGTGTACGTCTCGCGCTGCTTCCTCCCCAGCTATCCGGCGAGCTTCGACGCGGTGACCAACATCGGCACCCGGCCGACGGTCTACGAGAACTACCAGCGGGTAGTCGAGAGCCACATCCTGGATTTCAAGGCGGACGTCTACGGCGAGCGGGTGGAGCTGTCGTTCTGGAAGCGGCTGCGGGAGGAGCGGATCTTCCCCACCATGATGGACCTCGCGGCGCAGATCGGCAGGGACGTCGAGGCGGGGCGCGAATACCTGCTCCGCCAGCGCGCCGCGGCGCCGGTGGCGGGAGAGGAGCCGGGCGCCGCCTGACCGGCATTTTTGCCCGGCGTGAGCTGTTGCGGCAGATATCGGGCGGCGCTAGCCGCCTTCTTCGAAGGGAGAAGAGAGGTCTTATGGCCAACGACAAGATCGTCACCGTGAAGGACGACAATTTCGAGAACGAGGTGCTCAAGTCGGACGTCCCGGTCCTGGTGGACTTCTGGGCCGAGTGGTGCGGCCCGTGCCGGATGGTGGCGCCGTTGCTCGACGAGCTCGCCGACGAGATGGACGGCAAGGTGCGCGTCGTCAAGCTCAACGTCGACGAGAACCAGCAGCTCGCCTACCAGTTCCAGGTGCAGAGCATCCCGACCTTCATCCTGTTCAAGAACGGGCAGATGGCCGACCGCATGATGGGCGCCATGCCCAAGTCGGCCTTCCAGAGCTTCATCAACCGGAACATCTGAGAGGAATCGGCCGCCGGCGCCGTCCCCGGCGCCGGTCGGTGGAACCCATGGCCAGCGACAGGATCCTCACCGTAGAGGACGACAGTTTCGAGCGCGACGTGCTGCAGTCGGACCTCCCGGTGCTGGTCGACTTCTGGGCCGAGTGGTGCGCCCCGTGCAAGGCGGTGGCGCCGGTGCTCGAGGAGCTCGCCGCCGAGATGGACGGCAGGGTGCGCTTCGCCAAGCTCGACGTCGGCGTCAGCCAGCAGGTCGCCTCGCGCCTGCGCGTGCAGAGCTTCCCGACCTTCATCCTGTTCAAGAACGGGCAGCCGGCCGACCGCGCGGTCGGGGCGATGTCCAAGGCCGGGTTCCGGGGGTTCCTCGACAAGAACCTGTGACGCGGGAAGGAGACGCCCCCACCCCTCTTCGTCTCGATCCTCTCGACCTGACGATGACCGCGCCCCGTGCCGACCTCGACCGCGACCTGGCGGAGATGGGCTGCGGGGCGCTCCTCGTCCTCGCGGCCTCGTCGCGCGATCCCGACCTCGCGCCGTTCGTCGGCCCGGTCCACCTGGGCAGCTCCTTCCTGGTGGCGCCGCGCGGCAGCGGGCCGTTTTTGGGCTTTCTGACGCCGATGGAGCGGGACGAGGCCGCGGCGACCGGCCTGGCGCTCCTCGAGCCCGCGGCGCTCGAGGTGGGCAAGCGCCTGGAGGAGGGGCTCGCGCCGGCCGATTTCCTGGCGGCGATCCTCGTCCGCGGCTGCGAGCTCGCGGGAGTCCCGCCGGGGCGCCTCGCCCTCGCCGGCCACGGCGCCGCCGGCGTCCTCTGGGGAGCCTGCTCGCGCCTGGCGGCGCGGGGCTACACGCTCCTCGAAGGCAACGAGCTCACCCTCCTCCTGCGCAAGACCAAATCCGCCGGGGAGATCGCCGCCGCCCGCGCCGCCGCGGCGGGGACGGGCGAGGCCCTGCGCGCCGTCGCCCGCCGGCTCGCCGCGGCGCAGGTCCGCCCCGGCGGGGAGCCCGAGCTGTGGCTCGAAGGCGAGCGGCTGAAGGTCGGGCGGCTGCGGACCGCGGTGGCCGAGACGCTCGCCGCCCACGGCCTGGAGCAGCCGCAGGGCAACATCCTCGCCCCCGGCCGTGACGCCGCGGTGCCGCACTCGACGGGCGACGACGAGCGCGTGCTCCGCGCCGGCGAGGCCCTGGTCGCCGACCTCTTCCCCCGCGGCGCCCTCTTCGCCGACTGCACCCGCACCTTCTGCGTCGGCGCCGCCCCGGAGCCGCTGCACCGCGCCCACGGCGCGGTCCTCGCGCCCTCGCCGCCGCCCACCGCGAGGCGGCCGCCGGAGCCCGCGGCTTCGCCCTCCAGGAATCCACCTGCGCCCGCTTCGCGGCCGCCGGTTACCCGACGCCCCTCTCCCACCCCGGCACCGCGACCGGCTACGTCCACGGCCTCGGCCACGGCGTCGGCCACGAGCTCCACGAATACCCGAGCTTCCGCAAGCAGGCAGGCCGCGAGGGGGTCCTCGCGCCGGGCGACCTCTTCACCCTCGAGCCCGGCCTCTACGATCCGGAGGCCGGCTGGGGCGTGCGCCTGGAGGATCTGGTGACGCTCGGCGACGAGGGCCTCGAGAACCTCACCCCGCTCCCCTACGACCTCGATCCGCGCGCCTGGTAGACACCCGTCAGGCAACGTTGCCGGGCGGATGGGCAACGTTGCCAGGTCATCCGGCAACGTTGCCAGGTCGTAGGCAACGTTGCCTACTCGGCGGGGAACGTTGCCAGTCGTAGGCAACGTTGCCTGCTCGGTGGGGAACGTTGCCGAGTCGTCAGGCAGCATTGCCTACCCGGTGGGGAACGTTGCCAAGTCGTCAGGCAACGTTGCCTGCTCGGTGGGGAACGTTGCCAGGTCGGTAGGTAACGTTGCCTGCTCGGCGGGGAACGTTGCCAAATCGTTAGGCAACGTTGCCTACTCGGTGGGGAACGTTGCCAGGTCGTCAGGCAACGTTGCCTACTCTTAGGCAACGTTGCCGAGTGGGTGGCCAACCCCGTCGAATCAGGGGCGGCTCTTCAGGGTTTCGAGTGGGCGAAAGCGGCTGGGTAGAGGTCGAGACCTCCAAGGTGGAAGTAGATGGCGTTGCGAAAGCGATCGCGGTTGCGGAAGCCGCGGGCGGAGCGTTTGAGTCCCTGGATGGTCGTATTGAGCCCTTCGAGGCGAGCATTGGTGACGCCGGAGGTGATGGCGTTGAGGACTCCGTGGAGGTGCCGCTGAAGCATTCGGGCAACGCGCTTGAGTGGCTCGAGCCGGGAGCGAATCGCCCAGGAGTACCAAGCGTCGAAGATCTCCTGGGCGGCGTGCCGGCTGCGGCTGCTCCACATCTCCATGGCGAGCTCCTTGAGCATCCAGGCGCGCGACGTCTTGAGAGCCTTGCGGATGAGCGTTTCGAACCGCTCGACGCGCTTCGCCGGCACCCGCTCGGGGTGGTAGAGCCAGAGGTGCTTGGTTCCCTTCAAGGTCTCGTCTCCCTGCTCGCGTAGCGTCCGGTTCTCCTCGCGCCGAACCCGGTCGACAGCGGCGCCGAGATGCATCGCGACATGGAACTTGTCGAAGGCGATCTTGTCTTGCCCCGCAGGCAAGGCCGAGAGCGTCGCCGCGATGTAGGGACCCCACATATCCATCGCCACCATCTCGATCTGCGCGAGTTCCTTGGGCGTCCAGCTCTCGTAGTAGCTCGCCAAGGCTTCCTTGCCGTGACCATCAGCGACATGGTGCACGATCCCTTGCTCCAGATCCGCGACCACGGTCACATACTCGTGGCGCTTCTGGAACGAGGTCTCGTCGACTCCCAGCCGACGCGGCGCCGTGAGCTGGCGACGCAGAAGCCCGCGTTTCACCGCTCGCTGCAGCACCCCGTCGACCTCGTCCCAGCTCAACGACAGCTGTCGTGCCACCGCCGAGATGCTCGCCTCGCGCAGCCAGTCGATCACCAGCGACTCGAACAGCGCGGTGAACCCGGAGCCCGGCTCCGACCAAGGCACTGCAACCGTCTTGACCCCATGCTCTGGGCATCGGGTGCGCGGAACAGCCGCCACCAAGATCGTCTTGTACTGACATGTCGGCAGGTGCCGCCAACGCCGCTCCCGAGTGTCGTAGCGCGCCGAAGCGACGCCGCACTCGGGACACTGCAATGTCTTCGAGGCCGAGTACTCCACCTTCACCTCGACCTCCCCGGCGCCTTGCCGCAGCTCCACGTCCGTCACCTGCCAGGGACTCTCGACTCCAAGAATTCGAGCGTACAGATCCGTGTCTCGCATCCCAAGACACTACCCGATCGCCCACCTGGATTCCTCAAGAGACTCAGGGGCAAGTCGGACCGGGACTGCTCACTTGCGTTGCGGGGGCTTTTTTCCGCCAGAAGTATTGAGAGCGACGGCCGCGCGGATGAGCGCCTTGAACGCATTCGCGTCGATCTCCTCCCCCTCGTGGATGTCGATGGCGCGCCTTACGTTCCCGTCGAGGCTCGAGTTGAAGAGCTTGGCGGGATCTTTCAAGGAAGCGCCCTTGAAGAAGGTCAGCTTCACGATCGACTTGTACGACTCTCCCGTGCAGATGCCTCCGCCATGGGACCATACCGGGGTCCCCATCCACTTCCACTCTTCCACCACATCAGGGTCGGCCTCCTGGATGAGGGCGCGCATCCTTGCCAGTGTCTCGCCTCTCCAGTCACCCAACTCGGCAATCCTCTCGCTGATCAGTCTGGAGGCCGCCTCGCCCGCTGCCTTGGGTTGACTCTTCATCTCCCTGCCTTTCGTTGGGGATAGGCAACATCGCCCGGGTTTTCGACATCCGATAATACTACGTTGGATTGTAGGAAACGGCGACGGCGAAACCGCTCCGCCGGGCTGAGCCAGTGCTCGAGTTGCCGGCCGAGCGCCGGGCCACGGCGGCAGCGCGCCCCAGGTGAAGCGATCGGCCCGCGAGCGCCTACTCGAAGCCGCGGACCCCGCCGCCGCGCGCCTGGTGCGGGCGTTGGAGAGCGAGGACGAGCGGGCGGCGATCCGGGCGGCGCAGATCATTCTTGACCGTGCCGGCCTTCACCCTACACAGGCGGTGGAGCTGACGGGTAAGGATGGCCGGCCGCTACAGACGGCAGAGCCGCCGTGGTTGGAGTTCTGCACGACGGAGGAGAAGCGGGCGCTTCTGGAAATTATCGAGCGGGCGACGGCTCGCACTACTGTTGGTCAAGCTCGCGGTTAAATCCCCTTGGGAATTTTTATCAAGCCATCAAGAACTTGGCGGAGCCTCGGGTGCCTCACATGAGCAGGATTTTCGAACCTGGGGTGCCCCTGGCGAATGAGCGGCCGTCGCTTTTGGTAATAGTATCTATTGTGCCATACCAATGCCGCTCTCGTCTTGACGGGACCACGCTCCATGGCTCTTTCTAGGTAGCCATCACCGGATATACGAAACCGAGTAGGATGCATCGGGTCCGCGCATTTGGCCCTTTCAAGATCGCGTTTACTCATCGCAACATAACCGGCATCCCATAAGTTTTCATCAAAAGGCATCAGGAGAAAATCCTGGCAATAGCGCCGCAGATGCCAGACGGTCTGGTCTAGCTTAGCTAACTCGTCGCCATTCAAGAAGAACTGGCGAACAAGATAGCGATCCCCTGCATTCCAGGTGAGTCGTGTAATGAACTCTTCCACCTCCGGCGGCACACTAAAATCTAGCGACGGTAGGTCTTTGGTGGCAGCCAACAACTGCTCTAGCTTATGGTCATAGTTCTTTACCGATCGGTAACTAAAAAGCAGGATGCCCTTCAGATACTTCTCGACAGCTTGAAGAGAAGGCCAGAGAAAATTATGAAACAGTTCTGCGCGATAGAGCGCTCGGGCCGAGATGTAATCGCGGTCTGCCTGATTGCGCAGACTCGCGCTGATAAAGTCAGCTAGGAGCTGACGATCTGTTATGCTGGATTGTTTGTCGCCCATCGTGTGTCTCTTGCAGGCTAAAGCGGGAACTACCGAATGTGTTCGGTACGAATCGAGCAGTCTTTATTCTACAAGGGACCGCATATCCGGCGCCGGCAGGCATCGGCGGGGCGGGAGTGCGGCACCCCGGCGAGGTGCCGGGAGTCGCGCACGGCGGCGCGCATGCCGCGGAGGAGACGCCCCGGCGTGGCGAGCACCGGGGCGGGCGAGTGGCCTACGTGTGGTGAGCGGCGCGAGTGCGCAGGCGTTCCGCCGCCCGGCGGAAGCTCGCCCGCTGCTCGAGGCCGTGCTCTTGCGGAGCGGGTTGCCCCTCGGCGCCAAGCTTCAGGAGCCACTTGGACAGCTCCTCCCGATCGGCGAGTTCGGACAGGCGCTCGATTTCGGCATCCGCAAGGCCGGCGAGCCACTCGCCCACATGGCGGCCCGAGTGGCCCGAGCAGATCGTCCACGGAACCGCCTGCTCGCGGGGGACAGTGAGGACAATTCGCCGTAGCGGAGGGAGCGGCGGGTTCTCTCCCCGCCGCTGCCCATCTAGCGCGATCCTCAGCACTTCGGCGAGCCAATCCGCTTGCCGCCCCATGTCCTGGGCGACCTCCCGGAGCAAGTGGTGTCCGTCCGCGGCGAGGGTCGGATCGTCGCGCCCCCGAGCCTGAGCAACGCCCGAGTGCTGCGCCGAAGCTCCGCGGCAGCTTGGCGCACCTCGGCGCGGATGCCGGTCTCCTCCCTGCGCCGCCTCACGGTCTCAGCTTCTGCGCCTGCCAGCGCTCGGCCTGCTCTTGGGCGGCGCGCACCGTGAACGCGGCGACCTTCACGGCTCCTCTCTTTCTGTGGCTTCCTGGCGCGCCTGAGCGCCTCCTCAGCTACGGCATGGAGATCCCGGCGCGAGGTGACGTGGAAGGTGTCGCCCGGCAGGAGGATGATGGGCCGGCCGCTCCCGTCGCGCTCCAACTCCGGGGGTGGGGTGAACGGCGTCACCACCACCTCGACCGCCCGGCCGCTCACCCTCGCCTCGGCGTCAAGCACCATCAGGATGCCGAGCGAGCGGGAGGAGCCCGACCAAGCCGACTCCGGGGGTGCTGTCGGGCGCGTCACGGTCTCACCTCCGTCTCTATACGCTCGGCGAGCCGCGCCACCTCGGCCGCGAGCGTGCCGGCAAGCCCCACCAGCGGCCCGCCAGAGGCGCCGAGCACGTCCTCCGCCCCCTCCTCGGCGATCGTCACGAGAGCGCCCCAGAGCGCCCGCACATCGGCCGCCACGGCCCGGAGGTCGGCAAGGATCGGCCGCTCCCACTGTCGCTTGGCCCTGTAGTCGGCCGGCCGCTCCGTGACGTAGCCGGAGAGCAGGCGCCCAAGCTCATGCAGGGCGGCGCGGTCCCGTATGTCGAAGCGGGAGAGGAAGGCGCGCCGGAAGGCGGCGGCGTCGAACGCGAGATAGTCGGGCGGGGTCGGCGGGGTCGGTTCTGAGGCCATGGCTGCAGCTCCCGTTCGATCAGGTCGGCGAGCATCCCGACCGCGGCGGCTTGCTCGCCAGCGAACCGTGCGAGCGCTTCATCCACTGGCGCCAGCGCCGACTCATCGGCCGAGCGGCGCATCGTGGCGATGTAGCCCTCCAGGTGCAGGAGATCCGCCGCAGCGGCGAGCAGCTCGCCATGAGTGGCGGGACTCGGGCTCGGGGCCATAGGGCGCCGTCCCTAGGGCCGGTCGTGGAGCATGGCGCCGAGGTGCACCAGCGCGGCGCGGTCCTTGGGCTTAGTGAGGAGGCGGAGCGTCGTCTCGCGGAAGGCCGCCGACTCGTTCCAGGTGGGGGGGAGACTCCTGGGAGCTACGCATGGGACTTATCCTCCTGTGCGAGGTCAGGCTCCGGCGGGGGCTGTATTCCCCTGCCGGGGCCGCTTGGGTGAATCCGCGGCGGCACGGCCGCCCCGGAGAGTGTGGCTTTTTGCGGGCCGGTTGCACCAGGGTTGCACAGCGAAAACCCCCACTCTCTCCGCCGCGTAGACGAAGCACGCCAAATCTAACAATGAGAATGGTTTACGCTTGGAGCCGACGATCGGGATTGAACCGATGACCTGCTGATTACGAATCAGCCGCGGCGAGCCCTGCCAGGTTTGACGGACTCTCACAAACCCTTATCCCGTCTGACTTTCCTCCGCACGGTGGTATGATACAGCCGTACTGAGTTTCACGCAAACTGCTGAGTCAGTGCTGAGCCGCAATCGAGTCAGCAGCTCTCGCGGGAAGGAAGGATCGGATGGCGGCAAAGAAGCTCACCAAGCGGATCGTGGACGGCTTGCAGCCCAACCCGGACCGCGCCGTAGTCGTCTGGGATACCGATCTCAAGGGCTTTGGGATCGCGATCTCTCGCGGTGGGGTGAAGTCCTTCGTGCTGAACTACCGAGGGGCCGGCGGGCGGGAGTGCCGCTACACCATCGGGCGGTTTGGAGAGTGGACCGTTGAGACCGCGCGCGAAGAGGCCCAACAGCTCAAGGCGGCAGTAGGCCGCGGGGAAGATCCCCTAGCCAAGCGGCGAGAACGGCGGAAGAAGCCGGACACGGTGCCAACCGTTGCCGACCTTGCCGCGCGCGTGCTCGCCGAGCACTACGCGAAGAAGTCCGCGAGCTCGCGCCGCAACGCTGAGATGCTCTTCCGGCTCTACCTCCTCCCTGCGCTCGGCTCGCGCCCTGTGGAGGGTGTGACCTGGCAGGACCTCGACGCCGTTCACCGGCGCCTAGGTGCGGACCACCCCTTCATGGCGAACCGGCTGCTCTCCCTTGCCTCTAAAGCGTGGGCGCTCGCGCAGCGGTGGCAGTGGTTCCCGCAGGACCGGAGCAACCCAGCCGCCCGTCACGACCGCTTCGCGGAGCCCGGCCGCGGGCGCAGTCTTAGCCGCGAGGAGCTTGGGCGCATCGGCACAGCGCTTGAACAGGAGGACGACGCGGCGGCAGTCGCAGCGTTTAGGTTTTGTTTGTTCACCGGCGCGCGGCCGGGTGAGGTGATCGTCGCGCGTTGGGAGGACATCGACGTCGCGGCCCGGGCCTGGCAGCTCAAGGCGGCGAAAACCGGCCCGCGTGTGGTGATCTTGGGACAGGCCGCGGTGGAAGTGCTCGCGGGGCTCGCCAGAGGCGGCCCGTGGGTGTTCGTGCGCCCCGGCGTCGGCGGCGAGCACCTCCCGAGCTTGCGCCCTCTGTGGGAACGCGTGACGGCCCGCGCCGAGCTTCCCGCCGGCGTCAGGCTCTACGACGCCTCACGGCACGCATTCGGCACGGCGGCGGCGGAGCTGGGCGTAGACCGCGAAGTCCGCAAGCTCCTCATGGGCCACGCGCCCGGAACGGATGCGCACGACCGATATACGCACCGGAGCCGCTCCCTCGTGGCGGCGGCCGACCTCGTGAGCGGATGGCTCCGCGCGGCGCTCGATCGCGAGCCGGAGCCGGGCGCCAAGGTCTTGCCCATGCGGGCGTAGAGCCGGAGCCTTACGGCTCAGCCTGGAACCCGTCCCCGCCGGCGTCGACGACCAGGTGAGCGGGTTGGGCTCCGGCCGGCGCTGCGATCGGCGCTCCCCGAGCTGGTGGGGCCGCCAGGCGCACAACGGCATGACGGCCGAGTGAAGGTCCCCCTCTCTCGCCCAGCATTCACCCCCTCCGTAACACCCGATAACACCAGTAACGGCAGGTTGCAGAAAGTCCCATAGGGGACCGTGTAAGGGAAACTGATGCACGGCGGCGTTACTGCCGTTACTGGTGTTACTCTCACTCGGCACCCTTTACCAGGGCAAGGGCGCCGCGGAGGCTGATTCCCTGCCAGCCTCGACCACCGAAATTGTGTTTCGTCCGGGGTTCACATCCCACTTCGCGGAGCTTGCCGGTGAAGTCCTGGCCGCTCACGGGAGTCTCGCCTTGCTCGTGGCACCATGCCTCATACTCCTTACGGAGAGCGGACGACGCGGCCCAAAGGTGCGATCCAAGGTTGCAGCACTCCTCGATAAAGCGAGCTAACGGGTCCATCGCGGCGCGGTAGGCGCGGCCTGCCTCACGCATAACTTCAGGTTGCCGGAGACCGAGCACCTGCCAGAAGATGCAGCCCTGAACACCCCATGCAAGGATTGCCGCACCATGCTCTGGCTCGCGGAGGCGAGATCTCACGGTGGGATCACGCTGGCCTTCTGGGATCGCTTCCTCGAATGGAATCTCTCTGATGCGCTCCCATAGAGCATTATCGTTGCCAGGTACCTTCGGTCGATGGTTCGTCGCGACCCAGATCTTCGCTGCCGGTTTGAAGGTTATGGGCTCCTTGTAGAGGGTTCGTGCCGTAACCGGGTCGCTCCCGGCCAACGTTTTTACTAGCGACGTTGAGAGCACCGTACGCCGCGATGTTTCATAGATCGAGACCATACGCGCACCGCGTAAGCGGGTGAGTTCAGGACGTGGACCACCTGCCCGGTCTCGCTCTGCGAGCATGTCCAACTCGCAGGTAATTGCGTAGTCACCGAGCATGGCAGCGATGGCCTCTTGCACTGTCCCCTTGGACGTTCGCGTAGGCCCGTGAATCAAAGCGAAGATGTCCTCTCCAGTGCAGCCGGTCAGCGTGTAGCCAACGAGTTCTTGAAAGAAGAGGCGGACCTCTTCATCTGGTAAAGCGTGGGTAATCACACTCTCCCACAGCTCGGAAGTTGCGTCGGGGTCGTAGCTGACCGGCGCGAGCTTCGTAATCAGGTCTCCCGGGTCGTGCTCGCGAAGCTCTCCCGTGCGAAGATCGACAGTGCCATTGAGACAGTTGAGTAGCCATGGATCTTGGTCGAGTTCATCCGCCCCTATAGGCAACTCGCACTTGGCAAGCTCAATCATGCTTCGGATGCGCTTCTCATCCTCGGATTTTAGGGCCCAGGCGAGCGCCTTTTTTTTCTCCTCGGTATCGCGACATTTGCAAGCTTCCTGGTACATCCTCGCAACTGTGGATTTAGCAAGGCGGACTACTTTGCTTCCTGCCGATCGCCAACGAGTCCCGTCGTAGTGGAGCCAACCTGTGCCGTCACAGTGGAGTAGCTGGCCGCGATGTTGACGCACAAACCGAGCCGCATTGCCGGAATCGGTTTGATGGGAAGAGAGATCTTCCTGTTCAGCGGGTTGCTCGATTTTCATCTCACACCACCATGCCGTGCCGCAATCGACGGCGGCGGAGACTTGGGAAGTTGTCTAGATTTAGGGTGTGCTTGACACGCTGCGACTCTTCTGCTCATCATTCCGGTGTTCCTTCGTTACTGAGTTTGTCTCCCTGGCCGCTCCTGGTACGAGCGGCCTTGGTGTCCGCGTCGGAAGTCGATCACGTCCGTAAGGCCCACAAGGAATATCGAATGGAGTTTGTCGCCAACCGCTGTTCATCCTCCCCGTGCCGTGTCAGAAGTTGAGCGCCGTTCGCTTTCCGCCATGAACCGTTCCAAGGCTTCCCGCCGGTAGACAACGCGGCGCCCGAGCTTCAAGAACACGGGGCCTCTTCCCCTCAGCCTCCACTGTTCAAGTGTTTGCTTCTGAAGCCGAAGAAACCGAGCCGCTTCCTCTGTCGTGCTGAGCTCGTTCAATGTGTCCATTGTGGGCACTCCCTTTGTTAAATCTGCCGGCTATTGCCTGGCATGATGGACCCTAGCACACTTTAGAAAGAGTTTCGGGCGCCGGAAAACGCCTGGCGAGAGAGGGGAATACCTGGGCGCCACCGTCGAGCCCAAGCTGTCCGCGGGCGCCCGGTCGCTTCCCGCTCTTGGAAACCAAAATTGTTTTTCGAGTTGGCGTTGATCGCGGACTAGGATCGTCGGGCGCCGGGCGCCCGGGCGCTCCGCTCTTGGAAGACCTAAACTGTGTTTTTGAGTTGGTGTTTGACCGCGGGCTAGGCCGGCCGGCGCCGCAGTCTTCCCCTAATGACACACTGAACGAGAATGAGAAGCGCGGCGCCCCTTCGCTCTCTTGAGGGCGACCGCGGCGCCGGGCTCCTCGGCGTCGGCAGGCGAGCGAGGATCAGGCTAACGAAACAGTGTGGAATCACTTCCTGACTAGCTCCTGAAAAATCACAGCGCCGTGCTGGTCACTTTCTCGAAACGGAGCAGGCGAATCAGATCCTCTCCATGCCGCCTCACTTCAGCTTTTGATTTTATCGCTTCTCGGAGGGGACGGACGAATCGTCACCAAGAAGGGAGGCGGCGGGAGAGGGCGAGAGGTGCGATCCGCGGGGGCCTTACACCTGCGCCGCCTGGACAGAGAGTAGGGTGCCTGCTATGCGATCATTGGTATCGCGGTACCACGGCAAAAATCACCCTGGGCAATTCGGCTACGTTGAAACTTTTGGCGCCATGGTCTTGGCGCCCCCCATAGAGATCTCCAGACAAATAACGGCCCGCCTCCCTACGCCATTGACACCAGAGCCGACGTAGCACACCGTGCCCGGCTGAAAACGTGACAACGACACAATCCACTAAACGCGGAGGGGAGAATCAGATTAGTCTCAAATCATGCGGCGGGGCCGAAGGGGTAGCGCAGTTTGAGGCGGGGAATACTAGACCTCATCTCCCTCATCGCTATCGTCTCTCTCACTCGACGCGGCGGCCTTGTCGTCTTTCCTCAATGTACCGAGTACGGCCTCGACCACGGGACGACGAGAGATGAGCCTGTAATTAAAGCCTTCACCTGGCATGACTAGATCCTGATATATCAGCTCCCCGATAGATCGTGAGACCGAAAGAGCGGTTGTATTGAGTCTATTGACTCTATTGAGCCTATTGAGCTTAGCCTGAAGAGTGTCCTTCGAGATGCCGCGCGCGGGGGCTCGGGAAAGGAGGAGCAGGATCTGAATGTGACGGCTGGGGGCTATGGCCGTGAGGACTTTGGAGAGCTTGTCGATGCGCAGAATGTCGGTAAGATCCTTAGATACCAGCGTCCCGAGCACGGCCTCGACCACGGGATGAGAGACAAGACTGTAGTAGTTAGGACTTTCACCTATGGTGACTAGACCCTGATCTTTCAACTTGTCGAGATATCGGGAGACCGCAGGAGCGGTTGTTTTGAGCTTAGCCTGAAGAGTGTCCTTCGAGATGCCGCGCGCGGGGGCTCGGGAAAGGAGGAGCAGGATCTGGAGGTGAGGATCGGGGGCTATGGTCTTGAGGACGGTGGAGAGAGCGTCGATTTGCAGAATGTCTGGAAGATTCTTGGATGCAAGGATCATATTCACGGTGGATTGGCGGAGCCTGAGAGCAGAGGCGATTTCGGCAGGGTCAATCTTCTCTTTCTCGTACATCCGTAGGACCTGGCGTCTCGTGGCCGCGTCGAACGGCTTGCGGCGGAGTAGGGGTGATCCCTTCATGAGCACTCCTCCTAGCCGTAGTGTGAACAAAGGAAGGCCCGGCCGGCAGGTGTCAGGAATCGGCCGCACTTGTTCGCACACAAAAGCTCCCTTCGTTCACCTACTCAACGGCGGTAACCTAACCCTATCGCATGATCGCTATACCCACCAGGCATCTTTGAAGCCGCGGACCGCGCCGCCGCTCGCCCATAGCTGCGCTCCGAAGGGGAAGATTGCGGTAGTGTCCTAGTTTTGAAGATGAATGAAAACACTACCTCCACGTCAGGATGATCTCTTTCTGCTCGCCGTCGCGAGCTTCGACCGTATCGAATACCAATCCGCCCGAGGGCGTGGCGCCGAGTAGCCCCGGCACCTCCCAGACAACGGCGGAGCGAATCAGGTATGTGCCGGAGGGGAGCCCGGTGAATTTGAAATGGCCGTCTGCGTCCGCCGTCGTCGTTCTGCGGTAGGCCAGAAACCGCGGATCGGGAGGCAAATTCCGCCGGAAGGCCCAGAGCTTCGCGTAGCTATTCCACCACGGCCGCGAGTACGAAGTCTCAAGGTCCAGGGTGACTTCTGATCCGGCGCCTCTGCGAACTTCGCCACCACGCGTTTTCAAGAAAGCCTGGCCAGAAATCACGACAGTACCGCCAGCCGCCAGGCGGGCGTATTCGTTTTCAGGGGAAGGCCGGATAGCGCGGCACCGGAGGTGGCGCGGCAGCGCATCCGTAGAAGAGGACGGTAAGCGTTGCGAGCAAGCACGCGCCAAAGCGAGCCATCAGGTTCTCCTTTCGAGAAAGAGAAGACTGCCGAAGGCTAGCATGCTAGCCGGCGTCGTCATAGGCTCATGCGCTTGCCCGCGATGGGTTATTGGCAGGAGGAGAACGCCCCGGCGTGGCGAGCACCGGGGCGTGCGAGTGGCCTACGTGTGGTGCGCCGCGCGAGTGAGCAGGAGTTCCGCCGCCCGGCGGAAGCTCGCCCGCTGCTCGGAGTTGTGTACTCGCGGAGGCGGTTGGTTCTCGTCGGCCCCCCGCCGCTGCCCGGCCTGGTGCGGGCGTTGGAGAGCGGAGATCCCTCGGCCGAGCGGGGCGGTATGCTCCTGCTCGGAACGGGACTTCCCGTTGCCTCCGTAAATACATAAGGACCGGCCCTTTGGAGAACCATATGACTGTGCCTGTAGCTTGTATCCGTAGACGCAGTCGGCGACTTCCTGCCTCTCACAGATGCGGTGCGCGATCTACTTCAATTCATCCTGACAACGAGACCTCTTGCCTTCCTGGCGCGTGCTTCTCGCTCTCTCGATCCGCAGTCACCATCCTGCTCGGACGATCTTGGAACCGTCTTAGTCCTCGCGATTGGTGCTGCAAAAGAAGCAGGCGATAAGTTTGTGGAAGCCGAGCGCAGGGGATGGTTTGAGCCGCTTCTCTCGCGAGTTCCCAGAGACAGGTTTCCTCTGATTCATAATCTCTATGCGAGTCTCTGCTCCTATTGCGACAAAGATTCCTCCACCTCTCTCTTGGCTCGCATCAAGCCTATTCGCCACAACATCTCATTCCACGTGGACCGCGCACACCTGGAAAGAGCGCACCAGCAGCTCGCGTCTACAGTGCAGGAATTCCGCATAATCAATCCAGCCGATGGCGTGATTGACCCCTTTCTCAGGCTGCTATATGGACAAATTGTGGAAACGGCGACCGGAAAGACTAGCAGCGAGCTACAATTTCGTAGTTGACGAGGTGCCGCACTTTGTCGCAGCGCTCGCGAACTTTGGCGAGCAGATCTACAACCTCCTGTTGGTGGAACATCTCGCCCTAGAGGCGAAGGCGTGACCACTTCAGTCACTCAGGCGGCACGCGCGGCGGATGGGCGAGCTAAGTCACTCGCCCGTGAGTTCTGTACTGGATCGCCTCCGCCAAGTGAACGGGCTGGATAGCGCCTCCGCCGTTGAGGTCTGCGATCGTGCGCGCGACCTGGAGGGCGAGGTCAACCGCTCGCGCCGAGAGTCGTAGCTTCTCGCACGCCGCATCCAACAGCGCCCGGCCGGCGCGATCTAAGGCGCAGTGTCTGCGGACCTCACTCCCACCCATCGCCCTGTTGTAAGGGGTCGAGCTACCGGCGGCGCCAAATCGCGCCACCTGAACCGCACGGGCGGCGGCGATGCGAGCGGCAACCGTGGCGCTGGACTCGCCGGCCGGCGCGCGCAACTCCGATAGCGTCACGGCCGGCACCTCGACGTGCAGGTGGATGCGGTCGAGGAGCGGCCCAGACACGCGCGCTCGGTACAGCCCGACAACCTGAGCCGGGCAGCGGCACGGATAGCGCGTGTCCCCCAGGTACCCGCACGGGCAAGGGTTCATCGTGGCAAAGAGGGCGAACCGGGCCGGGAGCGGAGGCTGCCCGCAGAAGCCGACCGCGCCGTCGTCCATTGGACCGCGGAGAGCGTCCAAGGTGCGAGGGCCGAATGCGGGCAGCTCATCGAGCACGAGAACGCCGGCGTGGGCGAGACTCACTTCGCCGGGCCGCGAGCTCGTGCAGCTCCCCACCAAGCGCGCCGCGCCGACGCCGGGGCGAGGGATGCGGACGGGGCGGCCGGCGGGAGGTCGCAGGCGAGCCGGACGGTAGACGGCGGCGACCTCCTCGGCCTCGGCCGTTGTGAGCGGCGGCAGCAGACCGGGGATGCAGCGGCCGAGCATGCTCTTGCCGGCGCCGGGAGGCCCGATCAAGAGGGCGTGGTGTCCTCCGGCTACGGCGACCTCCAAGCACGCTTGGCCGCTTCCTGACCGCGAACAAAGGAGAGATCCCCCGGAGAGTCCATGGCGCCCTGAGTCTCCCTGTCGAGCTGCGCGGCATGCGCTCTCCGGGGCACGGCTACACCTCCCGCTCGATCCGATGGGCGAAGCGCTCGACGTCGGCCGCGAGCGTGCCGGCGAGCCCTACCAGCGGCCCGCCAGAAGCGCCGAGAGCGTCCTCCTCGCCCTCCTCGGCGATCGTCACGAGAGCGCCCCAGAGCGCCCGCGCATCGGCCGCCACGGCCCGGAGGTCGGACACGATCGGCCGCTCCCCCTGGCGCTTGGCCCTGTAGCTCGGCCGACCGCTCCGTGACGTAGCCGGAGAGCAGGCGCCCAAGCTCGTGGAGGGCGGCGCGGTCGCGCACGTCGAAGCGCGAGAGGAAGGCGCGCCGGAAGGCGGCGGCGTCGAACGCGAGATAGTCCGGCGGGGTCGGCGGGGTCGGTTCGGCGGCCATGGCTACAGCTCCCTTTCGATCAGCTCGGCGAGCATCCCGACCGCGGCGGCCTGCTCGCCAGCGAACCGGGCGAGCGCCTCATCCGCCGGCACCAGCGCCGACTCATCCGCCGAGCGGCGCACCGTGGCGAGGTAGCCCTCCAGGTGCCGGAGATCCGCGGCGGCGGCCCGCAGCTCGCCATGGGTGGCGGACTCGGGATCGGGGCCGTAGGGCGCCGTCTCTAGGGCCATGTCGTGGAGCATGGCGCCGAGGTGCACCAGGGCGGCGCGGTCCTCGGGCTTGGTGAAGAGGCGGAGCGTCGTCTCGCGGAAGGCCGCGGACTCGTTCCAGGGGGGCGGGATAGACTCCTGGGAGCTGCGCATGGGGACTAACCTCCTCGTGCGTGGTCAGGCTCCGGCGGGAGGTCTGAACTCTCGCCGGGGCCGTCTAAACGGTGTGGTAGGGGTGGGTCGGAACGGACCGGCCTGCCCTCGTGGTCTCTTGTCTCGTCTCTGGGTCTCTCTCCCTACGATCGATCCTCCTCTCTGCCAAGCGGCGAAACCGCTCCGCCGGCTGAGTCAGTGCTGAGTTGCCGGGGCGAGCGCCACGCGGCGTCGTCCAGAGCGCAGGAGGTAAGTTGCTGACAGGATGTAACTTAGGCTGGAGCCGACGATCGGGATTGAACCGATGACCTGCTGATTACGAATCAGCTGCTCTACCGCTGAGCTACGTCGGCTTGGGCGGGCGCCATGAGCATGGCGCGGAAGGCGAGGGGGATTCTAGGGGAAGGGCGGGCGGGGCGCAACGGCAGACCGGCGCAGCCGGCTGCCTGGGGTCGCCAGCGGCCGGGGGCGCGATCGTAACCGGCTGTCCTCGCCCACCGTCTCTCCCGGAGGACGGCTCCGGCTGCCTGCCGGAGCTGGCGGGCCTTGCCATGGCTTCGGCACCGGGGCGGGAGCGGCGGGGCGCCGGAAATGATGGCCCTTCTCCGAGGCGTTTTGTCTATAGGCACACGGCGGCGCGGCCGAGCTGCGCGCAACCCGTGGCGCCCCGTTTGCAGTCATCGATCATCCGGCGGACGGCGAAGGCGCCGTGACGCCCGTTCATAGACAGAGGATCCCATGGGCAAAAAGGGCTGGGTGGTGATTGCCGCCGTCATCGCGATCGTGCTCGCGGGGGCGACCTACTTCGAGCGCAACAAGACGTCGGAGCCGAAGTTCCGCACCGAGATGGTCAACCAGGGCGACGTGGTGGCGACCGTCACCGCCTCGGGAACGCTGTCGGCGGTCACCACGGTCCAGGTGGGAAGCCAGGTCTCCGGCATCATCGCGAAGCTCTACGCCGACTTCAACTCGCAGGTGAAGAAGGGACAGCTCCTGGCCGAGCTCGACCCGACGCCCTTCCAGGCGGCGGTCGACCAGCAGCAGGCCAACGTGCAGAAGGCGAAGGTCGACCTGACCAGCACCACGATCGCCTACGGCCGCTCGAAGAACCTCCTGGCGCAGGGCCTCATCGCGCGCTCCGACTTCGACACCGCGACCGCGGCGCGCGACGGCGCGGCGGCGGCGGTCAAGGTGGCGCAGGCGTCGCTCCAGCAGGCGATCGCCAACCTGAGCTATACCAAGATCCTGTCGCCGATCGACGGCATCGTGGTCGACCGCCAGTACAACATCGGACAGACGGTGGCGGCGTCCTTCCAGGCGCCGACCATCTTCACCATCGCCCAGGACCTGGCGAAGATGCAGGTGCTGACCAACATGGACGAGTCCGACATCGGCGGCATCAAGGTCGGCCAGCCGGCGATGTTCACCGTCGACGCCTTCCCGGACCAGACCTTCCGCGGCACCGTGTCGCAGATCCGCCTGTCGCCGCAGACGGTGCAGAACGTCGTCACCTATCCGGTGGTGATCGACGTGGCGAACCCGGACCTGAAGCTCAAGCCCGGCATGACCGCCGACGTCCAGGTGCCGATCAACACGCGCCACGCCGTCCTGCGGGTGCCGAACGCCGCGCTGCGCTTCAAGCCCGATCCCGCCGACCTCGTCGCCGGCGCCACGACGAAACCACCCGCGCCGCCGGCGCAGGGGACGGAACCGTCCGCCGGCGCGGCGGGGGAGAGCGGCTCGACCGCGCCTGCGGGCGCTCCGGGCGGCCCGGCTCCGGGGGCTCCGGGAGCTCCCGGAGCTCCGGGGGCGGCAAGGCCCGGCGGCGCCGGTGGCCACGGCGGCGCGGGCGGCGGCCACGGCGGGGCGGGCGGTGGCCGCGGCGGGCGGTCCGGCGGCGGCTCCTCGCGCCTGGGCACCGTCTACGTCGAGGTCGCCGGCGGCAAGCTGAAGCCGGTCGCGGTGCGCACGTCGATCACCGACGGCGCCTTCACGGCGGTGGCGTCGAACGATCTCAAGGCCGGCGACGAGGTCGTCATCGGCCTCGCCACGCTCAAGTCGGCCGCCTCCTCGACCTCGCGGCCGCCCACGCTGGGCGGCGGCGGCGGCCGCGGACCGCGGATGTAGGGGCGCCGCCATGGCCGAGAACTCCAAGGTCATCGAGCTCACCGACCTGACGCGCGTCTACCGCGTCGGCGGCTCCGAGGTGCGGGCGCTCGACGGCATCTCGCTCGCCGTCGAGACCGGCGAGTTCCTGGCGGTGATGGGCCCCTCGGGCTCGGGCAAGTCGACCTTCATGAACATCGTCGGCTGCCTCGACCGCCCGACCGCCGGGCGCTACGTCCTCGACGGCATCGACGTCTCCTCGCTCAACCGCGACCAGCGCGCCGAGATCCGCAACGACAAGATCGGCTTCGTCTTCCAGAGCTTCAACCTGCTGGCGCGCACCTCGGCGCTCGAGAACGTCGAGCTGCCGCTCCTCTACTCGAAGAAGGCGCTGAAGCTCGGCGACGCCGACCGCGACGCCAAGGCCCGCGCCTGCCTGGCGCGGGTCGGCCTCGCCGAGCGCTGGGACCACACCTCGGCGCAGCTCTCCGGCGGCCAGCAGCAGCGCGTGGCGATCGCGCGGAGCCTGGTCAACGAGCCGGCGATCCTCCTCGCCGACGAGCCGACCGGCAACCTCGACTCGCGCACCTCGGAGGAGGTGATCGCCATCTTCCAGGGCCTGAACGACGAGGGGAAGACCGTCGTCCTCATCACCCACGAGCCGGACATCGCCGAGTACGCGCAGCGGGTCGTCACCTTCCGCGACGGCAAGGTGATCTCCGACCAGCGGGTCGAAAACCGCCGCCGCGCCGCGCCTCCCCCGGCGGTGCCGGCGGCCGAGCCGTCGCCGGATGCGGCGGCCGCCGCCGTCGTCACGGGAGCGCTCTCATGACCAAGTCGCAGAACATCCTCAAGGTCGCCTTCGGCGCCCTCGTACGCAACCTGCTCCGCTCGCTGCTGACCATGCTCGGCATCATCATCGGCGTCGCCTGCGTCGTGGCGACCATCGGCATCGGCGACGGCGCGCGCATCCAGGCCCAGGATCAGCTCCGCTCGCTGGGCACCAACTTCCTGATGATCTTCCCCGGCGCGGTCACCTCGTCGGGGGCGCGCAGCGGCTTCGGCGGCAGCTCCAAGCTGTCCGAGGACGACGTCGCGGCGATCCGCCAGGAGGTGCCCGCGGCCGCCTACGTCTCGGCCTCCAACCGCACCGTGGCGCAGGTGATCTACGGCAACCAGAACTGGTCGACCACGATCCAGGGGGCGCAGGTCGACTGGCCCCTCATCCGCTCCTGGAACGTCGGCCAGGGGCAGTTCTTCTCCGATCAGGACGACCGCGTGGCGGCGAAGGTCTGCGTCCTCGGCAAGACGGTCGCCGACAACCTCTTCGGCAGCGAGGACCCGGTCGGCAAGACGATCCGCATCAAGAACCTGCCGTTCCGGGTGGCGGGGGTGCTCGAGGCCAAGGGGGGCTCGACCAACGGGGCGGACCAGGACGACACCGTCATCGCCCCCTACGAGACGGTGAGGAAGAAGCTCCTCGGCACCAACGCGGTGGGCACGATCCTCGTCTCGGCGACCTCGAACGAGATGGTCGACACGGCGCAGAGCGAGATCACCGCGCTGCTCGAGCAGCGGCACCGCATCAACCGGGCCGCCGGGCAGGAGGACGATTTCGCCATCCGCTCGCAGACCGAGATGCTGGAGCAGGCGGCGCAGCAGTCGAAGACGATGAGCTACCTGCTGTGGTCGATCGCCGGGGTGTCGCTCCTCGTCGGCGGCATCGGGATCATGAACATCATGCTGGTCTCGGTCACCGAGCGGACGCGGGAGATCGGCATCCGCATGGCGATCGGCGCCAAGGGCGGCGACATCCGCGCCCAGTTCCTCGTCGAGGCGGTGGCGCTGGCGATCTCGGGCGGCGCCATGGGCATCGTCCTGGGGATCCTCATCCAGCGCGGCGTCGCCCGCTTCGCCGGCTGGCCGGTCGCCGTCCAGGCGAGCGCCATGGGCCTCGCCTTCACCTTCTCGGCGCTCATCGGCATCGCCTTCGGCTTCTACCCGGCGTTGAAGGCGTCGCAGCTCGACCCCATCGAGGCGCTGCGCTACGAGTAGGCGGCCGGGCCGGCGCCCGGACGACCGCTAGCCGCAGGGCAGCGCCGAGGTGTCCTGCACCGGCGGCGCGGCGGCGCCGATCGCGTTGGTGTAGGTCTTGTGGGCGCCGGTCACGGTGTCGGTGACCGTCGTCGTCAACCCCACGTTGGTGCCCGCGGCATAGAAGACCCAGTAGTGGTTCCCCAGGCCGCAGGCGTTCAGCACCTTGACCAGCATCTCCGGGTTGCCCGGATTGAAGAACCAGAAGAGGCCGCCGGAGGATACCCCGAGCCCGGAGAGCGGGATGGCGTTGCCCGGCGCGGGGGAGCCGCCCGCCTGCTGGAACGAGACCTCCACCTTGAAGCGCTGGTCGCCCGGCGTGTCGTCGATGCAGAGCGTGGTGCCGCTCGGCACGCAGGGGCCGGAGGAGGTGGTGGGGGAGAGGTAGGCCGCGACGGACGGATAGGTGGCGGCGAAGGCGCCGTCGAGCTGGTCGAAGGTGCTGCCGGCGAGGCAGGGCTCGCTCACTCCCGGACAGGTCCCGAGGAGCTGCCCGACCACGTAGCCGCCGGCGACGATCACCGGCGATCCCGAGCTGCCGCCGAAGATCTCGCCCGTGGCGGAGACCGAGTGGATGAACTTGGTGAGGTCGTTGACCGGCCTTCCGGTGGAATCGCTGCACAGGAAGGGCGTCAGGTAATCGGCGACCGAGGTCGAGTAGCTCTGCGGGAACGGGAAGCCGTCCGGGGCGGGGTGCGACAGCCGGTAGAGGGTCGTGCCGGTGGCGACCGCGCCGGCGTTGGCGTTCCAGCCCAGGAAAGCGCGGCCGGCCGGCACGGAGCCTAAGCGCAGCAGGGTGAAGTCGCTCCGCAGGCTGGTCGCGAGGAGCGTCGCCCCCTGGCTCGCCGGCAGCGTCGAACGGTCGGGGAAGGTGCCGAAGCAGACGCTGTCGTAGTAGTCCCAGACCGCCTCGAGCGTCGAGGCGACGCCCTGCGTCGAGATGCAATGGTCGGCGGTCAGCAGGTAGGGGACGAAGTCGGATCGGGAGTCGTTGAGCAGGCTCCCCGTGCACAGGAAGCTGTCGCTGCCCTCGATGAAGTCGAGGCTCGCCACGGCGGCCCGGAACTGGGCGATGACTCCCAGCGTGGCGCTGGTGACGCACCAGCCGTCGACGAGACAGCTCGTCGTCGCCGCCCCCGGAGAGCTCACCAGCCGCCGGCTCGAGGCCCGGCTCGAGGCGTCGACGAGCTCGAGGACGTCGGTCACGGTGAAGCCGTATTCGGCGCCGCCGCCCAGGGCGGCCGCCGGCAGCTCGACCTCGATCCAGGCGCTGCCGCCGCGGACGCTCGGCGTCCAGAGGTCGCCGTCGGGCCCCACCAGCTCGGTGCCGAACGGGCCGCGCGTCTCGCCATCGCTCCAGACCCACAGCTTCGCCGCCGCCGGGAGCTTCACGGCGGTCAGGTGAAGCCGCAGGCGATAGGCGTCCCGCACGTCCACCCGCGTCCCCCAGACCAGCTCGCCGCCGGTGCGGCGGGCGACCACACCGCCGTCTAGCGGCCCGCTCCGCGACGGACTCGCCGGTGAGCCGCACGGCTCGCGGCAGCGGCAGGCGCCGGCGGAAGCCGTTCTTCGCCGGCTGCCGGCCGGCGGCGTTCCAGGCGGCGACTGCCGCGAGCTCGTCGCGAGCTCCGACGGAGGCCGCGGGCAGCTCGGCGAGGGGAGCCGTGAGGAGCCGCGGTGTGAGCCGGGGCGGCTCCTCGTGCGTCCTCTCTCCGAGGAAATCCGGCATGACGACAGGCCCCACGCTCTGGCTCGCCAGGGGCGCGGCGCCGAGACAGGACGACAGCAGGACCACCTCGACCATCCTTCGCATGGCGCGCATCGGTCTCCTTCCGAGTTGTGAGGCGAGCATTCCCCAATCGGGGTGGATGGTCAAATAGCCAGAGGGTTCGGTAGTGGGTCCGTTTGGTCCGCTGCGGGCGACCGCCCTCGGGACCACCCTCCCGAACCCCCTTCCAGGCGGCCGTCCTCGGGACCAAACTGACCCAGTACCGAGGGTTCGGAAGGCGAGGCCGGCCGCTGTTACCTGCCGGAGCGCGCCGACATCCGCAGCGGCCGGTGGGCGCGGTAGAGCTCGCCTTCGGCCTGGTACTCGCGGCGCGCCGCCGCGTTGGGGGCGTCCTTGGCGGCGCGCACGGCGGTCACGTAGGCCTCCGGGAAGCGGCCGGCCTCGGCATAGGCGGCGGCGAGGGAGGCGAGGGCCGCGGCATCGCGCCCGCCGCTCGCGGCGACGGCGCGCTGGGCGAGCGAGGCCGCCTCCCGGCCATCGCGCAGCGGCGCCTCCGGCGCCGCCGCCAGGAGCCGCGCGAGGAGGGTCCCGGCCAGGCGGTCGTCCGGCAGCACCGCCAGCACCTCGCGGTAGCGCGCCGCCGCCTCGGCCCAGGCGCCGCGCCGCTCGGCGGCGAGCCCCTGCTGGACGTGGAGGCGCGCCACCCGCGGGGCGGCGCGGAAGGCCGCCGCGCGCAGCTCCGCGGCCGCCGCGCGGTCGCCCCGGCGATCGAGGAGGACGGCGAGCTTGTAGCGGGCGTCGGCCGCGGCCGGGTCGAGCGCGATCGCCTGCCGGTACTCCTGCTCGGCGGCGGCGGCGGCGCCGGTGTAGGCGAGGAGGTTGCCCAGCTTGTGGTGCGCCTCGGCATCGCGCGGGGCGAGCTCGGCGCCCTGGCGCGCGGCGGCGAGAGCCCCCGCGCCGTCGCCGCGGCGGGCGAGGAGCTCCGCCAGGTTGCCGTATGCCGCGGCGTACCCGGGGTCGCGGCCGATCGCGGCGCGGAACCCCTGCTCGGCCTCGGCCGTCCGCCCCTCGCGCGCCAGCACCGTAGCGAGGTTGTTCTCGGCCTGAGCGTCGGTCGGATCGAGCTCGGCGGCCCGCCGGTAGCTCGCCGCCGCGGCGTCCGCGTCGCCGCGTTGGAGCGCGACGTTGCCGAGCGCCAGGTGGGCGCCGGCGAGATGGGGATCGAGCGCCGCGGCGCGCTCGAGGTATTGCGTCGCCTCGCCGTACCGTCCTTGCTCGGCGAGCGCCGTGCCGAGGTCCGCGTAGGTCGTGGCGCGCGGGTCGGCGCCGGCGAGCGGCCAATGGCAGGCGACGGCCGCGGCGGCGGCGAGGGCGATGCCGGGGACGAGCCGGCGCGCCTGGTGGCGGCGCAGGAGCTCGACCGCCGCGGCGACCCCGGCGCCGGCGAAGAGCGCGACCACCGGCACCAGCGGATAGCGGTAGCGACCGAGGACATAGAAGATCGCCACCGCCGCCGCCCAGCCGAGCGCCAGGACGTAGAAGGGCCAGAGCTCGCGCCAGCGCCGGCGCGTCGCCCAGGCGCCGAGGACGGCGAGCGGGCAGAGGGTGCCGAAGCCGAGGAGCGGGTAGAGGAGGGTGAGGAGAGCCGAGCGGTCGCGATAGGCCTCCAGGGCGTCGGTGTCGACGAGCTCGGCGCCGTTCCAGACCAGGAGCCACTTGCGCGCCAGGAGGCCGGCCCAGGCCGCCGGCTGCCGGCGGACGAAGTCGAGGCCGCGCCCCATCCAGTAGGCGGAGACGCCGCGCGCCGTCAGGGGATGGCCGGCCGCGGCCTCGGCCAGCTCGGTCGCGTCCCGGCGCTCGAGCTCGGGCGTCGACCGCCCCTGGCGCAGCGGCTCGTAGCGGCCGTTCGCGCCGGGGTGGTTGCCGATGTAGAAGTTGGTCCCCGCCTGCGCCGTCGTGACCACCAGCTCGCCGCCCGCCGCGCGGTTGCGCAGGGCGACGGGGAGGAGGGGGAGCGCCGCCCCGAGGGCGAAGAGGGCGACCCAGGCGAGACGCGTGCGCCGGGGCTGCGCGCGCCAGCCGAAGCCGAGGCCGAGGGCGGCGAGCGGCAGGAGTGCCAGCGCGTTCTCGCGGGTGAGCGAGAAGGCGCCGAGGACGGCGCCGCCGGCGAAGGCCTGCCAGGCGCGCGGGCGGGTGACGAAACAGGCGACGAGGAAGACCAGCAGGCTCATGAACAGCAGGTCGAGCGTCGATTTCTGCAGCAGGCCGTCGAAGAAGATCGCCGGCGGATAGAGCGCCAGGAGGACGCCCGCGGCGAGGCCGGCGAGCGGCGAGACCAGCCGCCGGCCGGCCAGGCAGACGAAGGCGCAGGAGACCCCGCCGAGGAGCGCCTGGACGGCCCGCACGAGGCCCAGCGAGTGGCCCGCCAGGCGGTAGAGGACGGCGAGGAAATAGGGGTAGAGGGGGGCCTGGTAGAAGACGTCCTTGCCCATCCAGTCGCCGGCGGCGATCCCCCGCGCCCATTGATCGTAGCGCCGGGCGTCCCCGAGGAGCAGCTCGAAGAGGAGCGAGCCCCTGAGCTCCAGGAGATAGACGGCGCGGGCGAGCAGGGCGAGCAGGAAGACCGCGAGCACGCCGTGGCGCGCGATCCAGCTGGGCGGGGGAGGCGGCGGGGCCAGGGCTTCGGCGGGCGCGGTGTCGGTCGCCGTGGTCTGCGTCGCCGCGCCGCGGCTCGCGAGGTGGGGCCGCTCGCGCCGCGCGGCCGGCCCGGTGCCGCGGCGGCGGGGGCGCGGAGCGGCGGCGGGCGTCATCGCGCGGAGTCTAGCAGCGCGCCGGCCGGCGGTCCTGCGGCTGCCAGTACTGTCCCAGTTTGGTCCCGAGGACGGCCGCCTGGAAGGGGGTTCGGGCGGGTGGTCCCGAAGGCGGTCGCCCGCAGCGGACCAAACTGGGACAGTACCGGTCTGCCGTCCGGGCCGGCCCGGCAGGCGCTAGAATGCGCCGAAATCACGACCGCGCGCGGCCGTCGCGCGCCTCGGCATCGAGGGCTTGAGGATTCCTGCAGCGGGAGGCTGGCGATGAGCGGAGAGGACGAGCGGGTCCGGGCAGGTCTGACGAGGCGAGCCCTGCTGGGCTCCGGCGCGCTCGCCGGCGCGGCGCTCGCGCTGGGCGGTGCGGCTCTGCCGGCGGCGCCAGCCCAGGCGACCGTCGAGAGAGCCGCCGAGACGGCCGCCGGTGCCGCCGCCCCGCCGGCCTTCGACCTCGAGGAGGCGACGGTCGCCGAGCTGGCGGCGGGGATGCGAGCCGGGCGCTGGACGGCGCGGAGCCTGGTCGAGAAGTACCTGGCGCGGATCGCGGCGGTCAACGAGCGCGGCGCCGGACCGATGCTGCGCTGCGTGCTCGAGATCAACCCCGACGCTCTGGCGCAGGCCGAGGCGCTCGACGCCGAGCGCAAGGCGAAGGGGCCGCGCGGGCCGCTCCACGGCATCCCCATCCTGATCAAAGACAACGTCGGCACGCACGACCGCATGACGACGACCGCCGGCTCGCTCGCCCTCGCCGGCTCGATCCCGCTGCGCGACGCCTTTGCCGCGGCTCGCCTGCGCGAGGCCGGCGCCATCCTCCTCGGCAAGACCAATCTCTCCGAGTGGGCGAACTTCCGCTCCACCCACTCCTCGAGCGGCTGGAGCGGCCGGGGCGGCCAGTGCCGCAACCCGTATGCCCTCGACCGCACCCCCTCCGGCTCGAGCTCGGGCTCGGCCGCGGCGGCGGCGGCGAGCTGCTGCGCCGTCGCCGTGGGCAGCGAGACGGACGGCTCGATCGTCTCGCCCTCGTCGATGTGCGCGCTCGTCGGCATCAAGCCGACGGTCGGCCTCGTGTCGCGCGCCGGCGTCGTCCCCATCTCGCACAGCCAGGACACCCTGGGGCCCATGGGGCGCACGGTGGCCGATGCCGCGGCGCTCCTCGGGGCGATGACCGGCGTCGATCCGCGCGACGAGGCGACGCGCGCCAGCCGCGGCAAGGCAACGGCCGACTACACCCGTTTCCTCGATCCCAAAGGCCTGACCGGAGCGCGGCTCGGGGTGGCGCGCGCCCACTACTTCGGCGGCAGCGCGGCCGCCGACCGGGCGGTCGAGGCGGCGATCGCGGAGATGAAGCGGCTGGGGGCGGTGATCGTCGACCCGGCGGACATCGAGACGGCGGGAAAGTTCGACGACAGCGAGCTCGACGTGATGCTCTACGAGTTCAAGGCGGACCTGAACCGTTACCTGGCCGAGCTGGGGCCGAGCGCGCCGGTCCGCACGCTCGCCGAGCTGATCGCCTGGAACGACGCCCATCGCGCCGAGGAGATGCCCTACTTCGGCCAGGAGCTCTTCGCGATGGCGCAGAAGAAGGGCCCGCTCTCCGACGCCGCCTACCAGAAGGCGCTGGCGAAGAACCACCGCCTGGCGCGCAGCGAGGGGATCGACGCGACGCTCGCCAAGCACAAGCTCGACGCCATCGTGGCGCCCACCGGCACCCCGGCCTGGCTGATCGACCTGGTCAACGGCGATGCCTCCTCGCTGTCGAGCTCGAGCCCGGGGGCGGTCGCCGGCTATCCGAGCGTCACCGTGCCGGCCGGCCAGGTCTTCGGCCTGCCGGTGGGGATCTCCTTCATCGGTCCGGCGTGGAGCGAGGGGAAGCTGATCCGCTACGCCTACGCCTTCGAGCAGGCGACGAAGCACCGCCGGCCGCCGCGCTACCTGCCGACGGCGGACCTGGCGCGCGCGTAGACCGGACGGACGGCAGCGGGGAGGGCGGGCACGGGGGGCCTGCCCTACGAAGACGAACCTGGGGTGGACCGGGGTCGCCCGGTCGTCGCCCTTCCTAGGCCGAGGCCGCGCGCGCCTCGGGCTGCAGCTCTTCCATCGCCACCGCCACCAGCTTCGAGACGCCCTTCTCCTGCATGGTCACGCCGTAGAGGTTCGCGGCGACCTCCATCGTCAGCTTGTTGTGGGTGATGACGATGAACTGCGTCTCGCCCTGGAGGTCGCGCAGGAGGTCGACGAAGCGGACGGTGTTGACGTCGTCGAGCGGCGCGTCGACCTCGTCCAGGATGCAGAAGGGAGAGGGCTTGGCGCGGAAGAGGGCGAAGAGGAGGGCGATCGCGGTGAGCGCCTTCTCGCCGCCCGACATCAGCATCAGGTTCTGCAGGCGCTTGCCGGGCGGGCGGGCGACGATCTCGATGCCGCTCTCGAGGACGTCGTCCTCGTCCATCAGGCGCATCTCCGCCTCGCCGCCGCGGAACAGGCGGGTGAACACCTCGCCGAAGGTGCGGTTGACCTCGACGAAGGTGGCCGCGAAGCGCTCGCTCGACGCCTCGTTGATCTCGCGGATGGTGCTCCTCAGGCTGTCGACCGACTCGGCGACGTCGGCGCGCTGGACGGTGAGGAAGGCGTGGCGCTCCTCCTGCTCGGCGTACTCCTGGACGGCGAGGACGTTGACCGGCCCGAGGCGGTCGAGGGCGTCCTTGGTGCGGGCCAGCTCGGCCTCCAGCTCCAGCAGGTACGACCCGTCGTCCCCGACCGGCGGCAGCGGCTCGGGGAGGGGGCGTCCGAACTGCTCGGCGAAGGTCGCGGCGAGGTGCTCGGCGTCCTGGTGGACGCGCGCCTCGGCGACCCGCAGCTCCTCGACCTCGGCACGCGCGCCGTCGCGCCGCTCGCGGTGGAGCTGGATGCGCTCCTCGAGGGTGCGGATCTCCCGGCGGTGGACGTCGAGCCGCTCCTGTGCGGCGAGCACCTCCTCCTCGGCCGCCCCGCGCTCCTCGAGCGCCGTCTGGAGCTCGCTCTCGGCGGCGGCGATCGCCGCCGAGAGCTCGGCGCCGCGGGCGAGGAGGCGCTCGGCCTCCTCCTGCCAGGCGCGCACCTGCCGGCCGCCGGCATCGACCTCGGCGGTCAGCCGCGCGGCCTCGCGGTCGTGCGACTCCAGCCGTTCGTCGAGGAGGTCCAGCCGGCCGCGCCGGCCGGCGCTCTCGGTGCGCAGCCCCTCGCGCGCCGCCTTCGCCGCCTCGGCTCCCGCCTGGGCGCCGTCGAAGCGTCCCTGAAGATCGAGATGGCGCGCCTCGGCGGCGGCCAGCTCCGCCTCGACCACAGCCTGGCGCTCGGCGATGCGCGACAGCTCGCGGCCGACCTCCTCCTGCTCGGTGGCGAGCGTCTGCCGCTCGACGGCGAGGCGGCGATGGCGCCCGGCGGAGTCCTCCTGCCGCGCCTCGGCGACCGCCTTCTCCTGGCGGAGCTGGGCGACCTCGCCCTGCAGGCGGTTGGCGTCGCGGGCGAGGGAGGTGCGCTCGGCGATCAGGCGCTCGAGCTCGCCCCGCGCCTCGGCGAGCGCGCCGTCGAGCCGCGGCAGCGCGGCGCCGAGGTCGGCCAGCTCCCGCTCGCGCTCGAGAGCGCCGGGGGTGGCGACCTCGCCCTCGACATGGTAGGTCCCGGCCTGCACCCACATCCCCTCGCGGCAGAGGAACGCGGCGCCGGGATGGCGGCTCGCCAGGCGCTCGGCGTCGGCGGCGGAGCGGACGAGGAAGCCGGGAGGCAGGGCGGCGGCGACCTCCGGCGGCAGCCCGAGCGCTTCGCCGAGGGTGAGCACCACCGCCGGGTCGTCGATCGCCGGGGCGTTCTCTTCCAGCGCGGAATCGCTGGGTCGCGGCTCGACGAGGCTCGCCGCGGCGCGGCCGGCGAGCTCGGCGGCGAGACCGCGCGCGCTCTTGCCCGGCGGCAGGAGGACGGCGTCGGCGAGGGCGCCGAGGTAGAAGTCGAGGCTGCGCTCCCAACCCGCCAGGGCGTGCGCCCGGCCGGCGAGGAAGGCCGGCTCGATGCCGGCGGCGGCGAGGGCGGCGACGAGGGCGGCGCGCCGCTGCTCGTGAGCGCGCGAGAGGTCGGCCAGCATGCGCTGGCGCTGGCGGGCGCCGGAGATCTCGGACTCGAGCCCGCGCTTGCGCTCCGACGCTTCGTTCTCCCGCCGGCGGGTCTGCTCGAGGGCTGCCTCGGTGCGCTCGGCCTCGCCGGCGCGGGAGACGAGAGCCGCGGCGATCCCGCTCGCCTTCTCCCCGGCGACGGCGAGCTGCTCGGCCGCCTGGCCCAGATCGTAGGTGCGGCGCTCGAGCTCGCCCTCCAGGTGATGGCGGCGGAAGTTGCCCCTCTCCTGCTCGATCCGGGCCTGCTGGACGCGGTTGCGCAGGCCGTTGGCGACCCCGGCGGCGGCGAGGAGCTCGCCGCGCAACGCCTCGACCTCCGCCGCCACCTGGCGCGCGGCGCGCTCGGCCTCGGCGATCCGCCGCTCGTCCTCGTCCACCGCGGTCGCGGCGTCGGCGCGCTCGCGCGCGATCTCCTCGCGGCGGGCGGCGAGGGCCTCGAGAGCCCCGGCGTGGCGCTCGATCTCGCCTGCCCGGCGCTCGGCGTTGGCGCGGCTGGCCGCGGCGCGCTCGCCGAGCTCGCCGACGCTGGCGCGGCTGCCCTTCAGGAACTGCTGGCGTCCCTCGATCACCGCGCCCAGCTCGGCCTGGTGTTGATGGTGCAGAGCGACGGCTCGGGCCAGCTCCTCCAGCCGCTCCCGGCCGGCGGCGAGCGCCGCCTCGTCGCGGTGGAGCTCGGCGGCGAGCGCGGCCTCGCGAGAGGAGGCGTCGGCGAGGCGCGCCGCGAGCTCGGCGAGGCGCGCCGCGAGGTCGGCGGCGCGACCGAGGAGCACCCGTTCGAGGAGGGCGCGGTACTCGACCTCCTTCTCCTGGTACCGGCGCGCGGCGCCTGCCTGGCGCTTCAACGAGCGCAGCGCCCGCTCGACCTCGGCGACGACGTCGTCCAGGCGCAGGAGGTTCGCCATCGCCTCCTCCAGCTTGACCTCGGCGATCCCCTTGCGCTGCTTGTAGCGGGTGATCCCGGCCGCCTCCTCGATCAGCTTGCGCCGTTCCTGGGGCTTGCCGGAGAGGATCATGCCGATCTTGCCCTGCTCGATGACCGAGTAGGCGCGCAGGCCCAGGCCGGTGTCCATCAGCAGATCGCGGACGTCCTTCAAGCGCACGAGCTTGCCGTTGACGCGATACTGGCTCTCGCCGCCGCGGAAGACGCGCCGGCTGATCGCCAGACGCCCGTCCTCGGAGCCGGCGACGCCGGGATCGGTCGACAGCCAGAGGGTGGCCTCGGCCATGCCGAGGGGTCTTCTCGCCTCCGAGCCGTTGAAGATGACATCTTCCATGGTGGCGCCGCGCAGGCTCTTGGCGCTCTGCTCGCCGAGCACCCAGGTCATGGCGTCGGAGAGATTGCTCTTGCCGCAGCCATTGGGGCCGACGATGGCGGTGACCCCGCCGGCGAACTCCACCTGGACCGGGTCGACGAAGGACTTGAAACCGGAGATCTCGAGCCGTTCGACTTTCAGCATGGGTGAAGTCGGACGATAGCAAAGCGAGGCTGGCACCACAAGTCATGGGGGAGCCTCATGAAGCCGGCCACCAGATGTCGTAGGTGGCGGCATCGAGGCCTGAGCGGGGGCGGAGGCGAGCGGGCTCAATCACTTGCGCTCGGCGGGTCGCCTGACGCCTTGCGGCCAATCACCTGGCACCTCGTTCGGGAACCTCGCCGGCGGCTCTCGGCGAATCACCTGGCACCTGCCGGGCGGCGGCGAATCACCTGGCACCTGCCGCGGATCACCTGGCACCCTGACGGCTATGATCTCGGCCGCGCAGCCGACTCGGCCATGAAGACCTCCTGACGCATGCATGATCCCGTGGCCGCGGCCGTCTTCTTCGGCTCCCAGATCGCGGTCGTCGCCGCCCTCGCGGCGACCGCCTACATCCTCGGCCGGCTCCTCACCCGCCGTCTGTCGATGGCGCTCGGGATCGAGCGGGCGGCGGTCGCCGTGACCGTCGGTCTCGCGGCGCTCGCCCATCTGGCGCTCTTCCTCGGGCTCGCCGGCCGGCTCACCCGCCCGGCGCTCGGCGCCGCGCTCGCCGCCGTCCACCTCCTCGGGATTCCCGGCTGGCGGGATCTCGCGGCCGATCTCCGTGCGGCGGTGCCGCGCTCGCTGGGCAGGGGTGCCGCCGCAACTCTTTTCCTCCTCCTCGCCGCGCCGCTCTTCCTCCTCGCGCTCTACCCGGCGACCGCCTTCGACGCCACGCTCTATCACCTCCCCTATGCGCGGGCCTTCGCCGCCAGCGGCGCGGTGCCATTCCTGCCGCATCTGCGCTTCCCGGTCTTTCCGCAGCTCAACGAGCTGCTGTTCGCCGGCATGCAGCTCCTCGATCCCCGCTGGGGAGACGTCGGGGCCCAGCTCGTCGAGCTCCTCGCGACGGTCGCCACGGCAGCGCTCCTGGCGGCATGGGCGCAGAGCTGGGGCGAGCGCGCCGGCCGGCCGGCCGCCGGCGGCGCCGGATGGCTCGCGGCGGCGGCCTTCCTCGGCAACCCGATCGTCATCGGCATCGGCGTCACCGCCTACATCGAGCCCGGGCTCACCCTCTTCGCCGCCGCCGCGCTCTACGCCGCCTTTCGCTACCGCGCCTCGGGGGAGCGCGGCTGGGCGGCGCTCGCCGCCGCCGGCGGCGGCGCCGCGGCGGCGAGCAAGTACCTCGGCCTCTTCTTCCTCGCCGCCGCCGGGGTCGCCATCGCCAGCGCGCGGTGGGTCGAGGGCTGGGAGATGGAAGGGAGAGGGGAGAGGCAGGGGAACGGCGGTCGCCGGGCGCTCTCTTCGCCGCGGCGGCGCCGCGCCGGCGACCTCCTGCTCTTCGCCGCCGTCGCCGCGGCGGTTCTCCTCCCTTGGTACGGACGGATCGCCTATCTCACCGGCAACCCGGTCTTCCCCTTCCTTCCCGGCATCTTCGGCCACACGCCCTGGCAGCCGCCGCACCTCCGCACGCCGGAGGCGAGCACCGGCGGGCTGTCGGCCTTGGCGCGGCTGCCGTGGGACGTGCTCTTCGCGCGCGCGCGCGCCGGCTCCGAGCCGCCGTTGTCGCCCGCCTACCTGCTCGCCCTGCCGCTCCTGCTCGTCGCCGTCCCCGGCGATCGGCGGGTGCGCGGGGCGGTCGCCGCGGCTCTCGCCTACGTCCTGCTCTACCCGGCGCTGCCGCACGACGCGCGCTATCTGCTGCCCGCTCTGCCGCCCTTCTCGCTCGCCTTGGGCGCCGCGCTCGCCGCCGTCCGCGGGCTCGCCGGCAGGCCGCGGCGGCTCGCCGCGGCGGCGCTCCTCCTCGTCTCTCCCGGCTGGGCTTACGCCGTCTACCGGCTCGCCCGCCAGGGTCCGGTGCCGGCGACCGCCGCGGCGCGCGAGCGCTATGTCGCGCACCGTCTCCCCGTCTACCCGGCCGTCGCCGAGCTCAACCGCCGCTGCGGCGACCGCTACACGGTCTACGGATTCTTCGCGGAAAACATGCGCTATTACGCCCTCGGCACCTTCCTCGGAGACTGGAACGGACCCGAGCGGTTCGAGAAGATCCTGCCGCTCGCCCGCGACCCCGCTGGCTTGGCGGCGCGGCTGGCCGGCTTCGGAGCGGGCTTCGCGCTGGTGCCGCGCGCGCAGACCTTGGTCGCGGTGCCGGCGTCACCCGCCTGGAGCCGGCGCTTCCGTCGGGTCTACTCCGATCCCGCGGCCGAGGTCTTCGCGGTGATCGACGGCGGCCATCCGGCCTCGGCCGTCTGCCAGAGATAGGCGAGCGCGGCCCGCACCTCGCGCGCCCGGTGATGGGCGGCGAAGACCGGCACCATCTCTTCGGCCAGACCGCGCAGCTCGGGGATGCGCCCCTGCTCGGCGTAGAGCCCGGCGAGCTCCAGGGCGACCCGTGCCGCCTCGAGCTCGGCACCGGCGACGAGGAAACCGTGGCGGGCGGCGGTCCAGGCAACCTCCGCCTCGCCGTTCTGACCGAGGCCGCGGGCGATCTTCCCCTTCACCCAGCTCCCGCGCTGGCGCGCTTGGGGAAAGCGGCCGACCAGCTCGCGGCTCCGCGCCAGCAGGCCGCGCGCTTCCATGCAGCGGCCGCAGGCGGCGAGCTGGGAGAGCAGGCCCTGCCAGGCCTCGAGGAGCAGGGCGGGCTCTTCGGCGGGATCGATCAGCTCGAGAGCGCGGTAGAGGGCCGCGATGGCGCCCTCCCGGTGGCCGGCGCGCTCGCGGATCTCGGCCAGACGGACCAGGCTGCGCCCGGCGCGTTGCGGGTCGCCGAGGGTCGAGAAGAGCCGCGCCGCGCGGGACAGCAACCGCTCGGCCTCGGCCAGCGAGCCGCGCGCGGCCCGCAGGCTGGCTTTGAGGCCGAGGACGAAGGCGCGCTCGAGCGCGTCGCCGGTGCCGCGGCGCAGGTGGAGGTGAGCGGCGGCAAAGGCCGCTTCGGCGCCGTCCAGGTCGCCGGTCGCCTGGCGCGCGTGGCCGGCGAGCGCCCAGGCGCGGGCGCCGAGGTCGGCGATCATCTCGGCGCTGTAGGCGCGCGGGTCGAGGTGGGCGGCGAGCTCGATGGCCAGGCCGGCGAGCGGCTCGACATCGTCCGGCGAGGCGGCGCCGGCGTGCTCGACCAGCAGCTCGAGCACCCCCCATGTCTGGAAGCGCGAATGATTGGCCAGGATCACCCGCTGGCGGGCCGGCGGGTGGTGGGCGAGCGCCGCCACCAGATCGGGAGCTTCGGCGCGCTCGCGCAGGATGGCGGCGAGGCGGGTGGCGCGGCGCCGCTCCCGGCCGGCGGCCTCGCCCTCCGGCCGGCCGGTGCGCGGGGCGCCCGCCGCCAGCGGCCGCTCCCACCAGGCGGTTTGGCGTCCCCGCGCCCGCAACAGGGCGAGCAGCCGCTCGCCGCACTCTGGGCAGCGCCGTAGGTGGGCGAGCAGCCGAGGATCCTGCGGGCCGCGGAAGTGGGCGGTCTCGAAGAGCAGCAGCTCGTGCGGATGCATCCTCATGGGCATGCGACGACCACGCGGCCCGGGCGGCGCGCGCGGCGACCCTCCCTAGAAAATAATTCAATGACACCTAAAAAGCGAGATAGCTGTTGTGTAGGTCCCTCAAACAAGGTGCGGGAAACGGCGACCGGCAAGCCGCTCGTGCGATCAATCGCGGGGCGGTGCGGGCGCCGGGCCGCCGCGGCCGAGGAGATGCAGATAGAAACCGGCCCAGAGGGCGAAGGGGAGGGCGAGCTTGTAGGGCAGATCGAGGAGGTGCTTGCCGAGGCCGTAGGCATTGCGCGCGAAGGGGCCGTAATGGGCGAGGCTCCACGAGCCGAGCTGGGTGGCGTAGAGGAACTTGACATAGAGAAAGACGAGGGCGAGGTCGAAGAAGACCGTGGCGAGCGCCGCCCAGCCGAGGTTCTCGAGGCGCCGTCGCCAGCCGAGGCCCGGCACCGCCAGGAACAGCGCGCCGAGGAGGACGAGGTGAAAGTGGAGGTCGGTCACGCGCAGCGCCGGCCCCACCAGGGCGCGCGCCGGCGGGAAGTCGCGGCGCTCGACGCTGGCGTAGTGGTCGTCGTTGCGATGGAAGATGGTGACCGGCGGACTCTCGGAGAGGTGGAGGAGGTTGGCGCCCCCGGCGAGCAGGAAGCGGTTATAGGCCGGAGTGGCGAGCGCCCAGACCGCCCATACCGGCAGCAGCCAGAGCAGCACGTTGCGGATGAAGCGCGGCGCCCAGGCGCGCTGCGGCAAGGTCTCGGCGTCACGCGCCGCCTTCGGCTTCGGGCGCTCCAGGCGTTCCGCGGGCGGCTCGCGCCGCGCGCCGCCGCGCTCAGGCCGCCGGCTCACCGTCGACGGCGAAGCGGTTCGCCCAGTAGACCCAGACGAGGACGCCGAAGAGGATGACCAGCGTCTGCCAGATCACCGTGTGCGAGGTGTCGAACAGGCGCGGCAGGTAGGCGCCGGTGAGGAACAGCGCGACCACCCGCACCAGGTTGACGACCTGGATCGCGGCGATGCCGAGGCCCAGCCCGAGCAGCCGAGCGCGCCAGGTGGCGGGGAAGGCGAGCACCGCGGCGAGGAAGATGAGCATCGTCTCGACGCCGTTGCAGCCGTTGCGGATATTGACCGCGAAGCGCGGGTTGCGGATCACCGTCCCCTGGAGGGTCGTCCGCTGCCCGAGGAGGTTCAGCGTGGCGCCGCTCGCCCGCGCGATCCCGGCGGTGAAGGGCTCCACCGCGTGGTCGTTGACCCAGTTGAGCGAGACGAGCGCAAAGCCGCCGCCGAGGAAAACGAGGAAGAGGACGAGGAAGCGGATCTCCCGGCGGTAGCGGCGCCACCACGCAGGGCTCGGCCCATCGCTCGCGGAGCCGGGCGGCAGGGGAGCGGGGAGCGGGGGGCGCGTCTTGGCCATCGTACGGTGCGCGAGCGGGCGACGGCCGCGCTCTCCTGATCGGTCGGTCGGTGGCCGGATCTTAGAGGAGCGGCCGGCGAGGTGTAAAGCGGCTTACCCCCGCTGAGGTCCGAGCGCGCCGGCACCGGCGCGCCGGCGCCTCCCACTTCCATCAGACCGCGTCGAGCACGGCGCGAAAGGCGGCGAAGTCGTTCGCGATCGTGCGCGCCAGGAGCGGCCGGTCGTGCAGGCGCGCGAGCGGCTCGGGGACGGGGACGTCGATCCCCATCTCTTCGTAGAGCGGCAGGAACTTCGCGGGGTGGGCCGTCCCCAGGAAGACGCCGGTCTCGCCGGGGGCGAGCCGCTCGCGGAGGATGCCGTAGGCGACGGCGGCATGGGGATCGGCGAGGTAGCCCGCGGCGACGAGCTCGCGGATGCGCCGCCGCGTCTCCGCGTCGCTCTGCCAACCCCAGCGCAGGACGCGGCGCAGCGCCGCCAGGTCGGCGCCCGGCTCGCCGGCCGAGCGGCCCTCCGCTGGGCCACCCGGCCGGCTCCCTGCCAAATGCTCGATCCGCTCCCAGTTGTTGGGCGCTCCCACGTCCATGGCGTTCGACAGCGTCGCGACCGAGCGGCGGGGCCGGTAGTCGCCGCTCTCCAGGTAGTCGGGCACGGTCGAGTTGGCGTTGGTCGCCGCCACGAAGGCGGCGACGGGGAGGCCCATGGCCCGCGCCAGGAGGCCGGCGTAGAGATTGCCGAAGTTGCCGCTGGGCACGGCGATGACGGGGGCGCGGCCGATGCCCCGCTGCCGGAGCTGGGCGATGCCCTCGGCGTAATAGAGGACCTGCGGCAGGAGGCGCGCGACGTTGATCGAGTTGGCAGAGGTGAGGCCGTGGCGGGTCGAGAGAGCGGCGTCGGCGAAGGCGGCCTTGACCAGCGCCTGGCAGTCATCGAAGCTGCCGGCGACGGTGAGCGCGGTCACGTTCTCGCCCAGCGTCGCGAGCTGGCGCTCCTGGAGCGGCGAGACCCGGCCGGCGGGATAGAGCACCACCACCCGCACCCCCGCCCGTCGCCAGAAGGCGTGCGCCACGGCGGCTCCGGTGTCGCCGCTCGTCGCGGTCAGGATCGTCACCGGCCGGCCGGGCTGGCGCAGGAGATCGAGGACGGCGGCGAAGAAGCGGGCGCCGAAGTCCTTGAAGGCGAGGGTCGGCCCATGGAAGAGCTCGAGGGCGAAGAGATCGCCGCCGGCGGCGACCTCCACCAGCGGGACGGGGAAGTCGAAGGCCCGGGCGACGGCCGCGGCGAGCTCGCCGCGGCGGATCTCGCCGCCGAGCAGGCGGTCGAGGAGAACGGCCGAGCGCTCGACCCAGCCCATCGCCAGGAGCTCCGGCCAGTCGTCGAAGACGGGGACCGGCTCCGGCACCCACAGGCCGCCGCTCGGCGCCACGCTCGCCAGGACGGCCTCGCGGAAGGTGGCCGTCCGGCTCGGGTCGCGGGTGTCGACCAGCCTCATGCGATCGGCCTCATGCGGTCAGCCTCATCCGACCAGCCTCATGCGGCCGCTCTCATCCGACGGACCCGAGCGGTCGGCCGCACGAGGTCGCCTCACTCCAGCACCCGGGCGCCCCGCCGGTCGAGGCCGCAGGCGCGGACCTCGGAGGCGAGGCCGGCCGCGCCGAGCGCGCGCGATAGGACGCCGGCGATCTCCTCGCCGTCCCGGCGCGACTCGGCGACGGCGAAGATCGCCGGCCCCGAGCCGGAGAGGCCGCATCCCAGGGCGCCGCGGGCGAGCGCGGCGGCCTGGGCGTCGCGGAAGCCTGGCACGAGACCGGCGCGGTGCGGCTCGGTCAGCACGTCGCGCAGGCAGCGGCCGAGGAGAGCGCGGTCGCCGGACTCGAGGGCGTGGACGAACCCCGCGAGGTTCTGGGCGAAGGCCAGGGTCGAGGCGAGGTCGAAACAGCGGGGGAGGACGGCGCGGCTCCGCTCGGTCGGCAGCTCGAAGCGGGGCATGGCGAGGACCAGGACCAGATCGTCGGACCAGGGGAGCGCGCGGGCCTCGGGCGTCCCGTGCTCACCGTCGCCACCGGGGACGAGGAGCTGGAGGCCGCCGACGAGCGCCGGGACGACGTTGTCGAGATGGGGCGACCCCGAGACCAGCCCCTCCGCCCGGCCGGCGACCGCGAAGAGCTCCACCGGCGAGAGCGGCTCGCGGCCCGAGCCCGATGCCGCCATCCAGTGCTGGCAGGCGGTGAGCGTGGCGGCGACCGAGCTCGAGCTCGACCCCAGGCCGCTCGAGCGCGGCAGGTTCTTCTCCAGGTGGAAGGCGAGAGTCGGGCAGGAGGCGCCTTTCGCGCCGAGGGCCTCGCGGTAGAGCTCGTAGCTGCGCAGGACCAGGTTCTCCCGCGGATCGGCGGGCAGGTCGCCGGCGTAGCGGCCGGAGAGGGTGAGTGCGGGCGCCGCCGCCGCCTCGGCGTGCACGATGTCCCCCCACAGGGAGCCGTCGAGCGGCGCGACGGCGGCGCCCATCAGGTCGAAGCCGGCGGCGAAGTTGCCGATGCTCGCCGGCGCGTAGGCTCTCAGTGTCATGCCGCCTCCTCCTCCCCTGGTGTTGGATCGCCGCACCCCATCTTGTGCCGGATCGTACGGCAGCCGCGCTCGTCGATCCTCCTTCCGCTCCCTGGTTTGACAACCTCTCCGGCCCGCGAATACCATGCCGCGGACCCGGAGCCCACATTGGCGAAGCGACCGACGCCGAAGACCACGATCCTCGACGCCGCGCAGATGGCGCGCGTCATCCGGAGGATGGCGGGCGAGATCGTCGAGCGCAACCGCGGCGCCGCCGAGCTGCTGCTCGTCGGCATCCGCACCCGCGGCGTCCCGCTGGCCGAGGCGCTCGCCGCCGAGATCGCGCGCATGGAAGGGCACGAGGTCCCCATCGGCACTCTCGACATCACCCTCTACCGCGACGACCTCTCGACCGTCGGCGCGCAGCCTCTCGTCAAGGAGAGCCGCCTGCCGCGCGCCATCGACGACTGCCTGGTCGTCCTCTGCGATGACGTCCTCTACACCGGCCGCACGGTGCGGGCGGCGCTCGACCACCTGGTCGACTACGGCCGGCCGCGGGCGGTGCAGCTCGCGGTGCTGATCGACCGCGGCCACCGCGAGCTCCCCATCCAGGCCGACGTGGTGGGCAAGAAGGTCCCCACCTCGCAGGACGAGGAGGTGGAGGTCAACTTCCGCTCGACCGACGGCGCCGAGCGGGTGCGGATCCTCAAGCGGGGCAAGCGCTGATGCCGCTCTCCGGCAACGCCGAGCCGCGCTGGACGAAGAAGGACCTCCTCGGCGTCGGCGAGCTCTCGCGCGGCGAGATCGAGCTGATTCTCGATACCGCCAGATCGTTCGCCGAGGTCGGCGAGCGCCCGATCAAGAAGGTGCCGACGCTGCGTGGCAAGACCGTCGTCAACCTCTTCTTCGAGTCGTCGACCCGCACCCGCTCGAGCTTCGAGATCGCCGAGAAGCGCCTGTCGGCCGACAGCCTGAACTTCTCGGCCTCGGGCTCGGCCCTCTCCAAGGGCGAGAGCCTGCTCGACACGGCGCTGAACCTCCAGGCGATGGCGCCGGACCTGATCGTCATCCGCCACGCCTATCCCGGCACGCCGCACATGCTGGCGAAGCGGTTGAAGGCGGGGGTCGTCAACGCCGGCGACGGCGCCCACGAGCACCCCACCCAGGCCCTCCTCGACGCCTACACGATCCGCCAGCACAAGGGACGCTTGGCGGGCCTGAAGGTGGCGATCGTCGGCGACATCGAGCACAGCCGGGTGGTGCGCTCGAACATCCACCTGCTGGGGAAGATGGGCGCCAAGGTGACGGTCGCCGGCCCGCGCACCCTGATGCCGGTGGGCATCGAGACGATGGGGGTCGAGGTCGCCTACGACCTGGAGAGCGCCATCCGCGGCGCCGACGTCATCATGATGCTCCGCATCCAGCTCGAGCGGCAGGGGCGGATGGCCTTCCCCTCGGTCAAGGAGTACTTCACCCTCTTCGGCCTCACCACCGAGCGCCTGAAGGGCGCCAAGGACGACGTCATCATCATGCACCCGGGCCCGATGAACCGCGGCGTCGAGATCGCGAGCGAGGTGGCGGACGGGCCGTACTCCGTCATCCTGGAGCAGGTGACCCACGGCGTCTCGGTGCGCATGGCCGTGCTCTACCTGCTCTCCGGCGTGCACGAGGAGGCGGCCTGACCGCGCGCGCGGCGGGGAGCCGGCCATGCCTCTGCTGATCCAGGGCGGACGGGTGATCGATCCGGCGCAGGGCCTGGACGCCGTCGCCGACCTGCTGCTCGAGGAGGGCGCCGTCGCCCGCATCGGCGGCCTCGGCGAGAAGCTCCGCCCCGGCAAGGGGACCGAGGTGATCGACGCCGCCGGCCTGGTCGTCGCCCCCGGCCTCATCGACCTCCACGTCCACCTCCGCGAGCCCGGCCAGGAGTACAAGGAGACGGTGCGCACCGGCACCATGGCGGCGGCGGCCGGCGGCTTCACCGCCGTCGCCTGCATGGCCAACACCGAGCCGGTCAACGACAACCGCTCGGTCACCGAGCACATCCTCGCCGAGGCGCGCCGCCATGCCTATGCCCGTGTCTATCCGGTCGGCGCGGTCTCGAAGCGGCTCGCCGGCGAGGAGCTCGCCGAGATCGGCGAGATGGTCCGCGCCGGCGCCGTCGCCGTCTCGGACGACGGCAAGCCGGTGATGAACGCCGAGCTGATGCGCCGGGCGCTCCTCTACGCCCAGCACTTCGGCATCCCCGTCGTCCAGCACGCCGAGGACCTGCACCTGTCGGCAGCGGGGGTGATGCACGAGGGGGAGTGGTCGACGAAGCTCGGCCTGCCCGGCATCCCCGGCTCGGCCGAGGACGTGATGGTGGCGCGCGACCTGCTGCTGCTGGAGGACACCGGGGGGCGGTACCACGTGGCGCACCTGTCGACCGCCCGCAGCCTCGAGATGGTGCGGCGGGCGAAGGGAAAGGGGCTCGGCGTCACCTGCGAGGTCGCGCCGCACCATCTGGTCCTGACCGACGAGGAGGTCGCGACCAGCGGCTTCTCCACCCAGACCAAGATGAAGCCGCCGCTGCGCTCGGAGCGCGATCGCGCGGCGCTCCTGAACGGCCTCGCCGATGGCACGGTCGACGCGATCGCGAGCGATCACGCGCCGCACCACGCGGACGAGAAAGACGTCGAGTTCAGCCTGGCGCCGTTCGGCATCCTGGGATTGGAGACGACGCTCTCCCTGTGCCTCGATCGCCTGGTGCGGCCCGGGGTGATCGGCCTGCAGCGGCTGATCGAGCTGCTGTCGAGCGGGCCGGCGCGGGCCTTCGGGCTGCCCGGCGGGACGCTGGCGGCGGGGAGCCCGGCCGACGTGACGATCTTCGATCCGGACAAGAAGATCACCGTCTTCGCCGGCCGCTTCCGCAGCCGCTCGCGAAACACCCCGTTCGACGGCTGGAAGCTGCGCGGCGCCCCGGTCGCGACGATCGTGGGCGGCCGCCGGGTCGAGCTGCCGTCGCGGTAGAAGCAGAGCCCCCGACACCGAACCGCTGGCGCCTCGAGATCAGGGGAGGGGAGAAACCTCGCCGGTGCGGGCGAGCATCAGCGCTCCGCCGGCGGCGACGACGAAGCAGGCCGCCCAGAGGACCGCCGGACCCCAGCTCGCGAGGACCACGGTGCCGAGCCACGGCCCGATCGCGAAGGCGATCGCGGCGCTCATGCTGTAGGCGCCCATGTAGGCGCCCCGGCGCGCCGCCGGCGCCCGGTGCGAGGCGTAGGCCGAGCTCGAGGGGAAGAGGATCATCTCGCCGCAGGTGAAGGTGACCACCGCCGCCGTCACCCCGAAGACGCCGTGCGCGAGCCCCAGCCCGCCGAAGCCCACGCCGCACAGGAACGCCCCGAGAGAGAGCGAGCGGCGCAGCGGCCAGTCCGCCATGGCGCCGTTCAACGGCACCTCGAGGAAGACGATCTGGAGGGTGCTGAGGGTGAACATCAGGCCGTAGACCGCCGGCGAGAGCCCGAGCGTCTGCACCAGGAAGAGCGCCATCGTCGAGGTGTGCTGGAAGAAGACGATCAGCACCACGGTGACCGCGGCGAGGAAGAAGAGGAACGCGCGATCGGCGAGGACCCCGGCGTCGGCGGGCCGGCGCGCCGCCATCTCGGCCGCGCCGCCGGCGGTCAGGTCGCCGGCCGCCAGCTCCTCCGGCGCCTGGACCGCCGCCGGCGATCCGGCCGGCCCTGCGGACGCGAGGCCGGCGCGGCGCAGGCGCGGGATGGCGGCGAGGAGGAGCGCCGCCGCGGCGAGCGAGGTGAGCGCATCGGCGACGAAGAGCGTGGTGAACGAGCGCGCCGCGAGGAAGCCGCCCACCGCCGGCCCCACGCTCATCCCCAGGTTGACCGCCAGGCGCGACAGCACGAACCCCATGCGCAGCTGCTCCGGCGGCAGCCACGAGCCGACGGCGGTGAGGCTCGCCGGACGGTACATCTCGTTGCCGACGGCGAAGGCGAGCGTCGCCAGCGCGACGGCGGTGGCGCTGCGTGCGAACGGGTAGGCGAGGAGCACCGCGCCGGCGGCGGAGAGGCCGCCCACCATCACCGGCAAGGGGCCGAACCGGTCGGCCAGGCGCCCGGCGACCGGCGAGACGGCGATCGCGGCCATGCCGTACAAGCCGAGCATCGCCCCCGCGCCGGTCGCCGAGAAGCCGCGGGAGCGGGTGAGATAGATAGCGAGGAACGGCAGCACCATCGTGCCGGCGCGGTTGACCAGCGAGGCCGCGAAGAGGAGCCAGAGCCGGCCGGGCAGGCCGGCGAGACCGCGCCAGGGATTCCACCGCGCCAGAAAGCCCGGCGCCGTCGCAGGCTCGCTCACGGCATCGCGGCGATGACGTGGGCTCGTTGGATGCGTCGACATGGCGGTTCTTCGGCGGGGAAATCTACCACTCTGCTAAGCTCGAAACCCGTGATCCGCCGTCCGGCGCGTCCCCTCTCACCGCACCGATGTCATCGTTCGTGATGCGTCGCGCGCTCGGCGCGCTCCTCCCCGCGGCGCTCCTCCTCGCGCTGGCCCTCGCCGGCGCGCCGCCGGCGCCGGAGAGCGCGGCGGCCCCGCTCGCCGTTCACCTGCTCGGCCGCTCGGCCGGCCTCGAGCGGGAGATCCGCGGCGGCGACTTCTTCCGCTGGGCAGAGCGGCGGCACGCGGCGCAGGTGGCGATCGGGCCGCGGGCGGACGGCCGGACCCTGATCCTGGTCGATCTCCTACCGCTCGAGCCGGCGACACGGGGGCTCCTCACCGGCCTGCCCGCCACGGCGAACGGCCAGGGGATCGCGTTCGCCGGCGCCCGCTACGGCCCGCAGGATGCCCTCGCCGTGCGCCTTCCCGCCGCGCCTCGTCCCACCTGGGTGGTCGCCGGAGCGCGCCCGGAGGCGGTGGCGTCGCTCCTCGACGAGATCCTCTTCCGTCTCGCCGGCCGCGGCCGGCGCGGGGCCGCTCCGCCGGTCGACTATCTCGTCCGCGAGACGCCCTGGCTGGCGCGGAGCGGACGGTGGCTCGCCACCGCCGGAGCCTCCGGTCGCTGGGAGATCGACCGCGCCGCCGATCACGACGAGCTCGCGGCGCGCGATCGCGAGGTCGCCGGTCTCGTCCGCCTGCCAGGGAAGCGCATGACCCTCCTGGCGCCCAAGGCCCTCGCCGGCCGGCCGGAGATCGCCGCCTTGGCGGCTGCCCTCGACCGCGCCGTGGCGGAGATGGCGCCGCGGATCGGGCCCGCTCCCGGTGCGCCCCTGACGATCGAGCTCGCGCCCGACTACACGGCCGAGGCGCGGAGCAGCGGCCGCATCGGCGCGGCGGTGCCGGGAGCGCGGACGGACCTCGTCCTCGTCTACGCGCCCGAGGACCTCTTCGCCGACCGCTGCGCGCTCGCCGCGGCGCTCCTCGCGCGGGCCGGCGTCGCGGCCCCGCCGGCCCTCCGGCGCGGCGCCGCGCTGTGGGCGGCGGGCGGCGGCTGGTACGGCCGCCCCTACCGCGATTGGCTGCCGCTCCTCGCCGCCGCCCGCGCTCTGCCCTCCGCCGCCGAGCTGCTCGCCGACCCCGAGCCGGAGGACGGCTCGGAGCCGCTCTGGACGCCCGCCGCGGCGGCGGTCGTCGAACGCCTGCCGGGGACGACCGCGGCCGAGAAGCTCGCCCAGGTGCCCGCGCCGGCCGCGGTCTCCGCCGCGCTCGCCGCGGTCCTCGCTGCCGCCGCCCGCCATCCCGCATCCGTTCCGGCGCCTGCTCCACGGCCGACGCTGCCATTCCTCAAGGGTGTCTCGCTCGCCATGCTCAACAGCCTGGAGGGGGGCTACCACGCGCCCGGTCTGGGCGAGCGCCTCGACCGGCTGCGCCGCCTGGGGGCGGACGCCGTGTCGCTCATGCCCTTCGCCTTCCAGGCGGCGCGCGACGAGCCGCGGCTCGCGTTCCTCAATCGCCGGCCGGAGGGGGAGAGCGATATCGGCCTCATCCATGCCGCGCGGCTCGCCCAAGGCCGCGGCATGCGAGTGATGTGGAAACCGCACCTCTGGGTGGCGGGGGACGGCTGGCCCGGCGAGGTGCAGATGCGGAGCGCGGCCGCCTGGGCGGCATGGTGGGGGAGCTACCGGCGCTACGTGCTCCATCATGCCTTCCTCGCCCGCTGGGCCGGGGCCGACCTCTTCGCGGTCGGCTGCGAGCTGTCGCGCACCGTGCCGCACGCTGCCGAGTGGCGCGAGCTGATCGCCGCCGTGCGCGTCCTCTTTCCCGGCGCCGTGACCTATGCCAGCAACTGGGGCTCGGATCTCGACGCGGTGACCTTCTGGGACCGGCTCGACTACGTGGGCGTCGACGCCTACGATCCGCTCGCCCCGACCCTCGCCGCGACGCCGGCGACCCTCGCGCGCGGCGCCGCGGCGCTCGCCGACCGCCTCGCCGCCGTCTCCCGGCGCGCCGGGAGGCCCGTCCTCCTGACCGAGGTCGGCTTCGCCGCCCGCCGCGGCGCCTGGGTCGCCCCGCACGAGGAGGGCGGCGACTATTCGGAAGACGATCAGGCGGCCTCCTACGAGGCCCTCTTCGCCGCCCTCGATCGCCGCCCCTGGCTAGGCGGAGCGTTCGTCTGGAAGGTCTTCTCGGGCGACGAGCGCTGGGGCGCGCGGCCGGATTTCCGCTTCCTGGACCGCAAAGCCGAGAAGGTGATCGCCAAGTACTACCAACGGTGAGCCGATTCTTCGCCGAAGACGGCGGGAATGTCACCGTTGCGCCAGCCAACGAAACATCTGGCACCTTCGACGAAACGCCTGGCACCTGCAAAAAGCACCTGGCACCTGGCTGGCATCTGGCTGGCTGCCTGGGCTCTGACGGCGAATCGATAGAATGGCGGGCATGGATCACTCCGCGCTCCTCGCCACCGCCGTCGACGTCTCGCGGGCCGGCGCCGAGATCCTCACCCGCTACTTCCGCGACGCCGCGCTCGAGGTGTCGAAGAAGGGCGAGAACGATTTCGTCACCCGCGCCGATCGCGAGAGCGAGGCGGTCGTCGTCGCCGAGATCCTCCGCCGGCACCCGCACCACCGCATCCTCGCCGAGGAGGGCGGCGCGCTCGGCGGCGACGGCGACTGCGAGTGGCTGATCGACCCGCTCGACGGCACCACCAATTTCCTCCAGGGGCTCCCGGTCTACTGCGTCTCGGTGGCCTGCCGGCGCGGCGGCGAGGTCCTGGCCGGGGTGGTCAACGATCCGGAGGGCGGCAACCTCTTCGCCGCCGCCGCCGGCGGCGGCGCCACCTGGAACGGCCGCCCGATGACCGCCTCGCCGGCGCCCGGTCTCGCCGGCGCCTTCCTCGCCACCGGCTATCCGTTCCGTGCCCACGCGACGCTCGACGTCTACCTCGAGGTCTTCCGCGAGATCTTCCTGCAGGCCAAGGCGATCCGCCGCTGCGGCGCCGCCGCCCTCGACCTCGCCTATACCGCGGCCGGCGTCTACGACGGCTTCTTCGAGTTCCGCCTCTCGCCCTGGGACATCGGCGCCGGCGTCCTCCTCGTCCGCGAGGCGGGCGGGCGGTTGACCGACCTCGACGGCGGCGACCGCTTCTTCGCCACCGGCGACGTCGTCGCCGGCGGCCCGGCGGTGCAGCCCGCGCTCCTCGCCGCCGTCCGGCGCCACGCCAGCGAGGCGCTCCTCGAACGCCTCTCGCCGGCCGCGCGGCCGGCCGTCACCACGTGAACGGCGGCATGCCCGAGCGCGAAGACCCGCGGCCGCTCGCCGCGACGCTGCTCGACGAGTACCGGCGGAGCGGCGGCGCGCCGCAGGCGGGCTCTGATCGAACGCCGCCGCCGCCCATCCCGCTCTATCAGGTCCTCGTCGCCGAGTACCGGAGCCAGGCGCTGGCCCCGTCGATCGATGCGGCCGGCGACTTCGTCGAGCGGCTGATCGCCGCCGAGCTGCCGGCCCTCGCCGGGCGACACGCGGCGGTCGCGGACGCGGCCGAGCGCGAGCGGCGCGTCCGCGACGACCTCGATCAGGCCGGCCTCGGCGCCTTCCACCGCTTCCTCCACGCCAACCGAGTGCGGCGCTCGGCGCTCTGCGTCTCGGGCGGCGGCATCCGCAGCGCCACCTTCGGGCTCGGCGTCGTCCAGGGCCTGGCGCGCCGCAAGATGCTGTCGCGCTTCGACTACCTGTCGACCGTCTCGGGCGGCGGCTATCTGGGGAGCTGGCTCTCGGCCTGGATCCACCGCACCGCCAAGGCCCTGAACGGTGATGGTCGCGCGGCGCTCGCGAGCGTCGAGAGGCAGCTCGCGGCCGGTCCCCGCGCGCCGCTCGAGCCGGAGCCCGCGCCGGTCCGCCAGCTGCGCAGCTTCACCCGCTACATGAGCCCGCGGCCGGGGCTGCTCTCGGCCGACACCTGGACCTTGATCGGCACCTTCCTGCGCAACATGCTGCTCAACTGGCTCGTCCTCCTGCCGCTCATCGCCGCGGCGCTCATGTTCCCGCGCCTGAGCCTCGCCACGGTGCGCGAGATCGGGCTCATGGCCGCGCGGCAACCGTTGCGCCTGGAGCGGATCGAGCGCGGGTTCCTGATCGGCGGGCTCGTCCTCGGCGCGCTCGTGATCGCCTACTTCTCGGCCTGCCGGCCGGGCCTCGCCGACGGAGCCGATGCCCGGCCCCCGCGCAGCCGCCTGCCGCGCTCGCTCCGCGGGCAGGGCGCGTTCCTCAGCCTGGGGCTGCTGCCGCTATGGCTCTTCGCGGTGGCGACGACCGCTTTCTGGGCCTGGACCGACCTGCACTTCCACCTCCTCTTCATCCCGCGCTACGAGATCCATTCGGTCGCCGCCTTCGTCCTCTTCGGCGCCGGGCTCTGCTTCGCCGCCTGGCTCCTGGCGCGCGCCGCGGTGCGGGGCTGGTCGCCCGGCGAGCTCGTCGCGCTCGTCCTCGCCGGCGGGCTCGGCGGGCTGCTCCTCCGGCTGGTGGCGCTCCACGTCCCCTTCGATCCCGCGGTCCCGAGCGTGGCCGCGGTCTACATCTGCTTCGCGGCGCCGCTCCTGCTCCTCATGTTCCTCCTCGCCGCCACCATCTTCGTCGGCCTCACCAGCAAGCTCACCGGCGACGCGGACCGCGAGTGGCTGGCGCGCGCCGGGTCGTGGATGCTGATCCTGATCCTCACCCGCGCCGCCTTGAGCGCCATCGTCCTCTTCGGACCGGTGCTCCTGCTGCGCGGCTGGACGGGCTGGCTGTCGTCGCTCGGCGGCATCTCCGGGCTCGTCACGCTGGCGCTCGGCGCGCAGCGCGCGGACGGCGCCGGCGAAGGAGCAGGACGGGGCGCCGACCCTGGCCGACCGCGCCAAGGGCCTCGCCCTGGCGCTCGCCGCGCCGATCTTCGCCGCCTTCATCCTCGTCCTCCTGTCGCTCGGCACGAGCCTGCTGCTGGTCTGGATCGGCGACGCCTTCTTCCCCCAGGTCGACTTCCACCTGGGGACCGGCTGGACGCTCGAGCAGGCGGCGAGGAACGGCGTCCACTACGCGCCCTGGTGGCTGGTGCTCCTCGTCGCCGCCGGCTTCGTCGTCATCGGCGTCCTCATGGGCTTTCTGATCAACATCAACCGCTTCTCGCTCCACGCCGCCTACCGCGACCGCCTGATCCGCGCCTATCTCGGCGCCTCGCGCTCGGCCGACGAGCGCCGTCCCAACCCGTTCACCGGCTTCGACGACGCCGACAACCTGGCGATGGCGGAGCTCGCCGGCAACCGCCCGATGCCGCTCCTCAACCTGACCCTGAACCTGGTGCACGGGCGCAAGATCGCCTGGCAGGACAGGAAGGCGGAGCCGTTCAGCGTCACGCCGCTGCACTGCGGGAGCTACGCCGTCGGCTACCGCAGCGCGGCGGAGTACGCCTGCTCGAAGCGCAGCGGCCAGGCGATCACACTGGGCACCGCGATGGCGATCTCGGGAGCGGCGGCGAGCCCCAACATGGGCTATCACTCCTCGCCGGCGGTCACCTTCCTGATGACCCTCTTCAACGTGCGGCTCGGCTGGTGGCTGGGCAACCCGCGCAGCGAAACGTTTCGCCGCGCCGGGCCGCTCTTCGCCCCGCGTCCACTCTTCTCCGAGGCCTTCGGCCTGACCGACGACGAGAACCCCTACGTCTACCTCTCGGACGGCGGCCACTTCGAGAACCTCGGCCTCTACGAGATGGTGCTCCGGCGCTGTCACCTGATCGTGGTGAGCGACGCCGCCTCGGACGCCGAGTTCCGGTTCTCCGACTTAGGGGGTGCGGTCGCCAAGATCCGCATCGACCTCGGTGTCCCCATCCAGTTCAAGAAGATCCTCATGCGACCGCGCGACCCGCAGAAGCCCTACGACCTGACGCAGAGCGGCGGCGAGGCGCCCTACGCCGCGGTCGGCCGCATCTGCTACTCCTGCGCCGACCGCCTGGAGGGCGACCGGCCGCTCGACCCGGCGGACGACGGCTGGCTGATCTACCTCAAGGCGTCGCTCAACGGCAGCGAGCCGGTCGATGTATACAACTACGCCAAGTCGCACCTCGACTTCCCGCACGAGTCGACCGCCAACCAGCTCTATACCGAGACGCAGTTCGAGAGCTACCGCGAGCTGGGCTCGCACGCCGTCGACGCGCTGTGCGCCGGCCTGGCGCCGGACGCCGGCATCGAGGAGCTCGCCGAGCTGCTGCGCAAGGTACAGGGCGACCCGCCGAGCTGCCAGGGAGAGCCGCCCGTGCCGCCGGCCGGCGCGGCGGCTACCGCGGCTATCTGAGATAGCGCTCGGCCGCGCTCGCCAGGTGGTGGAGGCATGTGCCTTGCACCCTACGCCTCACCGGTTGCGCCGCGTCGCGCAGCTCGGCTCGGGCGATGCTTGAAGCCTCGTTCTCCCAGGCGTCCCGAGCTGGACTTCAACGGGTAAGGAGGCTCTCATGCCGCAATTCTCTCGCCGTCAGTTCCTCGTCGGCTCGGCCGCCGCGCTGGGCTCGCTCTCCGCCGGACGGTCGCTGCTGTGGGCCGCGGAAGGTCGACATCGGGGTGATCATCCGGGCGATCACCAGGACCATGGCAAGGGCGGTCACCTGCCGAAGCCCGACAAGAGCGGGATCGATCACGTCATCGTCGTGATGATGGAGAACCGCTCCTTCGACCATCTGCTGGGCTGGCTGCCGGGCGCCGACGGCCGGCAGGCCGGGCTCGTCTACACGGACGCCACGGGAGCCGCCTTCCCGACCTATCCGCTGGCGCCCGACTACCAGGGGTGCGGCCACCCCGACCCCGATCACTCCTACGACGGCGGCCGGGTCGAGTACGACGGCGGCCTCTGCGACGGCTGGCTGCGCGCCGGCGCCAACGACCGCTACGTCATCGGCTACTACACCCAGGGCGACCTGCCGTTCCTCGGCCAGGCGGCGCCGGACTGGACGGTGTGCAGCCGCTATTTCGCCCCGATCATGGCGCCGACCTACCCCAACCGCATCTATCAGCACTCGGCGGTCACCGACCGGCTGGACGACTCCCTCGGGCTCTCGACCCTGCCGACCATCTGGGACCGCCTGGCGGATGCGGGGCTGGACGGGCGCTACTACTTCAGCGACGTCCCCTTCATCGCCCTCTGGGGCCCGAAGTACGCCGGGATCACGCGGACGTACGGCCAGTTCCTGGACGATTGCGCCTCCGGCGACCTCCCCCAGGTCGCCTTCGTCGACCCGCCGTTCGCCGGCGAGGATGCCGGCACGTCCTCCGACGACCATCCGCACGGCGACGTCCGCGCCGGCGAGTCCTGGCTCTACCAGACCTATCGCGCGGTGACCACCGGCCGCGCCTGGGAGAGCACCGTCCTGGTCGTCAACTTCGACGAGTGGGGCGGCTTCTTCGAGCACGTGCCCCCCCAGACGGCGCCCGACGTGAACGCCGCCTTTTCGCTGCGCGGCTTCCGCGTGCCCTGCATGCTCGTCTCGCCCTTCGCGGCGCGCGGCGCGATCGCCCAGGGGGTCTACGACCACACCTCGGTGCTGAAGATGATCGAGTGGCGGTGGGGCCTGCCCGCTCTCTCCGCCCGCGACGCCGCCGCCAACAACCTGGCGGAGGCGCTCGACTTCGCCGGCCGCGGGCGGGGCGCCGCCCCGGACTACGTCGTGCCGCCCTTCGTCTCGGCGGCCTGTCCGAGCACCGCCGGCTGAGCGCGTCGTCGTCTCGAGCCCGGCGTCAGCCCAGGTAGCGCTCCCGGAGGATCGCCAGGTGGTGGAGCTCGTGCCCGGCGATGATGCCGGCGAGAGCCCGCACCGAGACCGCCTTGCCGCTGGCGGTGCCGCGGCGGGCGAGGGCCGCGGCGTCGAAGTGGGAGAAGAGGGCGACGGTGGCGCGGCGCACGGCGGCGAGCTCGCCGGCGAGGTCGGCTAAGGTGCGGGTGTCGAAGCCGGCGGCCGCGACGTAGGCGTCCTGGTCGAAGGCGGCGAGCGGCGTCGGGTCGCCGCGGCCGATGCGCAGCGCCCGGTACGCCATGACGCGCTCGGTGTCCGCCAGGTGGCCGACTATCTCGCGGAGGCTCCACTTGCCCGGCGCGTAGCGGAAGCCCGCCCGCGCCTCGGAGATGCCGGCGAGGAGCGCCGCCGTGCGCTCGCCCTGGGCGGCGAGGTGGGCGAGCGCATCGTCCTGGGCGCCGGCGGTGCCGGTCACCGCCGCGATGGCGTGCCCGACGTAGCCGGCGTAGAAGGGGGCGTACTCGTCGTCACCGATCCCGGCGAGGGCGATGGGCATGGCGGATGAGTCTCCTGGAAGGAGGGGAAGGAAAGGGTGGTACGCGCAAGGCTGTGGCCGCTAGCGGCGGCGGCCGCGGCGCATCGTGACCTTCGGTTTCATCTCGACGTAGGGCGGCGACGCCGGGCACGGTGCAGCGGGGCAGCTCCTCGCCGAGCGTCGCCTCGATCTCCTTGATCGTCAGCTTGTCGATCCAGGTGGCGATCGTCGAGACGATGCCGGTAGCGCTGCCGCGGGCGGTGCGGCCGGCGCGGTGGATGTAGTCCTCGACGGTCTCGGGCATGTCGAAGTTGATGATGTGGCCGACGCGCGGGATGTCGAGGCCGCGGGCGGCGATGTCGGTCGCCACCAGGATGCGGTGCTCGCCCTCGCGGAAGCCCTGGAGGGCCTGAGACCCGCTGCCCCTGCGAGAGGTTGGAGTGGATGCGCTCGACCGGGTGCCCCTCGCGCTCGAGGACGCGGGAGAGCCATTCGGCGTCGCTCTTGCGGCGGATGAAGACCAGCGTGCTGCCGAGCTCCTGGTGGAGCAGGGCGAGCAGGCAGGCCTTCTTGTTCTCCGTCTCGACGAGATAGAGGCGGTGGCTGATCCCCTGGCGCCGCCTTGCCCTCGGGGGTGATGTCGATCCGCAGTCGGGTCGCGCATGAACTGCTGCGAGATGCGCTCGATCGGCGGCGGCATGGTGGCCGAGAACATCAGCGTCTGCCGCTCGGCGGGCAGCTCCTGGAGGATGCGGTTGCACCTGGGGCATGAACCCCATGTCGAGCATGTGGTCGGCCTCGTCGAGCACCAGGATCGTTGAAGTCGTCGAGCCGCGCCTGCCCTGCTCGACGTGGTCGAGCAGGCGCCCGGGCGTCGCGACGATGACGTGCGGCCGCGGCGCGAGGCCGCGTATCTGCGGTCCCATCTTGACGCCGCCGATCAGGCAGACCGTGCGCAGGCCGAAGCCGCTTCGCCGAAGGCGTCGAGGAAGGCCTGGGTCTGGAGCGCGATCTCGCGGGTGGGGGAGACGATCAGGGCGCGCGCCTTGGGGTCGTGGGCGAGCCGGTCGGCGATCGGCAGGGTGAAGGCGGCGGTCTTGCCGGAGCCGGTCTCGGCGAGGCCGATCAGGTCGCGCCCGGCGAGCGCCGTCGGGGATGACGGCGGCCTGGATCGGCGTCGGATGGTCGAAGCCGACGCGCGCGACAGAGGTGAGGACGGCCGGGGAGAGGCCCAGGGAAGCGAAAGGCTTGTCGGTGGTCTGTACCGGATGCTGGGGGATGGCGACGTCTTGCATGCGGCTGCGTTTATAGAACAAGTCCGGCGCCAGCACAAGCAAGCGGCTGAGGACAAAGGCTTTAATTCCCCCTTCCAACCAGCCGGCGGCGCCGCGTCATGCCGCTCCGGCCGGCGCCTCGGCGGCGGTGCCGTAGAGGGCGCCGGTCAGGATGCGGTCGAGGCTCTCGCCGGGGGGAGAGGGGGGCTGAAGAGGTAGCCCTGCACCTCGTCACAACCCTGCTCGCGGAGGATCAGCCACTGGCTCTCGAGCTCGACCCCCTCGGCGACGACGCCGATGTCCAAGGTATGGGCGAGGGCGATCACCGCCGCGGCGATCTCGTAGCTGCCGCGGGTGCCGCCGAGCGAGCGCACGAAGGAGCCGTCGACCTTCAAGGTGTCGATGGGGAAGTGGGTGAGGTAGGAGAGCGACGAGTAGCCGGTGCCGAAGTCGTCGATCGAGATCCGCACCCCGAGCGCCTTCAGCCCCTTGAGCACGGTGAGGCTCGCCTCGGCGTTCTCCATCGCCAGGGTCTCGGTGATCTCGAGCTCGAGCGCGCCGGCGGGGAGGCCGGTCGCCGCCAGAATGTCGCTCACCCGCTCGACCAGGCCGGGCCGCTGGAACCGGCGCGCCGAGAGGTTGACCGCCACCCGCGCCGGCGCGGCGAACGAGTCCTGCCAGGCCCGCGTCTGGCGGCAGGCGGTCGCCAGCACCCAGTGGTCGACGGAATCGGAGAGGCCGGTCGCCTCGGCGAGCCAGAGGAACTCGGCGGGGCCGAGGAGGCCGCGCGTCGGGTGCTCCCAGCGCAACAGCGCCTCGACGCCGGCGATCACGCCGGTCCTGGCGTCGAGGACCGGCTGATAGTGGAGGACCAGCTCGCTCTTCTCGAGCGCCTTGCGGAGGTCGGTCTCGAGCGCCAGGCGGTCGAGCGCCTGGAGGTCGGTGCCCGGGGCGTAGAGCCGGAAGCGGTCGCGCCCCTGTTCCTTCGCCTGGTACATGGCGACGTCGGCATGCTTCAGGAGCTCCTCGGCGTCGACCCCGTCGGCGGGGAAGCGGCTGATGCCCAGGCTCGCCGTCACCACCACCTCGCGCTCCTCGAGCGGCATCGGCTCGCGGACCTGGGCGAGGAGGGCCTCGGCGGTCGACGCGACCGTCGCCTCGTCGGCGGCGGGGAGGAGGACGGTGAACTCGTCGCCCCCCAGGCGCGCCACCAGGGCGCCGGGGGCGAGAGAGCGGGTCAGCCGGCCGGCGAGCGTCTGCAGCATCTCGTCGCCCGCCCCATGGCCCAGCGAGTCGTTGATCAGCTTGAAGCGGTCGAGGTCGAGGAAGAGGAGGGCGATCTCCTCGCCGGCGCGCCGAGCCTGCGGCAGGCGCCGGCTGAGCTCGGCGAGGAAGCGGTTGCGGTTGGGCAGACCGGTCAGCGCGTCGTGGTAGGCGAGGTGCTCGACCTGGCGGGCGGCGGAGACGGCGCGCTTCCTCTCCTCGTCGAGCAGCCAGATCACCATGCCGAGGCCGATCGCCGCCTGCAGCGGCACGTCGAAGATGGCGAGCGCCTCGATCTCGACGCCGATCATCCGCCGCAGGAGGTGGCTGGCGACGACGATCCCCAGGTAGTGGAGCTGCTCGCCGCCGTAGAGGAGGAGGGCGAGGGCGGTGAGGCGCCGGCCGAGGCTGGAGGACCGCGGGGCGGTCGCCAGGAGCCAGATGCCGGCGGCGGCGAAGGCGAGGCCGATCCCCAGGACGTGCGGCCCCAGCCGCAGGAGGGAGCCGATCTCCGGCGAGGCGGCGGCCGCGGCGGCCACGGTGACGACGGGGAAGACGATCAGGCCGGCGAGGGCGGCGGCGCGCAGGCGCCGGCCGGCCCGGCGGCCGGTCGCCACCTCGTAGGCGCCGAAGAGCAGCCAGGCGACCTGGCAATAGGCCGCGGCGGCGCTGGCGACGGCGAGCAGGGAGCGGGCGGCCGAGGTGGGCGGCAGGCGGATGAGGTAGAGGGTGAGCCCGCTGCCGCACAAGTAGAGGCAGCCCGCCCACCAGCTCCTCGCCCAGTCGAGCAGGTAGTGGCGCCGGTAGGTGCGGTAGAAGCCGTGGAGGACGGCGGCGAGGACGAGGGCGCCCAGCGCCTGGGCGAGCTGCATGAGGTAGTAGCGGCTCTTGCCGGCGCCCGAGGCGTGCCGCGGCGGCGCGGCGGCCGGCGCGACGGCGGCGACGGCGGTCGGGAGAGGGCGCCGGGCCGCGGCAGGGCCGCGCTCCCGCGGAGCGCGGCCGGAGCCGGACCCGGCGGAGCCCGGAGCAGGAGTGGCCGACAGAGCGGGAGCGAGGGCGAGAAAGGCCATGCAGACCGAGCGCCGCTCGGCAGGCGGCGCTCGAGCGACACCGGGTCCGTCGGAGACGGACCGCTTCCGGCTCGGCTCGGGGAGAGGTCATGAGGTATTGATGGGAGTCTAGCAGTATCTAATCGAAACCCGCCGGCTCGAGTACGCGCCGCGGCGCCGAAAGTTGCCGCCCGGCGCCGGAGCGGCCGCCGGCGGCGGGAAACTCGCTGTGCGAGGCTGCAAATGGCATCGCGCCGGCCGCTCGCGCGAGTGCTGGGTCCGTTTGGTCCCGAGGACGGCCGCCCGCAGCGGACCCAACGGACCCGCTACCTCGCCGCGAGCTTCCTTGACCCCCCGGAGGGCGGTTGCTACGATCCTCGGACGCGCCGGCCCGGCGCCCGCAGCCTCACCCCCGGACAATTCAAAAGGACGCGACATGGAGATCGAGCTCACCGAGGAGCAGAAGCTGTTGCGCGACACCGTCCGCCGGTTCGCCGAGGAGGTCGTCGGCCCGCGCGCCAAGGAGATCGACGAGACGGGCGAGTTCCCACGCGACTTCTACGACCGCGCGGGCGAGCTGGGGCTCGCCGGCGTCATGGTGCCGGAGGAGCACGGCGGGGCGGGGATGGACGCCGTCTCGTACTGCCTCGTCATCGAGGAGGTGAGCCGGCTCTGCGCCACCTCCGGGGTCATCCTCTCGGTCAACAACTCGCTGGTCTGCGACCCGATCCTGAAATGGGGCGACGAGGAGCAGAAGCGCGAGCTCCTCGCCCCTCTGGCGGCCGGCGAGAAGCTCGGCTGCTTCGCGCTCACCGAGCCGGGCGCGGGGAGCGACGCGGCGGCGCTGCGCACCACCGCCCGCCGCGACGGCGACGACTACGTCCTGAACGGCAACAAGGTGTTCATCACCAACGGCACCCACGCCGACGTCGCCCTGGTCTTCGCCAGCGTCGACCTGGCGAAGAAGCACAAGGGCATCACCGCTTTCCTGGTGCCGACGGACACCCCCGGCTACAGCCATGGCACGCACGAGTTCAAGCTCGGGGTCAACGCCTCGGGCACCACCGAGCTCGCCTTCACCGACATGCGCATCCCGGCGCGCCGGCGCCTGGGCGAGGAGGGCGAGGGATTCAAGATCGCCATGAGCACGCTCGACGGCGGCCGCATCGGCATCGCGGCGCAGGCGATCGGCATCGCCCAGGGCGCCTTCGAGGAGGCGCTCGCCTACGCCCAGCAGCGCCAGCAGTTCGGCAAGAACCTCTCCGAGTTCCAGGCGATCCAGTTCTATCTCGCCGACATGGCGACCGAGATCGACGCGGCGCGCCTCCTCGCCTGGAAGGCGGCGTGGACCAAGGACCAGAAGAAGCGCTTCACCCTCGAGGCGGCGCACGCCAAGCTCTTCGCCTCCGAGATGGCGCAGCGCGTCACCAACAAGGCGCTGCAGATCCACGGCGGCTACGGCTACACCAAGGAATACAACGTCGAGCGCTACTTCCGCGACGCCCGCATCACCGAGATCTACGAGGGCACCAGCGAGATCCAGAAGATGGTGATCGCCGACTGGGTGCTCCATCACGACTGAGAGCCGGCCGCGGTGACGGTCCTCGCCGCCCCGCCGGCCGCTCCCGGCGTCGACTTCGCGCTCAGCGAAGAGCAGGAGCTCCTGGTCGAGCAGGTGCGGCGCTTCGCCGAGGAGCGCATCCGCCCCGGGGTCGAGGAGCGCGACCGCGAGCACCGCTTCCCCTCCGAGGTCGTCGCCGAGATGGCGGAGCTCGGCCTCCTCGGCATGCTGGTCGAGGAGGAGCACGGCGGCGCCGGGGTCGATCCGCTGACCTACGTCCTGGCGGTCGAGGAGATCGCCCGCGTCTGCCCGTCGACGGCGGTGACGATGAGCGTCACCAACTCCGTCTGCTGCTGGCCGATCTCCCGCTTCGGCGGCAGCCGGATCCGGCGCCTGGCGCTGCCGGGCCTGGCGGCCGGCGGCGAGCTCGGCGGCTTCGGGCTGACCGAGCCGAGCTCGGGGAGCGACGCCGGGAGCCTGCGCACCCGCGCGGTGCGCGACGGCGACTCCTGGGTGCTCTCCGGCGAGAAGGCGTGGATCACCAACGCCGGCCTCGCCTCCTGGTACGTCGTCGTCGCCTCGACCGATCCGGCGGCGGGGAAGCGCGGCCTCTCGGCCTTCGCCGTGCCGGCCGATGCGCCCGGCCTCACGGTGGGGAAGCCCGAGGAGAAGCTGGGCCTCCGCGCCTCGCGCACGGCGCCGCTCCATTTCGACGGCTGCCGCATCCCGGCCGATCACCTCCTGGGAGAGGAGGGGCAGGGCTTCCGCATCGCGCTGGCGACGCTCGACCACTCGCGCCTGGGGATCGCCGCCCAGGCGGTCGGCATCCACCAGCGGGCCCTCGAGCTGGCGGTCGCCTACGCCCGCGACCGGGTGCAGTTCGGGGTGCCGATCGCCGACCATCAGGCGATCCGGTTCAAGATCGCCCAGATGTCGGTCGAGCTCGCCGCGGCGCGCGCCCTGACCCATGCCGCGGCCCTGGCCTCGGAGAAGCCGGGGTCGGGCGACCGCGCCGGCCGCCTCGCCGCCCAGGCCAAGCTCTACGCCAGCGAGGCCGCCAACCGCGCCTGCGCCGAATGCCTGCAGATCCACGGCGGCAACGGCTTCCACCAGGACTACGAGATCTCGCGGCTCTATCGGGACGTGCGGGTGACGACGATCTACGAGGGGACGAGCGAGATGCAGCGGCTGGTGATCGCGCGGGTGTTGTTGAAGAGGTAGGAGCCCCTCGCCGCCGGGCGGCGGAGAGGGGCGGGAGTCAGGGGGCCAGGCGCTGGCCCTATCCGTGGTGCTCGGGCGGACGCTGGACGGGTGCCCGCTGGGCCGGCGGTGGCGGCGGGGGCTGCCGCACGGCCGGCGGTGGGGTCCGCGGCTCGGCGGGACGCGCGTAGCTCGGCGCCGGACGGTAGATCTCGCGCGGCGGCATCGGCTGGCGTGGCCCCTGGCGTGGCCCAATACTCTGCCCGACACCCTGGTTGAACGGCGCTCCGTAGCGCGGCTGCGGCCGGTAGGCGTCGCGCGGCATGGTGGCCGGCGGACGCTGGACGCCCGGCTGGCGCGGCGGGATCACGATCCGCGGCCGGTCGGGCCGCGGGTCGCGCCGGACGTCGCTTGGCGGGACCCGCGCCGCGGCCGGGAGCGGCCGGGCGCTCCCGGTCGGCCCGCTCGCGCCAGTCGCCCTGGATCCGGCCGGCGGGCGGGCGTACGCCGCGCGGCGGGACGGTGATCGTCGGCCGTCCCGTGACCCCGCTGCGGAGGTCGCGGCCGATGCCCCCGTTGCGGTCGACCCGCGGGGCGATCGGGTTGCGGCCGGCGCCTGTCGGGTAGCTGGCGATGCCGTCGACGGCCCGCGGCGCCCGGTAGCCGGACCCCGGCTGCGGCAGGAGCGTCGCCGGCCGCAGAGGCGTCCCCGTCAGCCGGCCCTTGGCCGGGCCGTCGGTCACCACCGCGTGCAGGACGTTCGTCGGCAGGCGCGGGCTGCGGGCGATGAACGGCGTCACGTCGGGCAGACGGCCGCCGCGGCCGGCCGGACCGTTGGACAACACCGAGATCACCTCGCGCGGATGGCCCCAGCGCCCCGGCGTGATCCCCCGCGTGTCGGTGGTGATGATGCCGTGCGGCAGCCGCGCCAGGCGCGTCCGGTCGCGCAGGGCGTCGCCCGGCACCACCCAGTGGTCGAGGTCGCGGTGGCCGAAGTAGCCGGCGCCGACGAAGTTCCAGCGCGCGAAGGAGCCCCAGTCGCCCCCCGCCCAGCCGTAGACGCCGAAGCGGAAGCCGGGGTCGAGGAAGTGATGGCGATAGAAGCCCGTGTAGTAGCCGACCGGGCACCAGCCGGTGTAGCTCGGACCCCAGTACCAATAGACCCAGGCCGGCGAGTAGACGTAGCCCGGCGCCCACACCCAGCCGTAGGCCGGCAGGTAGTCCCAGGTGCCGTAGTGATAGGGCACCCAGCCCCACGGCTCGTAGGCGACCCAGGTCAGGCCGCTCGGCGTGTAGACCCAGCGGCCGTGCCAGTACGGGCGCCAGCCGTTGTCGACCCGCGGCTGCCAGTAGCGGGTGCCGGCGACCTCGATCCAGCTGCCGTACTGGCCGAGCGACGAGGCGGAGTACTGCAGGTCCTGATCGATGTTGGGGATCTCCGCCACCTGGTCGGAGAGCTGGCGGCCCCAGCGCTCGAGCGTGTCCCAGGCGCCGGCGGGCCGCACCTCGGCCTCGGCGTCGCTCGTCCCCTGAGCGACCGCCGCCTGGTCGGCGCGGACCGTGGCCGTGCCGCGCTCGGTGGCGATGTCGGCGGTGCCGCGGCGCACCACGAGCGAGGTCCAGTCGCCGCCGTTGGCGCTCACCCGGTAGGTGCCGGGGTAGTTGACGTAGACGCTGGCGTTCGCGGTGTCGATCCGCGGCAGCTGCTCGCCGAGCGAATCGGAGTCGACGACGAGCTGGAGGTTGCCGGCGAGCAGGTGGAGCTGCGTCTCGCGGTCGTTCGAGTCGGCCGAGCCGGCGAGATGGTCGAGCACGATCTCGGTGCCGCCGTCCAGGCGCAGCAGGTTGTGGTCGGGCAGCACGATCTCGACCCGCGAGCCGCGCGGCACGGCGATGCGGTCGCCGGCGAGCACCGGCTGGTTGACCTCCGCCGGCGCGCGGTCGCCGCGGGCCGGGGCGTCGGTCGCCTGGCCCTGGACGAGGTGGAAGTAGCCATAGCTGCCCTCCTGCGACTGGGCGGCGGAGGCCGGGTAGTCGTTGACCGAGCTCGCGTCGTCGCCGTACGGATCGGCGCCGGCCGCGGCGTCGGCGCCGGCGTAGGCGTCGTTCGAGCCGGTGCCGTCCGAATAGGAGCCGGGCGAATCGGCGGCCGGGTAGGCGCCGGCCGCGGCGGGACCGTATCCATATCCACCGCCCGGGCCCGGCGCCGGAGCCTGAGCCGGATCCTGGGCCGGCTCCTGGGCCAGTAGGGGGCCGGCGGCCAGGGCGAGCGCGGCCAGGCCGGCGAGCAGCCAGCGCGCGGCGGACGAGCGGTGCGAAGCGTCGATTCTCATGGTGTCTGTCTCCTCGGGACGGGCCCTCGCCCCTCCCCAGAGAGCAACTTCCGCACCATCGCGAAGGATTCCCGCAAGCGTCGGAAAAGACGGGGTTCTAGCTATAATGTCAACCGCTCCGAGGAAACGCCGCGTCCCCCCGAAGAGTCGGGATCGTCCACTTCAGACTGCGGCGGTGCCGGGGCTACGGGGAGCGGCTTAGGACCGGAGGGATATGGGCCTCAAGGGCTGGTTCGGCGGCAACAAGCAGGCGCGGCAGGACTACACGATCGACGACCTGATCGTCCTCGAGCGTTACGAGGAGGCGGGAGAGCGCCTGCGCGCCAAGTTGAAGGCGAACCCTCAGGACCTCCATTCCCACCTCAAGCTGGCCGAGGTCTACGCCCAGCTCCGGCAGCACGACAAGGCGATCGACGAGTTCGGCTTCGTCGCCGACGAGTACGCCGGCGACGGCTTCTACGACAAAGGGCTCGCCCTGCTCTCGAAGGCGGCCAAGCTCGCCCCGCTCGACCCGTCGCTGCGCGCCCGGATCGACCGGCTGCAGCGCGAGAAGTCCCTCGAGCACACGCGGACCCAGGCGCTCGAGGGGCTGCGCCAGGCCGGCGGGCAGCAGGCCGGCACCTCGGCCCTCGAGCTCGGGCGGCTGTGGCACAATCTGGCGGAGAGCAGCCTCGTCCAGCACCTGCCGGGCGACCAGCTCAAGCGCCTGTTCTCGACCATGCAGCTGATCAACCTCAAAGAAGCGGGCGAGGTGGTGGCGGAGGAGGGTAGCCCGGAGCCCTTCCTGCTCCTCCTCGTGCGCGGCGTCCTCGAGGCCGAGATCGCCGTCCCGCGGCGGCAAGCCGATGGCGGTCCGCAGCTTCACCTCCGGCGACATCGTGGGCGAGGGCGCTCTCCTCGAGCGCGCCTCCTGGCCGGCCGACTACCGGGTGAGCGAGCCGCTCACCGCCCTGAAGCTCACCCGCGAGGGGCTCGAGCAGAGCCTCGTCGGCAACCCCGATCCGCGCGCCTTCCTGGAGGCCCTGCGCGAGCAGCACAACGACCGCAACGTCGCGAGCGTAGTGCGGCGCCTGCGCGCCCCCGCGCCGAGCCCGCTCCCGATCCCCTGATGTCGATCCTCGCCATCCGCCTGTTTCCCGATCCGGTGCTGCGCTCGCCGACCCGCCCGGTCGCCGAGTTCGGCCCCGAGCTCGCCCGCCTGATCGCCGATATGATCGAGACCATGAACGCGGCCCCCGGCATCGGTCTCGCCGCCCCCCAGGTCGGGGTCGAGCGGCAGGTGGCGGTCGTCGACCTCTCGGTGGGCAAGGACCCCAAGGGGCTCCACGTCCTCGTCAACCCGCGGATCGTCGAGCGCGAGGGCATGACGAGCGAGGTCGAGGGGTGCCTGTCGCTCCCCGGCATCAGCGACAAGGTCGACCGCCCGGAGCGCATCAAGGTCGAGGCGCTCGACGGCGCGGGCAAGCCGTTCGAGCTCGCCGCCGAGGGCTGGCTGGCGCGCGCCGTCTGCCACGAGATCGACCACCTGAACGGCATCCTGTTCATCGACCACCTGCGCGGGCTGCGCCGCGAGCGGGCGCGGCGCCAGATCAAGCGGCTGGCGATGGAGGAGGTGCCCGCATGAGAGCGGCGCCGTCCTTCGCCCGCCGCGCCGCGTCTCGCTGGCTGCCGCTCGCCGCCCTCGCCGCGGCGCTCCTCGCCGGCTGCGGCGGCAGCGGCGGCGGCGGCGGTCCGACGAGCCCGCCGCCGCCGACGCCGGGGATCACCTTCACCCCCGCCGGCAGCGCCGGCTCGCCCGGCATCTCGCTGGTGACCGGCGCCGGGTCGACGGCGAGCACGCTGGTCCTCGAGGTGCGGGCGACCGGCATCCGCGACCTCTACGGCATCGCCTTCGATCTCCAGTACCCGGGCGGCGTCCTGCAGCTCGCGAGCTCGAGCAACGCCGGCTCGATCCTCTCCGGGGGCACCTTCCAGCTCTCCCACACGACGAGCGACCTGGTGTTCGGCGCCAGCCTCCTCGGCCCCGTCCGCGGCGTCCACGGGGACGGGGTGATCATCACCCTCGACCTCCAGTCGACGGCCGCCGGCAGCGGCCCGTTCGCCTTCACCCGCAACGCCGCCTTCGATTCGGCCGGCAAGCCGATCGCCGGCGTCACCTGGACGGCGGGCTCGGTCCAGGTGATCCGCTGACCCGGCGCCGGATCCGCCCGCCCCGCCCGCTCCGCCCCGCCCGCACATGCCCGACGAGATCGTGCTGTTCAATACCATGGGGCGGCGCCTCGCGCCGCTGGCGCCGATCGTCCCCGGCGAGGTCCGCATCTACACCTGCGGTCCGACCGTCTACAACGACGCCCACATCGGCAACCTGCGGACCTTCCTCTTCGAGGACCTGCTGCGGCGGACGCTCGAGCACCTGGGCTACCGCGTCAACCAGGTGATGAACCTGACCGACGTCGACGACAAGACGATCCGCGGCGCCAACCAGGCCGGCGCTCTCGCTCGGCGCAGTTCACGGCGCCGATCGAGCAGGCCTTCTTCCGCGACCTCGACACCCTCCACGTCGAGCGCGCCGAGGCCTACCCGCCGGCGACCGAGCACATCCCGGAGATGATCGCCCTGGTCGAGCGGCTGGTCGCCAACGGCCACGCCTACGAGGCGGACGGCTCGGTCTTCTTCCGCATCGCCTCGCGATCCCGACTACGGCCGCCTCTCCGGCTTCGACCTCGAGCAGGCGCGGCGCGGCGAGCGGGTGGCGAGCGACGAGTACGAGAAGGAGGACGTGCGCGACTTCGTGCTCTGGAAGGGGGCGAAGCCGGGCGAGCCGGCGTGGGACTCGCCCTGGGGCAAGGGGCGGCCCGGCTGGCACGTCGAGTGCTCGGCGATGAGCATGGAGTACCTCGGCGAGACCTTCGACATCCACTGCGGCGGGGTCGACAACATCTTCCCCCACCACGAGAACGAGATCGCGCAGAGCGAGTCGGCGACCGGCAAGCCCTTCGTCCACCTCTGGCTCCACGCCGAGCACCTGATCGTCGACGGCCAGAAGATGTCGAAGTCGCTCGGCAACCAGTACACCCTGGCCGACCTGCTGGCGCGCGGCGTCTCGCCGCGGGCCCTGCGCTACCTCTTCCTCTCCGTCCACTACCGGCAGAAGCTCAACTTCACCTGGGAGTCGCTCGACGCCGCGGCGGGAGCGCTGCAGCGCGTCGACGAGATGCGCTTCCGGCTCGCCCACGCGCCGCTGCCGCCTGCAGGGAACGCGGCCGACGGCGCCGTCGCCGCGGCCGCCGCGCAGCTCGACCGCGACTTCGCGGCGCGCTCTCGCCGACGACCTGAACGCCGCCGCCGCGCTCGCCGCCGTCTTCACCTTCGTCAAGGCGGTCAACGTGGCGATCGAGGAGCAGCGGCTGGCGGCGGGGGACAAGGAGCGGGTCGCCGCGGCGCTCGCCGCACGTCGACCGCGTCTTCGGCGTGCTCGACCCGGCGGCCTGGCCGGAAGGGGAAGCGCCCGAGCGACGACGCCGAGATCGAGCGCCTGTCCAGGAGCGCCAGGAGGCGCGCCGCCGCCGCGACTTCGCCGCCTCCGACCGCCTGCGCGACGAGCTCGCGGAGCTGCGGCGTGGTGCTCGAGGACACGCCGCAGGGCGCGCGCTGGAAGCGGCGCTGACGCTTCTCGCTCCAGCGCCGATCCGCATCCGATGCCGGCCGACTTCGAGCTCGCAGACCCACAACCGCGGGCGCGGCAAGGTGGGGGAGGACGCCGCGGTCCGCTGGCTGAAGGGCGCAGGGCTACCGGATCCTGGAGCGCAACGTCGTCAACCATGCCGGCGAGATCGACGTCGTCGCCCGCGACGGCGAGTCGCTCGTCTTCCTCGAGATCAAGGCCCGCGGCAGCGCCGCCTACGGCCCGGCGATCGCCGCGGTGGGCCCGGCCAAGCAGCGGCGCCTCTGCCGGGCGGCCGCCCTCTACCTCGCCGTCCGCGGCTGGCACGGCCGCCCTGCCGCTTCGACGTCCTCGGCCTCGACGCCGCCGGCGGCGGCTGGCGCTACACCCTCGTCCGCGACGCCTTCCCGTACCGGGGCTGAGGCGCCGCGGCCGCCCGGCGCGGCGCCGCAAATCGAGCGGGTGCCGGAAGTTGCGCCGGCTTGACAGCGGTCGGGCCGGCCGACTATCCTTTGCACCCTGTGGGCGGGAATAGCTCAGTGGTAGAGCACAACCTTGCCAAGGTTGGGGTCGCGGGTTCAAATCCCGTTTCCCGCTCCATATTTCCTCCAGCTTTGAGCCCTCCGCGGCACTTCCCCGGCGACCTCAGCCGATCCGAGGGGCCGCGCGAGCGGCCGAGAGCTGTCTCGAGGCGACGTAGCCAAGTGGTAAGGCGAGGGTCTGCAAAACCCTTATTCACCGGTTCGAATCCGGTCGTCGCCTCCAACTGACACCTCCGCGGCAACAACTTACGACGGTCGCCAAAACGGCGGCCACGGCTTCCGGCGTCCATGGGGCACTCATGGGGCACTCATGGGGCACTCGCAAAGTGCGCCCGCGAGGAACCTGTGGCACGCTCATGCCTACGGGCGCCAGCGGAGGGCGTCATGGCTACGATCGAACCGCGTACCTCGAAGGGATGGCAGCAGGAGTTACCGCGTCGTCATCCGGCTTCGCGGTTTTCCGCGACAGAGCTGGCCGCGCCTCCGCGAGGCCGGAGACGGCTCTACGAGGAATAGTGCCCCCGGAGCGCGAGCGACGCGACCGCTTCGGCTCCGCGCTCCCGACAGGTTTCCCCGGGGAAACCGCTCCGGCTCACGAATTTCAGAGAGCCGAACGGGCAGGTGAGCGGGTTGCAGGCTACCGGGCAAGGCGGCAGCGCTATCGGCGAGGGGGCGGGGCTGGCGGATGGCGTCGAGGTCCGCCGGATCCCAGGCCGGGACGGCGGGCGCAGGCGCGGTGCCGCTCACCGCGAGCAGGGATGGGCCGGTCGAGAGGCCGGTGGGGTTGCGACGGCCTCCTCGGCGAGCACGGCGAGGTGGACGAAGAGGAGAACGGCGGGACGGGAGCGATGGCACGTCATGGGGAACCCTCCTTCAGCGGGCCGCGCCTCCGTGGGGCCGGAGACTCTACGAGGAAGAGTGCTGCCAGAGGTCAGCCGGTGGATCGATCCGCACTGCCGAGCGCCAGCGCCGCCTAGCCGAAGCTGATGCCGCCGTCGTTCGCGGGAACCTGGCGGTTGGTCCAGCCGATGACGAGGCGCCGGTAAGATGCGCGGCGACGTCCTCGAGGAGCAGGCGGTTCTGGAAGACGCCGCCCGAGAGGGGCGCACTTCAGCCTCGGTATAGCACGCCAAGGACCAACCTCGCCGAGACGACTTGCGGAAAATCGTTGTTCCGACCTTCCACGGACTCGATGGCAACTAATAGCGAGTCCCCGAGGCCGCCGATGCTCTCAAGTTGCAAGACATGAGACAGATCTCCCGGTAGAGTGAAGCTTACTCTCTTTAGCACGCTGATATCGTCGTCGAGCGCCACGGCCACAAGGTCCCCTTTCCGCGCGGCGAGTTCTGTAGGGCTGAGGGAGCGCCCACCGAGAATGATCTGGCCTGGTAAAGCCAGAGGTAGCGCACTTTCATCTCTCACCCTAAAGGCGACCTCGAGACGCCTCAGGCAGGGTGCCTCATCAATCTGGACAGCCTCGGAGCTAGCTTTCTGACGAGGTACCTGCTTGTCGAACAAAATCCCGACCACAAGCTGCAACTGCAAGGACGCGAGTGAAACAAATCGAGTAGGTGGGCTCTTTCTCGGATCGGGGGTCTCCGCTGCGAGGGCCACCATTCTCCGGTCGTCTCGAGAACGTAGGAGGCGACGGGCTAATACTTCTTTTCCCTGAAGTGCTATCACTAACCGTTGATCCTCTAGTTCTTGTGCTTCTAGTTCGACGACTGCCACCGAGCCAAGCGGAGCGGCGAAGCCGAAGTTGTGGGAGTCAATATAGAAGAGCGCCTTAGCGTCGAACCATCTCCCCGCGAGCGATTCTTCGACCGAAAGTGGTCCCGCCGCGGAAGAATCCCGAGTGAACGCCGCCAGATCCGAAACGATCTCTACCTCGAAATCCAGCGGTGCCATAGCTTGCAAAAGCACTAGAGGTTGCTCCACCACCTGCAAGGGCACGCGCAAACGCCAGCGGCGGAACTCCTCGTGGAGGTTCAGGAGATCGCTCTGCACACTGCTCAGGTCGTCGCGGACCTCCTGGACGTCCATATAGGTAATCGTGTGCTTATCCTTGTGGTGTGCCCTGTTAAGCAACGTCAAACAGCGACTGCCATCCACCAGCGCCCGATGCCGGCTGAAGGCCGCAACGGCCGGGTTTGTAAAGAAGTCGCTCGTACCACTACTCACTTTGCCGCGTAGCCGGCCTAGAAGATCGCCGAGAGTCTGCTTAAGGGATGACGCGGCGAAAGCCGATTCGCCGAGCAGCTCTGCAAGGCTTGCCTCGAGAAAGATTCGCAGCTCCGTGATGTACTCCTGAGCAAAGCTCGGTTGATCACAGTTCTCTTTACGCAAGAAATCCTGCCTCTTGCGCTCGAGGTCGTCAACCGCAAGAGGCGTCTGGACCGTCGGCGACGCATCGTTGACGGGGAAGATCGACCGGTGCTCTACATCGCTTTTACGTTCGCGGCGCATGACGGTCACCGCGTTCCGCGCGAACTCGCGATCATGACTGGTTACTCGTAGCTGCGCTCGGCCTTGACGAGCTGTGGCAGCGCCTCAGCGAATCTCTGTCGGTTTTCGACATCGAGGAGGTCCTGCGGATCGTCCAAGAGGAGGAGGGTGACGCCTCCGCGGGTTTTTAGTACGTGCTCCCAAAAGGCGAAAAAGAAGCCAACAGAGCGGCCCGAAGTGCCGACACGTTAGCCACGTGCTGGGCCGGTGCACTAGCGCCGTCACGGCCTACTGAGAGATTAAGTTCCCCCTCGGGCTCACCATGGCCTCAACGAGGTCCGGAGTCGCACTCTGGGTCTTGCGGTAAATCCTATCGCGCCAAGCAAGAGTCTCTCCTTGGAGGAGAACGCGGATGTGCTCGACTTGCTGCTCGGCCAGACTCCTCAACTGAATCACGGACGCGAGCGCCTGTAGCGTACAGTCGTATGCTCGAACTCGGGCTTCCTCGGACCGGCGCCCATTAGATGTGGTGTTCATCCGAAGGCAGAGTTGCCTCGCGGCCCTGATCGGGGGGCGCCTTCAACCATGCTCTGGAGAGTGAGGAGGCGTTCTCGCAATTGCTCGGCTCCGAGGAGCTGCGATTTATGTGTTCCCGTGGTTCCACCTTGCGGTACTTCTCCTATAAGGGCACCGAACGCGGCAGCGACCTGATTGTGATGCTGCTTCCTCCATCGCGCGAATGCGATGGCACGTTCGCAGCGCCTCGATTTTGACACCGAGCGCCTCGGCTGCCGCTGCTACCGCAAAGGGGAACGGGCGTTCCTGCGGCTCGACTAGATCGGCGATCACGGGGAGGTGCCGGTTGCATAGCTCTACCGCCACACCGCCGGAGCGGGGACAGGCTGTTCGCAAAACAGGGCGCTTCGAAGAGTTCCTCAGTGAGCGCCTTACGGATCAGGTCGCGGGGCTGAGCGGGGAGAACAAGGTTGATCTCCTGATTCAGAGGCTCAGGCAAGTCGCGCAATAACGCCCCAGTCGCGGCTTCCACCCACGCTTTCACAGTTTGACCCGCGAGCTCGACGTTGACGGAAAAAGCCTCCTCCAAATGCCGCTTCACCTGCACATCCTGTGACACGATCCAGAGCGGCCGTCAGACTCGCTCCGCAAAACGGTCACTCAACAGGTACATTGGCACAGCGCGCTCGTCCTCGTGGATCCAGGCAACTACAAGGACATCGACTGCTTCCGACGGACGGTCGGGAGCAGCAGCCGCGGAATGACGAGGACCTCCGCGTCGGCGCGGGCCAGCGATTTGCGCCTCTGCCGCCTGAAGACATCCTCCTGAAGTCGCCCAGGGCCCGAAGGCGAGCAGCACTGCTCAACTTGTTGATCTCGCGAGTTCTGCCAGCGCCGGCCCGATACTCCACCAAGTCACGCCGTACCCTTCGCTCGAAGAATCGAAATCACCAGCGAGGATGTCGCGGCAGCGGTCAGTGCCTGTTCCTGATGCAGTTGAAAGTGCGCGGCGAGCACCTGAGTCTAGCTTCAAGGTTTGGGTCGCCAGGCCGCAGCTGTAGCTCAGGGGGGGCCATGGCAGAAGATTCGAGGACAGCTGCCCTGAGATCAACACTCTCCTGAGTCGACTCTTGATCGAGCTGGGAGATCCTTCTTTGGCGATTGGGAATGATTCCTTCTCGAGCCTAGCTCTGACTCGCTCGGCGTGGCGGGCCAGTTCAACTATCAGCAAGTCCCGTGAGTTCCGAATGGCTTTACCGAGTTCCGACGGATCACCGAGTCGGATATTGGGAATCAGGCCAGGCATGGTGGTGCCGATACGGCAGCTGATTGGGTCGAGGTCTAGATCGTCCAGCCCGGTCACGTTGTCTACGAGTTTCTCGCGAGCATCTCGAACTGCCTTCGGCGTATGGTCAGTTCCTCGCCCTGATCATCGACCAAAGTAAGCTCCACCCAGGTGCCTGCTGGAAGCACCTTCTGGTCGCGCGCGGTCGGTAGGCATTGAAGGAAGGCATCGGAGTGACGGGCGTCAATGAGTGCCATGAGAATCCAGATGGCGACTCACCGGCCTCGATCAACGCGTACTCAAACTCGGCCCCCCCGACTCTGGCGGTCTCTGCGTCGATAGATCTGCCAGTCAGCACCAGGTCACCGCGTTAACGATTGATGTCTTCCCGGAGCCATTGCGCCCTTCGAAGAGGATTAGCGAAGCGGGGATGTCCAGTATGAAGTCCTCAGGAGCATGAGTCGGCGAACCATATCGTCCAGCCAGCAAATCGGTGAACGCGCATCCTCTTCAATCGAAGGCAGCTTTTCGCGTGCCGGACAACAAGCTTTACAGCATCTACCGAGGGCGGCTGAACCGCGATTGCATCACTATGGCTTCGACATCCTCTTTTCGCACTTGTCCTGAACATTAGTAGGATTCCGGCGATACCAGTCTAGGATCGAGCGAGAGGCAGGGTCGACTAGAACCAGCTCTTCCTCAGTCGTACCGACCAATATAGGGCGCCCGCTCACCAAGTCGGCGCAGAGCGATTCTAGGGTATGGAGGTGAGCGGCCTGGACGCGCCGGTTGATTCATCTCAGTCGATGTCCTTCCGACCCTAAGAAGGTCCGACATAGGGTGGCAAAAGAGCCAAAAGGGGTTTGGTCGCCCCGGATTATAACCTGTACAAAGACACGAAAGCGTTCTAGCTTAGGAAATCCTAAGATGTGTCGGGCGGCGCCCTGATCCCGGCACGTCTCGTGCAGAGAGGGAGCGGTCCACCACGCATGATGCGTTCCCTTTCGCACAAGCAGCCGGTGGACCTCAGCCATGAATGCTCATATGTGGCCCGGTGAAAGGGTTTGTGGTGGTGGCACAAGGGTTCCGCTGGCGCTCAACGCAACGGAAGTTCTTAGCCGCACCCGACCGTGACGTGCGTCCCCAACAGCCAGCCCTGCCCGTAGGGCTCACACCGTAGCGTCAGAGGGTCTCGCCCTGCCGGCCCGTACGGCCGGCGGGTAAGGCTCGCCCTCACGACGTGCGGGCGCGGCGCGCGCGGGCGCTCTCCTGCTACGATCGGTCCCTGCTACCCGATCCTGCCGCCAGCCGGCCTCGCCCGCGCTCGAGAAGGATGTGTCTGCGTCGCGGCGGGGCGATGAGACCGCGGGCGTCGGCACGGGCGCTCGCGCTGCCTTTCTGGCCCTGGCCGCGCTCCTCGGCTGCCTCGCCTACGCGGCCGCCCTGGCGCTCCGGCCGCTCCGGCCACGACGATCTCTTCTGGCATCTGCGCTCGGGCGAGTGGATCGTCTCTTCTTCCCAGTCTCCCGATTCGCCTGACGATTATGGACCTGCCTGCCGTCTGGCTAGGACCGGCGTCCGCCTGCCCTTATGGCCCAGACGATTGCGCCCACGAGGCCCACACCCAAGAGAAGGATGGCGAGAAGTCCTGCGGGTCCTAAGGACGGCATGGTAGTCCCCGATCGAGCCGGTCGGCGCTCAAGATGTTGGCGCAGGTCAAGTGCGCCCTTCATGCATCGTACTGCGGTTTGGCGAGCGCATCGTTGGCGGGATCGGCCGGGGCGCATCGCTGGCGCGCCGCCCCGGCCGGGGCTCGGAGGTGAGAGTGGGGCCAAGTCCTGACGACGCCGGGCAGCGCCGTCGCGAGCTCGTCTGCTGGGCTTGCTTACCTGCTCCCTTGGCTCACGCTAGCAAACGTAGTTCGCATCGGAGTCGCCGCACCAGGCATGGCAGGCCACGCTTCTCTTGGTTCGCATACGTCCTCTCGTGAGCGGTAGCACGAGCCCATCCCGTACTCCCGAGTCGGGGGTTCTAACACTCGCAACGCAAGCAGAAACCGACCTGCAGACAGGCGCAGCCGCCGTTTAAGTTGCAGTTGAGGGAGTTGCAGCGTGGTGGACAGGTGATGACGCCCGGCGGTGCCAGCAGCGTATCCAGGCTCTGAGCCGACGCCGGCGCTGGCGTGGCGGGGAGGATCGCCGGGTCCCAGGCGGGCAACGGCGCGACCGCGGCCGCAGTCCCCTGGCCGCCGTCGCCGTGATGGCCGGCGGTGCGGCTGCGGTCGAAGCGGCCGCAGAGAGCGGGGCGGAGAGGGCGACGAGGCCGAGGCCGAAGACGAGGACCAGCACAGATTCGAGCGTCTTCTTCATGTCTGCTCCTTTCAAAGAGCAAAGTGTCTCCTCGCGCCGAAGCGAGCCGGGGTTTACGCGCAGCGCCGGCCGCCGGCGGCGAGCGCGACCGGCGGTCGGGCTTTTCCCGGGCTCTTCGGCAGGAACTGCACGATGCCGCGCGTTCGGCCGGCCGGTCGCCTGATCTTTCTTGAGCACGACCTCGACCGTGAGGCCAGCGCGTTCCGCTCGCCGCCGCCGACCTGCGCTCAGCCCTTGGCCGCTGCCGCCGTCAGTGCATCGCCAGCGCGGGTGAGTTCAGCGTGCCGTCGAGGAGGAGGGCAGCGGATGCCGCGGCGATGGGCTCGCGTTCTTCGGGCTCAAGGGCCGGATCGAGGCGCAGGGAGCCCGGAGGCATCCACTCCGCCGCCGCCACCCAGTGGCCGCCGCGGGCGAAGAGAAAGCCGCTGGGCTGGGGGAGCATGAAGCTCTTGCCTTCGACGGCGTAAGTGGCCGTGACCTTGATGGTCTTCTCCCCGCGCACCAGGGCGCCGTCGGACTCGGCGTCGACCGTCAGGAGCCGCGGATGGATCTCCGCGTTCAGCACGAGCAGCCAGGGTTCACCGCCGGCCTGATCGCGCAGCTCGCACTGCAGGGTCTGGGCGATCTCCCCGGTCTTCTCGAGCGAGCTCGTCTTTCCCTCGACGCGAGTCGCCGCGGAGGAACGCTCCAGGCGGCATTGAGCGTCCCACGCCGCGTGCCCGTTCTCCTCGAGCTTGAAGCGGTAACCCTGCGCGCTCTGCGACGCGGTCCGGCTGATGGCGATCTTCGCGGCGTCCACGGTGACCACGTTGAACTGCGGGAAGGTGACCGGGCCCTGCCGGAACTCCGTCACCTGGTAGGGAGGGAGCGCCAGCGGCTTCTTGCCGAGCATGTTGAATGCCCGCTTGCCGGGCAGCACGGTCATGTTGGTGGGGAAGTCCTTGGGCAGCGCCATATGGGGCCCGGCGTTGGCGGCGAGGGGAACGCAGAGCGCGGCGAGCGCGACGGTCAGGACGCGGTTGCTGGGTCTCATGGGCAAGATCCTCAGGATAAGACCTGCCTGCTTTTTGTTGGAGGGCGCAGCCGCCCCTTCGAGGCCAGACTACAACGACCTTGCCGCCGATGCGGGTCAGATCCGGCACTGACGCCCGCGCGCGAGCCTATTTCGCCCCGGCGCCCAGGATCGCCTGCACCCGCCCCACCTCGCCGCTCGTCAGCCGGACCTTGATGCCGTGGGGATGGGAGGGCGACGGGGTGAGGATCTCCTGCACGATGCCGCGCGTCCGGCGGCCGGTCGTCTGGTCTTTCTTGAGCACGACCTCGACCGTGAGGCCGGGGCGGATGTCCTGCCGGCGTTTTCCGTCCATGGCTCCCATCCTATCCGCCGGCGGGGAGGCAGGCCCTGGCGTCGCCCCGGGTCGCTCCGGGAAGCGGCATCCCGCTGTGATAGAAGACCGCCATGCGCTCTCAGCCGGGCCGGCTCCCGCGCGCCATCGGGCTCGGGCTCTTCGCCTGCTTCGTCCTCGTCTCGCTGCCGGGCGCGGCGACGCATTCCTTCCGGCGCGCCGTCCACGCGGCGATGGCGGTCCTGCGCGGCGAGAGCTCCGCCGCCGCGCTCCGCCGCATCGAGGGGAGCGCCTACGTCGAGGCGGTCGCGCGCATCGGCCGCGCCATCCCGGAGGATGGCGCCTACTTCCTGGTCGACGCCGGGCCGGAGGGCCGGGGCGCGCCGTTCTGGGTACGCTTCGATCTCGCGCCGCGCAAGGCGCTCTTCCTCGGCCGGCTGGACGAGCGGACCGGCCGCGCGGCTCTCGCGGCGCGCCTGGCCGCCGCCCCGGACCTCGCCGTCGTCGTCGCCCCCCGCGACCGCGAGCCGCCGAGCCTCTTCGACCGCGAGAGCTTCCTCCGCGAGGTCGCCCCCTAGCATGGACGCCGGCGAGGTCCTGGCCGGCGCCGCCGGGGTCGCCCTCTTCGCCGGCACCGGGCTCGGGGTCGCCGAGCTGATCCCCGCCGTGCGGGCCCTGCCTGCCGGCCGGCGGTGCGGCTACGCCTACCTGCTGGGGGTCGCCTGGGTCGCCGGCGGCCTCTATGCTCTGTCGCATGGGCTCGGGGTGCCGCTGCGGCGGCCGGCGGTGCTGGCCCTCGCGGCGGTGCCGATCGTCGCCGGTCTGCTGGCGCGCTGGAGGATGCGCGGTGCGGTGCGGCAGCCGAGGCCGGCGCCGTCCCCGCCGCTCTCTTCGCCGCTCTCTCCGCCGCTCTCTTCGCCGCTCTTTCCGATACCCCGCGCGGCGCCGGTCTCGCGGACCGCCTGGCCTCGGCCTCGGCTCCTGACCGCGGCGGCGGCCGCCGTCGCCGCGGCGATCTCGCTCGCCGTCTTCTGCGAGGCGTTGTCGGATCCCATCCGCGACTGGGACGGGCGCATGTCGTGGGCGGCGCAGGCCCGCTACGTGCGCGCCGCCGGCACGGTCGACGCCCCGGTCCTCCGCGATCCGCGCTGGTTCGTCACCCATCCGCGCTATCCGCTGCTCCTCCCCCTGGCGCAGGTCGCGGTGCTCGAGCTCGCCGGGTCCGGCGAGACGGCGTCGCCGTTCCGCGCCGCGTACGCCGCCTTCTTCCCCGTCTTCCTGCTGCTCGTCCACGACGGCGCGCGGCGCTGGGCGGGGCGGCGGGCGGCGGCGCTCGCCGTGCTCGCCGCCGCCCTCGTCCCCTTCCCGGCCTTCTCGCCGGAGGGGGGCGCGAGCACGGCCTACAGCGATCTCCCCCTCGCCTGCTTCTACGGCGCCGCGCTGCTGCTCCTGCTGCGCGCGCCGCTGCGGCCCTCGCACGGGATCGCCGCCGGCCTGCTGCTCGCCGCCGCCGCCCTCGCCAAGCAGGAAGGGGCGCCGCTCGCTCTCTGGGCTCTCGCGGTCGGCGCTCTGCCGCTCTGCCGGCGGCTGACGCGTCCGCGCTCTCTCGACGGGCGGCGGGCGATCCGGCGCCTGGCGCCCTTCGGCCTCGCGGCGCTGATCCTCGCCGCCGCCCTGACGCTGCGGATCTCCTGGAGCGCCGCGATCCCCGAGCGCTACGACGAGAACTACGCCAGCCTCGTCTCGCTCCACGCCCTCTGGCCGGCGGCGGTCGTCCGCCTGCCTCTCCTGCTGGCGTCGGCGCGCAGCGCGATGCTCGCGTTCAGAGATTGGACGATCTTCTGGTGGATCGCGCCCCTCGTCCTCCTCGCCGGCCACCGCGGCCTGCTGCGGCGCGTCGCCCTGCCCCTCTCCCTCGCCGCCGCGGCGCCCCTCGCGATCGCCTGGGCCGCCTACACGCTCGCCGACGATCCAGCGCCGCTCGTCACCATGACCTGGAACCGCTTCCTGCTGCAGGCCGGAGTGCCCATCTTCCTGCTTCTCGCCCTCGCCCTGCGCTGCCTGCTGCGGGGCGCGTCGGCAGCCAGGCCGACCGCCCGCGGTTAGACGAGCCGAGGATCGCCGCCCGCCCTCGACTCGGCCGCGGTCAGGCGGACCCCGGCCCGCCCTCGACCTGGAAGACGACGAGGGTCAGGTCGTCGGCGCGGCCTTCGTCTTCCGTGGCGCCCGTGGCGCCCGTGGCGGACGCCGCGCCCGCCGTGCCGGACCAGCTCGCCAGGCTCTCGAGGAGTGCGGCGGCGAGCGGCTCGGGGGGGAGGTGCCGAGGCCGACGAGGAAGAGCAGGAGGCCGAAGGGCTCGACGCCCTCGGGCCAGGGCAGGACGCCCAGGCCGCGCAGGTTCTCGCAGAGGATGAAGAAGCCGGCGACGAGGAAGCTGGCGCGCAGCCGCCGCAGCTCCCAGCTCGGCGGGCCGGCGCGGAAGACCAGCGTTCGAGGCGAGTTCCGCGATACGAGGCGAGAAACCGCCTTAGCCAGTAGTGCTGCTCCGCCATCCGGCCTCGGGAGGAGGTCAACACTCGAGAGAAGCGGTAGCCGGCATTAGTCACTTCTTCAGGCGGCCGGGCCACCGACTGGAGGAGCGTTCGGGCCACCGACTGGAGTGACCTTCGGGCCACCGGCCGGAGTGACCTTAGGACCACCGACTGGAGGAGCGTTCGGGTCACCGACTGGAGGGACCTTCGGACTACCGCCCGGAGACGTCACGTCCTGTACAGCGCGCGACCCGAAATAGAAGCTGGAAACAGCAGTAAGAAGTGTGCCGAGCAGAGTGAGGATCTGTTTGGCAAATTCTGCGGCGTCCCGGTTCGCGTGCGGCTGGTAGTACACCAGATAGGGACCCGATGCGGCCCCTTTGGGCCCCGTGAGGGTCGTCGTTCCAGTAGGAGTTCTGGTCCCCGTGGGAGGTTTGGCTACCGTTGGAGCCTCGGTCCCAGTAGGAGGCTCGGTCCCCGTGAGAGGCTCGGTCCCCTCCAAAGGCTCGGTTCCCGTGGAAGGAACAATGGCGACGATTTCGAAATTCGAGTTCGCCTTCAGGTTAGTAAGCTCAGCCGCCGTCTGTACGGTAAGCGTCTTGACTTCTAGCTCCGACTTGGCCAGGCTCTGGTAGAGGTACACCGCAAGAATCGAGAAGGCTACGAGGAGACCGAGCGCGATTACCGCGCGCACCGAGCCCGCCGGCAGCCCGAGTGCCTCGTCCTTGTTAGCAAGTTCCACCTTCGCGAAGACTACGGCTGCCAAAACGAGGATCACAAGCAGACAAACGATACCGCCGACGATGATGAGTGGCAGCACAAACTCGCTTTCCAGCTGATCATGTATGGCGAGGTAAACGAAAACGCCGATAACGAGGACGAGAAATGTCACGATAATGGCGGTAGCGAGAAACTTCAGCCTCTCCATGGGATCTCCTGAAGTTGGTGTCAGGTGATGCTGGGATCCGAAACCGAGTGACAGACGGGGGACGAGATGGTCAGGAAGGCCCGGCCATAGTTGGCCCGGCAGCGGCCGTTGGAGTTGGAAGACCTTTAGCGTAATGGTCATCGAGCGACGAGCCAGAACAAGAGGTTCGATTTGCCAGTCACCGAGCGCCCGGGCTTGCAGCCGATTTGCGCGCAAGCGCTTCGCGGCCATTCTGCATCAGGTGATCGAAAGCTGGATCAGCTTTTCGAGCACCGCGTCGCTCACTTCTCCTGTGGTGGGCATGCCCTGTTGGTTCTGGAAGTCGATGAGGGCTGCTCGGGTCCGCGAGCCTAGAATCCCGTCCACCGGGCCGGGATCGAAACCGCAGAACGTGAGGTAGAGCTGCGCTGCGCGCAGATCGAGGTCCGGCATCATGCCGAAAGAGTATTTCTGGAACTCTCCTCGCAGGCTCACGTCGTAGTGATTCTTGGCAAAAGATGGTCCGTTATATCCGGCAGCGAAGGAGGCCCAGTCGTGTGCCTGCAAGGGGAGGTCGAGGTGCGTGGCCCTGAGGAACGCGGCGACGGCCGCGAGTTGGGAGTCCTCGGAGTCGCACATCGCCGCGACCATAGTCTCCACGTCGGCGAAACCCGCTTGCGCAAAGTTCTCGCCCATGACCTGCCCCAGCCCCCAGGAAGTACTTTGGAGGGCTGCGGTGCGGTCCTTGGCGATCGCGCGGGCCAACCGCTCGTACTGACTGGCACCTCCGGGGCCGTAGCCGCCGGCCTGCGGAGCGCTAATGTCTCCATCGTCGAAGCGGCCGCCCGTCAGCCGGTGGAAGTAGTGCCGCTCAAAAAGGATCTCAGGCCGGCGGTCGGCGAGAAAGCCGCAGCCTGAAGTCTCCACCGCCAGCACGGCCCAGATCTCCTGTGCATTGACGCTCAGCGACTGGGCTGCGGCCGCAAACCCTTCTTTGCTAAGAGCACGCGAGCTGGTCACAAATTCCAGCGCCATTGTTCCCTCCTTGGGGACTCCAAACCGCCCATCGAATCGCGAGTTCGGGCGCAGATTCTCGCCGGCCCGCTTGAGGTTGCAATTTCGTTGGCGCGGAGTGCCGCAACCGCGTCAATGATCCAATTAATAGCAGTTAGGGATCTGCAAAACCAATCGACAAGTGCCGATATTGGAAAGTCGATATTGCAGAGTCGATACGCGCTGAAAGCGGGCCATACCGACCACGGCATCGAACGGCTGTCGCTGTCATAAGGAATGGTGACGAGCCGTCATCCGCAACCTGCGCGTGGCCTATCGTCAAAGGGCAAGCGGCAACCCCCGTTGGTCGCAGGGTTGGATCTATGTGGATCGCCGAGCTGCCGCAACTGCGTGGGCTCCAGGGCTCAGGCCGATCGGTCGAGCGGCCCGCCCTCGACTTGGAAGACGACGAGGGTCAGGTCGTCGGCGCGGCCTTCGTCTTCCGTCGCGCCCGTGGCGCGTCGCGGCTCCGCGCCCGCCGTGCCGGACCAGCTCGCGAGACTCGCGAGGAGCGCGGCGGCGAGCGGCTCGGGGGGGAGGCCGGGGCGGTCGGCGAGGAAGCGCTGCAGGCGGGCGTCGCCGAAGAGCTCGCCGGCCGGCGAGGGGCATTCGGGGATGCCGTCGGTGAAGAGGAGGAGGCGGTCGCCGGGGCCCAAGGGGAGCGACCGCTCCGTGTAGTCGGCGCGCGACAGCCGGCCCATCACCGTGCCGGTCGGCGCGAGCTCGACCGCGCCGCCGGCGGATTCGAGGAGCGGCGGCGGGTGGCCGGCGTTGGCCCAGGTCAGGCGCCCGGCCTCGAGGTCGAGGAAGACGTAGACCGCGGTGATGAACTGGTCGCGCAGCTTGCCGTGGAAGATGCGGTTCATCCCGGTGAGCACCCGCGCCGGGCTCGCCGCGTGCTCCGCCTGGGCCGCCACCGCGACCTTGATCATCGAGGCGATGAGCGCCGCCGGCACGCCGTGGCCGGAGACGTCGGCGACCAGCGCCCCCAGCCGCCGCCCCTCGGCGGGGACGAAATCGTAGAAGTCCCCGGCGACGTCCTCGGCGGGGAGGTAGCGCACCGCCATCGCGAGACCGGGAATGCCGGGCAGCTCGCGCGGCAGGATGGAGGTCTGGATGCGGCGCGCCGTCTCGAGCTCGCGGCGGACGGCGGCGAGCCGCGCCTCGCCGGCGAAGACGCGGTGCGCCACGATGGTGCCGAGGCCGACGAGGAAGAGCAGGAGGCCGAAGGGCTCGACGCCCTCGGGCCAGGGCAGGACGCCCAGGCCGCGCAGGTTCTCGCAGAGGATGAAGAAGCCGGCGACGAGGAAGCTGGCGCGCAGCCGCCGCAGCTCCCAGCTCGGCGGGCCGGCGCGGAAGACCAGCGCGACGATGAGCCCGAAGGTGACGAGGACGAGGACCGAGTTGGCCCGCGACCAGGCCCCCGCGGCGCGCGTTACCCATTCCCAAGGGATGGCGACCAGGGCGAACGCGGCGTTGATCCCCGCCAGCCAGCCGAGCAGCGGGCGCCAGCGGGCGGGCAGCAGCGAGGCGCAGAAGAGGATGAAGGGGATGGGGACGAGGTAGTTCAGCACCGAGTGGAGCACGGCGGTCGCCACCGGGTCGATGCCGAAGAGCAGCTCGGCTCCGCGGCTCGCCGCGAGCAGCCGCGTGCCGTAGAGCCCGACCCCGAGGACGAAGCAGGCGAGGCCGAGGTCGCGCCGCCGCCGCATGCTCATCAGGGCGAGCCCGGCGAGCGCCACGGCGAGGCTCAGCACCGCGTAGGCGAACGGCAGCACGTCGGCGCGGAGCGCCGCGCGGGCCGCCGGCGCGATGGCGAAGGCATCGCCGGCGCCGGTCATGCCGCGTCGCCCCGGCCGGAGCCTGCCGCAGAGGGCTCGGCGTTCATCCCGTGCAGACTACGCGAGATCGCCGGGGGAGTTGCGCGGCGCGGCTCGAACGTCCTCCGCCCCCCTTCCAGGCGGCGGGACCCAACGGACCCGGCACCCGCCGCTTCGATTCGCGGCGCCGCAGGTCCATTTCGGCTCTTCACCGCGCCATCTTGACCCTTCGCCGCTTCATCTCGACCCTCCGCGGCGCCATCTCGACCTTTCGCGGCTCGAGCTCGAGATGTCGCGGCTCCAACTCGAGATGTCGTGGCTTCAACTCGAGATGTCATGGCTTCATCAGGAGATTTTTCCGCTTCGTGTCGACTCCTCCCGGCTTCCTCTCGAGATGCCGCGGTCTCCTCTCGAGCTCTTGCGGTTTCAGCTCGAGATGTCGCCGCCGGGGAGGGAGATCTCGCCGCGCGGGAGCGAGATATTTCGACGCGGGGACGAGATTTCGCGGCGCGGGGAGCCGATTGCGGCGGCGGGGCACGCCCGCTCGGCGGCGGGGGCGTCGCTGCGGCGCATGAGCGTCGTGATGCTCGCAAGCGGGCGCTCGGTCTTCATTGCATATCGCTAAATGGGCATGAACATTGCGAACCTTTCCAGTGTCTCCCCACTTCCGGGGGGGCGAAGGACTCCAGGAGGTGACTCATGCATAGGATCTCCATAGCAGTGCTCGCTGGTCTGCTCGGCGTTTCGGCTCTCGCCGCGGCGCCGGTCCCACCCACCGCGGTCCCCCAGAGCCCGGCTTCACCCACCGTGAACGTGCAGGCGAATCTGCCGTGGCTGCCGGCCGCCAAGACGGCCGCGGCGGACCCGCTCGAGAGCTTGTTCCCCAGCCAGCAGGTCTGCACCTGCATCTTCGGGGACCACTGTTGCGTCGTCCACGGCAGGCAGACCTGCGTCCCCAACAGCCAGCCCTGCCCGTAGGACTCACACCGTAGCATCCGAGGGCCTCGCCCTGCCGGCCCGTACGGCCGGCGGGTGAGGCTCGCCCTCGGACGTGCGGATACTGGCTCAGTTTGGTCCGCTGCGGGCGACCGCCCTCGGGACCACCCGCCCGAACCCCCTTCCAGGCGGCCGTCCTCGGGACCAAACTGAGCCAGTACCGACGTGCGGGTGCGCGCGGGCGCTCTCCTGCTACGATCGGTCCCCCGTGCCCGATCCCGCCGCCAGCCCGGCCTCGCCCGCGCTCGAGAAGGATGTGCCGGCGTCGCGGCGAGGCGATGGGACCGCGGGCGTCGGCACGGGCGCTCTCGCTGCCTTTCTGGCACTGGCCGCGCTCCTCGGCTGCCTCGCCTACGCGGCCGCCCTGGCGCTCCGGCCGCTCGGCCACGACGACCTCTTCTGGCATCTGCGCTCGGGCGAGTGGATCGTCCGCCACGGCGCCGTGCCGCACGCCGACCTCTTCTCGTTCACCCGCTTCGGCGCCCCCTGGGTGACCCACGAGTGGGGCTTCTCGCTCCTCGCCTACGCCGTCTTCCGCCGCGCCGGCTACGCCGGCCTCGCGGCGCTCGCGGCGCTCGCGACCGTCGCCATCTTCGCCGCCGTCGCGCTGCGCACCACGGTCGACGCCGCGGTCGCCGCGGTCGCCGCGCGCCCGCGCTGGCCGGCGGCGCTGCCGATCCTCGCCGGCCTCGCCGGGCTCGGCCTCTGGGCGGTCGCGGGCGAGATCTTCCTCCGCGCCGCGCTCGCCGGCGAGCTCATGCTGGCGCTGGTGCTGCTGGGTCTCGCGGTCTACGCCCGCACCGGCAGGAGGAGCGCGCTCGCCGCCGTCGTCGCCCTCTTCCTCCTCTGGGCGAACCTCCATTCGGGGGTGATCTTCGGCCTCTTCCTCCTCGGCCTCTACGCGCTCGAGCCGCTGCTGGCGCGGCTCGTCGTGCCCCGCGCGCCGCGGCTCGCGCCGGCCTTTGCGCGGCGCGCCGCCGCGCCCTATCTGTGGACGCTCGCCGGCGCCCTCGCGGCGAGCCTCGCCAACCCCAACGGCGTCGAGGCCCTCCTCTATCCCTTCCGGCTGCGGCACACCCTCTTCGCCAGCGGCATCGCCTGGGACCTGGGGCATTTCGCGGCCGTGTCGCCGGCCCGCAACCCGGGCTTCCTGCTGCTCGCCGCGCTGCTGCTCGCGGCGCTCCTGCCGCGCGGCGCGGCGCGGCCGCCGTTCGCCGAGCTCGCCGCCGTCGCCGCGTTCTTCGGCCTCACCCTCTGGGTGCCGCGCCTGGTCTTCGACTTCGTGGTGGTGGCGCTGCCGGTGCTGGGCGGGCTCCTCCTGCGGCGCCGCCCGCCGGGGACGGGAGCCGGCGCGACGGGAGCCGTCGCGGCCGCCGCGAGCCGGTCCCGCGAGCTGCTCCTCGCCGCCGGGATCGCCGCCGTCCTCTGCCTCGCCGGCGGCGAGGCGTGGGCGGCGGCGGCCGGCGCGCCGCGCCTCCTCAGCCGCGAGCTGCCGGAGGGCGGCGCGCGCTTCCTCGCCGCCCACGGCATCCGGGGGCGGGTCTTCAACCACCAGAATTTCGGCGGCTTCCTCGGCTGGCGCCTCGGCGTGCCGATCTTCTGGGACGGCAGGAACGACGTCTTCGCGAGCCTGGTGCGCGAGGTGACGACGACGCCGTTCGCCGAGATCGCCGCGCGCTACGGCGTCGACCACCTGGTGATCGCCGAGAGCGAGTACCGCGACCTCCTGCCGGAGCTCGCGAGCGGCCGCTGGGGGCTGGTCTACTGGGACGACGTCGCCGCCGTCTACCTGCGCCGCGGGGGGCGCTTCGCGCCGCTCCTCGCCGGTCTCGAGCTGCGCCGCTTCCCGCCCTTCGGCGGCCGGCCGGGGCTGCGCGAGCTGGCGCTCGACCCCGCCGCGGCGGCCGCCGTGCGCCGCGAGCTCGGCCAGGTCCTGGCGGCCTACCCGGCGAACCAGCGGGCCCTCTACTTCGACGGCGTGATCAGCCTCTACCAGCGCGACCTGCCGCGCGCCCGCCGCGACCTCGCGGCGGCGGCGCGCCTGGGGCGGAGCGACCAGGTGGCGCTCGCCCTCGCCCGCCTGGCCGAGCTCGAGCGCCGCCCGTAGCCCGTCGGCGAGGTCGAGCCGGAGGCCGGGCAGGCACGGGGGCCTGCCCCTACGCCTGGGAGGGGGAGACGTTCGCCACAGGCCGGGCGCGGCTTTGTTGGTTCGGATGGCCTTGTAGGGGCAGGCCCCCGTGCCTGCCCTCGCAGGCCTGCATTGGCAACCACGGGGGTTGCCCCCTACGCCGCGGCCTTCGATCCTAGGGCTGGCGCGGCGCGGCGCCGGAGGGGTGATTGCGCGCCAGCAGGTCGGGCTCGCTCGCGAGGTCGAGCTTGACGATGTCGGGGCGGAAGAAGAGGGCGAGCGTCCAGTCCATGAGGATGCGCACGCGCCGGCTCCAGCGCGGCATCTGGATCAGGTAGTAGGTGCGGCGCACCCACCAGGCGAGGAAGCCGTAGAGCGGCACGCCGAGCACCTCGCCCAGCCCGCGGGCGTGGCCGAGCGAGGCCATGATCCCCATCGTCTTGTAGACGAACGGCCGGAGCGGCCTGCCGTGCATCGCGGCGTGGAGGTTTTGGGCCAGCACCTTCGCCTCGCGCATGGCGTGCTGGGCGAGGTAGGGGTAGGGCCTGCCGCTCGGGGTCCGGCACCTCGGCGCAGTCGCCGAGCGCCCACACCTCGGGGTGCTCGGCGCTCCGCAGCGTCCCCTCGACCAGCACGTGGCCGCGGCGCTCCCGCGGCACCGGGAGCGCCGCGGTGAGCGGGCTCGGCACGATGCCGGCGGAGAGGACGATCGTCCCCGCCTCGATCGTCTCGCCGGCGAGGTGCACCCGGCCGGGCTCGACGGACTGGACCGCGGTGTCGGTGCGGATGACGACCCCCTGGCGCTTCCCCAGCACGCGGGCGGCGTAGCGGGCGAGCTTCTCGGGCACCTCGGGCAGGATGCGGTCGGTCGCCTGGAAGAGGAAGAAGCGGACCTCGTCGCGCCGCACCCGGCGGTAGTAGCGCACGATCTCGTCGGCGAAGGCCGTCATCTCGCCGAACAGCTCGACGCCGACGAGGCCGCCGCCGATGACGACGAAGGTGAGGAGCCGCCGCTTGCGCTCGGCGTCGGCCTCGACGTCGGCGCGCTCGAAGCGCTCGATCATGTGATCGCGGAGCACCATGGCGTCGGCCAGGGTCTTGAAGGTGAAGGCGATCTCGGAGCCGGCGACGAGGCGCAGGTTGGTGCGCGCCCCGAGGGCGAGGACGAGCTGGTCGTAGGGGATGTCGTAGCCCTGCCCCTCGGGGGCGGCGGCGTGGACGACCCGCCGCTCGAGGTCGATGCCGTCGACCGTCGCCTCGACGAAGCGCGCCCGGCGCAGGAAGTCGCGCACCGGCAGCGAGCAGTGGCGCAGCTCGAGGGTGCCGGAGAAGGCCTCGAAGAGGAGCGGCGTCATGAGGAAGAAGTTGTCGCGGCAGACGAGGATCACCTCGACGTCCGGCCGGCGGGCGAAGAGCCGCTCGAGGTGGCGCGCCGCCCACAGGCCGCCGAAGCCGCCGCCGAGGACGACGATGCGCGTCCGCGGCGCGGCGGCCGCTGGAGGAACCGCGGGTGCTGCGGATACCGCGGTGGACGGGGGAGCGGGTGTCGGGGGGGAGGGCATGGCGTGCTGACTGGCGAGGAGGCCGGGAGCGGATGAGAGGAGCTCGCTCGGCTTCGCCGCCCACCACGCCCATTCTGCGGGCGGAGAACGGCGCCCGCGCGAAGCCCATCATAGCCCGGCGCCGGCGCCGCGGACCGCCGCGCCAATCCCTCGAGCTACGGCTACGTCATCTCTCGTAGCGGCCGCCCAGCCGCTCGAGCCGCAGCAGGAACGGATCGGGCGGCGGCTCGGGGTCCTCCGCCGGGACGGCGACGTCGACTCCCGGCGCTGCCGGTCCGGCGGCGCTCTCGCCGCCGGCGAAGAGCCGCCGGCGGACCTCCGGGGTCAGCAGGTGGGCGCGCGCCTCCATGCTGCGGGGATAGCGGCCGAGGAGCGGGAAGCTCCAGGCCCAGGCGCGCAGGCCGCGCTGCTTGGGCGAGGCGGCGAGGACGAGCGCCGCGGCGCGGTCGGCGGGCCAGAGGCGGGCGAGCGCCGCCGGGCCCCCCTCGACCTCGACCGGCGCCAGGTCCTCGCCGCGCCGGCGGTCGAAGTCGCGCCCCTGGAGGTAGTAGGCGAGGCAGATCCGGGTCCAGTCGTTCTCGACCAGCACCGGGTCGCCCGGCCGGTGCGCCCGCCGCACGTCGCGCGCCACGCGGTCCCAGTCGGGGCGGCCGACGCGGGCGTAGCGCGCCAGGCCGGCGGCCTCGCCGGCGAGGAGGGCGGCGAGCGCCGCGACGGCGACCGCCCGCGTCGCCCGCCGGCGCCAGAGGAGGCCGAAGCCGGCGCCGACGAGCGGCGGCAGGAAGAGCCAGCCGACCGCGTCGTAGCGCCCGGCCGTCCAGTGATGGTCGGCCAGGAGGAACCTCTCGACGCCGACGGCGCCGAGCAGGATGCCGACGAGGATGGCGCGGGCGGCCGCCCGCGGCGCCTCCGGCGCGCCCGGGCCGCCGGTGTCGTTGCCGGTGTTGGCGCCGGCGCCGCCCGCCGCGAGCGCCGCGAGGCCGAGGGCGGCGAGGCCGAGGGCGAGGAGGCCGGCCCAGGTGAGGAGGTCCCCCTCGACGCCGCCGACGGTGAGGAACTCCCAGCGCTCGGCGACCAGCCGCCAGGTCCAGGGGCGGACGAAGCCGGCCGGCGGCAGGCGGGCGATGCCGAGGAGGGTGGTGATCCAGGGGAGGAAGCCGGCGAGCGCGACGCCGCCGGCGAGCGCCAGGTCGCGGAGCGCGCGGCGCCCGGCCCGCCGGCGGCCGGGGTCGCGGGCGAGCGCCATCTCGAGGAGCGGCAGGCCGGCGGGGGCGAGCACGAGGACGAAGAGGTCGTGCGCGTAGAGCCCGAGGAGGAGGACCGCGGCGAGGAGCGCCGTCGAGCCCCTCCCCGGCCGCTCGACGACGCGGTCGACCGCGGCGAGCGCCGCGGCGGCGAAGAAGAGGAGGTAAGGATAGGGGCGCAGCTCCTGCGAGTAGCGGACGGCGAAGGGAAGGACGGCGGCGAAGAGGCCGGCGGCGACGCCCGCGGCGCGCCCCAGCCGCCGCGCCGTCCAGCGGGCGAGGAGGAGGACGGCGCCGATCCCGAGGGCGATCGGCACCAGCCGCTGCGCGGTGTCCGAGAGGCCGCAGGGCGTTGCCCGCCGCGGTCACCAGCGCCGCCAGCGGCGGGTGCTCGACGTCGGAGCGGCAGGCGCGCCAGACGTCGCGCGGTCCGCCCTGCGACTGCATCATGAGCAGGAACTCGTCGAGCCAGAGCGAGAAGGTGCCGAGGTTGAACGTCCGCGCCGCGGCGGCGACGATGGCGAGGAGGGCGAGGTCGAGCCCGGAGAGCGGGGCCGGGGCCCGCTCCGGAACGGGGGGTGGCGCGGAGCGCATGGCGCGAGATCTTATCCGCGCGGCGCGGAACGATCGGCCGCGACAGCGTCTGCTTGGCGCCTAAAGCGTCCGCGGTCTATACTGCCGCCACAGCACGATCAGGAAGTCATGACCAGGCACGCCAGCCCCTCGCGCCCGATCCGGCGGCGGCTCGGCGGCGAGCTGTCGCCCCCGATGCCGGCCCCCGATCCCGTCCGCGCCGCCGCCGCCGATACCGCCGCCGATAGCGAGGCGAGCGGCGAGGAGTACCGTCTCCTCTTCGCCGCCAACCCGCTGCCGATGTGGGTCTACGACAGCGAGACCCTCGCCTTCCTCGCCGTCAACCAGGCGGCGACCGAGCTCTACGGCTACTCGCACGGCGAGTTCCTGGCGATGACGATCAACGACATCCGGCCGCCGGAGGAGATCCCGGCGCTGCTCGAGGACCTCGCCACCAACCCGGTCGGCCACACCATGGGGAGCCAGTGGGTGCACCGCAAGAAGGACGGCTCGGTGATGGAGGTCGAGGTCGCCTCGCAGCCCATCGTCTTCCGCGGCCGGCGGGCGCGGATCGTGCTCGCCAACGACCTCTCGGCGCGGCGGCGCGCCGAGGAGGCGCTGCGCGACAGCCAGGCCGCCACCGAGCGCAGCCTGTCGCTCCTGCGCTCGACCTTGGAGTCGACCGTCGACGGCATCCTGGTCGTCGACCGCCAGGGGCGGATGGTCTCCTACAACCGGCGCTTCGTCGAGCTGTGGCGGATGCCGCCGGAGATCCTGGCGCAGGGCGACGACGGCGCGGCGCTCGCCTTCGTCCTCGATCAGCTCCAGGCCCCGGACTCCTTCCTGCAGAAGGTCCGCGAGCTCTATGCCGACGCCGCCGGCGAGAGCCGCGACATCCTCGAGTTCAAGGACGGCCGGCTCTTCGAGCGCCGGTCGGTGCCGCACCTCCTGGACGGGCGGGCGATCGGCCGGGTGTGGAGCTTCCGCGACGTCACCGAGCGGCGCCTCGCCGAGGTGGCGCTCAAGGCCTCGGAGGAGCGCTACCGGCTGCTCTTCGAGAGGAACCTCGCCGGGGTCTTCCGCAGCACCGTCTCCGGGCGCGTCCTCGACTGCAACGACGCCTTCGCCCGCATCCTCGGATTCGCCTCGCGCCGCGAGGTGCTCGGCCGCTCGATGCTCGAGTTCTACGCCGAGGCCGGCGACCGCGCCGCCCTCCTCGCCCGCCTGCAGCGGGAGGGGAGCTTGGCCGACGCCGAGCTCGCCCTCGTCCGCCGCGACGGCTCGCCGAGCTGGGCCTACGCCAGCGCGACGCTCCTGCCCGGCGGCGAGGGCGAGGAGGATCAGATCGAGGGGACGCTGATCGACGTCACCCGCCGGAAGAGCGCCGAGAACCAGATCCTCTATCAGGCCTACCACGACGCCCTGACCGGCCTGCCCAACCGCCTGCTCTTCCACGACCGGCTGATCCAGGCGATGGCCGAGGCCCGCCGCGACCGCCGCGGGCTCGCGGTGCTGTTCCTCGACCTCGACCAGTTCAAGCTGGTCAACGACACCTTGGGCCACGGCGCCGGCGACCGCCTGCTGCAGGAGATCTCCGGCCGCCTGCGCCAGGCGGTGGGGGAGGGCGCCACGGTGGCGCGGGTGGGGGGGGACGAGTTCACGCTGCTGCTGCCGGGGGTGTCCTCCGGCGAGGAGGCGGCGCCGGTCGCCGAGCGGCTGCTCGCCGCCATCGCCCTGCCGGCCGAGATCGGCGGGCACCGCCTGTACGTGACGACGAGCATCGGCATCAGCCTCTTCCCGGCCGACGGGCACGAGGCCGAGTCCCTCCTCACCCGCGCCGACATCGCGATGTACCGGGCGAAGGAGCTCGGCCGCAACGGCTATCAGCTCTGCACCGCGGAGATGACCGCCAAGGCGTACGAGCGGCTGACTCTCGAGACCGAGCTGCGCCGCGCCCTCGAGGGGGGCGAGCTCTCCCTCGTCTACCAGCCGCAGGCGCGCGTCGCCGACGGCCGGGTGCTCGGGGTGGAGGCGCTGCTGCGCTGGCGCCACCCGCGGCGGGGGCTGGTGCTCCCCGACCGCTTCATCGGCGTCGCCGAGGAGTCGCGCCTGATCGTGCCGATCGGCGAGTGGGTCCTCTGCACCGCCTGCGCCGAGGTGGAGGCCTGGCGCCGCGCCGGCTTCCCGTCGCTGCGCGTCGCGGTCAACCTCTCCGGGCGGCAGTTCCAGCATCCCGACCTGCTGCGCACGATCGCCGCCGCGCTCGCCGCGACCGGCCTCGACCCGCGCGCCCTCGACCTCGAGGTGACCGAGAGCGTCGCGATGCAGAACGTCGAGCTGACCGTCGGGGTGCTCGGGGCGCTGCGCGAGATGGGGGTGCGCATCGCCATGGACGACTTCGGCACCGGCCAGGCGTCGCTCAGCTATCTGAAGCAGTTCCCCATCGACGCGCTGAAGATCGACCGCGGCTTCGTGCACGACCTGGGCGAGAGCCGCGCCGGCGCCGCGATGGTGACCGCGATCATCGACCTCGCCCACGGGCTCGGCCTCTCGGCCACCGCCGAGGGGGTCGAGACCGAGGCGCAGCTCAGCTTCCTCCGCGCGCGCGGCTGCGACGAGTTCCAGGGCTACCTGATCGGCCGGCCGCTCCCCGCCGCCGAGGCGCGCGCGTCCCTCGCGCCGGAGAGCTAGCGCCGCCGCCGGCCCGCGGCGCCGGGCCGCCTCGCCGCAGCGAAAAGATCGACCGCGGACGATAGGTTCTGTACGATCGCGCCGACGGTCGGCGATCCGGGCGATCCGAGACGTGAGGGCGGGCGAACTCGATGTTGAACTGGCTGCAGCAGCTCCTCGCGAGCTACGGCTACCTGGCCGTGGCGGTGGTGGTGATGGCCGAGGGCGCCGGCATCCCGTTCCCCGGCGAGACGCTGCTGCTCGTCGCCGCCGCCTACGCCGGAGCGGGCAACCTGGACCTGCGCGGCGTCATCCTCGCCGCCGCGCTGGGGGCGATCGTCGGCGACAACCTGGGCTACTGGATCGGCCGGCGGGGGGGCGCCCCCCTCCTCGCCCGCTACGGATCGATCCTGCACCTCGGGCCGCGCCATTTCGAGCGGGCGGAGAGGTTCTTCGCCCGCCACGGCGCGAAGACGGTGTTCTTCGCCCGCTTCGTCGCCGTGCTGCGCACGGTCTGCTCGCTCCTCGCCGGCGTCAACCGCATGCCGTACCGCCGGTTCTTCGCCTTCAACGCCGCCGGCGGCACGCTGTGGGCGGTGACCATCGGGCTCCTCGGGGCGGCCTTCGGCAGCCAGTGGCCGCGCCTGGAGCACTGGGTGGGGCGCGCCGGCCTGCTGGTCGCCCTCATCCTCCTCCTCGTCGTCCTCGCCATCGCCGCCTGGCGCTGGGCGGTGCGCCACGAGGAGCGCCTGCGCGCCCTGGGCGCCCCGGTCACCCACCGCCTGGCGACGCCGGTGGGCTTCCTGGCGGCGCGCCTGTCGCCCAACAGCTACCTCGGGCTGCAGCTCACCGTCGGGGTGGTGCTGATCGTCCTCGGCGGCTGGCTCTTCGCCGGCGTCGCCGAGGACGTCCTCCACGGCGACCCGCTGGTCGGCGTCGACCGCGCGGTGGCCGCCTTCCTCCACGTGCGCGCCGCGCCGCACTTCACGGCGGCGATGAAGGCGGTCTCCTTCTGCGGCAAGCCGGCGACGCTCCTCGCCGCCTCGCTCGCCCTCGCCATCGGGTTCGGCATGCGCCGCCGCTGGCGGGACCTGTGGATGGTCGTGCTCGCGGTCGGCGGCGGCGAGCTGCTCAACCCGCTCCTCAAGGTGATCTTCGCCCGCGAGCGGCCGAGCTTCGTCGACCCGCTGGTGCGGCTGACGACCTACAGCTTCCCCAGCGGCCACGCCACCGGCTCGACGATCTTCTACGGCCTCGCCGCCTACATGATCGCCCGCGGGGTCAAGAGCTGGACCTGGCGGGTGCTCTCGGTGGTGACCGCGGTCGTCGTCGTGCTCCTCATCGGCTTCTCCCGCATCTACCTGGGCGCCCACTACCTCTCGGACGTCATCGGCGGCTTCGGGGTGGGGATCGTCTGGCTGGCGATCGTCGTGACCGGCATCGAGACCCTCCGCCGCCGCCGCGAGGAGCTCGAAGCCGAGGCAGCCGGGAAGCCCGCCCGCCGCACCGCCGGCGCTGCCCGCGCCCGGCGAGCGATCCGCATCAAAGAATGGCTGAGTTGTTTACGGAGGAGGTGAAGGCTGCCGCTTGGCCTTCGGGAGGGTCTCCTTCACGCGTCGGGACGCCCTGGGCCGCCGGATTCTCCACCTCGACCCGCGACCAGATCTTTGGCGCGAGCCGGGCGTAGAGGCGGCCAAGCCGGAGGTTGTCCTCATCGAGGTCCTCCGCCAGGATCGTCTTCACCGCGAGGAGGAGGCACTCGGCGGCTCCGCTGGAGGCGGAGAGCCTTCCCTCGACCGTCGCACGGGTTCCCTCCGTCAGGCCGCCCATCACGTCTTCGATCGAGAGCAACGCTCGATAACGCTCCGCCCAGCTCTGCAGGTCGCCGGTCAGGAGCCGCCTGACGCGCGCGGGATCGAAGACGTAGAGACACATCTGGAAAACCTCCGAGCCGGTGCTGCCGATGAGGTCCGACGCCGCGCTGGAGAACGCCGGATCGCCAGCCGCGCGCAGGAGGCACCGGTACTCGTCGGCGCGATGGAGGCTGCGCGCCACGAGGTAGGACTGCATCGAGTCGTGGAAAAAGCGGACCTGTCGGGGCTCGTCCGCTAAGCGCAGGTTGCGGTCGGCGCTCACCACCACGCCGCAGCTCAGCAGCTCGCGCACGGTCTGGGTGGACTCCGGGACCGTGCGCTCGAAGCGAAAGACCCGCTCGCTCTTTTTCCAATATGTCTCCGCGGCGAGTTGCTCGGCTGCCATCAGCAGCTGCTCGATCTCGAGGTCGCCGGTGCCAGGCTCGCGGCTCAGCAGGCGCTTCAGGGTGCTCTGGTAGATGTCGTCGACCGAGCGAATCTCGCGCTCGACGGCGAGAGTGCAGAGCCTGACCAGGAGCGGCAGATAGGTGCCGTCCTCCGAGCGGCAGACCGGCAGGAAGGAGCGAACCTGGTCGGCGACCTGCGCGGCGTAGCACGGTTCGTCGTGCCGCGCCCGTTGCGCGTCGGCGGCCGCATAGGCGTCGATGAACTCTCCCACCGACTCATCGGTCAGCCTCTCCGGTTCGATGGCCAGCCAGACGTCGGAGCGCTTCACCGCGACGTGCCATGCGCGGTCGGGCCGGCTCGCCAGGCAGAGGCGGGTGCACTCCCCCTCCGGGGAGCGGAAGAAGCTCTCGATCTCCGCCGCCGTGATGCCGCTGCCGCTCGAGTTGTCGAGGAACGCCACGAGCTCGCCTGCCTTGAGCTGGGCGCTCGTCGACTCGGGGGAGATGCCGAAGCGGCCGAAGCCGGAGACGACCATCTCGACGACCGAGCTGCGCCGGGGATCGACGAGGACCGGAAGCGGACAGAACGGATCCTGCTCGAACACGTCAACGGCGCGCGCGATGAGCTCGTTCCACAGCGCGCTCTTGCCCCTCCCCCCGGGCGCCTCGATCAGCACGTTGGCGCGGAGCCGGGGGTCTTTGGCGGTGAGGAGGACCGCGATCGTGCCAACGCCGACCCTCGGATCGCCGGCGCTTCCGGGGGGCAACTGCCTTCCCGTAACGCTCGCCGCGATCGGCACGTAGATCTCGTCGCTGGCATCAGCGCGGAAACCCTTGAGGAGCAGACGCAGGTGCTGGACGTAGTCCCGAAAGACGCGCCGGCGCACGCGCCGTCAGGCGAAGTGCCGCGGGGGCTATGAGGCGGAACGGCTGCACCAGCGCGAGCTCGCGGAAGAGCGGCGGTGCCGCGAGGCCGGCGAGGAGCACCGCGACGAAGGAGGCGCCGGCGACCCCCGCCAGCTCCAGGGGTTCCACCTTGAGCGGCTCCGGAAACCGGCTGGCGAATAGGACTTCGGTCAGGGGTACGGCGACGGGCACCCAGCTTCGGACCCGCAGGTTCTTGCCCATCGCGAGGAGGAGGAGGAGCGTCGGGATCAGGAGGCACCAGAGACTCTTCCAGTACGGGCTCGCGACGACCAACTCCCACCAGGTGGGCACCAGCTCGACGCCGCGCCAGACGACCTGCAGATCCGTCAAGGTCCGCGGGTCCTGGTATTCCATCTGGATGTTCGTAGGTCTGGTTCCAGTGCTGGCTACCCTTTGTGTGCAGGGTGATCTCGGCATCTCCGTTGTGCACGTACCCGCTGCCTTCGGCATCGGGAGCCGCCTGGGGGTCCTGCGGATCGCGGAGCCGCACAGTGATCGACGGCCGGTCCTGCGAGCCCTCTGTGCCGGGTCCCAGGGGTGCGAGGTCCTCGCGCGTCGGCCAGTTCATGCGTGCATGGACCACCGATCCCTCGTGGAGGGTGAAGTGCAGTCGGCGATGATGGCGCGGCCGGAGGCTCAGCTCGTGGGAACCGAAGGAGATGGCGGCGACTAGGATGTCGCTCGCAGGACCCATCAAGTAATAGGAAGGAGACGCCTGCACCCAGTACCTTCCGGGTATGTTGCTCGGCACGATGCTTTCCACCAGCACGCTCGATCGGTGATGATCGAACACCTTGACCGGCTCCTCGGAGGAGATCAGGCCGCCGTCCGCCCGCTTCCCGGTGCGCACCTCGTAGAGGCAAAGGTCGTGGCTCTTTGCCCAGAAACGCGAGCCGCTCCCGGAATCCCAGAAGAGCTGGCGGATCGGCTTTCCCTCGTAGAGGTGGCTCGGCACGCTTGCGACAGCGATTTGATCGCTCTTCACCTCCGCTCGAAAGATGTCTTTCCACTCGTTCTCGGGAGAGAAGCGGCTGGGTGCCACGAGCCAGGTCACCTCTCCCGAGAGCGTCACGCCGATGGTTTCGGCCAGAACTTCACGGCCGCCGACGGTGATCGCGTGCCCTTCGTTGAGCGGCATGATCGCAGGTCCATTCTGGGTATCTCGGATCGTGAAGACGTAGACGGTTCCCTTCGTCGTCTTGACCCAGATGTAGGAGCTGTGCCGATAGGTACAGAAGATCCTCTCCACATCTTCTTCGGGCAGCAGGGCTTTCCCGTGGTTCAGAAAATGGCCGTCGCTGTCGGCGACATAGATGCCTTTGTCCAGCCGAGGTACGAACCAGGCGAAGCGTCCCTCGTGCGTGCTGAAGACGTTCGAAAAGTCCCTGTCATCGACCTTCTCGGCCCGCTCCCGATTCGCGAGGAGGATCTCGCTGCCGCGAACCGGGATGATCCACAGCTTCTTGCCGGCAGCGGCCGAAGCCCAGTCGTTGTTCTCCAGGTCCGGCGGTAAACCCGGAATCTCTGGATCACGATCCCCTTAGGGGTGCGGACCGCCAGTGCGATGTCGGGCTTGCGTTGCTCAAAGATGACCCAGGCGGAAGCGCCGTCATCCGCCGGGGCCAGCTGCTGGATCTCGTCTTGGACCGGCGCGTCGATGAGCGCGACGGGCTCGTGATCGGTTGCGCTGTCGAGAGTGAAGATGTGGTGGTGGTCCCGAGACAGGACCCAGACCGTCGTGCAGTCGTGGGTTCTACAGAAGTCTCCGATCGGCTGGGTGAACTTCCAATGCTTCTGCAGCCTGCCGGTGTTGTCGAGGAGGTCGAGCTGGTCGGCGTAGGCCTCGCCGAAGCGGCGCGACCAGGCGACGGCACCTCCCTCGCAAACGCCCAGGCTCGCGGAGACGGGTCGCATCCAATGTCCCGCCCGCTCGGGGAGGCCACTCGGGCTCGGCGCTGGCTGGCCCTGCGCCGGCAGGACCGGTAATACCAGCCACATCGCGACTAGCGGAAACCGCGAAATTCGCCCTCTCCGAGATCGCACATCGACCGGATCGTCGATCGCCACGCCTCCTTGATGTTGCAACCGAGGCCGTCATTATAATAGACAGACATGCTGCATAGACGGACCGGGCGCGCGGATTCCGCGGCCGATCGGCACCTCTCGGCTCCTCGGTCCGAAGCTGCGGACCCCCTCTGCAGCCGGTCCGCTGGCGCGGCTTCGGCGGTCGCGGTTTGACGCTGTGGTCAGGCGGAGCTGGGAGGGTTACCGCGAATTGCCTGGCGTCTATATCTCTCCCCGTGCAAACGGCCCGGCCCTCACTCCTTGGCCGGCACCCGGTACAGCCCCGCCCGATCGAGCCCCAGCATCCCGGCCTGGTGCGCCCGCTCGTCGAGCGGCGAGAGCCGCGCCACCTGGCGGGGGTGAGGAGGCTGACGCGGCCGATCGCGTCCAGGCGGTCGGCGATGGCGTCGAGCGGCTCGTCGTTCGTCTCCCAGCCGAGGCGGTCGAAGGGCCGCAGGGAGAGCGGCCGGGTGTAGCCGCGGAGGGTCTTCTCGCGGGCGTCGTTGTAGAAGTCCTCGAAGTAGGAGACGACGAGCTCGCGCAGCGTGCGGTGGATGGGCTCGCGGAAGCGCAGGCCGACGAAGTTCGACTTGGCGACCGCGCCCCAGCAGCCGTCCTCCTTGAAGAGCGCCAGGAGGTGCGAGTCGTCGCGCGTCGGCTCGGCGAGCATCTCGAGGATGAGCGGCGGGTAGCCCAGCCGCCGCAGCGCCGCGGCGCCGAAGAGCGCGCCGTCGAAGCAGTGCGCCTTCCCGTCTTCGATCACCCGCCGCGGGCAGCGGTAGATCGGATCGGCGCTGTAGGCGATCGAATCGAGGAAGGTCTGGATGGCGCGCGGAGTTTCGAGGCCGGCGGGTAGAGTCAGCCCGCTCTTGGTGGTCCGGCCACTGGTCCTGCATGGAATTTCGACCTGCCGGCTCGCTGCTTCCCGCCCTTACCGCAGTGGCAGGATCCTGCTCGTGCCGATCGCTCGTCGATCACGATCAAGGCTCCGGCTTCGAGTTGGATTGATGACGCGAAGGTTTCGATGACGAGGGAGGAAAGCTTGCGGGCAGGACATCCTGTGCTCGCACTTGGAGGACGCTGGGCCCACCGCGCGCGTCAACGCGAGCAGTCGTCCAAAGTCGAGATCATGGGTGAAGAGGACACGCTTCTCGATGCGAGCCCATTCCAGGATCTGACGATCCGTGGCACGGGGATCGCCGACGGTGGACCAGTGGAGCGCCTCGAATCCGTGCGGCGCGAGAACTTTCACCCAGTCGGGCGAGAGATTCATGTCCAGGAGCCGCTTCACCCGGAGTGATGGGCGAGCGATACCTCGACCTCTTCCAGTCGCCAACTGGCGTAGGTGAGGGCATCGCGGATGTCTTCCCTTTCGAGGTAGGGATAGGCCTCCAGGATGTCCTGCTCCGAGTGGCCGGAGGCCAAGAGGCCGAGGACCATGCCCACGGTGACCCGTAGGCCGCGGATGCACGGTCTGCCGCCCATGACATCGGGGTCGAGAGTGATGCGGTGGAGGTCCATACCCTTCAAATGGTAGCACCGTGCCGGTTCTGGGAGCGGGCGCATGCGGCCAGCGCGCCGAGCCGAGCCGCCGACCGAGGAGCGCAGCAGGCCCGGCTCTGGAGTAGCCTAGCTCCGCGAGATCGACCGGACCGCCGGCACGCCGCCGGCTCCGAGCCCTACGAGCCCTAAAGAAGGGGCTGAAGCGGCCCCCGCTTCCGATAGGCTCACCCCGGAGCCGCGGCCGCACCATGGGATGTCGTACGGCTCCAGGAGGTTCGGGGATGGCGAGCGCGGGTCGGTCGAATGGACGGGTCCTCATCACCGGCGCCTCCGGGGCGCTCGGGCGGAGCGTCGTCGCCCGGTTCCTGGCCGCGGGCGATCCGCATCCTCGCCGTCGGCGCGGACGAGGCCGCCCTGGCGGAGCTGACCGCGCTGGCCCCCGCCGGCCGCCCTCTCGGTGCGCCGCGCCGACCTGCCCGACCCCGGAGGTCGCGCGGCTGTTCGCCGAGCCGAGGCGACGTCGGGCATCCCCCGCGCCGTCGTCCACCTGGTCGGCGGCTTCCGCTACGCGCGCCTCGCCGACCTCTCGGACGCCGACTGGACCTACCTCCTGCAGCTCAACCTCGACACCACCTTCCGCGTCTTCCGCGAGAGCGCCCGCCGCTTCGAGCGCGCCCGGGGCGGCGTCGCTGGTCGCCGCCGCGTCGCCGGCGGCGCTCCTCGGCGAGGCCGGGGTCGGCGGCTACGCGGCCACCAAGGCCGGGGTGCTGCGCATGGTCGAGTCGCTGGCGCGCGAGCTGGCGCCCGCTCGGCGGCGCGCGCCAACGCCGTCCTGCCGGGCACCATGGACACCGCGGCCAACCGCGCGGCGATGCCCGCCGCCGATCCCGCGCAATGGGCGAAGACCGACGACGTCGCAGAGGTCATCCACTTCCTCACCACGCCGGCCGCGGCGGCCGTCAACGGCGCCGCCGTGCGGGTGCCGGGCCCGAGCCTCTGAGCCGCCCCATCTCGGACTGTCACGTCCATCTACGATTCGACTCCGCCCACGTCCGACGCCGCCCTGCCCGAGTGCGGCGGACGCCGCCGTCGCCACGCTCCGGCCTTCGGGGAGGCGGTCGACCTCGCCGCCGATCCCGCCGCCGCCCATCGGCTCATCCGGCTGGGCCTCTCGCCGCGCCACGACCTGCCGGCCGTGCTGCTCAGCCGAGCCGGGGGCAAGATCCGCATCGTCGGCCGTCCGCCTGTCGGCCGAGGAGACGGCCAAGCTCTGCGCCGGCCAGGGGATCGCGCCGCGCGCCTGGTCGTCTACAGCTCCTCCTGGTGCCCCGACTGCCGGCGCGCCAAGCGGGTGCTGGAGGAGGCCGAGGCGCCGTTCGCCGAGATCGACCTCGACCGCGACCGCGCCGCCGAGGCGCTGGTGCTCGAGCGCAGCGGCGGCCGGCGCGTCGTCCCCACGCTCCGGTTCGACGACCGGGTCTGGGCGTTCAACCCGGCCCCGCCGCTGCTGCGCCGCCTGCTCGCCCGGCGGCCGCGCGCCGCGCCGGATCGGGTCCGGTTTCGATCGCGTAGAATCGCGGGCGAGCCGGCGGGCGTCCCCGGCGCGGCGGCTCCGCCGGCGACGGCGCGCCGGCGGTCCTCCGACAGCTCTCGAGCCAAGCATCTGAACCCTCAGGATCTGAATCCCAAGGACTGAATCCAGTCGAGGTGGCGATGAAGATCGCCGTCTGCATCAAGCAGGTCCCCAACACCGAGGCGCGGCTGCGCGTCAGCCGCGACGGGCGGTGGGTGGAGGAGGAGGACCTGCCGTTCGTCATCAACGAGAGCGACGAGTACGCCCTCGAGGAGGGGCTGCGCTCGCCGAGAAGACCGGCGGCGAGGTGGTCGTCTTCAGCCTCGGCCCCGAGCGGGTCAAGGAGGCGCTGCGCAAGGCGCTGGCGGTCGGCGCGGCGCGCGCCGTCCACCTCTCCGACCCCGCCTTCGCCGGCGGCGACGCCCTGGCGACCGGCCGCGCGCTGGCCGCCGCCCTCGCCCGCGACGCCTTCGACCTCGTGCTCACCGGCTCGCAGTCGGACGACGTCGGCTACGGCGGCACCGGCTCGGTCCTCGCCGGCCACCTCGGCTGGCCGCACGTCTGGCTGGTGATGGGGGTCGAGCTCGAGGAGGGGAGACCGGAGCGCCAGGGTGACCCGCGAGATGGAGAGCGGCGTCAACGAGGTCGTCGCGCCTGCCGCCTCCCCGCCGTGCTGGAGATCCAGGCGGGCATCAACCACCCGCGCTACGCCTCGCTCAAGGGGATCATGGCGGCCAAGAAGAAGGAGATCGCCGACCGCCACGCCGGCCGACCTCGGGCTCGACCCCGCGCAGGTCGGCGCGGCGGGCTCGCGGCTGGAGATCGTCTCGGTCAGCTTCCCGGAGTCGGGCAAGGGGCCCAGATGCTCGAGGGGGACGCCAAGGCGGCGGCCAAGACTGGTCGAGAAACTGCAGAAGGAAGCGAGGGTGCTCTGATGGCGAAGCGTGTCTGGGTGGTCCTGCAACACCGCGAGGGGCAGTTCCCCGTCGCATCTCCTGGGAGGCGGTCGCCGCGGCGCAGAAGCTGGCCGCCCGGCGCTCGGGGCGGCAAGGCCGAGGCCGTGCTGCTCGGCGCCGGCATGGCCGCGGCGGCCGAGAGGTGGCCAAGATTCGACCTCGCCGCCGTCCGACCGCCGACGGCGCCGGCCCTCGCGCGCCTACACGCCGGGCGCCTACATCGGCGCGCTCGCACCCGCGATCCCGCCGGCGGCGCCGGCCTTCGTGGTCTTCCCGCACACCTATCAGACGGTCGACTACATGGCCCGCCTGGCGCAGGCGATCGGCGCCGGGCTGCTGCCCGAGGTGACCGGCTTCCAGGCGGCGGATGGCGGCCTCGTCTGGACCCGCCCCGTGATGGGCGGCAAGCTGCAGTCCAAGGTGCGGGTCAAGGGCGAGGGGACGGTGCTCGTCTCCGTCCAGTCCGGCGCCTTTCCGGCCGACGGCGCCGCCGGCGCGGCGCCGGCGCCCAGTCCGGCCGCTCGCGCGTCGATCTCCGGGGCTCCAGCCGGACCGCGAGGTGCTCGGCTACGAGGAGGTGGGCGGCGACACGGTCGACCTCACCAAGGCGGCGATCATCGTCGCCGTCGGCCGCGGCGTCGGCGGCGCGGACAAGATGGCTCCGGTCGAGAGCTCGCCAAGGCGCTCGGCGCCGAGATCGGCGCCAGCCGGCCGGTGATCGACAACGGCTGGCTGCCGCGCGACCGCCAGATCGGCTCCTCGGGACAGACGGTCGCGCCCCAAGCTCTACATCGCCGCCGGCATCTCCGGCGCCATCCAGCACCTGGTCGGCATGAAGGGCTCGACGGTGATCGTGGCGATCAACAAGGACCCCGGCGCGCCGATCTTCACCGTCGCCGACTACGGCATCGTCGGCGACCTCCACGAGGTGCTGCCGGCGCTGACCGAGGCGGTCCAGGCGGCGAAGGGGCAGGGCTAGGCGAGGCCCGCGCGCCCGCGTGCTGGAGTTTTCCCGAGGACCTGACACGATGTCGATCGCGGCAGTCGAGACCCATCGTTGGACGCGCGAGGAGTACGAGCGCATGGCGGAGGCGGGGCTCTTCCCGCCCGACCAGCGGGTGGAGCTGGTCGACGGCATCGTCTACGACATGACGCCCCAGAGCAGCTTCCATGCGACGGCTGTTCAACTGACCCGGACGGCTCTGGAACGCGTCTTCGGCGAGGGATACGACATCCGCACACAGATGCCCCTGGTCCTCGACCCGGACTCCGAGCCCGAGCCCGACGTCGCCGTGGTCCGCGGCACGACGCGCGATTTCCGCGACCGGCACCCGACCACGGCGGTCCTGGTGGTCGAGGCGGCGGATTCCTCCCTGGGCCACGACCGGCGCCGCAAGGCGCCCCTCTACGCCCGCCACGGCATCCCCGAGCTGTGGGTGATCGATCTGCGCGCCGGCGGCGTCCAGGTGCATCGCGATCCGGAGGGCGCCGCCTACCGGTCGGTCGCGGTGCTCGGCCGCACCGATTCCCTCCGCCCGCTCGCCGCGCCTCCCGGCCCGCCGATCCCGGTCGCCGACCTGCTCGCCGTAGGCGGTGCGCCCGGCCCTGCCCCGCTTGACCTCCAGATCGGCTTTTCAGAACCGCTCCGGGGCGGGTTCGCCGAACGGGCGCTCGGGCGATATCCTCCAGGTCATGAAAACGACGCCTCGGAAGCTCCCGCTGATCCTTTCGCTCTGCTGGCCTCGGCGCCCCTCGCCGCCGCAACCGCTCCGGCGGCGGCCCCGGCCGCCCCCGCGGCCGTCCCCGGCTTCGACGTCCATGCCCTCGACACCAAGGTCTCGCCCTGCGACGACTTCTACCAGTACGCCTGCGGCGGCTGGCGGGCGACCACGCCATCCCGCCCGACCGGGCGATCTGGGGCCGCTTCGACGAGCTGCGCGAGCGCGACCTGACGACGCTGCGCGGCATCCTCGACAAGGACTCGGCCGACGACCCCAAGCGGACGCCGGTAGAGCGCCAGGTCGGCGACTTCTACGCCGCCTGCATGGACGAGCAGGGGATCGAGGCGAAGGGGATCGCGCCGCTGGCGCCCGAGCTCGAGCGCATCGCGCGCCTGGCGGACAAGGGCGGCCTCGCCGACGCCGTCGCCGAGCTCTATCGCCAGGGCATCGAGGTCCCCTTCCGCTTCTCCTCGCGCCAGAACTTCCGCGACGCGACCGCCGTCCTCGCCGCCGCCGATCAGGGCGGGCTGGGGCTTCCCGACCGCGACTATTACCTCAAGAGCGACGCCAAGTCGGTCGAGCAGCGCGGCCTCTATCGCCGCCACGTCGCCAGGATGCTGGCTCTCGCCGGCGAGCCGGCCGACCGCGCCGAGGCCGACGCCACGGCCGTCCTGGCGCTCGAGACCGAGCTCGCCAAGGCCTCGCTCGACCGGGTGAGCCGCCGCGATCCGCGCCAGACGGACCATGAGATGGCGCTCCAGGACCTGCAGGCGCTCACCCCCGGCTTCGCCTGGGACCGCTTCCTCGCCGGCATCCAGGCGCCGCCGGTCCGCCGGCTGAACGTCGCCGTCCCCGCCTTCTTCCGCGGCATGGACGCGGCGTTCGCCAAGGCCGACCTCGCGACGCTCCGCGCCTATCTGCGCTGGCACCTCATCCACGAGTATGCCGATCTCCTGCCCGCCGCCTTCGTCCGCGAGAACTTCGCCTTCTACGACAAGGTGCTCTCCGGCACCCAGGAGATGCGGCCGCGCTGGAAGCGCTGCGTGGCCCTGACCGACCGCCTGCTGGGCGAGGCGCTGGGCCAGGAGTTCGTGGCGACGAGCTTCAGCCAGGACGACAGGGAGCGCACGCGGGCGATGGTGCGGGCGATCGAGGCCTCCCTCGCCCAGGACATCGAGACGCTCCCCTGGATGACGCCGCCGACGCGCGCCGCGGCGGAGACCAAGCTGCGGGCGGTCGCCAACAAGATCGGCTATCCCGAGCGCTGGCGCGACTACAGCAGCGTCCGCGTCGACCGCCACGACGCCCTGGGCAACGCGGCGCGCGCCCGCGGCTTCGAGGCGGCGCGGCGGCTGGGGAAGATCGGCCGGCCGATCGACCGCGGCGAGTGGACGATGACGCCGCCGACGGTCAACGCCAACTACAGCGCGCAGATGAACGACATCAACTTCCCCGCCGGCATCCTGCAGCCGCCGTTCTTCGAGCGCACGATGGACGACGCGGTCAACTTCGGCGGCATCGGCGTCGTCATCGGCCACGAGCTGACCCACGGCTTCGACGACTCGGGGCGCCGCTTCGCCGGCAACGGCAACCTGGAGGACTGGTGGACGCCGGCCGACTCCAAGGAGTTCGAGCGGCGGGCGAGCTGCATCGCCGACCAGTACTCCCGCTTCACCGTGGTCGACGACGTCAAGGTCAACGGCCGCCTGACGCTGGGCGAGAACGTCGCCGACAACGGCGGGCTGCGGGTCGCCTACGGGGCGCTCGAGAAGGAGCTCGCCGGCAAGCCGCAGGGGAAGATCGACGGCTTCACCCCGGAGCAGCGCTTCTTCCTGGGGTTCGCCCAGGTCTGGTGCGAGAACGAGCGGCCGGAGGCGGCGCGCCGCCACGCGCTGACCGACTCGCACTCGCCGGGCCGCTACCGGGTGGACGGCTCGGTCGCCAACAGCCCCGAGTTCCAGAAGGCGTGGAGCTGCCCGAGCGGGTCGCCGATGGCGCCGGAGAGCCGCTGCCGGGTCTGGTAGGCGGCGGGCGCCGGCTCAGCACTCGATCACGTTGATCGCCAGGCCGCCGCGCGAGGTCTCCTTGTACTTCGTCTTCATGTCGGCGCCGGTCTCGCGCATGGTCTTGATGACGCGGTCGAGCGAGACCTTGTGCGAGCCGTCGCCGGAGAGGGCGATGCGCGCCGCGTTGATCGCCTTGACCGAGCCCATGGCGTTGCGCTCGATGCAGGGGATCTGGACGAGGCCGCCGACGGGGTCGCAGGTGAGCCCGAGGTTGTGCTCCATGCCGATCTCGGCGGCGTTCTCGACCTGCGGCGCGCTGCCGCCGAGCGCCGCCACCAGGCCGCCCGCCGCCATCGAGCAGGCGACCCCGACCTCGCCCTGGCAGCCGACCTCGGCGCCGGAGATCGAGGCGTTCTCCTTGTAGAGGATGCCGATGGCGCCGGCGGTGAGCATGAAGCGCAGCACCCCCTCGTCGTCGGCGCCGGGGGTGAAGCGCCGGTAGTAGTGGAGGACGGCCGGGATGATCCCCGCCGCGCCGTTCGTGGGGGCGGTGACGACGCGCCCGCCGGCCGCGTTCTCCTCGTTGACCGCGAGGGCGAAGAGGTTCACCCAGTCGAGGACGGCGAGCGGATCGGGGGCGCCGCCCTGGGAGGCCGGCGCGGTCAGCTCCTGGAAGAGCCCGGGCGCCCGGCGCGGCACCTTGAGGCCGCCCGGCAGGACGCCGGTCTGCCGGCAGCCGCGCTCGACGCAGGCCTGCATCGCCGCCCAGATGCGCAGAAGCCCGGCGCGGATCTCGGCGTCGCGGCGCCAGGCGCGCTCGTTGTCGAGCATCAGCTCCCAGATGGGGAGGCCGGTCGCCGCGGCGAGGCGGAGGAGCTCCTCGCCGCTGTGGAACGGGTGGGCGACCGCGGTCGGGTCGGCGACCACGCGGTCGGCGGCGGAGGCCCCCTCGTTGACCACGAAGCCGCCGCCCACCGAGTAGTAGACGCGCTGGTCGATCTCGGCGCCGGCGGCGTCGAAGGCGGTGAAGCGCATGCCGTTCGAGTGGAGGGGGAGGAGGTCGCGGCGGTTGAAGACCAGGTCGTCGCCCTCGGCGAAGCGGACCGGGTGCCGGCCGAGGAGCGCGATCTCGCCGCGCGAGCGGATCGCCTCGACCCGCGGCCCGACGCGGTCCGGGTCGACCTCCTCCGGCGTCTCGCCCTCGAGCCCGAGGAGGATCGCGCGGTCGGTGCCGTGCCCGCGGCCGGTGGCGGCGAGCGAGCCGAAGAGCTCGACCCTGACCCGCGCCGTGCGGTCGAAGACCCCATCCTCCACCAGCCGCTCGCCGAACCGCCGCGCCGCCCGCATCGGACCCACCGTGTGCGAGCTCGACGGCCCGATGCCAATCGTGAAGAGGTCGAAGACGCTGATCGACATGAAAGAAAATCCCTCCCGGCGATTGTATGTCGCCCGGCGGGAAAGGAATTCCCGCGGCGAATGACGTCCGTCGACCCTGCCGCGAGGCGGCATGGTGAAGGCGGGCGGCGCCTTCGCCACCGCACCCGCCGGGGGGACCGCGCCGCACCGGCGCATGGGCGAACCGGCAGCGCTCGCGGGAAGACCCGCTCGCGGCGTCACGCTGCGGCGCGGCGGCGTGGCGAAGCGCCGCGGCGCCCTCGCGGCGCCGCGCGGCGGCACGGCCGAACCGCGCCGGGTCTTCGCCTCGCCACCACGCGGCACCGCCAAACCGGCACGTGGTTTGGCTTCGCCACGCCGTGGTATGGCGATACCACGCCGCGGTATGGCCATACCGTGCCGGGGAACGGGCGTGCCGAAGCTCGGCAGCCATGAAACCCCACCGGGTTTGGCCAAACCCCCTCGTGGTTTGACCATACCGCCACGCGGTTTGGCCGTGCCGTCTCACGGCATGCTCGAACCGCGGGAGGGTAAAGCCAAACCGGCGCGGGTTTGGCTAAACCCAGGCGGGTTTGGACAAACCGGCAGGGGTAGGCTCCCGATTCCGGCTCCACGGAGCCGTCGAGCGCGGGTGTTACCATCTCCTCCATGCCCGAGCTCGACGAGCAGATCATCCGCGCCGTCGAGGCGATCCCGGGGATCGCGGCGCTCGCCGTCTTCGGCTCGCGGGCGAGCGGCAGGGAGCGTCCGGACAGCGATCTCGACGTGGCGGTCCTGCCTGCGAAGGGGGCCGATCGGCGCGACCTCCAGGTCTCCATCGCGGTCGCCCTGGCGGATCTCGCGCCGGATGGGCGGGTGGACGTCGTCCTCCTCGACGAGGCGCCGGAGCTGCTGCGGCACAATGTCCTCGCGACCGGCCGCCGGGTCCTCTGCCGCGACGAGCGGGCCTGGCGGGACCTGCGAGTGTGGACGATGCGCGAGCACGGCGACCGCGAATGGGCGCGCGATCTCTTCCGTCGCGCCCAGCAGCGCCGGCTGGAAAAGGGGGAGCCGAGTGGTCGATCGGGACACGCTCTCGAGTCGTTTGAGCGCACTCGAGACCTACGTCGCTGAGCTGCGGGCCTTTCAGGGGCAGAGCCGGGACGAGTTCGTGCGCGAGCCGGCGCTGCACCACCTGGCGGAGCGCTATCTCCACCTCGCCTGCGAGTCCGTCCTCGACATCGGTCAGCACCTGATCAGCGATCAGGGATACCGCCAGCCGGGCAGCAACAAGGATGTCATCGAGGTCCTGCTCCAGGAGGGCGTCCTGGACGCGGACCTGGCGGCTCGGCTCAAGCGCTGGATGGGCTTGCGCAACCTGCTCGTCCACCTCTACCTGGAGATCGATCACGGGCGCACCTACGACGCGATCGCCGAGGACCTGGGCGACCTCGATGCCTTCGCCGCGCGCATGGGCCGCTTCCTCCGGCCCTGACCGGCGCCCCGGAACATCCCGGAATCTCCGTCTGTTATCTCTCACGGCAGGGCTCTCTGCCGCTCTGGGCGCCCGCGGAGCCGCCGGGGGCCCGCTGGTATACTGACGGCGGCCCGGCAGGCCTCGCCCGGCCGGCCGCTCCGGCCCCAGCGAACCCCATACAGACCCAGACGGAGGATCGGACCTCGATGTCGAGCGCGGAGCAGGCAGATCATTACAGCCGGGTGCTGATCCTCGGCTCCGGCCCCGCCGGCTTGACCGCGGCTCTCTACGCCGCGCGGGCGGACCTCGCCCCCCTCGTGCTCGAGGGGAACCAGCCCGGCGGCCAGCTCACCATCACCACCGAGGTCGAGAACTTCCCCGGCTTTCCGCAGGGGATCCTCGGCCCGGAGCTGATGGACAAGCTGCGCGAGCAGGCCCGCCGCTTCGGCGCCCGCTGCCGGTTCCAGTCGGTGCTCGAGGTCGACTTGGACGAGCGCCCCTTCGTCGTCAAGACCGACGAGGCCGTCTACCGGGGCGACGCCCTGATCGTCGCGACCGGCGCCTCGGCCAAGCTCGCCGGCATCCAGGCCGAGCGGGAGCTCATGGGCTACGGCGTCTCCGCCTGCGCCACCTGCGACGGCTTCTTCTTCCGCGACAAGGAGGTCGTCGTCATCGGCGGCGGCGACTCGGCGATGGAGGAGGCGACGTTCCTCACCAAGTTCGCCCGGAAGGTCACCGTCATCCACCGGCGCCACGACCTGCGCGCCTCGAAGATCATGCAGGACCGCGCCTTCGCGAATCCAAAAATCGCCTGGGTCTGGAGCTCGGTCGTCACCGACATCCTGGGCAGCCGCGAGGAGGGGGTGCGCGCCGTCCGCCTGCACAACAAGCAGACCGGGCTCGACAGCGAATACCCGACGCAGGGCGTCTTCTACGCCATCGGCCACGTTCCCAACACCGCCATCTTCCAAGGAAAGCTCGAGATGAACGAGCTGGGGTACATCAAAGTGAAGGAACCCACGACCAAGACGAGCGTCCCCGGGGTCTTCGCCTCGGGCGACGCCTGCGATCCCATCTACCGGCAGGCGATCACCGCCGCCGGGACCGGCTGCCGCGCCGCCATCGACGCCGAGCGCTGGCTCGGGGAGATGCACGACTGATGGCCGCCGCGAAGAAGACCCCGCGGCCGGCGACCGTCGGCGCTCTGCGCGCCAGCGGCTACCGCCCGCAGAGCGTCAAGCAGGAGCTGCGCAACAACCTGCGGGCGCGCCTGCAGTCCGGCGAGCCGCTCTTCCCCGGCATCCTGGGCTACGACCGCACGGTGGTGCCGGGCGTCGTCAACGCCCTCCTCGCCGGCCACGACTTCATCCTCCTCGGCCTGCGCGGCCAGGCGAAGACGCGCATCCTCCGCTCGCTGGTGACCCTCCTCGACGAGGAGGTCCCGGTCCTCGCCGGCACCGAGCTCAACGACGATCCGCTGGCGCCGATCTCGACCCACGGGCAGCGCCTGATCGCCGAGCGCGGCGACGAGGCGCCCGTCGCCTGGCTGTCGCGCGAGGAGCGCTACAACGAGAAGCTCGCCACCCCGGACGTCTCGATCGCCGACCTCCTGGGCGACATCGATCCGATCAAGGCGGCGACCCGCAAGCTCACCTTCGCCGATCCCGAGGTCATCCACTTCGGCATCGTGCCGCGCACCAACCGCGGCATCTTCGCCATCAACGAGCTGCCCGACCTCTCGCCGCGCATCCAGGTCGGCCTCTTCAACATCCTCGAGGAGCGCGACCTCCAGATCCGCGGCTTCCCGGTGCGCATCCCGCTCGACCTGCTGATGGTCTTCTCGGCCAACCCCGAGGACTACACCAACCGCGGCAGCATCATCACGCCGCTCAAGGACCGCATCTCGTCCCAGATCCTCACCCACTATCCGCCCGACACCGCGATCTCGGCCGACATCACCCGCCAGGAGGCGTGGACCGAGCGCGACGTGCCCGGGGTGGTGATCCCGGAGGACGTGCGCCTGCTGATCGAGGAGCTCTCCTTCGTCGCCCGCGAGAGCGATCTCGTCGACCAGTCGTCCGGCGTCTCGGCGCGCGTCTCGATCTCGGCGATGGAGCTCCTGGTCTCGAACCTCGAGCGGCGGGCGCTCGCGACCGGCGACGACCCGGTCTATCCGCGGCTCTGCGACCTCCAGATGCTCCTGCCGGCGATCACCGGCAAGGTCGAGATGGTCTACGAGGGCGAGCAGCAGGGGGCGGAGGTGGTGGCGCGGCGGCTGGTCGGGCAGGCGGTCAAGAAGGTGTTCGACGCCCGCTTCCCCGAGGTCGGCAAGGAGCTGGGGAGCGGCGGCGACGACGACTCCGGCCCCTACGCCAAGATCGTCCGCTGGTTCGCCGAGGGCAACGGCATCACGGTGTCCGACGAGCAGCCGTTCGCCGAGTACGAGGCGGAGCTCAAGAAGGTGCCCGGCCTCGTGGACCTGGCCGGCCGTCCGGCGGGCAGGAGCGCCCGCGAGGAGCGCGCTTTCCTCGCCGAGATGGTCCTCGAGGGCCTCCACCAGCACCTGAAGGTCGCCCGCCAGGACCTCGACAGCCAGGTGAGCTACAAGGAGATGGTCAAGTTCCAGCTGCTGAAGCCGCGCAAGGGCGGCGCCGGCAGCCGGCGCGGCGGGGATGTGAACTAGCGAAGGGGAGCCTGAGATCCTGGGCGTTGGCCAGGGGAAGGCTCGTACCGGAAGAAGCTCTGGAACCATCATGCGGCACCATTACTTCCACCTCGACCCCCGGCTCATCCAGGAGATCCTCGCCGGGCTCGACCTGCTGCGCCTGTTCAATCAGCTCGTCCTGGCCTCCGGCGGCGACGTCGAGGAGGCGATGAGCTGGATGCGCTACCTGCAGCAGGAGGGCTACCTCTCGGAGGCGGTGGACCTCGACGCCTTCTTCGCCACTCTCGAAGAGCAGCAGCTCGTGCAGCGCGACGGCGAGGGGGGCCTGGCGCTCACCACCGGCGCCGAGCGGAAGATCCGCAAGAGCGCCTTCGAGGAGATCTTCGCCGGCCTCTCGAAGGCCGGCCCCGGCTACCATCCGATCCACTCCGCCGGCGAGGGGATGGAGCGGCTGCCGGAGACCCGCGCCTACCGCTTCGGCGACGACCTCCACCTGCTCGAGCCGGCGCGCTCGCTGCAGAACGCCATGCGCCGCAACGAAGGGAAGCTCGAGCTCGCCGAGGAGGACCTGGAGGTCTACGAGACCGAGCACCTGACGTCCTGCGCGACGATCGTCGCGATCGACATCAGCCACTCGATGATCCTCTACGGCGAGGACCGCATCACCCCGGCGAAGACGGTGGCCCTGGCCCTCACCGAGCTCATCACCACCAAGTATCCCAAGGACCACCTGGGGGTCATCCTCTTCGGCGACCGCGCCGAGCGGGTGGCGCTCTCCGACATCCCCTACATCCAGGCGGGGCCGTTCCACACCAACACGCGCGAGGCGCTGCAGATGGCGCGCGGCCTGCTGGCGCGGCAGAAGCAGCCCAACAAGCAGATCTTCCTGGTGACCGACGGCAAGCCCTCGGCGATCACCGAGAACGGCCGCATCTACAAGAACCCCTTCGGCCTCGACATGCGGATCGTCAACCTGACGCTCGAAGAGGCCGACCTCTGCCGGCGCCAGAAGGTCGTCATCACGACCTTCATGCTGGCGACCGATCCGATGCTCACCCAGTTCGTCGAGAAGCTCACCCAGATCAACCGCGGCCGCGCCTACTTCGCCTCGCCCTACAACCTGGGCGAGTTCATCCTCGCCGACTACATCAGGAACCGCCGCCGGCGGATCCGCTGAGCCCCGGCGCTCGGGTCTCGGCGCTCCGCGCGCCCGGGCGGGCGATAGAATCCATCGTCCACCGCTCTCGAGGGGAAGGCATGCGCTCGTCCCGTCGCTTCCGCTGGCTCGTCCTGTCGCTCGCGCTGACCCCCGGCGTTGTTGGCCTCGGCGGCCTCGGCGGCCTCGTCGGGATCGTGGGCTGCGGTCGCGCCGGCGGCGGGGTGCCGCGGGGCTCGCGGGCCTCGGCGCGGAAGATCGATCCCTGCAAGCTGCTCACCCCGGCCGACGCCCAGGCGGCGCTGGGGGGGCCGGTGGGCCAGCTCGAGATGACGAGCGTGCTCGACGACGCGCGCAACAGCTCGGGCGATCCGTCCCAGTGCGGCTACGGCCTCGAGGACGACGCCTCGCGCACCCTCCGCCTGGAGGTGCGCCCGATGCCCGACGCCGAGCGCGCGCAGGGCGTGCTCGACTCGACGCGCTCGGTGCTCGCCGCCTCCGGAGTGACCGACGTCCCCGGCTTGGGCGACGGGGCGTTCTGGGCCGGCGGGGCGATCCATCAGCTCCACGCGCGGAAGGGGAGCGTCGACGTCGTCGTCACCAGCGACCCGGGCCCCGGCAAGGACGCCCTCGCCGCCGCGAAGGACGTCGCCGGCAAGGCGCTGGCGCGGCTGGGGAGGTAGGCGCCGCAACTGTCGTCACCGATCCGCGTATAGGGTACAGACTATCCGGAGGACCACGATGGCCGCGCTTCGCCCCTTTGCCCCTCTCCTCGCCTGGCTCGCCCTCGCTCCCCTCGCTCCCCTCGCTCCCCTCCTCGCGGAGGACGCCCCCGGCCCGGTGCCGGCCGTCGACGTCAAGCCGCATCCCTGCAGTCTGCCGGGCATCCGCGAGACGGTCCGTTGCGCCACCCATGCGGTCTGGGAGGACCGCGCCGCGAGGAAGGGCCGCAAGATCGGCCTCCACATCGTCATCCTTCCAGCCCTGGGGCCCGAGCGCGCGCCGGATCCCGTCTTCTTTCTCGGCGGCGGCCCCGGCGAAGGGATCGCCGACGAGGCGGCGGACCAGATCGAGCCGGCGGCGGCGCTCCGCCGCCACCGCGACGTCGTGCTCGTCGACCAGCGCGGCACCGGCCGCTCGAACCCCCTGCAGTGCGATCTCTACGGCCCCGGCGATACCGACGTGCGGCGCCTCGCCGGCGAGCTGTTCCCGGACGACGCCGTCCGCCGCTGCCGCGCGCGCCTCGAGCGGGTGGCCGACCTGACCCTCTACACGACGCCGATCGCCATGGACGACTTGGACGACGTGCGCGCCTGGTTGGGCTACGACCGGATCGACCTCGACGGCGGGTCCTACGGCACGCGGGCGGCGCAGGTCTACATGCAGCGCCACGGCGAGCACGTGCGGAGCGCCGTCCTCGTCGGCGTCGCGCCGCTCGACGAGGCGCTGCCCAGCCATCACGCCTACGCCGGCCAGCGCGCCGTCGACCTCCTCTTCGCCGAGTGCGCCGCCGATGCCGCCTGTCATGCCGCCTATCCCCGGATCGGCGAGGAGCTCCAGGCGGTGATGGCGCGCGTCGATCGCGGCGTCGAGGTCGCCGTCGTCGATCCCCGGACCCATCGGCGGAGCGCGGTCCGGCCCGCGCGCGGCCTGATGGCGGAGGGGATCCGCTACGCCCTCTACGACGCGGGCGGGGGGAGCTGCCGCGCGAGGTCGACCGCGCCTACCGCGGCGACCTCGGCCCGTTGACGACGACCGCGATCGTGCAGCGCCGGCGGCTCGCCCGCGGCCTGTCCCAGGGCATGTTCCTCTCCGTCACCTGCGCCGAGGACATCCCGTTCCTGATCCCGCGCGAGGTCGCCCGGCTGACCGCCGGCACCCTCCTCGGCGACTACCGCGTGCGGGTGCAGCAGCACGCCTGCACGCTCTGGCCGCGCGCTCCGATCCCGGCCGGCCTGCGCACCCCGCTGCGCTCCGCGGTCCCGGCGCTCCTCATCTCCGGCCAGCGCGACCCGGTGACGCCGCCCGAGTTCGGCGAGCGGGTGATGCGGGGCCTGCCCCATGGGCTCCACGTCGTCGTGCCGTACGGCGGCCACGGCTCGGGCGGCGGCGCCTGCGTCGACGGGATGATCGCGGCTTTCGTCGAGCGCGGCTCGGCCGCCGGGCTCGACACCTCGTGCCTGCGGCGGGTGCCGCGGCCGCGGTTCGACACCCGCAGGTAGCTCACGATCGGCTCGCGCCGCCGGATACTGGCTCCGTGGGGTCCCGAGGGCGGCCGCCCGCAGCGGACCCCACGGAGCCGGTGCCCGCCGTGGCTGCTATGATGCGCGCCACCTGAAACGGGAGCCGTCGGAAAATCTTGGAACGCCACCTCAAGACGGGGGCCGGGGTCCGTCTCGCGCCCGGCGCGGATACCGCCGGCTCCGCCGTCGCCGGGGACGCGCCGGGGCGCGCCGCCCGGCGCCCCTACGCGACGCTCTTCCTCGCCAGCTTCGTCGCGCTCTTCGTCGAGGTGATGCTGATCCGCTATGCCAATTCGCAGATCCGCGTCTTCTCCTTCTACAAGAACGTGCCGCTGGTCGCCGCCTTCCTCGGCCTCGGGCTCGGCTGCTGCCAGGGCCGCGGCCGGGCGCGCCAGGCGCTCCTCTTCCTGCTCTGGCTGCTGCCGCTCGCCGCCTTCCTCGCCCACGGCACGGCGGCGGTCGACGGCGCCCTCGGCCGCTGGGCGGCGATCGGCAGCAGCGAGCACATCCTGGGCGACGTGGTCGCCGCCCGGCCGCGGCCCGGGCAGGAGTGGGCGAGCCAGATCGCGATGGGCCTCTTCTGCGTCGCGACCTTCGCCGCGGTGACCGGCCTCTTCACCCTCCTCGGGCGGCTCCTCGGCGACGCCTTCGAGCGCGTGCCCCGGCTGCCCGGCTACACGGCGAACCTCCTGGGGAGCCTCGCCGGCATCCTCGCCTTCGTCGCCCTCTCCTATCTCGAGACGCCGCCCTGGATCTGGTTCGCCTGCGGCCTCCTGCCGCTCCTCTGGTGGATGGAGGGGCGCGCCCGCGCCGCCGCCGGGCTCGCCCTCGTCGCCGCCTGCGTGCTGATGGTCGCGCCGTCCGGCCTGGGAGGCGAGGGCGCCGGCGGCGGCGAGACGATCTGGTCGCGCTACCAGAAGCTGGTCGGCCGCGTCATCCCGGCCGGGCCGGGAGGCACCGGCACTCCCTCGCCGGCGTACCTGGTGCAGATCTCCGACGTCTTCTATCAGGTGGCGATGGACCTCCGCCCGGCGGCGCTGGCGCGGCTGGGGAGGAATCCCTTTCCCCACTACGACGCCGCCTTCCGCCTGGCGCCGCGGAAGGACCGCGTGCTCGTCGTCGGCGCCGGCACCGGCAACGACGTGGCCGCCGCTCTGCGCGCCGGGGCTAAGCACGTCGACGCGGTCGACATCGACCCCGCGATCGTCCGCCTCGGCCGCCTCCACCACCCCGAGCGGCCCTACGACGACCCGCGGGTCGCGGTGATCGTCGACGACGCCCGCCGCGCCTTCCGCCGGCTGCCGCCGGCGAGCTACGACGTGGTGGTCTTCGGCCTCCTCGACTCGCATACCCAGCTCGGCATCTCGAGCGTGCGGCTCGACAACTACGTCTTTACGCTCGAGAGCCTCGCCGCGGCGCGCCGCCTGCTGCGGCCGGGCGGCTCGCTCGTGATCACCGCCTCGACCTTCCGCGACTGGTTCCGCGACCGCTTCGCCGCCATGCTCGCCGCCACCTGCGACACGCCGGTCAGGGCCTTCTCCTCCGGCATCGGCAGCACCTTCGCCTGCCAGGTCCTCGACCCCACCCGGCCGCCGCCGGGCCCCGCCGCCGAGCGCGCGTCGGCGCTGCCGACCGACGACTGGCCGTTCCTCTATCTGCCGCGGCGCGAGATCCCCCGCGCCTACCTGGTGGTCGTCCTGCTCCTCGCGCTCTGCTCGGTCGGCCTGCTGCGCGCCGGCGGCCTCACCCGCCAGCGGTTCGGCGCCTATCACGCCCACCTCTTCTTCCTCGGCGCCGCCTTCCTGCTGATGGAGGTCTACGCGATCAACCGGCTGGCCCTGCTCTTCGGCACCACCTGGCTGGTTTCGGCGGTGACCATCGCCGTCGTGCTGGTGCTGATCGTCGCCGCCAACCTGACCGTCGAGCTGGCGCGCCCGCTGCCCTACCCGGCGGCCTACGCCGCCCTCGCCGCGGCGCTCCTCGCCGGCTACCTGGTGGGGCCGGAGACCGCCCTCGGGCGGGGGACCGGCTTCGCGCTCCTCTATGCGCTCCTCCTCCTGGCGCCGATCTACTTCGCCGGCCTCGTCTTCTCCCGTTCCTTCAGCCGCGCGGCGGCGAGCGGGCCGGCGATCGGCGTCAACATCCTGGGCTCGGTCCTCGGGGGGTGGACGGAGTACGCCACGATGGCGGTGGGGATCCGCGCCCTCGCCCTCCTCGCCCTCGCCTTCTATCTCGCCTCGTGGCTCGCCCAGCGGCGGTGGGCGGGCTCGGCGGCCGGCTGACGGTACCGGGTCCGTTGGGTCCCGAGGACGGCCGCCTGGAAGGGGGCTCGGGAGGGCGGTCCTGAGGCGGCCGCCCGCAGCGGACCCAACGGACCCACTACCCGGCTGACGGGCCTGCCGCGAGGGGCTCCGCGCGGGCGCTATAATCAGGTTATGTCCGTCGCCCTCCTCGCGGAGCCGCCGCTCGCGTCTCCCGCCGGTCTTGGGCCGTACCGGCTTCGCGACTACGCAGCCTTGCCGGACGCGCCTCGGTGCGAGCTCATCCGCGGGAGGTTCTACCTGAGCCCGAGCCCCTCGCCGTACCATCAGACCGTCGTCGCGCTGCTTTGGCAGCACCTCGCCCGGCTCGCCCGGCCCGCCGGCGCACGGGCTTTCCTGGCGCCGCTCGACGTCGAGCTCGCGGACCACACCGTCGTCCAGCCCGACGTGATCTACCTATCGGCCGCTCGGCGGAATCTCGTGGGAGAGCGGATCGACGGCGCGCCCGACCTGATCGTCGAGGTGCTCTCGCCCGGCACGGCTCGCCGCGACCGCGGCGAGAAGCTCAGCCTCTACGCCCAGTCCGGCGTCCGTGAATACTGGATCGTCGATCCGCAGGAACGCCAGATCGAGTTCCTGGTGAACGAGGACGGCCGCTTCGTGGTGTCCGTCCCCACCGGCGACGAGCACCGGTCCGCCGTTCTGCCGGAGGTCCGTCTCGGACTGACCGAATTCTGGCGCGAGGTCGAAGAGAGCCTCGCCTGATTTGGCCCTGATCCGGCCCTGACCCGGGCCCCCGATGCCTACAGCACCGCTTCCGCGATCTCGATGGCGTTGAGCGCCCCGCCGCGGGTCAGGTTGTCCATCACCGCCCAGAGCCAGTAGCCGCCGGGGATCCCCGCGTCCTCCTGGACCGCGCCGACGAGCACCTTGTCGCTCGCCGCGGAGTCGATCGGCCCCAGGCGGGCCGGTTTCTTCACCAGCTCGAGCTCGGGGTGCGCGGCGAGGGCCCGGCGCACCTCCTTGCCGCCGGGGGAGCCGGCGAGGCGGACGAAGACGCTCGCCGAGAGCGAGTGGAAGATGCCGCCCTGGAGGAGCTGGAAGGAGAGCGGGCGCTCGCCCGGCGGCTCCGCCAGGACCGCGGCGAGGGTCGGCGCGAGATCGCCCGCCGGCGACGGGATCGGCAGCAGGTTGAAGGCGAGCTGGGCGCCGAAGATCGGCGTCGGACGGCGCTGGGTCATGGCGACGATCTGCCGCGTCTGCTCGAAGAGCTCGTCGAGGCCCGGATCGCCCTGCACCGAGGCGGGCTGGACGACGGTCGCGACCGCCTCCGCGAGCCCCAGCGCGGCGAGCGGATGGAGGAGGTGGGCGAGGAGGACGACCGCCGGGTGCGGCGAGAGCAGGATCCGCCCGCTGCCGTTGGCGGCGTAGCGGGCCGCCGCGAGGTTCACCCCGGCGACGACCGGCCGCGCCTCGGCGAGCCGTCCCTCGGCCGGCCGGCCGGCGACCGCCGGCGGCGCCATGGCGATGGCCGTCACCTCGGGGGGCAGCACGGCGAGCGCCGCGGCGATCTCGGCGGCGGTGCCGCAGAAGAAGGCGAGGTCGACGCGCTCGAGGGCCTCGGCGTCGAACCGGGAGACCAGCGCCGCGCCGCCGGCGAGCTCGGTGATCGCGTTCTCCTCCTCCTCGCGCGTGGTGAGGAGACGGATGTCGCTCCATCGGCTCGAGCGGCGCTCGAGCTGCTCGCGGAGCTCCTTGCCGACCAGGTCCGACGGGTTGACGATGGCGAGGGTGCTCATGAGGTCTCCGGGGGCGCTCCGGCGCGGCGCCGGCCGCGCAGACGGGAGATCAGATAGGACGTCGGGCCGGACAGCGTGAAGAGCGCGGCGATGGCGAGGAAGGTGGCGCGCGGCTTGTACGCGATCACCAGGATCACCGCCGCGATCGGCGCCGCGGCCCGGTAGCTCCAGCGCCGGCGCAGGTCGATCTTCTTGAAGCTCACGTAGCGGAAGGTCGAGACCATGAGGACGCCGATCAAGAGCATCGAGACCATCACCCCGAGCTGCACCCAGGTCTTCCATGGCGAGTCCGGAGCGAAGAGCGAGTCGGGCTGGAAGAAGAGGATCGAGCAGACCGCGCCCGCCGCCGCCGGCACCGGCAGGCCGACGAAGAAGCGCGAGTCGACGATCCGCGTCTGGACGTTGAAGCGGGCGAGGCGGGTGGCGGTGCAGACGAGATAGAAGAACGGCACCAGCCATCCCGGCCGCCCCCACTCGTAGAGCCCCCAGAGATAGGCGAGGAGGGCCGGCGCGGCGCCGAAGGTGAAGACGTCGGCGAGCGAGTCGTACTCCTTGCCGAACTCGCTCTCGGTGCCGGTCAGCCGGGCGATCCGGCCGTCCAGGGCGTCGAGGATCGCGGCGCCGAGGATCGCCAGCGCCGCCTTGTCGAAGCCCGAGCGCGGCTCGCCGAGGGCGGGATCGTGAGAGACGATGCCGGCCGAGCGCAGGCCGAGGACGATGGCGTAGAAGCCCAGGAGGATGTTGCCGACGGTGAACAGGCTGGGGAGGATGTAGGCGCCGCGCCGCACCCGCCGGCCCATCTCGCGCGCCGGGTTCACGGCAGCTCCTCGGGGACGGCGACCGCCGTCGCGCCGTTCTTCAGCCGGTCGCCCTGGGCGACCAGCACGCGGTAGCTCGCCGGCAGCACCAGGTCGACGCGCGAGCCGAACTTGATCAGCCCCATCGCCTGGCCGCGATGCACCTGGTCTCCCTCCTTCAGATAGCAGACCACCCGCCGCGCCAGCAGGCCGGCGATCTGGCGCACGCCCACGAGGTCGCCGTTGGGGCGCCGGATGACGGTCAGGTGCTGCTCGTTGACCTCGCCGGCCTCGCGCTTGAACGCGGCGACCTTGCGGCCGGCGCGGTAGGTCGAGGCGATCACCTCGCCGGCCACCGGCACGCGCTGCACGTGGATGTCGAACACCGAGAGGAAGGTGACGATGCGGCGTTGGCGCCCCGGCCCGACGCCCGCGTCCTCGACCTCGTCGACGCCGGTCACCAGGCCGTCGGCGGCGGCGAGCACGGTGCCGGCCTCGCCGGCGAAGGAGCGGTGCGGGTTGCGGAAGAAGAGGAGGACGAGAAAGCCGACGACGAGCGCCGTCCCCGACCAGACCGGATGCCCCAGCCAGAGGAGCAGCGCGGCGACGGCGACGAAGGGCAGGACGAACGGCCAGCCTTCACGCGCGAAGGTCATCGCTGCCGTCGCGAGGAGAGAGCGCCCGCCGATGAGGCGGCGCCGGGCGGGCGGGCCGCAGGGCCGCGGGCCGTCGTCCTCACGCCGAGACCCGCGACTCGCGGTGGGCGCGCACGATCGACTCCATGCGGTCCTTCAGGTTGAGCTTGTGCAGCTTGATCCGCTTCTCCTCGGTCTCGTCGTCCTGGGAGAGGAGCGACTTCTGATTCAGCTCGGCCAGCCGCCGCTCGCAGGACTGGTGCTCCTCGTAGAGACGGCGGAACTCCTCGTCGGTGGCGATCAGCTCCTCTTTGATCTCGTCGCGGATGGGCATCGGCACATACCTCCTCGGATACCAACGGTCGGATGGACGGCTGATTGGATGGCCGGCGCAGCTCCGCATCGCCCGCGGTGGGCGTGGGAGGCCGGTCGAACGGGAGGGGCAGGGAGTGCGGCTCGGCGGTCGCCGGGAGTGGGATCGGGGCGCAAGGCGCTCACCGGCAAGAGGATCCCCGGGCGACTTCCGGCCGGCGGTCGCGGCGCGAAAGAGCGGTGATGGGGAGAGAGCTCAGCATGCCTGCTGGAGTCAGGATAACACCCGCCCCGGGGGGATCAAGGCGGGATCGAGGCGGGTGGTGTCCTAGTTCGAAACCCGGTGCGGAGGGCCGGTAGCGCAGCGTCGGGCTTGCCGAACCTGGTTCAGCGGCCGGATTTCGAACTAGGTCGCTACCGCGCCATCGTGGACCGGCTGCATTCCTCTCCGCGGAGCGGGCGAATGAGCACGCTATGATGCAACCGCTGATCGATTGCGAGAGCCTGGAGACCGCGCTCCCTGGACCGCCACCCCCACCCCGCCTTTCCAACCGAATCCTGAATGGACGTCTTTCTCTCCTACTCGAGCCAAGACAAAGCGTGGGTGCGCGGCGAGCTGCTGCCGCGCATCGAGGAAGCCGGGATTGAGGCGTTCATCGATTTCCGCGACTTCACGCGCGGCGCGCCCAGCATCAAGGAGATGGAGCGCGGCGTCGTGGAGTGCCGCAAGACGCTTCTCGTCCTGACGCCCAACTACATCGAAAGCGGATGGGGCGAGCTCGAGAACCTCATGGTTCAGACCCTCGAGCCCGGCCAACCGCGACCTCCGCCTCATCCCGCTGCTGAAGGCCGAATGCAAAAAGCCCCTCCGCCTCGGCGCGCTCACCCACATCGATTTCACCGACGGTGCCGACCACGAGCTCGCCTGGCGGCAGCTCTTGACCGCGCTGGGCAAGCCGCCGGAGCCGGAGCCGCCCCGGGAGCCCCGGCGCGACGGCTGGTTCCTCGCCCATCCCTATCCCATGCCTCCCGACTTCACCGGCCGGGTGACGGAACGGGCGATGCTCGACCGCTGGCTTTCCGAAGATCCCGAGCATCCGCTGCTCGAGCCTCCAGCGCTCTGGGCGGCTTCGGCAAGAGCGCGCTCGTCTGGCACTGGCTCACCCACGACGTGAAGCCCACCTCCTGGCCGCGCGTCGTCTGGTGGAGCTTCTATGAGGGGGACGCGAGCTTCGACCGTTTCCTGACCGGGACCCTCGCGTACCTCCGCGGCGGCGACGACCGACTCGGCGAGCCTCTCCAGCAAGGACGCTGGTCAGGGCGCTCCTGCAAGCGCTCCACGCTCCCGGCACTCTGCTTGGTGCTCGACGGCTTCGAGCGCCTGCTGCGCGCGTTCGGTGGTTTGGAGGCCGCCTATCAAGGGGACGAGGCGAGACGCGAAGGCGACGATCGCGGCGATCGCAGCGAGCGCAGCGAGCGCGACTGCATCTCGCCGCTGGCCGAGCTGTTCCTCTACCACGTCGCCCTCCAGCCGGGGCTGCGCTCGAAGGTGCTGCTCACCACGCGGCTCCGCCCGCGCGTGCTCGAGGCCCAAGGCGGCGGCTTGCTGACCGGCTGCCGCGAGGAGCCGCTCGAGCGGCTCGAGCCCGCCGATGCCGTCGCCTTCTTCCGCGGCCAGGGCATCCGCGGCACCCACACCGAGATCGAAGCGGCGTGCGCGCCCTACGGCTACCACCCCTTGAGCCTGCGCCTCCTGGCCGGCCTGATCCTCGGCGACTTCCAGCAGCCCGGCGACATCGCCGCGGCGAAGCGGCTGGACGTGAGCGGCGATCTGGTCCAGCGCCAGCACCATGTGCTCGAGACAGCCTACGACCGCCTCGCGCCTGCGCGCCGGGCGCTCCTCTCCCGCATCGCCTGCTTCCGCAGCCCGGTGGCCTACGCCGCGCTCCAGGCGCTGGCGGAAGCGGGATCCCCAACGCCCCTCGACACCGACCTGCACGATCTGGTGGCGCGCGGGCTGCTGCATCACGACCCGCGCGAGGGCCGGTTCGACCTGCACCCCATCGTGCGCCGCTACGCCTACGACCGCCTGGCCACGCCCGACCGCGCTGCCGCCCACACCCGGCTGCGCGACTACTTCGCCGCCGTGCCCGCGCCGGACAAGGTGACGCGCCTCGAAGACCTCGCCCCGGTGATCGAGCTCTACCACCACACCGTTCGCGCCGGGCAGTTGGACGATGCGCGCACGCTCTATCGCGACCGCCTTGCCGCGCCGCTCTACTACCAGCTCGGCGCCTACCTGTTGACCATCGACCTGCTGCGCCCGCTCTTCCCCGACGGCGAAGACCGCCCGCCGCGGCTGACCGACGAACGCGCCCAAGCCTGGACGCTGAACGACGCTGGCGAACTCCTACAGCCTCAGCGGGCAGCCCCGCCGTGCCGTGCCGATCTTTGAGCAGGCAATCGCCATCGACGAGAAGCAGGCCGACACAAGGAAACCTCGCCGTCGGCTTGGGGAACGTAGCGGACGACCAGTTGAAGATCGGCGCGCTGCGGGTCGCCGAGGCGAACCTGCGCCGCAGCGTCGCACTGTGTCGCGAGAACAAGGAAGAATTCGGTGAGGCGATTGGCCACCAGGAATTGGGCAGGCTGCTGGCCTACAGCGGCGCGCAGGTCGAGTCGGAAACGGAGCTGGCGACGGCGCTGAAGATGTTCGAAGAGCAGAACGACGTACAGTCGCAAGGTGTGGTGTGGGCCTACCGCGCCCTTGGTGAGCTGCTCCGGCTGCGCACCACGGCTCCATCTGCAAGCCCCAATCCGCAAACGGCAATCGACTCGGCCCGCCGCGCGCTGCATCTCGCGGACGAGGATGCCCGCACCCGTTATCCGGTCGAGCGCGACTACGTCCGCAGCCACTGGCTGCTGGGCGCGGCGCACCGCGTAGCCGGCCAGGCGGACGAGGCCGAGCGCCACCTGAACGAGGCGCTGGAGCGCTGCCGTCGCATCAACCTGGTGGACCACGAGGCCGACATCCTCCTCGACCTGGCGCGGCTCCGCGCCGCCACCGGCGCGGCGGAGGAGGCCCGGCGGCTGGCCGACGAGGCGCGGCTCATCGCCGAGCGCAGCGGCTACGTCCTGCAAGGCGCGGACGCCCACCTGGAGCTCGCCCGGCTCGCCGTGCGCCGCGGCGACCACCCCGCCGCCCGAGAGCACGCCCAGGAAGCCCGGCGCCTGGCCACCTGCGACGGCCCGCCCGATTCCACCTACAAGGCTGCCTACGACGAAGCGGGCACCCTTCTCTCCAGCCTGGCGGCGGAGGGCATTTCAAACTAGGAAACTACCTCAAGGCGGGATCGAGGCGGGGTCGAGGCCCGCGGGGGGACCGCCGTCCGGGTCGGCTGGAAAGCCATCCCGGAGCGCCGGGGGAGAGGGCGCGGACAGGTCGAGCAGGCTCCCGATCGCCACCGGCTTCAGGGGCGGGCGCGCGGCGCCGTCGTCCCATTCGGGGCGGGAGAAGAGGGCGGCCAGGGCCGGGCCGCAGACGCGGCCCTGGCAGGGACCCATGCCGGCACGGCTGGCGAGCTTCGCCTGGCGCGGGTCCCACGCGGGGTCGAGGTCGCCCAGGCGCACGTCCTCGCAGCGGCAGACGACGGTCTCCGGCCGCGCCAGGCGGAGCAGCTCGGGGCGCAGGCGGAAGGCGGCGGCGAGAGCCTCGCCCCAGGCCCGGCCGCGATCGCGGCGGCGGCGGAGCGGCCCGGTCTCGGCGGCACGGCCGGCGGCGGCGAGCCCGGCGATCTCCCCCTCGACCAGGGCCTGCTCGACCCCGGCGATCCCCGTCGGCTCGCCGGCGCAATAAACGGCTGGCACGTCTCCAGGAACGGCTAGCGCCGCCGCCGGCACCTCGGCCGCCTGATGCGTGTCGACGGCCACGAAGGCCCCGTCCAGGCGGCAGCCGAGGAGTCGGGCCAGCTCGAGGTTGGGGACCAGGCCGTAGGCGCAGCAGAGGAGATCGCAGGGGGTGCGGTGCCGGCGCGAGCCGTCGGTCCAGACGACCTCTTCGACCCTGCCGTCCCCCTCGGCCGCGGTCACCCAGGAGCCGGTCCGGTAGGGCGCGCCGAGGAAGCCGGCGCGCCAGCGGGCCGCGGCGAGGAGCTTTCCCGGCCGGCTCCAGAGGCCGCGGCCGAAGCGGTAGACGGCGTCGCGCGGCGCCTGCTCGGCGACCAGCGCCACCCTGGCGCCGCGCGAGCGCAGGAGCGCCGCGACCGGCAGGAGCAGCGGCCCGGTGCCCGCCACCACGGCCGACCGGCCGCGCACCTCGAGACCCGACTTGAGGAGGGCCTGGGCGGCGCCGACGCCTATGGCATTCGGCAGCGTCCAGCCGGGGAAGGGAAGGAAGCGCTCGCGGGCGCCGGTGGCGAGGACCAGCCGGCTCCAGGCGACGGCGAGCGGCTCGCCGCCGACCTCGGCCCAGAGGGTCCCCGCCGGGTCGGCGTCGAACACCGAGGCGCGGGGGATCGCCCGCGCCCCGGAGCGGGCGAGGCGCGCCAGCCAGCGCCGGGCGGCCGCCGGCGGATGGGCGCCCGCGCCGGCGCGCCAGATCTGGCCGCCCGGGGCGGGGTTCTCGTCGAGCAGCGCGACGCGGGCCCCCGCCTCCGCCGCACGGCAGGCCGCGGCGATACCGGCCGGGCCGCCGCCCACCACGGCGACGTCGACCGACAGCTCTTGCCTCCCCGCGCTCACCCTCCGGTCTCGATCGCCATGCCCGGCGCGCAGGGCTCGAGGCAGGCGCGGCGGTGCGGCACGCCGTCGATCGCCACCCGGCACTCGTGGCAGGTCCCCATGGCGCAGAGCGGTCCGCGCGGCTCGCCGCTCGGCGAGGTGCGGAAGCGCGCGATGCCGTGCTGGAGGAGCGCCACGGCGACCGTCGTCCCCGCCGCCACGGCGAGCGGCCGGCCGTCGACCACGATCGTCACCGGATCAGGCATCGGCGAAAGCGCGGCCGGGGGCGAAGGGCAGGGGATCGAGCCGCGGCGCGCGGCCGAGGATGAGGTCCGTCAGGAGCCTCCCGGTGGCGAGGGCGGTCGTGATCCCCAGGCCCTCGTGACCGGTGGCGAGCCACAGCCCGGGCACCGGCTCCCAGCGGCCGATGAGCGGCAGGTTGTCGGGGGTCGCCGGGCGGAAGCCGGTCCAGGTGCGGAGCGCCGAGAGCCTGGCGAGGTCCGGCAGGAACTCGACGGCGCGCGCCAGCATGCGGGAGAGGAGGGGGCGGTTGACGGCCGGCTCGAAGCCCGCGTATTCGCGCGACGAGCCGACGAGGAGCTGGCCGGTCGCCCGCGGCTGGACGTTGAAGGCGACGGACTCGCGACGGCCTGGAGCGGAGGCAGCGGAGGAGTCAGAGGATTTAGAGCCATGGGCGCTCCGCAGGTAGCCCAGCTCGACGAGCTGGTGGCGGCAGAAGCCGGGGTAGCGATCGGTGATGACCAGGTGTCCCTTGCGCGGAGCGACGGGGAGGCCGGGGGTCAGCCGCGGCGCCTCGGCCCCGGCGGCGTTGACCACCAGGCCGGTCTCGATGCGCCCGGCGGTGGTCTCGACCGCGCCCGGGCCGATCCCGGTCGCCGCCACCCCTTGGCGGACCTCGGCTCCCGCCGCGGCGGCACGGGCGAGGAGGAAGCGGACGGCGGCGGGCGGGTAGATCACCCGGTCGCCCGGCACCAGGAGGCCGCCGGCCAAGCCCGGCCGGAGACGGGGCTCCTCGGCCGCCACCTCGGCGGCGGAGAGCGCCTCGGCGGCGATGCCGTGCGCCCGGTAGAGCTCCGCCTTGGCGCGCACCAGGTCCATCTCCGGCTCCTCGGCGGCGAGCCACAGGGTGCCGCGGGGCTCGTCCTCGCAGGCGGCGGGGAGATCGGGGGCGAGCTCCCTCCAGAGGTCGACGGCGGCGGCGGTCAGGGCGAGCTGCGCCGGGGAGTCGTCCATGACCACCAGGTGGCCCATCCCCGCCGCGGTGGCGCCGGCGCCGGGGAAGCGGCCGTCGAGGACGGTGACGGCGAGGCCGGCGGCCGCGAGCTCGGCGGCGCATGCCGCTCCCACGATCCCCGCCCCTACGACGACGGCGTCGGGCCGCCGGCTCATCCCGGAAGCCGGAGAGCCCCTGGCGCGAAGGATCGCTTCACGGGCTCCCCACGCGGAAGCCGCCGCGGAAGGGATCGTCCGGCTCGAAGCGGAGCGTCGCCTCGCCGGTGATCGCGGCACGGCCGCGGATGTGCGGCACGAGCTCCCGCCCGCCTGCGCTCGCGCGCTCGGTGAGCCAGCCCGTGAACAGGCTGCCCGTGACGCTCTCCTGGCGCCAGATCTCCCCCAGCGCCAGCTCGCCGCGCGCGTGGAGGGTCGCCATCTTGGCCGAGGTGCCGGTGCCGCAGGGGGAGCGGTCGAAGGCGCCGCCGGGACAGAGGACGAAGCTCTTGCCGTCGGCGTCAGGACGGTCGGGAGGGCCGAAGACCTCGACGTGGTCGATCGCGGCGCCCCCCTCGCCGTCGATTCCCTGGGCGGCGAGCGCGGCGAGGACGGCGCGCGTCTTCGCCAGCAGGCGGTCGACGTTGGCGAGCGCGATCGGCTCGTCCGGCAGCCGGGTGAGGAAGAACCAGTTGCCGCCGTAGGCGACGTCGCCGACGATCCGCCCGAGCCCGGGGACGTCGACCGCGACGTCCCGCGCCGTCGAGCGCGCGGGGACGTTCTCGATCGCCACCGAGCCGTCCGCCAGGAGCTCCGCTCCCACGGTGCCCGCCGGGGTGTCGATCCGCACCGGCCCCGGCGCGAGGCGGCCGAGATGGGCGAGGGTGCGCACGACGCCGATCAGGCCATGGCCGCACATCCCGAGGTAGCCGACGTTGTTGAAGAAGACGACTCCGGCATGCGATCCGGGCTCGACCGCCGGCGTCAGCAGGGCGCCGACGACGGCGTCGTGGCCGCGCGGCTCGCAGACCACCGCCTGGCGCAGGGCGTCGAAGCGGCGCGCCAGGTCGTCGCGCCGCGCCGCCATGGTCTCGCCCGCCGGCTGCGGCCAGCCGGCGAGGACGACGCGGGTCGGCTCGCCCTCGGTGTGCGAGTCGACGACGGCGATCGTCTCGGGGAAGGAGGTCTCGTCCATGGGCGGTCGGCGGGTTCGCTACCCGGGGTTGATCTGCACGGTCTTCAGCTCGGTGTAGAACTCGCGCGCCGCCGACCCCTGCTCGCGGCTGCCGGAGCTCGATCCCTTCGTGCCGCCGAACGGGGCGTGCGGGTCGACGCCGGTGGTGTCGCCGTTCACCCGCACCATCCCGGCCTCGATCTTGTGGACGTAGCCGAGGGCGCCGGCGAGGTCCTTGGTGAAGAGCGTCGCCGAGAGGCCGTAGACGGTGCGGTTGGCGAGCTCGATCGCATGCTCCAGGTCCTCGGCGGGGAGGACCGCGAGGACCGGCGCGAAGAGCTCGTCCCGCGCCGCCGCCGAATCGAGCGGCACGTCCGCGAGGACCGTGGGAGCGAGGAAGTAGCCGCGCGCGAAGCGCGCGTCGGTGGATGGAGCGCCGCCGGTGATCCGCCGCGCGGAGGTCGCGGCGAGCGCCGCGACGGCGGCGAGCGCGCGGCTGCGCGCCGCCTCGCTGATCAGCGGGCCGATCGCCGCGGCGGGATCGGTCACCGGCCCGAGCGGCAGCGCCTCGACCCGCCGCCTCAGGCGCTCCAGGAAGGGCTCGACGGCCTGGCGGACGACGATCGCCCGGCTCGTCGCGGTGCACTTCTGGCCGGCGTAGCGCATGGCGCCGGCGGCGACGAGGTCGGCGGCGAGGTCGAGGTCGGCGTCGGCGGCGACGATCGCCGCGTTCTTGCCGCCCATCTCGGTCTGGAAGCGGAGGTTGCGCGCCGCCGCGCCGGCCGCCACCTCGGCGCCCACCGCCGCCGAGCCGGTGAAGCTGACGCCGGCGATCGCCGGATGGCGGAGGAGGGCCGCGCCGGCGGTCCTGCCGCCGCCGAGGAGGACGTTGAAGGTGCCGGCCGGCAGCTCGGCCGCGGCGGCGGTCTCGGCGAGGAGGGTGGCGACGCGCGAGGAGACTTCGGCGGGCTTCAACACCACCGTGTTGCCGAAGGCGAGCGCCGGGGCCGCCTTCCACAGCGGGATGGCGAGGGGGAAATTCCACGGCGTGACGAGCGCCACGACGCCGAGCGGCTGGCGCAGCGTGAGCTGCAGCGCGCCGGGCGCCATGGCGGGGATCACGGCGCCGATCTCGCGCACCGCCTCGCCGGCATAGTAGCGCAGGATCGCCACCGCACGCGCCGCCTCGCCGCGCGCCTCGCCGATCGGCTTGCCGACCTCGCGCGCCATCGCCTGGGCGAGCTCCTCGGCGCGCGCGGCGATCGCCTGGGCCCAGCGGTGGAGGACCTCGGCGCGCGCCGCGCCGGAGACGCCGCGCCAGGCGGGGAGGGCGGCCTCGGCGGCGGCGACCGCGGCCTCGACGTCGTCGGGCGTCCCCTCGGGGATGAGCGCCACGACGTCCGTCGGCTCGGAGGGGTTGAGATCGACCAGCATGCCGCCGCTGCGGCTCGGCTGGAAGCGGCCGCCGACGAAGTGCGCCAGCTCGAGAGCGTTGCCCATGCGGGCAATCTATGCTGGAGTAATCCCTCGGTCAAACCCGGCCTCCCGACAGGAGCGACGCGACGACAATGCCTAGGACGATGCCCAGATTGCTGCCGTGGCAGGGCGTCTTCCCGGCGATCACGACGCCGTTCCGGCCCGACCTCGCGGTCGACCACGAGCACCTCGCGCGCCACGCCGCCTGGCTGATCGAGCACGGCGCGCGCGGCATCGTCGCGCTCGGCTCGCTGGGCGAAGCGGCGACCCTGACGGGGGAGGAGAAGCGGGCGGTGCTGGCGACCGCGGCGGCGGCCTGCGCCGCGGCTCCCCGGCCGGTGCCGCTGGTGGCGGGGATCTCGGCGCTCGCGACCCGCGAGGCGGTCGACCTGGCGCGCGCCGCGGCGGCGGCGGGGGCCCAGGGGCTGATGGTGCTGCCGCCCTACGTCTATCGCGGCGATCGGCGCGAGACCGCGGCGCACTTCCGGGCGGTGATCGCGGCGACGCCGCTCTCCTGCATGCTGTACAACAATCCGCTCGCCTACGGGACGGACGTCGATGCCGAGCAGATGGCCGAGCTCGCGGCGCTCCCCAACCTCGAGGCCGTCAAGGAGTCGAGCGCCGACGTGCGCCGGGTGACCGCGATCCGCCAGCGGCTGGGGGATCGCCTGGCCATCTTCATCGGCGTCGACGACCTGCTGGTCGAGGGGGTGCAGGCCGGCGCGGTGGGCTGGATCGCGGGCCTGGTCAACGCTCTGCCGGCCGAGTCGATGCGGCTCTTCGACCTCGCCGCCGCCGGGCGGAGCGACGAAGCCCGCACCCTGTATGAGTGGTTCCTGCCGCTGCTGCGGCTCGACACCGGGCCGAAGTTCGTGCAGCTCATCAAGCTCGTCCAGGCCGAGGTCGGCTGGGGGAGCGAAGCGGTGCGCCCGCCGCGCCTGCCGCTCGCCGGCGCCGAGCGCGAGGGCGTCCTGGCGCTCATTCGCGAGCGGCTGGCCGCTCGGCCACGCCTATGATCCCGCTTCCCGGACGGCTTCAGATCGGCCGCGCGTAGACCAGGGCGTCCGAGCCGTCGCGGTAGTAGCCCTTGCGCCGGCCGACCTCGTTGAATCCCATCTGCCGGTAGAAAGCGATCGCTCCGGAGTTCTGGGTCCGTACCTCGAGGAAGCAGGTGCGCACGCCGGCGGGTGCCAGCCGATGCAGACCTTCCGAGACCAGGGCGCGCGCCACGCCGCGCCGCCGCTCGCCGGGCGCCACCGCCAGACGCAGGAGCTCGGCTTCCTGGCTGCCCTGACGGAACGAGGCGTAGCCGGCCGCGGGAATCTGCTCGGCCCAGGTGGCGAGAAGGAGAAGGGATAGAGGATGCCGCCATTCATAGGACAGCAGCTCGAACGACCAGGGGTCCGGGAAGCCCATCTGCTCGAGCCAGGCGAGGCGGGCGATGTCCTCCTCGTGCGCGGTGCGGATGAGGGGGAGGGAGGCGGGAAAGACCAGGCTCAAGGGACGGCTCGCAATGGCCGTGCGGCGCCCGCGGGGGAGGGTCACGGCGGGCGGGCGGCCGTAGATCGGGGCGGTCAGGCGGCCGGGATCCCAGGCGGCGAGATCCTCGGGCAGCCGGCGCAGGGCGGCCGGAGCGAGAGCGCCAGGCTCGTGGAGGACCGCTGCGGCCGGCCAGCCGGGAAGCGCCGCGAGCCGCCGCACGCCGAAGCCGACGATCACCGCAGAGCGGTCCCCGGCGCGGCGCGCCAGGTCGGGCTCGGCGAGGATCTCGAGCGGACCGCTCAGCCCGTCTTCCCAGGTCTGGACCGCCCATTCGCCGCGCAGGACGTCGACCGCGGCGAGGATCGGACGGTTGGCCGGAGAGCCGGCCGGAAAGTCGGCTGTCACCTGCGCGGCGAGGGCGGTGAGGGTGGGGAGGGCGGTGGCCGCGATATCCAGCGCCTGATGGAGGCCGAGGGCGGTGGCGAGGCCGATGCGCAGACCCGTGAAGCTGCCGGGGCCGGCGAGTGCCGCCACCCCGGCGAGGTCGGCGGGGACGAGCCCCGCCTCGGCCAGCACCTCGTCGATCATCCGCAGGAGGAAGGTGGAGGAGCGCGCCACCTCGGCCGAGCGCTCGGCGATCACCGCTCCATGATGGCCGAGGGCCACGCTCACCCGCGGCGAGCCGCTGTCGAGGACGAGGATCGGTCCGGTCTCGGCGCTCATCCGAAGGAAGTATAGGCGGGGTCGCGGGCCGGTTCTCCCGCCTCGTCCCTCGGGATGGGAGCGTCCGGTGCGCTCCGTCGACGATTTGGTAGTGGGTCCGTTGGGTCCGCTGCGGGCGACCGCCCTCGGGACCACCCGCCCGAACCCCCTTCCAGGCGGCCGTCCTCGGGACCCAACGGACCCGGTACCGACGATTTTTGACCTGCGGCCGGGTCGCCCGCACCTGGCTATACTCTCGCGCCATGCCGTCGCCGACGCTCGCGCTCACGCCGATGCTCCGCCAGTACCTGGAGGTCAAGGCGCAGCACCCGGACTCGATCGTCATGTACCGGATGGGCGACTTCTTCGAGATGTTCTTCGAGGACGCGAAGACCGCGGCGCCGATCCTCGAGGTGCAGCTGACGGCGCGCCAGAAGGGGAGCGAGAACGAGGCGCCGATGTGCGGCGTCCCCCACCACGCGGTCGAGGGTTACATCGGCAAGCTCCTCGAGGCGGGCCTGAAGGTCGCGATCTGCGATCAGGTCGAGAACCCGGCCGAGGCCAAGGGGCTGGTCCGGCGCGAGGTGACGCGGGTGGTGACGCCGGGGACGGTCTCCGATCCCGGCCTCCTGGAGGGCAAGGAGGAGGTCCTCCTCGCCAGCCTGACCTGGAACCGCGAGGGGGGCGCCGGGGCCTTCCTGGACGTCTCGACGGGCGGCTTCTTCGTCCGCCGCTGGACGGCCGTCGAGGAGGCGGTCTCCGACCTCTCCCTCTTCCGGCCGCGCGAGGCGCTGCTCCTGGAAGACGGCACGGCCGGCCTGCCGCAGGAGCTCCGCGACTGGCTCGAGCGCGAGGTCCCCTGCCGCACGTCGCTCGCCGGCGACCGCCTGCTCGATCCCTCCCGCGCCGCCGACCTCTTGAAGCGCCAGTTCGGGACGGCGACTCTGCGTGGCTTCGGCCTCGCCGACGGCGAGCCGGCGGTCGCGGCGGCGGCGGCGGCGCTCGCCTACGCGCGGGAGACCCAGAAGAGCGAGCTCGGCCACGTGCGGGGAATCGCGCTCCGCGAGCCCGGCGACCGCCTCGTCGTCGACGCGACGACGCTCGCCAATCTCGAGGTCTTCCGCAGCCAGCGCGAGGGCCCGCGGGAGGGCAGGCGCCGCGGCACGCTCCTCGCGGTGCTCGACCGCACCGCCTCGCCCCCGGGCGGCCGGCTCCTCCGCGATTGGCTCCGCCGGCCGCTGCGCGACGCGGCGGCGATCGTCCGCCGCCACGAGGCGGTCGGCGAGCTCGCCGGCGACCACTCGCGCCGCGAGCGCCTGCGCGAGCGGCTGGCTAAGGTCGGCGATCCGGAGCGCCTCCTCGGCCGCGCCGTCCTCGGCACGCTCACCCCGCGCGAGGCGGCGGCGCTGCGCGACGGCCTCGCCGAGGTGCCGGCGATCCTGGCGGACCTCGCCGCGGGGCCGCCCGCCGGCGTGCCGGCGGCGCTCCTCGCCGAGCTCGCCGCCGCCGACCCGCTGGTGGAGCTCCATGCCCAGCTCGCCCGCACGCTCGAAGAGATACCGGCGGCGGCGCTCGAGGAGGGCGGGGTGATCGCCCCCGGGGTCGACGCCGAGCTCGACCGCTATCGCTCGCTCGCCAGGGACAGCAAGCGCCACATCCTCTCGCTCGAGGCGCGCGAGCGCGAGCGCACCGGCATCCCCTCGCTCAAGATCCGTTACAACCGCGTCTTCGGCTATTACCTCGAGGTGACGCGGGCACAGGGGCACAAGGTGCCCGACGACTACATCCGCAAGCAGACGCTGGTCAACGCCGAGCGCTACGTGACGCCCGAGATCAAGGAGCTGGAGGAGCAGATCCTCGAGGCCGAGGGGCGGCAGGTGGGGCTCGAGCAGGAGCACTTCCGGCGCCTGGTGGCGGCGGTCGCGGCGGAGATCGCCGGGCTCTCGGCGCTCGCCGCCGTCCTCGCCGCGGCCGATGCGCTGGCGGCTTTCGCCGAGGCGGCGGCGCGCCACGGCTACGTGCGGCCGGCGATCGAGCCGGCGGGCGGCGGCATCCACGTCCGCGAGGGGCGCCATCCGGTGGTCGAGCTCGCCGGGCGCGACAGCTTCGTGCCCAACGACGCGGATCTCGATCCCGCGGCGGCGCAGATCGTCCTCCTGACCGGCCCCAACATGGGCGGCAAGTCGACCTATCTGCGGCAGGTGGCGCTCATCGTCCTCATGGCGCAGGCGGGGAGCTTCGTGCCCGCCGCCGCGGCGCGGATCGGCGTCGTCGACCGCATCTTCACCCGCGTCGGCGCCTCGGACGACCTGGCGCGCGGCGAGTCGACGTTCATGGTCGAGATGATCGAGACCGCCAACATCCTGCGCCACGCCAGCCCCGAGAGCCTGGTGATCCTCGACGAGGTGGGGCGCGGCACGGCCACCTTCGACGGCCTCTCGCTCGCCTGGGCGATCGTCGAGTTCCTGCATCAGGAGAGCCGGCCGCTCACCCTCTTCGCCACCCACTACCACGAGCTGACGGAGCTCGCGGCGCTGCTGCCGCGGGTGGTCAACCGGACGATGGCGGTCAAGGAATGGGACGAGCGGATCGTCTTCCTCCGCCGCGTCGTGCCGGGGAGCGCCGACAAGTCCTACGGCCTCCACGTGGCGCGCCTCGCCGGCCTGCCGGAGGCGGTGATCGCCCGCGCCTCCGAAATCCTCGCCAACCTGGAGTCCCAGGAGTACGACATGGCGGGCAAGCCCCGGCTCGCCCGCGGCACGGCGCCGGCGACCGGCCTGCCCGATCAGCTCGCCCTCTTCACGCCGCCCGAGCAGGTGGTCGCCGAGATCCTGCGCGACGCCGACCTCGACCGCCTGTCGCCCTTGGCGGCCCTCAACCTCCTGCACACGCTGAAGTCGCGGCTGGGCGGGTGAGTCTTACCCAGCAGCGTCTTACCCCAGCAGCTTCCGGAGGTCCCGCGCCGCGACCCACAGCGGATCGACGATCCGCGGCACCGGCAGCCCCAGAGCGGCGCGGCGGGCGAGGGGGCGGTGGAGGAGGTGGAGCTCGGTGCAGCCGAAGAGCAGGCCCGCGGTGGCGTACTTCTCGGGCAGGGTGCCGATCCAGTCGAGGCTCTCGTCGTCCGGCTCGGCGTGCTTGAAGCGGTAGATCGTCTGGTGCACGCGGTGCTGGTCGCCGTCGTCCGGCCAGCGCACCAGCGGTGAAACCTCGCTCCAGCGGGGGTGGCTCTCGAAGATGCGCGCCGCGCGCGTGCCGCGGGTGGCGAGGAGGAGGTGGGGGCGGCCGGCGGCCGCGACCTCGTCGATCGCCAGGTCGAGGAGCGGGATGACGTGGCGCCTTTGCGCTTCGGGCACTTGGGCCAGCACCGCGTGCGCGGTGACGCAGGCGATGACGATGCGCCGGGCCCCCGCCGCCGCGAGGTGGGCGAGCGCGCGGTCGATGCGGGCGACCAGCTCGCGCGTGTCGCCGGCGAGGATGGCGCTCGTGCGGTCGGGGATCGAAGGGTCGGAGAGGAGCAGGCAGGCGGGGGCCGCCTGCTCCGGCTCGGTGATGTTCAGCCGGTAGAGCGTGTGGAGGAGCTCGGCCGAGGCGAGCGGACCCATGCCTCCCAGGATCCCCAGCAACCGCGGCCTGCCGTCCCCGTTCGCCTCCACCGCCTCAGGCTACCGCGTGCTCGCCCTGGAGCGCCAGGAACGCCGGATCGACCTCGCGCGCGTCGAGCGGCCAGGCGCCGTAGCGCTCGCGCGCGATCCGCAGCACGTCGGCCTCGACCATCAGGTAGTCGCGCTCGCGCCCGATCCCCTCGGCCCGCCGCCGCTCGTCCATCTTCGCGGCGTGGAACTCGACCACCTCGGGGTCGAGCCGGAGGTTGCCGGTGCGCACGAAGCGCACCGCCCCCTGGACGTCGCGGGCGGTCAGCGTCTCGCCGCGGTTGTAGACGCTGGGAGCGAACGGGATGTCGATCAGGCCGAGGTCGAAGCCGCGGATGACCCCGGTCGCGACGTCGCCGCGGCCGCAGTCGACGAGGCTCTCCCAGATCGACCTCACCTCGCGGCGCAGGACGTGCGCCTCCTGGACCACCGCCGCCTCCGGCAGCGCGCGGCCGCGCGCCGCCTCGACGCCGAGGCGCGCCAGCTCCATGCCGCGCAAGTTGTCCTCGACGGTCGGGATCTGCCGCGATTCGGCCGGCGTCTTGGTGATGAGCCGGGTGGCGCCCGCCATCCCCGCGGTCACCGCCGAGGCGAAGATCAGCTCCTCCGAGCGCTGCTCGGAGGGAGGGAAGGCGGCCATGTACTGGTGGAAGACCGTATGCACGGCGACGTCGCCGTAGCCCATGCCGTCGAGCACCTCGCGGGTCGCCTCCGCCATGACGCGGACGGCGGCGATGTCCTGCGCGCGGTTGCCCTGCTCGGCATAGGAGAGCGAGACGCAGCGGACCCCCTGCTCGGCGGCGAGCACCGCCTCGGCGAGGTTGCTCGCGATGGCGATCGCCGGCGGGATCAGGGTGGCGGTCAGGGTGCCGAAGAACTCGCGGTCGAGCACGATGCCGTAGCGCTCGGCGTAGAGGCCGGTCAGCCGGTCGACGTAGCGCCAGCGGGCGATCGCCTCGCGCAGCGGGAAGTCCTTGTAGTAAGGGACGTTGTAGCAGATCGGGCCGCCCTCGAAGCCGGTCGCCCCGCCGGCGTAGGCGATCTCGGCGAGGAGGCGCGAGTCGCGCGTGCTGTGGCGCACCTGGAGCGGCACGCCGACCTCGGCGATCATCCCCTGGAGAGCGTCGACGCCATGGTTGATGAGCGGGAAGCCGTTCAAGACCGCGCGGCCCGTCCGCGCGCTGGTGGCGATGCCGCGCGCGGCATCCGCGTAGCGGTTGTTGCGGGTGAGCGAGTCGACCTGGAACGAGAGGCCCGGCGCGCCGGCGTCGCGGAAGCGGCGCAGCAGCTCGGTCTGCTCGGCGATGCCGGGGACGCCCGAGCGCGGCTGGATCACCATCGGCCGCCGGCCGGCGTCGGCGTCGGCGAGGAGCTGCGGGAACGACGGCTGGCGGGCGAGGCGCCGGGCGTTGGCGTCGAGGTCGGCGGCGGCGCCGCCGGTTTCCCAGGTGGCGAGCACCTGCTCGCGCTCGGCGAGGAAGTCGGGCTCGGGCATGCGGGCGTGCGGGGCGCGGACGACGGCGACCGCCGCCGGCTGGACGCCGCGCAGGTCGTGCGCCAGCGTGTCGAGGATCGTCGCCAGGTCGACGAACTTGACGTAGACGCGGTCGAAGCCCTGGCGCCGGAACTGCTCCTCGTATCCATCCCCCTCGTCGATCGTCAGGTTGCCGCCGAGGTACCAGAGCGGCCGCCCCGCGCTCTTGGGCGGCGAGAACTGCCGCAGGTAGTGCTCGGCGTGCCCGTCCATGTTGGAGATCATCACCGCGTCGTAGCCGGGGGCGCGGCGGGTGAAGTCTTCCAGCGTGTTCTGGGTGCCCAGGAAGTCGACGCGATAGCCGTTCCCGGCGAACGCCCAATGGAGGATGTGGAGGCCGACGCTATGCGAGTCGCCGCCCAGGCCGCCGAGGAGGATGCGATGTCCGGTCTGTCCGTTCTGTCCGCTCATGGCCACCTCATGTGCAGGGTCTCCTAGGCATGGTGTCGGGGCGCGCGCGCGGCGCGCCCGGCGTCTCCGCTCGCGCTTAAATAGCTCGCGGCAGCCCGTTTCAACCGGGGCAGAGACACCTTTAGTAGACGGTGGCCACGCGGAACCTCGAAGACGTCTACGCCCTCTCCCCTCTCCAGGAGGGGATGCTCTTCCACAGCCTCTACTCCCCCGAGTCGGGGCTCTACGTCGAGCAGCTGAGCTGCGCGCTCGCCGGGCCGCTCGACGAGGCGGCCTTCGCGCGCGCCTGGCAGCGGGTGATCGAGCGCCACGCCGTGCTGCGCACGGCGTTCGTCTGGAAGAGCCAGAAGCGACCGCTCCAGGCGGTGCAGCGGAAGGTCGAGCTGCCTCTCCGCGCCGAGGACTGGAGCGGCCTCGCCGCGGCCGAGCGCGCGGCGCGCTTCGCGGCCTTCCTGGCCGCCGACCGCCGGCAGGGCTTCGAGCCGGCGCGCGCGCCGCTCCTCCGCCTGGCGCTCTTGCGCTTCGGCGCCGCCAGCCATCGCCTGGTCTGGACCTCTCACCACCTGCTCCTCGACGGCTGGTCGCTGCCGCTCCTCCTCTCCGAGGTGCTCCGCTTCTATGGCGCCTTCGCCGCCGGCGGCGACCTCGCCCTCCCCGCGCCGCGCCCTTACCGCGACTACATCGCCTGGCTGGGCCGCCAGGACCTCGCCGCCGCGGAGGCCTTCTTCCGCCGCGAGCTCGCCGGCTTCACCGCGCCGACCGAGATCGGCACGCCCCGCCCGGCCGCCGGCGCGGAAGGCTCCGCGGGGGTCGAGAGGGAAGCCGGCACGGCGCCCGAGCCAGAGGACCGCAGGCTCGCGCTCGACCCCGCTGCGCACGCCCGCCTCGCGGACGCCGCGCGGCGCCACCGGCTGACCCTGAGCACCCTCGTCCAGGGGGCATGGGCGGCCCTCCTCGGGCGCTATGCCGGAGAGCGCGGGGCGGCGGACGACGTCGTCTTCGGCACCACGGTCTCCGGGCGCGGCATCCCGCTCCCCGGCATCGAGTCGATGGTCGGCCTCTTCATCAACACGCTGCCGATGCGCGTGCGGCTCGGGCCGCGGGCGGAGGTCGGCTCCTGGCTCGCCGCCCTGCAGGACCGCCAGCTCGCCCTCCAGCCGTTCGAGCCGACGCCGCTCGCCCGTATCCAGAGCTGGAGCGAGCTGCCGCCCGGCACCCCCCTGGTCACCACCCTCTTCGTCTTCGAGAACTACCCGACCGTCCCGCTGACTCCGGAGGGAGGCGTGACGCTCGGCGAGGTGCGCTTCCGCGAGCGGACGAACTACCCGCTGACGGCGGTCGCCGCGCCGGCGGGGGAGGAGCTCGTCCTCCGCCTCGCCTGCGATCCCGCCCGCTACGACGCGGCGACCGCGGCGCGCCTGCTCGCCCACTGGGCGAACCTCCTCGCGGCCTTGCGCGATGGGCTGGCGGCGGGCGGCCGGCTCGGCGACCTCGCGATGCTGGCGCCGGCCGAGCGCCGGCAGCTCACGGCGGAGTGGAACCCGCCGCGCCCGCCAGGGCCCGCGCTCGAGCGCGCCTGTCTCCACCGGCGCTTCGCCGCCCAGGCGGCGCGGGCGCCGGGAGCCGTCGCCCTGACCGGGCCGGAAGGGGAAGGGGAGCTCACCTACGGCGAGCTCGCGGCGCGCGCCGCCCGCCTCGCCGCGGTGCTGCGGCGTTGCGGCGTAGGACCGGAGTCGCTCGTCGCGGTCTGCCTGGAGCGCTCGCTCGATCTGGTCGTCGTCCTCCTCGCGGTGCTCGAGGCCGGCGGCGCCTACGTGCCGCTCGATCCGGCCTATCCGGCGGAGCGGCTCGCCTTCATGCTCGACGACTCGCGGGCGCGGGTGCTCGTCGCCCGCCCCGAGCTCGCGGCGGCACTGCCGCCGCACGCGGCGGTCCTGGTGTCTCCCGATTCGGCGGCCGATGGCGCCGAGCCCAGGGAGGGCGCGGACGCTTCTGGAGCCCGGCCCGAGAACCTCGCCTACGTCCTCTACACCTCGGGCTCGACCGGACGCCCGAAGGGTGTCGCGGTCACCCATGCCGATGTCTCGCGGCTGCTCGCCGCGACCGCGCCGCTGTTCGGCTTCGGCGCCGGCGACGTGTGGACCCTCTTCCACTCCTACGCCTTCGATTTCTCGGTGTGGGAGATGTGGGGAGCGCTCGCCTACGGCGGCCGGCTGGTGGTGGTGCCCTACGCGGTGAGCCGGGCGCCGGAGGATTTCCTGCGGCTGCTCGCGGCCGAGCGGGTGACGGTGTTGAGCCAGACCCCCTCGGCGTTCGCCCAGCTGGCGCCGGCCGCTCTCGGGAATGGGGGCGGGGGCGCCGATCTGCCGGACCTGCGCCTGGTGATCTTCGGCGGCGAGGCGCTCGACCCGACCTCGCTCGCCGGCTGGATCGGCCGCTTCGGGGAGACCCGCCCGCGCCTGGTCAACATGTACGGCATCACCGAGACGACGGTCCACGTCACCTGGCGGCCGGTGGGCTCGGCCGACCTCGAGGCGGCGGCGAGCCCGATCGGCCGCCCGCTCGCCGATCTCCAGGTCCACCTGCTCGACCTCGACGGCCGCCTGGTGCCGCTCGGCGTCGCGGGGGAGATCTACGTCGGCGGCGCCGGGCTCGCCCGCGGCTATCTGGGCCGCCCGGAGCTGACCGCCGAGCGCTTCCTGCCCGATCGGTTCGCCGCCAGCGAGCCGGGAGCCCGTCTCTACCGCACCGGCGACCTGGCGCGCCGGCGGCCGGACGGCGAGCTCGAGTTCCTCGGCCGCGCCGACCGGCAGGTCAAGATCCGCGGTCATCGCGTCGAGCTGGGGGAGGTCGAGGCCGCCCTCGCCGCCTGCCCCGGCGTGCGCGCCGCGGCGGTCGCGGTGCGCGAGCGCGGCGGCGTGCGCCGGCTCGTCGCCTACGTCGCGGCGGGCGCGGAGCGGAAGGCCGCCGACCTGCGCGCCCATCTCGCCAAGACGCTTCCCGAGCCGATGCTGCCGGCGGCGTTCGTGCGTCTCGACGCCCTGCCGCTCACCCCCAACGGCAAGCTCGACCGCGGGGCTCTCGCGGCGCTCGACGGCGAGGAGGAAGCGGCCGGATCGCGCGCCGGGGCGGCCGAGCCCACCGCCCCGCGCGGCCCGGTCGAGGAGCTCCTCGCCGGCATCTGGGCCGAGGTGCTGCGGCTGCCGCGAGTGGGGATCCACGACAACTTCTTCGCCCTCGGCGGCGACTCGATCCTGTCGCTCCAGGTGGTGGCGCGGGCGGGCCAGGCGGGCTGCCGCGTCACCCCGCGCCAGCTCTTCGAGCACCCGACCGTCGCCGGGCTCGCCGCCCTCGCCGAGTCGGCCGTCACCGCGGGACCGGCGAAGGCCCGCTCGGCGACGACCGCGCCGCAGGAGGCGGTCACGGGAGACGTTCCCCTCACTCCGATCCAGCGCTGGTTCCTCGACCAGGAGCCCGCCGATCCCCATCACTTCAACCAGGCGCTCCTGCTCGCCGTCCGGCAGCCGCCGGCTCCGTGGGCTCGCCGGCTCGTGGGCTCCGACCGCCCTCGGGCAGGCGGTGGCGGCGCTCCTCGTCCATCACGATGCCCTGCGCCTGCGCTTCCGGCGCGAGGCCGGTGGCTGGAGGCAGTGGCACGCGGCGCCCCAGCCGGCTCCTCAGCCGGCTCCCCAGGCCGACCATGCGCCCGGCGCGCGGATCGATCTCTCGGCGCTGCCGGAGTGGCGGACGACGGCGGCGGTCACCGCGGCGGTCACGGCGGCCCAGGGCAGCCTCGACCTCGCGGCCGGACCGCTCCTCCGCGCCCTCTGGCTCGACCTGCCGGCCGGCCAGGCCCGTCTCTTCCTCGCCGTCCATCACCTGGCGGTCGACGGGGTCTCCTGGCGGGTGATCCTGGACGACCTGGCGACCGCCTGGCGGCAGGTCGGCCGCGGCGAGCCGGTCGCCCTGCCGCCCAAGACGGCCTCGTTCCAAGGCTGGGCCGAGCGCCTGGCCGCGCTGGCGCGGACGATGGCGGTCGAGCCCGAGCTGTCCTTCTGGCTGGCGCAGAGCGCGCCGGGCGCGGACGGCGGCGCGGATACCGCGGGCGAGCTGGCGCTCGATCGTCCGCTCGACCGCTCGGACGGCGGGGACACGGTGGCGGCGGCGGAGACGGTGGCGATCGAGCTGGCGGCGGAGGAGACGGCCGAGCTCCTGCGGGCGCTGCCGGCGGCCTACGGCGCCTCGATCGCCGAGGCGCTGATCGCCGCCCTCGCCTGGGCGCTCGCCGGCCCCGGCGCCGCCGCCCGCATCGACCTCGAGGGGCATGGCCGCGAGGAGGTGAGCGGGGAGAGCCTCGACCTCTCGCGCACCGTCGGCTGGTTCACCAGCCTCTACCCCGTGCTTCTCGCGCCCGGCGACGATCCGCGGCCCGGCGCCGTCCTCGCCGCCGTGCGGCGGCAGCTCGCCGCCGTGCCGGGGCGCGGGATCGGCTACGGGCTGCTCCGCTACCTGAGCGACGACCCGGCGGCCGCGAGCCTCCGCGGGCGCCCGCCGTCGCCGGTCAGCTTCAACTACCTGGGCCAGCTCGACGCGGTGCTCCCCGCCGCCTCCCCCTTCGCCCCCGCCGGCGAGCCGTCCGGCCCGGTGCAGAGCCCGCGCGCCCGGCGCAGCCACCCGCTCGCCGTCCTCGCCTTCGTCGCCGCCGGGCGTCTCCAGGTCGCCTGGAGCTACGGTGCCGGCCGATTCCAGCGCGCGGCGATCGAGCGCCTCGCCGGGCGGTTCGCGGCTCACCTGCGGGAGCTCGCCGCCCACGCCCGCGCGGTCGCCGAGGGCCGCGAGCCGCGTGTGGGCGGGGCCGTTCGACAGGTGCCAGGCGATTTTCCGGAGGCCGTTCACGAAGTGCCAGGCGATTTTCCGTCTCGACAGGTGCCAGGCGACTCTCCGGGGAAGGTGCCAGGCGATTCTCCGCGACAGGTGCCAGGCGATTTTCTTCGAGAGGTGCCAGGCGATTTTCCGGCCGATGGGCTCGCCGGCGTCGACGCCGCGACGCTGGCGCGGCTCCCGGCCGATCTCGAGGACCTCTATCCGCTGGCGCCCCTCCAGGAGGGGGTGCTCTTCCACAGCCTCTTCTCGCCGGGATCGGGGGAGTACGTCGAGCAGCTCCGCGCCAGCTTCGAGGGCGACCTCGACCTCGCCGCCTTCCGCGAGGCCTGGCGGCGGATCGTGGCGCGGACGCCGGTCCTCCGCACCTCCTTCCATTTCCTGGGCTCAGGAGCCGACAGGCCGGCCCTCCGGCGCCGCCGCTCCAGGCGGTCCATCGCCGGGTCGAATTCGCCATCGTCGAGGAGGACTGGCGAGGGACCGGCCGGGAGGCGATCGAGCGCCGCTTCGCCGAGCTGGTGGGCGCCGACCGCGCCCGCGGCTTCGATCTCGAGCGGCCGCCGCTCATGCGCTGGCTCCTCGTCCGCACGGGCGAGCGCGCCTGGCGCTTCCTCTGGAGCCATCACCACGCGCTCCTCGACGGCTGGTCCTACGCGGCGCTGATCCGCGACTTCGCCGTCTGCTACGAGGCGCTCGCCGCCGGCCGCGAGCCGGCCCTCGCCGAGCGGCCGCCCTATCGCGACTTCATCGCCTGGCTGGCGCGCCGCGATCCCGCGGCGGACGACGAGTTCTTCCGCCGCTATCTCGACGGCTTCGCCGCGCCGACCCCGCTCGGCGCCGACCGTCCAGCCGGAGCCGCGCCCGCGGCGGCGGCGGATGCGACCCTGCGCCTGAGCGCCGCCGAGACCGCGGCCCTCCAGGCCGCGGCGCGCTCCCGCGGGCTCACCCCGAACACCCTCGCCCAGGGCGCCTGGGCGCTCCTGCTCGGCCGCCTCGGCGGCGAGGAGGACGTGGTCTTCGGCGCCACGGTCTCCGGCCGGCCGCCCGAGCTGCCCGGCGTCGAGGCGATGCTCGGCCTGTTCATCAACACCCTGCCGGTGCGGGTGCCGGTGGCGCTGGGCGTCGAGACGCCGGTCCTCCCCTGGCTCGCCGCCATCCAGGCCGGCCAGGCGGAGCTGCGCCAGCACGAGCCGGCGCCGCTCGTCCGCGTCCAGGGGGTGAGCGCCGTGCCGCGGGGCACGCCGCTCTTCGAGAGCCTGCTGGTGTTCGAGAACTACCCGCGCGAGGCGGCGCTCCGCGCCAGCGCGCTCGGCCGCCAGATCGTCGAGCTCGCGGCCATCGAGCGCACCCACTACCCGCTGACCCTGGCGGTGCTGCCCGGCGAGCGGCTGCTCCTCAGCCTGGGCTACGACGGCGCCCGCTTCGACCGCACCACGGCCGAGCGCCGGCTCGGCCACCTGCGCCATCTCCTCATGGCCCTGAGCTCGGCGCTCGCGGCGGGAGGGGAGGCGAGCGTCGCCGGGCTCGACCCGCTGAGCGCGGCCGAGCGCCACCAGATCGCGCACGAGTGGAACCATCGGGGCGAGCCGCTCTCGCCGGCGCCCACCCTGGCCGCCCTCTGGGCGCGCCAGGTGGCGCGCACGCCGCGGGCCATCGCCCTCGTGGCGCCGGAGGGGAGCTGGACGTACGCCGAGCTCGACACCCTCGCCGGGCGCCTGGCGGGCGAGCTGCGGCGCGCCGGGGCCGGCCCCGAGGTGCCGGTCGCGGTCCTCGCCGACCGCTCGGCGGCCCTGGTGTGGAGCTTCCTCGCCGTGCAGAAGGCGGGCGGCGTCTACCTGCCGCTCGACCCGGCCCATCCCGCCGGCCGCCTCGCCTACGAGCTCGCGGATGCCGCCGCTCCGCTCGTCGTCACCGCGGAGCCCTGGGCGGATCTCGCCGGCGAGCTGGCGGGCGGGCTCGCCCCCGGCGGCGGCGACGACGCAACCCTGCGCGTGATCCGCGCCGATCTCGAGGCGGTGAGCGGCCTGCCCGCCGCGGCGGGGCCGGCGGACGAGCGGCAAGGACCGGATGGCCCTGCGGAAAGCCTCGCCTACGTCCTCTACACCTCGGGGTCGAGCGGGCGGCCGAAGGGGGTCGCCATCGCGCACGGGCCGGCGGTCGCCCACCTGGTGACGCTCGCCGCGCATTGGGGGATGGGCGCCGCCGACCGCGTGGCCCTCTTCACCTCGCCGGGCTTCGACGTCTCGATCGAGGAGCTCGTCGCTCCCTGGGTCGCCGGCGGCGCCGTGGTGGTGAGCGGCCCCGACCTGCGCGAGCCGGCGCGGCTCCTCGCCGAGGTCGCCCGCCGGCAGCTCACGGTCCTCTGCCTCCCGACCGCCTTCTGGCACGTCTGGGTGAGCGAGCTCGAGGCCGCCGCGGCCACGGCGCCGCCGGCCTCGCTCCGCGCCGTGATCGTCGGCGGCGAGGCGATGTCGGGCGAGGCGGCGCGCCGCTGGTGGCGGACGCCGCTCGCCGCCGTCCCGCTGCTCAACGGCTACGGCCCCACCGAAGGCGTGGTGAGCGCCACCTGGCGGACGGTCGACCGCGCGGTGGCGGAGGACGCCGGGGGCGCCGTCTCGATCGGCCGGCCGGCCGCCGGCCGCGGCGCCTACGTCCTCGACCGGTCCGGCCGGCTGCTGCCGATGGGGGCGCCGGGCGAGCTCTGCCTGAGCGATCCGTTCCTCGCCCGCGGCTATCTCGGCCGCCCCGATCTCACCGCGGCGAGCTTCGTCCCGGATCCTTTCGAATCGGCCGGCGCATTCGGAGAGCCGGCCAGAGAACCGTCCGGCAAGGGCGGCGGGCGCCTCTATCGCACCGGCGACCTGGCACGGTGGTCGGCCGGCGGCGACCTCGAGTTCCTCGGGCGGCTCGACGACCAGGTGAAGGTGCGCGGGGTGCGCGTCGAGCTGGCGGAGGTCGAGGCGGCGCTCGCCGCCGAGCCCGGCGTGCGCGAGGTGGCGGTGGTCGTCTCCGCGGACGCCGCCGGCGACCGCTCGCTGGTCGCCTTCTATACCGGTTCGCCGGCCGGCGGCGGCGCGCCGCTGCGCGCCGCCCTCGCCCGGCGCCTGCCGAGCGCCATGGTGCCCGCCGCGCTGGTCGAGCTGCCGGCGCTGCCCCTCACCCCCAACGGCAAGGTCGATCGCCGCGCCCTCGCCGCACGGGCGGGCGAGGTCGATCCCGGCGCGGCAGGCGACGCCGCCCCTGCGCCGCCGCGCACGCCGACCGAGGAGCTGGTCGCCGAGCTGTTCGCCGAGGTTCTCGGGCGCCGCTCCCCGGGTCGGGCCGGCGGCTCGGCCGGCGGCTCGGCTCGGCTTGTGGGCCGTTGCGCTCGGCCGGGAGGACGACTTCTTCGCCCTCGGCGGCCACTCGCTGCTCGCCACCCAGGTGATGTCGCGCCTGCGCGCCATCGGCGGCGTCGAGCTGCCGCTCAAGACCCTCTTCGAGCGGCCGACGGTCGCGGCGCTCGCCCGCGCCGTCGACGAGGCGCGGCGGGCCGGCGCCGGCGTGTCGCTGCCGCCGATCGAGCGCGCTCCGCGCCAGGCGGGCGACCTGCCGCTCTCCTTCGCCCAGCAGCGCCTCTGGTTCCTCGACCGCCTGGCGCCGGGAAACCCTTTCTACAACATGGTCACCGCGCTGCGCTTCGACGGGCCGCTCTCGCTCGCCGCCCTCGCCGCCGCCTTCGCCGCCCTCGCCGTGCGGCACGAGTCGCTGCGCACCACCTTCACCACGCCGGGCGGCGGCGCCGAGCCGCGCCAGGCGATCGCGCCGGCGCTCGAGGTCGCCCTGCCGCTGGTCGACCTCGCCGCCCTCGCCGCCCCGGCGCGCGACGCCGAGATGGCGCGCCTGGCCGCGGCGGCGGCGAGGCGCCCGTTCGATCTGGCGGCGGGGCCGCTCCTGCGCCTGCTCGCCCTCCGCTTGGCGCCCGCCGCCCACGTCCTCTCGCTCGTCCTCCACCACGTCATCGCCGACGGTTGGTCGATGGCCATCCTCACCCGCGAGGCGGGGGAGCTCTACGCGGCGGCGAGCGAGCGCCGCCCGCCGCGGCTCGCCGCGCTGCCCGTCCAGTATGCCGACTACGCGCTCTGGCAGCGCGGCTGGCTCGCCGGGGACGGCGCCGCCGGGCAGCTCGCCTACTGGCGCGGCCAGCTCGCCGGCGCGCCGCACGCGCTCGACCTCCCCGCCGACCGGCCGCGCCCGGCGGTCGAGTCGTTCCGCGGCGGCATGATCGGGATCTCCTGGGGCGCCGGCCGGGTCGCCGGCCTCCGCGCCGTCGCCCGCGCCCGCCGCGCCACGCTCGCGATGACGCTCCTCGCCGGCTACGAGCTGCTGCTCGGACGCCTCGCCGGGCAGGACGACCTCCTCGTCGGCACCGCGATCGCCAACCGCAACCAGGTGGAGATCGAGGGGCTGATCGGCTTCTTCGTCAACATCCTGGCGCTGCGCGCCGATCTCGCGGCCGCCGGCGGCTTCGGCGACCTCGTCTCCCGCACCCGCGCCGTCGCGCTCGCCGCCTACGATCACCAGGACCTCCCCTTCGAGCGGCTGGTGGAAGAGCTGGGGGTGGCGCGCGACCTGTCGAGGAACCCGCTCTGCCAGGTCTTCTTCGGCTTCCAGAACGTCCCCGAGGCGGCGCCGGGCATCGCCGGCGTCGCGGTCTCGGCGCTCGGCGGCGGCCGGGCCGAGACCGGCACCTCGAAGTTCGACCTCACGCTCTTCCTCTGGGAGAGCGGCGACGGCCTCCTCGGCACTCTCGAGCACAACCGCGACCTCTTCGACCGCACCACGGTCGAGCGGCTGGCGGGCCACCTCGCGGCCCTCCTCGCCGCCGCGGCGGAGCCCGCGGCGGCGGACGTCCCCCTGCGCGACCTCTCGTTCCTCGCGCCCGCCGAGCGCCACCAGGCGATCGTCGAGTGGAACGCGACCGCGGCGGCCTATCCGGCCGCGGCGAGCCTCGGGGAGCTGTTCGCGGCGCAGGTGCGGGAGACGCCGCGGGCCGAGGCGGTGCGCTTCGGCGACGCGCGCTGGAGCTACGCCGAGCTCGACGCGCGCGCCGACCGCCTCGCCCGGCGTCTGACGGCGCTCGGCGTCGGCCCCGAGAGCCGCGTCGGCCTCGCCGTCGAGCGCTCGGCGGCGCTGGTCGCCGCGACGCTCGCCATCGTCAAGGCGGGCGGCGCCTACGTGCCGCTCGATCCCGCCCTGCCGCGCGCCCGCCTCGCCCACCTCGCCGCCGACTCCGGCGTCGCGGTCGTCGTGACGACCGCCACGGCGCGCGCCGCGCTCGCCGACTTCGGCGGCGGGCTCCTCCTGCTCGATTCGACCGATTCGACGATTCGATCGATCCGCTCGATCCGCTCGATCGGCCGGACGCGGATCATTCATCGCCGGCGGCGACCGACGGCGGCAGCCTCGCCTACGTCATCTACACCTCGGGGTCGACCGGCGAGCCCAAGGGAGTCGAGGTGCCGCACCGCGCCATCGCTCGCCTCGCCCTCGGCACGGACTACCTCGAGCTGCGGCCCGGAGACCGCGTGGCGCAGATCGCCAACGCCTCCTTCGATGCCATCACCTGGGAGCTCTGGGGGCCGCTGCTGACCGGCGGCACCGTCGTCGGCGTCGCCAAGGAGGTCGCCCTGACGCCGGGCGCCCTGGGCGGCGCCTTCGCCGCGGAGGGGATCACCGCGGCGTTCCTGACCACCGCCCTCTTCCATCAGGTCGCTCACGACGACCCGCGCGCCTTCGCCGGCCTGCGCTGCCTGCTGGTCGGCGGCGAGCCGGTCGAGGCGCGGCGGGTGCGCCAGGTGCTGGCGGGCGGCGCGCCGCCGCGGCGCTTCCTCGACGTCTACGGCCCCACCGAGAGCACCACCTTCGCCGCCTGGCACGAGGTGGGGGAGCCGCCGCCGGGCGGGGCGGCGGCGACGGAGACGGCGGTGCCGATCGGCCGGCCGCTCGCCAACACCCGGCTCTACGTGCTCGACGGCCGGCAGCGGCCGGTGCCGCTCGGCGTGGTGGGGGAGCTCGCCATCGGCGGCGACGGCCTGGCGCGCGGCTATGCCGGCCGGGCGGACGCGACGGCGCGGAGCTTCCTCCCCGACCCCTTCTCGCCGCTCCCCGGAGCGCGCCTGTACCGCACCGGCGACCTCGCCCGCCAGCGGCCGGACGGCGCCTGCGAGCTCCGCGGGCGGATCGACGCGCAGGTCAAGCTGCGCGGCTTCCGCATCGAGCCGGGGGAGATCGAGGCGCGGCTGGCGAGCCATCCGGCGGTGGCGGCGGCGGCGGTGACGCTGCGCGAGGACGTCCCCGGCGACCGGCGGCTCGTCGCCTATGTCGTCGAGGACCGCGGCCATCGGTTGCCGGAGGAGGCGGCGGAAGGGGCGGAGCAGGTGGCCGAGTGGGGGATGATGTTCGACGACCTCTATGGCGGAGATGCCGGCGGCGATGCCGGCGGCGCCGGCGGCGCCGAGCCGGACCCCACCTTCAACATCGTCGGCTGGGAGAGCACCTACAGCGGCGAGCCGCTCCCCGCGGCGGCGATGCGCGAATGGCTCGACGACACGGTGTCGCGCATCCTGTCGCTCGCCCCCCGGCGGGTGCTCGAGATCGGCTGCGGCACCGGCATGCTGCTCTTCCGCCTCGCCCCGCGCTGCGCGCTCTACCGGGCGAGCGACGTCTCGGCGCGCGCCGTCGCCTACGTCGAGCGGGCCATGGCGCGGACGGCGGCCGGCGCGCCGCTCCCCCAGGTGCGGCTCGAGCTGGCGCCCGCCGAGCGGCTCGCCGGGCTCGCCGCGGACGGCCTCGACACCGTCATCCTCAACTCGGTCGTGCAGTACTTCCCCAGCGCGGCGTATCTCGCCGAGGTGGTCGCCATGGCGGTCGCGGCGGTGCGGCCGGGCGGCGCGATCTTCCTGGGCGACCTGCGGAGCCTGCCGCTGCTGAGCGCCTTCCACGCCGACCTCGAGCTCGCCGCGGCGGCGCCGGAGCTGCCGCTCGCCGCCCTCGCCGAGCGGGTCGCGGCGCGCCGCTATGCCGATACCGAGCTCGCCGTCTCGCCCGCCTTCTTCGCCGCGCTCAAGGAGCGGCTGCCGCGGATCTCCCGCGTCGAGGTCCATCCCAAGCGTGGCCACGCGGTCAACGAGCTGACCGCGTTCCGTTATCAGGTGGTGCTGCGGATCGAGACGCCGACGCCGGCTCCCCCGCCCCCCGCGCTCCCCGTCTCCTGGAGCGACTGGCGCGCCGCCGGCCTCACCCTCGGCGCCCTGCGCGCGCGCCTGGCGGCGGCGCCCGTGACGGGGACCCTCGGCGTCCAGCATGTCCCCAATGCGCGGACGGCGGCGGCTGCCGCGGCGGCGCGCCTCCTCGCTGCGCCGGGGGCGCTGGCGACCGCCGGCGAGCTGGCGCGCGCGGCGGCGGCGGCGGCGGCGGATGCGGTCGATCCCCAGGCGCTCGCCGACCTCGCGGCCGAGCTGGGCTGGGAGGTCGAGCTCGGCTGGGCGGAGCCGGGGGAGAGCGGGGCGTTCGCCGCCGTCTTCCGCCGGCCCGGCCACGAGCTCGCGGGCGGCGCCGCTCCGCACCTCGCCGCGCTGCTCCCCGAGCCGGCGCCGCCGGGCGGCGCGTCCGCGAGCGGTCCGCTCGCCGCCTGGGCCACCGATCCGCTCGCCGCCTGCGCCACCGACCCGCTCGCCGCCCGCTTCGCTCGCCGCGTCGCCCCCGAGCTGCGGAGCTTCCTCGCCGAGCGCCTGCCCGAGCCCATGGTCCCCGCGGCCTTCGTCCTGATGCCGGCGCTGCCGCTCAATCCCAACGGCAAGGTCGACCGCGGGCGCCTGCCGCCGCCGGAGGCCGAGCGGCGCGGTGGGAGCGCGGGGCGCGCGGCCCTCGCACCGCGCACGGCGACCGAGCGCGCGCTGGCGGCGGTCTGGGGCGAGCTCCTGGGGCTCGCGCCCGGCGTCGACGAGGACTTCTTCGTCCTCGGCGGCCATTCCCTCCTCGCCACCCAGGTGATCTCCCGCGTGCGTCGCGACTTCGGCGTCGAGGTGCCTCTGCGCGCTCTCTTCGAGCGGCCGACGATCGAGGAGCTGGCGGCCGAGATCGACCGGCTGCGGACGACCGGCGGCTCGGCGGCGCGGTATTCCGGCGCGCCGCCGGCGGCGCTGCCCGTTCCGCCGCCCATCCTGCCGGTGCCGCGCGACGGCCCGCTGCCGCTGTCCTTCGCCCAGGCGCGCCTGTGGCTGCTCGACCGGCTCGACCCGCGCGCCGGGATCTATGACGAGCCCGCCGCCTTCCGGCTCCACGGCGCCCTCGACCTCGCCGCGCTCGAAGCCGCGCTCGGCGCCATCGTCGAGCGCCACGAGGCCCTCCGCACCACCTTCCCCGAGATCGCCGGGCGGGCGACACAGCGGGTCGACCCGCCGGCGGGCTTTCCGCTGCCGCTCGCCGACCTCGCGGCGCTGCCGCCGGTGTGCCGCGACGCCGAGGCGCTGCGGCTCGCCGATGTCCGAGGCGCTCGCGGCGGCCGCGGGTTCGACCTCGCGCGCGGGCCGCTGGCGCGCGGCCTGGCGGTGCGCCTGGCGCCCCGCGAGCATGCCGTGCTCTTCGCCTTCCATCACATCGTCTTCGACGGCTGGTCGGTCGGCATCTTCAGCCGCGAGCTGTCGGCCCTCTACCGGGCGGCGGCGAGCGGCCGCCCGTCTCCGCTGCCGCCGCTGCCGATCCAGTACGCCGACTTCGCGGTCTGGCAGCGCGGCTGGCTGCAGGGCGAGGTGCTGGCGGGCGAGCTCGCCTACTGGCGCGAGCGGCTCGCCGGCGCGCCGGCGATGGAGCTGCCGGCGGACCGGCCGACGCCGTCCGATCCGCGACAGCGGAGCGGGCGGGGCGGGAGCCTCGTCCTCGACCTGCCGCGGGCGACCGCCGATCGCCTGCGCGCCCTCGCCGGCGAGCGCGCCGCGACGCCCTTCATGGTCCTCCTCGCCGCCTTCCTCGCCCTCCTGGCGCGCCATACGGCGCAGGAGGACCTGGTGATCGGCTCGCCGATCGCCAACCGCACGCAGCTCGAGACGGAGGGGCTGATCGGCTTCTTCGTCAACATGCTGGTGCTGCGCGCCGATCTCGGCGGCGACCCCGACTTCGCGGCGCTCGTCGCGCGGGTGCGCCAGGTGACCCTCGGCGCCTTGGCGCACCAGGACCTGCCGTTCGAGCGGCTGGTCGACGAGCTGGCGCCGGAGCGCGGCCTCGCCCGCCACCCGTTCTTCCAGGTCTCGTTTCAGCTCCTCGCCGGCGGACCGGCCGGCGGCGCCCGTCTCGACCTGCCCGGCCTCGAGGCCGCCCCGTTCCCGGCGGCGCCGCGGGCGGAGAAGTTCGGCCTCTCCCTCGCCTGGCTCGACGCCGGCGGTGGCCTCTCCGGCCTCCTCGAGTACGACCCCGACCTCTTCGACCGCACGACCGCCGCCCGCCTGCTCGAGCGGTACGGGCGCCTGCTCGCGGCGGCGGTCGCGATGCCGGAGGTCAGGCTCTCGGGGCTGCCGCTCGCCAGCCCCGCCGAGCGCCAGCAGGCGCTGGTCGAGTGGAGCTCGGGGGACCCCTCGCCGGCGCCCGGCGCCACCGTCCCCGCGCTCGTCCGCCGGCAGGCCGAGCTGCGGCCCGACGCGGTCGCCATCGACTGGGAGGAGGGCGTCCTCACCTATGCCGGCCTCGCCGCGCGCGCCGGCCGCATGGCCGGCGCCCTGCGCGCGGCGGGCATCGGGCTGGATGACGTCGTCGGCCTCCAGCTCCCGCGCTCGCCGGCGCGGATCGTGGCGGCGCTCGCCGTCCTCATGGCCGGCGGCGCCTATCTGCCGCTCGAGCCGGGCTACCCCGCCGAGCGGCTGGCCTTCCTGGCGGCCGATGCCGGAGCGGCGGCGATCCTGACCAGCGAAGCGCTGCGGCCGGCCGTTCCGGCGAACGGCCGGCCGGTCCTCGCCGTCGAAGCCCTCGGGGACGGCCGCGGCCGCTCCCACTCCCATGCCGGCGCATCCGGCGATCCCGCCGCCGCCGATCCGGATGGCCTGGCCTACGTGATGTACACCTCGGGCTCGACCGGCGCGCCCAAGGGGGTCGCCGTCCCGCACCGCGGGGTGGTGCGCCTGGTCGCCGGCTGTCTCGCCTTGGGGCCGCGCCAGGTCGGGCTCGAGCTCGCGCCGTTCTCCTTCGACGCCTCGACCGCCGAGATCTGGGGGATGCTCGCCAACGGCGCGCGGCTGGTGGTGACGCCGCCGGGGATCCTCTCGCCGGACGGGATCGCCGCTCTCGTCGAGCGCCACGGGGTGACGGTCCTCTGGCTCACCGCCGGGCTCTTCCATCAGACCGTCGAGCAGGTCGTCGAGAGGACCCCGCGGCGGCTCGCCAGCCTGGCGTGGCTCCTCGCCGGGGGCGACGTCCTCTCGCCGGCGCTCACCGCGCGCGCCGTCGCCGCGCTGCCGGGAACCCGTATCCTCAACGGCTACGGCCCGACCGAGAACACCACCTTCACCTCCTGCGCCCCGCTCGCCGGAGGCGGGGCGGTCGGAACGATCGGAGCGGTCGGAGCCGCGGTGCCGCTCGGGCGCCCGATCGCCGGCACCCGCGTCCTCCTGCTCGACCGGCAGGGCATCGACGCCGTGCCGCTCGGCGCCGCGGGCGAGCTCCATGCCGGCGGCGACGGGCTCGCCCGCGGCTACGTCGGCCGGCCCGACCTCACCGCCGCGGCCTTCGTGCCCGACGCCACCGGCGGCGAGCCCGGCGCGCGGCTCTATCGGACCGGCGACCTCGTCCGCCACCTGGCCGACGGCCGGCTCGACTTCCTCGGCCGCGCCGACCGCCAGGTCAAGCTCCGCGGCTACCGCGTCGAGCCGGGGGAGATCGAGGCCGCGCTCGCCGGCCACCCCGGCGTCCGTCAGGCCGCGGTCCTGCCGCGCCGCGCGGCCGGGGCGTCCGGCGCATCCCGGCGCCTCCGGCGATCTCCGCCTCGTCGCCTATGTCGAGACCGGCGCGGCGAACGGCGGTCCGACCCCCGCCGAGCTCGGCGCCTATCTGCGCCATCGCCTGCCGGCGCACCTGGTGCCGGCGCGCATCGTGACGCTGGCCGAGCTGCCGCTCAACGCCAACGGCAAGCTCGACCGCGCCGCCCTCGAACGGCTGGCGCCCGGGGCGGGGACCGATGGCGAAGGTCCCGGAGCGGCCGGCGCGCCGCCGCGGACGCCGCCCCGCGCTCCCGTCGAGGAGCTGCTGGCGGCGATCTGGCGCGAGGTGCTGGACGTCGAGGCCGTCGGCGTCGAGGACGACTTCTTCGCGCTCTCCGGCCACTCGCTCCTCGCCACCCAGGTCGCCTTCCGCGTCCGCGAGGCCTTCGGCGTCGAGCTGCCGCTCGTCCGCCTCTTCGAGCGGGCGACCCTGGGCGAGCTGGCGCGGGAGATCGAGGCGGCGCGGGAGGAGCGGTCGGCGGCGACGGCGGTGCCGCCGGTCGCGCCGGCGCCGCGCCATGCCGCCCCGCCGGCGAGCTTCCTCCAGGAATGGGCCTGGCAGCTCCAGGGCGGCGCCGTCTCGTCGGCGATGAACATGCCCTTCGTCCTGCGCATCCGCGGGCGGCTCGAGCTGCCGGTCCTGGCCCTCGCCGTGGCCGAGATCTCCCGCCGGCACGCGACGCTGCGCACCACGCTGCGGATCGAGCGCGGCGAGGTGATCCAGGTCATCGCGCCGCCTGCCGCTCCCGGCCTGCCGCTCGCCGACCTCTCCGGCCTGACCGAGGCGCGGCGCGAGGCGCTCCTCGCCGAGCTCGCCGTCGCCGACGCGGCGCGGCCGCTCGACCTCGTCCATGGGCCGCTCCTCACCCTCGGCGTCCTGCGCCTGAGCGCCGAGGACCATGTCCTCCTCTTCAACATGCACCACGCGATCGGCGACGGCTGGTCGATCGAGGTCTGGCAGAACGAGATGGGAGCGCTCTATGCCGCCTTCTCCCGCGGCGAGCCGTCGCCGCTGCCGCCGCTCGCCATCCAGTTCGGCGACTTCGCCTGGTGGCAGCGCCGCGTGCTCGCCGGTCCGGCGCTCGAGGCGCAGCTCGACTACTGGCGCGCGCTCCTCGCCGACCGCCCGCCGGTCCTCGACCTCCCCGCCGACCGGCCGCGCCCGCCGGTCCTCGGCAGCCGCACGGTGAGCGCCGGCTTCCTGCTGAGCGGTGCGGCGCTCGCCGGCTGGCGGGCCGCGGCGCGCGGGGCGGGCTGCACGGTGTCGATGGCGCTCCTCGCCGCCCTCCAGGCGCTCATCCATCGCTACACCGGCGCCGAGGACGTCCTCGTCGGGGCGATCGTCTCCGGCCGCCACCGGCGCGAGGTCGCGCCGCTGATCGGCATGCTGATGAACTCGGTGACGGTGCGCACCGACCTCTCCGGCGAGCCCGGCTGCCGCGAGCTGATGCAGCGCGCGCGCGCCGCGGTGCTCGACGCCTACCGCCATCAGGACGTCCCGTTTCCGGCCCTGCTCGCCACTCTGTTTCCAGGCCAGGTGCTCCATCGCACCCTGCTCTTCCGAGTGGCTTTCAACATGGTGAACTTCTCGGCGGGCCTTCCCCGCGCGGCCGCCCTGCCGGGGCTCGCCGTCACCCGGTACTCGGTCGCCGAGGAGCCCGCCAAGTACGACCTGGTCGTCACCTGCCGCGAGGACGCCGATCGGCTCTCCTGCGCCATGGCCGGCGCCGCCGACCTCTTCGACCCCGAGACCCTGTCCGCCATCTGCTTCGACTACCAGGCGCTGATCGCGCAGATCGCCGCCGAGCCCGAGGCGCGGCTCGATCGGCTGCTCCCTCACCCCCGACACCGGCCGGCCGCCGGCGCCCGCGAGCGCCGGGACGGCTCACTGCTACGGCCGCCGCCCCGCCGCGTCACGGCGCTGGCCGACGCCCGCGAGAGGACTGATCCATGGACCCTTTGATCCACCGCTTCCGCAACAATGCCAAAGCCATCCCGATCGGCAACCGCGCCTGGCAGGACGCCGAGGATCACGGCCTGCTCGGCATCCGGGTCCGGCCGGCGGCCGACGACCGCCTCCTGGCGCTCTCCGGGCAGCCCTTCGTCAACCTCTCCTCCTGCGCCTACCTGGGCCTGCAGTCGCACCCGGCGCTCGTCGAAGGGGCGATCGCGGCGCTGCGCCGCGAGCGGATCATCGCCATCTCGATGTCGCGCCTGCGCATCCAGGACCATCTGCTGGGCGAGGTCGAGGAGGGGCTCTCCGCGCTCTGGAGCGCGCGCACCATCGTCACGCTCTCGGCCTCGTCGGCGACCACCGGCGTGCTGCCGCTGATCGCCTCCGGGCACCTGGCGGACGACGGCGAGCCGCGGGTGATGATCTTCGACCAGCACTGCCACTTCTCGATGAACCTGATCAAGCCGATCTGCGCCGACGAATCGGCGGTCCTCGCCGCGCCGCACAACGACCTCGACTTCGTGGAGGACGCCTGCAAGCGCCACCGCCGCGTCGCCTACGTCGCCGACGGCGCCTACTCGACGGGCGGCAGCACCGTCCTCGACGGCCTGCTGGCGCTGCAGGACCGCTACGGCCTGTTCCTCTTCTTCGACGACTCCCACTCGCTGTCGATCCGCGGCGAGCGCGGCGAGGGCCTGGTGCGCTCGCGGCTCGGCCCCGAGCTCAACCCGCTCACCATCGTCGTCGTCTCGCTCAACAAGGCGTTCGGCGCCGGCGGCGGGGCGATCATGCTGGGGGCGCCGCAGCACGAGGCGGTCCTCTGCCGCTTCGGCGGCCCCCTCGCCTGGTCGCAGATGCCGGGCGTCGCGACCCTCGGCGCCTGCCTCGCCTCGATCGACATCCACCGCTCGCCGGAGCTCGCCCGGCTGCAGGCGCGCCTGCGCGCCAACGTCGATCTCTTCGACCAGCTCATCCCCACCGCCGACCGCGGCAACGGCCTGAACATCCGCCTGGTGCCGATCGGCGAGGAGGAGAGCGCGGTCGCCTGCTCCGGCCGCCTCCTCGAGCGCGGCTACTACACCTCGGCGGTCTTCTTCCCCATCGTCGCGCGCGGCAAGGCGGGCCTGCGGGTGATGCTCCGCGCCGACAACCGGCCGGAGGACATCGCCGAGTTCTGCGGCATCGTGCGGGAGGTCACCCAGGAGGTGGCGGCGGGGGCGGCGCGGTCATGAGCGCGCTCGTACCGCAGCCATCGCCGTTCTGCTGCCGCAGCATGCTGATCACCTGCGGCCTCGACTCCCGGCAGTACGGCCGGGCGATCGAGATCGGGGCCGACATCGGCACCCTGGACCTCGAGGATTCGGTGCCCGCCGACCGCCGCGAGGCGGTCCGCCGCATGATGCTGCCGTTCCTCGCCGCCGAGCCCGCCCGGCCGGGCTTCACGCGGGCGGTGCGCCCCAATTCCCTGCGCACTCCGGACGGCCTGCGCGACCTGCTGGCGCTCCTCGAGAGCGGCGCCCGCGTCGACGCCCTCATGCTCCCCAAGGTCGAGGCGGCCGAGGACGTGCGCATCGTCGAGGAGGTGCTCGGCGAGCGCCGGCGCGAGATCGCCTTCCTCGTCCTCATCGAGACCGCGCGCGGCCTGGCCGCGGTCGAGGAGATCGCCGCCGCCAGCCCGCGGGTCCGCGCCCTCATCTTCGGCGCCGCCGACTTCTCGGCCGACCTCGGCGGCGCGATGGAGTGGGAGTACCTGCTCTTCGCCCGCTCGCGGATCGCGGCGGCGGCGGCGCGGGCGCGGGTGCTGGCGATCGACACGCCGTTCTTCGACATCGCCGACGGCGAGGGGCTCCGCCGCGAGCTCGAGCGGGTGCGCGCCATGGGCTACGCCGGCAAGGTCGCCGTCCACCCGCGCCAGGTGCCGCCGATCAACGCCGCCTTCACGCCGGAGCCGGCGGCGCTCGCCGAGGCGCGGGCCATCCTCGCCGCGATCGACGACAGCCAGGGGCGGATCGCCGTCGTCGACGGCCGCATGGTGGGTCCGCCGGCGGTGATCGCGGCGCGCCGGCTGCTGGCGCTCGCCGCCCGGCTGCCGGACCGGCCGCCCGGCTGGCCGGCGGCGACCGGCGCCGGCGCGGCGCCAGCGTCGGCTCCCGCGCGGCGTCCGGGCGCGAGGCCGGCGCCATGAGCTTCGCGGACCTCAAAGCCTACGAGCCGGTGGGGGAGGGGCGCTACCGCGAGTCGCGCGGGCCCTGGTTCGAGGAGTTCACGGTCGGCGAGATCGTCGAGCACCGGCCCGGGCGCACGATCACCGAGGCGGACAACGTCTGGGGATCGCTCCTCGCCCAGAACGATCATCCGCTGCACATCGACGCCGCCTACGCCGCCCGCACCGAGTTCGGACGGCCGCTGGTATCCTCCCTGGTGACCCTCTCGATCGTCACCGGCATGAGCGTCGCGAGCACCAGCGCCAGGGCGGTCGCCAACCTCGGCTGGGGGGAGATCCGGCTCCTCGCCCCGGTCTTCGTCGGCGACACCGTCTACGCCGAGAGCGAGGTTCTGGAGACGCGCCTCTCGACCTCGCGTCCGCAACAGGGCCTGGTCACCTGCGAGACCCGCGGCGTCAAGGCGGACGGCACCCTCTTCCTCACCGCCCGCCGCACCTTCCTGGTGCCGATGCGCGGCGCCGCCGCGGCGCCACCGGCCGCGGCGCCGGGAGCGGGCTACTGATGCGCGCCATCGTCTGTCAAGGCTTCGGCGGCCCCGAGGTCCTCCGCGTCGCCGCGGTGCCGGACCCCGCGCCGGGCCCGCGCGAGCTGCTGGTCGAGGTGCGGGCGGCGGCGCTCAACCGCGCCGACGTCATGCAGCGCGCCGGCTCCTACTCGCCGCCGCCCGGGGTGTCGCCGATCCTCGGCGTCGAGCTCGCCGGCGAGGTGGTGGGCTGGGGGTCCGAGGTGACGGGCCACGCGCTGGGCGAGCGGGTGTGCGGCATCGTCGGGGGCGGCGCCTACGCCGAGCTCTGCCCGCTCGACGCCGAGATGGCGGTCCCCGTCCCCGACGGCTGGAGCTTCGCCGCCGCCGCCGCGATGCCCGAGGTCTTCTTCACCGCCGACACCACGCTCTTCGAGCTCGGACGCCTCGCCGCCGGCCAGTCGGTCCTGGTGCACGCCGGGGGGAGCGGCGTCGGCACCGCCTGCGTCCAGCTGGCGCGCGCCGTCGGCGCCCGCGCCGTGGTGACCGCCGGCACGGCGGAGAAGATCGCCCGCGCCATCGAGCTCGGCGCCGAGGCGGGGTGGATCTACAAAGAGGTCGACTTCGCGCCGGCGGTCCTCGAGTGGAGCGGCGGGGAGGGGGTCGACGTCGTCGAGGACTTCATCGGCGGCTCGTACCTCGCCAGGAACCTCGCGGTCCTCAAGCCCGGCGGCCGGCTGATCCTGGTCGGCGACCTCGGCGGCGAGGCGGGGGAGCTCGACGTCCTGCCGGTGATCCTGCGGCGGCTCCAGATCCTCGGCTCGTCGATGCGCCCGCTGCCCATCGAGGGCAAGCGCGCCATCGCCCGCCGCTTCCGCGAGCGCTGGCTCCCCGAGCTCGCGGCCGGCCGCCTGCGCCCGATCGTCGACCGCGTCTTCCCCTTCGCCGAGGCCGCGGCGGCGCACGCCTACATGGAGGCGGACCGCAACTTCGGCAAGATCCTGCTCGAGATCTGAGGGGCGTGGCGCGGGGTTGAACCGTCCGGCGAGCGGGCGGCGTACAAGGAGTGCCCGCGCGGCTCGCATGGCGGGTCGCCGGGGTTGTAGTACTGTCTGCCGAATCCAGGAGAGCCTCGATGAACGACGTCCCCGCGCCGCCGCCGGCCTTGAGCCCCCCGTTGCCGGCCGCCGCCCCGCCCCGCCGGGCCGCGGCGGGCGCCCGCCAGGCGCAGACCGCTCCCGCCGCGCGCCCGCTCGTCAAGCGCCACCACTGGCTCGTGCGGGTGACCCACTGGGCCAACGCCGTGCTGCTCTTCGGGATGATCGCGAGCGGCCTGCAGATCTACGGCGCCTTCACCCACTTCGGGCCGCGCGGCCACAGGTTCTACCCCAACCCGCTCGACGGCAAGGCGCTCTCCCACACGGTGACCCTCGGCGGCTGGCTCGCCGGCGGCCTCAACTGGCACTTCGCGCTCGCCTGGCCGTTCGTCGCCACCGGCCTCGCCTATCTCCTCTATCTCGTCTTCACTGGCGAGTGGCGCCCGCTCCTCTTCCGGCCGAGCGACGTGCCGCGCGCCTGGCAGATGCAGCTCTATTACCTGAGGCTCCGCCGGGAGCACCCGCCGCAGGGCAAGCACAACGCCCTCCAGAAGCTCGCCTACAACTCGATCTTCCTGCTGGGGGCGCTCGCGGTCCTCAGCGGCTTCGCCATCTACAAGCCGATCCAGCTCCACTGGTTGACGGCGCTCTTCGGCGGCTACGAGCTCGCCCGCTACTGGCACTTCTGGACGGTGTGGATCTTCGTCGCCTTCACCCTGCTCCACGTCGCGCTGGTCCTCTTGGTCGACCCGGCGTCGCTGCGCGCCATGATCACCGGCTGGTATCGAGGGAGGTTCCCGAGCCATGACTGACCGCCGCCTGTCGCGCCGCGATCTCTTCCGCCTGGGGCTCGTCGCCGCCCCCGCCGGGCTCCTCGCCGGCTGCGGCTGGGACGGCGGCAAGCTCCTCGGGCCCACCCTGGGACGCGCCTCGCGCCTGAACGACTGGGTGGGGGAGAAGCTCTTCCTCTCCGACGCGCGGCTCGCCCGCAGCTATCCGAAGAGCGCGCGGACGCCGGAGCCGGATTTCCCCGCCTACTCGATCGCCAAGCCGCTCCCCACCCCCGAAGACCCGGAGGGCTGGCAGCTCGAGGTCGGCGGGCTGGTGGCGAAGCCGGCCAGCCTGACGACTCGCGATGATCCAGGCGCTCCCCCGCGTCACCTACACGGTCAAGCACCACTGCGTCGAGGGCTGGACGGCGATCGGCACCTGGACCGGGGCCCCGCTCGCCTCGGTGATCGCCATGGTCGAGCCGAAGCCGGAGGCGCGCTACCTCCGCTTCGACACCTTCGACGAGGACTACTACAACGGCTGGGACCTGAAGAGCGCCATGCACCCGCAGACGATCCTCGCCTACGCCTGGAACGACCGCCCGCTCGAGCCGGCGCACGGGGCGCCCCTGCGCCTCTATTCGCCGATCAAGCTGGGCTACAAGCTGACCAAGTTCCTCACCGCGATCACCTTCACCGCGACGCGTCCGGGCGGCTACTGGGAGGACCAGGGATACCCCTGGCTGGGCGGGATCTGACCCCGCGCCTCCGATCGATCTCGCGAGGAGATCGCCCGTCTCAGACGCAGCTTCCCGCCGCGTTCGACCACTCGAGCTGCACCTGGTAATCGCCCAGGGTCTTGGTCTCGCCGGCGCAGATGTCGCCGATCTCGCCCTGGTTGTTGGCGTCGGCGAACCAGTACCAGCCCTGGCCGGGAATGGGGTCGGTGATCGCCTCGGCGAGCTCGTGCGAGGCGAAGACGGTCAGCGAGTCGAGCACGCTCCCGAGCTGGCAGCCGGCGCAGTCGGGATAGGGGACGACAGCGTAGAAGATCTGTCCGTCGATGGCGTCGTGGTAGCCGCAGAACACCTGGCAGGAGAGGTCGCCGCCGAGCGAGACGGCGACCCCGGGCGGGGTGAAGACGAAGTAGAGGCTGTTGGTGCTCGGCTGCGGCAGAGAGCCCGCCGTGATCTCGTCCTGCAGGAAGCTCTGGATCTGCTCGTCGGTGGTGGTGGTGTCCGGGGCCGGAGTGGCCACCTGGACGGCGCCGGCGAAGCTGCCCGGTCCGATCGGCATGCCGGCGACGCCGTACTCGGCGAGCTGGTCCATGTACGGGCTGGTGACGAGGAAGCCGAAGTAGTCGCCGAGCTGGGTGGCGAGGTCGGAGAGCGGCGGATCGCTCCACTCGGACCCCCAGAAGACCGCGGTGATCTCGACGTTCGCGAGCAGCGGGCCGCCGTTGTAGGCGAGCTGCGGCATGGCAGCCGGCGCGGCTATCGCGGGCGCCGCCGCGAGGGCGGCCGCCGCCTCGACCGGCCGCCGTGTCGGCCTCATGGGCACGATGCGGACGGGCCGGGCCTGGGCGCCGGGTGGATCCTGGGGGGAAGCTTCGGGTGCGTCGGGGCTCGTCGGCATTGGGATCTCCTTGGGGATCTCCTTGGGGGTCTCCTTGGGGTCGGCGTCCGGGTGGCGCCTTGGCCCTCGATACCATGCGGAACCGATGCCTGCCGACCGCGAGCGCACCTGGGAGCCCCGGGCGCGGCCCCTGGCTCGCCTCCCGCCACCGGTCGTTTCCGCAGCGGAAAAACCGCCCGGGATCTCATCCGAACGGTTCTGTCGTTATCCGAATGATTCTGTCGTCATCAGAATGAGTTGGATGACGAGATATCGAATCTATCTCTGGCCAACTCGATTATCTCGGCGAGATTTCGATTCTGTTGACGATAGATCGCGTGGGATGAGATCAGAATGGATCGGATGAGATCCGAGCGCGCCGCTCCGCCACCGCCCACGGCGAAGCCCGCTTGCCGCTCTCGTCGTAGACCAGGACCAGGTGGTCGCGGAGCGCCGGCGGGAGCCGCTGGGCCGACTCGAGGCTGAGCGCCAGGCGGCTCCCCGGATGCGCGGCGAAGAAGCCGGCGACCTCCGCGGGTGTCGCCAGGCGCTCCGGCAGGCGGCCGAGGTCGAAGTCGAGGATGCCGAAGATCGAGTCGGTCGGCACGCCGGCCGGCACGTAGAGGGGCACCGGGCCGGGCCCCGGGGCGAGGCGGGCGATCGCCGCGGTCAGCGCGTGGAGGTCCTTGACCGGGTCGACCGCGGCCTTGCCGGCGGTCTGCACGGCGAGGAAGACGAGGAGGTAGGGCGCCACGAGCCAGACCGCGTCGCGCCCAGCGTCCGTCCTCTCGGGCGTCCGGTCGGGCGTCCGCTCGGGCGTCACGCGCCGCAGGAGGCACCGGGCGAGGAGGAATCGGGCGACGGCAGCGCCGCTCACGAGGACCGCCAGCGCGCCGGCGACGGCGAGGCGGGCCGGCGACAGCGCCTGGCGCAGCGGCGCGAGGCCGGCGAGGGCGCGGGGAGGCGAGAGGCGCACCCAGGCCGCCGCCGCCCAGACGAGAATCGGCAGGAGGGCGCCGAGCGCGAGCAGGAACCGGCGGGTGGGCCGGTCGAGGCGGCTGGGCGCGCCTTCCCTCATCAGCCACCAGGCGACGCAGGCGGCGAAGGCGGGGAGGAGCGGCACCAGGTAGAGCCCGCGCTTGCTCGCCGCCGCCGAGAGCAGGGCGGTCCCGAGGAGGAACGTGGCGAAGAGCAGGCGCCGCGCGGCGGCCTCGTCCCGACCGCTCCCGGCGGCCGCCTCGGGGCCGCTCGCTGGGCGCCGCATCACCCCGGCCGCCAGCAGCGCCGGTAGCGCGAAGATCCAGGGGAAGAGGATGCCGGGGGCGTTCTCCAGGTAATAGACGAACGGGCGGCGGTGGCCGTAGATCCGGCCGGCCTGGGTGGCGAGGAGGCGGCCGACGGTGTTGCCGACGAGCGTTTCGCGGAGCGCGGGCCAGCCGCCGTCGCGGGCGAGCGCCCAGGCCCAGGGAGCGGCCAGCAGGGCGAAGACGGGAACGCCGAGGGCGACGAGCGGCAGCAGGCGGCGCAGCCCGCGCCGGCGCTCGGCCGCCAGCAGATAGAGGACGGGCGGCGCCGCGGCGAGGCCGATCCCCACGATGCCCTTCGACAGGAAGGCGAGCGGCAGGGCGACGGCGATGAGGAAGGTCGAGCGCCGGCGGTCGGCCGGGCTCTCCGGCGCCGCGAGGCCGGCGAAGCCGAGATGGGCGAGGGTGACGAAGCAGACGAGGGCCGGATCGACGACGCAGCGCCCCATGTCCTCGCTCCACTCGGCGGTGGTGGCGAGGACGGCGACGGTTGCGAGGCCGACCGCCGGGCCGCCCACCCGCCGTCCGAGGGCGTAGGCGGCGAGGAGGCTGGCGACGGCGAAGAGCGCCGAGGGGAGGCGGGCCGTCCAGTCGCGCGCCCCGAGCAGCCGGTAGCCGGCCGCCTGCACCCACCAGTAGAGCGGCGGCTTCTCGAGGAAGGGCTGGCCGCCGAGGCGGGGGACGAGGTAGTCGCCGCTCAGGAGCATCCTGCGGCCGACCGCGGCGCCGGTCGGCTCGTCGGGGGTCCACAGCGAGTGCGAGGCGATGGGAGCGAACGAGACGGCGGTGGCGAGGAGCGCCGCGGCGAGGAGGGGCCGCGCCGACCATCCCCCGGCTTCGCGCATCGGCGCAATCTAGCACGCGCCCCCGCCCAGTACTGGGTCCGTCGGGTCCCGAGGACGGCCGCCTGTACCACAGCCCGCCCACGTTGACGGCGCGGGCGCCATCTCCTACGCTCGCGGTCGCTCCTCCCAGCCATGCCAGACCCCGAGAACGCCGTCGCTCTTCCCGCGCCGGGAAGCGTCTCCGCGGGCGCCGGGACAGACCCCGCGATCGCCGGGAGCCCGCCGCTCGCCCGCGGCGCGGCCGCCAGGCGGAGCGAGCCGTCCCGTTGGGCGCGGATCGGCTACTGGGGCTATCTCCTCCACGTCTGCACGGTCTTCGGCATCGCCCTGTCGAACGTCCTCCTCGGGCTCACCTTCCTCGCCACCCCGCTCGCCATCCGCCGCCGGCCCGTCGCCTGGCGGCTGCTCGAGCCGATCTACCTGCCGCTCGCGCTCTACCTGCTCAGCTTCGGCGCCTCGATCGCCCTCTCCTACGAGCCGCGGGTGTCGGCGGCGAGCCTCTCGGAGCTGATGTCCTTCGGCACGCTCTATCTGGCGCCGCTCCTGGTGCGCGGCGAGCGCGACGTGCGGCGGGTCGTCGACATCCTGGTCGCCGTCGCCGCCGGCATGGCGTCCTACGGCCTCGGCCAGTTCTTCTTCGGCTACGGCGGGATCGAGAACCGCATCCGCGGCCCGTTCTCCCACTACATGACCTTCTCCGGGGTGCTGCTGATCGCCGACCTCTTCCTGCTCGCCTGCCTGGTCACCGGCTGCGGCCGGCGGAGCGGCTGGCACCAGGCGGTCCGCTGGGCGGCGCTCGCCCTCATCAACCTGGCGCTCCTGGGGAGCCTGACGCGCAACGCCTGGGTGGCGCTCGCCGTCACCCTCCCGGCCCTCCTCTTCCTGCGCCGGCCGCGCTATCTGGCGGCGCTCCCGCCCGCCGCCCTCCTCTTCGTCCTCGTGGCGCCGGTGCCGCTCTTCCATCGGGTGCTGTCGATCTTCGACCTCCGCGACGCGTCGAACTACGACCGCCTGTGCATGGCCGACGCCGGCCTGCGCATGATCGCCGAGCGGCCGCTCTTCGGCATGGGGCCGGACGAGGTGCAGCGCCGTTACGCGATCTACCGCAATCCCACGGCGCCGCGCTACTGGGTGCCGCACCTCCACGATAACCTGCTGCAGATCGGCGCCGAGAGCGGCCTCCTGGCGCTCGCCGCCTACCTATGGATGACCGGCGCCGCGATCGCCCTCGCCCGCCGCCGCTACCGGCAGGAAGGCGGTCTCGCGGGGCCGCGCGCCGACCTCTACCTGGGGACCATCCTCGCCCTCGTCGCCTTCAACGTCGCCGGCCTCTTCGAGAACAACTGGGGGGACACCGAGGTGCAGCGCCTGGCGCTCTTCGCCATGGCGCTGCCGTTCTGCCTTGCGGCGGGCGACGCCGCGGACGACGCGAGGGCGGCGCCGCGGACCGGCCGGCCGGGGCTCCCGACCCGGTCTCTTGAGCCGCGGCGCTCGATCCGGGCTGCCTGCCCGGGTTCTTAGCCCTTGCGGAGCGTCCGGTCGAGATAGGCGCGGATCGTCCGCTGGGTCGATTCGGCGGCCCAGATCGCGGCCACCTCGGGCGCCAGGTCGGCCTGCTCCTCGGCGCGCCGCAGGGCCGGGCGGCGGAGCTGGCGCTTGGTGAGCGCGAAGGTGGGCGCCGGGATGGCGCCGAGCGCCGCCGCCACCTCGCAGGCGCGGTCGAGGAGGCGGTCGGGCGGCACGAGCTCGTCGGCGAAGCCGCGCGCCAGGGCCTCGCTCGCGGCGTAGGTGCGGCCGGTCGTGATCGCCTCCTGGGCGTGGTGCGGGGCGAGGGCGGCGCGCACGATCTCGAGCGGCAGGGCGGGGAACGGCACCCCTACCTGCTGCTCGGGGACGCCGAGGCGGCCGGGGCCGTCGGCGAGGATGCGGTGATCGCAGGCGAGGGCGAGGATGCAGCCGCCGGCGATGGCGTGGCCGTTGACCGCCGCGACCGCCGGGCGGGGGAGGGTGAAGAGGCGGCGGAGCGCGCCGTCCAGGGCGGGGAGGAAGCGGTCGAGATAGCCGCCGCCGCCGTCGAGCAGGCGGAAGAGGTCGACCCCGGCGGAGAAGATCGAGCCCCGGCCGGTGAGCACCAGGGCTGTGGCGGAGCTCTCGATCTCGTCGAGCCGCGCCGCGAGCGCCTGGAGGAGCTCGAGGTCGAGGGCGTTGGCCTTCCCGTGCTCCATCCGCAGCACCATGACGTCGCCCCGCATCTCGACCGTCAGCATTCCGCCACTCCTTTCCGCTAGGGTCGCGCGCAGCCGCGGCCGCCGGCTCGATTCTAGCCCTCCGGGCGGAGGACGCATGACGCGGGCGGGCCGGCACCATGGAAAGGGGGGAGGCCGCGGCGGCTCCCGCCGGCCTCGCCGCGTCGACCCCTCCGCCGAGAGGCAGCGCATGAGCGAGAGGTCCAACTGGGTGATGAAGCTCCCGGCCGACAGGCTGCTCGCCTTCGCCGAGCGCCTGAAGGAGAAGCGGCGCGCCGGCGCCGAGCGCCCGCTCGAGCCGCTGCCGCGCCCGCTCGGGCCGGTGCCGCTCTCCTTCGCCCAGGAGCGGCTCTGGTTCCTCGACCGCCTGGCGCCGGCGAGCGCCGCCTACAACATCGCCGTGCCGGTGCGGCTCTCCGGGCGCCTGTCGGCGCCGGTCCTCGCGGCGAGCCTCGGCGAGGTCGTGCGCCGTCACGAGGTCCTCCGCACCCGTTTCGTGACCGGCGCCGAGGGGCCCCTCCAGATCGTCGATCCGCCGGCGCCGGTGGCGCTGCCGCGGATCGACCTGCGCACCCTGCCGCCGGAGCCGCGCGCCGCCGAGGTCGCCGCCCTGGCGGCGGCCGATGCCCGCCGGCCCTTCGAGCTCGCGGCGAGCCCGATGCTCCGCGCCACGCTCCTCGCGTTGGGCGAGGACGAGCACGCCGTCCTCCTCACCATGCATCACATCGCCTCCGACGCGTGGTCGGCGGCCATCCTGATCGACGAGGTCTCCACCCTCTACGCCGCGTTCCTCGCCGGCCGGCCGTCGCCCCTGCCGCCCCTGGCGCTGCAGTATGCCGACTACGCGGCGTGGAAGCGCGGCGGGCTCACCGGCGAGGCTCTGGAGGCCGAGCTCCGCTATTGGCGGGAGACCCTCGCCGGCGCTCCCGTCGTCCTGGCGCTGCCGACGGACCGCCCGGCCCCGGCGGCGAGCCGCCGCGGCGGCCGGCGCACCGTCGACCTCGGCCTGGAAGCCTCCGCCGGCGTGCGGGAGCTGGCGCGGCAGAGCGGGGCGACGCTCTTCATGGTCGGTCTCGCCGCCTTCCAGGCGCTCCTCCACCGGATCACCGGGCAGCCCACCCTGCTGGTCGGCTCGACGTTCGCCAACCGTACGCGCGGCGAGCTCGAGGGGATGATCGGCTTCTTCATCAACACCCTGGCGCTGCGCTCGGATCTGGCGCCGGGGGAGAGCTTCCGCCAGCTCCTCGCCGACGCACGCGAGCGGACGCTCGCCGCCCAGGCCCACCAGGAGGTGCCGTTCGAACGGCTGGTCGAGATGCTGGTGCCGGAGCGCGATCCGCGCCTCCCGCCGCTCGTGCAGGTCATGCTGCAGGCGCGCCACGCTCCCGCCGCCGCCGTGGCGTTGCCCGGGCTCAAGCTGGCGCATTTCGCCCCCGGCGTCGAGAGCGCCAAGCTCGACCTCGTCGTCAACCTGGTCGAGGACGGCGCGGCGATCGGCGTCGATCTCCTCTACAGCGCCGAGCTCTTCGACGTCACCACGGTCGATCGCCTCCTGCGGAGCTTCGCGGGCATCCTGCGGGCGGTGTCCGCGGCCCCCGCCCTCGCCGTCGCCGATCTGCCCCTGCTGTCGCCGGCCGAGCGGCACGAGCTGCTCGCCGAATGGGCCGGCGCGGGCGACCGCTTCGCCGTCGCCGGCAGTCTCCATGAGGTCTTCGCGGGGCGCGCCGCGCAGGCTCCCGGCGCCATCGCCGTCGTCTGCGGCGACGCGCTCCTCACCTACGGCGAGCTCGACCGCCGTTCCGACCGCCTGGCGAGCCGCCTCCTGGTGCGCGGCGCCGCTCCCGGCTCGCTCGTCGGCCTCTGCCTCGAGCGCTCGGTCGACCTGGTGGTCGCGATCCTCGCCGTGCTCAAGGCCGGCTGCGCCTACGTGCCGCTCGATCCGGCGTACCCGGCGGCGCGCCTCGCCTTCCTCCTCGCCGACAGCCGCGCCGCCGTTCTGCTCACGCGCCGCGCGCTCGCCGCGCGCCTGCCTGCGTCCCGCCCGCCGCTCGTGCTCTTCGACGGCGACGGCGACGGCGGCGGCGAGGCGGCCAGCGCCGGGGAGAGCGCCGCGGCGCCGTGCCGGGCGGCCTCGCCGCGCGACCTCGCCTACGCGCTCTACACCTCGGGCTCGACGGGGCAGCCCAAGGGGGTGCTCGTCGAGCACGGGCACGTGCTGCGTCTCTTCGCGGCGACCGCGGCCCACTTCGACTGCGGGGCGGACGACGTCTGGAGCCTCTTCCATTCGTACGCCTTCGACTTCTCGGTATGGGAGCTGTGGGGGGCGCTCCTCCACGGCGGCCGGCTCGTCGTCGTGCCGCGAGCGGTCGCGCGCTCGCCGGGCGACTTCTACCAGCTCCTCCGCCGCGAGAGGGTGACGGTGCTGTCGCAGACCCCCGCCGCCTTCCGCCAGCTCGTGTGGGCGGAGGCGGCGGCGCTCGGCGGGAGCGCCGCGGGCGACGGCGAGCTCGCTCTGCGCTACGTCGTCTTCGGCGGCGAGGCGCTCGAGCCGGCGGCGCTGGCGCCCTGGCTCGAGCGCCACGGCGCGGCGCGGCCGGCGCTCGTCAACCTGTACGGCATCACCGAGACGACGGTGCACGCGACCCACCGCAGGCTGGGACCGGCCGATCTCGCGGCCGGCTTCGCGGCCGGCGCGAGCCCGATCGGCCGGCCGCTCCCCGATCTCGCGCTCTACCTGGTCGACGCCGCCCTCGAGCCGGTGGCGATCGGCGTGCCCGGCGAGATCCTGATCGGCGGCGCTGGCGTGGCACGCGGCTATCTCGGCCGGCCGGAGCTGACCGCCGAGCGCTTCGTGCCCGATCCCTTCGCTGGCGGAAGGTCGGACGGCGAGCCGGGAGCTCGCCTGTACCGCTCCGGCGACCTGGCGCGCTGGCTGCCCGAAGGCGAGCTGGCGTTCCTCGGCCGCCTCGATCTGCAGGTCAAGGTGCGCGGCTTCCGGGTGGAGCTGGGGGAGATCCAGGCGGCGCTCCTGGCCCATCCGGCGGTGCGCAACGCGGCGGTCCTGGCGCTCGCGGGACCGCTCCTCGCGCCGCGCCAGACGCCAGGCGAGGAGACGACGGCGGACGGCGGGCCGCGGGAGCAGCGGATCGTCGCCTATCTCGTGGTCGATCCGGCGCTCGATCCGGCGCGGGCCCCGTCGCCCGGCGAGCTGCGGCGATTCCTCGCCGCGACCCTGCCCGAGCACATGCTGCCGGCGGCCTACGTGACGCTCCCGGCGCTGCCGCTCACCCCGCACGGCAAGGTCGACCGCCGGGCGCTCGCCGGCATCGACCCGCGGGACAGCGCGACGCGCGCCGTCGCCGCCGGCTCCGCTGACGCGCCGCCGCGCGACGACCTCGAGCGGTTCCTCGCCGGCCTCTTCCGCGAGGCGCTGAAGGTCGAACGGGTCGGCATCCACGACGGCTTTTTCGCCCTCGGCGGCAACTCGATCGCCGGCGCCGTGCTGGTCCAGCGCCTGCAGCAGGAGCTCGGCGAGCTCGTCCAGGTGGTCGTCATCTTCGACGCCCCGAGCGTCGCCCTGCTCGCCGACCACCTGCGCCGCGAGCACCCCGCGGCGGTGGCGCGGCGCTGGGGCGGCCGGGCGGCGGCGCGCCCGCCGGAGGGCGGCGCGCCGGTCGACGAGGAGCGGGTCGCCGCCTTTCGCCGGCTCGTCCGGCCGCTGCCGCCGCTCTCGCCGGGGCAGGCGGCGGAGCCGCGCAACCCGCGCGCGCTCTTCGTCCTGGCGCCGCCGCGCTCGGGGACGACGCTGCTGCGCGTCATGCTCGGCGGCCATCCGCGGCTCTTCGCGCCGCCCGAGCTCGAGCTCCTGTCGTTCAATACCCTCGCCGAGCGCCGGGCGGCGTTCGCGGGCAACGGCGGCCGCGACCGCTTCTGGCTCGAGGGGGCGATCCGCGCCGTGATGGAGGCGCGCGGCTGCCCGGCGGACGAGGCGGAGGCGATCGTCGAGACGGGGGAGCGGGAGGGCTGGAGCACGCGTCGCCTGTATGCCGAGATCCAGGGCTGGACCGCCGGCCGCATGCTGGTGGACAAGACGCCGTCCTACGCCCTCGATCCGGCCGTCCTGGCCCGCGCCGAGGAGGCGTTCGAGGCGCCGCTCTACATCCACCTCGTGCGCCATCCTTACGGGATGATCCACTCCTTCGAGGAGGCGAAGCTCGACCAGCTCTTCTTCCGCCACCCGCACCGGTTCGGCCGCCGCGAGCTGGCGGAGCTCGTCTGGCTGGTCTCCCAGCGCAACATCCTCGACTGCCTCGCCGGCATCCCGGCGGAGCGCCAGCGCCGGGTGGCTTTCGAGGAGCTGCTGGCGCGGCCCGCGGCGGTGCTCGGCGGGCTCTGCGATTTCCTCGGCCTGCGCTACCACCCGGACATGGCGGAGCCCTACCGGCGGACCTCGGCGCGGATGACCGACGGCCCGCACGCGGCTTCGCGCATGCTGGGGGACGTCAAGTTCCACCAGCACCGGAGGATCGACGCCGGCGCGGCCGAGCGCTGGCGGGAGGCCCATGCCGAGGACTTCCTGGGCGAGCCGGCGCGGGCGCTCGCGGCGGCGCTCGGCTACGGCGGGATCGCGCCGCCGCGCGCCGCGCCCCGCCGCGCGGGGCCGCTGGTGGCGATCACGAGCGGCGGCGGCGGGCGGCCGTTCTTCGGCGTCCACCCGGTGGGCGGCAACGTCCTCTGCTATGCCGAGCTGGCGCGCCAGCTCGGCCGCGAGCGGCCGTTCTACGGGCTCCAGGCGCTGGGGGTGCTGGGGGAGGAGCCGCAGCGGACCATCGAGGCGATGGCGGCGACCTACCTCGCGGCCATCGCCGAGGTCGACCCGCGCGGGCCGTACCTCCTGGGCGGCTGGTCGCTCGGCGGGGTGATCGCCTACGAGATGGCGCTGCAGGCGGCAGGGCGCGGCCTCGCCGTCCAGCAGTTGGTGCTGATCGACAGCCCGGCGCCCGGGGCGGCCGGCGCGGTGAACGGGCCGGGCGGCGGCCCGGCGGACGCGACGGACGACGAGCTCGCCGAGCGGTTCGTCCTCGACCTCGCCGGCCTCTCCGGCGCCGACCGCGCGCGCGCCGCGGCGGAGCTGCGGGCTCTGCCTGCCTCCCCGTCGACCGCGCGGCTCGACGCCGCTCTGGCGCTCGCCCGCCGTGCCGGAGCGCTCCCCGCGGCGCTGTCGCCGGAGCAGGCGGCGGCCGCGGCGCGGCGCCTCGCCGCCGTCTTCGCCGCCAACTTCCGCGCCCTGCGCGCCTATGCGCCCCGCCCGTACAGCGGGCGGGTGGTCCTCTTTCGCGCCGCCGAGCGGTCACCCGGGGCGGGCGCCGATCCCGCCCTCGGCTGGGGCGCGCTGGCCGGCGGCGGGCTGGCGGTGCGGGAGCTCCCCGGCGATCACTATTCGCTGCTCCAAGAGCCGCGCGCGGCGGCGCTCGCCGCCGCCCTCTCCCGCATCCTCGATCCGCTCGAGCGCTGAGCGGGGCTTACCCGGCGGGCGGAGCCGCGCTTCGGCGCAGCTCCCGCCGCGCCGCGGCGACCTCCGGGCGCAGCGACAGCAGCCGCAGCAGCTCGATCCGCGCCGCCCGCGGCCGGCCGGCGGCGCGGTCGGCGCGGACGAGGGTGAGATGGATCGCCGGCAGGTGGTCGTCGAGCTCGCGGGCCAGCTCGGCCTCGTCGAGCGCCGCGGCGGCCCGCCCCTCGCCCAGCAGCGCCTCGGCGAGCGCCGCGTGCGCCAGAGCGAGCTCGGAGTCCGCCGCCGTCGCCTGCCGCAGGAGTCGCGCCGCGGCGTCGTAGTCTGGCGGCGCCGGCCGGCCGCCGGTGCCGGCGCCGTCCAGGAGGGCGCGGGCGCGCAGGTAGAGCTCGTAGGCGGGGAGCGAGCTCGCCAGGCCGCGGGCGAGGGCCCGCCGCTCGGCGAAGCTCGGCCGGATGCCGCAGAGGGCGGCGGTCTCCCGCGCCAGGCGCTCCTGGAGGTCGAAGATGCGCTCCCGCGCGACCGCCAGCCGCCGCGCCCGGAGCGTTCGGCCGCTCCTGCCGTCGATCCAGCGCATCTCGATCTCGAGCCGCGGCTCCGCCGCGAGCAGGCGGCCGGCGAGGCGGAGCGTGAACGGTCCGCCGCCGGGCCCCGCGAGCGCCAGCTCGGCCGGCCCGGCGGCGTCGACGCCGCGGATGCCGGAGAGCTGGGCGGCGAGCGCCGCGGCGAGGCCGTCGCCCAGCGCCGCCGCGCCGGGCGATCCGGCGGCGAAGGCCGGCACCGCCAGGTGACAGAACGGCCGCAGCGCGCGCTCGCGGGCGAGGTCGACGAGCACGAAGAGGGTGCCGACGAACCCCGCGGCGCCGAGAGCGACGAAGGCGAGCGCCCGGCGACCGCTCATCCGCTCCTCCGGTAGGTCATCGGAGCGCATCGTATCCCGGGGCCGGCGCCGCGCCTGGTCGGCTCGCCGCCGCGGCGCGCTATCGGCACCCCTCTTGCACGAGCTTTCGAGCGAGTGTGGTGCGCGGCCGCGGCTCTGCTCGGAATCATCCGCTACAGGTATCACCGCTTCGGCAATCCACGATGAAAGGAGTCAACCCATGGCGGACACGGCAGCCGACATCCTCGTCGAGACCCTCCTCAAGTGGGGCGTCGAGGTGGTCTTCGGCCTTCCCGGCGACGGCATCAACGGCATCATGGAAGCGCTGCGGAAACGCCAGGACAAGATCCGCTTCCTGCAGGTGCGGCACGAGGAGGCGGCGGCGTTCATGGCGTGCGCGTACGCCAAGTACACCGGGCGGCTGGGCGTCTGCCTCGCCACCTCCGGCCCGGGCGGCATCCATCTGCTGAACGGCCTCTACGACGCCAAGATGGACGGCCAGCCGGTGCTCGCCATCACCGGCCAGCACTACCACGACCTGATCGACACCTTCCAGCAGCAGGACGTCGACCTCGACCTGGTGTTCCAGGATGTCGCGGTCTACAACACGCGGGTCATGGGCGTCGCCCACGTCGAGAACGTGGCGAACCTCGCCTGCCGCGCCGCCCTCGCCTACCGCGGCGTCGCCCACATCAACTTCCCCGTCGACCTGCAGGACGCCACCAAAGACGTGCGCTCGCGCGACAACGTGCCGCACCACGCGTCGCACGTCTTCGCCCGCAAGGCGGGGCTGCCGGCGCGCGAGGACCTCGAGAAGGCGGCGGCGATCCTGAACGCCGGCAAGAAGGTCGCCATCCTCTGCGGCCGCGGCGCCCTCGACGCCGGCGACGAGCTCGAGCAGATGGCGGAGACGCTGGGAGCGCCGATCATCAAGGCCCTGCTCGGCAAGGCGGCGGTCCCCGACGACTCGCCCTACACCACCGGCGGCATCGGCCTCCTCGGCACCCTGCCGTCGCAGGAGGCGCTCGAGGAGTGCGACACCCTCCTCATCGTCGGCACCTCCTTCCCCTACGTCGAGTTCTACCCCAAGCCGGGCGACGCGCGGGCGGTGCAGATCGACGTCGACCCGCTGCGCATCGGCCTGCGCTACCCCGTCGAGGTGGGGCTCGTCGGCGACAGCCGGACGGCGCTCCGCGAGCTGCTGCCCCTGGTCGAGCGCAACGAGCACCGGAAGTTCCTCGCCAAGGCGCAGGACGGGATGAAGGACTGGTGGAAGCTGATGGAGGAGCGCGGCACCCGCCAGGACAAGCCGATGAAGCCCCAGGTGGTCGCCTGGGAGCTCGGCAAGCGGCTGCGCGACGACGCCATCGTCTCCTCCGACTCGGGCACCATCGCCACCTGGTTCGCGCGCCAGATCCCGGTGCGCCGCGGCCAGATGCACTCGCTCTCCGGCACCCTGGCGACGATGGCCAACGGCCTGCCCTACACCATCGCCGCCCAGGTCGCCTATCCCGATCGCCAGTGCGTCGGCTTCGTCGGCGACGGCGGCTTCACCATGCTGATGGGCGAGTTCGCGACGGCGGTCAAGTACGAGCTGCCGGTCAAGATCGTCATCATCAAGAACAACACCCTCGGCCAGATCAAGTGGGAGCAGATGGTCTTCCTCGGCAACCCCGAGTACGGGGTCGACCTGCAGCCGATCGACTTCGCCGCCTTCGCCCGCGCCTGCGGCGGCCACGGCTTCACCATCGACGACCCGGCGACCTGCGGCGAGATCCTCGACCAGGCGCTGGCGACGCCCGGGCCGGTGATCGTCGAGGCGGTGGTCGATCCCTTCGAGCCGCCGATGCCGCCAAGGTCGACGTCAAGCAGGCCGCCAAGCTCGCCGAGGCGCTGGTGCGCGGCGAGCCCAACCGCGGCAAGATCGCCCTCACGATCGGGTCGGACAAGGTGCGGGAGATGGTGTAGGAGCGGTGCGGTGCGCGGCGAAGTACCCATAGCGCGCCTCGAGGTCTCGGCCTACCAGATACCGACCGACGCCCCGGAAGCCGACGGCACCTTCGCCTGGAGCTCGACGACGCTGGTCGTCGTCGAGCCCGAGGCGGGCGGCATCCGCGGCCTCGGCTACACCTATGCGGACACCGCCACGGCCCGCCTCATCCGCGACCAGCTCGCCGGCGTCGTGGTGGGGAAGGACGCCATGGCCGTCCCCGCCTGCTGGGCGGCGATGCGCCACTCCATCCGCAACCTCGGACGCCCGGGCATCGCCTCGATGGCGATCGCCGGCGTCGACAACGCCCTCTGGGACTTGAAGGCCCGGCTCCTCGGCCTGCCGCTGGTCGATCTCCTGGGGGCGGTGCGCGACGGCATCCCCGTCTACGGCAGCGGCGGCTTCACCTCGTACGACGACCGGCAGCTCGCGGCGCAGCTCGGCGGCTGGGTCGAGAGCGGCATCGCGCGGGTCAAGATGAAGATCGGCGCCGACCCCGGGCGCGACCTGGCGCGGGTGGCGGCGGCGCGGCGGGCGATCGGCGACGGCGCCGAGCTCTTCGTCGACGCCAACGGCGCCTACGGGGGGAAGCAGGCGCTGCGCTTCGCCGAGGCCTTCGCCGCCCTCGGCGTCGTCTGGTTCGAGGAGCCGGTCTCGTCGGACGACCTGGCGGGCCTGCGCCGGCTCCGCGACCGCGCCCCGGCGGGGATGGACGTCGCCGCCGGCGAGTACGGCTACGACCTCTTCTACTTCCGCCGCATGCTCGACGCCGGGGCGGTCGACGTGCTGCAGGCCGACGCGACGCGCTGCGCCGGGATCTCGGAGCTCCTCCGCGCCGGGGCGCTCTGCGCGGCCCGCCCGCTGCCCCTCTCGGCGCACACCTCGCCCTCGCTCCACTGCCACCCCTGCTGCGCGCTCGCCGCGGCTCGCCACGTCGAGTACTTCCACGACCACGCGCGCATCGAGCACCTGCTGTTCGACGGCGCCCCGACCCCGCGCGACGGGACGCTCTACCCCGACCGCTCGCGGCCCGGCCTCGGGCTCGAGCTGAAGCGCGCCGATGCCGCGCGGTACGCGGCCGGCTTCTAGGCACCCGCCGCGGGTGCCTGACGGATAGGAAGGAGAAAACCCCATGGACGCACGACCGATCGGCAGGACCCGCTGGGCGATCGCCGAGGGATACATCCCGGGCTGGAGCCACGGCCCGGAGCCGCAGATGCTCTCCCACGAGACGGCCTGCCTGCTGAACGCCGCCGACCAGGAGGCGCACGTCGCCATCACCCTCTACTTCGCCGACCGCGAGCCGGTCGGCCCCTACCGCGTCACGGTGCCGCCGCGGCGCACCCGGCACGTCCGCTTCAACGACCTCACCGACCCCGCGCCGGTTCCCCGCGAGACCGACTACGCGAGCGTCATCGAGTCGGACGTGCCGATCGTCGTCCAGCACACGCGCCTCGACTCGCGGCAGGAAGCGGAGGCCCTGCTGTCGACGATCGCGTACGCGGAGGGGAGGTGAGAGGATGGCGACCGTGACCGAGACCGAGACGAAGACGTCCGCCGCCTCCCCCGAGGCGCCCCGCCCGCGCGCCCCGCGCCCGGCCCAGCCGGCCCATCCGATCGAGCTGCCGAACGAGACGGCGCGGGCGCTCGCCGCCGAGCTCTCCCGCCGCCTGCGCGGCGAGGTGCGCTTCGACGCCGGCAGCCGCGCGCTCTACGCGACCGACGGCTCGAACTACCGCCAGGTGCCGATCGGCGTCGTCGTGCCGCAGGACGTCGACGACGTCGTCGCAGGCGGTCGCGGTCTGCCGCCGGTACGGCGCGCCGTTCCTGTCGCGCGGCGGCGGCACCAGCCTCGCCGGCCAGTGCTGCAACGTCGCCGTCGTGATGGACTTCTCGAAGTACCTGAACCGCATCCTCGAGCTCGATCCCGCCGGCCGCCGCGCGCGCGTCCAGCCGGGCCTCGTGCTCGACGACCTGCGCGACGCCGCCGAGGCGCACCACCTGACCTTCGGCCCCGACCCGTCGACCCACAACCACTGCACGCTCGGCGGCATGATCGGCAACAACTCCTGCGGCGTCCACTCGGTGATGGCGGGCAAGACCGACGGAGAACGTCGATCGAGCTCGAGATCCTCACCTACGACGGCCTGCGGATGACGCGTCGGGCAGACCAGCGACGAGGAGCTCGCGCGGCATCATCCGCGACGGCGGCCGGCGCGGCGAGATCTACGCCGGCCTGCAAGGCGCTCCGCGACCGCTACGCCGACCTGATCCGCGAGCGCTATCCCGACATCCCGCGCCGCGTCTCCGGCTACAACCTCGACGAGCTGCTGCCCGAGAACGGCTTCAACGTCGCCCGCGCGCTGGTCGGCACCGAGGGCACCTGCGTCACGATCCTCGAGGCGACCGTGCGCCTGGTCTACAGCCCGCCGTCGCGCGAGCGCTCGCTCGTGCTCGGCTATCCCGACGTCTATCAGCGCCGGCGACCACGTGCCCGAGGTGCTCGCAGCACGGGCCGATCGGCCTCGAGGGCATCGACGACCGGCTGGTCGAGGACATGAAGAAGAAGGGCCTGCACCCGGCGAACGTCGAGCTGCTGCCCGACGGGCAGCGGCTGGCTCCTGGTCGAGTTCGGCGGCGAGACGCAAGGACGAGGCCGACGCGCAAGGCCCGCGCGCTGATGGCGGCGCTCGAAGAAGCGGCCGACGCCCCGACGATGAAGCTCTTCGACGACACGCGCGCAGGAGCAGATGATCTGGAAGGTGCGCGAGTCGGGCCTCGGCGCGACGGCGCGCGTGCCGGGCGAGACCGACACCTGGGAGGGCTGGGAGGACTCGGCGGTGCCGCCCGAGAAGCTCGGCGCCTACCTGCGCGACCTGCGCGCAGCTCCTCGACCAGTACGGCTACGGCTGCGCCCTCTACGGCCACTTCGGCCAGGGCTGCATCCACACCCGCATCGACTTCGATCTGGTGACCGCGCCGACGGCATCGAGAAGTACCGCGCCTTCATCGACGACGCGGCCGACCTGGTGCTGTCGCTACGGCGGCTCGCTCTCCGGCGAGCACGGCGACGGCCAGTCGCGCGCCGAGCTGCTGCCGAAGATGTTCGGGCCGGAGCTGGTGCGAGGCCTTCCGCGAGTTCAAGGCGATCTGGGATCCGGACTGGAAGATGAACCCGGGCAAGGTCGTCGACCCCTACCGCATCGACCAGAACCTGCGCCTCGGGCACGGACTACCGCCCGCCGCAGCTCGAGACGCACTTCCAGTTCCCCGACGACGAGCGGCAGCTTCGCGCACGCGACGCTGCGCTGCGTCGGCGTCGGCGAGTGCCGCCGGCAGCGAAGGCGGCACCATGTGCCCGAGCTACATGGTGACGCGCGAGGAGAAGCACTCGACGCGCGGCCGCGCCCGCCTGCTCTTCGAGATGCTGCGAGGGCGACCCGGTCGACGGGCGGCTGGCGCGACGAGCACGTCAAGGAGGCGCTCGACCTCTGCCTCGCCTGCAAGGGCTGCAAGGGCGACTGCCCGGTGAACGTCGACATGGCGACCTACAAGGCCGAGTTCCTGTCGCACTACTACGAGCGGCGCCGGCGCCCGCGCATCGGCCTACGCCTTGGGCCTCATCTACTGGTGGGCGCGCCTGGCCTCGCCGCGCCCCGCGCCTGGTCAACTTCGTCACCCAGACGCCCGGCCTCGCGCGCGCTCGCCAAGGCGGTCGCCGGCATGGCGCCGCAGCGCGCGCATCCCGCGCTTCGCGGCCGCAGACCTTCACGCGCCTGGTTCGCCGCCAGGACGCCGCCGCGACCGAGACGGAGCGCCGGGCGCGACCCGCGTGCTCCTCTGGCCGGACACCTTCAACAACCACTTCCATCCCGAGACCGCCCGGGCCGCGGTCGAGGTGCTCGAGGCCGCCGGCTTCGACGTGGCGATCCCGCCGCGCCCGCTCTGCTGCGGCCGGCCGCTCTACGACTACGGCATGCTCGACCTGGCGAAGCGCCAGCTGCGCCAGATCCTCGACGTCCTGCGCCCGGAGATCGCGGCGGGGACCCCGATCGTCGGCCTCGAGCCGAGCTGCGTCGCCGTCTTCCGCGACGAGCTGATGGAGCTCTTGCCCGAGCGACGAGGACGCGCAGCGCCTGTCGCGGCAGACCTTCCTGCTCACCGAGTTCCTCGAGCAGAAGGGCTGGCGGCCGCCAGCTGCGGCTCGACCGGCGCGGAAAGCCGCGGGCCGTCGTCCACGGCCACTGCCACCACAAGGCGATCATCAAGATGGACGCCGAGGAGGCGGTGCTGGGCAAGCTGGGCCTCGACTACCGGCTGCTCGACTCCGGCTGCTGCGGCATGGCCGGCTCCTTCGGCTTCGAGCCGGGCGAGCACTACGACGTCTCGATCGCCTGCGGCGAGCGGGTGCTCCTGCCGGCGGTGCGCGAGCGCCGGGCCGGAAGACGCTGATCGTCGCCGACGGCTTCAGCTGCCGCGAGCAGATCGCCCAGCAGACCGGCCGCCGCGCGCTCCACCTGGCGCAGGTCCTCCGCCTGGCGCTCTACGGCGCCGCCGCCGTGCCGGGTGAGCCGGCCGAGGACGCGGTGCTCGACGCCGGGCCGGATGGCGAGCGCCAGCCCGCGAGCGGCCGGAAGGCCGCGATGGTCGCCGGCGCCGCGGTGGCCGTCGGGTTGGCGGGCGCAGCGGTCCTCGCGCTGCGGCGGAGGCGGGGAGGCAGGGCGGCGTAAAGACAATTACTAGACTAGCTCTGGTAGCGGGACCAAAGCTTTCTGGCTCCTGTGTTCTTGTACAGCCATAGGCGATTAGCAGAAGCGGGAACGCCGCGCGGCGAGCTCCGCCTGGCGAGGCGCGGCGAAGACGAGCTGCTGCACGGCGAGCGCCGCGCCGCCGCCGCCCTGGCGCTGGATGTCGATACGGGCCAGGGCGCGAGTCGCCGGATTGGCCCGCCGTTCGCCAGCGTGTCGACCACCCGTTGCCGTCCGGCGGCAAACCCTGTGGCTTACCTGTTTTTCGGCAGGTTACTCGCCTTTCGCTTACTGCTACCCGACACGGATCTCACGCCGCTGGGAGACCTCTTCTTACCTTTACCCTTACTCTCGAGTTTCGCTACCAGTCTCTTGAATGGTGCCCTAAGCTTCTTGATGTGGAACGAGAGATGAAAAAAAACGGCGACGTCCACTGCCGCCAAGATATCCCCTGTTTCCTCATCGTCGCGCTCTATTACTTGGTTGAGGCGCCGAATGAGGCTGGAGATCTCGCGATCTGCTTCGAGGATTCCCTTGAGGTGATACACGAAATCGGCCAGCTCATCGGACTTTTCTAAACGTTGCATGTTCATTTCACAATTACTCCTGCGCGGGTCGCAAGCTCCTGTATAGCCCTTAAAGCGGCATCCTGAGATTTCCCTGGCAATCTCTTCGCGAGCTCGTAAGCTCGCTGTAGAGCTGCTCGAACCTCTTCTTTATGATGTTTGAAATCGGGGTCCCTTTCCGGCCCCCCGGCGCTGCCTATTTTCCCAAGCTCGCGAGCAGCTGAGGCGACCAAACCTGAGATCACCTTGGTCGTGTGCTTGTTGTTCTCCGCCAGGTAGATCGAGTCGAGAACGCGGCCAAACGCTTCTTGGATGCCCTGACTTACGCCAGGAATTCGATTGATCAAAGTGCCGATACCCAGGCCTGCACCCAAAGCTACCGCAACCGGACCCGTCGCTGTAGACAGAGTAGCAGCCCCCTCCTCGACGAAGCTGAGGGAAGTGGCGACCGCCAACTCCGCACTTGAACCGTTTTGGTCGGTATATTTCAGCGGATTGCCGATGGCATAGACATAGAGGTTCCAGACTTGTGGCTCGACAATAAACCCTTTGAACCGGGCTCGCTCTTGATCATCGCCAAATTGCAGAGAAAGAAACCCGTCCTGGTCGGCTACCAAGAACCTCCCCGTCACCGGGCTTTCGTGCCGCGCATGCATGTAGTCCAGATCATCCCCCGCCCCCGCCGCGCTCGCCAGATCCCGCTCGTGGCCGGTGAACTTCATCCTCTCGGCGTCCTGGTTGAAGGGCGTCGCCTCTTCTCCGAAGGGATAGTAGACGTGGTAGGCGACCTGGGCGCGGTTCTGGTCGGTGATGAGGCGGGGGGTTCCCAGGTGATCGAGGTGGAAGTGATGGGTGGCGCCGGTGTTGGGTAGCTCGGCCGCCAGCAGCAGCCCGTCGCGATAGACGCTGTCCTCGACGTCGCTCCCGGTCCAGTTGTAGCCGCTCGCCTCGTAGGTGCGGAGCACCTTGCCGGCCAAGTCGCGGATCGTCCAGCGGTCGAAGCGCGAGGAGACCCCGGGCACGCCCGGCTTGTAGCTCCACAGGCGCTCGTCGTCGGCGTCGTACATGTAGAGCCACTCTTCGCTTCCCGAGATGTAGTGCTTCATCTGGTTCAAGGCATCGTACTCGTAGGTCGCGCCGTTCCAGGCCGTCAGGTTGCCTGCCGCATCGTAGCTCGCGGCGCCGCTCAGGCGGTTGGTCGCGGAATTCGTCGGCGTGTTGCGGGCAGTCGTGCCGCCGATCGACTGGATGTTGCCGAAGGCGTCGTAGGCGTAGGTCTGGCTGGCCGCGGCCCCGCTGTCGAGCGTCCCCAGGACCAGCGAGCCCGAGGTCAGACGGCTCACGCCGTCGTAGAGGAAGCGGCCGGCGCCGATCTGGGTGATGTTGCCGGCGCCGTCGTAGGCGTAGCCGTCGGTCTTCCAGAGCGTCGTCTGGCCGTTGTTGATGGTCGAGGCGATCGAGAGCGGCCGCCGCATCGCGTTGGGGTCGTTCGCCTGCGTATCGACGACGCCGTTGCCGTGCGTCACCTGGGCGACCATCAGGTTCGGCCAGTAGGCGATCGCCGAGGCGTAGGTCGAGGCGCTCGGCATGCCGCCGAGGGTCGTAGCCGTCCCGGTGACCGCGGTCAGGAAGCCGTTCGTGTGGCCGAAGCTCACCGTGCGCGGCACGTCCTTGCCGGCGCAGGCGCTGAAGGTGCAGGACGGATAGGTGATCGAGCCGGTGTCGCCCAGCAGGTCGTAGGCGAAGGACTCGGTGAACGACTCGCTCGGCGCCGGCGGCTGGCCGTTGAGGGCGAAGGTGAGCTGCATGTCGCGCTGCGACACCCGGCCGTCGACGCCGCCGTAGTGGTAGGTCTCGGTGATGAACGCCTGGTACGGCGTGCCGCCGAGGATGGGGTAGTTGTAGCGGATCGACTGGAAGAGCTTGCCGTTCTTGTAGTCGCCGCTGCCGTTCTGGATCGCGTAGGTGAAGCTCTTCAGGCACCTCGGGCCGCTCAGCTGGTTGCAGGCGCTGAACGGCGTCCCGCTGGCGCGGACGATCGTCAGCCGCTCGGCGCCGTCGTACTGGTAGGTCAGGTCGTTGGGGCCGTCGATCTTCCGCCCGGCGTGCCCGCGGCTGTCGTAGAGCGAGTAGGTCACCGTGCCGTTCCCCGCGACGCCCTTTTCCGGATGAGTCTCGGCGAGCAGGAAGCCGCGCGGGTCGTAGGTGAAGGTCCGCGTCTGCGTCACTCCGGCGCTCGCGGTGGCGACCGAGGAGAGGCGGTTCCCCACGTCGTAGCCGTAGGTCGTGGTGACGTTCGCCCCGCTTGCTCCCGAGGGCTCGGTCACCTGATAGAGCCGGCCCTGCCGGTCGTAGAGCTCGGTCGTCACCGCCGGCGATTCGACGACGGCGCCGCTCGCGAGCGACTGGCCGACCGGCACCGTCCGCGTCACCAGACGGTTGCCGCCGTAGGCCACCTTGACGTCGTGGGCGAAGCCGTTGGCCGAGGTCGAGTCCGCCGGCCGGATGAGCGTCGCCCGGCCGGCCGGGTCGTAGTAGAGGAACGACGTCTTCTGCACCGCGTTGCCCGCCTGCAGCTCGGAGACCGACGCCCTGTTGCCCGCCCCGTCGTAGAGCGTCTCGCGCACGTTGAAGCTGCCGTCGGCGAGCTTCTGCGTCGCGCGGTACTCCCGGCCCAGCGCGTCGAAGACGAGCTGCTGCTCGGCGAGCGCGGCGCCGCCGCCGCCCTGGCGCTGGATGTCGACCCCCGCCAGGGCGCGAGTCGCCGGATTGGCCCGCGTGTAGGCGTAGACCGTCTTCGCCCCCTGCGCCGGCTGTACCGAGGTCACCCGGCCCATCAGGTCGTAGCCGTAGGTCGTCGTCAGAACGCCGGTCGTGTCGGTGCTCGAGCGCGCCAGGCCGGTCGACGAATCGATCTGCTGGTCGAGCGAGTAGAACGAGGCGCCGAGCGAGCGCGCGCTCGAGCGCACCCCGTACTGATAGCCGTAATCGACCTCGTACTCCGGCGCCGCCGGCAGCCCCGCGCCCGGGTTGAGGCTGCAGATGCCCGCCGTGGCGATCCCCTTCTGCACGTCGCCGCCGTAGCTCGTCTCCGCGGTGAGCTTGCCCTGGGTGTCATAGGTATAGGCCGTGACCGTGTCGACGGCGCTCTCGCCGGCCCCCGCCTGCTGGTGCACGCGCTGGCGCGCCAGCGACCCCGTCGTCGCCCCGTAGCAGGTCTCGACGTAGGAGCCCGTCACGCCGTTCTCCTGATCGTACCGGTAGCTCGAGCTCCCCAGGATCCACTTCGCGGTCGGCGCCAGGGGCGTGAAGTTGCCGGACTGCGCGTTGGTGTCCGGGTCGACGGTGTAGGTGCCGTTGGCGGGATTGAAGTCGGTGACGTGGGTCCGCACGTTCCCCGCCGGGAACGTCCCCGCCGTCGTCGCCGTGCGGTAGTGGCCGAGGCCGTCGAAATCCGAGAGGTCGGTCTCGGCGTAGGTCCCGCCGTCGTCCTCGTAGACCGTGCGGGTCTTCGCCACCCGATTGTTGAAGGTGGCGGCGTCCCCGGCGCAGAGGCCGGCGACGTCGCGCTCGTAGCGCGCGTACTCGGAGCGGAAGAGCGCTCCCGAGGTGCGGAAGGTCTGGCTCGACAGGAAGAGCGGCGCCGTTCCCCCCACCGAGACGTTGCGCGTGAACGGCTGACCGTAGTCGCAGCCGCTCCAGCCCGCGATGCTGTTGTCGAGCGCCACCGAGAAGTAATGATCCGTCCGCTGCCCGAGCGGGTTGGTGACGCTGTTGACCAGCTGGTGCGTCTCGCCCACCGGCAGGCTCGTCGTATAGGTCCAGGTCCCCAGCACCGCGCCCTGCTCGTTCTTCGTCGTCCGCGTCGCCACCCCCTGGTTCTTGCTCCGCCAGGGCGTGTTCGCGGCCGGGAACTTGTACGTCGTGTACGTCCACTCGACGCGGCCGAGGGTCGGCAGCTGGAGGCCCAGGAGGTCGCCCGCGCCCGTCGCGCAGGTCGTCGTGGTCTGCGGATAGGCCGCCGGCGGAGCCGGCATCGAGTAGTCGCTCGCCGCCATCGTGTAGGCCGAGCCGTCCGGCAGCGTCACGCCGGTGAGGAACGGCACGTTCACGCCGTAGCTCAGGATGTCGTTGTTCGGGCAGGCCCGCGCGATCAGCCCCGTGGTGTAGGTGAAGCCGTAGGTCGAGACGGCGCCGCCGAAACCGGCGAGCTCGACGTGGTCGACGGTCTGGGGATAGCCCGGCAGGTCGCCGCGGAAGTAGACGCGGTGCGTGCGGGTCGCCGCCACGGCGCCCAGCGGCTGGTCGGTGATCGCCCACTGTCCGGGGACCGAGTAGTCGACGTCCATCCGGTTGCCGAAGGCGTCGCGGATCTCGGTCAGCCGCTGCCTCGAGCTCATGCCGTCCGCCGGTAGGTGGTGGAAGTGGTGGATCGAGCCGTCCGGGAAGTCGATCTCGAGGTCGCCGCCCGCGACCGTCTGCATCCTCAGATAGGTCCCGTCGGCGGTGTACATCGTGTGCGTCGAGCTGCCGTCGACCGCCTCGCCGGCGTGGAGCGCCGGGTAGAACAGGTGGTCGGCGCCGCTCGCGTCCTCGTAGATCGGGTTGCCGATGTCCGTCGACGAGCAGGGCGGATCGATCTCCCCGAACGACACCCGCCAGCCGAGGCCCGCGTTCGAGCACGGCGTCGGCTCGGCCTGGGTGTAGGTCTGGCCGGTCGTCGTGTCGGTGCGCTGCTCGAAGAACCAGGGATTGCCGTTGTGCACCAGCGTCAGGTCATAGGAGAGGCCGCCCGCCACCGGGTAGTTGCCGCCGAGGGGGATCGTCACCACGACGTTGCCGTTGAACAGGTTGACGTGGTCGACGTCGCCGATCGCGAACGACTTCTCCGGCGAGAATCCCCCCGCGATGTTGGGATGGGGATCGGCGGCGAGCGGCAAGGCGCCCCCGAGAGCGAGCCAGAGACCCAGCCCGAGCGCCGCGGCACGAGCCGTGACGAGCCGCGCCCGCCTCACGGCTGGCCTCCCGGCAGCGTGACGAGCGTCAGCTCCATGGCGGTGGGATCGACGACCGCGACGACGTCGCCGGCGGCGAAGCGGTCCGGCGGCGCGCCGCTCGCGCGCACCGCCCGCATCCTGCCGAGCGAGGCGCGGAGCTTGCCGTCCGTCCGCCCGTCCTCGTCGCCCAGTCCGCCGTCGCCCACCGTGGCGCCCCAGGCCCCCAGGCCCGGCCGCACCACCAGCAGCTCGAGGAACGGCCGCGAGTCCTCGAGACCGTCCGCCTCGGCGAGGAGCCCGCGCAGCAGACCCCGCCCGTGGAAGTCGCTCGCCGCCACCCGGAACCCCTCCGGCGCCGCCGTCGCCACCCCGCCCGTCGCGAGATCCACCACCACCCACATCGACTGCTGCGGCACCGCCCGGCCGAGGTCGTAGCGCGCCGTGCCGTCGGCGCCCGCGGTCACGATCTCGTCGCGCCGCACCAGCGTCGCCGCATAGTCCGCGATCTCCCGCGCCTCGCCGAAGACGACCGCCTGCCCGCCCGGAGCCAGGCCGCTCACCACCAGGGCCGTGCCGTCGAAGGCGATCGCGGGCGGCGGCGAGGGCGGCGCTCCATGCGCCGCCGCCGCCACGAGGAACACGAAGGACCCGAACGAGAAACCTACCCGCCGACCGCTCCGACCGCTGCGCATCGCCGCTCTCCTCTCGATCTGCTCGGATCGACTTCGGATGACTGGGCTGCTAACCGGAGTTTACGGGCAAGCTGCGACGAGCGTCTCCGCTCGCCTGCTCACCCCGTGCGCAGGCTGCCGCGCTTACGCCTGCCGGCTGGCGGGTGCGACGGCGCACCCGAGCGTCGCGCCGGGCGAGCGGTTGGGGTTAGTCTTACCGTCCGTGAAACGCGAGCCGGGGAGCGGAGGAGGGCGGCGAGGCCGGGGGGCGTCCGCCGGCGGACGGTGCGTCCTCGCGTGCGTCCTGGCGGCCGGCCTCGCCGTGGCCGCCTGCCGCCGCGCGGAGCCGCCCGGCGAGCGGCCGGCCGCCGCTGCGGCCGGGCTCGGCGAGCCGGGCTTCCGCCGCGACTTCGACGGCGGGCCGGCGGGTCTCCAGCTCGGGCCGGGGTGGTTCCTGCCCGAGCCGATCTGGGGGTCGGGGCGGGAGGAGCGCCACGGGGTCGCCTGGACCAGCCAGGTGGCCGAGGTCTACTTCGCGGCGCCGCCGTTCCGCGATGCCGAGCTCGTCGGCCTCGGCCTCCCCCTGATCTACCCCGGGGCGCCGCCGCAGACGGTCACCGCGCGGCTCAATCGGCGCCTCCTCGGCACCTTCCCGATGAAGAACGACTGGGCCGAGCTGCGCATCCCGCTCCCCGCCTCGGCGCTCGTCTCGCCGATCAATGCGCTGGTGCTCGCGTTCGCCCGCGCCGACCGGCCGGCCAAGGTCGGCCTCGGAGCGGACGAGCGCTCGCTCGCCGCGGTCTTCGACACCCTCGCCGTGGTGCCGCGCGGGGCGCCGATCGATGCCGCGCCGGCGCGCGTCGCCGCAGCCGCCTCGTCCGCGCCGCCCGTCCCCCGCCGTCCCCTCGCCGGCCGGCCCGACGTCTTCATCTACCTGATCGACACCCTGCGCGCCGACTCGATCGGCGTCGACGGCTCGCCGCTCCCCACCTCGCCGCGCATCGACGCCTTCAGCCGCGACGCGCTGGTCTTCGACGACGCGCGGAGCGCCTGCTCGTGGACGCTCCCGTCGCTCGTCTCGCTCCTCTCCGGCCGCTATCCGTTCCACCACGGCGTCCACGTGCCGGGCGACCGGCTGCCGAAGGAGAGGGAGCCGTGGCTCCCTTCCCTCCTCGAGCGCGCCGGCTACGAGACGCTCGGCATCTCGCAGTGGCTCCTCGGCGGCGACGGCTACGGGGTCGAGCGCGGCTTCGGCAGCTTCTTCCTGAACATCTACCGCAACGGCAAGATGCCGTCGGGCGAGGCGCGCTGGTTCGTCGCCGAGAGCCTGCGCCGCCCGCGCCAGCCGGAGCGGCCGCTCTTCGCCTTCCTCCACACCGTCGACCCGCACGCCCTCTACGAGCCCGAGGGCGAGGACCGGCGCTTCGCCGACGCGCGGCCGGGGACGCTCCCGCCCGCCCTCTACAACCCGCAGATCTTCCTCGCCCGCGGCCTCGGCAGGAACCCCGCCGACGTCGCCCACCTGCGCGGCCTCTACGAGGGCGAGGTGCACGCCGCGGACCGCGAGTTCGGCGCCTTCGTCGACCTCCTGCGGCGCGCCGGGCTCTACGACGAGAGCCTGATCGTGCTGGTCGCCGACCACGGCGAGGAGTTCGGCGAGCACGGCGCCTTCGACCACGGGCGGACCCTCTTCGACGAGCTGCTGCGGGTGCCGTTGATGATCAAGCCGCCGCGCTCGCTGGGGATCGCGCCGCGCCGGGTGACCGCGCCGGTGAGCGTCCTCGACGTGCCGCCGACGATATTGGAGGCGATCGGCCGGGCGCCCGGCGCCGGCTTCGACGGCGCCAGCCTGCTCGCCGCGCTGCGCCGGCCGGCGCCGCCGATTCCGCCGCCGCGCACCCTCTACGCCGAGACGAAGGTGGACGTCACCGTCGAGTCGGGCGCGGTCGACCTGAAGGCGGTGGTGATCGGGGATCTGAAGTGCATCGGCGACCCCGCCGGGAAGGACCAGCTCGGCCGCCCGGTGCCGGCGGTGCGCGCCTACGACCTGCGGCGCGACCCGGCCGAGCGCGCGCCCCTGCCGGCGGACGGCCCCGCGCAGGCGCGCTGCGCCGCCGAGCTGGCGCGCCTCGCCGCCCGCGCCAGGGCCGAGGCCCCCGCCACGTATCACCTCGAGATCCCCAGCGAGGAGACGGAGCGGCTGCGGGCTCTGGGCTATCTGCGGTAGCGGGCCCCCCGGGCCACTGGGTCCGTTGGGTCCCGAGGACGGCCGCCTGGAGGGGGTTCGGGAGGGTGGTCCCGAGGGCGGTCGCCCGCAGCGGACCCAACGGACCCACTACCGGATCCACTACCGGAACCCCGGGCCTCGGCGCCACGGCGGGGAATTCGCCCTGCCGCGGCGAGATTGTGAAGAGCCGGGGCGAGCTTGGCCCACCTCCAGGCGAGCATGGAACTCCACACCGCGCACCCCTCGACCGCCGTCCCGGCGACCGCGCTCGATCCCGTCTGCGGCATGACGGTCGATCCCGCGAAGACCCCGCATCATGCCGAGCACCGGGGGACGACCTATCACTTCTGCAGCGCTGGCTGCCGCGAGAGGTTCGGGCGCGAGCCCGAGCGCTATCTTGCGATGACCAAGCCGGCGATGCCCGAGCCGGCGACGCTCGAGCCGGCGGGGCCGGCCGCCGCTCCGGGGACGGCCGAGTACACCTGCCCGATGCACCCCGAGATCGTCCGCGACGGGCCGGGCGCCTGCCCGATCTGCGGCATGGCGCTCGAGCCGCGGACGATCGCCGCCGGCGAGGGTGAGGAGAGCCCCGAGCTCGCCCTGATGACGCGGCGCTTCTGGATCTCGGCCGCCTTGACCCTGCCGCTGCTGCTCGCCGCGATGGGGGAGATGGCCTTCGGCTTCCGCCCGCCCGGCCTGTCGCCCGCGGCGCTCCGCTGGAGCGAGCTGGCGCTCGCCACCCCGGTCGTCCTCTGGGGCGGCTGGCCGTTCTTCGCGCGCGGCTGGGCGTCGCTCGTCCACAAGAGCCTCAACATGTTCACCCTGATCGCCCTGGGGACCGGCGTCTCCTACGCCGAGAGCCTGGTGGCGACCATCGCTCCCGGCCTCTTCCCGGCCTCCTTCCGCGGCATGGACGGCCGCGTGCCGGTCTACTTCGAGCCGGCGGCGGTGATCACCACCCTCGTCCTCCTCGGGCAGGTGCTCGAGCTCCGCGCCAGGAGCCGCACCTCGGGGGCGCTCCGCGCCTTGCTCGATCTCGCGCCGCCGCTGGCGCGGCGGGTGGAGGCCGGGGGCGCCGAGCGCGACGTGCCGCTGGCGGAGGTGGCGCTCGGCGACCGCCTGCGGGTGCGGCCGGGCGAGAAGGTGCCGGTCGACGGCGCCGTCCTCGAGGGGCGGAGCGCGGTCGACGAGTCGATGCTGACCGGCGAGCCGATCCCGGTCGAGAAGACGGCGGGCGACCAGGTCGTCGCCGGCACCGTCAACGGCACCGGCACCTTTCTGATGCGCGCCGAGCGGGTGGGGAGCGACACCCTGCTCGCCCGGATCGTCCGCCTGGTCGCCGAGGCGCAGCGCAGCCGCGCCCCCATCCAGCGCCTCGCCGACCGCGTCGCCGCCTGGTTCGTGCCGGCGGTGGTGGCGAATCGCTGCCGTCACCTTCCTGGTCTGGTGGCGGCTCGGCCCGCAGCCGCGCCTGGCCTACGCCCTGGTCAACGCCGTCGCCGTCCTGATCATCGCCTGCCCCTGCGCCCTGGGGCTCGCGACGCCGATGTCGATCATGGTGGCGACCGGGCGCGGCGCCCACGCCGGCGTCCTGGTGCGGAGCGCCGAGGCGCTCGAGCGCTTCGAGCGCGCCGACACCCTGGTGATCGACAAGACCGGCACCCTGACCGAGGGCAAGCCGCGGCTGGACGCCGTCGCCGCCGCCGTCGACGCGGGGGTCGACGAGGCCGAGCTGCTCCGCCTCGCGGCGAGCCTCGAGCGGGGGAGCGAGCACCCGCTCGCCGGGGCGATCGTCGCCGGCGCCGAGGCGCGCGGCCTGGCGCTCGCGCCGGTAACCGGCTTCGAGTCGCGCACCGGCCGCGGCGTGCTGGGCGAGGTCGACGGCCGGCGGGTGGCGCTCGGCAGCTCGGCCCTCCTCCAGGAGCTGAAGATCGCGGACGAGGGGTGGGGCGAGCGCGCGGCGGCGGCGCGGCGGCAGGGGCGCACGGTGGTGCTCGCCGCCGTCGACGGCCGGGCGGCCGGCATGATCGCGGTCGTCGACCCGCTCCGCGAGTCGGCGCGCGAGGCGGTCGACGAGCTGCGGGCCGCCGGGCTGCGGATCGTCGTCGCCACCGGCGACAGCCGCGAGACCGCCGAGGCGGTGGCGCGCGAGCTGGGCCTCGCCGAGGTCGAGGCCGAGGTCTCGCCGGAGGGCAAGCGCGAGCTCGTCCGCCGCCTCCAGGGCGAGGGGCGGACGGTGGCGATGGCGGGCGACGGCGTCAACGATGCCCCCGCCCTCGCCCAGGCCGACGTCGGCATCGCCATGGGCACGGGGACGGACGTGGCGATCCAGAGCGCCGGCATTACCCTGGTCAAGGGCGACCTGCGGGGCGTCGTCCGCGCCCGCCGCCTGGCCAAGGCGACGCTCGGCAACATCCGCCAGAACCTCCTCTTCGCCTTCCTCTACAACGGGGTCGGCGTGCCGGTAGCCGCCGGCGCCCTCTACCCGGTCTTCGGCCTCCTGCTGTCGCCGATGATCGCCTCCGCCGCGATGAGCGCCAGCTCGGTCTCGGTGATCGCCAACGCGCTGCGGCTGCGGCGGGCCGCGCTGTAGCGCGACCCCGCCGCACGCATCCCGTCCCCGCCGCCGCGCATCCCATCCCCGCCCCAGCGCGTCGCGAGCCCGCTCGCCGAGATCTCGCCTCCTCGCGGCGCGAATTCGACCCCGCCCTGCCGCATCTCGCTCCCTCGCGCCTCCATCTCGTCCCCCATCTGCACGGGGTCGAGATGGACCCGCGGCAACTCGACATGTCGCGGCGAAAAGTCGAGATGCCGCGGCGAAATCTCGACCTGAAGCCGCGAGGGGTCGAGATCTCGCCGCGGCATCTCGAGTTGAAGCCGCGACAGCTGGAGATGAAGGCGCGAGGGGTCGAGATGGAGCGGCGAAATCTCGAGATGCCGCCGCGCGGGCTCGAGTTGTGCCCGAAACATCTCGAGTTGAAGGTGTGACGGCGGGAGATGGAGCCGCGCGCCGCGTCCTACGTCATTCCTCGAAACCGATCCTGGGGGCGTGCTGGCTTCCTCTCGCGCCGTCGACCGGCCCGAGGGGGGTTGCTGGTATCCAGCGGCTGCCGCTGTAGGAATTCAATGCGTGCTGCCCGCTGAGGCAGTAGGACTCCGTGCCGTCGGGGCTCTCCGAACAGGTCGTATAACCGCCGTTCTGGTACGAGTACTCGCAGAGATAGCAGCCGTTTCCCCCTCCCGCGCAGTTCGCATCGTCTGTCGGGTGGGTTGCAGGATGGAGCGTGCAGCCCGAGGCGTCTGCCCGCGCGGGTCGAGGAGCGATCAGCCCGGTCGCCAGCGCGCCCACGGCCAGCGCGGCGATAAGGCCGGCGAGCCTGGCGTAACCGTGAGGTCTCCTGCGTTCGCGCATCGCTCGGATCTCCCGTTGACTTGCGATCAGCTCTGCGGCAGCTCCAGGACGACGAGCCGGCTCGCCGCTTTCTCGGCGTGCAGGTGGAGCTTCTCCTCGGTGACCAGGAAGACGATCCTGCCGCTTCGATAGTCGCCGCGCAGCCGCTCGCGGGGGCTCCTCGCGGGCAACGGGATCTCGTAGGTCGAGATGCCGCCGGCGCCGAGCACGTCGAGCTCCCACCGGATCTTGCCCGCGGCAAAGGAGCGGACGACGACGCCCGGGCCGGATGGCAGCGAGAGGACGTCGTCGACGACGCGATGCCGGTTGAGCCAATGCATGCGCAGCTCGGGCTGCTGGTGCAGCTTCACGGCTTCCTCCATGCTCATCGTCGCGCAGTCCGCATCCGCGTCGAGCCCCAGGAGGGTTGTGTTCCACGTGCGGACCAAGGCGCCGTCCGCGCTGAAGAGATGAGCGCCTGCCTGGAAGCCCGGCAGGACGAAGAACGCGCCGTCGCGCAGGAATCGCACCGCCCCGAGCCCCATGCCGCCACAGTGCAGAAGATGCGGCGCACCCTTGCCCGCCGGATCGAAGAGCACCGGCCGGAACGTCTGGTCGCTCTTCTCCCGCGCCGAGCCCAGGTAGGCCACCGCGCCGTCGGGGGAGAAGTTGCGGTACTCCGCGGGGTCTTCGTACATCGTACCCAGAACGAGGAGGCGATCGCCCGCGAGGTCGACGTCCTCGGCGTACGCCATCGGCTTCCATTCGAAGGTCACGCTCCGGTCAGGGCCGGGAGTCAGCGGGCGCCAAGCGACGAGACCGACCCCTTGGCCCCAGGCGAGATAGCCCGCCGAGGCGGCGAGCCGCGAGAAGGCCCGGTAGGTCCTCAGGCCCAGAGTCTCGCGGTCCGGCACGACCCGCCTCACCCGCGGCAGGCCGCTCTCGAGCCGCAGCTCGGAGACGCCATCGTGCTGGCGCGCCAGGTACACCGACCGGTCGCCCGCCCAACGCACGTCGGTGGCCGTCGAAGGCTCGCCCGGCAACTCGTAACTCTCGATGACGCGGAGAGCCGGGCTCGTCTCGGCCGCGGCCGCCCTGCCGCGCGGCCCGCTGAGAAACAGCAGGAGGAGCGCGCCGGAAATCGCCAGCCAGCCCCGTGGGTGCCTCTCGACGCGCGTGCGAGCTCGGAACGTTTCTCTCATCACGGGATCTCCTGGACGCAAAATTATAGCAGATGCTCCGCCGGCATCAACTGCTCCTGCGCAGCGGCGACAATTAGGAGTGAGCATCCCTCTCTCCCGTCGCCGTCGTGCCCGGTGGGCTGTGGGAAACGGGAAGCGTTTTCCTCGCGGTGTGGGAGCCGCAGGGCGGCTGGCGGGGCGGTGTAGAATTCGAGCTGTGGGACACGGGCACAACCATCATCATCATGGCCACGGCCATGGCTGGCGACGCCGGCGCGGCGAACCTGCGCAAGCTCGCCATCGTGCTCGGGCTGTCGTTCGCCTACATGCTGGCGGAGGTGGTGGGCGGCCTGGCGAGCAACTCGCTGGCGCTCCTCGCCGACGCCGGCCACATGCTGTCGGACGTGGCGGCGATCGGCCTGTCGCTCTTCGCCATGTGGATCGCGCAGAAGCCGCCGACCGCCGGGCGCACCTTCGGCTACCAGCGCATGGAGATCCTGGCGGCGCTCGCCAACGGCGGCACGCTGGTCGCGATCTCGATCTACATCTTCGTCGAGGCCTGGCACCGGCTGTCGCACCCTCCCGAGGTCGAGGCGCCCCTGATGATGGCGGTGGCGGCCGGCGGCCTGGTGGTCAACCTGGTGGCGCTCGGCGTGCTCCACGGCGGCCACGGCGAGAACCTCAACATGCGGGGCGTCTGGCTGCATACGCTGACCGACGTGCTGGGGAGCCTCCAGGCGGTGGTCGCCGGCGCCTGCATCTGGGCCTTCGGCTGGACGCTCGCCGACCCCATCGCCTCGGCGCTCATCGGCCTCCTCGTCATCTACTCGTCGTGGGCGCTGCTGCGCGAGACGCTCTCGGTGCTGATGGAGGCGGCCCCCGGCCACATCGACGTCGAGGAGGTGCGGGCGACGCTCCTCGACTGCGGCGAGGTGCGCGCCGTCCACGACCTCCACGTCTGGACGATCACCAGCGGCCGCGAGTCGCTCTCGGCGCACGTCGTCACCGCCGACGGCCGCACCCCGCGCGAGCTCCTAAGCGAGATCCGCCGCCGCCTCCACGACCGCTTCGGCATCCACCACGTGACGATCCAGGTGGAGGCCGAGGGCATCGACGACCCCTGCGAGGGGTGCGACGCCCCGCGCGCCGCGGTCGACGCCGCCCACGCTCTGACCCGATAAGGCCCTCTGACCTGGCCGACCGACCGCCCGATCAACCGCCCGATCGACCGCCCGATCGACCGTCCGATCAACCGGCCGCCCGGCTGCCGCTCCGCGGCTCGACGGCCCGCCGAGCGGGGAATCGTACAGGCATGAACGACGTTGGTACGGGTGAGGGACATCCCATGCCTGCCGATCCGCCTGCCGATCCGCCTGCCGATACCGCGAACCCGCTCCGCCTCTCCGTCCTCGACCTCTCGCCGGTGCCGTCCGGCTCGACGAGCGCCGCGGCGCTGCGCAACACGCTCGACCTGGCGCGGCTCGCCGAGGAGCTCGGCTACACCCGCTACTGGCTCGCCGAGCACCACAACGCCGCCGGCCTGGCGAGCTCGGTCCCCGAGGTGATGATCGGCCACGTCGCCGACGCCACGTCCTCCATCCGGGTGGGCTCGGGCGGGGTGATGCTCCCCAACCACGCGCCGCTCAAGGTGGCGGAGACCTTCCGCGTGCTGGAGGCGCTCCACCCCGGCCGCATCGACCTGGGGCTCGGCCGCGCGCCGGGGACGGACTCGCTGACCGCGCTCGCCCTGCGCCGCTCGCGCGAGGCGCTCACCGCCGACGACTTCCCCGAGCAGCTGGCGGAGCTGCTGGCCTTCTTCGGCGACGACTTCCCCGCCGACCACCCCTTCCGCCGCATCACGGCGATCCCCGAGGACGTGGCGACGCCGCCCATCTGGCTCCTCGGCTCGAGCGGCTACAGCGCCCAGCTCGCGGCGGCGGTGGGTCTGGGGTTCGCCTTCGCCCACCACATCCAGCCCGAGCCGGCGGTCGACGCCCTGCGGCTCTACCGCGCGCGCTTCCGTCCCTCGGCCCATCTCGCCGCGCCGCGGGCGCTCCTCGCGACCGCGGTCGTCTGCGCCGAGACCGACGAGCGGGCGGACGAGCTGGCGCGCTCGTTCGACCTCGCCTGGCTGCGCATCCGCCAGGGCCGGCGGGCGCTCTACCCGAGCGTCGCCGAGGCGACCGAGTATCCCTACACGGCGGAGGAGCGGGAGTTCGTGCGGGGCAACCGCGAGCGCCTGCTGGTCGGCTCGCCGGCGACCGTCCGCGCGCGGCTCGCCCGCCTCGCCGGGCAGGCGGGGGTCGACGAGGTCATGGTGCTGACGATGCTCCACGACCACGCCGCCCGGCGGCGCTCCTACGAGCTGCTCGCCGAGGCCTTCGGGCTCAGGGCGGCGGCTGGCCGGGACGGCGGCGAGCGGCGCGAGCCGGCCGCGGTCCTCGTCGAGACCCGCTAGGCTGCGCCCCTGAGGAGGAGACCCATGGAGACGCTCGCGATCGAGCCGTTCCTCGCCTACTTCGAGAGCGTCCGCGGCCGGACGCTGCGGGTCGCCGCGACGATCCCGCCCGAACAGATCGAGTGGCGCTACAGGGAGGGCGCCTTCAGCTTCGGCGATCTGCTGCGGCACCTCGGCGCCATCGAGCGCTACATGTTCACCGAGAACGCCTGCGGCCGGCCGAGCGCCTATCCCGGGCACGGCCGCGAGCTGGCCGACGGCTACGCGGGGACGATGGAGTTCCTGGCGCAGATGCACGCCGAGTCGGTCGCCCGGCTCCGCGCGCTGACCCCGGAGGACCTGGCGCGCCCGTGCACCACGCCCGGCGGCACGCCGCTCGCCGCCTGGAAGTGGCTGCGCGCCATGGTCGAGCACGAGGTCCACCACCGCGGGCAGATCTACCTGATGCTGGGGATCCTGGGGGTCCCCGTGCCGCCGCTCTACGGGCTGACCGAGGCCGAGGTCAGGGCGCGGAGCGTGCGCCTTCCCGAGGCGGGGAGCCTTCCCGCGGTGGAGACGTAGAGCCGCCGCCGGCGAAACCCGGCGCGGGGTGCCGCGGCCCGCGGCCTACTGGAGCGTCAGGTAGAGCGTGCCGTCACCGCCCTTGAGCTCGACCCGCTGCGGCTGGATCGAGACCACGGTGTACCCTTCGACCCCCTCGCCCGGCGACAGCACCTTGCCGTTGATGAGGACGACCGGCTGGGTGTCGGAGAAGGCGATGCCGCGGAGCTCGAGCTTGCGGCCGTTGGGGAGCGCCGCCTCGCGGACGTAGCTCTTGCCGTCGATGGCCGCGGCGGCGCTCTCGGCGGCGCGGGGCGCCGGCTTGGCGCGCGCTTCGGCCGCGGCCCGCGGGCGCGCTTCCGTCGCCTCGGAGGACGGCGCCGTGGTTTCGGCCCGCGGTCGCGCTTCCGTCACTCGCGGCGGCGCTTCGGTCCTCGCGCTCGGCGGCGCGGCAGCGGTCTCGCGCCGCTCGTCGCGGCTCGTCTCCCGCTCGGGCGCCGCGGCCCGCTCCCGCGGCGGCGCGCTCGGCGGCGGGGGTGAGATCTCCCGCCGCGCGATCCGTGCCGGCGCCGCGGGCGGCGGACGGCTAGGCGCGGCGGGCGCCGGGAGGACGGGCGCTGCGGCGGCGAGCCGCTGCGGCGGCGCCTGCGGCGCCTGTGCCGCGGGTACCGGACCCGCGCTCGCGCCGCGCTGGCCGCGGCCGATCAACCAGACGGTGCCGCCGCCGAGGAGGAGGAGGGCCAGCCCGATGGCCGCGATGGCGGCGATCGGAGTCCGGCGCTCGCGGAGCGGTGGGAGCGGCATCGGCACCCAGGGCTGGGCGGCGCCGCGGCGGGCGGCGTCCTGCTGCGCCGCCTCCTGGCGCGCGCGCTTCAGGGCCTCGTCGATCAGGCTCACGCGAAGCTCCCCTCGAGCTCGCGGATGGCGCGCCGCACGTGGCCGAGGGTGAGGCGCTCCGCCCCGGTGACGTAGCCGCAGAGGAGCGCCTTGTCGCACACGGCGTTGATCAGCCGCGGCACCCCTCCCGAGTAGCGGTGGATCGAGCGGTACGCCCAGCTGTTGAACGACGGCACGCCGTTACCGCCGGCGACGTGCAGGCGGTGGAGGATGTAGCGCTCGGTCTCCTGGCGGGAGAGCGGCGCCAGGTGGTAGCGCACGGTGATGCGCTGGCGCAGCTGGCGCAGGCGCCGGTCGTCCAGCTTGTCGCGCAGCTCGGGCTGGCCGACGAGGACGATCTGCAGCAGCTTGCGCTGGTCGGTCTCGAGGTTCGAGAGCAGGCGGATCTGCTCGAGCAGCTCGAGCTCCAGGTCCTGCGCCTCGTCGATCAGCAGCACCACGTCGTTGCCCTGGGCGAGCTGGTCGAGGAGGAAGCGGTTGAGGATCTCGAGCTGGGCCACCCGGTCGGCCCGCGGCGGCTCCAGCCCGAGCTCGCGGAGGATGGTCTTCAGGAGCTGGTTGCTGGTCAGGACGGGGTTGAGGATGAGGGCGGTCTTGACCGTCGGCCCCAGCTCCTCGAGGATGGCGCGGCAGACCGTCGTCTTGCCGGCCCCCACCTCGCCGGTCAGCTGGATGAAACCCTTGCGCTCGCGGATCCCGAACAGGACGTGGTTGAACGCCTCGCGGTGGCGGTCGCTCATGAAGAGGAACCGCGGATCGGGCGTGATGTTGAACGGGGCCTCGCCGAAGCCGTAGAACTGGTTGTACATCCGTGGGGGGCTCTCGCGCGGTTGGATCCGATCCGGATCGATCCGGGTCGATCCGATCGATTCCGCTCGATGGGGCGCCTCTCATTCTACGGTTGCCGCGCCCCCGACGCCTAACCGGCCGAGCCGGCGGTAGTGGGTCCGTTGGGTCCGCTGCGGGCGACCGCCCTCGGGACCACCCTCCCAAACCCCCTTCCAGGCGGCCGTCCTCGGGACCCAACGGACCCCCCTAGTGGCCTGTAACAGTTGGACTGGCAGTGGGCAATGCTATCATTCGGCATGCCCCCCACAGCGCTGCAACTCACGGTGGAAGAGCGAGAAGAGCTGGAGACACGGACTCGTTCTCGGTCGTGCCGCGCCGAGGATGCTCGCCGCGCGCGGCTCATCCTGATGCTGGCCGATGGAGCGTCCTACCGCACCATCGAAGAGAGCTTGCCTTGCAACGAGCACTACATTTCGCGGTGGAAAAAGCGGTTTCTGGCCGAGCGCCTGGCGGGCTTGTACTCGCGCCACGCCGGGCGCAAGCCGACGACGCGCACGGCGGCCATGGAGGCGAGAATTTTGGCTTGGACGCGGCGCAAACCGAGCGACGGCTCGACTCACTGGAGCACTCGGAAGCTGGCGCGAAAGCTGGGAGTCGATCACATGCTGGTCGCTCGGGTTTGGGCGCGTGCCGGTGTGCAGCCGCACCGCATGGAGCGCTATATGGCCTCGGACGACCCGGACTTCGAGAGCAAAGCTGCCGACGTCCTCGGGCTCTATCTCAAGCCTCCTCAGCATGCCGCGGTCTTTTGTGTCGACGAGAAGACCGCCATCCAGGCGCTCGACCGACTCGACCCGGTACTGCCCTTTTCCCCGGGTCGAGTTGAGCGTCACGGCTTCGAGTACTACCGGCATGGCACGCTGTCGCTGTATGCGGCCCTCAATACGAAGACCGGAGAGGTCTTGGGCAAGACCGCGAGCCGCCATACCAGCGCCGAGTTCGTGGCCTTTCTGGCTGACCTTGTGGCCCATCAGCCGACCGGTCGAGAGATCCACGTCATCGTCGACAACCTGTCGGCCCATAAGACTCAGCACGTCAGGGACTTTCTTGCTGAGCACCCCAACGTCTCGCTGCACTACACGCCGACCTATTCCTCGTGGCTCAATCAGGTCGAACTGTGGTTCTCCAAGATCGAGCGCGACGTGATCGCCCGCGGTGTCTTCACCTCGGTTCAGGATCTCGCCAAGAAGCTCATGCGCTACATCCGGCACTACAACAAAGCGCCGAAGCCCATGAAGTGGACATATCGAGATCCCGCTCATCGGATCGCCCTCGCCGCTGCCAGTTCAACCGTTACAGGCCACTAGTACGAGCAGGCGACCGGAACGAGCTTCATCTCAAACGCTACCATCGAGAGGACGCGGCGAGGCCGGAAGAGCAGGATTTCGATAGTCTGGACGGGCGGGCTCGGCTATCGTCAGCGCAGCAACACCGCGCGGCGTCGCCGCGTACGAAAGCCAGGCGGCAATGACCGGACAGAACGTCGTCACCCACGAGATCCCCGAGTTCAACCAGGTGCTCTTCGCGAGCCCCCTGGTCAACATCGGCACCTTCTCCGCCCGCCCCGAGCACCCGAACTTCCGCCAGTCGGGCCTGCCGGAGCGGCACTACTTCGTCTTCCCGCGGATGAGCGTCCGCATCCAGCGCGAGGGCGCCCAGCCCTTCGTGGCCGATCCCACCCTGGTCACCTTCTACAACCGCAGCGAGCTCTACTTCCGGGGCAAGATCGACGAGCGGGGCGACTGCACGCACTCCTTCTCGCTCGCCCCCGCGGCCCTCCTCGAGGTGATCGGCCGCTTCGACCCCGCCATCGCCGACCGGCCGGAGCGCCCGTTCCGCTTGAGCCACGCGCCGAGCCGGCCGGGGAGCTTCCTCGCCGAGCACCGGCTCATCGCCGCGCTGCGCGCCGGCGCCATCGGGCCGCTGGCGGTCGAGGAGTCGACGCTCTCCCTCTTCGCCGAGGTGATCGCCGCCGCCTACGCCGGCGGGGCGCCGCGGCGCGAGGCCGGCAGCCGCCAGGCGGACCTCGCCGAGGACGCGCGCTCCTACCTCGGCCGCCACTTCCGCGCGCCGCTGTCGCTGCAGCAGGTGGCCGATGCCTTGGACGTCTCGCCCTTCCACCTCTGCCGCGTCTTCCGGCGCTATACCGGCTCCACCCTCCACGGCCACCTGAGCCAGCTCCGGCTGCGCGAGGCGCTCGACCTCGTCGCCGGCGGCTCGGCCGACCTGACCGGCCTCGCCTTCGACCTCGGCTATTCGAGCCACAGCCACTTCACCGCCGCCTTCCGCGGCGCCTTCGGCATCACCCCCTCCGCCCTGCGCGCCGGGCGGACGGCCGCGCGCTGCTCGTGAGGTCCGCCACAGGCACCGCGGCCGCGGCGGGCTGGTCGAGCTACTTCGCCGGGCTCGCGGCCGCCGGCTTCAGGTAGCGGTCGTACCAGTCGAGGTAGCGCTGGTAGCGGTCCCTGAGGAAGCTCGGCCGCTTCAGGCCGTGCGACTCGCCGGGGTAGATCACCAGCTCGGTGTCGCGGCCGAGGCGCTTCAGGGCCTGATAGAGCTGCTCGGAGTTCAAGAGCGGCACGTTCCAGTCGTCGCTGCCGCCGAGGACGAGGGTCGGGGTGGTGATCTTCTCCACCCGGAAGAAGGGCGACAGCCGCATCCACAGCTCGGGGTTCTTCCACGGCAGCCCGAGCTCGGTCTCCCACTCGTACTGGTACTGGTCGGTGCCGTAGTCGGCGAAGTAGTCGGTCTCCGAGGCGCCGGTGGTCGCCGCCTTGAAGCGCCCGGTCCGGGTGATGACGTGGTCGGTGAGGATGCCGCCGTAGCTCCAGCCGCCGACCCCGAGCCGGTCGGGATCGGCGACGCCCTGGGCGATCGCCCCGTCGACCGCGGCCATGACGTCCTGGAAGTCCTTGTTCCCCCAGTCCGCCCAGATGGCGCGCGAGAAGTCGCGCCCGTAGCCGGTCGAGCCGCGCGGGTTGGCGCCGACGACGGCGTAGCCGTGCGCCGCGAGGAGCTGCCACTCGAGGCTCCAGGCGGTCGAGAACTGCGACGCCGGGCCGCCGTGGATGCGGAGGACCGTCGGCAGGCGCCGGCCGGCGGGAGCATCCGGCGGCCGGGTGAGGAAGGCGTCGACGACCGTGCCGTCGGCGCTCTTGACGCGCAGGCGTTCGACCGGCGCCAGGCGGATGCCGGCGAGGAAGGCGTCGTTGACGTGGGTGAGGCGCCTCAGAGGGGCCGCGGCGCCGCCGCCCTCGGCGCTCAGAGCCGAGACCTCGTCCGGGTGGTCGGGCTGGCTCTCGAGGACGGCGACCTCGCCGTGCGGGCCGACGTCGAAGGCCGCCACGTCGCGCTCGCCGGCGACCCGCCGCACGACCGTTCCCCCCGCCGCCGGCACGCGGGCGAGGTGGCGGTTGCCGCCGTCCTCGAGGAGGAAGAGGACGGCGCCGCCGTCCGGCGCGAAGCGCGGGCTCTCGACGTCGCGGTCGAGCCCGGCGGTCAGCAGGCGCGGCGCGCCGCCCGCGGCGCTCACCACGGCGACGGCGTTGGTCGCGTACCACATGTCCTTGGGATCGCCCCCCGCGAGATAGGCGATCCAGCGGCCGTCCGGGCTCCAGGCGGGGGAGGAGTCGGCGCCGGGCGAGGTGGTGAGGGCGCGCGGGGCGGCGCCCGCCGGCGCCGCGGCGGCCACCACGAAGATGTCGGTGTTCTGGTTGGCGTCGGGGTCGGGCGTGCGGTTGCTGGTGAAGGCGATCCACCGTCCGTCCGGCGACCAGGCGGGCTCGGCGTCGTCGTAGGCGCCGGAGGTGACCCGGGTGCTCGCCCGGGTCGCCAGGTCGAGCCGGTAGAGGTGCTTGTGAAAGCCGCGCAGATAGCCGTCGACGTCGCGCTTGAACTGCCGGCGGTCGATGACGATCGGCTTGGGGTGGGGCTTCGGCTCCTTCGCCGCGGCCGGCGAGTTGTCGGGATCGTCGGGATCGACGTCGTCGACCACCAGGGCGAGGCGCTCCCCGTCCGGCGACCAGGCGAGCTCGGAGACGTCGGCCTTGTAGTCGGTCAGCCGCACCGCCTCGCCGCCGGCGCGGTCGAGCAGCCAGACCTGCACCTTCTTGCCCTCGCGCGCCGAGAGGAAGGCGAGGTGGCGGCCGTCCGGGCTCCAGCGCGGCGCGCTCTCCCGCTTCGGCGAGGCGGTCAGCCGGTGCGCCTCGCCGCCCGCGAACGGCACCATCCAGACGTCGCTGTCCTGGGTGTCCTCCTTGGCGTCCAGGCGCGTCACGGTGAACGCCACCAGGCGGCCGTCCGGGCTCACCCGCGGATCGCCGACCGATTGGAGCTCGTAGACGTCGTCGGGGGTGAGCAGGCGCTTCCCGGCGCCGGCGGGAAGGGCGCCGAGAGTTGGACAGGCTGCGGCGAGCGTCAGGGACGCGGCGGCGAGGACGAGGCGGGATCGCGGGGTCACGGACACCTCCTGGAAAGGGCGGAGCGATGGTAGCAGCAAGGGGCCGCGCGCTCTCGCCAGCCGCGGCCTTCAGCGGTGGGCGGCGGACGCCAGCCGCACGGGGACGGCCGCCGCCGGGCGGCGCTCGTAGAGGCGGATGAAGAAATCCGGGGCGCCGACCGGCGCGGTCGGCCCGGCGGCGCCGAACACCGCGGCCAGCGCATAGTGGCGCTCGACCTCGCGCCACAGAGGCACCGCGTAGTCGCGGCCGAACGCCGCGGGGCCGTATTCGGCCGTCGGACGGTTGCAGAGGAGGACGTAGCGCGGCCCGGCAAGGCCGATCCGGCGCGCCGCGGCGGCCTCGCGCGAGCCCGCGAGCACGCCGGGAAGGATGAGGTCCTGGCCGAGCGGATTGCGCAGGCCGGTGACGAAGTTGAAGAAGCCGCTCTCGGGAAAGGCGGTGAGGGTGTCGCCGCGGCGCGCCCGGAGCGCCAGATAGGCGAGCGTTCGCGAGAGCGCGCCCGCCTGGGCGGCGGGCAGCCGGAGCGCGCCCGCCGCCGTCCTCAGCTCGACCCTCCCCGGCTGGTGGTCGAGCCGCGCCAGCCGGTAGAGGAAGAGAATGCCGAGCACGCCAAGCATGGCGGCCAGGCGCCGCCGGAAGATCTGTGGCGCCGGCAGCCGCGGCGCTAGGCGGTCGAACGCCAGGACGGCGGCCGTCGCCAGGAGGCCGGGCAGCGCCAGGGCCGAGTTGGGGCTCATGCGCGGGCCCACCGCGACGCCGAAGAATACCCGCGCGGCGACGGCGGCGCTGAAGGAGAAGAGCAGGAACTGCGCCCGCCGGCGCGGATCGAGCGGCCGGCGCAGCAGGACCAGGGCCGCCGCCAGGGCGACCGCCGGCAGGATCATCAGGAGCGGCGGCAGGTTGTTGGCGGGGTCGCTCCACGGGCCGAGGCCGTAGGCCGCCAGCAGCAGCAGGCCGAGGGCGAAGAGGAGGTGCCGGCGGCGGCCGGAGCGATCGGATCGAGCGGGGCGGTCGGAGCGAGCGGGGCGGTCGGAGCGGTCGGAGCGGTCGGGGCGCGGCAGGGCGAGCCAGGCGGCCGCGGCGAGGAGCAGGCCGTCGAGGAGCAGCGAGGTTCCCATCCGGCTGGCGGCGGCGCCGGGCCGCGCCAGCCCGGATACGTTGAGATAGAGGAACCTCCATTCCCGCGGCATGGCGACGAAGGGGCCGAAGGGGCCGTCGGCGAGCAGCGCTCGCCAGGGGATGCCGAGCGCCGCGGTGCCGTAGATCCCGCCGGCGACGAGCGAGCCGATGGCGACGACCGCGAGGTCCGCCCGCGCCTCCTGCCGCGAGCGCGAGCGCAGCCCGGCGATCAGCAGGGCGAGGACGGCCGCCGCCCCGATCTCGAGCCGTGACGCCAGGGCGACGGCGACGCCGAGCGAGCCCATCCCGAGGCGCCGGCGCGGGCCGGGCGCCGCTGCGGCGTCCAGCGCCAGCAGGCCGCCGGCGAGGGCGAAGAGACTCGACGACGAGTACGGAAAGAGGAACGCGCCGCCGCGCGGCGCGCCCATGCACAGCGCGGCGGCGAGCGCCGTCGCCGCGGCCGCCGAGAGCGGCCCGCCGGCCCGCCGGGTGAGACGGAACAGCAGCAGGAAGATCAGCGCCGAGAGGGCGGCGCACGGCAGCTCCAGGCTCAGCCAGCGATGGCCGAGCAGGCGCAGAGCCCCGGCGTTCGCCCACGGCCCGAGCGGCCCGTAGTAATAGGTGACGTCGCGGTAGAGCCGCTCGCCCTGCAGCAGCCGCCAGGGGACGTCCATCTCGCGGCCGGAGTCGACGAACGGATCGATCCAGCACTGCCAGGAAGCCGCCAGCGCGGCGATCGCGGCGACCACCGTCAGGCCCGGCGGAACGAGGAGAGACGCCCGGCGCCAAGAGCTCGTCGGCGGATCGGCGATCGCCGGGTCGGGCTCCTCCTGCATCAGGTGCTGAGCCGAGGGGAGCGGAAAGTCACGGCGACCTCCAGGAACCCGGCGGCGAGGACGCGATGAGCTCTCGGGATCAGGGTTACCTCCGCGGGAGCGGAGGAAGGTCGATCAGGGGGCGAGAAGGATCGGCTCGCCTTCCGGCCAGACCCGTCGGAAATCGGCCTCGTTCAACGTCAGAAGCCGCTCGGCGTCGGCTTTGGCCGCCGCACAGGCGATGAGCGCGTCATAGATCACTCCTCCCGAGAGGCCCATCGCCGAGGCTCGCCGCAGGGTCGCGGTGTAATCGGCTGGCGAAAGGGCGATCAGGCGGGCCGACGCGGCAACGTTCTCCTGTACCAGCTGCCACGCGTCCGCCGGAGAGATCCGCGGCTTCGCAGGAAGGGTGCTGAGGATCGAATAGAGCTCAGCCAGACTGTGGCTAGCGACGAGGAACTCGATTTCTCCGGACCTGGCGCGCTTCAGCCAGGAGACCGCTCCAGAGTGCCGGGGATGCGCCACGACGATCGCCGCGACCAGTACTGAGGTGTCGAACAGGACCCTCACCGCGGGCCCACCACCCTCTTGGAACGCTCGTCCCGATCGCGGCGAAGCGCCGTTTCGATATCCCCTTCCATCTCGCCGGTGAAAACCAGAATCCCGTCATCGAGGAGGAGAGCCTGGCTCTCGATGAGAGGTTTGAGGACGATCTCCCCGGCCCGCTCTCCGATCTCGAGCACCGAGCCCGGGGAGAGGCCCAGATCGTCCCGTACCTGCTTGGGGATGACGATGCGGCCGAACTTGTCGAGTGTCGCCTCCATCACATGGCCATTCTATAGAAGCCGCCGCTACTCGATCGCCGTCATCGCGAGCCGGCGGGCGCCGCCGCCGGCGGCGCGGGCCCGAGCAGCGCCTCGATCGTGCGGCCGACCCGCTGGTGGAGGTCCTCGGGCGCCCCGTAGACGACGGCCGCGGTCTTGCCGCCGCGATCGAAGACCCACATCGTCGGCACGCTGCTGATGTCGCCGAAGCGCGTCGCCAGCTCGCCGTTGCCCATCACCAGGTGGTAGGGAAGGTTCATCGGCGCGGTCAGCCGGCGCACGGCCGCCTCCTCCGACTCGATGGCGATGGCGACGACCTCCACCCGGCCGGCGTGGGAGCGCTCGAGGTCGCCCAGCCACTGGAGCGTCGAGCGGCACGGCGGACACCAGGTGGCCCAGAACTCGACGACCACGATCTTGCCCGCGAGGTCGCGCGGCGCGATCGTCCGCCCCGCGAGGTCCTGCAGCGTCAGCGCGGGCAAGCGGGCGAGCTCGGCGTCCCCCGCCGCCGCCACGGCCTGCCCGGCCGGGGCCTCCCCCCGCTGCACGCGGTCGATCATGCGCGCGAGGTCGAGCTTGAACTTCTCATGGTTCGCGTCGCGGCGCCACGGCGTGTAGCGACCCTTGCTGCCGAACCAGCCGAAGTCCTCAGGCTTGGCGAGGAGGACGTCGTTGACGAAGATCACCGGATAGCGCTCGATGCCGAAGCGCGCGGCGAGCTTCGACTCGCCCCAGTTCTCGCTGACGAAGCGCACCTGGCCGCCGTACTTCTGCACCACCTCGCGAGCCAGCAAACTTGCCGGGTCGGAGAGGCTTCACGTGAAGGGCCAGCGGACGAGGGTGACGGTGACCTGCCGCTTGGCGGGCTGCGCCGCCCGAGCCGGCGCGCCGTTCTCCAGCACCGCCAGGTACCGCGGCAGGACGTCGTCGAGGATCACCGCGGCCTGCCGCGCGCCGTCCGCCGCCGGTCCGCTCTTCGCCAGCTCCGCGAGGCCGCTCTCGGCGAGCTCCCAGTAGAGGCGGCCGAGGCTCGCGTCCGCGGGGCTGGCGGCGAGGCGGTCGTGGAAGGCGCGGCTCTGCCGCCGCAGGCGGCCGAGGTCGGCGGCCTGGAGCGGCGGCGCCGCGATCCGGCCGGCGGCGAGCGCGGCTTCGAGGAATACCTGCAGGCCGGCGTCGAGCTCCCCGCGCCGGGTCAGCTCGCCGGCGAAGTTGAGCGTCGAGTTGGCGGCGTTGAAGGAGGACTGCGGCCGGTTCGCCGCGGCGCTCTGGTAGGTCGTCGCCAACGCCGTCTCCAGATTGGCGATGGCGCGCTCGGGCGACCGCGCCGGCGGCGCGCCGGGCGGCGCGCCCGGCCAGTCGAGGCCGGCGGCGAACACGGCGAACTCGAGGTAGCCCCTGGCGAGGCCGAGGTAGTAGAGGCCGTTGGCGGCGCCGGTCGCCCGCCCGTACAGCCGGGCGGACTCGCGGTAGAGCTCGCTCTGCGCGCGCGCCGCCTGGGCGAGGGCGCGGACCGCGGCGGGGAGGGCGCGGAGCCTGGCGTCCGTCAGCCCGCGAGAGGCCGCCCGGTCGAGCTCGGCGCCGGTCGTCCGCCATATCGTCTCGAACGCCGGGAGGCCGCCCCGCGCCACCTCCCGCTTCTCCGCGGCATGGCGCTCGGCCCGGATCTCGGCCATCGGGTCTTCGAGGTCGTAGAGGCTGGCGTACAGATAGCCCGCCGCGAGCGCCCGCCGCGACGCCTGCAGCCCGGCGCGCTCCCCGGCCGCGTCGCCGCCCGGCACCGGCGAGGCGGCGAGGACCCCTTCGAGCCGGGTGATCTCCGCCGCGACCGCCGCGTGCGGCTGCGGTTGCAGGCGGGAGCGGCAGCCGGCCGCGAGCGCCACGGCGGCGGCCAGCACGGCCACCGCCGCCGCCCGGCTCGGCCGCTTCCACTCCCCACCGCGCGGCGCTCGAGCCGGGATGTCGATCCTGCCGAGCTTGTCCGAAGTCGGTTCCATCGGCTGGCATTCTAGCGGAATCATGGGCCGATCATCTGGGCCGAACATCGGGCCGATCATGCGCCGCCGCCCGGCCCGGCCGCTCATCGCGCCACCTCGCGGCGCTCGAGCAGCTCGCGGAGGACGTCGAGCTCGGCCGGCTTGACGAGGTGGTGGTCGAAGCCGGCCTCGCGCGCGCGCCGGACGTCCTCCTCGTGACCCCAGCCGGTGAGGGCGATGAGGAGGGCGCCCCGCGTCGCGGCGTGGCGGCGCAGCCGCCGGGCGACCTCGTAGCCGTCCATCCCCGGCATGCCGATGTCGAGCACGATCACCTCGGGCCGGTGAGCGCAGGCGGCCTCGAGGGCGCTCGGCCCGTCGTAGGCCGTGCGCACGTCGCCCCCCGCCATCTCGAGGAGGAGCGCCAGGCTGTCGGCGGCGTCGCGGTTGTCGTCGACGACGAGCGTCCGCCGGGCCGCCCAGAGGACCGGCGGCGATGCCGGGAGCGGCGCCGGCCGGCCGCCGGCCGGCGCGGTCGCCGCGAGCGGCAGGCGCACCACGAACTCGCAGCCCTGGCCGGCGCCCGCGCTCGCCACCTCGACGCTGCCGCCATGGAGCTCTACCAGGCTCTTGACCAGCGCCAGCCCGACGCCGAGACCGCCTTGCCGGCGGCCGCCGCGGCCGCTCGCGCCCGGCCCCTGGGTGAACATCTCGAAGACTCCGGGCTGCAGGGCGGCGGGGATGCCGATCCCGTTGTCGCGCACGCGGACGACCGCCGCGTCCCCCTCGCGCCCGGCCGCGATCTCGATCCGGCCGCCGCGGTCGGTGTACTTGGCGGCGTTGTCCAGGAGGTTGCCGAGGAGCTGCGCCAGGCGGCTGGGATCGGCCTCGACCGCGACCGGCCGCTCCGGCAGGCGGACGGTCAGCTCGTGGCCGGACGCCTCGATCAGCGGGCGCGCGGTCTCGACCGCCCCGGCGATCGCCGATGCGAGGTCGATGGGCTCGCGGCGCAGCTCGATCCTGCCGCGCGAGATGCGCGAGATGTCGAGGAGGTCGTCGATCAGCCGCACCATCTGGCGCACCTGCCGCTCCATCATCTCGACGGTCGCCGGGCTCGCCGGGGCCTCGGGTCCGGCGTGGCGGAGGATCTCGAGCGCGTTGCGGATGGGGGCGAGGGGATTGCGCAGCTCGTGGGCGAGCGTCGCCAGGAACTCGTCCTTCCGGCGGTCGGACTCGGCGAGCGCCGCGGCGCTCTCGCGCAGCGTCGCATTGGCCTCTTCCAACCGGCGGAAGAGGCGGGCGTTGTCGACCGCCAGGGCGGCGCGGCGCGCCAGCTCCTCGGCGAGCGCGAGGTCCTCCAGGCCGTAGCGCCGGCCGGCGCCGGCGGTGAAGAGGGTGAGGACGCCGAGGCTCCTGTCCCGCGCCAGCAGCGGCACCACGAGGAGCGAGAGGGGGGCGATCTCGCGGATCAGCGCTTCGTGCTCGGGGCTCGAGGCGATCCGGCGCAGCGTCTCCTCGTCGAGCGCGGAAACCAGGCGCGGGATGCCGGAGGCGAGCGCCTGGGCGAGCGGATCGTCGGAGCCGCGGCGCGGCGTGAAGCCCTTCATTCGCGCCACCAGCGCCTGCCGTGCCGGGTCGGCGCACGCCGCCTCGACGCGGCGCACCGTCCCGTCCTCCTGCACCAGGTCGAGCAGCGCCCAGTCGCCGAGCGTCGGCACGGCGAGGCGGGCGATGCGTGCCAGAGTCGTGTCGTAATCGAGCGACGAGGAGAGGAGGGCGATCGCCTCGGCGAGGAAGCGCTCGACGGCGGCGCGCCGCCGCCGCCGCTCCTCGGCGATCGCGGCGGCTTCGATCGCCAGGCGGAGGCGCTCCTCGCTCTCACGCAGAGCCTGCTCCAGCCGGCGCGCGATCGGCGAGGTCGATCGACGCGGACTGCGGAGGCTCCTGGGCCTGGCCCTTCGACATCGTTGCTCCGGTGGTTTCAGCCGATCATAACTCTTTGCGACGACGAGAGATCAGGCCATTCCCAGCGGCACGGTTGGCCCCATCACTGTTACCGTGGTACATTCACACCATGATGCGAAGGGGACGGCGATGAGCGCGAAGGATGAGGCGACGGCGGCGGCCGGCGGCGGCCTCCTGCTCGTCGAGCGGGTGCAGACCGGGGTGCGGATGGAGAAGCGCCTGCTGAAGGTGCTGAAGGCCCTGGCCGAGCTGCTCGACATGACCCTGGGGGACCTGCTCGAGGGGATCGTCCTCCACGCCTTCGACGGCCAGGCGCCCTTCTCCGCGGCGACGCTGGCGCGGATCGCCGAGCTCAAGCGGATCTACGGCCTCGACCTCGACGCCTCGGCGAGCCATCGGCTGACCGAGGGGGGCGCGCGCGGGGCGGAGCGGCCGGCGACGCCGGCCGCCGGCGCGAGCGCGGAAGACGGAAAAGCCGCCCGGCGCGGCCAGGGGCAGGCGTGGCGCCCGCTAGCTCGACGGCGCGCGACGGACGAGGAACGGATCCTCAACGACCGTGACTTCCTCGCCGCCTTCGAGAGCTGCACGCTGCCGGAGGACCGCTTCCACCATCGCGACCACATCCGGCTCGCCTGGCTGATGCTGCGGGAGGCGCCGCTCGCGGCCACGCTCGTGCGCTTCACCGCCGGCCTCGAGCGCTTCGCCGCCAGCCTCGGCAAGCCCGGCCTCTACCACGCGACCATCACCTGGGCCTACCTCTTCCTGATCCACCAGCGAATGCGGCTCGGCATCGCACCCGAGGTGGGCGCCACCTGGGAGGAGTTCGCGGCGGCGAACCCCGACCTCCTCACCTGGCAGCCTTCGGTCCTCCGGCGCCTACTACCGCGAGGAGACCCTGCGCTCGGACCTCGCCCGCGAGAGCTTCGTCCTGCCCGACCGGCTGGCCGTTTCGGCGCCGCCCTGACCGCGCCGCGGGCGGCCGCGGTCTCCGCCGGCGACGCCGCGTCCCCGATCAGCGCCAGCTTGCGCCTCCGCGGCAGCCTCTTGATGCGGTGCTCCTCGGCGAGCGCCGCGCCCCAGCTGGCGGCCTCCGCCGACCAGGCGAGGGCGACCGGCAGGCGCGAGCGGGTGTAGCGCGCGGCCTTGCCCGCCGCATGGGCGGCGAGACGCCGCGCCAGGTCCTTGGCCGCGCCGGTGTAGAGCGTGCCGTCGTTGCAGCGTAGGATGTAGACGAAGGGCATGGCCGGGGTGGATCGTACTGCGCGGCAGCCCGGCAGCCCATCGCCTTCCCCCGACATGCTCGACGCCGCGATCCTCTGTCAGGACCTGACCAAGCGCTACAGCGGCCCGCCGCCGGGCCCCGCCTTCGGCCCGGGCGCCGGCCGGCCGGGCAACGGCGCGGCCCGCGATCCCGGCGGCGTGCTCGCCGTCGACCGCCTGAACCTCGAGATCGCCCACGGCGAGTTCTTCGGCCTGCTGGGGCCGAACGGGGCGGGCAAGACGACGACGATCGGCATGCTGACCACCCGCGTCGTCCCCACCTCCGGGCGCGCCGTGGTCGCCGGGGTCGACGTCGTCGCCGAGCCGGCGCTCGCCCGCACGCGGCTCGCCGCCGTCACCCAGACCAACACCCTCGACCGCGGCCTCTCGGTCTTCGACAACCTCTACTTCCACGGCCGCTACTTCGGCCTGGCGCGCGCCGAGTGCCGCCGGCGGGCGGGCGACCTCCTGGCGCGCTTCGACCTCGCCGGCAAGGCCGGCGCGCGGGTCGAGGAGCTCTCGGGCGGCCTCGCCCAGCGCGTGCTCATCGCCCGCGCCCTCCTCCACGGCCCGCAGGTGCTCTTCCTCGACGAGCCGACCTCCGGCCTCGACCCGCAGTCGCGCCGGCGCCTGTGGGAGGAGCTCGAGGCGCTGAACGGCGCCGGGCAGACGATCGTCCTGACCACCCATTACATGGAGGAGGCGGAGCGGCTCTGCCGCCGCCTCGCCATCGTCGACCACGGCCGGCTCCTCGCTCTCAACACCCCGCAGGGCCTGAAGGACGAGGTGCACGCCGACCGGGTGCTCAAGGTGACGCTGGCGCAGGCCGACGGCGGCGGCGTCGCGGCGGCGATCGCCCGCGTGCCCGGGGTGGTCGGCGTGCAGCCCGATGGCCAGGCGATCCACGTCGATGCCCGCGCCGCCCCCGGCCTGGTGGGGGAGGTGGTGGCGGCGGTGGCGCAGGCGGGGGCGGAGCTCTCCGACCTCTCGGTCTCGCAGCCGAGCCTCGAGGCCGTCTTCCTGAAGCTGACGGGAAAGGAGTACCGCGCGTGATCGCCCCTCGCGGAGCACCTCGGCGAGCCCGGCACTCGCCGCGCGGTCGGCGCCGCCCCCGGCGCTTCTCACCACCCGGGCGCTCCTCGCGACGACCCGCGCCCTGGTCGAGCGCGATCTCGCCGTCCTCTTCCGCGACCTCCCGGCCTTCGCTCTGCGCACCGCCATGCAGCCGGCGCTCTTCGCCTTCGTCTTCGCCTACGTCTTTCCGCGCATCGGCCAGGGGATCGGCGGCGGGCACGACACCGCCGCCTTCGTCGCCGTCCTGCTGCCGGGGCTGATGGCGAACACGCTGATGTTCCAGGGGATGACCGCCGTCGCCCTGCCGCTGGTCCCCGAGTTCTCGGTCAGCAAGGAGATCGAGGATCGGGTGATGGCGCCGGTGCCGGTCCAGGTGGTGGGGCTGACCAAGGTGATCTCGGGGGCCATCCAGGCGTCGATCGCGGCGCTGGTGGTGATCCCGGCGGTCTGGATCGCGACCGGCTTCCACGCCCCGATCCACTGGGACCATCCGCTGCGCCTCGTCACCATCCTGCCGCTGGGCGCGCTCGTCGGCTCCGCGCTCGGGCTGATGCTGGGGACCGTCATCTCGCCGCGGCGGATCAACTACCTCTTCGCCCTCCTGCTGCTGCCGCTGACGCTCCTCGGCTGCGTCTACTACCCCTGGGTCGCGCTCTCCGCCCTGCGCTGGCTGCAGATCGCGGTGCTCCTGAACCCCGTCGTCTACATGAGCGAAGGGCTCCGCGCCGCCCTCTCGCCGCAGATCCCCCACATGCCGCTGTGGGCGGTCTACGGCCTCCTCGCCGCCGCCTTCCTGGTCATGCTCTGGATCGGCCTGCGCAAGTTCGAGTCGCGGGTGCTGAGCTAGGGCAGGAGGCCGCCGTCGCGCGCCGGCGTGCGGCGCCGGCGAGCGCTCTTTCGTCCGCGCCGCACCTTCGCTCTTGAGACCTGACCCGACGGACCTGAACCGTCCAAGGAGGAGAGAAGATGGAGAGCTTCGTGAAGACTCTCGGCAGGAACGGCTGGACGCCGCGGACCCTCGTCCTCGTGCTGGCGCTCGCGCTCGGCGCCGGCGCGGCGGTCACGATGGTTCCCGCCCCGGCGGCGGCCGGGCCGTTCCCGCCGCCGTGCAACAAGTACTACAGCATCGTCACCTACTACAGCAACGCGTCGAAGACCGTGGTGGTCGGCAGCTGCGCCACCGACGGCTGCGACGGTCTGCCGACGACCTGCACGGGCACCAAGACGTCGTTCCTGACGCTCCGGAGCATCCGCTGCTCGTGCGACACCTAGCGGACCGCTGAGCTCGCTTGGCGCGGGGGTTGCTTCCCCCTCCCGCGTGGGCTAGCTGACCTTGGCGGTAAGCCCCAAGCGTGTATGGGAGTGACGCGGTGCGACTGGATATCTATTTGAACTATCGCGGGAACTGTGAGGAGGCATTCCGCTTCTACGAGCAGCACCTTGACGGCAAGATCACGGGGATCGTACGGCATGCGGAACGGCCCAATCCGGCCACGGGGGCCGATTGGGGGGAGAAGGTTCTTCATGCCCGCATCGAGATTGGCACGACCGTCCTCATGGGTGCGGACATTCCGCACGCCGAACCGATGCGAAGCGCCTACTTGACGCTGACTCCGGATCGCGAGGCGGACGCGGAGCGCTTGTACGCCCTGCTGGCGGACGAGGGTGAAATCTTCATGAAGATGGAGAAGACACCGTTCGCCAATCGTTTCGCCATGCTGAGGGACAAGTTCGGCACGTCCTGGATGCTGCTCCATGAACCTGAATCCACATGATTCCGGAACCGTTCGGCTACATGATGAATTCGCCCGTCTCGAAGACCCTTCAGCAACCCATCTGACGCAACCGTGGTGGCCGGCAGCTGCGCCACCGACGGCTGCGACGGTCTGCCGACGACCTGCACGGGCACCAAGACGTCGTTCCTGACGCTCCGGAGCATCCGCTGCTCGTGCGACACCTAGCGGACCGCTGAGCTCGCTTGGCGCGGGGGTTGCTTTCCCCTATCGTGTGCCAAAGAAGAGCGCCGACCTCTACGGCAGCGCCCCCGACCAGTGCCGGGTGGCGCTGCTGTTGATCGACGTCATCAACGATCTCGAGTTCGACGGCGGCGAGAGGCTGCTCGAGCAGGCGCTGCCGGCGGCGGCGGCGATCGCCGCGCTCAAGCGCCGGGCGCGGGCGGCGGGCATCCCCACGGTCTACGTCAACGACAACTTCGGCCGCTGGAAGTCGGACCTCCGGGAGCTCGTCCGCCACGGCCTGGAGGACGGCGTCCGCGGCGAGCCGCTCGTCCGCCGGCTCCTCCCCGCGGACGACGACTACTTCGTCCTGAAGCCCAAGCACTCGGGTTTCTTCCAGACCGTCCTGGAGATCCTCCTCGAGCACCTCGGGGCGACGACGCTGATCCTGGCCGGCTTCGCCGGCGACATCTGCGTCCTCTTCACGGCCAACGACGCCTACCTGCGCGACTTCCGGCTGCTGGTGCCGGCCGACTGCTCGGCCTCGGACAGCGAGGGCGCCAACCGCCAGGCGCTGCAGCTCATGGAGAAGGTGCTGCGGGCCGACCTCACCCCCAGCGCGGAGATCGACCTCGCGGCCCTGCTGGCGCCGGGCGAGGGCGATCAGGTCGATGAAGTTGAGCCGGCCGAGCCGGCCAAGCCGGCCGCGCCGACGGCAGAGGGCACGGCCGCCCGCTCCCGCGCGGCGCGCGCGGCGGGCGGCGGATAAGCGCCGGCGCCTCCTCCTCACCCCAGCCAGTTCGGATGCTGGGCCGTGCTGTCGAAGTGCTCGCTCGTCTTGTAGAGCTCGTACTTGCCGGCCATGGCGACCGGCGCGGTCTTGGCGAGGAGCGCCGCCACCTGGCCCTGGCTCATCGGCTGGAAGCTCTTCGCCGCCTGCATCGCCTGCTGGAGGATCTCCGGCTTGTCGCAGCCGGTGATGCACACCGAGACCGGCAGGTTCATCGTGTAGTGCAGGCACTCGATCGGGGTGACGACGTTGCTCTTGAGGATGATGTGGTCGCCCATCGGCTTCATCCCCAGGATCCCCATGTTGCGGCTCACCGCCACCGGCAGGACCTTCTGCTCGAAGCTGTTGAAGTGGGCGTCCATGACGTTGAGCGGCATCTGCACGGTGTCGAAGCTGAAGCCGTGGGCGGCGGCGGTCTCCAGCATGTGGAGGTGGATGTCCGGGCTCTTGTGCCCGGTGAAGCCGATGTAGCGGATCTTTCCCGCCTTCTTCGCCTCGACGACCGCCTCGATGGCGCCGCCCGGCGCGAAGATGCGGTCGGGGTCGTTCATGCGGATGATCTCGTGGAGCTGGAGGAGGTCGAGGTGGTCGGTCTGCAGGCGCTTCAGCGACTCGTCGAGCTGCGCCGCGGCCGATTCCTTGGTGCGGCCGTCGATCTTGGTCATCAGGAAGGCCTTCTGGCGGTAGCCTCCCGCCAGCGCCTTGCCCATCCAGGCCTCGCTCTTGCCGTCGTTGTAGTCCCAGGAGTTGTCGAGGAAGTTGATGCCGCCGTCGAGCGCCGTGCGGACGATGCGGATCCCCTCCTGCTCGGAGGACGCCCTCCCGATGTGGGCGCCGCCGATCCCCACCAGGGAGACCTTCTCGCCGGTGTGCCCCAGCAGCCGGTAGGGGATGCCCCCCTTCTCGCCGGCCGCCACCGCGGTCGTCCGCGTCATCCGCCCGGTCTGGGCGACCACCGCCGCCATCGCCGACAGCTCGATGAACCGCCGCCGCGACACCCCGCCGGCATGCGGCGGGTCGCCCGCCGGGTCATTCATCGGGTCATTCACCTGGTCGCTCGGGCTCGCGGCCCGCTCTCTCGGTTCCTGGTCGGCTTTCCCCGCCTTCCCCTTCGAATCGCGCATCGGCTCACCTCGTCGGTCGTTGCATGGATGGAGCGACGCCCAGTCACGGCATGCGGCGAAAGGGCAGCAAGAGACGGGCCAGAGAGGTGGCCGGCGGGCTCATGCTCATCCGCCTCAATCTCGGCCCGGCGACCGGCACGGCGGCGACCGCGGCACCTGCCGTCGCTGTGCCGCCGGCGCGCTGTCCGGTGCGTTATGGTGCACTCTGGTGTATCCTCGAGGACATGCCGACTGTCGAGAAGCCCATCCGTCAAAGTGTGACCCTGCCCCCGGGCATCGCTCGCCGCGTCCAGTCGCTCGCCCGATCGAGCCACACGAGCGCCAACCGGATCCTGGTCGAGCTGATCGAGTCCGGCCTCGAGGCGCGGGAGCACGAGAGAGAACGCTTCTTCGAACTGGCAGACCGCTTGGCGCGTACACGCGATACGGAGGAGCAAAGCCGCCTCAAGGAGGAGCTCGCTCGCATGACCTTCGGTGAATGATGCCGAAGATCCAGTGGATCGGCCTACCCCCGATGCTGAGGGACCATCTGTTCGAGCGGCTCCGCGAGCGGAGGATCAGCGCCGAAGACCTCTATCAGTTGAAGCTGTGGCGAGAGACAGAGCCTGAGGCTCCAGAGGGGCCTTGGTACAAGGACTTCGGCTCTTTCAAACTCTGTGGCGAGGGGAAGCATCCGAAGACCTTCCTGCTGGCGGGACAAGCGCCGAAAGGGAAGAAGCTCTGACTCAGGCGGAGCTGGAGGAGGTCGAGGAGCGGCGCGTCAGCGGGGGAGCTGGACGGCGCCGAGGTCGAGCGGCTGCCCGTCGCGCACCTCGACCGTCTGGACGGGCCTGCCCTCGACGGCGAGGGAGTAGATCCCCGCCGGCAGGAAGGGGATCTCGAAGGCGCCGTTGCCGTCGGCGAGGGCCGAGGCCAGCTCGCCCCCTCCCGGCGAGCCCGCCAGCGACACCTGGAGCTCCCGGCCCGGCTCGTCCCCGCGCATCAGGACGCCGCGCACGCTCGCCGCGGGGAGCGGCAGGGCGAGCGCCGGATCGCCATAGCCCGCCGGCACGACGGCCTGCTGGACCCGATGGAGCGCGCCGTCGACGACCGCGAGAGTGATCGCCTCGCCGTCCGGCCGGCGGACGGCGAACGTGCCGTCGGCGCCGGCGGCGGCCGTGGAGCGGAACGAGTCGCCGCTCGCCGCGACCATCCAGCCGGGCGGCAGCGGCGAGCTGAAGCGGACGACGAGCGTCGCGTGGCGGCCGAAGTCGAGGCGCGAGACGGTGCCGGCGACGACGGTGACGGGCCGCACGGCGTCGCTGTGCACCCGGACGGTCGAGCCGACGCTCTCCGCCGTCTCCAGGTAGGCGTCCCAGGCTCCCGGATCGAGCGGCTCCGAGGTGGCCTCGCCGCCGGCGTCCGTCGTCAGGGTCACGGGCTCCATCCCCTGGCCGACGAGCTGGACGGTACAGCCGAGACAGGGCGCGTCGGTCCGCTCGTCCCAGACGCCGATCTGGACCCGGCCGCCGCGCGAGAGCCCGACCACCAGGGGTGCCGCCTCGGCCGTGTGGAGCTCGGGGTCCACCTCGACCCGCTTGACGGGGAAGCCCGGCGCCCGGAGCTCGAGCCGCAGGGCGAGCTCCGCCCCGGCGGCGAGCCCGAACCTCCCCTCGTCGTCGGTGGTCGCCGACCCGCCGCCGGCCGGCTCGACGACGGCGACCGCCGCGCCGGGGAGCGGATCGCCGGACGCCGCGTCCACGAGCTGGCCCCAGAGCCTGTCCGCCGGCGCGAGCCGCAGCACGCCTGCCGAGCCCCGCTCGCCGGCGGCGATCTCGACCGCACGGGCGATGGCCCGCCGGCCCGGCGCCGCCGCCACCAGGCGGTAGCGTCCCGCGGCGAGGTCCGCGAAGGCGAAGGCGCCGGCGGGATCGCTCGCCGCCGAGCGCCGGATGGAACGCTCGGCCCGCTCGAGCGTCAGGGTCGCCGCGGCGATCGGCCGGTCGTCGTCGCCCACCACCCTCCCCGCGAGGCTGGCCCGCCGGGCGAGCGCGCAGCGGGCTTCCACGGGCACTCGCGCGAGCTCCTCGTCGGCGGCCACGTACCCCGCGGCGCTGCAATGGATCTGGACGGCCGCCGCCGCGTCGAGACGGTCGAGGGTGGCGCGCCCGTCGGCACCCGTCCTGGCCGCGGACACGCTCTCGGCGGCGCCGGCATCGTCCTGCAGCGCGGCGACCTCGGCGCCGGCGATCGGCGCTCCCGCCCAGTCGACGACGCGGACCGCCAGCGGCACGCCCTCGGCGAGGCTCCAGTCCCCGAGGTCGAGCGTCGGCGGCCCGGCGGGATCGTCCCCGTTTCGCCTCAGCCTGGCGGGGTCCGGCACGGTGAAGGCGCCGCTCCGGCCGTCGCGGCTCCCCGCCGCTCGCGCTTCGAGGACGTACTCGCCCGGCGCGAGCTGGGGGATGGCGAAGCGTCCGTCGGCGCCGGACCTCACCTCGCGCAGGAGGCTGCCGCCGTCGCCGCGGCGGGCGAGCGGGAGAGTGAACGCCCGGCGGGCGGCGAGCCCGGCCGGAGCGACGGCAAGGCGCCGGCCGGCGAGCGGCGAGCGGCCGAGCAGGAGGCGCCCGGTGATCCTCACCCCCGGCAGCGGCTCGGCGAGCTCGAGGACCCGGCCCTTCGCGAGCAGGGCCCGCTGGCAGCGCGGTGCCCGTCCCTCGGCTCCGGCGCATACCATCGCCATGCCCGGCGGGACGTCCACCAGCGCGACCGTCGCGGCCGGGCGCGCGGGGACGAGCACCTTCGCCGCGCTTCCCCAGGCGAGCGGCGTGGCCTCGACCCACGGCCGCTCCAACCGAGCTGCGGACAGGCGGACGAGCGGCGCGCCTTCGGCGGCGCTCGGCGAGCCGGGTGCGGCGGCCGGAGCGGCTGCCGCGGGCGGTGCGGGAGTGGCGGCGGCCGCCGCGGCCGATGCGGGAGTAGCGGCGGCCACCGCCGCCGGTGCGGGAGTGGCGGCCGCCGCCGCCGCCGCCAGGGCGACGGATGCCAGCCAGACGGGGCGCGACACCGGCGGTCAGCTCCCGCGCTTGGAGGTGTAGGTGCAGCTCCGCGTGCACGTGGCCCCGCAGGTGCACGTCGCGGTGAGGTCGAAGTTCGGGCCCGGCGAGGAGCAGCCGCAGAGCGGCACGTTGCAGTAGCAGCCGCCGTCCGACGGGCCGTCGGTGGGCCCCGGCGCGTTCTGCGGCGTCAAGGCGCTGGCCGAGTAGGCGGCGCCGATCGCGACGGCGAGCACGCAGAGAACGCCCAGGCTACGCTTGCGGGTCATGGCTCGAACCTCTCGATGCTGTTGCAGACCTCCCGCGGGCTTGCGGGGTCCGTGTAGAAGACGACGTGATTCCCCCAGAAGACGAACGTGCGGCTCGGGCAGGCGATGCGCGGCAGGCTGCGCCGGCTCCTGCCGCTCTCGACAGCGCCGACCAGCTCGACCGTCTTCGCCGCGCCGCTGATCGCCTGCACCGTCCAGAAGCGCCCCTGGCCGTCGAGGGCGGGGTAGAGGTCGAGGAAGATCGGCCGTTGGGAGCCACCCGCCTTCTTCTCTCGGCGTCGACGTCGCGGAGCCACGCCTCGATCTCGGCGCGGTGCGGATTGGCGAACGCCGCGCCCCAGAGGAGCCTGCCCTCGAGGTCGAAGACCTGCAGGTGGCCGGTCGCGCTCTCGAGCGTGTAGAGCCGCTGGCGCGCCGGGTCGAAGCGCAGCAGCACCGAGCGGAGGGGGACGGCGCCCGGACCCCTGCCGATCGCCGGCTCGCGGCCGAAGCTGCGGGCGAGGACCGCGCTCTGCAGGTTCCAGACCTCGACCCGGCGATCGTTCGCCAGGGGGGTGACGGCGACGGTCGCCGGTCCCACCCAGCAGACGTCGAGCGCCGGCGCCGGCAGCGGGACGACCACGTCCGGCATGCCGCGGCGGGACCACCGGATCTCGTGGCCGGTCTTGTAGAGCCCGGCGAGCCCCCACTCCTCGTCCTCGTCCACGGCCTGTGCGCCCGGCGCCTTCCACGCTGCGAGCGTGCCTCCCTCGGGCGTGACGACCGCGATCGTCGCCGTCCGCTTCTCCCAGGCCCACAGGTTGCCGGCGCGGTCGACCCCCATCCGCGTCGCGGGGAGCGTCTCGACCTTCTTGAGCGCCGCCGCCGACGGCGCCGCCGCGAACGCCGCCGAGCCGGCGAGGAGGATGGCCGCCGCGAGCGCCAGCGTCCGGGCGGACGCCACGCGTCGCTTGCGTCGAGGCAAGTCGCTGTCGCTCGGCATATTTAGAGTTCCCTACAAGAGTGCTGGTGCGAGACCCGGCAAAAACGCGCCCTCCGACGCCGAAAAATCAGCCGATCCTGAAAGCGGGTTCAAGAAACCCGGAATCTCTGGGCACAAGGAGGAGAATCGAAGGCCGTCCAGGGCCTCCCTGAACAGAAGGTAGCGGCGAGGGGGCGTTGCCGTGACAGGCAGGGTTGGAGGGGACTATTTCCGGGCCCTACTCCCGGCGGAGGTCTGCAGCTGCCTGTGCGCGCAGCCAGGCCGCGACGATCTGACAGGCCGCCGGGGATTCATACACCGAGTGAGAAAGGGGCCGATCCGCCGCCCCGCTCTCCGAATCCGCGTCGACCGCGCCGACGAAGGGGAGGGTATGCACCTCGAACGCACCGACCGGAGTCGCCTCCGCGGTGACCTCCAGGATGAGGGCCGCCATCGCCGCCTCGGGCCCGAACGCGAGCATCAGCAGACCCAGGATCGCGGATAGCGGGATCGACAGGAGCCCGAGCGCCGAGTAGCCGAGCGCGAGCGCGAGACCGGCGCCGACGGGGGAGAGGGCGATCACGGCGATCGCCTCTCCCGCTAGAGTGATCCGATCGATGGCATCCTTGCTCATCCCCGCCAAGAACGCGATGACGAGGATCGCGGTACAGAGGATCAATACCCCCACGGATAGGTAGAGGAATCGCATCACCCAGGAACCGAGACGCTCCCGGCGCTCCGCAAGCCAATCGAGCGGCAGGGCCGTGAAGTTCCACAGGCTCGTCAACAGCCAGGAGAGAAGCTGCGCCGAGGCGAGCGCCATCGATGCCTCGTCGCCCGCCGCGCGGATCAGGAGCAGTTTGCCAGGCTGGACCGGCTGTGCGGTGAACCTTTGCTTGAAGCGTTCCGCGTTCCGGCGTACGAAACCGCCGATCCACTCGGTGAGACAGGACCAGACCAGCGCGACCGGCAACGCCGAGTCCGGCTTCCAGCCTCGCCACATCGCCAGCGCCGATGCGAGGAGCAACTGGGTCGGCCACCACATCGAGAATCGCCAGGCGCGTTCCGCCTGGCGCCCCAGCCGCCGCGATCGGATGTGCAGGAATGGAACCGACAGACAGATCAGCCCATCCACCCGGGCCGAAACCGTCTCGTCTTGCAACGCGGCCAGCGCGGCATTGCCGGCATGGCTATGAGCCACGATGAAGTATCGCGCACGCGGATTGGCGAGCATCGACTCCTTCAACTCGCGGACGATCGACCGTCGAGCCTCTTCCCGCGCGCCAAACGAGTTGCCTCCCGACCATTGGGGGCGCAGGAACTCCACTCGCTCACCCGTCGACTCGAGCGTGACGCAGAGAGCGGATCCAGGCTTCGTCCATCGGTTGTGCCGAGCGAACGTCCCGTGGACGAGGCAGAAGATGGTCTCGGCCTCGCCGTTCCCCCCGGCGTCGCTTTCCGACGCAGCAGCCCCGGCTGCCGAGCCTTCCAGCGCCTCGTCAGCCAAGCACCCGCTCCATCTCGGCCAGCACCGAGAGGGTGGCGCGATGAGGGGGCGGCCGATCACCGCACGCGCATGGCCGCGCTTTCATGAGACGCCGGCGGGCGCATCGAAGTAGACGAACACGTAATAGAGCCCGAGCTGCGGGCTGTGAACGAGGCTCGCGAAGACGGCACCCCCGGCGGGGGGATGCTGCGGGCTGAGGTGGAGCTCCTCGAAGTGTGCCCCGATCGAGCCCCCGGCCTTGAGCTCATCCATCGCCACCGCCTTCGACGCGCCGCGGAACGAGCTGGGAAGGCGCGCCCGCAAGGCTTCCAGGGTGAGCCCTTCGGGAACGGAGCCGTCGTCCTGCCGCAGGGCGCCGAAGCGGTCCGAGAGGTACTTGTAGGTCGAGTGGAACATCTTCGTCGCCGCCGCGAAGTCGGTACCCTCGTAAGCCCAGACCTGGATGCGGCGCAGGCCGTGAGCGCCGAAGATGAAGGAGATGTTGGTCTTCTCGCCCAGGAAGGTACCGGCAGGGGTCTCCAGCCCTCCCGTCGTCCGAACTGGGCGGTAGGGTTCCGACTCCTTCACCTGAGAGACCTCGGCCGCGGACATGCCGAACCGCCACGGTCCGTAGCCAGTGACCGGCGCGGCCTGGGAAGCTGGCGGGGGGTCGCCCCAGCCAGCCGTTCCGCCCATGCCGACGATCAGTGCTGCGATCCCAACTGCCAGGATTCTTGCTCGCATGACGGATGCCTCCGGAAAGACGACCGGCGCCCCTCTGCGCCGTGCTGCGCGAGCCTACCGAGCCGGCGGGGTCAAGGCGCACCGGACGCACGGGACTCCCGGATCGCGCAGGAAGACGTTCGTATCGAGAAGATATCTCACGAGTGGCACCAGAGGTCCTCGTGTCGCCTCGAGCTTGGCGCGCCGGCCATCCGCTCGGCATCCGTGCCACGAGCCGCCGTCGGCGGACATCCGGCCGTTGTCTCGGGACGACGGCCCGTGGTCTGCGGATATTGCTCCGTCGCCCCAGGCCGAAAAGGGTGGGCGGCGGCGCGGCCCCAAAACCGGCGGGTGACGCGAGCCGTGACGGGGCTGCGCCGGGATGCGCCACCGCGAGGTCCTAGAGGGATGGAGTCATCCGGATCCTCTCGATAAGAAAGGCGACGAGACGTGAAGAAGAGAGCTACTTCTCGGCAATCGCGGAGTGATTGGGGTCGAGTCGACTCAATGAAGGAACACGAGATCGACCTGTCCGACCTCCCCGAAGTACCACCGGAGAGATTCGCCCGCGCCATCCTTCGCCAGGGTCTGCAGCCGGTCTCACCCAAGGCGCAGATCACGCTGCGCATCGACGCGGAGGTCCTGCAATGGTTCCGGTCCAAGGGCGCGGGATACCAGAGCCGGATGAACGCCGTCCTGCGCGCCTATTGGGCAGTCTGCGGGGCAGGAGAGGTCAGGGAGCCGGCGCCGCCGGCTCGAGCACCCGCTCCATCTCGGCCAGCACCGACAGGTCCTCGCGCGCCTCGATCACCAGCGTCCTCACCCGTGCCCCGGCCGCCGAGATCTCGGCGTCGCCCCGGCCGCTGACCGCCGCGGCGTTCTTCGCCGGATCGAGGGCGGCTCCGAGGTCGGCGAAGGGGGCTACGGCTTCGGCGCGGACGCGCTCGGCGTGCTCGCCGATGCCGCCGGTGAAGACCAGGGCGTCGAGGCCTCCCAGGGTGGCGGTCAGGCCGCCGAGCTCGCGGCGGAGGCGATGGACGAACATGTCATAGGCGAGGCGGGCGCGGGGGTCGCCGGCGTCGGCGGCTTTCAGGACCTCGCGGAGGTCGGCCGAGATCCCGGAGACTCCCAGCAGGCCGGAGCGGCGGTTGAGCGCGTCCTCGATTTCCTGGGCGGCGAGGCCGCGATCGGTCGCGAGATCGAGCAGGAGGCCGGGGTCGACGGTCCCTGAGCGCGTCGCCATCATCATCCCCTCGAGCGGGGTGAAGCCCATGGTGGTGTCGACCGAGCGGCCGTCGCGGACCGCCGTCGCCGAGCAGCCGCTCCCCAGATGGCAGACGACGAGGCGGCGCGGCGGGCTGCCCAGGAGCTTCGCCGCTCGGCGGACCGACCAGGCGACGGAGAGGCCGTGGAAGCCGTAACGGCGGAGGCCATAGCGCTCCGTCCACTCGTGGGGGATGGGGTAGAGCGCCGCGGCGTCGGGGATCGTGGCGTGGAAATCGGTGTCGAAGGCGGCGACCTCGGGGACGCCGGGAAAGGCGGCGAAGGCGGCGTCCACCCCGGCGAGGGCGCGGGCGGTGTGCAGCGGGTCGACCTCGGCGAGCGCCGCGAGCTCGCGGCGGACGGCGTCGTCGAGGGCGACCGCCTGGCGGAAGCGGGCGCCGCCGTGGACGAGACGGTGGCCGATGGCCTCGGGCGGCGGCAGGCCGCGCAGGCGGCTCGCCAGATGGGCGAGGACCGGCTCGGCCGGATCACCCTCGCCCCAGCGCTCGGTGCCGGAGTCGAGGAGCTCCGGCCCATCCCGCGCGCCCTCGCGGCCGGCGTCGAGGAGCGACCACTTGAGCGAGCTCGAGCCGGCGTTCAGGACGAGGGCGCGGGCGAAGCGACGCCGGGCAGGCACGGGGGCCTGCCCCTACCGGGATGAACCCGTAGGGGCACCCCCCTGGGGTTGCCCCGCCTGCCCCGAGCTGGCGTCTCGCCCATCCGGCCACTTCCAGGTGCGGATCTCCTCCGGGTCGTTGCCGTTCGCCTCGATGAAGCGGCGGTGGTCGGCGAGCGCCCGCTCGTAGCGCTCGATCAAGTCGGCGGCGAGCGAGGCGACGCTGGGCGCCCGGCGCAGCGCCTCGATGGCGAGCTGGTAGCGGCTGATGCCGTTCCGGACCGTCATGTCGAAGGGCGTCGTCGTCGTCCCCTCCTCCTGGTAGCCGAAGACGTGGAAGCGGTGCGGCGACGGCCGCGAGAAGAGGAGCTGGCGCGCCGCGGAGGGGTAGCCGTGGAAGGCGAAGATCACCTCGGTCTCGCGCGGGAAGAGGACGGCGAAGGCGTCGTCGCTCAGGCCGTGCGGATGGGCGCGCGGCGAGTCGAGCACCAGGAGGTCGAGGACGTTGACCACCCGCACGCGGAGGCTCGGAAGGTCTCGGCGCAAGGAGCGCCGCGGCGGCGAGGGATTCGAGCGTCGGGGTGTTGCCGGCGGCGGCGAGGACGATGTCCGGGTTCTCGCCGTCCGCCGTCGACGCCCAGCGCCAGATCGAGGCGCCGGCGCGCGCGTGGTCGATCGCCTCGGGGAGCGACAGCCACTGCGGCATCTCGTTCTTGGTCGCCACGACGAGGTTGATGTAGCCGCGGCTCTTCAGGCAGTGGTCGATGGTCGAGAGGAGCGTGTTGGCGTCGGGCGGCAGGTAGATGCGCAGCACCGATCCCTTCTTGTTGAGCACGGCGTTGATGAACCCCGGCCCCTGGTGCGAGTAGCCGTTGTGGTCCTGGCGCCAGCCGTCGCTCGTCAGCAGGTAGTTGAGCGACGGCACCGGCCGCCGCCAGGCGATCTCCTTGGCCTGTTTCAGGAACTTGGCGTGCTGGTTCATCATCCCCTCGACGATGGCGATGAACGCCTCGTAGCAGGGGAAGATGCCGTGCCGGCCGGTCAGGAGATACCCCTCGAGCCACCCCTCGCACATGTGCTCGGAGAGCATCTCGAGGACGCGCCCGCCGGGGGCGATGTGGATGTCCTGCGGCTGGCGCGGCCAGGTGAAGGCGCGGTCGGTCGCCTCGAGGACCGCCTCGAGCTTGTTCGAGGTCGTCTCGTCCGGGCAGACGAGCCGGAAGTTGCGGCTCTCGGCGGTGCGCCGGAAGGTGTCGCGGAGGTAGTCGCCGAGCGGCCCCATGGCGCCGACGTAGTCCTGGCCGCGGCCGGAGAGCGCCACCTCGTAGTCCGCCATCGGCGGCACGTCGAGGTCGCGGCAGAGGAGCCCGCCGTTGGCGTGCGGGCTCATCCCCAGCCGGCGGTCGCCCTGCGGGCACTGGGCGAGGATCGCCGCGAGCGGCCGGCCGCCGGCGTCGAAGAGCTCGGCCGGGCGATAGCTCCGCAGCCAGCCCTCGACCGCCGCCAGGGCGTCCGGCGCCGTCCGCGGATCGGCGATCGGCACCTGGTGGGCGCGCCAGGTGCCCTCGAGCGGCTCGCCGCGGAACTCCTTGGGACAGCCCATCCCCTTCGGGGTGCGCAGCACGATCATCGGCCAGGCCGGCCGCTCGCGCCGCTTGCCGCCCTGCGCCGGCTCCCGGAACTCGCGCTGGATGCCGCGGATCTCGCCCCATGCCCAGTCGATCGCCGCGGCGAGGTCCCGGTCGAGCTCGGTCGTCTGATCCCCCGCCACGATCCGCGGCTGCCAGCCGTAGCCGCGGTAGAGGGTGAGGATCTCGTCCTCGCTCATCGCGCCCGAGATGGTGAGCGAGGAGATCTTGTAGCCGTTGTCGTGGAGGATGGGGAGGACGGCGCCGCAGGTCTCGGGATCGAGGTACTTGGTGCCGTGCCAGGCGGTCGCCGTGGGGCCGGTCTCGGCCTCGCCGTCGCCGACGATCACCGCGACCAGCAGGTCGGGGTTGTCGAGCGCGGCGCCGAACGCCTTGGCGAGGGCGTAGCCGAGCTCGCCCCCCTCGTGGATGACGCCGGGGGTGCCCGGGTTCAGATGGCTGGGGAAGCCGCCCGGCCAGGAGAAGGCGCGCACCAGGCGCGCGATGCCGGCGCGGTCGCGCGACAGCTCCGGGTAGCGCTCCTCGAGCGACCCTTCGAGGAAGAGGTCGGCCATGTTGGCCGGCGCGCCGTGGCCGGGGCCGGTGACGAGGAGCGTCGAGACGCCCTCATGGCGCACCAGGCGGTTCAAGTGCGCATAGACGAGGTTGATCCCCGGCACCGTCCCCCAGTGCCCGAGCAGGCGCTCCTTGATGTGCTCGGGCCGGAGCGGCTCGTCGAGCAGCGGGTTCGACTTGAGGTAGATCTGCGCCGCCGCGAGGTAGTCGGCGGCGCGGCGGTAGAGCTTGAGGTCGGCGGTTTCCTCTGCGGTCAGCATGACCCCTCCCCTCGCGGTGCGGCGGTGTGAGCGTTACGGCGGGAGCCTCGTACCCTGGCGCGGCGTCACAGCCCCAGCCCCATCCCGGCGAGCGCCGCGCGCGTGGTGTCGAGGCCGCGGTGCCAGACGGCGCGGAGGCCAACCTCCGCCGCCGCCTCGACGAACATCTGCCGGTCCTCGAGGTAGGCGACGCGCCGCGCGTCGGCCTGCGCGATGTCCAGGGCGACGCGAAAGATGTCGTGGTCGGGCTTGCGGAAGTGGACGTACGAGGAGACGATGAAGAAGTCGACGAAGTCGCGCAGGCCGAAGCGCTCGATGCGGTCGGCGGTGATCTCGCGCCCCTCGTTCGAGACCACCGCGACCTTGATCCCGTGGCGCTCCTTGAGCCGCTTGACCAGGTCGATCATGTCCGGGAACGGCTTCGCCTGGCCGAGGATGTACTCGATCACCTGCTCGTGGGTGAAGTGCCGCGGCTCGTAGAACATCACCCGGTCGAGGTAGGCCCAGAGGCCCATCTTCCCCGACTCGTAGGTGTCGTAGGTCAGGTGATGGCGCTCGTCCATCTGCGCCGGATCGACGCCGAAGTACTCGGCCGTCTTCTGCCGCAGGCTGCGGTCCCAGCCGTTGGTGAGGAGCACCCCGCCGAGATCGGTGAACAGGTGGGTGATCGACGGCAGGTCCCCGCTCATGAGACGCGGATCGCCGCCTCTTTGCCCTCGACCGCCTTCAAGAGCTGGTCGAAGGAGTCGGCGAACTTCTTGATCCCCTCGTCCTCGAGCTCCTGGTAGACCTTCGACTCGTCGACGCCGAGCTCGGCGAGCCCGGCGAACGCGGCGCGGGCGCCGTCCAGGTCGTCCTCGATCCGCACCTTGGGGTCGCCGTGGTCCTTGTACGCCGCGAAGGTCTCCGGCGGAATGGTGTCCACGGTGTCGGGGCCGATCAGCGCCTCGACGTAGTAGAGGTCGGGGAGCGACGGGTCCTTGGTCGAGGTCGAGGCCCAGAGCGGCCGCTGCACGGCGACGCCCTTCGCCTTCAGCTTGGCGAAGCGCTCGCCGCCCTCTTTCCTCTCACCGCCGAAGATCTCGCGGAAGGCCTGGTAGGCCAGGCGGGCGTTGGCGATCCCCACCTTGCCGCGGATGGCCTTCGCCTTCCCGCGGTCGTCGTCCGCGCGGTCTCCCGCCTTGGCGATGGCGTCGAGCTTCTTGTCGACGTTGGTGTCGACGCGGCTGACGAAGAAGGAGGCGACCGAGCGGATCTTGTCGACCGGCTGGCCGGCGGCGACCCGCGCCTCCATCGCCTGGAGATAGGCCTCCATCACCTGGCGGTGGCGGGGGACGGAGAAGAGGAGGGTGATGTTGATGTTGATCCCCTCGGTCAGGCACTGCTGGATCGCCGGCACGCCGGGCTCGGTGCCCGGGATCTTGACCATCACGTTCGGCCGGTCGCAGGCCTTCCACAGCCGCCGCGCCTCGGCGAGCGACCCTTGCGTGTCGAGCGCCAGGCGCGGCCCCACCTCGATCGAGACGAAGCCGTCGGTGCCGCCGCTCGCCTCGTAGACCGGGCGGAAGACGTCGGCGGCGCGCCGCACGTCCTCGACGGCGAGCGCCTCGAAGATGTCGGCCGGGCTCTTGCCGGCGGCCGCCGCGCGGCGGATGTCCTCGTCGTAGAGCTCGCTCGCGGCGATCGCCTTCTCGAAGATGCTGGGGTTCGAGGTCATGCCCTTCAGGCCGTCCTCGGCGATCAGGCGCTTGAGCTCACCGCCCTGGTAGAGGTCGCGGCGGATGTAGTCGTACCAGACGCTCTGGCCGAGGCCGGCCAGTTGGGTCAGGGGATTGTCGGGCATGGCACGCTCCTCATGCCGTCCGCCGGTCAGTCGGTCGACCATCGCACCTGATGTGTTTTGGGTAGGGGCGGAGCTTGTTCCGCCCTGGTCCGGTGAACGTAGCCAGATTCCGTGGCCTGCTGCGGGTGCGGCGACAAGCTCCGCCCCTACTAGGGCACCACCGACCTGCGATCCTCGATCGTATGTCTCATAGCAGGGCCTTGGCCCTGGCGACGACGTTGTCGACGTTGAAACCGAGCTCCTTGAGCACCGTCTCGCCCGGCGCCGAGGCGCCGAAGCGCTCGAGGCCGATGATGGCGCCCCGATCGCCCACCCAGCGCTCCCAGCCGAAGGTCGAGGCGGCCTCGATCGATACCCGCGCGGTGACGGCCGGCGGCAGCACCGCGTCGCGCACCTCCCGCGGCTGCCGCGCGAAGATCTCCCACGACGGCATGGAGACCACCCGCGTCGCGATCCCTTCGCCTTCGAGAGCCTCGCGCGCCGCCATGGCGAGCCCCACCTCCGAGCCGGTGGCGATGAGGATCAGCCGCGGCGCGCCGCTCCCGGCCTCGGCGAGGACGTAGGCGCCCTGGGCGAGGCCGGAGGCCGGCGCGTACTTGGCGCGGTCGACGACCGGCAGCTTCTGGCGCGACATGACGAAGCCGATGGGGCCGTCCTGGTACCGCATGGCGAAGCGCCAGGCCTCGACCGCCTCGTTGGCGTCGCCGGGGCGGATCACGGTCATGCCGGGCAGGGCGCGCAGCGCCGCCAGGTGCTCGATCGGCTGGTGGGTCGGCCCATCCTCGCCGAGGCCGATCGAGTCGTGGGTCCAGACGAAGAGGACCGGCAGCTCCGAGAGCGCCGCCAGGCGCACCGACGGCTTCATGTAGTCCGAGAAGGTGAAGAAGGTGGCGACGAACGGCCGCACCCCGCCGTGGTACGCCATGCCGTTGGCGATGCCGGCCATGGCGTGCTCGCGGACGCCGAAGTGGAAGTTGCGCCCCTCGCCGGTGGCGCCGTCGAAAGTGCCGAAGTCCTTGAGGCTGGTGTTGGTCGAGGTCGAGAGGTCGGCGTCGCCGCCGGCCAGCCAGAAGACCTTGGCGGCGATGGCGTTCATCGCCTTGCCGCCGGCGACGCGGGTGGACTCCTTCTCGCCCGCCTTCCAGCTCGGCAGCTCCGCGTCCCAGCCGGCGGGGAGCTCGAGCCCCATCGCCTGCTTCCACTCGGTCGCCAGGTCGGGGAACTTCTTCGCGTAGGCGGCGAAGCGCTCCTGCCAGTCGGCCTCGGCCTCGCCGCCGCGGTCGACGGCGCCGCGCAGGTGGGCGAGCGCCTCGTCGGGGACGTGGAACGGCTCCTCCCATTCCCAGCCGAGCGCCTTCTTGGTGCGCTTGACCTCGTCGACCCCCAGCGGGCTGCCGTGCGCCTCCGAGGTGCCGCCCTTGTTGGGCGAGCCGTAGCCGATCGTCGTGTGGATGACGATGATCGAAGGCTTGTTCTGCTCGGCCTGGGTGGCGCGGATGGCGTTGTCGATCGCCGCCAGGTCGGTATTGCCGTTCAAGACGTGGAGCACCTGCCAGCCGTAGGCCTCGTAGCGCCGGCCGACGTCCTCGGTGAAGGTGACCGAGGTCGGGCCGTCGAGGCTCACCTCGTTGGCGTCGTAGAGGAAGGTCAGCTTGCCGAGGCCGAGGTGCCCGGCGAGCGACGACGCCTCGCCCGAGACCCCCTCCATCAGGTCGCCGTCCGAGACCAGGGAGTAGGTGCGGTGGTTGACGATCTCGTGCTCCGGCCGGTTGAAGCGGTGGGCGAGCATGCGCTCGGCGATCGCCATCCCGACGGCGTTGGTCGTCCCCTGGCCGAGCGGCCCGGTGGTCGCCTCGACCCCCGGCGTCATCCGGTACTCGGGATGGCCCGGCGTGCGGCTGCCCCATTGCCGGAAGGACTTCAAGTCGTCCATCGACAGGTCGTAGCCGGTCAGGTAGAGCAGGCAGTAGAGGAGCATCGAGCCGTGGCCGGCGGAGAGCACGAAGCGGTCGCGGTCGGGCCAGTGGGGGTCCTTCGGGTTGTGCTTCAGGAAGCGCTGCCAGAGGACGTAGGCCATGGGCGCGGCGCCGAGCGGCAGGCCGGGATGGCCGGAGTCGGCCTTCTGGACGGCGTCGATCGCCAGGGTGCGGAGGGTGTCGACGGCGAGCTCTTCGATGGACTTGATGACCGATGGGGCTGCGGTGCTCAAAGGTTGGTTCCCTCCCATGCCGGGCCCGCGGGACGGGCCGGGTTCAACGATACCAGAGACGCGAAAGGAGGCCCGGCCGGCCCGCTCGGCATCAGCGGGCCGCGCCTCTTTCGCCGCTCGATCAACACCGCCGCGCTCGCGGCGCTCGCCACCGCCAGGGCGGCGGCGATCTCCATCGTCCGCCGGAAGCCGTCGCGGAAGGCGCCGGCGATGGCATCCGCGACGGCCCGCGCCGTCGCCGGGTCGAGCCCGGCCGGCGGCCGGGCGGCGGCGAGGAGGGCGCGCTGGGCGGCGATGGCGGCGCGCGCCGCGGGCGGCAGGGCGAGCGTGGCGAGCCGGCCCTCGAGGCCGGCGTCGAAGACGGCGGCCAGGGCGAGGCCGAAGGCGGCGACGGCGACGAGCGAGGCGACCCGCGACACCGCGTTGTTGACGCCGGAGGCGATGCCGGCGCGGCGGCTGTCGACGGCGCCCATGACCGCGGTGGTGAGCGGCGCCACGGCGATCGACATCCCCAGGCCGAGGACCGCGATGCCGGGGAAGAACGTCGTCCAGTACGCGCCCGGCCGGGTGCCCAGCCAGGCGAGGAGCGAGAAGCCGGCGGCGGCGACGAGCGGTCCCACGATCAAGCGGCGGCCGGGCGCCGAAGCGGGCGGTCAAGCCGCCGGACCAGCGGGAGAGGAGGAAGAGCAGAAGGATCATCGGCAGCAGCGCGGCGCCCGCCGCGGTCGCCGAGTAGCCCTGGACCTGGACGAGGTCGAAGGGGAGGAAGAAGAGCGCTCCGCCCATCGCGGCATAGAGGAAGAAGGTCAGCAGGTTGGCGCCGGCGAAGTCGCGGGAGCGAAAGAGCGCCAGCGGCATCATCGGCGGCCGGCGTTCCATGCCGCCCCTCGACGAAGAGGAAGCCGGCGAGGGCGGCGGCGCCCGCGGCGAGCGACCCGGCGACGGCGGGATCGGCGAAGCCGCGGTGGGCCGACTCGAGGAGGCCGAAGGTGAGGCCGGCGAGAGCGAGGGTCGCGAGGAGCGCCCCGGGCCAGTCGAGCCCGCGGGCGTCGGGGTCGCGGCTCTCCGGCACGCGGGTCAAGGTGATGGCGAGGACCGCGGCGGCGGCCGGGAGGTTGAGGAAGAAGACCCAGCGCCACCCGCCGTGATCGACCAGCCAGCCGCCGAGGACCGGCCCCAGCGCGGCGGTGAGCGCCGTCGCCCCCGACCAGGTGCCGATCGCCCGGCCGCGCTCGGCCTCGCCGAAGGCCGAGGAGATGAGGGCGAGGCTCCCCGGCACGAGGAGCGCCGCCGCCGCCCCCTGGAGGGCGCGGGCGGCGACGAGCGTCGAGAGGCCGGGAGCGAGGCCGCAGGCGGCCGAGGCGGCGGCGAAGCCGGCGACGCCGACGGCGAAGACCTTCCGCCGGCCGAACCGGTCGCCGGCGGCGCCGCCGGCGAGGAGCAGGCCGGCCAAGAGCAGGGCGTAGGCCTCGACGACCCACTGCACGCCGGTCGCCGAGGCGCCGAGGTCGCGCTGCAGAGCGGGGAGGGCGACGTTGACCGCCGTGCCGTCGACGAACGCGAGGCTCGAGCCGAGGATCGCCGCCGCGAGCACCCAATGGCCGCTGCCGGCGGCGGAGCGCGCCGTCCCCGCCGGAGCGCACGGCGCGCCGCGGATCACCCCCTCGTCACACGGCGGCTTGTAGACGGATGCCACGCTCCCCTCCCGGCGCGGCGGCGGGCCGCGCCCGGCGGCATCTTAGGCCGGAATGCGCGCGGCGCGATCGGCGGCGCTCGGCCGGGCCCGCGTGGGCTCCGGCCGCGCGCCGCGGGTATGCGTCTGGTGCTACGGCACGAGGACGAGGATGGCGCGGCGGGCGCCGCAGCCGTTGCGGGCGGTGTCCTGCCCGTTGATCGGCAAGACGACCCGGTTGAGGCCGACGTAGATCGTGCGGTTGTCGGGGCTGGTCGGGTTGGCGGGGAGGAAGAAGAGCTGCTTGAGGTTGGGCGTCTGGGCGAAGCCATAGGGCTGGCCCCAGCTCACGAACTGGTCCTTGACCACGACGTCGACGGCGCCGTCCTTGAGCTGGAGCTGCTGGGTGGCGATCTGGTCGACACCGGTCGGGACCGAGGCGGCGGTGAACACCGAGAGGATGTTGTTGAGGATCTGCAGCTCGGCATTCTGGCCCATGGGCGTCGAGCCGCTGTCGCCGCCGTAGCCGTTGTCGGTATCCGAGTCGGCGACGTCGAGGGTGAAGCCTTGGGGATCGCCGTCGTACTGCACCCAGACGGCGACGCCGCTGCAGCCCACCGGGACGTTCACCTGCGCCACGACCGCCCGCCAGAGCGCGGCGTTGCAGGTCGGGTTGTACGGCGTGTTGATGACCGGATTGCTCTGCGTCGGCGGGTAGACGGCCGAGTTGGTGGCGATCGTTCCGCCGCCGGCCCCGAGGTCGATGTACTCGAGGAACGGCGTGCAGACGGCGGCCGCGGTCTGGGCGGCGCAGGGGACGAGGAGCGTGGCGAGGATCAAAGCGCGGAAGTGTCTCATCGGCTTTTCCTTTCCTTTCGTTTCGTATCCGAAAGTCGAGTTTTCGGATATGTCGGACCGTTCATGAAATCGATCTCCCCTTCCGAGCACGATTCATCGAGCGACAGAGGACGCCGGCGCCGGTCATGGGCTCTGTCGCTCGGCCGGGATAGATCCGCGGCGCATCGCGGCGGGTTAGCGCCTCGCCGAGCTCGTTGCAGCGACGTGCACTAAACCGCCGGCGCGCGGCGCGGATCTACAGGTCGTTGAAAGGGGTGCTCGATGTCCACCGCGGAATCCAGCCGTGCGCTCGCCGAGGAGCCGCTCCTCTGCTTCAACGGCATCGACGGCCGGACCGGCGGCTATCTCCTGCCGCCCGCGCCGCGGCGGCGGTTCGCCGACGTCGCGCGCGGCGGCAGCGTCGATTGGGCGCGGGCGCGCGAGCTCCAGGCCTGGGTGCGGCGCGGCGAAGGCAAGCCGGTGCGGGGCCTGCGCGAGGGCCTCGACCCGTGCAAGCTCGACGAGGCCGGCTGGGGAGTGATCTTTCCCCGGGGACAGGAGAGCGCCGCGCTCCGCGAGGCGCTGGCGCCGCTGCTCGATCTGCGACGGGCCCAGGCGGCCGGCCGCTTCCGGGAGCTCGCCGGCGAGGACGGCTATCGCGAGGGGGAGTCCAAGGTCTCCTTTCTCGCCCGGCATGGCGCGGGACCGGGGCCGGCCGACCCGGAAAGGATGCCGTACTACCTCCTCCTCGTCGGCGATCCGGAGGCCATCCCCTTCTCGTTCCAGTACCAGCTCGACGTCCAGTACGCCGTCGGCCGCCTGTGCTTCGACAGCCTCGAGGGCTACCACCGCTACGCCGAGAGCGTGGTCGCGGCCGAGACCACTCCGGTCGAAGGGCGCCGGCGGGCCGCCTTCTTCGCCCCCGCCAATGCCGGGGACCGCGCGACCGGGATGACCCGCACGCACCTGGTGCAGCCGATGGCGGAACGGGCGCTGAGAGAGCAGCCCGGCTGGACCGTCGAGACCGCGCTCGGCGAGGAGGCGACGCGGGCCCGGCTCGGCGAGCTGCTCGGCGCCGAGGCCCCGGCCTTCCTCTTCACCGCCTGCCACGGCCTGGGCTTCCCCTGCGGCGACCCGCAACAGCGCGACCAGCAGGGGGCCCTCGTCTGCCAGGACTGGCCCGGACCGGCCGCCGGCGGCGGTATCGATCGCGGGCACTACTTCGCGGCCGAGGACGTGGGCGACGAGGCCCGCGTGGCGGGTCTCGTCGCCTTCTGCTTCGCCTGCTTCGGCGCCGGCACGCCGCGCTGGGACGAGCTCGGCGAGGGGGCCGAGCGCCGGGCCCTCTCGCCCGCGGCCTTTCTCGGCCGCCTGCCGCAGCGGCTGCTCAGCCACCCGCGGGGCGGAGCCCTGGCGGTCGTCGGCCACGTGGATCGCGCCTGGGGCTTCTCCATCGCGTGGGCCGGCGCCGGGCCGCAGGTCGGCACCTTCGACAGCGCCTTGCGCCGCCTCCTCGCGGGCCAGCCGGTGGGTTGGGCGATGGATCTCTTCAACCAGCGCTACGCCGAGCTCGCCTCCGACCTGGCGGCCGAGAGGGAAGCCCTCGATCTCGGCAAGACGCCCGACGAGGCGGCGCTCGCCGACCTCTGGATCGCCAGTCACGACGCCCGCAACTACACGATCGTCGGCGATCCCGCGGTGCGGGTCGCCGGCGGGAATCAGGCTTGAAACCGTGCCCGCCGCGGCCGGCGGGCATCTCATAGAAGGAGGTCCAACATGCGGATAGGAAGATCGGATGGTCTCGCGGCGCCGGTGCGCCGGCGCCGCGCCGGGGCGGCCCTGCTGGCCGGCCTCCTCCTCGCGGCCGGCTCGGCCGGCGCCCTGCAGCTGGGGTTCAGCTTCAAGATCGGGAAGCGGCAATCGAGCCTCGCGGGGCGCCTCGCGAAGGAGGTCGGGGCGGTCAGGGGACGGTTCGACCAGAGCCGGGCGGCTCTCCCCACGGTGGCGGGCCCGGGCGGGCGGCCCTTCCATTCCCCCCGCGCCGTGGCGGCGCTGATCGACGCCACCGAGGGGGATCTCGACCGCGCCATCGCCCAGATGGGGGAGCCGGGATTGGCCGCCCTGCGCGACTGGGCGGCCGAGGGGTTCCGGCAGGCCCGCGGCCAGCTGGAGGCGCCGCCGGGCGTCAGGACCGTCGGGTACGGAGGCCCGCGGGCCGTCGCGGTCGTCGCGAGCCTGGGGGGCGCCTACCCGCCGCCGCTCGCTCCACCCTCGAGCCCCGATGCCGCCGCCGCGGGAGCCGAGGCCGAGCGCTCCGACCAGGTCTTGCAACGGGTGGGGCAGATCCTCGAGCGCCTCTTCGTCCTCGCCGACAAGGACGATCTCGAGGTGAGCCTCTGGGTCGGCAGCACGCCGGCGCAGCGTGCCACGTTCCGCTTCTGGTCGCAGGGTTTCGTCAAGGGATCGCCGCCGGCGCCCCTCATCGTCCGCACCAACGGCACGCAGAAGCGGGTCCTGCGCGGCCTGTACTCCTACAGCGCCGCGCTCGGCGGCCAGGCAGCGATCGAATATCCCGCGCCGGCCGGCGCCGTGACGGCTCGCCATGCCGGCCTCGATCAGGCCGGCGGCTCGGAGAGGCTGGACCTCGTCAACGGCAGCGGCTTCTTCTGCTGCCGCTTCGAGGAGAGCTACTGTCACCATGTCGACGATGCCAAGGACTGCCAGCCCGACAAGCGCTGACGAGGCGAGGGCGCCGGCGGCGGAGCGCGGCCGCTGGCGCCGGCGCCGGATCTTCCTGACCGGCGCGGCGCTGGGGTGGATCCTGGGCCAGCTCGCGGGCACGCTGCTCGCCGACGAGCTGCGGGCCCTGCGGCCCTTCTTCATCCCGCTCTCGGCGCTCGCCGGCGGTCTCGCCGCCCACGGCGCGGGGATGCTCTTCGCCGGCGCCGCCGAGGCCGGCGTCCGCCGGCGGCGCAGGCGCGCCGCTGTCGCCGGGTTCGGCCTCTCCGCGGTCCTCCTCCTCGCGCTCTACCTCCCCTTCGTCGTGCGCGTCGACTACGCGGGGCACACCAAGAGCGTCGCCTATATCGTGGGCTGGTCGCGGTCGCCGGCCTGCGTCTGCCCCGACGACGACGCCGCATGCATCCAGGCGATGGGCTTCGACCTCGCCGCGATCCGCTCGTGCTGGAACGGCCGCTGGCTGATCGAGCTCGCCCTGGCGCTCTCCTACCTTGCGACCCTCGGCGGCGCCGGGACGTTGGCGGGTTCGCTGACTGCGCGCCCCGGAGGCCGCCGCCGCCGGCCGCGCCGGGCTATCTCGACTTCGACCTCTGGATCGATCAGGCCGCCGACGGCTATCGCGCCAAGGCCTGGAGCGCCGCCGGCTTCGAGGCGACGTCGCGCTTCGCTCTCCCCGCCGCTCTCGCCGGCGGCGAGCCCCTGCGCTTCGGCTCGACCGACCCGGTGCGCGGCGGGCCCGCGGCCGGAGCGGACGCGGGCGCCGATCCGCGGGCGATCGGCGAGGAGCTGTTCCGCACCGTCTTCCAGGGCGAGCTCCTGAAGGCTTTCCAGGGCTGTCTCGAGAGCTCCAAGGGCGGGCCCGGGCTGCGCCTCCGCTTGCGCCTCAACGACGTCCCGGCGCTCGCGCGGCTGCCCTGGGAGTACCTCTACGACGCCGCGGGCCGCGGCTTCCTCGCCCTCTCCGCCCGCACGCCGGTGGTGCGCTACCTGGAGCTCGCCGAGCGTCTCGAGACGCTCGCGGTCGAGCCGCCGCTCAAGGTCCTGGCCGTGATCTCGACGCCGCGCGGCTACCAGGAGCTGGCCGAGGCGGACGAGGAGTGGCGGCGGCTCGGGCAAGCCCTGGAGCCGCTCCTCGCGAGCGGCCGGATCGAGATCGAGCGGCTGGAGCGCCCGACGCGCGAAGCCCTCGAGCGGCGGCTGCAGGGCGGCGGGCCGGTCCACGTCCTGCACTTCGTCGGCCACGGCGGCTTCAGCGAGCTGCGCGGCGAGGGCGTGCTGGTCTTCGAGGAGGAGGACGGGCGGGGCGCTCCCCTCACCGGGCAGAGCCTGGCCTATATCCTCCAGGATCACCCCTCGCTACGCCTGGCGGTGCTCAACGCCTGCAACGGCGCCCGCGCCTCGCGCGACGACACCTTCGCCGGCACCGCCCAGGCCCTGGTGCAGCACGGGGTGCCGGCGGTGGTCGCCATGCAGTCCGAGGTGACGGACGCCACGGCCTGCCGCTTCGCCGAGAAGTTCTACCGGGCGCTCGCCGCCGGCCTCCCTGTCGACGCCTGCGTCGGCGAGGTGCGCCAGGCCCTCGCCGCCGAATCCAACCTGGAGTGGGGCACGCCGGTCGTCTACCTGCGGGCCGCCGACGGCCGGCTCTTCGGCGTCGCGGGGGACGACGAGGAGGCCTGACCGGCGCGGCGCGGCCAAGGAGCACGAGATCGAGGGCTCGCCGGGAGCGGTAGTGGGTCCGTTTGGTCCGCTGCGGGCGACCGCCCTCGGGACCACCCTCCTGAACCCCCTTCCAGGCGGTCGTCCTCGGGACCAAACGGACCCACTACCCCGGGAGCCGGCGAGCCCTCGGGGCCGAGGTCGGGAGGGGTCCGCGGATCAGGGAGCGGTGCCGTTCGGCGGCCGCTTGTCCGTCCCCGACGGGTCGTTGGTGGTGACGGTGCCCGCGGAGGCCACCTCGATGGGGGTCCTGGGATCCAGGTCGTCGGCCTTCGCCGAGGCATCGGCGGTGCGGAGCGTGGCGGCGGTGGGGTCCTGGTGGTCGTTGGTCAGCATCGTCTTCTCCTTTCGAGAGAGGGTGGATAGCCTCGTTGTCAGGATAGATCCCCGATCGTCAGGGCGGGTTTAGTCGGGCGCGGCGGTTCCCTCCGCGCCACTCGCCCTGGAGGGTGAAGCCGGCCCAGTAGTAGGGAGCCCGCCAGCGCTCCTGGCGCCGGACGGCATCCTGGGCGGCGCGCAGCGCCGCGGCGGGGGAGAGCCCCTGCCGCAGCATGCCGCGGTAGAGGCGCTGCATCAGCTCGACGCTCACCCGGTCGTCGACGTTCCACAGGCTCACCAGCACCCGCGCGGCGCCGGCGTAGAAGAAGCCGCGGGTCATCCCCATCAGGCCCTCCCCGCGGACCTCGCGCCCCAGGGCAGACTCGCAGGCGCTCAGCACGACGAGGTCGGCACGGAGCGCCAGCTCGTAGATGTCGGCGAGGTAGAGGAAGCCGTTCGCCGCCGGGCGGCCCCCGCCGTCGAGCTGGGCGAGGACCAGTCGGCCGCCGCCGGGGGCGCCGGGGTCGAACGAGCCATGGGTGGCGAAGTGCAGGAAGCGGTAGTCGCCGAGGGGGGCGCCGAGGACGGCCTGCCGGCTCGCCGCCTCGCCCATGACCGCGGTGCCGTCCCCCGGCGGTGCGAGGGCCAGGATGGCCGCGGCCTCCTGCCGCGTGTGGGGGAGCGGCGCGAAGCCGCCGCCGAAGGCCGGATCGGCCAGCACCCACAGGATCTTCGGGGCCGGCGCCCGCCCGGCGACCTCGCGGCGCAGCACCCCCAGCACCGAGACCGAGGGCAGGCTGACGATCTCGTGGCGGGCGACGAGCGGCTCGCCGGCCGCCGGCTCCGGCAGGGCGGCCCAGGGCAGGTGCTGGAGGATGCCGTCGCCCACGATCAGCAGGCGCTTCCCCGGCAGGAGAGAGGCGACCGGATCGAGGAGCAGCCGCCCCACCTTGGCGAGCTGCAGATCGGCCGCGATCTCGGCCCTGCGGCCGCGGCTGCGGGCGGCGAGGTCGCAGGCCGGGCCCGCCACCGCTTCGATCACGGCGCGCCCGGGGAGCTCGAAGCTCGCCAGCGAGCCGGGCGTCGCGGCCCAGACGAAGCTCCGCTCGGCGCCGAGCCGGTACTCGAGGAGGAGGGTGTCCCGGTCGAGCAGGCGACGCCGGATCTCGCCGGCGCTCCAGGGCTGCGGCTGGGTCAACGCGGCGTAGCGCGGGTTGGCGGCGCGCAGGTCGGCGCGCACCCGATCCAGCTCTTCCCAGCGGCGCACCATCTCGCCGTCGAGCGGCCGCAGCTGCTCGCTCGTGGCGCCGGCGTCTTCGCCGAGGTGCGTCCGGCGGGCGGCGAGGGCGTCGATCTCCCCTTCCAGGTCGCGTTCCCTGGCGAGGAGCGCGGGGGAGGTCCCGTGCGCGGCCCGGGCCGCGCCGGATGCCGGGTCGACCCGCGGGTCGGCGCCGCTCGCGGCCAGGCCGTCGAGCAGCGAGCGCGCCAGCGCCCGCTCGCTGACCCCGAGGGCGGCGGCATCATAGCCAGCGGCCGGAGACCGCCGGTGCATCTCCATCAGGAGGTCGATCAGGAAGTCGTAGGAGTCCTGCTGGGTGGCGAAGAACGCCGCGCGCGTGGTGTAGCTCCGCTGCCGGAAGCGGTGGCGCTCGACCGCGGCCAGGGCCTCTTCCATGGCCCCGCGGGCCGCCGCGAGATCGCCGCGGTGGCGCAGCGCCTCGGCCTTTCCGCGCAGGGTCCAGGCCATCTCGGGGGGATCGGCGATCGTCGCGAACAGCGACAGGGCCCGATCGAGGTCGGCGAGCGCGTCGTCGTCGTGGCCGGCCGCGGCCTCGAGCCAGCCCATGTTGCCCAAGCTCCGCGCCTGCTCGCGCGCGTCGCCGAGCCGCGCGAAGATCGGCGCCGCCGCCGCGTAGGCCCGGCGGGCGTCCGCCGGCCGGCCGAGCTGGCGGTAGGCGACGCCGAGCGTGTTCAGGGTGACGGCCCGCCCGCGGGTGTCGGGGCCGCGCAGCGCGAGGGCGCCCGTGAGCGGCTGCAGGGCCGCGGCGGGCCGGCCCTCGTCCACGTCGACGAGCCCCAGGGCGTTCAGGGCGGCCGCCTGGCCGGCGTCGTCCTTCGCCCGGCGGAAGAGCCCGAGGGCTTCGCCGAAGCGCTCGCGGGCGCGCTCCGCCTCTCCCAGCTCGAGGTGGAGCTGGCCGCGGTTGAGGAGCGTGTGGGCCCGCTCGCCGGGATGGGCGCCGGCCTCCCAGAGCGCGAGAGCCCGGTCGAAGAACGTCGCCGCCTCGTCGTACCGGCCGCGCAGGTCGAGCGCATGGCCGAGGTTGTTCGCGGTCAGGGCCTCGCCGGCGCGGTCGCCGGTCCGCCGGCGCAGCAGGAGCGCCCGCCGGTATTCGTCGATCGCGGCGTCGAGCTCGCCGCGGGCGAAGCGAAGCTCGCCCAAGTGCTGCAGGACCGTGCCCTCGGCCCCGTCGTCGCCGGCGACGACGGGGACGGCCCGGGTGAAAGCTTGGAGTGCCGCGGCCTTCTCCCGAAGGCAGTCGCCGTAGAGGAATCCGAGCCCGACGAGGGCCTCGGCCCGCCGCCGCGGCAGGCCGAGGGCGGCGAATCCGCGCTCCGCTCTGGCCGTAGGGTTCGATGCCCTCGCGGCAGCGTCTCTCGTCCCCCGTCCGGCGCAGTGCGTGCGCCCGCGCCAGGGCGGCCTCGGCCCGCGCCCGCTCGCGGTCCGCCGCGCTCGCCGGCCGGCGCTGCGCCAGCCGCAGGGCGCAAGGCCCTCCGGGGCCGCGGAGGAGCGCCACGTCGAGCCGGACCTCGCCGGCCGCGTCCGCCACCCAGTGGACCTCCTCGGCCGGCCAGGGAGGGTCCGCGGTGGTGAGACTGTCCACGGTGAGGAGCCGCCTGCCGCGGGCATCGGACAGGGTGACGGCGACGTCTCGCGCCCCCTGCTCGGCCAGGACGTGGAGGTACTCGCCCTGGCGCACGGCAAGGCGCAGCGACCGCGGCTCCTCGCAGGCGGGCGCGGGGAGGGAAGCGCCAGGGGCCGCGACCTTGCGGCCGGCGCCCGGCGTCGCCCTCCCTTCGCCGCGGCAGCCGAGGCTCGCGAGCAGGAGGAGACCGAGCCCCGGGATCGCCCAGAGCGCCGGGCTGGAGCGATCGTGCCGCCGGGCCGTCTCAGTCCCCTCGGCCCGCCTCCGTCACGCGCAGGAGGAAGCTGCCCGGCGCCGCCGCCGGAGGCGCCCGACAGCTCCAGGCGATAGCGGCCCGGCGGCAGGCCCTCGGGGAGCTCGAGCGTCAGGGCGAGGTCGGTGTCGGGCCTCAGCTCGTGGGAGGAGAGCTCCCGGCCGGTGGCGGCGTCGCGGATCGTCAAGCGATAGGCGGGGAGCTCCTCGCCGGGATGGAAGACCAGCATCCAGGGCCCGGAGCCGGCGCGGAACGTCGTCTCCGCCGTCGGGCCGCGCTCGCCGGCGAAGAAGTCGAAGATGAGCGCGTTCGGCCGCGGCGCGCGGAGAGCCGCGAGCGCGCCCTGCTGGCGCAGGTTCCAGGCGGTCGAGCCCACCAGCGCCAGGAAGAGGGCCGCGGCCAAGGCGTAGGGAAAGCGGCTCCGGTTCCGGCGACTCCGGGCGAGCGGCGGCAGAGGACCGGCGGGGATCTCGCCGGCCGCCGCGAGCCGCTGCCGCAGCAGGCGCCAGAGCCCGAGCGATTCCAGCGACGTTTCCTCCTCCCCGCCGCCGGGCTCCGCGGCCGGCTCGGCGAAGGCCGCCGCCGCCTGCGCCAGGTCGAAGCAGTCGCGACAGCGCACCAGGTGCTCCTGCATCCGGGTCTCGTCGCCGGCCGCGAGCTCCCCGCGTTGATAGGCGAGCCAGCGCTCGGGGGAGGGATGCTCCGCGGGCACCGGGTAGGCCGTCTCGGCGAGCTCCACCAGCGCGCCGCGAAAGTCGTCGGATTTCTCGTCCAAGTCCGCCCCCGCTTCAGAGATCGATGGCCCCGAAGGCGCCGTGCAACCGGTCCCACAGCCGCTGGCGCGCCTGGAAGAGGTGCGCCTTCACGGTCTCCGGAGAGATCCTCAGGGCGACCGCGATCTCCTTCACGCTGCGCTCCTGGTAGACGCGCAGCTCCATGCAGAGGCGCTGCTGGGGCGGCAGCTCGCCGACCGCCTCGCGGAGGGCCTGCAGCCTCTCCCGGCGCACGGCGTCGTCCAGCGGCGAGGCCGGCGCCGCGGCATACGTGGCGGCCGCCGGCGAAGGCTGCGGAGCGCCGGCGGCTTCGAAGGGGACCTCCGGCACGGCGTTTTGACCTCCCGGCTGCCGGTCGCGCCACTTGCGATAGGCGTTCCAGGCGACCTGCAACACCCAGCCGTCCAGCGACCCCTCGCCCCGGTAACCATCCAACCCTTGATAGATCCGCAGGAAGATCACCTGGGTTAGGTCGAGGCGCTCCTCGCGCGAGAAGACCCGCGGCGCCAAGAAGCGCTCGATCCGCGGGCGGTAGCGGTGGAAGAGGATCTCGAAGCTCTTCTCGCGCTCGGTTCCGCGCTGGAAGTCGAGCACCGCGCGTTCGACGGCGGACAGCTCGGGCCGGCCCCCTTCGCCGCCCGCGGCAGGGGGACGGGTCCGTTCGCCCAATTTCACCGCGGCTTCCGCCGGGTGCCGGTCGGCATGGGGACTCCAATCGCTTGGATGGCTTGTTACGAAGTATGGCATATCCCGCCGCCCCGGTTGTCGAGAGCCGGGGCAGTCGAGGTACGAGCTCGAGCGCCGGTGGTTTCATCCTCCATGTCGCTTGACCGCGGCCGGAGCCGGGTTGATACTGTTACAGGTCGTGCACGTCGTGCACACGAGGAGACTGGCGATGACGACCAGGGTGAAGGGCATCCGCATCACCGACGAGCTCGACCGCGAGATCGCGCGCGAGTCGACCGAACGCGAGAGGACCTGGTCGGCGCTCGCCGCCGAGCTCCTCCAGGAGGCCATCCGCATGCGCCGCGCGCCGGGGATCGGTTTCGTCGATGGCGCGGTCGGGCGGCGCGCCGTGGTGGCGGGGACCGGCCTCGACGTATGGGAGGTCGTCGCCACGTGGAAGGCCTGCGGCGGCGACTTCGCCAAGCTCCGCAAGAGCTATCCCTGGCTGACCGAGCCGCAGCTCCGCGCCCCCCTCTCCTACTACGAGCTCTACCCGGCCGAGATCGATGCTCGCCTCGAGCGCGAGGCGCGATGGACGCCCGAGCGGGTGGCGAAAGAGCTGCCGTTCGCGCGTCCCCGCAACCGCTGATCCGGCCCCCTCGTGCGCTTCCTCATCGACGAGGACCTGAACCCGGCGGTCGCCCGGATCGGCCGCGGCCTGGGCCTCGATGTCGTCTCGGTCCACGAGATCGACCGCCGCGGCTTCACCGACGAGGAGCAGCTCCGCTTCGCAATTGGCGAGCGCCGGACGTTCGTCACCCGGAACCGGGACGATTTCATCCGCCTCACCGTCGCCCTCTTCCAGACGGGCGAACTCCATCACGGCATCCTCGTCGTCCCCAACAGCCTGCCCAACCACCGCCCGGCGCGGATCGCTCACGCGCTCAAGCGCTGGGCCGAGCGCGCGGACGATCCTGGCGCCTATTTCATCGACTTTCTGTCTGCGTAATGCGTACCGCCCTCGCCCTATCCGGCAATCGCCAGGGCGAAGAGGGCGATGCCGGCCGCGCCGACGAGCATCGAGGCCCACCAGACCGGGCGGCTGCGGGTGAGGGCGGCGACGGCGCCCAAGGCGATCGAGACCTGGAAGAGGGCGACGGCGTCGGCGAAGCGGTGGTGCTCGTGGAGGAGATGCTCGGACTCCATGACCTGCTTGTCGCGCTCGCGCTCGTACTCGGCAGCTTTCTTCTGGATCTCCTGCTGCTGGCCCTTGTAGCGCTTCTCCTCCGCCGCGTAGCTGGGCGGCGGCTCCTTGCCGAGCGCCATCCAGGCGGTGCGCGACGCCGCCTGCACCTCGGCCTTGATCCCCTTCGCCTGGTAGTAGGCCCACTGGTCCGAGGCCAGGGCCTGCAGGCGGGTGGCGTCGGTCTTCAGGAGCAGCGCCTCGTTGACGGTGGCGCCGGCGCGCAGGGCGGCGACGGCGGCGAAGGCGGCGAGGATCGCCGTCGTCAGCGCGATCTGCTTCAGGAAGGAAGCGCCCGCGCCCTCCTCCTTTTCCATCTCCTCGTGGATCGCCTCGTGCAGCCGCTCGGTCTCGACCTCGGGCCCTTCCGGCATAGCTCGCTCCTCTCCTCGGGCGCGGCAGTGCGCCGCGACGCGAAACGGGGAGGATTCTAGCCGACACGCCCGCCCCCGCCCGCTCTGCTAAGCTCGCGCCGTCTCGCTCCCTCGATCGACTGTGCAGCGGAGGTCGCCCATGCGGCCGTCGCGTCCCGCTCCCTCTCCTCTCTCCTCGTCGTCCTCCCGCTGGCGGCCGTCGCGGCCGCCTCGGCCGTCGCCGCCCGCGCCGCGCCGCGCTCCTCGCGCGCCTGCTCGGCCCGACGCCGGTCGTCGACGACCTCCGCGAGCTCACCGACCGCATCGGCGGCCGGCCGACCGGCTCGCCCGCCGCGGCGCGGGCGGTCGACTGGGCCCTGGCGCGCTTCCGCGAAGCCGGGCTTGAGGAGGTCCGCGCCGAGGCCTACACCGCGCCGCGCCTCTGGCTGCCCGGTCCCGAGTCGGGCGAGATCACCGCGCCGGTGTTTCCCACCGAGACGCCGACCAGCCGTCGCCTCCGCGTGGCGGGGATGGCGTTTTCCTCGCCGACGCCCGCGGCCGGCCTCGCCGCCGAGGTGGTGGACGTCGGGGCCGGCGACGAGGCGGGGTTCGCGGCGGCCGCCGCCGGCGGTGCCGGCGGCGCCGGCGTGAAGGGCCGCTGGGCGCTCGTCCACAGCGAGCCGATGAAGAGCATCGACGACCTGTTCAAGGAATACCTGGTGACGCCGGGGATCCTGGCGCGCGCCCGCCGGGCCGGCGCCGCCGGCATCCTCTGGATGTCGACCCGTTCGGGCAAGCTCCTCTACCGCCACAACCTCGCCCTCGACGGCTCGCTGGCGCCGCTCCCCGGCGCCGTCGTCGAGCGCGAGGGGGCGCAGCGCATCGCCCGCCTGCTCGCTGCCGGGGAGACGGTGACGGTCCGCCTCACCCTGGCGAGCGAGGCGCCGGCCGCGGCGCGGGCCGAGAACGCCGTCGCCGAGATCCGCGGCCGCGAGCATCCGGAGGAGGTGGTGATCCTCGGCGCCCACCTCGACAGCTGGGACCTCGGGCGGGGCGCCCTCGACAACGGCTGCAACGCGGCGCTGGTGATCGACGTGGCGCGGCAGGCGATGGCGTTGGCGCGCGCCGGGATGCGCCCGCGCCGCACCCTGCGCTTCGTGCTCTACACCGGCGAGGAGCAGGGGACCTTCGGCTCCTGGGGCGAGGTCGCCAACCACCGCGGCGAGCTCGACCGCGTGAAGGCGCAGATCGTCTTCGACGAGGGGACCGGCCGCACCACCGGCTTCTCGCTCGGCGGGCGCGCCGATCTGCGGCCGTCCGTCGAGGCGGCGCTCGCGCCGGCCGCCGGGCTCGGCCCCTTCGTCCACACCGTCGACGCCTTCGTCGGCACCGACAACTACGACTACCTGGTGGAGGGCGTGCCGACGCTCGTCGCCAACCAGGACGCCGCTCCCTACCTCCCGGACTACCACGCCGAGTCCGACACCTTCGACAAGGCCGACCTCCGCGAGCTCAAGGCCAACGCCGCGATCGCCGGCATCCTGGCCTGGAACCTGGCCGACGCCGCGGGCCCGCTGCCGCCGCGCCAGACGCCGCGCCGAGGTCGAGGCGCTCCTCAAGGCGACCGGCCTCGCCGAGCAGATGAAGACGTTCGGCCTGTGGGAGGACTTCGCGCGGGGCGCCCGCGGCCGGCGGCCGTGAGCGCGCGCTACTCGAAGATGTCGGCGAGCGGGACGGCGAGACCCGGCAGGAGCGGGGTCGTGAGCGTCGCGGACGGAGGTTCGGGGCGGAGCCGGTCGCCGCGCCGGCGGAGGATCTCGACCGTCCGCGTCTCGGATCGACGAGCCAGTACTCGGCGACGCCGTGCTTCTCGTAGAGGTGGCGCTTGAGGACGGCGTCGATCCGCCGGGAGGTCGGGGAGAGGATCTCGATCGCGAGATCCGGGGCGCCCTGCAGACAGCGGTCGCCGATGATGTGCTGCCGCTCGGCGGCGACGAAGAGGATGTCCGGCTCGACGACGTTCTGCGGCGACAGCATCACGTCGAGCGGCGCCGCGAAGAGCTTGCCGCACTTCGTCGCATGGACGAAGCTGGCGAGGAGCCGGGTGAGGTTCATCGCGACGCTCTGGTGCCGTGGAGTGGGGGACGGGGACACGAGGTGCTCGCCGTCGATCAGCTCATGGCGCTTCCCGTCGGCGGGGAGCCGGAGGAGATCCTCGTAGCTCCAGCGGGCGCTGAGATCGTCTCTCATGACGAGAAAACTCTACCATTCCATCCCGCGGACGGGAGGCGCCGCCGGCCGGCCTGTCCGGCCCGGAGCGATCGTATGGGGATAGGACGGAAAGCGAGGCGGCGGCCTTGCAGAGCGCTCTAGCGCGCCTTGCCCTGGCTCGCCACCGCCGCGGCGGCGCGCTCCGCCGCCGCGGGGTCGCCCAGGTAGTAGTGGGCGAGCGGCTTCAGGTCGTGGTCGAGCTCGTAGACCAGGGGGATGCCGGTGGGGATGTTGAGGCCGACGATCGCCTCCTCGGACAGGCCGTCGAGGTGCTTGACCAGGGCGCGCAGGCTGTTGCCGTGGGCGGCGAGGATCACCCGCCGGCCGGCGCGGATGGCCGGGGCGATCGTCGCCTGCCAGTAGGGCAGGAAGCGGGCGACGGTGTCCGCCAGCGACTCGGCGAGCGGCAGCTCGGCGGCGGAGAGCCCGGCATAGCGGCGCTCGTGGCCGGGGTAGCGCGGGTCGTCGGGGGTGAGCGCCGGCGGCGGCTCGGCGTAGCTGCGGCGCCAGACCAGCACCTGCCGCTCGCCGTACCGGGCCGCGGTCTCGGCCTTGTTGAGCCCCTGCAGGGCGCCGTAGTGGCGCTCGTTCAGGCGCCAGTCGCGGACCACCGGCAGCCACATCAGGTCCATGTCGTCGAGCGCGATCCACAGGGTGCGGATGGCGCGCTTCAGGAGCGACGTGTAGGCGAGGTCGAAGGTGTAGCCGCCCGCCGCGAGCAGCCGTGCCGCCTCGTGCGCCTCGGCGATCCCCTTGGCCGTCAGGTCGACGTCGGTCCAGCCGGTGAAGCGGTTCTCGAGATTCCACGCGCTCTCGCCGTGGCGCAGCAACACGAGCTTGATGGGCGCCTCGCTCATCCGATGGCTCCAGGAGAAGAGTTAAGATTCGCGGCGGAAAATGCGCGGCATTCTCTGTGCCGCGATTTTACCATCGCCCTATGAGAGCCACCGCCAGATCCCTCGCCCGCCTTCCGGTCCTGCTCCTCGCCCTCCTCGCCGTCCGAGCCGCGGGCGCGGCGGCACCGCCCGTCCCGCCCACCATCCCGCCCATCGTCCCGCCGGCGGACCCGCGGGTCTTCGATTACGACGCCAAGGCTCCGCTCGACGTCCGGATCGTCGGCAGCGAGAAGCAGCCGGGGGTCACCCTCCAGTCCCTCACCTACGCGAGCCCGAAGGGGGGGCGCGTCCCCGGCCTGCTCGTCGTCCCCGACGGCAAGGGGCCGTTCGCCGGCATGCTCTTCATGCACGGGGCGCCCGGCGACCACCGGCGCATGATCCCCGAGGCCGAGACCCTGGCGCGGCGGGGCGTCGTCGCCCTGCTGATCGACGCCCCCTTCGCCCGCGGCAGCCGGGCCGCGGAGCCGCTGCGCTTCGACGAGAGCAACCGCGCCGACCAGATCCAGCTGATCGTCGACCTGCGCCGCGGCGTCGACCTGCTGACCTCCCGGCCCGACGTCGATCCCAAGCGCTTGGGCTACCTCGGCATCAGCTACGGAGGGGCCATGGGCGGCCTCCTCGCCGGGGTCGAGAAGCGCATCGCGGCCTACGCGCTGGTGGTGGGCGACGGCGGCCTGGTGAGCCACTTCTCGGGCCCGGAGGTGGGCGACAGCCCGCTGCAGCAGCAGCCCCCCGGCCTCGCCGAGCGCTGGCTGCGGGCGATGGAGCCCATCGAGCCGCTGCGCTTCGTGGGGCGGGCGGCGCCGGCCCAGCTCCTCTTCCAGAACGGCCGCCGGGACTCGCTGGTGCCGCCGTCCCATGCCAGGGCCTACCAGCAGGCCGGCAGCGAGCCGAAGACGATCCTCTGGTACGACGCCGACCACGGCCTCGACCCGCAGGCGGTCCACGACCGCCACGAGTGGCTCGCGGCGCAGCTCGGCATCGGCCACCCGGCGCCGTAGGCCGGCTCGCCTCGCCGGCGCTAGTGGCGCAGCAGGAACCAGAGCACGAGGGCGGCGAGGGCGAGGATCAGCAGGGCGACGGCCAGCCAGGCGCCGGGCGACGAGCGGCGCGGCACGGCGGCGCTGCGCAGGGGGGGCAGGCTGCTGACGAGGGGATTCGGCGCCGCCGGGAGCGCCGTGTCCGCGGCGCGGCTGGCGAACGGCTCGAGCTCGCCGTCGGCGCTGGACGGCTCGAGCTGGCCGTCCGGCCGCCCCGGTTGGCCATCGCCCGCCGGCCTCGGCCAGCCCGTCGGCGCCACCCAGGGCTGCGGGGGGATCTCCCGCGCCTCGATCTCCAGCTCGCCGGGCGCGCCGGCGGTGGCCTCCGCGCTCGCGGGATGGTCATCTGAAGCCGGCGAAGGCGTCGTCGGCGCGGCCCCCGCGGCCTCCCCCCGCTTCTCCTCCGATCTTTCCTCCGATCTTTCCTCCGCTCTCTCCCCAGCGCCGGACGGAGAGGCTTCGTCGGGCGCCGGATCGGCCGGGTGGATCGCCTCGACCGAGGCCGGCGGTGCCGTCGGTTTCGGGGTCGTGAGATCCGCCGCTGCCGCCGCGACGGCGGTGTCGTCGAGATCGGGCCCGTCGAGCGGCGGCGGGGTGTTCGGAGGGACAGCGGGGACAAGCGGAGGAACCGGCGGCGGGGCGACCGGAGGAGCCGGGCGGAAGGGCGGCGGCGCCGCCGGGCGTGGCGGCACGGCGAAGAGGGCTGGGCTCGGCTCCGCCGGCCTCGCCGGTGGACCCGCTGGACGTCGCGCGCTCGCCTCGGGCTCGTCGCGCACCGCCGCCCACAGATCGTCCACCAGCCGGTCGCCGAGCGCTTCGAGCCCGACGACGCGGCGCGCGGTCGCGTCCCAGTGGCAGCCGTAGCCGTCGAGGACCGGCCGCCCGCTCGCCCGCAGGCTGTCCTTGAGCTGGGCCAGGCGGTCGGCCTCCTCGCGCGTCGCGGCGAGGAACCGCACGCGCTCGCGCGCCGGGAAGGGGAAGTCTTCGGCACGGAGATAGAGGAAGCTCTGCCGGGCGCTCCGGTCCACCAGGGCGCCGTAGACGATCTCGGCCTCGGCGAGGCTCGCGCCGCCGAGATCGCTCAGCCAGGGGTACTGGCGCAGGAGGTCGGCCTGGGGCGGCGGCAGCGGCGCGCCGACGCGCTCGCCGACGAAGGCGACGAAGAGCTGGCAGGCGTCGATGGCGCGCAGGCGGTCCTTCAAGCTCCAGCCCGCCGAGCGGGTCTCCGGATCGATCAGCTCGCAGGCGATCTCCCGACCCGCCCGCGCGGCCTGCTCGCGCAGCCTGGGGAGGACGCTCTCCGCCAGCAGCGCCCGCTCGGCCGTCAGCTCGCCCGTCGAAGCCGAGAGGTAGATCCGGATCTCGTCCATCGCGTCGCCGCAACTCTACCCGATCGCGCTTCCTTATACTTTCCACGTGGCCCTCCGGTCTCTCCCCGCGCCCCTACGGGCGGCGCTCCGCGCCGCCGGCGCCGCGGTGGTGATCCTGGCCGGGTACGCGCTCCTCCTCGCGGTGCGCTTGGTCCTGTCGCCCTTCGCGGGGCCGCGCGAGCGCTTCACCTCACGGTACTTCCGGCGTTGGTCGGGTGCCGTGCTGGGGCTGATCGGCGTCTCGGTCCGGGCGAGCGGCGAGCCGCCGGCGCCCCCCTTCCTGATGGTCGCGAACCACCTCTCCTACGTCGACATCCTCGTCCTGGCGAGCCGCCTGGGCTGCGTCTTCGTCTCCAAGGCCGAGGTCCGCGGCTGGCCGCTGCTGGGGCCGATCTGCCGGACGGTGGGGACCATCTTCATCGACCGCGAGGCGCGCCGCGACATCCCGCGGGTGCTCGCGGCGATCGAGCGCGAGCTCTCCGGCGGACGGGGGGTGGTGCTCTTCCCCGAGGGGACGGTCTCGGCGGGGCAGACGGTCGAGGCGTTCAAGCCGCCGCTCCTCGCCCTCGCCATCCGGCTCGGCCGGCCGGTCCACTACGCGGCGCTCGGCTACCGGACGCCCGCCGGCGAGCCGCCGGCCTCCGCGGCCGTCTGCTGGTCGGGCGGCGTCCCCTTCGCCCGCCACGCCTGGGGCCTCCTCCGGCTCGCCGCCGTCGAGGCCGCGGTGCGCTTCGCGCCGCGGCCGATCTTCGCCGCCGACCGCAAGGATCTCGCCGAGCGCCTGCGGCTCGCTGTGCTCGCCGAGATCGAGGCGATGGCGAGGCTCGAATCGGCCGAGGAGGAAACGGAGCGCGGGGCGGCCGGAGACGCCGGGGGCGAGCCTTCAGCCGAACCGCGTCGGCGAGAAGATCGCGCGGCCGGGGCCGCCGGTGGCGACCAGGCGGGCGACCTCGGAGGCCGTCCAGGGGGCGAGGACGATGCCGTTGCGATAGTGCCCCGTGGCGACCATGAGCGGCAGGCCGGGGAGGGGGCCGATGAGCGGCATGGCATCGGGTGAGCCGGGCCGCAGGCCGGCCCACACCGCTTCGATCGGCGCGCTCGCCAGGCTGGGGAAGAGGCGGCGCGCCCAGTCGAGGAGGCAGCGGATACCCGCGGCGGTGGCGTTGCCGTCGAAGCCGACCTCCTCGAGGGTCGAGCCGACGAGGAGGCCGTTCTCGCCCCGGCGCACGGCGTACTCCTCGCGGTCGCGGACGATGCCGCGCCAGGGCCAGGCGACGCCGGTCAACCGCACGATCTGGCCGCGCACCGGCCGCACCGGGAAGGCGGGGAGCCCGGCGATCCCGCCGCTCCATGCCCCGGCGGCGAGCAGCAGGAGGCCGGCCTCGCGCCGGCCGTCGCGGCAGTGGGCGGTCACCCCGCCGGCCGCGAGCTCCACCCGCTCGACCGCGCAGCCATAGGAGAGCCGGATGCCCCGGCGCTCGGCCGCCGCGGCGAGCGCGGCGCAGACCTCGACGTTGTCGACCCGCCGCTCGCCGGCGACGAGGAGGGCGCGGCGGGTGGCGGGGGAGGCGTCCGGCACCCGCCGCCGCAGCTCCGCGAGCGGCATCTCCTCGACCGCCTCGCCGGCCCGCCGGATCGCCGCCATATAGGCGTCGAAGCCGGCCTCCTCCGCCGCCGAGAGGGCGAGCACCAGGGCGCCCTCGTCGTCGTGCTCGATCGGCCGCCCGGCCTCCGCCTCGAGGCCGGCGAGGAAGCCCCCCCAGGCGTCGCGCGAGTCGCGGCAGACGTCGACGAACTCCGCCGGCAGCCCCTCGGCGATCGTCGTCAGCATCCCGGCCGAGGCCATGGATGCCGCCGAGCCCGCGGGCAGGCGCTCGACCACCTCGACCGCGAGGCCGGCCGCCGCCAGCTCGCGGGCGCAGGCGAGGCCGATGATCCCGCCGCCCAGCACCAGGACGTCGCTGCGGCTCATCGCGCCCCGGCCTCGCCGGCCGCCTCGGCGGCGAAGGCGCGGTCGAAGGCCGCGAGAGTGATCTCGACCTCCTCGTCGCCGTGGGCGGCCGAGACGAAGAACGTCTCGTACGGGGAGGGCGGCAGGTGGATGCCCTGGTCGAGCAGGCGGTGGAAGACGCGGACGAAGCGCTTCTTGTCTGTCGCGTCGACGTCGGCGAGCGAGCGCACCGGCCGGCCGGTGAAGAAGAGGCCCAGCATCGAGCCCTGGCGCTGGACGCGGCAGGGGATGCCGTGGCGCTCCGCGGCCGTCTCGATGCCCCGCGCGAGACGGGCCGAGATCGCCTCCAGTCCCTCGTAGACGCAGGGCTCGGGCTCGCCGAGGACGGCGAGCGCGGCGCTGCCGGCGGCGACCGCCAGCGGGTTGCCGGAGAGCGTCCCCGCCTGGTAGACCGGGCCGACCGGCGCCATCTGCTCCATCAGCGCGCGGCGCCCGCCGAAGGCGGCGATCGGCAGCCCGCCGCCGATCACCTTGCCGAGCGTGGTGAGGTCCGGCCGGACGTCGAAGAGCGTCTGGGCGCCGCCCCAGGCGACGCGGAAGCCGGTCATCACCTCGTCGAAGACGAGGAGCGCGCCGTGGGCGTCGCAGAGGCTCCGCAGCCCGTCGAGGAAGCCGGGCACGCGGCGGCACCAGGTTCATGTTGCCGGCGATCGGCTCGACGAAGACGGCGGCGATGTCGGGGCCGGACTCGGCGAAGAGCCGCGCCACGGCGTCGAGGTCGTTGTAGGGGGCGAGCAGGGTGTCGGCGGTCACCGCCGCGCGGCACGCCGGGGGAGGAGGGGACGCCGAACGTCGCGGCGCCGGAGCCGGCGGCGACGAGGAAGGGGTCGGCGTGGCCGTGGTAGCAGCCGATGAACTTGACGAAGCGGCTCGCGGCCGGTGGCGGCGCGGGCGAGGCGGAGAGCCGACATCGTCGCCTCCGTCCCCGAGCACACCAGGCGCACCATCTCGATCGACGGCAGCGCGGCGACGATCCGCTCGGCGAGCTCCGCCTCGGCGACGGTCGGGGCGCCGAAGGCGGTGCCGCGCCCCAGCGCCTCGGCGACCGCCGCGACGATCGCCGGATGGCCGTGGCCGAGGATGTGCGGGCCGTAGCCGCCGATGTAGTCGAGGTAGCGGCGGCCGTCCTCGCCGGTGAGCCAGGCGCCGGCCGCCGCGCGGACGAAGACCGGGTCGCCGCCGACGCCGCGGAAGGCGCGCACCGGCGAGCTCACGCCGCCGGGGATCACCCGCTCGGCGCGGGCGAGGAGGCGCGAGTCGATATCGGTCGTCCGGGTCATCCGGTCAGCGGAGGCGAGCGCTCGCGCTCATTCCCGCCAGCCCTCGGCGAGCCGCCGCGCGGCGTCGCGGGCGCAGTAGGTGAGGATGAGGTCCGCGCCGGCGCGGCGGATGGCGAGGAGCGACTCCATCATCACCCGGTCGTAGTCGAGCCAGCCGCGCTCGGCCGCCGCCTTGAGCATCGCGTACTCGCCGCTGACGTGGTAGGCGGCGAGCGGCAGGTCGAGCTCGTAGCGCAGGGCGGCGATGACGTCGAGGTAGGGGAGGGCGGGCTTGACCATCAGCATGTCGGCCCCCTCCTCGACGTCGAGCGCCGCCTCGCGCACCGCCTCGCGGCCGTTCGCCGGGTCCATCTGGTAGCCGCGGCGGTCGCCGAAGGAGGGCGTCGAGCCGGCGGCCTCGCGGAAGGGGCCGTAGAAGCCGCTGGCGAACTTGGCGGCGTAGGAGAGGATGGGCGTCGTCCGCAGGCCGCGCTCGTCGAGCGCGGCGCGGATCGCCGCCACCCGCCCGTCCATCATGTCCGAGGGGGCGACGACGTCCGCCCCGGCCTCGGCGAGCGACACCGCCTGCCGCGCCAGGTTCTCGAGCGTCGCGTCGTTGTCCACCTCGCCCTCGTGGAGCACCCCGCAGTGCCCGTGGTCGGTGTACTCGCAGAAGCAGACGTCGGCGATGACGACGAGGTCGGGCAGCTCCCGCTTGAGCGCCCGGCAGGCGCGCTGGACGATGCCGTCCTCCGCCCAGGCGGCGCTGCCGACGGCGTCCTTCCACTCCGGCAGCCCGAAGAGGAGCACCGCGCCGATGCCGTCGCCGGCCGCCTCCCGGCAGGCCTCGACCAGACGGTCGACCGAGTGCTGGAAGACGCCGGGCATGGCGGCGACCGGGTTGGCGACGCCGTGCCCCGGGCAGGCGAAGAGCGGCAGGACGAGGTCGTCGACCGCGAGCTTCGTCTCGCGCACCATGGCGCGGAGGGCGGGCGTCCGGCGCAGGCGGCGCAGGCGGGTCTCGGGGAAGGGCATGGCGGATGGTTTTACCACAACGGGAGGGCGGCGAAACCCGCCCGGCCGCGCCGCCGTAGTCGGGCAGGGGGAAACCGCCATGCGAACGATTCTCCAGGACCTCCGTTACGCGCTGCGCCAGATGGGGCGCGCCCGCGCCTTCACCACCGTCGCCGTCCTCACCCTGGCGCTCGGCATCGGCGCCGACACCGCGATCTTCAGCGTCCTGGACGCCGTCCTCCTGTCGCCCCTCCACTACCGCGACCCCGGCCGCCTGGTCGCCGTCTACAGCCGGTTCCCCGAGCAGGGCTTCGACCACTTCTGGGTCTCGCCGCCGGAGTACATGGAGCTGCGCGAGTGGTCGCGGAGCTTCGACGACGTCGGCGCCTACGCGCTCGGCGCGGTCAACGTCGCGGCGACGACGTCGCCGGTCCGCGTGCGGGCCGCCGGCGTCACCGCGAGCTTCTTCGCGACCCTCGGCGTGGCGCCCGAGCGGGGCCACGCCATCACCGCCGCCGAGGACCTCCCCAAGGCCGGTCCGGTCGCCCTCCTCTCCGACGGGCTCTGGCATCGCGCCTTCGGCGGCGATGCCGCGATCGTCGGCCGGCGGGTGTGGATCGACGGCACCGCCACCACCGTCGCCGGCGTCATGCCCCCCGGCTTCGACGTCGCCGGCGCCCATGTCGACGTCTGGGAGCCGTTGGGCCTGGGACCCCTCGACCCCAACCGTCGCGGCAACCACTTCCTCGAGCTCGTCGGCCGCCTGCGGCCGGGGGTGACGCTCCCCGCGGCGCGCGCCGAGCTCGCCGGCCTGGTGCGCGACTGGCGCGGGCGGGCCCGCGCCCGCCACACGCCGGACCCCCAGCTCCATCCCCTGGCCATGCGCCCCCTCCTCGACGAGCAGGTGGCGGCGGTGCGCGGCAAGCTCGAGCTGCTCGGCGGCGCCGTCGGCCTGGTGCTCCTCATCGCCTGCGCCAACGTCGCCAACCTGCTCCTCGCCCGCTCCGAGTCGCGCCGGCGCGAGATGGCCGTGCGCTCGGCGCTCGGCGCCTCCGGCGCCCGGCTGATGCGCCAGCTCCTCACCGAGAGCGTGCTCCTGGCGCTCGCCGGCGGCGCCCTGGGCCTGGCGCTCGCCGCGGCGGGCGTCCGCGCTCTCTCCCACGCCGACAGCATCCCGCGCGGCGCCGAGATCGCGATCGAGCCGCGGACCCTCGCCTTCACCCTCGCCGTGGCGCTCCTCACCGGCATCCTCTTCGGCCTCGCCCCCGCCCTCCACGCGCGGGGACGGGCCTTCGCGGCCGGCCTGCGCGACGGCGGGCAACGGGCGACGGCCGGGCGCGGGCGGCAGCGCCTGCGCGGCGCCCTGGTCGTCGCCGAGCTGGCGCTCGCGGCGCTCCTCGTCTCCGGCGCCGGGCTGCTTCTGCGCAGCTTCTGGGAGCTGTCGCGGGTCGATCCGGGCTTCGACCCCCAGGGCGTCCTCTCCTGCAGCGTCGCGCTGCCGCCGGCGGTCTATCCCAAGGACCGGCAGACCGCCTTCTACGACCGCCTGGTGGCGCGCCTGGCGGCGCTGCCGGGGGTCGCCGGCGCCGCGGCGGCGAGCGGCCTGCCGCCCAAGCGCCAGGTCGACGCCAACGACCTCGACTTCGCCGGCGTGCCGCGCGATCCCAAGGGGCACTGGCAGAACGTCGACTACTGGCAGGTGGTGACGGTCGATTACTTCCGCACCCTGCGCGTGCCGCTCGTCGCCGGCCGCGCCTTCACCGCCGCCGACGGCTCCGGCCGGCCGGGGGTGGTGATCGTCAACCAGACCATGGCGCGCACCTTCTGGCCGCACCGCAGCCCGCTGGGCGAGCGGGTGCGCGTCCCCGGCAATCCGTGGCTCACCGTCGTCGGCGTGGCGGGCGACGTCAAGCAGGGGGGCCTCGACGAGAAGACCGGCACCGAGCTCTACTTCCCCTCGGCGCAGGTCGCCGCGGAGACGGGCCAGATGTTCCCGGCGCGCTTCCTGGTGGTGCGCTCGGCGGCCGGCCCGGCCGGGCTCGCCGCCCTCGCCGGCGCCGTGCGCGCCGAGGTCGGCGCGCTCGACCCGGCGCTCCCCGTCGATGCGCTGCGGCCGCTCGCGGAGGGGGTCGCGGCGTCGATGGGGCAGACGCGCCTGATGCTGCGGCTCGTCCTCCTCTTCGCCGCCATCGCCCTCGCCTTGGCCGCGGTCGGCACCTACGGAGTCCTCGCCTACACCGTCGCCCAGCGGCGGCAGGAGATCGGCGTCCGCATGGCGCTCGGCGCCGGCCCCGGGCGGGTCCTCTCGCTCGTCCTCGGCCAGGGGCTGGCGCTGGCGGCGGCCGGCCTCGGCCTCGGGCTGGTCCTGACGCTCGCCTCGCGGCGCCTGCTCGCCGCGGCGCTCTTCCACGTCGCCCCCTCCGACCCCTGGACCCTGGCGGGGGTCGTGCTCGTCCTCGCCGCCGTCGCCCTCGCCGCCGCGGGCCTCCCCGCGGCGCGGGCGGCGCGCGTCGATCCGGCGGTCGTGCTGCGCGACGGCTAGCCGCGGCCGAGCGCCGGCCGGCGGCGCGTGCGGGAGGCGCTCCGGCCCTCGGGTAGACTGACCCGGCGATGGGGGTCCTCGAGCGGTTGGCGCGGCGCGAGCTGCTGGTGGTGACGGGGAAGGGCGGGGTCGGCAAGACCGCGGTGTCGGCGGCGCTCGGCCTGGCCCTCTCGCGCGCCGGCCGGCGGGTGCTGGTGGTCGAGGCCGATCCGCGCGAGAACCTCCATCAGATGATGGGGGTCGCCCCGTCGGGCGGCGCCATCGTCCCCGCCGGGCCGCGGCTCTGGCTGCAGAACCTGAAGCCCCAGCAGGTGCTCGACGAGATCGTCCGCGAGCAGGTCAAGGTGCCGTTCCTCGCCGAGCGCGTCCTCCAGAGCGCCATCTACCGGCAGTTCGCCGCCGGGGCGCCGGGCCTGAAGGAGCTGGCGATCCTCGGCCACGCCCTGCGCCTGCGCCGCGGCCAGGGGGCGCTCGGCGCGCCCGAGCTCGACCTCGTCGTCCTCGATGCCCCGGCGACCGGCCACGGCGTCGCCCTCCTCGCCGCCCCGCAGCTCGTCGCCGGCGTCATCCGGCAGGGACCCTTCGGGCGCATGGCGGGGGAGCTGGCCGAGCTCGTCGGCGACCCCGAGCGCTCGGCGGTCGTCGTCGTCACCCAGGCCGAGGAGATGCCGGTCGAGGAGGCGCTCGAGCTCCGCGCCGCGCTCGGCGAGAGGCTCGGCCGCGCGCCGGAGCTCCTGGTGGTCAACGGCCTGTATCCGCCGGCGCCGCCGGTGGACGATGGGATCGGCGACACCCCGCTCGCCGCCCTCTGGCGCCGCCGCCGCGCGCTCAACGAGCGCGAGCTCGCCCGCCTGACGGCGGCCTGGCGAGAAGCGTCGGGCGGGCGCCGCGTCACCCATTCTGGAGCTGCCGCAGCTCCCCATGGACCGCGGCCCGGCGCTCACCGCCGCCCTCGCCGGCTGCCTCACGGCGGCCGCGGCGGCCGCCGGCCGGGAGGCGGCCTGAGCTGATCGCATGGAGCTGATCGCGGCGCGCCACCCGCTGACCCTCGTCGTCGGCGCCGGCGGGGTGGGCAAGACGACCCTCGCCGCCGCCGCCGGGGTGCTCGCGGCGCGCTCCGGGCGCGGCACGCTGGTGATGACCTTCGACCCGTCGCTGCGCCTCAAGGACGCCCTGGGGGTGGGCGAGGAGGCGCGCGAGCGCGAGGTGCCGGTCGATCTCGCGCCGCTCGCCGCCGCCGGCGCCGCGCCGGAGCGGATGGGCCGCCTCGACGCCTCCCTCCTCGACGCCCGCCGCACCTTCGACCGCCTGGTCGAGCGCTACGCGCCCGACGCGGCCGCCCGCGACCGCATCCTCGGCAACCGCTTCTACCGCCACCTCTCGGGCTCGCTCGGCGGCATCCTCGAATACATGGCGGTCGAGCGGCTGTTCGAGGTCGCCCGCTCCGGCCGCTACGACCAGGTGATCCTCGACACCCCGCCCACCCGCCAGGCGCTCGACTTCCTGGAGGCGCCGCGGCGGATCGTCGACTTCCTGGACAGCGGCGCCCTCCACGTCGCCCTCAAGCCCTGGTTCGACGAGGAGGGGCGGCTCAAGGCCGCGGCGCGCTGGGGCGGCCTCGGCCGCCGCGCCGAGCGCTTCCTGGACGAGGTGGTGGGGCTCGACCTCCTGCGCGACATGGCCGAGTTCTTCCAGGCCTTCGCCCCCCTCTTCGCCGGCTTCCGCGAGCGCGCCGCCGCCGTCGAGGCCCTCCTCGCCTCGGAGGAGACGCTGTTCGTCCTCGTCTCCGGACCGGGCGAGGAGCGCATCCCCGACACCCTGTTCTTCGCCCGCCGGCTGGAGCAGGCCGGCTACCATCTGGGGCCGATCGTGGTGAACCGCCTCCACCCGGAATACGCCTCCCCAGGCGGAAGGAGCGCCGTGCCGCCGGCGGCCGACCCCTGCCGGCCGGACGGCCGCGCGCTGCTCGCCTGGCTCGGCGAGCGCGACCGCCGCGGCCTCGCCGCGCTCGCCGCCCTCCTGCCGGGCCGGCCGCTCGTCTCGCTGCCGCTCCTCGCCGAGGAGCCCACCGACCTGCCGGCGCTGGCGCGCCTCGGCGCCGAGCTGGAGGAGCGGCTGGCGGCGCTCTAGGGGCGCCTGGCGGGCGCGCCGGCGCAACTCTCCGTACCTCACGTCATCTCATAAGGAGAAGCCATGGATATCGACGTCCAGCACGACCGGGAGCGCCACCAGTTCCACGCCGTCGTCGACGGCCACGAGGCGAAGATCGAGTACTTCGAGACGGGCTCCGGCGACAACCGCGTGCTCGACCTGAAGCACACCTTCGTCGACCCCGCTCTGCGCGGCCGCGGCGTCGCCCAGGCGCTCGTCGCGCGGACTCTCGAGATGGCGCGGCAGGAGGGCGTCCACGTGATCCCCACCTGCCCCTTCATCCGGCGCTACCTCGAGGAGCATCCGGAGGCCGGCGAGGGCCTCGTGTCGCATCCCAGCGGCCTCTGAGCGGCCGGGCCGCGGGGACTTGCCGCGGCGCGGCGCATTCGCTTGACTCTCTTGCCGCAGTGCGGTAATTTTGTCTTGCCGGCTCTCGACGAGCCGGCGCGGCAGCCGCTGGATACTCGGGAGAACCTCCATGATCCGTCTCATCAAGCGCTACGAGAGCCGCAAGCTCTACGACACCGAGGAGAGCCGCTACGTCTCGCTGGAGGAGATCGCCGCCTGGATCCGCCAGGGCCAGGAGGTGCGGGTGGTCGACAACGCGACCGGCGGCGACGCGACCCCGCAGACCCTCACCCAGATCATCCTCGACGAGGGGCGGCGCGGCACCTCCTTCCTGCCCAGCGAGCTGCTGCACGAGCTGGTGCGGGTGGGCGAGCGGGCGGTGGCGAGCGGCAGGGAGCAGCTGGCGCAGGGCGTCGACCGGCTGGTCGCCGCCTCGCTCGACCGCCTGGCGCCGGTGCGCCGGGCGCGCGAGGAGATGACCGGCCTGCGCACCCGGCTGGAGCAGCTCGAGGCCTCGCTCTCCGAGCTCGAGGCCGCTCCGGCGGCCGCCGCCTCTCCGGGCGCCGCCCCTCCGGCCTCCGGCATCGTCCCCGTCCCGTCGAAGAATCCGCACGGAGAGAAACCATGAACGAGACGACCAACCTCTTGAGCTTCCCCCACGAGACCGCCGACCGCGCGCACCGGGCGGAGCTCCGCCGCGACCTCGGCGCCGCCGGCCGCAAGGTCTGGCTCGCCGGGCTCGGCCTCCTCGGCAAGGTCGCCGACTTGGACGCCGCCAGCCAGCGCTGGGTCGACCTCCTGGCCGAGCGCGGCCGGCCGCTCGCCGAGCGCCAGCGCCGCGCCGTCGACGACTTGGCCGAGCGCGGCAACGCGCGGCTCGCCGGCGCCGGCCGGCGCCTGGAGGAGCGGGCGCGCGGCGGCGTCGCCGGCGCGCTCGCCCGCCTGGGCGTGCCGAGCCGCGACGAGATCGACGGCCTCTCCGCCCGCGTGGCGGCGCTCCACGCGAAGATCGACGACATCGCCGCCGCCCAAGACCGGGCGGCGGCTGACGCAGTGAACTCCAGTCAGAACGAGGTGACGCATGGACAGCACCCACACGACCGATAGCCCCAAGGACAGCACCAAGAAGCTGCAGGACGAGTTGGTGGACTCCGCCCACCGCATCTGGCTCGCCGGCCTGGGCGCCCTGTCGACGGCCCAGCAGGAGGGCTCGAAGGTGTTCGACCGCCTGGTCGAGCGCGGCAAGGACGTCGAGGCGAAGACCAAGGACCAGGCGTCGCAGGCGCGCGAGAAGGCCGAGAGCGCCTGGTCGAGCGTCGGCGACAAGGTCGACGAGAAGCTCACCTCGGCCCTCAACCGCCTGGGCGTGCCGACCCGCGACGAGATCCGCAATCTCACCCAGAAGATCGAGGAGCTCAACGCCAAGGTCGAGCAGCTCAAGCCGCGCGTCACGACCGCCCCGCACGTCGCCGGGACCCCGCAGCTCTAACCCCGCGGGCCGCGCGACGACGCCGTCTCCCGCCGCGAGCGCCAGGCTCGCGGCGGGCTCCCCTCGCTTTCGGATCCGAGGCTTACGAAGCGGCGCCGGCGGTCACACCCCGCCGCCGGTCCCCGTCACCGTCAACGCAATCGAGCTCGAGATCTCGCGCTTCGTCGCCGGATCGGTCAGCGTGACGGAGAGCGTGTACTCCCCCGGCGGTCGATTCCCCGGCCGGAAGGTCGCGAGCAGGTGGTCGAGGCCCTCGGCGGTGGCGGTGCGGCGGGTGAGAGCGAGGTCGGCTCTCTCCACTCCTTCGGGGCCGTAGAGGCGCGCCGCGACGGCGGGGTCGCCGGCGCCGAGCCCCTTGGCGATCAGCATCAGCGGCGCCTCGCCGCCCGCCGGCACCGCGGGGTGCGCCGCGGGGAGGAACGGCCGCTCCCCGTTCAGGAAGGGGAAGGGGAGGGTGCGCAGCGTCTCCCGTCCGCCCGTCTCGCGGAGGAGGAGCCAGCGGCCCGGGCGGTCGGCGACGAGCGGCGGCAGGAGCGTTCCTTCCGGCTGGTCGAAGGCGGGTACCGTGATGGGCGCCGCGGCGACGGTGGCCTCGCCCGTGACGTCGTCGCGTACCAGCACCTTGACGACGTAGTGCCCGGGGTCGAGGTCGAGGTGGCCGAAGTACTTGATGCCGCTCCCGGCGAGCGTGCCGCGGACCTTGGCGAGGTCGAGCCCCATGCTCTGGGCGAAGTGGTCGTGGGCGGTGCCGTGCTCGTCCATCGCATAGGCGAAGAGGTCGAGCTTCAGGGTGTCCTTGGCGCCGTCGAGGAGCGCTTTGCCGCCGATCTCGACGAGCACCGGCACATACGTCTTCTGGCCGGCGACGGGGATCGGCACGGCGAGCACCGAGACGGGGATGCGGCCGCCCGAGGTGCCGAGGAGCAGGCTCGCCGCGGCGAGCTGGCGCTCGACGACCGAGCGCCGCGCGTACGGCACCGGCGCGTAGTAGCCGGGCCGGGCGGTCACCTGCATGCCGCGGCCGCGCTTCAGCTTGACGCGCAGGGGGTGGTAGCGGCCGTCGGCCGCCAGCCCGGCCGGCTCGAAGCTGAGGACATAGGTGACGCTCGTCCGCGCGGCGAGGCGGGCCATCCCCGCCGAGACGTCGTTCGTGTTGTGGTAGAGCTCGCCGCCGGTCTCGCGGGCGAGCAGGAAGAGGGCGTCGTCGTTGCGGTTCTGCGCGCCGGGCGAGGCGACCCGGGCGTCCGACTCGGCGGGAGCGTCGAGGCCGCCGATGTTGAAGCTCTCGATCGTGCAGTCGGCGCGCCGGAAGGCGTCGAGCATGACGTCGACCACCTGCTGCGTCTTGGTGCGGCCGAACATCTGATCGGATTGGACGTTCCAGATCGCGCCGTGCGCCGCCGCCTCGTGGCTCGCCTGCCGGGCGTTGGGGTCGTCGGTGCCGCGGAGGAGCGAGATGTCGAAGCCCTGCGACAGGTAGATCACGTATTTCTTCCCGTCGACGCTGGCGAGGAGCTTGGCGAGATCGGTGAGCGCGCGGCTCATCGATTCGACGTCGTTGGCCGCCACCTGCGCCGCGGCGACCGTCTCCTGGCCGCTGATCTCCTGGAGCTCCTGCGCCAGCTCCTCGTCCTTGGGGCCGCGGGAGACGGCGACGAGGCCCTCGCCCCCGGTCTCGGCGGCCGGCGAGACGATCAGGCCGAGCGGGTCCGGACGCCCGTTGGCGAACTTCGGCAGCCCCAGCGTGTCGATCGCGTAGTCGAGCTGGCGGCGGTCGGCGCTGAAGCCGACGAGGATCTTGGGACCCTCGGCCAGGCTGAAGGTGGCGACCGCGATCAGATCGCTCGGCCGCGCCTCCTGGTGGATCAGGTCGCGCGCCGCCCGCCGGGCGCGGGCGAGGGCGGAGGGCTCGGAGAACGAGAGGTCGAAGAAGAGCAGGAAATGGCGCCGCCCGGCCAAGGGCAGCGCGGGCCCGGCGGCCGGCGCGCCCGGCGCCGCAGCGGCCGCCGGCACCGGCGCCGCCGCGAGGTCGACGACGTCGAAGCCGGTGATCCGCTGCCGCTGCGAGCCGTCGTAGACCTCGAAGTCCTCGGCGCTCAGCCCGCGCACGGGTTGGCCGCCCTGGACGACCGTGACCGGCACCTCGACCGTGACCACCGAGGCCGTCCCGCCGAAGCTCTTGGCGGCGGCCTCCGGAGGTGGCGGCGCGGCGGCCGCCGCGCGGACCGCGACCGCGGCGATGGCCGCGAGGACCGGAAGGAGGAGGACCGGAAGGAGAAGGGAGAGGATCCTGCGGGCGATCTTCATCGGGACCTACCTCCTTGACGACTCGAGGTCGCCGCGGAGCACGACGACCAGCTGGCGATCGGGGCCGAGAGCGGCTGCAACGCCCGAGTCCACGATACATGCCAGCCGGGCGCCAAGCCCTGGCTCAGCGCAATCTGCAGAAAACAAAGGATGGTGTCCGCTCTGCCGGCGAGCGGCCGGCGGAGCGGCCGCCGAAGGTTCGTCCTCGGCCGGTGACGCCGGCGACCTATGGCGACCACGAACCTGTGGCGTCGACGCGCCGCGCCGCCGTCCGCGGGCGAGGAGGATCGAGGCGGGGGTGGGCAAGGGATATGATCCAGAGATTCAGCAACCGTCCGTGAACCGTCACGGCGAACCCGCAGCCTTCCAGAAGGAGACTCCATGCGCCGATTCTCGCCGCCCGCCGCAGCCGTCGTTCTCTTCGCCGCGCTCACTCTCTCCGCCGCCGCCCTGCAGGCGAGAACCGTCGACATCGCGACCGCCCGCCACCTGCCGCTGGGCACCGTCGTCACCGTCCAGGGCTCGGTCACCGTGCCGTCGGGCGACTTCGCGTCCAGCTTCTTCGACGAGGGGTTCGCGATCCAGGACCAGACCGGCGGCATCTACGTCAGCACGGCCGACAACCTCGGCGTCGACTTCCGCCAGGAGGCCCGCGTCACCGGCCAGCTGGCGGACAGCGGCGGGCTGCTCGTCCTCATCCCGGCGCACGACTCCGACGTCAAGGTCCACGGCCGCGGCGACAGGGTCAGGCCGCGCTGGGTGCGCACCGGCAGCATCGGCGAGGCGACCGAGGGGTCGATCGTCCGGGTGGTCGGCCGCATCACCCGGCTGGAGGACGACGAGCCCTTCGGCCAGAAGGTGTTCGTCGACGACGGCTCGGGCGAGATCCGGATCTTCATCAACAACGGCACCGGCATCAGCGTCGCCGGCCTCGCCCCCGGCCAGCTCCTCTCCGTCACCGGGTTCAGCGGCCAGTTCAACGACTACGAGATCGATCCGCGCTTCCCCCGCGACCTCCGCCAGCCGGAGCCGTAGCCGGAGGGGGGCATCTCTGAGCATGTCGCATCCTCCTTCGCGATACCAGGACGGCGACCATCGCGCCTCGCCCGGAGAGGAGACGAGAGAGGCGGCGCCGGTGTGACATGCCGGGCCTCTTAGGGCCTACGGGGGCAACCACGCGCCGTTGCCCTTACAGATCGGTGAAGAAGCTGCCCTTCCATGCCGCGGCCTAAAGGTGGCCCCGCTCGCGCTCCGCTATACTTCCAGAATGACTTTGCCTCGAGGTCTGCGGGTCAAGAACCGGCTCGGCGCCAGCGGCGAGGCAGAGATTTTCGTGGCCTACGATTCTCGCTTCGAGAGACGAGTCGTCCTCCGACGTATCCCGGTGAGCGCTGCCGCTCCCGGCCTCCGCCAGCTCCTCGGTGTCCGCCACCGCTCCCTGGTGCAGGTCTACGAAGTCATCACCTCGGACGACGATTCCAGCCTGCTGGTGACGGAGTACGTCGCCGGGCGGAGCCTGCCGAGCTTGATCGCCGAAGGGCCGCTCGATCTCGAGCTGACGCTTCATCTCGCTCGCGAGATCGCCGGCGGGATTGCCGCGCTCCATGCTGCGGGCTTGGCGCACCGCGATCTGAGGCCCGAAAACATCCTCGTCACGCCGGCCTGCGAAGCCAAGATACTGGACGCCGGCTTGGCGAGCGGCCACCCGACCGCTCCGGAGCAGATCCTGGAGGCCGCAGTCGATCAGCGCTCTGACCTCTTCGCCCTGGGAGAGGTGCTCTATGAGATGACCACCGGAGTGTCCCCCTTCGCCGATCTGGAAGGCGCTAGGGCGCTTGAGAATATCGTGTCTCTGCGGCAGAAGCCCGCGACGGAGATCGATCCACGGGTGCCGCCGGCGCTTTCCGCTCTCATCGATTCCCTGCTCTCGAAGCGGCCGGCGGACCGCCCGCAGAGCGCGGCCGAGGTGGAGCGTAGCCTGGACGAGATCGCCGATCAGCAGTGGGCGAGGGCCAGCCAGCAGGCCCCGATGCCCAGCGACCTCTTCGAGCCCACGTCGTCTCACCAGGCCAGCGACGTGCTCTCTGAGCTAAGCGAGACGACGAGCGACGCGACCGAGATCCACGAGCTCTACGGCGAGCTGCGCCAGCTCATGGCGCGAGCCGCCGGCGAGGAAGCTGGCGTCGGGCCGGCGATCGAGGACCGGCTCGCGAGGCTGCGCCGTCTACAGAGTGAAGAGGCCAGGCTCATGCGCCAGCGCTTCGAATCGCGGCTTCATCTCGCCCCAGGCACCGGTCTGAGCGCGCTACAGACCGCCAAGAGGTTGCTCGATCCCGATGAGGCTGCTGCTCCCGCAGACGCTACCCTTTCCCGCCCGGATTGAACGAGCCCACTCCCCGCGGCCCGTCCGTGGCCGGTACGGCTTTCAGGCATACCGGCCGTGCTTGCGGTGGGAATTCGGCTTCACCTGTGCCTTCTGTCTGCTGCACGAAGCCGACCTGGCGGAACATGGGATCGAAGGAATGGGGCTCGGCACGATTGAGCATTTCGTGCCGGTGAGCACCGGAGCCGGGGATGTCCACCGGTACTCGAACTGCTTCTATGCCTGCAGGTTCTGCAACGTCGCGCGGGGCGCGACTCCCGCCGTCGACGGGGGCGGGCGCCGGCTCCTCAATCCTTGCGACGATGTCTGGGGCGACCACTTCTCTCTCGCGGTGGGCGATCGACTGTCGCCGGTCGACGGCGATCCCGACGCGGCCTACACCGAGCAGGCCTACGATCTGAACGATCCGCGGAAGGTCGTCATGCGGCAGTCGCGGCGGGAGCGGCTCGCGGAGTGGCTGCAGCTATTGGAGGAGGGGCCCGCCCTCGAGGCGGAGCTGTTGCGGCAGGCGAGCTCCGCGGTCTCGCCTGCGAAAGCATTGACGAATCTCCAAGCGGCTCGTCAGCTTCGACGGTGTATCGAGGCAGCGCTCCGGGACATTCAGCGGTACGCCGCGATCCCCGTCGACGCCGATGCATCCTGCCGGTGTACCTCGCCGCCGGCGCTGGCGGCGCCACCTTGGCTCGGCGAGCAGAGCCGGTAGGTCGCCCGGCTGGAGCGACCGGTCGCCGCCCGCTGGCGTAGACTCCCCGCAACCTCACGGGAGGAGCCCATGCGCCCGACTCAGCGGATCGCCATCTCGGCCGTTCTCGCCGCCCTTTCCGCGGTCGAAGTCGAATCGACCGCGGTCGGCAATCGCGGCGGCGAATCGCCCGCCGGGAGCTACGCGATCCGCATCGAGCGGCCGGCGGCGGTCGGCCGCAAGCTGCACGTCGTCGGCAGCGTCAAGAGCCGGCAGCGCACCCTGGAGACCGTCGCCGACACGGCGCTGTCGCCGGTCGAGGTGAGCTTCGACTTGGACTTCGTCGGCGACCTCGAGGTGCTGGCGGTCAGCCCGCGCGGCCGGGCGACCGAGGAGAGCGTCGCCGTCGAGCGCTGCACGCGGACGGAGAACGGGCTCGGGCGCCAGGTCGTGCCGCGCGGGCTGCTGGTCCACGCCCGGCTGGTCGACGGCAGGACGGTGTTCGAGTCCGGCACCGGCACCCTCTCCGCCGCCGGCCGCGCGGCGCTGGCGCTCGTCGTCGAGCTCTCGGCGGACGACGAGCCCTCGGACGACCAGGCGCTCGGCGCCGCGCCGCCGAAGAGGATCGGCGACGCCTGGGCGGTCGAGCCGCGGACGATGAGCGCCGTGCTGGCGCGCGCCGGCATGCGGGTGGCGGCGCGCGACGTCGCGGGCGAGACGAAGCTGATCGGCCTGCGCACCCTGGGCGGCGTCCGCGGCCTCGAGGTGCGGGCGGAGATCACGGCGCACGACGTCGTCCTCGACGCGGCGCGCCTGCCGGCGGGCATGCAGCCGCGGGGCGGCATGCTGACCGGCCGGTTCGCCTACATGCTGCCGCTCGATCCCGCGCTCCCCCCGATCGAGGAGCGCGCCGACTTCGAGAGCGACTCCTTCCTCTCCGGCACCGTCGAGAACCGCCCGGTCCGCGTGTCGCTCGAGAGCCGGCTGTCGAAGGACCTGCGGCTGGCGCTCGTGCCCTGACCGCGCCGCTCCCGCTTCAGCCGGCCGGCGCCGCCGCATGAGCTCGTAGCCGCTGGCGTCGGGAACCGCCGGCCTCCACGCACCCGGGCGGCTCGGCAGAGCGGATTTCTTGCCGCTTTCTGTCAACCGATCGACGATCTTTGGCACTCACTTAATGGAAGCCGGGCGGCGAGCGCCGGCTCTACCGCGGGTGACGGCGCCGCGACGGACCGGAGACGAAGTGGTAGCCGTTTTGCATACCAATAGCTAAAGATCAATGACTAGCCACTGAGGAAGGGAGTGCCGGTGTACTTGGATGAACCGCGCCCAGGCAATCGATCCCGGCTCGCCGCGGCGGCGAGCGCTCCCTTGGGCGCCGAGCCCGAGTGGAGGTCCACACCGCTCATCCTCGTGGTGGACGACATGCCCGACGTGCGGGACGTGGTGGCCGAGTACCTGGAGCACCGTTGCTATCAGGTGGCGACGGCGGAGGACGGTCTCGACGGCCTGGACAAGGCCTTCGAGCTCGGCCCGGACCTGATCCTGATGGACCTCGCCATGCCGCGGCTGGACGGCTGGGAGGCCACCCGCCGCCTCAAGGCCGATCCGCGGACGAGCCACATCCCGGTGATCGCCTTCACCGGCCACGTGCTGAAGGAGTACCTCGACCAGGCCTGGAGCGCCGGCTGTCAGGCGGTGCTGACCAAGCCCCTGCAGCCCCGCGACCTCGAGGCGGAGGTGCGCCGGGTCCTCGGCCGCGATCCCCAGCCCGCCAACCGCGGCTGAGGCGAGGAGTTTCTCGGCGCCGCACGAGAGGCTCCTCACCGTTCCACACTCTGAATCCAATCGGATCGAAGCCGGGTGGAGTCACGCCGGCGCTCACCGGCCGCGGGAGAGCGCGGTCAGGGTCCCCGGCGCGAAGAGCGCGCTCCACACCGGCGCGAGACGAAAACGGGCCGCGCGGCGATGCCGCACGGCCCGTCGGGATCGCGGTCGAGGGTTCCGGTTCTACTGCAGGCAGCCCTTCTGGCCGCTGCGGTTGGCGAAGCCGGTGCCGGCGGTGTAGGCGGCGTTCGACCACTCCATCTGCAGCTTCCAGACCGTGCCGTTGTGGAGCGTCACGGGGGCGTTGAACGACCAGGCGCACTTGTCGCCGTTCTCGCCGCCCGAGGAGTCGTACCAGCCGCCGTTGCGCGGGTCGGTGATCGTCTCCGAGAGCTCGTGGGCGGTGACGTTGGCGAGCGCCGCGAGGGCCTGCGAGTGGCTGGTCCAGGTGTCGACCGGATCGCAGCCGGAGAGGCCGCCGATGTACGGCATGTAGGCGACCTGGACGGGAGCGCCGTTGCTGCAGTTGCCGTAGCTGTGCCAGGCGCAGTAGCTGACGTGGCCGGCGCCGCTCGAGGTGTAGATCAGGTAGAGGGCGTTGGGGTCCGGATTGTTGCCGGTGATCTTGCAGGCCTCGGCGACGGCGGAGGAGACGGAGAGCGCCTTGCTCGGCGGGGTCGAGGTGTCGACGACGTGGCCGAGGTAGCTCGAGGTCGAGGTGACCCTGCCGTTGGTGCCGGTGTACTCGGTCGAGTCGCCGGCGTAGCCGCTGGCGCCGAAGCCGGCGAAGAAGCTGTCGATGCCGGTGACGATGTCGCCGGCGAACGAGGCGTTGTTCCAGCTCGAGCCCCAGAAGATCGCCTCGGTCTTGTTGGCGAGCAGCACGGTGCCGTTGTGGAACAGCATGAGGGCGGACGACCCCGCGCCGGCCCGGCGGCCCGCGAGCTCGGGGAGCTGGATGAAGCTCTTCTGGAGGTGGACGTGCTCCGGGCCGGCGTAGGTCGGCAGGTACTCCCTGAGCGCCTGCTCGGCCTTGACGTCGGCGTCCGAGAGCTTCTCGACCTGGGCCTGTGCGGCGACACCGGTCACGGCGAGAGCCCCCATCGTGAGCAACACGGGAAACTTGCGCATCGTCGTCCTCCTCCGCAGAGTGGTTGAGCCGGATGGCTGTTTATGAGCCCATCGTTTCTAGCAGAGGCGCCGAGGCAGCGTCAACGCAAACTTTGGATGTCGCGTCGACCGTGGCCGAGCCGGCGGCGCACCGCTCCTCGCGCTCCGCCGCCGCGGACCCCTTCCTTCCTCCCGATCCATTGCGCTCTTGCGCCGTGCCACCGGAGACCGTAAACTCCGGTTGTCCATGGCGAGGAACGACCTCTACTCACTGCGGCTGGTGCTGCGCCGGGCGATCGCCGCCTGCGGCCGGCCGCTGCGCGACCTCGAGGACGAGATCGGCGTCCGCCACGGCAACCTGCGCCTGCTGATGGACGGCCGCGCGGAGATCCGCGTCGCGCACCTCTTCGGCCTGGCGCGGGTGCTCGGCGTGCCGCCGGCCGACTTCCTCGCCGCCGGCTGCCCGAAGGCGAACGCCGCGGCGAAGCGCCGCCTGCGCCACTGGCTCGGCGCCGACCTGCCGGACGACCTGCCCGAGGAAGCGCCGGCGCCGCGGCCCTTCCCGACGACGGCAGCGGAGCTCGAGAGCGTCGTCCAGGCCGCCGTCGAGCGCGCTTTGGCCGGCTGGCCGGCGAAAGGCGGCGCCGAGCCGCGCGAAGTCGCCGCGGCACCGGCGCCGCGCGGCCTGCCGAGCTGACGGAGCGCGCGCGGCCGGCGCGGCCTCGCCTCGCCGTCCCCGAGCTTCGCCGCCCGGTCCCCAAGTTTCGCCGCCGGGCCGCCGGGCGACGCCGCCCGGTCCCCAAGTTTCATCGCCCCGTCCCATGGCTTCGTTCCCCGGTCCCCCGGCTTCGCCGCCCCGTCCCAACCTTTCACCGCCGCGCCGCGCACCCACCCCTCCCGGTCCCCAAGTTTCGTCGCCGCGTCCCCATACTTCGTTCCCGCGCCGCGCGACACCGCTTTTCGCCGTCGCTCACCTCGATTTTCGCCGTCCGATCGCAGGCCCGCCGGCCTCAGGAACGTCATTTCGCCTGCCGGCAACGATGTTTCGCCGGCCGGCGGCGTTATTTCGCGGTACGGAGGCGTCGCCACGCCGCGCGGCGGGGCTGCCGAGGCGTCCGGCGGTGTTCTTTCGGCGGGCGGCGAGGTGGCCGCGGCGGCCGGCGCCGGCCCTGCGCGTGCCGCATGTGACTGCGTGCGGGTGGGGGAGCCAGCTCTCCGCGTACGTCGAGAGCTGAGGCGAGGCGGTCCGCGCCCCGCGGCTGCGCAGGCTAGCGCCGTGCGCCGCGCATCTCGCCGGTGATCCGCACGGTCGCCACGCTCACCGCGGTGACGCGCGCCAGGAGATCGACGACCTTCTCCTTGTAGTCGGCGAAGTGGTAGGTGTCGAAGCGGGCGCGGATGGTGGGGTCTTTGGGCTTTTTCTCTTTGTGCTGGTCGAGGATCCACTCGAGCGCCGAGCGGTTGCCGAGCCGGTACTCCCAGGCCTCGGGCGGGATACCGGCAAGGGTGGTCTCGCTGTCGAGCGTGATGCGGCCGGATTCCTTGTCCGCCTTGAGCATCGCCTTGGGCGAGAAGCCGGTGCTCTGCGCCCGTTCGTCGGGCACGTCGGTGCGCCGGAGCGGCCAGGGCTCGACGGCCTCGTAGCCGATGTGCAGGTCCATCAGGGTCTTGCCCCAGTCGGCCCACTGCCAGAAATCCGGGTAGAAGGGAATGCGCGGGAAGTCGCGCTTGAGGTTCAAGGCATACTTCTCGCGGTACACCGGGTCGTGCAGCACTCCGTAGACATAATGGAAGATGGTCTCCTTGGTGATCGGCCGCGCTTTCCTGCCTCGTCCAGGCTGGTACTGCTTCTTGAACTGGGCGAGTGCCCATTCGGTGATGTTGTCGACGGCTATAGCGCCGTCATAACTTCGGAATGGAACGCCGACACCGGCGGCTGCGGCTCCAACAAATGATAGTCGAAGACGCCGTCAATCGCAAGGCACATGAAGTCCTTCTGCGAAGCGGCTTCAGTGAAGATAATTGCAAGGTTGGGGCTATCGCCGCGCTCACCGAATAACTTGGTGAGCTGATACCAGTCCTCGTTTAGCTCCCAGGAAAAGTAGCAGCACCGCTTGAGGAAGGGGCGATATTCGCAAGAAATGGCCCTCCGCTCGTCGAGTTGCAATTGTCTACCTGAAAGCAGTTGGTTCTTGAGCTTTCGTGTCCATTTTATTCCGTAGTCGATATTCTCGGCGACGCTCTTCCTATCGACCCGGCCTTGGAGACTAGCGGCTTGCGAGTTATACGAGTCGATCAGATACCGCACGCGACGAAGCACCTGAGCCTTGGAAAAATCAATGACCCATTCGTCGCGATTGGTCTTCACGCCCTGTGAGAAGAGATTGAAAATAACCTTCGACTGCGCCTTTGCTGCCCTTGCTTGTTTTACCGCGATCGGCAGCAGCGTGTCGAAATCGTTGGTGGTCTGGTTGATCCAGTTGTTCTTCGCGTCCGGCCGCACCTCCTCGAACGGTAATGCGGCAATCTTCGCGCCGCCGAGGAAGGCGAGCTTCTCCTCGGCCGTCTCGAGCTCCGGCCGGCGCGTGTAGAAGATGCGGCAGCCCTGCCTCTTGGCGCGCTTCACCAGGAAGCTGATCGCCACGCCCGTCTGAATGCCGAACACGTTGTGCTTCGTGCCCGAGAGCTTTGGGTTGGCGCGCACGTCGCCGCCGAGGTCCACCACCCGGATCTCGCTGAACTCCTCCGCCACCACCTTGCGGAAGCCGTCGAAGGTGCGGCTGTCGATGAAGCTCCGGTTGGTGATCAGGGCGAGCACGCCGTTCGCCGCCAGCCGGTCGCTCGCCCAGCGGAAGAATCGCGCGTACATGTCGTAGAGCTTGGTCTTCTGGGCCGTGCTCTCGGCGATATAGGTGACCTTGATGCGGCGGTCGATCTCCGGGTAGTCGCGGTTCTTGTTGTTCTCGTTCTCGTTGAGCTGGTTCGCGTTGTACGGCGGGTTGCCGAGGATGACGCTGATCGTGCGGCTGTTCTGCCGCCGGATGCGCGCCACGTTCTCCTCCGTCACGCTGCCGAAGAGATCTCCCTGCGTTCCGAACGCCGCCGTGTGCAGGCCGACGTTGTCGAGCGTGTCGACGAAGCAGAGATTGGGGAACTCGGCGTACTCGCCGGTGATCGCCGCGTAGGTCGCCTCGATGTTCAGGTTGGCCACGTAGTACGGCAGGATCGCCACCTCGTTGGCGTGCAGCTCCTCGCGGTACTTGTGCCCGAGCTTCGCCGGCTGGCCCCGGAAGTGCTCCAGGAGCTCGCAGATGAAGGTGCCGGTGCCGGTGGCCGGGTCGAGGATCTCGACGTCCTTGTCGATCAGGTTGCGGCCGAAGTGCTGCTCGCAGAGCCAGTCCGCGCTCTCGATCATGAAGCGCACGATCTCGTTCGGCGTGTAGACCACGCCGAGCCGGTCCGCCGCCTTGGGGTTGTAGACCTTGTAGAAGCCCTCGTAGATGACCTTGAGGAAGCTCTGCTTCTCGTGGTGGGTGGCGATCTGCGTCGCGGCCGCGCGGATCGCCGCGTAGTAGGGCTCCAGCCCCTTGAGCGTCTGGAACTTGGTGTTGCCGGTGAAGAAGGTGGCCTCGAGCTTGTAGAGCTCGCGCGCCACGTTGTTGTCGCGGTGGAACGGGGTGCCCGGAAAGACGGCGACGAAGATCTCCTCGGTGAGGATGTGCTGGATGAGCATCTCGCGCACGTCCGCCGCGGTGAGGCTGGGATTGATGGTCTCCTGCGCGTGCGCGAGGAAGGCTTCCGCCGCGCGGCGAAACAGGGCATTGGCGCCGAAGGCCTCCTCGATCATCGAGCGCAGAGCGCCGAGCACGGCGGGGAGGTCGGCCTTGAACTGCTCGACGGCCTTGCGGAACCGCGCCACCTCGGGCCGCGTGTAATCGAAGAACAGGCGGAGGAGCTTTTCGAGCCCGACGACGTCGTCGACGGCGCACCGCATGACCTCCGTCTTCGCCTGCATCAGGACCGCCTGCGAGGAGTCCTCGAAGATGATGTTGTCCTGCGGATAGCCGCGGCGCAGCTTGGTGGCGATCTCCGCGTCGAGGTCGTCCTGGTCGTCCTTCGCCTCCCAGTAGCCGAAGGGCACGCGCAACGCGTGCAGCAGCGCGCCATCGACGTAGCGGCGCTCGCGGCTGGGCGAGGCGATCTCGTACTCCGCGACGAAGATCAGGTCGTGCGCCCGCGCCCATCCCTTGAGGAGGTCCTTGAACGCCTCGCGCACCACGGATTCCCGGCGCGTCCCCGCCACGCGGCGGAGGTCCTGGAGCTGGTTGAGGTACTGCTGGATCAAGAGCTGACTCAAGCCGTGGCGCCTCCTACCGGACGATTTGGCCGGACGATTTGGCGCCAGTCTACCGGAGTGTGGAGAGCTCCCGCGGCCCCTGTAAAACTCCGGGAGCTGCCGCAAGACTTCGAGAGGACCCTTTCTCGCCGACCTCCCTAGGCGTGGGAGTTGCAGCATTTCTTCTCCATGCGCTTCGGGAACAAAGTCTGCATCGTGTCGGGCGGCGGCTCGGGGATCGGGCGGGCGTGCTGCGAGCGGTTCGCCCGGGAAGGGGGACGGGTGTGCGTGGTGGACCTCAACCCGCAGCATGGCGAGGCGACCGTCAAGGCGATCGACGAGATGCGGGGGAGCGGCCATGCGCTGTTCGCCCAAGCCGACGTCGAGGACGAGCAACAGGTCGAGGCTGCCGTCCAGAAGGTGCTCCAGGCTTGGGGACGGATCGACGTGGTGGTCAACGACGCCGCCATGATGACGTTCAAGGACGTGGTCGACCTCTCGGTCGCGGAGTGGGACCGCGTGCTCGCGGTCAACCTCCGCTCGGTCTTCCTCTTCTGCCACTACGCCCTGCCGCACATGGAACGCGGCGCCATCGTCAACATCAGCTCGGTCCATGCCCATGAGACCGAGGCCGGCGTCTCGCCCTACGCCGCGTCCAAGGGGGCGATGGAGGCGTTCACCCGCGCCGTCGCCATCGAGCAGGAGGGCCGGAAGAACCGGATCAACTGCGTCGCTCCAGGCGCGGTCGACACGCCCATGCTGTGGAACAACCCGAACGTCAAGAGCGGCAAGGAGAAGGTCGAAGGGGCGGTCGGCAAGCCCGAGGACATCGCCGCGGCGGTCGCCTTCCTGGCCTCGGACGAGGCCCGCTTCATCACCGGCACCCTGCTGGTGGTCGACGGCGGACGGCTGGACATTCTCTAGCCGGAAGGGGAGGGGCGGATGGCACGTTTCCTTTTTGCCACGGGGATCGAGAACAGCTACCCCACGATCGAATGGCAGGGACGGACCGTCCGCCAGGACGAGATGGAGAAGTGCGCCCACTACAAGCGCTGGCAGGACGACTTCCGGCTGCTCGGCGAGCTCGGCATCGAGTACCTGCGCTACGGCCCGCCGTACTTCTCGGCCCACACCGGAGCAGGGAAGTACGACTGGTCGTTCGCCGACGAGACGTTCGCGGCGCTGCGCCGGCTGAAAGTCACGCCGGTCGCCGACCTCTGCCATTTCGGGGTCCCCGGCTGGGTCGGCGATTTCCAGAATCCGGACTGGCCCAAGCTGTTCGCCGAGTACGCCGGCGCCTTCGCCAAACGCTTCCCCTGGGTGCGGTTCTACACGCCGGTCAACGAGATCTACATCGCCGCCACGTTCTCGGCAACGTTCGGCTGGTGGAACGAACGGCTGCAGAGCGACAAGGCGTTCGTCAACGCGCTCAAGCACCTCTGCCAGGCGAACCTCCTCGCCATGCAGGCGATCCTCGAGGCCCGGCCCGACGCGGTCTTCATCCAGAGCGAGTCGTCGCAGTATTTCCATCCGGAGAACCCGGATTGCGAGGAGCTCGCGCGGATCAACAACGAGAAGCGGTTCCTCGCGCTCGACCTGACCTACGGCGTGCATCTGAACGTCACGATGTACGAGTACCTCCTCGACAACGGCATGACACGGGAGGAGTACCACTGGTTCAATCACCATCATCTGCGTTCACATTGCGTGATGGGGACCGACTACTACGTCACCAACGAGAACCTGGTCCATCAGGACGGCAGCCTTTCGCTGTCGGGGGAGATCTTCGGGTATTACGTGATCACCCATCAGTATTTCGAGCGCTACCACCTGCCGGTGATGCACACGGAGACGAACATCCAGGAGCCGGACGCGGTCCAGTGGCTGAAGAAGGAGTGGGCGAACGTCCACCGCCTGCGCCAGGACGGGGTGCCGATCATCGGTTTCACCTGGTACAGCCTGACCGACCAGGTCGACTGGGACACGGGTCTCCGCGAGAACAACGGCCGGGTCAATCCGCTCGGCCTCGCCGATCTCGACCGCAACCTGCGGCCGGCGGGCAAGGCGTATCGGGATCTCGTCCGCAGTTGGCGGGAGATCCTCCCGACCCAGAGCACGGTGCTCGACATCTGCACGGCTCCGGACAGCTCTGCCGACGGTGCTCCGGAAGCGCGATGAGGCGATTAGAGAGCGCGGTAGCGTGCCTGGAGGCGGCGGATGCTCGCGCCGCCGAGGCCGTCGGCCGGAAGCCCTGACCGACCAGCACAGGTGAACGGGAGAGGACGGCGGTTGCACACGGCGGTCGCGGCGCTTCACGACCGGACCGCCGGCGACGAGCGGCCTCAGTACTGGCCGTAGAGACCCTTGACGGAATCGAGCAGCAGCTTGGCGTCGTAGCCGACGCCGTCCTTGAAGACGAGCTCGACGTTCTCGACGTCGGCGATGTGGGCGGCAGGATCACCCTTCATCACGACCAGGTCGGCGTTCCTGCCGCGGGCGATCGAGCCGATCTCCCGCTCGCGGCCGAGGAAGGTCGCGCCGTTGAGCGTCGCGATGCGGATCGCCTGGACCGGCGAGAACCCCGCCTCGACGAGGAGCTCGATCTCGCGTTGATCGCCGAAGCCGGGGAGGTTGCCGCCGAGACCGACGGGATCCGGCCCCGCGATCAGCAGCCCGCCCGCGGCCACGAACTCGCGCTCGAGGTCCATCTCCCGGCGCAGCAGAAGAGCGGCCTTCGAGTCCGCTGAGCGTGGCTGGTTGCGGCTGTAGAGGTAGCTCTCGCGGGCGGCCGGCGCCATGGCTTCGAGGATCGCCGGGCGCAGCAGCGGCCGCCCGTCCTGCGACCACTCGCTCGGCCGGCCGGCGGCGGTCCCGACCAGGGTCGAGGTGAGCGCGACGTGATGGCGGACGAGCGTCCGGATCAGGCGCTCCGCCTCGGGGCTGCCGGGCAGCGTGTGCTCGAGGGTGAAGTCGCCCCGGCTCGCGCTGCAGGTGTCGGGCTTCTTGCCGGGGTCGCGCTCGGTGTTGACGAAGAAGCCGTGCTCGAGGTTGTCGATGCCGGCGTCGACCGCCTCGGCATAGGTCACCGAGCAGAGGTGGCCGGTCACCTTGAATCCGTGGCGATGCGCCTCCTCGATGGCGGCGCGCAGCTCCGCGCGGGTGATGTCCTGGTAGGCCTTGAACGAGGTGACGCCGCGCGCCGCCCAGTACGCCACCGTCTCCCGGGCGTCGTCCGGGCCGCTCAGCTGGCGCAGCTGCAGGTTCTGATTGTCGCTCGACCGCCCTTCGAGATAGGGGCCGGTGACGTCCATGTGGGGCCCCGGAAGCCGGCCCTCCTCGACCGCCTGCTTCAGGCGCAGCTCGGTCTGCGGCTCGATGCTGCCCGCGGTGCGGATCGTCGTCACGCCGTTGGCGAGGTAGAGGCGCGGCGCCGAGTAGGTCATCGGCACGAACATCGCCGGCCGGTTGTAGCCGTTGTCGGGGCCTTGCGCGGGCAGCACGAGCGCGAAGAGGTGATCGTGCATGCCGACGATCCCCGGCATGACCGCGCGGCCGCGCAGATCGAGGATCGTGGTGCCCTCGCGCGGCGCCGCGTCCGCCCCCGGCTCGATGACGGCGATCTTTCCCCCTTCGAGCGTGATGTTCTGATCGGCGGCCGGGGCGCCGCCGGTGCCATCGATGATCTCGACGTGCTCGAGGATCACCCGCGGCGTGCCCACCCGGACGTACTTGCGGACCTGCGGGCCGAGAGCATCGATGCGCTGGGCCGCGGCGGGGCGCGCGGAGGCGAGCGCCGCGAGGCCGACGGCGAGCCAACCGATCCACGCCGCGGCCGCCGGGCCAGCCAGACCTGGACGGATCTTCCCCGCGATCAACGTTCTCACCGCGTCTTCTCCATTTCCTCCTACCTCGTACGTCAGTCCCACAAGATACCCGTAGATCGGCGCTTGTCAATCGCCGCCTTCGCCTCAGCCCAGGCCGTCCGGCGCCTCCTCGTCTGGCTCCTCGCGGGTGACGAAGATCTCGTCGGGCGCGCGTGGGCATAGGACGCCGCGGGTGCCCGCTGGCATCGGCCTCGCACGAGATCGATTGCAGGGCAATGCCGCTCGAGGCATAGCGACCTAGCGGCTCTCGCCTTGGATCTCGACCTCACGGAGGAACACGCCATGAAGCACACCGTCCTCGTCGGTATCGTGCTCGCCGTCCTCGCGCTCACCGCCGTCCCCGCTCCTGCCGCTCAGACGCAGGCCGCGCCGGCGCCGAGCCCCGAGCAGCTCCACGCCGCGATCTTCGGCCCGGAGGTTCCGGGCGCCCAGCCGGCGCTCCCGGCCGCGGTCCTCCACTGCAGCCCGCCGCCGCGCGGCTGTGCCTATCCGGCGTGCACCTGCGAGTACTTCACCTGCTCGAAGTGCGGCGTCGCCTCGTTCACCTGCGATCCGGCGACCCTCAAGTCGACCTGCAAGTGCAAGACGTGCTGAGGCGCTCGCGCGGACCACGAAAACAGGCATGCGCAGGCGAGCGCCGGCTTGCCGGCCTTCCGGCCTGACTCTAGCCGGGTCCCAAGACCTGCGAGCTATACACCCACCTTCGCACCGTGCGGCGCGCGGGCGGCGTTATAGAGTCTCAGTGGTCGCTCAACTCGAAGTCGGGACGCAACGATGGCAAAGCCTGATTCTCGCGTGACGATCCACATGGCGGCGAGCCTTGACGGCTTCATCGCTCGAAGAGACGGGCGCGTCGACTGGCTCGAAACCGCCGACGAATTTGCCGGTGGGGACACCATGGACCCAGGATTCGTCGAGGCGTTCCTCCAGACGATCGACTGTTACGTCATGGGATCGCGAACCTACGAGACCGCGCTGCGTTTTGAGGCGCAGGGGCTGGGGTGGGCGTACGGCGACAAACCCACCTTCGTCCTCACCAGTCGCGAGCTGCCACGGACCCGGGACAGCGTCCGGTTCCACTCCGGCGATCTCGCGCAGCTCGTGAACGAGCGTCTGCGGCCGGCGTTTCGTGCCATCTGGTTTGTCGGCGGCGGCATGGTCGCCGCCGAATGCCTTCGTCTCGGGATAGCCGACGAAGTTCGCTATTCGATCCTGCCGATCCTGATCGGCGAGGGGATCCCGTTCTTCGACAGGCTCGACCGGGACATCGCCCTCCATCTGGCGGAGGTCAAGGCCTACAAGAGCGGCATCGTGGAGCTTCGTTACGAGGTGCGAGAAACCTTGGCGCACACGCTTCCTGACGTTCCGGCCCGGCCGGTCTAGCCTGCTTCACTTCACCGCCAGCCGGCAGCCGGAGCTCCCGTGACGCGCTCCACGCCTCGAATCACCAGACGGCCGCCCGGCATCACGGCGCTAGGCGCTTTTTTCGCCTTCGGCACTCTGGCGAGCGGCCTTTCGGCGGTCTCCTTGCTCTCTCCGGGCGGACCGCTGGAGCCGATGTGGCGCCTCAATCCGCGTGCCCATGAAGGCCTTATGCTCCTGGGCCTCGGCGCACCGCTGCTGCTCGGGACAGTCTGCCTCGGATGCGCGGCTTCGGCGTACGGCCTCTTTCGCGGCAGGCGCTGGGGCTATCGGTTGGCGATCACAGTTCTTCTCGTCAACCTCACCGGCGACCTCGTGAATGCCGCCCTCGGCATCGAGCTTCGAGCCGTGATCGGTGTGCCCGTTGTCGCGCTGCTCCTCTGGTACCTCTCGTCTTCGGAGGTGCGCGCCTTCTTCTCCGTCGGCCATGCGGGATGAGGGGCCGATTGGCGATCGGGGCGAGCCGCCGACGCGAAGCATTCCTTGATAGCCACATAAAGATGCGGCATGCCCGCGCGCCGCCGTGCTTGACGGCTCCATCCCACGCCGGTAACGTCTTCTCAGTCCTTGCCAATCTGCGGAGGAAATGAAGGTGCGTTCGACGCCGTCCATCCCGGGCGGAAGAGCGGCAGGCTTCGACAGAGGAGATCCGGAGATGAGCGGTTCGCCCGAGCACCCGCCGGCCGCCTATGGCGTGCGGTCGCCGCAGCCGGCCGATACGAGAGAAGCCACCTACGCCGTCCGCGATGTCCGCGACGCGGAGGCGGTCGGCGCCCCGGCGAAGGCGAAGGAGCGGGTGGCGGTCTTCGTGGCCCATGGCATGGGGCAGCAGATCCCGTTCCAGACCCTGGACCAGGTCACCGAAGGTCTGCGGCGCAGGGATCCGCGGTGGGATTCCGACGACCCGCAGTCGGAGCCCCGCCCCAACGTCGAGACCGTGGAGGTCGACGGGGTGCCGATCGAGCGGGTGGTCCTCGAGCTCCAGGACGCGGCCGGAAAGGCGCACGAGGTCCACGTCTACGAGGGCTACTGGGCGCCCCTGACGGAGGGGAAGGTGACGCTGCGCGACGTCATCGTCTTCCTCTTCGGGGCGGGCCGGAACGGCATCGCCAACGGCAGCCAGCCGTTCCGCCGCTGGATGTTCGGCGAGTACCCAGCCTTTCCCGCCCCGATCCGCACCGTCATCTACCTGCTGACCGCCCTCGCCATGGTCGGCTCGCTGGTGGTCTTGAACACTGCGGTCGCCCTGGTGGTCGCCGCGCGCTCGCCGCTCCAGAGCCCCCCGGCATGGCTGAGCGACGGCCTCTTCCTGGACCTGACGACGACCTTCAACGCCTTCCTGGTCTCGCTCCTCCCCTTCGCGCTCCTCGTCGTGGCGGGGATTCTCCTGCACGGGAGGAAGGCGCCCCGCGCGCTCCGCCGCGCCGTGGGCTACGCGAGCCTGCCCGCGTTCTTCGTCGTCGTCACGGCGACGATCCTCGCCGGGATCTCGGCCCCCGCCCTTTTCTATGGCCACGTCCTGTGGATCGCCGGCAAGGACCAGCCGATCTGGCCGCGGGTGCTCGGCTTCGCGGTCGAGCCCTTCGACCGCCGGTTCGAGACCTGGGCCTTCCGGCTCCTGATCCTGGGCGTCCTGCTCTACCTGCTGGCGCGGACGTACAAGGTCGCCGCGGGCGTCTGGCGCGAGATCTTCCCCGCCGAGGGAGAGCGCCAGCGGGGCTGGTGGCTGACTCTCGTCTACGGCCTCTGTTTCGGCATCGTCTCTTTCATCGCGGGCTATGCGATCTACCGCTTCGTGAGCTGGATGCTGACGCTCTCGACGCCGGGCGGGCATCCCTGGTCCCTCGTCCGGCGCGGCATCGCCTGGCCGCTCCTCGTCGTCGTCGGGCTGTTCGTGCGGAGCATGCTCGTCCAGTACGCCGGCGACGTCGCGGCGTACGTCACCCCGCAGACCCTGGACCGCTTCAACAAGCTGCGGCAGGAGATCAAGGACTGCGTCGGCAAGACGGCCCGCGCCGTCTACGCGCGGCGGGAGCCGGACGGCGGCAGGTACCGGCAGGTGATCGCCGTCGGGCACTCCCTGGGCTCGGTGGTCGTCTACGACACCCTGAACCGGCTGATCCTCGAGGACGAGCTCGCCGGCTCCCGCAGTCCCGCCTTCCTGGACGTGGTCGGCCGCACGCCCCTCTTCCTCACCTTCGGCTCGCCGCTCAACAAGATCGCCTTCCTCTTCGCCCTCCAGGCCCAGAAGACGACCGAGGCCCGCGAGGCGCTGGCCGCCGCGGCCCAGCCGCTGCTCCTCGATGACTATCGGTTCCGCCCCGAGCGCTGGATCAACCTCTACTCCCCGTGGGACATCATCAGCGGCAGCCTGAGCTACTTCGACCCGCCTGGCACCCGCGTCGAGACGCAGCCGAAGGCGGTCTGCAACCAGAGGGACCCGGACGCGACGACCTTCCTCGCCGCGCACGTCGAGTACTGGGAGAACCCCCTGCTCTTCAAGACCCTCTATCAACAGGCGGTCGGCGAGCCGGCCGCCTGCGTCGAGAGCTGAGGCGGCCTGCCGCGGTCGCTCCCGGGCGTAACGAACCGCTCCATCTCGCCGCCTACCGTCGTAACCCGAGCCGCTCCTCACCGGCGCGGCTCACTCGAGAATGGAGGCGACGAAATGGCCAATGAACGAGGCTCCGACGCGCTGCGCCGGATGCACGGCGAAGCGGGCGGCAAGAGCGAGCATCTCGAAGGGATCTATCGGGCGATCGACCAGCTCGACGAGATCAAGATCCTGCGCTGGATCAACCGCGGCACTCCGGTGTGGGACCGGGTCTCGGCGGTGTTCCAGGTTTCCGCCGGCGACGCGGGAAAGCTCGTCGACCACATCGTCCGCAACGAGCAGCTGGCGGCGAACCTCCGCGTCTTCCCGTACGGCATCCCGTTCCCGGACATCGCGATCGTCAAGCTCGAAGGCGAGCGGCTCTAGAGAGAGGAGATGGCCATGGCATGCACCCGAGGCTCGCGGATCCTGCAGATCCATCCCACGCGGCGCTGTAACCTCCGGTGCCTGCATTGCTACTCCTCCTCCGGTCCGGAGGAGCGCGGCGAGCTCGCCGCCGCGCTCCTCGCGGATGCGCTCGACGACGCGGCGGCGGAAGGGTACGCCGTGGCGAGCTTCTCCGGCGGCGAGCCGCTCCTCTACCGGCCGCTCCGCGAGGTGCTGGCGCACGCCCGGCGCCTCGGCATGGTGACGACCGTCACCACCAACGGCATGCTGCTCGACGAGCGCCGGCTGCGCTCTCTGGCCGGCGTCGTCGACCTGCTGGCGATCAGCCTCGACGGGGTGCCCTCGTCGCACGACCGCATGCGCGCCGACCCGCGGGCCTTCGCCACGATGGCGTCGCGGCTGCCGGGCCTGCGCGCCGCCGCGATCCCCTTCGGCTTCCTCTTCACCCTCACGCAGCACAACCTCCACGAGCTCGAGTGGGTCAGCGCCTTCGCCATCGAGCAGGGGGCGCGCCTGCTCCAGATCCACCCCCTGGCGGCGGTGGGGCGGGCGGCCGAGGAGCTGCCGGAGGCGCCGCCCGACGGCGTCGAGGGCGCCTACGCCCTCCTCCTCGCCAGCCGCCTGCAGGAGGCGGTGGGCGACCGCATCCAGGTCCAGCTCGACCTCACCAGCCGGCGCGCCATGGCCGCTCAGCCGAGCGTCTTCTTCGCCGGCGAGGACGACCCCGGCGGCACCCTCGCCGATCGCGTGCGACCGCTGGTGATCGAGGCGGACGGCACCGTGGCGCCGCTCGAGCACGGCTTCCCGCGCTCGCTCGCCCTGGGCAATCTCCACGCGGCTCCCCTCCGCGAGCTGGCGCCGCGCTGGCTCGCCGAGCGGTATCCGGAGTTCCGCCTCCACTGCCGCCGCGCCTTCGACCTCGCGACCACCGCCGGCGCGGCGCCGATCGTCAATTGGAGCGAGGCGCTGCGCTCGGCGTCGCGGAGCGCGGCGTGGGGGGCTTGAGCTCGACGATGAGGACGTGGAACCGCGTCGTGCCGACGTTCTCGGCCGCATGGGTGACCGGCTCGCGCCAGATGGTGTCGCCGGTCTTGAAGCGCACGACGGCCGGCTTGCCGCCCGGCGTCGTGATGCGGAGCGTGCCGCCCTCGATCACGTAGACGACGTTCGCGGGGTGGGAGTGCATCCCCTCCTTCTCGCCCGGGTTGCTCGTGGCCTCGAGCACGCGGACCCGCTCGTTCTCGAATTTCACCTTGACGGTCTGCGGCGACACCTGCGCGGCATCCTGGGCCGCCAGCCCGAAGGCGAGGAAGCCGAGGGCGAGGGCGATGAGCGAGCGGAGCTGAAGGCGAGACGGCCGGCGGTTCGGCATGCGTGCTCCTTGGGCCAGAGACCCGGTCGAGGCGGCGGCGCGGGTTCGCCGGCGCCCGCGTTCGTGGCAGTGCCCGCACCGCCACATCTGATTTTTCGGCACTGCTATCATAAAGCTCGAGGAGAGAAGATTGCGGAGAGATCGTTCACCGAGCCGGCCCGGCGCCAGCCCCATCCTTATCGGAGTAGCTCGATGAAAGCAGTTTGGGATCTGTGCGTTCTGCCTGCTCGGCCTCATGGCCCTCGCGCTGCCGCTCCACGCCCAATCGGCCGTCTCCCCGGCGGCAGCCTCCACCGCGACGTTCCTCTCCACGCTGCAAACCGCTCCGGCGCCGCCGACGGCGCTGCCGTGGATGCCGGCGGCTCCGGCGGCCGTGCCCGGTGCGAGATCCGATTCTCGCACTCTCGCGGTGGGCCGGCGCGCATCTCGATCTCCGTATCGAATACCACCTGGCGCGGCGGACGAGAAGATCGCGGCGCATCTTTCCTTGCGTCTGACCGGGACGGGAGCCGCGCCCGAGCTCGGCTATCTCGCCCTTGCGCCTCTGGCTTCCCCTGCCGAGCGCGGCAGGAAACGCCCGGCGGCAGGCGATCGTCCTCACCAACCACGCCGGCCGGCTCCTGACGATCCGCGGCGTGACGGTGAGCGGTGAGCTCGGCGTCGCGACGCCGGGCCTGCCGCTACGGCTGCCGAGCGGCGCGATCTTCCTCCTGCCCGTGTGGCGCCGATCCGCCTGGCGCGCGGGCTCCGGCACCGTCACGATCCTGAGCGACGCCCGGGAGAATCCGCAATCGGTCGCCGTCGCGTCCGCCGGCCCCGGGCTGCTGCTCGACGGTCTGCTGCGTCCGGTGAGCGTCGACCTCCTCTTCGCGGCCGCTCTCTGTCTGGCCTACTGGCTGGCGATGGTGGCGGTGCGCTGGCAGCGGGTGGCGATGGAGACTCGCGGTGACCTGCGCGGCGAGATCCGCGCCGTGCGCGCCGAGCTCGCGGTGATGGCTCCTGCCGGCGGCGGCGACAGGGTGGCCGCCGAAGGTCTGCTCGGCGAGGCCGGAGACCTCCTGGACGGGCCGAAGGACAAGTCCGGGAGCAGAGCCCTGAACATGTTGTTCTGGTCGCGTGGACAGGAGATCAACGGCTGGGGCTACGTGCACGAGGCACAGATCCGGATGGTGCCGCTGATGGACCCGGCGATCGTCGAGGCGCAGGCTCGAGACCGCCGAGACGAAGCTGCGCCTCGCAAACGATGCCTGCTCGACGGCGCTGGCCGACTCGATCCGTATGGCGCTGGCACGCCAGCCGCGACGCCGCCCGGCTGAGGGCTCTCCTCACGCAAGCCCTTGCCATGAGCTACCACCGCGAGGACAACCTCTTCTCCGACCTGGTGAGCTGGCAGAACAAGGCCTCCTGGCTGGTCGTCTGCGGCCTCTCCGCGATCGTGGCCCTGACCGCCATCTTTCCGGACCAGGCCATCCTGCTCCTCGTCGGTGCCGCCGGCGGACTGATCAGCCGTCTCAGCCGCTCGCTCAATCGCAAGGACGTCCCCACCGACTATGGCGCGTCGTGGACGACGCTCTTCCTGAGCCCGGTGGCCGGAGCGGTCGGCGCCTGGGCCGGGATCATGATCGCCGCCCTGGCGGCGAACGCGAAAATCCTGGGGCCGATCTTCCAGGCCGACTGGGCCCATCCCGCGGGCGTCGGCACACTCGGCATCGCGCTGCTCTTCGGTTTCTCCGAGCGCCTCCTCGACAGCGTCCTCGACAAGCTCGAGGGCCAGGCCACCGAGGCCGGAGCGCCGACCACGCTCGCGATCGTCGACCCGAAGCTGATCGACGGCCAGGTAAATGTCTTGTATGAAGCGCAGCTCCAGGCCACCAACGCGACCGGGAGCGTCCAATGGTCAGTGGTCCCGGTAGGGGCGCAGCCCGACGGCTTGAGGCTGGACCCCTGCACCGGCAAGCTCGCGGGAACGCCCACGCGACAGGGCACTTTCACCTTCACCGTCGAGGCCGTGGACTCGAAGAGCAAGGCCACCCGGACGCTGACGCTGAAGATCGCGTGACGGGCGGAGGCCGGCGCGCCCGGCGCCAGCCCGGAGAGGCTCCGAGGCTCTCGTCAAGGGATCGGAGCGCCGCCTCCGTACCGCGCGGCTACCCGCCGGTAGGCCTCGCGGAAGGGGATGCCCTCGTCGAGCACCAGGCGGTAGGCCTCCTCGGCGGCGTGGAGGCTCGGGATCGAGGCGGATGCGCTCGGGGTGGAAGCGGACGCCGGGGAGGGCGGCGGCGACGATCGCCAGGGTCGTCGGCGGCGAGGTCGATGCCGCGGAAGAGGGGGGCCTTCAGGAGCTGGAGGTCGCGGTGGTAGCCGGAGGGTCAGCTTGGCGGGGATGGCGAGCGCCTCGGCGAGGCAGCCCTGGGCCGTCGCGCGCGCGGCCGCGCACCAGCTCGAAGACGTCGGGGTTGCGCTTCTGCGGCATGATCGAGGAGCCGGTGGTCATCGCGGCGGGCAGGCTGACGAAGCCGAACTCGCGAGCTGGCGAAGAGGACGAGGTCGGCGGCGAGCCGCCCGAGGTCCTGCATCAGCAGGACGATCTCGAAGAGCACCTGCGCCTCCGCCTTGCCGCGCGAGAGCTGGACGGCGGTCACCGGCTCGTGGACCGCGGCGAAGCCGAGCTCCGCGCGGGTCGCCTCGCGGTCGAGCGGGAGGAGCGGCACGCCGTATCCGGCCGCCGAGCCCAGCGGGTTCTTCTCGATCCGCCGCGAGCAGGCCGGCGATCCCCTCGGCGTCGTCGCGCAGCTCGGCCGCGAAGCCGCCGGCCCAGAGCGGCACCGAGCTCGGCATCGCCTGCTGGAGGTGGGTGTAGCCGGGGAGCGCCGGTCGCCGCCTCGCGCCGCGCCGAGGTCGTCGAGCGCCGCGGCGACCTCGCGCGCGCCGGCGGCGAGCGCCGCGACCGCGTCGCGCAGGTAGAGGCGGAGGGCGGCGAGGACCTGGTCGTTGCGCGAGCGCCCGAGATGGAGGCGCGCCCCGGCCTCGCCGATCCGCTCGGTCAGCCGGCTCTCGAGCGCGGTGTGGACGTCCTCGTCGGCCAGCTCGATCCGCCACTCCCCCGCCGCGTGCTCGCGGCGCGAGCGCCGCCAGGCCGTCGCCGGATGGCCGCGAGGTCGGCCGCCGGCGAGGAGCCCGGCCTCGCCGAGCATCTCGGCGTGGGCGATCGAGGCGCGCACGTCGTAGGGGACGAGGCGGGCGTCGAGGCGATGGTCCTCGCCCGCGGTGTAGCGGAGCACCCGCTCGTCGAGCGGCTCGCCCTTGTCCCAGAGCCGGGTCATCGCCACCGGCCTCCGACCGCGCTCCGGGCCCCGAGCCGCTCGGCGTAGGCGCGCACCAGCCGGGCGTAGAAGCGGGCCCCGTCCAGGATCTCGCTCTCCAGCACGAACTCGTCCGCGGTGTGGGAGCGCGCGGTGCCGCCCGGGCCGCACTTGATCGGCGGGATGCCGGCCATGAAGACCAGGTCGGAGAGGGTCGGCGAGCCGAACAGGCGCGGCCTCGGGGCGCGCCGCGCGGGCGCCGCCGCGACGAGCGGCGAGTCCTCCGTCGTCTCGCGCGGCACGCAGGCGGTCGGAGAGCACCCGCACCTCGCCCGCCACCGCCCGCGCGGACCCGCTCGACGATCTCCCGCGGCGTGCGAGCGCCGGGCGTGGTGCGCACGTCGAGCACGGCCGTGGCCTCGGCCGGGACCACGTTGCGCGCCGTGCCGGCGCGCAGCTGCGTCGGCTCCAGGGTGATCGGCGCCGAGGCGCGGATGGGCGGGCCCGAGATCGACCGCCTCCAGCGCCACCAGGTCGCGGGCGAGGCGGCGCGCGGCGTTGCCGGCGCCGAGCGCCGCCGCGTGGGCGGCGTGGCAGGCGTCGCCGCGGGCGACCAGCTCGAGGACCAGCAGCCCCTTCTGCGCCACGGCGACGTCGAGCCCGGTGGGCTCCCCCACCACCGCCGCGGCCGGCGGCGTGCCGCGGCGGGCGAGCTCGGCGAGCACCGCCTCGGTGCCGGTCCCCCGCGTCTCCTCCCCCTCGACCAGGGCGAGGGCGAGGGTGAAGGGCAGCTCGGCCTCGCGGAAGGCGAGGAAGGCGGCGGTCATCGCGGCGACCGCGGCCTTGGCGTCGTTCGCACCCAGGCCGTAGACGCGGCCGTCGACCGCCTGCACGTCCCAGGGGTCGCGCGTCCAGCCGGGCGCCGGCGGCACGGTGTCGAGGTGGGTGTCGAAGAGGAGGAGCGGCCCCTCGCCCACGGTCGCCAGCAGGCTGGCGCCCGAGGCGCCCAGCCGGGTCACCGCGACGCCGTTGCGCGCGCAGCAGCTCGCCGAGGAGGTCGGCCAGCGCGGCCCCTCCTCCCCCGAGACCGAGGGGATGGCGGTGATCGCGCGGTGGAGGGCCAGGATCTCGCGCTCGGGGAGCATCAGCGCGCTCCCACCGCGGCCAGCGCCAGGACCGGCAGCGGCGTCGCCGGCTGCCCGGCCGCGGCCTCGGCCGGGGCTCGAGCACGCCGCACGTCCGTCGACCACCAGCGTCCCCACCCCCTCGTTGGTGAACACCTCGGCCAGCAGGCCGTCCGGCAGATCGTGCGAGAGGATGTGCACCCGCCGCACGCCCGCCCGGATCGCCGCCTCGATGGCCGAGGTCTTGGGGAGCATGCCGGCGCACCAGGCCGCCGCCGTCCTTGCAGGCGGCGCGAGGCCGGCGAGGTCGGTGTAGGAGACCAGCGAGCCGGGATCGTCCGGCCGCTCGAGGATGCCGGCGCGCGCCGGTCAGGAAGAGGAGCTTCTCGGCGCCGAGCGCCACCGCCAGGGCCGCGGCGATGGTGTCGGCGTTGATGTTGAGCAGCGTGCCGTCGTCGGCGGCCGAGAGCGGGCTGACCACCGGCACGTAGCCGGCGTCCATCAGGTCGGTCAGCACCCGCGGATCGACCGCGGCGACGTCGCCCACGAAGCCGTAGTCGACCAGCTCCGCCGCCGACCCGCGACCGGCGGGCGGCCGGCGGGCGCTGGATCAGGCCGGCGTCGACCCCGGAGAGCCCCACCGCCGGCAGCCCGACGCTCCGGCAGAGCGGCGAGCAGGCGGGTGTTGACGGCGCCGTTAAGCACCATCGCCGCCACCTCGAGCGCCGTGGCGTCGGTCACCCGCCGCCCCTCGACGAAGCGGGCCTCGGCGCCGAGCGCGCGGGCGAGGCCGGTCGACTGGGTGCCGCCGCCGTGCACCAGCACGACGCGGATGCCCACCTGGTGGAGCACCTCGATCTGCTCGACCAGGGCGCGCGCGGTCGCCTCGCGCTCGAGGGCGCCGCCCCCCGCCTTGACGACGAAGGTCTTCCCCTTGAAGATCCGGATGTAGGGGACCGCGTGCTTGCAGGGCGGTCGCCTCGCGCGGTGCGCTGGCCGACGTCTTTCATCTGCAGTCTCCTTCGTTCGATCTCCTCAGCGTCTCGCAGCAGACGGTGGAGCACCGCCATCTGCGCCCACATGCGGTTGCCGCGCCTCGTGGACCACGACGCTGCGCGGCCCGTCGAGCACCGCGTCCTTCGACCACCACGTTGCGCCGCACCGGCAGGCAGTGCATGAACCGGCAGTCCGGCGCGGCGGTCCGCGAACCAGCTCGTCGTCCGACGCACCAGTCGCGGAGGCCGGCGCGGACGCTCCGCCTCGGCCGCGGGGTCGCCGTAGTGGAGCGGCGACGGTCCACGACTTGGCGTAGAGCACCTGCGCGCCGGCGAGCGCCTCGCCGCGGTCGGCGGTCTCGCGGAGCGAGCCGCCGGAGAGCTCGGCCGCCGCCCGCGCCCGCGCCATCACCGGCTCCGGCAGCGCGAACCCGTCGGGCCGCAGCACGGTGACGTCCATCCCGCGCAGCGCCGCCATGTGGACGGCCGCCGCCGGCACCGCGAGCGGCAGCGGCTTCGGGTGCCAGGCCCAGGAGAGGACGAACTTGCCGCCGCGCGCCGGGACGCCGAGATCGTCCAGCGTCTTCCAGTCGGCCAGCGCCTGGCAGGGGTGATCGATCGCCGACTCGAGGTTGATCAGCGGCACGACCGGCGCACGGCGACGGCCGCCATGGCGCGGAAGGTCGGAGTCGGCGAGGTCGGCCGCGAGGTCGGTGCCGCCCGCGAAGGAGCGGATGCCGAGGGCGTCGACATAGCCCGCCAGCACCGGGATCGCCTCGCGCACGTGCTCGGCGGCGGCGCCGTCCATCACCACGCCGTCGCGGGTCTCGAGCAGCCAGGTCCCCTGCCCCGGCGAGATCACGAACGAGCTGCCGCCGAGCCGCGCCATCCCCGCCTGGAAGGAGGCGAGGGTGCGCAGCGACGGGTTGAAGAAGAGGAGCGCCGAGGACTCTTGCCCTTCGAGCGCCTCGCGGCTCCGGCCGCCGCTCCAGCCGGCGCGCGCAGGTCGAGCAGCTCCGCGATCTCCCCGGGCGCGAGCTCGGCGAGGCGAGAGGAATCCGCTTCACGGCGCGGATCTCCGCCAGGGCCGCGGCCAGCGCCTCGACGTGCGCCTCCTCGAGGACCAGCGGCGGCAGCAGGCGGACGATCCGCGGGATCGCCGCTGGTGCCGGCGAGGATCCCCTTCGCCAGCAGCTCGTCGACGATCTCCCGCGCCGGCCGCGAGGTGCGCAGGCCGAGCAGGAAGCCCTTCCCCTGGATCGCGTCGACCGGCCCCACCCGGCAGGTCGTCGCGGATCAGGCGCGGACAGCGCCCGCACCCGCGCCAGCAGCCCGCTCGGACTCGATCGTCTCGATCACCGCCTCGATCAGCGCGCAGGCGAGCGGCCCGCCGCCGAAGGTGCTCCCCAGGTCCCCCTTGCGCCCAGCCCCGCCGCCACCGCGTCGCTCGCCAGCAGCGCGCCGGCCGGGAAGCCGCCGGCGAGCCCCTTGGCGGTGGTCAGCAGGTCCGGCGTGACGCCGTAGGCCTGCGCGGCGAACGGGTGGCCGGTGCGCCCCATGCCGCACTGCACCTCGTCGAAGATCGAGCAGGGCGCCGGCCTCGCGGGTGAGCTCGCGCGCCGCCGCGAGGTAGTCGCGCCCCGAGGTCGACGGCGCCGGCCAGCCCCTGGATCGGCTCGACGATCAGCGCCGCGACGTCCGTCGCCAGCGCCGCCTCCAGCGCCTCCAGGTCCCCGCGCGGCACGAAGGTGACGGCGAACGGGGTCGCGCGGGAAGCCGTACCAGCCCCTCCGACTTGTGGCTGACCGCCGCCGCCGCCGCCGTGCGGCCGTGGAAGGCTCCCTCCAGGGCCACGACCGGGCGGCGCCCGGTGTGCGCGGAAGGCGAGGCGCAGGGCGTTCTCGTTCGCCTCGGCGCCGCTGTTGACCAGGAAGGCGCGGGTCAGCCCGGCCGGCCCGAAGCGCACCAGCCGCTCGGCGGCCCGGGCGCGGACGGCGAGCGGCACCGAGTTGCTCTGGAAGAACAGCTCCTCCGCCTGGCCGGCGAGCGCCGCCACCAGCCGCGGATGGCGGTAGCCGAGGAGCGCCACGGCGTGGCCGCCGTAGAAGTCGATCAGCGAGCGGCCGTCCGCGGGTCTGGACGATCACCCCGTCGCCCGAGACCGGCTCGACCGGGGTGTGGGCGTAGACGGGGAGGAGCCAGCGCGCCTCGTCGAGCTCGGGCCTGGCAGGACGGTCGGCGGCGGCTGCGTCGCGGGCGGGGTCATCGAGCTCTCCTTCGATCGGACAGCGCGACAGCCCAGAGCCAGCCGAGGCCGGCCGGCGTCAAGCCCGCCGTCTCCGGGAAGCCGAGCAGCCGGTTCATCCACTGGATGCCGCCGCCGGCGGCGCCCTTCACCAGGTTGTCGATCGCCGAGAAGACCACCAGGTGGTCGCCGCGACGGCGGCCGCCGAGAGGCGGCGCGGTTGGTCCCCACCACGTCCTGGAGGCGCGGCGGATCGGCCAGGACCTCGACGAACGGCGCTCCGGCGTAGAAGCCGGCGAGCGCCTGGCGGACCTCCGCCGCCGCGCATCGGCCGCGCAGCCGCGCCTGGAGCGTGGCGTAGATGCCGCGCGCGAACGGCCCCGCCTGCGGCGTGAAGAAGATCTCCGCGTCGACGCCCGAGGCCGCCTCGGCCAGCGCCCGCATCTCGGGCTCGTGCCGGTGCGCGCAGCGGGCTGTAGGCGAAGAGGTTGCTCCGCCGCGCCGGGTGGTGGGTGGTGGCGGTCGGCGTCGCGCCCCGCGCCGGTGCTGCCGGTGACGGCGACGACCGAGAGGCGCGGCTCGACCAGCCCGAGCTTCGAGCAGCGGCACGGCGGCGAGCAGCGTCGCGGTGACGAAGCAGCCGGGATGGCCGACGTGGCCCCGCGCGGCGTCGTCCGCGCAGGTGCTCCGGCAGGGCGCAGCGGAACTCGCCGGCAGGCGGCCCGGCGCGCCGTGCGGGTGGCCGTAGACCGCCTCGTAGGCGCTCGCCGTCGCGCGAAGCGGAAGTCGGCCGAGACGTCCACCACCTTGACCGCGCTGCCGGCCTCCTCCGCCGCGCTCAGCAGCTCGTCGAGCAGGGGCGCCGCGGCGCCGTGGGGCGCGGCGCAGAGCACGCGCGAGCGGTCCTGCGTCGCTCCGCCGATCACCCGCGCCAGCCTCCGTCGCGCGCCCGGCAGAACGCCAGCCCGCGGATAGCACCCCGCGAGATGCGGGAAGGCGGCCTCGACCGCGCCGCCCGCCTGGCTGTCCGAGAGGACCGCCGCCACGGGCGAGGATCGCGGATGGCCGGCGAGGAGGCGCAGCAGCTCGCCGGCCACGTAGCCGGTGCCGCCCAGCACGACCGCGGGGATCGGCGGGCACGGGCGCGCGTCATCCCGCCACACTCCGCCGGCGCCGCGAGCGCCGCAGCCCCAGCGCGCTCCGCGCACCAGCGCCGCACAGCCGGCCTCGCCGTCGGTCCGCGCGTTGATCGCCGGCACCCCCAGCTCCTCCTCGATGATCCGCGTCCCGGCGAGGTTGTCGGTCGCCGGGCCGGTCACCGCCACGGGCTCGATGCCGAACCGCTCGCGCGAGCATCCGCACCCCGCCCCAGGCCGCCACCGGGTCGTTGGCGGCGAGCACGACGGCGGTCAAGCGCGGCGCGGATCGCTCGGATCGTCGAGGATCGCCGCCACACCGTAGGCGCCCAGGAGGCCGTCCCCGAGCTCGGCCACGATGGCGTCCGGCCGGCCGGCGGCGAGGCGGGTCACCAGCGTCCGGGTCGACCGCCGGCGCGTTGGCCGGCGTCGTCGAGACCACGCCCGAGGTCGGTGAACAGGGCCGTCGCGCGCGCCCCGGCGTCCTCCATGGCGAGCACGTCGCGGCGCAGCGAGACGCCGGTCGCCTTGAGGCCGTCGACGGTCAGGCCGCGCGTGGCTGAGATGGCGGACCAGGGTGCAGGCGGCGGCCGTCTTGCCGCAGTTCATGCACGAGCCGACCAGGGCGACCACCGGCACCGCCGGCGGCGTCGAGGCGGCGCCGCCGGGGTCGCAGCGGCTCGCCGCCGATCCGCGCCGCGATCGCCGATCCGCTCGCCGAGGTAGGGGAAGTGGAGCACCGCGCCCAGCACCTCGCACTCGAACGGCGGCCCGAGGTCGGGGTTCACCGAGTCGCAGATCCCGATCACCCCGCCCATGTTGAGCAGGTGGACGGTGTCGCCGGGGGCCAGCCGCTCCGGCAGGTGCCCCGAGTAGCCGAACAGGGCGTGGCGGTGGCCGAGGGCGCCGGCGACCACGTCCCCCTTCTTGACCTGCGCCATGCGGCCGCTCGGCAGCTCGAGCTGGCTGTAGGTGCGTCTTGTCGTTGCGCACCCGCACGGCGACCACCACCCCCTCCTCGCAGGGGATGTCGGCGCTCACCCGCACCTCGCGCTTGAGGCCGCAGGCACGGGTCACCGAGGCGATCTTGTCGAGCAGCACGGTCTTCACCGCTGGCCTCCTCCGTCCCGGGCGCCGCCGGCCGCGGTCTCGCCTCCCCGCCAGGCGCGCCCAGAGCTCGCCCGGCAGCGCCACGATGCGCGAGAAGCCGCGGGCGTCGGCCGCCGACCACTCGCCGGCCGCCTCGCCGTAGACGCCGCGCGAGGCCGCCCGCAGCGAGAAGGGCGAGGCCACCCCCTCGACGAAGACCTGGCCGGGGCGGAAGAGGAGGTGGACCTCCCCCGTCACCCGCTGCCTGCGAGGAGAGGAGGAGCGCCTCGATGTCGCGGCAGACCGGATCGAGGCTGCTGCCCCTCGTGGACGAGGTCGCCGTAGACCGCCGCGACCGTCTCCTTGACCCGCGACCTGCCGGCCGGTGAGCGACAGCTTCTCGAGCTCGCGGTGGGCGGTCGAGCAGCACCTCGGCGGCCGGCGCCTCGAAGGCGACCCGTCCCTTGATGCCGAGGATCGTCTCGCCCAGATGGATGCCGCGGCCGATGCCGTAGACCCTGCGCCGCCGTCCTCCACCGCCTCGATCAAGCGCGACCGGCGCGAGCGCCTCGCCGTCCCAGGCGCGCGGGTACGCCCTGGACGAAGGCGACCGTGTGGCGCGCCGGCGGCAGGGGGGCGTCGAAGGCGCCCTCGGGTCAGCACCCAGGCGGTCTCGGGGATCGAGCGCGACGGTGTCGAGCGTCTCCTGGCCGCCGATCGTCACCCCCCAGAGGCCGCGGTTGATCGAGTAGGCGGCGCCGGACGGCGGCACCGGGAGCCCGCGCGCTCGCGAGGAAGGCGACCTGCTCGGCGCGCGGCCGCGGCTCGTCGCGCACCGGCGCCAGGATCTCGAGCTCGGGATCGAGGGTGCGCAGGGCCACCTCGAAGCGCACCTGGTCGTTGCCCGCCGCCGTGCAGCCGTGGGCGACCGTGCGCGAGCCGAGCCGGCGGCGGCCCTCGCCACCTCCTGCGCCTGGATCACCCGCTCGGCGCCGACGCAGAGCGGATAGACCTGGCCGCGCCGGACGTTGCCCAGGATCAGGAAGCGCAGCACGCGGTCGAAGAAGTCCTCGCGCGCGTCGATCAGCAGGTGGTCCGCCGCGCCGAGGACGCGCGAGCGCCGCGGCGAGCTCCGCGGCCGCCGCGGCGTCGAGCCCGCCGGTGTCCACGGTCACGGTGACCACCGGCCGGCCGAGGTCTCGGCGAGCCAGGGGATGCAGAACGAGGTGTCCAGCCCGCCGGAGAAGGCGAGCACGATGGGATCGGAGAAGCTCATGCAGCGCCTCCTTACTTCGCCTCCAGCGAGCCGCTCGAGGCGGCGGAGCGAGGCGTTTCTGGTCGCGCGGCGCGCGGCGGTGGCGACGAAGACGGTGTCGTCGCCGGCCATCGTCCCCACCAGCTCGGGCCAGCCGGCGCGGTCGATGGCGAGGCCGACGCTCTGCGCCGCTCCGGGGATGGTGAAGACGACGGTCAGGTGGGGCCCGGCGGGCTTCGCGGCGCGCAGAAAGCGCGCCACCTCGGCGAGGTCGGGGCTGCGGCTCTCCGGCTCGCCGCCGCCGCGCGGCTCGCCGGGCAGGACGTAGCGGCCGCCGATCCAGCCCACGCCCGAGGTCGCGCAGGTCGCGGCTGACGGTGGACTGGGTGGCGGCGATCCCCCGCTCCCGCAGCCGCTCGACGAGCTCGCGCTGGCTGGTCATCCGCTACGCTCGCCGAGGATCGCCAGGATCTCCCGCTGGCGGGCTTCGCGCTGTTCGTGGTCGGTCGGCATGGTAGGCAGCGGCTCTCGTGCGCCGCAAAAGAATGCGCATGTTAATGCATCGTGTGGGAGGTCTGTCAAGCGGCGGCCGTCTCGCGCCGAGCGGGCGGCTCCGCAGGAGCGGTGTCGATGCCGAGAAGGTGGCGTCGGCGCTCCCGGCTCCCCGGCGGCCCGTGGCAGCTGAGAGACCGGTCCGCGCGGTGCTCCATGCCTGTGTTACCTTCGTTTCGAGGCGGCATGACGAGCCGGGCCGAGATCGACGAGAGCTACTTCCGCGACTACGCCGGCTCGGGCGCGCCCTACTGGCGGAGCTGGCTCCTCTACAGCCATCCCGAGGATTGCGTCGCGTGGGTCCGCGAGCAGCCGCGCTCGGCGGTGCGCAGCCTGTGGGTGCTGGGTGCGGCGACGGGCCAGGTGCTGCGCTACTTCGATCGCCGGCTGGGCTTCGCGCCGTGGGGGTGCGAGGTGAGCCCCTGGGCCTGCGCGCGGATTCCCCCGCCGTACCGCCGCCGGGTCCGCTGTGCCTCGATGACGACCGAGGTCGAGCGCTGGATCGCGCGCCGGCGGATCTTCGACCTCGCCTACTCGAACTCGCTCATCTATCTCTCGAAGGAGGATCTCGCCGCCTTCCTGCCGCGGCTCGCCCTCGCCGCGCGCCACCTCTACTTCCGCTCCAGCGTCCGCGGCGCCTGCTGCCCGGACCCCCACCGGAAGACCCTCGAGTCGTGGGCCTGGTGGGAGCGGCTGTTCGCGGAATCCGGCTTCGAGCACCTGCCGGCGCGGCAGGGGAAGCGGCGGGGCTACGTGTGGCGGAGCCTGCGGGCGCGGCGCTGATGAGCCTGCGCCGCGCCCGTAAGCCGCTCTACGGGATCAGCGGGCAGTGGCCGTTCCGCGGCGTGAGACAGGCCTTGAGGGTGCAGCCGACGTAGCCGCAGGCCCGGCAGCAGAGCTTGTCCGGCAGGCACTGGGCGTTGCTGGTGCAGCTGTCGGTGGCGGCGAGCGCCGGCGGCAGGCCGGCGCCGTCGACCGACAGCGTGGCCAGGAAGGCCGCGGCGCCGGCGGCGGGCGCCGTGGCCAGCGCCGCGGCGGGCGAGGCCAGCACCGCGGAGGGCGCCAAGGCCATCCCTTGCACGGCGCCGAGCGCCGCGCAGAGCACCGCGATCAGCAGGACGCGCGGCCAGTGCCGGGTGGTAGAGCGGGGGACGAGAGCGGAAGTCTTGGGCATGTCGACACCTCCATGGATTGCTTCAAACTATACGCCTGTCCTGGCCATGGCGGCGGCTCCAGGGCTATCCTCTGCTCATGTCTCGCCGCCGTGTCCCGCCCGCCGCGATCGCCTCTCTCCTCCTGCTCGCCCTCCTCGCCGGCTGCACGGCCATCGCGCGGCGGGTGCTCGCTCAGCCCACCGTGCGCCTGGAGAGCGCCGCGGTCACCGGCGTCACCCGCGAGGGGGCCGAGATCGACCTCGACTTCCGGGTGATGAACCCCAACGGCGTCACCCTGCCGCTCGGCGCCATCGACTACCGGGTGTCGGTCGACGGGCAGCCGCTCCTCTCCGGCACGCGGCGCGACCGGATCGATCTCGCCGGCCACGCCGAGACGACGGTCCTGCTCCCCGTCACCCTGCGCTTCCGCGACCTGGGGAACGTGCTGGGCGATCTGCTCTCCGGCGGGACGCCGGTCTACGAGGTGGACGCCGAGTTCCTCGTCCTCCTGCCGGCGACCGGCGGCGTGCGCATCCCCGTCGTCCACAAGGGGAGGCTGCCGCTGCCGGCGGGGCTGGGTATTCCGGGCTTCGGCCGCTAGGCCCCTCGGCTTACGTTGGGCCTCGGGCTCGGCCGCCGCGCCGCGGCGCTTCTACGCCCACGAGCTGATCGGCCCGGGGAGGATCTCGCGCAGGTAGGGCTCGATGCCGCGGGTGTCGTCCCAGTCTTTCGGGTAGCCCAGCGACACCTCTTCGAAGCGGACGCCGTCCCGGTGGGTGGTGCGGCGGATGTGGAGGTGGCCATAGACGACGACGAGGGCGCGGTAGCGGCGGTGCCAGTCGTCGGTGGCGCGGGTGCCGCACCAGATCGAGAAGCGCGGGATGCGCGGCAGGACGGCGAGGTCCTGGCGCAGGGGGAAGTGGTTGATGAGGACGAGCGGCGCCGCCTCGGCGGCGGCGGCCAGGCGCGGCTCGGCGGCGGCGACGCGCGCCGCGCACCAGGCCTGGCGGGTGGGGAAGGGGTCGGGGTGGAGGAGCACCTCGTCCGAGCAGAGCAGGTTCTCCTCGGCCGCCCACTCGACCGCCTCGTCGACCGGCACGTCGTCCGGCCGGAAGCTGTAGTCGTAGAGGAGGAAGAGCGGCGCCAGGATCGCCCGCGGCCCCTCGCCCGTCCACTCGGGGTAGGGGTCCTCGGGGGTGAGGACGCCGAACTCGCGGCAGATCGCGACCTGCCGCTCGTACTTCTCGACGCCGCGCGGCTCGCCGGGGTGGGGCGGCACGGTCCACAGGTCGTGGTTGCCCGGCACCCAGAGGAGGCGCGCGAAGCGGCGCTGCAGGATGGTGAGCGCGAAGCGGAGGTGCTGGTCGGTCTCGCCGACGTCGCCGGCGACGATCAGCCAGTCGTCGGGGTGCGGGCGCAGCGCCGCGAGCGCCTGCCGCGTGACCTCGTAGCGCAGGTGGAGGTCGGAGATCGCATAGAGCTTCATGCCGGCGGGATCAGTTGACCGGCTCGGAGCCCGGATCGGCGGCCGAATCGGCGGCCGAATCCACCGCCGGCGCGGCCGGCGACTCGGCTCCCTGGCGTTCGGCGGGGGTATCCGCCGCGTCCGCGGGCCGCTCGGCGAGCCCCTCGACCGTCTCCGTCTCGCCGGGGAAGAGGAGCGCCTGGCGCACCCCGCCCTCCTCGCCGAGGGAGACCTCGGTGAGCGGATGGCGCACCGGCTCGACCGAGTAGTCGGGGTGATAGATGGCGCCGCCGCCGGTGGGTATCCCGAAGCCGCGCGCGTACTCGCCGGCCCTGGGCACCGCCTTGAGGAGCCCGCTCCAGGACGGCTCGTCGTGGACGTCGACGACGAACGGCACCAGGCGCAGGGTGTCGAAGAGCCGGTCGTCCTCCCAGCCCTTCATCCCGAGCTGCACCGCCCCGGCCGAGATGCCGAGGAGGAGGGCGCCGCCGTAGTAGCGCTCGGTCAGGCGGTCCTTGACCCCCGACGCCTCGAAGGCGCGCCAGCCGCGCGCCGTGTCGCCGCCGGCGAGGAGGATGAGGTCCGCCGCCGCGAGGAAAGCGAGGTCCTCGGGCGTGGGCTCGGCGGGGATCATCCGCCGGTCCTTCAGGTTGATCGTGTCCATCGCCCCCTGGAAGAGGTCGTAGAACTCCGGCGCGTCGCCGTTCGACGCCCCCAGGTAGGCGGCCTTGGGCGACAGGTTGATCTCCGTCTCGTCGTCGTGGAGCATCGCCCGCACCCGCTCGAGGAACGATCCGGTGTCGTCGCGGAAGAAGAGGAGCTGGCTGTCGGCGAGGAGGACGATGGGCTTGATGGTCGGCACGGCGGTTCTCCCTCAGACCGCCAACGATAGCCCAAGCGCCGGGGGGAGGCCAGGCTCACTCCGCGTACCCCAGCGCCCGCAGCTTCGCCGCGCTCTCGGCGTCGGGGGCGGCGGGGGCGCGGCGGTCGGAGAGGGCGAGGCCGCGGGTGACGGTGGCGAGCCAGGCGCGGAGGCCGGCGGAGGGGGTTCCGGTCGCGCCGAGGTCGGTGCGCTCGCCGGGGTCTCTCGCCAGGTCGTAGAGCTCGTGGCGGCGGTTCGGAGGGGCGCCGGGGGTGAGGATCTCCATGCGGCTCCCGGCGAGCATGCCGACCGCGAGGAGGCCGTTGCGGCGGGCCGCCGCGGCCTCGCGGAGCGAGAGGACGGCGCCCTTGTGGGCCTGGAACCAGAGGGTCCGCGACGCGGGCGCCGGCGCGCGGCCGGCGAGGACCGGCGACCAGTCGAAGCCGCGGAAGCCGGGCGGCGCGGCGAGGCCGAGGAGCCCCAGGATCGTCGGCGCCACGTCGAGGCTCGAGGCCGGCGCGTCGACCGCCTGCGGCCGCACGTGGCCGGGCCAGACGATCCCCAGCGGGACGCGGAGCGCCGGCTCGTAGAGCGTCCGCCCGTGGCCCCACTCGCCGTGCTCGCCGAGGCTCTCGCCGTGGTCGGCGGCGAAGACGATCAGGGTGTCCGTCCGCTCGCCCGCGGCGCCTTCCGCGCCGCTCTCCAGGGCGGCGAGCAGACGGCCGATGTGGAGGTCGGCGAAGGCGACCTCGGTGTCGTAGCGGTCGGACTTGGCGACCTCGCCCGCGGTCCGCACGCCGAGCCGCGCCGCCACCTCGGGGTGGAGGCGGTAGGGGGCGTGCGGGTCGACGTAGTGGACCCAGAGGAGGAACGGCCGGCGAGCGGCGGGCTGGGCGGCATGGCCGTCGCCGGCATCCAGGGCTCGGCCGGCGAGCCAGCCGAGCGCGGCGTCGGTCAGGTCGGCCGCCGTCGCCTCCCCCTTGAAGAGGCCCCACCAGCGCTTGCGGGTGAGCACCTCCTGGTACTCGTCGAAGTGCTCGGCCAGCCCCGACAGCCGGTCGCGGAGCGTCCAGTTGCCGACGAAGGCGGCGGTGCGGAAGCCGCGGCGGCGGAGGGCGCGGGCGAACGAGGGGAGGCCGGGCGAGAGGCGGAGGCCGTTCCTCGTCGCGCCGTGCTCGTGCGGGTAGAGCGAGGTGAGGAGCGTGGCGAGCGCCGGCGTGGTCAGCGGCTCGGCCGTCCGCGCCGCCGTGAAGCGGGCGCCGCGGGCGAGCAGGCGGTCGAGGTTGGGGGTCGTGGGGCGCCGGTAGCCGTAGGCCGAGAGGCGGTCGGCGCGGAGAGTGTCGACGGTGACGACGACGACGTTGGGGAAGCGCGGCGCCGGAGCTGCGCTCGGGCTTCCCGCGGCGGCAGCGGCCGGGCGGGCGACGAGCGCGGAGGCGAGGAGGACCGCGGTGACGATCGCGGTGGCCACCATGGCCACCACGGCGAGCCCGGCGCGATGGCCCCGGGCGCACCGCTTGCTAGACTCCCCGGCATGCGCGAGGTCAAACCGGAAGGCCAGCAACGGGGCGTCTCCCAGGTGGAGGTGGCGGCGGCGGCGGAGAGCGACCAGGCGCCGCGCTGGGGCAAGGGGACGGAGAATCCGGAGGAGGGGAGCTTCCTCGCCGGACCGCAGCCGCGCGCCCACGAGCTGCGGCGCCTCTACCGCATCGCCGCGGACTTCCTGCGCGGCATCCGCGCCCTCCACTTCGTGGGGCCGTGCGTCACCGTCTTCGGCTCGGCGCGCTTCCACGCCGACCATCGCTACTACGCCCTGGCCCGCGAGATGGGGCAGCGGCTCGGCCGCGCCGGCTTCACCGTGATGACCGGCGGCGGGCCGGGCATCATGGAGGCCGCGAACCGCGGCGCGCGCGACGCCGGCGCCCGCTCGGTCGGCTGCAACATCATCCTGCCCCAGGAGCAGAAGCCCAATCCCTTCCTCGACCTCTGGGTCGAGTTCAACTACTTCTTCGTCCGCAAGGTGATGCTCGTCAAGTACTCCTACGCGTTCGTCGTGATGCCGGGGGGCTTCGGCACCATGGACGAGGTGTTCGAGACCGCCACCCTCATCCAGACGGCGAAGATCAAGGGCTTCCCGCTGGTCCTGATGGGCACCGACTACTGGCAGCCGCTGCGCGACTTTCTCGCCGGCCGCATGGTGCCCGAGGGGACCATCCTCCCCGCCGACCTCGATCGCCTGCTCTTCACCGACTCGCCCGACGAGGCGATGCGGCACATCCTCTCGACGGTCGGCCAGTTCGGCCTCATCTGGCAGCCCAAGCCGTCGGCGATCCTCGGCGAGTCGGAGCTGCGCCCGCGCGCGCCGGCGACAGCCGCCAAATAGCGCCCTCGGCGAAGGACATGCAACCGGCGCGCCGGCATACGAGAGCTTCTTATCTTCGTAGGGGCGGAGCTTGTCTCCGCCCGCGTCCGCAGCAGGTCAACGAACCCTGACGACGTGTCCGGACCAGGGCGGAGGCAGGCAAGCTCTGCCCCTACCACAACGGTCTTCGTGGAGCGTTCTCCAGACAGGGTCTCCAGACGTCGGATCTGCGCCCGCTAGAGCAGCATGCTCGCGAGGTTCGCCAGCTCCGAGCGCTCGCCCTTGTCCAGGTTGACGTGGGCGTAGAGCGGGTTGTCGCGGATGCGGTCGATCAGGTAGGAGAGGCCGTTGCTCTGGGCGTCGAGATACGGGGTGTCGATCTGGAAGATGTCGCCGGTCAAGACGATCTTCGTCTTCTCGCCGGCGCGGGTGATGATCGTCTTCACCTCGTGCGGCGTCAGGTTCTGCGCCTCGTCGACGATGAAGATGACGTTCGAGAAGCTGCGGCCGCGGATGTAGGCGAGCGGCACGATGTGGAGCTTCTCGGTCTCGACCAGCTCCTCGACCTTCTTGTACTCGCGGTCGCGCTCGCCGTACTGGTTCTTGATGATGTCCAGGTTGTCCCACAGCGGCTGCATGTAGGGGTTGATCTTCGAGTGGATGTCGCCGGGGAGGTAGCCGATGTCCTTGTTCGACAGCGGCACGATCGGCCGCGCCAGATAGATCTGGCGGAACTGGCGCCGCTGCTCGAGGGCGCCGGCCAAGGCCAGCAGGGTCTTGCCGGTGCCGGCGGCGCCGGAGATCGTCACCAGGAGGACCTCGGGGTTCAAGACCGCGTGGAGGGCGAAGGTCTGCTCGGCGTTCCTTGGCGTGACGCCGTAGGCGACCGCCTTGGCGACGCGCTCGAGCCGGCCGCTCTGCGGGTTGTAGGTGGCGAGGGCCGAGTTGGCGGAGCTGCGCAGGATGAAGTACTGGTTGGCCTGCGGCCGCTCGGTCATCACCTCCTCGAAGGGCAGGTGCTCGTCGCGGTAGAGGCGGTCGATGACGCCGGGATCGGCGACCTCGACCTCGGCTTTTCCCTTGTAGAGCTGGTCGACGTCCTTGATCTTGACCGTCTCGTAATCCTCGGCCGGCAGGTTCAGGGCCCGCGCCTTCAGGCGCAGGTTGATGTCCTTGCTGACCAGGATGACCCGGCGCTCGGGCTCGGCGGCGGCCAGCCGCAGAGCGGTGTTCAAGATGCGGTGGTCGGCCTTGCGCGAGCCGAAGACCTCGGCGGCGTCGCCGCGGCCGCCGCCGCGGCCGTTCTCCTCGGTGATGATCCGGAAGCGCCCGTGCGCCGGGCCGTCGAGCGCGATCCAATCGTCGAGCATGTTCTTGCCCGACATCTTGTCGAGCTGGCGGATGAACTCGCGCGCCTGGAGGTTCAGGACCGAGTTGCCCTTCTTGAACTGGTCGAGCTCCTCGAGCACCGTGATCGGGATGGCGACGTCGTGCTCCTGGAAATTGTGGAGCGCGTTCCAGTCGTAGAGGATGACCGAGGTGTCGAGGACGAAGGTCTTCTTCTGCTTGGAGCTCTCGGGGGTCTCGCGGGGTTCTCGCGGCATGCAGTCCTTCCCAGGGTGTCGCGGATGATCGGGCCCCGGGTGCTCTCCGCAGGGTAGCGCAGGCGGTAAGCGTGTACAAGGGAGGCGCGAGAGAGTCCGTCCGCCCCGAGCCGGAGGAAAGTGCGCCCCGAGCCGCTCCGCGGAGCGACTGGCCGAGCCGCCGGCGGGCTCGCCGGCGACGGCGTCCGGGTCGGGCGCTCCGAGTAAGAAGGCGCGACAACCGGTGACAGATTCGACCAGCGCCTTTATTGCCCTACGCCCTGGAGCGACGCCTCGACCAAAAATCCGGAGGTCACCGACAGCCAGAAGCCTAGGAGCAAAATCGAGAATGCTCTGAGTCGAACGCCTTTCATAATGACCGGGGCGGCGAGCACGACCAGTGCATGGATGAGCAAGACCCACCACAACATGTCGACCCGCCACGATTGCCGCGCTTCCGTGAACATGCGTGATGGTCCTGGGAAACGAAGAACCGCTCCCATGACGACGATCAGCAGCGGGATGGCATAGGTGACCAACAGGAGGGTAAGGCGCCTCCGGATCGCCGGCGTCCGCAGCGGATTTCCGACCGTGAACGCGAGGATCGCTGCAACCACAACCCCAAGGGAAATGGGCCACAGATCCAAAACCAGATGGAACGATACGTTGGTGATCCGCCAGAACGCAGCCCAGGCTTCGCTGGCACTGACCATGGAAGGCTCCGCGGTTAGGTACTTCGGGGCAATCGGATGATGTCGATGGAGTCCTCGGCCGCGAGCCGAGTCAGGCGCACGGCGCCATCGCCCATGATCTCGACGGCGAGCTGAGTGCCCGGCGTCCACCGGAGCTGCTCGCGGACGGGCTTGGGAATGACGACTGGCCCTTGCTGGTCACCCGGGTGGCGTCCTTCATGAGCGTCATCTTACCAGGGATGTAAGACGTGTCGAAGGGGCCTGCGAGCCGCCCTGCAGAGGCGATTGCCACCCGGCTCGCCGGAGGCGTCCTGCTCTCTCCCTTTGGGGAGCCGCAACCCACCCTCTCCGCGGTAGCGCTTCCGCCCCGGATATGATCGCCGGCGCATGCCGCGCCGCCTTCGCCCCTCGCTCGACTGGCTGCTGGTCCTGGTGCCGATCACCGCCGTCCTCCATTTCACCGGCGCGTCCCCCACCTGGACCTTCTTCTGCGCCTGCGGCGCCATCGTGCCGCTCGCCGGCTGGATCGGCCGGGCGACCGAGGACCTGGCGGCGACGATCGGCGACGGGCCGGGGGCGCTCCTGAACGCCACCTTCGGCAATGCCGCCGAGCTGATCATCGGCTGGATGGCGCTGCGCCATGGGCTGATCGCGGTGGTCAAGGCCTCGCTCACCGGCTCGATCCTGGGCAACGTCCTCCTGGTTCTCGGCGCCGCGATCCTCGCCGGCGGGGTGCGCCACCAGGAGCAGCGCTTCAACCGCTCGGGCGCCCGCTCGCAGGCGACGATGCTCCTCCTCGCCGCCATCGGCCTGGTCATGCCCGCCGCCTACCACCACTTCGGCGGCCGGCGCGCGGCGGCGTTCGAGGGCCGCCTGTCGCTCGCCATCGCCGGCGTCCTCCTCGCCACCTACGCGCTGGGGCTCTGGTTCTCGCTCCACACCCACAAGGAGCTCTTCGCCGGCTGCGGGCCGCCGCCCAAGGCGCCGGCGGCGGACGAGGGCCGCTCGCCGATGAGCCGCGGCCGGGCGCTCGCCGTCCTGCTCGGCGCCACGGCGGTCGTCGCCTGGCTCTCGGAGGTCCTGGTGGGGACGGTCGAGGCGGCGGCGCACGCCCTGGGGATGAGCGACATCTTCATCGGCATCGTCGTCGTCGCCATCGCCGGCAACGCCGCCGAGCACGCCACGGCCGTCCTCCTGGCGCGCAAGAACCGCATGGACCTCGCCCTCGGCATCGCCCTCGGCAGCAGCATCCAGATCGCCCTCGTCGTCGCCCCCCTCCTCGTCATCGCCAGCCACTTCCTCGGCGCGGCGCCGATGGACCTCGTCTTCTCCGCCCCCGAGGTCATCGCCGTCGTCGTCGCCGTCCTCCTCGCCGCCCAGATCGCCGGCGACGGCGAGAGCAACTGGTTGGAAGGGGTGCAGCTCCTCGCCGTCTACGTGATCCTCGCGATCGTGTTCTATTTCTTTCCGGGGTGACCGCTCGATGATCGATCGGTGATCGAATGGAAATCCCGAGCTCGACCTGAGCCCTTCAACGATCGCCCGCGGCCGGCCGTATACCGTGCCAGAGATCAGCATAGGTCCGGCCGGAGATCGGCCAAGGAGGTCGACATGATCGGGTTCCGCTCGGGTTGGAAGCTCGCCGTCGTCACCGCTCTCTCCGCCGCCGGCCTCGCCGGCCTCGCCGGATTCGCCGCATCGCCGGCCCGGGCTGGCGCGCAATCGCCATCGCCGCACTGGACGCGGATCGGTCCCTCCACGGCGCTGGTCAACGCGCTCGCGGTGACCGCGGGCCCGGGCAGCGTGCTGGCGGCGACCGCCGACGCCGGCGTCTTCCGGAGCGACGACGGCGCCGCCTCGTGGATCGCTTCGAACGCCGGGCTCGCCGGCTTCGAGGTGCAGGACGTGGCGGCCGATCCGGCCGATCCGGCGACGGCCTACGCCGCCACCGAGGCGGGGCTCTCGAAGTCGAGCGACGGCGGGCGCACCTGGGCCCTGACCGCCCTCACCGGCAGGGTGCGCCGGGTGGCGGTCGCCCCGTCGTCGCACCAGCGCCTCTATGCCGTCCTCCAGACCCTCCCCGAGGGCGTCGAGCAGCTCTGGAGGAGCGATGACGGCGGCATCACCTGGCACGAGGCGGACGGCGGCCTCGTCAGGCCGTTCTTCGACTTCGCCTTGGCGGTCGACCCCACCCGGCCGGACAGGGCCTACGCGGTGCTCGACTTCACGCTCTACGAGACCCTCGACGCCGGCCGGCACTGGACCGACCAGTCCGCCGCCCTCCCCTCCGGTGGGATCGAGGTCTTCGCCATCGACCCGCGCCACCCCGCCACCCTCTACCTCGGCGGCAACGGCGGCCTCGGCAAGCCCGCGGGCTTCTTCCGCAGCCTGGACGGCGGCCGTACCTGGGCTCCCCTCCGCCTGCCGGTCCCGATCGTCCTGCCGCGTGTGCTCGCCGTCTCGACCTCCGGCCGGCTCTACGCCGGGGGCAACTACTTCCCCAGGTCGGGCCAGGTGACGTTCAATCTGTACAGCAGCGACAATGGCGGCGCCACCTGGACCGCCGAGGCGGTGCCGCAGGACATGCCGGCGGCGCTGCCCAAGGACGTGCATGCGATCGCCATCGACCCGGCCCGTCCGGCTCGCGCCTTCGCCGCCTCCGGGCTCGGCGTGCTGAAGCGGCTCAGCCGCTGGCCGGCCTGGCTGAGCGCGCAGTCGGGCCTGCGGGCGACGGCGATCACCACGGTGGGGGCCGATCCGCACACCGCGGGGACTCTCTATGTCGAAGCCCACGTCGGCGGCAGCGACACCCGTACCGAGCTCGGCGCCTTCGAGAGCCGCGACCGCGGCGCCACCTGGCAGCCGGCGGCGCCCGTGCTGACGGTGGGCACGAACATCTCCACGGTCTTCAGCTTCGACTTCGATCCCAATCGCCCGCAGGTCGTCTACGCCGCCGGCGGCGGGCTCTTCCGCACCCTCGACGGCGGCGGCCATTGGTCGATGTTGCCGGCGCCGCGGATCCTGCTGGCGAGCGCCGCGGTCGCGCCAGGAAACTCGCGGGTCGTTTTCGCCGCCGGCTGGTCGATGACGAGCTGCAGCGGCCTCGGCTGCCCGGATTTCCCGCCTCAGCTCGCGGTCCTGGAGAGCGTCGACGGCGGGTCCACCTGGAGCGACGTCTCCAGCCGCCTGATGGCGCCGGGGGCGCAGGGGCAGTTCCACGCGGTGAGGATCGACCCCGCTCACCCCTGGCTCGTCTACCTCGTCGGCAGCCGCACCTTCGGCAGCCGCGATGGTGGAGCCACCTTCCACGAGCTGCCGGTCGGTCCCCTGACCGACCTGGTGCTCGACCCGGCGTTCCCGCGCACCCTCTACGCCGCGACGGGGGAGACCCCCGAGCGGGTGCTCAAGAGCGTCGACGCCGGGGCGACCTGGGCCCCGGCGGACGCCGGGCTGCCGACCGACCCGGCCTTCGAAACCTTGCGGCTGGCGATCGACCCGGCGACCCGCGCGCTGTACGTCGGGACCACCCGCGGGGTCTACGTGTCGCGCGACCAGGGCGCCACCTGGCAGCGCCTCGCCGGCCTCCCCGGCGGCATCGTCTTCGGCCTCGCGGCCGATCCCTTCCATCCCGGCGTCGTCTATGCCGGAACGGAAGAGCCCGGCGGGCTCTTCGTCTACGCGCCGTAGAGGGATCTCGCCCCGCCGCTCGTGCAGCGGCGGGGCGTCGTCGGTCAGCTCGATGTCCGCGGCGGATCGATCGGCGTCGGCAGCTCGTGCCAGATCTCGACCTCGTAGCCGTCCGGGTCGGTGAAGAAGACGTAGGGCTCGCCGGGGCAGAACTCGCCCTTCTCGCGGATCGTGCCGCCGGCCCGCTCGACGGCGGCGGCCGCGGCGTCGATGTCCCCCGGATCGGTCAGCCGGAAGCCGAAGTGGACGATGCCGCCGCCCGGTCCCGCCCGCGCGGCGTCCTCCTCGAAGACCAGCACGTCGCGGCTCCCCGGCGTCTGCGCCTGGACGAAGCCCGGCCGCCGGTAGACCGCCACCATCCCCAGCACCTCCTGGTAGAAGGCGAGCGACCGCTCGGCGTCGCGGACCGCCAGCGCCACGTGCGTCAGGCCATAGGTCTTGACCATGGCATCCCTCCCGATCTCGGCGAGAAGGTAACGGTGCGCGGGAAGGCTGTCAAAGGCCAGCGCACCTCCACGACGCGAGAGACCGCGCGATGGCCTTCGCCGAGGTGCGGACCACCTGCAGCGTCCGGCGGCCAACACCAAGGGCGCCCCGGTGCGGGGAAAGTTCGCCCCTTGGCACCGGAGCGGCGTCCGGGGAGAATGCCCGCCGTGGAGCGCGACGGAGCAGATGGCGTAGAAGCCGTGGCGCGGGGAGCGGGATCGCCGGGTCACCGGCCCATGTCCCGCCTCGCCGCGCGCTTGGCGGTCCTCGGCGCCGCGCTCCTCTTCTCCTCGGGCGGCGCGGCGATCAAAGCGGTCCATCTCTCCGGGTGGCAGGTGGCGGGAATGCGCTCGGGGATCGCGGCGCTGGCACTCCTCGCCTTGCTGCCGCGGGCGCGGCGGGCGCCGCGGCCGCGCGACGTCGCGGTGGCCGCGGTCTACGCGGCGACGATGCTCCTCTTCGTCCTCGCCAACAAGCTGACCACGGCGGCGTCGACGATCTTCCTCCAGGACACCTCGCCGCTCTATGTCGTGCTCCTCGCCCCGCTGCTCCTCAGGGAGCCGCTCCGCCGCCGCGACCTGCCGTTCATGGCGGTCTTGGCCGGCGGCATGGCGCTCTTCTTCGTCGGCGTCGACCCGACCTCGGCGACCGCGCCCAACCCGTTCCTGGGCGACCTCCTCGCCGTCGTCTCCGGCGTCTTCTGGGCGGGGACGGTGATCGGCCTGCGCTTCCTCGGCCGCGACGGCGGCTCGTCCGCCTCGGCGTCGGTGTGGGGCAACGTCCTCGCCTGTGGGATCGGCCTCGCCGTGGCGCTGCCGCTCGCCACGCCGCACGCCGGCGACTGGGCGATCCTCGTCTACCTCGGCACCTGCCAGATCGGTGTCGCCTACTATTTCCTCACCCGCGCCCTCGAGGTGGTGCCGGCGATCGAGGCGTCGCTGCTGCTCCTCCTCGAGCCGGTCCTGAACCCGATCTGGGCCTGGATCGTCCACGGCGAGCGGCCGAGCGCCTGGTCGCTAGCCGGCGGCGCCGTCATCCTCGTCGCCACCGGCGTCAAGAGCTGGGTCGACGTGAGCGGCCCCAAACCGCGGCCGCCGGAGGCTGTGGCGCTGTCGTAGGCGACGAGCGTGCCGGCGAGGCTGCGTCACCCCGCCCCGACGGCCTTCAGCATCTTCACGGTGATCGCCTTGGCCGCCTTGGCGAAGCCTTCCCAGGGATCCGATGGGAGGGCGTCGAGGCGCGCCGGGAGGTTCTCGACGGTGAAGGTGTTGCCGCGGATCTCGGGGTCGTCGAGCTCTTCCCAGAAGAGCGGCGCCGAGACCGGCGCGCCGGGGCGGGCGCGGGTGGAGTAGGCGGTGATCGAGGTGGCGCCGCGGCCGTTCCGCAGGTAGTCGATGAAGATCTTCCCCTGGCGGCGGACCTTGGGGAGCATCGAGGTGTAGCGCTGCGGCTCGTCGTGGACGATCGACTCCGAAACCGCCTTGGTGAACGCCTTGACCTCGTCCCAGCCGAGGCGGCGGGCGAGCGGCGAGACGACGTGGAGCCCCTTGCCGCCGGTGGTCTTCAAGAAGGTCGCGAGCCCCAGCTCCTCCAGGCGCGCCTTGACGGCGCGCGCGCCTTCGACCACCCGCTCCCAGGCGAGCCCCTCGTCGGGGTCGAGGTCGAAGACGATGTAGTCCGGCTGCTCGATGCGGTCGACGTGCGAGCCCCAGATGTGGAGCTCTAAGGCGCCCATCTGGACGAGCGCGACGAGGCCCGAGAGGTCGCGCACCGCTCCGTAGGGCTGCGCTTCGCCGACGTCGACACGGGCGATCGAGGCCGGGAACTGGTACGAGACGTGTTTCTGGTAGAAGCACTCCTTCGCCTGCCCCTCCGGGCAGCGCACCAGGGTGAGCGGCCGGTCGGCCAAGTAGGGGAGGATCCAGCCGGCGACCCGCTCGTAGTAGAGCGCCAGGTCGCGCTTGGTCAGGCCCTGGCCGGGGTAGAGAACGCGCTCGGGATGGGTGATGCGGACGCCGCCGACGATCTCTTCCCCCTTGGCGGTCTTCTTCGATGTCGCCGGAGCGTCCGGCTTCGACGCCGCGGCTTGGGGGGAACGGCCGTCGGGCTGCGCTGCGGCCTCAGGGGAACGGCCGTCGGGCTGCGCCGCGGCCTTGGGGGAACGGCCGGCCGGCTTCCGGCTCTTCGTCCGCGCCGTCTTCGCCGCGGCGCTCGCCGCCTTGCCGGTCGCGGTCTTGCCGGCGGCCGCTGTCTTCTTCGACTTCGTCTTCGCCGCGGCTTCCGCCTCGGCGGTGGCCGTGGCCGCGGCCGCGGCGCCGGCCGGCTCCGGCCGCTCGCGCACGATCTCCGCCGGGTCCTTGTCCTCGCGGAGGCCCTGGAACGACGGGTGGCGCAGGATGCCGTCCTTCGTCCACTCGGTGAAGACGACCTCGCCGACGAGCCGCGGCTCGACCCAGTGCGAGCGGCGCGCCTCGGCGCCGCGCGGGGCGTTCTCGAAGGCCGGCGTCCGGCGCTCGAGCTTCGCCAGCCGGCGGTGGAGGTCGACGAGCGCCGCCTGGTCGAAGCCGGTCCCCACCTTGCCGGCGAAGACGAGCCCGCCCGCGTCGTCGTGGACGGCGAGGAGCAGGGCGCCGAAGCCGGTGCGCGACCCCTCGGGGTCGGTGTAGCCGACGATGACGAACTCCTGGCGCTTGCTGCACTTGACCTTCAGCCAGTCCTTGCTCCGCCCGGAGCGGTAGGGGAGGTCGGCGCGCTTGGCGACCACCCCCTCGAGGGCGAAGCTGCAGGCCTGGCGGAAGAAGTCCTCGCCGCGCCCGGCGATGTGCTCGCCGTAGCGGATCGAGCCGTCCCTCGGCAGGCCGGCGAGCAGCCCTCCCAGCGCCTCTTTGCGCGCCGCGAGCGGCGCCCCGCGCAGGTCGTAGCTGTCGAGGTAGAGGAGGTCGAAGGCGAAGTAGACGAGCTCCCCCTGCCGCTCCTCGGCGAGCGCGTTCTGCAGCGCCTGGAAGCTGGTGGTGCCGTCGGGCAGGAGGACCACGACCTCGCCGTCGAGGAGCGCCTGCTTCGCCGGCAGATCCCGCGCCGCCGCGGCGACCGTCTGGAAGCGCGCCGTCCAGTCGTTGCCGCGCCGGGTGTAGAGGTGGACGTCGCCGCCGTCGATCTCGAGGAGGGCGCGATAGCCGTCGTACTTGATCTCGTGGACCCATCCCTCGCCCTTGGGCGGCTGGTCGACGAGGGTGGCGAGCTGCGGCTCGATGCCGCCGGCGGGGAGCGGCGCCCGCCGGGCGCCGGGGAGGCTCGCGAGCTCGGAGGCTTGGGATCTCTCGGCGGGCTTCGCGGCGGCAGGCGGCGGCGCGGCGGCTTTCGCCGCACGCTTCGCGGGGGCCTTCGCCTGCTTCCCCGCCGCATGGGCGACCTGCCGGATCTTCTCCTTGAAGGTCGCCGCCGGGTCCTGCGCGGCCGGGCGGTCGGATTGCCAGACCCGCGCCGGGTCGTCGGCGATCTCCTCCAGGCTCTTGCCGGTCTCGACGCTCTCCGGCCGCTCGACGACGATCGAGTCGCCGCTGCCGGGCCGCGCCTCGTCGTCCTTCTCTTTGATGAGCAGCCAGTTGTCCTCGCCGTCGTTCCGCCGCCCGCCCATGCGCACCAGGTTCCAGGCCCCCTCGAGCTTGTCGCCGTGGAGGCGGAACTTGAGGCGGCCCTTCCTGTACGCCGCCTCGGCGTCGCGGGCGTCCCCTTCGATCGGCTCCCAGGTGCCGCGGTCCCAGAGGAGGACGGTGCCGCCGCCGTACTGGCCTTTGGGGATGATCCCCTCGAAGCCGCCGTAGTCGATCGGGTGGTCCTCGACGTGGACGGCGAGGCGCTTCTCGCCGGGGTCGAGGCTCGGCCCCTTGGGCACCGCCCAGCTCTTGAGGACGCCGTCGAGCTCGAGGCGGAAGTCGTAGTGGAGGCGGGTCGCGGCGTGCTTCTGGATGACGAAGGAGAGCCCCTTGGCGGCGGCCTTGGAGCCTTTCTTCGCCGCCGGCTTCCGGGGCTTTTTCCCGGCGGGCTCCGGGGTCTGCTTGAAATCCCGCTTGCGGTTGTACTCCTCGAGGGCCATGGACGCGGTCTCAGGCGCTCTTCTTGCGCTGCGCCCGGGGCTTGGCCGCCGCGGCGCGCGGCTTGGCGGCGGCCTTCTTGTGGCCGGCGGCCTTCGGCTTGCTCTTCCCGGCGGCGCCCTTGTCCCCGTCTCCTCGACGCTCCGCTTGAGGAGCATCATGAGGTCGACGACCTTCCCCTCGCCGGCCGCCGCCGCCTTCGGCGCCGGCGTCTTGACCGCCTCGATCTCGCCCTTCTCGACCCGTCGCTCGATCATGTCCATCACGTCCTTTTCATAGGTGTCGGTGTACTTCCCGGGCTCCCAGGCGTCGACCATCCCCTCGATCAGCCGCTCGGCCATCTCGATCTCGCGGTCGCTCACCCCGGCCGCGCCGTGCGGCACCTCGAGCTCGCCGGCGTCGCGCAGCTCGTGCCCGTAGCGCAGCAGCTCGAGCACCAGGACGTCGTCCTGCGGCAGCACGGCGGCGAGGTACTGGCGGGTGCGGATGACGACCGTCGCGATCCCCATCTTGCCGGTGCGGCGCAGAGCCTCGCGGAGCAGGGCGTAGCCCTTCGTCCCCTTCTTGTCGGGCGCCAGGTAGTAGGGCTTGTCGAAATAGGTCGGGCTGATCTCGGCGGCGTCGACGAAATCGGTGATGTCGATCGTCTGCGTCGCGGCGGGGTTGGCCCGCTTGAGATCGTCGTCCGAGAGGATGACGTAGTGCCCCTCCTCGTACTCGTAGCCGCGGACGATGTCGCCCCACGGCACCTCCTTGCCGCTCTTCTCGCTCACCCGCTTGTAGCGCACCGGCGACTTGTCGCGCTGGTCGAGGAGATGGAATTGCAGCTCGTGACGGGTCTCGGCGGCGTAGAGACCGACCGGGATGTTCACCAGGCCGAAGCTGATGCTCCCCTTCCATATCGAACGAGGCATGCGTCGTCGTCCTCCAGGCGGGACGGTCGACGCAAGATGCGTGCCGCGGAGACGTCAGTGATAGCGCGGGTGGGAGAGATGAAAGGTGTGGGATAGCGCCGGCGCGCCGGTGTGCCGGTGATGCGGCGGCGCCAGCGGATGCTCGAGCTGGCGCAGGCTCGCCGCCTCGGCGGGATCGATCCGCGCGCGGAGGCCGGGACCGGCAGGCGGCGGCTGGTACAGACCCGCGGCCGGTGGCGGTGGCGTGGGTGCCGGCTTCTCCGTGGCGCTCGCGCTCTCCAGCCCGGCGCCGCCATGCCGGCAGCCGGCGAGCGGCAGCGACATGGCGAGGACGAGCGCTCCGGCGAGACGGCGGGCGGGGTGCATCCCACGATCTCTCTGCAATTCGCTTACCCGCGCGGGGGAGGATGTGTGGGAGTGCGGGGCTCGTGAGAAGCTACCCGCATGCGCGGCCGCGAGAGCAAGACGGGAGCGCGGATCTGGCGGGTCGAGCGCGGTGCCGCCGAGGAGCGGGCGGACCAGCTCGCGACCGAGGAGCCGCTCGAGATCCGCCTGCGCTGGGCCGGCGGGGCGCGGATCGTGGCGGTCACCATGCGCACGCCGGGCGACGACCGCGAGCTCGCCGCCGGCTTCCTGCACGGGGAGGGCGTCGTCGAGCGGCGCGAGCGGATCGCCGGCTTCCACCGGAGCGCCGCCGGCGCCGCCGACAGCTCCCTGAGCGCCCGCCACGCCGAGGACGCCGACGCCGCCAACCGCATCGAGGTCGAGCTGGGCGACGGGCCGGAGCCGCAGTGGCAGGGGCTCGAGCGGCACTTCTTCGCCAGCAGCGCCTGCGGCGTCTGCGGCAAGGCGGGGCTCGAGGCGCTGGCGGTGCGCGCGCCGCGGCCGCTGCCGCCGGGACCTGTGCTCTCCCCCGAGCTCCTCGTCTCCCTTCCCGAGCGCCTGCGGGAAGCCCAGGGGCTCTTCGCCGCCACCGGCGGTCTCCACGCCGCGGCCCTCTTCGACGCCGCCGGCGGTCTCCTCGCCCTCTACGAGGACGTCGGCCGCCACAACGCGCTCGACAAGCTGGTGGGCTGGGCGCTCCTCGCCGGCCGCCTGCCCCTCGCCGGCCACGCCGTCCTGGTCAGCGGCCGCACCAGCTTCGAGATCCTCCAGAAGTGCGCCGTCGCCGGCGTCCCCATCGTCTGCGGGGTGTCGGCGCCCAGCAGCCTCGCCGTCGAGCTCGCCCAGCGCTTCGGCATCACCCTGATCGGTTTCCTCCGCGGCGACCGCTTCAACCTCTACAGCGGGCCGGAGCGCGTCGCGGGGGTGGCCGCCGGCCGTCCTCCACGCCTGCCGGTAATCCTTACACGTCCCTGAGCACCCGTTCGGCGGGCTTCGCGCCTCCGCCGCCGGACGTGCGGAATCGCGTCGGGCGCGGCTTCCGGCAATGGCACAGATGCTGCACAAGTCGCCCGCACGGCGCGGGAAGCTTCCGGCCGGAGCGAGAGGAGAGCGGAATGCGCGAGCCGAACAAGATGCGGATGGGAGCCTTGGGGATGGGGCTCCTGCTCCTGACCCTGGGCGTCGCCGGTTGCGAGCAGCACCGCGAGACCCGGGTGGTCGATACTCCGAATGGCCAGACGACGACGACCACGGAAACGGTCCAGGTGGACCACGATCGGATGAACCAGGCCAAGGACCAGGCGGGCCGGACGGCAAACCAGGTCGGCGACCAGGTGAGCGCGGCGGCCCACGACGCCAAGGCGAACCTGACCGACGCCGGCCTGACCGCCAAGGTCAAGACGCGGCTCGGCACCGACAACCGCGTGCATGCGGCGGCGGTCAACGTCGACACCAGCAACCGGGTGGTCACCCTCAGCGGGAACGTCGCGAGCGACGCCGAGCGCAAGGCGGCGATCGACGTCGCCCGCGGCACCGACGGCGTCTCCGACGTCGTCGACCATCTGACCGTCGGCTCCGGCCAGTAGAGAGCTTGCAGCCGGCGGCAGCGCGAGCGGCCGCCGCGCAGAGCCGAGAGTTTTTCGCGGCCCTCCCTAGCGGGGAGGCGTTCGGGGTCGGACGATCCAGGGCGCCTCCCCACCTTTTTGACCTCCTCCTCCGCTGCGCCCTCTCCCCGCGCGCGCTCGAGCCTGACGCCCGGCCCGGAACTTGCTCCCTTACGAAGGGGAGAATCAGTCGAGAGGGGGTAGAACCCATGTCCAGCCCATTGAAGATCCGGAGCGACCGCGTGGCGCGCGGCGTTCCGCATGGCATCCTCGCGGCCGCCTTGATCGGCGGCCTCGCCTGCGGCGCCTGCGGGCAGAACGGCTCCGAGCGGGCGAGCTCCGACCGCGCCATCCACGTCGACCGCGGGCCGCAGGGCACCGAGATCGAGTTCAATCCCGGGGTCGCCCGGCGCAACCTCGACCAGGCGGGCCACGACCTCCAGCGCGGCGCGGACCAGGCCGGACGCTCGCTCGAGCGCGGCGCGCATCAGGTCGGCGAGACGGTCGGCCCGGCCGCCCGGCAGCTCGGCCGCCAGCTCCAGCAGGGGGCGCGCGAGCTCCAGGCGAAGGCCGGCCCGGCGGCGCGCCAGGCCGGGCAGCAGCTCCAACAGGGAGCGCGTCAGGTGGGGGAGCAGCTCGGTCCGGCGGCCCGCCAGGCCGGCGACGCCCTGGCGCGCGGGGCGCGGCAGGTGGGCGATACGGTGGGACCGGCGGTCCGCCGCGCCACCGCCGACGCCTCGCTGACCGCCGCGGTCAAGGCGAAGCTGATCGCCGACCCCGAGGTCAAGGCCCTGAAGGTCGACGTCAGCACGACCGACGGCGTCGTCACCCTGAGCGGCCGCGTCGACACCGCGACCGAGCGGGCCACGGCCGGGCGCGTCGCCGCCGGGACCGCCGGCGTCCAGCGGGTCGTCAACGCCCTCCAGGTCGGTCCGGGCTGAGGCCGGAAGCCCGGCTACACGTAGCACGTAGGCTGGGGTGAGTGCAGCGAACCCCAGCAACCGCCGCGCCTTATCTCCACATCTCCATCGATCGTTTCAAAGCTGGGGTTCGCTGCGCTCACCCCAGCCTACGCAGGTGGAGCACGGGTTTGACGTTTCGGAGGGTTGCACATACTATTGTGCAACTGTCCCAGTCGGCACCGAAGTCTTCCGAAGGAGGAATCCCGATGGTCGCGAAGAGAGCGCTGTGGCTCGCGCTGGGCCTGGCATCCACGCTCGCCCCGGCGCTGCTGGCCGAGGTCTTCTATGTCCCCAGCCCCGACCCGGCGGCGAGCAAAGGGCGGAAGGTCCGTCTCCAGTCGACCCTCGAAGTGTTCAATCCGGGCAAGGCCGTGAGCTCGCTCACCCTCGCCTTCGTCCCTACCGGCAAGGGGGGGACCGCGGCCCAGGGTCCGGCCGCCAAGTTCGCTGCCGGCAGGACGGTGTTCTACGACACGACGGCGCTCGCCGCCGCGCCGGGGGTGCTCAAGATCACCTCGAACGCGCCGGATCTCGCCGTCGGGCAGGCCGCCCTCTACCTCTGGAAGAGCCCCGAGAACACCCCCTGGGCGCTGCCGGTGATCTCCGCCGCCAACCAGTTCGCCCCTGCCGCCACCGCCTACCTCGAGGATCTGCGCCGCGGCGCGGACGGCGTCTCGAACGTCGAGATCGTCAATCTGGGCGGCCAGGCGGCGCAGTGCCAGATCCGTCTCTTCGACGGCGCCGGCATCTCGATCTTGCCGGCGGTCGCCGCCGCGGTGCCGCCAGAGGGGCACGCGGTCTCCTATGACGTGATCCTCGCCGGCCAGGTCGAAGAGACGCTGGGGGCGGAGGCGCGGGTGAGCTGCGATCAGCCGTTCTATGCCTACGCGACCTTCGTCTCGCCCGACTTCCGGAAGTTCCGCCTGATCCAGCCGCTCGCCGGGTCGCCGACGCCAGCCGGCCGGGTGGCGGGCATCGACCGGCCCGGCGTCTTCTTCACCCCGACCGCCGCGGCCTCGTACCTCGACCTGGCGCTGCCGCTGGTGCCGGGCGTCAGCTACCGGCGGGTGACGGTCGACTTCGAGATGACCATCCGCAAGTTCGGCCCGGTCTTCGACTCGATCGTCGGCATGGTCCACGCGGGCGGGCCGCGCTTCCACCACACGCTCTACTATGGATTCAACCTGCGGGGTGCCAGCGGCCGCATCTTCGGCGACCTCGGGCAGGCGACGCTCGACGCGGTCGTCAAGCGCAACGTCGGCTTCGCCGAGGGCGGCGTCTACCACGTGCGGATCATCTACGACACCCAGGCCAAGGCCGTCCTCTTCCTGGCCGCCGACGCGAGCGGCGCCCTGGTGATGGACGCCCTGGCGGGGAGCTTCAACTGGGACCTGCGCGACAGCGGCACCGCCCCGGTGCGGCTGTTCTTCGGCCTCGACGGGGTCGGCGACGGCGCCTATTTCCCGCCGTTCGGCTACAGCTTCGCCAACCTGCACGCGCGCGCCACGCCGTGACGAGCGGCGCGCCCGTTCCAAGGGCCTGAAAATTGCGGCGGGCGGCTTCCGTGAGGAAGCCGCCCGCTCGTCGATTGGCTTGATTGGCTTGGCCGGCCGTCAGGCCGCGGTGCGCCGCCGCAGGCGGAAGAAGGCGGCCGTCCCGAGCAGGAGGCCGAGGGCGGCGAGGCCCATCCCCGAGAGGGTCGGGACGGGCGCGGCGGCGGCGGCGAAGTTGACGATCTCGGACTGCTCGACCGAGGTCAGGCACTGCAGGGCGTTGGCCGGCAAGAGGGAGAGCTCGGCCGCCTTGGCGCTCGCCGCGGCCTTGGAAGGCTGGCCGGTGACGAAGTTGGCGATGATCTCGGTCTGCCCCGGGGCGAGGGTGAAGGTATAGCCCCAGTAGGGGCGGTCGCTGCCGCTCACGAAGTGGATCCCGGCGAGCGGCACCGGCGCCCCCGGCCCCTGGAAGACGTGGCCGAGGCGCGGGTCGGAGGAGGTGGTGCCGGAATAGTTCTGGAACGAGGTCGCCCAGTTGTCGGCGGTGTCGACCGTGGCGTCGCCGCTCGAGGTGGTGACCACCACCGTGTTGCTGTCCGAGCCCAGGTTGTTCGAGGTGACCATGGTCACCGTCTGCGGCGAGGCGCCGGTGTTGGTGAAGATATTGAGCCAGCGGGCGAACTGGTCGTTGTCGGGGACGAACACCTTGCGCGAGACCCGGATGTTGCCGATCTGCTGTGGGTTGAAGACCACCTGCCGGTTGGTGCCCGAGGCGGCGCCGGGGCACTCCGTCGTGGCGGGTCCGTTCTTGTTGTAGAAGACGAAGTTGGGGTTTCCAGTGTTGCACTGGGCGACCGTGTTGTCGAGGCTCAGGCAGAGTGCGTTGTAGCCGTCGAAGGCGTCGTCGAGGGTCGAAGCGACGGTGCCGCCGCCGATCGTCGTGGCATTGACCGCCTGGGAGAAGGAGGCCTCCGAGGCGGCGCCCGAGTTCGACGAGCCCGACGAGTTGGTGGTGGAGGTGATGTCCGTGTTGATGAAGTACTGGAGTCCCTGGGCGTCGGTGAGCACCTGGGAGCCGGTGGCGCGCCCGGGGCGGCCGGTGCGGCGGGAGTGCTCCGGCTTGGTCTTGCCGGTGACGCTCCGTGACCTGTGCACCTGGCGCCGCTCGACGAGCGAGACGTCGGCCGATAGCAGGGAGGCGGCCAGGACACCGAGAAGCGAGAGGGCGAGGATGCGGCGCATGAAGTGATCTCTCCTGACCGAACGACCGCCCGGAATGGATGCGGCCGTCTCCTGTGGACTGGGAACGGGCGAATATCTATCACAAACGAGCCGGGCTGTCAGGAGCCGGGGCACGGCGGCGGCGTACAATGCGCGGCGAAGCGCGGCCATGGAGCGGAACCCACCGATCGTCACCCCTGCGCCGGGCTCGGCGCGGCGCCGGGCCCGCGGTCTCCTCCTGCCCGTCGCGCTCGCGGCGCTCGCGCTCGCCGCCGCCGCGGGCTGCGCTCGCCGCCCGCGGCCGAACCTCCTCCTCGTCACCCTCGACACCACCCGCGCCGACCGCCTCGGTTGCTACGGCTTCCAGCTCGCGCGGACGCCGGCGATCGACCGCCTGGCGGCCGAGGGGGTGCGCTGCGCCGATGCGGTGAGCGCCGCGCCCATCACCCTCCCCTCGCACTCGACGATCCTGACCGGCCTCTATCCGCCGGCCCACGGGGTGCGCGACAACGGCACCTTTGCCCTGGGCGACGACGCGGTCACCCTGGCCGAGCGCCTGAAGCGGGCCGGCTACCGCACCCAGGCGATCGTCTCGGCGCTGGTCCTCAACCGCCGCTACAACCTGGGCCAGGGCTTCGACGGCTATGACGACGACCTGTGGTCGGAGGACCAGCCGAAGCTCTTCCTCATCCGCTCGCGCCCCGGTCCGAAGACGGCGGCGCGGGCGGTGCGCTGGCTCGAGGGCTGGTCGGAGGAGCGGCCGCGCCGCCCCTTCTTCCTCTGGATGCACCTCTTCGACGCCCACCAGCCCTACACCGCGCCGACCGCCGAGCGGCTGCGCTCGCCGACCGTCTACGACGCCGAGATCGCGGTGCTGGACCGGGCGGTGGGGGAGGTGCTCGACGAGCTGCGCCACCAGGGCGAGCTCGACGACACCCTGGTCGTGGTGACCGCCGATCACGGCGAGAGCCTGGGCGAGCACGGCGAGAAGACCCACGCCCTCTTCATCTACGACGCGACGGTCAAGGTGCCGCTCCTCCTGCGCTACCCGCGGCTGCTGCCGCGGGGGGAGGTCTACGCCGGGCCGGTGCGCTCGGTCGACCTCGTCCCCACGGCGCTCGCCGCCCTCGGCCTGCCGGGCGGCGACGAGACACAGGGGCGCGACCTCCTGCCCGCCTTCCGCGGCGATGAGCCGCCGCCCGACCTGCCGCAGTACTCGGAGTCGCTCCTGGCGCAGACCGGCTTCGGCATGTCGCCGCTCTTCGGCATCCGCCATGGCGGCTACAAGTGGATCCACGCCCCCCGGCCGGAGGTCTACGACCTGCGCCGCGATCCCCACGAGCTGGCGAACCTCTATCCCGCGGAGGCCCGCCGCGGCGCCGCCCTCGACCGCGAGCTCGCGGGCATCCTCGCCGACAGCCGCCGGCGCGCCCTGATGCCGCAGAAGAGCGCCATGGACGCCGAGACGGCGCGGAGCCTCCGGGCCCTCGGCTATCTCGCCCCCGCCGCCGAGCGCCAGGCGCTGGCGGCGATCCCCGGGCTCGATCCCAAGGACGGCCTGAAGCTGTACGCGCGGCTCGAGGACGCCCGCCATCTGGCGCAGCGCCAGCGCTGGGCGGAGGCCGAGAGGGAGCTGCGCGGCGTCATGGCGCAATCACCCAGGAATGTCTCGGCGATCGGCCTCCTCGCCCTCACCCTGCTGCGCCAGGGCGACCTCGCCGGCGCCCGCGAGCAGTACCTGCGGATCCTGGCGATCGATCCCCGCGAGGCGCGGGTCTACCTCATGCTCGGCGCCATCGGCCTGCTCGAGGGCGACTTCGACGGCGCCGAGCGCGACTACCGCCAGGCCCTCGTCATCACTCCCGGCTTCGTCGAGGCGATGGCCAACCTGGGGCTGATCGCGGCGCTGCGCGACGACGATGCCCAGGCGGAGCGCTGGTACCGGCAGGCGATGGCCGCCGATCCCGGCTTCCCCCTCGCCTACCGGCGCCTGGCCGACGTCTACTACGAGCGCGGCGACTTCGCCCGCGCGCTCGGCTACTACCGCCGCGCCCTCGCCGCGAAGCCGGACGACTTCGCCGCCGCCGTCCAGGCCGGCAACTGCGCCCGCCGCACCGGCGATCCCCAGGCCGCGGCGGCGCTCTTCGCGCAGGCGGCGCGCGACCGCCCGCGGTCGTGGGTGCCGGTCTACAACCTCGCCTGCCTGCAGGCGGCGGGCGGCGACCCGCAGGCGGCGCTGGCGCGGCTGGCGACGATGCAGGGCTTCCGGCGGACCGCGCTCCTCGAGGGCGACCGCGACCTCGCGGCGGTGCGGCGCCTGCCGGGCTATGCCGCGGTGCTGCGCCAGCTGAAGAGCGAGCGCCGCCTGGAGCGGCAGGCCGAGCGGCGGGCGCGCCGGTCGCCGCCGGACGCGGCGGCGCCGGACGACGGAGGCGACATGGACGAGGGGGCGGCGGGCGACGCGCCGCCGCCCGGGCCCGCGGCGGCGGCGGCCGATGAACGTCCACGACTACATCGAGAGCTTCCTGCCGCTCTTCGTGGCGATCAACGTGCCCGGCATCCTCCCCATGTACCTGGGGCTCACCGAGGACATGCCGCCGGCCGGCCGGCGGCGGCTGACCTTCCAGGCGGTGGTGACCGCCGCGGTGCTCGCCGTGCTCATCCTCTTCGCCGGGCAGCTCATCTTCCATCTGCTGGGGATCACGGTGAACGACCTGCGGGTGGGCGGCGGGCTGATCCTCCTGGTGCTCAGCATCTCGAACCTGATCTTCGGCGACTATCGCCGCCGCGATCCGGCGGTCGAGGACGACGAGGGCGATCCCTCGGTGGGGGTGGTGCCGCTCGGCATCCCGCTCATCATGGGGCCGGCGGCGATCACCTCGGTCCTCGTCTCGCAGCAGGCCTACGGCTATCTCGCGACCCTCGTCTCGCTCGCCCTCAACATGGCGCTGGTCTTCCTCGCCCTCGCCTTCGCCCCGCTGCTGGCGCGCTTCGTCGGTCCCTCCGTCAACCGCGCCATCGCCAAGGTGGCGAGCCTCTTCCTCGCCGCCATCTCGGTCGCCATGATCCGCGCCGGGATCGTGGCGATGGTGCACGTGCTCCGCTAGAGCGGGCTCTGACGCTGCCCAGCGAGCGGCAGGGCTCGAATTCCCTTACCGCGAGGTACCCTTCCTGGCCGTATGCAGGTCCAGCAACTCTTTTTCAATCGGCATCGCAGCTCATCATGGGGGCCGGCGGCGATCACCTCGGCGGCCGCGAGACCCGCCGCGAAGTGCCATCCAGCGCTGGTTCCGTGATCCAGCGGACGGGTGATCGGCGCGCGTACCCGCGACCCCGGTTACGGTCGGCGAGGCGTCACGCGCCTGGCCCGGGTGCGTCGCGGTTCGTCCAGGCATCGCACGGTTCGTCCAGGCGCGCGCGGTTCGTCCGGGCGCGTCGCGGTTCGTCCAGGCGTTGCGCGGTTCGTCCAGGCGTCGCGCGGCTAGCCCAGGCGCGTCGCGGGAGAGCCAGCCGCGTCGCGCCTGGCCTAGGGCACGCGTGCCCTGGCTCTCCCGCGCGTCGGCTGGCCCAGCCGCGTGGCGGCTCACCTTCCGCAGCGGCGGCTCGGCTTCCGCAACGGCGGCTCGGCTTCCGCAACGGCGGCTCGGCTTCCGCAACGGCGGCTCGGCTTCCGCAACGGCGGCTCGGCTTCCGCACGAGCAGGATGTCTTCGACACCGCAGGGACCTCTATGGGAAGGAGGCCGCCTGAAACCACGCGACACGCAACAGGGCCGCCTCCCACGGACAGCTCTCGGCGATCGATTGCGCGAGCACTGCCCAGAGGCGCTCGCGGGCCGGTGCACCGTCGTCCGCGAAGGCCGCCGTCCATCCGCCGCGGGCGGGCTCCGGTGGGCGGCGTACCGCGTCGGCGAGACATAGGACGGTGATCTTCCCGGCGCTCGCGGCCTCGGCCCGTCGGCCCACGCTCATCAGCACGCCGACTTTTCCCTGCGCCGCGCAGAGCGCAAGCCCCGCCGGGAGCCCGTGGCTCACCAGGCGCACGCGCCCTCGAGGTGGGCCACCGCTTCGGCCGGCCGGCGCTCGGCAAAGCAGAGGACCGCGGCGCGCATCGAGGCGATGGCCTGCCTCTCGACCGCTCCGCAGGCCGGCTCTTCCACGTTCGCGCCGCGCGAAAGGCTCTCGGTGCAGCGGTGTCACATTCGCGAGCGCAGGAGCGATGAGACGGCGGCGCGAGAGGCTCCGCGGCGGCCGGCAACGGCCTCAGCTCGCGTGGATGCCGCTCGCCATCGGAGGTACTACTCGAAGTAGCCGGCGACGTCGAGGATCGCCTGCACCGTGCCGCCGGCGGGGATCGTCGCCGCGAGGGCCAGGGTCCCCGTGCCGTTGCCGGCGAGGAAGGGGATGGCGCCGTTGGCGCGGGTCTGGTTGGGGCCGAAGTTGAGGGTGCTGGCGCCGGGGGTCGCGAGGTCGCCGGCGGCGACGGTCAGGTGGCCGGCCGCGGTCGGCTGGGTGATCGTGACGTTGACGGCGACGGAGCGCGCCGTCTCCGGGACGCCGCAGTGGCCGTGGACGAGGACGGTGCGGATGCCGCCGCTGGCGAGCGCCGGCCCGGAGAGGCGGGTGTCGAGCAGGCGGCAGGGGGCGACGGTGTAGAAGGCGCCGCGCACGCCGCCCTGGAAGAGGAAGGCGTCGACGGCGCCGTTCAAGTCGCCGGCGGCGAGGTCGCCGGCGCCGCTCGCGAAGGCCACCGTGCCGCCGTCGGCGGAGAGGGCGGCGACGACGTTCGACGGGCCGTCGCCGCCGGCGAGCGGTGAGGCCGGCGTGCGCGACGCCAGGCGCACCGTGTCGGTCTCCCGGTCGTAGAGGAAGACGTTGGCGGTGGAGGCCGTAGCGAGCGTCCCCTGGACCAGGTTCTGCGCCTTGCTGACGAAGGCGACGGCGCGGCCGTCGGCGCTGATCAGCGCTCCCTCGGAAAGCCCGGCGGCGGTTTGGGTGGGGGAGCCGGCGGCGTGCGATACCAGGGTGAGCGCTCCGGAGAGCCGGTCCCATAGGAAGACGTCGTTGCCGCCGTTGAAATCGGTGCCGCCGGGCAGCAGGTCGGGGGCCTCGCTATGGAAGACGACGAAGCGCCCGTCGGCGGAGAGGCCGGTGCCGAACGAGAGGCTGGAGCCCGACTGGGCCGGCGAGGAGGGGGCGTGGGAGACGAGGGTGGTGACGCCCGTCACGCGGTCGTAGAAGTAGACGTTCCACAGGGCGAGAGCGTTGGTCTCGCCGGGCACCAGGTTGGTGGCGCGGCTGTTGAAGAGGGCGTAGCGGCCGTCGGCCGAGAGCGCCACCGGCGTGGACCAGTTGTTGGCCGCCGTCGCCGGCGAGCCGGCGGCGTGCGAGACGAGGGCGGTGGTGCCCGCGGCGCGGTCGTAGAGGAAGACGTCGTCGGTCCCGTTGACGTCGGAGACCCCGGCCACGAGGTTGTTGGCGCCGCTCGTGAAGAGCACGAAATTGCCGTCGGCGCTGATCATCCCGCCGTCCGAGTTGGCGTTGGCGGTGGTCGCGGGGGAGCCGGCGGCATGGCTGACGAGCGTGGTGGCGGCGGCGACGCGGTCGTAGAGGAAGACGTCGTTGCCGTTGTTGCTCTCTACCTGCCCGGCGACGAGGTTCCGGCCTTCGCTGCCGAAGAGGAGATAGCGGCCGTCGGCGCTCATCGAGGCGAAGGCGGAGGAGGCCCGGTCGGCGGCGGTCGCCGGCGACCCGGCGGCGTAGGAGACGAGGGCCGCGGCGCCGCTCTCGCGGTCCCAGAGGAAGAGGTCGTAGTCGGCGTTGGCGTCGGTCGCACCCGCCACGAGGTCCGTCGCCCTGCTGACGAAGGCGATCCAGCGGCCGTCGGCGCTCATCACCCCGCCCGCCGAGGGGCCGTTGCCGGCGGTCGCCGGGGCGCCGGCGGCGTGGGAGACGAGGGTCCTGGCGCCGCTCTCCCGGTCGTAGAGGAAGACGTCGCGGCCGCGGTTGCCGTCGACCTGTCCGGGGACGACGTTCCTGCCCTCGCTCGAGAAGACGGCGAAGCGGCCGTCGGGGGTGACGGCGGTCGGCGACGAGGTGCCGCCGGCGGTGGCGGCCGGGGTGGCGGCGCGCGAGGCGAGGGCGTTCCCGCCCGCGGCGCGGTCGTAGACCAGCACGTCGGTCGCGCCGTTGGCGTCGTTGCCGGGCGCCACGTCGTCGGAGCCGGTGGTGAAGGCGACGACGGCGCCGTCGGCGCTGATCGCGGGAGAGAACGCGCCGGCGTCGCCGGCCGTTGTCGCCGCGCCGGCCGTCCGCGACACCAGGACGCTCGTCCCCGCGCCGCGGCCGTAGAGGAAGACATCGCCGGTGCCGTTGGTGTCGCTCTGCCCGGTGACGAGGCCGCCGCCGTTGCTCTCGTAGACGACCCAGGCGCCATCGGCGGAGATCCCCCAGGAGGAGAGATAGGGGCTGCCGGCCGTCGCCGGGTCGCCGGCCACGTGGCTCGCCAGCGTGCTCGTGCCGGCCGCCCGGTCGTAGAGGAAGACGTTGAGGCCGAAGGTAGGCTGGACCTGCCCGGCCATCAGGTCCGTGCAGGCGCTGCGGTAGGCGAGGAAGGCGCCGTCGGCCGAGACCGCCGGACCGTCGGCGCCCTGGCCGCAGCCGGTGGTCGCCGAGCCGCTCGTGTGGCTGACGAGGAGGGACGTGCCGGCCACGACGTCGTAGAGGTAGACCTGCGAGCCGAAGGCGGCGGAGGAGTAGCCGGCGACGAGATCGGTCGAGAGGCTGTCGTAGGCGACGGCGGTGCCGTCGGCGCTGACCGCGGCCCCACCCGCCCCGCGGTTGCCCGCGGTCGCCGGCGCGCCGTCGCGGTGCGAGACGAGGACGGTCGCGGCGGTCGTCCGGTCGTAGAGGAAGACCTCCGGCTGGGGGTCGACCTCGATCTGCCCGGGCACCAGGTCGCCGGCGCTGCTGACGAAGGCGACGAAGCGGCCGTCGGCGCTCACCGAGGGCCCATCGCTGTAGCCGTCGCCCGTCGCGCCGGCGTTGGCGGCGGAGTAGGAGACGAGGGCGCTCGCGCCGGCGGTGCGGTCGTAGAGGAAGACGTCGCGGGTATGGTTGGCGTCGACCGCCGCCACCAGGTCGGTCGCGTCGCTCGCGTAGGCGACGAAATTGCCGTCGGCGCTGACCACCGGGTTGTCCGAGGCGGCGGAGCCGGCGGCGCTCGGCGTGCCGAAGGCGTGGGAGACGAGGGTGACGGTGCCGGCGACGCGGTCGAAGAGGAAGACGTCGCCGGCGAGGTTGCCGTCCGATTGGCCCGCCACGAGATCCGTCGCCAGGCTGACGAAGGCGACGAAGCGGCCGTCGGCGCTCACCGAGGGCTTGGCGGAGGCGCCGTTGCCGGCCTGGCTGGGACCGGCGCCGCTACGGCTGACCAGGGTGTTGGCGCCGGTGGCGCGGTCGAAGAGGAAGACGTCGGTGTCGCCGTTCGCGTCGACCTGGCCCGGCACCAGGTTGGTCGCCGCGCTGACGTAGGCGACGAAGCGGCCGTCGGCGCTCGCCGCCGGGCCCGGGTACGGCGCGGTCGAGCTGGCGCCGCCGGCGCTGTCGGAGAGGAGCCCGGGGTCGGCCGCCGAGAGGGCCACTACCTGCCCAGCGCCGGCCGGTGCCGCCGCAAGGGCCGCCCAGGCGAGGAGCGCCAGCGTCGCGACGACAGCTCCACAGGTCCGCCGATCTGCACCTCGACGCATGCCGCAGCCCTCCCCGTCCGGCGCCGCCGGAGCTATATGGATAGGGCTCCGACTCTATGCCAGAAGGACCGCGCGGGGGAGGCGCCGGCGAGAATTTTCCTTCGACGCCTCGCGCCGGCCGGCGCGGCGCGGCACGCCGGCGCCGCCCTATAGAACCGGCCTGCCTCTACTGGAAGTAGCCGTCCACGTCGACGATCACGTGGAGAGCGCCGGCGGCGCCGTTCTGGATGCCGATCGTCCCGGTGCCGTCGGTCGCCAGGAGGAGCACGGCGTTGTTGGCGCGCGTCTCGCCCGCCTTGAAGCTGAGCGCGCTGGTGCCGAACGGGAGGGCGTCGCCCGGATAGAGCGCCAGGAAGCCGGGGGCCGAGGTGCCGGTGACGGTGAGGTTGACCGAGATCGACTTGGCGCCGCTGGGGATGCCGCAGACGCCGGCGGCGGGGAAGGTGCGCTCCGCGGCGGCTGCCAACGCCGGGCCGCCCAGCGGACCGTTGGCATTGCGGGTGTCGAGCAGCCGACAGGGGGGGAGGGTGTAGAAGCCTTCCGCGGCGGCGGCGGGGTTGTAGAAGAAGGCGTTCGACAGCGAGCCGCCGGCGTTTCCGGGATTGGTGACGGCGGCGCTCACCAGCCCGCCGGCATGGGCGCCGGTGACGGCGGTGATCTTCGTCGAGCTGATCACGCTGACGGCGGCCGCCGCCGTGCCGCCCAGGCTGACCGTCGCGCCGGCCTGGAAGTTGGTGCCGGTGAGGGTGACCGGCGTGCCGCCGGCGGCGGTGCCGCCCCTGGGCTCGATGCCGGTGACCGCCGGCGCGTTGCTGAGGGGGAAGATGCAGACGTTCAGCGCGTTGGCGATGTAGCCGTCGATGACCGCCACCGAGCGCGGATGGAAGACCATCGACGAGGTGCAGCCGCCGAGCAGATGGCAGTAGCTCATGATGGTGCCGGCGACGTTCGTGACGCCGTTGATGGTCGACGGCGCCGGGCAGCTCGGGGTGCCCGAGTAGCAGCCCGCCTCGCCGCTGAAGCAGGTGTCGATCGGCGGCGAGTAGCAGTGGGTGTGCACCGAGCCGAAGTTGTGGCCGATCTCGTGGCCGACGATCAGGGCGTCGCCGGCGAGATAGTTGATCTTGAACACCTGGCTGAAGCTGTAGCCGTAGCTCGGCGAGCAGAGGCCGCCCACCCAGGCGAGGCCGGAGGCGGAATTCGACGCGCCCTGCTTGCCTGAGATCATCGCCGTGACGGTGCGCTGGACGTTGCCGTAGTGATTGTTCCAGTAGGTCGAGAGCTCGTCGAGCTCATTGCCGTCGGCGCCCGAGGTGTCGACCTGGACGTAGGGGTCCGGCGTCGTCGAGACGCGGAGGAAGGTCGTCCCCTGCACCAGCCGGATCAGCAGGTCGCGCTCGTACATGACGTCGATCGCCGCCAGGAGGCTCGCCAGGTAGTTGGTGGCGGCGGTGGTGTCGTTGTTGAACTTGCCCAGCATCAGCTCGTTGTCGGTGTCGATGGCGACGGTCGCGGTGGCGAGGCCGGTCAGGGGGGCGGCGCTGGCGCTCGCGCCGCTCAAACCGCTCGCGGCCTGGTGCGTCAGGGAGGCGGACGGCACCACCAGGTTCTGCGGCAGGCTCTCCTCGCCGCAGCTCCAGCGCGGCGCGCCGCCGGCCGCCGCGGGCAGAAAGGTCTCCGGCTTGGCCACCCGATGGTAGCGGCCGCCGTCGGGGCGCAGCTCGTGCACCCCGTCGCGGGTCTGGGCGAAGCCCTGGAGCTCGCCGCTCGCGGGGTCGACGGAGGCGAAGACGCGGACGTCGGGATCGGCCTCGGCGGCGCCCCAGTAGAAGGTCAGGCGCGAGCGCGGCAGCTCCGTCGCGCGGCGCCCTTCGACTTTCACGATGCGGGCGTCGGGGGCGTAGACCTCGTGGCGGGTGAGGAGGACGGTGTGGCGGACCCCGGGGGCGACCGGCCAGTCGGCGACGCGCGCGGTCTCCTCCGGAGCGAGCCGGAGGAGGGTCGGCGGGAGCTGGGGGTCGAGGGCCACCCGCTCGGCGGGGCTGCCGTCCGCCGCGAGGATGGATTCACCGGGGCCCGCGGCCCGCGCCTCCAGCCGGGCGAAGGGACCGCCGAAGGTCAGCTCGGCGCTGACGGAGGGGCGTGCGCCGATCGTCGCCAGGAGGAGAAGGGCGAGCGTCGCGACCCTCGTCCCATGAACGCACACTTTCAGGCCCAGCGGGCTCTTCCTCATCGTCGCCCCTCCCTAGCTGAATACGGACAGGAGTCTATCGCCATTCGGGCATGACTTTAAGCGCGCGGCGGGGGAGCGATATTCCTCGCCTGCCCGAGGTGGGTCAGTTTGGTCCGCTGCGGGCGACCGCCTTCGGGACCACCCTCCCGAACCCCCTTCCAGGCGGCCGTCCTCGGGACCAAACTGACCCACTACCTGAAATCGAGCGGAGAGGAGAGGAGTGGCGCGAGCTCCGGAGGATCGGATGCGCCCCGGTCAGGCCGTGGTGCCGGCCGCCGCCCGCTCGGCGCTCGTCGAGTAGAGCAGCCGGATCTCGCCGCCGGCGGCGTCGACCGTCACCTCGCCGCCTTCGGCCAGCTTGCCGAAGAGGAGCTCCTCGGTGAGCGGCAGCTTGACCTTCTCCTCGATCACCCGCGCCAGCGGCCGGGCGCCGAAGGCGGGGTCGAAGCCCTTCTCGGCGAGGAGCTTGCGGCCGGCGGGCGTCGCCGCGATCCGCACCTTCCTCGCCGCGAGCTGGCCGCCGAGCTCCGCAGAGGAGCTTGTCGACGATCCGCTCGACGACCTCCGGCGAGAGCTGGCGGAAGCGCAGCCGGGCGTCGAGCCGGTTGCGGAACTCGGGGCTGAAGAGCCGCTCGAAGGCGCGCTCGGAGGCGATCTCGCGTCCGGCGGCCGGCAGGGGCGGTCCCCCCTCGCGCTCTTCGAGCTCCCGCCCCGGCTCTCCGGCCGGCGCCTCCGCCCCGAAGCCGGTCGAGCGCCGGGCCATCTCCCGCGCGCCGATGTTCGAGGTCATGAGCAGGATGACGTGGCGGAAGTCGGCCGGCTTGCCGTTGGCGTCGGTGAGCGTCCCGTGGTCCATCACCTGGAGGAGGAGGTTGAAGACGTCCTCGTGGGCCTTCTCGATCTCGTCCAGGAGGAGCACCGCGTGCGGGCTCTTGGCGATCCCCTCGGTCAGCAGGCCGCCGCGGTCGTAGCCGACGTAGCCGGGGGGCGCGCCGACCAGCCGCGACACCGTGTGCCGCTCCATGTACTCGCTCATGTCGAAGCGCAGGAAGGCGACGCCGAGGACCTCGGCCAGCCGCTTGGCGACCTCCGTCTTGCCCACCCCGGTGGGGCCGGTCAAGAGGAACGAGCCGACCGGCTTCTGGGCATCGCGGAGGCCGGCCCGCGCCACCTTGATCGCGGCGGTCAGGCGCTCGATCGCCTCGTCCTGCCCGAAGACGTGGGCCTTGAGCTCGTCCTCGAGGCCGCGCAGCCGCTCGCGCTCGCCGCCGCGCACCTGGCGGGCCGGGATCTGCGCCATCGTCGCGAGGACCGACTCGACGTCCGCCAGCCCCACCCGCCGGCCGCCGCGCAGAGCGACCGCGGCGCCCGCCTCGTCGAGCAGGTCGATGGCGTTGTCGGGGAGCTTGCGGTCGCGCAGGTAGCGGCCGGCGAGCTCCGCCGCCCCCTCGACCGCCGGCCGCGTGTAGCGCACCCCGTGGTGCTCCTCGTAGCGGGCCTGCAAGCCGAGGAAGATGCGCACCGTCTCCGCTTCCGAGGGCTCGGCGACCTCGACCTTCTGGAAGCGGCGGGCGAGCCCCTGGTCGCGTTGGAAATTCTGCCGGAACTCCTCCCAGGTGGTGGCGCCGATGCAGCGCAGGCGGCCGCTCTCGAGGGCCGGCTTGAGCAGGTTCGAGGCGTCGAGCGTGCCATGGCCGGCGGCGCCGGCCCCCACCAGGGTATGGATCTCGTCGATGAAGAGGATCGGCTGCTCCTCGCCGGCCAAGGCGGCGAGCACCGCCTTCATGCGGTTCTCGAAGTCGCCGCGGTAGCGGGTGCCGGCGAGGAGGGCGCCCAGGTCCAGCCGGTAGATGTGGGTGTCGCGGAACGCCGGCGGCACGGCGCCCTCGGCGATCTTCCGCGCCAGCCCGAGGACGATGGCGGTCTTTCCCACCCCGGGGTCGCCGACGTAGAGCGGATTGTTCTTGCGCCGGCGGCGCAGGACGTGGAGGGTGCGCGCGACCTCCGCCTCGCGGCCGATCAGCGGGTCGACGCCGCCCTGCCGCGCGAGCTCCGTCAGCTCCTGGGTGAAGGCGGCCAAGGCGTCGCCGCCGGCCGCCGGCCGCTCGCCCTCCTCTTCGCGGCCGTCGCCGGTCGCCGGCCGCGGCGCCGCGTCGGAGCCCCCGGCCGGCGCGAGCTTCGAGACGCCGTGGGCGAGATAGCTGACCACGTCGAGCCGCGAGACGCCGAGGGCGGCCAGGATCTCGACCGCCCCGGAGCCGGCCTCGTCGAAGATGGCGACCAGGAGGTCGGCGCCGCCGATCTCGTCGCGCCCGGTCGACTCGGCCTTCGCCCCCGCCCAGGCGAGGACGCGCTGGAGGGCGAGGGACAGGCGCGGCTCGCGCCGCGACGCACGCCGCGGCGCCAGCTCGTCCTCGAGATAGGCGGCGAGGTCGCCGCGCAGGCGCTCGACGTCGGCGCCGGCGTGGCGCAGGACGGCGGCGGTCTCCTCGTCGAAGGTCAGGGCGTAGAGGAGATGCTCGACGCCCGAGTACTCGTGGCCCAGCCGCCCGGCCTCGGTGAGCGCCACGGAGAGCGAGATCTGGGCGTCCTGCGAGAGCTTCATCGCGGCCCCGGTCCCTGCCCCGGTGCCGGCTCGGCCTCGGGCTCGACGGTCAGGAGGAGCGGCATGCCCTGGGCGCGCGCCTCGGCGGTGACCTCGGCGACCTTGGTCTCGGCGACGTCCCGCGGATAGACGCCGGCGATCCCCACGCCCTTGTGATGCACCTGGAGCATGATCTGCGTCGCCTCGGCGGGCGGCTTCTCGAAGTGCTCGGCGAGCACGTGGACCACGAACTCCATGGTCGTGAAGTCGTCGTTGTGGAGGAGCACGCGGAAGCGCCGCGGCCGTTTGGCCTTCGGCTTGGCCGCCGTGGCGAGAGCGCCCTCGGGCTCGGATTCGGGTTCGTCCCACCGCATGCCCGCACGGTATGCCGAGCGGCGGGGCGGAGGCAAGGCGCGCCGCTGTGGGTACTGAGTCCGTTTGGTCCCGAGGACGGCCGCCTGGAAGGGGGTTCGGGAGGGTGTCCCGAGGGCGGTCGCCCGCAGCGGACCAAACGGACCCACTACCCGCCTGCGGCCGGCACCGGCCGACCCGGCGTGCCAGGCGCTCGATCGCGAGCGGCGAGATCGGGCTCCTCGACGAGGACCGGCGAGAGCGGGTCTTTTTTCGCTCGCGCCAGGCGCTCCGGCACGGTGCGGAGCGTGAAGGCCTTGGGATCGAGCCGCGGGCCGACCTCGCGCCAGGCGAGGGGCGTCGAGACCGGGGCGCCGGGGAGCGGCCGCACCGAGAAGGGGGCGGCCAGGAGCTTGCCGCGGCCGTTCTGCAGGAAGTCGACGTAGACCCTGCCGCCGCGCGCCGCGCGGGCGCGCTCGACGGTCGCGATCTCGGGGAGCTCGGCGGCGACCAGCCGGGCCAGCAGCTCGGCGAGCTGCCGGCTCTGGTCGTGGCTGCAGCGGCGCCCCAGCGGCAGCAGGACGTGGAGGCCGCTGCCGCCGCTCGTCTTGACGTAGGCGGGGAGGCCGAGCTCGCGGCACAGCGCGCCGAGCGCCAGCGCGATCTCGACCGCGCCGGCGAACGGCGCCCCCTTGGGGTCGAGATCGAGGATCGACCAGTCCGGCCGGTCGAGGCTCGGCACCCGGCTCGACCAGACATGGAGGGGGATGGCGGCGAGGTTGGCGAGCGCCGCGAGCCCCCGCTCGTCGTCGATCAGCAGGTACTCGATCTCGCGTGACGAGCCCTCCGCCCAGATCGGCGCCGTGCGCACGCCGGGGAGGTCCGGCGCGTTCTTCTGGTAGAAGGACTTCCCCTCGATCCCCTCCGGGTAGCGGTCGATCACCAGCGGCCGGTCGCGCAGGTAGGGGAGGAGCCAGGGGGCGACGGCGCGGTAGAACGCCACGAGGTCTCCCTTGGTGTAGCCCTCCGCCGGCCAGAAGACCTTGCCGGGGTTGGTGGGGGGCGGGAGAGCCGCCGCGGCGCGCTTCGACGTCCGCCGCGCCGCCGGCCGCGCCGCGGTGGGCACGCCCCCGGCGTTGGCTGGCGTCGGGGCTGGCGTCGGGGCCGGCGCCGGGGTTTCCGCCGCCGGCGCCGGCTCCTCGCGGCGGCACTCGGCGACCGACTTGTCGTCGCGCAGGCGGAGGAAGACCGGCAGGCGGAGGTGGCCGGCCTCCGTCCACTCCTTGTAGCGCACCTCGGCGACCAGCTCCGGCTCGACCCAGGTGTGCCGCGGCCCGCGCGGCACGCCGCGGTGCCGTCCGGCGAGCGGCGGATCGGGGCGGGCGAGCGGGCTCGACCGCCGGCGGATCGCCGCCAGCTCGCCGGCCGAGAAGCCGCTGCCGACGCTCCCCGCGTAGACCAGGTCCGGCCCCGAGCGGACGGCGAGGTGGAGCTTGCCGACCGAGCCGGCCCTGCCGCCGCCGCCGCGCTCGCCCGGCCCCAGCCCGACGATCGCGAAATCGCCCACCCGGTCGGCGCGGATCTTCAGCCAGTCGGAGGTGCGGCCGCCGCGGTAGGGCGAGTCGATCCGCTTGCCGACCAGCCCCTCGAGCCCGCGCCGCTCGACCTCGCGGAAGAGCGCCTCGCCCGCGCCGCGGACGTCGTCGGCGAAGCGCAGCGGGCCGGCCTTGGGCAGGAGCTGGGCGAGCAGCTCCTTGCGCACGGCGAGCGGCAGCGGCCGCAGGTCCCACTCCTCGAAGGCGAGGAGGTCGAAGAGGTAGAGGGTCGCCGGCAGGGCGACGGCGGCCTGCTCGATCTCGATCCGGTTGGCGAGCTGGCCCCGCCGCTGGAGGCGCGAGAAGCTCGGCCGGCCGGCCTCGTCGAGCACCACCGCCTCGCCGTCCATCACCGCCTCGAAGGGGAGGGCGGCGACGGCGCGGGCGAGCTCGGGGAAGGTGCGGGTCGCCTCGCGGCCGCTGCGCAGGAAGAGGCGCGGCACCGGCGTGCCGGGCGCCCCCCCGGTGCCGGCCGCCCCCTGACGGGCGGCGACCATGCGGAAGCCGTCGTACTTGAGCTCGAAGAGGAAGCGGGGATCGGAGAACGGGGCGGCGGCCGCCGGCTTCATCACCTCGACCGCCCCGGCCTCCAGCCGCCGCCGCGGCGCGCCCGCCGCCGCCGCCCGGCGGCGCACCTCGGCGGCCCGGCCGCCGCCGCTCGCCAGCTCCTCGACGGTCAGGCCGGAGAGGATCGACTCCTCGCCGGGCGCCGCCGCCGTCGCCTCGGCGACCGCCGCGTAGCCGTGCCGCGCCGCCCATCCCGGCGGCTTCTTGATCAACAGCCACTCGCTGGCCTTCTTGGTGCGGACGAGCGTCCACAGGCCGCGCAGCTTGTAACCTTTCAGCTCGAAGAGCAGCTTGCCGGCGGCGAGCCCCGCCGCGCTGTCCTCGAGCGGCAGGAAAAATCCTCGATCCCAGACGATCATCGCCCCGGCGCCGTAATTTCCCGGCGGGATGACGCCCTCGAAATCGGCATACTCGAGCGGGTGATCCTCGGTCTCGAACGCGGCGCGCTTTTCATACTCGCCGTCATCCGAAGCCGTCGGGATTCCCTTCGGCAGCGCCCACGAATGGAGCGCGCCGCCGATCTCCAGGCGCAGGTCGTAGTGCAGGTGGCGGGCCGCGTGCTTCTGGACGACGAAGCGCCGCGGCCCTTCTGCCGCGGTCGTTTCGGCGGCTCCCATCGGCTCCGGCGTCGCCGCCGACCGGCGCTTGCGATAGCTCGCGAGAGGTTCCGTGAAGTCTTGGTGCTTCGGCACAGACGTTGTATGATACGCCGTCATGAGCATGCGCGCATTCGCCTCCGGAACGATCTCCTTCGGCCTGGTTTCGATCCCCGTCAAGCTCTATTCGACCGGAGAAGCGAGCGCCGGGATCCACCTCAACATGCTGCACAAGAAGTGCGGCACGCGCCTGAAGCAACAATATGTCTGCCCGGCCGACGACGAGGTGGTCGGCAGGGAGGACATCGTCAAGGGTTACGAGTACGCCCGCGGCCAGTACGTCCTGTTCTCCGAGGACGAGCTGAAGGCGCTCAATCCGGAGCCCACCAACGCCATCGAGATCACCGAGTTCGTGCCCACGGACAAGGTCGATCCGGTCTATTTCGAGAAGTCCTACTACCTGGGGCCGGACAAGAACGGCGACCGCCCCTACCGCCTCCTCGCCGAGGCGATGCACGAGACCGGCCGCGCCGCGCTCGCCCGCTACCGCGCCCGCGGCAAGGACTATCTGGTCCTGCTCCGCCCCTACGAGCAGGGGCTGGTCATGCAGCAGCTCCGCTACGCCGACGAGGTGCGCGAGTTCTCGGAGGTGCCGATCGGCCAGGCGGAGGTCAAGGAGCCGGAGCTCAAGCTCGCCGTGCAGCTCGTCGACCAGATCGCCAGCGACAGCTTCCGCCCCGGCGAGTACGAGGACGAGGTGCGCAAGCGCACCCGCGACCTGATCGAGCAGAAGGTCGCCGGCCAGGAGATCACGGCGCCGGCGCCCGAGGCGCCGAAGGCGCAGATCGTCGATCTCATGGAAGCGCTCAAGGCGAGCCTCGACGTCACGCACGAGGCCGCCCGCGAGCCGGCCGCGGCCGCCGGACGCAAGCCTCCCAAGGCCTCGCCGCGGCGGACCGCCGCCGAGCCGGCCGCCGAGCCCGCGGCCAAGCCCCGCGCCGCCCGCGCGGGGTCCAAGGCCGCCAAGCAGTAAGCTGCTCTCTCCCGGGCGCCGGCTCAGCCGGCGCCCTCCAATCCTCCAACCCTCTACCCCTCCAACCGTCCAGATACCCCGAGCGGCCGCCGGGCCGCCGGGCCGCCGCTCATGCGCGACGGTGCGATGGCGCCGGCCCAGGATGTACACTGAAACCAGATGGAACGCACCGCCCTCCTCGGCGCCTATTCGACGCGCGATGTCGCCGCCCTGCTGGACCTCTCGGAGAAACAGATCCGCGCCTTCGTGCGCGCCGGCTTCCTCGTCCCGCCGCGCGGGCCGCGGGGCGAGCTGCGGTTCTCCTTTCAGGACCTGGTCCTGCTGCGCACCGCCAAGGGGCTGGTCGCGGCGAGCATCCCCAGCCGGCGGGTGCGGGCGGCGCTGTCGCGCCTGCGCGAGCAGCTGCCGCACGGCCGGCCGCTGTCGGCGGTCCGCATCCTCGCCGACGGCAACCGGGTGATCGCCCGCGATGGGCGCGAGGTGTGGAACCCCGAGTCGGGCCAGGCGCTGCTCGACTTCGAGGTCGCCGAGCTGGCGCGCGACGCCGCCCCCTTCGCCCGCCGCGCCGTCGCCGACGCCCGCGCCGCGGCGGACGAGCTCGACGCCGACGATTGGTTCGAGCTCGGTTGCGCGCTCGAGGCCACCTCGCCCGAGGATGCCGACGACGCCTACCGCCGCGCCCTCGCGCTCGAGCCCGAGCACGCCGACGCCCATCTCAATCTCGGGCGCCTGCTCCACGAGGACGGCGACCTCGAGGCTGCCGAGGAGCACTTCCGCCGCGCCGTCGAAGCGCGCCCGGACGACGCGACCGCGGCCTTCGACCTCGGCGTCGCCCTGGAGGATCTCGAGCGCCTCCCCGAGGCCGCGGCGGCCTACGAGCGCGCCCTGGCGCTCGATTCAGGTTATGCCGATGCGCACTACAACCTCGCCGGTATCTGCGAGAAGCTGGGGCGCGCCGCGGCGGCGATCGCCCACTGGCGGGCCTACCGCCGGCTGGTCGGCGAGCTGCGGTAGAGACGTCTGTCTATTTGACATCTATGTCGCAGGGGCATATCGTACCGCCGTCAAGCAGCATCCATCCTTTTGGAGGAGGACCCATGCGCGCGAAGCTCTCTTTCTTCCTGTGCCTAGGAGTCGTTGCGGCCGCTTCGGCGGCCCGTGCCATGCCCCACGTGCCGGGGCCGGAGATGCAGGTCAACCAGGTGAGCAACCACGTCGAGCAGCGACATCCCACGGCGGCCTACGCGCCGAACGGCGCCGCGCTGGTGGTGTGGGAGGACGAGCAGGTCGGCCTGAAGGGCCGCTTCCTGGCGCGCGACGGGCACGCCGTGGGCTCCGACCTCACCCTCGTCGCCAACCAGAACCTGGCTTCGATCCCGGCGCGGGGCAACGTCGTCTTTCGCCGCACCCCCTCGGTCACCTTCCTCCCCAACGGCGGCTTCGCGCTCTTCTGGGCCGAGGAGACCAACTTCGAGCAGCTCGACGCTTTCATCCAGGACGACACCCTGTTGCGCCGCGACGTCTACGGCCGCATCTTCAACGCCGCCGGCTCGCCTCTCGGCCCCGCTTTCCGCGTCAACGGCGCCGGCGAGCGGCTGACCGCGTCGCCGCAGGTGGCGGTCCGCGGCGGCGACCTGGTGGTCGCCTGGCAGAGCCAGGGCAACGGGCAGAAGAACGTCCTGGCTCGGCGCTACGACTTCTCCGGCCATGCGATCGGCGGCGAGGTGCTGGTGAGCCCGGCGAACGTCGCGGCGGCCGATCCGGCGATCGCCGTCGCTCCGAACGGCCGTGTCGCCATCGCCTACGACGCGCCGGACGCCTCCCACCTGGGCGTCTTCGTGCAGCTCTTCGACGCCAGCTTCCATCCGCTGGGCGGCGACGTGCGGGTCAACACCAGCGTCAACGGCGACCAGCGCCGGCCGGCGATCGCCGCCAACGCGGCGGGGCAGTTCCTCGTCGCCTGGCACGGGCAGTACCTCTCGCCGCTCCAGTTCCGGGTCTACGGCCAGGTGCTGGGCCAGGCCGGCAACCTGATCGGCGGCCAGCTCGCGCTCTCCGGCGGCAGCAACCGTTACGAGGTCTCGCCCTCGGTCGCGGCCGGCCCGCACGGCGACTTCGTGATCGTCTGGCTGGCCTTCGACGCCGTCCTGCCGGTCGGCATCTACGCCAACCAGGTGGACGCCCTGGGCCGCCCGGGCAGCGAGGCGCAGATCAACGAGCTGTCGATCAACTACAACACCCGCTCGTCTCTCGCGACCGACGGCGCCGGCCACTTCCTGGCTCCCTGGGAAGGCTTCACCGGCAACAACCCGGCGATCGCCGCGCAGCGCCTCTCCGAGTAACGCGAGCGTTCCCCGCTCCTCCGCGCCCCGCCCGGCTCCGGCCGGCGGGGCGCGCGTCGTCTCGGGGCTCGTGCGATATCCTGCGCTCGCCATGGACCTGCTCTACGCCGCCCACGTCCCCGCGGGGGACGGGCCGTTCCCCACCGTCCTCGCCCTCCATGGCTGGGGAGCCAGCGCCCATGACCTGCTGGGCCTCGCGCCGCGCATCCACGGCGGCCGCGCCATCGTGCTCTGCCCGCAGGGGCCCATCGCGGTGCCGCTCGGCAACGGCGAATTTGGCTGGGGCTGGTTTCCGCTCACCTCCGGCGCTCCCCTCGACGTCGACGCCTACCGCCATGCCGCCGCGCTCCTCACCCGCTTCGTCGACGGCGCCCTGGCGCGCTATCCGATCGACCGCGAGCGGTTCGTGCCGGCCGGCTTCAGCCAGGGCGGGGTGATGGCCTACGAGCTGGCGCTCCGCGACCCGGGCCGCTTCGCCGGCCTCGCCGCCCTCTCCTCCTGGTTCCCGGTGCCGCTCGCCGAGGACCTTCCCAAGCTCCCCGAGCACGATGGCCTCCCGGTCCTGATCGTCCACGGCACGCGCGACGCGATGCTCGAGATCGAGCGCGCCCGCGAGTCGCGCGAGCTGCTCCGCCCGTTCGGGGTGGCGCTCACCTACCGCGAGTTCGACATGGGCCACGAGATCCGGCCCGACGCCCTGCGGGTCATCCTCCGTTGGCTGGACGAGAAGGCGTTCCGGACGGATTGACCGCGGCGGGCGCGCCCGGGTCGATCGAGCCGCCGACCGAGCTCGTCACCACCGCCGCCGCCCTCGCCGCGAGCGCCCGCGGCTGGTCGGGCACCGGCGCCCTGGCGCTCGACACCGAGTTCGTCCGCGAGCGCACCTTCTTCCCCCGCCTGGGGCTCATCCAGGTGGCGGACGGCGCGGCCGTCACGCTCGTCGATCCGCTGGCGGTCGAGGATCTCTCGCCGTTCCTCGCGGCGCTTCGCGCTCCCGGCCTGACGAAGGTGCTGCACTCGGCGAGCGAGGATCTCGAGGTTCTCTACCGGGCTTTCGGGATCGTCCCCGAGCCGCTCTTCGACACCCAGATCGCCGCTGCCCTGGCCGGCGTCGGCGCCTCGCTCGGCTACCAGAAGCTGGTGGCGACGGTGTTCGGCGTCGAGCTGCCCAAGGGGGAGACACGGACCGACTGGCTGGCGCGGCCCCTGTCGCCGGCGCAGCTCGTCTACGCCGCCGAGGACGTCGCCTACCTCCTCCCCCTCTACGACCGCCTGGGCGAGGAGCTCGAGCGGCTGGGGCGCCTCGCCTGGGCGCGCGAGGACTCGGCGGCGCTCGCCGGCGGCCTCGCCCGGCTCGACGAGGACCCGGAGCGCGCCTATCTGCGCCGCAAGGGCGCCGGCCGCCTCGGTCGCCGCCAGCTCGCCTCGCTGCGCGCTCTCGCCGCCTGGCGCGAGCGCGAGGCGCGGCGGCGCGACCTGCCGCGGAGCTTCGTGCTGCGCGAGGACCTGCTGCTGACGCTGGCGACCCGCCGCCCGGCGACGCCGCGCGAGCTCGCCCGCCTGCCGACGCTCGACGCCCGCCAGGCGGCGCGCGACGGCGCCACCTGGCTCGAGCTGATCCGCGAGGCGGAGGCGCTCCCCGAGGACGATCTGCCCCCCGAGCCGCCGCGGGTGCCGATCACCCCGGCCTTCCGCCAGCTCGAGGCCGACCTCCGCGCCATCGTCGCTCGCCGCGCCGCCGAGCTCGGCCTCCCCAGCGAGATCCTCGCGCCGCGCCGCACGCTCGACTCGCTGCTCAAGAGCGCCGCCCTCGACTCCGAGCCGCGGCTGCCGCGCGAGCTCGCCGGCTGGCGGCGAGACGTGGTGGGGGAGGATCTCCTCGCCGCCATCCGCGCCGCCGACGTCCGCGCCCCGGAATAGGCGGAGGAGCCGGCCAGGCGACCGCCGCTCCCCTAGGACCGTCAGGCGGGCGAGGCGAGCCGGCCGTCGAGGTCGAGCTCGGCGGCGATGCCCTGCATGGCGGCGAGGACGTTGCCGACGTGCTCCCAGAGATCGAGGCCGCCGCCGAAGCAGACGCGGCCGAAGTCCGCGGTTGCCGCCTCGACGTGCTCGCGGTCGACGCCGGCGGCGAAGGCCCTCTCCTTCCACCGCTTCCTGATCGACTTGACCTCGACCTGGCGCACGTCCTTGCTCGGGCGGACGAGGGCGGCGGCGAGGATGAGGCCGGTCACCTCGTCGCAGGCGAGGAGGGCGTAGTCGATCGGCCGCTCGCGCGGCACCTTCGTCGCCGCTTCGTTGTGGGAGAGGATGGCGCGGACGACGCCCTCGTCGACGCCGCGCTCGCGGAGCGCCGGGGTGCCGTCGACGACGTGGGTCTCGAGCGTCGGATGGATCTCCCAGTCCCAGTCGTGGAGCAGGCCGGCGAGGCCCCAGAGCGCCGGATCTTCCCCCAGCTTCGCCGCATACGAGCGCATCGCCGCCTCGACGGCCAGCATGTGGCGGCGCAGGCCCGCCGCCTGCACGTTGTCGGCGACCAGCCGCCAGGCGGCGGCGCGGTCGAAGCTCCCGGACGGTTCGGACATCGCGGCTCTCCCCTCGTCGGCACGCGCCGCCCGCCGGCGGCGCGGAATCGCGGCAGAGTATAGCCGCCGTGAAAGAACGCCGGCCGATGGTAGCTGGTCCGTTGGGTCCGCTGCGGGCAACCGCCCTCGGGACCACCCTCCCGAACCCCCTTCCAGGCGGCCGTCCTCGGGACCCAACGGACCAGCACCCGGCCGATGTGGTTAGATCCGCCTGCCGTGGGACGCCCCGAGGCCGTCGAGCTCGAGCTCTTCACCAACCGCTTCGCCGGCATCGCCCGCGAGATGGGGGAGATGCTGCGGCGCACGGCGGTCTCGACCAACGTCAAGGAGCGGCTCGACTTCTCCTGCGCCCTGCTCGACCCGCAGGGCGGCCTGGTGGTCAACGCGCCGCACATCCCCGTCCACCTTGGCGCCCTCGGGCTCTGCGTGCGGCGGGTCGCCGCGGTGCTGCCCCTGGGTCCCGGCGACGTCGCGGTCACCAACCATCCCGGCTTCGGCGGCTCCCACCTGCCCGATGTGACGCTCGTCACCCCGGTTTTTCCTCACCCGGAGGACGCGGGATCGGAGGTGGGATCTCTCCTCGGGTATGTCGCCAGCCGGGCCCATCACGCCGAGATCGGCGGCATCCGGCCCGGCTCGATGCCGCCGGGGGCGCGCTGCCTCGCCGAGGAGGGGGTGGTCATCCCGCCGATGTACCTGATCCGCGGCGGCGAGCCGCGCTGGGAGGCGGATGGAGGCTCCTGCTCTCGGCGCCGCCCCATCCGTCGCGCGCCGTCCCCGAGAACCTGGCCGACCTGCGCGCCGCCGTCGCCGCCAACCGCCGCGGCGCCGCGGCCTTGCAGGGCCTCGCCGCGGCGCACGGCCGCGCCGCCGTGCTCCACTTCATGCGCGCGCTCGAGGACCGCGCCGCGGCGCGGCTGGCGGAGGCGCTGGCCCGCTTGCCGGAAGGCGAGGTCCGCGCTCTCGAGCGCCTGGACGACGGGTCGCCGATCGCCGTCCGCATCGAGCTCTTCCGGGAGGGCGGCGAGGGCCGCGCGGTGCTCGACTTCGCCGGCTCCGGCCGGCGTCCATCCCGGCAACCTCAACGCGCCGCCGGCGGTGGTGCGGAGCGCCGTGCTCTATGCCCTGCGGCTCCTCGTCGCCGAGCCGCTGCCGCTTGAACGAGGGCTTCTTCCGCCCGGTCGAGATCCGCGTGCCGGCGGGCCTGCTCGATCCGCCGTTCCCCGCCGACCCGGCGCGCGCGCCGGCGGTCGTCGGCGGCAACGTCGAGACCAGCCAGCGGATCGTCGACACGATCTTGAAGGCTTTCGGGCTCGCCGCCTGCAGCCAGGGGACGATGAACAACCTGGTCTTCGGCGACGGCCGCTTCGGTTACTACGAGACCGTCTGCGGCGGCGCCGGCGCCGGTCCAAGCTGGGACGGCGCCGCGGCCGTCCATACCCACATGACCAACACCCGCATCACCGACCCCGAGGTGCTCGAGCACCGCTACCCGGTGCGCCTCGAGCGCTTCGCCATCCGCCGCGGCTCGGGGGGAGCCGGGCATCACCGCGGCGGCGACGGCGCCGTCCGCGAGCTGACCTTCCTGGCGCCGATGTCGCTCTCGCTCCTCACCCAGCACCGGGTGGAGCGGCCCTACGGCATGGAAGGCGGGGAGCCCGGCCAACCCGGCCGCCAGCGGCTGGTGCGCGCCACCGGCGAGGTCGTCGACCTGCCCTCGATCGCCGCCGCGGAGGTGGAGCCCGGCGACCGCCTCATCCTGGAGACGCCAGGGGGCGGGGGATGGGGGGAGGCGGAAGGGGATTGAGACTGGTAGGAACTTCTGCGACGGGCGTAAAGCTTGCCGTAGCAGCGAAGGAGAGAACCGCCATGCCGGAGAGATCTCTTAGAACGAGTCGAGATCGATCCCGAAGTGATGCTCGGCAAACCGGTGATTCGCGGAACACGCATGCACTCGTCGAAATCATCCTCGAAAAGATCGCGGCGGGATGTCCGGTCGAGGAGGCTATCTCGAAGCCGAAGTACCCTCCAAGGCTCGTCGCGCGCAGGATCGTTCCTCGCCGCGGTCTGCCTCTGGCCGCGAGGCACAGGGCACATCGGTGAACGGATGAGATCATCCGCGACGTCCGCAGGGCCGGATGAGGTTCCTGGCCGATGAAAAGCCTGGAGCTGGCGATCGTCGCGGCACTGCGGGAGAGCGGACACGATCTAGCCACGGTCATGGCCGAGCAGGCAGGTATCGACGGATCGAGAGATCCTGCGGCGCCAGTCAAACAAGGCCGCATTCTCCTCAGCCAATGACAAGGATTTCGCCGAGATCGCCTTTCTCGAAGGGAGCGCTGCCGCCGGAATCGTGCTGGTACGCCTAGCTCGATTGCGCTCGCAGGACAAAGCAGACGCAGCTGCTCGAAGTCGTTGGAGGAGTCGCAGGGCAGCAATTGAACGGTGCGATGACAGTGATCGAAGAGGAAGCGATTCGCGTCCGAGCGGCATCCCCAGCCCGCGAAGCAGCTCTGAATAGTCATAGATCTCGTAGAGTCCCAACCGGTACGGCATGAGTGGGGTGCAAGGTGCCGGCTGCGGCTCCGTCAGCCTGCATTCCGCCGCTGCCGCAGCACTTCGTAGAGCCCCAGCGCCACCGCCGTCGAGAGGTTGAGGGAGCGCAGCTCCGGGTCGGCCATGGGGATGCGCACCAGGCGGTCGCGGTTCTCGTCGCGGATCGCGGCGGGGAGGCCGACGCTCTCCTTTCCGAAGACGAGGACGGTGCGCGCGGGGAAGCGCACGCTCCACAGGTCGCGCGTCGCCTCGGCGCTGAAGAAGAAGGGCTCGCCGAGATCGGGGAGCGTGGCTTCCAGCGCCTCCCAATCGGGCCAGAGCCGGGGATCGACCCGCGGCCAGTAGTCGAGGCCGGCGCGGCGCACCCGGCGGTCGTCGAGCGAGAAGCCGAGCGGCTCGACCAGGTGCAGGCGGGCGCCGGCGGCGAGGCAGGTGCGGCCGGCGTTGCCGGTGTTCCAGGCGATCTCCGGCGAGACCAGGACGACGTGGAGGTCGGCGCGATCGGGCACGGCGGGAGAGCATACCCCCCTGCCAGGGTGCAGCGGCACCGAATTTGCCTCCGCTCCCGAGCGGAGCCCCGCCATGCCGACCGCGCCCTTCCAGGAAGCCCACCTCGCGGCCCCCATCCGCGACCTCGGCCTGACCATCGAGGGGACGGCCCTCGCGCCGGTGATCGCCGAGTTCCGCCGCGAGCTCGCGGCGGCCGGCATCCGCCGGCTGGCGCCGCGCTTCTACCTGTCGAGCGAGTGGGGGGTGCCGTTCGGCACCGTGGCGATCGCCATCCCGTTCTACCTCGCCCGCCCGGACTTGACCGCCCTCCATGCCGAGCGCACCGGCTTCACCGAGGGGGCGGGGCGCGCGGAGCTGCTGCGCTACCTGCGCCACGAGATGGGGCACGTCGTCAACTACGCCTACCGGCTCTACGACACCGAGGAATGGGTGCGGGCCTTCGGCGCCATCACCCAGCCCTATGTCGAGGAGTACCGCCCGGAGCCGTTCTCCCGCCGCTTCGTCCGCCACCTGCCCGGCTGGTACGCGCAGAAGCACCCGGACGAGGACTGGGCCGAGACCTTCGCCGTCTGGATGACCCCCGGCGAGGCCTGGCGCGCCGAGTATGCGGACTGGCCCGTGGCGCTCGAGAAGCTCCTCTACTGCGATCGCACGATGGCCGAGCTGGGGGGGCGCGAGCCGCTCGTCCAGGAGACGCCGGACAGCGATCTCGACGAGGACGTCGGCGGGATGTCCCTCTCGCTCGACCAGTTCTACCGGGGATTGGAGCACCTGGAAGAGCTGCCGGCGGGGCTCGACGGGGCGCTCAGGACCATCTTCGAGGACGTCGGCGAGCTGGAGGCGGAGGGGGCCGGCGCGGGGAGCGATCCCGCCGCCGGCCGCCCCGCCGCGGACCTCATCCGCGGCCTCGCCCGCGACCTGCCGGCCGAGGTCTTCCGCTGGACCGGGCACTTCCCGGAGCGCACCCGCGCTCTCCTCGAGCACCTCGCCGGGCGCGCCGCCGCCCTCGGCCAGGTCTATCCCGCGGCGCACGAGCGACGAGCGTCGTCAGCCGTCACCGTGCTGGTGACGGCGCTCGCCGCCAATCACGTGCACAAGGGGAGCTATCTGCCGTAGCGCTCGAGGGCGAGCTGCGCGATGCGCTCGACGAGCGCCGGGAACTCGAGGCCGGCCGCCGCCGCCGCGGTGGCGAACTCGCTCTCCCGCCTCGAGGTAGCAATTGGCGTTGACCTCGAGGACGTAGATCTCGCCGGTCTCGGCGAGGCGCAGGTCGACCCGCCCGTAGTCGCGCACGCGGAGAGCGCGAAAGGCGTCGACCGCCGCCTTCTGGAGCCGCGCCTTCAGCTCGTCGGGAAGGTCCTCGGCCAGCCGCGACTCGGTGCCCTTGTACTCGGCGCTGCGCTTCGACCACTTGGCCTTCGAGCCGACGATCCGCGGCATGCCCTCCGGCATGCCGGAGAAATCCATCTCGATCGGCGGCAGGGCCACCGGCTCGCGGTTCCCCAGCACGCCGACGTAGAGCTCGCGCCCCTCGATGTACTCCTCGACCAGGGCCGAGTCGCCGACCTTCCGATGGATCTCCTCGACCCGCGCCACCAGGGCCGTCATGTCGCGCACCAGCGAGTCGCCGGAGATGCCGATCGAGGCGTCGGCGGAGAGCGGCTTGACGAAGAGCGGCATGCGCAGCGAGCCGCCGGTCTCGAAGCCGGCGTCGTTCGAGAAGACGGCGAAGTCGGGATAGAGGATCTTGTCGAAGGCGAGCACCTTCTTCGCCAGCGCCTTGTCCTGGCGGAGATAGAGCTCGCCGGGGCCGCTGCCGGTGTAGCGCAGCTTCAAGAGGTCGAGGAGACCCGCCACCGCGACGTCGCCGCCGGTCTCGCCGCCGAAGCTCTCGACGAGGTTGAAGACGAGGTCGGGCTTCCGGCGGGAGAGACCGGCGAGCATTTTCTTGATGTCGCCGTGGACCGCCAGCACCGAGGCGCGATGGCCGTTTTGCGCCAGAGCCTTCTTCACCTGATCGACGACGGGGTCGCAGTCGGCGCCTTCGCGGTCCACATCGGAAAGTATCGTTATGTTCATGGCTCTCGGCTGGACTGCAAGGCCCGCGCCGGCCTGAGGCACTGAACTTGCAAATTCGTGCAGAGAACGAGCGGTACTGGCGCAGTTTGGTCCGCTGCGGGCGACCGCCCTCGGGCCACCCGCCCGAACCCCCTTCCAGGCGGCCGTCGGGACCAAACGGAGCCAGTACCCAGCGGGGTCGATGGCGATGGCGATCGAGAGGGCAGGGTGGAGGAGCGGCGGCGCGGCGCGCGCGGTGGCCGTCATGGCCCTCCTCGTCGGCGGGCTCCTCGCGGCCGCCTGCGCCACCAATCCGGCGACCGGCCGCCCGCAGGTCTCGCTGGTCGGCGAGCAGCGCGAGATCGCGATGGGCCGCGACGCCGCTCAGGAGGTCGACCAGTCGCTCGGCCTCTATCCCGGTGACGCGCTGCAGGCCTACGTCGCCCGCGTCGGGGCGAAGCTCGTGGCGGTGACCGAGCGTCCCAGCCTGCCATGGGCCTTCCACGTCGTCGACGACCCGGCGGTCAACGCCTTCGCCCTCCCCGGCGGCTTCGTCTATCTCACCCGCGGCCTGCTGACCTATCTGACCTCGGAAGCCGAGCTCGCCGGCGTCCTGGGACACGAGATCGGCCACGTCACGGCGCGCCACAGCGTCCAGCAGCAGAGCAAGTCGGAGCTGGCGCAGATCGGGCTCCTCGCCGGCATGATCTTCCGCCCCGAGCTGGCGAGCCTCTCCGGCCTCGCCCAGGGGGGCCTCGGGCTTCTCTTCCTCCGTTACAGCCGCAACGACGAGAGCCAGGCGGACGACCTCGGCCTGCGCTATATGAGCCGCGCCGGCTACGACCCGCGCGAGATGCCGAAGGTCTTCCAGATGCTCGACCGGGTGGAGCGGCAGCAGACGGCGGCGAGCCGGGTGCCCAACTGGTTGGCGACCCATCCGGCGCCGGCCGATCGGGTGCGCCGCATCGCCGCGGCGGTGGGTGAGGTCGGCGGCGACCTCGCCACCCGCACCGTCGAGCGCGAAGCGTACCTGCGGGCCATCGATCACCTGGTCTTCGGCGACGACCCGCGCCAGGGCTACTTCCAGGGGAGCCTCTTCGTGCAGCCGGACCTCGGCGTCCAGCTCCGTTTCCCGACCGGCTGGACGACGGCGAACGAGCGGTCGTCGGTCTCGGGGACGGCGCCCGATCAGAGCGCCGCCATCACCCTGACGCTCTCCACCGAGGCTTCGGCCGCGGCGGCGGCGGGGCAGTTCTTCGGCCGGAGCGGCATCCAGCAGGGCGCCCGTGTCGAGATCGGCGGCAGCCTGCCCGCGATCGCCGCCGGCTTTGCGGCGGCGACCGACCGGACCGCTCTGCGCGGGGTGGCCGCGTTCGTCGAGTCCAAGGGCAAGGTCTATCGGCTGCTCGGCTTTGCCACGACGGCGCGCTGGGAGGACCACGGCGCCGAGGTGACCGGCGCGCTCGCCACCTTCTCCCGCGTTACCGACCGGCGAGCCCTGGAGGTCGAGCCGAAGCGCGTCGAGGTCGTCCGTCTGCCGTCGACGATGACGCTCGAGCAGTTCGCCTCGCAGCTCCCCTCGACCGTCGACTTCGCGACGCTCTCGGTCATCAACCAGGTCGCCGGCGGCGCCCTCATCGCCGGCGGCACCGCCGTCAAGCGGGTGGTCGGCCCCGAGCCGCCGTCGTAGCGGGCCGCCGCCGTGGCATGTCGCCGGCGTTGGTGGCCTTTGGGGGCGTGGAGACGCCCCGACGGCGGTGGACTCGGTAGGTTGGTGGTCACGGACTGGGGCGTCTCTACGGCGGCCGCCCCCGCCTCCTCCGCGCCACCGGACGGCAGGAGGCGGCGCGCGTATCGGCTTGTCGATCGGTACTTTCTTCGTCGAGAGCCCGCGCGTCAGCGCGGACCCCCAGGGAGTCACACAGGGCTCCTTCGAGGCGCTGTTTTCCCGACGATATGGCACACGGAGGTTGGGAGGTGGTGTTGCTTGCCGACAAGGCTGAGATGACTCACGACGAATTGGCTGCCGCCGAAGCACGTCGGGTGTTCTCGGAGAGAGTGGACAACCTTCCCTTCGGTGGATTTGGCTACGCTTGTCAGGAGCATGGCTAAGTTCCAGGCTAAATAGACCGAGCTTTATGCAAAATGACCCGTGTTCCCGCCGGGAACGGTCGTCCGGAAGCTCCGCGGGCGTTGGTTCCTATCTTTTCAGGCGATGCCCACCGCGTGGGAGGATTGACAGGCGACAGTCCAGCGTTCATTCCAAACGGGCGAAGGAGATTTGTAGGGTTGCAGATCATGCCTGCATGGATCTAGCGTAACTTCCTGACACTTCCGCTCGACCAGCTGGTCAGCTCACGATGGGCGCGCGCCGCGCGCCGCGGGCCCGGGTGCCCGGCGCGCCCGTGCGCCCGTGCGCCCTATACTCCGTTCTCGCGGCCCTGCCGGCCCGCCGCGCCAGGAACCCCATCGATGACCGCCCCCTTGCGCCCCCTGCCGCTCCTCGCGGCGCTGGCGCTGCTCGCGGGGGCCGTGACGGCCGGGGTCGGCCCCGCGCCGGCGGGTCGGGAGCTGCTCTACGCCGGCATCTGGCGGGGTAGCGCCGGCACGGCGCGGACGATCCCGGCGAGCCCGTGGCCCGAGCTCGAGCGGCGCGACGGCGGCTTCGTCGCCCAGGGCCTGCGGCTGGCGTCGGTCGCCGCGTACTACGACCGGGCGACCGAGACGGCGATGTACGCCGGCGTCTGGCGCAGCGCCCAGGCGAGCGGGGAGCAGCGGATGCGGCCGGCGATGGCCTGGCAGCAGTTCGTGGCGCAGCACGCGGTCTACACCCGAGAAGGGCTCCGGCTCGCCGCGTTCACCGCCTTCGACCGCAACGGGCAGACGGCCTACTTCGGCGTCTGGAGGAGCGGCATGGGCGACGGTGGGCAGTGGCTCTTCCAGGCCGGGCCGTGGGACGCCTTCGTCGGCCAGGACCGCGCGCTCGCCGGCCAGGGGCTGCGCCTCGCCGCCCTCGCCGCCGTCCGAGACCGCGACGGCCAGCTCGCCTACGCCGGCCTCTGGCAGGCGGGGAGCGGCGTCGAGCGGCTCGAGCCGGGGCTCGACGGCGAGGCCTTCGCGGCGCGGGACAGAGCGTATCGGGCCGAGAAGCTGGATCTCGCCGCGCTCGCCATCTACGCGGGCGATGACGGCAGGCCGCGGTACGTCGGGGTATGGCGGGAGGGGCTGGGCGCCGGCGGCGGGCGGACGGCGCCCGCCGCCCGCTGGCCGGGCTTCGCGGCGGAGGACGAGCGGAGCGCCCGCGGCGGCTTCCATCTCTTCGCGGTCGCCGTCGCCCAGGAGGGCGGCGGGCTGCGCTGACGCCGCTGCGAGGGGGAGAACACGCCGCACGCCCGCTCCGCGCCGCCGCTCGCGACCATCCTCCGCGGCCTGCGGCACCGCTGCCCGCGCTGCGGCGAGGGGCCGCTCTTCCAGGGCTGGAACCGCCTGCGCGAGAGCTGCCCGGTGTGCGGTCTGCGCTACGAGGAGCGGAGCGGCGACACCTGGTTCTTCATGTACATGACGACCGCCGGCCTCACCGGCTTCCTCGTCGTCGTCATGTTCCTCGTCCGCCCGCGCGTCGTCTGGATCGGGCAGATCGCCGTCCTCGCCGCGGCGGTCGTCGTCATCGGTCTGTCGCTGCCATATCGCAAAGGGGTCGCCGTGGCGCTCGACTACCTGATCGAGCGGCGCGCCGGCGGCGGCTAGCGGCGGCGGCGTAGCGATAGACTCGATCCCGCATGACCGCCCTCGATCCCGCCTGGCTCGTCGACGGCCCCGCCGAGGGCGGCGGGCGGACGATCGTCCTCGCCCACGGCGCGGGAGCGCCGATGGACTCGCCGTTCATGGCGGCGATGGCGCGCGGCCTCGCGGCGCACGGCCATCGCGTGGTGCGCTTCGAGCTCCCCTACATGCGGGCGCGGCGCGAGCGCGGCGAACGGAAGCCTCCCGATCGGCAGCCGGTCCTCGAGCGCGCCTGGCGCGAGGTGATCGAGCAGCTCGGCGGCGGAAGGGAGCTGGTGATCGGCGGCAAGTCGCTCGGCGGCCGCATCGCGAGCCTGGTGGCGGACGCGGCGGGCGCCCGCGGCCTCGTCTGCCTCGGCTATCCGTTCCACCCGCCGAAGTCCCCCGAGCGCCTGCGGACGGCGCACCTGCACGACCTGCGGACGCCGGCCCTCGTCCTGCAAGGGACGCGCGACCCCTTCGGCTCGCCGGAGGAGATCGCGGGCTACGACCTGTCGCCCGCCCTCCGCGTCGCCTTCCTCCCGGACGGCGACCACTCCTTCAAGCCGCGGGTGTCGTCGGGCCGCACCGAAGCGCAGAACCTCGCCGCCGCCGTCGCGGCCGCGGCGTCGTTCGTCGACGGGCTCTAACCGGCCGGTTCACTCCCGCGACGCGCGCGCGGCCCTTTCCTGTCGTTCACCCCTTCCAGGGCGATCGGCAGGGCTTGCCCGCCTCGTAGAGGGCGAGGTGGGCGCGCAGGCGGGCGAGCGCGGCGGGCGGCGCCCCGCCGGGAGCCCCCGCCGCGGACTCGATCGCGCGGCGCTGGCGGCCGACGGCCTCGGGGAAGCGGCCGAGCTCGGCGAGGGCCATGGCGGCGAGGGCCTGGCGCTCGGGGGTGTCGCCGGCGGCGAGGAGGCGCTCGGCGAGGGAGAGGGCGCGCGCGCCGTCGCGGACCGCCGGATCTTCCGAGCAGGCGAGGACGCGGACGAGGGCGGCGGCGAGATCGGCAGCCTGGGGAGCGCGCTCGAGCCCCTGCTCGAGCTCGCTCCGCGCCTCGCGGTCGCGGCCGGCGCGGAGAAGGGCGGCGGCGAGGGCGGCGCGCGGCTCGGCGGCGGCGGGCTCGGCGGCGGCGACCTTCGCCAGCTCGGCGGCGGCGTCGCCGGCCCGGCCGAGGGCGAGGAGCGCCAAGCCGCGCCGATAGCGGGCGGTCTCGTCGGCCGGATCGCGCGCGAGGATCTCGTCATACTGGGTCAGCGCCGCCGCGGCGTCGCCGCGCGACTCGAGGGCGGTCGCGAGGTTGACCCGCGCGTCCTTCCAGTCGGGGGCGAGGCGCGCCGCGGCGCCGAGCTGCTCGATCCCTTCCTTCACCTCGCCGCGCTGGGCGAGGAGCGTCCCCAGGTTGTAGCGCGGGCGCGGCGCCTCGGGGGCGAGGGCGATCGCCTTGCGGTACGCCGCCTCGGCGCCCGCCGCGTCGCCCAGCCGCTGGCGCGTCACGCCGAGGTTCGCCCAGGCGTCGGCATCGCCTGGCGCGGCGGCGAGCGCCTTGCCGTACTCCTCGGCGGCGGCGGCGAGCTGGCCGGCCTCGAGGGCGCGGGTGGCGCGGGCGGCATGCCCCTTGGCGCCGGCATCGATGGCCGCCAGCCGGTCCATCCGCGGGTCGGCGAAGGCGACCCTCCCCTCGCCCCCGGTTGCCGCATACCGGCTCGCCTCCTGGCGCGCGCGGTCGAGCTGCGCCGACTGCCGGTAGGCCGCCGCGAGCTGGGCGTGGAGCGAGGCCGCCCGCGGCTGGGCGGCGAGGGCGGCGGTGAAGTGCTCGATGGCGGCGGCGGCATCGCGCCGGGCGAGCGCCGCCCGGCCGAGCCCAGCGTGCGCCGCGGCCGAGCCCGGCTCGCTGGCGAGGGCGGCGGCGAAGCGCTCGCGCGCCGCCTCCGGCCGGTCGGCGAGGAGCTCGATCTCGCCCAGGCGAAGCAGGGTGGGGACGTCTCCCGGCGCGAGCGCCAGGGCGCGCGAGAGGGCGGCGCGCGCCGCCTCGGTGTCCTCCTGCTGCTCGGCGGCGACGCCCAGGTAATAGGGCCAGCGGGCGTCCCGCGGCGCCAGCGCCTCGGCGTCGGCCAAGGCCGGGACGGCGGCGTCGAGGAGGCCGTAGAGGAGGTAGAGGCTCCCGGCCTCGCCGTAGGCCTCGGCCGCGGCGGAAGGCGGCCGGCCGGTCGACGGGCTCGACGCCGCGGCGAGCTTCCGGCGCGCCGCGTCGAGCTGCTCGCGGACCGCCGGCTCCATGCGCGCGGTGTCGGGCGTCGGGACGGGGCGGAGGACGGGAGGGGATGACGCCGCGGCAGGCTGGAGGGCGATCGAGAGCAGCAGCGAGAGGAAGAGCGCACCCCGGCACGTGGCGCGGTCGATAGGCCGCCGGGAGCCTTTCACGGCGACGCGGTCCCGCTCCCCTGGCGAAGCGTCGTGTAGACGTCGGCGTGGAGGCCACGGAAGGTCTCGCGCCGGCCATCCGGCCAGCGCACCAGAACCTCGCCGGTCTCCGGGCTCTCGCCGAGCCCGAAGATCACCCGCGGGTCGCTCGCCGAGGCGTAGCTGCCGTCGGCGTGGGCATGCCGCACGAGGGCTCCCTGTCCCTTCCGCCGCAGCTCGACCCGCGCGCCCAGGGCGTCGCGCTTGCCGGTCAGCAGGCGCAGGCCGAGGAAGTGATGGCGGCGCCCGACCTGGTTGACGAAGAGCCGCACCGGACCGTCGTTGTCGGCCACCACCACGTCCACCGCGCCGTCGTCGTCGAGGTCGCCGAAGGCGGCGCCGCGGCCCACCGCCGGCGCCGCGAAGGCGGCGCCCGCCGCCGCCGTGACGTCGGCGAACCTCCCCTGGCCGAGGTTGTGGAGGAGCTGGCGCGGCTGGCGCAGCGGCAGCGGATCGCCGGCCCGGTGCTGGCTGGGGATGATCTTGATCGCGCCGTTGACGGTCAGCAGGTCGAGCCGGCCGTCGTCGTCGTAATCGAGGAACGCGGCGCCGAAGCCGGTGAGCGGCCGCGACGGCAGGGCGAGGCCGCTCGCGATCGAGGCGTCCTCGAAGACCAGGCCTCCGGCGTCGGCGACATTGCGATAGAGCGCGTCCCCCTCGCCGGTCAGGTTGTCCATGAACAGGTCCTCGCGCCCGTCGCCGTCGAAGTCGCCGGCGTCGACCCCCATGCTCGCCTGCGGCCGCCCGTCCGGACCGACGGCGCAGCCGGCGACGAGCGCCACGTTCTTGAAGGTGCCGTTGCGCTGGTTGATCCAGAGCTGGTTGGGCGTCTCGTCGTTCGCCACGTAGAGGTCGGGCCAGCCGTCGCCGTCGAGGTCGGCGGCGACCGCCCCCAGCGCCGGCCCGTACTCGCCGCCGATGCCGCTCTTCGCCGTCACGTCCTCGAAGGTGCCGTCGCCGCGGTTGTGGAAGAGGCGGCCGGGCACCGCGTCGGCGGCCACCGGCCCGCAGTAGTCGGGCTCGCCGGCGGCCGTCCGGCAGGGCCTGGCGCCGTAGGAGAAGCTGAGATAGTTGCCGACGTAGAGGTCGAGCCAGCCGTCGCGGTCGTAGTCGAAGAAGGTGGCGCTCACCCCCCAGTGGGGATTGGCGGTGCCGCTCTTCGCCGTCACGTCGGTGAAGGTGACGTCGCCGTGGGCGTCCGGCCCGTTGTTGTGCCAGAGCTGGGCGCAGCCGAGGCCGGTCACGTAGAGGTCCGGCCAGCCGTCGTTGTCGTAGTCGCCGGCCGCCACCCCCATGCCGTAGCAGCCGGCGGTGATGCCGCTCGCCGCCGTGACGTCGGTGAAGCGGAGCTCGCGCCGGCCGTCCTTGCCCGGCTTCGCGTCGTTGCGGAACAGGCGGTGGCCGGCGCCGGCCGGGCGCCGGCCGGCGGCCGCCGCCGAGAGGGGGCCGCCCTGCACCAGGAAGACGTCCAGGTCGCCGTCGTTGTCGACGTCGACGAGCGCCACCCCCGGCCCCATGATCTCCGGCATGTAGAGCCTGCCGGTCATGCCGTTCTGGTGGACGAAGTCGAGCCCGGCCGCGCCGGCGCGCTCGGCGAAGATCGGCGCCGGCGCCGGCGGGGGAGAGGGCGGCGGGGCCGCTCCGAGCCCGAGCGCCGCCAGCGCGAGGGCGGCGAGGGGAATGCGGTGCGGCTGGCGCGGACCCATCAATCGGTGAGGTGCGCCGCCGGGTGCGCCGGGCGCTTGGGAGCCGCCTTGGGCCGCGCGGCCGCCCGCCCCGCTTCGGTGACGTCGAGCTGGCGGTTCGCCGCGAGCGGCCCGGCGAGCACCTGGCGGATGCCGGAGGGCCAGCTCACCTCGATCCGATCGACAACGGCGGCGTCGCCGAGGCCGAAGTAGAGCGGCAGGATGCTGTGGGAGAGGTAGCCCGAGCTGCCGTCCATCCACTGCGTCTGGGTGATGCCGCCGGCGGTCAGCTTGACGGCCGCTCCCAGGCCGTTGCGGTTCGAGCGGGTGCCGACGAGGCGGACCTTGAGGTAATGGATCGGACGCCTCTGCGCCAGGTTGCTCAAGAAGACCTGCGGCTCGGAGTTGAACTCGTTGGTGAGGATGTCGAGGTCGCCGTCGCCGTCGACGTCGAAGGTGACGGCCGAGCGGGTGCCGAGGGTGCCGGTCACCGTCACCTCGCCGGTCCTCCCCTTGCAGAGCGACTGCGCCTTGTCGGCCCCCGAGCAGTCGAGGGTGAACCAGGGCTTGCGGGTGCGGCCGCCGCGGCGCGGCTCGATCCCGAGGGTGAACTCGGCGTCGAGGAAGCGCTCGCCGCGATTGTTGAGCAGCATCGAGTTGACGCCGTAGCGGAAGGGGAAGTTCATGCTCGAGGTGATCAGCACGTCCGGCCAGCCGTCGGCGTTGAAGTCGCCTACCGTCACCCCCCAGGGCCAGTAGTTCTCCAGCCCGAGCTCGTTCGACATCTCGGCGAAGCGGCCCTGGCCCAGGTTCTTCCAGAAGGCGTTGCCGAAGAGGTTGCGGTCGGGGTCGCCGAAGAACTTGACGGCGCCGGTGAAGAGGAACTTGATCCGCTCCTCCTCGGGGGTCGCCATCTTGATCATGTCCGAGTGCATGTCGGTGACGAGGAGGTCCATCAGGCCGTCGTTGTTGTAGTCGAAGGCCTTGACGCCCATCGAGCCCCAGGGAGTCTTGGGGAAGTACTGCTCGGTCTTGTCGACGAAGCGCTTGCCGCCCTGGTTCTCGTAGTAGTGATCCTGGCCCTGCATGTTGAGCACGTAGAGGTCGGGCCAGCCGTCGCCGTTGAAGTCGGTGATCGCCGCGTCGCCGCTCCACGAGGTGTCGACCAGGCCCATCGCCTCCGAGACGTCCTTGAACCGGTTGCCGCCGAGGTTGTGGTAGAGGATGCTCCGCTCGCTCCGCTCGGGGTGGAGGTGCCCCTGGAAGGCGTCCTCGTAGGCGAGGTAGTAGCCGCCGCGCCCCTTGACGTCGGTCGTGTACTTGCCGACGTTGACGAGGAAGAGGTCGAGCAGGCCGTCGTTGTCGTAGTCGAAGAAGACGGCGGCGGAGGAGTGGCCCACGTACTCGAGGCCGGCCTGCCGGGTGATGTCCTTGAAATGGCCGTGGCCGTCGTTCTCGAAGAGGACGTTGCCGCCGCGGACGCTGGTGACGATAGAGGTCCTGATCGCCGTCGTTGTCGATGTCCGCGAAGGTGGCCGAGACCGTGATGCGGTCGCCCAGCCCGACGCCGGCGGCGTCGGTGATGTCCTTGAAGGTGCCGTTGCCGAGGTTCTTGTAGAGGGCGGACTTGCCGAGCTGGTTGACGAAGTAGACGTCGGGCAGGCCGTCGCCGTCGACGTCGGCCGCGACGATGCCGTTGCCGTGATCGTAATGGGCGGCCTTGTAGGTCTTGCCGGCGTCGTCGACGATGTGGTGCGACCAGGTGATGCCGCTCTCCGGCAGCCGGTCGGCGAACTGGAAGTCGTGGAAGACCTTGAAGCTGGGGAGGGTCGAGGTCTCGGTGTTCTGGCGCGCCTTGAGGGTCGTCGCGCCGACGTCGGGCGTCGGGACGTCGATGACGTTGCCGCTCTGGGAGGTCGCGTCGGGTGGCGGGACCGTCGCCTGGCCGCCCAGGAAGCCGCCGTGCTCGTGCTGGGAGACGGCGGCCGCGGCGGTCCAGAGCAGGCCGGCAGCGAAGAGAGGGAAGGCGCGTTTCATCGCAGGGTCTCCGGCGCGGGATCGCGGCGCAAGCGGGGAGTATACGGCGTCGCCAGGCGGGGCGAGCCCGCGCCGGGACCGCGCGCCGGCCGGGCGGGAGGGAGCCCTAGCGCCCGGCGCCCGGCGGCCGCGCCAGGCGGACCGGCCGCTCGGCGACGTCGTCGGCGACCGCGATCGAGCGGACGACCGTCTCGAAGGCGGCGAGCTCGCCCGAGGTGGCGGGAACCCGCGGCTTCGACAGGGTCACGGTGACGCTCCAGGGGACCCGCGGGCCGGGGTTCAGGTAGGCGATGTACTCGTAGAAGAGGCCGGGCCGGAAGAGCACCGCCGCCACCGTCTCGTAGGTGCCGTGATGGGCCGAGAGCTCGGCCGTGCGCAGCTCGGGGTAGATGCCGCGATAGCCGTCGAGCTCCGCCGCGAGGTCGCCCGCCGTGTCCTCGTCCGCCTTGGGGTTGACCCGCACCCGGATCGTCGCCGCCCGCCGGCCGCGCCGCCGGCGCCTGGGGGAAGAAGACGAGGTGGACGCCGCGGTGGCGCGCCGCCTCGGCGTCGCCGCGCCAGCCGTCCGGCTCCGCGGCGGCCAGCGAGACGCCCTCGCGCAGGTGGACGACGAGCGGCTCCCGCTCCGCCGCCCGCGGGGCGGCGAGCGCCGAGCCGGCGGGGCCGGCGAGGCCGGCGAGCGCGAGGAGCGCGGCGGCGGCGATCCGGCGCTCGCCGGCCCCGCTCATCGCCCGCCCTTCCGGCCCCACGCCGCGAGGCCGAGCGCCGCGGCGCCGCCGGCGGCGGCGAGGAGCCAGCCGCGGTGCTCGCTCGCCCACAGCTCGTAGCTCGTCTCGGTGGCGCGGGCGTCGAAGGGGCCGTGGGCGCCGTGATCGCCGGCGAGCGGCTGGTAGAGGTTGTCGCGGCGGTCGGGGGAGACCGGCTGGTCGGTCTGCTGCGCCGCGTAGCCGGTGTGGCCGAGATACCGGTCGGCGACGCCGGGAGCGACCTTCTGGCCGGCGATGGCGACCACCGTCGGCCCTCCCACCCACATCTCGCGCCGCCTGTGGTGCGCGGCGTAGTAGATCGCCCGCGCCGCGACCTCGGGCTGGAAGATCGGCGGCACCGGCTGCGGCCGGTTGGGCAGCCGCGCCTTGGACCAGGTGAACTGCGGCGTGTTGAGCGCCGGCAGCTGCACCACCGTGACATGGACGTGGCTCTTGTCGTGGATCAGCTCGGTGCGCAGCGAGTCGACGAAGCCGACGATCGCGTGCTTGGCCGCGCAGTAGGCCGACTGCAGCGGGATCGAGCGGTAGGCGAGCGCCGAGCCCACCTGGACGATGGTGCCGCGGTCGCGCGGCAGCATGCGGCGGAGCGCCGCCAGCGCGCCGTGGACCGAGCCGAGATAGGTCACCTCGGTCACCCGCTTGAAGTCCGCCGCGGTCATCTCCCGGATGGGCGAAAACACCGTCACCATGGCGTCGTTGACCCAGACGTCGATCGGCCCGAGCTCCGCCTCCACCCGCCGCGCCGCCTCCTCCACCTGCGCCGCCTCGGCGACGTCGGTCGGCAGGACGAGGGCCCGGCCGCCCAGGCGCTCGACCTCGGCGCGCGCCGCTTCGAGGCCGTCGACGCCGCGGGCGACGAGGCCGATCCAGGCCCCGTGCCGGGCGAACTCGCGTACCGCCGCTCTGCCGACGCCCGCCGAGGCGCCGGTGATGACGACGACCTCCGGTTTCCCATTCCTCCGCTTCACTCGCCTCCCCCTCCCTGCCGCCGCGCGGCGGCCCCGCGTGTAAGCCTCAGCAAGATCGATTCCAGCCGCAGATGATTCCAGCCGCGTCGATTCCAGCCGCTTATACTCCGGGCATGCCCGACGCGATGAACGGCGGCGAGCGCGTCGCCGCCGCCCTCGTCCGGCACGGCGTGAAGTTCGTCTTCACCCTCTGCGGCGGTCACATCTCGCCGATCCTGGTCGGCGCCAAGCGCGCCGGGATGCGCGTCGTCGACGTTCGCCACGAGGCGGATGCGGTCTTCGCCGCCGACGCCGTGGCCCGCCTCACCGGCCTCCCCGGCGTCGCCGCGGTGACCGCCGGCCCCGGCGCCACCAACACCATCACCGCGGTCAAGAACGCCCAGCTCGCGCAGTCGCCGCTGGTGGTCCTGGGCGGCGCCGCGGCGACGCTCCTGAAAGGGCGCGGCTCGCTCCAGGACATCGACCAGATCGCCCTCATGGCGCCGCACGTCAAGCAGGCGATCACGGTCGCCGCCGTCCGCGACCTCGCGCCGGCGGTCGACCGCGCGCTCGCCCTGGCGCGCCGACGGCGTCCCGGGCCCGGTCTTCGTCGAGTGCCCGGTCGACCTGCTCTACGACGAGGCGCTGGTGCGCCAGTGGTATGGCGCCTCCGCCGCCGGGGGCGGCCTGGCCGGCGCCGGCATGCGCTGGTACCTGCGGCGTCACGCCAGACGGCTCTTCCGCGGCGCGCGGGACGGCGACCGCGAGCGGGCGGCCCAGCCGGCGGAGATCGCCGCCGGCGCGGCGCCGATGCCGCCCGGCGGGAGCGCTGTCCGCAAGCTCGCCGCGCGCCTCGCCCGGGCTCACCGGCCGGTGCTGGTGATCGGCAGTCAGGCGATGCTCGCGCCAGCCCGCGTCCCGGCGCTCGCCGCCGCGCTCGGCCGCCTCGGTGCGCCGGTCTATCTCGCCGGCGGCGCGCGCGGCCTGCTGGGCGCCGGCCACCCCCTCCAGCTCCGCCACCGGCGCAAGGAGGCGTTGCAGGGCGCCGACCTGGTGCTCCTCGCCGGCATCCCCGCCGACTTCCGGCTCGACTACGGCCGGCAGGTGGGGCGCCAGGCCGAGCTCCTCGCCGTCAACCGCAGCGACCGCGACCTCACGCTCAACCGCAAACCGGACGTCGGCGTCGTCGCCGATCCGGCGGCGGCGCTCGTCGCGGTCGCCGCCAAGCTGGATACCGGCGGGCCGTCCGCCCGCTGGGGGGAGTGGCTGGGCGAGCTCAGGCGCCGCGACGACGAGCGCGAGCGGGAGATCGCCGAGCAGGCGGGGCAGGCGACCGACCGCGTCAACCCGCTCTTCCTCTGCCGCGAGATCGACCGCCTGCTCGGCGAGCAGAGCGTGCTGGTCGCCGACGGCGGCGACTTCGTGGCGACCGCCTCCTACACCGTCTCGCCGCGGGCGCCGCTCTCCTGGCTCGATCCCGGCGTCTTCGGCACGCTCGGGGTGGGCGGCGGCTTCGCGCTCGGCGCCAAGCTCTGCCGGCCGCAGGCGGACGTCTGGCTGCTCTGGGGCGATGGCGCGTCGGCGCTGTCGCTCGCCGAGTTCGACTCCTTCGCCCGCCACGGGCTGCCGGTGATCGCCGTCGTCGGCAACGACGCCGGCTGGACGCAGATCGCGCGCGAGCAGGTCGAGGTGCTGGGCGACGACGTCGCGACGGTCCTGGCGCGCACGGACTATCACCGGGTGGCGGAGGGCTACGGCGGCCGCGGCCTCCTGGTCGGCAAGCCGGAGGAGGTGCGGCCGGCGCTCGAGGAGGCGCTGGCGCTCTCCCGCGCCGGCAGCCCGGTGCTGGTCAACGTCCTCATCGGCAGGACCGCCTTCCGCAAGGGCTCGATCTCGATGTGAGCGCCGGGGCTCCGCCCTCTCCGCCGTCCGCCTCCCGCCTTCTCGGGTATCATCGCCATGCCTGACCACACTGGCGCTCCAGCCCGCGTTTCTCCTGCGGTTAACGTGCGGTTACCGAGAGATGCGGGCTCCGCCTTGGGCCGGAAAGCCCGGCAGGAGAACCCATGCGCATCCCGTTCGCGATCGCCCTCGCCTGCCTCGCCCTGGCCGGCGTTGCCGAGGCGCAAGCCCCCGCTACCCACCCCTTCGACGTCCACGACCTCGTCACCATGCGGCGCGTCAGCGAGCCGCATCCATCGCCCGCCGGCGACCAGGTGGTCTTCGTGCTGCGCACCACCGACCTCGACGCCAACCGCGGGCGCACCAACCTCTGGCGGGTGGGGATGGACGGCAGCGGGCTGCGCGCCCTCACCCCGGCGAAGGGCAACGATTCGAGCCCGCGCTGGTCGGCGGACGGCAGGAGCCTCTACTTCCTCTCGACCCGCTCGGGCTCGTCGCAGATCTGGCGCCTGCCCGCCCGCGGCGGCGAGGCGGTCCAGGTGACCCGTCTGCCCTTCGACGTCGAGAGCTTCGGCCTCTCCCCCGACGGCCGGCGCGTGGCGCTCAGCATGGAGGTCTTTCCGGACTGCGCCACCGTCGCCTGCACCCAGCAGCGGCTCGACGCCAAGGCGAAGCGGAAGGCGACCGGCGAGCTCTTCGACCATCTCTTCGTCCGCCACTGGGACACCTGGTACGACGGGCGGCGCTCGCATCTCTTCGTCCTGCCGATCGACGCCGCGGGCGAGCCGGTCGACCTCACCCGCGGCCTGGATGCCGACGTGCCCTCGAAGCCCTTCGGGGGGGCCGAGGAGTACGCCTTCGCGCCCGACGGACGGACGGTCGTCTACTCGGTCCGCCTCGCCGGCGCCCACAACCGCGAGGAGCCCTGGTCGACCAACTTCGACCTCTACCAGGTGCCGGCCGACGGCGCCGGGCAGCCGCGGAACCTGACGGCGGACAATCTGGCCTGGGATACCCGGCCGATCTTCTCGCCCGACGGCAAGTACCTCGCCTATCTCGCCATGTCGCGCCCGGGCTTCGAGGCCGACCGCTATCGGATCATGCTGCGCTCGCTCGCCGACGGCGCCACGCGCGAGGTCGCTCCGCGCTGGGACCGCTCGCCCGACGAGCTCTTCTTCGCGCCCGACGGCCGGACTCTCTATGCGGTCGCCGGCCAGGTCGGCCAGGTGCCGCTCTTCGCCATCGACGTGGCGACCGGCGGGGTGCGCGAGCTGGTGCGCCAGGGCTCGGTGCACGAGGCGGCGCTCGCCGGCGACCGCATCGTCTTCGGGCTCGACGACATGCGCTCGCCGACCGACCTCTACTCGGTGGGCACCGACGGCTCCGGGATGAAGCGGCTGACCGACGTCAACCACGACCGGCTGGCGGCGGTCCGCATGGGCGACTACGCGCCCTTCCAGTTCGCCGGCGCGAACGGCGACACCGTCCACGGCTGGCTCGTCAAGCCCATCGACTTCGCCCCCGGCAAGCGCTACCCCGTCGCCTACCTCATCCACGGCGGGCCGCAGGGCTCGTTCCACAACGAGTTCCACTACCGCTGGAACCCGCAGACCTATGCCGCCGCCGGCTACGCGGTCGTGATGGTCGACTTCCACGGCTCGACCGGCTACGGCCAGGCGTTCACCGACGCGATCAGCAAAGACTGGGGGGACAAGCCGCTCCAGGACCTCCAGAAGGGGCTCGCCGCCGCCCTCGCGCAGAGCCCATGGATGGACGGCGACCGCGTCGGCGCGCTCGGCGCCTCCTACGGCGGCTTCATGATCGACTGGATCGCCGGCCAGTGGCCCGACCGCTTCCGCTGCCTGGTGGCGCACGACGGGACTTTCGACCAGCGGATGATGTACTACTCGACCGAGGAGCTGTGGTTCCCCGAATGGGAGCAGGGCGGCCCCTACTGGACCAACGTCGAAGGGCACGAAAAGTACAACCCGGTGCGCTACGTCGACCGCTGGAAGACGCCGATGCTGGTCATCCACAGCGCCCTCGATTTCCGCATCCCGGTGACCCAGGGCATCGGCGCCTTCACCGCCGCCCAGCGGCGCGGCATCCCCAGCGAGTTCCTCTACTTCCCCGACGAGAACCACTGGGTGCTGAAGCCCGCGAACAGCATCCTGTGGCACGACACGGTCCTCGGGTGGCTGGACCGATGGTTGAAGCAATGACGGAGGTTTGGATCGTCGGGGGTCGTTGTCCCTTTCACCCCCCCCAGCGGCAACCATGTCTTATAGCGAGCAGCGCCATGTCGTTCAGCCTGATAGAGATCGCTGCGCGGCCGGGCCGGCGCCCCAAGCTGGCGCTCCCCGGAAAGTTCCGGCGGCGGAGTCGCCCGGCGCCGGGGCCGCGCGACCGCATCCCGCCGGGCTGAATCGGGGGCTGAATCGAGGAGGTCGAGCCGAATGAAGAGCGCGATGATGCCGCCCCCTGCCCTGCGCCCGAGGGCGCTCTATCCCCTGATCGACGGCGACGGCTCCTGCACCCTGATCTACGACCTCGAGCGGGCGGCGGTGCTCGACGTGCCGGAGGAGCTGCAGTTCCATGTCGCGCCGGCCCTGGAGACCGGCGATCTCGACGAGGACCTGCTCTCCTGGCTCGTCGCCGAGGACCTCTGGACCTCGGAGCGCTCGGCGGGAGGCGTCGAGGGGGCGGATTTCGATCTCTGGGGCTCCGGGGGCCTCTCTCTGCGCGACGGCGAGCTCCATGCCAAGATGGAGCAGCCGAGCGTGGAGAGCGTGCTGGCGGCCCTCGAAGTCGCCTTCAGGCAGGGGCTCGGCGCCTCGCGCATCGCCCTCCATCTCTCCTGGGGCGGCGCCTTCCCCGGCGACGAGCCGCTGTCGCGCATCGTCGCCGAAGCGAGCCGGCGGGCCGCCGTCGCACGGCAGGAGGTGCGCTTCGAGCTCGCCCTCGACGCCTGGGTGGTGAACCCGTCGGTCGCCGCCTTCCTCGCCGGCTGTCCGCCGCTCCATGTCCGCCTCCACTGCGGCACCTTCCCGGCCCTGGCGCCCGGCGCCGCCCTGCCGGGCGAGGACCGGGTCTGGAGCCTCGCCGAGCGCGGTGTACGCCTGCTCTCCGCAATGGCCGAACGGTTGACCGTGCAGTGCGTCCTCGCCGGGCCGGCGCGCCTCCACGACCTGTGGACATGGGCGCAGCAGGCGGGGGTCCGCCGCCTCGACGCGGCCCGGCTCGAGGCGAGCTCGTACGCTGCCGCGGAGATCGCCGGCGGGCTCGGCTCGGAGCTCCGGCAGTACCGGGGCGACCTGCTCGCGATCTCCGACGAGATCTGCGGCGCTCTGGAGGACGGCCGCACGCCGATCGAGTACCAGCCGCTCACCCGCGCCGTCCGCCGGCTGATGGGGAGCGAGCCGCTCTCGGTTCCCAGCCTCTTCGAGCCGGCGCTGATCTCCGCCGGAGGATCCGCTGCGTTCGCGGCGTCCGCCGAGGCGCGCGAGCGGAGCCTGCGGGGCGAGACGTGGCGCGGGCTCGACGAGTCCGCCGAGGCGGTGGACCTCGAGGCTTCGGGGAGCCTGCCCTGCGCCGGCTGCTGGGCGCGCTTCCTCTGCAACCACAGCCTGCTCGCGACCCCGCCGGCCGAGTGCGCCGACCGCCGCGAGCCGACGGTCGAGCGCTGCGCCTACTGGCGCTTCGAGGCCGAGGTGGCGCTCCGGCTCTACCATCGCCTGGCGCAGGTCGATGCCCTCCAGGTCCGGCGGCTCTTCGAGGAGGCGGGCGAGCTGCCCATCGACCTCGGCACGCGGCGCGGCGGTTGGCAGCAGAAGGTCGCCTTCTGATCCCGCTGCCGCCGAGCGGGTGAAGGGGCGCGCCCGATGACCTCCACGCTCGCTGAATGGCTCGAGGTCGTGCGGCCGCACCTGCCGGAGCGGCTGGTGGGGGAGGCCGCGCTCGGGCGCCTCGCCCGCGCCGGCCGGCGGTTCCCCGGCGACGGCCTCGGCGCGCTCGAGCTCCGCCTGCGGACGGCGGAGGGCACCGGTACCGGCGGCATCGTCGATCTCGCTTTCCATGTCCGGACGGCTGCTCAGGCCGCTGCCGTCCTGCCGCGGGTGGCGCCGGACCATCTCCGCCGTTTCCTCGCCGCCTGGATGCGGGGCGAGCACCGCGAAGCCCTCTCCCTCTGGCTGGAGCTGGACCTCGACCGCGAGCCCCCTCGCCGGCCGGTGCCCGCGATCTGCGCCGGCCTCGCCGGAGCCGTCGCGCCCGAACGGCTGATCGACCATCTGCTCCCCGCCCTGCGCGGCCGCCCGCTCTCGTCCGCAGCGCGGCGCTCCGTCGCGCGCTGCCTCGCCGCGATCCCGCCGCCCGGCAGGCTGCTCTATGCGGCGAGCATGGAATCGCGGCGCGACGACGCGGTGCGGCTGGTCGTCGCCGGGCTCGACCCGCCGGCGCTCACCGCCTATCTCGGCAGGGTGGCCCCGGCCGGCGTCGCGCGGCGGGCGGCCGCGGCGGCGGCGCTCGCCGCCGGCGCGGCGCAGACTCACCTGTCGTTCGACGTCGGCGGCGCCGGCGCCGGGCAGGAGGTCGGGGAGCGGTTCGGCATCGAATGCTCCTTCCCTCGCCTCCCCGTCCGCGAGCCCGGATGGGGCGCCCTCCTGGCGCGCTGGACGGCGGCCGGCCTCGCCACCGCGGCCGAGCGCGACGCCCTCCTCGCCTGGACGGGGTACGACTCGGCATGGACCGCGGCGCCGCGGTGGCCGGCGGGGAGCGAGGCCTCCGGTGCCTTCTGCATCCGCTGCCTGAGCCATCTCAAGCTGATCTCGACGGCGGAGCGGCCGCTCGCGGCGAAGGCCTACCTGCTCTTCGGTCCGCTGCGGCCGGAGCGCTCCCGGCGGTCGGCGGCACCCGCCTGCTCCTCCCTTCCTGGCCGCGGCCGGCGAAGACGGCGCGCGCCCAGATCTCGCGGTCAGCTGAGGACGGCGGTGGCCTGGAGGCCGAGCTCGGCCCGCAGCCGCAGGGCGCGCTCGGCGAGGCGCGGCAGGCGGAGCGCCGAGAAGGCGCGGCGCGCCGCCGCCAGCTCGGCCGCGGCGCGCTCCGGCTCGCCGACGGCGGCGGCGAGGGCCGCGAGATCCAGGCCGGTGCGCGCCGTCTCCAGCGCGATCCCCAGGCTCGTGAAGAGGTCGAGCGCGGCGCGGAGCCTGGCCGCCGCGTCGCCGGGGTCGCCGGCCGCGAGGGCGACCCGGCCGAGCGCCCGCTGCGCCAGGCCCACCCCATAGCCGAAGCCGGTCTGCTCGACGACGGCGAGGGCGCGCATCCCGCGCTGGCGCGCCTCGACGAAGCGGCCTTCGCCGGCGTAGACCTCGGCGAGGAAGGTGGCGAGCCAGCCCGCGAGCTGCTCGAAGCCGCTGGCCTCGAACGTCGCCACCGCGGGCTCGAGGGCCTCGTGCGCCGCCTGGAGATCGCCCTGCTCGAGGTAGGCATAGCCGAGGAAGCCCCGCGCCGCGGTGAGGTTGAGCGGATCGCGCGAGCGCTCGAGGGCCTGCCGGCAGGCCTCGATGCCGGCCTCGGCCTCCCCCATGGTGGCGTGGAAATAGCCGACGCTCCACGAGGTGTCGAGGCGCGGCTCCTCCAGGGCCTCGCCGATGGCATGGGCCTTGGCCATCTCCGCCAGCGCCTCCTGCCAGCGGCCGAGGGCATACTGGTTGAAGCCGATCGCCCAATGGGTCTGGCCGCGCCACCAGCGCTCGCCGCTGCGCTCGAGCAGGGCGACGGCCTCCTGGCCGCTCGCGATCGCCTCGGCGAAGCGCCCGGAGACGAAGCCGTCGCGCGCCAACACGTAGCGCGCCTTCCCCTCGGTCTCGAGATCGCCGCAGCGCCGCGCCGTGGCGACGGCGCGGCCGGCGGCCTCCGCCGCGGCGCGCTGGTCGCCCAGGTAGCTGTGGTTGAGCGCCAGCCAGAAATCGATCCGCCCGGCGAGGCAGGGGTCCTCGCTACCGCCCGGAGCGTCGAGACGGCCGCGGTAGCGGGCGAGGAGCTCGCGCGCCTCCGGGAAGCGGGCGAGCGGCAGGAGCGAGCTGGCCAGCCGGCGGACGATCTCGAGCGCCGCGCCGTCGCGGCGCTCGGGAGGGAGGCGCTCGGCGTGCTCCAGGGCCTCGTAGAGCGCCTTGACCGCCTCGGCGTGGGAATAGCGCGCCACCGCCTGCTCGGCAAAGAACGACAGGTGCTCGACCGCCTTCTCGGCGTCGCCCGACTGCGAGAAATGGCGGGCGAGGTCGGCGTACGTCTCCTCGAGCCGGCCGGCGTAGAGCTCCTCGAGCGCCCGCCCCGCCGCGTGGTGGAGCGCCTGGCGCCGCGCCGTCAGCAGGCTCTGATAGACGACCTCCTGGGTGAGCGCGTGCTTGAACAGGTGGACCGGCTCCTCCGCCGACGGCATCTCGTAGACGAACTCCCCGCGCTGCAGATCGCGCAGCAGCGGCGCCAGCGGCGAGGGGCCCTCCCAGATGCGCTCCAGCAGGCGGGTCGAGAACTCGCGGCCGATCACCGAGGCGGCCTGGAGCAGGCGCTTGTGCTCGTCGGGCAGGCGGTCGATGCGCGCCATGAGGACGCCCTGGATGGTGTCGGGGACCGCCGCCTCGGCCCAGGTGCCGCGCTCGAGGAGCGACCGCGTCAGCTCCTCGAGGAAGAAGGGGTTGCCCTCCGCCTTCTGGAGGATCAAGCTGGCGAGGTCGGCCGGGACGCTCGCCCGCTGCAGGGCGGCATGGACGACGCTCTCGCTCTCGCGGTCGCCGAGCCGGCGCATGGTGATCTGGGTGGCATAGGACTTGTCCATCCAGCGCGGCCGGTAGCCGGAGCGGTAGGTGAGGAGGAGGAGGAGCGGCGTCCCGGTCAGCCCTTCGACGAGGTGGGAGAGGAACTCCTCGGAGGTCGTGTCGGTCCAGTGGAGATCCTCGATCTCGACGATCACCAGCCCGCCGCGGCCGGCGCTCGACATCCACTGGCGGAGAGCGTCGAAGGTGCGGCTCTGCAGGGCCTGGGTGGTCGTCTCCGTGGCGCCGCCGGCGCCGCCCGGGGCGGCCGCGGCGGTCGAATCGAGCAGGCCGAGGAGATAGGGGAGGGCCGGATCGTCCTCGGCGAGGATGCCGGAGAGGCCGGCGCGCGCCTTGGCGGCGACCTCGGCCGGCCCGTCGGCGTCGACGATCTCCCAGGCGCCCCGCATCATGTGGACGAGCGGCAGGTAGGGAACGCCGGCTCCGTAGGAAACGCAGCGGCCGGCCAGGCGCGCCGCCGGCGTGCTCCAGGCGCGCCGGCGGAACTCGTGGAGCAGGCGCGACTTGCCCGACCCGGCCTCGCCGGCGAGGCCGACGACCTGCCCCTCGCCGGCCGCCGCCTGCTCGAGGAGCTCGCCGAGCACGCCGATCTCGCGCTCACGGCCGACGAAGGGCGAGAGGCGGGCGCCGCCGAGCACCGTCTCGTCGGGACGGCGCGGGCCGAGGCCGACGACCTGGAAGGCGGCGATCGGCGCGCTCTTCCCCTTGACCGCGAGCGGCGCCAGGGGCTCGAGCGCGACGTCGCCCTGGACCAGCCGCGCCGTCGCCTCGCTCGCCAGGATGGCGCCGTTCGGGGCGAGCTGCTGGAGGCGCGCCGCGAGGTTGGTGGTGTCGCCGATCGCGGTGTAGTCCATGCGCAGGCGATCGCCGATGCCGCCGACCACCACGAGGCCGGTGTTCAACCCCATGCGCACGGCGAGCTCCACCCCGTGCCGGCCGCCGAGCTCGCCGCTGCGCTCGCGGAGCAGCCGCTGCAGCCCGAGGGCGGTGAGCACCGCCCGCCGCGCGTGGTCCTCGTGCGCGACGGGCGCCCCGAAGAGGGCCATGAAGCCGTCGCCCAGGAACTGGTTGACGGTCCCCTCGTAGCGGTGGACCTCGGAGAGCGCGAGCTCGAAGAACTGCGAGAGGAGAGAGTGCATCACCTCGGGACCGAGCCGGTCGGCGAGCGCGGTCGAGCTCACCAGGTCGCAGAAGAGCACCGTCACCTGCTTGCGCTCGCCCTCGATCGCGGTGCGGCTGTGGAGCACCTGCTCGCGGAGGTGCGAAGGGGTGTAGCCGGGGGGTGGGGAGGGCGCCGCGGGCGGCGGGGGGGGCGCGGCGGCCTCCGTCGCCGCCGCGAGCGGGGTGCCGCACTCGCCGCAGAACTTGAAGCCGGGCACCACCTGCGCCCCGCAGCCCGGGCAGACGCTCCCCAGGCGCTCCCCGCACTGGCCGCAGAACTTCATGACCGGCGGGTTGTCGAAATGGCACTGCGGGCATTCCATGGTCGCGACCCTGACGCTCTCTAGTGTACGCCGTAGACGCCGGCATGGCCCGCGGCCGATCCGCTGGACCTCGCTCGGCGCGCGCTCATAGAAAGATCAGTGCCACGCCGCCCGCCATGAGGACCGCGGCGGCGAGCTTCGCCCAGGTCAGGGCCTCGCCGAAGACCAGGCGGCCGAGGAGCACGGCGAGGAGGTTGCCGAGGCCGCGCTTCAGGGTCTCGACGACGCTCACCAGGAGCACGTGGATGGCGGCGAGCTGGAACCCGAGGTCGAGCGTGCTGGCGACCAGGGCGGCGACGAACGGCGCCCAGGCGCCGCGGATCCCCCGCAGCTCGGCGAGCCGGTGTCCCGCGGCGAGGATCGCGAAGGTGCCGAGGGCGCCGCCGGCGGTGAGGAAGAAGCCGTGGAACGGGGCGCTGGCATGGCCGATCGCGAGCTTGTCGAGGGGGATGGTGAGCGACCAGAGGAAGGCGGTGAGCGCCATCAGCCAGGCGCCGGGCTGGAGGGCGAGCGACGCCAGCCGGCCCCTGCCGCCGGGAGGCGTCGCCGCCCCCTCGCCGCCCGGCGGCCCGGCCGCGGGCGCCGAGACATGCAGCCAGAAGGCGCCCGCGACGACGAGGAGCACCCCCAGCCAGGCGGTCGCCGGCGGCCGCTCGCCGAGGACGAGGAAGCCGAGGAGGGTGGTGAAGGCCGGGGTGAGCGAGAGGAGCGGCACGGTGAGCGAGAGCGGCGCGATGCGGACCGACTCGACGAACGCCAGGTTGGCGACGATGTTGAGGACGAGCGAGCCGAGCGCCGGGGCGAAGTAGGCCGGGGCGATCCGCACGCCGCCCCCGAAGGCCACCGCGAGGGCGAAGAGCGGGGCGGAGGCGAGGGTCAGCAGGCAGACCATCGGCAGCGGCCGGAGGTCGCGGGCGAGGAGCTTGCGCGAGAGATCGAAGCCGGAGGAGGAGACGCTCGAGGCGGCGACGAAGAAGAGCGGCAGGGCGCCGATCGTCACGTCAGGCCCCCAGCACCCGCTTGACCATGCGGTCGAAGCGCTCGCCGGCCAGGTACACCGTGTCGAGGACGGCCGGGTTGAGCTCGTCGGCGTCGTCCTCCTCGCCCTCTGCCGCCAGGCCGTCGCCGTAGCCGAGCGTGCGGTGCCGCTCGCGCACGGTGGTCGAGAGATAGATCGCCAGGGCGCGATAGAAGCGGGCGGCGAACCCGAGGTCCACGGCGAGCTTGGCGGCGAGGGCGGCGCGCGGGATGGCGAACACCGTGGCGTCCTCCAGGCCCTTGACCGTCGCCGACGGCGGCCGCGCGTCGAGGAACGACATCTCGCCCACGATCTCCCCGGCATTGAGTCGCGCGATCTCCCGCTCGCCGCGCCCGGCGAGCCAGACCGCGAGCTTCCCCTCGAGCAGGATGAAGACGGCGTCGACCTCGACGCCCTGCCGGATGAGCACGCCGCCCGCCGGCACCGCGCGCCGGTGGCCGTGATCGAGCATCCATTCGACGTCCTCGTCGCTCAGCTGGCCGAAGAGGAACAGGACCTTGCGCATGGTTTCTCCCTCAGGCGATCTGGCGGGCGGCGAGGCGGGCGAAGAGGCCGCCCTGCGCCAGCAGCTCGCGGTAGGTGCCGGACTCGACCACCCGGCCGCCGTCGACCACGTAGATGCGGTCGGCGCCGACGATCGTGCTCAGGCGGTGGGCGATGACGATGCGCGTCGCCTTGAGGCGCGCCAGGCTCTCGCTCACCAGCTGCTGGGTGCGGTTGTCGAGCGCGCTCGTCGCCTCGTCGAACAGGATGACGCGCGGCCGGCGGACGACCGCGCGGGCGATCAGCAGCCGCTGTTTCTGGCCGCCGGAGAAGGTGCCCGCCCCTTCGCTCACCACCGTGTGCATCCCCATCGGCATCGCCCGGATGTCCTCCTCGAGGCCGGCCATCCGCGCCGCCTCCCAGGCGTCGTCGAGCGCCAGGTGCGAGCTGCCGACGATGTTCGAGTAGATGTCGCCGACCATCGGCCGGCCGGTCTGCAGGACGACGCCGAGCTGGCGGCGGACCGACTGGATGGCGAGCGAGGCGAGGTCCTGGCCGTCGAAGTAGATCGAGCCCAGGCTCGGCCGCTCGAAGCCGAGCACCAGGCGCAGGCAGGTCGACTTGCCCGATCCCGACGGGCCGACCAGGGCGACGAACTCGCCCGGCGCGGCGTGGAAGGAGACGTCGTCGAGGATCAGCGGCCCGTCCTCCTGGTAGCGGAAGGAGACGTGGCTGAACTCGATCGCCCCGGCGAGCTCGCCGGCCTCGGAGCGGCTGGCGTCGATCTCGGGGAGGGTGGTCAGGATCGGCTGCAGGCGCTCGTAGATCGGCACCATCGCGAGGATGCTCGCGAGGATGGCGAGCCCGGCGAGCGCCGCCCCCAGGAACTGCCCGAAGGCGGCGTTGAAGGCGAGGAAGTCGCCGACCGGCAGGCTCTCGCTCGACGAGAACCCCACCGCGGCGAAGAGGGCGAGCGAGGTGAGCACCCCGTAGACGGCGGAGAACGCCGCCTGCGCGTTGGCGACGCGCTGCGCCCGCAGCGTCCACCGCCGCTGCTCGGTGAAGCGCTCGGCCCAGCGGGCGAAGGCGCGCTCCTCGGCGCCCCCCAGGTGGAGCTTGTCGATGCCGCCGATCAAGCCGAAGAGGAGGGTCGCGAGGCGCCCCTGGACGTCGAGGATGTCGCGCTGGTAACGCAGCTGCATGTAGATGAGGACCGCCGTCACCGCCAGCAGCGCGGCGATCAGGCCGCTCGCGAGGAGGGCGAGGCGCCAGCTGTAATAGAACAGCAGGGCGAAGCTGAAGACCGAGAAGACCAGGGCGAGGAGCGAGGTGAGGACGTTGCCGGTGAGGAGCTCGCGGATGGTGTCGACCCCCACCGAGCGCAGCGCCAGGTCGCCCACCGTGAAGCGGCGGAAGAAGGAGACCGGCAGCGACAGCATGCGGTCCCAGACCGCCGACTGCAGGCTGCCGTCGATACGGCCGCCGAGGCGCAGGACCGCGATGCTCCGGGTGACCTGGAAGGCCGACGCGCCGAGCGCGCCGGCGATGAGCGCCAGGGTCATGGCGAGGAGCCGCGGGCGGTCGGCGCTGGGGATGATGTAGCCGAAGACCTGGCCGGTGACGATGGGGAGGAGGAGGGCGAGCAGGCCGCCGGCCACCCCCATGGCGAGGATGGTCAGCAGGTCGCGCCGCCGGCCGCGCAGAGCGAAGGCGAGGAGCTCGCGCTTGCCGAGCGGCCCGGCGGGGAGCGGGGCGTAGAGCATGGTCGCGTCGCCGGCGATGCCCTCGGCCGCCGCCGCGTCGACCGGCCGGCGGCGTTCGGCGGCGGGCGCCGACGGGTCGACCACCTCGTAGCTCGTCGGCGAGGTGGGCAGGAGCGCCACCGGCCGGCGGGCGTCGCCCTCGCCGGCGAGGGAGCCCAGGAGCGGCCCGTTGTCGTGCCGCCACCAGTCGCCGCGCAGGATCACCCGCCGCCGCCGCACCTGCGAGGCGGTGCAGATGGCGGCGAGCGGGTCGCCGCGCCGGGTGCCCGCCGCCTCGGCGGGGTCGCGGATCGGGATCCCCTGCGCCTGCCCGACCAGGCGGCAGGCGGCGAGGAGCGGCGTGTCCTCGCCGAGGGACATCGTCTGCGGCTCGACCGGGACCAGCACCGAGGCGAGGCGGCCGTAGGCTCCCGAGAGGACGCGGCGGTCGAGCTCCGCCCGCAGGTCGAGCCGCTCGCGGTCGAGGCGGCCGGCCCGCTCGACCTCGCGGCGCACGGAGAGCAGGAAGAGGCGGTGGAAGCGGGCGAGCCCGTCCGGCAGATCCCCCGCCGCGAGCCGCTCGGCCGTCGTCGAGACGGCGAGCCGCGCCGGTCCCGCGGCGACCAGCCAGCCGGCTCCCGGCACCGGCCAGGCTAGGCCGCCGGCGAGCGGGAGGTCCGGCTCGCCGAGGAGGAGGACGCCGCCTTCGCCGGCGGCGCGGACCTCGACCCAGGCGGCCCGCCCGCGCGGCCGCGCCGTCTGCCCGGCGGCGAGGGCGACCTCGGCTCCCCCCGCCGTCGCCGCGATCTCGGTGAAGAGCTGCGGCGCCGAGGCGCGCGCCAGCTCGGAGAAGAGCAGCGCGAGCCACCCCTCGACGGCGCCGGCGAGCTCCGCCGCGGCGGCGGGGTCGCGCGCCAGGCCGGCGAGCCCGCTCGCCGCGGCCAGGCGCGATCCCGGCAGGCCGACGGCGAGGAGCACCAGGCCCCCCTCGCGGTCCCGCCCATCCTCGCCTTCGCCGGGCCGTTCTTCGGGCCCCTCGTCGAGCGGCGCGGCGCCGAAGATCATCTCGCCGGCGCGGGCGGTGCCGAGGTGGACCCGCGGCCCGGCGCCGCCGCCGGCGGCGGCGAAGACCTCGACCGCTCCGGAGAGCACCAGCCAGGCGGCGCCGGCGGGCGCCAGCGGCAGCGGCGCGTTGCCGGCGAGGGCGATCTCCGGCGCGCCGCGCGCGGCGAGCGCGGCGGCGAGCGCCGCCCCCGGTGCCTCAGTCGGCGCTGATGAGCTGGGCATAGGTGCCGGGCATGTCCTTGAGCTCGTCATGGGTGCCGCGCTGGACCACCCGGCCGCGCTCGAGGACGATGATCTCGTCGGCGTCGCGGATGGTGCTCAGGCGGTGGGCGACGATCAGGCAGGTGCAGCCGCGCCGGCGGAGGTTCTCGTCGATCGCCCGCTCGGTCTCCGGGTCGAGGGCGCTCGTCGCCTCGTCGAGCACCAGGAGAGTCGGCCGGCCGACCAGGGCGCGGGCGATCTCCAGCCGCTGCCGCTGGCCGCCGCTGAAGTTGGCTCCCGCCTCGTCGATCGGGCTCTCGTAGCCGCCCGGACGCGCCGCGATGTCGTCGTGGATCTGCGCGTCCTTGGCGGCGGCGACGACGTCGGGGACGGGGATCGTCGCGTCCCAGAGCGTCAGGTTGTCGCGCACCGTGCCCTCGAAGAGGAAGACGTCCTGATCGACGCTGGCGAGCGAGTTGAGGAGGACGGCCTGCGGGATCGCCTGGCGCGGCCGGCCGTCGAAGAGGATCTCCCCCTGCCACGGCTCGTAGAGGCCGGTGACCAGCTTGGCGAGGGTCGACTTGCCGCTGCCCGAGCCGCCGACGAGCGCCACCCGCGCGCCGGGGCGCAGCGCCAGGTTGAAGTCCTGGATGAGCGGCGGCTCGAGCCGGCTGTAGCCGAAGGCGAGGCCGGAGACCTGCAGCCGCCCGGCGAGCTTGACCGGCCCGTCCGCCGGCGGCTGCCGGGCGCCGGCGGGGAGCGCCGCGGGGTAGCGCAGCACGTCGTCGAGGCGGTTCATGTCGCCCTCGACCGTCTGCAGCTTGCCGCCCAGGCTCACCAGCTGGGTGATGGGGGCGATGAAGCTCGCCATCAGCACCTGGAAGGCCACCAGGCCGCCGAGCGAGAGGTCGCCGTTCATCACCCGCACGCCGCCGACGCCGAGGATGAGCGCGGCGTTGATCGCGGCGAGGAGCGGCGGCACGGCGTCGAGCATCTGGGTGTAGCGCTCGAGGTCCTGGCGGGCGTTGACGACCTTCGCCTGGTAGCCCGACCAGCGCCCGAAGAAATCGGACTCGCCGCCGGTCGCCTTGAGCGTCTCGATCGTCTGCAGGCCGCCGATCGCGGTGCCCATCATCTTGCCCTGGTCCTGGAGCAGGCGCCGGTTGCTGTCGACGCGCTTGCGGGCCACGTAGCGGAGGGCGGCGACGTTGCCCGAGATGACGGCGACGCCGATCAGGGTGAGCACCGGGTCGTAGAGGAGCATCAGCGCGGCGAAGAAGACGATGGTCGCGGCGGCGAGGACGTTGGTCGCCAGGTCGCGCGACAGGAGACCGGCGACGCGGTCGTTGATCGACACCCGCGAGCTGATGTCGCCGGCGAAGCGCTGGGCGAAGAACTCGACCGGCAGCCGCAGCACGTGCCAGAAGAAGCGGGCCGAGGAGGTGAGCGCCATCTTCGTCTCCAGCCGCAGCAGGTAGACCCGCTGCAGCCAGGTGAGGGCGCCCAGGAGGAGCGCGGCGCACCCCATCCCGAGGAGGAGCGGCCCCAGCCAGTCCTGGCGGCTCTCGAGGAGGACGCGGTCGACGAAGACCTTGGAGAAGACCGGGACGACGAGCCCGGGCACCACCAGCGCGAGCCCGGTCAGCACGGCGAAGAGGAGGGCGGTGCGCGAGCCGGCGAGCCGGCGGCCGAGGGCGTCCAGCAGCCGCGGCGGGTCGCCCCCGGGGTGGAACTCGGGGCCGGGCTCGAAGGTGAGGACGACGCCGGTGAAGGCCTGGTCGAACTCCTCCTCGGAGACCGTGCGCGGGCCGGACGCCGGATCGTTCAACAGGACGCGGCCCTGGCGGAACCCCTCGAGCACCAGGAAGTGGTTGAAGTTCCAGTGCACGATCATCGGCGGCGCCAGGCGGCGCAGGTCGGCGGGCTCTTTCTTGAAGCCCTTGGCGACCAGGCCGTAGTTGCGGGCGGCCTTGACCATGTTGCTCGCCTTGCTGCCGTCGCGCGAGACGCCGCAGGCGATGCGCAGCTCCTCGAGCGGCACCCAGCGGCCGTAGTGGGCGAGGACGATGGCGAGCGCCGCGGCGCCGCACTCGACCGCCTCCATCTGGAGCACCGTCGGGGTGCGGACCGCCCTGACGCGCGCGCCGCGGCGCGGCGGCCCCGGCGGGGCGAGCGGCGGCGAGCCGGGCATCGTCAGACTCCGAGCTTCTCCCGCAGGGTGGGGAGCAGCAGGGTGATCGGCCGGTCCTGGCGGACCACGACGCTGCCGTCGGCGAGCGTGCCGCTGCTGATCCGGCCCCCGGGTCCGGTCGACGACGACCAGCGATAGCCGGTCGGCGTGCGCGGGTCGCGGGCGAGGGCGACGTTGACCTGGATCGGCGGCCCCTCCTGCATCAGCTTGGTGACCAGCGCCTCGTTGCCGAGGAGGCGCAGCATGCCGCGCGAGCTCGAGGGAAAGGCGGCGACCCAGGTCACCCGGCCGATCATGTAGCCGTACTCCTCCTTCTTGACCGTCGAGGGCGAGATGCGCGCCGCCATCCCGGGCTGCACCTGCTTGCCCTCCGAGGCGGGGACGAAGAGGACCGCCATCAGCTCCTGGGACTGCACCTCGACCGAGAGGATGGCGGTGCCGGGGGCGACCACGTCGCCGCGGTCCGCCATCAGCTCGAGCACCCGGCCGCCGAAGGGCGAGACCACGGCGACGTCCTCCAAGAGCTTGGCGTTGGCCTCGCGGAGCTGGATCTCCAGGTCCTGGATGATGGTCCGCCGCGCCTCGAGCTGCTGGTCGAGCGCCTGCTCGGCGGTGAGGCGCTTGAGCTCCAGGCCGTTGGCCTCCAGGCGCTGGCTCGCCAGCTGGTCGCGGGCGGTGTTCAGGCTCTGCTGGGTCTCGAGGAGCGCCTGCTTGGTGATCAGCCCGTCCCCGAGGAGCTTCGCCTCGGCCGCCACCCGCTCCTCGAAGAGGGCGACGTTCTTGGCGAGCGCCGCCATGCTGCGCTCGAGGTTCGCCTTCTGCTGCGCCAGGTCGCGCGCCCCGAGGCGCTTCTGCTCGTCGGCGGAGCGCAGCATCTCCTGATAGGTGGCCCGCTGGTCGGCGAGCTTCGTCTTCGTGTCCTTGATCTGGCGCAGCAGCGCCTCCTGGCGGATGCGCGCCACGATCTGCCCCTTGCGGATGGTGTCGCCGACGGCGACCAGCACCTCGGCGACCTGGCCGCTGCCGGCCGAGACGAGGGCCGAGACGCCGCCGCGGCGGATCAGGATCCCCGTCCCCGGCGCCTCGGTGGGGACCGAGCCGAGGACGCCCCAGCCGAGCGCCGCGAGGAGCAGGGTGGCGAGCGCGATCAGGGCGAGCCAGCCCTTCGAGTCGGTGACCTGGAGGAGCTGGTCGAGCTGCTCGGGCGAGGAGAGGCGCTCGAGGGCCACCTTGCGGAAGATCACGGCGCGGCCTCCGCCGGCGGGACGGTGGTCAGGTCGGCGTAGCGCAGGCGGTTGGCGTCGCCGGCGGCGGCGACCAGGGTGCCGGTCTCGAAGCGCAGCTCGAGGAGGGCCTGGGCGAGGGCGAGCCGCGACTGCACCTCCCCCTGCCGGGCGGCGGTCAGCCGGTCGCGCTGGGTGATGACGTCGATCAGGGTCGAGGTGCCGGCGCGCAGCTTCTTCTCCTCGTTGTCGACGGCGCGCTCGAAGAGGCGGACGGCGAGCGTCGCCCGCTCGAGCTGCGCCGCGTCGCGGAGGACCGCCTGGAGGGCGGAGGGGACGTTGGCGCCGATCGTCTTGACCAGGAGGTCGACGGCCAGGGCGTCCTGCCGGCGGGCGGCGAGCGCCTGCTCGAGGCCGCCGCGGGCGATGCGGTTGGCGGTCGGCCAGGAGAGGTCGAAACCGAGCGAGAAGCTGGCGCCGGGGACGTTCCGGTAGAGCGGATAGAAGAAGGTCGGCAGGCCCACCCCGGGGGCGAAGCCGTTGTAGCTCGGGGTGAAGACCAGGTCGAGCTGCGGCTTCAGGGCGTTGTCCGCGGCGCGCACCTGGATGTCGGCCGACTCGAGCCGGGTGCGGGCCGCCTGGAGATCGGCGCGGTGGGCGAGGGCGGTGGCGATGAGGCGCGAGGCATCCGCCGCCGGCGGCGGGGCGGGGCCGAGGGCGGGGAAGGGGTCGGCGGCCGGCGGCAGGACGCCGATCTCCGGAGCGTCGAGGCCGATCTGGCGGCCGAGCTCCTGGCGCGCCTGGAAGAGCGCCAGCTCGCCGCCGATCCGCGACGCCTCCTTGGCGGCGAGGTTGGCCTCGAGCTGCACGATCTCGGCGGCCGGGGTGATGTCGGCCTCGATCAGCCGGCGGGTGGTGGCGAGGAGCGTGCGCGAGCTCGCCTCGCTGGCGCCCAGGATGTCGAGGTTCGCCTGCGCCGCCGCGAGGCTCCAGTACTGCGCGACGACGACCTGGATGCGCTGCGCCGTCGCCTGCAGGAGGTCGAGGGCGCTCGCCGCGACCTCGCGGCCGGCGGCGAGCTCGACCGCGGCGGTCGCCGCCCGCCCGCGGCCGCGCAGCAGCGGCTGGCGCAGGGCGAAGGTGAGCACCCCGGCGTTGCCGGTCGCCGGGCCGATCGAGCTGTCGGCGCTGCGCACGAGCGAGACCGTGGGGCCGATCGACAGGCCGCTGCGAAACAGCTTGGTGACGCCGAGATCGTTCTCGACCCTCCGCTGGTCGGCGCTCTGGCCGCCGCCCAGCGGCACCTTGGCGTCGGTCTCGAGGAGCTGGTCGGTGAGGATCGGGTCGAACCGGCCGGTGGCGACGAGCAGGGCGCCGCGCGACGCCTCGAGCTGCGCCTGGACGATCCCCAGGTTGGGGTCGCGCTCGAGCGTCATGCGGACCACGTCGAGGACGCCGAGCGAGCCGCCGGGCGGCGCCTGGGCGGCGGCGGCCGCGGCTCGACGGGCCGCCGCCGCGCCGAGGAAGCTCAGAAGTAGGATGAGGAGGGGAAGCCGAGGGCTACGAGCGGAACCGGACACCTGGAGGGGAGATCGTTGTCGCTGGTGAATCGAGCCGCCGATGCATCGAAAGTCTTCTCATCAAGTTCGGGCTAAACTAGGCTAACACCGTGACTTGGGAGTTGCAAGCCAGCGTGCTGGCGGGCTTGGGCGCCAGCGGCGGCGAGATCGGCGAGCTCCTCGCCTACGGCGAGAACGTCTTCGACCTGGGCGCCCTCGCCGCGGCTCCGGCGCTGCCGCTCGCCGACGAGCCGTTCGTCGACTTCTGGGCGCCGCGGGTCCGCGAGGCGCGCCAGAGCGGGGCGGCGGCGGTCCTCCGCGCCCACCTGCCGCAGCTCCATTTCCCCATCCGCGAGGGGATGAGCGGGAGCGCCGACTACTTGGCCGCCACCCGGCGCGGGGTACCGCCGGAGACCCTGCCCGACGCCACCGGCCTCGACCTGCCGCGGCCGGAGCGGATCGAGCTCGAGCTCTACGCCAGCCCGGCGGGCCGCATCCTCCTCCTCGTCGTCCGCGACCGCGACGCCTTCGTCGCCCTGGCGCGCGCGCTCGGCGGGCGCAACGAGCCGCGGCCGGTCGCCGGCTCGCAGGGCGCCCTCGCCCTCTCCGGCTACGTCAACTGGTCGCGCGTGCGGGGGTGCCGCGAGCGCTGGGAGGCCGCCGATCCGGCGGCGCGGGGGACGGCGACCTGGGGCGAGGAGATGGATCGGCTGCGCGCCGCGCCGGAGCTCTACCAGGACCGCTTCGTCCTCCTCTCGGACGGCCCCTACAGCGCCGTCCCGGCGGCGGCGATGGGCCTCCCCGAGGAGGAATGGCGGCGCCTCTCGCTCGCCATCCGCCGCGACCACGAGTGCGCCCACTACTTCACCAAGCGGCTGCTCGGCTCGATGCGCAACCGCCTGCTCGACGAGCTGATCGCGGATTACGCCGGGATCGTCGGCGCGGCCGGGCGCTTCCGCGCCGACTGGCTGCTGCGCTTCCTGGGGCTGGAGGACCTCCCGCGCTTCCGGCCGGGCGGCCGGCCTCGAGGTCTACCGCGGCGAGCCGCCGCTCTCGGACGGCGCCTTCCGGGTGCTCGGCGCCCTCGCCGGCGCCGCGGCGGAGAGCCTCGAGCGCTTCGACGCGGCGGAGCTGGGAGGCCGGCCGCGGAGCGCTCGCGAGCGCACCCTGGCGCTGGCGGCGATCGCTTCCCACCGCGTCGAGGACCTGGCGGCGGCGGATGGCGCCGAGGCGCTGGCGCGCACCTACCGCGAGCTGGCCGAGCGCTTCGGCGCGCGGCATGGCGCCGGCGCCTGACGCGATCGACCGGATCGCGCTTCGGGTCCGCGCGGACGGCCGCCTGGAAGGGGTCCGTTGGGTCCGCTGCGGGCGACCGCCCTCGGGACCACCCTCCCGAGCCCCCTTCCAGGCGGCCGTCCTCGCGGACCCAACGGACCCAGCTACAACCGGCCGGGTTGCCGGCCGTGCGGCGGTCGCATATCCTCCGCGGCGCGCGGCGGCCGCCCGCGGGCCGGCCCGCGGCGGAGCGACGCCGGCCGCGCGAGCCCTCCATGCCCTCGAACGCCTGGCAGCACCTGCGCTACACGATCTGGGCGCCGCACTACGACCGGGTCACCAAATTTCATGCCGAGCGGCGGCGCTCGATCGCTCTGCTGGCGCTCTCGCCCGGCGAGCGGGTGCTGATCGTCGGCTGCGGCACCGGCGCCGACCTGCCCTTCCTGCCCGCCGACGTCACCGTGCTCGCCGTCGACTACACCCCGGCGATGCTCGAGCAGGCGCGCCGCCATGCCCGCCCCAACGTCGAGCTGCGCCGCATGGACGGCCGCGCCCTCGATCTCCCCGACGCTTCGTTCGACGCCGCCATCCTCCACATGGTGCTCGAGGTGATCCCCGAGCCGGCGCGCTGCCTGGCCGAGGTGGCGCGCGTCCTCGCGCCGGGCGGCCGCGTCGCCGTCTTCGACAAGTTCCTCCCCGACGGCGACCGCCCCGCCTGGCCGCGCCGCGCCGCCCTGGCGCTCCTCGACACCGTCTTCACCAGCACCAACCGCCAGATGGGGGAGATCCGGCGCGCCTCCCAGGCGCCGCTCGACGTCGTCCACGACGAGCCCGGCGGCGGGGCCTACCGGTACATCCTCCTGCGCCGGCGCTAGCCGGAGGCGATGCTCCCGATGACCGCTCCCCCGACCGCCGTCCCCTCGTCCGACCGGCTCGCCGACCTCCACCGGCTGTTCGCCTACGAGGCGTGGGCGAACCGCGAGACGCTCGCGGCGCTCGCCGCGGCGCCTGATCCTCCCGCCGCCGCTCTCGCGCGCTTCGCCCACATCGTCGGCGCCGGGCGCCTCTGGCTCGGCCGCCTGCTGGGCGAGCCTCCCGCCGTCGTCTGGCCGGCGCTCGACCTCGCCGGCTGCCGGGCGGGATGCGAAGACCTCGGCGCGGCGCTGGGAGGCGTACCTCGCCGGCCTGGCGCCGGCCGACCTCGCGCGGGCCGTCTCCTACGTCAACAGCCGCGGCGAGCCCTGGTCGAGCACGGCGGGCGACGTCCTCACCCACGTCGTGCTCCACGGCGCCTATCACCGCGGCCAGATCGCCGCCGACCTCCGCGCCGCCGGCGCCGAGCCCGCCTACACCGACTTCATCGAAGCCGTGCGGCGCGGCCGCCTGCCGGGCTGATCCTCACCAGAGCGCCGCCGCCAGCGCGGCGAGCGCCAGCGAGCCGAGCGTCACCGGCAGCCCCACCCGCAGGTGGTCGCGGAAGCGGAAGGGGATGCCCAGCCGCGCCGACTGCTCGGCGACGATCAGATTGGCGATGCTGCCGACCAGCACGGCGTTGCCGGCGAACGTGCTGGCGAGGGCGAGGAGATAGCCGGCCGCCGGCCGGTGGGGGACGAAGGGGAGGAGGAGCATCACCGCCGGCACGTTGCTCACCAGGTTCGACAGCACGGAGACGACGGCCGCCAGCACCGCCGGATGCGCCAGGTCGAGATGCGCCGCGGCGAGCCCGCCGCGCGCCGCCGCCGTCCAGCCGGAGAGCTCGAGGGCGCGCACCACGACGAAGAGGCCGACGAAGAGGGCGAGGAGCTGCCAGTCGACCTCGGCGAGGAAGCGCCGGGTCGGCACGCGGCGGTCGAGGAGCACCGCCGCGCCGATGGCGAGCGCGGTCCACGGCGCGGGAATCGGCGACAGGAAGAGCGCGATGGCGACGGCGGTCAAGGCGATCGCCTTGATCGCCCGCGGCCGGTCGAGGGCCAACGTTGTAGATACCGCCGACACCGCCGGCACCGCGGGCAGGGCCGGATCGTCGAGGCGCGCGGCGGGCTCCCTCGCCGCCGCCGGGAGGGCGGTCCCGACCCGCCGCGCGAGGAGGAGGTAGAGCAGGCCGAGCGACAGCGCGACCGGCGCCGCGCAGGCGAGGACGAAAGGCAGGAAGGCGAGCCCCAGGCGCTGCGCGATGAGGATGTTCTGCGGGTTGCCGATCGGGGTGAGCCCGCTCCCCAGGTTGCTGGCGCAGGCGAGCGCCAGGAGGAAGGGAGCGGGTCGCGCCGCGACCGCAGAGCGCGCCGGCGAGGAGCGGCGTGAGAGCGAAGCAGATCACGTCGTTGGTGAAGACCGCCGAGAGCAGGGCGGCGGCGGCGATCGTCGCGGCGAGGAGGCGGCGCGGGCTCGCCGCCGCCGCCAAGCGCCGGCCGATCGCGTCGTAGAGGCCGGCCAGGCGGTACTCGGCCGAGAGGAGCATCATCCCGAAGAGCACGCCGACCGTCGGCGCGTCGACCGCGGCCGCCGCCTGGGCGAGCGTCACCTCGCCGCAGAGCAGTAAGGCGACGGCGCCCAGCAGTGCGATGCCGGTGCGGTCCAGGCGCAGGCCCGGCACCCGTCCGAACGCCAGGCCCAGATAGGTGAGCGCGAAGAGGGCGAGGGGCAGGATGCGCATGGCGGAGAGCGAGGGAGATTATGTCGGGTCGCGATTGGATCCGCCCAGTGGGGGACCGCAGCCCAGCGGGCTACAATCGGAGCGCGGTCGAGCGGCGCGGGACCGTCGCGCCGCGTGCACGAACCCGGAGGTGCCTCGATGAGCCCGATCCCCAAGCTCCGCCGTCATGCCATCCTTCCCGCCATCCTGGTCTCTCTCGCCGGCGCCGCCGGCGCCGGCGCGGCGGTCGAGGGGCCGCGCATCCAGCTCACCTTCGTGCCGCAGGAGAACGTGGGGGCGCCCGTCGCCGCGATCTCCCCGGCGATGAGGACGACGCCGATCGCCGTCGCCGTCGAGGACGGCCGCACCGTCGCCGCCCGCGACGTCGTCGGCACGGTGCGGCGCGAGGGGGTCGACGCCAACATCCGCGCCGCCAACGACGTCGTCGTCTACGCCTTGGGCGCGCTCGTCCAGACCGCCGGGCAGTGGGGCCTCCAGGTGGTCCAGGGGACGGCCGGCGCGGAGGGCCACGGGCCGGGGCGGCTGCTGACCGTCCGCCTCACCCGCTTCCGGGTCGACGAGACGGTGCGGACCGTCGGCTCGACCTACTCCGCGCAGGTCGACGCGCTCTTCCGCCTCACCGACGGCGGGCGCCTCGTCTACGAAGGGGTCGGCGCCGGCACCGCGCGGCGCTACGGCAAGTCGGAGAACGAGGAGAACTACAGCGAGGTGCTCTCCGACGCGCTCAAGGAGGCCTTCGCCAAGGGCTTCTCCGACCCCGGCCTGCAGAACGCCTGGACCGCCGGGCCGCGGGCGCTGGAGCCGCCGGCGCCGCACGGAATGCCGGCGGAGCCCGGCCCCTCCGGGTCTTCCGGCTCCTCCGGCTCCGCGCGGGGCCCACCGCCGCGGCCGGCGCGAAGGGGATCTCGCCGGGCGATCTCCTGGCCGATCTCAAGGAGCTGCAGCGCCAGGGCTTCACGGCCGATCTCCTGGTCGACTACGTCGACCAGCGGACCCTCACCTCCGAGATGACGGCGCGCGATCTGACCGCGTGGCGCGACGCCGGCATCCCCGACGAGGTGGTCAAGGCGGCGCTCGCCCGGTCGCCGGCGGCGCCGCCGCCGCAGTAGACGGCGCGCGGGCGCGCCTCCCGCCGCCGAGCGAGCCCCGGTCCGCACGCCGGCCCGGGGTTTGCACCCTCCTCTCGCGCGTCCATCGACACGCACCGACAGCCAGAGGGGGACAGCATGGAAACCACCGTCGACCAGCCGATCCGCACCGAGGAGACCTCGGATACCGATTTCGCACCCGGCATCGCCCGCCTGAAGCTCGGCGGCTTCGTCAACGCCTACCTGGTGGGGGAGCCGGGCGGCGCCTGGGCGCTCGTCGACACCGGCACGCCGGGCTCGGCGAGAAAGGTCCGCCGGCAGGCGGCGGCGCGCTTCGGCGACCGCCCGCCGCAGGCGATCCTCCTCACCCATGGCCATTTCGACCACGCCGGCTCGGCGGCCGAGCTCGCCGCCGAATGGGGCGTTCCGGTCTACGCCCATCGCCTCGAGCTGCCCTACCTGACCGGCCGCTCGGACTACCCGCCGCAGGACCCCAGCGTCGGCGGCGCCTTGGGCGTCCTCTCGCGCGCCTTCCCGCACCGCGGCTTCGACCTCGGCGAGCGGGTGAAGGAGCTCCCCGCGGACGGCAGCGTGCCGGGCCTGCCCGGCTGGCGCTGGATCGCGACGCCCGGCCACACGGCGGGACACGTCTCCTACCTGCGCCAGGGGGACGGCCTGCTCGTCGCCGGCGACGCCCTGGCGACCGTCAACCAGGACTCGGCGGTGGCGATGGTCACCGAGCGCCCGGAGTTCTCGGTGCCGCCGGCGCCGTTCACCACCGACTGGGATGCCGGCCGCACCAGCGTCGAGGAGCTCGCCGGTCTGCTGCCGACGGTCGTCGCCGCCGGGCACGGAGCGCCGGCGGTGGGGCCCAGGGTGGCGGCCGACCTGGCGCGCTTCGCCGAGATCTTCTCCCCGCCGCGGCGCGGCCGCTACGCCGATAGCCCGGCGCGGGCGGACGAGAGCGGGGTCGTCGAAGTGCCGCCGGCCCCCCGCGGCCGCCGGCGCGGCGTCCTGGTGGCGGCGGGGATCGCGGCGGGAGCCGGCGTCGCCCTGGCCCTCGCCCGGCGCCGGTCGGCCTCGCGCGTCGAGACGGAGCCCGATCGGGCGCACTGACCGCCGCGCCGAGACGGCCGCCCGCTCAGGGCATGAGCTTGGCCGATTGCGGGCCGAGGCAGCTGCCGCGCGGGTCGGGAGCGCCGGCCGACCGGGGGATGGGGAAGCTCTCGGCCGAGGCCGTCGCCAGACGCACGGGGTCGCTCAGGTCGTAGAGGTAGGCGTAGACGGCGGTCGGCGTGGCGTGCTTGTGGGCCGGCACGACGGCGGCCGCCAGACGGGTGCCGATGCGGTTCAGGTAGTGGATCATCACCGGCCGGTCGATCGGCCGCGCGGCGTGCGAGAAGAGCACCCACAGGCGCTTCTTGCCGCGGAATGCGTCGAGCTCGTGCAGCAGCGCCCGCGGCGCCGCGGCATAGCAGTCGCCGAGCACGTAGCCGGCGCGCGGCAGGCCGTAGCCCGGGCCGTAGAACTGTAGCGCCTGGCCCGCCCCGTAGTAGGCGTAGACCGCGTCGCCCTGCAGGCGGCGCGCCTGCACCCAGGCGAGGAGCGGCCGGGTGTCCTCCAATCGATAGACCGGGAGATCCGTCGCCAGCACGTAGAGCGGCGGCACCGCGACGGCGAGGAGCAGGACGGCGCCGCCCACGGCGCGGGCGCGGCTGGGGCGCGGCCCGGCGCGGGCGAGGAGGTCCGCCCCGAGGGCGACGACGAGGAGGAAGCTCGGCAGGAGGAAGAGGATCAGCCGCCCCTTGTACGGGTACTGGCGGGCGACCGCCGCGGCGAAGGCGACCGCGGCCGGCCCGGCGAGGAGGAGCGCCGCGTCGCGCCGCCGCCCCCCCTGGCGCCAGAGCGCCGCGAAGCCGAGGGCGGCGAGCGCCACGTAGAGCGGCGTCACCCGGTAGTCCAGCCCCTCGCGGCCGAAAGGGGCGGAGAGCGTGTTGGCGAGCCAGTCCGCCACCGCGGCCGGGCGCGGCGGCCAGGGGAGGAGGGCGTTGAACCAGAAGCTCTGCAGATAGGCGCGGGAGGCGGCCGTCATCGCCCTCCAGCCGATCCAGGAGGCCGCCGCGGCGCCCGCCCCCCAGAGCGCGAGGAGGCCGAGGAGCGGACCGCGGCGGTCCTCGCGGCGGCCGGCCGCCGCGCGCTCGCCGGGCCGCCGGAGCGCCAGCCGCTCGCTCGCCGCCAGCGCCGCGCCGATGCCGGCGAGGAGGAGCACCGCCGCCTGGGAGAACCAGACGGCGAGCGCGCCGGCCGCTCCCAGCCCGAGGGCGCGCCGCCACGTTAAAGGCTGCCGCCGCGCGCGCAGGACGAGGAGCAGGAAGAGCACGGCGCAGGCGAGGTCGGTGGCGTAGGGCTTGAGGTAGGAGCTGTAGTAGACCAGGGCCGGCGAGAGGGCGAAGAGGCCGACCGCCAGGGCGAGCGCCGGCCCCTCGATCAGCTCCGCGGCGAGGAGCGGGAAGAGGAGGAGCGCGGCTAGGCCGCAGGCGAACGGCCAGAAGCGCAGGGCGAGCTCGCCGGGGCCGAAGAGCGTCACGAGCGCCTTCTCGACGAGCAGGAATCCCTTCGGCGCCGTCTGGCTGTAGGCGAGCGGCGCCGCGAGCAGCGCCTGCCAGGAGCGGCCGACGAGGCTCTCTGCCAGCGCCAGCTCGTCGAGGAAGAGCGAGGGGTTGCCGAGGTACTGCCAGAGGCGGAGGCCGACGCCGGCGAGGACGAGGAGGGCGACGGCGGCCTGTGAGGCGCGCTTCGATGCGGCGGGGGCCGACGAGCCTGAACCAGCGAGATACGCCATGAGGAGCGCGCGAGCTCCACGGTCCGATCAGCGCGCCGCCGGAAACGCCTGCAAACCATGCGCCGATTTCCTGCTTTTGCGATAGTTCTCTCGCTGCCTCGGCGCTTCGAACATTTGCCAGGAGACGATTCCGGCGGCGCCCGGGGTCTGCCGCGGGCAATGTTTTCAAATCGCGGGGCGTCGCGGTTGCAAGACGTCCCCTCGCCGCCGCGTCGCGGTCCGCCGGCGCCGCATCGCGAGCTTTCGCCGCGACATCTCGGGATGGGTTCGCCGGTTCGGGAGCTGTCGGCGATATATCTCAGGATATCGGCGCTGGATCCTGAGCTGCGGCCGCGACATCTCGATCTGGCGGCGAAACATCAGGAGTCGTCGCCGCGACATCTCGAGCTGCCGGAGCGACCTCGCGAGATTTCGGCGCCGCATCTCGACCCCGGGCGGCCAGGGGTCGAGATGTCGTCGCCGCATCTCGAGCTGGCGGCGCGATACCTCGAGATCCCGGCGTCACAGCTCGAGCTGCCGGCGATGCACCTCGAGCGGCGAGCGCCGGCCCCTCCGATCACGCTGTCGTACGACCGAATGTCGTACGACAAGGCGGTTGGAGACGGCCGGCGAGCGATCAGCCCCGGGGCCGCGCCGCCGCCGCCGCGATGTAGCGGTCGACGTTCTGCGCCAGGACGCCGAGCGGCACCGAGCCGCTCCCCAGCACGGCGTCGTGGAAGTCGCGGACGTCGAAGCGGTCGCCGAGCGCCTGCTCGGCCTTCCGCCGCAGCTCCTTGATCTTCAGCTCCCCCAGCTTGTAGGAGAGGGCCTGCGCCGGCCAGGAGATGTAGCGGTCGGTCTCGGTCTCGACCTCGTGGAGGGAGAGGGCGGTGTGCGAGGCGAGGTAGTCCATCGCCTGCTGGCGCGTCCAGCCCATCGAGTGGATGCCGGTGTCGACCACCAGCCGGCAGGCGCGCCACATCTCGTAGGTCAGGCGGCCGAAGTTGCTGTAGGGGTCCGTGTAGAGGCCGGCCTCGATCCCCAGGAACTCGCTGTAGAGGCCCCAGCCCTCGCCGAAGGCCGAGATGTAGGAGTAGCGGCGGAAGTCGGGGAGGTTCGAGAGCTCCTGGCTGCGCGCGATCTGCAGGTGGTGCCCGGGCACCGCCTCGTGCAGCGTCAGCGCCGTCAGCACGTAGAGCGGCCGCGTCTCCAGCCGGTAGGTGTTGACCCAGTAGACGCCGGGCTGGGTGCCGCCGGCGGGCGGCTCGACGTAGCGGCCGCCGGTGTACTTGGGGGCGATCGCCGCCGGCACCGGTAGGACGGTGTAGGGGAGCCGCGGCAGGGTCCGGACGAGCGACGGGAGCTTGCCGTCGATCTGCTTGGCGATGTAGGAGGCGTCCTTGAGCAGCTCCTCCGGCGTCTTGGCGTAGAAGCGCGGGTCGGTGCGCAGGAACTGCAGGAACTGGGCGAAGGTGCCCTGGTAGCCGACCTGGCGGATCACCGCCTGCATCTCCTTGTCGATGCGGTCGACCTCGGCTAATCCAATCTTGTGGATCTCCGCCGGCGGCAGGTCGAGGGTGGTGAAGTGGCGGATCTGCTGGCGGTAGAAGGCGGCGCCGTTGGGGAGGTCGGCGGCGCCGAGCGTGCTCCGCGCGTGCGGCAGGTAGTCGGCGGTGTAGAAGGCGAGGAGGGTCCGGTAGCCGGGGACGACGCCGTCGCGGATGGCGCTCTGCCCCACCGTCCGCAGGCGCTGGCGCTCGGGCTCCGGCAGGGTGGCGGGGAAATTCGCGAACGGCTTCCAGAAGACGCTCTTCTCCGCCTCGTCGACGATGTGGGACGACATCGTCCCCTCGTAGCCGGCGAGCACGGCGCGCGGCAGGGTGAAGCCGCGGCGGATCCCCATCCGCATGAGCTCGATCTGCTGCGCCACGTAACGCGGCCAGGCGCGCAGGCGGGCGACGTAGTTGTCGTAGTCGCGGGCGGTGCGGAAGGTCATCTCGTCGGGGAGCTGGGCGAAGTCGGTCTGGAACCCCGAGTCGGCGTTCCACGGCATCTGGTAGACGCCGAGCTCGAACTCGCCCACCCGGTCGTCGAGCTGGGCCTTGAAGATGTCGTAGGAGACGGCGTCGTCGGCAGCGAGCGCCGCGCGGTCGATGGTCTTGAGCTCGCGGAGAGTCCCCCGCGTCATCGCGTCGCGCCGCTCCAGGTCGGCGAGCGACATGGCGGGGAGGAGGGCGTCGTACTCGTGGCGCCCGACGGTCGTGGCGAGGATCGGGTCCTCCCGGAGCCGCGTCTCCCACTCGCGGGCGAAGAGGTCGCGCAGGCGCGCCGCCTCGCCGGCGGGGGGAGGGACCGGCGCGCTCGGTTGCGCGCCGGCGGCGGCCGGGAGGAGCCCGGCACAGACGAGGGCGAGAACGAGGGAGGAATAGAGCTGGCGCATCGGGCGGATCTCCGGGTTGGCCGCGGACGGCGCCCGGCAGTCTACTCCGAGCCCGAGCTGGAGGGGGCGCCGCCGCGGAAACCTAACCGCCGGCCCTGTTCTTCAAATACCTGTCCAGGAAGTCGAGCACCGCCTGGTCGGCCCTCTCCTGATCGGCCTTCTTCGAGAAGCCGTGGCCCTCGCCGGGGAAGACGATGTACTCGACCGGCGTGCCGCGCCGCTTCGCCGCCGCCACGATCTCGTCGGATTCGACCTTGAGCACCCGTGGGTCGTTCTCGCCCTGGAGGACGAGGAGCGGCCGCTCGATCTGGTTGGCGAAGAAGAGCGGCGAGATGCGGCGCAGGTAGTCGGCGTCGGCCTTCGGGTCGCCCATCTCCTTGTAGAGCTCGGCGCGCTCCGACTCCCACCAGGGGGGGATCGAGAGCAGCGTGCGCAGCCAGTTGGAGATCCCGAAGAGGTCGACCCCGGCGGCGAAGGCGCGCGGCCGGAAGGTGAGCGCCGCGAGCGTCATGTAGCCGCCGTAGCTGCCGCCGAAGATGCCGATCTGGCTCGGCCGCACGAGCCCGGTGTCGGTCAGCATCTTCTTGCTCGCCACGCAGTCGTCGAGGTCGGCCTCGCCGTGCTTGCGGTCGTCGAGGCCGAAGAAGGTCTTGCCGTAGCCGCTGCTGCCGCGGTTGTTGATCTCGTAGACGACATAGCCGTGGTTGACCAGGAACTGGATGAGGTCGCTGTAGCCGAGGCGCGACTGGTCGCCCGGCCCGCCGTGCACCCAGACCACGGCCGGCGCCTGGCTCCCGGCGCTGGCCTCCCGCGGCGTGTAGAGGATGCCGGGGATGGTCACCCCGTCGTAGGACTTGAAGCGCACGACCTTCCCCTCGACGAGGTCGCCGGAGTCGATCTCGGGCGACAGCGCGCGGGTGACCTGCGCCAGGGCGCCGGTCTGCAGGTCGCTGACGTAGAGGCTGCGCGGCGAGCGGCTGGCCTCGGCGTAGAAGGCCATGTGCCGGCCGTCGCGCGAGATCTCGATCGAGGTGACGTCGGCCTGCGGCAGCGCCGGCAGCTTGACCGGCTGCATGCCGGCGGTCTCGAACAGGCGCGCCTCGGTGCGCGCGTCGGCGTTGATGCCGACGGCGAAGTAGCGGCCGTTCCTGGAGAAGTAGGCGTAGATCACGTCCCAGTCGGGCTGCAGCACCGACTCGCGGGCTCCGGAGCCGAGGTCGTAGCGCTCGAGATAGGCGAACTCGCGGCCGCGGTCGGTGGTATAGAAGAGCGCCTTGCCGTCGGGGCTGAAGGCCTGGGGGGCGCTCGCCACCTCGCCCTGGTGGTGCTCGGTCAGGTTGCGCCGCTTCGCCGTCGTCGTGTCGTAGAGCCAGACGTCGCTGTCGTGGCTCGAGCCGTTGTTCTTGCCGAGCGCCACGTAGCGGCGGTCGGGCGAGACGGCGACGGGCTGGAAGCCGCCGTCGTTCTTGAACACCAGCTGGCGCTTGTAGCCGTCGACCGCCATCTCGTAGAGGTCGAAGTAGCGCGGGTCGCGCTCGTTGGTGGCGACGTAGAACGAGGTCTCGTCCTGTGCCCAGCCGAGGAAGTCGGCCTTGAGCTTCGTCCCCGGCGTCAGGTCGCGCTGCGTGCCGTCGGGGTTGCGCACGTAGAGGTGGCTCAGCTCGTTGCCCCCCTGGTCCGAGAGGTAGAGCAGGCGCTCGTCGCGCGGGAAGTAACCGACCGCATAGACGTTGTCGGTGGTCGAGTGGGTGAGGACGACGGGTTTGCCGCCGGTGCCGCCGGCGACCGGCACCGCGTAGGCGTTGTAGATGCCCGTCTGGTTGCTGGAGACCAGGATCTTGGTGCCATCGGGGGAGAAGGAGTCGCCGGTGAGGCTGGTGGTCGCCAGGAACTGCTGGATGGTGTACCGATGCGACGACGACCGCTCGGCGGCCGCGGCTCGGGCCGCCGGCGCGTGCGGCGCGGCCGCCGCCAGCCGCTCGGCGGCCGGGGCGCCGCTCTCGGCGCGGGTCGGCGCGCCGGCCGCGCCCGGCCGGGCGGCCGGCGGCGGCGGTGCGGCGGGCGATTCGGGGACGGGAGCGGCGGCCGGGGCGCGCTCCGGCTCCGGCGGCTCGGCCTTCGAGCCGGTGGCGGTCGCCGGCGCCCCGGCCAGCCGCCCGGCCGCGGCGGCGCCGGTCGGCCGGCGGGGCGGCGGCCCCTTGCGGCGGCGCGGCGGGGGACTCCGGGACGGGAGCGGCGGGCGCCGGCGCGGTCTGGGGCCGCGGCGCCGGAGCCGGCGGCTTGGCGGCCGGAGCCGGAGCAGCGGCCGCCGGCGCCGGCATCGCCGACGGCGGCGTCTCCACGACGTGCGCACGCTCGATGGGGGCCTGGCAGCCGGCGAGCCCGGCGGCGAGGAGCGCGGCCGCGAACGGGAGCGAAACGGCGCGGAACGGTCGGATTGGTCGGATCATCGGTCTCCTCCTCCGTGAGCTTCACAGCGCTAGGGTGTCGCGACTGGGGCCCGGAGGTCAAATGGCGGTGAGAGCCGCTCCGGGGCGGCGACGAGCGTCAGCGGCGAGCGCCGTTGCCGGGGGTGTCGCCGGCGGCTCCGGCCGTGTCGCCGTAGCCGGTCAGCTCGACGTAGCCGCTGCCGGCGACCGGCGAGCCCGGAGCGCCGGACGTGCCGGCGACCGCGACCGCCCCCTCCCAGTAGCGGAACGAGGTGTCGAGCTCCTGGTCGGCGAGGAGGGGCCGGATCTCGAGGTCGAGCCGCTCGGCGGGGATCGCGAGGTGCCAGCGGTCGGGGTAGCGGGCGCCGCCGCGCGGGCTCGTCCATCCTCCCGCGGGCGTCAGGCGCACCTCGCTCCAGGCGAGGGGCCGGCTGGCGCCGTCGCGCCCCACCAGCGTCCCCTGGCTCGCCGGATCGGCGCTGCCGTCGCGCCGGCGCAGGCGATAGAGCATCACCTCGCGGCCGTCGGCGAGCTGCAGCGCGAACCAGTCCCAGCCCACCTGCTCGCGGCCGAGCGAGCTGGTGCTCCACTCGCGGTCCATCCAGGCGAGGCCGGCGACCGGGAAGGCTTCGCCGCCCACCCGGATGGTGCCGCGCGCCGGCATGCGGGTGAGCGAGTAGTAATAGGAGGCCTGGCCGGGGCGGGCGCCCTTCCGCGACAGGCCGCGGTCGCCCTCGAGGACGGGCGGCTTCCCCTCGTCGAGCGTCAGGTCGATCGCGGCGTCCCCCTCCGCCGCGGCGAGGCGCATCGGCGTCGCGCGGGCGGCGGCCTGCGGCAGCGGCGGGCCGGCCGCCGACCAGGTCTCGAGCCAGGCGCGGAAGGGGACGGCCTGGGCGCCGGCGAGCCCCAGCGCGCCGCGGCGGACGCGCTCGAAGGAGCGGAAGCGGCCGCCTCCCGAGGCGTCGATATCGGAGAGGGCGAAGTGCGCCAGATAGACCTGGCTCGCCGCCCACTCCGAGGCGCGCGGCACCGGCCGCGGCGTCAGGGCCTGGCGGAAGAAGGTGAGCTGGAAGCCGAAGCGCCGCCCCGCGGCCGTCGCCAGGTTCCCCGTGTAGTACCACCACTCGGTGCGGAACTCGGGGTGCGGCCCGTGATCGGCGGGGAAGTGGAAGGCGCGCGGCGCGAGCGCCCGCGCGAACCCTCGCCGCTCCCCCCGAGGCTCCCGGCGACCGAGAGCCGCGCATCGATCCGGCGCGGCGCATCGCCGCAGCCGAGGCACGAGAGGGCGAGCACCGCGACGCCCGACAGCGCATGTGTCCCCTTGCGCGCGTGCGATTCTGGAAAAATGTTCTCAAAGACGGAGGTTGCAATGTCGAAAAGGTTAGACGAATCTTTCTCATCGGCTACCTGGAAGAAGTCTCTCACCGGGGATCCGGGAGTCGAGATCGATCTCTCCAAGATCACGATCTCCCCCAGCGGTCAGCTCCAGCCGTCCCAGAGTGAAAAGGCTCCTGCGCCCGAGAAGGTCGGCGTGACGCGGTAGCGCCAGGCTCGCGCCGCCGCTCGATCCATCCGTCCCCTCATTCCTCCCTCAACGCCCGCGCCGGCGACGTGCGCGCCATCTTCCAGGCGGGGTAGACGCCGGCGAGGAGCGCCGCGGCGAGCGCCAGGCCCACCGCCTCGGCGAGCACGCCGGGGGGGATCTCCATCACCACCGTCCAGCCGAACGAGCGGCGGTTGATGACGAAGATCATGATCGCCGCCAAGGCGAGCCCCACCGGCAGCGAGAGGAGCCCCGCGGCCAAACCCATCAGGCCGGTCTGGGCGGTGACCAGCCCCCAGACCTGGCGCGGCGTCAGGCCGTTGGCGCGCAGCACCGCGAGCTCGCGGGCGCGCTCGAGCTGGAGCGCCATCAGCGACGACAGCACGCCGATCCCGGCGACCAGGCCGGCGAGCAGGCGCAGCACGCCGGTGATGAGGAAGGTGCGGTCGAAAATGGCGAGCGAGCCGCGCTTGAGGGCGCCGTTCGACTGCACCGAGACGGCGCTCCCCGCGAGGCTCTCGCGGAGCTCGCGCTCGACCGCGTCGGCGTCGGCGCCGGGCGCGAGCGCCACCGAGAAGCCGGAGAGGGCCGGGTCTTTCCACAGCGCCACGTAGGCGCGATGGTCGATCATCACGATCCCCTGGTCCGAGGCGTAGTCGTAGAAGACGCCGGCGACGCGGAACGGCCGGTCGCCCGCCGCCGTGCGGAGGACGAGCGTCGATCCCGGCCCCACCCGCCGGTGCTCGGCGAAGGCTTCCGAGACGATGACCTCGCCCGCCGCGAAGGCCGGCCCGGCCCGCCGCGGGTCGCCGGCCGCGAGCTCGATGGCGCGGCCGGTATGGGAGGAGCGGCCCGCCGATCCGGCACCGCGCCCGTTGCTCCCGAACGAGGCGCGGCCGACGTCGATCGCCACCAGCCGCACCGGCCCGGCCCCGGCGCTCCCGGAGCCCGCCAGCTCGACGCGGCGGATGCTCTCGACGTGGTCGACGCCGGGGAGGGCGGCGGCGCGCGCCGGCGAGGGCGGGATCGAGCGCGCCGCCGCGGAAGCCGCCGCCGGCCGACGGCGCCGAGACGTAGAAGTCGGCGTGCAGCGAGTCGTCGAGCCAGCGGACGACGGTCGAGCGGAAGCTCCGGATCATCACCCCGATCCCCACCGTCACCGAGACCGCGACGACCAGCGCGGCGATGGCGACGCCGGTGCGGCTGAGCGCCGCGACCACGCCGCCCGCCGCCATCCGCCCGAGGATGCCGAAGAGCGCTCCCATCGGCCGCCGGAGGAGGCGCATCATGACGACCGTCGCCGGCGGCGCCAGGACCGCGCAGCCGACGATCACCGCGAAGAGGGCGACGAAGGCGAGGACGAGGCCGCCGCGGACGAGGAGCAGGCCGCCGCCGGCGGCGAGGAGGAGGGCGCCGGCCGCCACGGCGCGCGGCAGCGCCCGGCGCAGGCGCGTCTCGAGCGACGAGCGGGTGAGGACGGCGCGCGGCGGCGCCGCGGTCGCCTCGTAGGCGGGGGCGATGGCCGCCAGGAGCGTCGCGCCGATCCCCACCGCGGCGCCCTTGGCGAGCGTCGCCGCCGGGATCGCCAGGCCGCGCACGGCGAGGACGAAGTAGAGGTCGTTGATCGTCTGGGTGACCAGGCGGACGAGGCCGCTGCCGAGGGCGATCCCGGCGAGGAGGCCGGCGCCGCTCCCGACGACCGCCACCGCCGCCGCCTCGGCGAGCACCAGGGCGAACACCTGGCCGCGGGTGACGCCCAAGGCGCGGAGAGTGCCGAGGAGAGTGCGCCGCTGGACGACCGAGAAAGTGATGGTGTTGTAGATGAGGAAGACGCCGCAGACGAGGGCGAGGAGCGAGAGCGCCGTCAGGTTGAGGCGGAAGGAGCGGGTCATCGTCTCGGTCGAGCGCGAGCGCGCCGCGGCGGTGACGATCGCGGCGCCGGGCGGCAGCACGGCGCGGGCGCGCGCCAGCCGGCGGTCGCCCTCGGCGCCGGGGGGGAGGATCAGGTCGATGCGGGAGAGGCGGCCGAGCCGCCCGGTCATCTCCTGCGCCGTCGCCACGTCGACCACCAGGAGGTCGGCGAGCGCCCGCCGCGAGGTGTCGTCGAGAGGCGCGATGGTGCCGACGACGGTCACCGGGACGACCGTGCCGCCGAGACGGATCGGCAGCTCGCCGCCGACGGCGACGCCCAGCTCGCGCGCCGTCGCCGCCGCGAGGACGGCGGCGCGCGGGCGGGTGAGGAAGGGCGCCAGGTCGAGCCCGGAGCGGCCGCCCGCGAGGTACGGGCGGAACGGTTGCTCGGCGAAGGGGTCGATCCCCAGCAGGTGGAGGAGCCGGCCGCGCCCGCCGCGGTCTCCAAGCGGCGAGCCGGGGAGCCGGCCGGAGGGGTCGGGCAAGCGGGCGGAGCCGAGCGCGACGGTGACGTCCTCCTCGACGACCGGCGCGGCGCGCTCGATCCCGGCGGCGAGGACCAGGCGGCGGTAGGCGTCGTCCGGGAGCCCTTCGGGGCCGCCCAGCACCTGATGGGTGGTGCGCCCGGTGACCGCCTCGGTCGAGAGGGCGAAGGCGCGGGTGGCGCTGGCGTTGGCGAGGTCGACGGCGACGACCACCGCCACCCCGAGCGCCACGCCGAGGATGGCGAGGCCGATCTGCGCCGGGTGGCGGGCGAGGTAGCGCAGGCTCGCCCGCCAGAGGATCGGCGTCCTCACGCGGTGCGCGCCGCGCCGCCCGGCGAGGTGGGGAGAAAGCGTTCCATCCGGCGACAGCATAGCCGCGATGCGCCGGAGCCGAGCGGGCGCGCGGTGCGGGATCCGTCGGGTCCCGAGGACGGCCGCCCACAGGAAACTCAACGGACCCAACGAGGGGGCGCGCGGCCGGCTTGACTCCTCCGTCGGCCGATGGGAGGCTGCCGCCGGATGCCCCCTCTCACGACCGCCGAGCCGGCCGTCGCCCTCCTGGCCGCCACGGGCCCGGCCGGCGGCGCCGGCGATCGCCGCGGCATCGGCGCGTCGCTCCGGCGGCCGCTCGTCCTCGCGCTCGGGCTGGCGCTCCTCGCCGTCGTCGCCTATCGCGGCAGCCTCGGCAACGGCTTCGTCAACCTCGACGACCCCGAGTACGTCACCGAGAACCCGATCGTCCGCGCCGGGCTGACCGCGGCGGGGCTGCGCTGGGCGGCGACCGCGATCGTCGTCGCCAACTGGCACCCGGCGACCCTCGTCTCCCACATGCTCGACTGCCAGCTCTACGGCCTGAACCCGCGCGGCCACCACCTCACCAGCCTCCTCCTCCACGTCACCGCCACGCTGCTGCTGTTCGAGTTCCTGCGCCGGACGACCGGCCGGCCGCTGCCGAGCGCCGCGGTCGCGGCGCTCTTCGCGGTCCATCCCACCCACGTCGAGTCGGTCGCCTGGGTGGCCGAGCGCAAGGACGTCCTCTGCGGCGTCTTCTGGATGGCGACCCTCGCCGCCTATCTCCACTACGGCCGGCGGCCCGGCCTCGGGCGCTATCTCCTCGTCGCCGCCGCCTTCGCCCTCGCCCTGGCGGCGAAGCCGATGGCGGTCACCCTGCCGCTCGTCCTCCTGCTGCTCGACGCCTGGCCGCTCGGCCGGCTGCGGCTCGGCCCCGCGGAGCGGGACGGCGACCTCGCCGCGGGCGAGCGGCGGTCCTTCCTGGTGCCGCTCGTCCTCGAGAAGCTGCCGCTCCTCGCCCTCTCGGCGGCCGCCTGCGTCGTGACGCTCCGCGCGCAGCGCGGGCCGCTGGCGCTCGACGCCGCCACCCCGTGGTCGCTGCGCCTGGCGAACGCGCTCGACCTCCTACGCCGCCTATCTCGGGAAGACTTTCTATCCCGTGCGCCTCGCCGTCATCTATCCCTTCCTGCCCGCCGTCCCGGCCTGGCGGGTCGCCCTCGCCGCCCTGCTGCTCGCCGGCATCACGGCGCTTCGCGGTGGCCTGGGCGCGGCGGGCGCCCTATCTGCTGGTCGGCTGGCTCTGGTTCGTCGGCACGCTCGTCCCGGTCAGCGGCCTGGTGCAGGTCGGGGCCCAGCGGATGGCCGACCGCTACACCTACCTGCCGTCGATCGGGCTCTATCTCGCGGTCGTCTGGGGGCTGGCTGAGCTCGCCGGCGGGCGGCCGCGGCTCCGCGCCGCGCTCGCCGCGGCGGCTCTCGTCGCGATGATCGGATTAGCCTGGATGACGGCGCGCCAGACGCGGGTGTGGAAGAACAGCATCACGCTCTTCCGCCACTCCCTGGCGGTCGAGGACAGCTACCTCGCCCACGCCGATCTGGCGGACGCGCTGGTCGCGGCGCGCGACCGCCCGGGCGCCTATGCCGAGATCCATGCCGCCCTGGCGCTCCAGCCGCGGAACCCGCGCGGCTTCGCGGCGCTGGGGATCCTCCTCCAGTCGTGGGGGCGGCCGCGCGAGGCGGCCGACGCCCTGGAGAGGAGCCTGGCGCTCGATCCCGCGGCGGAGGTGCCGCGCTTCGTCCTCGCCATGGCGCTCGACGACCTGGGAGAGAGCGAGCGGGCGATCGCCGAGCTGCGGACGCTCGTCGCCCGCGATCCGCGCTCGCTGCGCGCCCACCTCGGCCTCGCCGCGCTGCTCGAGAAGCGGGGCGAGCCCGCCGCCGCGAGCCGCGAGCGGGAGCTCGCGGCGCGGGTTGCCGCGCGGGCCGCCGTCGGGCGCTGAAGGCTCGATCGCGCGGCAAGGCGCGCCGACGTGCAAATCAGCGCTGCGCCGGCGCCGGCGCCGCGAGCGGCTGCTCGACCAGCCGGCAGTCCTCGATGCGGAAGACGCGGTCGGCGCGCCCCACGACCTCGGCGCTGTGGGTCACCATCACCATGGTCTTCCCCGCCCGGCGGGTCAGGCGGTCGAGGATCTCGAGCACCTGGAGGCCGGTCTCCAGGTCGAGGTTGCCGGTCGGCTCGTCGGCGAGGACGAGGAGCGGGTCGTGGGCGATCGCCCGCGCCACCGCGACGCGCTGCTGCTCGCCGCCGGAGAGGCGGTCGGGGAAGGTCGCGGCGCGGTCGGCGAGCCCCACCTCGGCGAGGAGCGCCAGGGCCCGCTCGCGGGCGGCCGGCGAGATCTTCCCCTTGAGCTCGAGCGGCAGCAGGAGATTCTCCTCGACGGTCAGGGTGGGGATCAGGTTGAAGAACTGGAAGATGAAGCCGATCCGCTCGCGGCGGAAGAGCGTCCGCTGGTGCTCGGAGAGCCGGCCGAGCGAGACGCCGTCGACCAGCACCTCGCCGGCGCTCGGCAGGTCGATCCCCGAGAGCAGGTTCAAGAGCGTCGACTTGCCGGTGCCGCTCCGCCCGACGAGGACGGCGAGCTCGCCGCGGCCGATCGCGGCGTTGGCGTCCTCGAGGACCGAGCGCCGCCGCCCGCCCTCCTCGAAGCCGCGGGAGAGGTGGCGGAGCTCGATCAGCGGGGCGGCTGCGGGCACGGCCGGCATCGTACCGCAGGCCCCGCGGCGGGGTCCGCGGGGGTCATCACGGCGGTGGTCCACCGCTGTCCCCTTTTCCTGGATTTTGGACACTCTCTTAGGCTAGGAAGCCAACACAGCCCCATCTCTCCGGTCGCCGCCGGCTGCATAAGCCGGCGCGTGTCCGGGGTGTGGACCGCGGGAGGGATCTGGGCGCGCGCCGTCCGCGGCGCCTTCGGGTTCGACTGCGCCCTTCGAGTCTTTTTCTTGCGCATCGCGCACGGCTCAGGCCGTCGCGCCTGCCACCCCCCTGGGGCGGCAGGGGCAATCTCCACGGGCGCCTCCGGGCGCCCGATTTTTTTCGCTCAGGGCTTTCGATCCGGGGGCGGATCGCGGCGACGAAGACAAGTCCGCGCCCTTGATACTCTCTTCAGGACCCAGCACGGAGGAGCCCCATGACCTGCTCCCGCCTTCGGATGATCCTCGCCGCCCTCGCACTCGCCCTCATGCTCCCCGCGCCGGCCTCCGCGTGATCGGGCGTCGCAGCGTCGGGCTCGCCATCCTCGGCGCGGTGATCGGGTCGGCGGTCGCCTTGCCGGCGGGCGCGGTGGAGAGCGCCTCGCCGTTGGTCTTCGGCGAGACCTTCACCCTCGATTCGAAGATCCTGGGCGAGGTGCGGCGCATCAATGTCTACCGGCCGCCCGGCTACGCCGAATCCTCGAGCGCGCGGCTCCCCGTGCTCTACATGCCGGACGGCGGCATGGGCGAGGACTTCCTGCACGTGGCGGGCCTCGTGCAGGTCTCGGTCGGCAACGGGACGATGCGGCCGTTCCTTCTCGTCGGCATCGAGAACACCCAGCGCCGCCGCGACCTGACGGGTCCCACGCAGAACGAGGAGGACAGGAAGATCGCGCCGCGGGTGGGAGGGTCGGCGGCCTTCCGGGCGTTCCTGCGCCAGGAGCTGATGCCGCAGGTGAAGGCCCGCTACCGCACGACGAACGAGACGGCCATCGTGGGGGAGTCGCTCGCCGGGCTCTTCGTGGTCGAGACGTTCCTCACCGAGCCGGACCTGTTCGATACCTATCTCGCCTTCGATCCGAGCCTCTGGTGGAACCGGCAGAGGCTCGTCGACGAGGCGGCGGCGCGGTTGCGCGCCCGGCCGAAGCTCGAGAAGACGTTGTATCTCGCCAGCAGCGACGAGCCGGTGATCGCCGGAATCACCGAACGGTTCGCGGGCATCCTCGGCAAGAGCGCGCCGCCGGGCGTCCATTGGCACTACGAGAAGATGCCTGAGGAGCAGCATTCGACGATCTATCATCCGGCCGCGCTCAAGGCGTTTCGCGCCGTGTTCAAGCCGAGCCCGAAAGCGGGGCGAAAGGCGGGGTAGGCGAGCGTCCGCGGCGCGCGGCGGCGCCGGGAGCTCGCGTCATCTCGAGGGGAGGGGATCCATGGCCGTACGCATCGTTCGATTGGGCAAGCCGCGCGCGCCAGGAGAAGGGCTGCGCGTGGGCACCGTGCGGCGGCCGCCGCGCGGCGTGCCCAAGGCCCGCTACGCGGTGGAAGACTGGTACGACGTCTGGCTCCCCAACCTGGCGCCGAGCCAGCAGCTCGTGAGCCTGGCGCTCGCGAGCGACACGGCCGGCGCCTGGGCGACCTTCGTCCGCAAGTTCAGGGCCGAGATGAAGAGGCCGGAGGCGAGCCGGGTGCTCGACCTGCTCGCCGCGCTGTCTCACAGCGCCGACTTCTCCGTCGGCTGCTACTGCGACGACGAGGCGCGCTGCCACCGGTCGGTCCTGCGCGAGCTCCTGGCCGAGCGGGGGGCGAAGATCCGCTGATCCTTGCGCTTCGTCGACGCCCATCGAGCGGGCACGCGTGGGCTCAGATCCGGGCGCGGATCGCGGCGACGAAGTCGAGCAGGTCGCCGAGATGGTGCTCGACGACGTCGCGGACGATCGCGAGGTCGACGTCCTCGTACCCGTGCACGAGGACGTTGCGGAATCCCACCATGCTCTTCATCCTGGCGGCGAGGTCGGCGGTGAGCCAGCCATGGCGCGCCAGGGTGTCGAAGTATCGTGGGCGGCTCTCCGGCTCGCCGAAGCGCTCGGCGGTGATGACGTGAATCGCGGCGTCCATGGCGGACTGGATGGCGACCTGCAGCGTGTGCTCGACGAATCCCTGCACCACGACGTCCGCTGCCAGCCGGTCCGGCGGGGCGTAACGCCGGAGGTCGGCGACACAGGCCTCGATGCGGGCGAGGCGCTTGGCGACGAGGGGGCTGTCGGTCATCCGCGAGGCCTCGCGATTCCGCGGTAGAGGTGCAGATCGGGCTCGATGTCGAAGAACTCCTGGTGCGCGCGCACCTCGAAACGCACGCGGCGGGAGGGATCGCGGTCGATCAGGAGCTTGCCGAGGAGCACGCGGTGGACGAGATCGGGCGGCGCCCCGTCGAGCGTCACCACCTGCACCGGAAGCCCCAGAAAGTCCTCGATCTCTCCTTCGAGCCGGAAGGAGTCGAGCCCCCGCGGCGGCTCGCCGGAGTAGAGGACGCCGACGTCGACGTCGCTCTCCGGCCCCGCCGTGCCGCGCGCGGCGCTGCCGAAGAGGTAGGCGGCGGCGATGCCCTCGGCCTCGGCGCGCCGGGCGAAGAGCTCGCGCAGCCGACGCTCGATCGCCGCGCAGTCCATCCGCGGAGTATAGCCTCGCCCCGCCCGGCCGCCCGGCCGCCCGGCCGCCCGGCCGAGCGGGCCCCAGTGCTTTTGCCACCCCGCGCCCAATCTGGTAAACAGGAGCCCCATCCGCGGGGCGGGGGGAGGGCGCCCGAGTGGAGGGCGCCCTTGGCAGGCGATCTGCACGGCGGGGCGGGATCAGCGGGAGGCCGAGGTGGTGGTGGAACCGGAGAGGCAGCGGGTGGTGATCGAGGGCGTCGCGCCGGAGGTGGACTGCGGGCGCTTCCCGATCAAGCGCGTGACGGGGGAGCGGGTGACGGTCGAGGCCGACGCCTTCGCCGACGGCCACGACGCGGTCTGCTGCGTGCTCCTCTGGCGGCCCGCGGCGGAGGCGGGCTGGCGCGAGGCGCCGATGCAGGCGCTCGGCAACGACCGCTGGCGCGGCGCCTTCGCCGTCGCCGAGATGGGGCGCTATCTCTACTCGGTGCTCGCCTGGGTCGACCACTTCCGCACCTGGCGCCGCGACCTGAAGAAGCGCGTCGACGCCGGGCAGGACGTCGCGGTCGACCTGCAGATCGGCGCCGGCTACATCGAGCGGGCGGGCAAGCGCGCCGCGGCCGCCGGGCGGCGCGCCGACGCGCGGGTCCTGGCCGGGCTCGCCCGCGATCTGGCGCGCGGCGGCGACGCCGCGGGGCCGCTCCGCCTCGCCCTCGACGGCGAGCTCGAGGAGCTGATGGACCGCCACTCCGACCGCCGCTTCGCGACCCTCTACCACCGCGAGCTCGCCGTCGCCGTCGACCGGCCGCGCGCCCGCTTCAGCAGCTGGTACGAGATGTTCCCGCGCTCCTGCGGCCCGGCCGGACGGCACGGCACGTTCGACGACTGCGCCGAGCGCCTGCGCTACGTCGCCGCCATGGGCTTCGACGTCGTCTACCTGCCCCCCATCCACCCGATCGGCGAGACCCATCGCAAGGGGAAGAACAACGCCGTGCGCGCCGCCCCCGACGACGTCGGCAGCCCGTGGGCGATCGGCGGCGCGGCGGGCGGGCACAAGGCCGTCCATCCCGAGCTCGGCGACCTCGCCGCCTTCCGCCGCCTGGCCGCCGCGGCGCGCGACCTCGGGATGGAGGTGGCGCTCGACCTCGCCTTCCAGTGCTCGCCCGACCATCCCTACGTGCGCGAGCACCCGGAGTGGTTCCACCATCGCCCCGACGGCACCATCCAGTACGCCGAGAACCCGCCCAAGAAGTACGAGGACATCTATCCCTTCGATTTCGAGAGCGCCGACCGCGCCGCGCTGTGGGCCGAGCTCAAGAGCGTCGTCGAGCACTGGATCGGCGAGGGCGTCCGCATCTTCCGCGTCGACAACCCGCACACCAAGCCGCTGCCGTTCTGGGAGTGGCTGCTCGGCGAGGTCCGGCGGGAGCACCCGGAGACGATCTTCCTGGCCGAGGCCTTCACCCGGCCGAAGATCATGTACCGGCTGGCGAAGCTCGGCTTCACCCAGTCCTACACCTACTTCACCTGGCGCAACAGCGGCCGCGAGCTCGCCGAGTACTTCACCGAGCTCACGCAGACCGCGGTCGCCGAGTTCTTCCGCCCCAACGTCTGGCCCAACACGCCGGACATCCTCACCGAGCGCCTGCAGTACGGCGGCCGGCCGGCCTTCGCCCAGCGCCTGGTCCTCGCCGCCACGCTCGCCGCGAGCTACGGGATCTACGGCCCGCCCTTCGAGCTCATGGAGCACGCGGCGCGCGACCCCGGCAGCGAGGAGTACCTCGACTCGGAGAAGTACCAGCTCCGGCAGTGGGACCTCGAGCGCCCGGACAGCCTGGCCGAGCTGGTGGCGCGGGTGAACCGCATCCGCCGCGAGAACCCGGCCCTGCAGTCCGACCGCGGCCTGCGCTTCCACGCCACCGACAACGAGCAGCTCCTCTGCTACAGCAAGGCGAGCGAGGAGGGCGACAACGTCGTCCTCACCGTCGTCAACCTCGACCCCCACCACCTGCAGGCGGGCTGGCTGGACCTGGACCTCGACGAGCTCGGGCTGAGCGCCGGCGAGGGGTTCCAGGTGCACGACCTGCTGTCCGGGGCGCGCTACCTCTGGCAGGGGGCGCACAACTTCGTCCAGCTCGATCCCGCCTCGGCGCCGGCGCACGTCTTCCGCGTCCGCCGGCGGACGCGGACCGAGCGGGACTTCGATTACTTCACCTGAGCGGGAAGACCGGGAGAGCCGAATGAGCCGACGCGAGGACCGGGAGCGGCGCGAGCGGGAGGACCCGCTCTGGTACAAGGACGCCGTCATCTACGAGCTGCACGTGCGCGCCTTCGCCGACTCCGACGGCGACGGCATGGGCGACTTCCGCGGCATGACCTCGCGGCTCGACTACCTGGAGCAGCTCGGGGTGACGGCGATCTGGCTGCTGCCCTTCTACCCCTCGCCCTGGCGCGACGACGGCTACGACATCTCGGACTACACCAGCGTCCATCCGGCGTACGGCAACCTCGCCGACTTCAAGACCTTCCTGCGCGAGGCCCACCGCCGCGGCCTCAAGGTCATCACCGAGCTCGTCGTCAACCACACCTCGGACCAGCATCCGTGGTTCGAGCGCGCCCGCCGCGCCGAGCCGGGGAGCGCGGCGCGGAGCTTCTACGTGTGGAGCGACGACCCGCAGAAGTACGCCGACGCGCGGATCATCTTCAAGGACTTCGAGTCCTCCAACTGGAGCTGGGACCCGGTCGCCAACGCCTACTACTGGCACCGCTTCTTCCACCACCAGCCGGACTTGAACTTCGACGACCCGCGGGTCCACAAGGCGCTCCTCCAGGCGCTCGACTTCTGGATGGAGCTGGGGGTCGACGGCATGCGGTTGGACGCCGTGCCCTACCTCTTCGAGCGCGAGGGGACGAACTGCGAGAACCTGCCGGAGACCCACGAGTTCCTGAAGAAGCTGCGCGCCCACGTCGACGCGCGCTTCGCCGGGCGCATGCTGCTCGCCGAGGCGAACCAGTGGCCGGAGGACTCGATCGCCTACTTCGGCGACGGCGACGAGTGCCAGATGGCGTTCCACTTCCCGGTCATGCCGCGGCTCTTCATGGCGATCCGCCTCGAGGACCGCTTCCCGGTGGTCGACATCCTGCAGCAGACGCCGCCGATCCCCGACACCTGCCAGTGGGCGACCTTCCTCAGGAACCACGACGAGCTGACGCTCGAGATGGTGACCGACGAGGACCGCGACTACATGTACCGGGTCTACGCCCAGGACCCGCGGGCGCGGATCAACCTCGGCATCCGCCGCCGCCTGGCGCCGCTCCTCGGCAACGACCGGCGGCGGATCGAGCTGATGAACGGCCTGCTGTTCTCGCTCCCCGGCGCGCCGGTCCTCTACTACGGCGACGAGATCGGGATGGGCGACAACATCTACCTCGGCGACAGGAACGGCGTCCGCACCCCGATGCAGTGGAGCTCGGACCGCAACGCCGGCTTCTCGCGCTCCAACCCGCAGCGGCTCTACCTGCCGGTCATCGTCGACGCCGAGTACCACTACGAGGCGGTCAACGTCGAGGCGCAGCAGGCCAACCCGCACTCCCTCCTCTGGTGGACGCGGCGGCTGATCGCGCTGCGCAAGCGCCACCGCGCCTTCAGCCGCGGCAGCCTCACCTTCCTCTATCCGCAGAACCACCGCGTGCTCGCCTTCCTGCGCCAGCACGAGGGGGAGACCATCCTCGTCATCGCCAACCTGTCGCGCTTCGTCCAGCACGTCGAGCTCGACCTCGCGGCCTTCGCCGGCGCGACGCCGGTCGAGCTCTTCGGGCGCAACCGCTTCCCGCCGGTGGGGCGGCCGTGCTACCCGATGACCCTGGGACCGCACTCGTTCTTCTGGTTCGCGCTCGAGGCGGCCGAGGCCGGCCGCCCGGCGAGCGCCGGCGGGGCGGTGGCGCGGGTGGCGCTCGACGACTTCGCGGGCGGCGATTGGGTGAGCGCGCTCGAAGGGCCCGGGCGGGCCCGGCTGGAGGCGGCGCTACCCGGCGTCCTCGCGGCGCGCCGCTGGTTCGCCGGCAAGGCGCGGACGGTGCGCGCCGTGCGCCTCGTCGAGACCGTGCCGCTCCCCGGACGGGACGGCCGGGACTTCGGAGCCGCCGGCGAGACGGCGGTCCTCGCCATCCTCGACGTCGACTACACCGAGAGCGAGTCGGAGAGCTACCTCCTGCCGCTCGCCTTCGCGACGGGCGACCGCGCCGACGCCATCGCCGCCGGCACGCCGCAGGCGGTGGTGGCGCGGCTCGCCGGCGGCGAGGAGTCGGGGCTCCTCTACGACGCCCTCTTCGACCCGGCGTTCGCCCGCGGCCTGCTCGAGGCGATCGCGCGGCGGCGGCGCTTCAAGGACGACGAGGGCCCGGGGAGCGAGCTCGCCGCCTTCCCGACCCCGGCCTGGCGCGAGCTCGTCGGAGGCGCCGGGACGGCCGCCGCCGAGCCGTCGGTGCTCAAGGCCGAGCAGAGCAACACGTCGATAGTCTTCGACGACCGCTTCGTCCTCAAGCTCTTCCGCCGCTTGGACGAGGGGACCAACCCCGACCTCGAGGTCGGCCGCTTCCTCACCGAGACGGCGGGCTTCGTCCATACCCCGCCGGTCGCCGGGGCGATCGAGCTGCGCCGGCTCGGCCGCCGCGAGCCGGCGACGGTCGCGGTGCTCCAGGCCTACGTGCCGAACGAGGGGGACGCCTGGCGCTACACCCTGGACTCGCTCGGCCGCTTCATCGAGCGCACGCTCATCAGCCCCGCGCCGGCGAGCGCCGCCGCGAGCCGCCGGCCGAGCCCCTCCTCGACCTCGCGGAGCGCGCGCTGCCGGAGGCGGCGCGCGAGGCCCTCGGCACCTATCTCTCCTCGGCCGAGCTCCTGGGCGAGCGCACCGCCGAGCTCCACCTCGCCCTCGCCTCGCCGGCCGCCGCCGCGGCCGAGAGCTTCGCGCCGGAGCCCTTCTCGCTCCTCTACCAGCGCTCCCTCTACCAGTCGCTCCGCGGCGCCGCCGGCCGCACCCTGGAGCTCCTGGCGCAGCGCGCCGCCAGCCTCCCCGAGCCGCTGCGGCCCGCCGCCGCGGCGCTCCTCGCCAGCCGCGAGCGGCTCCTCGAGCGCTTCTCGGCGCTCCTCGGCGGCAAGATCGGGGCGATGCGCATCCGCACCCATGGCGACTACCACCTCGGGCAGGTGCTCTACACCGGCCGCGACTTCGTCATCCTCGACTTCGAGGGCGAGCCGGCGCGGCCGCTCTCCGAGCGGCGCCTGAAGCGCTCGGCGCTGCGCGACGTCGCCGGGATGCTGCGCTCCTTCCAGTACGCCGCCCATGCCGCCCTCCTCGAGGAGGTGCGGCGCGGCGCGGTGTCGGAGGGCTCCCGGCCGGAGGTCGAGCGGCATCTCGCCGCCTGGGAGCGCTGGGCCGGGGCGGCCTTCCTCGGCGCCTATCTGCGGCGGGCCCGCGCCGGCGCCACGCCGCCCGACGCCGCGGCCGCGTTCCTCCCCGCCGCGCGCGCCGACCTCGGCCTCCTCCTCGACGTCTTCCTCCTCGAGAAGGCGGTCTACGAGCTGGGCTACGAGCTCAACAGCCGGCCGGACTGGGTGGGCATTCCGCTGGCGGGCATCCTGCAGATCCTCGAGAGCTCCGCCGCCGGCGGGCGGACGGGGAGAGCGGAGTAGCGTACGGTGGCCGACGATCCGCTGCACGAGCTGGCCGGTTCGTATGGGATCCAGGTCTCCTACCAGGACATGACGGGACAGGTGCGGCTGGCGCGGCCGGAGGCCCTCCTGGGCGTCCTCAGGGCCATGGGATTGCCGCTCGACGACCTCGCCGAGGTCCCCGACGCCCTCGAGGCCCGCCGCGAGGAGCTCGCCGACCGCCTGCTCGAGCCGGTCGTCGTCGCCTGGGACGGCGGGCCGCCGGCGCTCGACCTGCGGCTGCGCCGCGACGACGGCGGCTCGCTCGCCTGCCACGTCGACCTCGAGGACGGCGGCCGCCGCGCCTGGGTCGTCGACCGCGGCTCGCTGCCCCAGGTGGGGGAGGCGAGCCTGGCGGCTCGTTCTGCCCGAGGCGCTGCCGCCGGGCCTCCACCGCCTGCGCCTGAAGACCGAGCGCCGCGGCGCCGAGGCGACGGTGATCGCCGCTCCCCGCCGCGCCTTCGGCACCGCCGGCGAGATGCCGCCGCTCTGGGGTGTCTTCCTGCCGCTCTATGCGCTCTCGACCCGCGCCAGCTGGGGGGCGGGGGACCTCTCGGACCTCGGCCGCCTGATCGACTGGACGGCCGGTCTGGGCGGCGGCGTGGTGGCGACCCTGCCGCTCCTCGCCGCCTATCTCGAGGAGCCCTGCGAGCCCTCGCCGTACTCGCCGGCGTCGCGCCTCTTCTGGAACGAGCTCTACCTCGACCCGCGCGCCTGCCCCGAGCTCGACGCCGCGCCGGCGGCCCGCCGGCTCGTCGACTCGCCCGAGCTCCGGCGCGAGGTCGAGGCCCTGCGCGCGGCGCCGCTCGTCGACTATCCGCGCCTGATGGCGCTCAAGCGGCGGGTCTGCGAGGAGATGGCCCACCGCTTCTTCTCCCGCCCGTCGGCGCGGCAGGAGGAGCTGGCGCGCTTCGTCAAGGCGAAGCCGGAGGTCGAGACCTATGCCGCCTTCCGCGCCGTCCTCGATCGCCGCGGCGAAGCGTGGCCCCGCTGGCCGGAGCGCCTGCGCGAGGGAGCCCTCGCCGCCGCCGACTACGACGAGGAGGACCGCCGGTACCACCTCTGGGTGCAGTGGGCGATGTCCGAGCAGATGCGCGCCCTGGCGCTCGACGCGCGGCGGCGCGGGCCGGGGCTCTACCTGGACCTGCCGCTCGGCGCCGCCGGCGACTCCTACGACGTCTGGCGCCAGCCGCGGCTCTTCGCCCGCGACGCGACCGCGGGCGCGCCGCCGGATACCTTCTTCACCAAGGGCCAGGACTGGGGGTTCCCGCCGATCGACCCGGAGCGCCAGCGCCGGCAGGGCTACGCACATTTAGTCGACTGCCTGCGCCATCACCTCGAGCACGCCGGGATGCTGCGCATCGACCACGTCATGCAGCTCCACCGCCTGTTCTGGATCCCGCGCGGCATGGGGGCGGCCGACGGCGTCTACGTCCGCTATCCGGCCGAGGAGCTCTACGCCCTCCTCTCGCTCGAGTCGCATCGCCACCGCGCCGCCATCGTCGGCGAGAACCTGGGGACCGTGCCGCCCGAGGTGGGGGAGGCGATGGGGCGCCACGGCATCCTCGGCATGTACGTCGCCCAGTACGAGCTGCAGCCGGGCAACGAGGGGCGTCTGCGCACCCCGCCGGCCGACTCGGCGGCGAGCCTGAACACGCACGACATGCCGCCGTTCGCGGCCTTCTGGAAAGGCGACGACATCAAGGACCTGGAGGATCTCGGCCTCTACGACGCCGCCCAGGCGCACGGCGAGGGCGAGCGGCGCCGGGCCATCCGGCGGGAGATGGCCGAGCAGCTTCCGGAGGCGTTGGATCCGGCGGCGCCGGCGACCGCGCCGGCGGTCCTCCGCGACCGCCTGGAACTGGCTCGCCGCCAGCCCGGCGCGGCTCGTCCTCGTCAACCTCGAGGACCTGTGGGGAGAGACGGCGCCCCAGAACGTGCCGGGCACCTATCTCGAGCGGTCCAACTGGCGGCGCAAGGCGCGCCTGAGCTTCGAACAGTTCTCGTCTCGCCCCGAGGTGGTGGAGACATTGGAGAGGGTCAACCGACAGCGCAAGGGAGAGGCGAGCGATGAAGGACAGCGCGGACGTCCCGGAACGGACCGGGAAAGAGAAGCCGAAGCCGGCGGCTCCGCGGCCCAGCAGCTCCGGCGGCTCCGGCGGCGAGAGCGGCTAGCGGAGCGCGGCGCGGCCGGAAACCGAGCTCCAAGGCGAAGCCGGCGACCAGCCCGGATGCCGGTGGCGCCGGGCCGGCGAAGCGGCGGCGCCCGGCGCGCCGCGAGGAGGTGACGGTGGCGACGGCGGGGGCGGAGGAGACGGGAGCGGCGGGAACCGCAGCGGCGGCAGGATCTCGGGGGCCCGGCTCGGGGCAATCGCCGGGGCGGGCGGCGGCTGGCCCGGCTGGGCGAGCAGGACCTCTATCTCTTCCGCGAGGGGACCCACTACCGGCTGTACGACAAGCTGGGGGCGCATGCCGGGGAACGCGAGGGGGTCGCCGGCACCTGGTTCGCGGTCTGGGCGCCCGACGGCCGAGCGGGTCTCCGTCCTCGGCGAATGGAACGGCTGGGATCACGGCGCGAGCCCGCTCGCCAGCCTCGGCGGCTCCGGCATCTGGGAGGGTTTCGCCGCCGGCGCCGCGCCGGGCATGCGCTACAAGTACCACGTCGTGTCGCGCCACCGCGGCTACCGCGCCGACAAGGCCGATCCCTTCGCCTTCCACGCCGAGGCGCCGCCGCGCCAGGCGTCGGTCATCTGGGATCTGGGCTACGAGTGGAACGACGCCGAATGGATGGCCGAGCGGGGCGGGCGGCAGTCGGCGCGCGCGCCGATCTCGATCTACGAGGTCCACCTGGGCTCCTGGCGGCGGGTGCCGGAGGAGGGCGACCGCATGCTCTCCTACCGCGAGCTGGCGCCGCTCCTCGCCGACCACGTCGAGACGCTCGGCTTCACCCACGTCGAGCTGCTGCCGATCATGGAGCACCCGTTCTACGGCTCCTGGGGCTACCAGACGACCGGCTACTTCGCGCCGTCGAGCCGCTACGGCACGCCGCAGGACCTCATGCACCTGATCGACCACCTCCACCAGCGGGGGATCGGGGTGATCCTCGACTGGGTGCCGTCGCACTTCCCGGGCGACGAGCACTCGCTGGGCTTCTTCGACGGCACCCACCTCTACGAGCACGCCGATCCCCGCCAGGGCTTCCACCCGGACTGGAACAGCTACATCTTCAACTACGGCCGCGGCGAGGTGCGGAGCTTCCTGGGGAGCAGCGCCCGCTTCTGGCTCGACCGCTACCACGCCGACGCCCTGCGGGTCGACGCCGTCGCCTCGATGCTCTACCGCGACTACTCGCGGCGCCCCGGAGAGTGGATCCCCAACGTCCATGGCGGGCGCGAGAACCTCGAGGCGATCGCCTTCCTGCGCCAGCTGAACGAGCGTCTCTACACCGACTTTCCCGACGTCCAGACGATCGCCGAGGAGTCGACCGCCTGGCCGATGGTGTCGCGCCCGGTCTACCTGGGCGGCCTGGGATTCGGCTTCAAGTGGGACATGGGCTGGATGCACGACACCCTCGACTACTTCGCCAAGGACCCGGTGCACCGCAAGTTCCACCACAACCTCCTCACCTTCCGCACCATCTACGCCTGGAGCGAGAGCTTCGTGCTGCCGCTCTCGCACGACGAGGTGGTGCACGGCAAGGGGTCGCTCGCGGCGAAGATGCCGGGGGACGCCTGGCAGAAGTTCGCCAACCTGCGGCTGCTCTATGCCTACATGGTCGCCCAGCCGGGCAAGAAGCTGCTCTTCATGGGCTCCGAGATCGGCTCCTGGCGCGAGTGGAACCACGATTCGAGCCTCGACTGGCACCTGACCGCCGAGCCGCTCCCCGCCGGGCTCGGGCGGTTCCTCGGCGACGTCCTCAAGCTCTACCGGGACGAGCCGGCGCTCCACCAGCTCGACGCCGATCCGCAGGGCTTCGAGTGGATCGACTGCAGCGACGCGATCAACAGCACCCTGGCGCTCCTGCGCCAGGGCGACGAGCCGGGCGAGTCGGTGATCGCGGTCTTGAACTTCACCCCTCTGCCGCGCACCAACTACCGCATCGGCGCGCCCGGCGGCGGCTTCTGGCGGGAGCTCCTCAACAGCGACGCGCCGATCTACGGCGGCAGCGGGCAGGGGAACTTCGGCGGCATCGAGGCGGCGCCGCTGCCGCTCCACGGCCGCACCCACTCGCTGGCGCTGACGCTGCCGCCGCTCGGGGCGGTCTTCCTCAAGCGGAGCGAGTAGAGCGGGGGCTCTTGGCGGTGGATGCCGCGCGGCGCCCCGGGCCGGCGCTGCGCCGGGCCTCGGTGCGCCGGCGCTCGCCCGATGCCGCCCACGAGCAGATCGGACAGGCCGCGAAGTCGTGGCGCAGCGCCGGGCAGTGCTCGCGGCCGAAGTAGATGATCTGCAGGTGGACCTTCCCCCAGCTCGCCTCGGGGAAGAGGCGCTTCAGGTCGCGCTCGGTCTGCTCGACGGTCTTCGCGGGCGACAGCCCCCAGCGCGCCGCCAGGCGATGGATGTGGGTGTCGACCGCGAAGGCGGGCTCGCCGAACGCCTGGTTCATGACCACCGACGCCGTCTTGTGCCCGACGCCGGGGAGGGCCTCCAGCGCCTCGAAGCCTCGCGGCACCTCGCCGCCGTGCTCCGCCATCAGGATCTCGGACAAGCGCTTCAGATTGTGCGCCTTGGCGCGGGTCAGGCCGATCCGGCGGATGAGCCCGGCGATCTCCTCGACCGGCAGCGCGGCCATCGCCGCCGGCGTCGCGGCGCGCGCGAAGAGCGCCGGGGTGACCTCGTTGACCAGCTTGTCCGTCGTCTGCGCCGAGAGCACGACCGCGACCAGCAGGGTGAAGGGGTCGCGGTGGGCGAGCGGGATGTCGACCGCGGGGTAGAGGCCGTCGAGGATGGCGCCGATCTTCTCGGCCTTCTCGCCGCGGTTCAATTCGCGCTCCGTCGCCGTAGTGCGTCCATCGTTCCTGCGAAGAGCGCCGTCACGCTCGTAAGGTATCAGGGACCGGGGACCGGGGCCAGGCCCGTGGAGCGACGGACGGCGCCATCAGCTCGACGGGCGAGCACTGTTAGGATAGAGACCTCCATCCTGCAGCCATCTCGGGAGAGGCCCCCATCATGAGCCGCTACATCTGCGTCCACGGCCATTTCTACCAGCCGCCGCGGGAGAACCCGTGGCTCGAGGCGGTCGAGATCCAGGACTCCGCCCATCCCGACCACGATTGGAACGCGCGCATCGCCGCCCAGTGCTACGCGCCGAACGCCGCCGCCCGCATCCTCGACCGCGAAGGGCGGATCGAGCGCATCGTCAACAATTACAGCCGCATCAGCTTCGACTTCGGGCCGACGCTCCTCGCCTGGCTGGAGACCGAGCGCCCCGCCGTCTACCGCGCCGTGCTCGCCGCCGACCGCGAGAGCCGCGAGCGCTTCTCGGGGCATGGCTCGGCGCTGGCGCAGCCCTACCACCACGCCATCCTGCCGCTCGCCAACCGGCGCGACAAGGCGACGCAGATCGTCTGGGGCTTAGCCGACTTCGCCCACCGCTTCGGCCGCGCGGCGGAGGGGGTGTGGCTCCCCGAGACCGCCGTCGACAGCGAGACCCTGGAGCTCCTCGCCGACCACGGCGTGCGCTTCACCGTCCTCGCGCCCCACCAGGCGCGGCGCTTCCGGCCGCTGGGCGAGGCGCCGTGGCGGGAGGCCGGCGGCCGCGTCGACGGCCGGCGCGCCTATCGCGCCCTGCTCCCCTCGGGCCGCGCCCTGGCGCTCTTCTTCTACCAGGGCGAGATCTCGCGCGCCGTCGCCTTCGACGGCCTGCTCGACAGCGGCGAGACGCTCGCCTGCCGGTTGCTCGCCGCCTTCTCGGGGGGCGGCGAGGCCGAGCTCGTCCACATCGCGACCGACGGCGAGACCTACGGCCACCATCACCGCCACGGCGAGATGGCGCTCGCCTACGCCCTGGCGCGGATCGAGGCCGAGGAGACGGCCCGGCTGACCAACTATGCCGAGTACCTGGAGCTCCACCCGCCGGCGCACGAGGTCGAGATCGTCGAGCGGAGCTCGTGGAGCTGCAGCCACGGCGTCGAGCGCTGGCAGAGCGACTGCGGCTGCTCGACCGGCGGCGCGCCCGGCTGGCGCCAGGCTTGGCGCCAGCCGCTGCGCGAGGCGCTCGACTGGCTGCGCGACACCCTGGCGCCGCGCTACGAGGCGGCGGCCGGCGAGCTCTTCGGCGATCCGTGGGCGGCGCGCGACGCCTACGTCGAGGTCCTCCTCGACCGCGGCCGCATGGCGCCCTTCCTGGCCGCGCAGGCCGGGCGCGAGCTGGCGCCCGCCGAGCGCTCGCGGGCGTTGGAGCTCCTCGAGCTCCAGCGCCACGCGATGCTCATGTATACGAGCTGCGGCTGGTTCTTCCACGATCTCGCGGGGCTCGAGACGCTGCAGATCCTGCGCTACGCCGGCCGCGCCGTGCAGCTCGCCCAGGACCTCTTCGGCGCTGAGATCGAGGGTCCGTTCCTCGCCGGCCTCGCCAGGGCCACGAGCAACGACCCGGCGGCGGGCGACGGCCGCCGGCTCTACGAGCGCCACGTGCGGCCGGCGGCGGTGGCGCTGCCGCAGGTCGCCGCCCACTACGCCATCGCCTCGCTGTTCGACGAGTACCCGGCGCGGACGCGAAGCTTCTGCTACCGCTTCGAGCGCGAGGAGGAGCGCGGCTTCCGCGCCGGCCGCGCCCGCCTCACCCTCGGCCGCGTGCGGGTGACCGCCGAGCCGACGCAAGACGCGGCGCGCTTCGCCTTCGCCGTCCTCCATTTCAGCGACCACAACCTGAACGCCGGCGTGCGCGCCGCCGAGGAGATCGACGAGGACGCCTGGGAGGCGCTGGTCGAGGAGGCGGGGCGGACCTTCGAGCGCGCCGACTTCGCCGTCGTCGTGCGCCTCCTCGACCGTCATTTCGGCGGGCTGCCGTACTCGCTGCGCTCGCTCTTCCGCGACGAGCAGCGCCGCGTCCTCGACCTCATCCTCGGCTCGACGCTCGCCGAGGTCGAGTCCGACCTGCGCGCCGTCTTCCGCCACCACGCGCCGCTGCTGCGCTTCCTGGGCGACCTGGGCACGCCGCTGCCGCCGCCGCTCTACGCGGTCGCCGACGTCGTCCTCGCGGGCGATCTGCGCGGTGCCCTGGGCGATCCCGCGGCCGACCTCGAGGAGGTGCGCCGGCAGCTCGCCGAGGCCACCCTCCTGGGGGTGGACCTGGCGGGCGACGGCCTCGGCTACGCGCTCGGCGGGACGCTCACCCGCCTGCTGGAGCGGTTCCTCGCCGACCCCGACGAGCCCGGCCTCCTCGCGCGGCTGGAGGAGACCGCCGCGCTCGCCGGCTCGGCGCGGCTCGAGGTCGACCTGGCGCGCGCCCAGGACCTCTTCTGCGACGCCCTGCGGACCGCCTTTCCGCGCCGCCGCGAGCGCGCCGCGGCGGGCGACGAGCCGGCGGGGGAGTGGGTCGCCGGGTTCCGCATCCTGGGCGAGAGATTGCGCGTGCGGGTCGAGTAGCGTGGCCCGGTGATTGCACGCCCCCGCGACGTGCCGACACCGCTCCGCGCCACCTACCGGGTCCAGCTCCGGCCGGAGCTCGGCTTGGACGCTGCCGCCGCCCTCGCCCCCTACCTCGCCGAGCTGGGGATCTCGCACCTCTACGCCTCGCCGTACCTGCAGGCCGCCGCCGGCAGCACCCACGGCTACGACGTGGTCGACCCGACGCGGGTCAACGAGGAGCTGGGAGGAGAGGCGGCGCACGCCCGCCTCCATGCCGCGCTCGCCGCCCACGGCCTCGGCCAGGTGCTCGACATCGTCCCCAATCACATGTCGATCGCCGAGCGCGGCAACGCCTGGTGGTGGGACGTGCTCGAGAACGGCCCGTCGAGCCGCTACGCCGCCTACTTCGACGTCGACTGGGACCCGCCGCAGGCGCGCCTGCGCAACACCGTGCTGCTGCCGGTCCTCGGCGACCACTACGGGAGGGTGCTCGAGGCCGGCGAGCTCGCGCTCGAGCGCCGTGGCGGCGGCTTCGAGATCCGCTACCACGACCACTGCTGGCCGGTCGCGCCGCGCTCGCTCGACGAGCTCCTCGCCGCCGCCGCGGCGCACGGGGAGCGCGCCGGCGCCGGCGCGCCGCCCGCCGGCTGGGCCGAGCTCGCCTTCCTCGCCGAGGCGTTCGGCGATCTCCCGCTCTCGACGGCGACCGACCGCGAGAGCACGGCGCGCCGCCACCGCGACAAGGAGGTGCTGCGCGGCGCCCTCGCGCGTCTCCTCGGCGAGCAGCCGGCGATCGCCGCGGCGGTCGACGCCGAGGTCGCCCGCGTCAACGCCGACCCCGATCTCCTGGACGCCCTGCTCGAGCGCCAGAACTACCGCCCGGCCTTCTGGCGCACCGCCGGGCGCGAGCTCGACTACCGCCGCTTCTTCGACGTCGCGGCGCTCGCCGCCCTGCGCAGCGAGGACGAGCGGGTGTTCGCCGACGTCCATGCGCGGGTCCTCGGCTGGGTGGCGCAGGGGATCCTGGACGGCCTGCGCATCGACCATCCCGACGGCCTCTACGATCCGGCCGGCTACTTCGGCCGCCTGCGCGCCGCGGCGCCGGCGGCCTGGATCGTCATCGAGAAGATCCTCGCCGCCGGCGAGCGGCTGCCCGAGGAGTGGCCGGTCGCGGGCACCACCGGCTACGACTTCCTCAACCGCGTCCACCGGCTGTTCGTCGACCCGCGCGGCGAGGAGCCGCTCACCCGCGTCTACCAGGAGTTCCTGGGCGAGGAGCGACCCCCGGACTGGCCGGAGATCTCCCGGCGCGGCCGCCTCCTGGTGATGGACGAGCTGCTCGCCGCCGACCTCGAGCGGGTGACCCAGCGCCTCCGCGACGTCTGCGAGCGCCACCGCCGCCACCGCGACTACACCCGCCACGAGCTGCGCCAGGCGCTGCGCGAGACGGCGGCATCCCTCCCCGTCTATCGGACCTACGTGCGGGCGAGCGGGACGGGCGGCGGCGCGGTCTCCGCGGCGGACCGCGCCGTGGTCGGCGCGGCGATCGCGGCCGCCCGCTGCCGCCGGCCGGACCTCCCGCCGGACCTCTTCGAGCTCCTCGAGCGGCTCCTCCTGTTGGAGCTCGAGCTCGAGCCGCCGGGGGAGGCCGAGGGCGATTTCGCCATGCGCTTCCAGCAGCTCTCGGCGCCGGTGATGGCCAAGGGGGTCGAGGACACCGCCTTCTATCGCTTCAACCGCCTGGTGTCGCTGAACGAGGTGGGCGGCGACCCGGACGTCTTCGCCCTCGCGCCGGAGGCGTTCCACCGCTCCTGCATCGAGACGCAGGAGCGCTTTCCGCGCACCATGCTCGCGACCTCGACCCACGACACCAAGCGGAGCGAGGACGTCCGCGCCCGCCTCGCCCTGCTCTCCGAGATCCCGCAGCGCTGGGCGGCGGCGGCGGCCCGCTGGTCGGCGACGAACGCCCGGTGGAAGCGCGGCGGCTTTCCCGACCGCGACGCCGAGTACCTCCTCTATCAAACTCTGGTGGGCGCCTGGCCGCTGCCCCCCGAGCGCGCCGCGCTCTACATGGAGAAGGCGGTCCGCGAGGCCAAGCGCCACACCGCCTGGACCCGGCCGGACGCCGGATACGAGACGGCGGTGCGCGACTTCGTGCACGCCACCCTGGCCGACCCCGCGTTCACCGACGACCTCGCCGCCTTCGTCGCGCCGCTCGTCGCCCCGGGCCGGGTCAACGCGCTCGCCCAGACGCTCGTCAAGCTGACCGCGCCCGGCGTGCCCGACCTCTACCAGGGCTCCGAGCTGTGGGATCTCTCGCTGGTCGACCCTGACAACCGCCGGCCGGTCGATTACGAGCTCCGCCGGCGGCTGCTCGGCGACCTCGTCCGGCTGGCCGCCGCGCCGGATGCCGCCGCGGCCATCCTCGCCCGCGCCGACGAGGGGCTCCCCAAGCTGTGGACGATCCGCCAGGCCCTGGGGCTGCGCCGTCGCCGCCCGGCGCTGTTCTCCTCCGACAGTCCCTACCGGCCTTTGGCGGCGCGCGGCGGCCGCGCCGCGCACGCGCTCGCCTTCGCGCGGGGCGACGGCGGCGATGCGGGGGCCGCCGCGATCGTCGTCGTCCCCCGGCTGGTGATCGGCCTGGGGGACGACTGGGGCGATACCGTCCTCGATCTCCCCGCCGGGCGGTTCCGCGACGAGCTGAGCGGCGGCGAGACCGCGGGCGGCGAGCGGCGGGTGGCCGAGCTCCTGGCGCGCTTCCCGGTGGCGCTGCTCGCGCCGCTGCCGCTCACCGGCTAGCTGCCGTCGATCTCTCCCAGCATGATGGCGAGCGCCAGGCACGCCCGCGTCTGGAACTCCAGCAGCTCGACGGCGGTCGCCAGGTCGAAGGTGCCGAAGCGCTCGGCGAGATCGAGGGCGTAGCCGAGCTCGTGCAGGCGGCCGCGGGCGTGGGCGAGGAGGTCCTGCCGGCGCTCTGGCGGCAGCGGCGCGGCGCGCACGATGGCGGCCGCGGCGGCGATCGCCGAGCGCTGCATGCGGCCGCCCAGGCCGCAGGGGTCGACGGCGGCGCGGGTGAGGGCGGCGTGGAGCGCCAGAGCCAGCTCGTGGGCGGCGAGGAAGGCGGGGAGACGGTGGGGTTGGGCCATGAGTCGTCCTCCGGGATCGTTGGAGACCATCCTCCGTTCTCCCAGGACGGAAACCGGCCGCGCCATCTTGCGCCGGCCCTGGAACCGGCTAGCGCTTGGTCAGGGTTCCCCACGCGAAGCTGGCGAGCGCGAGGGCGGCGAACCAGCGGTCCCAGATCTCGCCGGGGGCGTCGACGTGGAGGAGGACGGCGCCGATCAGGAGGGCCGCGGCGAGCACCGTCCAGGCCAGGCGGTGGGCGGAGCGCTCGAGGTGCTGGATCGTTCGCCTGGCCTCGGGGGTCAGCGCGCTCTGGACGGTCAGCCCGCCGCGCTCGGCGCGGGTGAGGAGGCTCTCGAGCCGGCGCGGCAGGCCGAGGAGGGCGTGCCCCTGGAGCAGGCCCTCGCTCAGCCATTCGCGCCAGCCGCGGCGGAGCCGCTCGACCTCCTCGGCCGCCAGGCGCTCGGCGAAGGGGATCGTCTCGGCCCAGGGATCGAACTCCGGATCGAGGGTCGTCGCCATCCCGGAGAGCAGCCCCACGGCGCGCGATACGAAGAGGAGGTCGACCTGGACCTGGAACGGCGCCTCGTAGAGGAGGTCGCGGTACTCGCGGAGGAAGTAGCCGGCCTCCGAGAACGCGACGTCGCGCATCTGTCCCAGGCTCACCCCCCAGAAGCGGTCGAAGAGGGCGCGGTGGGCCTCCTCGAGCCGTCCGAGGTCGGCGCCGGGAAGGAGCACGCCGCCGGCGAGGTAGGCCTGGACCATGCCCGCGGCGTCGCGGGTGCCGAGGGCGATCACGTAGTCGCGCAGGGCGCTCTGCAGGCGCTCAGGGATCGCCGCCACCATGCCGAAGTCGACGAAGACGATGGCGAACTCGCGCCCCTCGCGGTGGGGCACGGGGTCGCCCGGCGCGAAGGGCGGCTCGCCGGGCCCCGGCAGCGGCTCGACGAAGAGGTTCCCGGGGTGGGGATCGGCGTGGACGAAGTGGTGGACGAAGATCTGCCGCATGTAGACGCGGTAGAGGGCGCGGGCCACCTCGCGGCGGTCGATCCCCGCCCGCTCGAGGGCGGCGAGGTCGGCGAACTTGAGATAGCCGACGTCCTCGAGCGTCAGCGCGCGGCGGGCGCTCGCTTGCCAGAACACCCGCGGCACATGGACCTGGCGGTCGCCCGCGAAGTCCTCGGCGAAGCGCTCGGCGCTCTTCCCCTCGGCCATCAGGTCGAGCTCGTTCTCGGTCGTGGCGCGGAACTCCTGCTCGACGCGCCGGAGGTCGATCCGCAGCCGCACCCGGCGCGAGAAGCGGAGGAGGCGAAGGGCCAGCGCCGCCGCGGCGAGGTCGGTCTCGACCAGCACGTCGATGCCGGGGCGGAGCACCTTGACGACCACCTCCTCGCCCGAGAGGAGGCGGGCGCGGTGGACCTGGGCGAGCGAGGCGGCGCCGACGGGCCGGGGGTCGAGCGCGGCGAAGCAGCGGTCGAGCGGCCGGCCGAAGTCCTCCTCGAGCTGGCGCACGATGTCCGGAAAGGATTCGGGTGGCACCTCGTCCTGCAGCCCGGAGAGCTCGCCGATGACGTCGGCGGGGAGCAGGTCGACCCGCACCGAAAGGAACTGGCCGAGCTTGATCAGCACGCCGCCCATGTCGATGGCGAGCGCGCGGTAGCGGCGGGCGATCCCGCGCCAGCGCTCGGCGGGCGGCCGGCGGAAGCGCGCCAGCGGCGGCCAGGCGAGGAGCACGTCCCACCACAGGACGTGGACGAAGGTGCGGGCGACGAAGCGCCGCAGCTTGCGATAGCGCCGGAAATCGATCCGCTGGGGCCGCGGCATGGCGGCAACGATGTCCCACCCCTCGGCCGGGGTCAACCGGGACCCCCGGAGGGGACGAGGCCGTATCTAGAGGATGGAAGCGCGCGGGAAGAGGGTCAGCCGAGGCGCTCGCGGAAGACGCGGTCCATCGCCCGGCGCAGCGCCTCGAGCCGCCCCAGGGAGGCGGCGTCGCCGGCATCGACCACCAGCGGCCAGTCGAAGTCGACGTTGTCGATGACCGTGGCACGCCAGGAGCGCTTCCTGGCGTCCCAGCTCCCGGCCGGATCGCCGGTCAGGTTCCAGCCGGAGGGGCCGAGCGCATCGGTCACCCTTATGCGTCAGTGAGCCCTCGCGGGCGGCGACCCGACATCGAGACTCGCCACTGAACACACAGAATCCAGAAGCCTCACAGGCACAACTCAATTTAATCCGTGACGAAGGGGGAGCCCGAGAAGTTGGGTGGGCGGCCGCTCGCGGGGCCGTCCACCCCCGACCCTCGGGTGGTCTGCGTCAGAGCGGCGGCCGCTCGCCCTCCGCGAGTCGACCAACCACCGCTCGTCCCAGACGTCGAGGCGCCGCCAGAGGACCAGCTGGACGCTTACCCGTCAGAAACGCTTGCCGGTCGTGGCGGCTGGCCTACCCTTGATCGGGGCGAGAGGACGGCTATTCTGGGGGGGGCATTCGCGAAAGTGCCGTGGCGCCGACGCGGGCACCGAGCTGGACCCACTCCCGTCAGGTCACGCAGCACTTCACGGCACGCGGATCAGCGCGGCAGACACTTAGTAGCAGAAGAAGGAGATATGAACCATGAAGAAGCGCGTTCGTACCATCGGCCTTTTCGCCACCCTCACGCTCGTCAGCGTCACGAGTAGCAGTGCCTTGTGGCCGGGTTGGTACCCCGACGACTGCTACTACGAGTGCTACAACTCGACGACGGGTCAGTTTACCTCGATGAAGACTAAGACCTCCTCCTACAGCGCCTGCTGCGAGAGCACCAACTTCGCCTGCCCCGCGGGCTCCGAGTTCGCTGGCAGCGATTTCTGGGTGAGCCCCCAAGACGGAGGGCAGTACTGCCGGTGACCGAGGCTGCGGCCGCGCTCCTTGCCGGCGGGAGGGCGCAGAATGCGGTCGGGAGGGCGGTAGGCGCGCCGCACCGAGCACGCCCCGGAGAGCCGGCCAGGCGGCGAGCCGGAGGCGCGGTCGTGGCAGGCCGGCGGCGGCCGAGCCCGAGCTCGTCGAGCGGGGTTGGATTCCTGGGCGAAGAGCCGACGCTCGAGCTCGCCTTGAAGCTCTTCCTCGCCGGCCGCAGCCATAGGACAGTCAAGGCGTACGAGGCCGACCTGCGGCTCTGGGCACGGTGGGTGAGGCCGCAGGGACCGTGGCGGAATCGGTCGCCGAACTGCTGCAGGGCTCGGCCGGTGCCGCTCACGCCCAAGTGCGGGCCTACCAGGCCCACTTGGCGGAGCGAAGCCTCTCGCCGGCGACGATCAACCGGAGAATCGCGGCGCTGCGCTCACTTGTCGCCCTGGCTCGGTCGCTCGGGCTCGTGGCTTGGAGCCCTCGGGTCAAGAGCCTCAAGGTCGAGGGGATGCGCGATACCCGCGGCCCCGGAGTGCCGGCGGTACAGCGCCTTCTGAAGGCAGCCGCTTCGCAGCGGCCGGAGAAGGCGGCGCGGGACCTCGCTCTCCTGCGGCTCCTCTACGACCTAGCCCTGCGGCGCTCGGAGGTCCTCGCACTCGAGGTCCGCGACGTCGACCTCGAGCGCGCCGCGCTCTGGGTGCTCCGGAAGGGAAGGCACGAGAAGGTACTCCTCTCTCTTCCCGAGACGACGAGAGACTCCCTGGCCGAGTGGCTGGAGGCGCGGGGGATGGCACCCGGCGCCCTCTCTCTGAACTTCGATCGGGCTGGCGACGGAACCGGGGAACTGACAGGGGACGGTCTCTATGCCGTTATTCAGTCGCTTGCCCGGAAGGCGAAAATTGATCGGACGAGGCCCCACGGCCTTCGCCATACGACGATCACGACGGCGATGGAGGAGGCGGGGAGACTCGGCATCCCGATCGAGGAAGTGCTCGCATATTCCGGGCACGCGAAGGGGAGCCTGCCGCTCCTGCTGGCCTACCGGGACCGGATCCGGGATCGGCAGGGAGAGATCGCGAGTCTCGTCGCCGGCGGCGCCAAGCGTTAGGCGGGCCTAGGTGCTCCGCACCTCCGGGTGACGGTGCCGGCGGCTTGAGTCTCGCGAGCGGCACCGGACTGCTCAAGTCCATATCCACAAACGCCACAAACTCTCCTAAGGCTGGGCGAGGCCCGCCAGCCTGGCCCAGCCGCCCTAGACTCTCAACAACAGGAAATCGCCTGCCGGCAGGGCGCCCCGCCAAAGCAGTCCGCCGACGTGTTGCAGTCCGGGATGCGGGAGCAGCCGCAGGGACAGAAACCGTGGAACCTGTTCTCGACCTTGGACAGGCCATCGACGGATAGCCACGCGGGGAAGGTCGGGACGGCCGCTGCCTGCGGCAGCGCCTCACCCAAGGGGCTCGCGACGGCGAGCTGACAGGACGGGCTGGCAGGAGCGACGATGGCGGCTACCAGGCCCGGCTCAGCGAGGGGCGCTGGCGGCGCCGCGGCAAAAAGCGGAGTGGAGAGGGCAACGAGTACGAGGGCCACTGCAGGGACGAGGGTCTTCTGCATGTCCTGCTCCTTTCATAAAGCTAAGTGCCCCCTCGCGCCACAAGTGATCCCGACCGCGCGGCGGGTGCTCACTGGCGGATCTCCCTCGTCTGAGCTCTTCCATAAACCACGCCATTCTCGACCCCGATGATTAGGCCGGGACGAGAGCCCGATCTTACCGGCGGTCGCTCAGGTTGCCCGGCGCTCAAAGCGGAGGTCAGGATCGTAGCGAGCGCGCTCGAGGTAGGCGAGCAGGCGACGGCCAAGGCCTCGGCCGTCGCTCTCTCCTGCTCGGCCGCTTCCCAGAAGAGGCGTAGTGCGGCGAGGGCCTCCTCGCCAAAGTGGAGACTCGCGAAGATCGGCAGCATCTCCACGGAGAGCTCGCGCACTTCGCCGGTACGCCCGTCCTCGAGCAGCAGCACCGCGAGCTCCAGGGTGGCGAGAGCCGAGTCAGCCGGCAGGCGATGGACGACGAAGTCCGCCTGGACCTGCCGGAGAGAGGCGATCGCCTCGTCGCGATGCCCCATACCCGCGGAGACCCTCGCCCCCAGCCATCGCCGCGCCGAAGATCGGCTCTTTCTCACGATCCGCCATGATCTTGCCGTCTTCCTCGTGAACGCCGGGCATCATGAGCAAGCGGAAAGTCTTCTCCCGGAGGTACGCGACCTCGCGCGGCGCTTCGGCACTCCGCTCGACCTGGTGCGGTTCGATTGGCTGAGGGGCAAGATCGCCGCCGGCCTCGGCGACATCGCGCAGGCAATCGAGATACTCACGAACGTGCGGGGCGAATTCGCGTCGCGCCGCATCTGGTACGACGTGGCGCTCGTCTCCCTCGAACTCGCGACACTCTACCTGCGTGAAGGCCGGAGAGCCGACGTGAAGACTCTCGCGCGCCACCTGGTACCGATCTTCCAGATCGATGGGGTTCATCGCGAGGCCGTCGCTGCATTGCTCGGTTTCCGCCAGGCCGCCGATAAGGATGCGGTGACCCTCGATCTCATCGAACGGGTGCGCGGATTCCTGGTCGCTATCCAGCGCGATCCGTAGCTCACCTGGAAGCCTGATTAAGCGCCGACCAGCCGGAGCTGGGAATCAGCCGAGGCGCTCGCGATAGACGCGGTCCATCGCCCGGCGCAGCGCCTCGAGCCGCCCCAGGGAGGCGGCGTCGCCGGCGTCGACCACCAGCGGCCAGTCGAAGTCGACGTTGTCGAGCACCGTGGCGCACCAGGCGCGCTTCCCGGGGTCCCAGTTCCCGGCCGGATCGCCGGTCAGGTTCCAGCCGGAGGGGAGAAAGCTGCGGACCTCGGTCTCGGTATAGCGCAGGGGCTCGGCATCGCTCATGGCGGGGAGATTGTGACCCAACTCGCGGCGGGCGCAAAGCCCCGCCGCTCGCGCGCTCCGTCGTCCGGCGCCGGCGCCCGCGGCCGTCTCACGAGCCGCTCCGGCCGCCGCCGGGCGGGCACGGGGGGCCCGCCCTACGAATCGAGGACGCCTGGGGCTGCCGGGCCGTCCGTGAGCCGTACGAGTCGAAGACAAGGCTCGCCCGGCGCGGCGAGAGCCTCTCACCTCGTGCGGCAAGCGTTCCCGCGACCGCGAGAGCCTCTCGCGCGGCGCGTAAGGCTTACCCGAGCCCGCGAGAGGCTCTCATCCCGCGCGGTAGCCTTCCCGCGACGGTGAGAGCCTCTCGCGCCGCCCGATACGCGTTCCCGGGCGCTTGTAAGCCTCTCGCGACGCCGGGTAAGCGCTCCGCGGCGTCTGTAAGCCTCTCGCAGCGCCGGGTAAGCGTTCCGCGGCGTCTGTAAGCCTCTCGCGGCGAGTGTAAGCGCTGCCGAGGCCATCGCAGCGTCTCGCGCCGGGTTGAAGCGCCGGTCCACCTGCGGGCGGCTCGCGCCGCGTTCGCGGGCTCGGCGTGTGGCGTGCATTCTTGTCTTGCATCGGCCGGCTTCCCGCGCGGGCCGGCGGCGTCTCGCGAGGAATCGGCGGCTTCCGGGGAGCCGGCTTGGCGGTTGCAGCGCCCGTGGCGGGGTGAAGATCCTCCTGCGGGCCGCCACGTCCCCTTCCGCCCTCTCTCGCGCCGCGATGCTAGACTCCGGCGCCGGAAGCGGACGATGGGCTCTCATCTCCCAGCTGCGGATGCGATGGCGAGCGGCGGGCGGAGCCGGGTCTCCCGGCTCTTTGCCGCCGCGCTCGTCGGCTCGGCGATGGCGCTCGCCGCCGCTCGCGGGGTCCCGGCTGCCGCCGCGCCCGGATCGGCGGCCGGCGAGCCGCTCCCCACGATCGCCGCGCGGACCGCCGGCCTGGCGCGCCGGCCCGGCCTGCTCGCGACCTATGTCGATCCCCAGCGCGGCCGCATCTGGCTCGAGGTGCCGCCGCCCTCGGGGCCGGCGGGCGAGGTCGCGAGCTATCTCTACTCGGAGTGGATCGCCACCGGCCTCGGCTCGAACCCGGTCGGGCTCGACCGCGGGCAGCTCGGCGAGGCGCGGATCGCTGACCCTCCGCCGCCTCGGCGGCCGGGTGCTCGTCGAGCATCCCAACCTCAAGTTCCGCGCCCTGACGAAGGACGCCGCCGAGCGGCGCGCGGTGCGCGACTCGTTCGCCACCTCCGATCCTCTGGGCCGGGGAGTCGTCGCCGCCGACCCGGACGGCCGGGCGCTCGTCGACTTCACCCCCTTCCTGATGCGCGACGCCCACGGCATCGTCGCGACGTTGCGCGCGGCCGGCCAGGGGAGCTGGTCGCTCGACGGCGGGCGCAGCGTGGTCGATCCCGAGAGCTGCCTCGCCTTCCCCGAGAACCTCGAGCTCGAGGCGCTCCTGACCTACCAGTCCGCCGACCCCGGGGCGCTGGTGCGCGAGATGGCGCCGGCCGCGGAGGCGATCACCCTCGCGCAGCACCAGTCGCTGCTGCGCCTGCCCGGACGACGGCTACAAGCCGCGCCGGGGGCGATCCGCGCGCGGGCTTTTTCGGCGTCGAGTTCTTCGATTACGCGGCGCCGATCGGCAGCCGGTCGAGACCGCTACCTCGCCCGCCACCGCCTGGAGAAGGTCGATCCCACCGCGGCGCGCTCGCAGGTCAAGAAGCCGATCGTCTACTACCTCGATCCCGGCGCGCCCGAGCCGATCCGCAGCGCCCTGCTCGAGGGCGCGAGCTGGTGGAAGCGAGGCGTTCGACCAGGCCGGCTTCATCGACGCCTTCCAGGTCAAGGTGCTGCCGCCGGGCGCCGACCCGCTCGACGTCGCGCTACAACGTCGTCGCAATGGGTGCACCGCTCGACCCGCGGCTGGTCCTACGGCGGCGGCGTCATCGATCCGCGCACCGGCGAGATCCTCAAGGGGCATCGTCACCCTGGGCTCGCTCCGCGTGCGCCAGGACCGCCTGATCTTCGAGGGGCTGGTCGGCGCCGACAAGACGGGCAGCGGCGCGCCGGACGACCCCGTGCGCCTGGCGCTCGCGCGCATCCGCCAGCTCGCCGCGCACGAGGTGGGGCACAGCCTGGGGCTCGCGCACAACTTCGCCGCCTGCACCTACGGCGGCCGCGCCTCGGTGATGGACTACCCGGCGCCGCTCATCGGGGTGACCCGCGGACGGCAAGCTCGACTTCTCGAACGCCTACGCCCGCGGGATCGGCGCCTGGGACGTGCAGGCGATCCGCTACGGCTACACCGAGCTGCCGCCCGGCGCCGACGAGACGGCGGCGCTCGACGCCATCGTCCGCGACGGCATCGCCCGCGGCCTGGTCTTCCTGACCGACGCCGGACGCGCGGCCGGACGGGGTCGGCGCAGCCGCTGGTCGAGCCTCTGGGACAACGGGCCCGATCCGGCGGCGGGGCTGCGCCACGAGCTCGCCGTGCGCCGCATCGGGCTCGCCCGCTTCGGCGAGCACAACATCGCGCCGCGGCCTGCCGCTGGCGCTCCTGGAGGAGGTGCTCGCCCCGGTCTACTTCCACCACCGCTACCAGCTCGACGCCGCCTCCAAGGTGGTCGGCGGGCTGCAGTACACCTATGCCGTGCGCGGCGACGGGCAGCCCCCGGCCCGGCCGGCCGATGGCGCCTGGCAGCGGCGGGCGCTGGCGGGAGATCCTCGACGCTGCTCGAGCCCGCGGCCCTCGACCTCCCCGAGCCGGTCCTCGCCCTGCTGCTGCCGCGCCCCGCCGGTTTCCCCGCCGAACGTGGAGATGTTCGGCAGCCGCACCAGCCCGGCCTTCGACGCCCTGGGCGCCGCCGCCACGGCGCCGACCTCGCGGTGCGCGCCCTGCTCGACCGCGAGCGCGCGGCGCGGCTGGTCGACTTCCACCGCCGCGACCCGTAGCTGCCGGGGCTCGAGGAGGTGCTCGCGGCGCTCGACCGGGCGGTCTTCGCCGGCCGGGCCGCCGGATCGCCGCGCGGCTGGCCGAGCTGCGCCGCACGGCGCAGTGGGCGGTGGTGCGCGCGGCTGATCCGCCTCGCCGCCGATCCCCAGGCGACCGCCGGCGTGCGGGCGCGCACGGAGGCGCGGCTGCGCGACCTCGCCCGCCGGCTCGGCGCCGGCGCGGCGCCGGGCGCCGGCGCTTCCGATGCCGCGCGCGCGGACGCCGCGGCGCGCTCCTACTTCGCGGCCGAGATCGCGCGCCACCTCGAGCGCCGGGACGAGGAGAAGGCGAGGCCCGCCGAGCCGCCCCCGCCGCCGCCGGGCCAGCCGATCGGCTCGCCGTCCGCGGCGACGAACCTGGGCGGTTGCGAGTGGGGCGGATGAGCGCGCAGCCGTAGCCGCGCCGCGGGCATCGCGATCGTCGCGGTCGCGCTCGGTTTGCTCGCCCTCTGGCTCGCCCGCGCCGCCGGCCGGCCGGGTCTTCCGGCGGCGGTATCGGCCCCGGCTCCACCCCGCTCCGCCGCCCCGCCGCCCGCTCCCAGCGCTCCCGTTGCGTCTGCTGCGCCCGCCGCCGGGACGGCCGAACGGCTGAAGCTCGAAGTCCTCGCCGTCCACCCCCACGATCCGCAGGCCTACACTCAGGGGCTGGTCTGGTATCGCAACGGCTCTACGAGAGCAACGGGCTCTACGGCCGCTCGAGCCTGCGGCGGGTGGACCCGGCGACCGGCACGGTGCGCCAGAAGATCGCGCTCGCGCCGCGCTTCTTCGCCGAGGGGCTGGCGCTGGTGGGGGAGCGGCTGATCCAGCTCACCTGGCGCGAGGGGACGGCGCCGGTCTACGCCCGCGCGACCTTCGAGCCCCTCGCCGATTTCCACTACGACGGCGAGGGGTGGGGGCTCTGCTATGACGGCAGGCGGCTGGTGATGAGCGACGGGAGCGACCGGCTGTTCTTCCGCGACCCCACGACCTTCGTGCTCCAGGGAAGCGTCGCGGTGACCCGCGACGGCGTGCCGGTGCCGCAGCTCAACGAGCTCGAGTGCGTCGGCGGCGCGGTCTAGGCGAACGTCTGGCAGACCGACGACATCCTGCGCATCGACCCCGTGACCGGCCGGGTGACGGCGGCGGTCGACGCCTCGGGGCTCCTCACGCCGGAGGACCGGCCGGCGGCGCCGAGGTCCTGAACGGCATCGCCTAGGATCCGTCGAGCCGGCGCTTCTGGATCACCGGCAAGCTGTGGCCGAAGATGTTCGAGGTCAGATTCGTGCCGGCGGGCGGGGCTGGCTGAAAAGCGGGCTGAAAAAGCGAGCTGCGGAGCGGGCGGGGCGGCCGGCTGAAGAGCGGGTAGGGAATCAGGCGACCGGGGCTTCGACCTTCAGCATCCGCCCCCAGGCGGTGCGGAGGTTCTCGGGCAGCTCGAGGTCGGCGAAGACCTCGCGGACCTCGTCGCGCGTCACGTAGGTCCAGATGTCGTCCCACTGGGCATAGCGCAGGAGGTTCGAGATCGCCCAGGCGCGCTGTGCCTTGGTGCCCTGGCGCAAGATCTGGCGCAGCTCCTCCGCCGTCATCGGCTCCTGGGGAAAGAAGTAGAGGGTGCCGTCCCCTTCGCCTTTCTTGCCCGAGCCCTGCATGACCCGTTCAGTATAGCCGGGCGCGGCGCTTTGGCCAACCGCCGCCCGCGCCCCGCACTTGACCGCGGGCGGGGCCTCCGCTAGATTCCTGAGGCTCGGAGCATGAGCGGGCATAACTCAGTTGGTAGAGTGCAAGCTTCCCAAGCTTGATGTCGCGGGTTCGAGTCCCGTTGCCCGCTCCATTCGATTCACCGCCGGGACGCCTGCTTCAAAAAGGCATGATCCAAACGCAGGGCGACAAGGCTCGTGACGAGCGCCTCCCCGCAATGCGGCGGCGGCGGTCGAGCCGGGAAGAGGCGGGCTAGCGTGCTGATCGGAATCCCCAAGGAAGTCAAGGATCACGAGTACCGGGTCGGGATGACCCCGGCGTCGGTCCATGCCCTGGTGCAGAGCGGTCACCAGGTGATCGTCGAGCGGAGCGCCGGCAACGGCAGCGGCATCGCCGACGACGAGTACACCGGCGCCGGGGCGGAGCTGGTCGCGGACGCCGCCGCCGTCTACGGCCGCGCCGAGATGGTGGTCAAGGTCAAGGAGCCGATCGCCCAGGAGTACGGGCTCCTGCGGCCGGGCCAGACGCTCTTCACCTATCTCCACCTGGCGCCGCTCCCCGACCTGACCGACGTGCTCCTCGAGCGGCAGGTGACCGGGATCGCCTATGAGACGATCGTCGACGGCGAGGGGCGCCTGCCGCTCCTCACCCCGATGTCCGAGGTGGCGGGCCGGATGGCGGTCGTCGTCGGCGCCTCTTTCCTGCAGAAGATCCACGGCGGGCGCGGCACGCTCCTCGCCGGCGTCCCCGGCGTGCCGCCGGGCGACGTGGTGGTGATCGGCGGCGGCATCGTCGGGATCAACGCGATCAAGATGGCCCTGGGTCTCGGCGCCCGCGTCGCCGTCCTCGAGACCAACCTCGACCGCATGCGCGACCTCGACAACCTCTTCCACGGCCAGCTGACGACGCTGGCGAGCAACCATCACAACCTCTCCGCCGCGCTGCGCCGCGCCGACCTGCTGATCGGCGCCGTGCTGATCCCCGGCCGCGCCGCCCCCAAGCTGGTCTCCCGCGACATGCTGAAGCTGATGAAGGAGGGGGCGGTGGTGGTCGACGTGGCGGTCGACCAGGGCGGCTGCTTCGAGACCACGCATCCGACCACCCACTCGAACCCCACCTACGTGGTCGACGGCATCGTCCACTACTGCGTCGCCAACATGCCGGGGGCGGTGCCGCGCACCTCGACCTTCGCGCTCAACAACGTGACGCTGCCCTATGCCCTCGCCCTCGCCAACCAGGGGGTGATGCGCGCGGTCCTCGCCGACCCGGGGCTCCTCGCCGGCATCAACACCTACCAGGGGCACATCACCTGCGAGCCGGTCGCCGAGTCGCTCAACCGGCCGTACCGGTCCGTCCGCGAGCTCCTGTAGGGCAGGGGCGGCGGCGCCCCCGACCCGCTCAATCCTGATCCTCGACGAGGCCGGAGCCCGGCGGCAGCGCGCGGCAGGCCCGTCCCCGTCGTCTCCCTCCACAGCGCTTCGAGATCGGCGGGCACCGGCGCCTCGAAAGCCAGCGGCTCGCCGGTCGCCGGGTGGCGGAAGGCGAGGCGCCAGGCGTGGAGCGCCGGGCGCGGAAAGGCCGCGCAGGGGGCCGTGGACCTTGCGCGGCAGGCCCTTCCAGCGCGCCTCGCCGTAGACCGGGTCCCCCACCAGCGGCTGGCCGAGGCTCTTCAGGTGCACCCGGATCTGGTGCGTGCGGCCGGTCTCGAGATCGAGCGCCAGGAGGGCGATGCCGGCGGCGGCCGCGAGCGTCCGATAGCGGGTCCGCGCCGGGCGGCCCGCCGGGCGCACCGCCATCTCCGTGCGCCGCGTGGGATGGCGGCCGATCGGCGCCGCGATGACGCCGGCGGGGGGCTCGGGCGCGCCGTAGACGATCGCCAGGTAGCGCTTGCCGACCTCGCGCTCGGCGAAGGCGCGGGAGAGCCGGGCGTAGGCGGCGGGCGTCCGCGCCACCACCAGGACGCCGCTCGTCCCCTGGTCCAGGCGGTGGACGATGCCCGGCCGCCCGGCCCCGCCGACGCCGGCGATCTCGGGGTAGCGGGCGAGCAGGCGATGGGCGAGGGTGCCGGTCGCCCGGCCGGCGCCGGGGTGGACGGTCAGGCCGGCGGGCTTGTCGAGGACCGCGAGATCGGCGTCCTCGTAGAGCACGGCGAGCGGCTCGGCCTCGGGGAGCGATCCGCTCCTCGCGCCGCGCCGGCGGCCGGCAGGCGATCGCGTCCCCCGCGGCGACCGCCGCCGACGGCCGCGCCGGGCGGCCGTTCACCCGCACCCATCCCTCGCGGATCCAGCGCTGCACCTGGTTGCGCGGCTCGCCGAGGCGCTCGGCGACATGGCGGTCGAGGCGCTCGCCGGATGCCTCGGCGGCGGCGGTCCAGGCGAGCGGCCCGGGGGCGTCGCCGCGCATCGGACGCCGCTACGAGGCGGGATGCGGCCGGCGCAGCCGCAGGCTGTCGATCGCCATCAGGGCGATGCCGATCGAGATGGCGCTGTCGGCGACGTTGAAGGACGGCCAGTGGTGGAGCCCATGTAGACGTCGATGAAGTCGGTCACCGCGCCGGCCAGCACGCGGTCGAGGAGGTTGCCCACCGCGCCGCCCACCACCAGGGCGAGGGCGACGAGGAGGACCCGGTCGCGCGACGGCGTGAACCAGAAGTAGACGCCGACCGCGGTGAGGGCGGCGAGCCCGAGGAGGGTGAGCAGCCAGCTGCCGCCGGTCATCCCCTGGGCCGCGAAGAGGCCGAAGGCGACGCCGGTGTTGCGCACGTGGGTGAGGGTGAGAAAGCCGGGCATCACCAGCTCGGCGGCATGGTCCGGCAGGTGCACCTCGACCAGCCACTTGGTCCATTGGTCGAGCACCAGGACGGCGAGCGATACGAACAGATAGCGCAGCTTGCCGAAGCCGGCCGCCGCGCCCGGAGCGAAGCTGCCGCGGGCGCCGAGGTCTCGAGTGGTCAAAGCAGGTCTCCTGGATTCGTGGCGGTCACCGGGGTCGCGTCGAGGCCGTTCGTATCGGGTGGGGAACCGGGATCGAGAGCCACAAAGGGTGTCACGGGCGCCGGAAGGCCATGGCCGCGGCGGCGACCAGCCGCGGCAGCTCGGCGGGCGCCAGGAAGAGGCGGATCCCCGCCGCGCCGGCGGCGCCGGCGCCGGCGACCTCGGCCAGCCGGGCTAGTGTAACCCCTCCGAGAGCGTAGACGGGAATGCCGCTCCGCGCCGCCGCCGCGAGATCCCCGAGGCCGCCGTCTGGCGGCGGCCCGTGGCGCTCTTTGCCGGGGGTGGGGTAGACGGGCCCGAAGGTGACGTAATCGGCGCCGTCGCGGCGCGCCGCTTCGACCTCCTCCAGGCGGTGGGTCGAGCGCCCGAGGAGGACCCCCGCGCCGAACCGCCGGCGCAGCGCCGCCAGGGGGACGCCGTCGGCGGGCAGGTGGGCGCCGTCGGCGCCGGCAGCCAGGGCGATGTCCAGGCGGCCGTTGACCAGCAGACGGACGCCGGGCGGCAGGAGCGAGCGGGCACGGCGGACGAGGGTGTAGAGGTCGCGATCCTCCAGCTCCTTGGCGCGGATCTGGACGGCGTCGACCCCGGTGCGCCCGAGCGACGACAGCCACTCGTCGAGCGGCTCTCCGCCCAGCGCCTGGAGATCCGAGATGGCGAGCAGGCGCGCCGTCATCGAGCCGGCCATGGGCTTGCCGCCCCTCAGGCGCGGCGGCGCTGGGTCAACCATGCCTGGAGGTCGTTGGCGCCCCAGACCAGATGGACGAGGCCGAAGCCGGTGATGGCGCCGCGGAACACCGGATGGAGGAAGGCGCCGTGCAGATCGCCGAGCGGCAGGTGAGCCAGGGTGCGCTCCCACATCGGCCCCCACGGCGCGAGGAGGAGGAACACCCCGGCTTCGATGCAATAGAGGATGAAGAGGAGCCGGAAGACCTGGTCGGAGCGCACGGGCGGTGATTGTAGCCCGTCCCCTCCGCCGAGCCGCACCGCAGGCCGCGAAAGGCGATCCGGCACGCCTCGTTCGCGCCCCATCCTGTTGTGTTAGCCTTGCTATCGAGCCTCAACACGATGTGTTTCTCCCGTCAGGCCGGCGCCGTATCCCAGGACGGTGGGGGGGCGTGCCCGCGGCGCTGCTGACCCACGCGGCCGTAGCCGTGGCCGCCGCCGTCGTCACCTGGGCGCTGGCGCTGGCGCGGTCCGCGACGGCGCTCGCCGGCCAGCAGGCGCGGGCGGCCGAGCTCGAGGCGACCCTCGCCGCCGAGCGGCGCGCCGCGGCGGAGCGGCTGCGCCTGCTCGACCGCACGCAGGCGCAGATGCAGGCGCAGCTCGCCGACGCCTTCCGGGCCCTCTCCGCCGAGGCTCTGGAGAGCAACAACGCGAGCTTCCTCCACCTCGCCCGGGCGACCCTCGAGCGCTACCAGGAGGGGGCCAAGGGGGACCTCGATCGGCGGCGGCAGGCGATCGACGAGCTGGTGCGGCCGCTCGCCGACTCGCTCTCCAAGGTCGATCGGAAGATCGGCGAGATCGAGCGGGCGCGGGTCGAGGCCTTCGGCGGCCTCGCCGAGCGGTTGCGGGGGCTCGCCGAGAGCCAGGCCGGCCTCGAGCGCGAGACGTCGAAGCTGGTCAACGCGCTGCGCTCGCCGGCGACGCGCGGCCGCTGGGGGGAGATCCAGCTGCAGCGGGTGGTCGAGCTCGCCGGCATGCTCTCCCACTGCGACTTCACCCCGCAGGCGACGGTCGACAGCGGCGACGGCCTCCTGCGCCCGGACCTGGTGATCCATCTGCCCAACCGCAAGAACGTGGTCGTCGACTCGAAGGCGCCGCTCGAGGGCTATCTCGAGTCGCTCGAGGCGACCGACGAGGACACCCGCCGCGCCCGGCTCCGCGACCATGCGCGCCAGCTCCGCGCGCACCTCCAGAAGCTCGCGGCCCGCGGCTACGCTCGCCAGTTCGAGCCCGCCCCCGAGTTCGTCGTCCTCTTCCTCCCCGGCGAGGCCTTCTTCGCCGCCGCCCTGGAGCAGGACCCCGGCCTGATCGAGCACGGGATCGGCCAGAACGTCATCGTCGCGACGCCGACGACGCTCATCGCCCTCCTGCGCGCCGTCGCCTACGGCTGGCGCCAGGAGGAGATGGAGAAGAACGCGCGCGAGGTGAGCCGGCTGGGCCGCGACGTCCACGACCGCCTGCAGACGCTCGCCGGGCATTTCGACAAGCTCCGTCGCGGCCTCGACCAGGCGGTCGAGGCCTACAACGGCGCGGTGGGCTCCTTCGAGAGCCGCGTGCTCCCCGCCGCCCGCCGCTTCAAGGAGCTGGGCGCCGCCGGCGACGAGGCGATCCCGGCGCTGCGCCTGGTAGAGAAGTCCACGCGCCCAGTCGCCGCTGAAAGCCTCGTCGCCGGATCAGGCCCAGACATCGAGAACGAGAGGGTGGGGACGTCCCCTTCTGATCCGTTTTCTTAGATGAACGTCTCGACCTTGGCCTTGCTGCGCAGGTCCTGGATCTTCGCCTTGACCTGGGTCTGGCTCTGCTGCTGCTTCAGGTACTCGCCGATCCGCGACTTGACCTCTTCGTAGGGCATCGTCTTCGCCTCCTGGACGTCGAGGAGCTGGATGATGTGGTAGCCGAAGGGGCTCTCGACGACGGGCGACAGCTCGTTCTTCTTGAGCGCCCAGGCGGCCTGCTCGAAGGTCGGCACGGTCTGGCCCTTCTGCACCCAGGAGAGGTCGCCGCCCTGCTCCTTGGAGCCGGGGTCGTCGGAGTTCGCCTTGGCGAGCGCCGCGAAGTCGCCGCCCTTCTTGAGCTGCGCCAGGATCCCCTCGGCCTTGGTCTTCGCCTTCTGCTTGTCGGCCGGGGTGGCGTCCTTGTCGGCCTTGATCAGGATGTGGCGCAGGTGGCGGCGCTCGGGCTGCTTCATCTTGTCGAGGTTCTGGTCGTAAAAGGTCTTGACCGCGGCGTCGGAAGCCGCCGGGACGTTCGCCATCACCTTGGTCTCGACGTACTTCTGGACGGTGAGCTGCTCATGGGCGGTCTGGGCGAGCGAGGCCTCGGTCATGCCCTGCGCGGCGAGCGCCTTTTTGTACTCCTCGGGGTTGGGGAAGCGGCTCTTCAGCTGGCCGAGCTGCTGCTGGACGTCGGCGTCGGTCACCGTGATCCCCTGGGCCTTGGCGTCGGCCATCAGGAGCTGGCGGGCGATCATGCCGTCGAGCACCTGGCGGTAGAAGGCCGCCGGGAGCGCCGCCGGGAGGTTGGCGCCGCCGAGCTGGGACTTCAGGCCTTCGGCTTCCTTGAGCAGCTCGGCCTTCTTGATCTCCTGGCCGTTGACCTTGGCGACGACGACCGGCAGCTTGTCCGGGGAGACCGTCCCCTGGGCGGCGGCGGCCGGTGGCTGGCCGGGGACGGCCGGAGCCGGCGCGGCGGTGGTCGCCGAGCCGGCGGCCGGCGCCGTGGCGCTGGCGGCGGGCTTGGCCTGGGCCGGATCCTTGGCCTTCGCCTGCTCGCCCTCGGAGGCGTGCGAGCAGCCGGCGCCGGCGAGGAGGAGGGCGAAAGTCAGCGACAGCAGTTGAATGCGAGGCGGCGTGCTCTGTTTCATCATGGATATCGATTCCTTGCGGTGGCGGAAATCGGTCGATGCCGCCAGAGGAAAGGGTTTACCCCCGGGTACGGGGTAAGGGGTTGAAGACTCACCTGGGCGCACCCGATGGCCGCAGGAGCGTCATAGTCTACACGGAGAGCCGGCCGGCGCCAAGGACCGGCCCCAAGGGGTAGTGGGTCAGTTTGGTCCGCTGCGGGGCGACCGCCCTGGGGACCACCCTCCCGAACCCCCTTCCAGGCGGCCGTCCTCGGGACCAAACTGACCGGTCAGGTGAACCGGGCGATCACCAGGCCGGCGAAGAACCAGGCGATGACCATGTCGGTCGCCACGACCGCGGTGTAGCGGGCGGAGAAACCCAGCCAGTTCCAGTCGGGGAGGGCGGCGACGACGGCGACCGCCAGGGCCGCGGTGGTGACGAAGGCGACGCGCCGCCAGTAGGAGAGCCCCGCGGTCTGCAGCAGCAGCCAGGTGAAGAGAAGGGCGCCGAGGATCTCGATGACGGCATCGGTCACCATGGCGCGGGTGACCGAGCCGGCGCCGTGCGGCCGCACCGCGGTGAAGAGCACGGGGCCGCGCTCCATGCGGGCGAGCGCCGCGTCGCGCGCCGCCTCGGCCGCGGCCGGGGCGGCGCCCGGCGGCGCCGGCGGCGGGTTGGGGAGGAAGTAGACGCCGGCCTCCGGCGCGTTCGCGGCGACCACCCGCGCCACCGCCGCCTCGTCGCGGAACGCCAGCAGCGCGCCGGCGTGCCAGGGGAGGACGAGCCAGGAGACCGTCGTCCAGGCGAAGGCGACCGCGCCGCCCAGGAAGGCGCCGGAGATGAGCGAGCTCGAAAGTCTGCCGTGGGCCATGTTCGCCTCGGGACGCCGCGTCGAGCTCGGGGATCCGAGCGCCGGCGGCGCGATCTTAGACCGCGGCAGGGGCGGCGGCGTTCCGGGCGGCCGCGCTCGCGATGTGGCTCCTCAGCCGGCGATGAGGCCGAGGCTCCAGATCCGCAGCAGCTATATGGGAGAGGAACAGCTCAGCGGGCGCCGGCAAGGTCCAAGGAGCCCGCTGGAACCGTCGAGTGGAGGATCTCCGCCACCTGCCGCGCGACCTCTGCCGGCTGGCCGGAAACCGACGGGAAGCGGTTGAGGATCCAAGGCATCCCGTCGGCCGCCTCGAGGATCACCGGGATGATGCGGTGCTCGAACTTCTCGGAGCCCAACGCGAACTGCACCTCGCGGCGGAGGGACTCCGACTGCACGCTCGCTGGAGAGACCAGGACGAGCAAGGCATCGGAGCTCTCGAGCGCGCTGCCGATCCGCTTGAGCCAATTGTCGCCAGGCAGCAGCTCGTCGGCGTCGATCCAGGCCTCGACGCCAACCCTGGCGAGATGCGCCCGGAGCTCGCGAGCCCATTCCCGATCGCCCTCGGCATAGCTGACGAAAGCTCTCATGCCCGGAGTATAGGCCCCGTGTTCTGACGGAACAAGAAGCGGGCGGCCGCTACAGCTCGACGTACGAGCGGGCGAAGGCGCCTTCGAGATAGACGGGCTCGAGCCCGGTCGCCCAGTAGACGAGGGCGTCGCGGTTGGGCTGCGAGGTCTCGCGCTCGGTGCGGCGGATGGGGCCGCCGGCGGGATGGAACTGGAGCCAGGCGGCCCAGGTGCCGTCCGCCCGCTCGGCACCGCAGACGCGCACGGTGTAGAGCGCGCGGTCGGGGCCGACGAACGGGTGGGGGATCTCGTGGATCAGCTCGGACATGGCTCGGGAGCGCCGGCGGCACCTCGATCTTCATCGATGCATGGGGCCTGCCAAGATCGACCGTGAGAGCCGCCGCCGCCGCCCATCGGCGGTCCATGGGGTCTCGTGCGTATACTCGCCAGGGCGCGGCGTTGCGCCGCTCCTGGGAGGTTGCCCCTGATACGCGCCCTGCCGGCTGTCGCGCTCGTCGCGCTCGCCCTCTCGTCGGGCGGCGCCGCCCGCGGCCAGAGCGCCGCCGCCGGCGCTCTCTCCGCCCAGCAGGTGGCGTGCGACGAGGCGCGCGCCGAAGCGATCCTCGACCGCCTCGCGATGCAAGGTGGGGGATCGGCGGCGGGTTTCAATCTCGCCCTGACGCCGGGCGGCGGCTTCGCCGGCCTCGCCTACGGCGGTGCCGCGGGAGGACCGGAGCGCCTGCTCGCCGTCTCGGCGGAGCTCGCGGCCGAGCTGCCGGCGGACCCGGCGCAACCGCTGCTCCCCGTCCTCCGCCTGGTGCGCCGCTCGGCCGCGTCCGATGCGGTGCCCGCCCGCGACCCCGGCCGGCTGCGGCTCGTCTTCGATCCCACCCGGCTCGCGGCGCCGGGCGCCGCGGCTCTCCTCGCCGTCGACGACACGCTCGGCGGCGCCGGGGTGGCGGCCGGCTCCGGCCGCGGCATCGCGGACTTCGCGGCACCCTGCCATCCGCCGCTCGGAGCGCGCGACGCCTACGTCCTGGAGCTCCTGGCCCGCCTCGCGCGCGCCGCGGCCGCCGGGGCGCACGAGGTGGAGATCGCGGTCCTCCGCGACGCCGCGCCCGACGTCTATCGCCTGAACGCCTATCCGCTGGGGGGCGACGGCAGGCCCCTCGGCCGGCTCGCCGTCCGGCTCGCCGTCACCTACGACGCGACGGGCGCGCTCGCCGGCGGCACGCTGGCGCTGGCGCCGATCCCGCCGTCCTGCGCGACCGCGACCGCGGCCGGCGGCCCCGGCTGCACGGAGGTGCCGGTGCGCACGACGCTCGCCCTGGTGCGGCCGGCCAGGGCCGGCGCTCCGCCGTCCGCCGCGCGCTACGCCGTCGGCGGCGGGGGAACGGCCGGGGAACCCGGCAGCCCGGCCCGTGCCGTCGACTGGGCGGATCTCCTCGCCGGCACCCCGTGGCGGCGTCCGCCGGCGGCGAGCGATCCTCCGCCGCGGGCGAGCCTCGGACCGGCGCCGGCGATCCCGATCGCCGCCGCCGACGCCGCCTGCGACCGGGCGCGGCTGGCGGAGCTCGTCGGCCGGCTGCGTCCGAGCGGGGCGGCCGGGCGGGGCGGCGAGCCGGTCGGGGTCAACCTTTCCCTGACCGCCGGCGGCTTCGCCGGGCTGGCCTTCGCCGGCGGCCCCGCCGAGCCCGAGCGGCGGCTCGCCTTCACCGCCGACCTGGACGAGCTCGCGCTTCCGCGCGACCCGTCGCGTCCGCCGCTCCCCAGCCTCGACCTCAACCGCGGCGGGCTCGCCGCCCCCGGAGCCCCGCGCCTCGCCGTCGCCCCCGGCGCGCCGCTCGCCGGCGCGTGCCATCCCGGCTTCGCGGCGCGCGACGCCCACGTCCTCGCCCTCCTCGTCCGGCTCCTGCGCGTCGAGGTGCCGGGCGCCGGGGCGGTGACGACCGCCGTCTTCCGCGCCGGCGACGGCTATGCCGTCGAGGCGTTCATCGGCGGCGCGGCCGGCGCGGCGGGGCGGATCGGCGCCTACCTGGACGAGATCTCCTGGGACGATGCGGGGCGGCTCGCCGGCGGGCGGCTCCGCTTCGCGCCGCGCTGTCCGCCGGCGGCGGGCACCCTCTGCACAGGCTTCGCCGGCCGGGCGTCGATCGGCTTCCTGCGTCCGGCGGCTCCCGGCGCGCGCCGGGGGGAGATCGCCTTCGCCCTCCAGGCTCCGCCGGGGGCCGGCGCCCTCGACGCCGAGGTCGCCGTCGACTTCGGCGCTCTCCTCGCGGGCTCGGCCTGGCGCTCGCCGGCGCCGCTCCAGCCCCGCGCGCTCGCTGAGCAGCTCGCCCTGGGGCGGGTGCTCTGGATCGGCGCCCATCCGGACGACGAGCTGCTGGCGGCGCCGCTCCTCGGCGAGGTCTGCGGCGAGCGGGGGGCGCGCTGCACGTTCCTCGTCGCGACCCGCGGCGAGCGCGGCGCCTGCGGGCTCCCCGGCGGCTGCCTGCCGGATGTCGCCACGGTGCGCAGCGCCGAGATGCGGGCCGCCGCGGCGCTCTTCGGCGCCGAGCTCGCCCAGAGCGACTTCGCCGACGGCTCCGCCGGCGACCTGCGCGCCGTGCTCGCCAACTGGGCGGCGTCGCTGGGAGGCGAGGGCGACGCGGCGGCGCTCCGGGCGACTCTCGCCGCCTTCGTCGCCCGCGTCCGGCCGCAGGCGATCGTCACCTTCGACCCGCGGCACGGCTCGACCTGCCACCCCGACCACCGCGCCGTCGGCCTCCTGGTGAGCGAGACGCTCGCCGGTCTGGGCGCCGCCGCGCCGCCGCTCTACTACCTCGAGACCCGCGCCGGCGTCGAGGCCGACGGCGGCATCGACTTCGGCATCGCCGAGCCCGCCGATCCGGCTCTGCGGAGCGCCGGCGCGGCCGCCACCTGGCCTTACCTGGAGGCCGACGCCGCGGCGCACGCCAGCCAGTTCTCGCCCCAGCGCCGCGCCGCTCTCGCCGCGGTGCCGGCCGCGGCGCGGCGGATCGCCCTCCTCCCGGCGGACGACGCCATCTTCCTCGCCGGCGCCTACGACGCCCGGTGCCGGTAGGGCCGCTCGCCGCGCCCTGGCCGCTCAGAGTCGGTGAATTGTTCGAGACCGACCGAAGCGTGCTCCACCGCGCTGCGCTCATGCCTTCCATCGTCATCCTGAGCGAAGCGAAGAATGGAATGAGAAGGCCAATCTCCCGGCGCAGTCCCATAGATTGGGCTGCAAAGGGATACCGGGTCGGAGACCCGGAAAGGAGATTGGCCGTGGGCGAGCTTAGCAAGAAGCAGGAGCTTCAGACAGTGGGATTGGATTTGGGGGACCGTTTCACGGCGGTGTGCGTGCTGAATGAGGCCGGCGAGGTGATTGAGCGTTCTCGCTGTTCGACGACTTGGGCAGGGTTGAGCCAGCGCTTCGAAGGGAAGGGGAAACTGCGAGTGGCCCTGGAAGCCGGCACGCACTCGAGCTGGGCGAGCCAGAGCTTGGAGAGCTGGGGACACGAGGTGATCGTGGCCAATCCGCGCCAGGTGTACTGGATCTTCAAGAACACGAAGAAGTGTGATCGGGTCGACGCGGAGTCGCTGGCTCGGCTGGCGCGAGCCGACGTGACTCTGTTGTCGCCGATTCAGCACCGGGGCGCGCAGGCGCAGGCGCACCGAGCGGTGTTGAGCTCGCGAGACGCGCTGGTGCGCAGCCGCACGGCGTTGATCAACCACGCGCGGGGTGTGGTCAAGACGACGGGAGAGCGGCTGCCTTCGTGCTCCAGCGCGGCGTTCGCGCACAAGGCCCTGGCGCAGGTTCCCGAGGCCGTGCGCGAGGCGCTGGCCCCCTTGTTCCAGGTGTTGGAGACCCTCAACGAGCAGATCCACGAGTATGAGCGCCAGGTCAAGCGTCTGTGCGAGCAGACCTACCCGCAGACCCAACAACTGTGTCAGGTCAACGGCGTGGGAATGCTGACGGCCCTGGCCTATGTCGTGACGCTGGAGACCGCGAGCCGATTCTCCCGGAGCCGATCGGTAGGACCCTTCGTCGGGCTGAGTCCGCGCAGCGACCAATCCGGAGAGCGGGAGGGCCAACTGGGCATCAGCAAGCGCGGCGACGCCCTGCTGCGCCGCCTGCTGGTCAGCTCCGCCCAGTACATCCTGGGTCCCTTCGGCAAAGACTCGGACCTGCGACGCTTCGGACTGGCCCTGGCCCAACGCGGAGGCCGGGCCGGGAAGAAACGAGCGGTCGTCGCGGTGGCCCGTAAGCTGGCGGTGCTGCTGCATAGCTTGTGGCGCACGGCTCAGATCTACGATCCCCTGCGGCAGGCAAACCGTGCCGCGGCAGCGGCTGTTTCTGGGTAAGCAACAGCACATCGGTTGAGGTTCTTTGAACGTCATGACTACGAGCTCATCGCCCCGTCCAGGCGACTGCGACAGGTCCCTGACCCCTTCGGGAGGTCGGAGCGAAGAAAGCAGCACCTGTTCGGACTGGACTCCACCCTGCACCAGGCTCCTTTGACGAGCCCTCGAAGAGTGCGCATGGAAGCTTGGCGACGGCTCGTAGACACAGACTTCAGCGGCGAGCCGCCAAGGCGGCTTGCTTTCTGGCCTTCTCATGGAAGGACCTGGGAGGTGTGAACGTCCAAGTCTCGGAATCCGTTGGACTTCGAGTCTGCCCCCGCCCAGGTCCTTCGCTTCGCTCAGGATGACAATACAGAGGGTTTCGCACAGCTACCATCGGGTATACTCGAAGCCCATCCGGGGCGCCGCTTCGCTCGCCGCTCCGCTGTCTCAGCCTCATAGGCCTCGCCCCGGGCCACGCCGCAGAAAGGAGCCCCATGGCCGTCAAGGATCAGGCACCCTCCGCCCTCGCCGAGGCGCCCAGCGCTCCCGAGGCATCCATCTATAAGGAAGAGGCCCTCGAGACCATGGCCGAGGCGCGCCGGCGCTGGGAGGCGGCGGCGGCCCGAGCCGAGGCGAAGATCCCGTACTGGAAGCGCGACTGGACGACCGTCTCCGGCATGGAGGTGCCGCCGCTGGTCACCGCGGACGAGGTCGCCGGCATCGATCCGCGGCGGGACATCGGCGTCCCCGGCGAGTTCCCCTACGCCCGCGGCATCCACCCGACCGGCTACCGGGGGAAGCTCTGGACGATGCGCCAGTTCGCCGGCTTCGGCACCGCCGAGGACACCAACCGGCGCTTCAAGTACCTGCTCTCCCAGGGCCAGACCGGCCTCTCCGTGGCCTTCCACCTGCCGACCCTCTACGGCTACGACTCGGACCACCTCATGTCGAAGGGCGAGGTCGGCAAGTGCGGCGTCGCGATCGACAGCCTGGCCGACATGGAGACGCTCTTCGACGGCATCCCGCTCGCCGCGGTGACCACCTCGATGACCATCAACTCGACGGCGCCGATGCTCTTCGCGATGTACCTCGCGGTGGCGGAGAAGCAGGGGGTGAACGTCGAGCGGCGAGGTCTCGGGGACGCTGCAGAACGACATCTTGAAGGAGTACATCGCGCAGAAGGAGTACATCTACCCGCCGCGGCCGTCGATGCGGCTGATCACCGACCAGTTCGCCTTCGCCGCCCGCCACGTGCCGCGCTGGAACACCATCTCGATCTCCGGCTACCACATCCGCGAGGCCGGCTCGACCGCCCTCCAGGAGCTCGCCTTCACTCTGCGCGACGGCATGGAGTACGTGCAGTACGGCATCGATGCCGGGATGGACGTCGACGAGTTCGCCCCCCGCCTCTCCTTCTTCTTCAACAGCCACAACGATTTCTTCGAGGAGATCGCCAAGTTCCGCGCCGCCCGCCGCATCTGGGCGACGGTGATGCGCGAGCGCTACGGCGCCAAGAACCCGCGCTCGTGGATGCTCCGCTTCCACACCCAGACGGCCGGCTGCTCGCTGACCGCCCAGCAGCCGATCAACAACGTCGTGCGGACGACGGTGCAGGCGCTGGCGGCGGTCTTGGGCGGCACCCAGTCGCTCCACACCAACGCGCTCGACGAGACGCTCGCTCTGCCCACCGAGGCGAACGCCCGGACGGCGCTCCGCACCCAGCAGATCCTCGCCCACGAGTCCGGGGTGATCAACACCATCGACCCCTTGGGCGGCGCCTGGTTCGTCGAGGAGATGACGCGGCGCATGGTCGACGGCGCCTTCGACTACTTCCGCCGCATCGACGAGCTCGGCGGCATGGTCGAGGCGGTCGAGGCCGGCTTCCCACAGCGCGAGATCATGGACGCCGCCTTCGCCTACCAGCGCGCCTTCGAGGAGAAGGAGAAGATCATCGTCGGCGTCAACGCCTTCCAGGTCGAGAACGAGCCGCCGATCGAGACCCTCTACATCGCCGACGACCTGGCCGACCGCCAGGTGGCGAGCCTCGACGCCGTCAAGTCGCGGCGCGACGCCGGCGCCGTCTCCCGCACCCTGGACGCCTTGAAGCGCGGCGCGGCGGGGAGCGCGAACACCATGCCGCTCCTCCTCGACTGCGCGCGGGCCTACTGCACGCTGGGCGAGATGAGCGACGCTCTGCGCGACGTCTTCGGCACCTACGAGGAGCCGGCGGTCTTCTAGCCGCGCCCTCCGACCATGGGCGACCTGGCCTCGAACGCGCGCGACCTGCTGCTCTACACCCTCTGGGCCGACCGGCGGATGCTCGCGGCGGTCGAGGCGGTGCGGCCGGAGGACCTGACGCGCGACACCGGCTCGTCGTTCCCCTCGCTCCTCGCGACCTTCGCCCATGTCCTCGGGGCGCAGCGGATGTGGCTCTCGCGCTTCGCGGGGAGGTCGCTCGAGCGCGTGCCGGGGATCGCCGACTTCCCCGGCTTCGCGGCCCTCGCCGCCGGCTTCGCCGAGACCGCGGCCGAGACGGAGTTCTTCCTCGCCGCCGTCACCGACGAGCAGCTCAAAGCCGACATCCGCTACGCCAACACCCGCGGCGAGGCCTTCGCCCTGCCCCTCTGGCAGCCGGTGATGCAGCTCGTCAACCATTCGACCTACCACCGCGGCCAGCTCACCACCATGCTCCGCCAGATGGGCTACGCCGCCCCGCAGACCGACTTCGTCTACTTCTGCATCGAGCGCGCCGCGGCCGCGGCGGCCTCCTTGCCAGCCGGGACCCCACCGTAGGACGAGGCGCACGATGTCGATCGGAAAGCCCGCCATCCGCTGGCGCAGATTCACCGTGATCCTCGTCGTGCTGGCGGTGGTCAACGCGCTGCTCCTCGCCCTCTACTTCCACGACCGGCTCGCCTGGCGCTGGGTGCTGGTCCTCGACTGGCCGGCGCGGTTCCTGATCCCCCGCGAGTCGGAGGAGTCGCTCGGGCCGCTGCGCGAGGCGGCGCTCGTCTGGCTCGCCGCGCTCCCCTGGCTGGCGGTCTGCTCCGCCGTCCTCTCCCTCGGCCGGCGGGAGAGCGCCTGAGCCGGCGCGCGCGGCGGCAGGAAGCCCGCGGCCGGAAGGGAGCCGGCGGCACGCCGGCGGCGGCGGCCCCTCCTGCCCCCGCGTCTCCGTGGCGCTCGACGTCCTGGCTCGCCCTCGCCGCGGCGGCGGCGGTCCTCTTCTATGCCCTGCCGCGCTTCGCGGCGCCCGACCCGTGGTCCTACGACGAGTACTACCACCTGGGCGTCGCGCGCGAGCTCACCCGGCACTTTCCCCTGCGGAGCTTTCCGTGGACGCCGTTCTCGGTCCTCGCCCGCCACTACGCCGACAAGGAGATCCTCTTCCATGTCGGGCTGATGCCCTTCGCCCGCCTGCCGCTCGCCACGGCGGGCCTCCTCGGCACCCTCCTCGGCCAGGTCTTCGTCGTCGCCTCCTTCGCCTGGGCGCTGGTCCGCCTCCGCGTGCCGCGCCCGCACCGCTTCGTCTGGGGGCTCGCCCTCCTCGGCCCGCTCTTCGCCTACCGCTTCGCCATGTGCCGGCCGCACGCCTGGCTGATCGCCTTCGCGCTGCTCTTCCTGGCGCTCCTCCTCGGCCGCGCCCGCCCCTGGGCCCTGGCGCTCGCCGCCGCGCTCTTCGGCCTCGCCCACACCGGCGGCTGGATCGCCATGCCGTTCGCGGCGCTGTGGGGCGCCGCCGGCCGGCTCGTATCCGCCGATGGGCCGGACGGGCCGGGCGGCCAGCCGCCGGAGAGCGCCGCGGCGGACGGCCGCCGCATGGTCTTCGGCCCGCTCCTGTGGACCGCCGCGGGCTGGCTCGCCGGCCAGCTCGCCCATCCCAACTTCCCGCAGAACTTCCGGCTCGCCTACCTGCAGAACGTCGTCGTGCCGTTCCAGTCGACCGGCGCCGGCAACGCGGCGCTCGCGGCGGTGACCGGGGCGGAGCTCACGCCGCTCGGCCTCGGGCCGCTGGCGCTCCAATGGACGGCGTTCCTCGCTCCGGCGGCGGCGTGGGCCCTCCTCGTCCGCGAGCCGCGCCTGCGCACCCGCGCCACGGTCACCACGGCCGTCCTCGCCGCCGGCTTCCTCGCCCTGGGCGCCGTCCTCTTCCAGCGCCTGTTCGAGATCGGCGCGCCTCTGGGCCTCCTCGCCTTCGCCTTGACGCTCGCCGAGCGCGAGCGGCAGGGCAGCCCGCCGCTCCTCCGCGGCTGGGGAGCGCTCGCCGGCGCCGGCGCCGTCCTCGCCGGCGGCCTGTGGAGCTTCGCCGTCCTCCAGTCGCAGGGCTACGGCGTCTCCCAGCCGCTCGAGATGGCGCGCTGGCTCGCCGCCAACGGCCGCCCCGGCGAGCGGGTGTTCACCGCCCAGTGGGGCGACTCGGCGCCGCTGTTCTACGCGGCGCCGCAGCTCCAGTCGCTCGTCGCGCTCGACCCGGTCTTCTTCTACGCCGAGGACCGCGGCGCCTTCCGCGCCTACGTCGACGCGGCCCTGGGCCGCGACGCCGACCCGGTGCCGGCGATCGCCCGCCGCTTCGGCTGCCGCTGGGTGACGGTCTGGCGGATGCCGGTCTTCGCGGCCCTGGCGGGCGAGCTGGCGCGCGACCGCCGGACGGAGCTCGTCTACGCCGATCCGTACTATCTGATCTTCCGGCTGCGGAGCTGACCCGGCCCCGCTTGCCCCCTCTCGCAGCCCTTGCTAGATTGCCTTCCGTGCCCCAGGACAGAGAGGATCTCGCCGCCAGGCTGCGGCGCGAGACCGTGACGGAGAGCGCCGGCAGGCGCCCGGCCGCGGCGCCGGCGGTGCCGGGCCTGACGATCCTCTATCACCCCGACGTCGGGCGGGTGGGGGAGCGGGTGGCGCTGACCGGCCTCGCCGCCGGGCGGGCCGAGCCGCTGGCGCGCGGCGAGCCGCTCTTCTCGCCGCCCGGCCGGACGCAGCTCGCGCCGCTCGGCGACGCCTACCTCTCGCGGCGCCCGATCCTCCTCTCGCCAGGGAGCTCGGCCGGCGCGGTGGGCATCGACGGCACCGGCACCGGCACGGCGGTCGAGGTCGACGGCGCGCCGCTCGCCGCCGGCCGCGAGGTCTCGGCGGCCGAGGTCGAGCGCGGGGTGGTGCTGCTCCTGGCCGACCGCGTGGCGCTCCTCCTCCACGTGCTCGACCCGCTGGGCGATCCCGCCGGCGATCCCGATCCCGGCGGCGGCCTGGTGGGGGCGAGCGCGGCGATGGTCCACCTGCGGCGCGAGATCGCGCGCGCCGCGTCGCTCGAGGTGCCGGTCCTGCTGCGCGGCGAGACCGGCACCGGCAAGGAGCTCGCCGCCCGCGCCCTCCATGCCGCCGGGCCGCGGTCCGGCCGCCCGTTCGTCGCCGTCAACCTGGCGGCGGTGCCGCCGGCGCTCGCCGCCGCCGAGCTCTTCGGCGCGGCGCGCGGCGCCTACACCGGCGCCGACCGCCGGCGCGACGGCTTCTTCGGCCTCGCCCACGGCGGCACGCTGTTCCTGGACGAGGTGGGGGAGACGCCGGCGGAGGTCCAGCCGCTCCTCCTGCGCGCCCTGGAGCAGGGGGAGATCCAGCCGGTAGGCGGCGAGGAGCCGCGGCGGGTCGACGTGCGGCTGATCGCCGCCGCCGACACCCCGCTCGAGGAGGCGGTCGCCGCCGGCCGCTTCCGCGCCCCCCTGCTGCACCGGCTCTCCGGCTACGAGATCCGCGTCCCGCCGCTCGCCGCGCGGCGCGAGGACTTCGGCCTCCTGCTCGTCCATTTCCTCCGCCAGGAGCTGGCGGAGCTGGGCTCGCCGGGGCTTCTCGACGCGCCGCCGGAGGCGCGGCCGTGGCTCCCGGCGCGCCTCGTCGCCGCCCTCGCCCTCCTCCCCTGGCCGGGCAACGTGCGCCAGCTCCGCAACGCCGCCCGCCGCATCGCCATCGCCGGCCTCGGCGAGCCGGAGGTGCCGGCCGCGGCGGTCCTCGCGAGCCTCGCCGGGGCGACGCCGGGGCCGGGAGGAACCCTGCCGGCGGCCGCGGCCGCGCTCCCGCCGGCGGCGCCGCCGCCCCGGCCGCGGCGGAGCTATCGGCGGCCCGAGGAGGTGACCGGCGAGGAGCTCCTGGCGGCTCTGCGCGCCAACCGCTGGCGCCTGCAGCCGACCGCGGCGCAGCTCGGCATCTCGCGGACCTCCCTCTACGATAGGATCGAGCACAGCCCCAACCTCCGCAAGGCAGCGGATCTCCCGCGCGAGGAGATCGCAGGCTGCGCCGCGCGCTGCGCCGGCGACCTCGACGCCATGGTGGAGATCCTCGAGGTGTCGAAGAAGGGTCTGCAGCGCCGCATGAAGCGCCTGGGGCTGCTCTGACCCGGCCGCCGCATGGGCGATAACCCGCGATCCCACACCATCGGTCCCTATCAGGTCGAGGGCCGGCTCGGCGCCGGCGGCATGGGCGAGGTCTACCGCGCCTACGACGAGCGGCTCGACCGCCAGGTCGCCGTCAAGCTGATCCGCCGCGAGGCCGCCGAGGACGAGCGCGCCCGCGAGCGCTTCCGCCGCGAGGCGCGCACCGCCGCCTCGCTCTCCCACCCGGCGATCGTCCAGATCCACGACCTGGTGGCGACCGCCGAGGGCGACGCCCTGGTGATGGAGTACGTCGCCGGGGTGACGCTGGCGCGCCACCTCGCCGGCGGGCCGCTGCCGCTCGACCGCGTCCTCTGCCTCGGCCAGGAGATCGCCGGCGGGCTGGCCGCCGCCCACGCGCGCGGCATCGTCCACCGCGACCTCAAGGCCGAGAACGTGATGGTCACCGAGGCGGGGCACGCCAAGATCCTCGACTTCGGGGTCGCCAAGCGGCTGCGCCGCCCGGAGGACGAGATGTCGATCTCGGTCGCCGGCGCCGTCGTCGGCACCTACAGCTCGATGTCGCCCGAGCAGGCGCGCGGCCTGGCGGTCGACCACCGCTCGGACCTCTTCTCCTTCGGCGCCCTCCTCTACGAGATGGCGACCGGCCGCCCGCCGTTCCTCGCCGCCACCGTCCTCGACACCCTGAGCAACGTCTGCGCGGCGCGCCAGCTGCCGGCCTCCATCGCGCGGCCGGAGCTGCCGGCGCCGCTCTCGGCGCTGATCGACCGCCTGCTCGAGAAGGACCCGGCGCGCCGCCCGCAGAGCGCCGACGAGACGGCGGCGGCGCTGGCGCGGCTCGCCGCGGCGGCCGGCGGCCACCTGCCGTTCGCGGCGGCGACGCTGGGGACATTGGCGCTGGGGACGGCGGGGCCGGCCGGCGACGACGGGCTGCCGACGGTCGTCGGCGGGCGCGCCCCGGTCCTCGCCGGCGGCGGCCGGCGGCGGGAGGACGGCCGGGACGCGGCCCCGGCGCCGGACCCGAGCGGCGCCGGATTTGACTGGGGCCATGACCTGGACCATGGCCGGGACCGCCGGCAGCACCGCCGCCGCCGCCGCAAGCTCGTCGCCGGCCTCGCCGCGGCGCTGCTCGCGGCGGCCGTCCTCGCCGTCTGGCTGCGCCGGCCGGCGCCGCTCCTCACCGTCGCGGTGCCCAAGCCGGCGCTCGGCGCCGGCACCGCCGCCGGCCCCGACACCGACCTCATGGCCGCCGGCCTCCGCGACTCGCTCCTCGAGACCCTGCTCGCCCTCGACGGCGTCTCGCCGCTCGCCGCCGAGCAGGTCGATCCGGTCGCCGGCACGCCGCTCGCCCTCGCCCGCTCGGTCGCCGCCGACGAGGTGGTCACCGCGCGGCTCGACTGCGACCCCGCCGCCTGCCGGGTGGGCCTCTCCCGCGTCGCGGGCAAAGACGGCCGGCTCCTCTGGACCGAGAGCTTCGAGGCGCCGACCGGCGACCCCTACCTCCTCGCCGGCGAGGTCGCCAGCCACCTGCGCCACGGCTATGCCGCGCGCCGCGCGCGGCCGGGCGCCGCCGGCCTCGACGTCCGCCCGGCGGACTACAAGGAGTTCCTGCGGCTGCGCGGCGAGTCGATCGCCCAGAGCCGGCCGCCGGGCGAGCTCCTCCCCGCCTCGCGGCGCTCGAGGAGAGCTCGCCGCGCTTCGTCGAGGGCTTCGTCCTCGAGGCGGGCCTGCGCCGCCTGCGCTTCGCCGAGCGGCGCGACCCCGACGACCTGGCGCGCGCCTTCGCCGCCCTGGCGCGGGCGCGCCGGATCGCCCCCGCCGACCCCCGGCCGCGGGTCGCCCTGGTCGACCTGGCGATGGCCGGCGGCCAGCTCGACCGCGCCGAGGGGGCGCTCGCCGAGCTCGAGCGGCTGCAGCCGGGCGACCCGGCGACGCTGGTGCTCCGCGCCCGCCTGCTGGCGCGGCGCGGCGACTCCCGCAACGCTCTCGCCCTCATGCGCCGGGCGGTGGCGCGGCGGCCGTCGTGGAGCTATCTCGACCACCTGGCGATCCTGGAGTACGGGTTGGGCGAGAGCGACGCCGCGCGGCGCGACGTGCGCGAGCTGCTGCGCCGCTCGCCCGGCCTCTACGCGGGCGAGACGCTCCTCGCCCAGATCGAGCTGCTCTCCGGCAACCCGGCGACCGCGGCGGCGCTCTACACCCGCCTGGTGGCGCGGGCGCCGCACGTCACCGAGCTCGGCAACCTCGGGCTCGCCTACCTGCTGCTGCGCCGCTACCCGGAGGCCGCGGCGCGCTTCCGGCAGGCCCGCGACCTCGAGCCCGCCAACCCGTTCAACCTCCTGAACCTCGCCGACGCGACCCTCCTCGGCGGCGACCGGCCGGCCGCCGAGGCGCTCTACCGGCGGGTGCTGGAGCTCGCCTCGACCGACCCCGCGGCGGCCTCCTGGCAGCTCCAGTCGGCGCGCGCCCAGGCGCTCGCCCACCTCGGGCGGCGGCGCGAGGCGGCCGACGCCGTCCAGCAGGTGCTCCGCCTCGCGCCGGACAACGCCCAGGCGGCCGAGGAGGCGGCGCTCGTCGACACCCTCATCGGCGACCAGTCGTCGGCGCTCGCCAACGCCGACCGGGCGCTGGCGCGCGGCGTCGAGCCGGTGTGGCTCGGCCTGCCCTGGTTCGATCCCCTGCGCGCCCTACCCGATTTCCAGGAGAGCCTCAGACGGCACGCAAGGCCGCGCCGCGCTTGACGTGCCGGCCCTCGTCCTCGCCCTCGTCCTCGTCGCAGTCGGGGGTCGTCGGCGGCACCTCGGCGTTCAGGATCGTCGGGTCCTGCGACATGTAGCCGATCCCGTCGCTCCAGACGCTGACCTCGAAGTCGAAGCGGAGGTCCTCCGTCCCCATGTTGGTGTTGTAGTTGACGATCGTCACCTGGGTGTCGGACTCGCGCCGCACGCTCATGCAGGCGGGCTCCTGGCCGCCGCCCCAGGTGATCGGCATCTCGTGATAGACGAGCGTCTGGCCGACGGCGGGCTGCAGCTGGAGGACGATGGTCGCCATGCCGCTCTTGACGGTGAGCTGGTTCTGGTCGTCCATCCCCTCGAACGTGAACGGGGGGGTCGCCGCCTTGTCGAAGCGGATGGTGACGGGGAGCATGACGGGCATGAAGCGGCGGGGGGGCTTGGACATACCTCCTCCTCTCGGGTTCGGCCGCCGGCCTCGATCGGCGGCGGCAAATCGGCTCGGGTCGTCGCGGACCCCCAGTGCACGGGCGGTGCCACGGCGAGCACCCCCGGCAGGGCGGCGGGCGCCGCGCTGTCGGACGTCAGCGGACACCCGCGGGACCTACGCCGCGACATAGCCCGACATCGGCGACATAACCCGACAACCGACATCGGGCCAGGCGCTCCGCGGCGGCGCTTCCCGCTCTCTCGCTTGAGGATGCAGGGCGAGCAGAGCACAGGCGGCCGGCCGGCACAAGGGCCGGCGGCCCGCCGGCGCTCTGCTACAATCCGCGCCGCATGGGGGACAGCGAGGAGAAGCAGGCGAGACGGCTCCGCATCCTGATCGCGAAGCCGGGGCTCGACGGGCACGACCGCGGCGCCAAGGTGGTGGCGCGGGCGCTGCGCGACGCCGGGCACGAGGTGATCTACACGGGCCTGCGCCAGACGGCGGAGCAGATCGCCACCGCCGCCATCCAGGAGGACGTCGACGCGGTGGGCCTCTCGATCCTCTCCGGCGCCCACAACAGCCTGCTCCCCGAGGTGACGCGGCGGCTGCGCGAGCAGGGCGGCGGCGACATCCTGGTCTTCGCCGGCGGCATCATCCCCGAGCAGGACATGGACGGCCTGAAGCGCGCCGGCGTCGACGCCATCTTCCTGCCCGGCACCTCCACCAAGGACATCGTCCGCTACCTCCGGGACCGCTTCGCGGCGGCCTGACCGCGGGGGTGCGGCGGCGGGGGCGAGGTCCGGCCCCGCCTTCCCGTCCGGCGCCTAACCCCCGTGGCGACAAAGTTTTGACGTTGCGCCGCCGGCGGTGTTAGCGTAGCTTCTCTGAAGAACAATCCGGAGGGTTCATGAGCCGACGCATCCTGCTCGCCGACGACAGTGTGACCATCCAGAAGGTCATCGAGCTGACCTTCATGGACGAGGACTTCGCCGTCACCGCGGTCAGCAACGGCGACGAGGCGCTCGCCAGGCTGTCCGACGTCCAGCCCGATCTGGTCATCGCCGACGTGCACATGCCCGGCGCCAACGGCTACGAGGTCTGCCGCCGCGCCAAGGCCGCGCGCCCGGGCCTGCCGGTGCTCCTCCTGGTCGGCACCTTCGAGCCCTTCGACGAGGGGGAGGCGCGCGCCGCCGGCGCCGACGCCCACCTCAAGAAGCCGTTCGACTCCCAGGAGCTCCTGTCGCTCGTCCAGCAGCTCCTCGATCGCGCGCCCGCGGCATCGCCGACAGCGCCCGCCGCGTCGCCGACAGCGGCCGCGGCGCCGCCGGCGCCGGCCTCGGCGGCTGCCGCCGACGGCGAGCCGGGGGAGGCGGCCTGGGGGAGCTTCGAGCTCGAGCCGGAGCCCGCGCCGGCGGCCTTCGCCGCGCCGCCGCCCGCCGTCTCGCCGTTCGCCGCTCCCGCGGCTCCGGCCATGCCGGCCGCGCCGGCCGCCGCGACCGCGGGCGGACTCCGCCGCCGCCGGCCGCTCGGCGGGCTTCGACTGGGCGGACACCGCGCGCTTCGGCCGGGTGGAGGAGCCGACCTTCGACCTCGAGGACACCAGCGACGCGCTGGGCCTCGACGATTCGCTCCTCCACGACGAGCCGTTCGACCTCGGAGCTCAGGCGGACGGTCAGGCGGACGATCGTTCGGACAGTCGGGCGGACGCTCAGCCGGATGCCTGGCCGGGCGCCACCGCCGCGGACATCCTCCCCGCGCCGGCCGACTCGGCCGCGGCCTTTGCGCCCGCCGCGCCGTTCGAGACGAGCGCCGAGGAGCGGACGGGAGTGCCGGCCGGCAGCGCGCCGCTGACCGCCGGCCTCGCCGAGATCGAGGAGCACGTCCACCGGGCCGAGGAGCGGCACGACCTGCCGGTGCCGGCGCCGGTCGCCCCCGGCGAGCCGTCGTCGGCGGCCTTCATGGCGTCGCCGATCCAGCCGATCTCTCAGCCGGTCTCCCAGCCGATCGCGCTGGGCGCCGCCACGGTGCCGGCGCAGCTCTCCCTGGCGCAGCTCTCCGAGGAGGAGGTCGACCGCATCGCCCGCCGCGTCGTCGAGCTGCTCGGCGACAAGGCCGTCCGGGACGTCGCCTGGGAGGTCATCCCGGACATGGCCGAGCTGGTCATCAAGGACCGCCTGCGCGAGCTCGAGAGCCAGGTCGAGTAGGATCTCCCCCTCAAGCGGCCGCGGCGCTCGCCGCGCACGGCTCCGGCCGGCCTGCCGGCCCGGCCCCGGCGGCCGCATTCACGAGCCCAGCGTCAGGATCCATTCAGGATCCATATCCGGATCCACATCAGGATCCACCTCAGGAAAGGACAGGCACCCGGTTGAGCGACCCGGCGAGCGAGATGGATCGGCGCTTCGACCCCGCGAGCTACGAGCCGGCATGGCGGCGGCGCTGGGCGGAGGCGGGCTACTTCCGCGCCGAGGCGCCCCCCGGCGACCCCGCCCGGCAGACCTTCTGCCTCATGATCCCGCCGCCCAACGTCACCGGCAGGCTCCACATCGGCCACGCCCTGCAGACCGCGCTCCAGGACGTGCTGACGCGCTGGCGGCGGATGCAGGGCCGCGACGCCCTCTATCTCCCCGGCACCGACCACGCCGGCATCGCCACCCAGCTCATGGTCGAGCGGCAGGTCGAGCGCGAGGGGACGAGCCGCAAGGAGCTCGGCCGCGAGCGCTTCCTCGCCCGCACCTGGGCCTGGAAGGACGAATTCCACGGCAACATCCGCCGCCAGCTCGACCTCCTGGGCGCCTCCTGCGACTGGTCGCGCGAGCGCTTCACCCTCGACGAGGGGCTGTCGCGGGCGGTGCGCGAGGCCTTCGTGCGGCTCCACGCCGAGGGGCTCATCACCCGCGGCGAGTACCTGGTCAACTGGTCGCCGGTGCTCGAGACCGCGGTCTCCGACCTCGAGGTCGAGATGCGCACGGTCGCCGGGAAGCTCTACCACGTGGCCTATCCGGTCGCCGGCAGCGGCGAGCGGATCGTCGTCGCCACGACGCGGCCGGAGACGATGCTCGGCGACACCGCCGTCGCCTACCATCCGGAGGACGAGCGCTACGCGCACCTCGCCGGCCGCGCCGCCGTGCTGCCGCTCGCCGGCCGCGAGATCCCGTTCGTCGCCGATGCCGCGGTCGACCGCGAGTTCGGCACCGGCCTCGTCAAGGTGACGCCCTTCCACGACGCCTTCGACTTCGAGCTGGCGCGCCGCCACGGCCTCCCCGGCATCTCGGTGATCGACCGCCGCGGGCGGATGAGCGAGGCCGCCGGCCCGGAGTACGCCGGCCTCGACCGCGCCGCGGCGCGCGCCAAGGTGGTCGAGCGGCTCGCCGCCGGCGGCTTCCTCGTCCGCGTCGAGGAGCACACGCACAACGTCGGCCACAGCCAGCGCGGCGGCGAGCCGATCGAGCCGCTGGTCTCGACGCAGTGGTTCCTCGACGTCTCGGGGATGGCGCCGGGGGCGCTCGCGGCGCTCGCCGGCGGGCGCCTGCGGCTCATCCCCGAGAGCTGGGGCCGCACCTGGGAGAACTGGCTCGCCAACATCAAGCCGTGGTGCATCTCGCGCCAGCTCTGGTGGGGGCACCAGATCCCCGCCTGGTACGACGCCGCCGGGCGCGCCTACGTGGCGCGCAGCCGCGAGGAGGCGGCGGCGCAGGCGGGGACGGCCGAGCTCACCCAGGACCCCGACGTGCTCGACACCTGGTTCTCCTCGGCGCTGTGGCCGTTCTCGACCCTCGGCTGGCCGGAGGCGACGGCGGACCTCGCGACCTTCTATCCCACCGACGTCCTCGTCACCGGCCACGACATCCTCTTCTTCTGGGTGGCGCGGATGGTGATGATGGGCCTCCACCTGACCGGCGAGCTGCCCTTCGCCCAGGTCCACCTGACCGGCCTCGTGCGCGACGCCCAGGGCGTCAAGATGTCGAAGACCAAGGGCAACGTCCTCGACCCCGAGGACCTGGTCGCCGAGTACGGCGCCGACGCGGTGCGCTTCACCTTGGCCTCGCTCGACAGCCCCGGGCGCGACATCCCGCTGTCGCGCGAGCAGATGGCCGGCTACCGCGCCTTCGGCAACAAGATCTGGAACGCGGCGCGCTTCGCGCTGGCGCGGACGGCCGGCTCGGAGACGGGCGCCGAGATCGCCGCCGAGATCGATCCGGCGGGCCTCGCCGCCCCCGAGCGCTGGATCCTCTCGCGCCTGTCGCGGACCGCCGCCGAGGTCGCCGACCGCTTCGCGGCCTTCCGCTTCGACGAGGCCTGCAACCGCCTCTACCACTTCTTCTGGGGCGACCTCTGCGACGGGTACATCGAGCTCGCCAAGCCGGCGCTCCAGGACGCCGGCTCCCCCCGCCACGCCGAGGCGGGAAGAGTCCTCCTGACCGTCCTCGACCGCAGCCTGCGGCTGCTGCATCCGGTCATGCCCTTCCTGACCGAGGAGATCTGGCAGCGCCTGCCCGGCCACCAGCGCATCCACCCCGAGACGATCTGCCTGGCGCCCTACCCCGAGCGCGAGCCGGCGTGGGAGGACGCGGCGGTCGAAGAGAGCTTCGAGATCTTCCAGGCGGTCGTCACCCGCGTGCGGGCGATGCGCACCGAGAACGAGATCGCGCCGAAGGCGAGAGTCGAGCTGACGCTCGCTTCGCCCTTGGAGGACGTGCGGGTCTTCCTGGAGGAGCAGATCGGGCTCCTCGCATCGCTCTGCCTTGCCACGGTCGAGCTCCAATCGCAGCCGCCGGCCTCCTCTCCCGGAGTGATCCAGGACGTGGTGCGCGGCGTCGAGATCGCGCTGAGCGCGGGCGAGGTGGGCGAAGCGGCGAAGAAGAAGCAGGAGCGCGAGCTGCAGGACCTCGAGCAGGCCATCGCCCGGGCGGAGGGCCTGCTCGGCAACGAGCAGTATCTGGCGAAGGCGCCGCCGCAGGTGGTGGAGGAGAGCCGCGCCCGCCTGGCCCAGATGCGGGACAAACAGGCCAGCCTGCGCGCCAGCCGTGCCGGCCCTCCCGGCAGCAGGCTGCGGGCTGGAGAGTCGCCGACGTGAGGATTTCCCCGCCTACCTCCGCGAGATCCTGGCGCTGCGGCCGCCGGCGGGCGGGCGCGGGCCGGAGAACCTCGTCGTCGTGGAGCGGGTCGAGTCGACCAACCTCCTCGCCCGCGCGGTCGCCGCCGACTACCACCGCGAGTGCCAGAGCGTGCCGGAGGCGCTCTTCCTCGCCTACGAGCAGACCGGCGGCCGCGGCCGCCTGGGGCGGAGCTGGTCGTCGCCGGCGGGGAAGGGCGTCTACGCCACCCTGTCGCGCCCTGTCGACCGGGGAAATCGGGGCGACCGGGGCGCCGGTCGCCGGCGCTCGCCACCCTGCCGCTCCTGGTGGGCGTCGGCCTCTGCCGCGGGCTCGCCCCGCACCTGCCGGTCCCCTGCGGGCTCAAGTGGCCGAACGACCTGATGGTCGACGGCCGGAAGATCGGCGGCATCCTGATCGAGTCGATGGTGCAGCCCGGCACCTGCGCCATGGCGATCGTGGGCTTCGGCGTCAACCACGGCCAGTCGGCCGCCGAGCTGCCGATCGAGCGGGCCACCTCGCTGGCGCTCGCCGGCCGGCACGAGGGCGCCGTCAGCCTGCCCCGCCTCGCCTGGGAGCTGGTCGGCGCCGTCGAGCGCGAGCTGGCGCACCTCGGCGACGAGGCGTACGCCGCCGCCGCCTACCGCGAGCGCTCGGTCCACCGGCCGGGCGACCGCATCGTCGCGCGCGCCGGCGAGGAGACCGTCGAGGGCCGCTTCGCCGGCTTCGACGAGCGCGGCCACCTGATCCTGGCGCGCGACGGCGGCGGCGAGCTCCGCCTCGCCGCGGGCGAGGTGATCGAGGCCGCCGCGGGAGCAGAGGAGGGGGCGCCATGAAGACGAAGAGCAGGCCGGCCGCGGCGCGCGGCCCGCTGGTCCTGGTCGACGTCGGCAACACCAACACCGTCTTCGGCGTGTACCGGGATCTCGAGCGAGATCTCGGGCGGGAAGCCGGAGGAGAATCGGGGCGGGATACCGGAGACGCGACGAACCGGGATGCCGGACGGGAGGCGGGGCGGGAGACGGGCCGCCAGGCGGGCCAGGATCAAGAGCGCGAGGCCGCGGGAGCCGCCGGCGTCGAGCGCCAGGAGGAGCTGATCGAGAGCTTCCGCCTGTCGACCGACACCGAGCGCACCGCCGACGAGTACGGCGCGCTCCTCCTGCCGCTCTTCGCGCGCTTCGGCATCGACCCGCGCGAGGCCGAGGCGGTCGTCATCTCCTCGGTGGTGCCGCCGCTCCACCTGACGCTCGACCAGATGGCCCGCCGCTACTTCGGCCGGAAGCCGCTCTTCATCGAGCCCGGCGTCAAGACCGGCATGCCGATCCGCTACGACAACCCGAGCGAGGTGGGGGCGGACCGCATCGTCAACTCGGTGGCGGCGCGCGAGCGCTACGGCGCGCCGGTGGTGGTGGTCGACTTCGGCACCGCGACCACCTTCGACGTCGTCAACGCCGCGGGAGAGTACGCCGGCGGCATCATCGCGCCCGGCATCACCATCTCGGCCGAGGCCCTCTTCGCCCACGCCTCGCGCCTCTACCGGGTGGACGTGAGGAAGCCCACCGAGCTCATCGGGCGCAACACCGCGGGAGCCATGCAGGCCGGCATCTACTACGGCTACATCGGCCTCGTCGACGGCATCCTGGAGCGCCTGATGGCCGAGATCCCCAACCTCAAGACCGTCGTAGCGACCGGCGGCCAAGCCGACCTGATCGCCGCCGGCTCCCGCTACATCCGCGAGGTCGATCCCCTGCTGACCCTGGTCGGATTGAAGCTCATCTACGACCGGAACCGCGGGGCGTGAAGTAAGGCGATCCGCCGCGCCCACAGCTTCCGGCTCTCCGAGCTGATGGAAAGCCGGCCAGAGCCGGGTCCTGACGCGCCGTCGTAGCCTTCTCGTTCCCGAATCTCGATTCCCGGTCCCGACATCTCACTGCCGCGTCCCGGAATTTCGTCTTCCGCTCGCGCCAGCTCGTCTCCGGCGCGGCGCGGTCGCGATTTCCGTCCCGGGATTTCATCGCCGCGTCCCGATGATTTACCTCTGGGCCACATGGTCGCGTCTTCCCGTCCCCCTTCTTTCGATCTCCGTCCCCAAGTTGTGAGATCGCGCGCGCCGGAGGTGTCTCCGCGTCGGCGGGAAGGAGATTTCGTGGGTCGGGGAGGTGATTTCGCCGTGCGGGAACGACTTCGCGCCGTGCCGCGGCGCCGTGCCGCTGCCGCCTGGCGGCATGGTGAAGGCGAGCGGCGCCTTGGTCAACGGGTCTGCCGGCGAGGCCATGCCATGCCAGCGCATCGGCAAACCGGCACCGCTCGCGACGAGATCTTCTCGCGGCATCACGACGCCACGCGGCGTCTCCCCGATGCGCCGCGGCGTCCGCGCGGTGCCGCGCGGCGGCATGGCCAAACCGCGCGCGGTCTTCGCCCCGCCACCAGGCGGCACCGCCAAACCGGCACGCGGCTTGGCGCCGCCGCGCCGTGGCATGGCGGTTCCAAGCCTCAGTACGGCGCTGCCGCGCCGAGAGACGGGCGCGCCGGCGCCCGGCAGCCAGGAAACCTCACCGGGTTTGGCCAAACCCTCCCGCGGTGCGAGCGTGCCGCCACGCGGCTTGTCCATGCCGCCTCTCGGCATGCTCGCGCCGCGGGAGGGTGGCGCTAACCCGGCGCGGGTTTGGCTAAACCCAGAGCGGTTTGGACAAACCGGCCGACCTCGACCGCCCCACGGCGCTCAATTGTTGGCCATGTTCGATTTCGACTTGACGACTGTCGCGAACAGCGCGTGGTGCTGGCCGTCGGATTCGAAGACGATGCGATCTTTCCCGGCCTCCGCGGCCACCCGCTCCGTGGCCGGTGCGCTCGGATCGAATGCCTTGCCCTTCTCGAAGTCCCAGTCCACCTTGACCGGTCCGCCCACCGCGCCGTCGATGGTGACCGAGGCCGTCTGGAGGTCGGCGACCGGCGCCTCTCTCAGCCGCTCGGTGGCCGGCGAGCGCGGATCCCGCTGGGCGGGCAGCAGCATCACATAGTACGAGCCCGCGGGCAGGACGCCGAAGTCGATCCTGCCATCGCTGTCGGGGGTGAAGGTGCGAGCGGCGGCGCCGCCGCCGGGATTCCTTCCCAGCTTGACGGCGACGCCCTTGAGCGGCGCGGCGGCGGAGAGGCTGGCGGGAAGCAGGAGCGTCGCGAGGACGAGCGACGAAACGAGGGCCGCGGCGACGGCGTTCCGTTGGGGCATCGGGATCTCCTTTGCGGCATCCTGGCCCGCGGCCCGCGGGGTGTCAAGGACCGGCGTGAGAGCGAGCCCGAAGCCGCGGAGCCGTGAAGCTTACGAGCCGAAACCGTCCATGGCATGCCGCGTCGGGCCCTCAGCGTGGGGCATCGACGAAGCCCCGGACCAGGGCGGCGATCTCGTCGGCCGCCGTGTCCAAGGCGAAGTGACCGGCGTCGAGAACGTGAACCTGGGCGTTCGGCACGTCCCGGCGATAGGCCTCCGGCTCCGAGGGCTCGAACGAGAGGTCATACTTGCCCCAGATCACCAAGAGGCGCGGCTGCCTCTCGCGCATCCAGGCCTGCCACTTGGGATAGGCGTCGACGTTGGTGCGGTAGTCGTAGAAGAGGTCGCTTTGGATGTCCGCCTGGCCGGGCTGGTTGAGGAAGGCGAGCTCGTCCGTCCAGAGGTCCGGATCGTAACGCTCGACGTGCGGATCGTTCCCGACGTGGCGCGTCCGCGTCGTCGCCAGGGACAGGAGATTCGTGCGCAGCGCGCTTTCGTTGGCGGCGCGATCGGCCCAGAAGGCCCGGCGCGTCTTCCAATTCGCTCCCAGGCCCTCGTTGTGCGCCACGGCGTCCTGGACGATGAGAGCCGCGATCCGGTCCGGGTGCGCCAGGGCCATGCGAAAGCCCACCGGGCCGCCGTAGTCCTGCATGTAGAGCGTGTAGCGCCGGAGCCCGAGCGCTTCCGTGAAGCGATTCATGATCTCCGCGTAGTGGTCGAACGTGTAGGCGAATTTCTTCGGGTCCGGCCAGTCGCTGTGTCCGAAGCCCGGGTAATCGGGCGCCACGAGATGGTAGCGGTCGGAGAGGCGGGAGAAGAGAGGCTCGAACATCCGCGACGAAGAGGGGAGCCCGTGCAGCAGGAGGAGCGTCGGCGCGTCCTGGGGGCCGGCCTCGCGGTAGAAGATGGAGAGCCCATCGATCTGTAGCGTGCGATACGAGGTCTGATGCTTCAGGGGGCGCTCCTTTCCGCGGTCTGCGGCCAGCGGTTGGAAGGATGCAAGCAACGTACAGAGCACCGCCAGCGCTAGGCGGGGAGACCTGCGAGCAGCGGCCGTCCCGAGCTTTGCCGTCAGCCGGTTGCGATTCCAGGAGGCGGGCATCAGGACACCTCGAAGATCAGCTCCAGCTCGACCGGAGCGCCGAGCGGCAGGCTGGCGACGCCATACACCAGGCGGCAAGGGTCACCATGTGATCTCCTTCGCTTGCAGTCACTGGGGCGCTCACTTGGGATCCCGCTGGGCGGGCAGCAGCATCACATAGTACGAGCCCGCGGGCAGGACGCCGAAGTCGATCCTGCCATCGCCGTCGGGGGCCGGGGCATCGGGATCTCCTTTGCGGCATCCTGGCCCGCGGCCCGCGGGGTGTCAAGGACGGGCCGGCGCTACGCGGCGAACGTAGACCGCCCCTGATCCTGCCCCGGTTCGGCTGACACTCGGTTAGGGCTCGTCGTCGTAGGCGCCGGGCTTTTCGAGGTGTCCGCGAAACCGGGGCAAGGCCATTTTCAGGGCCGGTAAAGAGCTTGACTGCTCAGACGAGGCCGCGTAACGTCCTTCGCCGGTAGACCCATCCCCTCGGCCTGTTCGCAACGGCCGCCGGTCTCAGGTCGTGTTCTGTGGCCCGCCTAAGGAGTGTTCCCCCATGGCCAGACGCCGCCTTTCCCCCCTTGCTCTCGCTCTTGCCCTCTGGACCTCGAGCGTCATCGGTTCGAGGGTGATTGCACAGACACCCCTCTCGCTGGGCTTTGAAGCCCAGGCCGCGACGGTCTCAGGCGCCACGCCGGGTGGCGAGGTCGTCGTCTGGGGCATCTACCGCGAGCGTCTCGCGCGGATCTCGACGCGCGTCGGCCAGCTCGGCGAGCGGGTGGCGGCCGACGCCTCCGGCGCCGCGCGTCTCGACCTCGGCCGCGGCGTTCCCGGGCTCTCGGTCTGGGCGGCGGTCGATCTCGCGAGCGGACGGACGGCGCTCGGTTCGCCGGGCGGCTTCCGGTGGACGGAGATCGACCCCAAGGGGCGGCGAATCGACAAGGCGCTCGGGCGGCTCGCCGTCGACCGCCACTCGCTTTCCGTCCTCGTCGTCCGCCCCGGGGCGGGAAGCTGGCAGCTCAATGTCTTCGACGGCGGAGCGCTGGATGAGGACGGGACCTACGACGGGAGCCTCCGCGCGTCGCTCTCGGCCTTCCTGCCCGACCGGAAGTCAGGCGACGCGCCGCCGCGGTTCCAGACGGGCGATGTCGTCGTCGCCGTCGACCCGGACGACCTCGCCGCCTTCGCGGTGACGGTCGGGAATTGAGGGTCGCGCGATGAAACGCTCAGCGACGACCGCCCTCCGCTCCCTCGCCCTCGCGGGCCTCGCGCTCCTCGCGCTCGCCCGTCTCGCCTCCGCCCAGGAGGACCCGGCCAACCGGGCCCGCGGCCTCTCGGCGACGACGGCTTACCTCGTCGGCGACATCGACTCGGTCAACCTCTACAACGGGAACCTGACGGTCTCGCTGCCGCTCGGCGGCAGCTACCCGGTCGGGGGCGCGCTCTCCTACGGGCTCGTCCTCCACCACAACTCCGGGGTCTGGACCCTCGACGGCGGTATGGCCTGCCCGCAGTACAACGAGGACTCGCCCACCGACGCCAACCCCGACGTCTTCCACAACGCCGGGCTCGGCTGGCGGCTGTCGCTGGGCGACCTCTACCCGCCAAGCACCCCGCAGTACAACGACAGCGTGTACTGGCTCTACGTGGGGGCGGACGGCGCCAAGCACTCCTTCTATGCCCCGAACCTCCACAACGGCGAGCCGACCGCGCCGGGCGTCTTCTACAGCCGCGACGACACCTACCTGCGCTTCAACCTGACGCCGCCGGGTCTCCCCACCGGGTGGAAGACGATCGAGTTCCCGAGCGGCCTCGTCCACACCTTCGACGGCGCGAGCCGGCTGGTCACGATCGCCGACCGCTCGGGCAACGCGCTCTCCGTCTCCTATCTCACCAACGAGTGGGACTTGACCGACACCCAGGGGCGGACGCAGCGGATCGTCTTCCGCGGCGCGGCGCCGGGGTATGGGCAGGTGGACCACGTGACGGTGACCGCCTTCGGCGGCTCGGCGACCTACAGCTTCTCCTACGCCGACACGACGATCGACCGCGACCACTACGACACCGACTCCTGCCGCTCGAAGCAGGTCATGGTGCCGCTCCTCCAGAGCGTGACGCTGCCCGACGGCTCGGTCTACTCGATGAGCTACATGCTCGCGGTGAGCTTCGTCAACGGCACCTACACGGTGCCCGGGACGCTGACCGGACTGGTCTTCCCGACCTTCGGCCGCTACGACTACACCTACGGCAGTTACTTCTTCCGCCATCCGCGGACAGACGCGGTGCCGCAGATCTGGGTGAGCAGCTCCGAGGGGGTGCTCTCGAAGCGGGTGAGCGACGCGTCGGGGGCGGTCTTGGGCACCTGGACCTACGCCCAGGCGACGCGGGCGGGCTCCTCGATCGACGAGGCGCGCATGCTCGTCACCTCGCCGCTCGGGCACCAGACCTACCACTACTTCTCCGACCGGGGCGGCGACTGGACGGAAGGGCTCCCGTTCTCACCGGACCTCGTGGACGCGACCGGGACGCGCAACCTCTCGACCGAGGTCTACAGCGGGCAGGCCGCTGGCGGCCTGCGCCTGAGGCGCACCTACTTCCGCTACACGAACGACTCGCAGGCGAGCGGCTACAGCTCGATGCAGCTCGCGGGTGGAGTCGGAGCGGACGCTCTACGACGACGACGGCGGGACGACGGCCGACGTCGACTACTCGGGCTTCGACGGCCTCGGCCACTATCGGGCGGCGTCGACGAGCGGGACCTTTCCGGGCAACGACGCGCGCACGACCTTCGTCAACTACAACCCGGCGAGGGCGTCTATCACTGGAATCTCATCACGAATACGCCCTACTCGGACAACACCTTCGTGCCGCCGGCGGCGAGCGCGCCCTGGGTGCTCACGACCTCGAACTTCCAGTGGGCGGCCGAGGGGGGCAACACGGCCTTCGCCTCGACCTGCTACGACGGGACAACGGGCTTTCTGAGGCGGCGGCGGACGCACCTCGCGAACGGATCGAGCGACGGGCGAGCGACCTCATCGCCGCGTTCACCGACCGACGGCCACGGGAACGTGGCAAACGAGAGCTACTACGGCGGCGACACGCAGGCGGTGGCGGTGGCGACCGGGGGCGCCAACCTCTGCACGATCGCGCTGCCCGCGGCGCCGGTCTACCAGATCCAGCACGGCTACCAGGGCGGCGTCCTCGCCAGCTCGCGCTACGTGAGCCCCTCGACGGGGATTCCGCTCTCCTTCTACTCGCTCGACCAGACGGTCGACGTGTCGAGCGGCCTCGTCTCCTCCTCGCCGCGACACGGCGGCCCTCGCGACCACCTATGCCTACGACGCGCTGGGCCGGGTGACGAGCGTGGCGCCGCCGGGCGAGCTCCTGACGAGCTATGCCTACACGCGGGCCTCGGCCGGGGTGGCGGCGGCGGTCGACGTGACGACGAGCGCGACCCACAGCCAGATCCTCTTCGACGGCCTGGGCCGGGTCTGGCGCGAGACCGAGCTCATGCCGGATTTCTGGAACGTCCAGCGAGACGCTCTACGACGGCGCGGGCAACAAGGCGTCGGTCTCCGAGGTGCAGACCGGCAATCCGGTCCAGAAGACGCAGTACCTGGGCTACGACCCCTTCGGCCGCGCCGACGCCGCATCCGCCCCGCCGACTCGGTCAACGGCTAACCACGACGTCACGCTGAGCTACGCCGGCGTGCGGGTGGTGACGCGCACGGCGCCGGTGGGGGACGGTGGCGGGCGTCGAGACCCTTGCGACGACGACCGAGCTCTACGACCGGCAGGGCCGGCTCGCCCAGGTGACGGAGCCCTCCGGCGCCGGGCGGCGCGGCGGTGACGACGAGCTACGGCTACGACGTCGGGAACCGCCTGGCGACGGTCTCGACGGCCGGCTCGGGCGTCACCCAGACGCGCGGCTTCGCCTTCGACAACCGCGGCCTCTTGAATTGGGAGAAGCAGCCGGAGAAAGGCGCCGCGGGCAACGGCACGGTCTCCTACCTCAACTACGACGCGCGCGGCCACGCGCACCGAAAGCTCGACGGCCCCCACGACCTGACCTACGTCTACGACGTGGCGGAGCGGATGGTCGAGATCGACGAGACCGGCGGCCGGCCGCTCAAGACCTTCCAGTTCGCGGCGGGCAACGCCGGCACCGACTACGCGCAGGGGCAAGCTCCGCACCGCGTCGCGCTACAACTACCCAGTTCTGGGCGGGACGACCTACACGTCGCCAGATCGCCCAGACCTACACCTATGCCGGGGCGGGCGGCCGGGTGTCGCAGCGGGTCTTGACTCACACCTTCAACGGCGCGGCCTCGGAGTCGTTCAGCCAGACCTTCGCCTGGGACAACCTCGGGCACGTCGCCTCGCTCGGCTACCCGCAATGCACCTTCGCCGCCTGCAGCGGCGTCGCCGCCTCGCCGCGGACGGTCGTCGTTCAGCTACACACGGGGGTCTGCTCACCGGGGTTCCCGGCTACACGGGGCTGATCCCCGGCAAGACGGTCGGGATCTCCTACTCGCCGAACCTGCTCGTCTACCAGGTCGCGGCACGCGAACAACGTCCTCGACACCCAGTCGCGAACGATCCCCACGCCATGCCGCGGCCGGCCGTCGATCATGTCCGCCGGCCCGGCCTCCTGGACGTCTGGGGACTTACACCTATGACGGCTCCGGGAACATCACCCAGATCGGCGGCAGCACCTTCGTCTACGACCCGGTGAGCCGCCTCACCTCGGCGACGCTCTCGCTCCAGCCGCAGGGAGGCGGCACGCCTGTCACGCAGAGCTACGGCTTCGACGCCTTCGGCAATCTCCAGTCGATCTCCGGCAGCGGCGCGCGGACGACGCCGACGAGCTCGTCGACCAACCGTCTCAACGGCGCCGGCACGACCTATGACGCGGCGGGGAACCTGACCGCCTGGAACGGGGCGACCTACGAGTACGACGCCTTCGATCAGTTGAAGCACTACGTCTCGGGCGGCGAAGAGTGGCTCTACATGTACGACGCGGACGACGAGCGGGCCTGGAGCTTCAAGCCCGCGCGACGGCCGCTTCGACCGCTGGACGCTCCGCGACCTCTCCGGCAAGGTCCTCCGCACCTACGAGGCGACCAACTACAACTGGACGGGGAGCGTCGCCGAGGACGACGTCTACCGCGACGGCCTCCTCTTGGCGGCCGAGACCCCGCAGGGCACCCGGCACTTCCACCTCGATCACCTCGGCACGCCGCGCCTCGTCACCAACGCGTCGGGCGGCCAGGTCGCCTACCACGTCTATTACCCCTTCGGCGAGGAGGCGACGGCCTTCAACCAGGACGCCGAGCGGATGAAGTTCACCGGCCACGAGCGCGATCTCGCGAGCCTCGCGGGCCCGGGCGACGATCTCGACTACATGCACGCCCGGCATTGCAGCCCGGTGACGGGGCGGTTCCTGAGCGTCGATCCGGTGCTCGGCAATCCCGCCCGCCCGCAGAGCTGGAACCGCTACGCCTACGTCGCCGACGACCCGATGAACGCGACCGACCCGACCGGCCGCGAGACCGGCGCGCAGTTCGCCGAGAAGATCGACTCGACCCTCTCCAACCTGAAGAACAGCACCACCGACGCCTGCACGAACGGCGGGGTGCTTGGGGTGGTCTGCGCGACCTTCGGCCGGCGCGGCGTTCGACTTCACGAAGGGCTTGGTCAACACGGTCCTGCGGCTCGGCGAGAACTCAGGAGACAAGATCGGCTCTGAAGCGCCGGGCCGCTTGCGATCAGCTTCGCGGTGGGCGGGGATCTCCTCACGGCCGCAGCCATCGCTGCGCCCGTGGAAGGTGCCGCCAAAGGCATTCTCGGCGAGGAGCTGGGTGCTACCGCAGAAGGAGGGGCGGCGGCCTTCCGCGGCGGCGAGTCGGCTGCTGCCAAATACGGCAGGGAAATTCATGCCGCCTACGATTACGGGCAAGGCTTCCGTAGGGAATTTACATTGAAAAATGGGCTCCGGCCTGATGCCGTTAACCTCGCAACGCGCGAGGTCATCGAACTCAAGCCGAACAATCCAGCCGCGATCCGCGAAGGCAATCGGCAACTGCGGGCTTATGTGCAAGAACTTAATAGAATGTACCCCGGAGAACCCTTTCGAGGGAGAGTCGTAACGTACGATCGGCCATGAAAGAACGCAACGCAGTTCAGCGCGCCTTTGACGAGTTCGGTCGAGGCAACGGGTTCGAGAGAAAATCCGCGACTCTGTATCGGCGTACAGAGGAGGTCATCGCGTTGTCGAACCTTCAGAAATCGCAGTACGGTCCCCGGTATTACTTCAATCAGTGTTTCTGGCTGCGCAAGCTGGGGGACGAGCTTTATCCAAAGTACGTCGACTGTCACATTCGGCTCAGACTGGAGGATCTACTCTCCGCCGCTGAGGAGCGCATCAACAAGCTACTTGACTTGGCCTGGGACATCAGCGACGAAAAGCGGCTTTGCGAGTTGCGAGCACTTCTCAAAGAGGGACTCATGCCGCTCATCGAGCGAGCCGAGTCGATCGCGGGCCTACGCACCATGCTGGCTGATGGGATGCTAAAGGGGGCTGGCATCACCGGGCCGGCGCAGCAGGTATTAGCCAGCACGACAGAGCCATGAGTGAGAAAGCCAACCAGACGAGAGCGAGCTGTCGATTCGTAGCGCGTTTCGACGCTCTCGGCCAGCCTTCCAGAATGAGGATCATTACCTGCTCTCGGTATCAGCCGTGAGCGCGCACAAGGTGGTTCACGAGGCTCTGGAGCGGTTCGGCCGCGGAGCTGGTCTAGAGAAGAGGTCAGGGGCTTGGTATCGACGAAGCGACGAGGTAGTCGCGGTCTCAGACCTTCAAAAGTCACAGTATGGCAATCAGTATTACTTCAACCAGGGATTCTGGCTTCGGCAGCTTGAAGACGAGCGTTATCCCAAGGGATGGAAGTGTCACATCAGCCTACGTCTAGAGACGCTGGTGCCCGAAAAAAGGCATCAGATCGGCCGCTTGTTGAATCTCGATCAAGAAATACCGGACGCGCAGAGAATCGCCGAGCTTGTCGAGTTATTGAACATTCATGTGTTGCCGCTCATCGAGCGCGGTAGCTCGCTTCAGGGGCTCCGAGCAATGGTCGATGACGGAACCCTTAAGACAGCCTTCATCCAGGGCAGCGCCCAGGAAGCTCTCGCCGCCGTCAAGTAAGCTGCGCGGCAGCACCTGCCGGGGGACGAGCGACGGATTCACGAGCTACGCTCAAGCGCCCGCATCGGCCGGCCGGTCGTCGAATCGTTCTTGCAACACCCCGATTCCTGGGTTCGGCAGAAGGCGAAGCAAGCGCTGGCGAAGATCGACCGGAAAGCAGGTCGAGTCGGCCAGGCAAAGCCTTGCTGAGAGCCGCCTCCGGGTCAAGACCGCCGCTCACCCCTGCGCCAGGAACGCCCGGCACTCCTTGCGGTTGGCGAGGGAGAGGGTGGTGGCGATCTGGAGGATGGCGCAGGCGGCGTAGATGACGGGGATGTTCTTTCCCGTCAGGTCGCCGACGACGCCCGAGATCGCCATGCCGATGGGCATCAGGGCGCCGCCGAGCGTCGCCAGCAGCCCCATCACCCGGCCGCGCAGCTCGCTCGGGGTGGCGAGCTGGAGCATGGTCACCAGGTAGATGTTGACCAGGCCGAAGGTGAAGCCGGCGAGGAAGATGACGGCGAGCGCCGCGAGCTTGACCGTCACGTAGCCGAGGATGCCGAAGAGGAGGGGCCCGACCACCAGGCCGGCGAGCAGCGCCCGGCCGCGCGCCGCGCCGTTGAGCTTCAGGGCCCCGGCCGCCAGGAAGCCGGCGATCGAGCCGGCCGAGACCGCGGCGAGGAGGAAGCCGTACCAGTCGGCGCCGGCGTGGAGGAAGCCCGAGACGTAGAACGGGAAGAGGACCAGAGATCGGCGTCGCGAAGAAGTTGAGGATCGCCGCGATGAGCACGAAGTCGCGCAGCCCCTTCTGCCCGGCGATCCAGCGGAACCCCTCGCGGGTGTCGCCGAGGAAGGCGCGCAGCACCTGCCCGGCCGGCGCCGGCGGGCGCCGCGGCGGGGGCGGCGTGCGCACCAGGGCCTCGGAGGCGGCGGCGAAGAGGAACGAGAGGCCGTCGGCGACGAAGAGGAGCGGCGCCCCGAGCAGGCGGTAGAGGACGCCGCCCGCCCCCAGGCCGGCGAGCATCGAGGTCTGCACCGTGAACTGGTTCGCCGAGTTGGCGGCGGCGAGGCTCTCGGGCGGCACCAGGTCCGGGATGGCGGCGCTGATCGCCGGCATGAAGAAGGCGCGGACGATGCCGCCGAGGAGCGCCACGGCGAAGAGCCCGGCGAGGAGGACGGGCTGCGCCTTGGAGAAGAACATGAGAGCCGCGAGGCCGAGGGTGCCGATCCCGGAGAGCAGGTCGCAGACGACGAGGATGCGCACCCGCGAGTGGCGGTCGGCGAAGGTGCCGCCGAAGGGGGTGAGGAGGACGCCGGGGATGGAGGAGACCGTCATCAGCAGGCCCATGAGGCTCGCCGAGCCGGTCGTCTTCATGAGCCAGAACATCATCGCCACGGAGAACGCCTGGTCGCCCAGGCGGCTCACCGTCTGCCCCTGCCAGAGGAGGAAGAAGTTGCGGTTCCAGAGCCGCCCGGCGGGGGGCGTGGCGGGGCCCGGCGCGGCGGCGGCGGTCACCGGCGCCGGAGCGGCCGCGCCGCCGGTGCCGGGCCCCGCGGGGTCGCCGGCCGCGCCGTCGGCGGCGGGGATCGCCGGCGAGGCTTCCATCAGGCGACCCCCCGCGGCGCGCCGCTCTTGACCGCCCGCCGCGCGGCGCGCGGGATCGGCCCGGCGACGGCCGCCGCGGCGCCGGCGGCCTCCCTGCGGCGCGCCCGGGAGCTGAGAGCGCCGGCCTGGAAGGTCATCGGCGGCGGCTCGTGGGGGAGGATCAGGCTCATCAGCTTGTCGTCCTCCTCGAAGAGCAGCCCGTGGTCGCGGAAGCCATCGATCTCGGCCATGAGCTCGCCCTGCGTCAGATCGGAGAGCTCGCGCGCCAGGACCGCCAGGCGCCGCGGCTCCTCGAGCCGGGCGAGCACGCGCCGGCCGGTCGCCGTGAGCGGGATCTCGCGCGGCTCGCCGGAGCGCGAGTCGTAGACGCTCGCCCCGCCCTCCCGCTCGCGCAGGTAGAGCCGCGGCGGCGGCGCGCCGCTCGCGTCCGAGTGCCGCCGCTGCCACAGCTCGATCCGCTCGGTGAGGGCGCCGATCCACTCGGCGAGCGCCCGCATGTATTCGGCGTCGAAGTTGTGGTCCATGAAGTCATAGGCGACGTTGGCGATCGCCTCCGGCGGGAAGGGGTAGACCATCTCGTAGTAGTCGATCGGGTGGAGGTCCAGGCCGTACTCCTTGGCGCGCACGAAGTAGGGGCTGTAGCGGTTGAAGTGGATCGAGACGATCGCCTGCGGCGGCGGCAGGTGGACGAGCCGCGGCAGGTCGGCGGCGTACTTGCGGTAGGTCTCCGCGCCCTCGCCCGGCGAGCCGACGAGGAGGTTCCAGCCGGGGTGGACGTCGTGGAGCGAGCAATGCTTGAGCACCTGGAGATTGTGGAAGGCGGAGACCCCCTTGTCCATCAGCTTGAGGGTGGCGGTCGACAGCGACTCGATGCCGGGGGTGATCAGCTTGACCCGCGCCGCCGCCATCGCCGCCACCTCGCGCTCGGTCAGGTTGGCTTTGAGCTGGTAGAAGATCGCCAGGCTCTCCGGCGTCTCGAGGTAGGGGAACACCTCGGTCACGTACTGGCGCTGCAGGATGTTGTCGACGCACATCAGGATCGAGGCGCGGCCGGCGTAGCGGAAGAGCGAGCGGATCAGCTCGACGGCGAGGTCGGGGCGCATCGCCCGGTAGCTCATCGTCGATCTTGTTGAGGCCGCAGAAGGTGCAGTGGGCGTGCTCGCCCCACCAGCAGCCGCGCGAGGTCTCGAAGGGGAGCACGGCCTGGATCTCGTAGGCCGGGAGCTGCGCGGCGAGGTCGTCGAGGAACGGCTCGTAGTCGAGCGCCACGGGGACGTTGATGTCGAGCTCCTCGCCCATCGGGCCGGCACGCCGCGGCCCTGGTTCGCCTGCGAGAAGACGCCGGGGATGCGGTCGTTCTCCTCGCCGCGGCCGGCGAGCAGGTTGTCGACGAAGCGCGGGAAGCTCTGGAGCGCCGGGCCCGAGAAGACGTAGTCGAGCGCCGGCACGTGGCGCATGTACTCCTCGCCCGACGGCGACTCGCAGGTGGCGCCGCCGAGGACGGTGACGATGGCGGGGTTGCGCTCCTTCAGGCGCCGGGCGAGGGCGAAGGCGACCATGTTCTCGAAGAACATCGAGGTGGAGCCGACGACGTCGCAGCGGTCGAGCCCGTAGCGGTCGATGATGCGCGTCGAGGAGGCCGGGGACGCCGCGGCGCTTGGCGAGCACGGTGTCGCGGAAGGCGAGCGTGGCGGGGGAGTGGCCGGGGTAGTGGCGGCGCGAAGTAGGCGTCGGCGTTGTCCGGCAGCTCGGGGAAGGCGGCCTGGCGGAAGAACCACTCCGGGAAGCCGGCCTGCAGGTGCTCGCCGCCGCCGCCGATCTGCTGGTAGAGGTCGAGCCCGATGTAGGCGGCGAAGTCGAGGCTGGCGTAGACGAGCGCGCGTCGTCGACGGCGTCTCTACGCGCCGCCGAAGCGCCGGTCGAGCACCGACTTGATCTGGGTCAGGCCGATCGAGGGCAGGTGGTAGGCCGCGAACGGCATGTTGAGCAGGGCGATCTTGAGCATGTCTGGCTCCTCGTGCGACACCGTATCCGATCTACGTCCGGCGGGCGGCCGGCGTATTCTTCGCCGCGCTCGCCGCGCTCGCCGCCGCTCGCTTCCCGCCGCCGCGCCTCATACGTCCTCGGCCGCCGCCGTCGCCAGGGTGCGCAGCACGCCGGAGCTCGCCGCCGGCTCCACCCAGAAGCGCTGGCGCTCGAAGGGGTAGGTGGGGAGCGGCACCCGGCGCCGCGCCGCGCCGCGGTGGTAGGCGGCCCAGTCGACGTCGACGCCGGCGACCCAGAGATTGCCGAGGGTGGCTAGGGCCGCTGCCGGTTCCGCCAGATCCGCGGCGGGCAGCACGGCGGCGAGCGCCGCGGCGCCGTCCTCGCCGGCGGCCGTCCGCGCCGCCGCGGCGAGGCCCGCCGCCGGGCCGAGCGGCAGGAGGACGCGGAGCCGGTCGGCGAGGAGCGGGCGGAGCGCCGCGGCGAGCCGCGGCTCGGCGGTCAGCCGCTCGGCCCAGCGCCGCGGGTCGACCGCGTCGGCGGGCTCGACGCGGCCGCCGGTCGAGGCCGAGATCCAGCGCGTCGCCGGCGGCCGGCGCGGCACCGCGGCGACCGCGGCCTCCCACTCGGCCGCCGCGGGATGGCCGCCGTGACCGCCGCGGCGGGCGGCGAGCGCCGCCGCGCCGTCGAGCTCGAGGGTGCCGGCGAGGACGGCGGCGGCGAGCTCGCCCACCCCCTCGCCGAGGAGCAGGTCCGGCCGCACCCCCCAGCCGCGGAGGGTCTCGGCGAGCGCCACCTGATAGGCGAAGAGGGCGGGCTCGGCGAGGGCCGGCTCGGCGGCGGCGGCGGGGAAGGCGGCGCGGAGGTCGCGTCCGAGATGGGCGGCGAGGCGCTCGGCGACCCGGTCGTAGGCGGCGCGGAAGCTCTCCTCCGCCGCGTAGAGCCCGGCGCCGAGGCCCGCCCGGCCGCCCGCCCCCGGCAGCAGGAAGACGACGGCGGGCGCCCGGCGCCGCGCCGTCCGCGCCGGCGCGCGCGCGGTATCGGGCGCGGCGAGGGCTGGGATGGCCGCGAGGGCGGCCGCCGCCTCGGCGCGGTCGCTGCAGAGCACGGCGCGGCGGTGGGCGAAGCCCTCGCGCCCGACCTGGAGGGTGAAGGCGACGTCGGCCAGGTCCTGCTCGGGATGGCGGGCGAGATGGGCGGCGAGGCGCGCCGAGGCGGCGGCGAGCGCCGCCTCGCTGCGCGCCGCGAGGAGGAGGAGCTGCCAGGGCCGCGTGTTGGACGGCTGGGCCGCCGCCGGCGCCGGAGCTCGTGGACCCTCCTCGAGCACCGCGTGGACGTTGACGCCGCCGTGCCCGAACGAGCTGACGCCGGCGCGACGCGGCGCCCCGTCGCTCTCCCAGGGTTGCAACCGGACGTTGACGTGGAACGGCCCCGCCGCGAGATCGATCTCGGCGCTCGGGCGCTCGAAGTGGAGGGTGGGAGGGATCTGCCGCCGCTCGAGGGCGAGCGTCGCCTTGATCAGCCCGATGACGCCGCAGGCGCCGTGCGGGTGGCCGATGTTGCCCTTGACCGAGCCCAGGACGCAGGTGCCGGGGCCGCCGGCGGCGCCGAAGGCCTGGTGCAGCGCCGCCACCTCGATGGCGTCGCCCAGCGGCAGGCCGACGCCGTGCGCCTCGACGAAGCCGATCTCGGCCGGGGAGATGCCGGCGCGCGCCAGGGCGGCGGCGACCGCGGCGGCGCGCCCGGCGGTGCGCGGCGCCAGGAAGCCGATCTTCTCGGCGCCGTCGTTGGTCATCGCCGAGCCGCGGATCACGGCGCGGATCGCGTCGCCGGCGGCGAGAGCGTCGGACAGCCGCTTGAGCACCACGATGCCGGCGCCGTCGCTGTCGACGGTGCCGTCGCTCGCGGCGTCGAACGGGCGGCAGCGGCCGGTCGGCGACAGGCTGCTCCCCGGCCGGTGGAGGTAGCCGGCGCGCTGGCGGCCGGCGATCGAGACGGCGCCGGCGAGCGCCATGTCGCACTCGCCGGCGAGCAGGCTGGCGGCGGCGAGATGGACGGCGACGAGCGAGGTCGAGCAGGCGGCCGACACCACCAGGCTGGGGCCTTCGAGGGCGAGCTTGTAGGAGACGCGGACGGCCAGGTAGTCCTTCTCGTTGCCGACCATCGCGAGGTCGGAGCCGACCGGCTCGGCGAGCAGCCCGAGGGCGGCGAGATTCTGCAGGTAGTCGCTCTGGGTGGCGCCGCCGAAGACCCCCACCCGGCCGCCGCGGCCGCGCCGGGAGCCGTAGCCGGCATCCTCGAGCGCCTCCCAGGCGCAGTCGAGGAAGATCCGGTGCTGCGGGTCCATCAGCTCGGCCTCGCGGCGGGGATAGCCGAAGAAGTCGGCGTCCCAGAGCTCGACGTCGTCGATGGCGCCGCCCGCCGGCACGTTGAAGGAGCCGCCGGCGGGCGGCCGCCAGGTCTCGCCCGCGGGGAGGAAGAACGAGATCGACTCGACCCCGTCGACGAGGTTGCGCCAGAACGATTCGACGTCGGAGGCGCCGGGGAAGCGGCCGGCCATGCCGACGATGGCGATGCGCTCGCCGTCTGCCGGCGCCCTTCCCGCGGCCGGATGTGACGCCGGCGCCGGCGCCGGCGCCGGCACCACATCCGCGGCGAGCGTCGCCGGGGCGGCGGCGGCCGGCGCCAGCGCGCCGGCGAGATGGTCGGCGAGGGCGCCGAGCGTCGGATGCTCGAAGAGGTCGAGCAGCGGGATGTCGGCGGCGAGCGCCTCCTGCAGCCGGGCGTGCACGAGGGTGAGGAGCAGCGAGTGGCCGCCGAGGTCGAAGAAGTTGTCGCCGGCCGCGATCGCCTCCTCGCGTCCGAGGGCCTCGCGCCAGATGCCGGCGACGAGCGCCTCCAGAGCCTCGAGCCTCTCGACGCGGTCCGGCGCCGGCGCGAGGACCTCCGCCGCGGGCGGCTGCGGCGGCGCGGGCATCGGCTCCGGCGCGCTCCGGGCTCCGCCCGCCGCCTCGAGGACCGGGATCGCCGGGATCGCCGGGATCGCGGGCGCCGCGGGCCGGACCTCGGCGCCCAGCTCCAGCAGGCGGCCGGCGAGCGCCGAGACGGTCGGATGATCGAAGAGGTCGATCATCGTGAGGCCGGGCGCCAGCTCCTCCTGCAGGCGGGCGAGCACGAGGGCGAGGAGCATCGAGTGGCCGCCGAGGTCGAAGAAGTTGTCGTCGAGGCCGACCTCGTCGTCCGCCAGGCCGAGCACCTCGCGCCATAACCCGGCAACCAGGGCCTCGAGCGGCGCCGGCTCGCCGGCCTCGGCCTCCGGCGTCCCCGGCGCCGCCGGCTCCGGCGAGGCCGCCGCGCCGCCGGCCGCCGCGGCCTTGCGCTCCGCCGCGGCACGGGAGGCGGCGGGGAGCGCGGCGCGGTCGACCTTGCCGCCCGCGGTCATCGGCAGCGCGGGCAGAACGGCGAAGGTCGAGGGGACCATGTAGGGCGGCAGCCGGCCGCCGAGGAAGGCGCGCAGCTCCGCCGCGCGCGGCGCCTCGCGGCCGGGCTCCGGGGCGAGGTAGGCGGCGAGGGTGCGCAGCTCAGGGGCGCCGCCGCCGGTGTCTCCGGCACCCTCGGCGGTACCCTCGGCGGCACCCTGGGCGCCAGGCCGCGGGCCGTCGGCGAGGACCACCGCCGCCTGGCGGACGTCCGGATGGGCGAGGAGCGCCGCCTCGACCTCGCCGGGCTCCACCCGGAAGCCGCGCACCTTGAGCTGGCGGTCGCGCCGGCCGAGGAACTCGAGGCTGCCGTCGCCGCGGCGGCGGGCGAGGTCGCCGCTGCGGTAGAGGCGGGCGCCCGGCACGGCGGAGAAGGGGTCGGGCACGAAGGCCTCGGCGGTGCGCTCCGGCCGGCCGAGGTAACCGCGGGCGAGGGGCGCGCCGCCGAGGTGGATCTCGCCCACCGCGCCGGGCGCCGCCAGCTCGCCGCGCCGGTCGACGAGGTGGAGCGCGCGGCCGGCGAACGGGCGGCCGATCGGCAGGCGGGCGAGGTCGGCGGGCTCGGCCTCGGGTCCGGCGGCGTGGAGCGTCGCCGTCACCACCGCCTCGGTCGGGCCGTAGCCGTTGGCGAGCGGCACCGCGGCGAGCGGCGTCCGCCGCCAGAGCTCCAAGGCGCGCGGCGGCAGCGCCTCGCCGCCCACCAGCACCCAGCGCAGAGCCTCCAGGGCGGCCGCGGGGACGGCGAGCTTCCCCTCCGACCACGCCCGCGCCGCCTGGTGCCAGAGGGCGGTCGGCAGGTTGACGACGGTGATCGCGCGCTCGGCGAGGGCGCGCGCCAGGGCCGCCGGCTCGGCCGCCTCCGGCCGCCAGGGGACGAAGGTGGCGCCGGCGGCGAGCGTCGGCACCAGCTCGTCGAGCGAGACGTCGAAGGCGAAGGAGGCGACCTGGAGCACCCGGTCGCCCGGTCCGAGGTCCAGGCGCCGGGCGAATTCGCGGACATGGGCGGCGAGCGCCCCGTGCGACACCAGGACCCCCTTCGGCCGTCCGGTCGAGCCGGAGGTGTAGATCAGATAGGCGAGGCTCGCCGGCAGGTCCGGCGCCGGCCGCCCGGCCGGGTCCCGCCGGGCGATCGCCGGGGCGTCGGCGCCGAGGTCGACGACCGGCCGCCCGGCCGCGGCGAGCGCCGCCGCCCGCTCGCCGCCGCGCGTCACCACCAGGCGCGCGCCGCTGTCGGCGAGCAGGAAGGCGACCCGTTCGCGCGGCAGATCGGCGGCGAGCGGCAGGTAGGCGCCGCCCGCCTTCCAGACGGCGAGGACGGCGGTCGCGAAGTCGACGCCGCCGTCGAGGGCGAGGGCGGCGACGCTCTCCGGACCGACGCCGGCCGCCTCGAGGTGGCGCGCCAGGCGGCTCGAGCGCCGGTCGAGCTCCTCGTACGACAGCTCGCCGCCGTCCGCCGCCCACGCCAGCGCCGGCGCCGCGGGCCGCAGCGCCGCCTGCGCCAGGAACAGGGCGACCGCGGTCGGCGGCGCCGCGCCCTCCCCGTCCTCCGGGCCCGCGGCCGCGCCGCCCCACTCGCGGAGCTGCTGGCGCTCCGCCGGGGAGAGGAGCGGCACGGCGCCGGGGGCGACGTCCGGATCGGCCGCCACCGCCGCGAGGAGCGTCTCGAGCCGGCGGCCGAGGCGGGCGACCGTCGTGCTGTCGAAGAGGTCGGCATTGAACGCCAGCCGGGCGTCGAGGCCGTGCGGCGTCTCGAACACCTGGAGCGTGAGGTCGAAGAGCTCGAGGTCGTTGCCGACCTCGATGCCGAGCGAGCCGATGGCGAGGCCGGAGGGCTCGAAGTGGTGCCACGGCGTCGAGCCCATCGAGAACGAGACCTGGAAGAGGGGGTTGCGCGACAGGTCGCGCGCCGGCTGCAGCGCCTCGACCAGCCGCTCGAAGGGCAGGTCCTGGTGGGCGTAGGCGGCGAGCGCCGTCTCGCGGACCCGCGAGAGGAGGCCGCGGAACGACGGCTCGCCGGCGAGCTCGACGCGCAGCACCAGGGTGTTGACGAAGACGCCGATCAGCTCCTCGACCTCGCGCTGGGTGCGGTTGGCGATCGGGGTGCCGAGGAGCATGTCGTCCTGCCCGCTCGTCCGCTCGAGGAGGGCGGCGAAGGCGCCGAGGAGGACCATGAAGAGGGTCGCCCGCTCGCCGCGCGCCAGCGCCGCGAGCGCCTCGGCGAGCGGCCGCGGCAGGCGGAGGAGCTCGGCGCGGCCGGCGTAGGTCTGCAGCGCCGGCCGCGGCCGGTCGGTCGGCAGCTCGAGGGCGAGCGGCGCGCCGGCGAGCCGCCGCCGCCAGTAGGCGAGCTGGGCTTCGAGCACCGGGCCGGCGAGCCAGCGCCGCTGCCAGAGGGCGAAGTCGGCGTACTGGAGCGGCAGCTCGCGGAGGGGGGAAGGCCGGCCCTCGACGGCCGCCGCGTAGAGCGCCGCCAGCTCGCGGACGAAGAGGTCGAGCGACCAGCCGTCGGAGACGATGTGGTGCATCGAGAGGAGGAGGGCGTGGCGGTCGTCGCCGCCCAGCCGCACCAGCCCGACGCGCAGGAGCGGCCCCGCGGCGAGCCGGAACGGGCGGTGGCCGTCTGCGCGGGCCAGGCGCTCGATCTCGCCGCGGACGGCTGCCGCGGGGAGGGTTTCGAGATCGATCACCGGCAGCGGGAAGGGGGCGGGCGGATGGACGACCTGGAAGGCCTCGCCGCCGGCGCCGGCCCGGAAGGTGGTGCGCAGCGTCTCGTGGCGGCGGACGATCTCGGCGAGCGCCGCGGCGAGCGCCGCGGGCGCCAGGCGGCCGGCGAGGCCGAGCGCCGCCGCGATGTTGTAGAACGGGCTCTCCCCCCCGGCGAGGCGGTCGAGGAACCACAGCCGCTGCTGGGCGAAGGAGAGCGGCGGATCGCCGTCGCGCGCCGCCGCCACGATCGGCGGCAGCTCCAGCCCCGCCGCGGCCTGCAGGAGCTGCTCGACGCGCAGAGCGAGCTCGGCCAAGGTCGGCGCCTCGAACAGGGTGCGGGTGGGCAGCTCGACGCGGAAGGTCGAGCGCGCCTGCGCCGTCACCGTGGTGGCGCTGAGCGAGTGGCCGCCGAGGTCGAAGAAGTTGTCGTGGGCGCCGATCCGCTCCAGCCGCAGCACCCCCGACCAGATGCCGGCGAGGACCTCCTCGACCGGCGTCCGCGGCGCGACGAAGCCGGCCGGCGCCGTGCTGTCGACGCCGGGGGCGGGGAGGGCGGCGCGGTCGATCTTGCCCGAGACGGTGCGCGGCAGGCGGGCGAGCTCGACGAAGGCCGACGGCACCAGGGCGTCGGGGAGCCTGCCGCGCAGGAAGTCGCGCAGCTGCCGCGTCGAGAGGGCGGCGGCGCCGCGGGCGACGACGTAGGCGGCGAGGAAGGTCTCGCCGCCCGCTCCCTGCCGCGCCACCACCGCGCACTCGCCCACCTGCGGGTGGGCGGCGAGCGCCGCCTCGACCTCCGCCGGCTCGACGCGCACCCCGCGCACCTTGACCTGGCCGTCGCCGCGGCCGAGGTACTCGAGGACGCCGTCGGCCCGCCAGCGGGCGAGGTCGCCGGTGCGATAGAGCCGCGCCCCCAGCGCGGCGTCCGGATCAGCCTGCCGCGCCCCCGGCGCGGCGTTCGAGATGGCATACGGATCGGGCACGAAGCGCTCGGCGGTCAGCTCCGGCCGTCCCTGGTAGCCGCGCGCCAGGCAGGCGCCGCCGATGTAGAGCTCGCCCGGCACGCCGATCGCGGCCGGCGCGAGGTCGGCGCCGAGCAGGCGGATGACGGCGCCGGGGATCGGCCGGCCGATCGCCGGCAGCGCCGGCCAGCGGGCGGGATCGCCGTCCGGCAGGATCAGCGCGGTGACGACGTGGGCCTCGGTCGGACCGTAGTGGTTGTGGAGCCGCACGCCAGGCGGGCGGGCGATCGCGTCCGCCCGCAGGCGGCTCACCAGGGCGCGCACCGCGGGCGTCACCTGGAGCTGCTCGCCCGCCGTGACCAGCTCGCGCAGCGCCCGCGGCGCCGGACGCCGGGCGGCGGCCTGCGCCAGCTGCTGGAGGGCGATCGAGGGGAAGAAGATGCGGCCGACCTCGGCCGTGTCGAGGAAGTCGAGCAGCGCCTCGGGATCGCGCCGCACCTCGTCCGGCAGGAGGACCAGCGTGCCGCCCGCTCCCCAGGTGCCGAGCATCTCCTGGAACGAGGCGTCGAACGAGAGCGGGGCGAACTGCAGGGTGGCGCGCCCCTCCTGGCCGCCGCCGGCCGCGAGCTGCCAGGCGAGCAGGTTGGCGAGCGCGCGGTGCGGCATGGCGACGCCCTTCGGCCGCCCGGTCGAGCCGGAGGTGAAGAGCACGTAGGCGAGGTCGTCGGGATCGGCGCTCGGCAGCGGCGGCAGGGGCGGCGGGGCGGCGCCCGCGGCGTCCATCGCCGACCCGTCGCCGGCATCGCCAGCATCGCCAGCATCGAGCGCCGCGCCGGACTGTCCGTCCACGAGCACGAGCGGCAGCCCGGTCGCCGGCAGCCGCTCGCGCAGGCGACCCTGGGCGGCGATCACCGCGACGCCGGCGTCCGCGACGAGGAGCGCCAGCCGCTCGCGCGGGTGCTCGGGGTCGAGCGGCACGTACGGGGCGCCGGCGGCGAGCGCCGCCAGCACGGCGACGGGGAGGTCGAGCGAGCGCTCGACCAGGAGGGCGACGGGGCGCTCCCGCCCGGCGCCGCCGGCGCGCAGGCGGCGGGCGAGGCGCTCGGCACGCTCGGCGAGCTGGCGATAGGTGAGCGCCTCGCCGCCGTAGATCGCCGCCGGCCGCTCCGGCGTCCGCGCCGCCTGGGCGGCGAAGAGCTCATAGGCCAGGGGCTGCACGGGGGCGGCCGCCTCGACCGCGCTCCATTCGACCGCGACCTGCTGGCGCTCGGGCGGCGAGAGGAGGGCGAGCTCCGAGACCCGCCGCTCGGGGTGCTCCGCCGCGGCGGCGAGGAGAGTCTCGAGGTGGCGGGTGAGGCGCTCGACCGTGGTGCGGTCGAAGAGCGCCGTCCGGTACTCCCAGAACCCGTGGACGGCGTCGCCGCCGTCGACGGCGTGGAGCACCAGCTCGAACTTCGCGACCCCGGTGTCGATCTCGAGGATGCCCAGGCGCAGGCCGTCGCCGCCGACCCCGGCGAGCGGCGGCTGCTGGAAGGCGAACGCCACCTCGAAGAGCGGGTTCTCCGCCAGCCGCCGCTCGGGCTTGAGCTCCTCGACCAGCCGCTCGAACGGCAGGTCGGCGTGGGCGAAGGCCTCGACCGTCACCTCGCGCACCCGCGCCAGATGGTCGGCGAAGGCGGGGTCGTCGGCGAGCTCGCCGCGCAGCGGGAGGGTGTTGACGAAGAGGCCGATCAGGTCCTCGATCTCGCTGCGGTCGCGGTTGGCGACCGTCGTCCCCACCACCAGGTCGCCCTGGCCGGAGAGGCGGGCGAGGAGCGCCTCGAAGCCGGCGAGGAGGACCATGAAGGGGGTCGCCCCGGCCGCCCGCCCGAGCTCGCGGAGCGCCGCGACGAGCGGCCGGGGCAGATCGAAGGGGGCGTGGCCGCCGGCGCGCTCGAAGCCGCCGCCGGCGCCGCGCGGCCGGTCGGTCGGCAGGGCGATGCTCCCCGGCGCGCCCTCGAGGCGCCGGCGCCAGGGGAGGAGCCGCTGCTCGAGCGCCTCGCCCTGCAGCCAGTCGCGCTGCCAGGCGGCGAAGTCGGCGTACTGGATGGGCAGCTCGGGGAGCGCCGCCGGCCGGCCGTCGCGGGTCGCGCCGTAGAGCTCCAGCAGATCGCGCAGCAGGATGCCGAGCGACCAGATGTCGGTCACCGCGTGGTGCAGGTTGACCAGCAGCAGGTGCTCGGCGGCGGCGAGCCGGAAGAGGAAGGCGCGGACGAGCGGCAGCCGGGTGAGGTCGAAGGGCCGCGCCGCCTCGCGCCGGAGCGCCGGCAGGAGCGCCTCGGCCGTCCGCCCGCCGAGGCCGGAGAGGTCGATCCGCGGCAGCGGCAGGGCGAGGGCGGCGGCGATCACCTGGACCGGCTGGCCGGTGCCGCCCTCGAGGTCCTCGGCGAGCGCGGTGCGCAGCGTCTCGTGGCGGGCGGCCAGGGCGTCGAGGGCCGCGGCGAGCGCCGCCGGCGCCAGCGGCCCGGAGAGCATCAGGGCGAGCGGCACGTTGTAGGCGGCGGTGCCGGGCTCCATGCGGTCGAGCAGCCAGAGGCGCGCCTGGGCGAAGGAGGCGGCGGCGACGAAGAGCTCGCCGCCCGCGTTTCCCGGCTCCCGTCGCTCCCATCGCTCCCATCGCTCCCATCGCCCCCGGCGGGACCGCCGGCCGCCGCGGCGCCGCTCGCCAGGCCGCCGGGGCCGTCGATCGCCTCGCCTCTCTCGACGCTGCTCATCGGCGGCCCCCGCCGCCCCGCCGCGCCCGCCGCGCCACCGGCACCAGCGCCGGGGCGCGCGGCACGACGACGCCGTCCGCGGCGGCCTGGGCGGCCGCGGCGATCAGCCGCTCGAGCTCCACCGCCATGCCGGCGACGGTCGGCGTCTGGAAGACGAGCTGGGCGGAGAGCTCGACGTCGAGCCGGTCGCGCAGGCGCGAGGCGAGTCGGGTGGCGAGGAGCGAATGGCCGCCCAGCTCGAAGAAGTCGTCGCGCACCCCGACGCGGTCGACCCCCAGGAGGTCGCGCCAGACGGTGGCGAGCGTCTCCTCGAGCGGCGTCGACGGCTGCCGGTAGTCCTCGCCCGACCGGCGCAGCCGGTCCGGAGCGGGCAGCGCCCGGCGGTCGAGCTTGCCGTTGACGGTCAAGGGGAGGGCCGCGAGGGCGACGAACGCCGCCGGCACCATCACCTCCGGCAGGGTGGCGCGGAGGAAGGCGCGCAGGTCGGCCGCGGCCGGCTCCCGCCCCGCCGGCACGCAGTAGGCGACCAGGCCGACCTCGCCGGGCGCGATCTCGCGCGCCGCGACGGCGGCCGCCGCGACGCCCGGATGGCGCGCCAGCGCGGCCTCGACCTCGCCGAGCTCGATGCGCACCCCGCGCACCTTGACCTGCAGGTCGATCCGCCCCAGATACTCGACGTCGCCGTCGGGCCGCCGCCGGCCGAGGTCGCCGGAGCGGTAGAGGCGCCCGCCGGCCGCCGCCGCGTCGGCGAACGGATCGGGCACGAAGCGCTCGGCGGTCAGCTCGGGCCGCCCGAGATAGCCGCGCGCCACCCCGGCGCCGCCGACGCAGATCTCGCCGGCCACTCCGATCGGCACCGGGTTGCCGGCGCGGTCGAGGAGGTGGAGCGCCAGGTCGGCGAGCGGGAAGCCGATCGGGCTGCCCGGCCGCGCGAGGTCGGCGGGCGCCATGGGGCGGCAGGTCGCGTGCACCGTCGTCTCGGTGATGCCGTACATGTTGAGGAGGCGCGGGCCGCCGTCGCCGGCGCGCGCGAGCCAGGGGCGCAGGTCCTCCGGGTGGAGCGCCTCGCCGCCGAAGACCACCGTGTGCAGCGCCAGGTCGCCGGCGGAGAGCGGGGTGGCGGGCAGCGCGGCGGCGAGGCCGCGGAAGGCGGACGGCGTCTGGCTGAGGACGGTCGCCCGGCGCTCGCGGAGGACGGCGAGGAGCTCCTCGGGGGAGCGCGCGGCCGCGGCCGGCAGGAGCACGGCGCGGCCGCCATGAAGGAGCGCTCCCCACAGCTCCCACACGGCGAAATCGAAGGCGTAGGAGTGGAAGACCGTCCACACGTCCTCGGGGCCGGCGGCGACGCTCTCCGCCGTCGCCGCGAAGAGCCGGAGGACGGCGCGATGGCCGACCACGACCCCCTTGGGCCGCCCGGTCGAGCCGGAGGTGTAGATGACGTAGGCGGCGGAGTCGGCGAGCGCGCCGTCCTCCGTGGACGGCACCCAGGGCGCCGGCGGCCGTCCGCGGGCCGCGTCGTCATCCGCCGCCTCCGTTCCGCCGTCGAGCCGGACGAGCCGGGCCGGCGTCTCGCCCAGCCGGCGCGCCAGCTCGCGCGTGGTGACGACGACCGGCGCCCGCGCGTCCTCCAGGATGAAGCGCAGCCGCTCGGGCGGCGACTCGGGGTCGAGCGGCAGGTAGGCGCCGCCCGCCGCCAGCGCTCCCAGGATGGCGACCGGCAGGTCGAGGGTGCGCTCGAGGCAGAGCCCGACCGGCACCTCCGGCCCGACGCCAATCCGGCGGAGGCGCGCGGCGAGCCGGCCGGCGCGGCGGGCGAGCTCGCCGTAGGTGAGCGCCGCGCTCCCCAGCTCGACGGCGATCCGCTCCGGGCGGCGCGCCGCCTGCGCCGCGAAGCGGCGGTCGAGCCGGAGCTCGCCGCCGTCGGCCGCGGCCGCCGCGGCCGGCGCCGGGCGGCGTGGGCCGCTCCACTCCGCGAGCTGCTGGCGCTCGGCGGCGCTGAGCAGCGGCAGGTCGGCGAGCCGCGTCTCCGGCGCCGCCGCGGCGGCGGCGAGGAGGGTCAGCAGGTGACCCTCCAGGCGGGCGATCGTCGTGTCGTCGAAGAGGTCGGTGCTGTACTCGAGCTGGAGGACGTCCAGGCTGCCGCGCTGGGCGCCGGCGAAGAGGATGAGATCGGTCTGCGCCGTGCCGTTGTCGATCCATTGCGGGGTGACCGCGAGGCCCTCGAGGGCGAAATCGGGGGTGGCGACGTTCTGCAGCGAGAACATCGCCTGGAAGACGGGGCCGTAGGCGGCGCTGCGCCGCGGCTGGATCTCCTCGACCAGGCGGTCGAACGGCAGCTCCTGGTGCTCGTAGACGTCGAGCACCACCTCGCGGACGCGCCCGACGAGCTGGCGCAGGGTGAGCTCGCCGGCGAGGCGGATGCGGAGCACCACGGTGTTGACGAAGAAGCCGATCAGCCCCTCGGTGCCGACGTGGTTGCGGCCGGCGACCGGCGAGCCGAGCACCAGGTCGTCCTGGCCGGTGAGGCGGTGGAGGAGGGCGTCGAGCCCGGAGAGGAGGACCATGAAGAGGCTCGCCCCGGACGCCTGGGCGAGGCCGGCGAGCGCCGCCGGGAGCTCGGCGGGCAGGGCGAGCGTCCGCCGCCGCCCGCGGTAGCTGCGCCCGCTCGGCCGCGGCCGGTCGGTGGGCAGCTCCAGGCGCTCGGGCGCGCCGGCGAGCTGGCCGCGCCAGAAGGCGATCTCCGCCGCCAGGAGGGGTCCCGACAGGCGGCGGCGCTGCCACAGCGCGAAGTCGGGATATTGCACCGGCAGCTCGGGGAGCGGCGACGGCCGGCCGTGGCGAAAGGCGCCGTAGAGCGCCGTCAGCTCGCCGTAGAGGACGCGGATCGACCAGGCGTCCGAGACGATGTGGTGCATGGTGACGAGGAGCAGATGGTCCTCGGCGTCCAGGCGCAGGAGCGCCGTGCGCCAGAGGGGGCCGCGGGCGAGGTCGAAGGGGCGCCGCGCCTCGGCGAGGGAGACGGCGCGGGCGGCGGCCGGGCGCGCCGGCGCCGGGAGGGCGGCGAGGTCGGCGAGCGACAGCGGGGGCGGCGCGGCCGGAGGGGCCGGCGGCGCGACCACCTGGACCGGCGCGCCGTCGAGCGCGGCGAAGGTGGTGCGCAGGGCCTCGTGGCGCCGCGCGATCTCGGCCCAGGCGGCGCCGAGGGCCCGGCGGTCGAGCGGCCCGGCGAGGCGGAAGCCGAGGAGCGGCAGGTTGTAGAACGGGTTGCCGGGCTCCATCTGGTCGAGCAGCCAGAGCCGCTGCTGCATCAGCGACGCCGGCAGCGGGCCGGCGTCGCTCCGCCGCGGGACGATCTCGGCGTCGGGATCGGCGAGGCCGTCCGCCGCGAGCCGCCGGGTGAAGCGGGCGCGCTGCTCGGGGGTGAGCGCGGCGAGCCGGCGATAGAGCGTGCCGGCGCTCATCGCGCCTCGCCGGAGCGCGCCGGCGCGGCCGCCCGATCGGCCTGCGGAGCGACCGTCTGCTCGGGCGCCGGCGCGGCCTGCGGATCTGCCGCCGGCTCGGCTGCCGGCGGGGACGGCCGGCGGTAGCGCGCCAGGACGCGCGGCGCCCGCGGGGCGCGCGGGAAGACCAGGCTCATCAGCTTCTGGCGGTCCTCGAAGATCAGGCCGCGCTCGTCGAGGCGGGCGAGCTCGGCCGGCAGGTCGAGCGCCGGCTCGAGCCCCGGCTGGCCTGCGGTGAGCGCCGCGAGCTCGGCCGCGGCCACCGGGCGCACCAGCGCGGCGAGGACGCGGCGGCCGGCCTCGCCGACGTCGTGGATCACCTCGCGGCCGGAGCGCGTGTCGCGGAGCGTCGTCCCCCCCGGCCGCTCGAAGCAGAGGACCGGCGGCTCGCCGCCGGCCCAGGGCGTCGCCCAGGCGGCGACCGCCCGGCGCAGCTTGTCGATCCAGCGCGCCACGGCGAGGAAATAGGGGGCGGCGAGGTTCTTGTCGGCGAAGTAGTAGGCGAAGTTGGCGAGGCTCGCCGGCGGGAAGGGGTAGACCTTGGGGTAGAAGTCGAGCGGCTGGAGCTTCAGGCCGTAGCTCTCGGCCTGGGTGAAGTAGGGGCTGAAGCGGTCGAAGCGCACCGGGAAGACCCCCGACGGCGGCGGCAGGTGGACGAGGCGCGGGATGTCGTCCAGGTAGCGGCGGAAGACCTCCTCGGCCTCGCCGGGGAAGCCGACGAGCAGGTTCCAGGCGGGCTGCACGTCGTGCGTCAGGCAGTGCATGAGGAACTCGACGTTCTTCGCCGCCGTGGTCCCTTTGCGCATGAGCGTCAGAGTCGAGGTGGCGAGCGCCTCGATGCCGGGCTGCACCGAGTCGATGCCGGCGGCGGAGAGGAGCGCGAGGTCCGCCTCGGGGACGTCCGCCTTGACCTCGTAGAAGATCGCGAAGCCGGGCGGCGGCTCGAGGTGGGCGAAGACGGTGCGCGGGTATTCGCGCGGCATGATGTTGTCGACGCAGGAGAGCTGCGTGCACCCGCGGATAGTAGGCGAACAGCGAGCGGATGAGCGCCGTCGCCTTCTCCGGCGCCATGGCGCGGTAGGCCATCGTCGAGCCGTTGAGGCCGCAGAACGTGCAGTGGGCGCGCTCCCCCCACCAGCAGCCGCGCGAGGTCTCGAAGAGCAGGATGGGCTCGACCGGCAGGCCGGCGAAGGCGCGCTCGAAGCCGGCGAGGAAGGGATCGTAGTCGAGCGGCACCTCCTCGTCGATCGGCAGCTCCTCGCCGAAGACCGCCGCGTGCCCGGCCGCTCCAGCGGCCGGCGTCCCGGCGGCGGACAGCAGCTTGCCGCGGGTGAAGACGCCGCCCAGGCGCTCGGCGCGGCCGGGGTCGCCGTCGAGGAGCGCCTCGACCAGACGGGGGAAGGTGATGAGCGCCGGCCCCGAGAAGACGTAGTCGATCGCCGGCACCTGCACGGCGATCTCCTCGCCCATCGGCGACTCGCAGTTGGCGCCCCCCATCGCCGTCACCAGGCCGGGCTTCATCTCCTTGAGGCGCCGCGCCATGGCGAAGGAGGCGGCGTTCTGCGAGAACATCGAGGTGAAGCCGACGAGGTCGGCCTCGTCCAGGCGGTAGCGCTCGACGACCTCGTCGAGCAGGCGGTCGAGCCCCGCCCGCGCCGCCAGCATCTCGTCGAACGTCGCGCTCAGCTGGCGCGACGGGTAGTAGCGCAGGCGGTATTCGGCCGAGTTGTCGGGCAGGCCGGGGAAGGCGAGGTCGCGGAACAGCCAGTCGCCCAGCCCGGAGAAGGCGGCCTCGTCGCAGATCCGGCGGTAGAGGTCGAGGCCGAGGTGGGCGCAGACGTCGTGCGACGGATAGCAGATCGCGACCTCGGCGCGGCCGCCGCAGCGCTGCGTCACCGCCGCCTGCAGCTGGGTGAGCGCGATCGACGGGAACTCGACCGCCGCGAAGGGCATGTTGACGAGCGCGATCTTGAGCATGGGCTCCCCCTTTCGGGAGGTGGTGGCGGCTGCGGCCTCCATCATCATGGTGCCGGCTACGGGGTCGGCGAGCGCCGCACCTGGCGTGCCCGCTCCTTCCAGGCCGGCGCGTGCCGCTGCCGCTCGGCGCGCCGGGCGAGGTCGGCGGCGGCCGGCGCCTCGGGCAGCCGTCCGGCCAGCCGCGCGGCGAGGCTGCGGATCGTGGTGTGCTCGAAGAGCTCGACCAGCGGCAGCTCGATCGCGAGCTCGGCGCGGATCCTCTCGTGCACGGCGACCATGGCGAGCGACTGCCCGCCGAGGTCGAAGAAGTTGTCGTCCGCCCCCGGCGCGACCGCGTCGGGCAGCCGCAGCACCTCGCGCCACAGCCGGGCGACGAGGAGCTCGAGGCGGCCGCTCGGCGGCGCCGCCTCGCCGCCGGCCGCCCCGCCAGCCGACAGCGGCGCCGATCGGGCGGCGAGCCGCCCGAGGGCGGCGCGGTCGAGCTTGCCGTTGGGGGTGAACGGCAGGGCGTCGACCGCCACGAAGAGGGCGGGGATCATGTAGTCGGGGAGGGTGGCGCGCAGGTGCTCGCGCAGGGCCGCCGCATCCGGGCCGGGCTCCGCGGCGGCGGGGGCGCCGGCCGGCACGACGCAGGCGATCAGCCGGGCGCCGCCGGGCGTGTCCTCGACGACGACCGCCGCCTCCCGCAGCGCCGGATGAGCGGCGAGGTGGGCTTCGATCTCCCCCAGCTCGACGCGGAAGCCGCGCACCTTGACCTGGCGGTCGACGCGCCCGAGGAACTCGAGGCGGCCGTCCGCGAGCAGGCGGCCGAAGTCGCCCGAGCGGTAGAGGCGCGCGCCGCAGGCGTCCGCGCCGGCGGCGACGGGGTGGGGCACGAAACGCTCGGCGGTGAGGTCGGGGCGGCCGAGGTAGCCGCGCGCCAGGCACCGCCCGCCGAGGCAGATCTCGCCGCGCCCGCCGACCGGCACCGGCGCCAGGTCGCCGTCGAGGACGTAGATCTCGGCGCCGCCGAGGGGCCGGCCGATGGGTGGCGTCACCCCGGAGCGTGAGGAGGAGGGCACCACCTCCCAGGTCGAGACCACCGTCGTCTCGGTCGGCCCGTAGTGGTTGACGAAGGTATAGCCGGCGGCGGGGAGGGGGGCCTGGCGCAGGCGGTCGCCGCCGGTCGTGAGCCAGCGCAGGGCGAGCCCGGGCGGCGGCGGCAGGCGGACGACGGACTCGGCGAGCGGGGTGGTGAAGAAGGCGAAGGTGATCTGCTCGGCCGCCATCCAGGTGAGGAGCTCACGGGGCGAGCGGGCGACCGCCGTCGGCGGCACGTGGAGGCTGGCGCCGGCCGCGAGGCTCGCCCACAGCTCCCATACGGAGGCGTCGAAGCCGGGGTTGGCCGCCCACGAGCCGCGGTCGGCCACGGTCGTCCCGTAGCGGGCGAAGTGCCAGGCGAGGAGGTCGGCGAGCCCGTCGTGGGTCAGCTCGACCCCCTTCGGCCGCCCGGTCGAGCCGGAGGTGTAGATCACGTAGGCGAGGTCCCCCGGGCCGTGCGGCGGCCGGCTCAGGGCCGGCGGCGGATCGGCCGGCCCGGTCTCCGGCCGCAACGCCGCCCGGCACACCTCTTCGATGTCGACGCGCGGGATCGCCGCGCCGCCCGCCGGGAAGCTGTCGAGCGTCGCCGGGCGGCCGACCCGCGCCGCGGCGCCGGCGTCGGCGGTGATCTCGGCCTGGCGCGCGGCGGGTATCGCGGGGTCGATCGGCAGGCAGACGGCGCCCCGCGCCAGCACCGCCAGGGCGGCGAGCGCCAGCTCCGGCGAGCGCTCGAGGACGAGGGCGACCCGCGCGCCGCGCCCGACCCCCAGCCGGCGCAGCCGCTCGGCGAGCTCGCCGGCGGCGGCGGCGAGCCCGCCGTAGGTGAGGCAGCCGGCCGGTCCGGCGACCGCCAGGGCGTCCGGCGCGCGCCGGGCCGCCGCCAGCGCCAGGCGGTCGACGGTCGGCAGGGCCGGCGACGACCATCCCTCCTGGCTCCATTCGTGGAGGATCTGGTGACGGGCTCCCGCCTCCCAGAACGGCAGCCCGAAGGCCGGCGCCTCCGCCTCGGCGACGGCGGCCGCGAGGAGCGCCGCCAGGTGGCCGAGGTGGCGCCTCGCCGTCGTGCGGTCGAAGAGGTCGCGGCGGTAGTTGAGGGTGAGGGCGAGCTCGCCGCCGCGCGCCGCCGCGGCGCGGGTGACGATCAGCATGATCTCGAAATGGGCGACGTCGTACTCGAACCGGAACGGCTCGACGGCGAGGCCGGGCAGCGGGGGGGCGCCGCCGGCTCCTCGAAGGAGAGCAGGGCGTCGAAGATCGGATTAGCGGCGGCGTGGCGCTCGGGCTTGAGCGCCTGCACCAGCTCCTCGAACGGCAGGTCCTGGTGCGCGTAGGCGCCGAGGACCGCCTCCCGCGCCTGGTCCAGCAGGTCGGCGAAGCGCGGCGCGCCGGAGAGGTCGGCGCGGAGCACCAGGGTGTTGACGAAGAAGCCGATGAGCTCCTCGACCTCCGGCCGGCTGCGCCCGGCGACCGGCGCCCCGACGGGGAAATCGCGCTGTCCGGAGAGGTGGGCGAGCAGCAGCTCCCAGGCGGCGAGGACGATCATGAAGAGCGTCACCCCGCGGCGGCGGCCGAGCGCGGCCAAGGCGCCGGCGAGGGGCGGCGGCAGGGCGAGGGTGAGGAAGTCGCCGCGGAACGAGGGGACCGCCGGCCGCGGCCGGTCGGCCGGCAGGTCGAGGGAGGGGAGGCCGGCGAGCCGCTCGCGCCAGTAGGCGAGCTGGCGCTCGCCGAGCGGCCCGGCGAGGGAGCGGCGCTGCCAGTCGGCGTAGTCGGCGTAGGTGACCGGGAGAGGCGCGAGCGGCGCCGGCCGCCCGAGGACGAAGGCGCCGTAGAGCGCGGCCAGCTCGCGGAAGAGGATCCCCATCGACCAGCCGTCGAAGACGAGGTGATGGGGGACGAGGACGAGCAGGTGGTCGGCCGGCCCGAGGCGGACGAGGAGGGCGCGCAGGAGCGGCCCGCGGGCGAGGTCGAACGGGCGCTCGGCGGCGCCGCGCGCCACCTGGCGCGCCGCGGCCTCGCGGCGCTCGCCCGGCAGGCCGGCGAGGTCGACCTTCGGCAGGGCGAGCGGCGCCGGCGGCGCGATGCGCTGCATGGGCTCGCCCGCGGCGACGAAGAAGGTGGCGCGCAGCGGCTGGTGGCGGGCGACGATGGCGGAGAGGGCGCGCGCCAGGGCCGCCGCCGCGAGGTCGCCCCGCAGGCGCACGGCGTGGGGCACGTTGAGGAAGTACTCGTGCGGCGCCAGCTGCTGGAGGAACCAGAGCCGGCGCTGGGTGAGCGAGGCCGGCAGGGCGGCCGGGTGCGCCGCCGGGAGGAGCGGCGGCAGGGATGGCGGCCCCGGCTCGCCGCTCGCCATGCCGCTCTCGATGCCGCGCTCGATCCCGCGCTCGATCCGTGCCGCCAGCCCGGCGACCGTCGGCTCCTCGAAGAGGGCGCGCAGCGACAGCTCCATCCCGAAGAGGTGGCGGACGCGGGCGAGCAGGCGGGTGCCGAGGAGGGAGTGGCCGCCGAGCTCGAAGAAGCTGTCGTCGATGCCCACCCGCTCGCGCCCCAGCAGATCGGCCCAGATCCCCAGCAGCAGCTCGACGACCGGGTTCGGGTTGCGCCCGTCGTCCGCCGCGCGCCCGTCGGCGGCCGCGCCGTCGTCGCTCCCCGCCGCGAGCCGCGCCAGGGCGGCGCGGTCGACCTTGCCGTTGGCGGTGAGCGGCAGGCGGTCGACGACGAAGACCCGCGCCGGCACCATCGCCTCCGGCAGCCGCGCGGCGAGCCAGGCGCGCAGCTCGCGCGGGTCGACCTCCGGCGTCCCGCCGGCGCCCGGCACGGCGAAGGCGACGAGCCGCTTGCCCTCCGCCCCCTCGCCCTCGACCGCGGCGGCGCACTGCCGCACCCGCGGGTGGCGGGCGAGCGCCGCCTCGACCTCGCCCGGCTCGATCCGCTGGCCGGCGACCTTGACCTGCGCGTCGATGCGGCCGAGGAAGTCGAGCCGGCCGTCGGGCAGCCGGCGCACCCGGTCGCCGGTGCGGTAGAGGCGGTCGCCGGGGAGCTCGGCCAGAGGGTCGGGGACGAAGCGCTCGGCGGTCAGCGCGGGGCGGTCCAGGTAGCCGCGCGCCAGGCCGTCGCCGCCGATCGCGAGCTCGCCCGGCACGCCGATGGGGACCGGCTCGAGGCGGGCGTCGAGCACGTGGACGCGGGCATTGGCGATCGGCCGGCCGATCGGCACCGCCGCCCCGGCATCCAGCCCGGCGGAGCCGGCGAGCCGCTCGCAGCAGGTGAAGGTCGTCCCCTCGGTCGGGCCGTAGCCGTTGACCAGGACGGTTGCCGGCAGTCCGGCGAGCGCCGCCCGCACCCGCGGCGGCGACAGCGCGTCGCCGCCCGCCAGGAGCTGGGCGAGGGGCGCCAGCCCGGCGAGCTCCTCGTCGACCATCTGGTGGAAGAGGCCGGCGGTGAGCCAGAGCGCCGTGACGCCGTGCTCCCGGATCGCCGCCGCCAGCTCGGCCAGGGTGACACGGCCGTCGGGGGCGAGGGCGAGGCGGCCGCCGTGGAGGAGCGGCCCCCAGATCTCGAGCGTCGCGGCGTCGAAGGAGGCGGGGGCGAGCTGGAGGAACGTCTGCTCCGGGCCGAAGGCGGCGTAGCTCGTCCCCTCGACCAGCCGGATCACGTTGCGGTGGGTGACGGCGACCCCCTTGGGCCTCCCGGTCGAGCCCGAGGTGTACATGACGTAGGCGAGGTTGTCGGCGGCGGCCGGCGGACCCGCGGCAGGCGAGCGGGAGCGGCGCCGGGTCCGCCGCCGGGGCGTCGGCATCGCGGTCGGCGTCGAGGTCGAGGGTCGGGATGCCGGTCGCCCCGAGCCGTGCCGCCAGGCCGCGATGGGTGACGAGCGCTCCGGCGCGCGAGTCGCCCAGCAGGTAGACGAGCCGCGCCGCCGGGTGGGCGGGGTCGAGCGGCACGTAGGCGCCCCCCGCCTTCACGGTGGCGAGGATGGCGACGACCAGGTCGGCCGAGCGGGCGAGGAGGAGCGCGACGCGCGACTCCGGCCCGACGCCGAGCGCCGTGAGGCGCCGCGCCAGCGCGTCGGCGCGGCGGTCGAGCTCGCCATAGGAGACCTCGTCGCCCGCCGCCGGGCCGGCCAGGGCCGTCGCCTCCGGCGCCCGCGCCGCCTGGCGGGCGAAGCGCTCGGCGAGCGTCGCCTGGCGCGGGAAGCCGGCCGCGGTGTCGTTCCACTCGCGGGTCAGCTGGTGCCGCGCCGCGGCGGTGAGGAGCGGCAGGTCGGCGATCCGGCTCCGCGGCGACTCGACGACGCCGGCGAGCAGCTCGCGCCACTCGGCGAGGAGGCGCGCGCCGGTCGCCGGGTCGAAGAGGTCGGTCGCCAGCTCGAGCCCGGCGGTGAGACCGCCGTCCTCCGCCGGTTCGGCGGCGAGCGAGAGGTCGGCGCGCGCCGCCTCGAGATCGAAGTCGAGGATGCGGCCCTCGAGGCCGGGAAGGCTCGGCGTCGCCGTGGCCTCGACGTGATAGGCGAAGAGGACCTGGAAGATCGGGTTGTGGGAGAGCGACGAGCCGGCGCGCAGCTCCTCGACCAGACGCTCGAACGGCAGGTGCTCGCGCGCATAGGCGGCGAGCGCCGATCTCGCGCACCTGCGCCAGCAGCCCGTCGAACGGCTCGCCGGGAGCGATCCGCGGGCAGACCACCACGGTGTTGACGAGGAGCCCGACGATGCCCTCGAGCTCGGTGCGGCTCCGCCCGGCGACCGGCAGGCCGATGGGGAGGGCGGCGGCTCCCGACAGCCGGTGCAGCAGCGCCGCGAAACCGGCGAGGAGCGTCATGAAGAGCGTCGCGCCGCGCGCCCGGCCGAGGCGGCCGAGGCGCGCCACCAGCTCGGCGGGCAGCCGCGTCGAGCGCCGCCGGCCGCGGAAGCTCTGCACCGGCGGCCGCGGCCGGTCGGCGGGCAGCGCGAGGACCGGCGGCGCGCCGTCGAGGGCGGCGCGGAAGTGGGCGAGCGGCTCGGCGAGGATCTCGGGCGTCAGCCATTCGCGCTGCCAGACGGCGAAGTCGCCGTACTGCAGCGCGAGCTCGGGAAGCGGCGGGGCGCCGGCCGCGCCCGCGATCGTCCCGCCGTAGAGCGTCGCCAGCTCCTCGAGCAGCAGGGCGAGCGACCAGCCGTCGGCGACGATGTGGTGGACGACGAGGAGCGCGGTCGCCTGACGCGGCGCCGCGGCGACGACGGCGGCGCGCAGCAGCGGACCGCGCGCCAGGTCGAACGGCCGCCGCAGCTCCTCGCCGATCCGGCGCTCGGTCTCGCGGCGGCGCGGGCCGTCGGCGAGGCCCGAGAGGTCGATCTCGGGAATCGGCTCCGCCGCGCTGGCGGGTGGCGCGATCCGCTGGACGACGCCGTCCGCCGTCTCGGCGAAGGTGGTGCGCAGCGCCTCGTGGCGCCGGCGCAACCCGGCGACCGCCCGCGCCCAGGCGGCGCGGTCGAGACGGCCGGTCAGCTCGAGCGCCACCGGGATGTTGTAGGCGGGGCTCCCCGGCACCAGGCGGTCGATGTACCAGAGCCGCTCCTGGGCGAAGGAGAGCGGCAGCTCGGCGATCTCGTCGCTGGCGATGCTCGGCGTCGGCGGCATCGGGTCCTCTGGTCAGGGCGCCGGCGCCTCAGCCGGCGACCAGCGCCTCCTGCCCGGCCCGCCGCCGCAGCTCGTCCAAATGGGTGAGGCTGTCCATCACGGCGGGGACGTCGACGCCGAAGTCGAGCAGGCAGCAGGCTTCGTCGACGCCGATGGCCGAGAGGCGCCGCACCATCGCGAGGCAGCTCTCCGGAGTGCCCAGCAGCGAGCCGCTGGCGAAGTAGCGCTCGAACTCCATCTCGAGCAGCTCTTCGAGGTCGGCGGACGAGAAGCTCGTCTCGTCGAAGCTATGGTGGAGGCTCTTGGCGAGCGAGGTCAGCAGCTCGGTGTGCGAGCGCAGATAGCTGCAGAAGGGCCGCCGCACCGTCTCCTTGACGCGGGCGAGGTCGTCGCCGACGAAGGTGTGGAGCATCACGGCCACCTGCCCCTGCCGCGGGTCGTGGCCGTGCTCGGCGAGGCTCCGGCGATAGACCGCGATGCGGTCGGCCAGGGCGTCGACGGTGAGGCCGATCAGCGAGGTGAGGACGTTGGCGCCGATCGCGCCGGTCAGCTCGAAGGTGCTCGGGCTGTTGGCGCAGGTGATCCAGATCGGCACCTCCTTCTGCACCGGCTTGGGGAAGAGCTCGATCTCGATCTCGTTGCCGGCGCCGCCGGGGACGCGCACCGGCTCGCCGCGCCAGAGGCGGCGCAGGGTCTCGATCTTCTCGAACATGAGGTCGCGCCGCCGCGGATAGGCATCGGGGGCGAACGTGAAGTCGTTGGGATGGAAGCCCGAGGCGAAGGAGATGCCGACGCGGCCGCGCGACAGGTTGTCGACGATCGACCATTCCTCGGCGACGCGGATCGGGTTGTGGATCGGCAGCACGACGCTGCCGGCGCGCACCGACAGCCGCTCGGTCACCATGGCGATCGCCGCCGACAGCACGGAGGGGTTGGGATAGAGGCCGCCGAAGCTGTGGAAATGGCGCTCCGGGGTCCAGATCGCCGCGAAGCCATGGCGGTCGGCGAACTTCGCCCCCTCGATGATGAGCTGGTACTTGTACTCTGGGAACATCGACTCGTCGCCGGAGAAGAAGAACAGGCTGAACCGCAGCCCGCCGCCGTCCCCCTCCGCCGCCTCGCCGGCGGGCGCGGCGAGGGCGGGCGGCGGCAGCGCCGCGAGCGCCCGGTCGATCCCCTCGGTCACCCCCGAGGCCGCCGCCGAAGCTGCGGCTGCCGCCGGCGCGTCCTCCACCTGGCCCTCCCGCTCGACCTCGCCCAGGATGCGCGCCTTCGCCTCCAGCGCCTCGAGGCCGGGCTGGCGCTCGGCGACGATCGCCGCGAGCTCGGCGACGGTCGGCTTCTCGAAGAACGAGCGCACCGTGAGCTTGACTCCGAAGACCGACTGGATGCGCGAGATCGCCTGCAGGGCGATCAGCGAGTTGCCGTTGAGGCGGAAGAAGTTGTCCTCGACGCCGACGCGCTCGACGCCGAGGAGCGTCCCCCACATGTCGGCGAGGATCTCCTCGATCTCGTTGCGCGGCGCGACGTAGGTGGTGGCGCCGCCGGCGGTGGCGTAGCGGGTGGCGACGTACGAGCCGCCGGCCTCCGCCGGCGCGGCCGGCACCGGCGCGGTGACCGGTGCGGCGGCGGTGCGGACGGGGCGCCGGGGACGGCCGCCGCCGGGACGACGGGGACGGCTGCCATGCCGGGGACGCTCGCGGAGAGCCCGGTGGCGTCGATGAAGTGGCGCCGGCGCTCGAAGGGATAGGTGGGCAGCGGGACGCGCCGCCGCCGGCCGTGGGCGGCATGGAGCGCCTGCCAGTCGACCTCGACGCCGGCGGCCCACAGGGCGCCGAGGGCCTGGAGGACGCTCCAGGCGTCGTCGCGGGGATGCTTGGGATGGGGCCACGAGGCGTGCACGGCATGCGCCGCGGTCTTCGCCGGATGCTGGCGCGCGGCGCCGGCGAGCGCCTGGGCCGGCCCCACCTCGAGGAGGATCGCCGGCTTGGCGAGGAGGGTCGCGAGGCCGTCGCCCAGGCGCACGGTCTGCCGGATCTGGCGCGTCCAGTAGGCGGGATCGGTCGCCTCGGCGGGGCTGATGAAGCGGCCGGTCACCCCGGAGACGAAGGGGATGCGCGGCGCCTTCAAGGCGACCTTCCTCACCTCGGCCGCGAACGGCTCGAGGATGGGGTCCATCATCGCCGAGTGGAAGGCGTGCGAGGTGTGGAGCTTGCTCGACTCGACGCCGCGCTGGGCGAGGTCGGCCATCAGCCGCTCGGCGGCCGCGGCCGGCCCGGCGGCGATCGACATCTCCGGGCCGTGGACGGCGGAGAGCGCGAGCTCGGGGGGCAGCAGCGGCAGGAGGTCGGCCTCGGCCATCGGCACCGCCACCATGTCCCCCTCGGGGAGCGACCCCATGAGGCGGCCGCGCGCCGCCACCAGGGCGACGCCGTCCTCGAGGCTGAAGACGCCGGCGAGGCAGGCGGCGGTCAGCTCCCCCAGGCTGTTGCCGATCATGGCCCGCGGCTGGATCCCCCAGCTCTGCCAGAGGCGCGCCAAGGCCATCTCGACGGCGAAGAGCGCCGGCTGGGCGATCTCGGTGCGGTTGAGGCGCTCGGCGAGGTCCTGGTCCGCCGGCTCGCCGAGGACGAAGTCGCGCAGGTCCAGACCGTCGAGGCGGGGAGCGAACAGCTCGGCGACGCGGTCGAGCGCGCGGCGGAAGACCGGCTCGGCGCGATAGGTCTGGCGCGCCATCGCCGGGTGCTGCGCCCCCTGGCCGGGGAAGAGGAAGTAGACCGGCCGCTCGCGCCCGTCGTGGACGCCGCCGGCGCTCCGCGTCGGATCGGCCCCGGCGAGGGCGGCCAGGGCGTCCTCGGCGCTCTCGCAGGCGACGGCGCGGCGGTGCTCGAAGACCCGGCGGCCGAGCTGCAGGGTATGGGCGGCGTCGGCGAGATCGGCGCTCGCCATCCCCGGCCGGCTGGCGAGGAAATCGGCGAGGCGCGCGGCGGCGGCGTCGAGCGCCGCGGCGCTCCGCGCCGAGAGGACGAGGAGCTGCCAGGGAGCGGCGGCGGCCGCCGCCGCGAGGAGGGGAGCCTCCTCCAGCACCACGTGGGCGTTGGTGCCGCCGAAGCCGAACGACGAGACGCCGGCCCGCCGCGGCCCCTCGGGCCACGGCGCGAGGGCGGTCGCGACGTAGAACGGGCTCGCCGCGAAATCGATCTGCGGGTTGGGGGTCTCGAAGTGGAGAGAGGGCGGGATCTCGGCGTTCTCGACCGCCAGCACGGCCTTGATCAGCCCGGCGATCCCGGAGGCCACCTCGAGGTGGCCGAAGTTGGTCTTCACCGAGCCGATGGCGCAGAAACCGCGCCGCTCGGTCGAGCGGCGGAAGGCGCGGGTGAGCGCCGCCACCTCGACCGGATCGCCCAGCGCCGTCGCGGTGCCGTGCGCCTCGACGTAGCCGATCGTGTCGGCGGCGAGCCCGGCGTTGCCGAGCGCCTCGGCGATCACCTCGGCCTGCCCGGTGACGCTGGGAGCGGTGAAACCGGCCTTGGTGGCGCCGTCGTTGTTGACCGCCGTCCCCTTGATCACCGCGTGGATGGTGTCGCCGTCGGCGAGCGCGTCCGCCAGGCGCTTGAGCACCACGATGCCCACGCCGCAGCCGAAGACGGTGCCGGCGGCGCGGGCGTCGAAGGTGCGCGCGCGGCCGTCGGGAGCGAGGATGCCGCCCTCCTGGTAGAGATAGCCCTTGACCATGGGGAGGGTGATCGAGACCGCGCCGGCGAGCGCCAGGTCGGACTCCTCCGAGAGCAGGCTCTGGCAGGCCATGTGGACGGCGACGAGCGAGGTCGAGCAGGCGGTCTGCACGCTCACCGCCGGGCCGCGGAGGTCGAGCTTGTAGGCGACCCGCGGCGCCAGCGAGTCCTTGTCGTTGCCCACCGACAGCATGGTGGTGTCGATGCCGAGCGCCTGCAGGCGGTCCTGGAGGGGCGACAGGGCCATGAGATAGCTGCTGAGCGTCATGCCGCCCCACACCCCCGTCGCGCCGGGCAGCCGCGCCGGGTCGTAGCCGGCGTGCTCGAGCGCCTGCCAGGCGCACTCGAGGAAGAGCCGCTGCTGGGGGTCCATGACCTCGGCCTCGCGCGGCGCGTAGCCGAAAAAGTCGGCGTCGAAGAGGTCGACGCCGTCGATCACGGCGTGGGCTTTGACGTAGCCGGGCTGGCGGTAGAGCGCCTCCGGCACCCCGGCGGCGGCGAGCTCGGCGTCGCTGAAGAAGGAGACCGAGTCGCGCCCCTCGCGCAGGTTCTGCCAGAACCGCTCGGGGCCGTCGGCGCCGGGGAAGCGGCAGGCGAGGCCGATGATGGCGATGTCCGGCGCGGCGTCGATCGGTGCGCGGTCGTCGGGCCGGGAGCGGGTCGGGTCGTCAGCGCTCATGCTTCGGTCCTCCTGGCGGGTGCTCGGCGTGCGCGGCGCCGCTCGCCGCGGCTCGCGCCGCGGTCCTCCGGCACCGCTTCGGCGTCATGGTCGGTGGCTTCGCCGCTCGCGCCGCTCGCCTCGGCGATCCGGCGGGCGATGGCGGAGACGGTCGGCGTCTCGTAGAGGCTGAAGGCGCGGCCGGCGAGGTCCCACCGCTCCTGGACGGCGTGCGCCACCTGGAGGCCGGTGAGCGAGTCGCCGCCGAGCTCCAGGAAGTTGTCGTCGACCCCGATCCGGTCGATGCCGAGGGCCCGCCGCCAGATGGCGGCGACGGCCTGCTCGACCTCGTCGCGCGGGGCGACGTAGGGATTGACCAGCCGCGGCCGGTCGTGGAATCCGGCGGCGGCGCCATCGCTCTCCTCGCCCGGCGAGGTCTCGGGCGCCGGCTCGCCGGGCTCCTGCAGCGGGCCGGCAACCACCGCCGGCGGCGCCAGGGCCACCGGCGCGCCGCCGGCGAGAGCGGCGGCGAGGGCCGCCTGCAGCCGTGTCAGGCCGGGAGCGGCGGGGCCCCAGGCGAGCGCCAGGACCGGCATCGTCACGCGCTCGACGGCCAGTGTCGCGAGGGCGGTCGCGGCCCCCGGCTCCGCGCAGAGGGCGAGGAAGCGGGGCGGGAAACCGGCGAGCGCGGCGGCGACCGCGCGGGCGCCGGCGAGAGCCGAGGGCAGCGCGGCGGCGAAGCGCTCGCCGCCGCCGCTCGCGGGGGCGACGTAGAACGCCCCGTCGAGCGCTCCCAGGCGGCGGCGCGCCTCGGCGACGGCGCCGGCCAGGGCGCCGGCATCGGCGAGGTCGGCCGGAACGAGGAGGGCGTCCGGGCCGGCGAGCGCAGCCGCGGCGGGCTGGCGCGCCAGGAGGAGGGCGGCGCCGGCCGCTGTGCCGGCGGCGGGGAAGGCTCCGGCAGCCTCGAAGCCGGCGGCGGCGAGCGCGCCCCGCCAGGCCGCCGGGGCGAGCAGCGGCGACCCAGTCCGCAGCTCGGAGTCGGCGAAGCTCCACCAGCCGTCGGTCAACCCCCAGACGAGATCGTTCCAGCGGTGCTGGCGGACCGTCTCGACCAGCCCGAGAACGCCGCCCGGGGCGAGGAGGGAGCGGAGGTGGCTCAGCGTCTCGACGACGCGCGGCGTCGCGTGAACGACGTTGGCGGCGACCACGGCGTCGAAGCTGCCGGGTGAATAGCCCTGGGCGAGCGGGTCGCGGCTGGCGTCGAGGATGCCGAAACGGCAGCCGCGGCGGCCGGCCGCGATGGCGTCGCGCTCGGCGGCGAGGACGAACGAGCGGCCGAGATCGGTGAAGACGTACTGGAGGGCGGAGCCGGCGGCGGTCTCCAGGGCGGGGAGGAGGTGGCGGGTGAGGAGCCCCTGTCCGGCCCCGGCCTCCAGGACGCGGAAGGGCCGGCCGGCCCGGCGGGCCGCCGCCGCCGCCCGGACCAGCGCCTCGACGAGGAGGGCGGAGGGGAGATCGCCCGCGGCGGCGAATCGCCTGGCACCTGTGGGCTCCGGCGAATCACCTGGCACCTCGCCAGCACCCACCGCGCTCCCCTTCTCCGGCGAATCGCCTGGCACCTCGCCAGGGGCCGGCGGATCACCTGGCACCTCGGCGAACAGGCTGGCGCTTCCCTCGGGATAGAGGACGGCGAGGCCCTCGAGCTCGCCCGAGAGCACCCGCGGCAGGGCGGCGGCGGCGCGATCGAGAAGGCGGCAGAGGCCGGCGAGCTCGGGGGACCGGCCCTCGATTTCCCGCCGCAGCTCCGCGGGACCGGCCGGCGAGGGCGCCGGGAGGAAGCGGACGATTCCGTCCTCCCGTGCGATGGCCCTGTCCTCCGCGAGCATGGAGAGGAGCCGCTCGAGGAGCCGCTCCCGTCCCGGCGCGAGGGCGATCCGCCGCCGCAGCTCGTCCTCGGCGATCTCGCGTCCCGGCACCGCCTCGACCCCCGCGGCGGCGAGGACGGCGAGGGCGTATCGACCGCAGAGCGCATCCAGAGCCTCGGGACCCGCGCTCTCCGCGCTCTCGAGCGCCGCCGCCAGCTCGGCGGCGCGGCCGGCGAGCCACTCGGGCTCGAGCTCGCAGGCGGGCCCGGCCGCCGCCGCGACCTCTCCCCCCTCGCCGCTCCCTACCCGTGCCAGGCGCGCCGGCAGGCTGGCGAGCGCCGCCAGCAGCCCCGCGGCCAGCGGGCTGCCGAGATCGCCCACGACCAGATAGCCGCGGCCCGGCCGCAGGGTCGGGTCCCCGCTCGGCACGCCGTCCACCGTTTCCCAGGTCTCTACCCAGCGCTTTCCCTGGCGCAGGGCGATGACGCCGGCCGTCCGGGGGGCGAGCAGCTCCGCCGCGAGCCGCTCGGCCAGCCGGCGAGCCTCGCCGGCAGCCCGCGGCTCAGGGGAAGGCGGAAGATCGATCAACCGGCAGGGGAGCTCGGCGGCGATGGCGCGGCAGAGGCCGGCGAGCGCCGCCGCCGCGGGCGCCGGCGGCTCGCCGGCCGGCTCGACCGCTCCGGCGGCGACCACGTCCAGGCGAGCTGGACCGCCGCGCCGCGCCAGCGCGCCGGCGAGCCTCCCCAGGCCCTCGGCTCCGCGGTCGCCGGCGAGGCTCCACAGGTGGACGGCGTGGACCGGCCGCTCCCTCCCGGCTGCCGCGGCGAGCAGGGCATCGTAGTCGGCGTCGCTCGCGGGGTCGACGATGTAGGCGCGCTCGCTCACCCGCGCGAAGGCCGGCCCGGCGACGGCCGCGGTCGGGGCGAGGGGAGCCATCCCGGCGCGGCGGTCCCCGAGCCGCGCCAGGAGCTGAGCCCCAAGATCCGAGCCGTCGGTGAGGACCAGCCAGGCCGCGCCATCCGCACCGGCCGCCGGCGCCGGCGCCGCTGGCGCGAGCGCCTGCCGCCAGAGCGGCACCCAGACCGCGCTGCCCGTCCCTGCCGTCTCCCCTTCGGCTCTCCCGCCCGGAGCTTCCCTTCCGTTCCCGGCTGCCGCCGCGCCGTCGTGCTTCGTGCGCCCGGAGATCCAGTACCGCCGCCGCTCGAACGGGTAGGTCGGCAGCGGCACCCGCCGTCCGCGCGCCGGGGCTACCGACTCCCAGTCGATCGCCACCCCCGCCAGCCACAGCCGGCCGAGCGCCGCCAACAGGTGGCCGTGCGCCGATCCGGCCTCGGCGCCGGCGCGATCGGGGAGCGAGGAGACGATCGCCCGGCGGTCGCCGCGAGCCGCCGCCGCGCGGCGGGCGAGCGCGGCGAGGCCGGCGCCCGGGCCCACCTCGAGGAGGATGAGGTCGGGCGCGGCGAGGAGCTCGGCGACACCCGCCGCGAAGCGCACCGGGTGCCGCATCTGCTGCCGCCAGCGCTCCGGGTCCCGCGCCTGCTCAGGGCTGGCCCAGCCGCCGGTGAGGTTCGAGACATAGGGGATCGCCGGCGCCCCGGGTGCCGTCGACCGGAGAGCCTGGCCGAGCGCCGCCGTCCACGCGCCGGCCGCCGTCTCCACCGCCGCCGAGTGGAAGGCCCGGTTCGACCTCGAGCGCACGGGCGCGGATGCCGCCCGCCGCCAGCCGCTCGGCCAGGCGCGCGATCGCGGCGGGAGGCCCGGAGGCTACCGTCCGGTCCGCGGCGTTGACCGCGGCGAGCGACAGGTCGGCGCCGAGCCGCGGCAGGAGGTCCGCCTCGGCGAGCGGCACGGCGAGCATCGCCCCCTCCGGCATCGCCGCCATCAGCCGGCCGCGCTCGGCGACCAGGGCGAGGACCTCGTCGCGCCGCAGCACGCCGGCGAGGCAGGCGGCGACGAGCTCGCCGAGGCTGTGGCCGAGGAGCGCCGCCGGCTTCACTCCCCACGCCTCCCAGAGGCGCGCCAGGGCCAGCTCGACGGTCACCAGGGCCGGCTGAGCGATGGCGGTGTCGGCCAGCCGCTCGCCCGCCGCCGCCTCGCCGCCTGGCCCCGGCACCAGCACCTGCCGCAGGTCGAATCCGAGATGGGGGCGCAGCGCCCGGCAGCAGGCGTCCACCTCCTCGCGGAAGGCCTCCTCCGCGCGGTAGAGCTCGCCCGCCATCGCCTGCCGCGCCCCCTGGCCGGGGAGCAGGAACGCCACCCGCGGCGGGTCGGCCGGCGCTTCGTGGCTCGCGGATCGCGCGCTCACTATCGCCGCAGCGGCCGCGGCCGCCGCGGCGGTGCTCGGCGCGACGATGGCGCGGCGGCAGGCGAGCTGCCGGCGGCCGAGGCGCAGAGTCTTCGCGACGTCGGCGAGCGGCAGCTCCGGGCGCGCCGCGAGATGCGCCGCCAGGCGCGCGGTGAGGGTGTCGAGCGCCGCCGCCGTGCGCGCCGAGAGGACGAGGAGCTCGCGGTGTCCGGCGTCCCCGGCGTCCCCGGCATCGGGCTCCGGCGCGGGCCGCGGCGGCGCTTCCTCGAGGACGACATGGGCGTTGGTGCCGCCGATGCCGAACGAGCTGACGCCGGCGCGCCGCGGCAGGCCGGCGGTCTCCCAGGGCACCAGCTCGGCGTTGACGTAGAACGGGGTGCCGGCGAAGTCGATCTCCGGGTTCGGACGCTCGAAGTGAAGGGTCGGCGGAATGGCGCCGTGCTCGAGCGCCAGGACGGCTTTCAGGAAGCCGGCGATGCCGGCCGCCGCGTCGAGGTGGCCGAGGTTGCCCTTTGAGCGACCCGAGAGCGCAGGAGCGCTCCGGCGCCGTGGTGCCGCGGAAGGCGCGCGCCAAGGCGCGGACCTCGATCGGATCGCCCAGCGGCGTCGCCGTGCCGTGGGCCTCGACGAAGGTGACCTCCTCGGGCGGCGTGCCGGCGATGGCGAGCGCCATCGCCACCACCTCGGCCTGCCCGGTCACCGAGGGCGCCGTGAAGCCCGCCTTGGCCGAGCCGTCGTTGTTGAGCGCCGCGCCGCGCACCACGGCGCGGATGGCGTCGCCGTCGGCGAGCGCGTCCTCGAGGCGCTTGAGGACCACGACGCCGGCGCCGTTGCCCGGCACCGTGCCGCGGGCGGCGGCGTCGAATGGCCGGCAGCGGCCGTCCGGCGAGAGGATGCCGCCCTCCTGATACGGGTAGCCGGCGCGCTGCGGCTCGCGCACCGCGACGCCGCCGGCGAGCGCGGCGTCGCACTGGTAGTTGAGCAGGCTCTGGCAGGCGAGGATGACGGCGACGAGCGAGGTCGAGCAGGCGGTCTGCACGTCGAGGCTGGGTCCGGTCAGGCCGAGCTTGTAGGAGACGCGGGTGGTCAGGAAGTCCTTGTCGTTGCCGAGCACCGCCTGGGTGCCGGCGGTGTCGATCGCGCCGGCTGGCAGGAGGTTCCACAGGAGATAGCTCGACAGGCTGGCGCCGGCGAACACTCCGATGCCGTGGCCGTAGCGCGCCGGGTCGTAGCCGGCGTCCTCGAGCGCCGCCCAGGCGCACTCGAGGAAGACGCGCTGCTGCGGGTCGAGCAGCTCGGCCTCGCGCGGGGTCATCTGGAAGAGCGGCGCGTCGAAGAGGTCGGCGCCGTCGAGGACGCCGCCGGCGTTGACGTGGCGGGGATCGGCCAGGGTCGCCGGGTCGACGCCGGCGGCGCGCATCTCGGCCGCCGAGAAGCGCGAGATCGATTCGACGCCGCGGGCCAGGTTGTCCCACAGCGCCGCGAGGTCGGCGGCGCCGGGGAAGCGGCCGGCCATCCCGATGACCGCGATGCCGGGTGCGTCGGTGGGGCTCGGATCGGTCAGGGTGCTGCTCCAGGAAGCCCGGCGCGGGCGTTAATCGGTCCGGAGGGTGATCGCGGGCTCGATCCGCGCGGCGCGGCGCGCCGGCAGATAGCAGGCGAGGAGGGCGACGAGCGCGAGGACGATCGGCGCGCTGACGAAGTAGAACGGGTCGGTGGCGCTCACCTCGAAGAGCTGGCTCGCCATCACCCGCGAGAGGGCGAAGGCGGCGGCGAGCCCGATGAGGAGGCCGGCGACGACCCACGAGAGGCTCTGCGCGGTGACCGCGCGGAGCACGTGGCCGTGATGGGCACCGAGGGCCATGCGCACGCCGATCTCCTTGCTCCGCAGCGATACCGCATGGGCGACGACGCCGTAGATCCCCAGCAGGCAGAGCGCCAGGGCGGCCGCCGAGAAGCCGGAGAGGAGCCCGGTGGTCAACCGCCGGCTGGCGAGGCTGGTGGCGATGATCCCCTCCATCGTCTGCAGGTCGGAGACCGGCTGCTCGGGGTCGAGGGCGAGGATCGCCTGGCGCACCTCGCGCGCCGCGGCGACCGGCGGCAGGCTGGTGCGCACCAGCAGCTGCATCGCCGTCGCCGGCACCAGCTCCGGCCGCGACTGGTGGGTGGAGAGGAAGAACTCCGGCTCCTTGGGGGTGTCGAGCCCCATCTCCTGCATGTCGTCGACCACCCCGACGACCTCGGCGGCGCGGTGGTTGCGCCCCATCAGGATGTGCTTGCCCAAGGGGTTCTCGGCGCCGAAGTACTGGCGCGCCAGGGCGCTGTTGATCACCGCGGTGAGCGGCCCGGCGGGCGCCTCGTCGGCGGCGAAATCCCGCCCCTTCCTCAGGCGCGAGCCGAAGGTGCGGAAGGTGCCCGGAGCCACCATCAGCCGCCAGACCAGCGGCTGCTTGTCGGGCGCCGGCAGGGGCTTGCCCTCGACGGCGATGGCGACGTGCACGGTGCCGGTGATCGGCAGGTAATCGGCAAGGCCGGCCGACTCGATACCGGGCAGGGTCCGCGCGCGCTCGAGCGCCTGCTCGAAGAACACCCGCTGGCGCTCGGCGTCGGCGTACTTCGCGGCCGGCAGCGAGATCTGGATCACCAGGAGGTTCTTGGGATCGAACCCGAGGTCGACGCCGGACAGGCGGCGGAAGCTCTGCACCAGGAGGCCGGCGCCGATCAGCAGGATGAGGGCGAGCGCCACCTCGGCGACGACGAAGGCGGCCTGGGTGCGGCCGCGCCCGCTGCCGCCGCCGCCGGTCGTGCCCCGGCCTCCCGCCGCGAGCGCCGGCTTGGCGTCGGTGCGCACGGTCTGCAGCGCCGGGGCGAGAGAGAAGACGAGCCCGGCGGCGAGCGCCGTGGCGAGGGTGAAGGCGAGCACCCGGCCGTCGATCCCCACCTCGGCGAGGCGCGGCAGGTCGGCCGGGTTGGCGGCGACCAGCAGGCGCAGCCCCCAGCTCGCGAGGAGGAGCCCCAGCAGGCCGCCGGCGAGCGCCAGCACGACTCCCTCGGCGAGGAGCTGGCGGACGACCGCGCCGCGGCTGGCGCCGAGCGCCATGCGGATGGCGATCTCGCGGCGGCGGGCGAGCCCCTGGGCGAGCAGGAGGTTGCCGACGTCGGCGCAGGCGATCAGCAGGACGAAGCCGACGGCGCCCAGGAGCAGCAGCAGGGCGGCGCGCAAGGGCCCGATGAGCTGCTCGTTCATCGGCACCAGCTTGACCCGGAACGAGACGTCGCCGTTGCCGCGGTGCTCGTCGGCATACCGCCGGCTCACCCGCTCGACCTCGTCGCGGGCGCTGGCGAGCGAGACGCCGGGCGCCAGGCGCCCGGCCGCGGTGAGATATCCCGAGCCCCCCTCGACCGCCGCCTCCGGCAGCAGGGCGATCTCGTTCGGCCGCGGCACCCACAGCTCGACCTGGGAGAAGGGGAAGCGCAGCACGTCGGGCATGACGCCCACCACGGTGTAGCTCCTGCCGTCGATGTGCAGGGCGCGGCCGAGGACGCCGCGGTCGCCGGCGTAGCGCCGCCGCCACAGCCCCGCCGAGAGGAGCGCGACGTCGCCGCCGCCCTTCCTGTCCTCGGCGGCCGTGAAGCGGCGGCCGAGGATCGGCTCGATCCCCCAGACGTCGAAGAACCCGGAGGTGATCCGCGCCCCGTCGAGAGAGAGCGGATCGCCCCGCTCGGTGAGGTTCATCGGCTCCTCGACGTAGGCGGTCAGGGCGGCGAAGCTCCTCGCCTGCTCGCCCAGGGCGCGCATCTTGGGGAAGGAGATCTCGGTCTGCGGCAGCCCTTGCTCGGGCGAGGTGGCCCAGACCGCCACGATGCGCTCCGGCGCGGGGTAGGGAAGGGGTTTCAACACCACCGCGTCGAGCAGGCTGAAGATCGCCGTGTTGGCGCCGATGCCGAGCGCCAGGGCGAGGAGCGCGACGAGCGTGAAGCCAGGCTGTTTAGAGAGCCTTCGGGAGGCGAATCCGAGGTCTTGCCAGAGCATGGCGGGTCGGCGGCTCCTGGCCGGGTGAGGGATGGCCGGCGGGTCTCGAAAGCTACAAGAGCCACGGAGCCGGGTCAACCCGCACGGGACGGCGGCGCGGGGTCCGGACGCCGGGCCCCTCGACACTGGAAGTGCGCCCGCGCTTCCCGGGCGCGCCGTCGCCTCCGCTGCCGCCGTTGGCGCCGGCTCGGCGCCGGCTTGGCGCCGGCTTCGTAAGGAGCTCCGCGAGGTCGTCGCAGCGGCTCCGATAACATGGCGGGCTCGCATGACCGCGGACGACGACGCATCCGACCTCGCCTACTTCCGGGCCGTCGAGCTGATCTTCAACTCGCTGCGCGGCACGCCGCTGCTGCTGGCGCCGGCCGACTTCGCGATCATCGAGCGCTGGCGGCGCGAAGGGGTGCCGCTCGACTTCGTGCGCGCCGCGCTCGAGCTCGCCTTCGCCCGCCGCCTGGAGCGCGGCGCCAAGGGGCGGGTCAACTCGCTGCGCATGGTCTCGCCGGCGGTCGACCAGGGATGGGCCGAGGTGGAGGAGATGACCGCGCCGGGCGAGCCCGGCGCGGCCGCGCCGATCGACGCCGCGGCCCGGCTCGCCGCCCTCGCCGCGGCGCTCCCCGAGGGGCTCGCGGGTCGCGCCGAGCTCGCCGGCCGCATCGTGGCGCTGGCCGGCAACAGCGCCGTCGTCGAGCAGGCGCTCGCCGGCCTGGACGCCGAGCTCCTCGACCGTGCCGAGGCGGGGCTGACGCCCGGCCTCGCCGCGGAGGTCGGCGACACGGTCGAGCGGACGGCCGCGGCGCTCGCCGCCCGCCTGCCGCCGGGCGAGATCGAACGCGCCCGCGCCCGGCTGCGCCACCAGGTGCTGCGCAAGCGCCTGGGCCTGCCCATCCTCTCCCTCTTCTCGCCCGACGCCGAGGCGGCCCGCCGGCCGGACGCCGCCGAGCCGGAGCCGTGAGAGAACACCCGGCGACGGCGGCGGCGCCATGACAGAATCCGCCCGCGTGATCCAGCGAGCGAAGCTCTGCTTCCTCTTCGGGCTGTTGCCCTGCGGCCTCGCCGCCGCCTCGCCGCCGGCTCGCCCCATCAAGCCGGCATCGCCGGCGCCGCCTTCCTCTGCCGGCCGCGCCCGCTCCTCCCGCCCTCCGCTATCCTCGCCTTGGCGACTCGTACACCATCGGCGAACGGGTGGCGCCCGCGGCGCGCTGGCCGGTCCAGCTCACGGCGCTGCTGCGCGCCCGCGGCCTGGCGCTGGCGGAGCCCGAGATCGTCGCCCGCACCGGCTGGACGGTCGACGATCTCGCCGCCGCTCTCGAGGAGTCCGAGCCGAGCGGCCCGTTCGACCTGGTGTCTCTCCAGATCGGCGTCAACGACGAGTACCGCGGCAGGAGCGCCGAGGTCTACCGCGGCGAGCTCCGCGTCATGCTCGGCCGCGCCGCCGCCTACGCCGGCGGCCGGCCGGGGCGGGTGATCGTCCTCTCGATCCCCGACTGGTCGGTGACCCCCTTCGCCGCCCGCCGCGGCCGTCCCGAAGCGGCGGCCGAGATCGAGCGGTTCAATGCCGTCGACCGCGAGGAGACCGCCCGCGCCGGCGCGCGCTGGGTCGACGTGACCCCCGAGTCGCGCGACGCGGCGAACGATCCGGCGCTCCTCGCCGACGACGGTCTCCATCCCGCCCCGGCGATGTACGCCGCCTGGGCTCGCCTCGCGCTCGCGCCGGCCCTCGACGCGCTGGGAGCGAGCCACGCGCCGCCGCCGGGCGGCGCCCCGCCGAAAGCGGGCCGCGCTCGAGCGACCGGTGCGCCGGGCGCGGCGATCAGCGCAGGAGCATGAAGGTGGAGAGCGGGAGAGAGACGATCCGGGGATCTACGATCGTGTCGTCGTCGGCCTGAGCGATCAGGAGGCCGAACGGAGCGTTGTTGATCGTCTTCTCGACGAACGTGCGCAGCCCTTCGGTGTCGCGCAGCGGATCGAGCCGGCGCTGATACTTGACCTCGACGGGTATCCGGCGGGTGCCCACGGTGAGCACGAAGTCGACCTCGGGCTCGCCGCCGTGCATCGGCAAGTGGGCCAGATCGAGGTGCGAGATCGTGGCGAGCGTGGCGCCGGTCACGCTTTCCGCGATGTGTCCGGCGAGCGGCTGGAGGTGGGGGTCGCGCGCCAGGCTCGGTGGGTCGAGGGGCGCGATCTCCTGCAGCCAGCTCGCCCGCAACCCATGATCCGACAGGCAGATCTTCAGGTTTCCACGGCGTTTCTTGAGGCGGATCTCGAGCGGCTCGATGAGCCGGAGGAGCAGGGTGTCGCCGAGGAACCGCAGGTACTGGCGAACTCTCTGCGATCCGACGTTGGCGCTCAGGGCACGCTGTGTCTCGCGGGCCAGGAGCTCTACCCCCGGCGCCTGTCCGATGTAGCGGCAGGCCAGGCGGAAGACCTCCTCCAGCAGCGCGGGATCCCGCTTGCGGCCGCGATCGCCGACCCGGAGATCGTGCTGGATCACCCGGCGGATGACGTTCTCGTTCAATTGGTCGGCGAGATAGGACCAGGGGACATCGGCGCGCTGATGGACGAGGGGATAGCCGCCGCGCTCTGAGAACCAGCGGAACGCCTGGTCGCGCGCCTCGCCGCGCTCCCGGCCATAGGCGCGCAGCTCCTCCCAGAACTCCCGCCGCGTCAAGGGCTCGACCGATCGACCCCAGAGGACGCCTGCAAGGAGAATCCCCCGGTTGCCGTCTTCAGGGGGCATGGATATCCGACATGCCTGCCGAACGGCTCCCCGAACGGCTCCCCAAACGGCTCCCCAAACGGCTCCGATGCTGCTGCCCGCCGCCGCGCTCGCGGCCGGCGCGCTCCTCGCCTTTCACCTGACGTATCTCCCCATTCCGCCGCTCGTCCTGCTGGCGGCGCTCGGCCTCGCCTGGGGGAGGCGGGCGGGGATCGCCCTCGCCTGGCTCGCCCTCGGGCTCCTCGTCGCGACGCTCGGTTGCGGCTTGCCGGAGCCCGCGGAGCGGCGGATCGACCCGGAGCGGCCGCTCACCCTCACGGCGCGGGTCGCCGGTCCTTGGGCGCGGGAGGGCGAGGGCTGGACGGCGCCGGTCGAGATCGAACGCCTCGCGCAGAGCGAGCCGAGCGACGGGAGCGATCCGCACGAGCGGGACGAGCGGGATGATCGGGTTGGTGGCCGCGCTCCGCTCGACCCGCCGGTCGAGCGCGTCGTCGCCTGTCGCCTCGCGGCCTTCCTCGATCTGCCAGGCGACGAGCCGCCGCCACCCGTCGGCGCGCGGCTCCGCGCCCAGGGCTACCTGCGCCGGCCGGCGGGCTATGCCAACCGCGAGGCGGTGCCGCCTGGTCCGTGGCGGTTGCGGGTGAAGAGCCGGCGGCTCTTCCAGGTGGAGGACGGGCCGGGGCCGCTGGCGCGGCTCGCGGCCGGAGTGCGCGGACCGATCGAGACCGGCTTCCGGGAGGTGGAGGAGCGCGCCGCCGCATCCGCCGGCGTCTCCGGCGGGGAGGGCCTCGCGCTGGCGCGGGCGCTCGTCCTCGGCGATGCCTCGCGCCTGCCGCTCGCCTGGCGGCGCGGCCTGCGCTCGGCCGGGCTCGCCCACCTGATCGCCGTCTCCGGGCTCCACGTCGGCATGGTCGCCGCCGGCGCGCTCCTCGCCGGCGCCCTGCTGCCACGCCGGCCGCGGCTCGCGATGGCCGCGGGGGCGATCATCCTCTACCTCCTCGCCGCCGGGCCGCTGCCGTCGCTCCTGCGCGCCGCGGTGATGGCGCTCCTCGCGGTGCTCGCCCTGCTCTTCGAGCGTCCGCCGGCGGCGGCCAACGCGCTCGGCTGGGCGGTCGTCCTCCTCGTCGTCCACCGTCCCGAGGTGGTCCTCCTCGCCTCGTTCCGGCTGACCGTCGCGGCGACCGCCGGCATCCTCCTCCTCTCGCCGGCATTCGCCGCGCGCCTCTCGCGCCGGCTGCCGGGGGCGCTGGCGCGTCCCCTGGCTCTCAGCCTCGCCGCCGAGCTCGCGACCCTCCCCCTCGCCCTGCCGCTCTTCCACACCGCGGCGCCGCTCGCGCCCGCTCGCCAACCTCGCCGCCGTGCCCTGGACCGCCCTGGCGCTCGCCGGCTGCCTCGCCTGGACCTGCGTCGCCGTGATCTCGCCGCGCCTCGCCGCGGCGCTCCTCCCGGCGCTCGACCTCCTCGCCGCGCCGTTCGGCTGGCCGGCCGCCGGCGGCGCCGCGCTCTGGCGCGGGATGCCTCTCCTGGCATCGACCGCGGCGGCGTCTCTCCTCGCCATCGGCCTCGCGCTCCTCCTGCTCGGCGGCCGCCGCCGGCTCGCCCTCGCCATCCCGGCGCTCGCGCTCGCCGGCGTCGCCCTCGCCGCGCCGCGGGTGGCGAAGCACGGCCTCGAGGTCGCGCTCCTCGACGTCGGGCAAGGGGACGCGATCCTCCTCCGCGACGGCCGGCGCGCGATCCTGATCGACGGCGGCGGGAGAGAGGGCGTCGACCTCGGCGGCCGCGTCCTGCTGCCGGCGCTCCTCGCCGAAGGGGTGAGCCGGCTCGATGCGCTGGTGATGACCCATCCCGACCGCGACCACTGCGGCGGTCTGGTCGATCTCGCCGCCTACCTGCCGGTGGAGGAGATCTGGACGGCGCCGGGATGGCCGCCGGTCGGCTGCGCCTGGGATTTCCTGACGCTCCCCGGCCCGCGGCTACGGGTGATGTGGGCGGGGGAGCGGGCGGCGGTCGGGCGCTGGCGGCTGACGGCGCTCAACCCGGCGCCAGGCGACCGCCGGGGCGTCAACGTCCGCTCGCTCGTGCTCCTCGCCGAGGCGAACGGCCGGCGGGCGCTCCTCACCGGCGACGCCGAGGCCCCCGCCGAGCGCCGCATGCTCGCCGAGCTGGGCGCGGCGGGCCTGCACGCCGATCTCCTCAAGCTCGGCCACCACGGCAGCAAGACCTCGACCAGCGAGGACTTCCTCGACGCCGTCGCCCCGCGCCTCGCCCTCGTCTCGGACGGTATCGGCAACGTCTACCACCACCCCTCGCCCGTCGTCCTCCGCCGGCTGGAAGAGCGGGCCATCCCGACTCTGCGCACCGACCGCGACGGCGAGGTGGTCGTCCGCTTCGGCGAGGACGGGCGGCTGCGGATCGAGCTGCCGGCGGCGCCGAGGTAGCGGTCCCCAAGGCTTTCGGCGAGGGCAGCGCAACAGCACGGAGCGGCCGGCCCGGAGGCCGGCCGCTCGGCTGCAAGGGAGAGGAGGGCTATGAAGCCGCCGGCGGGCAGTCGCCGATCACGTCGGTGCCGGGACCGTTGAGGAAGTTGCCGAGCACTTTGAGGGCGTCGTAGCGGGCGAGCTGGCCCGGGTCGAGGATCGCCGAGAAGCTGGTGTCGAACGCCTCGCGCGCGGCGCGGATCTGCAGCTTGTTGTCGTAGAGCGAGAGGGTGTCGGCGCCGACGGCGCCGGGGTCGGGAGTCGCCGCCGTGAGGTCGGTGCGGAGCTGGGCGCAGAGCGGGACGCGCGCCTGGCGCAGGGGCTCGACCGCCGTCTGCAGAGTCTTGTCGAAGGCGAGGAGCTGGGTGGTCTGGTCGGCTGAGAGATGGAGGAACCGCGCCAGGGCGCGCGGATGATGGAGCAGGCCCTCGGCGGTGGTGGCGTCGGCGGCGGCGGGTGGTGGCGGCGTCTTCGCTTGCGCCAGCGCCGGGGCGAGCAGGAGGACGGACAGGGCGGCGGTCGCCAGGGCCTTCTGAGAGACGTTCATGACAGATCTCCTTTCGAGACAGACTGGGTCGTCGTTCGAGGCTCCCATGGGATCGGAGCCGCGCCTCGGCGCGCTCTCCTGCCTCAGGAACCCGCGACCCGCGAGTCTCCTGCGCTCTGCGTCCGGGTCTGGCAGAAGGGGAGAGGGTCCGCTCAGAACGGCGTGAAGGTGCCGGTCGTCCGGCTCTCGGCGATCTTCTGCAGGCCCTCGACCGAGTAGCGCTGGAAGTAGGGGGTCTTGCGGTGCGCCTCGAGATCCGCCGGCGAGCGGTACTGCTCGTAGATGAGGAACTGCCGCGGGTCGTCGAGCGAGCGGTGGACGGCGTAGAGGATGTTGCCGGGCTCCTGGCGGGTCAGCGTCGCCAGGCGATGGAGATCCTCGGCCGCCTCCTGCTCGTGGCCGGCCTGGATGACGTAGAGGGCGGCGACGCAGACCGGGGAGCCGTCGCCGGCATCGCGGTGGGAATCCTCCGCGAGCGCCGCGACCGCGGCCACTCCCGCCTGCCGGACGCTGGCGCCCTCGTCGGCCGGCGGCGCGGCGCGGCGCGAGGAGGCCTGCCCAGCTCGCCAGGCAGAGGGCGCCGGCGAGGCTCAATCCCAGGGATGCGCGACGGGCGGCTCTCCTCTCCATGTCCTCGTCTCCTCGTCGAAGCTCATCTCTTGATCGAATCAGGTAGGAGAGCAAGCGGCGTGCCCACGGCGGCGGCCCGGCTTATGCTCCCGCCGTGTCCGACCCGCGCCCTGACCCGATCCGCCGCCCGGTCGTCGCCGTCGCCGGCGCGACCGCCACCGGCAAGAGCCGCCTGGCGATGGCGCTCGCCGCGGCGCTCGGCGGCGAGATCGTCAACGCCGACGCCCTCCAGGTCTACCGCGGGCTCGACATCGGCACGGCGAAGCCCAGCCGCGAGGAGCAGGCGCGGGTGCCGCACCACCTGGTCGACGTCCTCGATCCCCACGAGCGTTACTCGGCCGGCGAGTTCGCCCGCCGGGCGCGGCGGGCGATCGCCGGGATCGAGGGGCGGGGGAGGGTGCCGATCGTCGTCGGCGGCAGCGGCCTCTACCTGCGCGCCCTGCTCGCCGGCATCAGCCCGATGCCGCCGGGAGACCCCGCGGTGCGCGCCGAGCTGCGCGCCCGGCTCGACGCCCACGGCCTGCCGGCGCTCGCCGCCGAGCTCGCCCGCGTCGACCCCGAAACCGCCGCCCGCCTGGCTCCGGGCGACGCCCAGCGGGTGCTCCGCGCCCTCGAGGTGGCGCGTGTCTCGGGCCTCCCGCTCGCCGCCTGGATCGCGCGGCAACCCTTTGGAAATCAAAGGATTCCGGCCGTCTCCGTCGGATTGACGCTCCCGCGGAGTCTCTTATACGATGCCATCGGAGGGCGCGTGGCCCGAATGGTCGAGCAGGGGTGGGTGCGGGAAGTGCAAGGGTTGCTCGCGCGGGGGCTGGATCCTCTCCTGCCCGCGTTCCAGGCCATCGGTTACCGCCAGCTCGTGCTTCATCTGAGGGGGGATAGGACCCTCCAGCAGGCTATCGACGAGACGGTCCAGGCGACGCGCCGATTTGCCAAGCGGCAGGAGACCTGGTTTCGTAAGGAGCCCGAGGTGACCTGGTTCTCGGCCCAGGATCTGGAGCATCGGGTGCCGCAAGTCCTTGAACACGTTCGGCGCGGTCTCGGGAGGGCCAATGCCTAAGCACACCATCAACATCCAGGACGGTTATCTCTTCCAGAGCTTGAAGGAAGGGCTGCCGATGCATCTCGAGCTGATCACCGGGGGACATCCCCTGATCGGCCGCCTGAAGCGCTTCGACCGTTTCGCCGTGGTGCTGGAGAGCGACGGGAAGGAGATCCTGATCTACAAACATGCCATCGCCACCATCGCCGCGGCCCCCCAGCCGGAGAAGCCCTAGGGGCGCGCGAGTCCTCATGCCGTCCGGTCGTCCGGCCGCCACGCTCCTCGCGACCACCCTCCTCCTCGCCCTCCTCGCGGCGGCCTGTGCCACGGCGCCGCCACCGGTGCCGCGCCCGCCCGCTCGCCCCACGCCGCCGCGGGGGGCGGTCGTGCTGCGCGAGCGCGCCTACCTCCTCGCGCCGCTCGAAGGGTACCCGGCGAGCGGCCCGCCGGTCACCTCGGACGAGCGCCGGCAGCTCCACGAAGCCTGGACGGCGCTGGTCGAGGAGGGCGACGTCGCGGCGGCGCGCCAGACCGCCCGCGACCTCCTGGCCGACGGCCGGCGCCTGCCACCGGCCGACGTGCTCGCCGCCGAGGCCGACTTCGCCGGCGGCGACCTCGCCGCGGTGGTCCGCCGCCTGGTGCCGGTGGGCGACGCGACCCCGGGCTACACCGCCAGCCAGCTCCTCCTCGGGCGCGCCGCCGAGCTCGCCGGCGACCTGCCGCTCGCCTACGCCGCCTATCGCGCCGTCGCGGCGCGCAGCCCGCTCGCCTTCCAACGCACCGGCGAGCTCCATCCGCGCGCCTTGGAGATCGTCGGCAACCGCCTGCGCGAGGCGTTGAAGGCCGGCCGCATCGCCGAGGCCAACCGCCACCTCGACCTGCTCCGTACCTGGGCGCCCGACGAGACCTCGACCCTCGAGGCGGCGCGCGCCGTGGCGCTGTCGCGCGGCGATCTGCCGGCCGAGCTGGCGGCGGTGAAGCGCCTCGCCGAGCGCCGGCCGGGCGACGCCGCCCTGCTCGAGAGGCGGGCCGAGCTGGAGCTGTCGGTGGGAGACCCGTCGGCCGGATTGAAGATCGTCGAGGGCCTGGCCGAGCGGAGCCCGCAGGACCCGGCGCTCGCCGAGAAGCTCGCCGCGGCCAAGTTCCGCTGGCGCCTGTCGCTGCTGCCGCAAGGGGTGCGCGACGTCGCCGCGAAGCCCGAGCTCAGCCGCGCCGATCTCGCCGTGCTGCTCTACTGGCTGGTGCCGCAGGTGCGCTACGCCAAGCCGAGCGGCGGGCGCATCGCGACCGATGTCCTCGACCATCCGCAGCGCGACGAGATCGTGCGCGTGGTCAACCTCGGGCTGCTCGACGTCGACGAGACGCTGCACCGCTTCTCGCCCGGCTCGCCGGCGCGGCGGGCGACGGCGCTGCGCGCCATGGTGCGCGTCCTGCAGAGCTTCGGCGGCGCCGCCTGCCTCGGCGACGGCGCCGGCAACCCGCAGCCGTCGCCGGCGCTCGCCTGCGATCTCGCGTCGCGCTGCGGCCTCCTCGCCGAGGACGACGACTGCCGGCCGGGCGAGCCGCTGGCGGGGAGCGACGCGGTCGAGATGATCCGCCGCACGCTCAAGATCATCGGCCGCTCATGAGCCTCACCGTCCCCAACCTCCTGTCGCTCCTGCGCATGGGGCTGGTGCCCTTCTTCATCATCTCGGTCATCGACGGCCAGCCGCGCCGCGCCCTTGCCGTCTTCGTCGCCGCCGGGGTCACCGACGCGCTCGACGGCGCCATCGCCCGCATCTACCACCAGCAGTCGCTCCTCGGCAGCTACCTCGATCCGATCGCCGACAAGCTGCTGCTGATGTCGGCCTACGTCGCCCTCTCGATCCCCAGCCTCAACCGCGGCACGCTGATCCCGGTCTGGGTGACCGTCCTGGTGATCGCGCGGGACGTCCTCCTGGTCGCCGTCGCCCTGGTGCTCTACCTGGCGGTGGGGGTGAAGAAGTTCCCCCCCTCGGCGCTGTCGAAGGTCACCACCGTCGTCCAGGTGACGGCGGTCGTCCTGGTGCTCGTCTCCCCCCTCGCCGCGAGCCTCGAGCCGGTGGCCCTGGGCGCCATGTATCTGGTCGGCGCCCTGACCCTCGCCTCGGGGCTCGACTACGTCGTCCACGTCAACCGCCTGCTGGGGGAGAAGAGCCGCGCCGCCTGAAACCCTGCCGGCAGGTCGCCGTATGGTCCGGGATACCCAGGGGAGAACCCGATGACCGCGCTCGTCCTGGACCTCCGCATCGCCCTTCGCTCGCTGCGCCGCAGCCCTCTCTTCACCGCCGTCGCTCTCCTCTCGCTCGCCGTCGGCATCGGCGCCAACGCCGCGATCTTCGGCCTGCTCGACCAGGTGCTGCTGCGGCCGCTGCCGGTGCGCCAGGCGGGGCGGCTGGTGCTCCTCTCGGCCGCTGGACCCAATCCCGGCCACACCGACAGCAGCTACGTCGACGACGGCATCTGCTTCTCCTACCCTCTCTACCGCGACCTGCGCGACAGGAGCCCGGCCGAGATCTTCGACGGCGTCCTCGCCCGCTTCCCGGTGGGGGCGAGCGTCGCCTGGGGGACGAAGAGCGAGCACGCGCGGGCCGAGCTGGTGTCGGGCAACTACTTCTCGCTGCTGGGGGTGGGCGTCGTCCTCGGCCGCCCGCTCGCGCCGGAGGACGACCGTCCGGGCGCGCCGCCGGTCGTCCTCCTCTCCTCTGGCGCCTGGCACCGGCGCCTGGGTGGCGATCCGCGAGCCCTCGGCCGCACCCTCCGCGTCAACGGCCGGCCGTTCACCATCGCCGGGGTGGTCGAGCCGGCGTTCCGCAGCGTCGGAGTCGGCGAGGCGCCCGAGCTCTTCGTGCCCATCGCCTACAAGGCGGTGATGACGCCGCGCTGGAACGATCTCGAGGACCGCCGGAGCGCCTGGCTCAACGTCTTCGCGCGCCTCTCGCCCGGCGTCTCCCGCGCCCGCGCCGAAGCCGCCATGGCGCCGCTCTTCCGCGGCCTGATGGAGGCGGAGCTCCCCACCCTGGGAGGGCGCCGCGCCGCGATCCTCCAGCGCTTCGTCGCCCGCCATCTCTCGCTCCTGCCGGCGGCGCGCGGCGTCTCGAGCGTGCGCGACCAGTTCGGCAAGCCGCTCCTCGTGCTCATGGGGATGGTCGGTCTGCTGCTCCTGATCGCCTGCGCCAATCTCGCGGGGCTCCTCGTGGCGCGCGCCGCGGCGCGCCAGAAGGAGATCGCCGTCCGCCTGGCGCTGGGGGCGGGGCGGAGCCGGCTCGTCCGGCAGCTGCTGGTCGAGAGCGGCCTGCTCGCGCTGGGCGGCGGCGCCTTGGGACTGGTCTTCGCCGCCTGGAGCGGCAGGCTCCTCCTGCGGCTGATCCCGGGCGACTACAACCTGGGCTCGGCCTTCTCGGTGACGCCCGATGCCCGCGTCCTCGCCTTCACCTGCGCCGTCGCCGGCGCGACCGGCCTCGCCTTCGGCCTGCTCCCGGCCCTCCAGGCGACCCGTCCGGGGCTCGGCTCGGTCCTGCGCACCCAAGGGGCGGCGGAGCCGGGGGAGGTGCGCCTGCGCAAGTCGCTCGTCGTCGCCCAGGTCGCCGTCTCTCTCCTCCTGCTCTTGGGCGCCCTGGTCTTCGCGCGCAGCCTGGCGAACCTGCGTCGGCTCGACCCCGGCTTCCGGCCCGACCACCTGATGACCTTCTCGCTCGACGCCTCCCTCGCCCGCTATCGGGAGCCGGCCCTGCGCGCCTTCTACCGCCGGGTCGCCGACGAGGTCGCGGCGGTGCCGGGAGTCTCCGCCGTCAGCTTCGCCGAGCTCGCCGTGCTCACCGAGAGCGAGGAGACGTCGAACTTCACCTTCGAGGCGACCGGCCATGCCGGCGAGGATCTGCAGGTCGCCGAGAACTGGATCGGCCCGGGGTTCCTCTCGACCCTGGGCGTGCCGCTCCTCGTCGGCCGCGAGATCGCCGCCGCCGACCGCGCGGGCGGGGCGCGGGTGGCGGTCGTCAACGAGAGCCTGGCGCGCAAGATCTACGGCAACGCCAACCCGCTCGGACGCCGGCTCGGCCACGGCTCGGGTCCGGGGACCCGGATGGACACGACGATCGTGGGGGTCGTCCGCGACGCCAAGTACGACAACCTGCGCGACGGGGGACGCCCTTTCCTCTACTTCCCCTACGCCCAGAAGCCGGGGAACCTGGGCCCGGCGACCTTCTACGTGCGCACGAGGAGCGCCCCCGCGGCGCTCGGCCCAGTCCTCGGCGGCGTCGTGCGGCGGCTCGATCCCGACCTGCCGGTGACCGAGCTCAAGACCATGCAGGACCAGGTCGACGAGTCGATCTTCCTCGACCGCGCGGTCTCGACCCTCGCCGAGTTCTTCGGCGCCTTCGCGCTGTTGCTCGCCGGCCTCGGGCTCTACGGGGTGATGGCCTACGTGGTCACGAGAAGGGCGCGGGAGATCGGCATCCGCATGGCCCTCGGCGCCGACCGGGCGGCGGTCCTGCGGCTGGTGCTGACGGAGGTCGCCGCGCTCCTCGCCGCCGGCCTGGCGCTCGCCGTCCCGGTCTCGATCCCCCTCGCGCGGCTGGTCCGCCATCAGGTCTATGGAGCGGCGGCGACCGATCCGGCGACCCTCGCCGTCCTGGCCGCTCTCCTGCTCCTGGTCGGTCTGGTCGCCGGGTATCTGCCGGCGCGGCGGGCGGCGCGGCTCGATCCGCTGCAGGCGCTCAAGGAGGAGTAGGCCGCCGGCCCCCGGGCCGCCGCCGTCTGGTAACATCGATCCACCCCGATGTCCGACTTCGTCCACCTCCATCTCCACAGCCAGTTCAGCCTGTTGGACGGCGCCAACCGCCTCGACGACGTGATCGCCGCCGCGGCCGAGGCGAGGATGCCGGCCATGGCGTTGACCGACCACGGCAACATGTTCGGGGCGATCGAGTTCTACACCAAGGCGAAGGCGGCGGGGGTGAAGCCGATCCTCGGCATGGAGGCCTACGTCGCCCAGGGGAGCCGGCTCGACAGGAACGCCCAGCGCGGCTCCTCCAACCACCTCGTCCTCCTCGCCGCGGACGAGACCGGCTACAGGAACCTCTTGAAGCTCACCTCGAGCTCCTACCTCGAGGGGTTCTACTACAAGCCGCGGATCGACAAGGAGCTGCTCCGCAAGCACAGCGCCGGCCTGATCGGCCTCTCGGCCTGCTTGAAGGGCGAGGTCAACGAGCAGATCGTCGGCCGCCGCGAGTCGGACGCCGAGGCGACGGCGAGGGACTTCCGCGAGATCTTCGGCGACGGCAACTTCTACCTCGAGATGCAGGACCACGGCATCCCCGAGCAGCGCGCCGCCAACGAGGTGCTGCGGCGGCTCGCGGCCAGGACCGGCATCCCGCTGGTGGTCTCGAACGACTGCCACTATCTGAAGAAGAGCGACGCCTTCGCCCACGACGTGCTGCTCTGCATCGGCACCCAGAAGAACGTCGCGGACGAGGACCGGCTGCGCTACTACTCGGACAACTTCTACATGAAGTCGGCGGCCGAGATGCACGCCCTCTTCCCGCAGGACGAGCGGGCGATCGAGAACACCCTGGCGATCGCCGAGCGCTGCAACCTGACGATCCCGACGGGCAAGTTCCACCTCCCCGAGTTCCCGGTGCCGGAGGGCTTCACCCTGCAGTCCTATTTCGAGAAGGCGGCGCGCGAGGGTCTCGACCGGCGGCTCGACGAGCTCAGGAAGCGGCGCGCCCAGGGGCTGGTCAAGGCGCCCGAGGAGCTCTACCGGCAGCGCCTCGAGTTCGAGATCCAGGTGATCGAGAAGATGGGCTTCCCGGGCTACTTCCTGGTGGTCTGGGACTTCATCCGCTACGCCCGCGAGCACGGCATCCCGGTGGGGCCCGGGCGCGGCTCGGCGGCGGGGTCGGTCGTCTCCTACGCCTTGCGCATCACCGACATCGACCCGCTGCAGTACGACCTGCTCTTCGAGCGGTTCCTCAATCCCGAGCGCATCAGCATGCCGGACATCGACATCGACTTCTGCATGCGCGGCCGCGGCGAGGTCATCCGCTACGTGTCGGACAAGTACGGGCGCGACCGGGTGGCGCAGATCATCACCTTCGGGACGCTCGCCGCCAAGGCGGTCATCCGCGACGTCGGCCGGGTGATGGGCATCCCCTACGCCAAGGTCGACCGCATCGCCAAGCTCGTCCCCGACATGACCAAGTCGCTCTCCGAGGTCGCCAAGGAGGGTCCGCTCGCCGCCGAGGCGCAGAAGGACCCCGAGGTCAAGAAGATCATCGAGGTGGGGAGCCGGCTCGAGGGGCTGACGCGCCACGCCTCGGTCCACGCCGCGGGCGTCGTCATCACCCCGCGCCCGCTGGACGAGCTGGTGCCGCTCTACCGGGCGGTCAAGGGGGACGAAGAGACGATCATGACCCAGTGGGACATGACCGTCGTCGAGAAGCTCGGGCTCTTGAAGATGGACTTCCTCGGCCTGCGCACGCTGACGGTGATCGACGACGCGGTGAAGATCCTGGCGCATCAGGGGATCGCCCTCGATCTGGACGAGGTGCCGCTCGACGACGCCGAGGTCTTCCGCCTGTTCTGCGAGGGACGGACGTCCGGCATCTTCCAGTTCGAGTCGCGCGGCATGACCGACCTGCTGCGCCGCGCCCGGCCGTCGAAGTTCGAGGACCTCGCCGCCTTCAACGCCCTCTACCGGCCGGGCGCCCTCTCGGTCGGCATGGTCGAGGAGTACATCCAGCGCAAGCTCGGCAGGAAGAAGGTCAAGTACATCCTCCCCGAGACCGAGCCGATCCTCGCCGAGACCTACGGCGTCATCGTCTACCAGGAGCAGGTCATGCTGATCGCCGTCGCGGTATCCGGCTTCAGCATGGCCGAGGCCGACGTGCTCCGGAAGGCGATGGGCAAGAAGAAGATCGAGGTCATGGCGGAGCAGAAGGAGAAGTTCGTCGAGGGCGCGGGCCGGCGCGGGGTGGCCAAAGAAAAGGCCCGCGAGCTCTGGGAGTACATCGAGCCCTTCGCCGGCTATGGCTTCAACAAGAGCCACAGCGTCGCCTACGCCATGCTCGCCTACAAGACGGCGTTCCTGAAAGCCCACTACCCCGTGGCCTTCATGGCGGCGATGCTCAACTCCGAGCTCTCGTCCTCCGACGCCATCGCCAAGTACATCGCCGAGTGCCGCAACATGGGGATCGCCGTGCTGCCGCCCGACATCAACGAGAGCGACTGGGCGTTCACCGTCGCCGGCGGCACGATCCGCTTCGGCCTCGGCGGCGTCAAGGGGGTGGGGGAGGGGGCGATCGAGGAGGTGCTGGCGGTGCGCCGCCGGTTGGGCCGCTTCCGGAGCCTCGCCCACCTCGCCTGCGAGCTCGACTCCCGCCACGTCAACCGGAAGTGCTTCGAGAGCCTGGTCAAGGCCGGCGCCTTCGACGGCCTGGGAGTGCACCGCGCCGCCCTCTGGGGCTCGCTCGACCGCATCCTCGACCACGCGCAGCGGCGGCGACAGGAGCGCGAGGTGGGGCAGACGACCCTCTTCGGCGCCATGGCCGGGGGCGGCGCCGCGGGCGAGCAGGCGCTCGAGCCGACGGTCGATCCGACCCTCGCCACCTGGGACGAGCGCGAGCGGCTGCGCTACGAGAAGGAGACGCTCGGGTTCTATCTCACCGGCAACCCTCTCCTCGAGCACGCGGCGGCGCTGGAGCGCTTCTCGCCGCAGTCGGCCGCCGACCTCAAGGAGGGCTTCGAGGGGGCGGCGACGGTGGGCGGCATGGTCACCAACCTCAAGCGGGTGAAGATCAAGACCGGCCCCAACGCCGGCCGTTTCATGGGGCGCTTCGTGCTCGAGGACCTGACGGGCACGCTGCCGGTCACCCTCTTCGCCAACCAGCTCCAGCAGTTCGGCCACCTGCTGGCCGACGAGGCGATCATCCTGGTCAAGGGCGAGGTGCGGGCGCGGGAGGGCGAGCCGGAGCTGACCGTCGAGGACATCGTGCCGCTCGAGAAGGTCGCCGGCAAGACGCTCGCCGCGGTCGAGCTGGTGCTCGAGCCCTCGGTCTCCCAGGGCGAGATGCTGAAGCTGAAGAACCTCCTCCTCGAGCACCCCGGCCGGGTGCCGGTCAAGCTGACCATCCAGTTCCCCGACCGCAAGGTCTCGATCGCCGCCGAGGAGGCCTTCAAGATCGCCTTCGGCCCCGAGCTCGCCGCCTCGATCGAAGGCCTGCTCGGCCGCGGCTCGGTGCTCGAGCGGTTCACCTCGCTCGCCGGGTAGAGGCGATGACGGACCAGGACCAGGAGCGGGAGCTGCTCGCGGCGATCGACGCCGACGATGCCGAGACGGTCTCGCGGCTGCTGGCCGCGACGCCGGGCCTCGCGGCGGCCAGGGGGGAGGACGGGGTCTCGGGCCATCCTCCGGGCGCTCTATCGCCGGCGCGAGGGAGCGCTCGCCGCCCTCGTCCTCGCCGCGCCGGCGCTCGACCTGTTCGAGGCGGCGGCGCTGGGGGAGACGGCGCGGGTCGAGGAGCTGCTCGCCGCGGACCCCGGCGCGGTCGGCCGCGCGCTCGCCCGACGGCTTCACCGCCCTCCACCTCGCCGGCTTCTTCGATCGCCGGCCGGTCGCCGAGGCGCTGATCGCGCAGGGCGCCGACGTCGCCGCGGCCGCCGCCAACCCGTCGCGCGTAACGCCGCTCCACAGCGCCGCGGCCGGCCGCTCGTCGGCGGTCGTCGGCCTGCTCCTCGCCCACGGCGCCGATCCGAACGCGACGCAGCACGGCGGCTCTACGCCGCTCCACTCGGCGGCGCAGAACGGCGATCTGCCGTCGATCGAGCTGCTGCTGTCCCACGGCGCCGATCGCGCCGCCAAGAGCGACGACGGCCGGACGGCGGCCGACCTCGCCGCCGCCGCCGGCCGCACCGAGGCCGCCGAGCGGCTGCGGCGCTGAAAAGTTCCCTCGCAATGGCGGCATCGGCTTTCCTGTAGGGGCAGGCCCCTGTGCCTGCCCTCATAGGCCTGCGGGGACGACCACGGGGGGGGCGCCCCTACAACGCCGATGCGCCGGCGGCGCCGGCAGCCTACAATCTTCCTGCCATGGAGCTCATCGCGACGCACGTCGGGGCGGACTTCGACGCCTTCGCCTCGGCGGTCGCGGCGCGGCGGCTGCACCCGGAGGCGCGGCTGTTCTTCCCCGGCGCGCCGGAGGAGTCGGTGCGGCGGATGATCGCCGCGGGAGAGGTCGAGATCGCCGGCGAGATCCGCCAGAAGGAGGTCGATCCGGCGAGCCTCACCCGCGTCGTCCTCTGCGACGTCCGGCAGCGCGACCGCATCGGGATCGTCGCCGAATGGCTCGCCGCCAACCCGCGGATCGAGGTCTGGGCCTACGACCACCATCCGCCGGCCGAGGCGGACGTCGAGGTCGCCGGCGGCATCGTCGATCCCGCCGCCGGCTCGACGTCGACCTTGCTCGCCGAGGAGCTGGCGCGGCGCGGGATCGACGCCAGCCCGGCCGAGGCGACCCTCCTCCTCGCCGGGATCTACGAGGACACCGGCTCGCTGACCTTTCCGACCACCGGCCCGCGCGACCTCGCCGCCGCCGCGCGCCTGCTCGGAGCCGGCGGCGACCTCGCCGCCGTCCGCCGCTTCGTGGTGCGGCACCTGGACGCCCGCCACCTCGAGGTGCTGCACCAGATGGCGAGCCGCTTGACCGTCGAGCGCATCCACGATCAGCGCGTGGGGGTGACCGAGGTCGAGCTCGCGGGCCGCGTCGACGAGCTGGCGCCGCTGGTCAACCGCTGCCTCGAGATCTTCGACCTGCCGCTCCTCTTCGCCCTCTTCGGCGAGGGCGACCGGGTGACGCTGATCGGCCGCGGCGAGCTGCCGGGCTTCGACCTCGGCGCGGCGCTCGGGCGGCTGGGCGGCGGCGGCCATGCGACCGCCGGCTCGGCGCGCCTCGCGGGGGTGACGCTCGTCGAGGCCCGCGAGCGCCTGCTGGCCATGCTCGCCGCCGTCCTGCCGCCGGCGGCGCGCGCCGCGGACCTCATGATCTCCCCCGTCTTCACCCTCGCCGCCGAGACCTCGATCGCCGCGGCCAAGCAGCTCCTGAACGCCCGCCAGGTCAACGCCGCCCCGGTGACGGCGGGCGCCGGCGGTCCGGTGGTGGGCGCGATCACCCGCCAGCACCTCGACGCGGCGCTCCAGCACGGCCTCGGCGAGCGGCCGGTCGAGACGGTGATGGAGCGGGATCTCGAGTGGGTGGCGGCGACCGCGCCGGCCGAGGAGGTCGGCGAGCGCATGCTGGGGGCGAGCCCGCGCGAGCCGCGCTTCGTGCTGGTGGGGGAGCCGGCGGGGGATCTGACGGGTGGGCGGCCGCTGGGCATCGTCACCCGCATGCAGGTGCTCCGCCACCTCCACGGCCGGCTCGCCGGCGCCGAGGCCACCCTGGACCGCCGGACGGCGCAGCAGAAGGCGAGCCGCGAGGACGCCGCCCATCTGCTGCGGCGGCTGCCGCCGGCGGTCGCGGCGCGGGTGGCGGCGATCGGCCGCGTCGCCTGCCGCGCGGGGATCCCGGTCTACCTGGTGGGCGGCCTGGTGCGGGACCTCCTCCTCGGGCGCGAGAACCGCGATCTCGACGTCGTCGCCGAGGGGGACGGCCCCAGCTTCGCGCGCGCGCTCGCCGCGCGAGCTCGGCGGCCGGGTGCGCGTCCACGCGGCCTTCCTGACCGCCGTGGTGGTCGACCCCGAGGGTTTTCACCTCGACGTGGCGACGGCGCGGAGCGAGTTCTACCGTGCGCCTGCGGCGCTCCCCGAGGTGCAGACGTCGGCGATACGCCAGGACCTCTATCGCCGCGATTTCACGGTCAACACCCTGGCGATCCGCCTCGGGTCGCCGGCGGGCGGCGCCGGCCCGGCGGGCCGGGAGGCGCCGCCGGAGCTCCTCGACTACTTCGGCGGGCGCCGCGACCTCCGCGAGCGCACCCTCCGCGTCCTCCACAGCCTCTCCTTCCTCGACGACCCGACGCGCGCGCTCCGCGCCGTCCGTCTCGGGCTGCGGCTGGGCTTCCAGATCGCCCCCGAGACGCTGCGCCTGATCGGCGTGGCGCTCGCCGAGGGCGCCTTCGCGCGGCTCTCGGGCTCGCGCCTGCGCGACGAGCTGATCCTGCTCCTCGACGACGCCGACATGGCGCTCCGCGGTCTCGACCGGCTGGCCGAGCTCGGCCTCCTCGCCGTGCTGCATCCGCGGCTGGCGCTGGACGACGCCGCGCGCGACCGCCTCCGCCGGGCGCGCGCCGCCCTCGACTGGTACCGGCTGGAGAGCCTCGCCGAGCCGCCGGTCCACCCCTGGCGGCTCTTCCTCGCCGGCTTGGTCGCGCTCGAGGGCGGCCTGCCGCCGGTCGACCTCGCCGCCCTCTGCGATCGCCTCGACCTCGCCGGCGCCGATCGCCAGCTGCTCGCCGGGGCGGCCGGCCGCGTCGCCGCCGCCCGGCGGGCGGCCGGCCGCCTGGACATCGCGCCGCACGAGGTGGAGGCGGCGCTGGCGCCGCTCGCCGGCGAGGAGCTGCTGCTCCTCATGGCCGCCGGCGGCGAGGCGGAGCGCGCCTGGGTGCGGCGCTACCTCTGCGACCTGCGGCCGCTCGCCCTCGCGGTGCGCGGCGCCGACCTGGTCGCCGCCGGCATCCGTCCGGGCCGCGAGATCGGCCGCGCTCTCGCCGCCACCCGCCGCGCCCGCCTCGACGGCGAGATCGGCCGCGGCGAGGAGCTCGCCTACGCCCTCGCCGAGGCCCGCCGGGGAGCGTCCGCGGCCAGCGAGCCCCACGAGCCCGACGGGCCCCATAAACCCCAAGAAGCCGCAGACGCCGTGGAGATTCCGCCCGTGCCGGCGGGGGAACGGAGGTCCTGATGGGAGCGGTCCTGCTGCATGCCGCAGTCCTGATGCTCCTGCTCGCGGGCGGCGCCGTGCCCGCGCCGGCGCCGCCGCGCGCGCACACCGACCGACCGCTCGACGGAGGTCTTCCGCTTCGACTGCGGGAGCACGCTCGGGCACCGCGAGGTCACGCTGTTCCGCAACGGCACCATCCGCCTGCGCGACGGCCAGCGCGGCAAGGAGCAGATGGGTCTCGTCGAGCTCGGCCCGGACGAGATGGACGGAGTGCTCCGCCGGCTCGCCGCCGAGGACCTCTCGGAGGTCGAGGAGCGGACGCGCGGCCCGGAGGGGGATTGGATCGAGCGCTGCGTCCTGACGCTCGCCCTGCCCGACCGGCCGGCGCGCAGCTTCCGCTACGGCCGCTACGACACCCTGGCGCTGCCGCTGACGCGAGTCCTCTCGGTGATCGGCGACATGGCCGGCAAGGTGAAGGTGATGGAGGGGGCCGAGCGTCTGCCGGACGGCTACGAGCCGCGGCCGGGCGACGTCCTGAAGCGCGTCGACGGCCAGCTCTTCGAGGTCTTCGAGTTCACCGCCGACAAGAAGGGGGTCGAATTCCAGGGGGTGAACGAGCCGGTCACCCTCTACGTCCTGCGCGAGCAGCTCCGGCAGGAGTTCGTCGCCCTCGTCTCGCAGGCCACGCCGGTGAGGGCGCGGTGAAGCCCGGCGTGCGGGTGAGCGGCGGCGAGCTCCGCGGCCGCGGCCTCGCGGTGCCGCCCGGCGCCCGGCCCACCGAGGGGCGGGTGCGCGAGGCGCTGTTCTCGATCTGGGGCGACCGGCTCGCCGGCGCGCGCGTCCTCGACCTCTTCGCCGGCAGCGGGGTGGTGGGGATCGAGGCGGCCGGCCGCGGCGCGCTCGAGGTCCTCGCCGTCGACGACGATCCGCGCGCCGCCCGCACGATCGCCGAGAACGCCGGACGCCTCGCCGCCGGGGCGGTCGCCGTCCGCCGTCTGAAGCTTCCCGCCGGACTCTCCCGCCTCGCCGGCCGCTCCTTCGACCTCGTCTTCGCCGATCCCCCCTATGCTTTCAGCGGCTACGCCGCGCTCCTCGCCGGCCTGATGGAGAATCCCGCGCCGCTCCTCGTCCCCGACGGCGAGATCGTCGTCGAGCACTCCTCGCGCCATGACCTGCCGCTCGAAGCCGGCCCCCTCGTCCGCACCGACGTTCGCCGCTACGGCGAGAGCAGCCTGTCGTTCTATCGCCGACGCCCGCAATGAGCGCCGGCCGTTTGCGCTAGCATCGCGACGCCTTGTCCCTCCCTCTTCCAGCCGCACGGCGCCCGATTGCGCTCGCGGCGCTCGCGGCCGGCGCCCTCACCGTCCTCACCCGCCTGCCCTTCGCGGCGCGCCGGATGTGGGACCACGACTCGATCCAGTTCGCGCTCGGCGTCGAGCGCTACGACCTCGCCGCCCACCATCCGCACCCGCCGGGCTATCCGCTCTACATCGCGCTCTTGAAGCTCCTCGCCGCCTGCGGCGTCGACTCGCTCCACGGCATGGTGGCGCTGTCGATCCTCGCCGAGGGGATCGGCGCCGGGCTCATGGTCCTCCTCGTCGCGCGGCTGGTCGCTTCCGCGGAGCGAACCGGTCGGGAGGAAGAAAAGCTCCAGGGGAAGAGGGCGCTCGAGCGGGGCTCGCGGCCGGCCTCTTCGCCGCGGCGCTCTATGTCTTCAATCCCATTCTCTGGTTCTATGGCGAGCTGCCGCTGGTCTACGCCGTCGAGGGCGGGATGACGGTCGCCGTCGCCTATGCCGCGCTCGCCATGGCGGACGGGCCGGGCGCATTCCTCGGCGCCTGCGCGCTCTTCGCCGTGGTGGGAGGGATCCGCCAGTCGACGATGCTGCTGCTCGCGCCGCTCATGCTCTACGGCGCCTGGCGCGCCTACCGCCGCGGGCGCCTCCCCTGGCGCCTGGCCGCGGCCGGCGCCGGTCTCTTCGCGCTCCTCTTCCTCGCCTGGTTCGTGCCGCTCTGCGCGCTCGCCGGCGGCTACGGCGCCTACCGCCGGATCAGCGGCGAGAACTTCGCCACCCTCCTGCCGCAGACCTCGATCCTCTACGGCGCCGGCTGGGGAGCGCTCGAGCACAACCTCGAGGTGCTGGTCAAGTGGGCCCTCCAGGGCGTCTTCCCCGGCGCCGTGGCGCTCGCGCTCCTCTGGGCCGCGACGCCGGCCGCGGTCCTGCCGGGCCTCCGCCTCCTCGGCGCCGCCGGGCGGGGCTCCTCGCCGCCTGGGCGCTGCCGCCGATCGCCTTCTTCGCCCTCTTCCACGTCACCAAGGCCGGCTACACCCTCGTCCACCTGCCGGCGCTCCTCGCGCTCCTCGCGGTCGCCGCGGCGCCGGCCTTGCGCGATCGACCGCGCGTCCTCCTCGCCACGGCCGTGGCCGCCGCCGTCGGCGCCGGGCTCTTCCTCTGCGGCGCCGACCGGCGGCCGGAGCAGAGCCGCCTGTGGGCGGTCGTGCGCCACGAGTGGAACCGCGGCACGATCGCGACCTACGAGCGCGACCTGGACGACATGGTCGCCACCGTCCGCCAGTACCCGCCGGCGACGACCGTGCTGGTGGCGATCGAGCTCGGCGGGACCGGGCCGGCGGGGGCGGAGGGCTTCCTCTACTCCTGGCACCGCCACCTGCAGTGGTACCTTCCGGAGTACCTGGCGGTGATGGCGGTGCCCGAGGAGGACTTCGCCCTCGTCGCGCGCGGCCACGAGCCGTTCCGGAAGGAGCTCTCGCAGGTGGCGCTGCCGGCCGGGACCGAGCGGCTGCTCTTCGTGCTCGCCGCTCCGGTGGGCGACCGCCTGGGGCTCGGCCCCGGCGCCATATCCACCCACAACCACAGCTTCTACCTGACCGTCGTCCCCTTCGCCGGCCGCCGCACCATCGGCCCGCTGGTGCTCACCGCGGAGCCGCGGGCCGCCCGGCGGCGTCCGGCCGCCTGAGTGGCCGCGGGGCGCCGAGTCGACCAGTACGGTATCCGCTTCCCCTCGCCTGCGATGACGAGACGATCAAAGTGCCCGCTTTTCCTCCTCCCCAACTCCCTCAGCTGACCTTCGCGCAACACCGGCCCCTTCTTCGCGCCCAGGCCGATCTCCGCCCAATGAGCCGTTGCCGCGGGATCACGGCACGAAGTCCGCGGGCGACGAGCCGTCGTACCGGGACCGCGGAGCGATGTCCATGGACAATGGGCCGTCATCCCGGGACAATGCCCGATTTCCGCCGACGGCAAGCCGTCGCCCGGAGACGACGGGCCGCTGTCCGCAGAGAACGACCCGTGATCCCGGGATGACGGAGCGATGTCTGCGGGCGACGGGTCGTTGTCCCGGGACAACGGGCGATGTCCGCGGGCGACGGGTCGTCGTCCCGGGATCATGGGCCGATGTCCACAGACGACGGGTCGCCGTCCCGGGACCGTGCAGCGATGTCCACGGACCACGAGCCGCCGTCCCGGAACATTGCCCGGCTTCCGCGGACCGCGGGACTTATCCCGGGATGACGGAGCGCTGTCCGCGGACGGCGGGCCGCTGTCCCGGGACAACGCCCGATTTCCGCGGCCGACGGGCCATCGTCCCGGGACGACGGAGCAATGTCCGTAGACCACGGGCCGACGTCCCGTGACAACGGCTCGGACCGAGCAGCGGGCGAGCTTCCGCCCGAGCGCTCCTGCCGGGTCACTACGGCGCCCGCAGGAAGAACGCCAGCTCTTCGAGGTTGATCCGCAGGTCGACGTTCTTGAGCGGCACGTCCGGCGCGGCGCTTGACGCGCACGGGGGCGAAGTTGAGGACGCCCTTGACGCCGGCGTCGGCCAGGGCGTCGTAGTTCTCCTGGGCGGCCTCGGCGGGGACGGCGAGGACGCCGATCTCGGCCCCGGACTCGCGGACGACCTGGCCGAGCTCGGCGGTGGGGCGGACGGTGAGGCTCGCCGATCCGCCGGCCGATCTCCTTCGGGTCGTTGTCGACCGCCGCCACCACCCGGAAGGCGCCGTAGTTGAACCCCAGGTAGCGGGCGAGCGCGCTCCCCAGGTTCCCCATGCCGACGATCACCAGGGCGTGCCGGCGGTCGAGGCCGAGGAGCGCGTTCAGGTGCTCGGCGAGGGCGTCGACCTCGTAGCCGACGCCGCGGATGCCGAACTCGCCGAACTGCGCGAGGTCCTTGCGGATCTGGGTCGCCGAGAGGTGGTAGCGCTGCGCCATCTCCTGCGAGGAGACGCGCTGGATCGCCGAGCTCCTGGAGGTGGCGCAGACAGCGCAGGTAGAACGAGAGCCGGTTGAGGGTGAGGGGGGAGACCTCTTCCAGCTCGGCTCGTCACTTCGGGGCGGCGGTCGCTGCGAGCAGCCACTGGAGCAGACCCGTCGGCCAGATGCCGAGCGCCAGGGTGCCGAGGGCGGCGAGCACGGCCGCGGCGCGGCCCCAGACGTCGATCAGCAGGCCCTGCCGGCTGCCGCGTCTCCGGCTTCATGTAGAGGACGTAGACGACCCGCAGGTAGTAGAAGACGCCGACCAGGCTCGCCAGCACGCCGGTGACCGCGAGCCACGTGGCCGTCGCCCACCGCGTTCAGGAACACCACGTACTTGCCGAAGAAGCCGAGCGTGGGCGGGATGCCGCCCAGCGACAGCATGCAGACGGCGAGGCAGCCGCCGAGCAGCGGGATAGCGGTAGCCCCAGCCGGCGAGGTCGGAGATCAGGTGCTGCTCGCCCGGCCGGCTGTAGAGCATGGTGACGACGGCGAAGGCGCCGGCGTTCATCAGCACGTAGGCGAGCAGGTAGACCAGCACCGGCATCAGCGAGGCGCGGTCGAGCGTCACCAGCGCCAGCAGCAGGTAGCCCATGTGGGCGATGCCGGAGTAGGCGAGCATGCGCTTGATGTCGCGCTGCACCAGGGCGAGCAGGTTGCCCGCCACCATCGAGAGCACGGAGAGGATCGCCACCACCGTCGACCACTTGGCGCCGTCGCCCACCGCCGCCGCCGCTCGGATCACCGCGTCGAGCAGCCGGTAGAGCACCAGCGCGCTCGCCACCTTGGGGGCCACCGAGAGGAAGGCCACGAAGGGCGAGGGGGCGCCCTGGTAGGTGTCCGGCGACCAGGCGTGGAAGGGGACGAGGCTCATCTTGAAGCCGAAGCCGGCGACCAGCAGCAGGATGCCGAGGGCTGGCGAGCACGCGGCACGCTGCGGCGGCGGCCGGCGCAGGCGCTCGGCCGATGACGGCGAAGCGGGTGCTGCCGGTGGCGCCGTAGACGAGCGCGATGCCGTAGAGCACGAAGGCGCTGACGAAGGCGCCCATCAGGAAGTACTTGATCGCCGCCTCGCCGCGACCGCGACCCGGCGGTGGTAGGCGGCCAGCGAGTAGAGGCAGAGCGAGAGCAGCTCGAGCGCGAGGAAGACGGTCAGCAGCTCGGTGGCGCGCAGCATCAGCAGCAGGCCGGTGGCGCACCAGAGGAGCAGCGCGTGGTACTCGCCGGAGAGGATCCTCTCGCGCCGCAGGTAGCCCTGCGAGGCGAGGAGGCAGAGCGCCGGTCGGCGAGCAGGACGACGAACGAGAAGCGCCGCGGTGAGCGGGCTGGTCTCGATGCAGGCCGCCGAAGGTCGCGGCCGCGTCGGTCGCCGCGTGGCCGGGCGTGACCCAGTAGACCGCCCAGGCCGCGGCGAGGGTCGCGGCGAGCGCGAGGCGCGGTGAAGCGCCCGGCGCAGCGCGGGGGCGATGGCGTCGAGCAGCAGGATCAGGACGCCGCCGCCGCAGAGGACCATCTCGGGGAGCAGCACCATCCAGTCGACAGCGCGGTTCATCGGCCGGCCTCCGTCGGGGTCGCGTCAGCGGCGAGTCAGTCGGGGCGTCGGCGGCCTGGCGGCCACGACGCGGCGGCCGCAGGGTCGCCTGCCGCACCGACCGGCTGCGGCGATCCGCTGCTGGTAGGCGGTGAGCACGCCTTCGAGGGCCTGCGCGGCTCGGCTTCAGGAAGGCGTCGGGCGCGACGCCGATCCAGAGCATCAGGACGCAGAGCGGGACCAGCGCCGCGACCTCGCGCGCCGGAGAGGTCGGTCAGCTTCCGGTTCTCGTCCTTGGTGATCGGTCCCCAGATCGTCAGCTGGATCATCTTCAGCAGGTAGATCGCGGCGAGCACCACGCCGAAGGTGGCGAGCGACCGCCGGCCAGCCGAGGGTGCGGAAGCTGCCGATCAGGATCAGGAACTCGCCCGCGAAGCCGTTGAGCGCCGGCAGGCCGACCGAGGCGAGGGTCGAGAAGACGAGGAAGAAGGCGAACACCGGCATCACCTTGGCGAGGCCGCCGAACTCGTCGAACTTCTTGGTGTGGCGGCGGTCGTAGAGCATGCCGACGAGGAGGAAGAGGGCGCCGGTCGAGAGGCCGTGGTTCACCATCTGGAGGAGCGAGCCCTGCCAGGCGACGAGGTCGACGGCGAGCAGGCCGAGCATCACGAAGCCGAGGTGGGCGATCGAGGAGTAGGCGACCAGCTTCTTCATGTCGACCTGCACCCAGGCGACCAGGGCGCCGTAGAGGATGCCGATGACGCGCCAGCGCCACGCAGCAGCGGCCGCGGCCGCCTCGCTGGCCGTGCGGGAAGAGCGGCAGGGCGAAGCGCAGGAAGCCGTAGGTGCCGAGCTTCAGCATGATGCCGGCGAGGATCACCGAGCCGCCGGTCGGCGCCTCGACGTGGGCGTCGGGGAGCCAGGTGTGGAACGGGAACATCGGCACCTTGATGGCGAAGGTCGAGCGCGAAGGCGCGCGAACAGCCAGATCTGCTGCGTGGAGCGGCAGGTCGAGCCGCAGCAGGTCCGTGTAGGCGAAGCTCCAGACGCCGCCGTTCAGCTTCTGGAAGGTCCAGCGCCATCCACAGGATGGCGACCAGCATCAGCAGGCTGCCGGCCATGGTGAAGAGGAAGAACTTGACCGCCGCGTAGATCCGCCGCTCGCCGCCCCAGATGCCGATCAGCAGGTACATCGGGATCAGCATGACCTCCCAGAAGACGTAGAACAGGAAGAGGTCGTAGGCGAGCAGCGCGCCGAGCACGCCGGTGGTGAGCAGCAGGAACGACGGCGCCGAACGGCGGCCAGTGCGTCGTCGATCCCCCGCCAGGAGCCGAGGACGACGATCGGCAGCAGCAGGATGCCGAGCATCACGAGCGGCATCGAGATGCCGTCCATCGCCAGGTCGTAGCGGATGCCGTAGCTCGGCGATCCAGCGGGAGACGCCGTCGCCGGCGAGCGTCGCGAAGCTGCCGTCCGCTGCCAGTGGCTCGGCGAGGTAGAGCGATGCCGAAGGCGAGCTCGACCAGCGACGGCGACCAGGACGTAGGCCTTGACGGCTGCGCTGGCGCGCCGCGGCGGAAGAAGAGCAGCGGCAGGGCCGCGATCGTCGGGAAGAAGACCAGACGGGTCAGCGTGTTGCCGACGAGCAGTCCGAGGAAGGTTTCCATCGGCGTCCGGTCATCCTAGAAGGCGATCCACCAGAACAGCAGGATCACGCCGAGAAAGAAGTAGAGGGCGTAGTTGCGCACGTTGCCGGTGGTGCTGAAGCGCGCCGACGTCGCCGGTGAGCTCGGTCGAGCGAAGGCGCCGAGCCGTTGACCGCGCCGTCGATGAGGAAGGTGTCGATCCACCTTCCAGAAGAATGCGGGAAAGCCGCGCGAGCGGCCGGACGATCGCGCGGTCGTAGATCTCGTCGACGTAGTACTTGTTGACCAGCAGGCGGTGGACGGCGGGGAAGCGCTCGGCCAGCGCCGCGTCCTCCTTGGCCGTCCGCCGGTCGCCGCCGTAGAGGCGCAGGCGAGAAGAGGATGCCGGCGGCGGCGACGGCGACGGCGACCAGGATCAGCGCCAGCTCGGCGCCCGGCGCCATCTCGTGCTCGGCGCGCGGAGGCCGGCGTCTGCCGCGATCACCGGCTCCAGCCAGTCGTGGAAGCGGTCGAGGTGGGCGCCGAAGGAGAGCAGCCGTCGGCACCCCGACCAGCCGGCGAGCGACCGTCGCCGGCGGCGAGGATCCACGAGCGGCACGGTCATCGACCGCGGCGACTCGTGGAGATGTGGCGCTCCTGCTCGTGGTGCCGCGGAACTCGCCCTCGAAGGTCAGGTAGACGGCGCGGAACATGTAGAAGGCCGTGAGGCCCGGCGGTGATCAGGCCGACCGCCCAGAGCAGCCACTGGCCGTTGGCCGCGGCGGCGTGCGAGGATCTCGTCCTTGCTGAAGAAGCCGGCGAGGCGCGGGATGCCGGAGATCGCCAGCGGCGCCGATCACGAAGGTCCAGTAGGTGATGCGGCAGGCCTTCTTCAGGCCCCCCATCTTCGTCATGTCCTGCTCGCCGCCCATGGCGTGGATGACCGAGCCCGAGCCGAGGAAGAGCAGGGCCTTGAAGAAGGCGTGGGTCATGACGTGGAAGAGCGCCGCCGAGTAGGCGCCGAGGCCGGCGGCGAGGAACATGTAGCCGAGCTGCGAGACGGTCGAGTAGGCGAGGACCTTCTTGATGTCGTTCTGCGCGAGGCCGATGGTGGCGGCGAAGATCGCCGTCGCGCGCCGATGATCGCCACGAAGAGCGAGACGCCGGGCGCGAGCTGGTAGATGACGTTGCGCGCGCACCACCATGTAGACGCCGGCGGTGACCATCGTCGCGGCGTGGATCAGGGCGGAGACCGGCGTCGGGCCGGCCATCGCGTCGGGCAGCCAGACGTAGAGCGGGATCTGCGCGCTCTTGCCCATGGCGCCGATGAAGAAGCAGAGGGCGACGAAGCTGGCGAACGGTCAGGCCGAGCGCGTAGTGGGCGGTCGCCGGGCCGGGATCGGCGGCGATCTTCGGGCAGCACGTCGAGGTAGCGCAGCGCTGCCGAAGCGCGCGAACGAGGGCGAACATGCCGACCAGGAAGGCGAAGTCGCCGATGCGGTTGACGATGAACGCCTTCTTGCCGGCGGCGGGCGGGATCGCCTGGTCGTAGTAGAAGCCGATCAGCAGGTAGGAGCAGAGCCCGACGCCCTCCCAGCCGACGAAGATCACCAGGTAGTTGTCGCCGAGCACCAGGAGGAGCATCGCCGACATGAAGAGGTTGAGGTAGGCGAAGTAGCGCCGGTAGCCCTCCTCGTGCCCCATGTAGCCGACCGAGTAGACGTGGATCAGGAAGCCGACGAAGGTGACGATGACGAGCATCAGCGCCGACAGCGGGTCGAGCAGGAAGGCGACGTCGAGCCGGAGCGGCCCCGCCGTCCAGGCGTAGAGCGTCTGCTCGAAGGCGTCGCGGGTAGATCGGCGGCGTAGCGGGCGAGAGTCAGCTGGCGGCGACGACGAGCGAGAGCCCGGGGGCGCCCAGGCCGACCAGGGTCGCCAGGCTCTTCGGCGAACCGGCCGCCCATGCGCGCCGAGGAGGGCGGCGCCGGCGAAGGGCAGGAGCGGGATCAGCCAGAGGTGCATGAGCGGAGCGCGTCCCGTCGTCTACCAGTGCATCAGGTTCATGCGGTTGACGTCGATCGTCCGCCGCTGGCGGAAGACGGCGATGAAGAGCGCCAGGCCCACCGCCGCCTCGGCGGCGGCGACGGCCATGACGAAGAAGACGACGAGCTGCCCGGTGCGGTGGCCGAGGAGGCGCGAGAAGGCGACCAGCGTCAGGTTCGCCGAGTTGAGCATCAGCTCGATCGACAGGAAGATGCTGATGCCGTTGCGGCGGGTCAGCGCGCCGGCGGCGCCGATGGCGAAGAGGAGCGCCGAGAGCATCAGGTACCAGGAGATGGGGACCGCGGCGCTCAAGGCTCGCTCCGCGCGCCGTCGACGTGGCCCGGCGGCCCGTCCTTGAGGCCCGGCGAGAGCGGATCGCCGGCCCCCGGCCGCTTGGCGACCGCCGAGGCCGCGATCACCGCCACCAGGAGCAGCAGGCCGACGATCTCGAAGGGCAGGAGGTAGATCGAGAAGAGGTCCTGGGCGAGCCCCTGGAAGGAGACCATCGCCGCGGTGAGGGCGGGCGCCGCCGCGCGGTGGCTGCGCAAGAGGAGCGTCGCCAGCATGCCGAAGAAGACCGCCGCGCCGAGGACCGCCGCCCAGCGCTGGACCGGCTGCCCGTGGTAGGGCGCCTCCTCGCGCTGGACGTTGAGCAGCATGATGACGAAGAGGAAGAGGACGAGGATGGCGCCGGCGTAGATCAGGATCTGCAGGGCGGCGAGGAACGGCGCCCCGAGCAGCACGAAGAGGACGGCGACCGAGAAGAGCGTCAGCACCAGGGCCATCGTCGAGTAGATCGGGTTCCGGTGCGCCACGACGACGAGCGCCGAGAAGACGGCGAGCGCGGCGAAGAGGAGGAAGACGGCCGTTTCCATCACGGCGTCCCCTAGAGCCTGCCCGAGATCGTCAGCACGGCGACGAGGAGGAAGTTGAAGATGGCGATCGGCAGCAGGACCTTCCAGCCGAGCCGCATGAGCTGGTCGTAGCGGAAGCGCGGGAAGGTCCAGCGCACCCAGACGAAGACGCCGAGCGCCACCGCGACCTTGGCCATCAGGATGGCGAGCCCGAGGATGGCGCCGCACCCAGCCGTTCCCGAGGTGGACGCCGGGGAGGCTCCAGCCGCCGAAGTAGAGCGTCACGCCGAGCGCCGAGAGCGAGGTCATCGAGATGTACTCCGCCATGAAGAAGGTGGCGAAGCGCATGGCGCTGTACTCGGTGTGGAAGCCGGCGATGAGCTCCGACTCGGCCTCCGGCAGGTCGAACGGCAGCCGGTTGGTCTCGGCGAAGGAGGCGATCAGGAAGACGACGAAGCCGAGGATCTGCGGCAGCACCATCCAGACGTGCTGCTGCTGGTAGGCGACGATGTCGGGCAGGCGGAAGGAGCCGACGGGCAGGATCACCGCGAGGACCGAGAGGGTGAGCGCCAGCTCGTAGCTGATGAGCTGGGAGCTGGCGCGGATCGAGCCGAGGAGCGAGAACTTGTTGTTCGAGCCGTAGCCCGCCATCACCAGGCAGTAGACCCCGAGGCTCGCGAGCGCCAGGAAGAGGAGCACGCCGGCGTCGGTGTCGGCGACCATGAGCGGGATGCGGCGGCCGTGGAAGAGGAGGTCGGGGCCGAAGGGGATGACGCTGAAGGTGGTGAGCGCCGGCAGCAGGGCGAGGACCGGCGCCGCGAGGAACATCAGCCGGTCGACCGCGGTCGGCGTGACGTCCTCCTTGAACATGAACTTCATGGCGTCGGCCAAGCCCTGGAAGAGGCCGAGGGGCCCCAGCCGGTTGGGGCCGGGGCGGTCCTGCATGAGGGCGCTGCCGCGCCGCTCGACCCACAGCATCACCGGCACGACGTTGATCAGGAGGGCCAGGGTGACGGCCATCTTGATGGCCGTCGCCGCGAGGCTCGCCACGAGGTCGGGGCTCATCCCGAGATCTGCTCCGTCGTCAGCTCGTGGGGCAGGGTGTCGGGAGGAGCCTGGGAGACCGCGAGCTCGACCCCCTCGGCCGGCAGGCGGTCGTAGGCGAGGCCGGCGAAGGCGGGGACGGCGGCGGCGAGGCGCGCGAAGGCGGCCGCCGCGGAGAGGTTGGCCCAGCCGGGCTCGAAGCGGCCCAGCAGGTCGCCGAGCACCTCGACGGCGGAGCGCGCCTGGCCCGGCGGGAAGAAGGCGCGGCGGAAGCGCTGCAGGCGCCATTCGACGTTGACGAAGGTGCCGTCCGTCTCGGCGTGGGTGGCGACGGGGAGCGCCAGGTCGGCCGCTGCGGCGAGGGGCGAGTCCGCCCAGCCGAAGACGATCAGGAAGCCGGCCCGGCGCAGGCGCGCCACCGTCTCGGCGTCATAGGCGGCGGCGCCGAAGTCGCTGTCGGCGACGACCAGCACCGCCGCGCGCGCCGCGCCGTCGCCGTGCAGGAGGTCGTCGAGGCTCTCGCCGGCTCCGGCCGCCAGGCCGGCGAGCTCGGCGCCGCGCCGGTTGGGCGCCGCCTCCACCCCCGAGATGCCGCCTTTGAGGTTGGGGATCGTGCGCCGCGGACCGAGGTCGACCGCCACGCCGCGCTGGGTGGCGCCGGCGAGGTCGGCGAGGCGCGCGAAGAGGAAGGCCTCCTCGCAGGTCAGGTGGGCGGAGCCGAGGAAGGCGATCCCGCCGTGCCGCGACTCGGGATCGGACCTGAGGCGCGCCGCGACGGCGTCGAGCGCGTCCTTCCAGCCCAGCGAGGCGAGCTGGGGTCCGGCGGTCTGCCGCGGCTCGGCGCTCTGCCGCCGACGCGGCGCGGTCAGCCGCGGGACCTCCTTGTAGCGCTCGAAGGTCGAGCGCCCGTAGTCGCACATCCAGTAGTCGTTGACCTCGGGGTTGTAGCGCGGCTTGTAGCGCTTGATGTCGCCCCGCCGGTGCTCGATCGTGATGTTGCAGCCGACCTCGCAGCCGGTGCAGAGCGAGGGCTTCTTGTCGAGGTAGAAGACGCGCTCGGCGAAGCGGAAGCGGGTCGAGGTGAGCGCCCCGACCGGGCAGATGTCGACGACGCAGGTCGCCAGCTCGTTGGCCAGCTCGCGGCCCGGGAAGGTGCCGATCTCGGTCCGCGCGCCGCGGTTGAAGAAGCCGATCTCGCCGGTCCCCGCGATCTCCTGGGTGAAGCGCACGCAGCGGGTGCACTGGATGCAGCGGTTCATGTTGAGCATCACGTTGGCGCCGAGCGGGATGCGCTCGCGCCCGGGGTAGGTCCGCTTGTCCTCGAACTGGAAGCGGGAGAACGCCTGGCCGTGCTTGAAGGAGTAGTCCTGCAGGCCGCACTCGCCCGCCTGGTCGCAGATCGGGCAGTCGAGCGGGTGGTTGATGAGCAGGAACTCCATGATGCCGCGCACCGACTCGGCGACCTCGGGGGTGTCGGTGCGCACGACCATCCCGTCCTTCGTCACCGGCGTCGAGCAGGCGGTCTGCAGCTTCGGCATCCCCTCGACCTTGACCAGGCACATGCGGCACTGGCCGACGACGGTGAGGCGCGGGTGGTAGCAGTAGTGAGGGATCTGGACGCCGACCTTCTGGGCCGCCTCGACGACGTTGGTGCCGGCTTTCACCTCGACGGTGCGGTCGTTGATGGTGACGGTGGGCACGGCTCAGGCTCCGCTCGCGCCGGTCGCGAAGTAGCGGCGGTGGGGGAAGGGACAGCCCCGCCCGTCCAAGTGGAGGTCGATCTCGGCGCCGAACCGCTCGACCAGCGAGCGCACCGGCCCGATCGCCGCGTCGCCCAGCGCGCAGAGCGAGTTGCCGCCGATGTTCTTGGAGATCGACATCAGGAGCTGGGGATCGCCCGGCCTCCCCTCGCCGTGCTCGATGCGCTGCAGCAGGAGCTCCAGCCAGTTGGTCCCCTCGCGGCAGGGCGTGCACTGGCCGCACGACTCGTGGTTGAAGAACTTGGCGAGGCGGGCCACCGAGCGCACCAGGCAGGTCGAGTCGTCCATCACGATGACCGCCGCCGAGCCGAGCATCGAGCCGGCCTTGGCGACGCTGTCGAAGTCCATCTTGAGGTCGAGCTGGTCGGGCGGCAGGATCGGCGCCGAGGCGCCGCCGGGGATGAACGCCTTCAGGCGCCCGCCCTTGTACATGCCGCCCGCGGCGTCCAGCATCTCGCGGAAGGTGATGCCGATCGGGTGCTCGTAGGTGCCCGGCCGCTCGACGTGGCCGGAGAGGGCGTAGAGCTTGGGGCCGGTGTTCTTGGCGTCGGTGCCGATCGACTTGAACCAGCCGCTGCCGCGGGTGAGGATGTGGGGGACGTTGGCGAGCGTCTCGACGTTGTTGATGACCGTCGGCGCGCCGAAGGCGCCGACCACCGCCGGGAACGGCGGCTTGACCCGCGGCTGGCCGCGCTTGCCCTCGAGCGACTCGAGCATGCCGGTCTCCTCGCCGCAGATGTAGGCGCCGGCGCCGCGGTGGATGGTCACGTCGAGGCGGAAGCCGGAGCCGAGGACGCTGTCGCCGAGGACGCCGGCCTGGTAGCACTCCTTGATCGCCGCCTCGAGGGTGCGCGCCGCGTCGGTGTACTCGCCGCGGATGTAGATGTAGCAGGTGCTCGCGGCGACCGCGTAGCAGCAGATCGCGCAGCCCTCGATGAGCTGGTGGGGATCGGCCTCCATCAGCAGCCGGTCCTTGAAGGTGCCCGGCTCGGATTCGTCGGCGTTGCAGACCAGGTACTTCGGTTTTTCTTTACCTTTCGGGATGAAGCTCCACTTCAAGCCGGTGGGGAAGCCGGCGCCGCCGCGGCCGCGGAGGCCCGAGGCCTTGACCTCCTCGATCACCGCGTCGGGCTCCATGGTGAGGGCCTTGGCGAGGCCCTCGTAGCCGCCGAGCTTGCGGTAGCCGGCCAAGGTGCGCGCCTCGGGCTTGCCGACGTTCCTGAGGAGCACCGGCTCGAAGGCCATCAGTCGAGCCCCTTCAGGATGTCCCGCACCCGCTCGGGGGTCAGGTTCTCGTGGTAGCGGTTGTCGACCATCATCATCGGCGCCGTGTCGCAGGAGCCCAGGCACTCGAAGTGGACGTAGGAGCAGCGCCCGTCGGGCGTCACCTCGTCCTCGCCCACCCGGAGCTCGGCGGCGACGGTCTCCATGATCTCCTCGCTGCCGCGCAGCATGCAGGAGAGATTGGTGCAGACGCGGATGCGGTGCCGCCCGACCGGCTTCTGGTGGAAGAGGTCGTAGAAGGTGACGACGCCGTAGACCCTGGCCGCCGGCAGGTCGAGCTCGCGCGCCACGGCGGCGATCGCCTCGTCGGGGAGCCAGCCTCCCCATACCCGCTGGGCGATGTGGAGGGCGGGGATGAGCGCCGCCTCGGTCGTCGGATAGCGCTTACGGATGGCGTCCAGCTCGGCGCGGGCCGAGTCGGGGAGAGCGCGCCTCGGGGTAGGCGTCGGCGGCGGTGTCGGGCTGGTGGAGCGGTCCGGCTCGACATCACGGCCGTCGCATCGCACTCACAGGTCCACCGCCAGGCGCGGCTCGCCGCTGCGGCCGGCGGCGCGGCTGCCCGGCCCGAGGTCGAGGCCGCCCTTCTTCCACAGCACGGCGTAGCCCACCAGGATGAGGAAGACGAAGACCATCACCGCCCAGAAGAGCGGCCAGCTCCCCTGGCGCAGGACCAGCGCCCACGGATAGAGGAAGGCGGCCTCGAGGTCGAAGACGATGAAGTCGATCGCCACCAGGAAGAAGGCGATCGAGATCCGCTTGTGCGAGCGGTCGAGCAGCGGCATGCCGGACTCGATCGGCGTGCCCTTCACCCGGCCGCCGACCTGCTTGCCGAGGAGCTGCGAGATGACGAGGATGGCGACTCCGACGACGATCGCGAGCCCCAACATCAAGAGCACCGGGTAGTACTGCTCGGGCAAAAGCACGTCCTCCAGAGCTCGTGCTGCGGCGGAAAGACGATCCGGCCGCCCGATTCGCCCGCGCCTGCGAACGGCGGCACAGGGCGTGCATCGTCTGACGATCAGCGACCAGAGCCCAGGGCGAAATCCAGGCTAGTGAAGAATGTCACAAGCTCCGCTCCGAGTCCAGCGCACGCCCGCCGGTACTGGCTCCGTTGGGTCCCGAGGACGGCCGCCTGGAAGGGGGCTCGGGCGGGTGGTCCCGAGGGCGGCCGCCCGCAGCGGACCCAACGGAGCCAGTACCCGCGTGCGTTGCAGTTGTTACAAATCTATGTCAGGGTCGGCACAATGACGCCGCAGCCGTGTTCTACTGGGTCTGTCTAGATGATGTCCTCTGAGCCAGTGGCACAAGGGCTCCCTGGCGGCCCGCAGGTGGCGCCGCTCCTCGGCCGTTTCGGCTTCGCGCTGACCGTCGACGTCGAGGAGTGGTACCACACCTGCCTGGTGCCCGCCTACGTGCGGCCGGCGGGGCGGCCGGCGCTCTCCAACGAGCTCGACCGGCTGCTGCCGGAGCTCCTCGAGATGCTGGCGCGGAGCGGCCGCTCGGCGACCTTCTTCGTGCTCGGCGAGGTGGCGGAGCGGCTGCCGCGGCGGGTGCGCGAGATCGCCGCCGCCGGGCACGAGGTGGCGAGCCACGGCCACCATCATCTGCGCGCCTCCGACCGCACGCCGGAGGAGTTCGCCCGCGACGTGGCGCGGGCGAAGGCGCTCCTCGAGGACCTGACCGGGGCGCCGGTCGCGGGCTACCGGGCGCCCGAATGGTCGCTGCGGGCGCTCGGCAACTGCCGCCTGCCGATGGTCGCCGACGCCGGCTACCGCTACGACAGCTCGCTCGCGACCTACCCCTTCGCCGGCCACAAGGACAACCCGCGCGCCGCCTCGCGCCTCGCCTGGCCGGGCGGCTCGATCCTCGAGTTCCCGCCGCTCTCCTTCGCCGGGCCGCTGCGCCTGCCGGCGGGGAGCTGGACCGGCCGCCTGGCGCCGCCGGAGTGGCTGGTCAAGGCGGCGCTCGCCCACCGCGCGCGGGGCGGCCTGCCGGTCTTCGTCGTCCACCCCTGGGAGCTCTCCGGGATCCCCACCCCCGGCCGCCTCGACGGGCTCGCCCGCTTCGTCCACGAGACCGGCCGCCTCGGCTTCCGCCCGCGCTTCGCCGAGATCCTCGCCCGCGTCCCCTGGACCTCCATCCGCCGCGCCGCCGCCCTCGACGCGAGCCTCGCCGACCTCGACGAGTCGACCGGCGATGTCGCGCTGGCGTCCGGGATGGCGGGGTAGCTGCCGCGGCGAAAAAATCACCCGGCCGCGGCGCGGCGGGCGTGGCCGGAGAGGTAGGGCGCGAACTTCTCCGGGCTGCCCGGCGCCGCGATCTCGAAGCGGATGGCCATCGCGTCGTCGGCGGCCTTCGTGTAGGTGAGGCGGAAGCGGGGGCCGGCGGCGGCCGGCGCGGTGACGAAGGTGAGGACCTTGCCGTCGGCCGACAGCTCGGCGGTGTAGTGCAGGACGTGCCCCTCGCTGTCGAAGAAGATCGCGTTCCTGGCTCCGGCTCGCCGGGTAGACCACCATCAGGTCGTCGTGCTTCGCCGCGGGCCGGCCGCCGGCGGCCGGCAGGTCGGCGTGGTTGCGGCGCACCAGGACGTGGTCCGCGAGCTCGAAGCGGAAGGAGAAGGCGCCGGTGAGCTTCGAGGTGTCCTCCACCCCCGTCCAGTCGCCGGCGAGGAAGCGCCAGCCGGCCCAGGGATCGGCGGCGGCGCCGGGGTCGGCGGCGCGGCCGGCCGCTGGAAGAAGGGCGAGGGCGCCGAGGGCGAAGAGGAAGAGCGAGAGGGCGAAGCGCGGACGTTGCATCGACGGGCCTCCTTGCCGGGTCTCCTTCGCGAGCCTATCCTCGCGAGCGCCTACTTCCACTTGAAGATCTTCAGCGCGACGGCGAAGCTCGCGACCCCCCAGACGGCGAGGAGACCGAGCGCCGGGGCGACGGCGGAGAACGGCTTCGCCTCGTTCATGATGGCGCGCAGGGCGTTGTTGAGCGCCGTCAGCGGCAGCGCCTGGATGAACGGCTGGACCTTCACCGGGAAGCGCTCGGAGGAGAAGAAGACCCCCGAGCAGAGCCACATCGGCAACATCACCAGATTGGTGAGCCCCGAGGCCCCTTCGAGCGTCGTCACCCGCGAGCCGATCAGCAGCCCCAGGCCGCAGAAGCACATGGCGCCGAAGAAGCAGGTGAAGAGGAACAGCAGCATCGAGCCGCGCACGGCGACCCCGAAGACGATCCAGCCGAAGCCGGTGAGGAGCGCCACCTCGACCGCCAGGAACACCAGGCGGGCGAAGATCTGCGCCAGCAGGAAGTCGCCGCGGCGCATCGGCGTCGCCACCAGGCGTTTCAGGATCCGCCGGTTGCGCGCCGTAGTGATCGAGAAGGCGAGGCTCCAGATGCTGGTCCCCATGAGGTTCATGCCGAGGAGGCCGGGCATCAGGAAGTCGATGTAGCGCGACCCCTTCTCGGTCACCTCGACCGAGCGCACGGGGACGACGTCGGCGCGGCCGGCGGCGCGCTCGAGGGCGTCGGTCGCCTCCAGGCGGGCGATCCGCGAGTCGGGCTGCGTGGGGTCGAACTGGAAGGTCGCGCCGGGGCCCGCCGGCGCGGGCACCACCAGGAGCGATACCTTGCCGGTGCGCAGCGCGTCCCGCCCCGCCGCCTCGGGGTAGGCCCGCGGCTGCAGGAACGGCGAGCGGGCGAGCGCCGCCACCACCCGCGCCGCGGCAGGATCGGGAGCTCCCGCCGCCGCCCGCGTCACGACCGCCACCGGCAGGCGGTCGGGGGGCTTCGAGCGGAAGGCGAAGCCCAAGACGACCGAGAAGACGATCGGCACGGCGAAGACCCAGAAGATCGCCTCCGGCTCGCGCACGAACTCCTTGGCGCGGGCGACGGTCAGCTCGACGAGAGGCGGCCGGACGCGCATGCCTACTGGCCCTCCCGCAGCTCGCGGCCGGTCAGCGCGACGAAGAGGTCCTCGAGCGTCGCGCGATGGGTCGAGAGGTTGACCAGCCGGGCGCCGGCGCGGTCGATGGCGGCGAGGAGCGCCGGCACGGTCTCCGAGAGCGAGCCCACCGAGAGTGCCTGGATGGGGCCGCGGCGGTGGATCTCGGTGGCGCCGGGGAGGGCGAGGAGCGCGGCCTCCGGCAGCTCGGGCTCGGAGGCGAACTCGATGACGTTGGCGGCGCGCAGCGAGGCGATCAGCTCGGCCGGGGTGCCGAGCGCGATCACCTTGCCGTGGTCGACGATCGCCACCCGGTCGCAGAGCCGCTCGGCCTCGTCCATGTAGTGGGTGGTCAAGAGCACCGTGCCGCCCTCGGCGCGGAAGCGGGTGACGAGCCCCCAGAGCTCCAGCCGGCTCTGCGGGTCGAGGCCGGTCGTCGGCTCGTCGAGGAACAGCACCTCGGGATCGCCGACCATGGCGCAGGCGACGGCCAGGCGCTGCTTCTGCCCGCCGGAAAGCTTGCCGACGCGCGACTTCCGCTTCTCGTCGAGCGAGAGGTCGGCGATCACCCGGTCGGGGTCGCGCCCGTGCGCGTAGAACGAGCGGAAGAGGCGGAGCGTCTCCTCGACGGTCAGCTTGTCGTTGAGCTGCGTCTCCTGGAGCGAGATGCCGAGCCGCTCGCGCAGGCGCTGCGGCTCCTGGCGCCAGGTGGTCCCCAGCAGCTCGACCTCGCCGGCGTCGGGGGCGGTCAGCCCCTCGAGGATCTCGATCGTCGTCGTCTTCCCGGCGCCGTTCGGCCCCAGGAGGCCGAAGCACTCGCCGCGGCGGATCTCGAGGTCGAGCCCGGCGACCGCGGTGACGTCGGCATAGCGCTTGACCAGGCCGCGGCAGCGGACAGCGGTGGCGGGCGAAGTCGTGGCGTCCATGGTGGTCGAGTCGGCGGTCGATGGAAGAGAGGCCCCTCGCCGGCGGGCGAGGGAGACGGAAGGCTAGCACATCGAAGTGTTCCGGCCTGTAGCGCAAGATCCTGCGCAAGATCCTGATAGCGGCCCCACGGCTGTGAGCGACAGACTCCGGTCGTCGGTCAACCCCAAGGAGACACGAGATGAGACTCGCTCTGCTGTCAGGACCCTGGCTGGCTTTCGTGCTGTTGTCGATTGGCGGGCTCGGTGGGCTCGGCGGGCCGGCCAAGCCGCGCGGCCTTCACGCGTTCCGCGCCCACGACATGGTCTACGTCGAGCCGCCGGTCAATCCGCCCGCGGACCACCAGAGATAGGCGGCGAACCGACCTCCATCGTCCGGAAGTGCTGGTCGATCATCACCGCCGCGATGTTGCCGGTGCCCATGGCGACGGCGACCTGCTGGGTCATCGGGCGGAGGTCGCCGGCGATCCACACTCCGGGTACGTTGGTGTCGCCGCGCTGCGAGGCGGGCTCGGCATGGCGGCCGGTCGCGGCCATCCTCACCCCGAGCTGCTCGGCGAGGTCGGTGCGGCCACGGACCGGGCTGGAGACGAAGAAGGCCTCGGCGGTGAGGAGGGTGCCGTCGGCGAGCTCGAGGCCGGTCAGCCGCTTGCCTTGGCCGATCAGCCGCTTGATCTCGCCGCCGATCACCGGGATGCCCTTCTCGCGCAGAGCCGCCGCGCGCTCGTCCGAGATCGTCGTCCCGGCGGTGGCGAGGAGGCGCAGCCGCGGCGTGTAGCGCGACAGGCCGATCGCCATCGCCGCCGCCCACTCGGCGTGGCCGGTGCCGATGACGATCGTGTCCTTGCCGGCGATCTCGGGCCCTTCGCAGTCGGTGCAGTAGAAGAGGTTTCCCTTGCCGGCATATTGGAAGCAGGGGGTGAAGTCGCCGTCGATCGTCGGGTGGTAGCGCACGACGCCGGTGGCGAGGAGGATCGTCCGCGCCCGCCACTCCTGGCCCGCCTTGGCGCCGCGCACCCGGAAGTCCCCGGCGCTCCCGGAGATCGCCTCGACGTTGGCGTGCTCGATCTCGGCGCCGCGCTCCTTCGCCTGGAGCTTGAGCCGCTTCTGGATCTCCACCCCCGTCGCTTCCGGCATGCCGGGGACGTTGTAGAGCTTCTCCAGGGTATAGAAGAGCGGCCCGGTGGCACGGTCGATCACCAGCACCCGGCGCTCCTGCCAGGCGAGATGGAGCCCGGCCGTAAGGCCCGCCGGCCCGCCGCCGACGACGATCGTGTCGTAGAGGGTCATGGTGGCGGTGGAGACTACCACCGGATGGCTGATGACCGGCTCGAGGGATCGCCACGTTGCCGCAGCGTTCGATCCGCATCGTTCGGCGCTCGCCGGACGGTCGGCCGCGGCGCCGGCCTACGCGGCGCCGCCCGCGGCCAGCAGCTCGAGGAGCTGGTCCGCCGCGGCCTCGAGCGTCGGCAGCGCCTTCGCTCCGAGGAACCGGAGGTTCTCGCGCAACATGTCGTAGGTGAAGGGGATGTCGATCGTCTTGACGGGTGCCGGTGCGCGCTGCGCCGCCGCCGCCGCGCCGGGAGAGCGATCGGCGGGCGTTCGCGCCGCGGCCTCGCCGCCCTCCTCCGGGCGGCCTGAATCCTTGGCCGCCTGGAGGCGCCAGGCGGTGATGGGCTGGCCCGTCAGCCGGGCGGCCGCGAGGAGGGCTTGCTGAGCCTCGACGGCGAGCCGCTCGAAGAGCCGCGCGGTCTTGTGGTCGTTGAGGAGGCCCTCCTCGAGGGCCTGGCGCAGGAGCCCCTGGGCGTCGGCAAGGTGCAGGAGCTGCGACATCAACCCCTTGGTCTTGCGGCAGCGCTCGGCGAACGCCTGCTGCGACAGCCGGGAGAGCTGGTGGGCGCGCTGATAGGCCCGCGCCCGCTCGAGGAGGCCGAGCGGCGAGCGCTCGTCGTTCTCGGCGATCTGCAGGAGCAGGCGGTCGCTGGCCGTGATCTCGTCCCGCCGCACCACGGCCGGGACCGTGGCGAGCCCGGCGAGCTTCGCCGCGCGCCAGCGGCGCTCGCCGACCAGGATCATGTAGGGGGTGACCGACCGCGCCGCGGCCTCGGGGTGTGGGGTGACCACGATCGGCTGGATCAGCCGGTGGACGCGGAGGCTCTCGGCGAGCTCGGCGAGCTCCGCCATGGAAGACGGGGAGCGCGGCTGGCCGGGGTCCGGCGCCACGGCGTCGAGCGGGAGCTCGACGGCGCCCGGCGTGGAGCAGGGAAGCCTGGGATCGGTCATCGTGCCGGTTTCGCCGTTCGCGTCCTCTGGAGCCGGGCGAAGCTACCAATCAACAATGCTCAAGTCAACTTGCTTCCAAGTCGACTGCGCATTTATTGTTCATCTTAGATGAATCACCGATGGCGGTTTACCCGGGTAAACCGCTCGGCGCGCGAATGCTGAATCGTCGGGCTGCCCGGAGCGCTAACCCGGCTGGAGCAGCCGGTGGCCGCGATCCCGGACGAGGAGGGCGATCTCGCGCATGGCGGCCCGGTCGGCGCAGCTCTCGACGGCACGCGACCAGACGGCGAGGGCGGGGCCGCGGGCTCCCCAGGCCGCCAACCGCCGGCGGCAGGAGAGGTCGAGCCGGGCGACGTCGGCCGCGCGGCCCGCGTGCCCGTAGAGCTCGAGCCGGTCCAGCTCGCAGAGGAGCAGGTCCTGGGCGGCGCCGAGCTCCGCCAGCGCCTGGGCCGCGATCTCGAGCCTCGCCGCCGCCTCGTCCAGGAGCTCCAGGTTGCGGAGGATGCGCCCCTCGAGCCAGCGGCGATGGACCGTCGCGGCGGCGTCGGAGAAGCCGAGGTACGCCGGGCGGAGCTCGGCGACCAGCCGGCGCGCGGCGAAGGGACCCACGGCGGGCTCGCCATCCTCGCGCGCCTCGAGGTCGTTGACGAACCAGGCGAGCTGATGCTTCACGGCGAGCGCCAGGCGAGGCTCCATCTCCCCTCCGCTCGCCAGGGCATCGCGCAGTAGGCCGGCGCCGAGCCGGGGATCGCTGTGGCCGGCGAGCTTCGCGCGATCGAGGGTGGTGCGCACCGCGAGATCCCCCTCCCGCAGGCGCCTGTAGATGCTGCCCGCCGCGGCGAGGCGCCGCGCCGCCGCGCCGCGCCGGCCCGCGCCGGCGGCGAGCCGCGCCTCCAGGCGGAGCAGGTGCGCGCGCTCGAGGAGGTCGCCGGTGCCGCGCTCGAGGGCCTGCCACGCCTGGCCGAGCGCCGCCGCGGCGCGCGCCGTCTCGCCGAGGAGGCAGGCGGCCTCCGCGAGGCCGCGGTGGCACGCGGCGCGCAGGTCCTCGATGTGCCGCCGGGAGAGCCAGGGATGGCGCAGCCTGGACGCCAGCTCGAGCGCCAGCTCGAGCCGATGCCGGGCTTCGCGCGGGTCCTCCGGCGCCAGGCGCCGCGACGCGCGGACGAGGAGGGCGAAGAGTCCCCAGGAGTGGAGCCCGCGCCGGTGGCGGACGAGGATCAGCCGGCGCGCCGGCGGGTGCCGCTCGAGCTCGCGCCAGGCGGCCTCGGCGCTCTCCGCCTGGGCCGCGAGGTCGCTGCGCAGGGCGCGGGCGAACCGCGCCAGGTCGTCGAGAACCGAGTCGTAGTCGTGGCGCGCCCGCGGCGCCGCGGGCCCGGCGGGAGGAGCCGGCTCGGGGAGACCTGGGGTTGTGCCGAGGAGCTCGGCGAGCACCGCGTCGGCGCTCTCCTCGATCTCTGCGCTGAGCAGCCGGCCGAGGGTCGAGCGGGCGTGGTCGTCGGGCACCGGCCGCCAGCTACTGGGTAGGGAAGGGGGGCTCAGCGCTCGCCGGGGCTCGCCGCGAGCGCGCGGGTGTGATGCGCCTCCGCGGCGTCGATCAGCGCCAGCTTCTCGGCGAAGGAGAGGCCGCGGACGGCGGCGCGCAGCTCGGCGGGGTCGATCCCCGCCCGCTCGGCGGCCTGGTGGAAGCCTGGCTTCTGGGCGATGTAGGCCTCGAGGCCCACGATGCGGTCGGCGGGGAGCGACCATGGCGCCGTCAGGTAGGAGACGAGGAAGTCGTAGTAGGCGTCGGGGAAGCCGCGGGTGATGCGCGGGTCGCAATGGATGATGAGGGAATCGAGCATCTCGAGGCGGCGGCGCAGGACCTCGCTCGGCCCGCGGTCGCCGGCGGCGCCGCGCTCCTGGAGCTGCACGAAGGTGGCGGGCTCGAGGTGGACGGTCAGCTGCTTCTTCGCCATGGGATCTCCGGGAACCGCCGTGATTCTACGCAGTTTCCCGCCGCCGCGCTTCCGGAGAGCGTGGGGCCGCGACGGAACGCAGTGAGATCCGGGCGGCGACTCTTCGCCTTGCGAGGTCGCTCGGGCACGAGTGTGCCGAGTCGCCGTAGCCGCACAGCCCAAGAGAGATTTGACACACCGGCGCAGGCTCGTGCACGATCCGCCCGCCGCGGCGATGAACGCCGCGGCCTGCCGAAAGGAGATGCATCATGCAGAACGAGAGACCGACCCGCGCCCGCCGCTCGAACAGCGGAGCGCCCCCCCGCCCGACCACCCGGCTCAAGGCCGAGCGCGTGCAGGAGGCGCTGCGGCGGATGCCGGGGTGGAAGCTGGCGCGCGGCGCCGCCGCGATCTCCCGCACCTTCCGGTTCCGCAGCTCGACGACGCCGCTGCTGTTTGCCGCGCTGGTCGGCGGCCTTGCCGAAGAGGAGGGGCATCATCCGGCGCTGACGATCCGCAGCGACAAGGTCGTCTGCCGGCTCTCCTCGAGCACGGCGTGCGGAGTGACCCTGAAAGACCTCGTGCTGGCGCGGAGGATCAGCCTGTTGGAGTAGGTGAGACGGGCGAGGCCTGGGCTCTCTTGGCAGGGAGTCTCCCAGGCCCGCGCCCTCCGTCGAAGCCGAAGAGTGAACCCGGGTCCCCGGCGGAACCCTAGATATACCACGCCGGGGGCCGCTACTTCTCAACGAAAGGAACGATCCATGACCACTCGGTTCAAAGAGAAGCTCGTCGACTGGCAGACGATGTTCGACAACCTCGACCCGAAGCTGGCCGACATGCCGCAGTTCACCGCCGATCACGCCGCGCTCGGGGCGATCCTCACCCAGGGGCGCGACCTCGAGAAGCGCCAGGACGCGGCGCGCTCCGAGCTCCGGGACATCAACCAGCAGCGCAAGGAGATGATCCAGAACGGGGCGGACCTCCGCGACCGTCTGGCGCGCGGCCTGCAGGGCGTGCTGGGGCCGAAGAGCGAGAGGCTGATCGAGTTCGGCGTCAAGCCGCTGCCGCGGGTCGTGCGCCGCAAGCGGCTCACGGCGGCGGAGAAGGCGGCGCGCGATGCCGCGGCGGCGACCGCGAAGAACACGCCGCCCATCGCGCCCGGCCCGGCGCCGACCTCGCCGGCAGTGGAGCAACCCGCCGAGCCCACCACCCGTTAGGCTCGCATTCGCACCGCCTCACCCTTGCGGCGCCGGGATTCCCCGGCGCCGCTTTTTAGTGCCCGCGGCGAGAGCGCTACCCGACGCCGTCCGCGCGTCCCGCGCCGCGCGAGAGCCTCTCGCGCCGTCCCCAAGCCTTACAAATCACTTTTAAGGCGTACCCGGCGCGGTGAGAGCCTCTCACCTCGCGCGGCAAGCGTTCCCGCGGCGGCGAGAGCCTCTCGCGCGACTCATAAGCCTTACCCGAGCCGGCGAGACGCTCTCGCCCCGCGCGGCAGGCTCTCCCGCGGCCGCGAGAGCCTCCGGCGCGGTCCGTAAGCGCTCCGCGGCCTTTGTAAGCCTCTCGCGTTGCGCATACGCGTTACCGCGCGCCGTGCAAGCCTCTCGCCCCAAGCGTAAGCGCTGCCGCGCGCGGTGCAAGCGTCCCGCGCCGAGCGTAAGCTTTCTGCGAGGGTAGGTCGGGGATCGCGGCGGAGCCGCACCGCGTGCGGCGGACCAGGCAGACGGGCGGCGAGCGGGCGCCGCGATATTCCCCGGAGGGCGCAGCCCGAGGAGAAGGAACGCGGCGCGGCGGCGAGGAGGACGGCTGTCTTAAGCGGAATTGGAAGGGGCGGCTATGATGGCGACCACCGCGCGGCGCTTGATGAGATGGAGAGCGGAGCGGTGAGAGAGACTCACTCGTGAACCGGCGGTGCCGTCATCGAACCCGACGGCTCGCTATTCTGGATCGAGGGAACAATGTGCACCTGGCGACATCTTAAGGTATTCGTCCTGGCCCTGTTGGCCGGTAGTGCGAACGCATCCTGGAGGGATATCCCTGTTGGACCCGTCCCGCCCAAAACGCAGCACGACAGTCCCGCCGCGCCATTGGACGCTCGAGGCACCGGCAACCAGCCCCATTGGCCAGGGCGCCGAGAGATTTATTCGAAGCCGGAGGTTGAGAAATGGTGCCGAGGCGGGTCTTTCTCGCACGAAGGACCAAACTTCGGTTTAGCCAGGGTCACCAGGGATCAATCACATTTCGTTCGCGATTGGGATAACGAGTGTCCAGGAGATTCCCGTTGCGATGAGAAGGAGTACCTGAACAGAGGCGACCTGGTCGCGACCACGAGGCACTATAAACAGTGGACTTGCGTCTCGCACCCCCAGTCCAATTACACGGACTGGATGAAAACCAGTGACCTGGAACCAGTCGAGATCGAATCCGCCCCCACTCTCGAGAAGTGGATCGGAGAATGGAAGATGGATGAAAATGACACAATTCGGTTGCAGGTTGGCAAGGAGCCGGGAACGCTGGAAATAGCGGGGAGGGCTTGTTGGAATGGTTGCCGACACACCGGTGCTATTTCGGCGGTGAGCAAGCCCGCGGGAAACAGGGTCATCTTTAGAGCGTATGAGATTTGCGAGCTTTCAGCGGTGCTTCTCGGGGACCACTTGGTCGCAACGGATAACCACGAGTGCGGGGGGCGAACGTGAGCTTCTGTGGCGTGTATCGAAGGGTTGGAAGATGACGGGCATCGATGGACGCCCTGGGCATCCGTGGGTAGCCCTTCTCGATGGCGCGATCTCTTCGGGCCGCGGGAGACGGAGGCCAGACGACGCGACATTGGGGCCCGCGCGCCGGTCGGGCCGGCGGCCCGCCCTCGCCGCCGCCTACCGCCGGCGGAGCGCCGGCCAGGGCCCCACCCGCCGCGCGATCCGGCGCGCCAGCCGGTCGACCTCCGGGAAGAGCTCCGCGGCGAGCCGGCAGAGGGGAGCGTCGGCGGGCTCGACCTCGCTCTTGCGGAGCTCGGAGGCCACCGCCTCGAGGGCGCGGGCGCAGTGGAGCAGGTCGTCGGCCGCGGCGCGCAGCTCGGAGCGGAGCGCCGACTCGTTCCACTCGGGCCAGGAGATGGCTTCGAGCGCGTGGTCGTAGAGCATCTCGGCGGTCTGCAGCAGAGCCGCCGCGGCCCCCTCCTCGGTGAAGCGATAGAGCGCGGTCGAGCGCAGGATGGAGGAAGGCTCGCCGGCGATGCCGAAGGGGCGCAGGGTGTCGCGTCGTCGTCTCGCCACGTCGGTTTCCCTTCCGGCAACGGGGCCGGTCAGAGCTTCGGTGGATCGGGGCTGGAGAGCTCGCGGGCGCGGCGCGGGTCGTCCCCGGCGCGGTCCAGGTACTCGGCGACCGCGCGGGCGTTCGACGGGCGGGCGGTCCCCGCGAGGAGGAGGAGCCGGAACCGCCCGAGGACCGCGCGGAGCGGCTCGCCGAGCGCCGCGTCGGCGAGGAGCGGCTCCAGGCGCTCGGCGACCTTGCGGACGTCGCGGGGCCGGTTCGCCGAGAGGTGGAGCCGGGCGAGCTCGGCGTAGACGACCGCGGCGCGCCGGGCCTCGCCGAGGTCGAGGAGGCCGCGGGCGGCGAGCTCGAGCTGGCTCTCGGCGGACCGCAGGTCGCCGGCGTCGGCGGCGAGGCGCGCCTGCAGGGCGGCGAGCTCCAGGGCGTCGGCCGGATCGAGCCGGCCGCCGAGCCCTTCCACCGCGCCGGCGAGCAGGCGGCGCGCCTCCTCCAGCCGGCCGAGCGCCGTCAGGCTGCTCGTCGAGCCGCGCAGCGCGCGGACGACGGTGGCGGAGGCGAGCCGCCCGTCGGGCACGAGGGTCGCCGCCAGGTCGAACGATTCGGCGGCCGCCTGGGGCAGGAACAGGTAGAGCTCGAGCTCCCCCTTGTCGAGCAGCGCCTCGGCCTGCTCCTGCTGACGGTCGTGGTCCTCGTAGAGGGAGGCCGCGCGCTCGAAGAGCGCGAGGGCCTCGTCGGCGCGCTGCTGGTCGCGGCGCAGGCGGGCGAGCTCGCAGCAGAAGCCGGCGTGCGCCAGGGGATCGAGCGCCACCTCCAGGAAGCGGGCCGCTTCGACGATCTCGCGGTCGGCCTGCTCGCCGTCGAGCCGGAGGCGCGCGATGCGCGCCAGCTCGAGGCGGATCTCGAGGTGCACTGTGGCGAGCGTCTCGGTCGAGCCCTGGCCTTCCGGGATCTCGGCGGCGGCGAGCAGGGCGAGCCGGGCCAGCTCGGCGCGTTCCGCGAGCTCGTGCGCCGGCGATCGGGCGGCGTCGAGGAGCGCCGCGGCGACAGGCCAGGGATGCGCCCGCGCGAGCTCCGCCACCTTGGCGCTCCGGCTCTCGGCCGGCAGCAGGCGGAGCGCGGCGAGAAGGGCGTCGGAGCTCCCCAGGCGCGCCGCCAGCCGGGCCCGGTCTTCGCCGCGCCGGCCGCGCAGGCGCCGCCACAGCCTGGCGCTGTCGGCCTCCCGCAGGTCCCGCGGCTCGGCCGAGCGGAGCCGGCGGCCTTGGCGGACGCCGTCGAGAATCGACTCCCGGCAGGGCGGGCAGCGCAGCAGGTGCGCCAGGAGGGCGGCGTCCGCCTCGGCGAGCGAGCCGAGGAAGGAGACGAGGGTCTGCGGCGGGGGGTGCCGGAGGTCCCCGCCTCCACGTCCGGCGTCGCCCGAGCAGCCGGTCATGGGCGCCGCCCGGCGGGCGGCGGCGCGGCGGAGCCGCCCTCCGGCGCCGCCGCGCCGCGGCCCCCGGCATCGCCCGCCCGGAGGCCCGCGGCGACGGCGCGGAGGACCGTGACGAGCGCGTCGCGGAGCTCGGGGGAGGCCGTCGTCTCGATGCGGCGCAGCAGGTCGCGCAACCGCACGTCGGCGAGCGGCGCGCCGCCGCCGCTCCCGCCCGCCACCAGGGCGTCGAGCGGCACCCCGAACACCTGCCGCAGGCCGAAGAGGTCGCGGAAGAGGGGATCCGACTGGCCCGTCTCGATGCGGCTCAGACGGCTGCCCGGAATCCCCACCCGGCCACCCAGCTCGCGCTGCGTCCACCCGCGCTCGTTGCGCAGCTCCGAGATCCGGGCGCCGAGGAGGCGGCGGCGGGCGCTGAGCTGCTCCGCCCGTCGAGCCTGGGCGTCATCTGCTGGCTTATTCATGTTGTGAATCATTCAGTACCACTTCTCGGCAAGTCAAGGCTTCGAGCGCAGACCGGCAACCGTTTTCTCCTGGCGCGAGCACCCATCCCAATAGCGGAAGCCCGATTGAGCCCGGCGGCGGAATGGCATCCAGTGACGTGGATGCGGAACACCTCGCGCCGGAACGCTCTTGTCGCTGGCGGGACGATTCGTCGGCGCTAGTGGAGCAGACTTGCGAGACTCGCGGCGTCCGCAGCGCTCGCCGTTGCCCTCCGCGGGCGCGCCCCGCCATGCCGGCGGGGGAGCAGGTCCCGCGGAAAAGGAGAAGGAACATGTCTCGTCAAGCGATCACCCGCCCCTCCCTCGCCGCCCTCGCCCTCGCCCTGCTGCTGGCGGGCTCCGCCGCCGCCACGGCGGCTCCCCGGCGCGCCGGCCGCGCCGCCCACCCTGCCGCGACCGCGGCGCTCGCCGGGTCCCCCCTCGCCGCCGCCTGGCGGTGGTGGGCCGGGCTCTCGTCCCCCGCCCTGACGACGATGCGCGGCGGGCAGGGGAGCGCCGTCGACCCGAACGGCAAGCCGGCGACCGCCGGGGCGCTGCCGGGCTACTCGCTCGTCAACGGCGACGAGGGCTCGGCCGTCGACCCGGACGGCCATCACTGAAAGCCCGGGGTCCCCGTGGCCGCAACGCTCGAGCGCGACCCGAGCGCGCGCTTCGAGCTGCTGCCCGTCGCCTGACGGGCAGGCGGGCGGGCGCCGCCTCGCCGTGCGGCCGGCTCCCGCCGGCCGCAACCGTTTTCTCCTGGCGCGAGCACCCATCCCAATAGCGGAAGCCCGATTGAGCCCGGCGGTGGAATGGCATCCAGTGACGTGGATGCGGAACACCTCGCGCCGGAACGCTCTTGTCGCTGGCGGGACGATTCGTCGGCGCTAGTGGAGCAGACTTGCGAGACTCGCGGCGTCCGCAGCGCTCGCCGTTGCCCTCCGCGGGCGCGCCCCGCCATTCCGGCGGGGGAGCAGGTCCCGCGGAAAAGGAGAAGGAACATGTCTCGTCAAGCGATCACCCGCCCCTCCCTCGCCGCCCTCGCCCTCGCCCTGCTGCTGGCGGGCTCCGCCGCCGCCACGGCGGCTCCCCGGCGCGCCGGCCGCGCCGCCCACCCTGCCGCGACCGCGGCGCTCGCCGGGTCCCCCCTCGCCGCCGCCTGGCGGTGGTGGGCCGGGCTCTGGTCCCCCGCCCTGACGACGATGCGCGGCGGGCAGGGGAGCGGCGTCGACCCGAACGGCAAGCCGGCGACCGCCGGGGCGCTGCCGGGCTACTCGCTCGTCACCGGCGACGAGGGCTCCGGCGTCGACCCGAACGGCCATCACGTACAAAGCCCGGGGTCCCCGTGGCCGCGACGCGCGGCCCCGGGGACCACCCCGCCGGGGATTGTGGAAGAATAGGCGCAGCCGCTAACTCGTCCCGAGGGAGACCCGAGCGATGAAGCATCCGACGGCAGAGCAGATCCGTTCGTTCGCGGCGGGCGGCGAGCTGCCGGAGCAGAAGCAGCTCCGGCTCCACATCCGCCGCTGCCGGCGCTGCTCCGCGGAGTGGCTGGCCGAGGTCCAAGGGATGCGCGCGCGCGGCGAGGCCGAGTACGACGGCCCGGTCGACCGCGCCATCGCGGCCGCCCGCCGCGCCGCGCCGGCCGGCGCGCGCCAGGAGGCCGCGGCGGACGCCACCCTCGCGGCCTATCTCGCCGTGGTCGACGGCCACGACTACGGCGACGGTCCGGCCCTCTCGGGCTGGCCCCTCTGCCGGAAGCTCCTCGAGCTCAGCAATCATTACCGGCATAGGGATGCGGGCATGATGCTCCGCTACGCCAACTGCGCGCTGTCGGTCAGCGGGTACATGGATGCCGGCGACTACCCCGCGCCCCTGCTCGCCGACTTCCAGGCGCGGATCGCGGCGGAGGTGGCCAACGCCTACCGGGTGAACGACGTCCTCTACGAGGCGGACGACTACATGCAGCGCGCCGAAGACCTCATGGCGGACGGCACGGGCGACGTGCTGCTGCGCGCCCGCATCCTGGATCTCAAGGCTTCGCTGCGGAACGCCGAGCGGCGCTTCGAGGAGTCGCGCCAGTGTCTGCGCGCGGCGCAACCCTCTACCGGCGTGCCGGCGAGACCCATCTCGCCGGCCGCTGTCTCATTACGCGCGGGCTCTACAGCGGCTACGACGGCGATCCGGGCTCGGCCTGCGATGGGTGGACCAGGGTCTGGCGCAAATCGATCGAGAGCAGACCCGAACCTTCTCGCCATCGCGCTCCACACGCGTGTCCTGCTCCTCAACGAGTGCGAGCGCTTCGCCGAGGCGCGGGCCGCGTTGGCGGCGAGCGACCTCCGTCGCCGCTACGCCGGCGACCGCCTGAGCCTCCTGAAGCTCCGCTGGGAGGAGGGCCGCATCGCCGCCGGATTGGGTGAGCTCGCCGAGGCCGCGGCGGCTCTCGAGACGGTGCGGCGCGGGTTCGCGGCGCGGGAGCTGCACTACAAGGCCGGCCTCGTCGCGCTCGAGCTCGCCATCGTCCGGCTGCGCCAGGGCAGGCCGGTCGCCGAGCTCTCGCCCCTCCTCCGCGAGCTGATCGCGACGTTCCGGGCCTGCGGCATCGACCGCGAGGCCGTCGGCGCGGTCCTCCTGCTGCGCCAGGCCTGCGAGCGCGAGCGCCTCTCGCTCGAGCTGCTGCGCTCGGTGATGAGCTTCCTGCGCCTCCTCGAGCGCGACCCGAGCGCGCGCTTCGAGCTGCTGCCCGTCGCCTGACGGGCAGGCGGGCGGGCGCCGCCTCGCCGTGCGGCCGGCTCGATCGGCTGTGAGGTAACCATCGCAGCCGACGGGTATACGGAGACACCCAGCCCTGCTCCTCGAGCCGACGGCCGGAGCGCTCTAGGAGGACTTCGGTGGGGCCGGAGCCCGCGGGCCGGCGCTCGCTCCGGCGACGAACTCCTCGACCATCTCGAGCACGACCTGCCGGATGTGGCGATCCCGCGGGTCGAGCTCGCCGGCCCCGCCGCGGCCGCGGCCGAGGGCCTCCTCCGCCCCCGCGGGCCGCAGGCTGAAGCGCGGCGGAAAGGTCTCGCGGAAGAATTCCGCCGGATCCTTGCCGATCGCGCCGAGGATGGCGAAGACGTGGCCCACCTTGAGCTCGATCGGCCCGTTCAGTACCCGGCTCACGTAGCCGGCGCTCCAGCCGAGCCGCTGCTCGAGGGCGCGGCGCGGGACCTTGGCCGCCCGCACTGCGGCGGCGAGCCCCTCGATGAGGCGCTGCGTGCCGGGGCTGTTCTTCGGATCCGCTCGTCGCGCCATCTCTCACCTCGAACGCCGCGCATCGGCAGCGAAGATGCACCGAGCGCCGCGGGCTGATGGGCAAACGATACTCTGCCTCTTCGGTCATCTCGATGCGAAGCGAGTATACCGAAATTGCAGGATGCTCGCGAGCTGATACAGAATCCTCCATCTAAGGATCGAAGACGATGGCGGACGACGAGCGGAGCGCGACCCCGCCCGGGGATCACCCGAGCCCGGCGGTCCTGCGCGCCTTCGCCGCCAGCGAGCTCGGCCCGCGGGATGCCAAGACGGTCGTGCGGCACCTGGTCCGCGGCTGCCGGGCCTGTGCCGAGAGCGTCCGGGCCGAGCTCGCGCGGCCGGCGGACGAGGGCTATGACGGCGCGATCGACCGGGCGGCCGCGGTCTTCGCCTCGCGGCAGGACGGCGAGAGCCGCCGGGAGCGGGGCGCCTGGCGGCAATTCGCGGCGCGCTGGGGAGAGCCGGCGAGAGCGCGGCTGGAGAGGCGGGTCGCGGAGCTCTCGAGCCTCTCCGCGGCAGAGCAGTGCCGGACGCTCCTCACCGCGGCGCGCGAGCTGCGGCAGGGCGATCCACGCCTCGCGGGGCTCCTCTCCGCGTTCGGCATCGCGGTCTGCGCCGCGGCCGCAGCCGGCAGCCCGGAGGAGGAAGCCGCGCCCGGCGGTGGGGCGGGGCTGTGGGCGGAGCTCGGCAACTCCTGGCGGATCGCGGGGGACCTCCGCGGTGCCGATTCGGCATTCGGCGAGGCGCACCGCCGGTTCGCCGGCAGCGGCTGCGCGGAGGGGGCTCTCTATGCCGAGATCCTCGAGCTCCACGGCCGGCTCCGCCACGACCAGGGGCGGTTCGAGGAGGCTGCCGAGATGCTGGGGTGGGCCCACGGGCTGTTCGAGAGGGAGCGCGGCGGAGGCGCCGGCGCGGCCGGCCGGGCGCGCATCGCCCGCGGCATCGCGCTCGGCGCCGCAGGCGCCGGGGCGGCCGGCGCCGGTTGCCTCCTCGCCGGGCTCGAGCTGGCCGATCCGTTCGGTTGGGCCATGGTCGAGGGCCTGCTGCAGCTCGCCCTCGCGGCCGTCGCCATGGGCCGTCAGGCACTGGCGCGCTCGCTCGGCAAGCTGGCGCGCCAGCGGGTGTGGGGAGACCTGGAGCCTTGGGAGGCCCTGCGGCGCCGTTGGCTCGAGGGCGAGCTCGCGGCGGCCTTGGGAGAGTACCTGCCGGCAGCCCGCGCCCTGCGCGAGGCGCGCGCCGGCCTGGAGGCTCTGGGGCGCCCGCACGAGGCCCTCCAGGTGGCGCTGGCCGTCGCCGCGCTGGAGCTCGAGCACGGCCGAGCGGGAGAGGCGGAGATCGTCGTCGGCGAGGCGCTCGCCGGCGCCGGCCGGCTGCGGCTCGCCGCCGAGGGCCGGGAGGCCCTCGCGAGCCTTGCCGCGGCGCTTCGCCGCCGCCAGGCGGACGCCGCCTCGGTGCGCGCCGCGGCGGCGCGGGTGATGGCCGCCGGCACGCCGCGGCGGGGGAGCGGGGCGCCGGGCGCGGGAGAGCCGCGGCCGCTCGGGCCGGGCGGCGGTCGGCCGGGCTAGTCGGGAGCTTCTGCCGGTCGCGCGCTGCGGCGGGCGGCGATCGTCGCGCAACGCGCCAGGATGCCGCCCGCCTCGGCGGGCGAGAGCGGCGGCGCCGGCGGCAGGGCGGCGCCCAGCCGAGCGAGATTGGCGAGGATCACGTCGCGCCCGGATTCGTCGCCCGCGCCGGGCTCGTCCGATCCGAGCTCGAGCGGCGAGCGGAGGAAGAGATCGGGCGGCCTGTCGAGGGCGCGGATCAGGCTGACGGCGAGCCGGAACTCCAGCCCGCTGCCCTCGACCGCCTGCCGTACGCGGTCCGCGGGGAAGTCGAGGCCCGGCATGCCGCGTGCCGCGGCCTGGGTCTCGAGCAGGCGCTTCGCCGCCCACAGCTCGTCCCCATCGAGGCGATCGTCGGGGTCGTCCATGGCGGCGAAGAGTAGCGCGCTCGGTCGGCCGGCGCCAGGCCGAGCGTGTGGCGCGCCGGCTGAGATGCTGTTTTCGACCCCCCTTTTGCACCAGCTTTCGCCGGGTTAGGGCCCCACCCGCCGCGCGATCCGGCGCCGCTCAGCGGGCCGCGAGCGAGCGCACGGCGAGGCCGATGCCGCCGACCAGGAGGACGAGCATCATCAGGGTGTTGAAGAGGCTGGTGGGCTGGAAGTAGATGTGGAGGTTCATGAGGATGCCGGCGAAGAGGATCACCAGGCCCGCCACCAGCAGCAGCCAGCCGACGACCGAGCGGCCGTTCCAGAAGAGGATGCCGATGCCGACGAGGAGCGGCAGGAGCGACAGCCCGAACGAGCTGTGCCCCCAGAGCGACCAGGAGCCGCCGGCGACGGTGACCTGGCTGGTCAGCAGGTAGCCGCCGGCGACGACCATCACGAACCCGATCACGAACTGCCCCAGGCCGCCCGGCGTGCCGCCGGCGCCTCGGACCCTGGTCTCGTCTGCCATCGCTCGATAGTCTAGCAGCGCCGTGCGGTCACAGGTCGGCGGCCGCGCCGCCCCAGCGGTCGCCTCCCAGGTCCTCGATCACCGCCGCCAGCCGGTGCGCGCCGGCCGGCGGGACCAGCTCGACCGGGCTCTCCGGGCGCGCCAGGATCTCGCGCCGCACGGCGCCGCCGGCGTCGAAGGCGAGCGAGACTCGCAGGGGACCCGCCGGACCGGCGGCGAGCTGTCCGGGCGCGGCGAGCCGGGCGCGCACGGTCGTCCCGCCGCGCGTCTTCTCGACCTGCAGCTCGACGGTCAGATCTCCCAAGTCCACCGCCGGCCCGCTCGCCGCCAGGAGGGCGCCGAGGCGCGCGTCGGCCAATCCCTCCGGCACCCCGGAGCGCAGCCACTGCGGTCCGCGGAGCGCCGCGCCCGTCCGCGCCAGCTCGACGGTCACGGGATGGACCCGCCCCTCGAACGACGGCGGGGCGGCGAACCAGAGGTGCCAGCGCCAGGGCAGGTCGTCGATCGCCGGCTGGAGCGCGCCCGGGCTCCCCACCACCCCGCCGCCGGTCATCCGCGCCACCGCGCGGAGGACCGCCAGGCGCGGCTCGGCGCCGTACTCGGCGAGCTGCGGGTCGCCCGCCCGCCTGGGGTGCATGCCGTGGAGACGGCGGCCGACCTCGGCCAGGCTGAAGCCGACGCTCGTCGAGCGCGCCGGCGCGGGGAGCTCGCGGAAGGGCATGGGGAACGTCACCCAGCCGTAGGCCGCGAGCCCCTGGGCCGCCGCCGCGTAGGCGCGGGCGCCCTCCTCGGCGGGGAGCCCGGCCGGGTCGACCCGGTCGCGGCCGAGGGCGTCGAGGACGGCGGGCGGGAAGTCGCGGCCGTCGGCGACCAGGAAGAGGGCGCGCGGCGCCGGCCGCGGCCGCCCGGCGACGAAGGCGACCAGGCGGTCGAGCTGGCGGCGCACCGCGGCCGGATCGGGCGGCCGCACGGCGGCGCCGCGGTCCCGCGCCTGCCGCAGCTCGTTGGCGAGGTCGGTCAGGGCGCCGGAGAGGAGGCCCGGCTCGCGGGTGGGGGCGAGGAGGGTCCGCGGCGCCGGATCGGCGACGACCAGCTCGACCGCCGCCCGCCCGGTGAGCGCCTCGCTCGCCCGCGACAGCGCCAGGGCGGCGAGGAAGCCGGTCTCGGGCGGCGCCAGGACGCGGTCGACGTAGACGACGGCCGTCCAGGTGTCCGCCGTCAGGCGCTCGGCCCGCGTCACCGGCCGCGCGCTGCCGCCCTCCATCACCCGGAAGGCGCTCGGCGGCTCGGTGCGCTGCAGATCGTTGTCAGGCCCGAAGACGAGCTCGGTCTCGCGCACCGCGACCTGCTCGCCGAAACCTTTGCGCACCGGGGGCGGCGCGGTCTCGGGGGTCCGCGCCAGGGCGCCGAGCGCGAGGCCGACGGCGGGGAGGAGGAGGAAGGCGAGCGGGCGCGCTCGCCGGCTCATGGCGTCGCCTCGCCGAGCGACCAGCCGGCGCGCACGCAGTCCGGCACGCCGACGCCGTAGCGCCAGTTGCCGAGGACGGCGAGGCCGGGGTGGGCGCGCTCGAGGGCCGCGGCGGCGGCGCGCACCGCGGCGGCCCGCGCCGTCGGCTGGGGGATCCCCGGCCGCCAGCGGCGGAGGGCGGTGAAGACCGGCTCGCCGCGGGCGCCGAGGAGCGCGGCGAGCTCGCGGCGGACGCGCGCCATCAGCTCGCCGTCCGGCAGCTCGACGAGCTCCGGCCGCCGCCGGCCGCCGACCATGGCGGTGAGGAGGACCGCCCCCGCCGGGGCGCGGCCGGGGAAGAGGGTCGAGGGGAAGAGGACGCCGAGGACGTCGCGGCCCTCGCGGTGCGGCGCGAGGAGGCCGAAGCCGTCGAGCGGATGGGCGACGTCGCCGCGCGCGAAGCCCAGGGCCACGACGGCGACCGGCGCCTGCGGCAGGCCGTCGAGGGCGGCGGCGGCGGGTCCGAGAGGCGCCAGGAAGGCGGCGGCGGCGGCGGCGGGGAGGGCGACGATCAGCCGGCGCGCCGCGATCTCCCGCCGGCCGTCCCCGGCCGCGAGCGACACCCGGAAGAGGTCGCCCTCCCGCCGCGCCGCCTCGGCGCGGCAGCCGGTCGCGAGGTCGAGGCCGGCCGCCAGGCGGCCGGCGAAGGCGGCGGCGCCGCCGCGGAAGGCGATCAGCCGGCGCGGCCCGGCCGCGGGCTCGGCGGCTTCGGACGCGCGGCGGGACCGGCGGAGACCCGCGAGCAGGCTGCCGTGCTGGCGCTCGAGAGCATGGAGGGTGGGGAAGGCGTAGCCCACCGCGAGCTCTTCCGGGTCGCCGGCGTAGATCCCCAGCGCCATGGCGTCGCCCAGGGGCAGGACGCCGGCGCCCAGGCGGCGGCGGAGGAATGCGGCGAAGCTCTCGTCCGGCGCGGGCGAGCCGGGGGCCCGGCCCGCGCCAGGGCTCGGTCGCCAGGCGCAGCTTGGCGGCGGCGGAGAGGAGCGGCGAGGCGAGGAGCGCCGGGGGCGAGGCGGGGAGGGGCACCGGCCGCCCGCGGTGGACCACGTAGCGGCGGCCGGCCGCCGGCGCGGCGGCGACGAGCTCGTCGATCGCGCCGGCGTCCGTCGGCGAGGGCGCGGAGCTCCGGCGACTCCTGCACCGTGTTGGGCCCGAGCTCGGCGAGGAAGCCGCCCTCGGCCGCGGTGGCGAAGGTGCCACCCGGCGCGTCCGCGGCCTCGACCACCGCCACCTCGACGCCGGCGCGCGCCAGGGCGCGGGCGGCGGCGAGGCCGCTCACCCCGGCGCCGACGACGAGCGCCTCCGGCATGGCTTACGAAACGGTCGAGGTCGCGGCCAGCGCCGGCTGCGGCCGAGAGGCGCTGCGCCGACTCGACGAAGGCGCGCGCGTTCTCGACCGGCGTCATCGGCAGGATGCCATGGCCGAGATTGACGACGTGGCCATAGCCGGGGGCGGTCCCCTCGGCGATCAGCCCGGCCACCCGGCGCTCGATCTCCGGGATGGGCGCCAGGAGCGCCGCCGGGTCGAGGTTCCCCTGCAGCACGCGCGGGGCGCCCTCGGCGCCGGCCGAGCTCGCGGCGAGCAGGCGGCGGACCGCCCCGAGCGGCAGGCGCCAATCGACCGAGAGGACGTCGACCGGCAGCCTGGCGAGCGCCGGCAGCAGGTGCGAGCCGCCGTGGAGGTAGTAGATGAGCGGCGTGCCGGCGGGGGCCGCGGCGCGCAGGCCGCGGATCACCTTGAGGAGCGGCGGCAGGGCGAGCCGCTCGTAGCGCTCCGGGTCGAGGATGCCGCCCCAGGTGTCGAAGAGCTGGATCGCCTGGGCGCCGGCGGCGAGCTGGCCGCGGAGATAGGCGAGCGAGGTGTCGGCCAGGCGGTCGAGCAGCAGGGCGAGCCCGTCGGGGTCGCGCCAGCTCCAGCCGAGGAGATGGGCGAACTGCTTCGAGCCGCCGCCCTCGACGAGGTACGCGGCGAGCGTCCACGGCGTGCCGCCGAAGCCGACGACCGGCACCCGGCCGTCGAGCGCCCGGCGCACCCGGCGCAGGGCCTCGTAGACGTAGCCGAGCCGCTCGTGGGCGGCATCGTCGTCGAGCGGGGTGAGGGCGGCGGCCGCCTCGCGCGTGCGCACCGGCCGCGGGAAGGTCGGGCCGTCGCCGGCGGCGAAGACGAGCTCCGCCCCCATCGCCTCGAGCGGCAGCAGGATGTCGGCGAAGAGGATCGCCACGTCGACGCCCAGGATGTCGACCGGCTGGAGCGTCACCTCGGCGGCGAGGTCCGGAGTCTTGCAGAGGGTGAGGAAATCGACCTTGGCGCGGACGGCCCGGTACTCGGGGAGGAAGCGCCCCGCCTGGCGCATCATCCAAACCGGCCGGCGCTCGGTCGCCTCGCCGCGGCAGGTACGGAGGAAGAGGTCGTTCATGGCCAGACGTTCACGGGCGGAGGATAGCAAAAGCCGGTGCCGGCCCGGCCCCGGAGCGGCTCCCGAAAGCCGGGAGGCGCTGGCGGGAGGCGCCGGAAATCCACCGCTTTGCAGGATTTACCACAGCATCGGTACAGGGGCCTGCTAGACTGTTTCCCGATGTTGCGCCTCGTAGCTTACGCACCGGACGGCGTGCGCCGTTTTCCGGTCCCGCGCGCCGAGCTGCTGATCGGGAGCTGGCCCGAGTGCGACATCTATCTGCCTTACACCGGCGTCGCCCAGCGCCACGCCCGCCTGCGCTATGACGGCACCGCGCTGACCATCGAGGACCTGGGGAGCCGGCGCGGCATGCTGGTCGCCGGGCGCAAGGTGCGCGAGGCATCGCTCGAGGTGCTCGACGAGATCCGCCTGGGCGGCGTCACCCTGCTCGTCGAGGACATCGCTCCCGAGCCCGAGCGCCCGCCGGCGCCATCGGCGCGGCCGGCGCCGCCGCGCGAGTCGCGGATCACTCCCGAGCTCATGGTCGAGCACCTCTGCCGGATCGGCGAGTGGGTGCTCGCCGACACCGAGAGCCGCACCAGCTCCGAGGCGCTCCTGGCCGACGTGCTCGCCGACTTCGGCGGCGGCCTCCTCCTGCTGCTCCTCGGCGGCGAGCTCGATCAGGCCGGGGTCAAGCTGCTGGTGTCGACCGAGCCGGCGTGGCTGCCGGCGGGAGAGGAGATCCTGGACCAGCTCCGGGCTCGCCGCGAGGCCGGGCTCGACCTCGCCACGGCGGACTGTTTCGACGGCGAGCTCGCCGGCGAGCGCGCCTGGATCTGCCATCACTCCTTCACCGCCGTCGAGCGCACCTATTTCCTCGCTCTCGCGCTGCCGCGCTTCGCGATCGATGGCTGGTCGCCGGTCCCCGCTCTCCGCGCGCTCGGCAACCTGCTGATCCTCGGGCTCGTCCACCACGTCGGCTCCTACGAGCCCATCCTCCCCGGCAACCGCGGGCCGCAGGACCTGGCCCTGGATTCCACCGTGGTGGTGGGGGACTCGCCGGCGATGAAGCGGGTGGTCGACGAGCTCCGCTCGGCGGTCGATCCGGCGGTCCACGTGCTGCTGCGCGGCGAGCCGGGGACGGGCAAGGAGCTCCTCGCGAAGTCGCTCCATCAGTCCGGGCCGCGGCGCCGGGGACCCTTCGTCGTCGCCAGCTGCAGCGGCGCCAAGCCGATGCAGATCGAGGCCGACCTCTTCGGCGCCGAGGTGGCGGGCAAGGGCGGCCCGGTGCGCCGCGAGGGCAAGCTCCTCCTCGCCGATGGCGGCACGCTCTTCCTCGACGAGATCGACTGCTTCGATTCGACCGACCGGCCGAACCTCACCCTCGACCTCCAGGAACGGCTGAACCGCTTCCTGCGCACCGGGGAGGTCGAGCCGGCGGGGAGCGCCATCGCGACCAAGGTGGACGTGCGGCTGATCGCCGGCAGCCGCGGCCCGCTCGAGGCCGCGGTGGCGCGCGACCTCTTCCGCGTCGACCTCGCCTATCGCGTGTCGCAGGTGACGATCGACGTGCCGCCGCTGCGCGACCGGCGGGAGGATCTGCCGCTCCTCATCCAATCGTGCATCAACAAGTTCTGCCACGAGACCGGCAAGCGCATGCAGGGGATCACCGTCAAGGCGATGGCGGCGCTCTTGAACTACGACTACCCGGGGAACCTCGCCGAGCTCGACAACATCGCGCGCCAGCTCGTCTACCTCTGCCCGCCCGGCCGCCCGGCCGACGTCAACCTGCTCCCCGAGCGGGTGCGGCAGGGGACGATCCAGTCCGTCTCGCGCGTCGACTCGAGCTCGGACCTCGAGCTCGACAAGCTGGTGGGGGCGACCGAGCAGGCGGCGATCCGCGAGGCCCTCCGCCGCACCCACGGCAACAAGTCCCACGCCGCCCGCCTCCTCAACCTCTCGCGCAACGGCCTGGCGATCAAGATGGAGCGCTACGGGCTGAAGGCGTAGAGCGGCGCGCGGTCGGGAGCGCCCGCTAGGGGATCAGCAGCACCTTTCCCGTCGTCTGCCGCCCTTCGAGGGCGCGATGGGCCGCCGCGGCCTCGGCGAGCGGGTACTCGATCTCGGCGCGGAGCTTCACCTTGCCGTCGGCGATCCAGCGGAGCACCGCCGAGGCGCGCTCGACGAGCTCCTGACGGGTGGCGACGTAGTGGACGAGCGACGGGCGGGTGAGGAAGAGCGAGCCCTTCTGCGACAGGACGAGCGGGTCGAGCGGCGCCACCGGCCCGCTGGCGCCGCCGAAGAGGACCATCGTGCCGCGCCGCGCCAGGGCGTCGAGGCCGCGCTCGAAGGTGTCCTTGCCGATGCCGTCGTAGATCACCGCGACGCCCGCGCCGTCGGTCAGCCGCCGGGCCGCGGCGACGAAGTCCTCCTTCCGGTAGCGGATCACCTCGTCGGCGCCGGCCTGGATGGCGAGCGCGGCTTTCTCCTCGCTGCCCGCGGTGCCGAGGACGCGCGCGCCGCGGAGCTTCGCCATCTGGCAGAGGAGGAGCCCGACGCCGCCGGCCGCGGCGTGGACGAGGCAGACGTCGCCGGGCTCGAGCGGGTAGGTGTCGTTCGACAGGTAGTGGGCGGTCATTCCCTGCAGCATCGCGGCGGCGCCCTGCCGGGTGCTGAGCTCGGCGGGGATCTTGACCAGGCGCGCCGCGGGGACGGCGGCCTTCTCGGCATAGGCGCCCTGGACGTTGGTGTAGGCGACCCGGTCGCCGGGAGCGACCTCCGTCACCCCCTCGCCGACGGACTCGACGACCCCCGCCGCCTCCTGGCCGAGCGTGATGGGGAACCCCGCGCCCTTGTAATGGCCGGTGCGGAAATAGACGTCGATGAAGTTGACCCCGGCCGCCTCGATGCGGACGACCGCCTCGCCCTGGCCGGGCGTCGGGTCGGGGACCTCCTCGTACCGCATGGCCTCGGGGCCGCCGGGGGTGTGGACGCGGATGGCGCGCATGGTGAACCTCCCTCTCTCGCTCGCTCGCCGCCGGAAACGTTCGGCGGGCGCGAGGCGATCCTACCGCGCGAGCGGCGGTCAGGAATTGCCGGCGCGCAGCCTGCCTCACCGCCGGGCACGGATCTCGCTTACCGTATCCGTCCGGCGCCACTCGGTGCGCGGCGCCGCGGCCCTGTCATAGACTCGTCCCGCCATCGACTCCCAGCGCTTCGCATGAGCCTCACCTCCGAACCGACCGCTGCGCCCGGGGCCGCGGTGTCGGCAGCCGCCGGCGTGCAGGTCTTCCAGTACGCGCGGGTGGAGAAGCCGGAGGATCTCCCGGCGGCGGACCGGCGGGGCGTCGACGTCGCCATCCTCGACCTCAACTGCGGGTGGCCGAACCTCGGCCACGATTCGGTCGTCCAGGCGGTGCGGGATACCTCCGAGCGGCTCGGCCCGACGCTCGCCGAGGCCGGGATGTACCTGCGCGCCATCTCCTTCGCGGTGCGCGACCACGATTCGCTCCCCGAGCCTCCGGGCGGGGGACGGTTCGCGGTCTACGTGGGGACGGGCGGACCGGGGCACATCGATCCGCACCAGAACGACGGCTTGTCGCCGTTCTCCCAGGGCATCCGCGAGGATCCCGCCTGGGAACGGACCGCCTTCGATCTCTTCGACGCCATCCGCGACGACCCGGGCGCCGCGCTCTTCGCCGTCTGCCACAGCTTCGGCGTCCTCTGCCGCTGGTCGGGGATCGCCGAGCCGGTCCTCCGCGGGGCGAAGAAGGGGGGCAAGCGCTCCGGGGTCTTCGAGGACGTCCTCTCGGACGAGGCGCTCGTCCACCCCTGGTTCTCGCGCTTCGCCGCCCACCTCCCCGACGGCCACCACCTGCGCGTCCTCGAGAACCGGCTCTTCGACCTCATGCCGCGACCGGGGGCGCATCCCGCCGGCTGGACGCCCATCGGGTACGAAGGCGGCGACGGGCACGGCGGCGAGGGCGTCGGGCTCACCATGATCGAGCTGGCGCGCGACTCGGGCGGGGTGATGCCGCGCATCTTCGGCGTCAACAGCCATCCCGAGATCGTCGACCGGGTCCACCAGCACCGTATCCTCGAAGAGAAGCTCGCCCGTGGCGAGGTCAGCCGCGCCTGGTACGAGGAGCGCCTCGACGCCCTGACCCGCGTCCACCCGTTCGAGGACAGCGACCGGCGCCTGCGCCTCACCTCCGAGTACACCTTCCTCCTGCCGCTGCGCTTCCAGATCGAGCGCCAGGTGCGTCTGCGCGCCGAGGCCCTCGGCCGCGCCGCCGACGTCGACGAGTCTCGCCTCCTCTATTGAATCGCCCTCCCCACCCCCTTCCAGGCGGCCGTCCTGGGGACCGAACTGACCCAGCACCGATCGACCGAAATCGCCTGGCACCTCCGGCCGCCGCTCGCGCTCGGGGCCACTCTCGCGTAAACTCCGGGATCTAGATTCCTAAAAGCTCGCGAAAGGAGCATTCGATGATCGGTCCACGTTCGTCCCAGGCCGCCGTCCGGCCCGTCCGCCTCACCCTGTTGGGGCCGGCCCTGATCCTCGCCGTCGCGCTGGCCGGCGCCGCCCCCGCCATGGCCTCGCCCGCCGCCCGCAAGCCGGCGCCGCCGCGGTCCGAGCAGCCCGCCGCCGCGTCCGGCGACGTCGCCGCCGTGCGCGCCACCCCCGAGCAGGAGCTCCGCCAGCTCGACGCGGCGCGCTTCGCGACCATGGTGGCCGGCGACACCGAGCGCCTGAAGAACGTCCTCGGCGAGGACCTCTCCTACACGCACTCGAACGGCGAGGTCCAGGACCGTTCGCACTTCCTCGACGCCCTGTCCGCGGGGACCCTGCGCTACGAGTCGATGGCGCCGTCGGACGTCCTGGTGCGGATCTACGGCCCGGCCGGCGTCGTCACCGGACGCGTCGACATGAAGGTCTCGTTCGACGGCCGCGACAGCACGCTCGCCGCCCGCTACACCGCGGTCTATGTCCGCCGCGACCTGCGCTGGCAGCTCGTCGCCTGGCAGTCGAGCCCGCTCGCGGCGGCGAACCAGCCGGCCCAGTGAGCCCAGTGACCACGGCGGCGTACGAGGTCCGCCGCGGCGAGCACACCGTCTCGGACGACCCGGCGCGCCTCGACCTCGGGGTCGTCCACGGCTTCCTCGCCGCCGCGTACTGGTCGCCGGGCATCCCCGAGGAGGTCGTGCGGCGGTCGATCGCCGGCTCGCTCTGCTTCGGCCTCTATCTTGGGACGGGGGGAGCGGGGGAGCGGCAGGTCGGCTTCGCGCGGGCGATCACCGACCGGGCGACCTATGCCTACCTCGCCGACGTCTTCGTCCTCGCGGCGGAGCGCGGCCGCGGCCTCGGCACCTTCCTCGTCGACGCGGTGATGGCGCACCCCGACCTCCAGGGGCTGCGCCGCTGGTCGCTGGTCACCCGCGACGCCCACGGGCTCTATCGCAAGCACGGCTTCGTGCCGCTCGCCGCGCCCGAGCGGCACATGGAGCGGCTGGACGCCGACGCCTACCGGCACGACGAGGAGGCCGGGCGCGGCCGGGCGGGCTAGCCGCTCGCGATCCCGCCCGGCGGGCGGCTCTTGTAGACTGCCGCCATGCCAACGATCGCCAGACGGACCTCCCTTCGCTTCGCCGCGGGGCTCATCGCCCTGCTGTCTCTCGCCGGGCTCGCCGGCGCCGTCCATGCCGCTCGCGCCCGGAGCGCTCGGCGTTCCGATGCCAGGCCCGCCCAGACCGGCGCGCCGCTCGCCAATCTCGAGGTCGCCCCCGACCTCGACAAGCGCCTCGCCAAGTGGAAGCCGGTCGAGATGCCGTTCGACGCCGCGGGCCTCTCGCCCCGCGAGCGCCAGCTCGTCGCCAAGCTGGTCGAGGCCTGCCAGCACCTCGAGGACCTCTACTGGCGGCAGAGCGACCCCGCCGACATCGAGCTCTACAACACGCTCGCCCGCTCCGCCGGGGCGCGCGAGCGCGCCGTCGCCCGCATGCTGTGGATCCACGGCGGCCGCTGGGACCTCCTGGACGAGAACCGCCCCTTCCTCGGCCACGCGGCGATGCCGCCCGGCCGCGCGCTCTTCCCGCCCGGCGTCACCCGCCAGGACGTCGACCGCTTCGTCGCCGGCCATCCGGCGCAGAAGGCGGCGATCCTCGACGAGCACACGGTCGTCGTGGGCACCCCCCAGGGCCTCGCCGCCCAGCCCTACCACGTCGCCTACGCGCGGTTCCTCGCCCCCGCCGCCAAGGCGCTCGACGAGGCGGCGGCGCTCTCCGACGATCCGGCCTTCGCCCGCTTCCTGCGCCTCCGCGCCAAGGCCCTCCTCACCGACGACTACTACGAGAGCGACCTCGCCTGGCTCGACCTCGAGAGCCCCAAGTTCGACGTCATCTTCGCCCCCTACGAGACCTATCTCGACGACCTCATGGGGATCAAGACCTCGTACGGCGCGGCGGTCCTCGTCCGCAACGAGGCCGAGAGCGGCAAGCTCGCGGTCTACCAGAAGTACGTCCCCGACATCCAGGACGCCCTGCCGCTCGCCGCCGCGGACCGCCCGTCGAAGCACGGCCACGCCGCCCCGATGGAGGTGATGGACACGCCGTTCCGCGCCGGCGACCTGCGCCACGGCTACCAGGCGGTCGCCGACAACCTGCCGAACGATCCGCGCATCCACGAGACCAAGGGGAGCAAGCGGATCTTCTTCAAGAATTTCATGGACGCGCGGGTGAGCTACGTCGTGGTGCCGATCGCGCAGCGCCTCATGCGCCTCGACCAGGCGGCGAAGGTCACCGCCGACGGCTATCTCACCGTCGTCCTGCTGCACGAGATCAGCCATGGCCTGGGGCCCGCCTTCGCCCACCAGGAAGGCAAGCCGATCGACATCCGCCAGGCGATCGGCCCCGTCTACTCCGGGCTCGAGGAGGCCAAGGCCGACGTCGTCGGCATGTACGGCCTGGCCTGGCTCGTCGAGCACGGCGCGCTCCCCAAGGCGCGCCTCGAGGAGTACTACGACTCCTACGTGGGCGGCATCTTCCGCACCGTCCGCTTCGGCACCGGCGAGGCCCACGGGCGGGCCGAGATGATGGAGTTCAACTATCTCTTCCAGCAGCACGCGATCAACCGCGGCGCCGCCTCGCAGCGCTACATCGTCGACTACGCCGCGATGCCGCAGGCGATCGCCGCCCTCGCCAAGGAGCTCCTCGAGCAGGAGGCGACCGGCGACCGCGCCCGCGCCGAGGCCTGGTTCAAGAAGTACGACGCCGCGCCGGCGATCCTCGGCGAGGACCTCGAGCGGGCGGCCGACGTGCCGACCGACATCGACCCGCACGGCTCGTTCCCGGAGGGGGTGCGCTGATGGCGACGGCTGCTCCTCCCACCGCCGCTCCCCGCACCGTCCGCGCCCCGCGCGGCGCCGAGCTCTCCTGCCGCGGCTGGCAGCAGGAGGCGGCGCTGCGGATGCTGATGAACAACCTCGACCCCGAGGTCGCCGAGCGGCCGGAGGACCTCGTGGTCTACGGCGGCTCGGGCAAGGCGGCGCGCAACTGGGAGTGCTTCGAGGCGATCGTGGCGGCCCTGCGGCGGCTGGGCGGCGACGAGACCCTCCTCGTCCAGTCCGGCAAGCCGGTCGCGGTCTTCCGCACCCATGCCGAGGCGCCGCGGGTGCTGATCGCCAACTCGCTCCTCGTCCCCCACTGGGCGACCGCCGACGAGTTCCGCCGCCTCGAGGGGCTCGGCCTCACCATGTACGGCCAGATGACCGCCGGCTCGTGGATCTACATCGGCACCCAGGGCATCCTCCAGGGGACCTACGAGACGCTCGCCGAGTGCGCCCGCCAGCGCTTCGGCGGCGGTCCGACCGGCAACCCTGCCGGGAGCCTCGCCGGCCGCCTGACGGTGACCGCGGGGCTCGGCGGCATGGGCGGCGCGCAGCCGCTCGCCGTCACCATGAACGAGGGGGTCTGCCTGGTGGCCGAGGTCGACCGCTCGCGGATCGAGCGCCGGCTGGCCACCCGCTATCTCGACGAGGCCGCCCCCGACCTCGCCTCCGGGGTGGCGCGGGCGCTCGCCGCCCGCGACCGGCGCGAGGCGGTGTCGATCGCCGTCGAGGCCAACGCCGTCGACCTCCTCGACCACCTGCTCGCCGCCGGCATCGTCCCCGACGTCCTCACCGACCAGACCTCCGCCCACGACGCCCTCGCGGGCTACGTGCCGCACGGCCTGCCGTATGCCGAGGCGCTCGCGCTTCGCGCCGCCGATCCGCCGGCCTACATCGCCCGTTCCAAGGCGTCGATGGCCGCGCACGTGCGGGCGATGCTCGCGCTCCAGGAGCGCGGCGCCGTCACCTTCGACTACGGCAACAACCTGCGCGGCCAGGCCCTCGAGGCCGGCGTCGAGCGCGCCTTCGAGATCGGCGGCTTCGTGCCGCTCTTCATCCGGCCGCTCTTCTGCGACGGCAAGGGCCCGTTCCGCTGGGCGGCGCTCTCCGGCGATCCCGACGACCTCGCGGCCACCGACGAGGCGATCCTCGAGACCTTCCCCGCCGACCGCGCGCTGGCGCGCTGGATCCGCCTGGCGCGCGAGCGCGTGGCCTTCCAGGGCCTGCCGGCCCGCATCTGCTGGCTCGGCTACGGCGAGCGGGCGAAGGCCGGCAAAGCGTTCAACGAGCTGGTCGCCACGGGACGGGTCAAGGCGCCGATCGTCATCGGCCGAGACCATCTCGACTGCGGCTCGGTCGCCTCGCCCAACCGCGAGACCGAGGGCATGCGCGACGGCTCGGACGCCATCGCCGACTGGCCGGTGCTGAACGCTCTCCTGAACGCCGTCAACGGCGCCACCTGGGTGTCGGTCCACCATGGCGGCGGGGTCGGGATCGGCTACTCGCTCCACGCCGGAATGGTGATCGTCGCCGATGGCAGCGCGGCGGCGGGGCGGCGCCTCGAGCGGGTGCTGACCGGCGATCCGGGCATGGGCGTGGTGCGCCACGCCGACGCCGGCTATCCGGAGGCCGTGGAGTTCGCCCGCGAGCGTGGGGTCGACCTGCCCATGCTGCCTTGAAGAACGGGGCCGATCGCCCATGAAGCGCTTCGCCGCCGAGCTGGCGCTCCTCGCCGCCGCGGTCGCGGCGCCGCTGCTGCCGGCGCCCTGGTCCGCCGCCGCCCTCCTCGCCGTCACCGCCCTCTGGTTGGCGCTCCGCCCGCCGCGGCGCGAGGTGTGGATCGCCGGCGTCGCCCTGGGGGCCGCGGCCGCCGTGCTCTTCGCCGGCTGGCTGGCGGAGCGCGGCCCGCGCCCCGGCGAGGCCGCCTGGAGCGGCGCCGCGCGGCGCGGCTACGCCCAGCTCTGGAACGGGTTGCAGGGCGAGGCGAGGACCGCCGCCGCGGCGCTCGGACGCCTGCCGGCGGAGCCGACGGAGCTCGGCCGGACGCGGCGCCTCGACGCCTTCCGCCAGCTCGCCCGCTTCGAGGTGGGGGAGGGGGGCGGCCGGCACGGGCTGCTGCTCGTCGACCCGGACGGCGCGCCGGTCGCCTGGGCGGGCGAGGGCCTCCTCCACGAGCCCAAGGCCGAGGCGGTGCCGCGCGCCGGCCGTTACTTCGTGGCCGGCTGGAGCGCCGCGACCCTCCTCGCGGTCGAGCCGCTCGACGGCTCGCGGCGGCCGTGGCGGGTGATCGCCGGGGCGAGCTTCCCCACCCGCGAGCTGCCGTTCGGCCGCCACGAGCCGCGGCGCTGGTCGCTGGTCTCCGATCCCCGCCAGGCGGACCCTCGCGCCATCGCCATCGCGCTCCCCGGCGCTCCCACCCTGGTCGTGGCGCGGCCGCTCCAACAACCGCCGCCGCCCGATGCGCCGCCGCCGGAGCCCCTGCCGCCTCCTCACTGGCGCCTGGCGCCGCCGCGCTTCGCCTGGCTCGCCATCGGCTTCGCCCTCTTCGCGCTGGCGGTCATGCGGGGCGTCGCGATCGCCCTGCCGTCGCCCGCCGCCACCTCGCCGCTCTTCGCCGGGCCGCTCGAGCGGCGGACCGCCGGTCTCGTCCTCCTGGCGGTCGGCGCCGGGATCGCCTCGGGGGCGGGCTCGGGCGTCCCCGGCGGCCCGCTCGCCGCCCTCGCCGGCGGCCTCGCCCTCGCCGCCGTCGCGCTCCGCCGCCCGTCCCGCGCCCGCCGGGCGGCCGCCGAAGCCAGGCCGAGCCGCTCGTCGACCCACCGGCGCTCGGCGCTCGGCGGGGTGGCCGCCGTCCTCGTCCTCGCCGCCGCGGCCTGGGGCGCCGAGTCGCTCGCCGCGCCGTTCGATCCCGGCGGGCCCGTCCTCGCCTCGCCCGCGGCGATGAGCCTGCGCCTCGCCTTCGCCGCCGCCGCCTTCGGCCTCCTGGCGCTCGCCGGGCGGCGCCCGGCGCGCCCGGCAGAAGAGGAGGCGGAGACGGGCGACGGCTGGGGATGGCTCGCCGTGGCGCTCCTCGCCGCCGCGGCCGCCGCGGCCGATCTGCCGCCGCTCGCCATGGCCCTCCTCGCCGGCGGCGGCGGCGCGGCGGCGCGCTGGGCCGCCCCTCGCGACCTGCGGCGCTCGGGGACGGCGCTCGCGGTCCTCGCCCTCATCGCCGCGCTCGCCGCGGCCGCCGCCCTCGAGACCGCCTATCGCCTGCGGCTCGACCGCTACGCGGCGGCCGAGCTCCTGCCGCGCTACGCGCCGCCCTCGCCCGCCGCGGTCGCCACTCTCGGCAGCGAGCTGGGGAGACACTTCACCGGGCGCGACCTCGCCAAGCTGGTCCCCCGCCTCCCCGCCGGGCTCGAACGGCAGGACCTCGCCTTCGCGCTCTGGCGCGCCTCGCCCCTCGCCCGGCGGAACACCCTCTCGGCGCTCGTCGTCGTTCCCCTCGACCGCAACCGCTCATCCTTCTCCTTCGGCCTGCCGCTGACCGACGAGGGCGAGCTCCCGCAGCACTGGGAGGGGCTGCGCCCGCCGCTCTGGGAGGGGGCGATGATCTCCGGCACGGCTCAGCTCACCTTCCGTGGGGTGCCGTGGGCGACGGCGCGCTACTGGCTGCTGCCCCTCCCCGGTTTCGAGGTGGCCGACCGCCGGCGGTTGGCCGAGGTGGAGGTCGGGCTCCTGCGCGGCGGGCCGGCGGCGAGACCGATCGAGAACCAGACCGCGCCGGCCCTCTACGCGCTCTACGACGACCAGGGATTCTCGACCCTCTCTCCCTGGGAGGAGGCGCCGCCGCTCGACCCGGCGCTGCGCGGCGCGCGCGCCGCGGCGACCGTCGGCACTCCCGACGGTCCGGCGCGCGCCTATGCGCGCCGGACGGCGGCCGGCTGGGAGGCGGTCTACCTGCCGCTCGAGATGCCGCTGGCGGCGCTCGAGCGGACGGCGACGAGCGCGGTCTCCGCGCTCCTCGTCCTCGCGCTCGCGACGATCCTCGCCCTCCTCCTCGCCCTGCCGCGCGCCGCCTTCCGCGACCTCCTGCGCCGCACCGTGCGCTCGTACTCGAAGCGCCTCCTCCTCGTCTACGCGGCGCTCATCCTGGTGCCGCTCCTGCTCTTGAACGCGGTCCTGGTGCGGGCGATGGGGGACCGCCTGGAGGCCGGGCAGCGGGCGGCGGGCGAGGCGGCGCTCAACTCGGCGCAGCGGTTCTTGAGCGACACCATCGTCAAGCAGCCGATCGGCTTCGGGGTCGACACGGTATTGCCCGACCGCGTGCTCTCGTCCCTCTCGCAGGAGATCCACCACGAGGTCAACCTCTACTGGCGCTCGCTGGTCAGCTCCTCGAGCAAGAGCGAGCTCTTCACCGCCGGCCTCCTGCCGAAGCGCATCCCGGGGGAGATCTACGCCCGCCTGGCGCTCCTCGGCTACGACCTCTCCTCGCGCACCAACCACGCCGGGGGTACCGAGTACCTGGAGCTCTACGCGCCGCTGCGCCTCGCCGGCAGCGCCAGCGCGGACGAGCGGCTGTTCCTCTCGATCCCCCTGCTGGCCCAGCAGGAGGAGTCGGCGGCGGAGCTGGCGCACCTGCGCCGGCGGGCGCTCCTGGTGACGGCGGCGCTCGTCGCGCTGTCGGTCGCGTTGGGCAGCCGCCTGGCCAAGAACTTCACCCGTCCCCTGGCGCAATTGGTCGAGGGGACGCGGCGGATCGCCGCCGGCGCCACGTCGCTCGACTTCCAGCCGACCGAGCTCGAGCTCGCGGCGCTGACCGCGGCGATCGACGAGATGGCGAGGAAGATCGCCGAGGGGCGCGAGCGGTTGGTGCGCGAGAAGCAGGTGGTCGAGCGGATGGTCGAGAACATCACCTCGGGGGTGGTGTCGGTCGACCGCGAGCGGCGGGTGCTCATGCACAACCGCGTCGCGGCCGAGCTGCTCGGGGTGGCGACGGGGCAGAACCTGGACGACGCGGTGGCGCGGCGGCCGCACCTGGCGCCGGTCGCCGGTTTCTTGAGGAGCGCCGGGGGCGAGCTCCGGCAGGCCACCGTGCGCCTGGCCGGGGAAGGGGGAGAGGGCGGCGAGCGCGAGTGGACGCTGGTCTGGGCGCCGGTGCCCGGGGCGGGGGAGCCGGCGGCGCTCGTCGTCGTCGAGGACGCGACCGAGATCCTGCGCGGCCAGCGCCTCCTCGCCTGGGCGGCGATGGCGCGGATGATCGCCCACGAGATCAAGAACCCGCTGACCCCCATCCGCCTCTCGGCCGAGCACATGCGGGAGGTGTACGCCAACGACCCCGGGAGCTTCGACCGCGTCTTCGAGCGCTGCACGACGAACATCCTCACGCAGGTCGACGAGCTGCGCTCGATCGCCTCGGAGTTCTCGGCCTACAGCGCGATCCCGCGCATCGATCCCCAGCCCGGCGACCTCGTGGCGGCGATCGCCGGCCTCGTCGAGGGGTACCGCGCGGCGCCGCCGGAGGGGGTGACCGTCGAGCTGGTCTCCGGCGGACCGCTGCCGGCGCGCTTCGACGCCAAGCTCCTCGGCCGCGCGGTGCGCAACCTGCTCGAGAATGCGCTCCGCGCCAGCGCCGGCGGCGGCCGGGTCACCGTGAGAGTCGAACGGGAGGACGGCTCGGCGCGGATCGCCGTGCTGGACGAGGGCCCCGGCGTCCGTCCCGAGCTCCTCGGCCGCATCTTCGACCCCTACTTCTCGACCCACGACACGGGGACCGGCCTGGGGCTCCCCATCGCCCGCCGCATCGCCGAGGAGCACGGCGGCGGCATCGTCGCCAGGAACCGGCCGGAGGGCGGGCTGGAGGTGGCGATCCTGCTGCCGGCCGAGGCGGTCTCGTAGACTGCGCCAGGGACGACGTAGACTCCCCGCCGTGCGTCATCTAATCCCAACCACACCCCCAGCAGAACCTTCAGTCCAAGCACGTCAAGAGCCTCTACAAGAGAGCAAGAACGCGAGCCGCAACATAAAGTGAAGCCTACAGCCTCTAGAGATTGACAACGAGAAAGCCGAGCCGCTCACGTCACAACGAAAACCACGTCCGTCGCGCAGAGATCTAAAGAAGAAAGCGCGACGAGTTCCTCCGACGTATAAAGCGCAGCACGCGTTCAAGAAGAAGCACGAAACACGAGAGACCCGTCTACGCGACCCTTGTCGAGGCAAGACGGCTGTATAAGCCGAAGGCGAAGTCGAGCGTTGCGCAGCGAGAGTCCGAGAGAGGCGTAGTACCGTCGATGGGGGTGAAGAACAACGCTCCCGCAGGGAAGAGCCCCTGCGGTGGTCATGGCAGCGACGGAGGTAAGCGTGAGCGCATGGCCGGCAAGCCGGTCGCAACCACCCCGCGAGGCGCAAGTCTCGCGACAAAGTGCGACAACTCCAACGCAGTCTGTGTGCGTCAGCCAAGCGGCAGCCGGGTCCGCGCTTCCACGCTCTTGATGCACCGCATCCACCGAAGTGACGTCCTGTGCGAAGCGTGCAGACTCTTACTGCGCAACCGTGTAGCCGCTCTTGTCTATAGCCAGACTCTCCTCGCCGTAGAGCAGAGCCAGTCCAGGTCTTCCTGTAAGAGCTCCGCGCCGAGCTGCGAGCAGCTAGTATCTACCGCTCGCTCTGCGTCTATACATCCCTAAGCACTGCAAGCAGCACCGCTCGTATCCCATCGTTCCTCACCTCGTCTTCCATATCGCCGCGAAGCTCGTGTTGCAGCCTCACTTCCAGGTGCACTTTCTTCCGAGCTCTTACTGCTATCTTCCCCCTGCGCAGCGCTACTCATGCCTTTCAGACCCTGCGCAAGCTGCGCGCCCAGTGTACAACCACTTGCTGCACTCCCACATCCCTACTACTTCCAGCATCTACCACTAAAGCTCATGCTGCTCGTGTAGCCGCGCATCTCTATCCGCCGTCTTGAAGTCGCTGCCCATCGCTACTCGCAGTAGTGATGAATTACGGCGCTGCTACTGCGACGCTGTCTCCGCACCCCGCAGGCGATTCATCTCGCCCCTGCTGTCTAACCTCTACCTGCACTTGCTCCACACCGTGTGCGAGCCGCGTGCGCTCATTTGCGCGTGCTCTTGCCTTACGTGCACTATTTCGTCTTCTCGTGCCTTACGCGAGTCGCGTGCGAGCAGCCCGAGCGGAGTGTTGCTGAAATCCTCTGCCTGCTATAGCCTGAGCCTGCATCCTCAGAAAACTAGTAAGGTGGAGCTATCCCGCTGTCAGTGAGTCTTCTACTTTCTCTGCTGTCACCTGCGCAAGCGCATGGCGTAATCCTCGGGCAGGGCGGCAGATCTCGACGGCGAACGCCGCGAAGGAGTCGAATCGAATGGACACCGCGCCGGCATTCGCCGCGGCGCCGCCGGGCGCGACGGCAGGGGAGATGCCGTGGGACCGCCGAGCTCCCGAGCCGGAGGGGCTCCCCTCGGCCTGGGCGCTGTTCCCCGCGGACCTCGCCGCCGCGGGCTGCCCGGGGCGCCCCGAGCACACCTTCGGCCGGCTCCAGCGCGTCCGCGCCTGGCAGGAAGAGCGCCCTTTCCTCTCCCGGCGGACGCGAGCCTGGCTCGACGCTCACGCCGACCTCACCCTGCCGGCGCTCCTCGAGCGCCACCCTTCGGAGGACGGCGCGACCCGGCTCGTCCTCGGGCTCGCCGACGGCCGGCGCATCGAGGCCGTCCACATGCCGCGGCGGGACGGCGACCCGCGGGTGACGTACTGCGTCTCCAGCCAGGTGGGCTGCGCGCTCGGGTGCACCTTCTGCGCCACGGGCGCGATGGGGATCGTGCGCAACCTCACGGCGGGCGAGATCCTGGGGCAGGTGCTGGCGCTCATGCACCACCTGGGTCCCAGCCGCGGCGACCTCCTCTTCCTGGTCTTCATGGGGATGGGCGAGCCGCTCCACAACCTCGACCACGTCCACCGCGCGATCCGGGTGCTCTGCCATCCGGCGGGCGCCGGCCTCTCGGCGCGCCGGATCACGGTGAGCACCGCCGGGCTGGTCGCGGGGATCGAGCGGCTGGCGCGGCTCGAGCCGCGGCCGCAGCTCGCGGTGTCGATCAACGCCACCACCGACCAGGCGCGATCAGCGCTCATGCCGGTCAACCGCGCCTGGAGCCTCGCCCGGCTCCGCCAGGCGCTCGACGCCTGGGGGTTGAAGCCCCACGAGCGCTTCCTCTTCGAGTACGTGCTCCTGGCCGGCGTCAACGACAGCCTGGAGGACGCCGATCGCCTCGCCGCCTGGCTGGGGGATCTGCGCCGCCGTCACAACGTCAACCTCATCCCCATGAACGAGCACCCGCAGACCTCCTTCCAGGAGCCACCGGAGCCGCGTCTCCAGGCCTTCGCCCGCCGCCTGCGCGAGCACGGCTGCTTCGTGAGCGTCCGCCGCAGCCGCAGCCGCGACGTGCAGGGGGCGTGCGGGCAGCTGGTGGCCCGGGGATAGCGCCGACCGTGAAGATCGTCCACACCAGCGACTGGCACGTCGGCCGCCGATGGAAGGGGATCCAGCGCTTCGACGAGCTCGCGGCCGTGCTCGAGCACCTCGCGGACTGCATCGAAAAGCGCTCCATCGACCTCGTCCTCCACACCGGGGACGTCTTCGAGAGCCGCAACCCGCCGGCCGAGGCGGAGCAGCTGGTGAACCGCTTCCTGGTCCGCGTGGGTCGAAGCGGAGCGCGCATGCTGGTCATCGCCGGCAATCACGACGATCCGCTCCGGCTGGACGCTCGTTCGTTGCTCACCGAGTGGGTCAACGTACAGATCCTCGGCCGCCCACGACCCGCCGCGCGGGGCGGGACGCGGACCATCGCGACCCGTGGCGGAGAGGAGGCGGTGGTCGCGGCGCTGCCGTTCGCATCCGCCGGGAGCCTGGGTGTCGGCGCTCGACCTCGCCGGCGAGGAGGCGAGCGCCCGGAGCCGATACGCGCGAATGTTCGAGCGCGCCGCCCTGGATCTCAGCGCCGCCTTTCGGCCGGACGCCGTCAACCTCCTCATGGCGCATACGCACATCGAAGGGGCCAGCTTCGGCGAATCGGAGCGTCGCGTTCACATCGGAGAGGACTGGGCCGCCTCGCCCGAGGCTCTGCCGGCGAGCGCCAGCTACATCGCTCTCGGGCACATCCACAAGCCGCAGAAGGTCGCTGGGCCGGTGCCCGCCTACTATGCCGGATCGCTCCTCCAGATGGACTTCGGCGAGGCCGGGGAGGAGAAGACCTTTGTCGTGGTCACGGCGTCGCCCGGCCAGCCCGCCATCGTCGAGCACGTTCCCTACCAGGGGGGGCTGCCGCTCGTCGACCTTCGTGCCTCGCTCGCGGAGCTGGCGGAAACCGCGGACCGGTACCGCACGGGTTGGTTGCGCGTGACGGTCCCTTTGACGGAGAAGGATCCCGATCTCAATCGAAGAGTCCGCCAGCTGCTCCCCAATGCGCTCGTCGTGCGCGCCGAGCTCCCCGCCGCCGAGGAGCGGCCGGAAATCCGGCTGGAGACCGGAGCTCCGCCGGTGGGACACTACGCCGCCTACCATCTCCGCGAGCATCAGCGCGCGGCGGAGGTCGTCGTCCTGGATACGTTTCAGGACCTCTACGACCAGGCGTCCGGGGAGGATTGAGCGCTGCGTCCCGTCCATCTCACCATCGAGGGTCTGGCGTGCTTCAAGGATCTGCAGGAGATCGACTTCCGTTCGCTCGAGCTCTTCGCCATCTCGGGGCCGACGGGAGCCGGCAAGTCGACCCTGCTCGACGCGATCATCTTTGCGCTCTATGGAGAGATCCCGCGGGTCAACAGCCACAGCCGGACCGAGATGATCTCGGCGGCCCGCAACCGGGCCGTCGTGGTGCTGGATTTCGACGCCGGCGCGAGCCGCTACCGGATCGCCCGGACTCTCCGGCGCAGCGGTGTGCAGATGGTGCGCCTGGAGGAGCGCGACGCCAGCGGCGCCTGGAAGAATCTGGCGGATCAGGTGCGCGCCGCGACCGATCGGGTGGTCGAGATCCTGGGGCTCGGGGCACCGGCGTTCATGCAAGCCGTGGTTCTGCCGCAAGGCGAGTTCGCCAGGTTCCTCGAAGCGCAGCCGAGAGACCGGCGCGGCATGCTCCGCACGCTGCTGCGGCTCGACGTCTACGAAGGGATGCGGGAACGGGCGCAGCGTCTGTCGGCGGCGAAGAAGGCCACCGTCGATTCACTGCAGAAGCTCCTGGCCGACGAGTACGCCGGCGTTGATGAGGTCTCCGTCGCCGGGCTGGAGACGGAGCACGCCCGGCTCGTCGAGTCGCTCGCCGCCGCGCGGCAGAGACGGGACGACGCCCAGGCCACGCTCGCCCGCATGCGCGGCCAGCACGCGAAGACTCGCGAGCTGCGGCAGAGCGAAGAGAAGCGAGCCGCTCTGCGGCAGCAGGCCGAGCCGGTGAGCCGCGTGACGGCGCGGATCGAGGCGGCGGCTCGTGCAGCGCCCCTGTTGCCTTGGCTTCATGAAGCGGCCCGCGCCGCCGCCGCCGCGCAGGCGGCGGCCAAGGCGGCCGACGAAGCCAAGGCCCGCCATGACTCCGCGGCAGAAGGATTGGAAGAAGAAGACCGGCGCCTTGCAGTCGGCGGCAAGAGCCGCCCAGGCGATCGCGGCGATTCGCCAGCAGGTGGCTCGCCTCCACCAGGTGCTCGGACGCCTGCCTGAACGAGAGCAGCTCCAAGCGACCATCGAGCGACAGACGCAGGGCTTCACGGCTCTCGAAGGCGAGCTGTCCGCGCTCGCGGTCACGGCCGAAGCGGCGAAGGCCGCGCAAGCGCAGCAACAGAGAGCCGTCGACGCGGCCCGGCGAGCCAGGGAGGCCTCCGGCTACGACCCGGAGCTGGACGAGCTGCTGCAGAGTGTCCGCGACCGGGCCGTCGAGCTCGGCGCCGCTCGCCGGAGCGCGGCGGAGAGCGGGCTCGAGCTCGCTCGCAAGCGCCAGGCGATGGAAGGGCAGGCCGGAGAGGTCGAGCGGTTGCAGGAGAGGGCCGAATCCGCCAGGAGGTCCGCGGAGGAGGCGCAGCGCGGCTTCAGGGCGGCGGAGGAGGCGCTGCGTCGCGCCATCAGTCTGCACGAGGTCAATCACCTCCGGGGAGGGTTGATCTCCGGCCGACCGTGCCCGGTGTGCGAGCAGCTCGTGGACACGCCACCTCCGGTCCGTCCGGCGCCCGAGCTCGAAGCTGCCAGGGCCGGGCTCGAAGGCGCACGGGAGAAGCACAGAGAAGCCGAGGCGCTCGCCCGGTCACACGAGACTGCGCTCACCGGCGGACAGGCGCGGCTCCATGCCGCTCGGCAGGGCCTCACCGAGCTCGCGTCGCGCTCGGCCGAGCGCGCGGCCGTCGTGGCCGCCGGCGAGGCCGGGATCCGTCGAACGCTCGGCGGCCGCGCTCCAGCAGGCGATGCCCTGGCCGAGGGATGGGATCGAGGCATGGATCGAAGCTCGCATCGCAGCGCTCGCCAGGAGCCGCAAAGCGAACGAGGAGGCGCAGGCGCAACTGGCGACGGCCGAACGAGCCCTGGAGAGGGCCAAGGCCGAGGAGGCCGCCGCGCGGGAGCGGCTCGGCGAGAGGGAGGCGTCGCGAAGGCGGCTGGAGGAGGAGCGCAGCGCGAGCCGGCGACGGCTCGCGACGTTGCAGGCCGAGATCCGTGCGGTCACCGAGTCTGCCGACCCGGCTGCCGAGGCCGCAGCCTCGGAGGAGCGGATCCGGCAGCTCGAAGACAGGCTCAAGGCGGCCTCCGAGGAGGCGGCGACCTCCCAAAACCGGCGGATGGCTGCCCAGGAGGCGCAACGGCTGACGGCCGAAGCCGCCGGCGCGGCTCGTGCGGAGGCCATCGAGAGAGCTGAGAGCCGGGAGGCGGAAATCGCCCGCGCCGGCTTTGAAGACGAGGCCGCCGTCCGGCGAGCCCTTCTCGACGATGCCACCGCGACCCGGCTCCAGGAGCAGGTCCGCAGGCATGCGCAGGACAGCCATGCCGCCGAGGAGCGTGTCGCGGCGCTCAGCGCCGAGCTGGGGGATGAGCGGGTGTCCGATGAACAGTTGGCGGCCGTCGAGACGCTCGCAACGGACGTCACCACCGAAGTGGAGACTGCGCTCGGCCAGGCGAAGAAGCTCGAAGAGCAGATCGCGCGCCTGAAGCAGCGGCTCGAACGCTCCCGAGAGCTCCGTGGGACGCTCGACGTCGAGGCAGCGGCTCTCTGCGTATATGATCTCCTGGCCGGCGATCTGCGCAGCGACAAGTTCCAGGCTTACGTCCTCGAGGAGGCGTTCACCGAGCTCGTGCAGGGCGCCTCGGCCCGGCTGCTGAGGTTGACCGGGGAGCGTTACTCCCTGCGGTTCGACGCCGACGAGATCCGGGTCGTCGATCACGACAATGCCGACGAGACGCGGATCAGCGACACCTTGAGCGGGGGAGAGACGTTCCTGACCTCGCTGGCTCTCGCCCTGGAGCTCAGCGACCAGGTTCAGCGCGCCGTCGGCGCGGTGAACCTCGACAGCCTGTTCGTCGACGAGGGTTTCGGCACCTTGGATCCCGACACTCTCGCGCTGGTGTCCGAGACCCTCCAGGGGCTGGGAGTCGGCGGCCGGATGGTCGGCATCATCACTCATATCCCCGAGCTGCGAGATGAATTCGATCAGCAGGTGATCGTGACCAAGCACCAGGGCTTCTCGACGGTCGAGGTTCGCGGGTTGGCGGAGACGCCATGATGCGCTCCACGCTGAGAGCGATGTGTACCGCAATCGCCTTGGTATTTCTGCTCCCTGGCTCCGGTTCCGCCGGCTCACCGGTCGTGAAGATCTGGCCGGGCGTCGCTCCGGGGTCCGAGACGTGGACCCAGAAGGAACGGACCGTGGAGAACACTCCTCTGGGAGCTGTGGTCTTCAACGTGGTCACTCCGACGTTGACGGCTTACCTTCCGGAGCGAGCCAGGGCGACGGGAACCGGCGTCATCATCGCTCCTGGCGGCGCATTCGTTGCGTTGGCCATCGATTTGGAAGGGAACGAGGTCGCGCGTTGGCTGCAGGAGAAAGGCATTGCCGCCTTCGTGCTCAAGTATCGGATCATCGAAAAGCGCGGGGAAGGCATTCCGGCGATGAACATGGACGAGGCGGGGCGGTATGGCATCGCAGACGGAATTCAGGCGCTCAAGGTGGTTCGGCAGCATGCCGCGCAGTGGGGCCTCGCTCCCGACAGGATCGGCTTCATGGGTTTCTCGGCTGGGGCCATGGTCGCCAGCGGAGCCCTGCTGCAGAAGGACGCCGCAGCGCGTCCGAGCTTCGCTGCGATGATCTATGGTGGTCCGTTCGGCGTCATGCCAGCCATTCCGGCAAAGCTGCCACCCATGTTTCTCGCGTGGGCGCAGGACGACCCACAGGCGCGCGAGCCCGTCGTCAAGTTTTATGACGCGCTCGTCGCGGCGGGCCACAAACCCGAGGCCCACATTTTCAGCGCCGGCGGCCATGGCTTCGGCCTGCGGAAACAAGGCACCAGCAGCGATCACTGGATCGATGCGTTCTATGGCTGGCTGGAAGCGCAAGGGCTCACCAGGCCGGGAGGAAAGCCTGCTCGCTGACAGGCTGAGCCATGCCCACGGAATGTCTCTAAGCGACTGGAGCGCTGCAGCAGGTGGTGGCAGGCGGTCTACAATAGGGGGCCGGCGGTGCGGCTCATTCGTCCCTTCGTTCCACGATCAGGCGGCAGCCCCGCCGGGAAAACCATGAACTCGCGACTCCCCCTTCTCGTCGGAGCTGGAACACTCCTCCTCCTGCTCAATACCGCCTACGTAGCGGCGTTCGCCTCGCCGACGGTCTTCTACATGGGGAACGTCCTCCTCCATCTGGTGCTCGGCGTCGTGGTCGCCTTGGGCGCCGCGGTTCTCTTCGCCCGCCGGAGCGATCTCCGGCGCGGCTTCGGCCCCGCCGGCCTCGCCTTCGCCGTGGCGACGGCGATCGGGATCTATCTGGCGGCTGCCGGGAACGTCCGCGCCAACCACGGCGGAGCTCGTCGCCCACATCGTCGCGGCCGGCGCCGGGCTGGCGCTCCTCCTCCCGTGGGTGTTCCGCCGCGCCGCGGAGCGCGGAGATCCGGGGTGGCGGAGCTTCCGCCGGCTCCTGCCGGCGGCGCTCGCCGTGCTGGTCGCCCTGCCGCTCGCGACCCACCTCTACCATCGCTTCCATGGCGACCCCGCGGCGAGGATCGAGAACCCGCTCGTCGTCCCGGCCTCGATGCAAGGAGAGGGGGGCGGCCCCGGCTCGCCCTTCTTCCCGTCGTCCGCCAGGACCAACGTCGGCGGCATCATCCCGTCGAACTTCTTCATGGACTCGGCGACCTGCGGCGAGTGCCACAAGGACATCTACAAGCAGTGGAATTGCTCGGCCCACCACTTCGCCTCGTTCAACAACCAGTTCTACCGGAAGTCGATCGAGTACATGCAGGACGTCATCGGCCCCCAGCCGAGCAAGTGGTGCGCCGGCTGCCACGACCACGCGGTCTTTTTCAACGGCCGTTTCGAGCGCCCGATCAAGGATCAGATCGACACCGCCGAGGCGCATGCCGGCCTCGCCTGCACCTCCTGCCACGCCATCGTCCACGTCGACAGCTCGATGGGCAACGGCGACTTCACCATCGAGTATCCGCCGCTCCACGAGCTGGCGACGCAGCAAGAACCCGGTGATCGACAGACGCTCGACCACTTCATGACCTACCTGAACCCCGAGCCCCACCGGCGGACGTTCCTGAAGCCCTTCATGACCGCCAGCTCGGCGGAGTTCTGCTCCTCCTGCCACAAGGTGCACCTCGACGTGCCGGTGAACAGCTACCGCTGGTTCCGCGGCTTCAACGACTACGACAACTGGCAGGCGAGCGGCGTCTCGGGCCAGGGGGCGCGCTCGTTCTACTACCCGACGGAGTCGCAGACCTGCATCTCGCTGCCACATGCCCGATGGTCGCCTCGCACGATCCCGGCAACCACGACGGCAAGGTCCACTCGCACCGCTTCCCGGCGCGCCAATATGGCGCTCGCCTTCGTCAATCAGGACACGACGCAGCTCGAGCGGACGGAGAAGTTCCTGACGTCGGGGTTCATCACCGTCGACATCTTCGCGGTCTCGCCGGAGGACGAGGACCGCCGGCGAGACGGCGATGGTGCGCCGCGCGCCGGCGTCGCCCGCCGACAGCGCGCCGCAGGCGAAGACCGCCTTCGCGGTGGGAGAGGAGGCCGAGCAGGCGACCCGGCGGTGATCCGCGAGGTGGGGAAGGTCGCGGCGCCGATCGACGTCGCCGGGGCCGAGCGTCGCCGCCGGGCTCGACGGTCCGCGTCGACGTCGTGGTGCGCACGCGCAAGATCGGCCACTTCTTTCCCGGGCGGCACGATGGACGCCTTCGACGTCTGGCTCGAGCTGCAGGCGACGCGACGCGGCGGGCAAGGTGGTCTACTGGAGCGGCACGTCGGCGGACGGCACGGCGGCAAGGGCCCGGTCGAGCCCGGCGCCCACTTCTACCGCACCTACCAGCTCGACGGGACGGCAACGCGATCAACAAGCGCAACGCCTGGCAGGCGCGCAGCGTCCTCTACGTCCGCCTGATCCCGCCCGGCGCGGCCGACGTCGTCCACTACCGCGTGCGCATGCCGAAGGACGCCATGGGCCCGATCACGCTGGAGGCCCGCGCTCAACTACCGCAAGTTCTCGCACTACTACACGCAGTTCGCCTACGCCGGCCAGCCCAAGCCGGGGCAGTCGCCGGCGCTCCTGATCGCCGCACGCCAACAGCGCTCGAGTACGACGTTCTCGCCGGCGAACATCCCGGCCAACGTCTCGGGCGAGATCAAGGGGCAGCATCCCGGATCTGCCGATCGTCGTCGTCGCCTCCGCCGCAGGCCAGGCTGTCGCTGGGCGACGCGCCAACGGCCGACGCCCAGGCGTCTGGAAGCCGGTCGCCGACAAGACCGACCGCGAGCGCTGGAACGACTAGGGGATCGGCCTCCTGCTGCAGGGCGACCTCAAGGGCGCCGAGTTCGCCTTCGACCGACCACCGAGGCCGAGCCGGGCTACGCCGACGGCTGGCTGAACGTGGCCCGCGCGCTGATCCGCGAGGGGGAGACCGAGGCGCGCCAAGCCCTATCTCGCGCGGCGCCCTGCGCTCACCCCGAGGCTCGCCAGCGCGCACTTCTTCCAGGCGATGATCGAGAAGGACGAGGGCGACTACGACGGCGCGCTCGCCTCGCTGCGCACCGCCGCGAAGCCAAGTACCCGCGCGACCGCGTGGTGCTCAACCAGATCGCCCGCCTGCTGTTCCTCAAGCGCCAGTACAAGCAGGCGCTCGCCGTGCTCGAGGCGTCGGCCGGTCGACCCCGAGGACGTGCAGATGCACTACACCGCCATGCTCTGCTAGCGCGGTCTGGGCGATGCCCAGGGCGCCGCCCGCGAGGCGGCGCTCTTCCGCCGCTTCAAGGCCGAGGAGTCGTCGCAGGCGATCACCGCCATCCGCCGCCGCGCCAGCCCCGAGGACAACAACGAGCGCCAGCTCGATCCATGAGCACGAGAGCGCGCCGTTGCCGTCGCCGGGCCTCCCCGCGCCGCCCGCGTCGCCGAATGCGCGCGCCAGGGAGGCGGCGGTGACCGCCGCCGGAGGGATGACGTGAGCGGCCGGGCGACCTCTTCGATCGCCTCGATCGCGATCCCGATCGCGATCACCGCTCTCGCCACCGCCGCATCGTCATGGCCGCCGGCGTGGCCGCCCCGAAGGCGCCGGAGCCGGGAAGGCGGGCCCCGCTGCCGCGTCCAGGACCGGCCCGCCGTCCGCTTCACCGACGTCACCGCGCAGGCCGGCATCCAGCTTCGTCCACAACGCCGGCCGCACGGGCAGGAAGCTCCTCCCCGAGACGCTCGGCTCCGGCGCCGCCTTCTTCGACGCCGACGGCGACGGCTGGCTCGACATCCTGCTCATCAACGGCAAGGACTGGAGCCCCAGGGGACGCAAGACCGCTGCCCGCCCTCTACCGCAACAATCACGACGGCACCTTCACCGACGTCACCGCGGGGCAGCGGCCTCGACGTCGAGATGCTACGGCATGGGCGTCGCCGTCGCCGACTACGACAACGACGGCCGCGAGGACGTCTACATCACCGCGCTCGACGGCGACCGCCTCTTCCACAACGAGGGGCACGGCAAGTTCAAGGACGTCACCGCCGCCGCCGGGATCAAGAACGCGAGCTTCGGCACCAGCGCCGCCTGGCTCGACTACGACCGCGACGGCAAGCTCGACCTCTTCGTCGCCAACTACGTGCAGTGGACGCCGGCGAACGACCTCTGGTGCTCGCTCGACGGCGCCCACCAAGTCCTACTGCACGCCGGAGTCCTACAAGGGCGACGGCGTCGAAGCTCTACCACAACCTCGGCGAACGGCCGGTTCGAGGACGTCAGCCAGCAAGCGCGGGGATCGACGACGCCGACCGCAAAGTCGCTCGGCGTCACCGTGCTCGACTACGACGGCGACGGCTGGCCGGACCTCTTCGTCGCCAACGACACCCAGCCCAACAAGCTCTACCGCAACCAGAGCAACGGCACCTTCAAGGACGTAGGCGCTCGAGGCCGGCGTCGCCTTCGGCGAGGACGGCGACGGCGCGCGGCGCCATGGGCGTCGACGCCGCCGACTACGACCGCTCCGGGCGGCCGCACCTGCTGGTCGGCAACTTCTCCAACCAGATGCTGGCGCTCTACCACAACGAGGGGAACGGCGTGTTCGTCGACGAGGCGCCGTCGCTCGGCGGTGGGGCAGGCGAGCCTGCTGACGCTCACCTTCGGCGTCTTCTTCTTCGACTACGACCTGGACGGCCTGCCCGACATCTTCGCCGCCAACGGCCACCTCGAGGAGGAGATCAGCCGCGTGCAGCCGCAGGTCACGCTACAAGCAGCCGCCGCTGGTCTTCCACAACCTCGGCAAGGGGACGTTCGCCGACGTCTGCGGCGGCGCGCTGGGCGCCGACCTCGAGCGGCCGATCGTGGCGCGCGGCGCGGCCTACGGCGACTTCGACAACGACGGCGACCTCGACGTCCTGATCACCACCAACAGCGGCCCCGCCTACGTCTCTTCCGCAACGACGGCGGCAACCGCAACCACTGGCTGCGGGTGCGCACGGTGGGCACGAAGTCGAACCGCGACGGCATCGGCGCCGTCGTCCGGGTGACGACGGCGGCGGGCAAGCAGTGGCAGATGGTGCGCAGCGGCTCCTCCTACTGCTCGCAGAGCGACCTCGCCCTCACCTTCGGCCTCGGCGCCGAAAGCCGTGTGCGACGCTGGAGATCGACTGGCCGAGCGGCGAGAAGCAGATGCTGCAGAATGTCCCCGCTGACCAGTTCCTCACCGTCACCGAGGGCCAAGGGATCTCGGCCCAGGCGAAGCCGGCGGTGGCGCGCTGACCCTTCCCGCTCCCGATCGAAGGAGATTTGCCATGAAAAACCTCACCGCTCTCGCCGCCTCGCTCGCCGCCTGCCTCGCGCTCGCGGCACCCCTCGTCTCCCAGGATCATCCGGCGGCCGGCAAGTCGGGGTACCACGTCGTGCGCGAGATCCCGCTGGGCGGCGAGGGGGGCTGGGACTACCTCGCCATGGACGCGGCGGCGCGGCGGCTCTACGTCACGCGGTCCACCCGTGTCGTCGTCCTCGACGCCGACAGCGGCAAGGTGGTGGGGGAGATCCCCGGCCTCTCGGGAGTCCACGGTGTCGCGGTGGCGCCCGACCTCGGACGCGGCTTCATCAGCAACGGACGGAGCTCGACGGTGACGATCTTCGATCTGAAGACGCTCGCCAAGCTCGGCGAGGTGAAGACGACGGGCGAGAACCCCGACGCCATCCTCTACGATCCGGCGTCGAAGCGCGTCTTCGCCTTCAACGGCCGCTCCGGCAACGCCACGGCGATCGAGGCGGCGACCGGCAAGGTGGCCGGCACGGTAACCCTCGGCGGCAAGCCCGAGTTCGCCGCCGCGGACCTCCAGGGAAGGGTCTTCGTCAACCTCGAGGACAAGAGCGAGGTGGCGGCGATCGACTCGCGGGGTTTGACGGTCAAGGCGCATTGGCCGCTCAAGCCGTGCGAGGAGCCGTCGGGCATGGCGATCGACCGCGCCCATCGCCGGCTCCTCGTCGGCTGCGCCAACCAGATGGCCGCCTGGGTCGACGTCGACAGCGGCCGGGTGGCGGCGACCGTCCCCATCGGCAAGGGGGTGGACGCCAACGGCTTCGATCCCGGCACCGGCCTCGGCTTCAGCTCGAATGGCGGCGACGCCACCCTGACCGTCATCCGCGATAACGCCGTGCTCGAGAACGTCCCCACCCGCCGCGGCGCCCGCACCATGGCGCTCGACGAGAAGACCCACACGATCTACCTCGCCACCGCGCAGTTCGGCCCCGCCCCGGCGCCGACCGCGGCGCAGCCGCGCCCCCGCCCGGCCATCCTGCCGAACACCTTCGTGCTGTTGGTGGTGGGCCGCTAGGGGAGGACAGCCGAGGGCTCAGTCCCCCAGCCCCTCCCAGATCGGCCGTATCCGCGGGCCCAGGCGGGAGAGCTCCTCGAAGTGCAGGGTCGTCAACTGGCGCAGGACTTGCGTCCCGCGGGGTGTGAGGTGGAGGCGGACGACGCGATGGTCGTCCTGGTCCTGACGGCGGACCACCAGGCCGGCTTCGGCGGCGCGGTCGACCAGGCCGACCGCGCTGTGGTGACGGAGGAGAAGATACCCGGCGACGTCGCCGACCGTCGGCCCGCGCGGATCGGCGTGGCCGCGGATCGCCAGAATGAGCTGGTGGTGCGCGGCGGTGAGGCCGGCCGCGGTCGCCTGCTGCTCGCTCCAGTGGAGGAACCGCCGCAAACCGGTGCGGAACTGCAGCAGGCGCTGGTAGTCCATGTCGTCCAAGTCGTCGCCGGGCGGCCGTTCGGGCATGGGGAGAGTCTAACCGCACACCGGCGGTCGATTTCTGATCGTGTTACGATCCATCGTTCGCACAGACACGCCCATGCACGCTCAGACCTCGCCCCGACGCCTGCTCCTGCTGTCCACCCTCGCCGCCGCCCTCGGCCTCCTCGGCGGCGGCGCCGCCTGGATCTTGCTGCGGCTGATCGCGATCCTCACCAACCTCGCGCTCTTCCATCGCTTCGGCACCCAGCTCCCCTTGTTCGGCACTCTCCATCCCGGCGCCGGCCTCTTCGTGGCCGCGGTGACGGGCGGCCTCCTCGTCTCGCTCCTCGCGCGCTGGTCGCCGGTCATCCGCGGCCACGGCATCCCCGAGGCGATGGAGGCGATCCTGCTGCGCCAGAGCCGCATCTCGCCGCGCGCCGCGATCGCCAAGCCGCTCTCGGCGGCGATCGCCATCGGCACCGGCGGGCCGTTCGGCGCCGAAGGGCCGATCATCGTCACCGGCGGGGCGCTCGGCTCCCTCATCGGACAGGTCGTCCGCGTCTCCCCGGCGGAGAGGAAGATCCTCCTCGCCTGCGGCGCCGCCGCCGGCATGTCCGCCACCTTCGGCGCGCCGCTCGCCGCCGTGATGCTCGCCATCGAGCTGCTGCTCTTCGAGTTCTCGACCCGCGCCTTCGTGCCGCTGGTGGTGGCGGCGAGCGTCGCCGCCGGCGTGCACTCCGCCCTCTTCGGCTCGGGGCCGCTCTTCACGGTGCCGGTCCACGACTACGCGGGGCTGCGCCTGCTCCCCTGGTTCGTGGTGCTGGGGCTCGCCTGCGGTCTCCTCGCGGTGGTGGTCAGCAAGGGTCTCTTCCTGGTCGAGGCGGGCTTCCGGCGCCTGCCGGTCTCCGAGTTCTGGCACCCGGTGATCGGCGCCGTCGGCTTCGCGACGGTCGGCCTCCTCGTGCCGCGGGCGCTGGGAGTCGGCTACGACGCCATCGGCGACGTCCTGAACGATCGCCTGGCGCTCGCCGCGATCGCGGTCCTCGCCATCGCCAAGCTGATCGCCTGGTGGATCGCGCTCGGCTCGGGCACCTCGGGCGGCACGCTCGCTCCGTTGCTCTTGATCGGCGGCTCGTTCGGCAGCCTGGTCGGCTTCGCCGCCAACGCCGTCGACCCGCATCTCGGCCTCACTCCCGGCGCCTTCGCGATGGTGGCGATGGCGGCGACCTTCGGCGCCGCCACCCGCGCCACCTTCACCTCGATCGTCTTCCTCTTCGAGCTGACGAGCGACTACCAGATCATCCTGCCGCTGATGCTGGCGGCGGTGGTGGCCGACCTGGTCGCGGCGGCGCTCCTCTCGGAATCGCTGATGACCGAGAAGCTCGCCCGCCGGGGGCTCAAGGTGCAGACCGAGTACGAGGTGGACGTCCTGCGGACGACGCTCGTCCGCGACGTCATGACGACCGGCGTCGAGACGATCCCGCAGGCGGCTACGGTCGCCGCGGCGCGCGAGCGCATGGGGGCCGGCCGTCACGGCGCCTACCCGGTGGTCGACGCGGACGGCCATCCGGTGGGGATCGTGGCGCGGAGCGATTTCCTCACCCGCACCGCGGCCGACGACGATCCGGTCCTGGCGCTCGCCAGCCGCGACCTCGTCGCCGTCGCTCCCGACGACTCCCTCTTCTCGGCCCTCCACCGGATGCTGAACGAGGGCGTCGAGCACCTGCCGGTCGTCGCCGCCGGGCGCCTGGTCGGCATCTGCACGCGGACCGACGTCCTCCGCGCCCGCACCCGCCAGCTCGAGCACGAGCTCGCCCAGCCCGGCTGGCGGCGCGCCACCGCGGCCGCCGATCCCAAGCCCGAGCCCGCCGGCCGCCGCTGAGCCGGAGAACCGCGGTTCCCCGCCGCAGCGCCTGGCCGCCCCGCTGGCGGCGGCTTCAGAAGCTGGCGGCGAGGGCCAGGCCCGGCTGGCTGCGGGGCCCGAGCGCCGGGCCGATCGTGACGCGAGCGTGCTTCTGCCGCTCCCACCGGTTGGTCAGCACCACCGTCCGTCCGACCGCGGTGCCGATCGCCGCCCCCGCCACGACGTCCGAGGCGAAATGCGCCTGGTGGTGGACGCGCGCGAAGCCCACCAGGGTCGCGACGCCGTAGCTCCCGACCGCCACCCATTTCGAGTCGTAGGAGGTGGCGATCGCCGAGGCGACGGCGAAGGCCTGCGTGGTGTGCCCGGAGGGGAAGGAGGCGCTGCCGCCGAAAGGCCGGAAGTCGAAGGCCCCGATCGCCTGGTTGGGGCGCTTGCGCCCGACGACCTCCTTCACGACCGAGGTGATGACGGCGCTCGTGAGGCTGGCGACGGCGCCGTCGAAGCCGGCGTCCCGGGCGCGCGTGTCGCCCGAGAGGAGCCCCCCGAGGTAGAAGCCGCCGAGGACGACGATCGAGTCCTCGGCGCCGAACGGCTCGGCGATGCGCGCCACGTCGTTCGCCGTCTTGCTGTGGTCCCTGAGCTCGCGGTCGCGGATGCCGCGGTCGGCGAGCGCCACGCCGCCCACCCCGAGCGCCACCAGGCCGAAGCGCCCCCAGTCGCGGCCGTCCCAGCGCAACGGCGCTCCCAGCACCGTCCGGGCGTCGAGGGCGAGGAGATGGCCGGCTTCGTGGAGGGTGAACGGGGTCTCGGGAGCCGGGGCGACGTCCGCAGGACTCGGCGCGGCGTCCGCATGACTCGGCGCGGCGTCCGCATCCGCCGGGACGGGCGCCGGCGGCGTTGCCGGAGCGGCAGGAGCCGTCTGCTCCGCGGCGGGCCCGCGGAGCGGCTCCGTGGGCTGCGCCGCGGCCGGCAAGGTGGAGAGAACGGTCGCTCCTGAGAGCAGCAGGACGGCAAAGATGGAACCCCGCGACGGCTCGGCATGCATCCTCCTCGGCGGGAACGCGGCTCCGTGCCGTTGCCGGAGCCCCGCCTCATGCGGCGGCTCCTGCAAGCAGGGAGCCATCGGCGATGTGTTCCGGCTAGCGCGGCCAGGCACGCTCGAGAGCGCGGCTCGCCTCCCAATGGGCCTTCACCTCGGCGAGCGAGTCGCCCCCGAGCTTGTCGAGCAGGGCGTCGGCCAGGACCAGGGCGACCATCGCCTCGGCGATGACCCCGGCGGCGGGGAGCGCGGTGACGTCGCTCCGCTCGTACTGCGAGGCGTGCGGCTCCAGCGTGTCGAGGTCGACGCTCGGCAGGCCCTTCCTCAAGGTCGCGATCGGCTTCTTGTAGGCGGTGATCACCAGGTCCTCGCCGTTGGTGATGCCGCCCTCGAGGCCGCCGGCGCGGTTGGTCGGGCGGGTGAAGCCGCCGTTGGCGTAGCCGATGGCGTCGTGGGCGTCGCTCCCCCAGCCGCCGCTCGCCGCGATGCCGGCGCCGATCTCGACCGCCTTGACCGCCGGCACCGACATCACCGCCTGGGCTAGCCGGCCGTCGAGCTTCTCGCTCCACTGGACGTGCGAGCCGAGCCCCACCGGCATGCCATGGGCTCCGTGGGCGATCACGGTGACCGCGCCGCCGAGGGTCTCGCCCTCCTTCTGTGCCCGCTCGACGAGGGCGACCATCGCGGGCTCCAGCTCGCGGTCGACGGCGCGCAGCGGCGACTCCTCGTCGACGCGGAGAAGGTCCTCCCAGCTGGGGACGGCGCGGTCCGCTCCGATCGGTCCCAGCGAGCGGACGCCGCTGCGGATCTCGACCCCGACCTCGCGCAGCAGGAGCTTGGCGAGCGCCCCCGCCGCCACCCGCGCCGCGGTCTCCCGCGCCGAGGCGCGCTCGAGGATGTCGCGCAGGTCGCGGCGCAGGTACTTGATCCCCCCGGCGAGATCGGCGTGGCCGGGGCGCGGCGCCTTGAGGCGGCGGTTCTCGGCCAGCCGCGGGTCGATCTCCTCCGCTCCCATCACCCCGCGCCAGCTCTCGTGGTCGCGGTTCTCGACCCACAGCACGATGGGGGAGCCGAGCGTCTCGCCGCCGCGCACGCCGCCGCGGATCTCCGCCCGGTCTTGCTCGATCGCCATGCGGCGGCCGCGGCCGAAGCCGTGCTGGCGGCGGGCCATCTCGCGGGCGAGGAAGGCGAAGTCGACGCCGAGACCCGCCGGCATGCCGGCGAGCACGGCGGTCAGGCCCGGGCCGTGGCTCTCGCCGCCGGTGGTCAGGGTCAGGCGCGGCATCGCGGTCGGCCGGCTACTGGGCGCGGGCGAAGTCGATGAAGCCCTGGTCGACGTCGGCGCCGACGAGCTTGACGCGGACGTGGTCGCCGACGTCCATCCCGTGCTCGCCGTGGACCACCTTCCCCTCGACCGGCGGGGCGACGATCCGCACCCAGGTCCCCTTGTCCGAGGCGCCGGTGACGATGCCGTCGAAGAACTGGCCGATGCGGTGCTCGAGGAGGAGGGCCGCCGCCGACTTCTGCACCCGCCGCTCGACCTTGTTGGCGGCGTCCTCCTGCTCGGTGCAGTGCGTGGCGAGCGCGGCGAGCTCGGCGACCGAATAGGGCACCGGCGCCGCGGCGAGCGCCGCCTTGACCAGCCGCTGGGTGATGACGTCCGGGTAGCGGCGGTTGGGGGCGGTCGAGTGGGTGTAGTCGCGCACCGCGAGGCCGAAGTGCCCCGGCGCTTCGCCGCCCGGCGGGTCGACCACGTACTCGCCCGCGCCCAGGAGCTTGACCACGGCGAGCGAGAGGTCGGGGAAACGCTCGGGGTCGGCCCGGCGCCGCCGCTCGAGGAAGTCGGCGAGGGCCTTCGAGTCGGCCTCGGCGGGGAGCTGCTCGTGGTAGCGGGAGGCGAGCTCGACGATGCGGTCCCAGCGCTTGGGCGTCCGCACCACGCGGCGCAGCGACGGCAGGCGCTTCGCGGCGAGGAGCTCCGCGATGACGCCGTTGGCCGCGATCATGAAGTCCTCGATGAGCTGCTTGGCGCGGTTCGGCCGATCCTCCTCGAGGCCGGTGATCAGCTCGCCGTCGAAGGTGGCGTGCGCCTGGATGGTCTCGAGCCCGAGGGCGCCGCGGTCCTGGCGCAGCTTGCGCAGGTGCTGCGCGGCGGCGTCCTGGATCTTGAGCTGCTCCTCCATCCCGGCGACCTTGGCCGCCGCGCCGGGGAGCGGGCCCTGGCCCTCGAGCCAGGCGCCGACGCTCGGGTAGGCGAGCTTGGCGTGGTTGTGGACGAAGGCGCGGTAGACCTCCGAGCTCGACACCGAGCCGTCCGTCTCGACCGTCATCTCCGTCACCACGGCGAGGCGGTCCTGCCCGTCGGCGAGCGAGGTCAGATCGGTCGACAGGCGCTCGGGGAGCATGGGGAAGATCTCGGCCGCGGTGTAGACCGAGGTGGTGTTCTGCTGCGCGTGGGCATCGATCGCGCTGCCCTTGGCGACCAGCGCGTCGACGTCGGCGATGGCGACCATCACCTTCGTCGCGCCGCCGGGCAGGGCCTCGGCGACCTCGAGCTGGTCGAGGTCGCGCGAATCGTCGTTGTCGATCGACGACCAGAGGAGCTGGCGCAGGTCGCGCGTGGCGTCGGCGGCAGCGGCGGCGGGCACCGCCGGGCCGGCGATGCGGGCGAGCTCGGCGAGCTCGGCCGGCGAGAAGTCGGGCTCGAGCCCCTGGTCCACCATGGCCTTGTGGGCGATCGCCTGCAGGTCCGATCGCGTGTGTCCGCGCGCTCCCATGCTCCCTCCGTTCTCCAGTTTCGGGGCTTAGCGAAAGTATCCGCTGACGTCGACGATCAGGTGGGTCGCCGGCGCGCGTCGTTCTGCACCGCCGTCGTGCCGCTGCCGCTCGAGGCGAGCATCAGGATGGCATTGTTGGCGCGCGTGGCGCCGGGGCCGAAGTTGATGGCGCTGGTGTTCGGCGCCTCGGCGTTGCCGGGGAAGAAGCGCAGGTCGCCGGCGGCGGCGGGGTCGACCACGGTGACGTTGACCGCGACGGCCCGCGCATCGCCCGGCACGCCGCAGCGGCCGGCGGCGGCGATCACCCGCTGGCTCCCCGGCGGCACGGCGGGACCGCCGTAGGGGCCGCTCGGGTCGCGGGTGTCGAGCAGGCGGCAGGGCGCCACGGTATAGAAGTCGAGCGGCCCCGCGGCGGTCGCGACCGGCGGCTTCCAGCCGAGCTGGACGACCTCGAAGTCGCCCGCCGCGAGCGAGGCGAAGGCCGGGTTCAGGACGTCGTTGTTCCAGCGCGTGTCGTAGGTCCCCTGGACGTACATGTCGCTGCCGTTGTCGGCGACGATCAGCCCGTAGGTCTTCATCGCCTGGAAGATGCGCTGCGCCTCCGGCGCATAGCCGGAGATGTCCTTGCCCGGCTTGAGGCGCAGGCGCGCCCCCATCGGCAGGGCGCCCGGGGTCGAGCCCGCGTCGTGCGAGGCGGGGTAGACGTAGCCGTTCGACGCCCGCACGGTGCAGCGGAAGGCGTGCCGGATGGGGCCGCCGCCGAACGCCTCGTCGTAGCGCACCAGGCCCGGAAGGATGGCGAGGCCGGCGGCGTCGGCCGAGGTCCAGGTGTCCGGCCGGCGGGCGTCGCTGTCGAGCGAGAAGATGGCGCCCGAGCCCGCCTCCCAGTGGTCGACGCTCCAGTGCGCGTGGTAGAGCTCGAAGAGGATCCGGTTGTCGCGGTCGACGATCAGCAGGTGGTCGTCGTTGCCGTCGCCGCCGCCGGGCGCGCCGGCCTCGATCCACTTCGGCTGGGTGCGCGCCGCGACGGGGATCGGGTAGCCGGCCGGCCGGCCGGGCGCGCCGTGGTCGCTCTGGTCGTCGAACTCGACGAAGGTCACCGTCTCGAGCGGCTGAGCGCCGGGGACGACGACGTAGGGGAAGCCGTAGATGCCGGCGAGCGGGTCCGCGGGATCGACGTCGCCCCCGAAGTCCGGGTGGAGGCCGCGGGCGGCGCCGACGAAGCCGATGAAGCCGGCGCTGTGCGCGTCGACCGGCGCGGCGCTGACGTCGACGTTCCACCCGTTGTCCGGCGGGAAGAGGGGAGCCGGCGCCGGGAGGGCGCCGCCGAGGGTGACCTGGGCGGCGGCGGGGAGGGCGGCGGCGAGCCCCGCGAAGACGGCGAGGGCCAGGAAACCGGGCCGGTTGGACCCGCGGCGGCCGCGCTCGTTCCTCGTCATCCCGGGTTGGATTCTAGCGCAGGCGGAGACGCAGGCCGCGCGGGCGGCTCGCGGATTGGACCCGCCCGCGGGTCCGCCGTCGCCCCTCTGCCGCCCTACGGCTTCTTCGCGGCGGGCACGAATTCGAGCGACGCCGAGTTCATGCAGTAGCGCAGGCCCGTCGGCCGCGGGCCGTCGGGGAAGACGTGGCCGAGATGGGCGTCGCAGCGGCTGCAGAGGGTCTCGGTCCGCCGCATGAAGAAGCTGCGGTCCTCCTCGTCCGCTATCGCGTCGGGGCGGATCGGCTGCCAGAAGCTCGGCCAGCCGGTGCCGGACTCGAACTTGGCTTCCGAGGAGAAGAGCGGCTGGCCGCAGCAGACGCACTGATAGACGCCGGCCTCGTGGTTGTCGGCGTAGGCGTTGGCGAACGGCGGCTCGGTGCCCTTGCGGCGCGTCACCTTGTACTGCTCGGGGGTGAGCTGGGAGCGCCATTCGGCGTCGGACTTGACGACTTTTTCCTGCGGCTCGGTGGTTTTCTGGCTCATGCCTCTCCTAACAAGCGGGCGTGACGAAGCGTTCCCGGCCGTGCGGCGCACCTCTACTTCGTCGGCACGAACTTGAGCGCCAGGCCGTTCATGCAGTAGCGCAGGCCGGTCGGCCGCGGGCCGTCGTCGAAGACGTGGCCCAGGTGGCCGCCGCAGCGGCTGCAGAGGACCTCGGTGCGCTCCATGCCGAAGGTCGAGTCGGTCTTGGTGAGGATGCTCCTCGGCGAGAACGGCTTCCAGAAGCTCGGCCAGCCGGTGCCGGACTCGAACTTGGTGTCCGAGCTGTAGAGGAGCTGGCCGCAGGCGGCGCAGACGAAGACCCCCTTGGCGTGGACGTTGAGGAGCGGGCTGGTGCCCGCGGGCTCGGTGCCCGCCTGGCGCAGGATGCTGTACTGCGCGGGGGAGAGGATCTTCTTCCACTCGGCATCGCTCTTGACCACCTTGTCGGTGTAGACGACGGGCACGGCACCGGGAGCCGCGGCGCCTGCCGGCGCCGGCACGGCGGCCTTGGCGGCGCCGGCGGACATCGCCGCCGCGATCGGCAGGACGAGCGCCGCGGCGAGGGCCACGGCGTGGAAGGGCTTGAATCTCATCGTCGGATCTCCTTTTTCGGCCGGTGGGACGCACCGGGACAGCGTACGCTTGGAGGTACGGAGCGCGGCGCCGGGCGGATCGCGGACCGCGTCCGGTGCGGCCGGGAGCGCGGCGGTCTCCAGCCTCAGCCAGTCTTAGTCAGCCTCAGCCGGCCTTAGCCAGCCCTTAGCCAGCAGCCTCTGCGGCGAGCCCCGCCAGCCGGCGGAAGGGCTCGCGCACCGGCTCGGGGGTGCGGCAGGGGCGGCCGGTGGCGGCCTCGATCCAGACGTGGTCGGTGGCGCCGGTCGCCAGGATCTCGCCGCCGAGCCGCACCTCGTAGGCGAAGCGGACGCCGCGGCTCATCAGCCGCTCGCCCCAGCAGACGACGGCGACGGTCTCGCCGTAGTGGGCCGGCCGGCGGTAGCGCACCTCGACGCCCGTCACCATCAGCAGATATCCCAGCTTCTCGATGTCGGCGTAGCGGTAGCCCGACAGGGCGCAGAGGTGGGTCCGCGCCAGCTCGAACCAGGCGACGTAGTTGGCGTGGTGGACGACCCCCATCTGATCGGTCTCGACGTAGCGGACCTCGACGTCGGTGGTGGATCGGATCGGCTCGCTCATCGCTGCGCTCGCTCTCTCGCTCGCTCTCCCGCTCGGGCCGTCCGCGCCATCAGACCATGGCGAAGCACGGTCCAGAGGATCTTATAGCCGGCGCGCAGCGTCCCCGCGACGGTGCCGGTGATCTTCGACACCCCCACCCGCCGGCGGTAGGAGACGGGCACCTCGACCACCCGCAGTCCGGCGGCCAGGGCCTTGACCTGCATCTCGGCGGTCCAGCCGAAGTCGGGGTCCGCCATGGCCAGCCGCTCGAGCGCCTCCCAGCGCGCGGCGCGGAAGGGCCCGAGATCGGTGTAGCGGTGGCCATAGAGGAGCCGGATGAGGAGGCAGGCGACGAGGTTCCCGGCCCGCGCCTGGGGGAGGAGGGCGCCGCGCTCGCGCCGCCCGAGGACGCGCGAGCCGATGACGAGGTCGGCCGCGCCGGCGGCGAGCGGCGCGAGGAGGAGCGGCAGCTCCTCCGGATGGTCCGAATAGTCGGCGTCGACGAAGGCGACGAAGGCCGGCGGCCCGGTGCGGCGCAGGTAGTCGAGGGCGGCGAGGCAGGCGCTGCCGTAACCCCGCCGCGGCGCGGCGACGACGATCGCCCCGCCCGCCGCCGCCGCCCGCGCCGTGCCGTCGGTCGAGCCGTTGTCCGCCACCACGACGCGCCGCACGCGGTCGCTCGGCAGGCCGGCGAGGACCAGAGGAAGCGAGGCCTCCTCGTCGAGCGCCGGGATCACCACGTCGACCGTCGGCGCGCCGGGAGCGCGGGTGCCGCCGTTTGTCACCGATGGATTTTATGCCATGCTTCGGGCGCCGCCCGGGTCCCGTGCCGTAGCCGCGGAGCCGCGCGCCGGCGCCCGACCGAATCTTCCCTTGGGAGCGATCCACGATGTCGCAGAGAGCCCTGACCGCCCTCGCCGCCGCCGCACTCGCCTCGACCGCCCTGCTCGCCGCCGCTCAGCCCGCGAAGGCGCCGGCGCCCGCCGCCGCCGACTCCGCGGGCTATCACCGCATCGAGCTGCCGGGGGCGAGCGGCCAGCCCTTCCCCTACACCGTCGAGATCCCCGCCGGCTGGCAGGTCCATCAGATCAAGGAGTCGCCGGGCATCTGGCTCGGGCCGGCCGAAGCCCAGCCGCCGAACGACCCGCGCCTGGTCTACGTCCGCATCAGCCCGGTCTCTCTCGCCGATCCGGCGGCGACCGTCGCCTCCATCAAGGCCAACGACGCCGCCGACAACAGCTGGTCGGCGCCGGTCGTCGAGGTGCGCGAGGTGGGCGGTGTCAAGGGCATCCTGATCCAGATGGACAGCGGCAGCGGCGACCAGGCGCGGAGCACGCTGACGCTCAAGCTGCCGCTCCCGAGGACCAGCGTCGACTTCATCGGCGGCGCCAAGCGGGACGAGTTCGCCAAGCTCCGGCCGGCCTACGAGCGGGTGCTCTTCTCGGCGCGGCCGGCGGCGGCTTCGCCCAAGCCTTGAGACGATGCCGGTCCATCCCTATGCGGGCCGCCTGCCGCGGCTGGGGGCGCGAGTGTTCCTGGCGCCCGGCGCCCACGTCGTCGGCGACGTCCTGGTGGGCGACGACGTCTCGTTCTGGTTCCACAGCGTGGCGCGGGGCGACGTCCACTGGATCCGCATCGGCGCGGCGACCAACGTCCAGGACGGCGCCGTGCTCCACGTCACCCACGAGCGCCATCCGCTGACCGTCGGCGCCGGGGTCGTCGTCGGGCACCAGGCGGTGCTCCACGGCTGCACGATCGAGGACGGGGCGCTCATCGGCATCGGCGCGCGGGTGCTCGACGGCGCGGTGGTCGAGGCGGGAGCGCAGGTGGGGGCCGGGGCGGTGGTGGCGCCGGGCCACCGCGTCCCCGCCGGTCACCTGGCACTCGGCGTCCCGGCGCGGGTGGCGCGGCCGCTGACCGCCGAGGAGACGCAGCGCATCGCCGACACCCGCGACCGCTACGTGGCCTTGAAGGATCGCTATCTGGAGGCTCTCGGAGAGGCTCGGAGAGGAGACGAATGGTGAGCTCGGAAGGGGCAGGGCGGAGGACGGAGACGCCGGCGGAGGGAACGCTCCCGCGGCGCGGCGCCGGGACCCTGGCGGCGGCCGACCTGGGCGAGCGGGTGCGGCTCCAGGCCTGGGTGCAGCGGCGCCGCGACCACGGCGGGGTGATCTTCCTCGACCTGCGCGACCGCAGCGGCCTCGTCCAGGTGGTGGTCAAGCCCGAGGAGGGGGCGGAGGTGGCGGCGGCCCTGGCGCCGGTCCGCGCCGAGTGGGTGGTCGAGGTCGAGGGGGAGGTGGTCGCCCGCTCGCCGGAGAACGTCAACCCGGACCTCGCGACCGGCGGGCTCGAGGTCATCGCCCGGCGCGCCGCGGTGCTGGCGCGCTCCGAGCCGCTCCCCTTCGCGCTCGACGGCAAGAGCGAGGCGGCGAGCGAGGAGACGCGGCTGCGCTACCGCTACCTCGACCTGCGGCGCCCGGAGCTGCAGAGGAACCTGCTGCTGCGCGACGAGGTGGCGCTCGCCGTCCGCAACTACTTCCACGAGCACGGCTTCGTCGACGTCGAGACGCCGATCCTCACCCGCTCGACGCCGGAGGGGGCGCGCGACTACCTGGTCCCCTCGCGCGTCCACCGCGGCAGCTTCTACGCCCTGCCGCAGTCGCCGCAGCTCTTCAAGCAGATCCTCATGGTCGCCGGCCTCGAGCGCTACGTGCAGATCGCGCGCTGCTTCCGCGACGAGGACCTGCGCGCCGACCGCCAGCCGGAGTTCACCCAGATCGACGTCGAGATGTCCTTCCCCACGGAGGAGGACATCTTCGCGCTCGTCGAGGGGCTCTTCCAGCGCATCTTCCCGCTCGCCGGCATCACGCCCCCCGAGCGCTTCCCGCGCCTCACCTACGCCGAGGCGATGCTGCGCTACGGCGTCGACCGTCCCGACCGCCGCTTCGGCCTGGAGATCGCCGACCTCTCGGGGCTCCTCGGTGCGAGCGGCTTCCGCGGCTTCCAGGAGGCGGTGGCCGGCGGCGGCGTGGTGCGCGGCTTCGCGGTACCGGGATCGAGCGGCGCCGCCGAGGCCAGCCGCAAGGAGGTGGACGGCTGGGCCGAGGTGGCGCGCCGCTACGGGGCCGCCGGCGCCCTCACCCTGCGGCGGCGCGGCGGCGAGCTCGTCTTCCAGGTGAAGAACGTCCTCTCGGCCGAGGCGCTGGCGGAGGTGGCGGCGACGCTCGGCCTCGAGGAGGGCGGCATCGCGCTCCTCGCCGCCGGGCCGGAGAAGACGACGGCGGCGGCCCTGGGGGCGCTGCGGCTCGAGCTGGCGCGGCGCTACGGGCTGATCCCGGAGGGGCGGCACGAGTTCCTCTGGGTGACCGGCTTCCCGCTCGTCGAGTGGAATGCCGAGGAGGCGCGGTGGGACTCGACGCACCACCCCTTCACCAGCCCCGATCCGCGCGACCTCGACCGCCTGGAGAGCGATCCGGGAAGCATCCGCGCCCGCGCCTACGACGTGGTGCTCGACGGCCTCGAGCTCGGCGGCGGCTCGATCCGCATCCACGAGACGGAGCTGCAGAGCCGCGTCTTCGCTCTCCTGGGGATCGGCCGCGAGGAGGCCGCGGAGCGCTTCGGCTTCTTCCTCGAGGCGCTGCGCTACGGCGCGCCGCCGCACGGCGGCATCGCGCTGGGGCTGGATCGCCTGGTCATGATGCTCGCCGGGGCGACGTCGCTGCGCGAGGTGATCGCCTTCCCCAAGACGACCCGTGCCGCCGACCTGATGACCGACGCTCCCTCGAAGGTCGACTCCCGCCAGCTCGCCCAGCTCGGGATCGCGGCGGTGGGCGAGGAGCCGGGCGCAGGGTCTTGACGGGCCACCTCGCCCTCCGCCATCCCGGCGGCACCACGCCGATCCTGATCGGCGAGGGGGCCCTGGACGAGGCGCGGGCGCACCTCGCGGCGTGGACCGCCGGCCGCACGCTCTTCGTCCTCTCGACGCCCAACCTCCTCGCACTGCACGGGGCGACCCTGGAGTCGCTCGGGGCCGGCGCGGCGCGCCGGGTGGCGCTGACCGTCCCCGACGGCGAGGCGGCGAAGACGGTGCGATGTCGCCGACGCGGCTGTGGCGCGAGATGGTCGCCGCCGGCGGCAAGCGCGACAGCCGGCTGATCGCCTTCGGCGGCGGCAGCGTCGGCGACCTCGGGGGGTTCGTCTCCGGCTGCTTCCTGCGCGGCATCTCCTTCGTCCAGGTGCCGACCACGCTCCTCGCCCAGGTCGACGCGGCGATCGGCGGCAAGACGGCGGTCGACCTGCCGGAGGGGAAGAACACGGTCGGCCTCTTCCACCACCCGGAGATGGTGGTCGCCGACACCGCTCTCCTCGCCACTCTGCCGCGCGAGGAGCTGCGCTCCGGGCTCGTCGAGGCGATCAAGATGGCGGCGCTCCTCGACGTCGGCCTGCTGGCGCGGATCGAAGAGGACCTCGCCGCGATCCTCGCCGGCGCCCCGTCCTCCCTCGCGCCCGTCGCCGCCGCGGCCGCGGCGGCCAAGGTCGCCGTCGTCGAGCGCGACCCGGAGGAAGCGGGCGAGCGGCGGCTCCTCAACTTCGGCCACACTCTCGGCCATGCCATCGAGTCGGCCGCCGGCTATACCGGCCTGCGCCACGGCGAGGCGGTCGCCTACGGCATCCTCTTCGCCCTCCGCCTGGCCATCCGCCGCGGCTGCCCGGAGGCGGATGCCGCCCGCCTCGCCGCCCTCCTCGCCCGCCTCGACCTGCCGCCGCTGTCGGGGCTCCCCGCGCTCTCCGCCGGCGACCTCATCGCCCGCCTCGCCCGCGACAAGAAGGCGCGGGAGACCGGGCTCGCCTGGGTGCTCCCGGCGCGCCTGGGAGAGGGGATGATCGTCGGCGGCATCGAAGCCTCCGAGCTCGCCGCCGAGATCCCCCGTTTCCTGGCGGACCCATTCGCCTTACGAGCCGATTGACGCCTCGATCGGGGGCCGAGATCCCGTCGGGCAAGATCAAAGATGACAGGTGAAGATCAAAGGCCATGGTTTAGCGACATGCCTGTCACCAGCCAGCGAGTGCGAGGAAGAACGGGGAGAGAGCGCGTGAAGAGCACAGCTTTGATGCGAGCTTCTGACGACAGGATCTCCGAATCCGCCGCGAATTGGACTTGAAAGCGCTGAGCGGTTCGCTTCTTTCCCCATCGGCGCAGGCCTCCGCTCTCCGCCTCTCGAAGAGACGCTGACCGGCCGCTTCCTGCCTCGTCGTGCTCGGAGGCTATCCGAAGACGAAGGGAGGCGCTGGTGGGAAGCTTCCGGCGGGGAAGGGCGCGGTGAGGCTCTCGTGACGAAACGTCTCGGCCGCTGCACGAAACGCGTCTGCGAACCGGCGGTAGGCCTCGCGGAACTCGCGTCGGACAGCCAGGCTCGCGGCATGGACCAGCGGTGCCATGGTCTTGGCGATCTTTGTCGGCCGATGGTGGGGATGCATGGCCAGCACGGCTCGACGGCCGAGAATCTTGCGGCCCGTCCGAGCCCTCTCGGTCGCCGCTTCCCGCTCGATCTCCTCGATCATCTCGGCGATGCGCTGGCGGTAAGCCTGCGGCGGCAGGCTCTGCCAGCAAGGTAGGAGAGAGAGGGTCAGGGTCTCGGTGGTGGCGAATCGCAGGCGATCCGGCTCCTCGCCTCGGCGCCGCACCGCCTGCTCGGCGGTGCGGTCGAACCAATGGCCAACCAGTGGCTCGTCGTCGAGTAGGGCTCCGGCGCAATGGATCCCCGGCCAGTCCCTCGGCCGCTCGACCAAGTTCTCCTTGCAGCCTTGGGCCAGGAGATATTTCAACCGCTCGGCCTGTGCCATCTCCTCTTGGGTTACGACGATCATCGAGTAGCGGCCGTGGAAGACCGGTCCGCTCCAGCCGGTGAGGCGGTTGACCTCGCGTGCGAGGTTCGAGCCGACATACTGCATGAAATCCGAATCCTGCATTGCCCTTTTGCCACCTGCGCCTTTCCGCCCCGATGCCGCCTCCCCGCGGGTATCCGCAGGCGCTCGCGACTCTTGGCGATCACCTGCGGAAGGCCCGCCTGGATCGCGGCCTCCTCCAGGAAGAGGTCGCCCGCGAGCTTGGTGTCTCCCTCGCGACCGTCGTGAATTGGGAGCAGAACCATACGGGGGTCGCGACGCGCTTCATGCCCCGAGTCGTGGCCTTCCTTGGCTTTGACCCGAGACCGGTGGACGAGTTATTCGGAGAGCGGATTCGGGGGCTCCGGGAGCTGCAAGGTCTCTCCCAGGTGGCCTTAGCCCAGAGGCTCGGCGTCAACGCCTCGACGGTCGTGGCCTGGGAGCGGGGACGCAGAAAGAAGCTCTTCCCCAGGATCAGGCGGCGGTTTGAGGAGTTCCTCCAGGGAGAGGGAGCGACACTTGGTTGATGCAGGAGGGATTCCAAGGAGCGGTTGGCAAAGGCCCGCCGCTCCTTTTTCTTTGGAGGGGTGAAGGAGGCGGGCTGACTAAGTCTTCCCCGCTCAACTCTCAAACCGCAGCCCCGGATTGCGCCGCGCCTTCGCGAGAAATGCCCGCACCCCTTCGGCAAGCTCGACCGTCACCGCGTCGCGCTCGGCAGCCTGGCGGAAGAAGGCGAGTGCCGCGAGCGCTTCGCGGTGGATCTGCTGCGACTGGAAGATCGGCACCATGTGGCGCGCGAGCGTTCGTACCTCGGCTGGCCGGCCCTCGGAGGCGAAGAGCTTGGCGAGTTCCAGGGACACCAGGGCCGTGTCGTAGACGATGTCTTCGGAGGCCAGGTCTCCGCGCACTTGGTTCAGGAGCGCGATCGCCTCGGCGGTCCGTCCGAGCCCTCCGGCGACCCTGCCTTCGATCCATCTGAGGCGAACGCGATCGAGAGGCGAGGCATGCCGCCTCGCGAGGCGCCGCACTTCGGGCAGCAGGGCCGCCGCCGCCTCGTAATGCCCGGCCTTGCTCAGGGCATCGGCGAGGTTTTCCCGGATGCAGAGGAGCAACCGTGGCTCATCGCTCGGTACGATTGACTGTGCCTCCTCAAGGGCTCGGATCGTGCCCTCCAGGTCTCCCATCTCTTCGAGGACCCGCGCTTGGTTGATGAGAATCGTCGTCTTGAGGCTTGTGGAAGTGGCTTGACACCGGGCCGTATCGAGGAGCGCGAGGCATTCGTCGAGGCGGTTCTCTGCGAGGCGAAGTGAGGCGAGTAGCGACGGGGGCCGCCCCTCCTCCAAGAGGGGGCTCGTAAAGGCGGCACCGGCTGCGAGGAGCGGCATGGCCGCCTCGAACGCCGCTGCTGCTGCTGCGAGATCGCCTTCTACGCGGCGGGCGTTCCCCGAGTGGGCCAAGGCGTACCCGCGGTTCTTGGAACGGCGGGTGTCATCTCCTGGCAGGCGCTCCGAGAGCAGGACGGCAAGCTCGGCCCATTCCCGCGAGAGCTTTGGCTTCCGGCTCGCCGCTTTGAGGCTCTCGTCACAGAGGAGAGGGACGAGCTTCCAATTCAGGAACTCCCCGGTCTGCACGAGCGCGCAGCGCTCCTCGAAGCTCCGACTATCGAGTTTCCCGAAGAGCGCTTCCGCCGGGACCTCTCCCGTCTCCGGGGAAGAAACGCGCTCGCATTGTTGAAGCATGAGGAACGCCCTGCGGGCAACATTCGTGACGGCACGGCCGGCTTCGAGGGCAAAGGCATCCAGCTCCGCGGGGAGCGAGGAAGCGTTCGGCGCCGTCGTCAGATCGCGGGAAAGGCGCCGGGCCTCGATGGAGCGGATGAAGTCGCGGGTCTCCTCCACGATGCAGAGCGAGTAGCCCATGGCGGTGATCAGCCGATCAAAGGTTTCAAGCTCCGGCACTTTCTCGCCTCGCTCGTAGTCCGAAATGGAACTGCGGCGGACACGGGCCTTGCGCGCTAGGTGGTCCTGCGTCCATTTCCGGATGGTCCTGAGGACCGCGAGGATCGTCCCCACATCGCCCCAGCCTGAGGTGCTCGCCGCCTCGCCCTTCACCGTCGTCACGCGAACCCTCCTCGCCCAGGGCTGGAGCGCAGAGATTCACTCCTCATAATGCAGGCTCGGGTTCTGCCGGGCGCGCAGGAGGTAGCGGTGGATGCGGACCGCGAGGTCAAGGGTCAGCTCCTGCCGCTCCGCGGCTTCTTTGAAGATGACGAGGGCAGCCAGAGCCTCCCGATTGACATCCGATGCGACGAAGATCGGAAGCATCTCTGCCGAGAGGGCGCCCGCGTCCCGCGGGCGATCCTCCCGCAGGAGGAGGATCGCAAGCTCAAGGCAAACGAGCGCGGTGTCAAACCCTATCCCGTGCGAGGCGAGTCCATCGCGCGCCTCCCGGAAGCGGACGATGGCTCGCTCGACCTCGCCTCTGCCCGCGAAGAGTCGCGCCTCGACCCAGGCGAGGCGAAGGAGATCGATGCCGCTTCCGGCTGCGCGAGTCAGCTCCTGGACCTCGCATAGAAGGCTCTCTGCCCGCTCGAACTCCTCCGCCTTGCTGAGGCCATCGAGGAGATTCTGTCGCGCACAGAGAAAAACGCGCGGTCGTTTCTCGGGATCGATACAGGCTGCTGCCTCTTCCAACAGGCGGATCGCCTCGGGGAGTCGCTCCAGCTCTTCAAGGACGCGGGCCTTGTTGATGAGGAGCGTGCCCCTGAGTGGCTCCGCTTCGTTCGCACCCAGGGCGCGATCGAGAAGGGCGAGGGCCTCTTCGAGCCTGCCTTGCGCGAGGCGGATCGACGCCTTGAGGCAGAGTATCCATGCCTCATAGCCCAGCACGTCTCCCGCGTTCGTCTCCCCGCGCTCCCAGCACGCGTCCGCTGTTACGAAGGCTTCCTCGGCGCTCCGCAGTTCGCCGAATACTCGCCGCGCATTTCCGAGGTGCGCCCAGGCGTACGCCCGCAGCTCTTCGAGCCACGACTCCTCGGCTGGTTCATCCCGCCTCAAGACGAGCGCCAGGGCGACCGCAAGCTCCGCGAGTTCGACCGCGCGGGCGGGGCTCTCAGGCGCCCGTTTGATGCTCTCGGAACAGAGCAGCTCGGCGAGGCCCCAACTGCGGAAGCGCCGAGCGTCGCGCACCAGGCCGAGAGCCTTCGGGAAGGAGTAGCGCTCAAGCCGCGCAAGAAGCGCGGGGGCCTCCGCGCGTGAGCGGGCGAGCGCGATGTCGAGCGAGGAAAAGGCGAGGTCGATCGCGCCGGCCTCGAAGAGGTCCAGGAGGTAGCCGCCGACCCGATAGCAGGCCGGGCAGACGGCGAGGTGATGCAGCAGGAGCAGGTTTTCCTCCCGATCGTTGTCCCGCTCGATGAGGCGCCGGAGGGTCTTCCGGCTCAAATGGCGTTCTCGCATGCGAAATCTCCTCAAGTCTATATCCAATGGAATCCTAATGAGCGGAAGTGCCGGGAATGCGATTCGGCGGGACGTGAATCGGGAAACAGCCTTGGGCGGCAGACCGGGTGTGCGCTTCGATGGACCAGCGGTCCGCTTCGGGAGACACTTCGTTAGAGGGAGGAGCCCTCGTGCCCCGCCATGACGGCAAGGGCTACGTGCTCCTCGAAGGAGACCCCATGCCCCGCATCTCTCGTCACCTCGGAGTGCTGCTCGTGAGCGTCAATCTCTTCGTCCCGGTCCCGCTCCTTGCGCAAGATCATGGCCGGCACGCAGGTGCCCAAAGGACTAACGTCGGTTCCGTTGCGGACACCCTCTCCTTCGCCTGGCGAAGCCTCACGCGCCTCTTCGCGGCAACCGGCAGCGGGCTCGATCCGAACGGCGCCACCGCCCCGCCACCTCCGCCACAGACCACCGCCACGACCCATGCTACCGACAATGGTGGCAGCCGACTCGACCTCAATGGGTGAACGCGCGGGCCGGGCACCGGCCCGGCTCACTGTTCGCTTCGAGCGACCCCTCGTCGGCTTCAGGAGATACGGGACGTCAAACCCGCCCTGCCTCCGCTCGTCACGCCTAGACTCTTGCCCAGAGAAACCACATGGCCGGGCGAGAGGACAGTTCAGGATCAAGAAGAGCGCCGTCCCCGCCGGTCGAATTCGGTCGGCGGGTGCTCATCGACCCGGATGCACTCGCGACGCTCACTGGCGCGGCGGCCGAGGCCCTCAGCGCCCGCGGTACGCCGAGAGCGTTGACCGAGGTGCTGCTTTCGGCGCTCACGGTGATCGCGAACCTCCCGGCGAGCTGCCAGGTGTATCGCCCCAATCTCGGGAACGCAGAGTTGGTCGCTGCTTACGTGCGATTCAAGTACCGCTCGAAGCCACGGATCTGCGGTTCCCTTTTCGTTGATCGCAGACTCGATCTCGTCGCTGAAGACGGCTTCTACCCGAAGGAAGACCAGGATTCAGAGGGTGAGCGGCTCATCAACTCAGCGCGACGCTCTGGCGCCACCGGCATCCTGGTCTTTCGCTATTTCCGGGAGCGCAAATACCTCTCTGAGTTCCCAGCCGCGGCATTCACCATCCACATGCGCGACAAGCTCCGGCTCTGTGGCGGCATTCGCTTCCTCGACTACTTGCTCATTACGCCGGACCGGATCGAGAACCATCGCCGCATTGCCTCTGGCTTCCGCGGCTGAGTGGGCTTCGGCATGGGAGATTCTTTCTTCAACGTGCGGGCGAAACACTGGCAGGCGCCCACCTGGCGACGGGTCGCCCGCTATCGGGGCTTTCACTCAGTCGGGGCCTGGCTCGCGACGATCGCGTCGGATGCGGCAGCCTTGCACGCCGAGGCCGCGGCGGCATGGGCAAAGGCGGAGAGGGAAAAGCTGCCGCCCCGGCTCCCCTGGCGGCCCGGTCGCTTCGGAGTGAATCTCTGGCGGGAAACCCGCTTCGTGGAGGTGGAGCACGAGGGGCTCGTCTCGCCGCCCTTCGGGATTTACAGCTGGCTCGGTGGCTACAGCCTCGCCCATACGCCGACCGGGCACTCGCTCATCAACCTGCGGCGACGACGGGACTGTCAGACGGTTGCCGCCGAGCTCGCCCTCTGCACGGCCAACTGGCATGAGACTGACGGCGAGCGCGTGCTCGTGGGGCCGGGACGCGAGGAAGTACGAGCTGTTCTCGATCGGTGGCGGCGGATCGCGGACAAAACCTAGCTAAAGAACAGGGCGCAAGGCGGCCCGGTGGAAGACGGCCTCGCTCTTGTATTGCTTTGTACCTCTCTCCTCATATACCCCGTCGCCGCGGCTGTGGGAGCTGTGGGCCGCCGCCACGTTTGCTCCATAGGCCGGCTTCATGGCCTGTGGAGCGGGGCGCGCGGTCCAAGGGGTGTGGGAAGGTCCGGGGGTGGGTGGGTCGATGGCCGGAGCTTTCCATACCCCGTCAGCTTCCATAGCCGACAGAGGTAGTGGTCTGCCAGTTTCTTCTCCGAAATGAAAGAGCCCCAACGGTTGTGCCGTGGGGCCATGGGAATCGCGATCAGTATTCTTCGGGGAGAAGGATGCAGGTCGAGGAGCGATCGGCCTCGGTGAGGATCCAGACCCGCGTGCCACCCTGAAGGGTGTATGCCGAGATGAGGCGGGTGCCCTCACGGAGGGCCTCGTCGTTTGCCTTGGCGTCATCGGGGTGGATATCGCCCCAATTGCCGTTTGCGTGGCGCGCGAGATAGAGGAAGTAGTTCTCGGCGGCGAGGGCGAAGGCTTGGAGGGCGCCGGGGGTCGCGACGACCTTCCCCAAGGGTACGGTCTTCCTGACCGGGCTCATGTTTCCTCCTCGCTCTCGGCGGGTGCTTCCTCGAACTTCTCTCCGGGTTCATCGGGGTGCGCCGTAATCCAGCTCACGGCTGCATACCGCGCGAGCCGGGCGACGGTGCGGTCGGCGAAACTGTCGCCCACGAGCAGAAGCCGCTCGAAGAGCGCAAGCGCGCCGCCGATCGCTTCTTCCTGGTCACCGGAGAGCGTGCCGTCGAAGAGACCGAGCACGGCGACACATCCCGAGTCAGTGAGCCGGAGAACGCCTTCGATCTCCGGAACAAGGTAGAGAGGACCCTCCTCGGCGGCGAACTCTGGGAGGCGGTCGAGATTCATGACTTCGAGTGCGGGGTGGAAGTTCGGCGGGAAGAGATAGCGCGGGCGCTCGTCACCGACCGCGAGACCGACGTAGGCCACGAGCTCCCCCACGCGGTTATGGACCGGGATCGCGAGCCGGCCTTTGAGGAGTCCCTTCGTGCAGTACCCCGCGCCGAAGTTGGCGAGGGTCTCGGTGCTCAACCCGAGCGGTGCGAGGTTCTCATGCTGCGGGTCGAGGGTCTTGAGGGTAAAGGTGAGGGGCGGATTTGAGGTGGTCAGCTCCTTCGCCGGCTGGTCCTCGGCGGGCGCCTCAGTAGGCTCGTCGCGGCCTTCCTTCCCCGCGAGCCCGAGTTCGAACCAGGAGTCGAGCGTCAAGGCTGCCGCGCGCACGCTCACACCTTCTCGCGTCGCGACGAAGTCCAGGACGTTACCGCCCTGTTTGCAGCCGAAGCAGTACCAGGCGTTCTTCTCTAGATTCACCTGGAACTGACGCGCCGACTTGCTCTCGCAGAAGGGGCAGGGTCCCGCGAGGTTCCGGCCCTTCGTCGTCAGGTCCGCTAAGAATCCGTAGCGCGAGAGCACTGCTTCCATCGACACTGCCCGCTTCACCTCTGCGAATGACACGAAGCCCTTGGGCATCGCCTTCTCCTTTCAGATTTTGAGGTTCTGCGGTCAGGGTACGGGCTCGAAACGAAACGCAAAAGGCGGCTCCCGGAGCCGCCTTGCGCGACTCGTGACTTGTGCGGCGTGACTGTTATTTCATCGCGTAGGTCACCGCCAAGGCCAGGGCGTCGAAAGTCGCTATGCGCTCATCCTCGCTCTGGTAGATCTTGCGGCGCTTCGGCATTTTCGCGGCGAGTTCCGGGAAGGTCTCGGCGAGATGTTCTGTGATCGAGAACTTCGTGGCGCGCTTGTCCGGCGAGGAGAAGCACTCGATGACCGCGAGGCGAGGGATCGCGTGTACCGCGATGCCGCGCTCGCGGGCGGTCTCTTGAAGCTTCGCCAAGAGCTTGCGCACCCGGGGGCGGCGGCGCGAGCCGGGAGCCGCGGAATCTTCGAGGACGACGACATCCGGCCGGAACTGGTCGAGGAGCGCCTCGAACCGGGCGCCGGCGCCGGAATCCTTCTCGCCGGAGACATGGGCGAGGCCCCAATCGACGAGACGAAACGGAGTTTCGAGGATGGCGTAGCCGAAGCCTTTGGTCGTAGGGTCGAGGGCGAAAATGCGGGTCGGGTCGGTAGGAATTTGTGACATAGAAAAAGAGAGTGCTGGTTAGTGATAAGCGGCGTGGTGCGAAAAGGTGCGCGCCAGGACCCGCGCGGATCTCGGGGAGAGGTATTGAAAAGAGGGACCGCACGAAGATAGTCCTCATGGCGGGTCTCACGATATCGTCCCCACCACAAGAAAAAAGACGGCAAAAGTTGCCGCCTTGGCTAAGAATCCTGTTTTATGCCTGGTGCCCTAAAGGTTCTATTCACGGTGAGTTGCGGCACCTTTGACGAACTCGCCGTTTTTGCCTACCATCCGAGAGAAGGCCGAATCACTCACCCATTGTTCTTCTGAAACTCGAAGCATGCGATCCACGCCCGCCTAGCAGCGCAACCCGTCGGCGAGTAGCGTCTCTCCGTGCGCATCACGGGCGATGACATTCGCAAATTTCGGGAGATCTGGCGGGAGGAGTTCGCGGAAGAGATCGCCGCGGAAGAGGCGCGCGAACATATCGCCCGCCTTGACACCCTCTATCTCCTCTTGGCACGTCCTCTTGTGCGCGGCGAGGAGTCGGCGGCTTCGAGATCGGAAGACACACCGCACCAATGAACTATTTTCTCTACTGTCGCAAATCAAGTGAGGCCGAAGATCGCCAGATCCTCTCCATCGATTCGCAGCGCACCGAGATGGAGCGGCATGCGGCAGCCTGGGGCGCGAAGATCATTCGCGTCTTCGAGGAAGCGCAGAGCGCGAAGGCTCCGGGACGTCCCATCTTCGAGGAGATGCTCCGAGAGATTGAGAAGGGCAAGGCGGAAGGCGTGATCGCCTGGCACCCGGATCGCCTGGCTAGGAACTCCGTAGACGGCGGGCGAATCATCTACCTTCTGGACAAGGGGCAGCTCAAGGACTTGAAGTTCGCCACCTTTTCCTTCGAGAACAACTCGCAGGGCAAGTTCATGCTCTCGATCATCTTCGGCTACTCCAAGTATTACGTGGACTCCCTGTCGGAAAACGTGCGCCGGGGGATGCGCGCGAAGGTGGAGCGGGGCTGGCTGCCGAACTTCGCTCCGGCCGGATACTTGAATGACCGCGAAAGCGGCCAGATCATCCCTGACCCGGAGCGCTTCCACGCGATCGAGCGGATGTGGCGCCTCATGCTTTCGGGAGTTGCGAATCCCCGCCGGATCTGGGAGATGGCGGGGAAAGAATGGGGGCTCACGACACGGACGCGCAAGAGAATCGGCGGCTTGCCGTTCACGCAGAGTGCGATCTATAAGATTTTGAAAAATCCATTCTATGCGGGAGTCATCGAGTGGGAGGGCAAGACCCATCCCGGTAAGCACCAAGCTATGGTGACCCTCTCCGAGTTCGAGCGCGTACAGGAACTCCTCGGGCGTCCGGGGAAGTCCCGGCGCAAGACGTATGAGTTCCCCTATACCGGCATGATCCGCTGCGACGAGTGCGGCTTCATGGTCACCGCCGAGCACAAGACGAACCGCTGGGGTTCCCACTACACCTACTATCACTGCTCCTGGCGACGCCCCGACTATGATTGTTCCCAAGGCTCGCTTGCCGCGGAGCGCCTCGAAGCACAAATGGCAGAATTCGTGGAGTCAACGACGCTGCCCAGGAAGTTCCATGACTTCGAGATGGAGCGCCTTGGTGGCCTCGCCACCGAGGATCAGGAACTCCGCTCGAAGCAGAAGCAGGCCCTTGAGGCTAAGGGCGCCGCGCTCGATCGCCAGCTCGCAAACCTGAAAAGCCTCCGCATCCGCGATATTCTGGACGACGGCGAGTTCCTGGAAGAGCGCCAAAAACTCACCCGCGAGCGCATCGGGGTGGCAGAGGAAATCGGGAAACTCGCGGAGAGTAGCGGACGGTTCGAACCCTACAGTCTCTTAATTCAGTTCAATAAAGAAGCGGCTTCCCGGTTCCGAGCCGGCGCACCGCACGAAAAACGCCTTATCCTCGGAATTCTCGGTTCGAACCCTAGACTGCGCGACCGGGAGCTCAAGATTGACGTGGCGAAGCCGTTTCGGCGCTGGTCAGAAACTTCGACCAGTACTGACCTGCGGGCCTTTCTCCACGAAGTTCGAACCTTTTTGGCTGAGTCGGAATCGAGGAAGAAGCTTGAAAACGTTAGACGATTGATGGAAGAGAGTCATGCGAGCCAAGAAGCTGGCGGAGAGGGCAAGGTGGCGTGAGCCGCTAGAGCAGCGCCTTGAATTCTTCCTCGGTCATCCCGCTCTGGCGGATGATGGCCCGCACCGTGCCGCGAGGCAGGTCGCCGTGGTGCATGGGTACGACGGTGCGGAGCTTCCGCTCGGGGTGGACGAGGAGGAGGTGGCTTGTGCGGCGCTGGCGGTGCTCAATGAAGCCAGCCTGCTTCAGCGCCCTAACTATTTGCTTCGCGGTGAGGCTCCTGAGGTGCTCCATGCCGCCGGTGCTTGAATTTGAACGAAAGCATCGGCAGAAAGGGTGTCCTCAGGGATGGCCTGGCCGTCGTCGGCAAGGGAGGAGAGGTAGAGCTCGATCGCCTCCTGGGCCATCTCTACGGCATGCTCGTAGTCACGGCCCCAGGTGACGCAACCTTGGAGGGCAGGGGCAGTCACGGTGTACCCCCCTTCGGGCTCGGGTGTGAGATGGATGCGATAGGTGAGGGTCTTCATTGCCCTTCTATTCTACGCCGTCCAGATGAAGGGTCAAGGAAGGGACTAAAGGGCGCTCCGACGCTCGCTGAGCGAACCGCCAAAGCGCTGCCAGCGCAAGCCTGGGCGCACTAATCCTCACCTGTGATACGGTAGAGCGTAAGTAGGAGTTATCGTGGCTCTTGTAGATTGGCACGGAGGAAGATATACGGGAGTAGCTACGCCCATACTCGTTCTTATCGACGACGAGCCGCTCTGGTTAGAAGTATTAAAGGCCGAGGTGCTCAAAGACTTTGATCCTGCTCATAGGATTGAGGTCGTCACGTTCACCAATGACGCCGACGCTACACGTTTCGTCGTGGAGCATGCAGCGGACATCATCGGCTATATTCAAGACCTAAACCGGGGACCATCGCATGACTACACTGGTGGCCTTGAGGGGATCGCTTTCTTCAACGACGTCATAGTCCCACTAACACCGCTTGCCAAAACATTGATTTTTTCTGCCGCGGTCACCCGTGATAACCTTAAGGGCCTTTTTTCTAGTTCGGCGCCGGGACAGCTCGACATTCTTTTTAAGGGATCTGCCAAAGATTGGAGTAACTTTCGCCCTCATGTGGAATGGCTTCTGACCCCTACAGTCGTAGACGAGCGATCGGCCGACTCGGCTGACAGCAAGTTGATTCATTTGCTTGCGCAGCCATGGTCCGAGATCCGGCGGGCGATAGCCGCCAACTCAAGCTTACTGTATGCGCTTGACCCCCGCGTGTTTGAGGAGTTAGTGGCAGAGATTTTTCGTGACCATGGGTGGAACGTCGAGCTTACGGCTCGTACCCGAGATGGTGGATACGACGTGATTGCCGTCAGGAGCAGCTTTCCCACGAACATTAAGGTTCTCGTCCAGGCCAAGCGCTATGCACCCGGGCGAGTTGTCGGTGTTGACATCGTGCGGTCTCTCTATGGAGTGAGGACATTGCGCTCAGTGAGCCAGGTCGTCTTGGCGACCACCACCGCCGTTTCGGCGGATGCGAAGCGAGAGTTCTCGCGGGTCATTCCTTGGGAGCTAGACCTGTTAGAGCGAGACAAGATCCTCGACTGGTGCCGCCGGGAAAAACTATCACTCTCTGGTTCCTTCACCCTAACCTCCCTGAAGGACACGTTACGGTAAGGCGGCTCCATTCGCCGCCTTGACAGCGGGCCTTTCTCCATGACGTTCGAACCTTTTTGGTGAAGCCTGAGCTCCGAGAGAAGCTTGAAAATATTCGCCAGTTGACGGAGGAGCGCCGCGCAGGGCAAGAGATCGACGAGCAGTCAAGGCGGCAAGGCCCGAGCGTGACCGTTAGATTAAAGCTCAACCGAAAATCTATTCCGCAAGCCTTGCATCAAACTAATCCCCTCTCGATTGTCAGAGTCGAATTCCAATATCTTTCTCACTAGACGCGCGCAATCAGTGACGTACACTTTGTATGTCTCATCGGATTCCGCAAAACGAGCAACCGCCAGGTCGAAAAGTGTACGCGCCCATTTCATCATCACGAACACATGCGTTCTATCAGCAGCGTGAGCTTTGGCAAATTCCGCGCTGGCCTTGTTTAGATCTCCGATTCCTAGATAGAAGAGGCCGTACAGAAGCCTGAACTGCGCTTCTTCAGTGCGATTCCTAATGCCCGCAGCTTGCAGTCTCTGCAAAACTTGGTGAGCTTCCTTTATTCCATCACGCTTAATAGCTAGGGCTGCAAAGGCACGAATGGCCTCGGGGTTTGGGTTCTCCTGCTGGAGCAGGGATTCGAGAATGGTAGCAGCAAGGTCCAGTCGGTCGTCAAGGAGATATGCCAGTCCTAATTGGGTTCGGATAGCATCCAGAGCAGCACGCCCTCGAGCCTCGACCTCATAGTAGAATTCTTCACCTTCATGGAGTACGTCTATAGCTTCATCAAGTTGCCCGGCTCGAAGTAAGGTCCTTCCTAAGTAGAAGAACGGCCAAGGGTTCTTCTCCGTGATTTCCTTGGCGCGCCGAAAGACTGCCTCGGCTCTTTCAAAGTTACCTCTCCGAAGATACATACGCCCCTCTGTGATTAATATACTCACGTCCTCGACTGAGGCATCCCGAGCAATGGCGATCAGCTGTTCAGTTACGTTCTCTTGAAATTGGGTTAGGGTAATCTTCGCTAACTCGGCAAGAAGCGCTGTGTCGCGCGGATTGCGCTTGAAGACCTCCCGAGCAAGAGAAAGTGCCGCATCAAAATTATTTCGCCTAGCTTCGACCTGAGCACCGAGCCTCAATATGTCGAGTGATCTTTTGGCTTCAATCAAAGGCCTCAGGATGGCGGAGGCTTCATCATACCTCTGTCTTTCATAGAAAGCCTGCGCCGTAGCAATTGCACCGTCTACTAAGCCAGTTGAGATTCCGACATCGACTCCGGCAAGCCCGGCGTGATATTCTGCCTCAACAGCCAAATCTATTGTGGCGTCTACATCCTTCGCTAATCTTGCCAGTGCGTGAGCCGCGGACGTATGAAATGCAGCAATAACATCTCTGGCAAGCTCCGCGGGATCAAAGTATTCCCGCAGCACTGACGCGATCTCTATCCATCCGCCTTGAGTTACCTCTACAGCACTGAGCGCAACAAGAGCGCGGATGGCTGGGCCTGCTGCGAATGAAACAGATTCAAGCATTACTGAGCGGGGAACGCCAGAGCGCGCGAGACAGAGAAGTCGCATTACCATTAGCTGTTCATCCGTTAACCTCAGTCCTCTGACTAGATCTTCAAGAAATTGGAGGAAGAATCCGCGACGCTCCTTCAAGGCAAGAATCAGGGAGTCTACGCCTTCGTCATAGGAGACTTCAGCGGCTAGCGCAATTGCGACAGGGTGTCCGCCGAGCTTCTCTACAACCACCTCCTTCTCCCGTTCGCCAACTACGCTAGGGAGGAGGTCGAGTCGACGGAGTTGGGTATCGAAGAGGGCGATGCCAAACCTACGTGCTTCCTTATTGAGACCCTTAATACGAAGACGACTCCTTAGGCCCGGATGTCGCAAAGGCAACGGCAGCTCTTGTCGGGATTCTATTATTATCTTGGTACGCTCTATCTCGGCAGACTCGAATAAGCTATCCAACAAAGCTGGGAGACGTTCGTCCCGCCAGGCCTCTTTGTCTAGCAGCAAATGTGCGTGTTCGAGTACTAGGACACGTATGGTCTTGAGTGCAGCTCTAATGGACGCTCCTCTTGCAACATCCAAGGGGTTATCGTAAGGAGGTTTCGGTTGCCCTCCGCCACGCTGGAGGATGGAGTACAGCAGATAGTCTGCCGATGATGTTTCGCTGATTTCGATAGTCAACACTGCTGTAATACCCGATTGGCTGACGGCTTTCTTCAGCGTGGATGACTTTCCTATGCCGCGTAGCCCCGTAACTTCTAGCACAAGCAGAGTGGGCTGGTCGAAGAAAGAGTGAATTGCGGATATTTCGGTGTCGCGATTGAGAATCGCAATCTTATAAGCCGCCTCATAATCAGGCAGGGCGTCCGCGGTTCTGTTGCCTGCTTTGTTGTTACACTCTGCCAGAAGTTTCACGAACAAGCTAGCTGCATCGGGTTTCTGTGCCACCTGTGAGCCTAGCATTGGCATGAGGGACCTTGCACAGGCAGCACTCATTTGTCCTTCTAGATCACGCAAGGAAGTTAATCCCGGTATTATACAGTCTCGCCCTAATTCTTCCCACAATTCCTGCGTTGGAAGTCCGCGTTCTTCCTGCTTCAAGAGATAATCAAGCCTAACGCGTTGTAAGCGGTTAAGTCCGCTTATCCGCAGGACGTCCTTCAGGCTGTTTGCGCGCGCGGAGGATTGATCCAATAACGCTATTTCGGAAATCTGCTTAGCTGCCGCAGTATGGATTTCATCGTGCCCTCCAATTATCGAAGCGAGGGAAACAAGTCGATGAGAAATGCTGGGGACCGCAGTACCGACCTCGATAGCAGTAACATCAAGATCAATGTCGACCACGAGGATTGCATCGCCAATCGGCAGGCCATCAGGTAATGCATCGTTTAGCCAATTCGGCATTCGGTTGTCCATGGCAACGGCAACTAGACTACCGCCAAAAGCGCCATCGTTACAGAACGCAACCGGCTTTTTGTTTCTTACCTGTGTCTCGATAAAGTTTCGGAATTGCCCTGGCCTTTGATCATAGGCAACGAGGGTAACGATATCATAAGCCTGTCGAATGTTAGGGAGTTGTAACGCCTCCGAGCATATCACTGGCAAGAACTCGAAAGATCGACCTTGGGCGACAGATGAAAATGGCTTGAGTGATGGTGCTGCGGGCGTTGGCTTAAGAGTAATCGACATCTCGAAAGGTGAGGGTAATCTCTTGGGTATGAGTCTGGTGCGCCCGGCTATTATTAGAGGAAGAACATTCAAGGACTGGTACTTGAATAGCTGCTTCAGGTCTTTTCGGTCTAGGCCAAGGCTCCTATAGCATTCTTGAGAGGAGGGATTCTGTTGAGGAGTGTGGGTGCCCGCAAGGATCGTCGAGCCAGTGGTTGAAGACCAATGGCTTATGCCGGGTAATAGCTGCAAGGGGATAGCACCCTCTGGGAAGAGGACAATATCTGGAATTGGGTTTATGGTCTCGATATGCCTCAGAGTCGACAACACTCGAAGCTCATGCCAGGCTATGTACTTGTCGAGGCACATCTGTTGCAACGATGAGACATCTATGCCTTTAGTGCCTAGTTGGGCTAAGGAGGGCTTCCCTAGCGGAACAAAGGGTTCTTCCAAAAAAGCATGATTCCCCAGATAGAGCGCCGGATGGGTTTCAACTTGGCAGAGTGCGATTCTCAGAATCCTCATCTTGCACCTCGTGAGTCTCCGGGCCTGTGGAGATACTTGCCGCTGACGACGTACCTACGACAAGATCATAACGCACACGAGCCGGCTCAGCCTCCGCGATGAACTGCCTCCCTTCCTCCCGCCCGTTCACCCACTCGTGGCCCAGAATGTCCCCGCGGCCAAGCGCTCCCTGATCCGCGAAGAGGAACAGGCGGGAGCCGCCGCCTCGAAGCGTGCGGCATGCGGCGACGAGATGCCGTATCCGCTCCTCGCTCGTGGTCACAGTGAGGACGCGGAAGTTCGGGATGCCGAGGTGCGTCTTATGGAGTCCCTGCCGCCACGTCTCCTGATAGGCGAGGAGCTTACGCAGGAAGGAGGTCTGTAGAAGTCCCTTGCGCGTGACCGGCATCGTGCCCCGGTCGGCTTCGAGGAAGAAGTACGCAACCCGCCTGCCCTCTGGTCTGTCCGCGAAACGGAGGCCGAAAATTTGATCTGGCTCGACCCCGAGGCGGTGGAGCTTCTCGCCCTGGCGGATCTCGACCTGCCAACGGCAGGGCAGGCGCCGCCAGCGGGCCGCTTCCGGCGCTCCGGCGAGCACCTCCTCCGGCTGGATGAGCGTCACCCCTGCCCGGCCGCGGCAGGCGACCTCGAAGGCCACCATGACGTCGGCGACCGCGAGGGTATGGCGAAGAAAGAGGCGGGAGAGATCGCGGTTCTTCGTCTCCGACTGGAGAGCGCCGGCCTTCACCTCGCCCGCGGCGGCGAGTGCCTCGGCGCCGCGCTTCCCCAAGCCATAGACTAGTGGCTCGGAACCGCGGACGTACCAGTCGAGCTGCATGGGCGGCCGGTCGAGGTAGCCATGGTGGAAAAGGAGCTGCAAGCGCCGGAGGGTGGCCTGCCGGCTATCATCTCCAAGCGCTATGAGATGCGTGGAGCGCAGGAGCCGGTGGCGATAAACGGCATGGAGGATCTGAAGATCACGCGGCGTGAGCACTATGGGACGAATCGGCGCGCGCTCGAAGCGAGGCCGGCGAATTGGTTGATGTGACACCATCTCATGTTACGCGGCTCCGCTGAGTCTCTGGTAGGCGGCGACGATTGCGGACCTGTCACCCAGGACTCCGAGCTAGAAAGACGAGGGAGAAATATGGCTAAAGACATTATGGCGGACCCAGATCAAAGCGAGCGGCTCATGCAGCTTCATCTTGTCGAGTATGAGACACTACAAACTCGTAATAATTACTGGCTTGCATTCCAAATAGCGCTCTGGCCGATCTTGGTGATTTCCTGGGGCTTCTTGGCGGAGATCAACAAGAACCATCCCCAGGTGTCCAAGCCGCTCCTGGTCTCCATAAGTGATCTGGTGGCGCAGCTTGTAATGCTCCAATATTACAAGGCTCTCTTTGAGACATATAATAACGTGAAGTATGTGGAATGCCATCTTCGGCCCTTGGTGGTAGCGCTCGTTGGCAATAATCCGTTCTGGCGCTATGAGCGCTTTTTAAATGGCAACCGAGGGCTTGCTGCTTCGTTGTGGGACTACGCGCCTCTCGCGGTTTCTCTCATTCCCGTGGGAGTAAATCTCGCACTGTTCTTCCGCGGACCGCTATTTTTTGCTCCATTGAGAGCGTCATGGTTTGTCGCTTGGAATCGAAGCGCTATAATGCCGATTCTCGTCTTCCTGGCCAGTGTAGCTGTTTTTTCATTTGTCCTTCGGATGGCATGGAAAAGCGTTAAGGCGCGGAAAGATTTTTCCGAGGTGTTGGATCGCTAACCCACTCTTTCCGCGAAGTTTTCGGCTACCAGCTATCAAATAGTGACTTGGTGCGGAGCCATCGTGCGATCTTCCGTTCCACCTCCTCCCGCGGCCGGCCGTAGCGCTCGCGGGAGTGGCGGATGACCGCCTCGCGCCGGCCGGTCACCATGCCCTGTAGCGGAGAGAGTGTGCGCCCCCGAAAGGGCTCGCGCATCCGGCCCTGGTCCAGGAGCCGGGCGTAGAACGCGTACTTCTCTAGGGAGACGAGGTTGCCCATCTTCACGTCGCCGCCGAGCTCGTCCTCCAAGATCCGCGCGTCCCTCTGGCCCACCCGGAAGGCGATCAGGTTCCCGGCATTGCCGAAGACGCTTTGCCGGATCTCGTCCGTGAGCTGGTCAAGGTATTGGTGCGCGAGGACGAGCGAAAGGCCGTATTTCCTCGCCTCGGCGAGGATCGAAGTTAGCGCCTCGGTCGCGAAGCTCTGGAACTCGTCTATATATAGATAGAAGGGGGTGCGGGCGGCATCCGGCAGCGCCGCCCTCCGCATTGCCGCCCATTGGAACTGCGAGAGGAGGAGCGCCCCGAGGAGACGGGCGTGGTCGTCGCCCATCACACCCTTTGCGAGGTCGGCGATCATGATCCGCTCGCGGCCCATGAGGAAGCCGGCGTCGAACCGGGTACCCGCCTGGCCTAAGAGGTTCCGCATGGGAGCATTGGCAAGGAGCCGTCCGACCTTGTTCTGGATCGGGGCGATGGCTTCGAGTCGGAAGCGCCTTTCGTAGCGGGCGTACTCCTCCTGCCAGAAGGCGCGCACTACCGGATCGGAGATCTTCGCCGTGAGGCGCTCCCGGAAGGCGTCGTCGGAGAGAAGGCGCGGCAGGGCGAGTATCGTGAGATGGCCGTGGTCCTGGAGCGCCGCGAGGGCATGCCCCAGGATGTATTCGAGACGCGGCCCCCAGCTCGAGCCCCAGATTCCGCGGAAGGCCGAGAGCACGCCGGCCACGACGAGATGTTCCTCGTCGCGCGGCACCTTGGGCAGGAGATTCAAGCCCACCGGGCGCGAGAGGTCCGCGGGGTTGAAATAGAGCACGTCGTTCGTGCGTCCGCGCGGGATCGCGTCCAACACGTCGCGGGCCAGGTCGCCGTGCGGATCGAGGAGCCCCACCCCGCGGCCGGCGTAGAGGTCTTGGAGGATGAGGTTCCGAAGGAGGGTGCTCTTGCCGAGCCCCGTCTTCCCCACGATATAGAGGTGCTGCGTCCGGTCCTCGGGATGGAGCAAAACAAGCTTCGGCTCGTCTGAAACCCAAAACGTACGGGTGCCGATGGCGATAGGGGTCTGGTCCATGGGAAAAAGCGCCCGAGCCTCTCTTCCCACTCCACGTCCGGAGCCGAGGTCCTGCGGACGCGAGGAACCGCCGGCCGACTCTGGCGGGCATCGCGGTTACGCCCGCACAAGGATTTGGTGACCCGGCGGGCGCGGCAGGAGAGGCGGGCGCGAGAAGCAGTGTGGCGCGTGGTTTCCAAGTAGAAAAGGCGGAGGTCTCCGCCGCCTTCAATGCTAGTCGGCGCTCGGGCGCCGGCCCTTCGTCGGCCAGTCCCCCACCGCTAGTCAGCAGGCCGAGTTTCGAGGCCGGTGCGCCCGACCCGCGTGGTTTGATCGAAGGGCCGACCGATAGGGAAAGACCTCGATCCATTGCCGTCAGGAAACCACGCGGGTCGGGCGCAGCCTGACAGCGGTGGGGAGCCCGTCCCTTGAAGCCCCGTATGGGGATTCGGCGGTCCGCCTCGGGCGGTGCCCCTACAAACCTTGTTTGTACGGGCGTATGTATACGCCCGCGAGTCGTGAGACTCGGCGCGTAAGATCTCCGGTGGTTTCCTGGTGATCGATCGGGCCACGCGGTAGCGGACCTTTGAAGGCGGCACTTCGTGGCGCCTTTTGTCGTTTCGCACTCGCCCGTAGTCTCAGGGGCAGTCCCTCGACAAAAGAAACCCCGAAGGAAAGGAGACGAAATGCCCACGCCTGCCGCAGTGAATTACAAAGCCTCGAAGCTCGATGAACTCGCCCGCCAATGGGACATGAGCGTCTGCGAGTTTATCGAGGCATTCGCCCTCGATAGCGTGGTGCCCGGCATCTGCATGAACCGGGACTGCGACTACACGATCGAGGCGGAGCCCGACCAGCGCGAGGGGTGGTGCGCGGAGTGCGACACCCCAAGCGTCAGAAGCGGCCTCGTCCTCGCCGGCATTCTCTAGCCCCTTCCGCAGTTCCTCCTCCGAACGTCAAACAGAAAGGAGGTCGCTATGGCGACCGAAGACGCTCGCGCCGTCGCGCGCGAGCGGGTGACCGCTATTGGACGCGACATCCTCACCGCCTTCGAGTCCGGGGAACTTCCCCGAGCACTCGCGCAGCTCTTCATCCATCGCAAGGTCGAGGTGCCTTCAAGGCTGTGGACCTGGACCAATCGCCTCATTGCCATCCGCAAGGGCCACGTCTATGCCGCGGGCTTTCGTCAGTGGCAAGCGCTCGGCCGGCGGGTGAAGAAGGGCGAGCATGCCTTCCATATCCTCGCCCCGCGGGTCGTGAAGGCCAAGGAGGCTGACGAGGAGCGGGGCGTGAGAGAAGGCGATCCCCTGAGAGTCGGCTACCTGGCGATCCCGGTCTTCGGGTTCTTGCAGACCGAGGGCGATCCGCTTCCGGGCACCGAAAGCGAGGGAGTGTTCATCGATCGCCTGCCCTTGGTCGAGGTCGCCCGGAGCTGGGGCCTCGCGGTCTCCCTCTACGCTCACGAAGATGCGCCCGACCGCCTCGGGTACTTCTCTCCGGGCCGCGGGATTGCCCTCGGCGTCGAGAACCTTTCGACTTGGGCGCACGAACTGCTGCACGCCGCCGATGACCGCCTCGGGAACCGGCTCTCAAAGTCCCTCGATGCGGAGGTGGTCGCCGAGTTCGGCGGAGCCATCCTGCTCGAAGCCTTGGGCTATACGAGAGAGTCCGACCGGGGCGGCGCCTACGACTACCTCCGGCGCATCGCGGAGAAGGAGAAGAGGAACCTCGTCGGCGTGTGTACCGAGCTCTTGGATCGCACCTGTACCTGCATCACGCTCGTCCTCGATGAGGCGGAGCGGCTCGTGGCGTCAGCCGCCCACGAGGAGCATGCCTCGGCTCCGGTCGGCATCGCAGTCTGAGACTCTGCTTGCGCTTCAAACTCCTTCCATTCCTATCGCCCCAGGGTCACTCCTGGGGCTTTCTCTTTACAGCGGCGCATTACTCAGAAGCCGATTGCTCGCTCTTGACATTTACGCAATATTAGACGTATAACATTAACGTGCATTTGTTTCAGATCGTGGTCCGTATGCGGTAGGGAAACTGATCTCTCGTAGTTCGTCTCCGGCCCTTTCCTCTCGCTTCAACGACGCTTCTTTCTCGCCGCCTATTCTTTGTGTTGCCATGACACATCTTCACGGACGGCCCCTCAATTATTACCTCCGCAGTTATCGCCGGCATGCCCACCTGACCCAGGCAGCACTTGCCTATCTCCTCGGCGCCTCTACGGGCGTAAAGGTGTCGCGCTATGAATCCGGGACTCGGACACCCTCGCTTGAAACCGGACTCGCCTACGAGGCTGCTCTCGGGGTTCCGGTCTGCACGCTCTTCCGCGGCCGGTGCGAGGAGATCGGGGAGAAAGTAGCCGAGCGCCGCCGGAGACTCGAAGCGAGACAAGAAAGGAGGCGGCAGAGAGTCGGCTCTGCTTTTCTCCATGGAGCTTCAGATGGCGCGCCTCTCAGCTCGTGACATCGTGGTCGGTATCGATCCGACCTCAAGAGGCTTCGCCTTTGCCGTCCTCGAAGCTCCGAGTTTCCTCGTGGATTGGGGAGAGAGGATCGTCTCCTCCAAGCGCGGCGCTCTGCTTCGCAAAGTAGACGAACTCCTCACGTACCACGAGCCGGCTGTGCTCGCCATCGAAGATGTGGCGGCGAAGGGCTGCCGGCGTCGGAAGCGCGGCAGGGAGGAAATCAGGCGGATCGAGCGACTCGCCAAGGCGCGCGGCGTCCGGGTGGCACGGGTCTCACGCCTGGCGGTGAGGGATACCCTTGCACGGGGGAAGGGCAAATACGAGGTGGCGCTCCAGCTCGCGCAGGTCTTTCCGGTTCTCGCAGACCGCATCCCGAGGAGACGCAAACCCTACATGTCGGAGGATCAGCGCATGAACGTCTTGGACGCCCTCGGGTTTGCGGCGGTGCTCGTAGCGCGGGGCTCGCGCAGCCCGCCCCGGAGATCCGGGAGGCGATCCTGGGGACTGTGGGGACCCTCGTCTCCTTCCGGGCGGCCGACCGATGCCCGCATCTTAGCGCGGGAGTTCGAGCCGGAGTTGGGGGCCTCAGACCTCACCTCCCTCCCCAACCACGAGATCTACGTGCGGCTCATGGTCGAGGGGATCTGGAGGTCGCCCCCAAGCGTCAGTAAAAAGTCCAGCTCTGTCAGTAAGTTACGCGCCCAACGGCTCGTTAAGCACTGAATCGGGAATAGCAGCTGAAGGAGAAGCTGTTTGCGGGGAATAGAGAAGTGTGACGAATCTCATTGACAGACGGCCGTGGTCCTGCCGGGGGCGCCGACTGCCTCAATCGCCGCCGGGCCGCCCCCTGGTAAACGCAGGTATATTGCGTATATACTTGTACCAAGACAATTCGGATGACACCTCGTTCCTCTATGCTAAACGGAGTTCTAGCCAAGATGGAAACCAATGAGAGAGTACCACTTGCATTTCGTCGGTCGCTGCTGATCTCAGTTGGCGCAGTCTTAGTTCTTGGGCTTGTCTCTTTTGGCTTATTCGCTCAGCAGAAGCCCTCAACGTCTCAAAAGAAAACCGACTCCTCTCTTTCCTCCCTTTGTTCTCCTGCTCCCTCGTCCACCGATCCGAACGCCGCTGCCGCCGACGCTGCTGCACTCCTACCGGTTATTCCAACTCCGCCGGATACGGTATCGCATTTCTCGCCACCACCGGGAGTCTCCCTCGCAGCACCAGCCCCGTCTCCAGACAGGTCTGCGGCTCCGGACGCTAATGCATTCAAGTCACTTTACGGATACTATGGGCCGTACTTTAATACGGCTAATCTTGACGGGAAAGTAATCGTTCTCGACACCTCGGTCTTTACGTGGTCTACCTCCACTTGGAAGGTGACAGGTATGCTGCGCAATCAGACTCGTTGCTCGGTCAGGATCACGGGCCTTACTGCACGTCTCATCGGGCCTCACGGCGAACCGCTAGCAACGGCGACTACGACGGTACCTGTTGACTTTCTACGGCCTGGGGAGCCTGGTCCCTTCGAGATTGAAGCACCTCATCCCGGTGGGGAGGTTACGGCTATCGACTGGCACGTCGATTATGTCTTCGCTCAGGCTGCACCACGGATGTTTCAATTTAAGGTCTACGAGGATGGCTTATCGGAGGGCGGAACTCGGTATGACCTCGGAGGAACGATCCGCAACTTGGCCACTACAACGGCTCGTGATACTCGTGTGACCGTCGCCTGGCTAGACTATGAGGGCAATGGCCGCGTTCGTTATGTAACCTCAGCAAAGCTTCGCTATATCTCAGATCCCAGAAGAGAATTAGACGCGTTGGATCTAGGCAGTGGCGCCGAAGAGGATTTCCTATTTATCACCAACGATCCTAAAATTGCTCCGCTTCTCGGAGAGGCACGGATCGTGTTATGGGGGACCTCTAAGTGACAAGCACCCGAGTGGCCCTCCTGCTAAGTCTGCTTATTGGCCTACCTGATTCTGCGGTGGCCTATACGTTCGGCCAACAACCACTGAGTGACGTTCGCCTTGTGGCAGACTATCATATCAATAACTGTGGTGGGTTAACCTCCGATAAGCTGGTTGCCTATATGCTCACTCCCACTTGGTGGGAAGTAGCGGACGCAACCGCGAGTTTCACGCCGTCACCCATGGCTCTGAGCCGCAGCCCACTGGACGACGGTCCGACACTCAGTCCGCCTGGTCAATCACAGGCCGGAGATCCGTATCGGCGTGCATTTTGGCATCCCGGAATCGGTGCCTGGCAGCTCGACGACAGTGGTGATGGAATTTCTCTAGCCATCGAGAAGTTCAACATATATGCGTCTGCGTGGAAGGTAGCTGACGGATTCTGCGAAAGATATCGCTCCGGAGATCACTCAGCCTTAAACATGTTCCACCCTTGGTCCGCGTGCGCTAGTGATGGGCGCTTTAACACCCCCGACCGAGATCACTGCGCATCTACGTTTGACAAGCTCTCGAACGGTCAAACTTTCCAGGAGGACCCTTCCACCAGCAGTTTAGGTGGTTCCGTAATGCACACGTGTGGCCTCTTGTCACAGCCTGTGCCGTTCATGTGCTTCTACGTTCAGCCAACAGTTCCTCCAGCTCAAGGATATACTGGCAGTTTCATATATTCTCCCTATGACGGTAGTGCAAACCACTCTTCGCCGCTGGCTAAGCCATTTTATGTCTACAAACAGTGGCCGCAGCCGGGAGATAGCAACTCGTACGAGTGGCGCTACTGGATGGCCTCAGTCACTGGGTTTGGCCATGATGTAGCCGCGAGACGCACATATGGGATTTACTCGAAGACTAGTCTTTGCTGGATCTCCGATGACCCGACGCTCAGCAGTCAAAGCGCACAATGCAACCTTTACCAATCAGACATCGGGCTGTGTGACGTTAGCACTTCGACTGGAACCTGTCTCGGCCAATTCCAATCAGATGGAAAAACACCTATCCCGGTAGGCGGTGATACGGTCGAGAACACCGTGAAGTTTCGCGGTTTTGTGACGGACCCCTTGGGACGACAGATTGGCCTCGAGATTGAACTCCATCGTCTTACAGAAAATGGAGGCTCTTTTACAGGATCGCCTACACAGACAAGCCCCTTGGTAGATTCTGGCCATCTCGCCGAGGCAACGGCAAACGGGCTTATCGGTGACAATTACCATTGGCGGGCTCGAACGGTAAATGCCGCAGGGGAGAGGAGTTCCTGGAGTTCATACGGAAATAACTCCGATAGTGCGGCGGACTTTACCGTCGGCGGAAGCTGTCATCTCTTAGTGGACACTGGCAGCGGTTTGGTGCGCGTAAATTGCCCCCCGCCCCCGCCGGGCTGCTATAACTTGACTCTCGCGAGAAATGATTCCTCCGGAGGCGGCCTCCCAACGGCTTCGCCTGCACACAGCTCGGGTTGTGGAACAGGCCAGTATGTCGCTAGCGAGAACATTCAGGTCTCGGCATATCCTGCGAGTAGCTTTGGCGTTGGGAGCTGGAGCGGTACTGGCAACGATGCGAGCACCTCGACCACGAATAGCCTGGTAATGCCGGGCTCCAGTCAGACGGTTACGGTAAACTACGTGCACCTCACCCAAAATAGCCAACCCACTCTCACGACAGGAGTCTTTGATCAGGTCACTGCGACGAGCGCGAACCTGCATGGGTGGGTGAACCCAAATGGCCTCGGCACCAATGTCTACTTCGCTTATGGCACCGATGTCGTGCACTCACCGAGCTACACCGGGCAGCAATACATCGGCTTGGGGACGACTACGGTTCCCTACTCGGCGGTCGCGGCGAATCTCGCCTGCGGGACGACCTATGCTTACTATGCGATTGGCTCTAACAGTGCGGGTACCGGGAACGGACAGATTCAGACCTTCATGACGGGCTCTTGCCCAACCTCCTCGGCGCCAACGATAACTTCCGAATGGGCCGATGGGATTACGCAGACGAGCGCAGCTCTGTACGCACTGATAAACCCGAACGGTCTTCAGACGACAGGCAACTTCCAGTACGGCACGAATCCTGCCTCGCCGACCTCGACGCCGCCTCAGCCCATGGGGTCCGCGACAAGCTCCGTGGAGCTAGGGTGGGCGATAAACGGCCTAAGCTGCGGCACGACCTACAGCTTTAACGCCGTAGCGTCGAACAGTGCAGGTCCAAGCGCAGGCCTGTGGCAAACCTTCAGAACTTTAGATTGCAGCACCTCCCGACCGAGCGTCGCGAACGAAAGTGTCGATGGGATCACGCAGGCGAGCGCGACGCTGCACGCAATCATCACGCCAAATGGTGGAAACCTCGCGTATGCATTCTTCTACTACGGACTCACCTCGACGTATACGAATGCGACGCCTTTACAGTCTGTAGGGACTGGCTCGAATGGCCTGGCATTTACGCAATCTGTAAGCGGTCTGGCATGCGGCACCCTATATCACTATCAGGTAACCGGCCAAAACTCGGCTGGCCCAACAAGTGGCATCGACCAGACATTCAGGACGGTAGACTGCGGCGGCCAGCCGTGGGGAAATGGAACGGTTGTCGTCCAGGCGACACTTGATGGCGCACCGTGGACTGGCAATGTCGCATACAGCGTCGTTGGAGGCTTTGGTTACAGTTATGGCAGCACTGTACCAGCTTCATTTCCTGTATCTACCGTGGGCATTGGTATCTATGGCATCCAGGACATTTTCGGCGGTCCCAACGCAGCACTAGTCGCCGTGACCCCTGGATTTCAGAGACTTGCGGACGGAGCGACGCTCACGTACACATTACAGTTTAGCTCCGGGCCAAGTTCGCAGACGGGCACAATCGTTGTGAACGCTACCCTCGACGGTGGCCCTTGGACGGGACCACTGGCTTATACGGTCTACGGCCCACACAGCTTCGATGGGTCGGGCGAGACAACCTTCCCGAATCTGCCGGCAGGTGCCTACGGGATAGTTCCGAATTCAGGAGGGCCGGCGGGCGCTGCCTTTGCGGCCGTAAGCCCATCGGGCAGCGATATGACCCTTCTGCCAGGGGGCACTCTTACCTTTACCTTTGCCTATGAGACCTCGCCGCATATGGGTATCCTCAATACCCAGGCAACCCTTGACGGTTCTCCTTGGTCCGGCAATATCACGTTTCAAGTATCGGGACCAGCTGGAACGTTTACCCACGTATTTGCACCTGAAATATTTGTAGTGCCAGAGGGAACTTATAATGTCCAGTACGTGTCCGGCGGGCCTCCAGGGACACAATTCATGGGAATCAGCCCCATCTCGCAACAGATTGTAAGCGTGAGTAGTCAGAGCACCTTCTCCTTAGACTTTGCAAGCGATGCCAGCATACCGCAGGTCACGACTGGCGCCGCGGACGGCATCACACAATACTCAGTAAACCTTCATGGCAACGTGAACCCCAACGGATCATTCACCATCGCCTCGATTGAGTACGGGCCGGATACGAACTACAACTATATCGGCGGCAATGACATCGCCGGTCAGGGAACCGCTCCTCTAGAGTATACCGAGGCGATCAGCGAGCCGCTCCAGTGCGGCACGCTCTATCACTACCGCGCGACCGCGTCGAACCTCTGGACCACGGTTCATGGCACAGATATGACGTTTACAACTGCGCCCTGCGATCCGACCGCCGGGAGCTTCTTCCATACGGTGTCTCCCTGTCGGCTCCTCGACACGCGGACGCCGGGCGATCCAAACGGGCCGGCTATAGTCGGCGGCGAGATCCGAAAAGTTCAGTTCATCGGTCTATGCGGAGTGCGGGCGAGGACAACGGCAGTGGCCGTGAACGTAACAGTTGTGCATCCTTCTGCGGACGGCTTTTTGACGCTCGCCCCTACTATCAGCAGCTCACCTACTTCCACGATCAATTTCCGTCCTGGACAGGTGCGTGCGAACAACCAGGTAGTTGCGCTGAATCCGGACGGTACCCTTTCAGTTCTTTGCGGTATGAATGCTGCGGGCTCGGTCGATTATATCATCGACATTACCGGCTATTTTCAGCAATAAGATCGGCGCTGAATTGTCGCCTGATCTGAGAGGTTGCGGAGGCAGGTCATGCGCAAGCCGCAGGTGGAAGGTCACTGGCACTCCCTGATCGAGGGATTTGCCACCTCATCCCTCGACTTCTACGAACTCGTTAAGGCCGGCATCGCAAAGCGCCAGATCCCCGACCTCAAGATCTCTACCGTCGAGTGGAAGGAGAGTGGTCTTGGCTCCGGAAAGCGCGTCTATCTCCGGGTGAGCCGCGAGCACCTGAACTTCGACATCTGCGCCGCTCCCTTCGGCACCGGGTTCTTCTTCTCCTGGTGGCTCGCCCGGATCTCCCGCACCCTCCTCGATGCAGGCTTCATCCTTCTCGCCCTCATGATGGGCGGCGCCCTGGTCCGCATCTTCGGGAACCCGGAGAACGGGGAGTCTTCCCCGATGTTCTCCGGCTTCAGCGGGTTCACCGTCTTCCTCGGCCTCCTCTTCGCTCTTGGGGCGCTCGTCCGCTACGGCGACGTGGGACTTGAGCCCACGGTCCTCTCCATGCCGGTCACGGGCTTCTTCTACGGCCTCATCTTCCGCCCTGTCACATACTTCAACGAGGACACCGCGATCATGTTCCGGGAGTCGGTGCATCATGCCGTCCTCGAAGCCATCGATCAGGTGACTACGGCTCAAGGCGTGCGCGGACTCTCGGAGGAGGCGCGTAAGATTATCTTTGAGCCGCGCGGCAAGAGGACATAACCGCCGCCGCAATCGAATGCCCCGTCTCACCCTGCCCGAGCGCCTGACCGAGCAGTTCTACGCCTGGGAGCTGCGAGGTCGGGGCTGGCAGGAGTTCTCCCAGCCGGTGGTGCTCGAACCGCCCTACATACCCTTCGCTGGATACTTCCTCCCGCAAGCCACTGACGACGGCCACCGGCCGAGCTTCCTCAGCCGCATCCTCGCGCCATCCCGGCCGGTGGAGGATCTGCCGGAGCTTGAAGAGCCCGAACCGGAAGCGTTCGATTCCGACGAGCCCCTGGTCGAGTGCGCGGTCTCCTTGCCTTCCAGTGAGGCGGTGAGCCCCGCGAGCGCGGAGCGCTTCCTTCTTTCCCTCTCCGGCGGCGAGCTGCCCTTGGTCTTCGAGGTTGTGGGCCTTCCGGACGAACTCCGGGTGCAGTTTGTCTCGCGCCGGCCGGATGCGGGACTCCTCGCAAACCAACTCCGGGCCTTCTTCCCGGAAGTCTCGATCTCACCCGAGGAGGAGAGCTTGCGGCATGCCTTGGCACGCGGCACGGGCGAGACCGTCGCCCTCCACTTCGGCTTGGCCCGCGAGTTCATGCTGCCCTTGGCGTCCTTCCGCTCGCTCGATCCCGACCCGCTCCTGCCGCTTTTCGGTGCCCTCTCCGAACTCGAACCCGGCGAGGCGGGCCTCGTGCAGATCCTCTTCGAGCGCGTCCGGGAAGAGTGGGCCGAGAGCGTCATGCGCGCAGTCCACTCGCCCCGTGGCGATCCCTTTTTCGCCGACTACCCGGAACTCACGAAGCAGGCGCGGGAGAAGATCTCCCGACCCTTGTATGCCGCCTGCCTCCGGCTCGCGGCGAAGAGCCAAACCGCATCGGGCGCCTGGCGCATCATCCGCGACCTCGCGGGAGCCTTGACCCACTTCGGCGATCCCGCCGGGAACGAGCTCTCTGCCGCTCGCTGCGGAAGAGGGAGACGAGGCGATAGCGGAGATCATGAGCCGCACGAGCCGCCGGCCGGGCATGATCCTGGGGAGCGACGAGCTTGCAGGACTCGTACATCTCCCGAGCGCCTCGGTCAGGGTCCCGAAGCTCCTCAGGGAAGTGCGGCGCACGAAGGCTGCGCCCGCACTTCCCGTGGGTGATGGCGTGCTCCTCGGCGAGAACCGGCATCACGGCCGGGCAGTGCCGGTCGGGCTCCCGACTGAACTCCGGCTCCGGCACCTGCATGTCGTCGGCGCCTCGGGGAGCGGCAAGTCCACGCTCCTTCTTGACCTCATCACCCAGGACATCGAAGCCGGCCGAGGCGTGGGCGTCCTCGATCCCCACGGCGATCTTGTGGACGAGATCGTGGGCCGCATTCCCGAGGAGCGTGGCTCGACAACACGATCCTCTTCGACCCTGGCGGATACCACCCACCCCATTGCCTGGAACATCCTCGAAGCGCACACGGAGCTGGAACGCACCCTCCTCGCCTCGGATCTCGTCGGCATCTTCCGGCGCTTCTCGACCTCCTGGGGCGATCAGATGACCTCGCTCCTCGGGATTGCGGTCTTGGTGCTCCTCGAAAACCCTGGAGCGACGCTCCTTGATCTCCGCGAGTTCCTCGTGGATCGTGCGACCCGCGAGCGACTCCTCGCCGCGGTCGAGGACCCGTACCTCACTTCATACTTCCGCCACGAGTTCCAGCTCGCGGCCGGGAAGAGCCTGGGCGCGATCCTGACCCGCCTCGATGGATTCCTGAGGAGCAAGACCGTGCGGCAGATCGTAGGAGCCAGGGAGAGCCGACTTGATCTTCGCGCCGCCCTCGACCAGGGCCAGATCTTCCTCGCGCGACTCTCCCAGGGCGCAATCGGTGAAGAGAACGCCGCGCTCCTCGGGAGCCTCTTCGTCTCCAAGTTCCACCAGGTAGCGATGAGCCGGCAGGAGACGAAACGGGAGGAGCGCCGGCCCTTCTTCCTCTACGCGCGACGAATGCCAGGAGGTCGCGACTCCCTCCATGGCCCTTCTCCTCTCGGGTGCGAGGAAGTATGCCTTGGGGCTCACCCTCGCCCACCAGGATCTCCGGCAGCTCGAGGCCAAAGCTCCCGAGGTCGGCTCGGCCCTCATGGCGAATGCCGGCACACGATCGTCTTCCGGGTCGGGGAGCGGGATGCGAAGACCCTCGCCGAGGGCCTCTCCTTCTTCGGGCCGGCCGACCTCATGAGCCTCCGGGTCGGGGAGGCGGTGGCGCGGATCGACAACGCCCAGGGCGACTGCAACCTCGCGACGCGGCTCCTCGCGGTAGTTCCGCCCGAAGTCGCGAGCGCGCGGCGCGAGACGATCATCTGCGCTCACGGGAACGGTATGCCGCGAGACAGAAGGCGCAGGAGATAGCGGAGAGGGCGCACCAGGCTCCGGCTCCACGAGAGGAGCCCGAACCGCCGGCGGGCGCCGGCGGCGGCACCGACCGCCTCACCATCAGCGCCTCCACCTCGCGAGCGGCGAGCTGCGCCATCACAGCCTCCGCCCCTCGGCCGCGGCGGGCCGGAGCACCAGTACCTCCAGGAACTCGTGAAGCGCTGGGCCGAGTCCAAGGGCTACCGGGCGATGATCGAGGAGGCGACTCCCTGGCGGCGGGCAGCGTGGATGTGGCCCTGAGGCGCGAAGGGCTGTCCCGTCGCCTGCGAGATCTCGGTCACCTCCACCGTGGCGCAGGAGGTCGGGAACGTCCTGAAGTGCCTTGAAGCCGGATTCCAGGAGGTCGCAGTCCTCGCCTTGGAGCGCCCGCGCCTCGCGAAGATCGAAGCGGCCTTGAAGGCGAAGCTCCCGGCCGCCGACCTCGCCCGTGTGCATGTGGTCGCCCCGGAGGAACTCTTCACCTTGCTCTCCCTGCGGCCCACGACCACGGAGACCGTGGTCGGCGGATACAAGGTCACGGTGCGGAAAAAGGCGGTCGAGGCGGACGAAGAGGCCATCCGCTACCGGGCGCTGACCGAGGTCATCGCGAAGAGCCTGCGGCGGGTGGGGGGCAAAGAGAAACCGTAGCGAACCGCGAGCCGAAGGGGAGAGCTGCCGCCGCCTTCCCTTCTGCCACCACCCTCCCCATCATGGGGGAAGTCCCTTCAAAGAACCTCACCCCGAAGCACCCAAGGAGGAACCCATGGAGCGCGAGAAACCGGGGCCGGAGGCGAAACCGGTCGGCATCTGGATTCGGGTCTCGACCGAAGACCAGGCCAAGGGCGAGAGTCCCAAGCACCACGAGATGCGAGCAGAGAGTTATGCCGCCTCCCGCAGCTGGAAGGTAGTCGAGGTCTACCACCTCGAAGGCGTCTCCGGGAAATCCGTCATGGAGCACCCGGAGGCGAAGCGCATGATGGCCGATGTGAGGAAAAAGCGGATCGCGGGCCCTCATCTTCTCGAAGCTCGCCCGGCTCGCGAGGAACACGAAGGAGCTCCTGGAGTTCGCCGAGTTCTTCCGCGAGCACGGGGCCGACCTTGTCTCCCTCCAGGAGTCGATCGATACTTCCACCCCGCATGGCCGCCTCTTCTACACCATGATCGCCGCGATGGCCGAGTGGGAGCGCGAGGAGATCGCCTCACGGGTCGCGGCCTCGGTCCCCATCCGCGCCCGGCTCGGCAAACCCATCGGCGGCCCCCCGCCCCTCGGATACCGCTGGCACGAGAAGCGAATGGAGATGAACCCCGACGAGGCGCCGCTCCGGCGCCTGATCTACGAACTCTTCAAGGAGCACGGGCGCCTCAGGACGGTCGCCCGGCTCCTGAACGACGCCGGCTATAGGGGGAGGAAAGGCAGGCCCTTTAGGGATATGACCGTGGAGCAGCTCCTCACGGACCCCTCCGCGAAGGGCCTCCGCCGCGCGAACTACACGAAGATGGTGAAGGGCAAGCGCGTCCTGAAGCCGGAGTCCGAGTGGATCTTCGTCGCCTGTCCTGCGATCGTCTCCGAGGAACTCTGGGAGGAGTGCAATGCCCTTCTCTTGAGGCGGAAGGGCTCCCACAAGCCGGTCGCAAAGCGGGCGGTCTACGTCTTTGCGGGCTACGTGTATTGCACCTGCGGCGAGAAGATGTACGTGCGCTCGAACACCCCGAAGTACGTCTGCATGGCCTGCCGGACGAAGATCCCGATGGTGGATCTCGACCGCGTCTTCCAAACCCAGCTCCAGGAGTTCGCCCTCTCGCCGGAGGCCATTGCCGCCTACCTCGCCCAGGGGACCGAAGTCCGTACCGAGAAGGAGGAACTCTTGGCCGCGCTTCTTCGGGAGCGCGAGCGCCTCACGAAGGAAGCCGACAAGCTCTACCGCCTCTACCAGGAGGATGCCTTGACGGTCGAGGGCTTCCGCGAACGGCACCGGCCCCTCGAAGCACGGCTCGCGGGCCTGGGAGCGGAGATCCCCCGCCTCCAGGGCGAGATCGACTTCCTGAAGGTTCGGACGGTGATGAGCGAGGAGATCATGAGCCGCACCAGAGACCTCGCCCACGAGTGGCAAGCGATGGACCGTGCCCAGAAGCGTGTCGTCGTCGAGAGTCTCGTCGAGAGGATCACGATCGGCAAGGACACCGTCGAGATCGACCTCGTGGCTCTCCCCCCTCTCTTGGAGATAGTGGCAAAAGGGCCACCCAGCCCGAGACCTGCTCGGCGTGATCGGCGACGAGCAGCAGGTGGAGATGGTTCGAGAGGACCACCACGCCGCAGACGCGGATCGGAAACAGCCGCTGGGCTCGTCCCAAGACACCGAGGACGACGTCGTTGAGCTCGCCGCTGGGACGAAAGAGCAGACGCCCCTGCAGCGTCCGCCAGGAGACGGCGACGAGGGTTTCCAGCCAGGGCAACCAACGGAGTCTTCTTCCCATGGTTTCAGAGGACGGTCGAGCGACTCCATGTCGCTCTCCGCCTCTCCTCCAGCCTCGGGCTCTGCCGTACGGTCCGGCACACACTCCCCGAAGCATTTACCTAGGACGGAAGACGCCGTGCCAATCTTTCATCCCTCTATCGATCGTCTCTCTGGCTGCGCGAATCTTGTCGTTGGCAAAGTACCTGGCACCTTGGATGCCGGCATCGCGAAAAACTACCTGGCACCCGGATCGCGAAAAATTACCTGGCACCCGGATCGAAGGTGCCAGGTGAGCTCAGTGAGGCCCGCCCTCTCACGAAACCCTCCCACCTACTGCGCCTTGATCTCCGTCCACAGCCGGTCGATGAGCTTCGTCGTCGCCCCCAGGTCCTCGATCAGCTCGCAGCGGTCGAGGACCGCCGGGGGCGGGTAGATCGCGGGGTCGGCGCGGATGTCGGGGGCGATCAAGCGGCCAGGCGGCCTTGTTGGCCGAGGCGTAGTGGACGCCGGCGACGATCTTCGCCGCCACCGCCGGCTCCAGCACGTAGTCGAGGAAGGCGTAGGCGGCGTCCAGGTGCCGGGCGTTCTTCGGGATCGCCAGGTTGTCGATCCACAGCGTTCCGCCCTCCTTGGGGACGGACGTAGGCGAGGCGGCCGTGGGCTGCGCCACCACCTTCGGCGAGCTCGCCGTCGTAGCCCTGCGCGAGGTCGACGTCGCCGGCCGCGAGGAGGTTCGCGAAGTCGCTGCTGTTGTAGGTCCGCACCAGCGGCTTCTGGGCCTTGAGGCGCGCCGCGGCGCGCGCCAGGGCCTGGGGATCGCGCTCGTTGATCGAGCGGCCGTCGAGGCGCAGCGCCGCCCCGAACGCCTCGCGCTCGTCGTCGAGCATCAGGATGCGCCCGGCGTGGCGCGCGTCGAAGAGCGCCCCCCAGCTCGTCACCTCGCCGACTTTCGTCCGGTCGTAGCCGATCCCCGTCGTCCCCCAGAGGTAAGGGAGCGAGTGGCCGTTGCCGGGATCGAACTTCTGGTGGAGGAAGCGCGGGTCGAGGTTCGAAGTGCGGCAGCCGCGCGCGGTCGAGGGGATGGAGCAGCCCCTGGGGGATCGAGGATCTTCAGCATGTAGTCCGACGGCACCACGAGGTCGTAGTCGGCGACCCCGGACTGCAGCTTCGCGAGCAGCGCCTCGTTCGAGTCGTAGGTGTCGATCTGGACGTCGATGCCGGTCCGCCGCTCGAAATCCCGCACCACCGCGTCCGGCAGGTAGTTGGTCCAGATGTAGATGTTGACCTGCCGCTTGCTCTCTCGGCCGCAGCCAGCGGCAAGGGCTGCGGCCACCACGAGCGCCGCGATGGCCAGAATCGCCAGCGCCGGCGGCGGGCGGCGCGGTCGGCCGCTCATCCGGTTTTTCCCCGGCGGTCTTTCCGCGCCCGGAACCGGCAGCGGGGCGGAGCAGCACCTGGGCGGCGGCGATCAGGGTCGACCGTCGCCGCGAGCAGGAGGGTCGAGACGGCGTTGACCTCCGGCGTCACGCCGACCTTGAGCATCGAGTAGATGTGGAGCGGCAGCGTCGTCGCCCCCACCCCGGCGACGAAGGAGGTGATCACGTAGTCGTCGATCGAGAGGGTGAAGACGAGCAGCGCGCTGGCCAGGATGCCCGGCAGGGCGAGCGGCAGGGTCACGCGGCGGAAGGCCTCCAAGGGGCCGGCCCCGAGGTCGGCCGCCGCCTCGCCGAGCGCCGGATCGAGCCCGGCGAGGCGCGCCGCGACGACGACCGCGACGTAGGAGACGCTGAAGACGACGTGTGCGATCGACGACGGTGGCGAGCGACAGGCGCAGGCCGATGGCGCCGAAGAAGGAGAGCAGCGCGGCGCCGAGGACCACCTCGGGGATGACCACCGGCAGGAAGAGGAGCGCCTAGGTGAGGCGCCGCGCGCGCGCGCCGGCGCCGGGGCGGCTGAGCCCGAGGGCGGCGGCGGTGCCGAGCGCGGTCGCCGCCGCGGTCGCGGCGGCGGCGACGAGCAGGCTGTTGGCGAGCGCGCGGCCGAGCAGCGCGTCGCCGGCCAGGCTGCGGTACCAATCGAGCGTCAAGCCCTCCCAGACGGCCGTCTGGCGCGAGGCGTTGAACGAGAAGACCGCGAGGACCGCGATCGGCGCGTAGAGGAAGAGGTAGACGAGGCCGCCGTGGGCGGCGAGCAGGAGCCGGCCGAGACGCGCAGTGCCAGAGCCAGCGGCCGCGCCGCCGCTCACAGGAGGTCTCCGCGCCCTCTCGCCCGCGGGCGAAGAGCGCGTAGGCGACGAGGAGGACGAGGACCGCGGCGGTGAGCTCGAAGGCGAGGGCGGCGCCGAAGGGCTGGTTGCGGGCCACCGCGAACTGGTTCTGGACAAGGTTGCCGAGCAGCATGCTGCGCGCGCCGCCGAGGAGGTCCGAGACGACGAACTGGCCGAGGCTGGGGATGAAGACGAGGACGGCGCCGGCGGCGATGCCCGGCAGGGCGAGCGGCACGGTGACCCGCGCCAGGCGCGCCCAGCGGCCGGCGCCGAGGTCGGCGGCGGCCTCGAGCAGCGACCGGTCGAGCTTCTCGAGCGAGGCGTAGAGCGGCAGGATCATGAACGGCAGCTCGCCGTAGACCAGCCCGATCATCACCGCGAGCTGGGTGTAGAGGAGGTCGAGCGGGCGGTGGATCCAGCCCAGGGCGAGCAGCAGGTGGTTGGCCAGCCCCTCGGTCCGCAGGATGAACATCCAGGCGTAGGTGCGGATGAGGAAGCTGGTCCAGAACGGCACCGCGACCAAGCCGACCAGGAGCGGCCGCGCCCGCGGCCGGGCGGCGAGGGCGAGGTAGTAGGCGGCGGGGAAGGCGATGAGGAGGCAGAGGGCGGTCGTCAGCGCCGCCATCCAGAGCGAGCGCCAGCCGATCGCGAGGTAGACGCCGTCGAGGGAGCGGGCGTAGTTGCCGAGGAACGCCCCCGAGCGGAGATAGGAGCCCCAGCCGCCGGCCGGCGGCAGCGGCGCCACGCCGCCGTAGAGCCCGCGCTGGCGCAAGGAGAGCCCCAGCATGAGGGCGAGCGGCAGCAGGAAGAAGACCCCCAGCACCAGCCAGGTGGGGAAGAGAAGGCCCCAGCCGGCGCGGCCGGGATGTCGCGGTCTGCCGGCCGGCGCGGTGGCTCTCGGCGAGAGGGGAGTCACGAGGCGGGATCATGCCTGCACCGGGCGGGGCGGGGCAAGCGACGGGGATCTCCTACGCCGCGGCTAAGAGCCTGGCACCAAGCTCGAAGCTCGGCTAAGAGCCTGGCACCAAACTCGAACCGAGCTCGAAGCTCGAAGAGCCTGGCACCCAAGCTCGGCACCGAGCTCGCGTCGGTCCGCTCGGCTAAGAGCCTGGCACCCAGCTCGCGGCTAAGAGCCTGGCACCAAGGGCGAAGAGCCTGGCACCGAGTCAGCACCGAGTCAGGACCGGCCCGGCGGGCGTCGAGACCCCGCGGGTAATCTCCGTCCCCCGGCGCCGTGTCGACGCTCCCGAGCCGGCCCAGCTCAGGATCGGCCGGTGCGATCCGCCGCCGCGGTCCCCACATTTCGAGGTACGGTCCCAACGTTGCGAGACCGACCCGCGCGGCCGGCTCTCCCGGTCCCCCAGGTTCGTGGAACGGTCCCCGAGCTTCGCCGACCTCGTCCCTGATCACGGCCTCGCGGTCCTTTTTCTACCGATCCGGTCTTCAAACCTCGCGTTGCGGTCCCGAAATCGCAAGTTTCGGTCCCCAAGTCGAAGCTCCGCGTGCCGCGGCCGCCGATTTCGCCGCGCGGGAAGAGCTTTTCGCCGCCACATCGCGACTCCGACGGGCCGCGGCTCGCGATTTCGCTGGGAGCGCTGCTCTTCGCGCCGGCGGATCGCGAGATCCCGCTGAGAAATCTTCAAAGCCGTTGCCGTTTGCCGCGGCTCATCTCGGCGGAGCAGGTCACCGAGCATCGGCGCCGCCGCGCTGAAGGGCCTGTCTCAGAGAGTGCGCCAGTTGAGGACGCGAAGTCCCTCGATGCGCTGGAAATGGTCCTCGTTGCCGGTGACGAGCGCAATGTCCTGAAGGAGCGCCGTCGCAGCGATGAGGAGATCGGCATCGGAGATCAACTGCCCTCGCCTCCGGAGGGAGCCGTAGAGCTCAGCCGCCTGGTCGATGACTTCCTCGGTCATCGGATACACGATGCTTGCTCGGCACCTGGCGAGGAAGACGGTGATCTGACGAGCAGCATCCTTCGCGTGGAGGCCGCGGAGGATCTCGTAGCGAGTGATGATCGAGAACTGGAGGACGCGATGCTCCTCCAGGTACTCTCGGGTGTGATGAAGGACCTGCGAATCACGCCCCTTCATGATCTCGGAGAGGGTGTCCGAGTCGAGAAGGGCAGGAGGGTGCGGTGTCGTCAAGGCTCGCGCAAGAAACGGCTGCGGTCCAGGGCGATCGACTCGACTTCGGTGATCTCGGCGTCGGAGAGCCCCTCATAGACACGATGCCACTCTGCGAGCTCGAGCTCTGGAGCTGACTCCGCGGGCAGGCGGATCTCGACGAGGACCCTCTGGTGCTCCGCGAGACCCAGGTCGCCGAGGGGCCTGAGAACGCCGCCTTCATAGATAGCCTCCAGCACTTTGGTCATCGTTTTCCTCCAAGATGAATCATAGCAGTGGCGCCGGATCACGGCCGCGACCGGCGCGCCGCGGTTTTTCTGAGCTCGACGGCGAAGGACCTGCAATGTCACCGCGACGCCGTCCATTCCGCCCCCTCACCCCTCCCGCAGCATCACCGTATATCGCGGGTCCCAGCAGAGATGGGCCGCGTCGCCGGCCCTCCAGCCGTCCCCGCCGGCGTGCGCGCGGCCGGGCTCGCGGTTGAGGTCGGCCACCACGAAGCGGGTGCCGGCGGCGTCGCGGACGATCCAGGTGGTGGTCGCTCCCTGGTAGACGCGGTCCTCGATGGTCACCGGGAAGCCGGGGCCGTCCGCCGCCGCGGCGAGGCGGAGCTTCTCGGGGCGGATGGCGCAGCGGATGGCCTCGCCGATGGCCAGCGGCAGGTGGCGGTGCGGGTCGTCGGGCGGCGCCGGGATCTCGGCTCCCGAGGGCAGGCGCAGGGAGAGCTCGCCGCCGGTCGGCGCCACGACGGTCGCCGTCAGCAGGTTCTCCATGCCCAGGAACTCGGCGACGAAGGGGGTCGCCGGGCGCTCGTAGACCGCCGCCGGGGCGCCGAGCTGCTCGACCTTGCCGCGGCTCATCACCGCCACCCGGTCGCTCATCGCCAGCGCCTCCTCCTGATCGTGGGTGACGAAGAGGAAGGTGATGCCGAGGTTGCGCTGCAGCGCCTTGAGCTCGCCCTGCATCTCCTGGCGCAGGCGCCGGTCGAGGGCGGCGAGCGGCTCGTCGAGGAGGAGCACCTGGGGCTCGAGGACGAGGGCGCGGGCGAGGGCGACGCGCTGGCGCTGGCCGCCGGAGAGCTCGCGCGGGCGCCGCGCCTCGAGGCCGCCGAGCTGGACGAGGGCGACCGCCTCGGCGGTCCGCGCCCTCTGCTCGGCGCGCGTCAGGCGCCGGTAGCGCAGGCCGAAGGCGACGTTCTCGGCGACCGTCAGGTGGGGAAAGAGGGCGTAGTGCTGGAAGACGAGGTGGACCGGCCGGCGGTGAGCGGGCAGGCGCGTCACGTCCTCGCCGGCGACGCGGAGGGTGCCGGCGGTGGGGGACTCGAAGCCGGCGATCAGCCGCAGGAGCGTCGTCTTGCCGCAGCCGCTCGGCCCGAGGAGGGCGAAGAACTCGCCGCGCCCGACGGCGAGCGAGACATCGTCGACCGCCACCACCTCGCCGGCCGCGCCGGCGCGCTCGCCGAAGCGCTTGCTGACCCCGATCACCTCGACGCTCGGCGCCGCGCCGCGCGGTGCGGCACCGACGGCCGAGGCTCCGCCCGCCGCGCGGCTTGCGCCGCCGGCGGTCGGACCGGCCGTCGGATCGACCGCGCGATCGACCGATTCGTCGGTGCGCATCCGGGGCGCTTCTAGCACAGCCCCCCGGGGCGGGCAAGCGGCGCCCGCTGCAGCTCGCGTCGGCGTTGACCGGCCAGGGGGGTCGTGCGAAGCTGCGCCGCAGACAGATAGAGCCGGGATCGACGGCGGGGAGCGACGGCATGGAAACCCTCTGGAACGACATCCGCTTCGGGCTGCGCAACCTGCGCCGCACGCCGGTGACGGTCGGGGCCGCGCTGCTCGCCCTGGCGCTCGGGATCGGCGCCAACACCGCCATCTTCAGCGTCGTCCACCACGTGCTGCTGGAGCCGCTGCCCTATCCCGATCCCGACCGCCTGGTGATCGCCTGGGAGAGCAACCCGGCCCAGGGCCTGCCGCAGTTCAGCGTCGCCAGCCAGAACTTCCTCGACTGGCGCCAGCAGAGCCCGTCGTTCGCCGCCCTCGCGGCGGCCGATCCGGCGCGCGTCAACCTCACCGGCAGGAACGAGCCCGAGGTGGTCAAGGCGGGGAAAGTCAGCGCCGATTTCTGGCGCGTTTTCGGCGTCGACCGCATGCCCGGCGGCGTCCGCGGCCGCACCTTCACCGCCGACGAGGACACGCCGGCCAACCGCCACGTCGCGGTGCTCGGCGACGGCCTGTGGAAGCGCCGCTTCGGCGCCGAGGCCGCGGCCGTCGGCCGCAGCCTGACGCTCGACGGCGAGAGCTACACGGTGATCGGCGTGGCGCCGCCCGGCTTCGACATCCCCAACCACTGCGACCTCTACCTGCCGCTCGCCATCGACCCCGCGAAGGCCGACCGGGGGAACCATTCGCTGCTGGTCGCCGGGCGCCTGAAGCCGGGGGTTTCGCTGCGCCGCGCGCAGACCGAGATGTCGGGCGTCGCCCGCCGCCTCGCCCGCCAGTTCCCCGCCACCAACGAGAGCTGGGACGTGCGGCTGGTGCCGCTCCAGGAGCAGATGGTCGAGTCGATCCGGCCGGCTCTCCTGGTGCTGGTGGCGGCGGTGGCGGCGGTGCTGCTCATCGCCTGCCTGAACGTCGCCAACCTCCTCCTGGTGCGCACCGCGGCGCGCGAGCGCGAGCTCGCCGTGCGCACCGCCCTCGGCGCCGGCCGCGGCCGGCTGATCCGGCAGATGCTGACCGAGAGCGTCCTGCTGGCGCTCGGCGGCGGCCTCCTCGGGCTCCTCCTCGCCTTCTGGGGGGTGCCCCTCCTGGTCGCCCTGGGCGGCGACAAGATCCCGCGCGGCGACACGATCACGGTCGACTGGCGGGCGCTCGCCTTCACTCTCGGACTAGCGGTCGCGACCGGCCTGGTCTTTGGCCTCGTCCCCGCCCTGCAGAGCTCGGGGATCATCTCTACGAGTCCCTCAAGGAGGGGGGGCGCGCCGTCGCCGGGGGGGCCCGCGGCCGCCTGGCGCGCCAGCTCCTGGTGCTCGCCGAGGTGGCGGTGGCGCTCGTCCTCCTGGTCTCGGCGGGGCTCCTGATCAAGAGCTTCGCCCGCCTGCACTCGGTCGACCCCGGCTTCCGCTCGCAGGGGGTCCTCACCATGGCCCTGGCGCCGCCCGCCTTCAAGTACCAGAAGCCGGAGCAGCAGATGGCCTTCTATCGCGAGCTGCTGGCGCGGCTCTCGGCCCTCCCCGGCGTCGACCAGGCGGGGACGGCGTTCCCGCTGCCGCTCGGCAGCTCGAGCGTGATCCTCAACTACGCCGTCGGCGACCGGGCGTTCCCGCGCCTCCAGGACGCGCCGTCGGCCACCGTGCGCTGGGTCTCCCCCGGCTTCTTCCCGGCCCTTCGCGTGCCGCTCCTCAAAGGAAGGGTCTTCTCCGACCGCGACACCGCGGCGACGGTGCCGGTGGCGGTCGTCAACCGCGCCCTCGCCGGCAAGCTCTGGCCGGGCGGCGACCCGATCGACAAGCGCCTCACCTTCGACGACCCGCATCAGAAGGTCGTGCGCTGGATGACGATCGTCGGGGTGGTCGGCGACGTGCGCCACCAGAGCCTCGACAAGGAGCCCGGCGACGAGATCTACGCCGACCAGCTGCAGGATCCGCAGCTGCCGGCGACCCTCGTGGTGCACGCCCAGGGCGACCCGCGCGGCCTCGCCGCGCCCATCCGCCGGGTGGTGCAGGAGCTCGACCGCGACCTGCCGGTCGACCAGGTGCGGACGATGGACGACGTCGTCGCCGCCTCGCTCGCCCCCAACCGCTTCAACACCGTGCTGCTCGGCCTCTTCGCCGGGCTCGCCCTGGTGCTCGCCGCGGTCGGCGTCTACGGCGTCGTCAGCTACACCGTCAACCAGCGCACGCACGAGATCGGCATCCGCATGGCGCTCGGCGCCCACCGCGACGACGTCATGGGGCTCGTCCTCCGGCAGGGGATGGCGCTGGTGCTGGGCGGCGTCGCCGCCGGGCTCCTCGGTGCCTGGTTCGCCACCCGGCAGCTCGCGAGCCTGGTCTACGGGGTGAGCACGAAGGACCCGTGGACCTTCGCCAGCGTGGCGCTCGCCCTGGCCGCGGTCGCCTTCGCCGCCAACTTCCTGCCCGCCCGCCGCGCCACGCGGGTCGATCCTCTGGTCGCCCTGCGCCAGGAGTAGCCGGCGAGCCCCGCCGGCCGGCGTTGACCGGTCCGGGGGCGCGTGCGACACTGCCCGGCGCACTCCTATCTAGGAGTGCAGGCCGCTCGGCCGGGAGTGAGACCGCCCATGGAAACCCTCTGGAACGACATCCGCTTCGGCCTGCGCAACATGCGGCGCACGCCGGTCACCGTCGGCGCGGCCCTGCTGGCGCTGGCGCTGGGGATCGGCGCCAACACCGCCATCTTCAGCGTCGTCAACGGCATCCTGCTCGACCCGCTGCCCTTCCCCGACCCCGACCGCATCGTGCTGGTCTGGGAGAGCAACCCGGCCCAGGGCTTCCCGACCTTCCCCGCCGCCAGCCAGAACTGGCTCGACTGGCGGCAGCAGAACCAGGTCTTCCAGACCCTCTCGGCGGCCGACCCGGGGCGCGTCACCCTGACCGGCCGGGGCGACCCCGAGGTGCTCCGGGTGGGGAAGGTCTCGGCCGACTTCTGGCCGACCTTCGGCATCGCGGCGATGCCCGGCATGCTCGGCCGCACCTTCACCTCCCAGGAGGACACGCCGGCCAATCACCACGTCATCGTGCTCGGCAACGGCCTCTGGAAGCGCCGCTTCGGCGGCGACCCCGGCGTCGTCGGCCGCAGCCTGACCTTGGACGGCGAGAGCTACACCGTGGTCGGCGTGGCGCCGCCGAAGCTCGAGACGCCGAGCCACAGCGAGCTCTGGATGCCGCTCGCGATCGATCCCGCCAAGGCCAACCGCCTGGGCCACAACCTGCTGGTGATCGGCCGCCTCAAGCCGGGCGTCTCGCTCGAGCGCGCCAAGACCGAGATGAAGGGCGTCGCGGCGCGCCTCAGCCGCCAGTTCCCGCCGTCGAACGAGGGCTGGGGGACGAGCCTGGTGCTCTTCAAGGACCAGCTCGTGCAGTCGATCCGGCCGGCTCTCCTGGTGCTGGTGGCGGCGGTGGCGGCGGTGCTCCTCATCGCCTGCCTGAACGTCGCCAACCTGCTGCTGGTGCGCATGGCGTCGCGGGAGCGCGAGCTGGCGGTGCGCACCGCCCTCGGCGCCGGGCGCGGCCGGCTGGTGCGGCAGATGCTCACCGAGAGCGTCCTCCTCGCCCTCGGCGGCGGCCTCCTCGGCCTGCTCCTGGCGCTCTGGGGGACGCCGGCCCTGGTCGCTCTCGGCGGCAGCAAGATCCCGCGCGCCGACGCCATCGGGATCGACTGGAAGGTGCTCGCCTTCACCCTCGCCGTCTCGATCGCGACCGGCCTCGTCTTCGGCCTCCTGCCCGCCCTCCAGGGCTCCGGAAACCATCTGAACGAGTCGCTCAAGGAGGGGGGCCGCGCGGTCGCCGGCGGCGCCCGCGGCCGGCTGGCGCGGCAGCTCCTCGTGCTCGCCGAGGTGGCGGTCGCGCTGGTGCTGCTGGTCGGCGCGGGGCTCCTCATCAAGAGCTTCTCCCGCCTGCACGCGGTCGATCCCGGCTTCCGGCCGGAGGGGGTCCTGACCCTGGATCTCGCGCCCCCCGCCTTCAAGTACAAGAAGCCCGAGCAGCAGCTGGCGTTCTACCGCGAGCTGCTGGCGCGGGTCGCGGTCCTCCCCGGCGTCGACCAGGTGGGGACCGCCTTCCCGCTGCCGCTCGCCTCGTCGGGCATGATCCTGGTCTACACCGTCGCCGGGCGGCCGATCCCGCGCCTGCAGGACTCGCCGTCCTCGAACGTGCGCTGGGTCTCCCCCGGCTTCTTCCAGGCCCTCGGCGTGCGGCTGCTCAAGGGGCGCGTCTTCGACGACCGCGACACCGTGAGCTCGCCGCCGGTCGCCGTCGTCAACCGCACGTTCGCCAACAAGGTCTGGGGCGGCGAGGACCCGATCGGCAAGCGCATCACCTTCGAGGACCCGCACCAGAAGGAGGCCCGCTGGCTGACCGTGGTCGGGGTGGTGGGCGACGTGCGGCACCAGAGCCTCAGCGAGGAGCCCGGGGCCGAGGTCTACAACGCGCAGCTGCAGGACCCGATGCCCAACGCGACCCTCGTCGTGCATACGAAGTCCGACCCGCGCGCGCTCGCCGGGCCGATCCGCCAACAGGTGCAGGCGCTCGACCGCGACCTGCCGATCGACCAGGTGCGGACGATGCCGGAGATCGTCGAGGCCTCGCTCGCCCCCAACCGCTTCAACACCGTCCTGCTCGGCATCTTCGCCGGGCTCGCCCTGCTGCTCGCCGCGGTCGGCGTCTACGGCGTCGTCAGCTACACGGTGACCCAGCGGACGCACGAGATCGGCATCCGCATGGCGCTCGGCGCCCAGGGGGAGGACGTGCTCGGGCTCGTCGTGCGGCAGGGGATGGCCCTGGTGCTGGCCGGCCTGGCGGTGGGCCTGGGCTGCGCGCTGGTCGCCACCCGGCAGCTCGCGAGCCTGGTCTACGGCGTCAGCACGAAAGACCCCTGGACCTTCGTCACCGTGGCGCTCGCTCTCGCCGGCGTCGCCCTCGCCGCCAACTTCCTGCCGGCGCGCCGGGCGACGCGGGTCGACCCGCTGACCGCCCTGCGCCAGGAGTAGCCGGCCCGCCCGCCTCCGGCGCGCCCGAGCGCCGGAGGCCCGCCCGCGTCCTTTGCGGCTCCATCCGCCGCGCCAGCGCGGCCGCCGCATCGAAGCTTAGATGCGCGCATCCGCAACCCATGTCTGACGCGACCAACTTGATCGAGGTCCTGCGGCGGGAGATGGTGCGGCTGCTGCGGGAGCCGGTGGCGCGGGCGCTGCGCGTGGAGGCGGAGGGTGTGGCAGAGGACCGGCCGTTGACCGCGCTGGGACTCGATTCTCTGGCGGCGGTCGAGCTCCAGCATGCCGTGGAGTCGGCGGTCGGCGTGTCGCCGTCGCTGGAGGATCTGTTGGGCGGGATGACTCTCGGCGAGCTGGCGGACGCGGCGGTCGCGGCGCTCGAAGGGAAAGAAAAAGAAGAAAAAGAAAAAGCGCTGGGTAAGGAGGATCGGCGAGGCGAGGCGGGCGCGCCGGGGCCGGCGGACGGGCTCACTCACGGGCAGCGGGCGCTGTGGTTCCTGGAGCGGCTGTCGCCGGGCGGCGGGGCGTACCACATCGTGGCGGCGGCGCGGCTGCGGGGACGGCTCGATGACGAGGCGCTGCGGCGCTCGTTCGCGGCGCTCGTGGCCCGGCACCCGGCGCTGCGGACGGTCTACCCGGAGATCGGCGGCGAGCCGCGGGCGCGGGTGCTTCGGGAGGGAGGGCTGGACTTCGCGGTGGAGGACGCCGCGGGGTGGGATGAGCAGCGGGTCGGGGGATGGCTCGCGGCCGAGGGGTATCGGCCGTTCGATCTGGCGCACGGCCCGGTGGTCCGCGTGCGGCTGCTGCGGCGCGGCGCCGACGAGCACGCGCTCCTCTTCGCCGTCCATCACATCGCGGCGGACTTCGGGTCGCTCGCGGTGGCGCTCCGTGAGCTGGGAGCGCTCTATGAGGCGGAGCGCGCGGGTGAAATGCCGGCTCTGCCGCCGGTGCGGGGGTTCGGCGAGCAGGCGCTGCGGGAAGCCTCGCGGCTGGCTAGCGCCGAGACGGAGGAGCTGTGGGAGTGGTGGCGCGAGCGGCTGGGGGGCGAGCTGCCGGTCCTCGAGCTGCCGTTGGACCGCCCCCGTCCGCCGGCGCAGACCTATCGTGGCGGCGTCGTCAGCCTCTCGATCAGCCCGGCGCGGCTGACGGCGCTCCGCGATGCCGGCCGCCGCGCCGGAACGACCCTCTTCACCCAGATCTTGGCTTCTTTTACCGCGCTTCTGGCCCGCGTCACCGGCCAGGAGGATCTCGTCCTCGGAACGCCCACCTCGGGCCGCGGGGAAGCGGGCGCCGGGGACCTCGCGGGCGTCGTCGGCTACTTCGTCAACCCGGTCGTCCTGCGCGCCGATCTCTCCGGCGATCCGACCTTCGCGGCGCACCTGGAGCGGACGCGCGCCGCGACGCTCGCCGCCTTCGCCCATGGCTCGCTGCCCTTCCCGCTCCTCGCCGAGCGGCTGCAGCCGGTGCGCGACCCGTCGCGCTCGCCGGTCTTCCAGGCGATGCTCACGCTGCTCTCCGGCGAGCGGCTGGGCCAGCCGGGCCTGGCGGGCTTCGCCGTCGGACAGGCGGCGGAGCCGATCTCTTGGGGCGACCTGACGCTCGCGCCGATGGCCCTCCCCGCGCGGCGCGCCCAGCTCGATTTGACGCTGACCGTCGCCGAGCTGTCGGCCGGCGCCCTCGCCGCCTTCGACTACAACGCCGACCTCTTCGATCGCACCACGGTCGCGCGCCTCGCCGCTCGCTGGGAGCGGCTGGTCGACGGAATCCTCGCGGACCCGGGCTGCCGGCTCTCGGCGCTGCCTCTCCTCGCGCCGTCCGAGCGGCAGCAGCTCGCGGTCGAGTGGAACGACACGGCGGCGGGCTTCCCGCGCGGGGCGTGCCTCCACGAGCTCTTCTTCGCCCAGGCGGCGCGGACGCCGGCGGCGCCGGCGGTGTGGGCGGCGGCGGAGCGGCTGACCTATGGCGAGCTCGCGGCGCGGGTCGAGAGCCTGGCGGGCCGGCTCCGCGGCCGCGGCATCGGGCCCGAGGCGACGGTCGGCCTCTGCGTCCAGCGCGGCGCCGGCATGGTCGTCGCCGCCCTCGCGGTCCTCGCCGCCGGCGGCGCCTACCTGCCGCTCGATCCCGCGCTGCCGGACGGCCGGATCGCCACCATCCTGGCCGAGTCCCGCACTCGCTGGCTGCTGACCGACGAGGGGCTGATCTCCCGCCTCGCGGTGGTCGCGGTGCTCGCGGCGGCGCTTCCGGTCGCCGTGGCGCTTCCGATCGCCGCGGCGCTCCCGATCGCCGCGGCGCTTCCGATCGCGGTGATGACCGTGGAGGCGCTCGCCGCGCCCCGGCCGGTCGCGCCGCGGCCGAGCGCGCCGCCGGTCCTCTCGCCCGAGAACCTCGCCTACGTCATCTACACCTCGGGGTCGACCGGCGCGCCCAAGGGCGTCGCGATCGCGCATCGCAGCGCCGTGGCGCTGTTGCGCTGGGCGCGCGAGGTCTTTCCACCCGCCGACCTCGCCGGCGTGCTCGCCGCCACCTCGATCGGCTTCGACCTCTCGGTCTTCGAGATGTTCGCTCCCCTCGCCTGGGGCGGCCGGGTGGTCGTCGCCGCCAACGTCCTCGAGCTGCCGCGCCTGCCGGCCGGCGCCGGGGTGACGCTCGTCAACACCGTCCCCTCGGCGCTCGCCGAGCTGCTGAGCGGCGGCGCCTCCCCGTTGCCGGCGACGGTGCGCACGGTGAGCCTCGCCGGCGAGCCGCTGCCGGCGGCGCTCGCCGCCGCTGCCTACCGGGCGGGCGCGCGGCGCGTCCTCGATCTCTACGGCCCGTCGGAGGACACGACCTACTCGACCTTCGCCCTGGCGAGCGGCGACGGCCCGCCGTCGATCGGCCGGCCGATCGCGGCGACCCGCGCCTACGTGATCGACCGAGCCGGCGCCGCCGGCGCCGCCGGCTCGCTGGCGCCGCTCGGCACGGTGGGCGAGCTCTATCTGGGCGGCGAAGGGCTCGCCCGCGGCTATCTCCACCGCCCGGACCTGACCGCCGAGCGCTTCGTCCCCGACCCCTTCTCGTCCGGCGGCCGCCTCTACCGCACCGGCGATCTGGCGCGCTTCCGGCGCGATGGCGAGCTCGAGCTCCTGGGGCGCCGCGACGGCCAGGTGAAGATCCGCGGCGTGCGCGTCGAGCTCGGCGAGATCGAGGCGGCGCTCGCCGCCTATCCCGGCGTGCGCGGCGCCGCGGTGCTCGCGGCGGCGGAGCCCGGAGCGATCGCGGCGAGCGGCAGGCGGCTGGTCGCCTACGTCGCCGCGGGAGGCCCGCGCGATCCGATCGATCCGATCGATCCGCGCGATCCCGCCGGCCCCGCGCTGCCGCCGCAGCCGGAAGCGCTCCGCCGCTTCCTGCGCCAGCGCCTCCCCGAGGCGATGGTCCCGGCCGGCGTCGTGCTCCTCCCGGAGCTGCCGCGGACGGCGAGCGGCAAGATCGACCGGCTCGCCCTCGCCCGCCTGGGCTGGACGCCCGAGACGACGGGCGGCGGGCCGCGCGGTCCCGTCGAAGAGCTCCTCGCCGGCCTGTGGGCCGAGCGGCTCGGGCTGGCGCCGGAGCGCCTGGGCGCGGACGACGACTTCTTCGCCCTCGGCGGCCACTCGCTCCTCGCCGCGCGCCTGCTCGCCGGGGTGCGCGAGCGCTTCGGCGTCGAGATCCCGCTCGCCGGCCTGTTCGCGGCCCCCACGCTCGGCGGCCTCTCGGCGCGGATCGAGGCGGCGCTCGCCGGCGGCGGCGCGCCGGCTTTGCTGCCCCCTGCCGCTGCCGCCTGCCGCCGGTGCCGCGGGCCGGCGCCGCGGCGCGCTCGGCGGGGGTGCCGCTCACCGCGGCGCAGCGGCGCCTCTGGTTCCTGGCCCAGCTCGCGCCGCGGAGCGCGGCCTATCACCTGCCGGCGGGCATCCGGATGGCGGGCCCGCTCGACGTGCGGGCGCTCGCGGCGGCCCTGGGGGAGATCGTGCGCCGGCACGAGTCGCTCCGCACGGCGATCGACGGCGCGGGCGGGGCGAACGGCGAGGCGCTCGCGCGGGTGCTGCCGGCGGCGGGCTTCGCGCTGCCCGTGGTGAGCCTGGAGGGGCTCGGCGCGGGTGGGGCGGGCGAGCTGGCGCGGCTGGCGGGCGCGGAGGCGCGGCGGCCGTTCGATCCGGCGCGCGGTCCGCTCGCCCGCTTCGCTCTGCTGCGGCAGGGCGCGGCCGAGCACGTGCTGCTGGCGACCTTCCATCACCTGGTAGCCGACGGCGGCTCGATCGAGGTCTTCGAGAGCGAGCTCTCGGCGCTCTATGGAGCGTTCGCGGCGGGCGGCGTCTCGCCGTTGGCGGAGCCGGCGGTCCAGTACGGCGACTACGCGCTCTGGCAGGCGCGGCTGGCCGCGGGCGCGGCCGGCATGTCCACGTCGGCCGACGCCGCTCTGCCGTACTGGCGGGAGCGTCTCGCCGGCGCCCCGCGCGAGCTCGCGCTGCCGTTCGATCGGCCGGCCCCGCTCGGATCTGCGGAGAGCGCGGCGCGGGCCGGCCTCCTGGAGCGGCAGCTCTCGCCGGCGGCGGTCGAGTCGCTGGGGCGGCTGGCGCGCCAGGCGGGGGCGACGCGGTTCATGGTCGTCGCGGCGGCGGTGGCGGCGCTGCTCGGCCGGCTCTGCGGCATGGACGACCTGCTGCTGGGGACGCCGGTCGCCCACCGTCGCCAGCCGGAGCTCGAAGGGGCGATCGGGCTCTTCGTCAACATGGTGGCGCTGCGGGCGGAGCTCGCCCGGCCGCTGGCCGATCCGCGGGTCGAGGAGCTGATCGCCGGGATGCGGCGGGAGGTCCTGGGGGCGCTGGCGCATCAGGATCTGCCGTTCGAGCGCCTGGTCGAGGAGCTGGCGCCGGAGCGCGAGGGCGGCCGGCCGCCGCTGGTGCAGGCGGTGGTGACGCTGGAGCCGCCGCCTCTCGCGGCGAGCCTGCCCGGGCTCGCGCTGTCGCTCCTGCCGCGCCAGGCGACGGAGGCGAAGTTCGATCTGGCGATCCAGGTGGTCGACACCGGCGAGTCGCTGCGGGCGGCGGTCGAGTATCCGGCCGCGCGGTTCGACCGGACGACGATGGCGCGCCTGCTCGGCGGGCTCGACCGGATGCTCGCCGGGCTGGTGATCGGGTTCGATACGGGGCGCCGGCTCTCGGCGCTCTCGCCGCTGTCGGAGGCCGAGCGGCAGCAGACGCTCCGCGAGTGGAACGACACCGATCCCCGGCTCTCGCGCGGCAGCCTGGCGGCGTCGTTCCTCGCCGTCGCGCGGCGCTCGCCGGCGTCGGCGGCGCTCGCCTTCGGCGGCGAGCGGCTGTCGTACGGCGAGCTCGCCCATCGAGGGCTGGGGTTGGCGCGGCGGCTGCGGCGGCTGGGGGTGGGTCCGGAGTCGATTGTTGGACTAGCGAGCGAGCGCTCGGTCGAGCGGATCGTGGGTCTCCTGGGGATCGTGCTCGCCGGCGGCGCCTATCTGCCGCTCGATCCGGCCTATCCGGACGAGCGCCTGGAGCTGCTGGTGGCCGACGCCGGAGCGCGGGCGATCGTCACCCACGACCGGCTCTGGCGCGGCAGCGCGCCGGGGCTCGCGGTGGTCGACCTGAGCGAGCTGGAGCGGGAGGGCCACGCATCCGCTGCGGGCGGGGCGGACGAGCCGCTGGACGAGCCGGCGTTCGCGGTCGCGGCGAGCCTCGCCTGCGTCGTCTACACCTCCGGCTCGACGGGGCGGCCGAAGGGTGTGGCGGTGACGCAGGGCGGGGTGCTGCGGCTGATCGAGGGCGCCGACTACGTGCGCCTGTCGCCGGCAGACCGCATCGTCCAGGCCTCGACACTGACTTTCGATACCGCGACGTTCGAGATCTGGGGGGCGCTGCTGAGCGGCGCGTGCCTGGTGATGCCGCCGCCGGGCGCGCTGTCGGTCGAGGAGCTGGGGAGGCTGGTGCGGGAGAGCGGCGCGAGCGTGCTCTGGCTGACGGCGGGTCTGTTCCGGCAGGTGGTCGAGAGCGGCCTGGGGGATCTCGGCGGCGTGCGGCAGCTCCTCGCCGGCGGCGACGCGCTCTCGGTGCCGCACGTCGAGCGGTTGCTGCGCGAGCTGCCGGGCTGCCGCCTGATCGACGGCTACGGTCCGACCGAGAACACGACGTTCTCCTGTTGCTACGTCATGGCGGGAGCGGAGGCGTTCGCGGGCTCGGTGCCGATCGGGCGGCCGATCGCGGGGAGCACGGCCCACGTGCTGGGGGGTGGTCTCGAGGCGGTGCCGATCGGCGGCCTCGGCGAGCTGTGGCTGGGGGGCGAGGGGCTGGCGCGGGGGTACTGGGGGGATCCGGCGAAGACCGCGGAGCGGTTCGTGCCGGACCCGGCGAGCGGCGAGGCGGGGGCGCGGCTCTACCGCAGCGGCGACCTGGGGCGGCTCCTCGCCGACGGGCGGATCGAGTTCCTCGGCCGGCTGGACCGCCAGGTGAAGGTGCGGGGCTTCCGCATCGAGCTCGAGGAGGTGGAGGCGGCGCTCGCGGCCTGTCCCGGGGTGCGCGGGTCGGTGGTCGAGGCGCGGGCGGACGGCTCGGGCGACAGGCGGCTGGTCGGCTACGTGGTGGGGGAGGGGATCCCCGCGGGCGAGCTGCGCCGGGCTCTCCTGGCGCGGCTGCCCGAGCACGCGGTGCCGTCGCTCTTCGTGTCGCTGGCCGAGCTGCCGCTGACGCCGCAGGGCAAGATCGACCGCCGGGCTCTGCCGGACCCGCGGCCGGAGCCGCGGCCGGAGCTCGCGGCGGACCGGCCGGCGGGCGGGCCGTCGAATCCGCTGGCGGAGCTGGTGGCCGGGATCTTCGCCGAGGTGCTGGAGGTCGAGGGCGTGGGAGCGGACGACGACTTCTTCGCCCTCGGCGGGCACTCGCTGCTCGCCACGCGGGCGGTGTCGCGCCTGCGCGCGGTGCTGGGGGCGGAGGTGTCGCTCGCCGAGCTGTTCGCGGCGCCGACGGCCGCGGCGCTCGCGGCGCGGCTCGGCGCCGGAAAGGGAGAGACGCAGGATGGGTCACGGAGCGGGGACCCGATCGCCGGTCCGGCGGCCGAGATGGCTACGATCTCGGGCGAGGCCCCGCTCTCCTTCGCGCAAGAACGTCTCTGGTTCCTCGACCAGCTCCAGCCGGGGAGCCCGTTCTACAACATCTTCGGCGCGGTGCGCCTGGCGGGCGAGCTGTCGGCGCCGGCCCTCGCCGCGAGCTTCGGCGAGGTCGTCCGCCGCCACGAGGCGCTGCGCACGCGGTTCCTGGCGCGCGACGGGGCGCCGGTGCAGGCGATCGATCCGCCGCCGGAATCCGTGCCGCTGCCGGTGGTGGATCTGGCGGGCCTCGCCGGCGCCGCAGTCGAAGCCCCAGCCGAATCCGAAGCTCAAGCCGGGAGCCTGATCGAGCGCGAGGCGCAGATCCCCTTCGACCTCTCCCGCGGGCCGCTGCTGCGGCTGACGCTGCTGCGGCTCGCGCCGCGCCAGCACGTCCTTCTCCTCACGCTCCATCACATCGTCGGCGACGGCGGGTCGATCGACGTGCTGCTCGACGAGGTGCGGGCGCTCTACCCGGCTCTTTTGCAGGGACTTCCGTCGCCCCTGCCGGCGCTCGCCCTCCAGTACCGCGACGTCGCGCGCTGGCAGCGGGCGCGGCTCGCCGGCGAGGTGCTGGCGGGGGAGCTGGCGCACTGGCGCGCGGTCCTCGCCGGGGCTCCCGAGGCGCTCGAGCTGCCGGCCGACCGGCCGCGGCCGCCGCTGCCGAGCTACCGCGGCGGCGAGGTGGCGCGGCTTCTCTCCGAGCCGTTGGCCGCGGCGCTCGGCCGGCTCGGCCGGCGGGAGGGGGCGACGCGCTTCATGACGCTCCTCGCCGGCTTCGCGGCGCTCCTCGGCCGCTACTCCGGGCAGGAGGAGGTGGTGGTGGGCACGCCGGTCGCCCACCGCGACCGGCTGGAGACGGAGCGGCTGATCGGCTTCTTCGTCAACACCCTGGCGCTGCGGGTGGACCTGGGCGGCGAGCCGACCGGCCGGGAGCTGCTGGCGCGGGCGCGCCGGGCGGCGCTCGCCGCCTACTCCCACCAGGAGCTGCCCTTCGAGCGGCTGGTCGACGAGCTGCAGCCCGAGCGAGACCTGGCGCGGCATCCCGTCTTCCAGACGGTCGTCAGCCTGGAGGAGCCACGCCGCCTGGAGGGAGCCCTCCCCGGCCTCGCCATGACGCCCGTCGACGTCGCGGAGCGGACGGCGAAGTTCGACCTCACCCTGGTCGCCCGGCCGGTGGCGCCGGGCGCCGGCGGCCTCCGCCTGGTGCTCGACTACGCGCGCGACCTCTTCGACCGCACGACCGTGCTGCGGCTGGCGCATCACCTGGAGGCGCTCTTCGCCGGGCTCGCCGCCGATCCGGCGTCCCCGGTGGCCGACCTCCCACTCCTCTCGGCCACCGAGGCGCACCAGCTTCGCCACGAGTGGAACGACACCGCCGCCGGATGGGACCTCGAGCGTTGCGTGCACGAGCTGGTGGCCGAGCGGGCGCGGGCGAACCCTGATGCGGTCGCCCTCGAGATGGGCGAGACCTGGATCACCTGCGGCGAGCTCGAGGAGCGTGCGAGCCGCCTCGCCGGCGCGCTCCGGGAGCTCGGCGTGGCGCCGGAGGCCAAGGTCGCCGTCCTCCTCGACCGCGGGATCGAGATCGTCGCGAGCATCCTCGCGATCTGGAAGGCGGGAGGCGTCTACCTGCCGCTCTCGATCGTCCAGCCGCCGGCGCGCCTCGCCTTCCTGCTCGGCGACGCCGAGCCGGTGGTGATCCTCACCCGCGGCGGCCTCGCCGGCCGGCTCCCACGGCATGGCGCGCAGGTCGTCGACCTCGACCGTCTGGACCTGGATCCCGCGCTCACGCCGCGGCCGGAGTCCGGCGGGCTCGCGGCCGGAGCGGCGGGCCCGGAGAGCCTCGCCTACATGCTCTACACCTCGGGATCGACCGGCGAGCCCAAGGCGGTCCTCGTCGAGCATCGGAGCCTGGTGAACCTGCTGCGCGCCCTCGACGCCGACCTCGGGGTCGGCCCCGCGGACGTCATGGCCTCGTGGACCACGCCGACCTTCGACCCCTCCCTCCTCGAGTGGTTCCTTCCCCTGACCACCGGCTCCCGCGTGCTCCTGCTCGCCGAGGAAGAGGTCCTCGATTTCCCGCTCCTCGCCCGGCGCCTCCGCGACGTGACGCTGCTCGACGGGGTGCCCGGCCTCTTCCAGCCGTTCGTCGACTTCCTCGAGCCGCGCGGGCCGGCCGCCGGCTGGGAGCGGGTACGGGGCGTCACCGCCGGCGGCGAGTCGGTGAGCGCTCACCTGCTGGAGGGGCTGCGCCGCGCGTTCCCCGCCGCCGCCGTCCGCAACAGCTACGGCCCCACGGAAACGACGGTGATCGCCGCCAACTACCTGGCACCCTGCGCCGGCGCGCTGCGCGGCGACATCGTCGGCCGCCCGCTCGGCAACGTCGTGCTGCGGCTCGCCGACCGCGCCGGACGGCGCGTGCCGATCGGCGTGCCGGGTGAGATCTGGATCGGCGGCGCCGGCGTCGCCCGCGGTTACTTCCGCCGCGAGGCGCTCACCCGCGAGCGCTTCGTCATCGCCGGCGGCATACGCTGGTTCCGCAGCGGCGACCTCGGACGCCACCTCTCCGACGGCAACCTCGAGTTCCTCGGCCGCATCGACCAGCAGGTGAAGATCCGCGGCGTCCGCGTCGAGCCCGGGGAGGTCGAGGCGGCGCTGGCGCGCCATCCGGCGGTGCGCGAGGTGGCGGTGATCGCGCGGCAGGACGGCGCGGGCGAGCGGCGGCTGGTCGCCTACGTGGTGCCGCGCGACGGGGCGACGCCGCCGGCCGCCGAGCTCCGCGCCGCGGCGGCCGAGCGCCTCCCCGACGCCATGGTCCCCGCGGCCTTCGTGCTCCTCGCCGCGCTGCCGCGCGACGGGAACGGCAAGCTCGACCGGCGGGCGCTGCCGGCGCCGGGCGCCGCGCGGCCCGAGCTGACGTCGGCCTACACCGCGCCGCGGACCGACCTCGAGCGGCGGATCGCCGCGGCCTGGAGCGAGCTGCTGGGGGTCGAGCGGGTGGGCATCCACGACAATTTCTTCGAGCTGGGCGGCAACTCGCTCCTGGTGGTGCGCCTGCGGAGCCGTCTCGAGCCGGCGCTCGAGCGCGAGATCGCGGTCGTCGAGCTCTTCCGGCATCCCACCGTCGCGGCGCTCGCGTCCCATCTGGAACGCGAGCCCGGAGCCGCCGCGGCGGCTGCCGAGCCCGCCGCTGAGGCTGCCCGCACGCGGTCTCGCCATGACTCGTTGAGCCGCCTGCGCGAGGCGCGGGCGGGCGGGCGGCGGCTGAAATGAGCCGGGCGGAGCGGCGGCGGGAGGTGGTGCGGGTGCTGCGGGAGGAGGTGGCGCGGGCGCTGCGGGTGGGGCCGGCGGAGGTGGGGGAGGTGGGGGAGGACCGGCCGCTGACCGCGCTGGGTCTCGATTCGCTGGCGGCGGTCGAGCTCGAGTATGCGCTGGAGTCGGCGGTCGGCGTGTCGCCGTCTGTGGAGGATCTGTTGGGCGGGATGACTCTCGGCGAGCTGGCGGACGCGGCGGTCGCGGCTCTCGAAGGGAAAGAAAGAGAAGAAGAAGAAAAAGCGCTGGGTAAGGAGGATCGGCGAGGCGATGCGGGCGCGCCGGGGCCGGCGGACCGGCTCACTCACGGGCAGCGGGCGCTGTGGTTCCTGGAGCGGCTGTCGCCGGGCGGCGGGGCGTATCACATCGTGGCGGCGGCGCGGGTGCGGGGACGGCTCGATGAGAGCGCGCTGCGGCGGTCATTCGCGGCGCTCGTGAGTCGTCATCCGGCGCTGCGGACGGTCTACCCGGAGGTCGGCGGCGAGCCGCGGGCGCGGGTGCTCGATCAAGGCGCTCTGGACTTCGCGCTGGCGGATGCCGCGGGGTGGGATGACCTGCGGGTCGGGGGATGGCTCGCGGCGGAGGGGTATCGGCCATTCGACCTGGCGCACGGGCCGGTGGTGCGCGTGCGGCTGCTGCGGCGCGGCGCCGACGAGCACGCGCTCCTCTTCGCCGTCCATCACATCGCGGCGGACTTCTGGTCGCTCGCGGTGGCGCTCCGTGAGCTGGGAGCGCTCTATGGGGCGGAGAGTGCGGGGACGCCCGCTGCTTTGCCGCCGGTGCGGGGGTTCGGCGAGCAGGCGCTGCGGGAAGCCGGGCGGCTGGCTAGCGCCGAGACGGAGGAGCTGTGGGAGTGGTGGCGCGAGCGGCTGGGGGGCGAGCTGCCGGTCCTCGAGCTGCCGGCCGACCGCCCCCGTCCGCCGGTGCAGACCTCTCGTGGCGGCGTCGTCAGCCTCTCGATCAGCCCGGCGCGGCTGACCGCGCTCCGCGATGCCGGCCGCCGCGCCGGAACGACCCTCTTCACCCAGATCTTGGCTTCTTTTACCGCGCTTCTGGCCCGTGTCACCGGCCAGGAGGATCTCGTCCTCGGAACGCCCACCTCGGGCCGCGGGGAAGCGGGCGCCGGGGACCTCGCGGGCGTCGTCGGCTACTTCGTCAACCCGGTCGTCCTGCGCGCCGACCTCTCCGGCGATCCGACCTTCGCGGCGCACCTGGAGCGGACGCGCGCCGCGACGCTCGCCGCCTTCGCCCATGGCTCGCTGCCATTCCCGCTCCTCGCCGAGCGGCTGCAGCCGGTGCGCGACCCGTCGCGCTCGCCGGTCTTCCAGGCGATGCTCACGCTGCTCTCCGGCGAGCGGCTGGGCCAGCCGGGCCTGGCGGGCTTCGCCGTCGGGCAGGCGGCGGAGCCGGTCACCCTGGGCGACCTGACGCTCGCGCCGATGGCGCTCCCCGCGCGGCGGGCCCAGCTCGACCTGGCGCTGACCGTCGCCGAGCTGTCGGCCGGCGCCCTCGCCGCCTTCGAGCACAACGCCGACCTCTTCGACCGCACCACGGTCGCGCGCCTCGCCGCCGGCTGGGAGCGGCTGGTCGACGGAGCCCTGGCGGACCCGGGGCGCCGGCTCTCGGCGCTGCCTCTCCTCGCGCCGTCCGAGCGGCAGCAGCTCGCGGTCGAGTGGAACGACACGGCGGCGGATTTCCCGCGCGGGGCGTGCCTCCACGCGCTCTTCTTCGCCCAGGCGGAGCGGACGCCGGCGGCCGTGGCCGTCGTCGCCGGCGACGAGCACCTGACCTATGGCGAGCTCGCGGCGCGAGTCGAGGGCCTGGCACGGCGCCTGCGCGCCCGCGGCATCGGCGCCGAGGCGGTGGTCGGCCTCTGCTTCGACCGCGGGTCCGGCATGATCGTCGCCCTGCTCGCGGTGCTGGCGGCGGGCGGCGCCTTCCTGCCCCTCGATCCGCTCCTCCCGGCCGAGCGGCTCGGCTTTCTCCTCGGCGACTCTGGCGCGCGTCTGCTGCTGACCCGCCGCGCGGTGCTGGCCACGCTGCCGCCCATCCCCTGTCCCGTGCTCTGCCTCGACGACGCGGGAGCTGCCAGCGAGATCGCCGCCATCGCCGCCATCGCCGCCCGCACGCCGCCGGCGGTCTTCCCCGAGAGCCTGGCGTATGTCCTCTACACCTCGGGCTCGACGGGCCGGCCCAAGGGCACGCTCGTCCCTCAGCGCGCGATCCTCCACGTCCTCCTCGCCGTCCGCGACGCGGCCTTCGGCGCCGGGCGGCTCCGCGTCGCCGTCAACTCGTCCTGGATCTTCGATCCCGCCATCGAGCAGATCCTCCATCTGCTGCTCGGCAACACGCTGGTGATCGTGCCGGAGGAGCCGCGGGTGAGCGGGGAGGCGATGGTCGAGCTCCTGGCGCGGGAGCGCCCCGACCTGCTCGACGGGACGCCGGCGCAGGTGAAGGCGTGGCTCGCGGCGGGCCTGCTCGCGGTGGGCTCACCGCGGCACTTGCTGGTGGGCGGCGAGGCGATGGAGGAGGGAACCTGGCGGGCGCTCGCGGCGGCGCCGGAGATGGCGGTGTGGAATCTCTATGGGCCGACGGAGTGCGCCGTCGACAGCACGGTCCAGCGCGTGGCCGGGGATCGCGCGAGCCTGGGGCGGCCGCTGCCGCGCGTGCGGGCCTACGTGCTCGACGGCCGGCTCGACCCGCGGCCCGTGGGGATCGTCGGCGAGCTCCATCTCGCCGGCGCGGGGGTGTCGCGGGGATACCTCGGCCGGCCGGAGCTGACCGCCGAGCGGTTCCTGCCCGATCCGCTGGGCGAAGAGCCGGGCGGCAGGCTCTACCGGACGGGCGATCTCGTCCGCACGCTGGCCGACGGCCGGCTGGACTTCCTGGGCCGGGCCGACCTCCAGGTGAAGCTCCGGGGGGTGCGGATCGAGCCGGGTGAGATCGAAGCGGCGCTCGCCGCCCATCCGGGCGTGCGCGGGGCCGCGGTGCTCGCTGCCGGCGCCGGTTCCGACCAGCGCCTGGTGGCCTTCGTGGCGGGCGAGGCGGAGACGAGGACCCTGCGCGAGAGCCTGCGGGGGACGCTGCCGCTGGCGATGGTCCCGGCGGCCTGGGTGCGCCTCGAGGCGTTGCCCCTCGCGCCGAGCGGCAAGGTCGACCGCCGGGCCCTCGCGAGCCTGGTGCCGGCAGCCGCGGAGTCGGCGCGCGAGGGTTTCATACCGCCCCGGGGGGAGGTCGCCCGGCTGCTGGCGGCGATCTGGGGAGAGCTCCTGGACGGCGCACCCGCCGGCATGGAGGACGACTTCTTCGCGCGCGGCGGCCACTCGCTCCTCGCCGCGCGCCTGGCGTCGCGCGTGCGCGAGGCCTGCGGTGTGGAGCTGCCCGTCGCGGACTTCTTCGCGGCGCCGCGGCTCGCCGAGCAGGCGGCGCGGATCGAGGCGGCGCTCGCCGGCGGGGGCGCGCCGGCGTTGCTGCCGCCGCTGCCGCTGCCGCCGGTGCCGCGGGCCGGCGCCGCGGCGCGCTCGGCGGGGGTGCCGCTCACCGCGGCGCAGCGGCGCCTCTGGTTCCTGGCGCAGCTCGCGCCGCGGAGCACGGCCTATCACCTGCCGGCGGGCATCCGGATGGCGGGCCCGCTCGACGTGCGGGCGCTCGCGGCGGCCCTGGGGGAGATCGTGCGCCGGCACGAGTCGCTCCGCACGGCGATCGACGGCGCGGGTGGAGCGAGCGGCGAGGCGCTCGCGCGGGTGCTGCCGGCGGCGGGCTTCGCGCTGCCCGTCGTGAGCCTGGAGGGGCTCGGCGCGGGCGGGGCGGGCGAGCTGGCGCGTCTGGCGGGCGCGGAGGCGCGGCGGCCGTTCGATCCGGCGCGCGGTCCGCTCGCCCGCTTCGCTCTGCTGCGGCAGGGCGCGGCCGAGCACGTGCTGCTGGCGACCTTCCATCACCTGGTCGCCGACGGCGGCTCGATCGAGGTCTTCGAGCGCGAGCTCTCGGTGCTCTATGGGGCGTTCGCGGCGGGCGGCGCCTCGCCGCTGGCGGAGCCGGCGGTCCAGTACGGCGACTACGCGCTCTGGCAGGCGCGGCTGGCCGCGGGCGCGGCCGGCACGGCCACGTCGGCCGACGCCGCTCTGCCGTACTGGCGGGAGCGTCTCGCCGGCGCCCCGCGCGAGCTCGCGCTGCCGTTCGACCGGCCGGCCCCGCTCGGATCTGCGGAGAGCGCGGCGCGGGCCGGCCTCCTGGAGCGGCAGCTCTCGCCGGCGGCGGTCGAGTCGCTGGGGCGGCTGGCGCGCCAGGCGGGGGCGACGCGGTTCATGGTCGTCGCGGCGGCGGTGGCGGCGCTGCTCGGCCGGCTCTGCGGCATGGACGACCTGCTGCTGGGGACGCCGGTCGCGCACCGCCGCCGGCCGGAGCTCGAAGGGGCGATCGGGCTCTTCGTCAACATGGTGGCGCTGCGGGCGGAGCTCGCCCGGCCGCTGGCCGATCCGCGGGTCGAGGAGCTGATCGCCGGGATGCGGCGGGAGGTCCTGGGGGCGCTGGCGCATCAGGATCTGCCGTTCGAGCGCCTGGTCGAGGAGCTGGCGCCGGAGCGCGAGGGCGGCCGGCCGCCGCTGGTGCAGGCGGTGGTGACGCTGGAGCCGCCGCCTCTCGCGGCGAGCCTGCCTGGGCTCGCGCTGTCGCTCCTGCCGCGCCAGGCGACGGAGGCGAAGTTCGATCTGGCGATCCAGGTGGTCGACACCGGCGAGTCGCTGCGGGCGGCGGTCGAGTATCCGGCCGCGCGGTTCGACCGCACGACGATGGCGCGCCTGCTCGGCGGGCTCGACCGGATGCTCGCCGGGCTGGTGATCGGGTTCGATACGGGAGGCCGGCTCTCGGCGCTTTCGCCGCTGTCGGAGGCCGAGCGGCAGCAGACGCTCCGCGAGTGGAACGACACCGATCCCCGGCTCTCGCGCGGCAGCCTGGCGGCGTCGTTCCTCGCCGTCGCGCGGCGCTCGCCGGCGTCGGCGGCGCTCGCCTTCGGCGGCGAGCGGCTGTCGTACGGCGAGCTCGCCCATCGAGGGCTGGGGTTGGCGCGGCGGCTGCGGCGGCTGGGGGTGGGTCCGGAGTCGATTGTTGGACTAGCGAGCGAGCGCTCGGTCGAGCGGATCGTGGGTCTCCTGGGGATCGTGCTCGCCGGCGGCGCCTATCTGCCGCTCGATCCGGCCTATCCGGACGAGCGCCTGGAGCTGCTGGTGGCCGACGCCGGAGCGCGGGCGATCGTCACCCACGACGGGCTCTGGCGCGGCAGCGCGCCGGGGCTCGCGGTGGTCGACCTGAGCGAGCTGGAGCGGGAGGGCGACGTGTCCGCGGCGGGCGCGGCGGACGAGCGATGGACGAGCCGATGGACGAGCCGGCGGTCGCGGTCGCGGCGAGCCTCGCCTGCGTGGTCTACACCTCCGGCTCGACGGGGCGGCCGAAGGGGGTGGCGGTGACGCAGGGCGGGGTGCTGCGGCTGATCGAGGGCGCCGACTACGTGCGCCTGTCGCCGGCGGACCGCATCGTCCAGGCCTCGACGCTGACTTTCGATACCGCGACGTTCGAGATCTGGGGGGCGCTGCTGAGCGGCGCGTGCCTGGTGATGCCGCCGCCCGGGGCGCTGTCGGTCGAGGAGCTGGGGAGGCTCGTGCGGGAGAGCGGCGCGAGCGTGCTCTGGCTGACGGCGGGTCTGTTCCGGCAGGTGGTCGAGAGCGGCCTGGGCGATCTCGGCGGCGTGCGGCAGCTCCTCGCCGGCGGCGACGCGCTCTCGGTGCCGCACGTCGAGAGGTTGCTGCGCGAGCTGCCGGGCTGCCGCCTGATCGACGGCTACGGTCCGACCGAGAACACGACCTTCTCCTGCTGCTACGTCATGGCGGGAGCGGAGGCGTTCGCGGGCTCGGTGCCGATCGGGCGGCCGATCGCGGGGAGCACGGCCCACGTGCTGGGAGGCGGGCTCGAGGCGGTGCCGATCGGCGGCCTCGGCGAGCTGTGGCTGGGGGGCGAGGGGCTGGCGCGGGGGTACTGGGGGGATCCGGCGAAGACCGCGGAGCGGTTCGTGCCGGACCCGGCGAGCGGCGAGGCGGGGGCGCGGCTCTACCGCAGCGGCGACCTGGGGCGGCTCCTCGCCGACGGGCGGATCGAGTTCCTCGGCCGGCTGCGACCGCCAGGTGAAGGTGCGGGGCTTCCGCATCGAGCTCGAGGAGGTGGAGGCGGCGCTCGCGGCCTGTCCCGGGGTGCGCGGGTCGGTGGTCGAGGCGCGGGCGGACGGCTCGGGCGACAGGCGGCTGGTCGGCTACGTGGTGGGGGAGGGGGATCCTCGCGGGCGAGCTGCGCCGGGCTCTCCTGGCGCGGCTGCCCGAGCACGCGGTGCCGTCGCTCTTCGTGTCGTTGGCCGAGCTGCCGCTGACGCCGCAGGGCAAGATCGACCGCCGGGCTCTGCCGGACCCGCGGCCGGAGCCGCGGCCGGAGCTCGCGGCGGACCGGCCGGCGGGCGGGCCGTCGAATCCGCTGGCGGAGCTGGTGGCCGGGATCTTCGCCGAGGTGCTGGATATCGAGGGCGTGGGAGCGGACGACGACTTCTTCGCCCTCGGCGGGCACTCGCTGCTCGCCACGCGGGCGGTGTCGCGCCTGCGCGCGGTGCTGGGGGCGGAGGTGTCGCTCGCCGAGCTGTTCGCGGCGCCGACGGCCGCGGCGCTCGCGGCGCGGCTCGCCGCCGGAAAGGGAGAGACGCAGGAAGGGCCACGGAGCGGGGACCCGATCGCCGGTCCGGCGGCCGAGATGGCTACGATCTCGGGCGAGGCGCCGCTCTCCTTCGCGCAGGAGCGTCTCTGGTTCCTCGACCAGCTCCAGCCGGGGAGCCCGTTCTACAACATCTTCGGCGCGGTGCGCCTGGCGGGCGAGCTGTCGGCGCCGGCCCTCGCCGCGAGCTTCGGCGAGGTCGTCCGCCGCCACGAGGCGCTGCGCACGCGGTTCCTGGCGCGCGACGGCGCGCCGGTGCAGGCGATCGATCCGCCGCCGGAATCCGTGCCGCTGCCGGTGGTGGATCTGGCGGGCCTCGCCGGCGCCGGTGGCCGAGCCGAGGCCGCGGCCGGGAGCCTGATCGAGCGCGCGGCGCAGATCCCCTTCGACCTCTCCCGCGGGCCGCTGCTGCGGCTGACGCTGCTGCGCCTCGCGCCGCGCCGGCACGTCCTTCTCCTCACCCTCCATCACATCGTCGGCGACGGCGGGTCGATCGACGTGCTGCTCGACGAGGTGCGGGCGCTCTACCCGGCTCTCTTGCAGGGACTCCCGTCGCCGCTGCCGGCGCTCGCCCTCCAGTACCGCGACGTCGCGCGCTGGCAGCGGGCGCGGCTCGCCGGCGCGGTGCTGGCGGGGGAGCTGGCGCACTGGCGCGCGGTCCTCGCCGGGGCTCCCGAGGCGCTCGAGCTGCCGGCCGACCGGCCGCGGCCGCCGCTGCCGAGCTACCGCGGCGGCGAGGTGGCGCGGCTTCTCGCCGCGCCGTTGGCCGCGGCGCTCGGCCGGCTCGGCCGGCGGGAGGGGGCGACGCGCTTCATGACGCTCCTCGCCGGCTTCGCGGCGCTCCTCGGCCGCTACTCCGGGCAGGAGGAGGTGGTGGTGGGCACGCCGGTCGCCCACCGCGACCGCCTGGAGACGGAGCGGCTGATCGGCTTCTTCGTCAACACCCTGGCGCTGCGGGTGGACCTGGGCGGCGAGCCGACCGGCCGGGAGCTGCTGGCGCGGGCGCGCCGGGCGGCGCTCGCCGCCTACTCCCACCAGGAGCTGCCGTTCGAGCGGCTGGTCGACGAGCTGAAGCCCGAGCGGGACCTGGCGCGGCATCCGATCTTCCAGGCGGTCGTCAGCCTGGAGGAGCCGCGCCGCCTGGAGGCGGCCCTCCCCGGCCTCGTCATGACGCCCGTCGACGTCGCGGAGCGGACGGCGAAGTTCGACCTCACCCTGGTCGCCCGGCCGCCGGCGCCGGGCGCCGGCGGGCTCCGCCTGGTGCTCGACTACGCGCGCGACCTCTTCGACCCTACGACCGTGCTGCGGCTGGCGCATCACCTGGAGGCGCTCTTCGCCGGGCTCGCCGCCGATCCGGCCGCCCCGGTGGCCGACCTCCCACTCCTCTCGGCCACCGAAGCGCACCAGCTTCGCCACGAGTGGAACGACACCGCCGCCGGATGGGACCTCGACCGCCCGGTCCACGTGCTGTTCGCCGACCAGGCGGCCGCCACCCCGCAGGCGATCGCGGTCTCGATGGACGGCCGCCATCTCACCTACCGCGAGCTCGACCGGCGCGCCAATCGGCTCGCTCATCACCTCGTCGGCCTCGGCGTCGGCCCGGACCGCCCGGTCGGGGTCGCCCTCGAGCGCGATCCCGCGCTGCTCGTCGCCTTCCTCGGCATCCTCAAGGCCGGCGGGGCCTACCTGCCGCTCGACCCGCGGCACCCGCGCGAGCGCCTGGCGCGCATCCTGCGCGAGAGCGGCCCGGCAGCGGTCATCACCCACCAACGCCTGCTCACCAGACTGCCGGAGACGGCGGCGCCCGTCGCCTGCCTGGAGGCGGGCTGGGAGGCACCGGCCGGTCCGTCCGCTCCGTTCGGCGAGCCGCCGATCGAAAGCGGCGTCCAGGCATCGAACGCCGCCTATGTCCTCTACACCTCGGGCTCGACCGGCGAGCCCAAGGGGGCGATCGTCGATCACCGGAGCTTCGCCAACCTCGTCCATCATGGGCGCGGGTCGATCGGCGGCCGCCCGGCGCCGGGCGCGGGCGAGGTAGGGACCTCGTGGACGCCGGTCACCTTCGATATCTCGCTCCTCGAATGGTCCATGATGCTCCTGACCGGCGGGCGGATCGAGCTGGTCGCCGACGGGAGGGTCCTCGATCTCCCCTATCTCCTGGATCTCCTGCGCGACACGACGGTGATCCACTGCGTGCCCAGCATGGCGCAGGAGATCGTCCGCGCGATCGCGGAGAGCGGCGAGCCGGGCGGCTGGCAGAGCGTCAGGAGAGTCTTCGTCGGCGGCGAAGCGCTGGGCGCCGACCTCCTGACCGGGCTCGCCCAGGCTTTCCCGCGGGCCGAGATCCACAACCTCTACGGCCCCACCGAGGCGGCGATCTTCTGCAGCTCGTACCGCCCGCCCGCCCAGGGGCCGGTGCGCGGCGACGACATCGGCCGGCCGATCGGCAACGCCGAGCTCCGCCTGCTCGATCGGCGAGGGCGCCCGGTGCCGATCGGCGTCGCGGGCGAGATCTGGATCGGCGGCGACGGGGTGGGCCGCGGCTACCTGCGCCGCCCGGAGTGGACCGCCGAGCGCTACGCTCCGCTGCCGGCGCTGGGATCCGACCCCGGCCGGCGCTTTTTCCGCAGCGGCGACCTCGGCCGCCACCTGCCCGACGGCGAGATCGAGTTTCGCGGCCGTGCCGACCAGCAGGTGAAGATCCGCGGTCACCGCGTCGAGCTGGGGGAGATCGAGGCGGCGCTGGCGCGCCGCCCCGATGTCCGCGAGGTGGCGGTCGCCGCACGCGCCGGGAGCGGCGGCAAGCGCCTGGTGGCCTATGTCGTCCTCCGGCCGGGGCCGCGGCCGGCGGCCGCCACGCTTCGCCAGACGGCGGCCGAGCGCCTGCCGGACTACATGGTGCCGGCCGCCTTCGTCTTCCTCGACCGGCTGCCGCGGAGCGGCCACGGCAAGCTCGACCGCCGGGCGCTCCCGGCGCCGCCGGAAGGCCCGGAGTCGGCGTCCGCCCCGCCGGGAACCGACCTCGAGCGCCGGATCGCCGAGGTCTGGGCGGAGCTCCTGGGTATCGAGCGCCCGGGCAGGCGCGACAATTTCTTCGAGCTCGGCGGCAACTCGCTCCTCGTCGTGCGCCTGCGCAGCCGGCTCGAGCGCGACCTCGGGCGCGAGATCCCCGTCGTCCTCCTCTTCCAGCACCCGACGGTCGAAGCGCTCGCGGCGCGGCTGGAACGCGAGCCGGCGCCGCCGCGCGCCGCCCTCGCCGCCCTCGCCGCCGCCGAGGCGCGGAGCGAAGAGCGCCGCGACGCCCTCGCCCGCCTCAGCCGGACGCGCGGTGCGCGCCGCCGGTAGGTGCGAGCACCTGGGAGATGAAGGGGGCGGGCGAGGGGCGGAATTTCGGCCCCGGAGATCTTGCTGGAAGGGGAGGAGGCAGGGGTCCGGCGACGTTGGCGGACCACGGCTCTGCGGTAGGATCGCCAGTCCCAGCCCGCTGCTGTAACCGCGCGCGCCGTCCTTCAACCCAGCTAACTCGTCGCCGGCGGCGGACGCCACGGCCGCTCGCTCGAGCCGGCCCGCCGCGGGGTTCCCTTTCCCCCTACCTGGCGGCACTCAGGAATAGAGGTCGCGTCGAGGACCCGAGATGAACGACTCAGAGCTCGCGACTCATCCCACGGCGGTCGCCATCATCGGCATCGCCGCGCGTTTTCCCGGCGCGCCGACTCTCGAGGCGTTCTGGCGCAACCTCTGCGACGGCGTCGAGTCGATCTCCTTCTTCAGCGACGAGGAGCTGATCGCCGCCGGCGTCGCCCCCGCCCTCGTCGCCGATCCCCGATACGTCAAGGCGCGCGGCGTCCTCGCCGACGCCGATCGCTTCGATGCCGCCTTCTTCAACCTGACGCCGCGCGAGGCCGAGCTGATGGACCCGCAGCACCGGGTCCTCCTCGAGTGCGCCTGGGAGGTGATGGAGCGCGCCGGCTACGACTCCGAGCGCACCGCCGCGCGGGTCGCGGTCTTCGCCGGCGCCGGCCTCAACAGCTATCTGCTGTCGAACCTGCTGCCCGATCGCGCGCTCCTCGAGCGGGTGGGCGAGCTGCAGGCGATCCTCCTCAACAACAACGACTTCCTGACCACGCGCATCTCCTACAAGCTCGACCTGAAGGGGCCGAGCGCGCTGGTGCAGACCGCCTGCTCGACGGCGCTGGTCGCCGTCCACATGGCCTGCCAGAGCCTGCTCGGCGGCGAATGCGACATGGCGCTCGCCGGCGGCGTCTCGATCACCGTCCCGCAGGTCACCGGCTACCTCTATCAGGACGGCGGGGTGATGTCGCCCGACGGCCACTGCCGCGCCTTCGACGCCCGCGCCGGCGGGGCGGTCGAGGGCGGCGGCGCCGGCATGGTGCTGTTGAAGCGCCTCACCGATGCCCTGGCCGACGGCGACCACATCCACGCGGTGATCCGCGGCTCGGCGACCAACAACGACGGCGCCGGCCGCGTCGGCTTCACGGCGCCGAGCGTCGAGGGACAGGCGGAGGTGATCGCCGAGAGCCTGCTCCTCGCCGGCGTCGAGCCCGACACCGTGAGCTACGTCGAGGCCCACGGGAGCGGCACGCCGCTGGGCGACCCGATCGAGGTCGCGGCGCTCACCCAGGCGTTCCGCGCCCGCACGGCGCGGGCGGGCTTCTGCGCCCTGGGCTCGGTCAAGACCAACGTCGGCCATCTCAACTCCGCGGCGGGGCTCGCCGGACTGGTCAAGACGGCGCTCGCCCTCGAGCATCGGATGCTGCCGCCGAGCCTGAATTTCGCGCGCGGCAACCCCGAGATCGACTTCGCGGCGAGCCCGTTCTTCGTCAACGCCGAGCTCCGGCCTTGGGAGAGCTCGGCGCCGGGAGCTCCGCGGCGGGCCGGCGTCAGCTCCTTCGGCCTCGGCGGCACCAACGTCCACGCGGTGCTCGAGGAGGCGCCGGCACCGGCGCCCGCGGCGCCGTCGCGGCCGCGCCAGCTCCTGCTCCTCGCCGCCCGCACGGCTGCCGCCCTGGAGGCGGCGACCTCCCGCCTCGCCGAGCACCTGGCGAGCCATCCCGAGCTCACCCCGGCGGACCTCGCCGATATCGCCCATACGCTCGCCGTCGGACGGCGCGCCTTTCCGCATCGCCGGGCCGTCGTCTGCGCCGATCCGGCGGAGGCGAAAATCCTCCTGGGCGATCCCGCGCTCGCCGATCCGGCGCGGCTCGCCACCGAGGTGGCGCCGACCGCCGGGGGACGGCCCGTCGCCTTCCTCTTCCCGGGCCTCGGCGACCATCACGTGGACATGGCGCGCGGTCTGTACGAGGACGAGCCCGCCTTCCGCGCCGAGCTCGACCGCTGCGCCGAGCTGCTCGAGCCCCGGCTCGGCCTCGACCTGCGGCAGGCGATCTTCGCCGGCGCCGAGCGGACGGCGCCCGACGGCGGTGGCGCGCAGAGCGCCGGGCCCGACCTGCGGAGCCTGCTGCGCCGCGGCGGCGCCGGGGAAGACCCGGCGATGCGGCGCCTGAGCCGCACCGGGATCGCCCAGCCGGCGCTCTTCGCCGTCGAGTACGCGCTCGCCCGCCTGCTCATGAGCTGGGGAATCCGGCCGCAGGCGATGATCGGCTACAGCATCGGCGAGTACGTGGCGGCCTGCCTCGCCGGCGTGCTGTCGCTCGCCGACGCGCTGCAGCTCGTCGCCGCCCGCGCCCGGCTGATCGAGTCCCTCCCCGCGGGGGCGATGCTCGCGGTGCCGCTGGCGGAGACCGACGTGCGGCCGTTTCTCGCCGCGCCGGGTGCCGGATCGGAGGCCGGCCCCTGGTTGGCGGCGACCAACGGCCCGCACCTCTCCATCGCCGGCGGCACGCCCGCGGCGATCGCCGACCTCGAGCGCCGGCTGAGCGCGGAGGGAGCCGCCTGCCTGCGCCTCCACGCCGCCCACGCCTTCCATACCGATCTGCTGCGCCCGGCGTACGACGAGGTGGTCCGCCTCGCCTCGGGGCTGGCGCTCCATGCCCCCGAGATCCCCTACCTGTCGAACGTCACCGGCACCTGGATCACCGCGGAGCAGGCGACCGACCCGCGCTACTGGGCCGACCACATGGTCGGCACGGTGCGCTTCGCCGAGGGGATCGGCGAGCTGCTCCGCGAGCCGCAGCGGGTGCTCCTCGAGGTCGGGCCGGGCGGCACCCTCGGCACCCTGGCACGCCAGCATCCGGCGGCCGCTCCCGGCCAGGCCGTCCTCTCGGCGCTCCGCCACGCGAGCGAGGAGCGCGCCGACGCCGCGCACCTGCTCGCCACCCTCGGCCGGCTCTGGCTCGCCGGGGTGACGATCGATTGGCGGGCGTTCTACGCCGGCGAGCGGCGGCGCCGCGTGCCCCTCCCGACCTATCCGTTCGAGCGGCAGCGCCACTGGATCGAGCCGCCGCAAGGCGGCTGGCGCTGGGGCGCGAGCGATCGTCCGGCCGACCACCCGGCCGCCGAGCCCGCCAACCGCGAGCGGATCGACGACTGGTTCTATCTTCCCGCCTGGCGCGAGACGCCCACCGCCGCTCTCCTGCCGGTCGGCGCGGCCGCCGGCGACGGACCGTGGCTGGTGTTCGCCGACGGCCGCGGGCTCGGCGAGCGCCTGGCGGCGCGTCTGCGAGCCGAGGGGCGGCAGGTGGTGACGGCCGTCCGCGGCGAGCGCTTCGAAGAGGTTGGGGCGCATCGCTTCGCCCTCGCGCCCGCCGAGCGCGAAGGGTACGTCCGTCTCCTCCAGGAGCTCCGCGCGACCGACCGCTTCCCGGCCCGCGTGCTCCATCTCTGGAGCCTCGACGCCGCGGCGGGGTTCGAGGCGGCGCAGGAGCGCGGCCTCCTCTCGCTCCTCGGGCTGGTGCAGGCCCTGGGCGAGCTCGCCCACGCGAGCCCGATATCGATCGGCGTCGTCGCGAGCGGCCTCTTCGCGGTCGGCGACGGCGAGCGGATCGAGCCCGAGAAGGCGCCGCTCGCCGGCCTCTGCCGCGTCGTCCCGCAGGAGAACACGCATCTCGCCTGCCGCCTGTTCGACGTCGCTCCGCCGGCGGCGGGCGACCTCGACCGGCTCGCCGCGGCGCTGCGCTCCGAGATCGAGAGCGAGACGGCGGGCGAGGCCGCCTCCGCGGTCGCTCTGCGCGGCGGGCGCCGCTGGGTGCGCGGCTTCGAGCCGGTCGCCCTGGCGCCCGCGGCGGCGCGCGCCTCGCGCCTGCGCGCCGGCGGCGTCTACGTCATCACCGACGCGGCGCACGGCATCGGCCTCGCCCTCGCCGAGGAGCTCCGCCGCTCGCTCGGCGCGCGGCTCGCCGTCGTGCGGCCGCAATCGCCGCCGACGCGCTCCGGCTGGGCGGCGCGCCTGGCGGCGCTGGCGGCGGCGGAGGACGTGCTGGTGATCGACTCCGACGTCGCTTCAGAGGCCGGCGCCCGCGCCGCCCTCGCCCTCGCCCGCGCGCGCTTCGGCGCCGTCCACGGCGTCTTCCACACCGCCGCCGAGTTCGCCGGCGGCCTCGTCCAGCTGAAGTCGCGGCAGTCGCTCCCGGCGGTCTTCGGCTCCCCCGTGCAGGGGGCTCTGGCCTGGGCGAAGGTCGCCGCCGAGGAGCCGCTCGACTTCCTGCTGCTCGCCGCCTCCACCTCGGCGGTGACCGGCGGCTTCGGGCAGGTCGACGCCTGCGCGGCAGGCTGCGTCCTCGGCGCCCTCGCCGAGAGCGCGCGCGGCGAGGGCGCGACCCATGTCGTCGCCGTCGACTGGGACCCCTACCAGTGGGACAGCTGGCTCGCCGCCGGCCTCGCCGAGACGCCGGGCATGGCCGGAGATCTGAGCCCGGACCTCGCCCGTTTCGGCGTCGGCTCCGACCGCAGCCTCGAGGCCCTGCGGCGCCTGCTCGCCACGTCCGTCCCCAGGGTCGTCGTCTCGGCGCAGGACCTGCCGGCGGTGATCGCCGCGACCGACGCCTTCCACGCCGCCGATCTCGTCGCCGAGATGGAGCGCGGGCGCACGGCGCGGGCGACCCGCGAGGGGGCGGCCGAGCACTATCTGCCGCCGCGCGATCCGGTGGAGCGGAAGCTCGCCGCCCTCTGGGAGGAGCTCTTCGGCATCGAGCGCATCGGCATCGACGAGAACTTCCTGACGCTCGGCGGCCACTCGCTCCTCGCCATCCAGCTCACCACCCAGATCCGCAACGTCTTCGGGGTCGAGCTGCAGGTGTCGACCCTCTTCGAGCAGCCGACGATCGCCGACCTGGCGCGGGCGATCGAGGCGGAGGGGGAGGGCGGCGTGGCGGTCGAGAGGGAGGAGGATCTCGATCAGCTCCTCGCCGAGGTCGAGTCGCTCTCCGCCGAGGAGCTGGCGCAGCGGCTCGCCGCCGAACGGGAAGCGCAGCAGGCGGAGGCCGGTCTCTAGGGGATGAGCGTCGCCGACCGCATCGCGGCCCTCACCCCCGAGCAGCGCGAGCTCTTCGAGCTGCGGCGCCGGAGGCTCGCCGCGCGCGACGCCAGGCCGCGCGACGAGACGATCCCGCGGCGCACGCCGGACGAGGTCTATCCGCTCTCCTTCGACCAGGAGCGGCTCTGGTTCCTCTATCAGCTCGATCCGCAGGCGACGGCGTACAACATCGACACCTCGACCCGCATGGAGGGGCGGCTCGACATCGCGGCCCTCGAGCGCGGGCTGGGCGAGGTCGTCCGCCGCCACGAGGCCTGGCGCACCACCTTTCCGGCGCTCGACGGCCGGCCGGTCCAGTTGATCCATGACGAGCTGCCGCCGGCGGTGCGCATGGTCGACCTCTCCGGCCTGCCGCCGGCGCGGCGTGACGAGACGGCGCGGCTCGCCATGCGCGAGGAGGCGCGGCGGCCGTTCGATCTGGCCCGCGGACCGCTGGTGCGGGCCCTCCTCACCCGGATGGGCGAGGGGGACTGCTTCTGCACCCTGACGGTGCACCACATCGTCACCGACTGGGTCACTTTCCAGCTCTTCTGGCGCGAGCTGGCGGCGCTCTACGTCGCCTACGCGGAGAGCGGTCCGGATGCCGTCTCACCGCTGCCCGAGCTGCCGATCCAGTACGCCGATTTCGCCGTCTGGCAGCGGCGCTGGCTCTCCGGCGAGACTCTCCGCCGCTACCTCGACTACTGGCTCGGCGAGCTCGCCGGCGCGCCGCAGGTGCTCGAGCTGCCGATCGACCATCCACGGCCGGAGACCCAGACGACGCGCGGCGCCGAGCAGCCGGTAGAGATCGCCGGCCGCCTCGCCGACGGCCTGAAGGCGCTGGCGCGGGCCGCGGGCGCCACCCCGTTCATGGCCGTCCTCGCCGCCTTCAAGGCGCTGCTCTTCCGGCTCACCGGCCAGGAGAAGGTGCTGATCGGCTCGCCCAACGCCAATCGCAACAAGAAGGAGCTCGAGCCGCTCCTCGGCTTCTTCCTCACCCAGCTCGTCTTCGCGACCGACGGCGCCGGCGACCCGAGCTTTCGCGAGCTGCTGCGGCGGGTGCGGCGTTCGGCGCTCGGCGCCTATGCCCATCAGGACCTGCCGTTCGGCAAGCTCCTCGAGGCGCTGAAGCCGGAGCGCGACAACAGCCGGCCGCCGCTCATCCAGGCGAACTTCCTGCTCCTCGACGCCGAGTACACCGCTCTCGAGCTGCCCGGGCTCACCATCACCCCGCTCTACGTCGACGACGGCAACTCGCGCTTCGACATGACGCTCGGCCTGTGGGACTCGCCGGCGCGCATCTTCGGCTTCTTCGAGTACAACCTCGACCTCTTCGACCGCTCGACGATGGCGCGCATGGCGGAGGCGTTCGCCGCCCTCGTCGAGCGTGTGGTCGCCGATCCGGAGGCACGGCTCGCCGAGCTGCCGCTCCTCTCGGCGGCGGCACGCCACCAGGTGCTCGCCGAATGGAACGACACCGCGGCCCCCGAGATCGCCGGGTCGCTCGAGACCGTCCTCGCGTCCCTCGCCCGGCACGCCGCGGCCGCCCCGCAGGCGACCGCCGTCGTCTGCGGCGCGGAGCGCCTGAGCCATGGCGAGCTCGCCCGCCGCTCGGACCGCCTCGCCCGCCGGCTCGTCCGCTGCTTCGCCGCGCGCTCCATCGCCCGCGGCGCGCGCGTCGGGCTCGCCCTCGAGCGCTCGGCCGACCTCGCGGTCGGCCTCCTCGCCATCTGGAAGGCGGGCGCGGTCTATCTGCCCCTCGACCCCTCGCTGCCGCCCGAGCGGCTCGCCTTCCTCGCCGCCGATGCCGAGATCGCGGCGGTCGTCACCCGCGAGCGTTTCGCCGGCCGGCTGCCGGCGGGTCCGCGGCTCGTCGTCCTCGCGGAGACGAGCCGCGACGAGCCGGTCGATTCGAGCCCCGGCGAGCTCCTCCCCGCACTCCCGGCGCTGGATCATCCCGCCTATCTGATCTACACCTCGGGGACCACCGGCCAGCCCAAGGCGGTCGAGGTCGCCCACCGCTCGCTCGCCGCCGTGCTCGCCGGCGTGCGGCGCGACTTCGGCTGGCGGTCCGACGACCGCATGCTCTCGGTGGCGCCCTTCTCCTTCGACATCTTCTTCTTCGAGCTGTTGGCGCCGCTCCTCGCCGGCGGTTCCTGCGAGCTCCTCGCGGCGACCTCGCCGCTCGACCTCGACGGCCTGCTCAAGGGGCTCGCCGCCGCCACCCGCTTCCACGCCGTCCCCGCCCTGATGCGGCAGGTCGCGGCGGCGGCGCGGGTGACCGGGGGCTCGTACCCCATCCTGCGGACGCTCTTCGTCGGCGGCGACGCGGTGCCGGCGGCGCTCGCGGCGGAGCTCGCCGAAGTCTTCCCGGCGGTCGAGGTGCGCGTGCTCTACGGGCCTACCGAGGGGACGATCCTCGCCGCCAGCGAGCTCTGTCGCGCGTCCGCCGCCGCGATCCCGCGACCCGGTCCCCGTCTGGGGACTCCCCTCGGCCGGCCGCTTCCCGGAGTGGCGCTCCGCGTCTACGACGCGACCGGAGGGCTGGCGGCGATCGGCGTGGCCGGCGAGATCCTTCTCGGCGGGGCGGGGGTGGCGCGCGGCTACGTCGAAAGGCCCGAGCTCACCGCCGAGCGCTTCGTCGTCCGCGACGGCGCGCGCTGGTACCGCACCGGCGACCGCGCGCGCTGGCTGGCGGACGGGCGGCTCGAGTTCCTCGGCCGGGTCGACGATCAGGTCAAGGTGCGCGGGTTCCGCATCGAGCCGGGAGAGATCGAGGCGGCGCTCGTCCGCCATCCCGAGCTCGCGGCGTCGGCGGTGATCGCGCGGCCGGGCGCCACCGGCGACCCTCAGCTCGTCGCCTATGTCGTGCCGCGCGACGGCGTCGTCCCCGATGCCGAGGAGCTGCGCGACTTCCTGCGCGGCCGCATCCCCGAGTACATGGTGCCGTCGGCCTTCGTGCCGCTCGCGGCGCTTCCCCTGACGGCGCACGGCAAGCTCGACAGGAGGGCCCTGCCGGCGGGCTCCGATCCGCACGGCGACGACCGCCGGAGCGCGCCGCGGGCGCTCCCCGGCAGCCGCGAGGAGGAGATCCTGGCGGAGGTCTGGCGCGGCGTGCTGGGGCTCGATGCGGTCGGCGTGCGGGATAACTTCTTCCAGCTCGGCGGCGATTCGATCCTCTCGATCCAGGTGGTGGCGCGGGCGCGCCGCGCCGGGCTGCTCGTCACCCCGAAGCAGCTGTTCGAGAACCAGACGATCGCGGCGCTGGCGGCGGTCGCGACGCTGGCGGCGGCCTCGGCGGGGACCGTCGAGGCCGAGCAGGGGCTGGTGGCCGGCGACGTGCCGCTCACCCCGGTGCAGCGGGCGTTCTTCGCCGCCGAGCCGCCGGCGCCCGAGCGCTTCAACCAGGCCTTCCTTCTCGAGCTGCCGGCCGGCCAGCCCGTCGACCGGCCATTCGACCGGTCCGCCCTGCCGCGGGCGCTCGCCCATCTCGCCGCGCATCATGACGCGCTGCGCCTGCGCTTCGTGCGCGAGGCCGCCGGTTGGCGGCAGCTCCACGATCCGCTTTATGAGCCGCTCTCGCCCGACGTCGCGCCGCTCCTGGTCTGCGACCTCGCGGCCGTGCCCGCGGGCGATCGCCGGCGGGTGATCGAGGCGGCCGCCGAGGACCTCCAGGCACGGCTCGATCTCGCCCGCGGCCCGCTCTTCCTCGCGGCGCTCTTCACCGCCGGGCCGGGATGGCCCGACCGGCTTCTCCTCACCGCCCATCATCTGGTCGTCGACGGCGTCTCCTGGCGGATCCTCCTCGAGGACCTGGCGACCGCCTGGCGCCAGCTCGCGGCGGGCCGAGAGGTGGCGCTGCCGCCGAAGACCACCTCCTGGAAGCGCTGGGCCGAGAGGCTCGCCGAGCACGCCGGCTCGCCGGAGGTCGCGGCGGAGCTCGCCTACTGGGGAGCGCTGCCGGCGGCCGGGCTCGCGCGGCTGCCGGTGGATCGGCCGGCCGGCCGCAACACCGTCGGCTCGGCCGCGACGATCACCGTCGAGCTGGCGGAGGAGTCGACGCGCGCCCTCCTCCGCGAGGCGCCGGAGGCCTATCGCACGCAGGTCAACGACCTGCTGCTGACCGCCCTCGCCGGCGCGCTGACCGCGGCGGGTGGGCGGCGGGTGCTCGTCGACCTCGAAGGTCACGGCCGCGAGGAGATCTTCGACGGCGTCGACCTGTCGCGCACCGTCGGCTGGTTCACGACCGTCTTTCCGCTGGCGCTGGAGCTCCCCGCCGGCGGGCCGGGCGAGGCCATCCGCGCGGTCAAGGAGCGGCTCCGCGCCGTCCCCGGCCATGGCATCGGTTACGGCCTCCTGCGCTATATGGCAGGCGGCTCGACCGGCGCGCGGGCCGCGGCGCGGCTGGCCTTTCTGCCGCCGGCGGAGGTGAGCTTCAACTATCTCGGGCAGCTCGACGGGGCGATGGGAGAGGGCGGCCTCTTCCTTCCGGCCGCCGAGGAGGCGCGGGGGACGGAGGACCCGGAATGCCGAGCGGCGGCACCTCCTCGGGATCGATGCGATGGTCCTCGGGGGGCGCTTGCGCGCCGCCTTCCAGTACAGCGCCGATCTCCACGACCGCCCGACGATCGAGGGGCTGGCCCGGCGCTTCGCGGCCGAGCTCGAGACGCTGATCGAGCACTGCCGCGCGCCGGAGGCGGGCGGGGCGACGGCCTCGGACTTCCCGCTCGCCGATCCGGCGGCGGTCGACGACCTGGTGCGCGCCGGGCGCGACCTGCGCGACGTCGAGGACCTCTATCCGCTGGCGCCGCTCCAGCAGGGAATGCTGTTCCACGCCCTCTACGCGCCGGGCTCGGAGCTCTACTTCGAGCAGCTCGCCTGCAGGCTCGACGGGCCGCTCGACGCGGCCGCCTTCGCCCGCGCCTGGCAGCGGGTGGTCGACCGCCATCCCGCCCTCCGCGAGGTCTTCCTCTGGCGGGAGGGAAAAGAGCCGCTCCAGGCCGTGCTCCGGCGCGCCGAGCTGCCGGTCGCGCTGGCGGACTGGCGGCAGGAGGCTCCGGAGCGGCTCGCCGCACGCTGGGACGAGCTCCAGGGCGAGGACCGGCGCCGCGGCTTCGATTTGGGGAAGGCGCCGCTCCTCCGCATCACCCTGGTGCGGACGGCCGAGCGCGAGCACCGCCTGCTGTGGAGCTTCCACCACCTGCTCTTCGACGGCTGGTGCTTCTCGCTCCTCTTCTCGGAGGTCTTCGCCTTCTATGAGGCGCTCCGGCAGGGGAGCGGCGGCGAGCTTCCGAAGCTGCCGCAGCTTTCGCCGCCGCGCCCTTACCGCGACTACATCGCCTGGCTGGCGCGGCGCGACGCCGCGGCCTCCGAGGCGTTCTGGCGCCGCGAGCTCGCCGGCTTCGCGACGCCCACGCCGCTGCCGTATGACCGCCCGCCCGCCGCGGCGGCCACCACCCGCGCCGAAGATTACGGCGAGCGCACCCTGACGCTACGGCCGGCGGCCGCGTCGGCCCTCGAGCGGCTGGCCCAGCGGCTCCAGGTGACCTCGAGCACCGTCGTGCAAGGGGCCTGGGCTCTCCTCCTCGGCCGCTACGCCGACCGCCGGGACGTGGTCTTCGGCTCCGTCGTCTCCGGCCGGCCGGCGGATCTTCCGGGAGTCGAGTCGATCGTCGGGCTCTTCATCAACACCGTGCCGGTGCGGCTCCAGCCGGCGCGCCAGCCGCTCTCCGCCTGGTTGACGGCGGTGCAGGAGCGGCAGTTCGCGCTGCGCCTCCACGAATGGACGCCGCTCGCCCGCATCCAGGCCGCCAGCGAGGTCGCCGCCGGCGTGCCGCTGTTCGACAGCCTGGTGGCGTTCGAGAACTACCCGTTCGATGCGGCGCTCGCGGCGCGGCTCGGCGAGCTCGCGGTCCGCGATCTCGCCATCTCCGAGCGGACCAACTACGCGTTGACGCTGACGGTGGTGGCGCGCCAGGAGCTGTCGCTCCGGCTGGCGTACGACCGTCGCTTCGACGACGCCAGCGTCGAGCGGATGCTGGGGCACCTGGAGGTCCTCCTGGCGGCCATGCCGGTCGACCCCGAACGGCCGGCGGCGGCGCTGCCCATCCTCTCGCCGGCCGAGCGTCACCAGCTCCTCGCCGGGTGGAACCCGCGTCAGGCGCCGGCGTCTTCTCCGCCCATGCCGCTCCACGAGCGCTTCGCGGCGGCGGCGGCGCTCCGGCCGGCGGCGGTCGCCGTCCGCTGCGGCGAAGAGAGCCTGACCTACGGCGAGCTCGGGTCGCGGGCCGATCGGCTGGCGAGCTATCTGCTGGCGGCTGGCGTCCGCTCGGGCGACCTCGTGGCGCTCTGCCTCGAGCGCTCGCTCGCCGTCCCGGTCGCCGTCCTCGGCGTGCTCGCGGCCGGCGCCGCCTACCTGCCGCTCGACCCCGGCTATCCGGCGGATCGCCTGGCATGGATGATCGCGGACAGCGGCGTCGAGGTGCTCCTGACCCAGGACGGCCTCGCCCCCAGGCTGCCGTCCGTCGGCCGCCCGCTGAGGGTGGTGCGGCTGGATGCCGAAGAGGACGCGATCGCACGGCATCCCGCGGCCGCCCACCGCGGCCACCGCTCCCGAGCAGGCGATGTACGTGATCTACACCTCGGGTTCGACGGGGCGCCCGAAGGGGGTCGTCGTCACGCACGCCAACGTCGACCGCCTGCTCACCTCGACCGATCCCTGGCTCGACTTGCGTCCGGACGACGTCTGGACCCTGTTCCACTCCTACGCCTTCGACTTCGCGGTGTGGGAGCTCTGGGGGGCGCTCGTCCATGGCGGTCGGCTGGTGATCGTGCCCTCCGCGGTGAGCCGCTCGCCGGAGGACTTCCACCGTCTGCTGGTCGACGAGCGGGTGACCGTCCTCAATCAGACGCCCTCGGCGTTTCGCCAGCTCCTCTGGGCCGAGGAGGCCGGCGCGTCTCGCGGCGAGGACGACCTCGCTCTGCGCACCGTGATCTTCGGCGGCGAGGCGCTCGACCTCGCGAGCCTCGAGCCGTGGTTTGCCCGCCACGGGGACGAGCGGCCGCGGCTGTTCAACATGTATGGCATCACCGAGACGACCGTGCACGTGACCTTCCGGCCGATCGGGCGAGGGGACGTGGAGCGCGGGAGCGTCATCGGCCGGCCGCTTCCCGACCTTGCGGTCTACGTGCTCGACGGCGATCTCGAGCCGGTCCCGGTGGGCGTGCCGGGGGAGCTCTATGTCGCCGGCGAGGGTCTCGTGCTGGGATATCTCGGCCGGCCGGAGCTGACCGCCGAACGCTTCCTGCCGAATCCGTTCGGCGGGCTCCCGAGTGGCGAGCCAGGGGCTCGCGGCCCATCGAGCAGCCAGCTCGGCGCTCGCCTGTATCGCTCCGGCGACCGGGTTCGCCGGCTCGCCGACGGCGACCTCGAGTACCTGGGGCGCAAGGTGGATCGCGCGGCGCTGCCCGCGCCGTCGGCCGCGAGCCTCTACGACCCGCCGGCCGCCGCGCCCGCAACGGCGGTCGAGGCCCTGCTCGCCGGGATCTGGCGCCAGGTGTTGGGGCGTGAGCAGGTGGGGCGCGGCGAGAGCTTCTTCCGGCTCGGCGGCGACTCGATCCTGAGCCTGCAGGTGGTGTCGCGGGCGCGGGCGGCGGGGCTGGTCATCACCCCGGCGCAGATCTTCGAGCTGCAGACGATCGCCGCCGTCGCCGCGGCCGCGGTGCCGCTCGTCGCCGCCGAGGCGGAGCAGGGACCGGTGGTGGGGGCGGTGCCGTTGACGCCCATCCAGCGCTATTTCTTGGCCAGTGGAGCGGTCGAGCCGCATCACTTCAATCAATCGCTGCTCCTGGCGACGGCCGAGCCGCTCGCCGGCGCTCCGCTCGCCGCCGCGGCCGCGGCGCTCGCGGTCCATCACGACGCGCTGCGGTTGCGCTTCCACTGCGAGAGCGGAGAATGGCATCAGGAGATCGCGCCGCCGGGAGGCCCGGCGCCGTATCGCGAGATCGACCTTTCGGCGCTGCCGCGGGAACGCCGCAGGTCGGCCGTCGAACGAGCGGCGGCCGCCCTCCAAGCGGGATTCGAGCTCGCCCGCGGGCCGCTCTTCCTCGCCGCCCGCTTCATCCTCGTACCGGGGAACGAGGACCGCCTCTTCCTCGTCGCCCATCACCTGGCGATCGACGGCGTCTCCTGGCGCGTGCTCCTGGAGGATCTGGAGGCGGCCTACGAGCGGCTGGCCGCCGGCCGGCCCCCCGATCTCCCGGCGAAGACCACCTCATGGAAACGCTGGGCGGAGGCGCTCGCCGAGCGCGCACGCTCGACCGAGGTCCGCGCCGAGCTGCCCTACTGGCTCGCCACGGCGTCGGCGCCGGCCCTGCCGCTGCCCGGTCATCCCGGCGGCGCCGATGCGGTCGGCGTCACCGCCGCGGTCGAGGTCTTCGAGGTGGAGCTCGGCGCCGAGACCACCGCCGCGCTGCTCGGCGCGGCCGCGGTGCCCTACCGCACGCGGATCGACGACCTCCTGCTGGCCGCGCTGGCGCGGGCCCTCGCCGCGGGCGCCATGGACGGGGAGATCACCGTGCGCCTCGATCTCGAAGGGCACGGACGGGAGGCGATCGCCGCCGACCTCGACCTCTCGCGCACGGTGGGATGGTTCACCGCGCTCTACCCGGCGGCGCTCACGCTGCCGGCTGACGCCGGGGTGGGTGAGACGATCATTGCGGTCAAGGAACAGCTGCGCGCGATCCCGCGCCGGGGTCTGGGCTACGGCCTGTTGCGCTACCTGAGCCCGCCGAGCCCGACGTCAACCTCGGCACCGAGCCCGACGTCCGGTGCGGCGCGCCTCGCGGAGCTGCCGGCTCCCGACGTCGCCTTCAACTACCTGGGCCAGCTCGACGCATCGCTCGGACGCTCGTCGCGCTGGCGCCTGATCGACGAGCCGACCGGGCCGGGGCAGAGCCCGCGGGCGCGTCCGCGCCATCGGCTCGAGGTCAACGCCTGGGTGCTCGGCGGCCGACTGCATGCCGGCTGGGCCTATGACACCGCGAGCTGCGAGCGCCCGGCGATCGAGCGCCTTGGCCGCCGCTTCGCCGCCGAACTCGCGGGCGTGGTCGCCCATTGCGCCTCGCGCGCTGCCGGCGCCTACACGCCCTCGGACTTCCCCCTCGCCCGCCTCGAGCAGGCGGCGCTCGACCGGCTGCTCGGCCGCGGAGCGGCGCTCGATCGCGCCGTCGAGGACGTCTACCCGCTGGCGCCGCTCCAGGAGGGAATGCTCGTCGAGGCGCTCCGCGCGCCGCGCGCCGAGCTGTATTTCGAGCAGCTCGCCTGCACGCTCGCGGGCGATCTCGAGGTGACCGCCTTCCAGCACGCCTGGCAGGCGGCGCTCGACCGCCACCCGGCCTTGCGGACGGCGTTCGTCTGGCAGGGTCTGCCGCGGCCGCTGCAGATCGTCCGCCGCGGCGCCGCGCTCCCCTGGACGATCGAGGACTGGCGCGGGGTGCCGGGGGGAGAGCGGGAGGCGCGCCTCGAAGCCTGGCTCGCCGACGATCGCGCGCGCGGCTTCGAGCTCGCTCGCGCGCCGCTCCAGCGGGCCGCCCTGTTGCGGATGGGGGAGCACGAGCACCGCTTCGTCTGGAGCTTCCATCACCTGCTGCTCGACGGCTGGTGCCTGGCGCTCGTCTTCCGCGAGGTGCTCGCGCAATACCAGGCGCTGGTGGCCGGCCGCGAGGCGCGGCGGCCGCCGGCGCGCCCGTACCGGGACCTCGTCGCCTGGATCGAGGGGCAGGACCCGCAGGCAGCGGAGGGCTACTTCCGCCGCGCCCTCGCCGGTTTCACGGCGACGACGCCGCTACCGATCGACCGCCCGCTGGCGCTGCCGCCGGCCGCGCCGCCACCCCCGCGGTGGGAGGAGCGCATGCTCCCGCCGGCTCTGGTGGAGGGTCTCGAGCGCCTGGCGCGGGAGCGCGATCTCACGCTCAACACCCTGGTGCAGGGCGCCTGGGCGCTCCTCCTCTCGCGCTCCGCGGACGAGGAGGACGTGGTCTTCGGTGCCGTGGTCGCGGGCCGGCCTGCCGAGCTGCCCGGCGTCGAATCGATCGTCGGGCTCTTCATCAACACACTGCCGGTCCGCGCGATGATCGAGCCGGCCGCGCCGCTCGCGGGCTGGCTGCGCCGCCTGCAGGAGGCGCAGCTCGAGCTGCGGCGCCACGAGCACGCGTCCCTCGTCCAGATCCAGCGGTGGAGCGAGCTGCCAGCGGGCGAGCCGCTCTTCGCGAGCTTCGTCGCTTTCGAGAACTACCCGGTCGACGCCGCCCTGGCGGAGGAGCCGACCGGCGTCGACGTCCGCGACGTCGTCTTCGCCGATCGCACCGGCTATCCGCTGTCGCTCGCCGCCATGCCGGGGCGGGGCCGCGGCGAGCTCGCGCTGCGGCTGGCCTACGACCACCGCGCCGACGGGACGACGGTCGAGCGCCTGCTGCAGCGGCTGGAAAACCTGCTCGCCGGCTTCATGGCGTCGCCCGAGGGACGGCTCGACCAGCTTCCATGGCTGACGGCGGCCGAAGAGGACCAGCTCCGCCGCGAGTGGGGCGAAGGGATCGCGGTCGGGCGGCTGGCCGCGGCCGCCCTCGTGGAGTCGATCGCCGAGCGGCTGGGAATCGGCGCCGCGGGCGCGGAGCTGCGCCTCCGCGTGCTCGGCCGCGACCTCCGGCCGGCACCGGCCGGAGCGAGGGGGGAGCTGTTCTTGAGCGGCGCCGGTCTCGCCGGCTTGGAGCTCCCGCCGGCGAGCTTCGTCCCCGCGCCGGGCGGCGAACGTCTGCTGCGCACCGGCGACCGCGTGCGGCGGTCGGTGGACGGACATCTCGAGCTCGTCGGGCCGGCAACGCCGCGGGCGGAGTTGCCGGGCGGCTCGATCGTGGCGCCGGCGACGCACGCCGAGCGAGTCCTCGCCGGGATCTGGCGCGAGCTCCTGGGGCGCCGAGAGGTGAGCGTCGGGGACAGCTTCCTCCGCCTGGGCGGCGACTCGATCCTCGGCCTGCAGATGGTGGTGCGGGCGCGGGCTGCGGGCCTCGCGATCACCCCGGCGCAGGTCTTCGAGCTGCAGACGGTCGCCGCCCTCGCCGCGGTCGCGGTGCCGCTCGGCGGTGCATCGGGCGAGGCGCACGAGGCGGACCAGGCCCGGGACGCCGATTCGCCGGAGCTGTTGGCCGAGCTGCCGTATTGGCTTGCGACGGTCGCCGCGCCGGTGCAGGAATTGCCGCGGGATCGCCACGCCGAGGAAGCGTCGCTGTCCTCGTCGCTCGTCGTCGATCTCGACCCGGCGCTCGCCGCGCCACGGCTCGCCGCGGCCGCCGCGGCGTATCGAGCGCGGCCGGACGAGCTGCTGATCACCGCCCTCGCGCAAGCGCTTCAGTCGGAATCCTCGGCCGTCTCGCTGCGTTTTGACCTCGTGGTGCAAGGACGTGAGGACATCGCTGCCGACTTCGACGTTCCGCGTCCGGTGGGATCGCTCGCGATGTGGTATCCGGCCCTGGTGACGCTGTCTTCCGGCGCCGAGCCGGGAGAGGCGATCGTGGCCGTCAAGGAGCAGCTCCGGGCGATTCCGGGTGACGGCTCGGGGTACCTCCTCCTGCGCGATCGGAGCTCGGCGCCCGAGGCGGCGCGCCTCGCCGAGCTGCCGGCGCCCGAGATCGCCTTCCGATATCTCGGCGCGCTCGGCGCCGATGCATCACCATTCGCCGGTCAGCGTGCTCCCGGTCGCCGGCTCGAAGTCGACGCCTGGATGGCCGATGGCCGTCTGCGCACCGCTTGGACCTATAGCGCCGCGCATCTCGAGGGCGCGGCCGTCGAGCTCCTCTCGCGGCGCTTCGCCGCCGCGCTCGCCGTCCTGATCGCCCACGGTGCCGGGCCCGAGGCCGGCGCCTACACCCCGGCCGACTTCCCGCTCGCCCACCTCGACGCAGGCGGCGCTCGACCGCCTGTTCGGCCGCGGCGCGGCGCGGGACCGCAGCGTCGAGGACGTCTATCCGCTGATGCCGCTCCAGGAGGGAATGCTCTTCGAAGCTCTCCGCGCTCCCGCGGCGGGCCTGTACTTCGAGCACCTCGCCTGCACCCTCGCCGGCGACCACGAGTGCAGCTTCGAGGTCGGAGCTTTCCAGCGCGCCTGGCAGGCCGTGGTCGACCGCCATCCGGCCCTGCGCACGGCCTTCGCGTGGGAGGGGCTGTCGAGCCCGGTCCAGATCGTGCGTCGCGGCGTCGAGATCCCCTGGACCTTCGAGGACTGGCGCGACGTGCCGGCAGGCGAGCGCGAAGGCCGTCTGGCCGCCTGGCTGGCCGCCGACCGCGCTCGCGGCTTCGATCTCGCCCGCGCGCCTCTCCAGCGCGCCGCCCTGTTGCGGCTCGGCGAGCGCGAGCACCGCTTCGTCTGGAGCTTCCATCACCTGCTGCTCGACGGCTGGTGCTTCGCCCTGATCTTCCGCGAGGTCTTCGCCCTCTATGCGGCGGCGCAGGCTGGACAGCCGATGCAGCTGCCGCCGGCGCCTCCCTACCGCGACCTCCTCGCCTGGCGCGAGCGGCAGGATGCGAGCGCCGCCGAGGGCTACTTCCGCCGTGCCCTCGCGGGATTCGCGGCGCCGACCCGGCTGCCGCTCGACCGCCCGGCAGCGCCGCCGCCCGCCGCGGCGGAACCCCCGGCGGACCGCGGGATCTCGCTGTCGCCGGCGGCGACCGCCGGCCTCGAGCGCCTGGCGCGCCAGCGCGGGCTGACTCTCAACACCCTGGTGCAGGGCGCTTGGGCGCTGCTCCTCGCGCGCGCCGCGGGAGAGGACGACATCGTCTTCGGCAGTGTCGTCTCCGGACGCCCGGCGGAGCTCCCCGGCGTCGAGAGCATCGTCGGTCTCTTCATCAACACGCTGCCGGTGCGCGTGATCGCCGAGCCGGCGGCGTCCGCCGCCGGCTGGCTCCGCCGTCTCCAGGAGGATCAGGTCGCGCTGCGGCGTCATGAGCACACATCCCTTCTCGACATCCAGCGCTGGAGCGAGGTGCCGGCCGGCGAGCCGCTCTTCCGCAGCCTCGTCGCCTTCGAGAAGTTTCCCTTAGAGACCGCCGCGAGCGAGGGGCCGATGGGGATCGAGATGCGCGACGTCGTCTTCGCCGATCGCACCGATCTCCCGCTGTCGCTCGCCGCGATACCCAAGCCGCCAGGGCGGCGGGAGAGAGTCAGGGCGAGCTCGAGCTGCGGATCGCCCACGACCACCGCACCGATCCGACGACCGTCGAGCGCCTGCTGCGCCACCTCGAGATCCTCCTCGCCGGTTTCGCGGCGAATGCGGATCGAGCCCTGCGAGACCTGCCCTGGCTCGCCGAGGCCGAGGCGCACCAGCTCCTGCGCGAATGGAACGACACCGCTCTACCGGCGGCGGACCTCTGCCTCCACGAGCTGGTCGAGCTCCAGGCGCGGCGCACTCCTCGGGCGACGGCGGTCGTCTGCGGCGACGTCGAGCTGACCTACGGCGAGCTCGACCGCGAAGCGGACCGGCTGGCCCGCGACCTTCGCGCTCTGGGCGCCGGGCCGGAGGTGCCCGTCGGGCTCTGGGTCGAGCGCTCGGCCGGGATGATCGTGGCTCTCCTCGGCATCTTGAAATCCGGCGCCGCCTACCTGCCGATCGATGCGGAGACGCCCGCCGAGCGACTGGCGCGGCTCCTCGCGGCAGCCCAGGCCGGAGCGCCGCCGCGCCTGCTGGTCACGACCTCCGGGCTCCTCGCCGGTCTGCCCGCGGGCCGCGCGCCGGAAGGGGTTTGCGCCGTGCTCCTCGACGCCGAGCGCCGGCCCATCGCCTGCGGCGACGGCGAGCCGGCGAGCGGAGCGTCTCCGGCGCTGCCGGAAAATCTGGCCTACATCCTCTACACCTCGGGCTCGACCGGCTTCCCCAAGGGAGTCGCCGTCACCCACCGCTCCGCCGTCGCCTACACGCGCGCCATCGCCGAGCGGTATGGGCTCGGCCTCGGCGACCGCGCCCTCCAGTTCGCCTCGCTCTCCTTCGATGCCAGCGTCGAGGAGATCTTCACCGCGCTCGCCACCGGCGCGGCGCTCGTCGTGCGCACCGAGATCGACGACCCAGACCGCTTTCTCGCCCGCTGCCGCGAGCAGCGGCTCACCCACCTGAGCGTTCCGACCGCCTACTGGCACCAGCTCGCGGCGGCGCTCGACGACGGGGCCACGGGGCGAGCCGATCCTCCACCCGATCTGCGGCTCGTCGTCATCGGCGGCGAGCGGGCCCTCGCCGAGAGCTGGGCGAGGTGGGGGAGGGAGCGGGGCGGGCTCCAGCCGGCCATCCGGCTGTTCAACGCCTATGGACCCACCGAGGCGACGATCGCCGCCACCCTCCACGAGCACGCCGGGGCCGCCGATGCCGGTCTCGCGGCGAAGGGCCGCGCGGTTCCGATCGGCCGTCCTCTCCCCGGCGTCAGCGCCCAGGTGCTCGACCGCGAGCTGCGGCCGGTGGCGATCGGCGCCGTGGGGGAGCTCTGCCTGGGCGGCGTCGGTCTGGCGCGCGGCTATCTCGGCCGCCCCGACCTCACCGCGGCGGCGTTCGTACCGGACCCGCGGGAGATGGGAACGCGGATCTATCGCAGCGGCGACTTCGTGCGGCTCCTGGCGGACGGCAGGCTCGAGTTCGCCGGCCGCGCCGACGCACAGGTCAAGGTGCGCGGCTTTCGGATCGAGCTGGGGGAGATCGAGGCCGCCCTCGCCGCGCATCCGGCGGTGCGCCAGGCCGCCGCCGTGGCGCCGGAGGACGCCTCCGGCAACCGGCGGCTGATCGCCTTCGTCGTGCCGCGCGAGCCGAGCGATCCGTCCACCTCCCCGATCGACTTGGACGCTCTCGGCGACTTCCTCGCCGCGCGTCTCCCCGCCTATATGCTCCCCGAGCTCGCGGCCGCCGCCGCGCTGCCGCTCACCGCGGCAGGCAAGGTCGATCGCGGCGCGCTCTTGCGCGAGGCTGCGACCCGCGCCCGGGCGGAGCGCGCGCTCGTGCCCCCGCGCAACGTCCTCGAAGAGCGCCTGGTCGAGATGTGGCGCGAGCTCCTCGGCGTCGAGCGGGTGAGCGTCGACGACGATTTCTTCGCCCTCGGCGGCCATTCGCTGATGGCCACCCGCCTCGCCTCGCGCCTGCGCCGCGAGCTGGGCGTCGAGCTGCCGCTGTCGCGTCTCTTCGAGCTGCGGCGGCTGGCGGACCTGGCGCAGGCGATCCTCGACCAGCGGTTCGCGCGAGGCGAGCTCGACGGGATGATCGACGAGATCGCCGAGCTGACCGACGAGGAAGCGCTCGGCCTCGTCGACCAGCTTGCCGGAGAGGACGGCGCGGCGGGAGCGCCGCCGGAGCGCGCGCCGGGCGCCTCACCCGCCTCATCCAATGAGGCCGCGCCATGAGCCGCATCTCCCGCTTCGAGCAGCTCTCGCCCGCCAAGCAGAAGCTCCTGCTTGCCCGGCTCGGCAAGCAGGCGCGCGCGCCGGAAGCCGCAACGACTGGGATCGCGCCGAGCCCGCGTCGGGCGACCGGCGGCCCCTACCCGCTGTCGTTCTCGCAGCAGCGCCTCTGGTTCATCGACCGGCTGGAGCCGGGCGGCTCGACCTACATCCTCGGCGACGCCATCCGCCTGCGCGGCCGGCTCGCCATCGCCGCTCTCGAACGGGCGCTCGCCGAGATCGTCCGCCGCCACGAGGCGCTGCGCACGCTCTTCGAGCTGTCCGACGACGGACCGGTGCAGCGGGTCATGCCGGCCGTTCCGCTCGGCCTCGGCGTCATCGAGCTCTCTGGGCTCGATGCCGCGCGCCGGGAGGAGGAAACCCACCGGCTGATGCGAGCCGAGGTGCGCGCCCCCTTCGATCTGGCGCGGGGGCCGCAGCTCCGCGCCCGCCTGCTCCGGCTCGCCGCCGACGAGCACGTGGCGCTCCTCGCCATGCACCACATCGTCTCCGACGGCTGGTCGATGGGGATCCTCATTCGCGAGCTCTCGACGCTCTATGCGGCCTTCGCGGCCGGCGAGCCCTCGCCGCTCCCCGAGCTGCCGATCCAGTACCTGGACTTCGCCGACTGGCAGCGTCGCTCGCTGACCGGCGAGGCGCTCGAAGAGCATCTGAGCTACTGGCGCAGAGCGCTCGCCAGGGCGCCCGGCGTTCTCGATCTGCCGGCCGACCGGCCGCGCCCGCCGGTCCAGCGGAGCCGGGGCGCGAGCCTCCGCGCCGCCCTGCCGCGCCCGCTCTCGGAAACTCTCGCCGGGCTCGGACGCGGCGACGGCAACACGCTCTTCATGGTCCTGCTCGCCGGGTTCGGGCTCCTCCTCTCCCGCCACGCCGACCAGGAGGACGTCCTGGTCGGCGCCCCGATCGCCAACCGCACACGCCGCGAGACGGAGGATCTGATCGGTTTCTTCGTCAACACTCTGGCGCTCCGCATCGACCTCTCCGGCGCGGCGAGCTTCGCCGATCTGCTGGCGCGGGTGCGGCGCACCACGCTCGGCGCCTTCGAGCATCAGGATCTGCCGTTCGAACGGGTGGTCGAGGAGCTGCGTCCGGAGCGCGATCTCTCGCGCCCCCCGCTCGTCCAGGTCAGCTTCGCGCTGCAGAACGCGCCGATGGGCGATCTCGAGCTGTCCGACATCTCGCTCAGCCCGGTCGACCTGCCGGCCGAGAGCTCGGCGCTCGATCTCGTGGTCGAGGCGGTCGAGACGGAGGAGGGGATCGCGACGGTCTGGCATTACAGCGTCGACCTCTTCGACCGCACGACCGTCCAGCGCTTCGCTGCCCGTTTCGAGTGCCTGCTCGCGGCTGCCGCCGCCGATCCGCGCCGGCCTCTCGCGGAGCTGCCTGTCCTCACTCCCCCCGAGCGCCATCAGCTCCTCGTCGAATGGGCCGGGACGCCGGCGGAGCGGGTTTCGACGGCAGGGGAGCTTCTCCATGCGCTCTTCGCGGCGAGCGCCATGCGGAGCCCGCAGGCGACTGCCCTCGAATGGAGCGGCGGCGGCTCCCTGCGCTACGGCGAGCTCGCGGCAGAGGTAGACCGCCTGGCGCGGCGGCTCGCCGCGGCGGGCATCGGGCCGGAGGCGCGGGTGGGGATCGCCCTCGAGCGCTCGCCCGAGATGATCGTCGCGGTGCTCGCGACGCTCGCTGCCGGAGGCGCCTACGTTCCGCTCGACCCGACCTACCCCCGCGAGCGCCTCGCCTTCATGCTGCGGGACGCCGGGATCGATCTCCTGCTCGCCAGCCGCGAGACACTCGCCAGCCTGCCGGAGGGAGGGGCGGCGAGCGGCCTGCTGATCGAAGACCTGCTCGCGGCAGGGCAGCGCGACGGGCCGCCGCGGCCCGGCACGATGGCGAGCGCGTCCCCGGACAGCCTGGCGTACGTCATCTACACTTCGGGCTCGACGGGCAAGCCGAAGGGCGTGCCGGTCCGCCACCGCGGCGCCGCCAATTCGATCCGTGAGGCGGTGCGGTACTTCGGGCTCGGCCCCGCGGAGCGCGTGCTCCAGTTCGCCTCGGCGAGCTTCGACGCCGCGGTGGTCGACCTCTTCGCCACCTTCTCGGTGGGTGCCTGCCTCCGCCTGCTGCCGCCCGGTCCGCCGCCGCTCGGGCCGGAGCTCGCGGCGGTGATCCGCGACGCCGGCATCACCATGGCCATCCTGCCGCCATCCGTCCTGGCGACCCTGGGCGAGGAGCCGCTGCCGGCGCTGCGCACGCTGGTCGTCGCCGCCGAGAAGTGCCCGGCCGAGCTCGCGGCGCGCTGGGCGCCCGGCCGGCGCTTCGTCAACGCCTATGGCCCGACCGAGGGGAGCATCTTCGCCAGTGGTTGGGTGGCGAGCGACAGCCGCCTCGACGATCGCGGGGACCTGAGAGCGGCGCCCCCCATCGGTCGTCCGATCGCCAACGCCCGCATCCACCTGCTCGACCGCGCCGGCCGGCCGGTGCCGACCGGAGCGGCCGGCGAGCTGTACCTGGGCGGTGTCGGAATCGTCGAGGGCTACCTGGTCCAGCCGGAGCGGACGGCGGAGAGCTTCGTCCCCGATCCGTTCTCGGGCGGCGAGCCGGGGGCTCGCCTTTACCGCACCGGCGACCTCGCGCGCTGGCGGCCCGACGGCGAGCTCGACTTCCTCGGGCGCGCCGACCGGCAGGTGAAACTGCGCGGCCTGCGGATCGAGCTGGGGGAGATCGAGTCGGCGCTGGCCGAGGTTCCGGCGGTGCGACAGGCGGCGGTCGCTCTGCGCGCCGGCAGCGGAGGCCCGCGCCTCGTCGCATGGGTGGTGCCGGGCGAGACCGCGGGAGCCGTGGAGCCCTCGGTGGCCGATCTCCGCGCCCATCTGCGCAGCCGGCTGCCGGAGTTCATGGTCCCCGCGGCGTTCGCCATCGTCCACGAGCTGCCGCTCAACGCCAGCGGCAAGCTCGACCGCAATGCCCTCGAACGCTTGCCCGATCCCGACGGCGCGCCGCCGGCGGAGAGCTTCGTCGCGCCGGCGGGCGGGCTGGAGAGCGAGGTGGCGGCGATCTGGCGCGAGGTGCTGGGCGTCGAGCGGGTGGGCAGCGGCGACGGCTTCTTCGATCTCGGCGGCCACTCGCTGCTCCTGGTGCAGGTGCAGGCGAAGCTTCGCGAGCGATTGAGCGAGGAGGTCTCGATGGTCGAGCTCTTCCGCCATCCATCAGTCGCGACTCTCGCCGGCTATCTCGAGACGCGCCGGACGGGCGCGCCGCAGGCGATCGTCGAGCCGGAGCCCACGACGTTCGTGCGCGCCGCGGCGCCGAGGAGCGCCGATCGAGCGGTCGCCATCGTCGGCATGGCCGGCCGCTTCCCCGGCGCCCCGGACCTCGCGACGTTCTGGCGGAACCTCGCCGGCGGCGTCGAGTCGATCTCTGTCTTCACCGACGAGGAGCTGGCGGAGGTCGGGGTGCCGCCGGAGCTCCTCGCCGATCCCGCCTTCGTGCGCGCCGGCGGCGTGCTCGAGGAGGCCGACCTCTTCGACGCCGCCTTCTTCGGCATCAGCCCGCGCGAGGCCGAGCTGCTCGATCCGCAGCACCGGATCTTCCTTGAGTGCGCCGCCGAGGCGCTCGACCGCGCCGGCTACGGCTCCGACCTGCGGCGCGGCCGGGTGGGCGTCTTCGCCGGCGCCGGGACCATCTCCTACGCGCTGCAGAACCTCTTCGGCCGCGCCGAGGCCGATCCCTTCGAGGTGACGCTCGGCAATGACAAAGACTTCCTGGCGACGCGGGCGGCCTACAAGCTCGACCTGAGGGGCCCGGCGTTCACCGTTCAGACCGCCTGCTCGACGGCTCTCGTCGCCGTGCATCTCGCGGCGCGGAGCCTGCTCGACGGCGAGTGCGAGCTGGCGCTCGCCGGCGGCGTGACGCTCGACTTCCCACAGCGCTCGGGTTACGTCTACAAGGAAGGCGGCATCGTGTCGCCGGACGGCCACAACCGCGCCTTCGACGCCCGTGCCGGCGGCACCGTCGGCGGCAACGGTGTCGGTGTCGTGGCCTTGAAGCCGCTCGCCGCGGCGCTTGCCGACGGCGATCCGATCCACGCCGTGATCAAGGGCTCGGCGCTCAACAACGACGGCGCCGCGCGCATGGGGTACACCACCCCCAGCGAGGAAGGGCAATCGGCGGTGATCGTGGCGGCCCAGGCCGCCGCCGGCGTCCACCCGGCGACCATCCAGTACGTCGAGGCGCACGGCAGCGCGACGCCGATCGGCGACCCCATCGAGGTGGCGGCGCTCACCCGCGCCTTCCGCGCCACGGGCGGCGGCCGCCGCACGGCGATCGGCTCGGTCAAGACCAACATCGGCCATACCGGCTCGGCGGCCGGCATCGCGGGGCTGCTCAAGACGACGCTCGCGATCGAGCACCGGCAGATCCCTCCGAGCCTCCACTTCGCGAGCCCCAATCCGGCGATCGACTTCGCAGCGAGCCCGTTCTACGTCAGCACGACGCTCGCCGACTGGCCGGCCAACGGAGCCGATGGCCCCGCCGATTCCAGTCCCGAGATCCCGCGGCGCGCCGGGGTGAGCTCCTTCGGCATCGGCGGCACCAACGTCCACGTCATCCTCGAGGAGGCGCCGGCGCGCCCGCCCGAGGAGCCGGGACGCCCCTGGCAGCTCCTCTCGCTCTCGGCGCGCACTCCGGCGGCGCTCGAGACGGCGACCGGCCGGCTGGTCGATCACCTGCGGCAGCATCCCGGCGCTGACCTGGCGGACGTCGCCTTCACCCTCCACGCCGGACGCAAGGGCTGGGAGCACCGCCGGGCCGTCGTCTGCCGCGACCGCGAGGACGCGATCGCCGTCCTCGCCGGACGCGATCCGGTGCGGCTGATGGAGAGCCGGACGGGCCCCGAGAGCCGGCCGGGGCGTCCCGTCGCCTTTCTCCTCGCCGGGATCGGCGAGCAGTATGCCGGTCTCGCCGCCGGCCTCTATCGCGACGAGCCGGCATTCCGCGAGCCGCTCGAGCGCTGCGCCGCGATCCTCACGCCGCTCGGGATCGACCTGGCGGGCCTCTTCGCCGCCGACCGCGAGGAGGGGGAGAAGGGTCCCGATCTCCGCCGCATGCTCGGCCGCAGCGCCTCCGACACCGCCTCCGGCACCGGCTCGCCCCTCGATGGCACCACGGTTCTCCAGCCGGCGCTCTTCGCCGTCGAGTACGCCCTCGCCCGGCTCTGGATGGAGTGGGGAGTGACGCCGCGCGCGCTCCTCGGCTACAGCCTCGGCGAGTATCTCGCGGCCTGTCTCGCGGGCGTGCTGTCGCTCGACGACGCGCTGACCCTGGTCGCCCGACGCGCCCGGCTGATCGGCGCGCTGCCCGCCGGCGCCATGCTCGCGGTGCCGCTGGGCGAGGTCGACCTCCTGGCGGAGATCGCCGCGATCTGCCCAGAGGGCGAGCTCGCGGTCGCCGCGGTCAACGGACCGGGCCACGCGGTGGCCGCGGGGCCGGTGGCGGCGGTGGGGGAGCTCGACGAGCGTCTGCGGGCCGCCGGCCATGCGACGCGCCAGCTCCGCACGACCCACGCCTTCCACTCGCCGATGATGCGGCCGGTGGCGGCCGAGCTCACCGCCCTGGCGCGGCGGATGGAGCTGCGGCCGCCGCGCATCCCGTATCTCTCGAACGTCACCGGCACCTGGATCCGTCCTCAGCAGGCGACCGATCCCGGCTACTGGGCGGAGCACCTCTGCCGCACCGTTCGCTTCGGCGACGGGTTGGCCGAGCTCTGGCGCGATCCGGAGCGCGCGCTCCTCGAGATCGGCCCCGGCCAGAGCCTCTCGGCGTTCGCCCTGCAGCATCCGGCGGCCGCCGCGGTCGCAGACCCGATGACGGTGCCTTCGCTCCCCTCCGCCTACGAGCGGCAGCCGGACCGGCCGTTCGTCCTCGGCTCGCTCGCCAAGCTCTGGCTCGCCGGGGTGGCGATCGACTGGAGCCGCGTCTACGGCCGCGAGCGGCGGCGGCGCGTCGAGCTCCCCTCCTATCCCTTCGAGCGCAAGCGGTACTGGGCCGGGAGCTCCCGCGAGGGCCAGAGCGGGCTCGCGGCACGCGGCGGCGTCTCTGCTTCGCCCCCGCGCGGCGCGGGTGAGCCGCGCCTCTACCTGCCCTCCTGGCGGCGCACCCTTCGATCCCGCCGCCTGCGGCCGGGCGAGCTCGCCGGCGACGGCCGGCGCTGGCTGGTCTTCGTCGACGGCTCAGGGCTGGGCGCGAGGCTCGCCGAGCGGCTCGCCGCCGCCGGCGCCGTGGTGACGACGGTCGCCGCCGGCGAGCGGTTCGCGCGGCTGGGCGAGAACGCCTTGACGCTCGATCCGCGGCGCGCCGAGGACTACGACGAGCTCTTCGCGGTGCTGGGGACGCCGCTGCCGGACCGCATTGTCCACCTCTGGAGCGTTGGCTCGCGGGACTACGGGGCGAACGGCGGCGAGGAACCGGCCGGCGGCACCCCAGCGGCGTTCGCCGCCGCCCAGGAGCGCGGTTTCGGCAGCCTGCTCTCCCTGGTGCACGGCCTCGCGGCGCGCGTCACGCCGGGTGAGGCGGGCATCTCGTCGCTCAAGACCCTGATCGTGGCGAACGGTCTCGCGGCGGTGACCGCCGCCGACCGGCTGTCCCCCGCGCGCGCGCCGCTCGCGGCGTTGTGCCGGGCGCTCCCGCGCGAGCTCCCCGGCATCGTCTGCCGGTGCGTCGACCTGGACCTCGCCGCGCCGGGGAGCTGGCAGGAGGAGGCGCTCGTCGAGATGCTCCTCGGCGAGCTGGCGCACGCGGCGGCGCCGGAGCAGGGTCCGGAGGACGGCGTGTCGATCGCGTACCGCGGCGGCGAGCGCTGGGTGCGCACCTTCGAGCCGATCCTCTCTGAGGCCGCGCCGCCCGATCCGCCCGAGCCGGTGGCGAGCGCCGGCGCCGGCACGATCGTCCTCCTCGGGCACCCGGCTGGCCGGCTGGCCGCGGCGAAGCGGCTGCTCGAGGAGCTCGGTTACCGGACCGCCGTCATATCCTCCTCGCCGGCCGATCCGGCCGGTCTGTCGGCAGACGGTCTCGCCTTCGTCGCCGATCTCGCGGACGAGGCGCGGATGCGCGAGGTGGTGGCGGAGATCGAGGCGCGTGCCGGTGGGATCGTGGGGTGGATCGTCGAGCCGGAGACGGATGCGCCGGCGGCGGCGCCGCTCGTCGCCCTGCGCCGGGGCGACGGCGAGGCCGTCCTGCGCACCGCCGCCGGCCGCCTCGCGGCACTCGCCCGGCTGCTCGCCGGCAGGCGTCTGCGCTTCGTGCTGCTCGGCTCCTCTCTCGACGCCTATGCCGCGCCGGCGGGGGGGTTCTCGCCGCCGCCGTCGCCGCCCTGACGGATGCCTTCGCGCAGGAGCGGCGACAGAGCGGTGCGGCGCCGTGGACCGCCATCGGCTGGGAACCCGCAGCCGCGGCGGCCTCGACGGTCGGGGCAGGCACGGCGATCGGCAAGGTGCTGCGGTCTCTGCTGGTGAACGGGGCGGCGCCGCAGATCCTCGTTTCGGTGGACGACCTCGCGGCGCGCCTGCGGGAGCTGGTCGCCTCGGTGGCGGTCGGCTCGGAGACCGGGGAGGCGCCGGTGCCGCACGGTCGCCCCAACCTGCGCAACGCCTACGTCCCGCCCTCGACGCAGAGCGAAGGCGCGGTGACCGAGCTCTGGCAGCTCCTCCTGGGGATCGACGAGATCGGCATCCACGACAGCTTTCTCGATCTCGGTGGCGACTCGCTCCTCGCCACCCAGCTCATCACCCGAGTGCGCGAGCAGCTGGGCGCCAAGGTGTCGCTGCCGGAGTTCTTCGAGCTCCCCACGCCGGCGGCCTTGGCAGCGCGCATCGACGCGCTGCGCCCCACCGGACGAGACGAGGCGGCCGAGCTCGCGGGCATCCTGGAGCGGCTGGAGAGCCTGTCGCCCGAGGAGGTCGAGGCGATGCTCGCCGAGCGCGGCATCGGAGCGGCCGAGGCGGACGCCTGATGCCGGATCGTGTGGACGCTCTCGCCGGCTCGATCGCCGGGCTCGACGTCAAGCGCCGGCAGCTCCTCGCGGCGCTCCTCAAGGAGCGGGGGATCGAGCCGCGCGAGGCACCGATCCCCCGGCTGGCGCGCGACCAGCACGGCTACCGGCTCTCGTTTGCGCAGGAGCGCCTCTGGGTCATCGCACAGATCGAGCCGGGAAACATCGCCTATAACGTCCCGTACTCGATGCGCCTGACGGGACGGCTGCGGCGCGACGTGCTGGCGGCCGTTTTCACCGAGATCCTGCGCCGCCACGAGACGTTGCGCACCCGTTTCGCGGCGACTGACGACGGGCCGGTGCAGGTGGTGTCGCCGCCGCGGCCGTTCGCGCTGTCGGAGGCCGACCTCTCCCGCCTTCCGGCAGCGGCGCGCGAGTCCGAGCTCTCGCGGCTGGTCACCGACGAGACCCTGCGCCCCTTCGACCTCGCGCGCGGCCCGGTCATGCGGGCCTTCCTGGTCCGCCTGTCGGGGGAGGGGACGGAGCGGGAGGAGCACGCGCTCCTCTTCACCCTGCACCACATCGCGTCGGACGGTTGGTCGCTCTCCGTCCTCGTCCGCGAGGTGGTGATGCTCTACGAGTCGTTCGCCGCCGGGCGCCCCTCGCCGTTCCCGCCGCTCCCCATCCAATACGTCGACTACGCGGAGTGGCAGCGGCGAACGATCGGCGGCGAGGGGCTCGCGCGCTCGCTCGCCTACTGGCGCCAGCAGCTCGCGGAGCCGCCCGTGCTCGAGCTTCCTGTCGACCGGCCGCGCCCGCCGGTCCAGGGGCTCGCCGGCGGCTCGGTGGGCATCGAGCAGCCGCGGCGGCTGGCGGCAGACCTCAAGGCGCTGGGCCGCGCCCAGGGAGCGACGCTCTTCATGGTCGTCACCGCCGCCTTTCAGGCCCTCCTCGCGCGTGCCACCGGACAGCTCGATCTCACGGTGGGAACCCCGGTCGCCAACCGCCATCGCACCGAGACCGAGGGGTTGATCGGTTTCTTCGTCAACACCTTGGTGCTGCGCACCGACCTCGCCGGCGACCCCACCTTCGAGGAGCTCGTCGAGCGGGTGAAGCGGGTGGCGATCCGCGCCTTCGAGCATGGCGAGGTGCCGTTCAGCCGCGTCGTCGAAGAATTGCGGCCGGAGCGCGACCTCTCCCATACACCGTTGTTCCAGGCGATGTGCGCCCTCGCCAACGCCCCGAGCTCCCGCCTCGAGACCGCCGGCCTCGAATTCAGCCCGCTCGAGGCGGTGGTCACCACCTCGATGTTCGACCTCAACCTGACGGTCAACGACCACCACGATGGCCTGTTCTCCGGGCTCGAGTATCGGGCCGAGATCTTCGACCGGTCGACCGCCCGGCGCCTGCTCGGGCACTTCGGCAACGTCCTCCGCGCCGTCGCCGCGCAGCCGACCCGGCGCCTCTCGGAGCTGCCGCTCCTCACCGACGCCGAGCGCCAGGCGCTGCTCGTCGAGTGGAACGACACCGCGGCGCCAGAGGAGGCGGCAGGCCTCGAGCGGCTCCTCGCGGCGCGGATCGCGGCGACCCCCGAGGCGACGGCGCTCGTCTGGGAGCGCGACGGGGAACGCGTCGCGCTCACCTTCCGGGCGGCCGGCGCGGGCATCGCGCGGCTGGCGGGCCGCCTCCACACCCTGGGCTTGGGTCCCGGCTCCCGAATCGCCCTCTGCGCCGAGCGGTCGCCCGAGATGGTGATCGCCGTCCTCGCCGTCCTCGTCGCCGGCGCCGCCTACGTCCCGCTCGACCCCGCCTATCCGGCGGAGCGCCTGGCGTGGATGCTGGCGGATTCGGGCGCCGCGGCGCTCCTCACCCAGGAGCGGCTGCGGAGCTCTCTGCCGCCGTTCGCCGGGCCGGTCCTGGCGCTCGATCCCATCGCCGGGCCGGAGGCCGGCGTCGCGGCGGCCGCACCGCTCCCCCTGCACCCGCCGATCGCCGAGGCGCTCCCCGGCGATCTCGCCTACGTCATCTACACCTCGGGATCGACGGGGAAGCCCAAGGGGGTGGCGATGACCCGCCGGGCGCTCGTCAACCTGCTCGCCTGGCAGGAGCGCGAGGCACTCCCCGGGGCCGCCGCCACCCTCCAGTTCGCTTCGCTCTCGTTCGACGTCTCGTTCCAGGAGACCGTCTCGACCTGGATCGGCGGCGGCGCCCTGGCGCTGGTCTCGGAGGAGGTCCGCCGCGATCCGCGGGCGCTGCTCGAGAGGATCGTGGGCGATGGCCGCGCGGATCGGCGGATCGAGCGGGTGTTCCTGCCTTTCGTCGCGCTGCGCCAGCTGGCGCAGGAGGCGGCGGAGCGGGAGGGGAGGACGGCCGCGGCTCCCCGCGACGTCGTGACGGCGGGCGAGCAGCTCCAGGTGACGCCGGCGATCGCCGCATGGCTGGGGGCCGGCGAGGGCCGCGCCGACGCGCGCCTCCACAACCAATACGGGCCGACGGAGACCCACGTGGTCACCGCCTGGACCCTCGCCGGCGCCGCCGCCGAATGGCCGCCGCTGCCCCCGATCGGACGACCGATCGCGAACGTCGCCGTCCACCTGCTCGACCTCCATCTCCGGCCGGTGGCGATCGGGGTGGCGGGGGAGCTCTGCGTCGCCGGCGCGGCGCTCGCCCGCGGCTATCTCGGGCGACCGGACCTCACCGCCGAGCGCTTCGTGCCGGACCCCTGGAGCGGCACGCCGGGCAGCCGCCTTTATCGCACCGGCGACCTCGCGCGCCATCTTGCTGACGGCGTCATCGAGTACCTCGGCCGGCGCGACGGTCAGGTGAAGATCCGCGGCGTGCGGATCGAGCTCGGCGAGGTCGAGGCGGCGCTGCTCGGCCATCGCGCGATCGCGCAGGCGGTGGTCGTGGCGCGCCCCGAGCCTTCGGGCAGCGGCCTCCGCCTCGTCGCCTATTACTCCCCGCGCGACGGCGAGGCGCCGGCGCCCGCCGAGCTGCGCGATTTCCTCCAGGCGTCGCTTCCCGCCGTCCTGATCCCGGCGGTCTTCGTGCCGCTCGCGAGCTTCCCGCTCACCCCTTCCGGTAAGGTGGACCGGCGGGCCCTGGCGAATGCCGGGCCGCTCCCGGAGGACGGCGCCGGGCCGGGATACGTGGCGCCGCGCGGTGCCGTCGAGGAGCTGCTCGCCGGTGTCTGGGCGTCGCTCCTCGGGCTCGAGCGGGTGGGCGCCGCCGATAACTTTTTCGACTTGGGCGGGCACTCGCTCCTCGCCACCCAGCTCGTCTCTCGCCTGCGCCACGTGTTCGCCGTCGAGCTGCCACAGCGCGCCCTCTTCGAGGCGCCCACCGTCACCGAGCTGGCGCCCCGCATCGCGGCGCTCGCGGCGGGGAGCCGCGGCGCCGCGCCGGTCTCCATTCCACGCTTCGACTCGGCCGGGCCGGCGCCCCTCTCCTTCTCGCAGGAGCGGCTGTGGCTCATCGATCGGATCGAGCCGGGCAGCCCGGTCTACAATCTGCCGGCCGCGCTGCGCCTCGCCGGCGACGTCGAGCCCGCGGTCCTCGCCGCCACCCTGGGCGAGGTCGTCCGCCGCCACGCGACCCTGCGCACGCGCTTCGCCGTCGAGCCGGTGACCGGCGGACAACCGGTCCAGATCGTCGAGCCGCCGGCGCCGTTCGCGCTGCCGGTGATCGACCTTGGCCCGCTGCCCACGGTGCGCCGCGAGGAGGAGACACGCCACCTCGCCGCGGAGGAGTCGATGCGGCCCTTCGACCTCATCCACGGTCCCGTGCTGCGGGCCCTCCTGGTGAGATCGCGGCCGAGCGAGCACGCCCTCCTCTTCACCATGCACCACATCGCCTCCGACGGCTGGTCGAGCGGCATCCTTGTGCACGACGTCAGCCGGATCTATCCGGCCTTCGCGGCCGGCCGCCGCTCGCCGCTCCCCGAGCTGCCCATCCGCTACGTCGATTACGCGCGGTGGCAGCGCCAGACCCTGCAGGGCGAGGCTCTCGAGGGGCTCCTCGCCTACTGGCGGCGGAAGCTGGGCAACCCGCCGGCACCCCTCGAGCTGCCGACCGACCGGCCGCGGCCGCCGCTGCAGCGGCCGGAGGGGGCGATCGAGATCCTCGAGATCGCCCCCGGCATCGCCGGCGCCATCAAGGCGCTCGGCCGGCGCGAGGGGGCGACGCTCTTCATGGTGGTTGCCGCCGGCCTCCAGGCGCTCCTGGCACGGATGAGCGGCCGGAGCGACATCTTGATCGGCACGCCGGTCGCCGGACGCAACCGCGCCGAGCTCGAGGGATTGATCGGCTTCTTCGTCAACACCCTCGTGCTGCGCACCGATCTCTCCGGCGATCCGCCGTTCCGCGAGGTTCTGGCGCGGGTGCGGCAGACGGCGCTCGAGGCCTACGCCCATCAGGACCTGCCGTTCGAGCGGCTGGTCGAGGAGCTCAATCCGGAGCGCAGCTTGGCGCACACGCCGCTCTTCCAGGTCATGTGCGTCATGCAGAACGCGCCCACCCAGGCGCTCGAGCTCCCCGGCCTCGCCTTCGAGCCGCTCGACCTGCCGGCGACGACGGCGAAGTTCGATCTCACGCTCTCGGCGGTCGACGGCGGGGAGGGTATGGGCGGGTCGCTCGAGTACCGTACCGACCTCTTCGACGCGACGACGGCTCGGCGCACGCTGGCCCATCTCGCGACGCTGCTCGCCGGCATCGCCGCCGACCCGGAGACGCCGCTCGCGCGCCTGCCGCTCCTCCCCGCCGCCGAGCGCGCGCAGCTCCTCTTCGAATGGAGCGGGCGGGCGTGGCCCGGGGCAGGAGCCGCGGCGCTCCTGCACGAGCTCTTCGAGGCCCGCGCCGGGGAGACGCCCGAGGCGCCGGCGGTGCTCGCGGACGGGGCGCGCTGGAGCTACGGCGAGCTCGACCGCCACGCCGACCAGCTGGCCGCTCGCCTGCGCGCCGAGGGCGTCGGGCCGGAGTCGCGGGTGGGGATCCATCTCGAGCGCTCGCCGGCGATGGTCGTCGCCGTGCTCGCCGCGCTCAAGGCGGGCGCCGCCTACGTGCCGCTCGATCCCGCCTATCCGCGCGAGCGGCTCGACTACATGATCGCCGACAGCGGCCTCGCAGCGCTCTTGGTGGGGGAGGGGACGGGTGCGCCGATCGCCGGCCGTTGCGAGGGCGGTGGCGCGGGCGATGCCGAGACGCCTGGCCGGCCGCCGCGGGTCCTGCGGCTCGCCGCGGACGGCTCGCCGCTCGATCCCCTCGCCGCGCCCGTCTCCGTGCCGGCCGCGGCCATCGCTCGACCCAGGCCGCAGAACCTCGCCTATGTCATTTACACCTCGGGCTCGACCGGACGGCCGAAGGGCGTGGCGGTGACCCACGCCGGGGTCGTGCAGACGATTCGTGCCGCGTTGGATCTCTACCGGCTGGCGCCCGGCGACCGCGTGCTGCAGCTCGCCTCGCTCTCCTTCGATGTCTCGGTGCTCGATCTGTTCACGACGCTCGCCGCCGGCGCCTGCCTCTGCCTGCCGGCGAGCGGCCGCCTCTCGGGCGCCGATCTCGCGGCGGAGCTCCGCGAGCGGCAGATCGCCGCCGCCTTTTTCACCCCGTCGCTCCTCGCGACGCTCGACCCGGATGCCGAGCTCCCCGACCTGCGCACGCTCGCCGTCGGCGGCGAAGCCTGCCCGCCGGAGCTCGCCCGGCGCTGGTCGGCGGGACGGCGCCTGGTCAACCTTTACGGGCCGACCGAGGCGAGCATCTTCGCCAGCGCCTGGGTGGCGGTCCCTTTCCGGCAGAGCCCGCCGATCGGCCAGCCGGTTCGAGGGGCGCGGATCTATGTTCTCGACGGCTGGGAGCCGGCGCCGGTCGGCGTGCCGGGCGAGATCTTCCTGGGCGGCGGCGGTCTCGCCCGCGGCTACCTCGACCGGACGGAGAGGACGGCCGAGAGCTTCCTGCCCGATCCATTCGCGGCCGAGCCGGGCGCTCGCCTGTATCGCACCGGTGACCTCGGGCGCTGGCTGCCGGCGGGCGAGCTCGAGTTCCTCGGTCGCGCCGACGGCCAGGTGAAGGTGCGCGGCTACCGCATCGAGCTGGGGGAGATCGAGGCGGCGCTCGCCGGGCACTCGGAGGTCGATCGTGCCGCGGTCGCCCTGTGGGGGACGGACCGCCTCGTCGCCTACTTCGTGCCGGCCCGCGACGCCGCGGGGACGGCGCCGGAGGAGCTGATCCCGGCGCTCCGGGCGCATCTCCGCGGCCGCCTCCCCGAGTTCATGCTGCCGGCGGCTTTCGTGCCGCTCGCGGCCCTGCCGATCACGGCGAGCGGCAAGCTCGACCGCGCCGCCCTGCCCGCGCCGGAGGGGCGCCGCGCCGGCGCGGCCGAGTTCGTGGCGCCGCGGTCGGAGGTCGAGCGCGCGGTCGCGGGCGTCTGGCAGGAGGTGTTGGGGGTCGAGCGGGTGGGGGCGAACGACAGCTTCTTCGACCTCGGCGGCCACTCGCTGCTCCTCGTCGAGGTGCAGAGCAAGCTCCGCGAACGGCTGGGTGAGGAGGTGGCGCTCCTCGACCTCTTCAAGTATCCGAGCGTCGGCGCGCTCGCCGGCCATCTCTTCGCGCGGCGGGCCGGCGGCGAGGCGCCGGCGCCCCTCGCCATCCCGGCGGGGCGCACGGCTCTGGCGCGGGAGATCGGCTGGCGCGACATCGCGGTCGTCGGCATGGCCTGCCGCTTCCCGGGCGCCGCCGACGTCGAGGAGTTCTGGCGGAACCTGCGCGACGGGGTCGAGTCGATCTCGTTCTTCTCGCCGGAGGAGCTGGCGTCGTCGGGGCTGGATCCGGCCCTGATCGCCGATCCTCGTTACGTGGCGGCGAGCGGCGTCCTCGAAGGGGCTGAGCTCTTCGACGCGGCGTTCTTCGACGTCAGCCCGCGCGAGGCCAAGCGCATCGACCCGCAGCACCGGGCCTTTCTGGAGGTCGCGGCGGAGGCGCTCGAGCGCGCCGGCTACGGCGGCGCCGGCGCCGGCGCCGGCACCTCGACGGCGCCGCGGGACGGGCGGCGTGCGGAGCGTCTGCGGGTGGGGGTCTACGCGGGCGGCGGGATGAACACCTATGGGTTCCGCAGCCTGGCGGCGGGGGGGAGGGTGGAATGGACATCATCCTTGGCAACGACAAGGATTTTCTGGCGAGCCGCGTCTCCTACAAGCTGAACCTGCGGGGTCCGGCGCTGGCGGTGCAGACGGCGTGCTCGACGTCGCTCGTCGCCATCCATCTGGCGGCCCAGGGGCTGCTCGGCGGCGAGTGCGATCTGGCGCTCGCCGGGGGTGTGACGATCCAGTTCCCGCAGCGTGCCGGCTACCTGTACCAGGAGGGGGGCACCTCCTCTGCGGACGGGCACAACCGGGCGTTCGACGCGGGCGCTGGGGGCACGGTGGGGGGCGACGGCGTAGGGGTGGTGGTGCTCAAGCGGCTCGCCGTGGCGCTCGCCGACGGCGATCCGGTGCACGCGGTGCTCAAGGGCACGGCGATCAACAACGACGGTTCGTCGAAGATCGGTTTCATGGCGCCGTCGGAGGAGGGTCAGGCGGAGGTGATCGCGGAGGCGCAGGCGTTGGCGGGGGTGTCTCCGGCGAGCGTGGGCTACGTCGAGGCGCACGGCAGCGCGACGCCGATCGGCGATCCGATCGAGGTGGCGGCGTTGAGCCGGGCGTTTCGCGCCGGGGGTCCGGGCAATCCGGGCACCGCGGGGGTGGGTTTCTGCGCTCTCGGCTCGGTCAAGTCGAACGTCGGCCACACCGGGGCGGCGGCGGGGGTGGCGGGGTTCATCAAGGCGGTGCTGGCGGTCGAGCATGGGGAGATCCCGCCGTCGCTCCATTACGAGCATGCGAACCCGGCGATCGACTTCGCGTCGAGCCCGTTCTACGTCGCGTCGCGCCTCACCGCCTGGCCGCGCGGTGCGGAGGCCGAGGTTCCGCCGCGCCGGGCGGGGGTGAGCTCCTTCGGTCTCGGCGGCACCAACGCGCACGCGGTGATCGAGCAGGCGCCGGCGCGCGAGCCGGCGTCGCCGGGCCGACCCTGGCAGCTGCTCTCGCTGTCGGCGCGCAGCGCGGCGGCGCTCGAGGCGGCGACCGACCGTCTGGCGGGGTATCTCGACAGCGCGGCGGACGAGGACTGGGCCGACATCGCCTATTCGCTCCACGTCGGGCGGCGGGGCTTCGAGCACCGGCGGCTGGTGGTGGCGAAGGGGCGGGAGGACGCCGCGGCGGCGCTGCGCAGCCGCGACCCGCGGCGGGTGCTGGGGAGCGCGCTGCCGCGCGGCGGCGGCGAGCGGCCGGTCGCCTTCCTGTTCTCCGGTCTGGGCGAGCAGTACCCGGGCCTGGCTGCGGGTCTCTATCGCGCCGAGCCGGCGTTCCGCGAGCCGTTCGATCGCTGTGCCGAGGCGCTCCTGCCCGAGCTCGGGCTCGACCTGCGGGAGCTGCTGTTGAGCGGGGGTGCGGCGGCTGCGGGAGAGGCAACCGGCGGGGGAGGACCCGACTTCCGCCGTCTCGTCGGGCGCGGTGGCGAGCCCGCGGCGGGGCCGCTCGACCGCACCGCGGTTCTCCAGCCGGCTCTCTTCGCGGTCGAGGCGGCGCTCGCCAGCCTCTGGCGGGGGTGGGGCATCGAGCCGCGGGCGATGCTCGGCTACAGCCTGGGCGAGTATGTCGCGGCGTGGATCTCCGGGGTGATGTCGCTCGAGGACGCCCTGCGTCTGGTCGCCGGGCGGGCGCGGCTGATCGACGCTCTGCCCGAAGGAGCGATGCTCGCGGTGTCGCTGTCGGAGGACGAGGTCGGGCCGCTGTTGAGCGGCGATCGGGGCGATCGGGGCGAGCGGTCGGATCGTTTCGCCGCGCTCTCGCTGGCGGCGGTCAACGGTCCGAGCCAGGCGGTCGTCGCCGGTCCGGTCGACGCGATCGCCGCCTTCGAGGAGCACCTGAGAGAGGCGGGCTGCGCCACGCGGCGGCTGCGCACGACGCACGCCTTTCATTCGCGGATGCTGCTGCCGGCGGCAGCGGGGCTGACCGCGCTGGCGCGGCAGATCGAGCTCCATCCGCCGCGCATCCCGTATCTATCGAACGTCACCGGGGGGTGGATCACGGCGGAGCAGGCGACCGATCCGGGCTACTGGGCGGAGCACATGTGCGGGCCGGTGCGCTTCGGCGCCGCGGTCGCCGAGCTGTGGCGCGAGCCGGAGCAGGCGCTGCTGGAGATCGGACCGGGCCAGAGCCTGGCGACTCTCTGCCTGCAGCACCCTGCGGCGGCGGCGGCGAGCGATCCGGTGGCGGTCTCCTCGCTGCGCTCGGTCTACGAGCGGCGGCCGGACCGGGCGGTGCTCCTGGAGACGCTGGGCAAGCTGTGGCTCGCCGGAGTGCGGATCGACTGGCCGCGGGTTTACGCCCACGAGCGCCGCCGCCGGCTGGCGCTGCCGACCTATGCCTGGGAGCGCAAGCCGTACCTGATCGAGCCAGGGGGCGAGCCGGGGGCCGGCGCGGCGAGCGAGAGCCGTTCCGCTGCATCAGCCGTCGCCGGCGGCGGGCTCTACGTCGCCTCGTGGCGGCGGTCGCCCGCACCGGCGGCACCGCGTCCGGGCGAGCTCGCGGCGGCCGGCGGTCGATGGCTGCTCTTCGCGGAAGGCGCGCCCGGCGACGGGCACGGCGGGCTCGGCTCGGCGCTCGCCGAGCGCCTGCGGAGCGCCGGCTGTGCGGTCGCGGTGCTCCGCGCCGGCGAGCAGTTCGCGGCGGCCGGAGACGAGGCGAACGCACCCGAATACGGCATTCATCCGGGGCGGCCGGAAGATTACGCGGCGCTCCTCGCCGCCTTGACCGCGAGGGGAGAGGACCTGCCCACGCGGATCGTCCATCTCTGGAGCCTCGGCTCGCCGGAGCCGAGCGGGTTCGAGCGTTCGCTCGAGCTCGGCTTCCATAGCCTCCTCCTTCTCGCGCGGGCGCTCGGCGGGGTGCTCGCGGCGCGGGCGGCATCGGGGCTGCCCGTGCCGCCGGCGATGGAGGCCGTGATCGTCACCCACGGCCTCGAGCGGGTGAGCGCCGCCGACGCCCTCGATCCGGCGAGCGCGCCGCTCGCCGCCGTGCGGAGCGTGCTGCCGCGGGAAGTCCCGGGGCTCGTCTGCCGCACGATCGACCTCGCGCTCCCCGGCGGCCGGATGAACGATCGCCTCGACGATCGACTGCCCGCCGTGCTCGCCGGCGAGCTCGCGGCGGCGGATCGCGGGCGGCGCGAGCAGGCCGCCGTCGCCTATCGCGGGCGCGAGCGCTGGACGCGGGCCTTCGAGCCGGTACCGGCGAAAGCCGACGGCGCGCCACGGCTCTGGCAGGACGGCGCCGTCGTCGCTCTCGGCCGCTTCGCGGGAGACCTCCGCGCCGCCGCCGAGCACCTGGAGGGAGGGGCGAAGGCGAGGCTCGCGGTGATCGAGCCGCCGGCGGAAAGCCGGGCGGAGCCGATGCCCGACGTCCTGAGCTATGCCCTGGACCTCGCGGACGGCGGGGCAGGCTTGGCCGAGATCCTCGCCGAGATCGAGACCCGGCTCGGGCCCGTGCGCGGCGTGCTGGTGGGGGAGCTGGACGGCTCCGATCCGGTGCCGCGAGCGCCGCTCGCGGCGCTCGCGGCGAGCGAGTGCGACCGGCGCTTTGCGCTGGTGCGCGGGCGCGAGGCGGCTCTACGCACGGCCTTGGGGGCGCGAGATCTGGAGCTCTGCCTCCGCCTGCTGCCTCGCGACCCGCTGGCGGCCGGGCCAGGGGACGGCCTCTCGGCGGCGCTCGACCTCATGGCGGAGGCCGTGGCCGGCGACACGGAGCGGGCCGGCGGAGCGCCGTGGACGAGCCTCGGCGGGATGGCGGCGTCCGGGGTCGATGCGGCGGGCGAGAGCCTCGAAGGTTCAGCCGGCATCGCTCTGGGTGCCGCGCTCGACCGGCTCCTCGAGTACGGGCCCGCCGCGCGGTTCATTGCCTCGCCGCTCGATCCGTGGCTGGCGCTGGCGCGCGGGGCAGAGCCCACGGCGATGGCGGAAGAGGCCGCCGCGCCGGCGGGCGGCGCCGTCGGGCGCCACGCGCGGCCGAAGCTGCGCAACCCTTACGTCTCGCCGTCGAACGACCTCGAGCGCCAGTTGGCCGAGATATGGCAGGACCTCCTGGGGATCGATCAGGTGGGCATCCACGACAGCTTCTTCGACCTCGGCGGCGATTCGCTCCTCGGCACTCAGGTGGTGACCCGCGTGCGCGAGCGCTTCGGCGTGGACGTGCCGCTCGCCGGGCTCTTCGAGCTGCCGACCCCCGCCGGCCTCGCCGGGCGGATCGAGGCGGCCAGGCCGGCCGGAGAGGCGGAGGCCGAGTCGACCCGGTTGGAACGGATGCTGGAGCGCCTGGAAGACCTCTCGCCGGAGGAGGTCGAACGGATGCTCGCCGACCGGGGAGCGTCGTAGCGAGAGCCGGCGTTCGCCCCGGCCTGCATCGCCCGCGCCGGGCGCGCGGCGGCCGGCCGAGGGCACCTTGAGGGCGTGGGACACCCCTCGTGGCGTGCCGCCTCCGCCGTATGAAAGCGTTCGAGGTATCCCATCCGCGATGTCGAACTGGGTGATCAAGCTCGAGGCGAACAAGCTCCTGGCGCTCGCCGAGCGGCTGAAGGAGAAGAAGCGCGCCACCGGCGGGCAGGAGATCCGGCGGTTGCCGCGGCCGCTCGGCAGGGTGCCGCTCTCCTTCGCTCAGGAGCGGCTGTGGTTCCTCGATCGTCTGGCGCCGGAGAGCGCCATCTACAACGTCCCGGCCGGCGTGCGCCTCTGCGGTCAGCTCTCGGCGGCGGTCCTCGCCGCGGTCCTCACCGAGATCGTCCGCCGTCACGAGGCCTTGCGCACGCGCTTCGCGGCCGATGCCGCGAGCGGCGGCCGGCTGGTCCAGATCGTCGATCCGCCGTCGCCGTTCGCGCTGCCGGTGGTGGACCTGGCGGCGCTTCCCGGTCGGCGGGAGGAGGAGGCGCGCCGCCGACTCAGCGAGGAATCCGACCGCCCGTTCGACCTCGCCCGCGGACCGCTGGTGCGGGCGCTGCTGCTCCGCCTGAGCCCGATCGCCGCGCCAGCCGAGCACGCCCTGGTGATCACCATGCACCACATCGCCTCCGACGCCTGGTCGAGCGGCATCCTGGTGCAGGAGGTGACGCGGCTCTACCCGGCCTTCGCGACCGGCGCGCCGTCGCCCCTTTCCGAGCTGCCGATCGGCTATGCCGATTACGCCCAATGGCAGCGCGAGATCCTGCAGGGCGAGGAGCTCGAGAAGCTCGTCGCCTACTGGCGGGAGAAGCTGAGCGAGCCGCCGCCGCCGCTCGCCCTGCCGACGGACCGGCCGCGGCCGGCGGTGCAGCGAGCGGACGGCGGGACGGCGGCGCTGGCGCTGCCCGCCGGCGCGACCGCGCGCATCAGAGCGCTGGCGCGTCGCGAGGGGGCGACGCTCTTCATGGTCGTTGTCGCCGCCCTTCAGGCCCTCCTCTCCCGGCTGAGCGGCGAGGCCGACCTCGCGGTCGGCACCACGGTGGCCGGGCGCGACCGGGCAGAGCTCGAGGGGCTGATCGGCTTCTTCGTCAATACCCTGGTGCTGCGCACGGACCTCTCCGGCGATCCGCCGTTCCACCGGCTCCTGGCGCGCGTGCGACAGACGGCGCTCGAGGCCTTCGCCCACCAGGAGCTGCCGTTCGAGAAGCTCGTCGAGGAGCTGAACCCGGAGCGGAGCCTCGCGCATGCGCCTTTCTTCCAGGTGATGTGCACTCTGCAGAACGCGCCGGACCACGCGCTCGAGGTGCCGGGCCTCGCCTTCGCCCCGCTCGATCTGCCGAGCCATACCGCCAAGTTCGACCTCGCGCTCTCGGCCGGCGACTCGGAGCAGGGTCTCTCCGGATCGCTCACCTATCGCGCCGACCTCTTCGACGCGGCGACGGCCCGCCGCCTCGTCGCCGGCTTCGAGGCCCTGCTCGCCGGCATCGCCGCCGATCCGGGAGCGCCGCTCTCGCGCCTGCCGCTCCTCCCCGCGGCCGAGCGCGCGCAGCTCCTCTTCGAATGGAGCGGCAGCGCGGCGCCGGGCCCCATCGACAGCGCGTTGCTCCACGAGCCCTTCGAGGTCTGGGCGCGGGTGATGCCCGAGGCTCCGGCGCTTCTCGCAGATGGCGAGCCGGTGACCTATGGCGAGCTCGCCCGCCGCGCCCGCCGCCTCGCCGATCGCCTGCGGGCGGCGGGCGTCGGTCCCGAGGCGCGGGTGGGCATCTGCGTCGAGCGTTCGGCGGCGATGGTGGTCGCGGTCCTCGGCGTCCTCGGGGCGGGAGGCGCCTACGTGCCTCTCGACCCGGCCTACCCGCGCGAGCGGCTCGACTTCATGATCGCCGACAGCGGCCTCTCCGTGCTGCTGGTGGGGGAGGGCCGTGCCTCCACGAGGGCCTTCGACACCGCGCGCCGGCCGATCCACGTCATGCCCCTCGCCGCGGACGACACGCCTGTCGATCCGCCGCCTCGGACGCCCGCGCCCGCCTCCGCCCTCTCCAGGAGCGCCGGACCCCAGAACCTCGCCTATGTCATCTACACCTCGGGCTCGACGGGACGGTCGAAGGGGGTGGCGGCGACCCACGCCGGCGTCGTGCAGACGGTGCGTGCGGCGGCGGAGCTCTACGGGCTGGCGCCGGGCGACCGCATGCTGCAGCTCGCCTCGCTCTCCTTCGATGCCTCGGCGCTCGAGCTGTTCACGGCGCTCGCCGCCGGCGCCTGCCTCTGCCTGCCGAGGGGTGGACCGCTGTCGGGCGCCGAGCTCGCGATGGAGCTCCGCGAGCGGCAGATCACCGCGGCCTTTCTCACCCCGTCGGTCCTGGCGACGCTCGGGGACGCCGATCTCCCCGACCTCCGCGTGCTCGCCGTCGGCGCCGAGGCCTGCCCGCCGGAGCTCGCCCGGCGATGGTCGGCGGGACGGCGCCTGGTCAACCTCTACGGGCCGACCGAGGCGAGCATCTTCGCCAGCGCCTGGCCGGTGGGTCCCGTCCGGCGGAGCGTGCCGGCCGGCCGGCCGGTTCCGGGGGCGCGGATCTATGTGCTCGACGGCTGGGAGCCGGCGCCGATCGGCGTCGCGGGCGAGATCTTCCTGGGCGGCGGCAGCGTCGCCCGCGGCTATCTCGACCGGGCGGAGAGGACGGCCGAGAGCTTCCTGCCCGATCCATTCGCGGCCGAGCCGGGGACTCGCCTGTATCGCACCGGCGACCTCGGGCGCTGGCTGCCGGCGGGCGAGCTCGAGTTCCTCGGTCGCGCCGACGGCCAGGTGAAGGTGCGCGGCTACCGCATCGAGCTGGGGGAGATCGAGGCGGCGCTCGCCGGGCACTCGGAGGTCGATCGTGCCGCGGTCGCCCTGTGGGGGACGGACCGCCTCGTCGCCTACTTCGTGCCGGCCCGCGACGCCGCGGGGACGGCGCCGGAGGAGCTGATCCCGGCGCTCCGGGCGCATCTCCGCGGCCGCCTCCCCGAGTTCATGCTGCCGGCGGCCTTCGTGCCGCTCGCGGCCCTGCCGATCACGGCGAGCGGCAAGCTCGACCGCGCCGCCCTGCCCGCGCCGGAGGGACGCCGCGCCGGGGCGGCCGAGTTCGTGGCGCCGCGGTCGGAGGTCGAGCGCGCGGTCGCGGGCGTCTGGCAGGAGGTGTTGGGGGTCGAGCGGGTGGGGGCGAACGACAGCTTCTTCGACCTCGGCGGCCACTCGCTGCTCCTCGTCGAGGTGCAGAGCAAGCTGCGCGAACGGCTGGGTGAGGAGGTGGCGCTCCTCGACCTCTTCAAGTATCCGAGCGTCGGCGCGCTCGCCGGCCATCTCTTCGCGCGGCGGGCCGGCGGCGAGGCGCCGGCGCCCCTCGCCATCCCGGCGGGGCGCACGGCTCTGGCGCGGGAGGTCGGCTGGCGCGACATCGCGGTCGTCGGCATGGCCTGCCGCTTCCCGGGCGCCGCCGACCTCGAGGAGTTCTGGCGGAACCTGCGCGACGGGGTCGAGTCGATCTCGTTCTTCTCGCCCGAGGAGCTGGCGTCGTCGGGGCTGGATCCGGCCCTGATCGCCGATCCTCGTTACGTGGCGGCGAGCGGCGTCCTCGAAGGGGCGGAGCTCTTCGACGCGGCGTTCTTCGACGTCAGCCCGCGCGAGGCCAAGCGCATCGACCCGCAGCACCGGGCCTTTCTGGAGGTCGCGGCGGAGGCGCTCGAGCGCGCCGGCTACGGCGGCGCCGGCGCCGGCACCTCGACGGCGCCGCGGGACGGGCGGCGTGCGGAGCGTCTGCGGGTGGGGGTCTACGCGGGCGGCGGGATGAACACCTATGGGTTCCGCAGCCTGGCGGCGGGGGAGGAGGGGGGAATGGACATCGTCCTTGGCAACGACAAGGACTTCCTGGCGAGCCGCGTCTCCTACAAGCTGAACCTGCGGGGTCCGGCGCTGGCGGTGCAGACGGCGTGCTCGACGTCGCTCGTCGCCATCCATCTGGCGGCCCAGGCGCTGCTCGGCGGCGAGTGCGATCTGGCGCTCGCCGGGGGTGTGACGATCCAGTTCCCGCAGCGTGCCGGCTACCTGTACCAGGAGGGGGGTACCTCCTCTGCGGACGGGCACAACCGGGCGTTCGACGCGGGCGCTGGGGGCACGGTGGGGGGCGACGGCGTAGGGGTGGTGGTGCTCAAGCGGCTCGCCGCGGCGCTCGCCGACGGCGATCCGGTGCACGCGGTGCTCAAGGGCACGGCGATCAACAACGACGGTTCGTCGAAGATCGGTTTCATGGCGCCGTCGGAGGAGGGTCAGGCGGAGGTGATCGCGGAGGCGCAGGCGTTGGCGGGGGTGTCTCCGGCGAGCGTGGGCTACGTCGAGGCGCACGGCAGCGCGACGCCGATCGGCGATCCGATCGAGGTGGCGGCGTTGACCCGGGCGTTTCGCGCCGGGGGTCCGGGCAATCCGGGCACCGCGGGGGTGGGTTTCTGCGCCTTGGGCTCGGTCAAGTCGAACGTCGGCCACACCGGGGCGGCGGCGGGGGTGGCGGGGTTCATCAAGGCGGTGCTGGCGGTCGAGCATGGGGAGATCCCGCCGTCGCTCCATTACGAGCGCGCGAACCCGGCGATCGACTTCGCGTCGAGCCCGTTCTACGTCGCGTCGCGCCTCACCGCCTGGCCGCGCGGTGCGGAGGCCGAGGTTCCGCCGCGCCGGGCGGGGGTGAGCTCCTTCGGTCTCGGCGGCACCAACGCGCACGCGGTGATCGAGCAGGCGCCGGCGCGCGAGCCGGCGTCGCCGGGCCGGCCCTGGCAGCTGCTCTCGCTGTCGGCGCGCAGCGCGGCGGCGCTCGAGGCGGCGACCGACCGTCTGGCGGGGTATCTCGACAGCGCGGCGGACGAGGACTGGGCCGACATCGCCTATTCGCTCCACGTCGGTCGGCGGGGCTTCGAGCACCGGCGGCTGGTGGTGGCGAAGGGGCGGGAGGACGCCGCGGCGGCGCTGCGCAGCCGCGACCCGCGGCGGGTGCTGGGGAGCGCGCTGCCGCGCGGCGGCGGCGAGCGGCCGGTCGCCTTCCTGTTCTCCGGCCTGGGCGAGCAGTACCCCGGCCTCGCTGCGGGTCTCTATCGCGCCGAGCCGGCGTTTCGCGAGCCGTTCGATCGCTGTGCCGAGGCGCTCCTGCCCGAGCTCGGGCTCGACCTGCGGGAGCTGCTGTTGAGCGGGGGTGCGGCGGCTGCGGGAGAGGCAACCGGCGGGGGAGGACCCGACTTCCGCCGTCTCGTCGGGCGCGGCGGCGGCGAGCCCGCGGCGGGGCCGCTCGACCGCACCGCGGTTCTCCAGCCGGCTCTCTTCGCGGTCGAGGCGGCGCTCGCCAGCCTCTGGCGGGGGTGGGGCATCGAGCCGCGGGCGATGCTCGGCTACAGCCTGGGCGAGTACGTCGCGGCGTGGATCTCCGGGGTGATGTCGCTCGAGGACGCCCTGCGTCTGGTCGCCGGGCGGGCGCGGCTGATCGACGCCCTGCCCGAAGGAGCGATGCTCGCGGTGTCGCTGTCGGAGGACGAGGTCGGGCCGCTGTTGAGCGGCGATCGGGCCGATCGGGGCAATCGGTCGGATCGTTTCGCTGCGCTCTCGCTGGCGGCGGTCAACGGTCCGAGCCAGGCGGTCGTCGCCGGTCCGGTCGACGCGATCGCCGCCTTCGAGGAGCACCTGAGAGAGGCGGGCTGCGCCACGCGGCGCCTGCGCACGACGCACGCCTTTCATTCGCGGATGCTGCTGCCGGCGGCGGCGGGGCTGACCGCGCTGGCGCGGCGGATCGAGCTCCATCCGCCGCGCATCCCATATCTGTCGAACGTCACCGGGGGATGGATCGCGGCGGAGCAGGCGACCGATCCGGGCTACTGGGCGGAGCACATGTGCGGGCCGGTGCGCTTCGGCGCCGCGGTCGCCGAGCTGTGGCGCGAGCCGGAGCAGGCGCTGCTGGAGATCGGACCGGGCCAGAGCCTGGCGACTCTCTGCCTGCAGCACCCTGCGGCGGCGGCGGCGAGCGATCCGGTGGCGGTCTCCTCGCTGCGCTCGGTCTACGAGCGGCGGCCGGACCGGGCGGTGCTCCTGGAGACGCTGGGCAAGCTGTGGCTCGCCGGAGTGCGGATCGACTGGCCGCGGGTTTACGCCCACGAGCGCCGCCGCCGGCTGGCGCTGCCGACCTATGCCTGGGAGCGCAAGCCGTACCTGATCGACCCGCGAGCCGGCGGCCAGGCCTTCGCCTCGCACCCCGGCGGCGGGCTCTACGTCGCCTCGTGGCGGCGGTCGCCCGCTCCGGCGGCGCCACGTCCGGGCGAGCTCGCGGCGTCGGGCGGGCGGTGGCTGCTCTTCGCGGAGGGCGCGCCCGGCGACGGGCACGGCGGCATCGGCGTCGGCGCTCGCCGGGCGCCTGCGGAGCGCCGGCTGTGCGGTCACGGTGGTCCGCACCGGCGCACGGTTCGCGGGGGTCGAGGGCAGCGCGGGCGAGTATGCGATCGATCCGGAGCGGCCGGAGGACTACGCGGCGCTCCTCGCGGCGCTGACCGCCCGGGGAGAGGAGCTGCCGACGCGGATCGTCCATCTCTGGAGCCTTCCTTCTCCGCGAGCCGCGGCCGGCCCCGAGCGGGCGCCGGCCCTGGGCTTCCTCAGCGTCCTCCTCCTGGCGCAGGCCCTCGGCGAGTCGCTCGCGGTGCGGGCGGGATCGGGGCTGACCGCGACGCCGGCGGTGGAGGCCACGATCGTCACCTGCGGTCTGGAGCGGGTGAGCGCCGTCGAGGCCCTCGATCCGGCGAACGCGCCGCTCGGCGTCCTCCCGAGCGTCCTGCCGCGCGAGGTTCCGGGGCTCTCCTGCCGCACCATCGACCTCGCCCCGCCGCCGGCCGGGCGGACCGCCGGCCGCTGGGCGTCCCTGCTCGTCGGCGAGCTCGCGGCGGCGGACCGCGGCCGGCCCGAGGCGGCGGCCGTCGCCTATCGCGGGCGCGAGCGCTGGCTGCGGTCCTTCGAGCCGGTGCCGCCGGCGCAGCCGGGCGCCACGGTCGCGCGCCTCTCGCCCGGCGCCGTGGTCGTCGCCCTGGGCCGCTTCGATGGGGTGCTCCGCGCCGCCGCTGAGCACCTGGCGCGGACCGTCCCGGCGAAGCTGGTGGTGATCGAGCCCAGCGCGCCCGGCAGGCCGCTCGAGCCGCCAGGGGAGCCGCACGGCGACCGGCTCGTCTATGCCGTGGACCCTGCGGACGGCGCGCGCCTGGCCGCGATCCTCGCCGAGGCCGAGTCCCGCCTCGGGCCCGTGCGCGGCGTCCTGGTCGGCGAGCTCGACGGGACCGAGCCGGTGCCGCGGGCTTGCCTCGCGGCACTGGAGGCGAGCGAGAACGACCGGCGCTTCGCGGCCGTCCGCGACCGTCAGGGCGCGCTCCGCGCCGCGCTCGGCGACCGCGACCTGGAGCTCTGCCTACGCCTGCTGTCGCGCGACCCCCTGGCCGCCGGAGCGGGGCTCGGCCTCTCGGCCGCTCTCGACCGGACGGCGGAGGCCCTGGCCGGCGAGGAGGAGCGGGCCGGCGGGCCGCAGTGGGCGAGCCTGAGCTGGATCGCGGCGGCCGGCACGGCCGAAGACGGCGCCGGCGTCGCCGACCTCGACGCGGGGACCGCGCTCGACCAGCTCCTCGCCTACGGTCTCGCGGCGCGCTTCATCGCCTCGCCGCTCGACCCCTGGACGATGCTGGCGCGCCTCGCCTCGCCGCAACCCGCGCCGGGACCGGTGATGGAGGAGGCCGGCGGCCCGGCCGGCCGCCCCGGCGAGCGCCACGCGCGGCCGAAGCTGCGCAACCCGTACGCCGCGCCGGCGAGCGACCTCGAGCGCGCGTTGACCGAGATGTGGCAGGACCTCCTGGGGATCGACCGCGTGGGCGTCCACGACAGCTTCTTCGACCTCGGCGGCGACTCGCTCCTCGGCGCCCAGGTGCTCGCCCGCGTGCGCCAGCGATTCGGAGTCGATATGCCGCTCGCCGGGTTCTTCGAGCTGCCGACCCCCGCCGGCCTCGCCGGGCGGATCGAGGCGGCCCGCCCGGCGGCCGAGGCGGAATTGGAATCCGCGCGGCTGGAGAGTATGTTGGCGCGCCTGGAGGGCCTCACCCCGGCCGAGGTCGAGCGAATGCTCACCGAGCGGGGTGCATCGTAGACGTGGAGAACCTGCCGAAGTCGATCGCCGCGCTCGATCCGCGCAAGCAGCGTCTGCTCGCCCTGCTGCTCAAGGAGGAGGGGATCGACCCGCTGCGCGCGCCGATCGTCCCCTGTCCCCGCGAGCAGGGCGCTTTCCCGCTCTCCTTCTCGCAGGAGCGCCTCTGGTTCATCGAGCAGCTCCAGCCCGGCAACATCGCCTACAACCTGCCCACCCCGCTGCGGGTGCGCGGCCGCCTGCGGCCGGAGATCCTGGCGCGCACCTTCGACGAGATCGTGCGCCGTCACGAGACCCTGCGGACCACCTTTACCGTGGCCGGCGAGGCCGGCCGACCGGTGCAGGTGATCGCGGCGCCGGCGCCGGTGCCGCTGCCGCTGGTCGACCTCTCGGCCCTGCCGCCGGCCCGCCGGGAGGACACGGCGCGTCGCCTGGCGGCGGCGGCGGGCGAGCGGCCGTTCGACCTCGCGCGCGGGCCGCTGCTGCGGCTGGCGCTCCTCCGTCTCGCCGGCGAGGACCACGTCCTCCTCGCCACCATGCACCACATTGCCTCCGACGGCTGGTCGAGCGGCATCCTCGTCCGCGAGGTGGTCGAGCTCTACGACGCCTTCTCCCACGGCCGCCCTTCGCGTCTGCCGGAGCTGCCGATCCAGTATGTCGACTTCGCCTCCTGGCAGCGCCAGACGCTCCAGGGAGCGGTGCTCGAGAGGGAGCTCGCCTACTGGCGCCGGCAGCTCGGGGACGGCCCGCCGGTTCTCGAGATCCCGACCGACCGGCCGCGCCCGCCGGTCGCCGGCTTCGCGGGCGGGACCGCCGGCACTCTGCTCGCCGAGGGCGCCGCCGCCGTGGAGCAGGTCAAGGCGCTCGCCCGCGGCGAGGGGGCGACGCTCTTCATGCTGGTCCTCGCGGCGTTCCAGGCCCTCCTCGCGCGCTATACCGGGCAGACCGACGTCACCGTCGGCACGCCGGTCGCCAACCGCCGGCGCACCGAGACCGAGGACCTGATCGGATTCTTCGTCAACAACGTCGTGCTGCGCAGCGACCTCGCGGGCGACCCCCCGTTCCGCGAGGTCCTCGGCCGCGTCCGCCGGGTCGCCATGGAGGCGTTCAGCCACCAGGACCTGCCGTTCGGCAAGCTGGTCGAGGAGCTCAATCCCGCCCGCAGCCTCGCCCACTCGCCGTTCTTCCAGGTCACCTGCTCGGTGATCAATCTGCCCAACGCCGAGCTGGCGATCCCCGGCCTCCAGTTCAGCCCGGTCGACAGCGGCCAGAGCACCGCGACCTTCGACCTCAACCTCTCGGTGATCGAGGACCGCGGCGCGCTCGTCGGCCAGCTCGAGTACCGCGCCGACCTGTTCGACGGGACGACCGCGCGGCGCCTGCTCGGACACCTGGGGACGCTGCTGCGCGCCGCCGCCGCCGGCCCTGGCCTCCGGCTCTCCGCCCTGCCGCTCCTCACCGGGCCGGAGCGGCAGGAGCTGGTGGACTGGAATGATACGGCCGCCGCCTACCCCGGCCCCGCCTGCCTTCACGAGCTGGTCGCCGCGCAGGCGGCGCGAACGCCGGACGCGATCGCGGTGACGGCGGCGGGCTCCGCGCTCACCTATCGCGAGCTCGACCGCCGCGCCGCCGCCCTGGCTCGCCGTCTGCGGGCGAGGGGAGTCGAGCCGGACGTCCCCGTCGGCGTCTTGATGGAGCGCTCGCTCGAGATGGTCGTCGCGCTCCTCGGCGTCCTGCAGGCCGGCGGCGCCTACCTGCCGCTCGACCCGACTCATCCGGCCGAGCGCATCGCCGCGGCGCTCGAGGATGCGGCGGGCGGCGGCGGCCGCGGTCCCGCGGTGGTGCTGACGCAGGAGCGCTTCGCGGCCATGGCGCCGGCGGGGGCCGACTGTCCTCGCCCTCGATCGCCGCGGCGATCTCTTCGCCGGCGGCGCGCTCGCCCCGCCGACCGGCGCCGGCCCCGACCACCTCGCCTACGTGATCTTCACCTCCGGCTCGACCGGGCGGCCGAAGGGGGCGATGAACACCCATCGGGCGATCCGCAACCGGCTGCTCTGGATGCAGGAAACCTACGGGCTGACGGCGGCGGACCGGGTGCTCCAGAAGACACCGTTCACCTTCGACGTCTCGGTGTGGGAGCTCTTCTGGCCGCTCCTCGTCGGCGCCCGGCTGGTGATGGCCGCGCCGGGCGGCCACGGCGAACCCGCCTACCTGGCGCGGACGATCGAGGAGGAGGGGATCACGACGGTCCACTTCGTCCCCTCGATGCTCGCCGCCTTTCTGAGCGAGCTCGAGGCGACCGCCGGTTCGCCTGCCGGTTCGGTCGCGACGAGCGGCGGATGCTGCGCCACCCTCCGGCGGGTGATCGCGAGCGGCGAAGCGCTGCCGTTCGCGCTCCAGGAGCGCTTCTTCGCCCGCTCGCGGGCCGCGCTCCACAACCTCTACGGTCCGACCGAGGCGGCGGTCGACGTCACCGCCTGGGCCTGCGAGCGCGCCCCCTCGCGGCCGCTGGTGCCGATCGGCCGGCCGGTCGCGAACACCGCCATCCACCTGCTCGACGCCGCGCTCCGGCCGGTCCCGGTCGGGGTGCCGGGGGAGCTCTACATCGGCGGCGTGCAGCCGGCGCGCGGCTACGTGGGGCGGCCGGAGCTGACCGCCGAGCGCTTCGTGCCGGACCCGTTCGCCGCCGCTCCCGGCGGCCGGCTGTATCGCACCGGCGACCTGGCGCGGCGCCTGCCCGGCGGCGAGGTCGACTACCTCGGGCGGCTCGACCAGCAGGTGAAGATCCGCGGCCTGCGCATCGAGCTGGGGGAGATCGAGGCCGAGCTGGCGCGCTTCCCCGGCGTCGCCGAGGCGGCGGTGGTGACGGCGCCCGGCGCCGGCGGCGACCCGCGGCTCGTCGCCTTCGCCGTGCCGGATGCCGAGCGCGCGGCGCCGCTGGCGCGCCGGCTGCGCCTCGAGGCCGCCGGGGAGCTCGGCGGGCGCCGACCTCGCCGAGCTGCCGAACGGCCTCGTCGTCGCGCAGCGCAACCGCGGCGAGACCGAGTTCCTCTTCCGCGAGATCTTCGGCGAGCGGGTGTATCTGCGCCATGGCATCACGCTCGGCCCCGGCGCGGTGGTCTTCGACGTCGGCGCCAACGTCGGCCTCTTCAGCCTCTTCGCGCGGGCGGCCGGCGCGGAGCGTATCTATGCCTTCGAGCCGATCCCCGAGGTCTTCGCCGATCTGCGCGCCAACGTCCGCCTGCACGCGCTGCCGGCCCGGCTCTTCGACTGCGGCCTGGCCGATGAAGCGGGGAGCGCCGAGTTCGCCTACTACCCGCACGCGACGCTCCTCTCCGGCCGCTTCTCCGACGCCGCCGAGGAGCGCGGAGTGGTGCGCGCGTTTCTGCAGAATCAGCCCGCCGGCCAGCCGGATGGGCCGCGCGGCGCGGAGCTCGCCGAGGGCGATCTCGAGGAGCTGCTCGCCGAGCGCGTCCGTCCCGAGAGGGTGACCTGCCGGCTGCGCACCCTCTCCGCGGTCCTGCGCGAGGAGAGGGTCGAGCGCATCGACCTCCTCAAGGTCGACGTCGAGAAGAGCGAGCTGGCGGTGCTCCGCGGCATCGCAGCGGGCGACTGGCCGAAGATCCGCCAGGTCGTCGTCGAGGTGCGCGACCGCGACGGCCGGCTGGGCGAGGTGACGGACCTCCTCGCCGCGCACGGCTTCACGATCGAGGTCGAGCAGGACCAGGCGATCGCCGCCGCCGGCCTCTTCAACGTCTACGCCCGCCGGCGCGCTCGAGGACCCGCAGGAGCCAGCGGCGGCCGCGTCGCCCCCGGCCGCTGCGCCGCCGCCGGCTGCCGCGGTCTGGACGACGTCCGAGGCGCTGCGGCGCGACCTCCGGGCGGCGCTCGCCCAGCGGCTGCCCCAGTACATGATCCCGCCCACCGTCGTCCTCCTCGACGCTCTGCCGACCAACGCCAACGGCAAGACGGACCGCAAGGCGCTCACCGCCCGCGCCGCCGCCGAGCGGGGGGCCGCCGGGCCGCCGATGGCCAGGCCGCCGACCTGACCGCCGGCGCCGCGCCGCGGACGCCGCTCGAGGAGCTGATCGCGGCGCACTGGGCCGAGCTCCTGGGGCTCGACGAGGTGGGGCTCGACGACAGCTTTTTCGACCTCGGCGGTCACTCGCTGCTGGCGACCCAGGCGCTCTCGCGCCTGCGCCAGACGCTGGGTGTCGAGGTGCCGCTGCGCGCCCTCTTCGCGGCGCCGACGGTCGCCGGCCTCGCCCGGTGGGTAGAAGCCGAGCGGCGGATCGAGCCCGCCGCCGGGGGCGCCGCCGGACCGCCGCCCCTCCGGCCGGTGCCGCGCGACCGGCCCCTGCCGCTCTCCTTCGCCCAGGAGCGGCTCTGGTTCATCGACCAGATGGCGCCGGGGAGCATCGCCTACAACGTGCCCGCCGCCATGCGGCTCGCCGGCCGGCTCTCGCTCCCCGCCCTGGCGGCGAGCGTCGGGGAGATCGTCCGCCGCCACGAGACCCTCCGCACGCGCTTCGCCATGCCGACCGCTGGCCGGGCCGAGGGCCCGGTGCAGCTCGTCGCGCCGCCGTCCGCGATCGAGCTGCCGCTGCCGCTGGTCGACCTCCGCGGCCTGCCGCCGGCGCGGCGCCAGGCCGAGCTCGCGGGCGCCGGCGGAGTCGCGGCGATCGAGGCGAGCCGCCCCTTCGACCTGGCGGCCGGGCCGATGCTCCGCGTCACCGTCGTCGCGTCGGCCGACGACGATCATGCGGCGCTCCTCACCATGCACCACATCGCCTCGGACGCCTGGTCGATCGGCGTCCTGGTGCACGAGCTGGCGGAGCTCTATCCGGCGTTCCTCGCCGGCCGGCCGTCGCCGCTGCCGCCGCTGCCGATCCAGTACGCCGACTTCGCCGCCTGGCAGCGGGGCTGGCTCGCCGGCGCGGCGCTCGAAGGGGAGCTGCGCCACTGGCGGGAGGCGCTCGCCGGCGCGCCGATCGTCCTCGATCTGCCGGCCGACCGGCCGCGTCCGGCGGTGCAGACGAGCCGCGGCGCCAGCCGCTCCGTCGACCTGCCCGCCGCCCAGGCCGCCGGCGTCCGGCAGCTCGCGCGCCGCGGCGGGGCGACCCTCTTCATGGTCTGCCTCGCCGGCTTCGACGCCCTGCTCCACCGGCTCACCGGGCAGGGCTCGGTCCTCGTCGGCTCGACGATCGCCAACCGCACCCGCGGCGAGCTCGAGGGGCTGATCGGGTTCTTCGTCAACACCCTGGTGCTGCGCTCCGACCTCGAGGACGGGGACAGCTTCCGCCAGCTCCTGGCGCGAAGCCGCGAGCGGGCGCTCGCCGCCTACACCCACCAGGACCTGCCCTTCGAGCGCCTGGTCGAGATGCTGGTGCCGGAGCGCGACCCCTCGCGGCCGCCGCTCGTCCAGGTGCTGCTCCAGCTACAGAACGCGCCCCTCCCCGCGCTCGACCTCCCCGGGCTCGCCCTCTCGCCGCTCGCGACGGGGACCGAGAGCGCCAAGTTCGATCTCGTCGTCAACCTCGGCGAGGCGGGAGCGGGGATCGGCGGCAGCTGCCTCTACAACGCCGACCTCTTCGACGCCACCACCGCCGAGCGCCTCGTCCAGGGCTTCCTCCGCATCCTCGCCGCGGCGAGCGAGGACGCCGACCGCACGGTCGCCGACCTGCCGCTCCTCTCGGCGGCGGAGCGGCACGAGCTGCTCGCCGAGTGGGGCGGGCGGCGAGCCCGCTTCGCCGTCCACGGCGGCCTGCACGAGGCCTTCGCGGCATGGGCCGCGGCGACGCCCGCGGCCACCGCCGTCGTCGGCGCCGGCGAGCGGCTGGCGTACGGCGAGCTCGACCGCCGCGCCAACCGCCTGGCGAACCATCTCCTGGCGCGCGGCGTCGCGCCCGGCGCGCTCGTCGGCCTCTGTCTCGACCGCTCGCTCGACACGGTGGTCGCGATCCTCGCCGTGCTCAAGGCCGGCTGCGCCTACGTGCCGCTCGACGCCGACTATCCGGCCGAGCGGCTGGCCTTCCTCCTGGCGGACAGCGGCGTCGCCCTCCTCCTCACCCGGAGCGCGCTCGCCGGCAGGCTGCCGGAGCGGCGGCCGGCCCTCCTGCTCCTCGACGGCGACGCGGAGGCGCGGGCGATCGCGGCGGCGAGCGCCGAAGCGCCGCGGGTCGCCGTCGTCGCCGCGCGATCTCGCCTACGTGATCTACACCTCCGGCTCGACCGGCAAGCCCAAGGGCGTCCTCGTCGAGCACGGGCACGTCCTGCGGCTCTTCGCCGCCACCGACGGCCTGGTTCGGCTTCGCGCCCGAGGACGTCTGGACGCTCTTCCATTCTTATGCCTTCGACTTCTCGGTCTGGGAGCTGTGGGGCGCGCTCCTCCACGGCGGGCGGCTGGTGGTCGTCCCCTTCGCCGTCTCGCGCTCGCCGGTCGACTTCCACCAGCTGCTGCGCCGCGAGCGGGTGACGGTGCTCTCGCAGACCCCCGCGGCCTTCCGCCAGCTCGTCTGGGCGGAGGAGGAGGCGGACCCGGCAGGCGCCGGCGGTGGGCTGGCGGACCTCCGCTGCATCGTCTTCGGCGGCGAGGCGCTCGCGCCCGCGGCGCTCGCCCCCTGGCTGGCGCGGCACGGCGAGGCGCGGCCGGCGCTGGTCAACATGTACGGCATCACCGAGACGACGGTGCACTCGACCTACCGCCGCCTGGCCGCGGCGGACCTCGGCGAGGGCGCCAGCCCGATCGGCCGGCCGCTCCCCGACTCGCCCATCTACCTGGTGGATGCCCGTCTCGCGCCGGTGCCGACCGGCGTTCCCGGCGAGATCCTGGTGGGCGGCGCCGGGGTGGCGCGCGGCTACCTCGGACGGCCCGATCTCACCGCCGAGCGCTTCGTGCCCGACCCGTTCTCGGGCGAGCCCGGGGCCCGCCTCTACCGCTCGGGCGACCTGGCGCGCTGGCTGCCGGCGGGCGAGCTGGCGTTCCTCGGGCGCCTCGACCGGCAGGTCAAGGTGCGCGGCTTCCGGGTCGAGCTGGGGGAGATCCAGGCGGCGCTTGCCGCCGCACCCGGCGGTGCGCGAGGCGGCGGTCCTGGCGCGCCCGGAGGGCCGGGGGAGCGGCCGGAGAGCACCGCATCGTGGCCTATCTGGCGCTGGGAACAGAAGACGCGGCGGCGCGGGCCCCTGCCGCCGCCGAGCTGCGGAGCTTCCTCGCCGCGACCCTGCCGGACTACATGCTGCCGGCGGCCTACGTGGCGCTCCCGGCGCTGCCGCTCACCGCGCACGGCAAGGTCGACCGGCGGGCGCTCGCCGATCTCGCGCCGGCGGGCGGCTCGACGCGCGCCGCCGCCGGTTACGCCGCGCCGCGCGACGCGCTCGAGCGCCACCTCGCCGGCCTCTTCCAGGCGGCGCTCAAGGTGGAGCGGGTGGGCATCCACGACGGCTTCTTCGAGCTCGGCGGCAACTCGATCGCCGGCGCCGTGCTGGTCAACCACCTGCAGCGGGAGCTCGGCGAGATCGTCCAGGTGGTGGTCATCTTCGACGCGCCGACCGTCGCCCAGCTCGCCGACCATCTGCGCCGCGAGCATCCGCGGGCGGTGGCGCGGCGCTGGGGCGATGCCGAGGCGGCGGAGGCCGCGCCGGCGATCGACGCGCCGGCGCTCGCCCGCGTCGACGAGGCGAAGGCCGCCGAGCTGCGCCGCCTCGTCCCGCCGCTGCCGCCGCTGTCGCCGCGAGCAGGCCGCCGAGCCGCGCAACCCGCGCGCCCTCTTCGTCCTGGCGCCGCCGCGCTCGGGGACGACCCTGCTGCGCGTCATGCTCGCCGGCCATCCGCGGCTCTTCGCTCCGCCCGAGCTCGAGCTCCTCTCGTTCAACACCCTCGCCGAGCGCCGGGCGGCGTTCGACGGGCAACGGCGGCCGCGACAGCTTCTGGCTCGAGGGGGCGATCCGCGCCGTGATGGAGGCGCGCGGCGGCGCGGCCGAGGAGGCGCGGGCCATCGTCGAGGCGGGGGAACGGGAGGGCTGGAGCACGCGTCGCCTGTATGCCGAGATCCAGGGCTGGATCGCCGGCCGCATGCTGGTCGACAAGACGCCGTCCTACGCCCTCGATCCGGCGACCCTCGCCCGCGCCGAGGAGGCGTTCGAGGCGCCGCTCTACGTCCACCTCGTGCGCCACCCGTACGGGATGATCCATTCCTTCGAGGAGGCGAAGCTCGACCAGCTCTTCTTCCGCCACCCGCACCGCTTCGACCGCCGCGAGCTGGCGGAGCTGATCTGGCTGATCTCGCAGCGCAACATCCTCGCTTTCCTCGCCGCCGTCCCGCCCGAGCGCCGGCGCCGGGTGAGCTTCGAGGAGCTGGTGGCGCGGCCGGCGGAGGTGCTCGGCGGGCTCTGCGATTTCCTCGGCCTCGACTACCACCCGGAGATGGCCGAGCCGTACGCCGGGACCTCGGCGCGGATGACCGACGGCCTCCACCAGGCGTCGCGCATGCTGGGCGACGTCAAGTTCCACCAGCACCGCGGCATCGATGCCGCCGCGGCCGACCGCTGGCGCGAGGCCTACGGCGAGGACTTCCTGGGCGAGCCGGCGCGGCAGCTCGCGGCGGCGCTCGGCTACGAGGTCCAGGCGGCGCCGGCGCGAGCGAACGCCATCCCGCGCCGGCCGCGCCGGGCGGACGAGCGGATCCCGCTCTCCTTCGCCCAGGAGCGGCTCTGGTTCCTCGACCAGCTCGACCCCGGCTCGCCGACCTACAACGTGCCCTCCGCGGTCCGCCTCAGCGGGCGCCTCGACGCCGCGGCGCTCGCCGCGAGCCTCGACGAGATCGTCCGCCGCCACGAGGCGCTGCGCACGACGATCGGGCTCGCGGCGGGGCGCCCGGTGCAGGTGATCGCGCCGGCGGCGCGGGTCGCTCTGGCGCGGATCGACCTCGCGTCGATCCCGGCGGCCGCCGGCGAGGCCGAGGCCGGGCGCCTGGCCGCCGAGGAGGCGGCCCGGCCGTTCGCGCTGGCGCGCGGGCCGCTCCTGCGCGCCGCGCTCGTCGCCCTCGGGCCGGACGAGCACGCCGCCCTCTTCACCATGCATCACATCATCGCCGACGGCTGGTCGATGGGGGTGCTGATCCGCGAGGTCACGGCGCTCTACGCCGCCCTGGCGGCCGGTTCGGCCTCGCCGCTGCCGCCGCTTCCCATCCAATACGCCGACTTCGCCCTCTGGCAGCGGCGCCGGCTGGGGGAGAGCGGGCTGGCGGCACAGACCGCCTACTGGACGGCGACCCTCGCCGGGGTCCCGGCGCTCGACCTGCCGACCGACCTCCCGCGCCCGCCGGTGCCTCTCGGCGCGCGCCGAGAGCGCCTGGGCGCCGCTCCCCGCCGGCGTCCGCGAGGGTCTGTCGCGCCTCGCCGAGAGCCAGGGGGCGACCCTCTTCATGGCCCTCCTCGCCGGCGTCGCCGCCCTCCTCGCGCGCTGGACCGGGCAGCGCGACGTCGCCGTCGGCTCGCCGCTCGCCAACCGCACCCGGCCCGAGGTCGAGCCGCTGATCGGCTTCTTCGTCAACACCCTGGTCTTGCGCGCCGACCTCGGCGGCAACCCCGATTTCGCGGCGCTCCTCGGCCGCGTGCGGCAGGTGGCGCTGGGCGCCTTCGCCCACCAGGACCTGCCGTTCGAGCGGGTGGTCGAGGCGGTGCAGCCGGAGCGCGACCGCAGCCGCACGCCCCTCTTCCAGGTGATGTTCGCGCTGCAGAACGCGCATGGCGAACGCCTCGAGCTGCCGGGCCTCGCCATCACCTCCCTGCCGCCGAGCCGGGCGAGCGCCAAGTTCGACCTCGAGATCACGCTCGCCGACGCCGCCGAGGGGCTCGCCGCGAGCGCCGTCTACCGCACCGATCTCTTCCAGGCGACGACGGTGGCCCGGCTGCTCCACCACGCCGGCGTCCTCCTCGCCGCCGCCGCCGCCGATCCGGCGCTCCGGCTCGCCGACCTGCCGCTGCTGACCGCGCCCGAGCGCCACCAGCTCAGCCGCGAATGGGCGGGCGAGCCGGCGGCCGGCAGCCGAGCCGACCTCCTGCCGCGGCGGCTGGCGGCGGCGGCGGCGGCGGCGCCGCGCGCGGTGGCGGTCGAGACCGCGCGCGGCGCGCGGCTGACCTACGGCGAGCTCGCCGGCCGCGCCGCCGACCTGGCGCGCCGGCTGGCCCGCGCCGGGGTCGGCCCCGGCGTCCGCGTCGGCCTCTTCGGCGAGCGGACGGCCGATCTCGCGGTGGGGATCTGGGGGATCTGGCAGGCGGGCGGCGCCTACGTGCCGCTCGATCCCGATCTGCCGCCGGCGCGGCTCGCCTTCATGGTCGCCGACGCCGTCGCCGTGGCGGGCCGCGCCGTGCTCGCCGCGCCGCGTGCCCTCGCCGAGCGGATCGCGGCCCTCGGCCTCGCCGGCTGCGAGGTCGTCTGGGTGGACGGCGACGCCGCGCCGGAGCGCCCCGGCGAGCCGGCTCCCGCCGGCGCGGCGCCCGGCGATCTCGCCTATCTGATCTACACCTCCGGCAGCACCGGCGCGCCGAAGGCCGTGGCGGTCGAGCACCGCCAGCTCGCGCACAGCCTTGGGCGCCCTGCAGGCGGCCTTCGGCTGGCGGCCCGGCGACCGCATGCCGGTCCTCGCCCCGCACTCCTTCGACGTCTTCCTCCTCGAGCTCTTCGCGCCGCTCGCGGCCGGCGGCACCGCCGTCGTCTTCGACCTCAAGCCGACGCTCGATCTGCCGGGCCTCGTCGCCGCGCTCGACGGCATGACCGTCCTCCATGCCGTGCCGGCGGTGATGCGCCAGGTGGTCGACGCGGTGCGCCGGCGGGGCGGGGGAGGGGAGCGCCTGCGCCGCGTCCTGGTGGGCGGCGACCGGGTGCCCGCCGAGCTGGCGCGCGACCTCCGTTCGGCCTTCCCCGCCGCGGCGGTCAGCGTCCTCTACGGGCCCACCGAGGCGGCGATCGCCGCCACCGCCTGGGAGGTGGAGGCGGGCGAGGGCCGCAGCCTGATCGGCCGGCCGCTCCCCGGCGTCCGCGTGGCGGTCGCCGACGCCGACGGCAACCCGGCGCCCATCGGCGCCGCCGGCGAGCTCCTCCTCGCCGGCCCGGCGGTCGCCCGCGGCTACCTCGGCCGCCCGGAGCTCACCGCCGAGCGCTGGGTCCCCACGGCCGGCGGCCGGGCGCTCCGCACCGGCGATCGGGTGCGCTGGACGCCCGCCGGCCGGCTCGAGTTCCTCGGCCGCGTCGACCGCCAGGTCAAGGTGCGCGGCTTCCGTGTCGAGCTGGGCGAGATCGAGGCGGCGCTCGCCGCCGATCCGGCGGTGCGGCAGGCGGCGGTCGTCGCCCGCGCCGGCGAGCTGGTGGCGTTCGTGGCGCTGGCGGCGCTGGCTTCGGACGATCCCGCGGCCGTCGCGGGCGCCCGCCGCGCCGCGCCGGGGGACCTCGCGGCGCGCCTGCGCCGGAGCCTGCCGGAGCCCATGATCCCCGCCGTATGGGAGATCGTCGACGAGCTGCCGCTGAGCGCGCACGGCAAGGTCGACCGCGCGGCCCTCGCCCGCCGGGCCGCCGAGATCTCGCATACGCCTGCCGGCGCCGCCGGCGCCGTCCGGACGCCCGCGGGCGATGCCGCGGACGGCGCTCGAGCGCCTGCTCGCCGCCGCCTACGCCGAGGTGCTGGGCCGGGGCGCGGTCGGCGCGGAGGACGGCTTCTTCGCCCTCGGCGGCAACTCGATCGACGGCGCCCATCTGATCCTCCAGCTCCAGGAGCGGCTGCGGCGGCCGATCCCGGTGGCGGCCCTCTTCGACGCCCCGACGGTCGCCGGCCTCGCCGCCTATCTCGAAGAGCGCTTCCCGGGGCTGACCGCGGCCGCCGCGCTCGAGATCGAGCCCGGCGGCCGCGAGCCGCGCCTGGGAGCGATCGCTGTCGCGCCGGCGACGGCCGGAGAGGAGGTGGTGGCGCCGCTCTCCTTCGCCCAGGAGCGGCTGTGGTTCCTCGACCGGCTCGACCCCGGCGCGCCGACCTACAACATCCCGACCGCGATCCGCTTCGGCGGCGGCCTCGACCTGCCGGCGTTCGCCGCCGCCGTCGACGAGGTCGTCCGCCGCCACGCGGCGCTGCGCACCACCTTCGCCGTCGTCGACGGCGCGCCGGTCCAGGTGGTGGCGCCGCCGGCGCCGCGGCGGCTCCCGGTCGTCGACCTCGCCGCGTTGCCGACCGCTTCGAACGGTCCCGCCGGCCGGCGCGACGCGGAGGTCCGGCGGCTCGCCAGCGAGGAGGCGATGCGCCCCTTCGACCTCGAGCGCGGACCGCTGCTGCGCACGTCGATCGTGACGCTCGGCGCCGCGGGGGCCGGCGGCCAGGTGGTCCTCCTCACCATGCATCACATCGTCTCCGACGGCTGGTCGATGGAGGTGCTGACCCGCGAGCTGGCGGCGCTCTACGGCGCCTGCGCGCAGGGGCTCCCCTCGCCCCTGCCGCCGCTGCCGATCCAGTACGCCGACTTCGCGGTCTGGCAGCGCTCCTGGCTGCAGGGCGAGGTGCTGGCGCGGCAGATCGCCTTCTGGAAGGAGACGCCTGGGCGGCGCGGCGGTGCTCGACCTGCCGAGCGACCTGCCGCGCCCGCCGATCCAGACCTACCGCGGCGGCACTCTCGGCCAGTGGCTCCCGGGCGACGCTCCGCACGCCGTCGCGGCGCTCGCCGAGCGCTCGCGGGCGACGCCTTTCATGGCCTTCCTCGCCGGCTTCGCCGCCCTCCTCGGCCGCCTCGCCGGCCAGGACGACGTCGCGGTCGGCTTCCCGATCGCCAACCGCACGCGCTCCGAGGTCGAGGGGCTGATCGGCTTCTTCGCCAACACCCTGGTGCTGCGCGCCGACTTCGGCGGCGAGCCCGGCTTCGGCGCGCTGCTCGGGCGGGTGCGGGACGCCGCCAAGGCGGCCTACGCGCACCAGGACCTGCCGTTCGAGAAGGTGGTCGAGGTGCTGCAGCCGGCGCGCGACCGCAGCCGCACGCCGCTCTTCCAGGTGATGTTCACCTTCCAGGGCGCCGGCGCGCGCGCCGACGCCGGTGCCGGGGCCGAGCTCTCCGGCCTCGACCTCGCGCCGGTGGCGATCGACAGCGACAGCGTCAAGTTCGACCTCACCCTCTCGGTCGACGAGCGGCCGGACGGCGCCCTGGTCGCCCTCGCCTACCGCCACGACCTCTACTTCCGCACCACCGTCCGCCGCATGCTCCGGCAGTACGAGGCGCTGCTCGCCGCGGCCCTCGCCGATCCGGCCCGGCCGTTCTCCGAGCTGCCGCTGCTGAGCGCGGCCGAGAGCTGGCAGGTGCGCGGCGAGTGGAGCGCCGTCGCCGGCCCCAGCCGGCTGGGCGAGAGCCTGCCCGATCTCCTCGCCGCGGCCGCCGCGGCGACCCCGCAAGCGACGGCGATCGTCGCGGCGGAGGAGACGCTCACCTACGCCGCGCTCGAGCGGCGGGTGGCGCGCCTCGCCGCGCGGCTCGCGGCGCTCGGGGTCGGCCCCGAGGTCGCCGTCGGCGTCTGCCTCGGCCGCTCGGCGGCGTGGATCGCGGCGCTCCTGGCGACGATGCGGGCCGGTGGCGTCTACGTGCCGCTCGATCCGGGCTATCCGCCCGAGCGGCTCGCCTTCCTCCTCGCCGATTCCGGCGCCGCCCTGCTGGTGACCGCGCGGTCGCTCTCGCCGCGCCTCCCCGGCCTGCTGCCGCGGACGCTCTTCCTCGACGCGGCGGAGCTCGCGGCGCTGGACGCTCCGGGCGGCGAGGAGATCCCCCCGCTCGCCCGCGTCACGGCCGATGCGATCGGGCCGATGCGCCGTCGCGCACTCGCTCGCCTACCTGATCTACACCTCGGGCTCGACGGGCCGGCCCAAGGGCGTCGCCGTCACCCATCTCGGCCTCGGCAACCTGGCCGCGGCGCTGCGGCGCGAGTGCGCCCTGACGCCGGCGGACCGCATCCTCCAATTCGCCTCGCCGAGCTTCGACGTCTCGATCTCCGAGCTGGCGATGGCGCTCGCCGCCGGCGCCTCCCTGCACCTCGCCCCGGCGGGCGAGCTGATGCCGGGGCCGGCGCTCGACCGGCTGCTGCGCGAGCGGCGGATCAGCGTCACCTTCCTGCCGCCGTCGGCGCTCGGCGCCATGCCCGATCCCGACCTCCCCGATCTCCGCGCCCTGCTGGTGGGCGGCGAGGCCTGCCCGCTGCCGTGGGCCGAGCGCTGGGCGCGCGGCCGCCGCCTGTGGAATGCCTATGGCCCGACCGAGGGGACGGTCTACGCGACCCTCGGGGAGCTGGCGCCGGGCGCCGGCGTCCTGGCGCTCGGCCGTCCGCTCGCCGGCGCGCGGGCTCACCTGCTCGACCGCCGGCTCGCGCCGGTGCCGGCCGGCGTGCCCGGGCACCTCCACCTGGGCGGCGTGGGCCTCGCGCGCGGCTACTTCGGGCGGCCCGAGCTGACCGCGGCGGCGTTCGTCCCCGACCCGTTCGACGGCGAGGTCGGGTTCGGATTCGATCCGATAGCGGCGAGCCGGGGGCTCGCATTCGATCCGTTAGCGGCGAGCCGGGGCTCGCATTCGATCCGTTAGCGGCGAGCCGGGGGCTCGCCTTTATCGCACCGGCGACCTCGCCCGCTTCCTTCCCGACGGCCGCCTCGAGTTCCTCGGCCGCATCGACGCACAGGTGAAGGTGCGCGGCTTCCGCGTCGAGCCGGGGGAGGTCGAGGCGGCGCTCGCCGGCCATCCCGACGTGGGGGAGGCGGCGGTGGTGGCGCGGAGCGACGGGGCCGGCGGCGAGCTCGTCGCCAAACGGCTGGTCGCCTACGTCGCCCCGGCCGCCGGGCGCGCCCTCGAGCCGGCGGCCCTGCGGAGCTTCCTCGACGCGACGCTGCCGCCCCACCTGGTGCCGTCGGCCTTCGTCCTGCTCTCCGCGCTGCCGAAGAACGCCGCCGGCAAGGTCGACCGCCGCGCCCTCCCGGCGCCGGCGCGCCCGCGGCCGGAGGCCGGGGCGGAGGCGCCGCGGACGCCGCTCGAGGTCACCCTCGCCGGCGCCTGGGCCGAGGTGCTGGGCGCCGGCTCCGTCTCGCGCGACGACGACTTCTTCGCCCTCGGCGGGACCTCGCTCCAGGGGGCGCTCCTGCTGCGTGCCGTCGAGGAGCGGCTGGGCCTCCAGGTGCCGGTCGCCGCCCTCTTCGAGGCGCCGACCGTGGCCGGCCTCGCCCGCCTCCTCGCCGCGCGCCACCCGGAATCGTTCCCGGCGGCGGGCGAGGGGAGCGAGCCGGCCGCGCGGGGCGGCGAAGCGCCCGCGGCGCCGGCGCCCGCCGCGGCGGTCCAGGCCGCGCCGGCGGCGCCTCCTGGCAGACCCCTCTCCGGCGCCCGGCCGCTGGTGCTCATCCAGTCCGCCGGGAGAGAGCGGCCATTCTTCTGCGTCCATCCGGTGGGCGGCAACGTCCTCTGCTATGCCGAGCTGGCGCGCCAGCTCGGCCCGGAGCGGCCGTTCTATGGGCTGCAGTCGGTGGGTCTCGCGGGCGGCGAGCCGCAGCGGACGATCGAGGAGATGGCGGCGACCTACCTGGCGGCGATCGCCGAGGTCCAGCCGCGCGGGCCGTACCTCCTCGGCGGCTGGTCGCTCGGCGGGGTGATCGCCTACGAGATGGCGCAGCAGGCGAGGCGGCGGGGCGAGGCCGTCGAGGTCGTCGCGCTGATCGACAGCGCGGCCCCCGACCCCGCCCGCCAGCGGCGGCAAGCGGACGGCCCGGGCCAGCCGGAGCGAGAGCCGGAAGCGGAGCCGGAGCCGGACGAGAGCGAGGTCGCCGGCCGGCTGGTGCTCGACCTCGCCGGGCTCTCGGGAGCCGACGTCGAGAAGGCAGCGGCCGAGCTCGCGGCGCTGCCGCCGGCGGAACAGTTGCAGGCGGCGCTCGGCTACGCCCGGCGGGCGGGGGCGCTGCCCCCCAGCCTCTCGCCCGAGCAGGCCACCGCCATGGCGCGCCGCCTCGCCGCCGTCTTTGCCGCCAACCTCGCCGCCCTGCGCTCGTACGCGCCGGCGCCCTACGCCGGGCGGCTCGCCCTCTTCCGCGCCGCCGACCGGCCGGCGGAGTGGGGCGCCGACCCCGCCCTGGGCTGGCGCGGCCTGGTCGACGGCAACCTCGAGGTGCGCGAGCTCGCCGGCGATCACTACTCGCTGTTGCAGGGGCCGCACGCCGCCGCCCTAGCCGCGGGTCTCGCCCGCGTCCTGGCGCCGGCGGCGCCGCGGTAACCTGCTCTCGCCCGGCGACCGGGCTCCCCGCGTCGCCGCCCTTGTGTCGCGCCGGCGCTGCCGCTACGCTTCAGGAGATGTCCCTGTCCGCGAGCCCACGCCGGCACCGCCGGTCGCGCCGGAGCGCGGAGGACGTTCTCTGGCGCTGACGCCAGCCGTCGGCCGACCCCTCCCGAGCCGAGCGACGAGCATGAGAGCCTGGCGGCGGAGCGGCGGATCTTCGACCTCGCGGGCCGGGGCCGCCGGAGCCGCCGGAGCCGCCGGGTGCCTCGGGTGGCCGGCGTGAGGGCGCTGTCGCTCGACGACCTCGTCCTGCTCGAGGAGAAGGAGGCGGTCGAGCGCCACCTCGACCACCGCAACTACGTCGCGCTCAAGCGGCTCCTCGCCGTCTTCGCCCTCCTCGCCGCGGCGTCCGGCCTGGTGGCCGTCTTCTCGCGCCAGCCGGTGCGCGGCCTCGCCGCGCTCGCCGCGGTCGCGCTGGTGCTCGGCTTCCTCTCGGCCGACGAGAGCGAGCTCTTCTCCCGCCACTTCCGCCAGATCACCATCTCCTACCTGATCGTCCAGCTCCTCCTCCTCGTCCTGCCGCTGCCGGACGTCGACTTGGCCGTCGGGCTCGCCGGTTTCGCCTACCCCTTCTTGCTCGTGCTTATCCGCCTGCGCATCCTCGAGCACCTGCTCCTCTTCGGCTGCTGCTGGGCGGTCACCCTGCTGCTCCTCTACCGCCACAGCCTCGCCTCCGGGCACCCGGTCTTCGACGCCGCGCTGTCGACCTCCTCGGTGTTCCTCGCCGCCGCGCTCCTCCTCGCCATCGCCCTCAGCCGCCGCCAGCGCCAGGTATTCCTCGCCGACTGGCGGCGCGAGCACGCGCGCTCGCGCGAGCGCCTGCGCATGCGCCAGGAGATCGACACCGCGCGGCGCATCCAGCTCGCCATGCTGCCGCAGGCGCCGCCCGACCTGCCGTGGGTGGAGATCGCCGGCGTCTCGCTGCCGGCGACCGAGGTGGGGGGCGACTACTACGGCTACTTCGTCCTCTCGCCGAGCCGCCTGGCGGTGGTGGTGGCGGACGTCGCCGGGCACGGCCTGGGGAGCGGGCTCCTGCTGTCCGGGGTGCGCAGCTGCCTCCACCTGCTGACCGACGAGCTCGACCGGCCGGCCGAGGTGCTCCGCCGCCTCGACCGCATGGTGCGCGAGACGACCGACCGGCGCACCTTCGTCACCCTGCTCTGCGCCGTGCTCGACCGCGAGGCGGCGACGCTGACCCTGGCGAGCGCCGGGCATCCGCCGGCCTTCAAGGTGCCGGGGGGCGAGCTGGGGCACGGCGCCCCGCCGCTCGGCACCCGGCTCGGCGCCGTCTACGACCAGGTGACGGTGCCGTTCGCGCCGGGCGACCGCCTGGTGCTCTACACCGACGGGCTGACCGAGGCCCGCGACCACCTCGACCGCGAGTACGGCGAGGCGCGCCTGGCGCGCGCCATCGGGCGAGCGGCGGCGGCGGGCTCGGCGCGCGCGCTGCGCGACGCCATCCTCGAGGACCTCTCGAGCTTCAAGGGGGACGGCGATCAGCTGGACGACATCACGCTGGTGGTGCTGCGGCTGCGCTGAGGGCGCGCCGGGCCCCGTTCAGCCGGGCCGCTCGAAGGCGAAGAGCACGGCGTCGCGGTAGGCGCCGCGCTTCCAGTAGCGGCGGGGGATGCGGCCCACCTCGCGGTAGCCGGCGCGGGTGAGCATGCCGATCGATCCGAGGTTGTCGGCCAGCGCCTCGGAGAGCAGCAGCCGCAGGCCGAGCACCTCGAAGGCGTAGCGCGTGCGCACCCGCGCCGCGTCGGCGCCGTAGCCGCGCCCCCAGAGGTCGCGCCGGCCGAGGATGGTGCCGGTCGACGCGACGCCCTGGCGCCAGTCGATCTTGCGGAGTCCGGAGAAGCCGATGTGCTCGCCCTCGAGGGTCTCGATGGCGAAGCTGATCTCGGTCGGCGTCCCGACGTACGGATCGACGTCGTGGCGGCTGAAGAACCCCTCCTCGGCGAGCCGGGTGACCGGCATGTCGCCGATCAGGGTCCACGCCGTCACCGCGGGATCGTTCAGCCAGCGGACGGCGTTGTCGAGGTGGCGCTCGCGCGCGAGCGGCGCCAGCCGGACCTTGTCGCCTTCCCACCCGTCGCCCATGGCGGGGATTCTAGCCCGCGGCGGGGCGAAATGCTTCCGCCGCGGCCGTCACTTGAGAGAATGGCGGCGGACTCACGGAGCGAAGGCTTCTGGGACAGGAGGGTAGCGCGATGGCGGTCTTTCGGCTGGGCTCGGTCGGCGACGAGGTTTCACAGATCCAGGGCGCGCTGCGGACGGCCGGCCTCTACACCGGCACGATCGACGGCGTCTACGGCGGCGGCACGGAGGCCGCGGTCGTGGCGTTCCAGAAGCAGAGCGGCCTGACGGCGGACGGCGCCGTCGGCCCGGAGACCTGGGCGAGGCTCTTCGGCGCCGCCATCCCGCCGCCGGCGCTGGCGGCGGCGCCGGTCGCCGAGCGCGCCCTCGCCCTCACCGGCTCGTTCGAGACCGGCAGCCGGGCGCCCGACTGCTTCTCCTGCCTGAGCGGCGACTTCGACGGCCAGGGGATGAGCTTCGGCGCCCTGCAGTTCAACTTCGGCAGCGGCACCCTGCAGCCGATCCTCCAGGGGCTGCTGGCGGACCATCCGGACGTCATGGAGACCGTCTTCCACGTCAACCTCCCGGCCCTCACCGCCGCCCTCGACGGCGGGCAGGCGGCGACCCTCGCCTTCGCCCGCTCGATCCAGGATCCCGTGCGGCACGCGGTCGAGGAGCCCTGGCGCGGGATGTTCCGCGCCCTCGGCCGCACGCCGGAGTGCCAGGCGGCGCAGACGCGGTCGACGGCCGACTACCAGGCGACGGCGCGCCGCCTCGCCGCCGCCTTCGGCCTCGCCTCCCAGCGCGGCTACGCGCTGATGTTCGACGTTGCGGTGCAGAACGGCGGGGTCAAATCGGCCGTCGAGCCGCAGATCCTCGCCGACATCGCGGCGCTCCCCGCCGCCCTGTCCGACGACGACCGCGAGGTCGCCAAGATGCGGAGCGTCGCCAACCGCTGCGCCGAGGCGGTGCGGGCGAAGTTCGTCGAGGACGTGCGGCAGCGCAAGCTCTGCATCGCCAACGGCGCCGGCATCGTCCACGGCATCGACTACGACCTCGCCGAGCAGTTCGGGATCGGCCTGGCGCCGGTCTGAGCACGGCGGTTCGTTGGGACCTGTGCCAGCCTACATTCGAGCTCGCCGTCCCGATCTGGGAGAGGGAGCCGGGCGTGATTCTTGAATCGAAATCCCTGCCGAGCTCCGGCGGACCGGAAAAGCCCAAACGCGCACTTGGAGAAAGCCATGAAACGACACCTGTCTCTGCTTCTCGGCCTCGCTGTCCTGGGAGTGACGCCGCTCTTGGCGCAGCCCGACGCGCAGCACAATCGGCAGCAGGCCCGGCCTCAGCAGAATCGGCAGCAGAGTCGGCCGCAGGCCGGCGCCGACCACAATCGGCCGCGCGCCAATCAGGGCCACATTCCGCCGGCGCCGCAGGCTCGTCCCCAGCGGACCGCGCCGGCCCAGGCCGAGCGGTACAACGGTGGCTGGGTCAACAGCACCCCTCACGTCAATCATAACCAGTGGTACGGCCACGATCAGCCGGGAGACACGCGCTACCACCTGGCGCAGCCCAACGCGCACGGCCGCTTCACTCGCGTCGGCCCCTCCTATCGGTACAGGATCGACCGCTTCGACGCCGGTTCCCACCGCTTCTGGCTGCCGGGCGGCTTCTACTTCCAGATCTCCCCGGCGGACTGGCCGCTGAGCGCCGACTGGTGCTGGGACTGCGCGGACGACGATTTCGCGATCTACGAGGACCCTGACCATCCCGGTTGGTACCTGGTCTACAACATCCACACCGGCCAGTACGTTCACGCGGAATACTACGGGACGTAGGGGCTTCGCGCGGGGAGCGCAGACGCCGGAGGAGGTCGCTATGCAGGGATTCTGGGCGACGGGTTCTTCGGCAAGTCGTAGGGGCAGGCCCCCGTGCCTGCCCCGTAGGCCTGCGGGGCAACCACGGGGGGTTGCCCCTACGTTCCCCGCACAGGTTCTTCGCTCCACCAGAACGACAGGCAGAGCGCGAGAAGCAGCTCAGCGCGCCATCGGCGGGGCGCCCGCGAGCGCTGCCGGGGTGGGTCTGTAGAGCTGCGGATAGACCTGCTTCAGGGCGTCGATCTTGGGCAGGTCGTTGCGCACGATGTAGGGGTAGGTGGGGTTGTGGATCAGGAAGTCCTGGTGGTACGCCTCGGCCGGGTAGAAGCCCTTCAGCGGCTCGATCCGGGTGACGATGGGCGCTCCGAACACCTTCTCCTTCGTCAGCTGCGCCACGTAGGCGCGCGCGACGCGCTCCTGGAGCGGGGAGCCGAAGAAGATCTCCGAGCGATAGCTGGGGCCCGAGTCCGGTCCCTGGCGGTCGAGCTCCGTCGGATCGTGCGCCACGGAGAAGAAGAGCCGGAGGAGCTGTCCGTACGAGATCTGCTGGGGGTCGAAGGTGATCTCGACCGACTCCGCGTGCCCCGTCCTCTCGGTGCCCACCATCTCGTAGTGCGCCGTCGCCGGCGCGCCCCCCGAGTATCCCGCGACCACCTTGGTGACGCCCTGGACGTGCTCGAACATCCCCTGCAGGCCCCAGAAACAGCCGCCGGCGAGGACCGCGGTCTCGAGCCCCTTCGACTGGGCGGCGGGGGCGTCCATCTGCGGCGCGGGGATCGTCCGGTTGATCGCGTCGGCGCCCGTCCTGCCGCTCCAGGCGAGCGCGGCGAGCCCCAGGGCCGCGACGCCGATCGTGAGCTGAACCGTCTTCTTCATCGCCTTGCCTGTCGCCTTTCCGCGGAGCCGGGCCGAGGGTGGGGAAGCGCGCTCCGCCGCGCTCTCTCGCCTGTCATACGCCGCCGCGAGAGCCGCGGATTCAGCCGCGCGGAGCGCGGCCCCAGTCGTTCGGGGTCTCCTGGGTGATGACCACGCCGCGGGCGTGGCTCCCTTTTCGACCCGAAGGTCGCGGTCGCGGCACCGCGACGTTTAGAGGCACCGCTCCGTGGCGCCTCTAGACGCCCGCGAGCCGGCCCATCAGCTCCTCTTCTTCGAACGCGATGGGGTCTCGTCGATTAATTACCGCACCCTGGATCGGCAGGGACGCAGCCGCAGCTGGGCAGACCGCCGCTCGCGAAGCTGCAACAGACATAGCCGGCCTGGCACGGTCTGAAGAAGCATTGGCAGTTCAGGGAAGGGTTCGTGTCGAGGCCGCTTCCTCCCGTGAGCCAGAGCGCGAAATGGGCGTCGGGCTGCGATGCGGGAGCGCCAGCGGGGGCCAGCGCCGCGGCCGCCGGCAGAGGGTTGAGCGAGGGCGCGGCGGGCGGAGCTTCCACGGCGAAGAGAGGAGCGGAGAGGGCGAGAAGCACGAGCGCGAGGACGGGAACGAGCGTCTTTCTCATGGGGTTCTCCTTTCCTAACATGGTGCGTCGCAGCGTTCCGACTGCGCCGAGTCTTCAAGCCGCGCTGGAAGCCGCGGTCAGGAGCTGGTCAGATCCGAACCCTGCTTTGAGTCGGTGCCCACTGCGATCGCTTCGCTCTTCCGCAGCACCTCCCTCGCGGCCTGCAGCGTGTCAGCGGTGATCTGGCGGCCCCGCAGTGCGCCGCTCAAGACGCTTATCCAGATCACGACCCCGCCGGCTACCAGCAGGCGCTCGATCGAGCCGTCCCACCAGTGGTCGGGCCACCAGCGGAAAACGATCACGCCTGACACCAGCGCCAGAGCGAGGCCGCGCCGCAGGTTCGAGATGATTCGGTGGCGGTCGAGCTCGACGAAGAGCTCAGGGGCTCGCCGCCGATATATCGCCTCCTCGACGCTCAGCCGGTGGATCGAGTCCTTCACCTCGCGGCGGGTGAGCTTCGTCCATAGAAGCCGCAGCAACTGCAGGATCTGCCCTACGTTGTGCGGCAAGTAGAATGCGGCGAGCAGGCAATGGCCTACCAGGTAACTGGCGAAAAGGCCCAGCAGCGTCACCGCCCATGCCGGGCTTCCCTGGATCAAGGTGATGAGCTGGCTGGGACCTGGTTGTCTGGACCACAGGCCAATCGCGAGGAAAGCCGCCCCCGGGAGCGCGTAGGAAAACAGATCGCGCAGCACAAAAAAGCCGCGCACGAGCTCGCGAAACGCTCCCTGCCAAGGTGTTTCCTTAGCCGCGTCATCGGTCCCTGCTTCGGATGCTGAATCCGTGGTCATCCGCGCTTGTTCTCAGGTATTCACAAGGACGCTATCATGACCGCCTGCTCTCGCCTGGAAATCCGCCAGCCAGTGGAAAACGCTGCGCGTCTTCCACAGCCCACCGGCCGCGACGACGGCGAGGAGAGTGGAGATCCCGTCAACAAGCCGTAAACTGTCTACCGAAACGAGGCAGGTCCAGATGACGACGCGCCTATCGACCAAGGGTCGGCTGACCCTTCCGAAAGAGATCCGTGACCGGCACGGCTGGGCGCCCGGCGTCGAGCTCGAGCTGGAGGATCACGGGGATTACGTGGTGCTGCGGCGGGTCGGTGATTTCCCGGAGGTCTCGCTCGACGATCTCGTGGGTTGCGCGGGCTACCACGGGCCGGCTCACACTCTGCAGGAGATGGAGTCTGCCATCGTCGAAGGGAGCCGAAGCCGGTGATCGGCCTGGGTGCCAACCTCATCGTTCGCGTGTAACGACAGTCTCTCGGATACTCTCGCGCGGCCAATGGGTGAGAACTCGACGAACCGCATCGCTTTCGGAGAAGGAGCTTGACCATGGCTGCCATCCCAGATCTCACCCCGCTAGAAAGACTCCGCGCCGCCTGCCGGATGAAGCCCGACAGCGACCTCAGCGGTCTTGCAGAGGCTCACAATCTTGTCAAGAAAGCCATAGGCGATCTCCTGTGCGAAGCTCTACCGACCGGGGAAGTTGGCGGCGGAGCTTGGCTTGGAAGTCTGCGCAACGCCTATAGGGCATTTTGCGACAGCATGGATGCCTCGCTCGATCGCGCACGGGAAGTTCGGCTAGAACTGGATGAGCGGCTCGCAGCCCTCGATTCCAAGTCAGTCGAACTCGACCGCCTGCTGAAGGCTCAAGCCGAGTACGAGGCCGATCTTGCACGGACGGCTCACGAGATCATGGGCGGTGATGAGTAGGCGCGGCCCTTCCATCACGCCTACAGCCATTACAAAATGGCACCCGTTGCCCGTGTGCCAGTGACAATGACGCTACCGCGCCCCGATTCTTTGGTGCCGATGATCGTGCACCTTCTCGTTCAAACCATCCCTGGCATTTCTAGGACACCGCCGCCATGCCAACGCTCTCGATCCCCGACCAGATCCTCGCCACCTGGCAGGTCCACAACCGCATCAACCTTCTGCTGATCGAGACGATCCCGGCGGCGGGGCTCGAGGCGGTTCCGCTCGAGTCGCGGGGCCGGACGGTCGCCGCGCAGCTCGTGCACATGAACGAGGTCCGGCTGGGCTGGCTGCGGTTCCAGGAGACCGGCAAGCACCCGAAGCGGAGCGAGCTGCCGGAGACCGCAGACCGTTCGGCAGCGGCTCTCTCGGCAGCCTTCGCGGAGTCCGGCTCGGGAGTGGGGCAGTTCCTCCGCAGCGCTCTCGAGGACGGCGTGAAAGTCAGGATGTTCGCCGGCAATCCGGTCCGCTGGATGGGCTATCTCATCTCCCACGAGTCGCACCACCGCGGACAGATCGCGCTCGCCTTGAAGCAGAACGGCATGCGCCTGCCGGAGAAGGTGGCGATGCAGGGATTCTGGGGCGACTGGTTCTCCGGCAAGTCGTAGGGGCAGCCCCCCGTGGCTGCCCCGTAGGCCTGCGGGGCAACCACGGGGGGTTGCCCCTACGTTCTCCGCCCAGATATCTTCGCTCCACCCCGAACGACAGCAGGAGGCGCGAGGAGCGGTCCACCTCGCGCGAGAAGCTCACATTCAGGCATCGGAGTGCGGGCGGAGTGGGGCCGAGATCGGAGTGGGGGAGTGTAGAGATTCGCCCCGTCCGCGGCGAGCCTCGCCGATCCCGCCGGGCCGACCGGCAGCGTGGAAGGGCAGGCGGGGAGCCGCTAAATTCAAGAAAGAGCGGGGCCATGGCGGGCGTCTCGTCTGTGCCCACGAGACCTAGCACTTTCTTGATGGCGGCGCTGTCGGGCTCCTCTTTCCGCCCGCGCTTCGGCATTGTCCTCGCTAGCTCCCGGAGAAAGCGGTCCCTCTGCCCGGGCTCTAGTCCCGCCCCGATGATCGCCCTCTCGATAGCTGATAGCGGAAACCACCTCTCGCGCTTCGGCATGTGCACCTCCGCAAGGTGCCCGCAGGAAGGGGGGAAGGCAGCGCGGCGGGCCGGTTGCGGAGACCGAGACCGGCGTTCCGGTGGCCAGACCTAGCCGCGCTTAGTAGGATGGAGCAGGACAGGAGGACTTGACTCATGCCTAAATGGGAACACGGCACTCTGTGGCGAGATGGTGAGCTGGTGGCGAGAATCAAATATGTGCCGCCCCTACCCCCTGTTGGCGTGGTGGTGACAGTCAACCCTCAGAATCTGACAGCCGACCGTTACTCAAATCCGGGCGTGCCTCGGGGAACCTACGAAGTTGTCGGCGGTTCAGGGCTGAATCTGGATCTCTATAAACACATTCGGGAGCACCCCGAGGAGACTCTCACTCTGCGGCGTCAGGACGGCGTGGAGGTAGCAGTGCGGTTGCTGCCCGGCGATCAGGGTGGCACGGTGGGATTTTTCGAGGTGCCGTCCGGCACCTGGCCTTCCGATAACCGCCCGCTCCGTCGCTGATCCCCGCCACCAACGGACTGTTAGGACATGACCCTAAATCTCCGATTTGGTGGCTAAATCTGCCGAAATAGCCGCTAAATTTTGAATTATACCTTTAGCCGCTGCACCCCTCGCGGCAGAGGATTTCATGCGGTTTTCCTCCTCCGCGGAGGACACGATCCAGCCGCGCGACGAGGAGCCCTCCGCGCTCGCCGCGGCCCTCGATCCGCCAGCTCTACCGCTCGACCCAGTAGTTCGGGGCTTCCTTGGTGATCACCACGTCGTGGGCGTGGCTCTCGCGCAGGCCGGCGGGGGAGATGCGGACGAACTTCGCCTTGGTGCGGAGCTCCTCGATCGAGGCGCAGCCGGCGAGGCCCATGCCGGAGCGCAGGCCGCCGGTGAGCTGGGGCAGCATCTGGTGGACCGAGCCCTTGTAGGGGACCATCCCCTCGATCCCCTCGGGGACCATCTTCGAGAGGCTGCCGCTGCCCTCCTGGAAGTAGCGGTCGGCGCTGCCCTTCGCCATCGCCGAGAGCGACCCCATGCCGCGGTAGGCCTTGTAGGTGCGGCCCTGGTAGAGGATCGTCTCGCCCGGGCTCTCCTCGGTGCCGGCGAAGAGCGAGCCGATCATGATCGAGTGGGCGCCGGCGGCGACCGCCTTGGCGAGGTCGCCGGAGAACTTGATGCCGCCGTCGGCGATCACCGGGATGCCGTGCTCGGCGGCGGCGCGGGCGCAGTCCATCACCGCCGTCACCTGCGGCAGGCCGGCGCCGGTGACGATGCGGGTGGTGCAGATGCTCCCCGGCCCGATGCCGATCTTGACCGCGTCGGCGCCGCGCTCGATGAGCGCCAGCGCCCCCTCGCGCGTCGCCACGTTGCCGATCACCAGCCGGACCTCGGGGAAGCGCTCGCGCAGCTTCGCCGCCGCCTCGAGCACGCCCCGGCTGTGGGCGTGCGAGGAGTCGAGGACGAGGAGGTCGACCTTCGCCTTGACCAGCGCCGCGGCGCGCTCGAGGTAGTCGCCCGACGCCCCCACCGCGCCGCCGACCCGCAGCCGCCCGAGCTCGTCCTTGCAGGCGCTCGGGTACTGCATCATCTTCTGGATGTCCTTGACGGTGATCAGCCCCTTCAGGTTGCCGCCGCGGTCGACCACCAGGAGCTTCTCGATGCGGTGCTGGTGGAGGAGGGCCTTGGCCTGCTCGAGGGTCGTCCCCTCGGCGACGGTGACCAGGTCTTCCTTCGTCATCAGGTCGCCGATCCGCTTGTCGAGGTCGTCCTCGAAGCGCAGGTCGCGGTTGGTGAGGATGCCGACCAGGTGGCCCTCGGCCGAGGTGACGGGGAGGCCGGAGACCTTGTAGCGCGCCATCACGGCGAGCGCCTCGCGGATGCTCTGCTCGGGCCCGACGGTGACCGGGTCGACGATCATCCCGGCCTCCGAGCGCTTCACCTTGTCGACCTCGTCCGCCTGGTTCTCGACCGGCAGGTTCTTGTGGACGATGCCGATCCCCCCCTCCTGGGCGAGAGCGATGGCCAGGCGCGACTCGGTGACGGTGTCCATCGCCGCCGAGAGGATGGGGATGTTCATCGTGATCCCGCGGCAGACCTGGGTCCGCAGGTCCACCTGGTTGGGGTGGGCCTCGGACATGCCGGGGACGATCGACACGTCGTCGAAGGTAAGGGCCAGGCGGGGTTCGTTCTCTTCCATAGCTCCTGAGGGGGGATGGAGGCGTCGCCACGGCGCCTCCAGGTTGGGAGAAAAGGATAGCACGCGGGGGAAGGGGGGCCGCGGCCCCGGCGGTCAAACCGGCGGCGCCGGGGACGCCATGGGCTCGCGCGCTACCGGATGCCAGAGCAGCGAGCCGACGACGAGGAACCAGATCCCCTGACCGAGGACGACGGCGCCCATCCCGTGCACGTCGAGCCGCAGGTGGCCGGACAGCACCGCGAGGACGATGACAGGCCCCAGCAGGAGGCCGTAGATCCCCACCCCGCGAGCGAGCGCCCGGCTCCTCACGACGGCGGCCGACCAGAGCACGATCGCGATCGACGAAGCCACCGCGAAGACCTGCGCGAACGCCTGGTTGAGCCGCCCGCTGAAGTCGAGCGCCATGCGCCATCCCGCGGTATCGGATGGGGCGGCGGCGAGCATCGCGCGCACGAGACCCGGACCGACGAGACCGCTCACCACCGCGGCGGCCATCGCCGCCGCCAGGGCGAAGCCGTAGACCACGAGCGCCGCGACGCCGAGCCGGTCGGGCGACGCCAGGCGCCGCGACAGCGCGAGCGCGCCGAGAAACGAGACCGGCAGGCTCGCCAGGGCGAGCGCATGCACGCCGGTCGCGAGGAGCGCCATCGAGGCTAAGCGGCCGGGCGCGAGCAGATCGTGGCCGGTTGGGTGCAGGACCATCGTCACCATGCCGCCGACCACGCCCGCGATCAGCGCGATACCGCCCATCCGATCGTCGGTCATGCGGCGGACTCTAGACGCGGAGAGAGGAGCTGTCCAGCGGAGGCGGCCGGCTACGGCGGTGCCAGGAAGCCGAGGTCCGGGTGGTTGAAGCGGCCGAGGTTGGGGAAGACGGCGGGGAGGTCGGCGGCGCCGACGCCGAACCATTTGGCGAGGGTCGCCGAGTACTGGTCGACCGAGGTGGTGGGGATCCAGCGGCCCTGCCCCGAGTCGTCGGGGCCGTCCTCGGCGAGCGTCGGCACGCGGCCGTAGAGGTCGCCGCCCTGGACCGCGCCGCCGAGGATGACCTGATGGCCGCCCCAGCCGTGGTCCGAGCCGCCGCCGTTGCTGGGATAGGTGCGGCTGAAGTCCGAGGCGGTGAAGGTGGTGACGCCGGCGGCGACGCCGAGCTCGACGGTCGCGGCGTAGAAGGCGGCGAGCGCGGCGTCGAGGTCGCCGAAGAGCGACGCCTGGGTGACGAGCTGGTCGCCGTGGGTGTCGTAGCCGTCGGCGGCGCAGAAGAAGACCTGGCGCGAGAGGCCGAGCGCGGCGCGCACCTCGATCAGCCGGGCGACCATCTGGAGCTGCGCCCCGAGGTCGGTCGCCGGGAAGGCGGTGGCGAGCGGCGGGGCGGCGGCGAGCGCCGTCTGCAGGAGCTGGTTGTTGTCGAGGGCGCGCTGGGTGACGTCGCGGGCGGCGCCGACCAGCAGGTTGCCGGTCGAGAGCTGCAGGAGCTTGCGGATGGCGAGCGAGACCGGGTCGGCCTGGGGCGACGGGTCGTAGTAGTCGAGGCCGATCGAGCCGTCGGGCGAGATCTGGTACTGGGTGACGAAGTCGCCCACCTGGAAGGTGTTCGAGCCGGCGACCGACATCGACATCGACACCTGGGCGTTGCCGTTCAACGAGCGCAGCAGGTCGGCGGTGCGGCCGCCCCAGCCGGTGCGCGGCGGCTGGTCGGGGATCGACGTCTGCCAGTGGGTCTGCTGGTCGCTGTGCGAGAAGAGCTGCGGCGGGGCGGCGACGCTGCCGTTCAGGAACTGGTCGCGGGTGAGCGGCGCGAGGAGCGGGCCGACGTTGCCGAGGAGCGCCATCTTGCGCTGCCCGAAGAGCTGGGCGAGGCCGGGGAGGCTCGGGTGGAGCGCCCAGCTCCGCCCGTCGGAGGTCGCCGGCGCGATCGGCAGGAGCGACGCCTGCGGCAGCGCCAGGACGCCGCGCCCGGCGGCGTAGCCCGCGTAGTCGCCGCCGGAGCCGGGGATCAGCAGGTTGTTGCTGTCGTTGCCGCCGTAGAGGAAGAGGCAGACGAGCGCCTTGTAGTCGCCGCTCCCCGCCGCGGCGGCGATGCTCCCGAGGTCGAAGAGGGTATGGAAGAGCGACGTCGCGCCGACCGCGGCGCAGCCGCGCAGGAACTGACGGCGGGTCGAAGGCATGGCCGGTGTCTCCTGGTTGCCTCAGCGCTGGACGAGATATTCGGGCGAGGTGACGATCAGCCGCAGGGCGGCGCGGGCGCGGTCGCCGGGGTCGGCGAGGGAGGGATCGGCGAGCGCGGTGAGGAGGATCGACCGCATCTCCGGCGACATCCCGTCCGCCATCAGCATGAGGTCGAGCGCGTCGACGAGCTGGGCCGGATCGCCGGCGATCGCCGCCTGGCTCGAGAGGTCGAGGGTGATGAGATCGGCGGTGCCGTCGCCGTCGGTGAAGCCGCCGTTGATGAAGTCGGTGACGAAGTTGGCGCCGCCGATGGCGGTCGTCTCGGTCAGGATCTGGAACTCCGGCGAGGCGAGCCCGGCCGCGGCGACCGGGCCGGGGAGCGAGAAGTCCGGCTTGAAGAAGTTGAAGACGGTCGGCGAGCGCAGCGGATTCTGCCCCAGCCCGAAGGTGGGGTCCTCGAGGTACCAGATGCGCAGCTTGCCGCTGGGGGCGGTGGCGTGGAAGGCGCGCAGCAGGCCGCCGAGGCGGACGATCGGCTCGCGCAGGTGGCCGTAGCCCTGATCGCCGGTGACCGTTTCGCTGCGCGCCTCGTAGTCGAGCAGGATGGCGCGGATGACCGCCGCGAGGTCGCCGCGCACGCCGTGGCCGTTGTCGGCGAACGCCTGGCCGACGCGGTAGACGTAGCCCGGGCTCGGGTTGCTGGTGACCAGCCGCTGGATGAGCAGGCGGGCGAGGAACGGGCCGACGTTGGGATGATCGAAGACGTCGTCGAGCGCGGTCTTCAGATCCTGCTGCAGGCGTCTGGCCGGCGGGCGTCATGGCGCCGTCGAGGAGCTTCTTGGCGCCGTCCGAGTGGTGGCTCGGCCAGGCCGCCATCGGCAGCCGGTAGTTCTCCGCCGGGCCGTAGAAGAGGTCGGGGTCCGTCGTGTCGTTGCCGCCGAAGCTCCAGCCGGTGAAGACCCGCGCCAGGCCCATCACCGTGCCCTGGTCGTAGGTCGGCAGCGGCAGGCCGTTGGCGTCGAGCCGCAGCGTGCCGTCGGGGAAGGTCTGGAGCAGGCCGATCGAGAAGAGCTGCAGGATCTCCCGCGCGTAGTTCTCGTTCGGGTTCTGCCCCGTCGACGGGTCCTCCTTGTCGTTGCCCAGCATGTTCAGGTAGAGGCCCATCGTCGGGCTGAGCGTCACGTCCTCGAGGAGCTGGCGGAAGTTGCCGAAGGCGTCGCGCGCCAGGAGGTCCATGTAGCTCGCGAGCGCGTAGGGCTGGTTGCCGAGCGCCGAGCTCTGGTCGGAGACGACGAGGATCTCGGACAGCGCGAGCGCCACCCGCTGGCGCAGGGGGTCGGGGCCGGCGGCGGCCTGCTGCCAGATCGACTCCATCACCTGGTTCGAGGAGAGCTCCTCGCCGGCGGCGGCCGCGGCGTCGAGGTAGGCGACGTGCGAGGCGAGCGGCGCCTGGAACTGCTGCGCCAGCCAGCCGTCGAAGCCCTGGCTCTCGAGAGCCGCGATCTCGGCCGCCGTCGGCCCGTAGGTCGCCTGGTGGAGGAAGCGCGCCGCGTCGCGCGCCGTGGGCGGCCCGCCGGGGAGCGCCGGCGGCGGCGGCGGGGGAGTGAAGGTCGTCGAGCCGCCGGCGAGGTGGAACTGGCCGCGGATCTCGCCCGACGGGTAGCGCGAGGTGTGGATGTTCAAGTACGTGCGGCCGGTCAGGATGGCGAGGAGGATCTGATCGATCGAGGTGGTGCCGACGGGCGCCAGGGTCCACAGGTACGAGCCGTCGGCCGCCGGCGTCGCGGCGTCGATGTCGAAGAGGATCGGCCCGCTGGCGCCGGGGTCGGCGGGGCCGTGGATGTGCTCGCCGGTGAGCGGCGTCGTCAGGTTCGAGTAGGCGAGGCGGAGGACCGCCGAGGTGCCGTCGGCGGCGACCACGAGGGTCGCCGTGCCGGCGGCGCCGGAGAGCGCCCCGGCCTGCGGCGTCAGGTTGGCGAGCAGCAGGGTCGGCTTGGCGCCGATCAGGTAGAGGCCGGTCGCGACGGCGCTGTCGGCGAGGCCGCCGGCGAAGGCGATCGCCTTGAGCGCGGTGGTGCCGGAGAGCGTGACGGGTCCGCTGTAGAGCGTGCCGGTGGTGGGCGTCGGGTCGCTGCCGTCCGTCGTATAGCGGATCTGGGCGCCGGCGGTGCTGCTGGCGAGGGCGACCGCCTGGCCGGTGGCATAGGAGCCCGGTCCGGGCGTGAAGGCGGGAGGCGCGGCCGTCGTGTGGTCGATCGCGGCGTCGGCGAAGTAGCCGTCGACGTCGAGGATGACGTGGACGCCGCCCAGCGCCTGCCCGGCCGACACGGCGACCGCGCCGCCGGCACCGACGACGACGATGGCATTGTTGGCGCGCACCTGGGCGGCGCCGTAGTTGATCGTCGAGACGAGAGGCTTGCTGGCGCCGGCGGGGAAGAAGGTGAGGTGCCCGGCCGCCGACGCGCCGACGACGGTGACGTTGATCGAGATCGCCGTGGCGCCGGTCGAGACGCCGCAGCGCCCGGCGAGGCTGAAGACCCGCGTCCTGCGCGGCGGCGAGCGGCGGGCCGCCGAACGGGCCCGCGGCGTTCCGGGTATCGACCGCCCGGCAAGGCGGCACGGTGAAGAAGCCGACCTGGGCGGCCGCCGGAGACGCGAAGGCCGCGAGCGCGACGGCCGCGACCAGGGCAAAGAGGACCGTGCGGCGAAGCCAAGCTCGCCGGAGCAGGACGGCAGGCGCTGCGTACCTGGACACGCTCCCCACCTCCCCGAGTTGTCGGATCGAACGGCGGGGGAGAGCGTATCAAATGTTATCGACAAACATCAATAGATTGGGATCTCGCCTTGTGGATTGCGCTCGAAGTCGACCTTTCGCGGCGCCATCTCGCGCTCCAGCCGGTTCATCTCGATCCTCCGCGACTTCATCTCGAGCTTTCACGACGACATTTCGACCTTCCTCGGTGGCATCTCGACCTTTCGAGACTTCAGGTCGAGATGGCGCGGCTGCATCTCGACTTCTCGCGGCGGCAGCTCGAGCTCTCGCCGCTACAACTCGAGGTTTCGTGGCTTCAAGTCGACCTCTCGCCGCTTCATCTCGACTCTTCATCGATGGGGCGCGAGATGTCGACGCGAGGGGTCGAGATTTCGCGGCTGAGGCGCGAGATGCGGCGACGGAGGAACGAGATGTCGGTGGCGAAGGGCGATCTGTTCAGGCGCGGACCGCGGCTGCGGCGGATGGAGAACGCGGCTCGCCCGGATGAGCTCGAGATGGGGGAGGGGAGAGGCCGGCCGCGGTCGAGGAGCTCTCGATGCGGCCGGCGGGGTTCCTGCCGGGCGGCCGGGGCTAGCCGACCGTCACGGCGGCGCCGTGGCACTTCTTGTACTTCTTGCCGGAGCCGCAGGGGCAGGGGTCGTTCCGGCCGACTTTGTCCTTGGCGACCACGGTCTGCGGCTTCTGCGAGCCCTGGGCCTCGAGCGGCGTGGTCGAGAGCTGGATCTTCGGCCGCTCGACCTGCTCTCTGCGGCGGCGCTGCTCGGCGAGCTGCTCCTCGGTGATCGGCTCGTAGCGGAAGAGGCGCTCGATGATGTCGTTCTCCACCCGCTCGCGCATCGCCTCGAAGAGCTCGAAGCTCTCTTTCTTGTACTCCTGGAGAGGATCGCGCTGGCCGTAGCCGCGCAGGCCGATGCCCTCTTTGAGGTGGTCGAGGGCGAGGAGGTGGTCCTTCCAGGCGGTGTCGACGCTGTGCAGCATGATGGCGCGCTCGAAGCTGCGGATGACCTCGGGCGCGTGGCGCGTCTCCTTCTCGTCGTAGCGCGCCTCGACGGTCGCCGCGAGCTTCTCCTTCAAGTCCTCGACGCCGAGCTGCTCCAAGTCCGGCGGCAGGTCCTGCATGCCGAGGTTGAAGTAGGCGAGGAGCTCGGTGCGCAGCCCCGCCAGATCCCAGTCCGCCGGATCCTCCTTCTCCGGGCAGTGGGCGTCGACCAGCGAGGCGACGATGTCGGTCGCCAGGCCCATCACGTAGTCGCGCCCTTCCTTGCCCTCGAGGATGTCGCGGCGGAGCTGGTAGATCGCCTCGCGCTGCTTGTTCATCACGTCGTCGTACTCGAGGAGGTGCTTGCGGGTGTCGAAGTTCCGCCCCTCGACCTGCTCCTGGGCGCGCTTGATCGCCTTCGAGACCATGTTGTGCTCGATCGGCTCGCCCTCTTCCATGCCGAGCCGGCCCATGATCCCCTTGATGCGGTCGGAGCCGAAGATCCGCATCAGGTCGTCCTCGAGCGAGAGATAGAAGCGCGACGAGCCGGGGTCGCCCTGGCGGCCGGAGCGGCCGCGGAGCTGGTTGTCGATGCGCCGCGACTCGTGGCGCTCGGTGCCCAGGATGTGGAGGCCGCCGGCGGCGAGCACCTCCTGGCGCTCGGCGACGACCGACTGCTCGTAGCGGGCGAGCGCCGCGGCGTAGGCCTCGGGCTCGGCCTCGGGATCGGCCTCGGCGCGGGCCAGCCCCTCGGGGTTGCCGCCGAGGACGATGTCGGTGCCGCGGCCGGCCATGTTGGTGGCGATGGTGACGGCGCCCTTCCTGCCGGCCTGGGCGACGATCGACGCCTCGCGCTCGTGGAACTTGGCGTTCAGGACCACGTGCGGCACGCGCGGCGGCTTCGAGAGCATCTTCGAGAGCATCTCGCTCTTCTCGATCGACACCGTGCCGACGAGCGCCGGCTGGCCGCGCTGGTGGCAGTCGCGGATCTCCTCGACCACCGCGGTCCACTTCTCCGCCGCCGTGCGGTAGACCAGGTCGGCGCGGTCGTCGCGGATCATCGGCTGGTTGGTGGGGATCACCGTCACGTCCAGGTTGTAGATCTGGGCGAACTCGGTCGCCTCGGTGTCGGCGGTGCCGGTCATGCCGGAGAGCTTCTTGTACATCCGGAAGTAGTTCTGGAAGGTGATCGTCGCGAGCGTCTGGTTCTCGCGCTCGATCTTCACCCCCTCCTTCGCCTCGACCGCCTGGTGGAGGCCGTCCGACCAGCGGCGGCCCGGCATCATGCGGCCGGTGAACTCGTCGACGATCACCACCTTGCCTTCCTTGATGAGGTAGTCGACGTCGAGCTTGTAGAGGTGGTGGGCGCGCAGCCCCTGCTGCACCCCGTGGATGATCTCCATGTTGTCGGGATCGTAGAGGTTGCGGATGCCGAGGAGCTTCTCGACCTTCTCGACGCCCTCCTCGGTGAGCGACACCGAATGCCCCTTCTCGTCGACCAGGAACTCGCCGGTGGTGCTCTTGTTGCCGTCCTTGTCCTCGATCTCCTCGCCGCGCACCAGGCGGGGGATGATGCGGTCGATCGAGTAGTACTTGTCGATCGATTCCTCCGAGGGGCCGGAGATGATGAGCGGCGTCCGCGCCTCGTCGATCAAGATCGAGTCGACCTCGTCGACGATGGCGTAGTGGTGGGGGCGCTGGACCATCGCCTCGAGCTCGAACTTCATGTTGTCGCGCAGGTAGTCGAAGCCGAGCTCGTTGTTGGTGCCGTAGGTGACGTCGGCGGCGTAGGAGCGCTGGCGGGTGTAGTCGTCCAAGTCGTGCTGGATGACGCCGACCGAGAGCCCGAGGAAGCGGTAGATCTGGCCCATCCACTCCGAGTCGCGGCGCGCCAGGTAGTCGTTGACGGTGACGACGTGGACGCCCTTGCCCTCGAGCGCGTTCAGGTAGACCGGGAGCGTCGCCATCAGCGTCTTGCCCTCGCCGGTCTTCATCTCGGCGATGCGGCCGCGGTGGAGCACCATGCCGCCCATCAGCTGGACGTCGAAGGGGCGCATGCGAACCGTGCGGAGCGCCGCCTCGCGGGCGACGGCGAAGGCCGGGATGAGGAGGTCGTCCAAGGGGGCGCCCTGCTCGAGCTGGGTGCGGAACTCGGCGGTCTTGCCGCGCAGCCCGTCGTCCGAGAGGAGCTTCACCTCGCGCTCCTTCTCGTTGATCGCGGCGACCTGCGGCAGCATCTTCTTGACGTCGCGGTCGTGCGCGCTGCCGAACAGCTTGGTCAGGACTTTGTCGATCATCGGGTTCCTTCGGGGCTTCTCTCGGGAGCTCTGGGGAAGGCTCGCCGGGGCTTGCAAAAAAGACATTCAAGGAGCGGAGCGCGGCACGCCGCCGTCCGCAAAGGACTCACAACGGTAAGTTTAGCAGAAAGATTCCTCGCCGGCCGGGCGGCCGGAGGACGCTCAGAACGCGCCGCTGGCGTCGTCCGGGATGTAGCCCAGCGGGTTCACCGGCTCGCCGTCCACGCGCACCTCGTAGTGGAGGTGGTAGCCGGTCGAGCGGCCGGTGTTGCCCACCAGCCCCACCACGTCGCCGCGCTGCACGTGCTGGCCGGGCCGCACGTCGATGCGCGACATGTGGCCGTAGCGGGTCGACAGGCCGTAGGCGTGGGCGACGTAGACGGCGAGACCCAGCCCGGTAACCTCGCCGGCGCGCACCACGATGCCCTCGGCGCTGGCGTGGACCGGCTGCCCCGGGGCCGCCGCGATGTCGATCCCCTGGTGGATGCCGGGGCCATGGGTCATGGGGTCGCTGCGGTAGCCGAAGCCGCTGGTCAGCAGCCCCTTGACCGGCGCGATCGACGGCGTCGAGGGGGACCAGCGCAGCCGCTCGAGCTTCGGCTGGATGCCGTCGAGGCTTCCGGCGAGCTCACCGGTGCGGTAGGTCGCGCGCTCGATCGCCGCCACCTCGGCGGCGCCGGCCTCGGCGAGCGGCATGCCGCCGCCCATCCCGCCCGCGCTCGCCTCGCACAGGTTGTCGATCCGGGCGACGAACCCCAGGGGGTCCGCAGGACCGGTCGCCAGCGTCTGGTTCTGGCGGAGCGTCTCCTCGAACGCGAGGCTCGCCGGGCGCGGGCGCTCGCTCTCGCCCCGCGGCCGAGAGATCTCGACCGGCTCGAAGTGGAGGCGGGTGACGGGGGAGGCGCCGGCGGTCAAGGGGAGACAGAGGCAGACGGCGAGGACGATCCGGAGGCTCGTCACCCCTCGCTGGCGCAGCTCGGCGCGGGTGGCGGGGCTGAAGAGGGTGAGGGGATGTCGAGCCATGAACACGCTATCCGGACGGATCGGGACGGATCGGCTGGCCAACGGCAGGGGCCGAACCTGCGATACCCGCGGGACACGAAATGAATCGAGGAGTCGGATTCTAGTGGCCGGGAGAGCCCTGTCAAGCGGTTACCGCGGCTTTGTAAAATCGACCGGGAACGGAGCTCGCGGCCGAGCTGTTTTATGTTGATGCGCCATGGAAGAGGGCCGAGATCCATGGCGCTGCAGGATGGGATCGACCGATGGGCTGGGTGCCAGGCTCTTTTCGAAGGGTGCCAGGCTCTTTTCGAACCAGGGACGAGGGGTGCCAGGTGCTTTCCGGCAGGTGCCAGGCTCTTTTCGATCCCGCTTTTCGATCCCGCTTTTCGATCCGGGGTAGCATGCCTGACCGTACACGGGTGGACGAGCCGGCGGCCGCGGACGGCGCGGCCGCGGATGGGCTCAGGAGGACGATGGGCTCAGGAGGAGGGAGGCCGAGGGTGACCACCGAGCGGCGGCGGCTGGGCGAGGCGGATCGCGGCGAGCGGGCGTGGCGGCGGTGGGGGGCCTATCTCTCCGAGCGCCAGTGGGGGACGGTGCGCGAGGACTACAGCGCCGACGGCCGGGCCTGGGAGTACCTGTCGCACGACGCGGCGCGGAGCCGCGCCTACCGCTGGGGAGAGGACGGGATCGCCGGCATCTCGGACGAGGCGCAGCGGCTCTGCTGGGGCCTGGCGCTGTGGAACGGCCGCGACCCGATCTTGAAGGAGCGCCTCTTCGGCCTCACCGGCAACGAGGGCAACCACGGCGAGGACGTCAAGGAGCTCTACTACTACCTCGACGCGACGCCCACCGCCTCCTACCTCGAGATGCTCTACAAGTATCCGCAGGCGGAGTTCCCCTACGCCCGGCTGGTCGAGGAGAACCGCCGCCGGGGCCGCGGCGACCCCGAGTTCGAGCTGCTCGATACCGGCGTCTTCGACGACGACCGCTACTTCGACGTCACCGTCGCCGTCGCCAAGGCCGACGTCGACGACCTGCTGATCGCGGTGACGGCGGTCAACCGCGGCCCGGAGCCGGCGGCGCTCGCCATCCTGCCGCAGCTCTGGTTCCGCAACACCTGGTCCTGGGGGCGCTGGCACCTCGAGCGCCCGAGCCTCGCCGCCGACCGCGGCGCGGTCGCCGCCCGCCATCCGGAGCTGGGGGAGATGTGGCTGTCGCTCGACGGCTCGCCCGAGCTCCTCTTCTGCGAGAACGAGACGAACGCGGCGCGCCTCTTCGGAGCCGCGGGCGGGCCGGGGCCGTGGAAGGACGGCATCCACGACTTCGTCGTCCACGGCAGCCGCGGCGCGGTCAACCCGGAGCTCCGCGGCACCAAGATGGCGGCGCTCTACCGCGCCACGGTGCCGGCCGGCGGCAGCGCGACGGTCCGCCTGCGCCTCTCGGCGCACCGCCCCGAGCGCCCGTTCGACGGCTTCGAAGAGGTCTTCGCGGCGCGCCGCGGCGAGGCCGACGAGTTCTACGCCGAGCTGGCGCGCGAGGCGGGGATCGCGGCCGACGTCGAGGCCTGCCGCATCGCCCGCCAGGCCTATGCCGGCCTCCTCTGGAGCCGCCAGTTCTACCACTACGACGTCTCCCACTGGTTGGAGGGCGATCCGGCGCAGCCGCCGCCCCCGCCCGAGCGCGCGCAGGGTCGCAACCACGAATGGTTCCACTTGAACAACGGCGACGTGCTGTCGATGCCCGACACGTGGGAGTACCCCTGGTACGCCGCCTGGGACCTCGCCTTCCACTGCGTCCCGCTCGCCCGGCTCGACCCCGAGTTCGCCAAGGGCCAGCTCCTGCATCTGACCCGCGAGTGGTACATGCACCCCAACGGGCAGCTCCCGGCCTACGAGTGGGCCTTCGGCGACGTCAACCCGCCGGTCCATGCCTGGGCGGCGCTCGCCGTCTTCACGATCGACCGCGAGGCGACCGGCCGCCCGGACCACCCCTTCCTCGAGCGCGTCTTCCACAAGCTGATGTTGAACTTCACCTGGTGGGTGAACCGCAAGGACGTCGAGGGGAAAAACGTCTTCCAGGGCGGCTTCCTGGGGCTCGACAACATCGGCGTCTTCGACCGCAGCGCGACGCTGCCGACCGGCGGCCACCTCGCCCAGGCGGACGGCACGAGCTGGATGGCGATGTACTGCCTGAACCTCCTGCGGGTGGCGCTCGAGCTCGCCGTGGTCAACCCGGTCTACGAGGACATCGCGACCAAGTTCTTCGAGCATTTCCTCTACATCGCCGGCGCCCTCAAGAACCTCGGCTCGGACGACATCGACTTCTGGGACGAGGAGGACCGCTTCATCTACGACGTGCTGCGCCTGCCGGACGGGCGGACGACGCGCCTCAAGGTGCGCTCGATGGTCGGCCTGATCCCGCTCTTCGCGGTCGAGATCTTAGACGCCGAGCGGCTCGACCGCCTGCCGCACTTCAAGCGCCGGCTCGAGTGGTTCCTGGAGTATCGCCCCGACCTCGCGAGCCTGGTGTCGCGCTGGTACCAGCCGGGGAGCGCCGATCAGCGGCTGCTCTCGCTGCTGCGCGGCCACCGCATGAAGTGTCTGCTCTCCCGCATGCTCGACGAGACGGAGTTCCTCTCGCCCCACGGGGTGCGGGCCCTCTCGCGCTACCACCGCGAGCACCCGTACGTCCTCGAGGCCGGCGGCCGCCAGTTCACCGTCTCCTACCAGCCCGGCGAGTCGGAGTCCGGCATCTTCGGCGGCAACTCGAACTGGCGCGGCCCGGTCTGGTTCCCGATGAACTACCTGATCGTCGAGTCGCTCGGCCGCTTCCATGCCTACTACGGCGACGACTTCAAGGTCGAGTGCCCGACCGGCTCGGGAAACATGATGACGTTGAAGGAGATCGCGGCCGAGCTGTCGCGCCGGCTGGTCTCCCTCTTCCTCCCCGACGACCGCGGCCTCCGCCCGGTCCTCGGCTACCACCCCAAGCTCCAGGGCGATCCGCACTTCCGCGACCACCTGCTGTTCCACGAGTACTTCCATGGCGACAACGGCCGCGGGGTGGGGGCCTCCCACCAGACCGGCTGGACGGCCCTGGTCACCGAGCTCCTGCGGCAGAGCGCGCCGGGCTGAGCGCGGGCTCGGCCGTCAGCTCGCCCGGGCGGCGGTCGTCTGCCTCAGGCAGACGAGCGCGGCGATCGCCTCGCGCTCGATGCCGCGGGAGGCGAAGATGCAGAGGAGCTCGCGGGCCAGGGACTCGAGCTCCGGCAGCCGCTTCTGCTCGGCGTAGAGCAGGGCGAGCTCGAGGGAAACCAATGCGGCATCGTAGGGTACGCCGACGGCGAGGAAGCCGTCGCGGGCGGCGAGGAAGTGATCTTCGGCCTCCGACCGGCTGGCCGAGGCCGAGGGCGATCTTGCCCTCGACCCAGCGGCGGCGATTCTGAATGGTGGCATGTGATTACGCCGGTAGATCGGCGCCATCGGCGGCCAGCAGATCTTCAGCCTGCCTGAAGCGACCCATCTCCGTCGAGCTCGTCGATCAAGTTGTGCCAGAGCACATAGAGCGAGAGCCGGCTCCCGCTCCGCGTCGATCATCTCGCTCGCTCGATAGAGAAGGCGAATGCCCTTTTCCGGCTTGCCCTGCCGCAAGGTGGACAGTTCCGGTATTCAGCAGCACTCGGCCAGCCCGATGCGTGTCTCCATGCTCGCGGAAGATGGAGAAAGCGCGCTCAATAGCCTCATGGCCTGATCCAACGGCGCAGGGCGCGCAGGAGCGACGCCTTGAGCTCCAACAGATCGCCCGCTCGACCGGATCTCCCGTTCCTTGCCGCAGATGGGCGAACGCCTTCGCCATCGCTTCGCGGGCACCGCGCAGATCGGATCGCATGCGGCGGTCGTTCGCGATGCTCGCCCATGCTCGCGCCCTGAGGTCCGCGATGCGTTCTGCGCCATCAGGTCTCGATATCCAGTCGTTCCGCGACGCGCAGCGCGAGACGCCCGAGCTCCTCGCCGGATTCGGTTCCTCCCGGTCACGCGGCAGCGCTCCTGTCGATGAGCAGCTCGCCGATTGCTCCAGGTGTGGAACCGGCGATCGTTCTCGACGGTCAGGAGCCCCGATGCTCGGAGGGATGGGCGAGGAGCTGACCGAGAAGAGCCTTGGCCTCGGCGCGCTCGAGAAGGGATAACAGCCGGTGCTCGTCGCTTCGGAGCCGTGAGGCGTGAGCTGTCTCGCCCGCCGGTCCACGCCAGGATCTTGCCCGCCGGCTCGGAAGGTGCCGGCGTTTCTCACGCAGAAGTCGCACGCCCTCTCGCGGCACGAAGCGCAGCCGAGGAGGTGCGCGATGGCCCCGGTCTGCTCGCCCTCGAGCAGAGGCGGCGAACTCGGCGAGAAGAAGATCGTGAGGGTGAATCTTCGTGATGCGAGCCCCGTATCCGCCCTCACGGTTCGGTCGAGAGCGGCAGCGACCTCTATATCTATATCGCTCGAGATGGGTGGGACATCAGGGCTTCTCGAAGCGCAGCTCGGGGTCGTGCTGCGCGCGCTTGAGATAGCAAGCGATCCGAGTCACGAGCTCCAGGCTGGCGCGCTCGGCGGCGATCGCCTGGCGCAGGAAGAGGAGGGCGGCGAGCGCCTCGCGGTGGATGCCGCGCGAGGCGAAAACCGGGAAGATCTCCTCCGCGACCGATTTGAGCTCGACGGTCCGCCCTTGCTCCGCATAGAGCGAAGCGAGGTCCAGGGAGACGAGCGCGGTGTCATAGGGGACCTCGGCGGCGAGGAAGCCGTCGCGGGCAGCGAGCAAGAGCGCCTCGGCTTCGGCTGGCTGGCCGAGGCCGCGGGCGATCTTGCCCTGCACCCACTTGCGGCGGTTCTGAGTGGAAGGGTCGGGGAACCGTCGATAGATCGGCATGGGCGCGGGAGAGGAGGCCGTGCGCCTCCATATAGCGGCCGGCGTCGGCGAGATCGTCGATGAGGTTGTGCCAGATCGCGAGGACCAGCAACGGCTCCTCGTGGGAATCGATCAGCTCGATCGCTCGATAGAGAAGGGGAATCGCCTTCTCCGGCGTACCGGCCGATGATAGATGGTGCTCCATGTTGAGAAGGGCGCGGCCGGCCCGGTGGATATCGCCGTATTCGAGGAAAATATTGAAAGCCCGCTGCAGGAGGCGGAGCGCGCGGTCGAAGCGGCGCTGGGCGCGCAGGAGGGACGCCCTGAGGTCGAGCACGATGGCGCGCTCCAGCAGATCGCCGGTACCGCGCCGGAGGTGAGCCTGCGCCCTCTCCATCGCCACCTCGGCGCCGCTCAGATCGGAAAGCACGCGGCGGGAGTTGCCGATCCCTGCCCAGGCGCGAGCCTTCAGGTCCTCGATGCGCTCGAGCGCCATAGAGCTCCGCATCGAGGTGGCCGGCAAGACGCAGCGCCAGATTGCCCAGGTCCTCGCCGCGGATGGGCTCGGCATAGCCCGCCTCGCGCCCTCGCTCGATGAGCAGCTCGAGCAGCCCCCAGGTGTGGAAACGCGGATGGTTCTCCAGGATCAGCACCCGGCGCTCCAGCGGATGGGTATCCAGCTCGGCGAGCAGGCCCTTGGCCTCGGCGCGCTCGCGGTCGAAGGAGAAGAGGCGCTGCTCCTGGGAGATCTCGCCGCAGGTGAAGACCTGGCTGTAGTCACAACCGTCGCCGTCCCAGTGGAGCACCGTCGCGACCCGCTCCGCCAGGGCGCTGGGCCGCCGGCGAAGGAAGGGCAGGGCCCGCTCGCGACAGGGCTCACAGGCGAGCAGGTGCTCGAGCAGACGCTTGTGCTCGTCGGAGACAGCCTCGACGAGCTCCCGCAACAGGAGCTCATGCGGATGGATCTTCATCATCCCCCTCCTCGCAGCGTTCTTGGCACCTCGCCAGGATGTTCCTCAGGAGGTACCGATCCGGGTCGCGGTTCCCCGGCCACTTGCCGACCAGATCCTTGCAGGCTTCCTCGACGATCTCTGCCGCGCGACGCCTCGACAACCGGGAGGAGCGAAAGATCAGCTCCAGACAGGGACGAAGCCGCGCCAGGGCCGCCGAGCACTCTCGATTCGGACCGCCCACGGATTCCCGCATAGGCCCACCACCTAAAAAGACAGTTGCCGCAGGAGGAGAAATCGTGACAAAGAGACAGGCCGGGTCACCCAAAGCTGCTGCGGTGACCCGGCATGGCGCCTTCCGGGAAGCTAGGAGGGCGGGATGACAGCCCGTCTTAGGAGGAAGCTGTGGCAGCGCCTTGAGGATGGTCGCCACCAATCCGTTCGGATCGATGTTGCTGCCCTCGTGCCCACGTGCTGTCGAGATCTTGGTGGAACCACCGGCCGCCGCTGCAGTCCACGATCCGAGCCAGGCATGGGCCGCATCGACGAGCCCGGCGGTTGGAACGGGGGCCTGCGGTTGGTGGGCCGGAGGCGGTAGCGCCCTGGCGGCGCCAGCTCCCAGAGCGAACGCGAAGGCGAGCGCGGCGATCATGCGGACCTTCGAAGACATGACTCCCTCTCCTATCCGGCGGACCGGACCCGCGGCCCCCATTGGCCGCGATGGTCCACCAACTCTGCAAGAGTAGTGGCAAGACGGGCGAAACAGGGACAGATAGACGGTAAAAAGGTGGTTTTGGTCCCTCTCCCGTTCCCCGCCGAGCCATAAAGTTCCATCCTGGACAGTTCCGCCACGTCTCTTACGGGCAGGCGAACGCCCCGAGGTCCTGGGCCGACTGGAAGGCCGACCCCTGGGGGTTGACGTACAGCCGCTGCAGCCCGGTGTGGGTGTCGGTCACCCGGAAGATCGTATGGACGTTGGTCAAGCCGCCGACGAAGACCCAGAAGTGCTGGTTGAGCGCGCAGCCGTCGAGCACCTTGACCGCCGACTCCATGTTGATCGGATTGAAGAACCACATGTAGGCGGAGTCGTCGGTCACCGGGACCATCTGGGCCGCTCCGGAGATGCCGCCGCCGGTGTCGAACGTGGCGTCCACCTGGAAGCGGCCGCCGAGCAGGCAGAGGGTGGTCGGCCCCGGCGCGCAGGCCGCCACCGGGGCCGGGTTCAGCCACTGGGCGATCTTCGGATAGGTCACCGAGAAGGCGCCGTCGAGCTCGGAGTTGGTGTAGTCGCAGCCGTCGTCCGGGTTGTTCACCCCGCAGCCGCCGAGGAGCTGGCCGACCACGTAGCCGCCGACGAGGATCGAGGGGGCGCCGGAGCTGCCCGCGAAGGTGCCGCTCTGGGTGACCTGGGCGTAGATGAAGTCGCCGACCGGCGCGCCGTCGCAGATCGGGATCCCCGAGCTGCGGACGACCGACGCCGAGAAGACCTGCTTGTCGGCGAACGCCTGGGAGACGCGGAAGAGGCGCGTGCCGTCGTGGACCGCCGCCGGGTCGGCGTTCCAGCCGAGGAAGAACCTGCCCGATGGAACGCTCGCCAGGCGCACGAAGGTGAAGTCCGAGGTCGCGTCGCTCGCGAGGAGCGTCGCGCCGCTGGTCTTCGGCAGGCTGTCGAGGTCCGGCGCCGGGCCGTCGCACCGGCTGGAGCGAAAGTCCCAGAAGGTCTCGAGGGACGAGGCGGCGTCCTGGTTGTCGAAGCAGTGATTGGCGGTCAGCAGGTAGGGCGTGCCGTCGGAGGCCGAGTCGTTGAGCAGGCCGCCCGAGCACTCGTACTCGCCGCCGGCGTCGACGAAGTCGAGGAGAGCGATCGCCCGCTCGAGGTCGGGGACGATGGGAAGGGCCGCGGGCTGGACGCAGGTGGCGTCGATCAGGCACGCGCCCTCCCCGGTGGTGCCGGCGGCCGCGGTCGGCTGCCCCTTGGCGTCGAGGCGGAAGCGCTGGGCGACGGCGTCGGGGACGAATCGCGCCGCGCTCCCGACGGCGATCGCCGCAACCGGCGCCTCGACCTCGAAATAGAGCGTGTCGCCGGCGACGCCCGGGGTCCAGAGGCCGCCGTCCGCGCCGCGCAGCTCGAGGCCGAAGGGGCGCGGCGCCTCGCCCCGTCCCCATACCCAGAGGCGCGTTCCCGCCGGCAGGTCGACGGCGGAGAGGTGGAGCCGCAGCCGGTAGGCGCCGGCGACGCGGATGCTCGTGCTCCACACCGGGTCGCCGCCGCGGGAGCGGCCGGCGAAGCCGCCGGCCCAGCGCATCGGGAGCTTGCGGCTGCCGAGCCCGCCGACCATCCCGCCGCCAAGCCCGCCGACAATCCCGCTAACCATCACGCGCTCGGCCGACGGCAGCGGCCGCGAGAAGCCGACCCGCAGCGGCAGCCGTCCGGAGCGGTTCCAGCGCCCCAGCGCCTCGAGCTGGTCGGCCGCGCCCTCGGCGGCGGCGCGTAGGGAGACCGCCGGGGCCGCGCTCATCGACTCGGCGAGGCGCAGGGGCGGCGGCGCGATCTTCGCGGTCTGCGGGGCGGCCGCGGTCCGCAAGCCATGGGACGGCGGTAGGGACTGCGCCAGCGCCGGCGCGGCGAGGAGACACAGGAAGGCGAGCGGGGCACGACGCAACGGCATGGACGACTCTCCTCGAAGGTTGCCCGCGGCCCGGCATCCGGTGGGCCGCGGGCGGGCGAATCGGCAGCTAAGTTTAACAGGGGCGGGAGGATCCGCGTGGATCCCCGGCCCGGCGAAGGCTCGGCGCTGCCGCTATCTCTCTGTCTATGAGTGTGTCGGCGGGCGCGGCGGGCGCCCCTTCCGGGCGCGCGGGAGATGCGGCCGAGCCCGTCGCTCACCCTCCGACCCGCCGGTCGAGCGTCCGGTACTGGATGGCCTCCGCCAGATGGACGGCCTGGATGGGGCCGCCGCCGGCCAGGTCGGCGATGGTGCGCGCCACCTTGAGGATGCGGTCGAGGGCGCGGGCCGAGAGCCCGAGCTTCTCGAAGGCGGCGTCGAGGAGCGCGCGGCCGGGGCCGTCGACGGCGCAGTGGCGGGCGAGGGCGCCGGGCCCCATCGCCGCGTTGACCGGGATGCCGCGGGCGGACCCCAGGCGCTCGACCTGCAGGGCGCGCGCCGCGGCGACGCGGGCGGCGACGGCGGCGCTCGGCTCGCCGGGGGCGGCGCGGAGCTCGGAGAGGGTCACCGCCGGGACCTCGACGTGGAGGTCGATGCGGTCGAGGAGCGGCCCCGAGACCCGCGCCCGGTAGCGCTCGACCGCCGCCGCGGAGCAGCGGCAGTGATAGCGCGAGTCCCCCAGGTGCCCGCAGGGGCACGGGTTGCAGGCGACGACGAGGGAAAAGCGGGCCGGGAAGAGGAAGCGGGCGCGGGCGCGGACCACGGTGACCGTCCCCTCCTCGAGGGGCTGGCGCAGGGCCTCCAGGGTGTCGCGCCGGAACTCCGGCAGCTCGTCGAGGAAGAGGACGCCGCCGTGGGCGAGGCTCGCCTCGCCGGGCCGCGGCACCGGCCCGCCGCCGATCATCCCCGCCGTCGAGGAGCCGGTGTGCGGGCTGCGGAACGGCCGCTCGGTCAGCAGGCCGGCCGGCGGCTCCTCGGCGACCAGCGAGTGGACCTTGGTGACCGCGATCGACTCGGCGAGGGTGAGCGGCGGGAGGATGCCGGGAAGGCGGCGGGCGAGCATCGTCTTGCCCGAGCCGGGCGGCCCCAGGAGGAGGAGGTTGTGGCCGCCCGCGGCCGCCACCTCGAGCGCCCGCTTGGCGGCCTCCTGCCCCCGCACCTCGGCCAGATCGGGGAGCGCCGTCCGCGGGCGCGCCGCGGGCGCCGCGGCGGCGACCGGCGCCAGGACGGCGATGCCGAGCAGGTGCTGGATCGCCTCGGCGAGGCCCTGGACGGCGATCACCGGCACCGTCCCCAGCGCCGCCGCCTCGCCGGCGTTGGCCGCCGGCAGCAGCACCTCCTCGGCCCTCAGGCGCGCCGCGAGGTCGGCGATGGCGAGGCCGCCGCGGACCGAGCGGACGCTGCCGTCGAGGCCCAGCTCGCCGCAGAGGATGCGGCCGGCGAGCGCCTCCTGGGGGAGCTGGCCGTGGGCGACGAGGAGGGCGAGGGCGATGGCGAGATCGAGGTGGTTGCCCTGCTTGCGCAGGTCGGCCGGCGCGAGGTTGATGATCACCGAGCGCGGCGGCAGGTCGAAGCCGCAGTTCTTGATCGCGGCGCGGACCCGCTCGCGGCTCTCGCGGACCGCGGCGTCGGCGAGGCCGACGATCTGGACTTGCGGCAGGCCGTTGTGGACGTCGACTTCCACCTGGACGGGGTGAGCCTCGATACCCCATGGGGTGGCGGCAGTGGCTAGGGCGAGCATGATCGATAAGGACGGCAACGGAGTGCGCGGCCTTGCACGCCGGCGCCTGACCGATCGCGAATCGAGCGGCGCGCGATCCAGGCGCGCGCGGTCGGCGCGGGCTGGCGCCGGGAGCCGCTGGCTCCACCCGCCCGTGACAAGCTCTCCCGGTGCGCATCCTGGTCGTCGCCACCAAGGCGCCCTGGCCGACCGTCGACGGCGGGCGGCTGCTGCTCTTCCTGACGCTCGAGGCCCTGGCCGCCGCCGGGCACGAGGCGACGCTGGTGGCGCCGGTCGATCCCGGCCGCTTCGACTTGGACGAGGTCGGCGCCGCGCTGGCGAACGTCTGCCGCCCGCGCCTGGTCGCGGCGCGCCCGGCTCACCGCCTCGCCGCCCTCGTCCGCTCGCGCCTCCATGCCGCGCCGCTCTCGGTCGCCCGCCACACTCTTCCCGCGGTCGCCCGCGAGGTGGCGCGGCTGGCCGGCTCGGCCGCCCAAGCCGGGCGGGCCTTCGACCTCGTCCATGCCGAGCAGCTCCAGGCGGTGCCGCAGGCCGCCGCGGCCGGGCTGCCGCTCGTCCTCCGCGCGCAGAACGTCGAGAGCGACCTCTGGGGGGCGGCCGCGCGCCGGCGGGGCGGCCTCGCCGGCCGGCTCCTCGCCGGCGAGGCCCGGCGCCTCGCCGCTTTCGAGGGTGCGGCCGTGCGGCGCGCCGCGGCGACCGTCGCCCTCACCGCCGCCGATGCCGCGCGCCTCGCCGGTCTCGCCGGGAGCACCGGAGCTATCGCCGAGATCGCCGCCGAAATCGCCGCCGGAACCGCGCGGGTCCACACCGTCGCGGCCCCCTTCCCGTTCCGTCTGCCGGCGGGTTCCACGGCCCTCTTCGGCGATCCGGCGGTGGTCCTCCTGGGGAGCGCCGGCTGGCTCCCCAATGCCGACTCCGCGGCGTGGTTCGTCGACGCGGTCTGGCCCGAGGTGCGCCACGGTTTGCCCGCGGCGGTGCTCCACCTCTTCGGCGAGCCCGGCGCCGGCGACCGGGCGGGCGTCGTCGCCCATCCGCCGCCGTCCGACAGCGCCGCGGCCTTCGCGCCGCGCTCGATCCTCGTCGTGCCGGTGCGCATCGCCTCCGGCGTGCGCATGAAGGTGCTCGAGGCGTGGGCGCGCGGCGTGCCGGTGGTGGCGACGCCCGAGGCGGTGGCCGGTCTGGGTACCGCGCACGGCCGCGAGGTGCTGGTGGCCCAGGACGCCGGCGAGTTCGCCGCCGCCATCGCCCGCCTCCACCGCGAGCCCGCGCTGGGGCGCGCCCTGGTCGCCGCGGGGCGGCGGGCGCTCGCCGCCCATCACGCGCCGGCCGCCGTCGCGGCGCGCCTGGCCGAGATCTACGCGGCGGTGGGGCCGGCCTAGGAGCCCGCGAGGGCGAGCGCCGTGTTCAATTCGCCAGCGGCGCCCCCGAGGTCAGGGACTGCGGGCCGGCGCAGGCGAACGGGTCGGCCGGCCGGCGGTCTCTCCCGGCCGGCAGGAAGCCTTGGACGGTGGTCGAGGCCAGGCGCCGGCGATCGGAAAGGTCGTAGAGATAGGCGTGGACCGTCGGCGGGTCGTCGAGGAAGTGGGCGGAGAAGGCGGCCGCCTCGCGCCGCACCCCGATGCGGTCGAGATAGCCGAGAAGGAGCGCGGGGTCGGCGAGATTCGGCCGCTCGTGGGAGAAGAGCACCCATACCCGCGGACGGCCGCGGAAGCGATCGAGCTCGGCCAGGTCGTCGCGCGGATCCCCCGCGCAGCGGCCGGTCACGTAGTCCCCGGCGCGCAACCCATAGCGCGGACCATAGAAGCTGAGCGCCTGACCCGCCGCATAGTAGGCGTAGATCGCATCGCCCGGCCGCCGCCGCGCCTCGACGTAGGCGAGCATCGGTTTCGTCTCCTCCGGCCGGTAGACCGGCGGATTGGCGGCGAGGGCGTGGGCGGCCGGATAGGCGAGCAGGAGGAACACCGCCCAGCCGCCCGCCGCCGCCCAGCGCCGCCGCCTGCCACCGGACGTTCTCCTCCTTCTGGGACGTCAGCCGGATCGCCAGCTGGATCGCCAGCCGGCGCAGGCCGTCGACCCCCGCCGTGAAGCCGAGCAGAAACGTCGGCAGCAGGAAAATGATGAGCCGACCCTGGAAGGGGTACTGGCCGGCGGCCGAGGCCGCCAGGGCGACGCCGGCCGGCGCCAGGAGCAGCAGGATGGCGTCGCGCCGCGGGCCGCCTTGGCGCCAGAGAGCGGCGAACCCGATGAGCATCACCGGGACGCAGAGGCCGCGCCACAGCCAGCCGAACCCGCCGCGGCCGAACTCCGCCGCCAGCGTGCTCAGTAGCCAGACGGCATCGCTCGCGCTGCGCGGCGGCATCGGCATGAAGCCGTTCTGCCAGAAGTGGTGAAGGAAGGCATGGGTCGCCGGGGTCAGCCGGCGGAAGCCGTCGAGGACCACCGCCGCCGCGGCGAGGGTCCAGGGCCCGAGGGCGAGCGCCAGCGGCCAGGCGGGGGAGCGCCGGCGGCGGACGAAGGCGAGCCCGAGGAGGGCGGCGCCGATCCCGGCGAGCACCAGGACGGCGGCCTGCGAGAGCCAGACCGCGACCGCGCCGGCCGCTCCGAGGGCCAGGCAGCGCCGCACCGTCGCCCCGCGGCGCGCCAGCTCGAGCGCCAGCCAGGAGAGGGCGAGCGCCACCGCCAGGTCGGTCGCGTACTGCTTCACCTCGGCGCTATAGAAGATGAGGGAAGGGGAGGCGGCGAAGAGCGCCGTCCCCAGGACGAGGCCGGAGCCGGAGAGGACATGGCGGGCCACGGCGACGAAGAGCGGCAACGCGGCGAGCCCGCAGAGGAGGGGGAAGAGGCGGAGGGAGTATTCGCCCGGTCCGAAGGCCATGACGGCGAGCTTCTCGATGAGGAGGAATCCCCGCGGCGCCATCTGGCTGAAGGCGAGCGGCCTGCCGAGCAGGTCCGGCAGCGAGCGGTCGACGATGTTGCGCGCCAGCGCCAGCTCGTCGAGCCAGAGGGAGGCGTTCCCCAGGTATTGCCAGAGGCGAAGGACCGCCCCCAGGGCGACGCAGGCCAGAAGGAGCGCGTGAGAGCGCCGGTCGAGGCCGGCGGTCGGCAGGGCGCGGGTTCGCATGGGCAGCTCGACCCCCATCTGTCTCGCCCCGCTGCGCGCCGCGCCGCGCATTGCCCCGGATCGGCCCGGGCCAAGGACGCACCGGGGAAGACGCAAGAAACCTGCCGCGCGTTACAGCGGAGACAGGGAACGGGGAGGCGGGCTCAGCTCAGGTGCGCCGCCTGGCGCTCGACCGGCTCCGTCCCCTGCTCGCCGCTGTAGTGGCCGAGCGTCTCCTTCGGCGCGCCGTCGAAGCGCACCTCGCCGGCGTCGAGCCAGAGGCAGCGGGTGCAGGTGTCGCGGATCGCCTGGGCGTTGTGGGAGACCATGAGGACGGTGGCGCCGGAGGCGTGGAACTCGCGCAGGCGCTCGGCGCACTTCCTGGTGAAGCTCGCGTCGCCGACCGCCAGCACCTCGTCGAGGATCAGGATGTCGGGGAACCAGGCGGTGGCGATCGAGAAGCCCAGACGGGCGACCATGCCGGTCGAGTAGTTGCGGATCGGGGCGCGGACGAAGTCGCCGAGGCCGGAGAAGTCGACGATCGAGTCGAGCTTGACGTCGATCGCCCGGCGCGAGTGCCCGAGCAGGAGGGCGTTGAGGTAAATGTTCTCGAGCCCGGAGAGCTCGTGGTCGAAGCCGGTGCCGAGCTCGAGGATGGGGGCGAGGCGGCCGCGCACCGTGGCCCGCCCCTCGGTCGGCTTCAAGACCTGGGAGATCACCTTGAGGAGCGTGCTCTTGCCGGCGCCGTTCCTCCCCACGATCCCCACGATCTCGCCGCGGCGCGCCACGAAGTCCACCCCGCGCAGAGCCCACAGCTTCTCGTAGGAGAGGGCGCCCTTCATCCAGTGGATGGCGTACTCCTTGAGCGAGGGGATGCGCTGCTTGGCGAGCCGGTAGCAGAGCGACACGCCGGCGAGGTCGATGCGCGGCGGCTCGGCGTCCGCCGTCCCGCCTGCCGCCTCGGCGGCGGGCGCCGCGCGCTCTGCCTCGGGCGCCGGCTCAGACATAGAACGGGATGCGGTCGCTGCTCTTGCGGAAGGCGTAGCCGCCGAGCGCCAGGGCGATGAGCGCGATCACCAGGCAGACCGTGAGGTGGGAGAGCGGCGGCACCTTGCCGAAGTAGATCGGGTCGCGGAACACCTCGAGGATCGAGCGCACCGGGTTGAAGCGGACGATCCAGCGCACCTTCTCCGGCAGCGCGGCCATCGGGTAGAAGAGCGGCGTCAGGTACATGAGGAGGGTGAGGAGCACCCCGATCAGCTCGACCGTGTCGCTGAAGAAGACGGCGAGGGGGGAGAGGAGGAGGCCGGCTCCCAGGGTGAACAGGGTGGCGAGGAGGATCGACACCGGCAGGAAGAGGAGCGAGGGGTGGAGACGATGCTGGGTGACGAGCAGGATGCCGACCATCGGCACCAGCGCGAAGACCAGGTTGACGACGCCCGAGATGACGGTCGCCAGGGGGAAGACCGCCTTGGGGACGGGGAGCTTCTGGAGGAGCTGCGCGTTGCCGCGCAGGCTGTTCATCGAGGAGACGATGCTCTGGCTGAAGAAGTTCCAGAAGAGGATCCCCGCCAGGGCGTAGATCGAGTAGTCGGGGATGGGGAAGCGGAAGAGGTGGGAGAAGACGATCTGGAACACCAGCATCATGAGCAGCGGCTGGAGCATCGTCCAGAGGAAGCCGAGGGTCGAGCGCCGGTAGCGCACCTTGAGCTCTCGCGCGACCAGTGCCAGGACGAGGTCGCGGTAGCGGAGGAGGTCGAGCATCGGGTTCGAGCGCCGGGTTCGAGCGTCAGGAGCGTCGGAGGCGAGGCGCTTTTGTATACGAGCCACGCCGGCAGCGCAAGTTTTGCCATTCCCAGGTCGTGGGTCCGTGGGGTCCGCCGCGGGCGGCCGCCCTCGGGACCACCCTCTCGAGCCCCCTCCCCAGGCGGCCGTCCGCGGGATCCAACGCACCCAGCACCCATTCACGGGCACCTGGCGCGCCGCTTGCACAGGACCGCGCGCGCAGTCAGATCCGCAGCGATATAGATGCTTTGCTTTTTTGTGTTCGAGGTTCGCGAAACAGATCACCAGGCTCCGTCCGCCCTCGGACCGGAAGCGAAAGGAGTATCTATGAGCAGTCGTGTCGCGCGTCGGGCCCTCAGCTCGTGCATGGGCCTCACCCTCAGCTTGACCGTGCTGGCGCCGGCGCATGCCGCCCGGCGACCCGCGGCCCCCGCGCCGCCCACCCCTGAAGAGAGGGCGGAGCTGCAGATGCGGACCGCCGAGGCCGAGAAGGCCGTCGCCGGGCTCATCCAGCAGTCGGCGGTGCGCCCGGTCGACGCCGGCGTGGTCGCCGCCGACGCTCACCGCATCGTCACCGCGATGACCGACGAGCAGAGGCAGGCGCTGCTCGACGGCCGGGAGGTGTCGGTCGCCCTCCCGGCCCACCAGCGTGTGGTCCAGATCGCCGGCGGCCATCTGCAGACGATCGTCGCCAAGGCGATCGGCGACGCGACGTCGGACCTGGTGTTCGTGCCGGTCCAACCCTGCCGCGTCATCGACACCCGCCTCGCCGGCGGCCCGCTCGCCGCCGGCGTCGAGCGCGACTTCCGGGTGACGGGGAGCGCCAGCCTCGCCGGCCAGGGCGGCAACGCCAGCGGCTGCGGCATCCCCCAGGGCGCCTCGACGCCCCTCGCCGCCGCGGTGGCGATCAACTTCGTCGCCGTCGGGCCGGCCGGCCCCGGCGACCTCCGCGCCTGGGCCTTCGGGCAGCCGAAGCCGAACGCCAGCATCATCAACTACGCGACGGTGAGCGGCCTCAACATCGCCAACGGCGTCGTGGTGCCGATCGCCGGCACGGCGAGCGACGCCGCCGACCTGGCGATGATCGCCGACGTCCACGGCACGCACGTGGTCGCCGACGTCACCGGCTACTTCACCCGCTTCCCCACGGAGCAGCTCCAGGCGAGCGTCAAGCCGACGCTCACCACCAGCGACGCCGGCACCCTGATCGACCTCTCGAGCGGCGCCTGCGTCAACCTCAACTCCTGCGCCGTGACCTCGGGCGGCGCCGCCGGCACCGTCGTGGTGACCACCTTCGCGCAGTTCGTCGCCAACCACGTCGCCGGCACCACCGACCGGGTGGCGATGGGCATCGACACCACCTCGGGCGCCTGCACCTGGGTCGACGGCACGCCGGACGCCTCGGGCTGGAACGCGCCGGGCGCCATCGGCACCAACCCCGACTACGACTCGACGGTCTACCACGCCAAGAGCTATGCCCAGGCGGCGAACACCACCGTCACCTACTACCTGGACGCCAAGTGGGTGGCCGGCAACGACACCGGGGACAAGTCCGAGAACTCCCGGATGATCTGTATCTTCTACCCCAATTGAGCGGGTTGCGAGGCTGCCTATCATGAAGACCAGACTGCTCCTCCGCACCATCCCGCTCGGGCTCTCGATCCTGCTCGGCGCCGGCGGCGCGCTCCTCGCGGCGTCCCCGGCGCGGGCCGCCGCCGCGACGGCACGGCCGCTCACCCCCGCCGAGCGCGGCACGCTCGAGACCCACGCCGCCGGGCTCATCGCCGAGACCATCCAGCACCGCGCCGTGCGCCCGATCGACGCCAAGGTCGTCGCGCGCGACGCCGCCCAGCTCGCGCGGTCGCTCTCCGACGACAAGCTGCGCGACCTCTTCGTGGTCAACAACGCGAGCGAGGTGGTCGACCGCGCCGTGGCCAAGGCGGCCGCCCAGTCGGTCGCCGCCAGCCCGACGCTCGGCGACAGCTACTCCGACCTCCTCTTCGTCCCCCTGACCCCGTGCCGGGTCTTCGACACCCGGCAGGGCTCGGCCGGCGGGCCGCTCGCCGCCGGCGAGACCCGCGGCTTCATCATCACCGGCTCCGCCGGGTTCGTGAACCAGGGGGGGGCCTCCGGCGGCTGCGGCGTGCCGACCGCCGGCGTGCCGCCCCAGGCGACCGCCGTCGTCCTCAACCTGATCGCCGTCTCGCCCGCCGGTCCGGGCGACCTCCGCGCCTGGGCCTACGATCAGACGGAGCCGCTGGCGAGCGTCCTCAACTACGCGGCCGTCCCCGGCTTGAACATCGCCAACGGAGTCATCGTGCCGATCGCCGGCACCGGCCTGGTGCCGGACGACATCAAGATCCTCGCCGAGGTCCACGCCACCCACGTGGTGGCCGACATCACGGGCTACTTCACCCGCTTCCCCGTCGAGAGCTTCCAGAGCGGCAACCAGGCCTTCACCCAGATGGCCGACAACACCAGCTCGGTCAGCCTGACCGCCACCAACGTGGGCACCAACACCTGCATCGAGGTCGACGAGTGCACCGTCGTCGTCCCCACCGGGACGACCGGCCGGGTCGACGTCGAGGCCTGGGTCAACATGGAGCTCGAGCACATCAACGGCACCCCCGACCAGGTGGACGTGGGCCTGAAGGCCGCGACCCCCTCCAACTGCGCCGACTTCAACGAGACGGTCAACGCCGCCGACTTCGAGGTGCCGGACGTCGTCGCGAGCGCCCCCGATTTCGACTACACGATGCACCTCGGGCGCACCTTCTTCCAGTCCTCGGGCAGCAAGACCTACTACATCAACGCCGGCATGGTCATCGGCGCCAGCGCCGGAGACAAGGTCAAGAGCTCGCGGATGGTCTGTACGTTCTATCCGGACTAGGTCCGGACCGCCGGGCCGCTCGCGTCGAGCGCGGTCACCCGCCGAGCAGCGCCCGGCGGGCGTTCGCGTAGGCGGCCGTCGTGCGGCGGAAGGGCGCGCGGCGCGCGGCGGGGACGAAGGGAGCGGCGAGGCGGCGGCCGGCGAGGCGCAGGGCGGCGCCGGCGAGGAGGGCGCGGCGGGCGCGGGCGGCCCAGGCGGGGCCGCGGTGCTTGGCGGCCCAGCGCAGGAGGTCGGTCCACAGGAGCTCCGGGTGCTGCGGCTCCGGCGGCGGCTCCGGCGTTCCGGCGCGAGATGGTCGCGCCGTGGTGGTGCATCACCCGCACCGCGGGGAGGAGCGCCACCCGCCAGCCCGCCGCGGTCAGGCGAAGGCAGAGATCGAGGTCCTGGGCGTAGAAGCGGAACCGCTCGTCGAGCGGCCCGACCTCGGCCAGCGCGGCGCGGCGCAGGGCGAGCGCCGCCCCGGTCACCCACTCGACCTTCGCCGGCGCCGCCCCCGGCGGCCGGAGCCGGCGATAGGACGGCAGCCGGCCGAGGAGGGCGGGCAGGCCGCTCGCCAGCCCGCAGAGCCACGGCAGGGTCGGCGCCGCGCCGCCGCTCCACTGCGGGCTGCCGTCGGGATAGGCGAGCGCCGCGCCGGCCGCCCCCAGGCGCGGCTCGGCGGCGAAGGCGGCGGCGAGCGCGGCGAGCGCGCCGGGGGCGATCTCGGTGTCGCTGTTGAGCAGGAGCACCACGTCGCCCGCGGCCGCGGCCAGCCCCAGGTTGGCGGCGCGGGTGAAGCCCAGCGGCGAGGGAGTCCGCAGGACGACGAGATCCGGATGGCGCAGCCGGGCGGCTTCCGCGGTGCCGTCGCCCCCCGCGTCGTCGACCAGGATCACCTGCGGCCCGCCGGCCCAACCGCCGGCGCCGGAGCGCCCGGCGCGCCCGGCGCCGGCGGCGCGATCGATCGCCGCCAGGCAGGCGAGCGTCAGCTCGCGGGTGTCGCGGGTGGGGACGACGATCGAGAGGGTGGGCGAGGGGAGGCTCGCCGCGGGTGCCGCGGCCATCTCAGCTCCCTTCCCGCACGACGATCGGCAGCGGCGGGCTGGCGCTGCCGGTCGCCTGGTCGAACCAGCCGACGCCGTCCTGGACGAGGGTGACGTAGAGCCGGTAGCTCCCCGGCTGCCGCGGCGCCGTGGTGCGGACGGTCATCGCCAGAGTCTCGCCCGGCGCCACGTCGCGCGGCAGGAGCGAGCGCTCCGGCTCGTCGGCGAGGGCGTGGCCGGCGGCGTCCAGCCAGCGGCAGGCGGCCGCCGTGCGCAGCTCGCCCGCCCGCCGCGGCAGGCCGGCGGCGCTCCACGGCGCGCCGCTCGCGTTGACCAGGCGGACCGCCAGCGCCAGGCGCTCGCCGGGGGCGGCGGTCGTGGGGACCGCGGCGGCGTCCGCGAAGGCGATCGCGGCGCGCAGGACGGCGAGCGGCGCCGGCGCCGCCCAGGCGGGGGCCAGCAGGTGGCGGTCGCCCGGTCCGCGGACGACGGCATAGGGGCCCACGCGCGTCTCCGTGGCGCTCTCCCCGGCGCTCGCCAGCCGGTCGTCGAACGCCCGGCGGATGCGCACCGCGTCGCGCCACTGGTTGGGGCTGAAGGCGTCCTCGCGGGCGGGGAAGAGGTAGGCGACGCGGCGGGCGCGGTCGGCGGCGCGGCGGTACGGCGGATAGCGGTCCCAGTCCATGAGCGGCGCCACGATCACCCGCTCGCCGGCGAGCATCGTCGTCTTGTAGGCGGTCCAGTAGGGGGCGTAGGCGGCGGCGATCCCCTGCCGTTCGAGGAAGGCGATGACGTCGTAGAGCGGCTCGCGCGTCTGGAAGACGTGCAGGCCGTGGCGGTCGGCGGCGAGGCGGCCGTGGAAGGCGTACCAGCGCGCGATCTGCACCAGCGGGAAGCCGGCGAGGAGGGCGGCGAGGCCGAGGCAGGCGGCGGCCGCGGCCGGCGAGCCACGGCGGCCCCGCGCGCGCGCGGCGAGCCGCGCCAGCGCCGCCCCGCCGAGGACCGGGAGCGCCGAGAGCCAGGGCAGGAGGTAGCGGTTCGAGCCGGCGTCCTGCGGGTTGCCGCTGGCGACGAAGGCGAGGGCGACGAGCGGCACGAAGAGGGGGAGGAGCCCGTCCACGGAGAGCGGCCGGGGGTCGCGGGAGAAGGCGGCGGCGATGCCGCGGCCGGCGCGGGCGAGGCCCCAGAGCCAGACTCGCCCCCCAGGCGAGGAGGAGGAGGGCGCCGGCGAGGGCGAAGCGGCGGCCGTAGGGCGCCACCAGCCGCGCCAGCTCGGGGTCGAGCCCGAGGTTGGCGCCGAAGAAGGCCGGGATGCAGCTGTGGACGAGGAGGCGCGCGTTGGCGGCGATCCGCCCGGCGCCCGCCAACGCGTAGGCCGGCTGCTTCGCCCCCAGCCGGCCGGCGGCGAGCAGGGCGAGCTTGGGCGCCCAGCCGAGGGCGAGGCCGGCGGCGAAGAGGGCGGCGGCGCGGAGCTCGCCGGGGGCGGCGGCGAGCGCCGCGCGGCGCGCTTGGGAGCCCCGCGCGAGGAGCGCGCGCCAGGCGAACGAGCGGGAGAGCGCCCAGAGGGCGAGGAGCGCCAGGTAGACCAGGTACAGCTCGTAGATGTAGAGCCCGAAGCCGGCCATCAGGCCGAGCCCGAAGGCGCGCCCGGCCCGGGGCTCGCGCTCGACGCCGGCGAGGTGCCAGAGCGTCAGGGTGCCCCAGGCGGCCACCAGGCAGTAGCCGCCGGCGGCGAGCGTGCTCCAGCCGACGAGGGCCGGGGAGAAGCCGACGAGGAGCGCCGCCGCGGCGAGCCCGGCCGGCGCGCCGTCGAGCCGGGCGCCGAGCAGGTAGGTGCCGGCCATGAGCAGCAGGAAGCCGGCGAAGGCGGCGAGCTTGAAGGCGAGCGGCGTCCAGCCGAGGACGAGGTTGATGGGCAGCCCCAGCACCCCCTCGACGATCCCGTAGTAGGTGGCGTCCCAGTTGAAGAGGGTGAGCTCGCCATGCACCAGGTGCTGGACGACGAGCGCGTCGACCGCCTCGTCCGAGCTCCAGTCGCGCGCCGCGTTCGCCAGGGCGGGCAGGCGCGGCACGGCGCTCGCCGCGAGGAGGAGGAGGAGGGCGAGCGCGGCGGCGGTCCGGCGCGGCGGCGGCGTCACCGTCCGATGGCGTCCAGCCGGTCGACGATCGCCCGGGCGGTGTGCCCCCAGGTCCAGCGCGCCGCCATCTCGCGCGCCGCGGCGGCGCCGCGCCGGCGCGCCTCGTCGCGGTTCTCGTAGACCTCGCGCAGCAGGTGGCGCAGGTGCTCGGGGTCGGGGTCGGCCCAGGAGAACCCGACGTAGTACGGGCACTTGGCGACCGCCGGCACGGTGCCGCGCAGGCGCAGCGGATAGGCGTTGCCGGGATGGACGAAGGCCCGATGGCCGCCCCAGTCGGTGGCGATCGCCGGCAGGCCGCAGGCCATCGCCTCCATCAGCGGCATGTTCCACCCCTCGCCGCGGGAGACCGCGACGAAGCAGTCGGCCGAGGCGTAGAGCGAGCCGAGCTGATAGTGCGGGAAGTCGAGATTGAAGAGGTAGGAGATGCGGCCGCCGGTCTCCTTGAGCCGCAGCCGCCGGATCTCCTCGCCGAGCGACAGCGAGCCATCACGGTTCATCACCTTGCAGAGCAGGCGCACCGGCTCGCGGGCCGAGAACACCTCGTTGAACGCCTTGAGGAGCAGCCAGGGCTCCTTCCGCTCCCCCCACTCGAAGCTCGACAGGAAGACGAACTCCCCGCGCGGGTTGCGGCAGGCGCGCACCGCGGGATGGAAGTAGTCGGCGTCGACCCCCAGCGGCACGACGTGGACCGGGCGGCGGAGGCCGCAGCGCCGGAAGCCCTCGCGGTTGAACTCCGAGGGGACCCAGACCTCGTCCATCCGGTTCGCCTGCCGCACCCAGTCGGCGGGGAAGCCGTCCACCTCGAGCATCGTGTAGCCGATGCGGTAGCGGCCGCGGTTGCGGTCGAAGACGTCGCCCTGGCCGTAGACGACCGCGACGCCCGGCCGCCGCGGCCAGCGCGGCGTGGCGCGGCCGCGGATCACGTCGAGCCGGTGATCGCCGGTCGCCTCCGGCTCGCCCACCGGAAAGACGGTCTGGGGCCGTAGACGTAGCGGTAGGCGGCGCGCACCCCGGCCGCCTCGAGGGCGCGCAGGATCTCGCGGCAGCTCATCGCGTAGCCGGTGGGGAAGTTCATGATCGACTGCCAGAGGAGCTCGTGGCGATAGCGGCCGGCGAGCGCCTCGCCCCACTTGGCGCGGAAGATCCCGCGGCTGGCGTCGAAGAGCCGCATCAGGGCGCCGTCGTCGCCGCGCGTCGAGCCGTGCTCGTCGTGGACCAGGGTGACGTCGCCGCAGACGACGGTCGAGAACCCCGCGGCGCGCGCGCGCAGGCAGTAGTCGGTATCCTCGAAGTACGACTGGAAGTCGAGGGCGAGGCCGCCGATCGAGTCGATCACCTCGCGCTTGATGTAGGCGCAGGCGAAGACGATCCCCTCGACCTCGCGCACGCCGGGGAACTGGCCGATGTCCTTCTCGAGGGCGCCGATCTGCTGCCCCCAGAGGGTGTCGGGGAGGATGTAGGTGCCGGCGTGGAGGAGCCGTCCGTCGGGCAGCCGCAGGCGGCAGCCGACCACCCCGATCCGCGGCTCGCTGGCGGCGCAGGCGGCGAGGCGCGGCAGCCAGTCCGGCTGGGTGAAGAGCAGGTCGTTGTTGAGCAGGACGATGTCGTTGCCCGGCTCGGCGGCGGCGATGCCGGCGTTGTTGCCGCGCACGAAGCCGACGTTCTCGGGCAGGGTGACGACCCGGATCCAGCCGATCTCGGCCAGGCGCCGGGGCGTCTCGTCGGTCGAGCCGTTGTCGACCACCAGCACCTCGGCATTCGCGAGGTCGGTCGCGGCGAGCGTCTCGAGGCAGCTCGCGGTCAGCTCCCAGCGGTTCCAGGCGAGGATGACGAGGCTGGCCCGCCGGGCCTTCTGCGGGCTCGGCTCGCGGCTCATCGGGCTTCGTCCATGCCGCCGCCGAGCGAGCGCCAGAGGTCGGTCAGGGTCGCCTCGACCTCGGCGGCGGTCAGCTCGGTCGTCTCGCGCCAGTGCGCCGGATCGTAGGGTGAGACCGGGGACGGAGGCAGGCCGGCCAGCAGGCGGGAGAGGACGATCAGGGCGCGCGCCGGCAGCGCGCCCTGCAGGAGCCGCAGCTCGCGCGAGCGCCGCTCGAGAGCCGCCTCGAGGGCGGCGACCTGGGCCTCCAGCCGCGCGATGGTCGGGGATTCGTCGGCGGGGCTCTCGGGAGCGCTCACCGGCGCCTCACCAGGCCCGTCCCAAGGGGCGCCGCGCCCACTGGACGACGCGCCAGGCGCGCGAGCCGAGGACCGCCTGGTGGAAGGCGGAGAGCCGCGCCACGTCCTGCTGCAGGCGCCAGACCGACTCCGCGGCGGCGGGCGGCGGGCCGGCGACGTCCGCTCGCCCAGGCGAGATGGCCGAGGAGCTCCTCGCGCTCGCGCTGCTCGGCTTCGCGCAGAGCGCGGTCGAAGGCTTCCGCCTCGAGGCGGCCGGTCTGCCGCGCCAGCGCGAGCTCGTCCTGGGTTGCCGGCATGGGGCGCGAGGGGATCGTCCTGCGGGAGCGCCGCCGTCGGGGCGGTGTGTAGCGCGCAGTATATGCGCCGCCTCGCGAGGGCCGCAACCGGCGGCCGGTACGGGTCCGTCGGGTCCCGAGGACGGCCGCCTGGAAGGGGGCTCGGGAGGGTGGTCCCGAGGGCGGCCGCCCGCAGCGGACCCGAACGGACCCGCCACCCGCCGGCCGGACCTATAATTCGCCTCGATGCGCCGAGACAGCTTCCGCCGCTTCCGGGCCGCGCTGCGCCGGGGGGCCGCCCGCTCGGCGGCCGGTCTCCGCCGTCTCCTGGCGGCCGGCCTGCGGGCGATCTTCCCGCTCCTCTGTCTGGCGCTCGCCCTCCTGCTGCTGGTGGAGATCGGGATCCTGGTGACGTCCCCCAAGCCGGACGCCAAGGTCCTGGCGATCCTCATCCCCGCCCTCCTCGCCGCCGCCTTCCTCGGCGCCTACGGCCACGACGTGGCGACCCGCATCCGCAAGCTGGGGCCGGTCGAGATCGGCGAGATCCAGGAAGACCACTTCCGGGCCTGGGAGATGCCGCGCCGCCTCGCCGTCGAGGAAACCGGCTCGGTGACCTTCGAGACGAGCGGTCGCCCGGCCGTGCCCTCGTTCTCTCCGGAGCGGGATTGGGCCTTCGAGCAGGGCGACCGCTATCTCTCCTTCCTCGAGTTCTCCGGGCGGGCCGAGCCGCCGGACGGGCCGCAGCGCCAGCAGCTCCTCGAGGCCCTCCTCTTCGTCGGGCGGGCGGCGAACGCGCGCGGTCAGTGGGGCAAGGCGATCCAGCGCCTGGCGTGGCTGGAGCGGCTGGCCGGCGGCGCCGCGGAGCCCTCGGCGATCGCCGACCTGGCGATGGCGAACCTCTACTCCGGCCTGCGCGCCGAGGGCCGCCGTCGCGACGCCTATTTCGCCGAGGCGATGCGCCGCCTGGCCGGCCTCGCCCGGAGCGGCGAGCTCGAGGGGGTGGGCTACTTCTGGCTCGCCTACGCGCAGGACGAGCTCGGGCGCTTCTACGAGGCGGTGGCGAGCAACCGCGAGGCGCTGGCGCGCCGGCCGCGCCTGGCGACCGCCAAATACAATGCCGCCCTGGCGCTGCTCAATCTGGAGGATGCGGAGGGAGCCTACGCGATGCTCAAAGGGATTCGGACGAGCGACGAGGAGGGAGTGCCGACCTTGCAGTCGGCGCGGGACGATCCGGATTTCACCGACCGGCTGCGCCCCTTCGAGGAGGACCACTGGGGACGCCGGATCGCGGCATGGCGGCGGGCCCTCTAGCCTGCCGGCCGGCCGCTATCTGCCGTCGTGGCCCCTGCCCGAGCGGACGACGTCCTCGCCGTCCGTCGATACGATGATGACCTTGCCTCTCGGCCTAGCCATGGCGTTCTCCTCGACTGGAATGATATCAGAAGCCACCCCGCCGCTCGCCTTCACCCGGCGGGCTGGGCCATCCCTCGAGTCAACCCAGGCCGCGGAGGGAGTATTCCGGGCGGCTAGCGCTCCGCTGGGGTAGACGGCGATGACACGCGGGCGACCTGTCTCACGGATAGGTCGAATTCGAGCAGGCCACGCTCACCAGCTGCGTCAAGCTCGTGCAGGGATCACCGAGGATGTCTTGGGGGAGGACGGGAGCGGCAGGCATCACCGCAGCGGTCAGGTAGCTCAGGAGGAAGTGGTACATCTCGTCGTCGGTCTCGTTCTCTGCGGAGTGGACGATCGTCAAGACCGAGCCGCTCGGCGGCCTGAACGTCGCGGGAGGCATCGGAGATCCCGGGAAGGGCGTCAGCGTGAGCACCGGATCGCCGTCGGTCTCGACCACCACCCGGGTCTGGGCGGCGTTCATTCGCGGGTCCGGATTCGGAATCACGCAGCCGTAGAACGTCCCGCTCACGAAATCGAAGTAGCACGAGGCGAGGCTCGGGTCGTTGCCGGCGATCACCGCTTGCGAGGGGGGGCCGAGCGTGCCGCCCATCAGAGTGGTCAGGTTCGGGACGATGCCGGTGTACGACGGCATGTACGAGATGGGCTCGATCTGGATCGAGTTGGCGATCGCGAGCGCGCAGCCTTCGAGGCGGAGCGAGGGGCCGGTGGGAAGCTGCAGCCACGCGTAGTGGGGTGGGATCTCATGCTCATCGATGATGCGCCCCGCGTCGGCGTTCACCAGGACGATGCGGTCCGCGACCCCCGGCGGGAGGATGCCGTTGGGCGGATCTACCGCTTGGAAGTTCGTGCAGATGCCCTTGAACTCGACCATGATGTTGGTCATCGTGCCTCCTCGTTCTAGGTTCGATGGATCGTCGGGACGAAACGGGTGGCGACGGCGATCTCGCGCCAGGCCGTCCGGCGATGGCCGCGCGCCTCGGCCGCCAGGGCGGCGAGCTGCGCGCGCCGCACGGCTTCGACCGCGCCGGCCCCGGCGGCGAGCTCCCGGTGGACGGCGCGGAAGAGCTCGCGCGCGTCGTTGTCGGCGACCGGCGCGAGCGTGCCGACGACATCGCCCGCGCCCGCGGCGAGGAAGCCGCCGCCCAGGCTCAGGGCGAAGGCCTGGCGCGCGCGCGGCGTCCACAGGGTCTCGCAGGCGGCGAGGACGACGACGGCGGGATGGGCGAGCGGCGCCGCGGCGATCGCCCGCCACGAGACGAGGTCCCGGCCTTCCCCGGCGGGCGCCGCGAAGGCGAGCGCCGCCTCGCCGAGCCCGGCCTGCCGCTCCGTGTGCCCGGCGAGGTGGACGACATCGGCGTCGGCCGCCGCGGCGGCGAGCGCCGCGAGCGTCGGCCGGCCGCGGGCGAGCGCCGTCCGGCGTGGATAGAGGCCGCCGATCTCGTCGAGCTCGCGCTCCGCCTCGGGGAGCGCCACGGAACGCTCCCGCTCCCCCGAAGGCAGCTCCAGGACGGCGACCGACTCCGGCAGGCGCGCCGGCCGCGCGGCGCCGAGCGAGGCGGCGCTCGACGCCAGCGCGACGGGCAGCCGCTCGACGAGGTAGCGGCCCGTCGCGGCGTCGCGGAGGGCGGCGAAGGAGACATTGGCGAGGAGCGGGTCGGGGACGACGAGGAGGGCGCTCGCCCCCGCGAGCTCCCGCTCCGCGGGCCGGATCAGCAGGTCGTAGAGGGCGCCGGCCGCGGCGTCGTCGCCGCCGGCGCAGCGCGCCGCGAGCGCCGCGACCGCGTCCCGGCCGACCGGCCGGCGGGCGGCCGCGAGCCCGTCCGGGGCGAGGCGGAAGACGACCGTCTCGGCCGGCAGGACGGCGATCTCGAGCAGCACGACGCCGCTCCCGGCGAGCCGCTCCCCCGGCTCGCCGGCCGCCGCCACGCCGGCGGCGGGCCACGGGCGCGAGCGTTCCTCGTAGGCGAAAGCCCGCGCCACGTCGCCGCGGTCGAGCCACAGGCGTACCGCCTCGCCGTAGAGCGCCGCGGCGTCGAAGAGCCCCGTCCCGGCGACCGGGCCGGCGAATTGGACGGGGTGGCGCTCGAGCGCGTCGACGCCGCCCTCGACGTCGCGCGCCTCCGCGGCGAGGTCGCCGAGCCGCCGGTCGGCCTCGGCGCGGAGCAGATAGCCGTCCGGCAGGAAGATGGGGGCGAGCCGCCGGTAGCCGTCGATCGCCGCCGCGAGGAGCTCTCGCGCCCGATGCGGATCGTCGCGCAGGGCGGCGGCGCCGGCGGCCAGGTCGACGTCCACGAGGGCCCGCGCGCGGAGCGGCGGATCGCCGATCCCCGCCGCCACGGCGCCGGCCTCCCGCGCGTCGCTCGCCGCCTCGCCGGCGTCGCCCTGCCGCGCCGCGAGGACCGCACGGCGCACCAGGGCGTCGGCGAGCAGCGAGTCGTTGTGGGCGTCGCGGCCGGCCTCCGCCTCGAGGCCGAGGAGGGCGCGCGAGGTGTCGAGGCGGCCGGCGCGCAGCTCCATGCGGGCCGTGCCGGCGAGGCTGACCGCCAGGCGATCCCCCGCGCCCTCGGCGCTCTCCAGCGCGAACGACTCGCGGTAGGCTTCCCAGGCGTCGTCGGGGCGGCCGAGGCAGAAGCGGACGTCGCCCAGCATCCCCTGCATGAACCCGAGGTTGCCGCGCTCGCCGAGGCGGCGGAACGCGGCCGCCGACTCCTCGACCAGGGGGAGCGCCGCGCTCCAGGCGTCGTCGGTCATCAGGCAGAGGGCGAGCTCCCAGCGCACCAGGGCGCCGAGCGCGGCGAAGCGCGGCGCCCGGTCGGCGGCGGCGAGCAGCGGCTCCAGCTCGGCCCGCGTCCCCGCCACGTCGTTCTGGTCGAAGCGCGTCTCGCTCGCGTAGTAGCGGGCGACGAGCGCCAGCGGGTCGCCCGCCGCGGCGAAGCCCGCCGCGGCGCGGCGCAGGTCGGGCTCGGCGGCGCTCGGCTGATGCCGGCTGTAGGCGAGCCGCCCGCGCCGGTAGGCGGCATGCGCCGCGGCGAGCGCCGCGCGGCCGGCCGGATCGGCGCCGTCGATCGCGCCCACCGCCGCGGCGAGGAGCGACTCGCCGGAGAGCCGCACGAGCGCGCCGCCGATGGCGCGCGCCGTGGCGAGCCGGCCCGCCGCGCGGCTCGCGTCCCCCTGCTGGACCGCCTCCGCCCAGCGCCCGAGCTGCTCCACCTCGGCGAAGGTGCGAGCCGCCTGACGATGGCGATCGACGACGGCGTCGACCGCCGCCTGGTCGCCCGCCGCCGCCGCCCGCTCGAGCCGCGGCAGCTCGTCCTGGAACTGCGACTGCGAGGTCGTCGCCGGCAGGCGCGCCGCGCGCTCGCGCGCCTCCGCCGCCCAGGGCGAGGAGGGGTCCACCTTGAGGTAGCTCTCCCACGCCTCGCGCGCCGCCGCGGCGAGGCCCAGCCGCTCGAGGACGAGGGCGCGGTTGAAGAGGGCCTCCGGCAGCGCGGGCTCCGCCTGGAGGGCGCGGTCGGCCGCGGCCAGGGCCTGCGGGTAGAGCGACGCGCGTCCGAGGCGCAGGGCGGCCGCGTACTCGGCGGCCGCGAGGTCGCTCCACGCCGCGGCGTCGACCGGCGCGCGGGCGGTCGCCGCGCGCAGCCGCTCGACCGCCGCGAGCGGCTGCTCGACGAGGAGGAGGGCGGCGCCGGCCGCCCGCTGGGCCGCCGGCGAGCGGTCGCGGTCGGCGCGCTCGACGAGCTCGCCGGCGGCCCCGGCGAGCCGGAGCTGGCGCGCGTCGCCGGACGCCTCGGTCGAGCGCGCCGGGCCGCGGTACGGCGCCCACGGGAAGCCGCCCGCGAGGCGCGGCTCGACGAGCCGCGCCGTCCGCGGCGCGAGCTCGACGAGGCGCGCGGTCGGCGGCGGCGCGCCGGGCCAGCCGAACCAGCGCGCGAGGGGGACCGCGAGGAGGCAGAGGGCGAGCGCCGCCGCCGCGGCGAGGAGCCACCAGGGCGGCAGGCGCGCGGCGTCCGCCGCGGGCCGCGGCAGCAGCTCGTTGGCCGCCGCCAGCGCCGCGCGGCAGGCGGCGCAGCGGTCGAGGTGCGCCAGGGCGGGAGCCATCTCGTGTCGCGCCAGCTTTCCCTCCGCGAAGGCGGCCAGGGTCTCCGCGGCGAGGCAGCCCGTGGTCTGGGGCTCCGGGCTCATTGCGTCCCCCTGGCGGCGAGGTCCATCTCGCCCGCCTCCTCTTCCTTAGGGAGAGTCTGCCGTTCGGCGCCGTTTTCCCGCTCGGCGAGGCCGAAGTCCATGTCGCCCGCCGCCCCGCCGATCAGCTCGGCGACGCCGCCGGCGTCGAGCCCCGCCGCCTCCAGGGCGGCACGGAGGCGCGCGAGGAGCGCCTCGACGCGCCGGTAGAGCGGCCGCTGGGGGAGGCGCAGCATGCGCGAGACGTCGGCGAGGCTGGCGCTCGAGCCGAAGCGCAGGCGCAGGATCACGCGGTCCTCCAAGGGAAACGAGTCGAGGGCCTGCCGCACGACGCGGCTCGTCGCCGTGGCCAGCCGGCGCGCCTCGGCGGCGATGGCGCGCGCGTCGGCGCGCTCGGGGGCCGCGAGCGCCGGCGTCGCGGCGGCTCCGGCGTCGAGGTCGGGGATGGCGACCACGCGCGGCCGCGGGTCCCGCGGCGGAAGGCTTCTGGCCAGGGCCTCGGCCCGCTCGCGCGTCAGCGCCGGGTCGAGCGCCCGGACGAACGGCAGCGCCTCGTCGAGAGAGCGGCCGTCGCGGAGAAGGAGCGCCTCCAGGCGCACCGCCGCCGGCCCCATCCGCGCCGCCTCCGCCGAGGGGCGGAAGCGGCCGAGGGTGCGCATCTGCTGGTCGGCGAGGAGGCGCGAGAGGACGACGGTCAGGTAGGTGGCGAGCGAGGAGCGCCCCTCGAAGGTCCGCAGGACGGCGTAGTCGTCCTCGACCAGGGCGAGCTTCGCCGCCGCCGCGAAGTCCTCGGCGTCGGCGCCGTGGATACCGGAGCGCCGGCAGAGGTCGCGGGCGATGCGCTCGACCAGCGGCAGGCTGGCACCGAAGAGAGCCTGAGCTTCCATGCAGGGTTGGATTGGAACGGCGGGATTGTACACCCCCATCGTAGCGATTGCTAATGTCTATCTCTGCATCTGTGCGGTTTTCAGCCGGCGATGGAAAAACCTCGCGCCGCGGCGGACTCTCCCTCTGTCGCGCCGATCGATCGACCGGCGCGCATCGGGGCACAGGGCCTCACAACCTCTCATCCGCGTGGGCTCGCCGCACGAGCTCGCGCGGCTGGCAACTCTGGACAGAGATCCAGAAAGGAGAAAGTCATGGGCGACGATCAGCAGTGCTATGCCAATGTGGCCTCGAACTGTTCGTTGAGCCAGGTGGGAACGCCGAGCCTCGGCACCGGCAAGTGGGTGACCGGCCCGGCCGGCCAGATCACCCCGACGACACCCCCGAGCTCGATCAACATGTTCGAGGCTTCGGGGAAAGAGGACTCCGCGTACGGGACCAACGGACAGACGGCCTATTCGGGTCCGGACGGGACCGTATTCAGCTTCGTCTTCAGCGTTCCCTACAGCGGCGCCAACGGCTGCACCCTGTCCGTCGCGTCCGGCACTGCCGCCAACTACACCTACTCGTCCACCTACAATCAGGGCGACGTCTGCAACTTCGACTCCATCATCACCTACCTCGTTGGGCAGGTGACCGGTTCGCTGACCACGAACTGCGCGTGGAACCTGATAGGACCGCCGACCCTCACCGGCTCCGGCGCCAGTTGGCCGATCTCTCCGCTGAGCCAGATCGCGGCGCCATCGCAACCGAACTCGCCGATCACTTTCTTCGAGGCCACGGGCACCAACATGGTCGGAGGGGTGATCTACCAGGGCCCCGACGGGACACAGTTCTCCTTCAACTTCAACCTGCCCGCCGGCGGCGGCTCCAACAGTTGCACGCTGTCCGCCCTGCCCGGCGGCACTCCTTCGAACTACACCTACACCTCCGTCTTCAGCGAGGGCCCCGTCTGCGGCTTCAACTGCGTCGTGAACTACAACGGCGGGCAGAGCTAGCCTCGGCTCGGCGACGGCTCACGATCCGCGGCCGGAGTCGAGGCTCCCGTCGGAGCGGCGGGCTTCGGCCGCGGTCACCCACGCTCTCCCTCTGTCGCGCCGATCGATCGACCGGCGAGCATCGGAGCGCAGGGCCTCACAACCTCTCATCCGCGTGGACTCGCCGCACGAGCTCGCGCGGCTGGCAACTCTGGACAGAGATCCGGAAAGGAGAAAGTCATGGGCACTCAAATGCTGTGCTTTGCCAATGTGACCTCGAACTGTTCGTTGAGCCAGGTGGGAACGCCGAGCCTCGGCAGCGGCAGGTGGGCGAGCGGCCCGGTCGGCCAGATCACCCCGACGACACCCCCGAGCTCGATCAACATGTTCGAGGCCTCGGAGAAAGAGGGCTCCACCGGGATCGACGGACAGACGGCCTATTCGGGTCCGGACGGGACCGTATTCAGCTTCGTCTTCAACGTTCCCTACAGCGGCGCCAACGGCTGCACCCTGTCCGTCACGTCCGGCACTGCCGCCAACTACACCTACTCGTCCACCTACAATCAGGGCGAGGTCTGCAACTTCGACTCCATCATCACCTACCTCGCTGGGCAGGTGAACTACAACGGCGGGCAGAGCTAGCCTCGGCTCGGCGACGGCTCACGATCCGCGGCCGGAGTCGAGGCTCCCCGTCGAGCGGCGGGCTTCGGCCGCGGTCACCCACACCACCCAAGGTGGGCTCTCCTCAACTTGTGGGTGACGGTAGCGGTGGATTTAGCCGGATTCCGGCACAGTGCACTCAACGGGAATGCGGCTCAAGCGGCTGCGGAGCAGCCCGCTCGAGCCGCTGTGTGAGGCGTTCCCTTAGCTCACAGCTTTCTTCACGAGCGCGCCGATCCTTGCCTCTTCGGCGGCGGTCAACTCCTTCAGCGCGAAGGCGGTCGGCCACATGGCGCCCTCGTCGAGGTTCGCCTCGGCGCTGAAGCCGAACGTCGCGTACCTCGATTTGAACTTCTGCGCGCTTTGGAAGAAGCAGACGACCTTGCCGTCCTTGGCATACGCGGGCATCCCGTACCAGGTTTTCGGCGAGAGGGCTGGCGCGCTGGCTTTGATGATGGCGTGGAGCCGCTCGGCCATGGCGCGATCCGGTTCCGGCATCTCGGCGATCTTCGCGAGCACGGCGCTTTCCCCGTCCGCCCCGCGGCGCGCTTCCGCCTTCAGCTCTTGGGCGCGCTCCTTCATCGCGGCTCGTTCCTCGGCGGAGAATCCCTTGGACTTGTCGTTGATCTCGGTAGTGCTCTTGGCGGACTTCTGCGTGGCCTTCTTTGGGCTCATAGAAACCTCCCCGTACTGTCCATTCACCTTGCCAGAGCCGCAGGGGCCGTGTCGAGCCAGGTGGCGACAGCCATCAAGACGATGACCGACAGAACGACCGCTGCGGCGATCATTCGGTGGCGCGTTCGCAGCTCGGCCGGTTCGCCGGCTTGCTGGGTCCAGAAGACGCCGAGGAGCGCCCGAGGAGGCCGCCTTCCTCGGCCTTGCCTCTGGTCGAGGTCGCTTGCGCCTGGGGCCGGCACGTCGGGACGTTCGCCGCGGAAAGCACCGGCCGGCTTGGCTACTACCGGGGTTGCCACGATTGTCGCAGCCTCCCGGGTGTCAGCAACCACTTTCACCGGGTTGCTAGATAGTGCTTCCACTCATCTTCGCTCAGGTGTCTACCATCCATAGTGATGCCCCACGGGTACTCGCGGACCTTGAGGCCGAAAGAGCGAAGACGACCTTTCAGCCGGTAGAGGTCTGCTCTGTTGACCGCCGCCTGTTCATCGGCGGCTCCCATTGCGTCGGCGAGCTCGGCAACGGCTTGCGGATCCCACGGTGTGAGCACGTGCAGACGGCTTTCGAGAAGGGTATCGAGTACCCCGTCGTATACGGGAGCGGGGTCTTCAATATGGGCAGCAAGCCCCACGAGGTAAGCCAAGAGATCGGCCGCCTGCAACGGAGGAGCTTCCTTCTTACGGAGGAGGCCGTGGTCACCAATCCGCATAAAGGAGGTCCGGAGGGGGTTCAGATGAATGACATCGCCAGACACGCCGTCAACGGTCTCAGGAACCGGTTCAGTTGAAGCCTTGTAGTGGGCGACCTGATCGACTGCTTCGCGCGCGTTTTTGTGACCAGCTTCAAGAAAGACGTTGACGCGATCAGGTGTGCCGGACGGGTTCAGCAGAACACCGGAGAGGAGGACAAGCAGAAGATTTGTCAAGGTCCCGTAAGTGCTGCCCATCCTGCTCCGAATTTCTGAAGTGGTCGCACGCTCGTAGTCATACGGGCGAATATAGCCCGCGATACCCAGCAGCAGGTGCTGCTTGATTAGCGAACAGAACTCGGCTAGGAGGCGCTGGCGCTCCTTAAGGTCCAGATGGCGATAGAGGCGAGCATTGCGACTACGAAGCTCCTTTGCGTGGAAATGGGATAGTCGATAAGTATGAAGTATCTCTGTCCATTCCTTGGAGAACGTCACCCAAGCATCGGCTTCCGCAACGTACCCCGCAATGACAAGAAGGTCCCGTCGGCCAGGATCTGGACCAAAGTAGCTGACACTCTCGTCGAGGTACAGTTCAAGCATTAATCGATCGCCGCTGGCGCATCAGCGCGAGGCTGATGACGTTCGTTCTCTGGAGAATGCCTTAAGCTCGTACGACACGTGTCTCGGTCACTTAACGCTCTACCGACGAGCGGCGAAGCTATGCTCTATGGTCACGCAACTACACGAAGGTCTTCCGTTGTCGCAACCTCGCTCTTGGCGCCAATGCCGAAAGTAGAGTATCCCCAAACCCTATGCCATCTTTTGCTTGCCATGAGGGATTTGGTAGGTTCCAGGCTGAGTGAGCACAAAGGGAATCCGGACCGCGGGTACCACGATCGCGATGATCTCTTGGCTGCCCTTGGTTTTGGACACGACCTGAACGTCCCGGAGGTGCTACCGGTATAGCGGAACACCTTGTTGGCAACGTCCGCGGGATCAGGCTTCTTCCCTTCCTCTAAAGGTTGCGCGGCCGGTCTCGATTTCGCGCACGAGTTGCGCGAGGAGCTGGCTCGATCGGCAGCTGGCGCACTGAGTGCCTGCACGATCGCATGACCGAGCATCGGATCAGCGGGCGAGGTGAGAACGCCCGACTGAAGCGGCGCTTCGGTGGCCCGGCTCACCGGTGTGCTGCTCTCTCCGAGGCGAGTGTTGCGAGGAATCGGGCGGTTCATTGGCGCCTAACGCGCGGGCCTTCAGCGGCGGCCCTAGCCGCCCGCAAGGTCACGGTTGAGCGCTCTTCGGGGATGAGCAGCGGCGGAGCGCCAGAGAGATCGATCCAGCGTGTCATGTGGCGCTGCTCGTGGGCGCTAACGCGTTCGGAGTTGAGCGGCGGCGCCAGCCGCCGCTCGGCAAAGACAAGAGCTGAAAGGTGAGACGGCCTGGTGCTCGTAACTCTAGGCTCTAGTGAAGATAGAGTCAGGTTCGAGACCAGGCGCGATCGCCTGTAAACCCCAGAGACGGCGTGCCCCGGCTACTGGAAGTAGCCGGTGACGTCGAGGATCACGTGCACCGTGCCGCCGCCGGCGGCGAGGCCCGGCTGCACCGACAGGTCGTTGGCGTTCGCCGACAGCGGCACGATGGCGCCGTTGGCGATCGCCGGCTCGCCGGCCACGAAGTTCAGGGTCGAGACGTTGGGCCGCGTCGTCCCCGAGGGCCACAGGGTGAGGTGGCCGTCCTTGGTGGGCTGGGTGATGGTGACGTTGAGCACCGCCGCCTTGGCGCCGGTCGGCACCCCGCACTGTCCCTGGATGGGGAAGTCGCGCGACGCGGCGCTCGACAGGGCCGGGCCGCCGGTGCCCGAGCCGCCGCCGACGGTGTTCGCCGGGTTGCGCGTGTCGACGATGCGGCAGGGCGTCACCGAGTGGAACTGGAACGGCCCGTCCGCCCGCGCCGGCTGTGGCGCGACGCTCAGGGCGAGGGTCCCGAGGGCGAGGGCGAGGACGGCCGGGACGTGCCGAGGCGTGAGCTTGAGCGTTCGATCCATCTTCGATCTCCCTTCGGGGTCTACCAGCTTCGTTCGATCGTGTTCCAGCAAGTCTACTGGAAAATGACCGCCGGTGTCGACCCGCCGGCATCGCGGGTACTGGGTCCGTTGGGTCCCGAGGACGGCCGCCTGGAAGGGGGGGCGGGAGGGTGGTCCCGAGGGCGGTCGCCCGCAGTGGACCCAACGGAGCCAGTACCGTTCCGTTGGGTCCCCGAGGACGGCCGCCTGGAAGGGGTTCGGGAGGGTGGTCCCGCGGGCGGGCTCGGCGCGGGAGAATTCCAGTAGACTCACGCCCCGTGACCCCCGCCGCCGCGCCGCGAACGCAGAAGGTCTGCGTGGTGATGCCAGCCTATAACGCCGAGAAGACCCTCGAGCGCACCTACCACGACCTGCCGATGGACTGGGTCGACGACGTCATCCTGGTCGACGACGCCAGCCGGGACCGCACCGTCGAGCTCTCCCGGCGGCTGGGGATCCACACCCTCGTCCATGCGCAGAACCGCGGCTACGGCGGCAACCAGAAGACCTGCTACCGCGAGGCGCTGGCGCGCGGCGCCGACATCGCGGTGATGGTCCACCCCGACCACCAGTACGACCCGCGGGTGATCCCCGACCTCGTCCGCCCCCTCCTCGCCGGCGAGTGCGACGCGGTCTTCGGCAGCCGCATGCTCGGCGGCCGCCCTCTCGAGGGCGGCATGCCGAAGTGGAAGTACATGGCGAACCTCTTCCTCACCGCGCTCGCCAACGCCACCTTCTACGTCTTCCTCTCGGAGTACCACTCGGGGCTGCGCGCCTACAGCCGGCGCTATCTCGAGGCGGTCGACCTCGAGGCCAACTCCGACGACTTCGTCTTCGACACCGAGATCATCGCCCAGGGCGTCTGGAAGGGGATGCGCATCCGCGAGATCCCCATCGAGACCCGCTACTTCGCGGAGGCGTCGCAGATCGGCTTCGGCCGCAGCGTCGTCTACGGCCTCTCGGTCCTCGCCGTCCTGCTGCGCTACAAGCTGCACAAGAAGAGCATCCGCCGCTCGAGCATCTTCCGCTGACGCCCGGCCCGCCGCGGCTCAAGGGAGGCGCAGGCAGCGGACGCCCGGCCGGGCGTAGATCCGCTCCTCCGGCGTCTCGGCGCGCAGCGCGAAGCTCGGGTCCTGCTCGAGGAGGCTCCAGGTCTCGCCGGCGGTGGCGCGGCCGGAGAGCATGGCGTCGGCGTGGCGGAAGAGGAGGACGACGTCGGCCTTCGCGGCGTTGCGCAGCAGGTAGCGGTCCACCCGGCTGGGCAGGTAGACGATGCGCCGGAAGTCGGTCGCCACCCGCGTGCCGGCCGGGCAGGCGGCGAGGACCGCCGCGATCGCCCGCTGGTCCTCTACGGCGCCTTCCTGGGCGCGGAAGCCGTAGGCCCCCGGCGCCTCGACCGTCGACGCCCGGTGCCGCCACTCGATGCCCAGCACGGCGAGCGCGCCGAGGAGCAGGGCGGCGCGCGCCGCGCGGTCGCGATCGCCCGGGGCGAGCCGCAGCGCCGCGGCCGCCCGGCGCGCCAGCCGCATCAGGCGATAGACGCCGGCGTAGAGGCCGAGCAGGAAGCCGGGCAGCAGGAAGGCGGGGTTGTAGTACCAGAGCATGCGCTTGTCGAGCGGCTGGGCGGCGAACAGCAGCGTCCCCGGCACGTTGATCAGCAGGCCGTACAGCGGGTGCAGCCAGGGCAGGAAGAGGAACGAGGCATTGAGGTGCAGGAAGGCGCTGTCGCCGAGGGCGTGCGCGAGCCGCAGCGGCGAGGTCGCCATGTGGAGGACGACCTCGACCCACGTGTCGCCCCACTGGCCCCAGCCGCGGTGGACGTGGTTCTCGTAGACGCCGAAGACGTACGGGTTGACGACCTTGACGATCGCGACCACGTAGGCGAGGGCGAGGGGCGCCGCGGCGGCGGCCCGCCGGCGGAGGCGCGGCGGATCGGCGACGGCGGCGCGCGGCACGAAGAGGAGGGCGAGGGACTGCATCGCGAGGTAGATGCCGCTCTCCTCGCGCACCCCGAGGGCGAGCGCGAAGAGCACCCAGGGGGCGATCCGCCGCTCGCTGAACAGCAGCAGGTAGAAGAAGCCGAGGGCCAGGGGGACGTAGAAGATCTCGATGTGCGCCGAGCCCTCGAGCGTCTTGACGTATGGGTTGAGCGAGACGCCGAGGACGAGGAGCGCGGAGAGCGCCGTCACCCAGCCCGCCGGGGCGCCGAGCGGCGCCAGCAGCCGCACCAGGAGGCGATGGCCGATGAAGAGCGCGGCGCCCATGGCGAGCGTGCCGAGGAGGACCAACAGGTACTGCGACTGGGTGAGCCGGAAGAGCGGCGTCAGCAGGAGGATCGTCGGCGTGACGTGGATGGTCAGGTGGCTCACCGCCATGTCGGTGATCCAGAACGGCCGGCCGTGGTAGAGGGCGTTCGAGAACCAGTCGCTGATCAGGCCCAGGTCGTGGAAGGCGAAGACGTAGCCGTGGAAATGGCTGAGCAGGATGTAATTGTGGAAGGCGACGGCGAGCCCGATGGCGAGCGCCACCGGGCCGTCCTGCCGCCAGCGGCCGCCGGCCGCCCGCGGCGGCGCGGACGCCGCGGGGCGCTCCGGCCTCACGGTGCGACGACGCATGCCTCGCCTCCCGCCCAGGCGCGGAGCTGCGCCGGGGACATGCTCTTGGTGAAGTCGGGGTAGCCCGGCGGGGCGTTGCCCGAGTAGCCGTTGACCACCGGCACGTTCGCCTCGAGGCCGGCCCACATCGCCGCCAGCTGGGAGACGAAGAAGGGCTGGCCGCCGCGCAGCGGCACGTAGGCCGCCGGGCAGCCCGGCGGGATCGCCGCCCGCGTCCGCGCCACCTGGTCGAGGAACCAGGCCTTCTCGAAGCTGGGGATGCCGCGCACGGTCTGCTCGGCGACGCCGGCGACCAGCAGCAGGCCGGCGAGCGCGGCGCGGCCGGGCGGCCGGAGGCGGAGCCGGCGGAGCGCCGCGTCGGCGCCGGCGAAGACGGCGACCAGGCCGAACAGGTAGACGACGGTCGTGATGCGGCCGACGGCGCGGATCGCGCCGGCGCCGGAACGGCGTGGTAGACGAACCGCCACAGACTGACGCCGTGGCCGCCGAGCGGCAGGTAGAGGGAGAGCAGGACCAGGACGAGCGCCGTGCCCCAGCAGGCGAGGAGGAGCGGGCGGCGCGCGTCCTCCGCGGACCCCTCGCCTCGGCCGCCGCGGGTGGCGGGTCGGCCGGCAGGCCGTCGGCGGCAGGTCGTCCGGCAGGTCGTCCGGAAACCGCGCGGCGGCGCAGGTGGCGCGCCGAGACGAGGCCCAGGGCGAGGACGACGAAGCCCGGGAACAGGTAGTGCTCCCAGAGGACCGGAGTGTCGGGAGGGAAGGGGTGGAGGAAGCCGCCGTAGACGCTGCCCGCCGGCACCGCGAGCCAGGACTGCACCCGCGGCAGGAAGACCCTGACCACCCCCCAGGAGCGCGGGCCGACCTCGCGGCCGGCGGCGAGGTAGGGCGCGAAGGTGAGGTAGGTCGCCGCCAGCCAGCCGGCGGCGGCGAGCGCGACGAACGCCGCGCGCCGCCGCGCGAAGGCGCCGAGACGCTGCCGGGCCGCCGGGTCGAGGAGCGCGTACAGGCAGACGAAGATGCCCATGCCGAAGAGCAGGAACCAGCCGAGATAGATGCTCGACAGGAGCTGCAGGTAGAGCAGCGCGAGGAGGTCGGCGAAGGCGCGGCGCGACGGCGCGGCGAAGAGGCGATGGGCGGCGAGGAGAGCGAGCGGCGCCCAGAGCTCGACCAGGAGCTGCATGTGGTTGATCTGGGCGATCCGCCACATGCCGAAGGCGAAGACGAAGCCGCCGAGCCCGGCGAGGCCCGGCCCGGCGCCGAGCCGGCGGAGCACGAACGTCATGGATGCGAAGCAGAGGGCGAGCGCGGTCATCACCAGGAGCTGAAAGGCCACCGTCGGCGGGCAGGCGAGCCGCAGGGCGCCGTAGAGCGGGGCGACCCCCAGCAGGTTCTCGGAGTAGGCGAGCACCTGCCGCGCCGGGTAGAAGAAGGGCGGCGACCAGAGCCGGCCGACGTAGCCGGGCTGAGTCGCGAGCCGCACGTAGTGCTCGAGGAGGTAGTTGCAGAAGACCGAGTCGCCGGGATCGCTCTGCATGCGAGCGAAGCCGCTCGCGAGCGTCGGGTAGAAGGCCGAGACGAGCCCGGCGAGGGCGAGCGCCAGGTAGAGGCCGAGCTCCGCCGCCGTGCCCCGCCAGGTCCTCCCGGCGGCCATGCCGCGAGCGGCGGCGGGATCCGCGGCCGGCGCCGGGCGGGGCGGCGGCTGGCCGCCGGCCTTCCGGCGCCGTCGCTGGCGGGATCTCGTCATCGGTCGTGGAAGCTCGCGCGGCCGGCGGGATGATATCCCGCATGGCGCGGGCGCGCTCGATTCCGCCGCGCCGCAGCCGCGCCGGTTAATCGGGTACGACGATCTCGACCGTGCCGCCCGGCGGCGTGCCGGCGAGCGGCACCGGCCGGACCGCGGGCTCCGCCGCGGTCGTCACGGCCGGCAGGCCGGGGTCCGCCGGATCGATTCTCAGGAGCGCCGCCTCGCCGTGATCGTCGGTCAGGTAGAAGAGGAGCGCGCCGGTATGGCTGGCGGCGGCGAGCAGGCGCACTCCCGGAGGGGTCTGCGGCCCCGTAGACCTCTGACGAGGAGAAGGAGGTGCAGAATGATCCCCTGGAACTGGCGCACCAGAGAGCTACGTGAGTGTGTCGAGACTCTACTGCTCGGGAGCTTCGGCGCAGCATCCTTGTGGATCCTCGTGGCCGGTGGGTATCCGGAGGACACCAAGTGCTGGGCACTGAGGGCCGCTTACGTCTATTTGCTGCGCTGGCTTCCCCTAACGCGAGTGACCAATGCTCTGCGCTTGCTCGGTCGTGGAGGCTTTTCGGGTCGCTCGGGAGACAATGCCCTCTAGAGGCGCAAGCCTGCGAGAGGTCCACGTTGCACGAGCGAACGGGGGGGGGGGACGTAGTCGATAGTCAGCGGGAGGCGAAGGTCTATGGGCGATCACTATGTGCCACAAGCCTACCTCCGGGGTTTCACCGAACCTGGGTCGGCTGACATGATCTGGGCCTATGACAAACACCAAAGAAAATTATTCCGCACCAACGTTGTAAACGTTGCTCAGGAAAAAGGATTCTACGGACACGAGATTGAGCAGGCCCTAAACGCGGAGGTAGAAACCCCGGCGCATCCCGTCCTCGAACAGATTCGGCGACGTGAAAGAATAAACGCAGAGCAACGGTACGCTCTATCAGTCTATATCACGGTCATGCTAGCGCGGGTGCCTCACCGCCGAGCGAAGGTTAAGGAAAGGCTTCCCGCAGAGATAGACAAAACCATCCAGAAGTATATTGACGCGGTTCACTACATTGCAGCGACCACTGATATGCAACAAGCGGTCGCGCAGAAACGATTGCGGGAGCTAGAAGACCTTCGCGCCAGGTATCAGGCCGAGCCGCCTAAGCTTGTGGTGGAGCAACTCAATACTCCACAGCCGAACCAAAAGATCGTGCAAACTATTTACTCTATGGTTTGGAGGTTCCTGGTCGCAGATCGCGCGACTCGGTTCGTTACGACAGATAATCCGGTTTTCTTCTTCGAGTGCTACGGCTTTATAAGAGATGTGTCAGAATTCTCTCTCCCCATTTCAAGCGCAATATGCCTAATCGGCAACTGGCAGCCGGGCAAGTGCGCAGAGCAACTATGCGACGTGCCTGATGCCTATGTCAAAGAAATGAACCGCCGCAGCATTTCTAACGCAACGCGGTTTGTTTTCCACCACAAGCGAGATCAACGGCTGGCCGAGTTGGCGCATAAGAAGCTCGACCTGAATCGAATCGCGTGGTAAGCGAGATGCCTGAGAACCTGTGTGCGACGCCCAAACTTTCGGAAGCAATGCCCCTCTAACTTTCGGCAACTATGCACTGTAAGCGACTGAAAAAAGACAATCCAATCCGCTGAATCGATAGCCTTGAGTGCACGTCCGCGACACAGACACGCACTCTCCCAATACAGAGGAGGTGCAAACCCATGCATCATGGAATCAAAGGGAAAAGATGGTGACCATCGCTATGCAGATCGTCCTGACAACCGGCTTCGGTGCGGCTTCGCTGCACAACCCGCGACGCAGCTCGGCAGGCGCTCTTCGAGTACATCGAGGTGTTCTATAACCGCAAGCGCCGCCATTCGACCCTGGGCTACATGAGTCCGGTCCGCTTATGCGTAAGCCAGGTCCGCCGCGCTATGGAAACTGCCGGGGCTGCGGAAATCGCTGCGCGATTCCCTCAGCCCCTTGGAAAACGCTACGCGTTTCCCACAGTTCCCACAGCGCCGCCGACGACGAGTCCTAACCAAGTGTCAGCCTAACCGGGGCAGGGTCAGTCATCGTCTACGCCGCCAGCGCCATTCTGTAAGAGAGTGCTATTGAGGCTCTGAATCGCTGTGGAGAGGGCGCAGCGACACCTTCCCCGGGCTCCAGAAGCTTCTCAATGTATTGCACCAGTTCCCGTTTCCGATTCTCCGGCATATCGTCCATGGCCGACAATACCCGCCGCAGAAGTTCTGCATCTGTCTCCAGAATCCTCTCTAAAAGAATCTCGACGCCAAGCTGCGAAAGCTTTTCCTTTTTCGCAAGAGCTTCGTGCAAATCGAATAGAAGGCGCTTCCGGACGGACTCCTTAATGTCGCGCACATCTCTGAAGGACTCAATCCAAGGAGCGGGCTTTGCTTTTTTCAACTCGGCATACATCTCTAGCGCGTCAATTTCCAGGCCATTCGGCATATTGAGTCTTTCAAAGGAGTTTTTGTTTTTTCTGTAGATTTCATGGAACCCTTCGATATCCGACCGATGATACACCATGAGTCGCTTCTTGCTCGCAAGGGCGTGGCGAAGCTCAGCATGAGTTGGTGAAAGTCCGTTGTATTGCCCGTATGGCTCCCATTCGTTGAGCCGTCTACCATAGCGCCTATCAACAACGCCCAAAACAATCAGAGCTTTTTCAAGCACCCTCAGGCACTGCACGTAGGGTGGCACACCCGCCTGATCCGGGAACCCCTTTTCGGAACTAACGAGTGGCAAGGTGCCTAGCTCTTCAAGATAATTCACCAGTTCTCCTCGAAGATCCTCGAGGCCGTAGTGAGCGCTGGATACGAATACAGCAATTTTAAATGAGTCGTTCATTATTCCTCCCTTATGTCTGGTTCGCCTGCGCTCCCGCTCCCCGCTGCACGATCGCTCTCAAGAGGTCGGAGACCTCCCGCAGGGTCACTTCGGCCAGAGGAGTGTCTCTCCACCGCGGAAGGAGATCGCGCCGTACAGCCTCCTCGTGGTGACGTGGCGATTTCAGGTTGACCCAGACGTGCCGCTCCATGTAGAGAGCGGCGAGCTCGCCGAAGGTCCCGGGGAGGAAGCCCTCCGGGAAGAGCTTGTGGAGTCGCGGGTCGGCCGCCATGGCGCCCTGGCGGTTCTTGGAGCGCCGCCGGACATACTGCCGGGCGAGGCCGGTGCTTGGGTCCTTGCCCGTCTCGACCTCTCGGAGGAGGGCGCGGGCGCGTTCACGCGCCTCCCCGAGCGGGAGGTGGGGATAAGTCCCAAGAGTGACCCGCCGGAGTCGGCGGCCTGGGTCCGCCAGGCGCCGGGGGCGGTAGAACAGAAAGAAGCTCTTCCGGGCTTTGTTGGTGACGCGGACGCCGAAGCCTGGAAGGTCGCCGTCGAAGACGTCGACCTGGGGTCGGTCGGTTTTCAGGCTCTTGACTTGCCGGTCGGTGAGCATCGCACCAGCCCTCCGTTTCAGGGAGTGACCAGGCGATCTTAGGTGACTATTAGGTGACAACCCGGCAAAGACAAAAGCTGATGACCTGAGACAGCCTGGTGCTCATAACTCTAGCTCTCAGCGAGAGATAGAGTCAAGTTCGCGACCAGGTGCGACCCCCTGCGAACCCCAGAGACGACGTGCGACGGCTACTTGAAGTACCCGGTGACGTCCAGCAGCAGGTCGGTGCCGCCGGAGTCGTCCTGGACGGAGCACTGGCCGGCTCCCAGCTCGACGATCGCGTTGTTGGCCCGCACCTGGCCGCGCTGGAAGTTGAGCACGCTGGCGAGCGGCGGCGAGCCCTGGCCGGGGTAGACGCGGAGGTCGCCGGCGGTCGCCGGCGACACCACGGTGAGGTTGGCGGCGACGGCGACGGCGTCCGCGCGGGACGCCGCACTGGCCGGCGAGGGTGAAGGTGCGGCTGGCGTGGGCGGGGAGGGCCGGGCCGCCCTGGGGGCCGGCGGGGTTGCGCGTGTCGACGACGCGGCAGGGCGACAGGGTGTAGAAGTCGAGCGGCGGGCCGGCGGCCTGGCAGGAGGGGGTGCCCGGCGCCGTTCCGGTGCGCTTGGCGTTCTGGTGGAAGGCTCCCCAGGGGATCGCGGAGGAGACCTTGGGGTTCCACACCCACACCCGCGAGCTGCCGGCCTGGCTGGTGGCCGAGACCGCCACCACCTCGAGGGCGCTCGCGTCGCTCTCGAAGTTGTCGACCACGACGTGCGAGAGGGTCGTCTCGGTGAAGTAGGAGAAGGAGCCGGCGAAGTGGCTGCCGTCGTCGGTGAGCTGGACGCCGGCGGCGGAGAGGACGGCGACCTCGGTGTTGATCGGCACCAGCACCTCGACCTTGCCGTCGCCCGCCACGTCCGCCACCACCGGGTCGCCGGCGTTCGGCGTGGTGCCGAAGAAGGTCTTGGGGACCGTCTTCCAGAGCCGCGTGCCGCTGCCCTTGAAGGCGTAGACGTGGAAGGCGGTGCTGGGCGAGGCGTTGTTGTCGGTGACGACGACGTCGAGCACCCCGTCGCCGTCGAGGTCGGCCAGGGCCGGGGAGGTCGACACCTCGCCGTCGACGCCGACCGGCCAGCCGGGGACGGCCGTGCCGTCGCACTTCCAGGCGTACACCTGGTGGGCGCGGTGGGGGTAGAACGAGCCGGTGCCGACGACGATCTCCGGCTTGCCGTCGCCGTCGATGTCGCCCACCGCCGCCGAGCTGACGATCGTCTGGTCGATGCACTTCGGGAAGCCCGGCCGCTCCGTCCCGTTGGAGCGCAAGACATGCAGGCAGCCGCCGTCCGGGGTGTTGAAGGGCGGGCCCTCGGCGTGGGCGTCGACCCCGATGACGATCTCCAGCCGGCCGTCGCCGTCGAAGTCGTGGAGCGCCGGCGAGGAGCGGATCGAGTCGCGGACGAAGACGGGGAAGCCCGGCTTGTTGGCGCCGGTGGCGCCGTTCACCAGGTAGACGTCGCCGTCGACGCCGCCCCAGGCGACCTCGTTGGCGCCGTCGCCGTCGACGTCGCCGATCGCCGGCGCCGTGATGACCGGCTCGGCGGTGCCGTCGCCGTTGAAGTCGCCGGCGGGCCGGTCCCAGAGGACGGTCCCGTCGCGCCGGTAGGCCCGCACGCCGCCGGGGACCCCGGGCTCGAAGGTCGAGCCGTAGGAGACGACGATCTCCGGCACGCCGTCGCCGGTCAGGTCGCCCACCGCCGGGCTCCCCGAGCTCTCCGCCGGGAGGGTCACCGGGAAGCCGGGGGCCACCGAGCCGTCGTAGAGCACGACGTAGAGCTTGTGGAGCGAGGTGCCGAAGACGATCGACTTGTGCCCGGGGGTCAGCCCGAGGTCGGCCACCGCCGGATGGCCGGCGCGGATGCTGCCGCCGGCCAGGGTGGCGGGGAAGCCGGGCTTCTGGGGACCGGGCGCCACCTGGGCGCCGAGCGAGGCGGCGGCGAAGGCGGCGACGAGGAGGGCCGCGGCCGCCACGGGGGCTCGCCGCGCGCCGCGGCGGCGCCGGAGGATGGAGGAGCTGGAGTCGCGCGCGGGTCTGAGCATGCCGAGGTTCACCGGATCCCTGCGACCGGAAACCCGAACGCTCCGGTCGGCGCCAAACTTCCCGCATTCACTGGGCAGTGGAATCGCGGCCAACGTACCCCGCATCCATCCATCTGTCAATAGGATAAAACGCTCCCGGAACGTCCCGGCCAGACCCCCGTCACGCCCGCCGCGCCACCACCAGGAGCTGGTAGCCGAGGAGCGTCGGCAGCAGCCGGGTGAGGCCCTCGAGGGCGAGCGAGAGGGCCCCCAGCAGCGGGGCCGGCAGGCGCGGGAAGGCGAGCGGCAGCGGGATGGTCGACACCGCCTCGCGCTCGATCCGGAAGCCGGCGCCGGCGAGCAGGGAGCGCAGGAAGCGGCGGGTGAAGAGGACGCGGTGGGTGCGGTCGAGCAGGCCGCGGTCGGCGTGGGGGAAGCGGCCGAAGAGGAGGTTCAGGCGCACGTAGAGGTTGGCGATGTTGGGCACCGAGATGAGGAGGGGCGCGCCCGGCGGGAGCGCCGCATGGATCAGCTCCAGCATGCGCCCCGGGTCGCTCAGGTGCTCCAGGGTGTCGGCGGCGAGCACGGCGTCGTAGTTGCGCGGCAGCTGGGGGATGGTCTCGAGGTCGACGATGGCGCCGCCGGAGAGCACGCCCACCAGCGCCGGCAGGCAGTCGACCGCGCTCTCGAGCCCGCGCCAGAGCAGGTCCGGGCGGCGCGCCAGGCGGGCGACGTGGGCCGCTCCGGGGCCGAGCTCGAGCACCCGCGCGCCGGCCGGCAGCCGCTCGATCCACCCCGCCAGGATGCGGTGGCTGGAGCCGCGGAAGTCCTTGAGGACGTAGCGGTCGGTCGAGGGGGCGGCAGCGCTCGCCCGGCGGGCTTCCCGCGGCGCGGCGCCGCCGCGGGGACTCGGGATGGGTCTCGCCATGGACCGGGTCATGGACGCGGCGGCGAGGCGATGGCTCGGCAGGGGGGCGGCACGCGCGTGAATCCTAAGGCAAGGCGGGACGGTATCGCCACCCGGGCGCCGCGGGCAGCCGCTCTCAGGCGGTGGAGACTCCACAGACCCTCAGAGTCGGTGACTTTTTCGGGGGACCAACCGAAGCGTGCTCCACTGCGCTGCGCTCATACTTTCCATTGTCATCCTGAGCTCCACTGCGCTGCGCTTATACTTTCCATTGTCATCCTGAGCGAAGCGAAGGACCTGGAGGCGGGAAGTCCAAGTCTCGGAATCCGTTGGACTTCGAGGCTTCCCGCCGCCCAGGTCCTTCCATGAGAAGGCCAGAAAGCAAGCCGCCTTGGCGGCTCGCCGCTGAAGTCTGTTCTACGAGCCGTCGCCAAGCTTCCATGCGCACTCTTCGAGGGCTCGTCAAGGAGCCTGGTGCAGGGTGGAGTCCAGTCCGAACAGGTGCTGCTTTCTTCGCTCCGACCTCCCGAAGGGGTCAGGGACCTGTCGCAGTCGCCTGGACGGGGCAATGAGCTCGTAGTCATGACGTTCAAAGAACCTCAACCGATGCGCTGTTGCTTACCCAGAAACAGCCGCTGCCGCGGCACGGTTTGCCTGCCGCAGGGGATCGTAGATCTGAGCCGTGCGCCACAAGCTATGCAGCAGCACCGCCAGCTTACGGGCCACCGCGACGACCGCTCGTTTCTTCCCGGCCCGGCCTCCGCGTTCGGCCAGGGCCAGTCCGAAGCGTCGCAGGTCCGAGTCTTTGCCGAAGGGACCCAGGATGTACTGGGCGGAGCTGACCAGCAGGCGGCGCAGCAGGGCGTCGCCGCGCTTGCTGATGCCCAGTTGGCCCTCCCGCTCTCCGGATTGGTCGCTGCGCGGACTCAGCCCGACGAAGGGTCCTACCGATCGGCTCCTGGAGAATCGGCTCGCGGTCTCCAGCGTCACGACATAGGCCAGGGCCGTCAGCATTCCCACGCCGTTGACCTGACACAGTTGCTGGGTCTGCGGGTAGGTCTGCTCGCACAGACGCTTGACCTGGCGCTCATACTCGTGGATCTGCTCGTTGAGGGTCTCCAACACCTCGAACAAGGGGGCCAGCGCCTCGCGCACGGCCTCGGGAACCTGCGCCAGGGCCTTGTGCGCGAACGCCGCGCTGGAGCACGAAGGCAGCCGCTCTCCCATCGTCTTGACCACACCCCGCGCGTGGTTGATCAACGCCGTGCGGCTGCGCACCAGCGCGTCTCGCGAGCTCAACACCGCTCGGTGCGCCTGCGCCTGCGCGCCCCGGTGCTGGATCGGCGACAACAGAGTCACGTCGGCTCGCGCCAGACGAGCCAGCGACTCCGCGTCGACCCGATCACACTTCTTCGTGTTCTTGAAGATCCAGTACACCTGGCGCGGATTGGCCACGATCACCTCGTGTCCCCAGCTCTCCAAGCTCTGGCTCACCCAGCTCGAGTGCGTGCCGGCTTCCAGTGCCACTCGCAGTTTCCCCTTCCCTTCGAAGCGCTGGCTCAAACCTGCCCGAGTCGTCGAACAGCGCGAACGCTCAATCACCTCGCCGGCCTCAGTCAGCACGCACACCGCCGTGAAACGGTCCCCCAAATCCAATCCCACTGTCTGAAGCTCCTGCTTCTTGCTAAGCTCGCCCACGGCCAATCTCCTTTCCGGGTCTCCGACCCTGGATCCCTTTGCAGCCCAATCTATGGGACTGCGCCGGGAGATTGGCCTTCTCATTCCATTCTTCGCTTCGCTCAGGATGACAATAGAGAGGGTTTTCGCACAGTTACCTGATGACTCTGGGCGCCTTCCGACACCGATTCACCGCCCCTCAGCCGAGCCCGAGCTCCCGGTAGAGCGCCTGCCAGCGCTCGGCCACGCGGCCGGCCTCGTCCGCCGCGAGGTCGGCGGCGAGCGGCGGCGGCTCCGCCCGGCCGCTCGCGATGTCGGCGAGCCGCGCGGCGATCCCCGCCGCCCCCGCCGCCGGCTCGACCAGCAGCCCGCCCCCCTCGGCGCGGATGCGGTCGGCGACGGCGCCGTGGTCGAAGGCGAGGACCGGCACGCCGGCCGCCCGGCACTCGGAGAGCGCCAGGCTGTAGGACTCGGGGACGATCGAGAGGAGGAGGGCGAGGTCGATGCGGTCGCGCCGCAGGAGGCGCGGCAGGGCGCCTGCCCGGTAGTAGCCGCGCACGCGGACGCCGGGAAGCCGGCGCAGGCGGTGGAGGAGCGCCGGGTCGCCGCCGCCGTAGACGGTGAAGGCGGGAGGCGCCGCCCTGCCCCGCCGCGGCCAGCCGCTCGACCACCTCGGCGAAGACCTCGCCCCCCTTGTGCGCCTGGCCGCCGCCGACCAGCGCCACGCGGCGGAGCGGCCCGCCGGGCGCGCGGTCCCCGGGGCCCCCGCGGTCCCCACTCCGCGGGCGGCGGCGCGGCCCCGGCGGGCGGGCCGGCGGGATGATCGCCGTCCGCGCCGGGAGCGCGCCGGGGAAGAGCTCGCCGTGGGCGCGGCGCAGGAACTCCGAGGGAAAGACGGCCGCCGCGGAGCGGGCGAGGAGCGCGGCGCCGAGCTCGCGGCGCCGCGCCTGGAGGGCCGCGAGGTCGGGTGCCGGCCCGGTCGGGTCCGCTGCGGGCGACCGCCCTCGGGACCCCCCGCCCGAACCCCCCTTCCAGGCGGTCGTCCTCGGGACCCGACCGAGCCGGTGCCGCAGTCGGGGCGTCCGGCGGCTCCGGCCAGCTCGCCGCCAGGCAGGCGGCGCAGCGCGCCAGATCCCGGCTGTAGTGGCAGAAGCGCCGCGCCGGCTCCTCGGCGAGGTGGGGGCGCGGGCAGAAGAGGGCGAAATCGTGGACGGCGAGGATCAGCGGCAGGCCCTCGTCCGCCAGGCGCGCCAGCGACGCCAGGGGCAGGCCGGCGGCCCCCTCCACCTGGAGGGCGCGGGCGCCGCAGCGCTCGACCGCCCAGGCGACCACCCGCTCGAGCTCGGCGTCGGCGAGCGCGGCCGGGTGCGGCGGGGCGTCGGCGGGGAGCTCGGCGGCGCGGCGCAGCGCCCCCTCCGCGAGCTCGAGCCGCCAGGCGCCCCGCCGCGGGTAGAGCAGGGCGACCGGCCGCCGCCCTCTCTCTTCCTCCTCGATCCGGGCGTGGAGCGCCGCCTGCACGCCGCCCCAGCGCGCCGCCGGCGGCGCGGCGCTCAGCAGGAGGACGGGGAAGGCGGCCGGCGGCAGCCCGAGCGTCGCCTCGAGGGCGTCGATCGACGCGAAGGAGCGCCGCCGCCGCGCCTCGGCGAGCCGGTCGCGCGCCCGGTCGCCTGCCGCCCGCCACCCCTCCGCGGCGAGCACCCGGAACGGCGTCGCGGCCCTCACCGCGCCCCTCGCCGGCCGAGCCGACTGGAGAGCACGGCCGTATAGACGCCCTCGATCTCCTCGGCGTGGGCCTCCATCGTACGGACCGGCGGCAGGTTCCGGCGCCAGCCGGCGAGGATGGCGGGGTCCGCCGCGAGGCGCTCGATCCAGCCGGCGAGCTCCGCCGCGTCGCCGGGCGCGAAGAGCGCGCCGCAGTCGCGCCCGGCGAGCATCTCGACGAGCGCCCCCCGGCGGCTGGCGAGGACCGGCACGCCGCAGGCCATCGCCTCGCGGCCGACGAGGCCGAAGGACTCGAGGCCGAGGGAGGGGATGACCAGGAGGTCGAGACCGGCGAGGAGCCGCCCCTTCTCCTCCTCCGGAAAGCGGCCGGCGAGGCGGACGGCCGGCGGCAGGCCGCCGGCGGCGAGCTCCGCGGCATAGGCGGGCGAGGCGGCGGGGTCTCCCCAGGCGGTGAGCGTGGCGACCGCGGGGTCGACGCCGCGGAACGCCGCGACCGCGACGTGGAGGCCCTTGTGCGGCAGGATCGAGCCGACGAAGCCGCAGGCGAGCGGCCGGCCGGCGCGAGCGGACCATCGCGCCGGCCGCCCGGCGCCAGCCCGTCGAGCTCGATGCCATATTCCAGCCGGTGGACCGGGACCCCCGCCGGCAGCAGGCCCAGCTCGCGGTAGCTCTCGTCGATGAAGCGGGAGCCGCAGACGAAGGCGGCGGCGCTCGCCAGCGCCCGGCGGGCGAGGCGCCCGCGCTCGGCGTAGAGGGCGCGGTTCCACAGCGGCGCCGGGGGGATGCCGGTCGCCGGCAGGCACCGCGAGCACTTGCCGAGCCCCGGCCCGGAGCACAGGCGGCGGTCGCGGTCGAGCAGGTTGGCGCGGGCGCAGGCCGCCCACCAGTCCTGGAGCTGGTAGACGACCGGGATGCCGCGGCGCGCGGCGAGGCCGGGCAGGGCGAGGGCGTGGCCGGCCAGGTGGTGGACGTGGACGAGGTCGGGCCGGAAGCCGTCGAGCAGGCGCGCGAAGTCCGCCTCCAGGCGCCGGTCGCGCGAGAGCGTTGCGCGACCGCGGATCGCGCTGGGTGAAGTTGTTGACCAGGAGGCGCACGCGGACCCCGGCATCGAGGAGCTCGACGGCGTCGCCCAGCTCGCGCGCCGGGTCGGCGAGGCGGGCGAAGGCGGCGACGTCGCGCCACGCCGCCTGCCGCCGCGCCAGCCAGGCCGCGTAGAGCTCGGTCCCCGCCGGGTTGTAGGGCGGCCAGCCGTGGACGACGTGGAGCACCCGCGCGCGAGGGCGTCGCCGGCAGCCGCGGCGCGGCTGCGCCGCGCCGGCGCGAGGTCCGCCGTCACCCGCTCGCGCAGGGGCGCCAGCGGATCGGCGCGCAGGAAGGCGGCGACCGTCGCCATGTACTCGGGGTGGAGGCGGCGCATGGCGCGGTGGGCGGCGGCCACCCGCCGGCCGCGCGCCGCGCCGAAGCTCTGCTGCCCCTCGTGGAAGATGAAGGTCGCGTCGTCCAGCACATGGGCATAACCGGCCTTGAGCGCCCGCATCGACCACTCGCTCTCCTCGCCGTAGCCGAGGCCGAAGCTCGCCTCGTCGAAGAGGCCCACCTGGTCGAGCGCCTTCCGCTTGACGTAGAGACAGACGCCGACCCCGGTCGGCAGGCGCGGGTAGGCGCGGCGCGACCGCTCCTCGACCCGCCGCCCGAACGCCTCGACGCTCCAGCCGGCGGGGAGAGCGTTGGTCGCGAGGAAGCGGGGGAGCGAGCAGATCGTGGCGCTGTTCGAGAACGGCGTCGCCGTCGCGATCTCGGGCGCCGAGTAGGCCGCCGCCTGGAGCTTCTCGAGCCAGCCGGCGGTCGCCTGGGTGTCGCTGTTCAAGAGCACCACGTCGCGCGCCGAGAGCGCCATGCCGCGGTTGACCGCGGCGACGAAGCCCCGCCGCTCGGCGCTCGGCGAGACGACGACGCCCGCCGGCCCGGCGCCGTCGCGCCCAGGCGCGTCGACGAGCGCCGCGGTCGCCGCCGGCTGCGGCCCGTCGAGCGCCAGGACCAGCCGGTGCCGCGCGAGATCGGTGTGGGCGACGACGCTCTCGACGCAGCGCGCCAACGCCTCTGCGGCGCCGCAGACCGGCACGATGACGTCGACCGGCCCAGGAGGCGAATCCGGCGGCACGCGCCCCGGGTCGCCGGTCAACGGGAGGGGCTTGCCGCGCACCGGGGTCTCATATCACGAGGCCCGTCGCCACCGCGCGCGGGTCAGCCGCCTGGGGGCGGCGATCGCTCGCACCAGCTCGCGAGTCATCTCGAGCTCGTGCAGCGCCCCGGGGGGTCAGGGCACGCGTGTCGCGACCACCGCGGCACCGCGTTCCAGCTGTTGGCGGTCGAGGGTGACGAGAGGCATGTCGAGCTGATGCGCGAGGGCCACGTACACGGAGTCGCAACCGCGGATCCGGTGCTCCGCCGCCAAGCCCCCTGCCCGTAGCGCCATCGCCTGGGTCACCGGGAAAGGCTTCACGAAGTGCTCCGTGCGCAGGAGGTCCATCGCGCGGCGGGCGAGCGCCGGGTCGCCCAAGCCGCGGCCGAGCGCGGCGGCCACCTCCGCCAGCACGATGGCGGGAGCGACGAGCGCCTCCCCCAGCTCCTTCGCTTCCCTGAGCCAGGCTCGGCTCGCCTGATGACCGGCCTCGTCGGCGTTGAAGAGAGCCACCCAGACGCTGGCATCGACGACGGGCATGCCTAGCGGCGCTGCTCTTCGAGGAGGTCCTGAGCGCTCTTGGGCGAGCTCCAAGCCCGTGCGATCTCGTCCGCCAGAGCGTCCATCCGCGCCATCGCCTCTTCGGCTTCCTCCCGCCGGCGCTCCTGCTCACTCCTCTCCGCCAGGGGCCGGAGCACGGCGACGGGCTGGCCGCGGAGAGTCACGATGTACTCCGCGTCCTTCTCGTGCACCTCCCGCACGATCTCCGAGGCTCGGTTCTTGAGGTCCCGCACGCCGATCTTGGTGGCCATCTTCAGTCTCCTGCGATTGGTAGCCACATCAGAGTGGCCACAAGCTACAGCCTGTTCCTAGGCTTCGTCAAGCGGTGCGATCCGGTCGACCTCGGCGAGCTCCGGGGTTCGTCCAGACCTTCCGCATCTCTTCCGTGGCCATGGAGCCCACCATCGCCGCGGACGACTATCTGCTCGTCGACGAGCAGAGCTTCCGCCATGCGTCGCCCCACGAGGGTGACATCGTCATCTACGGTTCGTCGGGCGATCCGCCGAGGGAGGCGATCCACCGCGTCGTCGGCGTCGAGGGCGAGCGCGTCGAGATCCGCGACAAGGCGCTCTTCATCGATGGCCACGCGCAGGCCGAGCCGTACGCGGTCTATCGCGATCCGCGGGTATACAGAGTGGGATCGGAGGCGGCCGCCGGACTCCTGCCGGGGCGCGACCATATCGCTCCCTATATCGTCCCCGCGGGGTGGCTCTTCGTGCTCGGCGACAACCGCGACAACGCCTTCGACAGCCGCTTCGCCGGCGCCGTGCCGCGGGTGGCGGTCGAGGGCGGTGGGCGCCTCCGCATCTACTGGTCACGCAACCCGCAGACCGGCGCCGTGCGGTCGGACCGCATCGCGAAGTTCAGCATCCCCAAGACGCTCTCGGTAGTCCGTTCATCCGCTCGGAAGTCCTCACGTTCGACGGCGCCGTGTTGTATCGATTCTCCGCCGGAGAAGTGCAGCTCTTCCGGGACGACCAATCGGCGGGACCGGTGTTTCCGTTCCCGCCCCGATCGATCTTTCCTGCCGAACCTCGACTCGTCCGTGGCCAAGCAGATGGCTCGGCTCGCGACGTTCAGCGAGTTCATGAAGAAATTCTGGAGGGTGCAGCCGAATCCTTTCGGCATTGAGGCTTTCGCCAAACAGGACGATATCTTCTTGGCTCGCGACGGGCGAAACTTCGCATCATTTTTCAGTTATCTCAACGGCGAGCGCCCGGAGGCGCGGACCGAGGACTCGAACGCCGATTGAGCGATGCCCTGCCTGGATTCCGCAACTTGCTGTTTCGCCGTGCGGGCGATGCAAAGCTCTTGCTCGCCTCGTTCAGCGTCGAGCGATCGCCTCCCGCCGAGTACCTCCTTTCGGAGCTTCTCCGAGGGTCAGAGGGTGCTGCTGGTCCTTTACGCCGTCGCTTGTGGCCTGGTCATCCCTGGAGCGGTTCTCTGCCTCGACGAGCCGGACAACTTCGTGTCCTTGTCGGAGATCCAGCCCTGGCTGCAGGTCCTTCGCGATGCTCTCGAAGCGCGGGATGGCCAAGCGATGATCATCTCGCACCACCCGGAGGTCATGGACTACCTGGCTCTCGATTCCCTCTGGTGGTTCGGAGAGACCCTCCGGTCCCGTAATCGCCAGGCCATTCGAGGCGGACACGGACTCTCCCTTGAAGCTCTCCGAAATCGTTGCTCGGCTCGGCCTAGGTGCCACTGAAGAAGCTGCGCTGCTCGCTGGTTTGTGAGGACATCGAGCAGGAGCGGCTTTTCCGTCCCATTCTGGAGCGGCATTTTCACCGTATCCGCGTCGAGCCCCGGAAGCCGCACGGCGGTGCCAGCTTCGTCCTGCAGAACGTCGAGAGTTTGGCGAGCTATATCCGGCGGTACCATCAAGAAGCCGTAGGGTTGCTGGTAGTGATCGACGGCGACGCGGCCGGCCTCCAGGGCCGGCTCGCGGCGATAGGCGCTGCCGCGCGCTTCACTGGCGCACATTGGGAGGAGCGGATCGTCGCTTGCATTCCGTGCCGCAGCGTGGAGACGTGGGAAATGTGGCTCTGCGGTTCTCGCGAGGTGGACGAACAGACGAGCTACAAGGAGGCGTTCCAGCGCCACGTCGAAGAGGGCACGATGAGCGCCCGCCAAGCGGCCGAAGTCTGGCTCTCGCCCCTCAGCACCGAGGAAAGGGAGGCAGAAGAGCGCCGGCTCCCGGCTCTGGCTCACGGACGCCGAGAAGATCTCTCGTCTTCAAGGTTTTGCCATATCGTGAGAGGCCGGGCTGGCGCTCCGGGCCGCCGGTCAGGATTTCCGCCGTATCAATCTCAACCCAGACAGTCTGGCGTTACGCTCGTGTCCTTCAGCTCGCCGGCGCCAGCCTGTCGACCTCGGCGAGCTCCTCCGGGGTCAGCCGCCAGCCGGCGGCGGCGGCGTTGGCGCGCGCCTGCTCGGGGCGGGTGGCGCCGGCGATGACGGAGGCGACCTGCGGCCGGGCGAGGAGCCACGAGATGGCGAGCTCCAGGGCCGTGTGGCGGCGCGACTCGGCGAAGGCGATCAGCGTCTCCGCCACGTCGCGGTTGCGGTCGGTGAGGAACCGGCTGCCCTCCGCGTTGGTGAGGCGGGCGCCGGCGGGCGGCGGCTGGCCCCGCCGGTACTTGCCGGTCAGCAGGCCGGAGGCGAGCGGGAAGAAGGGCACGAAGGCGAGCCCCTGGCGCGCGCACTCGGCGAGCACCTCGCGCTCGGGCTCGCGGTGGAGGAGGCTGTACTCGTTCTGGACGCTGACGAAGCGCGCCGCGCCGTCGCGGACGGCGGCCGCCGCCTCGCGGAGCTGGGCCGCCGAGAAGTTCGAGCAGCCGATCTCGCGCACCTTGCCGGCCTTCACCAGCTCGTCGAGCGCCGCCAGGGTGTCGGCGATGGGCGTCTCGGGGTCGGGGTGGTGCAGCCAGTAGAGATCGATGCGGTCGGTCGCCAGGCGGCGCAGGCTGTCGTCGAGGGCCCGCCGCACGTAGTCGGGCCGCGCCCCCTTCTTCGTCTCGTCGCCGGCCACCTTCATGCCGAACTTGGTCGCCAGGACCACCTTCTCCCGGCGGCCGCGGAGCGCGCGGCCCAGGAACTCCTCGCTCCGGGTGTCGCCGTAGATGTCCGCGGTGTCGAGGAAGTCGATGCCGGCGTCGAGCGCCGCGTCGACCACCGCCGCGGTGGCGGCGGCGTCGAGCCGCCCGCCGAAGTTGTTGCAGCCGAGCCCCACCGCCGACACCGCGAGCGAGCCGATCCGTCGAGTCTCCATGTCGTTTCCTTTCTCTTCCGGTCCGCGGGACCATGCCACCGCCGCGGTACTGGCTCCGTCGAGTCCGCTGCGGGCGGCCGCCCTCGGGACCACCCACCCGACCCCCTTCCAGGCGGCCGTCCTCGGGACCCGACGGAGCCAGTACCCAGGTCGCGGGCGGCACACGCATGCGGAGACAGCAAGTCCCGCGCCCGCCCGCAGCCGCCGCTCGCTGGCGCGGGGCTTGCTATACGCTTTGCTCCCGTGAACGACGACGACCGCTTCGCCCAACCCATCCGCACCGTCTGCGTCACCGGCGGCGCCGGCTTCATCGGCTCGCACGTGGCCGAGGCCTGCCTCGCCGCCGGCTACCGCACCCTGATCTTGGACGACCTCTCCGGCGGCCGGCGGGAGAACGTCCCGCCGGGGGCCGAGCTCCACGTCTTGGACATCCGCTCGCCCGAGGCGGCGCGGCTGGTCGAGTCCGCCGGGGTCGACGTCCTCGCCCACTTCGCGGCGCAGATGGACGTGCGGCGCTCGGTCGCCGACCCGGTCTTCGACGCCGACGTGAACATCCTGGGGACCCTAAACCTCCTCGAGGCGGCGCGCCGCGGCGGCGTGCGGCAGGTGCTCTTCGCCTCGACCGGCGGCGCCATCTACGGCGAGCAGGACCGCTTCCCGGCCGACGAGGACCACCCGGCGCGGCCCCTCTCGCCCTACGGCGTCGCCAAGCTCGCCGTCGAGCGCTACCTCTTCGTCTACTACGCCGTCCACGGCCTCGCGGCCGCCTGCCTGCGCTTCGCCAACGTCTACGGCGAGCGCCAGAACGCGCACGGCGAGGCGGGGGTGGTGGCGATCTTCCTCTCCCGCCTGCTCGCCGGCGAGGCGCCGACGATCAACGGCGAGGGGCTGCAGACCCGCGACTACGTCCACGTCTCGGACGTCGTGCGGGCCAACCTCGCCCTCCTCGGCAGGCCGGGCTTCCACATCTACAACGTCGGGACGGGCATCGAGACCTCGGTCGTCGACCTCTACCGCGAGCTGGCGCGCGCCGCGGGGAGCGGCCTCGCGGCGAAGCACGGCCCGGCCAAGGCCGGCGAGCAGATGCGCTCGTCGGTCGACGGCACCCGCCTGCGCCGCGACTTCGGCCTCCCCGACCCCCTGCCGCTCGCCGCCGGCCTCGAGCGCACCGCCGCCTGGTTCCGCGAGCGCGCCGCGCCGCGCGTCGCGCCGCCCGTCGCGGCGGGTCAGCCCGTCGCCTGACGGGCGGGCGGCAGCCGCCCAGGCAGCCGCCCATTCTGAGGGGCGACAGCCGGTCCCTTCGCATGGGGCGATCGAGCTATCGCCTGGCGCCCAGCTCGCGAGTCATCTCGATCATCGTGCGGCGGAATCCGGCGCGAGCGAAGAGGCGCTGCGCGGCCTCGTTCCGCTCCGCCGTCGAGAGCACGACCCGCGGCGCGCCCTTCGCCGCGAGCGCCGCGAGCGTCCGGTCGAGCAACGCCCGACCGACGCCCTGCCCGCGATGGGCGGGATCGACCACGATGTCGTACAGCACGCCCGCCGGCCCGCGCAGCGACATGTAATCCTTCCCCTCGACCCCGGCGTAGGTATAGCCCACCACCTCGCCGTCGCGCTCGGCGACGAGGATGACGATGTTCGGCGCGTCGAGCTGCGTGCCGAGAAACGAGCCGTATCCGTGCTCGGTCTGCGGCGTCGCGGCGATGAAGCGCTCCGGATCGAAGCCGTGGTGGATACGGACGAGGAGCGCGCCGAGCCGGCCGACGGCTTCGAGGTCCGCGGGCGCCGCGGGGCGGATGGAAACGGCCGCCGAGCTCATCTCTCCTGACCGGTGATCTCTCAGAGCTCGATCATGACCTTGATCGCTTTACCTTTCGTTGTACTGTTCGTCGCTGACTTTTTCCATCCAGTCGACGGCTTTGCCATCCAACGCTTCATTGATGGCGATGTGCTGCATGGCTGTAGTCGGCGAGGCGCCGTGCCAGTGCTTTTCGCCCGGCTCGAACCAGACGACGTCGCCGGGCCGGATCTCCTCGGTCGGCCCGCCCTCCCGCTGCACGAGGCCGCAGCCAAAGGTGACGATCAGCGTCTGCCCGAGTGGATGCGTGTGCCAGGCGGTGCGCGCGCCGGGCTCGAACGTGACGGCGTTGCCGGCCGCTCGCGCCGGAGCGTTGGCGGCGAATAGAGGGTCGATACGGACGGTGCCGGTGAACCAATCGGCTGGGCCCTTCCCCGAGGGCCGCGAGCCGCTGCGCTGGATCTCCATCGTATGTCTCCTTTAGATCCTGGGCTGGTTCCGTACGCCGCGTCGATCGGCGACCCACGCGATGTTGCCACACTCTTGCGGTGGTCGATCTCCGCGGCCTGCTGCAGCGCGGTTGATGAGCCAAGCCTTCGATAGACGGTGACGGGAGCATCGGCGGCCAGGAAGCAGGCATCCGCTCGGATGGAATCCGGATGCGCAGGGCGGCGGGGTGCGAGGCGGCGAGGAGATAGGACCGCCGCCACGGCATACCTGGCCGCGGCGCGTCCGCTCCTATTTCCCCGCTCCGCGCAGCTCCGGGAAGGCCGCGGCCAGAGGCGCGAGGAGCGCCAGCGCCGCCCGGCGGTCGCCGAGGGCGTCGGCGGCGCGGGCGAGGTCGAGGCGGGCGGAGGCGGGATCGACCCCGGGCGGCCGCCAGGCGGCGCCGCCGGGCGGCGGCGCGGAAGCCGCGGCGGGAGCGGCGAGCCGGCGGGCGAGGGCGGCGATGCGCGCGTCGTCGGGGCGGAGGGCGGCGGCCGCCGCCGCGGCGCCGGCGGCGCGGGGCCGGTCGCCCAGGGCGGCGAGGTCGAGCGCCGCCCAGTAGGCGGGGACGCCGACCTCCTTGTCGTCGATGGTGAAGTCCTCGCCCGCCGCGGCGAGGGGGGCGAGGGCGGCGAGCGATTCCGCCGGCCGGCCGGCGTGGGCGAGCGCCACCCCGGCGGCGAAGCGGCGGGCGGCGCGGGCGAGCGCCGGGCGGAGCGCCCGCCCCTCCTCCCAGGCGACGAGGCGGGCGCCGGCGGAGGGCGGCTCCGGCCCCAGCGCGCGGTCCCAGCCGAGCTGGTCGAGGAGGGCGTAGCGCGCGCTCGCCTGCGCCAGCCAGAGCGCGGCGCAGAGCGCCGAGCAGGAGGCCGGCCGCCGGGCGGAGGCCCCCGCGCGGCCGGTCGTCCGGTCGCCGGGAGGAGGGGCGGGCCGGCGGTATCGCTCGCCGCCCTCGCTCCCCCCGCCCCGGCGGCAGAGGTCGGCGGCGAGGACCGGGCCGACGATCCAGAGGGCGAGGGCGAGCGGCAGGCGCTGGCGCGCCGAGGCATAGCCCGCCGCCTGCACGGCGAGGGCGAGGAGGGCGACGGCGAGCGGCCCGGCGAGGGCGGCGAGCCGCCCGCGGCGCGCGAAGGCGAGCCAGGGGAGCGTCACGAGCAGCAGCGCGAAGCCGGTGGGGAGGCGCCGCCGCAGGCGGCGGTCGAGCATCTCGGCGGGCGCCAGGTCGTGCCCCTCGTAGGGGCCGAGGGCGAGGGCGGCCTTCCTCGCCACGCGGGCGAGGGCGCGGCCGGGCGACGCCGCCATGCCCTCGAGGGCGAGCCGGGTCCAGTAGCGGTTGGCGGCGGCCGAGCCGAGGCGGCGGCCGGCCGCCCAGGAGGCGAGCTGGCGGTAGGCGACGTGGCCGTAGTCGGCGGACTCCGGGTGGGCGCGCTCGAGCTCGATCAGGGCCGCCGGGGCGAAGCGGGTGAGGCCGGTCGCGCCGGGGCCGTTCCCCTCGTAGAAGACGGCGCCGGGGTCCATCAGCGTCGGGGCGCCGGTCGCGAGCGTCCGCGCCGCGAGGAGCGGCCCGACGAGGACGATGCCGACCGCCGCCGCGGCGAGCCAGACCGCCCGCCGGCGCCCGCGCGGCGCCGCGGCGGCGATCCACGCCGCCCAGACCGGCAGCATGGCGAGGTGCTGCGGCCGCGCCAGGCCGGCGAGGGCGGCGGCGGCGAAGGCGGGGACGGCGAAGGCGAGGAGCCGCGGCGGGCCGGGCGAGGCCCGGGCCGCCCGCCGCCGGGCGCTCGAGCCGGGCGCGGGCGAGGAGGGCGAAGAGGATCGCGAGCGCCAGGAGCGCGACGATGAGGACCTCCGGCTCCTCGATCCCGCAGTAGACGAGGAACGGCCGGTAGAGCGCGGCGCCGAGGCCCGCCGCGAGCCCCCAGCCGGCGCCGCCGGTGATGAGCGCGACGGCGAGGGCGACGGCCGCGGCGGTGACGCCATGGAGGAAGCCCTGAAAGAGGAAGAGGAGCCGGTCGGGATCGGCCGCGAGGCGGCGCGCGCCGCGGGCGAGGGCGAGGTAGAGCGGGCTGTAGTCGAGCCGGCGCTCGGCGGCGACCGCCGGCGGCGCGGCGGCGGCGGCGAGGTACTTGGGGAAGAGAGCCGGGGGATGGACGACGTCGGCGAGGAGGAACGCGGCGGCGAGCGCGATGCCGAAGGCGATCCCCGCCGCCGCCCAGGCGCGCGGCGGCAGCAGGCGCGGGGCGCCGGGAAGGTCGTCGCGGTCGGGCATGGTCGGCCGGCGCCGACTCTACCCGCTTCCCGCGCCCGGCAACAGAATGCAGCTACGGTCTGGGGTTCCAGCCGTCGCGGCGAATCGAAAGAAGGGGATAGGATGGTGTGATGCCTAAGATTCTGAAAATGGTCTTGGTTCTCGCCGCGCTCAGCGGCATGGCCGGATACGCGACGACCGTCTGCGTTTCGTCGGGAAACTGCCACGTCTGCAGGCTTTACAGCTCGACGGACGGCAGTTACGAGGGATACGTCAGTTGGGGCTGTTAGGGAGGTGCGCCATGATGGGACGAGCCTTCGCGGTGATGGCAGTGGCATTGTTCCCGCCTGCTCTCCTCTCGGCACTCCCCCTGGAGCCGCTCAGGGGGAGCGGCAAGACGCTGCAATGGGCGGCGCCACAGTTCGTGCAGGCAGACTCACACGGCAACGTCTTCCTGCTGCGCGGTGACACTCTCCAGGTCTATCCGCTGCTGAAATCCCATGAATTGGGGGAGCCCGCGCGCCTCTCGCCGGCGGTGAGCTCGGGACCGCTCCTCGACGCCGCGATGAGCAGGCACGGCGATTGGGCGCTAGCCCTCGGCAGCGAAATCCACTACTTCGCCGGCGGCGAGGAAAAGGGCGTCCCCGCACTGCCCTGGTTCCCGGCGGCTGTCGGATTTGTGCGCGGGAATCCGGCCGTCGCCGTCGTACCTCCCCGGATCGGGACTGCTGGCGAGCGAGAGGACGGAATGCCTCCGCTGCTGCTGCTGGCGGGTCACGACGCCTGGGCTCCAGAGGTCCGCGAAGCGCTCCACGGCGCGGCGGACGACCAGAACAACGAGATGCTCTTTCGAGCGGCGTGGGTGCTCGACTCCACAGAAGGGCGCTACTTTCTGGCTCGTCAATATGCCTACCGCATCGAGCTGCGACGCGTCGGGCGGGCGCGACCCCTGGGAGAGCTGCGCCTGGAGAAGGGAGAACCCCGTCGACGCAAGTCTCCTGAGGAGGACACGCGCCAGCTGCGCGCGCAGGCGAGGGCGGAAGGCTCGGATCTCAGCCATGCGAAAGCGAGCGCGTTTCATGGCAGCTTTGCCATCCTGGCCCTCGCTCAGGGGGGGCCGGGTGGAAAGCTGTACGTCCTCGATGGCGCTGGGATCGCCGGCGAGCGGTGCGCGCTCGATCGAATCGATTGGGAGGCGCAGCGCGTCGAGCGAACGACGCTCGACCTGCCGTGCAACGGGCGCGCGAGCCTGGCGGCGGGCAGAGATGGCCTATACGTAGCCAAATTCAGTGGCCAAGCCGGACGGTATTTCGCTTCCTGGGCAACTGTCGAGCGGGGACCGTGGACGACGGCTGGAGACGCGAGCTTCTCTCCTTAGCGCGGAATCCGCGCCGCAGCGATCCAGCGATCGTCCCGCCTCCTACAGCTCGGGCGCCGCCCCGGTCAGCCGCCGGAAGGCTTCCAGATAGCGCTCGCGGGTGCCGTCGACGATGTCGGCTGGCAGCTCGGGGGGCGGGCTCTGGTGGTCCCAGCCGGTCGAGTCGAGCCAGTTGCGCACGTACTGCTTGTCGAAGGAGACCGGCTCCTCGCCCGGCCGCCAGCTCGCGGCGTCCCAGTAGCGCGAGGAGTCGGGCGTCAGGGCCTCGTCGATCAGCAGCAGCTCGCCGTCGATCTGGCCGAACTCGAACTTGGTGTCGGCGAGGAGCAGGCCGCGCGCCGCGGCGCGCGCCGCCCCCAGAGCGTAGAGCTCGAGCGTCAGCTCGCGCAGCCGCGCGGCGAGCGCGGCGCCCACGGCCTGCGCCATCACCGCGAAGCCGACGTTCTCGTCGTGCCCGGCCTCGGCCTTGGTCGCCGGGGTGAAGATCGGCTGGGGGAGCCGGCTGGCGCGCACCAGGCCGCGCGGCAGGGCGATGCCGCAGACCTCGCCGCTCGCCGCGTACTCGCGGTAGCCGCTCCCCGCGAGGTAGCCCCGCGCTACGCACTCGAAGGGGATCACCCGCGCCTTGCGCACCACGACCGCCCGCCCGGCGAGCAGCGCGCGGTGCGGCGCGAGCGCCGCCGGGAAGCGGGCCGCGTCGGTCTCCAGGAGGTGGTGCGGCACCGCCGCCGCGAGCTCGCGGAACCAGAAGGTCGAGAGCTGGGTGAGGATCTTCCCCTTGCCCGGGATCGGCGGCCGCAGGATGTGGTCGTAGGCCGAGAGGCGGTCGGTCGCCACGATCAGCAGGCTGTCGCCCAGGTCGTAGACGTCGCGCACCTTGCCGCGGCGGGGCGGCGGCAGGCCGGGGAGGTCGCTCTCCCAGAGGGCGCCGGCCGGCGTTTCCGCGGATGGCGCCGTCACGCGAGGCCCGCCGCGCTGCTCCGGCTGCGCGCGAACTCGCGCTCGACGGCGCCGATCAAGCCGCCGTCGAGCGGCTCGCCGCGGTCGGCGAGCGACTCCTCGCCGAAGTCGTTGCCGTCGACGAACTCGAAGACCGAGAGCTTCTCGAGCCCCTTGAGCTGCGCCAGGCCGAGCTTGCGCAGGCCGACCACCAGCCGCTCGCCGGCGTCGTCGAGCTCGAGCATCACGTAGCCCCGGCCGCCGTCGGCGGCGCGGTAGAAGCTGCGGCTGCCGAGCTCCGCCTCGAGCTGCGCCACGTAGGGGCCGGTCGCCACCAGGCCGCGGTTCACCAGGTTGCCGTTGCGGTCGATGTAGGCGTGGAACTGCCGCGCCTCCTCCCGCTTGTCGACCAGGTCGAGGTTGCCGTGGGTGAGCGGCGCGAAGAAGCGCTGCACCGTGGGCTCCGGGTAGCCCTGGTTGATCAGCATGTTCTTGACCTCCTCGATCTCCCGCGTCGCCTTGCCGCTGACCAGCCGCGACAGCTCGACCAGCCCGTGGCCGAAGAACTCGTAGCGCTCGCCCTCCTCGGGGCCGCCGCCGCCCATCGGGATCAGCCGGTAGTGGCCGTAGTTGAGCGCGATGCGCATGCCGCGGTCGAAGGGGAAGCCGGCGGCGAGCGCCTGCTCATAGTAGCGCTGCACGTGGAGGGCGCAGACGAGGAGGTTCTTCGCCTCGCGGCTGGAGTAGAAGGCGCCGTCCCCCAGATACTTCTCGAGCTTGGCGCGGCGCGACAGGGCCAGGCGGTTCACCCGCCGCTGGAAGCGGAACATCATGCGGAACGCCTCGTCCTGGCTCTCGGCCCCCGAGCGGTGGAGGACGGAGACGGTCTGCGAGAAGTCGCTGATGTCGTAGATCAGCCCGTAGCGGTCGACCCGCGGATCGACCACCCACGGGGCCATGAAGTCGAGCGGCCGGGTCGCCGGCGACAGCCGGCGCTCGGCTCCGCCCATGCCGATGGCGGTCCCCGCCCCGAGCCCGAGCCCCCCGGCGGCGCCCGCCGCCGGCCGCAGCGCGCCGCCGGGACGGCAGAGGAGATGTCCGTCCCTGGCCTCGACGGCGAGCAGGGTGCGGCGCAGGGAGTGGAAGCAGCTCGTACTCCTTGAGCTTCAGGAGCAGGCTCTCCCAGACCTGGACCAGCGCCGGCGGCAGCAGGCGCGCCGGGTCGTAGGCGCGGCGGGTGGCGAGGAAGGAGAGATAGCCCATGCGGTTCAGCAGGTCGCGGCCGCCGCCGCTCCGCGGGTCGGCGCCCACCAGGTGGATGACCGCGGCGACCAGGTCGCGGTCGGTCTCCAGCTGCTCGGCGTGCCAGCGCGCCAGCTCCTCGAGGCGCTGGCGCAGGTCGCGGCCGTCGATCCGCAGGTAGCCGTTGAAGTAGCCGGCGAGCTCGGAGAGGTCGCGGCTGATGTGGTCCTCGGTGAAGATGAGGACGTTGTCGCGCATCCGCGTGAGGAGGCGGGGGAAGAGGTCCTCCTCGACCTCCTCGGTGGCGCCGGCCAGCCGCTGCACCAGGTCGTAGGTGATGGCGAGCACGCGGTCGAGGTAGCGCTCGAGCACCCGGTAGCGGATCGCCTCGCCGTGGCGGCGGCCGATCTCCAGGTGCTGGCGGATGACGCGCTTCGGGGTCTCCTTGAGGAAGCGGGCGGTGTCGAGCGAGTGGGCGAGCCAGAAGATCGCTGGGTACTGGCGGCCGTAGCTCGAGCTCGTGGCGTTCTCGCTGGCGCGGGTGAAGAGGGCGCGGTAGCGCTCCCAGGCGAGGGCGTACTGCTTGCGGTCGTAGGGCTCGCGCGACAGGATGGCGAGCTGCACCCCCTCCTCGGCGGCGAGATAGCTGCGCAGCGCCGTCCGCAGCTCCTCGATGCGCGCCGACTGGAGGAGCGGAAAGCCGCGCGCCGGGGTGGCGCTCTCGTCGTCGAAGAAGATCTGGCGCGGCAGCGGCAGGGTCCGCTGGTAGTCGGGCAGGAGGCGGCGCACCTCCTCCATGTCCGGCCGCAGGAAGTTGAACGGCCCGGGCAGTATCTGCAGCAGAGAGGTCGGGCTCATCTCGGCGACCGGTGGACCATGATCGGAACCTCAAGCTCGCGGTGGATTACGTATAGCATACCCGCCGACCCGCGGGATGCGTAGGGTGCCGGAGGGGATCCGGCGGAGAGCGCCGCCAGGCCGCCGTGACGCCTTGGGGACCGCCGTGAGAACGACCGTGAGAGTCATGACCGTGAGAATCATAAGGATGCGCCGACCATGAGCCAGGTCGCCCGTGCCGCCGTCGCCGTCACCGTCACCGTTGCCGAGGCCACAGGGGAGGAGCTCGCCGCCGATCTCCTGGTGATCGCCTGCTTCGAGGGCGAGCCGCCCGAGGTCGCCGGGCTCCCGGCGCCTCTGCGTGACGCGGCGCTCGCTCTCGCCGGGCGGGCCGGCTTCCGCGGCAAGGAGGAGCAGGGCGCCGAGACCCTCCTCGCGCCCGGCGCCGGCATCGCCACCCTCGCCGTCGCCGGCCTCGGCCGCCGCGGCGAGCTCTCCTGGCGCCGCCTCGCCGCCTTCTTCGCCCGCGCCGTCGACGCGGCGCGGTTGAACGGCATCGGCCGCCTCGCCTTCCTCCTGCCGCCTCACGCCGAGACCGCCGGGACCGCGGCGGCCGAACGGGTGCTCGCCGGCCTCGCCCGCGCCACCTACAGCTTCGACCGCTACCTCGCCGCCGAGGCGCGGCCGGCGCCGATCGCCGCCATCGCCGTGCTGCCGCCGGCGGGGGAGGCGGCGGCCTACCGCGCGGCGCTCGCCACCGCCCGGCCGGTCGCCGCCGCCGTCGCCCTCGCCCGCGACCTCGCCAACGCGCCGCCCAACGAGGCGACGCCGGGCTGGCTCACCGCGCGCGCCGCGGAGATCGCCGCCGGCCGCGGCATGGAGCTCACGGTGCTCGACCGCGGCGAGCTCGAGCGGCGCGGCATGGGCGGCATGCTGGCGGTGGGGAGCGGCGCCGCCGACCCGCCGCGCCTGGTGCGCCTCGCCTGGGGCGACCGCGGCCCGGCCATCGCCCTCGTCGGCAAGGGGGTGACCTTCGATTCCGGCGGCATCTCGATCAAGCCGGCGGCCGACATGGACGCCATGAAGTACGACAAGTGCGGCGCCTGCGCCGTGCTGGCGGCCGCCGCCGCGGTCGCCGACCTCGGGCTCCCGGTGCGCCTCAGGGCCTACGCCGCGATCGCCGAGAACATGCTCGACGCCGCCTCCTACCGGCCCGGCGACATCGTGCGCTTCGGCAACGGCAAGACCGCCGAGATCACCAACACCGACGCCGAGGGCCGCCTGCTGCTCGCCGACGCCCTCGCCTGGGCGGCCGGCGAGGAGCCCGACGCCCTGCTCGAGCTGTCGACCCTGACCGGCGCCTGCGTCGTCGCCCTGGGCCACCACGCGGCCGGCCTCTTCACCCCGGACGACGGCCTCGCCGCCGAGCTCCTCGCCGCCTCGCGGGCGAGCGGCGAGCGGCTCTGGCGCCTGCCGCTCGGGCCGGAGTACCTGGAGGAGATGAAGGGCTCCCAGGCCGACCTCCGCAACTCGGCGCAGCGCTGGGGCGCGGCCTCGACCGCGGCGGCCTTCCTCTCCCAGTTCACCGGCGGCGTCTCCCGCTGGGCCCACCTGGACATCGCCGGCGTCTCCGACGTCGGCCGCGACCAGGGAGGAACCCCCGGCGCGACCGGCTTCGGCGTCGCCCTGACCGTCGCCTGGCTGCGCGGTCTGGTCGGGGCCGACGGGCAGGGAGGCCCGGCGGCCGCCTAGCCGACCGCCGGCTCTGGCCTGCCGCGTGGCGGCATGGCGAAGGCGAGCGGCGCCTTCGCCATCGCGCCAACCGGTGGGACCCTGCCGCGCCGGCGCTCGGGCAGACCGGCATTCCTCGCGGAGAGAGCCTGTCGCGGCACCACGATGCCGCGCGGCGTCGTGGCGAAGCGCGGCGGCGCCCTCGTCGTGCGGCGTGGCGGCATGGCCAAACCGCGCGAGGTTTGCGCCCCGCCACCACGCGGCACCGCCAAACCGGCACGCGGTTTGGCTTCACCACGCCGTGGTATGGCGATACCCCGCCGCGGTTTGGCGATACCACGCCGCGGTATGGCCGTACCGCGCCGGGGAACGAGCGTGCCGGCGCCCGGCAGCCATAAAACCCCACCGGGTTTGGCGCAAACCCCCTCGTGGTTTGACCATACCGCCACACGGTTTGGTCATGCCGTCTCACGGCAGGCGCGAACCGCGGCAGGGTTTAGCCAAACCGGCCCGGGTTCGGCCGAACCCAGACGGGTTTGGACAAACCGGCACGGGTACCGATGTTGCGAAAGCCGGCGATGCCACGGAAGCGGGCGGCGAAGTCGTGCGGCAGGATCGCCAGCTCGGCGAGGCGGTCGATGGCCGCGGCGTAGTCGGGGACGTCGCGGCCGGTGCTCGCCGCGAGGTGCGTCGCCACGTCGAGGGCGTTCTGGGCGCAGAGCTGGAGCCCGCGCTCGACGATCCAGCGCTCCTCCCGATCGGCGGCCAGCTCCGCCATGCCGCGCCCGCGGTGGGCGCGGAGGACCTGCAGCGCCTCGTCGAGCGCCAGCAGGTGACGCCGGACGACCGCCGCGTCGAGCCGGCCGGGGGTCATCCCGTCGTCCGTCCGAAGCTGCCGTCGGCCAGGCGCCGGGCCAGCTCGCGGTCGATCTTCCGCAGCTGCGGCAGGTAGTCGCAGTAGCGCGAGAGGGCGCGCCCCTCGCGGGTGGTGGTCGCGGCGAGGTCGCGGGCGAGCAGACGTTCGCCGTCGCGCAGCACGCGGTGATAGAGGAGCGGCGGCGCGTCGTTGAGGACGACGACGTCGAGCCGGTCGAGGCCGAGCCCGGACTGCAGATCGGCGATGAGCCCGGCGGCATAGCCGAAGGGAGCCGGCGGCAGGCGGTCGCGGTCGACGTAGACGGCGATGTCGAGGTCGCTATGGGCCGCCGCCTCGCCCCGCGCCTGCGAGCCGAAACGATAGGCCTCGAGGATCTCCGGCCGCCGCGCGAGCCGGTCGCGGAGCCGGTCGAGGACCGCGGGAACCGTCGTCTGAGCTCCGGCCACGGTCCCATTATCCATGATCCCGGCGCCGCCCCGGCGCGCCAGGCGCCGAGGCGGCCTTGGGCTCGGGCGAACCGCTTCGGCCGGGTACTGGGTCCGTTGGGTCCGCTGCGGGCGACCGCCCTCGGGACCACCCTCCCGACCCCCTTCCAGGCGGCCGTCCTCGGGACCCAACGGACCCAGTGCCTTCTGCCGCCGCCGGGCCGGCCGTAAAGAACCGGCGACATTGCGGGAGGGCCCGCCGGGGGGTAGCCTGGCCCCAGCGGATGGGGGAGACGACGGCTCGCCCTGAACCCGAAAGGAGAGACCATGAGAAAGCGCTCGATCCTCGCCGCCTTCGCCTTCCTCCTCGCCTTCCTCGCCGTCCCCGCGCTGGTCTCGGCCGCCGCGCCGCCGGCCCATGCCCAGCCCGCGCCGGCCCATTCCCAGGCCGCGCCGGCGAGCGTCCCGTCGCTCGGCGCCTTCCTCGCCTCGCTCGACCAGCCGGCCGCGGCCGCCGTCCCGGCGGCGGGCTGCGGGACGAATTTCTGCACCCAGGCGCAGCGCGACGCCTGCGACCAGCAGTGCCGGAGCCATGGCCACTCGGTCTTCGTCGGCCTGGAGTGCTGCCGGAACTGCACCACCCTCTGCATCTGCGGCAGCCGGCCGGTCAACTGCTGACGCGCCCCGCTCCCCCTCCGCCCCTTAGCGCCCGCGCCGGCCGGTAACCGCCGGCCGGCCGCGGCCGTCTGGTAGTGGGTCCGTCGGGTCCGCCGCGGGCGAGCGCCCTCGGGACCACCCTCCCGAATCCCCTTCCAGGCGGCCGTCCTCGGGATCCGACGGAGCAGTACCGGCCGCGGGGTGCCGGGCGCACGGGCTAGAATCCCCTGGCTCCCGCTCCGCGCGGCGCCCGCCCGGCGCGTAGACCCGCGTAGACCGAAAGCCGACCGATGCCCGCCGCGCCCGCCCCCGCCCCCGCCGCCCTGCCCGACCTCCTCGAGGTCGAGGACCTGACCGTCGCCTTTCCTGTCGACGGCCGCTGGGTGCCGGTCGTCGACGGCGCCTCGTTCACCGTGCGGCGGGGGGAGTGCGTGGGCCTGGTGGGGGAGTCGGGGTCGGGCAAGAGCATGACCGCGCTCGCCCTGCTGCGGCTGGTGCCGCCTCCCGGCCGCGTCTCCGGGCGGGTGCGCCTCGCCGGCGAGGAGCTGCTGGCGCTCCCCGCGCCGGCGATGCGGCGGGTGCGCGGCGGCAGGATCGGCTTGGTCTTCCAGGAGCCGGCGAGCGCCTTGGACCCGGTCTACACGATCGGCTTCCAGATCGCCGAGGCGATCCGCGCCCACCGCGGCCTGTCGCGCCGGGCGGCCCGGCGGGAGGCCGAGGCGCTCCTCGCGCGGGTGGCGATGCCCGACCCGCGCCGCCGGCTCGACGACTACCCGCACCAGCTCTCCGGCGGCCAGCGCCAGCGCGCCATGCTCGCCGTGGCGCTCGCCGCCGGCCCCGAGCTGCTCGTCGCCGACGAGCCGACGACGGCGCTCGACGTCACCCTCCAGGCCGCGGTCCTCGAGCTCCTGGCCGACCTGCGCCGCGAGCTGGGCCTCGCCGTCCTCCTCATCACCCACGACTTGGGCGTCGTCGCCGAGGCCTGCGACCGCGCGGTCGTCATGTACGCCGGCGAGGTGGTCGAGGCGGCGCCCGTCGGCGCCCTCTTCGGCGCCCCCGCCCACCCCTACACCCGCGCCCTGCTGGCCGCGATCCCGGCGCCGCCGGGATCGCGGCGGCAGGCACCGGAAGGCTCGGGCGGCCGGCGGCGGCTCGCCGTCATCCCCGGCCAGCCGCCCGAGCCGGGGGAGCGCCCGCCCGGCTGCGCCTTCGCCCCGCGCTGCCCGGAGGTCTTCGGGCGCTGCGCCGCGGAGCGGCCGCGGCTCGAGCGGCCCGAGCGGCCAGAAGCCGCCGATTCGCCGGAGGGCGAGCGCGCCGCGCGCTGCTTCCTGGCGTTCGCCGGCGGCGCCGGAGCCCTCGGAGCCACTGGAGCCAGCGGAGCCTCGGATCTATCGGAGCCAGCGGAGCCAGCGAAGCCATCACCGCCGGACAGCGGGCTCCGGCGGGCGAGCCCACGGCGTGATGCCGGCCTTCCCGCCCGCCGCGCCCACCGCCCTCGCCGAAGCGGTCGAGCTCACCAAGGAGTTCCACCTGCGGCGGGGCTTCGGACGGCGGGGCGGCCGCGCCCGCGCCGTCGACCGCGTCTCGCTCGCCATCGGCCGCGGCGAGGGGCTCGCCCTGGTGGGGGAGTCGGGGAGCGGCAAGACCACCCTCGGCCGCTGCCTGATCCGCCTGCTCGAGCCGACCGCCGGCGCGGTGCGCTTCGACGGGGTCGACCTCCAGGCGCTCGGGCGGCGCCAGCTCCGCCGGCTGCGCCGGCGGTTCCAGATGGTCTTCCAGGACCCCTACGGCTCGCTCGACCCGCGGCTGACCGCCGGGGCGAGCGCCGGCCTGCCGCTCGCCGTGCACGCCGGGCTCGGCGCGCGCGAGCGGCGGGCGGCGGTCGCCGAGCTGTTCGCGCTCGTCGGCCTGTCGCCGGCGCTCGCCGGGCGCTACCCGCACCAGCTCTCCGGCGGCCAGCGCCAGCGGGTGGGGATCGCCCGCGCCCTCGCCACCCGCCCCGACCTGGTGATCGCCGACGAGCCGGTCTCGGCCCTCGACGTCTCGGTCCGGGCGCAGATCCTCAACCTCCTCGCCGACCTCCGCGAGCGGCTCGGCCTCGCCCTCCTCTTCATCTCCCACGACCTGGGGGCCGTCGAGCACCTGGCCGACCGGGTGGCGGTGCTCTACCTCGGGCGGCTGGTCGAGGTGGCGCCGGCGGCGGCTCTCTTCGCCGCGCCGCTGCACCCTTATACGGTGAGCCTGCTGTCGGCGGTGCCGGCGGCGGCGGTGCCGCCGCCCGGCGACGGACGGCGGCGGATCGTGCTCGCCGGCGAGCCGCCGGACCCGGCGCGGCGCCCGGCGGGGTGTCCGTTCGCGCCGCGCTGCCCGGTCGCCGAGGCGCGCTGCGCGGTCGAGGAGCCGCCGCTCGCCCCGGTCCCCGCGCCGCTCGGCGGAGCGGCAGCCGCCCGCGGCGCCGCGCCCGATCATCTCGTCGCCTGTTTCTTCCCCGGCGCGCTCCCTGCGCCCGCGGCGGGGGTGCGATAACCTTTAGCAGGCCGGCGCGTACCAAGAACGAGGGAAGGTGGCCGCCTCGCGGGTCGCCGGGGGCCGGTTTGCACCCAACTCTTTTCTACGTTTGAGGGGTCATGGCATGAACGAGTCTCGTCCGAGCAAGAGCGCGCGCCGCCTGGCGGTGGCCGGCCTCCTCGTCCTCCTGCTGCCGCTGCCCGCGCGGCCGCAGCAGAAGTTCCCGTTGAAGGTCGAGGTCAAGGCGCCCGAGGAGGTCGCCATCCCGGTCACCAACGGCGCCGTCGAGCTGAGCCTCGACCAGGCGATCGAGATCGCCCTGCGCCGCAACCTGGGCGTCGTCATCGAGCGCTACAACCGCATCCACTCGCGCCTCGGCATCTACCAGGCGCTCGGCATCTACGACCTGACCCTCCTCGGCGACCTCATCGCCGAGGGCCAGAAGCAGGCGAGCACCAACGCCACCCGGCCCAGCAACACGCGCGACCAGCAGCTCAACTTCAGCCTCGCGCAGGCGTTCCCCACCGGCGGCACGCTCACCCTCGGCGGCACCAACGTCCACCAGTTCGTCGCCTTTCCGACCAGCAACCTCAACACCATCGGCAACACCTTCTACACCTCGGGGCTGACCTTCAGCTACGACCAGCCGCTGCTGCGCGGCTTCGGCCGCGACGCCTACGAGCACACCCTGCTGGTCGCCGAGAACGCCAGCGGCGTCTCCCAGGCGGTGTTCGTCAACCAGCTCACCATGATCCTGCAGCAGGTGGTGAACGCGTACTGGATGCTGGTCGACGCCCGCGGCCAGCTCACCGTCGCGCAGGACAGCCTGGGGCTCGCCCGCGAGCTCCACGAGCGCAACAAGGTCCAGGTCCAGGTGGGAACCCTGGCGCCCCTCGAGCTGGTGCAGAGCCAGGCGACGATCGCCACCCGCGAGGAGGGGATCATCAGCGCCCAGGAGCAGGTGGCGAACGCCGCCGATCAGCTCCGCCGGCTGCTCAATTTCCCGGCCGGCGAGCTGTGGACGGCGGAGATCAAGCCGACGACCGACCCGCAGACCGCCGCGCATCCGACCATCGACGTCGATGCGTCGATCGCCCTCGGCCTGAAGAACCGGCCGGAGCTGCGCAGCCAGGAGCTCGCCGTCCAGCTCGCCAAGCTGAACGCCCAGTTCATCCACAACCAGGCCCAGCCGCAGCTCGACTTCACCGTCAGCTACGGCCTCGGCGGCGCCGCCACCGGCCTCGGCCTCGGCAGCGCCTTCTCGCAGATCACCGCCCTGACGTTCCCCACCTGGCTGGCGCGGCTCCACCTCTCGGTGCCTCTCCAGAACCGCGCCGCGCGGGCCTCGGAGGCGATCGCCGACGTCGATTCCGACCGCACCCGGGTCGAGCTCGACCAGCTGAAGACGGTGGTGATCACCGACGTGCGGCAGACGGCGCGGCGGGTCTCGACGGCGGCCAAGCAGATCGACGCCGCGGTGGCGGCGCGCAAGGCGCAGGAGACCAACCTCGACGCCGAGCGCAAGCGCTACGAGAACGGCATGTCGACGAGCTTCGAGATCACCCGCATCCAGGACGACCTGACGGCGGCGCGGAGCTCGGAGATCACCGCCATCGTCGGCTACCGCACGGCGCTCGCCGACTACTACCGCGCCACCGGCACCCTGCTGCCGCAGGCGGGAGTCGAGATCGAGGACCGCGACCCCGCGGTGCGGCGCTTCAGCTTCACTCCGAGCCAGGACGAGAAGGCGTATGAGAGACAGTAGCTGGAGCCGGCTCTGGGGCGCCCTCGTCAAGCCCGGCGAGACCTTCGCGGCGATCGCCCGGCGGCCGACCTGGGCGGTGGCGCTCACCGTGCTCGTCGTGCTCGGGGGGGCGGCGACCCTCGCCGTCTTCAGCCGGTTCGACATGATGGAGGTGATGCGCCAGCAGCTCGCGGCGCAGCACCAGCAGGTCCCCGCCGGCTTCGACAGCCGGGCGGGGCTCATCAAGGGCTGCTCCGCGGCGGTGGCGGTCGTCGGCCCGGCGGTCATCTACCTGGTGGGAGCCGCGGTCTTCCTGCTCTTCAACCTGCTCGGCGGCCAGCTCGACTACCGCACCAGCTTCTCGGTGATGCTCCACGCCTCGATGCCGAACGCCGTGCGGGCGCTCCTCATGATCCCGATCGCCCTCTCCCGCGGCGCGCTGACGGTGCAGGAGGTGCAGGGGGGGCTGCTGCGCTCGAACCTGAGCTTCCTGGCACCCGAGGGAGCGGCGCGGCCGCTCGTCACGCTCCTCGCCAGCCTCGACCTCTTCTCGCTGTGGAGCCTGGTGCTCCTGGCGATCGGCTATCGCATCGCGGCGAAGGTGAGCCGCACGACCGCGGTGGCGACGGTCGTCCTGCTGTGGGCGCTCCTCGTCGCCGTGACCGTCGGGTTCTCCGCTCTCGGGGGCGCGCGCGGGGCGGGCGGTTGAAGCGCGTCCTGATCGGGATCGGCGTCGTCCTCGCCCTCGCTGCCGTCGTCGTCGCCAGCCTGCGCGGCGGCGGCGGCAAGGGGGGGGCCAAGGTGTACGCCGAGCCGGCGGCGCGGCGCGACGTCGTCCAGGTGGTCAAGGCGAGCGGCGAGATCGATCCCAAGGAGAAGGTCAACATCTCGGCCCACGTGGTGGGGAAGATCGAGCGGCTCTACGTCCAGGAGGGGGACGCGATCCGCGCCGGCCAGCCCTTCCTGCAGCTCGAGCAGCAGGCGTTCATCGCGGCGCGCGACCAGTGGGCGGCGCAGCTGCGCAGCTCCGAGACCGCGGTCGCCAAGGCGCAGGCGATGCTCGCCGACTCCGAGATCAAGGTGAAGCGGGCGCGGAGCCTGAACGGGCAGGGGATCCTCTCGCGCGAGCAGCTCGACTCCTCCGAGCTCTCCACCACCGCGGCGCGGCTCGAGCTCGACCAGGCGCGCGACGCGGTGCGCCAGGCGAAGGCGAACCTCGACAAGGCGGCGGACGACCTGACCAAGACGACGATCTACTCGCCGATCTCCGGCCGGGTGATCAAGCTGAACGCCGAGCAGGGCGAGGTGGTGGTCTCCGGCACGATGAACAACCCGGGCTCGGTGATCGGCACCATCGCCGACCTGTCGGAGATCCTCGCCAAGGTCGACGTCGACGAGACCGAGATCGTCAACATCCGGGTCGGGCAGAGCGCCGTCCTCAAAGTCGACGCGGTCCCCGGCCGCCAGTACCATGGCAAGGTGATCGAGGTCGGCAGCTCGGGGGCGAGCAAGGCGTCGCAGCCGGACGTCACCTTCTTCGAGGTGAAGATCCAGCTCTCGGACGCCAACGACGCGCTGCGGCCCGGCATGTCGGTGCGCGCCGAGATCCGCGCCGCCGAGCACGCCAAGGCCCTGTCGGTGCCGATCCAGGCGGTGGTCGAGCGCTCGACCGAAGACGTCGCGGCGGCCGCCACGTCCGTCCCGCCGCCGCCCATGCCGGAGCCGCCCCGGCGCGGCCGGTTCCGCAGCCGCCGCCCCGTCCGCGGCCAAAGACGACGAGAAGGACGACCAGGTGAAGGTCGTCTTCGTCGTCGTCGAGGGCAAGGCGAGGATGCGGCCGGTCACGACCGGGCTCGCCGACGAGACCCACGTCGAGATCCTCTCCGGGCTGAAGCCGCAGGAGCGGGTGGTGACCGGGCCGTACCGGACGCTGCGCGACCTCAAGGACGGCGACCGGCTGGCGGTCTCCGCCACCACCGAGAGCGAGGACCTGCGCCGGGAGGGCGCCAAGGAGGGCGGCTGATGGCGCTCATCGAGCTCGTCGACATCTACAAGATCTACGACATGGGGGCCGAGAAGGTCCACGCCCTGAACGGCGTCGACCTGAAGATCGAGCGCGGCGAGTACGTCGCGATCATGGGCCCCTCGGGGAGCGGCAAGTCGACGCTGATGAACCTCGTCGGCTGCCTCGACACGCCGAGCGCCGGGAGCTATCAACTGAACGGCGTCGCCGTCGAGGAGCTCGACGACCAGGAGCTGGCGGCGATCCGCAACCGCGAGATCGGCTTCGTCTTCCAGACCTTCAACCTGCTGGCGCGCGCCGACGCGCTCCACAACGTCGAGCTGCCGCTGATCTACGCCGGCGTCGGGCGCGCCGAGCGGCGCGAGCGGGCGCGCCATGCGCTCGAGCGGGTGGGGCTCGCCGAGCGCATCCATCACCAGCCGAACGAGCTCTCCGGCGGGCAGCGGCAGCGCGTGGCGATCGCCCGCGCCCTGGTCAACCACCCGTCGATCCTCCTGGCCGACGAGCCCACCGGCAACCTCGACTCGGCGACCTCGGTGGAGATCATGAGCCTCTTCGACGAGCTCCACCGCGCCGGCAACACCGTCATCCTGGTCACCCACGAGCCCGACATCGCCCAGCACGCCGACCGCCAGGTGCAGCTGCGCGACGGGCGGGTGGTCGCCGACCATCCCACCGAGCACCTCGTGCCGGCTTGAGCGCTGGAGATCCCGTTGGCCTTCGTCGAGGACTTCCGGATCGCGCTCTCGGCGCTCGCCACCAACAAGCTGCGGTCGGCCCTGACGATGCTCGGCATCGTCATCGGCGTCGCCGCGGTGATCGCCGTCGTCTCGATCATCCAGGGGCTCGAGCGGATGATCACCGAGCAGCTGCAGAGCGTCGGCACGACCTTCATCCAGGTGACGCCGGACTTCGGGCCGCGCGGCCAGCGGTGTCCGGCCGCCACGTCAAGCTCACCTGGGAGGACGGCCGGGCGATCGCCGGGAAGGTGGGGGGCATCCGGCTGATCACGCCGATCCTCTTCGGCCGGGCGGCCCTCAAGTACGGCGACCGCCAGCACACCCCCGCGTCGGTCCAGGGGGTGAACCAGGACTACCCCGAGGTGGCGAACCACGCCGTCGAGCGGGGGCGGTTCCTCTCGCGCATCGACTTCGACAACCGGCGTAACGTGGTGGTCGTCGGCCGCCGGGTGGCGAGGAGCTCGGCTTCGGCAGCCGGCCGGTCGGCAAGGAGATCTACGTCGGGAGCTACCCGGCGACGGTGATCGGGGTGATGGAGAAGAAGGGGCAGTCGCTCGGCCGCGATCTCGACGACATCGCGTTCGTCCCCTTCAACGCCGCGCTGACGCTCTTCGGCCGCGACGCCGGCGAGGCCGTCCAGCTCCAGCTCCAGGCCCGCGACGCGGCGGCGGTCGAGCCGGTGCGCGACGGCATCGAGCAGGTGCTGCGCCAGCGCCACCACGTCGCCGCCGGCGAGGCGGACGACTTCAAGGTCCAGGTGCAGGACGAGCTGCTGAAGACGACCGGCAGCATCCTCGACAACATCACCGCGGTCGTCATCGGCATCGTCGGCGTCGCCCTCCTGGTCGGCGGCATCGGGATCATGAACATCATGCTCGTCTCGGTGACCGAGCGGACGCGGGAGATCGGCCTCCGCAAGGCGCTCGGCGCGCGGCGCAGGACGTGCTCGTCCAGTTTCTCATCGAGGCGGTCACCCTGTCGCTCGCCGGCGGCGCCGTCGGCCTCGCCCTCGGCTACGGCCTCGGCGTCGCCGCCGCCCATCTCCTCCCCTCCTGGCCGCCCGCCCACGTGCCGCTCTGGGCGGTCGGCCTCGCCTTCGGCTTCTCGGCCCTCGTCGGCATCTTCTTCGGCAGCTACCCGGCGGGGAAGGCGGCGAGGCTCGATCCCATCGACGCCCTCCGCTTCGATTAGGCCGGAGCCGGCTTCTGGTCGAGAACCTGAAGGCCGCCCTCGCCGCGCTGTGGGCGAACCGCATGCGCTCGGTGCTGACCATGCTCGGCATCGTCGTCGGCGTCGCCGCGGTGATCACCGTCGTCTCGCTCGTCCAGGGGCTCGAGTTCATGCTCACCAGCAGCTCCAGGGGGTGGGGGCGACCTACATCTTCGTGGTGCCCGACCGCGGCGACAACCTGCCCGGGGTGGCGGCGCGGCAGGTCCGCCTCACCTGGGCGGACGGCCAGGCGGTGCGGCAGCCGGTCCCCGGCGTGCGCCTCATCACCCCGGTCCTGGCCGGCGACGCGACCGTCAAGTACGCCGACCGCGATCACCAGCCGTTCGCCGTCCTCGGGGTCAACCAGGACGCCCAGGAGGTGCTCAACTTCACGGTCGACCAGGGCCGCTTCTTCTCGGCGGTCGACATCGGCGGCCATCGCCAGGTGGCGGTGATCGGGCCGCAGACCGCCCCCGAGCTCAAGCTCGGCCGCCGGCCGCTCGGCAAGGAGATCTACGTCGGCAACCGCCAGGTGACGGTGATCGGGGTGATGGAGAAGAAGGGGCAGAGCCTGGGGATGGACCTGGACGACATCGTCTACGTGCCCTTCGACCTCGGCATCGCCATGTTCGGGCGCGCCGCGGGCGACGCGATCACGCTACGCATCCAGGCGCGGACGCCGGCGTCGGTCGACGAGGTGAAGGACGGCGTCACCCGCGTGCTGCGCCAGCGCCACCACCTCGCCAAGGACCAGCCGGACGACTTCCGCGTCCTCGCGCAGGACCAGGTCCTCGAGATCCTCCACAGCATCCTCGGCGGGGTCACCGCGGCGGTCGGCGGGGTGGTGTCGATCGCCCTCCTCGTCGGCGGCATCGGGATCATGAACATCATGCTCGTCTCGGTGACCGAGCGCACGCGCGAGATCGGCCTGCGGAAGGCGGTCGGCGCCCGCCGCCGGACGTGCTGGCGCAGTTCCTCATCGAGGCGGTCGCCCTCTCGGGGCTCGGCGGCGGCCTGGGGCTCGCCATCGGCTTCGGGATGGGCATGGGCATCGCCGCCACCCTCCCCGGCCACTGGCCGCCGGCCCACGTCAGGGTATGCAGATAACCGAGCAAAATGATTGCGGCAAACAGGCTAAATCCGGCAACCTGGCGCTGCCAGCCGGCTCAGGAGTAAACTGCAAGTCCACCTTTTTGTGATTTGGCAGCGTTCGCGTCAGCGCTGCTGACACGTTGCGATCGCCGAGCACCCGCGGATTACATGATAAGCCTGCACGAATGCCACTAAATAAGTGACCGCCAGGGCGAGAATCCACAGTCGCATCAAAACCTTTGCATCAGCCGATTTCGCCGTGATACTGCACATTATTCCGCTCCTGAAATTCTTGTTTTGGCATCGACCGCAAGGAAGAAGCGGTTGCGTGTGCTACCGCTGTGCCTTGTTGCGTATCTAACACTACTAACTTACAGAACCGGAGCGATTTAGACTGACGGAACCAATTTAACGAAATCGTGTAAGAACAAAATTAGCGTAGCGACGGGGAGCAAAAGAACAACGCATTAGAGAATGTACTGTTTTTCTTGTTGCGCTCGATCGATTTCGGCAATCATCTGTTGTGCCCAGGAGTGCTTCTTCAGCTCTTCCAACAATTTTTCTGTGGAGATCTCTTCGCCGGTTTCAGGTGGTGCGAAGTCTTTAGTTACGTTAGCGCCGGCGTCAACTTTTTCCAGTTTGAATGTACGGCATATATTCGATCTTGTCGTTGTCGCGACCGGGGATGTAGGGCATCGTGTCGAATTTGGGCGGCGTGTCGGTGATCTCGAGATTTGGCAATTGCCAGTCGTTGTTGGCTGCTATTTTGTCCAGACCAACGTTAGTGATTGCATTTGAGGCGACTTCAGCCGCTTGTGTTTCCGAAGTTCTGATGCCGTCCCCCATCTTCCGTCCAGCTTCGGCGGAGTGCTTAGCGGCGTGATGTGCCCCGTCAATAGCATGCTCCACAGGCTTCTTCAGGTGATGAAAGTCTTCGCTGATTTCATCAATGCCTTCATGCTCATCACCAGCAATTCCTTTGATCAGCTGTTCGTCCTGTTCCTCCTTGATCTCCTTGATTTTGTTTTGAACTTCAAAGCCTTTGGCGACGAGATCTTTTGTGCCTTGTACAAGGTCAACGCCCTCACCGGCTTTGCTGGCATCGACGCCGGCGGCTGCCCAGCGTTCGAGCGTGGCGCCTGCACCATCAGTAGCTGCGGTGATCATCACACTTGGTGCCAGAATATTCCCCAATTACCTTTCCTTGGTCTTCCGCAGAGGCAGTCGTCAAATAATCAAGTCCGCCGATTGCTTTGTCTGTGGTCTTTTTGGCAGTCTTGGAAAAACCATTCCAGTCGTTGCCCATGTCGACCACGTTGCCGGTAAGCACATCTTTTGCAACCGCATCTATTTGCTCCAACGTATTGGCAGTCTTGTCTAAAGATTCGCCGGGATGACGGGCGGCGTCTCCCAGTCCTTGCAAGGTTTTTACGCCGAATTGCCCAGTCCCTCACCTACGCCTACATCGAATTTCTCAGGATTAACAACGTACGTGTCGACGATGTATTGTCCCGGATCGTCGACAAACGCTTGTGAATTTTTCTGAACAGCAATGCCAGCCTGCTCGGAATCTGGTCCGGACTTAGCAACACGTTCTTCATGGCGACCATCGGAATTGCCGGCGTATCGCTAGTGGTCGGTGGCATTGTCATCATGAATATCATGTTGGTCTCGGTGACGGAGCGTACGCGCGAGATTGGCATTCGCAAGGCACTCGGGGCGAAGCGCGACGATGTGCTGCTGCAGTTCCTGATTGAATCGGTGGTGCTGGCCTTGGTGGGCGGGGCTTTAGGCGTTATCGGCGGAGTTGTGATTGCCCTGATCGTGACTGCACTGATTGGGATGCCCTCGTCGATCAAGCTGTGGGCGGTGGTGGCCGGGCTGTCGGTGTCAGCGAGTGTGGGAGTATTTTTTGGAGTGTATCCAGCGCGGAAGGCGGCGCGATTGGATCCGATCGTGGCGCTGCGGTTTGAGATGTAGGGCTTCCGGCTTCCGGCTCTCGGCTTCCGGAAAAACCTGGAATTCAGTCGAATTGCTTCAGTCTCTTTATGCTTCGCAAATCTGAATTCGGCGAAATCGTCCATATGGCGACGGACACGATCCGCGGTAATAAGCTGCGGTCGGGCCTGACCGTGCTCGGAATCGTGATCGGCGTGGCGGTCGTGATCGGAGTGTCGTCGATTGGCCGCGGCCTCGACGATAACGTGCGCGATCTGGTTGCCAGCATCGGATCGAATGTGATTTTCGTATTCCACCTGGACTTCTTCACTTTTGGTCGCATGACCGAAGAAATGCGCACGCGCAAGGAGCTTACTTATGACGACGCCCTTGCGATGCGTGATCTTCCGCATATCAAAGCGGTGTCAGCTGGCTTGCGAATCTTCCGCCCGGAGTTGGGCGTGGGCAGTTATTCGGTGAAGTATCAGGAGAAGAAGGCAAGGCACACCATCCTGGAAGGGGACATGGCATCGGCGAAGGATGTGTTCGACTTGCCCATGGCCACCGGTCGCTGGTTCAGCGACTTTGATGACGAGCACCACTCGCCGGTGGTAGTGGTCTGCTACGAAACGCAACATGAGTTGTTTGGCGACGAGGATCCGCTCGGCAAAGAAATCAATATCGAGGGCCGGCTGTTTCAGGTCATCGGGACCGTATATAAGATCAAATCGGTGTTTGGAGGAGGTAAGGATCCGAACGATAATCGCGTCATCCTCCCCTAAAGACGTTCAAGACTTTGCATCCGGAGATGAAGCAGCACGTAATCAGCGTCAAGGCCACTTCGCACGACGATATGCCAAAGGCGATGGACGAAATTCGAGAATTGCTGCGGCGCCGGCGGAGAGTTGCGTTCGATAAGCAAGACAACTTTGCGATTATGACCTCGGATTCGATTTCGGATGTGTGGAACCAGCTCACCGGAGCGCTATTTGTCGGGATGTTTGCGATTTCAAGTGTGGGGCTCGTTGTGGGAGGCGTTGGCGTGATGAACATCATGCTGGTCAGCGTCACGGAAAGAACGCGCGAAATTGGCGTTCGCAAAGCCGTTGGGGCGCGGAAGAGCGACATCCTGCTGCAGTTCACCCTGGAAGCGATCATGCTGACCGCTGTGGGAGGGATTATCGGCATTATTGCGGGTGGAATTGTTGTGTGGGTCATTCCCGCAATCTGGCCATCGCTCCCTGCGCGCATGTCAATGTTCTGGGTGATCTTCGGATTTTCCTCCGCTGCCGGAGTCGGGCTCGTCTTCGGGATTTATCCTGCGTGGAAAGCGGCAAATCTCGATCCGATCGAATCGCTGCGGTACGAATAAGCAGGCCTGCGCTCGCGCATGATTCATTTGATCTTCAGGGCAGTCCAGATCGTTGCGATTTGCGGCTGTATCTCCAGTTCGCATCTATTACCTACTTTGTCTCTGGAGTGCGGCGTATTTCTTCGTCGACGGAAAGCGGGCAAAAGTGCCCGCCCCACACAAGTATTGCCGCCGGTTTCGATTCTTAAGCCGCTCAAGGGCACCGATCCCGAAATCTACCAAAGTTTTCGCAGTCACTGCCTGCAGGATTATCCAGAGTACGAAATCATCTTCGGAGTTAGTGATGCCGCCGACCCGGCGGTGGAGAGCGTTGAGCGGTTGCAGCGCGAGTTTCCGGACAAGGCGATCCAGCTGGTGATCTGCCCTACGATTCTCGGCCCCAATGTGAAAGTGAGCAATCTTGAGCAGATGGTTAAGTCCGCCCGGCATGAACATTTGCTTGTGAACGACAGCGACATCCAAGTCGAGAACGACTATCTCCGGCGGGTGATGGCTCCGTTTGAGGATGTCAATGTTGGAATGGTGACATGCCTATATCGAGGCGTTGCGGCTGGAACCGTTGGCTCACGGCTTGAGTCCCTCGGGATCAGTACGGACTTTTGCGCGGGTGTTCTGGTGGCACGGCAGATCGAGGGCGGGCTGCACTTCGGCTTGGGATCGACGCTTGCCTTCCGACGCGCTGAGCTGGATAACATCGGCGGATTCCAATCGATTGTGGATTATCTGGCAGACGATTACGAATTAGGGCGTCGGATCGCTGACCTCGGGAAAAAAGTAGTGCTCTCCGACGTTGTGGTTGAGACTCATCTTCCAGCCTATGAATGGGGCGGATTCATCTCCCACCAACTGCGATGGAACCGCGGTGTGCGCGATGCGCGCTTTGGAGGATATGTCGGGCTGATCTCGACCTTTGGAGTGATGTGGGCGGTCGTGAACTTGATCACTGCGCAAGCAGCGCCATGGTCATGGGCAGTCTTGGCGGTGGTTCTGTTGTTGAGGGCTGCCGTCGCTCTTACCGTCGGGTTGGCGGTGTTACGCGACGATGGCGTGATCTCCCGCATGTGGCTGCTGCCTTTTCGGGATTTGATTGCCGTCTTCCTATGGTTTGCTAGCTTTGCAGGCCATACGGTGGTTTGGCGCGGCGAGAAGTTTGGATTGAAGAACGGAAGACTGGTGCGTCCCGGAAAGTAATCACGTCTATCTATCTTTATCGCATCAGCTCAAACTTTCCATCCGCAAACAGACGATATCGCCGGCCGCGCCATGAGATGGTGTTGCCGAAGAATCCTGCCAGCCAGAAGCAGAAAGCCATCATGTCTTCGAGCCGGCAGGAGCAGCCAGTTGATCCGCGCTCGTAAGACGCGTGACGAAACTACCCAAGCTGCAAGCCCTCGCACAAAAAGAGTTACAGGCAGCACCGGCCACCATGACAGCGCGAAAACGCAGACCAGTATCGCCAGCGGCAAGGGCATGGTGAACAACTGGCCAACGTATCCGGCGGGACGTGAGCGCCGTGTGCTACGTGCCCAGCGAAGACGATGCGCAACGTTGTCCCGCAATCGTGGAGTCGCCGATGTGATGCTCGATGACATAAGACGAGAGCATGACGCCGTGTCCGGCTTCCGCGGCGAATTTGCCGATGACAAAATCTTCCGCCAGATAATCTTTCACGCGCGCAAAGCCGCCGATGGATTGCAGCACGCGCCGCCGGGCAGAGATGGTTGGTCCAACGGCGAAGCGCATTCCTTCGAGCATCCGCGCAACAAGAGCACTACCCCAAAAATCCGTGTTCATGCCGGTGGCCTCGAGGCGCGACCAGAGACTTGGTCCCGGGACGGCGCGATAAGGGCATGTGGCAACGCCAAGGCGATCATCCTGAAATTCTGCGGCGATAGTTCGCAGCAAGACGGGCTGACGCGAACGTCGCTGTCGCCCATCACGACCAGGTCGTAGGACGCTTCCGCAAACATCCGCTCGAGACTGTAGACCTTGGCATTGGCATAGGGCGGTTCACCCGTAATCACAAGCTTTGAGGGAATCGCGGGATATTCCTTCTGAAGTTTTGCGACGACCGCAGCGGCAGGATCCTGGAGGTTTCGAAGCGCAAACAGGATTTCAAATTGCGGGTAATCCTGTTCGAAGAACGTTCGCAGATTCGCCTCAAGATCCAAATCCAGACCGGCAAGAGGTTTGAGCACGCTGACTGGTTCAAATGAGGCGAGGGCGGGTGGATGCACCGCCAGATAACGAAACGCCGCGATAATTTGCAGCAGCGAGTAAACCAACGCTCCGCAGAGAATGAGAACAAAAGCGCCCGCCAGGATTCTTCCTGGACGCAGGGTGAAGAGGAATAGAAAAAGCGCGCAGCGTGCGCCTGGGAGCATTGATTGAACCGAGACCGCCAGTCATTATACCTAGACGTTCGGGCGAGTTTCGCGCAGCGGCCCCTGCGGTCTGCCCGTGGGAAAGATTGAGCGCGGCGCGGATCTTCGACGAAAGCTGCTTCAGGGTATAAGGCTTCTGCAGGAAGTTGGTTTCCAGATCGACAACATTGTGGTTGAGCACCGTCTTCCCGGCATAACCGGAAACAAACAGAATCTTCATTTGGGGGCGCGAGGGCCCAAGCTGTTTCGCTAGTTCTCCACCGCTGATGTTAGGCATCACGACATCGGTGACCATGAGATCGATAGCCGATGGATAGGCTGCGCCACTGCAAGAGCGTCGAGCGCCGTCTTTCCCCTTCGAGTCACGTGATAACCACGCAGGCGAAGGAATTCGGCCGTCGCCCTTCTCACGGCGGACTCGTCTTCCACCAGCAAAATTGTCTCGGTCCCATCTTCCGCAACGGTGGTTGCGAACTCCTCGAATTCCTCGGCCGGCTTCTTTGCAGTGACGCTGGGCAGGTAGATTTTGAAGACTGTGCCCTTGTCTGATTCGCTGTATACCCAGATGAATCCCTTATTCTGCTTGACGATGCCGTAGACCGTCGCCAGCCCCAGCCCTGTGCCTTTTCCCGACGGCTTGGTCGTGTAAAAAGGCTCGAAGATGTGGGGCAGATCTTCGCGAGGAATTCCGGCTCCATCGTCGGTGACGGTGATGACAGCGTAGCGCCCCGGTGGAATCTCGGCGGGTTTGCCCTGGATATATTTGGAGTCGAGATAAACCTGGGAAGTTTCGATCGAGAGTCGCCCGCCGTTCGGCATGGCATCGCGTGCATTGGCGGCGAGGTTCATCAGGACCTGTTCAATCTGCATGGCGTCGACCCGGACAGCGCCCAAGGCTCTCGCCTGGAACGAAGGCGAAATCGATGTCTTCCCCGATGAGACGCGGCAGGGTTTTGGATATCCCGGCGACGACCTGGTTGAGTTCCACCGACCGCAGAGTTTGGGGCTGCTTCCGGCTGAAGGCGAGAAGCTGGCGAGTCAGTTCGGCCGCGCGGCGCGCCGCCAGCAGAATTTCATGAATCTTCGATTCCAGCGGACTGTCTGCTGGCACCGCATCCAAAGCCAATTCGGAATAGCTGGTGATGATCGTCAGCAGATTGTTGAAGTCGTGAGCGACGCCGCCCGCCAGACGGCCGATCGCGTCCATTTTTTGCGCCTGCAATAGTTGCGCCTCGAGCCGCAACCGTTCCGTCAGATCGCGGCCATTGCTGATGAAGTGCGTGATCTGGCCGCTTTGATCGCGTACTGGGCAAATGCTCTGCTCAACGTAATACAGATCTCCAGTCTTCTTCCGGTTGACCAGAATCCCGCGAAAAACTTTTCCCTCCAGAATCGTCTTCCACATTTCCTGATACATCTCAGACGACTGCTCTCCGGACTTGAGAATGCGTGGAGTTCTTCCGCATACCTCTTCGTGGTGATAGCCGGTCATCTGCTCGAATGCAGGATTGACGTATTCGATGACTCCATCGCGATTGGTGATGATGACGGAGTCGGCCGATTGCTCGACCGCGCGCGAGAGCTTCCGCAGAGATTCCTCCGCAAATTGCTGTTCTGATCTGCAAAGAGTGGAGAGCCAGAGTGTTGCGAATCGTGCGGACAAGGGTCGTCCCGTCCAGTTGCGATTTGGCGATGCAGTTCCAGGTGCCAGCTTCGATGATTTCTGCGACAGTCTTTTCGTCGGCATCTTCGGTGAGCACAATAAACGGTACCGATACCCCTTCGCGCAGGAAGTCCGTGACCAGTTGAATCGCCTCCGCGATCTCCGGTCTTGATGTTCAAAGAGAACCAATCCATATCGCGCCTGCCGCATCATGATTCTTGCTTCTTCAATGGTGCGGGCGTGATCCAGGTCCGCCGCCAGCAGTTTGCGCGTACGTTCAAAAATTTCTCGGATCAGAAAAAAATCTTCTTCCTGGTCGCCAACCAGCAGGACCCGGAGGAGGCTGGGGATGAGAGCGGGTTTTGCTGCCGTTACCACGGGAAAGGCTCCATAGCGTTACCATCGGAATCCAGCGGCCCAGAGTTTAGCGGAATATTCCGTGGAATTGCCGAAACGTTCATCGACCTGCGTCAAAAGCGGCGCGGGTCCCCGTTGTGGCGTTCGTGAAGCCGATGCATTCGAGGGTGGCACTGTAGGCTGTGCGGCCCTTGCAAGCGTGAAGCATCTCAGGTCGACATTCATTTCGTGTTAACCAATCCGCAGTTGGTTCGTCTAAATCCTCGACATTCCGGCTTAACTTTAGACGGGAACATCAGGGCCGGCTGGTCGCGTATAGAACTCTACGTGGAGTTGCGCGCTTATCGACTTGAGAAATGTCTGTGGGGGGCGTATGGAAAACGGGCAAAAAGCGAATGGTGTGTTCAAGCCGATCGATCGGTACGATGTGGGGCACGTGCAGGAAGTTATTCGCCAGGCGCACGAGGAATTGCGCATGCTGCTGCAACAGCGCGCCGATGTTATGAAGCGAATCGGCACCGTCAAGCAGACGATTTCCGGACTGGCCAACCTCTTTGGCGATGGCCGTGCTGAATGAAGAGCTGATGGAACTGGTGGATCGCAAGAGCAGCGGCCGCCAGCCGGGCTTCACCAAGGCTTGCCGCATGATCCTGATGGAATCGGGCAGCGCCATGAATTCCCGCGATATTTGCGATTATTTCCAGGAAAAGATGCCGGCCTTGCTGGCGCGGCATAAAGATCCGATGGCCTCGGTGACTACTGTCCTGAATCGGCTGGTCGAATACGGCGAAGCCGAGGCAGTGATGGCGAATGGCAGGCGTGCATGGCGATGGGTCGCGGATATGCCGGTGACACCACCGGTCGGCGGCACGGAAGATCGCTTCGCCTCGAATGTCGCGTAGACAACTTCCGGTCGCGTCGAGCGGCATTGGCCGCGAGTGCATAGCCGCTGAGCCCGCACGCCCTGTCTGCAGGCGACAGTCCTTACGCCGGCGGCAGCAGCATCCCTTTTTCCAGGTGCCGGGTCACGTGCGCGTAAGACGCGGCATGCGGATCGTGCGTCACCATCACGATGGTCTTCTGAAAATCCTCATTCAATCGCTTCAAAATCTCCAATACTTCCGTGGCGGAATGGCTGTCCAGGTCGCCGGTCGGTTCGTCCGCCAACAATAAAGTCGGATCGCTCACGATAGCGCGCGCGATTGCGACTCGCTGTTCCTGTCCGCCGGACAGTTGCTTGGGCAAGTGATGGACGCGATCTTCCAGTCCAACGAGCTTGAACGCCGTCATGACGTGATCGCGGCGCTGCTGCGCAGTCAGCTTGGTCAGCAGCAAGCGGCAATTCCACATTTTCAAACGCGGAGAGCACCGGGATCAGATTGAACGTCTGAAACACGTAGCCGATATGCTCGTTGCGCCAGCGCGCAATCTGCGCATCATTGAAGCGGAAAATATCCTGCCCTTGCACCAGCAGTTCGCCGGCAGTCGGACGGTCGATCGCCGCGATCATATTCAGCAGCGTCGTCTTGCCCGAGCCCGACGGCCCCATCAGCGCGAGAAACTCGCCTTTGGCGATGTCGATGGAGACGTCATCGAGCGCCGTCACCTGAAAGGCATCGCGCTTGAAGACCTTGCTGACGCCGCGAACCTGAACGACCTTCGTGCTCGTGGCAACGTTGGTTTGTGCGACTGTGCTCATGATTGCCCCTTAATTTTAATTTTGTCTCCATCTTTCAGCGTGGCCGGAGCGGTGGTGATGACGCTTTCCCCGCCGACCAATCCGTCGACCAGCGCGCCATCGGCGCGTTGGCTCGTGACGTGAATCTCGCGCGCCACGGCCTTTCCGTTGTAGGCGATGAAGACGATCTTCTTTCCATCGCGGTCGCGCATCGCCGTTGCAGGCACGAACACTCCTGCCGGGGCCTTCGTATTCTTCGGCGACCTCATTGGCCAGGAAGCGCACGGTCGCATTCATCTCCGGCCGCAGTTGAACGTCCGAATATTTCCCGGGATTCAGCACCTGCACCTTCACCTGCACGGTCGCCTTCTGCCGATTTGCTTCCGGAGAAATTTGTGCGATCTGCCCGTCGTACGCTTTGTCGGGATAGGCGTCGGTCGTGACGACCCCTTTTTGCGTTGGACTCAGGCCGCGCGAAGTCTGCCTGCGCGATGTCGAGTTCCACCTGCAGATCGTTCAAGTCGGCAAGCGAAACGACGGATCCTTGCGGCCCTCCAGCGGCAGCGCTGGCGAACTGGGCGGTGATCAACTCGCCTTTTTCCGCGGTGCGATCCAGAATCGTTCCGGTGACAGGCGCTCGAATGACGGTGGCATCGAGTTGAGACTTGGCGTACTCCAGTTGTCCTTGCGCCTGCGTAAGTGCGCCTTGAGCGCGGACAAGTTCTTCGGCACGCGGCCCGATCTTCGCCATCTCAAAGCCCTCGCGTCAGGGAATTCACGCGTTGCTGGTCGGCCTCGAATTTTGCGGAGGCGTCGTCGAGCTGCTGCCGTGAGATCGACTCCGCCGGCGGCCAGTTCTTTCGTGCGATCGAGCGTGAGCTTGTCATTCGCGAGCGTGGCGCGGCCTTCGTCGAGATTATGCTGCGCCTGCTGGATTTCTTCGGGACGCGATCCGTGCTGCAGTTCCTGCAGGTAGGCGCGGGCATTCTCCACGGCGCCCTCTGGCCTGGTTGTACGATGCCTGGAATTCCTGATGCTCCAAGCCGAACCAATGACCTGGCCCTCTTTTACCTTGTCGCCCTTTTCGACGCCAATCCATTCCAGGCGTCCGGTGACCTTCGAATTCACATTGATGGTGTGGTGGGCGACGATGTAGCCGGTGGCGGAAAGCACGGTTCCTCCGGCATCGCTGCTATTGCTTGTCTCGGCCGAAGCGCGGACGACCTCGACCTCGGGCGTGTCGGATGAGAATGCGCGATAGGCGAGCGCGAACAGTCCAAGCAGGACGACGATCGCGATGCCAACGATGATGTAACGGCGCGCCCAGGCGGGCGGCTCTCCGCTGTTGTCGCCGCGCTGTGAGCGGTCGATGCGCAGGCTCTGCAAGTCTTCGTGTTTTGTATCCATCGCCATAAGAATGTTTACGGCTCCACTTCCGATAAGTTTCAGTCCGACTGCGCCGCTATCCCCGCAGTGCCGTCAAAATTTCTGTCGGGATGCGTGCCATGCCGGAGCCAGTCCGCCGACGAATCCCATGATCAGCGCAAAGATAATCGCGCTGATGGCCACGGCGGGAGTGATACGCAATGAGAAAACCACTTCGCTGAAAGTGACCGCATTAGAAGTACCGGTTTGCCATTCCATTGAAGGGCAACATCAACAAGATGCCAACCAGGGCTCCCAACAAGGCGAGTAATAAGGATTCGAGAACGAATGAAGTCAGGATCGCCGGACGCGAGAAGCCGATGACGCGCAGCGTGGCGATTTCCCGGCCGCGATACGCGACTGCGGCATACATCGTGTTCATGGCCGCGAAAATCGATCCGATACGCCATGATGAGTCCAACGACCCAGCCAATGACTTTGATCGGCGTTCCGGAACTTGTCTGCTTCGCGTAATAGTCGTTCTCCAGCATGCCTTCCAATTTGAGCCGCTGGTCGTCGCTCACTCGGTTTTTCAAGGCATCGGCCGCGATCGGATCGGTCGCGCGCAGATATGCCGACGAGTATCCTCCCTGCCGATCGAAGTCGGAGGCCATCTGGTTGACGTCGCCCCATACTTCCGATTCGTAGGCCGATCCCCCAGCGTCGAACACGCCGACGACTTTCCACGATCCTTTGCCAAACTGCATGGTGTCGCCGATGCTGGCTTGCGAGAAGCGGTCGCGCACGGACTTGCTGACCACTACTTCCCGCTGACCACTCTGGAACCAGCGTCCCGCGAGCCAGTTTCACGCTGGGTTGCTTGTCGGCATTCGGCAATTGCCGCATCTCCAGTCCGTCGGGCATCATGCCGCGCACGGTAACGTTCACCTCGCCGGTGCCGTCTTTGCGCGGGAGGACGATGACCACCACCCACTCGCCGGACACCATGGGTTCGCCTTTGCTGTCTTTGGCGATTCCGGGCAACGTCTTCAGAGTCGGAAAGAGCGAGGCGTCGAAGCCGCCGGAGAGTTCGGCTTCCGACCCTTTGCGCAGAACGAGCACATTCAACGGACTGCCGCTGCTGACGAAAGCACGGTCGAGGCCCGCGACCAGCGCCATCAGAAAGATCGCCGTGGTCACCGTAAGAGCGATGCCCATGGCGGTCATCACCGTGAGTCCCTATGCGGAGCCGCAGATTGCGTACGTTATAGCTGATCGGTATCGCCATAGTTAAACTCTTTCTTCGTTAGCGCCTGATGCATACAGCCGTGCGCTGTTTATCCAATGTGTCGCAACGCGTCCACAATATTCATGCGCGATGCGCGATAAGCCGGCAAGTACCCGCTGATCAAACCAAGCACGATGGAAATCAACAAGGCAAATCCCAGCCGTCGGCAAGTTGACTCTCATGTTCAGCGGGATGCCAAATCCAATGAAACTGATGCGTCATGCCGGCGATCACCGGAATCGCCACCAGAACGCCAAGAATTCCTCCAGCGAGCGCCAGGGCTACCGACTTCGCTGACAAAGATCGATAGCACCCCCTGCCGCGTAAAACCAAGAGTCTTCAGAACCGCAACTTCGCGCGTCCGGCTGCGCACCGACATCGCCATGGTATTGGCGGAAACCAGCATGATGGCGAACACCACCGCTCCGCAGATGCTCAGGATGAACGCCTTCACGTTGCCCAACGAAGCGACAAATCCCAGCTGGAATGCTTTCTCGCTCTCCGATCTTCGTCTGCAGCGGAGAGTTGTGAAACATGTCATCGATCGTCCGCGAAGCTTCGGCGACGTGCTCCGGCGAATCGATCTGCGCCGACGTACCATCCCGCCTGTCCTTTGAACCACGGCACCGCTTCTTCCAGATACTTGGCATTGAAGTAGAGAGCGTTCTGCGGCGGATCGCGATGGTAGATCCCGCGAATCGTCAGATCGAGATTCGTCGGGAAAATATTCGCCTGAAGCGTGATGCGGTCGCCGATCTTCCATCCATACTTGTCCGCCAGGGTCACGTCCACGATGCGCCCCGGCACGGTCTTGCTGCCAGGCCTTCAGTTGATCCGCGGGAATGATTTTGTCGGAAGCGACTTTCAGATATTCCTCGGGATCAGTCCCCATCTGCGCAAAAAAATGCTCCGGGCGGTCGTCGATGTACCGCCCCCCGAACCAGGTCATCGGAGCGACAGCGTTACACCCCTGGCACGCCGCGAATCTTGTCGCGATAGTACGCGGGCAGGAAAAATGCCAGTGAAACGCGGTCACGGATGATCAACCGGCGCGCTGCTTCCGGCGCCACCTGATCGATGTAGAACGACCGCCAGATGCAGATCATCATGGTCAGCAACAGCAGCGAGAAGCTGATGCTGATCATGGTCAGCAGGCTGCGCCGCTTGTTGCGAAACGTATTCCGGACCACGAAACTGCTCAATGTCATACGTTACCCAATGTGGCGCAAGCCCATCCACGATGTTGATTTGCGACGCGTGATACGACGGTACGGCCGCGCTCAGCAGTCCGACGAGCTCCGGAAGTTAAGAGCGACAACAGCCAGATTGCCGGCGTCATTCCATCGGGAAAGAATGTGAGCTGCGGCGCGTGCGAAATCCCATACACCATCAAAGCAGCCCAGGCTCGCGCCCGATGATGCCCCCAGCCAGCGACAGCGCCACGGCCTCGCTGACGAATAGCCCAGTACTCCGCGCCGGGTAAAGCCTAGAGTCTTGAGCACGGCGACTTCGCGAGTCCGCTCGCGGATCGACATCGCCATCGTGTTTGCCGAAACCAAGCAACGTGGCGAAGACCACGGCCGAACAGATGCTCAGGATGAACGCCTTCACGTTGCCCATCATGGCCACAAACTCAAGGCCGAAAGCCTTCTCGCTTTCCGTTTTGTGTCGGCTGCGGCGAGTTGCGGAACATGTCGTCCATGGCAGCTGCAACTTTGCCCACATCCGACGGAGAATCCGCCAGGATGCTGAACGTTCCGGCCTGTCCCTTGAAGAACGGAACAGCCTCCTCCACATACTTCGAGTTGAAGTAGACCGATTTATTGTCCGGAGTCGAGTGGAAAATTCCTCGAACGTTAAACTCGAGATTGACCGGGATAAATGTCTCCCTGAATGTAGATGCGGTCGCCAAGCTTCCATCCGTACTTCGCGGCGAGTGTGTCGTCGACGATCACGCCTTGCCGGTCGCGCTGCCATGCCTTGACCTGGTCATCCGGCATCTGCATGTCGCGGAAAACCTTAAAGAATTCGTCGGGATCGGTGCCAAATCGCGCGAAAGAAATTTTCCGGCTTCTGATCTTTGTAAATTCCGCCAAACCACGAAACTGGAACCACCGCAACGACTCCGGGAATCGCGCGAATTTTCTCGCGGTAGAAGCCCGGCAGACGAGAAAGTGAGCGACACGCGATGCCGGACCACCAGCCTCTGTGCCGATTCCGCGCTGCCCTCGTCCAGGGAGAACGCCTGCCAAGATGTCATCATGAGCGTGAGCAGAAGCAGCGAAAAAGCGATGCTCAAGACCGTCAGCGTGCTGCGGCGCTTGTTGCGAAACGCGTTCTTAGTGACAAATCGAGTCAACGTCATTGGTGTACTCCGGAGGGAACCGGCAGCTGCGAGCAGGAGGTGGATGCGCCCCAGCGCCAACAGCATAGTCGAAGCGCCTTCTCAGCGACAACCGCGCTGAATCGGCTGCGCATTCGCACATCCTGTTCGCGAGACGACATCACCCATCCATACTGCCGCCTGCGGTGACCGCTTGACCAGTGGAGATCGTCATCGCGGCCGGATGACAAATGTCACCCAGCGAGCCGACATAATAGTTAAACGGCCAGGACGGCGAAGTTACGCGCTAGTTTGTGAGCACTCGCTCGACTGCAAGCGTCGGAATTCTAGGCCGCGCGTCCTTCATCGGCCGAGGGGCCGTAGAGCGCCGGGACCGAAGATTCATTGAGCCGAAGATACACGGTGAGTTGGCCGCGGTGGTGCGCCAGGTGGCTGAACACGGACTCGGCGATCATGACGTGCCGCGGCTCATTGCTAACCACGTGCCCGCCAACCACGAATTTCCAGTTGGTCAGCAGATGTTCATCGTTGGTGTTGGACAGTGCCTTGCGCGCCTCGGCCACTGCCGCATCGAGTGCGTCAGCAATTCTTTGCCCGCTCGGTCCATTCCGCCGGCTTGAATCTCGTCGCGGCGGGAGAAGCGAGATCGAACTCGTCCTGTTTGATCATCGAGCACAATCCAAGCCGGCATCGTGGCGCACAAAGAAGCGAGATATCCCAGCGGCATCGACTTCGCATGCGGCTTCCAATCGTTGTGTCCCTCGGGCACGCGTTGCAGGGCAAGGCGGGAGCTGGCAGCTTCGCGTTCCAGTTGTGCGAGAAAGAATTCGGTCAGCTTCATATTGGTCTCTCCAGTGATTCCGCTTATTGGCACCGGCAGAATCGAACCCGGATACCCTAACAGCCATTGAGGACAGATTCAGTCCTCGATTCGTGGCACAATACTGGCCATGTTGGAGACCTCGGCGCGGCTGCTTCGCCTGCTTTCTCTTATTTCAGGCGCAGCGCTATTGGTCCGGAGCCGACTCTCAGCCATCGCCTGAAAGTCACTGGCGCGAACCCTGCGCCGCGATGTCGATCGGCTTGCGCAGCCTGGGATATCCCGTGCACTCCACATCCGGAGTCGCTGGCGGATATCAGCTGGGCGCGGGAGCCACCCTGCCCCCTTTGCTGCTGGATGACGATGAGGCCGTAGCCGTCGCTCTGGGCTTGCGAACATCGGCTAGCGGCGGCAGTGTCCGGAATCGAAGAAGCATCGGTTAGAGCGCTATTGAAGCTGGAGCAGGTGCTGCCGCCGCGTTTGCGGCTCGGGTAGCGGCCCTGCATGGATTCGTTGTGCCCCTGGAGCGCCGCGGACCCACCGTCGACGCCGCTCGCTTGTCATTTCTCGCCAGCGCCTGCCGCGACCACGACGGAGTTCGTTTCAACTTATCACGATCGCACCGGAGCCCCCAGCACGCGCTCGGTTGAGCCGCATCGCCTCGTGCACACCGGCTATCGCTGGTATCTGGCCGCATGGGATCTCAGGCGCAATGACTGGCGGACCTTCCGCGTCGATCGCGTCCAGGGAAAGCTCAAGACTTCGATGCGCTTCAAGCCGCGCAAGGCGCCCGAAGGCGATTTCGCAGCATTTGTCTCGAAATCCATCTCGCACGTGCCGTATCCGTATTCGGCTCGCGTGACGCTGCATGGCCCATTCGACACTCTGTCCAAGCGCATCTCTCCCTCGCTCGGCGCCTTGGAAGCCATCGACGAGCAATCCTGCATGCTGCACACCGGCTCGCACTCGCTGGAGGCAATCACAATCCATCTCCTCCTGTGGGAGTCGACTTTCAAGTCCACGAACCCCCAGAACTAGTCACCTACATTCAGGAACTAACAACTCGTCTGACCAAGGGGATCACGTAGCGAGAACCCACGTAGGACAGCCTGTCAGGCTCCATGCGGAGCGAAGTTCCTGCGCAGTTTGCTGGCCTTTCCCTGCTTACTTTCGTAACTCGAACCCTCCGACTCGCAGCGATATCCTTCTTCTAATCTTCCTGAATTCTCCGCCGGCGAGTTTGCCGCGGTACGCGCAGCTATGTGTGCGATTGGAGTTAGGAAGCGATGCCTACGAAACTCGGCCAATTCGAAATTCTAAGTGAGCTCTCGAAGTCTCCTACCGGCGTTGTCTACAAAGCGAACGATGCTGACTCTGGCCAGACGATCGCATTGAAAGCGATCCAGCTTGCCGCTTTCGGCGATCAATCCGCGCCGTCGAACAAGCGTTGCTGCAGGAGGTCCAGAGCGCGAAGGTCCTGAGCAATCAGAATCTCTGTCGTGTCACCAACTCCAGCATCATTGACGGACAATTCTGCGCGGCCATGGAATACGTTCAAGGCAACAGCATCGCCACCATGCTGGCGCGCAAAGAAGGATTTTCCATCTGGGACCTGCTCGACATCGGCCGGCAACTCGGCAATGGCCTCGATCACGCAGTCTCGCATCAGATCATCCATCACAGCCTCGAGCCCGCCAAAATCATGTGCGGCTGGGACGGAACGGTAAAGATTCTCAGCTATGGTGTTTCCGAGCGTCGGCAATTTTGTGCAACACGTTGCCGGGCTTTCCTCGATTCTGAACTACATGTCGCCCGAGCAGCTTCGCGGCGAAGCTACCGACCTCCGCTCCAATCTGTTCAGCCTGGGCGCGATGTTCTATGAGATGGTGACGGAGCACAAAGCCTTCGACGCGAAGCGACCCCGAGAGTCATCCGGCAAAGCATTCTGGAGAGCACTCCCGCCGCCCCGATCCACGTGAATGCCAAAGTGCATCCGCTGCTCAGCGACCTGATTATGAAGGCGCTAGCGAAAGACCCTGCGCAGCGCTATCAGACAGGCCGAGAATTGCTCGATGATCTGGAAAAATGCAAGGAATCGAAACCTTCTGCGAAGAAAGCGGAAGCGCCGAAAGCAGTCACGGCTCCTCCCAAAGCGGCGCCGCCGCAAGTTAAGTCTCCGAGCGCATCGGCGCCAAAGCCTCCCGCGGTTCCCGTGGCTAAACGGGTCGTCAAGCCAGTTGCAGCCGCTCCGAAGCCGGAAGCCGCCAAAGTTGAGGAAAAGAAGCAGACCGTTGCGGCCGTGGCCAAGGCGTCGAAGCCGGCAGCCAGAGCAGCCGCTGCCGGTGTCGGATCGGGAGTGTCTTCTGCGTCCTCGGCGGATGCAGCCGAACTCGATCTGTCGAACGGTTCGGAGGATTCGGCGGGTGGGCCAACCTTTGAAGGTTCCTCTCATGCGACCTCTTATATGTCGGCCGCCGTTGCCGACGAGCCCGAAGTCGAGACCTTCGAGGCTCAGCCCGAAGAACACAGTGGCCGGAAGATGGCTGTCGATCCGATGATGTCGGAAGGTGGATCGAAGGGATCGGCAGGAACAAGCTTCTCGGAAATTTCTGAACTGCCGCCGCTGAAAGAGATTTACATTGCTCCGCCTCCGCCAGCGCCGTCGCACTCGCAAGCGCCGCAAGCGGATGCTGCTCCCACGATGGTATTCAAAGACCTTCCGCGCGATGAAGAGAAGCCGAAAGTGCAGCCGCGGGAAGTAGCTGAAAAGGCGATCAAGGAAATCAAGAACGTTCCACCGAAGCTGATGCTGTACGCCTTGATCGGCGCGGGCATCCTGATCCTGCTGATTGGTTTGGGGTTCATGCTGTACGTACATAATCTCGGCAGTGATGACGATTCCGGTGCGCCGCGCAAGAGCGTTCCGGCGACTGAGCAAGCGCCAGCGCAACCGGCGCCGGTCAGCCAAGCCCCAACGAAGAATGAATCTGCTCCCGCCACGGCGGAGAGCCAGCCTGCGGAAGCCGAAGAGCGTTCGGCGCCCGAGCCGAAAGCAACGGCTTCAAAGGCGCGCAATGCGAAGAAGAAGGCCCCAGCAGTCGCCACTGCACCGGCCATTATTCCGGGGCAGTTGACCGTGGATTCGACGCCTCAGGGGGCGCAGGTCCAGATCGACGGCCAGAGCGATCCGAGTTGGGTTACGCCGATTGCGCTTACGAATCTACAGCCCGGCCAGCACTCCATCACTGTCAGCAAGCAGGGGTACGTTACCGACACGCGCTCCGTGGAAGTGACCTCGGGGAATAAAGCTGTGACTTCGCTGCACCTGACGCAGATGATGGCGAGCCTGATTGTGAAAAGCGATCCAGCCGGCGCCAGCATCTTCGTTGACGGTCACGATGTGGGAGCGAAGACTCCGGCGACGGTCAGCGTTAACAAAGGCGAGCACGTCGTTCTCGTCCGCATGTCAGGCTATATCGACGAAACCATGAACGCGCAGTTCGTTCTCGGGCAGACGTTTAACTTCTCTCCGTCGTTGCGCGCGCTCGGCAACGCCGACAGCATCAAGACGGTTGGCAAGATGTCGAAGCTCTTTGGCGGAAAAGGCGCGCAACCGGGACAGGCAACTCTGAGTGTTCGCACGCAACCCAAGGGAGCGCAGGTCGCGATCAACCAGCACATGCTCGACAAGGGATCGCCAGTGGATGTGGCTCTCGATCCAGGAAATTATGTCGTCGACATTACATTGACTGGGTATGCTCCTGTGCATAAGGTAATCTCGGCTGATAAGGGCGGGAAAGTCGTCATCGACGAGACTCTGCAGAAGCAATAAATAGGGAGCGGGATCTTCAGCCGGCCTTTCGTTTATAGAATTCATCTGCTGTTAACGTTTGAGTGATCGCCGCTTGCTAGACTTTTTGTCTCCGCTGGCGCAGCCTTCTCCATTCCAAAGTGCGCCGCGGTATGCGGCTATGCGTTTTCGCTTCCTCGCACCCATCCTTTTCACCTTCTGTATCGCCATTGCTTCTGAGGTGTCCGCGCAAGCGCCGTCCGTTGATCCTTGTCCTCGAGGCGCAGTGGGATCGGCAGCGCCCGAGCCAGCGGATCTACGCAGTGTGGATGGTCATTTGCGCGTGGAACTTTCTTACCGCACAACCACCGACGAACACGGTTTAACGCGCTACTGCTACCTCGATAAGGAAGGCCACCAGTCGCCGACGCTGCGGGTGAAGGCCGGCGACCAGGTCACAATTCTTTTGCAAAACGAGCTTCCCTCGGATGCTCATTCTCACGCTTCGGCCCACCACGCAATTGCGGGAGCCTGCACCAGCGGGGCAATGGCGCCCTCTTCTACCAATTTGCATTTTCATGGACTCACGATCCCTCCGGTCTGTCATCAAGGACGAGACACTCAAGACGATGATTCAGCCAGGGGACTGAGCCATTCGAATACAGCTTCAAGATTCCTGCGGATCAGCCTCCGGGGCTTTATTGGTATCACCCGCACGTTCACGGATTCAACAAGATCCACATTCTTGGAGGAGCATCAGGTGCGTTAATTGTCGAAGGGCTCGAGGCTGCGAATCGCGAAGTCTCAGGTTTGCCCGAACGCGTGTTTGTGATCCGCGATCAGGAGCTGATTCATCCGGAGGCAGCGCCGGAACAGACGGATTCGATGCCCGCGGCCCAAGTCTTGCGCGATGCGGAAGGCGACATTCTCAATAGCGGGACGGGAACTGGAAAACCGGCAAAAGATCTCTCGATCAACTTCGTCCCGGTTGTGTATCCGAAATATGAACCGGCGGTGATCATGATGAAGCCGCAAGAGCGGCAACTGTGGCGAGTCCTGAACGCCTCGGCGATCACCTGCCTGGATCTGCAGGTTCTGTTCAACGACTTCGCACAGCCTGTGAGCGTGGTTGCGATCGATGGCGTTCCCGTGAACTTCAACGGAAATGCGGGGCAGACGGCGGTCACAAAAAGGCACCTACTCGTGCCACCGGCGGGTCGTGTGGAATTCATCGTGAAACCTCCGAAGGCGGGTGTTCGCGCCAGTCTTGTCACTCGTACTGTCGATACCGGACCCGCTGGAGAGAACGACCCGACTCGTCCCCTGGCGACAATCATGACCACTGCTGACGCGCCCGCGCCGCAGTCAGTAGTCCCGGCCTCGCCCGCTCAGCCCGGAGTTGAGACTGCAGGGCCGCTAAAAAATGTCACTCCCGTCCGCACGCGCAAGCTTTATTTTTCGGAAGCGCCCAAAGATCCGACGAATCCGAATAGTCCTACAGTTTTTTACATTACTGTCAACGGCAGTAGTCCCGCCGTCTTCGATCCTACGTCTCCGAATCCAAACCTGATCGTGAATCAAGGAGACGTAGAGGATTGGATCATCGAAAACCGAACGACAGAGCTTCACGATTTTCATATCCACGAAATCCATTACCAGTTATTGCAGTGGAATGGCGTGCCCATCGACGAGCCATATCTTCGCGACACCGTCAACGTCGCCTACTGGGACGGGACGAGCCCGGTTTATCCCAGCGTGAAATTGCGGATGGATTTCCGCAGCCCCAACATCGTCGGAACATTTGTCTATCACTGCCATCTTCTTGAGCACGAGGATGCGGGGATGATGGGTACAATTCGCGTGGACCCTCCCGCCGCAAACAGCCGCCAGTCGGGCGATCTCAGGCTTAACGATAGGACTGCTCCGCAGAATCCTTCCGCACGATAGTCATTTACAGAAAATTAACGTTGCGGTCATCTCCCGTTAAAGTTCGGCGGCTAGGCTCGACCGAATCGTGTGGCGTGTGGGGCGTGGCAGTCGTGTGCTTGCAGTGCATATCCGAAAGACTCATAGGTTCTGAAGACCAACAGAGGAGATTTATCGATGATTCGTCAGCAAATTCGTAACATGGCAACGGCGGTTTGCGCCGTGTGCATGTTTGTCAATCCATTCAGGGACGCATGGGCTGCTGAAAAACAGCAACCACCCCGGCAGCCGAATGCCGCGGAGAGCTATACGACGACCACTCCCATCAAGCACCTGGTCGTAATCTTTCAGGAAAATATCTCGTTCGATCACTACTTCGCGACGTATCCTACCGCGACGAATCCGGCCAGCGAGCCACAGTTTGCTGCCAAGCCCAATACTCCCAGCGTGAACAATCTGCTCAGCGGCGGATTGCTGACGGAAAATCCCAACTCTGTACAGCCCTTCCGCCTCGACCGCACGCAGGCTGTAACGTGCGACCAGAACCACAACTACACTCCGGAACAGCAGGCGTTTGATCTAGGCGCCATGGACAAATTTGTTGAGTTCGTTGGAACCGGCGGAAGCACATGCGATTTCGGACATGGTACCGGCCTGGTCATGGGCTATTACGACGGAAACACTGTGACCGCGCTTTGGAACTATGCGCAGACCTATGCCATGAGCGACATGCGTT